>NISF01000009.1 GCA_002270295.1 Enterobacter sp. 10-1 | reverse complement strand
ACTATATCGTCGGGTATTACAGCTCGCTAAGGCCGCATGACTATAACGGTGGGTTACCCCCAAACGAATCGGAAAATCGATACTGGAAAAACTCTAAAGCGGTGGCCAGTTTTAGTTGACCACTACATACTGAAATGTCAGTGATTTTGAGGGCGTGCGCAGCGTCTGCCAGGCAAAGATATCGTCCAGCTCTGGGTTGCTTTCTGAGAAGGCGCGGTGCAGGTTTTTCGGGTATTTTGGCGGTCTTGCAAAACGGCGATTGAAGTCGCTGATAAAAGTCTCAAGCCAGGCGTTGGCGGCATCAATGCCGGTGATGTTCTCAAGCCGCATCTCCTTAACCAGCCGATCCTGCAGCGTCAGGTTGGCGCGTTCAACGCGCCCCTTGGCCTGTGAGCTGTTGGCACAGATAAGGTCGATGTTCAGATCGTGCAGTGCGCGTCCGAACTGCGTCATGCCGGTACGTCGCGTTTCGGCCTGGCTGACGTGAAACACCGCGTGCTTATCGCTGTAAAACGCCACCGGCTTGCCGTGTTTATCGATGTAATCGCGCGTGGCCATCATGTAATCGAAGGCCGGCTTAAGATCGCGGTCCTGTGCTGAGCAAAATGAAGGCTTAGCGTACACGACGCGTGTGAATTGTGCTGAGACGACAATAACGCTTTGTGCTGACAATACTGGTGCGCATAACAATGATTATGTTAAATGAGCAAATAAAATCAATAACCTATATGTCTGCGTGACATACCCTTTCGATCGAGAAATCTTTCATGCAAGCTTAAGAAACAGAGTCCGTTCCTGAGTTTGTGATGCCTTAAATCCATGGTTAGTATAGAAACCTTTGGCTTTCTCAGCAAGCACGTGAACAATGATCGCACGAACGCCGATATTCTCAGCCACCCGATAACAGCGTAGAACCGCATCGTGAAGTAAATCGGCTCCAAGCCCTTTTCCGCTGAATGAGATATCGACTGCCAGGCGAGCGAGTATGATTACGGGTATAGGATCTGGCATGTTACGCCGAAGGCTGCCTGTGGCTTCCGTATGGTTAACGCTACCGGTGGCCAGAGAGTAAAAACCAGCTACTTGCACCGTGCCTGTCTTACAAACAACGAACGTTCGGGCTGCGCCAAGGGCCTGATTTTTTAAACCACTCTGTTTTAGCCACTCATCGAGTACCACCTCTCCACTGACGAACTCAGCCAGTTGGTGGGAGCTGGATAACGGTTCTGGCGCAGTTACACGTTCCACTGAGGTTTCCTTGCCAATAGTTTATTAATGGCGGGATCATCCTCGACAGGGGCATCGAGCATATCGATGAACTCTGCATACTGTTCGTCGTTAAAATTGAAAATACGGCGATCAAGAATCACATTCTCCGCAGCTTGACAGGCCATTTCCAAGATAAAGTCCGTGCGTGATTTATGGAGAATCTCTGCAGCAGCATCAATGAGTGCCCTCTGAGACTCTTTAGCTCTTAGGTTGAGTTGAACATCTGATTTCATCAGTACACCTCTTGTATAGCAATTGCTATACAAGCATAACACAACAGGAGCGTATAGCGTTTGCTATACGCTCCTGTTGTGTCGATAATTAATTTTATATTAAATATCAATTTTTTACGTGGTTACCTAGTCATTCCCTCATTTCCTACAATCTGCACGCAGATGCTTGCACAAACATGCCCGTCACTCACCGATAATCCTGGTCCGGCCCGCAAGCACAGATACGACCATTTGTACGATCGCGGCTGCGAGTAACATGGCGAGCACTGGCGTCCAGTTGTCGTACGCATCGTGGACGACGCCTGTCAGCCATGGGCCCATCGCGCCAAGCGCGTAACCTACGCCTTGTGCCATGCCCGAAAGCTGCCCCGCATGGACATGGTCCCGGGTACGCAACCCGAACAGCGAAAGGCAGGTGACCATCGACATGCCGGCACCTATGCCTGCAAGCACGAGCCAGATAAGCGGTGAGGCAGGAATGAACCAGAGCCCAACAATGCCGATAAAGATAAAAAATGACGCAAAAAAACCAATTGCCCGCTGGTCGCTGGCATGCTTCAGCAGACGCGAGGTCGCAAGGTTCGCGACCACGGCGATAGCCTGGTAGGCGAGAAGATAGAAGCCAGACTCGGCTGCACTTATATGTTGGTTCCGCGCCATCGATGGAAACCAGTCAATAAGAGTGTAGAAAACCAGGGTATGCATGGCCATGAAAAGGCTCACCTGCCAGCCAACGGCACTTAGCCATGGCGACCGGTATACGGTATGCGAACCGGCCGTGTCTGCACCGGCGTGGTTCTGTATACACCGACCGATCACGAACCAGGCGATGAAAGCGACGGCTGCAGGCACGCACCAAATACCTGTGGCAATACGCCAGCCAAGCTCGCTTATCGCAGCTAGCGGAGCCGCCACGCCGCTCGCGACGGATGCGCTCAAGGCCATGGCAGCGGCATATAACCCGATGCAGAGGGCAGCACGGTCGGATAAGTCACGTTTTATAACTGAAATCAGCAGCACATTGCCGATGGCGATACCTATGCCCAAGGAGACGGTGCCGATCCAGAGACAGCTCGGTGTGCCGAAACTGCGTATAAACGTGCCACCGGCGATCAGGGCCATGGCTGCGGCCAAGACCGGCTCAAGGCCGAAGCGCTTGCCCAGTATCGCGGCTGGCGGCGAGAGAAGAGCAAACAACAGCAGTGGGAGGGCATTCAGTATCCCGGCTTGCATGCCATCTAAGCCCAGGTCAGCAGCAAGGGGGGCGAGCACCGGACCGACACTCGTTAACGGGGCACGCAATGTCGCTGCACCAAGAATGATGGCACCGATCAACAAAATAGGGGTAATGACGCGGGGAGGACGCAGGGAAAAGTCAGACATTTTTCGCACACAATAAAAAGCCGCACGGGCGGATTATGTGCGTTGGTTGACGTTAACGCTTACGCAAGCAAGTGCTTGTCTGCATTCACTATAGCCGGACGCCCGGCGGTTTGCAATATGCCTGAGCCATCATGTTAACGCCAAGCTGTAATGTCCCCTTTGGGGCTGCGGCATTCGGTTGTTACTGTGTGTGAAAATTTCGAAGGGGAAATCACGGTTCTTTATGACGGAAAAAAACAGGGATGGGAAAGATATGTTGACGGGCCAGCCCCAATTCCTCTGGATGACGAGAAAAACGAGCACGACGGGTAGATAAAGCCCGTATTAATTTACGCTCAAAGTACTACGTGAAACCAAAAGCAGATCATCCATGGCAGACCCGAAGAACGCAAAGCCATGAGCAGGTAAAGCCACCAAAACTCCCCAGGAAAAAAGCGGCTCCGGATAAAGAGGAAGGATAACTGTCATACCATCCTTATCGGGTCCAGAGCGATTAATTTCTGTGTAGGGTTGCATTGTAGATATCATCATTTTCTCGTTTACCCACTCCAATTACGGTGACTGTCACAATTTCATCGTTGACACTGTAAACCAGTCGGTAGCCCGCGCCACGGAGCTTTATTTTGTACTGGTCTTTACGTCCGTGGAGTTGTGATGCGGGCACCCGTGGGTTCTGCAGGCGCTCAGTAAGCTTCTTTTTGAACTGTTCCCGGACGGTATGGCCCAGTTTTTTCCATTCTTTCAACGCTGATTCATTAAAGGCTAGCTTATAGGTCATCAATATTGACCTCGATTACAGCCTCATCGATTCGCTCGTCAGCAATACGACCCAACTCTTGGTCTTCCAGAATTTCCATCAGCTGTGCATACAGGGCAGGTGGTACACAGTAAAAAGCGGGTTCGTTGCGATTAAGGATGGCCACCGGGGCACCTTCTCCTGCATTAAAAGTACCCATAGGATCACGTTTAAGCTCTGTTATGCTGGCCGCAGTGGTGGTTAAAACCTGAAATGCCATAATATATCCTCCTGTTAAGAGCTTCAATTATAGGTCACTTAAAAGTGCTTTTAAAGGTGCTTTTCATTAAGCGGCGATTTTCATTGCTATAAATCATCCCGCGGGATCTTATCGAAACAGGCGGAAACAGGGCTGATGTGGGTCAAACAGATTGAAATCTGACGCTATTCAGTTGAGTGCATAGCCAGTCATAGCGTAGATTCTTATGTCGCGTTCCTGGCGTACTTTTTCGGGTGGTTTGTTACTGTTTTTACCGGGGATACGTCAGGAACGCGCTCTACTCATTTTAGCGGTGCGCATAATTAAAGCATTATGGCAAATAGTCTGAGGTCATGTCCGCTATGAGCTGTGAGTTCAACTGATGGATGCAACACAGGACATTTCTGTCTCGCAATGAAGGTGCCTTTTCTGCTTTGCGTTGACATATGCCTGAGCCATCATATCGGTCGCAGTAACGAGCACGTTCAGCAACTGCCGTGGCGTTCTGTTCCTTGAGATATTCGGCAATGAAGCGTTTTACCTTTGGGCTCAGTATGCTTTCCACCTGCTCTTCTGGACACTTTCCCTTTTGCGCAGTTTGTGCAGAAGGCTTTTTGATGTATCGACGGGCAGTAGCGTAGTTCAGTCCCTGCGCTTCACACCATTCCTTCGGTGATACGCCGATTGCGACATATTCGGACAGGAACCGTTGCTGAAACTCGCCCCAGTACGGTTTTACCATGAATTGATCCTCACTTTGACATTATTGAGCAATCTCGTAAGATGGCCCTGAAATGCCAAATAAAAAAGGCCGCCGCAGCGACCTTTATAACGTTTACATCAGCTTTATTTTTACTTCGTATCCATCAAGCCCATTCATTGTCTCAAGTGGAATAAACTCGATTTCTGAAACCTCTTTACCCGTTTTCTTCCTGATTTCAGAGATCTTTTTCTTAATGAGCGCAGAAATTTCTTCTTCGGCTTTACGTTCAAATTCTTCACTTTTCATTTAAACACTCCTTAAGTGATCCCAACTCATTATAAATAATAGATTATCTCCCTTGACGATGCTTAGGAATCATCATGCCAGCCAGATACGTTACCCCCCACACCTACATAGAAGGAGGCACTGTCGGACTTCGGTCATAGTTTATATTGAAATGTAATAACGATACGGCGCCAAGGTGCATTATCGAAACCATTCAGTGAAGAACTTCAGGAATGTCTTGGCTGATCGCCTCGACGCTGCTGTAGGACAGCAACTCACCTTCACAGTTTGCCACTCCTTCAGTCTCAGTGGCAAAGTGACCATATTGCTGGATGAAAATTTGATACTTCAGCGACAGGGGTGATTAATAAATGAGCAATGAATCAATTGCGGGAGTATACTGAATACCCACACATCCAGCAGGCAATATTTATGACTATATTTGATGACCTTAAGATGTACATGGACAAACAGGTGAAAGTGACTTGCCCTCACTGCTCTCACATTATGGAACAAAGCTCCAGCAAAATGCGTAAAAACGTCACCTGTATTTGCCCTAAATGTGGATACTTTTTCCTTCCGGAGGAAGGGTAAAAGACGTTATAAAATTTCCATTGTTGCTTCTCAGACCTTACCGCTTAGGACTCATTGCAGCAAATACAGAAACATACAGTATGACTTCTTGCGAGAAGATGGAATATCTGTTCACTCTGACATGTATTATTACCTCAGGCATGAGCTTTAAAAAAGATTACAAGCCTGCACTTTATACGAGTCATTTCTGGTTCATCTATCTACTATTAGCTGACTCGTATGAAAAAAACGCATAATAATTTCCCTTGGTTGTTTTGTTTGACTTGCACCTCACGGAGGTGCTTTTTTGCGGCCGTAAAATATAAACGAATAACAGCTAAAAACACTTAATTATTTACAGGCACTTAGGGAGCCACCCTTGCAAAAATTTTAAAAAATAAGATACATAAAATCATATCAAGCAACTGCTATTAGCGCACTTAAATATATAAACACACGTCACACCAGATTATGCACAACTCCTTTATTTAACTACTACAATTAAATAACACGCCAGATACCGGAGAATAAAATCATGTTCAATAAAAATCTTAGAAAAGACAGAGAATTACCAGGTGAGTTAGAGGAAAATTATTCTGAGGTTTTAGAACCACCTGAGAATCAGTTTACAGATGCCGCAAAAACATATGCTTCACAAGCAAACCATGCAGTGCGCAATAGCGCAAAAAATGTCAAAAACAGTATAGAATCCAATCCATTCAAATGTGTAGCCGTCGTCGCAGTTACTGCTTTGATAATCGGTTATTTCCTGGGTCGGAAATAGTTTAAAACTAGTTAGTCTTAGACCTAACCAGCACGTGACTGCCCACCATGTTGCGTTGCTGGATATACATTTGCGATCTTATTGTGTCAATGTCCACCGTACCCTTCGACAGTTCACCTTCACTGGTTTGTAGTGTGCTTGTACTGCCTCTTGACTTCCGCCTACTGGTGACGTTTTGACCAGAGGAGCGTACAACCGAGCAACCAGCAATACCCTCCTACCAGCATGTTTTCATGCAGCAGATGAATGCTAAATTTATTGCCGGCAGGCGGTTTGTTGTGGTGTTGTAACTGACGAATAAAAGCACTGGCCTGTCGAATGTGGTCGGCGCAATATCCATAACGGGGAGTTTATGAGTCTGATATCAACCTTACCTTTTTCTCTCAGCTTGTTCTGTGCTGCTGAAATTTTTTCTGCAGGCGCGCGGCCAGCCTAGCTGTTGGGGATTTCACGCGGTCCGGCGTATCACTAGAGCTGGGTGCGTTCAAAGGCGAGTCGGCGTTTAAAATGACTATGCCTTCCGCGGCAATACAGGCTCCAGAGAAGGAAAAACTGGCCGACTGAAACTTTATGGCATGGTTGCCGCTTGATTTTGGCGACGGTGTGGTGGAAGTCGATGTTGGCAGCTAACTCGTGGAAAAGGCGCGAGCCTACGCCAGAGGGTTCATCTGTCTGGCTTTCCACATTGACAACGACGGGCGCTTTGAAAGTATTTATCTGCGCCCCACGAACAGTATTGCGGAGGATCAGGTTCGGCGTAATCACAACATTCAGTATATCGCTTACCCTGATTACAAATTTGACAGCCTCAGACAAGAATCTCCGGAAAAGTATGAAAGCTATGCCGGGCTGGACATGGAACGCTGGATACATATGAAAATTGTCATTACCGGACAGAAGGCAGTGCTTTATTTGAACAAAAAATCAATGCCGGCATCGATCGTCTACGATTTGAAACTGGGCGCAAACCAGCGAGGCGGAATTGGTTTCTGGCTAGAGTCAGGCACAGTTGCTTATTTCCACAATTTAACAGTAACCACTGCTAACAGATTTAGATAAAATGCATCATAAAGACAAGAGACAATACATTAAAAATATCATTTAAAATCAATGGATAAAATAATATCACTGCCTATACTCATCAATAACATTGATCGACAATGTAGCTTGACAATACAGAAACGATACGTCATCGTTTCTGTATTGTTTTTTTATTAAACTGAGATAAATAATCAGACGGTGTATTAATGCCCAGAAGCAAAACAGAAAATATTCGAAACGCCTTTTTGAACGCGGCAAGAGAACTCTTTCTTGAAGTCGGTTTTGAGCACACAACAATGGACTCAATAGCAGCAAGATCAGGTAGCGCAAAATCAACACTATACCGCTATTTTGACTCAAAGGAGTCATTGTTCTCTTCCTTGATAGCCATGGCATCGCAAGAACATGATGGCGAAATAATCAATTTTTTGTACCGTACCGGACATGGTTCGCCGCTTAGTTCCCTTTCAGGGAACGCAATAGATTCGCTTAATTTCCCCGATCATGAAGAAGAATGCCAAGACGCACTAATCAAATTTGGGCAATACATCCTTACCAGTTTTCATACACCACAGTCACTTGCTGTGCGGCGGATGATGATTGCCGCTTCAGCAAACCCTGATGTGGGTCGGTTATTTTATCAGCAAGGTTCGGCCCGGGTGGTTTATCATCTTGAGAACTACTTCAATCCATTGATTGAAAAAGGTTATTTTTACAAAGCAGATCCTCACGTCGTCGCCTGTCATTATTTCGGCTTACTGGTGTCCGAAATCAATGAAGCAGGTTTATATAATGTGATTATCCAGCTAAGTGAAAGACAAATATCGGATATTGTTTCACGCGCAGTAGAAGTTTTCATGCGTGCTTATGTCCGTAAATTTCCTGAGTAGAAGACTAACCCCTCCCTCTTTCAACTATTCATAAAAAGAATCGTTGTCAAGTTGACCCTGACCCCGAATATGATCCAGCCGTAATCAGGAATAACCGGCTTCATTCTGGCTGCATATTCCGGCAACCGGCAGATTTTTCGGCAAATTCGCAGGGCGTCATCCAGCCCAGTGCAGAATGGGGACGACTCTGGTTATAGTGTATGCGCCAGGCCTCGATTTTGCACCGTGCATCCTCCAGAGACATGAACCAGTTCTCGTTCAGACATTCCTGCCTTAACCTGCTTGAAGGACCCCACCGTCGCATTATCTGTCGGTGTTCCCGGCCGTGAGAAGTCGATCCTGATCCCTCGTTCATATACCCACCTGTCCAGCATTTTCCCTGCAAATTCAGAACCATTATCGGTTTTCAACAACTGAGGTAAAGGACGTCTGAGCGCTATGCTGTTCAGCATTTCTGCCACTTCTGTTGAACGCAGATTCTGCCCCACACAGATCCCCAGGCATTCGCGGGTGTACAGGTCGATAACCGTCAGCAGGCGCAGTCGTCGCCCGTCAAACAGCGCATCAGAGACAAAATCCATGCCCCAGACGTGGTTGGGATTTGACTGCTCCCCGCCCTAAAGGGCGAGGATTCCCACTTCAACGCAACCTACCTAAACCACATTAAGCGGCTTTAGGGTTTACAGTCGCTCCGTGGGCTAACGCGGTCAGCCCGACCGCTTTTATATTCTTCGCCGCGTTTACGTCACGATCATGGTTAGCCCCACATTCAGGGCAAATCCATGACCTAACGTTAAGCTCCATTTTTGGCATGGTATAGCCGCAACCGCTACAGCGTTTTGAGGACGGGAAAAACTGGTCAATGGCGACCACGGATCGCCCCGACCATTCGCCCTTATATTCAAGCTGGCGAACAAATTCGCCCCAGCTTGCGTCTGCTATCGCTTTGGATAGTTTCGGATTGCGGATCATATTTTTCACTTTCAGGGATTCGACGCAAACAACTTGGTTATCGTTAATGAGTTTGCGGGATAGCTTGTGCAGGTTATCCATACGGCAATCAGCAATTTTTGCGTGAACACGGGCGACTTTTGCACGGGCTTTGGCGCGATTCTTTGAGCCTTTTTTCTTCTTGCTCAATCGACGCTGTAGCAGGGCGAGGCGCTTCGCATATTTAGCGGTATGGCGGGGATTGCCTGATTTGAATCCGGTATCGGTGACGAACAAATCTGTTAAACCAACATCAATGCCGATCATTTTAGCGGTGATCGGCAGTGTTAGAAAAGGCGGCTTGTTGGTGGCGTAGTGCTTGCTGCAATGGAACGCTGGAAACGTCATTGAGCCATGCAAAATCTGGCTCTCTTTTGAGAGCGGTTAGCCGTGCGCTGGCTTGCGTATAGCCGATCTTTTCCTGGCGGTCATAGTATTCATCAGTGCGCCAGCGCAAGATGCTGTTATAGATAAAACGCACACACCCGAACGTTTGAGCCAAAAGCTCAATCTGATCGGGGGTAGGGTAGAATCTGTATTTGTATGCGCATTTCATGCCTTACATATTACGGCGCATTATGTAAGAAGATCAAGGAATGTTACGCAGTTACCGCGCTTATATCCCCGCCCGATTGGGCGAGGTCTTACGCGCAAATTGATAAGCCCTGAGGCTACGGCTGCCGCCGCTGCACAGATTTATTGCGCCCTGGCCGTTTGAGGCGCAGCGACAGCCCCTGCTCGCTGTAGAGGCGGTAAACACGTTTATGGTTATCGCGCCAGCCTTCCCGTCTGAGCATAACGTGTACGCGGCGGTAACCGTAATGCACCCGGATTTCGGTGATCTCGCGGATGCGCAGGCGCAGCGCACTGTCATCAGCAGCAACAGAACGATATCTGAACGAGC
This sequence comes from Enterobacter sp. 10-1, assembly GCA_002270295.1. Taxonomy (GTDB): domain Bacteria; phylum Pseudomonadota; class Gammaproteobacteria; order Enterobacterales; family Enterobacteriaceae; genus Klebsiella; species Klebsiella scottii. The sequence continues at coordinate 129,296 of NISF01000009.1, read as the reverse complement.
TGTGACTGATCCGCAGCGCAAAACAGACCTGCCTTTCACTGGCACCATAGCGGGCCTGTAAATCCCTGACCCATTCACGCAGGCGTGCCAGCGTCAGCTCTTTTTGCCAGCACATCCTGCAGCATCGCCTTGTCGAGGCTGAGGTCAGCAACCAGCCTCTTCAGCCGCAGGTTTTCCTCCTCCAGTTGCCGCATGTTTTTCAGCTCTGAAGGGGAAATTCCGCCGGATTTCTTACGCCAGGTGTAAAACGTGGCATCGGAGATACCCAGCTTGCGGCAGACATCCGGCACGGACGTACCCAGCTCAGCCAGCTTCAGGGCAAAGACAATCTGCTCTTCGGTGAATCGTGACTTTTTCATCGGCACCACCTCCGTTCAGGGGAGTGACTATCATGCCGGAATTCTGGTTCTGAATGGAGCAGGATTTTGGGTCAGGGTCACCCGTAGTTTTGTTGTTTTTTTGGACTGCAGCCGTGAGCGGGTGACGACAGCGGTGATATTATCATGACCATACGGATTGCTTTGCCGCTAGCTTGTGTTGCTAAAGTGAAATGCGTTATCATCTGCCTCGGCTATCTACTTTTACATCTTTTTGATTTTTCGTTCACTGAATATTCAGTGTGATTTCCCTTGTTTGCTTGATTAACCGCATTGGTTGTTAAGCGAACAGTGATGTAAAAGGCCATTTACATGTCATTTTCCTCCATTCGCAATTTTTGTATTATTGCCCACATCGACCACGGCAAATCCACTCTGGCCGATCGTTTTATTGAACTCACTTCTACCGTGGCCAAGCGGGATATGAGGGAACTGCTGCTCGACTCCATGGATATTGAACGTGAACGCGGTATCACCATCAAGCTGCAAACCGTGCGCATGCGCTATCAGAGCGATGAAGGCCGCCAGTATCAATTCAATCTGGTGGATACGCCGGGACACGTTGATTTTTCCGCGGAAGTTTCACGTAGCCTGGCAGCTTGTGAAGGCGCGATACTGCTCATTGACGCCACGCAAGGCATCCAGGCTCAGACCATCGCCAATCTCAATCTGGCGCGACGACATGGTCTGACCATACTGCCGGTCCTGAACAAAATTGATAGTCCGCAAGCCGATATCGATAACGTGATGCAACAACTGGCCGACATTCCCGGCCTGGATATCAGCACGGTGCTGCCGGTATCGGCAAAAACCGGGGAAGGCGTGGCCGTCGTGCTGGCATTCATCGCCCGGCATTTCCCCTCCCCGCGCGGCGAATCGCACGCCCCGCTCCGGGCGTTGGTATTTGACTCCCATTACGATCCTTATCACGGTGCCATCATGCATGTGCGTATTGTGGACGGCAGCATCAACACCGGCGATGCCCTCTGTTTCATGTCATCCGGTTTTCGCTTTGAGGTCACTGACACCGGAGCTTTCCTGCCTGAACGCCAGTCGTGTAAAAAACTGGATACCGGAGAAGTGGGCTATATCGCCGCCGGGATTAAAGATGCGGGGGCGATCCGGGTTGGCGATACCCTGACTCTGATCGCAAATCCCGCAACTGAAGCGGTTTCCCGCTATCAGGAGATGAAACCGATGGTGTTTTCCGGCCTCTACCCGGACGCCGGTGACGATCTGAAAGGATTGCGTAACGCCATGGATAAACTGTCTCTTAATGATGCGGCGCTGCACATTGAACCGGAAGTCTCCGCATCTTTAGGCGCGGGTTTCCGCTGTGGTTTTCTGGGCATGTTGCACATGGATATCGTGCGCGAGCGCCTGAAGCGGGAATACGGCATCTCGGTGATTGCCACCGCACCCAGCGTTGAATATCGCGTCTGGATACATAACGGCCAATGCCTGAACGTCGATAACCCGACTCATTTTCCGGGGGAAGACGTACTGAATTACGTCGAAGAACCTTATGTCGTCAGCATCATTCATACGCCGGATACCTATGTGGGCACCATGATGGAGTTCTGCGCCGCACGGCGGGGCGAGTTTGTGGATATGCACTATCTGGACGGCGGCAACGTGCGTTTAACCTGGGAGATCCCGCTTAATGAGATGGTTTTCGGTTTTTTTGATACATTGAAATCCCTCACCCAGGGCTACGCCACACTGGATTACGAATTCTCAGGCTATCGCCGCGCCGATCTGGTGCGTTGTGATATTTATCTCGATAACCATCTGGTGGATGCTTTTTCTTTTATCATCGCCCGACAAAAAGCCTGGGCGCGAGCGTCCGAAATCGTTAAAACACTTAAATACGTCATCCCTCGCAAGCTGTATCCGGTGCCGGTGCAGGCAAAAGTGGAAAACCGCTTCATCGCGCGGGAAGATATCCCGCCGTTGCGTAAAACCGCGCTCGCGCAAGGGTTTCAGGGCAGCGTATCGCAGAAAAAACGACTTATTCGTAAGCAACGTGAAAATAAGAAACACAACATCGGGTTTTCAAAACGGGAAATCCCACGCGAGGCGTTTATGGCGATTTTGGCAATTGACAGCTGATTATCCATCGCCGCGAGATACGGAGAAAGAAGCACACAGAGGCCCCCTGTATATACAGGGGGCCTCTGTCAACCGACCTCTAGGGATAGAATCACGGCGACGGGCCGCGATGAGAGATAAATTGATTTTTGTTAAAAACGATATAGATAACCGACACTTACCATCATTTGATTTGAACTGTCGACTAACGGGCTATCTTTAATAGCGCTGCCAAACCGGGTGGCGCTCGCATCAAGAAACAAGGTGTGACGCCGAGCCAGGGTGTAATCCATGCGCACTCCCGCCTCGACATTGGTTGCGGATTCTCCCTGATAAAAATTACGGTTTGGACGCGCCTCTGATGTCTTCACGCCATAATAGTAATCAACGAATTTGCTGTCCACCCATGCAACGGCTAACCTTGGCGTTATGCCAAAAGCGCCGGAGGAAAAACGCCGCTCCGCCTGCAATTTTGCACGAGAACCCTTGCTATTGCCGGAAACGTCACCGAGCACTTCCGCCGAAAGATCGACGATGCCCGTCTTCCACATCATTGCCCCCCCTGCCCATATACTGCCCTTGCGATCATCCATGCCGGCAAGGAACGGGGAGTCGTCTGCATCATAGCCGTCCCCGGCGTATCTGGCCCTCAGGCTCAAAGTAACAGATTCACTGGAAAGAAGTTTTAAATCCAGCTTTGGAACAGAAGCGCTAATCCATCTGTTCTCGAACGAAAAAAGAGGCAAAGGTAAGACATCAGGATCAATATCACGATAAGGTTTTTGTACAACAGCGACTCCCACGCCTAATGACCATTTTGAAGATACCTCCCCATCGGAACGGGTAGCTTTTGCCGTAGCAATTGGCACCCAACAAAGCGAAACAGTTAACATAGCCAATGCCGCCGATCCTGAACAGTTGAGCAATTTGAAAGAATTGGTGGGATGCTTCATTACATAATCCTTTTTTACGTGAGTAGGAAGGCTCATTCAAAGGGCGTAAATCCTGATGTGCTCCTATAAACCAGGAAAACACATCCATGATTCGTGACATAACAATCCAACCTTCTTTGCGCACCAGTCCAATGGACACTCAGCAGGCTGGTTTCATTAGCTTCATACTTAGTTAATTCACTGATATTCCAAACAACAATAGCTTCAAATAGCTCCATCACCGGAAAGCAATGACCATCTCATAGAAGCAATACAAACAAGATTGAATCTCCCTGAAATGTAACCTTTGGACTATTCAGCATGTTGTTACTTTCGAACCGTCATCAGGATTGCTGACAATAACGAAACGATACTGTTCTGTTTCGTTATTGTCAATCTGTAGAAACTATTTCTACTGCATATTGGTTATTGACCCCGACCAGAAATCTCGCCCCATTCAGAAACAAAATTCCGGCATAATGAACACTCCTCCATACGGAAGGGAGGGGCAGCAAATACTGGCGACAGACCAGAAGCGGGAAGCCGTAATCGTCACGTCATGAATGAGGTGACAGGTCTGTCGCAACGTCGAGCCTGCAGGCTGACCGGTTTGTCTCAGTCAACATGCCGCTATGAGGCACAGCGCCCTACTGCTGATGCGCATCCAACGGTATCAACGCTGGGCTGAGGCCGACTCTCTTCATAAAAAAGGTCGTGGGATCAGAGAAATATCACGTCTCACAGGGCTATCCCGGGTGACGGTACGTCGATGGATACAGTCGAAAGTGTCCCTTGAAATATCAACGAAAACACCAAGAACCGGGCTTCTTGAGCCGTGGAAGGAATGGCTGGAAGAACAACGGAGAAACGGCCAGACAGTTATGGAGAGAGATGGTTGATGCTGGTTTTACCGGAAGTGAAACGACCGTCAGGGAGGCTGTGGCTAAGTGGTGTAAACAGGTTAACGGTCTGCTTGTCGCTCCAGGACGCCCCCTCCGCGTCCCGGGTCAGTCGCTGGTTAATGCCCTGGAGAATGATCAGAGAAGAAGAAAACTATGCGTCCCGGTTCATCGAGTCAATGTACCAGAAAGAGCCCCAGCTGAAGATGGTACAACTGCTGTCCCTCGACTTCTACCGGATGCTGAAGACGAAGTATAAATACCTGCTAAATCAAGGTTTGTTAGTGTCAGTCAGAGTGGTCTCGTTGACCTTCAACGCGTTGCGGCCGGGATGGAGGCTGATGCAACAGCAATACACAAAGCGATAAGCAGCAGATGGAGTAATGGTGTAGTAGAAGACAATGTAAACCGTCTGAAGATGCTGAAACGGCAGATGTATGGTCGGGCCGGCTTCGAGTTAATGCGGCGGCGGGTTATGAGCCCTCTGGCATAGTGACTTCCACCCAAGTTGCGGAATACTCAATATTAGACCGTTGGTGGTGACGCTAAGTGGATCACTTTTTACCCCCTGTAGACAAAATGCGCCAGCCCTACCCGGTAACTATTGCATGTGGCCACTGGCGGGATATTTACCATGCGATGTTCCTGGCGCTTCTGCTGCTCACCGCGATTCCTGGTAATGATTTGGCTACCCGCCTTAAAGCGGTGTTGAACGCAATGACAGTCACAGGCCGACTTTTGTTCTTCACGCGATTTGAATGGCTCTGGAACACAAAAATATCTCCTGGGTACTTTTCCCGTCTGCGATCAATCATCGCCATCGCAGGAGGGCTCAATTCAACGCGCAGGGCCTTCAGGCGCCCCTGTTCTCGTATAAGTATTGAATCAACATCGATATCGTCGTATCGAAGCCCGAGCAATCTTCCCACACTCAGGTTCGTGTAAAAAATCATAGCCCACAAATCAGCCCAGGTGTCTGAGATATTGATAAGTAGACTATTTATCGCCAAAAACTGCGCGAACGTTAATATTTTCTTTCTGTTCAAAATTAAACCAGAGTATCTTCTAGCATTCATACGTATATTGTCTCAGTTGTTAGGTCCTGGCAGCAGCGGCAAAATACTCTGTTTCTTTGTAAGGCTCAGCAACTATTAATGAAGCTTGGTGTCTAACTTGTAACCGTTAAAAACAGGCGTTAAAATGACCATTTTATTTGTTACTGCAACACTACTTACCTTCTCAGGCATCATGATGCTTGGACTTTTACAACTATGGGAAGGCTTATCCAATAATTACGATAAATTTTAATATTAATCCAACTCAAAGCTCATCCTGTTACTGGCAAAAAATTTGTAAATTGTCTTTACCCATCCCCAACCACATCGGCAATCTGTTGCCGGGTTGCACCGTTATCCAGCATCCGGCGGGCAGCGATCCACTACCTCTGTTTTCATAATCAGCCAGCGCGCTCATGATGTGAAAGAAGAATCTTCCTGTGTCCGTTGATGTGTCTATCGAGTCGGTGAGGCTCCGGAAATGTATGCCTCGCTCCTGCAATTCTGAAACCAGCGTTATTAGATCCCGCACGCTGCACCCCAGCCGGTCAAGTATCCAGTCCTCCAGAACATCCTCCGAACGTAGCCGCTTTAGCGCGTTTTAATCCAAGCTTCACTGCATTCTTTCCGCTGGCAATATCCTTGTAAACCAGCCCACATTCTGCACGAATCAGCGCTTTTTCCTGCAAATCGAGGTTTTGATCCTCGGTTGATACCTTGGCGTACCCAATCAGCATTATTTAACCCTTTGAAATATCTGATTGTAAAAATCCTCGTACTTTCGCTCAAACCCTTTTTAGGCGAAAGCCGAAGTTACCCCTGAATAAAAAAAGTTTTCCGCATGACATCGCGACGTTAATTCCGCCAGGACATTAGCGCACTGGCGCTGTGTGAAGATGGAATGAGCGCCAGATGGATTTACGACAAAACACAGTGTGAACGACGTTCTGACGACCAAAAGAAAAGGCCATGCGCTTGCATGACCTTATTGATTTAGTGGTTGTTTACACCTGTGTTAAAAATGTTTAACCTTGAAAAGGTTCGAGATGGTAGACACTTTCGAACTTTCTAGCGATGTAGGATATTAGCTTGCCCGCCTTTCTCTGTGCGGGCTTTTTTTCACCCAAAGAAAAGGCCCGCCGAAGCGAGCCTGCCACTACTTTATTTTGATTGTTGTGGTGCCGGGTGCCCCCCGGTGAGCCTTTGGCTGACCAACCATGACCCGCAGACACTTTCGTGTAACAAATATCATCATGAATTTGCCCTGGTCATTTAGCCCCGCCGCACAGGGGGATTCACCACGCGGATTAATTAACCAGCCATTTAAGAGCATGTCAATATTTTGCAGATTTCACACCAGTGTCTGACGGCTTACTTACCCAACAACTCTCTTGGCTGTTGTGTAGATTTTCGTCAGATACAGATCCTTTGTCTGTTCATTGTGAATTTGCAGCATAAGTCGCAAGGTCTGCTCTGTTATTGGTTGACCGGACTCTTTTAGCATTACAACAGCCCTTCCTATCACTCGACATACATCATCGTACAAAGCCTGGTATTCTTCTTTTGGCTGCATTCTAATCACTCCCTAAATACATCTAATTTTCTTCCAAAACGCTCTTACAAGAAAGAATTAACCAAATGATTTTCCCATAACTCACTTAAAAACCTCAAGATCGCCAGCGGCATGCCAGGGCATTGACTTTGACACCATGGCGCTGCCGAGCTGTTTTGGTATTGGCCGCCAGTAACCGCAACCCAGCCGATAAACCCGCAGATTGCGCGCCTGAGTGGTAATGTCACAGGCATGATAAAGCTGTTTATCGCCGGCAGGTAGGGCCCGTGTTCGATGTCTCCCTGCCCTACCAGTATTCGCTGATGGCCAGGCAGAGAGCGCCCGGAGAGAATGATTAATGGTGAATCTGTGCCTGGTCGTCTTCAGTCAAACCAGTCATTTTAACGGCGATGTTGCGGTCGATACCATACTGCAGTCTGGCTCGGGCAACCAAATATAAGCAATATAAAACCTGACGACTCATCTAATACGACAGAATCCGTTTCTCCAGAACGTCAGCTTTGCCGTTTATTCTCCGTGCAGGCCGTCAGTACTTTATCCAGCGATCCTACAAGCCAGTCGATATCCTCCGTCTGGAACGCCATCGGCGGGCGCAGCTTCAGCACGTTGCCATAGGGTCCGGCCACGGAGGTCAACACTCGCTCTGCGCGCAGGCGTTCGATAACGTCTAGCGCCAGCACTTTGTCCGGCGTTTTGCTCTCACGATTGCTTACCAGCTCGAAGCCGGTAAACAGCCCGGCGCCGCGCACATCGCCGACGCTCGGGTGGCGATCTGCCAGCAGCGCCAGCTCGTTACGTAACTGCTCACCGACCCTGAGGCTGTGCTCCTGCAACTTCTCCTCGCGAATAACCTGCAGCACGGCCTGGGCGGCGGCCATCGACACAGGGTTGCCGCCGAAGGTGTTGAAGTAGGGAATATCGTCACTGAAGGCAGCCAGTACCTCGGCTTTCGCCAGCAGCCCGGAGACCGGGATGCCGTTTCCCATCGGTTTTCCAAGCGTCACCACGTCCGGCACGATGCCGTGGCGGCCAAAGCCCCAGAAGCTATCTCCGGTGCGGGCAAAACCCGGCTGCACTTCGTCGGCAATAAAGATCCCGCCGTTGGCGTGCACTACATCGATTGCTGGCTTCAGGAAACCCTGCGGACCGGGCAGCACACCATCGGAGGAGAAAATCGAGTCCACCATGAGGCCGGCAAACTTGATGCCGTGTACGGCCATGTCGTCGATTTGCTTCTGGATCTCCTGCGCCCACCAGGTACCGAGATCGGGGGCGTCCACCCGATAGCGATCCGGCGGCGGCACCAGCCGGGTGGTGGGTGCCAGCGGCTGACCGCTGCCGAGCGCCGGGGAGGCGCCAGAGGTCAGCTCACTGGTACCATGATAGGCCTCCTGGCTGACGATGATCCCGGTACCGCCGCTCCAGGCTTTAGCAATGCGGATTGCCAGGTCGTTAGCTTCGGAGCCGGTGCACATATACATCGCCTTATTGATGGCGTCAGGCACGGTGGTCAGCAGGTCGGCAGTATAGTCCAGGATGCGCTCGTGCAGATAGCGGGTGTGGGTGTTGAGCTGGCTCATTTGCTCGTGCACGGCAGCAATCACCGCCGGGTGGCAGTGGCCGATGCTGGCGACGTTATTATAGACGTCGAGATACTTCTCTCCCGCCGCATCCCAGAGATACTGCCCTTCGCCGCGCACCAGATGTACCGGATTACGATAAAACAGACGGTAGGACTCGCCCAGCAACTGGCTGCGCCTGTCAGTCAGTTTCCGCGTCTGGGCATCCAGCGCATCCGCATGCTCTGCGCGAAAGCTGTTGGTATCCATGATAGTAGAACGTGTCGCCATGATAACTCCCGGTTTCGGTTGACTCGCTGGTTAAGCTCACAGGTTTTAGCCTACACGTGACACCCACCAAAATGCAATAAAATACACAAATACATTTTTGTGCACTCAAATAGTGAAATATAAACACCAAAAAAGTGCAATAAAATCCACAAAAAACCAAGAACACCAAGGATTTTATTATGAGAATTTTACTTATATAATTGTTTTTAAATGTTATTTAATTATATCCACATACAATCGATCTCCTGGCACATAAAGTGCAAACAATTACACATTCCTGATGACGCCACAGATAAGTGAATGCACAAAAAGCACATTCATGGCGTAAGGCGCAGCGCACCACCACTTTTAACCGCATTAAGGAGAGTTCAATGAAACGCTTTTCATTTCGCCGTACCAGCCTGATGGCCGCCTGTGCTCTCGCAACGCTCGCCGGAGCGGCACATGCGGGCACTATTACCGTGTATACCTCACTGGAAGAGGATGAGATTAAGGACTACGTCGAGAGTGCGAAAAAGGATATGCCGGATCTGACCATCAACGTACTACGCCTCTCTACGGGCGACCTGGGCCCGCGCATTCTCGCGGAGTCTAAAAATCCGCAGAATGACGTTATCTGGGGATGGGCGCTGACCAATGTGATGGACCCACGTATTGAGGGCTTGCTGGAGCCCTACACTGTAAAAGGTAGTGAAAAGCTTGATGCTGCCTCCCGCGCACCGGACCATAAGTGGTTTGCCACCACTGGCTATATGGCGGCGTTCTGCGTTAACACCGAAGCGCTGAAGGCAAAAAAACTGCCGGTACCGGAGACCTGGCAGGATTTGACCAATCCAATTTATAAAGGCGAGGTGGTGATGCCGAACCCGGTGTCCTCCGGCACTGGCTATCTGCAGATTGCGGCCTTGCTGCAGTCGAAGGGCGATGAGAAGGGCTGGGCGTTCCTGAAGTCGCTGGACGGCAATATCGCCCAGTACACCAAGTCTGGCTCCCGTCCCTGCAAAGCCGCGCGCACCGGTGAGTACGCAATTGGTGTTTCGTTGGCCTTTGCCGCGATGCAGTCCATTGAAGAAGGCTATCCCGTTGAAATGGTCATCCCGAAAGACGGTGCAGGCTACGAGCTGGAAGCCTCCGGCCTGATGAAGGCATCGAAAAATAAGGCCGATGCTAAACGCTTCCTCGACTGGACGCTCTCCGGTAACGCTACCACCCGGTACACCAAATACAAGGAGATTGTCACCATTCCGGGGGTACCGCAGTCGCAGGCTGCAAAGGCTGCGGGCCTGCCGGCGGACCTCTCGAAGGTGCTCTATCCGGTGGACTTCACCAAAAGCGCCAAAGAGCGCGATACCATTCTCGCCACCTGGCAGAAGACAATCGGTCGTTAAGCTGGAGGAGGACACTATGGCTCTGGTAATCGAAAATCTCTACAAAACTTTTGACGGCTACGTTGCCCTGGATCGCATCAACCTGTCAGTCGATAAAGCGGAGTTTGTCTGCCTGCTCGGTCCCAGCGGCTGCGGCAAGACAACACTGCTACGCATTATCGCGGGTCTGCTGGGAGCAGACGGCGGCAAAATCAGCCTCGACGGCCGGGATCTGGTCAACGTCCCGGCCCGTGATCGCGGGTTTGGCATCGTCTTTCAGTCCTATTCGCTGTTTCCGCATATGACCGTTGCCCAAAACATCGGTTATGGCCTGAACATTCGCAACACACCGGCTGCTGAAATCGAGGCACGGGTCAGCGATCTGCTGGAAACGGTAAAGCTTGCTGGCTTCGCTCATCGCTACCCGGCCCAGCTCTCGGGGGGACAGCAGCAGCGGGTGGCGATCGCCCGCGCGCTGGCGGTCAGTCCCTCTCTGCTGTTGCTCGACGAACCGCTCTCCGCGCTGGACGCGCGGGTGCGAGCCGGACTGCGCCAGGAACTGCGCGAGGTACAGCAGCGCCTCGGCATTCCGACTTTGATGGTGACTCACGATCAGGAGGAGGCGATGAGCATGGCGGATAAAATCGTCTGCATGCAGGGAGGCCGCATTATGCAGGAGGGAAGCCCGCGCGAGCTATACACCAAGCCGCACACCCGATTTGTGGCCGAATTTATGGGCCACAGCAACCTGCTGCCGCAGGCGGTGGTGCAGCACTGGATGCCGAACTTACTCGCAGGTGGCCAGCCGGAGGATGCCGCGCTGTTTATCCGCCCGGAGCGCATTGGCATTCGCCAGGCACCGGATGCGGAAGGGATGGTGGTGAGCACCAGCTTCCTCGGTAGTATTCAGCGAGTGCAGGTGCTGTGGCAATCTCAGCCGCTGCTGGTCGAAACCAGCAGCGCCGTAGGGCTGGCGGCCGGCGACCGGGTTACTCTCTCTTTTGACGCGCAGGACTGCGCATGGGTGCAGGCATGAGCAGATCACTTCTTCCTCCGCAATCAGCGGCTGACCGCTGGCTCTCCCGCCTCTGCCTTTGGCTGCCGCTGCTGGCGCTGCTGACCTTCTTCAGCGGACCAATGCTCAGCATCCTCTGGCACAGCCTGGTGGACGACCGCAGCGGCGCCGTCGGCCTTAATAACTACGTGACGCTGTTTGACGCTCCCGGCGTCTGGCGGGCGCTCGGCAACAGCCTGCTGCTGGGTATCGCAACCACGGTTATTACCCTGCTACTGGGTTTTATCGTCGCTTACGGCCTGCAGTTTACCGTGATGCCTGCGAAGCGCTTTATCACGTTCGCTACCGCGCTGCCGGTGTTGGCGCCTTCTCTGGTACTGGGGCTGGGGCTTATTTTTCTGCTCGGGCGCAACGGCATCGTCAGTAATATTCTGGGAGTGAGGCTGGATATTTACGGCTTTCACGGACTGCTGATTGCCGACGTGCTATATGCCCTGCCGCAGGCGGTGCTGATAATTCAGGCTGCTCTGCGCCACAGCGACGCCCGCCAGTATGAGGCGGCCGGCGTGCTGGGGGCCAGCGGCTGGAGACAGTTTCTCGATATCACCCTACCGGGCGTGCGCTTTGGTTTGCTCAGTGCCGGGTTCGTGGTGTTCACAATTACCATTACCGATTTCGGCAACGCTGTGGTGATCGGTGGCGACTTCCCGGTGCTGGCGACTGAGATTTACAGCCAGGTCAGTGGGCAGATGAAATTTGGTATGGGAGCGGTAGTCGGCATTCTGCTGCTGCTGCCGGCAGCAGCAGCAATCTGGATTGAGCGGGCAGCGGCCAGGCGGCAGAAAATGATCGGTACAGCTTCCGCTCAGCCCTACGTTCCGACGCCGCAACGCGGGCGCGATATTCTGTTCTGGCTGCTGAATATGCTGATTTCTCTGGCAATCGTCGCCACCATCGCCACGGTGGTGATGGCCAGTCTTATCCGGCTTTGGCCTTACCGGCTGGACCTGACCCTCAAACACTACAATATTGACCTGGCGGGGGGCTACACGCCGCTGTGGACCTCTGTTGGGATCTCGGCACTGGCGGCCATTGTCGGCACGCTGCTGTTGTTCCTGCTTACCTTCGGTATTCGCCGCCAGCCTGGGCGAACCGCAGACTTCGCCACACTGCTCAGCGCGCTGCCGGTGGGCGTACCCGGGCTGGTACTGGGGCTGGCCTACGTCTTTACCTTTAACAGTGCCGATCTGCCCTGGGGTATGCTCTATGGCACCGCATTACTGGTGGCGCTATGTAACTACTACCACTACCACACCCAGGGCTTCACCACCATGATGATGGGCATGCGCCACGTGCCCGGCTCGATGGAGGATGCCACCAACGTACTCGGCGGCGGGGTGGTGCGTATTATGCGCGACGTCTACCTGCCGGCGATGCGGGTGACGATTTTCTCGGTGGCGATGTTCCTGTTTATGCGCTCGATGGTGACGCTCTCGGCGGTAATTTTCCTCGTCACGCCCTCGCTGCCGCTCGGCGCGGTAACAGTGATGCGCCTCGACGAAGCGGGCTTCACCTCCCAGGCGGCGGCTTTTTCTACGTGCATCATGGGGATTGTCGCTATAATGGCGCTGCTCCTAAACCTGTTAACCGGCAAGCGCCAATAGAGAACATTTATTCATGTTAGAAGAGACCCGCCTTCACCGCATCTGCGCGCTGCTCTCCACCCTCAACCGGGTCAGCACCGAGCAGGTTGTCCAGCATCTCGGTGTCTCCCGCGAGACGGTACGCCGGGATGTGTTGAAGCTCGAAGCGATGGGCGCGCTGCGGCGGGTGCATGGCGGGATCGCCTCCATCGCTCAGGAGGCCGAGCCGCCGCTATCGGTGCGCAATACTGTACGCGCGAAAGAGAAGCGCGATATCGCAAGGGCGGCAGTGCAGCAGCTGACACCGGGGCAGACGCTGTTTATCGACGCCGGCAGCACCACCGCCCTGCTGGCGGACGAACTGCTGTCGATGCCAGGCATGATCATTATCACCAATAGCCTCAACGTGGCTCTCAAACTCAGTGGCGGAGAGATGGCCCTTAAGCATGAGGTTATCCTGCTCGGCGGCCATATGGGCCCGTCGCTACAGGCCACCAGTGGCGATCGGACCATCAGCGAAATCCACCACTACCGCGCCGACGTCGCCCTGTTGTCGCCAGTGGGGGTAACCGCCCGCGACGGCGCCAGCAGCTTTGCCCATCACGAGGCGGCCGTCGCCAGTGCGATGGTGAGGTGTGCTAAAACGCGTATTATTCTCGCGGACCACAGTAAAATCGGCGTCACCAGTCGGGTTATTTACGCTCAGATACCGGAGATAGACCTCATTATTACCGACGCTGCAGGTGCCGAACTTGCGGAGTGGCAGTGTCTGCAGCGAGGAGGCCCGCAGACGCTCGTCGCCTGAATTATAAGTAACATAGACACGAGGCGTGTTTATCAGCTGGATGGGATTTACTCCTGAAGGTCTAACTGCCTTCGGCAAAGGGAAACGGGTTATTTGTGTCAGTGGTTATGATCTTTATCATTAACTCAGTAACGGGATCGCACTGCCTGACCTTCTGGAAGCAAAACTCCGACACGCAGCTGAAACGGGGAGAGCCTTATACCGAGAGTTTGACAGGCTCTATACTCTTACCCGGCACGCTGAAATAACATACCAGGCGTGATAAGAACCTCCCTGAAGCCATCAGTTTACTTAACCCAGTCCTCCAGCGTCAAACCAGGCACCCGCTCGAACTCCCGAGTATTATTCGTCACCAGGATGGCGCCGGTCGCGATAGCGTGCCCGGCAATCGCGGTGTCGTTAAGGCCGATCGGTGTCCCGGTCGCGGCCAGTGCAGCCTTTATCTCCGTGGTGGCATCCACCGCGGCCCGCTCCCAGGGCAGCACGGCATCGAGGCGGGCGCAGAATGCATCGACCAGTTGCCCGTGACGGGGTGACGCTTTCTTGCCGCTCGCCCTGAAGCGCATCTCGGCGTAGGTGATAGCCGAGACCACGATGCGGTGATTTCGCAGGACGGCCTGCTCCAGACGCTTAATGATGGCTTCCGGCTGCTCGCGCATGATGAACGAGCATATGTTGGTGTCGAGCATGTAGGTTTTGTTCACAGGTTAAATCGTCCTTCGTCGCTGACAACGTCCTCACGCTCCGCCATAAAGTCCGGATCGGCCTTTTCCAGCTGCGCGAACGAGCCCCAGGTCGGCCGGACAGGACGCAGGATGATGCTGTCCCCTTCCCGGACGATCTCCAGCTCACTGACCCCCTCAAAATCCAGGTCGCGGGGCAGACGGATGGCGCGGTTATTGCCGTTTTTAAAAATAGAAACTGTGCGCATGGGTTTTCCTCATATGCCGGGTATGCCAGGGAGTATTCCCGCATAGGTGAAGTATATGCCTTTAGAATGGGTTTGTATAGGTGATGCATATGCAGATGCTTAGCATATGGATATGCTTGACATATCCTTTCTTCTCTCTTTTTCACCGAAGATCCGAAAAAAGCCAAAGTCGGTAATTATTGAACCGAGACAATACTCAGCTATCCACTCATTTGTGGGGTCAGTCCAATCTTGGTTTATAGTAATACACCACACAAACACGGTCTGAGAATAACCGTGAACTGTGCCGACACGCTATTACCGCTAAAGGTCGTGGCAACTGGCGGTAAGGCAGGCCGACATTGTACGATTATAAAATGTTGGATAGAGTTATCTTGATGTACGAAAAAGAATTAAAACTCAATGGGATATATCTGCGGTTAATGTCCCGTAGAGTACTGTTCCCCGCATCGTTCAACATCTACACTGATTGCCCATATTGTAGGGTGATTATGGGATTTGGATTGTTTTATCCCCATGGGAAAAAAAGGCCATTCGTGGCTCTTTGTCTTACCTCAAGGCCTCCAGCCAGTTCAATAACTCTCTCAAATGCTGCCCTCTAACCTCCCCCGCCCTGTTTAGCCGTAGCGGTGATACCAGATTTTCTCACCTCTTGATTTACCCTCAACCTTAGATTGGTTGGCAGTAGGTGGCGCTGTAGCGTCGTTCCGGCAAACTTTACCGTCTGTGCATAGACAATTACCATTGCACCACACCAGAGAAAGCTGGTGATCGGTTCTTCCTCAGTCTGTTTTAAACGTTCTGGCATGTCTGCTATTCCCTGACGTTTCAAATAGAGATGCAGCATTATTGTAAATACACATTGTGGAGGTATTATGTAGAAAAATCTGTCCATTTTCACCGCATCCAACAACTCTTTAACCCAACCCCCACCTGAGGTGACCCTGACCCAAAATCCGGCGCCATTCAGACACAGAATTCCGGCATGATGTCCCCTCCCTGAACTGAGGTGGTGCCGATGAAAAAACTCGAGGTTGCAAAATAACTCGAGGTGACATCACATATTAACTAAGTAACGAGTACCCGTTCAAGGCTGGCGACATGGTTGGAGAGTGTGAAGTCCTCTGCGAGGATGGCATTTCGTCCCATGCTAGTTGAGAGAACGGAGTCGCCGGACGATCAATACAAGAACCCCCGCAGAGATGACAGCAATGACAGCGATGACGGATGCCCCAATATAGGCGTCGCGCACGCCGGCGGCAATGTTGCTTTCCCCACCAGTGCGGGTGGAACCGACGGTCATGAGCGTGACGAGCGTCGCCGTTCCAGCTGCGCCAGCCAGTTGTTGCACGGTTGAAAAGGTCGCGCTGCCATGCGAGTAAAGCGCGGCGGGGAGCGAACTGAGGGCCACAGTCATCAGAGGAGTAAAGAGAAAGGCCAAAGCGATGTGCATCACAGTGAACATAATCATCGCCGAAAGTGAGGAATCGTACTGAGCAAGCGCCAGCACGAAAGCGAACTGTGATAACGCCAGTAGAACCGCCCCGGACATGATAAGAGGGCCAATACCGCCCCGATCGTACAGACTCCCGACTACCGGTGAGAGTACCGCGAGAAGCACGCCACCAGGCAGCAGCAGCAGGCCGGTGGCAAATGGGCCGATCCCCAGCACGTTCTGCAGGTAGAGAGGGAGAACAGTGAGCGTGCCGAACAAAGTCATCGCCACCAGTCCGGTGACAATGATCGCCCACGAGAACTGAGCCGTCCGGAACGTGCGCAAATCCAACAGAGCAAGGTCATGATGAGCGAGATATCGTTGCCGAATGATGAATACAAGCAGGAAGGCAGCGCCAACGGTAAGGGGGATCAACGGATTAATGTGCGCCACGTCGTTCGCGGACTCTCCGATGCTAACGAGCCCGAACAGGATGCCGCCAAACGCAAAAACGGAAAGAATAACCGAGAGCACATCGATACGAACGCGGCGCGTCTGGGTTACATTGCGCAAGCGGAAGATGCCAATAAGGAGCGTCGTCATAGCAATCGGCAACACTGTCCAGAACAGGAATGGCCAGTCCAACACGCTTAGCACCGCGCCAGACACTGCAGGTCCGAGCGCGGGCGCTGCTGCGGTTACGATCGATATAGTGCCCATGATAGAACCCCGTCGTCGTGCTGGCACGGAGTGCATTACTGCTGTCATGAGCAAGGGCATCATGACGGCAGCGCCCGCCGCCTGCACTATACGACCGGTCAGGAGCATGGCGAAACCTGAGGACAAGGCCGCAACTAAGGTGCCGATTGTAAATAGCGACATGGCCGTGATGAACAATTGGCGAACGGTGAAACGCTGAAGAAGGAAGCCTGAGACCGGGATCACTATCGCCATAGTGAGCAGGTATGCAGTCGTAAGCCACTGTGCTGTCGCTGCAGATATACCGAGGTCGACAATGAGGGTTGCCAAAGCCACATTCATGATAGTCTCGTTAAGCACGACCACGAACGTCGAGACCACCAAGATCCCCAGAACAAGTTTCGTACCGGGTGCGAGACGATCACCGGAAGTACTACCCGCTTCAGCCAAGGCGCGCGGTGTCAGAATATTCCGTTCACTGTTCATTTGCTCGACACCACCACTGATCTAGGATTATTCCACAACCAAATCAGGCCCTCAGAACTCTGCACCCAGCGGATGGGGGAAGCAATTTCTATCCAGGAGTTTCTGAATCCGCACAACGGTCCAGTTTTAGTTGACCACTTCATTTCCATCATTTTGCCCCGCAGAAATCATCATGTCTGTATAACTTCATACCAGAGAGTCACTCTACCATAGCGAACTACGCCAGCTGTGCACAGAGTGTGCGACAAAGTCAACGATGACGACAGGAAGCATAGGAAGGATAAATCGGTGTGGCAGTGGCTTGGACGAAACGGACATAGTTAGTTAACCATTCACACAGCTTCAAGATCATCGAGCAGTGAATAAGAGATCCGTCAACGCACATTACACAAATATTCGTTGTTATCGTCTTGTGTCCGATCCCCCCAGAGTTTCCGAAACTGAGACAACATCCGGCAGGTCAACCACGCAGACATAATCTCGTTTTCAAGATCCCCCCAGTCATATTTGAACCCGATGCGTGGCATCGGCTATGTCGCTGCTACACCCTGATGCCCATTCCACCGGATGGTATACAATTACATTTGCCTCATTAGCTACCAGCACAAGGGCGCCATGAACCTGATTAAAACAGTTTGCGTGTAAAGCATTGCAAATGCCTCTTTAGGGTCGACTCTCATTATCAATATAAAGTAGTGTTATTCTTCACAAATAAAAACAGGTTGTTTCCAATGGACCGTCTTACCAGTATGGCTGTTTATGTTAAGGCCGTAGAACTCGGCTCTTTTACGGCAGCGGCCAATGCACTGACAATGTCGCCACAGCTTGTAGGAAAGCATGTTTCAGTACTTGAACAGCATTTAGGTGTTCGTCTACTGAACAGAACCACTCGTCAGCACAGCCTGACAGAAGCAGGTCACCACTTTTACGAGCGGGCAAAAATCATTCTTGCTGAAGTCGAAGCCGCCGAATCCTTCGCGGAAGAAGCCCGAATAATCCCCCGAGGTCGTCTTAAAATTAATGCGCCGGTGACGTTCGGCATCAATGCGCTGACACAAAAACTGCCACTTTTTCTCAATCAGTTCCCTGAAATCAGCATCGAACTGACGCTGACTAACCGATATGTCGATCTGATTGATGAAGGATATGATGCCGTTTTTCGCGTAGGTGAACTGGCGGACAGTGGATTAATGGCGAGAAAGCTGGCGCCCTATAACCTTATTATCTGCGCATCCCCTTCCTATCTTGCTTCGGCCTCCCCCTTGCATGTTCCGGAAGATTTGCTGCACCATGAATGTCTGATTTTCACGCATACGTCATTGCGAACGACATGGACTTTTGAAGGCCGCGAGGGAAGCATATCTATTCCCGTGAGCGGCCGCCTGCTGCTGGACAGCGGCGAAGCCTTAATCAGCGCGGCGCTGGCCGGCTTTGGCGTGGTTATGCAGCCTTCCGAACTGGTTATTCCGCATATTGAGGCAGGCAGGCTCAATGCCGTATTGCCCAATTATACAATCCCCCCCCGCCCGTTTCATTTGATGTATGCGCCGGATAGAAGACTAACCCCCAAACTGCGTTGTTTTCTGGCCTTCGCAACAGAAAATTTCGGGCAAGATACGGTGGACTCATGAGCTGATTAGGGATTTACGCCAGCGAGACATCCCAATGCAGCCCCGTGTCGGCGAGGGTGACGACTTCATTTGCCACTGCCCGCGGTATGCCGTTTTCGCTAGAATGATACATCCGTTGAACTGCAAATAAAAAGGCGTATAGGTAAAATGTCTATCCCTATCTCGACCGAATCTTTCCGTGGCATCGTCTATTTCGTCGCCGCCGCCAATGCACAAAGCTTCACTGAAGCTGCGGAACAGCTTGGCATTACAAAATCAGCTATGGGTAAAAGCATCAGCCGCCTTGAGCACAGTCTGGGAACGCTGCTCTTTCACCGCACCACGCGTAAAATCAGCCTGACCACGGAAGGAGAGGCCTATCTGGCCAGTTGCCAGAGCGCGCTTGATATACTTCAGTCGGCGGAAATAGCCTTGCGTTCAAAGCTCACGGAACCGTCGGGTCTGGTGCGAATTGATATGCCCGCCGCATTTGGCCGTTCCGTCATGCTGCCTGTCCTGTTGGATATGTGCCGGCGTTATCCTCATCTGAAACTCACACTTACCTTTAATGACAGGGTTATCGATCCGTTGGATATGGGTTTCGATCTGGCGATCCGCTTCGGCCCTTTGAAAAACAGTACGGACCTGATCGCGCGACGACTGAATGAGCAACGCCTGATTCTGTGCGCCTCTCCCGCGTATCTGGCGCAGTACGGCATACCGCGTACCCTTGACGAGTTGAAACAACAGCGCTGCATTATGGCCTGGCGCGGCGGTAAGCCACTGAGCTGGCTGATTAAAGGCGCCGACGGGCAGGATGTAAAGTTCAATCCATCGCCTTTTCACCAGATCAGCGATGGCGACGCCATGATTGAAGCCTGCGTGGCGGGGGCAGGTATCGTGCAATTCCCGGAATCCTTGCTACGGCCTGTTATTGAAGCAGGCAAGCTGGTTACGCTGCTGCCGGAGCTGACGCCTTCGGCCACGGAACTGAACGTCATCTGGCCCCGTTCGCGCCACCTTTTACCTGGCGTAAGATTTATCATTGATGAGTTGGTCAGCCTTTCCGCAGCGAATGCTTTTGGCTGATTGTAGAATTTATATCTACTCAGCGTGTTCTTTTTGCACCTTTATCAACCTGAAAGTTAGCACTAGGATAAAACAGCCATCAGGATGAACTGACAAACCAGAATCGTTCCAACGCTAAAAGAGGATCGAATCATGCCCGTAGTTAACATCCAGATGTTCGAAGGCCGCGATGAAGCCAAACCTGCGATAGCCAAAGCCGTCACCGACGCCATTGCCGAACATACCAATGTCGATCCGCAGTATGTATACGTTATTTTTAACGACGTGAAGACCGAGAACTGGGCCATTTCCGGTGAATTGTTTTCCGAGACGCTGAAAAAATCAGGCTGAGGATTGTTTATATCCTATCCCTTCTTGTGTCTATATCAGGCCGTTGTTCAACCGTGAACAACGGTTCTGACCCGTGCGGCGCTATATAACTACCGATGAAAAGGAGGCCCGAAATGAAGATTTTCATCACAGGTTCAACAGGATACATTGGTGGCTCGCTGTCAGTATATTTACGCGGCGCCGGACACCGCATTCGAGGGCTGGTCCGTAATCCAGATAAGGCCGGACTGCTGACGGCCAGAGGGATCGAACCCGTTCTCGGCGACCTGAGTGACCGGGAGTTGCTCACCCGCGAGGCACAGCAGGCCGATGCCGTAATCAATGCCGCCAACAGCGACGACCTGAATACCGTGGAAACCTTATTGACGGCGCTTCGCAGCAGCGGCAAGCCGCTCATCCATACCAGCGGAACCAGTGTTATCGCCGATATGAGCGATGGCAATAAAGTCAACGACACCAGCTTTGATGAGAACAGCGCGCTGCTGATAACGCCGGAAAAACAGGCTCGAAGGGCGATTGATGAAAAAATACTGGCAGCACAGGGAATACGCGGCATAGTTCTGTGCAATAGCCTCATCTATGGAGAGGGGAAGCTCCCTGGCACCCGCAGCGTACAGATCCCGCTGCTCATTAATCAGGCCAGGGAGAGCGGCGTAATGCGCATCGTTGGAAAAGGCGTGAATATCTGGTCGAACGTCCATATAGATGATCTTTGCGAACTTTACCGACTGGCGCTGAAAAATGCGTCATCAGGCGCATTCTATTTTGTCGAAAATGGAGAATCATCCTTTGCTGAATTAGGGACTGCGCTGGCGAAACGTCTCGGCGTCCAAGGGCCGGAAAGCTGGTCGATTGAACAGGCTGCACAGGTATGGGGTCAAACCCGGGCCCGCTACTCATTAGGTTCCAACAGCAGGGTCAGATCGGTGCGCGCCCGCCAGGAACTAGGCTGGAAACCGCGACATAACTCCGTTATCCAGTGGATCCTGACCGAAATGGCGATCGAATAGCGACCCGTTGTCCGGCGAAAAGAACGAAGAGACAGGGAGCCCCGGTTCAACCTCATTAGTTCATCCCCTACAAAACGTTTGCAGAGTCCAATCCAAATGACGCTTTATCTGCCGGAGCACTGCTGGTTATCATCACATGGAATCCATTGTTTTATATCGGATCAGCAATTGATTTCATACCATTAGTTTAGGCAATTAAATTAGCATACCGGGGAATTTATGAGTCTGATACGCACCTTACCTTTTTCTCTCGGCTTGTTCTGTGCCGCTGACTTTTTTTCCGCCGGCGCCGCGGCCAGCTTTGCCGTCGGTGACTTCACGCTTTCCGGCGTATCACTAGAACAAAGCGCGTTCAAAGGCGAGCCGGCGTTTAAAATGACCATGCCTTCTGCGGCAATACAGGATCCAGAGACGGAAAAACTGGCCGACCGAAACTTTATGGCATGGTTGCCGCTTGATTTTGGCGATGGTGTGGTGGAAGTCGACGTAGCCAGCCAACTCGTGGAAAAGGCGCCAGCCTACGCCAGAGGGTTCATCGGTCTGACTTTCCGCATTGACAACGACGGGCACTTTGAAAGTATTTATCTGCGCCCCACGAACAGCATTGCGGAGGATCAGGTTCGGCGTAATCACAGCGTTCAGTATGTCGCTTACCCTGATTACAAATTTGACAGACTCAGACAAGAATCACCGGAAAAATATGAAAGCTATGCCGGGCTGGACATGGAACGCTGGGTACATATGAAAATTATCGTTACCGGACAGAAGGCAGTGCTTTATTTGGACAAAAATTCAACGCCGGCATTGATCGTCAACGATTTGAAACTGGGCGCAAACCAGCGAGGTGGAGTTGGTGTCTGGCTAGAGTCAGGCACAGTTGCTTATTTCCGCAATTTAACAGTGACCACAGCCAACTGATTTGGATAAAGAGCATCATAAAGATAAAAGACAATCTGTTAAAATATCATTTAAAATCAATAAATAAAACAATATCAGTAACTATACTCATCAATAACACTGCTACAACAATGTAGCTTGACAATACCGAAACGATACGTCATCGTTTCGGTATTGTGTTTTTATAAAACTGAGATAAATAATCAGACGGTGTATTAATGTCCAGAAGCAAAACAGAAAATATTCGAAACGCCTTTTTGAACGCGGCAAGAGACCTCTTTCTTGAAGTCGGTTTTGAGCACACAACAATGGACGCAATAGCAGCAAGATCAGGTAGCGCAAAATCAACACTATACCGCTATTTTGACTCAAAAGAGTCATTATTCTCTTCCTTGATAGCCATCGCATCGCAAGAACATGATGGCGAAATAATCAATTTTTTGTACCGTAGCGGACATGGCTCGCAGTTTAGTTCCCTTTCAGGGAACGCAATAGATTCGCTTAATTTCCCCGATCATGAAGAAGACTGCCAATACGCACTAATTAAATTTGGGCAATACATCCTTACCAGTTTTCATACACCACAGTCACTTGCTGTGCGGCGGATGATGATTGCCGCTTCAACAAACCCTGATTTGGGCCGGTTATTTTACCAACAAGGTTCGGCCCGGGTGGTTTATCATCTTGAAAAATATTTCAAGCCATTTATTGAAAAAGGTTATTTTTACAACGCAGATCCTCACGTCGTCGCCTGTCATTATTTTGGCTTACTGGAGTCCGAAATCAATGAAGCAGGTTTATATAATGTGATTGTCCAGCTAAGTGAAAGACAAATATCGAATATAGTTTCACGCGCGGTAGAAGTTTTCATGCGTGCCTATGTGCGTAAATATCCTGAGTAAAAGGCTAGCCCCCTCCCTCTTTCAATTATTAATAAAAAATCGTTTTCGAGCCCTCTGGCCCAATCATTCGAGTCTTGTAAGCAGATGTGGGCAATAGGTTAGCTCTGTTTCGTACCGTAGCCTAGGAAACACGAGGCCTCTTGAGCATCATATCCCTTCTTTCCAGATATCGAGTTTTCGCCGCAGTTTGGAACACGTTTTAATTCATCAAAAAACCAGCCGCTTGCTCTAGTCATGAATCAGACGTGCTTCCTGCCATGTAGTGTTCCCAGCTATAGTAGGCAACGTAGCATTCCTGGTTGGCCCAACATTCGAGACGATGCCCGGGCTGATGGAGTTTATCTAACACATCACCCTAGCAAATGCCAACGTTCACCATAGTCCCAGTCAGATCCGCCGTTGTTACCGCCAGCACACATTCGCCGGATTCAGACAGTGCCTTGTGGGTATAGCCCCAGACCACGATGCGGCAAGGCATGGCTCAGCGCGGCATTGGTCAGGACCTCGATCAAGCCTTGCTGCCCCTAGCCAGTATTGCTCACAACCCAATCGATGTGCCACAGGTTGCGGATGGATGGCGTTGGTGATATTGGTGACGACGTCGCCCTAGCCGACCTCGATGACAAAAATGTCGTGGCCGATTTCCAGTGCTATACGCTATCAGGGGATTGCGGTGTAGGAACTGCACATGGAGCCCATGCTGTTCAAGACACTGATATGAGTTGGAGTTCACCTTTTCCGTGCTTCATTTATGCTATGCGGGAAGGGTCACGCAATGTTGCGACGTCGCCCTAAGTTTTGCTGATTTTTGAGACGGAAACCGTGAGTGGGCGACGCCAACGGTGATTAGATCATGATCATGCGTATTGCTTTGCTGCTAGCTTGTACGGCAAAAGTGAAATGCGTTATCATCCGCCCCGGCTATCTACTTTTACATCGTTTTGATTATGCGTTCACTGAATCAATCTTCAGTGGGATTTTTCTTGTTCGTTTGATTAACCGCGCTGCGCGCTGGTTGATAAGCGGAACAGTGATGTAAAAGGCCATTCCCATGTCATTTTCCTCCATTCGCAATTTTTGCATTATCGCCCATATCGACCACGGTAAATCCACGCTGGCCGATCGTTTTATTGAACTCACCTCAACCGTAGTCCGGCGGGATATGCGGGAACAGCTGCTCGACTCCATGGATATTGAGCGTGAACGCGGCATCACCATCAAACTGCAAACGGTGCGTATGCGCTATCAGAGCGATGGGGGCCGCCAGTATCAATTCAATCTGGTGGATACGCCGGGACACGTCGATTTTTCCGCGGAAGTTTTGCGCAGCCTGGCCGCCTGCGAAGGCGCGATACTGCTCATTGACGCCACGCAAGGCGTTCAGGCTCAGACCATCGCCAATCTCAATCTGGCGCGACGACATGGCCTTACCCTACTGCCGGTCCTGAACAAAATTGATAGTCCGCAAGCCGATATCGCCAGCGTGATGCAACAACTGGCCGACATTCCCGGCCTGGATATCAGCACGGTGTTGCCGGTATCTGCAAAAACCGGGGAA
Organism: Enterobacter sp. 10-1; assembly: GCA_002270295.1. Classification (GTDB taxonomy): domain Bacteria; phylum Pseudomonadota; class Gammaproteobacteria; order Enterobacterales; family Enterobacteriaceae; genus Klebsiella; species Klebsiella scottii. The sequence continues at coordinate 104,742 of NISF01000009.1, read as the reverse complement.
GGCGTGGCCGCCGTGCTTGCGTTCGTCGCCCGGCATTTACCCTCCCCGCGCGGCGAATCGCACGCCCCGCTCCGGGGGTTGGTGTTTGACTCCCATTATGATCCTTATCACGGCGCCATCATGCATGTGCGTATCGTGGACGGCAGCATCAACACCGGCGATGCTCTCTGTTTCATGTCATCCGGTTTTCGCTTTGAGGTCACTGAAACCGGGGCTTTCCTGCCTGAGCGTCAGCCGTGTAAAAAACTGGATACCGGAGAAGTGGGCTATATCGCCGCCGGGATTAAAGATGCGGGCGCGATCCGGGTCGGCGATACCCTGACGCTGGCGGCGAATCCCGCAACCAAGGCGGTTTCCCGCTATCAGGAGATGAAACCGATGGTGTTTTCCGGGCTTTATCCCGATGCAGATGACGCTCTGAAAGGATTGCGCCACGCCATGGATAAACTGTCTCTTAATGATGCGGCGCTGCACATTGAACCGGAAGTCTCCGCCTCGCTGGGTGCGGGCTTCCGCTGTGGTTTTCTGGGGATGCTGCACATGGATATCGTCCGCGAGCGCCTGAAGCGGGAATACGGCATCTCGGTGATTGCCACCGCGCCCAACGTTGAATATCGCGTCTGGTTACATAACGGCCAATGCCTGAGCGTCGATAACACGGCGCATTTCCCGGGCGAAGACGTGCTGAATTACGTCGAAGAGCCTTATGTCGTCAGCACCATTCATACCCCGGATACCTATGTGGGCGCCATGATGGAGTTCTGCGCCTCCCGGCGCGGCGAGTTTGTGGATATGCGCTATCTGGACGGCGGCGCCGTGCGTCTGACCTGGGCGATCCCGCTTAATGAGATGGTTTTCGGCTTTTTTGATACATTGAAATCCCTCACCCAGGGCTACGCCACGCTGGATTACGAATTCTCAGGCTATCGCCGCGCCGACCTGGTGCGTTGCGATATTTATCTTGATAACCAACTGGTGGACGCCTTTTCTTTTATCATCGCCCGACAAAAGGCCTGGGCGCGGGCGTCCGAAATCGTGAAAACGCTGAAGTACGTCATCCCGCGCAAGCTGTATCCGGTGCCGGTGCAGGCAAAAGTGGAAAACCGCTTCATCGCGCGGGAAGATATCCCGCCGTTGCGCAAAAGCGCGCTGGCGCAAGGGTTTCAGGGCAGCGTATCGCAGAAAAAACGGCTTATTCGTAAGCAACGCGAAAATAAGAAACACAACATCGGGTTTTCAAAACGGGAAATCCCACGCGAGGCGTTTATGGCGATTTTGGCGATTGACGGCTGATTATCCATTGCCTCCGGATACGGCGGCCGAAGCACGCAGATCGCCCTGTATAGACAGGGCGTATTTGTCAACCGATCTCAGGAAGAGACTCATGGCGACGGCCCGCCATGAGCGATAAATCAAGTTTGATTAAAAACGATAGAGATAACCGACGCTCACCATCGTTTGGCTTGAACTGTCGACTAACGGGCTATCTTTGATGGCGCTGCCGAACCGGGTGGCGCTCGCATCAAGAAACAAGGTGTGACGCCGTGCCAGGGTGTAATCCAAGCGCACCCCCGCCTCAACATTGGTGGTGGACTCCCCCTCATAAAAACCGCGGTTTGGACGCGCTTCTGATGTCTTCACGCCATAATAGTAATCAACGAATTTGCTGTCCACCCACGCAACAGCCAACCTCGGCGTTATGCCAAAAGCTCCGGAGGAAAAACGCCGCTCCGCCTGCAATTTTGCACGAGAGCCCTTGCTATTGCCGGAAACGTCGCCAAGAACTTCCGCCGAAAGATCGACGATGCCCGTCTTCCACATCATTGCCCCCCCTGCCCATATACTGCCCTTGCGATCATCCATGCCGGCAAGGAACGGGGAGTCGTCTGCATCATAGCCGTCCCCAGCGTATCTGGCTCTCAGGCTCAGCGTAACGGATTCACTGGAAAGAAGTTTTAAATCCAGCTTTGGAACAGAGGCACTAATCCATCTGTTTTCGTACGAAAACAGAGGCAAAGGTAAAACATCGGCATCAACATCACGATAAGGTTTTTGTACAACAGCGACTCCCGCGCCTAATGACCATTTTGAAGATCCCTCCTCATCGGAACGGGTAGTTTGTGCCGTAGCAATCGATACCCAACAAAGCGAAACTGTAAATATTGCCAATACCGCTGATCCTGAACAGTTGATCAATTTAAAAGAATTGGTGGGATGTCTCATTACATAATCCTTTTTTACGTGAGTGGGAAGGCTCATTCAAAGGGTGTTAATCCTGGTGTCCCCCTATAAGCAGGGAAAACACATCCATAATTCGTGACATAATTCCCCCAACCATCTTTGCGAACCAGTTTAAATGGCCAGTCAGATGGCTGAGAGTTACCTATCTCATAACCAACTGAATTATAAGACATTTAATTTGATGGTAACGTCAATTACTACATCACAGGAAAGCAATGGCCATCTCATAGAAGCAATACAAACAAGATTGAATCTCCCTGCGATGCCACCTTTGGACTATTCATCATGTTGTCACTTTCGCACCACCATCAGGATTATTGACAGTAACGAAACGATACTGTTTCGTTTCGTTATTGTCAATCTATAGAAACTATTTCTACTGTATATTGGGTATTGACCCCGACCAGAAATCCTCTATCCATTCAGAAACAAAATTGCTACATGGTGAACACGCCTCCGAACGGAGGTAGTGCCGATGAGAAAGTCACCATTCACCGAGTGGAACAAACCGCATCGTTGGTTGCATTAGTGCCACTGCTATGGTGGGTGCATCATTGCCATCATTTTTCTACCAGCGAACAAAGGGTTTTACATACTGGGGCTGATGATTTTCAACTTATACCCAGGTTTCAAATTCCGCTGCCAGTAAAACTCTCCCGTACATGCATTAATACCAACCAGGAGACAGAATACTTAATAGTGTCTGAAGTATTATCTTTCGCTCAATACGCTAACTATAATGTGACTTATTAGCCTGATTCAGTTAAACGCAGAAGGAGGTGGAGGTATTCCATCCCATTACCTAGTGTAAGAAATATGCCGGAATTCGCCTTCGGATATGAAACACATCCGGCAGATGTGAAGAGGAAAATCTGGGGCTGTAGACTCTGCTTTGTCGAAGTGAAACTCAAGAAGACCATGTTGCAGGACGTACTGGAAGGGAATGGTTAATAATTTACTACTCCACTAAGGCAACAGCAAACGACGGGGTTGCTTTGCTATGCGGACAGTAGCAGTACCATTCCATTACCGATCTTTTGTCACCGATGTCAGCGTACTGCACCTGCACATTCTGTATATCTATGTAGCCCGAATCCATTATGGCTATTGCTGGATGCAAATGATGCTCAGGCCGGGATAATAATTAATACTTAACACGCTCGCGGCCTGTGATATCAGAGGTAACATTGAAGCCTTCTACAACCGGACCCGGCGGCACAGTCATCTCGGCGGCGTCAGCCCGGAGGAATTCGAGCAGGCCTCGTCGTGAGGACTGGATATGTCTACGGTTGTGGAGTCAGTCCAGTCTAGATTATCCTTGGCAATTCAAATGAATGTTAGAGACAACCCTTGGGTTATTTATATAAATAAGCCGGTGATTAAATCAGCCTACGTCATCACTGCTAAGAGTTTACTTAGAAAAAATTAGACTAACGACTTTCAGATACGTAATTTCACCACCACACCTCTGTTTATATCTATATTTACTATCCTGAGTGTTCGTTGGATCGAACACTCATAGGTTCTGGATTTGAGAAAAATTACGAATCCAATGGAATAAATACCTAACTCAAGATTGATTTAGTTATATCATATGGATGAAATACTCTTTTATCTAGATGAACTAAGGAATGATCGTATTTATTTAAAAGAAACGGTCTTTCGTTATAAACTTAACTCTAAAAATAAACCATAGTTTTAAAACTGGAGATCCATGCATCATCAGTTTTGTTTAGTCCTCCAGGGCGATGCCAGAATTGAATTCCCGGTTGTAATTCAAGCCAACTTACGGGAAGATATCGATAATACATTTCCACATCAATTGAGTGATCCGGAACAGGTTTATATCTTGAGTTATGATAATCATTTATACCCGATATGACATTTTGTTGATACTGACTTTGGCGATAATGATTACTCATATCCATATAACTCACACCAATACCAATCCAATCACTGGGGCGTGCATCAAACAGACCACGGTAACGTAGTGAAGCGGCAGTAGCGAAATGAATATAATTACTACGCTGGTCTCCCAGACCAATATTCCATCCAATACTCATACCTCGGTTAGGGTCATCAGAATGTTGAGTGATTTGTTGGTTAGCGGCTGACCAAAAAAACAATGTCCTTTTATACTCTTTATAACCCTCAAGGTCGGTTAGGCCATTAGGTTGAGATTTTCCACTGTATAAATCTGGTTGTGTAGCGTTAGAAACAAAACCTCCTATGTTGTACACTCCTGGTAAGTTATTTATATGCGTTCTCATTTCAACTTCAAAAGGAAGTATAACCCCCTTACTACCTTTTGTGGACCAACTCCATGCGTGACTTCGATCTGTTGCTTTCGAGTTTTGCTCCATTATGCCAGTTTTCAGTGTCAACTCAGGAGTAAGTTTATAAGCAAAAGTCGAGCCCCACGTATGAATGTTCCAGTTGCTCCATAAAAACGCATTTGCTGATTTACCACCACACAACATCAGCGTCTGAAAATCGCAGGGTGTCGCTTGATCAAATGTTTGCATCTTGCTCATCATACCAATGCGCCATTTTAGACGATTTTCATCAAAATCTCTGCTGAATGTAAGCCAGCCTAAACGGGTAATTGAACCTCTTCCATAACTTTCCTGGGTGGAGTCATTACTTTTTACTCGTGGATCTCGAATTCTTTTAATCGTGAGATTATCATCATGATTTCGATTAACAATGTTACCTTCAATTCTCGCCGCAGGGATGCCCGTTAGAACTTCCAAGTCCTGAGTAAATGTTAACGAAAACTGGTCAATATAAGCGAGATGCTTGTCATTATTATACCCACCATCGACGTTATAGGCCATTTGATTCAAATATACTAAATTATAGTTAAATCCATTATTTTTAAGGATAGGTCTAATTCCCATCATATCGCCCAGTAATCCTTCGCGCTGTTTTTCAAAACCTAATACTGTTCCATTCCATTGCGAAGATGTTGCATGAGCAATATTACCGGCAAAACTAATTCCGGAGAATAATATAGAAGCAAACCTCAGATATTTAATCATTTTCTACCTGTATCATAGAGTTAGCGTTGTTACACTATTACATACTTCTTCTATCATGTAATTTATCAATAATCCATTAGGTTTAATGCAAAAAAAAACCTAAATCGCCAGTTTCTAGTAAAAATGGCGATTTAGGTTTTGCCTGCTACGCAGTAACAATCCTGATATGTACATATATAACTATTCTTTATCATTTTTCAACTTATTTATTCAGCCAATGCAAGGAGCGTGATGATAGTCACATTAATGTACCATTGTGGAAATGCTAATATGTAGATGTAAATTGTTCTACATAAGACGAGAGATTTACTGTATTCATGCCCCATACCCCTACAAATTAGACAAGGCGGTAAACTAGTCGGAACGTTCAGATCAGATGAACGGTGAGGATGTGATTCAGAGATGTAAGTGAGCCATATCACACTTACATAAGAGAATCAGGTGATGCTACTGGAAAATGAATAAAGACGTTGATATTTTAATCCTAGCTCTATTGACAGGATTGTTACTGCGTAGCAGGCAAAACCTGAACTTCGATATATTCAAAATGGATATACTGATGTTCAGGTTTTTTTTTGCCTGTTTTATCTAGTAGAACCTGATGTGTAGGTTAACAGCCTCGCGGAGGCTAAAACTAAATTTCATAGAATCATAACCAAATGATTAAACATAAATTTTTGGAGGCATTATGCAATTTAAATTAACTCACCTCGCTTACCTAATTCCTGCGATGATTTTTTACGCTACAAGTACAGGCGCACATAGTAACTTGTCAGTCAAACCAGCATCAGAAGCAACAATCGCTTTTCAAAAACAGTTTTTGGCAACACTTCCAACAGACAACGATTCCGACATCGACTCCGTTAATCGGGGGTTCATTACAACCCGGAAGGAGCCTATTATTCCTTCAGGTAATGGAGGGATCGCATGGGATTTAACCAGATTTGATTTTGTAAAAGGACCCGCCCCAGCAACTGTAAACCCTTCATTATGGCGACAAATTAGCCTTCTTCGTCATCATGGTTTGTATGAGGTAGGAAAAGACGTTTGGCAAATTCGTGGGTTTGATGTATCAAATATGACCATTATTCGGGGTAAAACCGGTTGGATAATTATTGATCCTTTAAATACTAGAGAAACAGCTGCAGCTGCACTGGAGTTGGTCAACCAAACTCTTGGTTCAAGACCAGTGTCAGCTGTGATGTATACCCATACCCATGCAGATCATTTTGGTGGCGTTCGTTCAGTAGTGGACGAGCGTGATGTCCGGAAGGGAAAGGTTGTTGTCTATGCTCCATTTGGTTTTAATGAAGAGAGTGCCAGTGAAAATATAATGGCCGCACCTGCAACAGTCCGAAGGGGAATATTTCAATTTGGAGTGGGTATAAAACCCGGTGTAAGCGGAAATATGGGGACAGGTCTAAGTGGAAGTATTGCCGCAGGAGAGATAACCTTGATCGCCCCGACAAAATTTGTCAGTAAAACGGGTGAAAAAATAACTGTCGATGGTGTTCCTTTTGAATTTCAGATGGTGTCCGGTAGCGAAGCCCCTACTGAATTTAACGTTTATATCCCGGACTCTCGACTTTTTCTTTCTGCAGAAATGTCGACATGCGCATTACATAACCTTCTTACACCACGTGGCGCAAAAGTTCGTGATGCGAAACTATGGGCGAGCTATTTAGATGAAGCGCTAAAATTATACGGCGGCAGAACGGACACTTTGATTTCTAGCCATTGCTGGCCTCGCTACGGTTCACAGGAAGTAACAAAACTACTCTCAGCGCAAAGGGATAATTATACTTATCTTCATGATCAGACAGTAAGATTAATGAACAGAGGAGAAACGCCAACTGAAATTGCTGAAGAGTTAACCCAGCCAAAACAACTAGCTGATAACTGGTTCAATCATGGTTATTACGGAACTTATAGCCATAATAGTAAAGCGGTATATCAGTACTATCTGGGTTGGTACGATGCAGTTCCGGCTAATCTGAACCCACATCCTCCGGTAGATAGAGCCAAAAGGATGGTTCAAGCTATCGGCGGGTCTAAGAAAATCCTTGATATCGCAACTAAAGCGATGAACACCGGAGATTATCGATGGTCATCTGACTTGCTTAATCAACTTGTTTTTGCTGAACCTAATAATGTTGAGGCAAAGGCGATGCTTGCAGACAGTTACGAACAACAGGGGTACCAGTCTGAAAGCGGATTATGGCGTAATCAATTTCTTTCTGCTGCCAATGAACTACGGAACGGACGTATAAAACCAATTCTTAAACAAAACAACGATATGCTAGCTGCCGTGCCTACAAAATTATTAATGGATTCCGTTGCTACCCGATTTTCACCGGAACGAAACGGTGATAAAAAATATTTTATAAATATTGTTATGCCAGAAAGAATGGAGACCATTTCGCTGGAAATTACGGGGGTTGTTATGCTGCCCCGCAACGGTATTGTGGCTTCTCCCGATGCCACGATTACAGCATCACGTACTCAGATCCTGGATCTTCTTTATCCAATGAAACCTTTAAATGAACTGAAATCTCAGGGGTTAAAAATTAAGGGAGATAACGCTGTGGTAGAGAACTGGCTAGCTGCAATTGACCCTATTTTTAATGACTTTAATATAGCCCTTCCATAATGGTTTATTCTGAATAAAGTGAGTTAGCATGCAAACTATTTCAATATTAAAATAAGGACGGTCCGGATGAAACTTGGTGAGCATATAATATCATTTCTTTTGAACATGACATGATTTTTTTTGCAGACTGATATTGAAATCGTCATTATTATAATCCAGAACAAGACTCTGGATGCCGGTTACCATCTTAACTGGCGGTTGATTGCGCTACGTGAAATCAGACAGGGTTACTGGGTTGTACCAGGTCAGATTTCGCGTAACGACCTTCCTGTCCTTTCTTTAGTCTTTTTGTTTATCCTGGTATTACACCAATTCTCCCAAAACACACAAAATCGCCTGCAGGCCGTGCGGTACCTGACTTTGCCTGTCATTACATCCAAAAAAGGATCCTTTACGTATTTGGTTTTACCCGCAATACTGTGTGTTAGTCCAATGAAAGGATCCACGCGCTGCGATTTATTGTCATGGCAGGATCCGGCGTTTCAGTCCAGAATACCTGTATCCATAACCAGTACGTGCGCTACGTGAAAAATAACTGATGAACAACGTCATTCCCCTGCAGAATTCACCAGAACGCGTCTCCCTGTTGCCCATTGCGCCGGGCGTCGATTTTGCGACCGCGATCGCACTCCGGCGGATGGCTACCTCTACCGGCGTCACGCCGGCTTATCTGCTGGCGCCGGAAGTAAGCGCCCTGCTCTTTTATATGCCAGATCAACGCCACCATATGTTGTTCGCCACGATGTGGAACACCGGCATGCGCATCGGCGAGGCGAAGACCCTGACACCGGAGTCTTTTGATATGGACGGGCTTCGCCCTTTTGTGCGGGTGTTGTCAGAAAAAGTGCGTGCGCGCCGCGGTCGCCCGCCAAAGGATGAAGTGCGTCTGGTTCCGCTGACCGACGGAAGTTACGTACGACAGATGGAAAGCTGGATGGTCACCACCCGCCCCCGCCGGCGGGAGCCATTATGGGGCGTGAGCGATGAAACCATGCGTAACTGGCTGAAGCAGGCAGTGAGCCGGGCCGGCACCGACGGGGTTCACTTTTCGATCCCGGTGACACCGCACACGTTCCGGCACAGTTATATCATGCACATGCTCTATCACCGGCAACCTAAGAAAGTCATTCAGGCACTGGTTGGCCATAAGGATCCGCGCTCGATGGAAGTCTACACCCGAGTGTTCGCGCTGGAGCTGGCGGCAACCCTTGCCGTCCCGTTTACCGGCGATGGTCGTGATGCGGCTGATATTCTGCGCGCCCTGCCCCCGGCGACCTGATTTCAGGTTTGCGCTGCCGGCGGCCAGCCATAACAGACATTTATATAAGTCAGAGACGGAAACCCGAAAATTGCCGGAGCAAAGGATACCCGTTATTGATGTTCCGATGAGATCTCATTGGATGGCTGGGTCCCGAATTCTCTGAGCAGTCCGCCCCAATCCTGTACGTCGGCAACTCTCCACCCGGGTTACCAGACGCACATTCCGGATGAGCACATACCGCAGTGATGGAAGATACCCTGAAAAACTCACGGGCAGCGTGGATGCGCCCCACTCTTTCTTTCCAGCGCACTGCATCGATCTGGAAGTGTGACTGCAGCACATACGGGTATTTGCAGAGTATCGCCAGACCATCTTCCGCGGATGTATTTCCGCTTCCTCATACCGCAGACAATATGTTCTATACGGAGCATGATTGCATCGGGCCGCTTTCCTTGATCACACAGAGTCCGGCTTCTGCCAGTGATGAAAACCAACACAGGTAACGCGTCGACTTACTATTCTCTGACAGCAGCTCGAATTGGACGAACCGGACATGCAGCTCCTGTTACGATCCTTATCCTCAGAGTGAAACCGGCCCTGGTCCTTCGGAAACCAGTGAAACAAGGAAAGAAAGATTTTCGCTTGGTCAGACAGCATGACGAGCTTATTCAGAAGGTATGGTTCCGGGCTGTGAGTTAGCCTTTCCCGGCTCGGGGCGGATCAGTACGTCACGCAGATGCTCATTTAACTTCTATATCAGCTAACAGCAGGAAAATTGACTGCGGCGTGCAGGTCATCATCTCTCAGTCAATACATGGAACGTATTACCCGCCCAAAGCGCATTCCGCAGTCAATATCAGTGTTTATTTCGTATTACATTGCATACTACAGTCAATTTAATGCGTGGAAGCATGAAGGATAAAGAGAGGTATATTGACTGCGCTATGCGTGATGCGTATCACAGTCAATAACAAAGAATAAGTGCATACCGCAGTGAATTTTTGCGTACTACAGTCATTTTTCTGGCTTCATACTGGTGAGCGCTTCGGCCAGCTTCTGAGGATCGATACCCGCGGCTTTCAAAGCCTTAATGACCTCATCATAGTTTTGCTCAGGAGACTGCTCCTCTTCCTCTTTGCGAGGCGACTTCACAGTACTGCAGATCAGTTTCGGGTTGCGATAGTGCACGCTGAAATAGGCTGCCCGTCCGCGTTTGAATTCGGTGTAATCCAGATACCCGATATCCCGTAGTTGCTCCATCGCTTTGCGAACGGTATGGTTCTGCGTGTACACGTTTGAGGTGAGATTCAGCCGGTCCCGCATACGTTTCATGGAGATTGGCGCCGGGTTCTGAGGCAGGCTTTCGATGTAAGTATACAAAGCTTGAGCAGACTCTTTACGTTGCAGGGCGTCGATTGCCTTCAACCGCAGCAGTACCCGCCGGTCCATGTGGTAGAGCTCAAAGAGTTTGGGTTCGGCCTTGATCTCCACGATATCTTCGTTGATATCATAGTAAGCCGACTGCACCAGGTGTGTGGTCCAGCCCTTGGTGTCACTCTGGAACTGCAGCGTGACGGTCGCCAGTTTGAACAGGGAGTTGCTGATACGGTCGCGCATTTTCTTGTTTGAACGCCGCGAATCAAAACCACACATCTTAACGAACTCCACAAAAGACAATTCCAGTGTGTCTTTTTTTACACCATACTCTGACATGGAGCGAATGATCCCAAGCCAGACTTTAAAGTCCGTATCCATGTCCAGACGCGATCCTGTGATCCTGACGTCGGTGTACCCTTCGCTCTTCGCGATAGACAGCTGTACAAGCTCCTCAGTCGCATCTGTGACGTTTTTACGGTTAGCCTTACTCTTTCCTGTCGATTTCAGCGTAGGAACGAAGAGACCAAGCCTCATGAGCGCAACTGGTTGAACGGTACTGATGCTGTTGACATCCAGCTTAACAACTTCACCGGTTTTCTTATCAACCTCCTGCAGATTCAGAGGTAAGCTATTATTTTCGCTCGTCATCTTTGATCCCAACAGTTATCCACAAAGGCAAGTATAAATGCATATCTCAGTCAACGGAAATACATACCTCAGTAAATACCGTTGCATATCACAGTATTAGATAATGCATACGTCAGTCAACATTTAACATGCTATAGTCAATGCTGAGCCCCCTTAAGACCAGTCAGCACGGGGGCTCAGGCGATCCGGGGATCTCTTTATGATCTCACTATGATCTCTATAGGATCATTTATTGGATCGACACTATGAATAACCCTACCAGACTAGCCCACATCAAAATTGACGTAAGTCCACCACCTAGCGTGATATTTTAAATACACCTAGTGGTAAGTGCATCGTCTTGATCTCGCACTATTCTCCGAACAGATCAAATCTTGACTGTAGTATGTGAAATGCATCGGCAAACTCTGCTCACTCTGAATAATGGAGTGCCGTACCCCAGTCAATATATTGCATATCACAGTGAATATTCACAACAGGAAAGATTTGGTGTGCGTAATTGGCATCAGCGCGTCAGTGCTTTCAGTAAGATCAGCTCTTTTCCGCTTCCTCAAAGCTTTCTCACGGGGCGAGAAAGCGTTCTGCGGCGAGCGGTAGTATCTATTATTGACTGCAGTATGCAGTATCCGTTAAATCTCATCTAAACTGGATTGATAATTGACTGTTTTGTGAGCAACTTTGCATGTTTTAGTTCTCTTTGCGTTTTTATTGTTGCTTTGCATTAAATTCCAAGATTTAATAAAATGATGCAAAGTGATGATTGAAGGATGCTCAATATGGGACTAATGGATACGCTTAACCAGTGCATAACCGCTGGCCATGAAATGACAAAAGCAATTGCAATTGCCCAGTTCAATGACGACAGCCCTGAGGCACGCAGAATTACTCGCCGCTGGAGGATAGGTGAAGCCGCTGATTTAGTTGGGGTATCGTCTCAGGCTATCAGGGATGCAGAGAAAGCTGGCCGTCTGCCACACCCCGATCTTGAAACCCGCGGCAGAGTTGAACAACGTGTCGGTTATACAATCGAACAAATCAATCACATGCGAGATGTTTTTGGTACCCGTCTGCGTCGTTCAGGAGATGCCTTCCCACCGGTTATCGGCGTAGCCGCTCATAAAGGTGGTGTTTATAAAACGTCAGTTTCTGTTCATCTTGCTCAGGATCTTGCTCTGAAAGGGTTACGTGTTTTGCTTGTTGAAGGCAACGACCCACAAGGAACAGCATCGATGTATCACGGATGGGTACCCGATCTCCATATTCATGCTAAAGACACATTACTCCCCTTCTATCTTGGCGAAAAAGATGATGCCAGCTATGCGGTAAAACCCACCTGCTGGCCAGGCCTCGATATCATTCCATCCTGCCTTGCATTACATCGGATTGAAACCGAATTGATTGGAAAGTTTGATGAAGGAAAACTGCCAACCGATCCGCATTTGATGCTGCGTTTGGCTATTGAAACGGTGGCTCACGACTATGACGTCATCGTGATCGACAGCGCACCCAACCTGGGTATAGGTACTATAAATGTTGTTTGTGCCGCCGATGTACTGATAGTTCCGACGCCTGCTGAATTATTCGATTACACCTCCGCCCTGCAGTTTTTTGACATGCTGCGTGACTTATTGAAGAACGTTGATTTGAAGGGATTTGAGCCGGATGTCCGCATCCTGTTAACCAAGTACTCTAACAACAATGGTTCGCAGTCTCCCTGGATGGAAGAACAGATCCGAGATGCCTGGGGGAGCATGGTTTTGAAAAATGTTGTCCGCGAAACGGATGAAGTCGGTAAAGGTCAGATCCGTATGAGAACGGTTTTTGAACAGGCTATCGATCAGCGTTCTTCCACCGGTGCCTGGCGTAATGCACTGTCTATCTGGGAGCCTGTTTGCAATGAAATTTTTGATCGCCTGATTAAACCACGTTGGGAGATTAGATAATGAAACGCGCACCCGTCATTCCAAAACATACTGCGAGTACCGCACCTGCAGAAGTGGCAACGTCCCCCGCCCCGGCCGCGCCAATGGTTGATTCGTTGATTGCACGTGTTGGGGCAATGGCCCGTGGAAATGCAATCGCTCTGCCTGTATGTGGACGAGAAGTCAAATTTACACTGGAAGTCATCCCAGGTAGCTCTGTTGAAGGTAACTCCAGGGTCTGGTCAGGTAATGAACGTGATCAGGAGCTTCTGACAGAAGACGCTCTGGACGACCTGATCCCTTCTTTCTTACTGGCAGGCCAGCAAACACCTGCTTTCGGGCGCCGGGTTTCAGGTGTTATTGAGATTGCGGATGGCAGCCGTCGCCGCAAAGCTGCCATCCTTACATCCAGTGACTATCGGATCCTGGTAGGTGACCTTGATGATGAGCAAATGGCGGCGCTGTCACGGCTAGGTAATGACTATCGTCCAACCAGTGCCTATGAACGTGGCCATCGCTATGCAAACCGCCTGCAGAATGAATTTGCCGGCAATATTTCTGCACTTGCCGATGCAGAAAACATCTCGCGCAAGATTATCAGTCGCTGTATCAATACATCCCGACTGCCAAAATCGGTTGCCGCCCTCTTCTCTCATCCTGGCGAACTTTCAGCCCGGGCTGGTGAGGCCCTCTTTAAAGCTTTTGCCGATAAAGAGGAATTACTGATAAAACAGGCTGCTGACCTGCATGAGCAAAAGAAAGCGGGGGTGATTTTTGAAGCTGATGAGGTTATTTCTCTGCTGACCGCTGTTCTGAAAATTCAACCTGCGGTCAGATCTAATCTGAGCTCGCGGCATCAATACGCACCAGGTGCATCTGCGCTCTACAAGGGTGATAAAGTCATATTGAACCTCGACAGAACGCGCTTGCCTGCAGAATGTATTGAAAGAATTGAAGCCATTTTGAAAGAACTGGGATCTACAGCCCCATAACATACCGAACGGTGGAGAATTTTTATTTCAGAAGTTCTTCACCATAACGACCCTTATTCACTTTTCTGTATTGTCCCCAATCATCAACCATTAGCTATCTGGGACCGTGGTCCCAATTGAGGCATGTAAGCAGCGGCGTCAGCCAGCTGGGACCGCGGTCCCACTTGAGCCATGCAAGCCGCGGCGTCAGCCAGCTGGGACCGTGGTCCCACTTGAGCCATGCAAGCCGCGGCGTCAGCCAGCTGGAACCGGGGTCCCACTTGAACCATGCAAGCAGTGGCGTCAGCCAGCTGGGACCGTGGTCCCACTTGAGCCATGTAAGCAGCGGCGTGAGCCAGCTGGGACCGCGGTCCCAGCTCATCAATATTGTTACCGCTGGGCGGTTATCTGACTTTGTTCCATCTTCCATCGTGGAGATATTTATTCTAACCCAGCATTACATAAATGCATTCATATACAGAGTATTTGTAGCCGAGTCACTTCGTAGATGGATACAGTTCAGCTATATACATGGAAAAGGTAAACACCTCATCGGAAGACACTCGGTTCAAAAGATTATTAATCATATCGGAAATGCGGTGTTGTTGGGGTAGGGAAAAGTAGGAATGGTGGTCAGCTTGATAAGATTATTATGCTCAGTAACTGTTTCGTAAATGACACGCTATCAAACTTAGGCGTAGCAAACTGAATGCGATGACTTGAGACGGTACACTGAGTGGGAATCTTTTTCATATACATTTTTTTAACTAGTTTGACTATTACCTCAATCAAAGTCGGTAGTTACTTAGATATATGTCAGAATGCTTAATGATGGTGCGTAACTGCAAAGAACCATGAGGGAAGTTATAGGTACAAAGTCTCAATTATCTGCAACAAAGTCTGGGATAGTATTACTTATCTATGTATGTCCAGTTCAGTCTATCTGTTAAATACCTGGTGCTAGCCGTCGGTCCGTATCTGCACATCTGTAAACGCTCAAGCGAACTATTCTCACTAGCACGGGCTGGCTTTGTGAGCATAACATTTACTCTGAATCACAACGTAGCAACTTCGCAGAGATGAAACGCACCTTCATCAATCCTGCACTCAAGAAAATTAATGCGAATACCTCACTTAAAGCGGCCATGACACAGAACGACGACAGCCGACTGGTCTTTACTATCGTTGACGCGAAAAGCTAAACCTGGGGTATTTATTTCCCATAACAGGTCGCTCACCTTATCGTTGGGGGAGCTGTTTCATCAATGCCACCGCTTCAGTTTCCGGCATCGCAAACTGCACGCGGTGCGGTGCCGCAACATCGAGTGCAAACACTTTCGTGTAGACCTCCGTCGAGCTCACTGACTTGTGACCCATCAGGCTCTGCAGTACCTTCAGTGGAATGCCGGCATACAGCATGTGCATAGCGTAGGAGTGGCGTAACGTGTGCGGTGTTACCGGTACAGAAAACGTCACTCCGGCGGCCGCTGCGGTTTCCACGGCTTCATTCAGCCAAGTCCGAACCGTCCGGTCGGTGATCTCCCAGATACGCGCTTTTTCGGTTCTGCCGCTTCGTTTGTTACGCCGCTCGAGCGGAATTTTCAACGTGGCCACCATCATCTGCAACTGGCTGACGTACTGTGTGTCCGATAACGGTACCAGTCGGTGAGGCAACGTGCCCGCCGGCAACCGCCCGGCCGTTCGGGTGGATTTTTCGGCGCGCTGCTTAAGGGTGGCCAGCTGCACAAACGGATACGGTGGAGCCAGCGAAAAATCTCCCCGTGTCAGCGCCAGTGCTTCGTTAATGCGGGCGCCGGTATTCCACAGGGTGGCCAGCAACATCTTGCGGTGAAGATCGGGCACATAGTGGAGCAGGGCGCTCACTTCCGGCGCCAGCAGATATTTCGGCAACTCAACCTGTACCAGAGCCATCTGGCGCAGCGCCAGTGCCGAAGGGTAGTCGATGGCTACCGGCAGTTGTACAGAGGGATTCGCGACATTCTGGCCGGGAATGGTAGGCACTATCATGAGTTATCCCCTTTGTTCTTACGCTGGCGACGGATTTCCGCTTCGGTCCTTTCTTTGCGTTTTTTCCTCCACATCCTCCAGAGGACGGGTTGTGCAGACCATTCCGTAGCTTCAAGGCGGGTTCCCGGCAGACTGACCAGTTTACGTAAACGACGGGCAAGAATAACGGCTTTTAACCCCAGCCTGGCGTACTGAAACTGACGTTCCCGAAAGTATCTGGAGTGGTTGGGCGGTTCCCAGTAATGCTCATAGAAAGCCGCAACATGCCTCCGGACTTCATTCTGGAGTACAGGGAGTTCATGAATCCGGTACATAATCCGGGGAGGAAGCGTTCGCCAGTTACCCGAAATACTCGTGATTTTTAGATCAGATAATTTTTCATCGTGAGCATACACATTCTGATCATCCAGTTCGCCGAAGTCTGTGGCCAGACAAGCGCAGCCTTCCGCAAACTGCTCCAGTAAGAAAATCAACTCCGTTGCGATGAATAACCGTTCACTCTCCAGTTTATCCTGAGCAACCTTTAACTCATGGCGTCGCCGTTCTTCCGCTGCCAGTGCTTCACGTTCTAGCGCATACCGATGATTAACTTTATTCACCACAAGCGCTGCACCAAAGGCCAGAGCACCACCTGTCAGCGTTGAAATCACCGGCAACCATTCAGAAAACCCGTTAGCCATTTTACATTTCGGTACGAGGTGCTTGCACATACGAGTATGGGACTATCTTCTGTATTGGCCCTGGAAAGCAGAATAGAGCGGGCCTGCTTTATCTGATGTCCTCAACAAAGTGGTGTCTACCAAATATCAGCAGTGGTAATCAACTAGAGGGCAATACTGTGTATCGGATGACCTTAGTCCAGTAACTTAACTCAGCTAGTACTATATCTACTCGACAATGCAGATGAACAGGCCCATCAGGAAGATGTCAGAGCAAAGATAATGAATATTGACCGTGTAGAACCTCGGCAACCAGAGCAGAAGGCTGATATTTTTCAATCTGATGGTGGAAACTGAACTTTCCGGTGTTGCAGCTCGGATTTGAACGTCTCCAACTGACGGGTGTTGATTTTTATCCACTCGCGGTTGGTCATACCGCCCTCGAGGAAAACCTGCTCGCGCCATTCAGGACCTTCCCATTTGGCAACACGCTGAACGTTTTCGATGCCAAAGTAGGAGAGTGGGTATATTCGAAAATATTTATCCCATAAAATGTAGATCACAGGTACGCAGAGGATGGCCAGGGTTATCAGAATTTCCATGCCCATTCCTTGAATTCGTCTGACTTGATTATCAAAGCAGTGTTCCCCGGTTTTTTAAACGATGGGTTCTTTTTCTTTTCAGAGAAAGCAACATGAGCTATCCATAGCTCATCGGTGAATAATTTTACCTGTTTTATCTGTCTGTTTTTCATGCTTTTTTGGTCATTCATCATGCGTTATCTCATCCTTTCGCTGGCCAGATTGTACACGTCACTGCGTTCACGCTTCCCAACAGCAACAACCGCGATAATTAATTGATCATCTATCACCTGATACACCAGGCGAAAACCTGATGCACGAAGTTTAATTTTATAACAGTCCTTTATTCCTCTCAGCTTTGCAGAGGGGATATGTGGTTCGTCACAGCACTTCTTCAGTTTCTTCGCAAACTGCTGCTGAATGGCCTTATCCAGCTTTTGCCACTCTTTCAGCGCATCTTCCCTGAATTTGACCGTATAAGTCATAGATAAGTGTCCAGGTCCACGTCAAGCAGCTGCTGGTTACTGCGTTCTGATACCAGCTTTGCCAGTTCCTGATCATCAAGGGCATCGAGCAGCTTCTCGTAAAGCTCTGCCGGGATGCAGTAAAAAGCGGGCTGGTTACGGTTCAGAATAGCGACCGGGAAGCCGTAGCCGGCACTGACCGTCGCCATCGGATTTTTTTTTAGTTCGCTGATGCTCGCGCTTGTGTCACTCAGAATAATGTTAGGCATAGTGCACCTTTAAGACTTATTAACAGGTCTCAAATATAGCCCTCACATGACCAGTTAACAAGTCTTTTAGACGGTGGCGGCGCAAAATACCCGGAGGGCGAGGGCACTGGCGATCGTACCCATTATGGTGGACACGCAAGCCAGGGCCGGGCTGAGCCGCAGGTCAAAACCTGGCGACCGGTAACTCTTTCCAGCGGGTTGTATATGCCGGCGACAACATCTCCCGCTTCATCTGCCACTCAGGAGCAATACCTCTGCCGGCAAACCAGATCTTACCAAGCCCTGAGTGATTAATGCCGTCAAGGACCTTCATCAGCTCATCACTGTGCGGCGCGGCTGTATCTCATCGAACAGGTTCAACTGAGAGACTCCGTTTGGACTGAAATCGTTCAACATGACGCCGGCTTTTGCGTAGCGATGGCCTGGTACCCAGATCCTGTCCAGCGCGTTAACCGCAGCGGCGATAATGTCCCGGGTGTCTCGTGTTGGCGTACTCAGTTTTTCCGTCGAGATATTCCCGTAGTACGGCTCTTTGACGGCGAACGGCGAGGTTTTAACGAAGGCGGAAATGTGCCGGCAGTACTGGCGCTCACCACGTAGTTTTTCAGCTGCCCGCTCAGCATACTGGCATATGGCCTGACGGAGCTCATCATAGGCGGTGATCCGCTGCCCGAAGCTGCGACTGCAGACGATCTGCTGTTTGGGCGGCGGAGCTTCCTCCAGCGAAATACAGCTCTCTCCGTTCAGCTCCCGGACCGTTCGCTCGAGTACTACGTTAAAGTTCTTCCGGATAAACGTCGGGTTAGTCAGCGACAGCTGCAGGGCTGTTGTGATCCCCATCACCTTCAGTTTCTTTGCTATCCGGTTTTCCACACCCCATATTTCTTCAACCGGCTGCAGGGATAGCAGCTTTGCCGTTCGCCGCGGATTGGCCGGAGTCAGCGCCAGCACGCCGCGGAATTGCGGCCACTCTTTTGATGCCCACTGCGCCGACTTCGCCAGCGTTTTTGTGGCGCCGATACCGACTCCGATCGTCAGGCCAGTGCCATTGTGAACGTGCTCACGCAGCTGCGTGCCGAAGGCTTCCAGGTCCATACAGTGGCTGATACCGCTGACGTCCAGGAAGCATTCGTCAATGGAGTACTGCTCAACGCGAGGAGATAACTCTTCCAACAGTGCAACCACGCGATTACTGAGACTCGCATTTATGTGGAATAGAAAAGCAACCGTTGATTCAGGATTTCACTAATGGAAAGCTTCTTATTGGATACGTGCTACCGGTATATCATCCCAACAGGTCGTCCATGCCGGGCTAAGCATTTCCCGCTTCATTTTCCACGCTGTATTGACACCTTGCCCCGCAAACCACACATTGCCTAACCCGGACTGATTGATGCCATCCAGTACCTTCATCAGTTGGGCGCTTTTCTCCCTAGGTTTGTTCTCGTCAAAAAGGTTAAACTGAGCTACGCCATTCGGCGTGAAATCATCAAGCGCGATACCGGCCTTCATATAGCGCCGACCATCCAGCCAGATGCGATCGAGCGAACTCATCGCAACTTCAATAATGTCTCGCGTATCCTGGGTCGGGAGAGCAAGTTTTTCCCCTGCACTATTACCGTAATAAACTTCGTTAACAGCATGAGGCGATGTTCTTATAAAAATGCCAATATGTCGGCAAAACTGACGTTCGCTTCTCAGCTTTTCGGCTGCACGTGTCGCGTAGAGGCAGAGTGCCTGCTGCATGGCTGTTTTTGACGTGATGCGCTTACCGAAGGAGCGTGAGCATATAATTTGCTGTTTTGATGACGGAAGCTCCTCAAGAGGAATGCAGGACTCTCCATTCAGTTCACGCACGGTGCGCTCCAGAACGACCGAGAAATTATTTCTGATAAACCTCGGGTTGGACTGAGCGAGCTGTAAAGCATTTTTAATCCCCATCAGGTTAAGGCGTTTGCCTATTTTCCTGCCCACGCCCCAAATCTCTTCTACGGGCTGATTTTCCAGCAGTGTCATGGTGCGTTTCGGATTATCCGGTGTGAGCGCCAGGACGCCGCGAAACTGTTTCCACTCCTTGCTGGCCCATTGAGCTGATTTGGCCAAGGTTTTGGTCTGTCCGATACCGACGCCAATAGGCAGCCCAACGGTATTCAGGACATGCGCTTTGAGACGGCGACCAAAATGTTCAAACCCTTCGCAACTGTCAATGCCGGTCAAATCCAGAAACATTTCGTCAATGCTGTACTGTTCGACTCGCGGTGCAACTTCCTCTAGGGCGATCATTACTCTCTGGCTAAGGCTATGATAAAGCGCATAATTTGAGCTAAAAGTATGTACCTGTTCCCGGTAATCCTGATTTTTAATCTGGAACCAGGGTACCCCCATTTTTATCCCTAACGCTTTTGCGCCTGCATTACGTGCAATAACGCATCCGTCGTTGTTACTAAGAACAACAATCGGTTTGCCTCGCAAATCTGGACGAAACAACGCCTCACAACTGGCATAAAATGAGTTTACATCTGCAAGACCAAACATTGGCATCGTTACCTCCGTCGAGTACGAGTGCAGTTGAAAAACCACGTAACCACACCAAATAGTTGTAATTCATCGGGATAAATAATTGGAAATGCTGGACTCATAGGTAAAAGCGCAAGCCGGGGCTTCAGTTGAAGACGCTTAACGATAAACTCGCCATCGACCTCCACGACAACAATATCACCATGAGTAGCTTCTTCAGCGCGATCAACCACCATAATATCGCCATCACAAAGACCAAACTCCTGCATACTGCAGCCACTGGCGCGTACAAAAAAAGTAGAGGCCCGTCTGCGTATACAGAGCTCATTTAAATCCAGTTCCTTTTCGACGTAATCCTGAGCTGGGGATGGAAATGCTCCCATAGTCACAGGTTTTCATGGGCAGAAAAAGAATAAAATACAGGACGTCGTACTTTATTGCTTTCATAAGCTAAAAAATTAATTAACAATATGATTATATTGTTAATTATAAAAATTACATTCCAAGGCGACATGTTGATTTACTCGCAACTGATACTGTTTGTATATACAGTATTGTACAATAACAGAGTAAAGCAAGTGATTCATAAGTGTGTATTGTGATCTTGTTGAAGTAAGGGCAAATTTAGTTATGCAAGTAAGAGGTATAGACAGGTGGTTCAGGAATCAACGGA
Source organism: Enterobacter sp. 10-1 (assembly GCA_002270295.1). Lineage (GTDB taxonomy): Bacteria > Pseudomonadota > Gammaproteobacteria > Enterobacterales > Enterobacteriaceae > Klebsiella > Klebsiella scottii. The sequence continues at coordinate 83,440 of NISF01000009.1, read as the reverse complement.
ACCGTTCAATGATTGTCACTACCTCTCTCGTCCTCAACTTGATGCCAATGTGCTCCCTGCTTCAGAGGCCGGGAGTGTTGCTCGTGCAATAGCTATCTATAACCAATGGAGCTCTGATTTATCCCGGCACCGATATTGGGGGGAGACCAAACAACTTTGTTAGTGTATCAATATGCTAACAATTAGAGGACAGTTCTATAAAAATGATGGATCTGACTATCAGGCCCATCATTAGAACCTTTAAGCTGTATGTTTTAATTATTTTATAGCCACGTATTATAGATTCTTTGCATAACTTCTTTTAATTTATCAGGGATTCCATCAAAATCATCTCCCCATCCTAATGTTTGCTGATAGGCATTAAATGGTTTTTCAGATTTTGGGGCTGGATAGCCAAGAAGATCTTCAATACACTCCTCAACAACAATTACTTTTTCATGGTCACCAGCTGCTTCTAGTATATGTGGGTTAAATACTTCCGCCCCCTTAACTCCCTGATCCCTATCGTGAATAACGATAAAATCAACATCTAATGCAGAAAGATATTTTATTAATCCTATTATGGCTGCCTTTCCTCGTGCCTTAACTAATTCGGTGTTGGTTAGTATCTTATTTCTAGAGAGTGCAGGCACCCTCCGAAGCGCTTCCTTGAAAACAATTTCCTCTGTATCACCCTCTACGACTATAACCTTTTTAGTAAAAAATATGCGCGACATATGATCATCCAACTTCATTATCATTTTCACATAATTCTTGTCATCTTCTGATAGCTGTTTGTATTTTTCGGTCACAGAGAATGGGTTAATTGAGGTATGAGAGGATTCATAATGGAACCTATTCAATACTTGTCTTGGTTTTCTGGAAAGATCAATGAGGTAAGGGGAGTGAGTTGTGGCAATGATTTGAGATGATAGGCCTGATAAGTCATAGATAATATCTCTCATTTGATTGGCTGCACTTGGGTGAAGATATATTTCAGGTTCCTCAAAGCCAATGATAAGACTCCTTGCATCTTCACCTCTTTTTCTCAACCACTCCTGCCTGAATCTTAGCAGGCCAAAAACGGCGGCCCTTACCATACCGGTTCCTTGATTAGATACTGTAGTTCGTATATTGCTTGACATTTCAATGGAGAAAGTGGGTGACAATGCAGTGTCAGGATTGGAAAGATCGGCGAATGCATAGATTTTTGACTCAGGGAATACACCGCAAAGAACTTTGTTTAGCTCACCCATCATTATCCCAAATTCTGATTTTTCATCGGAAGGGTTTAATTCTTTAGCAAGTTCATTTAGACATTCTTGGGCACGTTTGTAATTGTCTGATCCTCCTCGAACATCTTTAAATAGTTCGTTTAGTGTTTTTTGAAGCACTCCCGTCTTATCTTCAATTTCATTAGCTCCTGATTCTGCAGGAATAAGTAAAAAGCTTGGTAGTCTTGAAAGTACCACTCCACCTATACCGCCTGGGTTTTTGTCCCAGATCTCTTCTTCTGTTACGTCCCAAATATCATCTATGAGCTCAAGTTTTGACTTTTCGCTACCACTTATGTTTTTTTCTAAAGAAGAGAATAGTTCGGTGATGATTGCAGCGTCGACTCCGGATTCAATAAAATCCAGAGGCTTCTTTAGATTCTCAAACTCTTTTTTCAGTTCTCTCTTGAGTGATTTTAATTCAATTAAAACATCTTCACCCAATGTATAGCTCTTTCTGTAAAAAATGCTATTGCCAGTTTCTCCACTATCGGTTGGATCATAAGAAAACACTCTCCCTTTGAATCCTCTCCACGTTTTAGCGTCATCTGGAACATTTCTAAACTCAGCTTCAAGTATTATTTCTTTACAGGATATTTTGTTTTCACCAGTTTCGGCATCAACTTCAGAACAGAAACAGTCTGAGGCCATTCTTTTTTTATCAGACAATAACCACTCAATGGCTTTTAAAACTGAACTTTTTCCTGCATTGTTAGAACCAATTAAAAATGTGGCGTCACCAAATTTGACCTGAGCATTGTGAATTCTTTTAAAACCATTTATTTTAAGGGTGTGTAATCGCATTAGTATTTTCCATATGCTATATAAAAATAAAATATTTAGAGATGACTTTGTATTATTCATACAGTTAGTCATTTTAATTTTAAAAATAGAGCAGTAATGAGACTTACATCAAAAAAATGTAATAATCCAGAAAAATCAAATTCTTTATTATCGGTGAGTTTGTGATATATTGATTGATTCATCGCGTAAAAATAACGCCCCTCTCGCTCTTCGCAGCAGTCACTTCGAATAGCTCTGGATTAAATAACTATAAAATTATGATGTTTAATGCTTTTTCCAGACAACATAAAGGTTGTGATAGGTTTTGCTCGGCAGTATTCGGAATGGATATACGCAAATCTTTCAGATACGATAGAAGGAAGGGTAGTAACTAAAAGTTATAAGTAGAAGCTGGATTCATTTAACATGTGCGTTATATATTTACACAGCCCTGAGTTATTATTTTCCATACATCAGGGCATTATAAGAAAACTATCAATTTGAAAAAACTATAAATATTGAATAAATCGTTAACTTACATTCTTGCTAGTCACTTTTATACACCATTCATATTTGTTCGCAATCGAGTTCCAGTGCCAAATGTTTATAACACCATGCAAACCTTCTTGGTAAAGGGTACCAAGTCGAAGGACGACTGATGCTTGTGCGGAAACAAAAAGATGCACCTCATTAGCCTGTTTTTTTAATTCAGAGATAATATAGCTAAGATCTCTGACTATTTTTTCTTGCTCATCTTCTTCAGGAAGATTATCAAATCGGAACCCTGTATTCAGTTGAGTATGTAAAGTATGCCCAATAAACTCGGCAGGAAGATCTTTTTCTAAAACTTCCATTGTAAATGAAATTGCAAGGCCTATAACATTTCCATTATTTGATGGCACACATTTACTATCATGAATTATCTGACCATTATAAAATTTAACTATCTTTGCATTAGTCGGAGGAGCATCAAGAGGATGAAACACTTTTTTATCCCGATCAAAATCAAACAACTTTAATGCCAAATGCCCATCTGTCATGAAGCTACCAACCATATAAAGATACGGTACGCTGCCGAGTGCAGCAACATAAGCAGTTGTTGCACCAGTGTGATGTATCCTATCTTGAATAGTTTGCCGGATATAACTTGCGTTGGACAAATTGTTATTTTTTATTCTTGAGTCAAAGGCTTTAAAATCCACATGTAAAATTTTTGCTTTCTCTCTGGTAGAGAGCATTTTCTCTGCCGCGTGGGGATCAGTATTTTCAAACCCATATGCTCGAATAAGAGCAATATCTCGCTTATTCAAGTCCCGAAGAGCGAGATATACGCAAATACACCATAAAATAAAACCCGCAACAATAAAGGTCAAGCTTATTAATTGGGCAATCTCCGAGTATTTTTGATAGGTTAAACTTACTCCATCGATAACATCAATATATCTTTTAACAAAAGCTTTTGAGAAAACAAGGTTAAGCCCCCAACCGCCAACTAATCCTGTCATTCCTAAACTCAACAAACCAAGTGAAAGTTTAGAAAGTTGATCTTTTGGTCTAAAAAGAAACTTGATAAGATATATTAAAGTTGTTTTATCCATGATGAACCTCAGAATTCCTGCCGGATAATTTTTTCATTATTAAAATAATAGAGGGCATTTGTTTCCGTACCAATTATTATGAAAAAAAGCCTCTGTCCTGGGTTCCGTAGTTTACAATTATTCCAGTCCCTAATATCGGTGTATGAAGCGTGAGGATTTTTTTCAGGATGTGTATGCCATGTGCCAAAGTAGATCAGTTGACCTTCGGAGTTCTCATACAGTTGATCGACGGTACGTTGATGTTCCGGATCTCTCAGGGTAAAACTCATTCTTGAGCATCTGTCCTCTTTCTGCGGTACTGTAATTTCAACTAAACCATAACGCTCAATCTCAAAATCTTTATCGCCAATGAGTACTCCAAACGCTTCAGGATCCATTGGTTTGAGCTGTCGATATTCTTGCCAGATATTACTCACTTTCTTTGATATAGTGAGATTAAAATGTTCGGTATCGATAATTAGCATATCAAAGTTATCCATTGCAAATATCACACTCATCATTGAACAAGGGCAGTATTTCTAATATACGGGTGAATGCGTAATACCTTCCACTTAATTTGAATCCATTTGCTATCGCATCCTCAGAGCTCCCCTTCCAGCTCACTCTGGATGATTCTCTAATTTTATTAAGAAGATATTGGACCCCGAGATTAGCGGTAATAAGAGCAGTTTGAGTCGAGGCTATGTATGAGTAAGGTAGGAACGCATCGCCACACCCAGCATGGTTTTTAGTCAAATCTTGATTCGGAGCCAAAAAATTCAAGTTAGAGGCTAGTCCTCTTGAAAAATCAGCCGGGTCAACATATGAACAACGTAAACATCCTTTTGTTCCAGGGATCGCCAGAACGGCATGCCCCCCTATGCCATACCCTTCAACCCATGTGTTAATAACTGGGACATTAATTTTTTCTTTAATTAAATAATCATGAAACAATCGTTCCTGGGTCGGTGCTCCTATCGCTATGATGATTAGATCATACTTCATTAGTAAGTCACGACGCCTCAAATCAAGTAGCTTACCAGTGTAGCTTCCAATCTCGAGCCATGGGTACTTGCTGGTGAGACTGTGCCATAATGCACTCGGTTTATGGAATGAGACATACTGAGGTGGCAGAATGTGGCGATAAAGGTTATTCAGTGAAAGTGTCTCTGGATCATATAAATCTATATGGCCAACGCCAGAGGCTGCGAGTTTATCTGCAACATCGCCTCCTACGGAACCACATCCAACAAGCATAACTTTTTTGCTAGTAAGGGATTGTTCCGCTCCACTCCGGGGCATAATCCTTTCTTTATTAAAAGTTAACACGATGAAGGGTTCAAGCACCCATTCGGTCAAATGTGAATGCTTTAAAGGCAATGTTTTCCGACCTTTGCCAGCGTTCTTTTGGGAAAAGTGGATTCCAAACCATGTGATTCCAGAAGGGGTTTGGGCATTGAAGATTAGCCAAAACTCATGTGAACGCTTTTGAGCAAATTTCTGAGTTAATTTTGCTTGAACATTCGTCGGTAGTTCTGACAGTAGGTCTAGATACCAGTCAGTAAGTTCATCCTTTTTCCATGGAGCAGGTTTTATCACGCTCAACGGTATGACGAATCCGTTACCTTTTGCGGCTTGGCGATTTTTGAGGAGCTGATTGATAGGTGAAAAAATATTATCTGGGACTGCCTCTTCAGCATAACCTAAATGATATTTTCCCAGACCTATGCTGCCTTTACTCGGCTTCAGTACGCACAACTCTTCTGGTGTTTCGCTTTCAGTTAAACAGAGAAAGGGGGTAATGTCCGGCTCAACGATATTCAACCAGCCAGCTTCAAATTCCCGAAGTAATTCCTTTGTATTCCATTCACTATCGGTTAAAGCTTGACTTAACAAAGAAACATGGCGTTTTAGCGATTCTTCGAAAGCTAGCTCAGGACATTCAAAATTCACGGATACCGCGTCAGGTACATTCACACAAATGCTTGCAAATTTGCTTCCGGGATAGAACGCAGTGTGCGCAAGCCTGGGCAATGTTGATGGCTCGGCCAAGAGAAAGCTGGGCATTTTCGAGAGTTCAGTAACAGCGATATGCCAAAGAGTAACTGGCATACCATTTATCTCCAGTTCGACAGTTAAGAACCCAATCTCTGCCGTCTTTGATGGAATTGCGGATACCTTGTATCCGCATTCATTCAAGTGAGCCATGATGACTGAATAATTCATGCGCCTTGCGATGTCCCCACTACTCCGGCAGATGCGAAAACAGTTTTAACAGCATTTGACGATGCAGATGATGTTTCAGCGCACTCAGGAAAATCTTCACCAAAGGCATTTCGTAGCAACTCGCACTGTTTTGACTCTTGCTCTTCATCAGCAACCTTATCCAGGGTTTTCAACAGTGCGCTCAGCTTATTGCGAAACTGTGTTCCTGTGACGATACTGCTACTATGAAAAATATCTCTGTAAGGACTCACTGGAAGCGTAACATTGACACTGTATTTATCCACGTCAACCTGAGTGAAATAGCTACGATAGTTAAGCATGTGGTTGATTGTCTTTCTCAGTGCAGTGAGGTCATCAGGGAAGCCTTCATCGTTGATGGAGGAGACGAAGGATTCCTTGACCATGACAGCTATACCAATTGAGTAGATTTTACGACGTACATCATCGCCAAATGTAAAATTTCGCCAACGCTTGAGGTATCTGACAATACGTCGAAACTGGTCATGCTTATTCGAGCCATAAGCTTCATTAGCGTCGTAATTATTCACCCAGTCGATAAGTTCACGTGGCGCAGATCTGGCCCACTCGCGGTTATCCTCAGCTGAATGTTTCTTGCCAACGGCCAGTTCGTATTGGCCGTTATCGTACTTGCGGTAAATTGGGATATCGATATGAAGGTCATCAGCCTTGTAGTCAGCAGTCACACAAGGTTTTTTGATCTTAGCATTTTTAAAACCCCGGCCTTCCAGTACTTCAAGTACAGCGAGCTTAGGTGTTATTGGGTTTTCTGGGGCCAGCTCCGCTTCGATTACTATTGCACGGTCAATATCGAAATCTTGACCTTTTTCCCGGATACCCGTGAAGGTCGCCAAAGACCCTTGAATGAAATCCTCAATAACCGGATATCCATCTTCTTTGAATCGTTCAACGATATCGGCAGTAATGCTATCGTCCTTGAGGCGGGCCGTCGTGTACTCCAAGTCCTTCCTTCCTAACTTGATAGCATCGTGAAATTTCTTAAATTTGTTTTGAAGACTCATCTTGACCCCATATTTGTTGTGAATTAAACAACAAATGGAGCCGCTTCGCTTGATTTCAAGTGACCGAATGAGAATTTAATCTAATTCTGATTTACATCAATAAAAATTAACTTTGTTAACATAGAGAGCCCGTAAGGTTTAGTCTTTTTGAGGTGCTGGCTGACTAGCCATTTTTTTTATGAATGCTGTCAGTTTATCAATATCACCTTCAGCAATGGCTTTCTCATCTGGCGTGAGCGGAACTTCCTCAAGATACCGATGTATGGATGCCTTACTTTCAAGAGCCTGAGCCCGAGAGCTGCTTTTTGGCAAGCTGAAATCACAACCAATACAGGCCATTCTGTGCGGGCAACTGCTCCAAAATGGATTGGTGCAATACAAATCGCCTAAATCATAGTATAGGGCGGGCCCTGAAGACGTTAGTGCCTGACTGTCATGATCGATCAATACGCTGATCATATGAGAAATTTTGTCCGCTTTCACAAAAGAAGCCGCCAGCCGTGTTGGGCGAATGCGGATGTAGTGCAGGGTTGAGCGTGGGCAGCTATGTCCGGACCATTCCATCAACTCATGCAGAGTCATCCCCTGTGGCACACTGGCCAGCGCGGTGACGGCTGATGCTCTTCCCCTGTGACTGGTAATCCGCCCCCGGCTGTCATTAAGAGGGACCCCAGACCGGGCGCAGAGTACCGGGATGATCGTGTTATTCAGGATTGAGCTTCCTATCAGTTTTCCTCTGTACTGAAATAAATAATTGACCCTTTCAGCAGTTCGCTCATCCGTCAAAGGAGCCTGTTCTGTAGGGCGTTCCTGTAACCACAAATCTACATACTTTTTCACGACACTGGCGACTGGTTTGACAAATGCCCTTGATGTTTTTCCAGCAGGAACATCCAGATAACAGAGCGTTCCTGCTGGGATAATACTGCCGTCATCATGCACAATATCATCTGTCTGTTCGTGGACACAGCCTATGCTCAATCGAAATATTTCGTTCTGGCGTAAGCCTGCATGAGTCCAGATAACCGCCATCGCCTGGTGCATGGTAAACGGATAATGGATCCCGGTCAGCATATCATCAGGTCGTAAATTCAGGCTGGCCCAGATCAGCTTCAGCCACACAGGATCGTCAATCACCCTAGGATTCACTCCCCGGCTGAAAGCTGGCGTGTCCGGCGTGGCCAGATGGCGGTAGGGGCTCAGCTTCAGTCTTCCCCATCCCCAGAGTTCATAATCAACAAAAAAACGCCGCAGGGCATACAAAAAAGATGCCCGGGAGTTACTCATCATTGGCTGTCCAGATCGGGCGGATATACGTCTTGTTTTTTCAGGCTCCAGAGAAAGCTCATCCACATTCATTCTTCCCAGCGCTGCGATGAAACTGGCACAGGTACTGATGCTCCAGTCAGCAGGCTCTCGGATATCAGGACAATCTCTGGCAAGCCACAAACCGATACGCAAAATAAAGCTGTAGTTCGATTCACGGGTCCGCGGCCGCAGTACGGACGTTTCCCGCCAGCGCTGACACCATCCGACCCATTCAGGGGCAATCCCATCAGTTCGTTTCTCTTTCCAGCCGGTATAACCCCGCATGCGCAATGGGCGTGACAAAATTCCCATGGCTGCCAGCCCATGGGAGACCTTACCTACCGCTCTGGCGATCCCGTTAGTGCGGTACTGTTGGCCCCGCTGGAGGAGCTCTTCGGTAAAGCTTTCCAGTCGCGGATCGCCATTTTCCAGCATCAGCATTCCCAGAACCGCTGAGAGAAACATTTCCTGATGACGAAGGGAATACCCTTGTGCCACCAGAACGTCCATGAGACGGCTGAGCTCCTGCTGAAAAATATCCCGGCCAAAAACCGCACAGGCATAATACGCAGGCTGGCGGCAACGGTTGCTGTACAAAGGGAGAGGAACCTGTGACAGGTGAAAGGCAAAAGCCGCCAGCAGTGGACCACTGAGGTGTCGTCGCTGATACAACTTCTGCCATATAGCTTCTGTCCAAAGATGACAGGGCAGATCCTGACGGGACGCTTCGGCGAGTACCGCCAGAATAGTGATCCTCGCGACCTCGGGCTTTATACCGCTCCGGGCGGCAATGTCATAAAGAGGACGCAGGAATGCCGGTACAAGTTTCTGCCGCAGATACTTACCCCGTCGTTGTGGGGTACTCAGGGCAAGACGTTCTTGTGCGGAGAACTCGGCACTAAGCTGATATGACTCCAGCGCAAAAGGCTGCCAGACAACGCCGGTGGTGTTTTCTGCTTTCATAAGAGAAGTCCCCGGTCAGAAAAAACCAGTCCGGCAACTTTTTTGTCAAGCTCAGCAACGGCCCCGGCCATGCTAGCAGCAAGATCGGTACCGGACAGGTGCAGGTAAATCTGGGTCGTCCGTGGATCCCGGTGCCCGGCATAAGCGGCGAGTTCGTGAAGTTTCCAGCCTGCCCGAGCCAGATGGGTCAGGCGCAGATGACGAAAGGTATGGGTGGATAAATCAGGAAGCCCGGATTTTAGCCCCCAATTGCGGACGATTTTACTCCAGCTCCAGATACTCAGCGGCATACCGTGATTCCGGTCTGATACTGACCGAAATAAAGGGCCACCAGAAAAATCCCTGTTGCCGTAACTGCTGCAGGTGTGCCGCAAGGACCGGCGTCACTGCCGGGCTGTAACAGACCACCCGTTCACGGTGATTTTTGGCCGTCTCAGCGCGGATACGGATCAGCCGGTGACCGGGATCAATATCGTCAATGCGGAGCGCCGTCACTTCCGCCCGCCGCAGTGCGCCATAATAAGCCAGCGCCAGCATCAGGCGATCGCGTAATGAACCGGCAGCGGCCTGCTTTAACAGGGCAAACCAGGCCTGATCATCAGGTATGCGGGGCAGTTTTGTCATTCTCGGAACCAGCCCCCGTCTGCTGAACGCCGGCCCCGGCAGCATGGCCCGGGGGACGGGGCTCGTTTCACAGTGTCCCCGGTAAGAAAGAAACTCATACCAGAGGCGGACGGCAGAGATGCGCAACTGTAGCGTGGCGCTGGCGACCGGACATGCCATGCCCGGCAACTGCGGACGGATATAACCCGAGAAATCGTCAAAACGGGCATCCGGAGGGGAAAGAGATTTCGCCTCGCAATAGCGTAAATAGTGCACAAGCGCACCGCGATACGCTTTAATTGTGGCATCCGCCCGGCCCAGATCCATCAGAAGTCCGAGCCATTGCTCAACCAGAGTCATACTGGCGGTGAACAGTGAACTGCCTGACATCATGTTGTTCTCCTGTTACAGGGGAAACCGGATCAGCTTAGTTCAGGATATTGCATTCCACTTAACTTACTAGAGCTCATAATTACTGGAGAACACGTGCAGCTTCTCAGGGAACTGTGTGTCCTTCAGCTGGAACCACGGGGTACCCATCTTGATGCCCAGCCGGCGTTTGGCTTCCACGCTTCGGGCGATTACACAGCCATCATTATTACTAAGGCAAACCACTGGTTTTCCTCGCAAATCAGGGCGAAACACCTTCTCGCAGCTGGCATAGAACGAATTCACGTCGGCCAGGGCGAACATTAATCCGTATCCCGTGTTTTATGAACAAACGCGGTCACCACGCCGAATATCTGCAGTGTCTCCGGGTCCGGGTGCAGGTCAGGATAAGCCGGGTTCATCGCCTGCTGGGCAGGGCAGGGCGGGGGGTCAGCAGAAGTCGTTTGACGGTAAACTCGCCCTCAATCTCGGCAATAACGATATCGCCATGCCGGGGTTTTTCCGCTTTATCAACGACCATCAGATCACCGGAGTAAAGACCAATGTCCGTCATCGAGTTTCCGATGGCCCTGACGAAATAGGTCGAGTGGCGCCGGCGAATGCAGTACTCGTTGAGGTCCAGTTCTGATTCGGTGTAATCGGCTGCAGGGGAGGGGAAACCTGCCGCGCATCGTTCAGTGAAAAGCGGAAGAGTGAGTATTCCGGGGTTGAGTGCTACAGGTGTGAATTTCACTGTTTTGTTCCTTTTTTACTGTGCATCCATACAGTAATTATTTTGCCGGCTGCTTGTTTTTGCAAGCCTCTTTATGCCGTCCCACGCTAACCCCCTGCTGTGATGGCGAAAAAAGTGTCATGTAACAAAAACGCATGCCAGGACGGCACTGACCCCCCTTATCCTGTAATATACTAATATCAAATGAATTTCATTCCCGAAGAGGTCTTTATGTCACCAGGTTTCAGAAATGTTCTCCGGTTTGCCGGCGTCCCGGTCGACAGCAGTGAACCTGTACGCAGAAAATACGGCAGTCGGCTGATTGGCATTGTCACCGTGTGCCTGCTTCCGCTTCTGGTGTTCGACGTACCGCTGTGGATCTTCGTGTTGTCGCAGGTTATCTGGGGGGCGGGCGTTTATATCGGCCTTTCCCTGGTCGGAGACAAGCCCCGGCCACGCTGATATTCTTTTCACTCTGGTCAAAAAAAGAACAGGTGACGCGACGCCTGCCTGACGGCTCTTCTCCGCCACCTGTCTCCAGATTATCCACAGAGTTAAACAGACGCTTTGTGGATAGCTGGTTCCCGACAGTTTCTTCTGCCGTTCACCCGTTAGCCTGTGCGTCCGCTGCCGCACGGTGCCAGTGTGCCGCGTCCGGTGTACCACGGAACGGGACGCAAGCCCGGTACTTCAGAAAATAATGATGTCGCGCTGCTCCGCATCGATGCCGCGCCTGGCGCGGGGATAGTCACTGCCCGGAGCCAGTGTGCCGCGCCCGGGCGGACACGGGACGGGCGGCTTTTCCGCTCCTGTCCGGCGTCGTTGTGATTTTACGCCATCCACTCGCCTTTTGAGGAGCGCCCTTCAAGCCGCTTTCGCGGCATAGCCTTGCCGTCGGAAGGCCTGACGGCTGCGGTATTCCACGGTCAGCTTGACCCGTTACCGGTCGCGGCGTACAGGCTCCGGGCAGCAGGGAACGGACGTCGTACCGACGTCCTCCTGGGTGCCCCCTGTCACCACGAGGTATCCCTATGTCCCGTTTTATCCTGGGTAACTGTATCGATATTATGGGCGGCTTTCCCGATCGCGCCGTCGATTTCATTCTGACCGATCCCCCGTACCTGGTCGGCTTCCGTGACCGCTCCGGCCGCACCCTTGCCGGTGACAAAACCGACGAGTGGCTCCAGCCTGCCTGCAATCAGATGTACCGCGTACTCAAAAAAGACGCGCTGATGGTCAGTTTTTACGGCTGGAACCGCGTCGATCGTTTTATGGCCGCGTGGAAAAGCGCCGGATTCAGCGTGGTCGGGCATCTGGTGTTCACCAAAACTTACTCGTCCAAATCCGCCTATGTCGGCTACCGCCATGAATGCGCCTATATCCTGGCGAAAGGTCGTCCGCCGCTACCGCAGGACCCGCTGCCGGACGTGCTGGGCTGGAAATACAGCGGCAACCGCCACCACCCGACCGAAAAACCCGTGACCAGCCTGCAACCTCTGATCGAGAGCTTCACACACCCGAACGCCATTGTTCTCGATCCGTTTGCCGGTTCAGGCTCCACCTGCGTGGCAGCCCTCCGGTCAGGGCGCCGTTACATCGGTATTGAACTGATGGAGCAGTACCACAAAGCCGGGATTGCCCGCCTGTCAGCGGTACAGCTCGCCATGCAGCGACCGGCCGCCAACGACGTCTTTTATCCGGAGGCCGCGTAATGAACTACGGCGGACACGAAGCCCTGCGCCGCGATATGGCCGGGCTGGCGAACAACCTGTGCGACCTGAAAACCACCCGCAATGTGCTGGAAGAAAAGTATCACTACCGGCATGACGGGCTGCCTGAACGACTGGCTGGCATGAGTCTGCGCCGTATCAGCGTACTGCTGGACAAGGCATTCGACATCGCCCTGATGCTGGATGAAAGTTTTCAGGACTGACCGCGGGCGGCGGTGCCGCCCCACAGAATCAACGGAGAAAAAAGATGTACGGAACCTGTGAAACCCTCTGCCGGTTGCTGAATGAGCAATATCCCGCAGAAACCCCGCTGAACCTGATTGTCTGGTCCCCGGAGGATATCGAAGCGCTGGCCGACGGGATGGAATGTGTCGTTTCTGAACAGGACATAAAGGCGGTGCTGGAGCGCATGGACGCCATATCGGAAGACCAGCGGCTTGAGTCGGGTGTGTCTGCCGGTGCGGTGATGGACCTGATCGATGAGGTGAAAGAGGCCGCTCCGGGAGTCCTGGTGCCGGCTGACCTGCTCGAAACCCTGCTGACGACCGCCGAACAGGCGTTATGGCACAGGGAATGGGCCGCCCGGGATGATAACCATCCGGTGCCGGAAAGCGTGACCCGTCGCCTTTCTGATACGGCGAAAGTGCGCGCATTACTGAAAAACTGAAACCTGCACGCCGCCCGGGCGGCGTGTCATTAACCTGTTTCGAGGACGATACTATGCAGGAAACCACCACACTAAACGCCCTTGTGATGCGCCGCGCGCGTGATCTGATAGCTGATTATGGATGGCCTGACCATACCGATGTTGATCAGCGAGATCCGGTAAACAAACCAGGATGGATAAGCATTTATGTCCGTCTGGATGCGGCTGATATTGTTCACCTGCTTCCTTTACTCAGCGCCGGCGAAGGTGCCGCAGCGCTGCAAAGTGCGGTGACGAAAATGACCGGAACGGCTGCGCAGATTATTTTATCCGGCAGCCGCTATGCAGACGCGCCACAGCTGCCGGAGGACGGGACACAGATAACCTTTCCCTGGGCCGGGGAATGGCTGACGGAGCCGGAAATTGAGGCGGTAACGGATTGTCTGTTTCGTGCCGTCCGGACTATCTCCCGGCAGGTTCGGGAGGATACTCGCCGGATAGAGGCCGCGCTGACCACACGCGGGGAAACGCTGTTTTACCGGCAGACACGCAATTTCCGTCTGGTTGTGAAAGAAAATGATATGCCCTGCTGGCTGGACGAAGAGGACGACAATGTACCGGTGGTGCTGGATGCCATCCTGAACAAAGGCGCGCGCTACAGTGCCGTTGCGTTCTTTGTTATCAGCGACAAAGTGGATCAGATCCTGGCATGTGGGCAGATGTGCGATGTGTTACGGATGCCGGGAGAGCCTCCGCGCCGGTGGATGGATTTAACCTTGTTACATGAGGTCATGGCAGAAGCGCGCGCAGAAATCACCCTTGTCTGCAATGCCCTTTCAACAATCCGGTCAGTGTCGTGAACCGCCGGGGGTTGCGGCCCCCGGGATCATCCCGGAAGGATAAGGCTGTCGCCGGCTCCGCTTTTATGGCGGCCCCGTCCCTGCGTGACGTTGCCTGAGAGCTTTCCACTCTGTCAGTGCTGTGCGTATGCGGGCTGTGCCGTGCCTCCATCGTAGCCGGGCTGCCGGGAATGCAAGGGTTCGCTTCGCCGCTGCGGTCACCCGGTCCTTCCTTCCCGTCTGCCGGGATTTTCCGGTCGTTCGCCCGCTCAGGATTCACGGACTCACCCTGCAACTCCCGGCTGCCGTGTGCGTCAGGCTGCGGCTTCCCTTGCGCCCCTGCATTCCCGACTGATCGCCCGTCTGTTATGGAGGCACGGCACCGCCCGGTGTCGCAGTCCATGTGATTACGGAGGTTTTACCATGCAGTATGTGAAAACGCGTGCGGTCCTGAATGTTGAAGAGTCCGATCGGCTTTCCTTCCTGCCGTACATGTTCGGCACTGATTTTATGATCGCGGAATTACAGGTGTACGCCCTGGCGAAAAAACTGATGCCGGAGTATGAAGGCTGTTTCTGGTACTTCATACGGCTGCCGGAGGGTGGCGGCTACATGATGCCGGATTGTGGGCGCGTACATCTGGTTAACACGGAAAACTGGTTTGATCGTACCGTCAGTGCCGACGCGGCGGGCATTATTCTGACCAGTCTGGCAGTTAACCGTCGTCTGGCGGCCTGGCATGACTGCGGCAACCCGGCCCTGACTCACCTTTACATGCTGCGTGATGCCCAGCTCTGGGATCACATTACCTTTCACCCGGAATGCAACGCCATTTACGCCGCGCTGGACTGATTAACGGCCCGGACGGCATGTTTTCAGTAACGGAATAATACACGGCGGGGAAATCCCGCCGGTTAAGGAGAATACCGTTGAATATTGCGCCAGAAACCCGCGAAATACTGCGACAGTACAAAGCCCTGATAAATGCCCGCCGCCGTGATGCCGGTCAGCGGGAACTGACAACCGCACAGGTCATGGATGAAATCTGCGAGTACATGACCTGTCAGTGTGCCGTGTATCTCGCCGGTCATTTCATCTTACAGGGTGGAAAAGGGCAGTAAGCACGATGGCAGGTGCAGGAGGAGAGGGCTCCTGTCAGCCCGCGTGAAAACCCGGGCAGGCTGCGCCTGCCGGAGAGGCGTTTCGCCGCGCCTGCGGCGCCACTCACGCCTTCTCCGTTTCTGACCGACAGGAGCGACAAAATCCTGTCCGTTACTTTTGTCCTGATGAACGTCGTGGGGGATAAACTGCGTCTCTGGAGTGGCGTTGCATGGATTATCGTTTCCGGCATCATCATGACGATGATACCGAAGGGGAGGAGCTCCGGATGACGAATTAAGCGTATTGATCACCGTATTTGCTTGCCTGGCTTCTGTCTGGTAAAGCATTGCGAAGTACAGAAAAGAAAATCGTTTTTCCGGGCTGGCATGACGCCGGATAATCGCCAGCCATCTCCTGAGCTGCCTGTAAATCCTCCTGATTCTTTCATTTTCTGTTTTCAGCCGTTCCCTTTTTCACTACGGGCGTCCGGGCGGGCTGTCGTGAACGGAGCCAGCCAGGCTGTCTCCGCCCTGCCGGGCTTCCATCCCATGACGCAACGTCAACGGCAGGCTTACAGCCTCCGTTCCGGAGGCGCCGCCCTGTCGCGCCGTGGCCTGCGCTCCCTGCACCCCGTCGAAAACCAACGGCCGCCGGGCTGTAAGGCGCAACGCCGTTTCGCGTGCCGCGCTCCGACGTTGCGGCGGGTCCCTGCTCATTTCCTCTCCTGTGCCTTTTCACCGTTTAAGTCCCTTTCGCCGGGGCTGAGACAAGCACAACCCGCCTGGCTGTCCAGGGACGGCGTGGCCTTTCGCAATAAATTTTTCCCGGCCATTCCGCTTCGCGCCATTAGACCGAAAAAAATTTCCCGCTCACCCCGGACATCTGCACCGGGCCGTGCTCGTTGACGCCCTTGCGGCGAAGGTTCTCAAACGGGTGAAGTTTATACCATCGGGAATATCGCAGCAGGTTCCCGCAAACGTCAAAACCGCGGCTCCCGAAACTCAACGGGTGATGTTCTTTAAAAATCAGGAAAAAAACGATGCTGATTAAAGGAGGCAGAAGAAGCAGACAACGAACCGCAGAAATGAAAAAAGCAGGGTAGCCCCTGCTTGATCCACGCCGTAAAAATCGCTCGAACGGTTCTACGGCTTCATTAACTACCTGAAGGAGTTAACGTAATGAACATGACCATTCTTTCACCTTCCGCAGAGGCTGTAAAGCCCCGTCGCCATCCGCGCATTTCCCGTGCTGGGATCCCCGCGCCGGAGATTGACCCCGCGTTAAAAGCTTTTGGCCGCCATATCGCCAGAAGTCACCGCAAGGGGCGCGGCGTTCATATCCCCGCGATGAAAAACGCCGCTTTCGGGCAGGTGCTCCGCACGCTTGAACTGAAACGCGCATTTAACTGATGAGGTGAGCCGCCCCGCGAGGGGCGGCAACCGCAGGAAGGAGAAAAATCATGACTCAGGCTTTAGCACAGGCACTTAGTGCCGAAACCATCCCGCAGACCGATGCTGAAGAAGGTATCGACCAGGTGTACCGGGGGACCTATTCCCCGGATGATAACAAGCTGCGGCTTTATGCCTCGCAGCGCCTCGATGAGGAAACGTATAAGAGGGTGCATGATGCGGGGTTCCGGTGGGCGCCGAAACAGGGGTTGTTTGTTGCGCCAGCCTGGACGCCGGGCCGGGAGGATGTGTTAGTGTCCCTCGCCGGCGATATCGGGGACGAAGACAGCACGCTTTTTGACCGTCAGGAGCAACGCGCGGAACGCTTTAACGACTACAGCGACAAACGCGCCGGTGAATCTGAGCGGGAGCTTGCGCATGTCGATGCGCTGGCATCGTCGATCCCCTTCGGTCAGCCGATCCTTGTTGGCCATCACAGCGAACGCCGCGCGCGCCGTGATGCACAGAAAATTGAAAACGGCATGAAACGCGCGGTGATGCTGTTCGGGCGCGCGGAATACTGGGAAGAACGCGCGCAGGCCTCACTACGTCACGCGAAGTACAAAGAGCGTCCGGATGTGCGTTACCGCCGTATCAAAAATCTCGAGGCGGAATTACGCAAGGCTGAAAAGCACATTGCCCGGTCTGAAAAGTATCTCACGATGTGGCGCGCGCAAACGCTGGATCTGAACATGGCGTTGCTGGTCAGTAATTACGACCATATTTCAGCCTGTTTCATGCTCGATAAATACCCCCGCCTGGCAGAGAAAAGCCAGTATGAAGGCTCAAGGTCCCTTTATTCGGCGCTGTCTGAGGAAATCATTACTTTTGAACAGGCGCGGGATATTGCGATCCGTTGTCATGAACGCACGATCCGACATCAACAACGCTGGGTTAATCATTACCGGAATCGCCTGGCCTACGAACGTGCGATGCTCAATGAAAGCGGTGGCGTCGTCACCCGGATACAGGAATTTGAGCCAGGCGGTCAGGTGAAAAGCCGGGGCGAGTGGTTAACCATTATCCGCATCAACAAAAGCAATGGTCAGGTCAGCTCAGTGGAAACACCGTGTTATCGCTTTCTCGGGTATGGGGGAACCATGAAACTGACCCCGGATCGCATCACCGACTATAAAGCCCCGTCAGCCGAAGAGGTCAGCACCGCGAAACAGGCTGCAAAACGTCCACCGATCGTCAACTATCCGGGGGAGGGATTCCAGGAGATGACAAAAGCCGAATGGGCCAAAATGCCGGGGGATTATAAGGCTGTCCGGAGCGTGGCCGAAAATGAGACGCACGGCGCGTACCGCTTCCGCCGCTGCATGACTCACGGTTGTACGCTGGTGAATGTCTATATCACCGACATGAAAACGGTACAAATTCCGCAAAAATAACAGGCAGACTCCCCGGCAGGGTGCCGGGGAGCTCAGGGAGGTTGACTTATGCGCAGCGAACTCAGGGATCGCATCCGGACGATGCGGGCTAGGCTGGATGGCCGAACACCTGTTACAGAAATCCGGGCAAGCTCTCAGCTGTTTGTCTCGCCCGATCCGGTCTGCCGTCGCCTGGTCAGTCTGGCGGAGGTGGTGGATTCTGATCATATTCTCGAGCCGGAAGCGGGAACCGGCGCCATTCTGCGGGCGGTCAGGGAAGCCGCGCCACGGGCACAGTGTGACGCCGTGGAGCTGAACGCGGATTTAGTCCGCCATCTTCGGGAAAATTTCCCGGGCGTCAGCGTCTGGCAGGGTGATTTTCTGGAGTACCGGCCGGAAAACCACTACAGCAAAATTATCATGAATCCGCCTTTTCATCATGCGCAGGATATCAGGCATATACAGCGAGCAGTGACGCTTCTGGCGCCCGGCGGCGTTGTGGCCGCAGTCTGTCTGAACGGGCCGCGGCAACAATCCATACTGAAGCCGCTTTCTGATGCCTGGGAGCCATTGCCGAGAGGGACATTCGCGTATACCGACGTTTCTACTGTTCTGCTCAGGATCGCAGTCTGAAAGCACGGTTAGCCCGGCGGGGGAGTGAGCCCCCGTCTGGCCGCGCCGGAAAAGGCTGCGCGCCTGCGGCGCAGGAAGAACGGGCCGCGCTGACGCGCCGCTGGCTCTCCCTCTCCGCGTTCATCCTGTCCCTCTCTTCCTTCTGGTATTCAGGTTTACTGTTGTTTCTTTTCTCCTGTTCCGGTTGAGCAGCTGATGAAGCGTGATAATTCACCTGTTTCTGCCGCCTTTCCATTTTGCTCTTCGTTTAGTTCAGGTCCTGCAGTGGGCGTCCGGGCGGGCTGTCATGCTTCGCACAGAGCCAGCTGCGCCGTCTCTGCCCGGCCCCTCCGGGGCAGCGGGTTTCCATCCCATGACGCAACGTCAACAGCAGGCTTGCAGCCTCCGTTCCGGAGGCGCCGCCCTGTCGCGCCGTGTCCTGCGCTCCCTGCACCCCGTCGAAAAACAACGGCCGCCGGGCTGTAAGGCGCAACGCCGTTTCGCGTGCCGCGCTCCGACGTTGCGGCGGGTCCCTGCTCATTTCCTCTCCTGTGCCTTTTCACCGTTTAAGTCCCTTTCGCCGGGGCTGAGACAAGCACAACCCGCCTGGCTGTCCAGGGACGGCGTGGCCTTTCGCAATAAATTTTTTCCGGCCATTCCGCTTCGCGCCATTAGACCGAAAAAAATTTCCCGCTCACCCCGGACATCTGCACCGGGCCGTGCTCGTTGACGCCCTTGCGGCGAAGGTTCTCAAACGGGTGAAGGTCATACCATCGGGAACAAAACAGCAGGTTCCCGCAAACGTCAAAACCGCGGCTCCCGAAACTCAACGGGTGATGGTTTTTAAAAGCAATACAACGGATTAAGGAGATTCATCATGGCAGCACGAGGCATCAATAAAGTCATTCTGGTTGGTCATCTGGGGCAGGACCCGGAAGTGCGTTACATGCCCAACGGCGGCGCAGTGGCAAACCTGACGCTGGCCACATCTGAAACATGGCGTGACAAACAGAGCGGGGAACTGCGCGAAAACACCGAATGGCACCGTGTTGTCATGTTCGGCAAGCTTGCAGAGGTGGCGGGCGAATATCTGCGTAAAGGCGCGCAGGTCTATATCGAGGGCCAGCTGCGCACCCGTAACTGGCAGGACGAGGCCGGAACCACACGCTATGTCACCGAGGTGCTGGTCGGGCAAAACGGCACGATGCAGATGCTGGGCGGCCGTCGTGAGGGGAGTTCGTCTGAGAGCGCCACACCTCAGCAGCCCGCGAAGCCGCAGATCCCGGCACAACCCGCTGAGGCGCCGGTTAACTCCCCGAAAGCGAAGGGCGGTAAAAAAGCCCGTCAGAGTGCAGCGCCGTCGCAGCAACCCCCGCAGCCGTCACCGGATGATTACCCACCGATGGATGACGATGCCCCCTTCTGAATCATGATGAATACGCCCCGTTAACGGCGGGGCAGAAAAAGGAGATGTACATGAACCACAACGTTATGCCCCCTCTGAAATCTCTGCCGGACGGCACGTTCACCCGTGATCAGGCGTCAGAGGTGGCAGCGCAGTATCAGAATGTGGCGATTGAAGACGATCAGGGTACCCGCTTTCGCCTGGTTGTTCGTCGGGACGGCGAGATGATCTGGCGCGTCTGAAATTTTGAACCCGGCGGTGAGTACTGGATGAATCGTTATATCCGTGACTACGGAGTACGTAAAACGCAATAAGCAGTAAGAGGTGCCGGACAGGTGGGCTGTCCGGCAGACAATCATCAATATCAGAGAGGTATCAATTATGTCCGCCACCGAGTCTAAAGCAAAAGCACCGGCAAAAACCAGCAAAAAAGCGGCTCAGGCTGCAGCTGCAGAAACCCTTAAAGCCGCACTGGAAGCCGCTCAGATTGAATATGTCCCCCTGTCCTGCTTAGTCAGATCGCCGCTAAATGTCCGTGTGATTCCTTACCCGGAGGCCAGCGTACGCAGCATGGCCACATCCATCAAAGCCGTGGGGCTGTTGCAAAATCTGGTTGTCCACACGTTGCCGGAAGGAAAATCTGGCGTTGCGGCGGGAGGTCGCCGGCGCGAGGGGCTCAATCTGCTCACCAGTGAAAAGGAAATTGACAGCGAGTATCTGGTGCCTGTTAAGCGTGTCAGCGACGACGTGGCGCGGCTTGTTTCTTTCATCGAGAACGATGAACACCTCTCGATGCATCCGGCTGAGCAAATCTACGCCTTTCGCGACCTTTCAGCGCAGGGGATGACACCTGAGCAGATCGGCGCCCAGATGGGGTACGGTGGTCGCCACGTTAAGCGCATGCTCAAACTCGCCGGGCTGGCACCGGAGCTTCTGGCTCAACTGGCAAAGGATGAAGTCACGATTGAGCAGTGTCAGGCGCTGGCGCTCGAAAATGATCCGACCCGTCAGCTGCAGGTCTATGAAAACGTCAAATCCGCCTATGGCCATACCGCTCCACATCTGCTGAAAAGTGCAGTGACAGACCGGGAAATCTCGTTAAAAAGCCCGGCCTTTGAGTATATCGGGCGTGAATGTTATGAGGCCGCTGGCGGTGTCGTGCGCGAAGACCTGTTCAGCGCGGATGATGGAGAAGGCACAGCAGACAAGGAGCTGACGGAGAGCCTTATCCACCAGAAACTCTCTGCGCTGGCTGACGAGATCCAACAAAATGAGGGGTGGGCATGGGCACAGGTTCGCAGCGATCCCGTTCGTCATTGGGGGGATGACTCCCGAATTTTTCAGCTGACGCCTGAACCCGAGGCAAATTTCACCGCTGATGAGCAGCAGCGTCTCGATGAGCTCTATGCCACACAGGAGGCGACCGAAACACACGATGATGAATATGCCATTCAGGCACTGATTGACGAAATGGAGAGCGCGGCCGTCAACCGTGAATGGACCCCAGATCAGAAAGCGGAATGTGGTGTGGTGGTCAGCTTCTGGGGCGCGGAAGTGAACATTCAGCGAGGCGTCCGCCAGATTGCCCCGGAGCGGGAGGTGGATGATCAGGCTGACCAGAAAAAAAATACCGTCATCACTAAAAAAATTGAAAACCCCGTGGACAGCATCAGCGAACCGCTGCTGAAAAAAATGTCTTCTGAGCGCACCCTTGCCGTTCAGGCTGCGTTGATGCAGCAACCACAGAAAGCCGTGGCGCTGATGGTCTGGCGGCTGTGCGCCTGTGTGTTTGATTACGGTGGTATGTCAGCCAGTCATCCCTTCGAAATGAAAGTCACTGAGCATCATACATCCCTCGTCAGCGACTCCCCGGCCGGAAAAACCGGAAAAGCCTGGCAGACGCTGATGCAGGAAAAAGCACGCCTGCAGGCACTGTTACCGGAGGGCTGGTCGAAGGATTTCACCACGTTTTTCACCCTCGACGGGGAAATCCTGATGTCCCTGATGGCGTTCTGTACCGCCAGTTCAGTGTATGGCGTGCAGACCCGAACAATGGGGCATACCACCCGAAGTCCCCTTGATGGCATGGAAACAGCGATCGGCTTCGATATGAGGGACTGGTGGACACCGACCGCAGACAATTTCCTCAGTATGCTCAGCAAACAGCAGATTGTTAATGCGCTTAACGAGGCAGGAAGAACGGGTGCAGCAGCTGATGCCGGGAAAATGAAGAAAAAAGACGCTGCAGAGCATGCAGAGCATGCCCTCGCGGAGACCCGATGGGTTCCTGAATGGATGCAGCCACCGGCCACAGCGAAACCCGTCATCACTGATGATGCAGCAGACGCTGATGATCATACGGCTCACGCAGCCTGATAACGGAGACGCCGCCCTGCGGGGCGGCCATAAGGAGAAGAATATGAACACGATCATTACTACCGATGTCCTGAAAACCATGTTCGCCGGAGAGCTGGAAGACTACCGCGCCGCCGGTGAAGATTTTCGCCGTGAACTCACCCATGCCGTGATGCGGGACCTGTCCTGTCCGGCGAGCTGGGACGTCAACGGAGAATATAAAAGCGAGTTCGGCGGATTCTTTCCGGTACAGATCCGTTTTTCCCCCTCCCACGGTCATTTTGATGTGGCGGTCTGCAGTCCGGGAGAGCTGAGTACGCGCTGGATGGTCGTCTTTGTGACCCGTGGCGGCCAGCCGTTCTCTGTTGTTCGTAGCATGGAAGCATTTAACCCGGAGTTGATCTCCCACACGCTGGCATTGATAGCGTGTCTCGATACTGACGGTTATTCCTTTGCCAGCATCATCAGTACCCTGGCACAGGAGGGCGCACTATGATCCCCTCATCCCATGCCATTGTGACCCTGAAACCTGCACGGCAGGCTGCTTTGCAGGCCATCATGTTCGTGGAAGACGCTCAGTTACGGGGTGCGCGTTTGCCCTCAATGCCCCATGTCCGGACATTTCTGCGAATTCTGACCAGGAACAGCCGCATGAACACGGCAGTGGCGCAGCGCATTCCCGGCCTGAACTGGGACCCGAAGCATCGCCTGAGTAGCCTCAAACAGGTGGAGGAGGCGCTCGATGAACTGATTGCCAGCCACGGGGAATGCTGCCCGCTGCCGCTGCCGGTGGATGTTCAGGCCGAATTGTTTCCGGAGGTGCAGCACACACGGACAGAGCGCCGGTTGCAACGCAGAAACATCGCGTTTACCCGTAAGATGCGCCGGGAAGAACGGGTGCTGGCGCATCACTGGCGGTTACGGCAGAACCTGCTGGGACAGGCAGTCACGGAGCTGAATTTTCAGTCGCCGGAGACGGTCAGCAGCTGGTATCGCCGGTGGGCCGACGAGTTTGACGCGCGGGAGCTGGAGCCTGCTTTCTGGCACTGGCGGTCGCGGTTTGCCTCGCTGGCCTCCCTGGACTGGCTGCGTGACGCGAAGGAGCCACTGTACGGGGTCATTCATGAAATCGGCTTCATCGTGAGTGACTCCCCGGAGGCTGTCCGTCAGGCGGAGCGCTGGCAGGTACCCAACAAACTGGCGCTGCAGAGGCGATCGGTATGAGAAACAATCCCTGGAAAACAGAGTTGAAAGTGGCCCGCAGTCAACGCAACAAGCTGCTAACAATGTCTGCCCGCCTTACAGAGATGACCTGCGAGTGGGACGGACTCAGTGGCTGGCTGGAGACCGAAAGCGAGCGACTGGTTGAGAGTATCAACCAGCATATTCAGGCGCTGGATGAGCAAATCCGGGATTGGGCCAACGGGCGCAGTGACAGGGAGGTTGAATGAGTATTGTCAGCCGGCAATTCGATAAAAAGGAAGCAGGTACCGTGTTTCGCCATGCGGTATCAGGAAAACGGTTATGTCGGCTTGATGCAAGGCTGACGCGGGATGACTGGATGCTGTTACACGGTTTGCTCAGTCTGGTGTACCACGCAGGCATCAGTACCGGCAGTGAACAGCGGGCGGCAGAAATACGGGAAGCTCTGGGGTATCCGGCGGAGAACGAACAGAAAAAAGTATGAGGATATAGCCTTTTTTCAGATGGTTAGTCCTGGGTGGATAATGGACTACAAGGTATAATGGCGACGGCGCTTGAGGCTTTTTGCCTCATGACGTGCAGGTGGTTTGTTACCGTGTTGTGCGGCAAAAAGCAGAAAGCCCCGTAGTTAATTTTCATTAACCCACGAGGCCACCTGTATGCCTAGACAACATCAGGATAGCCTCTTAGATGCCGCAAGGCAAGGAGAAGAAGGCCATGAAACTGCCGCGAAACACTCTGCTCGGGTGCGTATTAATAGTGTGTCTCACATTGCTAATATTCACTTACCTGACCCGGAAATCACTCTGTGAAATCCGGTACAGGGACACGAACAGGGAGGTGGCAGCTTTTATGGCTTACGAATCCGCTAAGTAGCTAACCCCGGCGGGGGGAAACCCCCGCCATTCAGGGGCTGAGACTGTCTGGACAGGCCTGAAGCGCCTTTATGAAGGGGTTACCGGTTCGCCGGTAGCCCCTTTTTCCCCTTCAGAGCAACCGCACGCATGTACAGCTGAAGGGCAGTTCCCCTCCGGGGAACGGGGCAGGGCGGCAGTGCCTCCGGCGCGGCCGCTCTCTTCCCTGCCCGTGCGACAAATGTGATACATGCTAATGCTAATGTACGCGTCCATTAGCGTTAATCTCGAGGACTTATTCCTCCTGCTTTCTGGCCGTGCGAATACCTGCCTGGTAGTGCTTCCTGACGCTTTCAATATCGCTGAGGGTAGAGGCCCAGCAGGAGTGTGCTGCCAGTCGGTAGCGCTCTGCCACTTCACTTATGACAGAGGGCGAACTGTCACGGCTGCGATGAACACGTCCTTTCTGGCCAAAGGTCGCCACAATAATATTCTGACTCCCTGAACGACCAAAAAGGGCGGTGCAAAGGCGTTTTACCACAAGGGGCGTGAAGTCCAGTTCGACACTCTCCGCAATCTCAAAAATGAAGCACTGCATCCGGTAAGTTTTGTATCGCTTCACTGCTGCACTCAGGCGGGCGGCACGTTTCGGGTAGTCCCAGGTATCGTCACGATAGCGGAGCAACTCGGTTTCATAATCTCCGGCCAGGTCGTTACGTGTGTAAGAAAAATGGCTGAAAAAATGAGCGCGTGCCAGCTCTGTTGATGACTCATTTTCCACAGGACACCTCGTTAATTAATGCTAATGTATGCGTACGTTAGCATTAGTCATTGTGTTTTGCGACAGATAACGGACTCGTTTCTCATCTCCGCTTTGCTTCTCAAAGGCTTAGCAAAGAGGGTCTGAACCATAACTAAAGGCAGGGCAATGGCCACCTTCGGCTCCCGATCAGCTGCGCTGCTCAGTCGTCGAGCCCCACTCCGCCAGGGCAGCTGCTACGCACCCGCCAGGCTCCGCCGAATCCGCGGGGCGGTTTCGGGCTAACGCTAGGGTCTGATGGCTAACGTCAACGGCGCGCTTGCTGCGTCCGTTCCGGTCGCGCCGCTTTCACCGTGCCGGCGATAAAGCTGCCGGCACTCTGATGGCGCCACGCCGTTCCGTCGTGTCGGGTGTGTTCATTCTCATCCCTTCCCCTGGTGAGTCATCTCTCGTCCGTTCCCCGGCGAAGGGCTGGTCGTAGCACCGCCGTGTCGTCATCCAAGGGGTAAATAAACTCCGCCAAAAACTTTTTGCCAGGGACCGCAAAAACTTTTTGTCTCCGCCCCTTGTTCTCCTCCTTACGACGTTGCTCCTTTGCCCTTTGCCGCCAGGGAACTCACCGAGAGATGGATTAACCACCAGACCAGAGGAAAAGCAGAATGAACACACAGAACGTCAACGTCAAAACCGCCACCAAAGAATCTACCGAAAGATGGGTTATGGCCTGCCCGGAACCGATCGCAGCAAAGATACTGGCATTTCACGGACAGAGCGCCAGCTATGCATTTAATGTCCTGGCTGATTTGAAAGCTGCCGGTGCGTCATATGCACGACGGAACATTATCTCCGATATGTTCCAGCGTTTAGGTGTGAATTAACCCACTGAAGGTGAACTGCTATGAACCGTAGAAATATGCACCTGCGCACTGATGGCTTTATTCGCAATATCCACACCCGTAACCCGTTCGATGTTATCCGCGCGGATGTAGTACTGGCGCGTATTGAGAAAGAGGCGGGGCGGTGCTGCGGGATGCACTTCGAACTGTATCAGGCCCGTGTGTTGGGCGATGCGCTGGATTATCTGGAAGCCCTGCCGCTGAAAGACCGTCCGATCTTAATGGGCGCGGCGGCAAAGCGCGGTTACATCCTGACGCTTTCGGAAGAAGAGCACGCGCTGAAAGCAAAAAAAGTGCTGATGAGCGAACTGGCGGCAAACGAATAAATAAACACAGGGGGCGGCATGTCGCTGCCATCCCTTAACCCGAAGGAGAGACCCATGTACTTACACCTGACCGAATCCTCTGCAGTCCTGGGAATGCAGGCCACTGCAGAGACAGAGCGCGCGTACTGGCTGAGTCTTCGTAACGATGCGGTGAAAGCACCGGAAGAAATCGATGTTCATGCCTTTCATGAGGCGCTCGGACTGATGTACCCGCTGAACTGGTCAACGAGCGAAAACAATGAATGGGAGTCCTTCATGATGGCTGAAATGTACTGCTGTGACGTAACCGAAATTTACGCCCGGAACGGAGCACATTACTACCGTCTGCGGGACGTGTGTCAAATGAGCCATGCGCAGATTAAGACGCGCATTAAGGAGGCGCTGAAACTGGCCCAGAAATGAAAAAAGCAGGCTTTCGCCTGCTCATTCAACGCCGGATACCTACCCGCAAAAGTGCGTATCCGGCTTCATCAAAAACCACATGGAGATAACACCATGAAATTTGACCCTCAAATCGTCGCACAGGCGAACGAGTTTGTAAATGCCTTACGCAGCGGGAAGCGTGCCCACGTTCCCGCTATGCGCCTGGAATACTGGCAGCAGTTCATGGTCACGGTATACGCTGGCCTCGGTCTGGCGTGATGTGAAACCTGCCGCTCTGTAAGGGGCGGCTTTTCCAGGAGAAAAATCATGTCACAGCTAAGTTTTGCCGATGTTTTTGATATGGCCAGAGAGAGCGCTGACAAAAGACCGGCCACACAGGACATGCTGCAGGGGATCGAATGTGTGCCCTCTGTTCAGAAGATGATGAGCGCGCATTATAGCCGGAGCCATTTTATCAGCGTGTTCAAATCCACAGGCCGCCATCTGGGGCGCTGGGAAGTGTTCAGCGATTTTTTGTCTCTCGCCGCCAGTGAGCTGGATATGGCCCGGATCAGAACGCCTGAGAGCATGGAGCACTGCCGGAAAATCTGCGCGCGGTACGAGGCTTCAGATATCGCGAACATGCAGGAGATGTTTTGCCTGATGGTGTGCGCGCTGGAGGCAAAATTTCATGATTTCCTCGGCGCGATTTTTATGGAGCTTGAGCTGGGTGATAACTTTCGTGGGCAGTATTTTACTCCGTATTCGGTGCAATGCCTGATGGCGCGGATGCTGATGCCAGGCGTCAGAGATACTATCAGCCGGGAAGGGATTGCCACTGTCAGCGACCCGGCCTGTGGGGCTGCCGGGATGCTGATCGCCTATGCAGAGTGCCTGCTTGACGCAGATATCAACCCTTCCATGCACATGTTCGGCAGCTGCATCGATATCGATCCGGTGGCGGCAGATATGGCCTTCATCCAGCTGTCACTTCTGGGGATAGCGGCGGAAGTGGTGACGGGGAACACGCTCACGATGCAGTTCCGGCGGGTGAGGTATACCCCGGTTTACTACCTCAACGACTTTGAAAAACGGCTGGCAGACCTGGGCCGGTTCAGGGCAATGCGGGACTTTATGCGCGGAATACAGGAGGCCGCGTAAATTACCAGAAGGGCAGGGAAGAACCTGCCCAACCTCTGAAAAAGGCCGCGCGCCTGCGGCGCAAAATAATACCGGCTGCGCTGACGCGCCACCAGTATTAATATCGCGCGTTATTAGCCCCTCTCTTTTATTTTCTTTCTGCCGCTTTCTGTCTTTCTTCTTCCTGCTGTTTTTCTTTCTCGGTATTTATTTAACTTTGCTGAAAATAAGGCTTATTACCCCGGGCGTACGGAATATGGCCACCTTCGGCTCCCGATCAGCTACGCTGCTCAGTCGTCAGCCCCACTCCGCCAGACAGCTGCTGCGCACCTGTCAGTCTCCGCCGAACCCGCGGGGCGGTTTCGGGCTAACGCTAGGGTCTGATGGCTAACGTCAATGGCACGCTTGCTGTATCCGTAAACGGATACGCCGCTTTCACCGTAGCGAAAATATTCGCTACTCTGAAGACCGTAACGATAATTCGTCTGGCGACCAATTTCCGTTACGGGTTGTGTGCATTCTCCTCAGCTGTATCTCGTCCGTTTTCATCATTTCGCGGAGGGCTGCTTCTAGCATCAACCGCTAAATAAATACAGGGGTAAATGAACGCAAAGCGCCCCTGTATTTATTCATCGCCTGCTGCTCATTGCCCTTTGCCGCTCAGTGATGAAGTCGAACGAAACAATAAACCGCTAAGGAGTAAACCAGAATGCACACAAAAAACGTCAACGCCGCCACTCGAGAATCAGCCGAACAATTTAAAACAGATAAATATCATCGCTACTGTGTGACTGACAGTGAGGAGCGCGAGGATTTCATCCCGGCACTCTTTTTTACTCCGTCGGCAATAAATATGGTAGCCAGCTGGTTACGCCAGTATTCGGATTACAGTAACGGCGCATGGGATTACTGGATTATTCCGCAGGGTGTCGGCGGGAATGTGGCGCCGAACCGGATTCAGTTCATTACGACACAGACGGGATATATTGCACCGGCAGGTGAACAGTATTACAGAATGGTGATACCCGAAAATAATTTTGACAGCGACGTGAGTGCAGATGCTGCCGGGATCATCTCCACGCTGATGATAATTAACTGGTTGTCCTGGCAGGTTGCGGATATGGGGGCGGGATATACCCATGTATGCAAACATCTCATTGCCCGACAGGATGCGCTGAAAAGTTATCTCAGCATTATTCATCATCCGGAGAGTCATTTAATCTTGCGAGCAATTGATTGATTTCAATCTTAACGTAAAGACCTCTTGATTGAGGTCTTTATCGTTGTGTCGGCTGAACCTGGCCCGCTTTGTTATTCGCCTTAATAGCCCTGTAAATGGCCTCGATCTTCCTGGCATACTGCAGACGTCTCATGGCCTGCTTCTCCGTTCTGCTAAACCCCGCATTGTAAGCTCCGACAGCCTCCCAGCTCACTCCCCATTTTTTAAATGCCAGTGCCAGGTAATAGGCGCCGGTGTAAATGTTCAGGCAGGCGTCCGTCAACAGGTGATGCGGTTTTATTCCAAAGCTCGACAGCTTTTCAAAATTCTGCGAGTCAATTTGCATCAGTCCTGAACCATAGCCGGAGACAGGATTCTTTCCGATAGCGTCAATTTTGAATTTTGATTCCTGCCAGGATATAGCCCTGAGCAGATCCGGATCGATTTTGTAATCGCGTCCGGCAAGGGTAAAACAATCTGCAGCATTGGCGGCAAACGAGAATACAAAAAAAACGGCAATGATGATGCTCCGCATCGTTTTCCCCTCCAGGGTCGATTTCTGGAAATACGTTAACCCATCCCAGACGCGGACTCAACAAATATGCACTCCTCACCACAAAATCACCACACCCCACGCAAAATTAAAATTTTGCAGATTGCGCTTTTAAATTATGAGTTTACGGATATAAACTTTCTGTTTCTTTCTAATGGAAAGTTAAATCAGACTCTAGAACAACTCTATGTAGAGTCGGCGTAGAGTCTATATAGAGTCGTTACCGACTATTCTTTGAAAAAAGAGTAAGATGGTGGGGACTATACTCTAGAGTGTAGTCCTTTTAAGTGCGATACTTTTCGAAGGGGACTCTAGAGTGTAGTCTGGACTCTCTTCTGCGTTTTGCCGAAAAAAATATGCACTATATACACTATCATGATTTGACACTTATAGTAGGGAGAGGCTATGCCAAGGGTTCAGGTTTATATAAGCGACCAAGTTGTTGAAAAAATTAACGCTATAATTGAAAGCCGCCGTGTTGAAGGTGCAAAAGATAAAGACGTCAATTTTTCAAGTATCAGTTCAATGCTGATAGAGTTGGGGTTGCGTGTCTATGAAGCCCAGATGGAAAGAAAAGAATCAGGTTTTAATCAGATGGCCTTCAATAAAGCTTTACTTGAGTACGTAGTTAAAACTCAGTTTTCGATAAACAAAGTTCTGGGTATGGAGTGTTTGAGTCCCCATGTAAAAGATGACCCAAGATGGCAATGGAAAAGTATGGTTCAGAACATTCAGGAGGATGTGCAGGAAGTTTTGCGAACATACTTCCCTGAGGTTGAGTCCGAAGAGTCTTAATGAATTATTCTATTTTATATTTAATAAATAGAATAATGATCTGTGCTCTATTGGTGACATTAAGAGATAATTGGTTTATTATCATTTTATAAGATTTAATTTAACTTAAAATTTGATTATCGCAGGTATGAGAAGACTTCACCTTCTCATACCTACTGCCCATAGAGACCTAACAAGGAGGCCGCTATGTATCCGATGGATCGTAAAGAAAAAGACACCTGCCGTCAATCCCTGGCATCTTCTCTTCAGATGCTTATCATGAACTATTCCTTCCCTGCGTGCATTCATACCCATGATGGTTTTTTCCCAGCATTCAATCCTGCTTTTTTAACGGAGTTTGGAAACGGACCCGTTTCAGATAAATACTGGGAGGCGCATTTCGGAGTAGATGATTTCCTTCATCTCCGTGAAATTGAGCTCATCTTGCGCGGTGAAGACGCCGACTTTCATATAGAGAAATGTGTATATATGAATGATAAGCAGTTTGATTTCACACTGGAGAAAATTCAGCAGAGTGGGGAGGTTTATTATCTATGGAAATTTGGTAGATCGCTAAATACCAATGAAAAGATAATCAAAGATTTACCTATGCATAATGACATTATTCAATTTATGAAAAACGTCAAGGAATTGTCGAGGACTGAATTCGATTTTTTAGGTTTGTATTCTGGAGGTGCTAGTCATAATTTGATATCTCAAATCATGGGCTGTAAATATGCTTCTTCGAGAAATGCCGTGAGTGAAATACTTAAGAAGTTGAAAATTAGCAACAGAGATGATGCCTTTTTAATAGTTCACCTGAGTGAATTGGCTGTGCCCATAATGAAAGGGGTTAAAAATATAATAATAAAGAATGTTAATAACTTGTAAATAAAAGGGTGACATCTTTCCAGTTGTTTTTTGAAAAGAAGTAGGGAACAATTAATATAGCTTTTGTTATTGAGGCCCTATTGTGAAACGACTTGTTAATCGTACCGCTACAGGTAGTGCTGTTGTTTTTAGTTGCGATGAAGATACCTACCAAAAATTGGTGTTAGCAACACTACGCAGCGGGAGAGTAAAAGGTACCGAAGTACAATTGCGAGTAGATGATCACCTAAGAAAACAACCTGAGCTGTACGATGTGCAGAATTTATTATGTACGAAGGAAAAAAGGTCCAAAAAACTCTTCCTTCGTTTTGATAAAGATACAAATAGATTGTTAATTCAGGCGAAAAACAGAAGTGGTCGCTCTAAAACACTCGAGGTGTATCTTCGTCTCAAACAACATCTGGAGAAGTTTCCGGATTTCTATAGTTCTGAAGTAGACATTATCAGGAGGGAAGTAACAGAGAGTAAAGAATGAACTAGCAGTTAATTTATCTTAAACCATCATTAGATAAGGAAATAATCATGAATGCTGTATTAAGTGTTCAGGGAAATGCTTTCTCTGAAGAAACCAAACCGTCTTTTCTGTCACGCGTTTTCAATAAAAAGACAGCGCTGAAAGTGACCAAGGCTGCGCTGCCGTTGGCAGTTCTGGCGTCGTTCTTCCCGGACGTTGCTATGGCCACCACTACCGCAACAGACCTGATGAAATCCGGTGATACCACCGTGAAAGGCACCTTCGGTAAGTCTTCCAGCGTGGTCAAATGGGTTGTTCTGGCTGAAGTTATCGCGGGCGGCATCATGTATATGATGACCAAAAACGTGAAGTTCCTGTTCGGCTTCGCCATCATTTCGACCTTTATTACCGTCGGTATGTCGGTCGCAGGTTACTAACAGGATAAAGGTGATGACGGGAGACGAATTAAAGAAATACCGTTTCCCGGAAACACTGACAAACCAGTCCCGCTGGTTTGGTTTATATCTCGATGAGCTTATCCCGGCCGTCATTTGCCTCGGCTGGGGTTTCTGGACCAGTAAGTTCCTCTTTGGTATAGCTGCAGCGGTACTGGTTTTCTGGGGTATTAAGAAACTCAAAAAAGGGCGGGGCAGTACCTGGTTGCGCGACCTTATTTACTGGTATCTGCCGACATCCCTTCTTAAAGGATTTTTTCACGATATCCCGGACTCCTGTTTCCGGCAGTGGATTAAATAAAACAGTGGGGAATAACACATGGAACATGGCGCCCGACTCAGCACCTCGCGTGTCATTGCGCTGGGATATATCTGTATGGGGACAGTCCTTCTTCTCAGTCTGTCTACCAATATCATTCTGGGGATTAATAACTACCGCCTTCAGAACGAACAGAAGGTGGCGGTTACTCCCATGCTGTTCAATGCGCCTTTCGCTGTTTCTCAGAATCAGGCGGACGCTTCTTATCTTGAACAACTGGGCATGAGCTTTATTGCATTACGTCTGAATGTCACGCCGGAAACGGTCGACGCCCAGCATCAACAACTGCTCCGGTATGTATTACCTGCCTCACAGAACAGTCTTAAGGTCCAGCTGGCTGAAGATGCGAAGCGGATAAAAGACAATAACGTGAACTCCACTTTTTATATGACGTCTGTTCGTGCGTATCCGGCAGAAAATCGGGTGGATTACCGTGGAGAACTGAAAACCTGGATAGGGGATTCTGCGCCCTACAGTGAAATTAAAAGTTACGTCCTGCAGTTTAATCGTGTTGATGGTGTCAGCTGGCTGGCGCGTTTTGGAGAAATAAATAATGAAAAAAATTAACCCGTTATTTATCTCCGGTTGCCTGTTTTTTTCGCTACCTGCGATATCGGCTACCCTCAGCGGTACGCTGGCACCGACTGTTGTACCCCTGGCCAACGGCGGACAGGCAAACATCGCTGTCAGCAACACAGACCCAAACCTCTTCACGGTACCAGGAGACCGGATCACCGCCATTAACAGTCTGGATGGCGGGCTGACGAACCAGGAGCAGACCGACAGTGGCGGGGCGATCCTTGCTACGGTCAGCAAGAAACCATTCACGTTTATTGTGGAAACAGAGCGCGGCCTCAACTTTTCTATCCGTGCGGTGCCGCGTGCCGGAGTGGGCCGGACTATCCAGCTGGTATCCGAGCTCATTGGCACG
The DNA here is from genome assembly GCA_002270295.1 of Enterobacter sp. 10-1. GTDB lineage: Bacteria > Pseudomonadota > Gammaproteobacteria > Enterobacterales > Enterobacteriaceae > Klebsiella > Klebsiella scottii. The sequence goes on along the minus strand of NISF01000009.1, from coordinate 49,938 downwards.
CCCGGGCCGGCTAAATCATGGGAGGAATCCAACCCGTATGAAAGCGTTCTTGTTTCGCTGAACCGCGCTGTTCGCCAGGGTCAGATCCCTGATGAATACCAGTCCATCCCTGTCACATCAGAAGTGTTATCCGTGCCTGCCGGCCTTCGCGCCACGGCGGCCCGGGTCTGGACCGGTCACCATCTAAAAGTTGTTCTGTACAACGTTGAAAATGTAACGCTGTCGGCGCGAAACATCCGGGAAAGCGATTTCTGGCAGGCGGGAACTCGCGCCATCATGCTCAGTGGCTCCGCGAGCCAGCTGGTTGGCGGTGGTCGCATGCAGGTCTGGGTCACCACGGCAGAGGAGTCACGTTGATGGCCAACTTTAATACGCTAATCAAACGTAAACAGTATCTCTGGCTGGTCCTCATTCTTGTCGGTGGTGCATGTGCGATTGCCGGCGGGATGTATCTGTCCGATCTGAATCTGAGTTCAGAAGAAGAAGCCCCCATACAGGGTGAACCGGCGCCGGACATGACCGGGGTGGTGGACAGTCAGTTCAACAGTAAGGTGGAGCAACATGCGACTACGGAAATGCAGGCCACTGCAGCAGATCTGAATAAGCGCTTTGGCGCTCTGCAGGGGGAAGTGGATTTGCTCAGTAAAGCGCGCAGCGCAGACCAGATCCGTATCGACAAACTCAGCAATGAAAATGTGGCCATGCAGGAGCAACTTAAGACGCTGGGCGTGAAACCAGCCGTGTCTGGCGGCGAGCCTGCGCCTTCGCCACCCTCGCCGCCTCCGGGACCGGAAGGGGAGCCGCAGCCGGCAAATTTCCCCCCTCAACCTGGTGGGGCAGTCCCTCCGCCAACAGCGTTCTATCCTGGCAATGGCACCGTGCAGGCTCCACAGGTTAGCTATCAGTCCGTACCGGTACCGAACCAGATACAGCGCAAAACGTTCAGCTATGACCGCGGTAAGAAAACGAAGTCACTGCCCTACATTCCGTCAGGCAGCTTTGCCAAAAGCAAGCTGATCGAAGGTGCCGATGCCAACGCTTCCGTTACCGGGAATGAATCAACCGTACCGATGTCGCTGAGAATTATTGGGCATGTGGAAATGCCGAACAGCAAAACCTATGACCTGACTGGTTGCTTTGTCGGCCTCGAAGCCTGGGGTGACGTATCGAGTGAGCGCGCCATCGTTCGCACCCGCAATATCAGCTGTATCAAAGGCGACAAAACTATCGACCAACCCATTAAGGGTCATGTGTCCTTTATGGGCAAAAACGGCATAAAAGGGGAAGTGGTGATGCGTAACGGAAAAATCCTCGGCTGGGCCTGGGGGGCTGGGTTTATTGACGGGATTGGTCAGGGGATTGAGCGAGCTTCGCAGCCAGCTGTTGGTCTGGGTGCCACAGCCTCCGTTGGCGCCGGTGATGTCCTGAAAATGGGGATTGGCGGCGGATCATCGAAAGCTGCACAGACGTTAGGCGATTACTACATCAAACGCGCTGAGCAGTATCACGCGGTGATCCCGATCGGCGCGGGCAACGAAGTCACCATAGTGTTTCAGGACGGTTTCCAGCTGAAAACTATTGAGGAGCTTGAAGCGGAGAAAAATGGACAACAGCAGGCACAGAACCAGCAGCAACCCGAACAACCTGAGAGCAGGTCACAGCAATCCGGCGGGAACCTGAATGGTTTTAATACCGATGAGATGCTGAAGAAACTGGGCAAGCTGGACCCGCATCAGTTCTCGCCGGGAGCAATGTCGGGGGGCGAAAACTCAGGTCAGTAAGTCAGGGCATCAACAAGGGTTAATCACCATAAATAACCCACCAGGAATATAAAGGGGAATACATGAAGGAATTAATACTGTTAATTCCTCTGGGCAGCGCTTTGCTCTTAACCGGGTGCGCGGGCACAGAGTCCGATTTTGAATGTAATGCCACAACATCCGATACCTGTATGACGATGGAGCAGGCGAATGAGAAAGCAAAAGCCCTGGAGGAACACGCATCAGCAAAGCCGGCTGCGGCAGGGTTGCCACGACTGGCTGACGGAAATTTCAGGACGTCTTCGCCAAACTCATACCCGCTGCCGCCGCAGCCAGTCATTAAACCGGTGCGAAATACTGCGCCCGCTGTGACGGTGAGCAATAAATCCGGGTTCCTGAATACGGTACCGGTCAATCATGATGACGTCCTGAGAACCCGGACTGCTCCGGTATATATCAGGCCGGTTAGTGTTGGTACCTATACCTCTCCGTCTACGGTACCCGGTAATTATCCAAGGCCGCTAAGAAAGGGTGAGCAAACAGCATCATTATGGATAGCGCCTTACGTTGATTCTGAGGATGTCTATCACCAGCCCACAACGGTTGTATTTGTTGTTACACCATCGGCGTGGGGCCAGCCCCGCATTAACTAATTAGCAGCGCCGTTAATGGCGCTGTGAATACTGAATTAATACCGGATTTAAAACGAGTGCCCTGTGCGTTGAAAGGGATGGGCGGTAGCGTGTTTTTTCTTCTGGAGAGCATTATGGGTAATGATAACGTTTTAAACTTCTTTTGTTGCCTGACTGCACCCTGAAGGAGGTTGATATTCCTACCGGCTTTTTAACCAGTAACATTAACCGACTGGATTGTTCAGATATTGTTGTTAATGTCGCGACGGACAGGTACGACATGGCCATATCTGCTTATGACAAATCCAAAAATCAGGAGTGATACAGGATGATTAACTTTATAGACTTTCCTGGCGGTAAAGAGAGTTCATTCTTTATCTCTCGTGATGAAACGCAAGCCACTGCTGATATGAATGAATGGATTGGAAGTCATGCAATTTCAATAATCTCGATTGAGACGATAGTGAAAGAATATCATTTTATTTGCATCAGACTCTGGTACTGCATTGAAATCAAAACCAGTGAGTCTTTGAACGATGCGATGGACTCTATACACCGGGGTGGGAAATGACTGCTTACTATATCGACGGTGTTAATATTGCCTGGCTAAATGGTGTATGCTTATTTCTTATCTTTGCCGGGTTTATCGTGGCACTGGCCATGTTTATCATCCCTAAAAAAATTAATCTGCGAGTCAACAGAGGTAATACATTTATCTTTAGTGTGCTTATAACGTTGGCTGCGTTTGTCACGGTTGTCGTCTTTACCAGAGGGGCATTCACGATGGATGAGCTCGAAGCCGGGAGACACTGGAAGAATGACTGCAAGCTCCTGGAGGTGAACATCCCGACAGGCACGTTTACCGAACCAGTGAATAAACTGGAATGCGCCGGTGTCATCATTAATGCACCGGTGCTTCAGTATGATAAGTATATCCGCCAGTGGAAATTGTATCAGGCTAAAAATAGATGAAGGTAATGTTTTTAAAGCTCACCCTTTTATTTGTATTTTGTGGTATCCCGGTTGCGGTGTTTTTTTTATTTTTGTTGCAGTGATTACCTTGAAGGATTACCTGCAACTCCTGAGCAACTGACCGCTATTTCACAAGAAACCCCCTGCGCAAAAGAAGCGTTTAAACAGGCTTTAAAACCTGATGCCTGGAAGAACAATCCGGACCTTTAAGGTCACCAGGTTTGCTTGCAATGACTAGTGGCGTTGTATGAAGGTAAAACAAAATGGATAAGATTGATTTATTTGTACTTGCTATTTTAGTGTTGGTTTTAACCATCGTGGGTGGTGGAATCTTTAATAAATATATTATGCCGCCGGACCATATAGCAACAGATGATGAACTGTTAATGATTTCGAGGGAAACGCCCTGTGCAGCCGAAGAATTCCTTAACGCGCTGACCCCGTCGGACCGCTCCAACAGTAAACCTCTGACAATCCGTGATGCACGCAACCTCGCATCAGAATGTACGGAGAGGGACGAGGAAATTAATCTGCACGAAAAACAACTAAAAACTCTCAACGGTATAAATAAATGAAAGGGGTGATGACAATGGGGTTTGTTACAAAATACGGGTCTTTGTTTGTCCCTGTTATCTACTGGCTTGTTTATCTGGTAGTCAGGTTTACTTATAACGGACTGGCGGGAGAGTACACGCCTGATTTCATTCAGAGCATTCGTCATGACGGTGTGTTTATTATCTGTGGCTTACTGGTGTTCTATCTTGCTTGTTTACGAATTAAAGACAGTGGTAGTGAAATCTCAGCAGTACTCTTTTGGTCTATTGTTGGTTTTCATGTGGCTGCGTTAGTTCTTACGCTTCTTATCTGTTTATGGAAGGGGGCGCTTTTGTGGGACGTTATTTTCTTCTGGCAACTGGGGGCCTCCATGTTATTGCTGTTTTTTATGCCTGCTTACCTTCTCCTGCGGTGATTAAACCGTTAATGCTGATATTTTCACGATAATCTGTTTTCTACTTTAGATGGTTAATTAACACCCTCATTAAGGAACGCTCGCATGAGTAATAACCTGATGGATACCGTTGCTCAGGCCGTGAATTCGCTGGTGTCTGCGTTTAAATTGCCCGACGAATCTGCCAAAGCCAACGACATGCTGGGCAGCATGAATTTCCCACAGTTCAGCCGGGTTTTGCCCTATAAGGATTATGACTCTGCGACCGGACTGTTTATTAATGCCAAAACCGTCGGTTTTATGTTTGAGGCCCGACCTTTACCGGGCGCTAACGCACATATCGTGGCCTCGCTGGAAAACCTGCTGAGAACCAAAATTCCCCGCGGTGTTCCGGTGACCATTAATCTTATCTCGAGCAAGCTGGTCGGGGACGATATTGAGTATGGGTTACGGGAGTTCAGCTGGAGCGGTAAAGAGGCCAAAAAGTTTAATGCCATTACCCGCGCCTATTATCTTCGGGCGGCTGAAACACAGTTCTCCCTGCCTCCGGGGATGGATTTACCCCTGACTCTGCGTAACTACCGTGTCTTTATCTCCTGCTGTGTACCCCGAAAGAAACATTCGAAAGCACAGATCGTCGAGCTGGAGAACCAGGTAAAAATCATCCGGGCTTCCCTGCAGGGTGCGCAAATTCCAACGCGGATACTGGATGCCCAGGGCCTGGTCGATATCGTGCGTGAACAGGTGAACCCTGATCCGGGTGAAATGTACCGTAAGCCTTACAAACTGGACCCGTACCAGGACCTGAATTATCAGTGTGTGGATGACAGTTTTGATATGCAGGTCACTGCAAACCACCTGAAGATTGGTCTGCTGGACCGGAACGGTAAAGAGAAAGTCACCCGTGTTACCAATTATCATCTGGCCCGCGATCCGGAAATCGCCTTCCTCTGGACCAGTGCGGACAACTACGCCAACCTGTTGAACCCGGAGCTCTCCATCTCCTGCCCGTTTGTCATCACGCTGACGTTAATGGTGGAGGACCAGGTGAAGACCCAGAACGAGGCCAACCTGAAGTACCTCGATCTGGAGAAAAAAAGCAAAACCTCTTATGCGAAATACTTCCCGTCAGTGGAAAAAGAGGTTCAGGAGTGGGGGGACATCCGCCAGCGGCTGGCTACCAATCAGTCCTCTCTGGTGAGTTACTTCTTTAATATCACGGCCTACACCGACGATAACGCCGAAGCCTCTCTGGCGACCGAGCAGCAGATCCTCAACAGCTATCGTAAAGGCGGCTTTGAGCTGCTGCCCGCACGTTACCACCATCTGCGAAATTATCTGGCCATGCTGCCGTTTAAATCCGGTGAGGGGCTTTTCAAAGAGCTTCAGGCTGCAGGCGTCGTCAAGCGGGCAGAAACCTTCAATGTGGCCAACCTGCTGCCGGTTGTTGCCGACAGTCCGTTAGCGCCTGCCGGATTACTGGCGCCCACCTATCGCAACCAGCTGGCGTTCATCGACCTGTTCTATGAGGGGATGAACAACACCAACTTCAATATGGCGGTCTGCGGGACCTCCGGGGCGGGTAAAACCGGCCTTATTCAGCCACTGATCCGCAGCGTGCTGGACTCTGGCGGTTTTGCCTGGGTATTCGACATGGGCGACGGCTATAAGTCCTTATGCGAGAACATGGGCGGGGTTTACCTCGACGGTGACTCACTGAAATTCAACCCGTTTGCCAACATTCTTGATGACGCCAATTTTGACCTGTCGGCTGAGCGTATCCGCGACCAGATGTCGGTGATGGCGAGCCCGAACGGCAACCTGGATGAGGTGCATGAAGGTCTGCTGCTGCAGGCGGTGCAGGCGGCCTGGCTGAGCAAGCGTAATAAGGCCCGTATCGATGATGTGGTCGATTTTCTCAAAACCGCGAAAGAGAGTCAGGAGTACGCCGAGTCACCGACCATTCGCAGCCGCCTGGACGAGATGATTATTCTGCTCGACCAGTACACGGTGAATGGTATCTACGGCGATTACTTCAACTCCGATGAACCGTCATTGCACGATGATGCCCGGATGGTGGTCCTCGAGCTGGGCGGTCTTGAATCGCGGCCTTCCCTGCTGGTCGCGGTCATGTTCTCGCTCATTATCTACATTGAAAACCGGATGTATCAGTCCCCCCGAAGCCTGAAGAAACTGAACGTCATTGACGAGGGCTGGCGGCTGCTGGACTTCAAAAACGAAAAAGTCGGCACCTTTATTGAGAAGGGTTACCGTACCGCGCGCCGCCACCTGGGGTCATATATCACCATCACGCAAAATATTGTGGATTTCGACTCACCCACCGCATCCAGTGCGGCCCGGGCGGCCTGGGGTAACTCCTCATACAAAGTCATCCTTAAGCAGTCTGCCAAAGAGTTTGCCAAATATAACCAGCTCTACCCGGATCAGTTTACGCAAATGCAGCGGGACATGATTAACAGCTTTGGGTCAGCCAAAGACCAGTGGTTCAGCTCCTTCATGCTGCAGGTGGAGGCACATACATCCTGGCATCGTCTGTTCGTCGATCCCCTCAGCCGCGCAATGTACTCCTCAAGCGGGGCCGATTTCGAGTACATCAAAGGTCGCAAAAAGCAGGGAACGGACATTCACGACGCGGTGTACGAGCTGGCCAGCCGGAATTTCCCGGCAGAAATGTCTGACCTGGAAGCCCGCATTGCCCATGACAACATAAGGAACGTAGCCTGATGGACAACAACTCTGAGCAGCAAAGAACGACATTCTTCACTTTACGACGGAGTCTGACCGTTATCGCCCTCATGGGCACCATTCTGGCGACCAACGTCTTTATCACGCGTCTGGTGCTGGCACATACCGCGCCACGGGTGGTGGCCTTCGATATGAAGAAGACGCTGGACAGTTTTATGGACAGCGTCAGCCAGAAGCCGCTGTCAGAGGCGCAGTCAAAAGCGCTCTCAGACCGCTTTAACGATGCGCTGGAGCAGAGCCTGGCCGACTATCAGAAAACGAATCATGTCCTGATCCTGGTTTCACCGGCCGTGGTTCAGGGCGCACCCGATGTCACCCGTAAAATCCAGACCGACATTGCCACCCGAATGAAGGGGGCGCGGGAATGAAACGCACCGGTATTGCCGTGCTGGCGTTTTGCCTGATTTCCCCGGGCGTGCCGGCTGCTGACCTGGGAACCTGGGGTGATCTATGGCCGGTTCAGGAGCAGGACATGCTGACGCTCATTACTCAGCGTCTCGAGGCGCTACAGAAGTCGGGGAAATGGGGGCAGGAAATGGAAGCTTTCAAAGGACGCGTGATTGAGAACAGCCAGCGACCGGCGCCGGTTGAGGGAGTAGGGAAAGCGGATAAGTATGAACAGCGCTGGTTCGACCCCAGTATCCGGCTGACTGAGGACCTGAAAGATCACAACGGGCGGGTGTTCGCGCGCAAAGGCGACGTTCTGAATCCGCTGAAAACGGTCCCCTTTATGCAGACGCTGTACTTTATCGACGGTGACGATCCGGACCAGGTCGCCTGGATGAAACGGCAGGTCCCCGACACCCTGATAAGCAAAATTATTCTGGTGAAAGGGAGCGTACCGGATACGTCAGTGGCGCTCGATGCCCGAATTTATTTTGACCAGAACGGTGTGCTTTCAAAACGGTTCGGCCTGACCAGGGTGCCGGCGCGCATTACCCCGGCGCCCTCTGGTGAGCGGCTGAACATCGAGACATTCCCCGCTCATCAATAAGGATGTTGCCGTGAAACCTTTACTGCTTTTCTTCACCACTGTGCTGTTGTGGGGGCAAAGTCTGAATGCCCTTGCCGACCCGTCCTGCGAGGGGCGCTTTGTTAACCCGATTTCCGATGTGTGCTGGCAGTGCATTTTCCCGATGTCCATCGGGAGTGCCTCTGTGGCGGCCGGTGGCGGCCCGGACACGGTTAATCCGGCCAGCCCTGTTCAAACGTGCCCCATGCCGCCACCGATTTTTTACCGTATTGGGATGGCGATAGGTTACTGGGAGCCGATGGCCCTGACGGATGTCAGCCGCTCTCCGGGGTGCATGGTGAATATGGGCGGGTTTAGCCTCAACCTGGGAAAAACCGGGATGGGGACCGCGAAAAAGGATGATAAGCAGGTCAACGGGGCCTTCTATCACGTGCACTGGTACAAATATCCGCTGACCAGCTGGCTCAGCATTATCACGTCGGCGGGTTGCCTGCAGGGCGGAGATATGGATATCGCCTACCTCTCTGAAATTGACCCGACCTGGGTGGACAGCAGCCTGACCACCATTCTGAACCCCGAGGCCGTTTTGTTTGCGAACCCGATTGCCCAGGGCGCCTGTGCCGCTGATGCCATTGCCAGCGCATTCAACAAGCCGCTGGACATCCTCTTCTGGTGTGCAGGCTCTCAGGGCTCGATGTATCCCTTCAGCGGGTGGGTCAGCAACGAATCCAGCCCGCTGCAGTCATCGCTGCTGCTGAGTGAACGCATGGCCTACAAGCTCCACCGGCAGGGACAGATCCTGGAGACCGTCGGGGCCGATGTCGCGGTCTGTTACGAATACCCGTCACCGATTATTCCCAAGGAGCGCTGGCGGTACCAGATGGTGAATATGTACCCCGACAGCGCGCAGTGCCATCCCCTGGGGCGAACGGTCACGCGCTGGGAGGTCGGGAAAAACCCGCCAGTAACCCGAAAGAACTTCGGCTATCTGATGTGGCGAAAACGTAACTGTGTCTACTGAAAGGAGTCTACTGTGAAATTACTGAACATACTGACGGTGATGCTGTTACTGACCCGTACCGTCACCGCGGCAGAGGGCGCAGTTTCGTCAGACCCGATGGCGGCGGATCGTCAGTGGCTTAAGCAGCAGGAGGATTTCAGCGAGCAGTTGCGCCGGCATCCGGATAAGGCGTTGCAGCAGGATCTTGAAGCACAAATCAGCCGTAACCCCCTTACCCGTTCAGATCAACAGTTCATCGATAATCTGGCCAGTCAGCAGCGGGAGTTGACCCGGGATAAGCCGGCGGAAGGTGCCGTGTATTTCATCTCCTTCTCAATACCGGACGAGGGGTTAAAACGGATGCTGCATGAAACCCACCGCTACGGTATTCCCGCCACGCTCCGGGGGCTCGTCAATAACGATATGAAAGCCACCACTGATGCGGTGATGGGATTGGTTAAAGCGGGGATCACCGAAGGGGTGCAAATCGACCCGACGCTCTATTCACAGTACAACATCCGCAGTGTTCCCGCGCTGGTTGTGCGCTGCAAAGCCGGTTTTGACGTCATACAGGGCAATATTCGCCTGAAGCAGGCCCTGGAAAAGGTGGTTGAGAAAGGGGATTGTGCAGAGACTGCCCGAAAACTGCTGGGAGGTGCCTGATGAAATCACTTCCCCTGATCCTGATGCTCCATATGTTCGTGCTCGGGACATTTATCTGGTTTACGGTTCCTGCCTGTGCTGACAGCACGTCCGATTACAAAGCGGGCGCTGATTATGCAAAACAGATACAGGGAAGCGGGACTGACGCGCTGAAGAATTTCAACGGGGCTGACACGCTGCCAGGGTATACCAGCAAACCGGCGCAGACGAAATATTACGGCGGCGTCTCCGCCAGCGGTGACAGTAACCTGAAAAGCGATTCCGCAGCGGAATGGGCCAGCAGTGATGTGGGGAACAGCATCACGGAGTCGTTTACTAACCGTCCCCCGGACAGTATTTCGGCCGACGCGCCATTCATTCAGGCGGCGAAAGAGACCGAGTCCAGAGCGGATTCGATTGTGGGGAATACCGGTCAGGCCTGTACGGCACAGGTGGTTAATCGTAGCGAGTTCACGAACCATACGTGCGAGCGGGATTTGCAGGTGGAGAACTTCTGCACGCGGGAGGCGACGCTGAAAGACAACGCCACGACGCAAAAGGTCAATCGTACATACCAGCAGGCCGTCCCGCTGTCTTTCACCCGGAACAGCACCCGATGGGGCGGGACGATGACGATCCCGTCGACAGGGCGCCTGTTAAGTGTATCCGTTGATGGTGAACCCCTTCCCGTTCCCTGGATTGATGAGTGTGACAACGAAGGAAAGGTCAGAGATAGCTGCAAGCTTGCAGTCAGTGAAAAAATCAGCCTCTTTGATAAAACATTCCCTGTCGATGTGATGACCTGGCCTAATACGATGTCGATATGTTCCGGTGGTCAGAACACACACTGTAGTTACCATTACTACGATGGTACCGGGAAAATTCACCAGTCTTTCAGCATGGACCGGAACGTTGTTGCAGGGCAGACCTTTGCGGTAACGAAAACGTCGAAAACCCAACCATCAATGAATGTTAAATCCATTCAGGTGACGGTCATACTGGTCATGGAAGAGACGGAAACCGTATTTGCACCAGAGGTGGTCTGGGTTGAAAGCTGTCCGTTCAGCAAGGACGAGGGCATGAAAACAGGCGAAGAATGTATCAGCCCGGGCGGGACGAAAACCCTCAACCTGGGCGGGAAGGCGTATTCCTTCACAGAAGCATGCTGGAAATACAAAGACACCTGGCTGACTCAGCCGGCGGATAACGGCTCCTGTGAAAACCTGATGAGTAATGCAGCCTGCACGCTCTCATCACGCCAGTGTGCATTCAGCGCGGAAGACGGGACCTGTTTGCACGAGTATGCGACCTATTCCTGTGAAACCCGGACCAGCGGTAAGCAGATGATCTGCGGCGGGGATGTGTTCTGCCTCGATGGCGAGTGTGATAAAGCGGTCAGCGGCACGAACAACGGCTTTGGACAGGCGGTTTCGGAGCTCGCGGCGCTGGCCGCCGCGGGTAAAGATGTTGCGGAGCTGAACGGGGTGGACGTCAGGGCATTCACCGGCAAGGCTAAATTCTGTAAGAAGTTTGCTGCAGGCTTCAGCAACTGCTGCAAGGACAGCGGATGGGGCCAGGATGTGGGCCTGGCACGCTGCAGCAGCGAAGAGAAGGCGCTGGCCAAAGCGAAAACCAACAAGCTGACGGTCAGTATTGGTGAGTTCTGCTCGAAAAAGGTGCTGGGGATCTGCCTGGAGAAAAAACGCAGCTACTGCCAGTTTGACTCAAAGCTGGCTCAAATAGTCCAGGAGCAAGGCCGTAATGGACAGCTGCATATTGGTTTCGGGGGCGCCAGCAGCCCGAACTGCCGGGGGATCACGATAGCAGAACTGCAGGGCATTAACTTTAATCAGCTGGACTTTACAAACTTCATGGAGGATTTAATCAATAACCAAAAAATCCCGGATAATGCGGAACTGACAGAGAAAACAAAGCAGCGAATTAAAGAACTCCTCACGCAGTCATCATCAAAATAAAAAAGGAAAGTAAACATGAAAACACATGGCCTTTTTAATAAGTACAGTAAAGGGAAAGTGCTTTATCCGTTTATCCTGGTATTTATCATATTAAGTGCGATGTCGTGGCTGAGCACCGGCGCGATGCCGATGTTAAAATCCGTTGTGCTATTTATTATTATCCTGGCGACTCCGCTGCTGATGGCCATGCTGGCCATGACACGCGGGGCGCTGATGTTTTTCCTGGGCGCGCTGGGCACTCAGTTTACCGTCGCCATGCTGGTCACGCTGTTTACCGCGTACAACCTGTCAGCGGCTGCCGGATTTGGTGCCGTTTCAATTGTCATCTACGTCCTCATCACGGGGTTCAGTGATGAAAAGACCGATGCCGGTAAGGAGGATAAAAGTGATAGTTAGCTTTGCTAAACATCCTGTTGTCGATTTTTCTCTGAGACTGGTGCTGACGATAATTATTATCTCCCCTGTGGTGTATTTTTCATGGGATGCCGTCAAAGGGACATCGGGCAGTGATTATATTGAGAGTGTGGTTTTTATCCTTATAGTCGGCTTTTTCTGGTTGATGAGTCACCTGTTTATTTCTGCTTTAGTAGGGATTTTGCAAAAAAGAAAATAAGGGGCAGGGATGAAAGAGAACAAATCATACGGGCTGGTGATCGTGTTTGTCGGCGTGTTTGTCGTTTTTCTGATCAGCATCATGTCTTACAGCCTGTGGCGGGATAAACAGATTAATGCGTTTCTGGCCACCAACCGGGCCTGGGGTATTCAGTGTGACAGGAGCTCGCAGGCTGCGTGGGTTATCAGGAACGGTGAACGTACGGCATTAGAAATGAATAATCTTACACTGTACTGCAACGGTTTCCGGTTTGAGGGACGCACTGACCCTGAAACGAAAACGGTCAGTCTCGATAAATACATCGTCTATCAACATATTTCACGCCAGCCGAATTAATTCAGTCAAAAAGGTATTCATTATGGGAAAACTACATGCCGCCATACTGGCGGGGTGCCTTTGTTGCACCCTGATGCCGGCCTGGGCGAAAGATGCGGGCTGGCAATGGTATAACGAGCAGCTAAAAAAAACAGACCCGGAAACGCCTGCCACGCCTGTGCCACCGCCGGCAAAGCAGGACATCCTTGAGAAGCTGGCGCAGCTGCAGACGGCCACAAAGCGATCGCTTTACGAGGCTATTCTTTACCCCTCATCTGACAATTTCGTGAAGTATTTCCGGCTACAGAACTACTGGACGCAGCAGGCTGGCCTGTTCTCGATGAGCGCGAAGAAGGCCATGCTGGAAAACCCCGAGCTGGACTACAACCTGCAGTACAGCCACTACAACGGCACCGTGAAAAACCAGCTGGCTGCCGACTACGCCGAACAGCGCAAGGCAATCTCCTCCCTGGCCCAGCACTATGGCGTGATGTTTTTCTACCGCGGCCGGGAGGCCATCGACGGGCAACTGGTCCAGGTCATTAAAAACTTCCGCGAAACCTACGGACTGAGCGTGATACCGGTCTCCGTCGACGGTGTGGTGAATCCCATGCTCCCCGACAGCCGGCTGGACCAGGGACAGGCACAACAGCTCGGCGTGAAGTTCTTCCCCGCGATGATGCTGGTCAATCCCAAAAGCGGGCAGGTTAAACCCCTCAGTTACGGCTTTATCAGCCAGGACGACCTGGCGAAACAGTTCCTCTATGTCTCCAGCGACTTTAAACCCAATTTTTAAGGAGTGTGTCATGCGAAAGATTCGGTTCCCTGATTTGGATATTACGGGAATGTGGGTGCTGGCGGTGGGCGTGTTTTTCCACCTGATTGCCAGGCTCGTCAGAAAACAGCCTGAGCTGGCCGTTCAGGCCGGGGAGATTCTGGGGTTGGGTATGGTGATATTTGGTGGATACCGAATTCTGAATGCCCTGATTGCTGAAGCAGAAAAACAGGAGAAGGCCCGTGAAAAGCAACCTGAAGACAATTAGGGCGGGTATCACAACGGCGGCCCTGCTGCTGGCACTTTCTCCCGTGACCTGGGCCGGTACGCTCGATGAAGTGAAATCTCTCTGGGACCCGCAGGGCATAACAGGTTCGGCACCGGCGTCGTCCGCTGGCGCACCCACGTCCGCGAAGCCGGTCTCTCAGGCCCGCTGGTACCGGCTCAGCAACGGCAAACAGGTCAATCTTAGCGACTGGAAAGTGGTGTTGTTTATGCAGGGGCACTGCCCGTACTGCCATAAGTTTGACCCGGTTCTGAAGCAGCTGTCCGGACAATACGGATTCTCGGTGTTCTCTTACACGATCGACGGACAGGGGGACGAGTCGTTCCCTGAAGCCCTGCCGGTACCGCCTGACGTGATGCAGACTTTTTTCCCGAATATCCCGGTGGCTACCCCGACCACGTTTCTGGTGAATGTGAATACGCTGGCGGCCTGGCCGATTCTGCAGGGCGCCACCGATGCTCAGGGGTTTATGGCCAGAATGGATACGGTATTTCAAATGATGGGGACGCCCAATAATGGATAACCTAATCAGTAAACCCTCAGAAGAAAGTTTTAATAAAGTCAGAGAACATACCGCGGATGTCAGGAAAAGACTGAGAGTTTTTCTTTATTTGTTTTTTATGTTTGTAGTCGCTGCTTTTAGCTTGTGGTTTATGACGGATAAGTTTTTTGACTGGCTGACCGTTGAATTGCTATCCAGAGGCGTAACGGTAGAGAAAAATATAAAAGACCTCTGGAATATCTTGAAAAATTTTGTTCCGTTTATATTTCTTTCGCTATCTGCTGGCTGCCTTGCGGTTTATATCTTTTTTGGTTTGCTGAATTCTTTATCGTACGCCCTGGATTTCGTGCTTTTCAAATGGACAAGAAACAATAATGGAGGTGGCAAGGATGAGAATTAAACCGCTGTCATTGTTTTGTGGTGTGCTGCTGGGGATGTCATTCACTGCTGCCGCTGATGTGAATGGCGATATGAATAATTTCTTCAATAAGCTGGGGTTCGCTTCTAATACCAGTCAGCCCCAGGTCTGGCAGGGACAGGCGGCGGGTTACGCTTCCGGCGGTTCGCTGTATGCCAGAACACAGGTGAAAACGATCCAACTGGTCAGTATGACCCTGCCGGATATCAATGCCGGTTGCGGCGGCATCGATGCGTATCTGGGTTCGTTCTCCTTTATCAACAGCGAACAGATACAGCGCTTCGGCAAACAAATTATGAGTAATGCCGTTGGCTACTTTTTTGACCTGGCGCTGCAGACCACTGTACCCGAAATCAAGACCGCAAAGGACTTCCTGCAGAAGATGGCCAGCGACATCAACAGCATGAACCTCAGCAGCTGCCAGGCCGCGCAGGGGATTGTCGGAGGGCTGTTTCCTCGCACCCAGGTGGCGCAGCAGAAGGTCTGCCAGGATATCGCGGGCGAGAGCAATATCTTTTCGGACTGGGCCGCGTCCCGACAGGGCTGTTCGGTAGGAGGGCAGATGGACAAGGTGCAGGACAAGGCCAGCGACAAGGACAAGGAGCGTGTGATGAAGAACATCAACATCATGTGGAATGCCCTGTCCAAAAACCGGCTCTTCGACGGCAATAAAGAGCTGAAAGAGTTTGTTATGACGCTGACCGGTACCCTTATTTTTGGCGAGAACAGTGAAATTACGCCGCTGCCGGCACGGACCACGGATCAGGACCTGATTAAGGCGATGATGGAGGGGGGATCAGCAAAAATTTACCACTGCAATGATTCCGATAAATGTCTCAAGGTGGTTGCGGATGCGACGGTAACTATAGCCGCAAACAAGGCGCTGAAGAACCAGATTTCCACGCTACTGAGCAGCATCCAGAACAAGGCTGTGGCGGATGAAAAACTGACGGAACAGGAGAAAGGGTTTATTTCCAGCACTACCATCCCGGTCTTTAAATACCTGGTTGACCCGCAGATGCTCGGGGTCTCGAATACCCTGCTTTACCAGCTGACGGACTATATCGGCTACGACATCCTGCTGCAGTACATTCAGGAGCTGATCCAGCAGGCCCGTGCAATGGTCGCAACCGGAAACTACCCGCAGTCGACGATGGACATGATCCTCGAGAACCTGAACCAGGCGAGTGTGCAGATTGCCGCTTTTCAGTCCCGGGTACAGGTGCAGCAGGACGCGCTGCTGGTCGTTGACCGGCAGATGAGCTACATGCGTCAACAGGTATCCGCCCGCATGATGACCCGCTACCAGAACAACTATCGATTTGGAGGAAGCCTCTGATGCTGGAAATCTACACGATAGCCGGCGGCGACTGGTTTCGGGGTAACCTGAATGCCATTGCCGCTTTCATGAGTACCGGTACCTGGTCCTCCATCGAGAAAATGTGTATCGCCTTTTCCGTGCTGATTGTCGCCTGCAGCTGGGTGAAAAAGCATAACGTTATGGATCTGGTCGGCTGGGTGTTTGCCCTGACGCTGGTCTCGATGCTGGTCGTCATTCGCAAACCAGTGCAGATTATCGACTACAGTAATGTCTCTCAGGTCTATCAGGTCGACAACGTCCCGATAGGCCTGGCTATTCCTGCCTCGCTGACAACACGCGTCGGGAATGCGCTGGTACAGAGCTATGAGATGATTTTCTCCCTGCCCGACAGCGTGACGTACAGTAAAACAGGGATGCTGTTTGGCAGTAATTTAATCGCTAAAAGCACCGACTTTTTATCGCAGAACCCGGAGATCACCACGTTGTTCTCCGACTATGTGCAGAACTGCGTCATGGGCGACATTTTCCTCAACCATAAGTACTCGTTTGAGGAACTGCTGAATTCCTCTGATCCGTACACCATTATTTTCTCTAACCCCAGCCCGCTGCGCGGGGTATTTGATAAAAATAATCAGTTTAAAACCTGTCAGGAAGCCTCCCGTGATTTGAAATCAGCCTTGGCGCTGGATTCTCAGACCGGCGGGAAAACCTGGAACTACTATGTGCGCCAGCTCTTTGGTGGCAAACCCAACCCGGACCTGCTGTTCAGCCAGATGATCGGTGACAGCTATAACTTCTTCTACAGCTCGGGGCAGAGCGCGGGACAGATAATCCGCCAGAATGTCACCATGAATGCCCTGCGCAGCGGTATTCAGAGCTACGCGGCCCGCAGTGGTGATACGGCCAGCCTGGTGAACATCGCCAACACCTCTTCGCTGGAGAAACAACGCCTGGCACAGGCGACAATGGGCCACCAGGCATTACGCTCCCTGCCGTTGATGCAGACGGTCGTGATGGGGATCATGATTGGCCTGTTTCCGATCATGGTGATGGCCGCCATGTTCAACATGATGACAATGCAGGTCATCAAGGGTTACTTTTATGCGCTGATGTGGCTGCAGTCCTGGCCTCTGCTGTACGCCATTCTGAACAGTGCGATGGCGTATTATGCGAAGCAAAATGGAGTACCGGTGGTTCTGTCTGAACTCTCTCAGGTCCAGCTGAAAAACTCGGATATTGCAACGACCGCGGGCTACATCTCGATGATGATCCCTCCCTTAACCTGGGCCATGATTAAAAGTATGGGGGCAGGGTTCTCCAGCGCGTACAGCCATTTTGCCTCGTCGGGCCTCAGCTCGACGTCGCAGGCCTCTTCCAGCGTGGTAGACGGGAATTACTCGTTTTCGAATATGCAGACGGACAATGTCAGCGGAAACAGCTGGAACACCAACAGTTCAACGGCATTTGGACAGATGTCCCGGCAACTGGGGAACGGAGGCATGGGTACACAGACCCGGGATGGTTCGATGGTCTGGGACAGCAGCGGCGCGATGTCAAAACTGCCGGTGGATATTAATGTAGGCCGGCAGATAGCCAGTGCCCAGCAGCAGATGGCACGGGAATCTGACGTCCAGGCAGAGAGCTCTCTGCAGGGCTATAACAGTAGCGTGACCAGCGCCTGGAACAGCCTGAAGCAGTTTGGCACAAATATGGGGACCAGCGCTTCCATTACGTCAGGCGCTGATAATACTGAGTCGTCGCAGGATTCGATGGCCAGAAGTAAAATGTGGAATGCTGTTGTTTCTAATGCAAAAGCCAACAACATCAGCAATGAAGAGTCTTTCCAGCAGTTGATGGATAAGTCAACGAAAGGGTCTGTATCTGGTGAAATTTATGGCAGCGCTAAAGTAAGCGGTGGTTTTGAAGTTTTCGGTACTGGGGGACGAGCGGAAGTCGGTGGAAAAGCTTCAATAACTGGCACTGCTAGTACTGGTTCAACAGATACGGTTGGACAATCTGGCCGTCATTCAGAAGACAGTCGTCATGATATAAGTAGTCAGGCAGCAAAAGACTTTAAAGAGGCGTCTGATTATATTACCAGCCATAAAACCAGCACTTCTGGTAATACAACAGATAATAATGCCAGCTCCCGCGTGGACCAGTTCTCTGCGTCACTTTCCAGTGCGAAAAACAGCTACGACCAATATACAAACAGCCGTACACGTAGCCATGAATTCAGTGAAATGGCGTCGCGTACCGAAAGCATGAGCGGCCAGATGAGCGAGAATCTGACGCAGCAGTTTGCTAACTTTGTCCAACAACGTTCTCCGCAGAATGCGGAAGCTATCCTGACAAATACCAGTTCGCCGGAAGTGGCAGCACAACGTGAGGCCCTGGCGCGTGAATTCGTCAAAGCGCAGGTTGAGCCAAAGGTTGATGGTGCTTATCAACAGGGACGAGAGGCAATTGGCCAGAACATGTCTGGTGTATCAGGCGGTGGCGATCGTGGCACAGTGATGGCGGATTACGGGCAGAATAGTGGAAATATAAATTCGATGACTAGGGATGCAGGGATTAAAGAGAGCGTAGACCAGAGCGTAGAAGGGATGATTGCTGAGAATAAACAAGCACATCTGGAAACCAGTAATAAGATAGCCCAACAGGGCGGTGAGGTGAGAAAACAGCAGACCGATCTGGAAAATCACCACAAATCAGAAGGAAATAAATTTGAAAGTGAATATAATACCAGAAAGGAAGCGCAAGAGTTAATTCCCGGGGCCGATACCCGAGATGAGTTGACGAAAAAATCTCTCGATTTCCAAGAGAGACATAAACGTTAAGTATAGGCGTTTTAGGGAGAGGGTGTGAAAATTTTTTTTATGTTGTTGATGGTATGTTTCTCATGTTTATTACATAGCATTTCCCCATTCGCTGTTATTTTTCTTATCGCTATGTCAGTAATTTGGTTAGGCATTTTTGAGTATGTGAAATATGTTGTTCAGAGGAGAGGGAGGTATCCTTCTCCTTGTGAGAAAAACTTAAAGTACATGGCTTTTGTGTTTTTATCTGTACTAATTCACCCTGCTCTTTGTTTAATGCTTGTGTTTTTCTTTCATCCATTTTATCTCAGTAGGCGCCTGTGGTTGAATCCTCAAGTAAATATAATCTCTGTAAACCGTAGCTGTGTTAATTATCGTAGTTACAGTAATGACTCTTCATTTTCGTCGGGGGAGCATGATTTCCGGCTTGTAACAAGTGGCAACATTATTGGCGGTTCTTCATCTTATTGCTCAGGTTGCGTTACAGGTTCTCTAATCGATATAAGTCACGATGTTTTTTCTGTTGATGCTGAATACGATTCAAAATGTGGAGGTGACATATTCAGCGGCACGGGGTTTGATTGTGGGTTTCATGATACAAATCCTGCGAGTGGGATGCCAATGATCGGTGGGGTCGATATTTGCGGAGATCTCTATGGTATTAACAGTCACACGGATTACTGAGCGGGAAGTTTTTAAATTTTAAATGCTAAATTTAGATGCAAGGAGATATCGATGTGAAAAAAAGTAATGTCTTAATTGGTGCGATTTTTATTTTTACTCTCTTTAATGCACTGGCAAACGATGACTACTATAGCAAGACTAAGAAAGATGCTATTGCAGGGGATGCCCAAGCACAATTCAAAATGGGTAGGATGTATATGATAGTGTCCGGGGATTATGAAAAGGCCTTCTATTGGCTTGGTAAGGCGGCAATGCAAGGCAACGCTGAGGCGCAGGCAGATATGGGGTCATTCTATTTTTACGGGAAAGGGGTTAAGAAAAACCTCAAAAAAGCTGAGGAATGGTTTGTTAAAGCCTCCCGTAATGGTGACCCAAGGGCGCAAAATGATTTGGCAATGTTGTATTCGGAATCAGATTCTCGCGATTCACGCTGTAATAGGATACTGGAGCTTTTAAATGCCTCAGCAGGTAAAGGCTATGATATGGCATATCTTAATATCGGCAATTACTACTTACGGGGAGTCTGTGTAGAGCGTAGTATGAGTAAAGCGGTAGACTGGTGGGAAAAGGCATCTGATAAAGGAAACGGTCAGGCTGAATTCAATCTATATGTTTCATACTCTAACGGTAGTGGGGTGTCTATGAACCAGCATACCGGTTATGTATATCTGAGGAAATCGTGTGAGCACGGCTATAAACAAGCCTGTGATATAATGAATAAATAAGCTTCTCTAATTTTTTGATAATATTATCCCGGCTTAATCTGCAGAGTTGGGATATTTTTTCCTACTTGCTCTCTACCTCTACTCAACGGTGAGCGGGTGCGCAATTTATTTGTGCATCTGTGAGGCGTTGCCGCCATCGGCGGAACGATGTAATGACCTTCTGTCGGATATTTCATTATGTCCGGCATTCCTTCCTCAATGGTCTGCTGACGGATTATTGCCATGAGTTTTAATGCCAAAGATATGACGCAAGGCGGTCAGATTGCCAATATGCGTTTTCGCATGTTTGGCCAGATTGCCAATATTATATTCTATGTGCTTTTTATTATTTTCTGGGTGTTGTGCGGGTTGATGCTGATGTACCGGCTCAGCTGGCAAACTTTCGTTAACGGCTGCGTCTACTGGTGGTGTACGACACTGGCGCCCATGCGCGATATTATTCGCTCCCAGCCGGTCTATACGATTAACTATTATGGGAAGTCGCTGGAATATAATTCGGAGCAAATCCTTGCCGATAAATATACCATCTGGTGCGGTGAGCAGCTCTGGACCAGCTTCGTTTTTGCCGCCATCGTGTCGTTGACCGTCTGTATTGTGACGTTCTTTGTCGCCAGCTGGGTACTGGGCCGCCAGGGGAAACAGCAAAGCGAAGACGAGAATACCGGAGGGCGCCAGCTTTCCGATAAACCAAAAGAAGTGGCCCGCCAGATGAAACGCGATGGGGTGGCCTCCGATATTAAAATTGGCGATCTGCCTATTCTTAAATACTCTGAAATCCAGAACTTCTGTCTTCACGGTACGGTCGGCTCAGGTAAATCCGAAGTCATCCGCCGGCTGCTGAATTACGTGCGTGCACGTGGTGATATGGCCATTGTCTACGACCGTTCCTGCGAGTTCGTTAAAAGTTATTACGACCCATCCTTAGATAAGATACTCAACCCACTGGATTCCCGCTGTGCTGCCTGGGATATATGGCGCGAATGCCTGACGCTACCGGATTTTGATAACGTCTCTAATACGCTTATCCCGATGACGTCAAATGATGATCCCTTCTGGCAGGGCTCTGGCCGCACCATTTTCTCTGAAGGTGCCTACCTGATGCGAGAAGACAAAGACCGCAGCTATGAGAAGCTGGTTAATACCATGCTGTCCATCAAAATCGACAAGCTGCGCGCGTACCTGAAAGATACGCCGGCAGCCAACCTGGTGGAGGAAAAGATTGAGAAAACGGCTATCTCCATTCGTGCCGTACTGACCAACTACGTCAAAGCCATTCGCTATCTGCAGGGGATCGAGAAAAACGGTGAGCCGTTCACTATTCGCGACTGGATGCGCGGTGTTCGTGAGGACCAGCCCAACGGCTGGCTGTTTATCTCCTCCAATGCGGACACGCATGCGTCACTGAAGCCGGTTATCTCGATGTGGCTGAGTATTGCCATTCGTGGGCTTCTGGCTCTGGGGGAGAATCGTAACCGCCGTATCTGGGTATTTGGCGATGAGATACCCACGCTGCACAAACTGCCGGACCTGGTCGAAATCCTGCCTGAAGCCCGTAAGTTTGGTGGCTGCTTCGTGTTTGGTATCCAGTCTTATGCCCAGCTCGAAGATATTTACGGCGTGAAGCCCGCGGCGACGCTGTTCGACGTGATGAACACCCGTGCCTTTTTCCGCTCCCCAAGTAAAGAGATTGCTGAGTTTGCCGCCGGCGAAATCGGTGAGAAAGAAATCCTCAAGGCCAGCGAGCAGTACTCTTACGGTGCGGACCCGGTGCGTGACGGCGTGTCGACCGGCAAGGAAAAAGAACGGGAAACACTCGTTAGTTACTCCGACATCCAGACGCTGCCTGATCTGTCCTGCTATGTCACCTTGCCGGGCCCGTATCCGGCAGTGAAGCTGGCTCTGAAATACAAATCCCGGCCGAAAATCGCCGAGGGATTTATTCAGCGCCGTCTCGATGCGCGCGTGGATGAAAGACTCAGTGCTCTGCTGGAAGCCCGGGAGGCAGAGGGCAGTCTGGCCCGTGCGTTGTTCACGCCGGATGAGCAGGTGTCTGAGCCGGCCGAATACGAAGGAAACCCCGACGTTCAGCCTGAGCTGGCTAAGCCTGCAGGAGGCAGCATATCGCCTGCGTCGGTAAAAGCACCGCCGACGGCGAAAACGCCGGCAGCCGATGAATCCGGTAAGACGCCTGAAGCCCCGGCGTCTCCTGCTCCTGCCACGCAAGTCACGAACGTTCCGTTAAGCCGGCCTGTAGCTGCGGCAGCGGCATCCACTTCCGGTGCGACTGCTGTGCCTGCGGGTGGGACGGAACAGGTACTGGAGCAACAGTCCGCAGAACAGGGTCAGGATATGCTGCCAGCCGGGGTGAATGATGCGGGTGAAATTGAAGACATGGACGCGTATGACGCCTGGCTGGCGACTGAGCAAACACAGCGTGATATGCAGCGACGCGAAGAGGTCAATATCAATCACAGCCGCAGCGAGCATGATGATATTGAGGTGGGAGGGAACTTCTGATGATGTCGATTGGTTCGGTAAAGTCCGCGGGGAGCGCCGGCAATTACTATACAGACAAGGATAACTATTACGTTATCGGGAGCATGGATGAGCGCTGGCAGGGAAAGGGGGCGGAGGCGCTGGGGCTGGACGGGAAGGTGGATAAGCAGGTATTCACGGACCTGCTGAAAGGGAAGTTGCCGGACGGCAGCGACCTGACCCGGATGCAGGATGGCGTGAACAAACACCGGCCAGGTTACGATCTGACCTTCTCCGCCCCCAAAAGCGTGTCTGTCATGGCCATGATCGGCGGGGATAAGCGCCTGATTGATGCCCACAATCAGGCCGTTACCGAAGCCGTAAAACAGATTGAAACGCTGGCTGCGACCCGGGTCATGACGGACGGAAAAAGTGAAACCGTGCTGACCGGTAACCTCATTGTGGCGAAATTCAACCACGATACGAACCGTAATCAGGAGCCCCAGTTGCATACCCATGCCGTGGTGATCAATGCCACGCAGAACGGCGATAAATGGCAGTCGCTGGGGACCGACACGGTCGGTAAAACCGGCTTCATTGAGAACGTGTATGCCAACCAGCTCGCTTTTGGAAAAATATACCGTGAAGTGCTGAAACCCCTGGTGGAAAAGCTCGGGTATGAAACCGAAGTCGTAGGCAAGCACGGCATGTGGGAAATGAAAGAGGTGCCGGTCGAGCCTTTTTCCACCCGCACCCAGGAGGTCAGGGAAGCCGCAGGGCCCGATGCGTCCCTGAAGTCCCGGGATGTCGCCGCGCTCGATACCCGTAAATCCAAAGAAACCCTCGACCCGGCAGAGAAGATGGTCGAGTGGGTGAATACCCTCAAAGAGACCGGGTTCGACATGCGCGGTTACCGCGAGGATGCCGATAAGCGCGCGACAGACATCGCCGGCGCGCCCGCCAGTCCGGTGAAAACGGACGTCCCCGATATCAGCGATGTGGTGACGAAGGCGATTGCCGGTCTCAGCGACCGCAAGGTGCAGTTCACGTATGCCGACCTGCTGGCCCGCACGGTCAGCCAGCTGGAAGCCAAACCCGGCGTGTTTGAGCAGGCGAGGACGGGTATCGATGCGGCGATTGAACGTGAGCAGCTGATCCCGCTCGACCGCGAGAAAGGCCTCTTTACCTCAAACATCCATGTCCTGGACGAATTATCCGTTAAAGCGCTGAGCCAGGAGATCCAGCGCCAGAATCATGTTTCCGTTACGCCAGATACCGCTGTTGTGCGCCAGTCACCGTTCAGCGATGCCGTCAGTGTGCTGGCCCAGGACCGGCCAACAATGGGAATTGTCTCCGGCCAGGGCGGCGCGGCTGGCCAGCGTGAGCGGGTGGCTGAGTTAACCCTGATGGCCCGGGAGCAAGGGCGAGATGTGCACATCATTGCGGCTGACAACCGATCGCGGGAGTTTCTGTCTGCGGATGCGCGGCTGGCAGGGGAAACGGTGACCGGGAAATCTGCCCTGCAGGACGGAACCGCCTTCATCCCGGGCGGGACACTTATCGTTGACCAAGCGGAGAAGATGAGCCTGAAGGAAACGTTGTCCATGCTGGATGGCGCCATGCGTCATAACGTTCAGGTCCTGCTCTCCGACAGCGGGAAGCGCAGCGGTACCGGCAGCGCGCTGACAGTACTGAAAGAGAGCGGGGTAAATACTTATCGCTGGCAGGGCGGAAAGCAGGCGACTGCGGACATCATCAGTGAGCCGGAAAAGGGCGCGCGTTACAGCCGCCTGGCGCAGGAGTTTGCCGCCAGCGTACGCGAAGGGCAGGAAAGCGTGGCGCAAATCAGCGGGAGCCGTGAACAGGGCATACTGAACGGGCTCATCCGGGAAACGCTCAAAAGTGAGGGCGTACTGGGTGAGAAGGATATGACGGTCACCGTGCTGACGCCGGTCTGGCTGGACAGCAAAAGTCGCGGTGTCCGGGACTACTACCGGGAAGGAATGGTGATGGAGCGCTGGGACCCGGAAACCCGAATGCATGACCGTTTTGTGATCGATCGGGTGACCGCCAGCAGCAATATGCTGACCCTCAGGGACAAAGAGGGGGAACGTCTGGATATGAAGGTTTCTGCCGTCGACAGCCAGTGGACGCTGTTTCGGGCCGATAAGCTACCGGTAGCGGAAGGTGAACGTCTGGCGGTGCTGGGGAAAATTCCTGAGACGCGGCTGAAAGGGGGCGAGGGTGTCACGGTACTGAAAGCGGAGGGCGGGCAGCTGACAGTGCAGCGCCCCGGGCAGAACCCCCCCCAGACCCTGGCTGTGGGCGCCGGACCGTTCGACGGTATCAAGGTCGGGCACGGTTGGGTGGAAAGCCCCGGCAGGTCGGTCAGCGAGACGG
The DNA here is from genome assembly GCA_002270295.1 of Enterobacter sp. 10-1. Classification (GTDB taxonomy): domain Bacteria; phylum Pseudomonadota; class Gammaproteobacteria; order Enterobacterales; family Enterobacteriaceae; genus Klebsiella; species Klebsiella scottii. The sequence continues at coordinate 24,935 of NISF01000009.1, read as the reverse complement.
CAACGGTCTTTGCCTCGGTGACGCAGCGTGAGCTGGATAATGCCACGCTGAACCAGCTGGCGCAGAGCGGCAGCCATATCCGGCTTTACTCCGCACAGGATGCGGCCCGCACTACAGAGAAGCTGGCGCGTCATACCGCCTTCAGCGTGGTCACAGAGCAGCTGAAGGCCCGTTCTGGCGAGACAGAACTGGATGCGGCCATTGCGCAGCAAAAAGCAGGCCTTCACTCCCCGGCAGAGCAGGCCATTCACCTTTCCATTCCCTTACTGGAAAGCAACAACCTGACCTTCACGCGTCCGCAGCTGCTGTCCACAGCAATGGAATTCGACGGGGGATGTAAGGTCCCTATGGTGGATATTGACCGGTCCATTCACGCGCAGATTAGGGCGGGCAGTCTGCTGAGTGTGCCGGTGGCGCCCGGTCACGGCAACGACCTGCTGATTTCCCGCCAGACCTGGGATGCAGAAAAGAGTGTGCTGACCCGGGTACTCGAAGGGAAAGCGGCGATGCAACCGCTGATGGACCGCGTGCCGGCCAGCCTGATGACGGACCTGACCTCCGGACAACGTGCGGCGACCCGCATGATCCTGGAGACATCTGACCGCTTCACGGTCGTTCAGGGCTATGCCGGGGTGGGGAAAACAACCCAGTTCCGGGCGGTGACAGGTGCCATCGACCTGCTGCCGGAAGAGACCCGCCCGCGCGTTATCGGTCTCGGTCCGACACACCGTGCGGTCGGGGAAATGCAGAGCGCCGGCGTGGATGCGCAGACCACCGCCTCGTTCCTGCACGACACGCAGCTCCTGCAGCGTAATGGCCAGACACCGGATTTCAGCAACACGCTGTTTCTGCTCGATGAGAGCTCGATGGTGGGGCTGGCAGACACCGCGAAAGCCCTCTCCCTGATTGCGGCCGGAGGAGGACGCGCGGTACTCAGCGGTGATACCGACCAGCTGCAGTCCATTGCGCCGGGGCAGCCGTTCAGGCTGATGCAGCAGCGCAGCGCCGCGGATGTGGCCATTATGAAAGAAATCGTGCGCCAGGTACCGGAACTGCGACCGGCGGTCTACAGCCTCATTGACCGGGACGTGAACAGCGCGCTGACCACGATTGAACAGGTCACCCCGGAGCAGGTGCCGAGAAAAGCGGATGCCTGGGCGCCGGAGAATTCCGTCACGCAATTCACCCCCGCGCAGGAGAAAGCGATAGAGGTCGCGCTGAAAAAGGGAGAAAGCGTGCCGGCAGACCAGCCCACCACACTGTACGGGGCGCTGGTGATGGACTATACCGGCCGTACCCCGGAGGCGCAGTCACAGACGTTGATTATCACCCATCTCAATAATGACCGCCGGGCGCTGAACAGCCTTATACACGATGCACGGCTGGAGAACGGTGAAGTCGGGAGGGAAGAAGTTACCCTGCCGGTGCTGGTCACGACCAACATTCGCGACGGTGAACTGCGCAGACTGTCGACCTGGACCGCTCACTATGGGGCCGTGGCCCTGGTTGACAATGCCTACCACCGTATCGGGAGCGTGGATAAAGAAAATCAGCTTATCACCCTGACAGGCAGTGAAGGAAAGGAGCGGTTTATCTCTCCTCGTGAGGCGTCGGTGGAGGGCGTGACGTTATATCGCCGGGAAGACATCACCGTGTCTCAGGGTGACCGTATGCGCTTTAGCAAAAGCGATCCAGAGCGCGGGTACGTCGCCAATAGTGTATGGGAGGTGAAATCTGTTTCTGGTGACAGTGTCACGCTCTCAGACGGAAAAAATACCCGCACACTGAATCCGATGGAGGATGAAGCCCAGCGACACATTGATCTCGCGTACGCCATCACGGCCCACGGGGCGCAGGGTGCCAGCGAGCCGTATGCGATAGCGCTGGAAGGCGTGGCGGGTGGGCGGAAGCAGATGGCCAGTTTCGAATCCGCCTATGTCGGGTTATCGCGTATGAAACAGCACGTCCAGGTCTACACCGACAATCGGGAAGGGTGGATCGAAGCCATTCAGGCCTCCCGGTCGAAAGCCACGGCCCACGATATTCTTGAGCCACGTAACGACCGGGCAGTGAAAACCGCGGACCAGTTGCTCAGCCGGGCTCGCCCCCTGGATGAAAGCGCGGCAGGACGGGCAGCACTGCAGCAGTCGGGGTTGGCGCGCGGAAAGTCCCCGGGGAAATTCATTTCGCCGGGCAAAAAGTACCCTCAGCCGCACGTGGCGTTGCCGGCATTCGACAAAAACGGGAAAGAAGCCGGTATCTGGCTCAGTCCGCTGACGGATAGCGACGGACGTCTGCAGGTGATCGGCGGTGAAGGGCGCGTCATGGGTAACGAAGACGCCCGGTTTGTGGCGCTACAGGGCAGCCGGAACGGGGAGAGTCTGCTGGCAGAGAATATGGGCGAGGGCGTCAGGGTGGCTCGCGAGCATCCTGACAGCGGCGTGGTGGTTCGCCTTGCCGGCGATGACCGCCCCTGGAATCCGGGGGCGATCACCGGCGGAGGCATATGGGCAGACAAGATAACCCAGGCTCCAGGGGCTGATCCCGTTGAGATCCCACTCCCGCCGGAGGTGCTGGCGCAGAAAGTGGCTGATGAGGCACAACGGCAGGAAGTGGAGAAACAGGCGGAGCGAACTGCCCGGGAAGTCGCCGGAGAAGACGATAAACAGCGGGGACCTGAGGGCCAGGTTAAGACGGTTATTGATGATGTTATCCGGGGGATGGAGGGACAAAAAACGCAGGGAGAACGGCTGACCCTGCCGGACGATCTGGAGGGAAGGGAGAAGGCCCAGGCGGTACAGCAGGTGGTTTCCGAAAATCTCCAGCGAGACCGTCTGCAGCAGATGGAACGGGATATGGTCCGGGATTTGAATCGAGAGAAAACGCTCGGGGGCGACTGACGCGCCTGCGGCTTGTCTGCTCCGGCATCCTCCCCGATTAAAATCGGGTACCTTGCCGGGGCGCTGTTAAAAGGAATCGAATATGGCAACGCACGAAACCCGACTCAACGCCGTCGACCTCTGGCTGCAGAGGCTGTTGACCTGGACGCCAGGACAGACGGATATCATCAAAACGGTGGCGCTGGTGTTGATGGTTGTCGATCACACAGGTTTGCTACTGGCCGGGAATAATGAGCTCATGCGCCTGCTGGGGAGAGGCTGTTTTCCTCTGTTTGGTCTGGTCTGGGGAATGAACCTGGCGCGTCACGGGCAGATCCGTCAGACACAGCTGAACAGTCTGTGGTGCTGGGCGCTGATCGCCCAGGGCTCCTTTATTCTCATCGGGTACCCGTGGTACATGGGGAATATCCTGTTTAGCTTTGCGGTCACCGGCCAGGCGCTGCGCTGGTTCAGTCTGCAGACCCGCAATGATGTTTTGCTGGCGATTGCGCTGGTCGTGGCCTGGCTCCCCTTGTCTGCCGACAGCTACGGTCTGGCCGGGGTCTTCATGCTGATCAACAGCTGGCGGCTTTGCCGGGCGAAAGAGCCGGTAGAGCGAATCGGGTATGCTGTGCTGTGGGCTGTCATGGTCATGCTGATGAATATTCATGATATCACCCAGTCTGTCGCCGGCCTGATGGTCGCTTTACTGGTCCTGGCGGTCTGTTCTGACCTCGGTCGTTCTATCCCGCGCTTCTGGCCGCGGCACTTTTTTGTGATGTTTTATGCCGTACATCTGGCGGTGCTGGGGATCGTTGCCTCGATGTAAAAAATCCCTGGCCGAAGTCCGGGCGGTAAAAGAGGAACGAGGCCCGGCGTCCTGAATAGATGCGCTGTCGGCCGTGTTCACGTATCTTATAGCCTGGTTCCTGGCAGGATAGTAAAACGAAACTATGACTGAAGAAAAACGCCCTGTACTGAGTCTGAAAAGAAAGCCGGCAGCGGATACCGCAGCGGCCGGGTCCGTTGACACGCCTGGTGTGGTACGGCGAAAAAAAGTGGTGGTAGTCACGACGCCTCCGGCCTGGAAGCTGAAGAAAGAAAAGCTGGCACAGGCTAAACAGGCTGCTGAAGCCGCCGCCAGCCAGCCAGCACCGGAGGCTGTGAAAGCGGTCAGGCCCCCCCCCCCGGTACGTTATCTTCGTTTACTGCCGCCGGACCAGGCCAGCATGACCCTGAAAGCGTTCTGGCCACAACTGTTTGACGGTGACTCGCCGCGTCTGCTGGCGACGGGGATGCGAGAGCAGCTGTTTGCCGATATTGCGCAGCGGGACCTGCCACTCTCTCATAAGCAGGTCATTAAGTGCCTTAAAAGCCTGACACGATCGGACCTTTATCTGTCTGTTATGCAACCCGGCGCGCCGCGGTATGATATTCATGGGCAAATCGTCGCGACGGTCTCTGAAGAAGAGGCGGAATATGCCCGTGAACGTATGATCCGTCAGCACCGACAGACGGTCCGAAAACAGAATAACGTTGTTTAAAATATCCCCCCACCAATAGAACGATCTGTTTACTGCATAATGACCTGCCAGAGGATTTAAATTCTTCGGTGGGTTGTTATTGTTGTTTTTTAAATCACCCGTTTTTAAAGGAATAAACATGAAACTTAAATCGGTATTACTGATGTCGGCTGTATTTGTCAGCGGAATAACAAATAGTTTCGCACAAGAAAATATGACGCCAGATTTATTTACTCCGGCACAGGAGGAAAGGATCGGTGAATTAGCCGCTGATTATATGCGTGCGCATCCCGACATTCTGATTCAGATGAGTGAGAAACTGCAGGAACAGCAGCAGGAGAAACAAACCGCCAGCCTGAAAAGGGCAGCATTAGCCTATGCGTCGATCATTCAGGGGAATAACAGTATCCCGTCTTATGGTCCTTCTGACGCAACGGTGATGGTCGCCGAGTTCTTTGATTATCAGTGTATCTGGTGTAGTCGGCTGGCTCCGGAGCTGGAGAAAGTGATGAAGAACAATGCACATGTTCGTTACTACTTCATGGAGTGGCCCGTGTTTGGTAGTCGCTGGTCTGAATCGTTGTTGGCCGCAAAGACAGGGCTCCAGGTCTGGAAAGAAAAAGGGGCTGATGCATATCTGAAATATCACAATGGTATTTATGCTACCGGCCTTAATGAAGGGAAGCTAACAAAAGATGTCATCAATAAAGTATCTGAGGGTGCCAGGTTTGAAGCCAAAACAATCGATACGATTAACAGTACGCTGGAAGATATTAATAAAATAGCCACAGCTATTGGCCTAACGGGGACGCCAGGCATCATTATTATGCCTGTTAATGGTGCTTCGGAAGAAAATACGACCGTATTTTCAGGCATGATCGAGGCTGAGAATCTCCAGAAGGCAATCAATAAAGCGCAGGGGAAATAACGTATATGAAATATTCAGCCATTTCAGGAATTCTGTCAGTATGTTTACTGGTCTCCGGCGGCGTGGTTGCCCAGCCAACCGTTCAGGCTGGATTTTCCCCGGAAGGTTCGGCGCTGCAACTGGTACTGAACACCATCGATGCCGCACAGGAGAGTATCAGGTTGATGGGATACGCCTTCACGTCCCCGGAAGTGTCCCGTTCGCTGATTCAGGCGAAGCAGCGGGGTGTGGATGTGAAAGTGGTACTCGACTGGAAAGCAAATAACGCGAAAGGGAGCGCCGGTGCGGCAGCGATGAATTTGCTGGTCAACGCCGGCATCCCTGTGCGTACGGTCAGCCAGTTTAAAATCATGCATGACAAGGTCATCATCACCGACGGTCGAAACGTGGAAACTGGGTCATTCAATTTCTCCCGCGCAGCCGTGCGCAGTAACTCAGAAAATGCACTGGTTATCCGGGATTATCCCATCCTGGCTGAGACCTACCTGCAGCACTGGCAATCCAGGTGGGAGATGGGGGAGGACTGGAGGAGTACTTATTAAATGCTCTGTTACTACTGAGAATCCTCGCTTAAAAGGTAGCGCTGCGCCAACAGCGTTATCTTTTATTTTGTAATTTCGTCTTCACCAATATCCGCAGTTAAAATTTTAGAAAGATTATCTTTCAAATTGAAAGTAAGTTATTGATTTGCAGGATATGTAAGAGTTGTAGTATTCTCCTTTTCAGACTCAATCAGTAACCTGGAGAGGTGGGTATGCCACAGCCAGAAGATGTTATCTCTTCCTCAAAGAATTCAAAACGCTCTCAGCGCAAAAGCCATCCAATGAGCGGTTCTGAGCGGCAACAGAATTTTGTTGCACGCAGGCGAGAAACCCACAAAGAAATTAAAATTCTTGTTCCTAACGAGTTAAAAACGAAATTTCTGGAAATGTGTGCATCAAGCGGCTTAAGCCAGGCCGAGTTATTCAGCAAATTGATTCAGGATGCTGAGTCAAAAAACGTTATGGGATAACAACCTTGCTTGTATAAGAGGGTGGTGCTAGATTACTGAAAGTTTAGATTTTCATGGCTGGCCACGCCGTAAGGTGGCAGGGAACTTGGTTCTGTAGAAAGGTTTTTCCAGAATCAGAAAGCAAAAACCCCGATAATCTTTATCTACTTGGCGGAAGAGAAGATTACCGGGGCCTACTTAAACTGCATAGAAGCTGTTGCTCTATGCAGGGAGTATAGATTCATGCTCAGAAAAGTTCAATACCTTCTGTGCTCACTCCTTCCATGCAACATAAGCGCAGGAAGCGGTGACTGACCAGGATGCTAAAGATTCATTCCATTACGTTCAGGTAAAAAATGCCGAACCGCGTTTTTTGGCGCGTGAAGGTAAAAAGACACTGCCGTTTTGTCGTAAGCTGATGGCCAAAGCCGAAGGCTTTACCTCCACTTTTGATTTTTCAATCCATGTTGCGTTTGCCCGCTCACTGGGTAAGCGTCGGCGTATGCCTCCTGTACTTCGCCGGCGTGCGATTGACGCGCTTCTCCAGGCAATGTGCTTTCATTATGATCCGCTGGCCAATCGAGTACAGCGCTCGATTACCAATATGGCCATCGAGTGCGGGCTGGCCACGGAATCAGCCAGTGGCAACCTGTCTATCTCGCGGGCGACCCGTGCGCTGCGGTTTATGTCCGAGCTGGGTCTGATCACCTATACAACGGAATATGACCCGCAGATCGGCTGCAACATCCCGACGGATATGACGTTCACGCCGGCTCTTTTCCAGGCTCTGGATGTGTCAGATGTGGCTGTCGTGGCCGCACGTCGTAGCCGTGTGGAATGGGAAAACAAACAACGAAAAAAACAAAGCCTGCCGCAACTGGGAATGGATGAACTGATCGCCAAATCCTGGCGATTTGTACGCGAGCGTTTCCGCAGCTATCAGAGCGAGCGTAAATCTCATGGGCAGAAGCGAGCGACCGCCCGACGGGATGCTTCACGCCAGCGTAAGGACATCGAGACGCGTGTTCGTCAGCAGCTGACCCGGGAATATTCTACCGGCCGCTTCAGAGGCGATCATGATGCGCTGAAGCGTGAGGTTGAGCGACGCGTGACTGAGCGTATGCTGCTGTCCCGGGGCAATAACTATACCCGCCTGGCGCCGTACCCCGACCCTATATAACCCTCTCATTTTTGTTATCCGGCTGGCGCCGGAGACTTTCGCACGTCCGTCTCCCGGACGTGGCTGATTTCTGACCACTTCGTTTATGGCCATACCGGCCAGTGCCTCATTAATTCTCGTGGCGGATGAAATATCAGGGCCCGGACGCCGGCGTTTAGGCCTGATTTTACTTATACACATTTAACTGCAAGGGAACTATTCACAAGGCTACAGCCGATATGTTGTCAGGGTGCCTGTCGTCAGGGGTTACAGAGCGCATGGTTCCCTTTAAATACCTGCTCTGAACTTCTTTTAAAGATCTGAATCTCTTTCGTCTCAAAGGAAAACCTGTTCGTCGTCTGTCCTGTGGACAGTCTCAATGAGGCCTTCGCTAACAGCGGTCGCAAGCGCCCGCGCCGCTCAGATCCAGAAGTACCTCCCGCCGGCAAGCGGCGGGCATATAACCAGCACACACATTAGTTACATCATTCAATAAATCCCTTTTTAAAACAAACCCCGGCGCCGTTCTGCAACCCCGAGCCCCTCCCCACCACTGAAAAGCGCCGCCGCCCCCGGCCAAAGGCCGGGGAAGACATCGCTTTTAATGATGGGTGTTGTAACTACTCTTGTTCATCGCTGCAGGTCGTACTGCGGTAAGTTATCGGGTACACGCTCGTAAGCGCCTGAACGGCGCTAACGCGGAGATACGCCCCGACTACGGCTACGCCTTGTCGGGACCACTCCGACCGCGTACAGCAGCTCCTGAAGCGTTATTTGTGGGTATGGCTTATCAGGGCGGGGATGGGGATTGGCAGAACCTATCAAATCGTTGCCGGCTGCGCCGGGCTTCGGCGGACTGACTTCTGCGTCCTCTTTGACTTTTTCGCACCGCCTTCTGTGCCGCAGAGCGGCACACCCCGACTGGCAAATACGAATGCGTCTCATCTGTTGACAGGGCTGCTGAAGAGAAGTAAGGTAAATAAATACTGTATGTATATACAGTTATTGTTGCACTCAACCAGAAAAAGGACCTCACAATGGCTGAACAGAAGACAAACGCCCTGGTACTGAATGGCGTGAACGACGACATCACCGAACTCAAATCCCTCACCACGCTGCGCAAGCGCCTCGTCAGCGACGAGGAAATTGTGTCAAAAGCCGCGAACGGATTCCGGCTCTCAAACGGCAATACCGGCGTCATTCTCCGTAACGATGGTCGGGATTTCTACGCCCTGACCACGGCCAGCGGCCAGGCGCAGGACGGACAGTGGAACACCCTGCGCCCGTTTTCGTTCAGTCTGTCCACCGGCCGCGTCTCCCTGCGTAACGGTGTCGATATTTCGGGCGGGGCAGTGGTCTCACATAACGCCGGCATCAGTACATCAACAACAGTGATCTCCTCCCTGAAAACAGTGCCAGACTAAACTGAAGTCTCCGGTCTTTCTTCCATCTCACAGAGAGGCACATCGCCATGAAAAAGACCCGCTATACCGAAGAACAGATCGCGTTTGCGCTGAAACAGGCCGAAACCGGCACCCGTGTCGGGGAAGTCTGCCGAAAGATGGGGATTTCTGAAGCCACTTTTTATAACTGGAAGAAGAAATTCGCCGGTCTGGGCGTGACCGAACTGCGGCGTCTGCGGCAACTGGAGGATGAAAATCAACGGCTGAAGAAACTGGTGGCTGACCTGAGTCTGGACAAGGAGATGCTGCAGGAGGTACTGAAACAAAAGTTCTGAGGCCGGCTCAGAAGCGTCAGGCGGTGCATTTTCTGCGGGAGGCTTACCGTATCAGTGTCCGACGGGGATGCGGACTGCTGATGCAGAGCAGAACCGTTTACCACTGGCAGAGCCGGCGGGATGATCGGGCGATAACCCTGCGTATCAGGGAAATAGCGGAAACCCGGATCCGCTACGGTTGCCCGCGTATTCATATTCAGCTGCGGCGGGAAGGCTGGCCTGTTAACCACAAGAAAACACACCGGATTTACTGTCTGGAAGGCCTCAACCTGCGCAGAAAACGCCCGCGCAGGCATGTCAGTGCAGCACATCGTCAGCAACGTCCGGTCCTGACCGGTGTCGATCAGTGCTGGAGTATGGATTTCGTGTCGGATAACCTGTTTAACGGACGACGTTTCCGGGCGCTGACTGTAGTGGATAATTTTAGTCGGGAGTGTGTGGCGATCCATGCCGGAAAGTCGCTGAAAGGTGAGGATGTGGTCGGTGTGATGGAAGGGTTGCGGGTGCTGGGCAAGCGCCTGCCGGTACGTATTCAGACAGATAACGGCAGCGAGTTTATTTCGAAAATTCTGGATAAATGGGCGTATGAGCACGGTGTCACAATGGACTTCTCCCGCCCCGGAAAACCAACGGATAACCCGTTTATTGAGTCATTTAATGGCAGTCTGCGGGATGAATGCCTGAACATTCACTGGTTCCTGTCGCTGGAAGATGCGCAGGACAAACTCGACAACTGGCGCAGGGAATATAATCATGAGAGAACGCATTCATCATTAAATGACATGACTCCGGCTGAATTCATCCGAAGTCTCCGGAGAAAGACGAGGATCTCTGATTTAGCACTGCACTGAATTTGGGCCAGGGTCACAGGGTCACCAGGGTCATAACGCATATTGGTTTAGTTTTGATGAAACAGGAAATCTGTTCGAGACCAGCCTGATTCTAGATGAATAAGCCGCACTGCGAATTTCTCAGCTCACCTGGGTACAGTAGTAAAAGTGTCCATAATATATTTACGATGATCGTATTTATTTTTAGACTGGCCCCATGAATCTCCAGACAGTTGGCATCACTTAAGTTAGTGATAGTCTTAATACTAGTTTTTAGACTAGTCGTTGGAGTCCGGATGATTGATGTTTTAGGTCCAGAGAAGCGCAGACGCCGCAGCGTTCAGGAAAAAATCGCCATTGTTCAGCAGAGCTTTGAGCCTGGTATGACTGTGTCGCTGGTCGCCCGGCAGCATGGTGTTGCTGCCAGTCAGCTGTTCCTGTGGCGCAAGCAGTATCAGGAAGGCAGTCTCACCGCCGTTGCCGCTGGTGAACAGGTTGTTCCCGCGTCGGAGCTGGCATCTGCAATGAAGCAAATTAAAGAGTTACAGCGCCTGCTGGGCAAAAAAACCATGGAAAACGAGCTGCTGAAAGAAGCCGTTGAATATGGCCGACAAAAAAAGTGGATAGCGCACGTGCCCTTGTTGCCGGAGGATGGCGAATAAGCCTTGTCAGTCGTTGCCTCCGGGTCTCGCGTGTGCAACTGCATGCCATGGCCCGTCGGTCGAAGGACTGGCAGGACCGTCGGTGCAAGCGCAAGCCTGATGATACTGAAGCGCTGGCCCGTATCCATACCGTTATCGGCGATCTGCCCACCTATGGTTATCGTCGGGTATGGGCACTGCTGCGCAGACAATCAGAAAGTGACGACATGGCGGTGATCAATGCCAAACGTGTATACCGCATCATGCGTCAGAATACGCTGCTGCTTGAGCGAAAACCGGCAATACCGCCCTCGAAGCGGGCGCATACAGGGAAAGTGGCCGTTGGAGAAAGTAACCAGCGGTGGTGCTCTGACGGCTTCGAGTTCAGCTGTGATAACGGTGAAAAACTGCGGGTCACGTTCGCGCTGGACTGTTGCGATCGCGAGGCACTGCACTGGGCGGCCAGTACCGGTGGCTATGACAGTGAAACCGTGCAGGACGTCATGCAGGGTGCAGTGGAGCGTCGCTTCGGTAACAGCCTGCTGGCATCCCCCGTTGAGTGGCTGACAGACAACGGTTCAGCCTACCGTTCTCATCAGACGCGTCAGTTCGCCAGAATGGAAAGCAACGGGATGGCGGAGAGCTTCGTGAAAACGATGAAGCGCGATTACATCAGCATCATGCCCAAGCCCGACGGGTTAACAGCGGTAAAGAACCTTGCGGAGGCCTTCGAACATTACAACGAATGGCATCCGCATAGTGCACTGGGATATCGTTCCCCACGGGAATATCTGCGGCGGCGAACCAGTAATGGGTTAAGTGATAAAAAGTGTATGGAAATATAGGGGCCAATCCAAAAAAGGGAGGCTGCTCACGTCCGGTCGGACTGACTCCGGTATATCCGGCTATGCGAACCTCTCTTTCCAGACGGACATCCAGCAGGAACCCGTTTTGTGTTGGTTCCAGAACAGCCACACCATGCCAGGGGACCCGGGAGGAGGAAGGCGATATCTGCACAGAGTAATGCCCGTGTTTCTCATCTTTACGGTGTATCGACATGCGCAGGGTTTCCGGGAGCAGGGAACATACATCATCGAAACCGGTCGTATTTTTACCTGCAGTATTGCTTTCATAGGCTGCAACGTATCTGGCAACTGCCTGCAGCACCTGATTCAGGATCACCCGTCTTAATAACTCGCCATCTTCTTTCTGGGGTGTATAGATATTATTCATGAACTGACAGTAAAACTCGCTGTAATCAAGCGACTGATCCCGGGAATATGTTTCAAGGATTGTCCTGACCGACCCGTGAGAGACTCCGCGGTGTATTATTTGAGATCCTGTCTGTCAGTTGTTTAATCAAAAAATCATATTTATTACTTACCCATTCCTGAATTATTTCGTCAGGGATAATATAGTTTTCTTTTGACGGGATGTGTCCAGGGAGTGCCTGCAGTATACCAAATGTTGAAGCAGTTTCATCAGTATGATATTCGTCATGACTGGTCGTAAAATGACTTAATACAGGATCCATGTTTATTACCTCTCCATTGTGTGAAAAAGAGATAAAGAAATAGTGGTGCCATTAAAAAAACGGATTTGACCAGTACTTTCCGGATGTCTTGCACTACTAGAGAGCAAAAGTAAGATGCCCTAGTGCAATAAATTTAATTCCGCATGGGTATTATTAAATATAAAGCAGATAAATTATCTTGTGCTGTTTTTTTAAATTATAAAATAAGGGTTGTCAGGAATAATCGGGGTCAACTATCGAATACTACGTGTTCGTGTAGGCAATCACCGGCAGCGCTGAAATGACCAGCTGATTCTGAAACGGCGGAACAATTTTTGCCCAGCCATTTTCTATCTCTTTTAATCCCCGCCCAACCGCATCACGTAAGCTGAGGCCGGGAATACTCAGCCTCAGGATTTTACCCTTTCGTGAGAATAATTTATTCCTCATCTGTTCCTCAATATGAAGGATTTTCTGGCTGACGGCACCGATTGTGATACACATTTTTTCTGCAGTTAGCTTCATACTTCCCTGAAGACTGACTTCGATAAATGCCCGTCATGAAGATAGCGGAATATTGTGTGACATATATTCCGGTCAGGCACAGGTAAATCAGCAAAACTCATTCCAACGTCCTTATTATTAACATTGAAATGCCTTACGGCAGCGCCACCCTAAGGCGATACACTCTCTTCAGCGCGGGCCAGCGACGAACGCAGGAACGACTCAGTCTCTGCAACGAGGCTGAGCTGGCTGTCTTTCTGGCGAAGCGCATCTTCCAGCACAGCGATACGGGCGAGATAGTCCTGACTCATGACCACATTCATAATGCGGTCATGTCCTTTTTACAACATTGTCAGTGAGTTAAGGCGTGCTGTTTTTGGCTGACGCCAGTCCAGCTTATCGAGAAGCATGGCAAGTTGTGCGCAGGTGTTCGCGATTTTGCCGTCGCGTGCAGCAGGCCAGACATTTGATGAACAGGCACAGACCATCAGCATCGGCCCAGAGGACCTTCACGGTATCGCCACGGCGTCCCCGGAAGATGAACAGGTGGCCGGAGAAGGGCTCCTCATCCAGAACGTGTTGTATCTGTTCGCCCAGCCAGTTGAAGGATTTACGCATATCCATGGCTCCGGCGACCAGCCAGATACGGGTGCCTGACGGGAGGGGTATCATTGCGTCCTCCCGGTCAGCTCGCGGATCAGCACGGCCAGCAACTCCGGAGACGGGTTCTAAGCTGTTCATTAACCAGCCAAACCTCAGTGAGGAGCTGATGGCGGACATCAGTTGGAGCGATTCCAACTACTTCGACGACACACGCGGATATTTCTCCAGCACGGCTCGCGAATCCTAGCTCTACGATGACAATCGTGACGCTGGATTGACCGAAGTACCGAGCGGCACTGTTACCTGAACTGGCTGGTCGAATAACTCAACCGGACTGCGCGCCTGTCTGCTGGCTCAGGTCGACCCAATCTGCTTTCGCGCCTGGCGAACTGGACTGGTTTCATCTCTAAGGCCGAATAGGACGATTCCGTGTTCCGCGTCATTGCTGGCCCGCGGCAACAAAACCTGAACCAGGACGTCGTCTATACCGATTACGGCGGCAGATCGACAAGACCTTACCGAATGTCGTGCGATGTGAGAATTATGGTTATTCCCGCGATGGATGTTATGCGCCAGGCTTTGCCCATGGCGTTGTCGCCGCTCAAGATGGGGCTGGTGATCTGCATTCAGCTCGTGCTGGCGATCGGCATCTATGGTCTGAAAACCGTAGTTCACCCTGTGATAGGTTATAAAACCGACATCTCCTGCCTCGGTAAAATAACTATATGGCCTCTACGATACGTGATATTCACACTCTGTCCGACAAAAAAAGTAGCTCCTCTGGTTGGCTGCACAATAACAAAATCACGCCCGTCATCTGGTCTAATAAATAGTTCAACAACATGGCTACGAGCTAACCGGCTCTGGATCGCCTGTCCGACTAATATTCCTGCTGCCGCGCCACCCATTGTTGCATGGCGTTGACTACCAATAACATTTCCGGCGATACCGCCAAGTGCAGCCCCACTGACTGTCCCCATAATATTATAACCAGTATCGTTGTGGATAGTTATATACCTTACCCCAGTGACAATGCCGTATGACGAAGACATTTTCTGTCCAGTAAGAGCATAATTAATATAATACTGGGAACCAGCTGATGGTCCTTTGCAACCTACACTCATTAGTAAAGAAACAATTAAGGGGATAATTATTTTATACATTGATTTCATCACTCAGAATAATTAATGGCATCACTCAATATAATCATTGACTACAAACCCTCGTTACACATATAGTATGTTAGCCACTATATTGCAATGGTGTTAATGAACATAATTCATTTAGTATTCTACAACCCTAGGATGGGGATAACTCTCTAAATCAGAGCATTATCATTACCTGATTTTGATAGAATGCTCCTACTGTTTATTCAATAAAAATGATATAGAATCGGTCAGGTTTTTAATGGCGAACGTGCTCTGCATCTGGTTCAATTGAAAACTCTACGTGCCTGTATGACATTCACTTTAAGTCGTCAACTATCAGACAGTACTGTCTGACAGGCAAACAACACCAATAATATTCACTAACCTGATGTGACTGAATGTTTGGCCGGCGTTACTTTGTCTGCATAAAAGTAATGTGTGCCAGCATTATGGTTGCTGGCAGGACTCATGAAATGAGCTGAGTTTTATTTCAACCCCTCCCATAATCCCTCAATAACTGCCCCTACTATCGAGGCGCTGTGGCCTGTATTTTTCACGCAATATGACTGAACCGCATCAATATCTTTACGAACTCGATCATTTTTAACAAATGCCTGGCTTGATACGGATGAACCAGCAGTATTAATCTCAAGGCTGGCGACATTTTCTGACTTACGCGTCACATCGAAACGATTAACGCCAAACTTATTGTTGAGTTTTCCGTACTCCAGAAGGTACCCCTGAGAAAAAAGCTCATCCTGCATGCATGAGTACACTGCTCTGGGCTTCGTTGAATCCTTGTAATAGTAGCTCTGTGTTACCTTAGTATCCTTACCATACGGTTGAAGCGATACACAGGCGGTCATCACAAATGTGATCAAAAGAGCACTTAGTTTACGCATGATATTTATTCTCTTTAAGCCAGCACGTGGGCATTATGACATCTTGATGCAAGTAAAGATACCCTGAACTCTCATGTATCCTGCTATTGTTAAATCTTTTTTGACAATAATGAAGTCAACAGTAAACAATATTCATGTATCATAATTGAATATTATCAAAGGCAGTATAAACCACCCATAAACACAACCAAATTAAAACACCTTCTGAGCTGTAACGTATGCACATACATTAAACTAACAGGCCATAAACATGTTTAAACGCACAGTTATTACTGATGGTCTGTTGTCTTATGGTTTATTTTTTTGACCCTATAATTCGATTAATAACTCAGGTAATGTATTGTCATCAAGGATGATTATTTTTATTCAGAGGGGGAGTGCAGACACTGTGGTTATTTTATCGACATTCTCTGACTGAATATCGGCCCCATTATTGTGGGGATGCAAGGTTAATTATTCAACTAAATCGGAAAATTTATGACTCGAGCAAATTGCTTTCTCTGGCTGACGCTGGCGATCATCACTGAAATTTTCGCCACTTTTATGCTGGTCTTATCCGAAGGAGTGACTCGCGCCATTCCTGCTGTATTCGCTACGCTGGGTTATGTAGTTTCATATTACAGCCTGACGCACGCTCTGAAGCGCATACATATGGGGGTGGCTTATGCCTTGTGGTCCGGCATTGGCATTCTGGCTACGAATTTGATTCATGCATTTATCTTCAATCAGACGCTCAGTACGGGAACGATCACGGGTATGAGTCTGGTCATCGCGGGTGTGCTGATTATCAATTTGTTATCCAGCAGCGACAGAGAGGTATCGGCATGATGGCAGTCTTAATTATTGTTTTCTGGCTGTTTATATCAGTTTTATTTGAAGTCATCGGCACCAGCCTGCTCATCAAAACAAAGAATTTTACCCGTGTCGTCCCCTCTCTGATAGTGGTTTTTAGCTATCTGGGGGCATTCTACGCTCTGGCACAAACGATGGTCCTCATCAGACCTGGGCTGGCGTACGCCTTATGGTGTGGTCTGGGCATTCTGCTCGTCGCCGCTTCAGGGCTCATTTTCTACCAACAGAAGCCGGACAGAGCCGGCATGAGCGGCCTGGGCTTAATTGTTGCTGGTTGCATGATTATGGGGATTTTCGGATGAATGACATAGCTCCACAACAATCATTATCTTCACGCGTTCAAGCCTTGCGCGAGCACTATCTGAAGGCGAAGCCGTTCATTTCCATTTCCAGGGCTCGCGCCGTAACGGAAGTTTACCGCCGCTATCCAGGCCTGACGCCAGTACTTCTTCGCGCCAGGGCATTTCGCCAGGCCTGCCAGACAGCCCCCCTTTGGATCGCCCCGGACGAGCTGATCATCAGCCATCCTGCTGGCAGTCCGCGTGGTGGAGAGATCGCACCGGAAATTGCCTGGCGGTGGGTGGCGGATGAACTGGATACTATGACCAGCCGGGCCCAGGATCCGTACCTGATTAGAGAAGAAGATAAAAAGGAACTGCGGGAGCAGATTCTGCCGTTCTGGAAGGGACGTTCGCTCGATGAAATGGCTGAGACGCGTCTCAGGCAGGCAGGTCTATGGGAATGGAGTCATCAGGAAGGGATCTGCGACTTAAGCATCAAAACACAGAATGGCGGTGGAGACAGCTGTCCCGGATACGACAATATCCTGCTGCGCTTTGGTATGGGGGGGATTCGCCAGCAGGCGCAGGATGCCCTTGATGCGCTGGAAGGCACTGACCACCAAAGCCAGGAAAAATATGATTACTATCTGGCGGTAATTGAAACCTGTGATGGAGCTATAGAATACGCTTCACGATACGCCGATTATGCATGGCAACTGGCGCAAGAAACTAATGATCCGCAACGTCAGGAAGAATTACGTCGTCTGGCGGCTATTTGTCGCCGCGTACCGGAATATCCACCACAGGATTTTCATGAGGCGCTGCAGTCGGTGTGGTTTATACAGTCGCTGTTTACGCTGGAGGAAAATCAGACAGGCATTTCGCTCGGACGTGCTGACCAGTACTTATGGCCCTGGCTGGAAGCTGACCTGTCCAGCGGCCATCTGACTGAGGAGCAGGCACATGAACTGATCGCTTGCTGGCTAATCAAGATGTCAGAATCGCTGTGGGTGTGCAGTGCGGAAACATCTATGTATTTCGCTGGGTATCAGCCATTCATCAATCTTGTTGTTGGTGGTCAGAAACGAGAGGGAGGTGATGCCACCAATCCGTTATCTCTGATTTTCATGGAATGTTCTCGCCAGTTGAAAATATACCAACCAGGCCTGGCTGTACGCATTCACAATCGTACACCGCAACTATTTTTACGAAAAGTCGTGGATGTCATTCGCGCAGGTATCGGCTTCCCTGCCTGCCACTTTGACGATGCGCATATCAAAATGATGCTACGCAAGGGGTTCGATTATGAGGATGCCAGGGATTATTGCCTAATGGGCTGCGTCGAGCCGCAAAAGTCAGGCAAAATCTATCAGTGGACTTCCGCTGGTTACACGACATTTACCAGCGCTATAGAACTGGCATTTAATAACGGATGCAGTAAAGCTGGCGTACAGATTGGACCCGTTACCGGGGATATCACCGAGCTTAAGGACTACGCTGCTTTCGAATACGCGGTACACACTCAGTTGCGTCATATCATTCATCAGGCTGCTCGCGCTACGCTAATCCTGCAAAAGCTGCACCGGGACTATGCGCCCAAGCCATTGATATCCTGCCTCATTGAAGGCTGTATGGAACGGGGACAAGATGTGATGCATGGTGGAGCTATGGTCAATAACGGGCCGGGGCTCATCTGGACCGGTATGGCAGATTACGCTAACTCAATGATGGCGATGCGCGAGCTCGTTTACCGGCAGCAGCGGCTTGCGCCGGCCGAGATGGCTCAGGTATTGCGTGACAACTTCCAGAATGCTGGCGAGTTGCGTCAGACCTGTCTGTCTGTCGCAAAATTCGGTAATGACCTTGAAGAAGTGGACCTGATCGCAAGAGACCTGATCCGCTTCACTGAATATGAGCACCGTCGTTACCGCATGCTTTATGGCCCGTTCACGCATGGTACGCTGTCGATATCCAATAATACCCCCTTTGGGCTTATCACGGGAGCATTGCCAAGCGGCCGGCTGGCTGGACAGCCGCTGGCAGATGGGATCAGCCCATCGCAACAGACCGATAACCTCGGGCCTACCGCCATCATCAATTCGGTGAGTCGTATCAACGTCGAGGAAATGGAAATAGGCATGGTACATAACTTCAAACTGATGTACGGCATGCTGGATACACCCGAAGGAGAACAGGGCATCATCACTCTGTTGCGCACCGCCAGCCTGCTGGGTAATGCTCAGATGCAGTTCAGCTACATCGACAACGAAACATTGCGCAAAGCGCAGCAGGATCCCGATTCCTGGCGCAATCTGATGATCCGAGTAGCGGGATATAGCGCATTCTTCACTGAACTTAGCAGGGAGGTACAGGATGAGATCATCAGCCGAACAATGCTCCGGAACGTCTGATCTTTCAGCAATCATGGGGCGGGTGTTCAATATTCAGCGCTTCTCGCTCCATGATGGACCGGGGATCAGAACTGTTGTCTTCCTGAAGGGATGCCAGATGAAATGTGTCTGGTGTGCAAATCCTGAAGGCATAGATTGCGGCGAAGTCAACCGTCTGACCGGAGAATCTACGCTGCAGTCTGTGGCGCAGGTATATCAGAAGGTCATCGCAGATGAGATTTATTACCGCACTTCCGGTGGTGGTCTCACTCTCTCTGGTGGAGAAATGGCGTTGCAGTCACGCTTTGCACGTGGATTGCTGACGCTCTGTCGGCAGGAAGGTCTGCATACGGCGGTGGAAACTGCCGGTTTTGCCCCCTGGACCGCGGTGGCTGAAGCCTGTCAAATGACTAATCTGGTGTTGTATGACCTTAAGCTGGCGGATGCAGAACGGCATCTTCGGTATACCGGCACCAGCATCAAACCCATTCTTCAAAACCTGCAACGCCTGCTGGAGGTAAACATTCCGTTGCGTATCCGCATTCCGGTCATTCCGGAGGTCAATGACACGCCTGAGCAGGCGGAAAAGATGATGTCGCTTATTCATGCCTTGACGCACAATTGTTCCAGTTTCACTGGCATTGATTTATTGCCATACCATGCATTTGGGAAGGGTAAGTATACGCGGCTGGGTCAGACCTACATCTATGCTGAAATGCATCCTCATGCGAAGAAAGCGGATCTCTGCGTGATGGAACAAGCGGCGGATCGGCATCAATTGTCCGTTAATGTCCTTTCCCATTGCATTGCATAAATAGCAGTTATCCGCATGTCTCGATAAGCCCCCGCCGGGTGATTTATGGCAAATAAAAACATCGCTGAATGAACAGCACCTTTAAGCGACCTATAATTGAAACAGGCTGTACAGAACGCTACCGTGGTCCAGTTCTTTCTCCCCAGACTGACCATCCGCAGCACATTTTCAGCTATGTTATTGTCGGCTTCAGCCCAGCCATCATCTGCATAGTACGTCAGTGCCGGCCACTGGTTCAGTGTGTACGTGAACGCCTTCGCCAGCTCTGAGTGCCGCGACAGGTTTTCATCTTTTCACGCAGCCAGCTTTCCAGGGATTTCAGTAGAGGTTTCGCTTTCTGCTGAGGTTCGGCAAGGCGCAGCTCTGCCGGCATTTCCCTTATCTCCGCCTCGATGGCATACAACTCGCCGATACGTTTCAGGGCTTCACCCGTCAGGGCTGATGGAGTGCGAACGTGCCCATCGTGGATCTTGCATCGGGCGTGAGCCCATCATGCGGCTTCCGGTATCCGGCCATTGCGGTACAGCTCGTCGAACCCGGCGTTGCGGTCGTCCCACCGCCGCCCGGTCTTCGTTTTCTTATTACCGGGCAACAGCACAGGGACGGGCGGTCGAGTAGACCAGAAGGAACCTCCCCCTCCGGCCGCTCATAGAACCGTACGTGAAGCCCTCACCTCATACGGCTCCTGTTATTCAACCTTACCTGACCGTGAACTTCCAGTGCGCAAACAGTGTCTTGTTCTGCTGTCTGATTCGCTCCAGCATTTCGCTGGCGCGCCTTCGATGCCACCGATATTGCTTATAGCGACACCGGATACGCTACTCAATCAGCACGTCTTCTGCGATAGCGCGTCAGCCTCCAGGGCAAAATCAGTCCGTTTTTTTCTCTGGATTTCGTCGCATGGTCGATAAGATCGCGTTCGGCAGATTTGATGTGTAAATTTAACGTTTAACGCTTGAGAAAAGCACTGTTCATCGCTGGCATGGTGCAATCCTCCGGCCTGTCTCTTAGATATTAATCATACAGATAAACGTAACGCAAATGTCATTACAATTACGATTTACAGGCATCAGGCGGGATCGAACCGGAGGAACTAGCAGGACTGATTTCTACTCAGACATCCCACCATTTTGATATTCAGACGAAAATGCGGGTCAAACAACGGGCCTTGTCAACCAGTAGTGAACAAACACTATTAAAAACAGCTCAATAACCAACTGAATGCTCCCGAGTCAGGGCATTGGCTGCAGTTCTTATCCAGTTAGGAATGTCAGCCGGAGCCAGCGGGCGGGAGAACAGGTAACCTTGGAGCACAGGGCAATGATGGGCTTTGAGCAGTTCACGCTGCGCCTCGGTTTCCACGCCTTCTGCCACGACCGTCAGATGCAGGTTCTGCCCAATGCCAATCACCGCCATCACCAGAGATTGATGGCGACTTTCCTGCAAGCACTTGTCGATGAAGCTACGGTCGATCTTGACCTCGGTGACAGGCAGGTTCGCCAGATTGGAGAGGCTGGAGAAGCCCGTGCCGAAATCGTCCACCGACAGGCCGACACCGAGCGCACGGATGCCGTGGATGACCTCCAGCATGCCGGCAGTCAGCGCCATAGCGGCGCTCTCGGTGATCTCGATGGTCAGGCATTCACCGGGCAATGCATATTGCTGCAGAAGACCGGCAACGAAGTCCAGCAAATCGGAACCTCGGAAACTGAGGGGAGACAGGTTCACCGATACGACCGGCACCTGCACACCCTCATCACGCCACGCGGCCATCTGCCTGCATGCCTCGCGCAGCACCCATCTGCCGATGGCTTCGATCTCGCCGATTTCCTCGGCAAGGCTGATGAACCTGCCCGGCGGGATAACCCCGAACTCCGGATCGCGCCAGCGTGCCAGCGCTTCCACCCCATAGAGCTCTCCGCTGTCCGGTCGAACCTGTGGCTGGTATTCCAGCCGCAGGCAGTCCCCGGCGATTGCCCGGCGCAGCGCCGTCCCGAGCAAAAGACGATCACGGGCGACCTCGTTCATCCCGGCACTGAAAAACAGATACTCGCCACCGCCCGACGCCTTCACCTGGCCCATCGCACTCTTGGCGTTACGCAGCAGATCATCGCGATCACGGCTGCTTTCGGGGTACTGGCTGATGCCGATACTGACCGTCGGGTCCAGGGAGAAACCGGAAATCTCCATCGGCTCGCCAGCGACCCGCTGGAGGTGCGTGGCCACCAGTGCAGCCCGATGAACATCGCAATCGGGCACGACCAGGACAAACATGTCGCCCTCGACACGGGCGAGAAACTGGCCCTCATCCAGATGGGACTTCAACCGACTGCCAATATCCACCAGCACGAGGTCCCCCGACGAATGTCCGAGCGTGTCGTTGATGTCCTTGAAGCGGTCCAGGCCCAGATAAAAGAAAACGATCTCATGATCAGGATTGGACAGGAGCAACTCGTCGATATGCTGGCGCAGGAGGCTTCGGTTCGGCAGGCCGGTCAGGATGTCGTACCGCACCAGCTGGTTGACCCGCTGCTGGTTCTCTTCCCGCTCGATCGCCAGAGCGCACAGGTGGACACTGGCATCCGCAATGCGTTCAAGATGCATATCCGGTTGGCCACCCCGGTGGAAGTAGAACGCAAACGTTCCAGCGACACTGCCATCGCGCCGCCTGACCGGATAACTCCAGCAAGCCTTATAGCCGTAGGGCAAAATCAGATGCTTGTAGGGCGCCCACAGCGGATCAGTCTCGATGTCGTAGACCATCACCGGTTCACCGCGATGCGCCGCGGTCCCGCAACCGGCCACGCCTTCTCCTATTTCGACACCATCCCAATCCGGACCATAGGATGCATGGAAGCTGGGCGCCGCCCAGGGCCGCAATTTGCGCTCCGCCACGCGGCAGACCGAGACAAGCACGCCCGACGCGATCGACTCGATCCTGCGGCAGAAATAATCACCCAGTTCCTCAAACGACATGCTGCTGGTCAACGCCGTAAGAACGTCGCGTTCCAGACCACGGATTTGCCGTTCCTCTGTGATATCGGTGATTACATCGACGGAGTACCCGCGAAAGCCATCGTTGCCATGACGGGCTATAGGGGTGCTGGATACGCGAATCCAGGTTTCCTTGCCATCCCTGGAAACAATCAGGGCATCGTCCTGCAATCGCTGTTGTCCCCAAGGTCGGGAATGAAAACGCCTGAATTCATCGGCGGGCATGTTCGGGCTGGTCAGGAAGGAAGACGGCTCCCGCCCCAGAACATCATCGATTTCATATCCCCAAAGTTCGGTGAACGCATGATTGACGTGCGCGATCCGTCGCTCTGCATTCAGGACCAGCATCGGACGGTCAGTATTGTTGACTGCAATCAGTAGCATTCGGTTTTGCTCACGCATCGCAACTTCATCGGATACGTCGCGCACCAGTGCCAGGTAGTGGATGCGCCCCTCAACGTCGATCTTCGATAGCGAGAACATGACCCAGACCTGCTGGCCATCCTTGCGTTCCATGAGAACTTCACGGCTTATGCCTGCAACCTTGGGCAACCCGCCCTCACGGTTCTTGCGCACGTAGCCGTCATGAACCCCGCGCAGGCTTTCCGGCAGCAGAGGGCGCATGTTCTTGCCCAAGACCTCGTGACGCTCGTACCCCCAAAGCTGCTCCGCAGCCTGGTTGAAGAAAAGGACACAATCGTTCTCGTCAACAAGCACTGCCGCCACAATTGACTGCTCCAGCGCCGGAAGCAGTATGGGATTGCCGTCAGGAACCAGACTCTCCATCTTCACATCCTTCATACAAGCCGGCAGCGATGGCTTCTGACCACCTCTGCGGTGTGCGACCGTATTTAGTCCGAACCACGGTAGTAATGGCCGGACTCTGCAGGTTGATTTTCAAGTAAGGCAACTCCGCCCGGATATCGTCGTCTGCTTGCCATCCAAATAAGAATAAGTAATGTACCATCATGAGCAGAGTAACAATTTTTCCCAGTAGTATAAACCATGCAGTACACTTATGCTTTCATAAAACTGAACCGTACTGTATAAATATATTTATTTTCTGGGTTTCGAAAAACCTTAGAGTAATCTAACCATACTTTTCAGTATACATAATTAATGTTAAAAAAACAGAACTGCTTGCTCATGACCCTCACATAAGCAGAGAATTGCAAAGGTTTCAACCATTATGAGTTCCGGTTAAGCAGCCATGATTTATAAAAGGAAGTTATTATGAAAGAGTTTAAGACTGTCTCCATATGTGTCACGACATATATACCCCTGTGTTTTTTGGCATTTTCAACCTGGATCATCTACATATCTCAGTTTTCCACTCTTGATAGTTATGATCTGTCAGGAAAAATAATGTATATATCAAATGTTTTTTTCATATACGTAGTGATGGCACCATTTGACGCATTTCTATAATGCAATACCCATCCTCTGGATATATGGCATTTCTGCACTGTTGTGCTTTAGTATCTATAAACTCTTTAATAGACCTGATGGTAATCAATAAAAAACAGTTGACTCCCCCTAATGATTGAAAAATTTTAATACTAAAACAGTAATTAAGCCGGCAGAGAAGAAATGACTAAACAAGAATGGATTTTAAGATTGAGGCGCTGTACTTCAGAGGAAACTCTGGAGAAGGTTATTGAAAAAATAAATATTCGCTTTCAGATTCTGAACTTGAACATTTTAATGCCGCCGTGGATCATCGGCTGGCTGAACTGACAATGGGGAAGCTATACGACAAAATTCCGGCTGGCGTCTGGAAATTTGTGAAGTGAGTTCAGGCAAAGAACCAGCTTTACTCTGACGGCGCTTTGTCCGGTGAAGCAGGAAATCCGCAAATCAGCGTGTACCGCACTGTGGTAACATTTCCGTGTCATTTTTCAGAGTGCGCCTGCTTCATGGCAAAAAAATCTGCTCTTCGGTGAATCGTGATTTTTTCATCGACACCACCTCCGTTCAGGCTCCGTTCAGGGAGTGTAGCTCATGCCGGAATTCTGTTTCTGAATGGCGCAGGATTTTGGGGCAAGGTCAAAGCACAGAGCAGCCAAACTCATCAGCTAAGAGATAAATCTTATGCTCAATAGAAAATGTAGTCATACCTGTAGTGGTTTACTGAATTTGGCCACCTGAACAGAGGTGATATGCTCACCTCAGAACATTACAGGTGCCTCAATGAAAAAAAGAAATTTCAGTGCAGAGTTTAAACGCGAATCCGCTCAACTGGTCC
>NISF01000008.1 GCA_002270295.1 Enterobacter sp. 10-1 | reverse complement strand
AGGCTGGTCAGCGAGCGCACGGTTTCCACGCCCTGATAGAACTGGGTGACGCCCATGCCCCACAGGATGGCGGCGGATTTGGCGCCGGCGTACATCCGGGCGCAGGCGCGGATCTCCCGGGCGCTGACGCCGGTTATCTCTTCCACCGACTCCGGCGTATAGCCTTCAACGATTTTACGGTACTCCTCGAAGCCCTCGGTACGGCTGGCGACGAAGGATTTATCGTAGAGATCCTCTTCGATAATGACGTGGCCGATGGCGTTGAGCAGCGCGATGTTGGAGCCGTTTTTCAAGGCAATATGCATATCGGCAATGCGCGCGGTTTCAATCTTGCGCGGATCGCAGACGATAATCTTCGCCCCGTTGCGTTTGGCGTTAATCACGTGATTCGCCACGATGGGGTGTGAGTCGGCCGGATTGTAGCCGAAGATAAAGACGAGATCGGTGTTATCAATCTCGGTGATGGCATTGCTCATAGCGCCGTTACCGACCGACTGGTGCAGACCTGCAACCGAAGGGCCGTGTCAGACGCGAGCGCAGCAGTCGACGTTATTGGTACCAATAACGGCGCGGGCGAATTTTTGCATCACATAGTTGGTTTCATTCCCGGTTCCGCGGGAGGAGCCGGTGGTCTGGATGGCATCCGGGCCGTACTTCTCTTTAATCGCGCTGAGGCGGGCGGCGACGTAGTCGAGGGCCTCGTCCCAGGAGACGGATTCCAGCCTGCCGCCGCGCTGGCGGCGGATCATCGGGGTTTTCAGGCGCGGGGTGAGGATTTGGGTATCGTTAATAAAGTCCCAGCCGTAGTAGCCCTTCAGGCACAGGGTTCCCTGGTTGGTTTTCCCCTGGGCCGCCTCAGCCCGGACGATTTTGCCGTTATCGACCACCAGGTTGATTTTGCAACCTGATGCGCAATACGGACAAACCGTGACGACTTTTTTCATCGGTCTTGCTCCCGTTAATCAGTTGACGCATACGCGCTATCACGCCGTCACTATGCATCTTCTATGCCATGTTTTCATTGTGGGTATTTCCTGATGATACGCCGGATTTTTGGGCGAAGTGCTGACGAAAAGCAGGGCGTCGTCAGTTTTGACGTGTCGAAGCGGGCGGAGTTGTGACATGGGTTGAAGAAACGCTATCCGGCAATGGATTTGTCGGAGTTGGTTTGCTGAATTAATCATACAGACATCCTCCCGGCGGGCAGAGGCAAGCTATGAAACCGGTCATTTTGGTTGTTGATGACGACAGCGCAATCTGCGAACTGCTGTGCGACGTGCTCAGCGCGCACGTTTTTGACGTGCTGGTGCGCCAAACCGGCGGCGAAGCGCTGGCGGTGGCGGCGCAGCGGGCGGATATTTCCCTCGTCCTGCTGGACATGATTTTGCCTGATACCAACGGCCTGCTGGTGCTGCAGCAGCTGCAGCGCAGCAGACCCGATCTGCCGGTGGTGATGCTCACCGGTCTCGGGAGCGAAGCCGACGTCGTGGTGGGGCTGGAGATGGGCGCCGACGACTACATCGGCAAGCCGTTTAACTCCCGGGTGGTGGTGGCGCGGGTGAAAGCGGTGCTCAGACGCAGCGGCGCGCTGGCCGCTGAGAGCGGCGTTGGCGGCGGTACGGGGCTGATTTTTAACGGCTGGCGGCTGGATACCGGCCGCTGCGAGCTATTTAACCCTCAGCAGCAGCCGGTGCCGCTGACTCAGGGTGAATATGGCCTGCTGCTGGCGCTGGCGCAGAACGCCCGGCGGGTGCTGAACCGCGAACAGCTGCTGACGTTGACCCATAGCGAGAGCATCGAGGTGTTTGATCGCACGATTGACGTGCTGATCATGCGCCTGCGGCGCAAAATTGAGCTTAATCCGCATCAGCCGGCGCTGATCAAAACCATGCGCGGCCTGGGCTATGTGTTCGCCGCAGACGTTATCCACGGCGATAAGGCGGCGTAGCCGCGAAGGGGCTAACCCCGGGCGCTTCCCGGGGCATTGCCTGGCCGATTCCGCTTACTTCACGGTCCAGCCTTTATAAGTACCAATGTTGTTTTTATCGATCATCGTCACCGGGATCAGCACCGGAGCCGTTGGCGCCGGTTTGCCCTGCAGGATGTCGTAGCCAATCTCTACCGCCTTCGCCGCCATCACCTGCGGGTCCTGGGCCGGGGTGGCGACAAACAGCGAATTCTTACGCTTCAACGCTTCTTCCCCGTCCGGACTACCGTCGACGCCGACGATAAAGAACTCACGGCGCTGGGCCTGTTTGGCCGCCAGGTCCGCGCCGATGGCGGTAGGGTCGTTAATCGCAAATACGCCGTCGATTTTCGGATTGGCGGCCAGCAGCGAGGTCATAATTTCCAGGCCGCCTTCGCGGCTGCCCTTGGCGTTCTGGTTATACGACAGCACTTTGATATCCGGGTGGCGCTTGAACTCCGTCTGGCAGCCCTCGACGCGGTTCTGCACCGCAGAAACCGGCGGCCCGTTGATAATCACCACGTTGCCTTTCCCTTTCAGGCGGTCGGTGATGTATTTACAGGCCATTTCGCCCGCCTGGGTGTTGTCGGAGGTAATCGTGGCGTCCGCCCCTTCGGCGGCCACGTCCACCGCCACCACCACGATGCCGGCGTCTTTCGCCCGTTTCACCGCCGGGCCGATGCCCTTGGAGTCGGCGGCGTTAAGGATAATCATGTCGACCTTCGCGGCGATAAAGTTATCGATCTGCGCGACCTGCTGACCGAGATCGTAGCCGCTGGAAACCAGCGTCACTTTGACGCCATCCCCGGCCAGCTTGCGGGCTTCCAGCTCGGCGCCTTTGGTGATCTGGACGAAGAACGGGTTGGCCAGATCGCCGACCGTCACGCCGATGGATTTGAGTTCTTTAGCCTGGGTGAACGGCGCTGCGGCCAGCAGCGTGCCGGCACAGAGCGCGATCGCTAACGGTTTCAAACGCATATTGTCTTCCTCACTCGTAGGGTATTGGTATTGTTGTTATGCACTTTGATGGTGTCGGGTACGGTATTTGTCGATCAGTACCGCAATGATGATCACCGCCCCTTTGATCACCAGTTGCCAGAAATAGGAGACGCCCATCAGCGTCATGCCGTTATTGAGGGTGGCGATAATCAGCGCCCCCACCAGGGTACCGGTGATGGTGCCGATACCGCCGACGAAGCTGGTGCCGCCGAGGATAACCGCGGCGATGGCGTCCAGCTCATAGCCCACGCCGAGGTTGCCGTTGGCGCTGTACAGCCGCGAGGCGCTCATCACCCCGCCCAGCCCGGAGAGCAGTCCGCTCATGCCGTAGACGAACAGCAGCACCAGCCACACCTTGATGCCGGTCAGCCTTGCGGCTTGCATATTGCCGCCCACCGCGTAGATATGCACGCCGAGCGTGGTGCGGCGCAGAATGAACCAGCACACCGCAATCACCGCCAGGGCGATCACCACCAGCCACGGCACCGGCCCGAGATAATCGTTGCCGATCCATTCAAAGCTGATATCGGAGTTGATCACCGTGGTGCCGTCGGCCAGCAGATAGGCGGCCCCGCGCAGCGCCGTATAGGTGCCTAGCGTAACGATAAACGGCGGCAGCCCGGCGAAGGCGACCAGCGCGCCGTTAAACAGGCCCAGCAGCAGGCCGAGCATCAGCGCCGCCGGAATGGAGAGCAGGGAGAGCTCCGGCATCAGCGAGACCACCATCGCCGCCACCGCGGTGGTGCCGAGAATAGAGCCGACCGACAGGTCGATCCCGCCGGTTAAAATAATAAAGGTCATGCCCGCCGCGAGCACGATGTTGATGGACGCCTGGCGGGTAATGTTCAGCAGGTTGCTTTCGGTAAAGAAGTTCGGGGCAATAAAGCCAAATACCGCGACGATCAGGATTAAAATCGGCAGGATGCCGACCGTTTGCATCAAATCGCCCATCAGAATTTTTTTCGCCGATGCTGATTTTGCCACCGGCCGGGCGGCGGTCTCTTTTTGCGTTGTCATGGTTGTTCCGCCTTAAGGTGAGAGTCGTTAACGCCGGTGGCCAGCGTCATGATGCTTTCCTGGCCGATCTCGTCGGCCTGCAGTTCGCCGACAATAGCGCCTTCGCGCATCACGTATACCCGGTCGCTCATACCGACCACTTCCGGTAATTCGCTGGAGATCATTAAAATGGCCACGCCCTGACGCGCCATCTGGTTCATGATGCGGTAAATTTCGCTTTTGGCGCCGACGTCGACGCCGCGCGTGGGCTCATCGAGGATCAGGAGCCGCGGGCCGATCGCCACCCAGCGGGAGATCAGCAGCTTTTGCTGGTTGCCGCCGGAAAGGCCGCCCGCCCGCACCTGCGAATGCGGGACGCGAATATTGAGCAAAGAGATGGCGTCATCGGAGATGGTCTGCGCCTTTTTACGGTTGAGCATGCCCCAGCTGGCGTCGCGCTCCAGCGTCGCCATAGTGATGTTTTCCTGCGCCGCCAGTTCGAGGAACAGCCCCTGCTCCTTGCGGTTCTCGGTAAGAAAGCCGATGCCGAGATCGATGGCCTCGCGCGGCGAGTGGATCACCACCGGCTCGCCGTCGATTTCAATCATGCCGCCGCTCGCCTTGCGCACGCCGAAAATCAGCTGCGCCAGCTCGGAGCGGCCCGCGCCGACCAGCCCGGCGAGGCCGACGATTTCTCCGGCGTGCACCACCAGGCTGCTCGGCTTCACCTTGCTGCCGTCGGTCAAATCCTGTACCCGCAGGCGCGGCTGGCCGAGCGGGATATCGCGTTCTTTGTTGAACAGGTCGCTGAGCGGACGGCCCACCATCATGCGCACCAGCTCGGAGGCGTTGAGCCTGTCGCGGGTCAGGCTGCCGACGTACTGACCGTCGCGCAGGACGCTGACGCGATCGGACAGCTCATAGACCTCCGCCATGCGGTGGCTGATATAGATAATCGCCATGCCCTCATCGCGCAGGCGCAGAATCAGCTCAAACAGGCGCTGGGTTTCACGCGAAGAGAGGGCGGCGGTAGGCTCATCCATCACCAGAATTCGGCTGTTGCGGTGCAGGGCGCGGGCGATCTCCACCTGCTGCTGTTCGGCAATGGTCAGCTTCATCACCCGATCGCTGGCCTTAAACTGGGCGCCAAGACGATCAATCACCGCCTGGGCCTGGATTTGCATCTCTTTGCGCTGCACCATTCCGCCGCGCGCCAGCTCGCTGCCGAGAAAAATATTTTCGGCGACGGTGAGGTTGGGCGCCAGCTGCATCTCCTGATAAATCAGCGTGATGCCCGCCGCAAGCGCGTCTTTTGGCCCTTTGATGGTGTGCGGTTTCCCGTCGATCAGGATCTCACCGCTGGTCGCGGTATAGGCGCCGGCGAGGATCTTCATTAGCGTGCTTTTCCCGGCGCCGTTTTCGCCCATCAGGGCGTGGATCTCGCCGGGCCAGACCGTCAAATCGACGCCTTTCAGCGCATAAAATTTGCCAAAGGCTTTGGCAATATTGCGCATGGATAGTACCGGCGTTGCTGGCATAAGGGGTCTCCTGCGAGAGCGGTCGATAGCGGCAGTGCACCACAGGCTGATAAATGCAAAATGTCAGAAGCCGTTCATATTTGTCATATTGATGAATAGTTAATCTTGATCACAATTACGCAACGTTACTCTCCCCGTCGCTGCCGCCAGCCGCCAGGATAAACAAAACTAGCGCGGAGCCGACCATGTCATCCCATCGTTATCCGTTTTTCACCAGCGCCCGCGGACGCCTGCTTTCGTTTAACCTGCTGATGGTGGCGGTGACGCTGATGGTCGCCGGGGTGGCGGTGCTGGGTTTTCGCCACGCCAGCCTGCTGCAGGAGCAGGTGCAGCGCCAGACGCTGGACGATATGACCGGCAGCATGAACCTCGCGCGCGATACCGCCAACGTCGCCACCGCGGCGGTTCGGCTTTCGCAGGTAGTGGGGGCGCTGGAGTATAAAAGCGAGGCCGAGCGTCTGCTGGAGACCCAGCAGGCGCTGAAGCACTCGTTGTCCCAGCTTGCCGCCGCGCCGCTGGCGCAGCAGGAGCTGGCGCTGGTCGCCAGCATTATTCGCCGCAGCAACGAGCTGCAGCAGAGCGTAGGCGGAATGCTGGAGCGCGGCCAGCGTCGCCATTTGCAGCGCAATGAGCTGCTCAGCTCGCTGTATCAGAACCAGAGCTATCTGCGCCATCTGCAGGATCTTAGCGATCGGCCTGGCGCGCCGGCGATCGATCCGCGCCGGCTGGAGGAGATGGATCGGCTGATTACCGCCGCCATCCACACCTCGACGCCGCGTTCGATCGTCCAGCAGCTGGATGAGGTGATGGGCTTTCTGCCGCAAACCAGCGCGGACCCGACGCAGGCCCTGATCCTCGCGGATTTTAAGATCGAGCTTGCCAGGCTGGAGCCGCTGTCGGCCCAGCTTGAGGAGAGCGATCTGGCGATCGGCTGGTATATGTTCCATATCAAGGCGCTGGTGGCGCTGCTGAACAGCGATATTAATCAGTATGTCGCCAGGGTGGCGCAGGCGTCGGAGCTGCGGGCGGCGCAAAGCCATCAGGAGCTGCGCTCCATCAGCATGTTTATTCTGCTGTCAGCGCTGCTGGCGCTGGCGATCACCGGCTGCGCCGGCTGGTATATCTACCGCAATCTTGGCTCCAACCTGACCGCCATTTCTCGCGCCATGTCGCGGCTGGCTCACGGTGAGAACCACGTCTCGGTGCCCGCGCTGCAGCGGCGCGATGAGCTGGGCGAGCTGGCGCGCGCTTTCAACGTCTTCGCCCGCAATACCGCCTCGCTGGCCCACACTTCCCTGCTGCTGAAAGAGAAAAGCACGCTGCTGGAGACCACCTTTCACGCGATGCGTGACGGCTTTGCCCTGTTTGATAATCAGGGGCAGCTGGTGGTGTGGAATCCGCAGTATCCGCTGCTGCTCGGGCTGGCGGCAAACGATCTGCAGCGCGGCATGCACTACCAGCAGCTGCTGAGCCGGGCGGCGACCCTCGCGGAGCACGTGCGGGCCAACCTCGCTTCACCGCTGCCGAAGCCGCAGGAGCTGCAGCTGGCGAACGACCGGACGATTGAGCTGCGCTTCAGCCCGGTGCCGGGGCGCGGTCTGGTCAACGTGGTGCTCGATCGCACCGAGCGCAAGGGGCTGGAGCAGGCGCTGGTCCATAGCCAGAAAATGAAGGCCGTCGGCCAGCTGACCGGCGGCCTGGCGCATGATTTTAATAACCTGCTGGCGGTGATAATCGGCAGCCTTGAGCTGGTTCAGCCCCATGAGGGCGACGCGGCGCGCATCTCAAGAGCGCGCAAGGCCGCCGAACGCGGCGCGCTGCTGACCCAGCGGCTGCTGGCCTTCTCGCGCAAGCAGTCGCTGCACCCGCACGCCGTTGAGATGAAGCCGCTGCTGGAGAACCTCGGCGAACTGATGCGCCACTCTCTGCCAGCGGCGCTGAGCCTCGAGATTGAGGCGCAGTCCCCCGCCTGGCCGGCGTGGATTGACGTCGGCCAGCTGGAAAACGCCATTATCAACCTGGTGATGAACGCGCGGGATGCGATGGAAGGGCGGCCCGGCGTGATAAGAATACGCAGCTGGAATCAGCGCGTGGCGCGCAGCGACGGGCGGCGGCAGGATATGGTGGCGCTGGAGGTGGTCGATCACGGCTGCGGGATGTCGCTGGAGGTGAAAGCGCAGGTGTTTGAACCGTTCTTTACCACCAAACAAACCGGCAGCGGCAGCGGCCTGGGGCTATCGATGGTGTATGGCTTTGTGCGCCAGTCGGGGGGAAGGGTGACGATTGAAAGCGCCCCGGGTCAGGGGACGACGGTGCGCCTGCAGCTGCCGCGCGCGGCGGTACAGGCGACGGCCAGCGGGCTGCTGCCTGAGGCGGAGCAGGAGATCGGCGCCGAGCGGCTGGCGCTGGTGCTTGAGGATGAGGCGGACGTGCGCCAGACCCTGTGCGAGCAGCTGCATCAGCTTGGCTGGCTGACGCTGGAAACCGCCAGCGGCGAGCAGGCGCTGCAGATGCTGGAGGCCTCGCCGGATATTGCGCTGCTTATCAGCGATCTGATGCTGCCGGGAAGGCTGAGCGGCGCGGAGGTCATTAACGAAACGCAGCGTCGCTTCCCGACGGTGGCGCTGCTGTTAATCAGCGGTCAGGATCTGCGCCCGGCGCATAATCCCGCGCTGCCGGACGTCGAGCTGCTGCGTAAACCCTTCACCCGCGCACAGCTGCAGCAGGCGCTGCGACAGGTTGCGGTAAATAATGGTAGCGAGCCAGAGCCGCCGCCCCCTGGGCACCGTTAAACGCCGAGGACGATGCCGCGATAAACCGCACCGCCTGGTAAGGCAGCGGACGGCGAATATGCGTTTTTATCATGGCTATCAGCGTCTCGCGCGGAAAGTCGGGCATATCTATCACGCCGCCGCCGAGGATCACCGCATCGGGGTCGAAGAGGTTGATGCTGGTGGCGATGGCGCGGGCGGCATGGTGCAGAAGGGCCTGGACAAAGGGTTCCTCCGCGGCGTGAACAAACAGCTCGCCAAGCTCATAGCCGCGCGGCTGCTGCTCATACCAGCGCTTGAGCGCGATACCTGAACAGACGGTTTCCAGGCAGCCGGAATTACCGCAACCGCAGATAAGCGCGGCGTCGCCCTGTGGAATATGCCCCAGCTCTCCCGCTACACCGTGGGCGCCGGTCCACGGCCCGCCGTTCAGCCAGATGGCGAAGCCCATGCCGGTGCCGAGATACGCGGCTAAGACCTGCTGCGCCTGCAGACCGTTTTCCTGCACG
This sequence comes from Enterobacter sp. 10-1, assembly GCA_002270295.1. Lineage (GTDB taxonomy): Bacteria > Pseudomonadota > Gammaproteobacteria > Enterobacterales > Enterobacteriaceae > Klebsiella > Klebsiella scottii. Next base: position 277,296 of record NISF01000008.1, on the reverse strand, counting down.
TCGAAAGAGAGCTGCAGATTGACATCGCGGGAGAATTCGACCGGGCAGGCCAGCGAATGTTCCAGCTCATCGGCTAGCGTCCGCACTATTTCTGGCGGTAACGGCAGGTTAGGGGTGGAGATAATCGTCCGTTTATCCTTGCCGACCAGCGCCGGTAAGCCCATCACCAGACCACAGCAATGTGCCTGATAGCGATCGAGCAGCGGCTGAATCAGCAGGGTGATGCCGCTGACCAGGCCGCCCGCCGTTAGCACATCGGCGGTGCGAAGCTTCTCGCAGTGTAGCGCCTCGCCCTGTGCCGTCTGCAGGCAAAAGCGGATATGGGTTGCCCCCATATCCACGCCCGCGACGACGTTAAGCCGTTTTTGCATGAGGGAATACCTCGTTTTTTGCCGCCAGAATTTGCTCAGCCATGACCTGCCACGCTTCGTGAATGTTATCTGCATGGTTAAACAGCCCGGAGGTGCCGACGATAAAGACGTCCGCGCCTGCCGTCATGAGGCTTTCATAGGTCGCTTTATTGCATGAGCCGTCGATCTCAATTTCGTAATCCAGCCCTTCGCGTTCGCGCCAGGCCTTCAGCTCACTGATTTTAGCCAGCATCTCCGGGATAAACGGCTGTCCCGCGAAGCCCGGATCGACGGTCATCACCGTGATTTTGTCGGCTTTGTGGATGTAATACTTCATGGCCTCGACCGGCGTTTCCGGGTTGAGAATCAGCCCAACCTTCATACCGTGGCGGCGGATCTCTTCTATCAGGCGGAAGGCCTGACCGTTAATGGTCTCCGGATGCAGGGTGATAAAGTCCGCACCCGCCTGCGCCAGCTGGCTGATGTAATCCTGCGGCCGGGTGACCATCAGATGACAATCGAGCGGTTTGCTGGCCAGCTTCTTCACCTGGCTGACGAAGAACGGCGATAGCGTCAGGTTAGGGACAAAGTGGCCATCCATAATGTCGATGTGAAAGTAATCTGCATGCTGGTCGATAAACTCAATCTGTTCTTTGAATTTCAGCAGATCCATACACATTAAAGAGGGGGCAATTTTCATCATAAATTCCTTACTTACTGATAAGACGGTCGAGGGCGACAGCCGCGATAATTAATCCACCCATCACCACCAGCTGGTAGTAGGTTTGTACCTGGAGAATGTTCAGTCCGTTGTTGATGGTGCCGATGATCAGACCGCCGATCACCACCGAGAAAATACGTCCCTTTCCCCCGAAGAAGCTGGTGCCGCCGATAATGGCGCTGGCGATGGCGTAGGTTTCAAAACCCATTCCGGCCAGAGGCTCCGCTGCCCCGAGGCGCGCCGTTGAGACCACCCCCGCCAGCCCGGCGCAGACGCCGGAAATAATGAATACCAGCAGCATGTGGAACTTGACGTCGATGCCGGAATAGAAGGCGGAGTTTTTATTGCCGCCGAGGGCGTAGATGTTGCGGCCCAGCCGCATGCGGGTGGTCAGGAACCATAAAATGACGGCCACGATGAGCGAGAAGATGACCGGCACCGGGATCCCCAGCACGCTGGCGGCAAAGAAGTTAACGAAATCAAAAGAGAAGCCGTATACCGAGTTGGCATCGGAGATAACCAGGGTGATGCCGCGGAAGATGGCGTTGGTGCCGAGGGTAATAATGAACGGATGCAGGCCTGTCCAGTTGACCAGGCAGCCGTTAATCGCTCCCAGCGCGCCGCCGACCAGCACGCCGCCAATCAGCGCCGCGAGGAACGGATCGACCCCTGCCAGCATCAGCTTGGCGGTGACCATGCCGGAAAGCGCCAGAATGGCGCCGACGGAGAGGTCGATGCCGGCCACCAGGATCGCGAAGAACTCGCCCATGCCGATAAGCACCGTTACCGAGCTCTGGACAAATATTTGCGTGATGTTGTTGGTGGTCAGAAAGTATTCCGGCGACAGCGTGCCGAAAATTGCGACGATAATCGCGAGGATAAAAAAGGTGCCGTATTTATCCCAGAACAGCGCGAAGTTGAACGGCTTTTTGCCGTCGGTCTCGTCTTTTACTCTTGCGGCAGTGCCCATACCATAATCTCCTCTTCGCTCATGTCGTCGCGATTGGTCAGAATTTGCGTCAGTCGCCCTTCGCAGAACACGGCAATGCGGTCGCAGACGGTGATAATTTCAGGAAGTTCGGATGACACCATCAGAATGACTTTTCCGTCATCGGCCAGCTGGCGCATCACTTTATAAATTTCGGCTTTCGCGCCGACATCGATACCGCGCGTCGGCTCATCAAAAATGAGGACTTCGGGGTTGCAGCATAGCCATTTGGAAATGAGGACCTTTTGTTGGTTTCCGCCGGAAAGCTCGCCAATGTTCTGATCGACCGAATGGCACTTCAGCGCCAGCAGCCGGCGCTGCTCTTCCGCCGTCTTGCGCTCGTCCCCTTCGCGAAACAGCCCCATCGCCCCCTTATAGCCGCCATGCTTCAGGCTCCGGCTGACCGCCATGTTCTGGGCGATGGAGAAATTGCCGAAGAAGCCGTTGTCGCGGCGGCTCTCGGTGATGTAGCCCATGCCTTTCTTCAAGGCGTCCAGCGGCGAGCGCGGGGTGATCGCTTTGCCGTTGAGGAGGATTTCACCGCCGCTACGCCTGTCCACGCCGAACAGGCAGTCCATCAGCTCCGTGCGTCCGGAGCCCACCAGGCCGGCGAAGCCGAGGATTTCGCCGCGGCTAACGCTAAAGGAGATATCGCGGACCTTTTTCTTGTCCCGGCTGGTGACGTTTTTGACCTCGAAAACCGTTTCGCTTGCGACATTTCCGGCGCTCTCTTTCATCGCGTTAAAACGGTTTTGCAGCTCGCGGCCGACCATCAGGCGGACGATATCTTCGTTGTTGACCTCGCTGACCATTCCGCTGCAGACGCTGCTGCCGTCCTTCATCACCGTGTAGCGGTCGCAGATGCGGCGGATCTCCGCCAGCTTGTGCGAGATATAGACGATGGCGGTGCCCTCTTTGCGCAGCTGGTTCATGATCAGGAACAGGTAGTCGACCTCTTTGTTGGTCAGAGAGGAGGTCGGTTCGTCCATAATTAGCACTTTGGCATCCAGCATCAGCGTTTTGGCGATTTCCAGCATCTGCTTGTGGCTGATCGAGAGGTTCGCCACCTTCTGGTCTAAATCGACTTTTAATCCGATGCGCAGCAGCATCATTGCCGCCCGTAAGCGCATCTCCTTCCAGTCGATGATATTGACGCCGCAGACTTTTTTCGTCAGATGTCGGCCAATATATAAATTTTCCAGCACCGTTAATTCATCGATCACGCTGAGCTCTTGATAAATAATGCCGATGCCAAGCCGGGCAGCTAATTTATGATCGAGCTTGTCATAATTAACGTTATTAATCGTAATGGTACCTTTGGTCGGTTCATGGATCCCCGACAAAACTTTCATTAGCGTTGATTTACCCGCACCATTTTCCCCGAGCAATGCGTGTATTTCATGCGGGTAAACGGTTAAATCGACCGATTTTAATGCGTGAACCGGACCAAAGGATTTGCCGATCCCCGCCATTGAAATATATGGCGTGACCATAATCACTCCTTATTCATTCTTACCCGCTGGTGAGCATAAGGGTAAGGGGCATTAAATCACCCGCAGGAAAATTACTTCGTGACCAGAATAGAATCCACCAGCCTAAATTCTGGCGTTTTATCCAGGGGAATGACCTTACCGGTCTTCGCGGCATCGACCATCATTTTCAGGCCCGTTGCGCCGATATTCGTTGGGTTCTGGGCGATGGTGGCGGTCATCTGTCCGGCGGCGACCATTTTGCGCGCCTCGGGAATACCGTCGGTGCCGACGACCAGTACCGTTTTGCTTTTACCGGCGTTGGCCACGGCCTGGGCAACGCCCATTGCCATCGTATCGTTAGCGCAGTAAAAGGCTTTCAGGTTGGGGTTACGCTGCAGAACATTGGTGGCGACATCCAGCGCTTTAATGCGATCCCAGTCGGCAGGCTGGCTGGAGACCAGCTTGATCTGGCTGGCTTTTTTGAAGGTCTCCGTCGCACCGTTGCGGCGAGCTTCCCCTGAGGCATTGCCGGCTTTACCTTCGATGATGGCAACTTCGCCTCCCTCAGCGCCCAGCTTGCCGATAATAAAGTCGGCCCCTTTCGCACCGACCGCGACGTTGTCAGTGGTGACGAATCCCTCAACGTTACCGCCGGCCTTCTTCAGGTTATCCATATCGATCTTTTCATCGAGGTTGACCAGAAAAATACCTTTCTTCCAGGCTTTGGCTACCGGCATGACCAGGTTTACCGAGGAGAGCGGGGCGAAAGCGATACCTTTGTAGTTCTTGTTGCTTAAATCTTCAAACAGCTGCAGCTGTGACTGAAAATCGCCTTCCGAGGGGGAGGCAAAAACATCGACGCTGACGCCCAGGGTTTTGGCCTCGTCTTCAATACCTTTTTTCATATCAACCCAAAACGGGTTCGATAATGTTTTTAATACCACAGCATAATCGGCGGCGGCGAAAGCGCTGGTGGATAACATTACGCCCATAGCCACGCCGCTGAAGATTTTCAGATATTTATTCATAGCAGTATTCTCGGTGTAGGATATTGCTCCTTGGGCAGGAGCAGATTATTAATCCTCGGAATAATTCAGGTTACAGAAGGGCGGCAAGCGGGTCAGTCCCCAGCAGCATAAAACTATCTGACTGGGGCGAACGAGCGTAGCCAACGCAACTGCGGCTTGAAATATGACGAGTATTTACTTCAGCGCACCTGGTGAAAAGAAATCAACAATAGCGCCGGTTTTTTGCATATTTAAAGTAGCCTGTTCAATATTCTGTTGGGCAACGGAAACAAAAAAAGCATCTAATAATGTTAGTTGTAATATACGCGCAGAGGCGTTTCTGCCTAATAATGGCGTTTCTGGTGCTGGCGAACAAATAATAAAATCAGCTAATTTGGCGATCGGCGAATGGTAGCTGTGTGTAATACAGATAATTTTAGCCCCGTTCTTTTTCGCCAGTTCCACTGCGGATTTAATATCGCTGGTGCGCCCGGAGTGGGTGACGACCAGCACGACATCGCCTTTTTTCAATAACGAGGCGGACATCATCATGATATGTGCATCCGGATAGGTCTGGCAGCGCATGCCGATGCGCAGAAACTTGTGCTGGACGTCGGCACAGATGGCGTTCGAGCCGCCCGCCCCGTACAGATCGCGCTGGTTGGCCTGGGCGAAAAAGCGCGCCGCGCGATGGATCTCATCGACGTTCACGATCGACTGGCCTTCCATAATGGTACGCAAGGTGATGTTAAACACCTTATTCACCACGTCCTGCGGCGCTTCATCAAAGGAGAGTTCGGCAGGGAGTACCTGTTCAGATTGAGAGAAATACTCCACCAGGGCGCTGCGCAGGTTACGAAAACCGCTGAAACCCAGCAGTTTGGAAACCTTGACGATCATCGCTTCGGATACCGATAGCGCTTCCGCCACATCTTTAATGGCGGGGGCATCGCTTAGGTTGCCGGGTTTAAGCAACCACTCGACGATCCGGCTTTCATTTTCGGTCATCCCTTCTTGCTTCATACGCAACCAGGGGGCGAGACCGATACCGTTGGGGAGCGAACTGGATTCTGACTGGCTCATCGCTTTCTCTTGTCCATAAAATGAAGACGACACTATATCACCACACTCCAAACAGAAAATATACAATCTACTTCACAAAAACATAAATTTTATAAAGTTGTATGTTCTGTGAAGTTTAGCGGAGTATGGAGATGTGCTTTTTTATAAAATTAAATATAAAACAATTGATTGTGTGATTTACGTCTTCGTTTGTCGCTAGCGTATGCCGTGGATAGCTCGTTTAATGCGCTTGATTTGTGAAAAATTGCCGTGTAGAAAGACGCTTAAAGGCGGTTTTTTGATCGCTTTCTCGCCGTTATTCACGGCTTAAATCACAATATCAACCATGTTTGTAAAGTTAACAACAGGCGAGGCTAAGTATGAAAAGGATTGCCATTGGCTGCGATCACGTGGGGTTTATCCTGAAGGACGAGATCCTTGCGCACCTGCAGCAGCGGGGTATCGAGACTGTGGATAAGGGGACGTGGTCGTCCGAGCGGACGGACTATCCCCGCTACGCCAGCGCCGTCGCCCAGGCCATTGTGACTGGTGAAGCTGATGGCGGGCTCCTGATCTGCGGCACCGGCGTTGGGATCTCGATTACCGCCAATAAGCATCCCGGCATTCGTGCGGTCGTGTGCAGCGAACCCTATTCAGCCCAGCTTTCGCGCCAGCATAACAATACTAACGTGCTGGCATTCGGCGCGCGCGTCATAGGCCTGGAGCTGGCAAAAATGATCGTAGACGCCTGGCTGGATAGTGAATTTGAAGGCGGTCGGCATCAGGCGCGAATTGACGCGATAGCGGCGATTGAGCAGCAGCGGATTTGAGATTCCTCCGCTACTCGCCGCGGCGGCCGTTGATTACCGTAGGGCCAGCCCCCCGAAGAGACTGGCCCTATGAAACGCTATTTGACCGCTTTGATCCTCTGCACCCTGTCGCTGAGCAGCCAGCTTGCGCGCGCCGATCTTATTGACGACGCCATCGGCAATATTCAGCAGGCGATTAATGACGCCTGGCGTCCCGGCGATAGCCGCTCCGACGACGACGATCGGTACAACGATGGCCGCTATCAGGAGAGCCGTCAGCAAAGCAGCGATCGCCAGCGGCAGTACGACGATCGGCAGCGTCAGCTGGACGATCGCCGCCGAGAGCTTGACGATCGCCAGCGCCAGCTGGATCAGGACCGTCGGCAGTTAGAGAACGATCGCCGGCGGCTGGATGACGACTACTAATCCAGCACGATCTCCATACCGTCGTAGCCCGCCTCAAACCCCGGCGGCAGCGCGTTTTCCATCATCCAGGCATCAAACTGATGGCTGATATGGGTGAGAATGACGCGCGGGCAGCCAACGATCAGGTTGATTGCCCGCACCGTATTTAAATCACAGTGGTTGCGCGGGGTTTGCGGACGCGGTTCGTGGCTGCAGTCGATAATAATCACCTGCGGCTGGTTATTGAGCAGGAACTTCAGCGTCTTTTCCGGCAGCCCGGCGGTATCCGACAGCCACGCCACGCGGCTGTGCGCCGACTCCAGCAGATAGCCGAACGTCAGCTTTGAATGGTTCAGCGGCAGCGGGGTCACCCTGAGCCCCTGCAGCTCAAAAACCACGAAGGGCGCGACGGTATGGCTAAAATCCAGCAGCCCGGGATGCTTAAAGAGATCGTCGCAGCCCTCTTCATCCGGCGGACCAAAAACCGGGATCTGCGCGCCCACGCCCCAGCGCAGCGGGAACAGGCCCTGCACATGATCCATATGGTAGTGGGTGAGCAAAAACTGCTGAAAAGTTCCGGCGGGCCAGCGCTCCATCAGGTCCGGGAGACCGGCGTCCAGCAGCGTCACGGCGTGGTTGAACTTCACCGCCGCGCTGCAGGGACGGCGGCGGTGGGCCTCATTAATACGGGCGCGGCGACAGGCGGCGCAGTCGCAGCCGAAGACCGGCACCAGCTGGGCGCCGCCGGTTCCGCTTAAGCGAATAGTCAGGCTCATACCCCCTCCTCACAGCGCTTTTTTAAAACGACGACTTCGCGTCGCTTGCGGTCAGGCATGCTGATTCTCTTGTCGGGCGTAGCGGCGGCGCAGCAGCGTGAAGAATTGCTCGACCGATTGCCCGAGGGTGCCGTCGTTATTGAGCGTCAGGCAGTCCGTTGGCGCGTAGCGCGCGGCGCGCTCAAGCCGCTGGGCGATCTCCGTTTCGTTCTCCCGGCCGCGCTGCTGCAGACGCTGGCGCAGCACTTCCGGCGTGACCTGCAGGCAGATGGGCAGCAGAGCGTCGGCGTAGCGCGCCCGGGCCTGCGGCAGATGCGCGCGGGAGCCGTTGGCCACCACGTCGAAACCGGCGTGCAGCCAGAGGTCAATTTCGATGCCAATCCCGTAGTAATTGTTATTGGCGTGCCAGCTGAGAGCAAAAAGCTGGCGCTCGGCGCGGCTGAAAAACTCCGGCTTGCTGAGGGCGATATGATTCTCGCTCCCGGCGTTAAAGGGGCGCGTAATATAGCGATGCGCAACCAGCAGCTGCGAGTGCTCGCGCTGGCGGAGCGCCGCCAGCAGGCTATCTTTTCCAGAGCCGGAAGGCCCCACCAGCCAAATCAGTTTCCCGGACATTAGAAAACCCTCTTTCCTTGACGCCAGACGTGGTCGATATGCACATGCTCCCCGCGGCGATGGGCCAGCACGAGGTCGGCACGTTTACCTTCGGCAATGGCTCCGCGGTCGCCTAACCCCAGCGCCTGCGCCGGATTTTTGCTCACCAGGCGAATCGCCTGCGGCAGCGTGAAGCGGTTGCTATCGTCATCGGCGATGCGGAAGGCGGCATCCAGCAGGCTGGCGGGATAGTAGTCGGATGACAGAATATCCAGCAGATTATCGGCCGCCAGCTGATGGGCGGCGACGTTGCCGGAGTGCGAGCCGCCGCGCACGATATTCGGCGCCCCCATCAGCACGTTCATGCCGTGCTGACGCGAGGCCTCTGCGGCGGCTAAGGTGGTAGGAAATTCGGCGATCACGCTGCCAAGCTGGTGCGATTCGACGACATGTTCACGGGTGGCGTCATCGTGGCTGGCGAGGGCGATCTTACGCTCGCGGCAGATGGCGGCGATGGTCTCGCGGTTCGGTTGCGACCAGGTCGCCGCCAGCGCCATCTGCTCCTCCTCGAAGCGGTCCATCTCTTCGTTGGTCAGATGATATTTTCCCTGATAGTAATCGCGGTACTTGCTGCGGTCGGCGTACTGGCGCTGCCCTGGAGAGTGGTCCATCAGGGAGACCATGCTCACCGGCTCGCGGCCAACCAGCTTCTCAAACAGCGGCAGGGTGGTGTGGTGCGGCAGCTCGCAGCGCAGGTGCAGGCGGTGCTCGGCGCGGTTAACGCCGCGCTTTTGCGTCTCTTCGATGGCGTTGATCATCTTTTCCAGATTTTCCAGCCGGTCGCCGCCGTCGCGGACGTCGCCAATGGCCACCGCATCCAGCACGGTGGTGATCCCGCTGGCGATCATCAGCGCATCGTGGCTGCTCATCGCCGAGTGGGCGGGCCAGTCAACCTTCGGGCGCGGGGTAAAAAACTTGTCCAGATTATCGGTATGCAGCTCGATGAGCCCCGGCAGCAGCCAGCCGCCCTCGCCGTCGATAGCCTGCGGCAGCTGGCTTTGGCTTTCGGCAAACGCGTAAATCATGCCCTCCTGCACCTCCAGCGAACCGTTCACCACTTCATCTTCGAGAACCAGTTTTACGTTGTTGATAATCATGCTGTTATTCCCATCGGATGCAGCCGGTCGGCGACCAGGTTGCGTATCGTTTCATCATGGAAAATGCCGACAATAGCCGCGCCGCGCGCTTTGGCTTCGTTAATCAGCTCCACCACCGCGGCGCTGTTTTTGGCGTCCAGGGAGGCGGTAGGCTCGTCGAGTAAGAGGATCGGATAGTCAACGGCGAAGCCGCGGGCGATGTTGACCCGCTGCTGCTCGCCGCCGGAGAAGGTGGACGGGGCAAGGTGCCACAGGCGTTCCGGGACGTTCAGGCGCGTCAGCAGGCGCGCGGCCTTAGCGGCGCACTCTTCGCGCGGGATGCCGAGATCCAGCAGCGGTTGCATCACCACCTCCAGCGCTGAAATCCGCGGGATGACCCGCAGGAACTGGCTGACCCAGCCGATGGTGGTTTTACGGACTTCCAGCACCTTGCGCGCCGAGGCGTTCACCAGGTCAACCCACTCGTCGCCGTGGCGGATGTGAATATGCCCGGTATCCGGCAGGTAGTTGGCGTAAAGCGAGCGCAGCAGGGTTGATTTACCGCTGCCGGAATGGCCGTGCAGCACCACGCACTCTCCGGCGTTAACCGTTAGCGAAGCGTCGGCGAGCACCGGCAGGCGAACGCCGTTTTGCTGATGCAGGACAAAGGTTTTATGTACGTTTTCAACGCGGATAGCGTTCATTTGTTGCCTCATAGTGCCTGAGTTTCCCCGGAGGCGGCGCGATGCGCCCGTCCGGGCTACCTGACCCAGCGGATTGTTAGTGGGCTAGTTCTGCAAGACCGACGACACCAGCAGCTGGGTATAGGGATGGTGCGGATCGTCGAGCACCCGGTCGGTTAAACCACTTTCCACCACCTGACCCTGCTTCATCACCAGCAGGCGGTGAGCCAGCAGGCGCGCAACGCCGAGATCGTGGGTGACAATAACCACCGCGAGGTTCAGCTCCACCACCAGGCCGCGCAGCAGGTCGAGCAGGCGAGCCTGTACCGACACATCCAGTCCGCCGGTGGGTTCATCCATAAACACCAGCTTCGGCTGGGTGACGAGATTGCGGGCGATCTGCAGGCGCTGCTGCATGCCGCCGGAAAAGGTGGTCGGCAGGTCGTCGATGCGCGATGCCGGGATCTCCACCTCTTCCAGCCAGCGCCCGGCGGTGGCGCGAATATTGCCGTAGTGGCGTGAGCCGGTGGCCATCAGGCGTTCGCCGATATTGCCGCCCGCTGAAACCTGGCGCCGCAGGCCGTCCATCGGGTGCTGATGCACCACGCCCCACTCGGTGCGCAGCAGGCGGCGGCGATCCGCCTCGCTCATCGCGTACAGCGAGCGGTTGTGGTACATCACCTCGCCCTGCTGCGGCGCCAGGCGCGCGGAGATGGCCTTCAGCAGGGTCGTTTTGCCGGAGCCGGATTCGCCGACGATGCCCAGCACTTCCCCCGGGAACAGTTCAAAAGAGACGTCGCTGAAGCCTTTGCCCGGCGCATAGAGGTGGGTCAGATTATTGACCGCAAGTAACGGTTGGCTCATTTTTGTTGCGCCTCGCTCTGTTGGCGGCAGTAGTCGGTATCGGAGCAGACAAACATGCGCTTGCCGCTGTCATCCAGCACCACTTCATCAAGATAGCTGTGGCGCGAGCCGCAGATGGCGCAGGGCTCATCCCACTCCTGCACGGTGAACGGATGATCGTCAAAATCGAGGCTTTCCACCGGCGTAAACGGCGGGACCGCGTAGATGCGCTTTTCGCGCCCGGCGCCGAACAGCTGCAGCGCCGGCATCATGTGCATTTTCGGGTTATCGAATTTCGGGATTGGCGATGGGTCCATCACGTAGCGGCCGTTGACCTTCACCGGGTAGGCGTAGGTGGTCGCAATGTGGCCGAAGCGGGCAATATCTTCATACAGTTTTACCTGCATCACGCCGTACTCTTCCAGCGCGTGCATGGTGCGGGTTTCGGTTTCGCGCGGCTCGATAAAGCGCAGCGGCTCCGGGATCGGCACCTGGAAGATCAGGATCTGATCTTCCGTCAACGGCGTTTCCGGGATCCGGTGGCGGGTCTGGATCAGCGTCGCGTCTTCGGTGCGCTCGGTGGTGGCGACGCCGGTCACGCGGGTGAAGAACTGGCGAATCGATACCGCGTTGGTGGTGTCATCGGCGCCCTGGTCAATCACCTTCAGCACGTCGTTCTCGCCAATCAGGCTGGCGGTCAGCTGGATGCCGCCGGTCCCCCAGCCGTAGGGCATCGGCATTTCGCGGCCGCCGAACGGGACCTGATAGCCGGGGATGGCGACGGCTTTAAGAATGGCGCGGCGGATCATGCGCTTGGTTTGCTCATCAAGATAGGCGAAGTTATAGCCGGAGAGGGTGTTAGCCACGTTCGTTCTCCCGTTGCAGGCGTTTCAGCAGCGCCAGTTCGGCCTGGAAATCGACATAGTGGGGCAGCTTAAGGTGCGAGACGAAGCCCGCGGCCTCGACGTTATCGGCATGGGCCAGCACAAACTCTTCGTCCTGCGCCGGGCCGGCCGCCTCCTCGCCGTAGTCCGGCGCCTGGAGCGCGCGGTCAACCAGCGCCATCGCCATCGCTTTGCGCTCGCTCATGCCGAAGGTCAGGCCGTAGCCGCGGGTGAAGTGCGGGGGCTCGTCTTCCGGGGCGACAAACCCGTTGACCATTTCGCATTCGGTCATCAGCAGCTCGCCAATATTGACCGCAAAGCCCAGCTCCTCCGGGACGATCTCCACCGCCACGTAGCCGCTGCGTATTTCGCCGGCAAACGGGTGATTGCGGCCGTAGCCGCGCTGGGTCGAGTAGGCCAGCGCCAGCAGGTAGCCTTCGTCGCCGCGCACCAGCTGCTGCAGGCGCGATGAGCGCGAGCAGGGGTAAACCGGCGGGCTGCGGGTGATATCGTCAGGTTGGGCGAGGGTTTGCCGTTCCGCTTTCGCCAGCCCCTGCTGGACCAGCAGGTTAAAGACGTGCGGAGTGGCTTCCGGCGGCTGCCCGGCGGTTTTCAGCGCCGGCGTCTCGCCGTTGGCCAGCAGGGTAAAATCGAGCAGGCGGTGGGTGTAGTCATAGGTCGGGCCGAGCATCTGGCCGCCGGGAATATCCTTATAGACCGCCGAAATGCGGCGCTCCAGACGCATTTCGGCGGTATTTACCGGCTCGCTCACCGCCAGCCGCTGCAGGGTGGTGCGGTAGGCGCGGAGTAAAAAAATGGCCTCGACGCTGTCGCCGCTGGCCTGCTTGAGCGCCAGCGCCGCCAGCTCGCGATCGGCGATGCCGCCTTCGGTCATCACCCGGTCAACCGCCAGGTTCAGCTGCTGGGTAATCTGTTCCACGCTAATTTCAGGAAGCCGTCCATCGCCTCGTCGTTTGTGTTCCTGAAGGGCGTGAGCGGCGACTATCGCCTTCTCACCGCCTTTGACGGCAACGTACATTAGCAAACCTCCACGTGGGTGGTGCGCGGGATGGCCAGCAGACGTTCTCCACAGGTGAGGATCAGGTCAATGCCTAAGGGGAACGGGTGCGGGCGCTCGGTCAGTTCATCAATGATGCAATCCGGCAGCTGCGGGGCGATCATCCGCTCTTCGGCAATTCCGGCGCCGGTCAGACGCAGCATGCGCCCGCCGCTAAGGCTGGGGAGCTGGACGATCAGCGTTACGCCGGTTTCCGGAGCGACAACGGTGCCGGCGGAGAGCTCGTTCAGCTGTTCCGCGCTGATACGCTCGTTGGTGACGGCGAATACCGCCTGCTGCGGCTGTTCAACCAGCGGCGCGCCGGTATGAAAACGCAGGTTCTGGCCGACAAGATCGTTATGCAGCGCTGCGGTAAACCATACCGGCGTGTCGCGATCGGCGAGGGTCAGCAGGAGGCTGGTAGAGGCGACGTTCAGCGGCTGCCAGCCGTGCTGAAGCTGCTGCAGGGAGACGATAACGCCCGGCTCGCTCATGGCCTTCAGCAGGCGACGAAAACTGTGTTGGGCATCCTGCGCCGGTAGGGTAAAAGCGGTTTGTAAGGTCATGCGTTATCTCCGCGAACCAGAGTAAAGAAATCTACCCGGCTGGCGTTGACTTCGGCGCGTCGGGCTTCAATGCGCGCGCTTCGTAGTTCTTCCAGCGGGGTAATCAGGGTTTCCATTAAGGAATGAAAGTGGTGCGGCGACTGCATCAGCGCATCGATGGCCGCGCAGCGTTCGGCATGGAGGCGATCGCGCCCCAGTATCCAGCTGTAGCCGAGCGTGCCGTCGGCGAGACGGATCGCCGCCCGGGTCAGGGTGGCGTCCCCGGCGAAGAAACGATCGCCGATGCCCCCCATGCGCGCCTGCAGCTGCACCAGGCCGGTTTCCGGGGCGCGAATGGATTCGTACTGCGGCGCCAGCTGCAGGGTCTGCATCCGCGCCTGAAGCTCTTGCGGTTCACTGTGGGCCAGCACGGACATCCAGCGCTGGCGGGTTGCGGTATCAAAGTGCATTCAGTGCTCCATGGTGAATTCGATCATGTCCGCCCGGGTCAGGCTGACGGAATACTCCGTCGCGTTTTGCTCGCCAGGACGGTGGTTCAGGGTTCTTACGCACAGCAGCGGCGCCATGTTGGGGATCCCCAGAATGTTGCTCTCTTTGGCCTGCGCGCGGCGGGCGCTGATTTTGGTGCGCGTGCGGGTGAGCTCGACGTCCAGCTGCTGGCGCAGAAAATCGTGCAGTGAGCCCTGGCTGAAGGTTTGCAGCGCGGGCCAGAAACGCAGGTCGGTGAAGTAGTGGTCGATCAGGCACAGCGCGACGCCGTTCACCCGGCGCAGGGTGCGCAGATGAATGACGTTATCGCCTTCGTTGATAGCAAAGGCCTCGGCGACGTGGCTGCTGGCCGGGCGCAGCACCGACAGCAGCTTTTCGCTGGTCGGATGGCTTCCCTGCTCGAGTAAGTTCTGGCTGAAGCGCGCCTGGGCGTTCAGCGGATAGTCGATCGGCCGCATCAGCACCAGCACGCCGATGCCCTGACGGCGCTGTACCCAGCCGCGTTCAACCAGCTGGTCTATCGCCCGGCGCAGGGTATGGCGGTTGACCTCAAAGCGCGTGGCCAGCTGCTGTTCCGCAGGAAGATAGTCGCCGCAGCGGTAGTTATGACGAAGCTCTTGCTCAAGCCTGGCGGCAATTTCCTGATACCGGGTAGGATAACTGGTCGGATGTCTGGATAAGTACATGTCAGTCGAGCCTCACTAAGCAGAAGAAGGGATTTCCCTCTGAGAGTGGCCCGATCCTGACCTGTTTTTGTTACATTCCGGTTAAAACATAATGACCGCAGGATGAAGAGTTAGCGCCAGGGAGATGACAGGGCGGGAGAGCCCGCCCGCAGGGAAAAGCATTAAGGCTGCTTGACGACGTTCACCATCCACGGGATGCCGAAGCGATCGAAAACTTTGCCGAAGCCGTGGGCCCAGAAGGTTTCCTGCCAGGCCATTTCGATACGTCCTTCAGCGGCGAGGCCGTCAAACCAGCGTTTACCCTCATCCAGGTCCTGAGTATCCAGCACCAGGGTGAAGCCGGCATAGCGTTCGCTGTCGCTGGTGGGGCTGTCGCACAGCATCAGCTCGCTACCCGCCACGCGCAGGCTGGCGTGGGCGATACAGTCGGCGGCGAGATGCTGGCCGGAAGGGCAGCCGTCCTCGGCATCCTGCCCGTTCTGCGGCATCTCGCCGTAGGTGATTTGGTGGACAAGCTCCGCGCCCAGCGCCTGCTGGTAGAACGCGATGGCCGCAGCGCAGTTGCCGCTAAAGGCGATATGGGGGCTTAAAGACATAATCATGACCTCAGATAACGAATGACTTATTAAGCGTAGAGGGTGGTTGGCGATTTAAGCCAGGCGGCGAGGTCAGGCGACGGAATGGCGAAAATACCGGCAGTGCGCTAAGCGCGATGCGGCCGGCTGTCATCGCAGAGGAGGCGGGAAATAATGGGGCGGTGGCGCGGGGGTATATTCGTTCATTTTCCCGGCCGGTGAGGTATTGCCGGGAAAATAACGATCCTGCGAGGAGGAAATAGCGTTAGTTCTTTTTGACGAACTCGGATTTGAGCTTCATCTGACCAAAACCATCAATTTTGCAGTCGATGTTATGATCGCCTTCTACCAGGCGGATATTCTTCACTTTAGTGCCGATTTTCAGCATCGAAGAGCTACCTTTAACCTTCAGATCTTTAATCACGGTGACGCTGTCGCCGTCGACGAGTAAATTGCCGTTGGCATCTTTCACCGTCAATGCATCATTATCTTCAGCCGGCTCGGAATTGTTCCATTCATGGGCGCATTCCGGGCAGATAAACATGCCGTTGTCTTCATAGGTGTACTCAGAATGGCATTTAGGACACTGTGGGAGTTGCATGACGTTCCTCATGATTACTGTATAAAACAGGCCGTTGGCCCATTAAAAGGCGGCTGATAGCCGAAAGTTATTGCTATTATAGCGCACCGTCGGCCATTTGTCGGCCACTTTTTCAAATAGTACCGCTGCGGGAATATTCTATTTCGCGATCAAAAATCAGCGATATTTGATGTGCTGCCGGACGGGGAATATCCAAAAATAAATCACTGCCTGTGCATATTCATTGAACTTATTAATGCCGCTCGGCTCTGTAATATGGCGAACAATTTTTCGTGAAGTTGATCCCAAATTTAAACGCTGTTAGGGTAAAAAGGCGAGTTCGTAAATCCATCAGGTTTATTCGTAGCTCTATTTATTGATTCATTTACGCCAGAGCAGGCGTCAACAGGTTCGGTTGTACGGACTGTCAGCAGACAGTGCAGGCAAACCTGCTACGCTTGAGAAGAGGAGCACGGCAATTCGCCGCTCCCAACGCACGACGCAAACGGTATTGCCGTTTGGCGGAGATCTGTGCGCTCACGGCGAAGCTTTAGAGGAAAAATATGCTTAAAAGGAAAAAAGTAAAGCCAATCACTCTGCGGGATGTGACCATCATTGACGATGGCAAGCTGAAAAAAGCTATCACCGCAGCATCGCTAGGCAATGCGATGGAGTGGTTCGATTTCGGCGTGTACGGCTTCGTAGCGTACGCCTTAGGTAAGGTCTTCTTCCCCGATGCCGATCCCAGCGTGCAGATGATCGCCGCGCTAGGGACATTCTCAGTTCCGTTCCTGATTCGTCCGCTAGGCGGCCTGTTCTTTGGCATGCTGGGCGATAAATACGGTCGACAAAAGATTCTGGCGATAACCATCGTTATCATGTCGATCAGTACCTTCTGTATTGGTCTTATTCCGTCGTACGCGTCGATTGGTATCTGGGCACCGATTCTGCTGCTGCTGTGTAAGATGGCGCAGGGCTTCTCGGTGGGCGGAGAGTATACCGGCGCCTCGATCTTCGTCGCGGAATACTCGCCTGACCGTAAACGCGGCTTTATGGGCAGCTGGCTGGACTTCGGCTCCATCGCCGGGTTTGTCCTCGGCGCGGGCGTGGTGGTGCTGATTTCAAGCGTGGTCGGCGAGGAAAACTTCCTCAGCTGGGGCTGGCGCCTGCCGTTCTTCCTCGCGCTGCCGTTAGGGCTTATCGGCCTCTATCTGCGTCACGCTCTGGAAGAGACTCCGGCGTTCCAGCAGCACGTTGACACCCTGGAGCAGGGCGATCGCGAAGGGCTGCAGGAAGGGCCGAAGGTATCGTTCAGAGAGATTGCGACCAAGCACTGGCGTAGCCTGCTGACCTGTATCGGTCTGGTGATTTCCACCAACGTGACCTACTACATGCTGCTGACCTATATGCCGAGCTACCTGTCGCATAACCTGCACTACTCGGAAGATCACGGGGTGCTGATTATCATCGCGATTATGGTCGGGATGCTCTTTGTGCAGCCGGTTATCGGGATGCTCAGCGACCGCTTCGGCCGTCGTCCGTTTATCCTGATCGGCAGCGTGGCGCTGTTCTCGCTGTCGATTCCGGCCTTTATCATGATTAACAGCGACGTTATCGGCCTGATTTTCGGCGGTCTGCTGCTGCTGGCGGTGGTGCTTAACTGCTTTATCGGGGTGATGGCTTCTTCACTGCCCGCGATGTTCCCGACCCATATCCGCTTTAGCGCGCTGGCCAGCGCCTTTAACATCTCGGTGCTGATTGCCGGTCTGACGCCAACTCTGGCGGCCTGGCTGGTGGAAACCACGCAGAACCTGATGATGCCGGCCTACTATCTGATGGTGATTGCGGCGATTGGTTTGATGACCGGCCTGACGATGAAGGAGACGGCGAACCGTCCGCTGAAAGGGGCGACGCCGGCGGCTTCGGATATTCAGGAAGCGAAAGAAATCCTCGGTGAGCACTACGATAACATTGAAAACAAAATCGAAGATCTCGATCAGGAAATCGCCGATTTGCAGGAAAAACGCTCCCGACTGGTGCAGCAGCACCCGCGAATTAACGACTAATTAATTCGCCAGGAGTGTGAACAATGCCGCCGCGGGCCTCCCCCGGCGGCATTTTTTATGCGCGCTTAGGCCTCATTCGGCGGCAGGCTTTGCCGACGCTGCTGGCTGAGCCTGCGGTACTGCTGCGGCGGCATGCCGACGTACTTGCTAAAGGTGCTGTAGAAGCGGCTGCTGGAACGAAAGCCGGCGGTGAGGGCGATATCAAGGATGGTTTTGTCGGTGTCGCTGAGCAGGGCGCGTACGTGGTTAATTCGCATGGCGGTGATGTACTGCTTCATGGTTTGCTGCATCACCCGTTGAAAAATGCCCATCGCATAGTTGGGGTTGAGCTTAACGTGTTCGGCAACCGCATCGACGGTCAGCGCCCGATCGTAGTGTGCGGCGATAAATTCGAGCATCTGGCTGACGTAAAACTGCGCGTGCCGCGAGACGCTGTGCTTATGCGTTCGCGAGGTTTTGTTAACCAGAATCGGCTGCCAGCCTGAGAGGCTAAAGCGCTTGAGCATCAGGGCGATCTCTTCGATCGCCAGCTGGCGGATCTGCTCGTTGTCGCTGGCGAGCTCCTGCTGCCAGCGCTGGATTTCAAAGACGCTGAGCTGCTGCGCCGCGAGGGATTTAATGACCATCCCGTGGGTCACGTTGTTGATCAGCTCCCGGTCCAGCGGCCAGGACAAAAACAGATGCATCGGCAGGTTGAAGATGGCCATTTGCCGGCAGCTGCCGGGGCGGGTGAGCTGATGCGGCGTACAGGCCCAGAACAGGGTGATATAGCCCTGCTTAATGCTCACCACCTCATTGTTGATCAGATACTCCACGTCGCCGTCGAAGGGGACGTTAACCTCCACCTGACCGTGCCAGTGGCTGGTGGTCATGGCATGCGGGGTGCGCAGTTCGATATCCATGCGCTGATACTCAGAATAGAGCGCCAGCGGGCTGCGGGTATTTTTCTCGTCACTGCTGCTCATATGCGGGTTGGGAGGCTGCGGCGTAAGGGTTTTTTCCATGAGGTTTCGGATTCCTGAATCGTCATAGTTGCTGTTTTTTTGCACCGATATGCGCCTATCTTAGCGGATTAAACGGCCCGTTTTCTCTCCTTTTCCGCCATATTATTCCCGAAAACTCAGATTTTATGTCGGGCAGCGCTCGATCTGAGCTTTTGGGAATGCTCCGTCGGGAAGAGGGCAGCGCGCGGCGCGTCCGGCGTGTCACGCTGCGGGTGTTCAATGACTTTACGGAGAGAGCACTATGTCTGCCCCAAAAATTACCTTTATCGGCGCTGGCTCAACGGTTTTCGTTAAAAATATTCTCGGCGACGTTTTTCAGCGCCCGGCGCTGAAATCGGCGCATATCGCGCTAATGGATATCGACGCGACCCGTCTGGAAGAGTCGTATATCGTGGTGCAAAAGCTGATGGATTCCGTCGGCGCTCACGGCGAAATTAGCTGCCATCGCGACCAGAGAACCGCGCTGATGGACGCGGATTTTGTGGTGGTCGCTTTCCAGATTGGCGGCTACCAGCCGTGTACGGTAACCGATTTTGAGGTCTGCAAGCTGCACGGGCTGGAGCAGACCATCGCCGATACGCTCGGGCCGGGCGGGATCATGCGGGCGCTGCGGACGATTCCGCACCTGTGGCGCATCTGTGACGATATGACCGAGGTCTGCCCGAACGCGACGATGCTGAACTACGTCAACCCGATGGCGATGAATACCTGGGCGATGTACGCGCGCTATCCGCATATCAAGCAGGTTGGCCTGTGCCATTCCGTGCAGGGAACGGCGGAAGAGCTGGCGCACGACCTTGACCTCGACCCGGCGGATTTGCGCTACCGCTGCGCGGGTATCAACCATATGGCGTTCTACCTGTCACTGGAGAAAAAGACAGGCGACGGCAGTTACGTCAGCATTTATCCGGATATGCTGCAGGCCTTTGCCGAAGGGCGCGCGCCGAAGCACCGCGAGAACTCGCGCTGTCAGAATATCGTTCGCTATGAGATGTTCAAAAAGCTGGGCTACTTCGTGACGGAGTCGTCGGAGCACTTCGCAGAATATACCCCGTGGTTTATCAAACCGGGGCGTGAAGACCTGCTCGCCCGCTATCAGGTGCCGCTGGATGAATATCCGAAACGCTGCGTAGAGCAGGTGGCGAACTGGCATAAAGAGCTGGAGATGTATAAAACCAGCGATCGCATCGATATTAAGCCCTCGCGCGAGTACGCCAGCACGATTATGAACGCGATCTGGACCGGCGAGCCGAATGTGGTGTACGGCAACGTGCGCAACGACGGGCTGATCGATAACCTGCCGCAAGGATGCTGCGTAGAGGTCGCCTGCCTGGTTGATGCCAACGGTATTCAGCCGACTAAAGCAGGCAAGCTGCCTGCTCACCTGGCGGCCATGATGCAAACCAACATCAACGTCCAGACCCTGCTGACCGAGGCGATCCTCACCGAGAACCGCGATTACGTCTATTACGCGACGATGATGGATCCGCACACCGCGGCGGTGCTGGGGATCGAGGAGATCTATGCGCTGGTGGACGATCTGATTGCCAGCCACGGCGAGTGGCTGCCCGAATGGGTCCGGCGTTAACTCAAACCAAACCCGGCCAGGCGCTGCGCCTGCCGGGCTGGTGGATTAGCTGTGGGTCAGAAAGCGCGCCAGCTGCTGGTGCAGCAGCCGGTTCTCGCGGGTCAGGCGCGCGTTCTCATCCAGCAGCGTCAGCGCCACGGCGATACCGGGCCAGTCCAGCTCCAGCTCGCGGCGCAGGCGCACCGCGCGGTGCATTATCGTTACCGCGCTGTCATCAAACAGCCAAACCTCGGTTTGCGGCTGACGCGGTTCAATCATCCCGAGGCCGACAATTTCGCTAAGCTCGTCTTCAGAAATGCCGGTATGCAGACAAAACTCGGTGATTGAGAACGTCACTGTCATCTTAGCCATTATGCTTTCCCCCATGTCTTACGCGGCTCGAAGCTCGCCTCTGCATCCGCGAGCTGCTGCCAGAGCGCGCTGGCTTTTTCGTTTGGCTTCGGCGGCATAACGATTTTGATCACCGCAAACAGGTCGCCGGTGGCGGTTTTGCTCGCCAGCCCCTTGCCTTTGATCCGCAGGCGTTGACCCGGCTGGCTGCCCGGGGGGATCGTCAGCAGAATGCTCTCTTTGAGGGTGGGGACTGTCACCCTGGCGCCCAGCGCGGCTTCCCACGGGGCCAGCGGCAGAACGATTTCCAGGTTATGGCCCACGATATCGAACAGCGGATGCGGGGCAATATGGATAACCAGCCACAGGTCGCCATTCGGGCCGCCGTTTTCTCCCGGCGTACCCTGGCCTTTCAGGCGGATGCGCTGGCCGTCGCTGACGCCTGCGGGAATTTTCACGTTCAGCGTTTTAGGCGTTTCGCTCTCGACCATCCCGAAAATGTTGTACACCGGCAGCCTGTAGCTGATGGTGCGGGTCTGCTCGGCGAGCGTCTCTTCGAGGAATACCGCGACTTCAATTTCTAAATCGTGGCCGCGTGCGGCCTTCTGGCGCCGGGCGTGGTGTGCCTGCTGGCCAAACATCGAGGAGAAGATATCGTCGAAATCCTGCTGGCTGTAGTTCTGCTCGTGGGGGGCCTGCTGCTGACCAAAGTGCGGATCGTTGCGATGCTGCCAGAGCTCGTCGTATTCCGCACGGCGCTGCTCATCTTTCAGCACCTCCCAGGCCTCGGCAAGATCTTTAAATTGGGCTTCAGCATCGCTTTCTTTGCTGACGTCGGGGTGATATTTACGAGCCAGGCGACGGTAGGCGGTCTTAATGGTTTTTAGATCGTCCGTTGGCTTAACCCCTAAAATGGCATAATAATCCTTTAATTCCATATCGTTATCTCATTTTCACTGAATGGGGTGGTAACAGCTTTCCCCATTAAGCTTAGGGCAAATGAGAACGCCTGTGAGAGGAATGTGCCTGAAACTTGACGCCGTCGGGGTCGACGGCGAAAGAGGATGCGGCGGCTGGCCCGTTGGCCTGAATTTTTACGCTAATTTCGACGCAGCCCTTCCTGACGGTAAAATCCCACTGAATAACTAGCTGGTTCATGCCTGACTCATCTAACCGGAAAAACGCCCTTCTCAAGGGTAAAATGAGGGGCAAGCGTAGCGCCGTTCGATCGTGTTGCCTACCGTTCGGGTGAATATGAGCGGCGCGACGTCTGCCCGGTATTGAAAAATAAAGTTACGAATCAATGCATCGCCTGATGATTATTCGCCGGCAAAGGATGCTACTTTGTCTTATCAGACTCACCTGCCGTTTACCTATCGCAAGGATCATCCTCATGTCCGGCTCTAAAAAAATAGTGACCATCGCCTTGATTGGCGCCACGCTGCTTCCGGCCCTGGCTATGGCCGCTGATGCCCCTGCTGCCACCTTTACGCCGGAGCAGGAGGCCCGTATCGGCAAGATTGCGGCGGATTATTTAGTCGCCCATCCGGAGGTTCTGCTGCAGGCAAGCCAGAAGCTACAGCAGATTCAGCAGGAGCAGCAGGCCAGCGCCGCGACCCAGGCGGTAATTAAAAATCAGGCCGCGCTGACTCAGGATAAAAATACGCCGACCTACGGACCGGCGGATGGCAAGGTTACCGTTATCGAATTCTTTGATTACCAGTGCATTTACTGTAGCCGTCTGGCGCCGGTGATGGCTCAGGTGATTAAGGAAAATCCGCAGACCCGCTTCGCGTTTAAAGAGTGGCCTATTTTCGGCAGCCGCTGGGAAACGTCGCTGACCGCGGCGAAAACCGGCCTGCAAATTTATCAGCAGAAGGGGGCGGAAGCCTACCTGACCTACCATAACGGGATTTATGCCACCGGGCATAACGAGGGCAAGCTGACGGCGGCGGATATTCAGCAGCAGGTGAAGAAGGTCAATTTCGACGCGAAGAAGGCCGCAGACGTTGAGCCAGCGCTTGAGGCGACTAACCAGCTGGCGCAGGAGATCGGCTTAAGCGGAACGCCTGGGGTGATCGTGATGCCGACCACCGGCGCCACGGAGGCGAATATTACCGTCTTCCCGGGTCTTGCCGATAAAGACTCCCTGGATGCGGCAATCAAAAAAGCCGGCGGTAACTGATCGCCATCGGCGTCAAGAGCGGCGCGCGGATGAGGTTGATAAACCCCGGGTGACCGGGGCTTACTGGCGCTGAGAACAGGCCGGCTGGACAACGGCTGCTGAACGGTATTCCCGGCCAGTACGGGCCGGGAGCCTGTCAGAATGTGACGTTCAGCTTGCCCCAGAAGGTTCTTCCTGGTTCGTTAACCGACGTATTTGCGGAATAGCCAAAGCTGCTGTTCCCGGCCAGATTTAAATGCTCGCTGTAAGCCTTGTCGAACAGGTTATCCACGCCTGCGCTCAGCTTAACCGACTTGTTGACCCGATAAGCCGCGTTCGCCGAAAAGACCGCAAAACCGGCGCTGTTGGCAAAATCCTTGCCGACGACGTTGCCTTCGTTGATGGCGACGCGATGCTGACTGCTGACCATGCGCAGCAGCCCGGTGCTGCTCCAGTCGCCGCGTTCCCAGGTGAGCCCCAGTCGCGCCTCCAGCGGCGGGATTTGCGGTAGCGGCTGATGGTCAGCGGTATTTTGGCCCCATGAATAGGCCAGACTGGCGTCGGCTTTCCAGGCGTCGCTGAGCTGGTAGCTGGCGCCGGCTTCGCCGCCCATAATGGTGGCATTCACGTTATCGACCTGGCTGATATAGGCGTTGCTGGGGTCGTAGCGGAAGAGAATAAAATCGTTCACCCGTCCAACATAGGCCGACACCCAGCCGTTAAGCCGCTCCCCTTTGTACTGCGCCCCGATATCGATCTGCGTCGTTTTTTCCGTTTTGACTTTATCAAAGGCGTCGGTGGAGCCATCCGGGCCGTAGGTCGGCGAGAACAGCTCCCAGTAATCAGGGAAGCGCTCGGTATAGCCGATACCGGCATAAAACATGACCGGCGTCCCGACCAGGTTGTGTTCGATGCGGACAAAACCGGCGGGCAGCGTATCGGTTCGCTCAGCGGATCCCGCGTCGCTGAAATTGTCGACCAGCACCCGATCCAGCCGCGCGCCGCTGACCACTTTACTCTGCTCCGTGGCATGCCACGTCAGCTCGCTGAACAGACCGTAATCATGGAAGCGGGCATCTTTCGCCCAGCCATCGTCGCCTTTGCTGCGGTGGGTATTGAGCTGCGTATCGGCGCCGCTGCGTAGCTCAAAGTCAGACCACAGCCAGGTTCCCATCATCCGGCCGCCTACGGTTCTGCGGTCCAGCTCCATCGCCATCGGCATACTCATGTTCATCGAGGAGCCGGAATCCATCCCGCCCCCCATGTCGCCCATTCCGGCGGACATATCCATCCCCGACATTCCGCCCCCAGGTGAGCGCAGGGAGTAGTTGTCCATGACATGATCGGCGTAGTTGTAATAGATATTGGCTTCGAATTTATCGAAGACCTCGCCAATATTGGACTTTTCGACGCGCATGCCGAGGCTTTCGCGTTTGAAGCGGGAGCCATCCATGCTGCGCCCGGCGTAGCGGGCTTCGCCATCCCCTTTTCCTGCCGAGAGCTCGACTAAGGTATCTTTGTCCGGCGTCCAGCCGAGCGCCATATCGCCGTTCCACTTATCCCATTTTGCCGGTACGCGATCGCCATTCCCGTCCTTGTAGTCATCGGCGCGCGATTTATTCCCCGTCAGGCGCAGGTAGCCCAGCTCGCTCCCCAGGCTGAGGTCCGCATTCTCATCCCAGCGGTTATTTGAACCGGCCAGCAGGCTGGCAGTGCCCTGAATGCCGGGCTTGTCGAAACGCGGCGGCTCGCGGTCAAAGCGCAGGGTTCCGGCTGAATTTCCCGGTCCCCACAGTACGGTTTCCGGCCCTTTAATCAGCGTCAGGAGATCATAGCTTTCCGGGGAAATATAGGAGCTGGGTGCGTCCATGCGCGCCGGGCAGGCGCCCAGCATTTCGCCATTATTGGTCAGGATGCGCAGGCGCGATCCGAACATGCCGCGGAAAACGGGATCGCCGTTGGTCCCGCCGTTACGAATCTGCGAAAAGCCGGGGATCGTTTTCAGGTAATCGGAGCCATCGCTGGCGGGGACCGGCTGACGCGGCGTTTTGGGCGAGGTGACAATCTCCAGCGGAGAGGAGACCGGCGCCGTGACGATCATGACGGCGTCATCTTGCATCGTATCCTGATGGTGCTGTTCATCCGCGGACGCCGCGTTTGCAAGCAGCGTCATCAGGATCAGAGAGGCGAGCGGAGTGCGCACGAGAGTGAGTTTTTTCATTACATGGCCTGCTGTTTTTCTGGCGTAGCAATATCCTGCTCATCAGGCGATGGGCAAAAGCTACGCAATATCGGTTATTAGTCGTTAAACGAAGAGAGAAAAACCGCAGGAGGCGCGCGGGCGCGCTGAGGCGTCCAGGCGCGGAAAATCGGCGCGCAAACGATCGGAATTAACGGATGACGGACAATAAAAAGCAGCAGCAGCCAGAGCAGCATCGCCAGCAGTAGCTGGACAAACGGCAGATGGACCAGCAGCTGACAGTAGCCGCAGGCGATCTCTTCCATTGGCGACATCGCCTGACCGGACATCATCTGATGATCCATAGCCACGCTCTCAGCGCAGTGCGCCGCCATCGGCATGTCATGGTGCATAGCCGGCATGGGCATCGACGAGACGGCGGAGAAGTGCTGGCAGGCTGCCTGGCGGGCAATGGACTTCGAGACGACGGGAGCAACGAACAACATAGCGATGGCAAGCAGCGCCAGCCATGCAGCTATGGGATAGGTTCGTGTGCGTTCGTGCAAAATGCAGCCAGATGTCAGAGTAATTTGATTGAGTGTATCTCATTCGCATTTTGAATGTTACAAAAAATCCGGAGCGCTCATTGCGCGGCTGCTCAGCGCCGCCGGCTATCGCGACGTGCGGGCGATCAGAAAAAGAAATATCGGGACCCCGAGCATCGCCGTCAGGATACCGACGGGGAGTTCACGCGGCGTAAACAGCGTGCGGGCGAGGGTATCGGCCAGAACGGTAAAGATAGCCCCGCACAGCATGGATGCCGGCAGCAGCGAGCGATGGCGGTATCCAATGAGCATGCGGGCGATATGGGGCACGGTCAGCCCAATAAAACCGATAGCCCCACAGCAGGCGACAACCACCGCCGTTAACAGGGTCAGCAGGCAGTACATGGCCAGCTTGATAGTACCGACCTCCACGCCGAGCGACGCCGCCGTCGCGCTGCCGAACGTCAGGACATCCAGCTCTGTTGCCCGCCACCAGCAGATCAGAAATATCGGCAGCAGCGCCGCCGCGCAGAGCGCTACCTGTAGCCAGGATGCCTGAGCGAAGCTCCCCAGCAGCCAGAACATCACGCCTCGCGTGGTATCGGCATCCGTTTTCCAGAGCGTAATCAATGATGTGGCTGCAGAGAGCAGCTGCGTTACCGCGACGCCGGTCAGCACAAAGCGGCTGGACTGGCCGGATAGCGATTTACGCGCCATCAGCAGCACCAAAGAAAAAGCCAGCATTGCGCCGCAGAAAGCGCCGGCAGGCACCGCGGCCCAGCCCACGCTGAGGCCGAGCGCGATGACCAGCACCGCCCCGAGGCCCGCGCCGGATGAAATGCCCAGCACCCAGGGGTCGGCAAGGGGATTGCGGGTCAGCGACTGGAGAACCGTCCCGGCCAGCGCCAGCGTGGCGCCGGCGAGGGCCGCAAGCAGGGAGCGCGGAATGCGCAGGGACCAGACGATCCGCTGATGAAGCGTTCCCGCCGTATCGCTATGCCAGTAGCCTGCCAGGATGGCGTGTGCCACCTCCTGCATGGAGAAGGTCACCGGGCCATACATTACGGCAATGCACAGGGCCAGCAGCAGCGCCGGAAGCAGCATGGCGAGGCGAAAAACAGGGGAACGCAGCATGATTATTTCCAGCCGGCGACGATATAGTCATCGAGGAATTGCCACAGCGTACCCGTTTCCGTAAAACCGGCCTGGCGCAGGGCGGCAAGCTGGAATTCTACCGTGGTGGCCAGCGGCGTCGGGCGGTCGGCAAAGATGGCGGCGCGCGCATCGATTACATCGGCCAGCTCGGGATAACGGGTGGCCGCTGCAAACCAGCTGTCCCAGTCCTGCACGCCGGCGGCCCAGGCCTTTTCCTGGGTGCTTTCGTCATGAGTCCGGGCAAGCAGCGTCTGACGCGGGCTACGCTGGTCAAAGCGCTGGTGGTCGGCGTTGATGAACATCCCTCCTTCATCCAGCAGGTTAAAAACGTTGCGATACAGCGCCACCTGCTGCTCCGGCAGCAGCCAGTGGATGGCGGTGCTGGAAACCACGGCCTGGGGCTTACTGGCGATGACGGTGAAGCAATCTGCTGATGCCATATCGCCGCTGAAGAACTGAATGCGGTCCCGGTATTCCGCCAGCGCTTCTTTAGCCAGCGCCATCAGCAGCGGATCGAGGTCAATAGCCGTTACGGTTGCGGCCGGAAAACGTTGCAAAAGACGCAGGCTGAACGAGCCCGGGCCGCAGGCCAGATCCACCACGTGGAAGGCTTCTCCATAGCTCATCGCCAGCACATCCAGCGCGGCGTTATAGCGCGCTTCGCGGTGGGCGATGTAGGCGCTTTGTTGTTCATCCCAGTTCTTCAGTAATTCGCGGGCGGGAAAGGTCATTGTTGTTCCTTAGCGTGTATTTGTGTGACAAGCCGGTGCAGGGCCAGAACCGAACGCGCGGAGGCGTCCATGTCATAGCCGGGTAAGATGATGTAATGCTTTGCTTTCACCGCCTTCATGCCGGCGGTGAGCGGGTAATGTTCAAGAAAATCGATTTTGCTGCGGGCGCTGTCGCCGGCTCCGCCCCGGCGCAGGTCGCCCAGAATCAGGTAGTCGGGATCTCGTTCGGCGATCGCCTCCCAGCTCATGGCGGGCCACAGTTCCTTGCTATCAGAAAAGATATTTCTGCTGCCGATGGTTTGGGTTAGCAGCTCCGCCGCGCCATGACCGCCCGCCACGTAAGGGGTCGCCGTCCCGGAATACCACCACATCAGCGTTCTCGGCGGCAGCTTTATGCGGCTGTCGGCAGCGACCCGCTGCTTCAGCTCAGCGATCAGCGCCTCGGCGCGCGGCTCTACGGCATAAATACGCGCAATATTGCGCAGCTCGGCATAGATGCTGGCGAAGGTGGCGGACGCAGGGGAAGCGCTTTGCAGGCCATTGCACATCCCTTCAATCAGCCAGCTGGCGATGCCCCATTCGGCCATCCTTTCGCGACCGGCGGTTTCCGGGCTGTTAAACCAGTAGTAGCTGCCGGAATAGATAAAATCTGGCCGCGAGGCCAGCAGGGTTTCCGCCGACCAGGGAGCATCATCGAGACGGGCCGTTAGCGGTTTGTACCAGGGAGACGGCGCGGTATCTTCATCCGGCCGATAGCCGACGGCGCTGATAATGGCATCGCCCAGACGCAGCGCGAGCATGTTTTCCATCGCGGTCGGCATATAGACAATGGTCCGCTGTGGGACACGCGCAAACGTCCAGGAGTGCCCACAGTTTTGCAAGGTCACGGGATGCGCAAAGCTGGCAGAGGCTGCCAGCAGGGCGAGGGCGGCAAGGCGTTTCATCAGAAACGCATGTTGATATAGGCTTCATACGTGCGACCTGGCGCAATCATCTCCTGCCCGGCATAGGTTCGCTGCCAGGTGTAGAAACGATCCGTCAGGTTACGCACGCGGGTGCCCACGATAACGTCCTTCAGCACGGCATAATCGGCATTCAGGTCGAGAGTGGTGTAATCACCCATTTTGTTGGTGTTGGCGTCATCGTTATAGCTGCTGCCCACATAGTGGAGCTGCGCGCCGAGACCCAGTTTGTCGGTCGGCATATAGCGCCCGGCAAGGTTCGCTGTCCACTCCGGAATGTAGCGCGGCCGGTTGCCGGAAAGGTCCTGCGTACCCTGTTTGAAATCGTCAAAGCGCGCGTGGGTATAGGCGGCATTACCTGTCAGCGTGACGCTATCCAGCGGCTTAATCGACCAGCTCAATTCGATGCCGCGAGAGGTCTGTTTACCAACCGCGTTCCATACCTCCGCCTGGGTTGCCGACTGCTGGTAAATATTCTTTTTCTGCAGATCGTAAACGGCGAGCTTCATTGCGCCGCGCTCGAACGTTCCTTTTACACCCGCTTCATATTGCTGAACGGCGGTAAGCGGGAGCGACGTTTGCGCGGGGCTGATAAAGAAGATATCGCTGCCGGGTTCTTTACCCGTTGAGTAGCTGGCATACAGCGTCCAGCTATCGTTAATGGCCCAGCTCGGCCCCACGCCGACGCTTATGAAGCTATAGCTCCGATTGATGGTTTGATTATCCTGCTGATAGTGCCAGTGCATGTCCAGGTTGGTGTAGCGCGCCTGGCTTAACAGGGCGACGGCGTCGGTGATATTGAGGTTATCTTCCAGCAGCAGCGCATACTGATTCTGGGTGATGTGGCGGACGGGAGAGCGCATCTTGCCGCCGGCGCCGGTGCGGAAATCACCGGTGGCAGGGTGGGTCAGGAGAACATCTTCCCCGCCCGAAAAGCCGTTGGAATAGTACTGGAACTCACGTTTTGAAAAATCGACGCCGGCGGTCACGCGGTTGGCGAATGACGCAATCGGGCGATCCCAGACGATCATGGTCCGGTTGCCCGTCAGCTTGTCATCATGCGCAAGATCGCCATAAGAATCGCGGGTCACGTAGCCTGCTTTCTGCGCCGGGTAGTAGCGCTCAACGTTCTGCCATTCGCGGAAGCCTTTGTAATAGTAGAACTGGTTTTCAAAGGTCAAATCAGGCGTTGCATACCAGGACTGGGTTGACTGGAACGAGGTCGCCTGGCTGCGGATATGCGCATCCTGAAGGTTGTTGTAGTTCACATGACGTAAATCGCGATCGACTTTGCCATTGATAACCGGCGTGCCGAAATAGGGATTGCGCATGTCCGTTAAGCTACGATCGATATCAAAGGTTATCTGGGTGTTAGCGGTCGGCGTCAGCAGAAGCTGCGCGCTGACGCGTTCCGGACGGCTGCGCTCTTTCTCAACCTGGGTGCCGTTACTGGCGGCGCTGACATCCACGCGGCCGGCGGCTATACCCTCAACCAGCGTGCCTCCCGCGCCGATGTGGGCGCGATGGCTGTTATAGCTTGACCAGCTATAGTCGGCCTCCACCGGCTGGCGACCGAAGGTGGCTTTACGCGAGGTCAGGTTGACGCTGCCGCCGGCAGAGCTCAGGCCATTCAGAACCGAGCCGGTGCCGTACAGGATATCGACGTTTTCGTAATGCACCGGATCGGCAATTTGAATCGTGCTGCCGGGTACCGCCACGCCGTTTAGCAGCCAGGAGACGCCGGAGAAGCCGCGCAGCGAAACGCTGTTGGCGAGCGTTGGCGAGCTGGTGCCGGACATCCCCGGCGCGCTCTCGACGACTTCGGTGAGGGTCCGTTTCCCCTGCGCCTTGATAGTTCTGGCGCTGAGGGTTTCCGTATGGCGCGGCGTCTGTTTATCGCTCAGACCGAGGCGCGAGGCCGAACCGGATGACAGAAGCGCAGAATCGGACAGGACGGCATCGTCGGACGCGCCGCTGCCGGTGACCACCAGGGTTTCATCTGCTGCATAAGTCAGAGGTGAAATGTTTACTGCGACTGCGAGAGCCAGCAAAGAGGGCTTAATTTTCATCGATCGGCATCAAATTATTAAATGTTATGTTATAACGTAACATTTAATGTGGAGAAAAAAAAGTAGGCAATGCGATCGGGTGAGAAGAGGGCTTTCGAGGTGGTTTTATGAAAGGCGTGCGGCAGCTGCAGTAGCGAGGATGTTCCGCGCCGGACGCGCGGCTTCGTTTATTACGCTGGCGTGGAGTGGTGCTGGACCCGGAATCATATCCACGATTAACATTCTGTTTGCTATGAGTTCCAGTTTTTCCTGTGTATTTGTTGGGTGAATAGCCGCAGACGCTTTAAAGCATCAGTGGCTATCCCTCGGTTATTAATAATAATGTGATGGTCCGATCGGCCGAGGCAATAGTGGAAGGGCCGTGCGCTATGATAATGTAGGTAATATTCAGCCATGCAATTACGCTATTACCGAAGAACGCTAAAGTACCCCCAATGATACAATGAATTATCACTGACAGCGCTTCTGCCCGGTACCTATTCATTATGCCATATCTGGATAAGGGCCTGTCTGGTGAATATTTTTGAACTGCCAATAGATGGTGGTCGAGACTACTGTTTGTGCGTGCGCAAGGGTGGCAAACTATTATCGAGCGGTTCAAGACGCGGCTATCATGTAACGATGTAATAGCATACGGCGCGAATAATGGAGCGACAGCATGAAACGCCGTTTTCAGCGCAGCATGTCATAGCCTCTGGAGAACGCAACTTCTTCCCGGTCGCAAAGCACTTGCCAGGCGTCGGCGGAGGGGGCGATAAATCCCCGAAGCCCCAGAGGCCATAATAGCGTGGCATCTTGTTCTGTATTCAGCGTCAGCAACGCCGTTTGCAGCGCCATAATGACCTGCTGGTCAACCATATCGCTTGCCACCAGTAAAGGCATCGGTGCGGGCGCGCTGCGCGCCAGGATACGCACATGGCGCGTTAATTCCTGTTCATACCGGCGCAGCAGCGACCAGGCATAGCTATCCAGCGGGCCGACATCCGCTTCGCCCGCCGCCAGCGTTTCCAGCACGCGTCGCGGGGTCACCAGCGGCCCGACAAGGGTGCTATAAAGCGTTTTTCGCGATTCCCTAAGGTACGCCGACAGATGATAGCGCACCGCGTTATAGCCGGAGTGCGACTCAGGGTTGGTATACGCCAGCCGCCCGCCGAAGGTCTCTTCCAGCCTTTCGGCGGTAGACGACTTCGGCACCATAAACAGGGTACGGTAGTGCCCTGGTATTCCTTCTCCGGCGGCGTCTTCCGTAATCGGCACGGCCACGGGGCGTACCGGAAAGCGCCGCTGCGCGAAGGGCCAGCCACACATGAATACCGCCAGCAGATCGGAACGAGTCCACAGCCCTTCCAGCCTGGCTGGGGCAGGGTAGTCAAAAATCTCTGCCTTCAGCCCGGCGCGACGTACTGCTTCGAGCAGGAGCCTTTTCCACCCCTCTGCGGCCGTCGGGGTGACCGAGTACATTCGCGCGTTAACGATCACCGGTAGCGTAGCTCCTGACCAACACCCAGCGCGCGAGCTTTCTCCAGCATCGCATGCCCCAGTGCAATATCGCTTAGCGACAGCCCGCGATGCCAGAAGAGGATGGTTTCGCCATCGTTTTCACGACCGGGTTTCGCCCCGGCGACAATTTCGCCCAGCTCGGCATGCAGAGTATGCTCGCTTAATTTTCCGGCCTCTACATGGGCCCGTAGCGATCCAAACATGCCTCCTTTGCACTGTCCCCAATCGTCCACCACCAGCTTATCCATAATGTCGGTAAGCGACAGCTCCACGGCGCTCATGGTGCCGTAGGGCACGACAAAGGCGCCGGGTTTTATCCACTCTGTTTTTAACAGCGGCGTCGGCGCATCAAGACGCGAGGCTTCGACCACAATATCCGCGTTACGCACGCAGCTTTCCCAGTCGTCGGTGACGATGACTTTTTTGCCGAGATCCTGCTCCAGACGGCGTGCAAAAGCGTCACGGCTTTCCGGGCGACGGGAATGAATGCGGATTTCATCAAAATCATAAATGCTGTTGAGCAGACGAACGTTCCAGTAAGCGGTGCCCCGTGCGCCGATATGCCCCAGCACCTTACTGTCGCGGCGGGCGAGGTGGCGCGCGCCAAGCGCGGTAAGCGCGCCGGTGCGCATATCGGTAATCGCCGACGCATCCAGAATGGCAACCGGCATGCCGGTGCGCGGATCGAAAAGGTTCAGCAGAGCCATTTCCGAGGGCAGCCCGAGCGTATAGTTATTGACATAATCGCCGACGATTTTTACCCCCGCGAGCCCCAGCGGCTCGATATAACCGCGCAGTACGTTAAAGTGGCCGTTAAACGCTTTATCGGGAATTAAATGCACGCGCGGTTCAATGACGGTTTTTTTCTGCCCCTGCGCCCGCAGCTCGTTCTCCACCGCCGCGAGGATTTCCGCGTCCGTGAGCTGCAGTTGGTCAACATCAGGGCCGTTTAGCCAGGTTAAGTGTATGCTTTGAGTCATAAATTTCTCTCATAGGTCGTATGGTCCGCATCGGGCCGCACGTGGGTGAAAAGCCGCTGGCGGGTTAATACGCCGACGGGCGAGCCGTATTCGGTGACGGTGATGCTGTCGGCGTGCCGGGAAAGCATCAGCGCCAGCGCGTCTTTCAGGGTGGCGTTCACGTCAAGCCGCTGCGGATGATTAGCGGTCAGAGACGTTTCCATCGCCTGGGCCACCGGGGTAATAGCCAGAAGTTTCAGCGCTGCATCGCTGCCGACGAAAGCCGCGACGAACTCATCTGCCGGAGCTGAGAGCACTTCGGCGGGAGGGGCGTATTGGCACAGTCGCCCTTCGCGCATAATGGCGATGCGATCGCCCATTTTGATGGCCTCATCAAGATCGTGAGTGACGATAATCACCGTCTTTTTCACGCGCTGCAGAATCTGCTTAAACTCGGTCTGTAATCGCCCGCGAACCAAGGGGTCGATGGCGCCGAACGGTTCATCCATCAGCATGACGGGCGGGTCCGCTGCCAGCGCGCGGGCAACGCCTACCCGTTGTCGCTGACCGCCGGAAAGCGCCGCAGGAAAGCGGCTGGCGTATTGCCGGGCATCCAGTCCTACCAGCTCAAGCAACGTTTCCACCCGTGTCTGAATGCGCGCGGTGCTCCAGCCCAGCAGACGCGGCACCGTGGCAATGTTGTCCGCGACGGTCATATGCGGAAACAGCCCGACGTTCTGAATGACGTAGCCGATATGCCGACGCAGCATCACCGGATCTTCCGCTGCGACATCGTGCCCGTTTACCCAGACACGCCCGGAGGTGGGCTGTTCCAGGCGGTTAATTAGGCGCATGGTGGTGGTTTTGCCGCAGCCGGAAGGACCAATCAGGGCCGTGGTGGTTCCCTCTTCAAACGTCATGGAGAGATCGTCAAGCGCTTTACGCGGCGAACCGGGATAAATTTTGCTAATATTTTCCAGTTTAATCATTAGATTAGCCCTTTAACCAGGTCGATAACACAGACGCTCTAGCAGGGCGAAAAGCGCTTCGATACCCACAGCGAGCAGAATAATTGGCACCGCGCCTACTAACAGGCGCGACATGTCCATGATGGCAATGCCGGTGGTGACAAAATCACCCAGACCGCCGCCGCCGATAAATGACGCCAGTGCCGCTCCGCCGACCACCTGTACGGCGGCGGTACGACAGCCGGCGAGGATACCGGGGGCCGCCAAAGGCAGCACGATTCTGCCTGTTACCTGCCAGGGGGTGAGCCCCATGCCGTGCGCCGCTGAGAGCGTATCCGGGTTAACGGACTGAATGCTGGTGCACGTGTTGAGCAAAATCGGCGGCACGGCCAGCACCACCAGCGCGACGACCGAGGGCAGCAGGCCAATGCCGAGAAACGGCATAACTGCCGCAAGGATCGCAAGGCTTGGGATCGTCCGCAGCGTGCTGGTGCCGCTGGTGATGATAAAGGCGAGGCGAGGGAGGTTTGCGATCAGCACACCCGTCGGGATCGCAATAATCAGGGCGATGCTGAGCGCAAGCCCACACATCGTCAGATGCTGCCACACCGCCTGCCAGAACAGCGGCTGGTTATCCAGCACCCATTGCCATGCCTGCGTTATCATTGGCTTCTCCCTTGTGAAATACGCCGCTGGAGCCGGACAAAAAACAGATCCGCGCCGATCGCCAGCAGTGACGTTAATCCGCCGCCGATAAATATTTTCTCCGGATAGCGCTGATCCAGCCCGGCGAGAATAATCGAGCCAAGCCCACCGGCGTTGATATATGCCGCGACCGTAGCGATGCCGATAAGCGTGGTGGTGGCAATGCGCAGGCCGGTGATGATGAACGGTAGCGCCAGCGGCAGCTCCACTTCGCGCAGATTGCGCCAGGTGCCGTACCCCATTCCCCGCGCCGCTTCGCGGACGTCCAGCGGAACAGCGTGAAAACCGGCAGCAATATTGCGGGTGAGGATCATCAGCGCATAGGCCGTCAATCCGACGATAGCCGGCAGCATGCCGATGCCGAGCCACGGAATGAGCAGGGCGAATAGCGCCAGCCCAGGAATGGAAAAAATCATGCCGGTTACCGTCATCACCAGCGCGTACAGCCGCGGGCGGCGGGCGGTGGTAATGCCGAGAAACAGCGAAATAACGAACGCCATCAGCATCGCGGCGCCGACCAGTACCAGGTGCTGCCAGAGCGCCAGTAGAATGTCGTCATAGTGTCGTGTCGCCCAGCGCATCAGGAGGTCTCCAGCAATACGGCCTGGCCTGCAAGCCATTCCGGCTGCATTATCGCGTCGGCCAGAATGGAAATGTCGCCAGCGCTGGCGCGGTCTTCATCCAGCGGCGCCACCCGGGCGCGGATTTTGTCATGTAGCGCCGCTGCATAGCGCCCGGGCTGCGGGGCCTCCTGAAGATCCAGCGCCTGCGCAGCCACCAAAAGTTCAATTGCTACCAGATAGCGTAGGCTTTCCATGAGTCGCGTGGTTTTGGCTACGATGCCCATTGCCTGCGAGGCGTAATCTTCAACCCGATCGGCCACCGGTATTGTCAGTGGGGAGAGCGGCTGGGCATGGTGCGCGATATCGCTGACCAGTGCGGAAACCGTTTTTTGCAGCGTGGCGAAACCTGTCTGCCCGGTGTGGCGGGTGAGAAAACGCGGCAGGCCGCTGGCGGCGGGCGACATCAGTTTCATGATGCGTTCACCGCTGCACGCGGCATGGCGGGCGAGGGCCAGCCCGAGGCTTTCCAGCGCCAGCGCCAGATGCGTGACGTCAAAATTGGCATTTGCCAGCACCAGTTCCGGCTCTGCCAGCAGGCCGGGGTTGTCGTCGGCGCTGTTGAGTTCCAGTTCGACCGCCGCGCGCGCATTTAGCCAGGCGTGGCGCACGCAGGCCAGCACCGGTGCGACGCAGCGGAAGCTGAGCGGATCCTGCAAGGCGCGTGCGCCGTCGGGCTGGAGCAGCGGGCTGCCATCCAGAAGCGACAGCAGCCAGGCGGCGGTTTCTGCCTGCTGCGGCGCAGGGCGCATTCGCGCCGCCCAGGGCGTTAGCGGCGTAACGTTGGCGCGAAACGATTCAAACGAGAGCGCTATGGCACCCGCGTGAGCGTTTATTAACCGGGCTATATCCAGCAGAAGCAGCGCACCGAGGCCGACGCTTGCGGCATTGGATGAGACAAGCGCCAGCCCGTCTTTTCCGCGCAGCGGTGCAGGCGCCACTCTAGTCTGGTTCAGCAATGTGGAGACCGATTCCACCGAGCCCCGATATTCGGCCTCGCCATCGGCAACGAGCGCACGGCCGATATGCGCCAGCGGCGCGAGATCCGCTTCGCCGATCGAACCGATAAGCGGAACTCGGGGATGAATACCTTCGTTGAGAAAGGCCAGCAACGTCTGCACCACGGGCAAAGAAATGCCCGATGCGCCCTGTGCCAGGCCCGCAAGACGCGCCAGCATTATCGCGCGGACCTGTGCAGGCGTTGCCTGCGGCCCTACGCCCACTGCCCGCGCCAGCGGGATTCGCCGCTGAATTGCCTGTAGCAGATCCTCATCGTGGCGGCCGCCCTGCGCGTGCAGTACCGTGGTATCGACATTTGCGCCGAGTCCGGTGGTGACTCCATAGATACGCTTTCCGGCGCTGATGCTGCGCATCAGAAAATCAAAAGATGCGCCAATGGCCTGCTGCGCCTGCGTTCCCAGCGCGACAGTCTGGCCGCAGTCGGCGACCGCCCGCACGTCTTCAAGCGTGAGCGGTGCATCACCCAGCATAAGTGTCGTTGTCACGATCGTACCCTATTTGATTAGGCCCTTTTTGCGCAAAAAGTCTTCCGCCACATCGCTCGGTTCTTCTTTATTCTTTTCCACTTCCGCATTCAGTTTTTGCATGGTGGCGTTATCAAGCAGTTGGCTGACGTTATTTAAAATGTCGCGAACCTGGGGATGCGCCTGCAGCGCCGCGTCGCGCACAACCGGCGCAACTTCGTAAGGAGGGAAGAGGTGTTTGTCATCGTCAAGCGCAACGTACTGGTTTTCAGCGATTTGCCAGTCGGTGGCAAAGCCGTTTGCTACGTCGATTTGCCCGGCAGCAAGGGCGTCGTAACGCAGGCCGACTTTGGCAAACTGGCGGAAGGCTTTAAATTTAATGCCATAGGTTTGCTCCAGCCCTTTCAGACCGTCCTGGCGATCGCCAAACTCTGCGCCTGCCCCAATAGTCAGTTGCGGAGCGGCTTTAGCGAGATCGGAGAGCGTTTTCAGGTGGTATTTTTCTGCCGTCTGTTTGCTAACCAGCAGCGCGTAGCCGTTGTTCACGCGGGCAGGCTGTAGCCAGGTAAGATGGTATTGCTGCTGGTAGGCGTCGCTGACCTGTTTAAATACCTGTGCGGCGTCGGAGGAGGGAGTGCCTTTCACCACCGCGCTGAGCGCCGTACCGGTATATTCCGGATACATATCAATTTCGCCTTTCAGCAGAGCCGCGTGGGCGATTAAGGTTCCGCCCAGGTTTGTTTTACGCTCAACGGAGAGGCCCGACTGCTCCAGCGCACGGGCATAAATTTCCGCCAGGATATATTGTTCGGTAAAGTTTTTACTGCCAACAACGAAATCTGCTGCCTGCGCCTGCACGGTAATCAGACCCAGCGCCAGCCAGGATGCTGCCAGTTTGTTTTTTATGTTCATCCCCGGTATCTCCGAAAAAAAAGCATGAATTTACTTGTATATACAAACCAGCGAAGCTAGCAGCATAAGGATGAGGGATGAAATAGAAATTCATTCTTTCTTATAACGAAAATTGCAAAGCAAGCTCTGTTGATTCTCTCCTCGCTAAATAAGTACTCCAGATAGGCGTTTCAGGCAGCTGAGAGTTTTATCTGCGTGGGTTTCTGCCAGCATGGTTTGAGGGTCGAGGCCAAAGCCCAGACGGCGTTCTTTATCCCTGAGGCTATAGCGGAAATACTATAGCTTAGTGCCGCTGGTCGGTACTGAGGCCTTGCGAGTCGGGGAGTTTGTATAATTTTACGAGAGGTTTTGCTGAGCGGATCTTGCTGTCAGTTAACATCTGAGGGTTATTCCAGTTGTCGATCGGAAAGACTTTTTACGCCAGCCTGTTGAATCAAAAAAATAGGAGTTCATAGAAGTGCAAATGCCGGTCTGATACCACATTCAGCGCCACCGTCCAGTGGTGCAATCATTTCGTTGCAGCCCTGTCCCAAAATCCCCTGTTTTCAGAACGCCAGAGGTTCAATAGCTACGTTTATATTCTTTATAGATATAATTCATATCATTTCAGTCATTTCCAATAGTTTCCTTCCTGCTTAATATCATTTGGGAATTAGTTCTATCAATAATTCACATATAATAATCAGTTTAATTAATCAATATATTTGCTGATGTGACGGCAGAAAACAGGCTGGAGATGGATGATAGTTTTACGCAACGTTTCTAAAATATTTAATGTCCGTTCCGGTCAGGTTACCGCCGTTGACAACGTCAGTATGCAGGTTGAACAGGGCCAGATTTACGGGATTATCGGCTACAGCGGTGCGGGGAAAAGTACCCTAATTCGCCTGTTGAACGGCCTGGAAAAACCCACTTCCGGCTGTGTGATGATTAGCGGCCAGGATATTGCTCAGGCCAGCGGCGAAGTGCTGCGCCGGGCACGGCTGAAAATCAGCATGGTGTTCCAGCATTTTAATTTGCTTTGGTCGCGTACCGTAAGTGAAAACATCGCCTTCTCGTTGCAAATTGCCGGGGCACCAAAGGCGATGATCCAGCGCCGGGTGCGGGAGCTAATTGAGTTGGTCGGCCTGAGCGGTAAAGAACGTGCTTATCCCTCCCAGTTGAGCGGCGGTCAGAAGCAGCGAGTGGGGATTGCCCGTGCGCTGGCCAACAGCCCGGATGTACTGCTGTGCGATGAGGCTACCTCGGCGCTTGACCCTCAGACTACCGACGCGATCCTCGATCTGCTGCTGGATATCAACCGCAAGTTGAAGCTGACCATTGTGCTGATCACTCACGAGATGCATGTGGTACGCAAAATCTGTCATCGCGTGGCGGTGATGGAAGCGGGCCGCATTGTGGAAGAGGGCGAGGTATTGTCAGTCTTTACCCACCCGCAGCAGCCAATCACCCGCCAGTTCGTGAAACAGACCGCCGTATACAGCAGCGCCGATACTCCGTTTAATGCTGACCTGGTGGATGCTGGGGCGGGATCTGTGCTGAAACTGACCTTCGTTGGGCAGAACACTCAGCAGCCGATCGTCGGTGAGTTGATACTGAAGTACGCCCTGCCATTTAATATTTTGCACGGAAAGATGATGCAAACTGCCAACGGCACCTTTGGTGAGCTGTGGCTGCAGGTTCCTGCCTCTGGCACGCAGCTGGAAAGCATTCTGGCCGATCTGCACGCCCATGAAATTTCAACCGAGGTGGTAAAACATGTTTGAGTCTCTGTTCCCGCATTTGAAAGTTGACCAGCTGTGGGCAGCCACCGGTGAAACGCTGTATATGACTGCACTTTCCGGGTTGGCGACCTTTGTGCTTGGCATCCTGTTTGGACTGGCGCTGTTTCTGACTGCGCGCGGTGGCCTGTTCCAGAACCGCGCCATCTACGGCGTGATTTCCATTCTGGTAAATGTGTTCCGCTCCATTCCTTTCATTATTTTGATCGTTTTGCTGATCCCGTTTACCAAAACGCTGATTGGCACCATTCTCGGCGCAAACGCAGCGCTGCCCGCGCTGATTGTAGGTGCGGCACCGTTCTATGCCCGTCTGGTGGAGATTGGCCTGCGCGAAGTGGATAAAGGCGTGATTGAAGCGTCGCGCTCAATGGGCGCGCGGTTGAGTACGCTGATTTTCCGCGTGCTGTTGCCGGAGTCTTCGCCCGCCCTGGTTTCCGGTATTACCGTGACGCTGATTGCGCTGGTGAGCTACAGCGCGATGGCAGGCGTCATTGGCGCAGGTGGCCTGGGTAATCTGGCATATCTTGAGGGTTTTCAACGTAACCACGGTGATGTAACTCTGGTAGCGACGGTAATGATTCTGGTGATTGTTTTTGTCATCCAGTTTTTAGGTGATGTTCTGACCACATGGCTCGATAAACGTTAACTTTTAGGAAAATCTAAATGAAAAAAACACTGACGCTGCTGGCTGCAGCAACCCTGGGTGCCATGAGCCTCAGCGCATGGGCGGACACGTTGACCGTTGGCGCATCCAACGTACCGCACGCTGAAATTCTGGAGCAAGCGAAGCCAATTCTGGCGAAGCAGGGTATCGATCTGGAGATCAAACCGTTCCAGGATTACATCCTGCCGAACACTGCGTTGGCGAGCCATGATATAGATGCTAACTATTTCCAGCATATTCCGTATCTGAACAGCGTACTGAAAGATCACGCGGGCGATAAGACCTATGATTTTGTCAGCGCGGGCGCAATTCATATCGAGCCAATCGGTATCTATTCCAGGAAGTTTAAGTCACTGAAAGACCTGCCGGAGAACGGCAAAGTGATTATGCGTGATGCGGTGGCGGAAGAGGGGCGGATTCTGTCTATCTTTGAGAAAGAGGGCGTGATTAAGCTGAAGCCAGGCGTGAGCAAGATCGATGCGCGCATTACCGACATCGTTGAAAACCCGAAGCACCTGAAGTTCCTGCCTAACGTTGAGGGCGCGTTGCTGCCGCAGATGTATAACAATGATGAAGGCGATGCGGTGGTGATTAACGCCAACTATGCGATTGATGCGGGCCTTAACCCAGTTAAAGATCCTATCGCGGTAGAGAGCGGTGAGAATAACCCGTATGCTAATATTATTACCGTGCACCGCGGTGATGAGAATAAGCCGGATATTAAGGCACTGGTGGCCGTG
The DNA here is from genome assembly GCA_002270295.1 of Enterobacter sp. 10-1. Classification (GTDB taxonomy): domain Bacteria; phylum Pseudomonadota; class Gammaproteobacteria; order Enterobacterales; family Enterobacteriaceae; genus Klebsiella; species Klebsiella scottii. The sequence continues at coordinate 236,487 of NISF01000008.1, read as the reverse complement.
CTGCACTCAAAAGAGATTCAGGATTGGATCCGCACTAAGTATAAAGGCGCGGTGATCCCTGTCAGTAACTGAGTTTTTACCGTCTGAGGTTTCGGACTGGGGGAACTGAAATAGCATGGAAAAGCCGGCCTTGTGAGCCTGTACATAAGATTGTGTCATTGCCTGATTTTGATAGGTTCAATCCACCATCAAAAACAGGTTGTGTTATGGACAAAAAAACAGTTGCAGGCTCTGGCTAACGAACTGGCCAAAAATCTCAAAATCCCTGAAGATCTCAGCCAGTTCGCTCTCCTCCTGAAGAAAATCGGCGTTGAGGCGGCTCTCAACGCCGAAATGTCCTACCTCCGGGCTACGATAAATATCAGCCCACATCGGGGGGTTAACGCCCGTAACTCATCGCCACGTTTTGAGCGGCGGTCATCTGCATGTACTCCCCGCTGGTGAATTCCCCCCCATCCGGGCCGCAGCGACGGAAGGAATGGGATCGGACTCTTGCCCCCCCTTTGTTGTGAAACGGGGACTGAGCGAAGGCAAGCTGGTAGAAGTTTTGCCGGGAATAAGTGCGGCAGAGCTCGCCGTCCATGTCATATATCCCAGCCGCAGACATCTACCAGCGCGTGTTCGAACATTTATTGATGAGTTGCGAAGATATCTGAACAGCGACTGCTTCCCGCCATAAACAGCGAGGAGCAGTCACACCGTTACAGTTTGCTGCTTAACGACCCTTCCAGCTACAGGTATGGATACCCTGGTTATCGAAGGGCTCAAGGCGCTAAAGATCAGAAATCGTAACCCACGGTGGCAACGATGGCGCGTTCCGCTCCCCAGTAGCAATAGCCGGTACCGTAGCAGGCGGCCACATATTTACGATCGGTCAAGTTATTAGCGTTCACCTGTAGCCAGGCTCCTTTCAGACTGCTGTTCCAGGCTCCGAGATCCGCGCGTACGGAAGCATCCATCAGCGTGACAGACGCTAAACGGGTACTGTTTTCGTTATCAGCCCACTGTTTACCGATGTAGCGCACGCCTGCGCCTGCGGACAAACCGTAATCAAACTGGTAGCGCCCCCAGGCGGAAGCCATAGAGTTGGGGGACAGGTACGGTGTGTGGCCATCGTTGCCGTCAACCGCGTCCTTAAAGCGCACCCGGCTTAAGGTATAACTGGCGATGATGCTCAAATTCGACGTCAGCTGGTTATGCGCTTCCAGCTCGATCCCTTGCGAATGCACTTTCCCTACCGGCTCGTAGTAAGCCTCACGTACGATGCGATTCCCCACGTCTTTCTGGGTCAGATCGTATATCGCAATGCTGTAGAGATCCCTGGTACCGACCGGCTGGTATTTCACCCCGACTTCATACTGCTCTGCGGTGGTGGGTTTCAGGATACTGCCGTCCTGCCCGGACAGCGACTGTGGCGTAATAGCCTGACTATAGCTGACGTAAGGTGAAATACCGTGGTCGAAAGCATAAAGCAATGAAGCTCGGCCGCCGACATTGTCGTCCTGACGGCGATGTTTTACACCGGTTGAGTAGGTATCCGTCTGTGACACAATGCGGTCATAGCGGCCAGAAAGATCCAAATGCCAACGGTTCCACACCGCCTCATCCTGCAGATATATCCCCGTCTGATAGTAACGCCGCTGACTGCCATAGAAGTCGTAATTATAACGGGCTCCTACGGCTTCCCCTGTACGGGCGTTCAACTGATTAGCGTAGCCACTCGCGTCTCTGAGATCGTTTTTGTACTGATGGTATTCCGCGCCGAGCACGACTTTATGCTGGAGATCACCGGTGTTGAAGTCCGCTTCCAACTGGTTATCGATCGCCCAGGCGTCCAGGGATGACCGCGAGCCGGAATAGTAGCGATTCAACAAGTCCGAATTGCTGGAGTCCCAGCCTATCTGATACACCTGATCGAGATCGACATTAGAGTGGGAATAACTGGCATTAGTGCGGAACGCCCAGGTTTCGTTGAAGCGATGCGCAAACGCCAGACTATAGATCTGCTGGCGGCGTTTAAACTGATCGAGGCTACTGTCGCCATCATAGAAACCATTACTCAGTTTATAGCCGTTATGTTCGGTAATGCTGCCTTCGCCCGGTACAGCGCTGTGGTAACCCCCGGAAGGCGCTTTTTCCAGATAGGCTCGCAGTAGTAGCGAGGTATCTTCACCGGGTTGCCAGAGCAGCGACGGAGAAATGGCGTATTTTTCTTCACGCGTGTGCTGGTACTGTGTATCGCTGGAACGCGTCAGGCCAGTCAGGCGAAACGCCAGCTGATCGTTAATCGCGTTGGTGTAATCAAAAGCGGCCCCTTTGGTGTTATTGCTGCCGCCAAGCAGGCGTATATGACCCTGTTCTGTGAACAGCGGATTTTTTGAGGTCTCCATCACCAGACCTCCAGGGACAGTCTGACCATACAGTGCGGAGGACGGCCCTTTAATCACGTCAATACGTTCCAGGAACCAGGGGTCGACTTGTAACACGTTATAACTACCGGCATCACTCATCAGCCGCAGACCATCGAGGAAAACGTTGTCAACGTCGCTACCGTGGAACCCTCGCAGAGACACCGTGTCATAGCGCGTTGCCGCGCCGGCAAAGTTGGTGAAAGCTCCGGCGGTGTAGTTCAGCGCTTCATTGACAGTTAAAGCGCCTTGATCTTCCATCTGTTGACGGGTAATGACTGAAATCGACTGCCCGGTGGTGATCAACGGTTTGTCTGTTTTGGTCGCTCCTTTACTGCTGGTAACCGTGTAGCCGCTGGTTGGTGCATCCGCAGAGTCCACTGCAGAGCCAATAACCGTCATGCTATCTTCGGCAAAGCCGCAGGAGGGAACGGTGGCTGCCAGACCACACAAAAAAACAGAACGTTTCAGCGTAAAGGCGATCCCCATTATCAAATCCTCATTATTTAAAGCGCAGGAAACGTCATTATCACTGCATCGTGCCGTTTTCAGGCTATGCGCGGCGATGAGTTATGTATGAGCAACAACAAAAGAGGGTTAACTATTGCGTACCGCGCTTGGCGCGATACCGTAGCGGCGGCGAAAAGCAGTGGCAAAATTCGTGGCGTGTTGATAGCCGGACATCCAGGCCGCCTGCTGGACGCTGTAACCCTGTTGCAGATGGTGATACGCCAGCGCCAGTCTACAGTCACGTAGGTAATCGAACACCGAGTCGCCATACGCCTGACGAAACTTGGCGCTCAGACTGCTGGGGCTCATTGCCGCGTTGCGCGCCAGCTCACACAGCGTATGCTCTTGTTGTGGCTGCTGTTCCAGTCGCTGGCGTACGCTTTCAAGCCGTCCCCACTCGCCGGGAGAGAACAGGGGCGATACCGGACATTCCGCCGTCATTGCATGCCCCAGAACCTGCATCGCCACTCCGTTCAACATTAACTGGCGTGTTATGAGCGGGGAGTTGGACGCCAGAGCGGCATGGATGCCGGCCAGTAAGTACTCCGGCACAGACCACAGATAACAAGGACATTTCATCTGCCCCCATTCGAATAGCAGCTCAGTCATTGCCGGCAATAGCTGCAGGGTCTCAGGAGAGAATCCCAGCACTATCGTCTTCAACTGCGTATCCGCCAGATGACTGACATTCATCACCCATTGCTCGCCTAATCGGGTGGTTAGCGCCATCCCCGGACGCACGATAAAATACCGTTCTCCCAGACGAATGCGTAAGCAGCCCTCCAGAATAATTAGCGTGTACATCGGTGAACTACGCAGCGAAGTGGATTCATACGGCTGCATAACCTGCACGTGGGAATGGGTGAGCCGAATGCCGGATGGCAGCAGCATCTCTTCAACGCTCCCCCGTACGACAATGCGCCGATCTTTATCGCTACTGTAGCGCGACGAAAGCGCCGGAAAACGATAGTCGATTCCATAACGTTCGCCAAAATCTAAGAAGTCTTCAACTAAGAATGATTGCGCCGACGGCGTGGCGGCGTGATGATTGGTCATGTTCGTCACAGGAAATCAGGAAACGATAGTGAAGTATTATCAGACCAAAGAGATATAACGAACAAGAGGAAACGATAATTATTCTCACTTATATCGGCGATTCTTTTGAATCGCCACGGGTTTAACAGCCACCTCAGAGTCATTTTTGGACTTGATCTCCTCCCTGAAAACAGTGCCAGTCTAAACTGAAGTGTCCGGTCTTTATTCCTGCTCACAGAGAGGCTTATTGCCATGAAAAAGATCCGCTATACCGAAGAACAGATTGCATTTGCGCTGAAACCGGCACCCGCGTCGGGGAAGTCTGCAGAAAGATGGGGATTTCCGAGACAACATTTTACATCCATGGACTACTTCTGTTTTGCAAGTACTGAATCTGGTTTTGGGTTGTTACTTACATCTATCCGGCATCAGGAAAATCTGTGCCCAAATGGGTAATCCGTACGCAATCGCTTCAACAACTGGACGGCCTCAAAGGCCAGTATAAAAATCAGGTTCCGATTGTGCAGGTGCAACCTGTCGCCATTTCTCAGTACGCTGCAACTTTTCTGGCCGGGTAGTAACTTCCCACTGCCTGATACTCGGTCTCATTTTTCAGCATCGACCAGATTATTCTCGCGTTTTTGTTAGCGACCGCCACGGTCGTTTTATTAAATCCGCGCCGTTCCTTATCAATGTATGGATGTGGTTTTACATGACCTTCTGACTTCTGAACGGCCACGCGCTGGATATCACATTGTGGATGCCAGCTGCTGCAGGATACTGGCCAGTTGCTGCCGGTTCGGCCCTGTAACTGAGGGGCACTCCGGCCGCCTTACCTCTTAATGACGCCCTCGATACTATCCGTGAGATGTATTGTAAGAAGCTACGAAAGATTCCCCGTCAGCTTCACGGGATTTCATTCCTGAGAGCTGGAAAAGGCACCTGTATAAATAACCGGTAACTGTCAGATCAGGTCTGAGCTAATAAATTTTATTGTCCGGACGGTCACAACTCACCTCTCTCATTCGTCATCTTTATGTGCTAACTACATAAATGAGGAATTGAAATGTCGACACCTTTAATGAATACCGCCCCGGTAAATCACTCGCAAACTATTGCCAATGTTTTCTCCGCCCTGCTGAAAGTGCATGGCAGTATCGACTCGCACGGTCTGGAACGTAAGATCTACCATCTCGTGTTGTTGTGTGCTTCGCAAATCAACGGCTGTGGCTACTGTGTCAAAATGCATACTAAAGAGGCACGCGAGGACGGTGAAACCGATGCTCGTCTGGACAGCTTGATAGTATGGAGGCATGTCGATGATTTCACGCCTCGCGAACGGGCGGCGTTAGCCTGGACGGAGGCGCTAACGCGGCTTGAACGTCACACCGATTATGGCCCTCTGCGCGCGGAGTTGCGTGAGCACTTTTCTGAGGAGGAAATTAGTGCGCTGACCGCCAATATCACTATGATAAATCTTTGGAATAGAATCCATATTTCCGGCCATTAATATGCAAGACGAAAAGTACGCAGATCTGTTCGAATCCAGAAGGCCGTTTCTGAACGGCCTCGCCTATCGCATTTTAGGCTCTTTGGCCGATGCGGAAGATGCTGTGCAAGACACCTTTATTAAGTGGCTGCATGTGGATCGCCGCCCAATCCTGAATCCAGCTGCCTGGCTGACTACGGTCTGTACTCGTCGCTGCCTTGATCTGCTGCGCGGCGCGCAGCAGGCTCGCACTGACTATATCGGCGTTTGGCTTCCGGAACCTCTTCAGACAATGGCCGTTGAAACATCCGAGCAGCAAATGCTGGACCTTTCATCATCGCTATCAATGGCCTTTATGCTACTGCTCGAAAGGCTTACGCCCCGCGAACGTGCGGCGTATTTGCTTCATGATATCTTTGACCTCCCCTATGCAGATCTTGCCATAACTCTGGACGCAGAAGAGGCAACCTGTCGTAAACTGGTGTCACGTGCGCGGGAAAAGGTTGGCCACCCGCAGGTATGTAGCGTTATTCCAGAGGAACGGCAGGAAGCGTTGCTTGCCTCTTTCAAAGCCGCGGTGGAAACCGGGAATATCAAACCGCTTTCTGCTCTGCTGTCAGAAGATATTGCGCTCAGAGCTGATGGCGGCGGCAAAGTTTCCGCCAATCTGACACCGATTATCGGCAAAATCGACGTTCTTGAGTTCATCGGCGGTAAACTGTCTGCGTTTTGGCGAACCTATGAATGGCGACCCGCGCGCATCAACGGCCTGCAAGGCGTTTTGCTCTTTGACCAAAACCATATCGCAGCGGCAGTCAGTTTTGCTCTTGATATCGATGGCCATCTTGCGCAGATATTTATTGTACGCAACCCGGACAAGCTTTCACGACTCGGACGTTTATGGGAAATACCCCTGCGCTAAAAATGCGATGTTCCAGTCACTGGATAAAACACAACGGGTTTCGTGACGTTCTGTTTTTAGAGCCTAACCTGGCAAGTGAAAACGGCCAGTGGCTTTATCACTCCCGTCGCCGCAGGTTGTGGATCTCCTGTGTGGCAACGGGGCTGATGCAGGGCTGGCATTACTGTCACGGGGTTAACCATCGTGCCGGAGTGGAAGTGCTGGCGCAGACGAAATCCTTCGTAGTTCGATGGAGAGTCCGGCCGCAGAAACGCAAAAACCCGCCTTTTGGGCGGGTTCTCTGAACAGTGGTGCCCGGACTCGGACTAACGCCGAAGGCGTTGAACGGCGCGCCTGCCGCGCCGGCCCCGAAGGGGTGAGCCGCTGGCGGCGAATAATCGAACGCAGTTCGATGGAGAGTCCGGCCGTAGAAATGCAAAAACCCAGCCATAGGCTGGGTTCTCTGAATAGTGGTGCCCGGCTCGGACTAACGCCGAAGGCGTTGAACGGCGCGCCTGTCGCGCCGGCCCCGAAGGGGTGAGCCGCTGGCGGCGAATAATCGAACGCAGTTCGATGGAGAGTCCGGCCGCAGAAATGCAAAAACCCAGCCATAGGCTGGGTTCTCTGAATAGTGGTGCCCGGACTCGGAATCGAACCAAGGACACGGGGATTTTCAATCCCCTGCTCTACCGACTGAGCTATCCGGGCAACGGGGCGAATTAAACCGTAATACACTTCGCGCGTCAACCACATTTCTTGATTTTCCTGCCGATTGCTTAACTTTACGGCAGTTTTGCATCGGAAGCCGCGTTTTGGCCATAATTCACATCATACCGTTGTCGCCCTGACGGATTTTCCAGCCGCTAACCGCAGAGATGACGTGGCGTAAGCCGGAAAGGGTATAGTCGCCGATCACCTCTTCATCTTCGCGCGGAGAGCTGATGGTAATCTCCGCATCGACGCCGTGGCGGTAGGTTCCGTGGTGGCTAAAAATCGTGCCTATGAAGCACTTATCATTCAGCCAGACGGGAATATAGGCCACCGTTTCATAGATATAGTTTGAGGGGATGCCGCTGTAGTAGTTATCCGCGTCGTCGGAGGAGGTGCCGGGAGGAATGGGGCAAATCGGCGCGTCGCTATCGGTTTGCGGTTTATCCTTCAGCAGGCTGCCCTGCATGATCTCCAGCGACTTAAGTAAATCCGCCTTATCCCTGGCATTCAGCGCCGGCGTTAACGGCTGGTCTTTCTCCGGCGAGCTGATGGTATCCAGCGTATAGCGGTAGCGAATCGTCACCGCAGGGGTCCTGTCCGTCGGGCTGAACGGACGCAGCAGATACAGATTATCCTCGCCAAACTGGCCGTTGTACCAAAGCGCATATACCTGGCCGTTAATTCTGACCCACCGACTCCACTGGTTGGCACCGCGCCCGTTGAGGGAGTACAGCGCGCCGGGCACGCCGGCGTCAAAATCATCGTCGTCATCGCTATCGCTGCCGTTGACGCTATCGAAGGTGTCATCACCGCGTTTTAAGACCCCGGTATAGCTGAATAAGCCGGTTCCGCCGACGTAGCTGTCGATAATTAAATCGCGCCTGCCGTCGTTATCGAGGTCGATAAGCGTGAAGCTAACCTTGCCGTTTTCCGAGTCAGCGCTGATATCAGAATGAAGAAACGCCTGCCATTCATCGTCGCTAATATCGGCGGAAGGCTTGTTTGTTGACACTAAGGTATCGTCGGCGTAGGTCAGCGTAAAGTTGGTGACGTGCCCGGTGAGCGGGAACTGCTCGGCGATTTTATTTAGCTCCAGCTCCGGATTGGCCTTTTGCTCTTTCAGCACGGCGCTATACAGCGCTTTGAGCGCGCTATTATCGGCGTCTTTCTGCTGCTTAGGACGCACCTGGCTGACGAAGGTTGGCAGCATCCAGGTCCCGCCGGGCGTGATTTCACGACACATGCCGGTGGTATATTTCAGGCTCTGGACAAACGCTTTGCCGTTCCAGACCCGCTCCTCTCCGCTCACGCAGTCGGCGATACCGCGGCCTTTGCTGAAGAACGCGATGACGCCATCGGCATAGCTGGAGGCATCGGTGGAGATCGGCTGAGGTTTAGCCTGCGGCGCGCTATCCACCACCCACATGGCGTAACCGTCGTTATAGGCGGCTCGCCAGCACAGCGCCTGGAGAAGCCAGTGGCTTTTATCGAGAACGGTGGCGGTGATTTGCCGCTCCTGCGCGGGAATATCTTTGTTTTGCCAGTCGTCACAGCGGCTATTCAGCAGCGGGATCAGCTCCGGGAGGAAGCGCTGACGCTGTTTGGCGGTCAGCGGTTCCGGCTGCGCGTTGGCGAGCGTGGGGGCGGCGATAATCTCCGGGGCGGGCAGCGCGTTCAACGTATTGCTATCGTCGGCATCCCCTTTGCGCAGCAGCGCATCCGCAGTACCCTGGCGCTGCTGAAATTCGTCGATCTTGAGAAACACCGCGCTGCTGCCCGCGCTCGAGAGCGATTTGCGCTCTCCGTTGAGCGAAATCTCGATGTGACCGTCGTGTTCCAGGGCCTGAATCAGCGCGGCCGTTTGCGTGCTGTCGAAACGGAAATGGCTGTCGTCTTTGGCATCCAGCGTACCGCGATCCTGATTGTCGATCAGCAGGCGAACGGTGGCGTCAGGGGGGATGTCACGATCGGTCTGGGCAAAAGTCACCTGGCCGGTTACGCGCTGATCCGGGCCTGCGCCGCGGGTCAGCAGGACGCTGACCTCACCGACGTTGATGCCGTAACCCGCGGCCCGGCAGGTGCCGGTATTATCACAGGCCACTTCCCAGTCTTTATATGCGAAAGAAAAACCCTGTACGGGAGCCGCCAGCAGCGATATCGGACATAGCCCGATGATGGCAACCCAAAGGAGAGAACGCATATAAAACCCTGTCAACATATCGGTGAGAGGGAAATTATATGCGCGAAGGATGGGTTAAGATATCGGAATCAGGTTAGCGCGCCGCCCATTCGACATTGGGCAAAGCGCAGGATGTCTTCCGCCAGGCGCTGGGCGGTGTCGACGTCGGCCTGGCTGCGCTTCACCAGCAGGCGGCTCAGACAGCCTTCGATGATAAGCTCCATCTGTTTGGCGACCATCGCCGGATCGTCCACTTCCAACTGGGTCAGCAGCTCGTGCGTATAGGCGAGCGAAGCCTGCTTCTGCTGTTCAGCCAGCTGATGAATCGGATGCTGGGCATCCGGATAAAAGGTGCAGGCAGCAATAAACAGACAGCCGGGATAGCGGTGATTGCTCACGCAGCGGGTCAGCGCCGCATAGCGCGCCAGCAGCTTCTGCTCCGCCGTTAGCGTCTCGTCCAGCAGCAGCTGGCGACGCCATGCATCAACCTGATGGCTGAGATAGCGGAGGGCGTCATACAGGAGCGCTTCGCGGTCTGGCCAGAAACGCTTGAGGTCATCGATCGGATAAGCAACGCGCTCGGCGACCATCTCCAGCGTGGTGTTAGCAATACCTTCGATTTCAAGAATTTGTATGGCCTCACCCAGAACATCTTCACGTTGCACGATTTTCTCCTCCATTTTACCTCCTAAAGTGTCGTTCACGGTTGCCGATCGCGCAAATGGGCGCTGAATGCCGCGGCATCCATAAATCCGGTTACGCGCTGCGCGGGCCGTTCCTCTCCCTGCGCATTAAAGAACAGGATCGTCGGTAGGCCGAGCACCCGCAGATGCTTCAGCAGGGCTACGTCCTGCGCGCTGTTCTTCGTCACATCTACCTGCAACAGAACGGTATCTTTCAGGGCCTGTTGCACTTCCGGTGTGCTAAAGGTGTATTTTTCGAACTCTTTGCAGGCAACGCACCAGTCAGCGTACAAATCGAGCATGACCGGCCGGCCTTTAGCCTGCGCCAGCGCCCGGTCGAGCTCATCGACGGTGCTGACGCGGGTAAACGCGAGGTGCGCCTGCTGCTGCGCCGCCGCCGGCGCGCCGAACGCCCAGTCCTGCAGCGGGCGAACGCTCACCAGCGCGGCAGCCAGCAACACGATCTGCATGATGCGCTGCCACGGACGCGTGGCGCCGAGGGAGGTGATAAATGCCCAGCTAAAGAAGGCCACCGCCAGCAGCGACCACAGGCGCAGCCCCCATAGCTCACCCACAATACGCTCCAGTAAAAAGACCGGCAGCGCCAGGATGACAAAACCGAACGCGGTCTTCACATGGGCCATCCACGGGCCGCTCTTCGGCAGCAGACGGTTGCCAAACACGGTGACCAGAATCAGCGGCAGCCCCATGCCGAGCGCGTAGAGATATAGCGTGCCGCCGCCCAGCCACAGGTTACCGCTTTGCGCGATGTACAGCAGAATCGCGCTCAGCGGCGCCGTCGTACAGGGCGAGCAGATAAGCCCGGCGATGGCGCCCATGGCAAACACGCCGCCGGCTGAACCGCCCCGTCGGGCGTTGCTCATCAGCGTCAGACGCGTCTGCAACGATGACGGCAGCTGCAGGGTAAACAGGCCAAACATCGACAGCGCCAGCAGAATAAAGACCGCCGACAGGCCGATCAGTACGTACGGATGCTGCAGCGCCGCCTGGAACTGCAGGCCCGCTGCGGCAACCACCATACCCAGTGCGGTATAGGTTAGCGCCATCCCCTGGACATAGATAAACGCCAGCAGCAGCGCGCGGGCGGTGGAAAGCCGGCGTTCACCACCCAGCACAATACCAGAGATCAGCGGATACATCGGCAGGACGCAGGGTGTAAACGCGATACCGATACCAATCAATAGCGCCCAGAGGGCGGAAAACGGAAGCTGGCCGCTATCGCTCCTGGCGACGGACTGTCCTGGCGCAGAAGGCTCGGCCGTTTCAACCGACGGCGGCTCCGTGAGCGCCAGCGCCGCGCTGAGCGGCACCACTTTGCTTTCCGGCGGATAGCAAAAACCGGCGTCGGCGCAGCCCTGCCAGGTCACGGTCAGCGTGGCCCCTTTGGCGGCCTGGGTGAGCGTAACCGGCACGGTTAGCCGCTGGCGATAAATCTCACTTTTGCCGTAAAACTCATCGTCGTGCCATTCGCCGGACGGCAGCGATGGCTCAAGGAAAGCGGCGTCAGCGGCGCTGAGCTTGATCTGTTTGCGGTAGAGATAGTAACCCTCCTTGATTTGCCAGGTCAGGTTTATCTCGTGCTGGCTCTGCTGAAAATCAAAGGCAAAAGCCTGGTCAGCAGGCACAAAATTTGAGCGGCCGGGAGTATCAAAGAGCCCGGCGAATGCCGATGTACTGCATAGCAGCAGAATCAGCGTAATGATGCGTTGAGCCATGAGAGGTAATCAGTGTCTCCGTGAGTGACGGGCAAAACCAGTAATTCGGGGGTTTGATACGGGTGATGGGACTTCAGGCACTCCAGCAGCGCCTGCTGATGGGCGCGGTCGGTTTTGAGCAGCATCTGCACTTCATACTCCTGCTCCAGCTTGCCTTCCCAGTAGTAGAGGGAGGTCGCGCCCGGCAGGAGAGTGGCGCAGGCGGCCAGTTTTTCTGCCAGCACTTTGGCCGCTAAATCCTGGGCGGTCGCTTCATCCGGCGCGGTACAGAGTACAACAACGGCATCAGGCGTAGTCATCGTGAACCTCGTATCAGCGAAAAGAGGCACTATAGCACGCAAGATGCGGGGGGATTAATGAAACGGGCCACGATGTGGCCCGAATTTAAGCAGATTTACAGCACGATGCCGCCGATGATGAACCCCAAAATAACGCACAGGGTAATGGCGATCACCCCGGGGATCAGGAAGGCGTGGTTGAAGACGTACTTGCCGATGCGGGTAGATCCGGTGTCATCCATTTCGACCGCCGCCAGCAGCGTCGGGTAGGTCGGCAGGACGAACAGCGCGGAGACCGCGGCAAAAGAGGCAATAGCGGTCAGCGGGCTCACGCCAAGCAGCAGCGCCGCAGGCATCAGAGCTTTGGTGGTGGCGGCCTGGGAGTAGAGCAGGGTTGCGGCGAAGAACAGCACCACCGCCAGCAGCCACGGGTAGTTGTTCAGCAGATCGCCCGCCACGGCCTGGATATCAGAGATATGCGCCTTCACGAAGGTATCGCCCAGCCAGGCGACGCCCAGCACGCAGACGCAGGCGCTCATCCCGGATTTAAAGGTGCTGGCGTTCAGCACTTCGCTGGTATCAATCTTACAGGTGATGCTAATCAGCGTGGCAATGGTCAGCATGAAGACCACGATCGCTTCGTTGCGCGGCAGCACCGGGTTCTGAATCAGCCCGACGGTATCGCTGATGGCGGTGGCGTAGAACATGACCGCGACGATACCGATCAGGAACAGCAGCACCGAACGTTTGGCGTGCGGCTTCAGCTGGAACACCTGGCTTCCGCGCAGTTTGACTTCCCCTTTTGCCAGGCGCTCCTGGTAAACCGGGTCATCTTTCAGCTCGCAGCCGAGGAAGTTACACACCACGGCGGTGATCATTACGGCAATCAGCGTCACCGGAATACAGATCGCCAGCAGCGTCAGGTAGCTGACGCCCAGCGGCTCCAGAATGCCGGCGAAAAACACCACCGCGGCGGAAATTGGCGAGGCGGTAATCGCAATCTGCGAGGCCACTACGGCAATCGACAGCGGGCGGGAGGGGCGAATGCCCTGTTCTTTCGCGACTTCGGTAATCACCGGCAGGGTTGAGAAGGCGGTATGACCGGTTCCCGCGAGGACCGTCATAAACCAGGTGACCAGCGGGGCGAGAAAGGTGATGTACTTCGGATGACGGCGCAGCAGGCGCTCTGCAAGGCTAACCAGGTAGTCCATGCCGCCGGCAACCTGCATGGCGGCAATCGCGGCGATGACCGCCATGATGATCTCAATGACGTCGAAGGGGATCGCGCCGGGTTTAATTTGAAATATTAAGGTCAGGACGAGGACGCCCAAACCACCGGCAAATCCGATACCGATGCCACCCAGCCTGGCTCCCAGGTAGATAGCCAGCAGGACAATGACGAGCTCTGCACCAAACATATGTTCCTTCCTTGTTTTTTAACAAGTTGATATTGAATTGTTGTGATTTCGTAAACCCAGAAAAGCAAAAAGGCATGTCATTACTGACATGCCTTCGTTGAGTTTAACCTGAAAGCTTACTGTTCGCTTTCATCGGTAAAACGCTTTGCTTTATAGGCCGGGTGCATCAGGTTTTGCGGAGAGAAAATATCGTCCAGCTCCGTTTCGGTGAGCAAGCCTCGTTCCAGCACGACTTCCCGCACGCTCTTACCGGTTTCGGCGCAAATCTTGCCGACGATATCGCCATTGTGGTGGCCGATAAACGGGTTGAGGTAGGTGACGATGCCGATGGAGTTGTAAACATAGCTTTCGCACACCGCTTTGTTGGCGGTAATGCCGTTTACGCATTTTTCCAGCAGGTTATAGCAGGCGTTGGTCAGGATATGAATGGACTCGAACATTGCCTGGCCGATCACCGGTTCCATCACGTTCAGCTGCAGCTGGCCGGCTTCGGAGGCCATCGTGACCGTGGTGTCGTTGCCGATCACCTTGAAGCACACCTGGTTGACGACTTCCGGCACCACCGGGTTAACCTTGGCCGGCATGATGGACGAACCCGCCTGCAGCTCCGGCAGGTTGATTTCGTTCAGGCCAGCGCGCGGGCCGGAAGAGAGCAGGCGCAGGTCGTTACAGATTTTAGACAGCTTCACCGCCAGGCGCTTCAGCGAGCTATGCACCATAACGTAGGCACCGCAGTCGGAGGTGGCTTCAATCAGGTCTTCCGCCGGAATAACCGGCAGGTTGCTGACTTCCGCAAGTTTTTGTACCGCCAGCTGCTGATAGCCGTCCGGGGTATTCAGGCGCGTACCGATGGCGGTGGCGCCGAGGTTCACTTCCAGCAGCAGCTCCGCGGTACGCAGAATGCATTTTGTTTCTTCGTTCAGCAGCACGTTGAAGGCGTGGAATTCCTGACCGAGGGTCATCGGTACCGCATCCTGCAGCTGGGTACGACCCATTTTCATAACGTCCTGGAACTCAACGGCTTTACTCTGGAAGCCCTCGCCCAGCTGGTGAATGGCATCGGTTAATTTCAGCAGGGAGGCATAAACCGCGATGCGGAAACCGGTCGGGTAGGCATCGTTAGTGGACTGGCATTTGTTAACGTGGTCGTTCGGGTTCAGGTACTGGTATTCGCCTTTCTGGTGGCCCATCAGCTCAAGGCCGATATTCGCCAGCACTTCGTTGGTGTTCATGTTGACGGATGTACCCGCGCCGCCCTGGAACACATCAACCGGGAACTGATCCATGCACTTGCCGTTATTCAGCACTTCATCACATGCGGCAATAATGGTATTCGCGACGCCTTTAGGAATGGTTTGCAGCTCTTTGTTGGCCATGGCAGCGGCCTTTTTCACCATCACCATACCGCGTACAAACTCGGGAATATCGCTGATTTTGCTATTGCTAATGTAGAAGTTTTCAATCGCTCTCAGAGTATGAACGCCGTAGTAGGCGTCAGCTGGAACTTCCCTGGTACCCAACAGATCTTCTTCGATACGAATGTTGTTTAACATGTGAACCTTCTTTTTCAAGCTGCCAATGAATTCACCAAATACGCAGAATTTATAGGGTTTAGCGCATTTTCTCGCCGAAGATTATTTCCTTAATCGGCCTGGTGCCCACGATCATATGCTGATGATAGCGAATATCAGTAATCTTGATCACTTATTATGTAGCGGGGGCTATAAGAATTATTAATCTGTGAAATGAGTCACCGCTTTGCAGTTCTTGAAAAAAATAAGCGTTTCTGCTGATTGAAATGTGCCGCGTTAGCCCAATATTGATGGGATGCGAATAGCACATCTATAACTGCGGGTGCCGAGAGCGGCGCACGCTAATGAAGGAGACGCCGGTGCGTTGGATTCCGTTTTTTGCCTTTTTTTTATACGTTTATATTGAAATCTCGATCTTTATCCAGGTTTCCCATGTCCTGGGCGTGCTGCTGACGCTGATTCTGGTGATCTTTAGTTCGGTGGTCGGGATGTCGCTGGTGCGGAACCAGGGCTTCAAAAACTTTATGCTGATGCAGCAAAAAATGGCTGTCGGCGAAAGCCCGGCGGCGGAAATGATCAAAAGCGTGTCGCTGATTATTGCCGGTCTGCTGCTGCTGCTGCCGGGTTTCTTTACCGATTTCCTCGGCCTGCTGCTCCTGCTGCCGCCGGTGCAAAAACACCTGACCCTGAAGCTGATGCCGCATCTGCGCTTTAGCCGGATGCCGGGCGGCGGATTTAGCGCCGGAACCGGAGGCGGTGAGACCTTTGACGGGGAATATCAGCGTAAAGATGATGAGCGCGACCGTCTGGACCACAAAGACGACCGCTAATCCAGCAAACCCGGCAGCCGCCGGGCGCGTGGAGTGACAAGCCGGATACGCGCAGCGCGATCCGGCTTTTTTATTGGCGAACGCCTGGGGTTTCGCTCACCGACGGCGCCGGGGTAAAAGCAGCCACAGCGCCACCAGCACAATCAGCGCGTACAGGCTTTTCCAGCCGACCATCGCCAGCAGCAGCAGGCACAGAACGCTACCGATCGCCGCCAGCACCCGATAGCGCCCCCGCAGCAGCCGGCAGCCCGCCAGCATACACAGCAGATAGATCATAATAAAAATGCCGTTGGCGTAGACGATCAGCGCGTCGAGATTGATATCGAGCCAGTAAATGCACAGCGTGCTGATAACGCAGCAGGCCAGCACCGCATTGAGCGCATTGCGCGGGATTTGCCGGGCCGACAGGCGGGCGAGTCGGCTCTCCGGCTTGTACTGCGCCTGCGACCAGACCAGGCGGGCGAAGCTCTGGATATAGATATTGAGGCTGGCGAAGCAGGCGAGGTAGCCAATAACGCAGGCGACCCACAGCGCCTGGACGCCGAACAGGCGCACCACGATATCCGGCAACGACGCGGCGGCGGCCATTCCCTCGCCGAAGGCGTGAAAATGAAGCACCAGCACGGTACAGGCCCAGTAGACCGTACCGGCCAGCAGCAGGCCAATCATCAGCGCCCGCGGAAAATCGCGCTCCGGGGATTTAAATTCGGAAGCCAGGTGGGCAAAGGCTTCCAGGCCGACAAAGCACCAGAACATGACCGACAGCGCGGCAAAAAGCTGCGGCTGGTCGATATCTTGCGGCGCCGGGAAGGGGATTTGCGCCGGATGGATACCGCCGCGCCACCAGATCGCGACAATCAGGGCAACAATCAGTATCGCCACCAGCGTTTGCAGGTTGGCGCTGGAGCTGGCTCCGCGCGAACCCACCCACCAGATGATGGCCAGCGTCCCCAGTTCCGCGAACAGCAGCTGGCCGTCGTGCCAGCCAAACAGGGCCTGGCTGAAGCCGGTGGCGATATGCAACGCGGCGGGTAATCCCACCGGGATGACCGACAAAAATAGCCAGCCGGTGACGCGCTCCATGCGGGGACCGAACGCCATATTGACGAAATGCGCCACGCCGCCGGCGCTGGGATAGTGACGGCCGAGTACGGCAAAGACGATGGCTATCGGGAAGACCAGTAAAATCAGCGCCGGCCACGCCCACAGGCTGTTATCACCCGCAACCAGCGCGGCCAGAGCGGGAACGGCGAAGACGCCGGTGCCCAGTAATGATGTGGAGAGTAGGCCCACACGCTGAGCCAGCCCTAACTCCTGTTTCAAACCACTCATGATTCAACCCTGTCCCCGGCAAAACCCGAATGGTATCACAATCGTTTTTGCTTATGATGCCTGAGCGACGCGTTGTTAGTGTGCGCCCGGGCACGCGAAAAAACTTTTTTTTGACTCGCCCCTTGAAGCGGTAAAACTCCATCCCCATCTCTCAGGTCACTAGCCGGAAAACCGTATACGGGCCGGTGTCATCCATAACTGATAATGACTTTCTCAAAGGAGAGCTATCAATGAGTATTCGTCCGTTACATGATCGTGTGATCGTCAAACGTAAAGAAGTTGAAACCAAATCTGCTGGCGGCATCGTTCTGACCGGTTCTGCGGCAGCCAAATCAACTCGTGGCGAAATCATCGCTGTCGGTAAGGGCCGCATCCTGGAAAACGGAACCGTGCAGCCGCTGGACGTGAAAGTTGGCGATATCGTCATTTTCAACGACGGCTACGGCGTGAAATCTGAAAAGATCGACAATGAAGAAGTGTTGATCATGTCCGAAAGCGACATCCTGGCAATTGTTGAAGCCTAATCTGCGAACGACACTGAACATACGAATTTAAGGGAAAGATTAAAATGGCAGCTAAAGACGTAAAATTCGGTAACGACGCTCGTGTGAAAATGCTGCGCGGCGTAAACGTACTGGCAGATGCAGTTAAAGTGACACTGGGCCCGAAAGGCCGTAACGTTGTCCTGGACAAATCCTTCGGTGCGCCGACCATCACTAAAGACGGCGTTTCCGTAGCGCGTGAAATCGAGCTGGAAGACAAGTTCGAGAACATGGGCGCACAGATGGTGAAAGAAGTTGCCTCTAAAGCGAACGACGCTGCAGGCGACGGTACCACCACCGCAACCGTACTGGCTCAGGCGATCATCGCTGAAGGCCTGAAAGCCGTTGCTGCGGGCATGAACCCGATGGATCTGAAACGTGGTATCGACAAAGCCGTCGTTGCCGCTGTTGAAGAACTGAAAGCGCTGTCCGTACCGTGCTCCGACTCTAAAGCTATTGCTCAGGTTGGTACCATCTCCGCTAACTCCGACGAAACCGTAGGTAAACTGATCGCTGAAGCGATGGATAAAGTCGGTAAAGAAGGCGTTATCACCGTTGAAGACGGTACCGGTCTGGAAGACGAACTGGACGTGGTTGAAGGTATGCAGTTCGACCGCGGCTACCTGTCCCCGTACTTCATCAACAAGCCGGAAACCGGTGCCGTTGAGCTGGAAAGCCCGTTCATCCTGCTGGCTGACAAAAAAGTTTCCAATATCCGCGAAATGCTGCCGGTTCTGGAAGCCGTAGCGAAAGCCGGCAAACCGCTGGTTATCATCGCTGAAGACGTTGAAGGCGAAGCCCTGGCTACGCTGGTGGTTAACACCATGCGCGGCATCGTTAAAGTGGCTGCGGTTAAAGCACCTGGCTTCGGCGACCGTCGTAAAGCTATGCTGCAGGACATCGCGACTCTGACCGGCGGTACCGTTATCTCTGAAGAGATCGGTATGGAGCTGGAAAAAGCGACTCTGGAAGACCTGGGTCAGGCAAAACGCGTTGTGATCAACAAAGACACCACCACCATCATCGATGGCGTGGGTGAAGAAGGCGCTATCCAGGGCCGCGTGACTCAGATCCGTAAGCAGATCGAAGAAGCCACTTCTGATTATGACCGTGAAAAACTGCAGGAACGCGTTGCTAAACTGGCAGGCGGCGTTGCGGTTATCAAAGTCGGTGCAGCTACCGAAGTTGAAATGAAAGAGAAGAAAGCGCGCGTTGACGATGCCCTGCACGCGACCCGTGCTGCGGTAGAAGAAGGCGTGGTTGCCGGTGGTGGCGTCGCGCTGGTGCGCGTTGCGGCTAAACTGGCTGGCCTGACTGCTCAGAACGAAGATCAGAACGTCGGTATCAAAGTTGCGCTGCGCGCAATGGAAGCTCCGCTGCGTCAGATCGTGTCCAACGCCGGTGAAGAGCCGTCTGTGGTCACTAACAACGTGAAAGCGGGCGAAGGTAACTACGGTTACAACGCTGCGACTGAAGAATACGGCAACATGATCGACTTCGGTATCCTCGACCCAACTAAAGTGACCCGTTCTGCTCTGCAGTACGCGGCCTCCGTTGCTGGTCTGATGATCACTACCGAGTGCATGGTTACCGATCTGCCGAAAAGCGATGCGGCTGATTTAGGCGCTGCTGGCGGCATGGGCGGTATGGGTGGTATGGGCGGCATGATGTAATCATGTGCTCTACCCCTTAGAAACAAAGAAACCCCCGGGCAGAAATGCTCGGGGGTTTTTCTTTTTTCCGTCTTTTTAGTATAAGGTGTACATCCGGGCCAGCGCGTCCAGCTCATTGATCATGGGGAATAACATGCAGGTAAGATATTTAGCAGGGATTGTCGGCGCAGCGTTACTGTTAGCGGGTTGCAGTTCCAGCAACGAACTGAGCTCAGGCGGGCAGAGCGTACGCTTTGTTGAAGATAAGCCGGGGGCGGATTGCCAGCTGTTGGGGACCGCGAGCGGGAAGCAGAGCAACTGGCTCTCCGGGCAGAACGGCGGCGAGGGTGGCTCCATGCGCGGCGCGGCTAATGCGCTGCGTAACCAGGCCGCGGCAATGGGCGGCAACGTGATTTACGGCGTCAGCAGCCCGACGCAGAATCTGCTGTCGAGCTTTGTGCCGACCGATAGCGAAATGAACGGTCAGGTCTATAAGTGCCCGAACTGATCGCTTTCCCCTCTCTCCATTGGGGAGAGGGGAAAGAACGCTAGCTCTGTCGTAGCTGCAAATCCAGCGGCGTCTTGCTCGGCTCTCCGCCGATTTCTCGTGCCAGCTTCGGTACCATATAACCGGATACCAGCGTCAGCAGCTCGCGCATGATGGCCCGGGCTTCTTCATCTTCGACCATAAAGTGGGCCGCGCCCTGGACCTTATCCAGCACGTGCAGGTAATACGGCATCACCCCCGCATCAAATAGCGCATTGCTCAGGTTAGCCAGCGTCTGCGCGCTATCGTTGACTCCCCGCAGCAGTACGCTTTGATTGAGCAGCGTAACGCCAGCCTGGCGTAAACGCGCCATCGCCGCGCGAAACTCAGCGTCGATTTCATTGGCGTGGTTGATATGGTTCACCAGCAGTATCTGCAGCGAAGAGCGGGCGAAACGCGCGGCCAGCGTCCCGGTGATGCGCGCCGGGATCACGATGGGCAGCCGGCTGTGAATGCGCAGACGTTTAACGTGCGGGATCGCCTCCAGCTGGGTGAGCAGCCAGTCGAGCTCATGATCTTTCGCCATCAGCGGGTCGCCGCCGGAAAAAATAATCTCATCGAGCTGCGGATGGGCCGAAATATAGTCCATCGCGGCCTGCCAGTTGCGCTTATTGCCCTGGTTATCGGCATACGGGAAGTGTCTGCGGAAACAATAACGACAATTTACCGCACAGCCGCCTTTAACCAGCAGCAGCGCGCGGTTGGCGTATTTGTGCAGCAGGCCGGGCACGACGCTGTGCTGCTCCTCCAGCGGATCGGTGGAGAAACCGGGGGAGGCGATGAACTCTTCCTGCGAAGTAAGTACTTGACGTAAAAGAGGATCGTTGGGGTTTCCTCGCTCCATACGGGCGATGAAAGCCCGGGGAACTCGCAGCGCAAAGAGGCGCTTCGCATCGCGCCCTGCCAATAAGTTTGCATCAGCGTCTACATTTAAAAGATGCAGCAGTTCATCAGGACTGGTCACAACATCGGCAAGTTGCGTTAACCAATCTTCTCTGGATGGGGTATTTAGGGTTACAATATGCGCCATTTTGTGGCTTAGCTACCAATTAACAATTTCAGAGGGCCTTATGGCGACTTACTATAGCAACGATTTTCGTGCCGGTCTTAAAATCATGATGGACGGCGAACCTTATGCCGTTGAAGCGAGTGAATTCGTAAAACCGGGAAAAGGCCAGGCTTTCGCCCGCGTTAAGCTGCGTCGCCTGCTGACCGGCACCCGCGTAGAAAAAACCTTCAAGTCTACCGACTCCGCTGAAGGCGCAGACGTTGTGGATATGAACCTGACTTACCTGTACAACGACGGTGAGTTCTATCACTTCATGAACAACTCCACTTTCGAGCAGCTGGCTGCCGATGCGAAAGCCGTTGGTGAAAGCGCTAAATGGCTGCTGGATCAGGCTGAGTGCATCGTGACCCTGTGGAACGGTCAGCCTATCTCCGTGACCCCGCCGAACTTCGTTGAGCTGGAAATCGTTGAAACCGATCCGGGTCTGAAAGGCGATACCGCAGGTACCGGCGGTAAACCGGCTACCCTGACCACTGGAGCAGTGGTTAAAGTTCCGCTGTTTGTGCAGATTGGCGAAGTGATTAAAGTGGATACCCGCTCTGGCGAATACGTATCCCGCGTGAAGTAATTCACGTCTCAGGTGGTTGGCGCAGCGCGACGCTGCGCCCTCTATGGCGCGCAAGCTATCGATAGCAGGCAAGGACGATGAACAACACCTTAAAGCTTATGGCATTGCTGCTTCTCAGCGGCGCTCTGCTGGCCGGCTGTCATACGGTCCACGGCGTTGGCGAAGATATCCGCAGCCTGGGGCACGCCATCTCTCACGCCGCCAGCTAAACACCGATTTTCTCTCCTCTTCTTCTGAATTCGCGCCTCCCGGCGTACCGCATCGCTTTTTGTCTTAAAAAACGCTGAGATCCCTTCATCCCGGGTCAGTTTGTCTATGCTTATAGGGCACGATAACTAAAACTGGTAAATAAGGATGACATTATGGTGAAAAAAGCGATTGCAGCGTTCTTTACGGTTTTGGCGCTCTCCTCTGTGCTGACCGCATGTAATACAACGCGTGGTGTCGGTCAGGATATTTCAGAAGGCGGCAGCGCCATTTCCGGCGCGGCGACGAAAGCCCAGCAATAGACCTGACGGTACGGTCGCCGGCCGTACCGTTCTTTTCATCTCCTGCGCCGTTGTTTATAATATCCGCGCTTTTTCACTCACCTTGCGGGACGACCCGTAAGCGTACCGCATCCGGGGACGGCCCCATCTAGGGAGCCTTATGTCCTGGTTAATTTTGTTTATCGCCGGCCTGCTGGAAGTGGTCTGGGCGGTTGGTCTGAAGTACACCCACGGTTTTAGCCGCCTGATACCCAGCGCCATCACCATAGTGGCAATGGTGGTCAGCATGGCGCTGCTGTCATGGGCGATGAAAACGCTGCCGGTAGGCACCGCTTACGCGGTGTGGACGGGCATTGGCGCCGTCGGCGCGGCGATTGCCGGTATCGTGTTACTGGGCGAGTCCGCCAGCCCGATGCGTATTGCCAGCCTGGCGTGCATCGTCATCGGTATTATCGGCCTCAAGCTCAGCGCCCATTAATAGCGCTGGTTTACCCAGATCAGCTTGCTCACGTCGAAGCCCTGCCGGGAGGCGATATCCAGCATCTGCTGTTTCACCTCCGGCTCGATTTTCGGCGTGCGCGCCAGCAGCCAGAGATAATCCCGATCCGGTCCGCACACCAGCGCGTAGCGATAATCTTTGTCGAGCGCAATGACGTTGTAGCCGCCGTAGAAGGGGCCAAAAAAGGAGACTTTTAGCGCCGCCCGATTGGTCTCGCCGGTGAAGTAGGCCACGCCATCCGTTTTTTGCCATACGCCGCGATCGGGGTTATAGCCTTTATTGACGACGTTCAGCCCGCCGTCGTCGCGCAGGCTGTAGGTTGCTGTGACCTTCTCCAGGCCGCGCTCAAAGCTATGGTCGAAGCGGGCGATTTCATACCAGGTGCCGAGATAGCGCTGGGTATCAAACGGGCTGGCCACCGTCACGCCCTGCGGAGGCGTCGGGGTGCTACAGGCAACAACCAGAAACGAGGCGGCAACAGCGGCAATCATTGGCAGCAGACGCATACTATTTTCCTTGCTGGTTTTTAGCTAAGTGTAGATTCTGGCGAGGGAAAGACGGGAAAATATTCAGCAAAAGAGAGCCCGGTAACATTACGCCACCGGGCATCAGGACGTTTAGATAAACAATACTCCGACCAGCGTTACCACGCTCAGAATGGCGGCCAGTCCGTAGAACACCCACTTCCCGTTAGGGACGTGAATTTTCAGGTCATGCATGGCGTGATGAATGCGGTGGAGCCCGCACCACAGCGGCAGGACGATCATCAGGAAGATAAATGCCCGGCCAATAAAGCTCTGGGCAAAGCCAAGCACGCGTTCGTAGCTGAAGGCGTCAGCGGGCGCCAGGCCTAGCGGCAGCAGAATACCGACCAGCAGTATCATCACCGGAGTAATAATGGCGCTCCACATGCCGCCGGCGCCAAACAGCCCCCAGAATACCGGTTCATCGGAACGTTTTGGGTTGGGATTGATCATTCCAGCCTCCTTACCAGAACAGGGCGATAAGCAGGATCGCCGCTGTTGCTACCGCAGTCACCACCCAAAGCCCTTTAATAACCGGCTCTGGCCCCATTTTCTCGCCTTTGACAATGATATTGGCGGCTTTCGGCGCCAGTTCGAACCAGGTTTTGCTATGCAGCAGCGCTGCGCCCAGGGCGATCAGGTTGAGGATCACCACCAGCGGATTTTGCAGGAAGCCAACGTATCCCGCCCAGCTTTCCGCCCCGTGCTTCAGGGAAAACAGTCCGTAAATCAGGATGATGCTGAACCAGACGGCCGGTACCGCCGTTCCTTCACGCAGCATGTAGAAGCGATAAAACGGCAGCTTTTTCCACCAGGTGGACGTCATCGGCCGCACGTAGGGCTTGCGTTTAGTCGTCATAATGCACTCCTTAGCGTGGTTTCAGGGTGGCGATAAGAAAGTCTTTCGAGCTTTCTACCTTGCCCTGCTGAATGGCGGCCGCCGGGTCGACGTGCTTCGGGCAGACTTCCGAGCAGTAGCCCACGAAGGTACAGGTCCAGACGCCGTTCTGACCGTTAAGCTGCGCCATACGTTCCTTTTTCCCGTGGTCGCGGCTGTCCTCGTTGTAACGATGGGCGAGGGTGATGGCCGCCGGGCCGATAAACTCCGGGTTAAGGCCAAACTGTGGGCAGGCGGCGTAGCACAGGCCGCAGTTGATGCAGCCGGAGAACTGATGGTACTTCGCCATCTGCGCCGGAGTCTGTTTGTTTGGCCCCTGATCCGGGGTACGCGGGTTGCCGATAATATAGGGCTTAATCGCCTCCAGGCTCTCGATAAAGTGGGTCATATCGACCACCAGATCGCGCTCGATCGGGAAGTTAGCCAGCGCTTCGACCTTAATGCCCTTGGTGTATTCACGCAGGAAGGTTTTACATGCCAGCTTCGGCACCTTGTTGACCATCATCCCGCAGGAGCCGCAAATCGCCATCCGGCAGGACCAGCGGTAGCTGAGATCCGCCGCGAGGTTGTCTTTGATATAGCCTAGCGCGTCGAGCAGTGAGGTTTGCTCGTCATAAGGAACCTCATAGAACGCGCTGTGCGGCGCGGTGTCCACTTCCGGGTTGTAGCGCACCACCTCGATTTTCAGGTTCTTCATCTCAGCCATTGCTCGTCTCCTTCTTCTCGGCTGCTTCCGCTTCTGCGCCATATACGCGTTTTGCCGGCGGCAGAGTGGTGATCTTCACATCGCCATACTCGAGGCGCGTGGTGCCATCGGCATCGCGGAATGCGAGCGTATGCTTGAGGAAATTGACGTCGTCGCGCTCGGTGCAGCCTTCATCCAGACGCTGATGCGCGCCGCGGGACTCTTTACGCGCAAGGGCAGAGTGGGCCATACATTCCGCCACGTTCAGCCCGTGACCCAGCTCGATGGTATACAGCAGGTCGGTATTGAACACGCTGGAGCTGTCGGTAATGCGTACGCGCCTGAAGCGCTCCTGCAGCTCCGCCAGCTTATCGACGGTTTTCTGCATCAGCTCCGGCGTACGGTAGATCCCGCAGCCTTCTTCCATTGACAGGCCCATCTCGTCGCGAATCTTCGCCCAGTTCTCGTCGCCTTCCTGATTGATAAGATCTTTCAGCCGTTTTTCTACGTCGGCGGTCTGCGCATCCAGCGCGCTCACGTTGGCTTCTTTGGCCTCAGCCGCTCGCCTGATGGCCTGCTCGCCGGCGAGGCGGCCAAAGACCACCAGCTCTGCCAGCGAGTTGGAGCCAAGGCGGTTGGCGCCGTGAAGGCCGACCGACGAGCATTCGCCCACGGCGAACAGCCCCTTGATGCGGCTTTCACAGTTCTGGTCGGTTTCGATACCGCCCATGGTGTAGTGCGCGGTTGGGCGTACAGGAATCGGCTCTTTAACCGGGTCGACGCCGACGTAGGCCTTCGCCAGTTCGCAGATAAAGGGCAGGCGCTCCAGCAGCTTTTTCTCACCTAAATGGCGCAGGTCGAGATAAACCACGTCGCCGCGCGGCGTTGGAATGGTGTTGCCTTTACGCCATTCGTGCCAGAAGGCCTGGGAGACCTTGTCGCGCGGGCCGAGCTCCATATATTTGTTTTTCGGCTCGCCGAGCGGCGTTTCCGGACCCATGCCGTAATCCTGCAGGTAGCGATAGCCGTCCTTGTTGACCAGAATGCCGCCTTCGCCGCGGCAGCCTTCCGTCATCAGAATACCGGAGCCAGGAAGGCCGGTCGGGTGATACTGCACGAACTCCATATCGCGCAGAGGAACGCCGTGGCTAAGCGCGATGCCCATCCCGTCGCCGGTGACGATGCCGCCGTTGGTGTTGTAGCGATAGACGCGTCCTGCGCCGCCGGTGGCCATCACCACCGCGTTAGCGCGGATTTGCACCAGCGAGCCTTCCATCATATTCATCGCCACCAGGCCACGGGCCTGGCCATCGTCGACCAGAATATCGAGGACGAAATGCTCGTCGAAACGCTGGATCTGCGGGAACTGAAGGGAGGTCTGGAACAGGGTATGCAGCATATGGAAGCCGGTTTTATCGGCGGCGAACCACGTGCGTTCGATTTTCATCCCGCCGAAGCGGCGGACGTTGACGCTACCGTCAGGACGGCGGCTCCACGGGCATCCCCACTGTTCGAGCTGGGTCATTTCCGTCGGGCAATGATGGACGAAGTAGTCGACGACATCCTGCTCACAAAGCCAGTCGCCGCCGGCTACGGTGTCGTGAAAATGGTACTCAAAGCTGTCATGATCCTGGGTCACGGCGGCGGAGCCGCCTTCAGCCGCAACGGTGTGGCTGCGCATGGGGTAGACTTTTGAAATCAGTGCGATTTTGGCATTTGGATTAGCCTGCGCTGCGGCGATTGCAGCGCGAAGACCTGCTCCGCCAGCGCCAATTACGGCAAGATCGGCTTGAAAAGTTTGCACGACATTCCTCCAGTTTTTGTTTATTTCGCCGCCGGGCTGGCGAAAATGTGTCACTGCTCCTTTATAGGTAAAGAAGTATAGCCTTAGGGTCGGTAGGGAAAATTGACGTGTTCGATTTTTTTATCGATATGTGCGGTGATTTATCAGCGCGATTGATGCTTCCTGGTGATTTATAAATTTTCTGAATTCTTTAAGGCGCCGTCGGCACAAAATTTGTCTCACCCGCCGGTTACGAGTAGACTTCGTGCCCTTGTCTGAAATCGGAGAAAGTACCATGAGCGAGACGGCAACCTGGCAGCCGAGCGCGTCTATCCCAAACCTGTTAAAACGCGCGGCTGTGATGGCGGAAATTCGTCGTTTCTTTACCGACCGCGGCGTGCTGGAGGTGGAGACGCCCTGCATGAGTCAGGCAACGGTAACGGATATTCACCTGTTTCCGTTCCAGACCCGTTTCGTTGGCCCCGGCTATTCGCAGGGGATGGATCTGTATCTGATGACCAGCCCGGAATACCATATGAAGCGCCTGCTGGCAGCGGGCTGCGGTCCGGTCTTCCAGCTGTGCCGCAGCTTCCGCAATGAAGAGATGGGGCGTCACCACAACCCGGAATTCACCATGCTGGAGTGGTATCGTCCGTGCTATGACATGTATCGTCTGATTAACGAGGTCGATGATTTACTGCAGCAGGTGCTGGAGTGTCAGCCGGCGGAAAGCCTCTCCTATCAGCAGGCGTTTCTGCGCCACCTCGAGCTCGACCCGCTATCAGCCGACAAGACCCAGCTGCGCGAAGCGGCAGCGAAGCTCGATCTGAGCAATATCGCCGATACGGAAGAAGATAGGGATACGCTGCTGCAGCTGCTGTTTACCATGGGCGTCGAGCCGCATATCGGCAAGGACCGTCCGACCTTTATCTATCACTTCCCGGCAAGCCAGGCGTCGCTGGCGCAGATCAGCACCGAAGATCACCGCGTTGCGGAGCGCTTTGAGGTCTATTACAAGGGAATTGAGCTGGCGAACGGCTTCCACGAGCTGACCGACGCCCGCGAACAGCAGCAGCGTTTCGAGCAGGATAACCGCAAGCGTGCGGCCCGCGGCCTGCCGCAGCAGCCGATTGACGGCAATCTGCTGGAAGCCCTGAAGGCGGGCCTCCCGGACTGCTCCGGCGTGGCGCTGGGGGTCGATCGCGTGGTGATGCTGGCGCTGGGGGCTGAAAGCATCGGCGAAGTGATCGCCTTTACCGTCGATCGCGCCTGACCTGGCCGAATATCTCTCTCTGGCCGCGCAAGGCCAGGGGGCAGCCCCTACCCGGCGCACGAGCCGCCGGGTAGGGGCTAACTTACAGGCTGCCCGCCGTGCGGCTGGATTTCCCCGCTGAGGTCATGGCTCTGCTGCTCTTCCTGCCGTCAATGCTTTCCAGACGCATCTGGAACGGCGGGAACGGCATGTCGATACCGTGCTCGCGATAGCCTGCCAGAATCAGCTTATGGATCTCGTGGCGCAGCGGCATACGGTGGCCCATCTCGGCGGCGTAGATACGCAGCTCGAAAATCTGAATCCCCTGCTGCAGATCGACGAGGAAGGCCTCGGGCGCCGGCGTATCGATAACCAGCGAGCAGCGGTGGGCGGCGTTAATCAGAATCTGCGTGACCTCTTCGGTATTCGCATCCGCCGGGGCCGGCACCGTCAGCACCACGCGGGTGACGGAGTCAGACAGCGACCAGTTGATAAACTGCTCGGTGATGAACGCCTTATTCGGCACGATAATCTCTTTCCGGTCCCAGTCGCTGATGGTGGTGGCGCGGGTATTGATGCGGGTGATGCTGCCGGTCAGATCGCGGATGGTCACCGTATCGCCAATACGTATCGGCTTTTCAAACAGAATAATCAGACCTGAGATAAAGTTGGCGAAGATCTCCTGTAAGCCAAAACCGAGGCCGACGCCGAGCGCCGCTACCAGCCACTGCAGCTTCGCCCACTCAATACCGATCATCGAGAAGCCCATCAGGCCGCCAATCAGCATCAGCAGGTATTTGGTAATGGTGGTGATCGCGTAGCCGGTGCCCGGCGTGAGGTCCAGGTGCTGCAGAATCGCCAGCTCCAGCAGCGCAGGGAGGTTGCGTACCAGCTGGGTGGTGATAATCAGCACCAGAATCGCGATCAGCACCGCCCCAAGCGTAATCGGCTCGAGGCTTTCAACGCCCTGCACCGTAGAGGTCGCATCCCACAGCGAGATATTCTCGAGGAAGCCAAACGCTGAATGGATTTCTGACCACAGCACGATCACCGAGACCAGGGCTACCAGCATCAGCAGCGAGCGCACCAGCCGCAGCGACCGGGTACTGATCGCATCGAGATCGATTTCACTGACGTCGATCTCCGCGGACCCTTCAGGGCTGCTGGAGTGCGCGATCTCATCTTCGCCCCGCGCGCGTTGGGCAAGAATTTCCGCCCGCCGATGCTTGGCGCGATCGAAGGCCAGCCGGCGGCGCTGAATCAGCATCCAGCGGCGGATGATGTGATAGACCACGAGCAGTAAGAACCAGATCGCCACCGACGTTTCCAGCCTGGCCAGCAGCGCCTGGGCGGTCGCCAGGTAGCCGATGGCCGCCGCCAGCATGGCAATGAGCGGCGCGCCCAGCAGCAGGTTCCATAGCATGCGGTTAACCATATTATCGCCGCTCCCTGATTTATCGAGATACAGCGGAATACCGGCATGCTTGAGGCTCAGCGTGACCAGCGCCAGCGCCCCGCAAATCAACAGGAAGCACAGGCGGCCGAGGGAGGCCGAGAACTCACGGTCGTTGAGGTTATCGAACATAATCAGCGCAATGATCAGCGGGACGATCAGCCCGATGCTCATCAGGTAGTAGCGCATGGCCTTGGTGACCCGGCTACGCGGCCAGCCGAAGTGGGCGATAAACAGGCCGTTCGGACGCGCAAAGGTGGCGCAAATCATCACTACCCACAGCAGCGGTACCGTGGCGGTGACGCTTTCGCCGATGGCCACCGCCAGCGGGAAGGGCCAGGCGGATTGCAGACCATAGCCCAGGGTCATCCACAGCACCGGGAGCGGCGAGGCTACCAGAATCGACCAGAACACGGTGCGCAGGGTGAGCCAGAAATGGTCCTGGGTCACTTTGCCAACGCGGGCGCTGGAACGCTCAAGGAAGCGGGTGAAGTGGCGACGCGAGCTGATGCTGAAACCAACCAGAATCAGCGCGCCAAACAGCGGCAGCAGCGTCTCCTTGCTGGTTAACATCATCGCGCTGGCTTTGCCTAGCTGGCTGACGGTATCGAGAGAGACCAGGCGACGCAGATCGTGAGCAATTTCCAGCGGCCATGAAAAACCGATTGGGCTGACGTCCGAGGTCCAGAACAGATAGCGGTGGGTCGCTTCGTTCATCTCTTTCAGGGCGTCTTCAAGCTGGCCGTTAGCCACTTTGAGCTTGGTCAGCTCCAGAATCAGCGTATCGCCGCCCTGCAGCAGCGAGTTGAGCAGCTCGCTTTGCGTGCGCAGCTGCGCTTCAAGAATACGATTCTGCTCGCTGGTCAGCGCCTGACCGTCGGCCTGGCGCAGCTGACGGAGCTGCGTCTGGCTGCCGAGGAGGTCCTCAAAGCGCAGCCGCTGCACCCGCAGCTGGGCCATTTCGGTATCCAACTGCTGGGGTTTTGGCGTCTCCGGCAGACGGGCGACCTGGGCGCGTAGCGCTTCGCCCAGCAGGCTGGAGGCGCCCAGCCACTGCGACTGCTCGCGCAGCGTATTGAGCGCCTGGCGAACCTGGAGCGTCTGGCTGGAGGCCTGACGCTGCTGTGAAGCAACCAGGTCCATGCGCTGAGCCTGCTGGTTTAACGCCTGCGACAGCTCGCGGTTAACTTTAAACTGGGCCACCAGCTCCGGCGGCAGGTTTTCACTGTTCTCCGCCAGCAGCTCGGTGCTTTCCAGCGCCTTTTCGGCTTCGCGCTGGCGCTGGCTGTTGAGCTGATTACGCAAGCCCTGCAGGTAGCCGTCGAGCAGCTTGCTTTGCTTTTGCGCCAGATCGGCGCGCATGCGCGACAGCTCCTGGCGATTGTTGGCGGAGAGCTGCGCCAGGTCCAGCTCGTTGACCAGCGCTTTCAGGCGCGCGGATTCCGCCTGCAGGCTCAGATTTTGTGCCTGTGCCAGCGGCGTATTGCTGGTCTGCGCGCCGACGCGGCGCTCAACGTCGTTCAGCTGACGGCGGGCGTCGGTTTGCTGCTGCGGAAGCTGGTTGAGCGAATCGGCGATATCGCGGGCGCGCTCCTGCTCCTGCTGGGCCTGACGGCTGGCTTCGAGCAGCTGGCTGCTGACCTGCAGGATTTCCTGATTCAGGGCATCGGTGGAGAGCGTCGTTGATACCTGGCGCGGTTCATCGGCCAGGTTGTTGATCTGCGAACGCAGGGTCTGGAACAGCTTGGGGAAGTTATCGATAACCTGCTGATACTGACGCGTACGCTCGAGGGAAGCGCTACGCTCCTCCAGCGCGTTCAGAGCGGACTGTAGCGCTTCTACGGTACCAGGCTGGGCGGGTTTTGCCGCCTTCGCCTGTTCCAGTTCCTGAGCTATCTGTTTCGCGTCCGGGGCTGTCGCTGCGTACGCCCCCAGACTGAGGCTCCAGGCCAGCAGGAAAATATATATCAGGCGCACGGCATAACCCTTTTTGTCAGCTATTAACCTTCGTCTTGCGTATCGTCGCTCAGAATGCTGGCGTCGCCTTCGGTCGTGGACATGGTCTCAACGGCGGTTGCCAGCGGTTGACCAAGCTTAGTGACCGAGAGGTTCTGCAGCTGTTCGAGCAGTTTTACCTTGCCCGGGGCAAACAGGTTGATCACCGTCGAACCGAGTTTGAAGCGACCCATCTCCTGGCCTTTCAGCAGGGCAATGGAACCTTCGCTGTCGCCCGCAGGCCAGGTCCAGCGCTTAATGACGCCTTCACGCGGCGGGGTAACGGTACCGGACCACACGGTTTCAATGCTGCCAACGATGGTCGCACCGACCAGAATTTGCGCCATCGGACCAAATTCAGTATCGAACAGGCAGATGACGCGCTCGTTGCGGGCGAACAGATTCGGTACGTTCTGCGCGGTCAGGTGGTTAACGGAGAACAGATCGCCCGGGACGTAGATCATTTCGCGCAGAATACCGTTACACGGCATGTGGACGCGGTGGTAGTCACGCGGCGACAGATAGGTGGTTGCGAAGTTACCGTTGCGGAACAGCTCGGCCATCTGGTAATTACCGGCCAGCAGCGCTTCCAGCGTGTAGTTGTGGCCTTTGGCCTGCAGGATTTTATCGTCTTCGATAGCTCCCAGCTGGCTAATTGCGCCATCGGCAGGCATGACCAGCACGTTCGGATCGGTGTTCAGCGGACGTGCTTCATCACGCAGCGGTCGAACAAAGAAATCGTTAAAGGTGCGGTAGCTGGCGGTATCGGGCTTCTGCGCCTCTTTCATATCGACCTTGTAGCACTTCACGAACAGGTCGATGACCAGTTTCGTCAGCCAGCCCGCTCGTTTGCTCGCACCCCAGCCTGCGAGGCGGGTAAGCCACAGTTTAGGCAGAATGTATTGCAGCGAAAGTTTAAGATCGTTTAACAAGGTAGCCTCCAGGCCATTATTTGTCGTTCCTGACCCCGCAAAGCGTCGGGGACCTGAAAAAGGGGTCGATTCTATACGTAAACGCATCCGGGTTGCATCAAGGCTGCAGGTCTGCGAATCCCCGGCAGCATAGAGAGCTATGTGGGCGGGGGGAATACGCGCAGCCAACGCAGAGCAGCCTGAAGGATGAAACGTA
This sequence comes from Enterobacter sp. 10-1, assembly GCA_002270295.1. GTDB lineage: Bacteria > Pseudomonadota > Gammaproteobacteria > Enterobacterales > Enterobacteriaceae > Klebsiella > Klebsiella scottii. Next base: position 204,362 of record NISF01000008.1, on the reverse strand, counting down.
TAGCGACGCTCAGCTTAAATGTCAGTCATCGGATGATGAAAAGCTTTTACGCGTTTTTACCTGCACTTCGTTCATGCTTTCCAGAATGCGGTGGTAGTTTTCAAAACGGCGCTCATTGATGCTGCCATTTTCAACCGCTTCGCGAATCGCGCAGCCCGGATCGGTATCATGCTTGCAGTCGCGATATTTGCAACGGCCTAAATAATCGTGAAATTCGACAAAACCGTTGGTGATTTGTTCCGCATCAAGATGCCAGAGGCCAAATTCGCGCACGCCAGGGGAGTCAATCACGTCGCCGCCCTGCGGGAAGTGATAGAGGCGCGCGGCGGTGGTGGTGTGCTGGCCAAGGCCCGAGTTGTCAGAGACGTCGTTGGTCAGGATCCGATCGTCGTTCAGGCCCAGCAGCGCGTTCAGCAGGCTGGATTTACCCACCCCGGACTGCCCGGCAAAGATGCTGATGCGGCCGGTGAGGGCCTCTTCAAGCGGCTTCAGACCGTCCTGGGTCCGGCTTGATACCATCAGCACGGGATAGCCAATTTTGCGGTAGATATCCATCTGCTCATTGACGAACGCTAAGGCGTCCTCGTCCAGCAGGTCGATCTTGTTGAGCACAATCAGCGGCTCGACGTCCAGGGCTTCGCTCGCCACCAGATAGCGGTCAATAATGTTTAACGACAGTTCGGGTAAAATCGCGGAAACGATGACGATCTGATCGATGTTGGCGGCGATGGGCTTAACGCCATCATAGAAATCCGGACGCGTCAGGACCGAGGTCCGCTCGTGCACGGCCTCAACGATACCTTTTACTCTAACGCCGTCAGCGGCGTCTTTGCCTGGGCGCCAGACTACGCGATCGCCGGTTACCAGCGAACGGATCGTCCGGCGAATGTTGCAGCGGTGGACGCCACCGTCAACGGATTCGACATCGGCATGCATGCCGAAGCGGCTGATGACGATGCCTTCGGAGGTCTCGCCAAACAGATTGTCATCGTAGTCGGCCTTCTCCGAAGTCGTTTTCAGGCGGCGCTGGTGGTTGGCCTTGACGCGGCGCTGTTGGCCTTTGGAGAGTTTATTTTTACTCAATCGAACTGGCTCCTGGTCGCCCTGTAGGGGCAAAACCTCTATGATACACGCTATTTTAGATGAATATAGTCACGCAAGAAGGGTGGAAAATAGCATGAGTGCAGATGAAAACAACCTGATTTGGATCGATCTTGAAATGACGGGGCTGGATCCGGAGCGCGATCGCATTATCGAAATCGCCACCCTGGTGACCGATGCAAACCTCAACATTCTGGCGGAAGGGCCGACGATTGCGGTACACCAGTCTGATGCGCAGCTGGCGCTGATGGACGAGTGGAACGTGCGCACGCATACCGGCAGCGGGCTGGTGGATCGCGTCAAGGCCAGCACCGTGGGCGATCGCGAAGCGGAGCTGGCGACTATCGAATTCCTCAAGCAGTGGGTGCCTGCGGGTAAATCGCCGATTTGCGGCAACAGCATTGGCCAGGACCGCCGCTTTCTCTTTAAATATATGCCCGAGCTGGAAGAGTACTTTCACTATCGCTACCTTGACGTCAGCACCCTGAAAGAGCTGGCGCGCCGCTGGAAGCCGGAAATCCTCGATGGCTTTAAAAAGCAGGGCACCCATCAGGCGATGGACGATATTCGCGAATCGGTGGCGGAGCTGGCCTACTACCGCGAGCACTTTATCAAGCTGTAATCGTGCTGCCGGGGTCGGACGCCCCGGCGACAGGCCAGAACTATTTAAACCACTTTTGCTCCATTTGCCCGAATTCAGGGGAGGCCTTGACGACCTCCAGCGCGGCATTTAGCGCATTGAGCAGTTCAGGGTCATCCTGACGCACCGCGATCGCCAACTGCTTGCCATAATATTTGGCATCGGTTGCCTGCTCGTCGATGATGGCGTAATCCGGATTGTCCTGCAGCCATGTCTCGGCGCTGGCGCGATCGCTCATCACCCCGATAACGCTCCCCTCTTTCAGCGCGCTGAACGCGGCGTCGTTGCTATCGTAAGAGACGACGTTTACCTCTTTTTGCTTATCGTGCAGATAGCGCTGGTGAATGCTGCCTTTCGCGACGCCGAGTTTTTGGCCTTTCAGGTCAGCAAAACCGTGGGCGCTATTCTTCGCGGTGACAACCACGCCGGACAGCTGCTGACGATAGGGCTGAGTGAAGGCTACCCGCCTTTCGCGCATCGGGACGATCTCGATCCCGGCGATGATGGCGTCGAATTTCTTAAAGCGCAGCGCCGGGATCAGGGTATCGAAGCTCTGGGGCGTAAATGTGCACTCAGCCTGCATCTGTTTACAGAGCGCCCTGGCGAGATCGATATCAAAACCGGCAGGCTGGTTTTTGGCGTTGACGGTTTCGAAGGGCGGATTGGCCGTCGTGGTACCAAAATGCAGCGTCGTTGCCGATGCCGTTCCCATAGCTAGCGCGATCAGCAGCAGGAAGGAGAGCGTATTTTTCATCTTAATTTCCCTGTTTGTCATTGTTGTTGACCGTCTATGGGGAGATCGTACCCGCAGACCGGGGCGATTTTGCGCCTTTAACAAGGTGTGAAAAAGTTATTTTGCCTTACGCGCTGCTTATTTATACAATTCAGGACGCTATCTGGCGATAAAATGTCCATTCAGATAAAAATAGAAAAAAAGTGCTCGCTGGGGGGTTGCAGCTAAATCGAATTCTCGTATAATGCGCCTCCCGTGACGAAGCAGAAATGCAAATCACGACGCCATAGAAATATGGCAAGAAGTACGCGGGAATAGCTCAGTTGGTAGAGCACGACCTTGCCAAGGTCGGGGTCGCGAGTTCGAGTCTCGTTTCCCGCTCCAAAATTTGAAAGGCACTATCCTAATCACAGGATTTCGGCTTGCGGTAAAGCTACTCAGGTAGCGGCAGGTTGAAAGACGAAGATTAAGCGGGAATAGCTCAGTTGGTAGAGCACGACCTTGCCAAGGTCGGGGTCGCGAGTTCGAGTCTCGTTTCCCGCTCCAAATTTGATAGTTACCACACCCAAGCGGGAATAGCTCAGTTGGTAGAGCACGACCTTGCCAAGGTCGGGGTCGCGAGTTCGAGTCTCGTTTCCCGCTCCAAAATTTCTTCCTCATACTCAATTTATCCACAGTGCAAATCGCGCCGGGGATGCCTTCCGTTGAATACGGGAAAATACTGTAAACAGAGTTATCCACAGGTTAAATGCAAACGACGCGTTGCTGAAAAACTTCGACTTTTGAATAATATCAATTCATCTCATTGAAATTTAACAATAAAATTTCATTTCAAAGTGTTAATACGATCACTTGACGTTCGTCTGCATGTTGAAACGCAATGTGTTTTTGTTTTTATTCACAGCCTGTGAATGAATCAGGCGTCTCTCGGCAGCCCTTTTTCAATCACCCTGACCAGACGCTGTTTCTTCGGCAGCTGCACCTCAACCGCGCCGGCATTGCGCCTGGCAATTTGCTGCTCTATCGCCCACTCGATATGCTCATCGAGAAGCGGATGCTCGCCCCGACGGCTCTCAAGCGCCTTGAGATTCGCTTCATCCCACGGAGCATTTCCCAGCGCAACGGCAATGTTGCGTAACCAGCGCAGATGGCCAATACGGCGAATTGCCGATCCTTCGGTCACCTTCAGAAAATGACCCTCACTCCAGGCAAACAGCTCTACCAGCGGCGGCGCGTGCAGCGCTTTTCGCGGGCTGAAATCCTCTTCATCCGTGAGCTGGGAAAAGCGGTTCCACGGGCAAATCAGCTGGCAGTCGTCGCAGCCGTAAATGCGGTTGCCGATCAGCGGACGGAACTCGGCGGGTATCGCGCCTTCCAGCTCAATGGTCAAATAGGAGATGCAGCGGCGGGCGTCGACGGTATAGGGCTCGACGATCGCGCCGGTCGGACAGATCGTCATACAGGCCACGCAGCGCCCGCACTCTTCGGCGACCGGCCGATCGACGGGCAGGGGGATATCAACCAGCAGCTCGCCGAGGAAAAAGAACGAGCCGGCATCGCGGTTAATAATAAGCGAGTGCTTGCCCGTCCAGCCAAGACCCGCTTTTTCCGCCAAAGGACGCTCCAGAACAGGCGCGGAATCGACAAACGGTCTAAAATTGAGCGAAGCACAGTGTTCCTGAATCATCTCACCAAGTTTTTTCAGGCGGTTACGTAGCAGCTTATGATAATCACGCCCAAGGGCATAACGGCTGACGTAACCCAGCGCGGGATCTTTCAGGGTGCGGGCAAAAGCGGCATTCGCTGGCAGGTAGTTCATCCGTACGCTGATGACGCGTAACGTACCGGGAAGAAGCTCATGAGGGCGCGCGCGCATCATGCCGTGGCGCGCCATCCATTCCATCTCTCCGTGGTATTGTTTGTCCAGCCATGCCTGCAGTTTGGGTTCGTTGACGCTGAGATCGGTATCGGTGATACCCACCTGCTGGAACCCTAATTCAGTGCCCCATTGCTTGATTTGCTGCGCTAACTTATTGAGATCGAGGGGCTGTAACATGATGGACCATACAATGACGAAATACTCCGTCAGTATACCACACTTCATCTGGCCTGCAGAGGCGCTACGACGCGCGGAAAAAGAGGCTGCGGACAGCCTCGGGCTGACCCTGTTTGAGCTGATGCGCCGGGCGGGAGAAGCGGCTTTCCAGCTGGCGCGAAGCCAGTATCCTGCCGGCCAGCGCTGGCTGATTCTTTGCGGCCACGGCAACAACGGCGGCGACGGCTACGTCGTTGCGCGCCTGGCGCAGGCTGAAGGGATTGAGGTAACGCTGCTGGCGCTGGAGAGCGAGAAGCCGCTGCCGGAGGAAGCGCACGCCGCACGCGAAGAGTGGCTCAACGCTGGCGGAACGATCCACGCGGCGGATATTGCCTGGCCGGAAGAGATCTCGCTGATTATTGACGGACTGCTGGGCACCGGCCTGTGCAGCGCTCCGCGCAAGCCTGTCGCGACGCTGATCGCGCGCGCGAATGCGCATCCGGCGCCGATAGTGGCGTTGGATATCCCCTCCGGGCTCAATGCGCAGACCGGAACCACGCCGGGGGCGGTCATCCATGCGGCCCACACGATAACGTTTATCGCCCCCAAGCCGGGGCTGCTGACCGGTAAAGCCCGCGACGTGGTTGGCCGGCTGCACTATCACTCTCTGGGCCTCGATAGCTGGCTTGCCGGACAAAGGTTCCCGCTGGCGCGCTTTGATGCCTCGCAGCTGGCGGGCTGGCTGCCGCCGCGCCGCGCAACCTCCCATAAAGGCGATCACGGCAGGCTGGCGATCGTTGGCGGCGATCGCGGCACCGCGGGCGCCATCAGGATGACCGGAGAAGCGGCACTGCGGGCGGGAGCCGGTTTAGTCCGGGTGTTGACCCATCTGGAAAATATTGCCCCGATTATTACCGCCAGGCCGGAGCTGATGGTGCATGAGCTTACGGCGCAGAGCCTCGATGAAAGCCTGCAGTGGGCTGATGTGGTGGCGATCGGTCCGGGACTCGGCCAAAGCGAATGGGCGACGCGGGCGATACGCCAGGTGGAGAGCTTTGCTAAACCGATGGTGTGGGATGCGGATGCGTTGAACCTGCTGGCAATCAATGCCGATAAACGTCACAATCGCGTGCTGACGCCACACCCCGGCGAAGCCGCCCGTTTGCTTAACTGCAGCGTGGCAGAAATTGAAAGCGATCGCTTACATTCTGCTCAACGTCTGGTAAAACGTTATGGTGGCGTGGTCGTGCTGAAAGGCGCGGGGACGGTGGTGGCCAGTGAAGCAGGTGAGATGGGTATTATCGATGCCGGCAATGCCGGTATGGCCAGCGGCGGAATGGGCGATGTGCTCACCGGTATTATTGCCGCTCTGTTAGGGCAAAAGCTAACGCCGTATGATGCTGCCTGCGCCGGTTGCGTGGCGCATGGCGAAGCCGCAGACCGACTGGCTGCCAGAGATGGCGTCCGTGGGATGCTGGCGACCGATCTCTTTTCCACGCTCAGGCGTGTTGTTAACCCGGATGTGATTGACGTAGACCATGATTAACCGAGTGATTCCTTTACCCGACGAGCAGGCAACCCTGGACCTTGGCAACCGCATTGCGCAGCTCTGTACGGGGGCCACGGTCATCTATCTGTATGGCGATTTAGGCGCGGGTAAAACTACCTTCAGCCGCGGCTTTTTACACGCACTCGGCCACCGCGGGAATGTCAAAAGCCCTACCTACACGCTGGTGGAGCCGTACACCCTCGAAAATTTGACGGTGTATCACTTCGATCTTTACCGCCTGGCGGACCCCGAAGAGCTCGAGTTTATGGGGATCCGTGACTATTTTACTGACGATGCTATCTGCCTGGTTGAATGGCCGCAGCAGGGCGCGGGCGTGCTGCCCGAGCCTGATGTTGAAATTCATCTTGAGTATCAGGCACAAGGGCGTGAGGCGCGCGTAACGGCAGTCTCCTCATTGGGTGAGTCTTTACTGGCGCGTTTAGCCTGAAGGATCGCGGGATGAAATATCGCATAACCTCTTGGCTGGCCGCTGCGCTGATGCTGTTTAGCATGCAGACCTTTGCGGCAAGTTTATCCGATATCCAGGTCTCTAACGGAGATCGGCAGGCCCGTATTACCATAAGCTTTATTGGCGATCCCGAATACTCCTTCAGCCCTCAGGGCAAACGCACCGTGGCGCTGGATATAAAGCAGACCGGCACCCTGCAGGGATTACCGCTGCTGTTTAGCGGCAGCAACCTGGTGAAAAGCATTCGCTCGGGCACGGCGCCGGATACGCAGTCTCTGCGCCTGCTGGTGGACCTGACTGAAGACGGCAAAACCCGCGCGGTGAAGCAGCAAAACGGCTCTAATTATACCGTTGTGTTCACTATTAACGCCGACGTCCCGCCTCCACCTCCGCCGCCTCCGGCGATCGTGAAGCGAGTGGAAAGGCCGGCGATTGCCCCGCGTCCGGTTCCGGTTGAGCCCGCGCGCAACCCGTTTAAGTCATCCGGTAATGAACGGCAAACGGCCATGACCGAGAGCCACGCCGTGACGCGTCCGGCCGCTCGCGCCGTGGCGACGGACGATAAGGTGATTATTGCGATCGATGCCGGCCACGGCGGCCAGGACCCGGGCGCGATCGGCCCGGACGGCACCAAAGAGAAGAACGTGACGATCGCCATTGCCCGCAAGCTGCGTGCGTTGCTGAACGCCGATCCGCTGTTCAAGCCGGTGCTGACCCGCGACGGCGACTACTTTATTTCGGTGATGGGCCGTTCGGACGTCGCCCGTAAGCAAAATGCCAACTTCCTGGTGTCGATTCACGCCGATGCGGCGCCGAATCGTGACGCTACCGGCGCGTCGGTATGGGTGCTATCCAACCGTCGCGCGAACAGCGAGATGGCCGGCTGGCTCGAGCAGCATGAGAAGCAGTCCGAGCTGCTCGGCGGGGCGGGCGATGTGCTGGCGAACAACCAGTCCGATCCCTACCTCAGCCAGGCGGTGCTGGATTTACAGTTCGGCCATTCCCAGCGCGTCGGGTATGATGTGGCGACTAACGTATTGAGCCAGCTGCAGCGGGTCGGCGATCTCCACAAGCGCCGCCCGGAACACGCCAGCCTCGGCGTGCTGCGTTCACCGGATATTCCGTCGATCCTCGTCGAAACCGGTTTTATCAGCAATACCGGCGAAGAGCGGCTGTTGGCCAGCGACAATTATCAGCAGCAGCTTGCCGAAGCGATTTATAACGGTCTGCGTAATTACTTTATGCAGCACCCGCTGCAATCAGCCCCGCGCGGCGAGCCCGCACAAACGGCCAGCGCCGCGTCGCCTGGCAGGACGTTGATAAATTAAGGAGTCAGTCATGCCGATTCAGGTTCTACCGCCGCAGCTCGCCAACCAGATTGCCGCAGGTGAGGTGGTGGAACGTCCGGCGTCGGTGGTTAAGGAGCTGGTAGAAAACAGCCTTGATGCCGGCGCGACCCGAATTGATATTGATATCGAACGCGGCGGCGCGAAGCTTATCCGCATTCGTGACAACGGCTGCGGCATCAAAAAGGACGAGCTGGCGCTGGCGCTGGCTCGCCACGCCACCAGTAAAATCGCCTCCCTTGACGATCTGGAAGCTATCATCAGCCTCGGCTTTCGCGGGGAAGCGCTGGCCAGTATCAGCTCGGTGGCGCGGCTGACCCTGACCTCGCGCACGGCGGAGCAGCAGGAGGCCTGGCAGGCCTACGCCGAAGGGCGCGATCAGGACGTGACCGTCAAGCCGGCGGCGCATCCGGTCGGCACCACGCTGGAAGTGCTGGATCTGTTCTATAACACCCCGGCCCGCCGCAAATTTATGCGTACCGAAAAGACGGAATTTAACCATATCGATGAAATCGTCCGCCGCATCGCGCTGGCGCGTTTTGACGTCACGATTAATCTCAGCCATAACGGCAAGGCGATGCGCCAGTATCGCGCCGTACCCGCGGGCGGACAGCGCGAGCGGCGGCTGGGCGCTATCTGCGGCACGCCGTTCCTCGAGCAGGCGCTGGCGATTGAATGGCAGCACGGCGATCTGACCCTCAGCGGCTGGGTGGCCGATCCTCTGCATACCAATCCGGCGCTGGCGGAGATTCAGTACTGCTACGTCAACGGCCGTATGATGCGCGACCGGCTGATCAACCACGCCATTCGCCAGGCCTGTGAAGATAAGCTCGGGGCCGACCAGCAGCCCGCTTTTGTCCTGTACCTTGAGATTGACCCGCACCAGGTAGATGTGAATGTCCATCCGGCTAAGCACGAGGTGCGTTTTCACCAGTCTCGGCTGGTCCATGATTTTATCTATCAAGGGGTGCTTAGCGTCCTCCAGCAGCAGCTCAGCGCGCCGCTGGCGGAAGAGGATGCGGGGCAGCCGGCGCGCCTTCAGGTACCGGAGAACCGGGTCGCGGCGGGGGCTAACCATTTTGCTCAGCCCGTCCCTGCGCGTGAGCCGGCCGCAGCGCGCTACGGCCGCGAAACGCCGCGCGAGCCTTCCAGTCCGGCTGGAGGCGGCGGCTGGCCGCATGCGCAGCCGGGATACCAAAAGCAGCAGGGGGCGCTGTATCGTCAGCTGCTGGAGACGCCGGCTGTCGAGCGTAAAAGCAGCGCCCCGGCGCCTGCTGCGGAGGGTTTATCCGGCCACAGCCAAAGCTTTGGCCGCGTGCTGACCATCGTTGATGGCGATTGCGCGCTGCTGGAACGTGACGGCAGGCTGGCGCTTCTGGCGCTGCCGGTGGCCGAACGCTGGCTGCGTCAGGCGCAGCTGACGCCCGCCGGGGAGCCGGTTTGCGGGCAGCCGCTGCTGATCCCGCTGCGGCTAAAAGTATCGGGCGCGGAAAAGGACGCGCTGGCGAAAGCGCAGGCGGCGCTGGTGAATTTGGGGATCGATCTGCAGTCCGATGCGCATCATTTGACGGTTCGCGCGGTGCCTTTACCCTTAAGACAACAAAATTTACAAATCTTGATTCCTGAACTGATAGGCTACCTGGCGCAGCGAAAGGCATTTGACGTCGGTGACATCGCGCAGTGGATCGCGCGCAACCTGGCGAGCGAACACGCGCAGTGGAATATGGCGCAGGCGATTAGCGTGCTGGCGGACGTAGAGCGTTTATGTCCGCAGCTGGTAAAAGCTCCGCCGGGTGGTCTGTTACAACCCGTTGACCTGGATTCGGCGATGAATGCCCTGAAAGATGAGTGATGTAACTGAGGCGAGCCTGCCTAAGGCAATATTTTTAATGGGCCCAACGGCCTCTGGTAAAACGGCGCTGGCCATTGCATTGCGTAAAATTTTACCGGTAGAGTTGATTAGTGTCGATTCCGCCCTTATCTATCGAGGAATGGACATTGGTACGGCCAAGCCGGATGCGGCAGAGCTGAGCGCAGCGCCGCATCGACTGCTGGATATTCTCGACCCGGCAGAGGCTTACTCCGCGGCGGACTTTCGTCGCGATGCGTTGGCAGAAATGGCGGATATCGTCGCTGCCGGGCGCATTCCGCTGCTGGTTGGCGGAACAATGTTGTATTTCAAAGCGTTGCTGGAAGGGCTGTCGCCGTTACCGTCGGCAGATCCGCAGGTCAGGGCAAAAATTGAGCAACAGGCAGCAGAGCAGGGGTGGCACGCACTGCACCGGCAGCTACAGGAGATCGATCCCGTTGCCGCCGCGCGTATTCATCCAAATGATCCGCAAAGACTTTCCCGAGCACTGGAAGTTTTTTTCATTTCGGGTAAAACTTTAACGGAACTGACGCAAACGTCGGGAGACGCTCTGCCGTACAAGGTGCATCAGTTCGCCATCGCCCCGGCGAGCCGTGAACTGCTCCATCAACGCATAGAACAGCGTTTTCATCAGATGTTGGCTTCAGGTTTTGAAGCAGAAGTACGGGCGCTATTTGCCCGCGGAGATTTGCATACGGATATGCCTTCCATTCGTTGTGTAGGATATCGCCAGATGTGGTCATACCTTGATGGCGAGATCCCGTATGATGAAATGGTTTATCGAGGTGTTTGCGCCACGAGACAGTTAGCCAAGCGTCAGATAACCTGGTTGCGCGGCTGGGAAGATATTCACTGGTTAGACAGTGAACAACCTGAACAGGCGCTCAACAAAGTATTACAGGTAGTTGGTGCGAGCCAGGACTGAACGTGTACAATTAAACGGTATCGTGCGTAATTTTTTTTAAGAATCGTAAGGTTCTGAGTACAAAACAAGCATACATATAAGGAAAAGAGAGAATGGCTAAGGGGCAATCTTTACAAGATCCGTTCCTGAACGCTTTGCGTCGGGAACGCGTTCCGGTTTCTATTTATTTGGTGAATGGTATTAAGCTGCAAGGGCAAATTGAGTCTTTCGATCAGTTCGTGATCCTGTTGAAGAACACGGTCAGCCAGATGGTCTACAAGCACGCAATTTCCACCGTTGTTCCGTCTCGCCCGGTGTCTCATCACAGCAATAATGCTGGCGGCGGTACAAGCAACTATCACCACGGTGGTAGCGCGCAGGGTTCTTCTGCGCCGCAGCAAGACAGCGAAGACGCCGAATAAGGTTAATGCTGTTTTTCCAAGCCGGGGAGCCTGGTTTTACTCTATGAGTTTTTGGTTGCAGGAAGTCGGCATGTAGTGAATCCCCAGGCGTTTACAGCAGTAAATGGCTGGGGTAAACGAGTAAAGCCAATACTCACGCAACCAGAAAGACCACGAGTGACCCTGTTCCCCGCTGGTATTTTAGAAGGGGTTTACGCTTGTTTGACCGTTATGATGCCGGTGAGCAGGCGGTGCTGGTACACATCTATTTTTCGCAAGACAAAGATATGGAAGACCTTCAGGAGTTTGAATCCCTGGTCTCCTCTGCCGGTGTCGAAGCAATGCAGGTGATTACCGGTAGCCGTAAAGCACCGCACCCAAAATATTTTGTTGGTGAAGGTAAGGCTGTCGAAATTGCGGAAGCCGTAAAAGCGACCGGCGCGTCGGTCGTGCTGTTCGATCATGCCCTGAGTCCAGCCCAGGAACGTAACCTGGAGCGCCTGTGTGAATGCCGGGTTATCGATCGCACAGGACTTATTTTAGATATTTTCGCCCAGCGAGCGCGCACCCACGAAGGGAAACTGCAGGTTGAGCTGGCGCAGCTGCGTCATATGGCGACGCGCCTGGTACGCGGCTGGACCCACCTTGAAAGGCAAAAGGGCGGGATTGGTTTGCGTGGCCCGGGTGAAACCCAGCTCGAGACTGACCGTCGATTGCTGCGTAACCGCATTATGCAGATTCTCGGGCGGCTGGAAAAAGTATCGAAGCAGCGTGAACAGGGACGGCGGTCACGAGCCAAAGCCGATATCCCAACCGTGTCGCTGGTGGGGTACACCAACGCCGGGAAATCAACGCTGTTTAACCAGATAACCGAAGCTGAGGTGTACGCGGCGGACCAGCTGTTCGCGACTCTGGACCCGACGCTACGCCGCATCGACGTCACGGACGTTGGTGAAACCGTGCTGGCGGACACCGTGGGCTTTATTCGCCACCTGCCGCACGATTTGGTCGCCGCGTTTAAAGCCACGCTGCAGGAGACGCGTCAGGCGACGCTGCTGCTGCACGTGATTGACGCAGCCGATGTCCGTCTGCAGGAAAATATTGATGCCGTAAATACGGTTCTCGCCGAAATCGAGGCCGATGAGATCCCGGTACTGCTGGTGATGAACAAAATCGACATGCTTGACGATTTTGAACCACGTATCGACCGGGATGAAGAGAATAAACCGATTCGGGTCTGGCTCTCTGCGCAGACCGGAATTGGGGTACCGCTGCTTTTTGAGGCTTTGACGGAACGACTTTCCGGTGAAGTGGCCCAGCACACGCTGCGCTTACCGCCGCAGGAAGGGCGGCTGAGAAGTCGGTTCTATCAGCTTCAGTCGATAGAAAAAGAGTGGCTGGAGGATGACGGCAGCGTGAGTCTGCAGGTGCGCATGCCGATCGTTGACTGGCGTCGCCTCTGTAAACAAGAGCCAGCGCTGGTTGATTACGTGATTTGACCTTGCAGCTTGCCTGAAGATATTAACCCCTGTGGGGATATCAAAAACAAATATGGAGCATATACATGGCGTGGAATCAGCCCGGTAATAACGGACAGGACCGCGACCCGTGGGGGAGCAGCAATAACCAAGGCGGCAACTCCGGGGGAAATGGCAATAAAGGTGGTCGCGAGCAGGGGCCGCCCGATCTGGATGATATCTTCCGCAAGTTAAGTAAAAAACTTGGCGGTCTCGGTGGCGGCAAAGGGGGACAGGGAGGCGCTAGCGGCTCTCAGGGATCTCGTGGCCCGATGGGCGGACGTATTGTCGGCATCGTTGCCGCTGCCGCAGTTATTATCTGGGCAGCCAGCGGTTTCTATACCATCAAGGAAGCGGAACGTGGTGTGGTGACTCGCTTTGGTAAATTCAGCCATCTGGTTGAGCCGGGTCTTAACTGGAAGCCAACCTTTATCGATAACGTCCAGGCCGTCAACGTTGAATCGGTACGTGAACTGGCGGCTTCTGGCGTCATGCTGACGTCTGACGAAAACGTCGTGCGCGTTGAGATGAACGTGCAGTATCGGGTGACCGATCCAGAACGCTACCTGTTTAGCGTTGCCAGCGCCGACGATAGCCTGCGTCAGGCAACCGACAGCGCCCTGCGTGGCGTTATCGGCAAGTACACCATGGACCGTATCCTGACCGAAGGGCGTACCGTTATTCGTAGCGATACCCAGCGCGAGCTGGAAGAGACGATTCGTCCGTACGATATGGGTATTACCCTGCTGGACGTCAACTTCCAGACGGCGCGTCCGCCGGAAGAGGTGAAGGCCGCGTTTGACGATGCGATTGCCGCGCGTGAGAACGAGCAGCAGTACATCCGCGAAGCTGAAGCTTACACCAACGAAGTTCAGCCGCGAGCTAACGGTGCAGCGCAGCGTATCCTCGAAGAGGCGCGTGCGTACAAGACTCAGACCGTTCTTGAAGCTCAGGGTGAAGTCGCGCGCTTTGCGAAGATCCTGCCTGAGTACAAGGCCGCGCCGGAGATTACCCGTGAGCGTCTGTATATCGAAAGCATGGAAAAAGTGCTGAGCCACACCCGCAAAGTGCTGGTTAACGATAAGGGCGGTAATCTGATGGTTCTGCCTCTGGACCAGATGCTGAAAGGCGCCGGTACGCCGGCAGCAAAGGGCAATAGCAGCGGTGCGAACGATCTGCTGCGCCTGCCGCCTGCTTCCAGCTCAAGCAGCGCCAGCACCACGTCGACCACTACGGATGGCAACATTATGGACCAACGTCGCGCCAACGCGCAGCGTAACGACTACCAGCGTCAGGGGGAATAACGATGCGTAAACCTGTAATTGCGATTATTGCCATCGTGCTGGTAGTGCTTTACATGTCTATCTTTGTGGTTAAAGAGGGCGAGCGCGGTATTACGCTGCGTTTTGGTAAGGTACTGCGCGATAGCGAAAATAAACCGCTGGTGTATTCGCCGGGTCTGCACTTCAAGATCCCGTTCATTGAATCAGTGAAAACGCTCGATGCGCGTATTCAGACTATGGATAACCAGGCCGATCGCTTTGTTACCAAAGAGAAGAAAGACCTGATCGTCGACTCATACATCAAGTGGCGTATCAGCGACTTCAGCCGTTACTATCTGGCAACCGGCGGCGGCGACGTCTCCCAGGCCGAGGTGCTGCTGAAGCGTAAATTCTCTGACCGTCTGCGTTCTGAGATTGGTCGTCTGGACGTGAAGGATATCGTGACCGATTCCCGCGGTCGCCTGACTCTGGAAGTGCGCGATGCGCTGAACTCCGGCTCTGCAGGTACCGAAGATGAAGTCAGTACGCCGGCCGCTGACGATGCTATCGCCAAAGCGGCGGAGCGCGTATCGGCAGAAACTAACGGCAAGGTTCCGGTCGTTAACCCGAACAGTATGGCGGCGCTGGGTATTGAAGTCGTCGACGTACGCATCAAGCAGATCAACCTGCCGGCCGAAGTGTCTGAAGCGATTTATAACCGTATGCGCGCCGAGCGTGAAGCGGTTGCCCGTCGCCACCGTTCACAGGGCCAGGAAGAGGCTGAGAAGCTGCGCGCTACCGCGGACTATGAAGTGACCAAGACGCTGGCTGAAGCCGAGCGCCAGGGCCGCATCATGCGCGGTGAAGGCGACGCTGAGTCGGCGAAGCTGTTTGCCGATGCGTTTAGCCAGGATCCGGGCTTCTACGCCTTTATCCGTAGCCTGCGCGCCTATGAGAACAGCTTCCAGGGTAACCAGGATGTGATGGTTCTCAGTCCTGACAGCGATTTCTTCCGCTACATGAAGTCACCTGACTCCGCTCGCAAATAAGCGATTTAGTCAGCCAAAGGGCGCCTTGAGAAAGGCGCCTTTTTTATATTTTTAAATCAGGAAATAACTTTTAACACAACGGGTTATGCGTTTTATTCGCAAAAAAAGTGCATAATCAACGCGAAATGCCGGACAATAGGCGACACGGGTAAAAAACATCATGGCTCAAGCCCTGACGCTCTGCGGCGGCGGTGGTTTCGTTTCTCTCTAAGGGTTAATCATGAACTCAACAATCTGGCTGGCACTGGCGCTGGTTTTAGTACTTGAAGGACTGGGGCCGTTGCTTTATCCGCGCGCCTGGCGTCGGATGATCGCCACAATGAGCCAGCTGCCGGATAATATATTACGCCGTTTTGGCGGCGGTCTTGTGGTTGCCGGGATAGTCATCTACTACATGTTGACGAAATCACTGAGCTGATCAAAAAGTGGCCAGACCTGGCTGATATTGAGTGCAAAAAGTGCTGTAACTCTGAAAAAGCGATGGTAGAATCCATTTTTAAGCAAACGGTGATTTTGAAAAATGGGCAACAACGTCGTCGTACTGGGCACCCAATGGGGTGACGAAGGTAAAGGGAAGATCGTCGATCTCCTGACTGAACGGGCTAAATATGTTGTGCGCTACCAGGGTGGTCACAACGCAGGCCATACTCTCGTAATCAACGGTGAAAAAACCGTCCTGCATCTTATTCCATCAGGTATTCTCCGCGAAAATGTCACCAGCATCATCGGTAACGGTGTTGTGCTGTCTCCGGCTGCGCTGATGAAAGAAATGAAAGGACTGGAAGACCGTGGTATCCCTGTCCGCGAGCGTCTGCTGCTGTCCGAAGCCTGTCCGCTTATCCTTGATTATCACGTTGCGCTGGACGTTGCGCGTGAAAAAGCGCGCGGTGCGAAAGCTATCGGTACTACCGGTCGCGGCATCGGTCCTGCTTACGAAGATAAAGTCGCTCGCCGCGGTCTGCGCGTTGGTGACCTGTTTGATAAAGCCACCTTCGCTGACAAACTGAAAGAAGTGATGGAATATCACAACTTCCAGCTGGTGAACTTCTACAAAGCGGAAGCGGTTGATTATCAAAAAGTCCTTGATGACGTTATGGCAATTGCCGACATCCTGACGGCGATGGTTGTAGACGTTTCCGATCTGCTGGATCAGGCGCGTCAGCGCGGCGACTTCGTGATGTTCGAAGGCGCGCAGGGCACTCTGCTGGATATCGACCACGGTACCTATCCGTACGTAACCTCCTCCAACACCACCGCTGGTGGCGTGGCAACCGGCTCCGGCCTGGGTCCGCGTTATGTGGATTACGTACTGGGTATCATCAAAGCTTACTCTACCCGCGTAGGGGCAGGTCCGTTCCCGACCGAGCTGTTTGATGACGTCGGCGAGTTCCTGTGCAAGCAGGGTAACGAATTCGGCGCCACTACCGGCCGCCGCCGTCGTACCGGCTGGCTGGATATCGTTGCGATTCGTCGCGCGGTGCAGATCAACTCCCTGTCCGGCTTCTGCCTGACCAAGCTGGACGTACTGGACGGCCTGAAAGAAGTTAAACTCTGCGTAGCTTACCGTCTGCCGGACGGCCGCGAAGTGACCACCACTCCGCTGGCAGCCGACAACTGGGAAGGCATTGAGCCGATTTATGAAGTCATGCCGGGCTGGTCCGAAACCACCTTCGGTGTGAAAGAGCGTAGCGGCCTGCCGCAGGCGGCGCTGAACTACATCGCTCGTATTGAAGAGCTGACCGGCGTACCGGTTGATATTATCTCTACCGGTCCTGACCGTACCGAGACGATGATTCTGCGCGACCCGTTCGACGCATAATTATCTCCAGGGGCGCCGATTGGGCGCCCCTTGTTTTTGCTGTCCACCCGCCCCATTTCAAATAAATTAACGGCCTGAGCGTCGGCTGGTTTATCATCAATATAGTCATACCCTGCGGATTCACCGCTTGCCCCTTACCCTGAGGTTGCTGTGCAGTTAACGAGTTTCACTGATTACGGATTACGAGCGCTTATCTATATGGCGTCGCTACCGGATGGCCGAATGACGAGTATCTCCGAAGTGACGGAGGTCTACGGCGTGTCGCGTAATCATATGGTAAAAATAATCAATCAGCTGAGTCGCTCTGGTTACGTTATGGCGGTGCGGGGAAAGAACGGGGGGATTCGCCTCGGTAAGCCGGCAAAAACGATTCGTGTTGGTGATGTGGTTCGCGATCTTGAGCCGCTATCGTTGGTCAATTGCAGCAGCGAATTCTGCCACATTACACCCGCCTGTCGCCTGAAGCAGGCGCTTGCAGAAGCGGCGCAAAGTTTTCTTAAGGAACTAGATAACTACACGCTGGCTGATTTGGTTGAAGAGAATCAACCACTTTATAAATTATTACTGGTGGAGTGACGTAAACTCTCATCAGAGATGACAACGGAGGAACCGACATGTCACAAGATCCTTTCCTGGACCGCGAAGCAGAAAAGTATGCGAATCCAATCCCTAGCCGGGAATTTATCCTCGATCATTTAGCAAAACGTGAAAAACCGGCCAGCCGAGACGAGCTGGCGATCGAACTGAATATCGAAGGCGAAGAGCAGCTGGAAGGGCTACGCCGCCGCCTGCGTGCTATGGAGCGCGACGGGCAGTTGGTGTTTACCCGCCGTCAGTGCTACGCGCTGCCGGAGCGTCTTGACCTGCTCAAAGGCGTGGTTATCGGCCATCGCGACGGCTTTGGCTTCCTGCGCGTTGAGGGGCGTAAAGACGACCTGTACCTGTCGTCTGAGCAGATGAAAACCTGTATTCATGGCGATCAGGTGCTGGCGCAGCCGCTGGGCGCGGACCGTAAAGGCCGCCGCGAAGCGCGTATCGTGCGCGTCCTGGTGCCAAAAACCAGCCAGATCGTCGGCCGCTATTTCACCGACGCCGGCGTGGGCTTCGTGGTGCCTGACGACAGCCGTCTGAGCTTTGATATCCTGATCCCGCCGGAAGAAGTCATGGGCGCGCGGATGGGCTTTGTGGTGGTGGTTGAACTGACCCAGCGCCCGACCCGTCGTACTAAAGCGGTGGGCAAAATTGTTGAAGTGCTGGGCGATAACATGGGCACCAGCATGGCGGTCGATATGGCGCTGCGCACCCATGAAATCCCTTATACCTGGCCACCGGCGGTGGAAAAACAGGTCTCCGTGCTGAAAGAGCAGGTGCCTGAAGAGGCCAAGGTTGGCCGCGTTGATTTGCGCGATCTGCCGCTGGTCACCATCGATGGTGAGGACGCCCGCGACTTTGACGATGCGGTTTACTGCGAGAAGAAACGCGGCGGCGGCTGGCGCCTGTGGGTCGCCATTGCCGACGTAAGCTACTACGTGCGTCCCGGTACCCCGCTGGACGGCGAAGCGCGCAGCCGCGGTACTTCGGTCTACTTCCCGTCGCAGGTGGTGCCGATGCTGCCGGAAGTGCTCTCTAACGGCCTGTGCTCGCTGAACCCGCAGGTCGATCGCCTGTGCATGGTTTGCGAAATGACGATTTCGTCAAAAGGTCGCCTGACCGGCTACAAATTCTATGAAGCGGTAATGAGCTCGCACGCGCGCCTGACCTATACCAAGGTATGGCATATGCTGCAGGGCGATAGCGAGCTGCGTGAGCAGTACGCGCCGCTGGTGAAGCATATCGAAGAGCTGCACACCCTGTACAAAGTTCTGGATAGCGCTCGTGAAGAGCGCGGCGGCATCTCCTTTGAAAGTGAAGAAGCGAAGTTCATCTTTAACGCCGAACGCCGCATCGAACGCATTGAGCAGACCCAGCGCAACGACGCGCATAAGCTGATCGAAGAGTGCATGATTCTGGCGAATATCTCCGCCGCTCGCTTCGTCGAGAAGGCGCTGGAGCCGGCCCTGTTCCGTATCCACGATAAGCCGACCACTGAAGCCATCACCGCTTTCCGCACGGTACTGGCGGAGCTCGGTCTGGAGCTGCCCGGCGGCAACAAGCCGGAGCCGCGCGACTACGCCGAGCTGCTGACCTCCATCGCCGATCGTCCTGACCATGAGATGCTGCAAACCATGCTGCTGCGCTCGATGAAGCAGGCGGTTTACGATCCGGAAAACCGCGGCCACTTTGGCCTGGCGCTGCAGTCCTACGCGCACTTCACCTCGCCGATCCGTCGTTACCCGGACCTGTCGCTGCACCGTGCCATTAAGTATCTGCTGGCGAAAGAGCAGGGGCACAAAGGCAACAGCACCGAAACCGGCGGCTGGCACTACAGCATGGAAGAGATGCTGCAGCTGGGCGCGCACTGTTCGATGACCGAACGTCGCGCCGACGAAGCGACCCGCGAAGTCTCTGACTGGCTGAAGTGTGACTTTATGCTGGATCAGGTGGGCAACGTCTTTAAGGGCGTGATTGCCAGCGTCACCGGCTTTGGCTTCTTCGTCCGTCTGGACGAGCTGTTTATCGACGGCCTGGTGCACGTTTCATCGCTGGATAACGACTACTACCGCTTCGACCAGGTCGGGCAGCGTCTGATCGGCGAATCCGGCGGTCAGACCTACCGGCTGGGCGATCGCGTGGAAGTCCGCGTGGAAGCGGTCAACATGGACGAGCGCAAAATCGACTTCTCGCTGATCTCCAGCGAACGCGCCCCGCGCAACGTCGGCAAGACCGAGCGTGAGAGGGCGAAAAAGTCGAACGCCGGCAAGCCTTCCGGGCGCCGTCGCCAGGCAGGGAAGCAGGTAAACTTCGAGCCGGACAGCGCCTTCCGTAAAGAAAAAGGCAAGTCTCAGCCCAACGCCGCTCAGCCTAAAGGCGAGAAAAAAGCGAAGAAGCCGTCGGCTAAAACGCAGAAAATAGCTGCCGCAACCAAAGCGAAGCGCGCGGCGAAAAAGAAAACCGCTGAGTAAGCGGGCATCAATCTTACAGGCCGGGACATCCGGCCTGTAAAGCCGAAACGGCAATATTAACAAGCAACGAGTACATCAATGAGTGAAATGATTTACGGCATCCACGCGGTGCAGGCCCTGCTGGAGCGCGCTCCCGAGCGTTTTCAGGAAGTCTATATTCTGAAAGGCCGCGAGGATAAACGCCTGCTGCCGCTGATCCATGCGCTGGAAGCTCAGGGCGTGGTGATTCAGGTCGCTAACCGCCAGTTTCTCGACGAGAAAAGCGAAGGCGCCGTGCATCAGGGAATTATTGCCCGCGTGAAGCCGGGGCGTCAGTACCAGGAGAACGACCTGCCTGAACTGCTCGCCTCTATCGATCAGCCGCTGCTGCTGATTCTCGACGGCGTCACCGATCCGCATAACCTTGGCGCCTGTCTGCGCAGCGCTGACGCCGCCGGCGTGCATGCGGTGATCGTGCCGCGGGACCGTTCGGCGCAGCTGAACGCGACGGCGAAAAAAGTGGCCTGCGGCGCGGCGGAAAACGTCCCGCTGATCCGCGTGACTAACCTTGCGCGCACCATGCGTCTGCTGCAGGAAGAGAACGTCTGGATCGTCGGCACCGCCGGCGAAGCGGATCATACTCTTTTCCAGAGCAAGATGACCGGCCCGATGGCGCTGGTGATGGGTGCCGAAGGTGAAGGGATGCGTCGCCTGACGCGCGAACACTGCGATGAGCTGATCAGCATTCCGATGGCCGGCAGCGTCTCCTCGCTGAACGTCTCCGTCGCGACCGGTATTTGCCTGTTTGAGGCCGTGCGCCAGCGCAGCTGATTAACGCCGGGCGCACGCTGCCCGGCGGCTACTCGTCCAGCGAGCGCAGGTGATCGTTCTTATTGAGGGTCATTAGCGCAACGATGCTGACTACCGCCGTCGCCATGACGTAGTAAGCCGGAATATCAAGATTACCGGTCTGTTTAATCAGGCCGGTAATAATCAGCCCGGCGCAGCCGGAAAACACCGCATTAGAGAGCGAATAGGCCAGACCAAGGCCGGTATAGCGCACCCTTGTCGGGAACATTTCTGCCAGCATCGCCGGTCCCGGCCCTGCCAGTACTCCCACCAGACCTCCGGCAATGAATACCACCGCGCCTTTTATCAGCAGAGTGCTGGATTCTGCCTGGAGAATTTTCAGCAACGGCAGCGCCAGTATCAGCAGCAGCGCCGCGGCCAGCACCATCACGTTGCGACGACCCCACTTATCGCTGAGTATCCCGGCAGGAAGAATGGTGAGCGCAAAGCCAATATTGGAGATCACCGCGATCAGCAGCGCCTGGTTAAAGCCGGTATGCAGCGACGACTGCAGGTAGGCGGGCATAATCACCAGGTAGGTATAGCCTGCGGCGGACCAGACCATCAGGCGACCGATGCCGGTGACAATCGCTTTCAGGGTATGGATCAGGTCGGCGCTGGCCTGCGGATGCTGCGGTTGCTGCTGCTGGCGGAGAAAGCCCGGCGTCTCCTCCATTTTTACCCGCAGCCAGAGCGCGACGATCCCCAGCGGGATGGCGAGGAAGAATGGAATTCGCCAGCCCCAGGCATGGAGCTCTTCCGGGCTCAGCACTGCGGAGATCAGGGCCACGATCCCGGCCCCGGCCAGCAGGCCGAGGGCGACGGTGAAGGATTGCCATGCGCCATACAGACCGCGCCTGCCGCGGGGCGCAAACTCGGTCATCAGCGAGACGGCGCCGCCATACTCCCCGCCGGCAAACAGCCCCTGCAGAATGCGCAGCCCGGTCAAGATCAGAGGGGCCGCCACCCCGATGCTGGCATACGCCGGCACCAGGCCAATTGCCGTGGTGGCGAGCGTCATCATCACCAGGACGACGATCAGCGTCGGCTTGCGGCCGATTCGATCGCCGATACGGCCAAAAATAATGGCGCCTAGCGGGCGGAAGAAAAAGGCGATGGCGAAGGAGGCGTAGGTCAGGATCAGGCCCGTCAGCGGCGCTTCGCCGGCCAGCTGAAAGAAATTCCGGGCGATAACCGTCGCCAGAAAGCCATAGACCGCAAACTCATACCATTCAATAAAGTTGCCGATAGATCCGGCGATCAGCGCGCGCTTGTGCGCGCCCGTAGGGCGTGTCGCGGTCTGCATAGGCCATCCTGATTTCAACAAAAAAACAGCAAGTGAATAAATTATTCCACAACTTTAGCCTTGTGAAATTTTAAATTCTTATGCCTGTGATGCGCCTCACGAAGGAGCGGATGGTTTTTTTGTGACCCGGCTCGCGGGCGCTCCCGGCCCTGGCTGACCATACTGAGTACAACGCCATTGACGGAGGGAAGCACTATGCACTGGCCAACTCATACCGTGTTTAATCAGCCGACGCCGCTGCTGAACAGCAACTTATTCTTGTCCGATACCGCACTGCGCGAAGCCGTGGCCCGCGAAGGCGCCGCCTGGGACGGCGATCTGCTGGCCAGTATCGGCCAGCAGCTGGGAACGGCTGAGTCGCTGGAGCTGGGGAGGCTGGCGAACGTTAACCCGCCGGAGCTGCTGCGCTATGACGCGACCGGCACGCGGCTTGACGATGTACGCTTTCATCCCGCCTGGCATCTGCTGATGCAGGGGCTGTGCGCTAACCGGGTGCATAATCTCGCCTGGCAGGACGACGCGCGCGCCGGCGCTTTTGTGGCCCGGGCGGCCCGCTTTATGCTGCATGCGCAGGTGGAGGCCGGGACGCTATGCCCGATAACCATGACGTTCGCCGCCACGCCTCTGCTGCAGCAGTCGCTCCCCGCTCCTTTTAGCGACTGGCTGTCGCCGCTGCTGAGCGATCGCTACGATCCGCATCTGGCGCCGGGCAATCAGAAGCGCGGGCTGCTGATCGGCATGGGGATGACGGAAAAGCAGGGGGGATCGGATGTGCTGAGCAATACCACCCGCGCAGAGAAGAGCGCAGACGGGTTTTATCGTCTGGTGGGACACAAATGGTTTTTCTCGGTACCGCAAAGCGATGCGCACCTGGTGCTGGCGCAGGCGCCCGGCGGGCTCTCCTGTTTCTTTGTGCCGCGCCTGCTGCCGGACGGCCAGCGTAATGCGCTGCACCTCGAAAGGCTCAAGGATAAGCTCGGTAACCGTTCTAACGCCAGCAGCGAGGTGGAGTTCTATGACGCCAGCGGCTGGCTGGTGGGCGAAGAGGGGGACGGCGTACGGCAAATTCTCAAAATGGGCGGCCTGACCCGCTTCGACTGCGCGCTGGGCAGCCATGCCCTAATGCGGCGCGCCTGGTCGGTCGCCTTCTATCACGCCTTTCAGCGCCAGGCGTTCGGAAAAAGCCTGGTCGAGCAGCCGATGATGCGCCAGGTGCTGGGTCAGATGGCGCTGCTGCTTGAGGGGCAAACCGCCTTTTTATTCCGCCTGGCGCGCGCGTGGGACAGGCGCGACGATGGGCAGGAGGCGCTGTGGGCCCGCCTGTTTACCCCGGCGGCGAAGTTTGCTATCTGCAAATCCGGGATCTCGTTTGTTGCCGAAGCGATGGAGGTGCTGGGCGGTATCGGCTACTGCGAGGAGAGCGAGCTGCCGCGCCTGTACCGGGAAATGCCGGTGAACAGTATCTGGGAAGGCTCCGGGAATATTATGTGTCTCGACGTCATGCGGGTGCTGAGCAAGCAGCCAGCGGCGCTTGAGCTGCTGGCGGCGGAGTGTGCGGAAGTCAAAGGGCAGAATCGCCATTTCGATCGCGCATGGCGTCAGCTGCAGCAGCTGCTGAGGCGGCCGGCGGAAGAGCAGGGCCGGGAGATAACCCGACTGGTGTACCGGCTCGGCGCGGGAGCGCAAATGCTGCGTTACGCCTCGCCGCCGCTGGCTCAGGCCTGGTGTCGAATGATGCTCGACCCGCGCGGCGGCATGCGGCTGGACGCACAAACGCTGGATGACCTGCTGCTGCGCGGCACCGGACGCGGGCGCCAGGCGCCTCAGGCGTAGAGAATGGCCTGTACCCGCCAGCTATCCGGCTGCTGTTCCTCGTACATCTGGACGATGCGATACCAGGAGGCGCCCTGCTCATCGGCCTTAACGGCGATGGCATGCTCGACGTCCTGCTGGCTGCCGGCAATATTGTTGACGGAAATCAGGCCGATTTCATTCAGGCCAGTGACGCAGTCCGCGCTGGCAAATTCTGCGGACTGTGCTGCAGTATGCGCCGTTGTAGCGTTAAACAGCAGGCTGGGTAGGGTAAATGATCGTTTCATCGTCAGCTCCATTTTGCGTGGCCCGAGGGCAGTCCGTTGCTAACGTCCTGCCAGGTTGACTGGCTGAACGTTATTATGCACAGGAGAACGTGAATGGATGCAAAGCAATGTAAAGCGGGGTTAAAGACGTTGCACCGTTATTTACGGTACAGAATTGCCTGCGAATACCACTGGCCGGGAACCAGAGTGTCATCAATCATTATGATGACGTAGTAATCCGCTTTAGCCGCTTCTGCTTTGACCTTCAGCGCAGCTTCAACATCCATCGGCGAACCGTACATCAGCACGCTCACCGTCGCCATTTTTTGTAGCCCGCTGGTCTGGTTACGGTGTATCTCTTGCGGATGACTGGTCGCAGGTGGCGGGGCTTCTGGCGTTCCCTGCAGGGCGCTACAGCCGCTCAGAACGATCGCCAGTAACCACGGTGTTAACCTACGCATAACCATATCTCGTTTCCTGTTAGTCACAGTGTAGTGGTAGCCTGAATGACATTTCCGGGGAATGTTCCCGAATTGTTATCTCTGACGCGATTTTCGAATGAAAATGTTGTGAAAGCGTAACCCAGTTCTCAACATTATAAATCGCGGCTGAACCCACGCCTTGGGCTATATGTTAGCCCAAGGCACACCGCTACTCTAGAGACTGGAGACGATAAATGATTGTACTGGAAGTGCGTAATTTCGCGGGCGGCGAGGTGCTTCATGCCTGTCCCCGGAATGCGTCAGACCGGCCTCTGCCGTGTATCGTTTTTTATCACGGGTTTACCTCTTCGAAGCTGGTCTATAGCTACTTTGCCGTGGCGCTGGCGGAAGCGGGATTTCGGGTCATTATGCCCGATGCTGCGGAGCATGGCGCGCGCTACCGCGGTGATGAAAAAGGGCGAATGCAGCGCTTCTGGCCCATTCTGCTGCAGAACTTCGCCGAATTCGCCGCGCTGCGCGATGAGATCGCCGCGCAGGGATGGATTGCGGACGACAGGCTGGCGGTCGCCGGCGCATCGATGGGCGGAATGACGGCGCTGGGCATTATGACCCATCATCCGGAGCTGAAAAGCGTCGCCTGTCTGATGGGCTCCGGCTATTTCAGCAGCCTGGCGCCAGGCTTATTCCCTTCACCCTCCCTGGACGCGGAGCGGCTGAGCGAGTGGGACGTCAGCCATCAGCTGGCGACGCTCGCCAGCAGGCCGCTGCTGCTTTGGCACGGCGATGAGGACGACGTGGTGCCGCCGGGCGAAACCTTCCGTCTGCAGCAGGCCCTGCAGCAAAGCGGCCTGGCCGGCAACCTGACCTGCGTCTGGCAGCAGGGCGTTCGCCATCGCATTACGCCAGAGGCGCTGGATGAAACGGTCGGGTTCTTTAAGCGTACGCTTTAAGCGCGGTGACGGGCTGAACCCTTCGTCTCCGTAGCGGAGGCGAAGGGGTAAAAAAAACCGGAGGTTAGCGATAGATTGCGGCGCTGGCGTGGATCGCGCCGTTGCTTTCCGGCTCATGGATCAGGATCGGCTGGAAGTATTTCGCTCCCTGCGCGTCGCTCAGCTGGTTAAGGGCCTTGTCGGCCTCCTGCTCAGTGGCCATATTGTGGTTGATATAGATAACGCCCAGGCTCTGTACATCGTCCATGTTACGCGCCTGGCGTCCATCGATTTTGATGGCTGCCAGCGCGTTGGCGCTCAACAAAAGCGCAGCCATTACGGCAATGAGGATGTATTTCATAATCAACGCTCCTTATAACTGTCCTGACGTTAACCCGGACTCCCTTGGGCTATGGATTACTCTTGATATAAGTGTAATCACTCCCTGCCGGGTGCATCGCGACCATTTCTGATGAAGTTGTTCAAAAAAGTGTCGCAGCCGCCGTTGATTAATTTTAAATCACTGACTTAGCGCGGCTTTGCCGTTAGTGCGAATTATTTGTGCAATTCGCTTGTCTTCCTGGGGCTCCGAACGTAGAATGACGCGTCAGTTTTTCAGCCGCCCTTTAACCACGTTCCTTGCCTCCATGGGCCGCGGCTGACCCAGACAGGAGGCTGAATAATCCGTAAGGAGCAATTCGATGCGTCATTACGAAATCGTTTTTATGGTCCATCCTGACCAGAGCGAACAGGTTCCGGGTATGATCGAACGTTACACTGGTGCAATCACTGCAGCAGAAGGTACGATCCACCGTCTGGAAGACTGGGGCCGCCGTCAGCTGGCTTACCCGATCAACAAACTGCACAAAGCTCACTACGTTCTGCTGAACGTTGAAGCCCCGCAGGAAGCGATCGATGAGCTGGAAACAAACTTCCGCTTCAACGACGCCGTTATCCGCAGCATGGTAATGCGTACTAAGCACGCTGTTACCGAAGCATCTCCGATGGTTAAAGCGAAAGACGAGCGCCGTGAGCGTCGCGAAGATTTCGCAAATGAAACCACCGATGATTCCGAAGCTGGGGATTCTGAAGAGTAATCCTGATGACCAACCGTCTGGAGCTGTCCGGCACTATCTGCAGGACGCCAATTCGTAAGGTCAGCCCGTCAGGAATTCCACACTGCCAGTTCGTGCTTGAGCATCGTTCAGTGCAGGAGGAAGCCGGTTTTCACCGGCAGGCATGGTGCCAAATGCCCGTTATTATTAGCGGACACCAAAACCAGGCCATTACTCACAGTATAACGGTCGGTAGTGCAGTAATCGTTCGGGGGTTCATTTCTTGCCACAAGGCAAAGAACGGCCTGAGCAAAATGGTTCTGCATGCCGAGCAGATTGAATTGATAGATTCTGGAGACTAGCCAAATGGCACGTTATTTCCGTCGTCGCAAGTTCTGCCGTTTCACCGCGGAAGGCGTTGTAGAGATTGATTACAAAGACATCGCTACGCTGAAAAACTACATTACCGAAAGCGGTAAAATTGTCCCGAGCCGTATCACCGGTACTCGTGCAAAATACCAGCGTCAGCTGGCTCGCTGCATCAAGCGCGCTCGCTACCTGTCCCTGCTGCCATATACCGATCGTCATCAGTAATCGGCCGCTGTCTATTAACGACTTTAAGAGGATAAGGTAATGCAAGTTATTCTGCTTGATAAAGTAGCAAACCTGGGCAGCCTGGGTGATCAGGTTAATGTTAAAGCGGGCTATGCTCGTAACTTCCTGGTTCCACAGGGTAAAGCTGTTCCAGCTACCAAGAAAAACGTTGAATTCTTCGAAGCGCGTCGCGCTGAACTGGAAGCCAAACTGGCTGACGTTCTGGCAGCTGCTAACGCACGTGCTGAAGCAATCAATGCGCTGGGCAACGTTACCATCGCGTCTAAATCAGGCGACGAAGGTAAACTGTTCGGTTCCATCGGTACCCGCGACATCGCTGACGCTGTAACTGCAGCTGGCGTTGCCGTCGCTAAGAGCGAGGTTCGTCTGCCGAACGGCGTTCTGCGCACCACCGGTGAGCACGAAGTGGACTTCCAGGTTCATAGCGAAGTCTTCGCTAAACTGGTTGTTAACGTTGTAGCTGAGTAATTTTTACTCTGCTCGCGTCGAGACGCCGGCCTTGTGCCGGCGTTTTGCTTTTCTGCCTTCCCCCACGCTAATCTATTCGCGATAGACTATCGCGCACGAATAAAGCTGCCGTTTGCCTGACGGGTAAACAGCACCTGCTGCCCACCGCCGATATCGATAGTCAGGCCGGTTACCACCCCATTCGCATTCTGCCTAATCTGTACCGTTTGCCCGGTTTGCAGCGAGCTGAGCGGTTTTCCCGAACCTTCGACCTGAGCCATCGCGTAAACGTCGGTTGGCGGCAGATTATGGTCGCGGAACAGCTGGGCCAGGGTTTTCCCTGACTCGATGCGATAGGTGCGCCACTGCTGCTCGATGCCCGGCGCAGATTGCTGCTGTTGCTGCTGAGGCGGAGAGTAGGTCTGATTCTGCTGCTCGGTCGGCTGCTCATCCTGAACGGGCTCCGGAGCCACCGGCGCCATCTGATCGGCATCGTTCACCGTAGGCGTTGAGGTAATTGGCGGCAGCGGGATAGCCTGCTGTGACGACGATTGCGGCTGGGACTGCGATTGCATGTCGAGGCTGGCGTCGCGGCTGACCTGGGCGGACGTGCTGCTGTCCTCGGAGGGGAGCAGTATGCCGATAACCACCAGCAGGGCTCCGGCGATAATGCCCCGACGGTGCATTGGCGGCAGCGGATCCATAATGCGAATGTGATCCGGGGCGTGCCAGATCTTCGCCAGGGTAGGTGTCATTTCAAAGCGCCCGGGCATGGCTTTCCTCCTGCTCCGCATATTTTTATGCTGCTCCGTAGAGTATAGATGGCTAACTTCCTGATGGACGAGACAAAGATATGTTTCGTGAGGTTAGCCTGATATTGCCTATTGTTTCTGTTTCCCTCAGATTTGTCATCATCCAGCGACAAAGTTTTACCCATCGTGCTGTGGCTGATATGCTGCCCACCACTTTATACTCGTCGTCTTTCGGGTTGTCGGTGCGCTGGCAGTGCCGGTCACTCCGCTATGGCGCTATTTATGCCGCTGGAGCCGGAGTTCAGGAACCAGCCGCCTTCCCGCAGGCCGAAGTTTATATAGTATGAATTTTCCCCCCAAAAAAGGAACAAAGATGGCAACCCCGACTTTTGACACTATCGAAGCGCAGGCAAGTTACGGTATCGGCTTGCAGGTTGGACAACAGCTGAGCGAATCTGGCCTGCAGGGGCTGCTGCCTGAGGCGCTGGTAGCCGGTATTGCTGATGCGCTGGAAGGCAATCAGCCGCAGGTGCCGGTTGAAGCCGTTCACCGCGCGCTGCGTGAAATTCACGAACGTGCCGATGCGGTACGTCGCGAACGTTTCCAGGAGCTGGCGGCAGATGGTCAGAAATACCTTGATGAAAACCGCGAGCGCGAAGGCGTGAACAGCACCGAATCCGGTCTGCAGTTCCGCGTTCTGACCCAGGGCGAAGGCGCTATCCCGGCGCGTACCGACCACGTTCGCGTGCACTACACCGGTAAACTGATCGACGGTACCGTTTTTGACAGCTCCGTTGCGCGCGGCGAGCCGGCGGAATTCCCGGTAACCGGCGTGATCGGCGGCTGGATCGAAGCGCTGACCCTGATGCCGGTTGGCTCAAAATGGGAGCTGACCATTCCGCATAGCCTGGCCTACGGCGAGCGCGGCGCGGGCGCATCGATTCCTCCGTTCAGCACCCTGATTTTTGAAGTAGAGCTGCTGGATATTATCTAAGCAGTAGTTGCTTCCTCTCCTTAATGGGTGGGGAAGCAAATAAAAATAGCGTAAAAATCTTAAGTTCGAAATTTGTTAGAGTTTAATGTTGCTTAAATGATTTTTTGGCGTAGCTTTGTGAGCTGTTTCGCGTGACCGGAGTGATATAACACTCACTTTAAACATAAAATTAACATTATATCTAAATCATAGTATTCATCCTTCCGATTCTTACCTAATATCGATAAGCCCTTTTCCAAGGGTAATGACCAATGACGGGCCAGTAGAGCTCGAACAACACAGACAGGTACAACAGGAAAATATCACATGGTAGATCAGATTAAAGTCGCTGCTGAAGAGCAGGCTCCGACGGAACAATCGCTGCGGCGAAATCTCACAAACCGGCATATTCAGCTTATTGCCATCGGCGGCGCTATCGGTACCGGGCTATTTATGGGGTCCGGTAAAACAATTAGCCTCGCCGGGCCATCCATCATTTTTGTTTATATGATCATTGGCTTCATGCTGTTTTTCGTCATGCGTGCGATGGGCGAACTGCTGCTGTCGAATCTGGAATATAAATCGTTCAGCGATTTCGCCGCCGATCTTCTGGGGCCGTGGGCCGGATACTTTACCGGCTGGACCTACTGGTTCTGCTGGGTGGTGACCGGGATGGCGGACGTCGTGGCGATTACCGCCTACGCCCAGTTCTGGTTCCCAGGCCTCTCCGACTGGGTTGCCTCGCTGGCGGTTATCCTGCTGCTGCTGAGCCTGAACCTTGCCACCGTGAAAATGTTTGGTGAAATGGAGTTCTGGTTTGCGATGATCAAGATCGTCGCTATCGTGGCGCTGATTGTCGTCGGCCTGGTCATGGTGATGATGCACTTCAAATCACCGACCGGCGTAGAAGCCTCTTTTGCTCATCTGTGGAATGACGGCGGCTGGTTCCCGAAAGGCATCAGCGGATTCTTTGCCGGCTTCCAGATTGCGGTCTTCGCCTTTGTCGGGATTGAGCTGGTGGGTACCACCGCTGCGGAAACCAAAGATCCGGAGAAATCCCTGCCGCGCGCGATTAACTCGATCCCGCTGCGTATTATTATGTTCTACGTCTTCGCGCTGATCGTGATTATGTCGGTGACGCCGTGGAGCTCAGTGGTACCGACAAAGAGCCCGTTCGTCGAACTCTTTGTGCTGGTAGGCCTGCCGGCTGCCGCCAGCCTGATTAACTTTGTGGTGCTGACGTCCGCGGCCTCCTCGGCGAACAGCGGCGTGTTCTCAACCAGCCGGATGCTGTTTGGTCTGGCGCAGGATGGCCAGGCGCCGTCGATGTTCGCCAGGCTGTCGAAACGCGCGGTACCGGCGAAGGGCCTGACCTTCTCCTGCATGTGCCTGCTGGGCGGGGTGGTGATGCTGATGGTCAATCCGAGCGTGATTTCCGCGTTCACCATGATCACCACGGTTTCGGCCATTCTGTTTATGTTCGTCTGGACTATTATTCTGTGTTCGTATCTGGTCTATCGCAAAAAGCGTCCGCAGCTGCACGAGCAGTCCAAATATAAGATGCCGCTGGGCAAGCTGATGTGCTGGGTTTGTATGGCGTTCTTCGTCTTCGTTCTGGTGCTGCTGACCCTTGAAACCGATACGCGCGAAGCGCTGATCGTCACGCCGCTGTGGTTTATTCTGCTGGCGGCCGGCTGGTTCTTTGCCGGTAAGAAGCGTCTGGCGAAATAAAAAATCTTCGGGAGAGATTTTTAACGTTGCCTGCAACGGCCCGTGGGGGGACGGGCAGGACGCCCGTCATAAAAAAGGCCACCCGGAGTGGCCAATAAGACTGACAGTATCGAGGGCGCCCGCGGGCGCCTTTTTTTATTTATTTTCCGGCAAGAGCGCGCGGGAACAGGACATTATTTTCCAGGCTGATGTGTTCCATCAGATCGTCGATCAGTTCATTAATGCCGTTGTACATCGCTTTCCAGGTGGTGCAGGCTTCCGGCGGCGGCGTCACGTTATGGGTGATGTGCTTGATCACTTCCAGCAGCTCACCCGCTTCGTCGTGCTCGCTTTCCATCACGCTGATGGGGCCAGCGGCCTGGGTCCCCATGCCCTGCTTAATCATCGGGAACAGGATCTGCTCCTCTTTCATCATGTGGCTGGAGAGCTCCTGGTGCAGCATCGTCAGGTATTTGGTTAACCCGTTCGGCACGTTGGGCTTATCGGCATGCACGCGCTCAACTTTGGTGGCCTGCAGAATAAGCTCCGGCAGCTGCTCGCGATGGCGGTCATGATAGCGCACGATAATATGGTCGATGATCTCCGCGTAGGGCACTACGCGCCAGTCGCGCTCTGCCGGCTCTTCCGCAAGCTTCATCAGCTCCGCTTCGATGACCGCGACGTCCAGCTCTTTGCGCGATGCCGCGCGATCCAGCGTTTGTTTCCCGCCGCAGCAGTAGTCCATGTCGTATTTACGGAACAGCGCGGAGGCGCGTGGGATCGTCAGCGCCAGCTCGCCTAAAGGTTGGTCACGGAAAGCCATAGCAATTACCTCGTCATCAAGAATATAAGATGTATTTTAAATGCATCTTATTGGCAAGGGAATACCCCTTTCGGATACCAGGCTATTTTTTGTTCACGCTGACCTGCGCCACCAGCCGCGGCTTTTCCGGTCTGGCGCGCACGGCGTAGATAACGCCTGATACCAGCAGCAGAATACCGCTGAGCGTCAGCAACGGCGGCATGCTTTGACGCAGCAGGAAGGTATACAGCAGGCCCGTAAGCGTCTCGAAGACGATAAGCGGCCCGAGGATCACCGTCGGCAGCTTCTGGCTGGCGATGTTCCAGCATAACGCTCCGACCCACGAGCAGAACACGGCGATGGCCAGCATCAGCGTCACGAAGACCAGCGGACGGGGACCAAAGGGAAGGGGGAAGCTGACCTGCTGGCCGTGTAGCCACCAGCAGGCGGCGATGTAGCCCGCCAGCGAAAGCGGCAGCGTCACCAGCGCCTGGGCCGTTGCCCACATCATCGGATGCTTATCCGGATTCTCGCGCAGCCAGCGGGCGTTGCGCAGCGCGTACCACGCCCAGCAGGCAACGGAGATCAGCGCCAGCGCGATCCCGGAGGCGTAGCGCCAGAAGCTAAACGCCCCCGCGCCCTGGCGCAGCTCGGCGATATTGACGCACGCCAGGCCAAGCGCAATGCACGCCAGCGCCGGGAATAAGCGCCGCCACGGCAGCTTACCGTCGCGCTGGCTGTACAGCAGGTTAGCAAACACCGGCAGCACCACCGGCAGGGTGCCGATAATCATGGTAGCGACCGGGGCGCCGGTACGCTGGATGGCGCTGGCGAGGCAAACGTAATAGATCAGGTTGCCCATCATGGTCAGCCCGCAGGCAACCCACCAGTCCTGTGCCGAAAGCTGGCGTAGCCTTACGCGGCCAAGCCACGCCAGCGGCAGGGCGATGAGCCCCAGCGCCAGATAGCGCCCCATTGACTGTAGTACCGCCGGGTATTCCGGCACCACCTGAGGGCCGACAAAAATCAGACCCCACATCAACCCTGCCAGCAGGGCATACAACACGCCGCTAATCATCACGCCATCCATTATCGTTATCGTTGGCAAAAGTGTAGGTGAGGCCGGCGCGGGAATATTGTATGAGATTGCGCATTAGCGCCGGATGACCTGTTTTTGATAGCGCACCGGGGTAATCCCATAGCGGCGGGTAAAGGCGCGGGTCAGATGCGACTGGTCGGTAAGACCGGCGGCAGCGGCCACCTCGGCGGCGGGCATCCCGTGCGTCAGGAAGGCTTTGGCGCGCCACAGGCGAATAGCCATCAGCATTTGGTGGGGCGTGACGTGGAAATGGGCTTTAAACTGGCGCTGAAAATGCCAGGGACTGAGGGCGGCAACCTGCGCCAGCTCATCGAGGGTGACCGCGCGCATGTAGTTGTCGTGCAGATACTCGCGCACGCGTTCGAAACGATGGGCGGCCTCCGTCAGCACGGGCACGTGACGGGCGAACGGGCGAAAGGTGTCGATAACGTCGAGCAGCAGACCCTGCTGGGCCAGCGGATCGTCGGCGTGCCACAGGCCGTATATGAGATGACAGAGCTGTCGCGAACGCTGCGGGTCCTGGCGCACCACTTCTCTGAACCACCAGTGGCGCACGCCGGTCACCTCTTCCAGCAGCGCGGGATCGAGATAAACCATCCGATAGCGCCAGCCGTCGGCGGTTTCCGCTTCGCCGGTGTGCAGTTCGTCAGGGTTCATGGTGACGATGGAGTTCACCGCAGCGACGTACTGGCTACCGCGATAGCGAAAGCGCTCAGCGCCCAGCTCGATCGCTCCAATGCCGAAGGCTTCGTGGGTATGCGGTTCGAAGGCATAGCGGGAGATATGGGCATGATACAGCTCAACGCCCGGCACCTGCGCCAGATGGCGAAAGCGCGCGCTGTCTCTCTCATCGCTGAACTGTTCCGGTACGCCCTGCATCTGGTTTCTCCCCATAGGCCATCTTTGATTATCGGAGATGACCTACGGGGATGCTACAAAAATTAACCAGTTTGCAACAGTTACAGGATGCCTTTGACGCTTTCCGCCAGCGTAGTGGTCGGGCGACCAATCAGGCTGCTCAGGGTATGGCTATCGTCAAACAGGCCGCCCTTAGAGGCGCCGATATCGGAGTCCGCGAGCATATCCGCGAGCCCTGCCGGCAGGCCCACGCCCTTCAGCGCCGCAGCGAAGTCGGCTTCGCTAAGATTCTGATAAACCACGTTCTTACCGCTCTGTTTGCTCAGCTCGGCGGCCAGCGCGCTCAGGGTCCAGGCCTCATCGCCCGCCAGCTCGTAAACCTTCCCGGCATGGCCCTCTTCGGCGACGACGCGGGCGGCGGCGGCGGCATAGTCGGCACGGGTCGCTGAGGCAATTTTCCCGTCGCCGGCGGCGCCGATAAAGACCCCGTGTTCCAGAGCCGGCGGCGCGCTGGCGAGATAGTTTTCGGTGTACCAGCCGTTGCGCAGAAGGGTATAGGCGATACCGGACTCGGCCAGCATCTTCTCGGTTTCCACATGCTCAACGTGCAGGCCAAGCGGAGATTTATCCGCATGCAGCAGGCTGGTGTAGGCGATAAATTTGACCCCGGCGGCTTTCGCTGCCTGGATGACGTTGCGATGCTGGGACGCACGCTGGCCCACCTCGCTGGATGAGATCAGCAGCAGCTTATCCACGCCCTGCAGCGCGGCGGTGAACGCCGCCTGGTCGGTGTAATCCGCCTGACGGACGACCAGACCCTGCTGGCTCAGGGATTCGGCCTTCGCCGGGTTACGGACAATCGCCACAATCTGGCTGGCGGGAACGGTTTTTAACAGGTTTTCCAGAACGTGGTGGCCTAGCTGGCCGGTTGCACCGGTAATTGCGATCATGGGTCTTCTCCTTCGTGTTTATTGGCTGTTGTGGTAAGCTAACACCATAGCTAACTTTTGGTAAGTACGTACAAAAAGGTAAGTATAAAATGGCGAATCTGACGCTAAGTGAACAGCTGCGCGACGGCAACCTGTTTGCCGAACAGTGCCCTTCGCGCGATGTGTTGAAGCATGTCACCAGCCGCTGGGGCGTGCTCATCCTCGTGGCGCTGCGCGCGGGAACCCATCGCTTCAGCGACCTGCGCCGCAAGATGGGGGGCGTGAGTGAAAAGATGCTGGCCCAGTCGCTGCAGGCGCTGGAGCAGGATGGCTTTATCGACCGGGTGTCGTATCCGGTGGTCCCGCCGCATGTTGAATATAGTCTGACTCCGCTGGGTGAGCAGGTGAGCGAGAAGGTGGCGGCGCTGGCCGACTGGATTGAGCTGAATCTACCCGCGGTGCTGGCGAACCACGAGCCGGTGGCGTGAAATTTGCCCGGCCCTGTTGCCAGAGCCGGGGCGGGTTACTTGCTTAAATCCAGCTGATAGATGGCAAAGCCGATATCGTCGGTGGCAACCTGTCGCATCGGGTACTGCGCCTGCTCTTTGATAAATGCCGCCGCTTTTTCGGTTGGCGCGGTTTCAAAGCGGATGTCCAGCGGCACCTTGCCGTGGAGCGGCGCCAGGCGCCAGTTGTTATCCGCCGCCGGGTGGATGGCCCCCGCTTTTTTCGACTCAGCGCTAATCCACGCCGCCAGCACCGAGCGATTTTCATCCGGGGAAGCAAAAGCAACGTGGCTATCGCCGGTACCGGCGAACTTGCCGCCGTAGGCGCGGTAGTTATTCGTCGCGACCAGGAAGGTGGCGGCAGGGTCGATGGCCTTGCCGTTAAAGGTCAGATCCTTAATGCGCTGCGCCTGCGGGTTAATCATCTGGCACTCGCCGTCGTAGCGCGCCGGCTGGCTGACGTCAATCTGGTAATTAACTCCGTCAATCACGTCGAAGTTATAGGTGCGAAAACCGTCCCAGTTGATTAATGACTGCGGCCTGCTGCTGGTCGTGTCTATCTGATTGAACTGCCCGGCAGAGCACTCCAGCCACTCTTTGACCTCCTTGCCGCTCACCTTCATCACCACCAGGGTGTTCGGATAGAGATACAGATCGGCGGCGTTGCGGAAGGTGAGCTGGCCTTTCTCCACCTCAACGAAGCTGGCGGGATCGTTCTTGCGTCCGCCGACCTTAAACGGCGCGGCGGCGGAGAGGACCGGCAGCTTCGCCAGGTCCGGATCGCCCTGAATAAAGTGCTCGACGTAAGCTTTCTGCGCCATATTGACCACCTGCACGGTCGGGTCGTCCTGCACCAGCGCAAGGAAGCTGTACATATTGTCGGAGGCGTGGCCGATCGGCTTGCTGACAAATTCACGCGTCGCGTCGTGGTCGGCTTTTAGCACCGCCACCATTTTGCCATCTTCCGCCGCCAGCGACTTCCTGGCGACCGGATCGTAGATTGGGCGGGCTTCGGCTTTAGCCTGGGTGACCTGCCACCTGCCGTCATTGTGGCTAAGAGCCAGATCGACGATGCCCAGATGATCGCCCCACATGCCGGGCATCACGGCCGGAATACCGTTAAGCGTGCCCTTACTGATATCCGCGCCCTTGATGCCGGCGAAATCTTTCCCCGGGAATACCGCGTGCGCGTGGCCGAACATGATGGCATCAACGCCGGGAACCTGGCTGAGGTAATACACCGAGTTTTCCGCCATTGCCTGATACGGATCGGCGGAGAGGCCCGAATGCGCGATAACCACCACGACGTCCGCGCCTTTCTCGCGCATTTCCGGAACAAATTTGCGCGCGGTTTCGGTTATGTCGTTAACGGTCACTTTGCCGGCGAGATTGGCTTTATCCCAGGTCATGATTTGCGGCGGGACGAAGCCGATATAGCCGATACGCAGGGTCTGCGTTTTGCCGTCGCTATCCTCAACCCTGGTATCCTGAATCAGGTACGGGGTAAACATCGGCTGGCCGGTTTTTACGTCGATAATGTTGGCGTTGACGTAGGGGAATTTCGCTCCGGAGAGGGCTTTGTGCAGGAAATCGAGGCCGTAGTTGAACTCGTGGTTGCCGAGATTGCCCACGACATAATCCAGCGTGTTCATGGCCTTATAAACCGGGTGAATATCGCCGCTTTTGAGACCTTTCGCCGCCATATAGTCGCCCAGTGGACTACCCTGAATAACGTCGCCGTTATCGACCAGCACGCTGTTTTTCACTTCCTGGCGGGCTTTTTCAATCAGCGTGGCGGTACGCACGAGGCCAAATTTTTCCGTAGCGGCGTCTTTGTAATAATCAAAATCCATCATATTACTGTGCAGATCGGTGGTTTCCATAATCCGCAAATCGACCGTCGCCGCGTTTACGCTGGCAGCGACCAGCGTGGCCAGGAGCGTTGCGCTAAACTTAATCATCAGAGGCGTCCTTTTTTATGAGCAATGGCACAGAAGAAAATGTATTTACATTTTGTTGCTTACAGAATTGTGAATCATGCCAGAAAAACGATAATTGAAACCGCCATCGCTATCACAGATAGCGGAACTCGCAGCGATGCGATATAAATAAAACAACGAGTTAACGCCACTGCAACCAGATGAGGTGGAGAATGTTAGAACAAGTATGTCAGCTTGCACGGATCGCGGGCGATGCCATTATGGAAGTCTATGATGGAAATCAGCCGATGGACGTTGCCAGCAAGAAGGACGATTCTCCGGTCACCGCGGCGGATATTGCTGCGCACAAAGTCATTATGAGCGGCCTGCTGGCGCTGACGCCCGATATCCCGATCCTGTCTGAAGAAGACCCTCAGGAGTGGCAGGTGCGCCAGCACTGGCAGCGCTACTGGCTGGTGGACCCGCTGGACGGCACCAAAGAGTTTATCAAGCGCAACGGTGAGTTCACGGTCAATATCGCCTTGATTGAGAAAGGCAAACCGGTGCTTGGCGTGGTCTATGCGCCGGTGATGAAGGTGCTGTACTGCGCGGAAAACGGCAAGGCCTGGAAAGAGGAGTGCGGCAGGCGTAAGCAAATTCAGGTCCGCGACGCCCGACCTCCGCTGGTGGTCATCAGCCGCTCCCACGGCAACGATCCGGAGCTGGAGGAGTACCTCGAGCAGATTGGTGAACACCAAACCACCTCGATCGGCTCATCGCTGAAGTTCTGCCTGGTGGCGGAGGGGCAGGCCCAGCTCTATCCGCGCTTCGGGCCGACCAACAGCTGGGACACCGCTGCCGGCCATGCGGTCGCGGTTGCCGCCGGGGCGCACGTTCACGACTGGCAGGGGAGAACCCTCGACTACACGCCGCGTGAATCCTTCCTCAACCCCGGCTTCCGGGTTTCTATTTACTGAGCAGCTTGTGCAGCAGGGCGACAACCTGCTGCACTTCATCCTGGGTCAGCGCGCCGTCTTTGGCCCACTGAACCCGGCCGTCTTTATCCAGCACCACGATGGCTGAGCTCTCCTCCTGCAGCTGCCACGCCTTACGTGCCAGACCGTTACTGTCGACAATAAACTGCGACCACGGATAGAGCTGCTTGTTGCTCTCAATGCTGCTGCGTACGAACATCCCTGAGCCCGGGATCGCGTCATCGGTATTGACGATAGTGGTGGTCTGATAGCGATCGTGCGGCAGCTTCGCGGCCTTGATAGCTTCTATCAGCGTGGCGTTTTTCTCTTTTGCCGCCGTGCGTCCGGCGATGTGCTGCACCACGCGAACTTTTCCCGCCAGCTGCGAGCTATTCCAGTTTTTATAGCTAAACTTATCATTATCCAGAATTAATTCTCCCCGGTCGGCGATGCCAACCGGCGCGACGCGCTGACCATCGACAAAATTATGCGCTGAGGCGATCAGCGGTAGCAGAAGGAGTGAAGCCGCCAGAATTTTACGTAGGGTCATGATGTTTCCTTATTATGTGCAGGTGATCCGACCACTTGGTCTGGCTTAAGCATAAATGCGATTTATCGGCATGACACGCAATCAGAGTGCCAGATTGCGTGTTAACGCACATATTCGAATAAAATCGGTGACTTATACTCACTTCTACGTATGTTTGAAAAGAAAATTCTTAATTAGTGTCATCAAAAGGTAAATAAACTTATGCATGCTGGGTATTACAGAAGTTCTGGACTATAGTTTCAGGGCATTAAAATTTGCGCTCTGGATTCGTGGGCTAAGTGTGGCACCACAGGAGCGTAACCCTGGCAGGAGACAACAATGAAAATTTTCCAACGCTACAATCCGCTGCAAGTGGCGAAGTACGTGAAGATCCTGTTCCGTGGACGGTTATACATCAAGGATGTTGGCGCTTTTGAGTTTGATAAGGGCAAAATCCTTATCCCGAAGGTAAAAGACAAGCAGCATTTTTCTGTGATGTCTGAGGTCAATCGTCAGGTTCTGCGTCTGCAAACAGAGATGGCTTAATCTGAAAAGTGGTATAGCTGTACGGTAAAAAAAACGGCTCCTGATAGGAGCCGTTAGTGTTTCTGAAGGCGGCGATTATGCCGACTCTTTTTCGCTTACCACCGTTTCCGACTGCTTCGGTACCATCACCGTCGGTTTATTGTCGATGCGGGTGACCAGCAGCTGATCGATGCGGTAGTTATCGATGTCCACCACCTCAAACTTGTAGCCTGAGAATTTCACCGCGTCGGTGCGCTTCGGGATCTTGCGCAGCATAAACATCATGAAGCCGCCGATGGTTTCATAGTTGCCGGACTGCGGGAAATCGTCAATATCGAGCACGCGCATCACGTCATCAATCGGCGTACCGCCGTCAATCAGCCATGAGTTCTCGTCGCGGGCGACGATCTGCTCCTCCAGCCCCTGGCCGACCAGATCGCCCATCAGGGTGGTCATTACGTCGTTCAGGGTAATAATCCCGACCACCAGCGCATATTCGTTCATGATGACCGCAAAGTCTTCGCCGGCGGTTTTAAAGCTCTCCAGCGCTTCTGACAGCGTCAGGGTATCAGGGACAATCAGCGTATTGCGGATCTGCACGCCGCCGGTCAGCACCAGGCTTTGATTCGCCAGCACGCGGTTCAGCAGATCCTTGGAGTCCACGTAGCCGATGATATGGTCGATATCCTCATTACAGACCAGGAATTTGGAGTGCGGATGCTCCGCAACCTTGTTCTTCAGGCTCTGCTCATCTTCGTGGAGATCGAACCAGATAACATTTTCACGCGAGGTCATCGACGACGGAACGGTACGTGATTCCAGCTCGAACACGTTCTCAATCAGCTCATGCTCCTGCTTACGCAGCACGCCGGCCAGCGCGCCGGCCTCGACGACCGCGTAAATATCATCGGAGGTGATGTCGTCTTTACGCACCATCGGTAATTTGAACAGCCGGAAAATATTGTTGGCCATGCCGTTGAACAGCCACACCAGCGGGCGGAACACCGTCAGGCAGAAGCGCATCGGGTTGATGATACGCAAAGCTACTGCTTCTGGCGCAATCATACCGATGCGTTTCGGGGTCAGGTCAGCAAACAGGATGAACAGGCTGGTGACCAGAGTAAAAGAGATAATAAAGCTGAGCTGCTCGGAGAGTTCCGGCGACATATAGCCGCTTAGCAGGCTGTTGAAAGCCGGTGAAAATGCGGCATCGCCGACGATACCGCCGAGGATCGCCACCGCGTTGAGGCCGATTTGCACGACGGTGAAGAACATCCCAGGGTTTTCCTGCATTTTGAGAACGCGCTGAGCGTTCACGTGACCATCATCGGCCAGCAGTTTGAGTTTGATTTTACGTGAGGCGGCCAGCGAGATTTCTGATATCGAAAAAAATGCGCTGACGGCAATCAGACAAAGTATTACTAAAATACTGTTTAACATAGTTTATCTAGCCATTGAGGCCAGATCCTCGGAAGGGAAGTTGATAACTCTAATGTGGAATACATAAAAAACCGGTCCGAAGGCACTGGACCGGCTACAACACAGCCTAGTATAGCGTAAGGTACTGTAAAGCCGCCAGAGCGTTAATTGTGCGCCCCGGAAATATTCACTACTACGCCTGCGGCGGCAGGCATACGCCGATCCCGCCGATCCCGCAGTATCCGTACGGATTTTTATGCAGATACTGCTGGTGGTCGTCTTCAGCATAGTAGAACGGCTTCGCCGTTGCTATCTCAGTAGTGATTTGGCGCGAGTCGTTGGCGTCGCGCATCGCCGCCTGAAAACGTGCCAGGCTGGCTTTAGCGGCCGCATCCTGCTCCGGCGTCAGCGGATAGATAGCCGAACGATACTGGGTGCCGTGGTCATTGCCCTGCTGCATTCCCTGAGCCGGGTCATGGTTTTCCCAGAATACCTGCAGCAGCTGCTCATAGCTGATGACCTGCGGGTCGTACACGATGCGTACGGCCTCGGCGTGGCCGGTATCACCGGAACACACTTCGCGGTAGGTTGGGTTAGGGGTGTAGCCGCCGGTATAGCCTGCGGCGGTGCTGTAAACGCCGGGCAGCTGCCAGAACAGGCGCTCAACTCCCCAAAAGCAGCCCATCGCCAGCAGCGCAACTTCCATTCCCGCAGGAACGTTAGTCATGGAGTGGCCATTGACGGCGTGGAGCGTTGCCACCGGCATAGGGGTGTTGCGTCCGGGTAGCGCATCCGCCTGGGCGACAAGATGCGTTTTATCAAATAGACTCACGGTTGGCCTCTCTAAAACATAAGTCGTAGTTAAGGTTGTAACGATGCGTGTCTTTTTACACAATAAACACGATCGGTACGTCTAGAGTTAAACATAAGAATTATTTGGGTTATCGTCATTTTTTCAACCCTTAGCTGTTAGGGTTTTGTTAAGCCGGGGATCGGCGCTTTCGTTTCCTTCGGGGGGAAACAAGGATATTCAGGAGAAAACGTGCTACAAATCCGCCAGTTATGTGTCACCAGCCTTTTGCTGGTCAGCGGGGTCGCTAGCGCCGCGAGCGTGCGTTTGCAGGTTGAGGGGCTATCCGGGGAACTGCAAAAAAATGTCCGTGCCCAGCTATCGACGATCCAAAGTGATGAAGTCACGCCGGATCGACGCTTTCGCGCGCGCGTTGATGATGCCATCCGTGAAGGCCTGAAAGCGCTAGGTTACTACGAACCGACGATCGATTTTGATTTACGTCCGCCGCCGGCAAAAGGGCGGCAGGTGCTGATTGCCAAAGTGACGCCCGGCGAACCGGTGCGTATTGGCGGTACCGACGTCATTCTGCGCGGCGGAGCGCGAACCGACCGTGACTATCTGGATTTGTTAAAAACGCGTCCGGCAATCGGCACCGTGCTGAATCACGGCGATTACGACGGTTTTAAAAGCTCCTTGACCCGCGTAGCGCTGCGCAAAGGCTACTTTGATAGTGAATTCAATAAAAGCCAGCTCGGGGTCTCTCTCGATCGTCATCAGGCCTTTTGGGATATCGATTACAACAGCGGCGAGCGCTATCGCTTCGGCGCCGTGACCTTCAGCGGGTCGCAGATCCGCGACGAGTACCTGCAAAATCTGGTGCCGTTTAAGCAGGGGGATGAGTATACCTCCGAGGATCTGGCGGAGCTAAACCGCCGCCTGGCGGCCACCGGCTGGTTCAGCTCGGTGGTGGTCGCGCCGGAGTTTGAGAAGTCCAGAAAAACGAAAGTGCTGCCTCTGAAGGGCGTGGTCGCGCCGCGCAAAGAGAATACCGTCGAAACCGGTATCGGCTATTCGACCGACGTCGGGCCGCGGGTAAAGGCGACCTGGAAAAAGCCGTGGATGAACTCCTATGGCCACAGCCTGACCTCCAGCGTCAGCCTCTCCGCACCGGAGCAGCAGCTTGATTTCAGCTATAAGGTCCCGCTGCTGAAGAGCCCGCTGGAACAGTATTACCTGATGCAGGGCGGCTTTAAGCGCACGGATCTCAACGATACCAAAGCCGACTCCACCACCCTCGCGGCATCGCGTTACTGGGAGATGTCGAGCGGCTGGCAGCGCGCTATCAACCTGCGCTGGAGCCTCGATCACTTTACCCAGGCTAACGTCACCAATACCACCATGCTGATTTATCCCGGGGTATCGGTTAACCGCACCCGCTCGCGGGGCGGCCTGATGCCGACCTGGGGCGATTCCCAGCGCTATTCGGTGGATTACTCCAACACCATGTGGGGCTCGGATATTAACTTCGTCGTCGCCCAGGCGCAGGACGTGTGGATCCGCACGCTCTACGATCGCCACCGTTTTGTGGTGCGCGGTAACCTCGGCTGGATTGAGGCCGACAATTTTGACAAGGTCCCGCCGGATCTGCGTTTCTTCGCCGGGGGCGACCGCAGCATTCGCGGCTACAAATACAAATCTATCTCGCCAAAAGACGACGATGGCAAGCTGATCGGTGCATCGAAGCTGGCCACCGGCTCGCTGGAGTACCAGTACAACGTCAGCGGAAAGTGGTGGGGGGCGATGTTTATCGACGGCGGTGAGGCAGTAAGCGATATCCGCAAAAGCGACTTCAAAACCGGCGCCGGCGTTGGCGTTCGCTGGCAGTCGCCGGTCGGTCCTATCAAGCTGGATATCGCCGCGCCGGTCGGCGACAAAGACGAACACGGTTTACAGTTTTACATCGGTCTGGGGCCTGAATTATGAGTTTATGGAAGAAGATAAGCCTCGGGGTCGTGCTCTTTCTGGTCCTGCTGCTGGGCACGGTTGGCTTCCTGGTCGGCACCACCAGCGGCCTGCATCTGGTGCTGAAAGCGGCAGACCGCTGGGTGCCTGGCCTGGAGATCGGCAAGGTCTCCGGCGGCTGGCGTGACCTGACGCTGGAGAACGTGCGGTTCGCCCAACCGGGCGTGGCGGTTACCGCCGGTCAGTTCCACCTTGCGGTGAAGCTACGCTGCCTGTGGGACAGCAGCCTGTGCGTCAACGACATTTCGCTACGCGATATCTACGTCGCGATCGATACCTCAAAAATGCCGCCTTCCGCGCCGCCAGAAGAGGAGGATTCAGGGCCGCTGAATCTCTCAACCCCATATCCCATCACCCTGAGCCGCGTCGCGCTGCAAAACGTTAACGTCAAAATTGATGATACCGCCGTGTCGGTGCGGGATTTCTCCACCGGCCTGCGCTGGCAGGAGAAAAACCTGACCCTGACGCCAACGTCGCTGCAGGGGCTGCTTATCGCACTGCCGAAAGTCGCTAAGGTGGCGCAGGAGCAGGTCGTTGAGCCGAAGATAGAGAATCCTCAGCCGGAGGAAAAACCGCTCGGCGAGACGATGAAGGCGCTGTTTGCGCAGCCGGTGCTCCCGGAAATGGCCGACGTCCATCTGCCGCTCAACCTCAATATTGAGGAGTTCCGCGGCGAGCAGCTGCGGGTTACCGGCGATACCGATATGACCATCTACAGCCTGCTGCTGAAGGTCAGCAGCATTGACGGGCAGATGAAGCTCGATGCGCTGGATATCGATTCCGATCAGGGCAAGGTCACCGCCGCGGGCAGCGCGCAGCTGCAGGATAGCTGGCCGGTGGATATTACCCTCGACGGTACGCTGAATATTGACCCGCTCAAGGGCGAGAAGGTGCAGCTGAAAGTCGGCGGCGAGATGCGCAAAAAGCTGACGGTTGGCGTTGATTTAGCCGGCCCGGTGGCAATGACGCTACGCGCCGATGCGCAGCTGGCTGAAGCTGGGCTGCCGCTCAATATGGAGCTGAAAAGCAAGCAGCTGTACTGGCCGTTTAGCGGCGAAAAGCAGTTCCAGGCCGACGATTTGCAGCTGAAATTCAGCGGCAAAATGACCGACTACGCCCTGGCGCTGAGCACCGCGGTGAAGGGGCAATCTCTGCCGCCGGCGAAAATCAGCCTCAATGCTAAGGGCAACGAGCAGCAGGTGAATATTGATAAACTGACCGTCGCCGCGCTGGAAGGGAAAACCGAGCTGAAGGCGCTGCTCGACTGGCAGCAGGCGATTAGCTGGCGCGGCGAGCTGACCCTTGACGGCATTAATACGGCCAAAGAGGTCCCGGACTGGCCTTCGAAGCTGAACGGCCTGATCAAAACCCAGGGCAGCCTGTACGGCGGCAGCTGGCAGATGTCGGTCCCGGAGCTGAAAATCACCGGTAACGTGAAGCAGAATAAGGTTGATGTCAGCGGTTCCCTGCAGGGCAATAGCTATATGCAGTGGAAAAT
The DNA here is from genome assembly GCA_002270295.1 of Enterobacter sp. 10-1. GTDB lineage: Bacteria > Pseudomonadota > Gammaproteobacteria > Enterobacterales > Enterobacteriaceae > Klebsiella > Klebsiella scottii. The sequence goes on along the minus strand of NISF01000008.1, from coordinate 159,596 downwards.
CCCCGGCCTGCATCTGGCGTTAGGCCCCAACAGCGCCGACGTGAAAGGCGAGCTGGGGGTTAAAGATCTGGATCTCGACGCCACCATTGATGCGCCGCATCTCGATAACGCGCTGCCGGGCCTTGGCGGGACGGCGAAAGGGCTGGTGAAAGTGCGCGGCACCGTGGAGGCGCCGCAGCTGCTGGCGGATATCACCGCCCGCGCCCTGCGCTGGCAGGAGCTATCGATTGCCCAGGTTAACGTCAAAGGCGACGTTAAATCCAGCGATCAGATTGCCGGCAATCTCGATGTGCGTATCGACCGTATCAGCCAGCCGGGCGTCAATATCAGCCTGGTGCAGCTCAATGCGAAAGGTAATGAGAAGCAGCATGACCTGCAGCTTAAAGTGCAGGGGGAGCCGGTCTCCGGCCAGCTGTCTCTGGCGGGGAGTTTTGACCGTAAAGAGGAGCGCTGGAGGGGAACGATGAGCAATACCCGCTTCCAGACGCCGGTGGGCCCGGTTTCGCTGACGCGCAATATCGCGCTGGACTACCGTAACCGCGAGCAGAAAATCAGCATCGGGCCGCACTGCTGGACCAACCCGAACGCCGAGCTCTGCGTGCCGCAAGCGATCGATGCGGGCGCGAGCGGCCGGGCGGTCGTTAACCTCAACCGTTTCGATCTGGCGATGCTGAAGCCGTTTATGCCGGAGGCCACCCAGGCCAGCGGCGTCTTTAGCGGCAACGCCGACGTGAGCTGGGACACCACCAAAGAGGGGTTGCCGCAGGGCAAGGTGACGCTGAACGGACGTAACGTGAAGGTAACGCAGACGGTCAACGATGCGCCGCTGCCGGTGGCTTTCGATACCCTGAACCTCACCGCCGATCTGCACAACAACCGCGCGCAGCTCGGCTGGCTGATCCGCCTGACCAATAACGGTCAGCTTGACGGACAGGTTCAGGTCACCGACCCGCAGGGCCGACGCAATCTCGGCGGTAATATCAACATCAATAACTTCTCGCTGGCGATGATTAATCCGATCTTCTCCCGAGGGGAAAAGGCGGAGGGCCGGCTGAACGCCAACCTGCGCCTCGGCGGCGATGTGCAAAATCCGCAGCTGTTTGGTCAGATGCAGCTGAACGGCGTGGACATTGACGGTAACTTTATGCCGTTCGATATGCAGCCCAGCCAGCTGGCGATGAACTTCAACGGCACCCGCTCGACGCTGCAGGGTACGGTGAATACGAGCCAGGGCCAGATTAGCCTTAACGGCAACGCCGACTGGACCCAGATAGACAACTGGCGCGCGCAGATCGCGGCGAAGGGCAGCCGGGTGCGTATTACGGTGCCGCCGATGGTGCGCCTGGACGTTTCGCCGGATGTGGTCTTTACCGCGACGCCGAGCTTGTTTAATCTTGACGGTAGCGTCGATGTTCCGTGGGCGCGTATTGTGGTTAACGACGTGCCGGAGAGCGCGGTCGGCGTCTCTTCCGATGAGGTCATGCTGAACGACTCCCTGCAGCCGATTAAGCCGCAGAGCGCCGGTATCCCGATCAACAGTAACCTGACGATCCATGTCGGTAATAACGTTCGCCTCAGCGCGTTTGGTCTGAAGGCGCGCCTGACCGGCGATTTAAAAGTTGCTCAGGATAGACAAGGTCTGGGCCTGAACGGGCAGATCAATATTCCGGAAGGGCGCTTCCACGCCTACGGCCAGGATCTGATCGTACGTAAAGGCGAGCTGCTGTTCTCCGGTCCGCCGGATCAGCCTTCACTGAATATCGAAGCCATTCGCAACCCGGATGCCACAGAAGACGACGTGATTGCCGGCGTTCGCGTCACCGGCTCCGCCGACCAGCCGAAGGCGGAGATCTTCTCCGACCCGGTAATGTCGCAGCAGGAAGCGCTTTCTTATCTGCTGCGCGGCCAGGGATTGAGCAGCGGGCAGAGCGATAGTGCCGCAATGACGTCAATGCTTATTGGCCTGGGGGTTGCACAAAGTGGTCAGGTTGTGGGTAAAATCGGCGAGACGTTTGGCGTAAGCAATCTGGCGCTGGATACCGAGGGGGTAGGCGACTCTTCCCAGGTGGTAGTCAGCGGCTATGTGCTGCCGGGTCTGCAGGTAAAATACGGGGTCGGTATCTTCGACTCCCTGGCGACGCTGACATTACGCTATCGCCTGATGCCTAAGCTATATATGGAAGCGGTGTCTGGCGTAGACCAGGCTCTCGATTTGCTCTATCAGTTTGAGTTTTAGCAATGCGAATATTTGTTTACGGCAGTTTACGACGCAAACAAGGCAACAGCCACTGGATGACCAACGCTCAGTGGCTGGGCGATCATAGTGTCAACGATTATCAGCTGTACAGCCTGGGCCACTATCCAGGCGCGGTGCCCGGTGAAGGCACGGTACATGGTGAAGTCTATCGTATTGACGCATCGACGCTGGCCGAACTGGATGCTCTGCGTACCAAAGGCGGCGAATACGCGCGCCATCTTATCCAGACGCCGTATGGCGGCGCATGGATGTATGTCTATCAGCGCCCGGTTGAGGGGTTTACGCTGATAGAGAGCGGTAACTGGTTAGACAGAGACCAGTATTAAAAACGACAGCGCCACCCTCGGGTGGCGCTGTTTTTTGCGGGCGTTAATCAGAACTCGACGCGGGCGCCGAGATTATAGCGTCGGCCCTCTATCTGACCGTACTCGCCCCACGAGGTGGTGCGTTTAGGGTCCGCATCAAACAGGTTATAGATCCCCGCCAGCAGCTGCGCGTTTTTGTTCAGCTGATAGCGCAGGCCGACATCCACCATCGTATAGGCCTCATACTCATTATGGCTGCCGCTATCGCGGTTGCTGCTGCGATAGTTCACCGTACTCCAGACATCCATACTCTGCGTCGCCGCCCAGCTGAGCGACAGATTTGCCATATGGCGCGGATAGTCGTTCAGCGCATAGCCTTTTTCGGCACCGCTTTTCTGCTCGCTGTGGTTGTAGGTGTAGTTGGCGTTAGCCTTGATATCGGCACTAATCTGCCAGTCAGCGTTGAGCTCGACGCCGTAGACGTCGGCTTTACTGACGTTAAAGTATTTGTCGATCGAATCTGCTTTGTAGCCGTTGACGGAACACTGGTTGGTTGCCGTGGTTTCGCAGATGTTTTGCTCGGTAATTTTATCTTTGAACTGGGTATAGAAGACCGTGCCGTCCAGCGCCAGGGCGCTGCCCGTCCAGTACAGGCCGAGCTCGGAGTTAACGCTTTTCTCCGGCTTCAGGTCGTCGTTGCCGACCGTCAGGAAGGGATAGGGTACGGTTGAACCGTGCGGCGTAATAAAATCGCTGGAGGTCGCGCGCAGCTCCGGTTTTTTATAGCCTGCTGAAACCCCGCCCTTCAGCGCCCATGCGTCGCTAAACGCCCAGTTGCCGTACAGCTTTGGCGTGACGTGGGTGCCAAAGTTATCATCGCGATCGAGACGCCCTGAGGTGGTCAGGATGAAATCGCCGAGGGTCCAGCCGTCTTCGGCAAACAGCGCCCAGCCGTTGCGGCTAACTTTGGTAACCGGGGTGGAGCCCGGCAGGGTTTTGTTGGCGACATCAAAGCGGTCATTCAGCTCTTCGCGGGTAAAGTTCGCGCCCACGGTCAGCTTGTGGTTATCAAGGCTCAGCGTTGTCTGGCTGTTGGCAACGTAGTTTTCCGTCTGCACGTATTGCGGCGTTTGCCCGTCATAGACGTACTTTGAGCGGCCTTTTTCATAATTAATGTAGTTGGTGGTGGCGACGGTATCGTCGGCATACCAGCCGGAGTGCGTCAGGGTTAACGCGTCGCGGTCGAAGCGCCATGTCCAGGGCGTGCCGCGCTGCCAGGTCCGATTTTTCTCCTGCTCGCCGGTTACCACGTTCAGGTCAAAGAGGTTGTTCTCGCTGGCGGCCAGGCCGAGCGTCATATCGAGGGACTTGCGGTTGTGCTTGCCGAAGTAGTTTTCGCGTTCGTCATCGCGACGATCCAGCCAGTCTGCCGCGAGGCTGAGGCCGAGGACGTCGGGGATCAGCGGGCCCATGGTGAACAGATTCATCTGGCTGGTATTGCCAAAATCATGGTGCTCCTGGAGCCAGGTGTTGGCGGCCATCGCGCCGGTCCACTCCTTCACGCCGTAAGGCTTTTTGGTGATAACGTTCACCACCCCGCCGATGGCATCTGAGCCGTAGAGGGAGGACATCGGGCCGCGAATAACCTCAATACGCTCAATCGCCTCCATCGGCGGCAGGAAGCTGGCTTCGGTGCCGAGGTCCTGGCCATAGGGGCGTGATTCGCCGGTATTCTGTTTGACGCTGTTAACCATGAAGGCGGTGTAGGACGGGTCCATGCCGCGCATCATAATGCTGCCCGAGGATATTTCGCTGCCGCTCGACACCGACACGCCGGGAAGGTTTTTTATCGCCTCGCCGACGTTGCGGTCGGGCTGAATATCCAGCGTTTGGCGATCGATTGTCGAGATGGTCGCCGGCGCTTCACGCTTTTCCTGCGCAAAGCCGGTGGCGGTGACCACCATTTGCTCTTCGCCGCTACGCGAAGTTTCGCTAAGTTCTTCCGCCTGAGAGGGCAAAATGACCCCACCGGATAAGGCTACGATCCCCGTAAGCGCAATGAGTTGACGCGTTTTCATAATATCAGACACCTGCAAAGAAAAAATAACGACATCACCTCGTGACGGTGCGCCGCCACAAGGTGAAAAATAACGAGTGATGATTATTAGTATTGCGTCAGGTCGATTTTCATCACGTAATCAGGCTTTTTACCCATCAGCTCTTCGGGCTGTTTAATGCTGACATACAGCGCGTTCGCGTCGGCGGAAAGCGCAAGGCTGTTGGGAAGGGCGGTAGTTTGAATACTCTGTTTTACCTTGCCGGTTTCGCTGTCGGCGATGGTTATCAGTTTGGCGTTACGATGGGTAATATAAACTTCCTTGCGCTTTTCGTTATAAATAACGGCCAGGGAGTTAATCACGTCAATTTCAGAAAGGACGTTACCGTTACGAATATCGACCACTAATACATTGGGTAAATCCGGGTCGGTAATAAATGCGCGACTGTTTTTGACATCCACGGCGATATTGAGGAAAAAACGTTTTTTATCCGGGGCGACGGTAAAGCGGTCGATAATTTTATTGCTGGTGGTATCGATGGCGATCAGGCCATTTCTGCCGTTCACCACGTAGAGCCGGTTTTTTTGCGGATCGACCGCCATGCCGGTTGGGTATTCGCCCATATCGCTAATGGTCGCAACCCCGGCCCGCTTTTCGGTATCGACAACCCAGACAACGCCCTTTTCCGCGACGCCTGAGACGTACAGGCGGTGATTCTGCTTATCGAGGACCATTTCGCGCGTATGGATAATCTCTTTGGGGTCGCTCGCCTCGCTGAGCTGCAGCACCGCCAGCTCCTTACCGCTGCGGGTATCAATCAGCGTGACCGAACCTTCGAGGGTATTGCCGACGTACAGGACATGATTCGCGTCGTCCAGCGCGGTGGCAAACGCCCGCCGGCTGGTTTTAATGACTTCAACGGTGGTGAGGCTTTCCAGATCCAGCTTGTAAATCTGCCCCGTGGTTTTGTCTTTATCAAACGAGGGGGCGGAGGCGGCGAACAGCGCATGCTGCTGTGCGTCTACCGCCAGCTCATAGACGCCATGACCGACTTCACGAGTCAGGAACTCTTTCTCAGGAAGCACGGCGGCCGCTGCGGTCAGGCCGGTCAGGAGCAGGGCCGCAGTCAGCGCCATGCCGGAACAGAGCTTTAAAGTCTTCACATTGTGGAGGTTCATTGACGTTTATTCACATTTATTTACGAACTGAAAATGATAATGATTTTTAATTTCATTCGCAATTGTAAATGTGACGGGCCAACTCCCTATTCTGGTAGGCGAAAATATGGCCGCAGGTTTGCCCGACGGGTCGGGAGATAGGGGAGGAATAAACGGGCAGGGAGGTGAACAGCGGACATAAAAAAACCCTTACTAACCGGCAGCCGGCGTTCAGGGTCTGGCTTTACGCAGAGGCGAACTTAGTTCTTCGCCGCGCGCTCGAAGGAAGCAATGATTTCAGCTTTCGCCGCAGCAGCATTGTCCCAACCGTCAACTTTAACCCACTTGCCTTTTTCCAGATCTTTGTAGTGCTCGAAGAAGTGAGTGATCTGTGCTTTCAGCAGTTCCGGCAGGTCGTTCACATCGTTGATGTGATCGTACTCTTTGCTCAGCTTGGTGTGCGGTACCGCAACCAGCTTGGCATCTTCACCGGATTCGTCGGTCATCTTCAGAACGCCAACCGGACGGCAGCGGATCACTGAGCCTGGCTCCAGCGGATACGGAGTCGGAACCAGCACGTCTACCGGGTCACCGTCCAGAGACAGGGTGTGGTTGATGTAGCCGTAGTTGCACGGATAGAACATCGCGGTGGACATAAAGCGGTCAACGAACAGTGCACCGCTCTCTTTGTCGACTTCGTATTTGATTGGGTCTGCGTTCGCCGGGATCTCAATAACGACGTAGATATCTTCCGGCAGATCTTTACCCGCAGGTACGTTGAGTAAGCTCATGTCTGTTCCTTTAAAATGTATAGCAAACAAGTGCCCGGTATTATAGCCAACTCACATCGAATGTCTTCGCTTCTTTTGTTTCTGGCGGCGGAAAGATGGCGTCATTTTTCATCGTAAAACAACCTGAAAATCCATAAACATAGCCACATCCTGAATAAATTTATGTAAGCGTTTACATTGCATGTGATTGATTTATCAAAGTGCTAAAAATTTCGCCATCAGCGGCGATGGCGACAACGTGGCGAAAGCCTTATCCGCTCTAAGCTGCCATAAACGGCGTGAATTAACATTTAGTTTACTTTTTCGAAGTGTGATGTAACGCATTCAGTTACATCTCTGATTGTCTATAGTTTGTCCGCAGATAACGATTTCACTAACAATAACCCTACGAGGATCGCCTTATGTGGAAGCGCTTACTTCTTGTCACAGCAGTTTCCGCAGCTATGTCATCTATGGCAATAGCTGCCCCTCTGACCGTAGGATTTTCGCAGGTCGGGTCTGAATCCGGCTGGCGTGCGGCCGAAACCAGCGTTGCGAAGGAGGAGGCCGCTAAGCGCGGTATTACTCTGAAAATTGCCGACGGTCAGCAAAAGCAGGAAAACCAGATTAAAGCGGTACGCTCCTTCATTGCGCAGGGGGTCGACGCCATCTTTATCGCCCCGGTCGTGGCGACGGGCTGGGAGCCGGTGCTGAAAGAGGCCAAAGAGGCCAAAATCCCGGTATTCCTGCTCGACCGTTCCATTGATGTGAAGGACAAAGATCTCTACATGACCACCGTCACCGCCAATAACGTGCTGGAAGGTCAGCTGATTGGCGACTGGCTGGTGAAAACCGTCGACGGTAAGCCGTGCAACGTCGTTGAGCTGCAGGGCACCGTCGGGGCCAGCGTCGCCATTGACCGCAAAAAAGGCTTCGCTGAAGCCATCGCTAAGGCATCGAACATCAAGATTATCCGCTCTCAGTCCGGCGACTTTACCCGCAGCAAGGGGAAAGAGGTTATGGAGAGCTTTATCAAAGCGGAAAATAACGGCAAGAACATCTGCATGGTTTATGCCCATAACGATGACATGGTTATCGGCGCCATCCAGGCGATTAAAGAGGCCGGGCTGAAGCCGGGTAAAGATATTCTTACCGGCTCCATTGACGGCGTACCGGATATCTACAAAGCGATGATCGCCGGCGAAGCTAACGCCAGCGTCGAGCTGACGCCAAATATGGCCGGGCCGGCATTCGATGCGCTGGAAAAATTCAAGAAAGACGGCACCCTGCCTGAGAAGCTGACCATCACCAAATCGACGCTCTATCTGCCGGATACGGCGAAAGAAGAGTTAGAGAAGAAGAAAAATATGGGCTATTGAGTGAGCGTAGGCCATCAGGACGCTCGGTTTAGTTCCCTCTCCCCGGTGGGGAGAGGGTTAGGGGAGGGGAAACCATGAACGGCGAAGTACATCAGGAGATCCTTCGTACCGAGGGACTGAGCAAATTTTTCCCCGGCGTAAAGGCGCTGGATAACGTTAATTTCAGCCTGCGGCGCGGTGAGATCATGGCCCTGCTGGGTGAGAATGGCGCGGGGAAATCGACCCTGATCAAAGCGCTCACCGGCGTTTATCACGCCGATCGCGGCACTATCTGGCTCGAGGGCCAGGCAATAGCGCCGAAAAATACCGCCCACGCGCAGCAGCTGGGCATCGGTACCGTCTACCAGGAGGTCAACCTGCTGCCGAATATGTCGGTGGCGGACAATTTATTTATCGGCCGCGAGCCCCGTCGCTTTGGCCTGCTGCGGCGTAAAGAGATGGAAAAGCGCGCCACCGAGCTGATGGCTTCCTACGGTTTCTCCCTCGACGTCCGTGAGCCTCTTAACCGCTTTTCAGTGGCGATGCAGCAGATTGTCGCTATCTGCCGCGCCATCGACCTGTCGGCTAAGGTGCTGATCCTCGATGAACCTACCGCCAGCCTGGATACCCAGGAGGTGGAGATGCTCTTCACCCTGATGCGCCAGCTGCGCGACAGCGGCGTCAGCCTGATTTTTGTTACCCACTTTCTCGATCAGGTGTACGCCGTGAGCGATCGGATTACCGTGCTGCGCAACGGCGGCTTCGTCGGCTGCCGGGAAACACGCGAACTGCCGCAGATTGAGCTGGTGAAAATGATGCTGGGGCGCGAGCTGGAGCATAACGCTTTACAGCGCGCGGGCCGCACCCTGCTGAGCGATAAGCCGATCGCCGCCTTTGAAGGCTTTGGTAAAAAGGGCACGATCGCGCCGTTCGACCTCCAGGTTCGCCCCGGCGAAATTGTTGGCCTGGCGGGGCTGCTGGGCTCCGGGCGCACCGAAACGGCGGAAGTGATTTTTGGTATCAAACCGGCCGATAGCGGCAAGGCGCTGATCAAAGGCAAGCCGCAGACGCTGCGCTCGCCGCATCAGGCCTCCTGCCTCGGGATCGGCTTTTGCCCGGAAGACCGAAAAACCGACGGCATTATCGCGGCGGCGTCGGTACGGGAGAACATCGTGCTGGCCCTGCAGGCGCAGCGCGGCTGGCTGCGCCCAATTCCGCGGCGCGAGCAAAACGAGATCGCCGAACGCTTTATCCGCCAGCTGGGGATCCGTACCCCCAGCGCCGAGCAGCCGATCGAATTTCTTTCCGGCGGCAATCAGCAGAAGGTACTGCTTTCCCGCTGGCTGCTGACCAAACCTCAGTTTCTGATCCTCGATGAGCCGACCCGCGGGATAGACGTCGGTGCGCATGCCGAGATCATCCGCCTGATTGAAACCCTGTGCGCCGATGGCCTGGCGCTGCTGGTCATTTCGTCAGAGCTGGAAGAGCTGGTGGGCTATGCCGATCGGGTCATTATCATGCGCGATCGCAAACAGGTTGCGGAGATCCCGCTCGGGGAGCTCTCCGTTCCGGCGATCATGAACGCAATTGCGGCATAGGAGTAAATCATGATGCCAGGATCTCTTCCGCAAACCGGCCAAACGAAGCGTCGCTTCAGCTGGCCGAAGGGTATGCCGCAAATCATTGCGCTGCTGCTGGTGCTGGCCGTAGACAGCCTGGTGGCGCCGCACTTTTTCCAGATTGTCCTCCAGGAGGGGCGTCTGTTCGGTAGCCCGATTGATATTCTTAACCGCGCGGCGCCGGTCGCGCTGCTGGCGATTGGCATGACGCTGGTTATCGCCACCGGCGGGATTGACCTGTCGGTCGGCGCGGTGATGGCGATTGCCGGCGCTACCGCCGCCTCGATGACCGTTGCCGGGCACAGCCTGCCGGTGGTGCTGCTGGTATCGCTGGGGGCGGGCGCGCTGGCCGGGCTATGGAACGGTATCCTGGTGGCGGTGCTGAAGATCCAGCCGTTCGTGGCCACGCTGATCCTGATGGTGGCCGGGCGCGGCGTCGCGCAGCTGATCACCTCCGGGCAGATTGTCACCTTCGACTCGCCGCCTCTGGCGTGGCTCGGCAGCGGCTCGCTGCTGCTGCTGCCGACGCCGGTGCTTATTGCCGCCGCCACGCTGCTGCTGTTCTGGCTGTTCACCCGCAAAACCGCGCTGGGAATGTTCATTGAAGCGGTAGGGATTAACATTCGGGCGGCGAAAAATGCCGGGGTCAACACCCGCATCGTCGTGATGCTGGCCTACGTGCTGAGCGGCGTGTGCGCGGCGATAGCCGGGATCATCGTTGCGGCGGACATCCGCGGCGCCGATGCCAACAACGCCGGACTCTGGCTGGAGCTGGACGCCATCCTGGCAGTGGTGATCGGCGGCGGATCGCTGATGGGCGGGCGCTTTAACCTTCTGCTCTCGGTAGTCGGCGCGCTGATTATCCAGGGGATGAACACCGGGATCCTGCTGTCGGGCTTCCCGCCGGAGCTTAACCAGGTAGTGAAAGCGGTGGTGGTGCTGTGCGTACTGATCGTGCAGTCGCCGCGCTTTATCAGCTTACTGAAAGGAGTACGCGGCCGTGATAAAACGTAACTTGCCGTTGATGATTACCCTTGCCGTATTCGTGCTGGGCTACCTCTATTGCCTGACCCAGTTTCCCGGCTTCGCCTCGACGCGGGTGATCTGCAATATCCTCACCGATAACGCTTTTCTTGGCATTATTGCCGTGGGGATGACCTTCGTGATCCTCTCCGGCGGCATCGACCTGTCGGTCGGGTCGGTGATCGCCTTCACCGGCGTGTTCCTCGCGAAAGCGATTGGCGTCTGGGGGATCACGCCGCTGCTGGCGTTCCCGCTGGTGCTGGCGATGGGCTGCGCGTTTGGCGCGCTGATGGGCTGGCTTATCGATACGCTGAAGATCCCGGCATTTATTATTACCCTCGCCGGGATGTTCTTCCTGCGCGGCGTGAGCTATCTGGTCTCTGAAGAGTCCATTCCTATCGATCACCCGGTGTATGACACGCTCTCCGGGCTGGCGTGGACTATTCCCGGCGGCGGTCGCCTGAGCGCGATGGGGCTGCTGATGCTGCTGGTGGTGGTGGCGGGCATTTTTATGGCCCACCGCACCCGCTTTGGCAACCAGGTGTACGCCATTGGCGGCAGCGCCGTCTCGGCAAATCTGATGGGCATTTCGACCCGTGGGACCACTATTCGCATTTACATGCTCTCTACCGGGCTGGCGACGCTGGCGGGGATCGTTTTTTCTATCTACACCCAGGCCGGTTACGCGCTGGCCGGGGTTGGCGTTGAGCTGGACGCGATTGCGTCGGTGGTGATTGGCGGCACGCTGCTCAGCGGCGGCGTCGGCACGGTATTAGGGACGCTGTTTGGCGTAGCGATTCAGGGGCTGATCCAGACCTACATTAACTTCGACGGCACGCTCAGCTCGTGGTGGACGAAAATTGCGATCGGCATTCTGCTGTTTATCTTTATTGCGCTGCAGCGCGGGCTGACGGTGCTGTGGGAGAACCGCCAGAACTCGCCGGTATCGCGGGTGAGCGGAACGGCGAATCGCTAGCGTAAAATCCCCTCTCGCCGGGCGAGAGGGGAAGTCAGGGGGCGTTATGCGTCCGGGAACTCTTTAATGAAGTTTTCGACGTCTTCAACCATATGGTTGTTGCCGACGAAGAAGGAGCGACGCTGGTGCAGGCTTACCGGGATGATATCGAGAATACGCTCTTTACCGTCGCTGGCCTTACCGCCCGCCTGCTCGGCGAGGAACGCCATCGGGTTGCATTCGTACAGCAGGCGCAGCTTCCCTTCCGGGTGGCTGGCGGTGCTCGGGTAGAGATAAATGCCGCCTTTCAGCAGATTACGGTGGAAATCCGCCACCAGGGAGCCGATATAGCGCGAGGTGTAGGGGCGCTGGGTCCCGAGATCCTCTTCCTGGCAAAACTTAATGTACTTCTTCACGCCCATCGGGAATTTGATGTAGTTGCCTTCGTTGATGGAGTAGGTATTGCCTTTCTCCGGGAAGCGCATGCGCTCCTGAGAGAGGCAGAATACGCCAAGAGAAGGATCGTAGGTGAAGGCATGAACGCCACAGCCGGTGGTATAAACCAGCATCGTGGAGGAGCCGTAAACCACGTAGCCTGCGGCGACCTGTTTACTGCCCGGCTGCAGGAAATCTTCGACGGTGACCGGCGTTCCGACCGGGGTTATGCGACGGTAGATGGAGAAGATAGTCCCGACAGAGACGTTAACGTCGATGTTAGAGGAACCATCCAGCGGGTCCATGAGCACCACGTATTTTGCGTGTTCGCAGCCTTCAAAGACGACGATTTCGTCTTCTTCTTCAGAGGCGATCCCGGCAACAATATCGCGCGCTCGCAGTGCGGCCTTCAATTTTTCATTGGCGAACAGATCGAGTTTTTGCTGCACCTCGCCCTGGACGTTTTCAGCACCGCTGGCACCCAGGATATCGACCAGACCGGCCTTGTTGATATCGCGGTGGATGATCTTGGCGCCTAGTTTTATCGCCGACAACAAAGCAGTTAGCTCGCCGGTTGCGTGGGAGAACTCGTGCTGCTTTTCGACAATAAATTCACCTAACGTTTTCATAACCCGTTCCCTGCATGTTTATGTGAAGTAAAACGAACGCAACAATCTTAACAAAGAATAAAAAAAATACGCACAGGTGAATCGCGCCAGCAAAAAACGGATTCGCCTGAAATGCATTTCTCTGATGCCGAACATAAGGGTAAAATGTGCGCCAGATTAAAGAGGGAAGTGACGAATGCGCATTCATATTTTAGGTATCTGTGGCACGTTTATGGGGGGGCTGGCGATGCTGGCGCGTTCCCTCGGTCATGAGGTAACGGGGTCGGATGCTAACGTCTATCCGCCGATGAGCACCCTGCTGGAAAGCCAGGGTATCGATCTAATTCAAGGATATGACGCCAGCCAGCTGGAGCCTCGGCCGGATCTGGTGATCATCGGTAACGCGATGACGCGCGGCAATCCGTGCGTCGAAGCGGTGCTGGAAAACAACATTCCGTACATGTCCGGCCCGCAGTGGCTGCATGATTTCGTCCTGCGCGATCGCTGGGTTGTGGCGGTGGCGGGCACCCACGGCAAAACGACGACCGCCGGCATGGCGACCTGGATCCTCGAAGCCTGCGGCTATAAGCCCGGCTTTGTGATTGGCGGCGTGCCGGGTAATTTCGAGGTCTCCGCGCGTCTGGGCGACAGCCCGTTCTTTGTTATCGAAGCGGATGAATATGACTGCGCTTTCTTTGATAAGCGTTCGAAATTTGTTCACTACTGCCCGCGAACCCTGATCCTCAATAACCTTGAGTTCGATCACGCGGATATCTTTGATGACCTGAAGGCTATCCAGAAGCAGTTCCATCATCTGGTGCGCATTGTCCCGGGTCAGGGCAAAATTATTCTGCCGGAAAACGACATCAACCTGAAACAGACTATGGCGATGGGCTGCTGGAGCGAGCAGGAGCTGGTCGGCGAGCAGGGCCACTGGCAGGCGAAAAAGCTCAACACCGACGCCTCGCAGTGGGAAGTCTGGCTTGACGGCGAGAAGGTCGGGGAAGTGAAGTGGGCGCTGGTCGGCGAGCATAATATGCACAACGGCCTGATGGCGATTGCCGCCGCCCGCCACGTCGGCGTGGTGCCGGCGGACGCCGCCAACGCGCTGGGCGGTTTTATCAACGCCCGTCGCCGCCTTGAGCTGCGCGGCGAAGCGAACGGCGTCACCGTGTACGACGATTTTGCCCATCACCCGACGGCGATCCTGGCGACGCTGCAGGCGCTGCGCGGTAAGGTTGGCGGCACCGCCCGCATTCTGGCGGTGCTCGAACCGCGCTCGAACACCATGAAAATGGGCGTCTGCAAAGACGATCTGGCGCCGTCGCTGGGCCGCGCGGATGAAGTGTTCCTGCTCCAGCCGCAGCATATTCCGTGGCAGGTCGCCGAGGTGGCTGAAGCCTGCGTGCAGCCTGCTCACTGGAGCGCTGATGTCGATGTGCTGGTGGATATGATTATCAAAACCGCCCATCCGGGCGACCACATTCTGGTGATGAGCAACGGCGGCTTCGGCGGCATTCATCAGAAGCTGCTGGATAAGCTGGCCAGTAAGGCGGCTGCGGCAGAATAATCCCGACGATCGTCTCTTTGCCCTCCGCGTGAGGGCAGATTTTTTGCTATTTGGATTTTGTCATGCTCACTTCTGAAAAACTGACCTCGACCGATTCGCCGCATTTCCCCGCGCTCGACGCGCTGTACGTCAAGGCTTTTCCCTGGCACGAGCAGCGTGAGCCGCTGGCTAAACAGCGCGCGCTGCGCGATCCGCACTACGCGCTGGAGGCGTGGTTTGATGAGGGGGAGTTTATCGGGCTGAGCGGCAGCTGGCAGTTTGCGGACTATGGCTACATTGAGCATCTGGCGATCGACGACAGCCTGCGCTCGCGCGGCTACGGCAAGCGTCTGCTGGCGGAAATACTTAAGCGTGCGCCGCTGACCATCCTCGAGATCGATCCGCTCACCACGGAAATCGCCCGCAGGCGCCTGCAGTTTTATGTCACGATGGGTTTTAGCGATAACCCGTGGCCGCATAGCCACCCGACCTATCATTGCGGCATCGCCGATCATGCGCTGATGGTGCTGAGCTACCCGCAGGCGATTGACGAAGCGCAGTACCAGCGCTTTGCGCAGCAGCTACGCCAGGTGGTGATGGCCTAAGCCGATATCCCGGCGCTGGCGCCGGGAAGGTGATGTGCGGTGCGGGCGCCGTCTCTCCCGGAGGCCCGGGAGCAGCGCCGGCGTAAGGTTACTCTTTGGCGATCGGCGCTTCGTTTTCCGCGACCTTCGCGTCGCCCTGGATTGCCGCAATTCTCTGCTCAACGTCGGCAACCTGCTTATTGTTGTGCAGCAGGGTATAGGTCAGATCAAACTGCGCGCTGGCTCCTGGCTGCAGCTGCTTCACGCGTTTCTGCTCGCGCTCAACGGTGACCGGATAGGCATAGCTGGTGCCTGGCTCAATGCCGGTGACATAGCCCTGTTTTTGGCTGTCGGTGTTTTTCCACAGCGTCAGGACCGGCAGCTGGCGGGTATCAAACTGAATCGACGCCCCTTTATCGCCAGCCTTGTTAACCACCGCCGCCAGCGTTTGGTGATGGTCATCGGACAGCGGCTGAATATTAAATACCATCTCGTCAAAATCTTTGGTCGGGCCGGCATAGGTTTGCCACGTTTTCAAACCGGCTTTGGCATAGTCGTTGAACGGGCTGATGCTGGCCATCGGCGCGAGAAAACGCGCGCCTTCTTCCAGAATCGGCGTACCGAAATTGCTGTGGTAAATGATCTGATAATCATGCGGATAATCGGCGTGGTTGGTTAAGACATCGTGCAGGCTGAAGCTGTTGCTGCCGGGCACGTAGCGCAGCTCGGTCATGGTCTGCAAATCGGCTTTTTTGAAGGTGCTTTCCTTCACCAGCCCGCGAACGCGAATTTCATACGGCGCGCTATCGGCAACCTCAACCTCGACCTGCGATGCCGGCGTGTTCCCGGCTTTGCCGTGCAGGGTATAAATCTGCCCGTCGGCGGTGACCGGGTGGCCGGTCCATTCGTAGCCGCAGCGCACCATCATCTCATTGAAACCTTCCAGCCAGCCCAGCCCGTTGCGGCTTTCCAGATTAATAAAGGCCGGATTAACCACCTCTTTGACCGGTGAGTCCCAGCCCATTCGCGTGCCGAAACCTTCGATTTTAAGTAAATTCATCCCGCGAGTCGGGCTGAGAGCGATAGTCAGGCCGTCCTGGCTGCGAATAACGATAACTTTACTGCCCTCCTGCTTGCCGCCATGAAGGACTTTTTGCTCTATGCTGAAATGGCGATCTTTTATCTTCAGCTGGTCACTGCTTACCTGCCAGTTTCCTTTCTCTATGCTGCTTTCAGCGCTTGTCAGCACCCAGGTTTTTGCCGCGACTTGCCCAGAGAACATCATCGCTACTGCGGTCAACGCTACTATTTTTTTCATTTTTCGTCCCTTTTTGCTGAATCGATATTGTTATCAATAAGGGAAATCTAATGGCTAGCGGCTGATGAAAATGTGAAGTGCCTCACCTGGTGAGAATATGCGCGATTTGCTGTTTTTAACTGCGACTTTAGTCCTATTTTAATGCAAGTTTTTATTATTATTGCCGAAAAAATGTGAATTTAAACATAGTTAGCTTTAACGATTCAGCTTTTATGGGCAGCAGACGCGGCGGAAAAACCGCGTCCTCTGACGAGCAGCAGAACGGCGCGTCAGCCGGATAAAAGCGCAAGGGGGAGCAAAAGGAGAGCAAAACGAGAGCAAAGGGTGGCTGAACAGAGGCTGAACAGGGGGAGCGCCCAGGGGCGCGGCGTTGGGAAAGATAACCTTTCCGGCAATGCGTAGCGTACGCATGCCGGGCTACAGGTTAAACGTTATCAGGTAGCCCGGACAGGCGCGCCGCCTGCGGGAAAATCAGGCGGGCGGCAGCGGAATTAGCTTTCGCCTTCGGCCAGTTCACGCAGGTACTGGAAGATCAGGCGCGCGGACTTCGGCGGCTTGTTGCCTTCTTTCTCTTTTTGCGCGTTACGGATCAGCGAACGCAGCTGCTGACGGTCAGCTTCCGGCCACAGGTTCAGCACTTCCGGTACCGCGTCATCGCCATCGGCAATCAGGCGGTCGCGGATCATCTCCAGCTTATGGAACAGCGCAACCTGCTGGTTGTGGCGGTTCTTCAGCTTGTCCAGCGCCTGGCGAATAGGGTCAACGTCGCGGCTGCGCAGCATTTTGCCAATCAGCTGCATCTGGCGGCGACGGCCCTCTTTCTTGATCCGTTGGGCGAGTTCAATGGCGTCGCGCAGGTCGGTATCGAGCGGGATCTTATCCAGCGCGTTTTTCCCCAGCTCTACCAGTTCTGCGCCAAGACGCTTCAGTTCTTCGGCGTCACGCTTAATTTCACTTTTACTGACCCAGATAATTTCATCGTCTTCATCTTCGACGTCATCACCGGGAACGTCGTCGAGCCAGTCATCGGGCTGCTTTGTCATCTCAGGCTCCTTAAAAAAAGAGGCTAATGTTACCAGTTAAGGCGCGCACTGAAAAACGGTTCTCTGTTAGACTTCAATTAACTCCTTCCTACATTATGGCATTAGCGATGAAAGTCATCTCTCAAGTTGCACAGCAGCGTAAGGCGCTGGAAGAGGCCGTGACCACGGCGCTGGAACTGGCGGCAGGTAAATCAGACGGTGCGGAAGTCTCCGTCAGCAAAACCACCGGCATCAGCGTCAGCACCCGCTACGGCGAGGTGGAGAACGTAGAATTTAATAGCGATGGCGCCTTAGGCATCACCGTTTATCATCAGCATCGCAAGGGCAGCGCTTCCTCAACCGATCTTAGCCCGCAGGCGATTGCCCGCACGGTGCAGGCGGCGCTGGACATTGCCCGCTATACCTCGCCGGACCCGTTCGCCGGCGTTGCCGATAAAGAGCTGCTGGCCTTTGACGCCCCGGATCTTGACCTGTTCCACCCGGCGGAAGTGAGCCCGGATCGGGCGATCGAGCTGGCCGCCCGCGCCGAACAGGTGGCGCTGCAGGCCGATAAGCGCATCACCAACACCGAAGGCGGCAGCTTCAACAGCCACTACGGCATCAAGGTATTCGGCAACAGCCACGGAATGCTGCAGGGCTACTGCTCAACCCGCCATTCGCTGTCCAGCTGCGTTATCGCGGAAGAAAACGGCGATATGGAGCGTGATTACGCTTATACCATCGGCCGCGCGATTGAAGATTTGCAGTCGCCGGAGTGGGTGGGCGACGAGTGCGCCCGCCGCACCCTCTCGCGCCTGGCGCCGCGCAAGCTCTCGACGATGAAGGCGCCGGTGATTTTTGCCAATGAAGTGGCGACCGGGCTGTTTGGTCACCTGGTCGGGGCGATTGCCGGCGGCGCGGTGTACCGTAAATCGACCTTCCTGCTTGACGCGCTCGGCACCCGGATCCTGCCGGACTGGCTGACCATTGAGGAGCATCCGCATCTGCTGAAAGGGCTGGCGTCAACGCCGTTCGACAGCGAAGGCGTGCGTACGGAGCGTCGCGATATCATTAAGGACGGCATTCTGACGCAGTGGCTGCTGACCAACTACTCGGCGCGCAAGCTGGGCATGAAGAGCACCGGCCACGCGGGCGGCATTCACAACTGGCGAATCAACGGCCGCGGCCTGAGTTTTGAAAAGTTGCTTAAAGAGATGGGCACCGGACTTGTCGTCACCGAACTGATGGGGCAGGGTGTCAGTGGCGTTACCGGCGATTACTCACGCGGCGCATCCGGCTTCTGGGTTGAGAATGGCGAAATTCAGTATCCGGTAAGCGAAATCACCATCGCCGGAAATCTGAAAGATATGTGGCGTAATATCGTGACCGTTGCCGACGATATCGAAATGCGCAGCAATATCCAGTGTGGTTCCGTGCTGCTGCCAGAGATGAAAATCGCCGGGCAATAACGGCGTGTTTTACCGGATTGTTCAGGCTGCGGCTTGAAGAATAACGGGTATAGAAGGGCGCCCAGGTGGCGCCTTTTCCTTATGCTTAAATAATAAAAAAGGAAGTGAGCAATGCGTAAAAAACTGTTAGCAGTGCTGGCTGTCTCAGCCCTGGCGATGGGTTCAGCGTCGGCGTTTGCCGCCGATCTCGGTGAGGATATGGACACCATTGCGCAAAATCTGCAGGTGGTACAGAAGACCTCTGATGCCGGTGAGCAAAAAGCGGCGCTGACGAAGATGCGCGACGCCGCCGTCAATGCGCAGAAAGAGACCCCGCCGAAGCTGGAAGGCAAAGCAGCGGACAGCGCGGAGATGAAGGACTACCGCCACGGCCTCGATATTCTGATTGGCCAGATTGACGGCGCCCTGAAGCTGGCCAATGAAGGCAAGGTCAAAGAAGCGCAGGCCGCTGCGGAAGAGTTCAAAGCCACCCGTAATACCTACCACCAGAAGTACCGTTAAGTTCTTTTCCAGGAGGTATCAGCCGGTACCTCCTGCATTTCGTCTGCGCATAAAACCCAACCCCTGTCACAGTTTACTTCTCTTCTCCGCCGCCGGTTCGGCCGCTTCCGGTCGCCAGTTAAATCGCAATCTTGTGATTCTCATCACGCCGTTTTGCCGAAAATAGCAAATTTACGCCAATTCTGTGCAATGGATCGCATCGTCCGTCCGCCTTTCCACTTCGAAGTGGAAAACAACTCGCTACAAACTCCTCCCCCCCGGCGTTAGTTTTGTCCCCAGAGACATCAACGGGGTAAGACAAGTGAATAACGGAGCGGTAACACACGACGTAGGGGAGCAGGCAACGCAAACCGAGCAGCTGGCTGAGAAGATGCTGCAGCAGGTTTATACCCTGCTAGGTCGCCGTAACATCATCCCCAACGCCGTCCAGGAGCAGATGCTGACCTCCCACGTGCGGGCTATGGCCCACCGGTCAATTAGCGGCGAGCCGCTGCCGGAAGTGGATGCCAGCCTGTTTGAAGAGATTTCAGAAGATTCAATGATGCTGGCTCGCGAAGTGGTCGCGCAATTCGGCAACCTGCCAGAGGAAGAGTCCTGGCTGCTGTCGGTCCACTTCGAAGTCGCTAAAGAAAACCTGTAAGGAGCTAAAAATGGAACAAATCACCGTAGTAATTGGCGATCGCCTGGGTAAAGGGCAAAAAGTTGCCGCTGGCGCGGAAAAAGCCGGAGCTCGTGCAGTCGTGGTTCCGGGCGTTGCCGCTGATATGAAGCTGGGCGACGTGATGAAAGCAGAGAATGCCACCTTTGGTATCTCCTTCTGCGGCAGCGGCGGCGCAGGCGCCATCACCGCGCAAAACAAACATGGCTACAAAGCGAAATACGGCATGCGTTCCGTTGATGAAGGCGTCACCGCTATCAACGAAGGCTACAACGTTCTGGGCTTCGGCTTTATGGATAAAGAAGAGCTGGGCGAGCGCCTGGTAGAAGCCTGGAAAAAGAAATACGGCGCCTGAGTATGAAAGAGCAATTCACCACCACGGTGAGCGTTACGGGCAAAGGCGAGAGCAAGACGCGGGCGTTCGCCGATGCCCTGAACCACGTACAGGCAGCGGTGATGAAAACGTCGCCGCACATTTTACTGCGTATTGAGCCACAGGATGTGGAGGTTGTTCATGCGCGTGAAGCGGTGCGCAAAGAAGCGTTTTTATTCTTCTTTTTGCGCCGTGAACGACGGACCTACAGCGTGGAGCTGAACGTCACCGTCAACGTGACCGCCATTAATCTCGATAAAGTGGATTTCGTCACGCAAACCTGATCTTCACCATAGGGTTAAACTATGTTCCTGATAATTTTAATAAAATCGCTCATTATCGGCGGCCTGGTCGGCGTCGGCGTGGGCGCCGGAGCGGCACGTATGTTTCATGCGCCCACCACGCAAGGGATGGGCGCATTTCGTACGTTGGGCGAGCTGAACTCCTGCGAAGGCGATCCGGCGTCCCACTTCTCCTTTGGTCTCGGCTTCTTCTTTAACGCCTGGGCTTCTTCTGTCGCAGCAGGCTCCTTCACCCAGGACGTCGATCACCGCATTATCCCTAACTGGGGCGCCGCCGCGCTGATGCTGAAAAACCGCAACGTCGGCGAGACGCTGCACGATCCGAAGAAGATGGCGATTGCCTGCGGCGTTATCGGCATGTTCGTGGTCTCCTTCCTTAACCTGACCGCCTCTTCCGTACCGGAAGCGCTGCAGGTCACTGCCGTTAAGGTGCTGGTCCCGGCGGCTAACCTGCTGGTTAACACGGTGATGCCGGTTATCTTCTGGCTGGCGGCCATCGATGCCGGGAAAAAATCGGGCTTCTGGGCCACCATTTTCGGCGGCGCGGCGCAGCTGATTATGGGCAACGCCGTTCCGGGTCTGGTACTGGGCATCCTGATCGGTAAGGGCGTTGAAGAGAGCGGCTGGCACCGCGTCACTAAAGTGATGATGTCCGCCATTGTCGCACTGTTCGTGCTGAGCGCCTTCTTCCGCGGCTTTGACATTAAGACCCTGGAATCCTTCCACCTGGGCGTACCGAACTGGCTGGATCTGATTCACAACTCGCTCAGCGGCAAATAACAGGAGCCTCTAAATGGAACAGAATAAAGGTTTTTGGTATGCCGACTGGTCGTTCCCGATCTTTGTTGGCCTGCTCTCCTCCGGCGTCTTCGCCGGGACACACATGTACTACCTCTACGGCATCGGCGCGTTTAACGAAGTGGCCTTCGTGGCCATGCTGAAAGCGGGCATTGATACCGGCGCCTACGGGGCGGTCGCGGCGTTTGGCGCCAGCTTCCTGTTTGCGCGCATCATTGAAGGCTCGCTGGTGGGGATCCTCGATATCGGCGGCGCGATTCAAACCGGTATCGGCCTCGGCGTGCCGGCGCTGCTGCTGGGGGCGGGCTTCGTCTTCCCGGTGGCCAACTTTGCCGCCTCGCTGGCTACCGGCCTGGCGCTGGGCCTGGCCGTTGGCTACATCATTATTCTGGCGCGTAAGTTCACCATCAATCAGAGCGACTCCACCTACGGTGCCGACGTCATGATGGGAGCAGGTAACGCCTCGGGCCGCTTCCTCGGGCCGCTGATTATCCTCAGCGCGATGACCGCATCGATTCCTATCGGTATCGGTTCTCTGGTTGGCGCCCTGCTGTTTTACATCTGGCAGAAGCCGATCACCGGCGGCGCCATCCTTGGCGCGATGATCCTCGGTTCCCTTTTCCCGATTGCTATTGGTTAAGTCCTGCGGGCGCGTGAGCGCCCGCTTTAACAGGAGAGACCCATGTTTGATTTACTCCTGCGCCGTGCGCACCTCGTCGACGATACCCTGATCGATATCGCCATTCAGGACGGGAAAATTGCGGCGCTGGGCGAGATTAGCGCGCCTGCGCGCAAAACCATTGAGCTGGACGGCAGCTATTACGCCAGCGCCGGCTGGATTGATTCCCACGTTCACTGCTACCCGAACTCGCCGATTTATCACGACCAGCCGGACAGCGTGGGCATCGCCACCGGCGTCACCACGGTGATTGATGCGGGCAGCACCGGGGCGGACGATATCGACGATTTTTATCAGCTGACCCGCAGCGCGGCCACCGAGGTCCTGGCGCTGCTCAACATCTCCCGCGTCGGGCTGATTGCCCAGAACGAGCTGGCCAATATGGCCAACGTCGATGCCGAAGCGGTGACCCAGGCGGTGAAGCGCCACCCTGATTTTATCGTCGGCCTGAAGGCGCGAATGAGCAGCAGCGTGGTCGGCGACAACGGAATTACCCCCCTGGAACGGGCGAAGGCGATGCAGCGCGAAAATGGCGACCTGCCGCTGATGGTGCACATCGGCAATAATCCGCCGAACCTCGACGAAATTGCCGACCTGCTGGGCGCGGGAGACATCATCACCCACTGCTATAACGGCAAGCCGAACCGCATTCTGACCGCTTCCGGCGAGCTGCGCGCCTCCGTGACCCGCGCCCTGAAGCGCGGCGTGCGCCTTGACGTCGGCCACGGTACCGCCAGCTTCAGCTTTGAGGTGGCGCGCCGGGCGATAGCGATGGGCATTCTGCCGCAGACCATTAGCTCCGACATCTACTGCCGCAACCGTATTGACGGCCCGGTACGTTCGCTGGCGCTGGTGATGTCGAAGTTTCTCGCCATCGGCATGTCGCTACCGCAGGTGGTGGAGTGCGTTACCGCCAGCGCCGCTGACGGGCTGCGCCTGACGCAAAAAGGGCGTCTGGCCGTGGGCTACGACGCTGATTTAACCCTCTTTACCCTGCAGCATGCGCCGACGCTACTGGTCGACGCCGAAAAAGAGAGCCTGCAGGCTGACAATATTCTGGTGCCGCTTGCTGCGATTCGCGCGGGCAAGGGCTATCTGACCGAACAAGGGAGCGCGGAAAATGCCTTCGATTTTTGAAAAATACAATTTAAAACAAGTTATTAATACATCAGGCCGCATGACGGCGCTGGGCGTATCCACGCCGCGTCCTGAGGTGGTTGAAGCCGTAATGAGCGGCATGAATCACTACTTCGAAATGAAAGACCTGGTCAATAAGACCGGTGAGTACATCGCGAACCTGCTGGAGGTGGAAGGGGCGACGGTTGTCTCCTGCGCCTCCGCGGGGATCGCCCAGTCGGTGGCGGCGGTGCTGGTGAAAGACAGCAGCTGGCTGCTGGAAAACCTCCACGTCACCCCGATCGAAAACAACGAAATCGTCCTGCCGAAAGGCCATAACGTTAACTTCGGCGCGCCGGTGGGAACGATGGTCGCGCTGGGCGGCGGCAGGCTGGTGGAAGCCGGCTACGCCAACGAATGTTCCGCCGATCAGCTGGCAGCGGCGATCACTCCGCGCACCGCGGCGATCCTCTACATCAAATCTCACCACTGCGTGCAGAAAAGCATGCTCAGCGTTGAGCAGGCGGTCGTAGTGGCGCGTAAGCACAACCTGCCGCTGATCGTTGATGCGGCGGCGGAAGAAGATCTGCAGTGTTACTACAGCGCCGGCGCCGACCTGGTAATTTACAGCGGCGCCAAAGCGATTGAGGGCCCAACCAGCGGCCTGGTGGTCGGTAAAACGCAGTACGTGGAGTGGGTTAAACGCCAGTCTGCCGGCATTGGCCGGGCGATGAAGGTCGGTAAAGAGGGGATTCTTGGCCTGACCTGCGCGATTGAACACTATCTGACCGCCCGCAAGGAGAGCGGCGATGAGATGGTGGCGAAGATGACGCCGTTCATTGACCAGCTCAACGCCCTCTCCGGGGTGAGCGCCCGGGTGGTATGGGATAGCGCCGGTCGCGATATCGCGCGCGCGGAAATTAAATTTACTGAAGCCGTGACCGGCATCGCCACCGGCGAGCTGGTTGAGGCGCTGAAGCAGGGCGAATACGCCATCTACTTCCGCGGCTATAAGGCCAACGAAGGCATTATTGAGGCCGACGTGCGCAGCGTTACCGCACAGCAGCTGGAGATCGTCTCCCGCCGCATCGGCGAAGTTCTGAACATGGAGAAGAAAGCATGAAACTGACCCCGAATTTTTACCGCGATCGCGTGTGCCTGAACGTCCTGGCGGGCAGCAAAGACAACGCCCGCGACATCTACGAAGCGGCGGAAGGTCATGTTCTGGTCGGCGTGCTCTCTAAAAACTATCCGGACGTGGCGAGCGCGGTGGCCGATATGCGTGAATACGCCCGGCTTATCGATAACGCGCTGTCGGTGGGCCTCGGCGCGGGGGATCCAAACCAGTCGGCGATGGTCAGCGAGATCTCCCGCCAGGTGCAGCCGCAGCACGTCAACCAGGTCTTTACCGGCGTCGGCACCAGCCGCGCGCTGCTGGGGCAGAGCGAAACCGTCGTCAACGGCCTGGTGTCGCCGACCGGCACGCCGGGGATGGTGAAGATCTCCACCGGCCCGCTGAGCAGCGGCGCGGCGGACGGGATCGTGCCGCTGGAAACCGCCATTGCGTTGCTAAAAGACATGGGCGGCAGCTCGATAAAATACTTCCCGATGGGCGGCCTGAAGCATCGCGATGAGTACCTCGCCGTCGCTCAGGCCTGCGCCCGCCACGATTTCTGGCTGGAGCCGACCGGTGGGATCGATCTGCAAAACTACGGCGAGATCCTGCAGATCGCGCTGGACGCCGGCGTCAGCAAAATCATCCCTCACATCTACAGCTCTATTATCGATAAAGAGAGCGGCAACACTCGTCCGGCGGACGTGCGTCAGCTGCTGGAGATGACCAGGGCGCTGGTTAAATAGTCATTGCCCTGCCGTCCCCCGAACCCCGCCGCAAGGGCGGGGCGGGGGACAGCCACCTTACCCTACCGAACCATCAAGGAGTCACTATGCCTGCCGCTCGTCACCTGCTTGTTGCTTCACTTTCCCTGCTCGCCGCCAGCACCTGCGCCCAGGCGCAGTACGCCTGGGTCGGCACCTACAACCCCAACGGTGAAGGACTGTATCGCTTTACCGTCGAGGCGAAAACCGGCGCGTTGAGCAACAGAACGCTGGTCAGCTCCCTGCCCAACGTCGCGCAGCTCACCGTTTCGCGCGATGGCAAAACCCTGTACGCCGCCAGCGAAGTGGAAAAGGGCGCGGTGCAGGCGTGGCGCGTGGGGGCTAACGGCGAGCTGAGCGAGCTAAACCAGGTCTCTTCCGGCGGGGCCGGGCCGGTTTATCTCTCCCTGACGCCGGACGGTCGCCATCTGCTGGTGGCAAACTACGTTAGCGGCACGACTGCCGTGCTGCCGGTGCAGGAAGACGGTCGCCTGGGCGAGGCGGTGGACGTTCATCAGGATCAGGGACCGGCCGGCGCGGCGCGCCCGGCGGCGGCCGTTGAGGGCAGCTTCGCCATTAGCGACCATAACGGCCCCCACGCCCATATGATCTCGGCCGATCCCAGCGGGAAATACGTTTACTCCACCGATCTGGGGCTGGATCGGATCTATCAGTACCGGATGGACAGCGCCAGCGGCAAGCTGACGCCAAACGATCCGCCGTTTATCTCCGCATCTTCGCCGGGTGCCGGGCCGCGTCACTTTGTCTTCACGCCGAAGGGCGACGGGCTGTGGCTGATTAACGAAGAGTCCTCGACGCTAACCTTCTATCATCTTGATAAGGCCAGCGGCCTGCTGCGCGAGGGCAAAACGATTTCCGCGCTGCCGAAGGGGTATAAAGGCACCAGCTTTGCCGCCGGCCTGGCGCTGAGCGCCGACGGCAGGCAGCTGTACGTGGCGAACCGCCTGCATAACAGCATCGCGCACTTTAGCGTGATGGCGGACGGTAGCCTGAGCCATCAGGAAGATGTCTGGACGCGCGGGGACTACCCACGAACGCTCACGCTGGATAATCAGGGGCAGTGGCTGTACGTCATGAACCAGCGTAGCGATAATATTACCCGTTTCAGCGTGGCGCCTCAGAGCGGCAGGCTGACGTTTGCCCCGGACTATACTCCGGTAGGCAGCCCGTCACAGATGGTGATATCCGCTCAACCTTGAGCCGTAAAGATGAAGGAACTGACATGCGATTTCCCAACCAACGTTTAGCACAGCTGTTTAGCCTGCTGCAAAACGAAACGCTGCCGCAGGATGAACTGGCGCAGCGGCTGTCAGTTTCTACCCGTACCGTACGCGCCGATATTACGGCGCTTAACGCGCTGCTGTTGCCCTACGGGGCGCAGTTTCTGCTTATCCGCGGCAGCGGCTATCAGCTCAAAGTCGACGATCCGACGCTGTACCGGACGCTGGAGGAGACGGCGCCGAAAGCGCAGCATATTCCGCGTACCGCGCAGGATCGCATTAACTTTCTGCTGGTGCGCTTTTTGACCTCCGCCTTCTCGCTAAAGCTCGAAGACCTTGCGGACGAGTGGTTCGTCAGCCGCGCCACGTTGCAGAGCGATATGGTGGACGTGCGCGAACGTTTCCAGCGTTACCAGCTGACCCTGGAGACTCGCCCGCGTCACGGCATGAAGCTGTTCGGCAGCGAAGTGTCGATTCGCGCCTGCCTGACCGATCTCCTGTGGGAGCAGTCGCAGCAGGGGGGATTGCCTCTGCCGGTCGATAAAGGCGGGCTGAGCGCGGAGGTGTCGGAACGGCTGGCGCGCGAGCTGCAGGAGATCCTTACCCGCCACCACGTCCGTCTGACGGATGAAGGCGAGCGCTTTATCCGCCTCTACAGCACGGTGGTGGTGCGCCGCGCCAGCGAGGGCTACCCGCTGGCAGAATTTAGCGCTGAAGATGTGGCCCAGAACGTGCGCGATGCCGCCCGGGAGCTGGTCGGGATGCTGCAGCAGCTGGCGGGGAAGGCGCTCTCCGCGGCGGAAGAGGAGTGGCTGTGCGTGCACCTTGCCGCCCGCCAGGTGCAGGACGTTGATCCGGGCACCATCAGCGCCGATGACGACGAAGCGCTGGTGAACTACATCCTGCGCTATATCAATACCCAGTATAACTACAACCTGCTCGATGACGCCCAGCTGCACGCCGATCTGCTGACCCATATTAAGACCATGATCACCCGGGTGCGCTATCAGATCATGATCCCCAATCCGCTGCTGGATAACATCAAGCAGCACTACCCGATGGCATGGGATATGACCCTGGCGGCCGTCTCCAGCTGGGGGAAATACACCCCCTATGCGATCAGTGAAAACGAGATCGGTTTCCTGGTGCTGCACATCGGCGTCGGCCTTGAGCGTCATTACAATATTGGCTACCAGCGCCAGCCGCGCGTGCTGCTGGTGTGCGATACCAGCAACGCGATGGTGCGGATGATCGAAGCGACCCTGCAGCGTAAATATCCGCAGCTGGAAATTGCCGCCACCCTTTCGCAGCGCGAGTACGAGCAGCTTGAGGCCGTTGCCGAGGATTTTGTTATTTCCACCGTGCGCATCGGTGAAAAGGATAAGCCGGTGGTGACCATTGCGCCGTTCCCGACGGATTATCAGCTGGATCAAATCGGCAAGCTGGTGCTGGTGGACAGAACCCGTCCGTGGATGCTGGATAAGTATTTCGATGAGGCCCATTTCCGGGTGATTGATACCCCCGTCGATCGCCAGACGCTGTTTGCCGAACTGTGCCGGCAGCTGCAGGAGGAGGGTTTTGTCGACGCCGGGTTCTATGACTCCGTTGTCGAGCGTGAGGCTATCGTCAGCACCATGCTCGGCGACGGCATTGCGCTGCCGCACGCCCTTGGTCTGCTGGCGAAAAAAACGGTGGTCTACACCGTGATTGCCCCGAACGGCATAGTCTGGGGCGATGAGACCGCCCACATCATCTTCCTGCTGGCCATCAGCAAAAGCGAGTATGAAGAGGCGATGGCGATCTACGATATTTTCGTGACTTTCCTGCGCGAACGCGCGATGACCCGCCTTGCCGCCACCGGCAGCTTTGACGAATTTAAAACCGTGGCAATGGAGTGCGTCAGCCGCTTTTAACCGCGGCTAGCGCAGATGATGCACCACCTGGTTGCTGCTGCCGCGCCAGATAAGCATTGGGTCTTTTAAATCCTGCACGAACTTGCCGTCGACCAGCACGTTAATCAGGTCGACCACCGCCATCTGCGCGTCGTTGAGCTCCTCAAGCCTGTAGCCCGTCCACATCCAGATATCCTTCCCGGGACACTCGGCGCGAATGCGCTGCACCAGCGCGAGGATCTCCGACACGTTCTGCGGGTGCAGCGGATCGCCGCCGGAAAGGGTGATTCCCTGGCGCTTAATGCGCGCGTCGTTGAGGTCGGCGATGATGCGGTCGGCCATCTCGGTGGTGAACGGCAGGCCGGAGTTGAGCCGCCATGTACTCTTGTTATAGCAGCCGGGGCATTCGTGGACGCAGCCTGAGACGAACAGGGTGCAGCGGGTGCCGGGACCGTTGACGATATCGACCGGGTAGTACTGATGGTAATTCATTTTCGTTTCTCAATTGACGCCATTACTGCGTTGGCTACGCTCGCTTACCCGGGTCACTTACTTATGTAAGCTCCCCCGGGATTCGCTTGCTTGCCGCCTTGTCCTGGCGCCAATTGCTTTGCGAAAAGCGTCGCATTGCCGGGCAATAATACTGTCGAAATTAACCGATCTGCCCGTTACCCAAATGCTTAACGCGGCGTTTAACTTCTTCCTGCTTGCCGGCGTTGAACGGGCGGGCGTCCGGGCTGCCGAGATAGCCGCACACGCGGCGGGTCACCGAGACGCGGGCCGCGTCGTGGTTGCCGCATTTCGGGCAGGTAAACCCTTTGCTGGTGCACTCGAACTCGCCGGTAAAGCCGCACTCGTAGCACTCGTCGATTGGCGTGTTGGTTCCGTAGTAGGGCACGTGCTGGTAGCTGTAATCCCAGACGTCTTCCAGCGCCTTCAGGTTGTGCTGAATGTTCGGGTATTCGCCGTAGCAGATGAAGCCGCCGTTCGCCAGCGGCGGGTAAGGCGCTTCAAAATCGATCTTGTCGTAAGGGTTGACCTTCTTCTCGACGTCGAGGTGGAAACTGTTGGTGTAGTAGCCCTTATCGGTCACGCCGTTGATGACGCCAAACTCGGCGGTATCGAGACGACAGAAGCGATCGCACAGGTTTTCACTCGGCGTGCTGTAGAGGCTGAAGCCGTAGCCGGTCTCTTCCTTCCACTGCTCCACGGCGTCGCGCATGCGTTTGACGATGGCGATGCCTTTCTCACGCAGCGCGTCGCTATCGTACATATGCTGGTTGCCGGAGAGCGCGTTGATGGTTTCGTGAATGCCGATATAGCCCAGCGAAATCGACGCGCGGCCGTTTTTAAAGATATCCGCCACGTCGTCGTCCGCCTTCAGGCGTACGCCGCAGGCGCCTTCCATATACAGAATCGGCGCGACGCGGGCCTTCACCCCTTCGAGGCGTGCAATACGCGTCATCAGGGCCTTACGCGCCAGCTCCAGGCGGCTATCGAGCAGGGTCCAGAAGGCGGCTTCGTCGCCTTTGGCTTCCAGCGCGATCCGCGGCAGGTTAAGGCTGATGACGCCGAGGTTGTTGCGGCCATCGTGAACCTGCTCGCCGTTCTCGTTTTCCCACACCCCGAGGAAGCTGCGGCAGCCCATCGGCGTTTTAAACGAGCCGGTGACCTTCACCACCTGATCGTAGTTGAGGATATCCGGATACATGCGCTTGCTCGCGCACTCCAGCGCCAGCTGCTTGATGTCGTAGTTGGCGTCGCCGAACCGGTGGTTCAGGCCGTCGCGAATGGCGAAGACCAGCTTCGGGAACACCGCGGTTTTGCGGTTTTTACCCAGACCGGCAATGCGGTTGCGCAGAATCGATTGCTGAATCAGACGCGATTCCCAGCTGGTGCCGAGGCCAAAGCCAAAGGTGACGAACGGCGTCTGGCCGTTGGCGGTGTGCAGGGTATTCACTTCGTATTCCAGCGACTGGAAGGCGTCGTAGCACTCTTTCTCTGTACGCGAGCGGGCGTACTCTTCGGCGTTGGGGATCTGCCACTCTTCGGCGATTTTACGATGCTTCTTGCAGCTCTCGGCCACGAACGGCGCCAGCACTTCGTCAATCCGGTTGATGGTGGTCCCGCCGTAAATATGGCTGGCGACCTGGGCGATAATCTGCGCCGTTACCGCCGTGGCGGTAGAGATAGATTTCGGCGGCTCGATCTCGGCGTTGCCCATTTTAAAGCCGTGGGTCAGCATGCCCTTGAGGTCAATCAGCATGCAGTTAAACATCGGGAAGAACGGCGAGTAGTCGAGATCGTGATAGTGGATCTCGCCGCGTTCGTGCGCCTGAACCACGTCGCGCGGCAGCAGGTGCTGGCGAGCGTAGTGTTTGGCCACAATCCCGGCCAGCAGGTCGCGCTGGGTGGGGATCACCTTACTGTCTTTGTTTGCGTTTTCGTTAAGCAGGGACGAGTTAGTTTGCTCTACCAGGCCGCGGATCTCCTGGTTCAGGCGGCCGCGTTTTTCACGCTCGATATCGCGATCGTGGCGATATTCAATATAGGCGCGAGCCAGCTGCTTCCACGGGCCTGACATCAGCTGATTCTCAACGGCGGTCTGGATTTCGTTAATATCGACCTGAGCCCGATTCTGCATTTGCTGGCTAACGACTTCTGCGACGGTGGCGCAATAGTCTGCGTCATCGACTCCCGCTGCTTTAGCTGCACGCAGAATTGCTTCTTTAATGCGCTCTGACTTGAACGGCACTTTGCAGCCATCTCGTTTCATCACATGCGGTGTCATGATCACTCCATACTTTATAGAACAGGTTATCCACAGAGGCGGAAGGTATACCGAGGTCGCGAGGCGCTATAGCTGCCGCCGTTTTCCTTCGGCTCCGGCCCTTTTTATCCACATCCCACCACCGCCTAAATACGATGGGCTGTGCCGACATAATAGACGATTAATACAATATGTAGGGCCGGGACGCATTTTAAGTTCTACATGTAGTGATTTGCATCAAAGATGTTTGCGATTTTATTGACGCAGGACAAAGTAAAAAGGTGAGAGTACGGATGGTGGGCGCTTGCGCTAAATGTAAATTTATATGCTTAAAAAACAAGCATAAAAATGCCCGGATGCCGCCCGCGCAGGCGGCGGGCATCGCGGCTCAGGCAATCAGCGTATCGTTAAGGAGATCGACCAGCAGCAGCAGGGCGTAGCGGGCCAGCTGCGGGCTATCGGGGAGCGGGATAATCCCGGCGGCCATGTTGGCCAGCGCGTGGTTTTCCGGCGTCAGGGCGATGATGGTCACCCCCTGGGTTCGCGCCTGCAGGGTCGCGCTTTGCAAAATATTGTCCGCGCCGGCGGTGACCAGCACCAGCAGCAGGTGGTCGTTGCTCAGCGTCGAGGCCGTCATGCGCATCAGGGCGCTGTCCTGGCACA
This sequence comes from Enterobacter sp. 10-1, assembly GCA_002270295.1. Taxonomy (GTDB): domain Bacteria; phylum Pseudomonadota; class Gammaproteobacteria; order Enterobacterales; family Enterobacteriaceae; genus Klebsiella; species Klebsiella scottii. Next base: position 128,239 of record NISF01000008.1, on the reverse strand, counting down.
GGTTGATGGCGATACCGGAGGGCAGCAGCTGGTGCTGCAGCAGCGTGGCCAGCGCGACATCCTGGGCGCCGAGCGCGAAGCAGTGCACGGCGCGCGCGGTCAGCAGGCGAGATTTGAGCTTTTCGACCGCCGCCTCCGAGGTCTGCGCCAGCTGTCGGGTAAGCGTATCGCCAAGATAGCTCAGCCTGTCGCGCCAGGCGGCGGGCAGGGCGTGGCTGTTTGGGCTCACCCAGCTGGTCCGGCGCTCGCTGGCCTGCGCCAGCTGCTTGCGCAGATCGCGAATATCCTCGCAGCCAACGGAGCGGGCGAAGCGGGTGATGGTGGCCGGACTGACGCCGGCGCTGGCGGCCAGTTCATCGATGGACGCGCTGGCGGTAAAGCTCAAATTTTCCAGAATAAACGCCGCAACCCGCGACTCCTGGGTGCTAAAGCGCACCAGCCCTTGCTGCAACTGACCTACGATATCCATCCTGACCGTCCCTTTCTCCAGAACATCATGTTGAAAATATTTTTCACTTACCGCCTGTGCCTATTTATAGCATCAGCCCAAGGTATTTCCTATGGTTTCGCCGTTAATCGGGCAAACGGCGTGAGCAATAATGATCAAAAATTACGTTTCGATCACATCGGTGAAAATTATTTTCATATAGCCTTCACTTTCACACAATCTTAACAATATATTCGCTGAGGCCCTAACGGGCGAGGTTATAAATCCATCTGGGGGAGAGGTCATGCAACGAATCGTTCTGTGCTGTGCAGCAGGTATGTCGACCAGCATGCTGGTGACGAAGATGAAAGCCGAGGCGCAGCAGCGCGCGCTGTCGCTGGATATCTACGCGGTGGCGGTGGCGGAATTTGAGCGCGAGCTGGCCAACGCCGACGTGATCCTGCTGGGACCGCAGGTGAAATATGAGGCCGGACGCCTGAGCGCGCTGGCCGCTCCGCACGGAAAAGCGGTCGCGGTGATCGATATGGCCGACTACGGCATGATGCGCGGCGCGGCGGTGCTTGATAAGGCGCTCGCGCTGCTTAATCCCTGATTTTTTTCTCTTATATCCCGGAACCATCACGCGCGCTCACGTCGACCGCGCGCGGCTTTCTGCATGCCGAAAGAGGTCTCTATGCAAGCACTAAAAATTGCCGTCATTGGCGGCGGCAGTAGCTATACGCCGGAGCTTATTGAAGGAATTATCGTTCGTTATGAACAGCTTCCGGTAACGGAGCTGGCGCTGGTTGACGTTGAATCAGGCAGGGAGAAGGTGGAAATTATCGCCGCGCTGACGCGCCGGATGCTCACCCGCAAGGGGCTGGAGCACGTCATAGTCAGCGTCCATTTTGCGCTGGACGAGGCGATCCGCGGGGCCAGCTTCGTGCTGACCCAGCTGCGCGTCGGGCAGTTGGCGGCGCGGGCCAGCGACGAGCGTCTCGGGCTGAAGTATAACCTGCTGGGCCAGGAAACCACCGGCGTGGGCGGATTCGCCAAAGCGCTGCGCACGATCCCGGCGATCCTTGAGGTGGCGCGCAAGGTTGAGCAGCTGGCGCCGCAGGCGTTTATCCTCAACTTCACCAACCCGGCCGGGATTGTCACCGAGGCGGTGAGCCGCTACAGCAAGGCGAAGATTATCGGCCTGTGCAACGTGCCGATTAATATGCAGCACATGATTACCGGCATGCTGGGCGCGAAAGAAGAAGAGGTTAACCTGCGCTTTGCCGGGCTCAACCATATGGTATGGGTGCATAAAGTGATGCAGGGGCGCGAAGACGTCACCCGTAAGGTGATCGACATGCTGTGCGATGGCAAAGCGCTATCGATGAACAATATTAAAGAGCTGCCGTGGCCGGCGCCGTTCCTGCGCGCGCTGAACGCGATTCCCTGCCCCTATCACCGCTACTTCTGGCTGACGCCGGCGATGCTGGCGGAGGAGATCGCCGCGGCAAAAACCAAAGGCACCCGCGCCGAGCAGGTGATGAAGGTCGAGCAGGAGCTGTTCGAGCTGTACGCCAATCCGGCCCTCGATGAGAAGCCGGAGCAGCTCAGCTTCCGCGGCGGCGCTTACTACTCGGAAGTGGCCGTGGAGTTAATCAACGCGATTCATAACAATCTCGGCAAAGAGATGGTGGTGAATACCCGCAACAACGGGGCGATTCACGGCCTGGACGATGATGCGGTGGTGGAAACCAACAGCATTATTGATGCCCAGGGCGCCCGCCCGCTGACCTTTGGCGCGCTGCCTCCGGCGATGAACGGCCTGACGCAGCAGGTGAAGGCCTTTGAGCGGCTGACCATTGAAGCCGCGGTACACGGCTGTCGCGATAGCGCGCTGCTGGCGCTGGTGACCAACCCGCTGGTGGGCAACGTCACCGACGCGCAGGCGCTGCTGGACGAAGTCTTAACCATCAACCGTCAATGGCTGACGCAATTTAACTGACCGTTATTTCCTTTGGGGATCGTCTCATGTCGAACACTACGTGGATTGAACGTTACGTCATGCCCGCGGCGCTGAAAATCGCCGGGCAAAAGCACGTCCTGTCGGTGCGCGACGGCATTATTTTGAACATGCCGTTTATGCTGATTGGTTCATTTTTCCTGATTTTCGCCTATCTGCCCATTCCCGGCTATGCCGATATGATGAGCGGTCTGTTCGGCGACGTCTGGCGCGATAAAATGCTTTATCCGGTTAAAGCGACCTACGACATTATGGCGCTGATATCGAGCTTCGGGATTGCCTACCGGCTGGCGGAGAAGTACCGCACGCTTGACCCGCTCACCGCCGGGGCCATGTCGCTGGTCGCGTTCGTGATGACGATCCCGCAAAGTACGCTGTTTACGCCGGTGCACGGCGCGGCGGAAGTGGTCAAAGGGGTGATCCCGGTCGGGCTGGTGGGCAGCCAGGGGCTGTTTGTCGCCATCGTTATTTCGCTGTTATCTACCGAGATTTATCGCTTTGTCGCCGGCCGCAACCTGGTGATCCGCATGCCGGACGGGGTGCCGCCGGCGGTGGCGAAATCGTTCCTCGCGCTGATCCCCGGATTCTGCGTGCTGGCGGTGGTGCTGGCGCTGCGCCTGATCGTCGAAGCTTCGCCATTCGGCGACATTAACAGCATGATCGCCACCATTATCGGCATTCCGATGCACCACGTCGGTGGTACGCTGCCGGGGATGATCTTCTCGGTTATCCTGATCGGCATTCTGTGGACGCTGGGGCTGCACGGCGATGCCATCGTGCTGGTGTTTATTCAGCCGGTGTGGCTGTCGAATATGTCGGAAAACCTCACCGCGTTCCAGAACGGCCAGCCGATCCCGCATATCATTACGCAGCAGTTTTACGATCTGTGGATTGCTCCCGGCGGTACCGGGGCGCTGCTGGGGCTGGTGCTCTTTATGTTGTTCAGAAGCCGTAGCCAGCAGATGAAGCAGCTGGGGAAAATCGCCGCGCCCGGCGCGCTGTTTAATATCAGCGAGCCGATGGTGTTCGGTATTCCGCTGGTGATGAACCCCTATTTTTTCCTGCCGTTTATTTTGACGCCGGTTCTGCTGGTAATTGTCTCCTATACCGCGATGGCGACCGGGTTGGTCGCTCCGCCGGCGGGGATTGCGCTGCCGTTTACCACGCCGATTTTTATTAGCGGCTATCTGGCAACGGGCGGGCATATTTCCGGGACCATTCTGCAGGTGGTGAACCTGACGATTTCGCTGGTGGTTTACTATCCGTTCTTCCGGGCGTGGGATCGCCTGAAGGCGAAAGAGGAGCACGCCTCGACGCGCCAGGAGGCCGGCAGCGCGCTGTCAACGGCCGACAGAGCCTGACGACAAAGGCGGCGCGCTGCGCCAGCCCGGGCTACCGTAACGTAGCCCGGCTAAGCGCAGCGCGAGACCGGGCGTCGCTCTTACGCCTGCAGCCACCACACGGCTTCAAACGGACGCAGGGTCATGGCCGCCGGGCGATTAGCCGCTTCCGCGTAGTTGCTCATCAATACCTGCCAGTCGCCCTCCATCTCATCCGGCTGCCAGTTCTGGAATTCACGACTCAGGTTGGCCACTACCACCAGCGTTTGCCCCTGCCACTGCCGGCGATAGCACCACAGAGACGGATGCTCCGCGCAAAGATCGAGATAGTCGCCCCAGGTCAGCACCGGCGTGGTTTTGCGCAACGCGATCAGCTGCTGATAGGCATAAAACACCGAATCAGGATCGGCCAGCGCCGCCTCGGCGTTGATATCGCGGTAGTTATCGCACAGCGCAATCCACGGTTCGCCCTCGCTGAAGCCGCCGTTCTCGCGGCCGTTCCACTGCATCGGCGTCCGGCTGTTGTCGCGGGATTTACTGGCCAGAATCGCCAGCAGCTCGTCGGGCGCCTGCCCCTGTGCCGAACGCTCAATAAACATGTTGTGGCTTTCCACGTCGCGATAGTCGCTGATACGCGAGAAGTGCGGATTGGTCATGCCAATCTCTTCCCCCTGGTAGATATAGGGGGTGCCCTGCATACCGTGCAGCACCATCGCCAGCATTTTGGCCGCCGGAACCCGGTATTCGCCCTCGTCGCCGAAGCGCGAAACGATGCGCGGCTGATCGTGGTTACACCAGAACAGGGCGTTCCACGCCCGATTGTGCATCCCCTGCTGCCAGTGGCTGAACAGCGCCTTCAGCGCCACGTAGTCAGGACGCGCGAGGCTCCATTTTTCGCCCCCGGGATAATCCACCTTCAGGTGATGGAAGTTAAAGGTCATTGACAGCTCGCGGCCGTCCTGCGCCGCGTACTGCTGGCAGTGTTCCAGGGTGGTGGAGGACATTTCCCCGACCGTCATCAGATTGCGCGGGGTGAAGACGTCGCGGCTCATCTCCTGCAGGAATTCGTGCACGCGCGGGCCGTCGGTATAAAAACGGCGGCCATCGCCCTCGGCGTCGGACGGGAAGGACTGGTCTTTGGAGATCAGGTTGACCACGTCGAGGCGCAGGCCGTCAACGCCGCGATCGGCCCAGAATTCGCAGACCTTTTTTAGCTCCGCGCGCACGGCCGGGTTTTCCCAGTTGAGGTCCGCCTGCTCGGCGGCGAACAGGTGCAGATAGTACTGGCCGCTTTCGGCGTGCCACTGCCAGGCGTTGCCGCCGAACTTCGAGCGCCAGTTGTTCGGCGGGGTGGTGGGCTCGCCGTCGCGCCAGATATAAAACTGGCGGTACGGGCTCTCTCTGTTTAACGACTCGCGGAACCAGGCGTGGGCGGTCGAGGTATGGTTGAAGACCATATCCAGCACGATACGGATGCCGCGCGCTTTAGCCTGCGCCACCAGTTCGTCAAAATCAGCCAGCGTGCCGTAGGCCGGATCGATGGCGGTATAGTTCGCCACATCGTAACCGTTATCCACCTGCGGCGAGACGTAGAACGGGGTCAGCCAGATGGCGTCCACGCCGAGCTTGCGCAGGTAGTCGAGCCGCGCGGTGACCCCACGCAGATCGCCGGTACCGCTGCCGGTCGTATCCTGGAAACTCTTCGGATAGATTTGATAAATAACGCCGTTTTGCCACCAGAGGGGAAGGGTATTCATAGTGCTTTCCTGCTACAACGAGGGGGCGCTTTCGCGCCCCGGAAGGAAGATAAAGTCAGACAATCTGCAAGGTGCCCTGGCGGAATTTGCGCTGGTACACGAAGGTCGTGAGAACAATCGGCACGACGACGGCGATAGCCATTGCCAGGCCGTAAACCTGCCAGTAGGTCGGCTGGATGGAGAGGATGCCCGGCAGGCCGCCGACGCCGATCCCGTTCGCCATCACGCCGTTCAGGCCGCACAGCAGCCCGGCGAGGCCGGAGCCGATCATGGCGCAGAGCATCGGGAAGCGGTACTTGAGGTTGATCCCGTACATCGCCGGCTCGGTGACGCCAAGATAGGCGGAGATGGCCGCAGGGACGGAGATTTCACGCTCATTCTGCTTGCGGCTGGCGATAATGATGCCGACCACTGCCGAGGCCTGGGCAATGTTGGAGAGCGCAATCAGCGGCCACACCGGCGTACCGCCCATGCTCTGAATCATCTGCATATCGATAGCCAGCGTGGTCTGATGGACGCCGGTGATCACCAGCGGCGCATACAGGAAGCCGAACAGCGCGGCGCCAATCGGCGCGAAGCTACCGGTCATCAGGTGGCGCACCGCAAAGGCCACGCCGTCGCCGATCATGCGGCCGAACGGGCCGATAAAGGCGTGAGCAAGGAACACCGCCAGGATCAGGGAGCACACCGGCACTATTACCAGGTAGAGGTAGTCAGGCACGATGCGCTTCATGCGCGTTTCGATAAAGCCCAGCGCCAGGCCCGCCAGCAGCGCCGGGATCACCTGCGCCTGATAGCCCACTTTAGCGATGGTAAACAGGCCGAAGTTCCATACTTCCGGTACCTGCTGGCCGAGCATATAGGCGTTCATCAGCTGGGGAGAAACCAGCGTGACGCCCAGCACGATGCCGAGGATCGGCGTGCCGCCCATTTTCTTCACCGCTGACCAGCAGATGCCGACCGGCAGATAGAAGAAGATGGCTTCGCCAATCAGCCACAGAAAGTCATAAATCGTTTTCAGCGACGGGTGCATTTGCGCCAGCGTCTGACCGTTGCTCATCGGCAGATCGCCGATCACGTTACGGAAGCCGAGGATCAGGCCGCCGCTGATCAGCGCCGGCAGCAGCGGGAAGAAGATCTCGGCAAAGTGCGAAATCAGCTGCTCGTGCCACTTCATGTTCTGCCGCGCGGCCTGTTTGGCCTGCTCTTTATCAGCAGATGCCTGGCCGGTGGTAGCCAGCAGCGCCTTGTAGTAATCGTCCACGTCCGTGCCAATTACGACCTGGAACTGCCCGGCGTTGGTAAAGCAGCCCTTCACCATGCGCAGCTGCTCAATTTCTTTCGGTTTGGCGATGGCCGGATTATTCAGCACAAAGCGCAGACGGGTAATACAGTGGCTGACGGTGGCGATGTTGTCGCGCCCGCCCACCAGTTCGATTAATTTATCGATGTCCTGCTGATTTACTTTACTCATTGTGAGGCCTCAAAACAGAGGGAAGAGATTGCGTAATGACCTGAGACGAATCCTAACCGCTCCGCTTCGTTTGCAAAATGGGAACGTTCCCGAAACGCAACCACGATCACATAAATCCTGCCGGCGGGACTAAATCAGCGCCGCGGGAATGACGATTTGACGGGGGTTGGCGTTGCCGGCGATCTGCTCGATCAGCTGCCGCGCCGCCTGGCGTCCGGCCTCGGCGTAGCCCGGATCGACGGTGATAATTTCCGGGTGCAGGAACTTCAGCAGCGGCGTGCTGCCGACGCTGGCGATCTGCAGGCCTTCAATGCGCTGTTCCTGCAAATACTTGCTGGCGCCTAGGGCGAGGGTATCGGTGGCGCAAAGCAGGGCGCTGCTGTCGGGGTTGAGGACGCTGGCGACGTTTTCATAACCCTGCTTCATGGCCAGGCCCGGCAGCGCGGCGGTAGGGGAGAGCCGGTGCTGCTGGCAGAAATCGAGATAGGCCTGATGACGGCGCTGGCCGGTGGTGACGTCGCTGTGCGGCACCCCGAGGAAGCTGATATGACGATGGCCGCGATCGTAGAGACGCTGCATCAGCATCCTGACCGCGCCGTCGTCGTCGTAGCAGACCGAGGCAAAGCCCGGCGCGTCGCGGGCCAGCAGCACCAGGGTTTCGCGCCACGGCGTGAGCATCTCTTCGGTAATGCCGGTAAAGCCGAATAGCACCACGCCGTCGATGTGGCGGCGGGCGAGGATCCTGAGGTGCTCGCTAACCAGCGCCGGGGAGAACTGGCTTTCCATCATAATCGGATCGTAACCCTGCTCGTAAAAAGCGGGCAGCATCGTCTGCACGGCGAGGTTTTCTGAAAGCGAGTCCAGACGGGTGACGATAATCGCCACCACCTTGTCGCTCTGGCCGCGCATCGCGCGCGCGGAGCGGGAGGGGGAGAAGCCGTACTGCTGCATTACCGCTTCCACCCGCTCGCGGGTGCGCTCGTTAACGCCGCTTTCGTTGTTGAGCACGCGCGATACCGTCGATTTCCCGACGCCGCTTAAGCGCGCGATATCTTTGATGGTCAGCCGGTTTTGCATGCAGGATTCTCGCGGTGGTCCGATTAAATTGAGCCTAATGCTACTCAACCAAACCGCAATGAGCAAAGTCTGGTTTACGTCCGGCAGCCGATCCGCTGACCGTTTGCGCGGCTTATCGCGGCAGGCGTGGCGCCAGGCCGCCGCGGCTATTCCGATACAGATCACATTTTCGCGATTTATTCGCGGGAATTTAACTTTTATATATGAAACCAGAAAAAAGCAACCTAACTATATAGCACTGATATTAAATAATATTTTAGCCATCAATAGCGGTGGATGATTTTTGACTTTTACCCGTAAAAGCGTGGGGCGAGCGGGGGCGAAGATTTTATTTACTCACTCACAAACGGCGGCTTTCGCCCGTATCCTGCCGCGAATTGACGGGATCGCCACATCAATTACACTGCCGCTAACTCTCACCTTTTCTGGAAAATGAGCGCAACGTAATGAAAAAATATCGTAGCCAGACGTGGTTTGGACGCAAGGATAAATCAGGGTTTATTGCCAGAAGCTGGTTAAAAAATCAGGGGCTGCCCAATGATATTTTTGATGGTCGCCCGGTTATCGGGATTTGTAATACCTGGTCTGAATTAACCCCCTGCAACGCGCATCTGCGCGATCTTGCCGAGCAGGTCAAAATGGGCGTTCTCGAGGCGGGCGGCGTGGCTTTTGAATTCCCGGTGATGTCGCTCGGCGAAGCGCTAATGAAGCCGACGACCATGCTGTTCCGCAACCTTGCCAGCATGGATGTTGAAGAGTCGATTCGTGGGAATCCCATTGACGGCGTGGTGCTGCTCACCAACTGCGACAAAACGACGCCATCCTGCCTGATGGGAGCGGCCAGCGTTGATTTACCGACGCTGGTGGTGAGCGGCGGACCGATGCTCAATGGCAAATATCGCGGGGCGGATATCGGTTCCGGCACCGATTTGTGGAAGTTTAGCGAGGATTTACGTGCGGGCCTCATGAGCCAGGCCGAGTTTGACGAGGTGGAAAACGCGATGTCGCGTAGCCCCGGCGCCTGCAATACGATGGGCACCGCGTCCACCCTCTCCTGCATGGTTGAGGCGCTGGGCATGTCGCTGCCGGGTTCTGCCGCCATTCCCGCCGTTGATGCCGCGCGCAGGCGGGTCTCCCGTCTGTCCGGTCGCCGTATTGTCGAGATGGTGAAAGAGGATCTGCGCATGTCGCAGATCCTGACCCGCGAGGCTTTCCAGAACGCCATCGTCGTCAATGCGGCAATCGGCGGCTCAACCAACTTTATCCTGCACCTTCTGGCGCTTGCCGGGCGCATCGAAGTGCCGCTGACGCTGGAGGATTTTGATCGGTTTAGCCAGAACGTTCCGCTGCTGGCGAATCTGAAACCATCGGGAGAATTTCTGATGGAGGATTTCTACTACGCGGGCGGCGTTCCGGCGGTTATCGGCCAGCTTACCGACAAGCTGCATACGCAGGTGCTGCAGTGCAACGGCAAAACGCTGGAGGAGAACTACCGCGAGGCGGCGATTTTGAACCAGCGGGTTATCGCATCGCGGCAAAACGCGCTGCTCGATGACGCCGGAACGATTGTGCTGAAGGGCAACCTTTGCGCCGACGGCGCGGTGATAAAGCCTTCGGCCGCTACGCCGGCGCTGCTCAACCACACCGCGCGGGCGGTCGTTTTTGAGAACATTGAAGATTATAACCAGCGCATTAATGACCCGGATCTGGACGTACGGCCCGACGATATTCTGGTGCTGAAGGGCGTGGGGCCAAAGGGATATCCGGGCATGCCGGAAGTCGGCAACTTTGGCCTGCCGCTGAAGATCCTGCAGCAGGGCGTGCGCGATATGGTGCGTATCTCGGACGGGCGCATGTCGGGCACCGCATTTGGCACGATTGTCCTGCACGTCAGCCCGGAATCGACCATCGGCGGGACCCTGGCGGTGGTGGAGAACGGCGACATGATTGAGCTGAACTGCCGCGAGCGCCGGCTGACGCTGCACGTCAGCGAGAGCGAACTGAGCAAGCGTAAAGAAAACCGACCGCAGGAATATCCTGATTATCCCCGCGGCTACGCCAGCCTTTATATCCAGACGGTGCAGCAGGCGCACACCGGCGCCGACCTGAACTTTTTACCGGGTAAGTCAGGTAGTGACATTAAACGTGAACCCCATCCTGAATAATACACAGAGGAAATTTTATGCGCCACTCCTGGTCAGATGATGAAACGTTATTTGCATTAGCAAAAGAAAAGCTCTTTGTTGCATTAGTGGGGGATATTCTGGATTCAATGGGATTGCTTCATCAGTTTTTATCGCCGCAGTTAAAACCGATTGATGCCAATATGGTTATTATTGGCCGGGCGATGCCGGTACTCGAAGCTGATTATTTCCAGCAAAGCGCTCCAGGCCATAATACGCTCAGCGAAAAGCCGTTCGGCTTAATGTTTCACGCGCTGGACGATCTGCAAAAGAATGAAGTTTATATTTGTGCGGGCGGCTCGCTACGCTATGCGCAATGGGGCGGGCTAATGTCGACCCGCGCCATGCAGTGCGGGGCGGCTGGAGCCGTTATTCATGGCTACCATCGGGACAGCCATGAAATTTTGGACCTCGGTTTCCCGGTGGCCTCCTTTGGCAGCTACGCGCAGGATCAGGGACCGCGCGGCAAGGTGGTCGACTGGCGCGTGCCTGTTGAACTGGACGGCGTGCGCGTTGCGCCTGGCGATGTGATTTTTGGCGATCGCGACGGCGTGCTGGTGATCCCGGCGGAGGCCGTGGACGAAGCCTTCCACGGGGCCTTTGAAAAGGCCAAAGGCGAAAATGAAGTGCTGCACGCGCTGAGAACAGGAATGAGTACCGTCGAGGCTTTTGATAAGTTCGGTATTATGTAAGCGTTATTCTATTGCTCTCCGGGTTTTTATTCTGCCATCACGCTTATGTATCGACATCATTATTTGATGAACTAATTAAGGATGCAATTATGTGTTCTGCAGACCGTCGTATTGAAAGAACGACGATAAATAAAATTTCACTGAAAATAATACCGATCATGGTGATGCTCTACGTTATTGCCTATATCGATCGGCAGAATATAGGCTTCGCAAAACTTCATATGGCGGAAAGCCTGTCGTTGAGCGAAACCGCCTATGGTCTTGGCGCATCGTTATTCTTTATCGGCTACTTATTATTTGAAGTTCCAGGCAATATCATGCTGCATAAAGTTGGCGCCCGCTTATGGTTTGCCAGGATTATGCTGACGTGGGGCGCGATTACGGTTTTAATGGCTTTTACCACCAGCGCCAGCATGTTTTACGTTTTACGCTTTTGCCTCGGCGCCGCCGAGGCGGGGCTGTATCCCGGCCTGCTTTATTACATGACCCGCTGGTTTCCTTTGGCGTACCGTCCCCGGGTGGTGGGCTATCTGATTATGGCCAGCCTGGCGGCGAATCTGATCGGGGCTCCGATTAATGGCGCGCTATTAAGCATTCACGGCATATTGAATCTTGAAGGCTGGCAGTGGATTTTCATTGGCACCGGGCTGCCGGCGCTGCTGTTTATTATTCCGGTCCTTTTTTGGCTGCCCGATACGCCGGAAAAGGCCCGTTTTATGACCGCGGAGGAAAAAGCCTGGCTTGGGGCGATGCTGCAGCAGGAACAGAGCCGGGATCGGGATCGCCAGGTGAGCGGCGTGTTGAAAACGTTGAAAGATGCGCGGGTGCTGCTGCTGGCGCTGGTGCTGGGCTTTATTTCCTTCGGCGCCTATGGTCTGAGCTACTGGATGCCAACCATTGTCAAAGGGTTTGGCGTATCCGATATGACCAACGGGCTGATCAACATGATCCCCTGGCTGATGGCGATGCTGCTGCTCTGGTGGATGACGCGCAATCCGGAGCGGACCTCCGATCCGGTGAAAAATATTGCCTTGCCGATGCTGGTGGCCGCTATTTTCCTTGCCGGCAGCGCGTTGTTTATCGCCACGCCCTGGCTGAGTTTTTTATGCATAACCTTGGTGATTATGGCTATATTTTCAATTCAGCCCTGCTTCTGGACCCTGACGCGATTTTTAGGCGGCTCGGCGGCAGCGGCCGGATTAGCGGCGATAAACTCGCTGGCTAACCTCGGCGGTTTCTTTGCGCAAAATACCGTTCCGGCGGTACGCGATCTGACGGGGAGCGTCAGCGCTCCGATGTACTATTTAGGCGGGTGTATGGCCATCGGCTGCGTGGTGACGCTATTGACGATTCGCTATCTGCACCGGCGCAGCGACGATCGCGATCCCCTGTCCCCTACCGATGCGCCACAGAAAGGAGCGTTATGACCGATTATCGTGCCCCGGCGTTAAGCCGGGGTTTACGCGTACTGGAATATTTGTCGGCGTCGGGCGTCCCTATGACGATGGGGGAGATTAGCCTGGCGCTCAGCCTCTCCTTTAACCATCTGTTCCGGATTATTCAGTGCCTGGAAGAGGAGGGGTACCTCAAACAGGATGCCCGGCGCTATTACCATCTGACCGATAAACTCAGCCTTACCGGCCAGTATCGCTATATCGAGCAGCTGGCGCAGTCGGAACGCTGCCAGCAGCTGATGAAAGACTTCACCTGGCGCACCAATCAGCCCTGCCACCTCGCCGGGCTGCGGGACGATCGGGTGGTGGTTATCGCCCATCGTCATCCGGACTTCACCCCGGCGATTAGCGCCAGAGAAGGGGCGCTACTGCATACCATCCGCTCAAGCTCATCGCTGGTGCTTCTGGCCTTCGCCAGCGACCAGGATAGCTGGCGTTTGATCCGTCATTACGCGCTGGATACGGCGTTACGCGGGGAGATGGTCGAGCAGCTCTCGCGCATAAAATCCCAGGGGTTTGCTGAAATCCCGCACGATCGCATTATTGGGCTGACGTCGGCCTCGTGGCCCGTTTTCGGGCCTGATAGCTACGCCCATGCGGTGATTACCTGCCCGTGGTTCGATCAGCTGCCGGGAGATTATGAAGAGACAAAACAGGCCTTAGGCGAAATGGCGGAGGCGCTGGGCGATGCGCTTGCGGCGCTAATGCGTTCGCGATGCTGAACGCGTGATAAAAAGGCCTGAACGGCTGCGCGTATACGTTTGGTTTAGTTACGCGGGGTTACCATAGCCATAATTGCCACAAATAGATCGCTGGCCGCGGTATAATCCGCGCCGTTTTTACTCACTTACCGGAGATTTTATGGACCCCGATCCCACTCCTCATCCTCGATGGAGTTATACCCCTTTCCGGTAAGCCTGCTTAGCACTGCTTTACCGGAAGCGTAAAGCAGTGACGTCCTTGATGTCCCTGCCATAAAAAAATAATGCCTGACAGGTATGGTTTTACCGTGCCCGTCGATTTGCTGCGTTCGCCGTGCGAGCGCGGAGGGACTGTTTATGCTGAAAAATTTTACCCGGCAGCTGTTTACGCAGCTTAGCCGCCATTTGCCACGCCGCCTGGTGCAGCGCGATCCGCTGCCCGATGCCCGCAATCTGGCCAGCGCGCCTATCCCGGACTCGTTGGGCAAGCGCTGTCTGAACGTGGCGGCAATGGATGAAAACGAAATCTGGCGCGCCTTCGACAGCCACCCGGAAGGGCTCAACGCCGCCGAGGTGGCGCAGAAAATTGCGGCGCACGGCGACAACCAAATCCCCGCCCAGCAGCCTTCGCCGTGGTGGGTACATCTGTGGACCTGCTATCGCAACCCCTTCAACCTGCTGCTGACCGTGCTGGGCGTCGTCTCCTATTCCACGGAGGATCTGTTCGCCGCGGGCGTGATTGCGCTGATGGTCGGGATCTCCACGCTGCTCAACTTTATTCAGGAAGCCCGCTCCACCAAAGCGGCGGATGCGCTGAAAGCGATGGTGAGCAACACCGCCACGGTGCTGCGGGTGGTCAACGAGCAGGGCGAAAGCCGCTGGTGCGAGCTGCCTATCGATCGGCTGGTGCCGGGGGATATCGTTAAGCTCTCGGCGGGAGATATGATCCCGGCAGACCTGCGCATCCTCCAGGCGCGCGATCTTTTTGTCGCCCAGGCGTCGCTGACCGGCGAATCGCTGCCGGTGGAAAAAGTGGCCCGCACCCGCGATGCGCTGCAGGCCAACCCGCTGGAGTGCGACACCCTGTGCTTTATGGGGACCAACGTGGTGAGCGGAACGGCGCAGGCGATCGTGTTCGCTACCGGCGGCGGCACCTGGTTCGGCCAGCTGGCCGGGCGGGTGAGCGAGCAGGAGAGCGAACCCAACGCCTTCCAGAAAGGCATCAGCCGCGTCAGCATGCTGCTGATTCGCTTTATGCTGGTGATGGCGCCGGTGGTGCTGCTGATTAACGGCTTTACCAAAGGCGACTGGTGGGAAGCGGCGCTGTTCGCCCTGTCGGTGGCGGTTGGCCTGACGCCGGAAATGCTGCCGATGATCGTCACCTCGACTCTGGCGCGCGGGGCGGTGAAGCTGTCGAAACAGAAAGTTATCGTCAAACACCTCGACGCAATCCAGAACTTTGGCGCGATGGATATCCTGTGTACCGATAAAACCGGCACCCTGACCCAGGATAAAATCGTGCTGGAAAACCATACCGACGTGTCCGGTAAGGTGAGCGAGCTGGTGCTGAACTCCGCCTGGCTTAACAGCCACTACCAGACCGGGCTGAAAAATCTGCTGGATACGGCGGTGCTGGAAGGCGTGGAGCTGGATGCCGCTCGCCAGCTTGCCGAGCGCTGGCAGAAAGTGGACGAGATCCCGTTCGACTTTGAGCGCCGCCGGATGTCGGTGGTGGTGAGCGAGCAGGAAGGCGTCCATCAGCTTATCTGTAAAGGCGCGCTGCAGGAGATCCTCAACGTCTCGACCCAGGTTCGCTACAACGGTGAAATCGTGCCGCTGGACGAGACCATGCTGCGCCGTATCCGCCGCGTCACCGACACCCTCAATCGCCAGGGGCTGCGCGTGGTGGCGGTGGCTACCCGCTATCTGCCGGCGCGGGAAGGGGACTATCAGCGGGCCGATGAGTCGGATCTGATCCTCGAAGGTTATATCGCGTTTCTCGATCCGCCGAAAGAGACTACCGCCCCGGCGCTGAAAGCGCTGAAGGCCAGCGGCATTACCGTCAAAATCCTCACCGGCGATAGCGAGCTGGTGGCGGCGAAGGTGTGCCATGAGGTGGGCCTCGACGCGGGAGAGGTAGTTATTGGGAGCCAGATTGAAGCGCTCAGCGATGATGAGCTGGCGGCGCTGGCTAAACGAACCACCCTGTTTGCGCGCCTGGCGCCGCTGCATAAAGAGCGCATCGTGACGCTGCTCAAACGCGAGGGGCACGTGGTGGGCTTTATGGGCGACGGGATTAACGACGCCCCGGCGCTGCGCGCGGCGGACATCGGTATTTCCGTTGACGGAGCGGTGGATATCGCCCGCGAGGCGGCGGATATCATCCTGCTGGAAAAGAGCCTGATGGTGCTGGAAGAGGGGGTGATCGAAGGGCGCCGCACTTTTGCCAACATGCTCAAGTACATCAAAATGACCGCCAGCTCGAACTTCGGTAACGTCTTCAGCGTGCTGGTGGCGAGCGCATTTCTGCCGTTCCTGCCGATGCTGCCGCTGCATCTGCTGATCCAGAACCTGCTGTACGATGTATCCCAGGTGGCGATCCCGTTTGATAACGTTGACGACGAGCAGATCCGTAAACCGCAGCGCTGGAATCCGGCCGAGCTGGGACGCTTTATGGTCTTCTTCGGCCCGATAAGCTCAATCTTCGATATCCTCACCTTCTGCCTGATGTGGTGGGTGTTCCACGCCAACGTGCCGGAAGCGCAGACGCTGTTCCAGTCTGGCTGGTTTATTGAAGGGCTGCTGTCGCAAACGCTGATTGTGCATATGATCCGTACCCGCCGTATTCCGTTTGTTCAGAGCCGCGCCGCGTGGCCGCTGTTTGCGATGACCCTGGTGGTGATGGTGGTCGGCATCGCGCTGCCGTTCTCGCCGCTGGCGGGCTATTTGCAGCTGCAGGCGCTGCCGCTGAGCTACTTCCCGTGGCTGATTGCGATTCTGGCGGGCTACATGACGCTGACCCAGATGGTCAAAGGTTTCTACAGCCGTCGCTACGGCTGGCAGTAACCCTGACTTCCTCCGCCCCTCTCCCGCTCAGGGAGAGGGCATTTATCTTAAACTTCATCAAGTTGTGAAGCGCGTCATTACATTTCCTTGACGCTATTTTTCGCGCGTGTTAACCAAATGTTTTGCTTTTTTTGGCCCGTCATCAAAAGGAAAACTCATGCTTAACACCGTGCGCTATGGCCTGCTTACCAGCGGATTAATTCTCAGCGGCCTGGCCTGCGCCGCACCGGCGGGCGACCTGCCGCTTATGCCCTGGCCGGCTCACGTCGAGCGCCCGCAGGCGCAGGGCGCGCTGGTGCTGAATAATCAGCTGACGCTAAACGTCAGCGGCGACGATTTGGGGGATGCCGCCGGCCGCTGGCGGGAGCGCATCGCCCGCCAGACCGGCTGGACTCTGCAGCCGCAAATGACCGCCGCGAAAACGCCGACTATTGCGGTGGTGATTGCCAAAAAGGTCCCGGCCATTCCGCGCCCCGACAGCGATGAAAGCTACCAGCTGAAGGTGACCGCCGAGGGCGTGACCCTCAAGGCGAACACCCGTTTCGGCGCCCTGCGCGGGATGGAAACCCTGCTCCAGCTGATACAGAACGGCGCGGAGAATACCGCCATTCCTTACGTCACGATCGACGATGCGCCGCGCTTCCCGTGGCGCGGGCTGCTGCTGGACTCCGCGCGCCACTTTATGCCGCTGGAGGCCATTAAGCGGCAGATCGACGGCATGGCGGCCGCCAAGCTCAACGTCTTCCACTGGCACCTGACCGACGATCAGGGCTGGCGCTTTGCCTCCACGCGCTACCCGAAGCTACAGCAGCAGGCCAGCGACGGGCTGTTCTACACTCAGGCGCAGATGAAAGAGATCGTGCGCTACGCGACGGATCGCGGCATCCGCGTGGTGCCGGAAATCGATATGCCGGGACACGCCTCGGCCATTGCGGTGGCCTATCCGGAGCTGATGAGCGCGCCGGGCCCCTATCAAATGGAGCGCCACTGGGGCGTGCTTAAGCCGGTGCTCGACCCGACCAAAGAGGCCACTTACGCCTTTGCCGAGGCGATGATCGGCGAGCTGGCGGCGATCTTCCCCGACCCTTATCTGCATATTGGCGGGGATGAGGTGGACGACAGCCAGTGGCAGGCGAACCCGGCGATCCAGAAATTTATGCGCGATAAGGGGCTGGCGGACAGCCACGCGCTGCAGGCGTACTTCAACCGCAGGCTGGAGGCGATCCTCGAAAAACATCGTCGCCAGATGGTGGGCTGGGACGAAATCTATCACCCCGATCTGCTGAAAAGCATTTTGATCCAGTCGTGGCAGGGGCAGGATGCGCTGGGGGAGGTGGCGAAGCACGGCTATCGCGGGATCCTCTCTACCGGATTTTATCTCGATCAGCCGCAGTACACCGCCTATCACTACCGCAATGAAATCGTGCCGCAGGGGCTGAACGGCGTCGATACCATTACCGATAACGACAGCGCCCAAAGCTGGAGCTTCGTGATGCCGCGGCTCAAGGGGAGCGCGGTGGAAGGCAGCTTCACGCTGGTAAAAGGGGAGAGCGGCTGGCGCGGGTTTATTGATTTTAAAGGAAAATCTCGACGGGCGGTGCAGGATATCGCATGGCTGAATGATAACCAGATAACCTTTAGCGTCGATACCTGGATGGGGGAAACCCGGCCGGTGCTGACCGTCAACGACGATAAGCTTGGCGGCTACTTCCTGCTGGGCAACGTCCGCTATCCGGTGAGCGGGCAGCGGCTGGACGATGTGCCCGAGGGGAGCCAGCCGGTGGTTCCCGATGGCGAACAGCAGAAGAACCTGCTCGGCGGCGAAGCGGCGCTGTGGGCGGAAAACGTGGCGGCGCCGGTGCTGGATATTAAGCTGTGGCCGCGAACCTTCGCGGTTGCCGAGCGCCTGTGGTCGGCGCAGGATGTCAAAGACAGCGACAATATGTACCAGCGTCTGCAGGCGATGGACGGCTGGTCAACGGTCTCGGTCGGCCTGCAGCAGCACGGCCAGCAGCTGGTGCAGTTCACCCGGCTGGCAAACGGCGGCAGCACCCTGGCGCTGCAGATCCTCGCCCAGGCCATCGAGCCGGCGCACTATTACACCCGCCAGCATCTGAAATTCCAGGCCAACAACTATCATCAGTTCGAGCCGCTGAACCGGCTGGCCGACGCGCTGCCGGCGGAGAGCGACACCGTGCGCAGCCTTAACCGCTGGGCCGAAAGGCTGATTAGCGATGCGGAAGATAACGAAAGCGCGGACGCGCTGCGTCACGTCTTTACCCGCTGGCAAAATAATACCGCCGATGCGCTGGCGCTAACTGAAAGCAGCTATCAGCTGGCGGCGATCGGCCCGGTGGTGCAGCAGGTTGATAAGCTGGCGACGCTGGGGATGCGCCTGACGGACCTGGTGGCTCGCCAGGGAACGCTGGATGATAAGGAGTATGCGTCGGTGCAGGCGCAGCTGGATGAGGCGGCGAAAACGCAGGATGAGCTGGTGATTGCGGCGGTCTATCCGCTGGAGAAACTGCTGCGGGCGACGAAGGTCGAGTAGGGGAGATATGCCAGTGCCGGCATTAAGGGCCGGCATGGTAGCAGAGTACGCTTTCCGTAGAGCCCGGCAGCTTAGCCAGCGATCCCGTTCAGCTTTTCCATCACTTCATCGGACAGTGCAATTTGCGCGCTTGCCAGGTTCTCCTGCAAATGCTGCGGCGATGACGTGCCGGGGATCAGCAGAATATTGGGCGAGCGCTTGAGCAGCCAGGCGAGGGCGACCTGCATGGGCGTTGCCTGTAATTCGCTGGCGACGTCATCGAGCAGCGCGGACTGCAGCGGCGAGAAACCGCCAAGCGGGAAGAACGGCACGTAGGCGATGCCCTGCGCGGCCAGGCTATCGACCAGCTCGTCGTCCTGGCGGTTGGCAAGGTTATACATATTCTGAACGCAGACAATCGGCGTCATCTTTTGCGCATCGGCGATCTGTTTGGCGGTCACGTTACTCAGGCCAATATGACGGATTAATCCGCGCTCTTTCAGCTGAATCAGCGTTTCCAGCTCTTTTTCCAGCGAGCCTTCCTTCGGCGTATGGACGTCATGCATGCTGCGCAGATTCACCACCTGCATGGCGTCCAGCCCCAGATTCTGTAAGTTCTCTTCTACCGCGCGGGTCAGCTCCTGCGGGCTGAAGGCCGGGAGCCACCCGCCTTTTTCATCCCGCCGTGCGCCAACTTTAGTGACGATGCTCAGGTCGTCGGAATAGGGATGTAGCGCTTTTTTAATCAGCCGGTTGGTCTCATGCGGGCCGTAAAAATCGCTGGTATCAATGTGGTTAACGCCGGAGGCGACGGCGTCACGAAGAACCTGAATTGCCCGCGCTTCATCCTTCACCGGGCCAAAAACGCCCGGACCTGCCAGCTGCATTGCGCCATAGCCTAAACGGTTAACTTCGCGGTCGCCGAGGCGGTAAGTCATTGTGGGTTTTGACATGGTGCTCTCCTGTATGAGTGTGTTTCGATTGTATCGGTGAATGCGCTGTGCAACTATCCGGCTAAATAAGAACAACCTGTACGAGGTGGCGCACAGTGTCGATGGATATTGGTTTGCTGCATGCGGTAGTCGAAGTGGCGAAGGCCGGGGGATTTCGCGAGGCCGCAAGGATCACCGGCAGCAGCGCGTCGCGGCTAAGCGATGCGGTGCGTCGTGCGGAGGAGCAGCTCGGTATCAGGCTGTTTCATCGAACCACGCGCACCGTGGTGTTGACCGAGGCCGGCAGGGCGCTGATTGAGCGCCTGCTTCCGGCCATGAACGAAGTGGACGCCGCGCTGGATTCGCTCAATCGCTATCGTAATACTCCCGGCGGCACGCTGCGGCTGAACGTGCCGGTCAGCGCCGCGCGGCTGGTATTGCCCTCTCTGGTGCCGGAGTTTATCCGCCGTTATCCCAATATTCAGCTGGAGATCGTCGCCGAAAGTAACGTCCAGGATGTGTTTCGTGACGGCTGCGATGCCGGCATTCGCTATGACGAGCGGCTCGAACAGGATGTGATTGCCCTTCCTATCGGCCCGCGCCGCCAGCGCTTTGCCACTGCCGCTGCCCCGGCGTATTTAAGCCAGCATGGCAGACCAACGCATCCGCGCGATTTGATGCGCCATCAATGTATACGCGGCCGTTACGCCACGGGCGTCATGCCGGCGTGGGAGTTTGAGCGTGAGGGAGAGAGCTACAGCGTACAGGTGAATGGCCCGCTGGTGGTGAGCGTCGGTAGCGCAGTCGACCTGGCGGTCGAGTCCGCGATTGCCGGTATTGGCGTTATCTATCTGTTCGAAGAGTGGCTGCGGCCCGCTATCGCCAGCGGCCAGCTCGAGGCAATACTACAGCCGTGGTGGCTGTCGTTCTCCGGGCCCTATCTTTACTACAACGATCGTCGCCTGATCCCCGTGCCCCTGCAGGCGTTTATTGATTTTGTGCGCGAGATGAATGCGTCGTCATGAGATGAATCGCCGAAGATAGCCCTCTCCGCAGCGGAGAGGGCCGAACAATCAGCGACGAATCGCGATAGCTTCAATCTCAATCTTCACGTCTTTCGGCAGACGCGCAACTTCGACGCAGGAGCGTGCCGGGAAGGTCGCATCATGTTCGGTGAAAAACGCTTCATAAGCGGCGTTCACGGTGGCGAAGTCGTTCAGGTCTTTGACGAATACGGTGGTTTTAACGATATCGCCCACTTTCAGGCCTGCTGCTTCAACGATAGCCTTTACGTTGTCCAGAGACTGGCGCGCCTGAGCGGCAACATCTTCCGGTACGCTACCCGTTTTAGGATCAACCGGGATCTGGCCGGAAGTGATGATCATGCTACCCAGATCAACACCCTGAACGTACGGGCCGATAGCTGCGGGTGCATTTTCCGTCGCGATAGTTTTAGACATGAGTTCTCCTGAATAACAGCTTAATTAAGAAGTGACGCGAAATCCTTCGGGTTGCATCGACGCGGCAGGGGGCGAGTCGCCGTCAAGGAAGCAGCTTGAAGGATAGCGCGTAAGGACCCGGCCATTATAGGGAGCCGGGTTGCCAATACCAACCTCAATTAGTCGGCCAGAACCACATAATGTGAAAACTCTTTTTCACAATATTTGCACTTCAGAGCGATGTCGTTTTCGCGTTTTTTCACCGCAAAACTGGATGAAACGGGCTCTGCGTGGCTGATACAGTTGCTGTTCGGGCACACCAGCACGTTGTTAATCCGATCCGGCAGGTTAGGCCGCGACTTGCCGACCACTTCGTAATCGTCGATACGGTTGACCGTCGCAAGCGGGGCGTACAGCGACAGCTGGTTGACCTGCTCGTCGGTGAGGAAGGTGTTCTCGATTTTTATCAGATCCTTGCGGCCCATTTCGCCCGATGGCAGGTTCAGGCCAATGGTGATGCGCTGGTCGGTTTCGGTCAGCTTGAACAGCGTCAGCAGCTTAAAGCCCACCTGCGCGGGGATGTGGTCGATGACGGTGCCACGCTTAATGGCTTCTACCTGCAGTTTATTATCATGTGTCATGGTCGTTTCCCCTTACAGAGCCAGCTCGCTAGTCAGTACCAGTGCCAGTAACGCCTGGCGTGCGAAGATGCCGTTGCCGGCCTGCTGGAAGTACCAGGCGTGCGGCGTTTTATCAACATCGGTGGTGATTTCGTCAATGCGCGGCAGCGGGTGCAGCACTTTCATATTGTCGCGGGCGCCTTCCAGATCGGCGGCGCGCAGCACAAACTGCGCCTTCACGTTGGCATATTCCGACGGGTCGAGGCGCTCTTTCTGTACGCGGGTCATATACAGAATATCGACCTCCTCCATGACCTCATCAATGGCGCTATGTACGCTCCAGGCAATCCCTTTTTCATCAAGCATATCGAGGATGTACTGCGGCATGGCCAGCGCGTCAGGGGCGATAAAGTAGAAGCGGTTGCCGTTAAATTTCGCCAGCGCCTGGGTCAGGGAGTGCACTGTGCGGCCGTATTTAAGGTCGCCGACCATCGCCACGTTAAGGTTTTCCAGGCGGCCCTGGGTTTCCTGGATGGTGAACAGATCCAGCAGGGTTTGCGTCGGGTGCTGATTGGCGCCGTCGCCGGCGTTGAGCACCGGAATTCCGCCGGAGAATTCGGTTGCCAGCCGCGACGCGCCTTCCTGCGGATGACGCATCACGATGGCGTCAACGTAGGTGCTGATGACCGAAATGGTGTCGGCGAGGGTTTCGCCTTTTTTGCCCAACGAGGTGTTGCTGCTGTCGGAGAAGCCTACCACGCTGGCGCCGAGGCGATGCATTGAGGTTTCGAACGACAGTCGGGTGCGGGTGGAGGCTTCAAAGAAACAGCTGGCGATAACCTTGTGCTTCAGCAGTTCCGGCTGCGGGCGCGCTTTCAGCTTTGCAGCGGTCGCCAGGACCAGTTCAAGGTCTTCGCGGCTGAGATCGTTTATGGAAATGATATGTTTTTGATATAGCGGGTTAGCCATGTTTATCTCCTGACGCCTGGGCAAAAAAAAAGCCCCTTAAATAAGGGGCTTCGAGAATTCATTGAGCAACGGAAAGAAAAACGCTACGCCAGCGCCTGTTTTCAGACGCGGTAAGACAGAATGTCGTACGCAATAGACCATGCTTCCTCCCGGCAAATCGACCGGCATTATACGCAGCTCAAATTTCGGATCAAGCGATTAGTCCACAAACAGGTAAACGTTTGCTTCGATAACGCCGCGTCAGCGCAAAAAAGCGTTAAAAAGTGGTGGTATGGCAGTCGCAAGGGGCGTATAAAAATCAGAAATGAAAAGCTGTTTTATATTTGAGGGTTATTATGATCGTCGGGAACATTTATCATCTGCAGGCCTGGCTACCGGAACCGCTGCGCCAGGCTATCGAATATGTTAAGGCTCACGTCAGCGAGGAGACGCCGCTCGGTAAGCATGATATTGACGGCAACAATCTGTTTTATCTGATTTCGCAGGACACTACCGAAGCGCTCAGCGAGCGCCGCGCCGAGTATCACGCGCGCTACCTGGATATCCAGATTGTGCTGCAGGGCGAGGAGGGGATGACCTTCAGCACCCGGCCCGCCGGGACGCCGGATATCGACTGGCTGGCGGATAAAGACATTGCGTTCCTCGCCGCCGGCGAGCAGGAGAAAACCATGATTCTCAGCGCGGGAGATTTTGTGGTGTTTTATCCGGGGGAGGTGCATAAGCCGCTGTGTGCGGTGGGCTCGCCCGCCAAAGTGCGCAAAGCGGTGGTGAAGATGCTGATGGGCTAAGCGCCGTCAATCCCCGGTCGTGCTGCACTTACCGGGGCGACGGGCCGGTGCGGTAGCCCGGATAAGGCGCTGCGCGCCGCCTCCGGGAAATCCCCGCCGGGTTATTTACTCAAGGTTGCGACCATCACCGCCTTGATGGTATGCATGCGGTTTTCGGCCTGATCGAAGACGATGCTCGCCGCAGATTCAAACACCTCGTCGGTGACCTCCATGCCGCCGTGCAGGCCGAACTCGGCGGCCATCTGCTTGCCAAGCGCGGTTTGATCGTCGTGGAACGCCGGCAGGCAGTGGAGGAACTTCACCTGCGGATTGCCGGTCAGCGCCATCATGCTGCTGTTCACCTGATAGTCACGCAGCTGGGCGATACGCTCGGCCCACTTCTCTTTGGCTTCGCCCATCGATACCCAAACGTCGGTGTAGATAAAGTCCGCGCCCTTCACGCCGGCGGCGATATCTTCGGTCAGGGTTATGTTGCCGCCGTTCTTTTGCGCCAGCGCTTTGCACTCGGCCACCAGGCTCTCTTCCGGCCAGCAGGCCGACGGCGCGACGAGACGCAGATCCAGTCCGGTAAGTGCCGCCGCTTCGAGCATCGAATTGCCCATGTTATTACGCGCGTCGCCGGCATACGCGAGGGTCATTTCGTTGAACGCTTTCCCCGGCAGATGTTCCTGCATGGTCAGCAGATCCGCCAGCAGCTGGGTAGGGTGAAATTCGTTGGTCAGGCCGTTCCACACCGGCACGCCGGCGTATTGGGCGAGGGTTTCAACCACTTCCTGGCCGTGGCCGCGATACTGAATACCGTCATACATCCGGCCCAGCACGCGGGCGGTATCTTTAATTGACTCTTTATGGCCGATCTGGCTGCCGCTTGGCCCGAGGTAGGTTACGCGCGCGCCCTGATCGAATGCGGCAACTTCGAAAGAGCATCGTGTGCGGGTAGAGTCTTTTTCGAAGATGAGCGCGATGTTTTTGCCGGCGAGATGCTGGATTTCAATACTGTTTTTTTTATCGGTTTTGAGTCTGGTCGCCAGCTTGAGCAGGGCCGTGATTTCTGCAGGTGTAAAATCAAGCAACTTCAAAAAATGCTTCTGATAAAACGTGGACATGTTTCCCTCGCATGGTTTAAACCACTTATTGAATTAAAATTCACTTTATATGTATGAATATTCATTTGCAACCCCGCAACACAAATCTTTCGCACAAAGGTGGAGGCAATCACGGCGGTATGTGACAATAGAAGTAACTGCCGCACATTAAGAGGAACGAGCCATGGCAAACCCGGAACTACTGGAAGAACAGCGTGAAGAAACGCGTCTGATTATTGAAGAGCTGCTCGAAGACGGCAGCGATCCGGACGCGCTGTACACCATCGAGCATCATCTCTCCGCCGACGACTTCGAAACGCTGGAAAAAGTTGCGGTAGAAGCCTTCAAGTTGGGTTATGAAGTGACCGAGCCGGAAGAGCTGGAAGTCGAAGAAGGCGAAACCGTTATTTGCTGCGACATCCTGAGCGAGAGCGCGCTGAAGGTTGAGCTGATTGACGCCCAGGTTGAACAGCTGCTGACGCTGGCAGAAAAGTTTGGCGTGGAGTATGACGGTTGGGGCACCTACTTCGAAGACCCTAACGGTGAAGATGGCGACGAAGACGATGACGAAGATTTCGTCGATGAAGACGACGACGGCGTACGTCACTAAGCCGCTGATGGATACGGCGGTATCTGCCGCCGTATAGCAAGGAACCTCGATGGATTACCCGCAAATACTCTCCCCCATACTCAACTTCCTGCACTGTACAACTCCGCAAGCGTGGATTGATGAAGCTCGTAAGCCGGAACACCTGCCGCTGCTGCTCACCGATCATATGGTTTGCGAGCTGAAAGCGGCGCAAAACGCCATGCTGCTGGTGCGTAAATATGTGGCGGATAAAGAGGGCGCCGATGAGCTGCTGGCCTGCCTGAAGCCGTACGAGGACTTTACCTACCGCTGGGGCCCGGAGCCGGATTTCGTCGCGCTGCATAAGCAGATAAATAAAAGCACGATGCCGCATACGGACGACCCGTGGGGGCGCCAGCTGATTGACAGTATGGTGCTGCTGATTAAAGAAGAGCTGCATCACTTTTGGCAGGTGCGCGAGATAATGCTGGCGCACGACATTCCTTACGTCAAAATCACCGCCAGCAGCTACGCCCGCGGATTACGCCGGGAGGTGCGATCCCATGAGCCGGCGATGCTGATCGATAAGCTGATTTGCGGGGCCTATATCGAAGCGCGCTCCTGCGAGCGCTTTGCCGCCCTGGCGCCGTGGCTGGACGACGACCTGCAGAAGTTCTATCTGTCGCTGCTGCGCTCGGAAGCGCGCCACTTCGAGGATTATCTGCGCCTGGCGCAGCAGATTGCCGGAGACGATATCAGCGAGCGCGTGCGCCAGCTGGGCGCCGCGGAAGCCGCGTTGATTAACGCGCCGGAGGCCGAGATTCGCTTTCATAGCGGAGTGCCGGTGGCGGCCTGAAGCGGGGTTCCCGGAGCAACGGGATGAGGGCGGGTCCCCGGTAGGCGCAGCGCGACCGGGGAGGCGTAAATTACAGCGTTTTAAGCATCCGAACTTCGCAATCAACGTGGCCGGTATGGCCTAGCGGCCCGTCGATATGCTCGAAGCCAAGGTGCTCATATAAACCCACCGCTTCCTTCAGGAAGGCGGTCGTTTCCAGGTAGCAGCGCCTGAAACCCTGCTCGCGGGCATGATCCAGCGCGAGCAGCGCCAGCTTTTTCGCCAGCCCCTGTCCGCGGGCCGAAGTCATAAAGTACATTTTCTGCAGCTCGCAGATATCGGGCTCGCTGTGGGCCAATGGCGCCACGCCGCCGCCGCCGACCACCTGACCATTCTGCTCCACCACCCAGTATGCGGAACCCGGCTGGTTGTAGAGCTGGAAAAGCTCATCCAGATTAGGGTCGGCTACCGTATAGCCTTTATCGGCGGTCAGCCCGTATTCGGCTGAAACCTGGCGAATAACGCCGGCGATAGCCGCATTGTCTTGCGCGGTGATCCGGCGCAGCGACACCGTGATGGTCGCGATCGTATTCATACGATTACTCATAGCAAAAATGGCGGATGATGTTGTTGTTAATAACATCGGAAAAGGGGGCAGCGCAAGCGCTGTTCAACGCGACGGGCGTTTGTGCTGCAACCTGGGGTCTTCAGCGCGTGGTATCCGCGGTGATTGTGCCCCTTGCCCGGTCGGACAAGGGGCAGAGGATTACAGCGCGGCGATCACGGCCTGCTGTTCAACCAGCTTGGTTTTCGCTTCCGCATAACCTTCCAGCTTTTCACGCTCTTTAGCAATGACCGCTTCCGGCGCGCGGGCGACAAAGCCTTCGTTGGAGAGCTTGCTTTCGATACGGCCGATTTCCGCTTCGACTTTCGCCACTTCTTTCGCCAGACGCGCCAGCTCGGCATCTTTGTCGATAAGGCCGGCCATCGGGATCAGCAGCTCGGCGCCGTCGATGATCTTGGCGACCGAAACCGGGCCTTTATCATCGGCAGCCAGCACGGTGATGCTTTCCAGTCGCGCCAGGTTCAGCAGGAAGCTGCGGTTGTCGTTTACGCGACGAATCGCATCGTTGCTACAGCCGCGCAGCAGAAGCTCCAGCGGTTTGCCTGGGGCAATGTTCATTTCCGCGCGAATGTTACGCACGGCGATGATTGCCTGCTTCAGCCACTCGGTATCGGAAGCCGCGGCTTCATCAACCTGCGATGCATCGTACTGCGGGAACGGCTGCAGCATGATGGTATCGGCCGTCACGCCGCAGATGACCTTCACGCGCTGCCAGATGGTTTCAGTGATAAACGGAATGATCGGGTGCGCCAGGCGCAGCAGGCCTTCCAGCACGGTTACCAGCGTATTGCGGGTACCGCGCAGCTCGGCCTCGGTGCCGCCGTTCATCACCGGCTTGGTCAGCTCCAGATACCAGTCGCAGAACTGGTTCCAGGTGAACTCGTACAGAATGCCCGCGGCGATATCGAAGCGGAAGTTATCCAGCGCTTCGCGGTACGCTTTGATGGTCTGGTTGAATTCCGCAAGGATCCAGCGGTCGGCCAGAGAGAGCTCCATTGCGCCGCCGTTGAAGCCGCAATCCTGATCTTCGGTATTCATCAGCACGAAACGGCTGGCGTTCCACAGCTTGTTACAGAAGTTACGGTAACCTTCCAGACGCTTCATATCCCAGTTGATGTCGCGGCCGGTAGAGGCCAGCGCCGCCAGGGTGAAGCGCAGGGCGTCGGTACCGTGCGGCTCGATGCCGTCCGGGAACTGTTTTTCGGTACGCTTAGCGATTTTTTCCGCCAGCTGCGGCTGCATCATGTTGCCGGTGCGTTTCTCCAGCAGGTCAGCCAGGGAAATACCGTCGACCATATCCAGCGGGTCAATGACGTTACCCTTGGATTTGGACATCTTCTGGCCTTCGTCATCGCGAATCAGGCCGGTCATGTAGACGGTCTTAAACGGTACCTGCGGCTTGCCGTTTTCATCTTTGATGAAGTGCATGGTCATCATGATCATGCGGGCAATCCAGAAGAAGATGATGTCGAAGCCGGATACCATCACGCTGGTTGGGTGGAACTGACGCAGCGCGTCGGTGTTTTCCGGCCAGCCGAGGGTGGAGAACGTCCACAGCGCGGAGGAGAACCAGGTATCGAGAACGTCGTCGTCCTGGCGCAGCGCCACGTCGGCGGAGAGGTTGTTTTCCTGGCGCACTTCGTCTTCGTTACGGCCAACGTAGACGTTGCCTTCGTTGTCGTACCATGCCGGGATGCGGTGGCCCCACCACAGCTGACGGGAGATACACCAGTCCTGAATATCGCGCATCCAGGAGAAATACATGTTTTCGTACTGCTTCGGCACGAACTGAATGTCGCCGTTCTCAACCGCTTCAACCGCCGGTTTTGCCAGCACGTCGGCACGAACGTACCACTGATCGGTCAGCATCGGCTCGATAACCACGCCGCCGCGATCGCCGTACGGTACGGTCAGATCGTGCGGTTTAATCTCTTCTAACAGGCCCAGCGCGTCAACGGCGGCAACCACCGCTTTACGCGCGGCAAAACGTTCCAGATTCTGGAACTGAGCCGGGATCTCGTTGGGGTAGGCGTCAGACTCGTTGCCTTTGCTGTCGTACACTTCCGCGCTTTCACGGATATCGCCGTCAAAGGTCAGGATATTGATCATCGGCAGGCCGTGACGTTTACCGACTTCATAGTCGTTAAAGTCGTGCGCCGGGGTGATCTTCACGCAGCCGGTGCCCTTTTCCATATCGGCGTGTTCATCGCCCACGACTGGAATGCGGCGGTCAACCAGCGGCAGAATAACGAATTTGCCGATCAGGTCTTTATAGCGCGGATCTTCCGGGTTAACCGCCACGCCGGTATCGCCGAGCACGGTTTCCGGACGAGTGGTGGCGACCACCAGGTAATCTTTGCCGTCGGCGGTTTTCGCGCCGTCGGCCAGCGGGTAGCGGATGTGCCACATGGAGCCTTTAGACTCGCGGTTTTCCACTTCGAGGTCGGAAATCGCGGTGCGCAGCTTCGGGTCCCAGTTGACCAGGCGCTTGCCGCGGTAGATCAGATCTTCTTTGTACAGGCGGACAAAGACTTCCTTCACGGCGTTGGAGAGGCCTTCATCCATGGTGAAACGCTCGCGCTCCCAGTCCACGGAGTTGCCCAGGCGGCGCATCTGACGGGTAATGGTGCCGCCGGATTCCGCTTTCCACTGCCAGATTTTATCGATAAAGGCGTCGCGACCGTAATCGTGGCGGGTTTTACCTTCTTCGGCGGCAATCTTACGTTCAACCACCATCTGGGTTGCGATACCCGCGTGGTCGGTACCGGCCTGCCACAGAGTATTTTTACCCTGCATACGCTGGTAGCGAATCATGGTATCCATGATGGTTTGCTGGAAGGCATGACCCATATGCAAACTGCCGGTGACGTTCGGCGGTGGGATCATGATGCAGAAGCTCTCCTGGCTTTCATCACCATTCGGTTTGAAATAGCCCTGCTTTTCCCAGTGCTCGTAAAGCGGCTGTTCGATATCTTGTGGGTTGTATGTCTTTTCCATTATTTCCAGGTTGCCGTGTTCAGGTTGAAACCAGCCATGCGGTACGCTTTGTAGCGTTCGCGCGCCAGTTGTTTCAGAGAGTCTTCGTAAGGGACAAAGTCTATCACTTCTGTGAAAGCGGTGGCAAAATCTGCAAAGTTTACCCGCAGACTGATCAGGATGTCCCGCGGGCTGCTGTTGCGCTTCTGCGGCCAGGCGACCTCCACCGGCGCGCCGCCTCTGGGGCCTTCTCCCGCCAGATTGTGCGGGACAAAACTCTCCGGTGGCCGCGTCCACAGCGCTTCGTCGAGGCGAATGGCCTGCTGCTCATCTTCACAGGCGATCAGCACGCGTTTGCCGCTGCGCCAGCGTTCTGCGGCAATTTCACACACCAGCTGTTCGACGGCGCTTAAACCGTCCTGCTGCGCGTCATTGTCCAGAAGATAAAAGGTTGCGTTCTTCATATCTCTACCCGTTGTCTTTCCCGTTGCCTCTTGGTTGGCTGCCTTTGGGCACTCCAGCCGCAGAGTAAACTATGCTGGCGGGAGTGTGCTCCGCTCTGCCGCCGCGATGCAACTCGAAATCCATAGGGTACAGAATTCTAATTGCTCGAACTCACGGGCCGGATAAGCGTCGCGCTATCCGGCCCGCAAGATTACTCTTCGCCAGTGAACCCGGCGCGGTTGAGCAGGAACTGCGACAGCAGCGCCACCGGACGACCGGTCGCGCCTTTGGCTTTACCCGAACGCCATGCGGTGCCAGCGATATCGAGGTGCGCCCAGTTGTACTTGCGGGTGAAGCGCGACAGGAAGCAGCCGGCGGTAATAGCCCCGCCAGGACGGCCGCCGATGTTGGCCATATCCGCAAAGTTAGACTCCAGCTGATCCTGGAACTCGTCGCCCAGCGGCAGACGCCACGCGCGGTCGCCCGCCAGTTCAGATGCGCCAATCAGCTCATGGGCCAGCGGATTGTGGTTCGACATCAGGCCGGTGATATGGTGCCCCAGGGCAATCACGCAGGCGCCGGTCAGCGTCGCCACGTCAATCACCGCTTCCGGTTCGAAGCGCTCTACGTAGGTCAGGACGTCGCAGAGCACCAGGCGGCCTTCGGCATCGGTATTCAGCACCTCAACCGTCTGGCCGGACATCGTGGTCAGAACGTCGCCTGGGCGATAGGCGCGGCCGCCGGGCATGTTTTCACAGCCCGCCAGTACGCCGATGACGTTCAGCGGCAGCTGCAGCTCGGCCACCATGCGCATGACGCCGTACACCGCTGCCGCGCCGCACATGTCGTACTTCATCTCGTCCATGCCTTCGGCAGGCTTGATGGAGATACCGCCGGAGTCGAACGTCAGGCCTTTACCGACCAGCACGATCGGTCGCGCGTCTTCCGACGGGTTGCCTTTGTACTCAATCACCGACATCAGCGATTCGTTCTGCGAACCGTTGCCGACCGCAAGGTAAGAGTTCATCCCCAGCTCGCGCATCTGCTGTTCGCCGATCACGCGGGTGATGACGTTTTTGCTGTAAGTATCCGCCAGCTGGCGCGCCTGCGAGGCCAGATAGGCCGCGTTGCAGATGTTTGGCGGCATGTTGCCGAGATCTTTTGCCGCTTTGATCCCTGAGGCGATGGCCAGGCCGTGCTGGATTGCGCGCTCGCCGCTGGTCAGCTCGCGGCGGGTTGGCACGTTGAAGACCATTTTACGCAGCGGACGACGCGGCTCGCTCTTGTTGGTCTTCAGCTGATCGAAGCTGTACAGCGTCTCTTTGGCGGTCTCAACGGCCTGGCGAACTTTCCAGTAGTTGTTACGTCCTTTGACATGCAGCTCGGTCAGAAAACAAACCGCTTCCATCGACCCGGTATCATTCAGGGTATTAATGGTTTTTTGGATCACCTGCTTGTACTGGCGCTCATCCAGCTCGCGCTCTTTGCCACATCCAATCAGCAGAATGCGCTCTGACAGAATATTTGGCACATGGTGGAGCAGCAGCGTCTGGCCTGGCTTACCTTCCAGTTCACCGCGACGCAGCAGGGCGCTGATATAGCCGTCACTGATTTTATCGAGTTGTTCGGCAATGGGGGAGAGGCGACGCGGTTCGAAGACGCCGACCACGATACAGGCACTCCGCTGCTTCTCCGGGCTACCGCTTTTTACACTGAACTCCATGCACTACGCTCCTGAATCTTAAAGACAACGACGGTGGCTACGGATAGAATTGAAAGCTTTCGTAACTCATGTCCGCTGTTGTGGTGACTTCGTGTTAATCTTAACGTTATTACGGCCTTGGTTCGTCAGAAAAAAACCTGATACGCAGAACCGATGAGTCATTTAATCTTAGCGATGTTTTCGACGACCAAAGAGAATAAATGACGTTTAAGCCATGAAACAAGCAATTTTCCTGCAATAAGACGGGTTTTTACGGGCGTATTTATAGTGATAATCATAAGATATCTGGTTCGTGAGACGCTGAAAAGCCAGTTGGCGATCCTATTCATCCTGTTACTCATTTTCTTTTGTCAGAAACTGGTCAGGATCCTCGGCGCTGCGGTAGATGGCGAGATCCCGACAAATCTGGTGCTCTCGCTGTTAGGGCTGGGCATTCCGGAGATGGCGCAGCTGATCCTGCCCCTGAGCCTGTTCCTCGGGCTGCTGATGACGCTGGGCAAACTCTATACCGAAAGCGAAATCACGGTGATGCACGCCTGCGGCCTGAGCAAAGCGGTACTGGTGAAGGCGGCGATGATCCTCGCGCTGTTCACCGGCGCAGTCGCGGCGGTAAACGTGATGTGGGCGGGGCCGTGGTCGTCCCGTCATCAGGATGAAGTGCTGTCGGAAGCTAAAGCTAACCCCGGCATGGCCGCGCTGGCCCAGGGCCAGTTCCAGCAGGCCAGCGACGGTAGCGCGGTGCTGTTTATTGAAAGCGTTAACGGCAAGCGTTTCCAGGACGTATTCCTTGCGCAGCTGCGGCCGAAAGGCAACGCCCGTCCGTCGGTGGTGGTCGCCGATTCAGGCGAACTCTCGCAGCAGAAAGACGGCTCGCAGGTGGTGACCATGAATCAGGGTACCCGCTTTGAGGGCACCGCGATGCTGCGCGATTTCCGCATCACCGATTTCAAAAACTATCAGGCGATTGTCGGCCACCAGGCGGTGACGTCGGATCCCGATGACACCGAACAGATGGATATGCGCACGCTGTGGCATACCCAGACCGATCGCGCTCGCGCCGAGCTGCACTGGCGCTTCACGCTGGTGGCGACCGTCTTTATCATGGCGCTGATGGTGGTTCCGCTGAGCGTCGTCAACCCGCGCCAGGGCCGCGTGCTGTCGATGCTGCCGGCAATGCTGCTTTACCTGGTCTTCTTCCTGCTGCAAACCTCGATTAAGTCGAACGGCGGCAAAGGTAAAATGGACCCGATGATCTGGATGTGGGGCATCAACCTGCTCTATTTCGCGCTGGCGGTGCTGTTGAACCTGTGGGATACGGTGCCAATGCGTCGCTTCCGTGCCCGTTTTAACAAAGGAGCGGCGTGATGCAGGCGTTTGGCGTACTTGACCGTTACATCGGTAAGACGATTTTCAACACCATCATGATGACGCTGTTCATGCTGGTTTCGCTGTCGGGCATTATCAAGTTTGTCGATCAGCTGAAAAAAGCCGGGCAGGGCAGCTACGATGCGCTGGGCGCCGGGCTATATACCCTTCTCAGCGTGCCGAAAGATGTGCAGATATTCTTCCCGATGGCGGCGCTGCTCGGGGCGCTGCTTGGCCTCGGCGCGCTGGCGCAGCGCAGCGAGCTGGTGGTGATGCAGGCCTCCGGCTTCACTCGTTTGCAGGTGGCGCTGGCGGTGATGAAAACCGCTATCCCGCTGGTTCTGCTGACGATGGCTATGGGGGAATGGGTTGCGCCGCAGGGCGAGCAGATGGCGCGTAACTACCGCGCTCAGCAGATGTACGGCGGCTCGCTGCTTTCAACTCAGCAGGGCCTGTGGGCGAAAGACGGCCACAATTTTGTCTATATCGAACGGGTGAAGGGCAACGATGAGCTGGGCGGCGTGAGCATCTACGCCTTCAACGATGCGCGGCGCCTGCAGTCGGTCCGCTACGCCGCGTCGGCGAAATTCGATAGCGAGAATAAGGTCTGGCGCCTGTCGCAGGTCGATGAGTCCAACCTGACCGACCCGAAACAGATCACCGGTTCGCAGATGGTCAGCGGCACCTGGAATACCAAACTGACGCCGGATAAGCTGGGCGTGGTGGCGCTGGATCCCGACGCGCTGTCGATTAGCGGCCTGCATAACTACGTCACCTATCTGAAGTCCAGCGGTCAGGACCCTGGCCGCTACCAGCTCAATATGTGGAGCAAGATCTTCCAGCCGCTGTCGGTGGCGGTAATGATGCTGATGGCGCTGTCGTTTATCTTTGGTCCGCTGCGCAGCGTGGCGATGGGCGTGAGGGTGGTCACCGGGATCAGCTTCGGCTTTATCTTCTACGTGCTGGACCAGATTTTTGGCCCGCTGACCCTGGTCTACGGCATTCCGCCGATCATCGGCGCGCTGCTGCCGAGCGCCAGCTTCTTCCTGATAAGCCTCTGGCTGATGATGAGAAAAAGCTAGCGCGCCTCCCCCTCTCCGGCGCGGAGAGGGGGACATTAACCTAACGTTTTCGCCCGCCGAGTAAGCTTCCCAGCATCCCTCTCACTATCTGATTCGTCACCTGACGCACCGCGCTTTTGGCCGCCGTTTGCACAATACCGTCGCGCTTGCCGCCGCGTGGGCCGGTGGTACCAAACAGGATATCCTTCAGGCCGCCGAGCAGTCCGTCGTCGTCGCTGCTCTGCTGGCCTTTGGCCGGCGGCGCGTCCTGCTGCTCGGTGGTGGCCTGCACCCCTTTTTGCAGCATTTCAAACGCCGACTCGTGATCGACCTCCTCCTCATATTTTCCGTACAGCGCGGAGTGGTTAATCAGCCCGTTACGCTCATCGTCCGTGACCGGCCCCATCCGCGAGCAGGGGGCGATAACCATCGCGCGCTCTACCACCGAAGGGCTGCCCTTCTCGTCGAGGAACGAAACCAGCGCCTCGCCGGTGCCCAGCTCCTGAATGGCCTGTTCGGTACTGAACGCCGGATTGGCGCGCATGGTTTGCGCCGCCGTTTTTACCGCCTTCTGATCCTTCGGCGTGAAGGCGCGCAGGGCGTGCTGCACCCGGTTACCCAGCTGGCCGAGCACCGCGTCGGGGATATCCGCCGGGTTTTGCGAAACGAAGTAAACCCCCACCGCCTTGGAGCGGATCAGGCGGATAACCTGTTCGATTTTATCGAGTAAAACCTGCGGCGCATCGTTAAACAGCAGGTGCGCTTCGTCGAAGAAAAAGACCAGCTTCGGTTTGTCCAGATCGCCGGCTTCCGGCAGGCGCTCGTAGAGTTCCGAGAGCATCCACAGCAGGCTGGCCGCGTACAGCTTCGGCATCTGATACAGCTTTTCGGCGCTGAGGATATTAATCACCCCTTTGCCGTTGGCATCAACGCGCATCCAGTCCGCGATATCCAGCATCGGCTCGCCGAAGAAGTGCTCCGCGCCCTGCTGCTCAAGCGTCAGCAGGCCGCGCTGGATCGCCCCCACCGAGGCGCTGCTGATGTTGCCGTACTGGTTCTGGAAGCTTTTCGCGTTATCGCCGATGTACTGGGTAATGGCGCGCAGATCTTTAAAGTCGAGCAGCAGCAGGCCGCGGTCGTCGGCGATGCGGAAAATGATATTCAGCACCCCGGACTGGACCTCGTTGAGGTTCAGCAGGCGCGCCAGCAGCAGCGGCCCGAGGTCGGAGACCGTGGCGCGAAGCGGGTGGCCCTTCTCGCCGAAAATATCCCACACCACCACCGGGTTAGCGTGCGGCTGCCAGTCGGTGACGCCGATTTTGTCCAGCCGCGCCTGCAGCTTTTCGCTGCTCTGGCCCTCCTCGGCAATACCGGTGAGGTCGCCTTTCACGTCGGCCATAAATACCGGTACGCCGATTTCGGAAAATGACTCCGCCAGCTTTTGCAGGGTGACGGTTTTACCGGTACCGGTGGCCCCGGTGATCAGGCCGTGACGGTTGGCCATTCCGGGAAGTAGATGCAGCTGTTTTTCCAGCGTACGCGCAATCAGCAGGGGTGAGCTCATGGTCGATTCCTCCATTTATCCTGCGTCGATTATAGGCAGACTCGTCGCAAAGAGGTGAGAGGAATCGACACTTTACCCCGGCGCGGGCGTCGGTTTTCTTCAGGCGCAGCGCTGCTGAAGCAGCGCGATGCTCTGCTCCACCTCACGACGGATGTCGTCTTCGCGCCAGTTCGCCAGCTCCGGCGCAAACGGCTCGAAGGCGTAAACCCCCCGATAGCCGCGCGCTTCCAGATTTTTGACCTGCTCGCAGGTTTCCAGCCTGTCGCCAGGCGTCAGCATGATGCGCTCATCGTCGGTCAGCTGGTCGCGCGGGCGGCTATCCTCGACGCCGGAGAGGTGGACCAGGCCGATGGCGTCGATCTCCAGCTGGCTAAACTCCTCATCCGCCTGCGGGTAGAGATGGTGGTGGAACGTATCGATCAGCAGCTTAAACGGCACGCGGGCATCGTGAATAAGCGTTTGCGCCTGCGCCGCCGAACGCAGCGAGCTTTGCGGAAAGCCCAGCGGCTCAACCAGCCCCTGGATGCCGTAAAAAGAGAACAGCGGCGCCAGCTCGCGAAGCGCGCTCAGCGTCTCGTCGGTGGACACCGCGCTGCCGTCGTTGAGCGGGCAGAGTACCAGCGATTTCGCGCCAACGGCCTGCGCCTCCTTCAGCAGGGATTCGGTCAGGCTGCGCACCTCCGGCGTACGGCAGTTGAAGGGATAAACCGCATTGATGGTCAGAATCTCAATGTGGTAGCGCTCTGCCAGTTCGCGCACCTGGCGGGCGCTGAGGTCGTCCGTCACCTTTCCGCCGGGTAAATCATTGCGCAGCTCGACTTTGTTCAGCCCGAGGCTATGCACCAGGCGAAAGAAGGACTCGATATTCAGCGAAGGGGCGATCTTGCGATTAATACAGAAGCGGTGCTGGGCAATAGCCATTTTACTCTCCGGGAACAGGATGAAGTAGGTTCGTTCGATTACCTACTAGTCAAAACGTTTATTTCAAAATTGGCAATGAGTGAAATGGTGATTATTTGAGCTGCCTCGCAAAATAGCGTGCGCTAAAGAGCCGATGCGCGTCCGGTCAAAAGGCCGCAGCGTCTGTTGCCGGGCGATCGCGCTTTGTTGCCGGAACAGAAGCGTTATTGCTGAAAATTGCGACCATCATCACCAAATTAGAATTTCATTTTATATCTATGTTGAAATATACATTTCATTTTACTACGGTTATAGCACAGCAAAATCGGAGATGGGCCGCAGCGTTGGCCTTCCACACCATGAGGCGAGAACATGACGATCACAGGAAACTTTATTGGCGGGCAGACCGTTACCAGCAGCAGCAATGAAACGATGCCGGTGTTTGACCCGGCGACGGGAAAAGTGGTGCGCGAAGTCACGCTCTCCACCGCCCAGGAGGTCTCTGACGCCATTCAGGTCGCGCGCGACGCGTTTGAAAGCTGGTCGCGTACCACGCCGCTGCGCCGCGCCCGGGTGCTGTTCAACTTTAAAATGCTGCTGGAACAACATGCCGATGAGCTGGCGGGGATCATCGTTAGCGAGCACGGTAAGGTGTGGTCGGATGCGCTGGGCGAGCTGACCCGCGGCCTGGAAGTGGTCGAGTTTGCCTGCGGGATCCCGCACCTGATTAAAGGCGAGTATTCCTCCGACGTCGGTACCGGCGTGGATAGCTATTCCCTGATGCAGCCGCTGGGCGTGGTGGCGGGGATTACGCCGTTTAACTTCCCGGCAATGGTGCCGATGTGGATGTTCCCGCTCGCGCTGGCCTGCGGCAACAGCTTTATCCTCAAGCCTCCCGCGCTGGCGCCTACCGCTGCGGTGCGCCTTGCTGAACTGCTAAAAGAAGCGGGCCTGCCGGATGGCGTCTTTAACGTGATTCACTGCAGCAACGAAGACGCCGGGCAGCTCTACACCGATCCGCGGATTGCGGCGGTCAGCTTCGTGGGCTCTTCCGGCGTGGCGGAGCATATCTACAAAACCGCCAGCGCTCACGGTAAGCGCGTGCAGGCGTTCGGCGCGGCGAAAAACCATGCGATCGTGATGCCGGATGCGGACCTGGATGCCACGGTGAACGCGATTATGGGCGGCGCGTTTGGGTCGGCGGGCGAACGCTGCATGGCGCTGCCGGTGGTGGTCGCCGTTGGCGATGCCACGGCGGATAAGCTGATTGCGCGCCTGCAGCCGCTGGTGCAGGCGCTGAAGGTCGGCCCTGGCTGCATGCGCGGTAAAGAAGAGAACGAAATGGGCCCGGTGGTTTCCGACAGCCATCAGAAAAAAGTGCTGGGCTATATTGATAAGGGCGTCAGCGAAGGCGCGAAGCTGGTCGTCGACGGCCGTAAGCCGCGGGTGGCGGGTTATGATGAAGGCTACTACGTCGGCGGGACGCTGTTTGATAACGTGACGCCGGAGATGACCATCTGGCGGGAAGAGATTTTCGGGCCGGTGCTGGGAATTGTGCGCGTCGCCGACTATCACAGCGCGCTGGAGCTGGTGAACAGCCACGAGTTTGGCAACGGTAGCGCCGTCTTTACCAGCAGCGGTCACACCGCGCGTGAATTCGTGCACGACGTGCAGGCCGGGATGGTCGGGGTCAACGTGCCGGTGCCGGTACCGATGGCGTTCCACAGCTTTGGCGGCTGGAAGCGTTCCGTCTTTGGCGCCCTGAACGTACACGGGCCGGACGGCGTTCGTTTCTACACGCGCATGAAAACCGCCACCGTCCGCTGGCCGGAAGGGCAGCAAACCGTATCTGAATTCAGCATGCCGACTTTAGGCTAATCGGCGAAGGAGAGCGCCATGTCGTTACTGGCTAAATCGCAAAAAAAGGGGCAGATCCAGCATATTACGCCGCAAAGCGCCGGCTGGCGCTATATCGGCTTTGACGTCTGGATGCTGAAGAAAGGACAAAGCGTGACGCTGGAAAGCGGCGAGCGCGAGCTGTGCCTGGTGCTGGTTGCCGGGCTGGCATCGGTCAAAACGACGAAGGCCGATTTCCCGGACCTCGGTCAGCGGATGTCGCCGTTTGAGCGCACGCCGCCGTGGTCGGTCTACGTACCGCCGCAGGATAAAGTCGAGGTCACCGCCGATTCCGATCTGGAGCTGGCGGTATGCAGCGCGCCGGGTAAGGGGAGCTTCCCGGCTCGGGTGATTCGCCCGCAGGAGGTTGGCGTTGAGCATCGCGGGAAAGGGCGCAACCAGCGCCGGGTGCACAATATTCTGCCGGATAGCGCGCAGGCTGACTGCCTGCTGGTGGTCGAGGTCTACACCGATGAGGGGGCCACCAGCTCGTGGCCGTCGCATAAGCACGATACCGCGCTGCCGGGTCGGGAGACCCAGCTGGAAGAGACCTACTATCACCGCTTCGACCCGCCGCAGGGGTTTGCTTTCCAGCGCGTCTATACCGATGATCGCAGCCTGGATGCCTGCATGGCGCCTTACAACCACGACGTGGTGATGGTGCCGCGCGGCTATCATCCGGTGGCGGCGATCGCCGGCTATGACAGCTATTATCTGAACGTGATGGCCGGTCCGGATCGCCGGTGGCTGTTTAGCTGGGAAGAGGATCACGCGTGGATCAATAGCCCCGACTATCCTCGCCACGACTGATACGCTATGAACGCTATGCAGGGCCGGTTAGATTCTCTAACCGGCCTTTTTTCTTGCCGAAGCCTTCCCGGTCGCGCTGCCTGAGCGGGGCGACGAGGCGTGCGGCGGTAGCCCGGAGAAGGCGCTGAC
Source organism: Enterobacter sp. 10-1 (assembly GCA_002270295.1). Lineage (GTDB taxonomy): Bacteria > Pseudomonadota > Gammaproteobacteria > Enterobacterales > Enterobacteriaceae > Klebsiella > Klebsiella scottii. Next base: position 88,789 of record NISF01000008.1, on the reverse strand, counting down.
GCCGCAATCCGGGAGAGGGAAGAAGGATCGGTCGTTGTTGCCCGGACGGGCGCGGGCGCCGCCTCCGGGGAGGCGGGGCATCAGGCCTGCTGGGCCTGCGGCTCTTTGCTGCTGTTGAGGGCCAGCGAAACCGCCAGCGTTTGGGCGAGACACAGCGAAGCAACCTGCGAGCGGAACCCGTCAACCTGGGCCTCGCGCACTACGAAGCAGACGTCGCTAAATGCCGCGAGCGGGCTGACCTGGCTGTCGGTGATGGCGATTTGCCGCGCCTTGCGCTGAGCGCCCAGCTCAACCAGCTCAACCACTTCGCGGGCGTAAGGCGAGAAGCTGACCGCCACCACCACATCTTTTGGGCCGACCAGGCTCAGCTGCTCGGTAAACATGCCGCCGAGCCCGTCAATCAGGAAGGCCTTACGATCGAGATGGCGCAGGGCGTAGGTCAGATAGGAGGCGACGCTAAACGAGCGGCGCAGGCCGATAACGTAGATATTCTCCGCTTCCGCCAGCAGGGCCACCGCGCGCTCAAGATCGTCGCCCGAGGTCTGCATGGCAAGCTGCTGCAGCGCCTGGGTATTGACCATGGTAAACATATTGAGAATTTCGGTCGGCGTTTCCGGCGGCGAGCTCTCATCGTTGGTGGTCTGGCGGAACAGGCGCGCGCGCTCGGTATAGTTGGCGGTCTCTTCCATCAGATGCTGTCTGAACATCTGCTTCATTTCGTTAAAGCCGCTGAAGCCAAAAGCATTAGCGAAACGAATCAGGGTTGATGGCGGAACGTCGGCCTGCTGGGCGATAGACGCGACGGTATCGAAAGCCACGCTATTGCTGTTATCCAGAATATAGCGCGCCACCTGTTTTAAGCGTTTGCTTAACGTATCGTAGCGACGCCTGATCTCATCCTGCAGGATGGTAAGTTGGGTTGGATTATTGGCCATAAGTTGCGCTCTGATGAAATGAAAGAAATATAACTTCCAGTGTACCAAATGAAGCGAATTTTTCATTTTTTGCGATGAAATACGCGATTCATTTCACGAAGAAATCGAAAAAGCCCGCTCCGGAGGGGGAAGGTGCGGGCTGAAGAGGATTAGCGGCGGGCTTCGCGCCAGTAGCCGATAAGCGCCAGGTAGTTGCGTTTCACCTCATCGATCAGCGCCTCATCGCTAAGCTCACCCTGCATCCAGCGGCGCGAAGGCTGACCAAAGATGGTGCGGCCGACGGCAAAGCCTTTGATGATAGGGTGATTCGCGGCTTCGGCGAATCCGGCGCGCAGGCGATCGGGGGATGCGTCGAGGCCAAGGATCAGGATCCCGCGGCACAGGCTATCTTCGCGTGCGATCAGCGCGGCGATCTTCTCCCAGTTCGCGCTGGAGAGCGGCGGCAGCTTCCACCAGTCGGGCTGGATACCGAGCTGGTAAAAATGTTCCAGCATGGCGTAATAGTGGCGCTCGTCCTTATCCGGCCCGCTCTCCGGCAGGATCACTTCCAGCAGCAGCTCGTGCCCGGACTTATTGCAGGCCTGCCAGACCTCCAGCAGCAGCGCATCCTGCTCGGCGCGCAGCGCCGCCGGGTCGGCCGGATGATAGAAGACCAGGCACTTAACCACCTGTTCCAGCGGCCAGTCGATCAGCTGAGAGCCGATATTGCCGTGCTCAAGACGCAGCGGGCGCGAACCCGGCAACTCGATTGGCCGCCCGATCCACCAGCCTTTGCCGGTAATGGCGTTCAGCGCGCGCTGGCCGTAGGTGCCATCGGCGAGGATACCGCTGCGCCGATCGAGCCCCGCCTCCTGCGCCGCCGCTTCGGCGGCGGCCAGCAGCAGCAGCTTGAGCTGAGGGATGCAGGCCGCATCGCGGCCGGTTTCCTGCACCAGCTCCGCCAGCTGCTTGCGGTGGTCAAAGGCGAAAATGCACAGCTCGGGCCACTGCTGGCGGCGGCTGGTCACCCGATGCAGATGGTTCAGCCGCGCGTCGAGATCCGGACGCGGGACCGATTCCGCGCGCAGCAGATAGTCATCCAGCTCAACCTTGGTCGGCATCGCCGGCGCGCAGCCGTGGCGTGAGACAACCAGCGCCCCGCAGGCGTTAGCGTAGCGGCAGGCCTGCTCCCAGCCCTCGTCGTTCAGCCAGCCGCGCAGCAGGCCGGACATAAAGGCATCGCCGGCGCCCAGCACGTTGAGCACCTCCACCCGCACGCCCTGCTGCAGCGGCACGCTGTCCCAGCCGTCGGGGATCTCGCCTTCCAGCACCACGCAGCCCATCGGACCGCGCTTGCACACCAGGGTGGCTTTGGTGGCGTGGCGGACGTTTTTCAGCGCCGTCAGCGTATCGGTGCTGCCGCCGGCAATATGAAACTCTTCTTCTGTACCGACCACTAAATCGAACAGATGTAGCACTTCCTGCAGCTGACGGGTGACTGAACCGGAAGCAATGAAACGCGTTTCACCATCGCCGGGCGAGGTTAATCCCCACAGCACCGGGCGATAGTCGATATCCAACGCCGTCCGCAGGCCGTGGCGACGGGCGTACTCCAGCGCTTTCAGCACCGCTGCGCGGGTATTGGCATGTGAAAGGTGCGTACCGGTGATCGCCAACGCCCGGGAGGAGGCAATGTACTCTTCCTTAATATCTTCCGGCGTCAGCGCCATGTCGGCGCAGTTGTCGCGGTAAAAAATCAGCGGAAAGGTTTCCTGATCTTTAATCCCCAGCATCACCAGCGCGGTGAGACGCTGCTGGTCGGTGATCAGATATTCGGTATCGACCCCGGCACGGCTTAACGTTTCACGTAAAAAGCGGCCGTTGTGCTCATCACCCACGCGGGCAAGCATCGCCGATTTTAAGCCCTGAATGGCGGTGCCAAAGGCCACGTTGCCGGAGGAGCCGCCCAGATATTTAGAGAAACTGGCGACGTCTTCCAGCCTTGCGCCAATCTGCTGGGCATAGAGGTCGACAGCCACCCGGCCAATACAGATGACGTCGAGCCGCTTTACTGCTGCATTCATAGCTAGGGTTTCCTTTTGCATGTCTGCTGTACGGAAGGGTCGATATCGACGAGGTCTCCACAAACAGCCTGAGGGTGAACGATTCCCCTTAGTTTGAGAAATAAATATTTCATTTGCAAATTGGATCGAAATTAAAAAACCAAAAGTGTGAGGGATCTACCACTCTGCGGCGCCGGGCCCCATTATACAAAGGATCGCCAGCGCTGGCTGCTCCCGCGTGAAAAATGGCGAATGATAAACATCTTTATACCTGATTTTTAAAAGGATATTTGCATTTTGCATGGCGTAAGATGGGAGGCGGATTGCGCGCCGATGTCGATGAAACGGATGAAATGCGCTGAGAGTTTGATCCTTCTCGCAAAATGAAATATTTTTTCTGTATTTATTTTTAATGAAAAAAATGTTTGCCTATAATCCAACAGTATTCCAGTGGCCGTTAACGATTTCCCTCTACCTTTTCCGGTATTGCCGCAGGGGCTAAAGCGCTAACCCACACACAAATACTGAACAATAAGGATTGTGCAACATGGGCAAACTGAGACTGACAATGGCGCAGGCGCTGGTGAAGTTCCTTGATAACCAGTATCTGGAAGTCGATGGCGAAGAGCATAAATTCGTTAAAGGTATTTTTGCCATCTTCGGCCACGGCAACGTGCTGGGGCTGGGTCAGGCGCTGGAGCAGGACAGTGGCGAAATGCGGGTATTCCAGGGGCGTAATGAGCAGGGGATGGCGCACGCGGCGACCGGCTTTGCCAGGCAGTCTCTGCGCCGGCAGATCATCGCCTGCACCTCTTCCGTAGGGCCCGGCGCCGCCAACATGATTACCGCCGCGGCTACCGCGACCGCCAACCGTATTCCTCTCCTGCTGCTGCCCGGCGACGTGTTTGCTACCCGCCAGCCTGACCCCGTTCTGCAGCAGGTTGAACAGAGCTATGACCTGAGCATCAGCACCAACGACGCGTTTCGCGCGGTGAGCAAATACTGGGACCGTATTACGCGTCCGGAGCAGCTGATGAGCGCCTGCATTAACGCGATGCGCGTCCTGACCGACCCGGCAGAGACCGGCGCCGTCACCCTCTGTCTGCCGCAGGATGTTCAGGGCGAAGCCTGGGATTATCCGCCCGCTTTCTTTGCCCGACGCGTGCATCGGCTCGACCGTCGCCCGGCCAGCGCCGCGCAGCTGGCGGATGCGCTGGCGGCGATTAAGGCCAGCCGCAAGCCGCTGATTATCTGCGGCGGCGGGGTGAAATACGCCGGCGCTGGCGAGGCGCTCTCCCGCTTTGCCGAACGCTACGGCATCCCCTTTGCGGAAACGCAGGCCGGGAAAGGCTCGGTGGTCTCTTCCCATCCGCTGAACGTTGGCGGGGTGGGCGAAACCGGCTGCCTCGCGGCCAACCTGCTGGCGAAAGAAGCTGATTTAGTGATTGGCGTCGGTACCCGCTTCAGCGATTTCACCACCGCCTCAAAATGGCTTTTCCAGCACCCCGGCGTGCGCTTCCTCAACGTCAACGTTAGCAACTTTGACGCCTGGAAGCTCGACGGGATCCCGCTGCTGGCCGATGCCCGCGAAGCGCTTACCGCGCTGGACGGCGCGCTGGCAGGCGAGTCCTGGCAGGCGGCATGGGGAGCGCAGATCGACAGCGTTCAGAGCCGTCAGCTGAAAGAGACCCAGCGCGTCTATCAGGCGGTATGGCAGGAGGAGTCTTTCGTCCCGGAAATTGACGATCGTCTGGATCGCGATGCGGTGTACCGCGAATTCCGCCAGATCACGGATTCAACCTTAACGCAGTGCAGCGTGCTGGGCGTGCTGAATGAAACGCTGGCCTCCGACGCGGTGATCGTGGCGGCGGCGGGCAGCCTGCCCGGCGATCTGCAGCGCGTCTGGCGCAACCGGGCGATCAACACCTACCACGTTGAGTACGGCTACTCCTGCATGGGCTACGAGGTGAATGCCGCGCTGGGGGTGAAGCTGGCGCAGCCGCAGAGCGAGGTCTATTCGCTGGTGGGCGATGGCTCATTCATGATGCTGCACTCCGAGCTGGTCACCTCTTTACAGGAGCGCGCCAAGATCAACATCGTGCTGCTCGACAACATGGCCAACGGCTGTATTAACAACCTGCAGATCGAGCACGGTATGGACAGCTTCGGCACCGAGTTCCGCTACCGCTCGGCGGAGAGCGGGCGGCTGCAGGGCGGCCTGGTGCCGGTCGATTTCGCGACCATCGCCGCGGGCTACGGCTGCAAAACCTGGCGCGTCACCACCCTTGATGAACTGCGCCAGGCGCTGGACGCCGCGCGTCGCGAAACGGTCAGTACGCTGATTGATATTAAAGTGCTGCCAAAAACCATGGTGCATAAGTACGGCAGCTGGTGGAACGTCGGCGTGGCCCAGACGGCGCTCTCCGAACGGATCCGCAAAGTCGCAGAACAGATAAATGAAAAACGCGCCGAGGCGCGGGATTACTAAAACAGAACACCCACCCTGAACCCTACAGAACCGCGGGAGAACACAATTATGTCACTCAGATTAGGCGTTATCGGCGCTGGCGCCATTGGTAAAGAGCATATTCGTCGCTGCACGCAGGTATTACAGGGGGCCACGGTGGTGGCCGTTTCGGACATCAATGCCGACAACGCGCGGGCGGCGGTTGCGCTGCCTGGCGTTCACGCCGAAGTCTACGCCGACGGTCACGACGTGATTAACGCCAGCGACGTTGACGCTATCCTGGTGACGTCTTGGGACCCGACCCACGAAGAATATACCCTCGCGGCGATCGCCGCCGGCAAGCCGGTATTCTGCGAAAAGCCGCTGGCGATGAGCGCGGAAGGCTGCCGCCGCATTGTCGATGCCGAAATAAAAGCCGGCCGTCGGCTGGTGCAGGTCGGCTTTATGCGCCCGTACGATGAAGGCTATCTGGCGCTGAAAAAAGTGATTGATGACGGCGACATCGGCGCGCCGCTGATGCTGAAGTGCGCGCACCGTAACCAGAGCGTCGGCGAGAACTACACCACCGATATGGCGATCACCAACACCCTGATCCACGAGCTGGACGTGCTGCGCTGGCTGCTTAACGACGACTATCGTTCGGTGCAGGTTCGCTTCCCGCGCGCGACTTCCCACACCCACGCCCGGCTGAAAGACCCGCAGATCGTCTCGTTTGAAACCAAAAAAGGCACCCTGATCGACGTCGAGGTTTTCGTCAACTGCCAGTACGGCTACGACATCCAGTGTGAAGTCGTGGGTGAAACCGGGATTGCGCGCCTGCCGGAGCCGTCGGCGGTGCAGATGCGCAAAGCGGCCAATCTGTCGACCCCGATCCTGACCGACTGGAAAGATCGCTTTATCAAAGCCTACGACGTCGAGCTGCAGGCCTTTATCAACGACGTGCAGGCCGGCAGGCTGCAGGGCCCGTCGGCGTGGGATGGCTATGCGGCGTCCGTCGCGGCCGACGCCTGCCTGCAGGCGCAGGAAAGCGCTGAGCCGGTAGCGGTCGCGCTGCCGGAATGCCCGGCGTTCTACCAGCGCTAAGCGGGACTTCGTCTCCGGAACCTCTGCAAACAGGACTCGACGATGAAAATTGCCTTTGATGTGGATGTGATTAAAGACCTCGGGATTAGCGCGATGGTGCATCAGGTGGCGGAGTGGGGCTACCGCTATATTGAGCAGTCGCCGCACCCGCAGATTAACCCGTTTTATAAGCACCCGCGCGCCGGTCGCGAAGTGATTGCCGAGTACAAGCAGGCGCTGCGCGACACCGGCGTTGAGCTCTCTTCATTCATCTGCGTCTATCGCTGGTCGGGGCCGGATGAAGCGCGTCGTCAGGCGGCGGTAAAAAACTGGAAGCGGCTGATCGAAGTCGCGGTGGAGATGGGCGTCCAGGTGATCAACACCGAGTTCTCCGGCGATCCCAACCAGCCGGAAATCTGCGAAGAGATGTTCTATCGCTCGATGGAAGAGCTGCTGCCGATCTTTGAACGCGAAGGCATTCGCGTCGAGATCCAGGCGCATCCGTGGGACTTCTGCGAAGAGAACAATGAAACCGTCGATATCGTGAAGTCGTTCCGCAGCGAAAACGTGAAGTACGTGTACAGCGTGCCGCACACCTTCTTCTATGACAAAGGGAAAGGCGACGTGGAGAAGATGCTGCGCTACGCCGGCGGCGATCTCTCCCACGTACTGATTGCCGATACCCGCAACCATACCAGGCACTGCCGTTACATCGTCAACCCGCCGGGCGTTGATGCCGCCGTGCACCAGCACGTGGGCGTCGGCGAAGGGGACGTTGATTTCAACGCGCTGTTCCGCACGCTGCGCGAGATGAAATTTGCCGAACGGACGTTCAAAGTCGGCGGCGAGCCGATTGTGGCCGCCTCCCTGTTCGGCTACCCGGAAAAGATGAAGTACCAGGCAGTGGAAACCCGTGAACTCATCGAACGTGAATTGCTGCGTCGTTAAGACGCGGCGGCAGGAGCAACCTAATGAACAAAGATAATATCAAACTGGCCATCGCTCCGATCGGCTGGACTAACGACGATATGCCGGAGCTGGGCGGCGAAAATACCTTCCAGCAGATCGTCAGCGAAATGGCGCTGGCGGGCTTTAGCGGCAGCGAAGTCGGCAGTAAATACCCCCGCGATCCGGCGGTGCTGCAGCCGATGCTGGCGATCCGCGGCATCCAGATCTGTAACGCCTGGTTTAGCACCTTTTTTGCCGACGGGCAGCGCGAAAAAACCATTGATGAATTCGTTAACCATATGAATTTCCTCCATGCGATGGGGGCGAAGGTGATCGGCTGCTCCGAGCAGAGCGGCAGCATTCAGGGGCTGGACAAGCCGATTCTGGCCGACGCTAAGCCGTGCTTTAGCGAAGAGCAGTGGCAGCGGGTTGCCGAGGGCTACAACACCCTGGGCCGTCTGGCCGCTGAAAAAGGGATGCAGGTTTGCCTGCACCACCACATGGGCACCGGCGTTCAAACGACGGAAGAGATCGATAAATTTATGTCGCTGGTGGATGACGGCGTCTTCCTGCTGTACGACACCGGCCATGCCTGGTACTCCGAAGGCGGCGAAGAGCCGATGCTGGCGATCCTCAAAAAATATCTGCCGCGGATCAACCATGTGCACCTGAAGGACGTGCGCCCGGCGGTGATTGAGCAGGTGCGTCGCGACGGGCTTTCATTCCTCGACGGCGTGAAAAAGGGAACCTTTACCGTCCCTGGCGACGGCGCGATCGATTTCCGTCCGGTATTTAAGCTGCTGGATGATTTTGGCTACAAGGGCTGGATGGTGGTGGAAGCCGAGCAGGATCCGGCGCTGGCCAACCCCTTTGAATATGCGCTGAAAGCGCGGAAATATATTCGCGAAACGGCAGGAATCTAATCGTTGTTTCCCTTTCAGGCCATGCGGCAGCGTGGCCTGCTTTTTCCAGGCGCTACGCGCTAATCAGATACACACACGTCAGTGAGGCCATCGCCTCTGCATTCAGACCAGAGCGGATCTCCCCCTACAAGGCAGGTTACTGGAGTCTTTTATGTCAAAGGAACAATATCTCACCCTCAACAGGGCCTCGGGGCCGAATAGCGATGCCCCGACCACGCCGTTTGTGAAAATCGTCGCGCTGATAGCAACGCTCGGCGGTTTGCTGTTCGGTTACGATACCGGCGTTATTTCCGGCGCATTGCTGTTTATGGGCAATGAGCTGCATCTCACCCCGTTCACCACCGGCCTGGTGACCAGCTCATTGCTGTTTGGCGCCGCGTTCGGCGCGCTGCTTTCCGGCTATATGGCCAGCGCGGCGGGTAGAAAGAAAATCATCCTCTGGCTGGCGGTTATCTTCGCCGTCGGCGCCATCGGTACCGCGCTGGCGCCCGACGTTAACTGGATGATTTTCTTTCGCCTGGTGCTCGGCGTGGCGGTAGGCGGCGCGGCGGCAACCGTTCCGGTCTATATCGCCGAAATGGCGCCGGCGAATAAGCGCGGGCAGCTGGTCACGCTGCAGGAGCTGATGATTGTCTCGGGCCAGCTGCTGGCCTATATCTCGAACGCCGGGTTCCACGCCGTGTGGGGCGGGGAGAGTACCTGGCGCTGGATGCTGGCGGTCGCCACGCTGCCCGCCGTGCTGCTGTGGTTTGGCATGATGTTTATGCCCGATTCACCGCGCTGGTACGCGATGAAAGGGCGCCTGGCGGAAGCGCGCCGGGTTCTGGAGCGCACCCGCCGCAAAGAGGACGTCGAATGGGAGCTGATGGAGATCAGCGAAACCCTCGACGAGCAGCGCAGTCTCGGCAAGCCGCGGTTCCGCGAAATTATGACTCCGTGGCTGTTCAAACTGTTTATGATTGGCATCGGTATTGCCGTTATTCAGCAGCTTACCGGCGTAAACACCATTATGTACTACGCGCCAACGGTGCTGACGTCGGTGGGGATGAGCGATAACGCCGCGCTGTTTGCCACCATCGCCAACGGGGTGGTGTCGGTATTGATGACCTTTGTCGGCATCTGGATGCTGGGTAAAATTGGCCGCCGGACGATGACCATGATCGGCCAGTTTGGCTGTACCGCCTGCCTGGTGTTTATCGGCGCGGTGAGCTATTTGCTGCCGGAAACCGTCAACGGCCAGCCGGACGCGCTGCGTGCCTATATGGTGCTGGCGGGAATGCTGCTGTTCCTGAGCTTCCAGCAGGGCGCGCTGTCGCCGGTGACCTGGCTGCTGCTGTCGGAGATTTTCCCCACCCGCCTGCGCGGGATCTTTATGGGCGGGGCGGTGTTCTCAATGTGGATAGCCAACTTCCTGATTTCGCTCTTCTTCCCGATCCTCCTGTCGTGGATTGGCCTCTCCGGGACGTTCTTTATCTTTGCCGGAATCGGCGTATTTGGCGCGCTGTTCGTCATAAAATGCGTGCCGGAAACCCGCAACCGCAGCCTCGAGCAGATTGAGCACTATCTGCAGGACCGGCTTGATACCAGCGAAGAGCGCAAGGCCGCTCGTAAGGTGTGGGCCGAATCCCAGGCGGATAAGGCCTAAGTCAGCGTTACCTCGGAAAATCCCCGCAGGCGCCGCGCCGCCTTGCGGGGATGTGGGCCCGGCTCCCTGCTGCCTGGACTGGCGCTGTGCAACGCTTCCGGGGATTTCCCCTGCTGGCGCTGCGCCCGGCGGGAATCCGGGCTGGCACCGTCCTGGTATTCTCCCCGCTTCCGCTGCGCTTACCGGGGCTATGAATCAGCGCCGTTGCAGCATTTTGTGATCCAGCCTGAAAAACGGGCACCTGCGCCCGCAACCCCATTTACCTTGCCTTTCCTCGCAGCATAGTATGATCGTTAAATAAACGAACACTGTTCTATAATGTAGAACAAATGCATCAGCAAGGGGATCTCATGCAGCAGACCGTGCAGTTCTCAGGGATTATTCCGCCTGTTTCTACCATCTTTACCGCCGACGGCCAGCTTGATAAGCAGGGCTTCGCGGCGCTTATCGACGATACGATCGCCGCGGGCGTTGACGGCCTGTTCTTTCTCGGCAGCGGCGGGGAGTTCTCGCAGCTCAACGCCGAAGAGCGTAAGGCGATCGCGGCATTCGCTATCGGCCACGTCGATCGGCGGGTGCCGGTTCTGATTGGCACCGGCGGCACCAATGCGCGTGAGACCATTGAGCTCAGCCAGCATGCCCAGGCGGCGGGAGCTGACGGCATTGTGGTGATTAACCCTTACTACTGGAAAGTGTCGGAACAGAACCTGATTCGTTACTACCAGCAGGTGGCGGACTGCGTCACGCTGCCGGTGATCCTGTATAACTTCCCGGCGCTCAGCGGCCAGGACCTGACGCCAGCGCTGGTCAAAACGCTGGCGGATTCACGCAGCAATATCGTCGGCATCAAGGACACCATCGATTCCGTTGCCCACCTGCGCAGCATGATCCTGATCGTAAAATCGGCGCACCCGAACTTCTCGGTGCTCTGCGGCTACGACGATCACCTGTTCAATACGCTGCTGCTGGGCGGCGACGGGGCGATCTCGGCCAGCGTTAACTTTGCGCCGCAGCTGTCGGTGAAGCTGCTGCAGGCCTTCCGCGACGGCGACCTGGCGCAGGCGGCGCACTATCATCAGACGCTGCTGCAAATTCCGCAGATCTACCAGCTCGATACGCCGTTCGTGAACGTGATTAAAGAGGCGACGGTCCTGTGCGGCCGGCCGCTGTCCACGCACGTGCTGCCGCCGGCCTCGCCGCTGGATGACGCGGGTAAGGCGCAGCTCAAAGCGCTGCTGCAACGGCTCAAGCTCTGCTGAAACGGAAAAAAACGATGACCATCGACAAGATTTTCACCCCGCAGGACGATGCATTCTATGCGGTCACCACCCATGCCGCAGGCCCTCAGGGCGCGCTGCCGCTGACGCCGCAAATGCTGATGGAGTCGCCGAGCGGCAACCTGTTCGGCATGACGCAAAACGCCGGTATGGGCTGGGACGCCAATAAGCTGACGGGAAAAGAGGTACTGATCGTCGGCACCCAGGGCGGGATTCGCGCGGGCGACGGCCGACCGATCGCGCTGGGCTACCATACCGGGCACTGGGAGATTGGCCTGCAGATGCAGGCGGCGGCAAAAGAGATCACCCGCAGCGGCGGCATTCCCTTCGCCGCCTTCGTCAGCGATCCGTGCGACGGACGCTCCCAGGGCACCCACGGGATGTTCGACTCCCTGCCGTATCGCAACGACGCGGCGATCGTGTTTCGCCGCCTGATCCGCTCTCTGCCTACCCGACGCGCGGTGATCGGCGTCGCCACCTGCGACAAGGGGCTGCCCGCGACCATGATCGCGCTGGCGGCGATGCATAATCTGCCGACGATCCTCGTGCCCGGCGGAGCGACGCTGCCGCCAACCTTTGGCGAAGATGCCGGAAAGGTGCAGACCATCGGCGCACGCTACGCCAACCACGAGCTGTCGCTGCAGGAAGCGGCGGAATTAGGCTGCCGGGCCTGCGCGTCGCCGGGCGGCGGCTGCCAGTTTTTAGGCACCGCCGGCACCTCGCAGGTGGTGGCGGAGGCGCTGGGAATGGCGTTGCCGCACTCGGCGCTGGCCCCGTCCGGGCAGGACGTATGGCTGGAGATCTCCCGCCAGTCGGCGCGGGCGGTGAGCGAGCTGGATAATCGCGGCATTACCACCCGCGAGATCCTGACCGATAAGGCCATCGAAAATGCGATGGTGCTCCACGCCGCGTTTGGCGGCTCAACCAATCTGCTGCTGCATATCCCGGCCGTTGCCCACGCGGCGGGCTGCACCATTCCCGACGTCGAGCACTGGACGCGCATCAACCGTAAGGTCCCGCGGCTGGTCAGCGTGCTGCCCAACGGCCCGGACTATCATCCGACGGTGCGCGCGTTCCTCGCCGGCGGCGTGCCGGAGGTGATGCTGCATCTGCGCGATCTCGGCCTGCTGCACCTGGATGCCATGACGGTCACGGGCCAGACGGTCGGGGAAAACCTCGACTGGTGGCAGGCCTCGGAGCGTCGGCAGAAGTTCCGCCAGTGCCTGCTGGAGCAGGACGGCGTCGATCCGGATGACGTGATCCTGCCGCCGAAGCGCGCTAAAGCGAAAGGGCTCACCTCGACGGTGGCCTTCCCGGTGGGCAACATCGCGCCGGAAGGGTCGGTGATCAAAGCCACCGCCATTGACCCGTCGGTGGTGGACGACGACGGCGTGTACCGCCACACCGGCCGGGCGCGGGTATTTGTCTCGGAGGCGCGGGCGATCGGGGCCATTAAAAACGGCGAGATTGAGCGGGGCGATATTATGGTGGTGATCGGCGGCGGGCCGTCCGGTACCGGCATGGAGGAGACCTACCAGCTCACCTCGGCGCTGAAGCACGTTTCGTGGGGAAAAACGGTTTCGCTGATCACCGATGCCCGCTTCTCCGGTGTCTCTACCGGCGCCTGTTTTGGCCACGTGGCGCCCGAGGCGCTGGCGGGCGGGCCCATCGGCAGGCTGCGCGATAACGACATTATCGAGATCGTGGTCGACCGTCTTGCCCTGACCGGCAGCGTGAACTTTATCGGCACGGCGGAGGCGCGCCTGACGGTGGAGGAGGGCGCCGCGGAGCTGGCGGCGAGAGCGCCGCATCCGGATTTGCACGCCCATGATTTTTTACCGGACGATACGCGCCTCTGGGCCGCGCTGCAGTCGGTGAGCGGCGGCACCTGGAAAGGCTGTATTTATGATACCGATAAAATTATTGAGGTTATTAACGCCGGTAAAAAAGCCCTCGGTTTATAAATAAATAAGCGTTAATTTTAGCCTGCGGAAAATATTCCGCGGGCGAATTTTCGTTTCCTTAAAAAGACTATTTTTTGAGAATTTTATTATTCAATAAGCTATTAAAAATAAAAGCTAAAAATATTTTTTTCAGTTTCATCTTTATACCGACCGTAATCACAAAAACAAAAAAACATAATTCATAAATTAAAAATGGTCATTGTTGTAAAAACGATCGCCTAATTACACTCTGTTAACACGAAAACGTGAATTAGGCACACGCATCACGGGTGTTTTCCTGACGACGCAGCGGGTATTTTTTTGCCCTCTTCAGGCCCCTGACGTTTGCATCATTCCACTCTCTGGGGTTGGGGATAAATATGCAATTGACCATGAAAGATAAAATTGGCTACGGGCTGGGTGACACCGCCTGCGGCTTTGTCTGGCAGGCGACGATGTTCCTGTTGGCCTATTTCTATACCGACGTCTTTGGGCTCTCCGCCGGCGTAATGGGAACGCTGTTTTTAGTTTCACGCGTGCTGGATGCCGTTACCGATCCGCTGATGGGGCTGCTGGTGGATCGCACCCGCACCCGCCACGGTCAGTTCCGCCCGTTCCTGCTGTGGGGAGCGATCCCGTTTGGCCTTGTCTGCATGCTGACCTTCTACACGCCGGACTTCTCCGCGCAGGGTAAAATCATCTATGCCAGCATCACCTATATCCTGCTGACGCTGGTGTACACCTTCGTCAACGTGCCCTACTGCGCGATGCCGGGGGTGATCACCGCCGATCCGAAAGAGCGCCACACGCTGCAGTCGTGGCGCTTTTTCCTCGCCGCCGCCGGATCGCTGGCGATCAGCGGTATCGCGCTGCCGCTGGTGGGGATCATCGGCAAGGGCAACGAGCAGGTGGGCTACTTTGGCGCGATGTGCGTGCTGGGGCTGACCGGCGTGGCGCTGCTGTACGTCTGCTTCTTTACTACCAAAGAGCGCTACACCTTCGAAGTGCAGCCGGGCGCCTCGGTGATGAAAGATCTTCGGCTGCTGTTCGGCAATAGCCAGTGGCGGATCATGTGCGCCTTCAAAATGATGGCGACCTGTTCCAACGTGGTGCGCGGCGGGGCGACGCTCTACTTCGTCAAATACGTGATGGATCACCCGGAGATGGCGATGCAGTTTCTGCTGTACGGCAGCATTGCCACCATGTTCGGCTCGCTGGCCTCGTCGCGCCTGCTGGGGCGCTTCGATCGGGTGAAGGCCTTCAAAGGAATTATCGTTATCTATTCGCTGTTAAGCCTGCTGCTGTTCTTTATCCCTGCCGAACAGATTGGGCTGATTTTCGCGCTCAACATCGTTTTCCTGTTCATCTTTAACACCACCACGCCGCTGCAGTGGCTGATGGCCTCCGACGTGGTGGATTATGAAGAGAGCCGCAGCGGCCGCCGCCTCGACGGGCTGGTGTTCTCCACCTATCTGTTCAGCCTGAAGATCGGCCTGGCGATCGGCGGCGCGGTGGTGGGCTGGGTTCTCGCCTTTGTGAACTACTCCGCCAGCAGCAGCGTGCAGCCGCTTGAGGTGCTCACCACCATTAAAATCCTGTTCTGCGTGGTGCCGGTGATGCTCTACGTCGGCATGTTCATCATGCTTTCACTCTACAAGCTGAGCGATGAGCGCGTTGAGGCCATCAGCCAGCAGTTACGTAAGCATCGCGCGGCGCAGAATGAAGACGTTCCCGCCGCAGCGGCCGCAGCATCCAATTAAGAGGGAGGCAATATGTACACGATTACTAACCCGATTTTGACCGGTTTCAACCCCGACCCGTCGCTGTGCCGGCAGGGCGAGGATTACTACATCGCGACCTCCACCTTTGAGTGGTTTCCGGGCGTGCGTATTTACCACTCGCGGGATTTGAAAAACTGGTCGCTGGTCAGCACGCCGCTGGATCGCGTGTCGATGCTGGATATGAAAGGCAATCCTGACTCTGGCGGCATCTGGGCGCCGTGTCTGAGCTACGCCGACGGCCTGTTCTGGCTGCTGTATACCGATGTGAAAATCGTCGACTCGCCGTGGAAAAACGGCCGCAACTATCTGGTGACCGCCCCCTCCGTCGAAGGCCCGTGGAGCGAGCCGATTGCGATGGGCAACGGCGGGTTTGACCCGTCGCTGTTTCACGATAGCGACGGCCGAAAATACTACATCTACCGCCCGTGGGGGCCGCGCCACCACAGCGATCCGCACTGTACCATCGTCCTGCAGGAGTATTTCCCGCAGACCCGGACCCTGTCGCCGCAGCGTAAAACCCTGTTTACCGGCACCGGGCTGCGCTATACCGAAGGGGCGCACCTGTACCGCAAAGAGGGCTGGTACTACCTGCTGGTGGCGGAGGGCGGCACCAGCTACGAGCACGCGGTGGTGGTGCTGCGGGCGAAAAATATCGACGGGCCCTATGAGCTGTCTCCTGAGGTGACGCTGATGAGCAGCTGGCATCTGCCGGAGAATCCGCTGCAGAAAAGCGGCCACGGTTCGCTGCTGGAGACGCATACCGGCGAATGGTATATGGCGTATCTCACCGGCCGCCCGCAGCGCCTGCCCGGCGTACCGCTGCTGGCATCCGGCGGGCGCGGCTACTGCTCGCTGGGGCGTGAAACCGGCATTACGCCCGTCGCCTGGCGCGACGGCTGGCCGGTCATCGAAGGCGGTAAACACGCGGCGCTGACGGTGCCGGGGCCGCAGATGACGGAAAGCCAGGCGCCGGCAGAGTCGGCGTGGTGCGATGAGTTCGACGGCGCGACTCTCGACCCGGAGCTGCAAACCCTGCGTATTCCCTTTGACCAGACGCTCGGCTCCCTCAGCGCCCGGCCGGGCTATCTGCGCCTGTACGGCAACGATTCGCTTAACTCCACCTTTACCCAGTCCACCGTGGCGCGGCGCTGGCAGCACTTTGCCTTCCGCGCCGAAACGCGGATGGAGTTTGCGCCGGAGAACTTCCAGCAGAGCGCGGGGTTAACCTGCTATTACAACACCAAAAACTGGAGCTACTGTTTTGTCGATTTCGAGGAGGGGCGGGGCAGGACGCTGAAGGTGCTGCAGCTCGACCACAACGTCCCGTCCTGGCCGCTGCACGACCAGCCGATCCCGGTGCCGGATGAGGCGCAGAGCGTGTGGCTGCGGGTGGACGTTGACCATCTGGTGTACCGCTATAGCTATTCGTTTGACGGCGAGAACTGGCACCGGGTGCCGATCGACTACGCGGCGTGGAAACTGTCGGACGACTATATCGGCGGCCGCGGGTTCTTTACCGGGGCGTTCGTCGGCCTGCACTGCGAGGATATCAGCGGCGACGGCTGCTACGCTGATTTTGACTACTTCCGCTACCTGCCCTGCCGGTAGCGGACCAGGCCATCAGGCCGGGTAGCCCAGCGCTTTTGACAGCTGGCGCCCGGCCTCTTCCAGCTGCAGCCGGTAGCGGACAAGCTCGTCATCGTCCACCCGTGAGGTGAGCGTGGAGAGGCTTAGCGCGGCAATCACCCGCGATTCATGATTCCACACCGGTACCGCCACGCAGCGTACGCCCTGTTCGTTCTCTTCGCTATCCAGGGCGTAGCCCTGGGCGCGGGTTTGCGCCAATATCTCCAGCAGCGCCTCGCGGGAGGTGATAGTCGCGGGCGTGAAGGGCGTGTACTGATAGCCTTCGAGCAGGGTATTCAGCTCCGCGTCGCCCAGCCAGGCAATCAGCACCTTGCCGATGGCGGTGGCGTGCACCGGCAGGCGGCGGCCAATACGCGAGTAGGCGATGGCGGCAAGCCGGCCTTCGATCTTCTCGATATAGACGCCTTCATGGCCGTCGAGAATACCGAGATGAGTGGTTTGCCCGGTATTTCGGGATAGCTCCGTCAGCCAGCTTTTCGCCTTCTGGCGGATATCCATTGAGCCCACCACAAAGTGGCCGCGCTCCACCAGCTTCATGCCGAGGCGGTATTTGCCGTTTTCCGGGTTCTGATCGATATAGCCGTGCAGCTGCAGAGTTTTGAGCAGCGAATGGAGCGTGCTTTTGCTCAGGCCCATTTGCTTGCTGATGTCGGTGATTTTGAGCTCCTTCGCCTGGTCGTTAAACAGATCGAGGATCGTCAAAGCACGTTCAACAGACTGAATAATAGGCATAATGTACGACCATTCACGCGGGGAGAGGGTGAAAAAGTACCCTTTTTAGGCTGAAAAATCAAACGGCTGGGGTGAAAACTCCTCGTCGCCCCGCTCAGCGCGGTGCGGCCGTCGGGGCGACGAGGTGGGGGCTTACTTTATCTCCGCGAGAGCGGTTTTATCTACGTACGGCTTCATCAGGGCATCGGCCTCTTTCTGTGCGGCCTGGGCCGCCGCTTCCGGGGTGACCTTCGCATCGTTGACTACCGCCGCCAGCTGGTTTTCCATCGCCTTACGTACGGCGACGGTTTCCCAGGTGGAGTACCACGGATGGGCGTATTTCAGCTGCTCCAGGGCGATGGCCGCTCGCGGGTCCTGCTGCAGATAGGCCTTCATTTCCGGCGTATCGTAGGCGGCTTTGCGCGGTGAGAAGTAGCCGGTAAAGCGGCTCCACTCGCCGTTGACCTGCGGGCTGACGAGCCAGGTCAGGAACTGATACGCCGCCTTTTTCTGCTCGTCGGAAATGCCTTTAAAGCTCACCAGGCTGGCGCCGCCGATCGGCACCGCGCGCTGCTCTTTGGCCGGCAGCATCGCCACGCCGAGCTCGAAGTCTTTGCTGTTTTCGCGCATAAAGCCCAGCGCGCCGGTGCTCAGCATCGCCATCCCGACCTTGCCGGAGAAGAACGACGCGCTGATCTGCTTCGAGTTGAGCACGCCGGAGGGCATCACCTTGTCCTGATACACCAGGTTCTGCCAGAAGCGCAGGGCGCCGATGGTGGTCGGGGCGTTGTAATAGACTTCGCCAGGATAGTCTTCGTTAAAGTATTTCCCACCGTTGGCGCGCACCAGCGCCGAGAAGATCCAGCCGCCGTAGTCGTCGTTGGTGGACGGCAGCATAATGCCCCACTGGCCTTTGCTCTCGTCGGTCAGCTTTTTGGCATCCGCCAGCAGCTCGGCCCAGGTCTGCGGCGGCTGCTTGATCCCGGCCTGCTCGAACAGGGTTTTGTTGTAGTAGAGGATCGGCGTCGAGTTATGGAACGGAATGGCGTAAGTGGTGCCCATCACCTGGGCGTTTTTGTGCATCGCCGGCCAGAACTCGTTGACCAGGAAATCCCCGGCCTTCTGGTCGCCGTATTTGAACAGCTCGTCCATCGGCAGGATCTCATCCTTGAGCGCCAGGTCGGTGGTGAAGTTGGCGGACATAATCACCAGCGCCGGCGGCTGCCCGGCCTTCTGCGCCGACTCGGCTTTGATCTTGGTGGTGTCGTAGTTGCCGGTAAAGATCCCGCGCACTTCCACGTCCTGCTGCGAGTCGTTAAAGGCCTTGATGACGCGGGTCATCTCCATGGTCAGCTTGCCGTCTACCGGCGCCGGGAACATGAAATCGATCTTCTCTTTCGCCAGCGCCGCGCCGCTCAGCGCGAGCGAAAGCCCGACGGCTGTCAGAGTTTTAAGCATGGTCAATCTCCTGGAGTAAATTATGCTGTTTCTCAGCATGAAAAAGATGAATATCCCCGGGCGCGAAACCGAGGATCAGCGAATCGCCTTTCTCCGGCACCGCGCCGCGATGGCGGCGGCTAAAGCGCAGGGTGCCGATGGGGGTGCTGACGTGGAGCAGGTAGTCGGCCCCCATCAGTTCTCGTTGCAGCACGGTGGCACAGAGGCGCAGATGGCCCTCTTCCACGCGATCGCTGATATGTTCCGGGCGGATGCCCAGCCAGACGCGGGACTCATCGCGATAGCGCGGCGGCAGCGGATGACGCAGCTCGCCGAGCCTTACCTCGCCGTCGGCGCAGGGCAGCGACAGCAGGTTCATCGCCGGGGAACCGATAAACCCGGCGACGAACAGGTTGGCCGGGTGGGTGTAGAGGTGCTCCGGGCGCCCGACCTGCTGCACGTGGCCGGCGTTCATCACCACGATGCGGTCGGCCATCGACATCGCCTCGGTCTGGTCGTGGGTGACGTAGATGGTGCTGGTTTTCAGCTGCTGGTGGAGATCCATAATGCTGTCGCGCACCTCGCTGCGCAGGCGCGCGTCGAGGTTGGAGAGCGGCTCATCCATCAGGAACAGCCGCGGATTGCGTACGATGGCGCGGGCCATCGCCACCCGCTGGCGCTGGCCGCCGGAGAGCTTCGCCGGTTTGCGATCCAGCAAGGCGTCCAGCTGCAGCATCTGCGCGACTTTATCCACCCGCGGCTGCCAGCTGGCCTTCTCCTCTTTGCGCACCTTCATGCCGAAGGTGATGTTGTCGCGCACCGACAGATGGGGGAACAGGGCGTAGTTCTGGAAGATCATCGCGAAATTACGCTCGCGCGGCGACATATCGGTGATGTTCTGTTCATGCAGCCAGATTTCACCGTCGCTGACCCGATCGAGCCCGGCCAGCAGGCGCAGTAGGGTGCTTTTACCGCAGCCGGAGGGGCCGACCAGCACCACGAACTCGCCTTCGTGAATATCCAGCGACAGGGCGCTGAGGGCCGGCTTGCCGTCGAAGCGTTTACTGATATTTTGCAAACTAAGCATGGCGATTAGCGCTCTTGCGTCGGACAGCTGATGTTTTCGTCATACAGCCACGGCCCGGCATAGTGTGCCAGCGAGTGCTGGTAGCTCACCCACTGCTCGCCTACCTGGCGATGCATCAGGCAGGAGGCCGGCGACATATCGTAGTACGGGCGGGTATCTTCGTGGAAATAGGGCACCTGATGCACGGTTCCCGGCACGGTGGAGATAATCGCCTGGCGGTGCTGGGTCAGGGTCAGGCTGTGGTTGTGGCCGCAGAAAATGCGCGTCAGCGACGGGAAGCGCTCCACCAGCGCCAGCAGGCGATAGCCGTTTTCACAGGCGATGGGGTCCATCTGGGCGTTGCCCAGCGGCAGCGGCGGGTGATGCATAAATACCGTCGCAGGCTTATCGCCGCCGTCGAACAGCTGCGCTTCCAGCCATTTAATGGTCTCGTCCGTCAGCCAGCCGCTGGAGGTGCCGGCGCGGCTGGAGTCGATAAACAGCAGGCGGGTGGCAAAATCGTCCACCGCGTAGTGCATGTTCTGCGGATCGCTGCCGAGCTGCGGGCACAGCGGATGCAGGTATTCCAGAAACAGCTCTTTATCGTCGTGGTTGCCGGGGATCAGATACAGCGGGTAGTTCAGGCCGCTGAGGATCTGGCGGGCCGCCTCGTACTCCTCCGGGCGGCCGCAGTTGACGATATCGCCGCTGACCACCACCGCGTCCGGACGCTCCGGCAGGGCGTTGAGCTGGGAAACCACGTCGGCGTTGGCGGCATTAACGTCGATAAAGCCGTACAGCTTCTGGCCGTGGCTGCGGAAGTGGGTATCGGAAATTTGCGCTAACAGCATCAATAACTCCTTATTTGATCCCGGAGAAGCCGAAGCTTCGCAGGAACTGTTTCTGGAAAAGAATGAACGCCAGCATCAGCGGCAGGCAGACCATCAGCGTCCCGGCGCCGATGGTGCCCCACTGGCCGCCGGATTCGGCGCCCATGGCGAAGGAGACCAGCCCCACGGTCAGCACTTGCTTATCGGGATCGTTGAGCATCATCAGCGGCCACAGGTATTCGTTCCAGTGGTAGGTAATGCTGACGGTGGCGAAGGCCAGCACCGACGGCCAGGACATCGGCAGCAGCACGCGGAACAGCACCTGCCACCAGCGGCAGCCCTCCATCAGCGCGGCTTCCTCCAGCTCTTTGGGGATGGCGAGGAACGCCTGGCGCATCAGGAACACGCCGAAGGCCGAGGTGAAGTAGGGCATCATCACCCCGGTCAGGGTATTGAGCAGGCCGAAGGTTTTGAGGGTCAGCATGTTCGGCACCATCATCACCACCGGCATGATCATCAGCTGCACCAGGAACAGCAGGAACAGGGTCTGCTTGCCGCGGAACTCGTGGCAGGCGAAGACGTAGCCGGCGGTGGTGATGGTCAGCAGCTGCACGCAGAAGGTGCCGAAGGTGAAGATAATGGTGTTGGCGTAGAGGCTCGGCCAGTCGGCGCTGGCCCAGGCGTCGCGGAAGTTATCGAGGGTCAGCGGCAGCCTGGGCAGCAGCGAGGCCATATCTTCGCCGAAGGTGGTGGCGCTGAACGAGGTCGCCAGCATCCAGATAAACGGGCTCACCCACAGCAGCGCCAGGCAGCACATCAGCACGCTGAGGGTAAAGGGCTGCGAACGACGCAGGCGCAGCCACAGCGGACGCGATGCGCCCGACGAGCGCACGGCCAGCGGCGAAATTTCAGCGCTCATGGTGGGCTCCTTTCTCCAGCAGTTTGAGGTTAAGCAGCGAGAAGGCGAACAGCCCGGCCAGCGTCAGGAAGGTGGCGGCGGAGGCTTTGCCGAGGTCGTGGGTATCCCACGCCAGGTTCTGGATGTAGTAGAGCAGCACGGTGGTGGCGTTGTCCGGCCCGCCGCGGGTCATCACCGCCACGTGGTCAATTTGAGTGATGGAGTAGATCAGCGCCGTGGTGATGACGAAGCTCAGGGTCGGGCGCAGCAGCGGCAGGGTGACCTTAAAGAACACCTGGCTGCGGGTGGCGCCTTCCATAATCGCCGCTTCGCGGGTCGAGGCCGGGATACTCTGCAGGCCGGCGAGGAAAAACAGCATGTAGTAGCCGGCAAACTTCCACACCCCAATCAGCGCCAGCGCCAGCAGGGCGGTATTGCTGCGCCCCAGCCAGTTGTTGTTCATCGGGCCGACGATCTTCGCCAGATAGTGGTCGAGCAGGCCGAGGCCGGGCATAAAGATAAACAGCCACAGCGCGGCGGCGCTGACCATCGGGATAATCATCGGGAAGAAGAAGGCGGTGCGCAGCCAGCGGTTGACGCGATGGTTTTCGCTCAGCGCGACGGCCAGCAGCAGGGCGAGGGTCACGCCCGGTACCACCGTCAGCAGGATATAGAGCAGGTTATTGACCAGCGACTGCCAGAAGACGCCGTCGGCGAACAGGCGGGTGAAGTTATCGAGGCCGACGAACTGCGCGCCGTCGCTGACCATCCGGGTATCGAACAGGCTGTCGTAGACCGAGCGCCCCAGCGGGAACCAGGTAAACAGCAGCAAAAACAGCAGCGAAGGTGACAGTATCAGCCAGGGGAGCCAGCTTTTTCTCATAACGGCGACGTCTCAATCAGGCATTGTCGAAGCACGGATTGTGAGAAGCTTTGACTGCAAAAGTATGGCGGGAAGATGACTATTTAATGACCGGAGGCGCAGCTGCCGGGCGGACGGGCCGCCCGGCGGATATATTGAATCATTGGCGCTCAGGCCGCGCGCATGCGGCCTGAGCGCGGCGGAGATCGTCAGAAGTCGGCTTTCAGCACCACCCGATAGCGCGCCTTGCCTTCGCGCACGTGCTTGAGCGCCTCGTTGATTTGCGACATCGGGAACAGCTCGGTGGTCGGCGCCACTTTGCTGCGCCCGGCGAACTTCATCAGCTTGCGCAGCTCGGACGGGTTGCCGGTCGCCGAACCGGAGATGCTGCGGTCGCCGCCAATCAGGGTGAAGGCGGGAATCGGGAACGGCTTCATCACCGCGCCGACGGTGTGGAAGTTGCCGCCCCAGGAGAGAGCTTCGAAGTACGGCTGCCATTCGAGATCCACCGCCACGGTGTTGATGATCAGGTCGAACTGGCCGGCCAGCGCTTTTAAGGCTTCAGGATCGCGGCTGTTGACCACGCGATCGGCGCCCATCGCCAGCACTTCCTGCTCTTTCGCCGGGTTGGAGCTGAAGGCGGTGACTTCCGCGCCCATCGCGCGCAGCAGCTTGATGGCGATGTGGCCGAGGCCGCCGATGCCGATGACGCCGACGCGGCTGGTGGCGGTGACGCGATGCATCAGCAGCGGTTTAAAGACGGTGATGCCGCCGCAGAGCATCGGGCCGGCGGATGCGATATCGATGCTTTCCGGCAGGGGGATCACCCACTGCCAGTCGGCGCGCAGCTTATCGGCAAAGCCGCCGCGGTTGATGATGGTCGGCACCGAGCCTTCCAGACAGTTGATCTGGTTGCCGCTGATACAGGCGTCGCAGTGCCCGCAGCTGCGCGCCGTCCAGCCGATGCCGACCTTCTGACCAACCTTCAGCCCTTTCTCCTGCGCCGCGCTGCCCAGCGCCGCTACGCGACCAATGATTTCATGGCCGGCAACCAGCGGGTAGCTCGACATGCCCCATTCGTTGTCGATCATCGACAGGTCCGAGTGGCAGATGCCGCAGTACTCCACCTGGACCTCAACATCTTCCGGCCGGAGTTCGCCGGCGTCGTATTCCCATAGCGACAGATCGGCGCCCGCTTCTTTGGCGGCGTAGCTTTTAATTATGCTCATGACGGTTTCCTTGGTTTTGGCATAGATAAGAAGGAAGTGTAGAGCATTGGGGGTGGCGACGCTTGGCAGAAGGAGGTGTGGGGAGGGGCGTGGGTGGGGCGAGAAACGAAGAGCGGCCAGAGTTCCCCTCGGCGGCGAGGGGAACGGAGCGTAGGCTCAGGCCTTCAGCAGCAGCGCATTCAGCCAGGTTTCGCTGCGGTCCGGGCGCTTATCCAGGGTTTGCCACATCCGCGTGATGTCGATATCCGCCAGAGCGGCGACCAGCGTCTTGAGGCCCGCTTCATCGAGGTCGGTAAAGCGTCGTCCCTCCTTTTCGCGCTCGCCGGCACCGTATTTAAACGAGACGTACCAGACGCCGCCGGGTTTGAGCGCCGTCGCCAGCCGCTGCATCACGCCGGGAAGCTCATCTTCAGGAACGTGCAGCAGCGATGCGCAGCACCAGATCCCATCGTAGCGTGCGGTTTCGCTGATGTCGGTAAAGCTGCGCTGGCGGACCGGCAGCCCGCTGTAGCGCGCCGCCCGCGCCACCATCTCCGAGGAGGCGTCAAAGGCTTCGACCCGATAGCCCATCTCGGCGAAAGCTTTCGCATCGCGCCCGGAACCGCAGCCGGCATCGAGGATCAGCTCCGGCGGAGTTAGCGCCTCAACGAAGGGGGCGTACAGGGAGGACATATCGACAGCGACGGTGGCGGTAAAAAAGCTGTCGGCGTTGTGTTGGTAATAGTTGATGGTCATCAGAAGATATCCGGCCCGGCGGCCTGGGGCTCCCATTCATGAAGCAGGGTAATACGCGCGGTATTCCAGGCGTTGTTTAAAAAATCATGCCTGCGCGCCGGCGTGCTACCGGTCTGACGGATGAGCGTTTCGCGCAGCGGCAGGTGGCTGGTAATAAAATATTCGTTCCTGTCGCGCAACCGGTAGAGTAATTTTTGCGACGGCACCCGCATAAACTTGCCCCGCTCGCCGCGGTTGCAGCCCCGGCAGGCGAGGACCAGATTCCAGACGCCGTTGATATTGCCCACCTCATGACGGGCGCTCCACGGGATAAAGTGGTCGACGTCGGCCAGGTTCTCGTCGCCGCGATCGAGGCTAACCGGCGCGTAGCAGTAAAAGCATCGTCCTTTTTGGTAACCGTTGAGGCTGTCGCGACAGCTGGAGATAGCTACCCGACGGGCGTTGCTGGCGCTGAACAGCTGCTGTTCGGCCGCATCATACTCGATGGCGATCAGGCTGCGGGAGACGTTCATCGCCCACGCCTGCTCGACCAGTCGCCAGCGGGCCTCGGTTTCATGGATCAGGTTCGGGTACTGCTGGCGCTCCGTCAACTGGTAAAAGCTGTCGGTCAGGCGGATGCCCTTGTGCGTTTTGCGCTCGTCGATAAAAAAGCGCTTATCGATTTCACCCTGATTGACGTTATGAAACTTATCCAGCACCACGCTAAAGCCGAGCTTCACCGTGGCGGCGGTGAGCCGATCCTGGCTTATCTCCCGGCGGTTAAAGCTGTCGCAGGTATTAAGGAATTGGCTTCTGGCAGAGGTGATCTGCTTCGGCGCCTGCTGCAGATGGCGGCACAGATGCTGGCTGAAGGGCAGCGCCAGGTCTTCGAGCAGGATCAGGTCGCTGCCGTCGCGGCGGACGTCGTACAGGGCGTGGGCCAGCGCGAACTTATAGGAGGCGACGTTCTTGCCAAACAGAATAATGCCGCGCCAGTAGTTCTCCAGCGTGGGTTCGATCTGATAGAAACGCATAGCGGGCACCCTGTTATTGGGAAAGTATCGGCGTTATTACGCGAACCAATAACAGGATCTGATAACAAATGGCTGAAAATGTAAACCGCCCTGAAGCGTTTGCAGGTTTTTGCGAGTGGGTTCGGAGATAAATGCCTGAGAGAGCATGGGATCGCGCGCATTAGCGCGGCATAAGGCGGGTTACGCTGTTTTTTTCGACACTTAGCGTAGCCGGAATACGCTGTTGCTTGCATGGCAGCCAACGACAGGTATAATCCACAACGTTTCCGTATCCCTTCTGTGCCGGAGTGGCGAAATCGGTAGACGCAGTTGATTCAAAATCAACCGTAGAAATACGTGCCGGTTCGAGTCCGGCCTTCGGCACCATTGTGGAAAAATCAGTCACCTTCGGGTGGCTTTTTTTATGTCCATAATCTTCCACTAACTTCCATATCCAATTGTTTAATAACAAATTAATTATTATCTTACTCCCTCCTGAACTGTTCAATTTATCCACATTGGTCTTTTTTCGTCCATTGACATCCAGATGATTTGGGGGTCAAGATGAGGGTCAGTTCACTTCGATTAAGAGTTGACCCCCAATTATGGCCCTGACAGACGTTGTAGCCCGAACCGCAAAGCCTCGCGAGAAAGCTTATAAACTCGCGGATGCACATGGTCTGTATCTGTTGATAAGCCCTGGCGGCTCTAAGCGCTGGTATCTTAAGTACCGCTTTGCAGGTAAGGAGAGCCGGATTGCTTTCGGTGCTTATCCGCTGATCTCGCTGGCGAAGGCCAGAGAAAAGCGCGATGAGGTGCGGTTGCTGCTTGCCGATGGCATCAACCCGGCAGAAAAACGGGAAGAGGAAATGGAAGAAGCGCAGGCCGCGCTGATTACCTTTGAGAAGGTCGCGAGAGACTGGCACCGAAACATCAGCCAAAACCGCTGGTCAGAAACCCATGCTGGACGGGTATGGCGCGATATGGAGCGCAATATCTTGCCAGCGATAGGGCATCGTCACATTGCGGATCTGAAAACCAAAGATTTACTGGAACCGCTGAAAGCCGTGGAGCAAAACGGTCATCTCGATTTAGCGTCACGGCTACGCCAGCGGGTGACCGATATTATGCGCTATGCGGTGCAGAACGATCTGATAGAGCGCAATCCTGCTCAGGATCTCTCCGGGGCAATAGCGCCGCCGAAGGCAACCCATCGTCCGGCGTTGAAGCTGGATAAGCTGCCGGATTTTCTGGCAAGGATTGAACACTATAAAGGGCGAGCGTTAACCACCCTGGCTTTAAAGTTCACGCTGTGCGTTTTTATCCGTTCCAGCGAACTGCGTTTTGCCCGCTGGACTGAAATCGATTTTAAACGCGCTATGTGGACCATTCCGGCTGAACGTGAAGCGATCCCCGGCGTGAAACACTCTCAGCGCGGGGCAAAAATGCGCACTGAACACTTAGTGCCGCTCTCCCGTCAGGGTTTGGCGCTGCTGAAAGAGATTAAGGCCATCAGCGGTGGTCACGAACTGATATTCCCCGGCGATCGTCGTCCGACTAAACCGATGAGTGAAAACACCGTCAATAATGCTCTGCGGGTTATGGGATATGACACCACAACCGAACTGTGCGGGCATGGTTTCCGCACGATGGCCTGTAGCGCCCTGGTTGAGTCCGGGCAGTGGTCGCGGGATGCGGTCGAGCGGCAAATGAGCCACCAGGAGCGCAATGGCGTGCGGGCGGCTTATATTCATAAAGCCGAACATATCGAAGAACGGCAGCTGATGCTGCAATGGTGGGCGGATTATCTTGATGCGAATCGGGAAGGGTATGTGGTGCCGTATGAGTTTATGAGGGGATGAGTTTTATGCGCTCATAATTTAACCTGTAATTATTTTATGGATAAAATGCTATGTTATTCGAAAAGATAAAAACGTATTTTCTTTATATAATTTTATCAGTGTTTTTAATTACTAATACTTTTCTTGTTAAGCACGAATTCATTTTTAAAAAAATATTTATTTTGTTGTTTCTTTTTTTGACGGTGGTTGTTTGTTTCTATAAAAAGGATGAATTTAGAAGAATAATATATTATTTTATTTATTTTAATAATGACAAGCTTGTCAAGAAAATTTCAGGAGGGCTATCATTACTAGCCTGGTTGTTCTTTTTATCATCTTTTTTCTTACTAAACATTGGTCTTGTATGGTTTGCTAGATGGTTTATTCTGGCATTTATTATATTTGTCGTTATTAGCGGTGTTTTTACCTTTTATGACCTTGAACGTGGAAATAGTGTTATTTTTAGTAAGCTGAAAATTGTGTTTGTCAGTGGTGTATCCTTATTGTATTTCATTACAAGTACATATGCGGCTAGCTATTTTATGCAAATGAGCAATATGGATATAAGTGATTCTCCGTTGCTTGAGTTTGGATGGAAGATTGCTTTTTTTGCTATTTATTTTTTCATGTTCTTACAACCAGTTTCATACGGTATTTTTCTGTTAGTATCAAATAAATTAAAAGGGCATCAGTTGATGACTATTTTTGGAGTCATCATGTTAACATCATTACTGTTGTTTGCTGTACCTCGCTGGGCTGAGAATTTTGTAGTAGTCGTGCTCGATTGGGCTACCAGTAGTGAATGGCATACTTCTATAACATGCGGTTCTCTGAATATTAGTGATTCCGCAGAGCGTTATTTCGGATTTAATACAGACAAGTACACAGTCTATTTCTCTAATCGTGATGGGAAGTGGGGGTTTGAAGAAATTAATTGTATTAAAGATGATAAAAACCAAGACTCATTAAAACGTGTTCTTGTAAGTCAATCAAAAATGCCTAAATGGTTTAAAGAATAAAGAATTTTACAGACACCATCCATCAATTACCTGCGCATCTACCTTTACACCGCTCCAGCCCCCTTCTCGTGGGGGGCTGGAGCTAATACTTCTTATGTGACTAATTTTTCTTCGCCTTAGAATAATCAAGAATCATTTCCGCCAGATCGTCTTCTACCGCGTAAAAATAGCAGGCGGGAATATTCATAACCGACGCTAACCGACAGGCCAGTTCAAAGTCCGGCGTGTGTATACCGCGTTCATATTGATTCATGCGGGCACTCGCTGTCGCTTCATCGACTCCAGCAAGAATCCCCAGTCGTTCCTGTGATAGGCCAGCCTTTAAACGTGCAGCTTTTAAGCGATGAGGTAACATGAGAATCCTGATTTCTTGCGTGACTTGCCGCGATTCTCATCTGTATGTATTGAAAATATACTAAGTAATACTTAGTATCTGGTGTGTGTGGTTACTTGGGATCTTAATGGAGAAAGGTATGACATCACATCATGACTGGCATCAGGCAGATATCATCGCCGCCTTACGTAAGAAAGGCACTACGTTGGCCGCGCTATCGCGTTCTGCGGGACTGAGTTCTTCAACACTCGCCAATGTGCTTTCTCGCCCATGGCCAAAAGGAGAATGGCTTGTGGCTACGGCGCTGGACGTGCATCCTGCGGAAATCTGGCCCAGCCGTTATTTTGATGATTCTGGTGTTCTACTGGACAGAAAAATACGCATAAGGAAAAAATTGAATGAAAAGGATGAGCAATCCATTGCTGGATAAATCGACAGTAGCTGTTTATTTTTCAAGCGAATATCTGCATGTACAGGTTAAGGGAAAAGAACAGCTAAATATCCCACTCAAAAACTTCCCTCGCCTTGAACGCGCTACGGCAAAACAGAGAGATAATTTCACCCTTAGCTATGGCGGTGGTATATATTGGGAAGATATTGATGAGGATATCAATATTGAGGCGCTTTATGCGGGCGCTATCAGAGATATGACTAATCGGTAAATGACGATATGCGGTATGGGTTCATATATCGGTTAGATTCCGGACTGACGAGTATTCGCATATTCCAGTATTATTTCCGCCAGATCGTCCTCTACCGTATAAAAATAGCAGGCGGGAATATTCATAACTGATGCTAACCGGCAGGCCAGTTCAAAGTCCGGCGTGTGTATACCGCGCTCATATTGATTCATACGAGCACTGGCCGTCGCTTCATCTATCCCGGCAAGAATCCCCAACCGTTCCTGTGATAGGCCAGCCTTTAAACGGGCGGCTTTTAAGCGATGAGGTAGCATAAGAATCCTGATTTCTAACGTATCCTGTCACGATTCTCATCTGCGCTTGTTAAAAATATACTAAGTAATACTTAGTTGTTGATGTGTATGTTTACTTGTTTCTTAATGGGGGAAAGTTAGAAAATAATCCCCCACATTCCCCCCATTTGGGGATGGATCACGCTTTCCCCCACATGATTTTTATAGTTATGCAAAAAATGATTGTTTATTAGTAGGTTAAATCATTCCCCCACTTAGCGTATATATACATCCAGGAAGTGGGGGAAAATACCGGACAGGATGACCAGATATCCGTTCGCCCCCACTTTCCCCCGCTTAATCCCCCATTTTGTGGCGATGCGGCAATGGCGTAATGTGTTCGCCACCCAATGTGATCAGACCATCCTTTTCCAGTTTATCCAGCCAGCGGGTAAACTTTTTGGATACATCAAATCCCATCGCTTTCATATCGTCCCTGACTAATGCGCGGGTGCAGCTATCGCCGCTGGCCGTGCGCGAACGAATGGCCTGCCATAGGGCAAAATGATTTTCCGTCAGCCGCGAAATACCGATCAAATCAGGGTCGCTGGTAACATCATTTTCCCTGACTTCACGGCCTTCATCGTTCAGCACCAGCGAGGTGATCCGATCGCCATCATCATCCACGTATAAATCGACGGAATGTAGGTCATAGGCACGACGTGGCGGTTCTTCCGCATCTTTCATCTTGGTACAACTTAGGATCAACGCGCCACCGTCACCTTCACGGCGCACGTTAAACTCCACGTCCAGTGCCGCCCGGAATGCGCTGGAACCGCGCGCGCCTTTATCCTGATCTTTGCCAGAGTGGTGAATGATTAGCACCGTAGCCTGTGTGGCCGCTTTGATATAGTCGCATCCCTGAATAAATGCACCCATGTCTTTAGCGGCGTTCTCGTCCGAGCCACCGAAGCAGCGGGCGAGCGTATCCAGAATGATCAGACGGATCGGCATACCGGTTGCAGCCTTAACATCTTTGGCGGCTTGTATCACCTGTTGTACGCTCTCCGGGCTGGCAGGAAAGACCGGGCAATCGATGCGATAAAGCGCATCAATCGGGCTACCGCCGTTAAGCGTTTGCTCCCATGCCCGGATACGGCGGGGAACGCCGATCCCACCTTCACCGACGACATAAATGACGGCTCCTTGTGTGACCGGTTTACCAGCCCACGGCTTGCCAGTGGCAATATGGCACCCCCATGATACCGCCAGGAAGGATTTGTAAGATCCGCTGGCACCGTAAGCGCTGGCAACGGACGAGGCTGGTAAATACCCCTTAATCAGATAGTCCTGTTGGGTGTCAAAGCCGTCAGAACCTTTGCGCAGGGGAAGCGAGGTTTTGAATTCTGCTTCGGTATCGGTTACGGATTTACTCATCGTTTCGCTTCCCCGCTTGCTGTATTTCCTCG
This sequence comes from Enterobacter sp. 10-1, assembly GCA_002270295.1. Taxonomy (GTDB): domain Bacteria; phylum Pseudomonadota; class Gammaproteobacteria; order Enterobacterales; family Enterobacteriaceae; genus Klebsiella; species Klebsiella scottii. Next base: position 57,783 of record NISF01000008.1, on the reverse strand, counting down.
CGTTTGCTGATACGTTCAGCAACCCAGTCATTCACTTCGCTTTCCAGCCATGCCACGGAGCGGGAACCAATTTTGACTGCCGGAGGAAAATCGCCTTGGCTAATCAGAAGATAAATCCATGATTTCCTGAAGCCGGTTCTTTCCATTACTTCTGATAATCGCAACAGCTTGAAGTTTGTCATCGTCAGTCCTCCTTCCTGGTGTAGACGCGCTCAACATAACGGCCCCGACCATCGCCGTGACCGAGATCCATTGACGTCAGCGCCCTGGCTTCACTGCGGGAGAATCCTTGTGACAGGTAATAACGAATGGCATCCTGCGCCCATGCGTAGCGCAGGCTGTGTGGGGAATGATGGCCGGTCAGCCCTAACCGCGTGGTATGAGAGCGCCAGAAGTTCATGGCAGTTTTTAAATCTGGCTTGTCGATTAGCTTGCCATTACGTGTTTTAGTAACCAACAGAGCCTCTTTTACCGCCTGTTGTACAGCATTACGGTCGATGATCCGCGTTTCACGTGGTCTGCCGCCTTTAGTGCCAAAAACAATGGTGAGCGTTGATTGATTGCGTTCAAGCTGTTTTTCCCATGTTTTCAGCGAACTGGCACATTGCACGGCTTCCTGTGAGCGTAGTCCCAGCAACCTGGCAAGTTGAAGGGCGCAGGTAAGCCCTCGGTCATGCTGCCGTGCGCTGCGCAATACAGCCTGAAATCGCTCATCCGGGATCGCGAATTTCGTGCCTGCGCGACTTGCTCCGCTTAATCCCAACGCTTTATTCGTTAAACGTGTTGATGTCACGAGCTTTTCCCTGCCAGCCAGCCGAAACACCGTGCGCAACGCCGACATGTCGTTATGCAGAGTACGAACAGCGATACCTGTTGCCTGGCGATCGGCAATATAGCTCTCGATATGTTTAGTTTTCAGATGCTGAACATCCCGAACCTGGATATTGAGTGCGATCAGGTGACGACAAAATCGGTCAATAATGCGGGTACGATCATGAACAGTTTTAAAGCTGCCGCCGACCTGTTTCGCCAGCATTTTCATTTCACGGCTTAATTTACTCATAGCGAACTTCTCTCAATTTCAACGAGCTGCATTTCTCTGGCGCATGGACTAAATGGCAGAAACAATCGACATTGACCTGCCTTGAACGATACCTGTGCGCCAGAGCGGGCAGCAGTTGAGGTATTAGTGGGGTGTCGGTAATGCACTCGGTGCAGCCTCCTGCGATGCAGGTATCCCCTCAGGCCGTTGGCCTGCCTCGGTATCGGTTCAAATCTCCTGTAAAAAGTGGTCAGTTCGGCTGCCGAACTTGTGTGTCAGATTCATGGCTCGTTGAGTGAAGTTGCCTGCCTCAAAGGCTGAGGTTGGTTCGTGCTGTGGCGTCACTTTCATGCGTTAACACGCGAAAAGTGACGCCACATATTAATTCGCAGCAGGGCAGGCGCATGCAGATGCCTGATGGTATAGCAAGGCGCAGCCAGCAGCGTTTAATACGTGCCAGAATTGAGGCACAGAAAACCCGTCGGTACGGGATGTACCTGTGGTTAAGCAGGTGATGATATTGCTATCGTCCAGGCAAAAGCTGTTGCTTTGCTGGCGGCAAATCATTCACTGAGGAGAAGACCGTATACAGCATTCTTTACAGATAATGCCGATCGGCGAGGAAACGCTCGTTATTAGCCGTCTCTTAAGTTTAAGGAACCTTTATCGTCACGTCATAGGTGCGTTTTTGTTGACGATACCTGCTTTCAAAGGTGAGCAGGTTTACCGCTTCCAGCGTTGTCTTTCAGGTTACGACAACTTTCTTTGTGGTCACCCGAAGGCGTCAGTCTCAGACCACACTCCATTCCTTATGACTTTGGCTTGTGACCACCCGAAGGCGTTTCTCACAGATCACTCGTATCATCCTGATACTGGAAACATTGGCTGGCTGTCGTTGACAGCGGATATGCGTGGTTAAAAATACGGCAAAATCATGTTGGCTTCAAGTGCTTTGCATCAGTGAAAAAAGGGAGTAACCTAGCACCAGGTGCTATAGTTAAGGTTACAGGATGTCAGCCTGATGCGTGTATTCAAAACAAAATGGTTCAGCAAGGCGGCTAAATCTCACGCCATCAAAGATAGTGAATTATGCCAGGCTATTGAGGCGGCGATGCAAGGTAAGGCTGACGACCTCGGCGGGGGAGTTTACAAGAAGCGGCTGAACCAGAATCGCGATCGCGCCATTATCCTGGCGAAAGGTGGAGAGCACTGGTTTTACACGTTCCTTTATGCCAAGCAGGATATGGCAAACATTGATAATCGCGAACTGGCCGGATTCCGCGAGTTAGCAAAGCACTACGCTGCCCTTGCTGATGAAAAGATTACGGCACTGATTAAGAGTAAAGAACTGGTGGAGATTTGCCATGACTGCAAAAAGTAAATTCAAGAGTCCTGCATTTGAGGCCATCCACAGCGCGGCTTCTGGTTTATTCAGCGTCGATGCTATCCCACAGGAAACGATGCGCAACTTTGATAAAGCGTGCCTTAATAACGTGGACGATCTGCAACCTGTTGAGATTAAGGCATTGCGCGAGAAGCTGAACGTCAGCCAACCGGTTTTTGCCAGTTATCTGAATACCAGTGTGTCAACGGTGCAGAAATGGGAAAGTGGTGTAAAGCGTCCAAGTGGATTATCGCTGAAACTGCTTACTGTGGTGCAGAAGCATGGGTTGAAGGTGTTGGTATAATCTGTATTCAAAAAATGATTATATATAATTTGGTAATTAAATTGATTTTTAATGAAAATATAGATTCATATTTGAATATATTAATTGAAAGTGTTTTTGTTGATTTCTTTCAATTGATTTTGTGAAATAACTCTGAAAAAATCACATACATTTAAGGGGTAGTAGATGGAAACCAATCCTGATGGATATATCTCTTTCATGAAGCCAGGAAGTAAGAAATGGCTGCCGTTAGATGATAACTCATTCATTTTTTGGCGAGATCAGAAAATTGATATTGGCTTAGACCTGATTGGTGATAATGATGACGTTATACCTCCAGCACCACTAACGGATTCAGATAAGGACATTATTAAAGATAACCGAAATTATTTTAATGATATTCTACTTCGCTCTCTCCAGTTACCAAATTTATCATTCTTTGCCGGTAGTGGTACTTCTTTAGGGGAGGTAGGTGGTCCAAGCATGTGGGATCTGTGGGTTCAAGCTATGTGGAAGAACCCATCAGCAAAAAAAGATGATGTTGATTATGGCTGCCTGAAAGAAACGGCTTCTAATGTATGTGATAAAGTAAAATATTCTGAAAAAGAATATCCTAATATCGAACATTTCTTATCACAATGTGATGCTTATTTAGCATTTCATAACGATAAAATCGTGTCTGATTTTTTAAATGAAGTTAAGTCTATAATATTAGAACAATGTCAAAAATTCATAATTACGGGAAAAAGCAATTTATCATCATATATGATGTTATTGCAGAAAATGGCGAGACGTCGAGTAAGAGACCCTCGATTAAAAGTCTTTACCACAAATTATGATATGACTTTTGAAACATCTGCATCTGATCTTGGTATGATGGTAATTGATGGGTTTTCATATACGGGAAAAAGAAAATTCGATGGTAAATATTTTAATTATGATGTTATAAAAAGGGATGAGAATGAGCACGAATTTATAGAGGGTGTTTTTCAGTTATATAAACTACATGGTTCAGTTAGTTGGTCGAGAAGTGATGGTGGAATATATGAGAATAATGAGCCATCAGCAAGTTCTGCATGTTTAATTTATCCTGCAAAAGGAAAGTATCAGCAAGCATTTATACAGCCTCACCTTGAGTTGTTGTCAAGATTTCTTGATTCATTAAGGGTCAAAAATAGTTGCTTAGTGATTTCTGGTTTTGGGTTTAATGATGACCATCTTTCAGAACCTATTTACTCAGCTATAAAATCAAATCCTAGCCTGAGATTAATTGTTGCTGATTTTAAGTGCGCGACACACATTGAGAATGATGGGAGGAATGGCTCAAGTAAATATTGGAAACTCTTTTCAGAATTAGCATTGAATGGGTATGATATATTTTTCGTAAATGCCTCATTTAAGGATTTTGTTCGCTTGATACCTAACTTAAAAGCATTGACTCCTGCTGACCAGTTAGCAAAAGCAATAAAGCAAGCAGGGGGAGAACAATAGTGGAAAATCAAGATTTCATTTCTACAGGAATACTGCGTAGTGATCTAAAGGTTGGCGTTGTATCTTCGGTTTCAGCTCAGACGGTCAGAGTAAATCTGACTCATGCAGGAAGTGTAAGTGGAAGTTATATTCATGGAAATAGATATGGTAAAGGTGAGGTTGGTGAAATATTATTAATTGAAGGTCAGCAGTCAATCATTCTAGGTCGGATGATTGAAGTGAAACTACCTGAAAGAGATCGTAATGAGGTTTCTGAACGTTCAACAGGGAAAGATAATATTGATGCAATAGGCTACATACAACTACTTGGTTCTATTGATATATCAGATCTGAAAGTAGAGTCTGGTATAAAATCATTTCCTAGACTCGGGGATAGAGTTTTTTCTGCGCCATTAGAGTTTATCTCACTAATTCCTGAGTTAATAAATAAAGGAATTAATGAAGCAGATGATAATAACATTTCTATTAATTTAGGTGTGATTTCTGGTGGGATAGATAGTTTTGTTCGAGTTACTCCTGAGAAGTTATTTGGTAGGCATTGTGCTATCTTAGGGGCAACAGGAGGTGGTAAAAGCTGGACAACATCCAAGATCATAGAAGAATGTTCAAATTATAAAGGTTCAAAAATAGTTATCATAGATGCTACAAGTGAATATAGATCTTTTGATTCAGATAATGTCATCCACTATCATATTGGTAACCCCTTAAATTCTCATAATAATTCTATCGAATTTCGGATACCTCCAACTGATTTTGTTGAGTCAGATTTTATCGCAATGTTTGATCCTTCAGGTAAGGTTCAGGGACCAAAATTAAAAGAAGCCATCAAGAGTTTACGTCTAGTTACACTTGATCCAAGGATAGCAACTAATGGGGTTTTAATTAAAATAAATCAACCTAAAACAGATTACCGAAGGGCATTAAACACTAGTGGTAACTCCAAGTTGGTTGATAATCCATCCCAACCATTTGATGTGACAAAAATAATACCACAAATAATTCAAGAATGTTGTTGGGATAATCAAGATTCGTGGGGGGCGGCTAATAATGATCTTGGTTATTGCTCATCACTTCTTACTAGAATTCAGGCTGTCATTTACTCACCTTCTTTAAAGTCAGTATTTCATGGGGATGAAACTCTTAGTAGTCTTGGTGAGGTTTTTGATGATTTTTTAAATGGAGATAAAAGAGTTTTACGTCTTTGTCTTAGTGATGTTAGTTATGAGTTTTATGCCCGTGAGATATTAGCTAATGTTATAGGAAGAAAGTTGCTTACGTTAGCTAGATCTGAATCCTTTCGAAAGCAGCCATTATTAGTTATCGTTGATGAGGCCCATAATTTCTTAGGTAAAAGAGTTGGCTCAGAGGATCACTCAGTAAAGTTAGACGCATTCGAAATGATTGCTAAAGAAGGTAGAAAGTATGGCCTGAATATATGTCTTACAACGCAGAGGCCAAGAGATATTACTGAAGGGGTTTTAAGTCAAATTGGAACGCTTCTCGTTCATCGATTAACTAATGATCGAGATAGAGAGGTTGTTGAAAGGGCTTGTGGAGAAATTGACAGAGCTGCAGCAGCATTTTTACCCAGTTTAAAGCAGGGAGAAATTGCTCTTGTTGGCGTCGATTTTCCTATCCCTATGACAATACAGATAGGAAAACCGGTATATCCTCCAAAATCTGATTCTCCTAGTTTTCAAGATATTTGGAGCAAAAATTAATCAAATTTATATGGTGCGAGGTATTTTGGGGGTCAGATTGGTGGTCTATTTTATTTTTAATTAAAATTAATCCATGAAAATTAGTACATTATATGATAATGACGAGTCCGGCCTTCGCACCTTTCTCATTTTTATAAAAAATCAGCTCAGTGAAATATTTTAATTTTCTTGTATGTCTAATATTAACTCTTTCTTTCCCGCACAAAGGCCGCTGTGAGTGTTAATGGCGCTGGACCGTTAGCTCACGGGCCTGGCTTAAACTCTTCCTGCATCTCAGCCAGGTTCCTGAAGCGTACATACATATCCTGATAAATTTCACTATTTGCCATAACCCATATACTGCCACCACAAGCTCACCAACAATAAAAATAAGATAACTTTAAATAAAATCATAAAGTTAAAATAGACCGTTTACTAAACTGCCTATACCCTAATCCGCATGTGATAAACGGATATTGGACGGTTTATGGCTCTACATGGAAAGTTGATACTTAGCGGGGCTGATTACATACCGCTTACCTTTAATGGGATCGGCGTATTTATGGCCTTTTCTGGCAATGGTCTTTATAAGAACAAGGGCGCGTGTGGGATGATAATTAATGATGGCCCACTCCCTCCGGGAAAGTATTACATCGTAGACAGGCCAGCCGGAAGCAAGCTAAATCAGGTTAGGGCATGGGGTATCGACTTATTTAAAAGCACCTTCATGTATCACGTTGACCATTCTGAATGGTTCGGCCTGTACCGGGCTGACGGTATGATTGACGACACTACATTTTACAAGGGTATTTCCAGAGGTAGTTTTAGACTCCATCCGGGCCAACTTTCTGAGGGTTGCATAACCCTTGCTCACCAATCCGACTTCAACAGACTGCGCGACGCTCTTTTAAGAACAAAGAAAGAGAAAGTACCGGGTATAAATTTAGATTCATACGGCACGATTGAGGTAGTAGCAAATGGCTCGAACATTTGCCCGTAGATTAGCCAAGGTCGCCTACTTCCTGTTAATCCTGCTTGTTATTGGGCGTTCCTTGGGGGATCCGTACTTATGGGTTAGCCATGACTTTGGCTATTGGGTGGTACATCTGTTTTACGGTAACGAAGATGCAGGAGTTGAGAACATAGAAGACGTGTTTTTCTACATCGCATTTATTACCGAGATCGCAGCAGCAACAGCAATTTATCTCATAACGATGAAGTTGATCAGAAAAATAAGGAGCAAATGAAATGCCAATCCCTCCGTACATGTGGCTAAAAGACGATGGCGGCGCAGACATTAAAGGATCTGTGGACGTTAAGGATCGTGACGGTTCTATTGAGATTATCGGACTGAGCCACGGAATTAACTTACCTGTAGATAATGCCAACGGTAAGATTACTGGCACACGTCAGCATTCCTCAATGATGATTGAAAAGGAAGTTGATAGCTCGACCCCATATCTTTATAAGGCCGCTGCAACTGGTCAGACGCTGAAAAGTGCGGAGATCCGTTTTTACCACATCAACGACGCAGGGCAAGAAGTGGCTTATTACTCCGTCCTGATGGAAAACGTGAAGATTACAGGCGTTAACTGCGGTGTTCCTAACTGCAAACTTGCAGCCAATAACAAAATGAATCATATGGAATCAGTGGCTATACAGTACGAGAAGATTACCTGGAAGATTCACGACGGGAACGTTCAGTTTACTGATGCCTGGAGCGAGCGCCCAACAGCGTAAAGAAAGGAGGCTTTACTCCCCCCTCGATTATTTCAAAGCCCGTATGTAATCAAGTAAGGTTTTCAGTTGGCTACCTTTCATAGCCGCCCTTCAAGGGAAAACTCTTCTACTAAATTATTTCGCACATCCCGAGCATACCCGACGTAATACTTTACTGATGGGGATGCGTTTGTCTCAAAATACTCTATTTTCCCCGGAGAGCTAAATGAAAAATAACCGCTCCTGACCTATCAGGAGCGGTATTTATTATGTTCTCGCGGCTTTCCCCGCAATCACCCCAATAAACTCCCTTACCTGCTTCTGCTTACTCGCCGACAGCTTCTCCACCCGGCGCATCGCTTCTTCCAGCTCCGGTTCCGGCTCAATCGCCGTCAGCACGATGCAGCCCGCCATGACCCGAACCTCTACCTTTGCTCCCGTCGCGAACCCGGCCGCCTCCAGCCACTGGCCCTTCATAACGATAGCCGGAATACGGGTATAATCCGGAAAGCGGCTCGCATAGCTCACGGTAAGCTGGCGCTTATTTTTCATCGGCGCTTCTGCATCGAATGAATCTGCAATACAATCGGTCTCAGTCATAATTGCTATTCCCAATTAATAGTGATTGTGATGAGCGATGCGGACGTGTTGGCGCACATCCGCATCGCGCTAAATAACACCTGTAAATTTAACCAGTAGGGAAAGTAAAGTCCAGCGGATTATAAAACTTAATCAGCGTCTTCTGGCTTATTTTAAGAATTTGGGGATAATATTTAATCGTTATGTATATAGCGCATAAATAGAATAAATGAATAGATTTATTTTCTTATTAATAATTAAATGGCTTAGCGCTAAATATTATTATCAACCATCGGAAAAACGCCAGTCTCGCCACCCCAACTTACGAATAAAACCCGCCCGCCTCAGCGCTGATACCAGCCCGCCACCACTTCCGCCAGATCGTCCTCGACCGTATAAAAATAACAGGCCGGGATATTCAGCACCTCCGCCAACCGGCAGGCCAGCGCGAAATCCGGCGTGTGGATACCGCGCTCATACTGGTTCATCCGCGCGCTTGCCGTCGCCTCATCGATACCCGCGAGGATACCCAGCTTCTGCTGGGAAATTCCCGTCCTGAGACGCGCTTCTTTTAAACGGTGCGGCAGCATGATGATCCTGAAAGGCTGGAAACAGAATCACGATTCTGGAAGCTGTTAGTTGAAAATGCACTAAGTATTACTTAGTGTGGTGGTGAGAATATGAACGACTTCGCGCACACAAAGGAATGAATGAGATGAATAGAACCGATATGCATCCGGCTGATATTATTGAGCAATTGAAAAAACGTAACCTGTCGCTGGCGGCGGTGTCGCGCCAGGCGGGACTGAGTTCGTCAACGCTGGCCAACACGCTGTCTCGTCCCTGGCCCAAAGGGGAGTTCTTAATCTCCCAGTCGCTGGGGAATCGACCCTGCGGAAATCTGGCCGAGTCGCTACTTCGATCGGGAGGGTAACCCGATCGACAGAAAGAAACTGATTCGTACAAAGTTTTGAACGATCCGCTTGCGAAGGCGTGACGTGGATAGCTATTCGCAGGGCAGTACATCTGGCCACCGGCTAACGCCAGTAACTGGATGAATAAAGTGACAAGGGGAGGGGGCATCCCTGTGCCTCCATGCTACAGGGCGGCGGATATCATCGCCTTGCAGCCGGCAACCTAAGTCGCCAGCAGTTTTCAACCAGGGCATACTGACCGTGGGCAATGGCCAGCAGAGTCTGTACCTTATCGTAAGGATCGGATACCTACGAAGCGAGATGCCTACGGATATATCTAATCCACAGGCTTTTTTATTTCACAAAGAAGGTCATTTCAATGAGGATGCCGTAAAGCATTGGCAATAGCATCAGGCCCAGCAAATTGACCAGCGGCGGAAGCTGACGAATAAATAAAATGGGAAACATCAGGAAAACCACGATGATGGTGATGGGCAGGGTGCGCCACTCGCCGCGCCGTTGCCACAGCGCCCAGACGACCGGAATCACCAGGAAGGGCACGATAACCAGCATCCGCGTGGCCAGCGCATCCTTCCCCGGCCAGGCGCTTCCCCCTCGCAGAATACTGTAAAATGCCACCGCAATAATCGACACTGACGCCAGCCAGAAAAAGGCATGAACGTATTTATGGGCCGCTCCTCCGGCTTCAAACCGACGTTCGAGCGCCGGGTAGCCCCAGATAAAGGTGGCAACGACCGCTAGCATCAACCCGGACTGTAACGCCATCTTGGGTGATGCCTGGCCCGGCAGCCAGGCCGTATAGCCCCAGAACAGAATGGCAATAATTGCGCCCCAGCTTATCGCCAGTCCGGGCTTGTCGAGCTCGTTAAGAAGTTGGGGATTAAGCCGCTCCTGAAGATCTGGGTACTGCCGACGTATCTCGCTGGCCTGCTTCACTACTTGCTGCAAAAGATCGGGAATCAGCCTGACCCACCACCGAACAGGTGTGCCTTTTTCCGCCAGCAGGCGCCATTTCAGCTGTGCCAGGCGGCTACCGGCATAGCGCGCTGCCAGAGCTTGCCAGTAGTCTTCCTGTTCGCTATGGGTTATCTGTTCTTCAAGCGCGAAGATAGCCCAGTCGGGAAGTTGAGACGAGTGGTAGCGGTCAATCTGCCAGTCCATCACCGCGGAAACTTCATTTAACAAACTACGATTAAGCCCCGGCTGCTCGCTTAGCGATTCGGCCAGCATCAGGCTAAAGGCCTGCCTGGCCGCAAGCGCATCGTGTATTTCATTATCAAGATACTCGTGCAGTTCGCCCAGCCCGCTAAGCTCGTCGCTGATTAATAACGTGGCAAGCCGTTGGGCGCGATGCCACAGAACGTCCCTGCTCCAGCTCGCTTCCGGCAGCGCCGGCTGTTCCAACGTCAGCGAATGAGCATATGCCGCCATCGGCGTTGGCTCAGGCTCTTCCCGCGCCACGGTTTCCTCTTCGGGCAGAGTGATGAACGAACTGGCATAGCGTTTAGCGCTATCAAACGCTTCGCGCAACTCCTGAAATCCCTGCGGGTCGTCAGCCGGCCGCCGTTGCTTTAATTCTCGAGCATAGGCGCGGCGGATCTCCCGTTCGTCCGTTGTGGGTTCAATGCCGAGTACATCCCAAATTGTCGCCATCGTTAAAATCCATTATTAAACTGATCCAGTACCCGGCTCAGCTCATCCTGTGCCGAAGTGATTAAACGCAAATCCTGTTTTTCCAGCGCTTGTTCGAACTGCGTGGCGTAGTAATCAATAATCTGCCGATTTTCACCCAGCGCTTGCTCATAACGCTTCGCGGCTTCTGCGAGCAGCTGGCGATTCGCCGGGAGATCTCGCGGGTGTTGCTTCAGCGCGTTGAGCGCCTGCAGACGCAGGGCAATTTCTTCTGCACTCAGCGTTCCCGGCGCCTTCTCGATGACCATCGTCGAGGCGGCCCCCTGGCCGCTGACTGTGCACGCCACTTCCAGGATACCGTCCAGGGTATAAGTGAAGCGTACGTCTATGCTGACTTCGCCCGCCTTACGAACCGGAACTTTAACGGACATTCTGTCGAGTAGCAGATTATCGCTGACTTTACGCGACTCTCCTTGATAGACCTCAATCTCAATCTGGCGCTGGTTATCGCTCATGGTGCTGAAGGTCTGCATCACACTCACCGGAACAAATGCATTGCGCTCGATAAGCGGGGAGAAAAACCCTTCTTCTATTTTATCGCCGCTACGTCGTGCCACCGCGATCCCAAGCGAATAGGGCATCACGTCGGTCAGGACAATATCATCCAGGGCGCGGTCCTGCGCGATTAAGCCCGCCTGAACGCCGGCACCGAGCGCGACAACTTCATCGGGATTCAGCTCACTACGCGGAAACCGGCTGAACATGCGGGCCACCAGCTGGCGTACCAGCGGCATTCGCGTGGCTCCCCCCACCATAATCACGTGATCGAGCTGACTGACGTCAAACTGCGCATCCTGCAGCGCCTGAAGCACCGGCTTTTTGAGCTTCGCCAGCAGCGGACTACAGCACTCATGGAACGTGTGTTCATCCAGCTCCCAGCGGTACCCCGTCCCGGCGTGCATCAGCTCTACGCTGGCGATATCCTGGCTACTGAGCCTTTGCTTCAGCTCTTCGGCCTGTTGGGTGAGGGCCGCTGACAGCTCGGGGTGGTCCGGCGTCAGCTCAGGATAACGGCTTATCATCCACTGGCGTACCGCCTGGGTAAAATCGTCGCCGCCAAGCCAGGCGTCGCCGCTGCTGGCCCGCACCTCAATCACGCCGTCAAACATATCGACAATCGAGACGTCAAACGTGCCGCCGCCAAGATCAAAGACCAGGAACTTTTGCTCTCTGGCATCGGCGAGGCCGTAGGCCAGCGCCGCCGCCGTGGGCTCATTGAGCAGGCGCTCGACCTTGAGTCCGGCCATCTGTCCGGCGGCTTTAACCGCCTTGCGCTGCGAGTCGTTGAAATAAGCCGGCACGGTAATCACCGCGCGCGTGATGGGGCAGCCTAGCGCCACTTCGGCGTCGGTTTTTAATTTACGCAGCACTAATGCGGAGAGCTCTTCGGCGCGAAATGGTCTGGCGCCGAGAGTGAACACTTTGTCTGTGCCCATGTAGCGCTTGAAGCTGGCGACGGTCAGATGAGGATGGCTAACCAGCCTGGCTTTTGCGGCTTCGCCTATCAGCAAATGGCCTTCGTCATCAACGCCCACAGCGGAGGGCGTCAGGCGTTCGCCTTGAGCGCCGGTAATGAGCGCGGTCCCTTGTTCGCTAAAATATGCAACGGCACTGTTTGAAGTGCCAAGATCGATACCGATTATCGGTGAAGAATTGCCTGTCATCGCCTTATCCCTGACATGTATAACTGACCGTTTTCTTTAATGACCTGATGCGCAATGCGCCAAAAGATTATAGGTAATGGCTGGCTTTTGGGCTTCGTTTTTTAAACCCATGCTATCGCCGCCGCCCGACAAGGATTATTGGCCAACCCGTTCGCCGGAACCTGCGGCCGTTTTCGTCCCTAAACGGCTGCGTGCCTGATGTGGAATGCAACATCAACACCAGGCGATGACGCAAATTTTCGGGTAGGACGCGCGTTTTTTATGGCGATACGCGCCAGTGGTCGTAATAGATATGCTCGATCTGGAGATTGGTGTCTTCCTTATCCCCGGTCAGGCAGTAGGCAATCGTGCCGGCGAAGTTGAAAGCCACTCCCAATCCTTTGCCGCTAATCAGGTTACCATCTTTTATCACGTCCCGATCGACATAGACCCCGTCCGTTACGTTTTGCCAGAGGTCCCCTGAACAGACGTAGCGCCGGCCTTTTAGCAGCTTATTACCTCCGAGCACGCGCGCCGCGGCGGAACAGATAGGGCAGATCAGTTTTCCGGCGTCGTCATGCCGGCGGATAAACTCGATGACCAGCGGATTCGCGGCCAGACTTTGCGTGCCCTGCAGGCCGCCGGGGATGACCACCGCATCGAATAATGTATCCATGCTCCTTTCCAGAAGCGTATCTGCAAACATGCGTATATTGTGGTAGCTACGCACCTCCAGCATATCCTGACAGGACAGCATTTTTACATCGATCTTCATACGGTGCAGGATATCTATCACCATAACAGCTTCTGCTTCTTCAAAGCCTGGTGCCAGCAGGACGGCGACGCTCTTAGTCATACTCTCTCCATTAAATTAGCAATGAAAATCATGGTTGGTTGAGAGTAACAAATAACCTCTTTATTATGAAACGTTGTTTCATTAACTGGCGAGATTGCCAGTAGCGCGAGTAGTGCTCGCCTGTCTTCATATTTGTTAGCCGGATAACGACATTTTTTACGTAGGTGTAATAGGCGCCCTCGACCTCACTGGACGCATTATAGAATGGTCTTGTTTAGCGCGGACAGCGAGGCTTCATTGCCCAATACGCCCCTACAAAATCACGCTGCCAAAGTTCAGCGGGTTGCGCATCACGTGGGCCAGGGTATGTAAATTTTCAGTGCAGACTTCCCGCGACCAGGCGCCGCCGAGGCAAATACGTATGGCGTCCGGCGGGTTGTTATCGGTACAGAACGCGGCGCTGGAGACGGCGCTGACCCCGAGATCGCGCAGTTTCACCGCCATTTCCGCAGGGTTCCAGTTAAAATGCCGGGGGAGCTGCAGCCAGAGGTGGAAGCCCTCCGGGGTTGCCCGATAGCTGAACTCCTTGAGAATATCTGCGGCTATTTTCTGGCGGATCGCCGATTCGGCGCGCACCGACTGCAATACCCGATCCGCCGTCCCCTCCTGAATCCACTGCGCGGCCAGGGCGTTGGTCAGCGGGCTGGCCATGACGTTCAGCGCCCGCAGCGCCCCCGCCAGCAGCTGCGTATTACGCTTGCCCGGACCTTTAATAAACGCCGTGCGCAGCCCGGGGCCGAAGCACTTCGACATTCCGGTGAGATACCAGGTCAGTTCGGGAATCAGCTCGCTGAAAGAGGGGATATGCCGGGTCGCCAGCGCGGCGTACGCCTCATCCTCGATCACCGGGATGCTGTAGCGTAGCGCGACGTCCGCCAGCGCCTCGCGCCGGCGTAACGGCAGGGTCAGGGTGGTCGGGTTTTGGATCGTCGGGTTGACGTAGAGCGCGCGAATATTGCCGGTCTGGCACTGATGTTCAAACGCGCGCGGCAGCGGGCCGTCCTCATCGCAGGGGAGGGATTGCAGCGTAATATTCAGCTGGCTGGCGATGGCTTTCAGCCCGGGATAGATTAAATCGCTGACGCACACGCTGCCGCCGTGGCGACACAGCAGCGTCAGCAGCCCCACCAGCGCGCTGTGGATCCCCGGCGCGACCAGAATCTCGTAGATGCTGACCGGCGGCAGCTGCTTCTCCAGCCACACTTTCGCCATCGCTTTATCATCCGCCTGGCCGCCAAAATCCTGGTAGCGCAGCAGGCCCAGAATATTTTTCTGGGTAAATAGGTTAATGGCCCCTGCGGCGATCGCCTGCGCCAGCTCTTCTCCCGGCTCAATCGGCGAGTTCATGGTCATCTCATAGCTGCTGCCGCCGCTGAGCGGCACCGAGGGCACCTTGCCGCGGATAAAGCTCCCCAGCCCCGGACGAGAGTCGATCAGCCCGCGCCGCCTGGCTTCGGCGTAGCCGCGGGTCGCCGTGGTGTAGTTCATCGCCAGCAGGACCGCCAGATCGCGTAGCGGCGGCAGGCGGTCGCGGGGCTGAAACTCTCCGCTGTTGATACCATCGGCAATGATATCGGCAATCAGCAGGTAGGCCGGGCGCGCCGTATGCTGCTGTTGATGGGTTTTCCAGCGGTTGGCGATTTTGTTCAGCATGGGGATCCCCTGAAAAGAGCGGCAAAGAGGGACACTATTCCCTGTTGTCGGGTGCTATGCAATCATATTTACTATTGATTGCATCATTGATTGCAGAATGATTTTGATTGTGTGCATTTATGGTGCAAAAAGGCATCAAATCGGTGCGTTTACCGCGCCGGTGTCCACCTCGCCGACGATAAAGGCGGCGCGACAGGCCACGATAAAATTTTTTTAGCGCACAATTTGAGCAATTGATAGGTCATTGATTGCATCCCCACGATCGCCCGCTGGCACGGCGCTTGCTCCACTCCCATGGCATCACCTGCAGATGTGCCATAACGGGGAGAGAGACTCCCCCCATAACTATCGGGAGAAGAGCGCTATGCCAAAAGTTACATTACCCGCCCACCAGACCGGTGATTTCTTTGTCGATTATGAAGAGAAAGTCTTTGAGGACGTGAAGGCCGAGCCGGGGCAGAAGGCGCTGGTGACGTTCCACACCGTCGCCTTCGAAGGTTCGATCGGCTTCGTCAATATGCTGCAGGCGACCCGCCTGCAGCGCAAAGGTTTCGCCACCTCCATCCTGCTGTATGGCCCGGGGGTGATGCTCGGCGTGCAGCGCGGGTTCCCCACCCTCGGCGCCGAGGCTTTCCCTGGCCATCAGAACTACGCCAATCAGCTGACGAAGTTTATGTCCGAAGGGGGGAAAGTCTACGCCTGCCGCTTTGCCCTGCAGGCGCTGTACGGCCACGGCGAACCCTCTCTGCTGGAAGGTATTCGCCCCATCAGCCCGCTGGATGTGCTCGATCTCAAACTGCTCCACGTGCGGGATAACGCGGTCATCATCGACACCTGGACGATGTAAACGGAGGCGCATGATGGCTGAATCACGCATTATTCGCGCGGCGGCAGCCCAGATTGCACCGGACCTTCATGAGGCCAGCAGGACGCTGGCCCGGGTTCTGGAGGCAATCGACGAAGCTGCGGAGCAGGGGGCGGAGATCATCGTTTTTCCGGAGACGTTTGTCCCCTACTACCCCTACTTCTCGTTTATTACCCCGGCGATCAGCGCGGGAGCCGCCCATCTCAAGCTGTATGAACAGGCCGTCGCGGTGCCGGGGCCGATCACCTGCGCCGTCGGCGAGCGCGCGCGCCTGCGCGGCATCGTGGTCGTACTGGGGGTGAACGAACGCGATCGCGGCACGCTCTACAATACCCAGCTGGTTTTCGATGCCAGCGGCGAACTGGTGCTCAAGCGGCGCAAAATCACGCCGACCTACCATGAACGCATGATCTGGGGGCAGGGAGACGGCGCCGGGCTGAAGGTGGTGGATACCGCCGTCGGTCGGGTGGGCGCCCTGGCGTGCTGGGAACACTACAACCCGCTGGCGCGCTATAGCCTGATGACGCAGCACGAAGAGATCCACTGCAGCCAGTTTCCCGGCTCGCTGGTCGGCCCCATTTTCGCCGAGCAGATGGAGGTCACGATTCGCCACCATGCGCTGGAGTCCGGCTGCTTTGTCATCAATGCCACCGGCTGGCTGAGCGAAGAGCAGATCGCTGAACTGACCCAGGATCCCGCCCTGCAGAAGGGGCTGCGGGGAGGTTGCCACACCGCCATCATCTCGCCGGAGGGTCGCCATCTGGCGCCGCCGCTGACCGAAGGCGAAGGAATACTGATTGCCGATTTGGATATGGCGCTCATCACCAAACGCAAACGGATGATGGATTCGGTCGGACACTACGCCCGCCCGGAATTGCTGAGCCTGCGTCTGGATAATACGCCGGCCCGCTATGTCGTGACGCGTGAAGCAGAACCCGAAACCGGAGGAGGTCGCGATGCAGAACATACCGTCCACTCGCCAACAGCTGATTACTGAGCTGCTGACCCAGGGGGTTAACGTCATTAACCCCCAACAGGAGCACGTCAGCCGCCACGGCGGCGCCGGGCCATCGGATCATCAGGCGATGAACGTTGACGGCGTGACGGTGATGGTGCCGATATACACCCACGCCGCCCATCGCTCGCCGTGGCAGGTGAAGCATGAAGCGTCCGGCGCCTCGCGGCTGTTTAACAACGCCATCCCGGTGCGGGAGATAAGCTTCGCCAGCAAACCCAGGTTTTACGATCGGCAAACGGCGGACGGGATCCCCTATTCGCAGATTGCCACCCTGCACGGCACCGACGTGCTGGCGACCACCGTATTACAGACCTGTATTCGCTATGAAAATCGGGCGAAGGCCTGCCAGTTCTGCGCCATCGGCCAGTCGCTGGCCGCCGGGCGCACCATTGCCCGGAAAACGCCGGAGCAGCTGGCCGAAGTGGCGAGGGCGGCGGTGGAGCTGGACGGGGTAAAACACATGGTGATGACCACCGGCACGCCGTCGGGCAGCGACCGCGGCGCGCGCATTCTGGTGGAAAGCGCCCTCGCTATTAAAGCCGCGGTGGACCTGCCGCTGCAGGGGCAGTGCGAGCCGCCGGGGGACGCGAAGTGGTTTACGCGGATGAAAGAGGCCGGTATCGATGCGCTGGGGATGCACCTGGAAGCGGTGACGCCGGAGGTCCGCGCGCGCATCATGCCGGGCAAAGCGCAGGTCAGCGTCGAGCAGTACCTTGAGGCTTTCGCCGACGCGGTGGCGGTCTTCGGGCGCGGGCAGGTCAGTACCTATATTCTCGCCGGCCTGGGCGATACGCCGGAGGCTATTCTGTCGCTATCGCAAACGCTGATTGGTCTGGGTGTCTATCCGTTCGTCGTGCCCTTCGTGCCGATCGGCGGTACGCCGCTGGAGCACCATCCGGCGCCGGACAGCCGGTTTATGTCCTCGATTTTGCAACCTCTGGGCCAGATGCTGAACCAGGCTCAGCTGCGGTCCAGCGATATCAAAGCCGGCTGCGGCCGCTGCGGCGCCTGCTCGTCGCTCTCCAGCTTTGAACAGGCGACGGCCTAAGGAGCGCGCGATGAACGAGTACGCCGGATATACCATTAAATGGGTCACGCTGCCGTGGGAGCGCGAGAAGGCCTATGCGCTGCGTCGGCAGGTCTTTTGCCGCGAGCAGGGCCTGTTCGCCGATGACGATCGCGATGAGATCGACGGCCACGCCCACCTGCTGGTGGCGCTGGGCTGCGTGGCCGGCTGGCACGACCGGGTGGTCGGCACGGTGCGTATCCACCAGCTGTCGCCGCGGGTCTGGCTGGGGTCGCGGCTGGCGGTGGACGCCGCCTATCGCCGTCAGGGGCAACTGGGGCCGACGCTGATCCGCCTCGCGGTATGCAGCGCGCACGCCCTGGGCTGCGACGCCTTTTATGCCCAGGTCCAGCATCAGAACGAGCCGCTGTTTCGCCGCATGCACTGGCAAACCCTGGAGTGGCTTGAGCTCCGCGGCGTCAAACATGCCCGGATGCAGGCTGATTTAGCTTTTTACCCGCCCTGCGACGACCCCCAGAGCGGGATGGTGATTCATCGCGCGCGGCCTCAGCGAACCGCTGACGCTGCGGCCTTTCTGACGGAGGTGCGGGTATGAATCCGAGCCTGCCGGCGCTGATCGCGCGGCTACATGCCTTTAGCGGCATTGCGCATAAGCGCGATATCCAGCAGGTGGCGCGCGAGCTGCGCGACGCCTGGCCCAATCCGTCTCCCAACGGCGATGATTGCGCGCTGATCCCGGACGGCAGCGGCTACAAGCTGCTGGCGATTGAGGGGTTTATCAACCGTTTTGTAGAGGAGGACCCGTGGTTTGCAGGCTGGTGTGGGGTGATGGTCAACCTGAGCGATATCGCCGCGATGGGCGGGCGCCCGCTGGCGGTGGTCAACGCCCTGTGGGACGAGGCGCAGCCGCACGCGGCGCAGATCTTACGCGGGATGGCCGCGGCCTCGCGCGCCTATCGGGTGCCGATCGTCGGCGGACATACCAACCTGCGCAGCGAGCGGCCGCAGCTGGCCGTGGCGGTGCTCGGCGAAACGGCCAGCCCGCTCAGCAGCAGCGCGGCGCGGGCCGGCCAGACGCTGATGGTCGCCATCAATCTGCAGGGAGCCTGGCACCCGCCGGGAAATAACTGGGACGCGGCGACCCGCGCGGATCCCGCCGAACTGCGTCGGGCGCTCGCGCTGCTGCCGGAGCTGGCCGCCGACGGGAGCCTGCGGGCGGCGAAGGATATCAGCCAGGCGGGGCTGGCCGGGACGCTGACGATGATGCTGGAGAGCTGCGGCCTCGGCGCCGAGGTGGCGCTTGAGCAGATCCCGATCCCGGCGGATATCGACCTGGAGCAGTGGCTGTGCGCCTTTCCCAGCTTCGGCTTTCTGCTGGCGGTGGACGAGGCGCGTTGCCACGAAGTGGCCCGGCGGTTTGCCGACTGCGGGATCGCCTGCGCCGCAGCGGGGCGTTTTACCCATGAGCAAAAGCTGATCCTGAGCTACCGGGAGCAGCGCGCGTGTTACTGGGATCTGACGCAGCAGCCGTTTACCGGCATGACTCACCAATAGAGGAACAGACAATGCCTGCAATGCATTTTGTGGTGCGCTGGCCCGACGGCAGCAAAGACACCTGCTATTCGCCGTCAACGGCGATCGAGAAATACCTGTTGATCGACCATCCCTACGCGCTGAATGAGTTTGTACAGGTGGCCACTAGCGCGCTGGACGAAGCCAGCGAAAGGGTCAAAGCGAAGTTTGGCTATTACTGCTCCAGCGCGCAGGATCAATCGGCGGCGATCGTGCAAAAGGCGGCGCAGTTCGGCCCGGAGCAGAGAGTCACGGTAGAAAAAATCACCCCCATTACAGCCTGACGTTAACCGAGAAAACGATGAATACGAACTCCTATCCTGTCGTCATTATTGGCGGCGGTCAGGCCGGTCTTGCCATGAGCTGGAGCCTGACGCAAAAAAACATCCGTCATATTGTGCTGGAACGCCATCGTCTGGCCTGGGCCTGGCGGGAGCAGCGCTGGGATAACTTCTGCCTGGTGACGCCAAACTGGCAGTGCAGGCTTCCCGGCTTCCCTTATGACGGCGACGATCCCCACGGCTTTATGCTGCGGGACGACATTGTGGCCTACGTCGAACGCTACGCCAGGAGCTTCAACGCCCCGCTGCGCGAAGGGGTCAACGTCCAGCGCGTAGTGAAGCGCGACGGTGGTTTTACGCTGTTTACCTCCCTCGGCGAGCTGCAGGCCGACCAGGTGGTGGTCGCCGTGGGGAACTATCATCGCCCACGCTTTCCGGATCTCGCCGCCCGGCTCCCTGAGCGCATTGCGCAGATCCATTCCGCCCACTACAAATCCGCGCAGCAGCTGCCGGAAGGGGAGGTGCTGGTGGTGGGTTCGGCGCAGTCCGGCGCGCAAATTGCCGAAGATTTACACCTCGCGGGGCGTCGGGTGCATTTATGCGTCGGCAGCGCGCCGCGGGTGGCGCGTTTTTATCGCGGCCGCGACGTGGTGGAGTGGCTGGACGATATGGGCCACTACCGCCTGACGGTCGACGATCATCCGCAGGGTGAAGAGGCCCGACGCAAAACCAATCACTATGTGACCGGGCGCGACGGCGGGCGCGATATTGATTTACGCGCGTTTGCGCTCCAGGGGATGCGGCTGCACGGGCGTCTGCTGGAGTATGCCGATGGAAAACTGCACACTGCCGACGACCTGCGGGCCAACCTTGACGGCGCCGACGCCGCCGCGCAAAAAATTAAAGACAGCATCGACGCCTGGATTGCCCGGCAGGGCATTGATGCCCCGGTCGAGGCCCGATATCAGGCGCCGTGGCAGCCCGAGTCCCCTGCGGAGCCGATCGATCTGAGGGCGATTTCGGCCATTATCTGGGCGGTAGGCTTCCACACCGATTTCAGCTGGATCGAGGCCCCGGCCTTCGATGAGAAAGGCTATCCGCGGCATCGGCGCGGCGTGTCGGTTGAGCCAGGCCTCTATTTCCTTGGGCTGCCCTGGCTCTGGACCTGGGGATCGGGGCGTTTCGAAGGCGTAGGCGATGACGCCCTGTGGCAGGCGGACATTATCGCCCGCCGTGCCGGGCATATCGCCGCGCGGGAGGTTATCGATGCGAACAGCGCAGAGTGATGATGATCCCTTCCTGCGCGACTTCTGGCGGGAAGAGGCTGCGCGGCTGTACTGGGAAACGGATTTTACCGGGGTAGTGGAAAACATCGACGGCGGCCCGCGCTGCCGCTGGTTTACGGGCGGGCGCACCAATCTCTGCTTTAACGCGCTGGATCGCCATTTATCCGCGAAGGGGGAGAAGTGCGCCATTATTCATCGTGATTATCTCGGGCAAACGCACCGGCTTAGCTATCGCGAGCTTTGGCAGCAGGTCAACGCCCTCAGCAGCATGATGCAAAGCTGGGGGGTGAAGGCTGGGGAGCGGGTGCTCATCGCTCTGCCGATGACGCCGCTGGTGGCGGTCGCCATGCTGGCGTGCGCGCGCATTGGCGCGGTGCATGTCGTGGTCTATTCCGCCGTCACCCATGAAGCCCTGATGCAACGCATTGCCGCCAGCCAGCCGGTGCTGCTGTTGCATAGCCGCGAGCCGCGCGGGCGTAAGGCATTGCCCGTGATTGACGAGCGGATGGCCGGCCTGCGGGTGGTGGATGTCCACAGCCAGGCGTTTGGCGAGCGGTTGGCGCGGCATCGCGGCCGCGTCGTACCCTGTACCTGGCTTGCGGCCTCCGCGCCTTCGCATCTGCTGTTTACGTCGGGGACGACGGGGGTGCCGAAAGGGATCGTCCGTGATACGGGCGGCTATGCCGTGGCGCTACTGGCCAGCCTTGCGCATCTCTTCCGGCTACGGGACGACGAGATTTTCTTTACCACCGCCGATGCCGGATGGGTGACCGGGCACAGCTACGGCATCTATGGGCCGCTGCTGGCGGGGCTGACGACGGTGCTCTGCGAGGTTAACTCGCCGGGAGAATACTGGTGGCAGATGGTGGAAACGCTCGGCATCACCCGGATGCTGACCATTGCCGGGGCGATCCGCATGGCCCGGCGGCAGGGCAGGCCGCGCGCCGATCTGACCTCGCTGCGCACGCTCTATCTTGCCGGCGAGCCGCTGGATAACGCCACCGATGAATGGGTGGCTTCGCAGCTGGGGGTGCCCTGCGAAAATCATTACTGGCAGACCGAATCCGGCTGGCCGCTGCTGGCCGGCTCCGGCAGCGCGCTCTCGCCGGTGTTCACCCGCGCGGTTGAGGTGGTTCATCCCGCCAGCGGGAAAACCTGCGCGTCGGGTGAGGCGGGCATGCTGGTGATTAACGGCACGCTTGGCCCCGGAGGGATGTCGACGCTGTGGCAGAATGATATCCAGCACGACCAGTACTACTGGTCGTATTGGCATCGGCAGTGGCGCTATGCCACCCACGATTGTGCGATAAGGGTTGGCGAGCGGATAGTTATCCAGGGACGGATGGATGACGTGATGAATATCGGCGGCAAGCGCATCGCCACCGCAGAGATAGAAAACGCTCTGATGGGGCTGGAGGGGATTGTCGAGGTGGTCGCCGCCGGGACGGCGCACTACCTGCTGGGGGAAATGGTGGCGCTGTTCGTGGTCACCGATATGGCCGACCCTGCGCAGCAGGCCGCGCTTAAAAAAAGCATTTGCGCCCGGCTGGTGGCGAGATGCGGCCGCTTTGCCGTGCCGCGGCGCATCCACTTCACCTCGGCTCTGCCTAAAACTTTCTCCGGGAAGGTGATGCGCCGCATGCTGGCGTAGAAGCGGCGGGCGCCTTGTGCTTCACCGCCGCGCCTCTCTGAGATCGAAACGAATCGGGAGCGTCACGCTGAACGACGGCTGTCCCGCCCGGATATCATCCGGCGGCGGAGGCAGCGGGGCGGCCCGCTTCGCCAGCTGCTCCGCTTCCCGGTCCAGCGAATCCACCCCGCTTGAGCGGAGTAACTTCGCCGTCAGCACGTTGCCCTGGCGATCCAGGGTGATGCTGATATACACCACCCCCTGTCGCTGCTGCCGGAGCGCCACGGCGGGGTAGCGCTTAAAGCGGCTCAGGTGCGCCAGCAGCTGCCCGCTCCAGTCTGAGCTCATCTGGTTCGATTGCGGCGCCGCCATGTTCTGCGGCGCCGCGACCTGCTTATCGTTCATCGAGGGCGGCGCGCTGGTATCCGCTGCGGCAGACGTTTTTGACGGCGTCACCTCCCGTTCAGCCGTTGTTTTAGGCGGCGTCGGGTCTTTGCGTTTAGCGGGCTTGCTTTTCTTTATCTCCGGGGATGTTTTCGGCTCCGTGCCTTGCGGAGCCTGGGTCAGCGCTGGCCTGGTCTCCTCTGTCACCTCCTCCTTCTGCGCCACAGGCTGGCTGCTGGGTAGGGCGTGCGTTTGCTGCACTCCGGTCGGCATTTTCTCCGGGCTGGCGACGGATTGCGCCTGAGTGGCCATCATTAACACCACCATTGGCGTGGCCGCCGGCAGCGGCGGCGGCGGGCTGGACTGATAGCAGAGCCAGCCCAGCAGCATCACGTGAAGGAGCAGCGTCAGCAGACCTGCGAAAGTCCACCGCCTTCCCGCGCCGCGTTCCCATCCCTGCGGGAAAAAGGGGTCAGCAGACAGTGCGTTTTTATTTAACATGGAAAAGTCACCACCGGTACAGGAGAGCAGGCCGTCGCGAGCGTGATGCCGCAACGTTAATCAGAGTCGGATAATAGACAGGACACTCTGCCCGGCCGGAAAGGGCACTGCTGGCGGAAAGAACGAAATATAACGCCATAAAAATATCATTATCAGAGTAAAGGACTTCAGGAGACGCTGACAAAGTATTTTGACAGATAGTTTATCTGTACCGGCAGGCTGTCAGGCAGCGAATCAAGAATGCGGTCGGTGTTATTGAGCGGGAAAACTCCCGACAGTCGCAGATTAGCGACCTCCGGCCGGTAGCGGATATAGCCGCGGCGGTAGCGGGCCAGCTCGTCGAGGAAATCTGCCAGCCGCATATCATCGGCCACGATCAGCCCTTTTAGCCAGGCCGGTTCCGCCGGCACCCGGTGTAACGGGCTATACCCGCGTTCATTGAGCCACAGACCATAGCCCGCATTGACGGTCACGCTCTGGCTGCCTGCCGCCGGACGGGCGCTCAGCTGGCCGCGATACACCGCAATATCGCTCTGCGTATCGCCCAGCCGGATCGCGAAGCGGTTGTTGTGCGCGATGAGCTCGCCCTGCGGCAGCTGCAGCCGCAGTAACCCGGCGTTTTGCGGCGACGTCACCATCATTTCCCCGTTCAACAGCGCCACCCGCTGGCCGTCGTCGTGGGAGGCGACATTGACCGCCGTTTGCGTGTTCAGCATCAGCTGCGTGCCATCCGCCAGGGTCACATTTTTCTGTTCGCCGATCGCCGTGCGATAGTCCGCCAGCCAGGGCCGCCAGAGGCTGTTCCCGGCGCCGATCCCCACCGCGCCGGTCAGCCCGACGACGGCAATACTCTTCAACAGCCGGCGGCGCTGGGGGTTGGCCAGACGGGACAGGCTCTGCTGCGCGGCCATGCCATTAAGCAGGGAAAAGCCGGAGGAGAAGGCGCCGATCTGCTGCCAGGCCTGGGCATTTTCCGGCCGCGACTGATACCAGCGCTGCCAGTTTTCCCGATCCTCCTGGCTGGCGTCTTCCGACATCAGCTGCGTCAGCCAGATGGCGGCTTCGCGGGCGCTTTGTTCATTGAGAGTGGATGAAGGACTCATGCTGGTATCAACACGCCGCTATTACGATGATAAGGCAAAGAAACATTGCAGATTCGCGCGTTGCAAATACTGTTTGACCGAGCTGGCGGAGACCCGCAGCCGCTCGGCAATATCGCAGTAGCGCATGCCCTGCAGATGGGCCAGCAGGAACGCTTCGCGCACCGGCGCGGGCAGGCCGTCCAGCGCCTGGTCCAGCTTTTCCAGCATCTCGATCGTCTGCAGACGGATTTCCGCCGACGGGGATTCGGCCTCCGGCAGCTCGCTCAGGGCCTGCAAATAGCGCTCCTCAATGTGCTTGCGCCGGTAATAGTTGGCTACCAGCCGGCGCGCCACCGTGGCTAAGAAGGGGCGGGGATGGCGAATGGTCGTAAGCTGCGGGCTGAGCAGGATGCTGATAAAAGTATCCTGCGCCAAATCTTCGGCATGCCAGGCGCAGCCGACCTTTTGCCGCAGCCAGTGGCACAGCCAGCCGTGATGTTCACTATAGAGCTGCTGGGCAAACCCGTTAGCGATTGCAATATCTTTCCTTGCCATTCGGCACACCAAACATGATAGCTTTAAATGAAAATAAGAATCATTACTAATTAAGATAATGTAAGTTATGTGTCAAGAGATTGCTGATTATTTACATTACGCCGGGGATTCAGGAGGGGGGAAGCAGGGGAGCCGACGGCTCCCCATGGGTAAAACGTCAGAAACGCTGGCTGACGCTGAATTTAATATTCCGCCCGACGCCGGACACGGATTCGCCCAGGTAGGGGTAATATTCGTGGTTGAACAGATTGTCCACCGCCACCCGGGCTTCAAACCCTTTCAGCGCCGTGGGCTGCCAGGAGGCGAACAGGCCGTGCAGGGAGTAGCCGGCGGTTTTCGGCAGCGCCCATACGGAGGCGAGCGGATCGCCGTCGGCCGGCGAACGGTCCTGTTTACGCACAAAGTCGCCGGTCCAGCCAAACGCCGCATCCCATTGCGGTACTTTTATCCCCAGCACCGCGTGCGCGGTGACCGGCGGAATTTCCGCAATCCAGGTCTGGTTGCCCCAGGGATCGCGCGGGGAAGCATCGCGCTTACCGCGGATCGCGGAGTACGCGAAGCTGCCGAACACCCGATCGCTATCGTAGAATGACTCAATTTCCACGCCTTCAATGGTATAGCCCGGCAGGTTACGGTAGTTCGACAGCGGCTGGCCGCACTCCCCTCCGCTTCTGACGGCGTCGCACAGCACCCCGCGACGATAGAAGATTTCATCCTTGCCGCGGTTACGGAACAGGGTCGTACGAATTTGCAGGCTGTCTTCTGCCGTCAGTAAGTTGTTGAAATCCAGCACCGCGCCTAGCCGAATTCCGGTAATACGCTCCACCTTCAGATTACGGCTGGTGCCGGGAACGCTGGAGCTGGCTGACTGAACTTCGTACTGTTCATCAATGACCGGCGCGCGCCAGGTGCGGCTTATGTCCGCAAACAGCGACAAGTTGGGCGTGGCTTTCCAGATAGCCCCCAGGTGCGGAGACCAGCCGGTGTAGGTGACGCTGCTGTAATCATGCCCGGCGGCAGGATCGCTATCGTTATAGCGCGGCGCGCGGTTTGGCTGGCCCGTGTTGGTGACGTGATCGAAGCGCACGCCGGGCGTAACGGTCAGGCTACCGAAGCTGACCGCATCCTGCAGATAGGCGCTGCGGGTTTCCTGCTCGCCCGCCGGCATATAGTAGGGCTGGAAATAGCCGTAGTTGTAGCTGGCGCTATTTTTCTGCGCCGGATAGTACATCAGCGTATCGCGTTTATGCTTATGCCAGCGCACGCCAAACAGCAGCTTATGATCGAGCGGGCCGCTGCTAAAGCGGCTCTCGTTGTTCATATCGAGCTGCTGATCGACATAGCTCACCCAGCTCTCGTTCCCCAGAGAACCCAGATAGCTGTACTGTGACGCGGAGTCCGGCCGTTTATCATGCTGTTCGGTTTTCGAGTGGGCGTAAGATACCGTCAGGTTCAGCAGCGGCTGCTCTTCCGGCGCCAGGTTCCATTTTACCGAATAGTTGGTGTCTACCTGATCGCGATACACCAGGATGCGCCGCCACGCCTCATCCCGGCCGTAGCGGTCGATATCCGCCTGGCTGGGGGCGCTGATATCATCGCGCTTGGCGGCAAAAGGCTGCCAGCCGTCGGACTCGGAGCGCATTGCCGACAGGGTTAACGTCTGCGCATCGGTCAGATACAGGTTAGACTTCACCAGCCACGAAGCCTGATCGTTGGACGAGTAGGCAAAGCGCGTGCCGTCAGGCCGTTTAATGTTGCCCCCGTCGCGTTTGCTGAAATAGACCAGCCCGTCGGCAAACCCTTCCTCGGTGCGGCCATATAGCGCGCCGCTGTAGATCCCCTGGCGATCGTTGGTGTGATAGCTGTATTTCAGCAAACCGCCAAAGTTCTCTCCGGGCTGCAGCATATCGCCGGCATCTTTGGTTTCCATCGTAATGGTGCCGCCAAATCCGCCGTTGCCATTCAGCAGGTTATGCGGGCCTTTATCGACGTCAACGCGCTTGAGCAGCTCCGGCTCGATGAACACCGAGCCCTGGCGGTATTTTTCGAATCCTTTGGGCGCGCCGTCCAGCACCACGTTGACATCTTCCATATCGCCCATCCCCCAGATGTTCAAACTCTGTCCGCCGGGGCGAGGGGAGCCGGCCATCGAGACGCCGGGCAGGCGATCGAGCAGGCTGGCGACGTTATCGGCCTGTACGCGCGCGATGTCTTCCTGATTCAGGGTCGAGCGGCCGGCCGAGACGCTATCGGTTAAGCCGCTGACTACCGACAGCTCCGGGATCACCAGATCCTCAAGCGGTTCGGCCGCCACCAGGCGATAACCGTTTGCCGTCTGCCGGGCGCTGAGACCGCTTCCCGCCAGCAGGCGGCTAAAGGCTTCTGCCACACTGTATCGCCCCTGCAGGCCGGCGGTGCTTTTCCCCCGGGTTTGTTCTGGCGTAAAGGTCAGAATGACCCGGGCGCTGCTGGCAAGGCTTTGTAACGCCGGGTTCAGATCGCCGGCAGGAATGGCGAAAGACTGAACATCGGCCTGCTGCGTCGGCTGCGGCTGCGCCTGTGCGGAAAAAACGGCGGTCGCGCAGGAGGCAAAGACCAGCAGCCCGCACGCGGGCCTGAGCACTCTGCCGGCGGCCCGTTTTCTGCCGGAATGATGAATATGCCGCCGGACGTTTGTGCCGGACATGTTGTTTGCCGCGCTTTTGTTTTTTATAGACATCGACTGTTCCCTGAATGTGTGAAACTGGAATCTCAGTAGAGAGGTCACCCAGGCGACAAAATCGGGCAGAGATTTAATGAAAAAATTTCTCATCTGGCGGCTAAACCTGCGGACAGGCGGTATCAGCCGGCTATTTTCCCGCACGGCGGCCCGCCAGACGCTTGAACAGAGGGCAATCCGCATGGCGCAACGGGTTGACAGTTTTATCTGATATTGATAATCATTATCAATACGCTATTTCTTCCACGACGCGTCGATTCACTGAAAGCGGGTCGTTCCACGGGGCTTAAGAGCATGGCATCATCCTCGATCGCGTCTTACACCACCGATTGCTGCATCGTAGGCGGCGGCCCTGCCGGGTTGATGCTCGGCTATCTGTTAGCCCGGGCGGGCGTCAAGGTAACGGTGCTGGAGAAGCACGATGATTTTCTGCGTGATTTCCGCGGCGATACCATTCACCCTTCCACGCTGGAGCTGATGCATCAGCTTGGTCTGCTTGACGATCTCCTGACGCTGCCGCACCAGCGCGCGGAAAACCTGTGGGCGGAGATCGCCGGGCGCAACGTGATGCTGGCGGACTTCTCCCGTCTGCCGACGCGCTGCAAATTCATCGCCTTTATGCCGCAGTGGGAATTCCTCACTTTCCTCGCCGGGCGGGCCGCTGCTTTTCCCCATTTCACCCTGATAAAGTCGGCGCAGGTGGCTGAGCTGCGCTATGAGCAGGGCCGGGCGTGCGGCGTGCTGGCGGAGACCCCGGAAGGGCCGATCGAGGTTGCCTGCCAGCTGGTGGTCGGCGCCGACGGGCGAGGCTCCGTGGTGCGGGAAAAAGCGGCGCTCAGCAGCCGCTCGTTCGGCGCGCCGCGGGATCTGCTGTGGATGAAGCTCAGTAAGCATGCGGGCGATCCGCAATGGTCGATGGGCCATACCGGACCAAGGCGCAACTTCATCATGATCGATCGCGGGGATTACTGGCAGTGCGGCTATTCGATCGAGAAGGGGAGCTTCGATACGATCCGGGAGAGCGGACTGGAGAAATTCCTGCTGCAGGTGGCCGAGGTGGCCCCGTTTCAGGACGATCGCTTTCAGGAGATTGCCGGCTGGGAGCAGGTGAAGCTGCTGAGCATCCGCATCGACAGGCTGGAGCAGTGGGCGAAGCCGGGCGTGCTGTGCATTGGCGACGCGGCGCACGCCATGTCGCCTATCGGCGGAGTGGGCGTCAATCTGGCGATTCAGGATGCGGTGGCCGCGGCTAACGCCATTATCCTGCCGCTGCGCCAGCGCCGTTTGCAGCTAAAGCATCTGCAGCGCGTGCAGCGGCGGCGCGATTTCCCCACCAAAGCCACGCAGTTTTTACAAATTAAAATGAGCCAGCGCAGGACGAAAAAACGCCGCGCGGCTGGCGGCTCCGGTCTGATGACCTGGCTCAGCAACAGCCGCTGGCTGCCTCGGTTGGTCGGTAGGATCATCGGCCTGGGATTCCGTCGCGAAACGCCGCGTGGGTTTTAGCGGCAGGCGGATTGCCCCGCGGCGGCGGAATAGATACGCGGGCACCGCCGCACTGTTGTTGTAAGAGGTTGACCACATAGCCGTATTTCGGCCAGCGCTAATGATAGGGATTCCATAATGAGATGGCTGCTTTTGATAATCGCTTCTTTGTCACAGATCTCCTGCACGTTAAGAGTCGGGGATGAAAAATTGCTAAAAGGAGGTGCAATTGAATATCTTGAAAAACACTACAGCACGGCAACCAGAACGCCTTTTATCGGCGGGGCCATGTACGTCAATATGCGGCCCTATTTATACCCGATGATCGTAGATTATTGCGTGGCGAACAAAAATAAGATGGTGGATAACTGGTGCGTGGATAGTAAAGGATTCCCACTTTTCAGGGTGCAAAATGATTCGGTCAATACGGTGGTTGCGTCGACGGGGAGCGCATTGATTACCATGCCCGGCGACGGCGGCTGGCTCAGCGTGATTGAAAGGAACAATATCGTTTCCGATCGGGAATGGCTGCAAACGGCTCAAGAAACCTATCACTTTAAACCCGAAAATAAATAGTCACTATTTTGTTCCGGGTTTAATACACCAAACGGCGTCCGGGCGCCGTTTGGTGCGGTCGGTTAATCGCGGCTTTGCACCCAGAACGCGTGAATCAGGCCGGGAATATAGCCCAGCAGCGTCAGCACGATGTTAAGAATAAACGCCCAGCCGAATCCTTTACCCAGCAGTACGCCAAGCGGCGGCAGAATAATCGTTAAAACAATTCTCCAGAATCCCATATACGCTCCCTCTAAGTAAAATTAACCGTTTCCCTGATTAAGCTTAGTAATTCTGCCCGAGAGTGCCAGTTTGCCCTGGGGGTTTACTCTCCTTTACGCTTGCTAGCGGACGTAAAGGAGCGCGGGTCAGAGTCAAAATGAAGATTTGATGTACAGCATGTCATCTCCCAATATTGACTATTTCCCTGCATCTTCGGAGATGCCTCGCGCTGTATTCTGCAAGGCCGACCTGAACTTCATGATTTTCTTCCTTCTGTTCAGCCAGCGCGCTTCGCCTTATCTCCATAGGGATACTGGATGAAATGCGCAATGACCCTTTG
Source organism: Enterobacter sp. 10-1 (assembly GCA_002270295.1). Taxonomy (GTDB): domain Bacteria; phylum Pseudomonadota; class Gammaproteobacteria; order Enterobacterales; family Enterobacteriaceae; genus Klebsiella; species Klebsiella scottii. The sequence continues at coordinate 27,284 of NISF01000008.1, read as the reverse complement.
TCCGAAACCAGACTTACAACAGAAATCTATGATCCAGGCCCTTCCTCTTTTATTCCATTCTGAAGGATGCAATCTGAACTCCGGACCGTTGAGGAGACGTTTCTCTGTATCTGCTTCAAGGTAAGCCCGAGGGATATAGGCCAGAGAAAAACTCCGTGTATCCCTCCAACAGCAGTCCCGTCAGCCACCGCTGCATCTTTATCGATGCCGGCACCAAACGCTGAGGTCAGCTCTTTAAGGCTTAGGCCTCTCATTTCTCTTACTCCATTTATCAATTAATGGCGACAATAGTAAAAAAATAATTGTCGTCATTAACGCGTATGCTGCTTTTATGCCTATGTCATGGTTAGTTAAGGATCTCCAGTCAGGGCTCATGCACTGTATGACCAGAAATAAAATAAAATACAAGATGATTTTTGCACAGAAATTCAAGAGTGTTTTTATTTTCATAAATTTCCCTGGGTGGTTAAATAAAAATAATGGGGGTGGTAAAGTAAGAAAAAATCTTTAATGGTTTTCATCATTAATATACAGAAGAATGAGATGAAATAAGTGGAACCGCTGCAGATAAACTTAATATAGTAACGGCTTGATGTAATTTTTACCCTTCATTTATTATAACCCACTCCTCTATCCTCTTTTTCGCAAACTCCATCTTGCTTTATCCTGTTCAGAAGATAGCGATTGTCATTTCCTTTTATTTGCAAAGCTGACATGACAGACGCGCAAAGTCAAATATTAATTTTAATTGAATCATCTATATTGATGACGGCTAATTGATGGGGGAAAGAAATGAATTACAAGAAAATTTATGGGAAGGAATTAAACATCACGGTCGCTAATGATTTAACGGAACTGTACAATTTAAAAGCGAAGAGCGACGAAAGTCCGCTGAAAAGTGCTATCAAGCTTCACAACGTTCAGTTTACGTCACTTGTTCCTTCAATTGCCGATCAATGCTCCGGGTCTCACGGTGGAGAAGGCGTGGTTTCGTTTATTGAGGAATAGCGAGTATTGGTTGGTTTTCGAGGGAGGGATATATATATTTAAAAATATGATTTTGCTTTTTCAGGCGAGCATGTTTGGCTAATTTTTATCGTGGCATCGATGAGCGCGTCGGTCTGGGAAAAGAATCTTCCCGGATTTATAATCAGTACCAGTATAAAGGCGAGGCGCGTTTTAAAATCGAATACCCTTAGGTAAATTAAATGCTTGTCATATGTGAGTTATGTGTTTTAGAGTGGTTAAATTCTGGTGCTGTTTCCTAACATCTCGTTTTTAAAATAGGAATCTTATCAGCCGCTATTTTCAGGTTGCTGGAACAGGCGACTATTTTCAGAAAGTTATCGGATGTTTTAATATGTTTCTACCGCACATGGTGGCCTGCAGCACCATACTCCAGCTTCTTTTATCATTCGCGTTCGCCATCTTATGCGTCTCAGCGATCCCGGTTGCCTGCCAAAATGAAGCGATCAGGGGCGTATCTGGCTGAATATACCGCTGGCTGCTAAGAGGGAGAATTCAGTATGGTATGACTTACCGAAAGCGGCGATTAATACATTAATCAGTTTGATAACATTTTACGGCCTCGCGAATGCATTTGAATTTATACCTGGTTACATCAATGTCAACTTAGAAACAAATTGATGATCTATTTATGGATGTTGATGAAATAAATAGATATCCCTCGCATTTTGCGTATTGCGATATGGATTTTCTACAGCGGAACATAGTTAAATTCCGTTTGTTAATCCTTATTCGATCGGTTAATATTTGCGCGGAAATTTTCTTTCATTAGCCTAATATTTAACTTACTGATTTCAAAGACACTGGCGGCTAAGGGTGTAGTAATATGGATCGCTCAAATAACATCCAAAGCTTTATTATTGGGGAGAGGGTTGCGTTCGTCCCTTCCCAGCGGGTGATTGTTGATAGACTGACTGCAAAAGAAATTAAGCTTCATCTTCCTGCGAGCTGCTGTCTGGAAAACTTACTCCGTAAGCAGGGAGAGATTGTTTCTCAGGAAGAGCTAATCCTCTGCGGATGGGGAAGTAAGCGCAATGCTGGCGTCAGCCACAATACTTACTACCAATGTATTTTACATCTTCGAAAAGCCCTGGTGATTATGGGGTTTTCAGACGTTATTGATACGGTGCCAAGGCATGGATTGAGGTTTAATAATAGCGTAAAAGTAGCGTACGTGTATCCTGATGAAGATAATGAGCAACAAATTGACAACAGTGTAAAAACCGAAGTTGACGGTAAAGAAACCTTCGTTCCTAATAATATCGCCAGCGAAACGTCAGCGCAGGCTGAGGCTGATGATTCTCTCGAAATGCTTAATACTTCGGCCGAAGTATTACAAGGACCTGCGGTTAATGAAATTAAATTAGCAAATACTTCAGCAAACGGTGATGATAATAACAGAGGTAAGTGGTTGAGGAATACAGGGATAACCGTCATTCTGACGATGGCTTTATTGAGTATTTTAAATCATTACCACAGCGCTGGCGGCGACGCTTTTTCTGACTATATCAAAATCTCTTCCGATGGTTGTAATATATTTTCAGCGGACCGCAAATACTCACCCTCTGAGATTAAGGCAATCCTCGGCACTCTGGGGCTGTCATGTACGAATAACGAAGTCGTTTATTTTACTGCGTCGCCAATGAATACGCGATTAAATGTAATGTATTGTCCTGTCTATGATAAAGAAAATCAAATCTGCCGCTCTCTGACGGTAATGAAAAGCATAAAGGTAAAGTAATGCGAGCAAAAATATATTACCTGACAACTTTACTGATAGCCGCTGCATTTGCTGTAGTTTATTTTTTTAAAATGGATGATTCAAATAATAAAATTGTATGCCAGAGTCGTCATACCTTGCTGCATGATGGCTTTCGTCTGGATTCTAATTTTGGCTTCATTTTTGCTAATGATAAAGGCGAGCTTACGGTACATGCTATCGCCGCTGAGAATGGCGTGCAGTCGCAGGTCGCCAGGGTCATTAACTTTACATATGTGAAAAATAATGATGTGTACATACTTAAAAATCAATATGTCGAGTATCTTAGTACCGATAACAGTAAAAGCAGTAATGTGGATTTTCATTTTCCTGCATTCTTTTATGAAGCAGGAAAAGAGCTCGCGCTGAAGATTGAGTATGATAAGTATAACAATCCTGTCATTTATTTACATAATATGCCGATGTTCTACTGTAAGAAATATAATCACGTTTAAGTCATCAGGTCAGCATCGGTCGTTATGGCCGGTGGGGGAAAGAACGTCAGGGCCTGAAAGTGTTGTGACTCTCTCAGAGAACCTTCTGCTTATGACATACATAGGCTGGTAAGGTCGAGAATATAAATAAATAACTGTTCTGTTGCTCAAGTATTTTTACGTAAATATCTTTTTTGGGATAAACGAAAAATAAAGGCTCATATTTCTCTAGCCAGCTGTTGTTAACAGTCTCATCAGGGAAGACCACATTGGTGACCGAGTGCAGGTGATAAACGTTGTTGCGCTTTTCGATGTTGAAAAATATCTTACGATTAAATTTATTGGCTTCATTATTAATGGAGCGGCCATTCATGCTAAGCATGCCGCTATCTTTGCTAATCCTGTAAGTTAGCGAAACGTTGAGGTTCTCGTCCGCATGGTGCTGAACAAAGTTAGCTTTGCATGTGAACTCAAGCGGTTGAGAACGCTGCCATAAGGAATAACCTGCCAGTATTAAGGTTAAAAATAAGCACAGGCAAAGCACATACACCGATGCACGGTAATGTATCATTCTAATGATCCTCAATAAAATAGTTCGAAATACAGTAGTTAGGGCTGGACATGGGTTTATTGCAGCGAATCACCGAGGCCCTGGGCAGCATGGCGTATCTGCTGATATATACCCATGGAAACTTTTGGCAGTCAGATTTGAACTGCGCGCCGTAGGTTAGCGCTTTCGTTCGTTCATCTGCATTATGAATATCTTTATTGAGGAAGAGGTGGCAACCATCGGTGTTCACGGTGAGCTGATAGTTTTCGAAGTAACTCTGCTCCTGGAAGTGGCTCAGAATGACCTTTATATCTGCCAGCAGAATAGAAAAGATAAGAACCGTGATGAGAAAAAACAGCTTACTTAATTTGCTGGCGTCTCTTTTTGGCAGGCATTGCGGTTCAGGGATATCGGGAGCTGATGCCGGGATATCGGCAACAGACTCGATCGCCTCGTGGAGGATCCCGGCATGGCTAAATACTGCTTTGTCGAGCTCATCATAAGATACGGTCAATGCCGTCTCGTCGGTTGTCTGTTCGTCAACACTGGCTGGCGGTGGCGGGTCGGTGGATTCAATAGACTGAATCTGTGTATCAAGGGCCAGGGTTAAACCAATACGCGGTATCGTCGTGATGGGATCGCTGGCAAATCCAATTTCTTTCATTCCTTTTCTGAGCAGACAAATGTTTTGATAGTAGGTATTTGCCGACACAACGAGCCCAAGCTTCTCCCATACGTTATACATAAACTCTTGTTGCGTCACAATTGTGCCGGATCTCTCGATTAATAGTAATAAACAACGGCTTGCCGGAGAGTTTAGTACAACCATATTCGTGGGGTTGCTAAGATTTCTTAACTGACGGGTCGTAGGATGAAATTCAACAACCTTGTTAATAACGTAATATCTATGCATTAATTATATAGAACTCATTCAGCAACTGGTGAGGTTTATCTCTGCGGATGCAGATGAAATTAAGATATTTTCACATTTAGACAAAAGTATAAGTGATAGATTAAGTGCTGCATACTCTGGCTCCTGGCGAAAAGTCTTATTTATATAATTGTATTGAATCAACGAGCCTGTCTTGTCAGGTCATCACGGACAGGACATTCTTTCCATCAATAACGGAGGCGGAAATCGCCGGGTTGTCATTACGCGTCTGCATGAGTCTGATAGCGTATTGTCCGAAATCAGATTAAGTTAAGACCCGCGCCGGCATGATTTTTCCTTTATCTTTTAATCCGCCGTTGTAGTGAAATGATGGTGTAGTGCTTTTGTCATTACTCAATGAAGTATTCGGAAATACACGAAGTCGATTGCGCGAATGGTTTATTACAGCGGATGATCGAAGTTCTGGGGAGGTCAGCTGTTGTCGTCACGTATACCCAAGGGTAGTTCCGGCAATCGCTGGTAATATGTTTGCCATATTTGTTGAGCACTTCTTTTTTCAGGTTATCGGATGCCGGTTCCGCTGATAAAACATGGCAGCGCTGGGTAGACGTTATCGTTTCATAGTCAGCAAAATAGCTTTCTTTCATACCCGCCATGTATGAGAAAAGCGCTGAGATAGCAGTGATGCTTACCGCCAGAAGAACGCCATTTTTTACTGTGAACGCGGGCCTGTATTTCTTCACTCTGCTAAGAATGGCTGGAGGGGCATTGTTGCCAGCCTCCGACCATGTCAGCTCTTTTTTTAAGCCATAATCGGCGATGCTCATCGATGAGCGTTCTAAATCCTGATGGCTACTGTTCTTAACCACCGCGATCGAGGTGCTGTTGATCGGTTTCCTGGTGCCTCCTGAGTCCGGGGAAGCGTCCGTGGTTGATTTACGGATTTGTGTGCCTGCGGCCAAGGTCAGCCCAATGCGGGGAAGAGTGATAATGACATTTTCCTCTAACCCGGCATGGGTAAGGCCTCTGCGGAGAATCGAGATATTCTGATAATAGGCGTTTGCGGTCACTCTCATACCGCTTTGCTTCCAGACGATATCCATAAAGTCCTGCTGGGTGACGACATTGCCGATATGACTAATTAATAATAATAAACAGCGACCGGCGGGTAAATTAAGCGTGACCTTAAGCTCCGGGTTGTGAACATTACGCAAGGTACTTGTCGCTGGTTGAAATTCTACACATTCATTAATGATATAATTGGCGCGTAGGTCCGTTAATAATTTATAGAGTTCATTGCTGCCGTTTGCCATTTCATTAACTCCCAGATAAAAGACAAACATAAGCACGTGAGTATAATAGCTGTAAAATGAATTTTATTATTATTCTGTTATTTAATCATGCTTGAACGTAACGTCTGGCTAAAAATAAACGTCACGATAGCTGTTTTGCCACATGACCCGGGCGACCGGTTAACGTCCGGAGGTGAAGGTTCACGTGGGAGGGCGTTGGTAAAACTATTTAAAATATTCGTACCAGCCCCGATCGTTTAAGCCCTCTTGCTGAGGGCATTATATACTCGCGATACATGCAAGTTGAATGTACGCTGGCTTCCTTCGTTCTTCCCGGTCACTTAGTTTACTAAGCTCCCGGGTATTTCCTCAGTTGCCGCGTTACCCGGACTACGGTCTCATCCCTTTGTTTAAAAACGCCTGAAGCGTTTTTGGCCTGCAACCCGAATTATTCAGCGTATGTAGCCTGGATTTTGAGATTAATCCTCCTGGATTACGACCTCTATCGCCGCTTTGACCAGTCCATCTGAAATATCATCATTCATCCGGAAATAATCTGCGGTAAAGCTGATGTCCTGGTTAAGGCTAAGGGATGGAATAGAGTAGGCATCGGTATCGAAAAATTTCACCGGAGTGTTATCTTTTTTCAAAATGATCCCGACGTTTTTGGCACCGCCGCCGCCGCCCGGTACTACAGGGATGGTATTTTCCAGTACCCCTACATCGGTGGCAACCGATCCCTTCGGGTTAAACCAGTAGGTGAGTTTCTTACCTTGCAACTCATTTGGGCAGGTAATATTCATATCAATTGCTTTACCTTTGCCGGTTGTCGCACCGCGGGCAAGCGCCAGCAGGTCGCTTTTAGCGATTGTTTGCAGATTGACCGTGCCGGGCCCTTTAAGCGAGATATTGCAGCTCTCATTACGAAAGGCAATTCTTGTTGTTTTGGGGTTTACCCAGTAGATCGCGCCTTTTCTTGCATATGCCAGGTCGGCCGGGTCTGCTACGCGAAACTCAATTTCGACGTTGATATTGGTCGCCCCGCTGGTATCAATGGGACCCGTTTTAATTAACCACGCAGAGAAGTGCGGCGTTGCGGTGAACTCTGACGAGCTTCCAAAAGGCGTTGGCCAGCTCCCCGCCTGTCCGACGATCTGTTTGCCGATTCGGCTGGCGAATATATCGCTAAACTGAATACCAATGCCGGCAACGCCGGTTTCATAAACCGGCATGCCGCGAACGGTCAACCCCGGAACCTCTGGCCTGTTCACGGCGACGATATATTGCGCACCCGGATCGCAGGTAAACAGGCGGGTATGCAAATTCATACCGCCTATCGTTCGGCTATAAAGAATTGCGCCAACCGGAAGAGCAGGATCGGCTGATATCTTGGGGTACAGCACCATACCCTGTCGTTCTTCCGTTCCCCAGCCATTCTGATGGGGATCAGAAGGCGTATAAGTGCATAGCCGTGCAGCCGAAACCCCGCTGCAGAAAAATATTCCGGCCAGCAGTACAATCATTTTTTTCATTTCACTCATCTCTTTATGATCATTATCGACACAGGGCTTCAGTCTGGCTGACTCCGGAATTTTTCTTCTGGCCTGCAGACAGGGTATAGATGGCGGTACATTTCTGGCCCGCATTTTTCCCCCAGCTGACCGTCAGCGCACCCGTTGGCTGCAGGCCGGTCATGTAAACCATGCCGGCGTCGCTCACGATGCTGGCCTGGGATTTGGCTGCGCCGGCAAGCGTGGCCATCGCGCCAAAAGGCACCTCGCGGCCTGCGGGGGTTTTAAGGCGAATAAATGCCCGTTGCCCAATATTCCCGTCATAGTTTGCGCGCACAATGGCGCCGCGGGTGGGGACAACCTGCTGCGTGGTCTGCATCAGCTCCATATCGTCGCCAAAGGATGTGCTGTCCAGAGTGATATCGGTACTGCGGTAGGGGGTAATATAGGGAACGATGGCATAGCCGCGACTGTCCGTGACGATCGTTGAATCCGAGCTGAGCCTGACGTTATCCAGACCCGGGGCTTTGATTAACACGGCCGCATCGCTGATATTCTGCCCAAACGTTATTCCGTCCGCATGCGCGATCAGGCTGCCGCTGGCGCCGTAGTCGATCCGCCGGCTGTTTTTGTCATAGCTGTAGCCGACGTTCACGCTTCCACGCGAGCCGTTATAGGTTCCCCTGACGTCGCCGCTATAGTGCTCACGATTGCTGTAACCCTGCTGGATATCCCAGTCAAGATTATTGTTTTCCAGCCCGATGCCGCCTAAAGAAACATACTGATCCGTAGACCCTGGGCTACTCTCGGTGATCTGATAACTTGCATAGGTATTTGGCAGCCAGTTGCTCAGAGGTATGGAAATTGTTAGCGCGAGACGCTGATCGTTTCGCGCCTCGTAGCTGGAACCGTGTGAACCCCAGGTATAGCGGTTATAGCTATAGCCCAGATAATAGTTAATACCCTGCCAACCGCCGTTATAGCCCAGGCTTAATGATTTATTGGTACGCTTGTTATCCCAGTAATCTTCGATCAGCGCGCTAATAGACAGGCTCCCTCGTGATTTTCCCAGGCTCTGATTTAGCGTCAGGTTGGTACGATTGCGTAAAGAACGCGCCGAGTAATAACGTCCGTCATCGGAATAAGTATTAAGCACTTCAGACAGCGTGTTAAACCCTTTCGTCGAGTAGCGATAACCCGCAATGGTAAAATTGGTTCCGGTTTCGATAATATTTTTACCGTAGCGTACGCGCCACGACTGGCCGGAGGTTTTATCGTCATAGCGTTTTTTGGACCAGGCCTGGGTCACGTCGGCCGACAGGGCACCGAGGCTGGCAAGGTTATACCCCAGGCCGGTAGACAGAGCCTGGTATTTTGCCGATGCCTGCATACCGCCGAAAATCGTTGCGCTGGTTGATACGCCGTATTTGGCGGTGGCCTGCGTAAAAGGGGTTTCATTAATGGAGCCGACGTAAGGCCGGTATTTCCCCGAGGTGATTTCATACTCGAACTGATTTTCCCTCAGCATGACCGGCAGAGCCGCGAAGGGAACGATAAAGTTCTGTCTCGAGCCGTCGGACTCTTCAACCGTAACATACAGATCGCCACTCCCGCCGCTGGGGTACATATCCGTAATTTCAAACGCGCCAGGTGCGACGTAGGTCTGGTAAACCTGATAGCCGTTCTGTTTGATCACCACCCGGGCGTTGGTTTTAGCGATACCGCGGATCACCGGGGCATAGCCGCGCATACTCTCCGGGAGCATGCTGGTATCCGTCGCCAGCTGCACGCCGGAAAAGGGGACGCTATCGAATATGCCGGATAAGGAAGAGCTTTCGCCGAGAAGCAGGTTGCTGCTGATGGAGCGCAAGCTGCGCTGGAGATAAAGATAAGCGGAATCAAAATGAGCTGACTCTCCCTTACTTTTGTTCCATATGCCAAGATTTCTGACGCGCCAGGGGCCGATATTTATCCCGGATTCCAGATTCAGGCCATAGTATTCATTATCGCTTTTATAATCCTGCGAACCGTTAAACTGATAGTTCACAAACATGGCGTTTATGCCGTCATCAAACTTTTCCGGTGGGATGTAGTCGTTGGCCACCGTGCTCATCGCGGCCTGGGGCGTGGAGATATCTAAGCGCTGGGCGGTGAAATCGAAAACGGTTTTGCTGTCAGGAATAATATCGAAGTTGGCACAGCCTTTTTCGTTCTCTTTCAGTTCGGGGAATGATTTAACTCTGACGCCATACTGAGAAAGTGTGTCCAGCGTGAAGCAGGGGATAAGGTTTAGCTTTTTATCCAGCCTGCTGCCGCGTTCGGTCGTAACAAACTTAACGTTTTTGGTTTCCAGATAGCGACCATTAAAAACGATATCGACCCGGTAGTCTCCCGGCGCCTGAGCGTTGACTGACTGATAAATGGACAGGTCGGGAACGTTGGATGCATCACCTCCATTAGCCGATGTAATAAATGCGGGATCAAAGAATTCACGCGCGTTCACCGTAGTGTGAATGCTCGCCGTCATTATAGTAATAATAGCTATGCAGAGCGTAGATAGCCTGAAGGTATCTCTGTGTTCTATTGGCATAAAAACATCCATTTATAAATGCGAACTGTTTATGGCAATCTCGATGAATAGAGGGAACCTGCACCTCCATAATCATTCACTATTTTCCACGTTACTTTGGTAGCATTGCCGTTATCTTTTAACGTTATAGCTTTTGAAGAAAATGGCTCAATAAACTTAATTACTGCCTGATATTCATTAGCGCCGATCTGTACGTTTCTAAAATAGAAGAAAAATGGCGTCGGGTTTTTTATGGTTAGCCGATTACCTGTCTTGCGCCACTCTATTTTTTCGGCTTCGGTATTATTGGATAACTCGGCTAACGCTTTTGGCCTGTAAATTAGCCGCATGCGATGGCGGACGGCTAGCTGTATCGTATTGCTGTTCGCATAGGTATCATCAGACGGTGGGATAGCCATGATATTAAAAAAGTAAGATGATTCACGGTCAGTGGGGGCATTGATGTTGCCAGTAGAGAATATACGGACGGTGTTTTTCTGTTTCATCTCCAGGCGAAAAAGAGGCGGTGTGACCATAAATGCGGGCGCTTTTCCCTCTGGTGCTTCAACCCACGATTTGATCAGATAAGGCATTTCGTCTTTATTATCAATTTGCGCAGATATCTCACGAGCGCCTTCTTTATAAAGATAGCGAGTTGATTCGATAACAATTCCTGCATGCGCAAAGCCACTCAGTATCATGGCGAAGGCAATGATTGCCTTGATCATCATCTGGTACATTAGATTCCTTCAACATTTAATTAAAAGGGCCTGCTGGATTAGCAGGCCCCTTGAAAATTAATTAGATGGTGTAATCAATGGTAAAGGTTGCAACGCCTTTAACCGGGCCTTCAGTAACCGGGTTTGCCGCGTTGACTTTCACATAGCCAGCAAGATATTCCAGGTTGGTTGCCTGATGCGGGGTGTAGGCTTCGGTAACCGCAGTGCCATCGAATTTGATACGGGCGCTGTTGCTCAGTTTCTGAATACCGATACCGATGTTTCCAGCGCCGTTAACGGCAGTGTTGTCCAGAATGTCAGGAGTAGAAGAGGATGTCCCGGTGACTTTAACGCTCAGGCCGGTAACGTTGTTTTCATCTGCGCCGCCGATAGCACAGTCGCTAACCCGGAAACCAAATTGCTGGTTTTTAAATAATGTATTAACAGACTGACCGGTTGCTTCAGCAGTGGTCACGGTCATTAACTTAACGATACCGTTGTTGAGGGTACCCGTCGGGGTCACGACGCAGGAAGTCTTAGAGTCTGCTACTTCGCCCAGGATAGTGACTTCAGCCTGGTTCGTTGCCAAAGCCTGAGCACTGAAAGCCGCAGAGGCAGTAATAACCATAGCCAGAATTGTTTTTTTCATCCGTTTAATCCATTCATTTAAAGTTAAATTATTAATTACAGGAAAGAGACCAAACATGACCTCAGAAACTTATCCTGTATGTATCCATATATACTTACTCTTCAACCTTACGGCCTGCATGGGTAAGTGCCGCTATATTAATCATGGTCTGTTAAAATACTCATCTGAATTTTTTTCAATAAAACTTAACACACATTAAAAGCTGACTGTCTGGCCGGTATAGCGGCTTTTCTGAACGGTGGAAAGTGTACTCATAGCAGGGGCTGACGGGCCGAGTAACGCGAAGAATTATTTGCAGGGATAAGCGATCAAGTTAAACAAAGTTAATATCTACAAAGATTTCGTACGATTTTTCCTGACAGACTGAATCAGTGGCGATATTTTTTAGGAGTGGCGTTAGTGAAACGCTTATAATAATCGTGGTAACGTGATTGATTACCTTCCTGTTTATTATTAATGGTGGCGGTAATATCACCGTTATCGACTACGGTAACACGCTGAAAGTTCTTGTACTCAGCAGATTAAAAGATGAGAAGATCGCCGGTGCGGACTGAGGATACTCGTTCGAGCTCGGCAGCGGCGTTGACGTTTCAGCCATTCCTTCTATCGAATAATTTCTATCTCATTGTTAATAATAACAAAGATCATCTTTATTTTTGTGATTCAGAAAAATTAACAACGCCTGTCGCGCGCCCCTCGCGGTAGAATCCGCCTGGCCTGCTCTGTTATCAGAGTCGCGGTATGAAGGGGACGCTATAGGAATGGACGAGGGTTGCAAAGAACAGATTAAATCCGGATAACTATTTTTCCTGATGATAAACGCGCTTCTTATTCATATTTTTATTTCTTATTTTATTCTTAAGTGTGGATTATTCATGAAACTAAAGTTGTTTTTTTACAGGAAGTGCCGAAAATAGCCTCCCATCAGCACAGCATATGTGATTGATAAATTTATACCATCTGGAATATACAACTTAAATAGATAAGGAATAGTGATGAAGGTACTTTCTCTTGAAGAAATGAATGCCGTTTCGGGGGCTTACTCCTGGAGCAGCCCTTGGAGTATTTTTGGCAATATCGGTGAAGCGGTAGTCAGCGCAACGCTGGGCGCGGTTGCCGGTTTCGCTGCGGGAGCCACTATTGGTGGTACACACGGCGGCGACGGCGGCGGGGTCCTTGGTGTTGGTACGATTGGTCAGGGCGTTGGCATGATCGTCGGCGGTATTATCGGCGGCATCACCTGCGGTATCGGCGGGGCGATTGTCGGTTACGAGGAGACCTGGAAATATACCAAAACGCTGCTCGATGGTTTCCTTAACGGCACCTTTAATCCATGATTTTGAATTGATTTTCTTCTGGCCCGATGCGTCGGGCCTTTTTATATCAGGTCAGGTACTCATGGGTAAAAGATTGTTCAGACAGGAAGCGATAGAACATCAGCGAAGCTACTGGAAAGGGCGAGTGATTCTGTTCGGGGGCGTTTCGCCGCTGATAGTCTCCGCATGCTGTCTTGCTTTTTTAGTTATCATTATCGCCATGCTTTGCTTTTTTAAATATACCAAAAGAATTGATGTCGTCGGCGAGGTTATCACTCTGCCCCATCCTCTTAATATCTCCTCGCCGCAGCTTGGCTCGATCTCGAAACAGTATGTCCGGGTTGGTGATGTTGTTAAGAAAGGTGCCGTGTTATTTGAGCTTGATGTATCCAAAAACACCGACGGCGGCAACGTTAGTGATACCAATGTTTCAATGGTGAAAGCCAAAATTGTCAATGTTGAAGATATCATCAAAAAACTAAAAGCGAACAAAGATGATTTTATTGGCACAACGGGTCGCCAGATTCAGCGCTATGAGCGCTCCCTTGATGAAACCGAGAAAATGCTGACGACGGCAAAAAAAGGTCTTTCACATATTGAGAATTCGCTGCAGAGCTATAGCGGTTATCTGCAGCGCGGGTTGATCAATAAAGATCAGTACAATAACCAGCACTCTCTATTCGTCCAGCAGCAAAATGCGTTTCAGTCATTATCATCGCAGAAAATGCAGATAGAACTGCAGCTCACCCAGACCCGTAGCGATTTAACGGTAAAAACCGCTGAGATTGATAATCAGATTACGTCACAATACAGCCAGCTGAGAGACCTGCAAACGCAGCTGATTGAAAACAGCGCGAGCGGAAGAATTTTAGTTAAGTCCACGATTGATGGCCGGGTGGAGTCGATCGCCGTTACGCGTGGCCAAATGATAGAGGCCGGGAGCAGCTTAGCCCAGGTCAAGCAGCTTAGCGGTATTGACTATTATTTACTGCTATGGCTCCCCGATAACAGTTTACCTTATGTCAAAATCGGCGATACCGTTAATATCCGCTACGATGCTTTTCCTTCAGATAAGTTTGGTCAATTTTCTGGCAAAGTGATGTCCATCTCATCAATGCCGGTTACCCGCCGGGAATTATCTGACTATGGCAATAGCCAGGCTAATAGCAATACGTCGCCCACGCTCTACAAAGCTATTATCAAAATTAAAGAAAAAGAGTTTGTTTATAAGAACAGAACGCTTGTGCTATCTAATGGCCTTAAGGCGAAGAGTATTGTTTTTACCGAGGAGAGGCCGCTTTATCAGTGGCTGTTCTCACCAGTATATAAAGTAGTTCAGAGCCTTAAGGGACCCAACGATGAATAAAGACGTACTTGATTCAATTTTTCGACGGATCAACTTTTCAATTAAGAATAAAGTCCCGGTTATTATACAGTCTGAGTCAACGGAGTGCGGCAATGCCTGCCTGTCAATGATTTGTGGGTTCTACGGTAAAGATATCGATCTGTTCAACTTTCGCAATATCTACGGCTCCTCATCGCAGGGGACGACGTTAAATGCCCTGGCGACGATTGCGCAGAAGGCTGGCCTGAAAACGCGCGCGCTATCCCTGGATATTGAAGAGATCGGGGAACTCCGTCTGCCCTGCGTACTGCACTGGTCATTAAATCACTTTGTCGTGCTGGTCGCGGTAAAAGGTAAGCGCTTTATTATTAACGATCCGGCGCTTGGGCGACGCGTGGTTCATCATAAGGAAATATCAGAAAACTTCAGCGGTATTGCGCTTGAGGCATGGCCGGATAGCGGCTTCATTCAGGAAAAGCAGCGCTCCCGGCTGAAGCTGCGGGAGTTAATGCATAACATTGTTGGCCTGAAGTCAGCGCTAACGAAAATATTGATGCTGTCGATAGTGATTGAAACGGTGAATTTGCTGCTGCCTATGGGCACGCAGGTTGTTACCGATCATGTTATTACCGCACATGATGAAAACCTGCTGCTGGTCATCTGCGTCGGGCTAATGTTTTTTACGATATTTAAAACCTGGGTCAGTATGCTCCGCGCGTGGGTCTCACTAAAGCTGAATACGCTGACCGACGTACAGTGGAAAACGAGCTTTTTTGATCATCTGATCGGCCTGCCGCTGGCTTTCTTTGAAAAGCGCCAACTGGGGGATATACAGTCGCGCTTTGCTTCCCTGGATACCATTCGTTCAACCTTCACCAACAGCATCGTCAGCGGAATTATTGACTCGATCATGACCATCGGCCTGCTTGTGATGCTGAGTCTGTACGGCGGCTGGCTGGTGTGGGTTGTGCTGGGGTTCACGGTTTGCTACGCCGCGATGCGCGCGATCACCTATAAATTTTATCGTGCCATCAATGAAGAGTTAATCGTCAAGCGTGCGCGCTCGGGCTCGCATTTTATGGAGTCGCTGTACGGCATCGCGACGATAAAATCGCTTAACCTGAAAAACAGGCGCTCACAGCACTGGCTGAATACCAATATCGATGTCAGTAACGCCGGTCTGAAGCAAACGCGTTTCGATATGCTGTTTGGCGGCATTAATACGTTCATTAACTCGGCCGATCAGGTTGTCATTTTATGGCTGGGCGCGCAGATGGTTATGGAGAACACGATGACCATCGGTATGTTTATGGCGTTTAACGCCTATCGCGGTCAGTTTGCGCAGCGCGCCGCGGCGCTCATCGATCTCACTATGCAGCTGAAAATGCTGTCGCTACATAACGAGCGCATTTCAGAAATTGTTTATAGCGAACCGGAGGCTGAGTCGCCGGTAAGAAAGATTTTTGCAGATGATATCGGCGTTTCTTTAGAAGTGCAGAATTTGGCGTATCAGTACGACCGGCTGTCAAAACCGGTTTTTTCTAACGTCAATATCAGCGTTGCCGCAGGAGAATCCGTGGCGCTGATCGGTGCGTCAGGCATCGGTAAAACTACGTTACTAAAAGTTATGTCTGGTCTGCTAACGCCCGAGCGGGGGGACATATTTATTGGCGGTTTTGATATTAACAAAATCGGCATTAATAACTTCCGCAGCAGCATTGCCTGCGTATTACAGGAAGACCGCCTGTTTTCCGGGTCTATTGCCGATAATATTTCGGGCTTTGATGATGAGGTGGATCAGACGCTGATCGTTGATTGCGCGATGAAATGCAATATTCATGAAGAGATTCTGCGCATGCCGATGGGCTATGAAACGATTATCGGCGAGCTTGGCGCCGGGATCTCTGGCGGTCAAAAGCAGCGCCTGCTTATTGCCCGGGCGCTCTACCAAAAACCGAAAATTCTATTTATGGATGAAGCCACCAGTCATCTTGATATTAATAATGAAAAGATGGTCAACGCGGCAATTGAATCTTTAAACATCACCCGGATTATTATTGCTCACCGTCCTTCAACCATCGCCTGTGCCGATCGGATCATTGATTTAGCGAAACTTACCTTATTGCCACAGCAGCTTACTACGGAGACTATTTTATGAACATCTTAACGGGCATTAATACCGGGATCATTAAATCACCCGACGCCGTGCTGGCGTTGGCCCTGAAGATGCAAAGCGTCTTGATTGCGGAAACGCTCATGTACCTTCCGCCGGATCGGGTACAGGACCTGGTTTTTGCTGTTTTCTGCGGTTACCGCAGGCTGCAGATGGTGTTCCGCGAGGATCCTGAAAGCATCAGAGCACGCACCATCGCTGATACAGAACGGTTAAACAACCGCACGCTCTCCGTCACGCTTGATGAGATACAGAATCCCAATGTCGCGCTTCGGGTGACCGATTTCGTGATGAAATATCGTCAGGATAGGGTCACTTTTCTGTTCTTTCTGCAAAATGAGGAGGTGATATCTGTGGATCTGACGGTTACACAGATGGAGTTTCTGCTGAACCTGCTGTTGGCGACGATACACAAGACCGGGGATGCAGCATTTGTTTCTCTGGCCCTGCAGGCAAATGATTTTATTCCGTTCTATACCGTCGATTTTGCCAATATCGGCAGCAGCGGAGTTAACTATAATAAATTTAACGTGCCGGCCTGGAAATTCTCAGCCTTCAGCGATTTTTATTCGCTGGTTATGATCCAGGAGGATGGCGATATTCCATGCGGGGCAATCATTAAAGCGCTGCCGGAGCTTGAACCGAGCCGGATTAAGGCGATTGGTGAATTATTAGTAAATAATAACCCATTGCTGGCTCCTTACCGGCAGCGAACGCTGGCCTTTACGTGTGAAAAAATTGCTCCCGAAGTGAGAGAAGAGGAAATGGAGAAACTGCTCCGGGCGCATATCCAGCATCGAGTGACGAAGATGTCTCCATCAACGTGCTAGTTGCCTCCTGATAAGTCGGCGAGGGCGAGCGGGGCGGATAGCGATCCGGCCCGCTCGCCGCTCGGTTATGCGCGCTGCGCCGGGCGTCGGTGCCGGTACAGCCACATCAGCTTATAGGCCGCCGGAATAATAAACAGCGACAGCAGCGGGGCGGTGATCATCCCGCCAATCATCGGCGCGGCGATGCGGCTCATCACCTCGGAACCGGCGCCGGTGCCCCATAAAATTGGCAGCAGGCCGGCGATAATCACCGCCACGGTCATCGCCTTTGGCCGCACGCGCAGCACCGCGCCCTGGTATAGCGCCTCGTCGAGCCGGTCTGCGCTGAAGGTTTCCGCGTTTTCCAGCGACGGCTCCGCTTCAATGGCGTGGCGCAGGTACATCAGCATTACCACGCCAAACTCCGCCGCTACCCCGGCGAGGGCGATAAAGCCGGTGCCGGTCGCCACCGACAGATGGAACCCCATCCAGTAGAGGAACCAGATGCCGCCGACCAGCGCGAACGGCACGCTGGCGATGATCAGTAGCGCTTCGCCAAAGCGACGGAACGCCAGGTACAGCAGCACGAAAATGATCATCAGCGTCATAGGGACCATCAGCTTCAGCTTCTGGTTGGCGCGTTCGAGCAGCTCAAACTGGCCGGAGTAGGAGACGCTGGTCCCCGGCTTCAGCTTCACTCCCTGGGCGATGGCCTGCTGCAGATCGTGAACCACCGAAACCATGTCGCGATCCCTGGCGTCGATATAGATCCAGCTGGTCGGGCGGGCGTTTTCGGTTTTCAGCATCGACGGACCGGTCACCACCTTCACCTCCGCCACGTCGCCGAGGACTATCTGCTGCTTCAGCGGAGTCAGGATCGGCAGCTGGCGCAGGGCCTGCGGGCTATCGCGATAGCTCTGCGGGTAGCGGATGTTGATCGGATAGCGCTCAACGCCTTCCACCGTTTCGCCCACCATCGCGCCGCCGATGGCCGACGAGACGAACAGCTGCACGTCGCCGACGCTCATGCCGTAGCGGGCGGCCTTCTCACGGTTAATATCGATATTGAGATAGCGTCCGCCGACCAGCCTTTCCGCCAGCGCCGAGGTGACGCCCGGCACGGTGCGGGCCACGGCTTCAATCTGCTCGGCGCTCTCGTCGATGTCGGCGAGATTGGTGCCGGAGACCTTTATACCGATTGGGCTTTTGATCCCGGTAGAGAGCATATCGATCCGGTTACGGATCGGCGGCACCCACAGGTTGGCGAGTCCCGGCAGGCGCACGGTTTTATCCAGCTCCTCGACGATCTTCTCCATGGTCATCCCCGTGCGCCACTGATTCTGCGGCTTGAGCTGAATGGTGGTCTCGACCATCTCCAGCGGCGCGGAATCGGTGGCGGTCTCGGCCTTACCGGTCTTGCCGAACACGCGGGCCACTTCCGGCACCGTCATGATCAGCTTATCGGTCTTCTGCAGCATATCCGCCGCCTGCGAGGCGGAAATCCCCGGCAGCGTCGACGGCATATACAGCAGATCGCCTTCGTTGATCTGCGGCAGAAACTCGCCGCCCACCCGGCTGAGAGGCCAGATGACCGTCAGGATCGTCAGCGCCGCGACCAGCAGGGTCGTTTTCGGCCAGCGCAGCACCTTCAGCAGCAGCGGGTGATAAATGCGGATCAGAAAACGGTTGAGCGGGTTGCTGTTCTCCGCCGGGATCCTGCCGCGGATCCAGAATCCCATCAGGATCGGGATCGCCACGATCGCCAGCAGCGCCGCCCCGGCCATCGACCAGGTTTTGGTAAACGCCAGCGGGCCGAACAGCTTCCCTTCCTGCCCTTCGAGGGTGAAAATCGGGATAAACGACAGGGTGATAATCAGCAGGCTGATAAACAGCGCCGGGCCGACCTCCACCGAAGCATCGGTGATGATTTTCCAGCGCGTCTCGTTGTCGGGGCGCTGCTGCGGATGCTGGTGATCCCACTCCTCCAGCCGCTTATGGGCGTTTTCTATCATCACGATGGCGGCATCGACCATCGCCCCCACCGCAATCGCAATCCCGCCGAGCGACATGATATTGGCGTTCAGCCCCTGGAAATGCATCATGATAAAGGCGAAGCACAGGCCGAGCGGCAGAGAGATAATGGCGACCAGCGCCGAGCGTATGTGCCACAGGAACAGGGCGCAGACCAGCGCAACGACGATAAACTCCTCCAGCAGCTTCGCGCTGAGGTTGTCGATGGCCCGATCGATCAGCTGGCTGCGGTCATAGGTGGTGACCACCTCAACCCCTTCCGGCAGGCTGCCCTGCAGGGACGCAAGCTTGCTTCTTACGGCCGAAATGACTTCGCGGGCGTTCTTACCGGAACGCAGGATCACCACGCCGCCGGCCACTTCGCCTTCGCCGTTCAGTTCGGCAATGCCGCGGCGCATCTCCGGGCCAATTTGTACCCTGGCGACGTCGCGCAGATATACCGGCACGCCGCTGTCGCCGGTTGTCAGCACGATATTGTTAAAATCGTCGAGGCTTTGCAGATAGCCGCTGGCGCGCACCATATACTCGGCTTCCGCCAGCTCGACGGAAGAGCCGCCGGCCTCCTGGTTGGAGGTATCCAGCGCCGATTTCACCGCCGACAGGGTAATGCCGTACTGGGTCAGCTTCAGCGGATCGACCACGACCTGATACTCTTTAACCACGCCGCCCACCGACGCCACTTCCGAAACGTCCGGGATGGTTTTCAGCTCGTATTTTAAAAACCAGTCCTGCAGCGATCTCAGCTCCGCGAGGTCGTGCTTGCCGCTGCGATCGACCAGCGCGTACTCATAGATCCAGCCGACGCCGGTGGCATCCGGGCCCATCTCGGCGCTGACGCCGGCCGGAAGCTTGCCCTGCACCTGGTTGAGGTACTCCAGCACCCGCGAGCGCGCCCAGTAGGGATCGGTGCCGTCGGCAAAAATCACGTAGACGTAGGAAGCGCCGAACTGCGAGAAGCCGCGCACCGTTTTGGCGCCCGGCACCGACAGCATGGTGGTGGTTAGCGGCCAGGTGACCTGGTTTTCAACGATTTGCGGCGCCTGTCCGGGGTAGCTGGTTTTGACGATCACCTGGACGTCGGAGAGATCCGGCAGGGCGTCCACCGGCGTGTGGACGATGGTCCACGCCCCCCAGATGCTGAGGAACAGCGCCCCCATCATCACCAGAAAGCGGTTGGCCACCGAGCGACGGATAATCCATTCAATCATTTGTCATCTCCTTAGTGCGCATGCGCCGCGTTATCCGGCATGCTCGGCGCCGCGGCGGTCGGCCGGGCGCGCATCCGATCCAGCGCGCCGGAGATATTGGCCTCGGAATCAATCAGGAACAGGCCGCTGGCGACGACCTTCTCTCCTTCGCGAATACCGGAGCGGATCGCCGTCATATCGCCGGACTGCTGGAAGACCTCGACCCGTTTCGGCACGAAGCGGCCGTCGCCGTCCACGGTGATGACCCGCTGTTCCGCGCCGCTGTCGATCAGCGCTTTCGACGGGATCAGCAGCATCGGCTGACTTTGCGCGTTCAGCTTCAGCCAGGCGGTCATTCCCGGTTTCAGCGCTTCATCCGGGTTATCGACCTGCAGACGCAGCTGCAGCGTGCGGGTAGCCGCATCCACGCCGGGCAGAATGCTCCATTTGCTGATGGTGAAGGTTTTGTCCGGCCATGCCGGAACGGAAAGGACAAACTGCGAAGCGTCTTTAATCAGCCATGCGATGGATTCCGGCACCGAGGCGCTAATCCACACCGGGTCCATGCCCTGAATTTTGGCCACCACGTTATCTTTGGCGATGTTCATGCCGGCGCGTAGATCAAAGGCGGTAATCACGCCGTCAATCGGCGCTTTCAGGGTGAAGCGGGTCTGAATTTTGCGCGTCGCCTTCAGGCGGCGGATATCGTCATCCGGCATCCCGGCGAGGCGCAGCCGCTCGAGGATCCCCTCCACCTGGGTGGCGGTGCCGCCGGTTTCCTGCAGCAGCAGATATTCGCTCTGTGCCTCGACCCAGTCCGGAATGGTCAGGTCAATCAGCGGAGTGCCTTGCTTAATCTTATCGCCGACGGTCAGCGGGTAGACCCTGTCGATAAAGCCCGCCGAGCGCGCCTGGACGATGACAAACTGGTATTCGTTATAGCTGACATTAGCCGGGAAGGTCCGGGCGTAGCTTAGCGGCCCGCGCGCGACGGCGGCGGTTTTGACGCCCAGATTCTGCGTTTGCGTCGGGTCGATGCGTACGCCCGGGGCGGCCGAGGGCTGGGCCTCTTCATCGGCGTATTTGGCCACAAGGTCCATATCCATAAACGGCGATTTTCCCGGCTTATCAAAACGCGTATTGGGGTACATCGGGTCATACCAGAACAGGACTTTACGCGCCTGCCCGGCGGCAGGATCCGCATCGCCCGCAGGGTGAGCGGGCGAAAG
Source organism: Enterobacter sp. 10-1 (assembly GCA_002270295.1). Classification (GTDB taxonomy): domain Bacteria; phylum Pseudomonadota; class Gammaproteobacteria; order Enterobacterales; family Enterobacteriaceae; genus Klebsiella; species Klebsiella scottii. The sequence continues at coordinate 5,793 of NISF01000008.1, read as the reverse complement.
CCCGATATACAGGCCCGCTGCAATAACGCCGCCAAGACACATACTGCTGATAATGAGCGCAGCGGTTTTAAGTTTTAGAGAGACCATCGTAATGCGCTCCGTGAACACCTTATTAGTTAACGTGGATATCCTGTAATAAGGAGAGGCCGCCCTGCTGGATAAAGGTGAAAGTGACCTTATCGCCGGGCTTAATCGCGTTAAGCTGGGTTTGCGGGGTGATGGTGAAGCGCATGGTCATCGGCGGCCAGTTCACCGCCGGGATGGCGTCATGGTCGATAGTGACTTTTTTACTTTCCATATCAATGGTTTTAACTTCACCGGTCGCGCTGATGAGCTGCGTCTGCCCGGCGGCTGGCGCGGCGGACATCATTTCGCCATGCTGGTGCCCGGCAGCCTGGGCGCCGAAGCTCGCTGCAGACATAAGAAGGCCCAAAATGACCGTTTTTGCGACATGATTCATGATTAACACTCCTGATATTCAATAATGGTTTATTCCAGCCAGCCGCCGCCGAGGGCGGTAAAGAGCTGAATTTCGTTAACCTGGCGGGCGTAGTTGAGATCCAGCAGGGCCTGCTGCGTGGCGAACAGCGAACGTTCGGCGTCCAGCACTTCGATATAGCTGACCGCGCCATGCTGATAGAGCGTTCTGGCACGCTGCAGGGTGATTTGCAGGGAGGCAAAATAGCGCTGCTGGGCGCTGATTTGATCCGCCAGGCTCTGGCGCAGGGCCAGGGCGTCGGCCACCTCTTTAAAGGCGTTCTGGATTTTCTGTTCGTAATTCACCACCGACTGCTGCTGGCGGATTTCGGCGACATCGAGATTGGCCTGATTACGCCCGGCGTTGAATATCGGCAGCTCGATTTTAGGGATGAAATTCCACATCCCGCTGGCCGGATTAAACAGGCTGGAGAGGTCGGCGCTGCTGCCGGAAAGCGAGCTGGTTAGCATAATCGACGGGAAGAAGGCCGCCCGCGCGGCGCCGATATTGGCGTTCGCCGCCCGCAGCCCGTGCTCGGCCTCTAAAATATCGGGACGCTGGAGTAAGATCTGCGAGGAGAGGGCGGGCGGCAGCCTGACGCTGTGAATATCCGCCGCGCTGTCGGCCGCGTCGTCCGGCAGCCGCTGATAGCTGCCCAGCAGCAGCTGCAGGGCGTTATTGGCCTGCGCCAGCTCGCCTTCCCGCCTGGCGATGTCGGCGCGGGTGCTTTCAATTACCCCGCGCGCCTGCTCCAGCGCCAGCACGCTGCTGCTGCCGGTCAGCAGCTGTTTCTCTACAAAAGCGTAGGACTGGCGGTAGTTTTGTAACGTCTCACGCGCCACGGCGAGCTGCGCTGCGGCCAGCCGCTGGTTGAAGTAGCTCTGCGAAACGTTTGAAATTAATAAGATGTGCACCGCGCGCTGGGCTTCTACGCTGGCGAAAAAGGTCTGCCGCTGCGCCTCGCTCATGTTTTTCAGGCGGCCGAAGAAGTCGAGATCGAAGCTGAGGTTAAGCCCGGCCTGATAGTCGCTGCTGGTGGTGGTATCGCCTTTGAGCTTCCCGCCGTAGGTGCTGCTCGCGGCGGTGCTCAGCTGCGGATAGCGATCGGCATCGGTCACGCCGTACTGCGCCCGCGCTTCCTGTACTTTAAGGGTTGCCATGCGCAAATCCCGGTTATCGACGAGCGCGGTCGCAATCAGCGATTTAACCTGCGGATCGGCGAAAAAGGCGCGCCAGCCGGTCTCCTGATAGCCCGCAGGCGGCGTCACCAGTTGGTTCTGGCTGAGAGAGAACTGCTGCGGCACCGGCGAGGGCGGCTGGCGGTAGTCCGGGGCTAAGGAGATACAGCCCGTCAGAATGAAAATAACGCTGAGCGAAATGAGCTTTAACTGGCGCATAGTGGCAGGTTTATCGGCTATCAGAGAATGCCTGTACTTTACGCAACGGCGTCTGTTTGACGCGTGACGGGAAAATGACAAAGCTGTCATTTTCCTGAGAATTCATTGCTATCCGGTTTGGCTCCTCTAAAATTGGAAACCCGCACCACAGTCGCGTGAAGGAGCAGGTGATGAAGATTTTGATCGTCGAAGATGAGATGAAAACCGGCGAGTACCTGACGAAAGGGCTGACGGAAGCCGGTTTTGTTGTCGATCTGGCGGATAACGGTCTGAATGGCTATCACCTGGCGATGACCAGCGATTATGACCTGCTGATCCTCGACATCATGCTGCCGGACGTGAACGGCTGGGATATCGTCAGAATGCTGCGATCCGCCGATAAGGGCATGCCGATCCTGCTGCTGACCGCGCTGGGGACCGTTGAACATCGGGTGAAGGGGCTGGAGCTCGGGGCCGATGATTATCTGGTGAAGCCCTTTGCCTTCGCCGAGCTGCTGGCGCGCGTAAGGACGCTTTTACGTCGCGGGGCGGCGACGATCGTTGAGAGCCAGTTCCAGGTGGCGGATTTAACGCTCGATCTGGTCAGCCGCAGGGTGACCCGCGCGGGCGCACGCATCATGCTGACCAGCAAAGAGTTTACGCTGCTGGAGTTCTTTATCCGCCATCAGGGGGAAGTTCTGCCCCGTTCGCTGATCGCCTCTCAGGTCTGGGACATGAATTTTGACAGCGACACCAACGCCATTGACGTGGCGGTGAAGCGGCTGCGGGGCAAAATAGATAATGATTTTGAGCCTAAGCTCATCCAGACCGTGCGCGGCGTCGGCTATGTGCTTGAGGTGCCGGATGGCGATTAAGCTTCTGCAGCGGCCTTTTTCGCTGGCGACGCGGCTGACCTTTTTTATCAGCCTGGCGACGATAGTGGCCTTTTTCGCCTTCACCTGGATAATGATCCACTCGGTAAAGGCGCATTTTGAAGAGCGTGACGCCCACGACCTCAGGCAGCTGGCCACCACCCTTGAGACGGTGCTCAACCATGCCGACTATCCACAGGCGCGGCGGCTGGAGATCTTAAAGAACGTGATCGATGGCTACGCCAACGTTTTTATTTGCCTCGATGACGGCAGCGGCAAGATCCTTTTCCAGTCGCCGAATGGCCCGGACCTCAGCCATATCATGAGTACGCCGGGGCTCGCTGCCAGGCTGCAGGATGGCAACGTCATCTCGTGGGTAGACCCGCATCCGCGGGCGTTAACCCATGACAATCACCAGATGCAGACCCGCTCCTGGCGGCTGATTATGCTGCCGCTTAGCCGTGCGGCGGACGGCAGGCCGGCCTATCACCTGCTTATGGCCCTGTCGATCGATTTCCACCTCCACTATATTAACGATCTGAAGGCGAGGCTGATTTCGGCGGCGACGATTATCAGCATCCTTATCATCTTTATTGTGCTGTTCGTGGTCTATCACGGACATAAGCCGATTCGCCGGGTCAGCCGACAGATTCAAAACATTACCTCCCGCGACCTCGACGTGCGCTTAAACCCGCAGTCTGTGCCGATTGAGCTGGAGCGGCTGGTGCTGTCGTTTAACCATATGCTTGAACGTATAGAGGATGTATTTACCCGTCAGTCCAACTTTTCCGCGGATATTGCCCATGAGATCCGCACGCCGATAACCAACCTGGTGACCCAGACGGAGATCGCGCTCAGTCAGACCCGCAGCCAGAAAGAGCTGGAGGATGTGCTGTACTCCAATCTGGAAGAGTTCTCGCGGATGTCGCGAATGGTCAGCGATATGCTGTTTTTGGCGCAGGCTGACAATAATCAACTGATTCCGGAGCTAAAAGCGCTGAATCTGGCCGACGAGGTCAGCAAGGTTTTCGACTTCTTTGAAGCCTGGGCCGAGGAGAGGGAAGTGGCCCTGCACTTTAGCGGCAGCGCCTGCTGGGTGGTTGGCGATCCGTTGATGCTGCGCCGGGCGATGAGTAATTTGCTCTCTAACGCCATTCGCTATACGCCTGGCGGCCAGGCGGTCACCGTTCATCTGACGGAGGCCAATGACCAGGTTCAGCTGATCGTTGAGAATCCGGGAGCGCCGATCCCTGCGGAACATCTGTCGCGGCTTTTCGACCGATTCTACCGCGTCGATCCCTCCCGCCAGCGTAAAGGCGAGGGGAGCGGCATTGGCCTGGCGATCGTTAAATCAATCGTCAGGGCGCACCGCGGCAGCGTGGCGGTGGAGTCCGACGTACGCGCAACCCGCTTTATTCTGATGCTGCCAAAACGGGCGTAATAAAAGCAGGCCATAAAAAGAAGCCTGGCGGTGCCAGGCTTTGGGAGGCTTACTCTTCGAAGTACCAGTAACCCTGGTTGATAAGGCGCGTCAGCTCGGCGATAAATTCAGGGTTGTGCAGCGCTTTGCCCAGCTCATCTTTACCCAGTGAGGTGTAGCGGCACAGCGCATCCAGCGCCTCGGCATCGGTGATTTCCAGCGCTTCGCTGTTCACAAAGAAGCTGTCGCCGATATGCAGCACCCGCAGGCCGCTCAGGCGGGCCAGCGTTTCGCCGCCGTTCAGGGCATCAACAACCTCTTCTTCTGCATAAGGCGGCTCGGCCGGCGCGATGTCCAGATCGTGACGCGGGGTGGTGGCAAAGCGGCCGAACCACTGGGTGAAGTCCTCCGGCTGGCTAATCATGTCGATCATCATTCCGCGCAGGCGTTCGAGCTCATACTCTTCTACCCGGCCGGGATGTTCGCGACAGGTCAGGTCCGGATCGCTGTAGTGCTCACTGCCAAGATCGTTTTCCAGCGCGTAGTCGGCAAAGCTGCTGATCAGGTCGCGACCGTTTGGCCCACGGAAGCCAACGGAGTAGTTCAGCGCCGTTTCGTGGGTGATACCGTCGTGCGGGAATCCTGGCGGGATATAAAGGATATCGCCCGGTTCGAGGTCTTCATCAATAATCGGTGGGAAAGGATCGACGTGCAGCAGCGCCGGGTGCGGGCAGAACTGACGCATCGGCAGCTTGTCGCCCACGCGCCAGCGGCGGCTGCCCATGCCCTGAATAATGAAGACATCATACTGGTCGATATGCGGGCCAACGCCGCCTCCCGGGACCGAGAAGGAGATCATCAGGTCATCCAGGCGCCAGTCAGGCAGCACGCGGAACGGGCGAACCAGCTCGGCGGCGGGCATATGCCAGTGGTTTACCGCCTGCGCCAGCAGCGACCAGCCGGTTTCGCCCAGGCCATCAAAATGTTCGAACGGCCCGTTGCTGGCCTGCCACTGCTCGTTCACCAGGCTAACCAGCCGACTGTCGACTTCCGGTTCCATGGCCAGACCGGCCAGCTCGTCCGGGGTGATCGGATCGACGAAGTTAGGGAAAGCATTCTTTAATACTACCGGCTGCTTTTGCCAGTACTTCTCTAAAAACTCGGGCCAGTTAATGTTCAGTTGATAAGCCATAGATTCACACCAGTAAGGAAGAAACGGCCCTGATTATAGAAAGGTGTGAAGCGAGGGCGCTTTGTCGTGAGTCAAAGCGGCTGCTTAATCCGCCGTTTGTGGCTCCGCTAAGCCAGAGGCGGCTATCTGCATGCTGGCCGCCATGCATTTTTTGAAAAATTGGCATTTAGTCTGAAATGAGGCGCAGGCCGCGCCAGGTCTGGGTTTTAGCGGTTTCGGCTATTTGTGATATGGATGGATAAGTTCAAATAATGAGCGCTTGATAGGTTTTTTGTATTTTAAGGCTTGCCATACCAAAAGAACTCCCTATAATGCGCTCCCACTGACACGGCAAATGTGAACAACTTCACAGATTAAGCCGGGTCGGAAGAGAAAAAATCCTGAATTAAAGGGTTGACTCTGAAAGAGGAAAGCGTAATATACGCCACCTCGCAACGCTGAGCGAAAGCCGCGTT
>NISF01000007.1:539-350126 GCA_002270295.1 Enterobacter sp. 10-1 | reverse complement strand
GGTCAGCGCACTCCTGAGGAGGACAAATTCGTCGGGAACGAATTTGCACAACACGCCGTGCAGCCCGGAGGGTGGCGGGCAGGAGTCCCGGCATACAACGGCCAGGCATCAGACAGACGAAGAAACCTCATGCGCAGGCATGGGGTTTTTTGTTATCTGCGGTTCAGGAAAAGCAGCGGGACGCCGCCCGGCGCGGGCGCTGCCCGCCGCGATCGTCTGATAAGAAAAAACCCTGCCAGCCCCTGATGTTATATTTAAAATAAAAATCAGCTATGTTCTAAATATAAAATCACGGTCTTTAATTAATTATCTGAATATCTTTAACTCATCGTTGAATTACATTTAATTAATACTATCAATTATTTACAAAATATCATCCCACCGTTTAAGCAGTGAAATCGTAATAACTGGACTTTCCGAATAAAATGATTTACTGTCATTAACAGTTTGTTAACTTGATCGGATTCGGGTTAACTGAATTGTGATATAAAATATCAAGCGTACTGCCGGTATTAATGCCTGTTTCGGTAACGTCCGGGGCTAAATAACCTCTGTTACCGGATGGCAATATGAGAATATAAATGAAAATCCTGCTTAGCTGGCCCCCTTTGCGTCGGCTCACCCGCTACATACAAGAACGTCTCACCTTTTTGGTTCTGCTCTGCTGGCCGGCGATTATCTGGCTGGCGTGTCGGGTCTGCGTCTGGCTGGCTGATAGCGCGTATACGCTGATAGGGAAGCCGTTAAGCGAGTCGTTTACCGTCTATCTGCAGCCGCTGATGACCTTTGGCACGCTGGTCCGTATCTCCGTGAGCTGGGTCGTGCTGCTGTTCATTCTGTTTAGCATGGCGATGGGCTTTACCTGGCTGCTGCGTCGCGTGATAAACCGCAAAAACTGATCCCGTCCTTATTGCCGTTGGCCGCCGCCGAGGTGACGGCCAGAGCGATCTCACTCACGCCATCGCGCCGATCGTCTTACGAAAACGCAGCAGGGCGATGGTAAAGAACGCTGCGCCAATGGCCATCAGGGTTAAAAACTGCGGCCAGACGATGGCAAAGCCGGCACCGCGATACAGAATCGCCTGCGCGAGGCTGACGAAGTGGGTGGTCGGCATGGTTAACATAATATCCTGTACCGCCTGCGGCATACTTTCCCGCGGGGTTGAACCGCCTGAAAGCATCTGCAGCGGCAGCAGCACCAGGATCATCAGCAGCCCCAGCTGCGGCATCGAACGCGCCACCGTCCCCATAAAGATACCGATTGAGGTGGTTGCGAACAGGCTCAGGGCCACGCCCAGCATAAACAGCGGGATCGAGCCTTCAATCGGCACCTGCAGCACCCCCTGCACCATGAGCAGCAGCGAAAGCCCGGAAACGACCAGCACCACCAGCCCCATCGACCAGATTTTTGCCAGCATAATTTCAAACGGCGTCACCGGCATAACCAGCAGATGTTCGACCGTGCCGTGCTCCCGCTCGCGGATCAGCGCCGAACCGGTCAGCACGATCGCCAGCATGGTGATGTTATTGATGATGGCCATGACCGCCCCAAAGCGCTCCTGCTCAAGATTGGGATTAAAGCGCATCCGCACCGCCAGCTCTACCGGCAGGGTAGCGTTATCCCGGTAGCGGGCAACGAAGCTGTTCACCTCCCCGCTAATAATATTCTGGATATAGCCGTTGCCGGTAAACGCCTGGCTCATACGCGTGGCGTCGACGTTAACCTGAATTTCCGGCTGCCGCCCGGCGAGCACATCGCGCTGAAAGTTGGGGGGAATATTAATGGCGAAGGTATAGTTCCCGGCATCCAGCCCGGCATCCATCTCATCTTCGTTAATCAGCTCCGGCGGTAAAAACCACGGCCGATAAAAGCCGTTGATAATACGCGAAGAGAGCTGCGATTTATCCATATCGGCAATCGCGATAGGCGCCAAATGCAGCGACCCCGGCATCACGGTCGCTGAGGAATAAACCGATACGGTAAAGGCGAACAGGATTAAGGTCAGCATCGCCTTATCGCCGAGCAGGCTGCGCAGCTCTTTGACGCCGAGATTATAAATATTGCGTAATCCGCGCATCATCCCTCCTGTTTTTTCAGCAGCCACACGCTGAGGCCGAGCACCAGCGGGACGGCAATCAGCAGCGGTATAAAGGACGCCCACAGGTCCGTCAGGCTCAGGGCTTTTGAGAATGTGCCGCGGGCGATGGTGAGAAAATGGCTGGTCGGGTAGATCTGACCAATCCAGCGGCCGGGCCCCTCCAGCGAAGCGACCGGGTCAATCATGCCGGAAAACTGCGTGGCCGGTATCAGCGTAATAATGGCGGTGCCGAAGATGGCCGCAATCTGGCTTTTCATAAAGGTGGAGATCAGCAGCCCCAGCCCGGTGGCGATGGTGACATAGAGCAGCGCCGCCGCGGTCAGGGTCAAAAAGCTGCCCTTATGCGCTACGCCAAACACCGCTACCGACAGCGCGCACAGCAGGAAGAAGTTAAACATTCCCAGCACGATATACGGCAGCTGCTTGCCCAGCAGAAACTCGCTGCGGGTAGTCGGCGTGACGTACAGGTTGATGATTGAGCCAAGCTCTTTTTCACGCACCACGCTCAGCGCGCTGAGCATCGCCGGGATCATCATCAGCAGCAGCGGGATCACCGCCGGAACGATGGCCGGCAGGCTTTTCACGTCCGGGTTATAGCGATAGCGCGTCTCGATGGATATCAGCGACGTATCGTGGACGGGAGACGCCTGCCGTCCGGCCATCTCCTGTAGCCAGGCCAGATGCATGGCCTGTACGTAGCCGCGCACCGTCTCGGCCCGATTAGGCATAGCGCCGTCCACCCAGACGCCAATTTTCACCGGCGTCCCGCGGGCAATATCGCGGCCAAAATCAGGCGGAATTTCAATGGCCACGGCCAGCTCGCCGCTGCGCATCCGCCTGTCCAGTTCGTCATAGCTCTGCAGCGGCGGCTGCTCGATAAAGTAGCGCGATCCGGCAATATTCTGCGACCAGCCCTGGCTGCTGATGGTCTGGTCACGATCGAGTACCGCGAAGCGCAGATCTTCCACGTCCATGCTGATGCCATATCCCATGATGAACATCAGAATAACGGTACCCAGCAGGGCCAGGGTCGATCGTACCGGATCGCGCCGCAGCTCCAGCGCTTCGCGCCGGCTGTAGCTAAAGAGCCGGCGCAGGCTGAACGCCTGCTGCTGCGCCGCCGCCGTCCCGGGCGAAGCGCTAACCGGAGGAGCGGGCGCTATTTCAGCGGCGGGCTGCCGGGCATCCTGCAGCCAGCCGATAAACGCCTCTTCAAGCGTTGCCGCACCGCGCTGGGCCACCAGCGCCTGCGGGGTATCGCTGGCCAGCACCTTCCCGGCGTGCATCAGCGAAATACGATCGCAGCGCTCGGCTTCGTTCATAAAGTGGGTCGAGATAAAAATGGTCACCCGATCCTGACGGGCGAGATCGACCATCAGCTGCCAGAACATATCTCTGGCGACCGGATCGACGCCGGAAGTCGGCTCATCGAGGATCAGCATTTCCGGGCGATGGATCACCGCCACGGCGAGAGAGAGCCGCTGGCGAATGCCTAACGGCAGAGAGGCGGGAAGGGTATCTTCGACCTCCGTTAACATAAATCGTTGGCTCATTTCCGCGACCCGACCGGGGATCTCGGCATCCGGGATGTGGAATAAGCGGGCGTGCAGCTCAAGGTTCTGCCTGACGGTCAGCTCGCTGTAGAGGGAGAAAGCCTGCGACATATAGCCGACGCGGCGGCGGGTTTCGATATCCTTCGGATCGACCGGTTGACCGAATAGCCAGGCCTCGCCTTCGCTGGCGGGCAGCAGGCCGGTAAGCATTTTCATGGTGGTTGATTTACCGCAGCCGTTTGAGCCGAGGAAACCAAAAATCTCGCCGCGGGCGATGCGGAAGTTCACGCTATCCACCGCCACGAAGTTGCCAAAGCGCATGGTCAGGCCACGGGCTTCAATCGCAATTTCATTGTCCAGCGCGTTGCGCGGCGCGATGATCACCTCTTTGTGCGCCTCGCGCTGGGCTTCCGGCAGCAGGGCGATAAACGCCTGTTCGAGCGTCTGGCTGTGGGTTTGCGCTTTTAGCTCTTCGGCGCTGCCGGTAGCCAGCACCTCCCCGGCGTTCATCGCCACCAGCCAGTCGAAGCGCTCCGCTTCTTCCATATAGGCCGTCGCCACCAGCACGCTCATCTCCGGCTGGCGCTGGCGAATGCTGTCAATCAGCTCCCAGAACTGGGCGCGAGACAGCGGGTCAACGCCGGTGGTGGGTTCATCAAGGATCAGCAGCTGCGGATCGTGGATCAGGGCGCAGCACAGGCCGAGCTTCTGCTTCATCCCGCCGGATAGCTTCCCGGCAGGACGGTCGCGGAAAGGGGCCAGTCCGGTGCTGTGCAGGAGCTCATCGATGCGGTTCTCGCGCTCGGCCCTGTCGTGACCAAACAGCCGGGCAAAGAAATCGACGTTTTCATACACCGACAGGGTGTGATAGAGGTTTTTACCCAGCCCCTGCGGCATCCAGGCGATTTTGGGGCAGACATCCCGGCGATGGCGGGCGTCGCGCATATCGCCGCCGAGAACCATCACGTTGCCCTGCTCAATGACCCGCGCCCCGGAAATCAGCGACAGCAGGCTTGATTTGCCGACGCCGTCTGGGCCAATCAGGCCCACCATCCGGCGAGCGGGAATGCTCAGCGTAATATCCCGCAGCGCGACGGTGGCGCCAAAGCGCTGACCGACGCGTTCCAGCAGGGCGACCGGTGGGTAAGTATCCTGCTGAGAGCCTCTCATTGCGGCAACCTCACCGCGAGCGTATCGGGCCAGGCCTGCTGGCTATCCAGGCGGACATACGCCATGCCGGGCAGGCCGGTTTTGACATACTCAAGGTGCTGCTCCAGCAGTTCCGGCGGAATGCGCGCCTTCACGCGGAACATCAGCTTCAGGCGCTCATCGCTGGTTTCTACCGTTTTCGGCGTAAACTGCGCGACGCTGGCGACAAAGCTGATATGGGCGGGAACGACCAGGTTTGGCGCCGCGTCCAGCACGATGCGCGCTTCGCCGCCCAGCGCCAGCAGGCCCGCCTGCTCGGTTGGCAGGAAGAAGGTCATGTAGACATCGGAGAGGTCGACCATATTCAGCACCCGCCCGCCGGCGGCCAGGACTTCGCCCGGCTCGGCGACGCGATACTGAATTCGGCCGTCGCGCGGCGCTTTGAGCGCGCTATCGTCAATATCGGCGAGGATGCGTCGTTCCGTCGCCTGCGCGGCATCAACGCGGGTTTGCGCCTGAATAATGCTGGTCCGGGCGGCTTCAATTGCGGCCCTCGCCGCAGAAACCTGGGCTCTGGCGGATTCGAGCGCTGCCCGGGCGCTTTCCGCTGCCGCCTGGTCATCGTCGAGCTGCTGGGCTGAAACCGCGCCGCGCTGCGACAGCGCGCTGGAGCGCACGTGCCGTTTAGCGGTGGAGTTGAGCTCCGCCTGCCGCTGCTTTACCACCGCTTCGGTGGCGCGCATTTCGCTTTGCCGCTGATCCAGCAGCGCTTTGGCGGCGGCGACCGCGCTTTCAGCCTCTTTGATCTGGGCGGCGGCTTCGAGGCGCTGTTCGTTAAGCACCCGAATATCCATCCGCGCCAGCACCTCGCCCTTGCGAACGAACTGCCCCTCTTTGACCAGAATGGCGTCGATGCGTCCGGCGGTTTTGGTGGCGATATCCACCTCGGTGGCTTCTATCCTGCCGTTGCTGCTGGCAAATCCCTCCGCAAGTCCCGGCGGACGCAGCGCCCACCATATCAGGGCGGCGATGACCGCCAGCAGGCCGACAAGGCACCAGGCCCAGTGCTGTTTGATTTTGTCCATACGCTACTCGCTCTGTTCCATATTGCTGAGTGATGCGCGTTTCTTTCCTCCGCCATACGGAGCGTTATCTCTTTGAAAGATTGAGGAGTGGAGGGGCAAGGCCGACCGGCGCGCGGATCCAGCTGCGCTGCTAACCGGTGAGAAAGATGTGCTACGAATGTGGTCATCATCAGCAATCCAGGCCTTAAATGAAACACGCATAAATATAGCTACTGTCTATTGGATACTAGCATTTGTATTGAGTATGTCCATACGCTAAATATGGGTTATGGATACCGCGTCGCGAACCGCCCGTCGACGGCCGCACGGAAAGGCGTAAAGTATGATTGATGCATTTTCAATCTGGTTGGTCATAGCTAACTGTTGTATGATTTGCGGCCCTGAAAAGAGACAAACGTCAGCGAGCGCTTTATTCAATGAGTGATGAAAGCAAAAAATATATCGCGATTATTTTTAAGGAATGGCTGCCGCTGCACGACGGCCTGACGCCGGAAGTGAAGGCGGTGCTTAATAATATTGCCACCGAGCAGGCTGAAGCGCTGGCGGCCCGTTTTTATGACTTTATTTTTCAGGACCCGGATATTGCCAGGCACCTCACCTACGATTTGGTTCAGGAACGTCTGAGCCGCTCGCTGGCCGGCTGGGTCAAAGATATTTTGACCTGCGAGAAGGACGGCCTGCAGGCGCTGGCGGAAAGGCAATATCATATTGGCAGCATTCACTCGCGTATCGGCATCCCTGCCGAGGCCGTGCTGCGCGGAGCCAGGCAGCTCAAGGCCGGGGTGATTGAATATATTCGCGACAGTACCATCGACCGCCAAACCGGCGTTGCCGCGATCTACTATGCGATTATGGCGTTTAATATGGCGATCGAGATGATGTGCCATGCCTACACCCTGTCGCACTATCGGGCGACCAAAAACGAAGAAGCCTATCGCCTCTACAGCCTGATGGATAACGTGCCGATGGAGTACGGCAAGCAGCAGGCTGCGCTCTCCGGCTGGGAAAATACCGTTATTTTTAATATCGTTAGCGAAAATAAAAACGATATTAACGCCACGTTATTATCTGAATCCGAATTTGGCCTGTGGTTCCGCCATAAATGCGTGCGCTATTTTAACAAGAACGCGCAGATGGAAGAGATTGGCGGATTAATCACCCAGGTCGATAGCTTAATTAGCGGCTGGAAATCATCCGACAGTCGCGCAGAATATAAAGATACGCAAAACCTGCTGCAGGGTATTCATATTCATTGCCAGCAGATCGGCAGCCAGCTGGGGGTGATTTTTAGCAGCCTGTCGCAAATGCAAAACGGCAAAGACGCGCTCACCAGCCTGCTCAACCGTCGCTACCTGCCGGTGGTCCTCAAGCACGAGGTCGCGCTCGCTATGGAGTATGAGCGGCCGATGACGGTCGCGATCGTCGACGTCGACCATTTTAAAGAGATTAACGATAGCTGGGGCCACCAGGTGGGCGACCGGGCGATTAAGCACGTTGCCGATCTGCTCAGCGACAATATCCGCTCCAGCGACTATATCTTCCGCTACGGCGGCGAAGAGTTTCTGCTGGTGCTGGTGGAAACCGGCGCCGTGGAGGCCCATGCGCTCCTTGAACGCCTGCGCAAAAATATCAGCCAGCTCGCCTTCAACGTTGGCGGCGAGACCGAAATCGCCATTACCGCCAGCATCGGCTACGCCGTCCACACCGGCCACCCTGATTACAACCTGCTGCTGCGCGACGCCGATAGCGCGCTCTATGCCGCCAAGCGCGACGGACGCAACTGCGTGAAGATGCACGAAGGTGGCAGCGGCGGCTAAGCCGTCTGCCGGCCAGGCTCCCGCAGGCGAAGCGCGATGGCGAGTCGCCTCGTTCAGAACAGGATCGGCAATCCCAGGCCCCGTTTTACCTCATGCAGCGTCCGCTGCGTGAGGCTGTTGGCCCGCTCGCTGCCCTGGCGTAGCAGCTCCAGCAGCATGCCTTTATCGGCAATAAACCGCGCCCGGCGCTCGCGTATCGGCGCCAGCAGCGTCTGCAAACACTCCTCCAGCGCGTTTTTACACTGCCGATCGCCCAGTCCGCCACGCTGATAATGCGCCTTCATTTCGCCGATGAGCGGCCTGTCGGGGTGGAAGGCATCGAGATAGGTGAAGACGACGTTACCTTCCACCTGGCCCGGGTCGGCAACGCGCAGGTGGCCTGGGTCGGTATACATGGCGCTGACCGCGCGATGGATCTCCTCTTCGCTGGCCGAAAGCGTCAGCGTATTGCCCAGCGATTTTGACATTTTTGCGCTGCCGTCGACGCCCGGCAGACGGCCGACCTCGCTGAGCAGCGCCTTACAGTGCTGCAGCACCGGCGTCGTCGTCAGGCTATTCATCTTATGTACGATTTCGTTGGTCTGTTCGATCATCGGCAGCTGATCGTCGCCGACCGGCACCAGCGCGGCCTTAAAGGCGGTGATATCGGCGGCCTGGCTGATGGGGTAGGCCAGAAAGCCCACCGGCAGCGAGCGGGCGAATCCTTTCTGCGCAATCTCATGCTTGACGGTGGGATTGCGCTCGACGCGGGCAACGGTGACGATATTCATGTACAGGGCGCTCAGTTCAGCCAGCGCGGGGAGGGCTGACTGCAGGCAGACGGTGGTTTTCTGCGGATCGATGCCGACGGCCAGATAGTCGGCCATCACTTCAAAGATATTGCTGCTTATCTTTTGCGGGTTGCTGCCGTTGTCCGTTAATCCCTGCAGGTCGGCGACCAGAATGAACTGCTGGTGGTCATGCTGCAGCTGGACGCGCTGGCGCAGCGAACCCACGTAATGGCCGAGGTGCAGCTGGCCGGTTGGGCGATCGCCGGTAAGAATGGTTTGGCCTGCGTTCATCAGAAACTCCTTACGATGCTGTTAAGCCGAAAGGCGTCGCTGAGAAATGACAAAGCCGCCTTCCGGCGGCTTTGAAAATGGAAACGTCAATCGTGCCGCCTGTTATGCAGGCAGCCACCAGCGGAGTGAGCGGGTAACGACAACGTTTCTGTTCATCGGTCTATCCTGCCACGAAACGGGCATGGGGTAAACCCACGCTCCGTTTACCCTGGCGGCGTACTTACATCGTCGAGAAGACGTTCATGATGATGCCGCCGGAGATAATCAACACCATAGCGAAGATGGCCGGCAGATCCGGTTTCTGCTTGTAGAGGATCATTGAGCAAATGGTGACGCCGACGATACCAAAGCCGCACCACAGCGAGTAGGCCACGCCCACCGGGATGGTGCTCATCGCGCGGGTGAGGGCGAAATAGCACAGCCCGTAGGCGCAGACTACCAGCACCGACGGCGCCAGCTTGCTAAAGCCGTTGGTCTTTTTGATCATCGAAGTGCCGGTGATTTCGGAGCCGATTGACAGCGCCAGCCATAAAAATCCGAGATTAAACATATGCTATTCCTTTCAGTCAGTTGGCGATCTTTTTGTCGAGAGGCGTAACCGGCTCGGCGGGCGCCGCGGCGCTCTCCTCGCTGCCCATTTTCGAGAACAGGTTCATGATGACGATGCCGCTGGCGATAATCGCCATGCCGATAATGGCCGCGGTATCCGGATGCTGGCCGTAAAACGCCATGCCCAGCGTGGAAACGACCAGGATGCCGGTGCCGGACCAGGTGGCATACGCCAGGCCGACGGGGATATCTTTCACCGCGCGGGAGAGCGAGTAGTAGCAGGTGCAGTAGAGAACAATCAGCAGCGCGAGCAGCATCATTTTGGTCGAGCCTTCGCTGCTGCCGAACATTTTAAGCGTCGAAGTGGCTGAGGTTTCGGAGAGGATAACCAGCAGCATCCATAGCCAACATTTTGTTTTGGAAGACATAATAAACTCCGGGTCTATTTATTAAGGTAAGGTTCTTTTTTTCTGTTTTTTAAAAAATCGATGGCGGCATCGGTCAGTTCGGCATCGGGCGCGGAGGCTAGCGCCGGATTATTCACCACGTCTGTGACAGTGAGATAACGCCGCGCCGCGCTCGCCGGCGTCGCCGCTGCGCTACCCGATGTCAGCCGCTCCAGCAGCTCGTTCATATCGCACAGCGTAACGCCGCACTCCGTCAGCCGGGCCAGCGTCGAGCGCATCTGCCCGGCGTAGGCCGAGTGGGCCGCCGCGCCGCACAGCTGATTGAGCTCGCTGCCGGGATCGCAGTGGTAGCGCAGCGCCAGCACCGGCAGGCCGCCAAGCAGCGCCTCGTGCAGGCGTCTGGCGAACGGGCTTCGCAGGTTGCCGTTCGCCAGGTCTGCCGCCAGCGGATAGTCGAGAAACGGCACTATCACCGCTCGCCAGGCCATTGCAGGCAGCGCTTCCTGCCAGGCTGACGCCGGGACGATTGTGCCGGTTTCCTGCCAGCATGCGGCGTCCGGGGTGCCTTCGTCCAGTACGATATGCAGCGGATGCCCGCAGCCCGCCAGACGGCGGCGGATCGCTTGCCGGTAGCCGTCGGCGGCGGCGACCATTACCAGAACCGGCGGCTGTAGCCGCTGGATAATCCGCGTCACCAGGCGTTCGATCTCTTCGTCGGTCATGGCCTGTCTCCGTTAAGCGGGCTGGGTGATGACGACCTGCGCGCCGTTTTTCAGCCCGGCGGCGTTGGCCTCTTCGGTATCGATATGGAACTCAAGCACAAAATCATCGCGCACCCGAATCACCACTTCATCAAACGTCAGCCGGCGCTCGCCGTTGCTGCGGACGCTGACCTTCTGCCCGTTGCTGACGTTCAGCCGGCGTGCGTCCTGCGGCGACATATGAATATGTCGCCAGGCGCAGATCACCTGCGAACGAAGCTCAACGTGGCCCGCCGGGCCGATCAGCAGCGCGCTGCCGGCGTTCTCCAGCTGGCCGGACTCGCGCACCGGCGCCCTGATACCGAGAGTGAAGCAGTCGGCGCGGGAAATTTCCAGCTGACTGCACGGGCGCGTGGGGCCGAGGACGCGAACGTGGGTCAGCGAACCCTTCGGCCCGACCACGGTGACGCACTCTTCGGCGGCGAACTGCCCCGTCTGACGCAGCGGCTTCAGCGGGGTTAGCGCGTAGCCCTTGCCGAACAGCGCCTCGACATCCTGCTGCGCCAGGTGAACGTGGCGGTTAGAGATGCCCACCGGGATCTCCGGGGCGATGCGGGTCAGGCGGGCGGCAATTTTTTCATGTAACAGAGCGTCGATCATGCCTTCTTCCCTTTCCTCTGCGCGGCGTTTTTATCTTCCGTCTGGCCCGGTGCGGGCTGCGCCGGGTACTGAGCGGTCGGCTCCGCCGCGTCTTTTTCTTCTTCCACAGGGAGCGGCGCGTCGATCTTAGCCGCAGGGCGCGACGGGCGGCCTTTTAATTTACCCAGCGCATCGACCACGCTGCGTTCCGGGCGGGCGATGACCAGCGAGCCGACGACCTGGCCCGCGGCGACGACTTCGACGCCGCGCTCAATCGCGGTGTGGATGGCGCTGATTTCGCCTTCAAAGCAGACGCTGACCAGCCCCGAGCCGATTTTACGGTAGCCTATGCAGCTCACGCCTGCGGCTTTACAGGCGGCGTCGACGGCCTGAATGGCGGCGACCAGCCCTCGCGTTTCAATTACGCCTAAACTTTTCATTGTCAGCTCCTGTTAATGGCGGACTAAACGAATATCAAAATCAAACTGCACGAAGAACGTTTCCAGCCGGTCTAATTCTTCGGGCGAATAAGACGGGTCCTGGGTAATCGGGTACGGCATATCCAGGCGTTCATATTTTTTACGTCCCAGCTGGTGGTACGGCAGCATATCGATGCGGCGGATATGTCCGCGTTTGGCTAGCTTCTGTACATAATCAATTGCGCCGGTAATTGCCTCCCAGGAGTCGTTATATCCGCGCACCAGCGGCATTCTGACAATCACGTTGGCGCCGGAATCCACCAGCCACTCCAGATTGCGGCGGATACCTTCGTTGCCAATGCCGAATAACGCTTTATGGTGCGCGCTATTGATTTGTTTAATATCGAATAAGAAGGTGTCGGTGACCGGCGCGAGCTTCTGGTAATTAGCCAGCGGGGTGGTGCCCTGAGTTTCGATAGCGGTATTGAGCATCATCTTTTTGCATTCGCTAAATAAGGCGACGGCAAAATCGGTTTGCAGGCTCATTTCGCCGCCGCCGATGGTCACGCCGCCGCCGGAGGCGATATAAAAATCGTAATCCTGCATGATTATCTCCATCAGCTCGCTGACGGTGACATCCTTGCCCATAATATCCAGCGCGTTCCGGGTGCAAATCTCTTCGCATTTACGGCAGCCGATGCAGTCTTTATTGCGGTCGACGAAGTGCTTCATTTCGCCGTTTTCCTCCGCCCGGTAATGAATACCCGCCGGGCAGACGCTGACGCAGTCGCCGCAGTTAACGCACTTATCCTGCGAGAACATCACCTGAAACTGGCTGGTAAGCCCTTCCGGGTTAGCGCACCACGGGCAGCGGATATTGCAGCCTTTGAAAAAAACCAGCGTGCGAATACCATCCCCGTCGTAGATCGAGTACTTCTGAATATTGAAAATGCGCCCGGTTAATTCTTGTGTTGCGATCACGCTTGCCTCCTCCCCGTCGTCTTTCGGGCTGTAGATGCGTTGGCTGCGCCTGTTCACCCCAGTCACATAGCTATCTATGCTCCTGGGATGTACGGGCTTACCGCCTTTCTACAACTCGAAATCCATAGGGGAAAATGTCTTTAAATTAGAACTTCTCAATGACCGTGCGGCTGATAATTTCATCCTGAACTTCCTTGCACAGTTCGACGAAGTAGGCGCTGTAGCCCGCTACCCGGACGATCAGGTCGCGGTATTTTTCCGGCTCCTGCTGGGCTTTTTTCAGCACTTCGTTATCGACGTAGCTGAACTGCATCTGGCCGTTGCCGAGAATCGAGGCGGTACGCAGCAGCGTGATCAGGCCGTGGCGTCCTTCGGGAGTATCCAGCAAGCCTTTGAGGAACTTGAAGTTATGCACCATGCCGATGTTCATGGTCTCCACGTTCATCTTGCTGACCGACTTGATTATCGCCGTCGGGCCTTGCTTATCGGCGCCCTGCGTCGGGCTGATACCGTCCGAGAGCGGCATCCACGCCAGGCGACCGTTCGGCGTCGCGTTGGTCAGCTCGCCGATCGGCGTGTTGTTGGAGATCGACAGGGTGCCGTGGCTGAGGGTGGAGTAGAGCATCTGGTACTTACGGCACTCGCGCTCCGTCCACTCGGTAATATCCAGCGCGTACTGGTCAACGTAGTTATCGTCGTTGCCGTATTTCGGCGCATTCAGGCAGTCGCGGCGCAGCCCTTCGAAGCCTTCAAAGTTCGCCAGCATCGCGTCGCGGATCTGCTCAAGGGTATATTTTTTATCTTCATACACCAGCTTACGGATCGCGGCGAGGGAGTCGACGTAGGTCGCCAGGCCCGAGAAGATCAGCCCCGGCCCGTGGTTGACCATCGCGCCGCCGGCCGCCACGTCTTTACCGCTCTCCATGCAGCCTTCCACCAGCAGCGACATCAGCGGTTTCGGCGCCACGTCGCGGTGCACGCGCTGGCTGATCACCGTCCCGATTGCCGACAGGCGCACGATATGGGCAATCTGCTTTTTCACCGCCGCGTCGAACGCTTCGAAGGTGTGCAGGTCGCGCAGATCGCCGGTATCCAGCCCCTGATAGCTATCGAACAGCACCATCCGGCCGCGGTTCAGCACGAACTCGATGGCGATGGGCCACTGGGTGTAGCCGGTGGAGGTCCACTGGTAGATGCGGCCGGATTTCTGCGGCTCCACGCAGCCCATCAGGCAGTAGTCGCGGGCGTCTTCGAAATCGAAGCCTTTACGCAGCATCATCTTGATATGGGAGTCATCGAAGTGGCAGGCCGGGAAGCCCATGCCCGCTTTCACCACGTCGACGATTTTTTCCATGTACTTCTGCGGCGACTGGTTGTGAATGCGGCAGGCCAGCGACGGCTGGTAAACCTTCACAAAGCGCACGGCGTCCATAATCAGATAAGTGAGATCGTTGCAGGCATCGCCGCCGGAGCGCTTCTGGCCGCCGACGGTCAGGTTGATAAACGGCTGATAGCCGGCGAAGTATTTCGCCCCCAGCTCGCTGGACATCCACATCAGCTCGGCGCACTTGATGATAAAGGCCTGCATCATCTCCAGCGCGGACTCGTGGGTCAGGCGGCCTTCGCGAATATCGGCCTCAAACATCGGGTAGCAGTACTGGTCAACGCGGCCGAGGGAGAGGCCGGTCTGGTTCTCTTCGACTTCGAACAGCGACTCCACGGTCCAGATGCTCTGCAGCGCTTCCTGTAGGGTTTTCGGCGGGTTGGCCGGCACGTTCTGGTTAACCTCGGCGATGGTCAGCAGCTCGGCGCGACGCTGGGCGTTCTGCTCCGTGGCCGCCAGTTCGCGGGCATGCGCGGCGATGCGGTGGGAGTAGTTAATGACGCCTTCGCAGGTTTCGATCGCCGCTTTGTAGTAATAAATACGGTCGATATCTTCCGGGTTTTCCATGCTCAGCCGATCGAGGCGGGCCTGCGCATCGGCCTTAATGCCGTTCATCCCTTTGGTGAACAGCAGGACGTCGTAGCCCGGGCAGGTATCGCCGCCGCCGTTGATCTGGTGATAGGAGAGGTCGCTGACGAAGGTCTCGCCGCTGAACGCCCAGACGCCGGCTTCGCGATACTGCGCTTCGCAAATCTCATCCAGCGAACGGCCTTCCCAGAACGGCACGATCTCTTCGCGAATGGTTTTTTTATCTTCTTCGCTGATCTCAAACGGATCCTGCGGGCGGGTGCTCATGGTGTCGAGCTCGTCGCGCACCCAGCGCCAGGCGATATCCGGCGAGAAGGCGCCCGCGCGCGGTTTGCCGCACGGATGGCCGACGATCAGTTCGTCATCCTGAATCAGGATCGGCGCGGTTTCGCAGGCGTGACGGAACGCTTTGGCGCGCAGCAGAATGGTTGGCATGCCCGGGTTGGCTTTGACCACCTCGGTAAAGGCCAGCGCGCGGTAGATAGAGACGCTCGGACGCACGGTCAGATAGTGATTACGCAGGCGCTGCATGCGCGGGGTTAGTCCTTCCATCACCGGCGTATCGCCGCAGGCGGCAAACGGCGCGGTAGAGACTTGTTGCGCGCCGCGGAACAGGCGCACCGGTAGATTCCGCGCGCTGAGGTTGCGCTGCGCGCTGAGGAACATGTCGGAGAGCGCATTGATGCTGGCGTTTTCGAGGCTCGCGCCGTGCAGCAGCGCGTCAAACATCGGGTAGCCGTCGATGGCGCAGGCGGCGCGGACTTCACTCAGCTCCGCCAGCTTGAACCACAGGCATTCGACGATTTCATAGGCCTGCTGCGGCGTCAGGGCGCCGCTGTCGATATCGCGCTGATACCAAGGCAGCAGGGCCTTATCGGCGCCTTCCGGGTTCACCGCATAGCTGCCGTTATCGAGCTGCAGCGCGAGCTGGAACAGATAAAAGGCCTGGCAGGCTTCTTTAAAACTACGCGCCGGGTGGGCAGGAACGTGGTGCAGGATGGCGGCGCTGTCGCGCAGCTCGCTCTGGCGATAAGCGTTGCTTTCGCCGGCGGCTAAGGTTTCCGCGCTGTTAGCCAGGTTTTGTGCCAGGGTCAGCAGCCCGTCGCAGGCGTAAATCGCCGCGCGGCAGCCGTTGACTTCATCCATGCCGCTGCGGCTGACGGCGCTGCCCAGGCTGCGGGTTTTCTCTTCGAGCTGGTGCCTGATCGCCAGCACGCCTTTCTCGATGACCAGCTTATAGTCCGGAGAGTCGAGGTCGCTGTTCAGATTGAGAAACTGGAACGCCGACGGGCGATGGGTCGCGCTTTCATCGTGAAAAATTGCCCCGTGCGGTTTGCGGGTCTGGTTGCCGACGATCAGCTCGTCGGCGCTGATGCATACCGGCAGCTGGCGCATCAGTTCATAGAAGCGGCGCGCCGGTTTAACGGCGGCGGGGACGCCCGCGATATCGCCATCAAGGGCGTTCAGCGTCGTGGCATGTTCGGTGCACAGGGTGCTTTTTTGTGAGAGTAAACGTTCTGCCAACACGTTGACGCGCGGCGTTAAGCTGTAGTGTGCCATGGGTAAGGTTCTCCAGTTCTTGTTATCAGTGGCCCTGAACGGCGCCGCCGGTCCACGCCCGGCGATAGAGTTCGGTTAAAGCGTGAGCGTCCGGCGTGCGCGGGTTGGTGGGGGTACAGCTATCGCGCAGCGCCTGACCGACCATTTCCGCCAGCCGCCGATCAAAATCAGCGGTATCGACGCCGGTATCGCGGATGCCGGCCGGCATGGTCATTTCGTCTTTTAATGCCTGAATGGCGATCAGCAGGCTGGCGACGCCCTGGCGGGGGCCGGCGGCCGGCAGATCCAGCAGATGAGCCAGACGAGCGTATTTGCGCGCGGCATCGGTATCACACTGCCCCTGATAATCCGCGTTCCACGCCACGACCTCCGCCATCAGCAGCGCGTTGGCGCGGCCGTGCGGGACGCGGAAGACGCCGCCAAGCGCGTGGGCGAGGCTGTGGGTGATGCCGAGCGAGGCGTTGGTAAAGGCCATTCCCGCCATGCAGGAGGCGTTGTGCATCTTTTCCCGCGCCAGCAGGTTGTCGCCGCTGCGCCAGCAGGTCGGCAGGTAGCGAAACACCTGCTGCACCACTTTTTCCGCCAGCGCATCGGAAAAGTCGCTGGCATCAAGAGAGACGTAGGCTTCCAGCGCGTGGCACAGAACGTCCATCCCGGTATCGGCGGTGATCGCTGGCGGCACCGAGGCCACCAGCGCCGGGTCGAGAATGGCGATATCCGGCAGCAGGGACGGGTCCACCAGCACCAGTTTTTCGGCGTGGGCTTTCACCACCGAAAAGGCGGTCACTTCAGAGCCGGTGCCGCTGGTGGTGGGGATCGCCACGAAGCAGGGGCGCTCGCGGCGGGCGTCCGGGCGGGTTTGCGCCAGGGCGAAAATAACCGCTTTGGCTGCATCAATCACCGAACCGCCGCCCAGGGCGATAACCAGATCCGGGTAGCTGTCGTCCATCAGCTTCATACCGCGCACGATAGTGGCGATATCCGGGTCGGCCACCACGTCGTCCCAGACCTGGAAGGTGATGCCGCGCTGGTGCAGGATCCGGGTCACGCGTTCGGCGAGACCAAATTTCACCATCGCCTTATCGGTGACCAGCAGGACGCTGCGGGCGGGAAGCTCGGTCAGGACCGCAAGCGCGTCCTGACCAAAGCGGATCCGAGGTTTCAGCAAAAATTCACTCATTGGACTATTCACTCCTTAAGCGTCCCGAAACACGTTCTCGACAATGGCAACCACCGACATGGCCTTGTAGCGGTCCCGGTTGAGCGCGAAATACTCTTCGGCCAGCACGATGTCGTGCATGCCTGCACCGACGCTATCGACGGCGACCCAGGTCTGGTCCTTCATTGGCCGCTGCTCATCGTCTAATTTGGTGATTAACAGCAGGTTGCTGCCGCGTAGCTCAGCGCATTTCTGCGTGGCGACGACATGTCCGACTACCTTTGCGAGAATCATCGTTTTTATCGCCTTATCTCAATGCATTACTTACCGAGGCGCTCCAGCACCTGGCGAATAATGCGCTCCACGTTTTGCTCGTTGATGTCGCCTTCCGCCTCGACGGCCGCGCGGACCGCAAAACGATCGTCCGCCGTCGCGCTGTGGGTCACAGCAGCAGCGGCAGGCGCGGTGAAGCGCTGGTCGTCAAAAATGCTGCGGTGCGGGTTATCGACCGGGGCGACGATGGTGGGCTGCGGTTCAGGGCGGCTGCCCGGAGCGCGCAGTTCATCAATGGAGCGCACGCCGTAGCCCACTCTGCGGATGTTGAGCAGGTTCATTGGCCCGACGTTATCGGAGCTGGAACCGCCGCCGACGGCGCCGCAGCCAAGGGTTAATGCCGGAGTGATATTGGTGGTCGCCCCGATGCCGCCCAGCGCCGCCGGAGTGTTGATCAGAATGCGGTTAACCGGTTTTTCGAGGCAGAACTGGCGAATGACGTCCTGGTTACGGGTGTGGATCACCAGGGTGTGGCCGAGGCCTTCATTGGTCAGCAGCTCCATCACCCGGTTGCAGGCCGCCTTCCAGTCCTCTTCCACGTACAGGCCGAGTACCGGACACAGCTTTTCGCGAGAATAGGGGTTTTTGTGCGAGACGGTGGTTTGCTCGGCGATCAGCACCCGGGTGCTGGCCGGGACGCTGAAGCCGGCCATCTGGCTCAGATACAGCGCGGTTTTGCCAACCACTTTCGGGTTGATGGTGCCGTTGGCGCGCAGCAGCAGGGCCGCCATTTTCGCCGCTTCGCCCTCGTTCATAAAGTACGCGCCCTGGGCTTCCAGCTCGCGATGGACTTCGTCGTAAATGCAGCGTTCGACGATGATCGACTGCTCGGAGGCGCAGATCACCCCGTTATCGAAGGTTTTGCTGGTGATGATATCTTTCACCGCGTGGTGGATATCGGCGCTGCGTTCGATAAACGCCGGGCCGTTACCCGGGCCGCCGCTGATGGTCGGGGTGCCGGAGGCATACGCCGCGCGCACCATCCCTTCGCCGCCGGTGGCGAGGATCAGCGAGACCTCTTTGCTGTGCATCAGTTCGGAGGTGGCTTCAAGGGTCAGCTGGGTGATAGCGCTGACGCTGCCTGCCGGGGCGCCTGCGGCTTCGGCGGCGCGCTTAACGATCTCTATCGCTTTCCAGCTGCACTCGCGTGCGCCGGGATGCGGCGAAAAGATAATCGCGTTGCCGGCCTTGAGGGCAATCAGCGTTTTATAGATAACGGTCGAGGTTGGGTTGGTGGACGGCACCAGCGCGCAAATCACCCCCAGCGGCACGCCCACGTCCATCACTTTTTTTAGCGGATCGTCATGAATGATGCCGACGGTCTTCATATCTTTGATGGCGTCGTAGACGCGCAGCGAGGCAAAACGGTTCTTCAGCACCTTATCCTGCCAGTTGCCAAATCCGGTCTCTTCCGAGGCCATTTTCGCCAGCGCTTCGGCGTGGTGCGCCGCTTCCTGGGCCACGTTTTTCACGATGGCGTCGATTTGCTGCTGCGAAAAGGTGGCCAGAATCGCCTGGGCCTTTTTGGCGCTGCGCACCAGTTCCCGCGCGTTCTGGCGGGACTGCAAATCGTTATCCAGTTCAATCATGAGTCTATCCTTCATCAGACTAAAAGAGTGGAGACGGGGCGCACCCTGTCAGGTCATGCTTTGTGCTGCGACGCGATTTTCTCGATATCGTTATGCGGTCGCGCAATGACGCGAGAGGTGACGACTTCGCCGATGCGTTTCGCCGCTTCAACGCCGGAGTCCACCGCCGCGTTCACCGCGCCGACGTCGCCTTTCACCATCGCGGTGACCAGCCCGGAGCCGACGTTTTCATAGCCAATCAGCTCGACGTTGGCGGCTTTACACATCGCATCGGCGGCTTCAATACAGGCCACCAGACCTTTGGTTTCGATCAGACCAAGCGCTTCTTTCATCATGTTGTCTCCCGTTATTCCGCGACTTTGTAATGTGCGACGATTTTGTTGATGTCGTTATGCGGACGCGCGATAACCAGCGAGGTCACCACTTCCCCGATGCGCTGCGCCGATTCCACGCCGGAATCCACCGCCGCTTTTACTGCCCCGACGTCGCCTTTCACCATCGCGGTGACCAGCCCGGAGCCGACGTTTTCATAGCCAATCAGCTCGACGTTGGCGGCTTTACACATCGCGTCCGCCGCTTCAATGCAGGCCACCAGACCTTTGGTTTCGATCAGACCTAATGCATCACCCATTTGCGTTCTCCTGGCCTTAAGCCTTGTGTTTAATAACAATTTTGTTGATGTCGTTATGCGGACGAGCGATAACCAACGAGGTCACCACCTCGCCGATGCGCTGCGCCGATTCCACGCCGGAATCCACCGCCGCTTTCACTGCCCCGACGTCGCCCTTCACCATCACGGTGACCAGCCCGGAGCCGATGTTTTCATAGCTAATCAGCTCGACGTTGGCGGATTTGCACATCGCATCCGCTGCTTCAATGCAGGCCACCAGGCCTTTGGTTTCAATAAGCCCCAATGCATCACCCATGGTTTTTCCTCCAGACAGGTTTGTGATTCGGGAAAACCGTCCGCGTAACGGCGTCAACACGCGGTAGCGGCGTTCGAGGTTCACTATAGGGAATGGCGAGTTAAGTGAAATTTAAATCCGCGTGAGTTATGTTTTTAGTTTTTTGCTCTGTGATTTAGCGTTTTAAGGGCCTGTATTTATCTCTTTATGCTGATCCGGGCCGATGGAATTGGCTGTGGATGCGGCGAGTTTTACGCCACCCGGACGGGCGGCAGTGAATGTTAATGAGTTGCTAATTTATTGCTGGGGCAGGGTAATATATCCATCCATTAAGTGTGGTTATGGTCATGTTTTTAGTCGGGAGCTAAACGCAAAAAGTGCGCTTTTAGGGTATGAGGCGGAGCGGGAAAAACGCGGGGTAAGGCTGAAGCCGGTGGGGCCGGCCGTTAGTCAAGCTTGCTGCCGGACTTCAGGGTGCAAACGTAGAGCGGCGAATTGATCGAGCTGAGCAGAATCGCCTTCTCGTTGAGCTTCTGGGCGTTGAGAAACAGCCCGTCGTGGCTGTCGGACATCTCGCGCATAAAGTAGGCGAAGATGACGTCCGGGGATTCGTCGATCGATGAGGCGCTGGATTCCCACCGGCTGATGCGGTAGTGGCGCTCGGTTGAGGAGATGCGTTTACTGGTGTAGCTGAATTTGACGTAACGCTGCAGGTAGAGCCAGCCGGCCGCGGAGTCGGTATAGCCTTCGACGACCATCGAGCCTTTGCCGCGGGCGGCGAAATTGAAGTGAATATTGCCGTTGACGTTCTCTTTATCCATGTTTTCAAAGCGCATGATGGCTTTGGTCGAGCAGCTCATCGCCCCGTCGTTTTCAGCCGGCAGCAGCTTCCAGGCGCTGAGCCCGGCCGCGGTGATGAACGCCAGGACGGAGAGGGCGAAAAAAGGCCGGGGTGCGAGTCTCATTACGGTTTCCAGGAGTAGTAGAAATAGTTATCGCAATAGCTGAAAGGATTGTCTTCATGCATCGCGCAGTGGGCGAGGAAGACGCGGCCCAGGCCGTTAGTCTCCAGCCGATCGCCATAGAAGAAGACAAAACGTTCGCCGGGTTTGCACTCCAGCTTCAGCCGCTGGCGCACGGCGTCAAAGTTGTTGCCGTAGGCGGTTCCGGCCACGGAACGCAGCATCTCGTCGCTGGCCAGCAGTTCGCACTGGCTGTGGGTCATCTGCGTCAGGGTAATGGGGCGCGATTCGCCGCTGCCGAAAAAGCTGAAAAGCACCAGCAGCAGGGCGATGGTCAGCAGGCAGACGCCGGCGATATACCAGCAGGTGCCACGCGCGTGCCGGGTTGGCTTCGGACTCTGCGCCGCGGCCGGCGGCACGGCGTCCGGCTCCTCGGGCGGCAGCGACGGCGGCTCCGACGGCACGGGAGCGTCCAGCTGATGAACGGTGATTTCCGGGTTCAGCTGCAGCAGTCCGCGCGAGACGGTGACGATAATATTGTCTATCTCATAGTGGCGGAAGGTTTTGCGCAGCATGCTCAGATACTGATTCAGGTTGCTGTTCGAAGAGGTTAAGCCGTTGTCGTCCCAGACCTTTTTGAGCACCTCATCGCGGCTGACAATCTCCGGATGACGCAGAAAAAACCACAGCAGCGCGCTGGCGGTGATCGACAGCTGGCTGTCCGCCTCATCGCTTCCCGGTAGGATTAGTGTGCCGTCCGTTGCATCATAAATGAGACGGCCATTGATGTTGTAGCGCATCGCGGCCTCAATCTAATCGCCTGACTTATCAGGCTCAACGTGCTTCACGCGGGAAGCGTCATCCTCGTCAGATCGCTGACCAGCGACCGCCGGTGTTCGGCGCTCATGGTGCGCCCCTCGGTTAACTCTGATAGCCAGATGCCGTCCGCCGCGTAGCGTACCAGGGTGCCGGTGTGGCCGTTATCCAGCGCATCGCCCTGCGCGAGGTGATCCAGCATCCAGTCGCGCCAGCATTTTCGCAGCACCGGCTCATCCGGCATCGCCAGCGACAGCACCATCAGCTGCCGACTTTCATGGGTATCGGTCAGGTCGGATAAATAGTGCAGGTAGGCGCGGGTAAAGCGGCCATAAGAGACATTGTCGGCGGCCATCAGCGCCGAAATCGCGTCCTCCATAATCGCCAGCAGGCGGGCGAACAGGGCAAAAATCAGCGCCTGCTTGTTGGGGAAGTGGTGCAAAAGACCCCCTTTGCTCACCCCGGCTTCGCGCGCCACGGCATTCAGCGACAGCGAGGCGATACCGTCTCTGCCGGCGATCATCGCCGCGGATTCCAGCAGCTGCTGATGTAAACGGACGGGGTCTTTTTTTCGGTGTTGGGCTTCCATGTTCATGGCCTGAATCATACCGACCAGACGGTATGATTATTCTTGATCGCTATCAATGTGAGGGGGAGTGTGCGGCGGTGGAATGCCGTTATTGCGCGGAGGCTCACAATTCGTCATAGAAATGATGGCGATATACCCTTTGCCAGAGCTATCGCCACCGCAGATTATGCATCGTGCCGGTGTACCGCAAAGCCACTCTGTCCCGGTGCCAGATCCGGGCGCAGCGTCAGGGAGGGGATCAGATAGTCACCGTGATTTTGCCGGCGGAACGGGATTGGCGCGGTGCTTGCCAGCGTATCCAGCCGCTGCCCCAGCTCGCGGCAGTGCTGCGCAAAGCGCTGCTCGTCCGTTTTCTCCGTGCGGTAGAACACCAGCGGCGGCAGCACCGCAAAGCCGGGATAAAACAGCATTCCGTGCTGGATCGGAAACAGGATATCGTTAATCGGTCCGTTAATTCCGCGCGGGGCGTAGTGCTCCTCCCAGCCGCCGGTGGTGACAACCAGCATCGCCCGTTTGCCCGCCAGGGTGCCTTCGCCGTAGCGGTCGCCCCAGTGGCGGTCGCTGTGCTCGCCGACGCCGTAGGCAAAACCATAGGCGTAAACCCGGTCGATCCAGCCCTTCATAATGGCGGGCATGGAGAACCACCACAGCGGAAACTGGAAAATCACCGTATCCGCCCACAGCAGCTTCTCCTGTTCCGCAACGATATCCGCGCTTTGGGTGCCCTGTTCAAAAGCCTGCTTTGAATCGAGCGTCGAGCGCCAGAACTCGCCGACCGGCGGGGCGCTGCTGTCGTCGGCATCAAAGCCCGCTTTCCAGCGCATGGCGTAGAGATCGGAAACCTGCACCTCATGGCCGGCATCGTGCAGATGCTGGACGGCAAAATCTTTTAGCGTGCCGTTCAGGGAGCGAGGTTCCGGATGGGCGTAAATCAGCAGTACTTTCATGAGAATCACCTCTGAGTTATGGAGAGCTGCAGAGTAGGCGGCTGGCCGCTATAGTAGAAATTAATTACTTAAATCCCAGGTATAGCCGTGATTAATTTACATCGTCTGGATCTCAACCTGCTGCGCACCCTCGACGTGTTGCTGAGCGAGAATAACGTCACGCGAGCGGCGCAGCGGCTCAACCTGTCGCAGCCGTCGGTCAGCATCCAGCTGGCGCGCCTGCGGGAAATTTTTGCCGACCCGCTGCTGCTGCCAGGGCCGCGCGGGATGTTGCCCACCGCCCGCGCCGATGCGCTGCGCGGGCCGCTGCGTGATGCCCTGCTGGCGCTGGAGCTGGCGGTCGCACCCGCCGACAGCTTCGATCCGTTAACGGCGACGCAGACCTGGCGAATGGCGGCGACGGACTATATGGCCTCGGCTATTGTGCTGCCGGCGCTGAATATTCTGCGCCGGGCTTCACCGTCGAGCCGGATGGCGGTCTTCGATCTCCAGCCTTCTCGCCTGGTGCAGCAGGCGGAGAGGGACGAGGTCGATCTGTTCTTTCATACCCGCGACGGCGCTCCGCAGGAGCTGCATCAGCGGCTGCTGTTCAGCGAGCGCTACGTGTTGGCGGGCCGGGCGGGGCATCCGGCGCTGCAGGCGTCGTTGAGTCTGGCGCAGTTTTGCCAGCTGGATCAGGTTATTGTCTCCCCGGACGGCGGCGGTTTCAGCGCCGCGACCGATACCGCGCTGGCCAACCTTGGGCTCTCGCGGCGAGTTGTCCTCTCAGTGCCACATTTCCTGTTTATGCTGGAAACGCTGCGTAGCAGCGATTTGGTCGCCATGCTGCCGGAGAGGCTGCTGCGCGGGATGAGCGGACTGACGGTTATCGAGCCGCCGCTGGCGATTGCCGGGTTTGATATGCTGATGCTGTGGCACGAGCGCTGGCACCGCGACCCGGCGCACCGCTGGCTGCGCCAGCAAATTGTGAGTTCACTGGAGGAGAAGCCATGTTAAGCGGATTGAATCACCTGACCCTGGCGGTCAGCAGCCTGGCGCCGAGCGTGGCGTTTTATCAGCAGCTGCTGGGAATGACGCTGCACGCGCGCTGGGATAACGGCGCCTATCTCTCCTGCGGCGATCTGTGGCTGTGCCTGTCCCTCGATCCGCAGCGGCGCATTACCCCGCCGGAGGAGAGTGACTACACCCACTACGCTTTTAGCGTCGCCGAAGCCGATTTCGCCGGGCTCAGCGCGCGGCTGGAAACGGCCGGCGTGGCGGTGTGGAAGGTGAACCGCAGCGAAGGGGCGTCGTATTATTTCCTCGACCCGGACGGCCACAAGCTGGAGCTGCACGTCGGCAGCCTCGCCCGGCGCCTGGCGGCATGTCGCGAGCAGCCGTATAAGGGGATGGTGTTTTATGGTGAGGATCCGCAGGCGGTCGGGAACCCGTAGCCCCGGTAAGCGCTGTGCGAGCGGGGGAGTTCAAGCCGAATGGTGGCTGTTTCCCGAAGGCGCGCTGTGTCTTGTTCGAGCTACTGGCTGCAGGTGGGCAACAAAGAATATCTGTTGCTTACTGACAGCAATGGCGCCCTTCTTGCGCCGTAAAGCGTGATATTCTGCTCCAGGGCAGGCGCGCTTTACATCGGTTCGTCGTACGGAAGTTTTCCAGCACCGCCGAAGGATGTGAAGAGGTCCATTTAATGAATGAAATGTTGATCCACTCGGGCCTATCACCATTACGGATCGTTAAACGATGAGCGACCTGGTGAAAAATTTCTCTTTCGGTGCTCTGGCGATCTGTTGCGCCATCGTCAATGCGCAAGAAGTTCCAGCTTAGACTCCGCCAGTCATCCTCGATCTCAAGGGCTTCCCTTCCGATACCGGAGGCGCCGTACTGAATCTGTTGAACAAAGCGGCGGAACTGGCGCAGCGCTTTGCCTCCGACAGCGATGCGATCGCCAGACACGTCGAACATACTCTCAGTCAGATGGCTCAGTTGCTCGTTGACGATCCTGGTGGCGTGGTGACGATTGAAGGGCACGCCGATTCAATGGGCAGTAATAAAAGTACAACCTCGATCTTTTCCTGCATCGTGCCCGTTCAGCGGCGAAATGGCTAATAGTGCACGGAGTTGAACCATCGCGCCTGAGCGAGGAAGGCAAAGGTGAAGGCCAACCGATGTCCAGTAATGATACCGATGAGGGCAGGGCGAAAAACCGTTGCGTCGATTTTGTGTTGCCGAAAAAACGGCTAAGTAATATTACCCAATATGGTTTTTCTGTACTCTGCTATCAGCGTAGGACGAGCGGCGCGAGCATTCTTCTTGTATCTATCCATATTGCACACAATAATTCTAAAAATATAATCAGTAATAAAAATAAAACCTTTTTTGCATGTGTAAATTATGTGTGTGGTATATCTTGCATATAATGGCTACCCAGAAAAATGAAGTGTGTTTTCAATAGTAAATAGAGGGACGGTATGGAAACAATATTAAATTTCTTTTCTCAATTTTTTGGCGGAATGGTTGAACGGGGTGAAATAACTCCAATGCAGCAATTTTTTATGTATCTCTTTACGGTGTTGACGTTTATCGCAGTATGGAAAATAAAATCTATTGTTGAGTTCATTCGGGCAATCAAAGAGGCAGAATTAGAGAGCTACCAGCATCAGCTTAAGGAGTATGGCTTACCACCAGACTTACAAAAGATCCTCAAAAGAGAGATTGCCAGGCTAGTCTCGTACCGGCTCTGCGGGTTACGTGATACAACATTGCAAGTCCTGGTATTGAAAATTTGCGTTAAGAATGATGTCAGGCCAATATTTTTTAAAAAATTCAAAGGGATTTTGAAAGTTGCTGATGGGAAGGTTATTTTTGAAAAAGGTTTGGGGTTTTGGTTCCCCAAAATATTAACCATACTGTTGGTGTTTCTGTACCTGATGATTGGAGTATTATTTATAACGCTATCATTATACCAAGGGGAGGTCCTTGCAACATGGAGACATATATTTCTGTGGGGAATATCAATCATAATGTTTGTCATTGGACTGGCTTTTTATAATTCATTCCCTACCATTAGCGAATGTCGCACGATGCAGTCATTACTTGATGGTCAGTGATAGGTAACGACAAAGATTACAAATCGCAGTGAACTCGTAGTTCCGAGAAGCGCAGCGTGGGCGTTGGGAAATGCCCTCAAGCCGTATGACGGATGTTTCGCGAAGGAGGCGCTTGCCACGCCTTGCCCGCTCCCATCCCGCAGACGCCTATCAGCCCGCAGCCCCGGTCAGCGCAGCGCCGCCGGGGGACAAGTCAGTTCGCCCCGGCGAAAAACTCACTCCATCGCCACCTTCACCGCATCCCCCAGCTTCACCATCACCTCCCGGTGCTTGTCGATCGGCGGCAGGGCGCAGTTGATCCTTAAGCAGTTGCGGTATTTCCCCGAGGCTGAAAACAGCGAGCCCGGCGCGACCTGGATTTTCAGGCGGCACAGCTGCTTCGCGACGCAGACCATATCGACGTGCTCGGGGAGCTCGACCCACAGCATATAGCCGCCCTTCGGCCGGGTAACGCAGATGCCGCAGGGGAAGTATTCCCGCAGCCAGCAGGTGTAAATTTCCATATTGCGCTGGTAGATCTGCCGCATCCGCCGCACGTGGCGGTGGTAGTGGCCTTCGCGAATAAATACCGACGCCGCCAGCTGCGTGGAGGGAACGTTGGTCCCGCTGGCGGCATATTTCATCTGCAGCAGGCGGTCGTAGTAGCGGCCTGGCGCGATCCAGCCGATGCGCAGGCCCGGCGCGATAGTTTTGGTAAACGAGCTGCAGAGCATCACCCGGCCGTCGATATCCCACGAATGAATGGTGCGCGGGCGCGGGTAATCGGTGGCCAGCTCGCCGTAAATATCATCTTCGAAAATGACGATATCGTGGCGCTGGGCAAGAGTCAGCACCGCGCGTTTGCGGGCGTCAGGCATGATAAAGCCCTGCGGATTGTTGCAGTTCGGCACCAGGATAACGCCCTTGATCGGCCACTGCTCCAGCGCCAGCTCCAGGGCTTCTACGCTGATCCCGCTGTCCGGATCGGTGGGGATCTCGATGGCCTTCAGCCCCAAACCGCGCAGCAGCTGCATGGTGCCATAATAGGACGGGGATTCGACGGCGACGATATCGCCGGGTTGGCACACCGACAGCAGCGCCAGCGATAGAGCGCTGTGGCAGCCGCTGGTGATGATCAGGTCATCGGCGGTGACCACCGAGCCGCCGTCGAGCATCAGGCGGGCGATTTGTTCACGCAGCTCGCGGCGCCCGGCCAGCTCGTCGTAGTTCAGCACCTCGCTGAGATTATGCTGGATCACCCGGCTCAGCTCGCGCCAGATGGGCTTCAGGCTCGGCTGGGTGACGTCAGGCGAGCCGCCGCCGAAGGGGATAATGCTTTTATCATTGCGCGCGTCGAGCATGGTCAGAACCTGATCCCACTGGGTGATTTCCACCGGGCGCTGCACCGGGCGCGACATCGGCGGTACCGGCGGCTGGGCTTTACGCGGGGCGACAAAGTAGCCGGAACGCGGCTGGGGGACGATCATCTGCTGCTGTTCCAGCGTCTGATAGGCCTGCTGCACGGTGCTGATGCTTACTCCGTGCTCCTGACTCAGGCTGCGAACCGAAGGCAGCTTCTCCCCGTGGCGATACAGCCCTTGCTCAATACGCTCCGCCAGCAGGCTGGCCAGATGTTGGTAACGCGTCATGCTGTATCCCTTATTGTCGCCATACAGATTGATAAACCAGTACAGATGGGCGGGGAAAATCCCACGCAGATACTGTTTTAGCCAATCTGTATGTTAAAGAAAAGGGTTTTTTGAATCTGTATTGTTCACCCTCGGATCCGCGAAGATAAAGCCTCTGGCAAGGTGAGGAGGTGGAGTATGGAATTTCATGAGAACCGGGTTAGGCAGCCGTTTATTGGTTTCGTATTGGCAGGCAGAGCGTTCAAAAAATGGTGGCTGCGGAGGCAAACGAGGCGGGTTTTGCAGCGAATGAGCGACGAACAGCTGAAAGATGTCGGGCTGCGGCGGGATCAGATAAATTAAAAAATGCGCTTTTCCCCGGACTGCGGCATAAACGTTCTGTTCGGGCTCCCGGCCTGCACCTCCGCAGGCTGCGAGTCGTGCCCGTTCGGGCCAGCAGTTCGCCAGGCCCGGCGCGACCGGGTAGCTGGCGTCCCTCGGGATTATTACATTCACCGTATTTATCAATTAATGCTTCTTCACCCTTCGTTTCTTGATAGTTATCATGATAAGTATTATTTTCCTCACAGCCAGGCCACCAGGGCTATTTTGCCTGTCATTTTGAACCTGGGCAGCGCTCGACAAAATACGAAAGTCTTTTGAACGCCCTTCAGCGCGGCCCGGAGGGTGAGCGTAGCGAGTCAATCCTCACGTACTATCTGTACGTTCCGGTTTCTCCGCGCTGTCCGCGTTCAAACTGCCCGCGCCGATAACGCCTGGTGGGATAGGTTCTACATGAGGAAAGAAAGATGACCGAAGACGAACTGTTTGCCCGCCGTCCGATGGGGATGCGGATGGCGATGGTGGTACGCCAGTGGCGCGCGACGATCGA
Source organism: Enterobacter sp. 10-1 (assembly GCA_002270295.1). Classification (GTDB taxonomy): domain Bacteria; phylum Pseudomonadota; class Gammaproteobacteria; order Enterobacterales; family Enterobacteriaceae; genus Klebsiella; species Klebsiella scottii. The sequence continues at coordinate 321,234 of NISF01000007.1, read as the reverse complement.
CGCCGCCATCAACGATACCGGTATGACCCAGTCAAGCTGGACGGTGCTGATGCAGCTGCATCAGCTGGGGGACAACGTCTCGGTTAGCGAACTGGCGGAGGTGCAGGGTATTGAACTGCCGCCGCTGATGCGCACCCTCACTCAGCTGGAAAAGCAGGGCTATCTGCTGCGTTCCACATCGCCATATGACAAACGCATACGCCTGCTGACGCTGACGGCGGAAGGCCTGTCGAAACTGGAGGAGCTGAACCACGTGATTGAAACTTATCAAACCCGCGTCACCCGGACCATCCCGGAAGCAGAGCTCGCCACCTTCAGCGCCACCTTAAATCAAATCGCCTGCAATTTGCGGACAATCCGCGAAGAAGATAACAAGATCTAAAAAACTATGATGACGCCAGAACAAAAATTTGCCCGCTGGGTAAGGGTGAGTATTGCCGCTTTCCTGGCGATCTTCGCCTGGTTTATCGTTGCCGATATCTGGATCCCGCTCACGCCGGACTCCACGGTGATGCGCGTGGTGACGCCGGTATCGCCGCGCGTTTCCGGCTATGTCGCACAGGTCTATGTGCACAACAACAGCCAGGTGAAGAAAGGGGATCTGCTCTACGAGCTGGACCCGACGCCGTTTACCAATAAAGTGCAGGCGGCGCAAATCGCCTTTGAGCAGGCGAAGCTGAGCAACCAGCAGCTGGACGCGCAGATCGCCGCCGCTCGCGCTAACCTGCGCACCGCGCAGTTCACCGCCCGTAACGACAAAGTCACTCTCGATCGCTATCAGCGCCTGAGTACGATGCAGAGCGTCTCGCAGTCGGATCTGGATAAGGTGCGCACCACCTGGCAGACCAGCGAGCAGTCGGTTAGCGCGCTCAACGCCAGCATCCAGAATCTGCTGATCCAGCGCGGGGAGCGCGATGATGCGCGTAACGTCACGCTGCAAAAATACCGCAACGCCCTGGAAGAGGCGCAGCTGAACCTCGCCTGGAGCCGGATCTATGCCGAAACCGACGGCATGGTCAGCAACCTCCAGCTTAGCCCCGGCCTGTATGCCACCGCCGCCACGCCGCTGCTGGCGCTGGTGAGCAACCATACGGATATCGTCGCCGATTTTCGCGAAAAGAGCCTGCGCCATACCGGCGTGAACACCGACGCCGCGGTGGTCTTTGATGCGCTGCCAGGTAAAGTTTATCCGGCGCACGTCACCAGCAGCGACGCCGGGATTTTGGCCGGCCAGGAGCAGGTAAACGGCCAGCTGTCGCAGCCGGAGCAGTCCACGCGCTGGGTGCGTGACGCCCAGCGGATGCGTATTCACGTCGCGCTTGATGAGCCGCTGGACAAACCGCTGCCGACCGGCGCCCGCGCCACGGTACAGCTGTACAACAGCGACGGTCCGTTTGCCCGCACCTTTGCCGGCGTGCAGATCCATCTGGTGAGCCTGCTGCACTATGTCTATTAATACGCTGGCCCGGGTTTTTACGCCGCACGACAATATTGTCTATACGGCGAATGATTTTCGCCAGACGCTGCGCATCGCCGTCGCCGGGACTATCGCCCTGAGCATTTCGACCTTCTACGACGTGCAGTACGGGGTCTTCTTTGTGGTCTATCCGCTGATGCTGCTGTCGCTGGTGCCGGTGTTTAACCGCCACGTCGCGCGGCAGTTTCTGTTCAGTGCGGCGGTAAACTGCGTTGAAATGGTGCTGATCGTCGGCTATCTGTCGCAGTGGCCGGTGATTATGACGCTGGTGGTCTTCGGCCTCTACGTGATGCGTTTTCGCTTTATGAGTCAGGGGCCGCTGTTTCTGCTGGGCTCGATGGGGGTGGTCTGTCAAAGCACGATGCTCAACTTTATGAGCTATCCCACCAGCAACTGGCATACGCTGATGTTTTCCAATCTCGAAGCCTGCGTGATGGCGGTGGCCCTCAGCGCGCTGCTGAACTATCTGATCCCGGACGTTGAGCCGCGCCGGCCGCCGCCGCGGATTGAGAAGGATGCCGCCCGCATTCGCCATGAATCTCTGCTTTCCGGCACCGTCGCGACAATGATTTTCGTGGTTTTCCAGATCTGCGATCTGAGCGATTCCCTGTCAGCGCTGATGGCCGGGATCCTGATCCTCTTCCCGATGCACTACCGCGGCGCGGTGATCAGCTCCATCTGGCGGGTGGTGGGCGTGGTGCTGGCCTGTCTCTATATTCTGGTGGTGCAGCTGCTTATTTATGATTTCAGCAACCATATGGTGCTGATGATGCCGCTGATTGCGCTCGGCCTGGCCTTTAGCGCGCGCCTCCACGTGATGGAGAAAGTGGGGGCCGGCGTGGGCTTCGCCAGCATCACCACCATCGGCATTATGTTTGGTCAGAACCTGCATCCGGATCAGGATCTGATCTTCAGCGATCTGTACCGTATTAGCTCGGTCACGATCTCGCTTATCGTCACGCTGACGCTGGTGTTTCTCGTCCACCGCATCCTGAACTGCTTTGCGCCGACGCGGTTCGTTATTACCGAATAGGATCAGGCCGGAAAGGTGGCGATACAGCGCCACTCTGCGGCAACGTAGCGATAAATCGCCTCCGTGGCGCCGGGAATAACCCACCGCTGCTCCTCTCCCGGCAGGCAGCTGAGATAGATGCACAGGCCGCAGCCGCCGCGCAGCTGGCGCGGAATATCTTTCACCTGGAAGGCGATCCCCGCCGCCTGCAGGGCCTTGCGGGTACGCACGACGCCCGGCGTCGAGTGAAATAAAAACAGATACTCCGTCATTCGCGGCGCCTCTGACGCAGGCCAATCAGCGCCGCGCCAACCGCGCCGGCAAACTGGGCATCAGGATGGGTGTGCACCGCGATCCCAGCGTGGCCTTCGAGCATGCGCGCAAAGGCCGTGCAGCGGCTGACGCCGCCGGTAAACAGCAGCGGCCCCTGGGCTGAAAGACGGGCGATAAAGTTGGCGCTGCGGCGGGCCATGGCGTTGATCACGCCGGCCAGAATCGCTTCCGGCGCGACGCCCGCCGAGCGCAGGCTAATCACTTCGGATTCGGCAAATACCGTGCACATACTGGTGATTGCATGCGGTTCGACGCCTTCGGTGAGGCTATCCAGCTCCCCGACGCTGGCGCCGAGGGTGCGCGAGATAACCTCCAGAAAGCGCCCGGTTCCCGCCGCGCATTTATCGTTCATCAGGAAGTCGGTGAGATTACCGTCGTCGTCGAGCTGGATAACCTTGCTATCCTGACCGCCAATATCGATAACCATGCGGGTGGCGGGCGCCAGAAGACGCGCGCCGAGACCGTGGCAGGAGATCTCCGTCACCTGCTTATCGGCAAAATCCACCAGCTGGCGGCCGTAGCCGGTTAAGGTTAAAAATGGCCGCTCGGCAAGGCCGGCGCTGAGGGTTTGCCACGCCTCGTTGATGGCGTCGGCGGGGCGAAAGGGCGTCGGGCAGAGAAAACGTCGCTGGATAACGCCCTCTTTCAGCAGGATGCCTTTCGTGGCGGTGGAGCCGGAATCAATGCCTACCGTAAAAGTCACGCGCGCTCCTTACAGCATTTCAATAAAGGCCGCGACGCGGGTGCTGAGCTGGCCGATGTCCGCCGTCGAATAGTCGGTCTCAATCGCGATGTAGGGGAGGTTATGCCGCTGGCGAACGTGGCGCTTAATCGCCATTGATTCAACCGCATAGGTATGACAGGCCTGCAGGATGACATCCACCACGCCGTCGGCCTGATACTCGTCAACCATCTGGCTAAGCAGGGCTAAGCGCTGGTCGTTTGGCGAGATGCACGAGCAGCCGATGGCGAGATACTTATCGGTCAGCGCATCGTAGACGTCGCCCGTCTCCTCCACGCAGCGCTCGGTCGCCTTGGCGCCGGTGCAGTTTTCAAAGCCCACCACCCAGCCGCCGTTCTCTTCAATGGCGCGCACGACTTTTTCCGCCGCGCCGCCAATCGGGCAGCCGGTGATCAGAATGCGCGGGCGAGCCGCCAGCCGCTGGCCATCCTGCCACTGCTGGCGCACGCGATCGGCCATCGCGTTGAGCTCGTCGCTTAGCGCGGCTTTATCAAAGCGGAAGGTCGCGCCGTACACCACTTTCAGGATATCGCTGCCGCTGAGCGCGGGAGGATTGAGCTGCCCGACGCGATAGAAGTTCGCCAGCGCCCGCCGCTCGCGGTTCTTGAGGCGAACGGCGTCGCGCAGCGCGGCTTCGGTGATTTTGTGGCCAAAGCGGGCTTCGATCACCCGCTGCAGGCGCAGGATCTCGGTTTTCCACAGCGCGCGGGAAGCATCGTCGCTGGCGCTGTTCGGCAGCTGCATCACGTGAACCGGCTTGAATTCGGCCATGTATTCATACATTTTCTTTTTGCCGTCGCAGGTGGTTTCACCCACCACCAGGTCGGAAAAATAGAAGTAGGGGCATTTATCCGTTTTGCCAAACCCGTAGCTGCTTTTAATGAGCGGGCAGAGGTTGCGCGGCAGGTCTTTTTCCGCCTCTTCGATGGTTTCATCGGAGGTTGAACACAGCGAGACGACCACCGCGCCTGCCGCCATCGGGATCTCCTGCGGCATAAAGGTGCAGTAGGTTCCGACCTGGGGGATATTTTGCTCTTTCAGGTCCATCACCGTGAGAAAGCCCTTCTGGCGGGCCTCGGAGAACTGGTCAAAAATGGCGGGTAGATCGGTAATCAGCGACATGGTTTTCCTTCCCCGTACACGGGAGATAATGAAAGAGCCCGCATTATAACCATGTCAATAGTGTGTGTTTATTGATCTCCCGCCGATAGCGACATATTGCGGGGCGCAATCAGAACACTTTCTTCGCATCCATCTCTTCCTGGATCCGCTCGCTGTAGGCCACGTGGGTGCGAATAGCTTCCTCAATCCCGGCGTTATAAAACAGGGGCCCCAGCTGTTCGGCGATAAAATCAACGAAGAACTCGGCATCGAACTGCTCAAGCTCAAGGTCAAAATTTCTTTCGCAGTAGGTACATAGCTTTTCGCGAAGCTGCTCGCGCTCGCCGGGGGTCAGGTTAATTTCAGCCATTTTTACTCCTTAAAAAGTGCTCTGGATTGACGGCAAACTCAGCTGGGGATCCAGCTATCCCAGGCCGGTAACGGGCCTAACTCTGTCACCAGAAAGTCGATAAACGATCGTACCTTAGGATTGCTGTATTTGCTGGGAAAATAGAGCGCATACAGCGCATGCGTTTCACAGGCGATCGTGCCGTCGAGGATCAGCGGCGTGATCTCTTCTTTGCGAATATGATCGCCGATTAAATAGGTGGGCAGATAGGCCACGCCCTGATCTTCTAATACCGATTTCAACAGCACCAGGCTGCTGTTGGCCTGGATGGGCATATGCAGCTTCAACTGATGCAGACGGTCCTGCTCGTCTGCGACCCTGATCGCCGGCGTCAGGCCGGGATAGACCAGGCAGTCGTGATTCACCAGATCGCTGCGCCGCACGGGCATGCCCTTTTTAGCGAGATATCCCGGTGAAGCGCAGTATGCCCAGCGAATCGATACCAGTTTGCGCATCGCGTAGTTTTGCGGCGGCGCGGCGGAAATACGCAGCGCGATATCGAAATCGGTTTCATTCAGGTTAACGAAATTATCGTTTAAATCGATATAAAGATTCACGTCCGGGTACTGGTTGCGATATTTATCCACCAGGTTGACCAGTCGGGAGTAGCCAAAGGCAATTGAGCAGGTAATGCGTAATTCACCCTGCGGGCTGTGATAATAGCCTGAGGTGGTATTTAGGGTGTCATCAAACTCTTTTAGTAATTTATTGGCGCGATTAAATAGATATTGCCCGGCATCGGTCAGGGTAATACTGCGGGTGGTGCGCTTAATTAAGGTTGTACCCAGCGTATCCTCCATCGCGGCGAGGCTTTTACTGACCGCAGAGGGTGAGACGTTGAGCTGGGCTGCGGCTTCCGATAATCCCCCGCAGTCGACGATTTTGATAAAAAACTCCAGATGTTTTAATGAAACTGGCGCGCTCATTGTTTCCTTTAATTCACAAGTGATTTGCAAAAACGGTACGAATGGGCCGTTACATTCGCATTTGAAACATGCAACTATTGAATCACAGGAAATTACTTGCTGGCAAAATGAAATAATAACAACTTAGTGAGTTGCGTCACAAAATAAAATGAGACGCGGCCAGAAGTCATCGAATTGTGAATTTTATCTCATTTAATATAATTTTAATTAAAAGGTACCCATTATGTGGTCACGACTCGAACCCTACAAATCCTCTCTTGTTTTATTAAGCGCGCTGGCGATTGGCGGCCTGGTCGGTATTTATGCTCCGGGCTTCGCCAGTACGCTGCAGCCAATCGGACAGATATTTCTCAACCTGTTATTTATGATTATCGTTCCGCTGGTGGGAATCAGCGTGATGTCGTCTATCGCCAGAATGACTGACCTGAAAAGGCTGGGGCGTATTATGGCGATTATCTTTATTGTTTCGATCGCTATGGCCTTTATTCCGGCCGCCGGCATCGTCGCCCTCGCATTATGGTTCAATCCGGCGCAGGGCGTGACTATCGATCTCTCGCAGTCGGTGCAGGCGGGCAGCGGCAAGATGGATTTTGTCAGCATGATCACCACCAGCGATTTTATCGGGCTGTTCTCTAAGTCCAATATTCTGGCGCTGATCGTGATGGCCATTATCGCCGGGATCGCCATTGGGCAATCGGAACTGGCGGGCAAACGAATAGCCTCGCTGCTGGAAGATGCCAATACCGTGATCATGAAGATCGTCTCGATCGTGATGAAAGTCGCCCCGCTTGGCCTTGGCTGCTACTTCGCCGCAACGATGGCCAGCCAGGACTCCGCGCTGCTGCTGACTTTTGCCCGCGCCATTGGCCTGTTTATGGTCGCCACGCTGGTCTACTTCATCTTCGGCTCCATTCTCTATTCCTGGATCGGCGGCGGCATGCCGGCGGTGAAGGCCTTCTGGCGCCATGCGGTAGAGCCGTCGGCCACCGCGCTGGGGACCTGCTCCTCGCTCGGGACGCTGCCGGTGACGCTGCGGGCGGGTAAGGCGATGGGGATTAACCCGGAAATCGTCGATGTTTCCATTCCGCTGCTGGTCAACCTGAATAAAGGCGGCGTGGCGATGATTGCCGCGCTGAAGATCGTTTTTATCTATTCGGTGCTGGGTATGGAGTTCACCACCGAGACCTTTTTCCTGACGATGCTGATCGCCGTGCTCTCCGCCATCATCGTTGGCGGCATACCGGGCGGCGCGTTCCTTGGGGAAATCTTTATCGTCACCACCCTCGGTCTGCCGATGGAGGCGATCCCGATGCTGGTGGTGCTGGGCACCATCACCGACGCCCCGGCCACGCTGATAAACGTGATTCATGACTTGAACGCGGCGCAGATTGTGGAGCGATTCGCCGGAAAAAAGCAGGGGCATGCTGAACTGAAGCCTGGGGCCGCAACCGTATAAATTTTCGCATCGATAAAAGGATGTTACAGGAGAGGTTATGAAAAATTCACTCAAGCTCGAAACGCAGTTAATCATCGCCGGACGTGACAAACGCTACACCCAGGGGGCGGTCAACCCGGTGATCCAGCGCGCTTCGTCGCTGGTGTTTGAGACGGTGAAGGATAAAAAATTCGCCACCGCCAATCGCGCCAACGGCGAGCTGTTCTACGGTCGTCGCGGGACCTACACCCATTTTGCTTTTCAGCAGGCGATGAGCGAACTGGAGGGTGGAGCGGGCTGTGCGCTCTATCCTTGCGGCGCGGCGGCGGTAACCAACGCGATTCTGGCCTTTGTCGAAAGCGGGGACCATATCCTGATGACCGGCGCGGCCTATGAGCCGACGCAGGATTTTTGCAATAAGATCCTCAGCAAATTCAAGGTAGAGACCACGTATTACGATCCGCTGATTGGCGCCGGTATTGTCGGGCTGCTTCGCCCGGAAACCAAAGTGGTATTCCTCGAATCCCCCAGCTCGATCACTATGGAAGTGCAGGACGTTCCCGGGATGGTGAAGGCGATCCGCGCCGTGAATCCGCAGATCGTCATCATGATCGACAACACCTGGGCGGCGGGCGTGCTGTTTAAGGCGCTGGATTACGGGGTGGATATCTCCGTTCAGGCGGGGACCAAATACACCATCGGCCATTCGGACGCCATGCTGGGCACGGCGGTGTCTAACGCCCGCTGCTGGGATCGTCTGCGGGAGAACTCCTATCTGATGGGGCAGACGCTGGATGCCGATACCGCTTATAACGGCAGCCGCGGGCTGCGTACGCTGGCGGTTCGTCTGAAACAGCACGAAGAGAGCAGTATTCACATTGCCCGCTGGCTGTCGGCAAGGCCGGAGGTGGCGCGGGTGAACCATCCGGCCTTAGCGGAATGCCCGGGGCATGAGTATTTTCAGCGCGATTTTTCGGGCAGCTCCGGTCTGTTCTCCTTCGTGCTGAAAAAGCGCCTGACGGATGAGCTGCTGGCGGCATTTCTCGATAACTTCTCGCTGTTCCACATGGCCTACTCGTGGGGCGGGTTTGAGTCGCTGATTCTGGCGAATCAGCCCGAGGAGCTGAACGGCATTCGCCCCGCCGGCAAGGTTGATTTCAGCGGGACGCTGGTCAGGGTGCATATCGGGCTGGAAGATGTCGGCGATTTAATTGCCGATCTGGAGGCCGGCTTTACCCGGATAGGCTAACCGCAGGGCCCCGCCGGACGAGCGGGGCCGCTGTCTGCGGCCTAATGTAAAAACAGCGACGGGATCTGCGAGAGCAGCCACAGCAGCAGGCCGATAGTGCCCCCGACCAGCGTACCGTTAATACGGATAAACTGCAGATCCTTACCGATATTCAGCTCGATCTGCCGCGACATATCGCGGGAGTCCCAGCTCTTCACCGTATCGCTAATATGACGGGTCAGGAAGTTGGCAAACTCCGGCGCCACCCGGTGCGCCGCCTGCTCCAGATGCTCATTCAGCGACTCGCGAAGGGCTTCATCATGGACCAGCGTTTCCCCAAACCACTGCCCGGCCTCGGCGATCCGCTGCTTAATCCGCGAATCGTCGCTGTTAACGTCATTTTTAATCCATCCGCGCAGGTCAGCCCACACCTCGCCAAGATAGCGGTTAAACGTCTCGTCGTTTTTCAGATAGGCCTTCATGTTGTCCGCTTTTTCCGCCATCAGCGGATCGGTTTTCAGGCTATCGATCAGCTTTTGCGCCGCGCGATCGAAGGCCTGGCGGATCTGATGGGTGCGATCCTGGCTCACCTCGTCAAGAAGCGTATTGACCGCATCGGTGACCATTTCGGCGCTGTGTTCGCCCAGCCATTCGGTGGGGAGAATTTTGGCCTTGAGCGGATGCTCGGTCTCCAGCCAGCGGATGATGCCGCGGGCAATAAAGGCGCGGGAACTGTCGCGCTGCAGCAGGGCGATAAGCTGGCTGATAAGAGAATCCAGCAGCTTTTGGTGTCGGTTATCGCGGGTTAATCCTTCGAGCATCATGGCGCTGGTTTGCGTCAGGTCGACCTTATCGATGGCTTTGTGCACCGCGCGGCGCAGCAGGCGCTGAATGCGCGCATCGTCGGTGAGTTCGAGGAAGCCGCTCATCACCTGCAGCAGATGCTGGCCCACCCGCCGGGCGTTCGCCGGCTGGCTAAACCAGTTGCCGAGCATCAGCGCCGGTTCGTAGCGGCGGATCAGCGCGACCAGCGAGGGGGTATCGAGAAATTTTTCCTGCACGAAATAGCCGAGATTGTCGGCAATTCGATCCTTATTACGCGGGATAATCGCCGTATGCCGGGAGACAAACGGCAGCGGTATGCGGCGAAACAGCGCCACCACCGCAAACCAGTCCGCCAGCGCGCCGACCATCGCCGCTTCGGAGATAGCCTTCAGCGCGCTGACCCACGGCGTCGGTGGCAGCAGCAGGGTAGTGACAAAAATCGCGGCCGCCACGAGCAGCAGCGACAGGGCCAGAAGTTTGGCACGTTTCAGTTCAGCAAGTTTTTCCATAGCCTTAAGCATATAACCTGACGGCTAACTCATGCAAAAACTGCCAGATAATCCAGCCGCCAAAGCCCATCAGTATCGCGCCCGCCGCCCGTTCAACCCGCCAGATGACGGCGCCGAGGCGGCGCTGCACCTGCGGCAGGGCGATCAGCGATACCAGCAGTAAATCCCACAGCAGCACGACGCTGGTCATCCAGACTCCGCAGGTTATCTGCTGGGCGAGGGTCACCTGCGGGCCAAGCAGGGTGGTCATCAGCGCGAGATAAAACAGGGCATTTTTGGGATTAAGCAGCGCCGAAGCCAGCCCCAGCAGCAGCTGTCTGGCAAGCGAAGGCCGCCGGGCCGCAGCCGCCTCCAGGGTGAACGTGCCGGGCCGGCTCCGCCACAGCTGGCTGCCGAGCCACAGCAGCCAGGCCGCTCCCAGCAGCGCGATCGCGCTAAACAGCAGCGGGGCGTGGCGCACCATGCTCCAGCCGACGATGGCGATCGCAATATACAGCCCGTTGCCCAGCGCAATGCCAACGCACAGGCCGGCGCTACCGCGCAGGCGATAGCGAATGGCGTAACCCATCAGGAGAAAGAAATCTGGCCCGGGACTGAGCAGGGCAACGAAGTGGGAGAGCGCCAGCGCGGGAAACGCGGCCGGGAAAAGCGCAGTAAACATGTCCATAGTGACCTCGGAATTAATCTGAGATCACCCTACGTCAGGCCGGGCGCTAATTATTGTCTGATATTGATCGGCCAAGGGCGTACTGGCGCGGCGTGGCGGCGGTGTAGCTGACGAAGGTTTTATGGAAGTGGCTCTGATCGGCAAACCCGGCCTGATAGCCGACGTCGGCTATCTCATCCCCGGCGCGCAGGCGGCGCCTGGCGTACTCGATCCGCGCCATGTTGATAAAGCTGGCCGGCGTCAGGCCGGTGTCCTGCTTAAAGGTGCGAATCAGGGTCTCTTTGCGCAGCGCAAATTCGTCGGCCAGCGTATCCAGAGAAAGCGGTACCGGCAGGCTCGCCGTCACTCTGTCGAGCAGCCGTGCGCTGCTGCTATGAAGGATTTCCGGCGGCGTCGGGCATAGCGGCAGCTCCCGCAGCAGCCGCGCGATTGCCGTGGGCAGCTCGGCGATCCGCTGCTGCTGCGTAAGCTGAACAATATGCTGATATTGAAGGAAAATATCGGCGCTGCGAAGCATCGGCTGCGGCGCGGCAAGCCGCACGGCGCCGGAAAGGGCAGGAAGCTGCGCCAGGCACCAGTCAACGTCGAGATAGAGCATATGATAGCTGCGCGGCCGTCCCGAGAGGGGATTACAGCTGTGCGGCGCGCCGGGCGGGATCGCTATCAGGTCGCCGGGGCGCAGCAGGTACTCCCGTCCGTTGCAGATGCAGCGCGTTTCACCTGCAATAATTGCCCCCAGAGAAAGCTGCGGGTGGCTGTGGCGCTTATACGCCTGGCGGCTGCGCCAGGTGCTGCGCAGCTCCAGCCAGGGGAGCGTTGCGTCGCGCCAGAAGGTTTGTGGGATATCGCGCGTGTGGTTCACGAAAGCTCCTGCGGCGAAGGGATTAAGAATTTATAGCACGCCCGCTGACGCCTGTCTCCGGGGGCGTTCTGCGAGCGGGCAGGCAAAAAATTGTCGTTATTACCGCCGGATAAAAATATCTTCCGTCCCGGCGCGCAAAGAGATAAGCGGCGGCGTGTGCGCTGGGCTACCGGCGGGTAGAGTCGTTTTAGTGTCCCTCCGCGCAGGCCATTTACCATGCATAAAGGCTCAACGTCGACGCCGCATGATGCGGTTTTCAAAAAGTTTCTCCGGCATACGGATACCGCGCGAGATTTTTTGGATATCCATCTGCCGTCCTCGCTACGCCAGCTTTGCGACCTGGAGACGCTACGGCTTGAATCCGCAAGTTTTATTGAGGAGGACCTGCGCGCCTGCTACTCCGATGTGCTTTGGTCGCTAAAAACCACCGCCGGCGAGGGCTATATTTACGTCGTTATTGAGCACCAAAGCTCGCCGGATGCCCATATGGCCTTCAGGCTGATGCGCTATGCCATTGCGGCGATGCAGCGTCATCTGGATGCCGGACATAAACGCCTGCCGCTGGTGGTACCCATGCTGTTCTATCACGGTATCGCCACGCCTTACCCTTATTCGTTGTGCTGGCTGGATGGCTTTACCCACCCGGCTCATGCCCGCGGATTATATGCGACCGCTTTTCCGCTGGTGGATATTACGGCGATCCCGGATGATGAGATCGTCCAGCACCGGCGCGTAGCGTTGCTGGAGTTCATGCAAAAGCATATCCGCCAGCGCGATTTGACGGGGCTGGTTGAGCAGCTAATTGTCATTTTGGTTAAGGAATATACTAATGACGGCCAGCTAAAAACGTTGTTTAATTACCTGGTATATTCCGGCGATGCCCCCCGTTTTGGCAGGTTTATTCGTGAGCTTGCCCGGCGGGCGCCGCAGCATCATAAGGAGGGGCTGATGACTATTGCGGAAAGACTCCAGGAAGTTGGGCGTAGAAAAGGTAAGCTTGAAGGGCGCCGCGAAGGCCAGATTGCGGGCCAGCGAGCCGAAGGGCTGCGCATTGCCCGTACGATGCTGGCGGACGGCATCGCTCTGGAGACGGTGCTGCGAATTACCGGTCTGTCAGAAGACGATATTACCGCCGCTAAGCGTTGATTGTGTCGCCAAATGGCCTTATCAGGCGGCCTGGCCGCTATTATTTATTTCCTCGTTAAGCCTGTTCCCCGCCGGATATCGTCTGACGATCTCCGGCCGGAATCCTCCGTAAATACCTAACTTTACCTTCATGTCCAGCCAGCTCTACTAACCTTAATGTCCTGAGCGGTATTTATGACTGCATTAATGACGATACTAAGGAGACATGCGACATGGCCTATCAGACGGTGAATCCTGCAAATAATCGGCTTATTAAAGAGTACGCCCCGCACAGCGATGCCGACGTGGAGGCGGCGCTGCAGCAGGCGGATGCGCTTTACCACTCCGCATGGTCGAAGGGCGATATTGCCCGGCGCCTGCCGATCCTGCACAAGCTGGCGGATCTTATCGATAGCCGGACTGAGGAGCTGGCGAAAATTGCCAGCCAGGAGATGGGTAAGCTTATTGCGCAAAGCCGCGGTGAGGTGAAGCTCTGCGCGCAGATCGCCCGCTATTACGCCGATAACGCCGAGCGGTTCCTGGCTCCGGTGAAGTATCCGTCCGAGCTCGGCGAGGCGTGGGTTGAACACCATCCGATCGGCGTGCTGATGGCGGTGGAGCCGTGGAACTTCCCCTATTACCAGCTGATGCGCGTTCTGGCGCCAAACCTGGCGGCGGGGAATCCGGTGCTTGCCAAGCATGCCAGCATCGTTCCGCACTGCGCGGAAACCTTTGCCCATCTGGTGCGTGAGGCCGGCGCGCCGGAGGGGGCGTGGACCAATCTGTTTATCTCCCAGGATCAGGTGGCGAAGATTATTGCCGACGATCGCGTGCGGGGAGTGGCGCTGACCGGCTCGGAAAAAGCGGGGGGCGTCGTCGCAGCGCAGGCGGCGAAGCACATCAAGAAATCGACCCTCGAGCTGGGCGGCAACGATGTCTTTGTGGTGCTGGATGATGCCAGCCTCGACAAGGCGGTGAAGACTGGCGTGCAGGCGCGGCTCAACAACGCCGGTCAGGTTTGTACCGCGGCGAAGCGTTTTATCCTGCATGAGAAAATCGCCGAGCGCTTCCTGAGCCTGTTTACCGAGGCGTTCCGTCAGGTGAAGATCGGCGATCCGCTGGATGAGAGCACCACGCTGGGGCCGCTCTCCTCCAAAGATGCGCTCGGGACGCTGACTAAACAGGTCGATGAGGCGGTGAAGCATGGAGCCAGGCTGCATCTTGGCGGCAAGCCGGCGCAGTGCGAGGGCAACTATTTTGCCCCGACCATTCTGACCGGCATCACCCGCGATAACCCGGCGTACTTTGAAGAGTTCTTCGGCCCGGTGGCGCAAATTTATGTGGTCAAGGACGACGATGAAGCTGTCAGCCTGGCGAACGATTCGCACTATGGGCTCGGCGGGGCGATATTCAGCCAGGATACCGAGCGGGCGAAACGGATGGCATCAAGAATTGAGACCGGGATGGTCTATATTAACTGGCTGACCGATACCGCACCGGAGCTGCCGTTTGGCGGCGTGAAGCGTTCCGGTTTTGGCCGCGAGCTGGCGGATCTGGGGATTAGAGAGTTTGTGAACCAGAAGCTGGTGGTGATTCGCCGGTAAGCTCAGAACGCTAAAAGAAAAAACCTGCCGCCCGGCAGGTTTTTTTTACTGTTATCGACGTTGTCAGAAGGTGACCCCACCGCCAATATAGGCGCCGTCAATCAGGGTGTGGTTCGGACGACCGTCTTTCCCGTCGACGCTCACGTGACGGTAACCTACTTTCAGCGTCACCGGAGTAATCGGAGTCCAGCTCACGCCGCCGTTGGCTTCAACGTAGTTTTTCACGCTATTGTTCAGGCCTTCGGGCGCGGCATAACCTTCGCCGAATACGTGGATGCTGTCGGTCAGCGCAACGTTAACGCCGCCGCCGATTGGGAACGCCACGCCGTTATCGCCTTTTTTCGGTCCAAGGTAGATGGCTTTCGCGCCGGCATTCAGCATCACCGGGCCAACTTCCAGGTTATAACCCGCGCCAACGCCGCCGGTCTGGGTGCCGTCGTCGGTATTTTTGAGCCAGTTGCTTTCGGCATAAAGACCGGAGGAGGATTTACCCAGTTCCATATTGAGGTTGGTAAAGTTTTTCCCCTGCTCGACGGTAAAGCCCATCGCCATTGCGGAGCCGGAAACCGCGGTCAGCGCAGAAAGGATAAGGATATTGAGCTTTTTCATGGTTTATGCCTCGTCATCAAATTAATCTGAGGACACCCTAACAGGTGATATTTACGACTGCAAATTTGATATGGGTCGAGGTTTTATGCCGGAACTGTTATTAAAACGCTCTTTTGATGTTGTGAATTGGTTACCTTGTCGCAGCGTCAATGATTAACGTTTTGCCGTTTAGGGTAAGTTTAATTTTTTGCCTAAACAGCAATTGAACGGGGCGGGAGATATCGATTGGGGCTGAACTAATTCGCTTTCTAATAATTTCCGAAAATGTTTCTACAGTAACAAGCAAAAACTTAAATTTACATTTTTGTGATTAAAAATGACTCTAATACCTTAAGAGAAACGCTCGAACTGCGCTATGAGGCGATCGTCTGGAAGTACACCGAAGGAAACGTTATCTATCGTGATACATGGAATGAACGATATAGCGCCTGATGCCTTCGCTTTGTCCCTCTTCCACGGGAAGAGGGCTCCTGCGAACCGTTACTTCCGCAATCCGGCAAACGCCGCCCGAATCTCCTCTTCCGGCAGGTTAATGCCGATAAACACCAGCGTGCTGTGCGGCTGGTCGTCGCCCCACGGGCGGTCCCAGTCGGCGCTGTACAGGCGCTGGACGCCCTGGAACAGCAGGCGGTTAGGCTCGCCGTCAATCCACAGCATCCCTTTGTAGCGCATCAGCTGCTCGGCGAATGAGAGCAGCAGGTTTTCCATAACCCGCGACACCTCGCTGATATCGACCGGGTAGTCCAGCTCCACCACAATCGACGAAACGTCGTTTTGCTGGTCGGCAATAAAATGGAAGCGCGGCTTAGCGCTTACCACCCGCTCCTCCAGCATAAAGCCGCCGGTATTAAACAGCTGGCTCAGATCGATATCGCCGTGGGTGACGGCGTAAATCGGCGCGCGGGCGTTGATACGCGCCAGCCGTTCGCGCAGCGCTTCGCTGCTGCCCGCGACGTCGGTTTTGGTCAGCAGAATACGGTCGGCGTAACCCACCTGCGACTGGGCGATGGTGAACTGGTTCATCTGCTGGTCGGCGTGGACCGCATCAACCAGCGCAATCACCCCATCCAGCAGGTAGCGTTCGCAGAGGATCTCATGGGAGAAAAAGGTCTGAATAATCGGACCGGGGTCGGCCATGCCGGTGCACTCAATCACCAGCCGGTCGAAGGCAATCTCACCGCGATCGCGGCTGTCGAGCAGGTCGAGCAGGGCGTCTTCCAGCTCGTTGGAACGGGTGCAGCAGATGCAGCCGTTGGTCAGGGTTTTGATCTGGGTGGCGCGATCGCCAATCAGCTGGTCATCAACGGAGACTTCACCAAATTCGTTTTCGATCACCGCGATTTTAAAGCCGTGCTGCGCATTGAGAATGTGCCGCAGCAGGGTGGTTTTGCCTGCGCCAAGAAAACCGGTCAGCAGGGTAACTGCAATCGGTGTCATGCGTGCCTCCATTAACAGCAGCGTACGCCGCCTTCGCCGCTCCCGCCGTAGCGCGCTTCCTGGCGCTCGCGGAAGAATTCGTTGTAGGTCATATACGGTTTATCCGGATGGTTGGTCTGCATATGTTCGACGTAATTGTCGTAGTCCGGAATGCCAATCAGCATCTTCGCCGCCTGACCCAGGTACTTTTTAGCCTGACCTAAGTTACCAAACATTGCTCGTTCCAGATATGTGTTGAGCCCGTCGAGCGGGCTATTTTAATGCCGGGTTGCGTCATTTACGGAAAAGCCCCGCCGAAGCGGGGCTGAACGGAGCTGGATTAGTGGTGTGAAGAGGTCTTCACGCCGCCTTCCGGCACCGGCACATACGGGGTCTCTTTGTCGGTACGTACCTTATTGTTACGCACGTTGAGCCACGTTTTGATGCCGTAGAAGATGATGCTGTAGACCACCACCAGGAACAGAATGCTTAAACCGGCGTTGGTGTAGTTGTTCACCACGATATGGTTCATGTTGGCAATCTGCTGCGCGCTAAGCTCACCGCCGGCGGCAATCTTCTCTTTGTACTGCTGGGCCATAAAGAAGAAGCCTTCCATCTGCGGGTTGGTGCTGAACAGTTTCAGACCCAGCGCCCAGGTGGTGCACAGCAGCAGCCATGCGGCCGGGATCACGGTGACCCAGATGTATTTGGTACGCTGCATTTTGACCAGCACCACGGTGCCAAGAACCAGCGCCACGGCGGCCAGCATCTGGTTAGAGATGCCGAACAGCGGCCACAGGCTCTTCACGCCGCCCAGCGGGTCGACCACGCCCTGATACAGCAGGTAGCCCCACAGGCCTACGCAGCCCGCGGTCCCCACGATACCGGCAACCAGCGAATCGGTTTTCTTCAGGAACGGCACAAAGTTGCCCAACAGATCCTGGAGCATAAAGCGGCCTGCGCGGGTACCGGCATCGAGGGCGGTAAGGATAAACAGCGCCTCAAACAGAATACCGAAGTGGTACCAGAAGCCCATATCCGCCATCGGGATGATTTTGTGGAACACGTGCGCGATACCGACGGCCAGGGTCGGCGCGCCGCCCGCTCGGTTCAGCACCGACGGTTCACCGATGTCTTTCGCCGTTTGCAGGATCTGCTCAGGCGAAATTACGAAGCCCCAGGAGCTGACGGTAGCCGCCGCGTGTACGGTGACTTCTTTCAGCTGCGCGGCAATCATCGCGGCGTTTTCGCCGCCCATTTCATGCAGGTTCGGCATCACGATACCGAGGCCGGCCGGCGGGGTGTTCATCGCAAAATAGAGGCCCGGTTCGATGATAGACGCCGCTACCAGCGCCATGACCGCCACGAAGGACTCCATCAGCATTGCGCCATAGCCGATAAAGCGCGCGTCGGTTTCGTTAGCCAGCAGCTTCGGCGTGGTGCCGGAAGCGATCAGCGCATGGAAGCCGGAGACCGCGCCGCAGGCGATGGTGATAAACAGGAACGGGAACAGGGCACCTTTCCACAGCGGGCCGGTACCGTCGATGTACTGGGTGACCGCCGGCATTTTCAGATCCGGATTAAGGATAACGATGCCCAGCGCCAGGCCGACGATAACGCCGATTTTCAGGAACGTCGCCAGGTAGTCGCGCGGCGCCAGAATCAGCCATACCGGCAGCAGCGCGGAGATAAACGCGTAGCCGATCAGGGTGAAGGTGATGGTGGTGTCTTTAAAGGTCAGCGCCGGGCCCCAGTACGGGTCGTGGGCAATCACGCCGCCGAAGTAGATGGAAGCCACCAGCAGCACGATACCGATAACCGAAATTTCGCCCACGCGTCCCGGGCGCAGGAAGCGCATGTAGATCCCCATAAACAGCGCGATCGGTACGGTTGAACAGACGGTAAAGACGCCCCACGGGCTTTCCGCCAGCGCCTTCACGACGATCAGCGCCAGCACCGCAAGGATGATTATCATAATCAGGAAGCAGCCGAACAGGGCGATCGACCCCGGAATCGGGCCCATCTCTTCTTTGATCATTTCACCCAGCGATGAACCGTTACGGCGCGAGGAGATAAACAGCACCATAAAGTCCTGCACCGCCCCCGCCAGAACCACGCCTGCCAGCAGCCACAGCGTACCGGGCAGGTAGCCCATCTGCGCGGCCAGTACCGGGCCGACCAGCGGGCCCGCGCCGGCAATAGCGGCGAAGTGGTGGCCGAACAGCACGTAGCGGTTGGTCGGCACGTAGTTCAGGCCATCGTTGTTAATGACCGCCGGCGTCGCGCGGGTTGGGTCGAGCTTCATCACTTTTTGGGCGATGTACAGGCTGTAGTAGCGGTAGGCCACCAGATAGACCGATACCGATGCGACGACAATCCACAGGGCGCTGACGTGCTCCCCGCGACGCAGGGCGACGACCGAGAGGCAAAATGCCCCGATGATTCCAAGAATCACCCAGGGTATGTGCTTGAATAGTTTTTTAGTATCCATAGTAAAACCTGGCGTTATGAGTTGAATAATTGGCCGAAGCCGTCTGAACGTAATTTTGAGGAGGTATTGAGTCACTATGCTGGGGACGATCTTGCCAGAACTTTGCGCGCGTAAAGTTGGGTAAGTCTATGAGTGGTTGTATGGCGGGTTAAGCGGTCACGTGCCGGGCTAAGCGGTTGGGCAGGAAATGAACAGTGGGGTAATATGTGATTGAGATCACAAGAATTTCTCCCCCCTGGCGGCAGGGAGGAGAATGAGCCTGGCTAGACCGCGGCTTCCATCGCCATCATCACCGGATGGAAGCGACGTTTAAAGTAAATCAGCCCGTGGCCTTCCTGGCTTAGGGTGATGTTCTTAATCTCGACCAGGTAGACCAGGTGGCTGCCGATGGCCTGCACCTGGCTGATATCGCCTTCGAGGCTGGCCAGCGAATCCTTCAGCACCGGCTGCCCCAGTACGCCTTTTTGCCAGCACGAGAGGCTGAAGCGCTCCTCCATCGTCACCCCGGTCATTCCGGCGAAGTGGCGCGCCATCACCTCCTGCTCGTGGTTCAGGACGTTAATGCACAGCCTGCCGTTGCCCTGGAATACCGGGTTCATTGCGCTGTTGGCGTTGATACACACCATCACCGACGGCGGCGTATCGGTTACCGAGCACACCGCGGTGGCGGTGATGCCGCAGCGGCCGGCATCGCCTTCGGTGGTGATAACGTTCACCGCAGCCGACAGGCTGGACATGGCATCGCGAAAGCGCAGGCGTTGTTCATCTAATTGCATTGTGACCTCCCGCTGTGAATTACTTCAGCAGCTTATCCAACATATTGATATCAGAGTTATTGTGCAGATGCGGAACCGTCCAGCCGTGCTGGTCGTACTCAGAAAGGCAGCGATCGACCATCGCCATCATTTTGTCCATGTTGCCGGAGCTCTGCGCCTGGCGCAGACACTGCAGGCGGATTTCATCCTGGCTACCGGAGTAGTTGATTTCATACAGCTCGTGACGGCCGCCGAATTCGCTGCCGATCGCGTCCCACATCAGCTTGAGGATCTTGATGCGTTCGACGTGATCCATCCCGTTCGATCCGCGCACGTATTTCGCCAGATACTGGTCGATCTGCGGATTATTGAGATCGCGCGCGCTGGACGGGAGGTAGATCAGGCCGCTGGTGACGTTACGCTCGATGATGTTTTTGATTTTGGCGTAGGCCATCGGCGCCATCACGCGGTAGGTTTGCAGCGCAGCGTGATCCGGCAGGTACGCGCCGTTAACCCACGGCGTCGCCTCGGAGCACATCGAATCGCTCAGCGCCCAGAACATATTGCGCCAGGCCACCACCTCGCCGAGATCCGCCTGCACGCCGCGGAACTCCAGGGTGCCGGTACACTCCAGCGAGCGCTTGAGCAGGGCGGTGATAAAGTCGAGCTTAACCGCCAGACGCACGCAGGCCTGCAGCGGGTACATGCGGGCGAAGCCGCCTTCCATCGTCCAGCGGCGACAGCGATCGAAATCGCGATAGATCAGCACGTTTTCCCACGGGATCAGCACCTTATCCATCACCAGGATCGCGTCGTTCTCGTCGAAGCGGCTGGAGAGCGGGTAGTCATACGGCGATCCGGTCACTCCGGCGACCATTTCATAGGAGGCGCGGGAGATAAGCTTCACCCCTTCGGCATCCATCGGGGCCACGAACATCAGCGCGAAGTCCGGGTTTTCCCCCATCACCTGCGCGGAGCCGAAGCCAATCATGTTGTAGTGGGTCAGCGCCGAGTTGGTGGCGACGACTTTCGCCCCGCTGACGATGATCCCGGCGTCGGTCTCTTTTTCCAGCTTGATGTAGACGTCTTTCACCTCATCGGCCGGCTTATGGCGGTCGATCGGCGGGTTGACGATGGCGTGGTTAAAGTACAGGCCGGTTTCTTGAATGCGGGTGTACCAGCTGCGGGCGTTCTGTTCGAACTGGCCGTAAAACGCCGGATTGGCGCCCAGCGCGCAGCCGAAGGCGGCTTTGTAGTCCGGGGTGCGGCCCATCCAGCCGTAGCTCAGGCGCGACCACTCGGCGATGGCGTCGCGCTGCTGGCGCAGATCGTCGGCGCTTTTCGCCACGCGGAAGAATTTATGCGTATAGCCGCCGCTGCCGGTATCGGTGTTCCAGCACAGGGCGTCCTGCAGCGCCGGTTTGTGCAGCGCATCGTACAGCTGGCCGACGGAGGCGGCGGCGTTGCGGAACGCCGGGTGGGTGGTGACGTCTTTGACGCGCTCGCCGTAGATGTAAATTTCGCGGCCGTCCTGCAGGCTCTTCAGGTACTCTTCCCCGGTTAACGGGCGTTTAGCGTCTGCGCGGAAATCTTCAGGTTTCATCGGGACCTCTTCAGTATTAATTGGCATATCCCGTCATGCTTCGGGCGGCGTCCATCTGGCTGCGGCTCGAATTATTTAGGGTACAAAGGTTAAATTTATGTTTTCTTTTTGTTGTTTAATTGAAGCGGTTCAGGCGGGTTCCGTGAAGAGACTTTTAGGTCAACGGCGGGTACTTTTCAGGCAGGATGGCGTTCTGTGATCCGGGTCGGTTTTTCGTTTTTTGCCGCCGCGCGCCGCTGCCGGGAAAAACTCAGGATACCGGTACTTTTTGCGTTCTGAACGCGCTGGGCGAGCAGCCGACCAGGCGATGAAAAAAACGGGCAAAATAGGCCGGGTCCTTAAACCCCAGCTGCCAGGCGATTTCGTTGACCGCGCTATCGGAAAACAGCAGCAGCCGCTTGGCCTCGCGCAGCTGCCGGTCGAAAATCAGGCGCTTCGGCGGCCGGTTGGCAAAGCGTCGGCAGATGTCGGTCAGCCTTGATTCGGTAATGTGCAGCTCATTGGCGTAATCCGGCACCGTCCAGTGCTGGTGGTAGTGGCCG
The DNA here is from genome assembly GCA_002270295.1 of Enterobacter sp. 10-1. GTDB lineage: Bacteria > Pseudomonadota > Gammaproteobacteria > Enterobacterales > Enterobacteriaceae > Klebsiella > Klebsiella scottii. Next base: position 299,563 of record NISF01000007.1, on the reverse strand, counting down.
TCGATAGTCTGGTTAAAGCGCTGGAACAGCTTGAGCTCGCCGCGGATGCCGCTGGCGGCGTGGTCGTCGAGCCTGGCGTTGCGCAACAGCAGGGTGAACACCGCCTGCGCCAGCAGCATCAGCGTGTGCTCGCGCCCCGCCAGCTGCGAGGTCGATTCGCGCTCAATCAGCCGCCAGTAGTGGGCCAGCGCCGCGAGCTCATCCGGCTTATCGGCCAGCGACAGGCACATCCCCGGCAGGCCAAAGGCCTCCCGGGTGCCGGGATAGAGCGCCTCCAGCAGCGGCCAGATCAGATCCTCCCGCACGGTCAGCACGTGGCCATCGCTCTCGGAGCCGGTGATAAACGCGTGCGGCACCGACGGCGGCGTCAGGACGAACAGCGGCGCCTGCACCGAGTAGCGGTGATCGTCGAGCTGCAGCTCAATCTGCCCGGTATCGAGAAAGTGCATCTGAAAATACTGGTCGTGGCGATGGGCCTGCATGTCGCGGCCAAAAAAGGCCGCCATGCGGGCAAACGACTGGTAGTGCACGTCTTCCGTGCCCAGGCTTTCATCGTACTCTTTATTGATATCGATATTGGCGATCGAACGCTGGGGCATAGCCGCTCCTTAAGGCGTGGCGCGCGGGCGCGAGGCTTTCATCGGAATAGCCCAGATAATCACGGCGCCAATCACCAGCAGGCTGGCGACAAACCACAGGCCGCTGTTAAAGCTGCCGGTCAGATCCTTCAGCCAGCCGATCATAAACGGGCTTAGCGCCGATCCAATATTGCCGGTGGCGTTGATCACGGCGATACCGATCGCCCTGGCGCGCAGGCTGATCGACTGATCCGGCGTGGTCCAGAAAATGGCCATTGCGCTAAAGGAGCCGGTAGAGGCCATGACGATCCCCAGCATCTGGATCAGGCTGTGATCGGTCGCCGAGGCCAGCAGCCAGCCGGCGGCGGCAAACAGATACGGCAGGGCGGTATGGTGCCTGCGCTCCTGGCATTTATCAGAATGACGGCTCCAGTAAATCATCCCCAGAATGGTACAGATCTGCGGGATCGCCGCCAGCAGGCCGATGGTGATATTGCTGCTTCCCTCGTTAAAGCTTTTAAGGATCTGCGGCGTCCAGATGCTGATCGCGCTGAGGGTATTGGTCAGGCAAAAATAAGCCAGGGTGTACATCAGCACGATCGGCGTGAAGACTTCGCGCCACAGGCTGCGCTGCTGCATCGCGCGGTGGCTGACGGCGCCTTCCGGCTGTACCAGCGTCAGCCGGTCGTTATCCATCATCTCCTGCAGACACTTTTTGTCCTCTGCGGTCAGCCATTTGGCTTTTGCCGGGGAGTCATCCAGCCAGTACCACACCATGATGCCCAGCAGCACCGACGGGAACCCTTCGAGCAAAAACAGCCACTGCCAGCCGTGCAGGTTGAAGAGGCCGTCCAGCGACAGAATATAGCCGGAAACAATCGAACCGATGGCGGTGGTCACCGGCATGGCAATCATAAACAGGGCGTTGGCGCGGGCGCGGAAAAATGCCGGAAACCAGTAGGTTAAATAGAGCAGAATGCCGGGCAGAAAGCCGGCCTCGGTGATCCCGACCAGCATACGCAGCACGTACAGGCTTTTGGGGCCGGTGGCGAACATCGTGGCGGTGGAGGCGATCCCCCACAGCACCATGATGGTGGCTATCCAGCGGCGGGCGCCGACGATGCTGAGCATGATATTGCTCGGAATACCGAAGATAACGTAGGTGGCGTAAAACAGCGTGGTGGCCAGGCCGAACATAGTGGCGTTCAGCCCCAGATCCTGGCCCATCGTCAGTCCGGCAAAGCCGATATTGATGCGGTCGAGGAATGAAAAGATAAACAGCACGAACAAAAATACGATCAGGCGGCGAAACAGCTTATTGATAACCGACTGCTGCTGCGCCGTCAGCTGCTTGTGCTGATTGGCGGGATCGCGCGTCTCCGGAATGGCTGATGATGTGTCGCTCATGGTCTTTCCTCTAATGGGAATTTTTGTAGGGTCGCGATTTGGCGTTAATAGACGCCGGACTGGGCTGCGGTTCCGCTGGCGCCAAAGCGCCCGGCTAAGGCTTCGGCGGCGCGGGCGAGCAGGGTGGTGTCGACGCCGACGGCGACAAACAGCGCGCCGAGCTCAAGATAGTGTTTTGCCAGCTGCTCATTGGCCATCAGAATGCCCGGCGCTTTGCCCGCCCGCCGGATTTGCACGATGGCGCTTTCGATCGCCGCCTGCACTTCCGAATGCTGCGGATTGCCGCCGAAGCCCATATCGGCGCTGAGATCCGCCGGGCCGATAAACACGCCGTCCACCCCCTCAACCTCGAGGATCTGCGGCAGGTTCTTCAGCGCCTCGCGGGTCTCAATCTGCACCAGCACGCACATGGCGTCGTTGGCCTGATGGAGATAATCCGGGATGCGGTTCCAGCGCGAAGCGCGGGCCAGGGCGCTGCCGACGCCGCGAATGCCGGCCGGCGGATAGCGCGTGGCTTTCACCGCCAGCCGCGCTTCGTCGGCGTTCTGCACCATCGGCACCAGCAGGGTTTGCGCCCCGACGTCCAGCAGCTGTTTAATCTGCACCGGGTCGTTCCACGAAGGGCGCACGACCGGCTGGCTGGCGTAAGGCGCCACCGCCTGCAGCTGGGTCAGCACCGTCTGCACGCTGTTCGGCGCGTGTTCACCGTCAATCAGCAGCCAGTCGAATCCGGCGCCGGCCAGCAGCTCGGCGCTGTAGCTGCTGCAGAGTCCCAGCCACAGGCCGATTTGCGGGCGCCCGGCCTGCAGCGCATCTTTAAAGGCATTATTCATCTTCTTCTTTCCCCTAGACAAAGCGGCAGCTAATCGCGCCCATGCTGCCGTAATCGACGTGGAAGGTATCGCCTTTGCGCGCCGCGACCGGACGGGTAAACGAGCCGCCGAGGATAATTTGCCCGGCCTCCAGCTGCACATCGTGCGTCGCCAGCTTGTTCGCCAGCCAGGCAACGCCGTTGGCCGGGTGATTCAGCACGCCGGCGGCGACGCCGGTCTCTTCGATGACCCCGTTGCGGTATAGCAGGGCGGAGATCCAGCGCAGATCCAGCTCATCAGGCTTAACCGGCCGGCCGCCGAGGATCACCCCGGCGTTGGCGGCGTTATCGGAGATGGTGTCGAACACCTTACGCGGACGCTGGGTTTCAGGATCGACGTTGTGGCAGCGGGCGTCGATCAGCTCCAGCGCCGGGATCACGTAGTCGGTGGCGTTATAGACGTCGAACAGCGTACAGTTCGGGCCGCGCAGCGGTTTGGCCAGCACGAAGGCCAGCTCGACCTCGATGCGCGGAACGATAAAGCGGTCGGTGGGAATATCGCCGCCGTCGTGAAAAAACATATCGTCGAGCAGCGCGCCGTAGTCCGGTTCGCTAATCTGCGAGCTGGCCTGCATCGCCTTCGAGGTCAGGCCAATCTTATGGCCCTTCAGCACCCGGCCCTCGGCAATTTTCAGCTCGACCCACTCGCGCTGGACGGCGTAGGCGTCCTCAATGGTAATCGAGGGATAATCGAGAGAGATGGCGCGGATCTGTTCACGCTGCTTTTCGGCCTGGTTCAGCCGCCGGGCGATCAGGGTGCGGGTCTGTTTATCGAGCATAGGGATTCCTGTGACATTGCCTGCAATTGGTACCATCGGGTTGCCCGGACGAGAGCGCCGAGGTCGGGGAGCCCGCGTCCGGATAACGTCAATTATTTAAACAGCGCGTGGACGTTGTTCTGTTTGTAATTCAGGGTCGGGTGCAGCTCCGCAATCTCGAACGACAGCGCCAGGTAGCGGCTCTCCATCAGCGCGGCGAAATGCGCTTTGATCAGGGCAAAGAGCATCTCTCCCGTTTGCTGGCGGCTTTCCAGACTGCGCCCGCTGCCGATTTTCAGCGTCATATGCACGAAGGCGTAATCGTGCCTGCCGTCGGCCATCTGCCAGGTATCCAGCCAGATGGCGCGGCTGCGGATGCCGCCGATCGGGAAAATCCCGGTGGCGGCCAGCGCCTGATTGACCTCGGCGAACAGGCCGGGCAGATCGGCCTGTTCGCGGATGTTGTTCGTGCACTCGGCGATAAAATGTGGCATCGCAGACCCCTTACGCCTGAGCCGGCAGCGGGAAGACGGCGTTGACCTGGCCGGTACCGGAGCTGGCGAACAGGTCGGTGATAAACTCGACCTTGCCGTCGTATTTATCCCAGCCGAGCACCCCGAGCAGCATCACCGTATCGTGCATATTGCCTTCGCCGTAGCAGTAGTCGGCATACTCCGGCAGCATGGTGCAGAACTCTTTGAATTTGCCTTCGCGCCACAGTTTTACCACCCGCTCATCCATCTGGTGGTCAAACTCGCGGGTGTAGCTGTTCATCCCCTCTTCGGCGCGCTGGTCGTCGATAAAGCGGTGCGACAGCGAGCCGCTGGCGAAGACCGCTACGGTACCGTCATATTTTTCAATGGCCTTGACGATAGCTTCCCCCAGCCTGCGGCTGTCGGCGAAGTCGTGAACGGTGCAAAAAGCGGAGATCGAGACCACTTTGAAATGCTTATCGCTGTTCATATAGCGCATCGGCACCAGGGTGCCGTACTCCAGCTTGAGGCTCGGGATGTTGTGCGCCTTGGCGCGGACGCCCAGCTTGACCGCTTCGTCGGCAATCAGCTGGCCCAGCTCCGGGTTACCGTCGTAGTCGTAGGTCATGTCGCGAATAAAGTGCGGCAGCTCGTTACTGGTATAGATCCCCTTAAAATGCTCGGCGCAGTTAATGTGGTAGGCGCTGTTCACCAGCCAGTGGGTATCAAAGACGATAATCGTATCGACGCCCATCTCCCGGCACCGTTTACCGATCTCCTTATGACCGTCGATCGCCGACTGGCGGCAGCCGTGGTTTTTCCCCGGCAGCTCGGAGAGATACATTGACGGTACGTGAGTAATCTTGGCGGCTAACGCTAATTTGCCCATCTTGTGCTCCTTATAAACCCCATTTCGGGATCGGATGGTCACCCATGGAAATACAGACGTTTTTCATTTCGGCGAACACTTCGAAGCTGTACTCGCCGCCTTCGCGGCCGGTGCCGGAGGCTTTCACGCCGCCGAACGGCTGGCGCAGGTCGCGGACGTTCTGGGTATTGACGAAGACCATGCCGGCTTCAATACCGCGCGCGAGGCGCAGGACCTTGCTGATGTCCTGGGTCCAGATATAGGAGGCGAGGCCGTATTCGATATCGTTGGCGAGGCGCAGACCTTCGGCTTCGTCTTTAAACGGCAGCAGACAGGCGACCGGGCCAAAGATTTCTTCCTGGGCAACCCGCATGCGGTTATCGACGTCCGCCAGCACCGTCGGGCGCAGGAAGTTGCCGCCGCGAAGATGCGCCGGCAGGTCGGTGGGTTTATCCGGGCCGCCGGCCAGCAGCGTGGCGCCTTCCTCGATGCCGAGGCGGATATAGCCGGAGACTTTTTCCCAGTGCTGCTGGCTTATCAGCGCCCCGACCTGGGTGTTGGGATCGGTCGGGTCACCGACGCGCAGGCGGCTGGCGCGTTCAGCGAAGCGCTTGACGAACTCCGGGTAAATGCTCTGCTGAATGAAGATGCGCGAGCCGGCGGTGCAGCGTTCGCCGTTGATTGAGAAGATGGTGAACAGGGCGGCATCCAGCGCGCGCTCGATATCGGCATCTTCAAAAATCAGCACCGGCGATTTGCCCCCCAGCTCCATCGAGTACTTTTTCAGTCCGGCGTTTTTCATGATGTTACGTCCGGTGGCGGTGCCGCCGGTAAACGACACAGCGCGCACGTCATGATGGCGCACCAGCGCGTCACCGGCGTTCGCGCCGTAGCCCTGTACTACGTTCAGCACGCCCGGCGGAATACCGGCTTCCAGCGCCAGCTCGCCGAGACGGTCGGCGGTGAGCGGCGACAGCTCGGACATTTTCAGCACCGCGGTGTTGCCCAGCGCCAGGCACGGCGCCACCTTCCAGGTCGCGGTCATAAACGGCACGTTCCACGGCGACACCAGCGCGCAGACGCCGACCGGCTGCACGAGGGTGTAGTTGAGCATCTTGTCGTCAACCGGATAGGTTTTGCCGTTCATCTGCTGGCACACTTCGGCGAAGAATTCGAAGTTGTGCGAAGCGCGCGGGATCAGCACGTTTTTGGTCTGGTGGATCGGCAGGCCGGTATCGGCGGTCTCCATCGCCGCGATCTGCGGAACGTTCTGGTCTATCAGATCGCCCAGACGGCGCATCAGGCGCGCGCGCTCCTTCATCGGCAGGTTGGCCCATTTCGGGAACGCCGCTTTGGCTGCCGCTACCGCCTGATTCACTTCGGCTTCACCGCCGGAAGCGACTTCCGCCAGCACTTCGCCGGTGGCCGGGTTGGTGGTGTGGAAATACTCCGCGCTTGCCACGCTTTCGCCGTTGATCCAGTGGTTAATTTTTTTCATGACAGCTTCTCCTCATACGCTTGCTGGCTGATGATGCGGTTGACCAGGCGGCCCACGCCTTCGACTTCGACGATCACTTCGTCACCCGGCACCACGTCAGACAGCCCCTTCGGCGTGCCGGTGGCGATCATGTCGCCCGGTTGCAGGGTCATAAAGTCGCTCAGCCAGGCAATCAGGTACGGGATGCTGAAGATCAGATCGGCGGTGGTGCCCTGCTGGCGCAGTTCGCCGTTGACCCAGGTGCTCAGGGTCAGGTTGTGCGGGTCCGGAACCGTCTCTTTACTGACGATCCACGGGCCGATGGGGGTCAGGGTGTCGCGGCTTTTTACCCGCAGATTCGGCCGGTAGTAGTTTTCCAGATAGTCGCGAATGGCGTAGTCATTGCAAACGGTATAGCCGGCGACGTAGTCCAGGGCGTGGGCCTCACTGACCTTGCGCGCGGTTTTGCCAATCACCACCACCAGTTCGGCTTCGTAGTGCATATATTCGACGTTATCCGGACGCACCGACTCCTGGCGGTGGCCGATAAAGGTGTTCGGCGCTTTGATAAACACCAGCGGCTCTTCCGGCGGCTTGAATTCCAGCTCGCTGGCGTGATCGGCATAGTTCAGTCCCAGCGCGAACAGCGTTCCGTCGGCGGGCGGCAGCCAGCGGAATTCACCCTCCTGCAGCCGGGTGCCGTCGTCGAGAATGACCTGCTCGCGATCGTCGACCTGCGCGCTGCGTACCTGGCCCTGCCACTCAATACGTGCCTGTTTCATGCCGGCTCTCCTTCTGCGACGACCGGGTTTTCCAGCGCCGGGAAACCCTCGGCGAGAATGCGTACGCGATCGCCGGGGCGCAGCGTTACGCGGGCGTGCGGAGTGCCGATCAGAATGGCATCGCCGGGGTTGAGGGTGGCGAACTCGCTCAGGGCGCTTAGCAGCTCGGCGGCGCTGCGCTGCAGGTCGGCGGTGTTCCAGCTATCCGCTTCGCGACCGTTGATTTCGGTGATGATGGTCAGATTATCGACGTTCTGTACCGGGACGAGGCCCCCAAGCGGGCAAAAACCGTCGCGGCATTTCGCCTTAATCGCCGGGCGGTAAAAGCTCTCTTCCGGCAGGCTGACGTCGTTGGCCAGCGCGTAGCCGGCGATGCAGGAGGCGGCCTCTTCGACGGAGACGCCGCGTGCGGTTTTACCGACGATCAGCGCCACGGTGGCGCCGCTCTGCACGGTTTCCCCCTGCGGGTAAGGGATCGCGTCGCCGCTGCCGATAACGGTATTACGCGGTTTGATAAACCAGACCGCAGTTTGCGGCGGCGTTTTGTACGGGGCCTGTTGGAACGCTTCCCGCCAGGCGTCGAGCTGGCTGCCGTGGTTAAGCGCAACGGCGAAGATGGTACCTTTCATTCACCACTCCTCTGGTACTGATTTCTGAAGCTTAATGGATTTCATTAATATGTTAATGATTACCTTTTATTCCTTGCGGAAGGGTTTGGCAAACAGAAGTGAATGTTTTGTGATCGGATTAACAATAAATTTACACGAATGAAACTTAATTGTTTATAATCATATTGTTAGTTATTTTTCATGAAAAGGCTGGTACTTTTCAGCAGCAGAAACCGGTTGCGTCATCGGCAAATAAACGCTAATTATTAACTTGTTAATAGATTCTGAAATACGATGTAGAGGTATGTGATGCATGATTCGTTAACCATTGCGCTGTTGCAGGCGCGGGAAGCGGCGATGGGCCACTTTCGGCCGATCGTCAAACGCCATAATCTCACCGAGCAGCAGTGGCGTATTGTGCGCATCCTTGCCGAAAACCCGTCGATGGATTTCCACGACCTGGCCTTCCGCGCCTGCATTTTGCGCCCGAGCCTGACCGGTATTTTGACCCGCATGGAACGTGACGGCCTGGTGTTGCGTCTGAAGCCGGTCAGCGATCAGCGCAAGCTGTACGTTTCGCTGACGGCGGAAGGAACAAAGCTGTATCAAAGCGCCCAGGCTCAGGTTGAAGAGGCCTATCGCCTGATCGAAGAAGAGTTTACCAGCGAAAAAATGCAGCAGCTGACCGCGCTGCTGGAGGAGTTTATCGCGCTCGGCAACCGTAACGGCGCCGTGCGCGACGATCGGCAAGAGGAGTAAATCAGCGCGCGCAGCTGCCTTCCTCAGGCTAACTTTAATGGCGATGCAGAAGAGTAGAAGAAGAGCAAAGGAGAAGATTATGGAGACGGTAACGCTGACGTTGCCAGAGGCTGAAGCGCTTTCCCGCCAGGTGCTCAGCGATAATGGTTTCAGCGAGAGCCATGCGGCGGCAGTGGCGCGTAACGTGACCGCCGGGGAGCGCGACGGCTGCGCTTCCCACGGCCTGTGGCGCCTGCTGGGGATCGTCGATACCCTGCGCAAAGGGAAGGTCTCGCCCGACGCCGAGCCGCAGATTGACGACCGGGCGCCGGCGGTTGTGCGGGTGGATGCTAACGGCGCCTTTTCGCTGCTGGCGCTTGAGCGAGCGCTGCCGCTCTTGTGCGCCAAGGCGCGCCACAGCGGTATTGCCGCGCTGGCGATTAACCGCTGCGTGCACTTTTCGGCCCTGTTTGCCGACGTTGAGCCGCTCACCGAGGCGGGGCTGGTGGGGCTGGCCTGCACGCCGGGCCACGCGTGGGTCGCGCCGGCGGGCGGCAGCCGTCCGCTCTTTGGCACCAACCCTATCGCCTTTGGCTGGCCGCGCGGCGACAGGCCGCCGTTTATTTTTGATATGGCAACCAGCGTGGCGGCGCGCGGCGAGATCCAGCTGCATCAGCGTGCCGGGAAGGCCTTGCCGGAAGGCTGGGGAATCGACGCCGAAGGAGAGCCCACCACCGACGCCGCCGCCGTTCTCGACGGAGCGATGCTGACCTTTGGCGGCCATAAGGGTTCGGCGCTGGCGGCGATGGTGGAGCTGCTCGCCGGGCCGCTGATTGGCGATATGACCAGCGCGGAGTCGCTGGCGTGGGATAAGGGCGCCGGCGGGCTACCGTACGGCGGCGAACTGATTCTGGCGCTCGATCCGCAGCGCTTTCTCGGGCCGCTGGCGGACGAGCATCTGGCGCGGGCGGAGACGCTGTTTGATGCCATGAGCGCGCAGGGGGCCCGTCTTCCCGGAGAGCGGCGCTTCGATTGTCGTCAGGTCAGCGAACGTCAGGGCGTGACGATCGGGCGTTCGCTGTATGAGGAGATTGTCGCCCTGCGGCGTTAGGCGATTTCTCCGGCGATCCGGCGCTTAGCGAGGCCGGACGCGGAGCCCGGAGACGGCGCGGGCCGTCATGCGGGATGAATCAGAACAGCGTATCCAGCTCTTCCAGCAGGTTGTACTCGTCGTCGACCAGCAGCAGCGTTTTCCATTTGTCGAAGGTCAGACACGGGTGCGAGGTGCCAAAGACCAGGATATCGCCGACCTGCACATCGCTGCCCGGCGCCAGGCGCAGCATGCAGTGCTGATCCATGATCCCGACGCTGACGATCTCCTCCGCGCGCAGCGGCAGCGGCTCTCCGCCGCGATAGTGGGCGATGGGCTGCGGCAGGCCGGCATCGAAAGCGCAGTCGCGCTTGCCGAAGTTGACCACCGCGCGATCCGCCTCCGGAACCGACTGCACCATCGCCATCAGCTCGAGGGCCGAGGTCAGATCGCCGGCCAGATCGCAGGCGATCGGATCCCGGGCGATCAGCTCCTGCTGGGCAACATCGTAGATCCCCATATCGTGCGTGATGTAGCAGCCGGGGCGGATCGCTATTCGGCAGCGCGCCGGCTTTTTGGCCGCCAGCCAGACGTTACACACCACGTCATACCAGACGGTGCCGGCACCGGTCAGGATAAACTCGCCGTCGACCAGCGGCTCCATTCGGCAGGCGAGGTCCGCGGCCTGGCGCAGCAGCGCTTCGACCTGCGGCTGCGGATCGTCGCTGTGCAGCACCCCTTCATACAGCTCCAGCCCGCGCAGCGTCAGGCCCGGTAGCTCGGCCGCGCTCTGTGCCAGCGCCAGCGCATCCTCCAGGCTGCGACAGCCGCAGCGCCCGCCGGGCACCCCAAGCTCAATCAGCACGTCCAGGGTTTGCCGGCGTTCGGCAAAAAAGGCCGACAGCGCGCGGGCGTTAGCGAGGCTATCTATGCAGCAGATGAAATCTACGCTGCGGTAGTGGGTTTTCAGCTGAGAAACGGCCTGCATGTTGGCCTTGCCCACCAGCTGATTGACCATCAATACGCGCTGGACGCCGCTGGCCATCGCCGCAGCGGCCTGCCAGGCGCTGCCGACCCCGATCCCCCAGGCGCCGGCCCGCTGCTGGGCCTGAAAAATCCACGGCGTCATCGTCGTTTTGCCGTGCGGCGCCAGCGAGACGCCGCGGGCGTCAGCGTAGCGCTGCATCCAGGCGATATTGTTTTCCAGAGCGCTTTTTTTCAGCAGCGCGGCGGGAAGGCAGACCTCTTCCGCCAGCAGGTTCGCCGGCGATGTCATCGGCGCTGATTTATGCGGGACAAGCGTTGCGTGGTGGTATTTCATAACACTATCCTTTCAGGTTTTACTTTCGGATTTTAAATGGGTATCAGTTATAAATATTTGATAAATATTATTTTAATACTTAAATATTATTCATTGTGAATAAAAGTATCATAAAACGATCTGGGTTTTGCGTAGTTTTCCACTGTTTTTCCGCCTTGTAAATGGTTAACTTGTCGGCATAGTCGAAAGGGAGTAATTGCTATGAAGGTTGACTGGCTTTTTAAGAACGTCACGGTTATTGACGGCAGCGGCGGGCCGCAGTATCGCGGCGACGTGGCGGTGAAGGGCGATCGCATTGTGGCTATCGCTCCGGCGCTGCAGGTGACGGCAGAGCGCGAAATTGAAGGCCTGGGGCGCGTGCTGGCGCCCGGCTTTATCGATGTGCATACCCATGACGATATCAACGTCATCCGGATGCCGGAATATTTACCCAAGCTCAGCCAGGGCGTGACGACGGTGATCGTCGGCAACTGCGGGATCAGCGCGGCAATGGCGACCATGCGCGGCGCGGTGCCCGATCCGATGAACCTGCTGGGCGAGCAGGAGCAGTTTATCTATCCCACCGTGCAGGCCTATGCCCACGCGGTGGAGGCGGCCCGGCCGTCGCTCAACGTCGGCACCCTGATTGGCCATACCGCGCTGCGTAATAACCATATGGACGATCTGTTCCGCCCGGCGACGGAGACGGAGATTGCCGGAATGCGCGTCCAGCTGCGCGATGCGCTACGTGAAGGAGCGCTGGGCCTGAGCACCGGCCTGGCCTATGCCAGCGCGTTCCACTCCACCACCGAAGAGGTGATGGCGCTGGCGGAAGAGCTGGCGGCGGAGCAGGGGATCTACACCACCCATCTGCGGTCTGAATTTGAGCCTATCCTTGAGGCTCTCGACGAAGCGTTTCGTATCGGCCGTCACGGCAACGTCCCGGTGGTGGTTTCTCATCATAAATGCGCCGGGGCAAAGAACTGGGGGCGCACGCGCGAGACGCTGGCCTTCTTCGATGAGATGCGCCAGCGCCAGGAAATCGCCTGCGACTGTTATCCCTATTCCGCCAGCTCCTCAACGCTGGATATGAAGCAGGTGACCGATGAATTCGACATCGTGATCACCTGGTCCGAGTCCCGGCCGGAGCAGGCGGGAAAAACGCTCCGGCAGATCGCCGACGAGTGGCAGGTGAGCCTGCACGACGCCGCGGCGCAGCTGATGCCGGCCGGCGCTATCTACTACAACATGGATGAGCAGGACGTGCGGCGGGTGATGCGCTATCCGGTCACCATGATCGGCTCCGATGGCCTGCCGAACGATCCGATGCCGCATCCGCGGCTGTGGGGCGCTTTCCCACGGGTGCTGGGGCACTACAGCCGCGACGAGCAGCTTTTTCCGCTGACCACCGCTATTCACAAAATGACCGGGCTGTCGGCGGCGCGCTTCCAGCTATCGGAACGTGGGCTGGTTAAAATCGGTTACTTTGCCGATCTGGTACTGTTTGACCCACAGACGGTGCGCGACGTTGCCAGCTTCTCCGACCCGAAGCGGCCGGCGGACGGCATTGAGGCGGTGATGGTGAACGGCGTCATGAGCTACGGCAGCGATAAAAAAATTACCGGGCGCGCGGGGCGTTTCCTGCGCCGCCGGATGGACTAAGGAGTTGAGTATGAGCATTAAACGTTACGGCGTGGAAGGCGGAACCGGCACCGGCGGGCAGCATCTGCCGTTTGCCCGCGCGGTGGAAGCGGGCGGCTGGCTGTATGTTTCCGGCCAGACGCCGATGAAAAACGGCGAAGTGGTGGAGGGTGGCATTGTCGATCAGTCGCGGCTGGCGATTCAGAACTGCGTCGATATCATGAATGAAGCAGGCTATACCCTTGCCGACGTGGTGCACGTGAAGGTGATCCTCACCGACTCGCGCTATTTCCAGTCTTTCAACAAAGTGTTCCGCGAGTTCTTTGGCGATAATCCGCCGGCGCGGATCTGCTGCGTGGCCGATCTGGTGGTGGACTGCAAAGTTGAAGTGGATGTGACCTGTTATAACGCTGCCCGCGTCTAAATAATAGCTCCCCGCCGCTGGCCGGGGAGCGACCCATAACAATGTGAGAGTAGCGTCAGGCCGAATAAGTCGGCCAGCGCGACCAGGATTGCTGTGCCTTTTTTCGGCATCGTTACTATTAACTCATAATATTCAGCGGTACGAATATTATTTATTACGCCTGGATGTGAGCAATGAATAATATGTCATTCCTGATTTGGTTTTCCGTTTATGCCTGCGCGATGATCGCTTTAGGCTGGTACGTTTCACGCAAGCAAAAGAACGGCGATGATTTCCTGCTGGGCGGGCGCTCCCTGCCGATGTTCCTGACGCTAGGGTCGACGGTCGGCACCATGGTTGGCACCGGCTCCAGCGTAGGCGCCGTGGGCTTTGGCTACAGCAACGGCTGGGCGGGGATGCTGTACGGCCTCGGCGGCGCGGTCGGTATTTTGCTGGTGGCGTGGCTCTTTGCCCCGGTGCGTAAATTTCGCTTTATGACCATGAGCGAAGAGATGTCGTATTATACCGGCGGCAGTAAAATTATTAAAAACCTGGTAGCGATCCTTATTTTTATTGCCTCGATCGGCTGGCTCGGCGCCCATATATTAGGCGGCGGGCTATATCTGGCGTGGGCCAGCGGAATTGATATCAACGTCGCCAAAATTATTATTGCGCTGGCTTTTGTGGTTTACGTCGGCATCGGCGGCTACTCCGCGGTGGTGTGGATCGACACCATTCAATCGATTGTCCTGTTCGTCGGCTTTATTTTAATGGCGATCCTCGCGGTCCATCACGTCGGCGGCTGGAGCCATATTCAGCAGGCGGTTGACCCGGCGGCCCAGAGCCTGTTTGCCGTCGATAAGCTCGGCGTGCTTCCCGCGCTCTCTCTGGCGGTGGTGATTGGCGTGGGGGTTCTGGCAACGCCGTCCTACCGCCAGCGTATTTACTCGGCAAAAACCGTCTCCTCCGTGCGCCAGTCGTTCACCATCACCGGCCTGCTCTATCTCGGCTTTTCGTTCCTGCCGGCGATTATCGGCATGGCGGTGTGGACGATGAACGCCAATCTCGAAAACAGCGGCTTTGCCTTCCTGTTTGCCACCCAGGTCCTGCCGCCGGTGCTGGCGATGGCGATTCTGATCGCCGGGATGTCGGCCAACATGTCCTCCGGCAGCTCCGACGCCATCGCCGCCGTCTCGATTATGCTGCGCGACCTTTATACCCTGGTGACCGGCCATATGCCCGCGCCGGAGAGGGCGATTCGCCTGTCGCGGATGTTCCTCGTGCTGGTTATCGCCCTGGCGCTGGTGTTCGCCCTGACCTCCAACGACATCATTAGCTACATCACCAAAATGATCTCGATGATTATGTCCGGGATGTTTATCTGCACCATGCTCGGCCGCTTCTGGACGCGCTTTAACTGGCAGGGAGCGGTCGCCGCGCTGGCCGGCGGCGCCGGCGCATCGGTCGCCGTGCTGATGGACAGCGACTGGCTGGCGTTCTGGGGCAATCCGTGTATCCCGTCGGTGCTCACCAGCCTGGCGGCCTCGGTGATCGTCACGCTACTGACTCCTGCGAGCAGCATGAGCCGTGAAGAGGCGCTGGAGATGATTACCCGCGAACGTGAAAGCCGCCCGGCGGCACCGCCGCTGGCCATCGGCAAACGCAATACGTCGCAGGGCTAAGGAGACGCAGATGCAGGACTATATTGCCGTCGACTGGGGCTCCACGCAGCTGCGCGGCTGGCTGATACGCGACGGGGAGTGCGTTGAAACGAAACAGCTGCCGTTGGGGATTTCCCGGCTTAACGGGCAGGCGCCGGCGGATATATTCCGCCAGCATCTGGCGCCCTGGCGCGGCGATCGGGCGCTGCCGGTGGTGATGGCCGGGATGATCGGCAGCGACGCCGGCTGGTGCCCGGTGCCGTATCTGGCCTGCCCCGTCGCCATCGACGCGCCGGGCCGCCAGCTGTTCAGCGTCGCTGAAAACGTGTGGATTGTGCCCGGTCTCAAGGTCGAACAGGCCGGGGACTACGGCGTGATGCGCGGTGAAGAGACCCAGCTGCTGGGCGCCGGGCAAATTGCCCCCGCCGATTGTTACATCATGCCGGGCACCCACTGCAAGTGGGTGCAGGTAGAGCGCGGAGTCGTACGCCATTTCTCCACCGCCATGACCGGCGAGCTGCATCACCTGCTGCTTAGCCAGTCGCTGATTGGCAGGCATCTTCCTGAACAGCGACCGGACGACGCCGCTTTTGAGCTGGGCCTGGAAAAAGGCATGACGTCGCCGTTGGCAGCCGAGCTGTTCGGCGCCCGCGCAGCACGGCTGCTGGGGGCGCTGGCGCCGGCTTCGGTCAGCGACTATCTCTCCGGGCTGCTGATTGGCGCGGAGGCTGCGGCCTTTTGCGATCGCTATCGTACCGCCGCCGTCACCCTGGTGGGGGACCCGGCGCTGACTGCCCGCTACCGACGCGCGATGTCGGCGCAAGGTCGGGTGGTGCAGAGCTGTGGCGGCGATGAGGCATTTTTGAGCGGTATGGCGAGGATAATAGATGAACGCAGTTAAGCTGATCGCGATTTTGCGCGGTATTGGCCCCGCAGAGGCGGCGGAACACGTTGAGACGCTGATTGGCGCCGGTTTTCGCTATATTGAAATCCCGCTAAATTCACCGGACTGGCGGCACAGTATTCCGCAGATGGTCAGCCGCTTTGCCGATCGGGCGGTGATTGGCGCAGGGACGGTACTTAACGTCGAACAGGTGGATTTTCTTGCCGCGTCGGGGGCGAAGCTGGTGGTGACGCCCAATACCCAGCCGGCGGTGATCCGCCGGGCGGTGGCGCAGGGGATGCTGGTCTGCGCCGGATGCGCCACCGCGACGGAGGCGTTTAACGCCCTGGAGGCCGGCGCGCAGTGGCTGAAAATCTTTCCCTCCTCCGCTTTTGGCCCGGACTACATTCGGGCTCTGAAGGCGGTGCTGCCCCCGGAGGTGCCGGTGCTGGCGGTGGGGGGCGTCACGCCGGATAACCTCGCCGTCTGGGTGCGGGCCGGATGCGCCGGCGCGGGGCTGGGGAGCGATCTGTACCGCGCCGGGCAGACGCCGACGCGCACCCGCGAACAGGCGGAGCGCTTTATTGCCGCCGGCCGGGAGCTAGTCGCCTAGCGGCTGGCGGTCGACGCCGCCGCGGTGGCTGTCGAGCGCCAGCTTGATGCGCCGCAGGCGGTCTTTCGCCTGCGGCTTGTTGGCCATCGCCAGTTCGGTGGCCAGCACATCGACCATCGCCAGCATGGCGTAACGCGAGGTGCTGGGTTTGAAAATATAGTCGTTTTCGCGCACCAGCAGCGGCAGCAGCAGATCCGCCTGCTCCGCCAGCGGCGTACCCGCCGGAGCGATGGCAATTACCTTCGCCCCGTACTGCCTGGCGATAGCCGCGCTTTCAATGATCTCTTTGGTATATCCCCCCAGCGACAGCACGATGACCACGTCCTTCGGCGTTACGGCCGAGCTCATCATGCGCACCAGCAGGCCGTCGTTCTGGCTGACGACCGGCAGGCCGAGGCGGAACAGGCGATACTGAATCTCCTGCGCGCAGATGGTCGAGCCGCCGCCCATGCCGAGCGCCAGTATTTGCCGGGCATCGCTAAGCCAGGAGACGGCGCGCTTCAGCGCGTTAATATCCAGCGCCCGGCGGTTGGTCTCCAGGACGCCAATAATTGACTCGTAGATCCCCTGTACGCCCTCCAGATCCGGGACATCCAGAATAAAGCGCTGCCCGACGGCCAGCGACTGCGCGAGCTTCATTTTCAGTTCGCGGACGTCTTTGCACCCCAGCGCCCGCGCAAAGCGGGTGACGGAGGCCTGGCTGGTGCTGGTCAGGCGGGCAATTTCGGCGATCGGCAGCTCGGCCGCTGCGGCGACATCGTCGAGAATAAACTGGGCTATCCGCTTTTCGGTAACGGTCAGCTCGAGGAAGCGATCGGTGATGCAGGAGATGATATCAATCGAGTAGGCCATACGGGTATCAGTCGCTAAATGTGTAATGATACTTTGTACCATATTCAGGGCAGAAAAAGCAGCGCCGAAGCGGCGATGTGGGCTACAGCGCGAGGCGCATGGCGCAGCGGGTCTCCGGCAGCAGGCCGTGGCTTGTTTCCCGCTCCCTTTTAGCCGCCAGCCCGGATGGCAGGCGCTGTTCATCGAGCATGCAGAATCCCAGGCGGGTGTAGAACGGGGCGTTCCACGGAACTTCGCGGAAGGTGGTGAGGGTCAGCGCCGGATAGCCCATGCTGCGGGCGGTGTCGGTAACCTGCGCCAGCATCATCCGGCCAATTCCGCGCCCTTGCCACTCCTGACGGACGGCGATTTCCACGATAAACAGCGCATCATCGAGCGGTTCGCTCAGCAGGAAGCCAACGGGCTCTCCGCCGCCGATGGCCAGCAGGCTGTGGTCCGTTTCGAGATACTGATAATGCTCCCGGGCGCTGATGACGGCGCTATCTGCCAGCCAGGCGAGAGCGGGGATCTGACGAAAAGCCTGCGCTGCCGAGCGCTCAACGGCGGGCAGACGAGGGATATCGCTCTCCTCGGTCAGGCGCAATGTCACTTCGGCAGTTATAGTGTTATTTTTCATCGCTTCAGCATAGCACCTTTGGGAGAAACATATGGAATTGACCGCCGTCCCCGCCACCTGCTTTAGCAGCGAACAGCTGACGACAATCCTCAGCGACTGCTTCGAAGATTACCTGGTGCCCGTTGCGCTGTCGGTAGAGGTGTTTGTGCATCGCTTCAGCTCTGAAGGGCTGAGCCTGCTGGATTCTTGCGTCTGGCTGGCGGGGGACACGCCGGCGGCAATCGCCATTATCACCCGTCGCGGCGATGCGGCCAGGCTGGCGGCGTTTGCCGTGCGGCCGGCCTGGCGGGGAAAAGGAACCGGCCGCTCGCTGATGGTATCGCTGATGGCCTCGCTACAGGCCCAGGGCGTGCGTCGGATGTGGCTGGAGGTGATTCGCGATAATCATGCCGCGGTTGCGCTGTATCAATCGCTGGGCTTTAGCGTTCGTCACGGGCTTTGCGGCTATCTGAGCTCGCGGCCGGAGGGCGAGAGCGCGCCGGTGCTGGAGCAGTGCGATGTGCTGGCGCTGACGCGCAGGGCGGGGGCGGAAATCAACGGTCGGCTGCCGTGGCTGATGGACCCAATGACCTTCAATACGCTGCCGTGCCGCGCGTTGACGCTTAATCAGCAGGCGTTCGCGGTGCTGGCGACGCTCACCGCGAAGCCGCAGCTCCAGCTGCTGTGGGTCGAACCTGCCGCCCGCGGCCGCGGCCTGGCGCGCGAGCTGCTTATTGCCCTTGCCCGGCAGTTCCCCGGTCTTGGCACCTCGGTCACCGTTCCGGAGTCGTTTACGCCGCTGTTCAGCGCGGCGGGGTATGCGGCCCTGGCGCTGCAGCAGTATGAAATGAGCGTGGAGTTCCCTGCCGCGACTTCTGCCGGGCGGTAAGATAGGGGATCAGGCGGTCTTGCGTCGCGCCGTCCGGCCCGCAGAGAGCCGGACGGGCGGGTTTAGCCTTCGCGTTTGACGATTTTTATATCCACCATGCCAATTCCCAGCTGGCGCGGCGCGTGGCCGAGAATATTGCCTTCGTTGGTGGACTGCGGGTCCGGCGGAACGATAATCAGCGTATCGCTGCGCGACGGGTTGTCGAAATGCAGCGTGGTGGTGGAGACGTCATTCGCCAGCGTCAGCGTCTGTTCGCTATCCCCAACGCGAACCGGGATCGGCTTGTTGGCGTTGGGCCCGTAGGCTTTGGCGGTGATCACCAGATCGAATTTCTCCGGCAGCGGGTTCTTAAACTCGATTTTGACTTCGCTCCCCAGCTGCGCGTTGGACCAGCGGCCCCAGGATTCCGGCCGGGAGATGCCGCTAAACTGCCTGACCTCCTCCGGCGCGCCGGCGACGTTAAACACGAAGCTGTCGGCCTTGTAGCGAATATCGTTATCGACAATTTTCAGCGTGTCGACGTTGCCTTTGTAGCGCTCCATATCGATGAGGGTATCTTTAAACGCCGTTTTCCCCTGCCACTGGGCCTTATCGACGCGCTGGACGGTCTGCTCGCCGCCGAGCTGGCCCTGCGATACGCACCAGTCGGTGGAGAGCGCCAGCTCGCTGGACCATAGCTGACCCATCTTGTAGCAGCGGTCGATCCAGACAAAGTTATCGCGCGGGGCAAAATCGGCCAGCTGGTAGCGCAGCGGCGCGGAGTATTCGCTCTCCGGCAGCGGCTCGACGCGTTTATCGGAGACCCGTAGCAGCAGCGGCAGACGGAAGTGGCTGCCGGAGAAGGAGACCATGCTTTTCTGCGCGTCCACGGTGAAGTTTTTCATCTCTTTCGGGAAGTTCCACAGGCGGATGACGTCAGGCTTCCAGGCCAGCACCTTATCTTTCATATTGAGGAAGATGCCGGAAAGCGACTGCCCGGAGAGGCTGCTGCGGCCGAGGCCGATGTAGTTATCGCCGCCGAGGATATCCAGCACCGTGGCGCCGTTGTCCATAGTATTACGCTTCACCGCCAGCGTATCCTGCTGCGGCTGGTCGCCGCGCAGCACAAAGAACAGGTTGCTGCGATCCTGCTTGTTCAGGTATTCCCAGGCGGTGTTTTTCATCGCCAGGTGATCGGAAGAGACCACGATCACCGTGTTTTTGAAATAGGGCGAGGCTTTGATCTTCTCGATAAGCGCCGCGATATGCTCCTGGCTGCAGCTTACCGCGCTAAAGGAGAGGTTCTTTTTACCGCCCATTTCATAGCTTTTTCGCTGGCAGGTGCGGGAAATAAAGCCGTCAGGATGGTGGGTATCCACCGTCAGCGCAAAGAGCGAGAAGCGTTTACCGGATTGCGAAAGCTGTTCGAATTTTTTCCAGGTTTCATCCAGCACTGTATCGTCGTAGAAGCCCCAGTCGTTGCGATAGGCGGGGTCGGCCACCGTGGTTTTCAGCTCTTCAGCGCCGTACAGATGATCGAAGCCGTGGGACTTCAGGAACACGTCCTTCCCGGCGAAACGCAGGTTGGCGCCCTGCACAAAATAGTTTTCGTAGCCGGAGTTTTTCAGAATGTCGCCGAGGCAGATATTCTGCGGGAAGAAGCTGGATACCGAGGCCGAGGCGTTGCCTTCAAACGGTGCAAACAGGGGAATACCGCACTGCGAGGCGACCATCCCGGCGATGGTGTAGTCGGTACCCGGCAGCTGCGCGGTGTTGCTGAAATCGAGGCCTTCGTTTTTCAGTTTGCCAAGCTCGGGCGCCAGATCGGGAAACGCGTCGTTATCAAAATAGGTGCGTTCAAGGCTTTCGCCGTAGATATAGACCAGGTTGAGTTGAGGGTTGGCGATGCTTTTCGACGGCTCTTTATAGTAGGCGACAAAATCCGGATCGCCGTCGCGGGACTGCGATTTCACCAGCTCGCTAATTTGGCGGAACGCCGGACTGGCGTCAACGGAGGCCAGCGCGAGAACCAGCGCCAGCAGGCTGTAGCCAAAGTGGTGTGGATGATGACGGCGTCGGCGCAGTATCCAGCCAAGGGCGCTGAAAACGCTCACCAGCGCCACGATAATTCCGGCGCCGGGCAGGATATATTTGCCGACGCCCGCGCCGGTCAGGCTGTTGGTCAGGGTATAAAGCACCGCGTCATTAATGCCGTCGCCGGTGAAATAATCGCTGGCGTAGAGGGTGATGTTCAGGACGACAAACAGGCCCAGTACCGTCAGCGTAGCGGCAAACCACCAGGTATTGCGACCGGCTTTCAAGGCATAAATCACCACCGAGGTGAGAAACAGGGCGATGGATAACAACTCTGACACAGCTTACCCTCATTAGCGCCAGCTGACCGCTGGCAAAATAGATCGGTTTCCACGATATACTGTAATGGCAGTGCCATATTGCTGCAATTGTAGAGTCATGAAACTGTGCTGTGGTTCAGAATTGGTTTATAAGTCGCCATTTTTGATCGACGTCTCATCCTTCCCGGCGGGGAAAAATGAGACCATCAATGTTAAAAAACGGCGTTGCGGCCGCGTTGTCCAGGCTAAGGCGCTAAACGCGGCATCTGGGGAGAGGATCAGGATAGGAATTTCGCGCCCTGCTTGAGGACCAGATCGCAGGCTTTGGTTTTCACTTTTTCCGCCAGCGGGCTGCTGCCGAGGGTGGTCAGGTTCAGCTGCTGGCCGTTATTGCTGTTCAGCAGGCCCTGTAAACCTTCAAGATAGCCGGTATCCTCTTTCTGTTTTTCCGCGGTGCCGAGGCCGAGTTTATCCAGAACCTGGTTTTTGATGTTTTCGGTATTGGTCACCGAGGAGAGCTTTTGTTTCGCGCAGTACGACATAATGCCGGCGGCATTGTTCATGCTGCTGGAGGTCAGCGACTGGCTCCCTCCGTTCAGCAGGCCGGTCAGCGAGGAGAGCGACAGCGCGCCGCTTTGCTGCGAACCGCTTTGGCTGCTGAGCTCGCTGGCGGCGCTGGAGAGGGAGTCCTGCCAGGAGGCGGCCTGTGCGCCGGCTGCGAAAAAGGCGCCGGCAATCATCAGAGTGCGGAACAAGGATTGTGCAGATTTCATAAGTTTACTCATCGTGGTTACTGAAGTATTTCCGCAGTATAACCCCGCCTGAGTTCGGAAATGTCTTAATACTCTTTGCCGGTGACCCGGTGACGATAGCTATCCCAGTTGAAAATCACCCACAGGCTATTGCCGAGGCGCATACGATCCATCACGCGCTCGCCGAGCAGCTTGTTCATCTCGTCCATGTTGCTGTTGGTTAACATTCCGGTCGGGCGCTTTGATGAGGAGCGGCGATCGACGATCTGATTGATGATCACTTTTTCATAGCGGGATTCGGTTTGCATGCCGATCTCATCGATCACCAGCAGATCGACCCGGCTGAGATCGTTCAGCAGCTGCTCTTCGCTGATTTCCCGGTTGCCGAAGGTGTCTTTCATTGCCGACATGATGTCGGCGACGGTTATGATCAGCACCGATTTACCGCGCAGCAGCAGCTCGTTACAAATGGCGGCCGCAAGGTGGTTTTTACCGGTGCCGGGCTTGCCGGAAAAGATAAAGCTGGCGATGTTGCCGTCGAACTCTTCAACGTACTGGCGCGCTCTGGACAGCGCGTTCATCTGGCCTTCGCACTCAACCCGGTAGTTCTCAAACGAGCAGTTCTGGTGCAGCGGGCGGATGCCGGAGCGGTTAAACGTCCGCTGCATTTTCATCGCCCGGTTCTCCCGCTCAAGGGCTTCAGAACGCAGCTTGCCCTGCTCTTTCTGCCATGCCAGCAGCTCTTCACCGGTTTTAAACGCCGGTTCGATATGAGCAGGCATCATCTTTTGCAGGCGCTTCATCAGTTCGCCAACGTTTTTCATGCTCATCCTCTGAACCCTCGTGGAATATGGTTATCCGGCTCGCTGACCGTATTCACATCACGACGCGGCTGGCCGCCGTTGCTGGCGCGACCGATTTGCACGCTACGCGCCAGCTTTTGCTGCCACTGCACGTGATGAAAGACTTTGCCTTCCGCCTGCCAGTAGGCAACGAATGCCGCCAGCTCTTCCGGCGTGACCGCCTGGCTCAGGGCGATACCCCACAGCGCCGCGAGGCGCTGAAAATCCGCGTCCGGCTGCCAGTCGGCGTACATGGCGAATTTTCCCATAGGGATCGCGGCTGGCGCGGCGGCCGGCTCGTCAAAGAACTGCGTATCAAGCGCGATGTCGCTGCCGGGGCGTGCCAGTTTACTCTCCAGCTCAAGCAGCTGGGCCAGACGTTCCGGCGTCAGCGCATAGAAGGCAGGAGTATTGTTGGCAAAAACGGCAACGGCACCGTTGGCCGATTTTGCGAGAATGGCCGCAGGATCCTGAATGAAATCATCCAGGCCGCTAAAATCGGTAGTTAAAATTCGCGAAGACATAACACTATCTCAGCTCTGAACAACGATAGAGTGGGGGAATAGCACACATAGTAGCACAGCGCCCGGCCGGGATGGAGCGACTGACCGATCCCGGCGGCGCGGCTCGCTATACCCGCGGACGCTTGCGGTACAGCCACAGGCCAGGAATAGAAAGACCGATAGATAGCGCACCAACGATAGACGATGCCTTTAAAAAGTTGCTTAACAGCATAATCATCATCTCTTCAGAATAACCAAAATGACTGATTTTTACCGCCGAGATCATCGCCGTATAGGCGGAGATGCCCGGGAACATGGGGATCACTGCGGCAACGGTAAAGATCTTCGGGTGGGCCAGGTACCAGCGGGACCACTGAATGCCGATACTGCCAATCAGCAGGGCGGCAAGGAAGGTTGCCCACTCGATATTAAAGCCCGCCGTCATCATCACCATACGTGAACCGTGGCCAATGGCGCCCAGCAGCGCGCACCAGCGCAACGCCCGCTGCGGGACGTTAAATACCATCGCGAACCCAACGGCAGGGATGGCCGCCAGCGCCATGTCCTGAGCCAGAGCAAACAGATACGTGATTATGCCCATCCGCGTAGCCCCCACATGGTCATCGCCATCACCACGCCAATGCAGGTGGCAAGGGTCAGCAGGCTGGCGAGCGCCCAGCGCGCAAGGCCGGTGTTAATATGTCCTTTGAACATATCCGCCACGGCGTTTATCAGCGGAAAACCGGGTACCAGCAGCAGCACGCTGGCGGCCATCGCGACGGTTGGCGTGCTGGCAAATGCCGGTAAACGTAGCATCAGCCCGGAGATGGTGGTGGCGACAAAGGCGGTAATGCAAAAGTTGATCTGCGGATGCATCGAGCGGTGAGTCAGCAGCTGGCGGATATACATTGCGATGGTGCTGGCGCAGAAGGTGACCAGCGCGCCATCCCAGCCGCCGTTGTTTAATTTGCAAAAGCAGGCGCAGGAGAGCCCAACCATCAGCACCAGCAGCCAGCGCGGGTAGCGCAGCGGCTTAATCTGGGTAAAGCGCTTTTCCACATCTTTATAATCCAGCAGCTTATGCTCGGCAAGGATCACTATATGCTGCACTTCGGTCACCACATGCATATTAATTCCGCGATCGATATTCTTACGCGTGGAGGTCAGGCATTCGCCGTCTTTGATGGTGGTGAGGACAATCGCATTCGATGAAATGGCGCTTTCCACGCTGTCCATGCCTAACGCCCGCCCCAGGCGAGTAGAAAGCTCCTCAACCAGCGCGCTTTCCGCCCCGTGTTGCAGTAAGAAAAGACCACACTGAATGCACAATCGCGTAATTGTGCGCTGAACTGTCCGATCTGCTTGCATAAATACCTGCTGTCAGTAACGCCCGATGCCGTAGTGTCCGTCGCTACTTTAACCTGAACTCTCGATTTGCCTGAGGGGGTCGGGATCAAATAATGTGCAAAAAGCCGCCTCCCGGCCGGATGGATAAATTTTGAACCGCACCACACTTTTATAAAACTGTTGAAAAGTGCAGTTTTTGCCGCCGTTATTGCCTTCTTTTTCCCACCTGACTTATCAAAAATGCACCTGAGAACTTTTAATAAACAAAAAACAAACAAATAATTAACCATTCGAGAGCGAGATAGCCCTATGAAAACTCAGGTCGCGATAATCGGTGCTGGTCCCTCAGGGCTGCTGCTGGGGCAGCTGTTGCATAATGCGGGGATTCGGACCGTTATCCTCGAACGACAGACGCCTGAATACGTCCTCGGGCGCATCCGGGCAGGTATTCTTGAAAGCGGCACCGTCGATCTGCTCCGTGAGGCGGGCGTGGCGCAGCGGATGGACGCAGAGGGGCTGGTGCATCACGGCGTTGAGTTTTTGTTTGAGGGGCAGCGCGTCCCGGTCGCCCTTACGGAGCTTAGCGGGGGGAAAAGCGTGATGGTGTACGGCCAGACCGAGGTGACCCGGGATTTAATGGCGGCCCGCGCCAGCGGCGGGGCGCCGATCGTTTACGGCGTCAGCGACGTGGTAATTCACGATGCAAAAAGCGATCGGCCGGCAATCACCTTCGTCAGCGGCGGGGAAACGCACCGCCTCAGCTGTGATTTCATCGCCGGCTGCGATGGCTTTCACGGCGTGTCGCGGCAAAGCATTCCGCGTGAGCTCCTTAAAGAGTATGAAAGCGTCTGGCCGTTTGGCTGGTTGGGGATGCTGGCCGATACGCCGCCGGTTAATCCCGAGCTGATTTATGCCCATCATGAACGCGG
Organism: Enterobacter sp. 10-1; assembly: GCA_002270295.1. Taxonomy (GTDB): domain Bacteria; phylum Pseudomonadota; class Gammaproteobacteria; order Enterobacterales; family Enterobacteriaceae; genus Klebsiella; species Klebsiella scottii. Next base: position 274,370 of record NISF01000007.1, on the reverse strand, counting down.
ATTTGTTCTCTGTAGTCAGCGCTCACTAACTCGTAGCCGCTACTATTTACAGGTACCGCTTAGCGATAAGGTGGAGCAGTGGTCGGATGCGCGTTTCTGGGAAGAGCTGAAGAACCGCCTGCCGGATGAGCTATCTACAAAGTTAGTGACTGGTCACTCACTTGAGAAAAGCATCGCACCTCTGCGCAGCTACGTGGTGGAGCCGATGCAGTACGGAAGGCTTTTCCTGGTCGGGGACGCGGCGCATATCGTGCCGCCAACCGGGGCGAAAGGGCTGAACCTGGCCGCCTCTGACGTGAACTATTTATGGCGGATCCTGCGCGAATATTATCACCATAATCGCGCCGACCTGCTGGCGAGCTACTCGCGTTTCGCGCTGGATCGGGTGTGGAAAGGCGAACGATTCAGCTGGTTTATGACCCGCCTGCTGCATGATTTCCCGCAGCAGAGCGAGTTTGATAAAAAAATGCAGGCGGCCGATCGCCGCTATTATCTTGGCTCACGTGCCGGGCTGACCACCATTGCGGAAAACTATGTCGGTCTGCCAATGGAGCGCGTGGCGTAGCGTTGAAAACGGCAGGAGTCGTCATGCAGGCAGCGAATAGCGTTCCCGTGTTTAAGCTATATGGGGAAGAACGAGACTGGCCGACGCCGGATCTCCTGCACTGCGAGTCGATTTTGCAGCGCAGCAGCCTGTACGAGTGGCATATCCGCATGCATCAGCACGCCGAGCTGGTGCAGCTGCTGTATCTCCATAAGGGAAGAGCTGAGATCGAGATTGAGGGTGTGACGACCGTGATGACGGAAGCCTGCATCCAGGTGGTACCGGCGCTGTGCGTTCACGGATTTCGCTTTTCACCGGGCACTCAAGGGTACGTGCTCTCGCTGGCGCTACCGCTGCTCAGCCGTTTTGAAAACCAGTTTGGCCGCCAGCTCGATGTGCTCAGCCAGCCGCAGTGCGTGCCGGTCAGGCGCTCCCGAGGCCATGTTCGGGCGCTGTTTACGGCGTTGCGCGAGGAGTACTGCGAAGAGCTTGATGCGCGCGAAATGATGCTCCATTCGCTGCTTGGCGCGCTGCTGGTATGGCTGAACCGACGCTGCCTTCCGGCACCGGTAACGGCAGACAGAGCGGAAAGGAAGCGCAGCGCTATGCGTCACTTTTCTCGTCTTATTGAGAGCCACTATCGCGAACATATCCCGCTGGCGGAGTACGCCAGGCGGGTGGGTATTTCGGCTACGCACCTTAACTATTTGTGTCGTGAATTCCACGGCCGCAGCGCGTTAGGGGTTTTGCACCACCGGCTGATGCTTGAAGCGCGGCGGAATCTGCAGTATACCCGGATGACGGTAGCCCAACTGTCTGATTATTTGGGTTTTTCCGATTCCACCTACTTCTCCCGATTTTTCCGGCGCTATAGCGGCGTGTCGCCAAAGGCATTCAGGAACAGCATCAAATGAGATACCGTTATTCTGTCCCGCAATAAATTATTTTTCCTAAATTTCATTTTAAATTTTTCTAACTTATTGAGCGTTATTGCCTGTGTTAGCGTTCATGGTTGGCAAGGTCAGGCTAAATTCCTCGCCAGACCAATAAAGATTTATCTGGCACAGTAATATAGCTACCGCCAAATTATTCATCTTTATTATTAAAGGCGCGAGTCTTCGATGGGAAGCGGAGGGTTTATGTTACCGGGACAGGGTAAATACGGCATTATTATCAGTAAAATACCGGTTATGCAGCATGGACTGAAGGCGATAGCCGAGGAGCATCTCCCCGAATATGCCTTCTGCGTCTGCGGCTCTCTGGAGGAGCTGACTCTGCTTCAGCTGCGGCAGGCGGTGCTGGTGGTCGCTGATTTATCAGACGAAATCCATCAGCCCCGTGAGGTGTGTGAGGACTATCACTCGTTGATGATCCAATATAGAGACATTCATTGGGTCTATATGATTGGCCATTCCTGCGATCTCCAGACTATGGAGATATTAGTCTGTGCGGAAAGCACGCTCATTTCCAGCCATGAGTCGCTAAAACATCTGGTTGAGGTTATCCACGCGGACGCTACGGCGCGGGAGAGAATAAGCCAGACGCTATTATCCTCCGCGTTAGGGAATAGCGAAGAGAATCAGCCAACGGCGATTTTTCTGACGCTATCTGAACGTAAGGTTTTACGTTTGCTGGCGAAAGGCTGGGGAATTAACCAAATTGCCGCGCTGTTGAAAAAGAGTAATAAAACAATTAGCGCGCAGAAAAATAGCGCTATGCGTCGCCTCTCTTTGCGCAGCAATGCGGAAATGTACGCCTGGATTAATAGCGCTCAGGGAATGAAGGAGCTGAATATCTATGCCGCTTTTGGAGAACAAAAGCAATGGAAAAAAACAACTCACCTCGATATGTCGCTGTCGTAGAAAAATGCATGCTGACCGAGCTGGCGCTGCGTCATATATTAACCAGCGCGGGAGCGGGTAATTATATTGTGCGGTTTTTTAAAGATACCCAATCGCTGCGCCGGATGCTGCAGTCTAAAAAAGTGATTGCCGTTATTTTTTCACTTTTTAGCAATCGCCTCTTTCGCATGGAAAGCCTGCTTTTTCTTCATGAAATCGCCTGTTCCAGTCCTGAGATACGGCGCATCGTTTTAGCGAATAATAGCGCTGAAGCGTGTTTGGTCAGCCAGCTGACGCCGTCCAACCTGCACGGCGTGCTGAATAAATCGATCTGCCGCGTACGGTTGCAGGAACAGCTCATTCAGCTGGTTAACCAGACGCTGCAGGCGGACGAGGCGCCGCTCAACCCAAATTCTGGCCTCGGCAGCCAAATTCTGAGCCCAACGGAACAGCATATTCTTCGCTATATGACCTACGGCTATTCGTTGCCAGAAATAGCCGCTCAGCTGGATCGTAATATCAAAACCATCCGCGCCCATAAATTCAACGCCATGACTAAACTCGGTGTCAGTTCAGATATCGGCCTGCTGAGCGCGGCCGATATCCTGATGCATTTATCGGCCCTCGACGAAGATGCGGCGGAGGAGTGCCTTGAGTAACCCTGCTGCAAGTTTTTACAGGCAAACGTCAACCCAGGTTGCATCGGTGAGCTGGGCCATCCGGTCAGGAGAAATGCGAACCGCGCTGTGGATGGCGCCGGCTGCAGGCAGGACTTCCTGATACTGCTTCAGTGAAATATCGCAATAGACCGTCAGCGGGTTTTCCAGGCCGAAAGGGCATACGCCGCCAACGGGATGCCCGGTTAGCGTGACGACCTCATCGCTGCTTAGCATACGGGCCTTCGCCCCAAACGCTTCCTTCAGCTTTTTATTATCCAGACGCACATCGCCACGAGAGACGACGAGTATCACCCGGTCTTTTACCTTTAACGACAGGGTTCTGGCGATTTGTCCCGGTTCAACGTGATGCGCCGCGGCGGCGAGAGCCACGGTTGCGGTGCTTTGAGCGAGCTCGATGATTTCGATATCGGGGGCGTGTTCGGCAAAAAACTGCCGTACGGACTGCAGACTCATTAGGATCTCCTGATTAATGCCCGTTTTAATCTGGCATAAGCCTGGCGGAGTGTAAATATTGCCGGCTGATAATCGAGAATTTTTCCAATTTCTGGATCTTCTTCACAATCACCGCAACCGGTTACTGTAACCGGTTGCGGTTACGGTCGCTCAGATGAATACTGAATGGGTAACTTCCCTGCGTCACTTATAACAAAGAGCCGTGTATGAATCGTGCTGACTTGAGCAGTATAGCTGGGCGAATGGCTGATGTGGTTTTTCGCTCACAGAACATGTTTCATCACAACGGCAAGATAATCGTTGTTGGGCCTGTTTCTATAGCCTGTCAGGAGGGCTGCTATGTCTGCTAACCATGCTGCGTTTAATCTGATATTCCGCTTTGTAGAAAATTATATTAGCCCTGTCGCCGGGCGAATCTCGTCGCAGCGCCACGTTATGGCTATTCGTGACGGCTTTATCTCGGCCATGCCGTTTATGATCGTCGGTTCATTTCTTCTGGTTTTTGCCTACCCGCCGTTTTCCCCGGATACCACCTGGGGGTTCGCGCGTACCTGGCTGGATTTAGCAAAAGAGTTTGAAGGGCGAATTCTGACGCCGTTCGATATGACGATGGGCATCATGTCTATCTATATCTGTGCCGCGATTTCTTATAACCTCGGCAAGCATTACGTAAAATCCCACCAGCTCGATCCCTTTATGTGCAGCATGCTGTCAATTATGGCTTTTCTGCTGGTGGCGGCCCCGAAAACTAGCGGGACTTTACCGGTGGATAGCCTGGGCGGGACGGGGATCTTCACCGCGATCCTGGTCGCGATCTATTGCGTTGAGATGATGCGCTTTCTGAAGGCGCATAACATCGGGATCCGCCTGCCGGATCAGGTTCCACCGATGATTAAAAACTCGTTTGACCTGCTGATCCCGGTGCTGGTGGTGGTGCTGACGCTCTATCCGCTCAGCCTGTTCATTCAGCATCAGTTTGACATGCTTATTCCGCAGGCCATTATGTCCGTCTTTAAACCGCTGGTTTCCGCCGCTGATTCATTGCCGGCAATTTTACTGGCGGTACTGATTGGCCATCTGCTGTGGTTCGCAGGGATCCACGGGGCGGCAATCGTCTCCGGTATGCTGCAGATGTTCTGGCTGACCAACCTGGGCATGAACCAGCAGGCTCTGGCACAGGGCGCACCGTTACCGCACATCTTTATGGAGGCGTTCTGGACGTTCTTCATTGTGATAGGCGGGTCTGGCGCCACGATGGGGCTGGTTATCTGCTACCTGCGCAGCCGCTCAGCCCACCTGCGGTCTATTGGCCGTCTGAGCGTGGTACCGAGCCTGTTTAACATTAACGAACCGGTCATTTTCGGCACGCCAATCGTTATGAACCCGGTATTCTTTATTCCGTTCCTGCTGTCACCGATGGTTAACGCCGTGCTCGCCTGGGCGGCAATGAAGCTGGATCTGATTGGCCGGGTTATCTCAGTGGTACCCTGGACGGCTCCGGCGCCAATTGGTGCCGCATGGGCGCTGGGCTGGGATTTCCGGGCGGCGATCCTGGTGATTCTTCTGGCCTGCGTTTCAGCCATCATCTATTTCCCGTTCTTTAAGGTATACGAGAAACAGCTGTTAGAGCAGGAGGCGGAAGAGGCCCAGCGCGTGGCTGAAGAGAGCCAGCAAACGGCATAAAAGCAGGCGGGCGGCGTTAGGGCCGCCCGCGTGAAAAAGCGGATTATTTTAGCGTGCAGTCTCCGCACTGCTGGACATCCGGCAGGCGGTAGCGCTGGCAGCAGGTACGCCGCACCAGCGCTCCTTCACGTACAACGACCGTACGCCACAGCGGGTTATCCCGGCCATCGGCAAACTGCTTTTCAAAGAAACAGTGCTGGCGCAGAGCCGCCGCCCGTTCCTCTCCCAGCAGCGTCTTCATCTCACCCAGATACCAGTTAATCAAATAGCCGGTATTGCTCCAGATAAGCTTCGCGTTGATATCGCCGGTCGCTTCCAGCGCCTGAATCACCGGCTGCAGGGCATCATTGACCAGCGTTTCGATCCGCGACTGCGGCGACTGGCCACTGCTGGCGGCGGCAGAGTGGACGTCGATCCAAAAGCAGGCCGCGCGGCCGGTTTCATGGAACTCTACGCGGAAATGTTCCGGCGCCAGGCTGATGGTTTGCTCTTCGCTTAACAGGGCCAGCATCAGAGGCGGTACCAGCAGGCCGATATACCATTGTGCCCACAGCGAGAGCAGCGGTTTTTGCTCGCGCGGCAGCGTTGGCTGATTGCGGTAGATATGATCGGAGTAGGTGGCCAGCAGGGAGCTCAGCGTAACCGGCGAGGACCACTCGGCAAGCGTCAGCGCGCAGGACGGGGCTTCTTCATCCAGACGAAGAAAATCCAGCAGATGCGGACGCAAGGCGGTGATTTTTTCCCGTATTGCATCCGCCAGCGCATGCTTAGCCGGCTGAAACGGGGCCTGCCAGATAACGTCGTTGCTGAATGGGATTGAACGGTAAGCCATCAGAGCGCCAGATACAAATCTAAATGATAATGATTTCTGATACTAGTTGCTTGCGTAAAGGATGGCAAGATTTTTGTCCGCGCAGCGCTTCCCTGGCGGCGCGGCGATGGGATTAGCTGGCGAGAATAATATTACGGCCGAGGTTTTTCGCTTCGTAGAGCGCGCTGTCGGCTCGTTTCAGGGCTCCGTCGATATCGGCATCGATCAGCGGCGTCATCCCGATGCTGATCGTGACGTTGGTGGCGACGCTTTCATTAAACATATGGGCGATTTTCAAATCGTAGACCCGCTGGCGGATACGTTCTGCTGCCTGTTGAGCGGTCTCCGCCGTGCTGTTGGTCAGCAGCACCATAAACTCCTCTCCGCCAAAACGGGCCACAATATCGCGTGAGCGAACGGCGTTGCGGATCGCGGCGGAAACCTGAATCAGCGCCTGGTCACCCATCATATGCCCGTAGTGATCGTTGTAGGCTTTGAAGTGATCGATATCCAGCAGCAGCACATGATGGCCATTACTATCCAAAGCCAGCAGGGTATCCAGCCGGTTTTGCAATCCGCGGCGATTGTACAGCCCGGTAAGAGGGTCGAGCATACTCAGGTCATTGAGCGTATTTCGCTCCTTCAACAGCTTATCCATCAGGCCTTGGGTAAAGGTATCGCTGCGTTTCTGAATCAGGTTTTGTATCGTGATGCCCACAATGGGAAGCACAAAGCAGTAGAGCATACGCAGCCACTGCTCGCCTTCAGCAAGGATCAGGCAGGCAGCAAAAGTGGGGAAGGAGTGCAGGGTAAAGGCAATGATATTATTGGAAAAAGCGATCGCGCCAATAAACAGCACGCTTAACAGGGCGATCACCAGAAAGTTAAAATGCGGTGGCGGCATCATTAATGATTTTTCGCAAACGTGCCACGCCCACAGAAGGCCAAATATCAGAGAAATAAAGGAAATATTTATTATGCGATGCGAGAATCTCCAGTGCCATAGCAATAAAACGGTGCTGCCGGCGAAGATCAGGGCGCAGGGCAGGGTAAAGCTCACGATAGCAAAGAGTGGGCTAACCAGGGATAAGAATGCTGAAATCAAATTAAGGACTAAAAAAAGCCGTAAGGAATACTGATATTTTTTTTCGTAATGAGCTCGCCAGGATTGTGCAGTCATATGGGGGATATCATTATTAGTCGTTAAATTTCAAAATGATGGCTGCCAAAAATGAACAATAAAAAGCAATGCGCAATATAAGGTTTTTGCGAAATAATCAAATGTTTTAATATATAAGCGTTTCGCGCTTAATTTATCACCTTCATGAATGTATGTCATTACCGCAAACGTAAAGAATAAAGTTACCGCTATGGTTAACATGACAAATGATAAAAGCTATCATATGATATTGGTTATCATTATCGTTATGAGAGGTGAAAACATGTTGCAGCGGACTTTAGGCAGCGGGTGGGGCGTACTGCTTCCTGGCGCAGTCATTGCTGCTCTTGGATTTGCTGATTTGTCGCTGGATGCCTGGCGCGGGTTGGTGACCCTGGGGCTGCTGATGTCTGCGGTGATGATCTGGCACCGACAGCTGCGTCATTTCGTTTTACTACCGTCATGCGTGGCATTGGTCAGCGGGATTATGCTGATGACTTTGAATTTAAGGCTGATAGGGTGATTCAGGGAGGAGTTAAGAATATTGGTGCGAGGGGGGGGACTTGAACCCCCACGTCCGTAAGGACACTAACACCTGAAGCTAGCGCGTCTACCAATTCCGCCACCTTCGCACAGTATTCTTAATTTTGATATCGCCTCGTTGGTGCGAGGGGGGGGACTTGAACCCCCACGTCCGTAAGAACACTAACACCTGAAGCTAGCGCGTCTACCAATTCCGCCACCTTCGCACAGTGCGAGCGATATCTGCGTGGTTTATGGTGCGAGGGGGGGGACTTGAACCCCCACGTCCGTAAGGACACTAACACCTGAAGCTAGCGCGTCTACCAATTCCGCCACCTTCGCATACCATCGACACTATGAAAGTATCGTTACCACGGAGGCGCATTCTAGTGGTTTTCAGCTATTCGTCAATAGTTAATTGTCCGGGCTGAATTGATTGTTGCAAAAATGCGCGCCGGGCAGCGGTAAAACGCCGGCGACGCGCGGTTTCGTCGCCGGACGGTAGCGAGGAGCTATTTCTTCGCCTGACGGGTCATCACGGTGCGGTAGACCTTAAAGCGACCGGTCTGAGCGAGGACTTCGTGGAAGCCGAAGACTTCGTCAAGCACGTCCGGATAGGGCAGGAAGGCGTTAGCGACAATGCGCAGCTCGCCGCCGCTGCCGAGGTGACGTACCGCCCCGCGAATCAGAGTTTGCGCCGCTTCCTGGCTGGTCTGCAGGCCGTCATGGAACGGCGGGTTGGAAATGATCATGTCAAACCGGCCGTTAACTTCGGAGAAGACGTTGCTGGCGAACACTTCACCTTCGATGCCGTTGGCGGCGAGGGTTGCGCGGCTGGCTTCTACCGCCGGGGCGCTGACGTCACAGAGGGTTAAGCGCACCTTCGGCGAGTGGCTTGCCAGTACGGTCGCCAGCACGCCCGCGCCGCAGCCGACGTCGAGCACTTTGCCCTTGGTATGCGGCGTCAGCGTTGAGAGCAGCAGCTGGCTACCGACGTCAAGCCCATCGCGGCTGAATACGCCAGGCAGGGTTTTAATCGTCAGATTTTCCAGCGGATATTCGCCCCAGTACTGCTCTGGATCGAAGGTTGGCTGTTTTTCCAGACGGCCGTGATACAGCCCACAGCGGCGGGCGCTGTCGACTTTGTTCAGCGGCGCGTAGTCGGCCAGCATCTGCTCGGCGCTGCGTACGCCGCTGCGGTTTTCACCGACCACGAAAATATCGATACCGGTCGGCAGCAGCGAAAGCAGGTTCATCAGCTGGAACTGGGCTTCCGGCTTGTTCTTTGGCCAGTAGTAAATCAGCGTATCGCAATCGGCGACGTCGCTGGCCTGCGCCACCAGGCCAAAGCTGGCATTATCGCCCATCTGGCGGCTCAGCACCTGCCAGTGGTGAAACTGCTGGGTGTGGACGCGGCTGGATGCGGTCTCCAGGCGTGCGGGCAGGTCATCCTGCAGGTCACCGGCAAACAGAACGCGGGCGGACTCGAAATCATCACTGTGGCGCAGCAAGACTTCACTTGCCGGGGTAAAAGCAGACATGAAACACTCCTTCATTAAGACTGGCGCCGATTATACACGTTATCCTTAGCGCTGCCTCTTTGTTGGCTTCCCCTGCGCGCATCGCCGTATTCTGCCGTCGACGGGGGCGGAGTTTGTTGGCGCAAATACGACGGATTTGCTATATTGCGCGCTTGATTAACAGGAGTGTTTCGCTATGACATCCCGACGAGACTGGCAATTACAGCAACTGGGCATTACCCAGTGGTCGCTGCGTCGCCCCGGGGCGTTGCAGGGCGAAATCGCTATCTCACTGGCCGGGCATATTCGTCTGGTGATGGTGGCGGAGAATCTGCCGCCGCTCAGCGAACCGCTAATCGGCGATGTTCTACGCGCGCTGGCGCTGACGCCGGATCAGGTGCTGCAGCTGACCCCAGACCGCGTGGCCATGCTGCCGCCGAACAGCCGCTGTAACAGCTGGCGGTTAGGCACAGACGCACCGTTGCTGCTGGCGGGCGCACAGGTAACTTCGCCCGCTTTCGATGAACTCCAGACCAGCGCGCCTGCCCGTATGGCGCTCTGGCAACAAATCTGCGCACATGAACACGATTTCTACCCTCAACGCGGCTGATTTGCCCCGAGCCTGGCAAATAGAAACTCTCGCCCACGCTTTTCCGTGGAGTGAGCAAACCTTCGCCAGCAATCAGGGCGAACGCTACCTGAATCTCCAGCTGGCGGTCGATGGTAAAATGGCGGCCTTTGCCATTACGCAAATTGTGCTGGACGAGGCGACCCTGTTTAACATCGCCGTCGATCCGGCTTTCCAGCGGCGCGGCCTCGGGCGAGAGCTGCTGGAGCGGGTTATTGACGAGGTCGAACAACGCGGCGTCGTCACGCTGTGGCTGGAGGTTCGCGCGTCTAACGCTGCGGCCATTGCGCTGTATGAAAGCTTAGGCTTTAACGAGGCGACCATCCGCCGCAACTACTACCCCACGGCCGACGGTCGTGAGGATGCAATCATTATGGCTCTACCGCTAAGCATGTAAGACAAGGTGATACGATGAAGTGGGACTGGATTTTCTTTGATGCCGATGAAACGCTGTTTACGTTTGACTCCTTCACCGGTTTACAGCGGATGTTCCTCGACTATAGCGTGACGTTTACCGCTGAAGATTTTCAGGACTATCAGGCCGTGAATAAACCGCTGTGGGTGGATTATCAAAACGGCGCTATCACCTCGCTTCAGCTGCAGCACCAGCGTTTTGATAGCTGGGCCAGCCGCCTGAGCGTGCCGCCGGGCGAGCTTAACGATGCGTTCATGAACGCGATGGCCGAGATTTGTTCGCCGCTTCCTGGTGCGGTATCGCTGCTGAATGCGCTGCAGGGCAAGGTGAAGATGGGGATTATTACCAACGGCTTCACTTCGCTGCAGCAGATCCGTCTGGAACGAACCGGTTTGCGCGATCACTTTGATTTATTGATTATTTCTGAAGAAGTGGGCGTCGCAAAACCGGATGCGCGGATCTTTGATTACGCGCTGGCGCAGGCGGGCGTTGCGGATCGTTCCCGCGTGCTGATGGTGGGGGACACCGCGGAGTCTGATATCCGCGGCGGCGTCAACGCCGGCCTTGCGACCTGCTGGCTCAACGCCCATCAGCGCGAGCTGCCTGCGGATCTCCGGCCGGACTGGACGGTAACCTCGTTAAGCGAACTGGAGCAGCTCCTGTGTAAACACTGATTGCCTCCCCCCCGTTGATGGGTAAAATAGCCGCAATTTTTCGTATTTAACATGCGTGGCCGGTTGCCGCGTTTACTAAGAAGATTCAATTATGACGTTGTCTCCTTATCTGCAAGAGGTGGCGAAGCGCCGCACTTTTGCCATTATTTCTCACCCGGATGCCGGTAAAACTACCATCACCGAAAAGGTGTTGCTGTTCGGACAGGCGATTCAAACCGCCGGTACCGTTAAGGGCCGCGGCTCCAACCAGCACGCCAAATCGGACTGGATGGAGATGGAAAAGCAGCGTGGTATCTCTATTACCACGTCGGTGATGCAGTTCCCGTATCACGGTAGCCTGGTTAACCTGCTGGATACCCCGGGCCACGAAGACTTCTCCGAAGATACCTATCGTACGCTGACGGCGGTGGACTGCTGCCTGATGGTTATCGATGCGGCCAAAGGCGTCGAAGATCGTACCCGTAAGCTGATGGAAGTTACCCGTCTGCGCGACACGCCGATCCTGACGTTTATGAACAAGCTCGACCGCGATATTCGCGATCCGATGGAGCTGCTGGACGAAGTTGAAAACGAGCTGCGCATCGCCTGCGCGCCGATCACCTGGCCGATTGGCTGCGGGAAGCTGTTTAAGGGCGTGTATCATCTCTATAAAGATGAGACGTATCTCTATCAGACCGGTAAGGGCCACACCATTCAGGAAGTCCGCATTATTAAGGGCCTGAATAACCCGGATCTCGACAGCGCGGTCGGTGAAGACCTCGCGCAGCAGCTGCGCGATGAGCTGGAGCTGGTGCAGGGCGCTTCTAACGAATTCGATAAAGATCTGTTCCTGGCAGGGGAAATTACCCCGGTCTTCTTCGGAACGGCTTTAGGTAACTTCGGCGTCGATCATATGCTGGATGGTCTGGTGGAGTGGGCGCCAGCGCCGATGCCGCGTAAGACCGATACGCGCGAAGTTCGCGCGGAAGAAGAGAAGTTCACCGGCTTTGTGTTTAAAATTCAGGCCAACATGGACCCGAAACACCGCGACCGCGTCGCCTTTATGCGCGTGGTTTCCGGGCAGTACGAAAAGGGCATGAAGCTGCGTCAGGTGCGGATTGGCAAAGACGTGGTGATTTCCGACGCGCTAACCTTTATGGCCGGCGACCGTTCACACGTTGAAGAAGCCTATCCCGGCGATATTATCGGTTTACATAACCACGGTACCATTCAGATTGGCGATACCTTTACCCAAGGCGAGATGATGAAGTTCACCGGCATTCCGAACTTCGCGCCGGAGCTGTTCCGTCGTATCCGCCTGAAGGATCCGCTGAAGCAGAAACAGCTGCTTAAAGGGCTGGTTCAGCTCTCTGAAGAGGGCGCGGTACAGGTCTTCCGTCCGATCGCCAATAACGATCTGATCGTTGGTGCCGTTGGGGTGCTGCAGTTTGACGTGGTGGTTGCGCGCCTGAAGAGCGAATATAACGTGGAAGCGATTTACGAATCGGTAAACGTGGCGACCGCCCGCTGGGTCGAGTCGACCGACGTGAAGAAATTCGAAGAGTTTAAGCGTAAAAACGAAATTCAGCTGGCCCTCGACGGTGGTGATAATTTGACCTATATCGCCCCGACGATGGTAAATCTCAACCTGACTCAGGAGCGTTATCCTGAGGTCATGTTCCGTAAAACACGCGAGCACTAATTCCTTCTGGAGCGCGGCTTTAGCCGCGCTCTACTCAATTTTCCCGCCGTTCCCGCCGCTAAAGAAAGTTCTTAAATTTTTCTGTTGTCCCGTTTTTTTATACATATTTCCCGCCCTCCTTGCGACCTTCTACTATATTTAATAAGCAATTTTCAAAACGCTGGCTTAATAAACTACTTATTTTGCTTTACCGATATAGAAATAACGAGGAGATCACCATGACAAGACTAAAGAATACCAGCACGCTGCTGGCGCTCTTCTTAGGCTCGGCCATGATCAGCGCCTCGGCATATGCGGATAACTCAACGACGGACAGCGCAAAGTCCGTTGCTAACAGCGCCGGGCAGGCTGTCGATAGCTCGATGAATAAAGTCGGCGACTTTATGGACGACAGCACGATTACTGCCAGAGTTAAGGCGGCGCTAATCGATGATAAAAGTATCCGCAGTACGGATATCTCGGTGAAAACCGAGAATAAAGCGGTCACCCTGAGCGGCTCGGTGGAGAGCTCCGGGCAGAAAGAGCAGGCGGTCAGGATAGCCAAAGAGATTAAGGGCGTCTCGGCGGTTAACGATGAGCTGAGCGTGGCCAATCAGCAGCCCGCAAGCCTGAAGGGCTACGCTGGCGATACGGCAATTACCAGCGAAATTAAAGCCAAGCTGCTGGCCGATGATATTGTCCCTTCGCGGAAGGTGACGGTTGAAACCAGCTCCGGCACCGTGCGTCTGTCCGGGACGGTTGGGTCTCGTCAGCAGGCGGATCGCGCCGCCGGGATCGCTAAAGCCGTGACTGGCGTAAAAACCGTAAAAAACGACCTCAAAGTTCAATAACACCGTTCACTAAACACATTTTTTCGGCTACTGCCGTTGAATCAGAGCACGACAGGGTTGGTGCCTGCGCGACCTGAGCGCGTAGAAAAGCGACCGTTATCCACTATGGTAAGGAGAGCATTATGTTTCGATGGGGCATTATTTTTCTGGTCATCGCCTTAATTGCCGCCGCTTTAGGATTCGGTAGCCTGGCGGGTACGGCAGCCTGGGCGGCGAAAATTGTCTTTGTCGTCGGTATTATTCTGTTCCTGGTCAGTCTGTTTACCGGGCGTCGACGCCCATAGATGCAAAGGCCAGAACGGCCTTAAGCGCATTGATGAAATAGTGTTTTACATAAAGCCAGTCTATATGACTGGCTTTTGCTGTATCAGGGGTATAAAACTTGCGTTACTTTGTTGTTATAGAATAAGCAAACAGGAAAGCAGAGTGGGGCATCGAATTCCCGTAACGCTTGGCAATATTGCGCCGTTATCGGTTAAACCTTTTCAGCCGGGCAAGCTTGGTCTGGTGTGCGAGGGGGGTGGACAAAGGGGGATCTTTACCGCCGGGGTGCTGGATGAGTTTATGCGCGCCGGATTCAACCCTTTTGACATTATGCTCGGTACCTCCGCCGGGGCGCAAAATCTGTCAGCCTATATGTGCAACCAGCAGGGCTACGCGCGTAAGGTCATCACGCGTTATACCACCTCCCGCGAGTTTTTTGACCCGATGCGTTTCGTGCGCGGCGGGAATCTTATCGATCTCGACTGGCTGGTGGGAACCACGGCGCAAAAAATGCCTCTGGCGATGAGCTATGCCGAAGAGCGATTTTCACAGGGCAAAGAGCTGTGGATGTGCGCCTGCCGCGGCGATGACTATACGCCAAACTACTTTTCCCCGACGCAGTCCACGTGGCTCGATCAGATCCGCGCCTCCAGCGCGATCCCCGGTTTTTATCGCAGCGGCGTGATGCTTGACGGCATCAGCTATCTCGACGGCGGCGTCAGCGATGCGATTCCGGTGCAGGAGGCGGCAAAACGCGGCGCGCAGACGATTGTGGTGATCCGCACGGTCCCGTCGCAGATGTACTATACCCCGCAGTGGTTCAAACGTATGGAGCGCTGGCTCGGTGAAAGCAGCCTGCAGCCGTTTGTGAATCTGGTCCAGCACCATGAGGCCACCTACCGCGCGACCCAGCAGTTTATTGAGAAGCCGCCGGGTAAGCTGCGGATCCTCGAAATTTTCCCGCAGAAGCCGTTAAAAAGTATGGCCCTGGGGAGCCGGCTGCCGGCGCTGCTGGAGGACTATAAAACCGGGCGCCAGTGCGGCCGCTATTTTCTGGCAACGGTGGGCAGGCTGCTGGCCGATCGTCCGCCGCTGCTGCGCCATATGCCGCGTCTCGCGGTGCCTGCGCCGGTGGTGGTGCCGCCGGCTTCCGTTGCCAACGATGCGCATCAGGCAACCCTGATCGACGCCGCCCAGGCCAACGATGCCAGCTTCGATAATGAGGACCTGGCGTGATGCTGCAATTTATTGATACCCACTGTCATTTCGATTTTCCACCGTTTGCGCATGATGAAGTGGAGAGCATTGCCCGGGCCGCGCGTGAAGGCGTGACGCAGATTATTGTCCCCGCCACCGAGGCGGATAATTTTCCCCGCGTGCTGGCCCTGGCCTCGCAGCATGATGCGCTGTATGCCGCGCTGGGCTTGCATCCGATAGTTATTGAGCGTCATGACGAGAGCAGCCTTCAGCGGCTTGAAGCCTGCCTGCAGCAGCGCAGCGCGAAGGTGGTGGCAATTGGTGAAATTGGCCTCGATCTCTATCGCGAGGACCCGCAGTTTGATCGGCAGCAGGCGCTGCTTGAGGCGCAGCTGCGGCTGGCAAAACGCTATGATTTGCCGGTGATCCTCCATTCGCGACGCACGCACGATAAGCTGGCGATGCTGCTGAAAAAGCATGCTCTGGCGCGTACCGGCGTGGTGCATGGTTTTGCCGGCAGCCTTCAGCAGGCGGAGCGTTTCGTGCAGTCAGGATACAAAATTGGCGTTGGCGGAACCATCACCTATCCCCGCGCCAGCAAAACGCGCGAGGTCATGTCGCGTCTGCCGCTATCGGCGCTGCTGCTGGAAACGGATGCCCCGGATATGCCGCTAAACGGTTTTCAGGGACAGCCAAATCGCCCGGAGCAGGCGGCTCGGGTTTTTGCCACGCTGTGCGAGCTGCGCCAGGAGCCGGCTGATGTTATCGCGCACGCTCTTCTGAGCAACACCAAAGCGTTGTTCGGCACGCTGTAAATCCTCGCTAAACAGCCTAAACCTGTCCTCTCCGCCGCCGCCGTGGCAAAACGTACGCTACCGCCCCTTTTTTGTGAAAATTCCATCATTCCCTAACGTTAAATAAAGTATCTATTTTTCAATGGATAACTATAAATTCACCTTTCTTGAGCACAATATGTGCGCGCTGCGGTCGAGTTATTCAGCGCTGATATGTTATAATAATAACATTATCGCACGATGAGGAATTCTGATTATGCTTAAAGAAAACTTGTCGCTGAGATGGTGAGTACTGGCATTTTTATGTGATTTACATCTCATTATGGTTATGCAAGTTAGTAATTAGTTTTCATTAACTGTGATGGATGTCGAAGTGTAGCGGCGAGGTGATGTTACAATAGTAACAGACTCGCAAGGTGACAAACTATTCAACCGGCAATAAGCCGTCGGAGTATGAAATGACTGATTTATCTGCAAGCAGCCTGCGCGCATTGAAACTGATGGACCTGACCACCCTGAATGACGACGACACCAATGAGAAGGTGATTGCGCTGTGTCATCAGGCAAAAACGCCGGTAGGTAACACGGCCGCTATCTGCATCTACCCTCGCTTTATTCCGATTGCTCGTAAAACCTTGAAAGAGCAAGGCACTCCGGATATCCATATCGCCACGGTGACCAACTTCCCGCACGGTAATGACGATATCGATATCGCCCTGGCGGAAACCCGCGCCGCGATCGCCTACGGCGCCGATGAAGTTGACGTGGTATTCCCGTACCGGGCGCTGATTGCCGGCAATGAGCAGGTTGGATTCGACCTGGTTAAAGCCTGCAAAGAGGCCTGTGCGGCGGCTAACGTTCTGCTCAAAGTGATCAT
Source organism: Enterobacter sp. 10-1 (assembly GCA_002270295.1). GTDB lineage: Bacteria > Pseudomonadota > Gammaproteobacteria > Enterobacterales > Enterobacteriaceae > Klebsiella > Klebsiella scottii. Next base: position 257,797 of record NISF01000007.1, on the reverse strand, counting down.
CGAAACCGGCGAGCTGAAAGAAGAAGCGCTGATCCGCAAAGCCTCCGAAATCGCGATCAAAGCGGGCGCGGATTTCATCAAAACCTCGACGGGGAAAGTGCCGGTAAACGCCACGCCTGAAAGCGCGCGCATCATGCTGGAAGTTATCCGCGATATGGGCGTACAGGAAACCGTAGGCTTTAAGCCAGCGGGCGGCGTACGCAGCGCGGAAGACGCACAGCAGTTCCTGGCGATTGCCGATAAGCTGTTCGGCGCACAGTGGGCTGACTCGCGTCACTACCGTTTTGGCGCGTCAAGCCTGCTGGCTAGCCTGCTGAAAGCGCTGGGTCACGGCGACGGTAAGAGCGCCAGCAGCTACTAAGACGTAACGGTGACATAACCGTATCCCGGACGAGGCGCGGCAGCGCCGACGCCGGGAGATCCCCGGCGCCGCGAGGTGCGGCCGGGCTTCAGGATTTTAGCACGGGCGCAGATAACGCCGCCCGTCGTGTTTGACCTTATTCCTCAGGGGGTTACCTTGTTTCTCGCACAAGAAATTATTCGTAAAAAACGTGATGGTCACGCGCTGAGCGATGATGAAATTCGCTTTTTCATCAACGGTATTCGCGATAATACCGTTTCCGAAGGGCAGATAGCCGCGCTGGCGATGACCATTTTTTTCCACGATATGACTATGCCAGAACGCGTTTCGCTGACGATGGCGATGCGGGATTCAGGAACCGTACTGAACTGGAAAAGCCTCAATCTTAACGGGCCGATCGTGGATAAGCACTCCACCGGCGGCGTGGGCGACGTCACGTCGCTGATGCTTGGCCCGATGGTCGCCGCATGCGGCGGCTATGTGCCGATGATCTCCGGTCGTGGACTGGGGCATACCGGCGGAACGCTCGACAAGCTGGAAGCGATCCCAGGCTTCGATATTTTCCCGGATGACGGCCGTTTCCGCGACATCATTAAGGATGTCGGCGTGGCTATCATCGGACAGACCAGCTCGCTGGCGCCTGCCGACAAGCGCTTCTACGCCACCCGCGATATTACCGCTACGGTGGACTCGATTCCGCTGATCACCGCCTCTATTCTGGCGAAAAAGCTGGCTGAAGGCCTGGATGCGCTGGTGATGGACGTGAAAGTCGGCAGCGGCGCCTTTATGCCTACCTACGAGCTCTCTGCGGCGCTGGCCGAAGCGATCGTTGGTGTCTCCAACGGCGCGGGCGTGCGTACCACCGCGCTGCTGACCGATATGAATCAGGTGCTGGCTTCCAGCGCCGGTAACGCCGTGGAGGTCCGCGAAGCGGTGCAGTTCCTGACCGGCGAATACCGCAATCCGCGTCTGTTTGACGTGACGATGGCGCTGTGCGTCGAAATGCTGATTTCCGGCAAGCTGGCCCAGGACGACGCCGACGCGCGGGCGAAGCTGCAGGCGGTGCTGGATAACGGTAAAGCGGCCGAGGTCTTTGGCCGAATGGTAGCTGCGCAGAAAGGCCCGAACGATTTCGTTGAAAACTATGATAAATATCTGCCGACCGCGATGTTGAGCAAAGCGGTCTACGCTGATGGCGAAGGCTTTGTCGCTGAAATGGACACCCGGGCGCTGGGTATGGCGGTGGTGTCGATGGGCGGCGGCCGTCGCCAGGCATCCGACCCGATTGACTATAGCGTCGGCTTTACCGATATGGCTCGCCTGGGCGATAGCGTTGACGGGCAGCGGCCGCTGGCGGTGATTCATGCGAAAGATGAATCCAGCTGGCAGGACGCCGCCAAAGCCGTGAAAGCGGCAATTAAACTGGACGATACCGCACCGAAAGAAACGCCGACGGTCTATCGTCGCATTACTGAATAGCTGTATACTGATCTGATCGCTTTTTTGCAGCGCAAAAGGTACGGAGAATAATATGAAACGTGCATTTATTATGGTGCTGGACTCCTTCGGCATCGGTGCGACTGAAGATGCTGCTCGCTTTGGCGACGTTGGCGCAGACACCCTCGGACACATTGCGCAAGCGTGCGCAAACGGGGAAGCCGACACCGGCCGCAAAGGCCCGCTGAATTTGCCAAACCTGACCCGTCTCGGTCTGGTAAAAGCGCATGAAGGTTCTACGGGTTCCATCGCGGCAGGAATGGATGGAAATGCGGAAGTTGTCGGCGCCTATGCGTGGGCGCACGAACTCTCTTCCGGTAAAGATACGCCGTCAGGCCACTGGGAAATCGCCGGCGTGCCGGTGCTGTTCGACTGGGGCTACTTCCCGGAACACGAGAACAGCTTCCCGCAGGAGCTGCTGGACAAGCTGGTTAAACGCGCAAACCTGCCGGGCTACCTCGGCAACTGCCACTCTTCCGGTACCGTCATTCTGGATCAGCTCGGCGAAGAGCATATGAAAACCGGCAAGCCGATTTTCTATACCTCCGCTGACTCGGTGTTCCAGATTGCCTGTCATGAAGAAACCTATGGTCTCGATAAGCTGTATGAGCTGTGCGAAATCGCGCGCGAAGAGCTGACTGAAGGCGGTTACAACATCGGCCGCGTGATTGCGCGTCCGTTTATCGGCGACAAGGCGGGTAGCTTCCAGCGCACCGGTAACCGTCATGACCTCGCCGTTGAGCCGCCTGCCGCCACCGTGTTGCAGAAGCTGGTGGATGAGAAAGACGGCCACGTGGTGTCGGTGGGTAAAATCGCCGACATCTATGCGAACTGCGGGATCACTAAAAAAGTGAAGGCGACCGGCCTGGACGCGCTGTTTGACGCGACCATCAAAGAGATGAAAGAAGCGGGCGACAAGACAATCGTCTTCACCAACTTCGTCGATTTCGACTCTTCATGGGGCCACCGTCGCGATATCGCCGGCTACGCCGCGGGTCTGGAGCTGTTCGACCGCCGTCTGCCTGAACTGATGGCGCTGGTCGGGGAAGATGACATTCTGATCCTGACCGCCGACCACGGCTGTGACCCAAGCTGGCAGGGCACCGACCATACCCGGGAACATATTCCGGTACTGGTTTACGGTCCGAAGGTTAAACCAGGTTCGCTTGGCCACCGCGAAACCTTCGCGGATATCGGCCAAACGCTGGCGAGCTACTTCGGCACTTCCGCGATGGACTACGGCAAAGCTATGTTCTGATGGATTTGGGCGGGAACTTCCCGCCCTTCATGCATTTAAATATAAAAGGATAAAATGATGGCAACTCCACATATTAACGCCGAGATGGGTGATTTCGCTGATGTTGTTCTGATGCCGGGCGACCCGCTGCGCGCGAAGCACATTGCGGAAACCTTCCTTGAAGATGTGCGTGAAGTTAACAACGTGCGCGGCATGCTGGGCTTCACCGGGACCTACAAAGGCCGCAAAATCTCCGTTATGGGCCACGGTATGGGTATCCCATCCTGCTCCATCTATACCAAAGAGCTGATCACCGATTTCGGCGTGAAGAAAATCATTCGCGTCGGTTCCTGCGGCGCGGTACGCGCTGACGTGAAGCTGCGTGACGTGGTTATCGGTATGGGCGCCTGCACCGATTCCAAAGTGAACCGTCTGCGTTTTAAAGACCATGACTTTGCCGCTATTGCTGACTTCGGCATGGTGCGCAACGCCGTTGATGCCGCGAAAGCGCTGGGCGTTGACGCGCGCGTCGGTAACATCTTCTCCGCCGATCTGTTCTATACGCCGGACCCGTCCATGTTTGACGTGATGGAAAAATACGGCATTCTGGGCGTGGAAATGGAAGCGGCCGGTATCTACGGCGTGGCGGCGGAGTTCGGTGCAAAAGCGCTGACCATCTGTACCGTGTCCGATCATATCCGTACGCACGAGCAGACCACCGCTGCCGAGCGTCAGACCACCTTCAACGATATGATCAAAATCGCGCTGGAATCCGTTCTGCTGGGCGATCAAGAGTAAGATGAGCGGCTCTCCCCCGATGCGGGGAGGGCCGCAGTTTCCGGCTAAGGCACGAACGCCGCGGCCGGATGCCAACCTCCGGCCATTAGCGCACCGCACCCGCTATCCATGCGGACAGCTCACCTAGCTCCTGTTCCTGCTCGGGGAAATCGACCCGTAACGCCTCGCACGCCTGCTGCAGCGCCTCGGCGCGATACGCACAGCCCTGCAGCCGCGCGGCCAGCGCTTCCAGCGGCGCCGGGTTCAGGCTGTCGGTAAACACCTGCGTGCGGGTGATATGCCCCTTCTCGACGTCAAAATGCAGCTCGACGCCTCCCCAGCGAAAGCGCTCATCCAGCAGGTGAGAGAAGGCCGGCGCCTGGCCAAAATTCCACTCCCAGCTGCTCTGGCGAGCGAAGGTTTCGGCAAAGTTCGGCAGATCGGGGGTTTTATCCGGCGAAATGACTTCGGCTTCCACGCGCTCGCCGTAATGTTTGAAAAAAGCCTCTTCAATGGCGGCGCAAACCTGACGGTGCGTAATGCCAGGCAGCAGCTCCACCAGATTGGCAACCCGGCCGCGTACCGAGGTTATCCCCTTGGCCTGCAGCTTTTTTTGGTCCGGATTGAGGTAGTTGGCGAGACGGCTTAAATCGGCGTTCAGCAGCAGCGTGCCGTGATGAAAGCCGCGATCCATCGTTTCACGGTAGGCGGAGCCGGAGACCTTGCGATCGCCTTCGGCGGTTTTCACCACCAGATCGTTGCGCCCGGAGGCTTCCGCCGCGACGCCCAGCGCGTTAAGCGCCTCGAGGACGATACGCGTGGAGACGGTTTTATCGTACTCGGGCTTGCCCGCCATAAAGGTAAAGCAGGTGTTGCCCAGATCGTGAAAAACGGCGCCGCCGCCGCTGCTGCGGCGGGCCAGACGCACGTTGTCCTCCTCCATCCGGCGGGTGTTGCACTCTTTCCACGGGTTTTGCGCCCGGCCAATAACCACCGTATCGGCGTTGCGCCACAGGAACAGCACTCTCTGGGTTGCCGGCATCTGGCGGAAAATAGACTCCTCAACCGCGAGGTTGAACCACGGATCGTAGGAGTCGGAGAGCAGCAGGCGTAGCGTCGGCATCAGGGGGTTCCTTTTTTATCTTCTTCTTCATCTTCCACCGGCTTATTGGCGGTAAGCAGGAATGGCGACTGCTGCCAGCGGGTGCGTTTACCCTGCAGCAGGGTGCGGGTCAGCACGACGCCAATAGCCAGCGACAGCAGCAGCATCAGGCGGAGAATATTGGTGGTATTATCCACCTGTTTTGCCTCGGTCGCTAACGTATGGGTATCCAGCGTCAGGCGCAGGTAGCCGAGCGGACCGTTTTTCCCCTGGATAGGTTCGACGATTTGCTGATTAAAGTAGCCGCCGGCCTTTTTACCGTCGAGGGCGAGCCTGTCGCGGACGTTGACGCCTTCGCCGGAGCGCGCCACCAGGTCGCCCTGGTCGTCATAGACGCCGGCATCCAGGATGCGGCTGCGTTGCGTAAGCTGCTCCAGCAGCTGACTGATGCGCTTCTCATCGGGCGTTTCGCTGCGCATCATCGGCGCAAGATTTAGCGAAACCTGCTGGGCAAGCGTGCGTGCCAGTTCTTCCAGCTGCGGGTTACGCTGTTTTTGGCTGTTCTGGCTGAACCACGAGGCTCCCTGCATCAGGGCGACGAGAAGCGCCAGACAGATCAGAACGATGACGGCGCGATGCAGTCGGAATTTCAGTTTTGCGCGTACCATATTCCACCTTTAATATTTGCAGCTTAATGTTGCCAGAAGCGCTGGTTACAAGGTAGCCTCATGCGTTATTTTCCTCGCCTGAATGAAGAAATCTGGAGCCGTAATGCCAAACAGTTTGACCTGGTGCGATCTGCCCGAAGATGTTTCCCTGTGGCCTGGATTACCGCTTTCGCTGAGCGGTGATGAGGTCATGCCGCTGGATTATCATGCCGGACGCAGCGGCTGGCTGCTCTACGGCCGGGGCCTTGATAAGCGCCGTTTAACGGACTGGCAGCGTGAGCTGGGCGCGGCGCTGGTTATCGTCGCCTCCTGGGTCGTTGAAGACTATCAGGTTATTCGTCTGGCCGGCTCTCTGACCCTGCGCGCGACCCGACTGGCGCACGAAGCCGGGCTGGACGTCGCGCCGCTGGGTAAGATCCCGCACCTGCGCTCGCCGGGGCTGCTGGTGATGGATATGGACTCCACCGCCATTCAGATTGAGTGTATCGATGAAATTGCGAAGCTCGCGGGAACCGGCGAGCTGGTATCGGAAGTGACCGAACGCGCGATGCGCGGTGAGCTGGACTTTACCGCCAGCCTGCGCCAGCGGGTGGCGACGCTGAAAGATGCCGATGCCAATATTTTGCTGCAGGTGCGTGAAGCGCTGCCGCTGATGCCGGGGCTGACTCAGCTGGTGCTGAAGCTGGAAGCGCTGGGCTGGAAGGTGGCTATCGCCTCCGGCGGCTTCACGTTCTTTGCGGAATACCTGCGCGACAAGCTGCATCTTGACGCCGTGTTCGCTAATGAGCTGGAAATCATGGACGGCAGGCTAACCGGCAACGTGATTGGTGATATCGTCGATGCTAAATACAAAGCCGCGACGCTGCGCAAGCTGGCGGAAAAATATGAAATTCCGCCGGCGCAAACCGTGGCGATCGGCGACGGCGCCAACGATCTGCCGATGATCAAGGCCGCGGGCCTCGGTATCGCCTATCATGCGAAACCGAAAGTGAACGAGCTGGCGGAAGTAACGATCCGCCACGCTGACCTGATGGGGGTATTCTGTATTCTCTCGGGCAGCATGAACCAAAAGTAAGAGGTTAACGTGGCGAAAGCTCCAAAACGCGCATTTGTCTGTAATGAATGTGGTGCGGATTACCCCCGCTGGCAGGGGCAGTGCAGCGCCTGCCATGCCTGGAATACCATCACCGAGGTGCGTATTGCCGCTTCGCCGCAGGTGGCGAGAAACGAACGCCTGACGGGCTATGCCGGTAATGCCGGCGTGTCGAAGGTGCAAAAGCTGTCGGAGATCAGCCTTGAGGCGCTGCCGCGCTTTTCCACCGGCTTTAAAGAGTTTGACCGCGTGCTTGGCGGCGGCGTGGTGCCGGGGAGCGCGATTCTGATTGGCGGCAGCCCGGGTGCGGGGAAATCGACGCTGCTGCTCCAGACGCTGTGCCGGCTGGCGGAAGGAATGAAAACGCTGTACGTCACCGGGGAAGAGTCGCTGCAGCAGGTGGCGATGCGCGCGCATCGTCTGGGGCTGCCAACGGCCAATCTCAACATGCTCTCCGAAACCAGCATTGAGCAAATTTGCCAGATCGCCGACGAAGAAAAGCCGCAGCTGATGGTTATCGACTCCATCCAGGTGATGCATATGGCCGACGTCCAGTCCTCGCCGGGCAGCGTGGCCCAGGTGCGTGAGACCGCCGCTTACCTGACGCGGTTTGCGAAAACCCGCGACGTGGCGATTGTTATGGTGGGTCACGTCACCAAAGACGGCTCGCTGGCCGGGCCGAAGGTGCTCGAACACTGTATTGACTGCTCGGTACTGCTGGATGGCGACGCCGATTCCCGCTTTCGCACCCTGCGCAGCCATAAAAACCGCTTCGGTGCGGTGAATGAGCTGGGGGTCTTCGCGATGACCGAGCAGGGGCTGCGCGAAATCAGCAACCCTTCGGCTATTTTCCTCAGCCGCGGCGATGAGGTCACTTCCGGTAGTTCGGTGATGGTGGTCTGGGAAGGCACCCGTCCGCTGCTGGTGGAGATTCAGGCGCTGGTCGATCACTCGATGATGTCCAACCCGCGCCGGGTGGCCGTGGGGCTGGAGCAGAACCGGCTGGCGATACTGCTGGCGGTGCTGCACCGTCACGGCGGCCTGCAGATGTCCGACCAGGACGTCTTCGTCAACGTCGTTGGCGGGGTGAAGGTGGCGGAAACCAGCGCGGACCTCGCGCTGCTGCTGGCGATGGTGTCGAGCCTGCGGGATCGTCCGCTGCCGCACGATCTGGTGGTGTTTGGCGAAGTGGGCCTGTCCGGCGAGATCCGCCCGGTGCCCAGCGGCCAGGAGCGCATCTCCGAGGCGGCCAAGCACGGGTTCCGCCGCGCCATCGTCCCGGCCGCCAACGTGCCGAAAAAAGTACCGGAAGGGATGCAAATCTTTGGCGTGAAAAAGCTTGCGGATGCGCTAAGCGTTTTTGACGACTTATAATTAAATATCCGTCGTCTTTCCGGCGGCAGGTGTGTTGGCGGCGTTCGCTTGCCGCCTTCCTGCCACCAGAAACCCACAGGATATTTTTTCAGTATTGCTAAAGCAGGAGGCTCTTGTGTCATCGTTCGACTATCTCAAAACCGCGATTAAGCAAAAAGGCTGCACGCTGCAGCAGGTGGCTGAAGCCAGCGGGATGACCAAAGGCTATCTGAGCCAGTTGCTGAATGCGAAAATTAAAAGCCCGAGCGCGCAGAAGCTGGAAGCTCTGCACCGCTTTCTCGGCCTTGAGTTCCCGCGTCGGCAGAAAAGCGTCGGCGTGGTGTTTGGTAAGTTTTACCCGCTGCATACCGGCCATATCTATTTGATCCAGCGCGCCTGCAGTCAGGTAGACGAGCTGCATATCATCATGGGCTATGACGATACCCGCGACCGCCAGCTGTTTGAAGAGAGCGCCATGTCGCAGCAGCCGACGGTGCCCGACCGTCTGCGCTGGCTGCTGCAAACGTTCAAGTATCAGAAAAACATCCGCATTCACGCCTTTAATGAAGAGGGGATGGAGCCTTATCCGCACGGCTGGGACGTCTGGAGCCGAGGGATCCGCGCCTTTATGGACGAGAAGGGCATTCAGCCAAACTGGATCTATTCCTCAGAAGAGTCCGACGCGCCGCAGTATCTGGAGCAGCTGGGGATCGAAACGGTACTGATCGATCCTAAGCGAACCTTTATGAACATCAGCGGCGGGCAGATTCGTGAAAACCCGTTCCGCTACTGGGAATATATCCCCACCGAAGTGAAGCCGTTCTTCGTGCGCACGGTGGCGATCCTCGGCGGCGAATCGAGCGGTAAATCGACGCTGGTCAATAAGCTGGCCAACATCTTCAATACCACCAGCGCCTGGGAGTACGGTCGGGACTACGTCTTCTCGCATCTGGGCGGCGACGAGATGGCGCTGCAGTATTCTGACTATGATAAAATTGCGCTCGGACACGCTCAGTACATTGATTTCGCTGTGAAATATGCCAATAAAGTGGCGTTCATCGATACCGATTTCGTCAGTACCCAGGCATTTTGTCTGAAGTATGAAGGCCGCGAGCATCCCTTCGTCCAGGCGCTGATCGACGAGTACCGTTTCGACCTGGTTATCCTGCTGGAGAACAATACGCCGTGGGTGGCCGACGGTTTACGCAGTCTGGGAAGCTCGGTGGATCGTACGGAGTTCCAGACCCTGCTGGTGTCGTTGCTTAAAGAGAACGAAATAAACTTCGTGCACGTGAAAGAGGCGGACTACGATACGCGCTTTCTGCGCTGCGTCGAGCTGGTGAAACAGCTGATGGGCGAGCCGGGCTAACGACCGCGATGGCGTGGGATAGAAAAACGGGTGGCCTGGCCACCCGTTTTTTATTACCTGTTCTTATTACTTGGCGATACGTTTGTACTTGATGCGCTTCGGTTCCAGCGCATCGGCGCCGAGGGTGCGCTTCTTGTACTCTTCGTATTCGGTAAAGTTACCTTCGAAGAACTCCACCTTACCTTCATCCTGGTAGTCCAGAATGTGGGTCGCTACGCGGTCAAGGAACCAGCGGTCGTGCGAGATAACCATCGCGCAGCCCGGGAACTCCAGCAGGGCGTTTTCTAACGCGCGCAGGGTTTCGATATCCAGGTCGTTGGTTGGTTCATCGAGCAGCAGAACGTTACCGCCAACCTGCAGCAGTTTCGCCAGGTGCAGACGACCGCGCTCACCGCCGGACAGCTCGCCGACGCGTTTGCCCTGATCGACACCTTTGAAGTTAAAGCGGCCAACGTAGGCGCGGCTCGGCATCTCGGTGTTGCCGATCTTCATGATATCCAGCCCGCCGGAAACCTCTTCCCAAACGGTTTTGCTGTTATCCATAGCGTCACGGAACTGATCGACGGAGGCCAGCTTAACGGTATCACCCAGGGTGATAGAACCGGCATCAGGCTGTTCCTGACCCGACATCATGCGGAACAGGGTGGATTTACCCGCGCCGTTTGGCCCGATGATCCCGACGATGGCTCCTTTCGGTACCGAGAAGTTCAGGTCGTCAATCAGCAGGCGATCGCCGTAGGATTTACGCAGGTTGGTGACTTCAACGACTTTATCCCCCAGACGTGCTCCAGGCGGAATAAACAGTTCGTTAGTTTCGTTACGTTTCTGGTATTCAACGCTGTTAAGCTCTTCGAAGCGCGCCAGACGGGCTTTGCCCTTAGACTGACGGCCTTTCGCGCCCTGGCGGACCCACTCCAGCTCTTTCTCAATGGACTTGCGGCGCGCCGCTTCCTGAGAGGCTTCCTGGGCCAGGCGCTGATCTTTCTGCTCCAGCCAGGAGGAGTAGTTGCCTTCCCACGGAATGCCTTCACCGCGGTCGAGCTCGAGGATCCAGCCGGCAACGTTATCAAGGAAGTAACGGTCGTGGGTAATGGCCACAACGGTTCCTTCGAAGTCGTGCAGGAAGCGTTCCAGCCAGGCCACGGATTCGGCATCCAGGTGGTTGGTCGGTTCGTCGAGCAGCAGCATGTCCGGCTTTTCCAGCAGCAGGCGGCACAGAGCCACGCGGCGGCGTTCACCACCGGACAGGTTAGCGATTTTGGCATCCCAGTCCGGCAGGCGCAGGGCGTCGGCCGCACGCTCGAGCTGCACGTTCAGGTTGTGGCCGTCGTGCGCCTGGATAATCTCCTCAAACTTGCCCTGCTGGGCGGCGAGTTTATCGAAGTCGGCATCCGGCTCAGCGTACTTAGCGTACACCTCATCGAGGCCTTTCAGCGCGTTAACCACTTCGGCAACCGCTTCTTCCACGGACTCGCGAACGGTCTGCTCCGGGTTAAGCTTCGGCTCCTGCGGCAGGTAGCCAATCTTAAGGCCCGGCTGCGGGCGGGCTTCGCCTTCGATATCGGTATCGATACCGGCCATAATGCGCAGCAGGGTGGACTTACCGGCGCCGTTCAGGCCGAGAACGCCGATCTTCGCCCCAGGGAAGAAGCTCAGGGAGATATTTTTCAAAATATGACGTTTCGGCGGAACCACTTTGCCGACACGATGCATGGTATAAACGAATTGAGCCACGTTGGACTTCGCCTCTTTTATATACTCTTCACCCTTCAGGCTGCCTCAGCCGGAATGATTTTGAGTAGGGTAGTGAATAGTTTTCAAAGGCGAAGTGTAGCCTTTTTCGCGCTTTAATCCCAGAGAGGCGATGGGATTCACAGAAGAGTAAAAAAATGTTCAGGACGTGGCGCGTTTGGCGTTGTCTGGTTAGCATATCTAAAGCGATACCGGAATATTTTAAAAGCGGCACGATGCTGCTCTGATGGACTTAAATAGGGGAATAGCTTGTGGAAAAGGCCAAAACTACGGCGTGGCGCCTTCTGGCTGCCGGCGTAAGTCTGCTGACGCTTAGCCAGCTGGCGCATGCGGATTCACTGGATGAACAGCGCAGCCGCTATGCCCAAATTAAGCAGGCGTGGGACGGCCGGCAGATGTCGGTCGTCGATGAGCTGATGCCCACGCTGTCGACCTATCCGTTATACCCGTACCTCCAGTACCGGCAGATAACCGATGATCTGATGAACCAGCCGGCGCTGGTGGTGAAAAATTTTATTGAGGCTAACCCCACGCTTCCGCCCGCCCGCTCCCTGAAATCGCGCTTCGTCAATGAACTGGCCCGTCGCAGCGACTGGCAAGGGCTGCTGGCGTTTAGCCCCGACAAGCCGACCAGCACCGAAGCGCAGTGTAATTATTACTATGCGAAGCTGAGCGTGGGTCAGGCGCAGGAGGCCTGGGACGGCGCAAAAACGCTGTGGCTCACCGGTAAAAGTCAGCCCAACGCGTGCGATGCGCTGTTTAGCGCCTGGCGCGCTTCCGGCCAGCAGGACCCGCTGGCCTGGCTCGAACGCATCCGTCTGGCGATGAAGGCGGGCAACACCAGCCTGGTGCGATCGCTGGCGCAGCAGATGCCGCCTGAGTATCAGACCATCTCTTCCGCGATTGTGGCGCTGGCCAACGATCCGAATACCGTGATGAATTTTGCCCGCACCACCGGGGCTACCGATTTCACCCGTCAGATGGCGGCGGTGGCCTTTGAGAGCGTGGCGCGTCAGGACGTCGAAAACGCCCGGCTGATGATCCCGTCGTTGGTCCAGGCACAGCAGCTCAATGACGATCAAACCCAGGCGCTGCGGGATATCGTGGCCTGGCGCCTGATGGGCACCGACGTTACCGACGAGCAGGCGGTCTGGCGTGATGACGCAATTATGCGTTCTCAGTCCACGCCGCTGGTGGAGCGACGCGTGCGCATGGCGCTGGGAACCGGCGATCGCCACGGCCTGAACACCTGGCTGGCGCGCCTGCCGATGGAGGCCAAAGAGAAAGACGAGTGGCGCTACTGGCAGGCGGATTTGCTGCTGGAGCGCGGGCGTGATGATGAAGCGAAAGCCATCCTCCGTTCGCTGATGCAGCAGCGCGGTTTCTACCCGATGATTGCCGCCCAGCGGCTGGGCGAAGAGTTCACCTTCCGGATCGATAAGGCGCCCGCAACCCTCGATTCGGCGCTGACCTCGGGGCCGGAAATGGCCAGGGTACGCGAGCTGATGTACTGGAATATGGACAACACCGCGCGCAGCGAGTGGGCCAACCTGGTGACCAGCCGGACCAAAGATCAGCAGGCCCAGCTGGCGCGCTATGCCTTCAACCAGCACTGGTGGGATCTTAGCGTCCAGGCGACGATCGCCGGGAAGCTGTGGGATCAGCTGGAAGAGCGCTTCCCGTTGGCCTACAACGATCTTTTCTCCCGCTATATCAGCGGCAAGGATATTACGCAAAGCTACGCCATGGCGATTGCCCGTCAGGAGAGCGCCTGGAACCCGAAGGTCCGCTCGCCGGTTGGCGCCAGCGGCCTGATGCAGATTATGCCGGGCACCGCCACCCATACGGTTGGGATGTTTAATATTGCCGGCTACGGCGGCCCATCGCAGCTGCTGGATCCGGAAACCAATATCAATATTGGCACCAGCTATCTGCAGTACGTTTATCAGCAGTTCGGCAATAACCGTATTTACGCTTCCGCCGCCTATAACGCCGGGCCTGGACGGGTGCGCACCTGGCGGAGCAATAGCGCCGGGCGGATCGACGCGGTGGCGTTTATCGAGAGCATCCCGTTCTCGGAAACGCGCGGCTACGTGAAGAACGTGCTCTCCTATGACGCTTACTATCGCTACTTCATGGGAGAGAAAGCGGGAATGCTCAGCGATGCGGAGTGGCAGCAGCGTTACTAACGCGAGCGGTCTGCGGGCGACATAGCATTTTGCTATGCCGCCCGAAATCCATAGAGTATTGACCGGAGTATGCTATGCTTTGTACTCGTTAATGAGTACAAACGATCGGCGGCTCGGGCCGCCGGCCTTAACATGGCGGCGCAACATGACCCAACAATCCCCTTATTCAGCGGCGGTGGCCGAACAACGTCATCAGGAGTGGCTTCGCTTCGTGGCCTTACTTCAGCAGGCGTACGCCGACGATCTGCACCTGCCGCTGCTGCAGCTGATGCTGACGCCCGACGAGCGCGAAGCGCTGGGCACCCGCGTGCGGATTATTGAAGAGCTTTTGCGCGGGGAGATGAGCCAGCGCGAGCTGAAAAGCGAGCTCGGCGCCGGGATTGCCACCATCACCCGCGGCTCTAACAGCCTGAAATCTGCGCCCGCCGAGCTGCGACAGTGGCTGGAACAGGCGCTGCTGAACGTTAACGATAAATAGCGTTATGAAACGGACTAAGCGCCAGCACTACCGCCTGATGATAAACGCTGCTGCGCGTAAGTTTACCGGCGGTAAAGATGCCGATAGCCCCCTCCTTGCGGCCAATTTCATCGATGCCGGTATGCTGTGACATCACCGGCCCTAAGGCTGCGCCGGCGCGGACCTGTTCGAGGATCGCCGCCGGCAGCGGCAGAGTGGCCGATCGCGCTTCACCGCGCTGCAGGCTATTTTCGATGACGACCCAGCTAAACGTACTGCCGTCATCGATTCCAGCCTCGATGGCGACCCAGAAATCGGCATCCGGGCGCGCAGCCCGCGCATTCGTGACCCGATTTCGTGCGCCAGCGCGCGTTTCGTCGTTACCAAACGGCTGTTCCGGCACGCCGCTCTCGACGGAGACGGACTCAATGTGGCAGGATCCTTCGCCGAAGATCTCGTTAAAAGCCTGCAGAATTGCCTGAATTTTGGCGGGATTAGTGGTAGCTGAGACAACATGGTGCATAATCAAACAACTCAGAATAAATTAACGTCATCGCAGTATACTCCAAATCGTTTTCGCTGCAGGGCACCGGCCCGGTAGCCGAAATTGTGAAGAGCACAGAACGGATAAAAAGCATGTTACAGGTACACCTTGTTCGCCACGGTGAAACGCAGTGGAACGCCGAGCGACGTATTCAGGGCCAGTCCGACAGTCCGCTAACCGCCCACGGTGAGCGTCAGGCCTGGCAGGTTGGCGAACGCGCCAGAACGCTGGACATTACGCATATTATTGCCAGCGATTTAGGGCGTACGCGCCGAACGGCAGAAATTATCGCGGAAGCCTGCGGCTGTAGCGTCATCCTTGATTCACGCCTGCGCGAGCTGGATATGGGGGTTCTTGAGAAACGCCATATCGATTCGCTGAGCGCGGAGGAGGAGGACTGGCGTCGTCAGCTGGTTAACGGCACCCCGGACGGGCGTATTCCGCAAGGCGAGTCGATGGAGGAGCTTAGCCAGCGTATGCACGCGGCCCTGGCATCCTGCCTGGAGCTGCCTGAAGGGAGCCGTCCGCTGCTGGTGAGTCACGGCATGGCGTTGGGCTGTCTGGTCAGCACGATTCTTGGCCTGCCTGCGCACGCCGAGCGGCGGCTGCGCCTGCGTAACTGTTCAATTTCGCGCGTTGATTATCAGCAAAGCCCGTGGCTGGCTTCAGGCTGGGTGGTTGAAACCGCGGGGGATATTTCGCATCTTGATGCCCCCGCGATGGATGAGCTGCAGCGCTAGCGGCGGATTGGGATCAGGTACTCGCAGCGTAGCTGAATCGGCGTATCCTGATCCCGGCTTTCATCCTCAGGGAAGAAGCGTTCGATATCCAGGCCCTTGCGGCGGGTGAGGTTCAGCATCGGCATGCAGGTGCCGTAAACCGTCAGGATAAACTCCTGCAGCCCGGTCCCTAATCCTTCATAGGTGAACATCACATATTCACCGCCTTCCAGGGCGATTGGATGCGAATTATGCAGGTGACCGTTGGCCATCTCCGGCGTCACGGCGGTGGTATAGAAGACCTCCTGCTCGTCATCTTTCTCAAGACTTGGACGCGGTTCATGCAGGCCGTAGAGCGTGGGCGGAATCGACGGCGAGTTGCCGAGGAAGTCTCGCCAGAACTGCACGCGCATCTGGTTACGGAAGTCAGAGATCTCCTCCAGCTTACAGGTATAGCTCTGGGTCACGCCAATCAGCGGCGTATTGCTCAGGGTGATAAACTCATGCTGCGGCATGGTGAATTCGCCCAGACGCAGCGGAGGACGCATACCGTAAGCGCTCCAGTCAGGGGAGCGGCGGTAGAGCGCAGGCGTCACAGAGAACTGTTTTTTAAACGCTCGGGTAAACGTCTGCTGGGAGTCGAAGCGGTACTGTAACGCGATGTCGAGGATCGGACGCGCGGTCAGGCGCAGCGCCACCGCCGATTTTGATAAACGGCGCGCGCGGATATAGGCACCTATAGCATGGCCGGTCACGTCTTTGAACATTCTTTGCAAATGCCACTTGGAATAACCGGCCTTCGCAGCCACATTGTCCAATGACAGCGGCTGATCCAGGTGACCTTCCAGCCAGCTAAGGAGATCGCGAATAATCCCTGCTTGATCCATAAAATGTCCTCATCCTTAAACTTAGGTGCCTGCTACTAAGGTAGCGGATAATAGCATTTTTTGATGTTTTAGCATTCAGTGTTTTTTTTGCCTTTAAATGCGATGTGTCAGCGAACACTCCTGCTATTTTTGTAAAGCTGTGATCTATAAACCTTTTCCATTGAGCCAATAATCATCGCTCGGGGAAAATCTAAAAAATGGTAACAATATGAAATACAAGAAGTTAATGATCGGACTGCTTTTACTGGCCGGCTGCCAGGCGGCTCAGGCGGAACAGATTGGTTCGGTGGATACCGTCTTCAAATTCTTTGGCCCGGACCATAAGATCGTCGTTGAAGCCTTCGACGATCCGGACGTGCAGAACGTCACCTGCTATATCAGCCGGGCGAAAACCGGCGGCATTAAGGGCGGTCTGGGGCTTGCTGAAGACACCTCTGACGCGGCGATCTCCTGCCAGCAGGTCGGGCCGATTGAACTGACCGATAAAATCAAAAACGGCAAGTCTCAGGGCGAAGTCGTGTTCCAGAAACGCACCTCGCTGGTGTTTAAAAAACTGCAGGTTGTCCGTTTTTACGATAGCAAGCGCAATGCCCTGATCTACATGAGCTATTCGGATAAGGTCGTCGACGGATCGCCGAAGAATGCGCTCAGCGCCGTGCCGATCATGCCGTGGAATAAATAGCAGGGAAGGCACTGGCTACATGGCGCCGTTAGCCTTCGCGATGAATCAACACGCTGCTGCACTAGCCTGGACGCGTATTTCGCTGATGGAAGATGCAGCATTGCTGCTGGCGTGAAGTGCGTTGATGCTCCTGGCCCGCCGCCTTGACCGGTAGGCGCTATCGTCTCAGAAGCCGAAAAAAGCGGAGCAACCGGACGGTGAGAGTGACGATAATCTCAGGATCTGGAAATAAAAAAACGGCGCCTTGAGCGCCGTTTTACGTTATTGCTGCGGGAATACTTAATTATTCCTGCAGATCGCCACAGAAGCGGTAACCTTCACCGTGAATGGTAGCGATGATTTCCGGCGTATCCGGAGTAGATTCAAAGTGCTTACGAATGCGACGGATGGTCACGTCTACGGTACGGTCGTGCGGCTTAAGCTCACGGCCGGTCATTTTCTTCAGCAGTTCAGCACGCGACTGGATTTTGCCCGGGTTTTCGCAGAAGTGCAGCATTGCGCGGAATTCACTGCGCGGCAGCTTGTACTGCTCACCGTTCGGGCTAACCAGAGAACGGCTGTTGATATCCAGTTCCCAGCCGTTGAACTTGTAGCTTTCTACGCTGCGACGTTCTTCGCTTACGGTACCCAGATTCATGGTACGGGAGAGCAGGTTGCGCGCGCGAATAGTCAGTTCACGTGGGTTGAATGGCTTGGTGATATAGTCATCTGCGCCAATTTCGAGGCCCAAAATCTTATCAACTTCATTATCGCGGCCGGTAAGGAACATCAGCGCGACGTCCGCCTGTTCGCGCAGTTCACGCGCCAGCAGGAGACCATTTTTACCCGGCAGGTTAATATCCATGATTACCAGGTTGATATCATTTTCAGACAGGATCTGATGCATTTCCGCGCCATCGGTCGCTTCGAACACATCATAACCTTCTGCTTCGAAAATACTTTTTAACGTGTTGCGTGTTACCAACTCGTCTTCAACGATAAGAATGTGCGGGGTCTGCATGTTTGCTACCTAAATTGCCAACTAAATCGAAACAGGAAGTACCAAAGTCCCTGACCTGCCTGGTACATGTCGCAAATTAACATGTCCGGCGTAACATGACTAAAGTACGTAATTGCGTTCTTGATGCACTTTCCATCAACGTCAACAACATCATTAGCTTGGTCGTGGGTACTTTCCCTCTGGACCCGACGGTGTCAAAAACGGCTGTCATCCTAACCATTTTAACAGCAATATAACAGGCTAAGAGAGGCTGAACACCCAATAAAACTACGCTTCGTTGACATATATCAAGTTCAATTGTAGCACGTTAACAGTCTTGTGAAATCATCGTATTGAAATGCTATTTATAGTTACAAATCTTACACAGCTCAAATGGTTGCGTGGAGAAACTGATAAATATGCTGAATCCAATGCCTGAAACGGTATCCGACGCGAAATATCATTGGCAAACATATGGATAAAAGCGTTCTGTTAACATACCTCGTGTCGCGGTTGGTTGGAAATAGTTTAGTTTTTTTTATGGGTGATCGAACGCAATTTTAGTGATATTTGTTGCAAATTTGTAAATTTTCGCCGCGTAAAATGAAGGGTAGCTTTCATTTTCGCCCCCTGAGAGAGTAGAAGAGAAGCACAATGCGCGTATCTATTGTATTAGTATCCCCGGCTCGGGCAGAGAACGTTGGCGCGGCCGCGCGAGCGATGAAAACGATGGGTTTTAGCGATATGCGGATCGTTGAAAGCGATGCCCATTTGCAGCCTGCGGCGCGCTGGGTCGCCCATGGTTCAGGAGATATTCTCGATAATATAAGCACTTATTCAACGCTGGAGCAGGCGCTGCACGATGTCGATTTTACGGTCGCCACCACGGCCCGCAGCCGGGCGCGCTTCCATTACTACGCCACCCCGCAGCAGCTCCTGCCGCTGATGGAGGAAAAGGCGCAGTGGATGAACCACGCGGCGCTGGTGTTTGGCCGGGAAGATTCCGGCTTGACCAACGAGGAGCTGGCCCTTGCCGACGTTTTGACCGGCGTGCCGATGGTCGCCGACTACCCGTCGCTCAATCTCGGCCAGTCGGTGATGGTCTACTGCTATCAGCTGACCTCCCTGGTTCAGCAGGCGTCCGCCGTTTGCGCGAGCGTCGATGAAAACCAGCTGCAGGCGCTGCGATTGCGGACCCTGGATCTGTTGACCCGACTTGGCGTTGCAGAAGACGTAAAACTCACCGATTGGCTACAGCAGCGGATTGGACTTTTGCAGCAGCGTGATACGGCGATGCTCCATCGTTTGCTGCACGATATTGAAAAAAACCTTCCGGAGTAAAGTTCTGTCATAAGTTTTAGGTATGGTTTTTTCTGCTGATTGAAGGCGCGAGACTGTGCGAACAGGGATGAATGACCGGTGCATTTTGGCGCATTGTCCAGGTGCGTCAAAACCGGCGAAAAGCAGAAATTCATTGACTTAAGCCGGCAGATACTTTAACCAATATAGGCACAGGACACAGACAGATAAAAATTACAGAGTACACAACATCCATGAAACGCATCGGCATGATTACAACGATTATCACCACCACTATTACCACAGGTAACGGTGCGGGCTGACGCGTACAGGAAACACAGAAAAAAGCCCGCACCTGAACAGTGCGGGCTTTTTTTTCGACAAAAAATCTAGGGGTAACAACCATGCGCGTGTTGAAGTTCGGCGGTACATCAGTGGCAAATGCAGAACGTTTTCTGCGTGTTGCCGATATTCTGGAGAGCAATGCCAGGCAGGGGCAGGTAGCGACCGTACTGTCTGCCCCGGCGAAAATTACCAACCATCTGGTCGCGATGATTGAAAAAACCATCGGCGGTCAGGACGCGCTCACCAATATCGCTGATGCTGAACGCATTTTTGCCGAACTGCTGCAGGGTCTCGCCGATGCTCAGCCGGGTTTTGCGCTGGCGCAGTTGAAAACCTTCGTCGAGCAGGAGTTTGCCCAGATAAAGCACGTGCTGCACGGCATCAGCCTGCTTGGCCAGTGCCCGGATAGCGTCAACGCTGCGCTGATTTGCCGCGGAGAAAAGCTCTCCATCGCGATTATGGCCGGCCTTCTCGAAGCGCGTGGTCATAAGGTCAGCGTGATTAATCCCGTCGAAAAACTGCTGGCCGTGGGTCATTATCTGGAATCCACCGTCGATATCGCCGAATCTACCCGCCGCATTACCGCCAGCCAGATTCCTGCAGACCATATGGTGCTGATGGCCGGTTTTACTGCCGGTAACGAAAAGGGCGAGCTGGTGGTTCTCGGCCGTAACGGCTCCGACTATTCTGCCGCCGTACTCGCCGCCTGCCTGCGCGCCGACTGTTGTGAAATCTGGACCGACGTCGACGGCGTTTACACCTGCGATCCGCGCCAGGTACCGGATGCTCGCCTGCTGAAGTCGATGTCTTATCAGGAAGCGATGGAGCTCTCCTACTTCGGCGCCAAGGTTCTGCACCCGCGCACCATTGCGCCTATCGCTCAGTTCCAGATCCCCTGCCTGATTAAAAATACCGGCAATCCGCAGGCGCCGGGTACGCTTATCGGCGCCAGCCTTGATGAAGACGGCCTGCCGGTTAAGGGGATCTCTAACCTTAATAATATGGCGATGTTCAACGTCTCCGGTCCGGGGATGAAGGGGATGGTCGGCATGGCCGCCCGCGTCTTCGCCACCATGTCACGCGCCGGCATTTCGGTGGTCCTGATCACCCAGTCCTCTTCCGAGTACAGCATCAGCTTCTGCGTGCCGCAAAGCGACTGCGCCCGGGCAAAACGGGTGATGGAGGAGGAGTTTTATCTGGAGCTGAAAGAGGGGCAGCTGGAGCCGCTGTCGATCATGGATCGCCTGGCTATCATTTCCGTTGTCGGCGACGGTATGCGCACCCTGCGCGGTATTTCAGCCAAGTTCTTCGCGGCGCTGGCTCGCGCCAATATCAATATCGTGGCGATTGCCCAGGGCTCTTCCGAACGCTCCATTTCCGTGGTGGTCAGCAATGACGATGCCACCACCGGGGTACGCGTAACCCACCAGATGCTGTTCAACACCGACCAGGTCATCGAGGTGTTCGTTATCGGCGTTGGCGGCGTTGGCGGCGCGCTGATCGAGCAAATCAAGCGTCAGCAGGGCTGGCTGAAGAACAAGCATATCGACCTGCGGGTGTGCGGCGTCGCAAATTCCCAGGCTCTGCTGACCAACGTGCACGGTCTGAATCTGGAAAACTGGCGCGCTGAGCTGGCCGAAGCGAAAGAGTCGCTTAACCTGGGCCGCCTGATCCGCCTGGTGAAAGAGTATCATCTGCTGAACCCGGTGATCGTTGACTGTACCTCCAGCCAGGCGGTCGCCGATCAGTATGCCGATTTCCTGCGCGAAGGTTTCCACGTGGTGACGCCGAATAAAAAGGCGAACACCTCGTCGCTGGATTACTATCACCAGCTGCGCCACGCGGCGAGCAGCTCAAGACGTAAATTCCTCTACGACACCAACGTCGGCGCCGGCCTGCCGGTTATCGAGAACCTGCAGAACCTGCTCAATGCCGGCGACGAACTGCTGCACTTCTCCGGCATCCTCTCCGGTTCGCTGTCGTTTATCTTCGGCAAGCTGGACGAGGGGATGACGCTCTCTGCGGCGACGACGCTGGCGCGGGATATGGGCTATACCGAACCGGATCCTCGCGACGATCTCTCCGGCGTCGACGTTGCCCGCAAGCTGCTGATCCTGGCCCGTGAGACCGGACGTGAGCTGGAGCTGTCGGACATTATCGTTGAGTCGGCTCTGCCTGAAGGGTTTGATGCCAGCGGCGACGTTGAGAGCTTTATGGCGCGTCTGCCAACGCTGGATAACGAATTTGCTTCCCGGGTGGCGAAAGCGCGCGATGAAGGTAAAGTCTTGCGTTACGTCGGCAATATCGAAGAGGATGGAACCTGCCGCGTGAAAATCGCCGCGGTTGACGGGAACGATCCGCTGTTTAAAGTGAAAAACGGTGAGAACGCGCTGGCTTTTTACAGCCACTATTATCAGCCGCTGCCACTGGTGCTGCGCGGCTATGGCGCGGGTAACGATGTGACGGCTGCCGGCGTATTTGCCGACCTGCTGCGTACCCTGTCATGGAAGTTAGGAGTTTAAGATGGTCAAAGTATATGCCCCGGCTTCCAGTGCCAATATGAGCGTCGGGTTTGATGTCCTGGGCGCGGCGGTCACGCCGGTTGACGGTACGCTGCTGGGGGACAACGTCTCGGTTGAGGCTGCCGCAAGCTTCAGCCTGCAAAACGTGGGTCGCTTTGCCAGCAAACTGCCGGCGGCGGCGCAGGAAAATATCGTTTATCAGTGCTGGGAGCGTTTCTGCGAAGAAATTGGCCGGAAGGTTCCGGTGGCGATGGTGCTGGAAAAAAATATGCCGATTGGCTCCGGCCTCGGCTCCAGCGCCTGTTCGGTGGTGGCGGCGCTGGTGGCGATGAATGAATTCTGCGGCAAGCCGCTGAACGAAACGCGGATGCTGGCGCTAATGGGTGAGATGGAAGGGCGCATCTCCGGCAGCATTCACTATGACAACGTCGCGCCGTGCTATCTGGGCGGAATGCAGCTGATGATCGAAGAAAACGACATCATCAGCCAGCAGGTGCCCGGTTTTGACGAGTGGCTGTGGGTACTGGCCTACCCTGGCATTAAAGTCTCGACGGCGGAAGCGCGCGCCATCCTGCCGGCCCAGTATCGCCGGCAGGACTGTATTGCTCACGGCCGTCATCTGGCGGGCTTTATTCACGCCTGCTATACCCGCCAGCCGCAGCTGGCAGCGAAACTGATGAAAGATGTGATTGCCGAACCCTATCGCACCAAACTGCTGCCGGGCTTCAGCGAAGCGCGGCAGGCGGCAATGGAGATTGGCGCGCAGGCCTGTGGGATCTCCGGCTCTGGTCCGACGCTGTTTGCGTTGTGCGATAAGCCGGAAACCGCGCAGCGCGTCGCCGACTGGCTGGGTACGCATTATCTGCAGAATCACGAAGGCTTTGTTCATATTTGCCGGCTGGACACGGCGGGCGCACGAGTAGTGGGATAACCAATGAAACTCTATAACTTAAAAGATCATAACGAACAGGTCAGCTTTGCGCAGGCCGTAACGCAGGGGCTTGGCAAGCATCAGGGGCTGTTCTTCCCGCACGATCTGCCGGAATTTAGCCTGACGGAAATCGATGACATGCTGGCGCTGGATTTTGTCACCCGCAGCGCTAAGATCCTGTCGGCATTTATTGCCGATGAGATCCCGCAGGCGGTCCTGCAGGAGCGTATCGGCGCGGCCTTCACCTTTCCGGCGCCGGTCAGCAAGGTGCAGGATGACATCGGCTGCCTCGAGCTGTTCCACGGCCCGACGCTGGCGTTTAAAGACTTCGGCGGCCGTTTCATGGCCCAGATGCTGACCCATATCGCAGGCGACAAACCGGTGACTATCCTGACGGCGACGTCCGGCGATACCGGCGCGGCGGTAGCCCACGCGTTCTACGGTCTGCCAAACGTGAAGGTGGTGATTCTCTATCCGCGCGGCAAGATTAGCCCGCTGCAGGAGAAGCTGTTCTGCACCCTGGGCGGCAACATTGAAACCGTGGCCATCGACGGCGACTTTGACGCCTGCCAGGCGCTGGTTAAACAGGCCTTTGACGACGAAGAGCTGAAAGCTGCGCTGGGCCTGAACTCCGCCAACTCGATTAACATCAGCCGTCTTCTGGCGCAGATTTGCTACTACTTCGAAGCGATCGCGCAGCTGCCTCAGGAAGCGCGTAATCAGCTGGTGATTTCGGTCCCCAGCGGCAACTTCGGCGACCTGACCGCCGGCCTGCTGGCGAAGTCTTTGGGCCTGCCGGTTAAGCGCTTTATCGCGGCCACCAACGCCAACGATACCGTTCCTCGCTTCCTGCAGGATGGCAACTGGGCGCCGAAGGTCACTCAGGCGACGCTGTCCAACGCTATGGACGTCAGCCAGCCAAACAACTGGCCGCGTGTGGAAGAGCTGTTCCGCCGTAAAACCTGGCGTCTGAACGAGCTGGGATACGCGACCGTGGACGACGAGACGACCAAAGAGGCGATGCGCGAGCTGAAAGCCATCGGCTACACCTCGGAGCCGCATGCGGCTATCGCCTGGCGCGCGCTGCGCGACCAGCTGCAGCCGGGCGAATACGGCCTGTTCCTCGGTACCGCGCATCCGGCGAAGTTCAAGGAGAGCGTTGAAGAGATCCTGCAGGAGACGCTGCCGCTGCCGAAAGAGCTGGCCGATCGCGCCGACCTGCCGCTGCTGTCGCATAACCTGCCTGCGGACTATGCGGCGCTGCGCGAGCTGATGATGGCGAAAGCGTAACGGCGGCTACAGACGTTGTTTATTTCTCAAACCGGGCCAGGGCGCCCGGTTTTTTTATGGCCAAAAAAGGAGAAATTATGCATGAATTATCAATAAATGCCGGGGGCTGAAGAATAGGATTGCGGAGAATAACAAGCGCCGTTGCGCAGGGTTAACCTTTGGCTATCGACCCATCACGGGCACTGTTAACAAAGGGGAAACCTATGTCAAAGCTGAAATCTGTGATCCTTGCGCTTTCGATGCTGCTGGTGGCTCCTGCGGCCGTCCACGCCGCTGAAATTACGCTGATTCCGGCCGTAAAACTGCAGATCGGCGATCGCGATAACTCCGGCAACTATTGGGACGGTGGCCACTGGCGCGATCGTGAGTGGTGGGGACGCCATTACGACTGGCGCGACGATCGCTGGCATCCGCATGACGATCGCCGTTATCACCAGCGCGAACGCGATCGCGACGATCGCGACCACGGTCCGGATCGCGACTGGCACCACCGCTAAGCGACGTTCCCGGCCGGCAGGCTGGCGGCCGGGAAGCGGGTTAGCGCTCGTGACGTTTAAAGACCATCTCGCCTTTATCGGAAGCGTCGGCGTCAAAGAAGTACCCATCGCTGTCGAAACGCGCGAGCTGCTCCGGCTGGGTTAAGCGGTTCTCAATGATATAGCGGCTCATCAAGCCGCGCGCTTTCTTGGCGTAGAAGCTGATCACCTTAAACTGGCCGTTTTTCTCATCGAGGAACACCGGCTTAATAATCTGACCCTGCAGCCGTTTTGTTTTGACCGACCGGAAGTATTCGTCGGAGGCAAGGTTAATCACCACATCGTCACCCTGCGCCTTCAGCGCCTGATTCAGCGTATCGGTAATCGTCTCCCCCCAGAACTGATAGAGATCCTTGCCTTTGGCGTTTTCCAGCTTAATTCCCATCTCCAGACGATAGGGCTGCATCAGATCCAGCGGGCGCAGCACGCCGTACAGGCCGGAGAGCATGCGCAAATGCTGCTGAGCGAAATCGAAATCCGCCTCGCCGAAGGTTTCCGCCTGCAGCCCGGTGTAGACGTCACCCTTAAAGGCCAGAATTGCCTGGCGGGCATTTTTCGGCGTGAACTCGGGATGCCAGTCGTGAAAACGGGTTGCGTTCAGATCCGCCAGCTTATCGCTGATGCCCATCAGCTTGCCTATCTGCGGCGCCGAAAGCTGGCGCGCCACGCCGATAAGCTGTTGAGAATACTCCAGCAGCTCAGGCTGGGTGTAGCGCGTCGTCGCCAGCGGGCTTTGATAATCGAGCGTTTTAGCAGGTGAAATCAGAATCAGCATATCCAGTCCTTGCAGGAGATTTTCCGCGATTTTAGCAAAAAAAGACCGCGGAGGGATCGATGGCTGCGATTGCTGCGCTATTCGCGCGGCGGTCCGTCCCAGGTTCCCGGCGCCAGCTGCTGACGAATTTCCGGGTAGCGTGCGGCATCGAACGTGGGCTGCACTCCCAGCCGCCGCTGGTGGAGATAGTCGCTGGCAAGGATCCGCACAGTGGGCGACAGCAGGAGGATTGCCGTCAGGTTGGTAATGGCCATCAGCGCCATAATAATATCCGCCAGTCGCCAGACGACGGGGAGGCTCATCATCGTTCCCGTTAAGACCATCAGGATGGTGATAGTCCGCAGCGCCCAGATGCAGGTTGGGCTATTAAAACGCAGAAAAATAAGGTTATTTTCAGCGTAAATGTAGTTTGCCACGATGGAGCTAAAGGCAAAAAGCAGCACGATGACGGCGACAAAGCTGGCGCCCCAGCCGCCGACGAGCCCGTTCATCGCATACTGAATGGCCTGGATACCGTTAGCGGCGTCCTCTCCGCCTCCGCGCGGCGCCAGCATGATAATCACCGCGCTGGCGGTGCAGATAACCACGGTATCGATAAAAACGCCAAGCATCTGGACTATCCCCTGAGCCGCCGGGTGAGGAGGCCAGGAGGCGGCGGCTGCGGCGGCGTTAGGCGTTGAGCCCATTCCCGCTTCGTTAGAGAACATCCCGCGCTGAAAACCGCTGGTCAATGCCTGGCTGATGGTATAACCCACCGCGCCGGCGGCGGCTTCCTGCCAGCCGAATGCGCAGCGGAAAATGGTATTAAAAATTGCCGGCAGGGCGGTGATGTGCCACAGGCCGATTAGCAGGCTGGCGGCGACCCACAGCACGGCCATCAGCGGGACGAACCATTGCAGGATCTTTGCCACGTTGCGCAAGCCGCGAACGATAACCAGCAGGGTGATCACGGCCAGCACGCCGCCGGTGATAACGCCGGGCAGATCGAACGCATAGGCCATCGCATGCGCCACCGAGTTGGCCTGAACGGTGTTAAAAATGACGCCATAGGCGAGCAGCAGCAGGATTGAAAACAGCACGCCCATCCAGCGCATCCCTAAGCCTCGGGTCATATACCACGCCGGGCCGCCGCGAAATTGCCCCTGCGCATCGCGTTCTTTGTAGAGCTGGGCAAGGGAGCATTCGGCGAAGCTGCTGGCCATACCGAGCAGCGCAGAGACCCACATCCAGAATATGGCGCCCGGCCCGCCGGCGGTGATAGCCAGCGCCACGCCGGCCAGGTTACCGCTACCGATGCGGGCGGCCAGGCTGGTGCACAGGGCCTGAAAAGAGGTTAAGCCGTCGGGCTGGGGCAGAAGGCTTTTGCGCAAACTTTTTCCAAACTGGCGAACATAACGGAACTGAATACATTTCGTCCGCCAGGTAAACCATACGCCGGCACCCAGTAACAGATAGATCATTACCGAGCCCCAGAGTATTTCATTGATAAATGAGAAAAAGTCAGGCATTAAGCATCCTCTTGTCCATGTTGGTAAGCTCGTGTAAGCGTTACCATTTTAGTGACAATCCTTTAACATTCAGAGAATTAATTCGCTCAGTTTATCACACTCTGCGGTCTTGCATGGTCCGCAGTTGCGCTGACCATGCAGCGTGTTATCATCTTGGCAGACCGGTTACATCCCCTTAACTGCTGTTTAAGAGAACACTATCATGACGGATAAATTGACTTCTCTGCGTCAGTACACCACTGTCGTAGCTGATACCGGAGATATTGCGGCAATGAAGCTGTATCAGCCTCAGGATGCCACGACTAACCCTTCTTTGATTCTTGGCGCGGCTCAGATCCCTGAGTACCGTAAGCTGATTGATGACGCTATCGTCTGGGCCCGCGCTCAGAGCAGCGATCGCGCGCAGCAGATTATCGACGCTTCCGATAAGCTGGCGGTGAATATTGGTCTCGAAATCCTTAAGTTGATTCCTGGCCGTATTTCTACTGAAGTTGATGCACGTCTCTCCTATGACACCACGGCATCCATCGCTAAAGCTAAACGCATCATCAAGCTGTACAACGATGCGGGCATCGGCAACGATCGCATTCTGATCAAACTGGCTTCTACCTGGCAGGGCATCTGCGCCGCCGAGCAGCTGGAAAAAGAAGGCATCAACTGTAACCTGACCCTGCTGTTCTCCTTCGCTCAGGCTCGCGCTTGTGCGGAAGCGGGCGTATTCCTGATCTCTCCGTTCGTAGGCCGTATTCTCGACTGGTACAAAGCGAACACTGATAAGAAAGAGTATGCGCCGGCGGAAGATCCGGGCGTGGTTTCCGTTAGCGAAATCTACGAGTACTACAAGCAGCACGGTTATGAAACCGTGGTGATGGGCGCAAGCTTCCGTAACGTCGGTGAAATCCTCGAGCTGGCCGGCTGCGACCGTCTGACCATTGCTCCGACGCTGCTGAAAGAGCTGGCGGAAAGCGAAGGCGCTATCGAACGTAAGCTGACCTTCAGCGGCGAAGTTAAAGCCCGCCCGGAACGCATCACCGAATCTCAGTTCCTGTGGCAGCATAACCAGGACCCGATGGCGGTAGACAAACTGGCGGAAGGTATCCGTAAGTTTGCTATCGACCAGGAAAAACTGGAAAAAATGATCGGCGACCTGCTGTAATCATTGCGCGTGGCCGGGCTCCCGGTCACGCTACTTCTTTTGAACCCTGTCTGTATTTCCCTCCAGCGTGTATCATTCCGTCTAATTGCACTATTTGAACGGAATAACGATGAATACCTTACGAATCGGCTTAGTTTCCATCTCCGATCGCGCCTCCAGCGGCGTTTATCAGGATAAAGGCATCCCGGCACTTGAAGAGTGGCTGGCGCGTGCGCTGACGACCCCTTTTGAGCTCCAGACCCGCTTGATCCCCGATGAACAGGTGATTATCGAGCAAACGCTGTGCGAGCTGGTTGACGAAATGGGGTGCCATCTGGTGTTAACTACCGGCGGTACCGGCCCCGCGAGACGAGACGTGACGCCGGATGCGACGCTGGCGATTGCCGATCGCGTTATGCCGGGCTTTGGCGAGCAGATGCGTCAGGTGAGCCTGCACTTCGTCCCGACGGCTATTCTTTCCCGCCAGGTTGGCGTGATCCGCAAACAGGCGCTGATCCTCAATCTGCCCGGCCAGCCGAAGGCTATTCAGGAAACCCTTGAAGGGGTCAAAGATGCCGATGGTCAGGTGCTGGTGCACGGCGTCTTTGCAAGTGTACCGTATTGTATACAGCTGCTTGAAGGGCCTTATGTTGAGACTGCGCCGGAAGTGGTAGCGGCTTTTCGCCCAAAAAGCGCGAGGCGCGAAAGTTTATCCTGAATTTGATGCTTTCCTGACATAACCTGCAATGTTGGTGGTGTGCCGTTTTATTTACGATATAGTGTTTTTTACTTTACACACTGCGTGATAACACCTACATACCTCTGGATGAATAGCTCGTTATGTCACAACATACCCGATCTCTGAATCGACAAGACTATAAAACTCTGACGCTGGCTGCCCTTGGCGGGGCGCTGGAGTTTTACGACTTCATTATCTTCGTCTTCTTTGCCGCCGTCGTCGGCGAGCTGTTCTTCCCGGCGGATATTCCGGAATGGCTGCGCCAGGTGCAGACCTTCGGCATTTTCGCCGCCGGCTATCTGGCGCGCCCGCTCGGCGGCATTATCATGGCCCACTTTGGCGATCTGGTCGGGCGCAAGAAAATGTTTACCTTGAGCATTTTGCTGATGGCGCTGCCGACGCTGGCAATAGGCCTGCTGCCGACCTATGAATCGATGGGGATCGTCGCACCGCTGCTGCTGCTGCTGATGCGCGTGCTGCAGGGCGCGGCGATTGGTGGTGAAGTTCCCGGCGCCTGGGTCTTTGTTGCGGAGCACGTGCCGGAGAAAAAAATCGGTATCGCCTGCGGCACGCTGACGGCGGGCTTAACGGTGGGGATCCTGCTGGGATCGGTGGTGGCGACGCTGATTAATACCAGCCTGACGCCGCAGGGCATCCATGACGGCGGCTGGCGTATTCCTTTCCTGCTGGGCGGCGTGTTCGGCCTGGTGGCGATGTATTTGCGCCGCTGGCTGCAGGAAACGCCAATATTCCTTGAGATGCAGCAGCGTAAAGCATTAGCCCAGGAGCTGCCGGTTAAAGCCGTGGTGCTGAAGCATCAGAAGGCCGTGGTGATCTCAATGCTGCTGACCTGGCTATTATCTGCAGGCGTGGTGGTGGTCATTTTGATGTCGCCGGTATGGCTGCAAAAGCATTACGGCTTTGCTCCGGCGGTGACTCTGCAGGCGAACAGCATTGCGACGATTATGCTGTGTGTCGGCTGCCTGCTGGCAGGCCTGGCGGCAGATCGCTTTGGCGCCAGCCGGACTTTTATTGTCGGCAGCCTTCTGCTGGCGGTGTCCAGCTGGGCGTTCTATCACCTTTCCGGCACCTCGCCTGAACAGCTTTTCCTGCTGTACGGCACCGTAGGGCTGTGCGTTGGCGTGGTCGGGGCGGTGCCTTATGTGATGGTCCGCGCCTTTCCGGCGGAGGTGCGTTTTACCGGAATTTCATTCTCGTACAACGTGTCCTACGCTATTTTCGGCGGCCTGACGCCGATTGCCGTCACTATGCTGATGGGCGTATCGCCGATGGCTCCGGCGTGGTACGTGCTGGCGCTTTCGCTGATGGGGCTGGGGCTGGGAATTTGGCTGCGTCAGGGGCTGGGGGAGTATACCGCCGCCGCGAGGGGCGAACTGCAGCGCCTGCCATAGCGTGGCTGCTGAATACCCTCGCCGTCAGGCGAGGGTATTGTCTATCAATGAGGCGCGCCGATCGGCAGAATGGTGCGACCAAACTGCTCGTTGAGCACTTCACCCATCGCCAGATAAATGGCGCTGCCGCCGCAGACTAAGCCAATCCAGCCCGCGATTTTAACGATGCCTTCGTTGTCGGCCAGGTGACCAATTGCCAGCAGGGCAAACAGTACTGTCAGGCTGAGGAAAACGAACTGCAGCATTCGTGCGGCTTTCAGGGTACCGAAGAACATAAACAGCGTGAAAACTCCCCACAGTCCGAGATACATGCCCAGGAAGTGCGCATTTGGCGCCTCCGCCAGGCCCATTTTCGGCATGAGAAGAATGGCGACCAACGTCAGCCAGAAGGCGCCGTAGGACGTAAAAGCGGTTAAACCAAAGGTGTTACCTTTTTTGAATTCCAGCAGGCCTGCGAAAATTTGCGCAATGCCGCCGTAAAAAATGCCCATCGCCAGGATAGCTACATCAAACGCGAACAGGCCGCTATTCGCCAGGTTAAGCAGAACAGTGGTCATGCCGAAGCCCATAAGGCCCAGCGGTGCCGGATTAGCCAACTTAGTGTTGCCCATAATTCCTCAGAATAATGATTAGAAAGGGAAGCATTACCCCGCCACGCAGCGGTGGGGCGCGGCATAATAATGAGGAGTCGGCAGGCTGTCTATGATCTGGCGAGGTATTTTTCACCAATTTTACACTCTGGCCGAACGATGCCGGGCATTTGCCTGAAGCCGGCCGGGGGATGATGGTCGTAAGGCTATGATCCGTGTGGCTTCAGGCCCCTCAAAGTCGGGGCGAACCCTCTGCAGCAAGCGTATGGCTTTAATCATCATTCATTTAAGGGGCCATCGCGGATGAACGATATGAAGCGCGCTTTTTCGCGCCATATCGGGGAAACCTCCTCGTCGCTGCCCGGCTTCGTGGGGCGATGAAGATAAAAATTTTTTTGCCTCCCCCCTTGATGAAGCGGTGGACGACCCCATCTTGTAGTCAACCGCAGTGAATGAACCTGAAAAAAAAAGATGTTGGGCAGTTGAAACCGCACGTTTCGCCCTTATTACAGGTTCACAACCACATGTTGATCGAATTTTTAGTGGAGACGTTTAGATGGGTAAAATTATTGGTATCGACCTGGGTACTACCAACTCTTGTGTAGCGATTATGGACGGCACTACTGCTCGCGTGCTGGAAAACGCCGAAGGCGATCGCACCACGCCTTCTATCATTGCTTATACCCAGGATGGTGAAACTCTGGTTGGTCAGCCGGCTAAACGTCAGGCAGTGACAAACCCGCAAAACACCCTGTTTGCGATTAAACGCCTGATTGGTCGCCGCTTCCAGGATGAAGAAGTTCAGCGTGACGTTTCTATCATGCCGTACAAAATTGTTGCCGCAGACAATGGCGACGCATGGCTTGATGTGAAAGGTACCCGCACCGCACCGCCGCAGATTTCTGCTGAAGTGCTGAAAAAAATGAAGAAAACTGCTGAAGATTACCTGGGTGAGCCGGTAACTGAAGCCGTTATCACCGTACCTGCATACTTCAACGATGCTCAGCGTCAGGCTACGAAAGACGCCGGTCGTATCGCGGGTCTGGAAGTTAAGCGTATCATCAACGAACCAACCGCCGCTGCGCTGGCCTACGGTCTGGATAAAGAAGTCGGCAACCGTACTATCGCGGTTTACGACCTGGGTGGCGGTACCTTCGATATCTCTATTATCGAAATCGACGAAGTTGACGGCGAGAAAACCTTTGAAGTTCTGGCAACCAACGGTGATACCCACCTGGGCGGCGAAGACTTTGATAGCCGTATGATCAACTACCTCGTTGACGAGTTTAAGAAAGATCAGGGCATTGACCTGCGTAACGACCCTCTGGCAATGCAGCGCCTGAAAGAAGCGGCAGAAAAAGCGAAAATCGAGCTTTCTTCCGCTCAGCAGACCGACGTGAATCTGCCGTACATCACCGCAGATGCGACCGGTCCGAAACACATGAACATTAAAGTGACCCGTGCGAAACTGGAAAGCCTGGTGGAAGACCTGGTTAACCGTTCTATCGAGCCGCTGAAAGTTGCGCTGCAGGATGCTGGCCTGTCCGTATCCGACGTCCAGGACGTTATCCTGGTCGGTGGTCAGACTCGTATGCCGATGGTGCAGAAGAAAGTTGCCGAGTTCTTTGGTAAAGAGCCGCGTAAAGACGTTAACCCGGATGAAGCTGTTGCTATCGGCGCAGCGGTACAGGGCGGCGTACTGACTGGCGAAGTTAAAGACGTTCTGCTGCTGGACGTTACCCCGCTGTCGCTGGGTATCGAAACTATGGGCGGCGTGATGACTGCGCTGATCAACAAGAACACCACTATCCCGACCAAGCACAGCCAGGTGTTCTCGACTGCGGAAGATAATCAGTCTGCGGTAACTATCCACGTGATTCAGGGCGAGCGTAAACGCGCTTCCGATAACAAATCACTGGGTCAGTTCAACCTCGACGGCATCAACCCGGCGCCGCGCGGCATGCCGCAGATCGAAGTGACCTTCGATATCGATGCCGATGGTATCCTGCACGTCTCCGCGAAAGATAAGAACAGCGGTAAAGAGCAGAAAATTACCATTAAAGCGTCTTCCGGCCTGAACGAAGAAGAAATCGCCAAAATGGTCCGTGAAGCAGAAGCGAACGCGGAATCTGACCGTAAGTTCGAAGAGCTGGTTCAGACTCGCAACCAGGGCGACCATCTGCTGCACAGCACGCGTAAGCAGGTTGAAGAAGCGGGCGACAAGCTGCCGGCTGACGACAAAACCGCTATCGAGTCTGCGCTGACCGCGCTGGAAACTTCCCTGAAAGGTGAAGACAAAGCCGATATCGAAGCGAAAATGCAGGCGCTGGCTCAGGCTTCTCAGAAGCTGATGGAAATTGCCCAGCAGCAGCATGCTCAGCAGCAGGCTGGCGGCGCTGAAGCTTCCGAAAGCAATGCGAAAGACGATGATGTCGTTGACGCTGAGTTTGAAGAAGTGAAAGACAAAAAATAATCGCCCTTTGAACGGGTAAAACACTGGCACGGGCGAAGAGGTTTCCTCTCCGCCCGTGCACGCATGTTAAGGGGCTGAAAAACACCAATGGCAAAGCAAGATTATTACGAGATTTTAGGCGTTTCCAAAACAGCGGAAGAGCGTGAAATCAAAAAGGCGTACAAGCGCCTGGCCATGAAATATCACCCGGACCGCAACCAGGGTGATAAAGAGGCCGAAGCTAAATTTAAAGAAATCAAAGAAGCCTACGAAATCCTGACGGATGACCAGAAGCGTGCGGCCTACGATCAGTACGGCCACGCCGCGTTTGAGCAGGGCGGCATGGGCGGCGGCGGCGGTGGTTTCGGCGGTGGCGCGGATTTCAGCGATATCTTTGGCGATGTTTTCGGCGACATCTTCGGCGGTGGCCGCGGTCGTCAGCGCGCGTCGCGCGGGGCTGACCTGCGCTACAACATGGATCTGACGCTGGAAGAAGCGGTTCGCGGCGTAACGAAAGAGATCCGTATCCCGACGCTGGAAGAGTGCGACGTTTGCCACGGCAGCGGCGCTAAATCGGGCAGCAAGCCGCAGACCTGTCCGACCTGTCACGGTGCCGGCCAGGTGCAGATGCGCCAGGGCTTCTTCGCCGTTCAGCAGACCTGTCCGCACTGTCAGGGCCGCGGAACGCTGATTAAAGACCCGTGCAATAAATGTCACGGTCACGGTCGCGTAGAGAAAACCAAAACGCTGTCGGTTAAAATCCCGGCAGGCGTAGATACCGGCGATCGCATTCGTCTGTCTGGCGAAGGTGAAGCCGGCGAGCACGGTGCTCCAGCCGGCGATCTGTACGTTCAGGTCCAGGTGAAGCAGCACGCCATCTTTGAGCGTGAAGGTAACAACCTGTACTGCGAAGTGCCGATTAACTTCACCATGGCGGCGCTGGGCGGCGAGATCGAAGTCCCGACGCTGGACGGCCGCGTGAACCTGAAGGTGCCTGGCGAAACGCAGACCGGCAAGCTGTTCCGCATGCGCGGTAAAGGCGTGAAGTCCGTACGCGGCGGCGCGCAGGGCGATCTGCTGTGCCGTGTGGTTGTTGAAACGCCGGTTGGCCTCAACGACAGGCAGCGGCAGCTGTTGAAAGAACTTCAGGAAAGCTTCGGCGGCCCGACGGGTGAGAACAACAGCCCGCGCTCCAAAAGCTTCTTTGACGGCGTGAAGAAATTCTTCGATGATTTGACGCGCTAATCATCGTGCCGTGTAAAAAGCCACTTTATCGCAAAGTGGCTTTTTTATTTCTCGCCGTCTATCCGTTAATGATGTCTGAACCTCTCGATCGGACATCTTTCTGATCCTTCTCTTTTTAGTTCGTAAAAACCGATTGAAAGGGCAATAATAATCTTATTTTTTCGATCTGTTATGGCGATTAAAATAGTTTAAACGATGAATAATCCTGATAGAGAGAATAAAAAGTGAAACATCTGCAGCGTTTTTTAAGTAGCGATGCTTCCGGGGGCATAATCCTCATTTTTGCCGCCGCGCTGGCGATGCTGTTGGCAAATACCGACGCCACCAGCGGCCTGTATCACGCCTTTTTGACAATGCCGGTTCAGCTGCGCGTCGGTGCGTTAGAAATCAACAAGAACATGCTGCTGTGGATTAACGATGCGCTGATGGCCGTCTTCTTCCTGCTGATTGGCCTCGAAGTAAAGCGCGAGATGATGCAGGGGGCGCTGGCCAGCCGTCGTCAGGCGGTATTCCCGGTGCTGGCCGCCTTAGGTGGGATGATCGTCCCGGCGCTGATCTACCTTGCGTTTAACGCTCAGGACCCGATTGCCAGAGGGGGCTGGGCGATCCCGGCGGCAACCGATATTGCGTTTGCGCTGGGCGTGCTGGCGCTACTGGGCAGCCGCGTGCCTGTGGCGCTGAAGATTTTCCTGATGGCGCTGGCCATTATCGATGACCTGGGGGCGATCGTCATTATCGCGCTGTTCTACACCAGCGACCTTTCCATGCTGTCGCTCGCCGTGGCGGCGGGAGCCATTGGCGTGCTGGCGCTGCTGAACCTGAGCGGGGTGCGGCGCACCGGTATCTATATTCTGGTCGGGGCGGTGCTGTGGACCGCGGTGCTGAAATCCGGAGTTCACGCCACCTTAGCGGGAGTCATTGTCGGCTTTATGATCCCGCTGAAGGAGCAGGATGGAAAATCGCCGGCGCAGCAGCTTGAGCACGTTCTGCACCCGTGGGTTGCCTGGCTTATCCTGCCGCTTTTTGCCTTTGCTAATGCGGGCGTCTCGCTGCAAGAAGTGACGCTTGAGGGGCTGACGTCGCTGCTGCCGCTGGGGATTATTGCCGGGCTGTTTATTGGCAAGCCGCTGGGGATCGGCCTGTTCTGCTGGCTGGCGCTGAAGCTGAAGTGGGCTTCGCTGCCGAAAGGGGCCAGCTTCCAGCAGATTATGGCGGTCGGCGTGCTCTGCGGGATTGGCTTTACCATGTCGATTTTTATCGCCAGCCTGGCGTTTGCCAGCACTGACCCCGGATTAATCAACTGGGCCAAGCTTGGCATTCTGACCGGCTCGGTACTATCGGCCGTCAGCGGATATATGCTGCTGCGTAAGCGCATAGCGGCGTAACACTTTCGGAGAGCCCGCAGAGGCTCTCCAGGACATTATCAGGGAGAGAAGCATGTCGCATATTAATTACAACCATCTGTACTACTTCTGGCACGTGTACAAGGAAGGCTCCGTTGTCGGGGCGGCGGAAGCGCTATTTCTGACGCCGCAGACCATCACCGGACAAATTAAAGCGCTTGAAGAACGCCTGCAGGGCAAGCTGTTTAAGCGTAAGGGCAGGGGGCTGGAGCCGAGCGAGCTGGGTGAACTGGTGTTCCGCTATGCCGACCGCATGTTTACGCTAAGCCAGGAGATGCTGGATATCGTCAACTATCGCAAGGAGTCCAATCTGCTGTTCGACGTCGGCGTGGCGGATGCGCTCTCGAAGCGGCTGGTGAGCGGCGTGCTGGATGCCGCGGTGGTTGAGGATGAGCAGATCCACCTGCGCTGCTTTGAATCGACCCACGAGATGCTGCTGGAGCAGCTGAGCCAGCATAAGCTCGATATGATTATCTCCGACTGCCCCATCGACTCAACCCAGCAGGAGGGGCTGTTTTCGGTGCGCATCGGCGAATGCAGCGTGAGCTTCTGGTGTATGAATCCGCCGCCGGAGAAACCGTTTCCCGCCTGCCTTGAGGAGCGTCGCCTGCTGATCCCCGGCAGACGTTCGATGCTAGGCCGCAAGCTGCTGAACTGGTTTAATTCGCAGGGGCTCAAGGTTGAGATCCTCGGGGAGTTTGATGACGCGGCGCTGATGAAGGCGTTCGGTGCGGCGCACAATGCGATTTTTGTCGCCCCGACGCTCTACGCGCATGATTTCTACCATGACGAGTCGATCATTGAGATTGGCCGGATGGAGAACGTGATGGAGGAGTATCACGCCATCTTTGCCGAGCGCATGATCCAGCATCCGGCGGTACAGCGTATCTGCAACCGCGACTACTCGGCGCTCTTTACCTCGCCGCAGCGCTGACGGTCGGCAGATTTCAGGCATAAAAAAACCCGCTTTCGCGGGTTTTTCTACAAAGCGATAACAAGCAGGCTATTAAGCCAGTTTGTTGATCTGAGCGGTCAGGTTTGCTTTATGACGCGCAGCTTTGTTTTTGTGGATCAGACCTTTAGCAGCCTGACGGTCCACGATTGGTTGCATTTCGTTAAATGCTTTCAGTGCAGTAGCTTTGTCGCCAGCTTCGATGGCTGCGTATACTTTCTTGATGAAAGTACGCATCATAGAGCGACGGCTAGCGTTGTGCTTGCGGGCCTTTTCAGACTGAACGGCGCGCTTCTTAGCTGATTTGATATTAGCCAAGGTCCAACTCCCAAATGTGTTCTATATGGACAATTCAAAGGCCGAGGAGAATGCCCGTTTAGCCTTCTTTTGTCAATGGATTTGTGCAAATAAGCGGCGCTTAAAACAACGACGCTTTATTACGTAGTGATGGCGCAAGATTCTACCAGCTTGTTGCGGGCGAATACAGCCTTTCCACCATAAAAATCGACGGGCGCGCGTAGTTTTCCCCGCGTTCCAGCGCTGAGTTGATGAATTCTCGGGATCTTTCAACGAAGAGGTGCAATCGCTGGTTAACGTCGCCAGTTGTACAAGGTATACTCGGACGATTTTCACTGTTTTGAGCCAGACATGAAGCTGATACGCGGCATACATAATCTCAGCCAGGCCCCGCGCGGGTGCGTGCTGACCATTGGTAATTTTGACGGTGTGCATCGCGGGCATCAGGCGCTGCTGCAGCGCTTGCGCGCAGAGGGCCGCCAGCGTGGCTTACCGGTGGTGGTGATGATTTTCGAACCGCAGCCGCTGGAGCTGTTTGCCGCCGATAAGGCGCCCGCGCGCCTGACGCGCCTGCGTGAAAAGCTGCGCTATTTGGCTGAAAGCGGCGTCGACTACGTGCTGTGCGTGCGGTTCGACCGACGCTTTGCCGCCCTGACCGCTCAGGACTTTATCAGCGAACTGCTGGTCCGCCGCCTGGGCGTGCAGTTCCTTGCCGTGGGCGATGATTTCCGCTTTGGCGCTGGTCGTCAGGGGGATTTCTTGTTATTACAGAAAGCCGGAGTGGAGTTTGGGTTTGACATAACCAGCACCCAGACTTTCTGTGAAGGCGGCGTACGCATCAGCAGCACCGCGGTGCGGCAGGCGCTGGCGGATGACGATCTTGCCCTGGCAGAAACCCTGCTGGGCCATCCGTTTACCATCTCCGGGCGCGTGGTGCACGGCGATGAGCTGGGGCGCACCATTGGCTTCCCGACGGCGAATTTACCGCTGCGTCGTCAGGTTTCCCCGGTTAAAGGGGTCTATGCGGTAGAAGTGACGGGGCTTGGCGACAAACCTTTGCCGGGTGTCGCCAATATTGGCACTCGCCCAACGGTCGCCGGCGTGCGTCAACAGCTGGAAGTACATCTGTTGGACGTTGTAATGGACCTCTACGGTCGCCATATAGATGTAATACTGCGTAAAAAAATACGTAACGAACAGCGGTTTGCGTCGCTCGATGAGCTGAAGGCGCAAATTGCACGTGATGAGTTAACGGCCCGCGAGCTTTTTGGGCTGACCAGCCAGGCATAAACCTGTTGGTGTTTATCAAACCGAAATACGGAACCGAGAATCTGATGAGTGACTATAAATCCACCCTGAATTTGCCGGAAACAGGGTTCCCGATGCGTGGCGATCTCGCCAAACGCGAACCGGGAATGCTGGCGCGTTGGACCGATGATGATCTGTACGGCATCATCCGTGCGGCGAAAAAAGGCAAAAAAACCTTCATTCTGCATGATGGCCCTCCTTATGCGAATGGCAGCATTCATATTGGTCACTCGGTTAACAAGATTCTGAAAGACATTATCGTTAAGTCCAAAGGGCTGACGGGCTATGATTCTCCCTACGTTCCGGGTTGGGACTGCCACGGTCTGCCGATCGAGCTGAAAGTGGAGCAGGAATACGGCAAACCGGGCGAGAAGTTCACCGCTGCCGAGTTCCGCGCTAAGTGCCGCGAATACGCCGCGACCCAGGTTGACGGCCAGCGTAAAGACTTTATCCGTCTTGGCGTGCTGGGCGACTGGTCGCGTCCGTATCTGACCATGGATTTCAAAACTGAAGCCAATATCATCCGCGCGCTGGGTAAAATCATCGGCAACGGCCACCTGCACAAAGGCGCGAAGCCGGTGCACTGGTGCGTAGACTGCCGTTCCGCGCTGGCGGAAGCGGAAGTTGAGTATTACGACAAAACCTCCCCGTCTATCGACGTGGCGTTCCACGCGGTCGATAAAGCGGCGGTGCTGGCGAAATTCGGCGTTGCCGACGTCAGCGGCCCGGTTTCCCTGGTTATCTGGACCACCACGCCGTGGACCCTGCCGGCTAACCGCGCCATCTCCCTGTCGCCGGAATTCGACTATGCGCTGGTGCAGGTTGAAGGCCAGGCGCTGATCCTGGCGAAAGACCTGGTTGAAAGCGTGATGAAGCGTACGGGCATCGCGGATTACACCATCCTTGCGGTGATCAACGGCGCTGAGCTGGAGCTGATGCGCTTTAAGCATCCGTTCCTCGACTTCGACGTTCCGGCGATCCTCGGCGACCACGTTACCCTCGATGCGGGTACCGGCGCGGTGCATACCGCCGGCGGCCACGGCCCTGACGACTACACCATCAGCCAGAAATATGGTCTGGAAATCGCCAATCCGGTGGGTCCGGACGGCGCCTACCTGCCAGGAACCTA
Organism: Enterobacter sp. 10-1; assembly: GCA_002270295.1. Taxonomy (GTDB): domain Bacteria; phylum Pseudomonadota; class Gammaproteobacteria; order Enterobacterales; family Enterobacteriaceae; genus Klebsiella; species Klebsiella scottii. The sequence goes on along the minus strand of NISF01000007.1, from coordinate 218,263 downwards.
TCCGTCGCTGGACGGTATCAACGTCTTCAAAGCTAACGACATCATCGTTGAGCTGCTGCGTGACAGCGGCGCGCTGCTGCACGTTGAAAAAATGCAGCACAGCTATCCGTGCTGCTGGCGCCACAAGTCGCCGATCATCTTCCGCGCCACGCCGCAGTGGTTCGTCAGCATGGATCAGAAAGGCCTGCGCGCGCAGTCGCTGAAAGAGATTAAAGGCGTGCAGTGGATCCCGGACTGGGGCCAGGCGCGTATCGAATCGATGGTTGCCAACCGTCCTGACTGGTGTATTTCTCGTCAGCGTACCTGGGGCGTGCCGATGTCCCTGTTTGTGCATAAAGAGACCCAGGAGCTGCATCCGCGCACCCTGGAGCTGATGGAAGAAGTGGCGAAGCGCGTTGAGGTTGACGGTATTCAGGCGTGGTGGGATCTCGACTCCCGCGACATCCTCGGTGCCGATGCCGACAGCTACGAGAAAGTGCCGGATACCCTCGACGTGTGGTTCGACTCCGGCTCTACCCACTCCTCGGTGGTTGACGTGCGTCCGGAGTTTTCCGGTCACGCCGCCGATATGTATCTGGAAGGTTCCGACCAGCACCGCGGCTGGTTTATGTCCTCGCTGATGATCTCCACGGCGATGAAGGGCAAAGCGCCGTATCGTCAGGTGCTGACCCACGGCTTTACCGTTGATGGCCAGGGCCGCAAGATGTCCAAATCCATCGGCAATACCGTCTCTCCGCAGGACGTGATGAACAAGCTGGGCGCGGATATCCTGCGTCTGTGGGTGGCTTCCACCGACTATACCGGCGAAATGGCGGTCTCCGATGAGATCCTCAAACGCGCCGCCGACAGCTATCGTCGTATCCGTAACACCGCGCGCTTCCTGCTGGCGAACCTTAATGGCTTCGACCCGCTGACCGACATGGTGAAACCGGAAGAGATGGTGGTTCTGGATCGCTGGGCGGTGAGCTGCGCGAAAGCGGCGCAGGAAGATATCCTCAAAGCCTACGAGTCCTACGATTTCCACGAAGTGGTGCAGCGCCTGATGCGCTTCTGCTCCATCGAGATGGGTTCGTTCTACCTCGACATCATCAAAGACCGCCAGTACACCGCGAAAGCGGACAGCGTGGCGCGTCGCAGCTGCCAGACCGCGCTGTTCCACATCGTGGAAGCGCTGGTGCGCTGGATGGCGCCGATCATGTCCTTCACCGCCGACGAAATCTGGGGCTACCTGCCGGGTTCCCGCGAGAAATACGTCTTCACCGGCGAGTGGTATGAAGGCCTGTTTGGCCTGGCTGACGACGAAGCGATGAACGATGGCTTCTGGGACGAACTGCTGAAAGTGCGCGGCGAAGTCAACAAGGTTATCGAGCAGGCTCGTGCAGACAAGCTGGTGGGCGGCTCTCTTGAGGCGGCGGTCACGCTGTATGCGGATAGCGAGCTGGCGGCGAAGCTGAATGCGCTGAGCGATGAATTACGCTTTGTCCTGTTAACCTCCGGGGCGAACGTTGCCGACTATGCGCAGGCGCCGGCTGATGCCTGGCAGAGCGAGCTGCTGAAGGGGCTGAAGGTTGTGCTGAGCAAAGCGGAAGGCGATAAGTGCCCACGCTGCTGGCACTACACCAGCGACGTCGGCAAGGTGGCGGAACACGCGGAAATCTGCGGTCGCTGTGTCAGCAACGTCGCCGGTGACGGCGAACAACGTAAGTTTGCCTGATGAGTAAATCTGTTTGTTCGACCGGGCTACGCTGGCTTTGGGTCGTCGTAGCCGTGCTGATTATCGATCTGGGCAGCAAATTCCTGATCCTCCAGAACTTCGCTCTGGGGGATACGGTAGCGCTGTTCCCATCGCTGAACCTGCACTATGCGCGCAACTACGGCGCGGCCTTTAGCTTCCTCGCCGATAGCGGCGGCTGGCAGCGCTGGTTCTTTGCGGGGATCGCCCTCGGCATCTGCGTGATTCTGACGGTGCTGATGTACCGCTCGAAGGCGACGCAGAAGCTGAATAACATCGCCTACGCGCTGATTATTGGCGGGGCGTTAGGCAACCTGTTTGACCGGCTGTGGCATGGTTTTGTCGTCGATATGATTGATTTCTACGTCGGTGAGTGGCATTTCGCCACCTTCAACCTGGCCGATACCGCCATTTGTATCGGCGCGGCGCTGATTGTGCTGGAGGGCTTTTTGCCCGGCGCTGCGAAGAAAACCGCGTAATCCTTGCCGGGTGGCGTTTACGCCGGCCCGGCCTACATTATAAGCGTACCCCGCCAGCTGTCTTGCCGGCGGGGTACACACAGAACCAACTTAGAGCAAACCTGCATGTCAAACTCTGTACAGAGCAACAGCGGAGTGCTGGTGCACTTCACGCTGAAACTTGATGATGGCTCCACCGCGGAATCTACGCGCAATAACGGCAAGCCGGCGCTGTTCCGTCTCGGCGATGCTTCGCTCTCCGAGGGGCTCGAACAGCACCTTCTGGGGCTGAAGGCGGGGGATAAAACCAACTTCTCCCTTGAGCCTGATGCCGCGTTTGGCGTACCCAGCCCGGACCTGATTCAGTACTTCTCCCGCCGCGAATTTATCGATGCGGGCGAACCGGAAATCGGCGCAATTATGCTCTTTACCGCAATGGATGGCAGCGAAATGCCCGGCGTGATTCGGGAAGTTAACGGCGATTCCATCACCGTTGATTTCAACCATCCGCTGGCCGGGCGCACCGTTCATTTTGATATTGAAGTGCTGGAAGTCGATCCGGCGCTGGAGGAGTAAAATGCAGATCCTGTTGGCTAACCCGCGCGGCTTCTGCGCCGGCGTTGACCGCGCTATCAGCATTGTCGAAAACGCGCTGACGCTGTACGGCGCGCCGATCTATGTTCGTCATGAGGTGGTGCATAACCGCTATGTGGTCGATAGCCTGCGCAAGCGCGGCGCTATTTTTATCGAGCAAATCGGTGAAGTGCCGGACGGCGCGATCCTGATTTTCTCCGCTCACGGCGTCTCGCAGGTGGTACGCAACGAAGCGAAAAACCGCGATCTGACGGTTTTCGATGCCACCTGTCCGCTGGTGACTAAGGTCCATATGGAAGTGGCTCGCGCCAGCCGCCGCGGCGAAGAGTCGATTCTGATCGGTCACGCCGGCCACCCGGAAGTTGAGGGGACGATGGGCCAGTACAGCAACCCGCAGGGGGGCATGTATCTGGTGGAGTCGCCGGACGACGTCTGGACGCTGGAGGTGAAAAACGACGCCAGGCTGTCGTTCATGACCCAGACCACGCTCTCCGTTGATGACACCTCTGACGTCATTGACGCCCTGCGCGAGCGCTTCCCGAAAATTGTCGGGCCGCGTAAAGATGATATTTGCTACGCCACCACCAATCGCCAGGAAGCGGTACGCGCGCTGGCGGAGCAGGCGGACGTGGTGCTGGTGGTGGGGTCGAAGAACTCCTCCAACTCCAACCGTCTGGCCGAACTCGCACAGCGCATGGGGAAAGCGGCGTATCTGATCGATGATGCGACCGATATCCAGGAGCCGTGGGTCAAAGCGGCCAAATGCGTAGGCGTGACCGCCGGCGCATCGGCGCCGGATGTCCTGGTACAGAACGTGATCGCTCGCCTGCAGGAGCTGGGCGGCGGCGAAGCGGTGCCGCTGGAAGGACGCGAAGAGAATATCGTATTTGAAGTTCCCAAAGAGCTGCGGGTCGATGTCCGTGAAGTAGAATAAGTTCTTTGCGCCGTCAGTATGCGAAGATGCCAGACTTAACGTCTGGCATTTTTTTTGGAGAGTTTATGCGCTTACCGATCGTTCTTGATACCGATCCCGGCATTGATGATGCGGCGGCGATCGCCGCCGCGCTGTTCGCGCCCGAGCTGGATCTGCAGCTGATGACCACGGTGGCCGGCAACGTGTCGGTAGAAAAAACCACCCGCAATGCGCTGCAGCTGCTGCATTTCTGGAACGCCGACGTACCGCTGGCCCAGGGAGCCTCAATGCCCCTGCTGCGCCCGCTGCGCGATGCGGCCTCCGTGCACGGTGAGTCGGGGATGGAGGGGTATGAGTTTGTCGAGCATCGCTGCCAGCCGCTGCCGAAACCGGCGTTTCAGGCCATTCGCGATGCGCTGATGCATGCCCCGGAGCCGATGACGCTGGTGGCCATTGGCCCGCTGACCAACATTGCGCTGCTGCTGACGCAGTATCCGGAGTGTCGGTTTAACATTCGTCGTCTGGTCATTATGGGCGGGTCCGCCGGGCGAGGTAACTTCACCCCCAATGCGGAGTTCAACATTGCCATCGATCCGGAAGCCGCGGCCAAAGTGTTTCAGAGCGGGCTGGAGATTGTGATGTGCGGACTGGACGTCACGAATCAGGCCATGCTCGCGCCGGAGTACCTCGCCACGCTGCCGACGCTGAACAGGACCGGGAAAATGCTCCACGCGCTGTTCAGCCACTACCGCAGCGGCAGCATGGAGAGCGGGCTGCGCATGCATGACCTGTGCGCCATCGCCTGGCTGGTTCGCCCCGAGCTGTTTACCCTTAAATCGTGCTTTGTGGCGGTCGAAACGCAGGGGAGCTGGACGGCGGGCACCACGGTCGTTGATATCGAAGGCCGCCTTGGCCAGCCGGCTAACGCCAGCGTGGCGCTGGATCTGGACGTGGCAGGCTTCCAGCGCTGGGTAGCAGAAGTTCTGGCGCTGGCGCCATAGCCGTTTAGCGGCGATAAATTTTCTCGCTGAGATAGTCAATCATGGCCCGCATTCTGGCGGGCATATGCTTATTGCCCGCCCACAGCAGCCAAAGCTGGCCGGAATAGCTGCTGATAAACTCCCACTCAGCCAGCACCTGCACGATCTCCCCGCGCTCCAGCGCTTCGCGGGCGGTAAACAGCGGCAGGCTGCCAATGCCTAAATTCTGCTTCACCGCATCCAGCCGCACGGCGGTGTGGTTGGCGGCGTAGCGTCCTCGGGTCTGAACGGTCTCTGTTTTTCCTTCACGACGAAATTTCCAGCGCGCATCGGCGGGCGTTTCGCCGAGGCTGATGCAGCTATGGGCGCGCAGATCCTGCGGATTTTGCGGCGCGCCGTGCTGCTGTAAATAGTGCGGGGTGGCGCAGATCACGTGGCTGACCGGCATCAGCGGCTTGCCGTGGAGCCCCGGCGAAGGAGAATGGGTGATACGCAGCGCCAGATCGATACCATCATCAATCAGGTCAAGATAGCGATCTTCGAGACGCAGGCAGACATCGACCTGCGGAAAGCGGGTCAGAAACTCCGTCATCAGCGGATGGATAACAAACCGCCCGACGGCCTTCGGCACGCTGAGCGTCAGCTTGCCTTGCGCCACCTGCTGAGTGCTGCCGGCGGCATCCATCGCCAGGCGCGCGGCTTCCAGCATCTCCAGCGCATGGGCGTAAACCGTCTTTCCGGCATCGCTCAGGCGGAGTTTGCGCGTGGAGCGGTGCAGCAGCTTGCTGCCCATCTCCTGTTCAAGGCGCGAGACGCTGCGGCTGACCGCGGAGGGCGTGGTTCCCGAAAGCCGGGCGACCGCGGAAAAGCTGCCCTGCTCGACGATTTGCACGAAGAGGGCTAAATCGGGAAGTAAGCTTAAATTCATTTGTGCCCTCTAAGCAAAGGTGCATTGACGGATGACGGGATTATCTCTGTGCGTATTATCAATATACTGTGCGCAAAGAGAGGAGAACAACCATGACTGAACGTCTTTATTACACCAGCGATGCCACCGAAGGGCGCGCACGGGTGGTGAGCTGCGCGGCGCAGGCCGATGGCCGCTACGCAATCGAGCTGGACCGGACGCTGTTTCATCCGCAGGGCGGCGGGCAGCCGGCGGATCGCGGCTGGATAGCGGATATCGCCGTTGACGGCGTGACGGCGTTTGGCGACAGCATTCTGCACCTTGTCCCGCAGCCGCTGGCCCTGGGCGAGGTGGCGATGCGGATTGATGCCGCAGCGCGGCATCAGCATGCCCGCCTGCACTCCGCAGGCCACCTGATTGGCCTGGCGGGAGAGCAGTGCGGCTGGCAGCCGACGAAAGCCCATCACTGGCCCGGAGAGGGGCGGATTACCTTCACTTCAGGCGCTAACGCGGCCCTGCCGGAGGCCGGCGCTCTGCAGGCAAAGGTTGCCGGCTGGCGGGCGGAAAACCTGCCGCGCCATATCTCCGTGGCCGACGGGCTGCGCAGGGTGGGGTTTGGTTCACTGCCTGCCTATCCCTGCGGCGGTACCCACGTTGCCAGCCTCTCTGAGCTGGGCGAGGTGGTGATAACTCAGGTGAAAATGAAAAAGGGCCAGCTGATCGTGAGCTACATGCTGGCGTGAAGGTACATTTGCGGTGCCGGCTGTGACATCCGCTACAAAGTCATCCGCTCGCCCTTGGGTTAATCGATTAATCTGCTAAGCTGATTGTGCTGTTCTCCTTGGGCCGGAGACAAATATGAATCCTTTCTTTTTCCAGCCACCGCAGGTGGCGTGGGCCAGCGGCCTGTTTTCCGACGGCCCGATGCTGCGCAAGTCGACGCGTATTCAGGATCTGGTCGGCGTTTTTGCCGATGAGCGAACCCGTCTGACGATGGCGGGCGATCTCGTGGTGTACGAAGTCGAAATGCTGGAGACCTCCTCCGCACCGGGCGAGCTCTATACCGGCGTAACCCATCTCCAACCCGGCAAAGTCGGGGATGAATTTTTTATGACCCGCGGGCACTTTCACGCCCGCCGCGAGCAGGGCGAAGTCTACTTCGGCCTGCGCGGCGGCGGCCTGCTGCTGCTGCAAAACGAGCGCCGGGAAACCCGTCTGGAGAAGGTATTCGCCGGCTCGGTGCACGTTATCCCCGGCTATACCGCCCACCGGTTAATTAACACCGGCAGCGATATTCTGTCGGCGCTGGCGGTCTGGCCTTCCGCAGCGGGGCATGACTACGCGGCGTTGGGCAGCGGCTTCAGGCTGCGGGTCGTGGAGGAGAACCAGACGATTCAGGCAAAGGAGGTGCAGAATGGCTGACTCCGCCCGCGCCTGGGGCCTGGATATGACGATTCACCAGAACCCTCCTGGTTTTAGCTACGGCAATGACGTGACCGGGCCGATGCCGGAGATCCGTCGCCTCGATGAGATCCGCGCCTCGCTGCGCGATCCGCACTGTGAAGGGCCGGATGAGGTCTATGCGATCACGATGGACGTGGCGCGCATGCAGGATCGCGATGAGCTGAAAAAGCGCATGCTGCTGTTTGGCGTCGTGACCTACGCCGCCGGAAGGCTGGGGGAAGAGCCGGTGCGCAGCCAGGGCCATATTCATCGTGTCAGCCAGCACAGCGGCTGGTCGCCGCCGGAGCTGTATGAAATCTGGCAGGGGAGGGCGATTATCTATATGCAGGAGCGGGTGGAGGACGACCCGGGCCGCTGCTTTGCGGTGATTGCCGAACCCGGTGATAAGGTGCTGGTGCCGCCGGGGTGGGGGCACGCGACAATTTCCGCCGATCCCGAGGTGCCGCTGACCTTCGGCGCCTGGTGCGATCGGGAGTACGGCTTTGAATATGATGCCGTGCGGGCGCATAAGGGGCTGGCGTGGTACCCGCTGCTGCAGGATAACCACGTTATCTGGCAGCATAATTCACGCTATCTTCCCGGCCGCCTGCAGGCGATTACGCCGCGCCGGTACGTGGAGTTTGGCATCACCTCAGCGCCGATTTATCAGCAATTTATCGACGATCCCGCCCGCCTGCAGTTTATCTCCAGTCCCGACAGGACGGCGGAGCTGTGGCACAACTTTCATCCATAAAAAACCGGGGCACGATGCCCCGGTTCAGATATTGGCGCTACAGGCGGCGACCCCGGCCTGCAAACCGGGGTCGCGTTCGCGGCTAGCCGGCAAACAGACCGCTGGCGACGCCTGCCGCAGCCAGCACCAGCAGCATGACCATCGCCTTCACCGGCGAAACGCCGCGCTTCGCCATTAAATACCAGGTCCCCAGCACCACTACCAGCGGCAGGAGCTGCGGGAATATGCCGTCCAGCATCTGCTGCACGTGGATATTGACGCCATCGCGGGTAATGAACTCCAGCCCGGTTCCCAGCTTCACGTAGCTCGCCGCGACGCCGCCCATCACGAAGACGCCGAGCAGCGACAGGGCCTCGCGCAGGCGGGTGGAGCGGCTGCTGACCAGCATCTCCACCGAGCCGGAGCCCATTTTGTAGCCTTTTAAAAACAGGAACCACGAGCCGGGGATAATAATCGCCAGCCAGGCGACGATATAAAACAGCGGCCCGAGGACGTTGCCGCCCGCCGCCAGCGCCATGCCGATACTCAGCAGAATAGGGATCAGCATTCCCGGGATCATCGAGTCGCCGATCCCGGCGATCGGCCCCATCAGGCCAACCTTCAGGGTGTTGATCGTCTCACCGTCGATGGGCTCGCCATTGGCTTTTTTCTCTTCCAGTCCGAGCACCATCCCGTTAACGATCGCGCCGATCTGCGGCTCGGTATTGTAGAAGGAGGCGTGGCGGCGCAGCATTTCAGTGCGCTGGGCCGCGTCCGGATAGAGCTTTTTCGCCACCGGCAGCATGCTCAGGCAGAAGCCGAACGACTCCAGGCGCTCAAAGCTCATCGACGAGAGGTTGTGCATCATCCACGCCCGCCAGCAGCGGCGAAGATCTTTACGGTTCAGGGTACGTTCTTCCATCAGAATTCATCCTCATCATCGACGGCCGGCTTGCTGCCCGCGGCCTGCTGCGGTTCCGGCTTATAGTTGTAGTGGATCAGCGCCAGCAGCGAGCCCACGATCACCAGCGCGACCATGTTGAGCTTTAAAAAGACGATGCAGACGAACCCGACGAGAAAATAGATCAGCATGGTGTAGTTCTTGATGATCTGTTTAAGCAGAATCGCGATCCCCACCGCCGGCAGAATGCCGCCCAGCACGTTCATCGTCGCGAGCACGATTTTCGGCAGGCTGTCCATAAAGCCGCTGATGTACTGGGCGCCAAAATAGACCGCAATAAAGGTGGGAACAAAACGCAGAATGAAGTTACTGACCTGCGGCCAGATCGCGCTGTTCAGATAAATACCGCGCTCATCGCCGCGCTCCAGCGCCACGTCGGCGCGGTGGTTCCAGAAGGAGTTCAGCACCATCATCGCATTGAACAAAATCGTGCCGGCGATACCGATAGTCGCCGCCAGCGCCACCGCGACTTCCGGTCCTTTACCCGACAAAATACCCAGCGCAATCGCCGGCCAGGCGACGAAGTTGAGGTCGGCGGGCATTGAGCCGCCCGGCGTCACCATGGCGATATACACCGCCTGGACCGCAACGCCTATCACGATCCCGGTCTTCAGGTCGCCTAAAATCAGGCCGACCAGCATGCCGGAGACCAGCGGCCGGGTAATCAGATACCAGCCGCCGGTCAGGCCTAAAAGCCAGGGGCTGCTGAGGGCCCCCAGATAGCAAAGAATGCCAATCAGCGTAGCTTCGATAATCATCATCCGCTCCTTATTTCAGCTTCTGCCGCGCGTCCTGCCAGCTGTAGCAGCTGGCATCCGGCACCAGACGGAATTCAACGTGATGCCCGCGCTGCACCAGCCAGTCAAAGGCGGCGATCTCGGCGGCGTTAACCGACTGATTCGGCCCAATGGTGGTGGTATCGGCGCGGGCGCTCATCGGGCCAACGTTGATTTTACCGTTGGCATTTTTCAGGCTGATCCCCGCCGCTTCCAGGCGCTGTAAGGTGACCGGGGATTTGCCTATCACGAAATAGCGTTTCTCGCTGGCGATGACTTTGGGTAACTTTTCAATGGCCGTGGCGGTGTCGAACAGCCAGACCTTGAGGTCCTGCACGGCGCCTTTCATCACCGATGAGAGGAGCGGGTCGGCCGCGACGGCGTCGTCAATCGCCACGATACCGTCGCAGGGCAGCTCTTTGGCCCAGCGCGTCACGAGCTGCCCATGGATCACCCGGTCGTCAATACGTACAAAAGAGATACTCATAAGCGTTTTCCTCTAAAAATCATCTGGCTGAACGGCTAAAACCGGGGAGGCTTTAATCAGGGTTGGTACGGTTAACGCCAGCAGCCGTTCGGCAGCGGCGTGGACATCCGTCAGGTGGCGAATCTCTTCACACTGCAGCAGCATCGGGAAATTCACCCCCGCCAGTACGGCGACGGGGGGCGTTGTCTGCGCAGAGAAAGCGTGCAGGCAGGCGACGTTCCACGGCGTTCCGCTTTGCATATCGCACAGCACCAGTACGCCGTCGGCCTGCTGCCCGGCGCCGTCCAGCGCGCGGGCAAAATCCTGCTTAAAGCCTTCGATGCCCGCCTGCTCGTCGAGGGTGACGGTTGAGATATACGGCAGCTCGCCGTAAACCATCCGCCCGCTGGCCAGCAGGGCGTCAGCCAGCGGGCCGTGAGTGGCAACAATAACGTTAATCATGACCTTATCCTCTTACCCAGGCTTTGATGGTGGCTATCTGCTGTCCGCTGCCTTGACCCGCCGGCGAAATACGGTACTCCCCGACGGCGGCCGGAATGATAAAGGTCTCGGCGTAGTGCACGGTGAAGGGGGCAAAGGCGCCGCTCGGGCTGTCGACCACGGCTTCTGCTCCCTCTACCAGGTTCAGAACGTTAACCCCGCCGTGGGTATGGTGCGTGACCGGCGCGCGGAACCAGTGGCGGCGGGTTTCGATAAACTCGCGCTCGTGCATTCCCGTCCGCTCCTCCCGCCAGCCTTCACCTTCGGCAATGGGCTCAATGCGGTTAACCAGGTTGTCGTTGACCCACTGCGTATCGCGCTGCCAGTCAATAACCTGTTCGCCGTGCTGCAGATGCACCGGGCGAGGCAATCCGTCTAAACCTAAACGCCCCCAGTCCCAGAGCTTGAAGGTGAAAATATACGGCGTCGCGCTGATTTCGAGCACCATTGTGCCGCGTCCTGAACAGTGCACCGTACCGGCAGGGATAAGAAAGTGATCGTGCTTACGCGCCGGGATTTGGTTAACGAAGCGCCGATCGTCGAAGGCCTTTTCGCCGCGGCCGGCGGCCTGCAGATCGGCAAGCATTTCCTGCGGTTTGATCCCCGTCTGAGTCCCCAGGTAGACGACGGCTTCCGGCTCCGCCTCGAGGATGTAGTAGCTCTCATCCTGGGTGTAGTGCATACCAAACTGCTGCTGGATATATTCGGTTATCGGATGAACCTGGAAACTCAGGTTTTGCCCGCCGATGGTGTCGAGAAAATCAAACCGGATCGGGAACTCGGCGCCGAAGCGGGCGTGTACCTTTTCACCCAGCAGCGCGCGTGGGTGCAGCAGCACCAGGTCCTGGGAGGGGATCTCGATCCGTACGTCACCAAAACGCAGTAACAGGCTGTTTTCCTCGGGCACGCAATCAAAACACCACGCGTAGTTGGCGGCCGTAGGATCGAGATCGAATCGTTGCTTCATCCACTGCCCGCCCCAGACGCCGGGATCGAAGAAAGGGGCGACGCGGAACGGCTGGGTGGTGGTCTGCTGTAGCCCGGCGCGCAGCGCTTCGCCGCTGACCAGAGCCGGGGCATTTTTTACCGTGGTATCAAGCAAAAAATCGGCGCGTTTGAGCAGCGGCACCTTATGCCGATCGAAGACGCGCCATTCAATGAAAAAGGCGCGCTTGTAGCGGCGGAGGATATCTTCATCCTGATTATCCGCCCCCCAGTTCCCCAGGCCGCTATGGCGCATGCGCTGCTGGATCTCCCAGCGCGGCATGTCGGCGTACACCAGCAGATCGCCGGGATGAACCAGCGCCGCGCCGGGCCCATAGATGACCACGACGCCCTCGCTGACGGCCGCGATCTGCTGGCGCAGGCTATTCAGCTTTTCGGGGGCAAAAAATTCGTCAAGATGGTGACAGGAAAGCACGCCGAACACGCGGTCGTCGGTAAGATTGCGCGCCAGCAGGGCGTGGATTGCCTGCTCGTCGCGGCGAGCGGACTCTACGTTAAGCGTCAGCGCGCCGCCGAGCCCCGGCAGCAGATGCTGTTCCAGCTCTTCCAGCCGCACGCCCGGATAGCAATCGACAACCAGCACGGTTCTCGCGGCCGCCGACGTCCTGGCGCTAAGCGCGGTACGGATGGACTCCCAGCCCTGCCAGGCGTGGTCGTCATAGCCCCGAATCGCAACCTCAGGGTATTTGTTATAGGTCGTTTGCATTTTCACTCTCCATATTGGCTAAATGAAGATTAATCGATTAACCTTGTTTTGGCAGTGTGGTTAACGCGATTAACCCGCCATAATCGACAAGTCAGGGGGCGAAATGGCCTTTAATGTGAAGGCAGTCACAGGGAAAAATACAAAATACAGGTTATTCGATTAACCTGTGGCGAATAAACGGGAGGGGTGATGACGACAGTGACGCTGGCGCAGGTGGCGGAAAGAGCAGGGGTATCGACGGCGACCGTTTCGATGGTGCTGCGTAACCGGGGGCGGATTTCACAGGCCACGCGCGAAAGGGTACTCAAGGCGCTGGATGACGCGGGTTATGTCTACAACCAGACCGCCGCCAATCTACGCAACCGCAGCAGTAATCAGGTCGGGCTGCTGCTGCACGATATTACTAACCCCTTTTATGGCGAGATGACGGCGGGCCTGAGCCATGAAATGGAGCGGCACGATCTGCTGCTGTTTCTGGCTAACAGCGAAGAGTCGGGGGAACGCCAGCAAAAATTTGTCGATTCGCTGATGCGTAATAACGCCTGCGGCATGGTGCTGTGCGCCGCGCGGGAGACGCCGACCTCATTTTTTGAAGCCCTGAAACGGCGCAATATTCCGGCCATTATGGTGGTTCGCCCGCTCAACGATCCGGATTTTGATTTCGTCGGCACCGACAACTTCCTTGGCACCCAGATGGCGACGCGGCATTTGCTAAAAATGGGCCACCAGAATATTGCCTTTATCGGCGGTAGCCCGAGTTCAGGCACCCGGGCGCAGCGCATTGGCGGCTTTACCAGCACGCTGCTGGAAAGCGGGATCTCGCCCAATCCGCAGTGGATTGTTACCGCGCAGGCCAGCCAGATTGAGGGTGCGAAGGTGGCGGAGGATCTGCTGTCCCGCTATCCGGAGATTACGGCGGCGGTCTGCTATCAGGATATCGTGGCGCTGGGGGTGATGCAGGCTCTGCGCAAAACGGGCCGTGAACCGGGGCGGGATTTCGCGCTGGTGGGCTTCGATGATATTACCGAAGCGGCGCTGGTACAGCCGGCGCTGACCACCGTATCGGTGGCGGCGAAAGAGATCGGCCGTAAAGCGGGGGAGCTGTTGTATAGCCGTATTCAGGGTAATGATGAGCCGCCGAAACGGATTATCCTGCCGCCGGCGCTGGTCATCCGTGAATCATGCGGATTTCGCCGGGAAGAGTCAGCGATATCAGGCCGTTAGCGGCGTGTTTCGCGCGCTATCTGCTGGCGAAGCGGCGCTTTAGCGCGACGATATCTCTCCTTCGTACGATGACAAACATATAGTTTTTACTGATATCGACCGCGGTTTGTCATAAATTTCTAATTATCGGCGTTTTTGAGTAGCGGCCCATCGATGGGCTGGTTACTCTGAAAACAATTTACGTAAAGTTAACAAAAGAGAATAGCTATGCATGATGCACAAATCCGCGTGGCCATCGCGGGCGCGGGCGGCCGGATGGGACGCCAGTTAATTCAGGCGGTACAGCAGATGGACGGCGTGGCGCTTGGCGCGGCGCTGGAGCGCGATGGCTCCTCCCTGATCGGCAGCGACGCCGGCGAACTGGCGGGCGCAGGCAACATGGGCGTCACGGTGCAAAGCAGCCTGACGGCGGTCAAAGATGATTTTGATGTGCTGATCGATTTCACCCGCCCGGAAGGGACGCTGACCCACCTCGCATTCTGCCGCGAGCACGGTAAAGGGATGGTGATCGGCACCACCGGTTTTGATGACGCGGGGAAACAGGCCATTCGCGATGCGGCGCAGGAGATTGCTATCGTCTTTGCGGCCAATTTCAGCGTCGGCGTCAACGTACTGCTCAAGCTGCTGGAAAAGGCGGCGAAGGTGATGGGCGACTACACTGATATTGAAATTATTGAAGCGCACCATCGGCATAAAGTGGATGCCCCGTCGGGGACCGCGCTGGCGATGGGCGAGGCGATTGCCGGTGCGCTGAACAAAGATCTGAAAGATTGCGCGGTCTACAGTCGTGAAGGCTACACCGGCGAACGCGTTCCGGGAACGATCGGCTTTGCCACGGTGCGCGCGGGGGATATCGTCGGCGAACATACGGCGATGTTCGCCGATATTGGCGAACGTATTGAGATCAGCCATAAGGCATCAAGCCGGATGACCTTTGCCAACGGCGCGGTTCGCTCGGCATTATGGATGAAAGGCAAGAAAAGCGGTCTCTTTGATATGCGTGACGTCCTTGAACTGAACTCTTTATAAGGTTTATTACCCATCGTGATGTGGTTATGGCATTCAATAAGTAATTGATTGCAGAGGGCAATGTTTTATTGCCCTTTTTATTTTTTACGGATTTTTCTGTCTTTTTGATTAAGATCGCTATAATCTGCGATTATCCTGCCTTTAACTGTTACTTTTATGTGAATTTTGACCATCTGGTCTACTTTTTCATGTTGATGGGCAATGTTTTACAATCCAGACGCTGCGCAAGCGTTTTCTAAGGCTAGTTTGTTGATCTTTTTAGCCGCTAAAGCAGCGCTAATGAGCCAGTGGCGTAAAATGATATTAAAAATATGCGCTTTAAGTTGACTTTTCCCCGACATCTCTCCAGAATGCCGCCGTTTGCCAGAAATCCATAGGTAAGCAAATTTGCATTGATTCATGCTACGCGAATGCATTAATATGCAAATAAAGTGAGTGAATATTCTCTGGAGGGTGTTTTGATTAAGTCAGCGCTATTGGTTCTGGAAGACGGAACCCAGTTTCACGGTCGGGCCATCGGGGCAACGGGCACGGCGGTTGGGGAAGTCGTTTTCAATACTTCAATGACCGGTTATCAAGAAATCCTCACTGATCCTTCCTATTCTCGCCAAATTGTCACCCTTACTTATCCCCATATCGGTAATGTCGGCACCAACGCCGCCGACGAAGAGTCTTCCCAGGTGCATGCTCAGGGTCTGGTTATTCGCGACCTGCCGCTGATTGCCAGCAACTTCCGTAATACCGAAGACCTCTCTTCTTACCTCAAGCGCCATAACATCGTGGCGATTGCCGATATCGATACCCGTAAGCTGACCCGCCTGCTGCGTGAAAAAGGCGCGCAGAACGGCTGCATCATCGTTGGCGATAGCCTCGACGCGCAGCTGGCGCTGGAAAAGGCAAAAGCATTCCCAGGCCTCAACGGGATGGACCTGGCGAAGGAAGTCACCACCTCAGAAACCTACAGCTGGACGCAGGGGAGCTGGACTCTGGAGGGCGACCTGCCGGAAGCGAAGGCGGAAAGCGAGCTGCCGTTCCACGTGGTGGCCTACGATTTCGGCGCTAAGCGCAACATCCTGCGCATGCTGGTGGATCGTGGCTGCCGCCTGACGGTCGTGCCGGCAAAAACCTCTGCAGAAGAGGTTCTGAAACTGAATCCAGACGGCATCTTCCTCTCCAACGGCCCAGGCGACCCGGCGCCGTGCGACTATGCGATTGAGGCAATTGAGAAATTCCTCACCACCGATATTCCGGTATTCGGCATCTGCCTCGGCCATCAGCTGCTGGCGCTGGCGAGCGGAGCGAAGACCGTTAAGATGAAGTTCGGCCACCACGGCGGCAACCACCCGGTTAAAGATATTGATAATAACGTGGTGATGATTACCGCGCAGAACCACGGTTTTGCGGTAGACGAAGCCTCCATGCCGGCTAACCTGCGGGTGACCCACAAGTCCCTGTTCGACGGTACGCTGCAGGGCATTCACCGCACCGATAAGCCGGCCTTCAGCTTCCAGGGACACCCGGAGGCGAGCCCAGGCCCGCACGATGCCGCGCCGTTGTTCGACCATTTCATCGAGTTAATTGAGCAGTACCGCCAGTCCGCGAAATAATCAGGAGAAAAAAGCCATGCCAAAACGTACAGATATAAAAAGCATCCTGATTCTTGGCGCTGGCCCGATCGTTATCGGCCAGGCTTGTGAATTTGACTACTCTGGCGCCCAGGCCTGTAAAGCCCTGCGCGAAGAGGGTTACCGCGTCATTCTGGTGAACTCTAACCCAGCCACCATCATGACCGACCCGGAAATGGCCGATGCCACCTATATTGAGCCGATCCACTGGGAAGTGGTACGCAAAATCATCGAAAAAGAGCGTCCGGATGCGGTACTGCCGACCATGGGCGGCCAGACGGCGCTGAACTGCGCGCTGGAGCTGGAACGTCAGGGCGTGCTGGAAGAGTTTGGCGTCACCATGATTGGCGCCACCGCCGACGCGATTGATAAAGCGGAAGACCGTCGTCGCTTCGACGTGGCGATGAAGAAAATTGGCCTCGACACCGCACGTTCCGGTATCGCGCACACGATGGAAGAAGCGCTGGCGGTTGCCGCTGACGTGGGCTATCCGTGCATCATCCGTCCCTCCTTCACCATGGGCGGAACCGGCGGCGGTATTGCCTATAACCGCGAAGAGTTTGAAGAAATTTGTACCCGCGGCTTGGATCTCTCTCCGACCAACGAACTGCTGATCGATGAATCGCTGATCGGCTGGAAAGAGTACGAGATGGAAGTGGTGCGCGATAAGAACGACAACTGCATCATCGTCTGCTCCATCGAAAACTTCGACGCGATGGGCATCCATACCGGTGACTCCATCACCGTGGCCCCGGCGCAAACCCTGACCGATAAAGAGTACCAGGTGATGCGTAACGCCTCGATGGCGGTGCTGCGCGAAATCGGCGTTGAAACCGGCGGTTCCAACGTCCAGTTCTCGGTGAACCCGAAAGACGGTCGCCTGATTGTTATCGAAATGAACCCGCGCGTATCACGCTCTTCGGCGCTGGCTTCGAAAGCGACCGGCTTCCCGATTGCCAAAGTGGCGGCGAAGCTGGCGGTGGGCTACACCCTTGACGAGCTGATGAACGACATTACCGGCGGCCGTACCCCGGCATCGTTCGAACCCTCTATCGACTACGTCGTCACCAAGATCCCGCGCTTCAACTTCGAGAAGTTCGTCGGCGCTAACGACCGCCTGACCACGCAGATGAAATCGGTCGGCGAAGTGATGGCGATTGGCCGCACCCAGCAGGAGTCGCTGCAGAAAGCGCTGCGCGGCCTGGAAGTGGGCGCAACCGGCTTTGACCCTAAAGTGAGCCTCGACGACCCGGAAGCGCTGACCAAAATTCGCCGCGAGCTGAAAGACGCCGGCGCCGAGCGTATCTGGTACATCGCCGACGCCTTCCGCGCGGGCCTGTCCGTTGACGGCGTCTTCAACCTGACCAACATCGATCGCTGGTTCCTGGTGCAGATTGAAGAGCTGGTGCGCCTGGAAGAGAAAGTGGAGGAGGCCGGCATCAACGGCCTTGACGCTGACTTCCTGCGGATGCTTAAGCGTAAAGGCTTTGCCGACGCGCGTCTGGCTAAGCTGGCGGGCGTTCGCGAGGCGGAAATCCGCAAGCTGCGCGACCAGTACAACCTGCACCCGGTCTACAAGCGCGTGGATACCTGCGCGGCGGAGTTCGCAACGGATACCGCCTACATGTACTCAACCTATGAAGACGAGTGTGAAGCGAACCCGTCGGTTGACCGCGATAAAATTATGGTGCTTGGCGGCGGCCCGAACCGTATCGGTCAGGGTATCGAATTCGATTACTGCTGCGTGCACGCCTCGCTGGCGCTGCGCGAAGATGGTTACGAAACCATTATGGTTAACTGTAACCCGGAAACCGTGTCCACCGACTACGACACCTCCGACCGCCTGTACTTTGAGCCGGTCACCCTCGAAGACGTGCTGGAAATCGTGCGTATCGAGAAGCCGAAGGGCGTTATCGTTCAGTACGGCGGCCAGACTCCGCTGAAGCTGGCGCGCGCGCTGGAAGCGGCCGGCGTGCCGGTTATCGGCACCAGCCCGGACGCGATTGACCGTGCGGAAGACCGCGAGCGTTTCCAGCAGGCGGTTGACCGTCTGAAGCTGAAACAGCCGGCGAACGCCACCGTGACCGCGATTGAGATGGCCGTTGAGAAGGCCAAAGAGATTGGCTACCCGCTGGTGGTGCGTCCGTCCTACGTTCTCGGCGGTCGGGCGATGGAAATCGTCTACGACGAGGTTGACCTGCGTCGCTACTTCCAGACCGCGGTAAGCGTCTCTAACGACGCGCCGGTGCTGCTGGACCGTTTCCTTGACGATGCGGTAGAAGTCGACGTTGACGCTATCTGCGACGGCGAGATGGTGCTGATTGGCGGCATTATGGAGCACATCGAGCAGGCCGGCGTTCACTCCGGCGACTCCGCGTGCTCTCTGCCAGCCTACACCCTGAGCCAGGACATTCAGAACGTGATGCGCGAGCAGGTGCAGAAGCTGGCCTTCGAGCTGCAGGTACGCGGGTTGATGAACGTGCAGTTCGCGGTCAAAAACAACGAAGTGTATTTGATTGAAGTGAACCCGCGCGCCGCGCGTACCGTACCGTTTGTCTCCAAAGCCACCGGCGTTCCGCTGGCTAAAGTGGCGGCACGCGTCATGGCCGGCCAAACGCTGGCGCAGCAGGGCGTGACCAAAGAGATTATCCCGCCGTATTACTCGGTAAAAGAAGTGGTGCTGCCGTTCAACAAGTTCCCGGGCGTTGACCCGCTGTTAGGGCCTGAAATGCGCTCTACCGGGGAAGTGATGGGCGTCGGCCGCACCTTTGCGGAAGCCTTCGCCAAGGCGCAGCTGGGCAGCAGCTCGACGATGAAAAAACATGGCCGCGCGCTGCTCTCCGTGCGTGAAGGCGACAAAGAGCGCGTGGTGGACCTCGCGGCTAAGCTGCTGAAGTTCGGCTTCGAGCTGGATGCCACCCACGGTACCGCGATTGTTCTCGGCGAAGCCGGTATCAATCCGCGCCTGGTGAACAAGGTGCATGAAGGTCGTCCGCATATTCAGGACCGTATCAAGAATGGCGAATACACCTACATCATCAACACCACCGAAGGCCGCCAGGCGATTGAAGACTCCAAGCTGATTCGCCGCAGCGCCCTGCAGTACAAGGTGCATTACGACACTACCCTGAACGGCGGCTTCGCCACGGCTATGGCGCTGAACGCCAACGCTATGGAGAAGGTGACCTCGGTTCAGGAAATGCACGCGCAAATCAAAAAATAAGCCGTTCCGGCGCTGCCGGCTGCGGAACCAAACGGGCTGACGTTATCGTCGGCCCGTTTTTTTATGTTGGTCATCTTCGGAGAGTTCTGCTTTTAACTTCCCCCCTGCTCGGGCTAACTATAATTAGCACGATAACAATACTCATTGACGAAAAAACAGGAGGATACAATGCGGAACAAAATTCTGGTGGCATCCGCGCTGGCAGCGACGGCAGTGTTGTTTGTGGCGGGGTGCTCATCAAATCAGTCGCTGAAAACCACCGATGGCAGAACCATCGTGACGGACGGCAAGCCGCAGGTGGATAGCGATACCGGCATGGTCTCTTACAAAAATGCCGCAACCGGCCGCACCGAGCAGATCAATCGCGATCAGGTGAAATCGATGGACGAGCTGGATAACTAATCGTTATCCAGGGCCCCGCGAGGGTGAATGCGGGGCCGGTTATCGTTACCGGTTTTACAGCAGGGCGTGATCTATTTTGACGATAATTTTACGCAGCGGCGCGCCGGCATCCGTGGCGCCCATCGGCCGATGAAGCTCGCCGGGAAACAGAATCGCCAGCTCCTCAGGATGTAAGTGAATCAGCGTTTCGCTGCTAATTTCTGTGCAAAAGCCAATATCATGGGCGTCCTTAAACGGCCCGTCCGCGGTGATTGTCAGCCCTTTATTTCCGGCGCCAATAATCTCAGTCCCTGCCAGCACGATATGAATATCAATGTACTGACGATGGTACTCCGGACGCTGTTCCGCCAGCGGGCGCGTCTGGCCTTCGACCACGGTGAAAAACAGGTTATCGCCATCGACCGTATATTTCCCCGGCGGCAGCGAGTGCGGGTCCTGCTGGACGACAGCCTGCAGCGCCTGACGAATAACCGACGGATAGAACGTATTTTTTGCCGCAGCGGTTAAGGTATCAATAATCATGCCGGCATTCCCTGTAGTGATTGATGCTCTAGTAAATGTAATGACTGCGCCACGATGCTGGCGACGTCGGGGGCAATATCAACGGCTAAAATATCGCTCTCGCTGGCGTCCGGCGTCTCCAGCGCGGCAAACTGGCTGCGCAGCAGCGCCTCCGGCATAAAATGCCCCTTACGCTGCTGCATCCGCTGCAGAATGCATTCGTACTCGCCGGTCAGCCACAGAAAGCGCAGATTGCCGCTGCCCTCGCGCAGCCGATCGCGGTAGCGCTTCTTCAGCGCCGAGCACACCAGCACGCCCGACTCATTCTTCTGCTCAAGGCTAAAAATCACGTCCGCAATCCGTTCCAGCCACGGTCCGCGATCTTCGTCATTGAGCGGCTGGCTGGCGGCCATTTTGACGATGTTCTGCCGTGGATGAAGATCGTCTCCATCGATAAATTTCGCGCCGAGCGCCTGGGCTAACGCCTGGCCGACGGTGGTCTTTCCGGTGCCTGAGACACCCATCAAAATAATGCATTGCCCTGCCATAATGCGCTCCTTACTTAGACAGCAACCAGCATGCCGCCGTCGACGAACAGCAGATGACCGTTGACGAAATCAGAGGCTTTAGACGACAGGAACACCGCTGCGCCAACCAGCTCCTGCGGATCGCCCCAGCGGGCGGCCGGCGTGCGCTTGCACAGCCAGTCGGTGAAGGCTTTATCATCAACCAGCGCCTGGGTCATGGCGGTTTTAAAGTAGCCCGGCGCGATGCCGTTGACCTGGATGTTATAGCGGGCCAGCTCGACGCACATGCCGCGGGTCAGCATTTTTACCGCGCCTTTGGCGGCGGCGTACGGCGTAATGGTGTCGCGGCCAAGCTCGCTCTGCATTGAACAGATATTGACGATTTTTCCGCGCTGGCGAGCGACCATTCGTTTCGCCACGGCCTGGGAGACGAGGAATACCGCGGTTTGGTTCACGGAAATAACATCGTTCCATTCCTGTACCGGAAATTCGGTAAACGGATGGCGACGCTGAATGCCCGCATTATTAAATAATACGTCGATGGCACCAATTTCCTCTTCGATGTGACTAATTGCCTGCTCGACGGAATCAGCATCGGTAACATTAAATACCGCCGCATGAGCGATGGCGCCTTCGTCACGTAATTTCATGACCGCATCATCTGCACGGCTGGCAGAAATATCGTTGATAATAATTTCTGCGCCATATTGTGCAAGGCCCTGCGCCATGACAAAACCAATACCTTGCCCGGCGCCAGTAATTAAAATGCGTTTGCCTTGTAAGCTGAAAAGATCTTTCATCTTGATATCCTGATTAACGGCTGAATATAAATGACGGTGTGCGCTTTTATTCCTGATCCACAAAAAGGTGAAGCGGAAGAACCTGTGCTCTATCTCACGGATTTTTGCCGGGTAAAACCGTGATGGAGATCACTCAAAACGGTGTTACGAAAAGGGGTTACATTAAACGTGAAGCCGGGCGTAAATTACCGTTACTCAAGGGGTTAACGATAGTGAGGTTCGATTCTCTTTTTGTTCATCGGCAGGCATAATAACCTGATGCAGTGGACGTATTTGACGGGCAGGTAGATGAAAGCACAACGCATAACGCTCAATGATATTGCAGCGCTGGCTGGCGTAACCAAAATGACCGTCAGCCGCTATTTACGTACGCCGGATAAAGTCAAACCGGAGACGGCAGAGCGCATCGCCAGCGTGATTGCGGAAATTGGCTATGAGCCCGATCCCGATAATCCGGCGATGATCGGCGTCGTCGTGCCGCGCATTGGCGTACTGATCCCCTCCTTTCATAACCAAATCTTTGCCGACCTGCTGGCCGGTATCGAATCGGTTACCGCCGCCCACGGCTATCAGACGCTGGTGGTGAACTATGATTATGACCGCCAGCGCGAAGAGGAGCAGATTGCCGCCGTGCTGGCCTTTAATGTCAAAGGCCTGCTGCTGACCGAATCTGCCCACACCCTGCGGGCCGATAAGTACCTCAATGCGGCGAAAATCCCCGTCGCGGAGGTGATGGGGCTGGCGGAGAATCCGGGGCGTATCAACGTGGGCTTTGACAACTTCAAAGCCGGTTTCGATATGACCAATATGCTGCTGGCGAGCGGTAAACGGCAGATCGTCTATTTTGGCGCGATGTCCGACGTGCGCGACGAGCAGCGCTACGCCGGCTACTGCCAGGCGATGGAAAATGCCGGGCTGGCGGTGGGACGTATCGCGCCGAACAAGGTGTCGTCGGTATCGATCGGTACCGGGATGATGACCCTGGCGCGCCAGATGTATGCCCGCATGGACGGCATTCTGTGCACCAATGACGATCTGGCGGTTGGCGTGTTACAGGAGTGCCTGGCATCTGGTATCAGCGTGCCTGAAGAGCTGGCTATAGCCGGTTTTCATGGCCTGGAAATCGGCCAGATTATCTCGCCGCGCCTGGCGAGCGTCCTGACGCCACGCTTTGAAATGGGCAAGGTTGCAACAGAGATATTAATTAAAAAAATCAAAGGACTGCCAACCATTGAAAAGGTCGATCTGCACTATCGCCTGTCGATGGGGGAAACCATATAGCGCCGCTGGCGTGACGATAGCGCCGTGTTAGCAGAAGGTTAAGGTACGATCCGCCCCAGGCCCGCAATCCGCGGGTTTTGTCTTATCGATCACGGACGGTGTAACAGCTATTTTTAACACGATTCAGCGTGATGCAGATCGCAAAACGCCGCGACAAAAAACCGTTTGATAGTGGCTACAGTCGTTATGAAACTTCAAACAGGTGATCCGATGAATAGTGCTATTACCCGAGCCGTCCTTTTAGTGGCCCCCGTTATTGAGACCTTACAGGAGCAGCTGGCCGCCGAATTCCCGCTATTGCGCCTGTACGAGCAGGACGATCCGATCGCCTTTTTGCGCGAGCAGGGAGAGAACGTTGCGGCCGTCGTGACCCGTGGAGACGTCGGCGTGCAGAACAGCGTGCTGGAGCTGCTGCCGCACGCTGGCCTGATCGCTATCTTCGGCGTCGGTACTGATGCGGTGGATTTAGAGTATGCCCGCTCCCGGCAGATCGCCGTCTCCATCACTTCCGGCGTGTTGACCAACGATGTCGCTGACCTGGCGATGGGGCTGCTGCTGGCCGGTTCGCGCCAGCTGTGTCAGGGCGACCGCTTTGTGCGGGAAGGCCGCTGGCTGAACGGCGGCCTGCCGCTGGCAACTCAGGTCAGCGGCAAGCGCATCGGCCTGCTGGGGATGGGCAATATTGGCCAGGCCATCGCCCGCCGCGCCCGTGGCTTTGATATGCAGGTGCTCTATACCGACCGTAAGCAGGTGGCCGGGCTCGATTATCAGTGGTGCGCCGATCTGCATACCCTGGCCCATGAAAGCGATTTTTTGGTGATTGCCGCCTCCGGCGGTGAAGCCAACCGCGGGCTGATCGATGCTTCCGTCTTTAACGTGATGCCAAAACAGGCGTGGCTTATCAACATCGCCCGCGGGTCGCTGGTCGACGAAAAGGCTCTGATTCAGGCGTTACAAAACGGTGTTATCGCCGGGGCCGCTCTCGACGTCTTTGAAGACGAACCGCGGGTTCCCGCCGAGATGATTGCGCTCGATAATGTGGTCCTGCAACCGCACGTTGCCAGCGCAACCCATGAAACCCGACAGAAAATGAGTGATGTGGTGTTTGCTAACGTCGCCGCTTATTTTTCCGGGAACCCGCTGCCCAACGCTATTAATTAATTACCGCTCTTATTTCTGTACCCAGCGCCAATGAGAACCTGGTGGGACAGGTTCTTAAATTACAACGATAACCTCTGCATAGAGAGTGCGAAATATGAATGATAAAATTCCCGGCACCCGCTGGCTGCGTATTATTACGCCGGTGCTGATCGCCTGTATTATTTCGTTTATGGATCGGGTTAATATTAGTTTTGCTTTACCCGGTGGCATGGAAGAGGATTTAGGTATTACCAGCCAGATGGCTGGTGTTGCCAGCGGTATATTTTTTATTGGCTATTTATTTCTGCAAATCCCCGGTGGGCGGATTGCGGTAAACGGCAGCGGAAAACGTTTTATTGCCTGGTCGCTGGTAGCCTGGGCGATAGTATCGGTGGCGACCGGCTTTGTGACCCACGAATATCAGCTGCTGGTTCTGCGCTTTATTCTCGGCGTTTCCGAAGGTGGGATGCTGCCGGTGGTCCTGACGATGGTCAGCAACTGGTTCCCGGAAAAAGAGCTGGGCCGGGCCAACGCCTTTGTCATGATGTTTGCCCCGCTGGGCGGCATGCTGACCGCCCCGGTCTCCGGTGCCATTATCGCCGCGCTCGACTGGCGCTGGCTGTTTATTATCGAAGGGCTGCTGTCGCTGGTGGTGCTGGCGGTGTGGTGGTACATGATTAGCGACCGCCCGGAAGAGGCCCGCTGGCTGCCGGAGAAGGAGCGCAACTATCTGGTCACCACCCTCGCCGCGGAGCGGGCGGCCAAACTGGCGGAAGATGCGGTGAGCAACGCGCCGGTAAAAGATGTCTTCCGCAATTCCGGGCTGATGAAGCTGGTGATCCTCAACTTCTTTTACCAGACCGGCGATTACGGCTATACCCTGTGGCTGCCGACCATTCTTAAAGGACTGACCGGCGGCAACATGGCAAGCGTTGGCCTGCTGGCGGTGCTGCCGTTCGTCGCTACCCTCGCCGGGATCTACGTAATTTCATTATTTAGCGATCGCAGCGGCAAGCGTCGGCTGTGGGTCCGCTTCTCGCTCTACAGCTTTGCCGCCGCGCTGGTAGCGTCGGTGGTGCTGCGCGAACACGTGGTGGCGGCCTATATTGCGCTGGTGATTTGCGGCTTCTTCCTGAAATCGGCAACCAGTCCGTTCTGGTCGATGCCGGGGCGGATTGCCTCAGCGGAAGTGGCCGGCAGCGCGCGCGGGGTGATTAACGGCCTCGGGAATCTCGGCGGTTTCTGCGGCCCCTATCTGGTAGGCGTGATGATCTATCTGTACGGACAAAACGTGGCGGTCTGCGCGCTTGCCGGATCGTTAATCATTGCCGGAACCATGACCTTCCTGCTGCCGAAACGCTGCGACCTTGCGGGCAGCGAGCCCGATGTCAGCGTCAGCAAGCAGCCGCGGAACGCGTAGGATAAGGCGACATAAATCACAGTTATCATTGTAAGCGCTTCGATTAACTGACTACACTCTTGCTGATTACAACAAGAGTTAACGCAGGCTAATCAATGATTCTGATAATTTATGCCCATCCCTATCCGCATCACTCGCATGCGAATAAGCGGATGCTTGAGCAGGCAGGGACGCTGGATGGCGTAGAGATACGCTCCCTTTATCAACTTTACCCCGATTTTAATATCGACGTCGCCGCCGAACAGGCGGCGCTGGCCCGCGCGGATCTGGTTATCTGGCAGCATCCCTTACAGTGGTACAGCGTTCCGCCTCTGCTGAAGCTGTGGCTGGACAAGGTGCTGTCGCACGGCTGGGCCTACGGCCATAACGGCATCGCCCTGCACGGTAAATCGCTGATGTGGGCGGTCACCACCGGCGGCGGCGAAAGCCACTTCGATATTGGCTCCTTCCCCGGTTTTGACGTGCTGGCCCAGCCGCTGCAGGCTACCGGACTGTACTGCGGGATGAAGTGGCTGCCGCCGTTTGCGATGCACTGCACCTTTATCTGCGACGACGAAACCCTCCAGGCGCAGGCGCGCCGCTATCGACAACGCTTAATCGAATGGCAGGAGGCGCACAATGGATAGCCATACGCTGATACAGGCGCTGATCTATCTCGGGTCCGCCGCGCTGATCGTACCGATTGCCGTCCGCCTTGGCCTCGGCTCGGTGCTGGGGTATTTGATCGCCGGCTGTATTATCGGTCCGTGGGGGCTGAAGCTGGTGACCGACGCCGGGACGATCCTCCACTTCGCCGAAATCGGCGTGGTGCTGATGCTGTTCGTGATCGGCCTTGAGCTCGACCCGCAGCGCCTGTGGAAGCTGCGGGCCTCGGTATTTGGCGGCGGTGCGCTGCAGATGGTGGCCTGCGGGGCGCTGATTGGCCTGTTCTGCATGCTGCTGGGAATGCGCTGGCAGGTGGCTGAGCTTATCGGCATGACGCTGGCGCTGTCGTCTACGGCGATCGCGATGCAGGCCATGAATGAACGCAACCTGACGGTTTCGCAAATGGGGCGTAGCGCCTTTGCGGTGCTGCTGTTTCAGGATATCGCGGCCATCCCGCTGGTGGCGATGATCCCGCTGCTGGCCAGCAGCGGCGGCTCCACCACGCTGTGGGCGTTTGCCCTGTCGGCGCTGAAGGTGGCGGGCGCGCTGGCGCTGGTAGTGGTGCTCGGTCGCTACCTGACCCGGCCGGTGCTGCGCTTCGTTGCCCGCTCCGGCCTGCGGGAGGTGTTCAGCGCCGTGGCCCTGTTCCTGGTCTTTGGTTTTGGGCTGCTGCTGGAAGAAGTCGGGCTATCGATGGCGATGGGCGCCTTCCTTGCCGGGGTGCTGTTGGCCAGCTCGGAGTACCGCCACGCGCTGGAAAGCGATATTGAACCGTTCAAGGGGCTGCTGCTGGGGCTGTTCTTTATTGGCGTCGGGATGTCGGTGGATTTTGGCACCCTGGTGACTCATCCGCTGCGCATTTTGATTCTGCTGGCCGGGTTCCTGGTCATCAAAGGCGTCATGCTGTGGCTGATTGCGAAACCACTCGGCGTACCGCGCGCCCAGCGCCGCTGGTTTGCGGTGCTGTTGGGGCAGGGGAGCGAGTTTGCCTTTGTGGTATTCGGCGCCGCGCAAATGGCCGAGGTGCTGGATAGCGAGTGGGCCAGGGCGCTGACCCTGGCGGTGGCGCTGTCGATGGCGGCGACGCCGATCCTGCTGGTGCTGCTGACCCGGCTGGAAAAATCATCCTCCGGACAGGCGCGCGAGGCCGATGAGATTGATGAAGAGCAGCCGCGGGTGATTGTCGCCGGTTTTGGCCGCTACGGGCAGATCGCCGGCCGCGTGCTGCTCTCCGGCGGGGTGAAGATGGTCATCCTCGACCACGATCCTGACCACGTTGAGGCGCTGCGTAAATTTGATATGAAGGTGTTCTACGGCGACGCGACGCGGGCCGATCTGCTGGAGTCGGCGGGAGCGGGAAAAGCGGAAGTGCTGATAAACGCTATCGACGATCCGCAGGCCAGCCTGCAGCTGGTTGAGCTGGCGAAAGAGCACTTCCCGCATCTGCAAATTATCTCGCGGGCCCGCGATATCGATCACTATATTCAGCTGCGCCAGGCCGGGGTCGAGGCGCCCGAGCGTGAAACCTTTGAAGCGGCGCTGAAGTCCGGGCGCATGGCGCTGGAGGCGCTGGGCCTGGGCGCCTATGAGGCGCGCGAGCGCGCCGATCTGTTCCGCCGTTTCAATATCAAAATGGTGGAAGAGATGGTGGAGATGGCGGAAAACGACCCGGCTTCCCGCGTGGCGGTCTTTAAGCGCACCAGCGATATGCTGACCGGCATCATCAACGAAGACCGCACCCATCTGTCGCTGGTCCAGCGCCACGGCTGGCAGGGTACGGAAGAGGGCAGGCATACGGGGGATATTGCCGACGAGCCGGAGAATAAGCCTTCAGCTTAAGGCATCGCGCGCCGTTCTCATCTGGCGGCTCACGAGGCTGACGTGGGCTCGCCAGCAAATCCGAAAATTTTCGTATTCTTTACTCTCCGTCCAGTCGACGAAGTATTATGCTTTCCGTATAGTGGCGGCAATTTTTTGTATTTGGGAAATATTCAATGATCAGTCTGATTGCGGCGTTAGCGGTGGATCGCGTCATTGGTATGGAAAACGCCATGCCATGGAACCTGCCTGCCGATCTCGCCTGGTTTAAACGTAATACGTTAAACAAGCCGGTGATTATGGGGCGTCTGACCTGGGAATCTATTGGTCGTCCGCTGCCTGGACGTAAAAATATCGTGATCAGCAGCCAGCCCGGGAGTGACGATCGCGTGCAGTGGGTTAAATCGGTTGATGAAGCGATTGCCGCCTGCGGCGACGTTGAAGAGATGATGGTGATCGGCGGCGGCCGCGTGTACGAGCAGTTCCTGCCGAAAGCCCATAAGCTCTATTTGACGCATATTGATGCTGAAGTGGAAGGCGACACCCACTTCCCGGATTACGATCCGGACCAGTGGGAGTCGGTATTCAGCGAATTCCACGACGCCGATGCGCAGAACTCGCATAGCTACTGCTTCGAAGTTCTGGAACGCCGCTAAGCTTCCGGGAACAGGGCTTCTCAGATAACCCGGATAACGCGCAGCTATCCGGGATCTTTCTCAGGAGGCGACCGCCTCACCTTCATGCAGATCCTTCTGCCGGTTCGACGGCTGGGTAAAGTACGCCTTGTCTTCCCAGCGCAGGCAGGTGAGATCTCCCCCCCAGCAGCAGCCGGTATCCAGGGCATAAATGCCTTCAGGCGTTCCGCGTCCCTCCAGCGAAGCCCAGTGGCCAAAAGCAATGCTGTACTCGTTCGCCACCGGACCGGGGATGGTAAACCACGGCTTCAGGGGCGCCGGGGCGTCCTCCGGCGCTTCTTTGGCATACATATCCAGCTGCCCGTTCGGGAAGCAGTAGCGCATGCGGGTAAAGGCGTTGGAGATAAAGCGCAGTCGCGCAAGGCCGCTCAGCTCGCTGCTCCAGTTGTTGGGCATGTCGCCATACATGGCGTCGAGGAAGAACGGATAGGAGTCGCTGGAGAGCACCGCTTCAACATCGCGCGCGCACTGCTGCGCCGTTGGCAGATCCCACTGCGGCGTGATGCCGGCATGGGCCATCACCAGCTTTTTCTCTTCATCAATCTGCATCAGCGGCTGGCGACGCAGCCAGTTGAGAAGCTCATCGGCATCCGGCGCTTCCAGCAGTGACTTCAGGCGATCTTTTGGCTTGTTGCGGCTAATGCCGGCGAAGACGGCCAGCAGATGGAGATCGTGATTGCCAAGGACAATACGCACGCTATCGCCAAGGGATTTTACGTAGCGTAAAACCTCCAGCGAGCCCGGGCCGCGGGCGACTAAATCACCGGTAAGCCATAGCGTATCGCTGCCAGGGGTAAACGCAACCTGCTTTAATAATGCGATCAGTTCATCGTAGCAACCGTGAACGTCGCCAATAAGGTATGTAGACATGGTTTTAGTGAATGAGCGTTGGTACTGCGAGACGGAAAACAGGGATGTCGACGGAGAACGGCGCACCGTTCACGTCGATCATGGCGTAATGTCCCTGCATGGTGCCCAGCGGCGTTTCAATAACCGCGCCGCTGGTGTATTGAAACTCCCCGCCAGCGGGAATA
Organism: Enterobacter sp. 10-1; assembly: GCA_002270295.1. Lineage (GTDB taxonomy): Bacteria > Pseudomonadota > Gammaproteobacteria > Enterobacterales > Enterobacteriaceae > Klebsiella > Klebsiella scottii. The sequence goes on along the minus strand of NISF01000007.1, from coordinate 188,724 downwards.
TGCGGCTGCTCGCCGACAACCCCTTCACCCTGAACCTCAGTCTCACGACCGTGACCGTTGGTGATAAGCCAGTAGCGGCCAAGAAGCTGAACCTGACTCCGCCCCAGATTGCGGATGGTGACGGTATAAGCGAAGACGTAACGATCGTTTTCCGGAGAAGACTGCGATTCGATATAGACGCTCTGTACCTGTACACAAACTCGGGGCGAATTGATCATGGTTAGCTCTCCTTGGTGGGCGAGTTTTCAGTTAACCAGTTAGCTAGCTGACAATACTGCGCCACGGAAATATTCTCTGCGCGTTTCGCCGGGTCGATGCCCAGCTCGGTCAGCACTTCAACGCTGAACAGATTGCCGAGGCTATTGCGAATCGTTTTCCGGCGCTGGTTGAACGCTTCGGTGGTGATTCGGCTCAGTACGCGAACCTCTTTGACCGGATGCGGCAGCGTGCGATAGGGCACCAGGCGAACCACGGCGGAATCGACTTTAGGCGGCGGCGTAAAGGCGGTCGGCGGGACTTCAAGCACCGGAATGATCTGGCAGTAATATTGCGCCATCACGCTCAGTCGACCATACGCCTTACTGTTCGGACCGGCAACCAGGCGATTGACGACCTCTTTTTGCAGCATAAAGTGCATGTCGGCAATGGCATCAGTATAGCTGAACAGATGGAACATCAGCGGCGTGGAGATGTTGTAAGGCAGGTTGCCGAACACGCGTAGCGGCTGACCCATGTTCTGCGACAGCTCGCCGAAGTTCATGGCCATGGCATCCTGCTGATAAATGGTCAGCTTTGGCCCTAAGAACGGGTGCGTTTTCAGGCGGGCGGCCAGGTCGCGGTCCAGCTCGATAACGGTGAGCTCGTCCAGACGTTCACCAACCGGTTCGGTCAGCGCTGCCAGGCCCGGGCCGATTTCGACAATCGCCTGACCTTTCTGTGGGTTAATGGCTGAGACAATACTGTCGATCACGAATCGATCGTTGAGAAAGTTTTGCCCGAAGCGTTTACGGGCTAAGTGGCCCTGATGGACTCGATTATTCATTGCGTATTAACAATCATTTTAATGGCGAGATTAAGCGCCGTGATAAAACTGCCGACATCCGCTTTCCCCTGGCCCGCCAGTTCTAGCGCGGTACCGTGGTCAACGGAGGTTCGAATAAAAGGTAAACCGAGCGTAATGTTCACGCCACGGCCGAAGCCCTGGTATTTTAGCACGGGAAGGCCCTGATCGTGGTACATCGCGAGCACCGCGTCGGCATGGTCGAGATATTTGGGCTGAAAAAGGGTATCAGCAGGCAGCGGCCCGCTGAGATTCATCCCCCGAGCGCGCATCTCTTCCAGCACCGGAATGATGGTATCGATCTCTTCCGTACCCATATGGCCGCCTTCTCCCGCGTGCGGGTTCAGACCGCACACCAGCACATGCGGGTGGGCAATACCAAACTTGTGCCGCAGATCGTGGTCAAGGATGGTGATGACTTCACGCAGCAGGTCGGGGGTAATGGCGTCACTGATCGCTTTCAGCGGCAGATGGGTGGTCGCCAGCGCGACGCGAAGCTCTTCCGTGGCCAGCATCATCACCACTTTACTGGCCTGCGAGCGCTCTTCGAAGAATTCGGTATGCCCGGTGAAGGCGATCCCGGCGTCGTTGATATTGCCTTTATGGACCGGCCCGGTGATTAATGCCGCAAACTCGCCGTTCAGGCAGCCGTCGCAGGCGCGCGCCAGGGTTTCCACCACGTAGCTGCCGTTGCGCACGTCCAGCACGCCGGGCGTTACCGGGGCGTTTAGCGTGACGGGAAGCAGGGTCAGGGTGCCGGCGCGCTGCGGGGCGGCGGGGCGGGACGGATCGTAGGGCTGAAGCAATAAAGGAAGACCGAGCCGTTGGGCTCGGTCAGATAACAGTGCGCCATCGGCGCAAACCACCAGCTCAACCGGCCAGTCTCTCTGCGCAAGCTGCGCGACGAGGTCAGGGCCAATCCCGGCAGGTTCCCCGGGAGTGATGACAACACGATTCATACGCTTCATCCTTCAGGCTATTTCCTGGTTGGCTACGCCGTTAGCGGTTCATCCATGAGCTTCGCCCGTTTTGGGCCGTCGCAGGCAACGTTACGGTCAGCGGCATCGCCCCGGCGGCTCATCGGTCAGCCTGGGGGCGCTATGCGCTTGCCGCCCGATACGCGTGGAACGGCTGGCGTATCGGGCGGTAAATTAGTTACTCAGAACTTTGACGTAAGCGCTGGCGCGCTGTTCCTGCATCCAGGTCGCCGCTTCTTCCGAGAACTTACGGTTCATCAGCATCCGGTAGGCGCGATCTTTCTGCGCCGCGTCGGTTCTGTCAACCTGGCGGGTGTCCAGCAGCTCAATCAGGTGCCAGCCGAAGGAGGAGTGCACCGGAGCGCTGGTCTGGCCTTTACTCATGTGCATCAGCGCATCGCGGAACGCCGGATCGAAGATATCGGTGGTTGCCCAACCTAAATCGCCGCCCTGGTTAGCTGAGCCGGGATCTTCAGAAAACTCTTTCGCTGCTTTAGCGAAGGTGGTTTTTCCGCTCTTAATGTCGGCTGCAATCTGCTCCAGCTTGGCCTTAGCCTGGGCATCGTTCATGATTGGCGACGACTTCAGCAGAATGTGGCGGGCGTGGACTTCGGTAACGGAGATATTCTTGCTTTCGCCGCGCATATCGTTGATTTTCAGGATATGGAAGCCAACGCCAGAACGGATCGGGCCGACGATGTCGCCTTTCTTCGCGGTACTCAGCGCCTGGGCGAAGATCCCCGGCAGCTCCTGAATACGACCCCAGCCCATCTGGCCGCCTTTCAGCGCCTGCTGGTCGGCAGAGTAGCTGATAGCCAGCTTGCCGAAGTCGGCACCGCTGCGGGCCTGCTCAACGATAGCGTTCGCCTGATCCTGCGCGGCGGCAACCTGGTCGGAGGTTGGGTTTTCCGGCAGCGGAATCAGGATGTGGCTCAGGTTTAGCTCGGTGCTGGCATCGTTCTGATCGCCAATCTGTTTCGCCAGAGATTCAACTTCCTGCGGCAGCACGGTAATGCGACGGCGCACTTCGTTATTACGCACTTCTGAAATCAGCATCTCTTTGCGGATCTGATTGCGGTAGGTGGCGTAGTTCAGACCATCATAGGCCAGACGGCTACGCATCTGATCCATGCTCATATTGTTCTGCTTCGCGATGTTGGCAATCGCCTGATCGACCTGGTCGTCAGAGATTTTCACGCCCATCTTCTGGCCCATCTGCAAAACAATCTGGTCCATAATCAGTCTTTCGAGGATCTGATGACGTAGGGTGGCATCATCCGGCAGCTGCTGACCGGCCTGGCCGGCGTTAAGCTTAACCGATTGCATCAGGCCATTGACGTCGCTTTCAAGAACAACGCCATTATTGACGACAGCCGCTACTTTATCGACAACCTGTGGGGCAGCGAAACTGGTATTCGCGATCATGGCGATACCGAGAAGCAGCGTTTTCCAGTTCTTCATACTTTTTCCATTTCAATTAACCGCAAATGCGGATTACGTTTTAAACCAGCCACATCACAGGGAGTTCTGGTACGGTAGAATGTTCGAACGCAGCATCTGCTGGGTGCCGAGACCGTAGTTGGAGCTCAGGCCGCGTAGCTCAATGTTGATGCCAAAGGTATTGTCGTATTTGCTCTCGCCGTTGCCGTTGTTATCCCAGCCGTTGATCTTGCGTTCATAGCCGAGGCGAATAGCGTAGCAGCAGGAGTTATACTGGACCCCTAACATCTGGTTGGCGCTCTTTTTGGTATTGGTATCAAAGTAGTATGCGCCGACAACGGACCAGCGATCGACAACCGGCCAGCTGGCGGTCATACCCACCTGAGAAATACCGTTTTTGTACTGCTCAGCGGTTGAATACGAAGGCAGCGTTGCCTGAATGTATTCCGGGCTGGCATAACGATAGTTAAGTTGGATTAAGCGGTTTTCGTCGCGACGGTATTCAACGGTGCCGTTACCGGTTGCGACGTTATCCAGACGCGTATCGTACTGAATTCCCCCGCGTAAACCCCAGTCATCGGCGATGCGCCAGTAAGTATCTCCGGCCCATACCAGTGAACCCCTTGTGTCGTTATTCTCCCAGTTGATGTTGTCATCACCGGTACGTGACTCGGTGAAATAATAGATTTGACCAACGGAAATATTAAAACGTTCAACGGCGGCTGCATCATATACGCGAGACGTGACGCCGGTGGTAACCTGGTTTGCGGATGCAATACGGTCCAGGCCGCTGTAGGAGCGGTCGCGGAACAGGCCGCTGTAGTCCGATTGCAGCAGGGTGGAGTCGTAAGAACCGATATGGCTCTGGTCGCGATACGGGATGTACAGATACTGCACGCGCGGTTCCAGAGTCTGGGTAAAGCTCTCCTGCATATCGCGCTCGAAGACCATTTTGCCGTCGATTTTGAACTGCGGCATCACGCGGTTAACGGACTCTTTGTAGTCCGCATTGTTAGCCGCGTTGTAGTCGTCGAGGTTGCTCTGCTGGTAGTGGGTCGCCAGCAGCTTGGTTTCGGTATTGATGCTGCCCCAGCCGTTAGACAGCGGCAGATTGATCGTCGGCTCGAAGTGGACGCGGGTCGCTTCCGGCATGTTGCCGTTGGTATTGACGAAGTGCACCGCCTGTCCGTACAGATGGGTATCAAACGGACCGACATCGTTCTGGTAGTAGTTAACGTCCAGCTGCGGCTGAGCGGCATAGGAGTTGCTCGAATCGCGGTTAAAGACCTGGAACTGTTTGGTCGACACGGTGGCGTCGAAGTTCTGGTTTACGTAGCCGGCGCTGAATTTCTGCGTGGCGTAACCGTCGGTACTGGAACCGTATTTAGAGCTGAAATCGTTAAAGTAGTCCGGATCGCTGACCTTGGTATAGTCGGCGTTAAGGCGCCATACCTGGTCGATGACCCCGGAGTGGTTCCAGTAGAACAGCCAGCGGCGGCTGTTGCTGTCGCTGGAGTGATCGTCCTGGTAGATCTTATCGGACGGCAGGTAGTCAAACTCGAACAGCCCCGCGCCGGCTTTGGTCAGATAGCGGAATTCGTTTTCCCACATCACGCCGCCGCGCTTGCTCATATAGTGCGGCGTCAGGGTGGCGTCGAAGTTAGGTGCGATATTCCAGTAGTAAGGAAGAGAGAACTCCACGCCATTTTTCGTGCTGTATTTGGCGTTAGGGATCAGGAAGCCGGAACGACGCTTATCGCCTACCGGCAGCTGCAGGTAAGGACTGTAGAAAATAGGCACTGAGCCGAGCTTAAAGCGCGCGTTCCAGATTTCCGCAACCTGCTCTTCGCGGTCGTGAATAACTTCGCTTCCGACGACGCTCCAGGTGTCAGAACCCGGCAGACAGGAGGTAAAGCTGCCGTTTTCCAGAATGGTGTAGCGGTTTTCACCGCGCTGTTTCATCAGATCGGCCTTGCCGCGGCCCTGACGGCCGACCATCTGGTAATCACCTTCCCAGATATTGGTATCTTTGGTGTTCAGGTTTGACCAGCCTTTCGGGCCTTTCAGGATGACCTGATTATCGTCATAGTGAACGTTGCCCAGCGCATCGACCGTGCGCACGGGTTGAGGCTGGCCCGCTGCCTGCTGCTGATGAAGCTGAACCTCATCCGCCTGAAGACGGCTATTCCCCTGATTAATATCGACGTTACCGGTGAATGTGGCATTATCCGGATAGTTGCCCTTCGCATGATCGGCATCGATCGTCACCGGCAGCTCGTTAGTTTTACCTTCAACGAGGGGACGATTATAGCTTGGGACGCCAAGCATACACTGCGTGGCGAGATCGGCGGCGATGCCCTGTTGGCTATACAAGGCGCTGGCGATCATGGTGGCCAGGAGGCTGGGAATACGTTTTTTCATACGTTGTATTTGTTGTTCCGTCATCTTGTGGCAGCGGCTTGCAAACGGTCAGAGCCTAACGTACTCATCTTCATCGCGCTAGTGTTAATCCTGCCCGTTTCAATCCCGAGCGTTAGGCACCGTGTAGAATGACGAGTATGATAAAGCAAATTATAGGCTATGTCCCACAATTGACCGAAGCGTCAGTGCTTTGTAACGTGCGGTCATATATAGCTTAACTGGCGGCATAAAGATTGGGGAGTCTATGCAGTATTTGGGAAAAATAATTGGGGTTGCGGTTGCGCTGATGATGGGCGCGGGTTTCTGGGGCGTGGTGCTGGGCTTACTGGTCGGTCATATATTCGATCGCGCGCGCCGTCGGCGGATTAACGTTTTTGCTAACCAGCAGGAGCGGCAGTCGCTGTTCTTTTCCACCACCTTTGAGGTGATGGGCCATCTGACCAAATCCAAAGGTCGCGTTACCGAAGCCGATATTCATGTCGCCAGCATCCTGATGGATCGCATGAATTTGCATGGCGAGTCGCGTACGGCGGCACAGCAGGCCTTTCGCGTAGGGAAATCAGATGATTATCCGCTGCGCGAGAAAATGCGTCAGCTGCGCAGCGTCTGTTTCGGCCGCTTTGATTTGATTCGGATGTTTCTGGAAATTCAGCTGCAGACGGCCTTCGCCGACGGCGAATTGCACCCTAATGAACGCGAGGTTCTGTTCGTCATTGCCGACGAGCTGGGGATCTCCCGCGCCCAGTTTGAACAGTTCCTGCGGATGATGCAGGGCGGAGCTCAGTTCGGCGGCGGTTCGCAGCAGCACTCCGGGAACCAGGGCCGCGGCCAGGCCGGCTGGCAGCAGGCGCAGCGCGGACCGACCCTTGAGGACGCCTGCAACGTGCTGGGCGTGAAGCCGACCGATGACGCGGCGACCGTCAAGCGCGCCTACCGCAAGCTGATGAGCGAGCACCATCCGGATAAGCTGGTGGCGAAGGGCCTGCCGCCGGAAATGATGGAGATGGCGAAGCAGAAGGCTCAGGATATTCAGAAGGCCTGGGAGCTGGTCAAAGAGCAGCGCGGTTTCTGATTTGCCGGCCTCTCCCGCCGGGGTGAGGCATCAGGACGGGCTCCTGGCGCGGCGGTACATCCGCCGCGGATGGCCAATTTTACCGTACAGCATTTCCACTTCCAGAAAGCCCGTTTCCACGCAGTGCTCCAGATAGCGGCGGGCGGTCGTTTTACTCAGGCCGGCGTCGTTCACCACCTCATCGACCGAAAAGCAGTGTTCTTCCCGCCCGGTAAACAGGTTCTGCACCAGCGCCAGCGTTTTTTCCTCAATCCCTTTACTGCCGCTATCGGCGCGATAGTTTTTCGCCTGCAGCTGATATAGCGAATCAACGTTTTGCTGATCGACAATCTTCCACTCCCGCTGCTGGTCGTAAAACTGAACGAAGCGCTCGAGAGACTGGCTCAACCGTTTCCAGGAGACCGGCTTAAGGATGTAGTCGAAGGCCCCGTTGCGAATGGCCAGGCTGCAGGTTTCCATATCGCTGGCGGCGGTAATAAAAATAACCGAACAGTTGGCGCTCGCCAGCAGCGGGTCGGTGATCAGCGTCACCCCCTTTCCGTCGGGTAAATAGTTGTCGAGCAGCACCAGCTGCGGCGGGCTGGCGTTGAGCATCTGCCGCGCCTGGGTGAGCGAGGCGGCCATTCCCGCCAGCCGCATGCGCGGGTGTTTTTGAATCAGCTCGGCGTGCAGCCGCGCCAGCTCGCTCTCATCTTCGACGATCAGCACATCGACCAGGTCATGATGCATAGTTTGCCCCTTGTGGCGGGTGGGCCGGACCGTCGGCGGGAATAAATAGCGTAAAGATGGCCCCGCGCGGCGAGTTATCGGCGACCTCGATGGTGCCGCCAGCCTGAGTGACATAATGTTCAATAAGATACAGTCCGATGCCGTGATCGCCACGGGTTTTAGTGGTGACGCCGCGTTCAAAGATTCGATCGCGGATCTCCGGGCGAATACCGACGCCGCGATCGGCCACTTCAATCATCAGCTCCCGGGCGTTGAGCTGGATCAGCACTTCAACCGGCTCGTGCGGCAATTCGGCGCGCTGGGTGGCCTCAATGGCGTTATCCAGCAGATTGCCGATGATAGAGATAAGCTCCGATTCGATTAATGACGGCAGCGGGCGGTCGATGTGGCAGGCGGGATCGAAGCTCAGCTCGACGCCTTTCTCGCTCGCCCGGGCGGCCTTGCCCAGCAGCAGGCCGCAGAGCGTCGGCGAGCTAAAGCGGGATGAAATAAAGTCCAGCAGCTCCTGGGCATGCTCCGACTGCGCCTGAATATAGCGAATGGCCTCGTCGTAGTGGCCCATATGCAGCAGGCCGGAAAGCGTGGTCATGCGGTTGAGCTGCTCATGGCGCATGATGCGCAGGTTATCCACATAGCGTTTCACCTGGCTGAGCTGGGCGCTAAGCGAGTTGATTTCATCGCGATCGCGGAAGGTGATCACCCAGCCCTGCAGCGAATTCTCCAGCATGATGCGCACCCGGCTGGCAAGTACGGTGAGCTGGTTGAAGCGGCATAGCTCATCGTGAGTGTCGCTTTCCAGCATCTCGCCGCTGGCGAAAAACGGCTGCGGAACGATGACGCTATCAATGGACTGCCCGCGCAGCCGGTACGCGGGCTGGCTAAGGCCGAGCAGGCTGCGGGCCGCGCGGTTAATGACCTTGATGCGGCGGGTATGATCGATAACGATGACCCCTTCATAAATCGATTCCATCATCGCCTTTTGCTGGCGCACCAGCAGGCCGATTTCCCGCGGCTCCAGGGAGAAGATCTGCTTTTTGATGCTGCGGGTGAAGTACCAGGAGAAGATAAATAGCGCAACCAGCAGCAGCACGGCGGCGACGAAGATATTGATGACTTTTTGCAGCGTGATGCTGTCGAGGTAGCTGGTCAGATAGCCGACGGAAACGATGCCCACCACCTGGCCCGCCTCGTTACGCACCGGCGCCTTGCTGCGCAGCGAAATCCCGAGCCCGCCTTTGCGGATAGTGGTAATGGTTTGCCCTTCCAGCACCGCCTGATTATCGCCGCCAACCAGCCGGGTACCGACCCATTCCGGGTGCACGGAGTGGAACAGATGCACGCCCCGCGCGTCGCCAACAACGATAAAGCTGGCGTCGCTGCGGGCGGCTATTTCCTGCATAAAGGTTTTGATCGCCTGCGGGTCCTTGCGGGCAACCTGCTGACGTAAATTGGGCATCAGGGCGATCTCTTCGGCCTGTATTTTGGCGCGGGTGCTCATCTCCTGATAAAGCTGATGGCTGGCATCGAAATAGTAATAAACGCCCAGCAGGGCAAACAGGATCGAGAAAAACGCCACCAGGGAAATAAACAGCTTAAATTGAAAGGAAACTTTCATAGGCCTTGTACGGAGTCTCAGTAAGGCGGGTAAGAAACGAGCGGCCGCTTACGCCGGGGTCAGGGAACAGGATCGATCCGCGAAGCCTATTTATAAATGATCTATAGCGCTTGCGACAAAAAACCATAAAAACCACGCTAATAAATCAGAGATATATCACGCCGGGAATAGAAACCATAAAAACCATAGTGCCCATTAAAACTTCATTTTTAATCTGGCGATCCTCACATTAAGTCGGCTTATTCCCCCCTAGTCTGAAGATGAATAATAACTAAAGGGCTAAACCTATGAGCACCACAGACAATGCATTCTCTGCGACCCTCGACCCCATCGACACCCCAAAGGCCACGCTGAAACAGCGCTGGTGGCACGTTATGGATAACCGAAAAGTCGGGATTATCCCGCTGCCTCTGTTCCTGCTGGCCGGCGGCTTAATTGCCCTTGACTGTCTGGGCGGCAAGCTGCCGAGCGACATTGTGGTGATGGTGGCGACGCTGGCGTTTTTTGGCTTTGCCTGCGGCGAGTTTGGCAAGCGCCTGCCGGTGCTCGGCAAGCTCGGCGCGGCGGCGATCTGTGCGACCTTTATTCCCTCGGCGCTGGTCCATTACGGCCTGCTGCCGGACGTGGTGGTTGAATCCACCACCAAATTCTACAAGTCGACCAATATTCTCTATCTCTACATCTGCTGCATTATCGTCGGCAGCATAATGAGCATGAACCGCACCACGCTGATTCAGGGATTCCTGCGCATTTTCTTTCCGATGGTGTGCGGTGAAATTGTCGGCATGCTGGTCGGCGTTGGCGTCGGGACGGCATTAGGCCTGGAGCCGTTCCAGGTATTTTTCTTTATCGTCCTGCCGATTATGGCCGGCGGCGTAGGGGAAGGGGCGATACCGCTGTCGATTGGCTATGCCGCGCTGCTGCATATGGATCAGGGCGTCGCGTTAGGCCGCGTTCTGCCGATGGTTATGCTGGGCAGCCTGACGGCGATTGTCATCTCCGGCAGCCTGAACCAGCTGGGCAAGCGCTTCCCGCATCTGACTGGCGAAGGCCAGCTGATGCCGAACCGCAGCAATGAAACGCATCGTGAAACCGCCGGTGACGAAAGCTTCGGCGGCAAAACGGACGTGGCGACGCTGGCGTCCGGGGCGCTGCTGGCGGTGCTGCTGTATATGCTGGGGATGCTGGGCCAAAAGATGATTGGCCTGCCGGCGCCGGTGGGGATGCTGTTCCTGGCGGTGCTGCTGAAGCTGGCTAACGGCGTATCGCCGCGCCTGCAGGAGGGCTCTCAGGTGGTGTATAAGTTCTTCCGCACGGCGGTGACCTATCCGATTTTGTTCGCCGTTGGCGTCGCCATTACGCCGTGGCAGGAGCTGGTTAACGCCTTTACTATCACTAATCTGCTGGTGATTATCAGCACCGTCTCCGCGCTGGTGGCGACCGGGTTCTTTGTCGGTAAAAAAATTGGCATGCATCCGATCGATGTGGCGATCGTCTCCTGCTGCCAGAGCGGCCAGGGAGGAACCGGCGATGTGGCGATTCTGACCTCCGGCAACCGAATGAACCTGATGCCGTTCGCCCAAATCGCCACCCGCATCGGTGGAGCGATCAATGTCTCTCTGGGCCTGCTGTTTCTGAGTCACTTTATGGCGTGATTTAGTTCTGTGCTAACAGGAAAAACTGCTATTTCCCTCCACAGGACGAAGAAAATTTCTTTGTCCTGTATCCTAAATTCTGTTCATTTAGCGATACAATCAGCAGCGAAATCCGTTATCGCGACGGCAGCCCTGCCGCCGTTATTTTATTCAGTGAAGGAGAGGAATTAATGTCCGTGGATACTCCCGCCCGTGCGGGCGCCAGCGTAGAAACCCAGCTGGCGGTGAAAGCGCAGCGTGAAGCTCGTCAGAGCGAGTTGTTAACCCATTATCAGCAGCCGGTTATTTCGCTCACCCTGGTGACGCCGGGCGCGGAGAAAGACAGCATCCGCTATCGCAATATGATGGGCGTGGCGCTGCAGGCTTTCGATCAGTTGCTGTGGAAACACCGCTGGCAAACGCTGGACCGCCAGGTGCAGTGGCTGCCAACCGGGCCGGAAGCGCTGTGGTGCGTTGAGCACTCTGCCAGTGAAATTAACGCGCTTTGCACGGAGCTGACGCAATCCCATCCGCTGGGGCGTTTATGGAATATCGAAGTGATTTGCCCGGCGGACGGCCTGCAGAGCCGCCCGTCTGCTGCCGAGAGCAACGATCGCCACCCGCAGCAGTCGGCCGCTCACGTAGAGCAGATGATTGACGCCTGGTTTGCCCGCGACTAACGGATGATAGCGTGAGGAACCCCGCTCTCGCCGCGCTTAGCGGAGGGGCGGGGTAGCCCGGGTAAGGCGCTTACGCCATAGCCCGGGGAATCAGCGGTCAGAAGTCGACCGGCGCGCGGAAGGTCATTGCGTTGCCGAAAGCGGGATGGGTGATGGTCAGCATCTCCGCGTGCAGCAGCAGGCGCGGGGCCATAGCCAGCGCTTCCGGTGTCGCATAAAAGCGGTCGCCGAGAATCGGGTGGCCGAGGGCCAGCATATGCACGCGCAGCTGGTGCGAACGCCCGGTAATCGGCTTCAGGCGCACGCGGGCGCTGTTATCATCCGCGTACTCCAGCACCTCATACTCGGTTTGCGCCGCCTTGCCGGTTTCGTAGCACACCTTCTGCTTTGGCCGGTTCGGCCAGTCGCAAATCAGCGGCAAATCCACCAGGCCTTCTGCTTTCTGCGGGTGACCCCACACGCGGGCGACGTACTGCTTCTTCGGCTCACGCTCGCGAAACTGACGCTTCAGCTCGCGCTCTGCCGCTTTGGTCAGCGCCACCACAATCACGCCGCTGGTGGCCATATCCAGCCGGTGAACCGACTCGGCCTGCGGAAAGTCGCGCTGCACGCGCGTCATCACGCTGTCTTTATGATCCTCCAGCCGCCCCGGCACGGACAACAGGCCGCTCGGCTTGTTGACCACCATAATGTGCTCATCCTGATAGAGGATAACCAGCCAGGGGGCCTGCGGCGGATTGTAGTTTTCCATCGCCATATTCGCGTTCCGTTACTGGTGAGTGACGACGATTAAACGCAGCGCATCAAGACGCCAGCCGGCCTGGGCCAGCGCATCCATCACCTGCTGACGGTTGCTCTCAATTGCCGACAGTTCGTCATCGCGGATGTTCGGGTTAACCGCTTTAAGGGCTTCCAGACGCGACAGCTCCGCCGACAGCTTGTCGTTAGCCTCATCGCGCGCCGCTGCGATCAGCGCCTGAGCGGCCTTCGCGACCTGGGCTTCGCCGAGCTGCAGGATCGCGTGAACGTCCTGCTGTACCGCGTTGACCAGCTTGCTGCCGGTATGGCGGTTAACGGCGCTCAGCTGGCGGTTGAAGCTCTCGAACTCCACCTGGCCGGCGAGGTTGTTGCCGTTCTTATCCAGCAGCATGCGTACCGGCGTGGCCGGCAGGAAGCGATTAAGCTGCAGCTGCTTCGGCGCCTGCGCTTCGACGACGTAAATCAGCTCGAGCAGCAGCGTCCCGACCGGCAGCGCCTTGTTCTTCAGCAGCGAGATAGTGCTGCTGCCGGTATCGCCGGAAAGGATCAGGTCCAGGCCGTTGATAATCAGCGGATGCTCCCAGGTGACGAACTGCGCGTCTTCGCGGGAGAGCGCGACGTCGCGCTCAAAGGTGATGGTGCAGCCGTCTTCCGGCAGGCCCGGGAAGTCCGGAACCAGCATATGATCGGACGGAGTCAGCACAATCAGGTTCTCGCCGCGATCGTCCTGGTTGATACCGACGATATCAAACAGGTTCATGGCAAAGGCGATCAGGCTGGTATCGTCATCCTGTTCTTCAATGCTTTCGGCGAGCGCCTGCGCCCCTTCGCCGCCGTTGGAGTGAATCTCCAGCAGGCGGTCGCGGCCCTGCTCCAGCTGCGCTTTCAGCGCGTCGTGCTGCTGGCGGCAGGATTTAATCAGCGCGTCGAAGCCGTCGGTCGTCTCCGGCGCGGCAAGATAGTTAATCAGCTCGTCATGGACGCTATCGTAAACGGTACGGCCGGTCGGGCAGGTGTGCTCGAAGGCATCAAGGCCTTCGTGATACCAGCGGACCAGCACCGACTGGGCGGTTTTTTCCAGATACGGTACGTGGATCTGAATATCGTGCGCCTGGCCGATACGGTCCAGACGGCCAATACGCTGCTCCAGCAGGTCCGGGTTGAACGGCAGATCGAACATCACCAGGTTGCTGGCGAACTGGAAGTTACGGCCTTCGGAGCCGATTTCAGAACACAGCAGCACCTGCGCGCCGGTGTCCTCTTCGGCAAACCACGCGGCGGCGCGGTCGCGTTCGATGATCGACATCCCTTCGTGGAAGACCGCGGCGCGAATACCTTCGCGCTCGCGCAGCACCTGTTCCAGCTGCAGCGCGGTGGCGGCTTTCGCGCAGATCACCAGCACCTTCTGCGAACGGTGGCTGGTCAGGTGGCCCATCAGCCACTCGACGCGCGGGTCGAAGTTCCACCAGGTTCCGCTATCGCCTTCAAACTCCTGATAGATCTGCTCCGGATAGAGCATGTCGCGAGCGCGCTCTTCGGCGGTTTTACGCGCGCCCATAATGCCGGAGACCTTGATGGCCGTCTGGTACTGCATCGGCAGCGGCAGGCGAATGGTGTGTAGTTCGCGTTTCGGGAAGCCTTTCACGCCGTTACGGGTGTTACGGAACAGAACGCGGCTGGTGCCGTGGCGGTCCATGAGCATGGAGACCAGCTCCTGGCGCGCGGACTGCGCCCCGTCGCGATCGCTGTTGGCGGTCTGCAGCAGCGGCTCGATATCCTGCTCGCCGATTAGCTCGCCGAGCATATTCAGATCGGCATCGCTCAGCCTGTTGCCTGCCAGCAGCAGGGCGACGGCGTCGGCCACCGGGCGGTAGTTCTGCTGCTCTTCAACGAACTGGGCGAAGTCGTGGAAACGGTTTGGGTCCAGCAGGCGCAGACGGGCGAAATGGCTCTCCATTCCCAGCTGCTCCGGCGTGGCGGTCAGCAGCAGGATCCCCGGCACGCGCTCGGCCAGCTGTTCAATCGCCTGGTATTCACGGCTCGGCGCATCTTCGCTCCACACCAGGTGGTGTGCCTCATCGACGATCATCAGATCCCATTCGGCGTCACACAGGTGCTCAAGGCGCTGCTTGCTGCGGCGAACAAAATCCAGGGAGCAGATTACCAGCTGCTCGGTTTCAAACGGATTATAAGCGTCGTGCTGCGCTTCGGCGTAGCGCTCGTCGTCAAACAGCGAGAAGCGCAGGTTGAAGCGGCGCAGCATTTCGACCAGCCACTGGTGCTGCAGGGTTTCCGGAACGACGATCAGCACGCGCTCGGCGGCGCCGGCCAGCAGCTGCTGATGCAGGATCATCCCGGCTTCGATGGTTTTACCGAGCCCGACCTCATCCGCCAGCAGCACGCGCGGGGCGTGGCGACGGCCAACGTCGTGGGCGATGTGCAGCTGGTGCGGGATCAGGCTGGTACGCTGGCCGCGCAGGCCGCTCCACGGCATCCGGTACTGCTCGCTCTGATATTTACGCGCGCGGTAGCGCAGCGCAAAGCGGTCCATACGGTCGATCTGCCCGGCGAACAGGCGGTCCTGCGGCTTGCTGAAAACCAGCTTGCTGTCGAGCAGCACTTCACGCAGAACCACGTTGGCTTCCTCGGTATCCAGACGGGTCCCGGTATAGGCCAGCAGGCCGTTTTCTTCATTAACTTCGTCAACCTGGAGCTGCCAGCCTTCGTGGCTGGTGATGGTGTCGCCCGGATTAAACATCACGCGGGTGATCGGGGAGTCGTTGCGTGCGTACAGACGATTTTCACCGATGGCGGGGAAAAGAAGGGTAACCATGCGCGCATCCAGCGCTACTACCGTCCCTAATCCCAGTTCGCTCTCTGTGTCGCTAATCCAGCGTTGACCAAGTGTAAAAGGCATATGTGTTCGGCTCTTTAGTTCTTAAATTGCAGGCAATAGTTGATCATCTCCGAATAGGCTGGAGAGAGATCAAAATTGGGTCCAGGAGTGGAAAGGGCGCTATGGTACTGGATGCTGCGGTGATAGTCACCTGTCAAAATAGCCCCAGCTGCCCTGTCACTATTGTAGCAAAATCATCGTCGACAAAGGGAAGTATTCCTTCCGCGACCGGCTGTAATTGTTTCGACAAATAGTGCTCGTAATCGAGCGGCGACTGCTGATAATCGACCGGCTCCGGCCCGCCGGTGGTCCAGACATATTTGATGCTGCCGCGTTGCTGGTACTGCTGCGGCCTGCCCAGCCTGACGTTGTGCTCGTCGGCAAGCCTTGCCGCGCGGACGTGCGGCGGAACGTTGCGCTGATATTCCGCCAGCGGTCGGCGCAGCCGCTTACGGTAGATCAGCCGATCGTCGAGCTCGCCGTTCATCAGCTGACGAATCGTCTCCAGGACGTAGTCACGATAGGGCTGGTTGCGGAAAATGCGCAGGTACAGCTCCTGCTGAAACTGCTGGGCCAGCGGCGTCCAGTCGGTTCGCACCGTCTCCAGCCCTTTAAAGACCATTCTCTGCTCCTGCGCCTCCTGAATCATTCCGGCGTAGCGCTTTTTGCTGCCGGTATCGGCCCCGCGGATGGTCGGCATTAAAAAACGGCAGAAGTGGGTTTCAAACTCCAGCTCCAGGGTGCTGGTAAGGCGCGCTTTCCCCAGCTCGGCGGCCCACCAGTCGTTGACATAGGCCACCAGCGAACGGCCGATTTTCGCCGCCTCTTGTTCATCATGGGCGCGCCTGAGCCAGACAAAGGTGGAATCGGTGTCGCCATAGATAACGTCATAGCCCTGCGACTCAATCAGCGCTTTGGTCTGGCGCATGATGGCGTGGCCGCGCATGGTGATTGACGAGGCCAGCCGCGGGTCGAAAAAGCGGCAGGCGCTGGTGCCGAGCACGCCATAAAAGGCGTTCATAATGATCTTCAACGCCTGAGACAGCGGCTTGTTTTTATGCCGCTTGGCGTCGTCGCGGCCGTGCCAAATCTGGCCGACGATACCCGGCAGACAGTGCTTCTCGCGGGAGAAGCGCGCGCCGAGAAAGCCTTCGGTGCTGTGCTCGTCATCGGGCAGGGCGCCGCCTTCGACGAGCCCCACCGGGTCGATCAGGAAGGTGCGAATAATCGAGGGATACAGGCTTTTGTAGTCCAGCACCAGCACCGAATCGTACAGGCCGGGGCGGGAGTCCATCACGTAGCCGCCGGGGCTGGCCTGCGGCGGAACTTCGCCGAGGTTGGGCGCAACGTAGCCCAGCCGGTGCATGCGTGGAAAATAGAGGTGGCTGAAGGCGGCCACCGACCCGCCGTGGCGGTCGGCGGGCAGGCCGTTAACCGTGGCGCGCTCCAGCAGAAACGGCACGATCTCCGTTTTCTGGAAGATGCGCGTCACCAGCTCGCAGTCCTGCAAATTGTAGGTTGCCAGCGCCGGCTTATCCTCGCTGAAGCGGCGGTCGATTTCGTCCATCCGATCCCAGGGATTATCGATGGCTTTGCCTTCACCCAGCAGCTCGCGCGCTACCGCCTCAAGTGAAAAAGAGGGGAAGCTCCAGAACGCGGATTTCAGCGCCTCAATGCCGTCGATAATCAGCCGCCCGCTGGCCTGGGCGAAGAATACGCCATTTTTAAAACCGTGCTCGCGCCACTCCAGCTCGCTGTTGTCGCGGCCGAGCAGCAGCGGAATACGGTAGCGCTCGGCGTGTTTTTGCAGCACGCGCAGGTCGAACTGCACCACGTTCCAGCCGATCAGAATGTCCGGGTCATGGGCGGCAAACCAGGCGTTGAGCTTTTCCAGCAGCTGCGGGCGGCTGGCTACGTACTCCAGCTGAAAATCGACGGCGGGAGAGGCCGCCGGCTCTGGCCCGAGCATGTAGACGACCCGCTGGCCGCAGCCTTCCAGGCCGATGCAGTACAGCTCGCCGTGGCGGCTGGTTTCGATATCCAGCGATACCCATTTCAGCGGCGGCCGGTAGTGCGGGCTGGCCTTCATGCGGGCGTTGAGCAGCTGCGCTCCTCGTTTTTCGCCCTCGACCCAAACCGGCGCGGTAATAAAGCGCTCCATCAGATAGCGCTCCGGCGGGCGGATATCGCCTTCGTAGACGGTAACGCCCTGTTCGCGCAGCTTCTTTTCGAGGCGCATCAGCTGGCGATGGGCGCGGCAGTAAAGGCCAAAAACCGGCTGGCGGTGAAAGTCTTTTAGGCTGAGGGGGGCGAGGCGCAGGCCATTTTCGCCCAGCAGCAGGCGTTCAGCCTGGGCACGCTGCGCTTCGGGGATAAATGCCACGGACTCCTGCGGCGGCAGGGTGACCTGAAGGGGGCCGTCGTCGGTCGCCAGCCAAAAGGTCAGCTCCGTGCCCTGCGGGGTATCCCGCCAGTGACGGGTCAGTAAGAAACCTTCTCGTGGCTGAGTCACGCCGTGCTCTCATCAAGTCAAACCAGGCCTGAGTATAGCCTGGTTCACGGCGCGATGCTGGGGTTTTATACAGGTATTTTGACCCATCCCGGCGGCGCTACTGCCCGTAATAGGCCTTCGCGCCGTGCTTGCGTAAATAGTGCTTATCCAGCAGGGTTTGCTGCATATCCGGCAGCTGCGGCGCCAGCTGCCGGCAGAAAATACCCATATAGGCGATCTCTTCCAGCACAATCGCGTTATGCACCGCATCTTCCGCGTTCTTCCCCCAGGCAAACGGGCCGTGGGAATGCACCAGCACGCCGGGCATTTGCGCCGGGTCGATGGCGTTCTCGCGGAAGGTCTCGACGATAACGCGCCCGGTTTCCCACTCATATTCTCCGTTGATTTCGCTGTCGGTCATCAGGCGGGTGCAGGGAACCGCGCCGTAGAAGTAATCGGCGTGGGTGGTGCCGGTCGCCGGGATTGACTGGCCCGCCTGCGCCCAGATGGTCGCATGGCGTGAATGGGTATGGACGATACCGCCGAGGGTCGGGAAGGCCTGATACAGCAGGCGATGGGTTGGGGTATCCGACGAGGGTTTCTTTTTCCCTTCCACCACTTCGCCGGTTTCCAGGCTCACCACCACCATATCCTCAGCGCTCATCGCGCTGTAGTCGACGCCCGAAGGCTTGATCACCAGCAGGCCCCGCTCGCGGTCGACGGCGCTGACGTTGCCCCAGGTTAAGGTCACCAGGTTGTGCCTGGGCAGCGCGAGATTGGCTTCCAGAACCTGACGTTTCAGATCTTCTAACATTGTGTACTCCGAATAGCGGGTCAGCACGGTTTCCCCTCTTCTCCTCTCCTTAGCGGCGGAGAGGGAGAAGAGGGGGCGACCTCTTAACGTTTGCCGGCGTAATAAACTTCGTTCCAGCGCAGCGCATCTTTGAAGGAAGGCAGGCGGGTTTCGTTATCAATGACGGTCAGCTCGATATCCTGCAGCTCCGCAAACTGGCGCATATCTTCGAGAGTCAGGGCGTGGCTGAAGACGGTATGATGCGCGCCGCCGGCAATGATCCAGGCTTCGGACGCGGTGCGGAGATCCGGCTGCGCTTTCCACAGCGCGTTGGCTACCGGCAGCTTCGGCAGAGCGTGCGGGGTAGGCACCGTTTCAATGGTGTTAACCAGCAGGCGATAGCGATCGCCGAGATCGATCAGGCTGGCGACGATCGCCGGGCCGGTTTGGGTGTTGAAGATCAGGCGCGCAGGGTCGGCTTTACCGCCAATGCCCAGCGGCTGAACGTCGAGGATCGGTTTTTCCGCCGTGGAGATGGTTGGGCAGACCTCCAGCATATGCGAGCCGAGTACCAGATCGTTGCCGTTGTCGAAGTGGTAGGTGTAATCCTCCATAAAGGAGGTGCCGCCCTGCAGACCGGTTGACATCACCTTCATGATGCGAAGCAGGGCGGCGGTTTTCCAGTCGCCTTCGCCCGCAAAGCCGTAGCCCTGCTGCATCAGACGCTGCACGGCGAGACCCGGAAGCTGCTTCAGGCCGTGTAAATCTTCAAAGGTGGTGGTGAAGGCGTGGAAGCCGCCCTGCTGCAGGAAGCGCTGCATTCCCAGCTCGATACGCGCGGCATCGAGAACGTTCTGCCGCTTATCGCCGCGGACCTGCGCTGCCGCAGTCAGCCGGTAGCTGCTTTCATACTCATCTACCAGGGCGCTGATATCGCCTTCGCTGACGTCGTTGACCACCTGCACCAGATCGCCCACCGGCCAGGTATTGACCGAGAAGCCGAATTTGATCTGCGCGGCGACCTTATCGCCATCGGTGACCGCGACTTCGCGCATGTTATCGCCAAAGCGGCAGACTTTCAGATGACGGGTATCCTGTTTCGAGACCGCCTGGCGCATCCATGAGCCGATGCGCTGATGGGCGTCCCGATCCTGCCAGTGGCCGGTCACCACGCTATGCTGCTGGCGCATACGGGCGCCAATAAAGCCGAACTCGCGGCCGCCGTGCGCGGTCTGGTTGAGGTTCATAAAGTCCATATCGATGCTGTCCCACGGCAGCGACGCGTTGTACTGGGTGTGGAACTGCAGCAGCGGTTTATTGAGGATGGTCAGGCCGTTAATCCACATCTTGGCCGGAGAGAAGGTGTGCAGCCACACCACCATGCCGGCGCATTTATCATCATAGTTAGCGTCGCGGCAGATATGGGTGATTTCGTCCGGCGTGGTGCCCAGCGGCTTTAATACCAGCCGGCACGGCAGTTTTGCCTCGGCGTTCAGGCTGTTCACCACGTGCTCGGCATGCTTTGTGACCTGACGCAGCGCTTCCGCGCCGTACAGATGCTGGCTGCCAATCACGAACCAGACTTCATAGTTATCAAAAATCGTCATTTTGGTGTCCTTAATGGGTGAGAGCTGGCTGAGATTGCGAGGCCTTTTCCGCCTGTGCAGCCGAAGGGAGATACTGTTGTTCAGCGCTGACTGACCATTGCCGGTAGCGCTGATAGAGCTGTTCGAAGCGCTGCGCCTGGGCCGGACGCGGCTGCAGGGTGCTTTCCACCCGGCTTGCCATATGCTGCTGGGCCGTTGGAATATCGCTATATACGCCGGCGGAGACGGCGGCAAAGATGGCCGCACCCAGCGCGCAGCATTGATCGGAGGCGACAATTTGCAGCGGCCGGTTCAGCACGTCGCAGCAGGCCTGCATGATGACCGGGTTTTTGCGCGCGATGCCGCCCAGCGCCATCACGTTGATGACCGGGATCCCCTGGTCGGTGAAGCACTCCATAATGGCGCGGGCGCCGAAGGCGGTTGCCGCAACCAGGCCGCCAAACAGCGCCGGCGCATCGGTGGCGAGATTCAGATCGGTTATTACGCCTTTCAGGCGCTGGTTAGCGTTTGGGGTGCGCCGTCCGTTGAACCAGTCCAGCACCACCGGCAGATGGTCGAGCGAGGGATTTTTCGCCCAGGCTTCGGTCAGCGCCGGCAGCAGCTGTTTCTGGCTGGCGCGGATCTGCTCTTTCAGCTCCGGATGGGCAAGCGCCAGCTGCTCCAGCGGCCAGCCGAGAATGCGGCCAAACCAGGCGTAGATATCGCCAAAGGCCGACTGCCCGGCCTCCAGACCGATAAAATCGGGCACCACGCTGCCGTCGACCTGGCCGCAGATGCCTTTCACCGTGCGGGCGCCAACGCTCTGCTTATCGGCGATCAGAATGTCGCAGGTGGAGGTGCCGATGACTTTAACCAGCGTATTAGGCTGCGCGCCGGCGCCTACCGCCCCCATATGGCAGTCGAAGGCGCCGCCGGAGATGGTGACCGTTTCCGGCAGACCCAGGCGCTGGGCCCATTCGGCGCAGAGGGTGCCGACCGCCGCGTCGGCGGTCCAGGTCTCGCTAAACAGCGGCCAGCTGAGGTGCTGATTGATAATGGGGTCGAGCTCGTCGAAGAAGCTGGCCGGCGGCAGACCGCCCCAGTCGGCGTGCCACAGCGATTTATGCCCGGCGCTGCAGCGGCCGCGACGAATATCCTGCGGGCGGGTGGTCGCGGAGAGCAGCGCCGGAACCCAGTCGCACAGCTCAATCCATGAGGCCGCGGCCTGCGCAACGGCGCTATCCTGACGGGTGACATGGAGGATCTTGGCCCAGAACCATTCGCTGGAGTAGATGCCGCCGATGTAGCGGGAGTAGTCCTCTTTGCCCGGCTGGTGGCACAGGCGGGTGATGGCTTCCGCCTCTTCTACCGCGGTATGGTCTTTCCACAGCACGAACATCGCATTCGGGTTGTTGGCGAACTCTTCCCGCAGGGCCAGCACGTTGCCGTCGGCATCGACAGGCGCCGGCGTCGAGCCGGTGCTGTCAACGCCGATACCGACGACGGCGGCGCGCTGCCCGGGGCTCAGCAGCGCCAGCACGCTTTTCAGCGCGGCTTCCATTGATTCAATGTAATCACGCGGGTGGTGGCGGAACTGATTATTCGGGGCGTCGCAAAATAGCCCCTCCTGCCAGCGTGGGTACCACTCTACGCTGGAGGCGAGCTCTTCGCCGGTGGCGCATTCCACTGCCAGAGCGCGAACTGAGTCACTACCAAAATCGAGGCCAATCGCAATTGCCATGCTGTTACTCCATGCTAAAAACCATTCATGGTGAAACAGTAGATATCCTCGGGAAAAACCGTCAGGCCGTATTCGCTAATCTTATGGACTATATTGCTATGTCATCGCAAAGTGTGACGCCGTGCAAATATTCAATGTGGACTTTCCTGCCGTATTTATAGACACTTTTGTTATGCGTTGGAATGGCTTACATTGAGCGGTGTCGTCGATTTTTGCTGAAATCAGGCGGGTTTTAATTCGAATTTCAACCCGCATCCCATTACGGGAAGCGCGCTTAGGGATAAAATAACGAATATGGACAATTGGTGTCCAGAGCCTCTCCGGGAGAGCTGAGTTTATGGCTGAAACACAAAACGATCCTTTGCTACCGGGCTACTCTTTTAACGCCCACCTGGTTACGGGGCTGACGCCGATTGATGCGGATAGCTATCTGGATTTCTTTATTGACCGCCCGCTCGGCATGAAAGGTTTTATTCTTAATCTGACGATTCGCGGTGAAGGGGTGATCAACAACCAGGACGAACAGTTTGTCTGCCGGCCTGGCGATATTTTACTCTTCCCGCCGGGGGAAATTCATCACTACGGCCGCCACCCTGATGCCCGCGAGTGGTATCACCAGTGGGTCTACTTCCGCCCGCGGGCCTACTGGCACGAATGGCTGAACTGGCCGACGATTTTCGCCCACACTGGATTTTTCCGTCCCGATGAGCAGTGGCAGGCGCGCTTTGGCGAGCTTTTCGGCCAGATCGTCGACGCCGGACAGGGGGCCGGGCGCTACTCTGAGCTGCTGGCGATCAATCTGCTGGAACAGCTGCTGCTGCGGCGCATGGAGGCCATTAACGAATCCCTGTACCCGCCGCTGGATAACCGGGTCCGCGACGCCTGCCAGTACATTAGCGATCACCTGGCGGACAGCCATTTTGATATCGCCAGCGTCGCCCAGCACGTGTGTCTGTCGCCGTCGCGGCTGTCGCACCTGTTCCGCCAGCAGCTGGGCATCAGCGTGCTGGGGTGGCGGGAAGATCAGCGCATCAGCCAGGCCAAGCTGCTGCTGAGCACCACGCGAATGCCCATCGCCACGGTGGGACGCAACGTTGGCTTTGAAGATCAGCTCTATTTCTCGCGGGTATTTAAAAAATGCACCGGCGCCAGCCCGAGCGAATTCCGCGCAGGATGTGAATAAAACGTAAATAAAGTGAAATGATGCCCCGGAAAATTGTCACAACCGGTAAACTATTCAGACAATTGATGGCTTGACGAAGGCGCGACGGCTCTGGAGAATCCGTGCTTCGTTTTTAAACCGGGCACACTATGCAAGCATTGCTGGAACATTTTATCACCCAATCCACGGTCTACTCCCTGATAGCCGTGATGCTGGTCGCCTTTCTTGAATCGCTGGCGCTGGTGGGGCTGATACTGCCGGGTACGGTGATGATGGCCGGACTGGGCGCGCTGATCGGCAGCGGTGAGGTTAACTTCTGGCAGGCGTGGCTGGCGGGGATCGTCGGCTGTTTATTCGGTGACTGGATTTCATTCTGGCTCGGCTGGCGGTTTAAAAAACCGCTGCATCGCTGGTCGTTTATGAAGAAAAACAAAGCGCTGCTTGATAAGACCGAGCACGCGCTGCACCAGCACAGCATGGTCACGATCCTGATCGGGCGCTTCGTCGGGCCGACGAGACCGCTGGTGCCGATGGTTGCCGGAATGCTTGACCTGCCGGTGGCGAAGTTTATTCTGCCGAATATTATTGGCTGTCTGCTGTGGCCGCCGCTCTACTTTTTACCAGGCATTCTTGCCGGCGCGGCCATTGATATTCCCGCCGATGAGAACAGCGCCAGCTTTAAGTGGCTGCTGCTGAGCGCCGCGCTGCTGGCGTGGCTGGCCGGTTGGCTATGCTGGCGACTGTGGCGTAGCGCGAAAACAAGCGATCGTCTGACCCGACTGCTGCCGCGTACACGTCTGCTGTGGCTGACGCCGCTGGCGCTGGCGCTGGCGGGCGTGGCGTTAACCGTGGCGATTCGCCACCCTCTGATGCCAGTCTATCTCAATATTCTGCACCAGGTTATCGCGCGCTGATCCCTAACAGATGGGAGGCTCTGCTGTTGCCGCTTAAGAGCGCATCGGTGGCGCCATCCCAGGCGATACGCCCGTCGGCCACCACCAGCGATCGCGGGGCGATGCGGGCCGCATCCTCCACGCTATGCGACACCATCAGCAGCGTCAAATTCCGGCGCTGGCAAACCTCTGCGACCAAAATCAGCATCTCCTGGCGCAGCGCCGGATCGAGCGCGGAAAACGGCTCATCCAGCAGCAGTACCGGCTGCTCGCGCACCAGACAGCGCGCCAGCGCCGCCCGCTGCCGCTGACCGCCGGATAGCTCGTCGGGAAGCCTCTCCAGCAGGGAATCAAGGCCCATCTGTTCGGCAATAGCCTGCAGACTGGCGTTTTGCCCGGCGCTCAGCTTAAGCCCGGGGTGCATGCCAAGGCCGATGTTCTGGCGGATGGTGAGATGGTTAAAGAGGTTATTTTCCTGAAACAGCATTGATACCGGGCGACGGGCGGGCGGCGTATCGGTATGCGGCTGACCGTCGATGACGATGCTGCCGCTCGCCGGCGGCAAAAAGCCGGCGATCAGATTCAGCAGCGTGCTTTTCCCCGCCCCGCTGGGGCCGAGTACCGCAATGCGTTCGCCGCGCTGTACGGAGAGGGTGAAACGCATCGGCAGGTGCTGGTACAGCCAGGTTACATCATTCAGTTTTAACATCACGCCCCGGTAGCTTCTCAATCACGGTAAAGAGGACAAAGCACAGCGCCAGCAGCAGCAGGGCGGTAACGGCACCGTCCTGGCTACGATAGGCGCCAATCTGCTGATACAGATAGAACGGTAGGGTGCGGAAATCGTCGTTGCCGAACAGCGCCACCACGCCGAAATCACCGATCGAAAGCACGCAGGCAAAGGCCAGCGCCTGGGCCAGCGGGCGCTTCAGGGCGCGAAGCTCTACGACCCGCAGGCGGGTAAAGCCGCTCATCCCCAGCGATTGGCAGAGCATGCCGTAGCGCACGGCGACGTCGCGCATCGGGTTTTCCAGCACCTTCAGCGCATAGGGGATCGCCATCAGCGCATTGGTGAAGATAACGATGCCGTCGGCGGAGTCGGGCAGGCCAACGCTATTATTGAGCAGTAAAAAGAAGCCGGTCGCGAGCACAATTCCCGGCATGGCGAGGATCAGCATCCCGCTGAGCTCCAGCGCCTGGCCGGCCAGCGGGCGGCGGCGGATGCGCAGCTCGCGGCTGCTCCACAGCAGCATCATCGTCAGAATAACGCTGAGTATGCCGGCGGCCAGCGCGATGCGCAGGGAGGTCGATAAGGCTTGCCATAGCGCAGGCTGGGACAGCACCCGCGGCAGATTGTTATTCAGGCCATCGATGACGACCGCCAGCAGCGGCGGCAGCAGCAGCAGCAGCGCGATCGCGATGAGCACGAAATCGGTCAGGCGGCTGTGCAGGCGATCGTCAGGGTCGCGCCAGCCGCGAACGTGGGTCACGCCGATCGCCAAGGCCTTGCTCAGGCGCTGGCTGAGCAGCACCAGCCCGAGGCAGCAGCTCATCTGGATCAGCGCCAGCATCGCCGCGCGAGCCGGGTCGTAATCAAAGCTCAGCGCCTGGTAGATCGCCAGCTCGATGGTAGTGGCCCGAGGGCCGCCGCCAAGGGAGAGGACGGTAGCGAAGCTGGCGAAGCAGAGCATAAAGATAAGCGCCGCCACCGGAGGAATTTGCCGCCGCAGCCACGGCCACTCCACGAAGCGGAAAAAGTGAAAGCCGCGCATGCCAAGCTGGGCCGCAATTTGCCGCTGTTCGCCGGGAATATTCTCCAGCGCCTGCAGCAGCAGGCGGGTCGCCATCGGCATATTGAAGAAGACGTGCGCCAGCAGAATTCCCTGCAGCCCGTAAGGGGAGAAATCCCACCGCCATCCCAGCGCGCTAAAAGCCGCCGCCAGCCAGCCCTGACGGCCGTAAACGCTGAGGATGCCGAATACCGCCACCAGCACCGGCAGGATAAGAGTCATCGCGCACAGGCGCAGCAGCAGCGTGCGGCCGGGAAAGCGGCGCCGGTAAAGGGCGCGGGCAAGAAAAATAGCCGGCACCACCGAAAGCAGCGCCGAGAGAAACGCCTGCCAGAAGGAGAAGCGGACGACGTGCCAGAGATAGCTGTCGCGAACGATCGCCAGCCAGGCCGCCTCCGGCGCGCTGCTCCAGAGCGCCAGAAAAGCGGCCAGCGCCACCACGACCAGCACGGCGGCGGCCGTCAGGCCCGGCAGCAGCCAGCCGATAGTTAGCGGCTGACGGCGCGTTGCCATGCGTTAATCCAGTTCTGTCGTTCGCCAGCGACCTGCTGCGGAGTGAACTCCAGCGTGGTCTGCGGTTTGACCAGCGCGTCAAAGCCGGCAGGGAGCGTCACCTGGGTGACCGGGTACATCCAGTTGCCCGCCGGAATCGCATTCTGGAAACCCGGAGAGACCATAAACTTAAGGAACTTCTCCGCCAGCTCCGGCTGCTTGCTGGCCGCGGTGCGGGCCGCCACTTCGACCTGCAGGTAGTGGCCTTCGCTGAAAGCGGCCGCCGCGTAGTTATCTTTTTTCTCTTCGATAATGTGATAAGCCGGAGAGGTGGTATAGCTCAGCACCAGATCGCTTTCCCCCTTCAGGAACAGGCCGTAGGCCTCGCTCCAGCCCTTGGTCACGGTGACGGTTTTCGCCGCCAGCTTCTCCCAGGCCTGAGGGGATTTGTCGCCGTACACTTTCTGCATCCACAGCAGCAGGCCGAGGCCCGGCGTGCTGGTGCGCGGATCTTCGTAGATCACCCGCCATTTCCGATCGCTCTCAACCAGCTCTTTCAGGCTTTTTGGCGGATTTTTGAGCTTGTTTTTATCGTAGACGAAGGCGAAATAGCCGTAATCAAAGGGTACGAAGGTATCGTTGTTCCAGCCGCCAGGGACCGTAAGCGCGTCGGTCGGCACGTTGCTTTTGGCGAACAGCTTGCTTTGCGCCGCCGCTTCCAGCAGGTTGTTGTCCAGTCCGAGGACCACGTCGGCTTTGCTGTTTTTGCCTTCCATGCGCAGGCGATTCAGCAGCGAGACGCCATCTTCCAGCGCCACGAACTTCAGCTCGCAGCCGCAGTCGGCTTCAAAAGCCTTTTTGACGGCCGGGCCTGGGCCCCAGTCCGCAGAAAAGGAGTCGTAGGTATAAACGGTGAGAACGGGTTTAGCCAACGCGGGAGCGGCGACCAGCACCAGCAGCGGGAGTAATTTTTTCAACACTTTGCACCTCACAAAAAAGGGGTGGCAAAGGATTTTGAGTGAGCCTCAAATCCCTTCGCCGGCGTTATCCGGATCAGGTTCGACGGGTATTTTCTCAGCCCATACGCTTCATCCTGCAGGCTGTCTCAATGCAACCTGAATGAAGCGGCGTATGTTTATTAGCACCCCGTTGAGAACGGCGACCAGTGTAATGATTTTGTTAGCGGACCGAAAGTGCTTCAGCGTCAGGTGGCAAGGCTCTACGGTTCCGGCGGCGCAAACCACGCCGATTTAAAATCAAACCAGCCGAGGGTGTTCATCCTCACGCCGCGCATGCTGCGCTGGCCCTGGATCATCAGCCAGTGGTGGATCAGTGGCACGATCGTTTGATTAGCCAGCAGCTGCTGACTCCAGGTTGCGGGGTTTAACTCGCCCGCATGCCAGCGGCCGGCATCCTCCTGCCAGTCAATCGGGATGCAGTGGCGAATGAGCGGAACTTCATAAAGCCAGGCGAACAGGGAAAAGTCGATCGGCAGGGTAAAGTTGGCGCTGTTTAGCCAGATATCGCTGACAACCTCGCCGCGATGCCACTCCGCGTATTCCAGCTCCCGAATCTCCAGCCTGACCTGATGTTCGGCTAACAGCGTCGCCATAATGCCGCCGATCGCGCGATGCTCAATATGGTCCTGGTAATAGGTCAGCGTCACCGACTCCAGGCCCGCGGGCTTCTCGCAGGCGTGGCTGCGCGCGTGGTGCCAGCGCGGCAGCAGGCCGTAGGCCGGGAACCAGTTGCCCTGGTAATGTTCGCCCGCGTGATAGAGCAGGTTCGCCGGCTGGAACAGATAGCTCAGCCACTGGCGTACGGCTGCATTGGCGCCAAGCGGGCTGCGGGAATCAAACAGCAGGTAGTAGCAGCCTTCTTCCAGACGACTTTCGACGGCTTTCTCGCTCTGCGTGGTGCCCTGCAGGGTTAAGCCGCCGTTCGACTCTTCGCCAATCTCCGGCAGCACCCAGACGTTGACCTCGTCAATTAATGCCCGATAGCCGAAGTAGTCGTCGAAGGCATGGATCTTTAGCTGATTTTGGTTATTGCGCGCCACCGCATAGGGCCCGGTACCGATCGGCATCGCGGAGTAGTTCTCCATCGACTGCCATTCGCGCGGCAGTATCACCGCGGAAACCTGGCCCAGCAGCCACGGCAGCCAGCGATCCGGCTGGGTCAGATGGATATCCAGCGTCCAGGCGGTAGGCGAGACGATGCGCTCAATATGGGAGTAGAGCGGCAGGGCGTTGCTGCGCTGCAAAGAGGCGATCACATCCTCCATTTCCAGTTCGCGTCCGTGGTGAAAGTGGATGCCGGGACGCAAAAAGAAGCGCCAGTGGGTGGGAGATAGCTGCTGCCAGTGGTGGGCAATATCGGCTTCCAGTTCCCCATTTTCCTCATTTACCCGCGTCAGGGCGCTGAAGATTTGCCGGGCGATATGGTTTTCCGAACGGCGCAGAGCGCTGCCGGGGAGCAGATTTTTCATCGGCCGGTAGTAGAGCACGCGCAGAATATGCCGCCCCTGGCGAAAGCTCCGTCCGAGATGAGAGACCAGCATCTGGCGCACGGCGGCCTTATCGCCGACCAGCTGCACCAGCTGATCGATGCGATCCTGCTCCAGCAGATCTTCCGCCCGCTGCTGCTGCAGCGCCAGGCCGGTGTAAAGGAAGGCCAGCTTCGATCGCTTACCGCGTCCCGCTTCCGCCTCCCAGGTTAGCCAGCCGCGCTCTTCCATCATGTTCAGCAGGGTTCTCATATGGCGGCGCGAACAGCTTAGCATCTCCGCCAGCTCGTTGAGCGTCGTCTCCTGCGACCTGCCTTCGCAGCATTGCCATAAGCGGATGAACTGTTGTTGCAGACGGGCGGAAGACATAAAAGGGGAACTCCTGATGAAAACTCAGCAATTTATTAATCCCTATATTAGGCCAATAATAGATTCCGATGAAGCGAGGAGATGAATATGATGAGGTCAACCGCTAAGCAGTTCTACCAACGCTACTTTTCTGCGACGCAGGATGCGTCATGGCTAGCCCGCCTGATGGCAGGACGACAGCAGGAAATACTCGGCGAGCTGATGCAGTGGGGAGTTACGTCACCGACCTCTGAGCGTTAACTTGCAGACATCATGTGTGACTGAGTATTGGTGCGTACCTGTCGTCTTTCACGTTCCCGGCGTTGCCGCGGTCCGCTCATAATGGCCGCCTGCCTGTAACCTGAAATCGATTGAGTATAAAATCACCCGCCAGCAGATGACTTCTGCTGGCTTTTTTCGTTTTCTTCGCGTGCTAAGGACATGACATGCTGTGGTTAATGACAATGGGGCGGCGGCTTAACGGCGTCTACGCGGCTTTTATGCTGGTCGCTTTTATGATGGGGATTGCCGGCGCGCTGCAGGCCCCGACGCTCAGCCTGTTTCTCAGCCGCGAAGTAGGTGCGCAGCCTTTCTGGGTCGGGCTGTTTTATACCGTTAACGCCATTGCCGGGATCGCGGTCAGCCTGGCGCTGGCGAAGCGATCCGATAGCCAGGGCGACCGCCGCCGGCTGATTATGTTCTGCTGTCTGATGGCCGTGGGCAACGCGCTGCTGTTTGCGTTTAATCGCCACTACTTAACCCTGATTACCTGCGGCGTAATGCTGGCATCCATCGCCAATGCCGCGATGCCGCAGCTGTTCGCCCTGGCGCGGGAGTATGCCGACAGCTCGGCGCGGGAAGTGGTGATGTTCAGTTCAATCATGCGCGCCCAGCTGTCGCTGGCGTGGGTTATCGGCCCGCCGCTGGCCTTTATGCTGGCGCTGAACTACGGCTTTACCACCATGTTCTCCATTGCAGCCGCTATTTTTGTGATTAGCCTGGCGCTGATCGCCTGTAAGCTGCCGTCGGTGGCGCGGGTGGAGCAGCCTTCGGAGGCGGCAGGCGCGGTGGCGCAGGCCGGCGGCTGGCAGGATAAAAACGTGCGTATGCTGTTTATCGCCTCGACGCTGATGTGGACCTGCAACACCATGTACATCATCGATATGCCGCTGTGGATCAGCAGCGATCTCGGCCTGCCGGATAGCCTGGCCGGGATCTTAATGGGCACCGCGGCCGGGCTGGAGATCCCGGCGATGATCCTTGCGGGCTACTATGTCAAACGCTGGGGCAAGCGTAGCATGATGGTCGCCGCCGTGGCCGCCGGGGTGTTGTTCTACGCCGGGCTGATCCTGTTCCACGACCGCACGGCGCTGCTGGCGCTGCAGCTGTTTAACGCGATTTTTATCGGTATTGTCGCCGGGATTGGCATGCTGTGGTTTCAGGACCTGATGCCGGGACGCGCGGGAGCGGCCACCACGCTGTTTACCAACAGTATTTCCACCGGCGTAATCCTGGCCGGCGTGCTGCAGGGGGCGCTGTCGCAAAGCTACGGCCACGCCAGCGTTTACTGGGCGATTGCGGCGATTTCGCTGGTCACCCTGTTTTTGACCTGCAAAGTTAAAGATATCTAGCCCGTTACCCGCTCGCGGAACGCCGCGGGCGGCAGGATTCAGGAGAGGATATCGATCGTTTCCCGCAGCTGCCGGATGGCGATTTGCCCCGGCGCGGAGGCCTGGCCCGCGCTGCCGAACGTCATCGCTGAGCCAAACAGTCGCCCGGTAACCCGGCTGATGCCGCCCATTTTCCCCATCGACATGGTGATGATCGGGCGGGTAGCGTACTTCTCTTTCATGGCCAGCGTGGCGGAGAGTAGCGTCAGCACATCCTGCGGAGATTGCGGCATGACCGCTATTTTCGGCAGGTCGGCGCCCAGCTCCTGCATGCGGCAGAGGCGGCGAATAATCTCTTCCTCGGGCGGCGTCTTCTGGAAATCATGATTGCTGACGATCGCCTTAACGCCGGCGGCATGGGCATCGTCGATCAGCGATCGGATCTGCGATTCATCGTTGAAGAGCTCAATATCAATCACCTCGACCAGCCCGCTGAGCGCGACCTGACGGTTAAGCGCAAAATAGTCCGCCTCGTCGAGCTGCGCCTCGCCGCCCTCTTTTTGGCTACGGAAGGTGAACAGCAGCGGCGTATCGGCGAGGAGCTGGCGAATGTCAGCCAGCGCCAGCATTACCTGCTCGCTTTCGCCAACCTGCGCAAAGCCGTCGGCACGCCATTCGATAATATCGGCGTCGACCTCCGCCAGCGCCCGGGCACGGGCCTTCAGCTCATCGAGGGTTTGGCCCATCAGCGGAACGCAAATGTGGGTTGAACCTTCCTGGAAGGTGATGTTCTTCACCGTAACGGTTGTCGTCATATCAGCGCCTGTGCGTATTTCCTGAGGCCTTCTGTCGCTGAGAAGGCATAAAAAAATGCCCGGTCAGTGGACCGGGCAGGGGAGCCGCTGGCGGCTTTAGTTCATAAAGGCCGGCTGCTTATTCTCGTAGGCGGAGATCGCCTCTTCGTGCTGCAGCGTCAGGCCGATGCTATCGAGGCCGTTAAGCATGCAGTGGCGGCGGAAGGCGTCGATTTTAAAGCTGTACGACCTGTCGCCCGCTTTAACCACTTCGGCTTCCAGATCCACCTCGAACTTAATGCCCGGGTTGGCCTGCACCAGCTTAAACATCTCGTCGACCTGCTCGTCGCTCAGCGTGACCGGCAGCAGCTGGTTGTTAAAGCTGTTGCCGTAGAAGATATCGGCAAAGCTGGGGGCGATAACCACTTTAAAGCCGTAATCGGTCAATGCCCACGGCGCATGTTCACGCGAGGAGCCGCAGCCGAAGTTTTCCCGCGCCAGCAGAATCGAGGCGCCCTTGTACTCCGGGAAGTTGAGGACGAATTCCGGATTCGGCTGCTGTCCCTGATCATCGAGGAAGCGCCAGTCGTTGAACAGATGCGCGCCAAAACCGGTGCGGGTGACTTTCTGCAGGAACTGCTTGGGAATGATCGCATCGGTATCGACGTTTGCGGCATCCAGCGGCACCACCAGGCCCGTATGTTGGGTAAATTTCTCTGCCATGATGGTCTCCTTATTTGATGTCGCGGATGTCGGCAAAATGGCCGCTAACGGCCGCCGCTGCGGCCATTGCCGGGCTGACTAAGTGGGTACGTCCGCCGCGGCCCTGACGGCCTTCAAAGTTACGGTTGCTGGTGGATGCGCAGCGTTCGCCCGGGTTCAGGCGGTCGTTGTTCATCGCCAGACACATGGAGCAGCCCGGCAGGCGCCATTCAAAACCGGCTTCGATAAAGATTTTATCCAGGCCTTCTGCTTCCGCCTGGGCTTTCACCGGGCCTGAGCCAGGCACCACTAATGCCTGCACGCCTGGCGCCACTTTACGTCCTTTGGCGATCTCCGCCGCCGCGCGTAAGTCTTCAATGCGCGAGTTGGTACAGGAGCCGATAAAGACTTTATCAATTGCGACTTCGGTCAGCGGGATGCCCGGCTTCAGGCCCATATAGGCCAGCGCTTTTTCCGCGCTCGCGCGCTCTAACGGATCGGCGAAAGAGGCCGGATCGGGGATCATGTCGGTGACGGAGATAACCTGGCCTGGGTTGGTTCCCCAGGTGACCTGCGGAGCAATCTCTGCGGCCTGTAAGATGACGACGGTGTCAAAGGTGGCATCGGCGTCCGTGGTCAGGGTTTCCCAGTAAGCGACCGCTTCGCTAAAGTCCTCGCCTTTAGGCGCGTGCAGACGGCCCTTCACGTAATCAAAGGTGGTCGCGTCCGGCGCCACCAGGCCCGCTTTAGCGCCCATCTCGATGGCCATATTGCACAGGGTCATGCGGCCTTCCATGCTCAGGTTGCGAATGGCTTCGCCGCAGAATTCGACCACGTGGCCCGTACCGCCGGCGCTGCCGGTTTTGCCGATGATCGCCAGCACGATATCTTTAGCGGTGATGCCGGGGGCCGCCTGGCCCTGAACTTCAATCTTCATCGTTTTGGCGCGGCCCTGCTTCAGGGTCTGAGTTGCCAGCACGTGCTCGACTTCGGAGGTCCCGATGCCGAAAGCCAGCGCGCCGAACGCGCCGTGGGTCGCGGTATGGGAATCGCCGCAGACGATGGTCATCCCCGGCAGGGTCACGCCTTGCTCAGGGCCCATCACGTGGACGATACCCTGATACGGGTGGTTCAGGTCATACAGCTCAACGCCGAATTCGTTACAGTTCTTAATCAGCTCCTGCATCTGAATACGCGCCATTTCGCCGGACGCGTTGATGTCTTTGGTCTGAGTCGAAACGTTATGATCCATGGTGGCGAAGGTTTTTCCCGGCTGGCGTACCTGGCGGTTGTGCGCGCGCAGGCCGTCAAACGCCTGCGGGGAGGTTACTTCGTGTACCAGATGACGGTCGATGTACAGCAGCGGGGTTTCGTTTTGCGCTTCATAAACCACGTGAGCATCAAACAATTTTTCATACAACGTCTTCGCCATGATTACACCCCTTCAGCGACGTAGCGGGCAATAATATCGCCCATTTCATCGGTACTGACCGCCGCCGCACCGCGCGCTAAATCGCCGGTACGGATGCCTTCTTCTAATGCGCGGTTGATCGCGCTTTCGATCGCCGTTGCCGCAGCGTCCGCATCGAGGCTGTAGCGCAGCAGCAGCGCCAGCGACAGGATCTGGGCGATCGGGTTGGCGATGTTCTTGCCGGCGATATCCGGCGCCGAGCCGCCTGCCGGCTCGTACAGGCCAAAACCCTGTTCATTGAGGCTGGCGGACGGCAGCATGCCCATTGAGCCAGTGATCATCGCGCATTCGTCGGACAGGATGTCGCCGAACAGGTTGGAGCACAGCAGCACGTCAAACTGGGACGGGTCTTTAATCAGCTGCATGGTGGCGTTGTCGATGTACATGTGCGCCAGCTCAACGTCCGGGTACTCTTTGGCGATTTCGCCGACGATTTCCCGCCACAAAATGGAGGACTGCAGCACGTTGGCTTTGTCGATAGAGGTCACTTTGCTCCGGCGCTTGCGGGCCGATTCAAACGCGATGTGCGCAATGCGCTCGATTTCAAAGCGGTGGTAAACCTCGGTATCAAATGCTTTTTCGTGATGGCCGCTGCCTTCGCGACCCTTCGGCTGGCCGAAGTAGATGCCGCCGGTCAGTTCACGGACGCACAGAATGTCGAAGCCGTTGGCGGCGATATCCGCGCGCAGTGGGCAAAACTCTTCCAGCCCCTGGTACAGCTTTGCCGGACGCAGGTTGCTGAACAGCTTGAAATGTTTACGCAGCGGCAGCAGCGCGCCGCGCTCCGGCTGCTCTGCGGGCGGCAGGTGCTCCCATTTTGGGCCACCGACGGAGCCGAACAGAATGGCGTCCGCCTGCTCGCAGCCGTCCACGGTTGCCTGCGGCAGCGGGGTGCCCTGGCGGTCGATGGCGATGCCGCCAACGTCATACTGGCTGGTGGTAATGCGCATATCAAAACGGTTACGGACAGCTTCCAGTACTTTCATCGCCTGGTTCATGACTTCCGGGCCAATGCCATCACCTGGCAAAACAGCAATATGATAATTCTTCGACATTACACAGTTTCCTTCTTGTTCTCGTTATTTTGAGCTTTGCGTTGCAACTCTTTTTCGACTTCAGCGGCGCGCCAGATGTTGTTCAGAACGTGAACCATCGCCTTCGCCGAGGACTCTACGATATCCGTCGCCAGCCCGACGCCGTGGAAGCGGCGGCCGTTGTAGTTAACGACGATATCAACCTGGCCCAGCGCATCTTTGCCGTGGCCTTTGGCGCTTAAACCATACTTAACCAGCTCGATGTCATACGCCGTGACGCGGTTGATTGCCTGATATACGGCATCGACCGGGCCGTTGCCGTTAGCCGCTTCGGACTTCACTTCGTCGCCGCAGGCCAGCTTGACGGAGGCGGTGGCGATAGCGTTGGAACCGGATTGAACGCTGAAGTAGTCCAGGCGGAAATGCTCAGGCTCTTCCTGCTGCTTGTTAATAAAGGCCAGCGCTTCCAGGTCGTAGTCGAAGACCTGACCTTTTTTGTCTGCCAGCTTCAGGAACGCGTCGTACAGGTGGTCCATGTTGTAGTCGCTTTCCTTGTAGCCCATCTCTTCCATGCGGTGTTTCACCGCCGCGCGGCCGGAGCGGGAGGTCAGGTTCAGCTGTACCTGATTCAGGCCGATGGATTCCGGGGTCATGATTTCGTAGTTTTCGCGGTTCTTCAGCACGCCGTCCTGGTGAATACCGGAAGAGTGGGCGAAAGCGCCGGTGCCGACGATGGCTTTGTTCGCCGGGATCGGCATGTTGCAAATCTGGCTGACGGTCTGGCTGGTGCGCCAGATTTCGCTGTGATTAATGCGGGTGCGTACGTCCATAATGTCTTTACGCACCTTGATGGCCATGATGACTTCTTCCAGCGAACAGTTGCCCGCACGTTCGCCGATACCGTTCATGGCGCCTTCAACCTGGCGCGCGCCGGCGTGGACGGCGGCAATGGCGTTGCCGACGGCTAAGCCCAAATCGTCATGGGTGTGAACGGAAATGATCGCTTTGTCGATGTTCGGGACGTGATCGTACAGGCCGGTAATGATGTTGGAGAATTCGAACGGCATGGTATAGCCGACGGTATCCGGGATGTTAATGGTGGTGGCGCCGGCGCGGATGGCGGCTTCCACGACGCGAGACAGGTCAGCAATTGGCGTACGCCCGGCATCTTCACAGGAGAATTCGACGTCGTCGGTATAGTTGCGTGCGCGCTTGATCATATACACCGCGCGCTCAATCACCTCATCGAGGGTGCTGCGCAGCTTGGTGGCGATGTGCATCGGCGAGGTGGCGATAAAAGTATGAATACGGAACGCTTCGGCGATTTTTAATGACTCGGCCGCGACATCGATATCTTTCTCTACGCAGCGAGCCAGGGCGCAAACGCGGCTGTTTTTGATGGTACGCGCGATGGTCTGTACGGATTCAAAATCGCCCGGAGATGAGACAGGGAAGCCGACTTCCATCACGTCTACGCCCATACGCTCAAGGGCCAGGGCAATCTGCAGCTTCTCTTTAACGCTCAGGCTGGCCTGTAACGCTTGTTCCCCGTCGCGTAAGGTAGTATCGAAAATAATGACTTGCTGGCTCATGGTTAAATCCTTAATCGGTGTCCTGGGCGCCTTGCTGACGAGCATAAAAAAACCCGCGCAATGGCGCGGGTTTTATAGTCTTACTGGAAGATGACTAACGCTTAACGTCGCCCAGCAGCCTACCGCGCAAATTGGATGCGTTTAGTAGTAGTAGGCTGGTGAAACGAGTGCTGCGAATCATTGCGTCATGCTCCAGATGAAATCGATATGCCTTTAGAGTTACTGGATACGCCTTTTGATGTCAACCCCTGAGGGGGAAAATCGCCTTTTTACCTTGTCACTGAATTAGCTAATTGTGCTGAAGATCGCGCTTTTTTGCCGACAATCGTTTTTGGCGCCGCGGCAGGGGCGAGACCATTTAAAACATTCGCATAAATTTCTTTTCATTCAAGGCGTCACGTTACCGGGGCGGTAATGGCTGGCATCTTAATGAAAAGACTGAGGATATTTACCCTGTGAATATATTAAAATGAGTTCAGGTTAATTATCTATGATAACGGCATGTTAATTTTAATAGTATATTTAATCGATAGTTTAATGCTGCTTCAATTTAATTTAACTATTCCTGCCGTTGTTTATCTTTATAAGTTATGAGTAAACTTAACACCATCAAGTAATCGATATAGTTAAAATGAGTCGGCCATTTTCTCATCATGCTTATTTTTGTCGAAATCATAACTTTGATATATTCCTAAAATTCATTTTTACCCTTTTGCAAATTTCATATGCGTGCTAAATGATATTTTCGGCATTAATTACTGTACTTGTGCAAAGGGAATTTAGCCTGATGGTGAAATTAGATATGATAATTGAAAGTATTGAATATCAAACAGCCCCTGCGGTGGAAGTGACAAAACCTCAGCTACGAATGGTCGATCTCAATCTGCTCACCGTCTTTGATGCGGTGATGCAGGAGCAAAATATCACCCGGGCGGCACAGTCTCTGGGGATGTCGCAGCCGGCGGTCAGCAACGCCGTATCGCGCCTGAAGGTGATGTTTAATGACGAGCTGTTCGTTCGCTATGGCCGCGGGATTCAGCCAACGGCGCGTGCGTTCCAGCTGTTTGGCTCGGTGCGTCAGGCTTTGCAGCTGGTGCAGAACGAACTGCCGGGCTCCGGCTTTGAGCCAATAAGCAGCGATCGGGTGTTTAATCTGTGCGTTTGCAGCCCGCTGGATAACTATTTGACGGCAACGATCCTCAATAAAGTTAGCGCCGCCGCGCCAAATATTCATTTGATTTTTAAATCGGCGCTGAATCAAAATACTGACCATCAATTACGTTATCAGGAAATTGAATTTGTGGTTGGCTATGAAGAGTTTCGCCGCCCTGAATTTGCCTGCGTACCGCTGTTTAACGATGAGATGGTATTAGTCGCCAGTCGTCAACATCCGCGTATTAGCGAATTGCTGGCGGAAGACGACATTTATCGGGAAGAGCATGCGGTTGTGGCCCTGGATCGCTATGCTTCATTCAGCCAGCCCTGGTATGACAATCTCGATAAACAGGCGCGAATTGCTTATCAGGGAAATGCGATGGTCAGCGTATTAAACGTGGTTTCGCAAACACAAATGGTGGCTATTGCGCCGCGTTGGCTGGCGGCTGAATTCGCGGATAAGCTTAACCTGCGGCTGGTTACTCTGCCGATGCAGGTTAATAGCCGAACCTGCTATCTTTCATGGCACGAAGCCGCTGGTCGCGATAAAGGCCACCAGTGGATGGAAGAACTGCTGGTCAGTATTTGCCGGCGCTAACCTGTCTCTGCATAACCACAAACGGGAGCCGCGGCTCCTGCTTTGTGAGCGGGTAAAGGGGATATTCTGGCCTGCCGTTGACCGAGGCTAGCGCGGCGGCTCGTTTCGAATGATTTTATCTGTTAATGGGTAGTAAGGCAGAATTTTATTCTGTTTGGCGGACTCGGCTATCCGCAGATTCAGATGAAAAATGGATGATTTCCTGCGGCACGGCGATTTGTCCGAGTAATGATTTGCGCCATTTACTGTCGGTGAAGTTTTCCACCTGATTTTTTATTAAATCCTCTTTTTTATTCTTTTAATACTTCTCGCGTACCCGCGGCGGCTAATTGCCTGCCCGTTAGCGACCAGTTATGGTAAAGGCAGGCAGTCAATTCACCTCAATGCGAAGACGAGATTCTGCGCATTTGTGCGAACGCGCGGAAATTGAATTCCGCTGTCGTTAAAAACAATAAGCCGGGAGGCAAACCATGGAGATGTTGTCAGGAGCCGAGATGGTCGTCCAGTCGCTTGTCGATCAGGGCGTCAAGCAGGTATTCGGTTATCCCGGGGGGGCGGTCCTCGATATCTATGATGCGTTACATACCCTCGGCGGTATCGATCATATTTTGGTCCGCCACGAGCAGGCCGCGGTACATATGGCGGACGGCCTCGCCCGCGCCACGGGGGAAGTCGGCGTCGTGCTGGTGACTTCCGGGCCCGGCGCAACGAACGCCATTACCGGTATTGCGACGGCTTACATGGACTCTATCCCTCTGGTGATCCTCTCCGGGCAGGTGGCGACTTCCCTGATTGGCTACGACGCTTTCCAGGAGTGCGACATGGTCGGTATTTCCCGGCCGGTGGTAAAGCACAGCTTCCTGGTTAAGCAAACTGAAGATATCCCCGGCGTCCTGAAGAAAGCCTTCTGGCTGGCGGCCAGCGGCCGTCCTGGCCCGGTTGTCGTCGATCTGCCGAAAGATATCCTCAACCCGGCGAACAAGCTGCCGTACGTATGGCCGGATGCGGTCAGCATGCGCTCCTATAATCCGACGACCAGCGGGCATAAAGGACAGATTAAACGCGCTCTGCAGACGCTGATCGCGGCCAAACACCCGGTGGTGTACGTGGGCGGCGGGGCGATTAACGCCCAATGCGAAGAGCAGCTGTATCGTCTGGTGGAAAAACTTAATCTGCCGGTCGTTTCGTCGCTGATGGGGCTGGGGGCTTTCCCGGCTACGCACCAGCAGGCGCTGGGCATGCTGGGTATGCACGGCACCTACGAAGCCAACATGACGATGCATAATTCCGACGTGATTTTTGCCGTTGGCGTCCGCTTTGACGATCGCACGACCAACAATCTGGCAAAATATTGCCCGAATGCCACGGTGCTGCATATCGACATCGATCCGACGTCAATTTCGAAAACGGTGCCGGCGGACGTGCCGATCGTTGGCGATGCTCGTCAGGTGCTGGAGCAGATGCTGGATCTGCTGGAGCAGGAAGAGGCGCAGCAGCCGCTGGATGAGCTCCGCGACTGGTGGCGGCAGATCGAGCAGTGGCGCGCGCGTCACTGCCTGCAATACGATACGCAAAGCGGCAAGATCAAACCGCAGGCGGTAATCGAGACCATCTGGCGTCTGACCAACGGGGATGCCTACGTCACCTCCGACGTTGGCCAGCATCAGATGTTCGCCGCGCTCTATTATCCCTTTGATAAGCCAAGACGCTGGATCAACTCCGGCGGCCTGGGCACGATGGGCTTCGGCCTGCCTGCGGCGCTCGGCGTGAAGATGGCGCTGCCGGAGGAGACCGTTGTTTGCGTCACCGGCGACGGCAGTATTCAGATGAATATCCAGGAGCTGTCCACCGCGCTGCAGTATGAACTGCCGGTTCTGGTGCTGAACCTCAATAACCGCTATCTCGGGATGGTGAAGCAGTGGCAGGACATGATTTACTCCGGCCGTCACTCGCAGTCGTACATGGAGTCACTTCCGGATTTTGTCCGCCTGGCAGAAGCGTATGGTCACGTAGGGATTCGCATCAACGAGCCGCAGGAGCTTGAGCCGAAGCTGGCTGAAGCGCTGGAACAGGTGCGTAATAATCGTCTGGTCTTCGTCGATGTAACTGTCGACGGCAGCGAGCACGTGTATCCGATGCAGATCCGCGGCGGCGGGATGGACGAGATGTGGTTGAGCAAAACGGAGAGAACCTGATTATGCGCCGGATATTATCGGTATTACTGGAAAACGAATCGGGCGCCTTATCGCGCGTTATTGGTCTCTTTGCGCAGCGTGGGTATAACATTGAAAGCCTGACGGTGGCACCTACAGACGACCCGACGCTCTCGCGGATGACGATTCAGACCGTGGGTGATGAGAAAGCGATTGAGCAGATCGAGAAGCAGCTGCATAAGCTGGTGGACGTGCTGCGGGTCAGCGAGCTTGGACAAAACTCGCACGTTGAGCGCGAGATTATGCTGGTGAAGGTGCAGGCCAGCGGCTTTGGCCGCGAAGAGGTCAAGCGCAACACCGAGATCTTCCGCGGGCAGATTATTGATGTCACCCCGTCTATCTACACCGTTCAGCTGGTTGGCACCAGCGATAAGCTGGATGCATTCATCGCCTCGCTGCGTGACGTCGCGAGAATAGTTGAAGTTGCTCGCTCTGGCGTCGTTGGCCTGTCGCGCGGCGATAAAATAATGCGCTGAGTCGCTGAAAATGACGTAAAAATAGCCCGGCACAAACTGTCGGGCTATTTTTTTGCGAAATCGGTAGGAACTGGAGATAAAACCGGTTGCTGTGCTAACTGTTCTGCGTTTAGATGTTATGAAAATGAATCCATACCTGAAGAAAGGTTATGTTCTGTACTAAATTACCCAAGGGGCAATTGTGAAACTGGATGAAATCGCCCGGCTGGCCGGTGTCTCGCGAACCACCGCTAGCTATGTGATTAACGGTAAAGCGAAGCAGTACCGCGTGAGTGATAAAACGGTCGAAAAGGTGATGGCTGTGGTTCGTGAACACAACTATCACCCGAATGCGGTCGCTGCCGGCCTGCGTGCAGGACGCACGCGTTCTATTGGTCTGGTCATTCCGGATCTGGAAAACACCAGCTATACCCGCATTGCTAACTACCTGGAGCGTCAGGCGCGTCAGCGCGGCTATCAGCTGCTGATCGCCTGTTCGGAAGATCAGCCAGATAACGAGATGCGCTGCATTGAGCATCTGCTGCAGCGCCAGGTCGATGCCATTATCGTTTCGACCTCATTACCGCCTGAGCACCCGTTCTATCAGCGCTGGGCCAACGATCCTTTCCCGATTGTTGCGCTCGATCGCGCGCTCGATCGTGAACACTTCACCAGCGTCGTGGGCGCCGATCGGGACGATGCGGAAATGCTGGGCGCCGAGCTGCGTAAATTCCCTGGCGACAGCGTGCTGTATCTTGGCGCTCTGCCGGAGCTGTCGGTGAGCTTCCTGCGCGAGCAGGGCTTCCGGACCGCGTGGCAGGACGATCCGCGTGAGGTGCAGTACCTCTACGCTAACAGCTACGAGCGCGAAGCGGCGGCTCAGCTGTTCGAGAAGTGGCTGGAAACGAATCCGATGCCGCAGGCGCTGTTTACCACCTCGTTCCCGCTGCTGCAGGGCGTGATGGACGTGACGTTGCGTCGTGAAGGCAAGCTGCCATCCGAGCTGGCGATTGCGACTTTCGGCGATAACGAACTGCTGGATTTCCTCCAGTGTCCGGTGCTGGCAGTGGCCCAACGCCACCGCGATGTTGCCGAACGCGTGCTGGAGATTGTCCTCGCCAGCCTCGACGAACCGCGCAAGCCAAAGCCTGGCCTAAGCCGGATTCGCCGGAATTTGTATCGCCGCGGGAGCCTGAACCGTCGTTGAATATTTCCGGCAGGAGGCTGCCGGGATAATTCTACCGCTCGCCAGACGGACGCGCGTCTGGCGATAATCCATACAAATTGCCTTAAAAATGCAAAACTGAATATCTTTCAGACAAATCCCTAAACTTCTTTACGTATTATTTTGTTTTATTCTGGAGCAGGGCCTTTCTTGCATCTGCTGGGTATAAGAAAAGATGTCCCCGCCGATATTTGTATTATTTTGTTACATTCACTAAGTTAATCGCTGAATTAACACTCATTTTATCGCAAACAATACCCACAATCTTCTCCACCCCGCGACAAGAGAGCCTCTCCGGTGACAACCGGCACTGTTAACGGGCATCAGAATCGCCTAAAATGCCGCTCGCGTCGCAAACTGACACTTTATATTTTCCCGCCGAAGATATTTTGTTGCTTTTAACTGTTACGAATTTGTTGGTTGTTTTCTTACACGTATTCATGACGTTAATTTGCCTCGTTTGTTGATGATTTTATCATCAGGCCTAATATCGGCTGCAAATAATGGGTTTTTAAGCTTCGTTGGTATTCGTGCTGGCTTGACAAGCTTTTCCTCCGCTCCGTAAACTCCTTCTGGTGGGAATTTGTGGGGTAAAGTGGCGAAAAGGGGTGAGGCTGGCATGTTCCGTGGGGCAACGTTAGTCAATCTCGACAGCAAAGGCCGTCTGGCCGTACCGACGCGTTACCGCGACGGGCTGATTGAGAGCGCTTCCGGTCAATTGGTTTGCACCATTGACATTCATCACCCGTGCCTGCTGCTTTACCCCTTGCCTGAATGGGAAATCATCGAGCAAAAATTGTCGCGTTTATCGAGCATGAATCCCGCTGAGCGGCGCGTACAGCGTCTGCTTCTGGGACATGCCAGCGAATGTCAGATGGATAATGCCGGGCGGCTATTGATCGCACCGGTGTTACGGCAGCATGCCGGGCTGACAAAAGAAGTGATGCTGGTCGGGCAGTTCAATAAGTTTGAGCTGTGGGATGAAACGACCTGGTATCAACGGGTCAAGGAAGATATCGACGCTGAGCAGTCCGCAACCGGGGAACTGCCGGAGCGACTGCAGGATTTGTCTTTATAAAATGATGGAAAATTTTAAACATACTTCGGTACTTCTGGATGAAGCCGTTAACGGCCTGAATATTCGCCCGGATGGTATCTACATTGATGGCACTTTTGGTCGCGGTGGTCACTCGCGCCTGATCCTCTCCCGGCTGGGAGCGGAAGGCCGCCTGCTGGCAATCGATCGCGATCCGCAGGCGATCGCCGTGGCGAAGACCATCGATGACCCCCGTTTTTCCATCGTACATGGACCTTTTTCTGCGCTTGCAGATTATGTTAGTGAGCGCGAACTGACGGGCAAGATCGACGGTATTCTTCTCGATCTTGGCGTCTCGTCACCTCAGCTTGATGACGCGGAACGCGGCTTCTCGTTTATGCGCGACGGCCCGCTGGATATGCGCATGGATCCGACGCGCGGCCAGTCGGCCGCCGAATGGCTGCAGACGGCCGAAGAGGCCGATATCGCCTGGGTTATTAAAACCTTTGGCGAAGAGCGCTTCGGTAAGCGCATCGCGCGCGCCATCGTTGAGCGCAACCGCGTTGAGCCCATGACCCGCACGAAAGAGCTGGCGGAAGTGGTGACGGCGGCGACTCCGGTGAAGGATAAATTCAAACATCCCGCGACCCGTACCTTCCAGGCGGTGCGCATTTGGGTGAACAGTGAACTGGAGGAGATAGAGCAGGCGCTAAAAAGCTCGCTCAGCGTGCTGGCCCCGGGCGGGCGGCTTTCTATCATCAGTTTCCACTCGCTGGAAGACCGTATTGTGAAGCGCTTTATGCGTGAGCAAAGCCGCGGTCCGCAGGTTCCGGCAGGGCTACCGATGACTGAAGAGCAGCTTAGTAAACTGGGCGGCCGTGAGCTGCGAGCATTAGGCAAGTTGATGCCGGGCGAAGAAGAGGTGGCAGAGAATCCACGCGCCCGTAGTTCAGTTCTGCGCATTGCAGAGAGGACGAACGCATGATCGGCAGAGTGACAGAAGCCTTAAGCAAAGTTAAAGGATCGTTAGGAAGCAACGAGCGCCATGCCTTGCCTGGCGTTATCGGGGACGATCTTCTGCGGTTTGGGAAGCTGCCACTCTGTCTGTTCATTTGCATCATCATTACGGCAATTACGGTGGTCACGACGGCGCACCATACCCGTTTGTTAACCGCCCAGCGCGAACAGCTGGTTCTGGAACGTGATGCGCTGGATATTGAATGGCGCAACCTGATCCTCGAAGAGAACGCCTTGGGCGATCACAGTCGGGTTGAGCGGATCGCGACCGAGAAGTTGCAGATGCAACATGTCGATCCATCACAAGAAAATATCGTTGTACAAAAATAAGGATTATTGCGACGCATGAAAGCAGCGCCGAAAACGCCAAGACCAAAACGTCAGGAAGAACAGGCCAACTTTATCAGTTGGCGTTTTGCGTTGCTGTGCGGCTGTATTCTGCTGGCTCTGACTTTCCTGCTGGGCCGCGTGGCGTGGCTCCAGGTTATCAGTCCGGACATGCTGGTGCGTCAGGGCGATATGCGCTCCCTGCGCGTACAGGAAGTGTCTACCGCGCGCGGGATGATTACCGACCGCTCGGGCCGCCCGCTGGCGGTGAGCGT
Source organism: Enterobacter sp. 10-1 (assembly GCA_002270295.1). GTDB lineage: Bacteria > Pseudomonadota > Gammaproteobacteria > Enterobacterales > Enterobacteriaceae > Klebsiella > Klebsiella scottii. The sequence goes on along the minus strand of NISF01000007.1, from coordinate 144,135 downwards.
GCCGGTGAAGGCTATCTGGGCCGATCCGAAAGAGCTGCACGATGCCGGCGGCGTCACTCTCGACAATCGCTGGAAAGCGCTGGCGGACGCGCTGAATATGCCGCTGGATCAGCTGGCGTCGCGCATCAATACCAACCCGCGGATGCGCTTTATCTATCTGGCTCGCCAGGTCAATCCTGATATGGCCGATTACATCAGGAAGCTTAAGCTGCCGGGGATCCACCTGCGCGAAGAGTCGCGCCGTTACTACCCGTCAGGCGAAGTCACCTCTCACCTTATCGGTTTTACCAACGTCGATAGCCAGGGTATTGAGGGCGTTGAGAAGAGCTTTGACAAGTGGCTTACCGGCCAGCCCGGCGAGCGTATCGTGCGTAAAGACCGCTATGGCCGCGTCATCGAGGATATCTCTTCCACCGACAGCCAGGCCGCGCATAACCTCGCGCTGAGCATCGACGAGCGCCTGCAGGCGCTGGTTTATCGCGAACTCAACAATGCGGTGGCGTTTAACAAGGCGGAGTCGGGAAGCGCGGTGCTGGTTGATGTCAGCACCGGCGAAGTGCTGGCGATGGCCAACAGCCCGTCCTACAACCCGAATAATTTCTCCGGCACGGCAAAAGATATCATGCGTAACCGCGCCATCACCGACGTCTTCGAACCGGGTTCAACGGTGAAGCCGATGGTGGTGATGACGGCGCTACAGCGCGGGATCGTCAATGAAAATACCGTGCTGAACACCATTCCTTACCGTATTAACGGCCACGAAATTAAAGACGTGGCGCGCTATAGCGAATTGACCCTGACCGGGGTACTACAGAAGTCGAGTAACGTCGGTGTTTCCAAGCTGGCGTTAGCGATGCCGTCCTCAGCGTTAGTAGATACTTACTCACGTTTTGGGCTCGGAAAAGCGACCAATTTGGGGTTGGTCGGAGAACGCAGTGGCTTATACCCTCAAAAACAACGGTGGTCTGACATAGAGAGGGCCACCTTTTCTTTCGGCTATGGGCTAATGGTAACTCCGTTACAGTTAGCGCGAGTCTACGCAACGATCGGCAGCTACGGCGTTTATCGCCCGCTGTCGATTACTAAAGTTGATCCACCGGTTCCGGGCGAGCGAGTCTTCCCGGAACCTCTCGTTCGTACCGTGGTGCACATGATGGAAAGCGTGGCGCTGCCGGGCGGCGGCGGCGTGAAGGCGGCGATTAAGGGCTATCGCATCGCGATCAAAACCGGTACGGCGAAAAAAGTAGGGCCGGACGGCCGCTACATCAATAAATATATTGCTTACACCGCAGGCGTTGCGCCCGCCAGCCACCCGCGTTTCGCGCTGGTGGTGGTGATCAACGACCCGCAGGCGGGTAAATACTACGGCGGCGCCGTTTCCGCGCCGGTCTTCGGTGCCATCATGGGCGGCGTTCTGCGCACCATGAACATCGAACCGGATGCGCTGGCAACGGGCGAAAAAAGTGAATTTGTGATTAATCAAGGCGAGGGAACAGGTGGCAGATCGTAATTTGCGCGACCTTCTCGCTCCGTGGGTGCCAAATGCGCCGGAGCGAATTCTGCGAGAGATGACGCTGGACAGCCGGGTGGCTGCTTCCGGGGATCTCTTTATCGCGGTATTAGGTCATCAGGCGGACGGGCGTCGTTATATCCCGCAGGCGATAGCGCAAGGTGTTGCTGCCATTATAGCTGAGGCCAAAGATGAGGCTGGCGACGGTGAAATCCGTGAAATGCACGGCGTGCCGGTCATTTATCTTAGCCAGCTCAACGAGCGCCTGTCGGCGCTGGCCGGGCGTTTTTACCATCAGCCTTCGCAGCAGCTGCGCCTGATCGGCGTAACCGGGACCAACGGCAAAACCACCACCACTCAGCTACTGGCGCAGTGGGGCAAGCTGCTCGGCGAAACCAGCGCGGTCATGGGTACGGTAGGCAACGGCCTGCTGGACAAGGTTATCCCGACGGAAAACACCACCGGCTCTGCGGTAGACGTCCAGCACGTGCTGTCCGGTCTGGCAGGGCAGGGGGCGACGCTGGCGGCGATGGAAGTTTCTTCTCACGGCCTGGTGCAGCACCGCGTAGCCGCGCTGCAGTTTGCCGCCTCGGTCTTTACCAACCTGAGCCGCGATCACCTGGACTATCACGGTGATATGGCGCATTACGAAGCGGCAAAATGGCTGCTCTACTCCACCCACCACTGCGGTCAGGCGATCGTCAACGCCGATGATGAAGTGGGCCGCCGCTGGCTGGCGAAGCTGCCGGATGCGGTTGCGGTATCGATGGAAGACCATATTAATCCGAACTGCCACGGCCGCTGGCTGAAGGCAACCGCGGTGAGCTATCACGACAGCGGGGCGACCATTCAGTTTGACTCCAGCTGGGGCAAGGGCGAAGTCGAAAGTCGCCTGATGGGCGCCTTTAACGTCAGCAATCTGCTGCTGGCGCTGGCTACGCTGCTGGCGCTGGGCTATCCGCTGGCCGAGCTGCTGAAAACGGCCTCTCGTCTGCAGCCGGTTTGCGGGCGCATGGAAGTCTTTAGCGCGCCGGGTAAAGCGACCGTGGTGGTGGATTACGCTCATACGCCTGATGCGCTTGAAAAAGCGCTGCAGGCCGCGCGTCTGCACTGCAACGGCAAGCTGTGGTGCGTATTTGGCTGCGGCGGCGATCGCGATAAGGGCAAACGTCCGCTGATGGGCGCTATCGCCGAAGAGTTCGCCGATATCGCCGTTGTCACTGATGATAACCCGCGTACCGAAGAGCCTCGCGCCATTATCAACGATATCCTGGCCGGCATGCTTGATGCCGGGTACGCGAAGGTGATGGAAGGTCGGGCGGAAGCGGTGACCAATGCCGTTATGCAGGCGAAAGAGGGCGACGTGGTGCTGGTCGCGGGTAAAGGCCACGAGGATTACCAGATTGTCGGCAACCGCCGCCTGGACTACTCCGATCGCGTTACCGTCGCGCGCTTACTGGGGACGGTAGCATGATTCGCTTTACGCTCACTCAGCTTGCCGACATCGCCAGCGGCGAACTGCACGGTAGCGATCTGGCCATTGATGAGGTCACATCGGATACCCGCAAAATAACGGCGGGCTGCCTGTTTGTAGCCCTCAAAGGCGAGCGCTTCGACGCTCACGACTTTGCTGCGCAGGCAAAACAGGCGGGTGCCGGCGCGCTGCTGGTCAGCCGCAGGCTGGAGTGCGATTTACCCCAGGTGGTGGTGAAAGATACTCGCCTGGCTTTCGGTGAGCTGGCCGCGTGGGTTCGCCAGCAGGTACCGGCGCGCGTGGTCGCGCTGACCGGCTCCTCCGGAAAAACCTCGGTGAAAGAGATGACCGCGGCGATCCTCGGACAGTGCGGCACCACGCTGTATACCGCCGGCAACCTGAATAACGATATTGGCGTGCCGATGACGCTGCTGCGTCTGACTCATGAGCACCGGTATGCGGTGATTGAGCTGGGCGCCAACCACCAGGGCGAAATTGCCTGGACCGTTAATCTGACGCGTCCGAAAGCCGCGCTGGTGAACAACCTGGCCGCCGCGCATCTTGAGGGTTTCGGCTCGCTGGCGGGCGTGGCGAAAGCGAAAGGCGAAATCTTTACCGGCCTGCCGGCAAACGGCATCGCCATTCTCAACGCCGACAATAACGACTGGCTGAACTGGCAGAGCGTCATTGGCGATCGTAAGGTTTGGCGCTTCTCGCCAAACGCCGCGAACAGCGACTTTACGGCGACCAATATTCATGTCACCAGCCACGGTACGGAATTTACCCTGCAAACCCCAACGGGGAGCGTGGATGTTCTGCTGCCGCTGCCGGGCCGCCATAATATCGCCAACGCGCTGGCCGCAGCCTCGCTGGCAATGGCGGTCGGCGCTGATTTAGCCGCGGTGAAAGCCGGGCTGGCTCAGCTTACCGCGGTGCCTGGGCGCCTGTTCCCGATCCGGCTTACGGAAAATCAGCTGCTGCTTGATGATTCCTATAACGCCAACGTCGGGTCGATGACCGCCGCGGTGCAGGTACTGGCTGAAATGCCGGGCTACCGGGTGCTGGTGGTCGGCGATATGGCCGAGCTCGGCGCGGAAAGCGCCGCCTGCCATCGTCAGGTTGGCGAAGCGGCGAAGATTGCAGGACTCGATCGGGTACTGAGCGTCGGCGCGCTGAGCGCTGATATCAGCTCCGCCAGCGGCGTGGGCGAGCACTTTAGCGAGAAATCCGCGCTGGTGACTCGTCTGCGCGAGCTTATCGCAGAGCATAAAATTTTGACCATTTTAGTGAAGGGTTCACGTAGTGCCGCCATGGAAGAGGTAGTACGCGCATTACAGGAGAATGGAACATGTTAGTATGGCTGGCCGAACATTTGGTCAAATATTATTCAGGCTTTAACGTCTTTTCCTACCTGACGTTTCGCGCCATCGTCAGCCTGCTGACCGCGCTGTTCATCTCTTTGTGGATGGGCCCGCGTATGATCGCTCGTCTGCAAAAACTCGCTTTCGGCCAGGTTGTCCGCAACGACGGTCCGCAATCTCACTTCAGCAAACGCGGTACGCCGACCATGGGCGGGATCATGATCCTTACCGCGATTGTGGTATCGGTCCTGCTGTGGGCTTACCCCTCTAACCCGTACGTCTGGTGCGTTCTGACGGTGCTGATAGGTTACGGCATCATTGGCTTCGTTGATGACTATCGCAAGGTGGTACGCAAAGACACCAAGGGCCTGATTGCCCGCTGGAAATACTTCTGGATGTCGGTGATTGCGCTGGGGGTTGCCTTTGCGCTGTATATGGCCGGGAAAGACACGCCGGCCACCCAGCTGGTGGTGCCGTTCTTCAAAGACATCATGCCGCAGCTGGGGCTGCTGTACATTCTGCTGGCCTACTTTGTGATTGTCGGTACCGGCAACGCGGTTAACCTCACCGATGGCCTCGACGGTCTGGCGATTATGCCCACCGTATTTGTTGCCGCCGGTTTCGCGCTGGTGGCGTGGGCGTCGGGCAACATGAACTTCGCCAACTACCTGCATATTCCCTATCTGCGTCATGCCGGCGAACTGGTTATCGTCTGTACGGCAATTGTTGGCGCGGGCCTTGGCTTCCTGTGGTTTAACACCTATCCGGCTCAGGTCTTTATGGGCGACGTGGGTTCGTTGGCCCTCGGCGGCGCGCTGGGCATCATTGCCGTGCTGCTGCGTCAGGAATTCCTGCTGGTTATTATGGGTGGCGTTTTTGTTGTTGAGACCCTGTCGGTCATTCTGCAGGTCGGCTCCTTCAAGCTGCGCGGCCAGCGCATCTTCCGAATGGCGCCGATTCATCACCACTATGAACTGAAAGGCTGGCCGGAACCGCGCGTGATCGTGCGCTTCTGGATTATTTCGCTGATGCTGGTGCTGATTGGCCTGGCGACGCTGAAGGTACGTTAATCATGGCAGATTATCAGGGTAAGAAAGTCGTCATTATTGGGCTGGGTATGACCGGCCTGTCTTGCGTGGACTTTTTCATGGCCCGCGGCGTGACGCCGCGCGTCATGGATACTCGCGCTGCGCCTTCAGGCCTGGATAAGCTGCCGGAAGGAGTGGAGCGCTACGTTGGCGGCCTGAACGAAGATTGGCTGCTGGCGGCCGATCTGATCGTGGCAAGCCCTGGTATCGCCCTGGCGCATCCCTCTCTGAGCGCGGCGGCGGATGCCGGCGTGGAAATCGTTGGCGATATCGAGCTGTTCTGCCGCGAGGCGCAGGCGCCGGTTGTGGCCATTACCGGCTCAAACGGTAAAAGCACCGTCACCACCCTTGTGGGTGAGATGGCGAAAGCGGCCGGCGTAAACGTCGGCGTCGGCGGCAATATTGGCCTGCCGGCCCTGATGCTGCTGGACCCTGAACGCGAACTGTATGTTCTGGAACTTTCCAGCTTCCAGCTGGAAACCACCTCCAGCCTGCGGGCGGTTGCCGCGACGATCCTCAACGTGACCGAAGATCATATGGACCGCTATCCGCTAGGCCTGCAGCAGTATCGGGCGGCCAAACTGCGCGTTTATGAAAATGCGAAGAGCTGCATCGTGAATGCTGATGACGGATTGACGATGCCGGTGCGCGGCGCCGATGACCGCTGCATCAGCTTTGGCGTGGACGTCGGCGACTACCACCTCAACCGCCAGCAGGGAGAAACCTGGCTGCGGGTGAAAGGTGAGAAAGTCCTGAACGTCAAAGAGATGAACATCACCGGCCAGCATAACTACAGCAATGCCCTGGCGGCGCTGGCGCTGGCGGATGCCGCAGGCCTGCCGCGGGCCAGCAGCCTCAAGGCGCTGACTACGTTTACCGGTCTGGCGCACCGCTTCCAGCTGGCGCTGGATCATAACGGCGTGCGCTGGATTAACGATTCCAAAGCCACCAACGTTGGCAGCACCGAAGCGGCGCTGAACGGTCTGCATCTGGACGGTACGCTATATCTGCTGCTCGGCGGTGACGGCAAATCCGCTGATTTTGACCCGCTGAAGCGTTATCTGGCCGGCGACAATATCCGCCTCTACTGCTTCGGTCGCGACGGCGAGCAGCTGGCAGCGCTGCGCCCTGAGGCGGCGACGCAGACGGAAACCATGGAGCAGGCGATGCGTCAGATTGCGCCGCTGCTGAAGCCGGGCGATATGGTGCTGCTGTCACCGGCCTGCGCCAGCCTCGATCAGTTTAAAAACTTCGAACAACGGGGGGATATCTTTACCCGCCTGGCGAAGGAGTTAGGCTGATGCGTCTATCCCTCCCGCGCCTGAGAATGCCCCGACTGACGCTGCCGCGTTTGCCGGGAATGCGTATCTTCTCCTGGCTGTTTGCCGCGCTGAAGGGCTGGGTGATGGGCTCGCGGCAGAAAGATAACGACAGCCTGGTGATGTATGACCGGATGCTGCTGTGGCTGACGTTTGGCCTGGCGGCGGTCGGCTTCATCATGGTGACCTCGGCCTCGATGCCGGTTGGTCAGCGTCTGGCGAACGATCCGTTTCTGTTTGCCAAGCGCGACGGACTCTACATTCTGCTGGCGCTGGGGCTCGCGCTGGTGACCCTGCGCCTGCCGATGGTGTTTTGGCAGCGGCACAGCACCGCGATGCTGATCGCCTCGATCGTGATGCTGCTGATCGTGCTGGTGGTCGGGAGTTCGGTAAACGGGGCATCGCGGTGGATTGCGCTGGGCCCGCTGCGTATTCAGCCTGCGGAGTTTACCAAGCTGTCGCTGTTCTGCTACATCGCTAACTACCTGGTACGTAAAGGCGATGAGGTGCGCAATAACCTGCGCGGCTTCCTGAAACCGATGGGCGTGATTTTCGTGCTGGCGATTCTGCTGCTGGCGCAGCCGGACCTCGGAACGGTGGTTGTGCTGTTTGTCACGACCCTGGCGATGCTGTTTCTCGCCGGCGCTAAGCTGTGGCAGTTCATTGCCATTATCGGCATGGGGATCTCGGCGGTGGTGCTGCTGATCCTCGCCGAACCGTATCGTATTCGCCGCGTAACCTCCTTCTGGAACCCGTGGGAGGATCCGTTTGGCAGCGGCTACCAGCTAACCCAGTCGCTGATGGCCTTTGGTCGCGGCGAAATGTGGGGGCAGGGCTTAGGCAACTCGGTACAAAAGCTGGAGTATTTGCCGGAGGCGCACACTGACTTCATCTTCGCCATCATCGGCGAAGAACTCGGTTATATCGGTGTGGTACTGGCCCTTTTAATGGTATTCTTCGTCGCTTTTCGCGCCATGTCCATTGGCCGCAAAGCGCTGGAGATTGACCACCGTTTCTCCGGCTTTCTGGCCTGTGCGATCGGTATCTGGTTTAGCTTCCAGGCGCTGGTTAACGTCGGCGCGGCTGCGGGCATGCTGCCGACCAAGGGCCTGACGCTGCCGCTTATCAGCTACGGTGGTTCCAGCTTGCTGATTATGTCGACGGCCATCATGTTGCTGTTGCGTATTGATTATGAAACGCGTCTGGAAAAAGCGCAGGCGTTTACACGGGGTGTTCGATGAGCGGTCAGGAAAAGCGGTTAATGGTGATGGCGGGCGGTACCGGCGGGCATGTGTTCCCGGGGCTGGCGGTCGCGCACCATTTAATGGACCAGGGCTGGCAGGTTCGCTGGCTGGGTACCGCCGATCGTATGGAAGCGGACTTAGTGCCAAAGCACGGTATTGAGATAGATTTTATCCGCATCTCCGGCCTGCGCGGCAAAGGCCTGAAGGCGCAGCTGCTGGCGCCGGTACGTATTTTCAACGCCTGGCGTCAGGCGCGCGCGATTATGCAACGTTTCCAGCCGGACGTCGTGCTGGGGATGGGCGGATACGTGTCCGGCCCCGGCGGGCTGGCGGCGTGGTCGCTGGGTATTCCGGTGGTGCTGCACGAACAGAATGGTATTGCCGGCCTGACCAATAAATGGCTGGCAAAAATTGCGAAGAAAGTGATGCAGGCGTTTCCCGGCGCGTTCCCCCACGCTGACGTGGTGGGCAACCCGGTACGTACCGATGTGCTCGCGCTGCCTCTGCCGGAGCAGCGGCTGTTTGGGCGTCAGGGGCCGACCCGCGTTTTAGTGGTTGGCGGTTCGCAGGGCGCGCGCGTATTGAACCAGACCATGCCGCTGGTGGCCGGGAAGCTGGGCGGCGCGGTGACCATCTGGCATCAGAGCGGTAAAGGCGGCCAGCAGACGGTACAGCAGGCTTACGCCGATGCCGGGCAGCCGCAGCACAAGGTGACCGAATTTATTGATGATATGGCGGCGGCGTATGCCTGGGCCGATGTGGTGGTATGTCGCTCCGGTGCGCTGACGGTGAGCGAAATTGCCGCCGCAGGATTACCGGCGCTGTTTGTGCCGTTTCAGCACAAGGATCGCCAGCAGTACTGGAACGCGCTGCCGCTGGAGAAAGCGGGAGCCGCGAAAATTCTCGAACAGCCCCAGTTCACGGTTGACGCCGTGGCGCAAACCCTGGCCGGCTGGGATCGGGAAACGCTGCTGGATATGGCGGAACGAGCGCGTAGAGTCTCGATTCCGGATGCTACCGAGCGGGTAGCGGAAGAAGTGAGCGCTGCAGCACTGGCGCGCTAATCGCGGTGAATCCCACCGCCCGAATAGAGAAGTTGATGGCGTAAAGAATGAATACACAAGATTTGGCAAAACTGCGTTCCATAGTGCCCGAGATGCGTCGCGTCCGGCACATTCACTTTGTTGGCATTGGCGGTGCCGGTATGGGCGGTATTGCCGAAGTTCTGGCCAACGAAGGCTACCAGATTTCCGGCTCCGACCTGGCGCCGAATCCGGTTACGCAACAGCTGGCTAAACTTGGCGCCACGATCTATTTCAACCATCGCCCTGAAAACGTGCGTGATGCCAGCGTGGTGGTGGTTTCCAGCGCAATCTCTGCGGACAATCCGGAGATTGTTGCCGCGCATGAAGCGCGTATTCCGGTTATCCGCCGCGCGGAGATGCTGGCGGAGCTGATGCGTTTTCGCCACGGCATCGCTATCGCCGGCACGCACGGTAAGACCACGACCACCGCGATGGTCTCCAGTATTTATGCCGAGGCTGGCCTCGATCCTACCTTCGTCAACGGTGGGTTGGTCAAAGCGGCCGGCGTTCATGCCCGTCTTGGGCATAGCCGTTATCTGATTGCGGAAGCGGATGAGAGCGACGCTTCGTTCCTGCATCTGCAGCCGATGGTTGCCATTGTGACCAATATCGAAGCCGATCACATGGATACCTACCACGGTGATTTTGAAAACTTAAAGCAGACGTTCGTTAACTTCCTGCACAACCTGCCGTTCTACGGACGCGCGGTGATGTGCGTGGACGACCCGGTCATTCGTGAGCTGCTGCCGCGCGTTGGCCGCCAGACGACGACCTACGGCTTTAGCGATGATGCCGACGTGCGTATTGAAGACTATCGCCAGCTTGGCGCGCAGGGCCATTTCCGCCTCGTGCGCCAGGACAAAGAGGTTATCCAGGTCACGCTAAACGCGCCGGGCCGCCATAATGCGCTGAATGCGGCGGCTGCCGTGGCGGTAGCGACGGAAGAGGGCATTGAAGACGACGCGATTCTGCGGGCGCTGGAAGCGTTCCAGGGAACCGGCCGTCGCTTTGATTTCCTTGGCGAATATCCGCTGGCTGAGGTCAACGGTAAAAGCGGCAGCGCGATGCTGATTGATGATTACGGTCATCACCCGACGGAAGTGGATGCGACCATTAAAGCGGCTCGCGCCGGCTGGCCGGATAAAAATCTGGTGATGCTGTTCCAGCCGCACCGCTTTACCCGTACGCGCGATCTGTACGACGATTTTGCCAACGTGCTGACTCAGGTCGATGCGCTACTGATGCTGGACGTCTACTCCGCTGGCGAAGCGCCGATCCCGGGGGCGGATAGCCGCTCCCTGTGCCGCACTATTCGCGGTCGCGGCAAGGTGGACCCGATTCTGCTTTCCGACCCGGCCCAGGCGGCAGAGATGCTGGCTTCGGTGCTTACCGGGAACGACCTGGTGCTGGTGCAGGGCGCTGGAAATATAGGGAAAATCGCCCGCCACCTGGCTGAAATCAAACTCATGCCGCAAAAAGCGGGGGAGGAGCGCCGTGGCTGATAAAATCGCGGTTCTTTTCGGCGGGACCTCCGCCGAGCGAGAGGTATCGCTCAACTCCGGCGCGGCGGTGCTTGCCGGCCTGCGTGAGGGCGGCGTTGACGCCCATCCCGTCGACCCTCGCGATGTCGATATTACTCAGCTGAAGCAGCTGGGTTTTAAGAAAGCGTTTATTGCTTTGCACGGCCGCGGTGGGGAAGATGGAACGTTGCAGGGGCTGCTTGAGCTGATTCAACTGCCTTATACCGGCAGCGGCGTGATGGCTTCGGCAATCTCAATGGATAAAGTGCGCAGTAAATTACTGTGGCAGGGCGCGGGCTTACCCGTTGCTCCGTGGGTGGCGCTGACCCGTTCACAGTTCAACGCGGGCCTTACCGCAGAGGCCGCGCAGCAGATTACGGCGCTTGGCCTGCCGCTCATTATTAAGCCGAGTCGTGAAGGTTCAAGCGTCGGCATGTCGAAAGTAAGCGAAAGTTGTGAATTACACAATGCATTGGCGCTGGCTTTTCAGCATGATGATGAAGTTCTGATTGAGAAATGGCTCAGTGGACCAGAATTCACCGTTGCAATCGTCGGTGAAGAAATTTTACCGTCAATTCGTATCCATGTGGCTGGAACCTTCTATGATTATGAGGCGAAGTATCTCTCTGATGAGACGCAATATTTCTGTCCTGGTTGTGAGGAACCTGCCCGCGAGTCAGAAATTCAGGCCCTGGTACTGAAAGCCTGGAATGTTCTTGGCTGTAGCGGCTGGGGACGGATTGACGTGATGCTGGACAGCGATGGCCAGTTTTATCTGTTGGAAGCGAATACTTCCCCTGGCATGACCAGCCATAGCCTGGTGCCGATGGCGGCGCGTCAGGCGGGGATGAGCTTCTCACAGCTTGTTGTTCGAATTTTGGACCTGGCGGGGTGATATGTCGCAGGCTGCGCTGAATACGCGGAACCACGAAGAAGAAGAGGAAACGTCTTCTTCGCGCCGAAGTAATGGAACTCGTCTGGCGGGGATTTTCTTCCTGCTGGCGGTGCTGTGTACCGTATTGGTCAGCGGGTGGATGGTTCTGGGCTGGATGGAAGACGCACAGCGTTTACCGCTGTCCAAGATGGTGGTAACCGGTGAGCGTCACTACACGCGTAATGACGATATTCGCCAGGCAATTCTGGCGCTGGGTTCTCCTGGAACCTTTATGACTCAGGATGTGAATATTATCCAAAGTCAGATTGAGCGCCTGCCGTGGATTAAACAGGCGAGCGTCAGAAAGCAGTGGCCGGACGAATTGAAGATTCATCTGGTTGAATATGTGCCGATTGCGCGTTGGAATGATCAGCATATGGTAGACGTAGAAGGTAATTCTTTCAGCGTCCCGGCGGATCGCACCAATAAACAGAATTTACCGATGTTGTATGGCCCGGAAGGCAGCGAGAACGAAGTGTTGCAAGGATATCGCGACATGGGGCAGGTGCTGGCAAAGGATAAATTCACGTTGAAAGTGGCGGCGATGACCGCGCGTCGCTCCTGGCAGCTGACGCTTAATAACGATATTAAGCTCAACCTTGGCCGCGGCGACACCATGAAACGTCTTCAGCGCTTTATGGAACTTTACCCGGTTCTTCAGCAGCAGGCGCAGACCGATGGCAAACGGATAAGCTACGTTGATTTGCGCTATGACTCGGGCGCGGCGGTAGGCTGGGTGCCTGCTCCCGCTGAGGAAACTAATCAACAACAGAATCAGGCACAGGCAGAACAACAATGATCAAGGCGACGGACAGAAAGCTGGTAGTTGGACTGGAGATTGGCACCGCGAAGGTTGCCGCTTTAGTAGGGGAAGTTCTGCCCGACGGCGTGGTCAATATCATTGGCGTGGGCAGTTGCCCATCGCGTGGTATGGATAAAGGCGGGGTTAACGACCTGGAATCCGTGGTGAAATGCGTACAGCGCGCCATTGACCAGGCCGAACTGATGGCTGATTGCCAGATTTCGTCAGTGTACCTGGCGCTTTCAGGTAAACATATTAGCTGTCAAAATGAAATTGGGATGGTGCCGATTTCAGAAGAAGAGGTGACGCTGGACGACGTTGAGAACGTGGTGCATACCGCCAAGTCGGTCCGCGTACGCGATGAGCATCGCGTGCTGCACGTCATCCCGCAGGAGTACGCCATTGACTACCAGGAGGGGATTAAAAACCCGGTTGGCCTGTCTGGCGTTCGTATGCAGGCAAAAGTGCATTTGATTACCTGCCATAACGATATGGCAAAAAATATTGTTAAAGCGGTGGAGCGCTGCGGTCTGAAAGTGGACCAGCTCATTTTTGCCGGTTTAGCGGCCAGTTATTCCGTGTTGACGGAAGATGAACGTGAGCTTGGTGTCTGCGTTGTGGACATCGGCGGTGGTACAATGGATATCGCCGTGTATACCGGCGGCGCGCTGCGTCATACCAAAGTGATCCCGTACGCGGGCAACGTGGTAACCAGCGATATCGCCTATGCCTTCGGCACGCCGCCGAGCGATGCCGAAGCGATCAAGGTGCGCCACGGTTGCGCGCTGGGCTCAATCGTCGGTAAAGACGAAAACGTCGAAGTCCCGAGCGTAGGCGGACGCCCGCCGCGCAGCCTGCAGCGTCAGACGCTGGCAGAGGTCATTGAGCCGCGTTATACCGAACTGCTCAACCTGGTCAATGAAGAGATCCTGCAGCTGCAGGAACAGCTCCGCCAGCAGGGCGTTAAGCACCATCTGGCTGCGGGGATTGTTTTAACCGGCGGCGCGGCGCAAATTGAAGGCCTTGCCGCCTGTGCGCAGCGGGTATTCCATACGCAGGTGCGTATCGGTGCCCCGCTGAACATTACCGGTTTAACGGATTATGCCCAGGAGCCGTATTATTCAACGGCGGTTGGGTTGCTGCACTACGGGAAGGAGTCTCATCTTAGTGGTGAAGCAGAAGTGGAAAAACGCGTAACTGCATCAGTTGGCTCGTGGATTAAGCGACTAAATAGCTGGCTGCGAAAAGAGTTTTAATTTTTTAAGAGAACGCAGAAAATTAGCGTTCTCAGGCGACAGGCACAAGACGGAGAGAAACTATGTTTGAACCAATGGAATTAACCAACGACGCGGTGATTAAAGTCATCGGCGTCGGTGGCGGCGGCGGTAATGCCGTAGAGCACATGGTGCGCGAGCGCATTGAAGGTGTTGAATTCTTCGCGGTGAACACCGATGCGCAGGCGCTGCGTAAAACGGCTGTTGGCCAGACTATTCAGATTGGTAGCGGTATTACCAAGGGGCTGGGCGCAGGCGCCAACCCGGAAGTCGGCCGCAATGCGGCGGATGAAGACCGTGAAGCGCTGCGTGCTGCTCTCGACGGCGCAGACATGGTGTTTATCGCGGCTGGTATGGGCGGCGGTACCGGTACCGGTGCGGCGCCTGTGGTAGCAGAAGTGGCGAAGGATCTGGGTATCCTGACCGTCGCGGTTGTGACTAAGCCCTTCAATTTTGAAGGCAAGAAGCGTATGGCTTTCGCCGAACAGGGGATCACCGAGCTCTCCAAGCACGTGGATTCACTGATCACTATCCCGAACGACAAGCTGCTGAAAGTTCTCGGCCGCGGCATTTCGCTGCTGGACGCCTTCGGCGCAGCAAACGACGTGCTGAAAGGCGCAGTGCAGGGGATCGCCGAGCTGATTACCCGTCCGGGTCTGATGAACGTCGACTTTGCGGATGTGCGCACCGTGATGTCCGAAATGGGCTATGCGATGATGGGATCCGGCGTGGCGAGCGGTGAAGACCGTGCGGAAGAAGCGGCTGAAATGGCGATTTCTTCTCCGCTGCTGGAAGATATCGATCTGTCCGGCGCGCGCGGCGTTCTGGTCAACATCACCGCTGGCTTCGACCTGCGTCTGGATGAGTTCGAAACCGTAGGTAACACTATCCGTGCTTTCGCCTCGGATAACGCGACCGTGGTTATCGGTACTTCTCTGGATCCGGATATGAACGATGAGCTGCGCGTGACCGTTGTTGCTACCGGTATTGGCATGGACAAACGTCCGGAAATTACCCTGGTAACCAACAAGCAGGTTCAGCAGCCGGTAATGGATCGCTACCAGCAGCACGGTATGGCGCCATTGAATCAGGAGCAGAAACCGGCAGCGAAAGTGGTGAACGACAATACGCCGCAAACCGCGAAAGAGCCGGATTATCTGGATATCCCGGCCTTCCTGCGCAAGCAAGCTGATTAAGAATTGGCTGGAAGTTGGGCATCAGCGCTCTTTGTGCTAAACTGCCCGTCCGAAAGTGTTATACACTTCGGTTGGATAGGTAACTTGGCGAGATTATACGATGATCAAACAAAGGACTCTTAAACGTATCGTTCAGGCGACTGGCGTCGGTTTGCATACCGGCAAGAAAGTCACACTGACGTTACGACCTGCGCCGGCAAATACCGGGGTCATCTATCGTCGCACCGACTTGAATCCACCGGTTGATTTTCCGGCTGATGCCAAATCTGTGCGTGATACCATGCTCTGTACTTGCCTGGTGAACGAGCATGACGTGCGGATTTCAACAGTCGAGCACCTGAATGCCGCACTGGCTGGCCTGGGCATTGACAACATAGTTATTGAAGTCGATGCGCCGGAAATCCCGATTATGGACGGCAGTGCTGCTCCGTTCGTTTATCTGCTGCTGGATGCCGGCATCGATGAGCTGAACTGCGCCAAGAAATTTGTGCGCATTAAAGAGGCCGTTCGCGTCGAAGATGGCGATAAGTGGGCTGAGTTTAAGCCGTACAATGGTTTTTCGTTGGACTTCACCATCGATTTTAACCATCCGGCGATTGACTCAAGCAACCAGCGCTATGCGATGAACTTCTCTGCTGATGCATTTATGCGCCAGATTAGCCGTGCGCGTACCTTCGGTTTTATGCGTGATATCGAATATCTGCAGTCCCGCGGCCTGTGCCTGGGAGGCAGCTTCGATTGTGCCATCGTTGTTGACGATTATCGCGTATTGAACGAAGACGGCTTACGCTTTGAAGATGAGTTTGTCCGCCACAAAATGCTGGATGCGATTGGTGACCTGTTTATGTGTGGTCACAATATCATTGGCGCATTTACGGCGTTCAAATCAGGTCACGCGTTGAACAACAAACTGCTGCAGGCTGTTCTGGCAAAACAGGAAGCCTGGGAGTACGTGACCTTCGAAGACGAAGCGGAAATGCCGCTGGCATTCCGGGCACCATCAATGGTTATGGCGTAAGCCTGACCATTCAGTAAAATCGACTGGTAACCTGGTACTCTCTCCGGCCAGGGAGCCAGTCGTTTTTCTTTTTTACCTTCCGGTTCTTATTTCACCCCGATTCAACGATCGCTGACACCGCGCGTTCGCTGCTTAATTGACCGCTTTTACCTCCGCAAAGCTTTCATTCCTGCTGCCGTGACGCGGTATTAATGGTAATATTTGGGCGCAAAATTATTTCCTGGGGTTGCTTCAACTAAAGGTAATGGACGTGAGTGGATTGCTGACGCGCTGGCGACAGTTTGGCAGACGGTATTTCTGGCCGCATCTCCTGTTGGGGATGGTCGCGGCTAGCTTTGGCCTGCCTGCGTTAAGCAATAGTCACGAAACGGCATCGCCTGCGAAAGCAGCGGCCAGCAGCCACACGCCGAATAAAGTTAATTTCTCCCAGCTGGCGCTTCTGGATGCCAGCCGCCGGCCAAACTTTACCGTCGATTACTGGCATCAGCACGCCATCCGCACGGTTATTCGTCATCTGTCATTTGCCATGGCGCCTCAGGCGCTGCCGGTTGCGGAAGAATCTTCGCCATTACAGGCGCAGCATCTGGCCCTGCTCGATACGCTCAGCGCGCTGCTGACGCAGGAAAGCAAGCCGCCGGTCATTGTGCGTCAGGCGGCATACAACCCCTCCCATCGCGCCTTTTGCGTCTCCGTCTGGATTAGCCAGGTCACCGGGATACGCGCCGGGCCGCAACGCCTCAGCTGAACTAAAAACGGATCATTCTATTTTTTGTGACTCCGCATCGCGGGGCGTTTGAGATTTTATTATGCTAATCAAATTATTAACTAAAGTTTTCGGTAGCCGTAACGATCGTACACTGCGCCGCATGCGCAAAGCTGTGACGCTGATTAATTCCATGGAACCTGACATGGAGAAGCTCTCTGATGATCAGCTGAAGGCTAAAACAGAAGAGTTCCGCGCGCGTCTGGCGAAGGGCGAAAGCGTAGAAAGCCTGATCCCGGAAGCCTTTGCCGTGGTACGTGAAGCCAGTAAGCGCGTATTCGGTATGCGTCACTTTGACGTACAGCTGCTGGGCGGCATGGTGCTCAATGAGCGCTGCATTGCAGAAATGCGTACCGGTGAAGGTAAAACGCTGACCGCTACCCTCCCGGCCTATCTGAACGCGCTGTCAGGTAAAGGCGTTCACGTCGTGACCGTCAACGACTACCTGGCGCAGCGTGATGCTGAAAACAACCGTCCGCTGTTTGAGTTCCTCGGTATGACCGTTGGTATCAATATGTCGGGCCTGCCTGCTCCGGCCAAGCGTGAAGCTTACGCCGCCGATATCACCTACGGCACCAACAACGAATACGGCTTCGACTATCTGCGCGATAACATGGCGTTCAGTCCGGAAGAGCGCGTACAGCGTAAGCTGCACTATGCGCTGGTGGATGAGGTGGACTCCATCCTCATCGATGAAGCGCGTACGCCGCTGATCATTTCCGGCCCGGCTGAAGACAGCTCGGAAATGTACAAGAAAGTGAACAAGATCATTCCTCATCTGGTGCGCCAGGAAAAAGAGGACTCCGATACCTTTACCGGTGAAGGCCACTTCTCGGTAGATGAGAAAGCGCGTCAGGTGAACCTGACCGAACGCGGGCTGGTCCTGATTGAAGAGCTGTTGGTGAACGAAGGCATTATGGACGAAGGCGAATCTCTGTATTCACCGACTAACATTATGCTGATGCACCACGTGACCGCGGCGCTGCGTGCGCACGTGCTGTTCACCCGCGACGTTGACTACATCGTAAAAGATGGCGAAGTCATTATTGTCGATGAGCATACCGGTCGTACCATGCAGGGTCGTCGCTGGTCAGACGGTCTGCACCAGGCCGTCGAAGCCAAAGAAGGCGTTGATATCCAGAACGAGAACCAGACGCTGGCGTCCATCACCTTCCAGAACTACTTCCGTCTGTACGAGAAGCTGGCGGGGATGACCGGTACTGCGGATACCGAAGCTTTCGAATTCAGCTCTATCTATAAGCTGGATACCGTAGTCGTACCGACCAACCGTCCGATGATCCGTAAGGATATGGCGGATCTGGTCTATATGACCGAAGCAGAAAAAATTCAGGCGATTATCGAAGATATCAGAGAGCGTACTGCCGCCGGCCAGCCGGTTCTGGTAGGTACGATTTCTATCGAAAAATCCGAAGTGGTTTCGCAAGAGCTGACCAAAGCGGGCATCAAACACAATGTCCTGAACGCGAAGTTCCACGCCAGTGAAGCGGATATCGTGGCTCAAGCCGGCTACCCGGCCGCGGTGACCATCGCCACCAACATGGCCGGTCGTGGTACGGATATCGTGCTGGGCGGCAGCTGGCAGGCGGAAGTCGCCGCGCTGGAAGATCCGACTCCAGAGCAGATCGCTCAAATCAAAGCCGACTGGCAGGTGCGTCACGAAGCGGTGCTGGCCTCCGGTGGTTTACACATTATCGGTACCGAGCGCCATGAATCTCGCCGTATCGATAACCAGCTGCGCGGTCGTTCAGGTCGTCAGGGCGATGCCGGTTCTTCTCGTTTCTATCTGTCGATGGAAGATGCCCTGATGCGCATTTTTGCCTCTGACCGCGTGTCCGGCATGATGCGTAAGCTGGGGATGAAGCCGGGCGAAGCGATTGAGCACCCGTGGGTCACCAAAGCTATCGCCAACGCGCAGCGCAAGGTTGAAAGCCGTAACTTTGATATTCGTAAGCAGCTGCTGGAATATGATGACGTGGCTAACGATCAGCGTCGCGCCATCTACAGCCAGCGTAACGAACTGCTGGACGTATCTGATGTTAGCGAAACCATCAACAGCATTCGCGAAGACGTTTTCAAAACAACTATCGATGCGCACATTCCGCCGCAGTCTCTGGAGGAAATGTGGGATGTCGAAGGCCTGCAGGAACGTCTGAAAAACGACTTCGATCTCGATCTGCCGCTCAAGGAGTGGTTGGACAAAGAGCCTGAACTGCATGAAGAAACTCTGCGTGAGCGTATTCTGCAGAACGCGGTAGAAACCTATCAGCGTAAAGAAGAAGTCGTGGGTACCGAAATGATGCGTCATTTCGAAAAAGGCGTAATGCTGCAGACGCTGGACTCCCTGTGGAAAGAGCATCTGGCGGCAATGGACTACCTGCGTCAGGGCATCCATCTGCGCGGCTACGCGCAGAAAGATCCTAAGCAGGAATACAAGCGTGAATCGTTCTCGATGTTTGCGGCGATGCTTGAATCCCTGAAGTATGAAGTGATCAGCACCCTGAGCAAGGTTCAGGTGCGGATGCCGGAAGAAGTTGAAGCGATGGAACAGCAGCGCCGCGAAGAGGCGGAGCGCCTCGCGCAGATGCAGCAGCTGAGCCATCAGGATGACGACACGGTAGCCGCAGCCGCACTGGCTGAGGAAACCGGCGAGCGTAAGGTTGGCCGGAACGATCCTTGCCCGTGTGGTTCCGGTAAGAAATATAAGCAGTGCCATGGTCGCCTGAGTTAAGCTCAGAGAATAAAAATGAAGGCGCAGATATCTGCGCCTTTTTTATGGAATTAACACAATGAAAATACTGCAAATCTCAGTTGGCATCATCCGTAACCCGCAGGGTGAAATCTTTATTACCCAGCGCGCTGCCGATGCGCATATGGCAAATAAGCTCGAGTTTCCCGGTGGGAAAATTGAAGCGGGAGAATCTGCCGAGCAGGCGTTAGCGCGTGAGCTGCAGGAAGAGGTTGGCATTACGGTACGCGCGTCCACTCTGTTTGATAAGCTGGAGTATCAGTTCCCCGATCGGCATATCACGCTATGGTTCTGGCTGGTTGATGACTGGGAAGGCGAGCCCTGGGGTAAAGAAGGGCAGCCGGGGCGCTGGATTGCCCAGCGTGCGCTGCTGGCCGAGGAGTTTCCGCCGGCTAACGAACCGATTATCAGCAAATTAGTGCAGTCCGCCCGCTGAGAAAATAGCCCGGACAAGACGCAACGTCATCTCCGGGATTTTCTCTGCCGCCAGGCGCTACTGCTGCTGTTCGCTCCAGTCATCGGTATCGGACAGGTCGCCCGCGCTAGGAATGCGTTTTTCTTCCGCCGCCCATTCACCTAAGTCAATGAGCTGACAGCGTTTTGAGCAAAATGGCCGAAACGGGCTGTGCTCATTCCAGACCACGTTTTTACCGCAGGTCGGGCAGTTGACGATTGTCTCTTTCGACATGTTTTCTCCTTAACAACAGGCCAGTTCAAAATCAAAACGCTCGGGGACGATACCGAGTTCGCTGTCCAGCGGGAGAAAGCGAATGGCAAAGCGACTTTTATGGCCAGAAATTTGCGGATACAGCTGGCTGGCAAGATCGAGGCGTAAACGCAGCAGATCGGCATCATCGCCATTATCCTGATAAAAACCGTTGAGGCTGGTCTGCTTGCGAAAGGGCGCGGAGTTGCGAATCAAATCGAGGATCAGCACCAGCGCCTGGGTGAGCGGCTGAAGGCTCACTAACCATCTGCCAACCTGCTCGTCGCGATACTCCTGAGGCATATGCAGCCAGATATGCAGCGTGGGCAGATCGAAACTACAGCAGCCGCCGGGAATGCTCAGACGCTGGCGAACCAGCGCAATTAAACGATCTTCACGCAGGAACTGGCCGATGCGCGGGGCAGACATTAACGCGCTGCCGGACTGCTTCAGCTGTTGGCGCAATTCGTCAATACGCCCGCGGTCGACGCCTGGCACTTCTGCCCAGGACTGCAGTTTACGCTGCTGCCGCTCGAGCTCTTTGAGCAGATCTGTGCGCACCTCGCCGCGTTCGAGGACATCCAGGAGATCGCCCGTATTGCGGAAAAAGTGGAGCGCGTCCGCGTAGGTGGCGAGCGTCGGATGCACGGACAGCTGTTGAATCAAAAACTCAATACGCAGCCAGGTGCGCATTTTCTCATTGAGGGGATGTTCAAATAGAACAGGGGTATGCATTACGATTTTTCCTGTGAGGCGGCCTGCGATGCCAGCATTAGATACTTTTCATGCAGGCGGGCGACATCCGATGCGATGGCATCCGGAGGGCCCATATTTTCAATGACATCATCCGCAGCGGCGAGGCGTTGCTCACGCGTCGCCTGGGCGGCAAGAATACGTTCTGCGTGCTCACGGCTGACCCGATCGCGCAGTATGGTTCGCTGTATTTGCGTCTCTTTTGGGACATCGACGACCAGCACGCGGTCAGCGTTGGCAGCGAGGTTGTTTTCGACCAGCAGGGGAACGACCCAGAGAACATAAGAAGAGGACGCCGCCTGCATTTGACGGCGGGTTTCCTGCTGAATGAGCGGGTGCAGCAGCGCGTTAAGCCAGGTTTTATCCTCGGCGTGAGCGAAAATGTGTTCCCGCAGGCTGCGGCGGTTCAGCGTGCCGTCATCGTTAATCATTTGTTGGCCAAAGCGAGCGGCAATCGCCAGTAGCGCGGGAGTTCCAGGTTCTACCACCTGACGGGCGATAACGTCGGCGTCAATAACGTTAACACCAAGGTGAGAAAATGCATCGGCTACGGTGCTTTTGCCGCTACCGATGCCGCCCGTTAACGCTACCGTATACCTCATATACCCCGTTCCTGAAACTGATCATATACACATTGACTTTTCAGCAGCGCCCGCGCTTCACGAGCCGTGACTCTGCGGTGGGTGTCCCGTCAGGCTGCTTCAAGCCGGAAAGAGACTTTTACGACGGATACTGGATTGCTTTGTACATATAAATCAAATGGTTAAAAATGACGCTCTGGCCGTTGATTATCGCGTTCGCGCTTTTCTCAATCCACCAGGTAAATTTGTACGATTGTAGCGTAAAAAAAGTGAAAATCGCAGTCTTGCGCAGTCATGATTCGTGAGTATGATAACGTCACTGGAGTTGTGCTCTCACAATAATGCAATTAACCCCAGGAATTCGCACATGCGTATTGAAGAAGATCTGAAGCTTGGCTTTAAAGACGTTCTTATCCGCCCCAAGCGCTCTACCCTCAAAAGTCGTTCTGATGTTGAACTGGAACGCGAATTCACTTTTAAACATTCTGGCCTCTCCTGGTCCGGCGTGCCGATCATCGCAGCGAATATGGACACCGTCGGTACGTTTAGTATGGCAAAAGCGCTGGCTTCTTTCGGGATCCTCACTGCCGTACATAAGCACTACACCGTAGAAGAGTGGCGGAACTTTGTGCAGACCACTCCTGCCGATGTGCTGAAGTACGTCATGGTTTCTACCGGTACCTCGGATGTCGACTTCGAAAAAACCAAACAGATCCTGACGCAGAACCCGCAGCTCGGCTTCGTTTGCATTGACGTGGCAAACGGTTATTCCGAGCATTTCGTGCAGTTCGTGGCGAAAGCGCGCGAAGCCTGGCCGCTGAAAACGATCTGTGCGGGTAACGTCGTGACCGGCGAAATGTGCGAAGAGCTGATTCTGTCCGGCGCGGATATCGTGAAGGTCGGCATCGGTCCGGGTTCCGTTTGTACTACCCGCGTGAAAACCGGCGTTGGCTACCCGCAGCTCTCTGCGGTTATCGAATGCGCCGATGCGGCTCATGGCCTTGGCGGTCAGATCGTCAGCGATGGCGGATGCACCACGCCAGGCGACGTAGCGAAGGCCTTCGGCGGCGGCGCTGATTTCGTCATGCTGGGCGGTATGCTGGCAGGCCACGAAGAGAGCGGCGGCACCGTTGTTGAAGAGAACGGCGAGAAGTTTATGCTGTTCTACGGTATGAGCTCTGAATCCGCCATGACCCGTCATGTGGGCGGCGTTGCGCAGTACCGCGCTGCGGAAGGTAAAACCGTTAAGCTGCCCCTGCGCGGCCCGGTTGATAATACCGCCCGCGATATCCTCGGCGGCCTACGTTCCGCCTGTACCTATGTCGGCGCATCTCGTCTGAAAGAGCTGACCAAACGCACAACCTTTATTCGCGTACAGGAACAAGAGAACCGCGTGTTCAACAGCCTGTAATGCCGTTTTGCTGGCGCACCTCCTGCGCCAGCCGCTATCCCCCCATTCCGCTAATGGCGTCGCCCAGATGAAAAATGGGTAAATACATCGCCACCACCAGTACGCCAACAACGGCGCCGGTTATCAGCAGCAGCATCGGTTCAAGCAGCGTGGCCAAGCCTTCTGCCTGACGGTGCGTGCGTTCGCTATGATGGCGGGCAAGGTTCTCCAGCATGATATCCAGCGATCCTGAAGCCTCCCCGGTGCGGATGAGCTGCAGGCATAGCGGGGTAAATCCTCCACTGTTCGCCAGCGCCTGCCAGATGGCGGTCCCGTGGGCAATCTGAGTATTAACCTGATGGATCCTCTGGCGCCAAAGCGGGCAGCTTAACGTCTCTTCTACGCTTTCCAGGCCCTGCATAAAGCTGATGCCGGCGCTCTGCGTGAGGGTTAAAACGGTAAATATCTGGCTGAGCCGCTGTCCCCCTATCAGCTTTCCGACTACCGGCAAAGCGTGAAGCAGCTTTTGCCGCCGTAGTAGCCAGGAAGGGCGACGTTGGGCCAGCTGGTTGAGGAGAAACGGCAATATCGCCATCAACAGCAGCAGCGGCCAACGGTTGCTGAGGCTTTCTCCGGCGCTTATCACTACTTTGGTCAACAGAGGGAGCGGCGTGTTGAACGTCTGGTAGATAGCGGCAAACTCCGGCAGGACAAAGGTGAGCATGCCCATCACCACCAGCAGCGCCAGCAGCAGAATGACCAGCGGATAGCGCAGCGCCTTTTTGACCTTTTCGCTCAGCTGCAGCTGCTCCCGCTGCTGGCGAGCCAGATGAAAGCAGCAAAGATCCAGTTTACCGGTAAGCTCACCGGTGCGGATCATGGCCAGATAGAGCGGAGGAAACGCCTGCGGCCATCTTTCCAGCGCGCTGGAAAGCGGGATGCCCTGCGCAAGGTCCCGAGCCAGCGTTCGCAGAAGCGCCTGCCACTGCGCGCCCTGCTGCTGCTGTGCCAGCAGCTCTAACCCCTCGGCCAGAGGCAGCCCCGCCTGCAGGAGGGTCGCCAACTGATGGATAATCTGGCCGCTGTAGCGCGGGTGCCACAGCGAGCTGCGTACCGCGCAGCGGCGGAGCGCGAGGGGGATAATCCGTTCATGCTGCAGCGCCTGAATAACCTCCAGGCGGGAGCTTTTCCACAGCGATCCCTGGCAGGGCGATCCTTCGGGATCAAGCCCGCGCCAGCGCCAAAGGCGTTCAGTCGCCATGGGGGAGCCCCAGCACGCGGACCACCTCTTCAAAACAGGTCAGCCCCTGCTCAATGGCCAGGCAGCCGCTTTCAAACAGCGTCATCATTCCGGCTTCACGCGCCAGAGATTCAATCTCCACCGCGCTCAGCCCCTGGGAAATAGCCTGCTGCAGCGCGGCGCCTATCGGGAGCACCTCAAATAGCGCCAGGCGCCCATAGTAGCCGTGATAGCAGTGCCGACAGCCCGTAGCCTGCCAGCGGGGAAGCCGACGCGGCCACAGGCTGTGCGGCACGTCAATGCCGCCTGCACCTTCCCGACGGCAGCGTGGGCAGAGCCTGCGCACCAGGCGCTGAGCAATGACCAGCGATAGCGCGGATGAGAGCATCCAGCAGGCAATTCCCATTTGCTGCAGGCGAATAAGCGTTTCGCTGGTCGAGTTAGTGTGCAGCGTCGAGAGCACGAGGTGCCCGGTTTGCGCCGCTTTGATCGCGATTTCTGCCGTTTCCGCATCGCGTATTTCGCCAACCATAACAATGTCCGGGTCCTGGCGCAGCAGCGCGCGCAGGACGCTGTTAAAGGTTAATCCGGATCGCGGGTTGATCTGCGTTTGATTCATGCCGGCGATGGGAATTTCCAGCGGGTCCTCTACGCTGCAAATATTAACCTCATCGCGGTTTCTCTTCTGCAGGGCGCTGTAGAGCGTGATGGTCTTACCGCTGCCGGTTGGGCCGGTGACCAGCAGCAGCCCCTGCGGCTGATTGAGCGCGGAGCCAAAGGCGGCAAGCTGCTCTGAGGAGAGGCCGAGCGCCTCGAGGTCCAGCGCCTGTTCCACCTGATGCAGCAGGCGCAGGACGATCTTCTCACCGTAACGGCAGGGCAGAGTGGCGATGCGAAATGACACCGATTGTCCCGAGAGAGTCTGCGTAAACTGGCCGTCCTGCGGCAGGCGGTGTTCGGCAATATCCAGGTTCCCGAGCACCTTAAGTCGCGCCGTTATCGGCAGTGCCAGTTCGGCGGCAAGCGGCGCAAGCGGATGGAGCACCCCATCGACCCGCAGACGTATGCGCAGGTTATTTTCGCCAGGCTCGACGTGGATATCAGATGCGCGCTGGCGCAGCGCCTGCTCCAGAATCTGATTGACCTGTTCGATGACGCCCGTCGGCGCCTCACCGCTGGCAGGAGATGGTCCAGACTGTCCGGACGATTGCTGGCGCTGATTCATTTTATCCTGGCTCCAGCACTCGATATCGATCCGCTTTTGCGTGGCGAAGCGCAGCGCTTCCATTAGCTCAGGCGGCGGAGAGTCTACCACCGCGATGGAGAGGGTTTGCTCATCGCTGTTAAGCAGCAGGGCGTGGTAGCGCTGGCAGAGGGCGATCAATTTTTCGGCTTTCATCGCGATGGCCTCAGTTAAAGCGGAATACGTCTTCACACGCCTGCTTGAGGGCGCTGCCGCTGGCGATGTCGCACTCTCTCTGCCAGCCGGTAATACCATTTGCGGTATCCCAGCCGGGCGTCATGGTGACGCGTAGCCCGTTCAGGCTTTCTTGCCCGCTAAGGGTGACGACGCCTTTAGCCACGGTCATTGCGGAAACGTAGCGCGTGGTGGCGGGAGAGGGAATGCCGTTGCTACCGCCATCGCAGCTTGTCAGGCCGCCGTGCTCAAGGGCGCATAGCTCAACCGCCGTGCGGTAGGGAATAAAGGTTTGCAGGACATCGGTCAGCGCCGCCTTGCGCAGATAGTTCTGGTAGGCGGGAATACCGATGGCGCTCAGAATGGCGATAATGCCAATCACCACCATGAGTTCGATAAGGGTAAAGCCACGTTGTCTGTCCATCGATTGCTCCTTGTTATCGTCGGGAGCACTGTGGCGGTCTG
The DNA here is from genome assembly GCA_002270295.1 of Enterobacter sp. 10-1. GTDB lineage: Bacteria > Pseudomonadota > Gammaproteobacteria > Enterobacterales > Enterobacteriaceae > Klebsiella > Klebsiella scottii. The sequence goes on along the minus strand of NISF01000007.1, from coordinate 118,228 downwards.
CGGGGAGGATGACGAGCGATAAATGAGCGCTCAGGAAACGGCTTCCCAGGCTTTCTTTACGCGTTACAGGGCGAGAGCAAAACGCTGAGATCGCCCTCGCAAAGCGTGCGCCCCGGCAGGCGATCCATGCCGGGGCGGAGCGTTAGCGGAAACGCATTGACAGGTCGAGCGCGCGGACGTTTTTGGTCAGGGCGCCAACGGAGATGTAATCGACGCCGGTTTCGGCAAATTCACGGATAGTATCGAAGGTGACGTTGCCGGAAACTTCCAGCGCGGCCTGGCCGTTGGTACGCTTCACCGCTTCGCGCATCAGGTCTGGGGTGAAGTTATCGAGCATGATGATATCAGCTCCGGCTTTCAGGGCTTCATCCAGCTCATCAAGGGATTCAACCTCAACTTCTACCGGCACGTCCGGATGCAGCCAGAAGGCCTTCTCGATGGCCTGGCGCACGGAGCCGGAGGCAATAATGTGGTTCTCTTTGATCAGGAAGGCATCGAACAGCCCCAGGCGATGGTTTGCGCCGCCTCCGCACAGTACGGCGTATTTCAGCGCGGTGCGCAGGCCGGGCAGCGTTTTACGGGTATCGAGCAGCTGGGTTTTGGTGCCCGCCAGCAGATCCACGTAGCGGCGCACCTCGCTGGCGACCCCGGATAGGGTCTGCACGAAGTTCAGCGCGGTGCGCTCGCCGGTCAGAAGAAGGCGGGAAGGGCCCTGCAGCTCAAACAGCGGCTGATCCGCCTTGACCGCGTCGCCATCTTCAACCAGCCAGGTGACGCTGACGTCGTCGCCGGCCAGCTGAATAAAGACCTCTTCCACCCAGCGTTTGCCGCAGAACACGCCGTCTTCGCGGGTAATGACAACCGCGTGCGAGCGTGCGCTTTCCGGCAATAATTGCGCGCTAATATCGTTGTTAGCGTCAACTTCGCCGCCTAAATCTTCGCGCAGGGACTGGGCTACTGCATCGGTAATATCGAGGTTAATGCGTTCCAGCAGCGCGTCACGGCGGCGGTCGGGGTTGTAGCGACGAGGCGACATGATAAAGCTCCAGATAGATAAGATTCAGAAGTGGGAAACATGCTAACCTGAACGGCGTTTCTACACCATATACTCTTCATCCTTCAGGCTATTGCCTCGTTGGCGTGCCTGCGTTGTAGAGGTGGAGGCGCGGCGATCGGCCCCGAACGAATTTGTGTATGATAATCGGCATCCTTGGGCCATGGGCGGCCCGGGAGCATGCGTTAGTGAAAGGAGACTCCGCAATGCAGTTGAACGGAGGATGGCTGGTGGGCGCGCGTCGGGTTCCTTCGCCGCACCATGATTGCCGCCCGGATGATGAAACCCCCTCCCTGCTGGTGGTGCATAATATTAGCCTGCCGCCGGGTGAATTTGGCGGTCCGTGGATTGACGCTCTGTTCAGCGGCACGCTCGATCCCAACGCGCACCCTTTTTTTGCCGGGATCGCTCAGCTACGGGTTTCGGCACATTGTCTGATTCGCCGCGACGGTGAAATCGTGCAGTATGTGCCTTTCGATAAGCGCGCGTGGCATGCCGGCGTATCCTGCTATCAGGGGCGTGAGCGCTGCAACGACTTCTCTATTGGTATTGAGCTGGAAGGAACGGATACGCTGGCTTATACCGATGCGCAGTATCAGCAGCTGGCCGCGGTTACGCGGCAGCTGACCGCGCTGTATCCGGCTATCGCTGAAAACATGACCGGCCATAGCGATATCGCGCCGGTGCGTAAAACGGATCCCGGCCCGGCGTTTGACTGGGCAAAATTTCGCGGTCTGTTGACCGCTTCGTCAGATAAGGAGATGCCATGACGTTATTTTCTACGCTGCTGGTTCTCATCGCCGAACGCCTGTTTAAGCTGGGCGAGCACTGGCAGCTCGATCATCGCCTTGAGGTTCTGTTCCGTCGCGTGAAGCACTTCTCGCTGTTCGGCACGCTGCTGATGGCGGCGGTGGCGATGGTTGCGGTGTACATTATTCAGAGCCTGCTGCACGGCGTGCTGTTTAACGTCCCGCTGCTGGTGTTCTGGATCCTGCTTGGTCTGCTGTGCATTGGCGCCGGCAAAGTCCGCCTGCACTATCACGCCTACCTGAAGGCCGCTTCCCGCAATGATAAGCATGCCTGCGATGCGATGGCCAGCGAGCTGACGCTTATCCACGGCGTCCCGCCGGGCTGCGACAACCGTGAATACCTCAGCGAACTGCAGAATGCGCTGCTGTGGATCAACTACCGCTATTACCTTGCGCCGCTGTTCTGGTTTGTGGTCGGCGGGCCGTGGGGCCCGATCACGCTGATTGGCTATAGCGTCCTGCGTGCATGGCAGTCGTGGCTGGCCCGCTATCAAACGCCGCACCATCGTTTGCAGTCAGGGATTGATGGCATTTTGCACGTCGTGGACTGGGTGCCGGTGCGGCTGGTAGGCGTGGTTTACGCGCTGGTTGGTCACGGCGAGAAGGCGCTCCCCGCGTGGTTCGCCTCGCTGGGCGATCGCCATTCGTCGCAGTATCAGGTACTGACGCGTCTGGCGCAGTTCTCGCTCGCCCGTGAGCCGCATGTCGATAAGGTCGAGACGCCGAAGGCGGCCGTTTCAATGGCCAAGAAAACGTCGCTGGTAGTGGTGGTGATTATGGCCCTGCTGACGATTTACGGAACGCTGATTTAAGCCCCCCGCCCGTCGGCGGGCGCGGCGCAGGCGGGATGTCGAAATCAGGCATCCCGTTTTCTTGCCAGGCGATGCGCTTCAGCCGTTAGGATCGTACCGCGGGTTCGGTGGCGTTCCGCGCGATACGCCAGTACGTCTTCCCTTTTTCTCTCCACCTGCCGGTTAGCGGCTATCGCATGCAAGCGCGAATATGCGGCGCTGGAACATTCCCTGCGCAGCGAGACGCGCCCATGGTGGGGTCAGCGTGTTGTGAAATGCGTTGCGGTATCGGTTGGCGATATGGAAAAACGACTGATTAGGGGGGAAGGGGGAGGCGGGTAACAGGGCTCTGCGCCCGCTAAGATGCGGCGGGCACAGAGTTTAACGATGTATTAATGTGCTTTTACGGCGCTGGCGCTTCTCTGTTTGAACAGGTAGCCGACGCCGAGAACGGCAATCCACACCGGGATCAGGTAGACGGAGATGGCCATGCCCGGGGTGATCAGCATAATGACCAGTACCGCGACCATGAACAGCAGGCAGATCCAGTTACCGAGCGGATAGAACAGCGCCGGGAAGCGGGTAACCACGCCCTGCTGCTGTTTTGCCCGACGGAACTTAATGTGCGCCAGGCTGATCATTGCCCAGTTAATGACGAGGGCAGAAACAACCAGCGCCATCAGCAGACCAAACGCCGATTCCGGCGCGAGATAGTTAATCAGCACGCACAGCGCGGTCACCACGGCGGAAACCAGAATGGTGTTCACCGGCACGCCGCGCTTGTCGACGTTCATCAGCGCTTTCGGCGCGTTACCCTGCTGGGCAAGACCAAACAGCATTCGGCTGTTGCAGTAAACGCAGCTGTTATACACCGACAGCGCGGCGGTCAGCACCACCACGTTGAGCGCGTTAGCAACGAAGGTATCTCCCAGTTCGTGGAAGATCAGCACAAACGGGCTGGTGTCTGCGGTTACGCGCGTCCACGGCAGCAGGGAGAGCAGTACCGCCAGCGAGCCCACGTAGAAAATCAGAATACGGTAGATAACCTGATTGGTGGCTTTGGGAATGCTCTGCTCCGGGTTATCCGCTTCTGCCGCGGTGATCCCGACCAGCTCCAGGCCGCCAAACGAGAACATGATGATGGCCATCATCATGACCAGCCCGGTGAAGCCGTGCGGCAGGAAGCCGCCCTGATCCCACAGGTTGCGGACGGTTGCCTGCGGGCCGCCGTTGCCGCTGAACAGCAGCCAGCCGCCGAACAGAATCATCGCCACAACGGCAACGACTTTAATAATGGCGAACCAGAACTCCATCTCGCCGAATACCTTCACGTTGGTGAGGTTGATGGCGTTAATGGCAACGAAGAAGATCGCCGCAGAGACCCAGGTCGGGATCTCCGGCCACCAGAACTGGACGTATTTTCCGACCGCTGTCAGCTCGGCCATCGCGACCAGAACGTACAGCACCCAGTAGTTCCAGCCGGAGGCAAAGCCGGCAAACCCGCCCCAGTACTTGTAGGCGAAATGACTGAATGAACCTGCCACCGGCTCTTCTACAACCATCTCACCGAGCTGGCGCATAATCAGAAAAGCAATAAAACCGGCGATGGCATAGCCAAGGATAATGCCGGGACCTGCCGACTGGATAACGGATGCGCTGCCCAGAAACAGGCCGGTACCGATAGCGCCGCCCAGAGCAATAAGCTGTATATGGCGGTTTTTCAGGCCGCGCTTTAGCCGATCGCCTTGCTGTTGACCTTCCATCATGAAACCTCGTGTGTGGTTATTTTGCGTTTACGCTTCATCCTTCAGGCTGTTGCTTTATTGTCGGTCCCTGCCAGATAGCATAGCTATCTCTATTCCAGAGAGTTTAAGACCAGCCTTGTTCTGCGTGATTCAGCGTCGACATTATTGTGTTGTGTAATTATGAAATTCCGTTTCTGTATTAATTTCTTTACGCAAGGCGGAATATAAAATCACTAAAAGGCCTTTTGTATCATGGAGAATAGTGATAAGTGCGGGCGAATGCACCTGCTTTATGAAGGGGTGATGACGAAGCGAACAAAAAGAAACCATTTGTAAACAGGGCGGCAATTAGCCTCTTTAACCCTTAATGACTAATTACGCAGTAAAAGTGAATTTAAAAACGATTTTTTGACTGTTGAATCGGTTCAGATGGCGTATTTTTCGTTTCATAAAAGTTAACGCTACCTCCAACGTGGTAAAGACATCATTTGTGAGAAGTTACAATTCTGAAATGTTATTTCTGTAAGGTTGTTAAAATGTGCCTGCTTTACTGATTTCAATCAAAACCTGTATGGACAGAAGGTGAATACTTTGTTACTTTACCGCTACGAACTGCGAATTGGTAAGACCAATTGACTACGGGCTAATGGCAGAGACAGGGAATATGGCCTACAGCAAAATCCGCCAACCAAAACTATCTGATGTGATAGAGCAGCAGCTTGAGTTTTTAATCCTTGAGGGGACGTTGCGCCCCGGTGAAAAACTCCCGCCTGAACGCGAACTGGCTAAACAGTTCGACGTTTCCCGTCCCTCGCTGCGTGAGGCGATTCAACGCCTCGAAGCCAAGGGCCTGTTGCTTCGTCGCCAGGGCGGTGGAACTTTTGTACAGAGCAGCCTGTGGCAGAGCTTCAGCGACCCGCTGGTAGAGCTCCTGTCCGATCACCCTGAATCCCAATTCGACCTGCTGGAAACCCGTCACGCGCTTGAAGGCATCGCGGCTTATTACGCGGCGCTGCGCAGCAATGATGCTGACCGCGAACGCATTCGCGAGCTGCATCAGGCCATTGAGCGGGCCCAGCAGTCCGGCGATCTTGACGCCGAATCCGATGCCGTCGTCCAGTATCAAATTGCCGTCACCGAAGCGGCGCATAATGTTGTGCTGCTGCATCTGCTACGCTGCATGGAGCCGATGCTGGAGCAAAACGTTCGCCAGAACTTTGAATTGTTGTACGCCCGTCGGGAAATGCTCCCGCAGGTCAGCAATCATCGCACTCGTATTTTCGAGGCGATAATCGCCGGGGAGCCGGAGCAGGCGCGTGAAGCGTCGCATCGACACCTGGCGTTCATTGAGGAAATTTTGCTGGATCGTAGCCGTGAGGAGAGTCGTCGAGAACGCTCACTGCGTCGTTTACAGCAACGGAAGGATGAGAACTCCGGTTCTTAAGCGCCATTTTTTAGAGCGCGGCAACTAAACGCAGAACCTGTCTTATTGTGCTTTTGGTTGTTCAAATAGTTCGGGTTATATCGCGGCGGCAAGCGCGTGAATCCCCGGGAGCATAGCTAACTATGTGACCGGGGTGAGGAAGCGCAGCCAACAAAGAGATAACCTGAAATATGAAGAACAAAGAGTGCAATGGGACAGGTTCCAGATTAATCAACGATTAGATAGATAAGGAATACCCCCCATGTCAGAACGTTTACCAAATGACGTGGATCCGATCGAAACTCGCGACTGGCTACAGGCGATCGAATCGGTCATCCGTGAAGAAGGTGTTGAGCGCGCTCAGTATCTGATTGACCAACTCCTTTCTGAAGCCCGCAAAGGCGGGGTGAAGGTTGCTGCTGGCACATCTACTGGCAGTTACGTCAACACTATTGCCGTTGAAGATGAACCGGAATACCCGGGGAATCTGGATCTGGAACGTCGAATTCGTTCTGCGATTCGCTGGAACGCCATCATGACCGTTCTGCGCGCATCGAAAAAGGATCTTGAGCTGGGCGGCCACATGGCTTCCTTCCAGTCCTCCGCGACCTTCTATGAAGTGTGCTTCAACCACTTCTTCCGTGCGCGCAACGAGCAGGATGGCGGCGACCTGGTTTACTTCCAGGGCCACATCTCCCCGGGCGTATACGCACGTGCGTTCCTGGAAGGTCGTCTGACTGAAGAGCAGATGAACAACTTCCGTCAGGAAGTTCATGGCAAAGGCCTCTCTTCCTACCCGCACCCGAAACTGATGCCGACCTTCTGGCAGTTCCCGACCGTATCAATGGGTCTGGGCCCAATCGGTGCAATCTACCAGGCTAAATTCCTGAAATATCTGGAACACCGTGGCCTGAAAGATACCTCCAAACAAACCGTTTACGCTTTCCTGGGCGACGGCGAGATGGACGAGCCGGAATCTAAAGGCGCCATCACCATCGCGACCCGTGAAAAACTGGATAACCTGGTCTTCGTCATCAACTGCAACCTGCAGCGTCTGGACGGTCCGGTCACCGGTAACGGCAAAATCATTAACGAACTGGAAGGCATTTTTGCCGGTGCTGGCTGGAACGTTATCAAGGTTATCTGGGGCGGTCGCTGGGATGAGCTGCTGCGTAAAGACACCAGCGGTAAGCTGATTCAGCTGATGAACGAAACCGTTGATGGCGACTACCAGACCTTCAAATCCAAAGACGGTGCCTACGTTCGCGAGCACTTCTTCGGTAAATATCCGGAAACCGCAGCGCTGGTTGCCGACTGGACTGACGAGCAGATCTGGGCCCTGAACCGCGGTGGTCACGATCCGAAGAAAGTCTTCGCTGCACTGAAAAAAGCGCAGGAAACAACTGGCAAAGCCACCGTCATCCTGGCCCATACCATCAAAGGTTACGGCATGGGTGATACCGCTGAAGGTAAAAACATCGCTCACCAGGTTAAGAAAATGAACATGGACGGCGTACGCTACGTCCGCGATCGTTTCAACGTGCCGGTTGCCGATGCTGATATCGAAAAACTGCCGTACGTTACCTTCCCGGAAGGTTCCGAAGAGCATACCTATCTGCACGCTCAGCGTGAGAAACTCCACGGCTACCTGCCGAGCCGTCAGCCTAACTTCGATGAGAAGCTGGAGCTGCCGACCCTGGAAGATTTCGGTCCGCTGCTGGAAGAGCAGAACAAAGAAATTTCTACCACCATCGCCTTCGTTCGCGCCCTGAACGTGATGCTGAAGAACAAGTCCATTAAAGACCGTCTGGTGCCGATCATCGCCGATGAAGCGCGTACCTTTGGTATGGAAGGCCTGTTCCGTCAAATTGGTATCTACAGCCCGAACGGCCAGCAGTACACCCCGCAGGACCGTGAGCAGGTTGCTTACTATAAAGAAGACGAGAAAGGTCAGATCCTGCAGGAAGGTATCAACGAACTGGGTGCCGGCGCATCCTGGCTGGCTGCTGCGACCTCTTACAGCACCAACAACCTGCCGATGATCCCGTTCTACATCTACTACTCCATGTTCGGGTTCCAGCGTATCGGCGACCTGTGCTGGCAGGCAGGCGACCAGCAGGCTCGCGGCTTCCTGGTAGGTGGGACTTCCGGTCGTACCACGCTGAACGGCGAAGGTCTGCAGCACGAAGATGGTCACAGCCATATTCAGTCTCTGACTATCCCGAACTGTATCTCTTACGATCCGTCTTACGCGTACGAAGTTGCCGTCATCATGCACGATGGCCTGGAGCGTATGTACGGTGAGAAACAAGAGAACGTTTACTACTACATCACCACGCTGAACGAAAACTACCACATGCCGGCAATGCCGGAAGGTGCTGAGGAAGGTATCCGTAAAGGTATCTACAAACTCGACACTCTCGAAGGTAGCAAAGGTAAAGTTCAGCTGCTGGGTTCCGGTTCTATCCTGCGTCACGTGCGTGAAGCAGCAGAGATTCTGGCGAAAGACTACGGCGTAGGTTCTGACGTATACAGCGTAACTTCCTTCACTGAGCTGGCGCGCGATGGTCAGGACTGTGAGCGTTGGAACATGCTGCACCCGCTGGAAACCCCGCGTGTACCGTACATCGCTCAGGTGATGAACGACGCACCAGCCGTGGCTTCTACCGACTATATGAAACTGTTCGCCGAGCAGGTTCGTACCTATGTACCGGCTGATGATTACCGCGTACTGGGTACCGACGGCTTCGGTCGCTCTGACAGCCGTGAAAACCTGCGTCACCACTTCGAAGTAGATGCTTCCTACGTGGTTGTTGCGGCGCTGGGCGAACTGGCTAAACGTGGTGAAATCGATAAGAAAGTTGTGGCTGAAGCAATCGCCAAATTTAACATCGATGCAGATAAAGTTAACCCGCGTCTGGCGTAAGAGGTAAGAGAATAATGGCTATCGAAATCAATGTACCGGACATCGGGGCTGATGAAGTTGAAATCACCGAAATCCTGGTCAAAGTTGGCGACAAAGTTGAAGCTGAACAATCGCTGATCACCGTAGAGGGCGACAAAGCCTCTATGGAAGTCCCGTCTCCGCAGGCTGGCGTTGTTAAAGAGATCAAAGTCTCCGTTGGCGACAAAACCGAGACCGGTAAACTTATCATGATTTTCGATTCCGCCGATGGTGCAGCAGCCGCTGCACCTGCGCAGGAAGAGAAAGCAGCAGCGCCAGCTCCGGCCGCTGCACCGGCTGCGGCCGCGGCGAAAGACGTGCACGTGCCTGATATCGGCGGCGACGAAGTTGAAGTCACCGAGATCATGGTTAAAGTGGGCGACACCGTCACGGCTGAACAGTCCCTGATTACCGTTGAAGGCGACAAAGCGTCGATGGAAGTCCCGGCACCGTTCGCGGGTACCGTGAAAGAGATCAAAATCAACGCCGGCGACAAAGTCTCCACCGGCTCGCTGATTATGGTCTTCGAAGTGGCGGGTGCGGCACCTGCTGCGGCACCGGCGCAGGCTGCTGCTCCGGCAGCGGCGGCTGCACCAGCGGCTTCCGGTTCTAAAGAAGTGAATGTACCTGATATCGGCGGCGACGAAGTTGAAGTGACCGAAGTGATGGTTAAAGTGGGCGACAAAGTTGCCGCTGAACAGTCACTGATCACCGTAGAGGGTGACAAAGCCTCGATGGAAGTTCCGGCACCGTTCGCGGGCACCGTGAAAGAGATCAAAATCAGCACCGGCGATAAAGTTTCCACCGGCTCGCTGATTATGGTCTTCGAAGTTGAAGGCGCGGCGCCTGCTGCGGCTCCGGCGGCAGCTGCTCCGGCACCTGCGGCGGCTGCACCTGCTCCGGCTGCGAAAGCGGCGGCGCCGGCGGCGAAAGCTGAAGGCAAATCTGAGTTCGCTGAGAACGACGCCTACGTGCACGCTACTCCGCTGATCCGCCGCCTGGCGCGCGAATTTGGCGTGAACCTGGCGAAAGTGAAAGGCTCCGGTCGTAAAGGCCGCATCCTGCGCGAAGACGTCCAGGCCTACGTGAAAGATGCCGTTAAGCGCGCTGAGTCTGCGCCTGCTGCCGCTACCGGCGGCGGTATCCCGGGCATGCTGCCGTGGCCGAAAGTGGACTTCAGCAAGTTTGGTGAAGTTGAAGAAGTTGAGCTGGGCCGTATCCAGAAAATCTCTGGTGCTAACCTGAGCCGTAACTGGGTGATGATCCCGCACGTTACGCACTTCGACAAAACCGACATCACTGACCTCGAAGCGTTCCGTAAGCAGCAGAACGCGGAAGCTGAGAAGCGTAAGCTGGACGTGAAATTCACCCCGGTGGTCTTCATCATGAAAGCGGTTGCCGCTGCGCTTGAGCAGATGCCTCGCTTCAACAGCTCCCTGTCCGAAGATGCGCAGCGTCTGACGCTGAAAAAGTACATCAACATCGGTGTTGCGGTTGATACGCCTAATGGTCTGGTTGTTCCGGTCTTCAAAGACGTGAACAAGAAGAGCATTACCGAGCTGTCCCGTGAACTGACTGTGATCTCTAAGAAAGCGCGTGACGGTAAGCTGACGGCTGGCGAAATGCAGGGCGGTTGCTTTACCATCTCCAGCATCGGCGGCCTGGGTACTACCCACTTTGCGCCGATTGTGAACGCGCCGGAAGTGGCTATCCTCGGTGTGTCCAAATCCGCGATGGAACCGGTGTGGAATGGTAAAGAGTTCGTTCCGCGTCTGATGATGCCGATCTCTCTGTCCTTCGACCACCGCGTAATCGACGGTGCTGATGGTGCTCGCTTTATTACCATCATCAACAACACCCTGAGCGATATTCGCCGCCTGGTGATGTAAGCGAAAAGCCGGCCTGACGGCCGGCTTTTTTCTGGTAACCTCCCGTGCGTTTTGAGGTTATCGGCAATAAAGGACAAAATCGTTTGCCGTTTGTTGTTTCAAAATTGTTAACAATTTTGTAAAATGCAGGCGGATAGAACGTCCCGGTGGATATAAGGGTATTAATATACATGCCCTATGGATTTCTGGATGCAGCAAGGCAGCAAGCGCCAGAGTCCCCAGGAGCTTACTCAAGTAAGTGACTGGGGTGAAGGCGTGAAGCTAACGCCGTTGCGGCCTGAAAGACGACGGGTATGACCGCCGGATACTAACTACAGAGGTCATGATGAGTACTGAAATCAAAACTCAGGTCGTGGTACTTGGGGCTGGTCCCGCAGGTTATTCTGCTGCCTTCCGTTGCGCTGACTTAGGTCTGGAAACCGTCATCGTCGAACGTTACAGCACCCTGGGCGGTGTTTGTCTGAACGTCGGCTGTATCCCTTCTAAAGCACTGCTGCACGTCGCTAAAGTTATCGAAGAAGCGAAAGCTCTGGCCGAACACGGCATTGTTTTCGGCGAGCCGAAAACCGATATCGACAAAATTCGTACCTGGAAAGAGAAAGTTATCACCCAACTGACCGGCGGTCTGGCCGGTATGGCCAAAGGCCGTAAAGTGAAAGTGGTAAACGGTCTGGGTAAATTTACCGGGGCTAACACCCTGGAAGTTGAAGGCGAAAACGGCAAAACCGTGATCAACTTCGACAACGCGATCATCGCGGCGGGTTCCCGTCCGATCGAACTGCCGTTCATTCCGCATGAAGATCCGCGCGTATGGGACTCCACCGACGCCCTCGAACTGAAATCCGTACCGAAACGCCTGCTGGTTATGGGTGGCGGTATCATCGGTCTGGAAATGGGTACCGTTTACCATGCGCTGGGTTCAGAGATTGACGTGGTTGAAATGTTCGACCAGGTTATCCCGGCTGCCGATAAAGACGTGGTGAAAGTCTTCACTAAACGCATCAGCAAGAAGTTCAACCTGATGCTGGAAACGAAAGTGACCGCCGTTGAAGCAAAAGAAGACGGTATCTATGTTTCTATGGAAGGCAAAAAAGCGCCGGCTGAAGCGCAGCGTTACGACGCCGTGCTGGTGGCTATCGGCCGCGTGCCGAACGGTAAAAACCTCGATGCAGGCAAAGCCGGCGTTGAAGTTGACGACCGCGGCTTTATCCGCGTTGATAAGCAGCTGCGTACCAACGTACCGCACATCTTCGCTATCGGCGATATCGTGGGTCAGCCGATGCTGGCGCACAAAGGCGTTCACGAAGGTCACGTTGCCGCAGAAGTTATTTCTGGCCTGAAGCACTACTTCGACCCGAAAGTGATCCCGTCAATCGCCTATACCGAACCAGAAGTTGCCTGGGTTGGTCTGACCGAGAAAGAAGCGAAAGAAAAAGGCATCAGCTACGAAACCGCCACCTTCCCGTGGGCAGCATCCGGCCGTGCGATCGCTTCCGATTGTGCAGACGGTATGACTAAACTGATCTTCGACAAAGAGACCCACCGTGTTATCGGCGGCGCGATTGTCGGCACCAACGGCGGCGAGCTGCTGGGTGAGATCGGTCTGGCTATCGAAATGGGCTGTGACGCAGAAGACATCGCTCTGACCATCCACGCGCACCCGACTCTGCACGAGTCCGTTGGCCTGGCGGCAGAAGTCTTCGAAGGTAGCATCACCGACCTGCCGAACGCGAAAGCGAAGAAAAAGTAAGTTTTTCTTTCCGGCAAAAAGCATAAGCGGCTCTGTGAGCCGCTTTTTTTATGCCTGATGTTTAGAACTGTGTCTGCGTTCATAACCTGCTACAGGTTATAGATACTTTGACAATACTTACTAAGTAAACTTATAGCTGGTTAATTATTAGTGGGGTGGGTTATGAAACGCTTTTTAACAACGACGTTGTTAGCCGCAACGCTGGCATCCGGTATGGCCTGTGCCGCCGATCCTTCCATTCCGTGGGCTGACAACAGCGGCGGCACGGAAAATACGCATATCGCCGCTATGGGGCAGAACCTGAATACGCAGCACCAGCAGATCAGCAAAACGAGTGAAGGCGTATGGGCGGCGAACTCGGGCAGCATCCAGAGTGATGAAGCCGCGTTGAGCAGCACTAAGCCGGCATTTAGCGGCTATCCGCAGCTGATGCCGCATCAGGGCTAAAATCGCTTCAGCTTCTCAGATGCCCGGCACAGGATGAGGCGCCGGGCATGTTTTATGCCTTTTCCCCTGAAATGGCGCGCCAGCCGCACGACGGGATGAGGCGGCTGATTTTGCCGGAATATTGCCCAGCCGGCGGCAGCGGCGTGAAATTTATATACCGGGAAACCGGTGTAAAGACTGCAAAATCCTGCCCTTAACGATTCAGCTAATTTTTAATGTTGCTTTTTTGTAAACAGATTAACACCTCCCTAAAATCCTGCTATGCTGCCGACGCGGTATCGGGCATTTACCCTACAAACTGCTGTCTCACAGGAGCGTGAAGAGAATCGCCTGCCGCATTTTACAATGAGAGCGAGGAGAACCGTCGTGCTAGAAGAATACCGTAAGCACGTAGCTGAGCGTGCAGCCGTTGGGATTGTTGCCAAACCCTTAGATGCAACCCAAATGGCCGCGCTGGTAGAACTGCTGAAAAACCCGCCAGCGGGTGAAGAAGAATTCCTGTTAGACCTGTTAATTAACCGCGTACCGCCGGGCGTCGACGAAGCCGCCTACGTTAAAGCCGGATTCCTTGCCGCCATCACCAAAGGTGAAGCGACCTCCCCACTGGTTAGCCCTGAAAAAGCCGTCGAACTGCTGGGCACCATGCAGGGCGGTTACAACATTCATCCGCTGATTGACGCGCTGGACGATGCTAAACTGGCTCCGATTGCCGCGAAAGCGCTGTCCCATACGCTGCTGATGTTTGATAACTTCTATGATGTAGAAGAGAAAGCGAAAGCAGGTAACGAATACGCTAAACAGGTGATGCAATCCTGGGCCGACGGCGAGTGGTTCCTGAGCCGCCCGCCGCTGGCGGAAAAAATCACCGTGACCGTTTTCAAAGTTACCGGTGAAACCAACACCGATGACCTCTCCCCGGCGCCGGACGCCTGGTCCCGCCCGGATATCCCGCTGCACGCGCTGGCGATGCTGAAAAACGCCCGTGAAGGTATCGAACCGGATCAGCCGGGCTCGGTTGGCCCGATCAAGCAAATTGAAGCGCTGCAGAAAAAAGGTTTCCCGCTGGCCTACGTTGGCGACGTTGTCGGTACCGGCTCTTCGCGTAAATCCGCCACCAACTCGGTGCTGTGGTTTATGGGCGACGATATCCCGAACGTGCCGAACAAGCGCGGCGGTGGCCTGGTTCTCGGCGGAAAAATCGCCCCTATTTTCTTCAACACTATGGAAGATGCGGGCGCGCTGCCGATTGAAGTTGACGTCAACGACCTGAACATGGGCGACGTTATCGACGTTTATCCGTTCAAAGGTGAAGTGCGTCATCACGAAACCAACGAACTGCTGGCGACCTTCGAGCTGAAGACCGACGTGCTGATCGATGAAGTCCGCGCCGGTGGCCGTATTCCGCTGATTATCGGCCGTGGCCTGACTACCCGCGCGCGTGATGCGCTGGACCTGCCGCATAGCGACGTTTTCCGTCACGCGAAAGACGTTGCCGAAAGCACCAGCGGCTTCTCGCTGGCGCAAAAAATGGTTGGCCGCGCCTGCGGCGTAGCCGGTGTTCGTCCCGGCGCCTACTGCGAGCCGAAGATGACCTCCGTTGGCTCCCAGGATACCACCGGTCCGATGACCCGCGATGAGCTGAAAGACCTGGCGTGCCTCGGCTTCTCCGCCGACCTGGTGATGCAGTCCTTCTGCCATACCGCGGCCTATCCGAAGCCGGTCGACGTGACCACGCACCATACTCTGCCGGACTTCATTATGAACCGCGGCGGCGTCTCCCTGCGTCCGGGTGATGGCGTTATCCACTCCTGGCTGAACCGTATGCTGCTGCCGGATACCGTCGGTACCGGCGGTGACTCCCACACCCGTTTCCCGATCGGTATCTCCTTCCCGGCGGGCTCTGGTCTGGTGGCGTTTGCCGCCGCAACCGGCGTGATGCCGCTGGATATGCCGGAATCCGTACTGGTCCGCTTCAAAGGTAAAATGCAGCCGGGGATCACCCTGCGCGATCTGGTTCACGCCATCCCGCTGTACGCTATCAAGCAGGGCCTGCTGACCGTTGAGAAGAAAGGTAAGAAAAACATCTTCTCCGGACGCATTCTGGAAATCGAAGGCCTGCCGGACCTGAAGGTTGAGCAGGCGTTTGAGCTGACCGATGCCTCCGCTGAGCGTTCTGCAGCCGGCTGTACCATCAAGCTGAGCCAGGAGCCGATCGTTGAGTATCTGAACTCCAACATCGTTCTGCTGAAGTGGATGATTGCCGAAGGTTACGGCGATCGCCGTACCCTGGAGCGTCGCGTTCAGGGGATGGAAAAATGGCTGGCGGACCCTCAGCTGCTTGAAGCCGATGCGGATGCGGAATATGCCGCGGTTATCGACATCGACCTGGCGGATATCAAAGAGCCGATCCTCTGCGCGCCGAACGATCCGGACGATGCTCGTCTGCTGTCCGACGTTCAGGGGGAGAAGATCGACGAAGTCTTTATCGGCTCCTGTATGACCAACATCGGCCACTTCCGCGCGGCAGGTAAGCTGCTGGATAGCCATAAAGGCCAGCTGCCGACCCGCCTGTGGGTGGCTCCGCCAACCCGCATGGATGCGGCTCAGCTGACCGAAGAAGGTTACTACAGCGTATTTGGTAAGAGCGGCGCGCGTATCGAAATCCCGGGCTGCTCCCTGTGCATGGGTAACCAGGCGCGCGTAGCCGACGGTGCGACGGTGGTTTCTACCTCAACCCGTAACTTCCCGAACCGTTTGGGGACCGGCGCGAACGTCTACCTGGCTTCTGCTGAGCTGGCGGCCGTGGCTTCACTGCTCGGCAAGCTGCCGACGCCGGAAGAGTACCAGACCTTCGTTGCGCAGGTCGATCAGACGGCGGCGGATACCTACCGCTACCTGAACTTCAACCAGCTGGATCAGTACACTGATAAAGCGGATGGGGTTATTTTCCAGACGGCGGTGTAAGGTGACGCGTCAGCCCGCCTGACGAATTGCCTGTAAACTCTCCAGTGCCCGGTGAACATTGCATCACCGGGCATTTTTATTTCCAATCCTTCATCCGCCCGGCTTTTTTTCTTCCCCGGTACTGCGATAATTACGCTATGGGTACAGTGCAGCGTGACGCATTGCCCTTGCAGAGGAAGAGACTATGGATTACGAATTTCTGCGCGATATTACCGGAGTGGTAAAGGTGCGGATGGCGATGGGCCACGAGGTGGTGGGGCACTGGTTTAATGAAGAGGTGAAGGATAATCTCGCCCTGCTGGACGAAGTGGAACAGGCCGCGCGTACCGTAAAAGGCAGCGAGCGCTCCTGGCAGCGTGCCGGGCATGAGTACACGTTATGGTTAGACGGCGAAGAGGTGATGATCCGCGCTAACCAGCTGGAAATCTCCGGCGATGAAATTGAAGAAGGGATGAGCTACTACGACGAGGAGAGCTTCTCCCTCTGCGGCGTCGAAGACTTTTTGCAGGTCGTTGCCGCCTACCGTCGCTTCTTACAAGACCGCTAACCCCCCCGGCAGCGCTCTTTTTGGCGCTGCCCGCACTCTCCTCCTTGATTACATTTAATCAAATAATCATTAAACGGCTTAACGTTGACCCGGAACTGCGATCTGACCCTTATTTTTCTTTTTATTGATTTAATATAATCATATGTGATTATATTAAATCAATTCGGAGGGCGGTATGAAAATTAAAGCGACAATAGAAAAAATCCCCGGAGGGATGATGGTCGTCCCGCTTGTGCTGGGGGCTATGCTCAATACCTTCGCCCCCGAGGCGCTGCAGGTGGGGGGCTTTACCACGGCATTATTTAAGAACGGCGCCGCGCCGCTTATCGGGGCGTTTTTACTCTGCATGGGGGCGGGTATCCATATAAAAGCCGCCCCTAAATCTCTGTTGATTGGCGGCGGTATTACCTTCACTAAGTTCGTTGTGGCGGTAGCGCTTGGATTTACCGTCGAGACGTTTTTTGGCGTCGACGGTCTGTGGGGACTCTCCTCCGTCGCCATTATTGCCGCGATGAGCAACACTAACGGCGGCCTGTACGCCGCTCTGGCCGGCGAGTTTGGCAGCGAGAATGAGGTGGGGGCAACGCCGCTGATGTCTCTGAGCGACGGCCCGATACTGACGATGATCGCTCTGGGCGCGGCGGGTATGGCTAATATTCCGCTGATGTCGATCGTGGTGGTGCTGATCCCCATGCTTATCGGCATGCTGCTCGGCAATCTGGATGCGCAGATGCGCGAATTCCTCACTAAAGGCGGCCCGCTGCTGATCCCATTCTTTGCTTTTGCGCTAGGCGCCGGAATCGACCTGTCCATGCTGTTGAAGGGCGGGCTTGCCGGGATCCTGCTGGGCGCGCTGACCACCCTGGTGGGCGGTTTCTTCAATATTAAAGTCGATCGCCTGCTGGGCGGGACCGGTATTGCCGGCGCAGCGGCTTCCAGCACCGCTGGTAACGCCGTCGCCACGCCGATGGCGATTGCACAGGCGGACCCTGCGCTGGGCGCGATCGTGGCGGTGGCGACGCCGCTGGTGGCCACGTCGGTGATTGTGACCGCCCTCTTAACGCCAGCGCTGACGTCGTGGGTGGCGAAGCGTAACCAGCAGCAGGCGAAGATCGCCCTCGGGGAGAAACCGCAATGAAGATGATTGTTATCGCAGATGATTTTACCGGAGCAAATGATACAGGGGTCCAGTTGGCCAAAAAGGGCGCGCGCACTGAGGTCATGCTCGATGAACGACAGCAAGCGTCACGTAAGGCTGATGTCCTGGTGATAAATACCGAAAGCAGGGCGTTGGCGCCGGCTGAGGCGGCAGAGAAGGTGAGGGCGGCCGTCGCGCCCTGGTTTCGCGAGCGGGATAACCCGCCGCTGGTATACAAAAAGATAGACTCGACGTTCCGCGGTAACGTCGGCGCGGAGGTCGAAGCGGCAATGCAGGCCTGCGGGGCCAGGCTGGCCATCGTGGCGGCAGCGATCCCTGCGGCGGGTAGGGTGACGATGAACGGACAGTGTCTGGTACACGGCGTACCGCTCGTCGAAACAGAATTTGCCAGCGATCCAAAAACACCGATTATTTCTTCTCATATCAAGACATTGCTTGAATTGCAGACCGCCTGCCCGGTTTATGAGCTGGATCTGGCGACGGTACGTGGCGGTGGCTCAGGCGCCGAACTCCAGCGCTTAGGCGAGAGCGATGGTGGGATTGTGGTCGTTGATGCCGAAAATGATGGCGATTTAGCCCTGCTGGCCCAGGCGGTGGCCGGGCTCCACGACCGTTACCTGCTCGTTGGCGCGGCGGGTTTTGCTAACGCGCTGCCGGCAGGCTGCTATCTCAGCCCACGGCAGCAGCTGCCGGTGCTGGTAGTCGCCGGTTCGATGAGTGAAGCGACCCGGCAGCAAATTGTGTTTGCGGCGAAAGAGAGAGCGCTGGGGATTGTGGATATTGATGTCGAGGCGCTGCTGCAAACGGACAGCGATAGCATGAAGGAAAAGATCGTCCACCAGTCCACTGCTGTTTTGCGCGATCGCCAGCATTGTGTGCTGAGAACCAGCCGCGACGCCGATGCGCGCGGGATGATTGAGACGCTGTGCGAACGCTACCAGCTTTCACGCCAGCAGCTAGGAGACAGCATTAGCTCAGCGCTAGGCGATATCACGCTCGCCATCATCAACCGAGCGCAAATCGGGGGGCTGTTCCTCACGGGCGGAGATATTGCTATCGCCGTGGCGAGAGCGCTCGGCGCTGAGGGGTATCGCATCGACAGCGAGGTTGCGCCCTGCGTGCCCTGCGGAACGCTGGTTAACAGCGAAATTGACGATCTGCCGGTGATCACCAAAGCCGGCGGATTTGGCGGTGAAGCCACGCTTCGGGATGCACTTTATTTTATTGAGGAGATGTACAGTGACAAATAACGTAATTGCCGTCACGATGGGCGACCCGGCAGGCATCGGGCCCGAAATCATTATCAAATCTCTGGCCGAAGGCGAGCTTTCCGGCACGCCGGCAGTCGTGGTGGGATGTTTACAGACGCTACAGCGTCTGCAGGCGTCCGGCGTCACCCCGCCCGTAGAATTACGCCCGATAAAGCAGGTTTCCCAGGCGCGCTTTGCGCCGGGGATCGTTAACGTCATTGACGAACCCCTGAAAGAGCCTGCCATGCTCATACCGGGAAAAGTGCAGGCGCAGGCCGGCGACCTGGCTTACCGCTGCGTTAAGCGGGCCACCGAAATGGCGCTGGCGGGAGAGGTCTCCGCCATCGCGACCGCGCCGCTGAATAAAGAGGCGCTTCATCTGGCGGGGCACATGTATCCGGGCCATACGGAGCTGCTGGCCCGGCTGACGGACAGTCGCGATTATGCGATGGTGCTGTATACCGACAAGCTGAAGGTCATACACGTTTCGACGCATATTGCGCTGCGTAAATTCCTCGATACCCTGAACGGCGAGCGTATCAAAACGGTGATCTCGCTCGCCGACACTTTCCTAAGGCGCGTGGGGTTCAGCTCTCCGCGTATCGCGGTAGCCGGCGTTAATCCTCATGCCGGTGAAAACGGTCTTTTTGGCGATGAGGAGATTAATATTGTCGGCCCGGCGATAGCGCAGATGCAGCAGCGGGGAGTGGCCGTTTATGGCCCTTGCCCGCCGGATACCGTCTTTCTGCAGGCCTGGGAAGGGCAGTACGATATGGTGGTGGCGATGTACCACGATCAGGGGCATATTCCGTTGAAGCTGCTTGGCTTCTATGATGGCGTCAATATCACGGCCGGGCTGCCGTTTATCCGCACCTCAGCGGATCACGGCACCGCGTTTGATATTGCCTGGACAGGTAAAGCTAAGTCTGAGAGCATGGCGATCTCTATCCAGCTAGCCAGTCAGCTTGCTTAATTTATAGATCGTTATCCGGATTCATTCAGGTTGCACAAGGCGGCAGTCCGCGGTGCCTGAGGCGGTTACCCGCGCCGGTTAAGCGCTGGCGTGGCTATCGGCTCGCAACGTGAAAGATGAAAGGTATATGAAGTCACAAAATCGATTAGACCAGATTCTGGACTATCTGAAAGGCCATAATCTGGTCACCGTTGAACAACTGGTTAGCGCTATTGACGCTTCCCCCGCGACCATACGACGCGATCTGATTAAGCTGGATGAGCAGGGCGTGATTAATCGCAGCCACGGCGGCGTGGCGCTTAACCGCTTTATCCCTGCTCAGCCGACGACGAATGAAAAGCAGCTGCTGCATCCCCAGGAAAAGAGCGCGATTGCCCAGCTCGCCCTGTCGATGATTAAAGCCGGAGATTCGGTCGTGCTGGATGCCGGGACGACGATGCTGGAGCTGGCGCGTAACCTGACTTCGCTGCCGCTGCGCGTGATTACATCCGATTTACGCATCGCCCTGTTTCTCTCGGAGTTTAAGCAGATAGAGGTGACCATTATCGGCGGTCGCATCGATGACAGCAGCCAGTCGTGCATTGGCGATCACGGTCGTAAGCTGCTGCGCGGTATCTACCCGGATATCGCATTTATTAGCTGTAATTCGTGGAGCCTGGAGAAGGGAATTACCACTCCCACGGAAGAGAAGGCCGGGCTCAAGCAGGATCTGGCGCTGAATGCGAGCCGCCGGGTGCTGTTAGCGGACAGCAGCAAGTATGGCTCCTGGTCGCTGTTTTGTGTCACCCCGCTTGCCAGCCTGACGGATATCGTCACCGATCGCGGCCTGGCGACCCAGGCACAGGAGGCGCTCGCCAACCTGCCGTGCCAGCTTCACCTGGCATAACCAGGCAGCGCCGCCGCCGCGGCCCTGCCTGCGTCTCTTAGATATGCGGAATGTTGCGGGCGTAGTAAATCTCGCGCATCTCTTTCCACAGCAGGTCGGTAATGACCCTGCGCTCCTCTTCGCTTAAATCTTCCGGCCGGGTATGGAACATGTAGTGCTTCAGGTCGAACTCCTTCAGCAGCATCTTGCTGTGGAAGATATTTTCCTGGTACACGTTGACGTCCACCATGTCATACAGCGCCTTGATGTCGTCGGACATAAAGTTCTGTATTGAGTTAATCTCGTGATCGATAAAGTGCTTCATACCGTTGATATCGCGCGTAAAGCCGCGAACGCGGTAATCAATGGTGACGATATCGGACTCCAGCTGGTGAATAAGGTAGTTCAGCGCCTTCAGCGGCGAAATGACGCCGCAGGTTGAAACTTCAATATCAGCGCGGAAGGTACAGAGCCCGCCCTCGGGATGGCTTTCCGGGTAGGTGTGGACGCAGATATGGCTTTTATCGAGATGGGCGACCACGGTTTCCGGCAGCGGGCCCGGATGCTCGCTTTGATCGATAAGCTGCGGGTCAATCGGTTCTTCGCTGACCAGAATGGTGACGCTGGCGCCCTGCGGCTCATAATCCTGGCGCGCGATATTCAGGATGTTGGCGCCGATTATCGAGCACGTCTCGGACAAAATCTCGGTCAGGCGGTTGGCGTTATAGAGTTCATCGATATAGGCGATATAGCCGTCGCGCTCTGCCGCCGTTTTGGCATAGCAGATATCGTAAATGCAAAAACTCAGGCTCTTGGTCAGGTTGTTAAAGCCGTGCAGCTTCAGTTTTTTCAATTTAGTTCACCCCCTTACTTAAGATCGCTGACAGACAGCGCATCCTGCAGATATTGCGGTAGGGCGAATGCCGCCGTATGAATTGCCGGGTTGTAATAACGGCACTTCAGGTTTGCTTTGTGAAAGCGTGCCTGGATAATTTCGCCGGAAAGATGGCGCAGCGCGTCGTTATCCGTCGCCCAGGCGAAGGTCATAATGCCGCCGTAATAGGTGGGTACCGCCGCCTGATAGAAGCTAACGTCGCTGAAATAGTGGCTCAGCTTGCGGTGGCTGTCGACGGCTTCGTCCTGCTGCAGAAAGCTCACGCCGTTCTGGGCGACGAAAATTCCGCCGGGGTTCAGGCAGCGCTTACAGCCCGCATAGAACGCTGAGGTGAACAGGCTTTCGCCGGGACCAATTGGGTCGGTGCAGTCGGAGATGATGACGTCAAACGTTTGCGTCGTCTGGTTAACAAAATTGACGCCGTCATCAATAACCAGCGTAAAGCGCGGATCGTCGTAGGCGCCGGCATTGTGGTTTGGCAGGTACTGGCGGCAGAAAGAGACTACGCCCGCGTCTATCTCAACCATCGTGATAGTTTCGATGTGGGGATGACGGGAGACTTCGCGCAGCATTGCGCCATCGCCGCCGCCGATAATCAGTACGTGCTTCGCCTGGCCGTGGGCCAGCAGCGGCACGTGGGTCATCATTTCATGATAGATAAACTCATCGCGCTCGGTGGTTTGCACCACGCCGTCCAGCGCCATCACGCGGCCAAAAGCGGCGTTCTCAAAAATGATCAAATCCTGATGATCGGTCTTCTCGTGATACAGCACGTTATCAACGGTAAAATACTGACCAAAATGGTCGTGCAGTGTTTCATGCCACAGGTTGCTATCGGCCACGGGTTGATTCCTCCTTTGTTAACATCTGTTACACCCGTAAAAAACGAGCGCAACATCATAGCCAACTATAGATGAGGATGCACGGCGGATATTTCAGCCATGCGCGCGCGGGCAAATACGCCTGAAAATAGAGGCGATAGCGGGCGGATATTTTTTGGCGGCGGGCTTATTTAACGACGTTATTTAACGTAAGCCAGCAGGCTTAGGGAATCGCGCGCCAGCGCCTTACATTTTTTTGGGGTCGAAATCTTGATGCCGCTGAGATCGCGGTAGCTGTCTTCGCCGAGCGCTTTCATATTAAAGCTGTCGTAGTTGCTCAGATCCCATTGATTCTGTTGAGCAAAGAAGACCAGCGCGCGACGGATCTGGGTATTAGGCAGGTTCTGGTAACCGCAGTCGTTTTTCAGAAAAACAAATACCGCTGTTAAATCAGCCATATCTTCCGCTTCCGACTCGCTTAACGCGTAGCTATTGGCGGATAGTGCAAGCAGGCTGCCGAGCACTAGTGTTCTGCAAAGCGTCTTCATTTTGTTTACCATTGAATCACGGACGAACAAAGTTAGCATACTTCTTTACATGACGCCGAGCTTTATTCTTACTCTTATGCTTGACCTTCCCGTTGCTGGAGGGTTTAAGCTCAAAAGTTCACCAGCAGAATAAAAGGATGTGAAATGCAACGTCGTGAATTTATCAAATTAACCGCCGCGCTTGGCGCATTCAGCGCGCTTCCGCTCTGGAGCCGCCCGGCGTTTGCCGCCGCTCGTCCGGCATTGCCGATACCAGACCTGCTCGCCGCCGACGCGCGTAATCGCATCACGTTAACCATCCAGGCCGGGAAAACGCAGTTTGGTCCTCACAGCGCGACCACCTGGGGCTATAACGGCAATCTGCTGGGCCCTGCGCTGCGCCTCAAAAAAGGGCAGGCGGTAACCGTTGATATTCATAACCGCCTGACCGAAGAGACCACCGTGCACTGGCACGGGCTGGAGGTCCCCGGCGAGGTTGACGGCGGGCCGCAGGGAGTTATTGCGCCGGGGGCTTCCCGCAGCGTGAGCTTCACGCCGACGCAGCGGGCCGCCACCTGCTGGTTCCACCCGCATCAGCATGGTAAAACCGGACGCCAGGTTGCGATGGGCCTGGCGGGTCTGGTGCTGATTTCCGATGAGGAGAGCGAGCGCCTGCTGCTGCCGAAGCAGTGGGGGATCGATGATGTGCCGGTGATCGTGCAGGATAAGCGCTTCACCGCCGCCGGCGAAATTGACTATCAGCTTGATATCATCAGCGCCGCCGTCGGCTGGTTTGGCGATACGCTGCTGACCAACGGGGCGCTCTATCCCGAGCACGCCGCCCCGCGCGGCTGGCTGCGTCTGCGCCTGCTTAACGGCTGCAACGCCCGCTCGCTGAATTTCGCCGCCAGCGATGGCCGGCCGATGTACGTGGTGGCCAGCGACGGCGGGCTGCTTGCCGAGCCGGTCAAAGTGAGCGAGCTGCCGATATTGATGGGGGAACGCTTTGAAGTGCTGGTGGATACCAGCGACGGTAAAGCCTTCGATCTGATCACGCTGCCGGTCAGCCAGATGGGAATGGCGATTGCGCCGTTCGATAAGCCGCAGCCGGTGCTGCACGTCCAGCCGTTGACGATTCAGGCATCCGGCCAGCTGCCGGATGCGCTGGCGGCGCTGCCCGGGCTGCCGCCGCTGGCAGGCCTGACCCAACGCACGCTGCAGCTGTCGATGGACCCGATGCTGGATATGATGGGAATGCAGGCGCTGACGAAAAAGTACGGCGATGGGGCGATGTCAGGCATGCACCACGGCAGCATGATGGATAGCGGCGGCATGGGAAATATGAACCACGGCGAGATGGGTAAAATGGACCACGCGGGTATGGGGCAGATGAACCACGGCGGCAACGCGTTCGACTTCCATAACGCCAATCGTATCAATGGCAAAGCTTTTGACATGGACGTGCCGATGTTCGCCGCGGCGAAGGGGCAGTATGAACGCTGGGTGATTTCCGGCAAAGGCGACATGATGCTGCACCCGTTCCATATCCACGGAACCCAGTTCCGTATTCTGTCGGAAAACGGCCAGCCGCCCGCCGCGCATCGAACGGGATGGAAAGATACCGTGCGGGTCGATGGCGGCGTCAGCGAGGTGCTGGTGAAGTTCGAGCACGACGCGCCGAAGGAGTTTGCCTATATGGCGCACTGCCATCTGCTGGAGCATGAGGATACCGGCATGATGCTCGGCTTTACGGTCTAGCCCGGCCGCAGGGCCTGGCTCCGCAGGCTATCCTGCAAAACCGCAAAAGAAAAGGCCCGGTTCTCACCGGGCCTTTTGCTCTTTGACTTCACCGGTTATTTCGCCTCATCCGGCAGGGCGTAAGCGACGATGTAGTCGCCCATTTTGGTCCCGAACGAACCGTGACCGCCGGCGGAGATGACAACATACTGCTTGCCATCAACCTCGTAGGTCATCGGCGTCGCCTGGCCACCCGCCGGCAGGCGGGCCTGCCACAGCTTCTCACCGTTGCTCATATTGTATGCGCGCAGGTAGTTATCCGCGGTGGCGCCAATAAACAGCACGTTACCCGCCGTGGAGATTGGGCCGCCCAGCATTGGCATCCCGAGATTAAACGGCAGCTGGACAGGCATCGGGAACGGCAGGCTGTCCTGCGGCGTCCCGATGCGCTTTTTCCACACCACTTCGTTGGTCTTCAGATCCAGCGCGGAGATATAGCCCCAGGCCGGCTGTTTGCACGGCAGGCCAAACGGTGACAGGAACGCGTTAAGGGTTACGCCAAACGGCACGCCATACTGCGGCTGAACGCCGGACTCGGTACCGGAACCTTTAGCATCTTTTGGCGGCTCCATTGGGTTGCCCGGGCCGCGTGGGATCAGCTTAGAGACGAACGGCAGCGCCATCGGGTTGGCAATCGCCACCTGACGGTTCGGATCGACGGAGATACCGCCCCATTCGAACATCCCGAGGTTACCCGGGAATACCAGCGTACCTTGCTCAGACGGCGGGGTGAAGATGCCTTCATAGCGCAGCTGGTGGAAGATAACGCGGCACACCAGCTGGTCGAACATGGTGGCGCCCCACATATCCGCACCGGTCAAATCTTTCTTCGGACGGAAGCTCAGGTCGGAGAACGGCTGCGTTTTCGTAACGTAATCGCCTTTCGCCGCGCCCTGCGGAACCGGTTTTTCCGGCGCCGGGACAACCAGCTCGCCGTTACGACGGTCCAGAACGAAGATGTTGCCGGTTTTGGCCGGCGCGTAGATAACCGGTACGGTCTTACCGTTGACGTCAATATCTGCGAGGGTTGGCTGCGACGGCATATCCATATCCCACAGATCGTGATGAACGGTCTGGTAGCTCCATGCCAGTTTACCGGTGGTCGCGTTCAGCGCGACGATAGAGCTGGCGAAGCGCTCCTGCTCCGGCGTACGGTTACCGCCCCAAATATCCGGAGTGGTGACGCCCATCGGCAGATAGATTAAATCCAGCTTCGCGTCATAGGCCGCAGGCGCCCACGAGTTAGGTGAGTTCAGCGTAAAGTGGTGCTGGTCATCGGGAATCGCGTTCGGGTCTTTGGCGCCCGGATCGAACACCCACTGCAGCTTACCGGTATTGACATCGAAACCACGAATGACGCCCGACGGCTCGCGGGTGGAGAAGTTATCGGTCACCGCGCCGGCAATGATAATCGTGGTATCGGTGACGATCGGCGGGGATGTCGGTTCGTACATTCCCGGAGTGGTCACCGGCATATTGGTCTGCAGGTTGAGGATCCCTTTATTGGCAAAGGATTCGCACAGTTGACCGTTGTCGGCGTTAATGGCGAACAGGCGACCATCGTTGACCGGCAGGATGATGCGGCGCGGACAGTTGGCGACCACGTCAGCCGGCGCGCTGTCGGCTTTGGCTTCGTGGTAAGAGACGCCGCGGCAGGTCACGTGCTGGAAGGACGGGTCCGCGTTCAGCTGCGGATCGAAGTGCCACTTCTCTTTCCCGGTCGCCGCGTCCAGGGCGAACAAACGCTGGTGGGCGGTACACAGGTAGAGCATGTTGCCGACTTTAATCGGCGTCACTTCGTTAGTGATCTCACCCGGATCGTTCGGCTGCTTCAGGTCGCCGGTGCGGAACACCCAGGCTTCCTTAAGGTTCTTCACGTTATCGGCGTTGATTTGCTTCAGCGGCGAATAGCGTTGACCCTCCTGGTTACGGCCATATGCCGGCCAGTCGCCGTCGGCAACGGCGGAGATCGGGGCCGCAGGCGTGGCGTCGGCGCTCAGGGTGCCGTTCACTTCCTGCGGATCGTTAAATCCGGCCCAGGTCAGGATCCCGCCGCTGATCAGCAGGGCGATAACCAGCCCGGCGACCGCACCGGCGGAAGGGACGGGCAGACGGCGCCAGACAAAGGGCAAAATCAGCCAGATGCCGAAGAATACCAGGATATCGCTACGCGGGGTGAGCGCCCAGAAGTCAAAGCCGACCTCCCAGACTCCCCAAATCATCGTGGCGAGAAGCAGCGCGGCGTACAGCCAAAGCGCTGAACGCTTACCGCGCAGCAGCATAACGGTGACGGCGAGCATAACCAGACCGGCAATCGGGTAGTACCAGGAGCCGCCGATGGCCGCCAGCCATACCCCGCCAACTAAAAGATAGAGACCACAGAACGCTGCAAAGAGAGCAGTCAGCGTCACGAGTCGCCGTGATTGTTGAGATTTTGTTTCTGCCATAGAAGGTTACTCGTTTTGTTTGTTAATTTTTTAGATGCAATTAATTATAGGATTTAACAAGTGTGATCGGAATCACAAAATGGCTTTTATTATTCCCTGCACCGCAGATTTCTTTTTACTGGTATACTGGTCAGCTTGCCGGTCAACGTCGATGTGAGAGCAGCGGCCTTGATGATTTATCTTAAGAATCAAATGGTTAGTTTTATGAAACATACTGTAGAAGTGATGATCCCGGAAGCCGAGATCAAAGCACGTATCGCCGAACTGGGTCGTCAAATCAACGAATGCTACAAAGACAGCGGCAGCGAAATGGTGCTGGTGGGGCTGCTGCGCGGCTCATTTATGTTTATGGCCGACCTGTGCCGCGAAGTTCAGGTGCCGCATGAAGTCGATTTTATGACCGCTTCCAGCTACGGCAGCGGCATGTCCACGACCCGCGACGTTAAAATCCTCAAGGATCTGGATGAAGACATTCGCGGTAAAGATGTCCTGATCGTGGAAGACATCATCGACTCCGGCAACACGCTCTCCAAGGTGCGTGAGATCCTCAGCCTGCGCGAGCCGAAATCGCTGGCCATCTGTACGCTGCTGGATAAGCCGAGCCGTCGCGAAGTGAGCGTACCGGTTGAGTTTGTCGGCTTCGCTATCCCGGACGAGTTCGTTGTCGGTTACGGTATTGATTACGCCCAGCGCTATCGCCATCTGCCGTACGTGGGCAAAGTGGTGCTGCTGGACGAGTAGGGCGCAGGTGAGCAATATTGCGGTGCCCGGCTAAGCAGCGTGCCGCCGGGTTTATCCGGTCCAGTGCAGGCTGCCTGCCCGGATACGGAAAGCGCGTCAGTTACTTGTGATTGACGTGCTTAATTTTGAGGTTGGAAATTCCGTGACGGTAGCGCTGTTCGAGAGTTTCGCGACTGACGGCGGTAACGTCGAGATCGCGCAGCAGGCCATCGTGGATACCGTAGGCCCAGCCGTGGATCGTCACCTTCTGCCCGCGTTTCCACGCCGAGCGCATAATCGTTGAGTGACCCAGGTTATAGACCTGCTCCATCACGTTCAGCTCGCACAGCGTATCAAGGCGACGCTCTTCGGGCATCTCGCCCAGCAGCGAACTGTGTTTAAACCAGATATCGCGAATATGCAGCAGCCAGTTGTCGATCAGGCCCAGCTCGGTGTTTTCAATCGCCGCCTGCACGCCGCCGCAGCCGTAGTGGCCGCAGATGATGATATGTTCGACCTCCAGCACATCAACGGCGTACTGCACCACTGAAAGACAGTTCAGGTCGGTGTGAATCACCAGATTGGCAACGTTGCGGTGCACAAACAGTTCGCCAGGCTCCAGGCCAGTTAACCGTTCAGCGGGTACGCGGCTATCAGAACATCCAATCCACAGAAAGCGCGGTTTTTGCGCCTGAGACAAGGTTGCAAAAAAACCGGGATCTTCTTCCACCAGCATTTTTGACCATAGTGCATTATTGCTGATGAGTGTATCTATATCGTTCATGGACGTTCACGGCCTATAACCAGGTAAGTGCGTTGCGCTAATATAGGTTAACCTCACGTTTTTTAAAACAACCCATCGCGTGTCACGACACGAGAAGAGATATTTAATGACCATTGCTCTGGAATTAAAACAGCTTACAAAAACCTACCCCGGCGGGGTTCAGGCGCTGCGGGGGATCGATCTGCAGGTTGAGGCAGGCGACTTTTATGCGCTGCTGGGGCCTAACGGCGCGGGTAAATCCACCACGATTGGCATTATCAGCTCGTTGGTAAATAAAACCTCAGGTCAGGTCAACGTCTTTGGCTACGACCTGCAGAAGGATGTGGTTAACGCCAAGCGCCAGCTCGGCCTGGTGCCGCAGGAATTTAACTTTAACCCCTTCGAAACCGTGCAGCAGATCGTCGTCAATCAGGCGGGCTACTACGGCGTTGAGCGTAAAGAAGCGGTTATACGCAGTGAAAAATACCTGAAACAGCTCGATTTATGGGAAAAGCGCGGCGAGCGTGCGCGGATGCTATCCGGCGGCATGAAGCGCCGGCTGATGATCGCCCGCGCGCTGATGCACGAGCCGAAATTGCTGATCCTCGATGAGCCGACGGCGGGCGTGGATATCGAACTTCGCCGCTCGATGTGGGGTTTCCTCAAGGATTTGAACGATAAAGGCACCACCATTATCCTGACCACCCACTACCTGGAAGAGGCGGAGATGCTGTGCCGCAATATCGGCATTATTCAGCGCGGGGAGCTGGTGGAGAATACTTCTATGAAAGCGCTGCTCGCGAAGCTTAAATCTGAAACCTTTATTCTCGATCTGGCGCCGAAAAGCCCGCTGCCGGTGCTCGAAGGCTATCATTATCGCCTGGTGGACACCTCAACCCTGGAAGTTGAGGTGCTGCGCGAGCAGGGGATCAACAGCGTATTTTCTCAGCTGAGCGCGCAGGGCGTTCAGGTATTAAGCATGCGTAACAAAGCCAACCGCCTGGAAGAGCTGTTTGTCACGCTGGTACATGACAGGAAAGGAGAATCAGCATGATGCAGCTGTACTGGGTCGCGCTGAAAAGCATCTGGGCCAAAGAGATCCACCGTTTTATGCGTATCTGGATCCAGACGCTGGTGCCGCCGGTGATCACCATGACGCTCTATTTCGTCATTTTTGGCAACCTGATCGGCTCGCGCATCGGCGAAATGCACGGCTTCACCTATATGCAGTTTATCGTGCCGGGCCTGATTATGATGGCGGTGATCACTAACGCCTACGCCAACGTGGCCTCCTCTTTTTTCAGCGCTAAATTCCAGCGTAATATTGAGGAGCTGCTGGTGGCGCCGGTGCCGACGCACGTGGTTATCATCGGCTACGTTGGCGGCGGCGTGGCGCGCGGGCTGTTTGTGGGGATCCTCGTCACCGCGATCTCGCTGTTCTTCGTCCCGTTCCAGGTTCACTCCTGGCTGTTCGTTGGGCTGACGTTGATCCTGACTGCCATCCTCTTCTCGCTGGCGGGTCTACTGAATGCGGTATTTGCCAAAACCTTCGACGATATCAGCCTGATCCCGACCTTCGTGCTGACGCCGCTGACCTATCTCGGCGGGGTCTTCTATTCTCTGACCCTGCTGCCGCCGTTCTGGCAGGCGCTGTCGCATCTTAACCCGATCGTCTACATGATCAGCGGCTTCCGCTACGGCTTCCTCGGCATCAACGATGTTC
This sequence comes from Enterobacter sp. 10-1, assembly GCA_002270295.1. Classification (GTDB taxonomy): domain Bacteria; phylum Pseudomonadota; class Gammaproteobacteria; order Enterobacterales; family Enterobacteriaceae; genus Klebsiella; species Klebsiella scottii. Next base: position 87,925 of record NISF01000007.1, on the reverse strand, counting down.
CGCTGATTACCACCTTTGGCGTACTGGTGGTATTTATCGTCGCGTTCTATCTGCTGTGCTGGTCTCTGATCCAGCGCGGACGCGGTCTGCGCAGCTAGCGGGCGATATTTGGCGCTTCGCTGACCGATTAGGCGAAGCGCTATCCGCTAATCTTGACTGCCATCACCGACATCAATCATTCCCCTTGTTAAATTAGCCTCCTGCTAAGGAGGTAGGCGATGTTAGGTTGGGTAATTGCTTGTCATGACGATAAAGCGCAGGAACTGCTGGACCGTCTGGAAAAAAAATATGGCCCGTTGACGCAGTGTCGGGCGGTGAACTACTGGCGTAATCTCAGCAGCAATATGCTGAGCCGGATGATGTGCGACGCGCTGCACGCAACCGATAGCGGCGATGGCGCGATCTTTCTGACCGATGAAACCGGCGCGGCGCCGTATCGGGTCGCGGCGCTAATGAGCCATAAGCATACCCACTGCGAAGTGATCTCCGGAATCGACTATCCATTGTTAGAGAGAATGTATCTTCTGCGGGAGAGCCTGAGCAGCGAAGCGTTTCGCGAGGCGATAGTCAGCGCCGGAGGCCCGGTAGTCAGCAGCCTCTGGCACCAGCAGCAAAAGAATCCGCCTTTCCGCCTGCTGCATGAAGCGTTCGGCAATTAGGCGTTGGTATTGATGCCGCTTTTGTTACAATGGCGGCAGTTTCTTTCCAGCGGTTAGACGTCGATGTTTGCCCGAATCTTTGCTCTGCTCCTCCTGCTGACGTCGCTCAGCGCCTCTGCCAGCCTGTTAAGCCAACAGGGCGTTCCTGCTCGCTATATGCAAACCGCTGAAGACGCGGTTATCTGGGCGCAGATCGGCAATCAGGTGGTCAGCGTCGGTAATATCCGGGCCGGGCAAATTATTGCCGTCGTGCCGACGGCCGCCGATTATTATGAATTCAGCTTCGGCTTTGGTACCGGTTTTATCGATAAAGGCCATCTGCAGCCGGTGCAGGGTAAGCAGCGGGTGGAGGACAGCCTTGGCGATTTGCATAAGTCGCTGAGTAATCAAAACCTGCTCACCTGGAAAGATACCCCGGTTTACGACGCGCCATCCAGCGGCAGCGCGCCGTTCGGCACGCTGGCCAATAATTTGCGCTATCCGATAATCAGTAAGCTGAAAGATCGGCTGAATCAGACCTGGTTTCAAATTCGTATCGGCAATCGCCTGGCGTGGGTCAGTAGCCTGGACGCCCAGCAGGATAACGGCATTCCGATCCTCACCTATCATCATATCCTGCGTGATGAAGAGAACACCCGCTTTCGCCATACCTCGACCACCACCTCCGTACGCGCCTTCAGCAACCAGATGACCTGGCTGCGCGACCAGGGCTACACCACCCTGAACATGTACCAGCTGGAAGGCTACGTGCGCAATAAGATCAACCTGCCGGCGCGTGCGGTGGCGATCACCTTTGATGACGGCCTGAAATCGGTCAACCGCTACGCCTGGCCGATCCTCAGGCAGTATGGCTTTCACGCCACGGCGTTTATTATCTCCTCGCGCATTAAGCGCCATCCGCAGAAATGGGCGCCTAAATCGCTGCAGTTTATGAGTATTTCTGAGCTGAAGCAGATTCAGGACGTCTTTGACGTGCAGTCGCATACCCATTTTCTGCATCGGGTTGATGCCTGGCATCATCCGATTCTGCTGAGCCGCAGCTACCACAACATCCTGTTTGATTTTGAGCACTCGCGCCGCGCCTTGACGCAGTTTAATCCGCACGTGCTGTATCTCTCCTATCCGTTTGGCGGCTATAACGCCACGGCGGTCAAAGCCGCGAACGATGCCGGTTTTCATATGGCGGTGACCACGGTGAGAGGGAAGGTGAAACCCGGGGATAATCCGTTCTTATTGAAGCGGCTCTATATTCTGCGCACGGATTCGCTGGAGACGATGTCGCGGCTGATCAGCAACCAGCCGCAGGGGTAGGTTGGGCCGTCCTGGTCATCAATATCGAAAAGTTAGAAAGGGGCACTGGGAATGCAGGCACAGGGTACGGTCTGAAGGTACTCACAGCGCTCAACAATAGCAGTCTGAACGGCACTTTCATTGCCTGTTATGCTTTACCGGCCCATTCCGTTGGTTAGCCACCTGACGGGATTTTAATTGTATAAAATTGACGAATGACTCTATTTATTTTCAGAGTTTACGTTCTTGCATAAAATCCATCCTTTATTTATGGTTATTCAGCGTAATAACAGTAAAAGGATGTACAGAAATGGCAATTCCGGCTTATTTATGGATGAAAGATGATGGTGGGGCTGATATCAAAGGGGCGGTTGATGTTATAAAACGCGAGGGGAGTATTGAGGTTCTCGGTTTTAGTCATAGGTTACATCTTCCGACTGATAACAGTACGGGAAAGATCACCGGCACGCGTTTACATGCACCGTTAACTTTTCAAAAATAATTTGATTCATCAAGTCCATATATCTATAAGGCCGTGGCGCAAGGGCAAACTCTGAAAAGTGTAGAGATTAAATGGTACAAAATTAACTACTCAGGTCAGGAAGAAGAATACTTTAATATGTTACTTGAAAACGTAAAGGTAATCTCTATTTGTCCAGTGATGCACGATTGTAAAAACCCCGCGACAGAGAAACATAATCACTTAGAGGCTGTTTCATTACGCTATGAGAAAATCACATGGAAACATTGTGATGGTAATATTATTTTCTCGGATTCATGGAATGAACGATGATTCAAGGTACCTTCTATCTGAACGGGAATCAGCTAAGTAATCTCAGTTGTCCTGGTATAGGATTTTTTCCTGCCTATTCTGGTACAGGAGCATCACGTAACAATCCTGATGATGTAGCTATACCTTCTATCGGACCATTGCCGCCGGGTCTGTACTACATCGTTACGCGTGGTACCGGGGGGATAGTTACGATGGTAAGTGATTCTGTAGCGTCGTTTATTTCTGGGTCGGATCGGTCGATATGGTTTGCCCTGTATCGATACGATTCGCAGATTAATGATCATACATTTATTGGCCATGTTCGAAGGGGAAACTTCAGACTTCATCCTGCTGGTTATAAAGGTGTAAGTGAAGGTTGTATTACGCTACCCCGATTATCTGACTTCATGCTGTTGCGTGATGCGTTGCTGAATACGCCCACAATACAGATAACTGCGTCATTAACCGCTTTCGGTACCGTACAGGTCTACTAATGAAGCCAATACAATACGTACTATTATGGTTCGGGGAAGCATTACTCTTTACCGTTACATTCGTCCTGCTCTACGTGCTGATACCTGAAGTTAAAATGTACAGACTGATTACGGACCTTACGGGGTTTATGTCCGATTTTACATGGGATAAGTATTATTTTCTGTCTGTTTGTCTCACGTCACTATTGATTGTATCAATAGTCGTTTATATAACGGCTTTAATTAAAAGCGTTAATCCTCAGCGTACCAGAGACTAATTAGCTATAGGTTTTTACGGGGCCGACTGAACGGCGCTCCGCCTGCGCGGCGCGCCGTCAGCGATGAGCTATCAGGCAACCTGGACCGGAATGGCTTTGGCCTGGCGCTTCATTTCGTTGTCGCCTTCAAAATAGGCGACCTTTGGCCGCCAGCTGCGGGCTTCTTCATCGCTCATGGTGACAAAGCTGGCGATGATCAGAATATCGCCGACGCTGGCGCAGTGCGCCGCCGCGCCGTTAACGGAAATGATTCTGGAGCCGCGCTCGGCGGCGATGGCGTAGGTGGTGAAGCGGTTACCGTTAGTCACGTTCCAGAGATGGATCGCCTCATTTTCGAGGATCCCGGACGCATCAAGGAAATCCTGGTCAATAGCGCAGGAGCCTTCATAGTGCAGATCGGCCTGAGTGACTTTTACGCGGTGGAGTTTGCCCTGCAGCATATTACGAATCATAGTGTCTACCTTTATTCCCGTCATACTTCAAGCGGCATACAGGCTGGCTGCACTCGAACTATTGCGGGTATCTACCTGACGAAAACGAAGCGGATGTCGCATCCGCTTGAGCAAATGCCGGGCAGTATTGCCCGGTTTTTAACCTTTGTCTACAGGCCGAGCTCGACGATTTTATTGTCGATAAGACGCGCCTGGCCGAGCCATGCTGCCATCAGGATCACCGCCCGTTGGCTGGTTTCCGTCAGCTCCAGCAGCGTATCCGCATCGCGGATCTGAATATCGTCGGAGCGGAAGCCCTTTTCGTCCAGCTCCTGCCCGGCAAGGGTAATCATTTCATCCAGATTACGATCGCCGGCCGCCAGCTTTTCCGCCACGCTATTCAGCACTTTATACAGCCCTGGGGCGATCTTGCGCTGGTCAGCGGTAAGGTAGCCGTTGCGTGAACTGAGCGCTAAGCCATCTTTGGCGCGGATAATCGGTACGCCGATAATCTCGATATCGTAACCCATGTCGGCAACCATCTTGCGGATCAGCGCCAGCTGCTGGAAATCCTTCTCGCCAAAGCAGGCAACGTCCGGCTGCACCAGGTTGAACAGTTTGCTGACGATGGTGGAGACGCCGCGGAAGTGGCCCGGACGGCTGGCCCCTTCAAGCATGGTCGACAGGCCTGGAACATCGACGTAGGTCTGACCTTCGGTACCGTGCGGATAGATTTCCGCCGGAGCCGGTGCGAATACGAAGTCCACTTTGCGTTTGTTCAGCTTCTCGCAATCGTCCTGCAGCGTGCGCGGGTAGCGCGTCAAATCGTCAGGGCGGTCGAACTGCATCGGGTTAACGAAAATGCTGACCACCACGACGTCAGCGCTGGCTTTCGCTTCATCAACCAGCTTCATATGACCGTCATGCAGGTTGCCCATGGTGGGGACCAGCGCAATGCGCTTGCCTTCCTGACGTAAACGGCGGATATGCTGACGCAGCAGCGGCAGGGATTCAATAATCAGCACAACAAGACTCCTTAATGGAAACTGTGTTCTTCGCCCGGATAGACGCCGGACTCCACTTCGGCAATATACTGCCGTACCGCCGCGCGTATGTCGCCTGCTGCGGCGAGGAAATTTTTAGCGAATTTAGGGATATGGCCGCCGGTGATGCCGAAGGCGTCATGCATAACGAGGATTTGCCCGTCGGTAACGTTGCCCGCGCCGATGCCGATCACCGGGATGGTCAACGCGTCGGTAACGCGCTGGGCCAGCGCGACCGGCACGCACTCCAGCACCAGCAGCTGCGCGCCTGCGGCTTCCAGCGCCAGCGCGTCGTCAAGCAGCGTTTGGGCCGCATCGCCGCGTCCCTGAACCTTATAGCCGCCAAAAACGTTAACCGACTGCGGCGTCAGGCCAAGGTGACCACAAACCGGCACCGCCCGTTTCGTCAGCATTTTTACGGTCTCAGCCAGCCACGCGCCGCCTTCGATTTTGACCATATTCGCCCCCGCGCGCATCACCACGGCGGCATTGGCAAAGGTCTGTTCCGGCGTGGCGTAGGCCATAAACGGCAGGTCGGCGAGCAGCAGGCAGGCCGGAGCGCCGCGACGTACTGCCTGGGTGTGGTAGGCAATGTCTTCGACCGTCACCGGCAGCGTGGAGTCGTGGCCCTGTACCGTCATGCCCAGCGAGTCGCCAACCAGCATCACGTTGATGCCTTCATCGGCAAACAGCCTGGCGAAGCTATAGTCGTAGGCGGTGATCGTGGCGAAGCGCTTCTTCTCCTGTTTGCATTTCTGCAGCAGGGCGATAGTGGTCGGTTTCATAACGTTTCCTGATGATGAAAGTCATATTAACCGGCATTCTAACAGCAGCATTGGAGGGGGCAACGGTTTTAGGCAACCGATGACCACGATTGCCGTAATTGCTTAAAGCCGCGGGGACTACCAGAGGGCGGGTTTATCGGCAGCGAGCCGGGTCAGTACGGTGCGTAACGCGACGCCGTCAGGAAAATGGAGTTCAGGGGCAATCTCAAACAGCGGCCACAGCATAAAGCCGCGGTTTTTCATGTCGTAATGCGGCACCGTCAGGCGTTCGCTGTCAATAACCTGCTCGCCAAACAGCATGATATCAAGATCGAGCGTGCGCGGGCCCCAGCGTTCGGCCTTGCGTTCGCGACCCTGCTGCAGCTCGATGCGCTGGGTATGATTCAGCAACTCTTCTGCGGCAAGCCCGGTCTCCAGCGCGACGGCGGCGTTAAGGTAGTCAGGCTGATCCTGCGGTCCCAGCGGCGGCGTGCGGTAGAAAGAGGAGACGGCGACGATCCGGCTGTTGGGGATCTCCGCCAGCGCAGCGACGGCAGCATTAACCTGCTCCAGAGGAGCGGCCAGATTGCTGCCGAGGGCGATAAAGGCGAGCGTCATGCGCCGCCCGGGCGCGGGGCGCGTTTGCGTGGACGACGATGACGGCGGCGCGGTGCCGGCTCTTCATCGAGTTCGTTCAGCATATCTTTTTGATCTGGCGGCGGGGCTACCTGGAACTCGCCCCACCATTTGGTCAGGCGCAGCAGCTCGCCGTTCTTTTCGGCGCCGGCGCGCAGCTCAAGCAGATCGTACGCGGCGCGGAATTTTGGATGCTCCATCAGCTTCCACGCGCGTTTGCCCTGGCGGCGGGACATCCGCAGCTGCAGCTGCCAGATATCGCGAACCAGGGTGGTGATGCGCTTCGGAATCGCCAGCGTACGGCAGGCTTCGTCCAGCACGTCGTTCATCGCCAGCAGGAAGGCGTCGTTGTACGCCAGGCCGCTTTCCTGGGTAATTTTCTGCGCCATTTCCAGCAGCGGATACCAGAACATCACCGCAAACAGGAACGCCGGATTAACGCGCATATCGTTATGGATGCGGTTATCCGTGTTCTTCAGAACCTGGGTGATGATGTGCTCCATCGGGCTATCGCCGTGCTCGGTAAAGTAGCGGGTGATGGTCGGGAACAGCGGCTGGAACAGGTTGTATTCGCGCAGCAGCATATAGGTATCAAAACCGTAGCCCGCCTGCAGCAGCTTCAGCACTTCTTCAAACAGACGCGCCGGAGGGACGTCGTGAAGCAGCGCCGCAAGGCGCGGGATCGGCTCGGCGCTTTCTGCGCTGATGCTCATATTGAGCTTGGCGGCAAAGCGCACCGCGCGCAGCATGCGTACCGGATCTTCGCGGTAGCGGGTTTCCGGATCGCCAATCAGGCGGATAACGCCTTCCTGCAGATCCCTCATGCCGCCAACGTAATCGCGCACGGTAAAGTCGGCAACGCTGTAGTAAAGGCTGTTAATGGTGAAATCGCGGCGCTGGGCATCTTCTTCGATGGAGCCGAAGATGTTATCGCGCAGCAGCATGCCGTTCTGGCCGAGCTGCGAGGTTACGCGATCGGTCGTATGCCCTTCGTGGTGACCACGGAAGGTGGCGACTTCGATAATCTCCGGCCCGAACATGACGTGAGCCAGACGGAAACGGCGACCGACCAGGCGGCAGTTGCGGAACAGTTTACGTACCTGATCCGGGGTAGCGCTGGTGGTGACGTCGAAATCTTTCGGTTTCTTGCCAAGCAGGAGGTCGCGTACGCCACCGCCGACGAGATAGGCTTCGTAGCCCGCCTTGTTCAGTCGATAGAGCACCTTGAGGGCATTATCACTGATATCTTTGCGGGAAATTGCATGCTGTTCACGCGGGATAACCGTCATATGCGTTTGTTCGACGGCGGCTTCTGCCTCGCGTTCCTCACGGCTTAGCACCTTACGGCAAAAATTAGCGACTCGGGTAAAAATGTTGCACCTCGTAGTGTCAGACTGACTTCAGGACCAAAAAGCTACTCTATGGACTTCAGATTGCAGCACGGCGACAGGCTTGTGGGCTCCCGGTTGCATAGCGAACTATGTCACCTGGGCGGACAAATGCGGCTATCGCAGCGGCAATGCGTAAGGCGATGAGTAAAAATTGCGGCTAATCATAGCTCAGCGGGAGCCATTTGAGAATGCTGGATTTTTTCCGGTTTCCAGTTCGCTACCGCCTGTTTGAGTAAATCATCGATACTCAACGCTCGCCATTCCTGCTCAACATCCTGATTAAGAAACATTAGCGCCCGTATAATTTCGGGACGCGGATCGCCTTCCGGCAGCGCCGGGGCGTGATTTTGTTTGGAGAGTTTATTCCCCTCGGCGTTCAGCGCCAGCGGCAGATGCATATAATCCGGCGCCTGCCAGCCGAAGTGCTGGTAGAGCGAAATCTGCCGCACCGTGGGCTCAATAAGATCGGCGCCGCGGACTATCTCGCTCACTCCCTGGAAACGATCGTCCACCACTACCGCAAGATTATAGGCGAACAGGCCGTCGCGGCGGTGGATAATAAAATCTTCGCGCGCCAGCGGCTCGTCGGCAACGATGGTGCCGCGCAGCTGGTCATAAAACGCGAGAACCGGACGGGTTTGGCGTATGCGCAGAGCGGCGTTCTGAGCCGGCAGCCGCAGGTCGCGGCAGTGGCCGTCATAGACGCCGCCGACGGAGTGAATACGCGCGCGGGTGCAGGTGCAGTAATAGCAAAGCCCCTGCTCATGCAGCCAGGCAAGGTGCTCGCGGTAGGCTTCATGACGCTGCGACTGCCACAGCACTTCGCCATCCCAGTGCAGTCCGTAGTGCTCAAGCTGGCGCAGAATGGTATCGGCAGCGCCGGGAACTTCCCGCGGCGGGTCGATATCCTCAATGCGTACGCGCCAGATCCCGTTTTTTGCCCGAGCCTGTAGATAGCTGCCGAGTGCGGCAATCAAGGAACCGAAATGGAGTTCGCCGGAAGGTGAGGGGGCAAAGCGGCCTGTATAGCGTGAGTCATTCATGGTCTATAGAGCATGTAGGCGGGAGAAACTCCCGCCGGAGATACGATAGCGAAGTGGATTAGCCAGCCATCTGTTTTTCGCGAATTTCCGCCAGAGTTTTGCAATCGATGCACAGATCTGCGGTCGGACGCGCTTCCAGACGGCGAATGCCGATCTCAACGCCACAGGATTCACAAAAGCCGAAATCTTCGTCTTCGACTTTCTTCAGTGTTTTCTCGATCTTTTTGATGAGTTTACGTTCGCGATCGCGGTTACGCAGTTCCAGGCTGAATTCTTCTTCCTGAGCGGCACGATCTACCGGGTCCGGGAAGTTAGCTGCTTCATCCTGCATGTGTGATACGGTGCGATCCACTTCATCCCTGAGTTGATTACGCCATGCTTCAAGAATACGCTTGAAGTGCGCTAGCTGGGCTTCATTCATATACTCTTCGCCCGGTTTCTCTTGGTACGGCTCCACCCCAGCGATGGCGAGAATACTCAGGGACGATGTTTTACGGTTTTGCCCTTCTTGCATGTTGCTTCTCCTTAACACGCACTATCGATCCCCATGGTGGGGGAAAAATCAGGCCGCTATAAATAGCAGATGCTTTTCCGGATAGCAATTATCTAAACGTTACACTTGACAACCCTGTGAAGAAAAGCGTATTTGCGCTCGCGACCCGGACACTATTTAGCCGTTTGTTTACCGGGAGTTAACACCACGGTAATCGGCTTATTCAGAGTCATCATCTCGGTAGAAAGTTCCGCTTTATATGCGAGAATTTCAACCCCCTTGGTTTGCGCTTCAATCAATAGCTGTGCGTATCTGGCATCAATGTGGTGAGCGGGAGAAAAACGGTCGATCGCCGAATGCAGCACGGCGAACAAAATAACCGCCCGATCTCCCGCTGCCGCCACGCCCATCAGCTCCCGCAGGTGCTTCTGGCCGCGCTCGGTGACCGCATCGGGGAAATAACCGCTCTCTTTTTCCGCTAAGGTAACCGATTTCACTTCAATATAGCAGTTTTGTCGATCTTCTGCCTGTAACATAATATCGATGCGGCTATTCTCACCACCATATTTCACTTCACTTTTCAACGTATTATAGCCAGAAAGTTCGCGAATATTTCCCGCCAGTATCGCCTCTTTCGCCAGCGTATTGGCGCGTAAAGTATTCACGCAAATTGTCGCGCCCTGCTGGGTTTCGGTTAATTCCCAGGTATGGGCATACTTGCGCTTCACGTTGTCAGAGGTCGAATACCAGACGGTATCGCCGGGGGTAGCGCAGCCGGTCATCGCCCCGGTGTTCGGGCAGTGCAGGGTCAGCTCCCGCCCGTCGGGAGTCACAACGTCGGCCAGAAATCGTTTGTAACGTTTAATCAGAACGGCGGACTGGAGCGGTGGGTTGAACTGCATCAGCTTTCCTTGTTGAAGGGATAACGTTCCAGCGCGGTATAGCGGGTACGTCCGCGGGCAAAGCTGGATTCATAAAGTACAAATTCACGGACCGCAAACGTCCAGCTGAAGCCGGGCGGCGGAATGGGGACCGCGCTGCGGGCGTCGCGCAGCAGGGTGATATGCGGGTGGAACGGCTGCGGGCTTTGATAGCAGCCGCTGCGGGCCGCCTGCGCGCGCAGCATGCTGGCCAGCTGCAGCACGCCGCGCGGCGGCTGGCGCGTACCGAGCCACACCACGCGCGAACGCAGCCACTGTCCGGCATCGTCGAGGGTCAGCGTAAAGCCGGGCTGGCGAATGCGTCCCGCCAGCGCCGCCAGCGCGCGCTGCTTATCCGCGCTGACCTCGCCAAGAAACGCCAGCGTCAGGTGCAGATTATCTTTTGCCACCGGCCTGCCGGCGTCATCCGGGAAGCTCAGGGCGCGCCAGTCGACGATCTGTCGCTGCACCTCTTCAGGCAGTTCAAGGGCGAAAAACAGCCTTTTCGGCTCGGACATGATAAATACCCGCTAATCATTTCAGTGCGATGAATGTCAACCTGCAGCGGATCTGCAACGCGAAAGACGACAAGTCTGGCGTGATGCTACAATGCCTGCCCTTGAATGTTAAGCCCTGGAGCCTTTCGTGTCCTCATTGCCGGTTGCCGCCGTCCTCCCCGAACTTCTCTCCGCTCTGCAGCAGGCGCCGCAGGTGTTGCTCAATGCGCCAACCGGCGCCGGTAAATCGACCTGGCTGCCGCTGCAAATCCTCGCGGCGGGCCATATCGACGGGCGCATTATCCTGCTGGAACCGCGCCGGCTGGCGGCGCGCAACGTGGCGCAGCGCCTGGCCGAACTGCTGGGCGAGAAGCCGGGCGATACCGTGGGCTACCGGATGCGTGCGGAAACCTGCGTCGGGCCGAATACCCGAATCGAAGTGGTCACCGAGGGGATCCTGACGCGCACGCTCCAGCACGATCCCGAGCTGACGGGCGTTGGGCTGGTGATCCTCGATGAGTTCCACGAACGCAGCCTGCAGGCGGATCTGGCCCTCGCCCTGCTGCTTGACGTGCAGCAGGGCCTGCGTGACGATCTTAAGCTGCTGATTATGTCGGCGACGCTGGACAACGATCGCCTGCAGCGGCTGCTGCCGCAGGCGCCGGTGATTACCTCCGCAGGCCGGGCTTTCCCGGTGGAGAAGCGCTATCAGGCGCTCGCCGCACACCAGCGCTTTGATGAGGCGGTGGCGATAGCCGCCGCCGAGCTGCTGCGCCAGGAGAGCGGGTCGATGCTGCTGTTTCTCCCCGGCGTCGGCGAAATTCAGCGGGTGCAGGAGCAACTGGCCGGGCGGGTTGCCGACGATGTGGCTATCTGCCCCTTGTACGGGGCGCTGCCGCTGAGCGAGCAGCGTAAGGCGATTCTGCCGGCGGCGAAGGGAACGCGCAAGGTGGTGCTGGCGACCAATATCGCCGAAACCAGCCTGACCATTGAGGGGATCCGTCTGGTGGTGGATAGCGCCCAGGAGCGGGTTGCCCGCTTTGACCCCCGCACCGGCTTAACCCGCCTGATAACTCAGCGTATCAGCCAGGCATCCATGACCCAGCGCGCCGGTCGCGCCGGGCGTCTGGAGCCCGGTATTTGCCTGCATCTGATCGCCAAAGAGCAGGCGGAACGCGCGGCGGCGCAGAGCGACCCGGAGATCCTGCAAAGCGATCTGTCGTCGCTGCTGCTGGAGCTGCTGCAGTGGGGATGTCACGATCCCGCCGAACTCCGCTGGCTGGATCTGCCGCCGGAAGCCAACCTGGCGGCGGCCCGGCGCCTGCTGACGGCGCTCTCGGCGCTGGAGGGCGGCAGGCTGTCGGCGCGCGGGCGTAAAATGGCCGCGCTGGGCAACGATCCGCGCCTTGCGGCCATGCTGACTGCGGCGGACTCTCCCGATGCGGCGGCAACGGCGGCTAAGCTGGCGGCGATCCTCGAAGAACCGCCGCGCGGCGGCAATAGCGATCTTGGCTCGGCGTTTGCCCGCCAGCAGCCTGGCTGGCAGCAGCGGGCGCAGCAGCTGCTGAAGCGCCTCGGCAGCCGCGGAGGCTATCCGGACGCGCAGCGCGCGGCGCTGCTGCTGGCGCCGGCCTTTGCCGACCGGATTGCCCGCCGACGCGGCCAGGAGGGGCGCTATCAGCTGGCAAACGGCATGGGGGCGATGCTTAACGCCGATGACGCGTTCGGACGCCATGAGTGGCTGATTGCGCCTCTGCTGCTGCAGGGAAGCTCATCGCCGGATGCGCGCATTTTACTTGCGCAACCGCTGGATATTACCGCGCTGCTCGAGCAGCTGCCGGATCTGGCGCAGCGCTCCGATACCGTGGAGTGGGATGAGGCGCAGGGAACGCTGAAGGCCTGGCGACGCACCTGTATCGGGCAGCTGGTGATCAAAACTCAGCCGCTGGCAAAACCGTCGGAAGAGGAGCTGCACCGGGCGATGCTCAACGGCATTCGCGATAAAGGCCTCAGCGTGCTGAACTGGACGGCGGAGGCGGAGCAGCTCCGTCTGCGCCTGCACTGCGCGGCGCAGTGGCTGCCGGAGGAGGCGTGGCCGGCGGTTGATGAGGCTTCGCTGCTGGCTACGCTGGAGGAGTGGCTGCTGCCGCAAATGAGCGGAGTGCACTCGCTGCGCGCGTTCAGGGCGCTGGATATTCGCCAGGCGCTGCAAAACTGGCTGCCGTGGCCGCTGCGCCAGAAGCTCGATAGCGAGCTGCCAACGCACTACGTCGTGCCGACGGGCAGCCGGATCGCCATTCGTTACCATGAGGAAAACCCGCCGGCTCTGGCGGTACGCATGCAGGAGATGTTTGGCGAAGCGACGACTCCGATGATTGCCCAGGGCCGCATGGCGCTGGTGCTGGAGCTGCTGTCGCCCGCCCAGCGCCCGCTGCAAATTACCCGCGATCTCAGCGCATTCTGGCAGGGAGCCTATCGGGAAGTGCAAAAAGAGATGAAGGGGCGCTACCCCAAACACGTCTGGCCGGACGATCCGGCAAACGCCGCGGCGACCCGCCGCACCAAAAAGTATTCGTCGCCGGGTTCGCGCTGAGCCCAGCCTATGACGCCTGGACCCATAAAAACAGGCCGCCGCCGGCCAGCGCCAGCCAGGGGCCGAAGGCCAGCGGCTGATCCAGCGCCTGGCGGGTCAGCCGCCGCTGCAGTAAGGTCCAGATCAGCCCGCTGGCTGAGGCCAGCAGCAGCGTATGCGGCAGCGCCTGCCAGCCGGACCACGCGCCGAGCGCCGCCAGCAGCTTAAAATCGCCATATCCCAGCGCCTCCTTGCCGGTCAGCAGCCGAAATACCCAGTACACCGCCCAGAGCGACACGTAGCCCGCCACCGCGCCGATAACCGCATCCGTCAGCGGCACAAACGCGGCGTTGAGATTAAACAGCAGCCCGGCCCACAGCAGCGGTAGCGTCAGGCAATCGGGGAGCAGCTGCGTCCTGTCGTCGATGATGGCCAGCACCAGCAGGGTGGAAAGCAGCCCCAGCCCGCCCAGCAGCGGTAAACCGGGAGTCAGCAGATACCCGGCGAGAACAAACAGCAGCCCGCAGAATAGCTCGGTCAGCGGATAGCGGCGTGAAATCGGCCGCGCGCAGCAGCGGGAGCGGCCTTTCAGCAGCAGGAAGCTGAACAGCGGGACGTTATCCCGCCAGGCAACGGGCTGCCGACACTGCGGGCAGAACGACGGCGGAAAGCTGAGATTGAGCCGCTCCTGCCCCTTCTCGGCCATTAACATCAGCGGCAGCCGGTAGATCACGACGTTAAAAAAGCTGCCGAAGCACAGGCCGAAAATAAACAAAAAGCAGCCCCATATCAGGGGGAACTGCTGGGAAAATGCGGTAAATAGGGTCATGGTTTCTCCCGTGGCGACCATTTGCCCTGCAGCTGCCAGGGCGTGCGTCCATGTTCATCCTGGCGGCCGCCCTGGGCGATAAGCGCCGCGAGCAGCGTCGGCGTTGACTGTCGGCTCTGCAGCGTGCCGCGAAAGGCGTAGCCGCCGTCAGGCGCGAGGGTGCCCTGTCCGCTTAGGCTTAGCTGATGCGAGTCCTGGCTGATGTTCATCGTCAGCGCGCCCGCAGGCGTACAGCTGAATTTGCCGCTGACGCTGGCCAGCGTCAGGGAGCCGGCGGGCGAGCTCAGCGTCGCATCCTGCCAGCGCGCGCGCCCCTCGGATATCTGCTGGCAGCCGGCATGGCTGAAGCGAGCCTCGGCGATTTCCACCGTAATCAGGCCGCCGGCGTCAACCGCCCCTGCCTGCGCCAGCCCGCGGCCGGCAATACTGGCGGGGACGATAAAGCGGCCATCGCGCAGGGTCAGCGCGCTCAGCCCCTGGAGCCAGACCTGGCCGCGCAGCCCGCTGGGATCGCTGAACGAAATACGCCAGCCCGGAAGCGCGCCGGAGAAAGCCAGCTGCCAGCGCAGGTGGGCGAGGCTGGCTCCGCGCCAGGCAATATCTCTGGCCTCGCCTCGCCAGACGGTGCCGGCAAGCTCGCCGACGCCGATCCCGGCCGGCAGCGCGGCGGTCAGCAGCCTGGCGGGGGCGGTGAGCAGCATCCACAGCAGCCAGGCGCCGAGCAGAAGTCCGATGGCGGCTTTACTTCTCATGCTGACGCTCGAGGATCAGAGTATTCACCGTCACCCAGCCGGGACGCTGGGGATGCGCGGTGACGGCCAGCGAGGCGGCGTGAATTCCCCCTCGGCCCAGCGCGTCCAGCCATGACATCAGAGCCTGAAAGGTGCAGGCTTCGAGGGTGACGCTCACCCGCATCCCCTGCGGCTGCAGTCGGACGATCGCCAGTTCCTGACGGGCCGCCTCGCGCATGATGACCGCCGAAGGCTCCTCGCCGCTGGCCGCAGGGCCCGGCTGCTGGCGGCTTAGCTGCTGTAGCAGCGGAGTCTGCTGCCGCATCCAGCGCAGGCTGGCCTGCTCTTTGACGAGGGTTTGCCGCCACTGCTGTTCGCGGTTGAGCCACGGCTGCCAGAAGGCGTAATACGCGATACCGACGAACAGCGCGATGGCCATCGCCATCAGCAGGCGCTGCTCCCGCTGCGAGCGCTGCTGCCATAAAATACGCAGGCTATCCATCGTTACCCTCCAGGGAGAGACGCCCTTCAATGCCATCCGCGCGCGGCTTCATTTCGCCGGTTCGTACGCGAAAATGGGGCTGCGCCCGGAGAGTGAACTGCTCCAGCGCCCGCGGCGATACCGCCGAAACGTCGAGCTGCAGGGCGTTGCGCGCGCCATCATAGGCCAATGCCCGCAGGCGAACTCCCGGGGTCTCGGCCACGATTTTTTGCACCAGGCCGATGGTGACGACTGCCGGCGGGTGCGCCGCCGTCTGCTCAAGCTGGCGCAGATGCTGCTGCATCTGCAGGCGCGGATTAATCACCCGGGTCTCCGTTTTAAACCACTGGCGATAAAACCCCTGGCTGGCCTGCTGAGCCGCGGCTGCCCGCTGGCCGAGCGCCAGATGATCGAGCACGGCGTTGGTGCCCCACAGCAGCGCCAGCGCGGCGGCAGCGGCCATCGCCGGACGCCAGCGCAGCCCGGCGGGCTGCCAGCGGCGTTTCGGCGCAAAGTCTCCCTGACGTAAGCAGATGCGCTGCGCCGTCGGATCCGCCGCCGCCAGCTGGAGTAAATCCTGCGCCGCCTGTTCGCGCCACGGCGCCGGGATCGGCGGGGGCGGAGAGTAGCTGTCGATCGGCGGCTGCTCCTCGCCGGGGGAAAGCAGCTCAGCCAGCCAGCCGGCTTCCGCCGCCATCCCGCCCCAGGCCTGGTGGCGAATCAGCCACTGTTCGCCGACCTGCAGCGCGCTCCAGCGGGCCGGGGTGAAGGGGAGGGCCAGCACATCCGGCGTCAGGGCGAGGACCTCCAGCCCCAGCTCGTCGCAGCGGGCGAGCCACTCGCGCATTTTTTGCCGCTGCAGGGCGGCGACATGGCAGATATTTTTCTGCCGGTGGAGCAGCGCAAAATGGACCTCTTCGACGTCAGTTGCCAGCTGCTCTTCGAGCAGGAAGGGCAGGATCTGCTGCGGGCGCTGGCGCAGGCCGGCGGGCAGCGTCACGCGGTGAAAAGCGCAGTCGCTGGCGGGAACCAATACCCAGGCGGGATAGCGCGCCGCCAGCTCGCGCAGCGTCGGGTCATCGTCACCGGGAGACCATGCGCCGGCTCTCTCCGGCTGTCCGGGCGAGAGCAGGCGCCAGGCTATCGGCCGGTCAGGGGCGCCAAGGCGCAAAATGAGCGCCGCGCGCGGCGGCGTTTTATCGTTATTCATCGGCCACTCTGTAAAGTCCATAACGTCGCTGGATAACGCGGAAGCTGCGCCCCTCCAGCTGCAGGAGGTTGCGCTGCTGATAGCGCGCGCTGCCCATGACCACGGTGAACGATGCGACAAAGCGTTCACTATGGACCGTCAGCCAGGGGCGTACGGCGGTGGTGTCGGTGTCCTGCAGCGCCTGCTGGGCTAAAAACGCGGCAACGCTGTTCCAGCCGCTTGCCGGACGGGCGCTCAGCAGCTGGCGCGCCTGCTGAATGCTCAGATCGGCGGGAAACAGCGCCGCCAGCAGAGCGGCCTGCGCCGGCTTCAGGGTATTGATATTGATCTGCAGGGCGTCGTTCGGCTGGGCGCAGACGTAGGGCAGCAGACGCTGGTACAGCGCCGGGTCCATCCCGGCGAGCAGGCGCAGCTCGCTGAGGTCCTGGATACTCTGGTTGCCGGTCAGGTAGCCCGGGGACTGCGCCATATAGACCTCGTCTTCCGCGCCGTTAAGCAGCGGCTGACTATCCGCATCGATCCAGTCGCGCAGGGCGGCGGTGAGCTGCAGGGCGCGCAGCGGCTCCGCGCCGAGCTTTTCCAGCAGACGGGTAAAGGCGCGCGCCGCGGCGGGGATCGCTTCGCTTTCATCGGCGGCGGTGCGGTTGATGGCGTTCAGATTGAAACAGGCCTGGTCGTCGGTAATAGTGGCGTAAATCTCACCGTCGGCGAGCGTAAAGCGGCGTCCCTGCTGGGCCCAGTTTTGCGCCAGATGGGTTTGATTCGGCGAATCAAGCGCGTCGCGCTGCAGCAGGGCGGCGACCATCGTCTCCGCGCCCAGCGCGTACCATTTGGCCTGCAGGTTATCGAGGGTGGTGGCCGTTTGCTGGTACATCCGCGCCGTTCTTTCGGTAATGGCGCTCGCCAGCACCATCATCAGGGCGAGGATCAGCAGCACCATCAGCAGCGCGACGCCGCGCTGTCGGCCGTTCACGGCTGGTCTCCGGGGGCAAGCAAAAACAGGCGCGTGATGTCGCCGTAGCCCTTCAGCGTTAAGGTGACTTCAAGCGCCTGCGGCAGATTTTGCGCGGACTCCCAGCGATCCTGCCAGCGGCCGCTGGCGTAAAAGCGCAGGCGGAACGCCTGGACGTCGCGCTGCAGGACCCAGGTCGTCGGCCGGCTGCCGGTGAGCGGGTCCTGCTGGTCATAGCTCAGACGCTCCAGCTGCTGCTGGCGCAGGCGGTAGCTGACGCTCTGGATCTCTGAGCGCGGCAAAATGCCCATCGGGTTTGGCCAGCCGCTGCGGCTAAAGGCTATCGCCCAGTCGTCGCTGCCCAGCAGGAAGCGCCCGGCAGAGAACAGGGCGTCGTCGTTGCGCCCGCGGCGGGGAACGATCTGGTTGAAGTCGGCGGCCATCTGGCTAAAGGTCTGCTGCAGCGCCTGGATCTGCTGCGCTTTTTCTTTGGTGAGCGTATCCGCGCGAATGACGTTTTGCAGTACGCCGATCGCCGCCACGCTCAGCGCGGCGAGGATCGCCAGCGCCAGCAGCATTTCAACGAGGGTAAAGCCGCGCATGGTGCCATTCTTCATGGCCGGGTCACCCAGGTGCGCAGCGAAGAGACCGGAGCCTTATCGCTTTTATCATGGCGGACCTCGACGTCCAGCGCCCGCAGCTGCGGGAGCTCCGTTTCGACGCCCTGCCAGCGGATGTGCCAGCTGCCGCCTGCCGCCTGGACCGTCGTTTCCGAGGGGCTCAGCGCCGGCCAGCGGTTTTCCAGCTTCAGCTGGATTAGCTGATTGTCGGCAAGCCACCCGGCGAGGGTTTTCTCCTCCATTCGCCCGAGGTGGCGGGTCTGCTGCAGCGTTGCCTGCATCACGGACAGCCCGGCGAGGGCGAAGACCACCAGCGCGACCATGACTTCGATAAGCGTCATCCCGGATTGTGATTTCATGGACTCTCCTCCCGCTGCGCCGGCTGAATGTCGCCGCGAGCATCAACGTTCAGCGCCTGCCCGCTGCCGATGCGCAGCTGAAAGGGCGTCACTTCCCCGCCGGGGAACAGCAGAACGTCGGGCTGTTCGCCCGGCGTCCAGGCGGCGCCATCGGGAAAGCTCAGCGCCAGCGGTTCCGGGGCGGCGCTGCCCGAGGTGGCGAGGCGAGCGATCTGCAGCGGCTGCCAGCGGGGACTCTCCTCGCCGCCGTCCGCTTCTCCGGCTCTGCCGTTCTCGTCTGCGGACTGCAGCCGCATAAACTGCCAGCGGTCGGGGTGAATCGAGATACCGAAGAACTGGCCGGTTTGCAGCCCGCGATCGCGGATAAAGCGCAGCTGCGTCTCAAAGCGATCGCGGGTCTGCGCCGCGTCATCCTCGCGCGATGGCGGAAACGCCAGCATCACCATGCCCGCGCTAACGCCCATCAGCAGCAAAATGAGCATCATCTCCAGTAGCGTGAAGCCGCGCTGTTGCACTATTTTTTCCCGATATTCCAGTTGCCGAGATCGTCGTTGGTGTCCGGCATGCCGTCCGGCCCAACGCTAAAGACGTCGACCTGGCCGTGCTGGCCGGGGCTGAGCAGCTGATAGTCGTTGCCCCACGGGTCCTGCGGCAGACGGCGGATATAGCCGCCTTCCGGATAGTTACGCGCCAGCGGCTCGGCGGTGGGACGGCTGACCAGCGCCGCGAGCCCCTGCTCGGTGTTGGGATAGCGGCTGTTATCCAGCTTGTACATATCCAGCGCGCCTTCCAGCGCCACCAGATCGCTGACCACCTTTTGCCGGTCCGCTTTTTCTTTATTGCCCATCAGGTTAGGTACCACCAGGCTGGCAAGAATACCGAGGATGACAATCACCACCATAATTTCCAGTAGGGTGAATCCACGCTGTCGTTGCATATTTTTCTCCATTAAGACAATTACATACTCATAAGGGTGTTGAGCTGCAGGATCGGCTGCAGAATGGCCAGCACGATAAACAGCACCATGCCGGCCATCGCCACCACCAGCAGCGGCTCAAACAGGCTGAGCGCCATCTGAATTTGCGCGCTCAGCTCGCGGTCCTGGTTATCGGCGGCGCGTTCGAGCATGCCGTTGAGCTCGCCGCTCTGTTCGCCGCTGGCAACCATGTAGCGCATCATCGGCGGGAAAAGGGCGGTGGTTTCGAGGGCGCGGTGCAGGCTGCTCCCTTCGCGCACCGACTCCGCGGCGGTTTCCAGCTGGCGGCGCGCCCAGGTGTTGCTTAACACCTCCGCGCTGATGCGCATCGACGGCAGCAGCGGGACGGCGCTGGCGTTAAGAATGCTGAGGGTGCGGGCGTAGCGAGCGCTGTTGATGCTGCGGGCCACCCGGCCAATCAGCGGCAGGCGCAGCAGCTGTCTATGCCAGATGAGCCGCCGCGCGGGCTGGCGCAGGGCGTAATGAAGCAGCAGCCCGCCCGCCAGCAGCGCCAGCAGTAGCCAGGGCCCGGCGCCTCTGACGATATCGCTCATGGTCATCAGCAGGCGGGTGGAAAACGGCAGGGCCTGCTTGAGATGGACGAACTGATCGACGACCTTCGGCACCACCGTGGAGAGCAAAATGGCGATCACGCTGATGGCGACCAGGGTCAGAACGATGGGGTAGATCATGGCCTGCAGCAGGCGGGCGCGAAGCTGCTGGCGCTGTTCGGTATAGTCCGCCAGCCGGTTAAGCACGCCGGCAAGGTGCCCGGAGGTTTCGCCCGCGGCGACCATCGCGCAATACAGCCGATCGAAGCAGGCCGGATAGCCGCGCATGGCCTCCGCCAGGGTATGTCCTTCCAGCACCTTGCCGCGCACCCCGGCCATCAGGGTTTTCAGGTGCGCTTTTTCGCACTGCTGCGCCACGGCATCCAGCGCTTTTTCCAACGGGATTGCCGCCGCTACCAGCGTCGCCAGCTGCCGGGTGAGCAGGGCGAGGTCGCCGGCGCCGGTGCGTCGCGTCAGCAGCGAACGCCCGCCGCCGCGCGCGGGGCCTTCAGCGGCCTTGATCTCAACGGGCAGCCAGCCCTTTTCCCGCAGCAGCTGGCGGGCGTGGCGGGCGGAGTCCGCCTGCTGTACGCCGCGCTGCGTCCTGCCGCGTTCATCGAGCGCCTGGTAGCGAAAAATGGCCATCCTGCTCCCCCTGTGCCGTTTGCTGCTCGGTCACCCTGACCACCTCTTCCCAGCTGGTGATGCCGCTCAGCACCTTCTCCAGCCCGGCGTGGCGGAGGGTGATATAGTCCGTCCCCAGCCGCTGGCCCAGCGTTAATTCGTTTTCTCCGCGGTGGATTGCCATCCGCACCCGATCGTCGACCCGCAGCAGCTCGTGGATCCCGGTGCGCCCGCGATAGCCGGTGAAGCCGCACTCCCCGCAGCCCTCGGCGTGCCACATGGCGGTACCGGTCGGGACGCCCATCCGTTTCGCCGTTTGCGCATCCGCCTGCCCCGGTCGACGGCAGTGCGGGCAGAGCCGGCGCACCAGGCGCTGCGACATCACCGCCAGCAGCGAGGTTGACAGCAGAAATGGCTCCACGCCCATATCCTGCAGGCGCGAGATCGCCCCCAGCGCGCTGTTGGTATGCAGCGTGGAGAGCACCAGGTGCCCGGTCAGGGAGGCCTGGACGGCAATCTGCGCCGTCTCGCTGTCGCGGATCTCGCCCACCAGCACCACGTCAGGGTCCTGACGCAAAATGGCGCGCAGCCCGCGGGCGAAGGTCATCTCCACCCTGGCGTTGACCTGCGTCTGGCCGATGCCCTCCAGCTCGTATTCGACGGGATCTTCAATAGTCATAATATTGCGCTCGCGAGCGTCGAGGCGGCTGAGGGCGGCGTACAGGGTGGTGCTTTTGCCCGAACCGGTAGGGCCGGTGACCAGAATGATGCCGTGCGGGCGGGCCATCAGTTCATCGACCTGCTGCAGGAGCGCGGGCGGCATGCCGAGGGTCAGCAGGTCGAGGTTGACGCTGTTTTTATCCAGCAGGCGCAGCACCACGCGCTCGCCGTGGCCGGAGGGCAGCGTCGAGACGCGCACGTCAACGGCGCGTCCGCCGATACGCAGCGCCATGCGGCCATCCTGCGGAATGCGCTTTTCCGCGATATCGAGGTTGGCCATCACCTTAATGCGCGAAATAAGCAGGGCCGCAAGCCGACGCTGTGGGCGGAGGATCTCCCGCAGGACGCCATCAACGCGAAAGCGGATCTGCAGGTGGCGCTCGTAGGTTTCGATATGAATATCCGAGGCCTTTTCTTTGATGGCCTCCGTCAGCATGGCGTTGATCAGGCGGATAATGGGCGCATCGTCCTCGCTATCCAGCAGATCGTCGGTGTCGGGCAGCTCGTCGGCGAGGGTGTATAAATCCAGCTCATTGCCGATATCGGCCATCATGCGCCGGGCTTCCGCCGAATCACGCTGATAGCTGAGCACCAGCAGCTTCTCGAACTCATCGGCGGCCAGCCGCTGGACCTCGATCGGCATATCCGCCACCCGGCGCGCCTCAAGCAGCGCCGCCGTCGGGGCGTCGGCGAGGCAGCGGACGGCGCAGGTCGCGCCATCGCTCAGCAGGATAATGCCGTGGGCGCGGGCATAGACGAAAGGCAGCAGCGGGCGGCGTTCCGCCGCTGGCGTCATGGTTTGCCTCCCAGGTTGAAGGCATCGATGGCGGCGCCGATCCGACGAAACGCGGCGGTATCCTGCTGGGGGTAGATATGCAGCAGGTCATCGTTCAGCGACGCTTCCGTGCCGTCTTTGCCGCGCTGTTTGGTTTGCGCGTCGTTAAAGGCGGCGTACTGGCCCGAGGAGGCCTGCCGGTAGCCATCGCGATCGCGAATAATGGTCGGCCGGATAAACAGCATCAGGTTGCGTTTGGAAACCTTTTTGCTGGTGGAGCGGAACAGGGCGCCAATCAGCGGAATATCGCCGAGCAGCGGGACCTTGTCGGCGGAGTCGGTGACGCTTTTGTCCAGCAGCCCGCCCACGACGACGGTTTCGCCGCTGCCGACCAGCACCGCGTTGTTAACCGTGCGGGTGTTGAAGGTCGCGCCTAAATCCGAGCTGGTGCTGGAGGCGGAGTCGGCGACGCTGGAAACCTCCTGCTCAATTTCCAGCAGCACCGAGTCCCCTTCGTTAATCTGCGGCTTGACCTTCAGCTTGATGCCGACGGTTTTTCGTTCGACGGTATTGAAGATGTTATCGCCGGAGGTGGTCTGCGAGCCGCTGAGCACCGGAACCTCCTGGCCGACGTTAAAGGTCGCCTCCATGTTGTCGAGGGTGACGATGCTGGGGGTGGCGAGAATATCGTTTTTGCTGCTGCTGGAGAGGGCGGTGAGCAGCATCGCCCAGTTCCCCTGATAGAACCCGGCGGCGATGCCGTTAAAGGAGCTTAGCGCGCTGGCGAGCGAGCTGGTGACCGTGCCGTCTTTGTTGTACTGGTTGGCGCCGGCAATGGCCGTTGAGATCGGCAGCCCGCTGTTGTTGAACTGGGTCATGCCGGCGTTTTTGTTGGCCCACTGTACGCCCAGATTGAGGCCGTCGGCGTCCTGAACCTCGGCAATAATGGCTTCAACCAGCACCTGCGGACGGCGAATATCCAGCTGAGCGATGACCCGCTCGAGGTCGTTCATGACGTCCGGGGCGGCGGTCACGATCAGCGCGTTGGTCTGGCCGTGGGCTTTGATGATGATGTTTTTATCCAGCGCCGCCACCGGCTTCGCGCTCTGCTTTTCGCTCTGCATGCTGCTGCTGATGCCGGTTAGCACCTCCACCAGATCGGCGGCTTTGGCATACTTGAGGTAGATAACCTTGGTGTTTCCCTGTACCGCCTGCTGGCGGTCGAGCTGCCTGATCATGGTGATGATGCGCTGGCGGGAGTTCGGTTCGCCGCTCACCAGCACCGAATTGGTCCGCTCGTCGGCGACCACGTTCGCCACCATCGAACCGGGGAGCGCGGATTTGCTGGTGTCTTTGTTCAGCTCATTCACCAGCTTGACCACGTCGGCGGCGGAGGCCCAGGAGAGCGGGACCGTCACCACGCTGCGATCGCCGGCGTTATCAACGCGCTCGACGATGGTCAGCAGGCGCTTAATCACCGCCGCGCGTCCGGTCATCAGCAGCACGTTGGACGGCTCGTAGTGCACCACGCTGCCGGCCCCGGCGTTGTCATTGAGCTGTCGCAGCAGCGGCGCGAGATCGCGGGCGGCCACGTTGGTCAGCGGTACCACCCGGGTAACCACCTCATCGCCCTCGCCCGGCGAGGCGTCGCTGGCGACCGGGACCGCCGCGGTTTTGGCATCTTTTGAACGCACGACCTTCAGTACGCCATTATTCATATTGATAACCGCAAAACCGTAGACGTCGAGGACGCTGAGGAAGAACTGATAATATTGTTCTTCATTGAGCATATCGTAGCTGCGAACGGTAATTGTGCCGCGTACGCTGGGGTCGATAATGACCGTCTTATTGAGGTTTTTGCTGACGGTATTAATAAATTCCTGAATATCGGTGCCCTTGAAGCTGGCGGAGAATTCTTCTGCGCCGGCGGGTTTGAATAACAGCGTGCTGAATATCATCAGCAGCGTGAAAAGCAGACGGAAATTTATGGTTCTGCGCAATTATTCATCCCTCAAGGCTAAATAGATATCCTGCCGCTGACCATCGCGTTCGACGGTCAGCGTTATTTCGCTGAGCTCGGGGAGCTGTTTTAATGCTTGCTGAGCCTGCTGCCGATCGCGAAGATCGAGGCCATTCATGGCGACCGCCAGATCGTTTTCATGTAAGCCGGACTGACGAAAAAGAGTGGGGTCTTTTCCCGGATTGAGTCGATATCCGCTGAGCTGCTCATTAACCATAATCGGGGAAATATTGAGATAGTTGAGAATATTTTGCGGCTGTTCGCGCAGCTGTTTAACCCACGCTTTCGCGGGCGGCGTCAGGGCGGGTTTCACGCCCGCGGCGGCGTCGTCAAAGAGCGGTATCGCTTCGTTTCTGCCCCGGTAGTTAACGATCAGGCGATCGTTGAGAATAGCGACTATTTTGGCTTCGTTACCCGGCGTGCTGTCGCCAACGCCCAGGCTAACCTGTTGATTCCCTTTTGCCACGATGGCAATCGACCGCGCGGCATCGCTGCTGACGAGCAGGCCGGTGATCCGCAGCTTCAGGGCGGAAAGCGGCGCCTGGGCCAGGCTCTTACCGTCGGTGGATACGCCCGATGCCGGAGGCGTTTTTTCCGCGCTGCCAAATAGCGTAAACGGCGCTAATTCCGTTTGTCGAATAGCGATCGGGGGAGCGAAAACCGTCGCGGCGTTAATCGCCATAGCCGCAGGATCTACAGGGAATATAATCCGCCAGCTTAATTTGGCGAGCTGCTGAGCGATAAGTAATAATATGACGAACATCACAATATGAGGAGTATTGTTAATTATTGTTTTATTTGTTAGTGTTAACCTCATCACAGAAAAAGGTATTTTAATTCTTTTTCTCATCCTGTTTTCCCCGGGGCGGCATCGCTTCCCTACCTGTATTGGTGGGTGGCTTTTTATATTTAGATCTTTTATTGCGAAATTCTTGATTAGTCGCCGCAAAGCATAATGAGTTTCGCTATCCGGGTCGTCATTCCCTTTTTATTTTTACTCCCCCGGCCGCCTACGCCCCCCCATTAATTGTTAATGGATGATTGAATCGCTGAAAGCAAAAATATCTAATTGCCGGCGCTTTACAGATAAACATCTTCTCTTACCTTTCATAATTTATTAAGCATATTAGGGACTATCGAATGCTCAGATATACCTGTAATGCCCTATTCCTTGGCTCGTTGGTTTTACTTAGCGGCTGCGATAATAGTTCTTCATCTTCTTCCTCTGGCTCACCTGACACTCCCGATAATCAGGATGTCGTTGTTCGTTTACCCGATGTGGCGGTTCCCGGTGAAGCTGCCACGGCTTCCTCTCAGCAGGCGGTCATTCATCTGGTTGATATTGCTGGCATTACCGGCACCACCGCCGCGGATTACAGCACCCGGAACCTCTATCTCTGGAATAATGAAACCTGCGATGCGTTAAGCGCGCCGGTGGCGGACTGGAATGACGTCAGCACCACCCCGAGCGGCAGCGATAAATACGGCCCGTACTGGGTGATTCCGCTCAATAAAGAGAGCGGCTGTATTAACGTCATCGTCAGAGATGGCACCAACAAGCTGATCGATAGCGATCTGCGCGTGTCGTTCGGCGACTTTACCGACCGCACGGTCTCGGTTATCGCCGGCAGCGGCTCGCTATATGATACCCGCGCGGATGCGTTTCGCGCCGCGTTTGGCGTGGCGCTTGCCGAGGCCCACTGGGTTGACAAGACCACTCTGCTGTGGCCGGGCGGACAGGACAAACCAATCGTCCGCCTTTACTACAGCCACAGCAGTAAAGTGGCCGCCGATAGCGAAGGGAAATTTACCGATCGCTATCTGAACCTGACTCCCACCACCGTCAGCCAGCAGGTGAGCATGCGCTTCCCGCAGCTCTCCAGCTACGCCGCCTTTAAGCTTCCGGATAATGCGCCGGTTGACGAGCTGCTGCAGGGCGAAACGGTGGCGATCGCCGCCGAGAAGGACGGCATTCTGATCTCCGCCACCCAGGTGCAGACGGCGGGCGTGCTGGACGACGTCTACGCGCCGCCGGCGGAGGCCCTCAGCTACGGGGCGCAGGTGAGCGATGGCGGGGTTAATTTCCGCCTGTGGGCGCCGACCGCGCAGCAGGTCGATCTGGTGCTGTATAGCGCCGATAAAAAGGTGCTTGCCAGCCATCCGATGACCCGCGACGCGGCCTCGGGCGCCTGGGCATGGCAGGGCGGAAGCGACCTGAAGGGGGCCTTCTATCGCTATGCGCTGACGGTTTATCACCCGCAGTCGCGCAAGATTGAACAGTACGAGGTGACCGACCCTTACGCCCATAGCCTCTCCACCAATTCGGAGTACAGCCAGGTTGTCGATCTGAACGACAGCGCGCTCAAGCCCGACGGCTGGGATAGCCTGGCGATGCCTCATGCGCAGAAAACCAAAGCCGATCTGGCGAAGATGACGATTCATGAATCGCATATTCGCGATCTTTCTGCCTGGGACAGCACCGTTCCGGCCGAGCTGCGCGGTAAATATCTGGCGCTCACCGCTCAGGACAGCAACATGGTGCAGCATCTGAAAAAGCTCTCCGCCTCCGGAGTGACCCACGTTGAGCTGCTGCCGGTCTTCGATCTGGCGACGGTCAACGAGTTCAGCGACAAAGTGGCCGACATCCAGCAGCCGTTCAGCCGCCTCTGCGAAGTCAACAGCGCGGTGAAGAGCAGCGAATTTGCCGCTTATTGCGCCAGCGGGTCGACGGTGGAAGAGGTGCTTAATCAGCTGAAGCAAAGCGATAGCCAGGATAATCCGCAGGTTCAGGCGCTGAACAGCCTGGTCGCGCAGACCGATTCCTATAACTGGGGCTACGATCCGTTCCACTACACGGTGCCGGAAGGCTCTTACGCCACCAACCCGGAAGGGACCGCGCGGATCAAAGAGTTCCGTACCATGATCCAGGCGATTAAGCAGGATCTGGGAATGAACGTGATCATGGACGTGGTGTACAACCACACCAATGCCGCCGGGCCAACTGACCGGACTTCGGTGCTGGATAAAATCGTCCCCTGGTACTATCAGCGTCTGAACGAAACTACCGGAAGCGTTGAATCGGCGACCTGCTGCTCGGACTCCGCGCCGGAGCATCGGATGTTCGCCAAGCTTATCGCCGACTCGCTGGCGGTATGGACCACCGATTACAAAATTGACGCCTTCCGTTTCGACCTGATGGGCTATCACCCGAAAGCGCAGATCCTGTCGGCGTGGGAGCGGGTGAAGGCCCTAAATCCGGATATCTACTTCTTCGGTGAAGGCTGGGATTCCGGGCAGAGCGACCGTTTCGAAATCGCTTCGCAGATCAATCTCAAAGGCAGCGGTATCGGGACGTTCTCCGATCGTTTGCGTGACTCGGTGCGCGGCGGCGGTCCGTTTGACTCCGGCGATGCGCTGCGTCAGAACCAGGGGATCGGCAGCGGTGCCGGGGTATTGCCTAACGAGATCGCCAGCCAGAACGAAGATACGGTGCGCCATCTTGCCGATCTGACGCGTCTGGGAATGGCCGGAAACCTGGCCGACTTTGTGATGGTTGATAAAGACGGCGCGGTGAAAAAAGGCAGCGAGATTGACTACAACGGCGCGCCGGGCGGCTATGCGGCTGACCCGACGGAGGTTGTTAACTACGTCTCGAAGCACGATAACCAAACGCTGTGGGACATGATTAGCTACAAAGCCGCGCAGGAGGCCGATCTCAATACCCGCGTGCGGATGCAGGCGGTATCGCTGGCGACGGTGATGCTGGGTCAGGGGATCGCCTTCGATCAGCAGGGTTCGGAGCTGCTGCGCTCTAAATCCTTCACCCGCGACTCCTATGACTCCGGCGACTGGTTTAACCGCGTCGACTACGCCATGCAGGACAATAACTTTAACGTCGGGATGCCGCGCAGTAGCGATGACGGCAGCAATTACGATCTGATTTCCCGCGTTAAGGAGATGGTGGCGACTCCCGGCGAGCCGGAGCTGCAGCAGATGACCGCGTTCTATCAGGAGCTGACCCAGCTGCGCAAATCATCCCCGCTCTTCACCTTAGGTGACGGCAGCGCGGTGATGAAGCGCGTCGATTTCCGCAATACCGGAGCCGACGCGCTGGCTGGCCTGCTGATCATGACCATCGATGATGGCGTCCAGGCGGGAGCGAGCCTCGACGGCCGGGTGGACGGCCTGGTCGTGGCGATCAACGCGGCGCCTGAGAGCCGGACCCTCCATGATTTCAATGGTGAAAACCTGCAGTTGAGTTCCGTTCAGCAGGCGGCGGGAGAGGGGTCGCTGGCGAACGGCGTCGAGATCGCTGCCGACGGCGCGATTACGCTGCCTGCCTGGTCCGTTGCGGTGCTGGAAAAACCGCAGGGCGACGCGCAGGGCGCGGGCCTGCCGGTAAGCAGTAAGTAAAGCGTCTCTTTAGCTGACCCGCATGAAAGGGGTCAGGCAGCCCGGCGCTCAGAGCCGGGCTGCGGTTTTTCCGGTATCAGGAGAGAGGGTGTGATGATTCGCCATGATGAAGAGTGCCCGACGCCCGCGGCGGACATCCGGGATGCGGGAGCGCCGGTGATGGTCGGCGGAATGGTGCAGGTTCCCTGGCTGACCGTCCCGCTCTACGCCGCGCTATTTATCGCGCTGGGCTGGTTTAGCGGCGAGCAGTGGCGAAATGCGCCGGTCGCGCAAACGTCGATGGTGCCGGTGGCGCACGCGGCGCTGGTGCCGCTTAGCCATTCTGCATCGGCCCCCACTCCGGCTCCGGCAAAGGCTCCGACAAAGGAAAAGGGGCAGGCCAGCGTGGAGGAGGAGAGTTCAGAGGAGGATTATTTACCGGCACTGCGCTACAGCGCGCATATCTACGCCTCGCGCGAGGATAAGCGCACTATTGTTATCAACGGCCAGTCCTGGCAGGAAGGGCAATCACCGCTGCCGAATCTGGTGATTGAGCAGATTCAGCAGGATTTAACCGTGTTTAGCTTTAAGGGCAATACGTTTACTCTGGCGGCGCTGGATGACTGGCCGGGAGGTATTATTGCGGATAGTCCGCAGGGGCAATAAATTGCGCGGCAATAAAACGCAAAATAACCGGCTGCGACATTTTATTGACGACCTAAGCCAGCAATAAATGGCGCCAGCTGGCGATTAAACTGACTGCATTTGGTTGTTTCCGGAGTACTGTCCTGCTGCAGCTGTTGATACATCTGCGCGCTGCGCTGAGCCAGGGTAGCGTAATCGATATTTCCCCATCCTCTTTTTTTCCCGACATTCCACGCGGCCTGGGTAAGGGCTTCGTCTGCGGGCAGATCGCTGCGATTGCATCTGTTCTTCAGATAGCGGGCGCCTGCGGCCACGGATGAGAGCTGCTCAAGCTGCGCCTCGCTGCTGACGGCAGGGCTTAAGGTTGAGGAGCGATTCTGCTGGCACCCTGCAAGAGCGGCAATCATGATAAGCGGAAATATAACGAAAGTTCGCATAATATTAAGCTGGAATGGTTAACTGAAGGGTAGTTTAACAAATATTTCCACGGTGTCATCAGTAAATATTATTATATATAATTGTTAAGCGGCTCCCACTTTTATCTGCGGATGGTTTAAGGTTTATCTTTACTTCCGGAAAAATATTTATTGTCACAGTCCGAATATAATATTTCATGTGCCGGGAAGTTTTAGTTTTTATCGTCGGCGCGGGGGGCGAAAATTCTGAAGCGCACGGAGACGCGGTGAACATTTTTTATGTTATTAAAAAACATAATATTTTCCCTTTTGTTACGCCTCGAGGGAGTAAAATGCTGGTTAAGCATATCCTGGTTTAGTGCTATCCTGTGTTCCCTGGACTATTAGTGCTATGTCCCAAAATTCTCTGCAGGTGAAGTATGTAAGATTATGATTTGTTTTATGATTTTTTTAACTAAACTCATGAGCAAATCGATCATAACTGCGCCCTGAGACGCTGAGCGCGCGAAGTACAGACAATAGATGGTCGCCTGCAGGATAAGACCCCACGGGCGTGAATTTGAGAGATATCTTCTTCCTCTGGCAGGGGGAAGCATTGAGAATCAGGCTTTTACGCCTGAAAGTTGCGGAGAAAGAGCATGGCGGGAGATGACCGCGAGCCTATCGGACGTAAGGGTAAACCCTCGCGTCCGGCTAAACAAAAAGTGACTCGTCGTCGGGTTCGGGACGAGGACTACGACGATGATTACGACGACGATTATGAGGACGAAGAGCCGATGCCGAAGAAAGCGAATGGCAAAGGTAAGAAGCCCCGGCGTAAACGTACCTGGCTGTGGCTGTTAGTCAAGCTGGGGATTGTTGTCGCGGTGCTGGTTGCCGCTTACGGCGTCTACCTCGATCAGAAGATCCGCAGCCGCATTGACGGCAAGGTTTGGGAGCTTCCGGCGGCGGTATATGGCCGGATGGTCAACCTCGAACCCGATATGCAGGTCAGCAAAAACGAAATGGTGCGCCTGCTGAACGCCACGCAGTATCGTCAGGTGAGCGCGATGACGCGCCCGGGCGAATATACCGTGCAGGCCAACAGCATTGAGATGATCCGCCGTCCGTTTGATTTCCCGGATAGTAAAGAAGGGCAGGTGCGCGCGCGTCTGACCTTTGATGGCGATCGCCTGGAAACGATCGAGAACATGGAGAATAACCGCCAGTTTGGCTTCTTCCGCCTCGATCCGCGGCTGATCACCATGCTGCAGTCGGCAAACGGCGAGCAGCGCCTGTTTGTTAAGCGCAGCGGCTTCCCGGATCTGCTGGTTGATACCCTGCTGGCGACCGAAGACCGCCACTTCTACGAGCATGACGGTATCAGCCTGTACTCGATTGGTCGTGCGGTGCTGGCAAACCTGACGGCGGGGCGCACGGTGCAGGGCGCCAGTACCCTGACCCAGCAGCTGGTGAAAAACCTGTTCCTCTCCAGCGAGCGCTCGTACTGGCGTAAGGCCAACGAAGCCTATATGGCGCTGATCGTTGACGCCCGTTACAGCAAGGATCGGATCCTCGAGCTGTATATGAACGAGGTGTACCTCGGCCAGAGCGGCGATAACGAAATTCGCGGCTTCCCGCTGGCCAGCCTTTACTACTTTGGCCGTCCGGTGGAAGAGCTGAGCCTTGACCAGCAGGCTCTGCTGGTGGGGATGGTAAAAGGCGCATCGATTTACAACCCGTGGCGTAATCCGAAGCTGTCGCTGGAGCGTCGTAACCTGGTTCTGCGCCTGCTGCAGCAGCAGAACGTTATCGACCAGGAACTGTACGACATGCTGAGCGCCCGTCCTCTGGGCGTGCAGCCGCGCGGCGGCGTCATTTCTCCGCAGCCGGCGTTTATGCAGATGGTGCGTCAGGAGCTGCAGGCGAAGCTGGGCGATAAGGTGAAAGATCTCTCCGGCGTGAAGATCTTTACGACCTTCGATTCCGTGGCGCAGGACGCGGCGGAAAAGGCGGCCACCGAAGGGATCCCGGCGCTGAAGAAGCAGCGTAAGCTGGCGGATCTGGAAACCGCGATGGTGGTGGTTGACCGCTATACCGGCGAGGTGCGGGCCATGGTCGGCGGCGCGGAGCCGCAGTTTGCGGGCTATAACCGCGCGATGCAGGCCCGCCGTTCGATTGGTTCTCTGGCCAAGCCGGCGACCTATCTGACTGCGTTAAGCCAGCCGAACCAGTACCGCCTGAATACCGCCATTGCCGATGCGCCGGTGACGATTCGCCTCTCCAACGGCCAGACCTGGTCCCCG
This sequence comes from Enterobacter sp. 10-1, assembly GCA_002270295.1. Classification (GTDB taxonomy): domain Bacteria; phylum Pseudomonadota; class Gammaproteobacteria; order Enterobacterales; family Enterobacteriaceae; genus Klebsiella; species Klebsiella scottii. The sequence goes on along the minus strand of NISF01000007.1, from coordinate 56,077 downwards.
CAGAACGACGATCGTCGCTTTAGCGGCCAGGTGATGCTGGTTGACGCGCTGACGCGTTCGATGAACGTGCCGACCGTCAACCTCGGGATGGCGCTGGGCCTGCCGGCGGTCATCGATACCTGGGTCAAACTGGGGGCGCCGAAAGACCAGCTCAGTCCGGTACCGGCGATGATCCTCGGGGCGTTGAACCTGACGCCGATTGAAGTGGCGCAGGCGTTCCAGACCATCGCCAGCGGCGGTAACCGCGCCACGCTGTCGGCGCTGCGTTCGGTGATCGCCGAAGATGGCACCGTTCTGTATCAGAGCTATCCGCAGGCGGAGCGGGCGGTTCCTGCGCAGGCCGCATACATGACGCTGTGGACCATGCAGCAGGTTGTGCAGCGCGGGACCGGTCGTCAGCTTGGGGCGAAATATCCTGGCCTGCATCTGGCGGGTAAAACCGGGACCACCAACAACAACGTTGATACATGGTTCGCCGGTATTGACGGAAGCCAGGTGACGATTACCTGGGTTGGTCGCGATAACAACCAGCCGACGAAGCTGTACGGTGCCAGCGGCGCGATGTCTATTTATCAGCGCTATCTGGCCAACCAGACGCCAACGCCGCTGGTGCTGACGGCGCCGGAAGATGTGGTGGACATGGGCGTAGACAGCAGCGGCAACTTCGTCTGTAGCGGAGGGATGCGCACGCTACCGGTATGGACCACCGCGCCGGATGCGCTCTGTCGCCAGGGTGAACAGATGCAGCAGCAGCAGCTGGAGCAACAGCAGCAGAACAATCCGTTTAATCAGTCCGGCCAGCAGCCTCAGCAGCAGCAGCCAGCGACTCAGCAGCAGCCGCCGAAGCAGGAAAAAAGTGACGGCGTAGCGGGCTGGATTAAGGATATGTTCGGCAGCAATTAACTATCCGCTTGATTCTTCAAGCCGCCTCGCTGCAGCTTGCATGGTGGTGCGAACAGGTTGTTGCAACACTGGCCCTCTGATACTTCAGTATCAGGGGGCTTTTTCATTTATGTAGATTACTTAACAGCCACTTAACCCCACAATTACCGTCTGGTTATTTATTCAGCCTTTGATATCTTCGCGATGGCATATCGCTTGCCTTGCATTTCGCGTTTCGCCTATTATGTCAGCCGTCATAATAATAATTCTCGTTTACGTTATCATTCACCTTTATCAGAGATCTACCAATGGCGCGTCTAAAAACTGCTCAGCCAAATCACTCACTGCGTAAAATTGCAGTCGTAGTAGCCACGGCGGTTAGCGGCATGTCTGTCTATGCACAGGCGGCAGTTGAACCGAAAAAAGAAGAAACCATTACCGTGACTGCGGCTCCCGTCAGCCAGGAAAATGCCTGGGGACCGGCCCCGACTATCGCGGCAAAGCGCTCCGCAACTGCCACCAAAACCGATACCCCTATTGAAAAAACGCCGCAGTCGATTTCCGTGGTTACCCGCCAGGAAATGGAGATGAAGCAGCCGACAACGGTGAAAGAAGCGCTGGCCTATACGCCGGGCGTTTTCTCCACTCGCGGCAGCTCGACGACCTATGACGTGGTGACGATTCGCGGCTTTACGACGTCGACAACGGTCAATACCAACCAGTATCTGGATGGCATGAAGCTGCAGGGGAATAACTACTCTGAAGTGTCGATGGACCCTTACTTCCTGGAGCGTGTGGAAGTGATGCGCGGGCCAACCTCCGTGCTGTATGGCAACAGCAACCCCGGCGGCATCGTCAGCATGGTCAGCAAGCGCCCGACGACCGAGCCGCTGAGAGAAATTCAGTTCAAAATGGGTACCGATAACCTGTGGCAGACTGGTTTTGATTTTAGCGATGCAATTGATGATAGCGGCGTATGGTCCTATCGCCTGACCGGCCTGGGCCGCAGCCAGGACGCGCAGCAGCAGATGGCGAAATCGACCCGCTACGCGGTGGCGCCGTCCTTTAGCTGGCGCCCGGATGATAAAACCGATTTCACCTTCCTGAGCAACTTCCAGAGCGATCCTTATGCGGGTTACTACGGCTGGCTCCCGCGTGAAGGGACCGTGGTGCCGTACTATGACGCCAACGGCAAGGCACATAAGCTGCCGACCGATTTCAACGAAGGTGAGCCGGACAATAAGATGTCGCGCCGTCAGCAGATGGTGGGCTACAGCTTCTCACACCAGTTTGACGATACCTTCACCGTTCGCCAGAACCTGCGCTACGCCGACGTCAATACGCTGTATCGCTCCGTTTACGGCAACGGTTACACGGCGCCGGGACAAATCAACCGCGCCTACGTGCGCTCTGATGAACATCTCAACACGTTCACCGTTGATACCCAGCTGCAGTCCGACTTTGCCACCGGCGCGGTCGACCATAAGCTGCTGACCGGCGTGGACTATTCGCGTATGCGTAACGACGTCAATGCCGACTATGGTTCTGCAGACCCGATCGGGATGTCCAATCCGCAGTACGGTAATCCAAACGTCTCGGTGTACTTCCCGTACGCGGTGCTTAACCGGATGGAGCAGACCGGCCTCTATGCCCAGGATCAGATGGAATGGGATAAGTGGGTGATGACGCTGGGCGGACGCTATGACTACGCCACGACCTCTACGCTGACGCGCTCCACTAACACCCTGGCCGAAAATCACGACCAGCAGTTTACCTGGCGCGGTGGTATTAACTACCTGTTCGACAACGGTATTTCTCCATACTTCAGCTACAGCCAATCGTTTGAGCCGGTTTCAGGATCGGGCCTGGACGGCAAACCGTTCGATCCGTCGCGCGGCGAGCAGTATGAAGCGGGCGTGAAATACGTACCGAAAGATATGCCGGTGGTGGTCACGGCGGCGGTGTACCAGCTGACCAAGGATAAAAACCTGACGGCAGATCCGCGTAATACGACGTTTAGCATTCAAACCGGCGAGATCCGCGCTCGCGGCGTGGAGCTGGAAGCGAAAGCGGCGGTGAACGCCAATATCAACCTTACCGCAGCCTATACCTACACCGATGCTGAGTACCAGCACGACACCATATTTAACGGCAAACGTCCGGCGGAAGTTCCGCGTAATATGGCGTCGCTGTGGGCAGATTACACCTTGCACGAAACCGCGCTGAGCGGCCTGACGGTAGGCGCCGGTGCGCGCTACGTTGGCTCTACGGTTAGCTACTACAAAAACGATACCGCCGATGCGAAGCAAAATGATTCCTTCGGCGTAGCGGGCTACGCGTTGATGGATGCGACGGTGAAATACGATCTGGCGCGCTTTGGTTTACCGGGCTCGTCGGTGGGTATCAACGTCAATAATCTGTTCGATCGCGAGTACGTTTCCAGCTGCTATAGCGAATATGCGTGCTACTGGGGCGCAGGGCGTCAGGTCATTGCGACCGGAACCTTCCGTTTCTAATCACTCAATGGGCGCGGTTCGCCGCGCCGTTAAACAAGTTGGCCGCTATGCAGGAAAACACTCCGCAATCCGATACCACGTTTTCGTTGAATCGCGTTACCTTTCGCGTGCCTGGCCGTACGCTGCTGCATCCGCTTTCGTTAACCTTCCCGGCTGGAAAAGTGACAGGCCTGATTGGTCATAACGGTTCCGGTAAATCGACGCTGCTGAAAATGCTCGGTCGCCATCAGCCGCCGTCAGACGGCGAGGTGCTGCTCGACGGTCAGCCTCTCGATAGCTGGAGCAGCAAGGCGTTTGCCCGCAAAGTGGCCTATCTGCCGCAGCAGCTGCCCGCGGCAGAGGGGATGACGGTGCGTGAGCTGGTGGCGATTGGACGCTATCCGTGGCACGGGGCGCTGGGGCGCTTTGGCGCAACGGATCGACAGAAGGTCGAGGAGGCCATTGCGCTGGTCGGACTTAAACCCTTGGCGCATCGGCTGGTCGATAGCCTCTCCGGCGGCGAGCGCCAGCGCGCGTGGATTGCCATGCTGGTGGCCCAGGACAGCCGCTGTCTGCTGCTGGATGAGCCAACCTCGGCGCTGGATATCGCCCACCAGGTTGACGTGCTGGCGCTGGTGCATCGCCTGAGCCAGCAGCGCGGCCTGACGGTGATTGCCGTGCTGCATGATATCAATATGGCGGCCCGCTACTGCGACTATCTGGTGGCCCTTCGCGGCGGCGAGATGATTGCTCAGGGCACGTCGGCTGAGCTGATGCGTAGCGAAACGCTGGAACAAATTTACGGTATCCCGATGGGAATTCTGCCGCATCCGGCGGGCAGTGCGCCGGTAAGCTTCGTCTATTAATGGATAAAAACAACGTGATCACCCGTCGGCGTTTACTGACGGCGATGGCGCTATCGCCGCTGCTGTGGCAGATGCGCGGCGCGCGGGCGGCGGCCGTCGATCCGCAGCGCATCGTGGCGCTGGAGTGGCTGCCGGTAGAGCTTCTGCTGGCGCTGGGCGTCGTGCCGTATGGCGTCGCTGATATCCCGAACTATCGCCTGTGGGTGAATGAACCGGCGCTGCCGGACTCGGTCATTGACGTCGGGCTGCGCACGGAACCCAATCTTGAACTGCTGACGCAGATGAACCCTTCATATATCGTCTGGTCGGCAGGCTACGGCCCGTCGTCAGAGAAGCTGGCGCGTATTGCTCCGGGACGCGGATTTACCTTCAGCGACGGCAAGCGGCCGCTGATGATGGCGCAACAATCGCTGAATGAGATGGCCGAGCTTATCGGCAAGCAGCAGGCCGCGAAGCGCCATCTGGCGGAGTTCGATGCGCTGATGGACGAACTGCGCCCGCGTTTCGCCCGCCGAGACGATCGGCCGCTGCTGATGATTAGCCTGCTTGACCCGCGTCACGTCCTGGTTTTTGGTAATAACTGCCTGTTTCAGGAAATCCTCGAACGCTTTGATATCAAAAATGCCTGGCGCGGTGAGAGCACCTTCTGGGGCAGCGTGACCGTCGGTATTGACCGGCTGGCGGCCTACAGGGATGTGGACGTGATCTGCTTTGACCACGGCAACGATAGCGAAATGGCGCAGCTGATGAACACCCCGCTGTGGCGGGCAATGCCGTTTGTCCGCGAAGGGCGCTTCCAGCGCGTTCCGGCGGTGTGGTTTTACGGTGCTACGCTATCGGCGATGCACTTTGCCCGCGTGCTGGCCGACGCTCAGGGAGGTCCGGCGTGAGATCGCGAATTTCCCCTCTGGCGGCTCTGCTGCTGGCCATACTGCTGATTGCCGCCTTCGCGCTCAGCCTTTTCAATCTCCGGATCGCGCTGCCGCAGAACGAGTGGCGTCAGGCGCTGTGGCAGCCGGATATCGATAATATCGCCCAGATGCTGTTTCACTACAGCCTGCTGCCGAGGCTGGCGGTGTCGCTGCTGGTGGGCGCTGGCCTGGGGCTGGTCGGCGTTCTGTTTCAGCAGGTGCTGCGCAACCCGCTGGCGGAACCGACGACCCTTGGCGTCGCGACCGGCGCCCAGCTGGGGATGACGGTCACCGTGCTGTGGGCGATCCCCGGCGTGCTGGCATCGCAGTTTGCCGCCCTGGCGGGCGCGTGCCTGGTGGGCGCGCTGGTGTTTGGCGTCTCCTGGGGTAAACGACTCTCGCCGGTGACCTTGATTCTCGCCGGCCTGGTGGTCAGCCTTTACTGCGGGGCGCTTAATCAGCTGATGGTCATTTTCCATCACGACCAGCTGCAGAGCATGTTCCTGTGGAGTACCGGCACCCTGACGCAAACCGACTGGAGCGTGGCGCAGCGGCTGTGGCCGCAGCTGCTCGGCGGGGCGATGCTGACGCTGCTGCTGCTGCGACCTCTCACCCTGATGGGGCTGGACGACGGCGTTGCGCGCAACCTCGGCCTGGCGCTCTCCCTGGCGCGTCTTGGGGCGCTGACGCTGGCTATTGTTCTCAGCGCGATGCTGGTGAATGCGGTGGGGATTATCGGCTTTATCGGCCTGTTTGCCCCGCTGCTGGCAAAAATGCTCGGCGCCCGCCGCCTGCTCTCGCGCCTGCTGCTGGCGGCGCTGATTGGCGCGCTGATCCTCTGGCTCTCCGATCAAATCATTCTGTGGCTTGCCCGCGTCTGGATGGAGGTGTCAACCGGATCGGTGACGGCGCTGGTCGGCGCGCCGCTGCTGCTGTGGCTGCTGCCGCGCCTGCGCAGTATTAGCGCTCCGGTGATGAACGCGGGCGATAAGGTGCCGGCTGAGCGACACAACGTGCAGTGGTTTGCGCTCGGCGGTTTACTGATTCTGCTGCTGGCGCTGACGGCGGCGCTGGCCTTTGGCCGCGACGCCCAGAGCTGGCACTGGGCCAGCGGTACGCTGCTGGATCAGCTGATGCCGTGGCGCTGGCCGCGGATTCTGGCGGCGCTGTTCGCCGGGGTGATGCTGGCGGTGGCGGGCTGTATTATTCAGCGCCTGACCGGCAACCCGATGGCCAGCCCGGAAGTGCTGGGGATCAGCTCCGGCGCGGCGTTTGGCGTGGTTGTGATGCTGTTCTTCGTCCCCGGCAACGCCTTTGGCTGGCTGCTGCCAGCCGGCAGCCTGGGCGCGGCGGCGACGCTGCTGGTGATTCTGGTTGCTGCCGGACGCGGCGGCTTTTCGCCGCACCGGATGCTGCTGGCGGGCATGGCCTTGAGCACCGCGTTTACCATGCTGCTGATGATGCTGCAGGCCAGCGGCGATCCGCGGATGGCGCAGATTCTGACGTGGATCTCCGGGTCGACCTACGGCGCGACGCCGGAGATGGTGGCGTATAGCGGCAGCGTGATGCTGGTGCTGTTGGCCCTGGCGCCGCTGTGCCGCCGCTGGCTGACGATCCTGCCGCTCGGCGGCGAGGCTGCTCGTGCGGTAGGCGTTGCGCTGACGCCGTCGCGCATCGGCCTGCTGCTGCTGGCCGCCTGCCTGACGGCCACGGCAACGTTGACCATCGGCCCGTTAAGCTTTGTCGGTCTGATGGCGCCGCATATTGCGCGCATGATGGGCTTCCGCCGTACGATACCGCATATGGTGATGTCCGGGCTGATTGGCGGCCTGCTGCTGGTCTTTGCCGACTGGTGCGGGCGAATGATTATGTTCCCGTATCAGATCCCGGCGGGCCTGCTGTCGACCTTTATCGGCGCACCGTACTTTATCTATTTGCTGAGGAAGCAGAGCCGCTAGGCTATCGCGGCGATGGGCCGTTATTCCGGGCGAGGCGTGATGCTCGCCCGGGAGCGCGTGGACTACAGTTTGGCGAACGCGCTGCGCGCGGCGGCGATGGTATGGTTGATATCTTCTTCGCTGTGGGCAACGGACATAAATCCGGCTTCAAACGCTGAAGGCGCCAGATAAACGCCCTCTTCCAGCATCAGGTGGAAGAAGCGCTTAAAGCGCTCAACGTCGCACTTCACCACGTCCTGATAGCAGGTGACGGTTTCGGCGTCGGTAAAGAAGATGCCGAACATGCCGCCAACGTTATTCACTACCAGCGGAACGCCCGCGTCGCGCGCGGCGTCCAGCAGCCCCTGGGCCAGCTGGTTGGTTAAATCCGTCAGCGTCTCGTGAACTCCCGGCTGCGCCACTTCGCTTAAGCAGGCGAAGCCCGCCGCCATGGCGATCGGGTTGCCGGACAGGGTGCCCGCCTGATAGACCGGGCCGGTCGGCGCCAGCGCATCCATCACTTCGCGACGGCCGCCGAAGGCGCCCACCGGCATGCCGCCGCCGATGATTTTGCCCAGACAGGTCAGGTCAGGGACCACATCGTAGTAGGACTGGGCTCCGGCCAGGGCAACGCGGAAGCCGGTCATCACTTCATCAATAATCAGCAGGGCGCCAAATTCGTCGCACAGCGCGCGCAGGCCCGGCAGGAACTCCGGCTGCGGCGGGATGCAGTTCATATTTCCGGCCACCGGTTCAACGATAATGCAGGCAACGTCGTGCGGATACAGCTCGAACGCGGCGCGGACCGAAGCCAGGTCATTATAGGTGCAGGTCAGCGTGTGTTTGGCGAAATCGGCCGGCACGCCCGGAGAATTCGGCTGGCCGAGGGTCAGGGCGCCGGAGCCCGCTTTGACCAGCAGACAGTCGGCGTGGCCGTGGTAGCAGCCTTCAAATTTGATGATTTTGTCACGGCCGGTAAAACCGCGCGCCAGGCGAATGGCGCTCATGGTGGCCTCGGTGCCGGAGTTAACCATCCGCACCATATCCATCGTCGGTACCAGCTCCGTCACCAGCGCCGCCATTTTCACTTCCATTTCCGTCGGCGCGCCAAAGCTCAGGCCGCGCTGCGCCGCTTCAATCACCGCATTGCGAATGGCCGGGTGGTTATGACCGAGTACCATTGGGCCCCAGGAACCGACATAATCGATATAGGCTTTACCGTCGACGTCGTACAGATAGGCGCCGTCCGCACGTTCGATAAACAGCGGCGTGCCGCCAACGCCGCTGAAGGCTCGTACCGGCGAGTTAACGCCGCCGGGGATAAGTTCACGCGCGGCGCTAAAGAGAGTTTCAGATTTGCTCATTGCCTGGTTCCTGGTTCGTGAAAAATGTTTTGCTGGTTATTCTAAGTTATTCCAGGATAGTTATGAAAGTTTTGCCCAATTGAAACAAAGCGCGAACGGTGAATATTTTCCGCGACGGGGGGCTGGCTGGCAGTTAAAATGCCCTTGGTGCTATTTGTATGACTATTAACCGACGAGAGTATGAAAGCAGAAGCCTCCTCTTTTGAAGCAAAACAAATCGTGCGCTTGCGTCGCGGCGACGTGGTTCGCCGCTTAGTTCAGCGAGACAAAACGCCGCTGGCAGTGCTGCTAATGGCCGCCGTCGTCGGAACCCTGGCCGGGCTGGTGGGGGTCGCTTTTGAAAAGAGCGTCAATTGGGTGCAGAACCTGCGCATCGAAACCCTGGCGCAGGTGGCGGACCACGAGCTGCTGGTCTGGCCGCTGGCCTTTATCACCTCCGCGCTGCTGGCGATGGTCGGCTACTTTCTGGTGCGTCGGTTTGCGCCGGAAGCGGGCGGCTCAGGGATCCCGGAAATAGAAGGGGCGCTGGAAGAGCTGCGCCCGGTTCGCTGGTGGCGGGTGCTGCCGGTGAAGTTTATCGGCGGGATGGGGACGCTGGGGGCCGGCATGGTGCTGGGCCGGGAAGGGCCGATGGTGCAGCTCGGCGGGAATCTTGGGCGCATGGTGGTGGATGTTTTCCGCATGCGCAGCCCCGAAGCGCGCCATACGCTGCTGGCAACCGGCGCCGCCGCGGGCCTCTCCGCCGCGTTCAACGCGCCGCTGGCGGGGATCCTGTTTATTATTGAAGAGATGCGCCCGCAGTTTCGCTACAACCTGATCTCCATTAAAGCCGTTTTTACCGGCGTGATTATGTCGAGCATCGTATTTCGCATTTTTAACGGTGAAGGGGCGATTATCGAGGTCGGTAAGCTGAGCAATGCGCCGGTCAATACCCTGTGGCTGTATCTGATTCTGGGGATGATTTTCGGCGCGATTGGCCCGCTGTTTAACACCCTGGTGCTGCGTACGCAGGATATGTTCCAGCGTCTCCACGGCGGCGATCTCAAAAAATGGGTGCTGATTGGCGGCCTAATCGGCGGCGGCTGCGGTATTCTCGGGCTGCTCCAGCCCGCGGCGGCGGGAGGCGGGTTTAACCTCATTCCGATTGCCGCGGCGGGTAACTTCTCCGTTGGCCTGCTGCTGTTTATTTTTATCGCCAGGGTGATAACCACGCTGCTGTGCTTCTCTTCCGGCGCGCCTGGCGGGATTTTTGCGCCCATGCTGGCGCTGGGAACCTTGCTGGGAACGGCATTCGGTATGGCGGCGACGCCGCTGTTTCCGGCCTATCATCTGGATCCCGGCACCTTTGCCATCGCCGGAATGGGGGCTCTCCTTGCCGCGTCGGTGCGCGCGCCGCTGACCGGAATTGTGCTGGTGCTGGAGATGACCGATAACTATCAGCTCATTTTGCCAATGATTATTACCTGCCTCGGCGCAACACTACTGGCTCAATTTCTGGGGGGTAAGCCCTTGTATTCAACTATCCTTGAACGAACTCTGGCGAAACAGGCCGCTGAACAGGCGGCAAAAGCGCGTGCGGTTGCCGGGGAGAATACTTGAACGATTTACCAGGGTATTAGATAATGGCTCAAAAGGTCCGGTTATTCTTTAACCGGATCGGCAGTATCAATGGGAGCATAAAATGAGTGATGATGTCGTGTTGCCGCTGGAGTTTACCGAAGCCGCAGCCAAAAAAGTAAAATTCCTGATTGCTGATGAAGACAATCCGAACCTGAAGCTGCGCGTTTATATCACCGGCGGCGGCTGCAGCGGTTTCCAGTACGGCTTCACCTTCGACGATCAGGTTAACGAAGGGGATATGACCATCGAGAAACAGGGCGTAGGCCTGGTGGTTGATCCAATGAGCCTGCAGTATCTGGTCGGCGGCGCCGTCGATTATACTGAAGGCCTCGAAGGCTCACGTTTTATCGTGACCAACCCGAATGCGAAAAGCACCTGCGGCTGCGGATCTTCATTCAGCGTCTGATTTATCCCGCCGAAGTAAGGCCCAGGGACGGGCCGCGCAGCCGGCGCAACTTGCCCGACTGCGGCCTGCAGGACGCCGGTTTACGCCATGAAGCCGCTTTCTAACGCCCGTTATCATCCAGCGCAAACGTCGGCAGCTTCAGGTGCCAGCGGATTGCCGCCAGCCGAATGAGCAGCGTCACGGCCATGCCCATCATCGCCGAATTTTGCAGCGACACGTGAAAAGTATCGTAGGCCGTTGCGTGCACGATACCGCCGACAATGCAGGCCGTCGCATAGATTTCGGTACGTAAAATCATCGGGATTTCACGCGCCAGCACGTCGCGAATAATGCCGCCGCCGACGCCGGTAACTACCCCCATGCAGACCGCAACCAGCGGACCGCTGTGGGCGATAAAGGCCTTATTGACGCCGATGCCGACAAATACCGCCAGGCCGACGGCGTCGAGCACCGGCAGTATCCATTTAGGCAGCCGGCGCGGTTGGCGTACCAGCAGGATCGTCAGCATGCTGGTCACCATTGCCACCACCAGGTCCGTTGGGTCTTTAACCCAGAACACCGGGCCGTTGGCGAGCGCCATATCGCGGATCGTCCCGCCGCCCACGGCGGTAACGACCCCCAGCACCAGCACGCCGAAAGGGTCCATACGCAGTTTGCCGGCCAGCAACACGCCGGAGATCGCAAATACGGCTGTGCCAATAATATCCAGCCAATAGACTAGCATCGTCAGTTCCCGCTTAGCGCCTGCTTAACAGGCGATTATTTTACCTGCTCGAGCGCAGTACAGAGTTGTTTTGCGGCGAGGATAATACGTGGGCTCGCGCGTTCAAACCAGTCGCTATGCAACGCAATCAGTGAAATTTTTAACTGATTATGCCAGTAGCGTTCGACTTCGGGAATTTTGCGGGCATCGCCGGTAATGACAATGGCCTGCGGCTGCCTGGCGAGAACCTGCTCGCGGCTGACCTGGGGCCAGGGCGCTTTACTGGCAGCGAAAATATTCTCACCGCCGCACAGCGTCAGCACCTGATCCTGAATCGATCCCTGACTGCTGGTAAAAAGAGGGTTGCTGCCAAACTGGAGAAAGACGCGCTTCTTCGGGAGGTGAGCGTAGCGGGCTTTCAGCGCACTATAGTCGTCCAGCATCTGCTGCGCCGCCTGACGGGCCTTTTCCGGCTGAGGGCTCCACTGCGCCAGCTGCCGCAGGGTGGTGATAATCTCTTCGATGGTGGCGGTATCGACCCAGATGACCTTGATACCGAGGGCGCTCAGCTGATTAACCTGGCGCTCGGCGTTGCCTCCGCGCCACGCCAGGACCAGGTCGGGCTTGAGGGCGACAATGCGTTCCAGATTCATCCCCTGCCAGCTGGAAACCTGCTCGATGCCGGCGGCTTCCGGCGGGTAGTCGGAATAGCTGCTGACGCCCACCGGCGTGATGCCGGCCGCAAACGCCAGCTCGGTATTGGCCGGGGATAGCGTAATCACCCGCGGCGCGGCAAACAGCCACGCCGGGGCCAGCAGCAGCAGGGCGGCAAGCGCCTGTTTTAGCGATTTAGCCACGCGTCAGGTTCTGCACCAGATTTTCCACCATCAGAGTGGACTGCCTGGCGGCGACGGCGAGGAACTCGTCGAAGCTCAGATGGGACTGCTGATCGGCAACGTCGGAGATGGCGCGAACCACCACGAACGGAACGCCAAAGTTATGGCAAACGTGCGCAATGGCGGTGGCTTCCATTTCGACCGCCACGGCCTGCGGGAAGTTATGGCGGATTTTCGCCAGCCCGACGGAGCCGTTGATGAAAGCGTCGCCGCTGACGATCAGACCGCGTACCGCGTTAAGATTCAGCGCTTCGATGCTGGTTTGCGCGGCGGCAATCAGCTTGTCGTCGGCTTTGAAGCCTGCCGGGCAGCCCGGCAGCTGGCCGTATTCGTAGCCGAATGCGGTCACATCGGCGTCGTGGTAGCGCGTTTCGTCGGAGATCACGATATCGCCGACTTTTAGCGTTGGCTCGAGACCGCCCGCGGAACCGGTGTTGATAATCACGTCCGGCTTGCAGATTTCCAGCAGCAGCGCCGCGCCCATTGCCGCGGCAACTTTGCCGATCCCCGATTTCAACAGGGCGATGTCGGTACCGTGAAGCTGGCCGGTGTAGATTTCGCTGCCGCCGAGGGTGATAGTCTGGCGGTTTTCGATTTTGTCGCGCAGAAGGGTAACTTCTTCTTCCATAGCGCCAATAATGCCGATTTTCATAGATTTACTCGCGATGTGTCAGGTTTAGTTGCATAGTCTATCATGCACTCAAAGGGAAACGTTATTGCTCGCGAGCGGGAGAGGCTATGGCAAAGATTGATTTTCGCAACAAGATTAACTGGCACCGACGCTATCGCTCGCCGCAGGGCGTCGAAACGGAACGTGAAATCCTGCGTATTTTCGAAAGCGACCGCGGGCGCATTATTAACTCCCCGGCCATTCGCCGTTTACAGCAGAAAACCCAGGTCTTTCCGCTGGAACGCAACGCGGCGGTGCGTACCCGGCTAACCCATTCCCTCGAAGTGCAGCAGGTCGGGCGCTACATAGCAAAAGAGGTCCTCAGCCGGCTGAAAGAGCAGAAACTGCTGACGGCCTACGGCCTGGATGAACTCGGCGGACCGTTTGAGAGCATCGTCGAGATGGCGTGCCTGATGCACGACATCGGCAACCCGCCGTTCGGCCATTTTGGCGAAGCGGCAATTAATGACTGGTTCAGCCAGCGCCTGGCGCCCGACGATGCGGCTAACGAACCGCTGTTCAACGATGCCTGCACGGTGGAGGTGCTGCGCCTGCGGCCGGGCGAGGAGTCGCTGAACGCGCTGCGCAGCAAGATCCGCCAGGATCTGTGCTGGTTTGAGGGAAACGCCCAGGGTATTCGTTTAGTACATACGTTAATGCGAATGAATCTTACCTGGGCGCAGGTTGGCTGTATTCTTAAATATACCCGCCCGGCCTGGTGGCGCGGTGAAACGCCCGCCAGCCACAGCTATTTAATGAAGAAACCTGGTTATTATTTAGCCGAAGAAGGCTATATTGCGAGGTTACGTAAAGAACTTGATCTGGCTCCTTACAATCGCTTCCCTTTAACATGGATTATGGAAGCGGCGGACGATATCTCATATTGTGTTGCCGATCTGGAAGATGCGGTAGAAAAGAGAATTTTCAGCGTGGAGCAACTATATCAGCACCTTTACGATGCGTGGGGGCAGCATGAAAAAGGTTCGCTATTTTCTCAGGTCGTAGAAAATGCGTGGGAAAAATCGCGTTCTAATTCTCTAAGCCGGAGCACGGAAGATCAGTTCTTTATGTATTTGCGGGTGAATACGCTGAATAAACTGGTGCCATATGCGGCCCGGCGTTTTATAGATAACATCGCGAAGATTTTTAGCGGTGATTTTAATCACGCGCTGCTTGAGGATGATAGCGACTGCAGTCAGCTGCTGGAGCTATATAAAAACGTGGCGATAAAACATGTGTTTAGCCATCCGGATGTTGAGCAGCTGGAATTGCAGGGCTATCGCGTTATCAGCGGCCTGTTAGATATCTATCAGCCGCTGCTGAAATTGTCGCTGGAGGAATTCAGCTTATTAGTAGAAAAAGAGAGAGTGAGAAGTTTGCCTATCGCTTCGCGACTATTTCAGAAACTTTCAACACGACATCGGCTGGCCTACGTTGAGGCGGTAAACAAAATTCCGGGAGATTCCGCAGAGTTTCCGCTGATGGAATACTATTATCGCTGCCGCCTGATCCAGGACTATATTAGCGGGATGACGGACCTGTATGCATGGGATGAATATCGGCGGCTGATGGCGGTAGAATAGGTACAGGTTTTGTAAAGACGGACAATAATTTTTTACTTTTTGGCAGTGCTTAATTCCGGAACTTAGCGCGATAAAATGACTCTGATAGTCACTTACATAGCAATTCTGCGTTATCTAAAATCGAGATTGAGACATATGAAAAAAACCACGTTAGCAATGAGTGCACTGGCTCTGAGTTTAGGTCTGGCGTTATCCCCGCTCTCTGCGAGCGCGGCAGAAACAGCTTCTTCGGCGACCAATGCGCAGCAGATGCCAAGTCTGGCCCCGATGCTGGAAAAAGTCATGCCGTCGGTCGTCAGCATTAACGTTGAAGGCAGCACGACCGTGAATACTCCGCGGATGCCGCGCAACTTCCAGCAGTTCTTCGGCGACAATTCGCCGTTCTGCCAGGACGGTTCTCCGTTCCAGAGCTCTCCGTTCTGTCAAGGCGGCGGGCAGGGCGGCGGCGCGCCGGCTGACGGCGGCCAGCAGCAGAAATTCATGGCGCTGGGCTCCGGGGTGATTATTGATGCGGTGAAAGGCTATGTCGTCACCAACAACCACGTAGTGGACAATGCGACGACCATCAAAGTTCAGCTCAGCGACGGCCGCAAGTTTGACGCCAAAGTGGTGGGTAAAGACCCGCGTTCCGATATTGCGCTGATTCAGATTCAGGATCCGAAAAACCTGTCGGCAATCAAGCTGGCTGATTCTGATGCCCTGCGCGTAGGCGACTACACCGTGGCGATTGGCAACCCGTTTGGCCTGGGTGAAACCGTGACTTCCGGTATTGTTTCCGCTCTCGGCCGCAGCGGCCTGAACGTGGAAAACTACGAAAACTTTATCCAGACGGATGCGGCGATTAACCGCGGTAACTCCGGCGGCGCGCTGGTGAACCTGAACGGCGAGCTGATTGGTATCAATACCGCGATCTTGGCGCCGGACGGCGGCAACATCGGCATCGGCTTTGCCATCCCGAGCAATATGGTGAAAAACCTGACCGAGCAGATGGTCAAATATGGCCAGGTGAAACGCGGTGAGCTGGGGATCATGGGGACCGAACTGAACTCCGAGCTGGCAAAAGCGATGAAGGTCGATGCCCAGCGCGGCGCCTTCGTTAGCCAGGTGATGCCGGGTTCTGCCGCGGCGAAGGCCGGAATCAAAGCCGGGGACGTGATCACCTCGCTGAACGGTAAACCGATCAGCAGCTTTGCCGCACTGCGCGCGCAGGTCGGAACGATGCCTATCGGCAGCAAGGTCGAGCTTGGCCTGGTGCGCGATGGCAAACCGGTAACCGCGACCGTCGAACTGCAGCAGAGCAACCAGACTCAGGTTGATTCCAGCACCATCTTCAACGGTATCGAAGGGGCTGAAATGAGCAACAAGGGCCAGGATAAAGGCGTGACGGTCAATAACGTCAAGGCCGGGACTCCTGCGGCGCAGATTGGCCTGAAGAAAGGCGATATTATCGTCGGCGCTAACCAGCAGCCGGTGAAAAATATTGCCGACCTGCGCAAAATCTTTGACGCTAAACCATCGGTGCTGGCGCTGAATATTCAGCGCGGTGATAGCACTATCTACCTGTTGATGCAGTAATCTCTGTCGGCTAAACCGGCCCCTTCTCCTCGCCTGAGGGAAGGGGCTTTTTTTTACCCTGCACCGGGCCCGATCTTTCATTCTGTGATTCCTTCCACAACTCCATACTTCTCTCCCGTGCTTTGTGCATACGCACAATGCGCGACTAACCTAACTCTTTTATGCTGATGCCCTGCTCAGGGGAGGGTTACATGGCTGGCTGGCATCTTGATACCAAAATGGCGCAGGATATTGTGGCGCGTACCATGCGCATCATTGATACCAATATCAACGTAATGGATGCCCGTGGGCGCATTATCGGCAGCGGCGATCGCGAGCGTATTGGTGAATTGCACGAAGGCGCGCTGCTGGTTCTCTCGCAGGGACGTATTGTCGATATCGATGATGCGGTAGCCCGTCACCTGCACGGCGTACGTCAGGGGATCAACCTGCCCCTGCGCCTGGAAGGGGAAATCGTCGGCGTCATCGGCTTGACCGGAGAGCCAGAAACGCTGCGCAAGTATGGCGAGCTGGTGTGCATGACCGCAGAAATGATGCTGGAACAGTCCCGGCTGATGCACCTGCTGGCTCAGGATAGCCGCCTGCGTGAAGAGCTGGTGATGAATTTGATTCAGGCGGAAGAGAACACCCCGGCGCTAACCGAATGGGCGCAGCGCCTGGGAATCGACCTGAATCAGCCGCGGGTGGTGGCCATGATTGAAGTCGACAGCGGCCAGCTGGGCGTGGATAGCGCTATGGCGGAACTGCAGCAGCTGCAGGCGGCTCTGACCACCCCCGACCGTAATAACCTGGTGGCGATTGTCTCATTAACTGAGATGGTGGTTCTTAAGCCCGCGCTGAACGCCTTTGGCCGCTGGGATGCGGAAGACCACTGCAAACGGGTCGACCAGCTTATCGCCAGAATGAAGGAAAACGGCCAGCTGCGGTTCCGCGTGGCGTTAGGCAACTTCTTTACCGGGCCCGGCAGCATTGCGCGCTCGTACCGTACCGCTCGCACCACCATGATGGTCGGCAAGGAGCGCATGCCGGAGAGCCGGAGCTATTTTTATCAGGATTTGATGCTGCCGGTGCTGCTCGATAGCCTGCGCGGCGGCTGGCAGGCCAACGAGCTGGCCCGTCCGCTGGTTCGCCTGAAGGCGATGGACAATAACGGCCTGCTGCGGCGCACGCTGCAGGCCTGGTTTCGCCATAACGTTCAGCCGCTGGCGACCTCGAAGGCGCTGTTTATTCATCGTAATACGCTGGAGTATCGGCTGAATCGTATTTCAGAGCTGACGGGGCTGGATCTGGGCAGTTTTGACGATCGGCTGCTGCTGTATATTGCGCTGCAGCTGGATGAACAGAGATAGGGAATAATCCCGGATCGTGGCGCGAGCGCCTTATCCGGGCGGCTGTACACATAGCCCCGACGGGCATCGCCGGCCAGGGAAGGGGGCAGACTTACTTGTTGCGGGTCAGTTTTTCCAGATCGGCTTCAATTTCGCTGATCTTATGGGTGACGACGCTTTCCAGATGACGCAGATCGTCAAGGATCTTACGCTTCAGATCGACTTCAGTGCGATCGCGCTGGCAGATCTGATCGAGTTCATCGATAACGTAGCGCAGGTTTGGACTGATCTCCTGCACTTCCTTATAGCCCTGGCCTACGCCATCGGCGACAACGGTCTTACGCTGACGCGGATACTTAAACTTAACGCTTTTGGCGAAGAACTCGCCTTTGTCCTTCTGAAAATAGATTTTCAGAATGTCGTTGTTAGCTTCCTGGCGCAGGCTATAGCGATCGATCTCATCAGGATTGGTAATGCCAAGACTTTTCAGATTATCGTACATAACGGTACCTTTGATATCATCATAACCTTTGAATAATTAACGAAAAAACCAATCTTCGCCAGCGTCAAATATAAAAAAAGCGGGATATCTCCCGCTTTTTATACTGCTTAGTCGATGGTACGCAGCAGTTCGTTAATGCCGACCTTGCCGCGAGTTTTCGCATCAACCTTCTTCACGATCACCGCGCAGTACAGGCTGTACTTGCCATCTTTCGACGGCAGGTTGCCTGAAACCACCACCGAGCCAGCCGGTACGCGGCCATAGAACACTTCGCCGGTTTCGCGGTCGTAGATTTTGGTGCTCTGGCCCAGGTACACGCCCATGGAGATAACGGAGCCCTCTTCGACGATAACGCCTTCGACAACTTCAGAACGCGCGCCGATAAAGCAGTTATCTTCGATGATGGTTGGGTTAGCCTGCAGCGGTTCCAGCACGCCGCCGATACCCACGCCGCCGGAGAGGTGAACGTTTTTACCGATCTGCGCGCAGGAGCCGACGGTAGCCCAGGTATCAACCATGCTGCCTTCGTCAACGTAGGCGCCGATGTTGACGTAGGACGGCATCAGCACGGTGTTGCGGGCAATGAACGCGCCCTGGCGAACGGCTGCCGGCGGAACCACGCGGAAGCCCTCTTTCTGGAAACGCGCTTCATCGTAGTCGGCGAATTTCATCGGTACTTTATCGAAGTAGCGGCTTTCCGCACCGTCGATAACCTGGTTATCGTTAATACGGAAAGAGAGCAGAACCGCTTTCTTCAGCCACTGGTGGGTGACCCACTGGCCATCGATCTTTTCAGCGACACGCAGAGCGCCGGAATCAAGCAGGGAAATGACCTGGTTAACCGCTTCGCGGGTTACGGTATCCACATTTGCCGGCGTGATGTCGGCGCGACGCTCAAAGGCGGACTCAATAACATTCTGTAATTGCTGCATTGTTTACTCTTTCTCTATTACCCATAAAAGTTCGTTACCCTTTATCGTTTGGATTGAGGGCCTCTGTCAACCGTTGTTGTACTTCTTGTTGCAGCGCATTATTAAGCGCACGCCGGTCTGCCGTGGCGATTATAAATAAATCTTCTACTCGCTCACCAATTGTCGTAATTCTGGCCCCGTGAAGGGAAATATTGAGGTCGGCGAAGACCTGGCCGACCCGGGCCAGCAGGCCAGGCTGATCGAGCGCAATTAGCTCAAGAAACGATTTTCGGTCGGTATGCGTGGGCAGGAAATTGACCTCGGTGGCGACGGAAAAATGGCGTAATTTTGCCGCCTGCCGACGCGGGGCCGGCGGCTGCCAGCTGCGCTGAGTAATGGTCTGCTCCAGCCCAAGACGGATCATCTCATGGCGATCGGCGGACAGCGGGCTGCCGTCCGGTTCGAGCACAATAAAGGTGTCCATCGCCATCCCGTCGCGGGTGGTAAAGACCTGGGCGTCGTGAACGCTCAGATTTCGGCGGTCAAGTTCACCGCAGACGGCGGCGAACAGATACGGTCGATCCGGGCTCCAGATAAAGATTTCGGTGCCGCCGCGCGTGGCCTGCGAGCTGAGCAGGATCATCGGTTTATTGAGATCGTGCCGGAGCAAATTACGCGCATGCCAGGCGAGCTGATTTGGCGTGTGGCGCACGAAGTAGTTGGCCCGGCAGCGGTTCCAGATTTGATGCAGGGCCTCTTCATTAATGTTTTCCATCCGCAGCAGCGCCAGCGCCTGCAGCTGATGATGGCGAACCCGTTCGCGCATATCCGGCGTGCTTTGCATTCCACGACGCAGCTGTTTTTCGGTCGCAAAATAGAGCTCACGCAGCAGGCTCTGCTTCCAGCTGTTCCACAAGGTTTCGTTGGTGGCGCAGATGTCGGCTACGGTCAGGCAGACCAGATAGCGCAGGCGGTTTTCCGTCTGCACTTCTTCCGCGAACTGCTTGATGACCTCGGGATCCTGAATATCACGGCGCTGGGCGGTGACGGACATTAACAGATGATGGCGAACCAGCCAGGCGACCATCTGAGTTTCTCGTGAGTTCAGGCCGTGCAGTTCGGCAAACTTCAGGACGTCCTGGGCACCCAGCACCGAGTGATCGCCGCCGCGGCCTTTAGCAATGTCGTGGAACAGGGCGGCAATCAGAATCAGCTCAGGATGGGTCAGGCGCGGCCACAGCTCAACGCACAGCGGGTGGCGGCTGCGGGTTTCCTCTTTGGCAAAACTCTCCAGCTTCAGCAGCACGCGGATTGTGTGCTCGTCCACCGTGTAGGCGTGGAACAGATCGAACTGCATCTGGCCGACGATATGCGACCACTGCGGCATGTATGCCCACAGCACGCTGTGGCGATGCATCGGCAGCAGCCCGCGGCTTACCGCACCCTGGTGGCGCAGCATGCTGAGAAAAATGGTTCGCGCTTCCGGGATATAGCACAGCGGCTGCGTCAGATGGCGGCGCGCGTGGCGCAGGTGGCGCAGCGTCGTGGAGTAGATGCCGGTGATGCTGCTGTTGCGCACCATAATATAGAACATGCGCAGAATAGCCTGCGGCTCGCGGATGAACAGCGTATCGTCGCGCAGATCGATCAGCGTGCCGCGCAGCTGAAAATCATCGTCAATCGGCCGCGGCTTTTCATCTTCGGTCAGCGCAAGGATGGCTTCATCAAACAGCTGCAGCAGCATGTGGTTCAGCTCGCTTACCCGGCGGGTGACGCGGAAGAAATCCTTCATCATGTGCTCGATGGGCTGATTTCTTTCGCCTTCATA
The DNA here is from genome assembly GCA_002270295.1 of Enterobacter sp. 10-1. Taxonomy (GTDB): domain Bacteria; phylum Pseudomonadota; class Gammaproteobacteria; order Enterobacterales; family Enterobacteriaceae; genus Klebsiella; species Klebsiella scottii. The sequence continues at coordinate 35,600 of NISF01000007.1, read as the reverse complement.
GCCTAAGCGACGGGCGACGCTGAGCTGGCGGTCGAAGAGTAATCGGTTATCGTAGCGGGTTAGCTCCAGGTGCAGCGCGAACCGAATTCGCCACAGCTGATGCAGGCATTCGTTGAGTTCGTTGCGTTCCGCCTCCGTCAGGAAACCGAAACCAACCATTTCATCCATCGAGGTGGCGCCGAAGTGGCGACGCGCGACCCACTGCAGGGTATGAATATCCCGCAGGCCGCCGGGGCTGCTTTTGACATCCGGCTCAAGGTTATAGCTGGTGCCGTGATAGCGCTGATGGCGTTCGTTCTGTTCCTCTACCTTGGCGGCAAAGAATTTCTCCGACGGCCAGAAGCCGTCGCTAAAAATGTGTTTTTGCAGCTCAAGAAACAGCGCAACGTCGCCAATCAGCAGGCGCGATTCGATCAGGTTGGTGGCGACGGTAAGATCGGACAATCCTTCCAGCAGGCACTCTTCGAGGGTGCGAACGCTGTGCCCGACCTCCAGCTTGACGTCCCACAGCAGCGTCAGCAGCTCGCCTACCTTCTGCGCCTGTTCATCGGAGAGTTTTTTTCGGCTTAGGATCAGCAGGTCGACGTCGGAGAGCGGGTGCAGTTCACCGCGACCGTATCCGCCTACCGCCACCAGAGCCATGTCGCAAACCGACCCGAAGCCGTAGTCCACCCACAGGCGCTGCAGCAGCTGGTCGATAAACTCGGTACGGGCTTCAATCAGCCGCTCAGCGGCAGTGCCGGCATCGAAAGCCTCACCCAGCCAGCGCTGGAAAAGCTCGAGATGGGTCTTAATCGCCGCGCAGTTCAAATCATCCTGCGGCCAGGCGCCCGGATTCTCAGGTTGGCCCGAGAGGGCAGGGGGGACAGTGTCAGGTAAAGAGTTGCTCATCGCGTCACCATAAGAAAAGACTATCGCCCATAAAAAATCGCCGGGAGCGATTTTTAACGTCGCCCGCGGCGGCCCGCAGGATGCCCGTCATAAAAAAGCCGGCGGGCGCCGGCTTTTCGTTATTCGCTGTGCGAGATTATCGCCGGGATGGTGTCATCCTTGCGTAACGTCAGAATTTCGCAGCCGTTATCCGTCACTACAATAGTATGCTCGTACTGGGCAGACAAGCTCCGGTCTTTAGTTTTCACCGTCCAGCCGTCTTTCATGCTGCGGATCTCTTTCTTACCGGCGTTGACCATCGGCTCGATGGTAAAGGTCATGCCCGGCTTGAGCACCACGTTGGTCTCCGCCGAGTCGTAGTGCAGCACCTGCGGCTCTTCATGGAAGCCGCGGCCAATGCCGTGGCCGCAGTATTCACGCACCACGGAAAAACCTTCCGCTTCGACAAATTTCTGGATGGCCGCACCGATTGCCCGCAGGTTGATGCCGGGTTTGACCATCTTCAGCGCCAGATAGAGGCTTTCCTGAGTAACGCGGCACAGACGCTCGCCGAGGATCGTCGGTTTGCCGACGATAAACATTTTGGAGGTGTCGCCGTGGAACTCATCCTTAATGACCGTGACGTCAACGTTGACGATATCGCCGTCTTTCAGCAGTTTTTCATCGTCCGGGATACCGTGGCACACCACTTCGTTAATCGAGATACACACCGATTTAGGGAAGCCGTGGTAGCCGAGGCAGGCGGAGATCGCTTTCTGTTCATTGACGATGTAATCGTTGCAGATGCGGTCCAGCTCGCCGGTGCTGACGCCCGGTTTTACATAGGGTTCAATCATTTCGAGCACTTCGGCGGCCAGGCGGCCCGCGACGCGCATTTTTTCGATGTCTTCAGATGTCTTGATAGAAATAGCCATGGATTGTGTCCAGCTGTGTCGGTTTTTTCGACAATAATAGAGTAAGTCCCGCCAATGTTAACAGTCCGGGCGACCTGGTGCCAAATTGAGAATCATTAACAGCACTCAGCGTCAACAAGAGTTGGTGTCCAGTCCTGTTTTGTGGTATAAAGCGCGCCGGACTTCCGTTCCATTTCGTACTACACAGGATGGACTGAAGCGACAAATCTCACTTTGTGTATATAACACACACGTATCGACACATATTCCGGGGTGCCCTTTGGGGTCGGTAATATGGGATACGTGGAGGCATAACCCCAACTTTATCTATAGAGGTTTTTAAACATGGCAACTGTTTCCATGCGCGACATGCTCAAGGCTGGTGTTCACTTTGGTCACCAGACCCGTTACTGGAACCCGAAAATGAAGCCTTTCATCTTCGGCGCGCGTAACAAAGTTCACATCATCAACCTTGAGAAAACTGTACCGATGTTCAACGAAGCTCTGGCTGAACTGAACAAGATCTCTGCTCGTAAAGGCAAGATCCTGATCGTTGGTACTAAACGCGCTGCAAGCGAAGCGGTAAAAGACGCTGCTAACAGCTGCGATCAGTTCTTCGTGAACCATCGCTGGTTGGGCGGCATGCTGACTAACTGGAAAACCGTTCGTCAGTCCATCAAACGTCTGAAAGACCTGGAAACTCAGTCCCAGGACGGTACTTTCGAGAAGCTGACCAAGAAAGAAGCGCTGATGCGTACTCGTGAACTGGCCAAGCTGGAAAACAGCCTGGGCGGTATCAAAGACATGGGCGGCCTGCCGGACGCACTGTTTGTTATCGATGCAGACCACGAACACATCGCTATCAAAGAAGCAAACAACCTGGGTATCCCGGTATTTGCTATCGTTGATACTAACTCCGATCCGGACGGCGTAGATTTCGTTATCCCGGGTAACGACGATGCAATCCGCGCTGTTAGCCTGTACCTGGGTGCAGTAGCTGCAACCGTGCGTGAAGGTCGTTCTCAGGATCTGGCTTCTCAAGCGGAAGAAAGCTTCGTAGAAGCTGAATAATAAGGTCTAGCCCTTATTTAGTACCGTGTATAAATAGGGGCCTATATTTGGCCCCTTTTTCACTTTTAAACCTGTTTGGTTCCTGGAACCAGGCAGGTCATATCTCTCCCGAGGATTAAAGAATGGCTGAAATTACCGCATCCCTGGTAAAAGAGCTGCGCGAACGTACTGGCGCAGGCATGATGGATTGCAAAAAAGCACTGACTGAAGCTAACGGCGACATCGAGCTGGCAATCGAAAACATGCGTAAATCCGGCGCGATCAAAGCGGCGAAAAAAGCAGGTAACGTTGCTGCTGACGGCGTGATCATCACCAAGATCGACGGTACCTACGGCATCATTCTGGAAGTTAACTGCCAGACTGACTTCGTAGCGAAAGATGGCGGTTTCCAGGCTTTTGCTAACAAAGTACTGGACGCAGCGGTTGCTGGCAAAATCACTGATGTTGAAGTGCTGAAAGCACAGTTCGAAGAAGAGCGCGTTGCGCTGGTTGCTAAAATCGGTGAAAACATCAACATCCGTCGCGTTGCTGCCCTGGAAGGCGAAGTTCTGGGTTCATACCAGCACGGCGCACGTATCGGCGTTCTGGTTGCCGCTAAAGGCGCAGACCAGGAGCTGGTTAAACAGCTGGCTATGCACATCGCTGCAAGCAAGCCAGAATTCGTTAAGCCGGAAGACGTTTCTGCTGAAGTGGTAGAGAAAGAGTACCAGGTTCAGCTGGACATCGCGATGCAGTCCGGTAAGCCGAAAGAAATCGCAGAGAAAATGGTTGAAGGCCGCATGAAGAAATTCACCGGCGAAGTTTCTCTGACTGGCCAGCCTTTCGTTATGGACCCAAGCAAATCTGTTGCTCAGCTGCTGAAAGAGCACAACGCAGATGTGACTGGCTTCATCCGCTTTGAAGTGGGCGAAGGCATCGAAAAAGTTGAGACTGACTTTGCAGCAGAAGTTGCTGCGATGTCCAAGCAGTCTTAATTTTTTAAAAGGAGCCGCCTGAGGGCGGCTTCTTTTTGTGCCCATTTTGTAAATTCAGCCAACCACTTATAGTGGCTGCGCTGAAAAGCGACATACAATGTCGCCAGAATTAACTCATCTCACTCGTTGACAGTCTCAGGAAAGAAACATGGCTACCAATGCAAAACCCGTCTACAAACGTATTCTGCTTAAGTTAAGTGGCGAAGCTCTGCAGGGTTCGGAAGGCTTCGGTATTGATGCAAGCATACTTGACCGTATGGCTCAGGAAATCAAAGAACTGGTTGAACTGGGTATTCAGGTTGGCGTAGTGATTGGTGGCGGTAACCTGTTCCGTGGTGCTGGTCTGGCGAAAGCGGGTATGAACCGCGTCGTGGGCGACCACATGGGCATGCTGGCAACGGTTATGAACGGCCTTGCAATGCGTGACTCCCTCCATCGCGCCTATGTGAACGCTCGCTTGATGTCAGCGATTCCGCTGAACGGCGTTTGTGATAACTACAGCTGGGCAGAGGCGATCAGCCTGCTGCGTAATAATCGCGTCGTTATTCTGGCTGCCGGCACCGGCAACCCGTTCTTCACGACCGACTCCGCAGCCTGCCTGCGCGGTATTGAAATTGAAGCTGACGTGGTGCTGAAAGCGACCAAAGTCGACGGCGTATTTACCGCCGACCCGGCTAAAGATCCGTCTGCAACCATGTACGATCAGCTGAGCTACAGCGAAGTGCTCGATAAAGAGCTGAAAGTTATGGATCTGGCAGCCTTTACCCTGGCGCGTGACCATAAATTGCCGATTCGCGTATTCAACATGAACAAACCCGGCGCGCTGCGCCGCGTGGTGATGGGCGAAAAAGAAGGGACGTTAATTACGGAGTAATTTCCGTAATACGCTTCATTTTTCAGGCTGTCTCTGCGTTGGCTGCCTTTGCTCACCCCAGCCGCTGACTTCAGTAAGCCGCCGGGGAATTTGCCCAGCTGTCGCCTTGATACAACTTGAATGATTTTGTGTAGAAATGCAGGTAAGATTCCGCTCTACCTTAGTAGCGGTTTTTTACTCAGACGCGCCCAGGGCGTCGTCATGAATTAAACGGGACTATACTTAGCTCACCTGATAGCAGCTGTGCGGCGTTTAGTCTGCCTGAGACAAGTTTCCAAGGATTAGTAACGTGATTAACGACATCAGAAAAGATGCTGAAGTACGCATGGAAAAATGCGTTGAAGCGTTCAAAAACCAAATCAGCAAAATACGCACGGGTCGTGCTTCCCCCAGCCTGCTGGATGGCATCGTCGTGCAATATTACGGCACGCCTACGCCGCTGCGTCAGCTGGCAAGCGTAACGGTAGAAGACTCCCGTACTCTGAAAATCAACGTGTTCGACCGCTCCCTGAGCCCGGCCGTTGAAAAAGCGATCATGGCTTCCGACCTCGGTCTGAACCCAAGCTCTGCGGGTAGCGATATCCGCGTTCCGCTGCCTCCGCTGACCGAAGAACGTCGTAAAGATCTGACCAAGATCGTGCGCGCAGAAGCCGAACAGGCTCGCGTGTCGGTACGTAACGTTCGTCGCGATGCTAACGACAAAGTAAAAGCGCTGCTGAAAGACAAAGAGATCAGCGAAGATGACGATCGCCGCTCTCAGGACGACGTGCAGAAAATGACTGACGCCGCCATCAAGAAAGTGGATGCGGCGCTGGCAGATAAAGAAGCGGAACTGATGCAGTTCTGATTTCCTGCCGTTATGTCCGTCCTCAATTGCCGTTTGATGAACGGGACGGGCGTACAGTCTGAAACGCCGTACAGAAGACCGAACGCTCAGCTCCAGGGATTGCGTTGGAAAGGTCGGCTCTGTAGCCTTTGGCACTCTTGTTGAAGGCTATATACCGCCTACCCGCCTCCTGATTGTTGATGTGCGAGGGCTTGCTGGCGGCGTTTTTCTTTTTATCCTGTCTTATTTCTTCTGGACGCCTCATGAAGCACTTAACCGTTCTCGGTTCGACCGGTTCAATTGGCTGCAGCACGTTGGATGTCGTGCGCCATAACCCCGATCGCTTTTCCGTCGCCGCGCTGGTCGCGGGGAAAAATGTCGACCGTATGGTTGAACAATGTCTGGAATTCACCCCCCGCTACGCGGTCATGGATGATGCGAAAAGCGCCGAATCTCTGCGTATCGCGCTGCGCGAAAGCGCGAGCCGTACCGAAGTCCTGAGCGGCCAGCAAGCCGCGGCGGAAGTTGCCGCGCTGGATGACGTTGACCAGGTTATGGCGGCGATTGTCGGTGCCGCAGGTCTGGTTCCTACGCTCGCGGCCATTCGCGCCGGCAAAACGGTGCTGCTGGCCAACAAAGAGGCGCTGGTGACCTGCGGTCGTCTGTTTATGGACGCCGTGCAGCAGTCTGGCGCGCGCTTGTTACCCGTTGATAGTGAACATAACGCTATTTTTCAGAGTATGCCGGAAACAATTCAACACAATCTGGGATACGCTGACTTAACGCAGAACGGCGTCTCGTCGATTCTGCTGACCGGTTCCGGTGGTCCTTTCCGGGAAACAGCAATCTCTGAGCTGGCGGCGATGACGCCGGATCAGGCCTGCCGCCATCCTAACTGGTCAATGGGACGCAAAATTTCTGTCGATTCCGCCACTATGATGAATAAGGGACTGGAGTATATCGAAGCCCGCTGGCTGTTCAACGCCTCGGCCCAACAGATGGAAGTGCTGATCCACCCACAATCCGTTATCCATTCAATGGTGCGCTATCGCGATGGCAGCGTTCTCGCACAGCTCGGTGAGCCGGATATGCGTACGCCGATCGCCCACACCATGGGATGGCCGCAGCGTCTGAACTCCGGGGCTGAAGCGCTGGATTTCTGCCGCCTGAGCAATCTGAGCTTTGCCGCTCCGGATTACGGACGCTATCCGTGCCTGAAGCTGGCGATGGAGGCATTTGATGTCGGTCAGGCGGCGACGACGGCGCTGAATGCCGCCAATGAAATTTCGGTAGCCGCGTTCCTCGCCGAGGAGATCCGCTTCACCGATATTGCGGCGGTTAACCTGGGTGTGCTGGAGCAACTGGCGCTGGATGAGCCGCAAAGCATTGAAGAAGTTCTGATTATCGATGCTCAGGCGAGAGTTGCTGCTCATCAGCAGCTGAAACATCTGGCGGCGCGGGGCTGACCGACGCAATACGTTGTGATATTTGTGGGCGCTGGGCTTCAGTGATATAGTCTGCGCCACCCGATCGTTGTCTAAGATTGCGGTGGCCGTGGCATGACACGGCTTTTTTGCGTAAAGCTTTTGGTTGTTCTCTGCGATTAGCCGCAGCTTCGGCACTGGATAAAAATGCGTATATAGCGCTGACCGGTTGCTTGCGTTTAGTGGCGTGGCTAATCCTTATTATGGACTTAAAACGCGTTATGTTGTCTGCTAATCAAACTGTCAGCGAAATATCACCTGTACATGGCTGCCGTCATGTCGCCATCATTATGGATGGCAACGGACGCTGGGCGAAACAGCAAGGGAAAATTCGCGCATTCGGCCATAAAGCCGGAGCGAAGTCAGTCCGTCGCGCAGTTTCCTTCGCGGCGAACAATGGTATTGAAGCGTTGACGTTATACGCATTCAGCAGCGAGAACTGGAACCGTCCGGCGCAGGAAGTCAGCGCGCTGATGGAGCTGTTCGTCTGGGCGCTGGATAGCGAAGTCAAAAGCCTGCACCGGCATAACGTTCGCCTGCGTATCATCGGCGAAACCACGCGTTTTAATGCTCGCCTGCAGGAGCGGATCCGCAAAGCGGAAGCGCTCACTGAGAACAACACGGGCTTAACGCTGAATATTGCGGCTAACTACGGTGGACGCTGGGATATCGTTCAGGGCGTCCGCAATCTGGCCGAACAGGTAAAAAACGGGTTACTTCAGCCCGAACAGATCACGGAAGACATGCTAAGTCAGCAGGTCTGTATGCATGAACTGGCACCTGTAGATTTAGTTATTAGGACCGGGGGAGAGCATCGAATCAGTAATTTTTTGATTTGGCAAATTGCCTATGCCGAACTTTACTTTACCGATGTTCTTTGGCCCGATTTTGCTGAACAGGACTTTGAAGGTGCACTCCATGCCTTTGTTAATCGAGAGCGTCGTTTCGGCGGCACTGAGCCGGGTGGCAGCAATGCCTGATGGGGGTTGCTTTTGCTGAAGTATCGCCTGATATCGGCTTTTGTTTTAATCCCCGTGGTGATTGCGGCGCTTTTCCTGTTGCCGCCTGCGGGTTTTGCCATCGTCACGCTGGTCGTTTGTATGCTCGCCGCGTGGGAGTGGGGGCAGCTAAGCGGCTTCACTTCAACGACCCAACGCGTCTGGCTGGCGCTGCTCTGCGGCCTGCTGCTGGCGTTGATGCTTTTCCTGATGCCTGAGTATCACTACGACGTCCATCAGCCGGTGGTTGAGGGGTCGCTATGGGCATCGCTGGGCTGGTGGATTGCGGCTCTGCTGCTGGTGCTTTCCTACCCGGCTTCTGCTGCCTTCTGGCGGAACTCTAAAACGCTGCGCCTGGTTTTTGGCATTCTGACCATTATTCCGTTCTTCTGGGGCATGCTGACGCTGCGCGCCTGGCACTACGCGGATAACCATTACAGCGGCGCGCTGTGGTTACTGTACGTGATGATTCTGGTTTGGGGCGCGGACTCCGGTGCCTATATGTTTGGCAAAATGTTCGGTAAGCATAAGCTGGCGCCGAAGGTTTCACCGGGCAAAACCTGGCAGGGCTTTTTTGGCGGACTGGTCACCGCAGCGGTTATTTCCTGGGCATACGGCCTGTGGGCGAATCTCGATGTTACGCCGGCGGTACTGCTCATTTGCTCTATCGTTGCGGCGCTGGCTTCGGTGCTCGGCGACCTGACGGAAAGTATGTTTAAGCGAGAGGCCGGCATCAAGGATAGCGGGCATCTGATTCCCGGACACGGTGGAATTCTGGATCGTATCGATAGCCTGACGGCGGCGGTACCGGTATTCGCGTGTCTGCTATTGTTGGTCTTCAGGACGATTTGACGGAAGGTTTTATGCTAAGCGTTCTCTGGAATTTGGCCGCCTTTATCATTGCGCTGGGCGTATTGATCACCGTGCATGAATTTGGCCATTTCTGGGTGGCTCGTCGCTGCGGCGTTCGCGTTGAACGCTTCTCCATCGGCTTTGGCAAAGCGCTATGGCGGCGCTTTGACAAGCAGGGGACGGAATTTGTTATCGCCCTTATCCCACTCGGCGGTTACGTCAAGATGCTCGATGAACGCGTCGAGCCGGTGGCGCCTGAGATTCGCCACTGCGCTTTCAATAACAAAACCGTCGGTCAGCGTGCCGCGATAATCGCCGCGGGACCGATCGCGAACTTTATTTTTGCCATTTTTGCCTACTGGCTGGTGTTTATCATCGGCGTCCCTGGCGTTCGTCCGGTTGTTGGCGAAATAGTACCCGATTCGATTGCCGCACACGCACAAATTGCAAAAGGAACGGAACTTAAAGCGATAGATGGCATCGAAACGCCTGATTGGGATGCTGTGCGTATGGCGCTGGTAACGAAGATTGGAGACCAGCAAACAATAGTTTCGGTCGCCCCTTTCGGGACAAGCCAACGCCAGGATAAAATCCTCGATTTACGCCACTGGGCGTTCGAGCCGGACAAGCAGGATCCGGTGACATCGCTGGGCATTCAGCCCCGGAGCGCGCAGGTTGATACCGCTCTGGCAGAAGTACAATCGAATTCGGCAGCGCGGAAGGCGGGTTTGCAAGCGGGCGACAGGATCGTTAAAGTCGATGGTCAACCGTTAACGCAGTGGATGACGTTTGTTAATCTGGTGCGTGATAATCCCGGTAAGGCGCTGGTTCTGGACATCGAACGACAGGGGAGTCCTCTGTCCGTGACGCTGACACCAGATTCGAAGTCCGGTAGTAAAGGTCAGGCTGAGGGATTTGCAGGGGTTGTGCCTAAGGTCATCCCGCTGCCCGATGAATATAAGACAGTTCGTCAGTACGGGCCGTTTGCCGCCATCGCTGAAGCCACGGATAAAACCTGGCAACTGATGTCGTTAACGGTCAGGATGCTGGGTAAATTGATAACCGGTGATGTCAAACTGAACAACCTCAGCGGGCCGATCTCTATCGCCCAGGGGGCTGGAATGTCAGCGGAGTTTGGGTTGATTTACTATCTGATGTTCCTTGCGCTGATAAGCGTGAACCTCGGGATAATCAACCTGTTCCCGCTTCCCGTCCTGGACGGGGGGCACCTGCTGTTTTTAGCGATTGAAAAGCTAAAAGGCGGGCCGGTATCCGAGCGAGTTCAAGACTTTAGTTATCGCATTGGCTCAATACTGCTGGTGTTGTTAATGGGGCTTGCACTTTTCAATGATTTCTCTCGGTTGTAAGAGAGTTTGTTAGGAAGAACGCATAATAACGATGGCGATGAAAAAGTTGCTCATAGCGTCGCTGCTGTTTAGCAGCGCAACCGTATACGGTGCTGAAGGGTTCGTGGTGAAGGACATTCATTTCGAAGGCTTGCAGCGTGTCGCTGTTGGTGCGGCCCTCCTCAGTATGCCAGTGCGTCCTGGCGATACGGTGACCGATGATGATATCAGTAACACCATTCGTGCTCTGTTTGCCACCGGCAACTTTGAGGACGTTCGCGTCCTGCGCGATGGTGATACCCTGCTGGTGCAGGTGAAAGAGCGCCCAACGATTGCCAGCATCACTTTCTCCGGTAACAAGTCGGTGAAGGATGACATGCTCAAGCAAAACCTTGAGGCATCCGGCGTACGCGTTGGGGAGTCCCTTGACCGCACGACGCTCGCTGATATCGAAAAAGGGCTGGAAGATTTCTACTATAGCGTCGGTAAGTACAGCGCCAGCGTAAAAGCTGTCGTCACGCCGCTGCCGCGTAACCGCGTCGACCTGAAGCTGGTGTTCCAGGAAGGCGTCTCGGCGAAAATCCAGCAGATCAACATTGTCGGTAACCATGCATTCAGCACCGATGAACTGATTTCAACCTTCCAGCTGCGCGACGAAGTGCCGTGGTGGAACGTGGTCGGCGATCGCAAATACCAGAAGCAGAAACTGGCAGGGGATCTCGAAACTCTGCGCAGCTACTACCTGGATCGCGGCTACGCGCGTTTCAACATCGACTCCACCCAGGTGAGCCTGACGCCGGATAAAAAAGGCATCTATATCACCGTGAACATTACCGAAGGCGATCAGTACAAGCTATCGGGTGTGCAGGTGACGGGCGATCTGGCGGGGCACTCGGCGGAAATCGAAGCGCTGACCAAAGTCGAGCCGGGCGAGCTGTATAACGGCGCCAAAGTGACCAAAATGGAGAATGACATTAAGAAACTCCTCGGTCGCTACGGTTACGCCTATCCGCGCGTTCAGTCGCAGCCGGAAATCAACGATTCCGACAAGACCGTGAAGCTGCACGTCAACGTCGATGCGGGGAACCGTTACTACGTCCGTAAAATTCGCTTTGAAGGCAACGACACCTCTAAAGATTCCGTTCTGCGTCGCGAAATGCGCCAGATGGAAGGGGCGTGGCTGGGCAGCGACCTGGTTGACCAGGGTAAAGATCGTCTGAACCGTTTAGGCTATTTCGAAACCGTTGATACCGATACGCAGCGCGTTCCGGGCAGCCCGGACCAGGTAGACGTGGTCTATAAGGTCAAAGAGCGTAACACCGGCAGCTTCAACTTTGGTATCGGCTACGGTACTGAAAGCGGCGTGAGCTTCCAGGCGGGCGTTCAGCAGGACAACTGGTTGGGTACCGGCTATTCCGTCGGAATTAGCGGCACCAAAAACGATTACCAGACCTATACTGAACTGTCGGTCACTAACCCGTATTTCACCGTTGATGGCGTCAGCCTCGGTGGTCGTCTCTTCTATAACGACTTCGATGCAAGCGATGCGGATCTGTCCGACTATACCAATAAAAGCTATGGTTCGGACGTGACGCTGGGCTTCCCGGTTAATGAATACAACACGTTGCGAGCGGGGCTGGGGTATGTACATAACTCCTTGTCCAGCATGAAGCCGCAGGTAGCGATGTGGCGTTATCTGAACTCTCTGGGGCAGTACCCAAGTACGACGAACGATAGCAACGGCTTTAGCGCTAACGACTTCACTTTCAACTACGGTTGGACGTACAACAAGCTGGACCGCGGTTTCTTCCCGACGGAAGGCTCGCGCGTTAACCTGAATGGTAAAGTGACCATTCCGGGCTCAGATAACGAATATTACAAAGCCACGCTGGATACGGCGACCTACGTGCCGATCGATGACGATCACAAGTGGGTGGTTCTGGGACGTACCCGCTTTGGCTACGGCGATGGTCTGGGCGGCAAAGAGATGCCGTTCTACGAGAACTTCTACGCCGGTGGTTCAAGCACCGTGCGCGGGTTCCAGTCGAACACCATTGGTCCGAAAGCGGTCTATTTCCCGGCCAGCAGCCGTCATGATGATGACAGCGGCTACACTAACGACTGTAAGAGCACCGCATCCGCGCCATGCGAATCTGATGATGCAGTGGGCGGTAACGCCATGGCGGTCGCCAGCCTGGAGATGATTACGCCGACGCCGTTTATCAGCGATAAGTATGCTAACTCGGTCCGTACCTCCTTCTTCTGGGATATGGGTACCGTGTGGGATACGCACTGGGATTCGAGCGCGTACGGTGGCTATCCGGATTATGGCGATCCGAGCAACATCCGTATGTCCGCAGGTATTGCGGTACAGTGGATGTCGCCGTTGGGGCCGTTGGTATTCTCCTACGCCCAACCGTTTAAAAAGTACGAGGGAGACAAGGCCGAGCAGTTCCAGTTTAACATTGGTAAAACCTGGTAACTGTAGGGCGACAAAGGAATGTAAGTGCAGTATCGCGCTGACTTTAGGCGATAACCTCGGTTGTCGCCTGGCCACGCAAATAACGGTACCCCTGGGTACTCATGGGATGGTAAGGAGTTAATTGTGAAAAAGTGGTTATTAGCTGCAGGTCTGGGTTTAGCAATGGTAACTTCCGCACAGGCGGCAGATAAAATTGCAATGGTAAACATGAACAGCCTGTTCCAACAGGTTGCCCAGAAAACAGGCGTTTCTAATACGCTGGAAAACGAGTTCAAAGGCCGCGCGAGCGAGCTGCAGCGTATGGAAGGTGACCTGCAGTCTAAAATGCAGCGTCTGCAGTCCATGAAGCCGGGCGCCGACCGTACCAAGCTGGAAAAAGACGTAATGGCTCAGCGCCAGACTTTCTCTCAGAAGGCGCAGTCTTTTGAGCAGGATCGTGCACGTCGTTCTAACGAAGAACGTGGCAAGCTGGTTACCCGTATCCAGACCGCTGTGAAAAGCGTAGCGAACAGCCAGAGCATCGATCTGGTCGTAGATTCTAATGCCGTTGCATACAACAGCAGCGATGTAAAAGACATCACCGCTGATGTGCTGAAACAGGTTAACTAAGTAATGCCTTCAATTCGACTGGCTGATCTTGCGCAGCAGTTGGATGCAGAATTACACGGTGATGGCGATATCGTCATCACCGGCGTTGCATCCATGCAGACTGCAAAAGCGGGCCATATTACGTTCATGGTAAATCCTAAATACCGTGATCACCTGGCCGCTTGCCAGGCTTCTGCCGTTGTCATGACGCAGGATGATTTACCTTTTGCCCACGGCGCCGCGCTGGTAGTGCGTAATCCCTACCTGACCTACGCGCGCATGGCTCAAATACTTGATACCACGCCGCAGCCGGCGCAGAATGTCGCGCCCAGCGCGGTCATCGATGCCACGGCGAAGCTGGGTAATAACGTAGCGATCGGCCCTAACGCCGTTATCGAATCCGACGTAGAGCTCGGCGATAACGTGGTTATCGGCGCCGGATGCTTCGTTGGTAAAAAGACCAAAATTGGCGCAGGCTCGCGTTTATGGGCCAACGTCACCGTTTATCACGAGATTGAGATCGGCGAAAATTGCCTGATCCAGTCCGGCACCGTGATTGGTGCAGACGGTTTCGGTTACGCCAACGATCGCGGTAACTGGGTGAAGATCCCGCAGCTAGGTCGCGTCATTATCGGCGATCGCGTGGAGATCGGCGCCTGTACCACTATCGACCGCGGTGCGCTGGATGACACCTCGATTGGCAATGGCGTCATTATCGACAACCAGTGCCAGATTGCGCACAACGTCGTGATTGGCGACAATACCGCCGTTGCTGGCGGTGTGATCATGGCGGGTAGCCTGAAAATCGGCCGCTACTGTATGATTGGCGGCGCCAGCGTTATCAACGGTCATATGGAAATCTGCGACAAAGTTACCGTCACGGGGATGGGGATGGTTATGCGTCCTATTACAGAACCTGGCGTGTACTCTTCAGGTATCCCGCTGCAACCGAATAAGGTTTGGCGTAAAACAGCCGCGCTGGTGATGAATATTGATGATATAAGCAAGCGCCTCAAAGCAGTTGAGCGCAAGGTTAATCAGCAAGATTAGCGCACCCAGCCAGACGCGAAATCATGCCACGTAGCTGATAAAGCGGCCGCCTGGCGGATAGCGCGTTAAAATTTTCGGCCTGTTGCATTCATAAGATTGCCGCAGGCCGTGTTATTATTGCCTTTTAGTATATTTAGACAGGAAGAGTATTTTGACTACTGACACTCATACTCTGCACATTGAAGAGATTCTGGAACTTCTGCCTCACCGTTACCCGTTCCTGCTGGTAGACCGCGTGCTGGATTTTGAAGAAGGTCGTTTTCTGCGCGCAGTAAAAAATGTTTCTGTTAACGAGCCGTTTTTCCAGGGGCATTTCCCTGGTAAACCGATTTTACCCGGCGTATTGATTCTGGAAGCCATGGCGCAGGCCACCGGCATTCTGGCATTCAAAAGCGTGGGCAAGCTCGAGCCGGGCGAACTGTACTATTTTGCCGGGATTGATGAAGCGCGTTTCAAACGTCCGGTAGTGCCAGGCGATCAGATGATTATGGAAGTCACTTTTGAGAAAACCCGCCGCGGCCTGACCCGTTTTAAAGGCGTCGCGCTGGTGGACGGAAAAGTGGTTTGCGAAGCAACGATGATGTGTGCGCGTAGCCGGGAGGCCTGATACGTGATTGATAAAACCGCCTTTATTCATCCTTCAGCCATTGTGGAAGATGGCGCCGTGATCGGTGCTAACGCCCACATTGGTCCGTTTTGTATTGTTGGTGCTAACGTCGAGATTGGCGAAGGTACCGTACTGAAATCTCATGTTGTGGTTAACGGTCATACTACGATTGGCCGCGATAATGAGATCTATCAGTTCGCTTCCATCGGCGAAGTTAACCAGGATCTGAAATATGCTGGTGAACCGACTCGCGTGGAAATTGGCGATCGCAACCGCATCCGCGAAAGCGTCACCATTCATCGCGGTACAGTACAGGGCGGTGGATTAACGAAGGTGGGCAGCGATAACCTGCTGATGATCAACGCCCACGTGGCGCATGATTGTACGGTCGGTGACCGCTGTATTCTGGCCAATAACGCGACCCTTGCCGGGCACGTCTCGCTGGATGATTACGTTATCATCGGCGGTATGACCGCAGTGCATCAGTTCTGCATCATCGGTGCCCACGTAATGGTTGGCGGCTGCTCCGGCGTTGCGCAGGACGTACCGCCGTTCGTTATTGCCCAGGGCAACCACGCGACGCCGTACGGCGTCAATATCGAAGGGCTGAAACGCCGCGGCTTCAGCCGCGAAGCGATCACCGCAATTCGTAACGCCTATAAGCTGCTGTACCGCAGCGGCAAAACGCTGGACGAAGCCAAGCCGGAAATCGCCGAGCTGGCGGTTCAGTATCCTGAAGTTCAGCCGTTTTCCGACTTCTTTGCCCGCTCAACCCGCGGCCTGATTCGTTAATGGCTGCACAGCGTCCCCTGACGATTGCCCTGGTCGCCGGAGAAACCTCCGGCGATATTCTTGGTGCAGGTCTGATCCGCGCGCTTAAGGCTCGTATTCCCGATGCGCGCTTTGTTGGCGTGGCGGGGCCGCTAATGCAGGCAGAGGGCTGCGAAGCCTGGTATGAAATGGAAGAGCTGGCGGTGATGGGCATTGTTGAGGTGCTCGGCCGTTTGCGCCGCCTGCTGCATATTCGCGCCGATCTCACCCGCCGCTTCGGCGAGCTGCGTCCCGATGTTTTTGTCGGCATCGACGCGCCGGACTTCAATATCACCCTTGAAGGCAATCTCAAGAAGCAGGGCATCAGGACGATTCATTACGTCAGCCCATCCGTTTGGGCGTGGCGACAAAAACGTGTTTTCAAAATTGGCAGATCGACCGATCTGGTGCTGGCATTTCTGCCTTTCGAAAAAGCGTTTTACGATAAATTTAACGTTCCCTGCCGTTTTATCGGCCACACTATGGCGGATGCGATGCCGCTGGATCCGGATAAAGGCGCCGCGCGCGATCGTCTGGGCATCGCCCGGGACGCGCACTGCCTGGCGCTGCTGCCGGGGAGCCGCGGGGCAGAGGTTGAAATGCTCAGCGCAGACTTCCTCAAAACCGCGCAGATTTTGCGTGGCCACTATCCCGGCCTGGAAGTATTAGTCCCGCTGGTGAACGCCAAAAGGCGCGAACAGTTTGAACGCATTAAAGCCGAAACGGCGCCGGATCTCCCGGTTCATCTGCTGGATGGTCAGGCGCGTGATGCGATGATTGCCAGCGATGCCGCGCTGCTCGCCTCCGGGACGGCGGCGCTGGAGTGCATGCTGGCCAAGTGCCCGATGGTCGTTGGCTACCGCATGAAGCCGTTTACCTTCTGGCTGGCGAAGCGGCTGGTGAAAACCGATTACGTCTCGCTACCTAACCTGCTGGCCGGGCGCGAGCTGGTTAAAGAGCTGTTGCAGGATGAGTGTCAGCCGCAGCTGCTTGCCGATGCGCTGCGACCGCTGCTGGCTGACGGGAAAACCAGCCATGAAATGCACGACACCTTCCGCGCGCTGCATCAACAAATTCGCTGTAATGCTGATGAGCAGGCGGCGGACGCGGTACTGGAGTTAGTAAAATGATTGAGTTTGTCTATCCGCATACCCACCTCGTTGCCGGCGTTGATGAAGTTGGACGCGGGCCGCTGGTTGGCGCGGTCGTCACCGCGGCGGTGATCCTCGATCCGGCAAAGCCGATTACTGGCCTGAATGATTCCAAAAAATTAAGCGAAAAGCGTCGCCTGGCGCTGTTCGCTGAAATCAAAGAGAAGGCCCTGTCCTGGAGCCTTGGCCGCGCGGAACCGCACGAGATTGACGAGCTGAATATCCTGCACGCAACGATGCTGGCAATGCAGCGTGCGGTCGCCGGTTTACACATTGCGCCGGAGTTCGTGCTGATTGACGGTAACCGCTGTCCGTCGCTGCCGGTTCCCTCGCTGGCGGTTGTTAAAGGCGATAGCCGGGTGGCGGAAATCAGCGCAGCGTCTATTCTGGCTAAAGTCACGCGCGATGCCGAGATGGTTACGCTGGATCTGGAATTTCCTCAATACGGCTTTGCGCAGCATAAAGGCTATCCCACCGCTTTCCATCTGGAAAAGCTGATAGAGCATGGCGCAACAGAGCATCATCGGCGCAGTTTCGGCCCGGTAAAACGCGCGCTGGGCCTCGCGTCCTGAATCAATACGCAATCAAGTAACGCGGAATCTGAAGATGGCTGAACCACGTTTCGTACACCTCAGGGTGCATAGCGACTATTCCATGATCGATGGGCTGGCGAAAACCGGGCCGCTGGTGAAAAAGGCGGCCGCGTTAGGCATGCCGGCGCTGGCGATCACCGATTTTACCAACCTGTGCGGGCTGGTGAAGTTCTACGGAGCGGGACACGGGGCCGGGATCAAACCGATCGTCGGCGCCGATTTTCATGTCCAGAGCGATCTGCTAGGCGATGAGCTGACAGAACTAACCGTACTGGCGGCCGATAACGCCGGCTATCAGAACCTCACCCTGCTGATTTCCCGCGCCTATCAGCGCGGCTACGGCGCTCTCGGGCCGTGGATCGATAGAGACTGGCTGGTTGAGCATCAGGAAGGGCTGATTCTGCTCTCCGGCGCGCGCAAAGGCGACGTCGGCGTCTGCATGACGCGCGGGAATGCGGCGCTGGTTGAACAGTGCGTCGCCTTCTACGAAGAGCATTTCGCCAATCGCTACTATCTTGAACTGATCCGCACCGGTCGGGCGGATGAAGAGACCTATCTGCACGCCGCCGTACAGCTGGCGGAAGAGCGCGGGCTGCCGGTGGTGGCGACGAACGACGTGCGCTTCCTGGAAACCGGCGACTTCGACGCGCATGAAATCCGCGTGGCGATCCATGACGGTTTTACCCTCGACGATCCGAAGCGCCCGCGTAACTATTCGCCGCAGCAGTATATGCGCAGCGAAGATGAGATGTGCGAGCTGTTCTCCGATCTCCCCGAGGCGCTGGAAAATAGCGTAGAAATAGCCAAACGCTGTAACGTCACCGTGCGTCTTGGTGAATACTTCCTGCCGCAGTTCCCGACCGGTGAAATGACGACTGAAGATTTCCTGGTATTGAAATCGAAAGAAGGTCTGGAAGAGCGCCTGGCGTTCCTGTTCCCGGACGAAGCCGAGCGCAAAGAGAAGCGCCCGGAATATGATGAACGTCTGGATATCGAGCTGCAGGTTATCAACCAGATGGGCTTCCCTGGCTACTTCCTGATCGTAATGGAATTTATCCAGTGGTCGAAGGATAACGGCGTGCCGGTCGGCCCAGGCCGCGGCTCCGGCGCCGGCTCGCTGGTTGCGTATGCGCTGAAAATTACCGATCTCGATCCGCTGGAGTTCGATCTGCTGTTCGAACGCTTCCTGAACCCGGAGCGCGTGTCGATGCCCGACTTTGACGTCGACTTCTGTATGGAGAAGCGCGATCAGGTTATCGAACACGTCGCGGACATGTACGGTCGCGATGCGGTATCGCAGATTATTACCTTCGGTACGATGGCGGCGAAAGCGGTTATCCGCGACGTCGGCCGCGTGCTGGGCCATCCGTATGGCTTTGTCGATCGCATCTCAAAGCTGGTCCCGCCGGATCCGGGTATGACCCTGGCGAAAGCGTTTGAAGCCGAACCGCAGCTGCCGGAGATCTACGAAGCTGACGAAGAGGTCAAGGCGCTGATCGATATGGCGCGCAAGCTGGAAGGCGTCACGCGTAACGCCGGCAAGCACGCGGGCGGGGTGGTTATCGCCCCGACCAAAATCACCGATTTTGCCCCGCTATACTGCGATGAGGCCGGGCAGCATCCGGTGACCCAGTTTGATAAGAACGACGTGGAATACGCGGGTCTGGTGAAGTTTGACTTCCTCGGCCTGCGTACGCTGACGATCATCAACTGGGCGCTGGAGATGATCAACAAGCGGCGCGAGAAGAACGGCGAAGAGCCGCTGGATATCGCCGCCATTCCGCTGGAAGATAAGAAAAGCTTTGATATGCTGCAGCGCTCGGAAACCACCGCGGTTTTCCAGCTTGAATCGCGCGGCATGAAAGACCTGATCAAACGTCTGCAGCCGGACTGCTTCGAAGATATGATCGCTCTCGTGGCGCTGTTCCGTCCGGGCCCGCTGCAATCGGGGATGGTTGATAACTTTATCGACCGTAAGCACGGCCGGGAGGAGATTTCCTATCCGGACGTGCAGTGGCAGCATGAGTGTCTGAAACCGGTACTTGAGCCGACCTACGGCATCATCCTGTACCAGGAACAGGTCATGCAGATCGCGCAGGAGCTTTCTGGCTATACGCTCGGCGGCGCGGACATGCTGCGTCGTGCGATGGGTAAGAAAAAGCCGGAGGAGATGGCCAAGCAGCGCGGCACCTTCGAGGAAGGGGCAAAGAAAAACGGCGTTGATGGCGAGCTGGCGATGAAAATCTTCGACCTGGTGGAGAAATTCGCCGGTTACGGATTTAACAAATCGCACTCCGCGGCCTATGCGCTGGTTTCCTACCAGACGCTGTGGCTGAAGGCGCACTACCCGGCAGAGTTTATGGCCGCGGTGATGACGGCGGATATGGACAACACCGAGAAGGTTGTCGGGCTGGTGGATGAGTGCTGGCGGATGGGGCTGAAAATCCTGCCGCCGGACATTAACTCCGGCCTGTACCATTTCCACGTTAATGACGATGGCGAAATCGTCTACGGCATCGGGGCAATAAAAGGCGTCGGCGAAGGCCCGATCGAAGCGATTATCGAAGCGCGTAACGAAGGCGGCTATTTCCGCGAGCTCTTCGACCTTTGTGCCCGTACCGATACCAAAAAGCTTAATCGCCGGGTGCTGGAAAAACTGATTATGTCCGGGGCGTTTGACCGCCTCGGGCCGCATCGCGCGGCGCTGATGAATTCGCTGGGCGATGCGCTGAAGGCCGCCGATCAGCACGCCAAAGCCGAGGCCATTGGCCAGGCTGACATGTTCGGCGTGCTGGCGGAAGAGCCGGAGCAAATTGAGCAATCCTATGCTAACTGCCAGCCGTGGCCGGAGCAGGTGGTGCTTGATGGCGAAAGGGAGACCCTGGGGCTGTATCTGACCGGTCACCCGATCAACCAGTATTTGAAAGAGATCGAGCGCTACGTAGGCGGCGTAAGGCTCAAAGACATGCATCCGACCGATCGTGGTAAAGTGACCACGGCGGCGGGGCTCGTTATTGCTGCGCGGGTAATGGTCACCAAGCGCGGCAATCGTATCGGCATCTGTACTCTGGATGACCGTTCCGGGCGTCTGGAGGTGATGTTATTCACCGACGCCCTGGATAAATATCAGCAATTGCTGGAAAAAGACCGCATACTTATCGTCAGCGGACAGGTCAGCTTTGATGACTTCAGCGGGGGGCTTAAAATGACCGCCCGCGAAGTGATGGACATTGACGAAGCCCGGGAAAAATATGCTCGCGGGCTTGCTATCTCGCTGACGGACAGGCAAATTGATGACCAGCTTTTAAACCGACTCCGTCAGTCTCTGGAACCCCACCGTTCGGGAACTATTCCAGTGCACCTCTATTATCAGAGGGCGGATGCGCGCGCGCGGCTGCGCTTCGGCGCAACATGGCGCGTCTCTCCGAGCGATCGTTTACTCAACGATCTGCGTGGCCTTATCGGCTCGGAGCAGGTGGAACTGGAGTTTGACTAATACAGGAATACTATGAGTCTGAATTTCCTTGATTTTGAACAGCCGATTGCAGAGCTGGAAGCGAAAATCGATTCCCTGACTGCAGTAAGCCGTCAGGATGAGAAACTCGATATTAACATCGATGAAGAAGTGCATCGTCTGCGTGAAAAAAGCGTAGAGCTGACGCGTAAAATCTTCGCCGATCTCGGCGCATGGCAGGTTGCTCAGCTGGCACGCCATCCACGTCGCCCATACACCCTGGATTATGTCCGCCTGGCGTTCGACGAGTTTGACGAACTGGCCGGCGACCGCGCTTACGCTGATGATAAAGCTATCGTCGGCGGTATTGCGCGTCTGGACGGGCGTCCGGTGATGATTATCGGCCACCAGAAAGGGCGCGAGACGAAAGAAAAAATTCGTCGCAACTTTGGCATGCCGGCACCGGAAGGCTACCGTAAGGCGCTGCGTCTGATGGAGATGGCCGAGCGCTTTAAAATGCCGATCATCACCTTTATCGACACCCCTGGTGCCTACCCGGGCGTGGGCGCGGAAGAGCGCGGCCAGTCGGAAGCGATTGCCCGTAACCTGCGTGAAATGTCGCGTCTGAGCGTTCCGGTCATCTGTACCGTTATCGGCGAAGGCGGTTCCGGCGGCGCGCTGGCGATTGGCGTCGGCGACAAAGTGAATATGCTGCAGTACAGCACCTATTCCGTTATTTCGCCGGAAGGCTGCGCGTCCATTCTGTGGAAAAGCGCGGACAAAGCCCCGCTGGCGGCTGAAGCTATGGGGATCGTTGCCCCGCGCCTGAAAGAGCTGAAGCTTATCGACTCCATTATTCCGGAGCCGCTGGGCGGCGCGCATCGCAATCCGGAAGCCATCGCCGCAAGCCTGAAAGCGCAGCTGCTGGCCGATCTGGCGGACCTCGATATCCTGAGCAAAGAAGAGCTGTTGAACCGTCGTTATCAGCGTCTGATGAACTACGGCTACGCCTGATTATTCCTTACGTTATGCCGTAAAAAGGGCCGGATTTTCCGGCCCTTTTTTATGTGCGATACGCTGGCGCGATTGCTATGATGCCTGCCTTAGGTTAATTCCAGGAGGAAAGCGTGAATATCATTGCCATCATGGGTCCCCACGGCGTCTATCACAAAGACGAACCGATCAAAGAACTGGAAGTCGCTCTGCAACAGCAAGGCTTTCAGACCATCTGGCCGCAAAATAGCGCCGACCTGCTGCAGTTTATCGAACACAACCCGCGCATCTGCGGCGTCATTTTTGACTGGGATGAGTATAACGTCGATCTGTGTAGCGATATTAATCAGCTCAACGAATATCTGCCGCTGTACGCATTTATCAACGCGCATTCGACGATGGACGTCAGCAGCCAGGATCTGCGCATGACGCTGTGGTTCTTCGAGTATGCTCTCGGCCTGGCGCAGGAGATTGCCACCCGCATCGGCCAGTACACCCGCGAGTATCTGGACAACATCACGCCGCCGTTTACCAAAGCGCTGTTCAACTATGTGCAGGAGGGAAAATATACCTTCTGCACGCCGGGGCATATGGGCGGGAGCGCATACCAGAAAAGCCCGGTCGGCTGCCTGTTTTATGATTTCTTTGGCGGCAATACGCTCAAGGCCGACGTCTCCATTTCCGTGACGGAGCTGGGCTCGCTGCTCGATCACTCCGGCCCGCACCTGGAGGCCGAAGAGTATATCGCCCGCGCCTTTGGGGCGGAACAGAGCTACATGGTGACTAACGGCACCTCAACGTCGAACAAAATTGTCGGCATGTACTCCGCCCCGGCGGGGAGCACGCTGCTTATCGATCGCAACTGCCATAAGTCGCTGGCGCATCTGCTGATGATGAGCGACGTCGTCCCTCTGTGGCTGAAGCCGACGCGTAATGCGCTGGGGATCCTCGGCGGCATCCCGAAGCGTGAATTTACCCGCGACAGCATTCAGCAGAAGGTGAGCACGACGGGCGGGGCGCAGTGGCCGGTACATGCGGTGATCACCAACTCCACCTACGACGGGCTGCTGTACAACACCACCTGGATAAAAGAGACGCTCGACGTGCCCTCTATCCACTTTGACTCCGCGTGGGTGCCCTATACCCATTTCCACCCGATCTATCAGGGGAAGAGCGGAATGAGCGGCGATCGCGTCCCGGGCAAGGTTATCTTTGAGACCCAGTCAACGCACAAGATGCTGGCGGCGCTGTCGCAGGCTTCGCTGATTCATATTAAAGGCAGCTATGACGAAGAGACCTTTAATGAAGCCTTTATGATGCATACCTCTACCTCGCCGAGCTATCCCATCGTCGCCTCGATTGAAACCGCCGCGGCAATGCTGCGCGGGAACTCAGGCAAGCGTCTGATCCAGCGATCGGTAGAGCGGGCGCTGGATTTCCGCAAAGAGGTACAGCGCCTGCGCGAAGAGGCGGACGGCTGGTTCTTTGATATCTGGCAGCCGGAAGATATCGCCGAGACCCGATGCTGGCCGGTCGCCGCCGGCGAGGATTGGCACGGTTTTCAGGATGCCGATGACGACCATATGTTCCTCGATCCGGTTAAGGTGACGATCCTGACGCCGGGTATGGATGAGCAGGGCAATATGGATGACGAAGGCATCCCGGCCGCGCTGGTGGCGAAATTCCTCGATGAGCGCGGCGTGGTGGTGGAAAAAACCGGGCCCTACAACCTGCTGTTTCTTTTCAGCATCGGCATCGACAAGACCCGGGCGATGGGCCTGCTGCGCGGCCTGACGGAGTTCAAGCGCGCCTACGATCTTAATCTGCGGGTGAAAAACATGCTCCCGGATCTCTATGCCGAAGACCCGGATTTCTACCGCAATATGCGGATTCAGGATCTGGCTCAGGGGATCCATCGCCTGATTCGTCAGCACCAGCTTTCGCAGCTGATGCTGAGCGCCTTCGATGTCCTGCCGGAAATGAAGATGACGCCGCACCAGGCCTGGCAGCGGCAAATCAAAGGTGAGGTGGAAACCATTGAGCTGGAAAATCTGGTCGGACGCATATCCGCTAACATGATCCTGCCGTATCCGCCGGGCGTGCCGCTGCTGATGCCCGGGGAGATGATTACCGAGGAGAGCCGCGCGGTGCTCGATTTCCTGCTGATGCTGTGCTCCATCGGGCGCCATTATCCGGGCTTTGAAACCGACATTCACGGAGCGAAACGTGACGAGGATGGCGTATATCGGGTACGGGTCTTAAAAAATGATTAGGTGCTTGCGCTGCGGCGGGCGGTGCGGGTAACCTGGCTGATATCAATACGAGGATGTTTACTATGCTGGGTCTAAAACGGGTTCACCATATTGCGATTATTGCGAGCAGCTACGCGCAGAGCAAAGCCTTCTACTGCGATATTCTCGGGTTTACGCTGCAGAGCGAGTTCTACCGCGAAGAGCGCGACTCGTGGAAGGGCGATCTGGCGCTGAACGGGGAGTACGTCATTGAACTGTTCTCCTTCCCTTTTCCTCCGTCCCGCCCGTCGCGGCCCGAGGCCTGCGGCCTTCGTCACCTGGCCTTCAGCGTGGATGATATTGACGCGTCGGTGGCCCACCTTGAGGCCCACGGCGTGAAGTGTGAAGCGATACGTATCGATCCCTTCACCGATAAGCGTTTTACCTTCTTTAACGACCCGGACGGCCTGCCGCTGGAAATTTATCAGCAGTAACCCTTGCCAGAGATGGCCCTGGCCGGTAACGTGCCGGGCTATCTCTCCTCAGCCAGCATTATCATGAAGATGACCCCAGATATTGCGCAAAACCTTCAGCCGCACCGCCAGTTTTTAGTGGCCTTCAGCGGTGGCCTCGATTCAACGGTTCTGCTACACCAGCTGGTCTGCTGGCGCGAGCGGGAGCCGACGTTAAGGCTGCGTGCTATCCATATTCATCATGGCCTGAGCGCGAATGCCGACGATTGGGTGGCGCACTGCCAGCAGCTGTGCCAGCAGTGGCAGGTTCCGCTGGTGGTCGAGCGCGTGGTGCTGGCGGATGCCGGCCTGGGGGTCGAAGCGCACGCCAGGCAGGCGCGCTACCAGGCCTTCCGAACGGCGCTTGAGCCGGGGGAGGTGCTGGTGACGGCCCAGCATCTCGACGATCAGTGTGAAACCTTCCTGCTGGCGCTCAAGCGCGGCAGCGGCCCGACCGGGCTGTCGGCGATGGCCGCCTGTTCCGCCTTTGCTGATACCCTGCTGCTGCGCCCGCTGCTCAATACCCGCCGGGAAGCGTTACGCCAGTGGGCGCTTCGTCATCAGCTCAGCTGGATTGAAGATGAGAGCAACCAGGACGATGCCTACGATCGCAACTTTTTGCGCTTGCAGATTATTCCTCGACTTAGCGCCCGCTGGCCCCACTTCGCCGAGGCGGTAGCCCGCAGCGCGGACCTCTGCGCTGAGCAGGAGAGCCTGCTGGATGAGATGCTGGCAGAAGAGCTGGCGTCGCTGATGGCGGATGAGGGTACCTTAGCGATTGACCCCCTGGCTGAAGTGAGCGCCGGGCGCCGCGCCGCTCTGCTGCGCCGCTGGCTGGCTTGGCACAACGCGCCGATGCCATCGCGCGAGATGCCGGAACGGATCTGGCGTGAGGTTGCTCAGGCGCGGGAGGATGCGTTTCCCTGCCTGCGTCTCGGCGATTTTACCGTGCGGCGCTACCGGCAGCGGCTGTGGTGGGTGAAATATCTTCCCGGCCAGGCGGAGGCGGTGCTGTCATGGCCCGATAGCCGGCAGCCGCTGCGGCTGCCGGAGGGGATGGGGGAGCTGGCGCTGCTTGCCGGAGGGCCGCTGCGCGCTCCCCTCGCCGGCGAAGCGGTGACGGTGCGCTTTCGCGCCAGCGGGAATCTGCATATCGTCGGGCGCCACGGCGGGCGCAAGCTGAAGAAAATCTGGCAAGAGCTGGGGGTTGCGCCCTGGCGCCGGGATACCACGCCGCTGCTGTTTTACGGCGAAAAGCTAATTGCCGCCGCGGATTTGCTGTTTATAACCCGTGATGGAGAAGCGCAGGATAGCGAGGGCGTACGGCTGGCATGGAGGAAAACGGGCGGCTAAGCCACCCGTTTTTATTCAGGACTCGCTCACCACCACGGTACCAATTTCCGGATGGCTGAAGCTGGCGATGGTATCCAGGCGTAGCTCGCGACTATTTTCGCCAAGTTCCACCACCAGATACTCGATATTTTTGCGCGAGATAAGATCGTTTGCCTTCGCCTGCAGCTGCTCACCATCTTTGAGCGCCAGCGCCAGCACCAGATGATGCTGGCAGGCAAGTTCGAGATTGTCATAATCATCGCAGTTGATGGGTTGATAAGTATCATTCATTGACATAATCGCTCACCAGTAAGTTTGCTGCCGCATAGGCGGCCTTTTCCCTGACTGACTCCGAAAGGGCCTCATCCGCCGCAATTTCATTCAATACTTTCAACACGCAACCCAGCGCATTCGGGATATACCCCAGGTCTCCGCTGGCTATTTCCGCATACCGCTTGCGTATTAACTCACAATATTGGTCCACATGCCCTCCTGTCAGTATTCTGACTCAACCGTGGGATGCAAGTTTAAGCCTACGAAGATAAACTCTGTTTAGCAAGGTGACTATACCATAGTCATTTAAGCAATATCAGCAGGATGAAAAGGGACCCCTCGATTGTCGACAGCCTTTTGTCGCCAGTTTCGCTACAATGTACGCCATTTTTTTCAGGAGTTTTTTCATGGCGCTGAAAGCGACGATTTATAAAGCGACGGTAAATGTAGCCGATTTGGATCGCAACCGGTTTATTGATGCCAGCCTGACGCTGGCGCAGCATCCGTCTGAAACCCAGGAGCGCATGATGCTGCGCCTGCTGGCATGGATTAAATATGCCGATGAGCGGCTGCAGTTTACCCGCGGTCTCTCCTCGGATGACGAGGCAGAGCTGTGGCTGCTCAACGATCATCTGGGCGTCGATCTGTGGATTGAGCTCGGATTACCGGACGACAAGCGGATTAAAAAAGCCTGCTCGCGTTCGCAGGAAGTGGCGTTATTTGCCTACAATAGCCGGGCGGCCGAGGTTTGGTGGCAGCAGAATAAGAGTAAAATGGCGCAGTTCAGCAAACTGACGGTCTGGTATCTGGACGATGCGCAGCTCGCGCAGCTTAGCGCATTTGCCGATCGCACGATGATATTGCAGGCGACAATTCAGGACGGCAGCATCTGGTTATCCGACGCTAAGAATAATCTGGAAATTCATTTAACGGCCTGGCAGCCGTCGGCATGATTACCCTTAGCCGCAGCGTCTCTATTGCGGATGATGAAATCTCCCTCACGGGGATCCGCGCGCAGGGCGCGGGCGGTCAGCACGTGAATAAAGCGTCAACCGCGATCCACCTGCGTTTTGATATTAAGGCTTCAAGCCTGCCTGAGTACTACAAGGAGCGTTTGCTCAGTGCCAGCCACCACTTAATTTCTGCCGACGGTGTGGTTATCATTAAGGCTCAGGAATACCGTAGCCAGGAGATGAATCGCGAAGCCGCGATTGCTCGCCTGATTGCGCTTATAAAAGAATTAACCGTAGCGCAAAAAAGTCGCCGGGAAACGCGACCGACCCGAGCATCAAAAGAGCGTCGGCTTGCTTCTAAGTCGCAAAAGTCATCGGTCAAAGCGCTGCGTGGGAAAGTTCGTCAGTAGGCGATGCGACGAACGGGTGGCATGGATTATAAGGAATTTACAGTGAAGAAAATCATATTCTCAGTGGCGGCGGCCTGTTCGCTCTTTGCGCTGTTTGGCTGCAATCATCGGGCAGAAGTTGAGACGCTGC
This sequence comes from Enterobacter sp. 10-1, assembly GCA_002270295.1. Lineage (GTDB taxonomy): Bacteria > Pseudomonadota > Gammaproteobacteria > Enterobacterales > Enterobacteriaceae > Klebsiella > Klebsiella scottii. The sequence continues at coordinate 7,822 of NISF01000007.1, read as the reverse complement.
AGCCGGCGGCGATGACGGAGCTGAAGCCGATGCAGCAGAGCTGGCGCGGGATATTGCCGTGTGCCGATTGCGAAGGTATCGAAACCTCGCTGTTTCTCGAAAAAGACGGCAGCTGGGTGATGAATGAACGCTATCAGGGCGTGACCCGCGAGCCGTCATCGTTCGCGTCGTACGGTACCTGGGCCCGAACCGCAGATAAGCTGGTATTGACCGATAGCAAAGGGGAGAAATCCTACTATCGGGCGAAAGGGGACAAGCTGGAGATGCTCGATCGCGAAGGCAATCCGATTGAGTCAACGCTGAACTATACCCTCGAGTCGGTGAAAGCCAGCCTGCCGACCACGCCGATGGCGATGCGCGGGATGTATTTCTATATGGCGGATGCGGCGACCTTTACCGATTGCGCCACCGGCAAACGCATTGCGGTTGCCAATAACGCCCAGCTTGAGCGTGATTATGCCGCCGCGCGCGGAACGGATACGCGTCCGGTGCTGCTGGTGGTGGAAGGGCACTTTACCCTCGAGCCTAATCCTGACAGCGGTGAAATGGTGAAAACGCTGATGGCGGATAAGGACGTGAAATTTATTCCCGGCAAAGATTGCAGCCAGTAAAAGAATCGCTCCGATAAAAAAAGGCCTCGCAGATGCGAGGCCTTTTTGCATTCAGGCGCGGAATTAACCTTTAATGGCGTTAACCAGGTAATTGACGATATCGCCAGTTTTAATCAGCTGTTTTTCACCGACGCGACGATGCTTATATTCGATATCGTCGTTATCGAGGTTGCGGTCGCCCAGCACGATGGTGTGCGGAATACCGATCAGCTCCATATCGGCAAACATCACGCCCGGACGCTCTTTACGGTCGTCCATCAGGACTTCAATACCCTGGGCGCGCAGTTCGCTATACAGCTTCTCAGCCAGCTCCTGCACGCGGTAGGATTTGTGCATGTTCATCGGCAGAATCGCCACCTGGAAAGGCGCGATAGCTTCCGGCCAGATGATGCCGCGATCGTCAAAGTTCTGCTCGATAGCCGCGGCAACCACGCGGGTTACCCCGATGCCGTAACAGCCCATCGTCAGCACCTGGTTGCGGCCATCTTCACCCTGCACCGACGCGTTCAGCGCCTGCGAGTACTTGGTGCCCAGCTGGAAGATGTGGCCGACTTCAATGCCGCGTTTGATCAGCAGCGTACCCTGACCATCCGGGCTCGGGTCACCGGCGACAACGTTACGGATGTCGGCAACTTCCGGGGTGGCGACATCGCGATCCCAGTTGATGCCGAAGTAGTGTTTGCCGTCAACGTTAGCGCCAGCGGCGAAATCGCTCATGACCGCAACGGTACGGTCGATAACGACCGGAACCGGCATGTTGACCGGACCCAGGGAGCCGGGGCCCGCTTTGACGATCGCGCGGATCTCTTCTTCGCTGGCGAAAGTCAGCGGGCTGGCAACCTGCGGCAGTTTCTCAGCTTTGACTTCGTTCAGCTCGTGGTCGCCGCGAACCAGCAGGGCAACCAGCGGATAAGCGCTGCCTTCCGCCGCTTTAACCAACAGCGTTTTCACGGTCTTCTCAACCGGCAGATTGAACTGTTCAACCAGCTCGGCGATGGTTTTTGCGTTTGGCGTATCGACCAGCGTCATTTCCTGAGCGGCGGCAGCGCGCGGCTCTTTCGGCGCAATGGCTTCGGCAAATTCGATATTGGCGGCAAAGTCAGAGCTGTCGGAGAAGATCACGTCATCTTCGCCGCTCTGCGCCAGAACCTGGAACTCGTGCGATGCGCTACCGCCGATTGAGCCGGTGTCAGCCTGTACCGCGCGGAAATCGAGACCCATGCGGGAGAAGATTTTGCTGTAGGCGGCATACATCGCATCGTAGGTTTCCTGCAGCGATTCCTGAGTCGTATGGAAAGAGTAGGCGTCTTTCATCAGGAACTCGCGCGAACGCATCACGCCGAAGCGCGGGCGAACTTCATCGCGGAATTTGGTCTGAATCTGGAAGAAGTTAAGCGGCAGCTGTTTATAAGAGTTCAGCTCGTTGCGGATCAGGTCGGTGATCACCTCTTCATGCGTTGGGCCGAGGACGAACGGACGATCGCCGCGATCGACGAAGCGCAGCAGCTCCGGACCGTATTGCTCCCAGCGTCCGCTCTCCTGCCACAGGTCTGCCGGCTGAACGACCGGCATAGACACCTCGATAGCACCGGCGTTGTTCATCTCTTCACGCACGATGTTTTCGACTTTTTTCAGAACGCGCAGGCCGGTTGGCAGCCAGATGTATAATCCGGAGGCCAGCTTGCGGATCATCCCGGCGCGCAGCATCAGCTGATGGCTGATGACTTCGGCGTCGGCAGGTGTCTCCTTTTGTGTGGAGAGCAGATATTGGCTAGTACGCATGTTGTTACGGTTCCATTTGGACGATCGGAACAGGCTGGAGGGCCAGCCTGAAACAAAAAAAGTGGTTTAGTTTACCAGTGTGGCAAAGATGCCAAAAGAGAGGAAAATAAAATTAGCGTGGTTCCAGAGAAAAGACTTCAAAACCAGACGCAATCACGCGCCAGCGCACATTAAAATCGAGCAGCCAGACGGCATAAGTTTTTCCTGCTTCTTCCTCTTTACGATAGGCCGGGCGCGGGTCCTGCGCCAGAACTTCGCGAATAAACGCTTTAAGCTGCGGATAGCGTTTTTCCAGCAGCGCAAGCTGCGCGTCTATCTCAGGCGTAAAGCTAACCGTCATTTCAGCCAGCGGTGCCTGCTGGGCGTAGCTGGCGCTGGCATCCGGGAGCGCTTCGGCAAACGGGAGATAGGGTTTGATATCAACGACCGGCGTACCGTCCACCAGGTCGAGGCTGCCGAGCTGGAGTATCACCCGATCTTTCTGGCAGCTAACGCCCTTGAGCTCGACCAGCGACATGCCGATTGGGTTTGGCCGGAAGGTTGAGCGCGTGGCGAAAACGCCCATTCGCGCATTGCCGCCAAGGCGGGGAGGGCGCACGGTAGGCCGCCAGCCGCCGGCCATGGTTTGATGAAAAACAAACAATACCCACAGATGGCTGAAGTTTTCCAGGCCGCGCACGGCGTCGGCCTGGTTATAGGGGGGCAGCAGATGCAGTTCGCCGCCGCCGTTTTTGACCAGACCCGGCTGGCGAGGTACGGCAAATTTTTCTTTATACGGCGAGCGAATAACACCTATCTGCGCAAACTGAAAAGAACTCATTGCGCCGAAACGTTAAGCGCAGAGCCAAGGCAAACGGCCTGGCGATAGCATCCTGGCGTGCCGCTGGTGACTTCGCAGCTGTGCAGCAGGACCGCGTTAGCTTTCATTTTCGCGGCATTAATTTGCAGACGCTTACGCGCGGTAGGGATGTTCGGCGGCGAATCCTGATTTGAGGCCTGGCATGACTCACCGGTGACTTCACCCAGATCGCGGAAAGGCTTGCCGACCAGCGCTGACGCATCGGTATAGATTCTTACCGGTGCCGGGCGCACGGCTTTGGGTTTTGCCGGTTCCGATTTGACAGGTGCCGTTGCCGTGCTTTGTACAGGTTCGACGGGAGATCTGCTTAGCATAGAGCAACCGCTTAACATGAGTGCTAACAAACAGACCGGTAAAGCACGCATAGTATTTCCTCAATGAATAATAAAACAGGGCGCTATTGAATCAGGTGCCTGCATAAATGACAAGACGGGCATAAAGCCCGTCCTGAATGATATTACGGTGAAAAAAGATTACCAGCCTTTCACTGCACCGCCGTTAAAGATTTTATTCGCGGCTTCGTAAACTTCATCGCTCTGGTAAGCCTGAACAAATTTCTTAACATTTTCCGCGTCTTTGTTGTCTTCGCGAGCAACAATCAGGTTTACGTACGGAGAATCTTTATCTTCGACAAAAATACCGTCTTTTGCCGGGGTCAGGCCAATCTGGCTCGCATAGGTGGTATTGATAACCGCCAGGGCAATCTGCGCATCGTCGAGGGAGCGCGGCAGCTGCGGTGCTTCCAGCTCAACAATCTTCAGGTTTTTCGGGTTATCAATAATATCCAGAGCGGTCGGCAGCAGGCCAACGCCTTCTTTCAGCTTGATCAGGCCCGCTTGCTGCAGCAGCAGCAGGGAGCGACCGAGGTTAGTCGGGTCGTTAGGAATGGCAATCTGGGAACCCGGCTGCAGTTCGTCGAGGGTTTTAATTTTCTTGGAGTAGCCGGCAATCGGATAAACAAAGGAGTTACCGACGGCAACCAGCTTGTAGCCACGGTCCTTAATTTGCTGATCGAGGTAAGGTTTGTGCTGGAAGGCGTTAACGTCGATATCGCCTTTGCTCAGCGCTTCGTTCGGCAGAACGTAATCGTTGAAAGTCACCAGCTCAACGTCGAGACCATATTTCTCTTTAGCGACTTTCTGCGCGACTTCAGCAACCTGCTGTTCAGCACCCACAATGACGCCGACTTTAATATGGTTCGGATCTTTTTCATCCTGGCCGCAGCCCACCAGAGCCAGAGAGCCGATCAACGCACCTACTGCCGCAAAGGTTTTAAAATTAAAGGCCATGCTATTTCCTTCCTGTAAGAGTCTGTGTGTACACGCGTCGTTCAGGCTGCGCTGAAGCGCCCTGAACGATGTTGTGTCGATAATGTTATTTGTGAGTCACAGCCCGGACGATACGGTCGCCAGAGAATTGAATTAAATAAACCAGAATAACCAGTAATACCAGCACGGTATTCATTACCGTGGCGTTGTAGCCGATGTAGCCGTACTGATAGCCAATCTGCCCCAGACCACCGGCGCCGACCGCGCCGCCCATGGCGGAATAGCCGACCAGGGTAATGAGCGTAATCGTCGCGGCGTTTACCAGACCCGGCAGCGCTTCAGGCAGCAGGACCTTACGTACGATCTGCATCGGCGTGGCCCCCATCGCGCGGGACGCTTCAATCAGACCCGTTGGGATCTCAAGCAGCGCGTTCTCCACCATGCGGGCGATAAACGGAGCGGCGCCAACCGTCAGCGGCACAATGGCTGCCTGCAGGCCGATGGACGTACCGACAATCACGCGGGTAAATGGAATCATCCACACCAGCAGGATAATAAAAGGTATCGAGCGGAAGATATTAACCAGCGCCGACAGGGTCCGGTAGAGCTTCGCGTTCGCGGCAATCTGTCCTGGGCGGGTGACGTACAGCAGCACGCCCACCGGCAGACCGAGGACAAAACCGAAAAAGCCGGAGACAAAGGTCATTGCCAGCGTTTCCCACACGCCGCGCAACAGCAGCCAGATCATTGCCTCAGACATATCCCAGTACCTCTATTTTTACATGGTTTTCCTGCAGCCAGGCGATTGCCGCCTGGGTATCTTCCTGCGTGCCGTGCATCTCGGTCAGCATAATGCCGAACTTCACGCCGCCGGCGTAATCCATCTGCGCGCTGATAATGTTGTTATTCACATTAAAGCGACGGGCGGTTTCAGAGAGCAGCGGAGCATCGACGGAGTGGCCGGTAAACTCCATGCGTAGCATTGGTACGCTATCCGGGAGTGCGGTTGGCTTGAGGCGCGCCTGATAGTCATCCGGAATATCCAGATGCAGCGTTGATTGAATAAACTGCTGTGCCAGTGGGGTTTTCGGATGAGAGAAGACTTCGCTCACCGTATCCTGCTCGATTAGCTGCCCGTTGCTGATGACCGCGACGCAATCACAGATGCGTTTGACGACGTCCATTTCGTGAGTGATCAGCAGAATCGTCAGGCCGAGGCGGCGGTTGATATCCTTCAGCAGCTCCAGAATGGAGCGGGTGGTCGCCGGATCAAGGGCGCTGGTGGCTTCGTCACACAGCAGAACCTTCGGGTTACTGGCCAGAGCGCGGGCAATCGCCACGCGCTGCTTCTGTCCGCCCGAGAGGTTAGCCGGGTAGCTATCATGCTTATCGGCCAGGCCGACAAGATCCAGCAGCTCGGTCACGCGGCGTTTAATTTCCGCCTGCGGGGTATTGTCGAGCTCGAGAGGGAGCGCCACGTTGCCGAAAACGGTACGCGAAGACAGCAGGTTAAAGTGCTGGAAAATCATGCCAATCTGGCGGCGCGCGCGGGTCAGTTCCTTTTCAGAAAGTGCGGTAAGCTCCTGCCCTCCAACCTGTACGCTGCCCTGAGAGGGGCGCTCAAGCAGGTTTACGCAACGAATCAGCGTACTCTTACCGGCGCCGGATGCGCCGATAACGCCATAAATCTGCCCGGCAGGAACATGCAGGCTGACGTCGTTCAGCGCCTGTATGGTGTGGTTCCCCTGCTGGAACACTTTGGTGATATTCGAAAGTTTAATCATCAGTTATTTATTATCGTTTAGCCGTTTGCCGTGGCATTTTCTTCTGCCGTGTCCAGGCGATGCCTGTCAATGAAATGGATGTTAAGGCATCCAGACGTCTAAATCAATCTGACTCTGTATAATGAGCACTTTCTTGCATCAGGAAACATGCGATACTAATCAGACTAGCCTTTATCAGGAGTAAACCGGTGGCAAAGTCAGTACCCGCAATTTTTCTCGACCGTGATGGCACTATTAATGTCGATCACGGCTATGTCCACGAAATCGATAATTTTGAGTTTATCGATGGCGTAATTGACGCGATGCGTCAATTAAAGGAGATGGGCTTCGCGCTGGTGGTGGTCACCAACCAGTCCGGTATCGCTCGCGGTAAGTTTAGCGAAGCGCAGTTTGAAACGCTGACCGAATGGATGGACTGGTCGCTGGCCGACCGCGGCGTCGATCTGGACGGTATCTACTATTGTCCGCATCACCCGCAGGGCACCGTTGAAGAATACCGTCAGACCTGTGATTGCCGTAAGCCGCATCCGGGGATGCTCATCTCCGCGCGTGACTACCTTAATATAGATATGGCCGCTTCTTATATGGTAGGCGACAAAGTTGAAGATATGCAGGCAGCTCTGGCGGCGGATATTGGCACGAAAGTGCTGGTGCGTACCGGCAAGCCGGTCACGGCGGATGCGGAAAATGCCGCTGACTGGGTGCTTAATAGCCTGGCAGACCTGCCGGCAGCCATCAAAAAGCAGCAAAAATAAGCGTTGCGTATAAAAGATGAGCGGTTGAAATAAAATTGTATTTTTCCGCTTGTCATTCCCGGCGGGCTCCCTATAATGCGCCTCCATCGACACGGCGGATGTGAATCACTTCACACCAGATGGCCGGTTCGGTTGAAGAGAAAAGAATCCTGAAATTAAGGGTTGACTCTGAAAGAGGAAAGCGTAATATACGCCACCTCGCAACGCTGAGCGAAAGCCGCGTT
>NISF01000007.1:0-495 GCA_002270295.1 Enterobacter sp. 10-1 | reverse complement strand
AAAGTGACATGGATTCTTAACGTCCTCGGACGAAAAATGAATACCAAGTCTCAGTGAGTGAACATACGTAATTCATTACGAAGTTTAATTCATGAGCATCAAACTTAAATTGAAGAGTTTGATCATGGCTCAGATTGAACGCTGGCGGCAGGCCTAACACATGCAAGTCGAGCGGTAGCACAGAGAGCTTGCTCTCGGGTGACGAGCGGCGGACGGGTGAGTAATGTCTGGGAAACTGCCTGATGGAGGGGGATAACTACTGGAAACGGTAGCTAATACCGCATAACGTCGCAAGACCAAAGTGGGGGACCTTCGGGCCTCATGCCATCAGATGTGCCCAGATGGGATTAGCTTGTAGGTGAGGTAACGGCTCACCTAGGCGACGATCCCTAGCTGGTCTGAGAGGATGACCAGCCACACTGGAACTGAGACACGGTCCAGACTCCTACGGGAGGCAGCAGTGGGGAATATTGCACAATGGGCGCAAGCCTGATG
>NISF01000006.1:196525-373678 GCA_002270295.1 Enterobacter sp. 10-1 | reverse complement strand
ACTGGGTGCCGGGCCACTTTCCCTCCGATGATTTTGCCCTCGCCGCATTTGACGGGACCTCGCTGTATGAGCACAGCGACCCGCGCGAAGGCTATCACCAGGACTGGAATACGCTGATCTACAACTACGGTCGCCGGGAGGTCAGCAACTTCCTGGTAGGCAACGCGCTGTACTGGATTGAGCGCTTCGGCATTGACGCCCTGCGCGTCGATGCGGTGGCGTCGATGATCTATCGCGACTACAGCCGTAAAGAGGGCGAGTGGGTGCCGAATGAGTACGGCGGGCGGGAAAACCTGGAAGCGATTGAGTTTCTGCGTAATACCAACCGCGTTCTCGGCGAACAGACCCCTGGCGCGGTAACGATGGCCGAAGAGTCCACCGACTTTGCCGGGGTGTCGCGTCCCTCCTCGACGGGGGGGCTCGGCTTCTGGTTCAAATGGAACCTCGGCTGGATGCACGACACCCTCGACTACATGAAGCTCGATCCGGTTCACCGCCGTCATCACCATGACAAGATGACGTTCGGCATGCTCTACAACTACACCGAGAACTTCGTCCTGCCGCTGTCCCACGATGAGGTCGTGCATGGCAAAAAGTCGATTCTCGACCGCATGCCCGGCGATGCGTGGCAGAAGTTTGCCAACCTGCGCGCCTACTACGGCTGGCTGTTTGCCTTCCCCGGTAAAAAGCTGCTGTTTATGGGCAACGAGTTTGCCCAGGGGCGGGAGTGGAACCACGACGCCAGCCTCGACTGGCATCTGCTGGACGGCGGCGACAACTGGCACCACGGCGTCCAGCGTCTGGTTCGCGATCTGAACCATACCTATCGCCGCCACAAGGCGCTGCACGAGCTTGATTTTGACCGCTACGGCTTTGAATGGCTGGTCGTGGACGATCATGAGCGCTCGGTGTTTGTCTTCGTCCGTCGCGATAAGGCCGGGAATGAGATTATCGTCGCCAGCAACTTCACGCCGGTGCCTCGTCACGGGTATCGCTTCGGGATTAACCAGCCGGGTCGCTGGCGCGAAGAGCTGAATACCGACTCGATGCACTACCACGGCAGCAATACCGGCAACGGGGGAGTGGTGGCAAGCGACGCGATCGCCAGCCACGGCCGCGAGAACTCGCTCTCGCTTACCCTGCCGCCGCTGGCAACCATCTGGCTGGTACGGGAATCTGAAGGCGAATAAAACAGAGCGCTGATTTACTGCAATCCAGTTATTACCCGAGGAGATCACTTCTGCATTTATTTACAGAAGAGTAATGCTTTTTCTTCATTATTTTCTTTGATGGCTTTTCATTAATCGCAGGACATAATTATGAGTAAAATTGAATATACTGACAACTTAATGCTGTCGCGCCAGTTACCGCTTAAATCCGTGGCCCTGATCCTCGCCGGAGGACGTGGCACACGATTAAAAGACCTGACTACTATTCGCGCAAAACCTGCGGTGCATTTCGGCGGTAAATTCAGAATTATTGATTTTGCCTTATCGAATTGTATTAACTCAGGCATAAGACGTATTGGGGTTATTACGCAATATCAGTCGCACTCACTGGTTCAGCATATTCAACGGGGCTGGGCATTCTTTAATGAAGAAATGAATGAGTTCGTGGATCTATTACCGGCGCAGCAGCGGGTGCATGGTGAGAACTGGTATCGAGGTACGGCGGATGCCGTGACGCAGAACCTGGATATTATCCGCCGCTATGATGCTGAATATGTCGTTATCCTGGCCGGTGACCATATCTATAAACAAGATTACTCGCGGATGCTGCTCGATCATGTCGAAAAAGGCGCGCGCTGCACCGTAGCCTGCCTGCCGGTGCCGGTAGAAGAGGCGACAGCGTTTGGCGTCATGGCGGTTGATGAGAATGACAGGATCATTGAATTTGTTGAAAAACCGGCTCATCCGCCCACCATGCCTGGCGATGAAACCCGCTCGCTTGCCAGTATGGGCATTTATATATTTGACGCGGAATATCTCTACCAGCTGCTGGCAGAAGACGATCGGGATGAACACTCCACCCATGATTTTGGCAAAGATATTATTCCCAGAATTACGGCGGCAGGTGAAGCCTATGCGCATCCGTTCCCGCGCTCCTGCGTCCAGTCAGATAATAATGCCGAGCCCTACTGGCGGGATGTCGGAACCCTTGAAGCGTACTGGAAAGCAAATCTTGATTTAGCCTCCGTGGTGCCTGAGCTGGATGTTTATGACCGTAACTGGCCGATCCGTACTTATGTCGAATCGCTGCCCAGCGCCAAATTTGTTCAGGACCGTTCCGGCAGCCACGGCATGACCATGAATTCTCTGGTCTCCGGCGGCTGTATTATTTCTGGCTCGGTGGTGGTGCAGTCGGTTCTATTTTCCAAAGTTCGGATTAACTCGTTCTGTAATATAGATTCGTCGGTTGTATTGCCGGGCGTGTGGATTGGCCGCTCTTGCCGGATAAGGCGCTGCGTGATCGATCGCGGCTGCGTGATCCCGGAGGGAATGGTCATTGGCGAAAATGCCGTTGAAGATGCGCGGCGCTTTTATCGTTCGGAAGAGGGTATCGTTCTGGTTACCAAAGAAATGCTGGAAAGACTTGAAGTATGAGCCCATTTGCGGAAAAAGCGCGTCCGGCGGCAGGGACAATATTGCCCTGTCGCGGGTCGTCTCTGTGGCTGAATAATAAGGAGCATACATGCAAGTTTTACATGTAGGAGCAGAGATGTTCCCGCTGTTAAAAACGGGCGGACTGGCCGACGTCACCGGCGCGCTCCCGGCGGCGCAAATTGCCGATGGGCTGGATACCCGCGTGCTGCTGCCAGGGTTTCCGGCGATCCGCAACGGGATACAGGAGCCGCAGGTGGTAGCCAGCAGGGAGACATTCGCCGGGCCGATGACGCTGCTGTTCGGCGACTTTAACGGCGTGGGCATCTATCTGATTGATGCCCCGCATCTCTATGACCGACCGGGTAATCCTTATCATGACCAACAGATGCAGGATTATCCCGATAACGTACTGCGTTTCGCATTGCTGAGCTGGGTCGGAGCCGAGCTTGCCGGCGGTCTGGACCCGTTCTGGCGACCTGAAATCATCCACGCCCATGACTGGCACGCGGGCCTCACGCCGGCGTATCTGGCCGCCCGCGGCAACCCGGCCAAATCGGTGTTTACGGTGCACAACATTGCCTATCAGGGGCTGTTCCAGGCCCGGCATATGGCGGAGATCGCTTTACCGGGGGCATTCTTCCAGATGCACGGAGTGGAGTTTAAAGGGCAGATCTCCTTCCTCAAGGCGGGCCTCTATTTCGCTGACCATATCACTACCGTCAGCCCGACCTATGCCCGTGAAATAACCGAACCGCAGTATGCGTTCGGTCTGGAAGAGCTGCTGCGGCAGCGTCAGCGAGAAGGGCGGCTGTCGGGGATCCTTAACGGGGTCGATGAAAGCATCTGGGATCCGCGCAGCGATTCATTGCTGGCGGCGCATTACGACCCGGCCTCGCTGGCTGAGAAGGCGAAGAACAAGCAACTGCTGCAAACGACGCTGGGGCTGGAGGAGGACGCTCGGGCGCTGTTGTTCACGGTAGTCAGTCGCCTGACCAGCCAGAAGGGGCTGGATCTGCTCCTTGACGCGCTGCCGGGGTTAGTTGAGCAGGGAGGGCAGCTGGCGCTACTGGGCTCCGGGGACCCTGATTTGCAGGCCCGTTTTCTTGCCGCCGCGGCGCAATATCCCGGGCAGGTGAGTATCCGGATCGGCTACGACGAGGCGCTGTCGCATCAGATGATCGGCGGCGCCGACGTCATCCTGGTTCCCAGCCGTTTTGAACCCTGCGGCCTGACCCAGCTTTATGGCCTGCGCTACGGCACATTGCCGCTGGTTCGCCGCACCGGCGGACTGGCCGATACCGTCGCCGATTGTTCTCTCGAAAACCTTGCTGACGGCCTCGCGACCGGATTTGTGTTTACCGACAGCGAGACAGCGTCGTTATTACGTGCCATCCGCCGGGCCTTTGTTCTGTGGTCCCGTCCATCGCTGTGGCGGTACGTGCAACGTCAGGCAATGAGCATGGATTTTAGCTGGCAGATTGCCGCAAAGTCTTTCCACCAGCTGTATCAGCGCATTATTTAATTACTACGGATAAGAAAAATGGAACCACGCGTAAGTTATATTTCACCCAGGCTGAATGAAGAAGCGCTGCAGCATGCTATCGCTTATAAGCTCATGTTTATCCTTGGTAAAGACCCTTCACTTGCCAATAAACATGAGTGGCTCAACGCCACGCTGTTCGCCGTGCGCGATCGGCTGGTAGAGCGCTGGCTACGGGCGCATCGGGCACGGATCTCGCAGCAGGCAAGGCAGGTTTATTATCTGTCGATGGAGTTTCTCATCGGTCGTACCCTCTCTAATGCCTTACTGTCGCTGGGCATCTATGAGGATGTGAAAACGGCGCTGGCAGGAATGGGGCTGGATCTGGAAGAGCTGATTGATGAGGAGAACGATCCGGGCTTGGGCAACGGCGGTCTCGGTCGTCTGGCGGCCTGTTTTCTCGACTCCCTCGCCACGCTGGGGTTGCCAGGACGCGGCTACGGCATCCGCTACGACTACGGCATGTTTAAGCAAAACATCATCGACGGCCGGCAGATGGAGTCACCGGACTACTGGCTGGAATACGGTAACCCGTGGGAGTTCGAGCGCCATAAAACCCGCTATACCGTCCGCTTTGGCGGGCGCATTCAGCATGAGGGCAAAAACTCGCGCTGGCTGGAAACCGAAGAGATTATTGCGGTGGCCTACGATCAGATTATCCCGGGTTATGAAACCGATGCGACCAACACCCTGCGTTTGTGGAGCGCCCAGGCCAGCAGCGAAATTAACCTCGGTAAATTTAATCAGGGGGACTATTTCGCCGCCGTGGAGGATAAGAACCATTCCGAGAACGTTTCCCGGGTGCTCTACCCGGACGACTCGACCTATTCCGGGCGCGAACTGCGTCTGCGTCAGGAGTATTTCCTCGTCTCGGCGACGGTGCAGGACATTCTCACCCGCCATTACCAGCTGTATCAAACCTATGACAACCTGGCGGATAAAATTGCTATCCACCTCAACGACACCCATCCGGTGCTGTCGATCCCGGAGCTGATGCGCCTGCTGATCGACGAACACAGCTTCATCTGGGATGACGCTTTTGAGGTGACCTGCCAGGTCTTCTCCTATACCAACCATACCCTGATGAGCGAAGCGCTGGAGACCTGGCCGGTCGATATGCTGGGGAAAATCCTGCCGCGCCATTTGCAGATTATCTTCGAGATTAATGACTATTTTCTGAAAACCATGCAGGAGCACTATCCCGATGATATTGCCTTGCTGAGCCGGACCTCGATTATCGATGAATCCAACGGCCGCCGCGTGCGGATGGCCTGGCTGGCGGTGGTGGTCAGTCACAAGGTTAACGGCGTGTCGGAACTGCACTCCCGGCTGATGGTGGAGTCGCTGTTTGCCGATTTCGCCAAAATCTTTCCGCGCCGCTTCACCAACGTGACTAACGGCGTCACGCCTCGCCGCTGGCTGGCCGCCGCGAATCCGGCGCTTTCCGGGGTACTGGACCGTTATATCGGCCAGACCTGGCGTACGGATTTAAGCCAGCTGAGCGAACTGGGTGAGTATCAGGATTATCCGCTGGTTAACCAGGCCGTCAGCGAAGCCAAACTGGCGAATAAGCAGCGGCTGGCCGATTATATCGCCCGTCAGCTGGGCGTGGTGGTCAACCCGAAGGCGCTGTTTGATGTGCAAATTAAGCGTATTCATGAATACAAGCGCCAGCTGATGAACGTCCTGCACGTGATCACCCGCTATAACCGCATCAAGGCGGACCCGCAGGCCGAATGGGTGCCGCGAGTGGTGATTTTCGCCGGCAAAGCCGCGTCCGCTTACCACACGGCAAAACAGATCATCCATCTGATTAACGACGTGGCCAAAGTCATCAACGGCGATCCGCAGATTGGCGACAGGCTAAAAGTGGTGTTTATTCCCAACTACAGCGTCAGTCTGGCGCAGATGATCATTCCGGCCGCGGACCTTTCTGAACAGATTTCGCTGGCAGGGACCGAAGCCTCCGGGACCAGCAATATGAAATTTGCCCTGAACGGCGCGCTGACTATTGGCACCCTGGACGGCGCCAACGTTGAGATGCTGGAGCACGTGGGCGAGGAGAACATCTTTATCTTTGGTAATACCGCTGCAGAGGTCGAGGCGCTGCGCAGCAACGGCTATCAGCCGCGCGATTACTACGAGCAGGATGAAGAGTTGCGCCAGGCGCTGACCCAGATGGGGACCGGGGCGTTCAGCCCACAGGAGCCGGGCCGCTATCGTGGTCTGCTGGATTCGCTGATTAACTTTGGCGACCACTATCAGGTTCTGGCCGATTACCGCAGCTATATTGACTGTCAGGACAAGGTGGATGCGCTCTACCGAACCCCGGAAGAGTGGACCGCAAAAGCGATGCTCAACATTACCAACATGGGCTACTTCTCTTCGGATCGCACCGTGCGCGAGTACGCGCAAAAGATCTGGTATATCGACAAAACCCAACTCTAAGCCCGCATTCACAATCCCGTCGCGCCGGGGGCCCGGCGCGACGGGAAATACATTGATGGGACTGACGGAGATCGCAGGAGGGAAACGCAGGGGCTTATTTTTTCATAAGCCCCTGTTTATTTAATATATTTCGGGAACAATCATATTATCCGGAACCGGGTTACGGTGGTATTCCGGGTTGCGCTTACGCTGTGGCAGGGTGATAACGCTGCCATCGCCTTCCGTGTAAGGAATTTGCTGCAGAAGATGGCTGATGCAGTTCAGTCGCGCCTTTTTCTTGTCAACGCCCTGGACCACCCACCAGGGCGCCTCTGGAATGTTAGTGCGTTCTAACATCACCTCTTTCGCCTCGGTATAGTCCTCCCAGCGGCAGCGGCTCTCTAAATCCATAGGGCTAAGCTTCCACTGTTTGAGCGGATCGTGAATGCGGCTGAGGAAACGCAGCTCCTGTTCGTCATCGGTGATTGAAAACCAATATTTGACGATCTGAATGCCGCTGCGGGTCAGCATTTTTTCGAACTCCGGTACGCTACGGAAGAACTCTTCGTACTCTTCATCGCTGCAAAAGCCCATCACCCGCTCCACTCCGGCACGGTTGTACCAGCTGCGGTCGAACAGTACCATCTCGCCGGCCGCCGGTAGGTGGGCGATATAGCGCTGGAAATACCACTGCGTGCGTTCGCGATCGTTCGGTGCCGGCAATGCCGCCACGCGGCAGGTGCGAGGGTTCAGGCGCTGAGTTATACGCTTGATCACGCCGCCTTTGCCGGCGGCGTCGCGCCCTTCGAAGACAATCACCAGTCGGTGACCGGTGCGCATGACCCAGTCCTGCAATTTTACCAGTTCGCCCTGCAGACGCAGCAATTCGCGGAAGTATTGCTTGCGCCAGGCCTTTTTCTGATCGCTGTCGACTTCGGCGTTGTTAAAACGCAAATCGTCCAGTTCCATCTCCAGCTCTTCATCATAGCTGTCGTAGAACTCCTGCAGCAGGCGCTGGTTGAAGGTTTCGTCGCGGTCAAATTCATGCATAGACATAATCGTTTTCCGTCTTAGTCTTTTTAGAAATTGGTGAAGACCCAGTAAAGCGTTGCCGACAGCAATATTGAGACCGGCAAGGTGAGCACCCAGGCCATCAACAGGTTGCGTAACGTGGACATCTGCAAGCCGGAGCGGTTGGCTGCCATGGTGCCGGCGATGCCAGAGGAGAGCACGTGGGTGGTTGAAACCGGTAGACCGAAGGCGTCCGCCGCGCCGATGGTAGTCATGGCGACCAGCTCGGCGCTGGCGCCCTGGGCATAGGTCAGGTGGGATTTACCGATTTTCTCACCAACGGTCACGACGATCCGCCGCCAACCGACCATGGTGCCGAGGCCCAGGGCGATAGCCACCACCACTTTTACCCAGAACGGGATAAAGCGGGTGGCGCTGTCCAGCTCGCCCTTGAGCGCGTCGAGGTTGTGCTGTGAATTAGTGGAAATCTGCAGCTGGTTTTCAGATTTAAGATGTTTGATGGTTTCCGACGCCAGATACATATCGTTACGGGTGTTGGATACCGACTGCGCGGGGATCTTATCGACCGAGCCGTACTGGCGGATCTGATCGCCGATAGCGCCGGTCAGCTGGGCCAGGGCCGGCACCACTTCCGGGGTTAGCTCCCTGGTACGCACGTAGCTGGTCAGTACCTCGCGTGGAGGCTGCTGGCCGACCGCCGGAAATTGCTGCAGCAAATCGTTTTTGGTGACTTCTGCCAGTGCCGCCACCCGCGGAATTTGCTCCGGAGGCATCGAACGGTTCAGGGCATAGGCAATCGGCATGGTGCCCACCAGGATCAGCATGATGAGCCCCATGCCTTTCTGGCCGTCGTTGGACCCGTGAGCGAAGGAAACGCCAGTGCAGGTGAGGATCAACAGGCCGCGGATCCACAGGGGAGGCGGCATATTCCCTTTAGGGGCGGTGTACAACTGACGGTTCTTAACGAACGCTTTCAGCACCAGCAGCAGCAGGGCGGCGAACACAAAGCCGATCACAGGCGATAGCAACAGCGCATAGCCCACCTTTATTGCCTGCCCCCAGTCAACGCCGCTGGTGCCGGTACGGCCGTGGATCAGGGCATTCGCCACGCCGACGCCAATAATCGAGCCAATCAGCGTGTGCGATGAGGAGGCGGGTAGCCCGAGCCACCAGGTGCCGAGGTTCCAGATGATGGCGGAGAACAGCAGGGCATACACCATCGCGAAGCCGTTGCCGGTACCGGCCTGCAGGATCAACTCAACCGGCAGCAGCGAGATGATGCCGAAGGCCACCACACCGCTGGACAGCAGCACGCCGAGAAAGTTAAAGAAGCCGGACCAGACCACCGCCACCATTGGCGACAGCGAGTGGGTATAAATTACGGTCGCCACTGCGTTAGCCGTGTCGTGAAAACCGTTAACAAATTCAAAGCCTAATGCAATCAGGAGCGCTAATCCGAGCAACAGGAAAGGAATATAACTTGTATATACTGCGCCGGCGTCATGTACATCATTAAATAAATTTATCCCTGCAAATGCTATGCCTATAACTAATAATAAAACAAAAAAAAGAACAGCTAACCTGCTGTTCTTCTGATGTATTTTAGGAAGGCCGCTGGCGGTTTCCATTTTAGATTGAATAGCGCTG
Source organism: Enterobacter sp. 10-1 (assembly GCA_002270295.1). Classification (GTDB taxonomy): domain Bacteria; phylum Pseudomonadota; class Gammaproteobacteria; order Enterobacterales; family Enterobacteriaceae; genus Klebsiella; species Klebsiella scottii. Next base: position 364,429 of record NISF01000006.1, on the reverse strand, counting down.
TTATCACTCATAAGTTACCTTTTTAAAATCACGCCCACATATGCTTTTAAAGCGATCTGCACGCCAGATTATTATTAAGTAACATTGCTGTTTTATTTCAGAAGGATTAATCGCGCATAAAAATCATGCTGAGCCGTCAGCTCCTGATTGAATGACGTGAATATGCGTATGGTATTAATATTTACCACCGTGATGTAGTAAGCCGTTGGGCTAATAATCTTATTGTTAAATAAAAATCAGCCGTACGTGTTAAGTCATGCCGATCAGGCAGCTGTAATGTTCAAGACGCTAGCCGCGCTCAATGCGAAACGACAAGCCAGGAGAAGATATTGGTATGCTGCTGGAACCGCTGGGCATCGCTTCCCCGACGACCCGCTATCGCCGTCGTCGGGGCCTGCTTGATGAATGATTATGCCAGCGCCAGCTCCTGCTCTTTGGCCGCCTGCTGACGCTTGCGTTCCAGATCCAGCGCGCCGCGATGCGACAGATAGCAGAACAGGATGCAGCAAATGACGCCGCCCATTAACAGATAGAAACCGCCGTGCCAGCCCAGATTATCCACCATTACCCCGAACAGACTGGTGCCCAGCGAGGCGCCGAAGATATAGCTCATAAAACCGCGTAGACCTACGGCGGAGCCGACCGCGAAGCTCGGAACAATCTCCATGGTCTGTACCGAAGCCAAAAATTGCGGCACGTAAATCAGGCAGCCGACGATGGCGGCAAAAACCGTGACCATAAACAGTGAGTCGCTTTTCCAGTAACCAATCAAACAGAAGAAGATCAGCGTCATGCAAATCATTGCGAGCGGCATCCTGTGGCCCTTAAATACCTTATCCGACAACCAGCCGGCCAGCAGGGTAGACGGAATGGCCGCCCATTCAAAAAACAGAAACGCGACGCCCATCTCCTCTTTGGAGAAGTGTTTCACCGACAATAAGTAGATTGGCAGCCAGCTGATCATGCCAAAGCGCACCATATAGACGAAGACATCGACCATCGATACATACCAGGCGTTTTTATTCCTTAGCACGTAGGTACAAAAAATCTGCCATGCGCTCATGTTTTCCGGCGCTTTGTCGATATTACCGGTATTCAGCAGCACTTTCTCTTCTGGCAACATTTCGTCCAGTGCCGGCAAGCCTTCGCTGCGCGGTGAGCCTTTACCGAGAACCAGCACCACGAGCGCAAACAGTACCGCCACCGCCGCAGGTACGATATAGCTGGCGGTTTGCCAGTGTTCTGAACCCAGTAGCGCAAACGCGGTGCCGACGATAGGGGCGACAATTCCGCCGCCGACGTTATGCGAGATATTCCAGAACGCGCCTACACGGCCGCGTTCGCGGCGTGGAAACCAGTTGGCGATGGTAATGAATGAGGGCCCTACGCCCATCCCCTGAAACAGCCCGTTGATCACGACCAGCACCACAAAAATCCAGAACGCGCTGCTGAAACCCAGACCGACGTTAACAATGGCGCACATGACCAGGCCAAAGGCCATAAAGACCTTTGGGCTGGCCTTGTCTGCCAGGCTGCTCATCACGCCTTTGCTGATACCGTAGGCAATCAGCATACAGCTGCTGAGCATCCCTATCTGGGTGGCGCTGAGATCGAGCTGCTCTTTCAGATACGGCGTCGACAGGGTGAAGTTATTGCGCACAATGTAGTAGGCGAGGTAGCCGAGAAATACGCTTAATAACGCCTGGAGACGATAGCGTTGGTAAGTGGGTCTTATTTGTTGCGCAGGAACCGCAGCTGCGGCGACTTTTTGTTTTAATAATGAAAACATGTTTAAGTACCTATATTATGTTATCGGTAGTGAATCATGGCGTGCAAATTTGGCGGTGTGGCATGCGAAATAGATTGTGGTAAAAATAAACCAACAAAACAATTCAGTGTATTTGAGTCAGATTTGACTCAAATACAAAATCGGATATCTATTTTTTGACTCAAATGTATTTTTGCCTTCACTCTATAATTCGGTGATAATTGGTCCGGATTCAGCGCTCCGTCATATCCTTGCGGGAAACAGTCGGCGCTTGTTAGCTTGATCATCTTAACACTATGATTTTAATGAGGGTTATAAGCTATTATCTCTTTCCGGGGATTAAACAGAATGTTGACTTACTCCGCGGTTTAATCGAGGCGTTATCCATAAATGAACTTTTTTGTCACAAACCGGGGCGGGGTTTTATTTATTATTTTTCCTGTTTTATGAAAATGATCACAAAACAATTGCAGCGAAAAGGACGTAGCATGGATAAGCGGTCAAATAAACAGCAGCGAGGTATGATGGTCGTCGGTTTATTTCTCAGCCTGATAACGGTATTTTCTGTTCAGGCCAAAAAGAGTGAGCTGGTGATTGCCACAACGTTTTCGCCCGATGCCACCGCCTATATCATCAGCCGCTGGCAAACTCAGCCGCAGTCGGTGATTATCCGTACCCTCAACCGTACCAGCGCATCGCTGGAACAGCTGCTGGATAGTGCAGGGGGTGAGAATATCGATCTGGTGCTGACCTCTTCGCCGATGCTGCTGCAGCATCTGCAGGAACATCAACGTCTGGCGGCCTACCCGGATGCGCCAGCGCAGTCCCAGCAGCTGGTACCGGAATCAATCCGCAGCACAGCCGTCGCCGTGGCCATCTCCGGCTTTGGGTTGTTAATCAACCAGCGTAATCTCAGCGAACGCCACCTGCCGCTGCCCGCCAGTTGGGATGACCTGATGCAGGCGCGCTATCAGGGAACCTTGTTGATGAGCAGTCCTTCCCGTTCCGATACTAACCATCTGATGGTGGAGTCGCTGCTGCAACAGGAGGGATGGCAGCGGGGGTGGGAAACCATATTGAGCGTGGCAGGGAACCTGATCACTATTTCCAGCCGCAGTTTTGGCGTGGCGGATAAAATCAAAAGCGGTTTGGGGTCGGTCGGTCCGGTCATCGATAACTACGCGAACCTGCTGCTTGACGACCCGAACCTGACGTTCCACTATTTTCCCCACTCGGCAGCCTCGCCAACCTATGTGGCGTTGATCCGCCATAACACGTACCCGGCGGAAGCCCGGCGCTTTATTCAGTTTCTGCTGAGCCCGGAAGGGCAGCAGGCGCTGTCGGATAACAATACCGGGAAGTATTCGATTATCCCCGCCCCTGGCAACGGCGCGCGTGCGCGGCAACAGCATCAGCTACTGAGCGAACCCTCTCTCAATTATCAGCTGATTTTGCAACGTCAGCGTCTGGTGCAAAAGCTGTTCGACACCGCCATCAGTTTTCGCTTGTCCCAGCTGAAAGACGCCTGGCGCGCGCTGCATAATGCCGAATCCCGACTTAAGACGCCGCTGCCGGAGATCCGCGCCTTGCTGACCGCCATGCCGGTGAGCGCTCAGCAAAGTCGGGATCGGCGCTACCTCCAGCAGTTGGATAACAAAGATCAGGCCGAGCAGTTGATGATGGAATGGCAGCTGTTTTTTCAGGAGCAGCAGCGACAAGCGATTGAGAAACTGGAGAATCTGAAATGAGGCTCCCCGGTTTTATTAAAAACCTGACCATCAGCGCCAGCCTGCGCGGCGCCTTTCTCACCGGGGCGCTGCTGACGCTGATTGTCAGCGGCGTCAGTCTATATTCCTGGCACGAGCAAAGTTCGCAAATCCGCTATGCCCTGAATGACTATTTTCCGCGGATACAGACCTCATTTCTGATTGAAAACAACCTGAATACCGTGGTCGATCAGCTCAACGAATTTTTGCTGGCGGCCAATACCACCTCACGCCTGCAGTTGCGCAACCAGATCCTGCAGCACCTCGATCAAATCGCCACTCTTAGCCAGCGTCTCGACACACCGGAGCGCCAGCAAATTGAACTGACGCTGCGGGACAGCCGCCAGCTCCTCGCGAGGCTTGACCGTTCGCTGTACAACATGTTCATCGCCCGTGAGAAGGTCAATGAGACCACCGCGCGGATTAACTGGCTGCATGAAGATTTCACCACCGAGATGAACTCTTTGGTGCAGGATTTCAGCTGGCAGCAGGGCGCGCTGCTCGATCAGATGGAGGCAAAACCGGGGAATGCCATCCCCCGACTACAGGCCAATCTTCGTGCGGTGCAGGGGGAGCAGCAGCAGGTCTATACCCTGGCGCGTATTGAAAATCAGATTATCAGCGACCTGCGCGACCGATTGATCGAGGTGCAGTCCAGCACAGAGGGCAATGGCAATATTGAAGGGCATATTCGCTATCTGGCCTATCTGAAAAAAACCGCTGGCGACAATATGCATCTGCTGGAAAGCTATCCCAGTACGATAACCCTGCGCCAGACGATTGATGAGCTACTCGATATCGGTATTGCCGAAAATAAAATGCCGGCGGCGATCCGCGAATATATTCAGGCACAGGACTCGCTATCGCAGGTGACGCAAGACAAAGAAACGACGCTGGCCCGCTTTCGCGCCCAGCTGGAGTCCCAGCTCAGCGACAGCCACAGCAAAATGCGCGCCTTTAATCAGCGCCTCGAACATACCATGTGGTTCAGCGGTAGCCTGATTCTGATTGCCACGCTGCTGGCATTGATCCTTGCCTATTTGCTCAACCACTATTTTATCCGCTCGCGGCTGGTTAAACGCTTTAACCAGCTTAACCAGACGGTAGTCCGTATCGGGTTAGGCGACGTTAACGCCGACATTCCGGTTTACGGCGAGGATGAACTGGGGCGCATTGGTAAACTCCTGCGCCATACCCTCGGCCAGTTAAATCAGCAGCGTCAGCTGTTGGAGCGGGAAATTACTGAGCGAAAAAGGGTGGAAACGCATCTGCGCACCACCCAGGATGAACTGGTTCAGACCGCCAAGCTGGCGGTGGTTGGGCAGACCATGACCACTCTGGCGCACGAAATAAACCAGCCGCTCAACGCGCTGTCGATGTATCTCTACAGCGCACGTAGCGCCATCAGAAACGGACAAGCGGATAACGCCGGTCAGACGCTGAGCAAAGCCGAGGGACTGATTGGCCGCATTGACGCCATTATCCGCAATCTGCGGCAGTTTACGCGGCGGCCGGAGGTTGATGCTCCCGCCAGCCCCGTCGATCTGCGCCATGCTTTTGTCGCCGCCTGGGAGCTGTTATCCCTGCGTCATAAGCCGCTGCGCGGCTCGTTGCACCTGCCCCCTGGCGCAGTGCAGGTGCTGGGAGATGAGGTGCGGATCCTGCAGGTGCTGGTCAACCTGCTGACCAACGCGCTGGATGCGGCACAGGGTGCACCCAGCATTACAGTTGCATGGGTGCAGTCAGCCGAAGGCTGGACGGTAACCATCACGGATAACGGCTGCGGCTGGCCGCTGGAGCTGGCCGACTCTCTGCTGAAACCGTTTGTCACCAGCAAGCAGCTGGGGCTGGGGATCGGCCTGTCAATCAGCGAATCCTTGATGCGACAGATGGGCGGGCATTTACGGCTGGCGTCGACGCTGAGCCATCATGCCTGCGTTGTTTTGCAATTTTTACCAACGGATGTCAACCATGCTCACTCATCAACATAATATTCTGCTGATTGACGACGACAGCGACGTGCTGGACGCCTACACTCAGCTGCTGACGGAGGCCGGACACCGGGTGTATGCCTGTCGCGATCCGCTGATGGCGCAGGATCTGGTGAGCGAGGAGTGGGGGGGGATCGTGCTGAGCGATGTCTGCATGCCGCATTGTTCCGGTATCGATTTGCTGAAGATCCTGCTGAAACATGACCCCCATCTGCCGGTGATGCTGATTACCGGCCACGGTGACGTCCCGATGGCCGTCGATGCCGTCAAAAAAGGGGCATGGGATTTTTTGCAAAAACCGGTTAACCCGGAGCAGCTGTTAGGCCTGGTCGATAAAGCGCTGGCCCAGCGCCAGACGCAGGTCGTGCGTCGGCAATGGCAAAAGGAGCAGCTGGAAGACAACCTGATCGGCCGTAGCGAATGGGTCATTCAGATGCGGCATACGCTCCAGCAACTGGCAGAAACCGATATCGCGGTCTATTTCCATGGTGAACGGGGCACCGGGCGTACGCTGGCAGCGTGCTATATGCATCGCCTTAGCTCACGTCATTCGCAGCCGATTATCTTCGGCGATATCCTCGAAGAGCAGGACACGCCGCTCAATGAATGGATCGCGCAGGCGCAGGGCGGGACGCTGGTCCTGCGCAATATCGAGTATCTGACCCAGGCGCAGCAGCATATGCTGGCGCACCTGCAGGGACAAGATGAGCTGCCATTTCGCCTGGTCGGCATCGGGCTACAGCCGCTGATTGCCATGGCCGGCAATAACCGCATTATCCCCGATCTCTACTACTGTTTCGCCATGACCCAGCAGTATTGCCCGCCGCTGGCGCAGCGGCTTGACGATATCGAGCCACTATTCATGCACTATCTGCAACAGGCCTGTTTGCGCCTGAATAACCCTGTACCTGAACTTCCAGCGGCGCTGGCTAAAAAACTGATCGCGCGTCCCTGGCCGAATAACGTCCGCGAGCTGGCCAATGCCGCCAAACTGTTTGCCGTCGGGGTGATGCCGCTGGCCGACATCCCGAACCCCATGCTGCACTCCGTTGAGCCCGTTCAGCTCGACCAGCGGGTCGAAGATTACGAGCGGCAGATTATTGTCGAGGCCCTGAATATCCACCAGGGCCGAATTAACGATGTCTCCGAATATCTGCAGATCCCGCGCAAAAAACTCTATCTGCGGATGAAAAAGTTTGGTCTGAACAAACATCACTACCGTTAACGGGTCAAAGCGGCGTATCGGTTCAGCCTTTTAGGCGCACGGCGGCCCGCTTTTCGCTCACCAGGAATAACGAGTTGACGACGATCGCGGTGAGGGTACCCGCCGCCATGCCGTTACCCAGCACCATCTGCACTCCGACGGGGAAATTCTGGTACAGGCCAGGCACGAGGATCGGCAGCATCCCCATCGCCAGACCAGTGGCTAAGGCATAGGTTTTCCCCGGCTTGTGCAGCGGCTCGCGGGCAATCATATCGATGCCGATGACCCCGATGATGCTGAAGACAATCACCGCCGTCCCGCAGACCACCGGACCGGGCAGACAGGTGGCAAGGCGCACCAGCGGCGAGAATAACGCAATCAGGATTAACAGCAATCCGGCAATCGCCGTGACGTGGCGTGATTTGACGTTAGTGGTCCGAACCACGCCGATATTCTCGCCGGAGGTGATGATCAACGAAGTACCGAAAACGCCGCCCAGCAGCGAGATAACGGCGTCGCCGCGGATGGTGCGGGGAATGGCCTGATGGACGTTTTGTGTCGATTTGACGATCTCTGCGGTGGCAATCGTTTGCCCGGTTGCTTCAGCCATAGAAATCACCGCATAAATCAGCAGCGGTAGCGACGCTGACAGATTGAAGATTGGCCAGCCGAACGGAAACAGCTGCGGCAGGCTGAACAGCGGCCCGTGGCTGACGCCGCTAAAATCGGCGCTGCCCAGCAGCATTGCAAGCAGCGTGCCCGCCAGCAGGCCGAACATGACCGACAGCTGACGTAGGATGCCGCTGAACGCCAGAGCGAAGATCAGTGTAATCAGGATGGTGACCAGCGCCAGAATAATGTTCGTGGGCTGCGCAAAGTGGCTACTGCCCGGCTGACCGATAATGAGCCCGCCGTACAGGCGAATCAGGTTGATGGAGACCAGCAGCAGCATAATCCCGATAATAAACGGCGGGAAATGGTGCAGAAAACGGCGAAAAACGGGTAGGGCAATAAAATAAAACAGCGATGTTAAGATCACCGCACCAATTGCCGTTTGGATATTGGTCTGTAAAGCGATAGCGATGAAGATCGCGATAGGGGCACCGCCCGGAACCATAATAAACGGCAGGCGCGCGCCGAAGCTGCCGATACCGAGGCTTTGCAGGATGGCCCCCAGCCCGCACATCAGAAAGGTGGCGCTTAGCAGCGATGTGGTGACGCCATCGCTGAAGTGAAGCGCCTGGGCAATAAGAAAAACGGCGGTGATCGGCGTAGCGGCCACAACCAGCACATGCTGAAGGGCCAGCAGCAGCTTAGTTTGCCAGGGCAAGGCTTCGTTTTCCGGCACGGCGGAGTCAGAATACGGCATAAATTCCTCCCAAAGACGTGAGAACATCCCCGCCGACCCGCGTCGGCGAAGAGCGATTATTTCAGCCACGGTAGCGCATCGGCCGCGTAGCGGTGCGCGCGGAAGGCGCTGTTTTGCTTACCGGGGATGATCCCCTTGCTAAGATGCTCCGGGTATTCATTGAAGTAAGGAATAATGTATTCCCATACCGTCTCCCCCTGTGGAGTCACTTCAAACAGGCGGCCGAAGGCGGATTCGCAGATAAAGGTATTGCCGTTGGCCAGGCGCTGAGCGCTGCCCATATAGGGTGAGAAAAAGGCCGGCGGGAAAATATCGCGATATTGCCAGCGAATAGCCTGGGTGTGCGGGTCGAACTCCAGCACCGTGGAGTGTGGCGAGGTTACGCCGGTGCGCAGGTTACCGTTATCGAACACCAGAATCGAACCATTTTCCATCTCAATCGGGGTGTGCTGTTGGGCGACGACATCCGGCCCCACGTGCCAGACCTTGCTGCCGGTCTCTTTATTGACGGCAATTACCCCGGAGGTGGTGCGCAGGCTCATCAGCACCAGGCCGTCGCGGGTGACCGACAGACCGTTGATCATCGGCCAGTGGCGGCGGTCGAAGATCTCATGAACCGGAAAATCTTCCGGGGCCAGATGCTCCCAGGCGCGCCATTCCCATACCACTTCACCGTCGCGATTGACCTCTTTGACGATATCGCTCTGTATGACTCCGTCCGGCGCATCGCGGCGCGGATCGCCGCCGGTGACGCGAGCGGCAATTTCCGCCGGCAGCGGCGCCGCCGCGGTATACAGCAGGTTACCGTTCGCCAGCCACTGCGCGTCGTGGTGATGGAAGATATCCTCATAATGCCAGACCACTTCGTTATCCGGAGTGACTTCATAAAAATCGCCGCCGTGCCAGAGATCCCAGGCCGGATAGAGGTTGGCTGAGATGCTGTGGCTACCGTTATAGCCGAGGTTACCGTTAGGCAGCAGCACGGCATCGCGTCCGGCACGAACCGGGAGCTGCCACTGGTGCGCCTCTTTTCCACGCTCATCAACCAGATATACCCGGCCTTCGGCAGTTTGTGGGGCGAAGAGCGTATAGCCGCCGAAGCTTTTCCCCATATCGGAGAAGGTCAGCCCGCTCGGACGACGCCCGAGGGTGAATGCAGGATCCTGAGATAAGTGTGCCACGTAGCCTCCTGAAGCGATTATTTTCTGGCAAAATACGCCATTAAAACGTTTTAATGAAACAACATTAGATAGGAATGCTCGCCAGAGAGCTACGGTAAACGGCCACTTTTTTAATATGATTTTGTTATGTAATAGTGCCGAAATTCATACCCTGGAAATGTGCTACCCTGAGCGTAAATTCTCGGGAGGGAACGCCAGCCAGATGACTGCTCAAGATAAAAAACGCGCCAGACTCATTGATGTTGCACGCCTTGCCGGCGTATCGCCTGGCACCGTGTCTAATGCGTTACATCACACCCGTTTTGTCGAACCTGAGACCCGGCAACGTATTGAGGAGGCGATTCAGGCACTGAACTACACGCCGAATATTCGCGCCCGCCAGCTGCGTACCGGCAAAACTAACACTATTGCGCTTCTTTCTTCCTTGCCGCTGACCATCGCTTCCGGAGCATCGAAGCTGGGTTTTATGATGGAGGTCGCGCTTACGGCGGCGATTATGGCGCTGGAGAAGCAGCATGCGCTGATCCTGGTCCCGCCCGGGAAGAACCCGCTGGACATGGTGACCTTTGATGCCGCCATTCTGCTGGAACCCGCCGAAAACGATCCGCAGCTGCAGGCTCTGCAACAGGCGGGGATCCCATGTATCACTATTGGCCGCACGCCTGGAACACCGACGCCGGTACCGTGGGTGGATCTGCATTCGGAAGCGACGGCGAAACTGTTGCTGAGCCACCTGCAGACAGAAGGCGCCGATTGTTGCGCGCTCTTTGTCGGGCATACGCCGCGGACCTCCGCGCTGGAAACGGAGGCCGCTTATCGCCACTGGTGCGAAGGGCGGCAGGCGCCGGTGATCTATTACCTTGATGAGCAGGAAGGGGAAACGGCTGGCTATCAGGCGGCGCGTCAGATGTTGCAGGAACATCCCGAAATCAATGGCGTCCTGGTACTGGTTGATACCTTTGCCAGCGGCGCCGTGCGCGCTTTTCACGATGCGGCGATCGCCATGCCGCAGCGGATGCGCTTAGCCACCCGTTATGACGGTATTCGCGCCCGGGAATCCTTGCCGCCGCTGACGGCGGTGAACATGCACCTTGATGAGGTTGCCCGTCAGGCCGTCACGCTACTGTTCGAAGTGCTGGCCGGACATAACGTGATCGGCAGCCGCGGGCAGATGCCGGAACTGGTGGTCAGAGCCTCGAGCAAATTGTCGTAAGGGTCGTCAACCGCCGCGCTAGCGGCGGATGGCCGGCTTCTTAAACAATGAAAAGGTGAGGGATGCTTTAACTGCACATGAGTAAATAGCAACAGGTTTGGCTGAATGACACGGCCGTTTTCAAGATACAGTGAAAATTCGGGCATTTGCCCGATAGCAATTCCAGATTGTGGCCAGATGAATAGAAGCTGCGGCAAAACGTGACCCGATGCTTTTGCTGCCAGAGGACCAGATGATCAATATGGTATCTGAGGAGATACAACGACGGCATGAAGAAAATGAACTCGGAGGAAATGAGAGGGAAGTCAGAAATATCAACGTATTTATTTATCAATGCCTGCATGCTGTATGTGAAGTCATAAACCTTCGCAGTCAATTTAACTTATGTTTAGTAAAAAGCCAGTTCATAAAATAAATATTCATATCCAATTGTTTTAATTATGTTTTTTTGATATAAAAATGAATTCACCTCCAAAGAACTTCATGAACTAAAAGGAAATGCGTATCTTATGAGCATTTTCTAGCAGCTTGCTCTGCTTCACCATTTTCCAACTTAATCGCATAACCAAGCACATCAATGTTCAGGGGGATATCTGATTGTCTTCTTGAGTAATTTATGAGTTACGGTAACATTTAGATATGCCACAAAACCCAATCAGAACTGCCCTTTCTGAGGGCGGTAGCGTTGTCACGACTGGCTCGGCTGCCTGAGGCGTATTTGTCGGGTAAGAGGGCTCTATCATGGTTTTCTATTATAGGAAGAAATCATGGATGAACTAAATAACTTCTCATATTACTGCTCCACTTTGGTCAGGCCATGTTGATTGCCCGGGAACGGAGATGCCGCATTCATAGACTGATTTACCTGTTTCAGTAACTGCCACAGTATCGACACTGATGGTTTCGCATCAGGGAGCATCCGTGTTTCTTTGGGTGCTCTTGAGACACTTTCTGCCCCGTAATTCGATTAAAGTCACCCATGGTTCGACTCGTAATCGAATGTATCATAGAAAACCCTGTATATTCAGTCGGATACAGTAACTGTCTAGCTTGTGGTTATTAACATTAAATATATTGCTAACTTGGCCATGCTTAACATGGAATTAAAACGTTTTGTCAGGTGCTTTGCAGGCTATTGCACATCTGGAACCACAAACAACAAATGATACCTTTATTGAGCGTTTTAACCGGATCTACCGGACAGAAATTTTGGTTTTTTATCTGTTCAGAACCCTGAATGAAGCGAGTGAAATTAAATATCTATTTATTTCTGCCCTTTACTGATTATTTTTTATTGTTGATTCATAAGGAAGGTTTTTTAATGACTTTATGGTCTCTAATAATTAAACATGAAGGATAATATGTCAATCCACAGTAAGTTTTTACCTAGTGATCGTTCCAAGCTTCATATTGCATCGACTGATGTTTCAAAAAACAATGAAGCTGAGCGTTATGTTACTAAGTGCTTCAATCAGCTTATGAACAAAGACCCGTTCATTCATAAAATATTTCATGATCTTTTCAACGAGGGATTCGAAGGAGTTATCTTTGGCGGATGGGTAAGGGATAGAATAATTGAGCTTAGAACGGGGCAATCCATTAAATCTAAAGACATAGATTTTGTTTGCAAAGGGAAGAGTAGACTCACCCAAAACATGCTTGATACCGATTTAGTACAAAAAAATATGTTTGGTGGTTATTTTATAGATTATCCTACCATGCATATAGATTTATGGGAGCTAGATAAAACATATTTAATTGAAAAAAATAAATTAGCAAATGAATTTTCATCTTTATTAATTACTTCAGATTATACTGTTAATGCGGTTATTTATTACCCAAACCAAAATGGAAAAATTGCATATCTTTTAGAAAACGGTTGTCTGAATTCTATTGATAATAAAGAATTGGATTTCTTGGCTGACGAAGTTGCATTTCCTTTAATTCAATCAGCAAGGGCTTCTATATTTTCAGCCAGATTCGGATTTGAGATTTCTAATACAATTAGTGATTTTATTAAAGCAAATTGTCAGGATGAAAAAAGCATTAATGAAGTTAAAAAAGGGATCATCAAATTTTGTAGTTCAGAGTATAAAGATAAGGCTTTGAAAATTTTTGATTCTGTACTATCTAAAAAACAATAAGGCATACATATGGAAACTAGTTATTTCTCTCACTGTTGGGGTGTGTTTGAAGGCGGTGGCGTTAGGGGCGCTGCGCATGCAGGTGCTTATCAAGCTGCAAAAGACTCAGGTGTGCAATTTGAAAGACTAGCAGGAACTTCAGCAGGATCAATTGTTGCATCACTTATAGCAGCAGGAGGCTCCCCAGAATATATCTCGAAGATTTTAAATGAAACTGACCTTAACTGTTTGTTAAGCCCAGCCAAAGAGATTGATGCGATTTATAAAAACAATCATACGTTGCTTGGATTAGCTAAATATATACCAATTAAGAAGTTCAAGCCAATTAAAGATATCATTTTTTATTCTGGAGTACATTCATCATCTAAACTACAAGATTGGGTCGAAGAAAAGTTAAGAGAATTAGTACAACCTGAACGTGAAAAAGGGATTTCTGGAAAGGTCTTGTTTAAAGAACTAAAAATACCGTTACATTTAGTTGCGACGAATCTTTCCAATGGTTTGCCACAGATTTGGTCTATTGAATCAACTCCTGAGGAAAGTGTATCATATGCAGTAAGATGTTCATGCAGTATCCCATTTTTTTTTCAGGCAATTTCCGAAAAAAACTCTATATTAGTTGACGGAGGTGTTGTCAGCAATTTACCATCATTTGTCTTTTCTAAATTGCTGGAAGGGATGTCTTCATATACCAAAAGACCAAATATAATAAACTTTAGATTAGTACAAGAGAGTAGCTCGGAGCAAAAGCCCAATAATATAATTGAATACTTTGAAAAATTATCAAATGCCGTTGTATCTGGCGCTACTGAGGTTCAAAAAACATTACAAACATCAATATACAATATTTTAATAGATACGGGTGAGATTGGTTCCACTGATTTTGCAAAAATAACATCTGAGTCAAAGAGTATGCTATATCGAGCGGGAGGTGATGCAGTACGTGAATTCATTGCGAATGAAAGAGCTTTAATAAAACAAGGGAATCAAAATGCTGTATCTCAAGGATTTGATGAGAAGATGCTCTTGCTAATGCAACAAATAAGAGATTGCCATGATAATTTCATATTTTCTGGGGTGTCTTTTTCTTGGTTGGACTTTTTATTTCCAACTATATTCATTGCGCTTAAGAGAGGTATTCAAGTAAAATGTTTAACCTTAAATAAAATAGAGGAAAAAGAAGAAAGATTTCATTATTTACTTGATAAATTAGGCGTAGAGATTGTTTGTTTAGATAAGTTACCATTTAATGGATTTTTCTTTTCACCATTTGAAGAGCATAGTACTGCAGTTCTTACAACCACCAAAGATAGCAATGATATTTATAGAGATGAAAAAGTCAAGATATATAGCTATTACTCAGATGCACCAATAATTGATCTCTTAAGAGAAAAAATCGATTCCTTATCGCTTAACTTAGAAAAAAAATTAAATGTACTTACATATACTCAATGTTCAGACATGGAGTTTTTCACCAGGCTTAGAAATGTTCGCCAATATAAACGTGCTAAATTTACGATAGAAAGGCTTGATGTGAGTGACCAGATTTATACAATGTCAGATTCAGTGAAGGAATATAAGGTCTCACAAATCAAAAGCCTAATGGATGATATAACTAAATCTGGCGCTGATATTCAGGAGTTACTTAAAGTCCAGTTGAACGATGGGGCGACTTCTATTATTACGCCACCGATTTTAGAGAAGATCCATGATAAATATTATGTGATTGAAGGGAACGCAAGGTTATTCTATTATTACACCAAAGGAATTAAGACTATCAAGGCGGTTATAATTGAGGATGTTTATGATGCATTACCTTCACCACGGTCTAACCCTCTAAGCAAACTGCGTATAACATCGCTTACTCAAACATTTGCACAAAATTATCAGCAAAGTGATAAAAGTAAATTTCGTCATATTGAGAAAGCTGTTCACCCTTATCCACCTGAAGATTAGAATGCTATGATAATGGCCGAATTATTTGGAGGGAGAATGACTGATGATATGTTGCCGTGCGATCAACGGTAAATGATGTTTCTTTTGAGTATCTTCGGCAGCACTAGCTATTCTGGAAAAACTCTAACACGGTGGCCAGTTTTAGAGTTTTTCCAGTATCGGTTTTCCGATTCGTTTGGTGGTAACCCACCGTTATATTCATGCGGTCTGAGCGCGCTGTAATATCCAACGATATAGTTCGTTATGGCGTGAGTTGCATCGCTGAAGCTTACGTAACCCATCACTGGCACCCATTCGTTCTTCAGACTCCGGAAGAAGCGTTCCATTGGACTGTTATCCCAGCAGTTTCCACGCCGACTCATACTCTGTCTGTCCGATACCGCCGCAGTGACTGCCGGAACTGTCTGCTTGTCTATAAATTCTGAAGTGACAGTCGGTTAGCTTCCTTCATGGGCCGGTCATGCCGAGTTGTTAAGTATGGCTGTTTGCGATAAGCTTTCAATACTCTTTAGCGTTGGACGGTTACGTCTAGTCGGGTGATTAGCCAGACTCTAACTTATTGAACGTATTAAGGGTTGCGAAAGTGTCGCAACCCGAGATCGTTCCTCTCTCGGGTTGCGACACTTTCGCTTCCTCTAGTAAAGAGTGAAGCCCGGCGCAAATGCGCCGGGCCATTTTCAGGTACTGTTATGTCTGTTATTCGTGGATTAGCTTCGGTTTTACGTCAAAGTGACTCTGATATCAGCGCCTTTCTTGTGACCGCCCCGAGAAAGTACAAAGTTTACAAAATCCCTAAGCGTACGACGGGATTTAGAGTCATTGCCCAGCCAGCCAAAGGGCTAAAAGATATCCAACGAGCCTTTGTTCAGCTCTATAGCTTCCCTGTTCATGATGCTTCAATGGCCTATATGAAAGGGAAGGGAATTCGTGATAATGCTGCAGCACATGCTGGCAACCAGTATCTCCTGAAGGCGGATCTGGAGAATTTTTTTAACTCAATTACACCGGCAATTTTTTGGCGGTGCATTGAAATGTCATCTGTGCAGACACCTCAATTTGAACCTCAGGATAAGCTTTTTATTGAAAAGATCCTTTTCTGGCAACCGATAAAGCTTCGCAAAACCAAATTGATATTGAGTGTTGGTGCGCCTTCTTCACCAGTCATATCCAATTTCTGTATGTATGAGTTCGATAATCGAATTCATGCGGCTTGTAAGAAGGTGGAGATAACATACACACGCTATGCAGATGACCTCACGTTCTCGTCTAATATCCCTGATGTACTGAAAGCAGTTCCTTCAATACTTGAGGCGTTACTGAAGGATTTATTCGGAAGCGCGCTCAGACTTAATCACAGCAAAACGGTTTTCTCATCAAAAGCACATAACCGGCATGTGACTGGTGTAACAATAAATAATGAAGAAACACTGTCACTAGGGCGCGATAGAAAAAGATTTATCAAGCATCTGATTAACCAGTATAAGTATGGACTCCTTGATAATGAGGATAAAGCTTATCTGACCGGGCTGTTAGCATTTGCCAACCATATTGAGCCCGGGTTCATCATACGGATGAACGAAAAATACTCATTAGAACTCATGGAGCGCCTGAGAGGACAGAGATGACCAAACAATATCAAAGAAAAGCAAAGGGTGGAAATTTACTGTCAGCATTCGAACTTTACCAACATAATACTGATGAAGTGCCTGGTCTGGGTGAAATGTTGGTGGATGAGTGGTTCGAAATCTGCAGGGATTACATTCAGGATGGACATGTTGATGAGTCAGGAACATTTCGTCCAGAGAATGCGTTCTATCTTCGCCGACTGACGTTAAAGGACTTTCGCCGTTTCTCTCTTCTGGAAATCAAACTCGAAGAAGATCTGACAGTCATTATTGGCAACAATGGTAAAGGGAAGACAAGCATCTTATATGCGATCGCAAAAACGCTGAGTTGGTTCGTCGCGAACATCCTGAAGGAAGGCGGTAGTGGACAAAGGTTAAGCGAACTGACTGACATAAAAAATGACGCTGAAGACAGGTATTCAGATGTCAGTAGCACTTTCTTCTTTGGCAAAGGACTTAAGAGTGTGCCGATTAGATTGTCACGCTCAGCCCTTGGTACAGCGGAAAGGCGGGACAGCGAGGTTAAACCTGCCAGGGATTTAGCTGATATATGGCGAGTCATCAATGAGGTGAAGACGATCAACTTGCCGACGTTTGCTCTTTACAACGTTGAGCGATCGCAACCCTTTAACCGCAACACAAAAGATAATACCGGACGCAGAGAAGAGCGTTTTGATGCCTATAGTCAAGCGCTCGGTGGCGCAGGTCGTTTCGATCATTTCGTTGAGTGGTACATTTACCTGCATAAGCGTACTGTATCAGATATCTCAAGTTCAATTAAAGAACTTGAACAACAGGTTAATGACTTACAGCGTTCCGTTGATGGCGGTATGGTTTCGGTAAAATCACTTCTGGAACAGATGAAGGTAAAGCTTAGTGAAGCTACAGAAAGAAATGATGCTGCGGTTTCCTCGAAAATGTTAACTGAGTCTGTTCAAAAAAGTATTGTTGAGAAAGCAATCTGCTCGGTTGTCCCTAGTATCAGCAATATATGGGTTGAAATGATAACGGGTTCTGATTTAGTCAAAGTTACCAATGATGGTCATGATGTCACTATTGACCAATTGTCTGACGGGCAGCGTGTATTTCTGTCGTTGGTGGCCGATCTTGCGCGAAGAATGGTTATGCTGAATCCCCTACTGGAAAATCCATTAGAGGGACGTGGCATTGTTTTAATTGATGAAATAGAACTTCACCTTCATCCTAAGTGGCAGCAGGAAGTTATCCTGAACCTGCGCAGTGCATTCCCTAACATTCAATTTATTATTACAACACACAGTCCCATTGTTCTTTCTACTATTGAGAAACGCTGTATTCGTGAGTTTGATCCCCACAATGATGGCGACCAATCATTCCTTGATTCTCCCGATATGCAAACAAAGGGAAGTGAGAATGCTCAAATTCTTGAGCAGGTAATGAACGTACATCCTACACCGCCTGGTATTGCGGAATCTCATTGGTTAGGTAATTTTGAACTATTGCTTTTAGATAATTCAGGAGAGCTTGATAACCAGTCTCAAGTGCTTTACGACCAAATAAAGGAGCACTTTGGCATCGATAGTGCTGAGTTGAAGAAAGCAGACAGCCTTATTCGCATTAATAAGATGAAGAATAAAATAAACAAGATAAGGGCCGAGAAGGGAAAATAGGAATGAAAGAGTTAGCTCGGCTGGAAAGGCCGGAGATTCTGGATCAGTATACAGCCGGTCAAAATGACTGGATGGAGATAGATCAGTCTGCGGTATGGCCGAAATTAACTGAAATGCAGGGTGGATTTTGTGCCTATTGTGAGTGCCGGTTGAACAGATGTCATATTGAGCATTTCAGGCCAAGGGGAAAGTTTCCTGCTCTGACGTTTATCTGGAATAACCTGTTTGGTTCTTGTGGCGATTCAAGAAAAAGTGGCGGGTGGTCACGTTGCGGTATATATAAGGACAATAGTGCTGACGCCTACAATGCTGATGATCTTATAAAACCTGATGAAGAAAACCCTGACGACTACCTGCTATTTCTCACTACTGGAGAGGTAGTACCGGCTACCGGACTCACGGGGAGAGCGCTTAAAAAAGCGCAAGAAACTATCCGTGTTTTTAACCTGAACGGTGACATAAAGTTGCTTGGCAGTCGCAGAACTGCAGTGCAAGCAATCATGCCTAATGTCGAATATTTGTATTCTCTACTCGAAGAGTTTGACGAAGATGACTGGAATGAAATGCTCAGAGATGAGCTCGAAAAGATAGAGTCTGATGAATTTAAAACGGCGCTAAAACATGCCTGGACTTTCAACCAAGAGTTCGCATAACCTTGCTCCCAGTATGAGCCAGCGTGGCAACGTCTGGGATAATGTTGTGGCAGAGTCGTTCTTCAGTTCACTGAAAAAGGAGCGTATCAGAAAGCGCATCTATAAAACCCGGGATCTGGCCCGGGCTGATATCATCGATTACACAGAAGTGTTCTACAACCGGGCCCGGCGTCATAGTCATCTCGGCGGCGTCAGTCCGGAGGCCTTTGAACAGGCCTCGTCGTGAGGACAGGATATGTCTACGGGTGTGGGGTCAGTCCAAATAGCCTGGCTTCTATCACCATTCTTCACGCCTTACCGGTGAATCAAACTCATTTTCTACAAAATTTGCAGGCTTTGTATAAGTTGAACGTAGTACAGAACTAAGCGAAATTTTCACCCCTAAAATATTTAACACTTTGTATAGACGCTCAAAACTTGCTTTTGAAGGATTTGACTCAAGGCGAGCATAAGTCTGCTGAGTTACACCCAACCTGGCAGATAATTCTCTTTGAGTTAATCCTTTTGATTTACGAAAACCAATTAAAAGTGGGCGTAACTGGCTAAGAAGTCTAACTGGAAAAACAGTATCCATAAGTAGGTGGCCATGTCGATTACTTCAAAATAAGTTCACTCTGAGTAAAAACAGCCTGTAGGGTGTTTTATTACTTTACAACCTACAGGGTGTAAGGATGAACACATTGTTTAGTTTGCAGCATTGAAATTTTAAATGTTGCATCTGGGACTGACTGAGATTATATTCATGATGTCTAGCATATAGTGGTGCGCGCTGTTATTCTCATTTTAATGAGGCTTGTCAGTGCATGAAGGGAGAGGGCGGACTCGGCTTTGCCCTCTCTTTTTCATGAATCGATTAAAATTAAAATCCTTTCTAAAACTCATTGCCTGACTGCAATAGTGTTATTAACAATTCCAATCAACGTATTTATTTTTTCATTTATCTTAATATGTTTTTTCTCTTGCTCGAGAGAAAGCTTTCTGAATTCATTCTCCCTGCTCGGCACAGCAATTATCAATTCTTCATAAATCTCCTTTGCTCCTGATACTTTTGCCAACTCACTGCTGTATTTTTCAATAAGAGATTTTATTTGGATGTTTACATTGCTGTGTTCATGGTTGATAGCACTTGAAACAAGTTGACAGGAAGTCCCGGGGGTTGCCTCAATTAACTCCACGTGTTCGATTGCGACATTGAATTCAGATGTGGTTGAATATAAATATTGATATACCCCTGTTTTTCTTACCTTGTTTAATAATCCTTTCCTGACCAAATGTTGAATTTGATTATAAGTAAAAGCTTTAGCTTTTAAATACGTTTTCGGAAATGAAAATCGCTCGATAAGAATTTTTGCTACATCGTTACTCGTGAAGGTATCTTTGCCAATATAGATGATTGCAGAAAATATGTACGAATCAGGGTTGGTTACTCGACTATTCATATGACTAAAACAAGGCTGTTAACTTAGGATTGCTAAGTATACAACAATGGCAGATACTTAGACAATCTAAGCACCCGAGGCAAATGAAGATGAATCAGTGTCTGAAAAAAATCCGATACCAGAACGACTTAAGGAAGCGAGATGCAGGGCGGGATTATCACAGCGCTCTCTGGGTCTCCTTGTTGGCTTTGATCCCGCATCGGCTAGCAGTCGTATGAATCATTATGAGAAAGGACGCCATGTCCCCGATATTGATACACTTCGACGGATGGCGGCAGAGTTAAACGTGCCGTTGAACTACTTTTTTTGTGATGATCAGACAACAGCAGAACTTGCATTACTCATATCCCGGATGACAGAGGAAGAGCGAAGTAACCTTATCGAAGCACTCAAAATGTCTTCAGGTTTAAAACATGCTGACAAAAAATGATGTTATACAAAAGGCTACTGAACTTTTTGAAGGCAATGAAAGTGCAGCGTTAAACTGGTTTAACGAACCAAACAGGGCATTACAGTGGAAGCCTCCATCAGAGATAATGGATTCAGAAGAGGGGGCGTTGATGGTTGCCACGCTCATTTTGCGTATAGAACATGGTGTCTACTCTTAATTATCTTAGCTCATTGATTCTTTTTCTGGTCGTGTAACTCCGTAATCAGATGTGGAGCCAGAAAATGTTCTACCGGGATGACTGTATTAATTTTAACTGCTTTCACGATTGATACGAACATCTTTGACAGCCAGCCTGGCGAGCTGTACAGGGCGCGCTCCTGTTACATAAGCCAGGCCAAGGATAGCTGCGTTTCGCACTTCGCTTTGACCGAAACTTTTGCCATGGCGTAACAACGAAGCCATTTCAAACAGTCCATTGCTGATCATGTTTTTTTCAAGAGGATCAAGAACATTATCGATTTCCTGATAAACTCCCCAATGATCGAGATACGGTCGAGGGATTAACTCAAGATCTTCGTATTCTTCGAGGTTGAAACCCGGAAATTCTTCAGCACAAAGAATTTTAAGTCCAAACATAACGGAATAAAAAGCTCTTCTGTTGACACTGTCGCTTTCCAGGTAACTACGAAGTATAGAAAATGAAAATATGCAATTCTTTTTGCAGTAATCAATCGCATGTTTCCAGTCAAGCAGGAGCAATGGAAGAAGTGTTGGAAACCTCGTCGAAGCATATTTGAAACAGATGTATTTATTTAATTTATTTGTAATATCGTCTTGATTGAAAACAAGATACCGACGGCTACCTGCATAATCGAAAGCCCATTTATTTTCTTTATTAATTATGTATCTATCATCAAACTCCATTGCTGTTTTCAGATAAATTCGCTCAGGAATATCAAGAGCAAGGATAGATTGAGCCAAATCGGGAGGATAAGTTAAAATCTCTTCATCAGACTTTAGCGCATTTTCAAATGAAGTCATCATTATATTCATCTATTATGGTATTTAACGTATCATCCAGAGCAGCATTGTCTTGAGTAATACGTTGTATATTGGCTGAATTAGCCTGCTCAGAAAGAAAACGTTTTGCATATAGATCAGGCATTTGACTTGTCGGACTCCACCCTCCCATCAGTCGTAGCTCATCTTTAGCTTCTTCCATTAACCCTGAGAGAGAAGGTGCGCCAGCAATAAAGTGTTTTCTGTTTAACTGATTTCTCAAGTATTTTGAATGCCATATCTTTTGTAATGTCAAAAAGGCCCAGGTATGTCGGGTTGTGTGTGGTGTCAATCGTTGCAACGAGTCATAGTACAAGGGCGATTTGTACTCAGGGTACTTGTCAGTAAAGACCTTATCAACTTTCAAAAAAATAGAATGAACAGATGTGTATGACAATGGTTTGCCTGACCGCTGACTCGATATAAAGATGAAATCATGCTTAACAGTTTTTGGTCGGATTTTTCCTACATAGATGCTCAGAAAAATATAATCCTGCTTATCGAGTTCCAGCACACGATTTGCCCATGAATTTTTGAGAGCTGGCGCATTTTTTCTAGGATCGAATCCCTCTTCGACAGTTGTCACGATCAAACTAAACTTATCACCTTTTATATTTGGTTTAATAGAACTGCACTCTAACAACAATAACTCACCTATTCGTAAACCATAATTTAATAACAGTCGAATAATCAAAAAATTGCGGAACTGAAGATGCCCGGAAGAGAAGGGGTTTAGCGGGTTGTGTTTTTGGGTAGAAGAGGGGGCTATAATCCCATACAGGCTGACCACCATTGGGCCAGACAAACTCTGAAATCCCAGGCTGTTGTAACTGCGTAGCGAAGATTTGTTTGGTGTCAGCGTTCGATAATTGTCCCGGCAAAGCCGCAAACGGGTGTGTAATCGTGAAGCCAAAAGTGATAACGCTTTGGGAGAGTCATCCCGGTACGCGGGTGATATGTAAGTGCTAATCAAAAAAGAAATAAAATGAATCACTGCACGAACTCTGGCTGCTTGAGTTGAGCAACTGGATCCTGGGACTCGTGATAATGACAAAACATTTGACTGGACGCCCCGACCATTTTCAAGGTACAGCAAAAATGATGGCATTTCCCCGACAGCAATGTCTGGATTGTGGTTAGATGAAAAGAAGCTATAGCAAAACGTGACGCCATACTTTTGCTTCCAGAATTCGTAAAAAAACTTCACAGACTGAAGCGAAGCTGACTGTGTGGACAAGGAGCGGTGAGCCAGATGGTCAATGTGGTATCTGAGGGGATACAACAATGGCAGACAGCTTTCCATGTCCATCAGGATCCATTGCCGTTTGTAACCCGAGATAACCAACTGATTTAGTGAATACACAGCTTTGACCTTATGATTAACATGGATATGAAGAGAATGTACTATGAACATAACGAAAGAAACGGGAGAGAAGTCAGAAATCACAACGTATTGATTTATCTGTGTGTGGATGTGAATGGTGAAGTAAAGGAACTTCGTAGGAAATTTAACATAATATACATTATGCGCACCTAAGTTGTAGGGGCTCAATGCTAAGTCTGTTTGCGGCTAACTGGCGTAACTCTCTTTCTCTATATCTATATAGGAATACCTGGCTATAGTTTTCAAACCTGTATGTCTGGTCAACGACTCACTTTTCCTGATGAGGCATTTTCTATGGCTATACCTGATGCCGAGGTTTTCTCCGTGAAAGAAATCAACTGCCTCAAAATCCTTCACTTCACGATGTTATCAATCGCAGCTCACGTCCTGGTCAGGCAGCGAAAATGCTCCGGTATCACGCCGCGCCATTGCAACCGGCTGCTGCAACGCTACCATCAATGCGGGCCGCCTGGAATGAATAACCAAAGTCGCGGCCGCGCTGGTAATCGCTCAATCGCCTGTTGCCCGAATCACTGACCTAACTGGCGCTGAGTATCATTCTGGAACGTTACTCAGATTTTGGCCCCACACTGGCGCGAGAAAAGCTGGCTGAAAATCACGGCATTGTCATTGGTAAGGAAACGCTCAGACGTCTCATGATAAAAACCGGGCTCTGAGGACAAAAAAAGCCCCTTCAGGGGCTTTAATAAGATTAAGAACAACGCCTGCGGTCTTACTCTTACGGCGACCAGTCCGGTAGTTCCCTCGATTATTTGGTCAGTTCCGCCGTCATATGAACGCCGTTATTGAAGCTGGCCTCGGTAATTTTGTACGACGTACCGCTCTGTTTTGCCTGTGCGGCGATCTGTGCTTCAGCGCTGTCAATCGTTGATGCCGTGGCGGTCACGCTCTGGGCAAAAGCGCCGAAAGACATCATGGAAAAAGCAGAAACTACAACTAAAGTTTTGATGGATTTCATGGTCGTATTCCTTAAGTCATTTGTTCAGTATTGGGCGATGTTGACCTGATGTGATAAATGATAAGACGACCATAGAGTGATTAAAATCGAAACAATTTGTGGATGTTATTCAAAAAAACAGAATGAATTTCGCACGCCCTTCTCCACTGTTTCTTTATCAACCTGTCTGCTTTTGCTGCGCCGTATTTTTGCACCTCCATGCCTCGTCACCTGTAATCGATAAAGCTCAGGATGGCCTCGTTGAACTCTTTCGGCGCCTGAATAAACGCGAAGTGGCTGGTGTTTGGTAAAATCAACAATCCGGCATTCGGGATGGTGTTGGCAATATATTCCAGATGCTCCCGCACAATGGCCTCGTCATGGTCGCCATCGACAATCAGTACCGGGGTTGTGATTTTCTTGAGATCGTCATCGCTCCAGTTGGGCTGTGTTGCCCACATATGGCTTATCTGATCGACAAAGGCATCGTACTGGTCGGGAGTTTTTGAAAGCTTGCGATATTCATTGCCCGCCCGTTCGATATAGCTGGCAAAGACCGGGTTTTTCTCGGTATCAGGTTTTACGCCGCTGGTTTTCGTATTGGGGGCAAAGGAGAAAATGCGGTTCACTCTGGTCGGGTGGCGAATAGCCAAATCGATACCAATAATTCCCCCATCGCTCCAGCCGACAATATCCGCTTTCTTAATGTTCAGATGATCGAGCAGCGCAACCACATCATCACTCATCAGGTCGTAGCTGTAAGGGCGCTCGTCACGCGTGCTGCGTCCATGGCCCCGACTATCAACCACAATGACCTTATGATGCTTCGCCAGCGCTGCAACCTGTTGACCCCAGTAATCGGAATTCGCCAGCCCGCCGTGGAGCAAAACCACCGGCGTTCCCTCTCCGGTGGTGGCGTAATAGAGCTGTATTCCGTTTACGCTGGCATACGCCGGTTTCAGCGCGGCGACAGGCGCTGGTGTTCGCGGCAGATTTTTCCAACGTTCCCCCCAGGCTATGGGGGATTGAGGGGTGACCGACCAGGCCGCAGAGGTGCTCAACGTCCCCATCACGCAGAGCAGTCCGGCGAGGAATAGTGTATTTTTTCTCTTCATAGCGATCGCTCCTGATAACGTTTACTGTGCCTCACCCAACTCACGGGTGCGTTTCACCGCCGCAAGCACGCTGCGTTGCAGGCCTGCAGCGAAATCGCTGTTGTTAAGCTCATACAACCCATGAATCCCGACTCCCGCCGGGGAGTTGTTGATATCGAGTAGCTGCCTCGGGTGTTTCTGGCTCAGGCGCAGCATCTCTATCGCCCCCTGCAGATTTTCCAGAACCACCTCAGCTGCCTGCGCGCGCGACAGACCGGCCAGCACGCCCGCATCGGTAAACGACTCGATAAAGTAATAAATATAGTTCGGCCCGGCGACGCCGAAGCCGGTAAAGATATCAATAAGCCGTTCCGGCAGGTAAAGCACCTTGCCAAAACCGCTCAGAAAAGGCTCCACCTGTTCGGGAAGCGCCTGCGCGTTCAGAACCACCCCGCTGTAGCCAAATCCGGTATCGGTAAGCGTATTAGGGATAACCCGGGCAATGGTTTTTCCCGTCCCCAATACGGTTTCGAGTTTGTGCAGCGTCACCCCGGCAATCAGGGAGATCACCGTCGTTGCGGCAGAAAGATGGGGCCGAATACGCTCTGCCACACTCGATAAATCGTCCTGTGGGCGGATCCCCAGCACCACCAGGGCGGCCTCGCGCAACACATCCTCGCGCTGCTGCTGCGCCAGGCCATAACGTTCAGTGAGCGCTGCGATGCGACCCGAATCGATATCCTCCAGCGAAATCTCTTCCGCGCGAAGCGTCCCCGCCGCCAGCGAGGCTCGAATAATGGCCTCCGCCATTTGTCCGGCACCAATAAAATGTACATTTGCCATGCGCAGTGACTCCTTATTGAAAGCGATATTCGCCGTTGCCTACGCGAAAACGTTGGCCTTTCAGCGCCGGGTCAGCGACGTTAAAGACCAGTTCGACTAAGCGGTTGGCCTGCCCCTGGAGAAAAACAAAGCGCTGTTGGCCCACTGCCAGCCCCTCCGACAGTTCATTGAACCCAAATAGCGCGTGCCAGTGCGCACGCGCGGCCTGCGGGTCTTGCACCGCAAAAATAGCGCTCTGCAACGTTACCTCGCCTGCGGGATGTGGCCCGTCGAGCCCCTGAGCATGTAGCCGCGCCAGCCGCGCGCTATCGCCCTCTCCCCATTGCAAAATAAAGGGATACGGCAGACCGTTAAAATCCCCATCGATAGTGAAAATACGCCAGCTAATGGTATTACCCTGCGGATCGTTACGCCGGCCGTCGACAATCGGGGAGACATTCAGCCCCTTGCTGCGCAGGTCGGCATGCGTCTGGTCAATATCATCCGTGCGCAGCGCCACCCGATGCAGCGCCTGGTTTTCCGGCAACAGCTGCGCCGCGTCACGGGAGAGCAAAAAATCGGCCTGCGCCGACGCTAGCTCGGCGCGATCGTAGATGGCGAGAAATTCGATATAGGTCAGTCCGAAATAGCTGAGCGCATTCCAGGTCCCCCAGCCAGGGTGACGCCCACCGGCAAGCGCTCTGAGCTGCTGCCCGGCAAACGCGGCAATCGCTTCGTCCGGCTGGTTCACAAACTGAACGGCGTGATCCCATTTTAGTGTTGTCATTAAGCCTCCTGAGTCTGGTAGAAACGCAGCCGGCAGGCGGCATCCCCCCGCGCCAGCGCGGTCTCAACCGCTAACTGCATGCCCTCGAATGCATCGGTTAACGCATGATCCCCTTCCATGCAGATGTCGCACAGCGTCTCAATCTGCCGGGCATCGCGTCCCTGCTGACGCCAGCAATTGACGTAAGGGCAATAATGGAACAGCACAATAAACTCTGACGGGCTGGTCGATACGGTCTCCATTTCGTAAACCTGCGATTCCAGCCCACGGGTAAACACAGCAGCAAATTCCTGCAAATCGTTGTCACAACGCATCTTCGCGCGTACGGAACGCCCGATATCACGGCCATAACGGCGGATAGCGTCGCGCGCATAATCGTCGGGCTGATTGCGTAGCCGGGATTCATCAAGTAAATAGCCAAGCGTCGCGGCGCGCTTTTCGGTGATAGCCCGTAGCGCAAGAGTAACCTCGTCGTCCAGGGTCGGCGCGTTGTGCGCCGAAGCGGGCTGTTTTGTATTCATCAGACAGCACTCCCCTTAAACGACTATTCCCAGTCGGTGTTTACTTTGACGCTTTCCGCACCCGGCAGACCGTAAACATCTTCGTCATACCACTTGCGAGACAGTGCGGCCAGCGTGCCGTCTTTTTTAAGGGCTTCAAGCTCGTGGTCGATGGCCTCAATCAGTTTCGGGTCGGCATTCTTTTTGTATAAATAGACGTTGGGGAACAAACCGACCGACCCGGAGGCTTTCAGGTTCAGATTCAGGGCTTTGTTTAACGCCAGTAATGCGCCAATCGGATATATAGCCGCATCGTACTCTCCGGAGGCGACGGCTTTGAAAATGTCCGCCGCAGATTGCTCACCGTTCGGCTGCAGATTGATTTGCTGACCTGGGTGCTTTTTGTTGTAGTTATCAATAACGGTATAGCGTGCGTCAGACGTATGGATCGGCACCAGTTTTTTCTTACCGCTCGCCAGATCTCCCAGCGTATGAATATCATTTTCATTGTTACGTATAATTAAACGCAGGTCGCTGATGCCCGAAGGCTGGCCAGAGTACGCGTATTGTGCCGCGCGCTCTTTCGTCAGATAAAAATGGTCAGCCGCCAGAGTATACGCGCCGGTGGATAACCCGATGATCATCGCATCACGAGAGACCGCATTAAAATGGAACTTATAGTTGGCGAGCTTCTGGTCAATGACTTTTAATAACTCACCATCGTAACCGGTAATATTGTTATTATCATCCACAAAGCTAAACGGGAACCCGTTCGCATTCACCACCACTTCAACAGTTTCTGCATTCGGGCTTTTTTCGACCGCCTGAACCACCGCTACCTGCATTGCTAACAGCAACGAACCGATCATTAACACCTTATTTTTGAACATACTTCTTTCCCCAAAATGAGTGAGATGGAACCACTTTTCGTGCATGGCTTTTCCACCGGTTACTGAGATACGCCTCGATATGTCGCAATATCCGGGTAAGGACCAGACAGAGCGCAATATAAATAATCATGACGATGCAATAGGCCTCCACATAATGAAAACCACGTGCCGCCGCGATATTCGCCTTTGCCATCACATCGATCACGGTGATGGTATAAACCAGCGACGTATCCTTGATCAGGTCAATCAGGACGCTGGTGTAGTTAGGTAAAGCGGATACCGCCGCCTGCGGCAAAATAATGCGTCGAAACTGGGTAAAACCGGTCAGGCCAATCGACCATGCAGCTTCTCGTTGCCCTTTTTCCACCGCATTCCACGCCGAACGAAACGTCTCTGCGAAGTACGCGCTGAACACCACTGAAAAAGCAGCTACTGCGGCTACCAGAGGCGAGAGCTTGTAGGTGAACGGCGTCTCCTGCGGACCGCCAAAAAGCCCGCTGGCAAGCCACGGCCAGACATAAAAAATAAAATAGAGCATCACCAGCATGGGGATGGAGCGCCCAAAAGAGATAAACACCGCAACCAGATATTTCACGTAAGGCACATCGCGAATGACCACCCAGGCCAGGACGCCGCCTAATAGCGTCGAAAAAAATAACGATAAAATGGTGATCAGCAACGTGATCGGTAGTGCACTTAGTATAAAGGTGAAATTATCCCGGATAAAATCGATGCTAAACATAGTCGTATTTTACTCCAGTAAATATTGATACTTTTTCTCAATACGGGTAGTGAGATAAAAGATAATTATGTTAAGAAACCAGTAAATGAGGATAACGCTAATAAATGCCGCAACCTGCTTGGTACCATAGCTGTTTTGCGAGATTTTCTGCGCCCGACCAAAAATATCGACAATGCCAATAATATTAACCAGCGACGTCATCTTAACGAGGTTGATTAAAATATTGCCAAAATTCGGAATGGCGATAATGAGTCCTTGCGGGAAAATGATGCGCGCGATCCCAATATGCCAGGGAATATTCAGGCTGCGTATGGCCTCTTTTTGTCCTGGATCCACGGCATTCCATGCCGAGCGCATCATTTCGGCAAAATAGGGGCTAATGCCAACAGAAATAGACAATATGGCAAAGGTCATATCGCTAATCAGTAACGCCGGTAGTTCCAGCGCTGAGAGAATCAGTTTTCCGCCGAAGAAAAAGAGCAGGATCAGCAGAGCCAGCGGCGCTCCGCGCAGCACATCGGTGTACGCTTTCGCAAACACACTCAACACCGGTGAACGGCTAAACTGCAATACCGCAGCCAGCAGGCCAAGCGCCAGGCCGAGAAGCAGAGATGCAAGCGTAATACCCAGCGTGATCGGCAGGTTTTCCAGTAATTTCGGCACAATGAAAAGCAGATCGTCGGAACTCAATAACGGATGTGGATTCATCAGCGTGGCCTCAGGCGTGGTAACGTAATCGGGCAAGAAACGCCTGGGTCCTCGTGTGCAACGCCGCGCCAAAAATTTGCTCAGGCGGCCCCTGCTCCACGATCTCCCCGTTTTCCATAAACACCACCCTGGAGGCGACCTGGCGGGCAAACTCCATTTCATGAGTCACGATAATCATCGTTTGCCCGTTGGCGGCAATGTTCTGAATCAGCGTCAGGATTTCGCCTACTTTTTCCGGGTCCAGAGCTGATGTCGGTTCATCCAGTAACAGCACTGCCGGGTTAATTGCCAGCGCACGGGCTATGCCGATACGCTGTTTCTGCCCGCCAGAAAGGCTGTTCGGGTAATGGTCTTTTTTATGCAACAGCCCGACCTGTTTTAGCAGACGCTCGGCTACAGCCACTGCCTCCTGACGAGGGCGTTTTTGCGCATAAATCAGGCCTTCGGTAATATTTTGCAATGCGGTGAGATTGTGAAACAAATTCCAGGATTGAAAGACCATCGCGGTTTTCGCGCGTATTTTTTCAATCTCTTTTTTTCCGGCTTTCGCGCAGTCAACAACCGCATCATCGATTTCTATTTTCCCGCTGTCGGCAGGCTCCAGAAAATTTAAGGTGCGCAATAATGTCGTTTTCCCCGAGCCGCTTGGACCAATAATGCAGATAACTTCCCCTGTATTAATGGAAAGCGAAACCTCTTTTAGTATTTGTTCGCCAGTAAAACTTTTACTGATCTTATCAATAGCAATCATTATTTTATTTTCGCAGCGAGCTATCCCTGATAAATGCGCAACACTGGCATTTATTTCTTTACTAAAACTATATTGCTGCGGGGTCTATAAAGACAAACAAGAAAAACACATATCCAAAGTTGAAAAACACATTTCCGACACAGGGCATTTTTCCTGAAACTGGCATATTCAAACTGTTGAGAGAATATAAAAGGCGGGGAAAAGAATGATCCGCTATTTATCGCCGCGGATCATTCTTTACATTCTTTTTTAGCATCCCACTCCTGCGCCCGGTAAGGTTCACCCAGTGTCAGCGAAGGCGATCAATCCAGGCAAAGAGTGATTTAGCAGCCACGCTATCGCCGGGCTGCGGTGATAAACCGCTCCGGATGGGCGAAAAGAGCCCCGACTTAACGGGAGTCCTCTTCCCTGCCCCGCCTGTCTGGTTCTTTTATATGCAACGCACCTGGATCTGACATTTGCACCTTTGCAGTGCCACCGCACGACGAAATCCCACCCGCCACCTCCATTCGATTTCAGTTTAACCTGTTGATTATAATCATGTTTTATAATTGGCTTATTTGTTGCATTGGTATGTGTATACACATATGTCGACAAGGTGTTATGCAATGAATCAGATGAAGTCAGTAAAATGCACGCAGGGGATGGCTGTTGCGCCGCACGCGATGGCAGCAGAAAGCGCTGTCGCTGTTTTAAGAGACGGTGGCAACGCTATTGAAGCGATGGTTGCCGCCGCAGCCACTATCGCCGTTGTCTATCCGCATATGAACGGCATTGGCGGCGATGGTTTCTGGTTGATCTCGGCGCCGGGTAAAGAGCCGGTAGCGATTCAGGCATGTGGATATGCGGCACAAAAAGCTGATATCCCTTTTTATAAAAATGCGGGTTTTCAGCAAATTCCGTCGCGGGGTCCGCATGCCGCCAATACCGTGGCCGGGGCGGTGGCAGGTTGGAGCCTGGCGCTGGAATGGGCGGAACAGAACCTCACTGAGCCAGCGCGCCTGCCGTTATCCCGTCTGCTGAAGGATGCTATTCACTATGCTCGTTATGGCGTTCCGGTCAGTGATGGGCTGCACCAGCAAATCGCATCCAGGCTAAACCAGCTGCGGTTATTCCCCGGCTTTACCTCGCTATTCGCTCCCTCAGGCGAGGCGCT
This sequence comes from Enterobacter sp. 10-1, assembly GCA_002270295.1. Lineage (GTDB taxonomy): Bacteria > Pseudomonadota > Gammaproteobacteria > Enterobacterales > Enterobacteriaceae > Klebsiella > Klebsiella scottii. The sequence continues at coordinate 333,229 of NISF01000006.1, read as the reverse complement.
GAACACGGATGAATTGCTGCACCAGCCTGCGTTAGCCAACACGCTGGAAAAGCTGGCCATAAACGGCCTGGATGATTTCTATCACGGTGATATCGCTCGTCTTATTGCCAGTGAACTTAACGCCGCCGGCTGCCTGTTGCAATTCAGCGATCTGGATAGCTTCGGCGCTTCTCTGGTCAAACCGCTGGCGCTGGAAATAGATGCCGGCACGGTTTATAACCTGCCCCCGCCGTCCCAGGGCCTGGTCTCGCTGCTTATCACCGGGGTCATCGAATATCAGCGTAAAAAAGGCGCCATTGTTGACGAAGCTGATTTCATTCATCAGTGCGTGGAAGCGATCAAGCTCGCGTTTGATTTGCGGGATCGTCATATCACCGACCCGGCGCATATGAAAGTCGATCCACAATCCCTGCTCGCGCCGGAAAACATCGAAATGCTCAGCCAACAAATCGCGGCCGATCGAACGCGAGCGTGGGAAGGTGGCCGCGGTCCGGCGGACACGATCTGGATGGGGGTCGTCGATAGTTCCGGTACGGCAGTGAGCTATATCCAGAGTATTTATCATGAATTCGGCAGCGCCGTTATTCTGCCGGACAGCGGCATTATCTGGCAGAACCGGTGCAGCAGTTTTTCGCTTGACCCCGCCGCGACTAACCCGCTTCAACCAGGTCGTTTGCCATTCCATACGCTCAACCCGGCGCTGGTGCGCCTGGTAAACGGTGACGTGATGGTTTACGGCAGCATGGGCGGCGACGGCCAGCCGCAGACAATGGCCGCCGTTTTCGACCGTATTCTTCATCAAGGCATGTCTCCGCAGGCAGCGGTAGCCGCGCCGCGCTGGCTGCTGGGCCGCACCTGGGGCGAAAGCAGCGACACGCTCAAGATTGAGAGCCGCTTAAGCCCGACGACAACCGACATCCTCAGGCGTTACGGCCATGACGTCGAAATCTATCCCCCTTATGACGACATCATGGGTCATGCCGGCGCCATCATCCGCCGCCGCAACGGCATGCTTGAGGGGGGGAGCGATCCGCGCAGCGACGGCGGCGTGGCGATCTGGTAACGCTCATTTTTTCTATTCGACATTTTTCAACGGCGGGCGATATCCCCTGACGGGCGCCCTCTACCGAATGATTTTACACTGCGATCGGAGATTATTATGACTACTCTCAGCGAACCCTTTATCACACCTAAATATGGGAAATGGGGACAGCTCGTTCTTGGTTTGATCTGTATGGCTGCCATTTCAAGTCCGCAATATGTCTGGACGCTGCTGACGAAGCCGTTAGCCGCGAAACTGGGCGTGGGATTACCGGAACTGCAGGTCACCTTTTCTCTGCTAATCATACTGCAGACTTTCTTTTCACCGTTTCAGGGGCGGCTGGTTGAAAAATTCGGCCCCAGGCTGCTGATTTCGATCGGCACCGTAATGGCCGGGATGAGCTGGGTACTTTCAGCGCATATTCATGGTCTGACCGCGCTGTGGTTGATCTATGGCTGTATGGGCGGGCTTGGTACCGGGATTGTTTACATAGGCGTTGTCGGCCTGATGGTGAAATGGTTCCCGCAGCACCGTGGATTCGCCGCAGGCTCGGTGGCCGCAGGATACGGTATGGGCGCCGTATTAACCACTTTCCCCATCTCAATGTCGCTTGGCAGCTACGGTCTTGAACAAACGATGACCGTTTTCGGCATCATTTTTGCCGCTATAGGTTTTCTGGCAAGTCAGGGGCTGAGGCTGCCGCCGAACACGGTATCGATCCCCGTCAGCCAGAAGCTGGCGCAGAGCAGCAAGCAATTCACCTCACGCGAAATGCTGCGCCAGCCGCTGTTCTGGCTGATGTTCGCCATGATGGCGATGATGTCCACCTCCGGGTTGATGGTTACCTCGCAGATGGCGGTTTTCGCAGAGGATTTCGGGATCAGTAAGGCGGTGGTATTTGGTATGGCAGCTTTGCCACTGGCTCTGACGATTGATCGTTTCACTAACGGTCTGACCCGCCCGCTATTTGGCTTTATCTCCGACCGTTTTGGCCGCGAGCAAACCATGTTCATCGCATTCGCGCTTGAGGGCGTTGCCATGACGTTATGGCTGGCGTGTCGAGAAGATCCAATGCTCTTTGTGCTATTGTCTGGTGTAGTGTTCTTTGGCTGGGGAGAGATCTTTTCACTCTTCCCGTCGACCCTGACTGACACCTTTGGCAGCGAAAATGCCGCGTCAAACTATGGCTGGCTGTACATTTCGCAAGGCATCGGTTCGATTTTCGGCGGCCCGCTTGCGGCGCTCTTGTATCAATACACTCAGGGATGGCACGTTGTCTTCAGTTGCGCAATTGGCCTGGATTTTGTTACCGCCGCTCTCGCCTTGTGCGTTTTAAAACCCTGGCGTGCACGATTCATCCGCCAGCATAGCTAATCTCAGAACTTTTCAGGAATAACGGCAATGACATCTGAACCTACACAGCTTCTTCCGCATTCGGAGCGCGTCTGTCTTCGACTGCGGCAGGAAATTTACCAGTTTGTTCTTCTGCCAGGAGATCGGTTCACGGAGGTGGACATTGCCCGTCGCCTTGGATGCTCGCGTACGCCTGTGCGCGAAGCGCTGCTGATATTACAAAACGAAAACCTGGTCAGGCGCTGCGTTCGTAACGGGTGGGAAGTATTTCCCATTGATTTCGATACGTATGAAGATCTGTACGAAACGCGCGCGCTGATTGAAGCGAATACGGTCAGGCATCTGTGCAACTCAACTTCGCCGAAAGTGAACCGGGCCGTTCTCGCCGAACTTAAAGCAGTCTGGTGCGTCGCGCCTGAGGCGAGACTATTAGAGTGCGATAAAGTTTTGGAACTTGATGAGCAGTTTCATATTGCCCTGACGGAAGCCGCAGGCAATCGCGAACTGACGGCAATTCTGACCAATATTACTGACAGGATCCGCATTATGCGCCGGCTCGATTTTGAGTATGAGGCGCGTATTGCGCAGACCTATGAAGAGCATGCTGAACTGCTGGAGGCTATAGAATGCCGGCTGGAGGAGCGAGCGGTAGAGTTGATTATTCTGCATATCAAAGACGCCCACCTTGGCGCCAGTACCATTACGCTGCGCCGCCTGCAGCGCGTCCGGGCTAAAGCCCTTTCCTGAGTTGACCCTGCTCCCTTCTTGTAAAAGGGAGCAGGTCAGGAGCCGCGCCATTTTCGGGTAAAGAAAATAACCGCAGTTAAAGGTTGAACCATACGATCGCGCTAACCTGACCCTTATTTCTTCTGTGGTTCGCGCAATACTATGATGCTAAACAGGCTGCCCTCCGCGTCTCCTGTTTCATTGAATTAACTAAATCGTGGGTTTATTCCCGGTCCAGTCAAATGCCAGCTGTTTCGCGGTAAGCTCCGCAAGCGCTCTATCAGAAAAGCGTTCGACTAAATGTAGACTCATATCAATACCCGCTGAAATCCCGGCGGAGGTTACAATTGGTCCCTCATCTACCCAGCGTAATTCTTCTTTTACGAAGACTTGTGGAAACATCATTCGGAAATCGGGAATATCCTCCCAATGCGTGGTGGCGGATTTACCGGACAAAATACCCGCTTTAGCGAGTAAAAAAGAGCCGGTACACACTGAAGAGGTAATCACCGTTTTTAACGATTGCTGGTATATCCATTCAATTACATTATTCTTTGCAAGCTCCGCATCGACAACCCCGCCAGGAATAATCAAGCAATCTATTGGTGGATGATTATCTATCGTGGCTTCAGGGGTAAGTTTCAGTCCTGCTCGCGCACGTATGGTCTCCAGGGTTTCGCCTACCGTAAAGACGTTAAACAGTGGTTTTTCTCCCCGATGAACCCTGGAAGCACAGGTGAAGACTTCATAAGGTCCAGCAAAATCGAGGACTTCAACATTATCAAAAATATAGATCCCGACTTGTACCGGCATAGATTCACTCCCTCGCTAGTGCGTAAAAACAGAAAAATACTTATCAGGCCAAAGCATATTATTACGATGGCCAACGCCAGGCTAAACAATCCAAACCGAATTCCAGTGCCGTCCTTTGAACTCACGCACTTGTCGGAGACCTGCGATCCACTACCTGTATTATTACCAGTCGGGGCTGAACGTTGCCAATACGAATTAAACATTACCCTGGCGCTTTCAGCATTAACGGGTTTCCTTTTGCCACGTTTGCATTCGCAACTAATGAAACAGTTACCTGCTTGATGGTAACGATAGTTGCAGTTAATACCTTGAGATTTTACCGGTAAATCTCACACTCCCGTCAGGGATATTACCCAACTCGTCCCCCTTCCCTCATCCTGCTATCCCTTGAGACCGCGGCTGTATGCGAGTGAATCGTTTCGTCATCAAATGCCAAACCCATCAGCATGCGCCCTTCTTCTCCACGCCCGCTGCTTTCTTATCGTGAAACTTTTGCACTATTTTTGCCCACGATGACTCGTATTGTTCCCTTTTAGTGCTCAATAGTAACCGTAACTTTCTTGATGATTCAGATGATGAAGAACTCTTCCTATAAATTTCAGTGATCTGAAAACATGGCATCAAAATTGCCTTAACGGAAATGGCGGACCGCCACAGGAAAAAACGCACGGTACAGTGCTCAACACAACCACATAACACCACGATTTATCCACACAGGATGATTTATGAAAAAAATAATGTTCTCCACCCTGGTCGCCGCGGCGTCTCTGTTCGCCGTCGCGCAGCAAGCACATGCTGGCACCACTTTGGATGCAATTAAGAAGAAAGGGTTTGTTCAATGCGGTATCAGTGATGGTCTGCCGGGCTTCTCTTACGCCGATGCGAACGGTAAATTCACCGGTATTGATGTGGATGTCTGTCGCGCTACTGCGGCGGCGGTGTTTGGCGATGCCAGCAAGGTCAAATACACCCCGCTGACGGCAAAAGAGCGTTTTACCGCCCTGCAATCAGGTGAGGTGGACATTCTGTCCCGTAATACCACCTGGACTTCTTCACGCGACGGCGGGATGGGGTTCTTATTCGCGGGAGTCAACTATTATGACGGTATTGGCTTCCTGACCCATCAAAAGGCTGGCCTCAAAAGCGCTAAAGAGCTGGATGGCGCCACCGTGTGTATCCAGGCAGGTACGGATACCGAGCTGAACGTCGCCGATTACTTCAAAGCCAACAAAATGCAATACACGCCGGTGACCTTTGACCGCTCTGACGAATCGGCTAAGGCCCTCGACAGCGGCCGCTGCGATACCCTGGCTTCCGATCAGTCTCAGCTGTACGCGCTGCGTATTAAGCTGGGCAAACCGGATGAATTCATCGTTCTGCCGGAAGTTATTTCGAAAGAACCTCTGGGGCCAGTTGTGCGCCGCGGCGATGACGACTGGTTCACTATCGTTAAATGGTCCCTGTACGCAATGCTGAACGCTGAAGAAATGGGGATCAGTTCGAAAAACGTCGATCAGCTGGCGGCAAAACCCTCCAACCCGGACATGGCTCACCTGCTGGGTTCTGAAGGCGACTTTGGCAAAGACCTGAAGCTCGACAATAAATGGGCGTTCAACATTATTAAACAGGTCGGTAACTACCAGGAGAGCTTTGACCGCAATGTCGGTAAAGACAGCGCGCTGAAAATCGCGCGCGGCCAGAATGCGCTCTGGAACCAGGGCGGCATCCAGTACGCACCGCCGGTACGCTAATCTGCCTTCCAGTCGGGTACCGCACCCTGCGGTACCCAATGCGCTTTTTTCATTGAGGTTTCAACATGTCTCAACGCCCAACCGTAAAAAGGGATTTTTCGTTCGGTAATCCCACGGTTCGCGCCTGGCTTTACCAGATAGTCGCCATTGTGGCCGTGTTTGCTGTTGTGGGATATCTGATCCACAACACGGTGATCAACCTGGCCAATCGCGGTATTACATCCGGTTTTGGTTTTCTTGAACGTGGTGCCGGTTTCGGCATCGTCCAGCATCTGATTGATTACACTGAAGGCGATACTTACGCGCGCGTCTTCCTTGTGGGGTTAACCAATACCCTGCTGGTTTCCGCGCTGTGCATTGTTTTCGCCTCCATTCTCGGTTTCTTTATCGGCCTCGCCCGTCTGTCTGATAACTGGCTGCTGCGCAGGCTCTCGACCATTTATATCGAGACGTTCCGCAACATCCCGCCGTTGTTGCAGATTTTCTTTTGGTATTTTGCCGTTCTGCGTAATCTCCCCGGCCCACGCGAGGCATTAAGCGCATTCGATCTGGCGTTTGTCAGCAACCGCGGTCTTTACATCCCGTGGCCCACCTATGCGCCAGGCAGCTGGCCATTCGTTATCGCCCTGGCGCTGGCGATTGCAGGCAGCATCGGGTTACGGCATTACAACCGCCAGCACCAGCTGAAGACCGGTCAGCTGCGGCGGACCTGGCCCACAGCCGCCGCGATGATTATCGTCTTCCCGCTGATAGCCCATACGCTGTTTGGCGCCGCCACCCACTGGGATGTCCCGCAGCTTCGCGGATTTAACTTCCGTGGCGGATTCGTCATGATCCCGGAGCTGGCTTCGCTGACGCTGGCGCTGTCGATCTACACGTCTTCGTTTATTGCTGAAGTGATTCGCTCCGGTATCCAGTCGGTCCCGCATGGACAGAGTGAAGCGGCCCGTTCGCTAGGTTTGCCGAATCCTGTGACCATGCGGCAGGTGATCATCCCCCAGGCAATGCGGGTCATCATTCCACCGCTGACCAGCCAGTATCTCAACATCGTGAAAAACTCCTCGCTGGCGGCGGCCATCGGCTATCCGGATATGGTCTCGCTGTTTGCCGGTACGGTGCTGAATCAGACCGGTCAGGCGATCGAGACCATTGCTATCACCATGGCGGTCTATCTGATCATCAGTCTGGTTATTTCGCTGCTGATGAATATCTACAACCGCAAAATCGCGCTGGTTGAGCGTTAAGAGAACGGAATGATTATGTCTGTTACCACACATGAAACACCCCCGGCACCAGCAAACCCGGCGAGTAAAGCCTGGGCCTGGGCACGTAAACATCTGTTCTCCAGCTGGTTCAATACGCTGCTGACGCTGCTGTGTCTGTGGATTATCTGGACCGTGATCCCCCCGGCGCTGAACTGGCTGGTCTTCAAGGCAAACTGGCTGGGTACAACCCGCGCCGACTGTACCAAAGAAGGCGCCTGCTGGGTGTTTATCCATGCGCGCTTTGGCCAGTTCATGTATGGGCTCTATCCGCATGAACTCCGCTGGCGTATCAACCTCGCGCTGGTGATTGGTCTGCTGTCCATCATCCCGATGTTTATCAAATCAATGCCGCGCCGAGGCCGCTATATCGCCTGTTGGGCGGTGGCCTATCCCATCATCGTCTGGGTCCTGATGTACGGCGGTTTTTTGGGCCTCGAACGCGTCGAGACCCGCCAGTGGGGAGGTCTGACGCTGACGCTGATTATCGCCTCCGTCGGGATTGCCGGGGCGTTGCCGTTGGGGATTTTGCTGGCGCTGGGACGCCGCTCAACGATGCCGGTCGTTCGCACTCTGTCGGTGATTTTTATCGAGTTCTGGCGAGGCGTGCCGCTGATTACCGTGCTGTTTATGTCATCGGTGATGCTGCCGCTGTTTATGGCCGAAGGAACCACTATCGATAAGCTGGTGCGTGCGCTGGTCGGGGTTATTCTGTTCCAGTCGGCCTATATCGCGGAAGTGGTGCGCGGTGGATTGCAGGCGCTGCCCAAAGGGCAATATGAAGCGGCTGAATCGCTGGCGCTGGGCTACTGGAAAACACAGTTTCTGGTCATTCTTCCCCAGGCGCTCAAGCTCACCATCCCCGGACTGGTCAACACCATCATCGCTTTGTTTAAAGACACCAGCCTGGTGATCATCATCGGCCTGTTCGATCTTTTCAGTAGCGTACAACAGGCGACGGTTGACCCCACCTGGCTTGGCATGTCGACAGAGGGCTACGTTTTTGCCGCTCTCGTCTACTGGATTTTCTGTTTTAGCATGTCGCGCTACAGCCAGTATCTGGAAAAGCGCTTTCACACCGGGCGTAAATCGCACTGAGGTTTTACATGACACACACGATGACTAATTCTGCTGACGCAATGATGATTTCGCTCGAAAATGTGAACAAATGGTACGGTCAGTTCCACGTATTGAAAGATATTAACCTGCAGGTGAAGCCCCGCGAACGTATTGTTCTCTGCGGGCCCTCAGGCTCGGGTAAATCGACCACAATTCGTTGCATCAACCACCTGGAAGAACACCAGCAGGGGCGTATCGTCGTTGATGGTATTCATCTCAACGATGATGTTCGCAATATAGAACGCGTGCGAACTGAAGTCGGCATGGTATTTCAACACTTTAATCTTTTCCCTCACCTGACCGTTTTACAGAACTGTACGTTGGCGCCGACCTGGGTGCGTAAGATGCCAGTGAAGGAAGCGGAAGCGCTGGCAATGCACTATCTGCAGCGAGTACGTATTGCTGAACATGCGCATAAATTCCCGGGACAGCTGTCCGGTGGTCAGCAGCAGCGCGTGGCCATTGCCCGTTCACTGTGCATGAAACCCAAAATCATGCTGTTTGATGAACCCACTTCGGCGCTGGACCCGGAGATGGTAAAAGAGGTGCTCGATACCATGATTGGTCTGGCGGAAGATGGTATGACGATGCTCTGCGTCACCCATGAAATGGGCTTTGCGCGCACGGTGGCTGACCGGGTTATCTTTATGGACCGCGGCGAAATCGTAGAACAGGCCCCGCCGCAGGAGTTTTTCGCCCATCCAAAATCAGAGCGTACCCGCGCGTTTCTGTCGCAGGTTATTCACTAAACGCTCAAGGAACGCCGCAAGCTTAAATACCCCTCAGCCGAGGTTGAGAGGGTATTTAAGCGTTCGTTTATCGCATCTCGATCAATCAGGGGAGCACTCGCGCTGCACATCTACCGCCACCTGCAGGGCGAGCGTTGCTCCACCATCGAAAATAACCCCCTGTAACGGGGTGACATCGGCGTAATCTCTCCCCCATGCCGTCACGATGTGCTGCCCCTGCGGCATGAGGTCATTGGTGGGATCAAATTCCAGCCAGCCTAAATCGGGGATAAAAATAGCAAACCACGCATGCGACGCATCGGCCCCCGCTAATTTTTCCTGCCCCTCAGGCGGCAGCGTTTCAATATAACCGCTGATATAACGCGCGGGTAACCCGACGGAACGCAGGCAGGCGATCGCCAGATGGGCGAAATCCTGACAGACGCCGCGCTTTTCCTGCAACACCTGCTCGGGTGGCGTAGTGACGCTGGTCGCAACCGGGTCGAAAGTGAACTCCGTAAAAATACGATGCGTAAAGTCCATCGCGGCCTGAATTACCCCGGCATTATCGTGAAAAATATCGGCAGCATAGCTGGCCAGCCGTTCGGAACGGAGGATTAGATCGGAATCCAGCACATACTCTTTCGCCATCCGCAGCTCCGGTGTCCCAGACTCATGCAGCAATCGACGATACTCTCCGCAGGTCAGCGGGTGGTTATATAGCAGGTCGGCGTGGTTTGTTTCGTCGATATCAAAGTAGCTTTCCATCTCAATGGTTAGCGTATCGTGCGGAACCTGAATCGAGAAATAAAACGTCAGATTGCCGAAATAATCACTCCCCTCGCTCTGATAAACGGGCATCGGGGTGACTGTAATTCGGCGTAGCAAACAGCGTTGATTAGCCGTATCGCGCGGCAGAAGATGCGTCATGTTGTAGCATAACGTCACGGGGGAATTGTACTGGTACTCCGTAAGATGACGTACCCGATATTTCATAAGTCGGTCTTCCATTGCGCGTTAATCAACTGCTGCGGTCCATCTGCGTGATCGAAATACTTGTCGCTCAGCAAGGTCGTGAATTGCTCCAGCTGGCTGATTATCTGCGTCATGAGCGCATCCAGTTGTCCCCGCAGCTCCGTTTGTTCATCGACCTGCGCCAGCATGTCCAGCTCGGCCAGTTGAATATCAGTCAGTGATTTCATTATCGGACGCATGTCGGACGTCAGGCTGGAAGTCTGACCCTCCTGTCGCGGCAGATCGAGCAGATATTTACGCAGCCGATCGATCTGATAAATCAATGAACGCGGGTTGCTACCGTCCAGCATCAATAAATCCAGACCGGAAATGATGTTCATCCGTCCTCGATAGCGGCGACGGAAAGAGATCAATGCCTCCACGCTCATCAGTACCGATTCTAAAATTTGCTGTTGCTGCAGGCCAGGAAGAGCGCGGGTCAACGTGTGTTTTAACAAAATGGCGGTTAGACGCGCCCGTTCGGCGCGGCGGCCAATCTCCTGAAAACGCCAGTCCATTCCGCGCAGCATGCTCTCATGATTTAGCCCGGACAATGCCAGTAAAGAGGTGACCAGGTTATCCAGTGACTCTTCCGGCAGTTCCGGGAGCCCATCCTGATACGCCACCTCCACCGTCCGGATGCAATCGCGTAACTCATTGAGAATAATTCGGGTATCGGCCGAGAGCATCTCTTTTACCTGCTCGCCGCATGTCAGCATGCTTTGGATATTAAATTTAATGGACCCGACGCGTTGACCATCGCAAACCAGCGAAGAAAGCTCATGACTCTGGTCGCCGATAGCGTCTCTTTCAGGCAACGTGCCGGTGAGCGAGAATAATGCCCCCAGCAGGACTTCGCGGCTTTCAGGCATAAACAACTCAACTCCGTTAAGTTGTTTGAAAAGAGTACGAATCACGCGCAGGCTCATTTCAGCGCGTTCCGCATAGCGGCCAAACCAGAACAGGTTCTCTATAACGCGGCTGGGCAGATTTCCCTCATCACGAGGAATGGAATCCGTCAGCGGCTGCTGCGCGATGTCGGGTTTTTCCCCCAGTATCCACGTATCTTTGCTGCGGGCGCCGGATAAATCGCTGACAATAAATTCATCAGCGGACTCAGCCACCCGTGATAGCGTTCCGGGCATTACGCAGTAGCCCTCCGGGGTGGCAACGGTAAACGCGCGGAAAATACCGGGGCGATACTCAATTTGTTGCTTATCCCAGACCGGTACGCGCGAGCCCGGTACATATACCTGAGCCACGTAGTTGTGCGGGTTGGCTATGATTTGCTGAATAATGAGCGTCCGATTGCTGTCATCCAGGCTATGGCCGTAAATGCTTTTGCTATCAAAACTACGCCAGGACGGCTTGATTATCAGATGCTCAAGGTTACGGATCACAAAATCGCGATCCTCAGCGCGGCCGCACCACCAGGTCTTAACCGTCGGGATCAATAGCGGTTCGCCAAGCAAACACTGACTAATTTCTGCGAGAAACGCCAGTAACGCCGGCGCTTCAAGAACCCCCGAGCCCAGAGGGTTTGCCAGCACGACGTTACCGCTGCGTACCACTTCCAGCAGTCCCGGCACGCCCAGTCGTGAGTCGGAGCGTAGTTCCGTTTGGTCGCAATAAGCATCATCCATACGGCGCAAAATCACATCGACTTCCGACAGGCCATTAAGGGATTTCAACCATACCCTGCCGTTACGCACGGTCAGATCGCCTCCCTGTACCAGCTGAAAACCGAGATAGTTCGCGAGGTAAGCATGCTCAAAATAGGTGCTGCTGTACGCACCGGGCGTCAGCACCACGATCCGCGGGGTATCGGTTTTGTGGCTGGCGAGGCTGGCTAACGTATGTCGTAGTGCATGAAAGAAGCCGGAAAGCCGCCGGACGTTGCTGTTGCGAAACAGCGACGGCAGCACGCGAGAAACTGCGATTCTGTTTTCCAGAACATAACCGGTGCCGCTCGGCGCCTGGGTGCGATCGCCAATAGCCACAAACTGTCCATCGCCGCTGCGAACTAAATCGACAGCGTGGAAGATTAGATTGTGCGCCCCCGGCAGACGTATACCGTGGCACTGACGCAGGAAGCCTGGGTGAGAGAACACGATTTCTGACGGGACAATTCCCTCTTTTAGCAGCCGCTGTTCGCCGTAGAAATCTTTAAGCATCAGGTCGAAAAGCAGCGAACGCTGCGCCAGCCCGCGTTCAACGGTTAACCACTCGTCTTCCGCCAGCAGATTTGGAATGATGTCCAGCGACCAGACGTTCGGCGACAGCGGATCGCCATTGAGGTTATAGGTTGCGCCATCATCGCGCAAAATACGCCTGGCCTGACGAAGACGGTTTTCCATCCCGTCCACGCCCATCTCGCTGACGCTGTTCATGACCTCAGTCCATTGCGGGCGGATGATGTTCGCCGGATCGCAAGCTTCGTTATAAACGTCTGTCGCAGAGAGATCGACAGAGAAAGACGCCGGCTCACAGGCCGGCGTGATTGATTCAGAAAAAGAAGCTGTCATGTATTCTGATTACCCGGCTCAAAGCTAAATCCTAGTATACTTCCTGCGAAGATCCAAAGTATGCGGGTATTCGTCGCCGGGCTCTTCTTCCGGCGGAGCCATAGGGCGTGGAACCTGCTCATGCTCATAGAATGTCCTTAACGCGCTAAATGCCGGTGGAGGGGTCAGGACGCCTTGGGTGAAGCCATGATCCCAGAATCGATTGACGCGCCTCGCCTCAGCTTCATTACTGTTGACCGGTAGCGTCTCATAGTGACGTCCGCCAGGGTGGCTGACGCGATAGCTGCAGCCGCCAATGGAAAGACCGTTCCAGGTATCAATCAGGTCAAACACCAGGGGGGTATTCACCCCAAGAGTCGGATGCAGCGCCGATGGCGGCGCCCAGGCTCGATAGCGCACCGCCCCTACCATCTCCCCTTTTTTGCCGGTCGCTCGCAGCGGTACGCGGCGGCCGTTGCACGCCAGCACATAGCGTCCTTCAGTCAAACCGGACAGGCGCACCTGCATGCGCTCGACGGAGGAATCAACATAGCGAGAGGTCCCGGACTGAGTGACTTCCTCGCCCAGTACATGCCACGGTTCGATCGCCCAGCGAAGCTCCAGCTCAATATCATCAATTTGCTGACGGCCATAGTGCGGGAAGCGAAACTCCTCGAACGGCAGCAGCCAGGCCAGCTTGAACGGGTAGCCATGTTGTTGCAGGTCATCCACCACTTCTTTAACGTCCTGCCAGACGAAATGCGGCAGCATAAATTTATCGTGCAGCTGTGTCCCCCAGCGGACCAGCGGCTTGTGATAGGGTGTTTTCCAGAAACGCGCCACCAGACAACGGAGCAGCAGCAGCTGCACCAGCGACATGCGCGCGTGAGGAGACATTTCGAAGCCGCGAAACTCCAGCAGCCCCAGACGCCCGCTGCTGCTGCCCGCCGCGTAGAGTTTGTCGATACAAAATTCGGAGCGATGGGTATTGCCGGTGATATCCACCAGCAGGTTGCGCATCAGCCTGTCCACCAGCCACGGGGTATCAACCAGCCCTTCCGGCATGTTCTGGAAGGCAATCTCCATTTCATAAAGGGCTTCATCCCGACCTTCATCCGGGCGCGGAGCCTGACTGGTTGGGCCAATAAACATTCCTGAGAATAAGTAGGAAAGCCCCGGATGGTGCTGCCAGTATGTCACCAGGCTACGCAGGAGATCGGGACGCCGCAGTAGAGGACTGTCAGCAGGTGTGATGCCGCCCAGGGTAACGTGGTTGCCTCCCCCGGTTCCGGTATGCCGCCCATCGATCATAAACTTCTCTGCCCCCAGCCGCGCCTGGTGCGCCTGTTCATAGAGGGTTTCAATATTATGGACCAACTCATCCCAGCGGCTGGCCGGGTGAATATTGACCTCAATCACGCCCGGGTCCGGGGTCAACAGCAGCTTCTGCAAGCGATGATCTTTTGGCGGTTCATAGCCTTCAATCACCACGGGCAATTGCAGCTCGCCGGCCGCCGCCTCGACGGCATGAATCAGCGCAACATAATGCTCCAGGTGGGTTACCGGCGGCAGGAACAGATGTAGCTTGCCATCGCGCGGCTCAAGACACAGGGCGGTGCGGATCACACTTTTGCGCCGATTTCGTGCCGGCTGTTGTTGTTGCACCGCCTGCCGGGCGATAGTCGTTGGCGTATATTTATCCGGAGTAAAGACAGGCAGCGGTTCACGCGGTTCAAAAGGATCGCGTTCGGCGGCTATCTCATCTTCGGCTAGCGGAGGCAGCGCATTCAGCGGCAGACGATAACCCATCGCGCTATCGCCGGGGATCAGCGTAATAAGCCCGGCGCGCATTGACCAGCGGCTACTTTGCCACCGTATGCCATCAAATTCGACAGGCAGGATATAGCCCGCTGCGTTTTCCATACCGCGGCTGAGTAAACTGGCCAGCCTCCGCCGTTCAAGGTCATCGGTCAGATTCGCCGTTCTCGGATCAACCTCTTCCGGCAGCGAGCGCTCCAGCCACAGATAGTAGAGTGAATCTTCATAAGCCGGCTGCAGGTAGGTTGGCGCAACGCCTAATTGCCGACAGAGCGCCTGTCCAAAGCGTTCGGCATCTTCGACGCTATGGCCATAATCCCGATCGATACGGGCAAACAGCGACGGATCGCGCCACAGGGCTTCGCCATCGGTGCGCCAGAAGCAGCCCAGCGCCCAGCGCGGTACTTCCTCGCCCGGATACCACTTACCCTGACCATAATGCAGTAAACCATTGTGACCGAACTGCGCTTTTAGCCGTAGTAACAGGTCTTTGGCCAGCCGTAGCTTATCCTTACCCAGCGCCTCTGTATTCCACTGCGCGGAATCCATATCGGTGGTAGAGACAAATGTCGGCTCGCCCCCCATCGTCAGGCGCACATCGCCAGATTGCAGGTCGGCATCAACGGCGCGTCCCAGGGCGTTGATATTAAGCCACTCTTCTTCGCTGTAAGGGCGCGTGACCCGCGGGTCTTCATGAATTCGCGTAACAATATTCGAGTAGCTGAACTCGCATTCGCACGGGTCGGTTCCGCCAGTAATCGGCGCGGCAGAGAGCGGGTCGGCCGTGCAGGCTAAAGGAATATGCCCTTCCCCCGCGAACAAACCACTCGTCGGGTCGAGCCCCACCCACCCGGCACCGGGCAGATAGACTTCACACCAGGCGTGCAGATCGGTGAAATCCTGCTCCGGGCCAGACGGACCGTCGATCGCTTTTACATCGGCGGCCAGCTGCACCAGATAACCCGAGGCAAAGCGAGCCGCGAGGCCCAAATTCCGGAGTATCTGTACCAGCAGCCAGGAGGTGTCCCTGCAGGAGCCTTTTTTCAACGTCAGCGTTTCCTGACAACTCTGTACGCCGGGCTCCAGGCGAATGCCGTAGTCAATTTCGTTCGCCAGGCGGCTATTTAACTGCACCAGAAAAGGCACGATGGGCATCTTTTCTTTGCGTTCAACGGTTGCCAGCCACTCTTCCAGCTCAGGACTCTGCTCAGACGTCTTCAGATAGGGCGTAAGCTCTTCGTGCAGTAAGGCATCGTAAACAAATGGAAAATTCTCGGCATACTCTTCAATAAAGAAGTCAAACGGGTTGATCACGGTCATATCCGCAATCACCTCCACCTCAAACTCCAGCCGGTTCATTTTTTCAGGGAAAACCAGCCGCGCCTGATAGTTGCCGAAAGGGTCCTGCTGCCAGTTAATAAAGTGACTTTCCGGCGTCACTTTCAGGGAGTAGCCATGAATATGCGTGCGTGAATGAGGGGCCGGCCGCAGTCGTAAAATATGTGGCGCCACGTTAATAACACGATCGAACTCATAGATAGTTTTATGCTGTATCGCAACCCGGATAGTCATGCAGCATCTCCTTGCAGGAAATGAAACCAGTTATCGGTAATCAAATGATGTAGCGCAATCAGGCTGAGCTGGATTTCATTTAAATAGTGGCTAAATTCCTGATTCAGATCGTGAGAATTATCGACGCCTCGGGTAGCAAGCAACAGACTATCGATGTGCGCCGAAACGACCGCCGCCCGCGGCAGCTCAGCGGCGGCGAGCTTGATCTGTTCCAGGCAATAGCGCTGCGAACGGGGGAAATGAGCATCTGTGAGCAGCAGAGTGACCGCCAGGGAGCCTTTAATCGAGCAGCGCATAACCCGGCGAAAGCTTAGATAGGCGCTTTGCGACTTCAGCACTTTAGACCACACTACCTGCCCAAGCTTGACGCTCTCCTCCTCGCGAGCCTGCATCATCAGCGAATTAGCCGCGTCAAGAATGCGCGTATTCATATCAGCGCGCTCCAGATAGCGCCCCATGTTCAGAAAATGCCAGCCGGCATCGCGGCTCATAGAACCGGTAAGCAGGCCGCTAATTTTTTGGCACCCTTCAATGACGGTATTAATATACGTATGCCGCTCAGAGCGGTTAATACCCAGGCGGATGTTTTGTCTCGCGTATAAATCCAGTTCATTAATCAGTTCCCACATCTCTCCCGGCACAACATCACGGCTGGTACGGATATTTTCACGGACCATTTTTAATGACGAAAGTAAAGAATCGGGATTGGTATCGTCAGCCAGCAAAAACTTCAGAACATTGCGTTCGTCTTTAATTTTATAGCGCTGGCTAAACAGCTCCACCCCGCTGTTAATTTCAATCAGGTTATACCAGGAAACGGCAATATCCCGTGGCAGATCGTATAGCAGATCGTCGTACACGCTGACTAACCGCGCGATATTTTCCACTCGCTCCAGATAACGCGCGCTCCAGTAAAGACGCGCGGCAACTCTTGATAGCATGTTCATTATCTCTTGCTCTCCACGATCCAGGTATCCTTACTCCCGCCGCCCTGCGATGAATTAACCACTAATGAGCCCTTTTTCATCGCAACCCGCGTTAACCCTCCGGTCGTCACGTACGTCTCTTTGCTCTGTAAAATAAAAGGGCGCAAATCAAGGTGCCGTGGCTCCAGAGAATCTTTAGCGATGAGTGCCGGCGCGGTGGACAGTTTCAGCGTCGGTTGAGCGATATAATTACGTGGATTAGCCTGTATCAGTTCGGCAAACAGCTGCTGCTCTTTTTTGGTCGAATGCGGCCCCACCAGCATGCCGTAACCGCCAGATTCGTTGGCCGGTTTCACCACCAGCTTGTCCAGATTTTGGAGGACATAATCGCGCTCGTCATCATTCTGACAGAGGTAGGTTTTGACGTTAGGCAGAATCGGCTCTTCGTCCAGATAGTAGCGAATCAGCGCCGGAACGTACGCATAGACGACTTTATCATCCGCAACCCCTGCCCCTGGCGCATTGGCCAGCGCGACGTTTCCGGCTTTCCACGCCCGCATCAGGCCGGGAACCCCGAGAACGGATTCAGGATGAAAGACTTCCGGATCGAGAAATAGATCGTCAATACGCCGGTAAATGACGTCCACCCGTTCCGGGCCGTAGATCGTTTTGGTATAAACGCAGTCGTCGCTGCCGACAAACAGATCGGCGCCTTCCACAAGCTCCACCCCCATCTGCTGGGCAAGGAAAGCGTGTTCGAAATAGGCGGAATTATAGATCCCCGGCGTCAGCACCACGATTTCCGGGCGCGCAACCTGCCGGGGCGACAGGGCTGTCAGGGTTTCCAGGAGTTGTGCAGGATAGGCGTCAATCGGCTTGATATCGTCACTTTCAAACAATTCAGGCAGAACACGCTTGGTAATCGCGCGGTTTTCCAGCATATAGGAGACGCCGGATGGTACCCGGAGATTATCTTCCAGTACGTAGAACTGCCCCGTTTCATCACGCACTAAATCGGTGCCGCAGATATGAGCCCATACGCCATAGGGAGGCGACATACCTATACACTCAGGGCGGAAATTTTTTGATTCCTTAATAATATATTCAGGAATTATGCCATCTTTGATGCAGCGTTGCTCATGATACAGGTCTTCGATAAAACGGTTCAGGGCGGTAAGTCGCTGCTTCAGGCCGGTCTCCGCTATCGCCCAGTCTTTGGCATCGATGGTGCGAGGAATAATATCGAATGGCCAGGTCCTGTCGATATTTCCTTTGTCGGTATATACCGTAAAACTAATTCCCATTTCCTGTACCGTCGCCTCTGCGGTCAGGCGACGTTTTTCCAGTTCGTCCGGCGGGAGAGAATCAAGGCATTGAATCAGGCGCTGTGCGGAAAGGCGGGGGTTGCCCTCGTGGTCAATTAGCTCGTCGAAATAAATGTCGGCTTCGTAGTTTTTTATGAGTTTATGCATCAGCATTGTATCCTTATCAAACCGCCGATCGGGGCAGTATATGCTTTACTTTCACAGAACTAAGCCTCTTGCCTTTCGTTTCGCAAAACAAAGGAGGTATTATTTTTGCAGCACAAATCAATTCCAGCATAATAAATGCCGTTATCTCTGCATGAACTTTGGGTTTATCAATGCGGATTATATTATGTACCGGACGCCCCCTTGAAAATCATCGTCAACGTGAACATTAAATCGGTTGCGAGTTAAATAATGACCGCATTGAAAATTCTTTGCCGGCCTGTCGTATCGGTACTGATATAATGCAAGCTGCAGATTATCGTCGCTGGTTCCTGAGTTTACCTGTGTATACCTTTCGATTTTTACGCTGGTGTGTAGATATAAGCACAAAGCATGCCATTAATTTATTCATTAACTATCAATAAGATATCCGAATGAATGAGCGCCCCCCGCAATGGGTCACGGATCATCATGATGCATCACCGATACCGGAAAGCACCAAAATGAGACATTGCCTTTCTTTTATCTGACGTAGCCTGAGATTAACCTTGCACCATACCGCAGGTTACTTTCGGTGCAAGCCGTTCACTACCTGACTAATTTATTAACAGCTTTACCGTCAATCCGCCTGTTATTTTTTTTCGCGCGTGGGTGGGGAATGTTTTCATCCCATTAAATTATCCGCTGCCGGATGAATTTCACTATATTTAATTGCGGAGATGACTGCTTTCTTTACCGTTGCAGAATTTACCGGACCATTGCCGGAGAGAGCGTTTACCCGGAAGCAGGCCCTTTTCCGGGGGACAACCCTTTTATGCGTAATGCGCTGATGGTAATTTTTTAGTATCTAATGTTGAAATGAAAATCATTCTCATGTAAATTTTTATGTCTAAATATTTCTTAACTTACCCTCCTCTGGCGGTTAGAGCGACATGTCATCTCCTGGTTTTAGTTCAGCTGAAAATATGGTGCTGCTGTTCTCCGAGCATAATAACTGGCTTCAAAAGTTGCTCAGACGACGCCTTGGGAATGCCAGCGATGCCGCCGACCTCGCGCAAGACGTATTCCTGCGGTTGCTGATAAAACCGCGAAGCTTTGACACTCTTGCCGGCGCGCGCGCCTACCTCGGTTCGATGGCTCATGGCATGTGTATCGACCTGTGGCGCAGAAAAGAAATTGAGCGCGTCTGGCTGGAAACATTAGCGGCGCAGCCGCTGTCCACCGCGGTTTCAGCGGAACACTGCGCGATCGTCCTGGAAACCCTGTTTCAGGTGGATGCCATGCTGCAGGCGCTGCCGGAGAAAGTCCGCGCGGCGTTTTTGATGTCGCAGATCGGTGGCCTGACTTACGCGAACATCGCCGCCGAACTCGCCGTCTCCGAGCGCATGGTGAAGAAGTATATGGCTCAGGCCATGCTCCACTGCCTGAGCCTTGAAATCGAGTATCTCGATGCATTACCCCCCGCCGCGGGCAGATACGATGAGCAATAAGCCCGGCTTCGCCGCGTTGCAGCAGGCGGCAAACTGGTACGCCGAAGTCCAGGACATCTCGTCGCCGCAGACATATCCCGCCGCACTGCAACGCTGGCTTGACGAGAGTCAGGAGAATCAGCTGGCGTGGCAGTACGTGTTGAACATCAGCCAGCGCTTTTCGCCGCTGCGGGAAAACGGTGAGCGACAAGCGGCGGCGCTCACCGCGCTGACCCAGCGAACGCACAGCGCCGGGCGGCGCCAGGTGCTGAAAATGGCGGCCTGGATTTCCGTCGGCACCCTGCTCGCCTGGGGCAGCTGGCGTCATACGCCGCTGCGCAATCAGGTACTGGCATGGCACGCCGATTATCACAGCCCCCACGGCGAAATAACGTCGTTCACGCTGGCTGATGGCTCGCGGATCTGGCTTGACACCGACAGCGCGCTGAACGTCGATTACTCCCCGACGCAGCGCGCGCTGCAGCTGCTGAACGGCCGGGTGATGATCGAAACCGCCGCCGATCCGCGCCGCCCGCTGACCATCGTCACCGCGCAGGGCAAAATGCGCGCCCTCGGCACGCGTTTCAGCGTGCAGGCGCTCGGCGATACCACCGTGTTGCAGGTGTATCAGGGGGCGGTGGAAGTCTCCCCGGCGGCTATCAGCGACGCACCGATCGTGCAGGCCGGTCAGGCGATGACCTTCCGGCGGGATGCCTTTGGCCCGGTTTCGCCGTTGCGCAATGCGGAGCCTGCCTGGCCGCTCGGGTTGCTACAGGCCGATAATCTTCCCCTCGGTGAGTTTATCGAACGGCTGTCGGCATATCGCCGCGGCTATCTGGGATGCGATCCGGCCGTGTCAGCGCTGACCGTTACCGGTACGTTCCCGCTGCACGATACCGATATGGCGCTGGATATGCTCACCAACGCGCTGCCTGTGCAGCTCAACCGCCGCTTCTCATGGTGGCTGACGGTCGCCCCGCGCGATAAATAACAAATAAATTCGCCTCATCGGTTCCCCTTTACGGGCCCTCATCCGATTAACCCTATGCAGCACTTTTACTTTTGGGAATTATCAGGGGAATCTATGTCATCATCACCACGCACCAGCCAGCCGCGGATTTTCCGTCGTACGCCGACGGCCGCCCTCCTGCGCATGATGTTCTGCGCACCGGTACTGACGTTTGCCGCCGCCATCGCGCCGGCTGCTCAGGCCGCCGAAACGGCGACGGATAAGCACGTTTATGCGATCCCGGCCGCGCCGCTGGCGACTCAGCTGAATCAGTTTGCCGCGCAGTCGGGTATTTATCTGGCGAGCGATGCGCAGCTGACTGCCGGGAAATCCTCTCCGGCGCTCAACGGCACCTACAGCCTTAGCGAAGGCTTTTCCCGGCTGTTGACCGATCAGGGGCTGCTGGCAGAACGTCAGCCCAACGGCAGCTACACCCTGAAAAAGATCCCTGAAGGGGACGAAATGGTGGTGGTCGGTGACATTAACTACGGCTCGATGACTGAAGATACCGGCTCTTACACCACCCGCAGCATGTCGGCGGCGACTCGCCTGAATCTCTCTCCGCGGGAAACGCCGCAGTCGGTCAGCGTGGTTACCCGCCAGCGGATGAACGATCAGAATATGACCTCGCTGGACGACGCTATGCGCCAGGTCACAGGGGTGAACGTCATCAACGAAAGCTCCTATCAGACCCGTTACCAGTCGCGCGGTTTCACGATGGATAACCTTCAGGAAGACGGTATCAGCTCCTCGTTTCAGAACAGCCTCGCCGGAATGGGGTATGCCGAAGCGTCCACCGAATCGCCGGATCTGGCTATTTACGATCATCTGGAAGTCCTGCGCGGCGCGTCAGGTCTGACTCAGGGCAGCGGCGAACCGGGGGGCTCGGTGAATATGGTGCGCAAGCGGCCGACTTACGATTTTCGCTCTTCCATCAGCGCCAGCGCCGGCAGCTGGGATAACTACCGCAGCGAAATGGATATCTCCGGGCCGCTGAATGACGATGCCTCGCTGCGCGGCCGCGCGGTTGGCGTACTGCAAAAGAGAGACAGCTTTACCGATTACGTGCACAGCGATCGTCAGGTACTCTTCGGTACCCTGGCCTATGATTTGACGTCGCAGACCACGCTGACCACCGGTATTTCCTGGCAAAAAACCGATACGGTGCCCAATCTTTACGGCGTGCCGATGTCCACCAGCTACTCCAGCCTGGGTCTGCCCCGCTCGAGCTTTCTCGGCACCAGCTGGAATAACATCACCTTCGAGAAAACTAACGCCTACGCCGAGCTCGAACACTATTTTGATAACGAATGGGTCGCCAAAGGCTCGCTGAACTACACGGCCGCCAGCGCGCAGGGAAAATTCATCGGCGTTTACGGCAACGGCACTCAAGGCGTGGATGATTCAGGCAGCGCGAAACTCAACAACTACCTGCAACGACACAACCGCAGCAGCCAGTACGGCGTTAACCTCAACCTGAGCGGGCCGTTCCAGCTGCTGAATCGCGATCACCAGCTGGTGTTCGGCGGTGATTATCAGAAAGAGAACTTCAATAATTTATTTGGTTCGCTGAGCAATACCAGCGAGGTGAATATCTATAGCTGGGACCCCGAAAGCCTCTCCGAACCCGACTGGGATTACACGCGGCGCTATCAGTACAACGTCTATCAGCGCGGCCTGTACGCCACGACGCGGCTGAGCCTGACCGACGACTGGAAGCTGATCCTCGGAAGCCGTTACAGCAGCTTTACCTACGACTCCTATTTCACCAATCTCACTACCGGGGCGATGACCGCGCACAGCAATTACAAGGTGAAAGGTAAAATCATCCCCTACGGCGGCCTGCTGTGGGATTTTGCCAAAGACTACACCTGGTATCTGAGCTACGCCGAAATCTACAAACCGCAAAGCTCGCTGGATGCCAGCGGCAACTTCCTGCCGCCGGTCACCGGCAGCAACTACGAAACCGGCGTCAAAGGGGAATTCTTTAACGGCGGGCTGAACGCCTCCGTCGCCCTGTTCCGCATTATTCAGGCCAATAACGCCATGAGCGGGGTGGACTGCGATGACTGCTACGTCGCTGACGGCAAGGTGCAGAGCCAGGGCATTGAAATGGAGATATCCGGGCAGCTTGCGCAGGGCTGGCAGGTCTACGCCGGGTACACGCTTAATAACAGCAAATATCTCGAAGCCGCCGCCACGCAGAAAGGCACCAACTTCAGCAAACACACGCCGCAGCACCTTTTCCGTTTGTATAACAGCTATCGCCTGCCGGGAGAATGGGATAAATGGTCCGTCGGCGCAGGGCTGACGGCGCAGACGGATACCACCACCAACTACAACGTGTCGCAGGGCGGATACACGCTTTTCAACGCCAATATCGGTTATCAGTACAGTAAACATATAAGCCTGAGCCTGAACGGCAACAACCTGACGGATAAAGAATACTATCTCGGCGTTTCCAACCGTCACCGCGGGGGCAACAACTTCTACGGCGATCCGCGTAACTTCATGTTCAACGTGAAATGGGCTTATTAAGCGCAAAGGATAATGGACGGCCGTCCGCGAGGGCGGCTGTCACGCTTTTTACACACTCTGTGCGACCTTCTTTATGCAAAGTTTGAAACGGTTTTATCAGCTGATAGCCCCCTGTTGGCTGCACCCTCGCGAATGGTTTTCATGGCTTTTATTGCTGACGCTGATCGCCCTCACGTTAGGCGTGGTATGGGTCAGCGTGCAGTACAACGACTGGAGCCGGGAATTTTACGATGCCCTCACCGACTATTTTCAGCATGCGTCGATCGGCCTGCTGGCGCTCTCCTACGCCGGATATACCGCCCTGTTTGTGTCGTTTATTATCAGTACGAACTGGCTGAAAAAATTATTGATCATCCGCTGGCGCCAGAAGATGACCATGAGATTTCACTACCTGTGGCTGCGACGACACAACCATTATCATCTGAGCCTCCATGCGGAACCCGATAATCCCGATCAGCGTATTGCCGAGGATATCCGCCTGCTGGTTGAGCAGAGCCTTGGGTTATTTTTATCGCTGCTAAAAAACATCACGGGACTTTTATCGTTCATTTTTATTCTGTGGCAGCTCTCAGGCACGCTCAGCCTTACCGTCGCTGGCCACGACGTCACGCTGCATGGCTATCTGGTGTGGGTGGCGCTGGGATATGCGGTCATTAGCAGCCTGCTGGCCCACCGGATCGGCCGCCCGCTGCATCAGCTGAATATGGATCGGCAAAAAACCGAGGCTGACTACCGCGCCAGCCTGCTGCGTATCCGCGAAAATACCGAACAGATTGCCTTCTATGGCGGCGAGCGTGCCGAACTGCGCCGCGTGCACCGTCATTTTTCGGCGATTGCGCGGAACTGGCAGCTGTTGATGTCCCGCGAGTTTCGCTTAGATACGTTCACCACTTCCTATTTCCGCCTGAGCCTGATGATCCCGATTTTTGCAGTCCTGCCGCTGTACATCGCCAAAAAGATCTCGCTTGGCGGCGTCATGCAGGCGCGCGCCGCTTTCGGCTACGTCCTTGACGCCTTCGGCTGGTTTATCGACTCCTACCGCCAGATAGTGGCCTGGTCAGCGACGGTAGAGAGGCTATGGCAGTTTGAGCAAGGCCTAATCGCGCTGCCGGCGAAAGCGAAATATCTCCGTCAGCCCGGAAAATTACGCTGCCGTAATCTGGTCGCCCGCCACGCTCATGGCGCGCCCCTGTTTAACCCCATAAATCTCGACTTACAGCACGGCGAGGCTATTGCTATTACCGGCGCCAGCGGCTGCGGGAAAACCACCTTCTTAAGGGTACTCTCCGGGCTGTGGCCTTACAGTAGCGGGGTCTATCACCACCCGACAGGGAAAAGCCTGTTCGTCCCGCAAAAACCGTATCTGCCTGACGATCTCCTGACCCACGCGTTGACGTATCCTGGCTTAGCCAAAGTCAGCAATGAACGACTGGAGAGCTGTCTGAAGAGGGTTGGGCTGCAGCATTTGTGCCAGCAGCTGAATGAGCGCCAGTCATGGAGCGGTATCCTTTCCGGCGGCGAGCAGCAGCGTCTTTCGTTTGCCCGCATCCTGTTGAATCAGCCGGATCTTATCTGCCTTGATGAATCAACCAGTCACCTGGACGATATGACGGCCATCGAGCTGATAAGAGCGATCCGCAGCGAACTCCCGCACAGCATCATCATGGTCGTCAGCCACCAACGAGCGGTTATAGATTCACTGAATATGCAATATCTTATTGAAGAATATGGTTAAAAATTATTCCTTCGCGATATTCCTTCGCGATTTAGCATTGGGCGAAAAAAAGCACGGCGCGCCTCTCCTCCCTGGCGTTATGCCGTGCGGTCAATAGATTCTAAGAGGCCGGGTTACCTAAGCTAAAGCTGGAATGTAACTCGCCAACAGGTACCTGGCCTTGAAGCTGCCGGTAGCGCAGGTGACAACGTCACCGGTTTCACGATCGGGGATTACGGGCTAGCGGCGTCATACGGGGCTGTTTACCGCCCCGCTTCGGCGACGGCGGCCAGCACGCGCTCCACGGTATCGATGGTCGCCTGAGTCTGCGGATCAATTTCAATATTCACCTGGTCCCCCACCTTTTTCGCACCAAGCGTGGTGCGTTGCAGCGTCTCCGGGATCAAATGGACGCAAAAGCGCAGCGGCATAACTTCACCGACGGTCAGGCTGATCCCATCCACGCCGATATAGCCTTTGTAGAGAATATATTTCATGGCCGCCGGGTTTTGCAGCTTAAACCACATCTGACGGTTATGCTCAGACGCCACGATTTGCACCACTTCGGCGGTCGTCATAATATGACCAGACATCAGGTGTCCGCCTATTTCATCATTGAATTTAGCGGCGCGCTCAACGTTGACGCTATCACCCGCCCTAATCGCCCCGAGGTTGGTGACGCGCAGGGTTTCGTCCATTAAATCAAAGCTTACCCGCGCCCCGTCAATGCGCGTGACCGTCAAACAGCAGCCATTATTCGCCACCGAACTCCCGGCTTCGAGCCCCGCCAGCATCTCTGCGGGCAACTCTATTGCGTGGGTGCGAAAATGGCTCTTTTCTTCAATGGACAGCACTTTCGCCATCCCCTGGACAATACCGGTAAACATATCGTTCCCCTGTCAACATTCGCTACGTGAAGTCATTATTGGGCAAATCCCTCTGCATTTTCTCCTTTCCGCCCTGCTCTGCGGCTTGGCAAAATAAGCGTTACTGGTCGCCGGCCAGCGACTGATACTTCCTGAACCTGTCCCGGGCGTCCTCCTCCGTCCTTTCGAAAAGCGCGTCCGCGAGCTGTGGCGAGCTTTTGTGCAGGGAGGCATAGCGCACCTCGCCGAGCAGGAAGTCGCGGAAGCTCTCTTCAGGCTCTTCGGAATCAAGAACAAACGGCGTCCGGCCTTCCGCCTTGCGCTGCGGATGATAGCGCCACAGATGCCAGTATCCCGCCTCCACCGCGCGTTTCGCCTCCCGCTGGCTGCAGCTCATGCCGGCTTTCAGCCCGTGGTTAATGCAGGCGGCATAGGCAATCACCAGCGAGGGTCCAGGCCAGGCCTCGGCTTCCGCAATCGCCCGCAGGGTCTGATCTTTATCGGCCCCCATTGCAATCTGCGCGACATAAACGTTGCCGTAGCTCATCGCCATCATCCCGAGGTCTTTCTTACCGGTGCGTTTGCCCTGAGCGGCAAATTTGGCGATGGCCGCCGTCGGGGTCGATTTCGACGACTGCCCGCCGGTGTTGGAATAGACCTCGGTATCAAACACCAGGATATTGACGTCCTCGCCGCTGGCCAGCACGTGATCGAGGCCGCCGAAACCAATGTCGTATGCCCAGCCGTCGCCGCCGAATATCCACTGCGAGCGCCGGGTAAAATAGTCCCGGTTCTGCCAGAGCTGCTCCAGCAGCGGTGAGCCCTCTTTTTCCAGCGCCAGTCGTTCGCTTAAGCGGTCCGCGCGATCGCGGGTTCCCTCCCCCTCATCCTGCTGCGCCAACCACTGGCCCATCACCTCTTTTAGCTCCTCGTTTATCGGCAGCGCCAGCGCGGAGGCTATGTCATCGGCGATCTGTTTGCGGATCGCCTGCCCGCCCAGCATCATGCCGAGGCCAAATTCAGCATTATCTTCAAACAGCGAGTTCGCCCACGCCGGGCCATGACCGCGATGGTTGGTGGTATAAGGGATTGATGGCGCGCTGGCGCCCCATATAGAGGAGCAGCCGGTGGCGTTGGCAATCAGCATCCGGTCGCCAAAAAGCTGGGTTATCAGACGCGCATAGGGCGTCTCTCCGCAGCCCGCGCAGGCGCCGGAAAACTCCAGCAGCGGCGTCTCAAACTGGCTGCCTTTGACCGTCGTTTTACGAAACGGATTGCTTTTCGGGGCCAGCGCCAGCGCGTAGTCCCAGACCGGCGCCATCTGGCGCTGGCTATCGAGAGACTGCATTTTCAGCGCCTTGCCGCGTGAAGGACAGTTATCGACGCAGTTACCGCAGCCGGAGCAGTCCAGCGGCGAGATCGCCAGATGATAGTGGTACTCCTTCGCCCCCTGCGCGGGTTTGCTCAACAGCGCGGCCGGAGCAGCATCCTGCTCGTCCCGGCTCAGCAGCGCCGGGCGGATCGCCGCATGCGGGCAGATGAACGCGCACTGATTACACTGCGTACAGCCGTCGGGATGCCAGACCGGCACTTCCAGCGCAATGCCGCGCTTCTCCCACGCGGCGGTTCCCGGAGGAAAGGTACCGTCTTCCATCCCGACAAAGGCGCTCACCGGCAGCTGGTCGCCGCGCTGGCGGTTCATCGGCTGCAGGATATCGCGGATGAAATCCGGCATCAGGGGCGAAGGCTGCGGCGAGGCTTCCTCCTGCGTCGCCCAATGGGGCGGTACCGTCACCTGATGCAGCGACGTCATGCCCAGGTCAATCGCCCGCTGGTTCATCTCAATGACGCTGGCCCCTTTGCTGCCGTAGCTTTTTTCGACCGCCTGTTTGAGATAGTTCGCGGCGGTCTGCGGATCGATAATCGCCGCCAGCTTAAAGAACGCCGCCTGCATCAGCATATTAAACCGCCCGCCAAGCCCCAGCTCGCGGGCAATATCAACGGCGTTGAGGGTGTAAAAGCGGATATTTTCCCGCGCCAGATAGCGCTTAAAGCCGGCGGGCAGGTGCTGCTCAAGTTCGGCATCGGACCAGCTGCAGTTGAGCAAAAAGGTTCCTCCCGGCTTTAGCCCATCCAGCAGCTCATAGCGTTCAACATAGGACTGCTGCGAACAGGAGATAAAATCCGCCCGGTGGATCAGGTATGGCGAGGTAATGGGCCGGTCGCCGAAGCGCAGGTGCGAAACGGTAATGCCGCCGGATTTTTTCGAGTCGTAGGAAAAATAGGCCTGCGCGTAGAGATCGGTCCTGTCGCCGATAATCTTAATCGCGCTTTTATTGGCCCCTACCGTGCCGTCCGAGCCCATCCCCCAGAATTTACAGGCGGTGATGCCCGCGTGAGAAACCTCCAGCGTCTGCGGGCGCGGCGGTAATGAGGTAAAGGTGACATCATCGATAATCCCCAGCGTAAATCCATCCATCGGCAGCGGCTTGTTGAGATTGTCAAAAACGGCAGCGATATCGTTGGGCAGAACGTCCTTCCCGCCCAGGGCGTAGCGACCGCCGACAATCAGCGGCGGATCGTCGTGATGATAGAAGGCGTTTTTAATGTCCAGACACAGCGGCTCGGCCTGGGCCCCGGGCTCCTTAGTGCGATCGAGTACGGCAATGCGCCGGACGGTTTTCGGCAACCGGGCAAAGAAGTGCGCCAGCGAAAAGGGGCGGAACAGATGGACGCTGAGCAAACCGACCTTCTCTCCCGCCGCATTCAGCGTCTCCACTACCTCCTGGATGGTGTCGCATACCGACCCCATCGCGACGATCGCCCGTTCGGCATCCGCCGCGCCGGTATAGTTAAACAGGTGGTACTCACGTCCGGTGATGGCGCTGATTTGCGCCATATAGCCTTCGACAAGATCGGGGAGAGCCTGGTAAAAGCGGTTGCCCGCTTCCCGCTCCTGAAAGTAGATATCCGGGTTTTGCGCGGTGCCGCGAATGACCGGGTGATCCGGATGCAGCGCGTTACGGCGAAAGCTGTCCAGCGCGGGCCGGTCCAGCAGCGTTGCCAGCTGCTCATACTCCAGCACCTCAATTTTTTGAATTTCGTGCGAGGTGCGAAAGCCGTCGAAGAAATTAATAAACGGAATACGGCCCTTTATCGCCGCCAGATGCGCCACGGCGGAGAGGTCCATCACCTGCTGCACGTTGTTCTCCACCAGCATCGCGCAGCCGGTCTGACGCACCGCCATCACGTCCTGATGATCGCCAAAAATATTCAGCGAGTTTGTCGCCAGCGCCCGGGCGCTGACGTGAAAGACTCCCGGCAGCAGTTCACCGGCAATTTTGTAGAGGTTGGGG
Source organism: Enterobacter sp. 10-1 (assembly GCA_002270295.1). GTDB lineage: Bacteria > Pseudomonadota > Gammaproteobacteria > Enterobacterales > Enterobacteriaceae > Klebsiella > Klebsiella scottii. The sequence continues at coordinate 304,180 of NISF01000006.1, read as the reverse complement.
ATCATCAGCAGCAGCCCCTGCGACGCGGTATAGGTGGTGGTGAGCGCCCCGGCCTGCAGGGCGCCGTGTACCGCGCCTGCCGCACCGGCTTCTGACTGCATCTCCATCAAGCGTACCGGCTGACCAAACAGATTCTTTTTCCCCTGCGCCGCCCATTCATCGACGTTTTCCGCCATCGGCGTGGAAGGCGTGATGGGATAGATAGCCGCGACATCGGTAAAGGCATAGGAGATCCAGGCCGCCGCGGCGTTGCCATCCATTGTTTTCATTTTTCCGGACATTGTTCATTCCTCGAAGGTGAGAGGCATCTTCGCCGCATCGGCTGGCGGCAAACCCTGTCTGTGCCTCAAGCACAGCCCATGCCAGCTCTCGCGTAGCTAAATAGTTCGAGTGAATTCAGCTGGTTATGCAGCGGCGGGCGCCTCATGACGCCAGGAGATTGCGTGGAATAAGACACAGACCGCGACAAGCTGTTGAACTGCCGACAAAGCGTCGCTCCTGGCCTGGCGAGCAGAATTGTTCTGTTTCCCACATTTGGTGGCCTGATTGTGCCGTTTTGTTTTACGGACGCACCGGTCGTTGAAATTTAATTACATATTTATCATCAAGTTAAATGATATGGCCCGGCTGGTATGTTCCCTGCACTTCTCTGGTGGCAAACACTCAACAACAGGAGAAGTCACCATGACCATGCGTCAATGCGCTATCTACGGTAAAGGCGGTATCGGCAAATCCACCACCACGCAGAACCTCGTCGCCGCGCTGGCCGAGATGGGTAAGAAAGTGATGATCGTCGGCTGCGATCCGAAGGCGGACTCCACCCGCCTGATCCTGCACGCCAAAGCACAGAACACCATTATGGAGATGGCCGCGGAAGTGGGCTCGGTGGAGGACCTTGAGCTCGAAGATGTCCTGCAAATCGGCTATGGCGACGTGCGCTGCGCCGAATCAGGCGGCCCGGAGCCGGGCGTCGGCTGCGCGGGGCGCGGGGTGATCACCGCAATCAACTTTCTCGAAGAGGAAGGCGCCTACGAGGACGATCTCGATTTCGTGTTCTATGACGTACTCGGGGATGTGGTCTGCGGCGGCTTCGCGATGCCAATCCGTGAAAATAAGGCCCAGGAGATCTATATCGTCTGCTCCGGGGAGATGATGGCGATGTACGCCGCCAACAATATCTCCAAGGGGATCGTTAAATACGCGAAATCCGGCAAGGTGCGTCTCGGCGGGCTGATTTGTAACTCGCGTCAAACCGACCGTGAAGATGAGCTGATCGTGGCGCTGGCGGAGAAGCTCGGCACCCAGATGATCCATTTCGTGCCGCGCGACAACATCGTCCAGCGCGCGGAAATCCGCCGGATGACGGTCATCGAGTACGACCCGAACTGCCAGCAGGCCAATGAGTACCGCACTCTGGCAACCAAGATCGTCAACAACACCATGAAGGTGGTACCGACGCCCTGCACCATGGATGAGCTGGAATCGCTGCTGATGGAATTCGGCATCATGGAAGAAGAAGACACCAGCATCATCGGTAAAACCGCCGCCGAAGAAAACGCGGCCTGAACACAGGACAATCATCATGACCAACGCCACAGGCGAGCGTAATCTCGCGCTAATCCAGGAGGTCCTGGAAGTCTTTCCCGAAACTGCGCGTAAAGAGCGCAGAAAGCACATGATGGTCAGCGATCCGCAAATGGAGAGCGTCGGCAAGTGCATCATCTCGAACCGTAAATCGCAGCCCGGCGTGATGACCGTGCGCGGCTGCGCCTACGCCGGCTCCAAAGGAGTGGTATTCGGGCCGATTAAGGATATGGCCCATATCTCCCACGGGCCGGTCGGCTGCGGCCAGTACTCGCGCGCCGGGCGCCGCAACTACTTCACCGGCGTCAGCGGCGTCGACAGCTTCGGCACCCTGAACTTCACCTCCGATTTTCAGGAGCGCGACATCGTCTTCGGCGGTGATAAAAAGCTCAGCAAACTGATTGAAGAGATGGAGCTATTGTTCCCGCTCACCAAGGGCATCACCATCCAGTCGGAGTGTCCGGTCGGGCTCATCGGCGATGATATCAGCGCCGTCGCCAACGCCAGCAGCAAGGCGCTGGATAAACCGGTGATCCCGGTGCGTTGCGAAGGATTTCGCGGCGTGTCGCAGTCGCTGGGGCACCATATCGCCAACGACGTGGTTCGCGACTGGGTGCTCAATAACCGTGAGGGGCAGCCGTTTGTATCCACCCCTTACGATGTGGCGATCATCGGCGATTACAACATCGGCGGCGATGCCTGGGCCTCGCGCATCCTGCTCGAAGAGATGGGGCTGCGGGTGGTCGCCCAGTGGTCCGGCGACGGCACCCTGGTGGAGATGGAGAACACCCCTTTCGTGAAGCTGAATCTGGTCCACTGCTACCGTTCGATGAACTACATCGCCCGGCACATGGAAGAAAAGCATCAGATCCCGTGGATGGAGTACAACTTCTTCGGTCCGACCAAAATCGCCGAATCGCTGCGCAAAATTGCCGACCAGTTTGACGACGCCATTCGCGCCAACGCCGAGGCGGTGATCGCCAAATATCAGGGGCAAACGGCGGCGATTATCGCCAAATACCGCCCGCGGCTGGAGGGGCGCAAGGTGCTGCTCTATATGGGCGGCCTGCGGCCACGGCACGTTATCGGCGCCTATGAAGATCTCGGCATGGAGATCGTCGCCGCCGGCTATGAGTTTGCCCATAACGATGACTACGACCGCACCCTGCCGGATCTGAAAGAAGGCACCCTGCTGTTCGATGACGCCAGCAGCTATGAGCTGGAGGCGTTTGTCAAAGCGCTGAAGCCTGACCTTATCGGCTCCGGGATCAAGGAAAAGTACATCTTCCAGAAAATGGGGGTTCCGTTCCGCCAGATGCACTCGTGGGACTACTCCGGCCCGTACCACGGCTACGATGGTTTCGCCATTTTTGCCCGCGATATGGATATGACCTTAAACAACCCGGCGTGGAACGAACTGATCGCCCCGTGGCTGAAGTCTGCGTGATTGCCCATTTATTGTCCCGTCTGTTCACCGATTTGTGGCGCGGGAGGAGAACACCATGAGCCAAACGATTGACAAAATTAATAGCTGTTATCCGCTATTTGAACAGGATGAATACCAGGAGCTGTTCCGCAATAAGCGGACGCTGGAAGAGGCCCACGACGCCCGGCGCGTGCAGGAGGTATTCGCCTGGACCACCACCGCCGAGTATGAAGCGCTGAACTTTCAGCGCGAGGCGCTAACCGTTGACCCGGCAAAAGCCTGCCAGCCGCTGGGCGCGGTGCTATGTTCGCTAGGGTTTGCCAACACCCTGCCCTATGTTCACGGCTCCCAGGGATGCGTGGCCTATTTTCGTACCTATTTTAACCGCCATTTCAAAGAGCCGATCGCCTGCGTTTCCGATTCGATGACCGAAGACGCGGCGGTCTTCGGCGGCAACAACAATATGAACCTCGGGCTGCGGAACGCCAGCGCGCTGTACAAACCGGAGATCATCGCGGTCTCCACCACCTGCATGGCGGAGGTTATCGGCGACGATCTGCAGGCGTTTATCGCCAACGCCAAAAAAGACGGTTTTGTCGATAGCAGCATTGCCGTGCCGCACGCCCATACGCCAAGCTTTATCGGCAGCCACGTCACCGGCTGGGACAATATGTTCGAAGGGTTCGCCAAAACCTTTACCGCCGACTATCAAGGGCAGCCGGGCAAACTGCAAAAGCTCAACCTGGTCACCGGCTTTGAGACCTATCTCGGCAACTTCCGCGTGCTGAAGCGGATGATGGCGCAGATGGCGGTGCCGTGCAGCCTGCTCTCCGATCCGTCGGAGGTCCTTGATACCCCCGCCGACGGCCATTATCGGATGTATGCGGGCGGCACCACCCAGCAGGAGATGAAGGAGGCCCCGGATGCCATCGATACGCTGCTCCTGCAGCCGTGGCAGCTGCTGAAAAGTAAAAAAGTGGTGCAGGATATGTGGAATCAGCCGTCGACCGAGGTGGCGATCCCGCTGGGGTTGGCCGCCACCGACGAGCTGCTGATGACCGTCAGCCAGCTCAGCGGCAGGCCGATTGCCGACGCCCTCACCCTTGAGCGCGGACGGCTGGTCGACATGATGCTCGACTCCCACACCTGGCTGCATGGCAAGAAATTTGGCCTGTACGGCGACCCGGACTTTGTGATGGGGCTGACCCGCTTCCTGCTGGAGCTCGGCTGCGAGCCGACGGTGATCCTGAGCCATAACGCCAACAAGCGCTGGCTGAAGGCGATGAAGAAAATGCTGGAGGCCTCGCCCTACGGTCGCGACAGCGAAGTGTTCATCAACTGCGACTTGTGGCACTTCCGTTCGCTGATGTTCACCCGCCAGCCGGACTTTATGATAGGCAACTCCTACGGCAAATTTATCCAGCGCGATACCCTGGCGAAGGGCAAAGCTTTTGAGGTACCGCTCATCCGTCTCGGCTTTCCGCTGTTCGACCGTCACCACCTGCACCGTCAGACCACCTGGGGTTATGAAGGCGCCATGAACATCGTCACGACGCTGGTGAACGCCGTGCTGGAGAAACTGGATAACGACACCGGCCAGTTAGGCAAAACCGATTACAGCTTCGACCTCGTCCGTTAACCATTTGCCGCCCCGCGAAAGCGGGGCCTGGAGGGGCTATGCCTATCGTGATTTTTCGTGAGCGCGGCGCGGATCTGTATGCCTATATCGCCAAACAGGATCTGGAAGCACGGGTGATACAGATTGAGCATAACGACGTTGACCGCTGGGGTGGCGCGATTTCGCTGGAGGGCGGCGGGCGCTACTACGTCAACCCGCAGCCTGAGCGGCCCGCCTTCCCGATAAGCCTGCGGGCAACCCGCAGTACGCTGATATAAGGAGCTGGAGATGTCCGACAACGATACCCTTTTCTGGCGCCTGCTGGCGCTATTCCAGACGCTGCCGGATCTGCCGCCGGCGCAAATACTAGACTGGCTGGCGCAGGAAAGCGGCGAAACCCTGACCCCGGAGGGGTTGGCCACCTTAACGCAGCCGCAGCTCGCCACCGCCTTTCCGTCAACGACGGCCGTTATGTCCCCGGCCCGCTGGTCGCGGGTGATGGCCAGCCTGCGGGGCGCGCTGCCCGTTCATCTGCGCATTGCCCGTCCCGATCAGCGGACGCCGCAGCTGCTGGCCGCATTTTGCTCCCAGGACGGCCTGCTCATTAACGGCCATTTCGGCCAGGGACGCCTGTTTTTTATCTATGCCTTCGATGAGCAAGGCGGCTGGCTGTACGATCTGCGCCGCTATCCGTCAGAGCCGGGCCAGCAGGAGGCCAGCGAAGCGCGCGCCCGGCTGCTTGATGATTGCCAGCTGCTGTTCTGCCAGGAGATCGGCGGACCCGCCGCCGCCCGACTGATTCGCCACCAGATCCATCCGATGAAAGCGCAGCCCGGCACCGCGATTCAGGCCCAGTGCGAGGCCATCAACGCGCTGCTGGCCGGGCGTTTGCCGCCGTGGCTGGCGAAGCGGCTTAACAGGGATAATCCGCTGCAGGAACGCGTCTTTTAGCCCCCCTGCTGTTTGCCCGTTGCCCGCTGACCCCGCGGGCTTTTTTCTTCCCCGACCACAACCCACAATATTCCCGTCCGATTGTTGGCTTTGTCGCAAAGCTGACAAGGCTTTCCCTTTAAAAATCAATAGCCCCTGGGTGGAGCGCGAATTGCATTTCCATCATCATCCCCCACGTTCTACGAGGTCACTATGAAGGGAAATGAAATTCTGGCGCTGCTGGATGAGCCCGCCTGCGAACATAACCATAAACAGAAGTCCGGCTGTAGCGCGCCAAAACCCGGCGCCACCGCCGGCGGCTGCGCGTTCGACGGCGCCCAGATCGCTCTGCTACCCATCGCCGACGTGGCGCACCTGGTGCATGGCCCCATCGGCTGCGCCGGCAGCTCATGGGATAACCGCGGCAGCATAAGCTCCGGGCCGAACATTAACCGGCTGGGGTTCACTACCGATCTCAACGAGCAGGATGTGATTATGGGCCGCGGCGAGCGCCGCCTGTTTCACGCGGTTCGCCATATCGTTACGCGCTACCGTCCGGCGGCGGTCTTTATCTACAACACTTGCGTGCCGGCAATGGAGGGCGACGATCTTGAAGCGGTATGCCAGGCCGCGCAGACCGCCACCGGCGTGCCGGTTATCGCCATCGACGCCGCCGGTTTTTACGGCAGCAAAAACCTCGGCAACCGGCTGGCCGGCGAGGTGATGGTCAAGCGGGTCATCGGCCAGCGCGAACCGGCCCCCTGGCCGGAGGCATCCCCGTTCGCCCCGGAGCATCGCCATGACGTTGGCCTGATTGGCGAGTTTAATATCGCCGGCGAGTTCTGGCATATTCAGCCGCTGCTCGATGAGCTGGGGGTCCGCGTGCTCGGCAGCCTCTCCGGCGACGGGCGCTTTGCCGAAATCCAGACCATGCACCGGGCGCAGGCCAATATGCTGGTCTGTTCGCGGGCGCTAATCAACGTCGCGAGGGCGCTGGAGCAGCGCTACGGCACGCCGTGGTTCGAAGGCAGTTTTTACGGTATCCGCGCGACCTCCGACGCCCTGCGTCAGCTGGCGGCCCTGCTGGGCGATGACGATCTGTGCCGCCGCACCGAAGCGCTGATTGCGCGCGAAGAGCGGGCGGCGGAGCTGGCGCTCAGGCCGTGGCGCGAACAGCTTCGCGGACGCAAAGCCCTGCTCTACACCGGCGGCGTCAAATCCTGGTCGGTGGTGTCGGCGCTGCAGGATCTGGGGATGAGCGTGGTGGCGACCGGCACGCGCAAATCCACCGAGGAAGATAAACAGCGGATCCGCGAACTGATGGGCGAAGAGGCGGTCATGCTGGATGAAGGCAACGCCCGCACGCTGCTGGACGTGGTCTACCGCTATCAGGCCGACCTGATGATCGCCGGCGGGCGCAATATGTACACCGCCTACAAGGCCCGGCTGCCGTTTCTCGATATCAATCAGGAACGCGAGCACGCCTTCGCCGGCTATCAGGGCATCGTCACCCTCGCCCGCCAGATCTGCCAGACCATCAACAGCCCGATCTGGCCGCAAACTCATTCCCGCGCCCCCTGGCACTAAGGAGCACAGCATGGCAGAAATTTTCCGCACCGATAAACCGCTGGCGGTCAGTCCGATCAAAACCGGCCAACCGCTCGGCGCAATCCTCGCCAGCCTCGGGATCGGACACTGCATCCCGCTGGTCCACGGCGCGCAGGGATGCAGCGCCTTCGCTAAGGTCTTTTTTATTCAGCACTTCCACGACCCGGTGCCCTTACAGTCGACGGCGATGGACCCGACCTCGACGATTATGGGCGCGGACGGCAATATCTTTGCCGCGCTCGATACCCTGTGCCAGCGCAACGCTCCGCAGGCCATCGTGCTGCTCAGCACCGGGCTGTCGGAGGCTCAGGGCAGCGATATGTCCCGGGTGGTGCGCCAGTTTCGCGAAGAGCATCCCCGGCACAAAGGGGTGGCGATACTAACGGTCAACAGCCCTGATTTTTATGGCTCTATGGAAAACGGCTTCAGCGCCGTGCTGGAGAGCGTCATTGAGCAGTGGGTGGCGCCGACGCCCCGCGCCGGCCAGCGTAATCGTCGGGTCAATCTGCTGGTCAGCCACCTCTGCTCCCCCGGCGATATCGAGCTGCTGCGCCGCTACGTTGAAGCCTTTGGCCTGCAGCCGGTGATCCTGCCGGACCTGGCGCAATCGATGGACGGGCACCTCGCGCAAGGGGATTTTTCGCCGGTGACCCAGGGCGGGACGCCGCTGCGCCTGATAGAGCAGATGGGGCAGAGCCTGTGCAGCTTCGCCATCGGCGCCTCGCTGAGTCGGGCGTCGTCCCTGCTGGCCCAGCGCAGCCACGGCGAGGCGATCGCCCTTCCGCACCTGATGACCCTTGAGCACTGCGATACGTTCATTCATCAGCTGGCGAAAATTTCCGGACGCGGCGTTCCGCAGTGGATTGAACGCCAGCGTGGACAGCTTCAGGATGCGATGATCGACTGCCACACGTGGCTCCAGGACCAGCGCATGGCGATGGCGGCAGAAGGCGATCTGCTGGCGGCATGGTGCGATTTTGCCAGCAGCCAGGGAATGCGGCCAGGTCCGCTGGTCGCCCCCACCGGCCATCCCAGCCTGCGCCAGCTGCCGGTCGAACGCGTCGTGCCGGGGGATCTGGAGGATCTGCAAAACCTGCTCTGCTCGCAGCCCGCCGACCTGCTGGTAGCCAATTCTCACGCCTGCGACCTCGCGGAACAGTTTGCGCTACCGCTGATCCGCGCGGGTTTCCCTCTCTTTGACAGGCTCGGCGAGTTCCGGCGGGTGCGGCAAGGCTATGGCGGTATGCGCGATACGCTGTTTGAACTGGCAAACCTGATGCGCGAGCGTCACCGCCAGGTCGCCCTCTACCGCTCGCCGCTGCGCCAGAATGCCGAACCGCCCTTCACCACAGGAGCCGCTTATGCCGCCCATTAACCGCCAGTTTGACATGGTCCATTCCGATGAGTGGTCCATGAAGGTCGCCTTTGCCAGCTCCGACTATCGCCATGTCGACCGCCACTTCGGCGCCACGCCGCGGCTGGTGGTGTATGGCGTCAAGGAGGATCGGGTCACCCTGATCCGGGTGGTTGATTTCTCGGTCGAAAGCGGCCATCAGGCGGAGAAGATTGGTCAGCGCATCCATGCCCTTGAGGATTGCGTCACCCTGTTCTGCGTGGCAATCGGCGATGCGATATTTCGCCAGCTGCTGCAGGTTGGCGTCCGCGCCGAACGCGTGCCCGCCGACACCAAAATTGTCGATTTACTCCAGGAGATCCAGCTCTACTGGTACGCCAAAGAGCAGCGCAAAAGCGCCCGCAGGCGCGACCCTGAGCGCTTTACCCGCCTGCTTGAGGAGCAGGAGTGGCGGGAGGAGCGGGACCCGCGCGGCTAACCGTGTCGTTTCTGTGACAAACCCCACAACAAATAACGACACTGTCGGCCCGTATTGTCAGGGGAAAATCCTAACCCTCTAAAAATAAACGTATTTACGCATTGGTATTGCATTTGCTTGTTCATCACCACCACCGCGCTTTTAGCGGTGGAACGCGCCCCGACGTTTTCCGTCATCATCCCTGGAGCTGACAGCATGTGGAATTACTCCGAGAAAGTGAAAGACCATTTTTTTAATCCCCGCAACGCGCGCGTGGTGGACAACGCCAACGCGGTGGGCGATGTGGGTTCATTGAGCTGCGGCGACGCGCTGCGCCTGATGCTGCGCGTCGACCCGCAAAGCGAAATAATCGAGGAGGCCGGATTCCAGACCTTTGGCTGCGGCAGCGCGATCGCCTCCTCTTCCGCGCTGACGGAGCTGATCGTCGGCCGCACGCTTACCGAAGCCGGAGAGGTTACCAACCAGCAGATCGCCGATTATCTCGACGGACTGCCGCCGCAAAAAATGCACTGCTCGGTGATGGGCCAGGAGGCGCTGCGGGCAGCTATCGCCAACTTTCGCGGCGAGAGCCTCGAAGAGGAGCATGAAGAAGGCCGGCTGATTTGCAAATGCTTCGGCGTCGATGAAGGGCATATCCGCCGCGCGGTGCTCAACAACGGCCTGACCACCCTTGAAGAGGTGATTAACTACACCAAAGCGGGCGGCGGCTGCACTTCCTGCCATGAGCAGATCGAGCTGGCGCTGGCGGAGATCCTCGCGCAGCAGCCGCCGAGCCCCCTTCCCGCCGCCAGCGGCAAAGATCCGCACTGGCAGAGCGTGGTCGACACCATCGCCGAACTGCGCCCGCATATTCAGGCCGACGGCGGCGATATGTCGCTTCTCAACGTCGCCAACCACCAGGTCACCGTGAGCCTTTCCGGCAGCTGCAGCGGCTGCATGATGACCGATATGACCCTGGCCTGGCTGCAGCAGAAGCTGATGGAACGTACCGGCTGTTATATGGAAGTGGTGGCGGCATAGGCCGCGGTTAACTGACCCAAGGGGGACAAGATGAAACAGGTTTATCTCGATAACAACGCCACCACCCGTTTAGACCCGATGGTCCTCGAAGCGATGATGCCCTTTTTGACCGATTTTTACGGCAATCCCTCGTCCATCCATGACTTTGGCATTCCGGCCCAGGCCGCCCTCGAGCGGGCTCATCAGCAGGCCGCGGCGCTGCTCGGGGCGGAGTATCCCAGCGAGATAATTTTTACCTCCTGCGCCACCGAGGCCACCGCCACCGCCATCGCCTCGGCGACGGCGCTGCTGCCGGAACGCCGGGAGATCGTAACCACCGCGGTCGAACATCCGGCGACGCTGGCTGCGTGCGAACACCTGGAGCGCCAGGGCTATCTGATCCACCGTATCGCGGTAGACGGCAACGGCGCGCTGGATATGGCGCAGTTCCGGGCGGCGCTCAGCCCGCGGGTCGCGCTGGTCAGCGTGATGTGGGCGAATAACGAAACCGGCGTCATTTTCCCGGTGGTCGAGATGGCGGAGCTGGCTCATGAACAGGGCGCGCTGTTCCACTGCGACGCGGTGCAGGTGGCGGGCAAGCTGCCGATAGCGGTCGGCAAGACCGCCATCGATATGCTCTCCTGCTCGGCGCATAAGTTTCACGGTCCGAAAGGCGTCGGCTGCCTGTATCTGCGCCGGGGAACGCGCTTTCGCCCGCTGCTGCGCGGCGGCCATCAGGAGTACGGACGGCGGGCCGGAACGGAAAACATCACCGGGATCGTCGGCATGGGCGCGGCCTGCGAGCTGGCGCAGATCCATCTGCCGGGAATGGAGCAAACGGGCCAGCTGCGCGATCGCCTCGAACGGCGCCTGCAGGCCTGCGTCCCTGCGGTCATGGTGATGGGCGGCGGCCAGCCGCGCGTGCCCGGCACCCTGAATCTGGCCTTTGAGTTTATTGAAGGGGAAGCGATCCTGCTGCTGCTGAATCAGGTCGGGATTGCCGCCTCCAGCGGCAGCGCCTGCACCTCAGGTTCGCTGGAGCCCTCGCACGTGATGCGGGCGATGAATATTCCCTACACCGCGGCCCACGGCACCATCCGTTTTTCCCTCTCGCGCTACACCCGGGAAAAAGAGATTGATTACGTCATTGCCATGCTGCCGCCGATCGTTGACCGGCTGCGGGCGCTGTCGCCCTACTGGCAGGACGGCAGGCCGCATCCGGCGGCAGACGTCTTCACCCCGGTTTATGGCTAAGGCGGAGGCGACGATGAAACGCGTGCTGATCAACGACACCACGCTGCGCGATGGCGAACAGAGCCCCGGCGTGGCCTTCCGCCCCAGCGAGAAGGTGGCCATTGCCGAGGCGCTGTACGCGGCGGGGATTACGGCGATGGAAGTGGGCACCCCGGCAATGGGGGATGAGGAGATCGCGCGGATCCAGCTGGTGCGCCGCCAGCTTCCCCAGGCCACGCTGATGACCTGGTGTCGGATGAATGCGCTGGAGATTCGCCAGAGCGCCGATTTGGGCATCGACTGGGTGGATATCTCCATTCCGGCCTCGGACAAGCTGCGGCAGTACAAGCTGCGCGAACCGCTGGCGGTGCTGCTGGAGCGGCTGGCGACGTTTATTCAGCTCGCCCGGAGCCTCGGCCTGCAGGTGTGCATTGGCTGCGAAGATGCCTCCCGCGCCGGCGGGCAGAACCTGGGCGATATCGCCAGGGTGGCGCAGCAGTCCGGCGCGTCCCGCCTGCGCTACGCCGATACGGTCGGCATACTCGACCCGTTTACCACCTTCGAGCAAATCTCGGCCCTGCGCGAAGCGTGGGCTGGTGAAATAGAGATGCATGCCCATAACGATCTCGGTCTCGCCGCCGCTAATACGCTGGCGGCGGTGCGCGCCGGAGCCTCCAGCGTGAATACCACCACCCTCGGCCTCGGCGAACGCGCGGGCAACGCGGCGCTGGAAACCGTGGCGCTGGGCCTGGAGCGCTGCCTCGGCGTCGAGACCGGCGTTTACTTCCCGGCGCTTCCGGCGCTCTGTCAGAAAGTTTCGGCGGCGGCGCAGCGCCCTATCGACCCGCAGCAGCCGCTGGTCGGCGAGCTGGTCTTTACCCACGAATCGGGAGTCCACGTGGCGGCGCTGCTGCGCGATCGCGAGAGCTATCAGGCGATCGACCCGGCGCTGGTCGGCCGCAGCTACCGGCTGGTGCTGGGAAAACACTCCGGGCGCCAGGCGGTCAACGGCATTTTCGATCGGATGGGCTATCACCTCAGCTCAGCGCAAATTAACCAACTGCTGCCCGCCATCCGCCGCTTTGCCGAGAGCGGGAAGCGCAGCCCGCGGGACTATGAGCTGGTCGCGATTTATGACGAGCTGTGCGGCGCAGCCGCGCTGCGAGCAGGGGGATAATCATGGAGTGGTTTTATCAAATTCCCGGCGTGGACGAACTTAGCTCCGCCGAATCGTTCTTTCAGTTTTTCTCCGTGCCCTATCAGCCAGAACGGCTTGGCCGCTGCTGCCTGCCGGTGCTGGCGACGTTTCACCGCAAGCTGCGTGCCGAAGTCCCGCTACAGAACCGGCTGGAAGAGAACGCCCGCGCCTCGTGGCTGCTGGCGCGGCGGCTGCTCGCGGAGAGCTACCAGCAGCAGTTTCAGGAGGACGACAGATGAGGCCAAAATTCACCTTCAGCGACGCGGTGCGGGTGGTGCGCGCGATTCGTAACGATGGCACCTTCGCGGGCTTCGCCCCCGGCGAGCTGCTGGTCAGGCGCGGCAGCACCGGCTTTGTCCGCGACTGGGGCGTCTTTTTACAGGATCAAATTATTTACCAGATCCACTTCCCGGAGAGCGACCGGATCATCGGCTGCCGCGAGCAGGAGCTGATCCCCCTCGCCCAGCCCTGGTTGGCCGGAAACTTGCAGTATGGAGATACCGTCACCTGCCGGATGGCGCTGGCCGTCGGCGGCGAGGTGGTGGTTAACGTTGGCCAACAGGGGCGCATTGAGGCAACCGATCGGGGCGAACGCGGCGACAGCTATACCGTCGACTTTAGCGGCCGCTGGTTTACCGTGCCGGTACAGGCCATCAGCCTCGTCGAGGAGAGATAATCATGAACGCATGGGAACGGTTTGGCCGGCAGCGCCTGGCGCGCAGCCGCTGGAACAGTGAACCGGCCGCATTGAATGCCGCCGATACGCAGGCCTTTGAGCAGGCCTGGCAGCGCCAGCGTGAGATCGAGCTGGCTATCGTCGCCCTGGTTCCCGCGCACGATATTGCGCCGGAGCTGAGGGATAACGTTGCCGCTTCGCTCGGGATCTGGCTTAGCGACGGAGGCTTTACCCCCGACGAGCGCGCGGCCATCGTGCTTCATCACACCCGGCTGGAGATCGCGTTTGCCGAACTGGCGCAGCAGGTGCCGCAGCCGGACCCGTCGACGGTGCAGGCCTGGTATCTTCACCATCAGGCGCATTTTATGCGCCCGGAACAGCGCCTGACCCGCCATCTGCTGCTGACGGTCGATGGCGACCTCGAGGCGGTTCATGAGCAAATCCAGGGGCTGCACCAGCAAATCAGCGCCTCCCACGATGCGTTTGCGCCGCTGGCGCAGCGCTATTCTCAGTGCCCGAGCGCGCTGGAGGGCGGGCGCTTAGGCTGGATTAGCCGGGGATTGCTCTATCCGCAGCTGGAGACGGCGCTGTTTGCGCTCGCGGAAAATGCGCTGAGCCCGCCCGTCGCCAGCGAGCTGGGATGGCACCTGTTATGGTGTGAAGCGATTCGCCCCGCCGCGCCGATGGATCGGCATAAGGCGCTGGAGAGCGCCCGCGATTATCTGTGGCAGCAAAGCCAGCAGCGCCATCAGCGCCAGTGGCTGCAGCAGATGATTTCACGCCAGCCGGGGCTGTGCGGGTAGCCTTTGCGGCTACCCGCGAAAACTCACAGCACGATGCGTTTAATCTCTTCAAGCCAGGCAGTCAGGCGCTCTTCGGTGCGATCGAACTGGTTATCCTGGTCGAGAACCAGTCCCACAAACCGCTCGCCCTCCAGCGCCGATGAGGCGCTAAATTCATATCCCTCATTCGGCCAGCTGCCGATAATCTGCGCCCCGCAGGCGTCGAGGACGTCATACAGCGGGCGCATTCCGCTGGCGAAGTTGTCGGGATAGCCCTGCTGATCGCCAAGGCCGAACAGCGCCACGGTTTTACCGCTCAGGCTGATGCCGTCGAGCGTATGGATAAATTCGCCCCATGATTCACTCTCGCAGCCAGCCGCAAGGCCCGGTAGCTGGCCGTCGCCCAGCGTCGGGGTTCCCAGCAGCAGTACCGGATAGGCCATAAACTCATCCAGCGTCGCGCGGTTAATGTTTACCGGGGCATCCGCTACATCGCCCAACTGCTTGTGGATCAGCTTCGCAATTTTGCGCGTTTTGCCGGTATCGGTGCCGAAGAAAATGCCAATGTTCGCCATATTACGCTCCTGTCGGGAAAGGTGTTTAAAACACGAGTTATCGCCAGGAGTATTGCGAAGGCTGTGCCAGGTTTATTTGCACTATCGCGGCTCACGCCTGCCCCATAACGATCGCTCATTGCCCCTTCTCGCGCCCGCAGCCGGGCCTGTCCGGGCCTGAAAAACGCCAAAATAGCCTGATTTCCCGCTGTCGGATCAATGTTTCATCAGGTCGTTTGGATAAGGGCGCACGGTTTGCATGGTTATCCGCATGCGGATAAAACCGCGGCGCTGGCGTCGCGGTGTCGGACAAATTGTCATAACTGCGACACAGGAGTTTGCGATGACCCTGAATATGATGCTCGATAACGCCGTGCCGGAGGCGATTGCCGGCGCGCTGACTCAACAACATCCGGGGCTGTTTTTTACCATGGTGGAACAGGCGTCGGTGGCGATTTCACTCACCGATGCGAGAGCCAATATTATTTACGCCAATCCGGCGTTTTGCCGCCAGACCGGCTATTCGCTGGCGCAGCTGTTGAACCAGAACCCGCGGCTGCTGGCCAGCAGCCAGACGCCGCGCGAGATCTACCAGCAGATGTGGCAAACGCTGCTCCAGCGCCAGCCCTGGCGCGGCCAGTTGATCAATCAGCGCCGCGACGGCGGCCTGTATCTGGTGGATATCGACATCACGCCGGTGCTGAATCCCCAGGGCGAGCTGGAGCACTATCTGGCGATGCAGCGGGATATCAGCGTCAGCTACACCCTGGAGCAGCGCCTGCGCAATCACATGACGCTGATGGAGGCCGTGCTCAATAATATTCCCGCCGCCGTGGTGGTGGTCGACGAGCAGGATCGGGTGGTGATGGATAACCTCGCCTACAAAACTTTCTGCGCGGACTGCGGCGGGAAAGAGCTGCTGGTCGAACTGCAGGTTTCGCCGCGTAAAATGGGGCCCGGCGCGGAGCAAATCCTGCCGCTGGCGGTACGCGGCGCGGTGCGCTGGCTGTCGGTGACCTGCTGGGCGCTGCCCGGCGTGAGCGAAGAAGCCAGCCGCTACTTTGTCGACAGCGCCCCGGCGCGGACGCTGGTCGTCATTACCGACTGCTCGCAGCAGCGCCAGCAGCAGGAGCAGGGCCGCCTCGATCGGCTCAAACAGCAGATGACCGCCGGTAAGCTGCTGGCCGCCATTCGCGAGTCTCTGGACGCGGCGTTAATTCAGCTTAACTGTCCGATCAACATGCTGGCAGCGGCCCGCCGGCTCAACGGCGAAGGCGGCGGTAACGTGGCGCTGGAGGCGGCGTGGCGCGAAGGTGAAGAGGCGATGGCCCGCCTGCAGCGCTGCCGGCCCTCCCTGGAGCTGGAAAGCAACGCCGCCTGGCCGCTGCAGCCCTTCTTCGACGATCTGTGCGCGCTCTATCGTACCCGCTTCGACGATCGCGGCCTGCTGCTGGTCGATATGGCCTCCCCGCACCTGATCGGCTTTGGCCAGCGCACGCAGCTGCTGGCCTGCCTGAGCCTGTGGTTCGACCGCACGCTGGCGCTCGCCGCCGAGCTGCCCTCCGTGGCGCTGGAGATGCAGCTCTACGCCGAAGAAGAAGAGGGCTGGCTTTCGCTATACCTTAATGACAATGTGCCGCTGCTGCAGGTGCGCTATACCCACTCCCCGGACGCCTTAAACTCTCCCGGCAAAGGGATGGAGCTGCGGTTAATCCAGACCCTGGTCGCCCATCATCGTGGCGCCATCGAACTAACTTCCCGCCCGCAGGGGGGGACCTGTCTTGTTCTGCGTTTCCCCCTCTTCAACACCCTGACCGGAGGTGAGCTATGACCCACAAACCCGACTCAGACACCACCGTCAGGCGCTTTGATCTCTCTCAGCAGTTCACCGCCATGCAGCGCATCAGCGTCGTGCTGAGCCGCGCCACCGAGGCCAGCAAGACGCTCCAGGAGGTGCTGAGCGTGTTATACAACGATGCTTTTATGCAGCACGGCATGATCTGCCTTTACGATAGCGAGCAGGAAATTCTCAGCATCGAAGCGCTACAGCAAACCGAGCATCAGACGCTGCCGGGCAGTACGCAGATCCGCTACCGGCCGGGGGAAGGATTAGTCGGCACCGTGCTGGCCCGGGGCCAGTCGCTGGTGCTGCCGCGCGTCGCCGACGATCGGCGGTTTCTCGATCGCCTCAGCCTGTATGATTACGATCTGCCGTTTATCGCGGTGCCGCTGATGGGGCCCAATTCTCAGCCCATCGGCGTGCTGTCGGCGCAGCCGATGGTGCGTCAGGATGAGCGTCTCCCGGCCTGCACGCGGTTTCTCGAAACCGTCGCCAACCTGATAGCCCAGACCATTCGCCTGATGATCCTCCCGGCGCCCGGGCAGCAGCAGCCTCAGACGCTCTCAAGGGCCGAGCGGCCGCGCACCTGCGCGCCGTCGCGCAGTTTTGGCCTTGAGACGATGGTCGGCAAAAGCCCGTCGATGCGCCAGATTATGGAGATTATTCGTCAGGTCTCCCGCTGGGATACCACGGTACTGGTACGCGGTGAGAGCGGAACCGGGAAAGAGCTGATTGCCAATGCCATTCACCATAATTCGCCGCGCGCCGCCGCCGCGTTCGTAAAGTTTAACTGCGCGGCGCTGCCGGACACCCTGCTGGAGAGCGAGCTGTTCGGCCATGAGAAAGGCGCGTTTACCGGGGCGGTGCGTCAGCGCAAGGGGCGCTTTGAGCTGGCGGACGGCGGCACCCTGTTTCTCGATGAGATTGGCGAAAGCAGCGCCTCGTTTCAGGCCAAGCTGCTGCGTATCCTGCAGGAGGGAGAGATGGAGCGCGTGGGCGGCGATGAAACCCTGCGCGTGAACGTGCGCATCATCGCGGCGACCAACCGTCATCTGGAGGAGGAAGTGCGGCTGGGGAATTTCCGCGAGGATCTCTACTATCGCCTGAACGTGATGCCTATCGCCCTGCCCCCGCTGCGCGAACGCCAGGAGGATATCGCCGAGCTGGCGCATTTTCTGGTGCGCAAAATCGCCCAGAACCAGGGCCGGACGCTGCGGATCAGCGACGGCGCGATCCGCCTGCTGATGGAGTATAGCTGGCCGGGAAACGTGCGCGAACTGGAAAACTGCCTTGAACGTTCGGCGGTGATGTCGGAGAGCGGGCTGATCGACCGGGACGTGATTTTGTTCAATCATTACGACACGATGCCGAAAGCGTTGCCCGCCAGCGGTCCGTCAGAAGATGGCTGGCTCGACAATACGCTCGATGAGCGCCAGCGGCTGATTGCCGCGCTGGAAAAGGCGGGCTGGGTTCAGGCTAAAGCGGCGCGCCTGCTCGGGATGACGCCGCGCCAGGTCGCTTACCGGATCCAAATCATGGACATCACCATGCCGCGAATCTGACCCGCCGTGTGAGGTTCAGGACATTGTCAGCACCGGGGCGGAATTGCGACAATTTATCGCCGGACATTATCTTTAAATTTCAGTACTTTGACAATTAAACGTTTGGTACAGCATTTGCAGCAGGAAGGTATCGCCCAACCATGAAGGTACGACCATGACTTCCTGCTCCTCTTCCCCTGCCGGTAAAGCCTGTCACGCTGCGGACAACGGCGCGTTAACGTCTTTTGTTGCCGATAAGGTCGCCGCGCACCCCTGCTATTCCCGCAGCGGGCACCACCGTTTTGCGCGGATGCATCTGCCGGTCGCGCCCGCCTGCAATTTGCAGTGCAACTACTGTAATCGCAAGTTCGACTGCAGCAACGAATCCCGCCCCGGCGTATCGTCGACGCTGCTGACGCCCGAGCAAGCGGTGCTCAAAGTACGCCAGGTCGCCCAGGCTATCCCGCAGCTTTCAGTGGTCGGGATCGCCGGTCCAGGCGACCCGCTCGCCAACCTCACCCGCACCTTCCGTACCCTCGAACTGATACGTGAACAGCTGCCGGATTTGAAGCTCTGCCTGTCGACGAACGGCCTGATGCTGCCCGACGCGGTGGATCGCCTGCTGGACGTCGGCGTTGACCACGTCACGGTCACCATTAATACGCTGGATGCGGATGTCGCCGCGCAAATTTATGCCTGGCTATGGCTGGACGGCGAGCGCTACAGCGGGCGCGAAGCCGGAGAGATCCTCATCGCCCGCCAGCTGGAGGGCGTCAGCAGGCTAACCGCCAAAGGGGTGCTGGTGAAGATAAATTCGGTGCTGATCCCGGGGATTAACGCCAGCGGCATGGCCGACGTCAGCCGTCGGCTGCAGGCCAGCGGCGCTTTTATTCATAATATTATGCCGCTGATCGCCAGACCGGAGCACGGCACGGTATTCGGCCTTAACGGCCAGCCGGAGCCGGATGCCGAAATGCTCGCCGCCACCCGCAGCCGCTGCGGCGAAGTGATGCCGCAGATGACCCACTGCCATCAGTGCCGCGCCGACGCTATCGGTATGCTGGGGGAAGATCGCAGCCAGCAGTTTACCGAACTGCCGTCCGCGGCGAGCCTCCCGGCCTGGCTGCCCATTCTCCATCAGCGCGCCCAGCTTCATGCCAGCATCGCCACCCGCGGCGAGTCCGAGGCCGACGACGCCTGCCTGGTTGCCGTTGCGTCAGGCCGCGGCGACATCATTGACAGCCACTTTGGCCACGCCGACCGTTTCTATATTTACAGCCTGTCGGCCGCCGGCATGGTGCTGGTCAATGAGCGGTTTACGCCGAAATATTGCCGCGGAAGCGACGACTGCGAACCGCAGGATAACGACGCCAGGTTCGCCGCGATCCTTGCGCTGCTGGCGGACGTTAAAGCCGTATTCTGCGTACGTATCGGCCATACGCCGTGGCAAAAGCTGGAGCAGGCGGGAATTGAGCCCTGCGTCGAGGGCGCATGGCGACCGGTTTCCGAGGTGCTCCCCGACTGGTGGCGGCAGCGCCGAGGCAGCTGGCCCGCCGCGCTGCCGCATCAGGGGGTCGCCTGATGCCGCCGCGCGCCTGGTTAAACCGCCTGTGGCTGCTGTATCACGCGGGGAAAGGCAGCTTTCCCCTGCGGATGGGGCTCAGCCAGAGCGACTGGCAGGCATTAGGCCAGCGTCTGGCTCAGGTCGAAACGCCGCTGGACGGCGAGACGCTAACCCGCCGCCGCCTGATGGCAGAGCTGAACGCCATCCGCGAAGAGGAGCGCAGGCAGCTCGGCGTGTGGCTGGCGGACTGGATGCGGCAGGAGGCCGAACCTATGGCGCAGATCGTCGCCGAGGTTTCTCTGGCCTATAACCATCTCTGGGAGGATCTTGGCCTTGAGTCGCGGGCCGAGCTGCGCCAGCTGATGAGCGACTGCTTTCCGCAGCTGGTGGTGATGAACGAACACAATATGCGCTGGAAAAAGTTCTTCTATCGCCAGCGCTGCCTGCTTCAGCAGGGCGAAGTCACCTGCCGCTCACCGAGCTGCGACGAGTGCCGGGAACGCAGCGTTTGTTTTGAGTAGCCGGCTGGATGGCCCGTTTATGCCGGCGTCGCCGGCGGCTTGATGCATGCGGCCTGCATACGCAGCGCCTGATGGTCGCGATATCCGCTAGCGGTACCGTTCGGCTTCCACCGCCTCACGGACCTGAACGAGCGCGCGCCGCAAATTATCCAGCGTGACCGACCCCAGCGCCAGCCTGA
This sequence comes from Enterobacter sp. 10-1, assembly GCA_002270295.1. Lineage (GTDB taxonomy): Bacteria > Pseudomonadota > Gammaproteobacteria > Enterobacterales > Enterobacteriaceae > Klebsiella > Klebsiella scottii. Next base: position 284,095 of record NISF01000006.1, on the reverse strand, counting down.
TGGCCTGAGGGACGCTTTGCGCGGTACTGAAAGGCTCCGCCGTAGAAACGGAAATATTCTTGTCCATCAGCGCCTTGACCACCCGATCCGCCCTCGCCTCGTCCGGCAGCGGAAGCCAGGCGAAATAGGATTCCGGATGGCTAACGCAGGGGAGATCCCCTAGCGCCTCTCGTAACAGAACCTGCCGCTGGCGCGCATCGCGTCTTTTCAGCATTTCAAAGCGGCTGACGGTGCCATCCTGGATCCAGCCGCAGACCAGGGCCGTCATCACGGAGGGGGTATTCCAGGTCGTGGCGCGCACCGCCCTTTCCAGCGCGGGACGATACGCTTCAGGGCAGATAACCGCCCCGACCCGCAGGCCGGTCGCCACGTTTTTTGAAAATCCGCTGATATAAACGGTGCGCTCTGGCGCATAGCTCGCCATCGGCGGCGGCGGCCGACGCGCCAGGTAGGCATAGGCGCCGTCTTCGACGATCAGCAGATCGTGAGCCCGGGCAATCTCTGCCAGCGCTTTGCGCTGGGCGCGGCTAAGTACCCAGCCCAGCGGATTGTGCAACGTCGGCATAACGTATACTGCCCGGACGCGCCTTTTTTGACAGAGCTGCCTGAGGGCCGCTAAATCGGGGCCATCGGCCAGGGATGGAATGGCGATAAGCTCAAGATGGTAGAGCTCGGCCAGCGCTTTGAATCCCGAATAGGTCAGCGCATCCACGGCCACAACGTCTCCCGGTCTCAGCAGCCCCATGACCGTAACGGTCAGCCCATGCTGGGTGCCGTTGACGATCAGCAGATTGTCCGCCGTCGGCCGAAATCCGTGCCTGGAAAAATGCCCGGCCATAATCTCGCGCTCGTTGAGCCTGCCGGCATGGGGCTGATAGCGCAGATGCGACTCGATATCGCCGGCCGTCGATAGCCGCCGCAGCGCGTCCCGCAGCCGCTCTCCCTGCCCGGGCAACGCCGGATAGTTAAAGTTCAGGTCGATAACGTCCGTCGCCACCGTTTGCTGATCGACGCCATGACCGGGGGGCAGCGATGTCTCTCTGACGAAGGTGCCGCGCCCGGTTTCGCCGCTGACCAGCCCCATCGCCTCCAGCTCGCTATAGACCCGCGTTGCCGTCGCCAAAGAAATATGCTCCTGCGAGGAGAGCCTGCGGTGCGTCGGCAGGCGGGTTCCCGGTGACATCTCACCGTTTCGAATCCACTCCGCAAATTTATCAACAATGCCTTTGTAGCGGGCTTTCATCAAATGTATCCATGACAATAATTTGATTGTATCGGATTGGCGAGGCTACCATCCGCTGACCAAATGCTCAAGTCCGCAAACGTTAAGCAACAGATGAGGTTACAGTGGAGAATTCAGCGGTACACAAAGCCGATCCCGGCGCAATTTCTGGCTGGCTCAACGGCCTGCTGGGCGTCATTATTTTCAGCGGTTCTTTACCCGCCACCCGCGTGGCGGTGCTTGAGATGCCTCCCTTCTTCCTGACGTTTCTGCGCGCCTCCATCGCCGGAATCGTGGCCTGCATGCTGATTTGCTGTTTACGGCAACGGCGCCCTCACGCCTCGCAAATCGTCCCGCTGATGGTCGTAGCGCTGGGCGTTGTCGTTGGTTTCCCTCTGCTGACCGCCCTGGCGCTGCAGCATGTCACCTCCGCGCACTCGATCGTCTTTCTCGGCCTTCTGCCGCTCACCACGGCCATTTTCGGCGTCGTGCGCGGCGGTGAACGCCCGAAAACGGCCTTCTGGATCTTCTCGGTCATCGGCAGCCTGCTGGTTGTGGGCTTCGCGCTTTCGCAAAACGCCTCGGCGTCGCCGACCGGCGATCTGCTGATGCTCGGCGCGGTCATTGTCTGCGGCCTGGGCTACGCCGAGGGCGCAAAGCTCACCCGGGCGATCGGAGGCTGGCAGGTTATCAGCTGGGCGTTGATTATCTCCCTGCCGCTGATGCTGATCGCATCCTTTATCACCATGCCCGCGACCTTCAGCGGCATTGGGCCGTCGGCCTGGGCGGCGCTGGGGTACGTTTCGCTTTTCAGTATGCTGATCGGCTTTATTTTTTGGTACCAAGGGCTCGCTATCGGCGGGATTGCCGCCGTCGGCCAGCTTCAGCTGCTGCAGCCATTTTTTGGTCTTGCGCTGTCGGCTATCCTGCTGCATGAAACGGTCAATCCGATGATGGTTTTCGTCACGTTGGGCGTTATCCTGTGCGTTATCGGATCGAGAAAATTTGCCAGATAAAACGCAATCGCCGTTGCGTATTGCCACCATTTTCTTATGAGGAATCAACGATGTTTACAGGCCTGAGCGCATTCCCTCTCACCCCGCTGGCCGGCGCAGAGATCGACGAAAAGTCGTTTGTTTCACTGCTTGAGAACCTTGTCGATGCCGGCGTGGATTCGATAGGCGCGCTGGGGTCTACCGGCAGTTACGCCTACCTGACGCGGGAGCAGCGGCTGAGGGTCACAACGCTGGCGGTCAGCGCCGCGTCGGGTATCCCGGTGATGACCAGCATTAGCAGCATCAGCGCAGACGAAGTTATGAGGCTGGCGGAGGATGCGCAAACAGCCGGCGTCCGCGGCGTGCTGCTGGCGCCGCTGTCGTATCAGAAACTGAGCGCCGACGAGGCGTATCGCCTATACGAGCGCGTCACCGCCGGGCTATCGGTTCCGCTGTGCATCTATGACAATCCGGCAACAACCGGATTTGTCTTTTCCGACGAGCTGTTAGTCGCCCTGTCGAATCTTAGCCACGTCCGGTCGATAAAACTCGGCGACCTTCCGGCGGACTGGAGCGCGGCCTGCCGACGCATCGCCGCCCTGAAGGGCCGGATCGCCGAACGGGTCACTCTCGGCATCAGCGGCGACACCCGCTCCGCGGCCGGCCTGATTGCCGGCTGCGACGTCTGGTATTCCGTCCTTGCAGGGCTGTTTCCCCGCTACTCCCGGAGCCTGACCCAGGCGGCCTCAGGCGGAGAGAGTGGCGAGGCGCAGCGGCTTAGCGCGGCCCTTGAGCCGCTGTGGGCGTTCTATCGTCGCCACGGGAGTCTGCGGGTAATTGCGACCGTGGCCGAGATCCTTGGTGCCGCGCCGGCGCCGTGCCTGCCGTTCCCCCTCGAGACGCTTGGCGGTCAGGAAAGGCGCGATCTGCAGGAGATCCTCGGCCAGCTGCCGTTCCTGGATTGACCCGCAGCGGGAGCGTCACTCATTCAGGCGCCTGGCGAGCACGATGGCGATCGCCCCGGTCATCATTACGCCAGCAAGCAGGAAGGTGTACCGCATGGCGCCGGCGATAGCCGACGCCGATGCATGGACGAAGTCTTCCGTGCCGGCGCCAAACGCAAAAACGCTCCCCATCGCGGCGGCCCCCGCGATCAGCCCCATATTACGCGCAAGGCTGAGTAATCCGGATACCGTGCCCTGCTGGCCCGGCATCACGTCGAGCAGCGCGGCGGTATTGTTGGCGGCCTGAAAGAGCTGGTAGCCGGGGGTCAAAACCATAACGGACAGCACGTAGCCGATAATGCCGATCTGGTTCGGCAGGTATGCCAGCATAAAGGCCCCTGCCGCTAACAGGATCAGTCCCATATTAAGCGTGCGGCGGGTGCCCCAGCCATCAACCAACCGGCCGGAAGGCACGCCGCAAAAGATAGAGATCACGGGGCCGATCGCCATCACGAAGCCCACTGCCGCGGTCTTCAGGCCAAGCGCGATGCTCAGATAAAACGGCCCAACCACCAGGGTGGTCATCATCACCGCCGCCACCAGAAGATTCACCAGCAGCCAGGGCGCCAGACGCCTGGCCAGCGCCGACCGCTGGCCGACCTGAACCTCGGAACGACTGCGTAAATCGGCGGGTAAGACGATAAAAATCAGCAACAGCGCCAGGCAGGCGATCGGCAGCTGAGCCCAGAAAATGCCGCGCCATCCCGCCCAGGCTATCAGCAGCCCGCCGAAGGAGGGGCCGAGCGCCGTTCCCAGCGCCGAAGTGGTACCCAGCAGCCCCATCGCCCGTCCGATACGCTCCTTCCCGGCGGCCTGCCTCATAAGGGCCATACTCAGCGTCATCAGGAAAGCGGCGCCCGCTCCCTGTAGCGCCCGCGCGGCGGTCAAAAACCACAGGCTGGCGGCCAGGGCGCAGAGCAACGACGCCACGATAAACAGGCCGAGGCCGACCATCAGCATCGTCTTCAGCCCCCATTTATCGCCCAGACGACCGGCAACAAGCACCGAGATCGTCAGCGCCGCCAGATAGACGGTCACCACGGCCTGGACCTGCGAGAAAGGCGCGGAAAAGGCCGCCGCCAGAGTGGGCAACGCAATGTTGGCGATGCTGGTGCCCAGCGAGGCCAGCAGCATGCATAGCGCGAGCGCAGCCGTTACTGCCGCCGGTTTGTTTGTCGGGATCGGTATTTCTGCTTGCGCCACTGTTTTGCCCTCTTGCCGGAAATTTGGTTCGGGAGCATGCTACGACTTCAAGTCGAATTGAGGTCAAGCATGAAATTTCTGGATATCGGCGAAGTTTCGGCACAGAGCGGGATCAAACCCTCGGCGCTGCGCTACTACGAAGAGATCGGGCTGATTTCTTCTATTTCGCGGCACGGGCTGCGCAGGCAGTTTCCGCATGACGTGCTTTTGCACCTTAAACTCATCACCATGGGCAAAGCGGCGGGTTTTTCGCTCGATGAGATCGCGAGCATGTTCGGCAAACAGGGAACGCCCGAGCTGCCGCGCGGGGAGCTGCACCAGAAAGCCGAGCGCATTGACCGCCAGATTCAGCAGCTAACCGCCCTGCGCGATACGCTTCGCCACGTTGCCGACTGCCCGGCGCCTTCGCATATGGAGTGCCCTACCTTCAGGCGTCTTGTTGAGCTGGCGGGGAAAAGCGGCGCCAGGGCTGCCAGGAAAAACGATCCGACCGGCCGATCGCTGAAGCGTGCCGGCTGACGGCGAAACGGAAAAAGCGCCCGCAGGCGCTTGCTTTACTCTCCGTTCGGCACCGGTTTTACCCGTACGCCGACCAGGACAATGATCATCGCGCTGAGCAGCAGCACCCCGCTGCCGGTAAAGACCCCGCTGGCGCCGGTGATGTCGAACACCGCCCCGCCGCCGGCTGCCCCGGCGCTGATGGCCAGCTGTATGGAGGCAACCAGCAGCCCGCCGGCGCTTTCGGCCTCATCCGGCACCGTGGTGGCAAGCCAGGTTGACCAGCCCACCGGCACCAGGCCAAAGGCGAAGCCCCACATGGCTACCATCAGACCATCAAGCAGCATCAGATGTCCGAATGTCACCATCATCAGCGCCAGAATGCTCATCGCAAACGGCACCAGCGCCAGCGTCAGGCGCAGGCTGCGGGCCAGTAAATGCCCGGCAATGGAGGTCCCGACAAAGTTCGCCAACCCAAAGCCTAGCAGGATCAGTGAAACCCCTTCCACGCTCGCCTGGGCGACGGTTTCCAGAAACGGCCGCAGGTAGGTAAAGAACGCGAAATGGCCGCTGAAGATCAAAATGGTTGCCAGCATGCCGCCCAGCATCCCCGGCCGGCGCAGCACCTTAAATAGCGTCGCAAAGCTGCCTGCGCTTTCCGGGCGCATTGAGGGCAGAACCCACAGCTGCCAGAACAGAGCCGCCAGGCTCGGCAGCGCGCAGATGATAAATACGTTGCGCCAGCCGATCAGGCCGCCTAAATAGCTGCCCAGCGGCGCGGCCACGACGGTCGCTATCGATACGGCGGAGAAAATGATGGCCAGCGCTTTTGGCACATACGCGGCGGGAACCAGACGCATTGCGGTAGCGGTGGACATCGACCAGAACCCGCCGATCGCAACCCCCAGCAGCAGACGGCCGAGGAGTAATAACTCAAGCGAAGGCGCAAATGCGACCATCATGCTGGAGATAATTTGCAGCAGCGAAAAAAACATCAGCACCCAGCGGCGGTCGATATTTCTGGTCGCCGGGGTGATTAGCAGCCCGGTAACCAGCGCCACCAGAGCCGTGGCGGTCACCGCCTGCCCCGCCATTCCTTCACTCACGCCCAGGCTTGCCGCCATCGGCGTTAACAGACTGGCGGGAAGAAACTCTGCAACAATCAGGCCGAAAACGCCCAGCGCCAGCGCATAAACGGCCCGCCATGCGGGTTTTGCGTTTAGCTGGCTCTCATCGGCTACAATGCAGGAACTCATATACATCTCTCCAGAACAGTTAACAATCCGACACAGCTTAGAAACTTCTCTTCGGACGATCTATGATGCATACTCTGCCATTATTGATAATTCGTCCGGGATTCGCGTTATGACTCATCAGGCCCTCGATCTCACCAGTGAACTGCTGCGCGGCATGCGCCTTTCAGGCGTCAACTACCGGCGCATTGAATCCGGCCGGCCGTTCGGGGTGGAGTTCAGCTATGTGCCGGGCAAGGCGCAGTTCCATTTTGTCAGCCGCGGCCCGGTTCTGCTGCGCATGGCCAGCGGGCAGCAGCTCAGGCTGGAGAGCGGCGATGCGCTGTTTATTCCCAACGGCGACGGCCACGTGCTGATGTCCGACGCGCAGGCGCAAATCGTCAACGTCCGGCAGCTACCCACCGAACCGGTGTGCAGTACGGTGTGCTGCATCAAAAACAAGGGTCCGCAGCCGGAGCAGGACAACGCCATTATTTTCAGCGGCTGTATGGACTTTGAGCTCGGCGGCATGCAGCCGCTGGTAAAAGCGATGCCGGAGGTGATGATGGTGAGCAGCCTGCTGAACACCCGGCCTGAGATCCAGCCTCTTCTGGCGGCAATGGAGCGAGAAACCCTCACCCGCCAGGCGGGCTATGCGGGTATCCTGGCGCGGCTGGCGGACGTGGTGGCGGCGCTGATCGTTCGCGGCTGGGTGGAATGCGGCTGCGGCAATGCTACCGGCTGGGTGCAGGTGCTGCGCGACCCGAAGCTGGCGCGGGCTATCTACGTGATGCATCAGCAGCCGGGGGTTAACTGGAAGGTTGAGGATTTGGCCCGTGAGGCCGGCACCTCGCGTTCGGTGTTTGCCGAACGCTTTCTGGCGGCGACCGGCACGACGCCCGCGCGCTACCTGACCGAATTACGCATGCGTCTGGCCGTTCAGTACATTTCCCATGAAGGCCAGGCTCTGGAAAAGGTGGCCTTTAAGCTGGGCTACAGCTCCCATGCCGCATTTAGCCGCGCTTTCAAGCGTATTACCGGCAAAGCGCCAGGCGCCCTGCGCGCTATTTCGCCCGGGGAAGAGATATAGGCAGAATATCCGCCTCCCGTTTTTTGGCAGTGCGGCTGAATTATATTTGCTCAATTCGCCGGTTAATATCACTATGGGGCATGCGCTATTGCGTCCCGGCTAAGCAGGATAATTAACAGGAAGTGAGCAGAAAAAACAGCCACCGCCGATCGCGGAAAACGGGAAGCCGCAGGCCGCGGCAGCGCGCGGTCCGCATCGTGCATCCGGCGGTGCTTTTTATTAAGCGTCCGGATTTTATCGGTAAGCTGGCGTGGGGCGTTTTCCTTTTCGGCCTGCTTATTTACGACCTCTATGATGAGGTCGGCTGGCCGCTTATTGCGCTCGGCTGGCTCTCTATTTTGCTGTTCCCCTTTGCGAAACGCGGGGCCGATGACACGCTTCTTCACCTGACGTCGGAGCGCACATTTGAAACGATTAACGGCGGGGGAATGGGCCGATTTGGCGCGCTGTATCTCTTCGCATTAGTGCCCCTGACGCTGCCTTTAGCCGCCGGCTATTTTATTTATCACACCGTGAAGTGGCGGCAGATGCGCAGGCAGGCGCCTTAACCGCCGCTAGCGCGGTTCCTTCTTACTTTGCCAGTTTGCCCACGGGCCGTCGGTGGGCATATCCTCCCGTTCATCGGCAATATCTTCCAGGCTATCAATATAGAGTTCTTCCACTTCCTTACGCGCCCAGGGCGTCCGGCGTAAAAACTTGAGGCTGGATTTGACGCTGGGATCGCTCTTAAAGCAGTTAATATTGATGCGCTTTGCCAGCTCCGCCCAGCCATATTTCGCCACCAGAGCGTTGAGTAACGCCTCAAGAGTTACGCCGTGCAGGGGATCTTTTGAAGGCTGCATAATGTCCTGTCCTGAAATACCTGAGAAATTGCGCACACCATACTGACTCCTTTCGCCCCGCGCAACTCGCGAGGCGGACTTAGCGCGCTATCGCCCTTATCTACTATTCGCAAAAGCACTGAACCCCCGACGGTCATAAATTAGAAAAGAAGGTTATTGGTTGATTATTTTCGCTTAGGGCAAGCTGTGTTTGACCACCTGACTGAGGAAATGATTATGCGCTGTTGTTGTCCCCGAACCCTGAATCTGGATACACGAAAATATATGCACACCGCCTTCGGAGAACACAATGAACGCAACCACGCTGCCGATTCTCGATCTTGCTCGCTACGCGGACCCCGCTGAAAAGTCCGCTTTTCTCGCCGACCTGCGCCACGCCGCGCGCGATATCGGCTTCTTTTATCTGATCAATCATGGAGTGGATGACGAACTGCAGCGCAGCGTGCAGCAGCTCTCCCGCCGCTTCTTCGCGCTGGCCGATGAGCAAAAACAGCCGGTCGCCATGATCCACTCTCCGCACTTTCGCGGCTATAACCGCGCCGCGTCTGAGCTCACCCGTGGGCAGCCGGACTGGCGCGAACAGTTCGATATTGGCGCCGAGCGCCCCGCTCTGACGCTGAGTGACGATGCGCCGCGCTGGCAGCGCCTGCAGGGGCCTAACCTGTGGCCGGAAGCATTACCTGACCTGAAACCGACGCTGCTGAGCTGGCAAAGCGCGATGACGCAGGTCGGTATTACCGTGCTGCGCGCGTTTGCCGAAGCCTTGAATTTGCCCAATGACGCCTTTGATACCCTGTACGGCCAGCAGCCCAATGAGCATATCAAACTGATCCGCTACCCCGGCCAGCAGGAGACGCAGAGCACCCAGGGCGTTGGCGCCCACAAAGACTCGGGGTTCCTCAGCTTTTTACTCCAGGATGAGCAAAAAGGGCTGCAGGTTGAGGTTTCCCCCGGCCGCTGGATCGATGCGACCCCGCTGGCCGGCAGCTTTGTCGTCAATATCGGCGAACTTCTTGAGCTGGCGACCAATGGCTATCTGCGCGCTACGGTGCATCGCGTCGTGTCGCCGCCGGCAAGCCAGCAGCGTCTCTCGATTGCCTTCTTCCTCGGCGCGCAGCTGGATGCCGTCGTTCCGGTCTACACCCTGCCGCCTGAACTGGCGCAGGAGGCGCTCGGGCCGGATAGCGATCCGCAGAATCCGCTGCTGCGGGAGGTGGGCTGGAACTACCTGAAGGGGCGCCTGCGCTCGCATCCGGACGTTGCCGAACGCTACTACCAGGATGTGTTTCGCGAACGCGCCGAACAACTGATCGTTTAAACATAACAATAAAGGAAAACACCATGAAAAATGCCGCTTTTAAACTGGCAGGGGTAGCACTGTCTCTTTCTCTGGCATGGACGTCGGCGCAGGCCGCCGCGCTGCGCGTCGCCGCTGACCCGGTTCCGCATGCGGAGATATTGAATTACATCAAGAAAATCGATCCGAGCCTCGATCTGAAGATCGTGGAGCTGACCAGCGGCGTTAACGCTAACGAGCTGCTGGCTAACGGCGACGTGGATGCCAACTATTTCCAGCACGTTCCCTACCTGAAAGACCAGGAGAAAGCGCTGGGTAAAACCTTTACCGTCGCGGCAACGGTACATATTGAACCGCTGGGTATTTATTCGCGTAAACATAAAGACTTCAAATCCCTGCCGGAGAATGCCACCGTCGCGGTGCCGAACAACACCACCAACCTGAGCCGGGCGCTGTTCCTGCTGCAGAGCCAGGGGCTGATCAAGCTGGCGGCGAAATTTACCGATCCGGCCACCACTCTGGCAACGCCAAAGGATATTGTGGAGAATCCTAAGCATCTCAAAATTCTTGAGATTGAATCGCCGCAAATCCCCCGCTCGCTCGACGACGTCGACCTGGCGGTGATTAACGGCAACTATGCGCTGGAAGCGGGGCTGACTCCGGCAAAAGATGCGCTGGGCCTGGAAAGCGCGGAGCATAACCCCTACGCCAATATCCTCGTCACCAACCCCTCTTTGGCTAACGATCCGCGGATCAAGCAGCTGGCGAAGGATCTGACTTCGCCGCAGGTGGCGGAATTTATCCGCAAACAGTATAACGGCTCGGTGATACCGGTCGCGCCGCAGTCATGATTGAGGTGCAGGGGCTGAGTAAAACTTATGCCGGAACGGGCCGACCGGCGCTAAACGATGTCTCGCTGCACGTTCCTAAGGGTGCCGTGTACGGCATCCTCGGGCGCAGCGGCGCGGGCAAAAGTACGCTGATACGCTGTCTGAATCTGCTGGAGCGGCCCACTACGGGCCGCATTATTGTGAACGGGCATGATATTACGCAAATGGACAAACCGTCCCTGCGCGCCTATCGCCTGCGAACCGGCATGATCTTCCAGCATTTTAATCTGCTCCATGCGCGCAGCGTCGCCGACAACATTGCGGTGCCGCTGGAAATCGCCGGCATGGCGAAGGCCGACCGCCGGGCCCGGGTGGAGGAACTGCTCGATTTGGTGGGGCTCAGCGATAAGGCCGAGGCCTTTCCCTCCCAGCTTTCGGGCGGGCAAAAGCAGCGCGTAGGGATCGCCCGGGCGCTGGCCGCGAGGCCGGACGTGCTGCTGTGCGATGAAGCAACCAGCGCGCTGGACCCGGAAACCACCGCCTCGGTGCTGGCGCTGCTGGCGGATATCAATCAGCGCCTGCATCTGACCATCGTGCTGATCACCCACGAACTTGAAGTGGTTAAAACCCTGTGCGATCACGCCGCGCTGCTGGAAAAAGGAGAAATTGTTGAAAGCGGTAAAATTGCCGATCTGCTGGTGGCGCCGTGGTCAAAACTGCGTCAGTCGCTGCTGCACGATCCGCAAACGGAGCGTGATTTTCTGGCGCGTCACGGCTTTCACGGGAGGCCTTTATGCGGAGTAGCATGAGCTGGGAAGACCTCTGGCCGCTGCTGGTGGGCGGCACGTTGGATACCCTTTATATGGTCGGGCTGGCGGCATTTTTTACCGTCCTGCTCGGGCTACCGACCGGGATTATCCTGTTTATCTCGCGCAAAAACGGCCTGCTGCCGATGCCAAAACTCAACGCGCTGCTGGGGGCGGCGATCAATTTCGGCCGTTCGCTGCCGTTTATTGTGCTGCTGATTGCGCTGATCCCGTTTACCCGACTGATTATCGGCACCACCCTGGGAAGCACCGCCGCGGTGGTTCCGGTGACTATCGGCGCCTTTCCCTTCTTCGCCCGGCTGACGGAAAACGCGCTGGACGAGGTGGACTACGGGCGGATTGAGGCGATTTTATCGATGGGCGGCAACATCTGGCACGTGATTTTTAAATCCCTGCTGCCGGAAGCGCTGCCGACCCTGCTGGCCGGAGTAACGCTGACGATCGTTATGCTGATTGGCTTTTCGTCGATGGCCGGAGTGATTGGCGGCGGCGGACTGGGCGACCTGGCGATCCGCTACGGCTATCAGCGCTTTAATAACGAGGTGATGGTAGGCACGGTATTGATCCTGGTGGCGATGGTCCAGGGCGTACAGATGACCGGAGACCGTCTGGTTCGCCGCCTGGCGCACCGCCGTTAGACTCAGCAAGGGCGATGATCCCCCATCGCCCTTTCTCCCCGCCGCTAGCGGAAGCCGCACTCGTGAATTAAGGTCTGCATCAGCTCCGTCGCCGACAGCTCGCGGATCAGACCAACCCCCTGTCCTGCCCAATGGGCGCCGTAGCCCTCATCGCCCTGGGCCTTAGCCGCGGTCGCCAGTGCTTTACCGACATCATAGGCCAGCGGATAAGCCGGGATCGCCGAGGCGTCAACCTTTTGCGCCAGCGCGCTCCAGGCATTATGCACGCAGCGCGCCGGACGGCCGGAGATGGCCGCGGTCAGCACCGTTTGCTGGTCAGGACTGTTTTTAATCGCCCGCCGATAGCCGCTATCCGCTGCCGATTCCGGGCACAGCAGAAATGCGGTCCCCAGCTGCGCGCCCTCGGCGCCGAGGCTTATGGCGCTGCAAATTCCCGCGCCGTCCATAATGCCGCCGGCGGCAATAATCGGCAGGCCCACCGTCCGCTTCAGCCTCTGGACCAGCGTAAAGGTGCTCAGCTGCTGGTCGTCGCCGCGCGGGTCATAGATCCCGCGATGGCCGCCCGCTTCGTAGCCCTGAGCTATAACGATATCCACTCCCTGCGCCTCTATCTGCCGGGCCTCCTGAACGCTGGTCGCGCTGGCCATAGTGACAATGCCTCTCTCCTTCAGACGCAGAATGACGCTGCGTGGCGGAATACCGAAGTGAAAACTGACCACCGGCGGCGCCAGTTCGAGCAGCAGCTCAAGCATCGGCTGGTGCCCGAGGAAAGTTTGATAAATCTCCCTCAGCGCCTGCGGCGGCTGGCTTCCCGCCTGGGCAAACGCCGGGAGTAGCCGCTCAATCCACTGCGCTTCGACCTGCGGATCTCTGCGTGCCGGAAGGTGGCAAAAAAGGTTAACGTTAAACGGTCGGGCGGTGAGCTGGCGCGTTTTGCCGATCAGCGCCCGCGCCTGAGACACCGAGGAAGCGCCTAATCCCAACGAACCCAGGCCGCCGGCATTGCTAACCGCCGCCGCCAGTTCAGGCGTGGACACGCCGGCCATCGGGGCCTGTATAATGGGATAGACAATATCAAGCTGCTGCGTCAGGCGGTTCATCATGATTGATCCTGCGTAAATTTGTGATATCCGGTGCTTAACATCTCTTTTTGAGATGTTAAGATCAATATTATTTCCATATTTAGAAGAAAAACATGAACCACAGCACGCTGGAAATCTTTAAAATTGTGGCGCAGGAGCAAAGCGTCACCCGGGCGGCAAAAAGGCTGGGCCGCGCGCAATCGAACATCACCACGCGCATTCAGCAGCTTGAGGAAGAGCTCAGCGTTGAGCTGTTCGTTCGCGGCAATAAAAAGATGGTGCTCTCCGCCGCCGGGGAGCGCTTTCTTGACTACACGCTGCGGATCCTGAGCCTGGCCGAAGAGGCGAAACAGGCGCTGCATCCGACGCAGCCCGCCGGAAGCCTGCGGATGGGGGCAATGGAGGCCGCCGCCGCCAGCCGCTTAACCTCGATTCTGCCGCGCTTTCATCAGCAGTGCCCGGCGGTCGCCCTGACCTTACAAACCATGCCTACCCAGCAGCTGGTCGAACGCGTACTTAGCGCCGCGCTCGACTGCGCGCTGGTGAGCCTGCCGCTGAACGCCAGCGGCCAGCCGGAGTGTCCCGAGGCGCTGGAGTACCTGCCGATCTTCGCCGAGGAGCTGATGTTGATAAGCCCCGCGGGACGGGAGGAGTTCAGGCTGGCGGCGTTTGCGCAGGGCTGCAGCTATCGCAAGCGGGCGGAATCATTTTTGTCCGCAATGAAAAACGTTGAAATACAGGAGATCGGTTCGTATCACGCGGTCATTGCCTGCATTGCCTCCGGCGGATATGCCGGGATCGTCCCGCAGAGCGTGCTGGCGCTAATGACGTTACCGCAAGGCTGCGATTCGCAGCCGGTCGGCACGGCGATAACCCAGCTTATCTGGCGCCAGGGCTACGTTTCGCCGGCGCTGGATGCCATGCGCCAGCAGCTGCTGCTGGCGGCCGATAGTTAACTCCCCCGCTGTTGCCCGGCGGGTTTGCCGATCGTCACCAGTGCGGCGGCCACAAACAGCGCCCCGCCCGCGGCGCCGAGGGCGGCATTAAAAGATCCGCTCAGACCGTACAGAACGCCGGCCGCCAGCGGGCCAATAATCTGGCCTATGCCGTAAGTAGCGGTCATGGCGGCGATCATGTTGAATGTCACCAGATGATTCAGCCTCCTCCCTTCAGGAAGGGCAAGGGTAACGGTGCCCATAAAGGTGAAGCCAACCAGCAGGGCGCTCAGCATGCAAAACGCTAACGAGTGGCTCCAGGCGGGCAGGATCACGCCTGTCGCCTGCACCATCAGGTTGATGGTAAACGCTCGCCGGTAGCCGAGCTTAAGCGCCAGCTTGTGCCAGACAAAACAGGACGGTACCGCCGCCAGGCCAAACAGCGCCCACAGCTGCACCGGGTCGATGCCGGTGAGCGAGCCGGAGAGAAACAGCGGCAAATAGGTGGCGGTGATGATATAGCCGAATCCGGCTAAGCCGTAGATAATCAATAACTTCCATGCATCCCCGCGCTGGCCTTCTGCGCCTTGCTCCTGAGCCGATACCGTCGGCTTATAGGCAATAAGGTAATCAGACGGGCTGAGCAGCAGGCGCAGAACCAGCGCAAATAAGAGCCCGGCGCTGGCGGCGCAGATTAGCCAAATCTGCGGGCTGGTAAACGCATGGCTTTTGGCGAGCGAAATAAACTCCGCCGACAGAAAAATCCCCATCCCGACCCCTGAATAGAGGATCGGCGCGCCGTTATGATGCTTCATGTGCTGCAGCAGCCAAAGCGAGGCGGCGATCAGGGTGACCGCGCTCAGCACGCCGGCAATGCCTCTCAGCGCAATAATCGCCAGCGGCGACCGTAGCCAGGCAATCGCCGCCAGGCAGAGCACGGTTAAGAGTACCGACGCGAGGTTTAACCATTTCGCATCGGCCGGCCTGGCCTTAGCCAGCATCAGCGCCCCCAGCAGGTAGCCCGCGTAGTTCGCCGACGCGGCGAGATTCCCTTCGCGCAGGGTTAAAATGTGCTCATCCAGCATCAGCGGCAGGATCCCGGTGAACGCAAAGCGCCCATATCCCATCCCGACGATCAGCACCACCGAACCGGCCAGCGCCAGCAGGAAAGCCTTAAGTTCTGGCCTGTATTCAGTCACCTTGCGCACTCCTCTTAGACTATAAATCTCAAATAAAGAATAATTGTTAATTTAAATTCTCAATTTAGTATGATTATAAATTAACGGGCAGGCAAGCGGCATTGGGCCAGCGCCGGGTATCGTCAGCAGAGAAGACTAGAAGGAAATGCAGGCGGATACTTCGTCGGTTAACGAAATATGTCAGATATTAAGAGGGGCCCCGGTGCTGCCGCCAACAAGCGGCGGCAGCCGACGGATGGCAGCAGAGGGGGAACGGACGACATCTACTCACGCAGCCACGGCGTAATGGTCACGCCGGTGAGCAGCCCTTCCGGACTGAGCAGCCGCGTCACCGTCTGACCCCACGGCTCCACGCGGTTCGCGATAAGCAAGCGGTAGCCCTTCGCCAGCAGGCTGTCGCTCGCCGCCTGAATATCACGCACCTCAAACTCGATCCACGCCTGAGGCTGCGGGAGATCCGCCGGCCAGCGGGCAACGCCAAAACATGATTGCGCCGCCTGCTCCAGCGGCCACAGCGCAAAGTGCTTAACTCCGGCCAGCGCATCCTGCTCCGTCAGCAGGTAGTCGGCGTTACCCGCCATCTCTTTCAACGGCAAACCCAGCGCCTCGGCGTAAAAGGACCGGCTACTTTCGGTACTGCGGGTTATCGGCCCAAACCCGGCGACGAACAGAACCTCAATCCCTGCTAAATCGGCTGTCATACTCCCTCCTGACGTTAATGGTTAATATGCTGCGACGAGATAAATCTTATACCGCGAACAGGCGCTTCTGCACAGGCCATCAGGGATGCGAGCGTCGGCCCGATCGAGACCCGGGGCTAGCGTCAGCAGCCGTGCGGCAAATGAAAAAAGCGGTGACGGGCATTGCCTGACTGCGAAAGCGCGGATTCTGAATAAAACTAGCGGCATAGATTTCATCTTACCGGCATAGTAAGTGAAACGTGCGGAAATCACATCCCGCGCTCGTGCTGGCCGCAGGGTCTGCGCTATGCTAACCCCCCCTTTTGTTTTAAATACCTGACGTTATGACTCCTTCAGCCACTCAGACTCAGCTAAATCTGCGCATCATTTCGATCGTTGTATTCACCTGCATTTGCTATCTGTCGATCGGCCTGCCGCTGGCGGTTTTACCCGGCTATATTCACTATCAGCTGGGCTATAGCACCTTTGTTGCTGGCGTGGTGATCAGTCTGCAGTACATTGCCACCCTCTTCAGCCGGCCGCACGCGGGGCGCTACGCCGATATCTGGGGGCCGAAAAGAGTCGTCAGCCTCGGTATCGTCTGCTGCCTGCTGAGCGGGGTTTTTACGCTGGCTGCGGTGCTGCTGCAGTCCGTTCCGCTGCTGGCGGTGGCCGCTCTGCTCATTGGCCGAATATTCCTTGGCGTCGGCGAGAGCTTTACCGCCACCGGGGCGACGCTGTGGGGAATTAAAACCGTCGGCGCGATCCATACCTCCCGGGTGATCTCCTGGAACGGCGTGGCGACCTACGTGGCGATGGCGGTCGGTGCCCCGCTGGGAGTTCTGCTCAACGGCTATTTTGGCATTAGCGGTTTTGCCGTCGTGGTGGTGCTGGTGGCCTTTATCGGCCTGCTTTTTGCCCGCACCCGCCAGGACGTCAGCGTCAGCGGCGGCGTTCGCGCCCCCTTCCACGTGGTGGTGCGCAAAATCTGGCCTTACGGTCTGGGGCTGGCGCTGGGGACGGTGGGCTTCGGGGTGATAGCAACCTTCATTACCCTCTACTTTTCCGCCCACGACTGGCAGGGCGCGGCGTTTACGCTGTCGCTGTTCAGCGTCGGTTTCATCTGCATTCGTCTGATACTGGGCAACACCATCACCCGCTACGGCGGCGTTCCGGTATCGCTGGCCTGCTTTGTTATCGAATGCATCGGCCTGCTGATTATCTGGCAGGCCTCTTCTGCGTGGGTTGCCGGCATCGGCGCGTTCCTGACCGGTTCCGGTTTCTCGCTGGTCTTCCCGGCGCTGGGCGTCGAGGCGGTGAAACAGGTCGAGGAGCAAAACCAGGGCACCGCGCTGGGCACCTACTCCGCGTTCCTCGATCTGGCTCTCGGGCTCACCGGCCCCGTTGCCGGCTGGGTTGCCGGGTATTACAGTTTGGGAACTATTTATCTGCTGGCCGCGGCGGTTGTGGTCATGGCGTTTATCTTGATATTACGCGTATATCTGCAACAACGCGCCGGTTTGCGGCGGGCGTAAGGAATTGTGTTCCGCGGGCCGCCCCGCTGAAAAAGGTAAAAAAGTAATCAAGAATTGACTGTTATTCGGCATCCGTGACACCATCCGAACAGCGCCTGGCAACGGGCGTACTGGCGAAACGGGTGATATATCAGAGATCGAATAACAGACGATCCGTGCCCGTTATCATGCCCAATCCGAATCACTGGCCTGGACGGTGAATTCCTGACTCTGGCGGGAAATACATACATGCATCAAAGTTTTAATCAGCGGGTTCATTTCTATTACTGCATATTAGTCGCGCTGAAAATACACGGAAAATCTAAGAAAGCGGGCGGGATCAGAGGAAAAAATAACTTCCTGCTGAAATGGCTGCGTAAAGCGCAGGACAATAATATTTTCCATCCGGATATCACCAGCGAAATTGAGTGGCTGCGGGGGAAAATAATCCAGGCCGGATACGATACCGATCTTGAGCCGATGCTGGATTTTGTCTATGCCACCGCCAAACGCGCGGAGTCGTTAAAGGACGCCGATTAGGCCTGCGGACTGGCGAGAACCCTTCGCTCTATATTGCGTTACGTGACGCTGTCACGTAACTAATAAAATGCGTAAAGCCATTTTACCTGCGGTCAATGCCATCTATGCTGATGAACGAGTTTATCTAACCCGGAGTCACCAATGGCAGACTGGAATCCCTCGCTGTATCTACAGTTCGGCGCCGAGCGTACGCGCCCCGCCGCCGAACTGCTCGCTCGTATCGCCCATCATCCCGTTACGCTCGCCGTTGACCTTGGCTGCGGGCCGGGAAACAGTACCGCGCTGCTGCATCATGCCTGGCCCGCGGCGACGGTTGTCGGAGTGGATAATTCGCCCGCGATGCTGGAAGAGGCGGCCCGGGCGCTGCCCGCATGCCGGTTCGTCGCCGCTGATATCCGGGAATACCGGCCCGAACGTCCGGCGGATGTGATCTACGCAAACGCCTCCCTGCAGTGGCTTACCGAGCACCAGACGCTGTTCCCGCAGCTCGTCGAACGGCTGGCGGATAACGGCATTCTGGCGGTGCAGATGCCGGATAACTGGCAGGAGCCTTCCCATACCCTGATGCGTCAGGTAGCTCAGGAGCTTGGGCATGCGGAAAGCGGACGCCACCCGCTTCCCACCGCCCGGCAGTATTACGATATCCTGACGGCCAGCGGCTGCGAGGTCGATATCTGGCGCACCACCTATTATCATCAGCTCGATTCCCATCAGGCAATTATTGACTGGCTGCAGTCCACGGGATTGCGTCCGTACCTGCAGCGACTCGATGACAGCCAGCGCGACGCGTTTCTCAGCCGTTATCTGACGCTACTGCAGGCGCACTATCCGTTACAGTGTAACGGGAAGGTGCTGCTGCTGTTCCCTCGCCTGTTTATCGTCGCCCGTCGCCAGATCGCAGCCTGATAGCGCTTGCCGGGCGCGCAGGACGTCGCCCGGCTTTTATCGCTGACCATCCTGTTTTTCAGGATGGTCTATCCAAAATGTTGCGATATTAAGAAGAATTTCCCTGTGCCACTCTCTGTTCATCCTCTCTCATGGCAACCGGAGATATGAACGATGGCATCACCTACCCGCAATAACCTGGCCGGGATCGCGCCAAAACTCGCCCAGCTGACTGAAGACGTGCTTTTCGGCGATATCTGGGCCCGAGGCGAGCTGTCGCCCCGGGAAAGAAGTTTGATAACCCTTGCCGCCCTGACGGCGCTTGGCAGAGAACGACAGCTGCCGTGGCATATTGAGTTTGCGGCTAACAACGGCCTGACCCGCGCCGAAATAACCGAGGTTTTTACCCACCTGGCCTTTTATGCCGGCTGGCCGGCGGCCGTCACCGCGCTCTCCTGCATACCTCCGGAGGGATCAGCATGCCTTTGACCCGGATAACGCTGCGCGCCGGCTATGACGATGAATGGATTGCGCGGCTTTCAGCGCTATTCCATCAAACGCTGGTGGACGAGTTTGCGGTTCCCCCGGCGGATAAATTTCAGTTTATCGACGCTCTGCCCGATGCCCGGCGCATCGTCGATCCGCACTACCTCAGCGGCGGGCGCAGCGGCGACTTTGTGCTGTTTCATATTTTTGCCGGCAAAGCCCGCAGCGCGCAGCAGAAAAAGCGCCTCTACCGGCGACTGTGCGATCGGCTGCAGGCGGAGCTCGGTATTGCCCCCGATGATGTGATGGTGGTCATTCAGTTTAATCATACCGAGGACTGGAGCTTTAGCCGCGGCGAGATGCTGCCGGGATAGTTCAAGGGATAATTAACGGCGCCACAGCAGGCGCCGTACTGCCGGATTTACCAGGGGAGATGGTGCACCAGGGAGAGATCCCAGGCGGTAGCCAGCAGGGAAAGAAAGATGATCAGATTAACGGTTGTCTCGATTCGTTTTTCCATATTTGATTCTCCTGAGTCGTTTTCCGCTATTAGACAGGGAAAATCTTAATAACTTCTTATCTCTGACGGCTTATAGCATCACACGATAGCGGACGTAATCATCCGCAGGGGTAAATTCATCATACAGCCTGCGAGCAGGATTATCAGCGCGCGTATGCCAGTATAAGCGCGACCACCCTTTCGCTTTACCTTCCGAATACAGGGCCTGCACCAGCGCTCTGGCGACTCCGCGCCCGCGCATTTGCGGGTCGACGAACAGATCTTCCAGATAACAAACGGGCGTTTTCACCCAGGTGCCTTCGTGAAGAACGCCAATCGCAAACCCGACCACCCGGCTATCGACCACCGCAACCCGGCCAATAACGGGAGAGGCGCTGTCCAGCAGGCGCTGCCAGGTGTATTCCGTCACATCGTCAGGCTGCGGGCTGCCGTAGAAACTGGTATAGCCCTCCCACAGCTGCAGCCACTGCGATTTGTCCTGCGAATGCAGCTCGCGTATATCGATGACCATCGTGCCCTCCCACCTCATGCGAATAAGCCATTATTTTCCCGGAAGGAAATTACTTCAAGCGCTACCGACGCAATTTGCCATCCCAGGAGGGTTAACGGCTATTGCTTCCCTTACTACGGCCGCTAAAAGCGATGAGGGTCACAAACCTTGCCCGATAACGAGCCGGAAACGCGATCGACAGCGCTTTAGTCTGCCTATGTGCCTGGTCGTTAAGGTATAATGCGGCTTCTCAAGGGGAGAGGGATGATGAAGCGGAAAAACAAAGTAACGATGAACGATATCGCCCGTACGGCGGGCGTCTCACAGGCAACGGTATCGTTGGTCCTTAATCAATCCCGGAATATCAAGCTTAGCGAGGAGACCCGTCAGCGGGTGATCGCCGTTGCGACTGAGCTCGGCTATGACCGCCTTCCGGCGATTCACGCTCCGCTGAATCAGGAAGAAGTGGCGCTGCTGGTCAGCACGCTGCAAAGCTACGACCCCTTTATCGATGCTATCAGCCAGGCGCGAGAAGCGGCCTGGCGCAATGAAGTGCTGCTGACCGTATATGATTACGGCGACGACGTGGAGCTGGCGATCAATATTATCCGTCAGCTGGAGCAGCGTAACTGCATCGGAATTATTCTCGCCTCCCCGGTGACCACGCTTGTGGATATGACCGATTTTCAGGACTGCACCCGCCTGCCGCTGGTTTTGCTCAACCAGCGGGACCCGGATTCGCCGCTGCTGCCTTCGTTTGTCCCCGACGACTACGCCAACGCGTTTCAGGTGACCCGTCATCTGATTTCCATGGGCGCCAGGCGCATCGCGCACATCACCGGCGAAAGCTGGATGGAGGCAACCCGCCAGCGGCTGGCGGGATATCAGGCGGCGCTGGAGCAGGCCGGACAGGCGTACGATGAGAGCCTGGTGCGCCGGACAAACTGGCAGTTCAGCGAGTCCTTTACGGCCACCTGCTCTCTGCTGGAACAGCAGGATCGCCCGGACGCCATCTTTTGCGCCAGCGACTGGCTGGCGATCGGCTGCTATCAGGCGCTGGCGGTCAACGGCATACGGCTGCCGCAGGATCTTCTGCTGGCGGGATACGACGATCAGAAAATATCGGAACAGCTCACCCCGCCGCTCACCAGCATTCAGCTGCCCTACAGTGAATTAGGGCGGCTGGCGGTGGAGTATCTGTGCAATCAGGAAGATGCGGCGACGCACGTTATGCTGGCCGGTAGGCTAAAGGTCAGATCCTCCAGCAGCCGGAAATAAAGCCCTTCATAAAGGCCAGCGTTACAGAACGTCACGTCAGAGGCGACAGCGCGCCGGGATATGTGTAAATATTCCCGATAACTTTTCGTTGTGGTACGGCTGACATGCTTTCGGTTCCTTTTCCGCTTATTACCTTATCCGCCCTGCTTTTTCTGCTGGCAATGGCTCTGTTTGCGCACAAGCAGCGCCACGCGGGTACCCTGCGTTTTTTGCTTTCCTGTATCGTCCTTATTGCCGTCAGCACGCTGCGCTGGGAATATGAGTCCAGCATGTTGCGCAATCTCCAGTCCGGGCTGGCCATAATGCTGCCGCCGATCGCCTGGCACTGTTTTATCTCGCTGACTGAAATCAGCCGGCGGCGTCACCTGATGCTGCTGTTCGCCCCCGCCGTTCTCGCCATCGCTATCAGGATACTCTGGCCGCCAGCGACGGATTCGATCCTCTTTTTCCTTTTTGCCGGCTATGGATACAGCCTGCTGCGGCTCGCCTGGCGCGGGGAGCACCGCTTTACCCTCAGCCGACTCACAGAGTCGCCGCATACGACGAAAATGGCCTTTTTTGCCGGCTGTTTTCTCTGTATATCGGCGCTGACCGATCTCGCGGTGACGTTTGACTTCAGCGTAACCGGCGGCAAGCTGGCTCCGGCGATCGTGATGGGTTTTCAGGCCGCGCTCCTTCCGCTTATTGGCGCGGCGATCGTCTGCGCGGGGCGGCCGGCTGCGGTTGCGCAGTCTGATAGCCGGGAGGCGCCACCGACGCGGGCCGCGCTTCCTGCCGGAGAGCTGGCGGGAATTTACGCCACCCTGGAGAAGCTGGTTCGGGAAACGGAGATCTATCTCAATCCCGACCTTACGCTCAGCCTGCTTGCCCGAAAAACGGGGATCCCCGCGCGTCAGCTCTCAGGCGCGGTCAACGCTATCAGTCAATGTAATGTCTCGCAGTGGATTAACGGTTTAAGGATTGAACGGGCGCAGGCGCTGCTGCGAAGCACCCCGCTGCCCGTTACCGAAATCATGTTCGAGTCGGGATTTACCACCAGGTCCAATTTTAACCGCGAGTTTCAGCGCATTAGCGGCCTGTCGCCGACCTCGTTCCGTCAGCAGGCGCGTGATAATCCAGCGCCGAATTGAGAAACATGCCGATCTTAGGTATCAGCGCCTGGTGAATAGCGGAGCGGTTTCCTCCGCTTGCGTCCTGGCAAACGATGCCATCACCGGGCGTTTCCTCCTCAATAAGCGCCTCGCCGGCAGGCTTGCATAGCTGCATGAAGCTGAAATGGGTGGCCCCTTCAACGACCTCGTATTGCCTGTTCATGCCGGCCGCAAGGTAGCCGGATTCCTGTTGCGCATCAAGATCCGCCAGCTTGTCCGCCTGGGCCGCAAGAATCAGCGTCGGAACGCTGACCGCGCGCAGGCTCTGCGGGGTAAAGCCGGGGGCGAAGCCGAGATCCAGAGAGACTACCGCCTTGACTCTGGCATCCCGCAGGTCCGCAAAGCGCGCATCCTGCGAGCGGGCGCCATCGATGCCGAGTTTGTGCGTTAGCCGGCAGTCGCCCCGCTGCGCATGGTGCCGGCAGTCGCGCAGCATGCGGGCGGAATCGAAGCGCGCTCCAGCCAGAGACATGACCGTCCATCCGCCGAGGGAGTGCCCTAAAGCGGCAATTCGACCTGCGTCCACTTCCCCGAGCAGAGCGGAGGAGCGCAGAGTGAAATCAATCACCTGGGTAAGATCCTGCGGGCGTCGCCACAGGCGCTTAGCGTCGAGCGGATTCTGATTAAAAGTGGTGGTGCCGGGATGATCCGGGGCGGCGACAATATATCCCTGCGTGGCCAGGGCCGCCGCAATCCATGACAAATTGCGCCAGTTGCCGTTATAGCCGTGGGAGATAACCAGCAGAGGGTGCGCTCCGGGCCGCGGAGGCGCATTGCGAATAACGGTGACCCCTTCGAAAGCGGGATTCGCGCCGACATTTTCCGTTTTTCCTTCTGCAGACGTTGGATACCATACGGCGACATCCAGCTTTTCCCCCTGCGGGTCGCTTAACGCCAGCTGACGAAAACCCGGATATGCGTGGACCTGTATACAGACCAGTAAAGCCGATAATAAAACAAACCCTCTTCTGAACATCATGATCGCTCCTGCGGTGCTGAATTGAGGCTCATTTATAGATGAGCCGCGGCGTCAGGGCGTCCCAAAACACGATCGAGGTCGTAAATTCGCACATTTTCAGTGTTTTTCGTCATCCGCAGGATGCCGCGCGCCCTCGGCAGAAAGCGCCTCCCTCCGTTCTGCATGACGAAGCGGGTAAGAAGCATCAGGCATGGTAGGGTTATTTACCTATCGTTCAAAAGTATGTTGTAACTAACAAGGTGGGATAAATAACCCGGCAAGCGCCGGGTCAAATTTGAATTAGCAGAGCGGCTTCACCGCCGCGCGCATTCCGCCGAGCAGTATGGCATCAAGGTCGAGAGTCACCTGCTCCACCAGACCGCTGATTTTGGTTAAATCCTGCTGCCAGTGCGCCTCAACCGACAGTACGGCTTTCACCAGTTCACTGGTACTCAACTGCGCATCCCGATGCGCGGACCACAGGGCCCGATAGCGCTCCATCCATTCGGCATCGTCCTGCACCGGATAGTTTTGCTCATTGCGCTCCCCGCGATAGAACGCAATCAAGGCCGCCAGCGCAAAGGTTAGCCTGGCCGCGAGTTTACCGTTTTTCGCCTGCCCCGCCAGCAGCTGCGGCAGAATGCGGGTGCGGTATTTCGTCATGCCGTTAAGCGCAATCGACAGAAGCTGATGCTTTATATAGGGATTGCGGAAGCGCCCGGTAACCGCGCGGGCGAAAGTCTCCAGCTCTTCGCGCGGCAAATCCAGCTGCGGAATAATTTCCTCATAAATCGCTTTTTCGACGAAAGAGCAGATCTCGCGATCGTTCATAGCTTCACCGACGGTATCCAGCCCGGCCAGGAAGGCAACCGGCACCAGCGCGGTGTGCGCGCCGTTGAGAATCGCCACTTTACGCTCTTTGTAAGGCTTAATATCGTCGACAATCAGGACGTTAAGCGGCAGTTTATCGAGGCGCAGCTCCGCTGCCAGCGATTTAGGCCCCTGAATAACGAACAGATAGAAGTGTTCCGCGGTGGCCAGGAAGGCGTCTTTATAACCGAGCTGCTGCTCGATTTGCAGCGCTTCATTGCGCGGATAGCCGGTGACGATACGGTCCACCAGCGTCGAGCAGAAGGTATTCGCCTCATTCAGCCACGCGGTAAAGGCTTCCGGCAGCGCCCACTCTTCAGCGTAGCGCAGCACCAGTTCACGCAGGGCTTCGCCGTTATAGTCGATAAGCTCGCAGGGAATGATCACCCAGCCTTTATCGCTGGCGCCAGAGAAGCGGCTGTAGCGCTCAAACAGCAGGCGAGTCAGCTTAGCCGGATAGCTCACCGCCGGCGCATCGTCAAAACGATCTCCCGCGTGGTAGCTAATTCCCGCTTCGGTGGTATTAGAAAACACAAAGCGGATATCCGGGTTGTGCGCCAGGCGCAGGTATTCAGCATAGTCCGCATAGACGCTGATTTCCCGGGTGACGCTGCGGATCATTCGCGCATCGCTAACCGCATCGCCCTTCTCGTTAAGCCCACGAATAATCGTGGTATAGAGACCGTCCTGAACGCTCAGCGACGGCGGGAATTCGCTCTCAATGGGGCGCACGATGACTACGCCGGCATTCAGGTCTGTGTGCTCGTTGAGCAGATCGACCTGCCAGTCGATAAAGGCGCGTAAGAAGTTGCCTTCACCGAACTGGATAATGCGTTCAGGATACTGCGCGCCGGGAAAATCGCGACGGTTGAGTGTTTTCACAATGGGTTCCCTCATAGAGTAGTCATACAACCTGAGTAATTGGTGTAATAACTTATCAGCTTTCTCTACCAGTAAAACCCCGTTTTGATCAAACCATCGGCGGTTATTGCAGGAACTTATAGAACAACGAGGTGGCGGTCATCTTTCCGTCCGGCATCAGCGCATAGCGCGGAATTTCCCCGGCTTTTTCCCAGCCACACTGAACGTAGAAGCGCTCCGCGCCGCTCCCTGTCGCGGTATCCAGTACCAGCACGGACTTGCCCTGGTTGCGGGCGACCTCTTCGAGATAGTTCATCAGCGCGTTAGCCAGCCCCTGACGCCTGGCATTTTGGTGAACCAAAAGTTTGGCCACGTCGGCGCGATGAGGCTGGTTTTCCGGCTGGCTGACAATGAGCTGGACGGTACCGACGATCTGATGGAGTTCATTTTCTGCCACCATCACAATACGCTCTCCCGCGGCAACGCTCTGCGCCGTACGGTTCCAGAAGTCGCTGGCAGTTTGCGGTGAGAACGGCAGCATAAAGCTGACCGACGCTCCGCCGTTCACGCAGCTGGTCAAAATGTCGCTTAACGGCTGAAGCTGTTCGAGGATTTCTTCACGCGAGAGCGTGCGCAGGGAAAAGGATGTGGCCATGATCAGT
Organism: Enterobacter sp. 10-1; assembly: GCA_002270295.1. GTDB lineage: Bacteria > Pseudomonadota > Gammaproteobacteria > Enterobacterales > Enterobacteriaceae > Klebsiella > Klebsiella scottii. The sequence continues at coordinate 258,306 of NISF01000006.1, read as the reverse complement.
TCCTTAAAATTGACCACATCACTATGTTTTTAACCTAAATTTAACTCAAGCAAAATCACTATCGTATTTTCTTATTACCGCTTTCAGACCAGCCCGGGCGTACAAACCCGATTGCGTCCCGCTTTCTTGGCGCTCACCAGATAGTCGTCAGCGGCCATCAGCAGCTGATTAAAGAGCTCGGTTATCCGCTCGCTCCCCACCGGACGAGACTCCAGCCCCATGCTCACGGTAAGGCGGATCTTGTTCTGCCCCCAGACAAAGGTTTGCGCCTCGACGCCCTGGCGGATTTTCTCCGCCAGCGCCTGACTCTCCTGCATCGACGAGCTCAGGGTTGCCACGGCAAACTCCTCCCCGCCAATCCGCGCGACCAGCCCCTGCTCGCCCGCCAGCTGGCGCACCTGTTGCGCAAACTGCGTCAGGACGCAATCGCCGCACTCATGCCCCCAGCTGTCGTTGACCCGCTTAAAGCCGTCAATATCCAGCACCATCACGGTCAGCAGCTGCCCTTCAGCCAGCGTCTGACGTTTGAGCGCCTCGCCGAGCCCGGAGCGTGAGTAAACGCGGGTCTGGAAATCAAAATCGGCGCGCAGCGCCAGCTGTTTCACCAGGTTATTAATCGCTTCTACGCTCGAGGCGACAATCACCGGGCTAATCAGCATCGCGGCGATCCCCAGACGCGTGGAGAAGAGCTGCCACGGCTGCATCCGCGCGTCGGGAGAGAGATGAATCAGCGAGTTGGCTACCAGCAGAATTTCGCTGATGCCGGTAATAAACGTCAGCAGACAGGTCAGCGGCAGCGGATAGCGAATGGCGCACCAAATCAGCGCCGGCAGCGGGAAAGTGATGCTCCCCGCTCCGCCGACGCTAACCCCGAGAATAATCGACAATACCAGCGCGATAACCGGCAGCAGCTGGCGGAAACGAAAGGCGCCGAGCGCGGAAGGCAGCGTCAGCGTCAGAATAAACGGCAGGATCAGCACCGCGGTCGAGAACTGCTCGCTAAACCAGTCCGCCAGCTGAGGAATAAAGGTGGCACGCTCTACGTCCACCGACCCCAGCGCGCCGACGGCAGCGCACAGCAGCGCCGCCAGCAGGCAATAACAAAACAGGTTCAGCGCATTAATTGGCCCCGGCATAGAATCAGCGCGTCGCTTATCCCACAGCACCAGCTGCGCCAGGATCACAATAAAAACAATATTGGAGAAGTTAATCAGCAGCGAAGCGAAGCCCATTCCCCAGCGCGACGTCAGGCCGTCATAAACCAGCATCGCGGCAAAACAAACCGCATAAAAATAGCTGCGGTTTAGCCAGACGTAACGCGCAAAGATCCCCGCCATCACGGCATTAAGCGGCCAGAAAAACGAGAGTTCCTGCACCAGACGCAGCATGGCGCCAAAGAAATGAAGCAGCAGCGTTAACGTGAATAACACCAGCGCATCACGCACGGGCTGCTCCTCACGAAACAGCGTGAATGACCGAATCGACAGTGAAGACATTCAGTAATTATCCGTCTAATTGTTTCAGGCAATTATTATGTTAATAATTAGTTAGCGGATTATCATAGCATGAGAATATTTATCAGGCATACATATGCCTGATTGTTGCTCACTATCAATGGCCGGAAGAATTCATCTGCAGCACCAGCCAATGGTGAATAACCTGCACGACGTACCGCTGCTCGTCGGCGCTCAGCGCCCGGCCTGGAGGGATCGCGTGCCACTTTTCGAGGCAGCCGCGACAGCAGGTGGCGGTGGCGTGCTGGGCGATAAATACCGGATGGCCGCGCATTGGCGTTTGCTTGCCGTCATTGGGGATATTCGCTGGCGCCAGGCGGCGGGCAATAAAATCCGCCGCGTGCTGGTCAATGGTCTCCGCCCCTTTATCGAAACAGTATTGCCGCTCTTTAATTCCCAGCTTAAAACGGGAGCGAAACGCGGAACGCTCCAGCCGGCTAAATAAACTGTTCATGTTAACCATCAGAATACCGACCTTCCCACCTGCTGAGTGAGTTTTTCCAGCACCGCAACCCCGGCCAGCGAGTTCCCGGCCTGATCCAGCTCCGGACTCCATACGGCAATAGCCATCTCCTGGGGAACGATCGCCACGATCCCTCCGCCAACGCCCGATTTCGCCGGCAGCCCGACGCGCCAGGCAAACTCCCCGGCGTTTTGATACATTCCGCTGGTCATCATCAGGGCATTCACCTGACGCGACTGAATCGGCGCAATCACCGGCGTATCGAGGTGCGGCGCGATACCGCGATCGGCGAGGAACAGAAAGGTCCTCGCCAGCTCAACGCAGCTCATCTCCAGCGAACAGTAGTGGAAATAGTTGTGCAGCACCGTGGCGACGTCGTTATGGAAATTGCCGAAGGACTTCATCAGCCAGGCAATCGCCGCATTGCGCGCAGAATGCTCAAACTCGGAACGCGCCACCAGCGGGTCGTAGGCGATATCCGCCACTCCGCTCAGCCGCCGGACAATTTCCAGCATCCGCTGGCGCGGCGCGCTGAGGCGGCTTTGCAGCATATCGCAAACCACCAGAGCCCCGGCATTAATGAAGGGGTTGCGCGGTTTTCCCTGCTCGATTTCCAGCTGCAGGAGCGAGTTAAACGGCTGGCCGGAGGGATCTTTCCCCACCCGCTGCCAGATCTCGTCTTCCTGATAGTGGTTCATCGCCACCACCAGGCTGAGCACTTTAGAGATGGATTGAATGGAAAAACGCTCATGGGCGTCACCGGCAAAATAGTGCCGCCCGTCAACCGTGCTGATCGCGATGCCAAGCTTATTGCCGCTCACGCTGGCCAGCGCCGGAATATAGTCCGCCACCTTACCGCGCCCAATCAGCGGCCTGATTTCTGCCAGAATCGCATCCAGCATTGCATTATTGATGACCGTCGCCACGCCCGGCTCCTTGCCCACATCCAAATTCGGGCTGCGAGTATAGCAGAGCGCGGCGACGGGCGTCAGGCGCTAACGTCGATTAGCGGCGGTCTTTCCATACGGTCTGCACGTTACAGAACTCATGCAACCCAAAGTGCGAGAGCTCGCGGCCGAAACCGCTTTTTTTCACGCCGCCAAAGGCCACCCGCGCGTCGCTGGCGCTGTAGCCATTGATAAAGACCCCGCCGCACTCCAGCTGACGGGAGAAGCGGTCGGCCTCTTCGGCGCTGGCGGTAAAGACGGTGGCCGACAGGCCAAATTCGCTGTCATTAGCCAGCTCCAGGGCATGCGCGGCGTCGCGAGCCACGGTTATAGTGGCGACCGGACCAAACAGCTCCTGGCGGAAGCCGGTCATTTCAGCGGTCACGTTACCCAGCACCGTCGGGGCATAGTAGTTACCGGCGCCGGCAACCTTTTCGCCGCCGAGCAGCAGGGTCGCCCCTTCCGCCAGCGTCGCCGCCACCTGCTGATGGAGCTCGTCACGGAGGTCAAAACGCGCCATTGGCCCCAGATAGTTGGCCTCGTCGCGCGGGTCGCCCATTTTCAGCGCCTCAACGGCGGCAACGAATTTTTTGCTGAACGCATCGGCAATCCCGGCTTCGACAATAAAGCGCTTCGCTGCCGCACACACCTGTCCGGTGTTCTGGTAGCGTCCGATCACCGCCGCTTTCACCGCCTCGTCCAGGCTGGCATCATTCAGCACGATAAACGGGTCCGATCCCCCCAGTTCGAGGACGCACTTCTTCAGCGCGGCTCCGGCCTGGGCGCCAATCGCCTTCCCGGCGCGAACGCTACCGGTCACCGTCACGGCGGCTATGCGCGGATCGTTAATGGTCTGCGATACGCCTTCATTGGTGGCGTTGACCCAGCCGAATACGCCGGCTGGCAGCCCCGCCTGCGTGAAGATGTCGCCGATCAGCGCCGCGCTGCCCATGACGTTCGGCGCATGCTTGAGCAGATAGCTGTTGCCTGCCAGCAGGATCGGTACCGCGCCGCGCAGTACCTGCCACAGGGGAAAGTTCCACGGCATAATCGCCAGAATGGCGCCCAGCGGGCGGTATTCGATAACGGCTTTATTATCTTCGACCTGGGTGGCTTCGGTTTTCAGCATTGCCGGACCGTGCTCGGCATACCAGTCGCAGAGATTGGCCGATTTGGTCACTTCGCCGCGGGCCTGGGCAATCGGCTTACCCATCTCCAGGCTTATCATCTGCGCCATCTCTTCCGCCCGGCTACGCAGGACGCTGCCGACCTGACGCAGCGCAGCGGCGCGCTGGTCTACGCCTGTCGCGCGCCACTGGCGATAGCCCAGCTCCGCGAGAGCAATAGCCGCATCGACCTCCTGTTCAGTAGCCCAGGGCAGAGACGACACAATTTCACCGGTGGTCGGGTTCAGGGAAACCGCATGAGTTGCAGATAAATTCATCGTTATTCTCTCTGTGTTGATGGCGAATGTTGATTGCGAACTGACCTCATTCTGGCTTACGCTTCCATTCATTGAAAATGAATAATATTAAGCAACCTGTTCACGAAAGAAGAAGACTATGGACCTGACCCAGCTTGAGATGTTTAACGCCGTCGCCGCGACGGGCAGCATTACCCAGGCCGCTCAGAAGGTGCATCGCGTCCCTTCTAACCTCACCACCCGCATTCGCCAGCTGGAGGCCGACCTCGGCGTTGAGCTGTTTATCCGCGAGAACCAGCGCCTGCGCCTTTCTCCTGCCGGCCATAGCTTTCTGCGCTACAGCCAGCAGATCCTGGCGCTGGTCGACGAGGCGAGAATGGTGGTTGCCGGCGATGAGCCGCAGGGGCTGTTTTCGCTAGGGTCGCTGGAGAGCACCGCCGCGGTAAGGATCCCCTCGGCGCTGGCGCTCTATAACCAGCGCTATCCGAAAATCCATCTGGCGCTCTCGACCGGCCCTTCCGGCAATATGATTGACGGCGTGCTCGAAGGCACCCTGAGCGCGGCATTTATCGACGGCCCGCTGGTGCACCCCGGCCTCGAAGGCCTGCCGGTATTTCCGGAGGAGATGATGATCGTCGCGCCCGTGGGCCACGCCCCCATTACCCGCGCCAGCGAGGTGAACGGCGTCAACGTTTACGCGTTTCGCGCCAACTGCTCCTACCGACGGCATTTTGAAAGCTGGTTTCACGCCGATCGCGCCACGCCCGGGCGGATCCATGAGATGGAGTCCTATCATGGCATGCTGGCGTGCGTGATTGCCGGGGCCGGGCTGGCGCTGATCCCGCGCAGCATGCTGGAGAGTATGCCCGGCCATCAGCAGGTTTCCGCGTGGCCGCTTGCCGAAGAGTGGCGCTGGCTAACCACCTGGCTGGTGTGGCGCCGCGGGGCGAAAACCCGCCAGCTGGAGGCGTTTATAGCGCTGCTGAACGAAGATCGGCAACGAGCAGTTTCTCCATAAACAGGCTCAGCGGATCGGGCTGATAGGGAGCAAAAGCGCTGCGCGTTTGATAGCCGCTGCGGGTATAGAGCCTGACGGCGGCCTGCTGATAGATGCCGGTCTCAAGACGCACGGTGTGGCAATCGCGCCGGCGGGCCTCTTCTTCCAGCGCCTGCAGCAGCTTTTCACCCAGCATCTGCCCGCGATGGCTGGGGTCGATAAACACCCGCTTCATTTCGCCAAAGCCATCGTCGCCGAGGACGATAGCTCCGCAGCCCACCGCCTGCTGGTTTTCATCCCGGATAAGCAGCACGATAACCGACTCCGCCTTTAGCTGGCTCAGGTCAACGAGGTGGTTACTCTCCGCCGGATAGAGCGACTCCTGGAAAGCGTCCAGTTGGGCAATAAGGGCGGTGAGATCGGGATGGGACAACGAGGTCGGGGCGATGGTGTACATAGGCGAGCTCCTTTTTTTGAGCCACTGTAGCGCAACGCGTACACCCGTTTCTCATAGCATTAACTTATACCTCCGGCATCCTCTTGCGCTAACCAATTGAGCCGCAGTAATTTTATGCCATGACGGTTGATATCAGGAGCGGACCATGAATAGCAAAGCGCGCAAGGTGATGATCATCGGTGCAGGCAATGTCGGCACCTCGGCGGCCTATGCATTATTAAACCAGAATATCTGCGAAGAGCTGATCCTCGTCGATCTTGATAAAACGCGGGCCCAGGCGCACGCTCAGGACCTTAGCGACGCCGCCGCCTATATGCCGGGAATGATGGCCATTTCAGTACGCGATGCCAGCGACTGCGCCGATGTGGATATCGCGGTGATCACCGTCTCCGGTGGCGCGCTGAAAGAGGGCGAAAGTCGCCTGGACGAGCTGGCCCGTACGGCGAAAATCGTCCGCGGCATTGTCCCGCGGATGATGGACAACGGTTTCAACGGTATCTTCCTGATTGCCACCAACCCCTGCGATATTATTACCTGGCAGGTGTGGCAGCTTTCCGGCTTGCCGCGCGGCCAGGTGATTGGTACCGGCGTCTGGCTGGATACCACCCGCCTGCGCCGCCTGCTGGCGCAGGCGCTGGATATTGGCGCCCAGAGTATCGATGCTTTTATTCTCGGCGAACATGGCGATACCCAGTTTCCGGTGTGGTCCCACTCGTCGGTGTACGGCTCGCCGATTGCCGAGGTTTACCAAAAACATACCGGTAAGGCGCTGGACCGTCAGCAAATCGCCGACCGGGTGCGCAAACTCGGGTTTGAGATCTATGCCGGTAAAGGCTGCACCGAATATGGCGTCGCCGGAACCATCGCCGAGATTTGCCGCAATATCTTTACCGGTAGCCACCGCGCGCTGGCCATCTCCTGCATACTCGATGGCGAGTACGGTATTCGCGGCGCAGCGGTCGGCGTACCGGCCGTGCTGGCGCAAAACGGCGTGCAGCAGATTATAGAGTTGCAGCTAGCGCCGGAGGAAAGTGAGAAGTTCCGTCATTCAGTGGCGGTGATAAAAGCCAATATCGCCCGCCTCGAATAAGATATGGCCTGGCGCCACAGGCGTCGCGAGCGGCCCCCGCGACGCCACTCAGCGCAGAAAGAGCCTGCCGCCAGGAGACATTGCAGCCTCTTTCACGATTTTCCTTAGCGTAGGGTGATGGTGCCAGTCAGATAGATTATCGCCTGACCGCCGATCAGCACCCTCTCCCCCTGCCACTGGCAGCGCAGATCGCCACCGCGAGCCGATACCTGACGCGCCTGCATCTGCGTTTTGCCAAGCCTTTCGCCCCAGTAAGGGATCAGCATGCTGTGAGCCGAGCCGGTGACCGGATCTTCGGCAACCCCTTCGCCAGGACAGAAGAAACGGCTGACAAAGTCATATTCCTCATCCGCCGCGCTGATACAGACCATTTTGCCAAGCCGCTGGAGCTGGTGCATATCCGGACGGACGGCTTCGACCTGCTGGCGATCGGCCAGCACCACCAGGTAGTCGCGCCCAACCCGCACGTCCACCGCGTGGCTGATTCCCAGCCCGGCAAACAGCTCGGCGGGCGGCGCGGCGACTTCCTCCGCTGACCACGCCGGAAAGTCCAGGGTCAGCCAGTCGCCGTTGCGCGTAACCCGCAGCTCGCCGACAAAACGGGTGCTGAAAACGATGGTGGTAGAGGGATAGTCAAGATATTCAAAAATAACGTGCGAGGCCGCCAGGGTGGCGTGGCCGCAGAGGTTTATCTCATACTGCGTCGTGAACCAGCGCAGCTCATAGCCTTCATCGGTGCGCACGAAAAAGGCGGTCTCCGACTGATTGTGCTGCTGGGCCATTTTCAGCAGCGTCTCGTCCGGCAGCCACTCGGTTAACGGGCATACCGCCGCGGCGTTGCCGCCAAAGTTACGATCGCTGAAAGCATCCACCAGATAAAAATCAATTTTTTGCATTGTCGTAGTCCTTTTTTTTTACTTATCCTCAACATGACATAAAAGCGGGATATGCACACGATCTATATAAAAATTAATCTGTTAGCCATTTTATTTCCGCGACGGCATAATGAGACGCAGATCACAAAATGATTGTATTTTCAGCAGCAATCGTTTTAAGATCGCCTTCTCTTCTTCTTCTAAGCACTCAGTTCAGAACCTATGATTACAAACACGGTTTCACGCAAGGTCGCGTGGCTTCGGGTAGTCACGCTGGCGATCGCCGCTTTTATCTTTAATACCACTGAATTCGCGCCGGTCGGCCTGCTGTCAGATATTGCCGACAGCTTCGGCATGGAAACCGCGCAGGTCGGCATAATGCTGACTATTTACGCGTGGGTCGTGGCCCTGATGTCGCTGCCGTTTATGCTGCTCACCAGCCAGATGGAGCGCCGCCGCCTGCTGATTGGCCTGTTTATTCTGTTTATCGCCAGCCACGTGCTGTCGTTTTTTGCGTGGAGCTTTAACGTGCTGGTGATCAGCCGTATCGGTATCGCCTTTGCGCACGCGGTGTTCTGGTCCATTACCTCGGCGCTGGCGATCCGCATGGCGCCAGCGGGAAAACGCGCCCAGGCGCTGAGCCTGATTGCTACCGGCACCGCGCTGGCTATGGTCTTCGGTATTCCAATCGGCCGCATCGTTGGCCAGTATTTCGGCTGGCGCACGACCTTCCTGGTCATCGGCCTCGGCGCGCTGGTGACGCTGGTGTGTCTCTACAAGCTGCTGCCGAAGCTGCCCAGCGAGCACTCCGGTTCGCTGAAAAGCCTGCCGCTGCTGTTTCGCCGCCCGGCGCTGCTCAGCATCTATCTGCTGACCGCTATCGTGGTGACGGCGCACTACACCGCCTATAGCTACATCGAACCGTTTGTGCAGACGGTGGCCGGTCTGAGCGGTAATTTCGCCACCGTGCTGCTGCTGGTGCTCGGCGGCGCGGGGATTATCGGCAGCGTGCTGTTCGGTAAACTGGGCAATCAGCACGCTTCGGGCCTGATTAATGTCGCGATTGGCCTGCTGCTGGCCTGTCTGCTGCTGCTGCTGCCGGCATCGCAAAATGCCAACCACCTGATGCTGCTGAGCATCTTCTGGGGCGTGGCGATTATGATAATCGGCCTGGGAATGCAGGTTAAGGTACTGGCGCTGGCGCCGGATGCTACCGACGTGGCCATGTCGCTATTCTCGGGGATCTTTAATATTGGCATCGGCGCCGGCGCGCTGGTCGGCAGCCAGGTGAGCACCCATATGTCAATGGCCTCCATCGGCTACGTCGGAGCCATTCCGGCGCTGGTGGCGCTGGTCTGGTCGGTGATGATCTTCCGCCGCTGGCCGGTGTCGCTGGAAGAGCGGCCTCACCACTCCTGATAGCCACCATAAAAAAGCCGGGCAGCGCCACGCTGCCCGGCTTTTTTTATCCATTCACCGGTCAGACATGATAGGTGGTAATGATCTCCAGCACCCCGTTAATAATAAACTGCACGCCCATGCACACCAGCAGGAAGCCCATCAGGCGGGAGATCGCCTCGATGCCGCCCTTCCCGACCATGCGCATAATCGCCCCGGAGCTGCGCAGGCTGACCCACAGAATCAGCGCCACCAGCGCAAAGGTGATCGGCGGCGCCGCCAGCACCACCCATTCCGGAAACTCAACGCCGTGTTTCACCGTCGACGCCGTACTGATGATCATCGCGATGGTACCCGGCCCGGCGGTACTCGGCATAGCCAGCGGGACAAAGGCGATATTGGCCGTCGGTTCGTCCTGCAGCTCTTCCGATTTCATTTTGGCTTCCACGGAGTCATGCGCCTTCTGCTGCGGAAACAGCATCCGGAAACCAATAAAGGCCACGATCAGCCCGCCGGCGATACGCAGACCGGGGATTGAGATACCGAAGGTATTCATCACCACCTGGCCGGCATACCACGCCACCGCCAGAATGATAAAGACATATACCGAGGCCATCAGCGATTGTCGGTTACGCTCGGCGTTGTTCATGTTGCCCGCCAGCCCGAGGAACAATGCGACGGTCGTGAGCGGGTTTGCCAGCGGCAAAATCACCACCAGCCCCAGACTTATCGCTTTAAAAAGTTCCATCATGATTAATTAAGCCCCTGTTAATATTAAACAATTAAAAATTTTACTCTCTGAGTATAACGTTGGTCGTCGGTATCATACCAGCGCTGATATTTTCCTCGCAGCCCCTGCGCGGGCGTGCTTTAGCAAATCGTGTCATCGCCGAATCCATCAGGTTGACTTATTGTTGCCTGGGCAATAATATCCACAGCAATTAAATAATTGCCTGGGCAACCATTGTGAAAAGCACAAGTGACCTGTTTAACGAAATGATCCCCCTCGGTCGCTTGATCCAGATGGTTAACCAGAAAAAAGATCGCCTGCTCAACGAGTACCTCTCACCGATGGATATCACTTCCACCCAGTTCCGGGTGCTCTGTTCCATTCGTTGCGAAGTATGCATTACCCCCGTTGAGCTGAAAACCGTGCTCTCGGTCGACCCAGGCGCAATGACGCGCATGCTCGATCGCCTGGTCTGTAAAGGCTGGATTGAACGGTTACCCAACCCCACTGACAAACGCGGCGTGCTGGTGCAGCTAACGCCAGACGGCGCGGCGCTATGTGAGCAATGTCATCAGGTTGTGGGTCAGAAATTGCACCAGGAGTTAACAAAAAATCTGTCGGCGGATGAAGTGGTCACCCTTGAGTATTTACTCAAGAAAGTCCTGCCGTAATAAGAAGAGGTAAGATGATGTCCAGACGCAATAACGACGCCATCACTATCCATAGTATTTTGTCGTGGATTGAAGATAACCTGGAATCGCCGCTGTCGCTGGAAAAAGTGTCTGAGCGCTCAGGTTACTCTAAATGGCACCTGCAAAGAATGTTCAAGAAAGAGACCGGTCACTCCCTAGGCCAGTACATCCGCAGCCGCAAGCTGACCGAGATCGCGCAGAAGCTCAAGCAGAGCAACGAGCCGATCCTCTATCTGGCGGAGCGCTACGGTTTTGAATCACAGCAAACGCTGACCCGAACCTTTAAAAACTATTTCGACGTTCCGCCGCATAAATATCGCATGACAAATATGCCGGGTGAATCCCGCTATCTGATGCCACTGAACAACTGTTGTTAATCGCCTGCAAAAAGACGTATTGAGGAAATCATGAAACTATTCGCTTCCGCCGCCCTTGTGCTGGTAGCGCTGACCTCTGGTCAGAGCTATGCGGAGCAAACCACTACTCCGGTTCGTCATAACCACCGCGATGCGATGATAATGCCTTCCGAACATAACGATTCGCCGTTTGATTTCAATCATATGGCTGCCGGTAGCGACAAGTCAGATGAGCTAGGCGTGCCCTACTACAACTAACCGCACGACTCCGGTTTTTTAGCCCCGATATTCGGGGCTTTTTTTTATCCCCGCGCCGCGCCGACGCGAATGCGCCGCAGGCCAAACACGTTAATATACAGCCCGGCCATAATCAGCACCGCCCCGACGAGCTGCAGTCCGCTCAAGGTTTCGCCAAGCAGCAGCGCGGCGCTGGCCATCCCGACCACCGGCACCAGCAGCGAGAGCGGCGCCACCCGCCAGGTCTCATAGCGCCCGAGCAGCGAACCCCAAATCCCGTAGCCGACAATCGTGGCGATAAACGCCAGATAGAGCAGCGAAAGCACGGTCAGCAGATCGATCTGCAGCAGGCTGGCGACCATTTTTTGCGGGCCATCGAGCAGGTATGAGGCCAGCATAAACGGCAGCACCGGGATCAGCGCGCTCCACACCACCAGCGACATGATCTGCGGCTTCTCCTGCCGGGACATGATTTTTTTATTGAAGATATTCCCGCAGGCCCAGCTCAGCGCCGCCGCGAGGGTCAGCATAAACCCAACCACCGGCACATGCTGCGGGCCGAGGCTCGCCTCTATCAGCACCAGCACGCCGAAAATCGCCAGCGCGATGCCGGCCAGCTGCTTGCCCTGCAGACGTTCGCCAAAGGTAAACACCCCGAGGATGATGGTGAAGAAAGCCTGCGCCTGCAGCACCAGCGAAGCCAGCCCGGCGGGCATGCCGAGGCCGATGGCGCAGAACAGAAAGGCGAACTGCCCAAAGCTGATCGTCAGGCCGTAGCCCAGCAGCAGGCGCAGGGGAATTTTTGGCCGCGCCACAAACAGCAGCGCCGGGAAGGCGACCAGTAAAAAACGCAGCCCCGCCAGCATCAGCGGCGGCATATTGTGAAGCCCGAGCTTAATAACCACAAAATTAAGCCCCCAAACGACCACCACCAGCAGTGCCAGCAGCCCGTCTTTACGTGTCATACCCCGCCTCGGTTACTACGCTAATTTTTATCAATGAAATCAAAGTAACGAAAAAATCGTCATCCGGATAGATCATTATTTTTAGCAGGGTCGTAATGCCCCTTCCGACATAGGGGAATGCTATACAAGCCTGAAAGACCATGTTATTTGTGAATAGCACCACAAAAAATAACATTTATCAGGCAAGGAAAAAATGATACCGACCCTCAGGCGCTCAACGATAGCGCTGCTGGCCTCATCGCTGCTGCTCACCATCGGCCGCGGCGCGACGCTTCCTTTTATGACCATCTTTCTTACCCGCCAGTATCAGCTGGAGGTAGATAAAATCGGCTATGCCATGTCTATCGCCCTGACGGTCGGCGTGGTGTTCAGCATGGGGTTCGGCATTCTGGCCGATAAGTTCGATAAAAAGCGTTATATGCTGATTGCCGTTACGGCCTTTATCTGCGGCTTTGTGGCAATCCCGCTGGTGAACAGCGTCTCTCTGGTGGTCTTTTTCTTCGCTCTGATCAACTGCGCCTATTCCGTCTTCTCCACCGTGCTAAAGGCGTGGTTTGCCGACGTTCTGTCGCCGGAAAAAAAGGCGCGGATCTTCTCGCTCAACTATACCTTCCTCAATATCGGCTGGACCGTTGGCCCCCCGCTTGGCACCCTGCTGGTGATGCACAGCATTAACCTGCCGTTCTGGCTGGCCGCGGCCTGCGCTGCGTTTCCGCTGGTGTTTATCCAGCTCTTCGTCCAGCGGACATCGGCGGCTATCGCTGCGGATACTGGCAGCCAGTGGTCGCCCTCGGTTCTGCTGCGCGACCGGGCACTAATGTGGTTTACGCTCTCCGGGCTGCTGGCGTCGTTTGTCGGCGGCTCTTTCGCCTCCTGTATTTCCCAGTATGTACTGGTGGTCGCCGATAGCGACTTTGCTGAAAAAGTGGTGGCGGTGGTTTTACCGGTTAACGCCGCCGTGGTGGTGGCGCTGCAGTACGCCGTCGGGCGCAGGCTGAACGCGCGCAATATCCGCCCGCTGATGACCTTTGGCACGCTATGCTTTGTCATCGGGCTGGGCGGGTTTATTCTTTCCGGCAGCAGCCTGCTGCTGTGGGGCGTGTCGGCGGCGGTCTTTACCCTGGGGGAAATTATTTATGCTCCCGGGGAATATATGCTGATCGACAACATTGCGCCGGCGGGCATGAAGGCCAGCTATTTTTCCGCCCAGTCGTTAGGCTGGCTTGGCGCCGCGTTTAACCCGATGATCACCGGGGCGATCCTGACCCACATGCCGCACTGGTCGCTGTTTGTGGTGCTGATGGTGGCGATTATCGCCGCATGGCTGATGATTTTCCGCGGCATGAACAATCCTCCCCGGCAAAAAGGTTATCCGGTCGCCAGCGCCTGAAGCCTGCCGTCATGCGGCTGTCGGGTCGGTGTCGGGTTACTGTCGGCAGGAGATCGTGGCGGCCGACGGCGGAAAGCATCACGCTGCATCTCAGGTTTCACCCGGAGATAGATATGATGAACAGCATTAATCAGGTTAAACAGTTACGTCTGCAGCGCGCATGGTCTCAGGAGCAGCTGGCCGAACTGGCCGGCGTCAGCGTGCGCACCATTCAGCGCATCGAAAACGGCGATCGGCCGGCCCTGGAAACGCTCAGCGCCCTCGCCGCCGTGTTTGAGGTTAACGTAGCCGAACTGAGCGGCGACGCCCCCGTCGGGCACGAAGAATCCCTTGATTTACGTATTGAGGAAGCCAAAGAGCGGGTCCATCAGGAGAGCCGCTTCTTCCGCTCGCTGTCGGTGGCGGTGGTGGTTTGCGTTCTGCTGGCGGTGCTAAACCGGGTCACCAGCCCCGAAAACTACTGGTCCGCATGGGTAGCCGCTATCTGGGGCGCGCTGCTGCTGGTGAGAGCGGCACGGCTGTTTGTTTTCGGCGGATTGACCCGCAGCTGGCGCCAGGCGCGGCTGCAGCGATTGTTGCGTAAGTAGACTCCGTTAAGCGCGACGCCCGGCGCCGCGCTTAACGGCTATTGCGGCCTAGATAGCCACCATTCCGCGCACGCCCTCGGCTTCCATATCCGCGCCCTTTCCTTGCTGAATAATCACTCCTCGCGACATCACCAGGTAGCGGTCGGCAAGAGCTGCGGCAAAATCATAGAACTGCTCGACCAGCAGGATCGCCATATCGCCACGGTTCGCCAGCTGGCGGATAACTTCGCCGATCTCCTTAATCACCGAGGGCTGAATACCTTCCGTCGGCTCATCGAGGATCAGCAGCTGCGGCCGGCTGGCCAGCGCGCGGCCAATCGCCAGCTGCTGCTGCTGACCGCCGGAGAGATCGCCCCCGCGCCGCTGCTTCATCGTTTTTAACACCGGAAACAGCTGATAGATCTCCTCCGGAACCTGACGCGCATCGCGGGCGGCAAAGCGAGAAAGGCCCATCAGCAGGTTCTCTTCAACGGTGAGGCGCGGAAAAATCTCCCGCCCCTGCGGGACATAGGCGATCCCCGCCTGTACGCGCTGATGGGGTTTGCGCGCCGTGATGGTCTTATCCTGCCATATCACTTCGCCGCTGCGCGCCGGGACCAGCCCCATCAGGCACTTCAGCAGTGTGGTTTTACCTACGCCGTTGCGCCCCAGCAGGCAGGTAATCTCTCCCGGTCGGGCAGCAAAATCGACGCCGCGCAGAATATGGCTGCCGCCATAGTATTGATGTAACTGGTTAACCTGCAGCATCGGCGCTCCTTAGCGTCCAAGATAAACTTCAATCACCTGTTCGTTGGCCTGCACCTCGCGCAGAGAGCCTTCCGCCAGCACCTGTCCCTGATGCAAAACGGTCACCCGGTCGGCAATCGTTTCAACAAATCCCATATCATGCTCGACCACCATCAGCGAATGCTCCCCGGCGAGGGTGCGGAACAGCTCGGCGGTATATTCGGTTTCGGCGTCGGTCATACCAGCGGCGGGCTCATCCAGCAGCAGCAGATGCGGCTCCTGCACCAGCAGCATGCCGATCTCAAGGAACTGCTTCTGTCCATGCGACAGCAGCCCCGCCTGCCGGCCGCGTTCGGCGTCCAGACGCAGCAGGCGCAGGGTATCGCTGATGCGGTCCTCCTGCTCCGAGTTCAGCCGCCCGCGCAGGCTGGCCCAGACCGATTTATCGCTTTTCAGCGCCAGCTCAAGATTTTCAGCCACCGTCAGCGCTTCAAAGACCGTCGGCTTTTGAAACTTGCGCCCAATCCCCTGACGGGCAATGGCGATCGGGTCAAGGGACATCAGGTCGATGGACTGATCGTACAGCGCCCTGCCGCTCTGCGGCCGGGTTTTGCCGGTAATCACGTCCATCAGGGTGGTTTTCCCGGCGCCGTTGGGCCCGATAATACAGCGCAGTTCGCCAACGCCAATCTGCAGCGAGAGGTCGGTCAGCGCCTGGAAGCCGTCAAAATTGACGTTAATCTTTTCCAGCTGCAGCACCGGATCGGTTTGCTCACGAAAACGATCCGTCGGCTGCTGGCGGGTAAACAGGCCTTCATCCGGTTGCATCAGCGATCTCCTTTACGCAGCAGGCCAATCACCCCACGCGGTAAAAAGAGCGTGACGATGATAAAAATCAGTCCAAGAAACAGCTGCCAGTACTCCGGGATCGCCATCGTGAAGTAGCTTTTCGCGCCGTTGACCAGCCCTGCGCCCAGCACCGGGCCGACTAAGGTTCCGCGGCCGCCGAGCGCCACCCAGATAGCGGCCTCAATCGAGTTGGTCGGCGACATTTCGCCAGGGTTAATAATCCCCACCTGCGGGACGTACAGCGCCCCCGCCAGCCCGCACAACACGGCCGAGAGCGTCCACACCAGCAGCTTAAAGCCGCGCGGATCGTAGCCGCAGAACATCAGCCGGTTTTCGGCGTCGCGCACCGCGGTCAGAATGCGGCCGAACTTGCTGGTGGCGAGGCGAAAGCCTATCCACAGCGTTAACAGCAGCAGCAGTACCGTCGCCATAAACAGCGCCGCACGGGTGCCGGTGGCGGTGACGGAAAAGCCGAGCAGCGTGGTGAAACCGGTAAAACCGTTGTTGCCGCCGAAGCCGGTCTCGTTGCGGAAAAAGAGCAGCATTCCGGCGTAGGTCA
This sequence comes from Enterobacter sp. 10-1, assembly GCA_002270295.1. Lineage (GTDB taxonomy): Bacteria > Pseudomonadota > Gammaproteobacteria > Enterobacterales > Enterobacteriaceae > Klebsiella > Klebsiella scottii. The sequence goes on along the minus strand of NISF01000006.1, from coordinate 242,051 downwards.
GCGCCTGGGTCATTATCGAAAAGTAGACCCCTTTGATTTTGGAGCGAAAGGCAAACCAGCCGAAAACCAGCGCCAGCAGCCCGGGAACCAGCACCACCAGCAGCATCGCCCAGGCAAAGTGCTGGGTTCCCCACCAGAACCACGGCAGCTCGGTCCACGACAGGAATGACATAAACGCCGGCAGACCGTCGCCGGCCGCCTGGCGCATCAGATACATGCCCATCGCATAGCCGCCCAGCGCAAAGAAGATGCCATGGCCCAGCGACAGCATGCCGGCATAGCCCCACACCAGATCCAATGCCACCGCGACAACGGCGTAGCAGAGGATCTTACCGGTCAGGGTCAGCAGCCACGTAGGCACCGCCAGCGGGTGTGACTGAGGCAGCAGCGCCAGAAATGGCATGCTCAGCAGCGCGATTAGCACCAGCAGCCCAAGCCACTGCAGAGGCCGGGGCGCTTTGCGCGCAAGTCGTAAGGTCATCGGTTGGCTCATCAGTCAATCACCCTGCCTTTTAACGCGAACAGCCCCTGCGGGCGTTTCTGGATAAACAAAATAATCAGCACCAGGATCAGAATTTTGCCCAGCACCGCCCCCAGCTGCGGTTCGAGGATTTTGTTAAAGATCCCGAGGCCAAATGCCGCCACCACGCTTCCCGCCAGCTGACCGACGCCGCCCAGCACCACCACCAGAAACGAGTCGATGATATAGCCCTGACCGAGCTCCGGCCCGACGTTGCCGAGCTGCGACAGCGCGACGCCGCCTAAGCCCGCGATCCCGGAGCCGAGGCCAAACGCCAGCATATCCACCCGGCCGGTCGGTACGCCGCAGCAGGCGGCCATTGCCCGGTTCTGCGTGACCGCCCGCACGTTCATGCCCAGACGGGTTTTATTCAGGATCAGCCAGGTAAAGAACAGGACGAGGATCACAAAGCCGAGGACCGCCAGCCGGTTCCACGGCAGGATCAGATTGGGCAGTACCTGCATGCCGCCGGATAGCCACGCCGGGTTCGCCACCTCGACGTTTTGCGCGCCAAACAGCATGCGCGTCAGCTGGATGAGCATCAGGCTGATCCCCCAGGTCGCCAGCAGCGTTTCCAGCGGGCGTCCGTAGAGATGGCGAATAATGGTACGCTCCAGCGCCATGCCGATCCCGGCGGTGACCAGAAAGGCCACCGGCAGCGCAATCAGCGGATAGAGCGCCAGCCACTGCGGGGCGAACTGGGACAAAGCCTGCTGCACCAGCCAGCAGCTGTAGGCCCCTATCATCAACATTTCGCCGTGGGCCATATTGATGACCCCCAGCAGCCCGTAGGTGATCGCCAGCCCCAGCGCCGCCAGCAGCAGTACCGAACCGAGCGACAGCCCCATAAAGGCCTGGCCGAGGATTTCGCCGAGCAGCAGCCGCTGTTTGATCTGGCTCAGACTCCCGGCCGCCGCGCTGCGTACGCGAACATCAGGTTCATGCTGCGCATCGGTAAACGGCATCAGCAGCGCCTGAGTTTCAGGGTCGGAGGAGCGCCCCAGCCGCTCAACGGCCGCCAGCCGCTGTTCGCCGTCTGCGCTGCTCAACTGAAGGCGAGCAAGCGCCATCTCCAGCTGCGTCTTGATGCCATCATCCGTTTCTGCCGCCAGCCGCTGTTGCAGCAGCCCGCTCATTTCGGGCGTCGCTTCGCGCTGCAGTATCTTCACCGCCGCCGCCCTTTCGGTGACACTGTCACTCACCAGCAGATGCGTGGCCAGCGCGCCGGCAGCCAAATTGCGCAGGCGGTTAGTGAGCCGCACCGGTTTGGGGGTTCCAGAAGGTTCCGCCGCCGCGCCTAGCGCCTGCTGATTGCTGAAGGCGTGGCCGCTGTTGTCAACCTGCAGCGTTTCCGCCGCTAATGCGCGCAGCAGCGGCAGACGCTGCGCCTGCGGGGCCGCGGCCCACTGCTCAAGCAACCGCGCCTGCTGGCTGCGATTGGCCGTCACGAAATCATCCGCGTCCGCCGCCTGCGCGCGCCACGGCAAAATCATCACCAGCAGCGCGAAGTAGTAACCCATGATGCGCAGCGCCTTCATGATTGCTCTCCTTGTGGCGTTCCGGGTCGCCCGTACGCTCGTTAAAGCACGTTCCACCTTCCCGGGCCGTAGCCCGGGAAGGTGACGCTGAGTGACGCTTAGTTACTGGCGGTTTTTACCGGATGATCGGGCTTCTTATCGTTACCGGCGATCCACGGGCTCCACGGCTGGGCGCGCACCGCATCGTCGGTCTGCCAGACGACGTTGAACTGACCGTTGCCTTCGATTTCACCGATCATCACCGGCTTATGCAGATGATGGTTGGTAGCATCCATGGTCAAGGTAAAGCCGGACGGCGCTTTAAACGTTTGCCCGGCCATCGCCGCGCGAACCTTATCAACATCGGTCGTGCCGGCCTTGGTCACCGCCTGAGCCCACATATGCAGCCCGACCCAGGTGGCTTCCATCGGATCGTTGGTGACGACGGTATCGGCGTTCGGCAGCTTATGGGCCTTGGCATAGGCGCGGTAGTCGGCCACAAACTGCTTATTGGTCGGGTTATCGACCGACTCAAAGTAGTTCCACGCCGCGAGGTTGCCGACCAGCGGTTTGGTATCGATGCCGCGCAGCTCCTCTTCCCCTACCGAGAACGCGACGACCGGGACATCGGTGGCCTTCAGTCCCTGATTCGCCAGCTCCTTATAGAACGGAACGTTGGAGTCACCGTTGATGGTTGAGACCACCGCGGTTTTTCCGCCCGCCGAGAATTTCTTAATATTGGCGACAATCGTCTGGTAATCGCTGTAGCCGAACGGGGTGTAGACCTCTTCGATGTCCTTATCCTGAATCCCTTTGGCGTGCAGGAAGGCGCGCAGGATCTTGTTGGTGGTGCGCGGATAGACGTAGTCCGTCCCGAGCAGGAAGAAACGCTTCGCGCCGCCGCCGTCCTCGCTTAACAGGTATTCCACCGCCGGGATAGCCTGCTGGTTTGGCGCCGCGCCGGTATAGAAGACGTTCGGCGACATCTCTTCGCCCTCGTACTGTACCGGGTAGAACAGCAGCCCGTTGAGCTCTTCGAATACCGGCAGAACCGATTTACGCGACACCGAGGTCCAGCAGCCAAAGACCGCCGCAACCTTGTCCTGAGTCAGCAGCTGGCGGGCTTTTTCCGCAAACAGCGGCCAGTTCGAGGCCGGGTCCACCACCACCGGTTCGAGCTTTTTGCCCAGCACGCCGCCTTTGGCGTTAATATCGTCGATCGCCATCAGCGCGACGTCTTTTAGCGGCGTTTCGGAAATGGCCATCGTCCCGGAGAGCGAATGCATAATGCCGACCTTAATGGTGTCGGCGGCGAAAGCCGGAAACGTGTAGCCCATGCTGATGACAGAGGCGGAGAGTGCAAAAGCTTTTAATAGTGTTCGACGCTGCATGTTCACTCCTGAATATCGCAAAAACAAAAAATGAATTAACGACTAACCGGAAGTGATAAGGCAAAAAAGATGCCAGGTTGCTGAACAACCTGAAGGCGCGGCGCGCGGCGGGAGCGTAAAACTGGAGGCGCAGCGTTGCCTCAAAATAGTGCAACGCTGCGCTAAGAAGAGAGATTACCAGACCTGAGCGGCCACCCCGGTGACGAGGCGGACTTTATCCCACTGCTGCGACTCGGTCAGCGCATTTCCCTCCTCGGTCGAGGCAAAGCCGCACTGCGGGCTGAGGCAAATCTGCTGCAGAGAAACGTACTGCGCCGCCTCCGCCAGCCGCGCCTTAACCCCTTCGGGATTTTCCAGCTCGCCATTTTTGGTGGTAATCAGCCCCAGCACTACCTGCTGATGGCCCGGGCGGATAAAGCGCAGCGGCGCAAAGTCGCCGGAGCGGTCGTTATCGTACTCAAGGAAGAACGCGTCGACATTCACGCTGCCAAACAGCACTTCCGCTACCGGCTCGTAGCCGCCTTCGGAGATCCAGGTGGAGCGGAAGTTGCCGCGGCAGACGTGCAGGCCGATGGTTAAATCATCCGGCTTGCCTTCCAGGGCCTGATTCAGCACCCTGGCATAGATCCGCGCCAGCTCGTCCGGGTCCTCCCCACGGTCGCGTACCTGCTGGCGCTGTTCGTCGGAGCACAGGTAGGCCCAGACGGTATCATCCAGCTGCAGATAGCGGCAGCCCGCGTCATAAAACGCGCGAATCGCATCGCGCCAGGTGATCGCCAGGTCCGCAAAATAGTCGGCGAGGTCCGGATAGACGGTGGAATCAATATCTTTACGCCCGCCGCGGAAATGCAGCACGCTCGGGCTGGGAATGGTCATTTTTGGCTGCGCGTCGCCGCTGATGCTTTGCAGAAAACGAAAGTCTTCCAGCATCGGATGTTCGCCAAACCCCAGCTTATCGGTCACCCGGATACCGTGCGCCCTGGTCTGCACGCCGTTGAACTGGATGCCGTGATCCGAATCGTAGCGCTCGACGCCCTGCAGGCCGTCAAAGAAATCAAAGTGCCACCACGCGCGACGAAACTCCCCGTCGGTCACCACGTGCAGGCCGCAGTCACACTGCTGCTGTACCAGCTGGCGAATCGCTTCATCTTCCACCCGCCGCAGCTGCCCGCTATCAATGGCGCCTTCGGCAAACTGCTGGCGCGCCAGCTTGATCGCATTCGGACGTAAGAAGCTGCCGACGATATCAGCGCGGAACGGGGCCTGTGAACGTTGCATGGTGTCTCCTTAGCGGCGGGCCGGTTTAGTTGCCCACCGTGATAGTTCATTATTTGAATTTATAGACTTCTGGATGGCTATATGTCCAAATACTGGCACGCGGCATGGCGATCGGCAAACGAGAAAATTTCATGGCTGATGAAATAATTTCATCCAGCGGTCAGCCTTACCTCCGCAGGCTGACCGCCGCTCGCCTCAATCCGCGAAAGGCAGCCCTTCGTCCTGCCAGCCGGTCAGGCCGCCGATCATCAGCTTCACCGGCCTCCCTAGTAGCGCCAGCCGCAGCGCCGCGACGTCCGCGCCGTTGCAGTGCGGGCCGGCGCAGTAAACCACGAACAGCGTCTCCGCCGGCCATTCGCTCATTCTGGCGGCATCAATTTGTCGATGCGGGATATGCAGCGCGCCGGGAAGATGGCGGCGGGCAAAAGCTTCCGCGCTGCCGACGACGTGCAGCAGGACAAAATCGGCTTCGCCTTCGCTCATCGCCCGGTAGACGTCAGCACAATCGGTTTCAAGACCCAGCTTTTTGCGGAACCAGGCGGCGGCTTCGGCGGGTGCGGCAGGGGTAAATTCGGTAACAACACTCATGGCGTATTCTCCTTGTCTGTGATACCACTAATTTAATGACACCTTCTCTTTGTTATCCGCTGGCAACCATGACAGAAAACGCTGAAATCATGCCAATCTCCACCGTGACGTTGTCACGCCATCGGGTGGTTGCGCTGGCCTACGATGGCCTCTGTACCTTTGAATTTGGCGTGGCGGTAGAGATCTTCGGCCTGCCGCGCCCGGAAATGGGCGCCGGCTGGTATCAGTTTGCGGTAGCGGCCGTCGACAGCGGCGAGCTTCGCGCGACCGGCGGTATACGGCTGGTGGCCGATGGCGGCATGGATTTACTCAACACGGCGCAGACCATTGTGGTACCCGGCTGGCGCGGGATTGATGCCCCGGTTCCCGCAGAGCTCTGCGCGGCGCTGGTTGCCGCCCGCGCCCGCGGCTGTCGCATCATCTCGATTTGTTCCGGCGTGTTCGTGCTCGCCGCCGCCGGCCTGCTTAACGGCCGCCGGGCGACAACCCACTGGCGCTATACCGACCAGCTGCGCCAGCGCTACCCGCAGGTGGAGGTCATCGACGATGTGCTGTACGTGGGCGACGAGAACGTGATGACATCGGCAGGCAGCGCCGCGGGCATCGATCTATGTTTGCATCTGGTGCGCGAAGACTACGGCATTGATGCGGCGAATACGGTTGCCCGCCGGCTGGTTATCTCGCCGCACCGCGACGGCGCCCAGGCCCAGCAGGTTGTCCGCCCGGTGGCGAAAGCGCGGGAAAGCCAGCGCCTGGGCCTGCTGTTCGACTTCCTGCATCAGCAGCTGGCGGTCAGCCATAGCGTCGCCTCGCTGGCGCAGCGCGTCGGCATGAGCCCGCGCACCTTTTTACGCCGCTTTGAGGCGGCAACCGGCAAAACCCCCGCGCGCTGGCTGCTGGATGAACGTTTGCAGCGCGCCACGCAGCATCTCGTCGATACCCGGCTTAGCGTGGAGAAGATCGCCGAGCTTTGCGGCTTCGCCAATGCCGGCGCCCTGCGCCATCACTTTCGCCAGCAGTTTGCCCTCAGCCCGCTGCAGTACCGCAAGAAGTTTTCTCCCCCCGCGGTTGTAAAACCGTAGCGACAGAGCACAATGGCTTAACTTTATATAGCTAGCGCAAGGAGCTTGCCCCGATGAAAAAAGAGTGTCGCGTGGTTCTTTATAAGGAAGGGATACTGGGAAGTATGTTTTTCGGTGAGGCAAAAGCGGACCCCGATAAAATGAGCCGTTTCCTGAATGAGTACACCATGCAGGGCTGGGAAGTGAAAACGATGTCCGTGGAAAGGCGCCGTACCGGCCTTTTCTGGTCGCGGGAAGCCTATCTTTTCGTACCTGAACGCGCCCTCTGATCCCTCTCTTCGCCCGCCCGCCGCTGGCGCGGGCTATGTATTTAGATCGTAAATAATACCTTTTGTTAACATCCGGTTGAAGTTTCGCCGGCTACTCTATGCTCAACAACCGTACACCCTGTTCAATAAGGACAACTTAGCGCAAATCGAAACTTTATGGAGGTTAATCATGCTGGGAAATATGCATGTATTTATGGCAGTACTGGGAACAATCCTGTTCTTTGGTTTTCTTGCCGCGTATCTAAGCCACAAATGGGATGACTGATGAACGGCGATAATCCCCACCCTTAAACGCCCCTTGCTGCTTATGCATCAAGGGGCGTTCTGCTTTTTGCTTCCCGATCATAGCGTTACACTCATCACGAAAAATTCAGCGTTGCGTTATTTAGCCTGCGCATCAGAGCCGCGCTGGCGGACGCGCTAAACAAATGACGGACATTGGCAGGCAACTCCACATCAAACCATCAGCCAGAAGCGGTACTGTCGCTACGGCAGGGATAAGACTTTTTCCGTCTGCGTATCTTCTGTTGACTTACTCTGCAAAAAGATTACTTTTCAGGACATGAAGAAAATACTCATCATTGTCCCCGACGGCGGCATGCTGTTTGAATCCGCCGGTATTGCCGACATTCTGATGCAGGCCAACCGCCTGCACCCGGAAGGCGCTTTGGATATCTGTTACCAGGTTCAGTTAGCGACAACCCAGCCGCATCAGGTGATTCATGGTCAGTCCGGCTTAAATCTACTGGCAGATCATCGCCTGCATGAAATAGACCCACGCGAGCCACTCGATACCATCATTATCACCGGCAGAGGTCAAAACCCGCAGGAAGGGATTGCAGTGGTTGACTGGCTGCGCCTTGCCGCTCCCCATGCCCGCCGCATTGCATCCATTTGCGGCGGTGCGATGCTGCTGGCGCAAACCGGGCTGCTGGACGGCAGACGAGCCACCACCCACTGGAAGCTGCTGGAAACCATGCAGGCAGAATTTCCTCAGGTGCGCGTCGAAGGCGGTCCGCTGTACGTTCAGGACGAACGCATCTGGACCTCAGGCGGGGTCAGTTCCGGCTTTGACCTGACGCTGGCGCTGGTTGAAGAGGACTACGGCTTCAATCTGGCGCGCGACATCGCCCAGGACTTCGTCATGTTCCTGCGCCGTCCCGGGGGCCAGCTGCAGTTTAGCCGCTACAACCTGCAGCAGACCAGCACCCTGGGCCCCATTAGCGATCTGCAGGCCTGGTTGCTCGAGAACCTTACCGCCGACCTCAGTGTGGATAAACTGGCGGAAAAAGTCGCCATGAGCCCACGTAATTTCACCCGCGTGTTTACCCGGGAAACCGGCGCTTCGCCGGCGCGCTACGTCGCCGAAGCACGTCTGGCCGCTGCCCGGCAGCGTCTGGAGCAGACCAACGAGACGCTGGATCGTATCGCCGAACAAACGGGATTTGGCAGCAGCATTAACCTGCGACGGCTGTTTGAAAAACAGCTTCACATCACGCCTGGTGAATATCGCCAGCGCTTTCACTGTCGTAAAATGGCGTAAAGTGATCCTTTTTTGTCATTTACGCCAACTGGTGACCGGCCTACATTAGCTTCAGAGACAACAGATAAGGAGTTGATCATGGTAAAGGTCGGTATTAACGGTTTTGGCCGTATTGAGGGATACCGCGGTGCTGCCGTAGCGTTTACCGTTGGTTATGAACCTGTTTCACCGTTTAACTGTAAATACTGGCGGCATTTGGCGCCACGCCTGCATACGGAACAATAGAGACTGATTAAAACCAAAAAACTCCCCCGGAGGCACACCGGGGGAAAATACTGATTGATATTATTGCTGTGTGCGTCTTCGCGCACTACGCATCATCTAAGAAAAATCTCAGTTCTACGAGGTTTATTTCAGAGGTCAGAGCAGCTGGTAGCCCTCTTCGGGCGAAGTATCCCTGCAGATACCCGCCATACATCAGTTGCACCTCAGCATCACTCAGCGCATGGTTAGCAGGCTAAGAGCCAAGGCGTACTGGCGGCATGACTGGCGATATTCTTTTTTATGCCAGTACCCTCTGAAATTAAGCGAAAAAAGCCCCGCTGTGCGAGGCTGACAATAAAGCGTTACAACTGTGGCAGTGATTTTCATTGATTAAACCAGCGCCACACAATGGACATTTCTTATCGTTGTGCATGATTTATATTAACACTTAATATAGTAGTAATGACTTTCCCATAGTCGCCCTTGACATGCGATCTCATCAACAGAGAAAACCTTCTTTTTTTGCTCTATTTTTTCAACTCCTTCCACTATGACGAAGTCGCTATAGCTTTTTATTTTTTTTAGTTTTTCAGAGAAATCAAAATCATTCTCAATTTCCCAAAAATAATCCTTATCGATCTTGATACACCCAAACCTGAATGATTCAAGTAATTTAACACTTGTAAATCCGCGACCAAAATCATCCAACCACACCGGACACAATTTTGAAAGCGAATTTAACTCTACCATACTGCTACATTTTTTGAATTCATGAAATCCCTCATTAATCTCAACAGTAATATTGCTATGTTGCTTAATGTAATCACACAGATATCTGTCACACAGTATGTAATCACTAATCAAGCTATCAACATTTATTGAAATTGGCTTACCTTCTGTCCTCGAAGGATCCAGCGTAGGGATTATCAATAACTGTTTATTGAAAACATCTATCCTCTCCTGCTCATTTAACAAGTAGAAAGGCAATAGTTTTTCATTGGAAAACTCATTATTAGAATTCTTTTTACATACATTCCTGGTCAATATTTCCCATGAATGTACAGAACCATCACTCTTGAATGATGGCTCTAAAACAAAACTGTAATAATCAATTTCCTCACTATTCTTTATCATTAACAAAACACCGTGAGTAGGATTAATCCTAATCATCACATAAATAAAAACCAAAAAGAAATAGTTTAAAATGATCGATAAAGATCATTTGATAGGCAAAACCTATCACAAGATCTATATCGATCGATTAGACGAATCGATTGATTGAGGCACCAGGGAGTGCGAACATTGACTTGGTTTGTTTTAGATTCAAAATCAACAGGTTAAATTAAATCATCTTAATTATGTAAACTGAATGCCCTTTGCGTTGGAAGTGTTTTAGTGAAGAAATTTTGGCTTTATGTTCCTTACGCTCTCTGACCTTTTAATTTATATTAATCATTCAAAAGATTATGCCGATGCTGCTCGCCAGACATTATTATTGTTCTCCATACAGTATCCATTTTTCCCATTTCTCTTCACGTTATAAAGCATTTTATCTGCAACGCCTATCCAACTTGTCATCGATTCTTTATTTTTAGCCCCGGCGATACCGATACTGACGGTGCAACAAATGCCGTCACAGGAAGGTAATGAAAGATTTTTTAACTTGTGCTGAATTGTCCGGACCATCTCAACCACCAGCTGGTCATTACTATTATTAACAATAACGGCCAGTTCATCCCCACCGAACCTTGCAGGAATATCCTGCTCGCCGACGCACTCTTTTAATATCGTAGATATCCGCGACAATACCGCATCGCCAACCTCATGACCGTAAGTATCATTGATGTATTTGAAATCATCGATATCAATTAGCATAAGATAGGCCAAAGTACGTTTATTGCGGGTTGCCCGATATGCACTTTCCATCTTTTGCTCGAAAAAACGTCGGTTTGGGAGGTCTAATCCAGGGTCCATAAGAGCTTGTTTTTCAAGCAACTCTCTCCGTTTTCTCAATTTTAGAGACAGACGTCTCGAAACAATACTCAACAAAATGGGATAACACGTTGCCAGGGGCAAAGAAAGCCACACCGTTTTCTCACTAAACCCGGTGACATAATTGAAGTTATTCAATGCCCATACGAATAAAAAAGTTAAAGCCATACATAGCAATGCGGGTTTTAAAACTCGCCAACCACCAGCTGCGTAGCGATCGGCTATCTGTATTGAAACTATGAATATAGACGGCAGCGGGCTAACCTGTATGACAGCTATCCAAATACCGGCCCAGAATGAATCAAGTATCATGTTCCTTTTTTCGGCATTTAGCATATCGCGACCACAGGCACTGGCCAGATAAGCAACTGACGGCCAAATTAAAGCGTTTAAAATCAGCAATGCAATTGTATATTTACTTGACAGCTGCTCATCCAAAACTGAATATACAGGGATAAAGCACAGAATGACTCCCGCCTGGCGTAATAAATAAACTCGTTTAATAAATGATACATTCCTTTCGGAAAGGTATTTTTCATCAGGCATTTTATTTATCATAGTAAATCCTTTTTGAATAACTTCGCCCACGCTTTGCCGTTAAGGATGTATCCCCCGCAGGACAAGCGCAGTGCTTGCATATTTTAAAATTATAGTGTGGACATCACTTTTACAAGTTTTATAAAAATAGTGTTATTCATGTTTTTTTCTTAAGTGAGGGTCTGCTCGTCCATGATAGTTCCCCGGTAAGCCAGCAACCTGCCAGAATTATACGCTTAGTTATACAATCAAGCCGAAATTAAATTTCGCCAGCCCGAACCACCCCTATTAAAATTGGTAGGGAAATCGGATGTGTTAACTAAATCTAACCAACTACGGCTTTTGCACTTGCAGAACTGTACTTATCTTCAGCTGATGATCCCCCAGAAGTAATGCCATTTCGGCGCTACCCAAACGAGTCCCTCAGGGTATACTTGCGTATGACCTTCAATATATTCCAGGCCAATAATGACTGATTTACTACGCCAAAAGCTCGTCTTACCTGAAAACGCATCCAGACTTTTACTGCACTCCTGCTGTGCTCCCTGCTCAGGTGAAGTGATGGAAGCGATTCAGGCATCCGGCATTGACTACACGATTTTCTTTTACAACCCGAATATCCACCCGCAGAAAGAGTATTTGTTACGCAAAGAGGAAAACATCCGCTTTGCTGAAAAGCATGGGGTACCTTTCGTTGACGCCGACTATGACACCGATAACTGGTTTGAACGCGCCAAAGGAATGGAGTGGGAACCTGAGCGAGGCATACGCTGCACCATGTGCTTTGATATGCGTTTTGAACGCACCGCGCTTTATGCATGGGAAAATGGATTCAGCGCGATCAGCAGTTCGTTGGGCATTTCACGATGGAAAAATATGCAACAGATTAACGACTGCGGGCATCGAGCCGTAAATCCCTACCCCGATATGCTGTACTGGGATTATAACTGGCGCAAGCAAGGAGGGTCTGCTCGGATGATAGAAATCAGTAAACGCGAACGTTTCTATCAGCAAGAATACTGCGGGTGTGTTTATTCACTACGTGACTCGAATATGCATCGTAAATCGCAGGGAAGGCCACTGATTAAGCTTGGCAAGGTATTTTATGGCGATAACGAAACTGAATAAGGAGAGAGCGTGCGGGCAGAAATGAAGGAAAAAATCATCAGAACCTGTGAGGCGAAAATCGTGGCTAAGGGCAGTAGCGTAGGGCTTTCGTTCTATGCCTTTTTTGCCAATAAAAATGACGATCCCGAACTGCTGATGGAGGTTGCGCGCTGGTGGATTATGGAGATGAAGCTGGATCATTTTGAAAAGGCGGAAAAGATAAAATCCCTCGTTGTAGAGATGTGACGAACGATTCCGGCTCTGGCTGAGGCCGTTTGTCGCCCTTTCAACATTTCACCGGGTCAGGCTAAGTTGTCGAGCGGCGTTGTATCGATGCTTCATCGCGGGAGCGGAAAAAGGCGGAAAAATTGAAAATTGACTGGCATAGCGCATTACTCACACGTACTACCGTTATTGATAAAGACTATAAAAACACGCAAAACGTTCGTCGCTTTATGCTCGCGGAGTGTGGGAAGGACTTTCGATTTAACCGTGAATTCATGGCCTGGATCCGTAACGATATCCCCAAAAATTTGGGTGACGCTGTCGATGAGTGGAAGCGCAGGCATTTACGCTAGAAAGCGAGCGCCCGTGCTTCGCTGACCGCTTTTACGATCGTGCGAATGCGCGCAAAAGGCGCTGGCGCATCCCGGACACGTTTTTATTTGCCGGCGGCATAAATTTTTTGGTACATCGCCGGGCTCATTCCCGTCACTTTGATAAACGCCCTGCGCATGACGTCGCTGCTGCTGTATCCACACATTACGGCGACTGACTTGATCGGTTGCCGTTCGCTAAGCAGCTCCCTGGCGCGGGATATTCTCGCCTGCTCCAGCCACTCTCCCGTACTCACGCCCATTTCCTGTTGAAACACCCTGTTCAGATGGCGAACGCTGAGGTTGATATGATTTGCCATCTCCGCGACGGTAGCCGTTGTATCCAGATTCGTCAGCACCCAGCGCTGTAAATCCTGCAGAGCCGCCCGCCCGGTGGTCGACACCTGCTGCTTGCGCGTGAAATGGCCCTGTCCGCCGGGACGGCGAAAAAACATCACCAGGTTCGCCGCGACATCTAACGCGATTTCGCGCCCCACGTCTTCTTCAATAAATCTCAGCGCCAGATCCATACCCGAAGTGACTCCGGCGGCCGTTCTCACCGGGCCATCAGCAACGTACAGGGCATCGGCATTAACCTGAATTTCCGGATGACGTCTGGCAAGCTCCCCGGCGACGGACCAGTGGGTGGTGACCTGACGGTGGTTGATTAACCCGGTTTGCGCCAACAATAGCGCGCCGGTACACACTGAACCGTACCGACGGCTGAGCCGGCAAAGCGCCGTTATTGCCTGGCTCTGTTTTTCAGAGAGCTCGCGATCGGCCATATCCGGCGATCCGGCGATAAGAAACGACGTCGGCCCGTTGACGGCATAGTCAGAAAGAGAGCCGTTCGCGCTGAGGGTAACCCCGGAAGACGCGTGAATAGTCTCCCCATCAATCGATATGACGACCGAATGGTATATTTGCCGACGGAGAATGCGGTTTACCTCAGCGAAGGCATCCAGCGGCCCCGCGACGTCGAGCAGCTGTACTCCTGGAACGGCCAAAATGACGATACTGTGCACTATTCTTTCTCTCCAGGTCCGAATTTAACCGGATGTCCTAAATTGCATGAAAATGACCATTATAGACATAAGCGCGATTGCTTAGAATGGTGGCGAAACGTTCCAAAGGAGATTAATCATGCAGTTTACCGTACAGGGTATCCGTATACCCGACACGCAGATGGCCCGTGACGCCACGGCATTCATCCGTGATACCGAATCGGATTTACTCTTCAACCACTCCAGCAGAGTCTACTACTGGGCGGCCCTGGCGGCCCGCAGGCGTGACGCAAAAGTCGATCATGAGCTTTTATACGTGGGATGCATGTTCCACGATATTGGTTTAACGCATGAGCACTGCAGCTGTGACAAACGCTTCGAGGTGGATGGCGCAAATGCGGCCCGCGAGTTTATGCAAAGCTATGCGCTGAAGCAGGAGGATATGGATAAAGTGTGGACCGCTATCGCCCTGCACACCACGCCGGGCATCCCGGAGTTTATGGCCCCGGAAATTGCGCTTGTCACCGCCGGGGTGGAAATGGACGTTTTGGGAATAGGCTACGATACGTTCGGCGATGAGGAGAGAATGGCCGTCGTTAGCCAGCATCCGCGCCCTGACAACTTCAAGGAGGAGATTATTCAGGCCTTCTACGACGGTATCAAACACCGCCCTGAAACGACGTTTGGCAACGTGAAGGGGGATGTCCTGAAAGACAAAGACCCCGCCTTTGCGCCGTTCGATTTCTGTCGCATCATTCGTCAGTCGCCCTGGAAAGGCTAATCTTCCTCCGGCGCTACCCGGGCAGTATTAACTATTGCCCGGCGTATTAAGAACCGATTTGCTCCATTCATAGAACGAGCGCACCGCTGGGGGAAGATACCTGTTCTGCGGGTAGATCAAAGACAGCGGTAAATCGAAGGAGAGATCATTCAGGCAGGCAACCAGCGTTTCATTTTTTAGATAGGGAGCAACCAGATAGCTCGCTACCCTAATTAATCCAATCCCCTCAATACCGGCCTGTATATAGGCATCAGTATCATCAACGACGAAGGTTTCTTGCATACGCACCGCCCTCTCTTCGCCATCCAGGGTAAATAGCCACTCCGTGGTACGCCCGGTTCGATGATTCAGGAACCCAACCGCCCGGTGGTTCTCCAGATCGTCCAGCGATTCAGGCCTGCCATGCGCCCCGATATATTTCGGCGAGGCCATCACTGCCCATTTGAAGTTTGCGAGCGGGCGGGCAACCAGGGTCGTCGAATCCTCGACTCTTCCCGCTCTGATCGCGCAGTCATACCCTTCCTGCACCAGATCCTCAATATTGTCGCTTGAGCAAAGGATCATCTCCAGCTCGGGATACAGCTGCAAAAATTCATCCACCCTGGGAATAAAGCTGGACCTCGCAAGGGACTGAGGCATACCCACCTTAAAGCGCCCTCGCGGCTGGCCAGCCCTGCCGGGAAAAGAAGATTCAACCGTAGCAATATCTGCCAGGATCCTTTTGCACTCTTCGTAGTATCTGCGTCCGTCGGCCGTGACGCTCAGCTTGCGCGTGGTTCGCTGTAAAAGCTGAAGCCCGAGATAAGTTTCCATCTCCTTTATGACGCGAGACACGGTCGATCGCGGCAGGCCCAGAACTTCCGCCGCCCTCGCGAAACTGTGCGTATCCACCACGTGGACATATACCTGCATTGAATCCAGCTTATCCATCATTTCACCTGCAGCCTGAGAAGCGACTATCCCATTTTCGCTAACAGTTTAACCTGTATTCGTATACTTATCGAATGACCTTAGCGCCAGTAAACTTGCCCTCATCGCAGTAAATTCGCTGCTTTATAGGCTGAGGAATCAAAATGCAAGATCGTAAACTCACTTCTCCAGAAAACGTATTGGTGCTAGGAGCGGGACAACTTGGCGATGCCATACTAAGCGCGCTGGTACCTGCGGTGGCGCAGCTTCATGGTTCGGTCACCGTCATCGTTTCTCCTGAATCATGGGATGCAGAGGGCCACCTTCGTTCTGCAGGTCATCAAAAACACGCAGCTGCGGGGGCTAAATTTATTCCGCTTGATATGGCCGGCGCCGCGGCAGAGTCGCTGCGAGAAACATTCAAAAGGTATGACACCATCATAAACTGCATGGGCTTTGTCGCTGGCCCTGGCACACAGGTGAAGATCACGAAGGCAGCGCTGGCCGCCGAGGTGAAGCGTTATTTTCCCTGGCAGTTCGGCGTTAACTACGATGTGGTGGGTAAAGGAAGCGGACAGCCGGTGTGGGATGAGCAGTATGATGTCAGAAGCCTGCTACGCGCACAAAACGCAACGGAATGGGTCATTGTTTCAACCGGAATGTTTACCAGCTTTCTTTTTGAGCCGGCATTTAATGTCGTGAACCTCGCCGAAAAAACAATTAACGCCCTCGGGAGCTGGGATACTCGGGTCACGGTCACCTCACCCGCAGATATTGGGCGTCTGACTACCGCCATTTATTTGCACCAGCCCCGAATCAAGAATGAAGTGGTGTTTGTTGCAGGCGACACGATCTCCTACGGGCAGCTCGCTTCGACGGTAGAACGCGTGACGGAACAAACGTTTAGAAAAAGCGTATTGACCCTGCCTGCGCTGCTTGATGAGCTCCGCGCTGATCCGGATGAACAAATGCTGCGCTACCGTACCGCATTTGCACGTGGAGCCGGCATGTGGTGGCCAATGAGCGAAACGTTTAATGCGAGAAATAATATCAGCACGCAAAACGTTGAAGACTGGCTGAAGGCATTTATTTAATTCCCTGGTTCTAAGGAGCAACATTCTCGATGAAAACCTTAATTTCCGTTTTATTTATCTATTTAATTCTGCCATTTTCGGTATTCGCCAAAACGGTAACCGCCACCGGCGATACGCTGGAAAATGCTGAAAACAAAATCCGCCAAATCACGAAACAACAAGGGGCAAAAGAGTATAAAATAATCGAGGCGAGGATGGGCAATAAAGTACATATTACGGCAGAAATAAAACCCTGAAAAAAATCAGAGGGGCAGCGGCCCCTCGGTGTATTTATTTTCTTATACCGCCACGCCAAAGATGGAATCAGGGGCAAGGCAGCTTGCGCTTAGCGCTGTTCACCCTGCCGCCGCCATCTGACGCCCTGCCATGCCCGCTGCGCGCCATAAAAATCGACGCCTTTACAGACATCGTCGCTAAGGCTGCCGTCAGGCATAAAATATTGCATTGCGATACACAATCTCATAGGCAATCCAATACAATTAGAGATAAAATCGACGAAAGCTTATACACCGATGAGTGACCTCATGAAATATACTGAATCTCCCCGGCTAATCATCAGGTCTTTTCAGGATAATGATGCCGCGGGCTTGTTCGAATATTTATCAAACCCACGCGTAGCCTGTTTTATGGATGAAAAACTTCACTCCTGTGATGAAGCTGTTAACGAAATTGCGCGCCGGCAAAAAGAAGAACACTACTATGCGATTAGCCTGAAGGAAACCGGGGCGCTGATAGGCGAGCTCTTTGCGGATAACAGCGGAGAACCTGACCCTGATACATACTGTGTGGGTTGGCTTCTGAATAAAAAATATGAAGGCATGGGGTTCGCCCGCGAAGCGGCACACGCATTTTTCGACTACCTGTTTAATCATAAGAACGCCAGAAGAATATATGCCTATGTCGCTGATTATAATGAACCTTCACAAAACCTTTGCCGCCACCTCGGTATGCGCCTGGAGGGATGTTTTAAGGAACACGTCTCTTTTATCACGGACGATGAAACCGTGATCTACGAAAGCACGCTGGTGTTTGCTGTCCTGGCCAAAGAGTGGCGCGATAAATAGTCTGAGCTGATTCTAAAAACTCTCTGCCCCAGGACCGAAGGAACATATTAACCGTGCAGATTATTGGCGCCCCCCATAGCAGCGTCGTCGCGGGAGCCGTTGTTGAGAAGTGGGGCTATAGCCATACCTTTCTGCTACACGGCCTCATTGCGCCATTGGCAATACTATTTGTTCGCTTGCGCGGGGCAACGCGACGCGGCGGCGAAATAGTGAAACCGCAGAGCGGCGCACTTTGTTAACCAACGCCATCACGCGTTCAACGGACCACGCAAGAACTGATGCAGATCGGCCATATCCGATCCACCTTATGCTATTACATTTCGCAGCTGGCGGAATTATGCATATGCTTTATCCTGCCTGGTTGTGGCTGATTGGGCGCCTGACATCAATATCTTAAATTTTTCCTAATACAAGGACGATTCTAACCATGAATAAGCGGTTGCTCCCCCTGCTGGCCCTCATACTCCCCTTGAGCACACAGGCCAACGTTTATTTTATCAAAGCCGACACAGTCAAGAATACCAACGTTAGCGAAGTCGCCATCTACTTTAATGGCGCGATCAACAACCGGACCGTTACCTGGCTATTATCTTCGCTGGCAGAAATAGAGGGTAACTACCGTAATATCAAAAATGTCGACATATATCTTAACAGCGAGGGCGGAGATATGGATGCGGGGTACGTGGCCTACGAAGCGCTGCGTAAGAGTCCAGTCAAACTGAATATGATCGATGCTTCAGTAATAGCCTCAGCGGCAACTATGGTTTACTGCGGATCGGATGAACGCTACGCCATGCCGCTTGCCAGGTTTATGCTTCATCCTGCCGCAGCGTGGAACGACAAAGCCGAGTATTTGAAACCCGATCAGGCGAGGCGCATTCTGGAAGATGCTGAAAGCTACAACGTTCTGTTCCGCACTATCTATTCGACCTGCACAAAAATCTCCGCCGATGAACTGAACAAAATAACGTCATCGGAAACCGGCCGCGTATTTTATAAAGTCGATGAGGCCGCCAAAGCCGGTCTGATCACCCGTGGCCTCAAAGAGAGCCATAGCTATCCGGTAACCTACTACGTTACCGACGGTGAGGGTTAAGAAAGTCGGCTGGATAATATTCCCCTAAAGTCCGTTTGCCGTCCCAGGCAGTATCCTTGACTGAGGATACTGCCATCAGGCTATTACCGCCTGCTCCTGCGAACCGTTAAACGCCGCTCTCCACACTGACTCCACAACTTGCGCAAAAGCAAGCAATAAAACTCTTTCACAATGTTCAGAGTTCTCAGGAGGAACAATGAACAGACTGAATTATTTTCTACGGTATAGCGAATATCTCGTCAAGATATTAAGAACTCACCTTTTAAATGACAAAGAATTTCACACCAGGAGATTACAAAAAATATCCGGAAGGAAACCAGATTTAGTGCACCCGGTGACGCTGAGTGAGAAAATATGTCACCGCATGATCTATGACCACAATCCGTTTTACACCCTGCTGGCCGATAAGCTTGCGGTCCGCGAGTATATTTATAACAAAACCGACAAATTAAAACTGGCCGCGCTGGTTGGCGTCTATAGCGATATTCAGAATATTGACCTGAACAGTTTGCCGGACAGGTTTGTCCTGAAATGTAATCATGATAGCGGCAGTAGCGTAATATGTACCGACAAGCAGAAATTTAATACGGCCAGAGCCCTGAGCTCGTTGAGTCTGGCGCTCAAGAAAAACATGTATTACAGCACCCGAGAGTGGCAGTACAAAAATATACCGCCGGTAATTCTATGCGAGGAATATATTGATCTATTTACCGGCAGAGACAAGAATACCACGCCGGAAATGTTGCGTATCCACTGTTTTCATGGCATTACTGGGGTGATCGAAGCCGACTTCACCGATGAGCGGGGAAATGATTACATCAATGTTTACGACAGAGCCTGGCGGCTCCAGCCCTTTCTGATGGAATATCCAAATACGCCAGCCAGGATCCCACCGCCCGATTTATTACACCAGGCCATAACCGCAGCCCAGGAGCTATCAAGAGATCTGGACTATTGCCGGGTGGATTTAATGTTGCAGCGCGATGATATCTATTTTAGTGAAATTACGCTTAGTCCCCGACGCGGTAAGCTGCAGATATATCCTGCCGAGTGGGATATCAAACTGGGTCAAATGTGGTAGCCCGCGGCGGAGAAAACAGGCCTCGGCAGGCCTGCTAACCGCCGCGGTTAAATATCGCATGGTAGCGGCCATGACAGCGTAAAAATCGAATGATGACTCGCCGACAGCGTATAGGTGACCTCCCCGTCATGGGCGTCCATAATCGCTTTAACAACGGACAGCCCGAGGCCGCATCCCTTAGGATTGATATTTCTTGCGGCCGATCCGCGCTGGAAAGGCTGGAAGAGAAACTTTTGAAACTCTTGCGCAATGCCGGGGCCATAGTCCTCAACCACAATATAAAAGCGGTTGCCGGCGATGCCATTTTTAACCAGCATCGTTCTGGAGGTCGAGTATTTTATCGCATTATCAAAAAGGACGGTAAGGCACTGAATAATACGTAAAGGATCGCACACCGACTCCAGACGCTGGAGCTCGGTTACAACCTCGAAGCCGCTGCGTCTGAATTCAAGTGAAAAAGCCTCAAGCGCACTCTGAATAGTCTCCTGCAGATTAACCCGGGCCAGGGTTAAGGTAAATTCAGCCGCCGTGGACGAGCTCACCATCCGCAGATCGTCAATCAGGCTGGATAGCCCTTCAGTTTGTTTCAGCAGATTGTTGAATAACGGCGGCGTAGGTTCAAACACCCCGTCAACCAGCCCTTGCAGCCTTCCTCGGATAATGGTTACCGGGGTTCGTAGCTCATGCGCAATAGCGGCATTCCAGGATTTACGCTGTGAATCCAGCGCCTGCAATTTTTCCGCCATCTCGTTGAAGTCATTAACCAGGTTGTTAAGCTCCCCGAGACGCGAGCTGGTGCAAAACGCCCGGGCGCCTAAATCGCCCTGGGCAACCCGGCGCAGGCTGGTGGCCACCGAGCTTAATGGAGTGAGTATTCTCGCGGAAAGCCTGACGGCGAAGAAGAGTGAGATAATTAACCCGGTGGCGGAAATGACCATAATCCACAGCCAGTCGAGATAAGTCACGCTGTCTTCATTCCCGGCGGCCGAGCCTCCGGGAATATAATCAATGATGAACGCATAGAACAGATATGAGCCGATCACTGAAATAGCAATAACAATAAGCGTTAGCGATATCATAAATCGTAGGATCTGCCGGCTTAACGCCTGGTCTCTGTTCATTTGTGTTCTCCGAGCCGGTAACCTATGCCGCGGATACTCTCAGGAACGCCTTTTAATCCACAGTTTTCCAGCTTCTTACGAAGCTTGCTCATGTGGCTGTCAACCGTTCTGTCGAGAGTATCGCCTTCCGGCAGGCAAGAGTTTAACAGTTCGTCGCGGGAGAATACTTTTCGGGGATTTCTGGCCAGACAGGTCAATAGTTTGAATTCCGTCGTAGTCAGTACCGGGGTGACCATGTCATCTCCAACGGTAATCTCCACAAAAAAGTCGTCCGGATAAATCGTTAACTTTGGCGTGCGGATCGGTTTGCGATAGCTTTGCTCGCTACCGGCTTTAGTCCGCCGCAGTACCGCTTCTATGCGTGCCACAACCTCAGACGGATTAAAAGGTTTCACTACATAATCATCGGCACCCAGCCGCAGCCCCATCAATTTATCGACGTCCTGATCGAGCGCGGTCACCATTATCACGGGGACGTTGCTCTCTTTTCTTAAGGTCGAAAGCACATTCCAGCCGTCAATAATGGGAAGCTGTATATCCAGCAGAACCAGATCGGGCTTGCGCAGGCCGAATGTATTAATCGCCTGCTCGCCGTCCGCCGCCCGGACGGTATTCATCCCTGAACGGTGAACGTAACTCATTAGTATGTCGGCTATTTCGTCATCATCTTCGGCCACAAGAATAAGCGGTTTATCATTCATGATGACTCCGTTCCCGGTATGTTCTGACGAAAGTCTCTACGGTGGGTTGGCATGAGAAAAGCACTGATCCTGCCCTCATTAATCTTAAGCGCGCTACACAAAAAAAAATCACTCCAGGAATATAGCCTGGTCATTTGCTACATCGTTGCTTGTTATGCTTACATTTTACTCGGTCCTGCATCTATTGTGGCGGTCTTGTCGCTCGGGATGAAGTTAATCCGCGAGATTAAGACAGGGTGTTCCTGCGGAAGTTGCATCGCTAACAAAATAATACCCTGAGTATTCTCAATGCCCCGTAGAACACTCCACGCTACATACTCTCTCCACATTAGAGTAATCAGCACTCCATAATGATATGCCATATTATCGATAAGCAACTAATCTGCAGTCAATATGGGTAGGCCAGCACTCATGGCCCTTAGCAACAGAAATATTTAGCGTGGGCCGTCAGGATGAATATTATATCAACGAACTTTACCGATTCTTGCGCGTCATACTCCGGGGTTGAATGATTATGGCAAACATCAACAATACGCCGGTATTCAGTACGGCAAAGATAACTTCAGTGGCACTATTTCTTGTTTATACCTGGGTGATGCTCTATGGATGGCTGGCGCTGGTACATGCAATTGCAGAAAAAGTGCGTTTCACCATAGTGGCGTCGCCCTTTACGTATGCCAGCATCGTGCTGACGAGCCTGCTCCTTTTATTTCAAAAGAAGCCGGGGGCATTGCGCGAGTTAAACATCATAACGCTGATGCTGATGCTGACGTTTACCTACCTGGTTATTATTTTTCACGTCCTGCTCTCTTTACCACTGGATATTTTTGATGTGACCTTTTACTACGAATGCTTTTTGATTGTTAATTTAGGGATTTCACCATTATATCTGCTGTTCAGATTACTTTAATGCTGCCAGACAAGATTTAGCCCCCATTTTTCCAATTTCTCTCGTTAAGCTGATTAATACACCGCTCGCATACTGGATATAACTGATGCCCTATTTTTTATTGCCCGCCCCGTGTTTGCCTGGGTAATCGCGCTATTTATCGTATTAGGGGGGCTGCTGGCGATCCCTCAATTGCCGGTGGCGCAATATCCGGCCGTCGCCCCGCCGGGTATCATTATCACCGCCAGCTACCCAGGAGCTACGCCGGAAATAATGAATACATCCGTGATTTCACTGCTCGAGCGTGAAATTTCCGGCGTTGACGATCTGCTCTATTTCGAGTCGTCCAGCGACACTTCCGGAATGGCCTCGATAACGGTGACGTTTAAGCCCGGCACGGATATCAAGCTCGCGCAGATGGATATCCAAAATCACATTAAAATTGTCGAGCCGCGCCTGCCGCAGCCGGTGAGGCAAAATGGCATCAGCGTCGAGGCCGCAAACTCAGGCTTTCTGATGATGGTTGGGCTGAAGTCCAGAACGGACGGCTATCAGGAGGCGGACCTTAGCGATTATTTTGCCCGGAACGTGACCGATGAGCTGCGTCGCGTTCCTGGCGTGGGAAAGGTACAGCTGTTTGGCGCAGAAAAGGCGATGCGCATCTGGCTAAATCCCGCCAGGATGCATGACTATCGGCTCTCCGTGGGAGACGTCATTAGCGCGATCGGTCAGCAGAACGTTCTGGTTTCACCGGGCCGCACCGGGGATGAGCCCGCCATCGTCGGCCAGCAGGTTACCTATCCGTTGATGGTCAAAGGGCAGCTTGCGACGGTGGAAGAGTTTCGCAATATAACCATTAAAGCCAACACCAGCGGAGCCCGTTTAAAGCTGGCGGATATCGCCCGCGTAGAGTCTGGCCTGCAGAGCTATGCATTTGCCATCCGCGAGAATGGCCTGCCGGCCACGGCGGCGGCGATCCAGCTATCTCCCGGCGCTAACGCCATCAGCACAGCGGCCGGTATTCACGCACGTCTTGCTGAGCTTACAACGGTACTTCCTGATGGTATGGCGTTCTCGGTTCCCTTTGATACCGCCCCTTTCGTGAAGCTGTCGATTATGAAAGTTATCCAGACTTTTATAGAGGCAATGGTGCTGGTGTTTCTCGTAATGCTGCTATTTCTGCATAAAATACGCTGCACGCTTATCCCGGCGATCGTGGCGCCCGTCGCCCTGCTCGGCACCTTTACGGTGATGCTGCTTTGCGGTTACTCCGTCAACGTTCTGACCATGTTCGGCATGGTGTTGGCGATCGGTATCATCGTCGATGATGCGATCGTGGTGGTTGAAAACGTTGAGCGTTTGATGGAAGAAAAGGGTCTGCCGCCGCGCGAGGCGACCCATGAGGCAATGCGGGAAATCACGCCGGCGATAATTGGCATTACGCTGGTACTGACCGCGGTATTCATACCGATGGGTTTCGCAAACGGTTCGGTTGGCGTTATTTACCGCCAGTTCAGCCTGTCGATGGCCGTCTCCATACTGTTTTCGGCATTTCTGGCCCTGACGCTGACCCCCGCTCTGTGCGCATCCCTGCTGAAAGCGCACGACAAAAACGGCAAGGCCGCCGGCGGGTTTTCCGCCTGGTTTAACCGTCATTTCCATCGTTTTTCCTGCCGTTATGAGTCAGGTCTGACGTATGTGCTGAAGCGTGGCGCCAGGATGATGTTGCTGTATGTCGCGATTTGCGGGGCGCTGTTCATCGCCCTGACCAAACTGCCGTCATCGTTTCTACCTGAAGAAGACCAGGGATATTTCATGTCTTCGATTCACCTCCCTTCAGATGCAACAATGACGCGAACGCTGCAGGTGGTGAAACAGTTTGAGGAGCAGATCGCCGCTCGCGAAGCCATCAAGAGTAATGTGATGATCCTCGGGTTTAACTTTTCGGGCTCGGGGCCGAATACGGCAATGTCCTTTACCACGTTAAAAGAGTGGCGGCTGCGCAACGGAGCCACTGCGCAGGAGGAGGCCAATATTATACAAGCCGGAATGGAGCCCGTCGCCGATGCCGTGACCATGAGCCTGTTACCTCCGGCGATCTCCGACATGGGGACATCTTCCGGCTTTACCCTCTATCTCGAAGACAGGGCCGGTAAAGGGTATCGCGCCCTGAAGCAGGCTGCCGATAGTCTGGTTTCCCGCGCGAAGCGCAGCCCGCTCCTCTCCGATGTAACGATAGACGGATTGCCTGAAGGGGTAAGCCTCTCGCTGAACGTCGACAGAGAAAAGGCCGAAGCGATGGCCGTCTCGTTCGATGAAATTAACCAGACGCTTTCCGCCTCTTCCGGCTCAAATTACGTCAATGACTACAGTGACGACGGCCGGGTTCAACAGGCGATCGTGCAGGCCGATGCCCCATATCGCATGCAGCCCGATGACCTGATGAACATCTCGGTCAAAAACAGAGTCGGCGAGATGGTGCCGCTCTCCGCTTTTATGACCGCCTCCTGGACTCAGGCTCCGCAGCAGCTGAACCGTTATCAGGGCTATCCGGCCATCCGAATCACCGGGAGCGCGGCGCCAGGATATTCAAGCGGCTCGGCCATGACTGAAATGGAGCAGCTGGCCGGCGGGTTGCCGCACGGTTTCAAAGCCGAGTGGGCCGGTAGCTCGCTGCAGGAAAAGGCGTCCGCTTCCCAGCTTGCCGGGCTCATTGCGCTTTCCGTGCTGGTGGTATTTATGGTGCTGGCGGCGCTTTATGAAAGCTGGTCCATTCCCCTTGCGGTGATGCTGGTGGTGCCGTTGGGTCTGCTGGGGGCCGTCTTAGCGGTCATAGTCGCAGACATGACGAATGATGTCTTTTTCAGAGTAGGCTTAATCACCATCATTGGCCTTTCAGCCAAGAACGCGATCCTGATTATCGAATTTGCTCGCCAGCTGCGCACTCAGGGCATGGAGACGATGGCCGCCACGTTACTGGCGGCAAGGCAGCGGCTTCGCCCTATTCTGATGACCTCGCTGGCCTTTACGTTAGGGGTTGTCCCATTAATGCTGGCCAGCGGAGCCAGTGACAAAACGCAGCATGCCATTGGCACGGGGGTTTTCGGTGGTATGATCGGCGGCACCCTGCTGGCGGTCTTCTTTGTGCCCCTCTTTTTTATTACCGTCACGCGGGTCGTTGCGAAAACAGGCGATAAAAAGACGCGCGCCAAAATGCAGTAAGTTTACGTCTTTTACGGCCGCCAGCCGGCTGCGCATCGCGCCAGACTAAGCTTCAAATAACGGGATCGCTTATCGATTCCGTTAATGACATCTCTTTCTGAACCCGCTATTTAGCTCCTGTCTGAGTGAATCTTCTGTCGAACGCCGCCCGCAGGAACGAACCTGGCGCTCGCCTGAAGCAAAAGGCTAAAGGATGCGGGCAGTACCGTAAGCGTCACCAGCGTGGCCACAACAAGCCCACCGATAATGGCGTACGCCATCGGTCCCCAGAAAACCTGGTGCGCGATGGGAAGCATTCCGAGAATGGCTGCGCAGGCCGTCAGGAATATGGGCCTGGCCCGGTGCTCCGCGGCGGCAATGATAGCGGCCTCCTGCGCCATACCGAGCGCCAGATTACTGTCCACTTCACTAATCAGGATCACGGCATTGCGGATAATCATACCTGCCAGCGCTATCACCCCCAGCAAAGCGACAAATCCCAGCGGAGTCCCCCCGGGAAGCATCGCCATCACCACGCCCGGCAGGCCAAAAGGCGCCATAAGCAGGGCGAGGAACATACGCGAGTAGCGCCGAAGCTGGAGCATCAGCAATAGCAACATGATGACGATCGCGATCGGTAACGTCGCGTAAACGGAGCCGTTCCCCTTGTCGGACTCCTCTACCGCGCCGCCCTCCTCGATGCTGTAGCCGCTGGCTAGCGAGGCGCGCAGTTTTTCAATCGCCGGACTCAGCCCGGAAGATAACTCAGCTGCCCGCAGCCCTGGCGCAAGATCGGTCTGAACGGTGATAAACGGCTGCCGCTGACGACGCCACACCACCGGATCATCGACGCCCCAAACGGGCGTCGCCACGGCGCTGAGGGGGATTTTTCGCCCACTATTTCCGGTCAGCATCAGTGAGGATAAGGTGGCGATATTCAGCCGGTCCTGGTCTTTAGCGCGCAGAACCACATCCACCAGCCGATCGCCGTCCCGTACAGTCGTTATGATGCTGCCGGACCAGATGGTATTAAGCGTCTGCGCCAGGCTCTCGGATGAGATCCCCGCCGCTCGCGCGGCGGTCTGATTGACCTTTAGCGTCATCACCCTCTCAGGCTCCCCCGCCGTCTGATTAACCTCCCGGGACAGCGGCGAGCGCCCTATCACCTCGGCCAGACGGTTCGCATACTCGCGTACGCGCTCATAATCCGGCCCGCTGACCCTGTATTTTACCGGCCAGCCTACCGGTGGCCCCAGCTCCAGCGGCGATACGCGCGAAGTCAGGTCGCTAAATTGAGCCGCCAGCAGCGTATTTAACTGCTGTCGCAGGCGATCTCGCGCCGCAAGATCCTTGGCCACCACAACGATCTGCGCCGTGTTTTCGTTTTCGCGTAGAACGTCCATCGGCAGATAAAATCGTACGGCGCCCGAGCCCACGTAGGCAGAGTAGCGTTCGACGTTTTCATTCCCGGCAAGGACTTTCTCCAGCCGCTGGGTCTGTCTTTCCGTTTCTGGCTGCGCCGCGTTGGCCGGAAGCGTTAAACTTACCAGCAGCTCAGGCCGGTCGGAGGACGGGAAAAATTCGCCCGGCATATATCTTGTGCCAAAAACCGCTAAGCCTAAGGCGGCCACCGCAATACCGAGGGTGAACAGCCGGTGACGAAGCGCCAGATGCAAGAGCCGGCTATAAAGCCGTCCGATTTTTCCTCGGCCCGCAGCGCGTCGGTTCATCGCCTCAGATAACAGCCAGGTTCCGGTCAGAGGTGAAAACAGGATCGCCACAACCCACGAGCAGAGTAGCGCAATAAATACGACGGCAAACAATGAGTAACAGTATTCCCCGGCGCTGGAGGCAGCAAAGCCCACGGGAATAAAACCGGCAATCATCACCAGCGTTCCGGTCAGCATTGGGAATGCCGTGGTTCTGAAAGCGTAGCTGGCCGCCCGGCGGCGGGTTTCACCGGCTTCAAGCCTGGAGACCATCGTTTCAACGGCGATCATGGCGTCATCGACCAACAGGCCCAGCGCAATAATCAGCGCGCCGAGTGAAATGCGCTGCAGACCAATGCCGGCCAGCAGCATTCCGGCGAAGGTCATCGCCAGCACCAGCGGGATTGCCGCCGCCACAACCAGTCCCGCCCGTAGCCCTAGCGATACAAAAGAGACCGCGAGGACAATAAGTATCGCCTCAATCAGCACCCGGACAAATCCGCTGACCGCCTCCCTGACTACCGCGGGCTGATCTGCAACCTTCACCACCTCAATACCTTGCGGCAGCTCGGTTTTCAGGACGTCGATTTTGCCATTCAGCGCGGCGCCAAACCGCGCCATATTTCCCGTCGACGCCATTGATATCGCCAGTCCGATAGCCGGCCGGCCGTTGACGCGAAACGTCGGTGCCGGTGGCTCTGAGACCTTGCGCTCAACCGTTGCGATATCCGTTAGCGGAACGTATCGGTCATTAATGTGTAAGGTGGTTGCGCGTAAGCTCTCCAGCGACGATAGCGCCCCGCTTACCCTTATCGCCATATTTTCCTGCCGGGTGCGCATGATCCCCGCGGGCACAACCGCGTTCTGCGCTTTGAGGGCATCCGCGACCTGCTGAATATCGAGCCCCATGCCTGCCAGCTGCGGTGGTGAAAAGGCGATAACGATCTGCTCCTGCGGCTCGCCAAGCAGCGTAATTTTGCCGACATCAGGTAGTGACATCAGATTGAGACGTATCTTCTCCACGCGGTCGCGAACCTCGCGAAGCGTATATCCCTCAGGAATAAATCCGTAAATCGTCCCAAAAGTGTCATCAAACTCGTCATTCACGACCGGTCCCCGCGCACCTTCAGGTAGCGATGGCGCAATATCCTGCATTTTCTTGCGAATTTGATACCAGATATCCGCCACCTTATGCGGCGGAGTGTCGTCACGTAAATTCACATAGATAACCGACCGGCCAGCCTGCGTTTCGCTTTCGATATAATCCAGCCAGGGCGTTTCCTGCAGCTTTTTCTCCAGCACATCGGTCACCAGATTCGTCGTGTCTTTCACCGATGCGCCGGGCCATTGTGCGGAGACGACGGCCGTTTTAATGGTGAAATCAGGATCTTCATTTTGCGGCAACCGCTCATAACAAAACGCGCCGGCGGCGATAATCAGCAGCATAAAAAAACTCACCATCTGCTGATGTTCGAGGGCCCACGCTGAAAGGTTGAATTTATCTCCCGGCATCCTCTCGTTCACGGCTGTCTCTCCCCGGCGATCACGTTTTCTCCGCTGCGGAGCTTGCTCACGCCGGCGGTGATGACCCTGTCGCCAGGGTGCAGGCCGGAGGAGATAATAATTGATGACGCGGTGTAGCCCGCCGGCACGACTTGCCGCAGCTGCGCCTGCATCCGCGAGTCAATAACAAATACCGCCGGACGGTCTCCCGAGCGGCTCAAGGCTGAAGCCGGTATGACGTAACCCGATGCACGTGGAACCGGCAGCGCGACCGTAACGCTCGCGCCCAGCGCCATCGCGGCTGGCGGCTGCGGAAGAGACACCCTGACACGCCAGGTCCGCGTCAGGGGATCGGCCTGAGGGCTGATATCGCGCAATATTCCCGTAGTGCTGACTGCGGGATCATCGAGTAAATAGACCCTGAAGGCCGCACCTTTTTGCGCCAGAAGCTGCGCCGGTTCGGTCGTAGCAAACACCGCGTCGCGGGCGTCACCGGCCGCTAGCGTAAGGACCGTCTGCCCCGCGTTGACCACCTCTCCCGCCGATGCGCTTACGCCGGTGATGACGCCATCGGCGGGTGCGACCAGCCGGGCCCAGCTAAGATTTTCCTCGGCGTCACGCCGTGCCGCGACGCTGCTTTTCAGCCTGGCGTTTGCCACCAGCCAGTCTGCACGGACGCTGTCTAACTGAGCCCGCGCGATGGCGCCGGTTGGCATCAGCTTCTGCATCCGGCTCAGGTTCAGCCCCGCCGCCTGCGCAGATGCTTTTGCGCTCTCAACATCAGCCTGCGCGGCTGCCAGCCGGTTCTTTACGCTGACATCATCAAGGGTGGCCAGCCGCTGCCCCGCTTTAACCCGATCGCCTATATCAACCCTGCGGCTCAGTATCCGGCCGTCCAGGCGGAAGCTCAGGGCGGTCTCATCATGGGCATGGATTTCGCCGGTTCGCTGCAGATCGGCAAACGACGTCGGGGAGGCGATGACAAGGTAGCGAACCGGGCGCGCCGGCTTCGGCGTATTGACGGTTTTTTCACCGCAGCCGGTAAGCAGGCTAATGGCGAATACCATTATGACCAGCGGGATGAAGGACAATAAGGGGATATTGCGCGCTGCGCCGGACAGATGGTGCAGGCACTGACGGAGGGATAAAATAAACTCGTTTGACATGACGCCACTCCAGATAGGGAATGGCGTCATTAAATAGTGCATTAATCGAGATTCACTCGACGTTGTGTCAAGAGTTTATCAAGACGTTTTAATTTTGCGCAGCGCAGGGCTGGTACGGCAGGAGGATCTGAATCAGCAGGCCGCCGCCAGGCGGAAGCGCGGCGCTGATGCCGCCACCGTGCGCGACGCATATCGCGCGGGCGATCGATAATCCCAGACCGCTTCCTCCGGAATGCCTTGCTCGCGACGCCTCCTCGCGAGTAAAACGCTCAAACATCTCCGGTAAAAACTGAACCGCCACGCCGGGCCCATCATCAAGAAACTCCAGCACATAATTTCCGTCACGGTTTTGCAGGGTGATATCAAGATGTCCGCCCTCTCGTCCGTATCGCAGCGCGTTTTCCATCAACACGGTGAAAACCTGCCCCAGCCGAAAGGCATCCCCGCGAAACGGGCACGGCTGATGGCCGTGAACGCGTACCGTCATACCGTGCACGTCTGACTGCGGTATCATCCATGCAGCCCTTTCCTGCAGCAGCTCAAGCAGACAAAACTGCTGGTCATCCAGGACCAGATTTCCGGCATCGGCGAGGGATAGAAGATGGAGTTCGTCCGTCAGGCGGTTCAGATGCTGAAGCTGTTTCATCACCATCGTCAGCTGCTGCGGGCTGGCCTCGAAAACGCCATCCAGCATCCCCTGTAAGCGGCCGATAGCGGCGGTTAACGGAGAGCGTAGCTCATGCGCCATCGCCACATGGGATGCGCGGATCTCCTTATCATATCGAGCCAGCTGGCGGGTCATGGTGTTGAAGTCAGCGGCGAAACGGATCATTTCGGCGGGAGCGTCCTTGATCAGTTCCGCCTGACGCCCGAACTGCCCCTGGGTCACGTCCTGCGCCGCATCGCGCAGATGGCCGAACTGCATGGATAAAGGCCGGGCGTATTTGAGTCCCATCAGAACAATAAAAGGGATCATCACCAGCACCAGAAGCGCGACGGTGGCCCAGTCGGCCGAAGCGATGGAGGGCGTTGAATAGCTCAGCCCCCACCAGGTATCCACAATGTCATGAAAGCGCCCCGGATTGATCTGCGGAGCCTGGCTGAGCGTAACAAACTCCTGGCGCACGGCGGAGGGCATCTTATGGAGTATCCAGTAGTTTTGCACCGCATAACGCAGCCACATACATGCCGCAATGACCACGACACTACCGATGGCCAGCGCGAGGATACGTCCGCAAATCCAGCGCCAGAGAGATGAGTATCGCTTATTTATCATGGCTGTCTGAACCTGTAACCAATGCCGCGCACGTTGACCAGCACTCCGGATACCCCGGCCACCTCCAGCTTCCGGCGCAGATTATAAACGTGCGTATCAACGACTCTCTCAAGCGCTTCGCTCTCCGGCAGGCAATTCTCCAGCAGATGTTGTCGGGAAAAAGGCCGCGTGGGATGCCGCATCAGAGTCGTCAGCAGCGAAAATTCCGTCGGGGTAAAATCGAGATATCGGGGCGACGCGCCCTGCCCGGTGATGGTCGCCGTGATGGCGGTGACGTCGACCTCGAGCGCCTGCCAGCGCAATACTTCCTCACGCATTTCCGTTTTATTGCTACGCCGCAGTACCGCCTGCACGCGAGCCACCACTTCGCCCGGATGATACGGCTTCACCACGTAATCATCAGCGCCGTAGCGCAGCGCGCCGATGCGATCTGGCGTATCGCCCATAGCAGTCACCATGATCACCGGAACATCGCTCAGGCGGCGCAGTCTTGCCAAAACCTCGGTACCGTTGAGTCCCGGCAGCATCACATCAAGCAGGATCAGATCCGGTTTCCAGCGCTGCGCGATTTCCAGCCCCGCCAGACCGTCCCCGGCAACGATAACTTCGTAATTTTCGCGGCGCAAATAGGCCTCAAGCACGCCCGCTGCATCGGCATCATCTTCAACCACCAGCACTCTTCTGGATAACATCAGCTCACCTTGACCGTTTCTTAACAATATCCCGACCGTTCATTGATACGACCGAATCATACTCCGGGCGCAAATCACGGCACAACGTGAACCGGGCGGTGCCCGTCATTAATGAGGAGACAGTATGATATCGACGGAATCTACGCTGTATGTGGCAATTTCGCTATTGGGGGCGATATCAACGCATGCCATCGCTGACGATGCAGCAGCCCCGCCTGACTCGCTAACCGTCGGGCTGGGCGGTCAGTTTAGCCCCCGATACAGCGGCTCGAACAAACAGGTGTGGCACCCGGTGCCGGTACTCCAGGGGCGCAAGGGGGCCTTCTTTGTTGATAGCCAAAAAGGGATCGGCTACGACCTGCAAAACGAGGACGGCCTGTATCTGGAGCATACGCTTAGCTACGATCCAGGGCGCGCGGAAAAAAACTCCGGCTGGCGGGACGGTGCCAACAATCTGAAAGGCATGGGGAACATTGATGCGACTCTCAATACCGCATTTGCCGTCGGCTGGGCGGCCACATCATGGCTGGTGTTAGAGACGAAAGCAGCGCTCCCGCTCACCGGGAGCCAGGGGGTAAAATATCAAACGTCGGTTATGCTCATTCCCCTCCAGAACTCACAGGATGTCGTTGCTTTTCAGTCTGCCGCCCTGTTTGGCGATAATCGATATATGAATACCTTTTATGGCGTCAGTCAGCAGCAGAGCCTGCGCTCCGGGTACCCGCGTTTTTCGGCGCCCGGCGGATTTTATGGCATTGACAGCAGCCTGACGTGGAGCCATCAATTTGATGAACATTGGGGAACGGCGCTTAGCGCAGGGTATAGCTGGCTTGGCGACCATGCTACCGCTAGCCCGATAGTCCTACGCCGCAATGAAGGTTCTGCGACTATGGCCGTCAGCTGGACATTTTAACTATCTTGCCCGCGGAGTGAACAATAACCGCCAACTCTTCGACCCGGCAGCATAATAAGCGCGGATATCTCTTCCGGCTTATTATCGCGCGGAATAGCGCGGCTCCAGCCAGGGCGGTTTGAGCACACCAGAACGGCAAGCCTTAAAGCGCCTGCGCCAGACGGCGAATTCCCTCCTCGAGGGTCTCGGGCGAATGGTTGGCAAACCCCAGCAAAACCCCCTCCCGCTGCATCGGCCGCTGGCAGTAGCGCGCAAACGTCTGCACCCCCATTCCTAGCTGGCGGGCTTTATCCACCACGTACTTCGCCGTCAGGCCGCCGTGCAGCCAGCACACCAGATGCACGCCAGAATCCGTCGGATGAACGGTCATTTTCTCCGGCAAATAGCGTTCAACGGCGGAGGCCAGCGCCAGCTTACGTTCATAGCAGGCTTTACGCACCCGGCGAACGTGGCTGGCGTAGTGGCCCTCCTCGATAAAACGGGCCAGGACCGCCTGTTCAAGATAGCCGCTGCACAGATCGGAGAAGTATTTAGTCGTGGCAAACTGTTCGCGTAAATGGCCCGGAACGACCAGGAAACCGAGGCGAAACTCCGGGTACATCATCTTCGAGAACGTTCCGGCATAGATGACCCGGTTATGCTTATCCAGCCCCTGCAGGGCCTGCAATGAACGCGCGGCGTAGCGAAATTCGCTATTGTAATCGTCTTCGAAGATCCACGCCTGCCGGGACTCGGCCCACTCCAGCAGGGCGAGCCTGCGCGCGAGGCTAAGGGTTCCGCACAGCGGAAACTGGTGCGAGGGAGCGGTATAGGCCAGCCGGGCATGGGGATAATGCGTTATTCCGTCGTCAACATCCATTCCCTGACTATCGACTCTCACCGGCCTGATCGTTGCCCCTACCGAGGCGAAAGCGCCGCGCGCGCCGTTATAGCCGGGATCGTCGAGCCACACCTCATCCCCGCGTGAAAGCAGCGAACGCGCGGTGATATCCAGCGCCTGCTGGATACCGTTGACGATAATCACGCGATCTTCGCTGCAGTTAACCCCTCGCGTCGACTGAATATACTGGCATATCACCCGCCGCAGAGGTTGATAACCATTGGGGCTGGCATGGAGGCCGATCTCGCGGCGCGACTGCCGCCAGACCCGCCCCAGCAGGCGGCCCCATAAATCATAGGGGAAGAGGTCGGTGCAGCCGACCCCCACGGCAAAAAGGCGGTTTGCTGCGCCCCCGGCCTGACTTTCTGACCACAGAGGCCGCAGCGCGGTGATGTCCGGATTAAGCGCCCCGACCGACGGCGGATCGTCATCCCGCCCGGCGCCCGCGCTGTCCGTATGGATGAGCCAGTCGGGGATATGCGTGACGACAAACGTCCCCGCCCCCTCCCGCGTGACCAGATAGCCCTCATCGCTCAGCCGCTCAAAGCCGGCAATGACCGAGTTACGCGCGATCCCCATCACTTCGGCCAACGCGCGGCTGGAGGGGATTTTTGCGCCCGCCGGCAGGCGGCCGTCGAGGATGGCGCGGCGGATAGCATGATAGACCTGATCCTTGATGGTCCCGCTATGCAACAACAGCTCCTGAAACAGAGGAGAAACGGCTTTTTTCACAGGTGCCCGCGACCTTTGCAGTAAAAGTGGTTCCTGTAAATATACAAAAAGTGTGTCTTACCTGGAACCAAAATTCCACCTAACATCAGCGACGTAGAGACAATCAGGTCATGAAACAATAAGGAAAAGAGATGCATAGAGCAGAAATGAGCCGCGATTCAGACAATATCACTGTCGCCATCGTCGCCGAAGATGATTACCCGCAGTGGCTCCCGTTATGGAAAAACTATCAGACGTTCTATCGCGTCGATATCCCGGAAAGTACGACCCGACTGACGTGGAACCGTTTCTTCAATCCCATCGAGCCGGTGTACTGCGCCGTCGCCAAAGAGAACGGAACCGTTGTCGGGCTGGTACACTACCTGTTTCACCGCTCGACCTGGGCCGACACGGATTACTGCTATCTGGAAGACCTGTTTGTCAGCGCCGACGTGCGCGGCCAACAGATCGGCAAACGGCTGATCGAGTACGTTCAGCGGCAGGCGCGAAAGCGGCACTGCGCCCACCTTTACTGGCACACTCATGAAACGAACCTGCGCGGGCAGCGGCTTTACGACTGGATCGCCAACAAAAGCGGGATGATCGAATACCGTATGCCAATCCGCTAGCGCCGGGCGGAATTAGCGGCGGTGGCTTCAGCTCGGCCGGAAACCCCATCATTAAAGCCCGGCGGCACGCCGGGCAGAGAGTGAGCGCAGCACCTTCGCCGCGAACCACAAACGATTGTCCGCCTCTGCTACCGGGCGGGATATTTCGCAAACTGCGGCAACCCCTCAAGCTCCCGGGAAATCGCCTGCAGGCGGGGATAGCCGCTGGCATTGACCACCTCTGGAATCATCATCTGAATGAACCCCCACACCACGGCGCCGGTAATGGCGACCTGGTCCAGCTTTGCCGCGTTGACCTGACGATGCCGCCATCCGGCCTCCCATGCGGCGCAATCCGCCAGCAGCTGCCGGGTGATGCGATCTATCCACGGCTGGTGCCTTTTTTCCTCCGGCCGCAGCCGATGCTCGTAGACGTGCTGCACCGCTTTCTCACTCGCCGCCAGGGCCAGCCCGAGCAGGCGGCTATCCTCCGCCAGCGCCGCAATATCCGCGGGCAGCAGCCTGGAAGCGTCATCCACCTGCGCTTCGAGATAGTGCAATATCAGCGTGGAATCCATTAACACCGTGCCATCGTCCAGCAGCAGCGTCGGGGCCTTAACCGCCGGATTCAGCTCGGCAAAGGCCGCATAGTCGCTAAACACGGAGAGCGGCTGGTGTTCAAAAGCCAGACCGTAAGCCGCCAGCGATATCGCCACGCGCCGTACATAGGGTGAATCCAACATGCCAATTAGCTTCATTACGACTCCTCATTAATTTGTGGGTGCATACGTTGCGCGGCAGCGGACGCGCGTGCCCGGAGAGTTTCCCTCAAACGCCAGCCGGAACTAAGATAAACATGGAATACCGCTCCGTTCAGGGTAAAGTAAGCGACTCTCAGTGTGATAGCGGCAGTCTCAAATGCCGGGCTTCACGGCCTGATGATTGGCAAAGGCATGAACACCGTACCCGCTAAGGTCAGAGGACCTCGGGCCAGGATTTATTCCCTCGCGCAGACTGGTACCCATTAGTCCGATCCAACAAGGAAATATATGCTGACCACACTGATCTACCGGAGTCAGTTAGCTCCCACCTGGCGGCCGAACGGCCTGAGCAATCTTGTCAGCCGGGCACGACAGAAAAACACAAACCTCCACGTCACGGGTATCCTGATTTTTAGTGGTTCCCAGTTTTTTCAGGTTCTGGAGGGAGATGAGCAGGTGGTCGATGCGCTTTTCGACCAAATTCGCAACGATCCGCGCCACACCGACGTGGTGGAGCTGATGCGCGATTACTCTGCCTACCGGCGGTTTCGCGATATCGGTATGCACCTGTTTGATTTGCAGCTAAAGAAGCCGGGAGCGTTGACGGAAGAGATCCTCCATTTGGGCGAGTTCCGAAACGCTCTCTCTCCGGATGACCGGATGTTCAAGTTTATCAAGGCCTTTATCGCTCACGGCGGGCGCTATATCCTGCCGAAAGCATTAAACCCCGCGCTGTGGACGATGGAAAGCCGGGGGGCGCCCTCGCGCTGCTCGTCGCCGGGATTATCGTCCGGCCAGCCCTGCCAGTTTGCGCTTCAGCCGATTGTAGAGCCGGAAAGCGGCCATATCTCATCGTTTGAGGCGCTGATCCGCAGTCCAT
This sequence comes from Enterobacter sp. 10-1, assembly GCA_002270295.1. Taxonomy (GTDB): domain Bacteria; phylum Pseudomonadota; class Gammaproteobacteria; order Enterobacterales; family Enterobacteriaceae; genus Klebsiella; species Klebsiella scottii. The sequence continues at coordinate 205,387 of NISF01000006.1, read as the reverse complement.
CAGGCGGCTCGCCGGTGGAGATGTTCTCCTCCGTCCCGGAAAAGAAGCGCTACGATTTCGACCTCGAAACCAAGGCCTACGCCTTTTCGCTTGCGGGCAGCATTAATCTCGGGGAGCAGCGGCTGGCGGTTAATCTGCTGCCGGGCTCGCTATATAATCGTTCGGGCTCGGTGGCGTTTTTACTGGATAAAATCCGCGACGCCGGGCTGAAGCCAGAGCAAATTATAATAGAAGTCACGGAAACCGAGGTTATCTCCGGTTTTACCGAGTTTCAGCAGGTGCTGAAGGATATCCGCGTGGCCGGCATGAGCCTGGCCATTGACGATTTTGGCGCCGGCTATTCCGGGCTCTCGCTCCTGACCCGCTTCCAGCCGAATAAAATCAAGATCGATGCCGAACTGGTGCGCAATATTCATATGAGCGGAGCGAAGCAGGCGATTGTGGTGTCCATTGTCAGATGCTGCGAAGACCTCGGGATCACCGTCGTCGCCGAGGGCGTGGAGAGCATTGCGGAGTGGTGCTGGCTGCACGCCATCGGAATTCGTCTTTTCCAGGGCTTTTTATTTTCGCGGCCCCAGCTGAACGGCGTAGGAGAAGTCCGCTGGCCGGTAAGACTCCCCGGCAAAGGGTTGCCAACGGCCGAACTGACGCCATAACCGGCGAGAAGCATCCGCTCTCGCGCCGTCATCAGCGCGCCTTTTTTCAGCGACGGAGGCAAGATAATCCCTTGCCTCTTTTCTGATGATAAAAGGCTCACACTACGGGCGATCTTTCGCCGCGCGGAATATGGCAGGCTCGGGAGCGGTCACCCTGAACGTGTCGCGTAATACCTGCGGGATCTCGTCCCCGGAGAGCATCCGCTGCCGCGTCTCCTGGCCGCGGATCGTCTTAAGCGCGCGGCCGGAGAGAATGCTTCTGCCGTCAGGGTGGTGTAATACGACCACTAACTGCCTGACGAATATGGTCTCCGGATGGGTTGAATTCAGATAGTTGGCGGGCTCAAAATCGATCAGCTCGTGGCGGGAGAGATCGAAGCTATATTGGCTGTGCCAGCCGTTATCCACCCGCGCCTGCAGCGTATACACGCCGGCAGAATCGAGGCTGAGACGGAAGGTATCCGGGCTCTGCCGCTGCTCAGTATCAAGAATAGCGAGGTCGACGGGCGCCCGGATGCCATAATGGCCAAACCCGAGATCGCACAGCCAGCGCCTGCCGCCGACAAAAGCAATCACCACCATATGCGTCCGCGGCCGACGGGCTGGATAGAACATAGGGCGCGCGGCGGCAAACTGGTAGGGAACCCCCAGCGCGTCAAGCGCCATAGCAAACAGCGCGTTGACTTCGTAACAATATCCGCCCCGCTGCCGGCCGATCAGTTTTTCTACAATATCTTCCGGGACCAGCGAGACGCCTTTCCCGTCCCGCACGTCAATATTCTCAAACGGGATTGAAAACAGCTGTTTCTGCATTATTTCATACAGCGTGGCGGCATCCGCTGCCGGCGAACCGTGATAATCAATACGCTGAAAATAGGCGGCGAGGTCAAAATTTTTAGCTTTCATAGCAATCTCCGTGTCTTCGTCATCTGCAGCCGAGAATAGCGTTGCGGGCGCTAAGCGGATATATTCAGATTTATTGAAAACCAGCCTGTACAGATCCCATGCTTCCCCGCTATCAGCGCATTGCTCTTTCGCTTCGACAGGCCATTATTGCCGGCGCGCTGCATCCCGGCGACCGTCTGCTTTCGGTACGCAAGCTGGCTGAACGTGAACAGGTCAGCATCCCTACGGCTCAGGAAGCCTTGCGTTTTCTGGAAGCCGAAGGCCTGATCGTCGCCCGCCCGCGCTCCGGGTACTATGTCAGCCTCGCCCCGCCCGTGGCCTCTTCCAGCGCCGTCCCCAACGCCGCTCCGGTCTCGGTGGATATGTCGACCCTGGCCAGAACGCTGTTTAGCCGCCAGGAGAGCCGCCTTATTCCGCCGGGCGCCGCGCAGCCCGATCCGGCCTGGCTGCCGGCGGCCAGGCTGCAGCGGGTCCTGCAGTCCGCAAGCCGGCGCCTGGAAGCCTACGGACAGACCTACAGCATGCCGCCGGGAAGGTCCGATCTGCGTTATCAGATAGCCCGCAGGGCCGTTCAGTGGGGCGCGACCTTTGGCCCCGACGAACTGATCGTGACCGCCGGCGCCACCCAGGCCGTACGTCTGGCGCTGCAGGCCGTCTGCGTTGCCGGCGATGTTGTGGCGATTGAACGTCCTGCCTGGTTTGGCGCACTACTTCTTCTGGAGTCAATGGGCCTCAAAGCGCTGGAAATCACCACCGATCCTCAGGAAGGCATCTCCCTTACGGCGCTGAATGAGGCCATCATAAAGTATCGTCCAGCGGCGGTGCTGGTCTCCCCCAGCGCACAGAATCCCACGGGCGCCGTGATGCCGGTAGCGGCCAAAAGGGAGCTGGTCGCGATGCTGGAGAGACACGACGTCCCGCTGATTGAAGATGACGTCTACGGCGATCTGGCCGGGGATGCCGTTCGTCCGCCGGCCTGTAAGGCATTTGATCGCAGCGGCTCCGTTCTCTACTGCTCCTCGGTGTCGAAAGCCCTGACGCCAGGCTGGCGCACCGGTTGGATTGCGCCGGGCCACTACTATGAAGAGGTGATGAAAATTCGGCTGGCAAGCGACTGGGCGGGCTCGCCGCTAACGGAGGCGGCGGTAAGCGATTTTATGTCCCGAGGGGACTACGATCGCCACCTTTTACGGCTGAAGAGCCGGATCCAAAAAAGCGTCGATATCATATCCCGCACGGTCGCGGCTCACTTTCCCGAACCGACCCGGGTCGTTATCCCTCAGGCCGGATTTCTGATGTGGCTGGAGCTGCCTAAAACAATTAATGCGCTCGACGTGCACCGCGCCGCGCTCGAAGCCGGAATTGGCGTGAGTCCGGGACAGCTTTTTTCACCACGGCAGGATATGGCCCATTGTCTCCGGCTGAATTGTGCCTGCGAACCGACGCCGCAGCTGCTGGCGGCGGTAATAGAGCTTGGCGCAATTTGTCGGCATGCGGAGAATAAAAATCAATAGCGGTTGGGGGCGGCATTTATAGGCCGTGATGCAAAATATTTGATGCCGGGCGTTGAGCAAAAAAGGCGTTCACTCCAGCCATCGCGGTTACCCGTAGACAGGCAGCCTGCTGTTCAGAACGCCCCCTGCTGCCGCTACATCAAGGGGCTTACTGCCGGAGGGCTAAAAGATTAACCCGATGCCGGTTTACTCGCTCTCTTCGAGAGCATCCTGAATAGCGTCAGCTAAGGAGGAAACCTCCTGCGCCACGTTGCGCAGATCCATCTGGCTGCGGATCCCTGCATTCGCGGTTGATGAAGAGACGGCTGCTTTCGAGATTTCTAAGGCGGCCTGGACGGCAAGGAGTCGTTTCTTCTCTTCTGCCGTGGCATCATTACCAAAATATTCTTCTAACATCCTTTCATCCCTATGAGCGTTTGTGGAGCCCCATAATAGCACAGGAAACCGGCGGCATTATATGAACGGCAGGAAGTCGATGCCCTCCTCCTTTAAAGATTGCCGCACCGCCGGTCGCGCAAGCACCCGCCGGTACCAGGCGGCAATATTTTTATATTCCGTCAGGTTAATATCGAGGTTATAAACCGATATCAGCCAGTCCGCTTTCGCCCAGCCGACCAGCGCAAACAAATACCCATCGGCAATGGAGAAGCGCGCTCCGGTAATATATTTTTTATCCGCCAGCTGCTGGTTGATCCACGCAAAACGAGAAAGTAATTTCTGTCGCGCAATATCGATATAAGCTCCGCCGAGCTCGGTATAAAAGAGTGGAATAAACGCTTTATGAATTTCGCTATTGAAAAAAACCAGCCACTCCTCAAGACGATAGCGTGCGATAGTTCCGCTGGCGGGAGCCAGCCCGGCCTCGGGCGCTAAATCAGCGATATATTGAATGAGCGTGACGCCCTCGCGGAATATGTCACCCTGCGCGGTCTCTAATACCGGGACATAGCCCAGCGGATTAATATCATAATAGTTTTGTCCGCCGCCGTAGGTATGCGTTTTGGTATCGACGCGGATAAGTTCAAAATCAAGGCCAGCTTCACGCAAAGCAATATGGGGAGAAAGAGAGCAGCTGCCCGGGGAATAATATAGTTTCATTCTGTAATACCCTCGCCGTTTAAGTATGTCGGGAGGTTAACAAAGTTGGTTGATACTTTAAAGAAGGCACATTATTGTAGGGTAGGTACATAAATTATACTGAGAATTAAAATGAAGGACGTTATCTCCGGCTGTTCCGTCGAAGTCGCGATGAACCTTATCGGCGGCCGCTGGCGTTTGCTTATTGTGTCGTACCTGCTGGAAAGGCCGAAAAGATTCAGCGACCTCCGTCGGGATATACCCGCAATCTCTCAGCGGATGCTCACCATGGATCTCAGGGCGTTAGAAGAGGCGGGCGTCGTGCAGCGTACCGTTTATCCCGAAGTGCCGGTTAAGGTTGTTTACAATCTGACGGAGGACGGTCTCAGGCTGGTTAAAGTTGTCGAGGTCGTTCAGGAGCTGGGGCTGTGGCTGAAACAGAAGCAGGGTTCCGCGCATAGCTGACGGGCTCGTTTTCATCGCCGGCCCCCCTCCTCATCGATAAGAGATGGCCGGCGCAGCGCTTCTGTCAAAGCAGCTGCTCTTCTCCCTGACGCAGCGTCAGAACTTCAAAGCCGGTGTCGGTCACCGCAATGGTGTGTTCCCACTGCGCCGAAAGCTTCTTGTCGCGGGTCACCACCGTCCAGCCATCTTTCTTGAGCTTAGTTTTGCTGCCGCCCTGATTGACCATCGGCTCGATGGTAAAGACCATTCCCTCGCGCAAAACGACCCCTTCGCCGGGTTTACCATAGTGCAGCACCTGCGGGTCCTCATGCATCTCTTTGCCCACGCCGTGGCCGCAGTACTCCCTGACGACGCTGTAGCCATTTTTTTCCACATGGGATTGAATCGCATGGCCGATATCGCCCAGCGTGGCGCCGGGCTTCACGACCTTGATTCCCTTCCACATCGCTTCATAGGTCGTTTTCACCAGCCGGCGGGCCAGCGGAGAAACGTCGCCGATCAGGTACATTTTGCTGGAGTCCGCGATCAGCCCGCCCTTCTCAAGGGTAATATCGACGTTAACAATCGCCCCCGATTTCAGGTGCTCCGTCTCCTTCGGCATCCCGTGGCACACGACCTCATTGATGGACGTATTCAGCACATAGGGAAAATCATATTGTCCCTTGCTGGCCGGGCGGGAATGCAGCTGGTTGACGATGAAATCCTCGGCGCGATTGTTAATCTCCATTGTGGTCACGCCCGGCTGAATAAACTCGTCCAGCATCGCAAAAACGGCGGCTAGCAGTTCGCCGGCATGGCGCTGCAGGGCGAGCTCTTCGGCGGTTTTAATGGGAATTGATTGCATTAATCACCTCCAGCAGACGATCGGACCCTGACTTAAGCATCAGCAGCTTAATCTGTTGGTGGTTCAGCTCGGGATAGAGCTCGCTCAGCATACCCACGCGGATCCAATATTCGGCCTGGGCGTTCACCGACCGCGACATGGCCCGGCTGGCATCGCGGATATCGTCATGCAGCAGATCTGAAATTTTTACGATCCCCATATATATATACCGTTATAAAACATATACGCATCGTATACTTTCTGGCGCCTGAAGTCACGCGGTACGGCGCTGCCGTCAACGTCGAAAACGGTCGGACGGAAGACCGACATCCCCCGCCACTGCATAAACCATACAAAACATAAATGGGATAACTGTCACATTTTTAGTGTAGGGTACTAAAAATTGAATTGACCGCCAGGATAGCCATAAAGTGAAGACCTCGCTCGCGTTCCCGCTGCTGACCCTTTTCGTGGGGCTTATCGTCAGCGCTTTGTTTAACTCTTCGTCATCCCATCGCGGGCGCAGTCAATGCCAGTGGTCCGATAGCGTGATGCTGACCTGCCTGAGCAAACAGCATGGCGCAGTCGGGCGCATAAATCCCCTGGTCAAGCGCGTCAATATTTTACGATAACCGGAAGCTCCGGCCTCTGCGGCCGCGACCGTCCGCCTGACCGTCGTCTCCACAGCATTTTATGCTGGGTTAAAAACTATGGCCCGGGAAGGTCGGCGCACCGCCCCCTCCAGAAACAGAGCATTTATTCCAGAAACAGGATAATAAACGCTCAATCAGCAGAGTTAAATAAAATACGGCCCGGCGAGATGGACAAAACGCAGGCAAAAAAAAACCGCCAGTGAAATGGCGGTAAATAAATGCTTGCATGGATAGATTGTGTTTTGCATTGTACGCAAAGTAAGAGTCCATCTTTCTTTACGCCTGCCGCGCACTTTAGCATCCCCTACTTCAATGAAGATTAAACCAACCCGGCTTAAAGCTTTTCCACCAGCGTTTTTAGCTCCGCGATCAGCGGATCGCGGGCGGGCTCTGCGCCGTACGCCCAGGTCGACTGGCGTACAATCAGCGTGGTCGGCAGGAGTTCACGAATGCGCAGCTGCGGCGCCGCCATCTGCTCAGCCAGCAGCTCCACGGCCCTTTTACCCAGCAGATCGAAATCCTGCGCGACGGTGGTTAGCGGCGGCTGGAAGTAGAGGCTATCGGCGGTATCGTCGTAGCCGGTCACCGAGATGGCGCTGCTGCCGGTGCGGTTAAGCTGCGCCAGCGCGCTGAGCACCCCCAGCGCCATCTGATCGTTGGCCACCACAATGGCGCTGATCCGCGGCTGAAGATGCAGCAGCTCAAAAGTCTTTTGCCAGCCGCTGGCCGCGCTCCAGTCGCCGAAGACCGTCACCGCCCTGCTGATGCCCAGACGATGCAGCGCCTCGCGCCAGCTGCCGAGGCGCATGCGCGCAGAAACAGAGCTTTCCGGCCCCGCCAGCAGGCCAAATTCCCGATGCCCTGATTCCCAAAGATGACGCACGCAGGCGCCGCAGCCATCGCGATGATCGAACCGCACGCAGGAAACGTCCGTTTCAGGAGAGACGTCGAGAAACAGGCAGGAGATATCGGGATTCTCGGCGGCCAGGCGCTCGGCGGTGCTGCTCTCCAGCGGCAGGCTCACGATGGCCCCGCGAATATGCTGGGCGCGGAACTCATCCAGCCGCGCCTGCAGCGACGAATAGTCGGTCTGCTCCGGCATCGCGATCGACACCTCCAGCCGGTGCATTCCGGCATGACGCTTCACCGCCGCGGCAATTTGCGATGGCGCATGCAGCGTCAACGACGCGGTGATCAGCCCTATGGACGGCGCCGCCTTCCCCGCCAGCAGCTGGGCGGAGCGGTTAGGCACATAGTGCAGCGCCTGCATCGCGCGAATCACCTTATCGCGGGTGCGTTCAGAGACCACGTCCGGATTATTCAGCACCCGGGAAACCGTCTGCTGAGACACCCCGGCCTCTTTAGCCACATCATCTAAGGTTGCCGAACGCCGCTGCATGCTCATCTCCTGGTCGCCAAAATTGAGTCCGAATATGTTAAATGTCTTACGCTAACATTTTATGTCTAATTCACGACAAAAATCAGCTCTAATTCCGGCATTTCGTGATCGTTAATGGGTTTCATTTCCAACAATATTGCGGCATAAGAAAAAATATCTGATAACACGTTCATTCTTGTCTAGCGAATGACATTTCCTTCACTTATCCGTCAGGTATGCGTATGCAACAACACGACTCAACCGCCGCCCGCTCTCCGCTGTTCCACGAAGTGCTGGCCCGTGAAGATTGGCAAAACCAGACCATTACTCAGCTTAACCGCTTAGCGGCTCACCCGACGTTTGCCAGCTGGCGAAGCATCGCCGACGCGCGCGATAACCTGCCCGGCGATCGCCGTCGTCTGCTGGACGGACGGTGGCAGTTTTCCTACGCCCGCAGCCCGTTTGCCGTTGACGCCAGCTGGATCGACGACGATCTGCCGGACAGCCGCAGCACCCCGGTTCCCTCAAACTGGCAAATGGAAGGCTACGACGCGCCGATCTATACCAACGTCCGCTATCCTATCGACACCACACCACCGCGCGTGCCGGAAGACAACCCGACGGGCTGCTACTCGCTGACCTTTACCGTTGATCCGCAGTGGCTAGCGGAAGGCCAGACCCAGGCGATCTTCGACGGCGTCAACTCGGCCTTCCACCTGTGGTGCAACGGCGCGTGGGTCGGCTACTCCCAGGACAGCCGTCTTCCTGCCGCTTTTGACCTCTCGCCGCACCTGCGGCCCGGCGATAACCGCCTGTGCGTGATGGTGATGCGCTGGAGCGCCGGAAGCTGGCTGGAAGATCAGGATATGTGGCGCATGAGCGGCATTTTCCGTTCGGTGTGGCTGCTCAACAAGCCCCATCAGCACCTGAGCGACGTCCAGCTGACCCCACGGCTGGACGCGCTGTACCGCGACGGCGAGCTGGCCGTGGATCTGACCATTGCCGCGCCTGCCGGGGAGCTCGAGGCGCTGATCGCCGAAGTCAGCCTGTGGGAAGGAGATAAACAGGTTGCCAACATCCGCCAGCGCCCCGGCTCGCCGGCCATCGACGAACGCGGTAACTATGCCGAACGGGCCAGCCTGACCCTGGCGGTCGAGCGCCCGTCGCTGTGGAGCGCCGAAACGCCGCACTGCTACCGCGCGGTCGTCTCGCTGTGGCACGGCGATCGGCTGATTGAGGCTGAAGCCTGGGACATCGGTTTTCGCCGGGTCGAGATCGACAACGGGCTTTTGCTGCTTAACGGCAAACCGCTGCTGATCCGCGGCGTTAACCGCCATGAGCACCATCATCAGCGCGGCCAGGTGGTGACCGAAGAGGATATGCTGCAGGA
>NISF01000006.1:0-196477 GCA_002270295.1 Enterobacter sp. 10-1 | reverse complement strand
CTATCCGAACGTCTCCCGCTGGTACGAACTGTGCAACCGGTACGGCCTGTACGTGGTCGATGAAGCCAATATCGAAACCCACGGCATGGTGCCGATGAACCGCCTTTCCGACGACCCGTCGTGGCTGCCGGCGTTTAGCGCCCGCGTGACGCGCATGGTGCAAAGCAACCGCAACCATCCGTCGATTATTATCTGGTCTCTGGGCAATGAATCCGGCGGCGGCGACAACCATCAAGCCCTCTATCACTGGCTCAAACGCAACGATCCTTCGCGGCCGGTGCAGTATGAGGGCGGCGGAGCGGATAGCAGCGCCACCGATATTATCTGCCCGATGTACGCCCGCGTTGAGCGCGACCAGCTCATTCCGGCGGTACCGAAATGGGGCATCAAAAAGTGGATCAGCATGCCGGGCGAGCAGCGCCCGCTTATTCTCTGCGAATACGCGCACGCGATGGGCAACAGCCTGGGCAACTTTGCCGACTACTGGCAGGCGTTCCGCGAGTATCCGCGCCTGCAGGGCGGTTTTATCTGGGACTGGGCGGATCAGGCGATTAGCAAAACTTTCGATGACGGCAGCACCGGCTGGGCCTACGGCGGTGACTTTGGCGATAAACCCAACGACCGTCAGTTCTGCATGAACGGGCTTGTTTTCCCCGATCGCCGCCCGCACCCGTCGCTTATAGAAGCCAAACACGCGCAGCAGTTCTTCCAGTTCGCGCTGCTGACGCAGTCGCCGCTGCGGGTCAGCGTAAATAGTGAATACCTGTTCCGCGCGACCAACAATGAAGTGCTGCGCTGGCAGGTTCAGTCAGCGGGCGAAACTTTCGCCAGCGGCAGCGCCGCCCTCGAACTCACGCCGCAGGGCCAGGCGGAGCTTACGCTGTGCGATACCCTGACCCTGCCTGCGGGAGCAAAAGAGGTCTGGCTGCTGCTGGAGGTGGTTCAGCCGCAGGCTACCGTCTGGTCGCCAGCCGAACACCGCGTGGCCTGGGAGCAGTTTGCCCTCGCCGCCCCGCTCGCGCTCGCCAAACCCGAGCCTGCCGGTAGCGCGCCGACGCTGGAGATCGATGAAGCGATCTATGTCGTCAGCCTGGGATCGCAGCAGTGGACCGTCGATCGTCACAGCGGGCTGCTCAGCCAGTGGCGCGCGGATGGCGTGGAGCAGCTGCTCACTCCGCTGCGCGACCAGTTTGTCCGCGCCGCGCTGGATAACGATATCGGCGTCAGCGAAGTGGAACGCATCGACCCTAACGCCTGGGTTGAGCGCTGGAAAAGCGCCGGTCTGTACGATCTTGAAGCGCGCTGCGTTCACTGCGAAGCCCAGCGTCTGGCCCATGAGGTGGTTATCGACAGCCGCTGGCACTATCTGCGCGGCGATGAAGCGGTCATCGTCAGCCGCTGGCGCATGACCTTTGATAGCGAAGGCCGTTTACATCTGGCGGTAGACGGCGAGCGCGCCGGCACCCTGCCGCCGCTGCCGCGAGTCGGCCTTAATTTCCAGGTCGCCGATCAGCAGCAGCCGGTCTCCTGGCTCGGCTACGGCCCACATGAAAACTACCCGGATCGCCGGAGCAGCGCGGAGTTCTCCCGCTGGCAGCTGCCCCTTGAGGAGATGAGCACGCCGTACATCTTCCCCACCGAGAACGGCCTGCGCTGCGATAGCAAAGCGCTGGACTGGGGACGCTGGCACGTCGCGGGCAACTTCCACTTCTCGGTGCAGCCCTACGGCACCGGGCAGCTGATGGCGACGGATCACTGGCACCGGATGCGCCCGGAGAGCGGCGTCTGGATTACCCTCGACGGCCAACATATGGGCGTCGGCGGCGACGACTCCTGGACCCCGAGCGTTCTGCCGCAATGGCTGCTGCAGGAGACGCATTGGCAGTATCAGATAAGCATTCATTTCCAATAATAAACCCTGAATAATCGGGCCGCGCCGCGGGTGATTCGTCAAGTGAATCGCCCGTCGGCCGCCTGGAGCATGACGGTATGTACTCTCATAATTCGGGTTGCAGGCAGGCGGCGACGCAGGAATTCCCCGGAGCTGACTGAAGTCAGCGGCTGGGGTGAGCAAGGAAAAGCAACGCGCATGCGATCTGAGGTATGACGGGTATAAACGGGGCGTTACTTCCCCAACCTTACAGGCATAATAAAAATGGAACCTCTCTATGAAATTCTCTGAACTCGCGCCGCGAGAACGGCATAACTTTATTTATTTCATGCTGTTCTTTTTCTTCTATTACTTCATTATGTCGGCCTATTTTCCCTTTTTCCCGGTGTGGCTGGCGGACGTTAACCACTTAACAAAAACGGAAACCGGGATCGTCTTCTCCTCAATTTCGCTGTTCGCCATTATCTGCCAACCGATATTTGGCCTGATTTCCGACAAGCTCGGGCTGCGCAAGCATCTGCTGTGGACGATCGTGGTTTTATTAATCCTGTTCGCCCCGTTCTTTATATTCGTTTTTTCACCGCTGCTGCAGATGAATATTATTGTCGGCGCGCTGGTGGGCGGAGTCTATCTGGGGATCGTCTTTTCCAGCGGCTCCGGCGCGGTCGAGGCCTATATCGAACGCGTCAGCCGCGCCAACCGTTTTGAATACGGCAAGGTGCGCGTCGCCGGCTGCGTCGGCTGGGCGATCTGCGCGTCGATTACCGGGATTCTGTTCGGCATCGACCCGAATATTACCTTCTGGATTGCCTCCGGTTTCGCGCTGGTGCTAGGGGGACTGCTGTGGTTTTCGCGTCCGGAAAGCAGCAATAGCGCCCAGGTGATGGACGCGCTGGGCGCAAACCGCCAGGCCTTCTCACTGCGCGTTGCCGCCGAGCTGCTGCGCATGCCGCGGTTCTGGGGGTTTATTATCTACGTCGTCGGCGTTGCCAGCGTTTATGACGTCTTCGATCAGCAGTTTGCTAACTTCTTTAAAGGCTTCTTTGCCAGCCCGCAGCGCGGAACCGAAGTCTTTGGCTTTGTCACCACCGGCGGCGAACTGCTTAATGCGCTGGTCATGTTCTGCGCCCCGGCAATTGTTAACCGCATCGGGGCGAAAAATGCGCTGCTGACCGCGGGGGTAATTATGTCGGTGCGCATTCTCGGCTCCTCATTCGCCACCACCGCGGTCGAAGTCGTCATATTAAAAATGCTGCATATGTTTGAAGTTCCGTTCCTGCTGGTCGGCACCTTTAAATATATCTCTTCCGCGTTTAACCCGAAGCTCTCCGCCACCCTGTTCCTGATTGGTTTTAACTTATCGAAACAGCTCTCCGGCGTGGTGCTGTCGGCGTGGGTGGGACGCATGTACGACACCGTAGGATTCCATCAGGCCTATCTGATCCTCGGTTCGATTACGCTCTGCTTTACGATTATTTCGCTGTTTACCCTGAAAGGCAGTAAAACCCTGCTGCCGGCCCCGGGATATAACAACGCCGCCTGAGGCGCAGAGCGCGTCGCCCGCCGCCTGCGGCGGGCTTTTATGTCCTGATCCGGGTCTCGCCGCCGCTGTTTTCCAGCTCGTAAATTTGGCTTTCCGCCAGCGACGAGATGAGCTCGGTCAGCTCTGCCGAGTGGCTGGTCAGCCAGATTTGGCTATAGCGCGATGCTTCGACAATCAGCCGCGCCAGCGCCGGAAACATCTGCCGGTGCAGGCTATTTTCCGGCTCGTTGATCGCCAGAAATGCCGGCGGCCTTGGGCTCAGCAGCGCCACCGCCAGGCACAGAAAGCGCAGGGTGCCGTCAGACATTTCCGCCGCCAGCAGCGGCCGGTAAATGCCGTCGCGCCGCATCTTTATCGAAAAGCGCGAATTCTCATTTTCACAGAAGAAACGGCACTCCGGAAAGGCGCTCTCGAGGATTTCGTGCAGCAGCTCCTCGGCGCCAATTTCGACAATCGTCTGAAACGCGGCGGCCAGGTTATGCCCGTCGCTATCCAGCACCGGCGATCGGTAACCCACCGCCGGATGGCGCAGCGCGGAATGGCGGCCGATGTTGAATTCGTGATAAAAGCGCCACTGGCGCATGGTCTCCCGGACCCGGGATATTTCCGGGAAGCGATGGGGTTCACCAAGCTGGCCGAAGATCGATTCATTCTCGTAGATGGTGTCGGTAAAGGTGTTTTTCTCGCCGTGCACGTCAATCAGGAACGCCGCCTGGTTTTTGCGCTGCAGCACTCTGGCCGAGGGGCGGCGGGAGAAGCCGGCCAGCCAGATAGACTCCTCTTTCACAATCGGATCGAGCATAAACTGGGTGGGATACGGCAGCTTCTCCGGGAATCCAACCTGCAGCTCATAGTCGAACTGTTCCGTCAGGCAGGAGATCTGCAGCCGTTTCGGGTAGCGGGCCGTGGGCGCGCTCTTCCCGGACCACATAATATTTTCCAGGCCGCCTTCCTCGCTGATATAGCTGGAAAATTTACCGTCCGCGGAGGCGGTGAGAAGATGGATGGCTTTGTAGATATTGGACTTGCCGCAGCCATTTGGGCCAAAGACGATATTCAGCGCCCCCAGCTCCAGCTCGATATCCCTGACCGATCTGAAATTTTGTATGCGGAGATGGTGGATCATGGTGCTCCCTAAGATCGCGAAATCATTTGCCGCCGCCGGGAGAACGCCGCCTGCCCGGACGACGATCGGTCGTCCGGTACAGGCTCAGCATAGCGATTTCTTCATACCCCGGGTCAGCGCAACTCGCGTTAGCTTATCCGTATCGTCGTGAGTATCGCTAAACACGCCAAAAAAGTAACGCTCATTATCGATAGTCTGCGAGACGATCCGATAACTCAGCGGCTGCCCGGATTTCGCGCCATATTGCGCGGCGGTGACGGAAAGTTCCGTCGCGGTATCGGCGACGCTGACCAGCAGGCCATCCGCCTTCCCCCCCACCAGCATGACCTTAATTAGCGGGTCCACCATGTTCCTCCCGGATTGGGGTCAATGATTAACGTTCGGTAGCCGACGTCTGGTAGCAATAACGCTACCTTCAGTACATTCTTATAGTTCATACCGGCCTTAAATAAAAAAACTCTTTCTTATATTGAGCTAAGCATTGATTATTACGACTAAAAGCTGACGAATGATGAAGGAAAAAAGGGTAATTGTGAATCTTCGCATCTCTTATTTCGCATTATTTGTATGAGAGTCGCCGGGCTAAGCCCAGCGCGGCGTGAAGAATTAAAAACTAAGGAACAGTACCCGGAATGCGCCACTATAGTTTTGCCCTGATCCCCCTGCTCGCCGTATTCGCCCTGCCCGGCTGGGCTCATGACGCTACGGTGAATAAAGTCAAAGCCGCAGAGAGCCAGCTCAAGGCCAGAGTGGGCTATGCGGAACTGGATTTAGCAAGCGGGCAACTGCTGGCCAGCTATCGCCCTGACGAACGATTCCCGATGATGAGCACCTTTAAAGTGCCGCTCTGCGCGGCGGTGCTCGCGCGCGTGGATGCCGGAGAGGAAAAGCTCGACCGCCGCGTCCGCTATCGCCAGCAGGATCTGGTTGAATACTCCCCGGTGACCGAAAAGCACCTCGCCGACGGTATGACGGTCGCCGAGCTGTGCGCTGCGGCAATCACCCTCAGCGATAACAGCGCCGCTAACCTGCTGCTGGCGAGCGTCGGTGGCCCGGAGGGGTTAACCGCCTTCCTGCGCCGCAGCGGGGACCAGACTTCACGGCTCGACCGTCTGGAGACCGAGCTTAATGAGGCTCTGCCCGGCGATGCGCGTGATACCACCACCCCGCAGGCGATGGCAAAAACCCTGCGCAACCTGCTCACCGGCAGCGTGCTCTCCGCTTCATCACGGCAGCAGCTGCGCCGCTGGATGGTTGATGACAAGGTCGCCGGCCCGCTGCTGCGCTCGGCGCTGCCGAACGGCTGGTTTATCGCCGACAAAACCGGCGCGGGCAATCGCGGCTCGCGCGGTATTATCGCCGCCCTCGGCCCGGACGGGCAGCCCGCGCGCATCGTTATTATTTATTTAACCGGCACCGAGGCATCGATGGAAGAGAGAAACCGGGAGATTGCCGGGATCGGCGAGACGCTGATTAAGCACTGGTAAGGCAGGCGCTGTCGCTGGCGAGGCGGCAGCGGCCAACGGACGCCCGTCGCGCCCGGCGAGTAAAACGGGCATATGACTGCTGCCCGGTTTTTTTAGCATCCGCGCAATGCGCGGATGCTGCCCGCGCCACGACGTGGACAGCGTCTGCTATACCGTCAGCGAGTTTAAGCGGAGTCCGCCAATCTGGAAAGTCATGTAAGCCTTTATTTTTTATTACATTACATCTATAGGGAATCGGTTCTTCGCTGCCGTACTGCACATTTAAGGTTTAAGTAACCGCGAAAGATCGGTGGTTATAAAGCAAGCTATTTTCTCTCCAATGGTATATGGTTAGTAACCGCTCACCAGGACAAATATCATGTCTATTCTCAAAGATAAGGTACGTACATTACGACCGTTAAAAAGTACCTGCCCCCACTGCTCTCGCCAGTCAACGCATAGCCTGTCGAGAATTAAAAACGATATAACGTTAATCTGCCCCTACTGCGGCAATATTTTCCTTCCTTCTGAAAGTAAACCAATCAAATAATTGATTGATGACCCGCCAGCTGAAGTTTGAGTCCGCTCTCAGGCTTCAGTAAACAGAAGGCTCAAGCGCGATACCTTATTTTGGGTCAGGATCGGCTTATTCGGACGTCCCCTCCAACTGGTCAGCCTTATCACCGGTATCGCCGGGCGCCCGGCTGCGGCCCCCTTCGGGCGATCGACACGCTCGTCCTCTTCAGCGGATGCGAATGTCAACGTCAGCGCTCCACACAATAGCCCCTGAAGAAACATCTTTTCCAACCATAGAATGAATATCGTTCTGTCGACACAAATAAAAAAGCTGCCGCAGGGCAGCCTTAAACTAATAAGAGTCGATTAATATCGCTTCATTGTATTGATCGGCGTTCTTTCTGACCAGTCAGGCCGCTCACCAGCCATAATCGCGCGCTGTTGCGATGGCGTCACCGACTGGGTTATTTCAGGCATTGGCTTGTAAACAGGCTTTGTCGCTGGAGCGATCGCAATATCAGAACTACACCCAGATAGCAGGAAAATAGCCAGTGCAAATATATTAAACTTAATCATTTTCAACCCTTCCATTGGGATAAAATATTACAGAAATGCTGTGGTGCCTCCCGGTGAGCCTTTGTCTGACCGACTATGACCCGCGTTATCATCAGCTGGCAATACCTTCTGCGACATTACCTGGTCAGTACGCCCCTCCGCATAGGGGGATTCACCACATAGTAAAATTATCCAGTAGATAATAATTTCGTCAATCTATTTCACGGGATTGTCGCATAAGAAACGCGCCGTAGCGGATTGAAATGATAGCGATTTTTAGCCGTCATACGCTGGGCGCACGGGTCACCGGCAGGTCAAGCCACTCACCGGGAAACGGAGAAAAAAGTGTGACATTGATCAAAAACAAAAAATATTTATGTCAAAGGTGTATTTGTATTACATCCGCTTGTTAACTACGGACCTGATTGTTAAGCGGATTTTTTATACCCAGACATTAAGAGGAGAAATAACCATGATCACTTATGATCGTAATCGTAACCCTATTACCAATGGCAGCCGGGTTATGATTAATGGGACTCGTAGAACAGGTAAGATCGTTGCCATACATTCTAATGGGTTAACTCCAGCCCAGTTGCGCCGCGGTAAAACCGTCGAAGTGGAAGGCTGTGAAGGCCAGTTTGAACCCGTTGAACTGATTCGCATCGGTTTCCACTAACGATAAGAATGCCGCTGAGGCGGCATTCATGAATCAAACAGATTTAATTAAAGTCTCTACCCATCATCGTATTCTTCCCACAGGCAAGGCTTAGGCTAACCGACGCGCATTCCCCCCTCCTTCTACCTTTTCGAGATGGTCAGCATATAAACCGCTAACTCCACCGCTAAACCTATATCATCTTCCTGCCACGTCCCCTTAATCTTCTCGGCGATAGATTCCTTCGATATATCGGCCTTTTCCTCCACTAGCTGCACTACCGCAGTCCCTATCACGTTAATAATTTGAGGTCGCATTCGCATAAAAAACACATTTTCTTTTAACATAACCACACACCTCCTGCGGTCTTTTAGCAGGATAACATGGCGTATTATTAGAGGGATCGAAATTTATGCCCTCATTCCCGTATTCAAATGAACTCATTGTCGCCCTGTAGCGCCACTCTGAATATGGCAAGTATTTTGCAAAATCACCTCTTACTAAGATGCAAATGGCAGGAGGTGATGATGTTTCGGAAAATTTCCCCGAGCGAACAAGGGCTAATGACGTTGCTGAAACTGGGGCGACTATGTTGGTGCGACCCGCTTGGCCCCCCGCCGCCTGCATATGCAAACAACAGCAGCTACTTTCGGTACGTGGGACTACATCCGAATCGAATAGATATCGATGAGCAGACGCTGCTCCGCTGGGCGGAAAACGCAGAGTTATACGAATATATGAAAGAAAAACTCAACGCCCCGCCCACAGAGAAATGGGGCTAGAACAATCCTGTTTTTCGCCCTGCCGATAAGATTGCTCCGTACGTCATTTAGACAATAACCCCCCAGAGAATGGCTGCGGGGTTTGGAGCGATGAATTGACTTACTGCGTTCCCTTGACGATCTGCGAACGGTTCGGGGTGCGCATCATTGCACCTTAACAGTGCAATGATGGACGGTTGAAGGATTCCCGGTGGCCCTAGGCACTCAACCCGCGATTCGCCAGCATCGGTTCAATCTTTGGATCGTGCCCGCGCCACTGGCGATACAGTTCAGCTAAATCAGTGCTGTTGCCGCGCGACAAAATAGCCTCGCGGAAGCGCTGGCCGTTTTCGCGGGTCAGGCCGCCCTGTTCAACAAACCACTGATAGCCGTCGTCCGCCAGCATCTGCGTCCACAGATAGGCGTAATAGCCCGCGGCGTAGCCGCCGCCGAAAATATGTGAAAAGAAGCTGCTGCGATAGCGCGGCGGTACGGCGGCAAGATCGCAACGCTCCGCGCGCAGGGCCGCAGCCTCAAACGCATCAACATCCTGCGGGACGTTCGCCGACGACAGGCTATGCCAGTGCATATCCAGCATCGCCGCCGCCAGCAGTTCGCTCATGTCGTAGCCTTTGTTAAACTTCGCCGCACGGTACATGCTCTCACGCAGCGCGTCGGGCATCGCTTCGCCGGTTTGATAATGGCGCGCGTAGCGGGCGAATACCTGCGGCTCGCTGGCCCAGTGCTCAAAGATTTGCGACGGAAACTCGACAAAATCACGCGGCGTATTGGTTCCCGACAGGCTGGCATAGCGCTGGCTGGCGAACAGCCCGTGCAGCGCGTGGCCGAATTCGTGGAATAAGGTGATGGTTTCATCCCACGACAGGAGCGCGCTGTGGCCCGCAGCGGGCTTTTGATAGTTACAGACGTTGTAGATAACCGGCTGCTGCTTCAGCAGCGTGGATTGCTCAACGAATACGTCCATCCACGCGCCGCCGCTTTTCGAATCTCGCGCGTAATAGTCGCCGTAAAATAGCGCAATACCGGCGCCGTTAGCGTCGAAAATTTCCCACACCCGCACATCCGGATGATAGAGCGGAATATCGAAACGCTCGACGAAGCGCAGACCAAACAGCTGCGATGCGGCCCAGAATACGCCATCCTGCAGCACGCGATCGAGGGCAAAATAGGGCCTGAGCTGCGCCTCATCGATAGCAAACCTGGCGCGCCGCACCTGTTCGGCATAATAGGGCCAGTCCCAGGCGGCGGCGGTGAAATTCTCGCCTTCATCATCAATAACCTGCTGAATATCCGCCAGCTCCTGCTCCGCTCTGGCGCGCGCCGCCGGAGCAATTCGGCGCATAAACGCCAAGGCCTGCTCGGGCGCGCCCGCCATCTGATCGGCCATTGACCAGCTGGCATAGTCAGCGGCCCCCAGCAGCTCCGCTTTCTGCGCCCGGATCGCCACCAGCCGCAGCAGCAGTTCGCGGGTATCGTTAGCATCCCCCTTCTGATTGCGCGTCCAGCCTGCGGCAAAGAGGTTCTCACGGGTCTGGCGACTGCGCAGTGAGAGCAGCGCCGGCTGCTGGGTGGTGTTGAGCAGCGGCAGCAGCCAGCAATCGCGGAGGCCCTTTTCAGCAGCCGCGTTTGCGGCCTCGCTAATCTCCTCCGCGCTGAGCCCGTCCAGCTGGTGCAGATAATCAATCACCAGCCCGCCGGATTTTGCCGCGCTCAGGAGCCGCTGCTGGAACTGGCTCTGTAGCGCTGCGGCCTGGGTATTCAGCCCCCGCAGCACCGATTTTTGCTCCTCCGCTAACCGCGCCCCCGCCAGCATAAACCGCTGCCAGGTGACCTCCAGCAGGCGCCGGGATTCTGCATCAATGCGCAGATTATCGCGCTCCTCCCACACGCGTTTCACGCGTTCAAACAGCGCCGTGTTAAGCCAGATATCGTTGCCTGCCTGCGCAAGCTCGGCGGAAAACTGCTCGTCAAGCTGCTGCAGAAGCGGATTGGTATGCGCCCCGGCCATCGCAAAAAAGACCCGGGTCACGCGCGACAGCAGCTGTCCGCTCAGCTCCAGCGCCACCAGCGTATTGGCAAAATCCGCGGGCGCCGGATTATTCACTATCGCGGCAATCTCTTCGCGCTGGCGCCGCATCCCTTCATCGAAGGCCGGACGGTAGTGTTCATCCTTGATCAGATCGAAATGCGGCGCCTGATAAGGCAGCAGGCTGACGCTTAAAAAGGGGTTATTTTCCGACATTATTATCTCCAGGCAGCGGGCATCAGGTTAGATTAGGCAACTCATTGATTGACCGCAATCATTTATCGCGGAGGCGCCTGGCCGCGCCTCATTTTTCATCGTCGCTAACCGCATCAGGCGCAATGATTTCCGTTACCGGTCCTCGTTAACGCATGCTATGGTATGACGACACAAAAGCGTTGAGGAACAGTAAGATGATTATCCTGGTTACCGGAGCAACAGCAGGTTTTGGTGAAAGCATGACCCGCCGCTTTGTCGCGAATGGTCATAAAGTGATCGCCACCGGACGTCGTGACGAACGTCTGCAAACGCTGAAAGATGAGCTCGGCGACGGCATTTACACCGCCCGGCTCGACGTGCGTAATCGCGCGGCCATCGAAGAGATGATCGCCGGTCTGCCCGCGGAATGGCAGGCCATCGACGTGCTGGTCAATAACGCCGGTCTGGCGCTGGGGCTGGAGCCTGCGCACAAGGCCAGCGTTGAGGACTGGGAAGATATGATCGATACCAACAACAAAGGGCTGGTCTATATGACCCGCGCCGTGCTGCCGGGAATGGTTGAGCGCAACCGCGGTCATATTATCAATATCGGTTCAACCGCCGGCCGTTGGCCCTATGCGGGCGGTAACGTCTACGGGGCGACCAAGGCCTTCGTTCGCCAGTTTAGCCTCAACCTGCGTACCGACCTGCACGGCACGGCGATTCGCGTAACCGACATCGAGCCTGGGCTGGTGGGCGGGACCGAGTTTTCCAACGTCCGCTTTAAAGGCGACGACGCCAAAGCCGGTAAAGCCTATGAAAATACCCAGGCGCTGACGCCGGATGACGTGACGGAAGCCGTGTGGTGGGTCGCCAACCTGCCCCAGCACGTCAATATCAACACGCTGGAAATGATGCCGGTCAGCCAAAGCTTCGCCGGCCTAAGCGTGCACCGCCAGGGCTAATCCCGTTGCCCGGCCTGCGGGCCGGGTATGGGCGCAAAGGCAAAAAACGCGTAAAATAGCGCACATAATCCATTAAAAAGTAATCATCAATGGCCGCAGAATCACAGCTCAATCCAACACAGCCTGTAAATCAGCAAATTTATCGGATCCTTCGCCGGGATATCGTCCATTGTCTGATCCCACCCGGCACGCCGCTGTCTGAAAAGGAAGTCTCCGTGCGCTTTGACGTTTCCCGTCAGCCGGTGCGCGAGGCGTTTATTAAGCTGGCGGAAAATGGTCTGATCCAAATTCGCCCCCAGCGCGGCAGCTACGTCAATAAAATATCCCTTTCGCAGGTCCGCAACGGCTGCTTCGTGCGCCAGGCCATCGAGTGCGCGGTGGTTCGTCGGGCGGCGGGAATGGTGAACAGCGAGCAAATTTATCAGCTTGAGCAAAATCTTAATCAGCAGCGCACGGCGGTTGAACGCCAGCAGCTCAATGATTTCTTCCAGCTGGACGATGAGTTTCATCAGAAGCTGTCGCTCATTGCCGACTGCCAGCTTGCCTGGGACACCGTGGAGAATATTAAGGCGACGATTGACCGGGTGCGCTATATGAGTCTCGATCACATCAGCTCGCCGGAAATGCTGCTGCGTCAGCATCACCAAATATTCAAGGCGCTGGAAAATCGCGATGCCGACGCGGTAGACGCGGCGATGCATCTGCACCTGCACGAAATAAGCGAGTCGGTACTATTAATTCGCCAGGAAAACCGCGACTGGTTTAGCGAGGAGTAGTTGCGCTAGCGGCAGGCGCACTCTCCTGCCGCGAAAGATGCAGACCGGGCCGTTATCGAACCACCAGCACCGGTATTTTAGCGTAGCGTAAAATAGACTCGGCGTTAGAGCCCAGCAGATGGGTGGAAATACCCGGTTTGCGCGAGCCGACAACAATCACGTCATACTCATCGCTATTGCTGATAGCTAATATTTCATCACGCACGTTGCCAAACACGACCCGGGTATGAAGACGCTCTGGCGGAATTGAAAACAGACGCGACAAGGTCTTCATTTTCTTCTCAGACTCCTCTTTCATAAACGCTTCGAATTTATGAATATCTGCCGCAAAACCGCGCAAAATAGAGCGACTGCTGTTTGGCAGAACGTTTAATAACGTAATTTCGCCGTTTTCCGCTGATGCTAAAAATTCAGCGTGACGTACGGCCTTATCGCTTAAATCCATTTCAAAAACATCTACAGGCAATAAAATTTTTTTGTACATAGCCCGCTCTCCTTTTTCCCGAGGAAGTGTATTTCAGTAGCCTCACTATGACATAACTATCCTAAATGGAGAACAAACAATCCGCCGAATAAATATTTAATCCATTAAAACAGATGCAAATTATATTTATTTAGTTATGGATAGCTATAGTTATGTATATTCAATGGTCTCGATCATATTTATTGCAGAAAGAGTGAAGATCGGCAGAATTACGTACGGGTAAGAGGCGCCGGCCGGCTCTATTACCCGTAGCAGCGTTAATGCCGCCGGAGCCGGCGGCATTGAAGAGCGGTTACTGCGCCAGCGCCCAGGCCGCAACGGTCGCTTTAGCTCCCTGACGCTGCAGCGAAAGATAGGCCTGAGTCACCGCGTCGACAAAGCGCGCATCCAGCGCCAGGCTGGCGCCGAAAATCGCCTCGATGCCGAGCAGCGCGTTCACCCGCGCTTCGCCATCGGCGCTCTCGCGCACTGCCTGCTGGATCACCGGCAGCAGCGGGTCGCAAATCTCAATCGCCTCTCCCCGGTCGTCGACGCCGCTGACGTAGCGCATCCAGCCGGCCACGCCCAGCGCCAGCAGGCTAAAGTCGCTCTGCTGCGCCAGATGCCAGCGTACCGAATCCAGCATCCTCTGCGGCAGCTTCTGGCTACCGTCCATCGCAATCTGCCACGTCCGGTGCTGAAGCGCCGGATTGCTATAACGATCGATCAGCAGCCCGGCGTAGCGAGCCAGGTCAACGCCCTGCACTTTCAGCGTCGGCGCCTGTTCATCCAGCATCAGGCTGCGGGCGGCGCGACGATAGTTTTGGTCCTGCATACAGTCGTTAATGTGCTGATATCCGGCCAGGTAGCCGAGGTAGGCAAGGAAAGAGTGGCTGCCGTTGAGCATGCGCAGCTTCATCTCTTCAAACGGCACAACGTCCGCCACCAGCTCCGCGCCGGCCTTTTCCCATTCCGGGCGACCGGCGACGAAATTATCTTCAATCACCCACTGGCGGAACGGTTCGCAGGCGACGCCGGCCGGATCGCGCACGCCGGTCAGCTGTTCGATTTTATCCAGGGTCGCGGGGGTCACCGCAGGAACAATACGATCGACCATCGTTGACGGGAAGGTCACGTTAGCGGCGATCCAGTCGGCAAGCTCGCCATCAATCGCCCGCGCCAGGGCGCAGACGACGTTGCGCAATACGTGGCCGTTTTCCGGCATATTGTCACAGGACATCACGCTGAATGCCGGTAAACCGGCGGCTTTACGCCGCGCCAGCGCTTCAACAATAACGCCGGGCGCAGACTTCGGCTGATGCGGGTTTTGGACATCGGCGACAATCAGCGGATGATCCAGCTGCAGCTCACCGGTGGCCGGCGAATGACAGTAGCCCTTTTCCGTGATGGTCAGCGAAACAATCGCCACCTGCGGCTCACACATTTTTGCCAGCACGCTTTCCAGCCCCTCGACCTGGGCGTGCATCGCCTGCTTAACGACGCCAACCACCCGCGCCGTCCAGGCATCCGCCGACATTTCGGCGACGGTATACAGCAGGTCCTGCTGTTGCAAATCGGCAATTTGCTGCTCGCCGCCAATCAGGTTTACTTCGGTATATCCCCAGTCGCTGCCATGTTCCGCGGCCAGAATATCGGCATAAACCGCCTGGTGCGCGCGGT
Source organism: Enterobacter sp. 10-1 (assembly GCA_002270295.1). Lineage (GTDB taxonomy): Bacteria > Pseudomonadota > Gammaproteobacteria > Enterobacterales > Enterobacteriaceae > Klebsiella > Klebsiella scottii. The sequence goes on along the minus strand of NISF01000006.1, from coordinate 181,838 downwards.
GAAAGGCGCCGAAACCGAGGTGCACAATACGGGAAATCAGTTTTGTACGATCGTAGTCAGGAAGTGCAGCCTTTGCCGCCAATAGCTTGTTTTGCATTATATAACCTACTTATAAATGAAATCAGGACTGTCTCAGAGTAACGCCTGTATGGTTGTATGTTTTGATTTGAATTAAGTTTTGCAGTATTGGTATGACATCATTTTGAAGTTATGTACCACACGGAGAGGTTTTGGCGGCATTGAAGCCGCCAGGGATTGTTAGTGTTTTTGCCACTGCTGGTATTCACGCTTGAGCCGCTGTGGTGCAGTTTCTGGCATCATCAGCAAGCCAATTATTGAGATAACACCCAAAACAATGACGTAGGTTGCAAGTCCGTAATAATGGCCACCTGTAACTTGCAGAATCTTCACCGCCACCAGGCCAAGGATCCCGCTACCAATAAGAGATCCCATCTGCCAAATCAATGCAATACCGCTACAACGAATATGGGTCGGGAACAGTTCAGGGAAATATGATGCCTGTGGGGCATAACACATACTGTGCCCTACGCTCAGAACCAAAATCATCACTAACTGAGTAAGCCAGAAACTATCCTGATTAATAGCAAGGAAGAATGGAACAATCATAATAACTTGAATCAACGCCCCAATAATATAAACTGGTTTGCGCCCGATTTTATCACATAGCGATCCCATCAGCGGTATTGCAATAATTTCTATTATTACAGCAACAATCATTGCTTCCATCAAAATATTAGCATCGAGATTATTTGCCTTACCATAGGCCAAAACAATGACTGTAAACATCGCAAATGTACACGCTTCGATCAATTTTGCGCACACTCCCTTTACAACAATTCCGGGGAAATCACGAATAACTTCAACCAATGGGCGAGATTCTTCAGCCTTGGTCTCACGAATTTGAGCGAACACTGGCGATTCATCAATTTTTAAACGAATAAACAACCCTACAATAACCAGTAGCAGACTTAACAGGAACGGTATACGCCACCCGTAGTCCATCATCGCCTCTGGAGAGAGCGTGGCATTCAATAAAGCAAACAGAGCTAATGGAAGCAGAAAACCAACTGGTGCACCGATTTGAACCCAACTGGAGAAGAATCCACGATGCTTTGGTTCAGAATATTCAGCTGTCATCAATACCGCACCGGCCTGCTCACCGCCAACACCAAAGCCTTGTAACACACGAATAAAGATAAGCAATGCTGGAGCCCAAATACCAATTTTTTCATACGTCGGTAACAGCCCAATACAAAACGTACCTAACCCTACAATTAATATTGTAATCACCAGCGCTTTTTTACGGCCAACCTTATCGCCGATATGACCAAAAACAATTCCACCTAATGGCCGCGCTAAGAAACCAACTGCATATGTTGCAAAAGCTGCAAGAGTACTAATTAAAGGATCGTCACTTGGGAAAAATAGATGTCCAAAAAAGAGTACCGCTGCCGTTCCGTATGCAAAAAAGTCATAATATTCTGCAGCGGTCCCAATTGCAGATGCACTGGCTACTCGGCGAATAATAGTTTTATTACCTGCACCACTTTTAACTTCGACTGAACTAACCATAGGTTTTTTTTACCTTTTATAGGGTATTGGGTTAATCAACATCTTTCGTGCGTACACATTATGCTTACCCGTTTCCCAAGGTGCCGTCTCCTATCCGGGTAATCGGTAGACAGTCCGGGTCGGGCGGGTATTTTTCCCTCAGCACTCGTCAAACTTATTACTCAGCCCGGATGTCACTAAGGTGCGTACAGCCATTATCTAAGGTTTAACTACGGGGAAAAACGTCGAGCATCTGTTCGGAATAGCGCTTGTACTCCCGGAAGCCAAAGTTCGGTACCCACAGGTCAAATTAGCCTTAGGCGAAGTGCGTTCTACGACCGGGAGGCCATGGTTAATATCAATAATCACTTTTCAGATATAAAACCAGAAAATAATAGCGCCGAACTAAAGGCTGTTATTTAAATATACTGACCGGATTTCTGTTCTTCACGCAACAGGGCAGTATCAGCCGCATCGTTAGCCAGGCTCAGATCGCGGTCGCGTACTTCCGGCATCAGGGATGCGGCAAGCAGGCCGATAACCGAATAACTCACCAGCATCACCACGATGGGCAGCCACGAGTCGGTCATATTACAGAGAATACCCGCCAGCACCGGGCCGAAGCCAACGGCAACCAGTCCCCCCATCTCTTTTGAGATAGCCATTCTGGTGAAGCGATTGCGCGATCCAAACAGCTCGGCCATCGTAATATTTTCGAGCGCAAACAGACCCAGCACCGCCACGTTATGGATCACAACCAACGAGGCCATAATGGTGCTCACGCTGTGGCTTTTATCCATGATAATCGCCAGCATCGGATAGGCTAAAATAATCGCGGAGATATTCACGATAATATATGGAATGCGCCGCCCTACCTTATCTGAAAGCCAGCCCAGCAGCGGAATAGTGATAAAACCAATCACCGAACTAATCATTAACGCATCTGTTGGGATCGCTTTATCAAACAGCAGGGTTTGCACCAGATAGCCCGCAAGAAAGGTTTGAATCAGCCCCGAGTTGCCCGCCTGGCCGAAGCGCAGGCCCGTTGCCAGCCAGAACGATTTACTCTTCAGCATCGCGCCGAAGGTATTCTCCTGGATGCTGGCGGCGCTCTGCCGGCTGCCGCCCTCGGCGACTTTTTCGAATACCGGGCTTTCTTTGAGGTTTAAACGCAGCCAGATGGCGAAGATCATCACCACCACGCTGGCAAGGAACGGAACGCGCCAGCCCCACGCCACCAGCTGCTCGCGGTCGAGCAGGAAGAACATCACCGCCCAGATAGCCGTGGCGCTGAGGGTGCCGCAGTTGGTTCCCATCGCCACCAGCGAGGAGATAATCCCGCGCTTACCTTTCGGCGCATATTCTGCCAGCATCGTGCCGGCCCCGGATATTTCCGCTCCGGCCCCCAGCCCCTGAATCACGCGCAGGGTAACCAGCAGCACCGGTGCCAGGATCCCCACCTGGGCATAGGTCGGCAAAACGCCGATTAGCGTCGTACATATGCCCATCATGGTGATCGTAATAAAAAGCACTTTCTTCCGGCCGATGCTATCGCCCATTTTGCCGAAAATAAACGCCCCGACGATGCGGGCAACATATCCTGCGCCGTAGGTCCCCATCGCTAAAATCAGCGCCATCGCCGCGGATTGCTCGGGGAAGAATATTTCATGGAATACCAGCGCGGCGCCTAAAGAGTAAAGCTGGAAATCCATAAACTCCAGCGCGGTGCCTAACCAGCCGGATACAGCCGCGCGGATGAGATCGGAGGTTGTTCTCTCATTCTTTACTGTCGTCATCTTTATAATCTCTAATTGTGTAGGATATAGAGTCTGGCGTTGTATTGAGTGTCAGAAGGTTAATAAAACCTTACAGCAGCTCTTCCTGTCATTTTCAAATAACTCAATTGCCTCAGCGACCTGTTGATAGTCAAAGGCATGGGTAATTAACATCTCTGGATTAATGAGCCCCTGCTCCAGCCATTGCAGAACAACCGGGAATTTATTGGCGTTAAGCCGCGAGGAAAATATCGACAGCTCTTTACCGGTAATACCCTGTTGCGCCACATGGGACGGTTCAGTGGAGAACCCCATCAGGACAATTCTGGCCGCCGGCGACGCCAGCGTAACCGCCTCCTGGAGAATTGTCGGGTGGCAGGCGGCGTCGATAATCAGCGTTGGCTTCACCTGTAATACCTCAGCTAATGACGCTTCGCCGTTATTGATCGCGCGGTCCGCGCCGTTACGTTTTGCCATCTGCAAACGCTCTTCGATTCGGTCAACCACAATGACCTGGCCGACTTTGTACACCTGCTTGAGTACCTGGATGGTGGTTAAGCCCATCGGGCCGGCGCCGTAAACCAGCGCCACATCCTGCCCGGTCGGCGTCACTTGCCCGGTCACGTTGGCGGCGATAGTGAAGGGTTCAACCATCACCGCATACCTGTCCGGAACGCTGTCCGGCACCCGCCAGGCGTTTTTCGCCGGCACCACCGCATACTCGCTGAAGCCGCCGTCCCGATGCACGCCGAGCACCACCAAAGAGGTGCAGACGTTCGGTTTGCCTACCGAGCAGGGATAGCAGTGCCCGCAGCTGATAACCGGGTCCACGCACACCCGCTGACCTATGGCTTTATCCGCCACATCGGCGCCGACGGCATCGATAATGCCGAAAAACTCATGGCCGATAACGCGCGGGTATTTTGCAAAGGGGTTGTGGCCGCGATAGATATGGCTATCCGAACCGCATATTCCCGCCAGCTGCACTTTGACCCGAACTTCCCCTGCGGCAGGCTGTGGAAGCGTGCGCTCTTCGATAACCAGCTCATTTGGCTGGCGAATAACGATACTTTTCATTTTATTCTCCTTACCAGTTCCACAATGTGCCGTCTTCTAACCGGGCAACCGGCAGGCAGGCCGGATCGTAGGGATATTTCGCCGCCAGCTTCTCGTCAAACTCAATTCCCAGCCCCGGCTTTTCCCCTGGGTGCATATAGCCACTGTCGAACGTCCAGCTATGAGGGAAAACGTCGAGCATCTGCTCGGAGTAGCCCATGTACTCCTGCACGCCAAAGTTCGGTACCCACAGGTCGAAGTGCAGCGCCGCCGCCATACAGACTGGCGACAGGTCGGACGGCCCGTGGGAGCCGGTGCGCACCTGATAGAGTGAAGCAAAATCGGCGATACGGCGCATGCCGGTGATCCCGCCGGCGTGGGTCACGGTGGTACGGATATAATCAATCAGCTGCTCCTCTATCAGCTGCTTGCAGTCCCAGATGCTGTTAAAGACTTCCCCCACCGCAATGGGCGTCACGGTATGCTGGCGGATCAGGCGGAAGCACTCCTGGTTTTCTGCCGGAGTCGGGTCCTCCATCCAGAACAGGCGATACTCCTCGATGCTCTTGCCAAAGCGCGCGGCTTCGATCGGCGTCAGGCGATGGTGCATGTCATGTAACAGGTGTTCATTGAAGCCAAATCTTTCGCGCACGGCGGCGAACAGCTGCGGGGTAAAATCAAGATACTTCTCCGTCGACCACAGCTGCTCTTCCGGCCACAGGCCCTTGGTCGCCGGCTCGTAGGCCTGCCCTTTACCTTTTGCCATCCCGTAGGTGGTCTTCATTCCCGGAATACCGCACTGCACGCGGATGGCCTTAAAGCCCATCTCTTTGTGGCGGGCATAATCATCCAAAACTTCGTCAATGGAGTGGCCCGTGGTGTGGCAGTAAACCATTACCCCTTCACGGGATGCCCCGCCCAGCAGCTGATACAGCGGCATCCCCGCCGCCTTCGCTTTAATATCCCACAGGGCCATATCGACGGCGGAGATGGCCGACATGGTCACCGGGCCGCGGCGCCAGTAGGCTCCCTTGTAGAAGAACTGCCAGATATCTTCGATACGCTGGGCATCGCGGCCGATAAGCTGCGGGCAGAGGTGATCCTGCAGGTACGATGCGACGGACAGCTCACGGCCGTTTAAGGTGGCATCCCCCAGCCCGACGATCCCGTCATCGGTCGTAATTTTTAGCGTGACAAAGTTACGTCCGGGACAGGTGACGAAAACTTCAGCGGCAACGATCTTCATCTTTTTTTATTCCTTACATCTCTGCGGTTAGTGAATAAAATTAAATCACCAGACCTACTACCATACAAGTATGATGATCGAAAAAGATGTCATCGATCACATTAATGCCCGGGCGTGACGCGGCGGTCATTTGCGAAAGAAAGGCGGAAAACAGAGGAGGAAACGGGCACAATGCCGCGCGAACGGCGCGGCGTTTGCCCGACGCCGCAGCTGACGGTTGGGCTAGGCGCGGCCCCACCCGGCGACGATAATCAGCATTCCGCACAGCGCAATAACGGCGCCGGCCCAGTCATAATGGCTGAGCTTAACGCCGTCAACGAAGCGCAGCCACAGCAGCGCGGTGCAGACATATACTCCGCCGTAGGCGGCGTAAACGCGCCCGCTCGCCGCCGGGTGCAGGGTCAGCAGCCAGACGAACATAACCAGCGCGAGCCCGGCGGGGAGCAGCAGCAGCGGCGTGGCGCCCCGCTTTATCCAGAGCCAGGGTAAATAGCAGCCGAGGATTTCGCACAGGGCGGTCGCAAAAAAGAGCAGCGTGGTTTTAAGCATTAAAGATACGTAAATAGCGCAGAGAATGGCGCCATTCTACGCGATAATTGCTCCGCTCCCACTTCCTTTTGCCGGGTATGCCGTAGAAAAGAGATGTAGTAAACTCATATTAAGGGCTAACCCTTTTTATCACTCAAAGGAAACCGTGATGAAAATGACACTGAATAAACGCTGGTGCCTGACCGCCATGCTGGCGCTGAGCGCCGCGGCTTACACCGCATCGTCTTTTGCCAAAACTGACACGCTGGTGATTGAATCCGGCGATAGCGCGCAGAGCCGTCAGCACGCCGCCATGGAAAAAGAGCAGTGGAACGATACCCGCTCTTTACGCCATAAGGTCAACACCCGCACCGAGAAAGAATGGGATAAGGCCGACGTCGCTTTTGATGCCCAGGATAACTGCCAGAAAAGCGCGAACGTCAACGCGTACTGGGAGCCGAACACCCTGCGCTGCCTCGATCGCCGCACCGGCCGCGCGGTAGCACCGTAACCCGTCACGCATGGCGCCTGCGGGCGCCATAATCCACTATTATCTCCAGCATTGCTGCACAGGAACTCCCATGACTGACGCTCATACCGTCAAGCTGCGCCCGCTAGAGCGCGAAGACCTCCGTTTTGTTCACCAGCTCGATAACAACGCCAGCGTCATGCGCTACTGGTTTGAAGAGCCGTATGAGGCCTTTGTCGAGCTCTCGGACCTCTATGACAAGCATATTCACGATCAGAGCGAACGCCGGTTTGTGATTGAGTGCGACGGTGAAAAAGCCGGACTGGTCGAGCTGGTTGAAATTAACCACGTCCACCGCCGCGCCGAGTTTCAGATTATTATCTCCCCGGATTATCAGGGGCGAGGTCTTGCTACCCGCGCCGCTAAGCTGGCGATGGACTACGGCTTTACGGTACTCAACCTCTATAAGCTGTACCTCATCGTCGACAGTGAAAATGAAAAAGCGATCCACATCTACCGCAAGCTTGGGTTTATGGTGGAAGGCGAACTCATTCACGAGTTCTTCATTAACGGCGAATATCGTAATACCATTCGGATGTGCCTGTTCCAGCACCAGTATCTCAGCGAACACCGCACGCCGGGCCCGACGCTGCTGAAGCCAACCGCTCAGTAGTATTCGATGCTATTTTTGATGGTGTAGCGGCGCGTTAACGGCGGCTGCACGCTTTCATCGACAACCTGCAGCTCGCACTTCACCGGGTTGTCGTGACCATCGTAGTCGCAGGTCTGCCGCACGCTGCCAAGCTCACGATCGTTAAAGGTGCTCACCGCCGTGTAGTCCAGCTTTTTACGCGGATCGGCCGCCGGCGTTGAGACCACCGTAAAGCGCTGATCTTTGGCGGTGGTGGTTTTGCCTAGCGGATAGCCTTCGTCATCGTACCGGTAGCTGGCCGTGGTCTCTTTGCCTCGCGCGGTCACCACGAAGCCATTATCATCCGTTTCCCAGCTCATCCCCGCCGACGGCATTTCGGCAAGCTGACACTTACCCTGCAGACGCAGGCGCTTTTCCCGCGTTTGCGCATCGAGATAGTAGTTCGCGTCAAGCAGCAGCGTCGCGCCGGTGTTGTTTTCGCGATCCTGGAAAGCCAGCAGATCGAAGCAGCCCTCGCTGGATAATCGTCCGCTGACCTGTTTCACCACTTCATCATGTTCATCGAGCAGCGTCTGGCTGAAATCTTTCACCGGGCCACGCAGCGGATCAAATTCAAATTCGTTGGAGAAACTCGCCATTTCAGGCGTAAAAGCCTGCGGCGCGGATTTATTGTCGCAGGCGCTGAGCGCCACGGCCGCCAGTACCAGTAAAAACAGTTTGTTCACGCCCGGTTCCTTCTGTGTACATATGCAATCATATTAGCAAATACAATTGTTTACACCAGTTCTGCTATGCTTAGATCTGGATGACGTTAATAAGGAGTTTATGATGAAAATATCACCCTGGCTATGCGCGGCTCTGCTGCTGGGTTCGACATCAGCGCTTGCCGCACCGGATTCCTGCGAACGCGTAAAAAACGATATTCAGCAGAAAATTATCAATAACGGCGTACCGGCGACGGGCTTTAGCCTGAGCATTGTCCCCAGCGACCAGCCTGACCAGCCCGGCGCCCAGGTTGTCGGACATTGCGCCAACGACGCCTATAAAATTACCTATACCCGCGGCGCCGGTACCGACAGCGAAGCGCAGTAGCTCTCCGCTGCTTCAAGTGAAAGATATTATCCCTGGGTTGACCAGGGATAATATCCACCTACCTCTATATAAGTATTATTACTCTCCCGTCCGCACGAATTAAGCCACCGGCGGAATTTCATCATAATAACAATCAGGGAGTGAGTAATGTCTGATCCGGAATATGATGGCGGCCTCAGCCGTCGTACCCTAATAAAATCCTCAGCGATCGGTTCACTGGCATTAGCGGCCGGCGGACTGTCGCTTCCGTTTAGCCTGCGCGGCGCGGCGGCGGCCGTTCAGCAGGCCGCCCAGGGCGAAGAGCGGGTGGTGTGGGGAGCCTGCTCGGTTAACTGCGGCAGCCGCTGCGCCCTGCGTCTGCACGTCCGCGATGACGAAGTGGTGTGGGTTGAGACCGATAACACCGGGCAGGATATTTATGGCGATCATCAGGTGCGTGCCTGTCTGCGCGGCCGCTCTATCCGCCGGCGCATCAACCACCCTGACCGCCTGAACTATCCGATGAAACGAGTCGGTAAACGCGGCGAAGGAAAGTTTGCACGCATCAGCTGGGACGAAGCGCTGGACACCCTGGCGAGCAGCCTGCAGCGGATCGTTAAGGAGTACGGTAACGAGGCGGTCTATATCAACTACTCTTCCGGGATCGTCGGCGGCAATATGACCCGCTCGTCGCCCTCCGCTTCCCCGGTGACCCGCCTGATGAACTGCTACGGCGGCTCGTTAAACCAGTACGGAACCTACAGTACCGCCCAAATTGCCTGCGCCATGCCCTACACCTACGGCACCAACGAAGGCAACAGCACCTCCGACATCGAGAACAGCAAGCTGGTGGTGATGTTCGGCAATAACCCGGCGGAAACCCGCATGAGCGGCGGCGGGATAACCTATTATCTCGAACAGGCCCGCGAGCGCTCCAACGCCAGAATGATCGTTATCGATCCGCGCTATATCGATACCGCCGCCGGGCGTGAAGACGAATGGATACCCATTCGTCCCGGAACCGATGCGGCGCTGGTGGCCGGTATCGCCTGGGTGCTGATTACTGAAAACCTTGTCGACCAGCCGTTCCTTGATACCTGCTGCGTGGGCTACGATGAAAAAACGCTGCCCGCAGGCGCGCCGGCAAATAGCCATTATAAGGCCTACATCCTTGGCGAAGGTGATGACGGAACCGCTAAAACGCCGCACTGGGCGTCGCTGATTTGCGGCGTTCCGGTCGATCGTATCGTCAAGCTGGCGCGAGAAATCGGCAGCACCAAACCGGCCTGTATTTGTCAGGGCTGGGGACCGCAGCGCCAGGCCAACGGCGAGCTGACCGCAAGGGCGATCGCCATGCTGCCGATTCTGACCGGTAACGTCGGGATTAGTGGCGGCGGCAGCGGCGCGCGTGAATCAACCTATACCATCACCATCGAGCGCCTGCCGGTGCTGACTAACCCGGTGAAAACCGCCATCTCCTGCTTCAGCTGGACCGACGCCATCGAGCGCGGGCCGGAAATGACCGCCCTGCGCGACGGCGTACGCGGGAAGGATAATCTGGACGTCCCGATCAAGTTCCTGTGGAACTACGCCGGGAATACCCTCGTCAATCAGCACTCTGACATCAACAGGACCCACGAGATTCTGCAGGACACGACAAAGTGCGAAACCATCGTGGTGATTGATAACTTTATGACCTCATCGGCTAAGTATGCCGATATCCTGCTTCCGGACCTGATGACCGTCGAGCAGGAGGACATTATTCCTAACGATTACGCCGGTAATATGGGCTACCTGATCTTTATTCAGCCCGCCACGTCGCCGAAGTTTGAGCGAAAACCGATTTACTGGATCCTCAGCGAAGTGGCAAAACGCCTTGGCGATGATGTCCTGCAAAAGTTTACCGAAGGACGAACCCAGGAGCAGTGGCTGCAGCACCTTTACGCCCTGATGCTGGCGAAAGACCCCGCGCTGCCCGGCTACGACGAACTCAAAGCAATGGGGATCTATAAGCGTAAGGATCCCGCAGGACATTTTGTCGCCTACCGGGATTTCCGCCGCGACCCGCTCGCCAATCCGCTCAAGACGCCTTCCGGTAAAATTGAGATCTACTCCAGCCGGCTGGCCGACATCGCCGCCAGCTGGCAGCTGGCGGCGGATGAAACCATCAGTCCGCTGCCGATGTACGCCTCCACCTTTGAAGGCTGGGATGACCCGCTGCGCAGCCAGTTTCCGCTGCAGCTTTTTGGCTTCCACTATAAGGCACGTACCCACTCAAGCTACGGCAATGTCGATATTCTCCAGGCCGCCTGCCGCCAGGAGGTGTGGATTAACCCGCTGGACGCGGAACCGCGCGGGATTAAAAACGGCGATCTGGTACGCGTCTTTAACCAGCGCGGCGAGCTGCGCATTCCGGCGAAAGTGACGCCGCGCATTATGCCCGGCGTATCGGCAATGGGTCAGGGCGCGTGGCATGACGCCAACATGCTCGGCGATCGTATCGACCGCGGCGCCTGCATTAATACGCTGACCACCCATCGTCCGTCGCCGCTGGCGAAAGGTAATCCGCAGCACACCAACCTGGTTGAAATCGCCAAAGTCTGAGGAGGACGAGTATGGGAAACGGATGGCATGAATGGCCGCTGGTGCTGTTTACGGTGCTGGGGCAATGCGCCGCGGGGGCGCTTATTGTGAGCAGTCTGGGCTGGCTGTCGCTGAAAAATAACTCCGAGGCCCGGCAGCGCCTGGTGCGCAGCATGTTTTATATCTGGCTGCTGATGGGGGTCGGGTTTCTCGCCTCCACGCTGCACCTCGGCTCACCGCTGCGGGCGCTCAATTCGCTCAATCGCCTCGGCGAGTCGGCGCTGAGTAACGAAATCGCAAGCGGGATGCTCTTCTTTGCCGTCGGCGGCCTGTGGTGGCTGCTGGCAATAACGCAAAAAATGCCCGTCGCGTTGAGCACGATATGGCTGGCCGCGAGCATGCTGCTGGGGGGCATTTTTGTCTTTGCGATGACCCGGGTTTACCAGATTGATACCGTCCCGACATGGTATAATGGCTATACCACCTGCGCCTTTTTTCTGACCATGCTGCTCTGCGGCCCGCTGTTTGCCGCGCTGCTGCTGCGCGCCGCCAACGTGGAGTTTGACGGCCGCGTCTTCGCCTCGCTGAGCGTTCTGGCGCTGCTGGCCAGCATCGCCATCGTCGTGCTGCAAGGTTTTGGCCTCGGCGATATTCAGAGCCCGGTGCAGCGCGCCGACGCCTTGGTTCCCGGGTACGGGAGCTGGCAAATCTGGCGCATCGCGCTGCTGGCTCTTGGCCTGGGCTGCTGGCTGTGCCCGCTGATCCGACGTACCCGCCCGCGTATCGGCGGGTTATCCCTCGGGCTGCTGCTGGTACTGGCCGGAGAGCTGATTGGCCGCGGGCTGTTTTATGGCCTGCATATGACCGTCGGCACGGCGGTTGCCGGTTAATTTTTCGCGCGTAAGGAACATGAGCATGATGCAACCCCCATTCCGCGACGCAGTCGCGCTGAGCGCCCGCACTCTGGGCTCGCTATTTTCATTTGCCCCGCAGAGCGAGCAGGCCGCCCCGCTGGTCAACGCCCTGCGCGACGGAAGCTGGCAGAGCCAGTGGCCCTATACGGTGCCCGCTACGCTGGTTGCCCGGTTCGCTGAAGAAAACGACGAGCCGCTAGCCGAGGCGTGGCAGCGCCTGTTTATCGGCCCCTGGGCCCTGCCGGCGCCGCCGTGGGGTTCCGTCTGGCTGGATAAAGAAAACGTCCTGTTTGGCGACTCGACGCTGGAGCTCAGGGAGTGGATGCGGCTGAACGGCATCGCCCGCGCCGCGCAGAATAACGAGCCGGAAGATAGTTTCGGCACCCTTCTGCTGCTGGCCGCCTGGCTATGTGAGTCCGGGCAGGACGAGGCCTTTTCGCAGCTGCTGGCCCGGCATCTGCTGCCCTGGTCGGGCCGCTTCCTGGAGGTTTTCGTCAGCGAAGCCGGACATCCTTTCTACCAGGCCCTGGGTCAGCTAAGCCAGGCAACGCTGGCGGAATGGCAAAACGCGCTGACTCTTGCCGTCGCCGATAAACCGCTGTATCGCTAGCCTTATGACCATGCCGACGACCTCGGCATGGTCAACCCATGAGTGACAACGTCACATAAAAACTTTCCATCTCCCCCGGTGGTGGCGGCTCGGAAGCGCCTGGCGGCGTGTTTACGCCGACGCTGTTCGTCGGGCTGGCAATGGGATGCTGTTCGCCAGCTTCAGCGGCCTGTGGCGGCATAGCTCTGCAGCGGCAATTATGCTGGGTCTGGCTGGAATGGCGACGTTTCTGGCGGCAACAAGGCATGCCCCCGATTATGTCGACCCTGATGATTTGTGAAATGACCGGGCAATATGCGCTCCTGCCCGGTTTGTTGAAGGCCAGCGTGCTGGCATCGGTGCTTTCCCGGACGCTACGCCAGGACTCGATCTACCGCCATCACCTCGCCTAGCCGCGCCAGGTCAATATACTGGCTCAGCTCGCGCTGCTCGGGGCGCGGCAGATAGGGCAGTTCGCCAATCAGCGGCCCCGGCAGCTTTTTGCTTAATACGTCGATGATTTCAGCGTAGTGCGCCAGCCCCGGATTAATGCGGTTGGCGACCCAGCCGATAAGCGGCAGGCCGTCATTGGCGATGGCCTGGGCGGTCAGCAGAGCGTGGTTGATGCAGCCTTCCTGAATGCCCACCACCATCAGTACCGGTAGCTGCTCCTGCACCACCCATTCGGAAAGCGGACGCAGATCGTTCATCAGGCTGCGCCAGCCGCCGGTCCCTTCAACGACCACGTGGTCAACCTGACCGCTCAGGCGCTGCAGGCCGTCAGTCAGCAGCCCGTAGTTGATCGGGCCACTGTGCGCCACGCTACTTTCATCTTCGCTTAACGCTATGGGATTGACAGCATCATAGGGTAACGCCAGCGTCGACACGCTTTGTAAAATCAGCGCGTCTTTGTTACGCAATCCGTCCGGCGTCTCTTTGCTGCCCTTCGCCACAGGTTTATACCCGGCTACGCTTTTGCCATCAGCGGCCAGAGCCTGCAGCAGCGCACGCGAAACCACCGTCTTCCCGACGGCAGTGTCAGTACCTGTTATAAAGAAACGCTTAAACATCACTAACCCCACAGTTATATTGATGAAATATATATCCGTCAGCCCTCAGGCGGCATTGCGGTTAGCGTCCTCGCTCCCCCTGGACGCTTACCGGAGTAAGGGTCGGGATTCCCTGCGTGGCGGCCTTCCTGCTGCGTGATTTTTGCGGATATATACAGAAAATGGATACTAAACTGTGGGAAAAGTCTACGCGAAGCCGATGAATGCCAGCTTGAGATAGCGCAATTTTTAGTGTGACTATGAAAAAATGTTAACCCTGTAACAGTCGTATCAGCAGCGATCCGTTATAGAGGGCATCTTTGACCAGCGCGGCACCGGCCATGGTTCCGCGGTTGGAGAACTGGGTGCTTTCGACGGTAATATGTCGGCTATAGGCTGGCAGCGACTGTTGACGAATACAGTCAGAAATAGCCGGAAACAGAATATCCGCCGCGAGGCTAAACGGGGAGCCGATAAGAATTTTTTGCGGATTGAAGAGGTTAACCATGATCGCCAGAATCCGTCCTACGTGCTGACCAACGCCGCTGATAATATCCCGGGCCAGCAAATCCCCCTGCAGCGCGGCCTGACAGAGCCACTCAACGCTCAGCGGCTGCTGGTGCAGCATTGAGCTCATCGATTTGGTCATCCGCACCTGGGTGAGTTCCAGCACGCTCTCCACGCTGGCAATGGTTTCCAGACAGCCGTGGTTGCCGCAGTAGCAGCGTTTGCCATAAGGGTCGACCTGAGTATGACCTATTTCCACCAGGCTGCTGCTCCCGGCATGCAGCAGGCGACCGTCGGTAATCACCCCGGCGCCGACGTTGTGGTCGATAACCACCTGAATCACGTCCCTCGCCCCTCTGGAGGCGCCAAACAGCGATTCCGCCATAGTCCAGGCGCTGATATCGTGCTGAATATAAACCGAAACCCCGGTATGGTTGGCCAGCACTTCGCCGAGCGGCAGATCCTTCACGTCATCATAAAACGGCATCCGATGAATGATGCCATTTTCGGTATCGATAATTCCCGGCATGGTGACGGCAATCGCGGTCAGGCGTTCCAGTTTCTTTTGATGGCGGATAAAAAAACGATCGATATGCTCAACGACCCGCGTCAGAAAAGGCTGCTCATGCTGCAGCGCCAGCTCGAGCTGCTCTTCGACCACCAGCTTGCTGCTTAAGTCCCGCAGCGCGAGGTGAATCTCTCCCCGGCTGATGCGCACGGAAAGATAGTGCCAGGCCTCGGTTTCAACCATCAGGCCCACCGCCGGGCGCCCGCGGCTGCCCGGGTCCTGGATTTCCGTTTCCTGCACCAGATGCGCTTCCAGCATCTCGCGGACAATTTTGGTAATACTGGCGGGGGCCAGCTGAGCAAAACGGGAGAGATCGATGCGCGATACCGGGCCAAGCTGATCAATCAGGCGATACACTGCTCCTGCATTGGTCTGCTTTATTTGATCGATATGGCCAGGCTGACTATCCGCTACCACCATTGACTCCCTTTATTTTCGCGCTTCGAAATAAACTTTCAGCTATGGTGAAGCACTTCGACGGTGCACGTCAAATTTTTGCTTAGCCTTGTGATTTACTGCACAATTTTGAGCTGATTTTGTCCTAATTATGCCTTACGGCGGCGTGAAGAAGCTGTTCCCGGAAGCGCTGTGCCGCCTGCCCCTGCTCGCGATGCTTTGACCAGACCAGCCACATTTCGGACACAGCATCCTGCTCGACGATCGGCAGCCAGCGCATTTCATTGAGCTGAACCCGCTTAAATGAGGCTGGCAGAATGGATACGCCAAGCCCGGACGACACCAGACCAATAATCGTCATCGCCTCGCCCACTTCCTGAGCTATCGTCGGCGTTAAGCCATAGCGGCGCATCAGCCCCAGAATATCGTCGTACAGCCCGGTGCCCACGTGCGGGTCGAAGAAGACAAACGGCTGACGCGCCAGCTCCGCCAGGCTGACGGCATCCTGGCGCGCCAGGGGATGATCGCTGGGCACCATTGCCAGCAGCGGTTCGCGCAGAATGCACTGCCACACCAGCGTTTCCGGCAGCTGGGTGTTGCGCATCAGCCCCAGGTCGAGCGCCCCTTCGTTAAGCGGCACAATCTGTTCCCGGGTATTGGTTTCCCGGGTCTGGATGTGCACGTCCGGATAGCGGCGGCGAAAGGTCGACAGGGTATCGGAGACGGCCTTAATAAACGGCGCCGAGGAGGTAAAGCCGATATGCAGCTCGCCGGTTTCGCCGTGGTGCAGACGCCCCGCCCGCGCGGCGGCATCCTCAACCTGGGTGAGGATCTGGCGGCTATCGGCAAGAAACTGTTTTCCCGCCGCCGTCAGGCTTACGCTGCGGTTGGTACGGGCAAAAAGCCGGGCGCCGATCTGCTGCTCAAGGATCTGAATCTGCTGGCTGAGCGGCGGCTGAGAGATATTCAGCCGCGCCGCCGCATGACCAAAGTGGAGCTCTTCGGCAACGGCAATAAAGTAGCGCAGGTGGCGCAGCTCGACATTCATATTTAAAACGTCTTATTTGAGATTATTAATATATTAGACAGAATATTTACATTTTCATACCCTAAAAATGTGATCTGTGAGGTCACATAACCCCCGAGTTTCTCAGCAAGGATTTTCCGTGAGTCGCACAACTACCGTTGACACCGCGCCGGCAAGCGAGGTCATCGACAATGTCGTATCCCAGCCAAATCAGTTCATCAAACGCGGTACCCCTCAGTTTATGCGCGTCACCCTGGCGCTCTTCTCTGCCGGTCTCGCAACCTTTGCCCTGCTCTATTGCGTTCAACCGATCCTTCCCGTGCTGTCGAGCGAGTTCGGCATCACCCCGGCCAGCAGCAGCGTATCGCTATCGATCTCCACCGCCATGCTCGCCGTCGGGCTGCTGTTTACCGGTCCTGTCTCCGACGCCATCGGGCGTAAAAAGGTGATGGTCACCGCGCTGGTACTGGCTTCCTGCTGCGCCCTGCTGTCAACGGTAATGACCACCTGGCACGGGATCCTTATCATGCGCGCGCTGATCGGCCTGTCGCTCAGCGGCGTAGCGGCCGTCGGCATGACCTACCTGAGCGAGGAGATCCACCCCAGCGTGGTGGCCTTCTCGATGGGGCTGTACATCAGCGGCAACTCTATTGGCGGGATGAGCGGACGTTTGCTCACCGGGGTGTTTACCGATTTCTTCGGCTGGCGCGTGGCGCTGGCGGCGATCGGCTGTTTTGCCCTCGCGTCAGCCATTATGTTCTGGCGAATTTTGCCGGAGTCGCGCCATTTCCGCCCGACCTCGCTGCGGCCAAAATCCTTGCTGATTAACTTCCGCCTGCACTGGCGCGATCGCGGTCTGCCGCTGCTCTTTCTCGAAGGGTTCCTGCTGATGGGGTCTTTCGTGACGCTGTTTAACTACATCGGCTATCGTCTGATGATGTCGCCGTGGTCGCTGAATCAGGCGGTGGTCGGCCTGCTCTCGGTCGCCTATTTGACCGGAACATGGAGCTCGCCGAAGGCCGGGGCAATGACCGCCCGCTACGGGCGCGGCCCGGTGATGCTGCTCTCCATCTCGGTAATGCTTGGCGGCCTGCTGCTGACGCTTTTCGCCTCGCTGTGGCTGATATTCAGCGG
Source organism: Enterobacter sp. 10-1 (assembly GCA_002270295.1). GTDB lineage: Bacteria > Pseudomonadota > Gammaproteobacteria > Enterobacterales > Enterobacteriaceae > Klebsiella > Klebsiella scottii. The sequence continues at coordinate 164,702 of NISF01000006.1, read as the reverse complement.
CATGCTGCTCTTTTCGGCCGGTTTTTTTGCCGCGCACTCGGTCGCCAGCAGCTGGATTGGCCCACGCGCCCGACGCGCCCGCGGGCAGGCATCGTCGCTGTATCTGTTTAGCTATTATCTGGGGTCAAGTATTGCCGGGACCTTAGGCGGAGTGTTCTGGCATAACTACGGCTGGAATGGCGTTGGCGGCTTTATCGCCCTGATGTTAACGGCAGCACTCATTACCGGCGCTTGTTTGCACAACCGTCTCAAATAGCAAGTCATCACGTGGCCTTCACGGCCACGCTGCTCACCACATTCCTAGCACCGATGACGCCCCCAGCAGCTCCCTGACGGCATCGATTGAAAGTAGTGCGATAAACAGCAAGGTGAACGGATTCATATTTACCCCGCAGCAGCGGCCCTGGCTCTTGATGAGTTTAGCCGCTGGCTCAGAAAGAATCTGCTATCCTGGCCACATCACGATGACATTATGATGACTGACCGCCGCGGCGATGCGGGTCGTAGGCGGACGCCCCGGTGGTTTCAGTTGCCGCAGCGGCAGGCCGTCGCCGCGCTTATCCCGGGAGGCAATTCACGCGCATCACTCGACCCGTGCGGAGGATCAGGATAGTGTAGGAGTCAACAGGCTATACCTTTCGTTCACTTGCAACAGGTCCGAATTTACTATGGCAGAAAATAAAAACTATCAGCAGCTTACCCGTACTTTCCAACGTCTGTCGCGCTTTTCGCATCTTGGCGCCATCGCCGGATGGGATATGTTCGCCATGATGCCGCCGGGCGGCAGCGCGGCGCGCGGCGAGGCGCTGGCGGAGCTGGGCGTGCTGCAGCACCAAATCCTGACCGATAAGAGCGTGGCTCAGGCGCTCCAGGACGCCCGTCAGGAAGATCTTAACGATGTTGAGCAGGCCAACCTGCGCGAAATGACCCGCCAGCACGCCCAGGCGGCCCTGCTGCCGGAGAGCCTTGTTGAGGCTAAATCTCTGGCCGGCAGCCGCTGCGAACACGCCTGGCGCAGCCAGCGACCGGCCAATGACTGGGAGGGCTTCGCCGAAAACCTGCGCGAAGTCGTCAGGCTCAGCCGCCAGGAGGCAGCCCTGCGCGCCGAAGCTAAGGGCTGTTCGCCGTACGACGCCCTGCTGGATATTTTCGAGCCCGATATGACCAGCGCCCGGCTGGACGTGCTGTTTGCCGACCTCAAATCCTGGCTGCCGTCGCTGCTGGCTAACGTCGTTGAAAAACAGGCGCAGCATCCGCTAATCGAGCCGCAGGGCCCGTTCCCCATCGCCGACCAGCGCGAGCTGGGGCTGGAAGCGATGCGCGTACTGGGCTTTGACTTCAACGCCGGGCGTCTGGATATCAGCGCCCATCCATTCTGCGGCGGCGTGCCGCAGGACGTGCGCATCACCACCCGCTACAACGAAAGCGATCTGCTGAGCGCGCTGTTTGGCGTTATCCACGAAACGGGTCACGCCCGCTATGAGCAGAATTTACCGCGCAAATGGCTCGACCAGCCGGTCGCCCTCGCCCGCTCAACGGCGATCCACGAATCACAAAGCCTGTTTTTCGAAATGCAGCTGGGCCGCAGCGACGCGTTTTTAAACCGTCTGCTGCCTGCCATTCGCCAGCGTTTCGGCGAGCAGCCGGCGTTCGGCAGCGACAATTTCATCGCCTGGAATCAGCGCGTCAAGCCTGGGTTTATTCGCGTGGATGCCGATGAGGTCAGCTATCCGGCGCACGTTATTCTGCGCTATGAGATTGAGCGGGCGCTGATTGACGGCGACATCGAGGTTGAGGATATTCCGGCGCTTTGGGATGAAAAAATGCAAAGCTGGCTGGGCCTGTCCACCACCGGTAACTATCGCAACGGCTGTATGCAGGATATTCACTGGACCGACGGCGGCTTTGGCTACTTCCCTTCCTACACGCTGGGGGCGATGTACGCGGCGCAGCTGATGGCGGCCGCCAGACGCGCTTTACCGCAGCTGGAGAGACAGATTGCCAGCGGTGATTTCTCCAGCCTGTTCGGCTGGCTGCAGCAGAATATCTGGCAGCACGGCAGCCGTTTCACGACCTCCCAGCTGATCCACAACGCCACCGGGGAAGACCTGAACAGCGACTACTTCCGCCAGCATCTGACCTCCCGCTATCTGTAAGCCTCCGCGCCGGGCGGCGTCCCGGCGCGTTATCCCCACCGTACATTCGGTTACACGCCGATACCAAACACTCACGGAAAGCTCGAAAAGAGAAGCATATAGTTCTTTCACCGGCCCCGCAGTGGGGTTGAATGAAAAAAACCTTTTCGAGGATATCAGAATGAAAAAAGTATTAGCTCTGGTCGTTGCCGCTGCTATGGGTCTGTCTTCTGCTGCTTTCGCCGCTGACGCGGTAAGCACCACTCAGGCTCCGGCTGCTGCAACTCACAGCACCGTTGCCAGGACCACTCATCACAAAAAACATCACAAAGCCGCCGCTAAACCGGCCGCAGAGCAGAAAGCTCAGGCTGTGAAAAAACACAAAAAAGCTGAAGCTAAACCGGCTGCCGCTCAGAAAGCCCAGGCCGCTAAGAAACACCACAAAGCTGCAGCTAAACCAGCCGCTGCTCAGAAAGCCCAGGCCGCAAAGAAACACCACAAAGCCGCTGCTAAACCGGTAGCGCAGAAAGCTCAGGCTGCTAAAAAACACCACAAAACTACCAAGCACCACGCTGCGGCTAAACCAGCTGCACAGCCGGCTGCATAATTACCCCGGTTAGTCTGGTATCGTAATAAATCGGCGCTGCTTCAGCGCCGTTTTTTTCTGGAGGATACTATGCTGCGGCGCTACCGTTTCGAGCTTATTCTGATCCTGCTGATTATCTGTGCGCTGGTTGCGACGCGCTTTTTCCTCTACTAACGCGGCACCGCTTAATCATCCCCTTCGATCGGATAACCCGCCAGGCGGATCGCATTTCGACAATCGCTGACCCCTGCCGCATAGCCCGCTTCAATTTCACATACCGGACTCGCACAACAGACGGGCAGCCTGACCGGCGTTGCCAGCTGCCGTTCGAGATGCGTAATTCTCTCCCTGGCAGCCAGGAGCCCGGCGGCGAATACCGCAGGCGCAATATCGTCTCTTTCACCGTTCGCAGCTGCGCGAAGCGCGTCGTTCTCTATCATCGTTTTTTCTCCTCTCTTTCGAGCATAGCCGCTTTCTTATACCCGGCTACCGATTAGCTGCCAGAGATTGTAACCAAAACCGTAAAGGGCCAGGGCCAGCAAAAAAGCGGCTGAAATCGTCGTCAAACGCCGGGTATGCGCCAGCGTCAGCCAGCGATGAATGGCGAGAATATAAAGTGAGAGTACGCTGAGGTCGATAACGACCCAGAGCGCGGTGAGTATCCCAAGGCTTACGCCGGTATCAGCGGTGATATGAATAAACTGCGGAAAAAACGCGACAAAAAACAGGATATCTTTTGGATTAGCCAGCGCGGTGATAAATCCCACCGCCAGCCCACCACTGCGGCGGGCCGCCGGGTGAGCGGCTGAGGTTGCGCGCAGCATCCCTATCGCCAGAAAGGCAATGTACAGCGATCCGCCGATAGCCACCAGCGCCAGCGCCTGCGGGTCGAGGTGCAGCGCGCCGGTCAGCATTGCCGCCGCTACGGCAATCAGCAGCAGCGAGGCCAGATTTCCGCCGACCATCGTACGTACCGCGCGGGCGTAGCCCTCCCGCGCTGCCGTACCGGTCACCAGCAGCACCACCGGACCCGGAGTCGCAATCAGGGCCACAACCGTCAGACAATATCCCGCCACCAGCACGTAGTTCATGACAATAACTCACTCAATTATTCAGATTGATGCATTCTGTCCTTTGATTTCCTGGTTGAAAAACGAGAAATGGTGAGTTTGAATGTGAGTATTACTCACCATAGAGATCCATAACGATGTCAACGCCTCCGCTGTATGCTCTGCGCGCGTTTGAGACCGCCGCGCGGCTGGGTTCATTTAGCCAGGCCGCCGCCGCGCTGCACGTTACCCCCGGCGCCGTCAGCCGGCATATCAGCACCCTGGAAGCCTGGTTCGAATGCCGACTTTTTATTCGCCAGGGGCCAAAAGTGATCATCACCGATGCCGGGCGGCAGCTGGCAAACGCGCTGGAGGAGAGCTTTTCGGCTATCGACAGAGCCTGTCATACGCTGCGCCGACAGGCGGGAAAACTGCGGCTGAAGGCCCCGTCCACGCTAACCATGCGCTGGCTGCTGGACGTACTGCGGCAATTTCGCCAGCAGCATCAGCGCCCTGAAATCGAGCTCAGCAGCGTGTGGATGGACAAGGATAGCGTGGATTTTGCTCTGGAACCGTACGACTGCGCCATCCTCCTCGGCGACGGGAATTTTGGCGCGGATAAGCGCCAGACGCTGCTGTTCGCGGAGTGGCTGATCCCGGTCTGTTCGCCGGCAATGGCCTCAGCGGCGCGTGAAGACTTAGCCTCCTGCCCGCTGATTCATCCGACCACCGATCGCCGGGACTGGCGGCGCTGGCTGCAGCATAGCGGGCAGCAGCCGGCGGTAGATCTTGCCCAGGGGCTGGTTTTCGATAGCCTTGAACAGGGCAATATGGCGGCCATGAGCGGCCACGGCGTTTCGGTGGGGGATCTGCTGCTTAGCCAACAGGCGCTGCAGGCGGGATTGCTGACGCTACCGTTCAGGCAGGCCGTCGCGACCGGTGAGGGATACTATCTGGTGTGGTCCGCAAATACGCTCAGCCCGCAGCCCATCGCCCTGCTGCAGGCGTTTTTACTCGCTCACCTCGCGGCACCTTTCCCCGACGGGGTCCTTCGTCGGGGAAAGGTGCCGCGATAACGTGCCGCGATTGGGGCGGTGGTTTACAAAACGCTAACCGCCTGCGCCACCAGATACCCCGCAGCCCCCCAGATAAAGACGGAGACAACGGAAACATAAACCAACGCACGAATACCTTTTTTTGACATATGTCCTCCCGAGACAGGAACCAGAAATCACCGATATCATCGCGGGGACAACATCTCTGCTTGCTCAACGGCAGCTATCAATAACAGCATTTTGAGTGAGAAAATGTTTCGTTTTGCAAGTAAGCACAAATGGTGTAAAAATGGGCGGGTTTTTGTGAAGTTGTTTGTTTTCTATGACATTAGTTGACTAATTATCATGAACAAACGCTGGCAAAACGCATCATGCCCTTGCGTACACGGCGTCCTCTTTTTGGTACTTTCTGTAACCCGATATCTGTTGCTTCCGGAGCCGGTTTCTGCGGAAATGACAGCAGCAAGAAATGCGCGCTAACTGGTTGAGTTATCGACCTTCTTTGCGTGAAAAAAGGGACTTTTACTGAATGCTGACGGCCTGCTGGTTTAATTAAAATTACTGTTAACTTTCATAAACTTAAATCTCCTGCTACTTTCAATATAGCCAAAATCATCCCCGCCGCGCTCACTAAGGTGTCCTGCAGGATGGTGAGTATAATTATCTCCTCAGAGAGTGATATGCGTAGAGACGTACTGTTATTACTGTGTTCATTTTGCCTGTTTCCTCTGTTTGCGCACGCTGACGATGACGGCATGAGCGCGAAAGATATCAAGACCCTGTTTTTTGGTCATGATGACCGCAAGCCGGTAAGCAACCCCGCCGAAGCCCCTTGGGACGCCATCGGCCAGCTGGAAACGGCCAGCGGCAATTTGTGCACCGCCACCCTGATCTCCCCCAACCTGGCGCTAACCGCCGGGCACTGCCTGCTGACGCCGCCGAAGGGTAAACCGGATAAGGTCGTTGCGCTGCGCTTTATCTCGCGCAAAAACGGCTGGGTTTACGAAATTCACGGCGTCGAGGGTCGCGTAGACCCGTCGTTAGGCAAGCGCCTGAAGGCCGACGGCGACGGCTGGATCGTCCCCTCCGCCGCAGCGCCCTCGGACTTTGGTTTAGTGGTGCTGCGCTACGCGCCTTCGGGAATCGACCCGATCCCCGTGTTTCCCGGCAGTAAGGCCGACCTGACCGCCGCGCTAAAGGTCGCCGAGCGCAAGGTGACCCAGTCCGGCTACCCGGAAGATCACCTCGATAATCTGTACAACCATCAGGACTGCATCGTTACCGGCTGGGCGCAGACCTCGGTTCTGTCACACCAGTGCGATACCTTACCCGGCGATAGCGGTTCGCCGCTGCTGTTAAAAACCGATAGCGGCTGGCAGGTGATTGCCGTCCAAAGCTCGGCTCCGGGGCCGAAAGATCGCTGGCGCGCGGATAATCGGGCCATTTCGGTGACCGGTTTTCGTGACAAGCTGGAGACGCTTGCCAGCGAGTAACCGTTAGCCCTGCTGCTGGCGCAGCAGAAGCAAAGAGGCAATCGGCATGGGCTCGCTGAAATAGTAGCCCTGCAGCTTGTCGCATCCCGCACGACGCAGTAGCGCCAGCTGCTGCTGATTCTCCACCCCTTCCGCCACCACCGTCATTCCCAGCGCGCCGGCAATGCGCACGGTACCGCGCACCAGCTCCGCCGCCTGCGGATCGGTATCTACCAGCCCGGCCAACGATTTATCAATCTTCAGACTGTCAAAACTGAAGCTGCGCAGATAGCCGATACTTGAGTAACCGATGCCGAAATCATCCAGCACAACGGCCGTACCCAGCGCCTTCAGGTTTTCAATGGCCGCGCGGGCGCGATCGGGGTTCTCCATCACGTAGCTTTCGGTCACTTCAATCTGCAGGCGGCGGGCCGGGAAATGGCAGCGGGCGAGCACCTGCACCACCCGCGACTCGAACTCCGGGTCGCGAAACTGCGCCGGCGAGATATTCACCGACAGCATCAGATCCCCCATCGGCTGCAGGTCGCAGCAGGCGCGATGGAGCACAAACTGACCGAGCGCGTAAATCAGGCCGCTGCTCTCGGCGATGCTGATAAACGCGTCCGGCGGCAGCGCGCCCTGGGGCCGCCGCGGCCAGCGTATCAGCGCCTCCACGCCTTCGATGGTCAGCGTCCCGGCGTTGACTATCGGCTGATACCAGACGTCAAACTCATCATTTTCCAGCCCCTGACGGATGCCGTTTTCCAGATTCAGCTGATATTGCCTGGCGTCGCTCAGCGCCTCGTCGTACCAGGTCGTGCGCCCCTTTCCGGTCTTCTTCGAATGATACATGGCGATATCGGCGCGGCGAAAAAGCTCGGTGCTGGAGCAGGCCGCCGGCGTTCCGCTGGCGATCCCCAGGCTGGCGCTGATATAGATTTTGCGATCGTTCAGGTCAATCGGTGATTTCAGCATTTCCAGCACCGCCCATGCGAACGCCGACGCCTGACTTACCGCCTGCTCGCCGCCGACGGTCATGGCAAACTCATCGCCGCCCATCCGCGCCAGCATTCCCCCGACGGGCACCCTCTCCTGCAGCTCGCGGGCTATATGGGTAATCAGCGCATCGCCGACGTCATGCCCATAGTTGTCATTAACATCTTTAAAGCCATCGAGGTCGATAAACACCACGCTCTGCATCTGGTGCTGCGAACGCTCGCACAGCGCGTTGAGCCGCTCAATCAGCGCCCGCCGGTTGGGCAGCTGGCTCAGCCAGTCGGTCATGGCGATTTTACGCGCCAGCTTCTCGCCGCGCGCCAGCTTATACAGCCCAAGGCAGCTAAAGAGGATGAACAGCAGGATCAGGCTGGCAGCCACCAGCGCGATCAGGCGAATGCTGCCGGAGGCCGCCTGAGCCGCTTCCACCCCCGGCAGCCGCGGCTGCCAGCTTAGATAGCTAATAGTCTCACCGGCGTTGGTGCGCAGCGCCACGCTATAGTCGTCGCGGGTTTCGCTGGTATGCAGATGACGAATTTGAAACGTATCCCCGAGCTTTTGCAGCATATCGGGGTTAATGTGCCGGGTAATGACCAGATAGCGCCGCGTATCGTCGTACACCTGCAGGCGGCCCATAGTCGGGCGAATCAGGCCAATACCAATAAAAGCAATGCCCTCCCGGGTACGGGTGATCCCGGCGTAGGCGCTTTTTCCGCTACGCAGCGCTTCGGCGTGCTGAGCGATCATTGTCTGCAGGCCGCTGCCGAAAAAGCGGATATCCGTTTCATTAAAGGACTGACTACGAAACGATCCCCACAGCACCCGGTAGTGCTGATCGAGGACAAAGGTACCGTCGTAGAGGTTATTTATTTTGAACCCCGAACCCCAGGAATCAAACAGCCATTTGCTATCCAGCGTTGGCGCGTAGGTCTGCTTCACGGCGTCGTCCCAGATGGAGTTATCCAGCACCAGCGACATCACGCGGTTCACCGAGGTCTGCACCGCGCCGTTAACCGACAGTACCGAGCGATGGCGATCGATCTCATTCGCCTTGATGCCAATCAGGTGCTGCGACAGATAAAGCAGAGAAATAACGGAAGCGATCAGGCCCATCCCGGCCAGGAGAATAATGACCGAAAGCGTTTTGGCCGAAGGAAGATGACGCCAACCAGGCAAATTAACCATTATCTATCCTCATCGCGGCTGGGGAAAAACGCACCGAATATACTCTTTTTTAAAGAGTAATACAGAGAACAGATTTTGCCGCCCGCGGACGCAGGCGGCGTTAGATCAGGCCAGTTTTATTAACACCATTCCGATGATCAACAGCATCACGCCGATCCAGCCTTTACTATTCAAACGCTGGCCGAACAGTACCCAACCGGCGGTTATGGTTGCCGCGATGCCGAAGCCGCCCCAGAGGGCGTAGGCCACCGACAGCTCAATCCCCTTCACCGCCTGCGATAGCGCGCTGAACGCGCCCAGCACGGCGAGCAGTGACATCACGCCGTAGATCTTGCGACGAAAACCATCGGAAAACTTTAAAAAGACGTTAGCGACAATTTCCAGCACGATGGCCAGCGCCAGCCAGGCCGCATGAACCCACTCAAACTGCTGCATGGGTCCTCTCTTCAGGCTGCTTTACCGCCTTCTGGGTCCCGGACTTGATTAAGACAATCCCGACCACCAGCGTCGCCAGACCCGCCATTTTGACCACCGAGAGCGTCTCATCAAACAGCAGCACGCTGAACAGAGTGATCAGCAAAATACCGATACCTTCCCACAGAGCGTAGGCCACCCCAAGGGCAATCTTTTTAACCGCGAAGGCCAGAAAAATATATGAAAGCGCAATCATTGCCAGCATCAAAATAAAACCTGTATGGCCGCCGCTGACGCTCGCCCATTTCATCGAAAGGGTCCCGGTAATTTCTGCAATGATGGCCAGGGCTAATAAAACCCAATAAAACATGATCCCTTCTCCTGCTTGAGAATATAATCCATGACGGCCTACAGCAAAGGTAAACCGAAAAAATTCTGACGTAGATTTAGCCGTGCGCATGCTGCGCCAGCTCAGGCAGAGAGAGAGGGTCTAAAGCGCCGAGCGCCAGTGCTGTTCGCCAACAAAGCGGGAGTTTGTGCGGGAAAATGCAGGGTGATTAGAAATATACATACTGAACTGATTGTCCATAAAATTACAATTATCCGCGGTATTGCTTCTCGTCATTGCGGATGAAAATTGTCCTCGGTAGTTATACACAGTTAATTTGTAGCATAATGCTACATTATACTCAAAGCCTTTGCATTTCTTTACTTCGACTATTTGATTTGGATTAGCTTTTTCTGATGCCGATCGCCATTATGATTACGCGTCATTATTTTAATTGGGTCGCGTGATGATTTTATCGCCACCGACAGAAGCATGGCGAACAATTACTCCACGGTCTGCACGCAAAAAAGTCGTGATTTTTTATCCGCATCTGCGTCTACACTGTGAGGAAAACCAGGCTCTATTTTCAGGGATTCGTATGGCCAAACCCATCATCACTCTTAACGGATTAAAGATTGTCATCATGCTGGGCATGCTGGTCATCATCCTTACCGGCATCCGCTTCGCCGCGGATATCATCGTACCTTTTGTTCTGGCGCTGTTTCTCGCGGTGGTCCTTAACCCTCTGGTGCAGCTGCTGGTGCGCTGTCGGGTGCCGCGCGTGCTGGCGATCTCGCTACTGATCAGCGCCATCGTTATGCTGGCGGTGGTTCTGCTGGCCTCGCTGGGCACCTCCCTGAACGAGCTGGCGCGCACCCTGCCGCAGTATCGCGCGTCGTTATCAGAGCCGGTGCAGACCATCACCCCGTGGCTGCAGAGATTCGGCTTTACCGTTTCCGTCGTCGAGCTGAACAAATATATAGACCCCAACGCGGTCATGACGATGGTGACCGGCCTGCTTACCCAGCTCTCGAACGCCATGTCCTCGATCTTCCTGCTGCTGCTGACGGTGGTATTTATGCTGCTGGAGGTTCCGCAGCTGCCGGCCAAGCTGCAGCAGCTGATGACCCGCCCGGTTGAGGGCATGGGCGCAATCCAGCGCGCGCTCGACAGCGTCTCGCACTACCTGGTGCTAAAAACCGCCATTAGCCTGGTTACCGGGCTGGTGGTCTGGGGCATGCTGGTACTGCTGGACGTGCGCTTTGCCTTTATGTGGGGGCTGCTGGCTTTCGCACTCAACTATATTCCCAATATCGGCTCGGTGCTGGCGGCCATTCCGCCTATTTTGCAGGTGCTGGTATTCGGCGGCCTGTATGACGCGCTGATCGTGCTCGCGGGCTATCTGGTGATCAATCTGCTGTTCGGCAATATCCTCGAACCGCGGATTATGGGGCGCGGGCTCGGGCTCTCGACGCTGGTGGTGTTCCTGTCGCTGATTTTTTGGGGCTGGCTGCTGGGACCGGTGGGGATGCTACTTTCGGTGCCGCTGACCATCATCGTTAAAATTGCCCTTGAACAGAGCGAGAGCGGACAGAGCATCGCCTTCCTGCTTAGCGACCTCAGCAAGGATTAGCTCCCGACTCCCCACTACGGGCTAACCGGCCCGTAGACCACTACTCCTTTGGCATTATTGATCCTCGTCACATCTCACGTCCGTCATTCATTACTCTGAAGCTAACAATCTGCCCGCGGGCTTAATTGATGCCCTGCGCCTCGCGTCGCACACTAACTTCCACACCATGACAGTCAAAACGATTTGTCGAATCAGGAGGTTAATAATGAATGCCGAACAAACGACGGGACGGGTCTGGAACCGCCGCCGTACGGAAAAGCAGCGGCGACTGACCGCCGCCAACGTCTCCGGTAAGGTTATCCCCACCGCACAGCTGGTGGACGCGCTGGAACATCTGCTCGCCCCCGGCGATCGCGTGGTGCTGGAAGGCAACAACCAAAAGCAGGCTGACTTCCTCTCCCGCATGCTGGCGGAAGTGAACCCGCAAAAAGTCCACGATCTGCATATGATCATGCCGAGCGTCGGACGCAGCGAACATCTGGACCTCTTTGAAAAGGGTATCGCCCGCAAGCTCGACTTCTCCTTTTCCGGCACCCAGAGCCTGCGTATTTCGCAGCTGCTGGAGGACGGCCTGCTGGAAATCGGCGCGATTCACACCTATATCGAGCTCTACTCCCGCCTGTACGTCGATCTTTCGCCGAACGTCGCGCTGATTGCCGGCTACAAAGCGGATCGCAAAGGCAACCTCTATACCGGACCGAGTACCGAAGATACCCCGGCGCTGGTTGAGGCTGCGGCCTTCCACGACGGTATCGTTATTGCCCAGGTTAATGAGCTTGTCGACGACGAGTGCGACCTGCCCCGCGTTGATATTCCGGGTTCGTGGATCGATTACGTGGTGGTCGCCGATAAGCCGTTCTTTATTGAGCCGCTGTTTACCCGCGACCCGCGGCTGATCAAGCAGGAGCATATCCTGATGGCGATGATGGCGATTAAAGGCATCTACGCCGAGCATCAGGTGCAGTCTCTTAACCACGGTATCGGTTTTAACACCGCCGCCATCGAGCTGCTGCTGCCCACCTACGGCGAGCAGCTCGGCCTGAAGGGCAAAATTTGTAAACACTGGACGCTAAACCCGCACCCGACGCTTATTCCCGCCATTGAAAGCGGTTGGGTGGAAAGCGTGCACTGCTTCGGCGGCGAGCTGGGGATGGAGGAGTACATTCGCGCGCGTCCGGACGTGTTCTTCACCGGCGTCGACGGTTCAATGCGCTCGAACCGCGCCTTCTGCCAGCTGGCGGGGCAATATGCGGTCGATATGTTTATCGGCTCGACCCTGCAGGTTGACGGCCTGGCAAACTCGTCCACGGTGACCCGCGGCCGGCTGTCAGGCTTCGGCGGCGCGCCCAACATGGGCCACGATCCGCACGGCCGCCGCCACGCGACTCCGGCCTGGCTGAACATGATAACCGAGCCCGACCCGATGCAGCGCGGTAAAAAGCTGGTAGTGCAGATGGTCGAAACCTTCCAGGCCGGCGTGAAGCCCACCTTCGTCGAAAAACTCGATGCGATCGAGGTGGCGAAAGCCTCCGGCATGCCGCTCGCGCCGGTGATGATCTACGGCGATGACGTCACCCACGTGCTCACCGAAGAAGGGATCGCCTACCTCTACCGCGCTGAAAGCCTGGAAGAGCGCCGGGCGATGGTCGCCGCGGTGGCCGGGATCACCGATATCGGCCTTGGCGTCGACGCTAAGCGCGTTGCCGCGCTGCGCCAGAGCGGCAAGGTGGTTTATCCGGAAGATATCGGCATCCGCCGTAGCGATGCGACCCGCTCTCTGCTGGCCGCCGGCAGCGTAGCCGATCTGGTGGAGTGGTCCGACGGACTCTATAACCCACCGGCAAAATTCCGGAGCTGGTAATGAAACGACTCTCCCCCCGGCGCGCTGAAGCGCAAACCGGCTGGCTTGCCCGCACCGCCAGCGAGTGCCTGATTGACGAAGCGCGGCTCAGCCCCAAACCGGGGCTGGTCGACAGCCGCGGTAACGGCGCGCATCTCGATTTAAGCCTTGCGCTGATGGAGCGTTCGGCCCGCAGCCTGCTCCCCACCTTTCAGGTGCTCGCCGAGCAGAGCTGGCAGCGGCCGGCGGATATTGCGCTGCGCGAAACCATCGGCCGCCTGGGCCGGGAAGGCGAGCGGCAGATGATGCTGGCTACCGATGGGGTGAATACCCATCGCGGAGCAATTTGGGCGCTAGGCCTGCTGGTTAGCGCCGCGGCGATGCTGGGCGGGACGGGTCATTCACGGTCGATAGCGGAGACCGCCGCGCTTCTCGCCGCCCTGCCGGACGCCGCGGCGCCCAAAACCTTCAGTAAAGGCCTGCGCGCCAGCCGCCGCTGGCAGGTGCCGGGCGCTCGCGAAGAGGCGCAGCGCGCGTTTCCGCATATCACCACCCTTGCGCTACCGCAGCTGCGGCGCAGCCGGACCGAGGGCGCCAGCGAAGACGAGGCCCGCCTCGACGCGCTGATGGCGATCATGACCTCGCTGAGCGACACCTGCGTGCTTTCCCGCGCCGGTATGTCCGGCCTTGAGGCCATGCAGCACGGCGCCCGCCGGGTGCTGGCCGCCGGCGGTTGCGCCACGGCGTGCGGACGCCGGGCGCTGGCGCAGCTTGACGCGCAGATGCTGGCGCAAAACGCCTCGCCGGGCGGCGCCGCCGATCTTCTTGCCGCCACCCTGTTTCTCGACCGGGTTGCCGGCTAACGCATTCAGAGGATGTTATGGAACAGATTAATTTGTCATTCCCTGCCAACCGCGCCCTCAGCGGCAAAGCCCTGGCAGGCGTAGTAGGCTCCGGCGATATGGAAGTGCTCTATACCGCCGGGCAAAACGCCACGCTTGAGGTTGATATCACCACCTCGGTGGACAACAGCCAGGCGCGCTGGACCGCGCTGTTTGAGCGGCTCAATCTAATCAACGGCCTGCCCGCCGGACGGCTGTTCATTCATGATTTTGGCGCCACGCCGGGCGTCGCACGTATTCGCATCGAACAGGTTTTTGAGGAGGCCGCCCATGCGTAACGATCGCAGCTTTATCGAACTCCGCGCCCGTGAACGCGCCCGCACGCTGCTGGATGACGGCAGCTACCGCGAGCTGCTGGACCCGTTCGAAGGAATCATGTCGCCGTGGCTAGGCGCCCAGGGCATCGTCCCGCAGTCCGATGACGGCATGGTGGTGGCGAAAGGCACCATTAACGGTCAGCCGGCGGTGGTCATCGCCATCGAAGGCACCTTCCAGGGCGGCAGCATGGGCGAAGTCTCCGGCGCCAAAATGGCCGCCGCGCTGGAGCTGGCGGCAGAAGATAACCGCAACGGCATCCCGACCCAGGCGGTGCTGTGCCTGGAAACCGGCGGCGTGCGCCTGCAGGAAGCCAACCTCGGCCTGGCGGCGATTGCCGACATCCACGCCGCGATTGTCGACCTGCGTCGCTATACCCCGGTGGTCGGCATTGTCTCCGGCACCGTGGGCTGCTTTGGCGGGATGTCGATTGCCGCTGCCCTTTGCAGCTACCTGATCGTCACCCGCGAAGCGCGCCTTGGGCTCAACGGCCCGCAGGTCATCGAGCAGGAGGCGGGAATTGAAGAGTACGACTCGCGTAACCGGCCGTTTATCTGGAGCATGACCGGCGGCGAGATCCGCTATGAGAGCGGCCTGGTTGATGCGCTGGTCAACGACGGCGTCAACGCCGTAAAAACCGCCATGAACGACGCCATCGCCAAAGGCGTTCCGGCCCAGCATCGCAGCGACAAATATGCCGACTTCCTGACCCGTCTGAGCAACTTTGACACTCGTCAGCAGGCCGATACCGCGCAGATTAAACGGCTTTTCGCCGGGGAGGTGAAATGATGACTCAGTCCAATAGCCGTGGAGCCCTGTGGCTGGAAAAACTGGCGCCAAATGCGCCGCGCATGAACGGCCTGTGTCCTTCAGTACAGGTCGCCGACGGTGAACTGAACGGCGAGAGCGTGCGCTTCATCGCCGTGGTGGCGGATGCCAATAACCACTACCCGCGCGCCGCTAAAGGCGAAGTGGGCCTGCTGGAAGGCTGGACGCTGGCAAAAGTGGTGAATGAAACCATCGATGCCGACGCGAACAGCGACGTAAAGCGCCCGATTGTGGCGGTCATCGACGTCCCAAGCCAGGCCTATGGTCGTCGGGAAGAAGCGTTCGGCATTCACCAGGCGCTGGCCGGAGCCGCAGGGGCTTACGCGAAAGCGCGCCTGGCGGGCCATCCGGTAATCGGGCTGATCGTCGGCAAGGCGATGTCCGGGGCGTTTCTCGCCCACGGTTATCAGGCCAACCGACTGATTGCCATCAACGATAAAGGCGTGCTGGTGCACGCGATGGGCAAAGAGTCCGCCGCCCGTATCACTCTGCGTACCGTCGATGCGCTGGAAAAACTGGCGGCGACCATTCCGCCAATGGCCTATGACGTCAGCAACTACGCCACCCTCGGCCTGCTCTCCGACCTGCTGAACCTCAGCAACCCGGACGCGCCGTCCGATGCCGATCTGGCGCTGGTGGAACTCACCGTGCAGAAGGCCATCTCGGATGCACGTAAAGACCCAAGCCTGAAAAACCGTCTCGGCGCGGAGAATCGCCGCAGCTCTGCCCTGGTACGCGAACGGATGCGCGCCAGCTGGTAACGGGCAACATCAGAAGTACGTAAAAAAAGACCTGCCGAAAGCGGCAACCGTCGGGCGCAGCATAGCGCCCACGGATCGCTGCTTTTAGAAAAATAAAAACATCGCAATTAGCCCAATACGCTAAATCATTCAAGTTGGATCAAGGCGGCAACTGAGTGAATTCCCAGGAGCTTACTTAAGTAAGTGACTGGGGGGACAAATCTGTCAGGAACAGATTTGAACGCTGCTCGCAGCGGCCCTGATAAGGGTGAGGCTCACGGATGAGCCGAATAAGGAAGGCAGCCAACGCAGAGGCAGCTTGAAGGATGACGCGTATTTCTTTTTCTTACTACAGGTGATCTATGACTTATGTAATTGTTCATGCCCTTGCGCCGATTTTTCTCATCATGCTGCTGGGCTTCTGGGCCGGCAAAGCCAAAATGGTTGATAACAAAAACGTCTCTTTGCTTAATATTTTTGTGATGGACTTTGCCCTGCCCGCCGCGCTGTTTAGCGCCACCGTGCAGACGCCGTGGGCCGGTATTGTTGCCCAGTCGCCGCTGATTGTAGTGCTGACGGGCGCGATGTGGATCACCTACGCGGCGATCTACTTCCTCGCCACCAGCGTGTTTAAAAAGTCCCCGCAGGATGCCGCCGTGCTGACCCTCACCGTGGCGCTGCCGAACTATGCCGCGCTAGGCCTGCCGATTCTCGGTAGCGTACTGGGTGAAAGCTCCGCGACGTCTCTCTCCGTCGCCGTCTCCATCGCCTGCGGTTCGGTGCTGATGACGCCGTTCTGTCTGCTGATTCTGGAGCGTGAAAAAGCGCGCGCCGCCGGTGAAAACAGCGGTTCAACGCTGGCGATGCTGCCGGTTCTGATGTGGCGTTCGGTGAAAAAACCTATTGTCTGGGGTCCGCTGCTCGGCGTGGTGCTCTCCGCTATCGGCATCAAAATGCCGGAGCTGCTGCTGGCGGCAATCAAACCGCTCGGTCTTTCAGCCACCGCGGCGGCGCTGTTCCTGACCGGGGTGATCCTCTCCGCGCGTAAGCTGCAGCTGAACGCGATGGTAAGCATTGCGACCATTGCCAAACTGCTGATCCAGCCGTTTATCGCCTGGGCTATCGTTCTGGCTTTCGGCCTGCACGGCTCCGTGGCGATCACCGCTATCCTGATGATTGCGCTGTCTGCCGGTTTCTTCGGCGTGGTGTTCGGCAACCGCTTTGGCGTGCAGTCGCCGGATGCGGAAGCGGTGCTGTTGTTAAGCTCGGTTCTGTGTATCCTGTCGCTGCCGCTGTTCATCACCTTAACTTCAGGTATCTGATATGACATTCACTTCGCGCCCTCACGATTTACTGTGGCTGAAAAGCCGCGACGCCCTGCTCAACGTTGAGGAGGCGTGGGTAGCCAGCCAGTGGCAGCCGGGTCTGCCCGTGGTCGTGCGGCGTGACGTGAATGACAATGGCGATATTCCGGTAGGCGTGCGCGGCATAAAGCGCGAACAGCGCGCCGCCGGATGGGTTAAGGCCGAGGCCGTTTCCCGCATTATCACGCCGGAAGCGCTGGTCGAGCGCCAGCGCCTGCTGCACTCGCCGTTTGTTTCCCAGCCGCCCGTTCAGGCGGCTATTTTGCTGACCACCTTTGCGTGGCCGTGGATCTGGGGCATTACCGGCAGCACGGCCTACGCCCTCGCCACCGAAATTCCCGTCCTGCACGCCGACAGCGATCTCGATCTACTGATTCGCGCCCCTGAACCGCTGACCGATGACGAACTGCGGCAGTGGCAGGCGCAGGTGGAAAAGCTGCCGTGCCGCGCCGACACCCAGATTGAAACGCCCTTTGGCGCGTTTGCGCTCAACGAATGGCTGCGCGAAGGACGCGTTCTGCTGAAAACCGCCACCGGGCCGCAGCTCACCGCGACGCCGTGGCACAGGGAGTCATGATGAAAATCCTCTTTACCTTTCCCGGCCAGGGCACCCAGCGCCCGGGAATGCTGCAAAACCTGCCCGACGGCGATGCCGTTCTTACTGAAGTCCGCGCGGTGCTTGGCGACGAAGCCAATACGCTCGACGCGCCCGATGCGCTGAAGCACACCCGCGCGGTGCAGCTTTGCCTGCTTATTGCGGGCGTGGCGTGGGCACGTGAACTGATGCGTAACGGCGTGACGCCCGATATCGTCAGCGGCCTGTCGATTGGCGCTTACCCTGCGGCGGTGGTGGCTGGCGCGCTGGATTTTCGCGACGCGCTGCGGCTGGTGGCCCTGCGCGGCGATTTAATGGAGCAGGCGTATCCCCACGGCTACGGCCTGACGGCGATTGTCGGCCTCACGCTGAATCAGGTTGAAAAGCTGATGACAGGTAGCGGCACTTACATCGCCAACCTTAATGCCGAAACGCAGATAGTGATTGCCGGCCGGGATGAGGATATGGCGGAGGTCGCGAGAAAAGCGCTGGCTGCCGGAGCCAACAAGGCTGCCCGGCTTGCGGTAAGCGTGCCGTCGCACTGTGCTTTGCTGGATAAACCGGCGGCAGAATTAGCTCAGGCGTTTGAATCAGTGACATTGTCACGTCCTTTGCTAGCCTACCTTAGCGGATCGACCGGTCGTGTGCTGTGGGAAGCGCAGAAAATCGCCGAAGATTTAGCCTTCAACATGGCGCGGACGGTACAGTGGCAGGACGCAATGGTTTCCGCCAATCAGCGCGATGCGCGGCTGGCGATTGAGATGCCGCCCGGTAGCGTGCTGACCGGGTTGACGCACCTCGCAGGCTGGCAGGGCGATGCCATCTGCATGGAGCGTAACAGTGTTGAAGTAGCACAGCATCTGGCGAAGCGCCTCAGCCGTTAAGGCTGCGGGCGTACATCCGCCCTTCTGCCGCCAGCGCCAGCAGGTCCGCATCGCGTTCGCGATGGTGGGAATAGACGATCGAAATCAGCTGACGCATCTGATACGGCTCCGCCAGCTTTAACAGCTGCACGTCGTTTTCGTAGACCTTTTTCATCCGGCCGGGCAGCAGCGCGAAGCCGACCCCGGCCTGCACCAGGCTGATCATCGAAAAGATATCGTTGACCCTGGTGACAATTTCAGGCTCGAAGTCGGCCACCTGAAAAGCTTCTCGGAAGCCCGCGTAGGTCGCGAAGCCTTCCGCCAGCGAAACGAATTTACGGTCGGCGTAGTCGCGAAGGTCGGCGGGTTTTGTCGTATCCAGCTGTTCAGCCGCCGGAGCGGCGAGAAAAATGTCGTCTTCAAACAGCGGCACCACGTCAAACGCCGAGTTGCTGAACTCCCCTGCGTTGGTGGCGATCAGGATCGCGTCCAGGGCGTCGTCTTCCAGCATATCCAGCAGCATCTGGTTGGAGCCCATCGTCAGATCCAGCTCCAGCTCCGGCCGCCGCAGCTTCATCCCCATGATGATCCGCGGGACGGTCTCCAGCGTGAGCGAATAGAGCGTGCCGATCCGCAGTCGCCCCTGGCCGACGCCGGCGACCTTTCGCGTCGCCTCCAGCCCGCGCGCCATCAGGGTGGTGACGTCCTGACAATACTCCAGCAGCGTCCAGGCCGCCGGCAGCGGCAGCAGGTTGCGTCCCTTATGGACAAACAGCGGGCAGCCCACCCCCTCTTCCAGGGTATGCAGGGCCCGGTGGACGCTGACGCCGCTGAGCTGCATCGCTTCGGCGGTTCTGGCGATATTGCCTTTGGTCATAAACATCATAAATACCGCCAGCTTACGGAAGGTAATATCCTGGTTAATGTCGTCTTTCATGGCGCTGCACTCCCTCTTTCCGCCGCGGCTCGTTATTTCTTGTGTGAATTCAAGCCAGTATAACCGTAACGCCGGTAAATGTTTTAACGCAACGCAAGGAACCAGCCGGTGCTGTCGGGCATCAGGGAGCAGCGCAATAGCGGATAGGCAAAAAAAATGCCGGTCAGCTGCTGAGCTGACCGGCATTACGCACGCGGGCGGGGTTAATACGGCGACTACAGCGCCATATCGTGCTGCGGAGAGTCCGCAGGCTTGAGTTCCGCGGACGGCGCGGCGGCAGGCTTCGTGCCGCTCATATTAATCACCGGCGGTTTGGTCAGCTGCAGCGTCGCGGCGGTGTCGTCCCACACCTGCTGGGTCAGCGCCGGGCTATCGTTCAGCTTCTGGCCATAGCTCGGAACGATCGCGTGGATGCGGCTCTGCCACTCCGCGGAGCTGAACTGCTGCGGGAACATCTGCTTCAGTACGTTCAGGGTAATCGGCGCGGCGGTAGAGGCGCCCGGAGAGGCCCCAAGCAGCGCGGAGATGGTTTTCTGCTCGTCGACCACCACTTCGGTCCCCAGCTTCAGCACTCCGCCCTTATCGGCGTCTCTTTTAATGATCTGCACGCGCTGGCCGGCCTGAATCAGCTTCCAGTCCTCTTTACGCGCGTCCGGATAGTACTCTTTCAGCGCCGCAAAGCGGTCATCGTCGCTGAGCATCACCTGGCTCACCAGGTATTTGACCAGATCGAAGTTGTCGAGACCGACGTGGGTCATCGGCAGAACGTTATCGGTGGTGGTAGTGCTCAGCAGGTCGAAGATAGAACCATTTTTGAGGAACTTCGTCGAGAAGGTCGCGAACGGCCCGAACAGCACCACGCGCTTGCCGTCAAGGAAGCGGGCGTCAAGATGCGGAACCGACATCGGCGGCGCGCCGACCGAAGCCTGGCCGTAGACTTTTTGCAGATGCTCTTTAGTCACCGCCGGGTTTTCGGTCATCAGGAAGGAGCCGCCCACCGGGAAGCCCGCATAGTTGTCGGCTTCCGGAATACCGGTCTTTTGCAGTAATTTCAGCGCGCCGCCGCCGGCGCCGATAAAGACATATTTCGCGTCAATCGTCTGCTCGTCGCCGCTATTGACGTTTTTAATCGTCACGTGCCACGAATTATCGGCATTACGCTTAAATGCGGTTACCTCAGAGGAGGTTTGCAGCGAGAAGTTATTATTTTTCTTCAGGCTGCCGATCAGCTGACGGGTTATTTCGCCGTAGTTGACGTCGGTCCCGACCGGGGTCCAGGTGGCCGCCACTTTTTGCTGCGGATCGCGCCCTTCCATCACCAGCGGCGCCCACTGTTTAATTTGCGCATGGTCGGTGGAGAATTTCATCCCCTGGAATAGTGTGGTTTGCTGCAGAGCGGTATAACGTTTTTGCAGATAATCAATGTTATCGCCCCAGACAAAGCTCATATGCGGGGTGGAATTAATAAATGAGTGCGGGTCATGCAAAATGCCGCGCTTTACCTGCGCCGTCCAGAACTGACGGGAAATCATAAACTGCTCGTTGATATCCAGCGCCTTACTGACGTCAATAGAGCCGTCCGCACGCTCTGGCGTGTAGTTCAGCTCCATGTTTGCCGAGTGGCCCGTACCGGCATTGTTCCAGCCGTTAGAGGACTCCAGCGCAACGCCGTCAAGCTTCTCTACCATCACCTGCTTCCAGTCCGGCTGTAATTCCTGCAGCCAGGTGCCGAGCGAGGCGCTCATGATCCCGCCGCCAATCAGCAGAAAATCGGTTTTCTTTGCGGCGTCGGTATTTGCGTAGGTTGCCGTACTGACGAACAGCGCCAATGCGGTCACGGATAAGATCGAGTTTTTTATTGCAGGCATAATAGAATTATCGCATAGCATAATGAAATAAGTGCCAACATGTTAACGCACTTTCATTATATTTTAAAATATCATTTACATTTTCCGCACAGTTAATCAATTATTTGAATTTACTTTTTTAACTTAAAAAAGTGAAAAGTGATTAATAAAATTAAAATGCGTCAACGTATAGCGATAATTAAAGGGCTGACGGCGCTCCCCGCCGGTTTCTTTAGTTACATAAGGTAAAAGCAGCGGCGCGCGGGAATATGGCGCGCCGCCGGGAATTAACTCTGCGACCCTGCCAGCTGATGCGTTTTATCCTGTAACGCAATGCGCAGATGATCGTTATTTTCCATCAGCAGCTCGCGCGCCCGCCATGCGTCAAGCCCGCTAAGCAGCATCAAAATCGCCGTCCGGCAGTGCTGATTGCAGCCGGCAAGCGCGGCTTTCGCCTCACTGCGCGAACAGCCGGCGGCCTCCATTACGATGGCGATTTGGCGTTCAGCCCAGCGCGGGCTGGTGGCCTGCAGATCGACGCGCAGGTTGCTGAAGACCCTGCCGCCGCGAATGGCCAGCCCGGTGGTCAGCATGCTGAGGAGCTGCCGCTGCGCCAGCTGGGCTTTCGGGTTACCAAACCCCGCGACCGCTTCCGGACCGGTTTGCGGCGCAACGATAATGTCCGCCAGCTGCGCCGCTTCGCTATCCGCCTGCTGGGTCAGCACCGCGACCGGCGCGCCGAGCGACCAGGCGTGGCGCATCGCTCCCCATACCCACGGCGTTTTGCCGCTGACCGTCAGCGCCAGCAGCATATCGTTATTGCTAAAGCGCAGCGCCTGCAGCTCGCAAGCGCCAAGATCGTAGTCGTTGGCGGCCGTTTCCATCTCCTGCAGCGCCGCCGCTGGCCCACCGGCGATGAGCCCCACCAGCGAATGTTTCTCCTCAGGCGCAAACTCGTTGACGGCCTGCAGGGCCGCGCGTCCGGATGCGCCGGCGCCGACAATCACCAGCCGCCCTCCTCGGCTAAGGGTCGCCGCGGCGTTATCGACCAGGCGGGTCATTTCCGGCAGGCAGGCGTCGATG
The DNA here is from genome assembly GCA_002270295.1 of Enterobacter sp. 10-1. Taxonomy (GTDB): domain Bacteria; phylum Pseudomonadota; class Gammaproteobacteria; order Enterobacterales; family Enterobacteriaceae; genus Klebsiella; species Klebsiella scottii. Next base: position 142,535 of record NISF01000006.1, on the reverse strand, counting down.
GCGTTGGCAATCTGCCGACCGTCTGCGTGCAGCATCGTCAGCATGTCGTAGGTGGTGAGACTATCGATGCGGCGGGTATCAGGGTGGCGTCGTTCCGTCATTGAAGCGGTTGGCTTACTGCTCATAAAAACCTCCATTTAAATAACTCCGCATTCACTATAGGGATATTTACCGCCGTCTCCTGCGAGTGGGGTCACGCTTCCCGGTTCCCGGCGAATCGTTTATTGCTTTTTTACATGCCTTTAAGAAATTCACACCATCAGCGATAATAGGCCTTCGCTGTTTACCCTGGGGTTGTTATGAATGAGTTAGCGGAGCAGGAACCGCCCGCGCGCAAACGCCGTAAGAGCATGAAGCTGAGTACCGCCGTGACGCTGATGATTGGCAGCGTGCTGGGTTCGGTACTGCTGCTTGTCTACGCGCTGTGGTTTATCCAAATCAGTGATACCACCCGCGACGGGCTGAAAGACACCGCCCTGGCGGTGGCGCGGACGCTTGCCGATATGCCGGAAATGAAGCGCGGCCTGACCCAGCCGGCGGACAGCGATATTATTCAGCCGCTGGCGCAGGCGATCGTCCGGCGCAACGATCTGCTGTTTGCGGTGGTCACCGATATGCAGGGTATTCGCTACTCGCACCCCAACAGCCAGATTATCGGCAAGCGGTTTATTGGCGATGACATTAACCCCACGCTGCAGGGAAAGGAGAACGTTGCCGTCAACCACGGCGTGCTGGCCCCGGCCCTGCGCGCCTTTACGCCGGTCTTTGACGCTAACCACCGGCAAATTGGCGTCGTGGCAATCGGTATTTCGCTTAGCAAGGTGGATACCCAGATCGCCAACAGCCGCTGGGACGTCCTCTTTACCGTGCTATTCAGCGCCCTGGTCTGCGGTCTCGGAACCTGGAGCCTGGTTCGCGGCCTCAAGCGCGTGCTGCTCGGCCTGGAGCCGCAGGAGATCTCCACCCAGTACCAGCAGCGCCAGGCGATGCTGCACTCGTTAAAAGAGGGCGTGGTGGCGGTCGATACCGAAGGGCAAGTGACCCTTATCAATCCGGCCGCGCGCGAAATTTTGTTCAGCGGCCCCGATAAAACCCTCGGCCATACGCCGCTGCTCGCCGATTTACAGGAGGTCCTGCGCACCGGGACGCCAATTTACGACCGCGAGCTCGGCTGCAACGGTCTGCTGCTTATCAGCAATACCGTACCGGTGCGCAGCCAGAACGCCACCGTCGGCGCCATCAGCACCTTCCGCGACAAGACCGAGGTCAGCCAGCTGCTGCAGCGACTCGACGGCATGGTCAACTATGTGGATGCGCTGCGTACCACTTCCCACGAGTTTATGAATAAGCTGCACGTCATCCTCGGCCTGCTGAATATGAAAAGCTATGACAAGCTTGAGGAGTACGTGCTACAAACCGCCCATACCTATCAGGCCGACATCGGCGAAATCCAGCACCGCATAAAATCGCCGGTGGTAGCCGGCTTTTTGATTGGTAAAATCCAGCGTGCGAAAGAGCGTGGGTTTAGCCTTAACCTCGCGGAGGAGAGCCTCGTCCCCGACTGCCCCAACGAAAAGCAGATTACCGTCCTGGTCACCGTACTGGGCAATTTGATTGAGAATGCGCTCGACGCCATGCACGAGCAGCACGAGGGTGAAGTCAGCCTGCTGTTACACTATCAAAATGGCTGGCTAAGCGGCGAAGTGAGCGACGACGGCCCGGGGATCCCGGAGGCGAATATCGATGCGATCTTTAATAAAGGCTTCTCCACCAAAGGCGAGAATCGCGGCGTTGGCCTGTTTCTTGCCAGCCAGCAGCTGCGCGAACTGGGCGGGACGCTTGCCGTCGAGTCCGAACCCGGCGTATTTACCCAATTTTTTGTCCACCTACCCTGGGATAGTAAAAGGAACAGTGCGTGATAAATGTATTAATTGTTGATGACGATGCCATGGTAGCCGAACTGAACCGCCTGTACGTGGCGCGGATTTCCGGCTTCAGCTGCTGCGGCACCGCATCTACGCTGAATAAGGCCCGGGAGATGATTAACGACGACGAGCTGGAGATCGATCTGGTACTGCTCGACGTCTATATGCAGCACGATAGCGGGCTGGATCTGCTGCCGACCATCCGCGCCTCCGGCCGCGCCATCGACGTGATTATGATCACCTCCGCCGCCGATGCCGCCACCGTACAAACGTCGATGCACTACGGCGTTGTCGATTATCTGATTAAGCCCTTCCAGTTCCCGCGTTTTGAGGAGGCGTTAACCGCCTGGCGCGAGAAAAGAAAGCTGATGACCGGACAGACTTATTATGAGCAGGCGGACGTTGACCGCCTGCTGCACGGCGACGCGCCGGAAGCAACCGACGCGCGTAAGCTGCCGAAGGGGCTCACCTCGCAAACGCTGCGCACGCTCTGCCAGTGGATCGATGCGCACCCGGCGACCGAGTTCTCCACCGACGAGCTGGCGGTCGCGGTGAACATTTCCCGCGTCTCCTGCCGCAAATATCTGATTTGGCTGGCGCAGATTAATATCCTCTACACCAGCATTCACTACGGCGCCACCGGCCGGCCGGTCTATCGCTATCGGCTGGTGGCGGAGCAGTACAGCCTGCTCAAGCAGTACAGTCAGTAAGCCGATAGCCGCTATCCAGCAGCTGAAAACGAAAGCGGCGCTGCGATGAGAGGATCACTTCGCGATTTTTAGTCACAAAAATCGCTTCAATATCCTCACGTTGACGCAGCGCTGCGCGCCCTTTCTCAACGCCCAGGCCGTAGATCAGGGTGGTCCAGATATCACCGTCGAGAGAGTCATCAGAAATGATGGTCACGCTCTCCAGCTCGTTATCCAACGGATAGCCGCTGCGCGGGTCGAGAATATGGTGCCAGCGCCTGCCGTCCTGCTCAAAATAGCGCTCATAGACGCCGGAGGTCACCACCGACTGGCCGGTAACCGCAATCGTGCCGACCAGCTCGTCGGCGGCGGCAAACGGTTTTTTCAGACCAATGGACCACTCCCCGAGGGTATGCACGTTTCCCCCGAGATTAATCAGCGCCGCGTCGACGCCCTGCCGCCGCAGGTCATCGCGCACCCGATCGGCAATGTAGCCTTTGGCAATGGCGCCAAGGTCGATCTCCATACCCGGCTGAGCAAGAAACACGCTGCCCGCCGCCTCATCAAGGATCACATCCTGCGGCCGGATCAGCGGCAGGCGGGCGGCAATCTCTGCCGCCGCCGGAACGCTGCGCCCCTGAAAGCCGATGCGCCAGAGCTTTACCAGCGGGCCAATCGCCAGGTTGAACGCGCTATCCCGCACCATGCTGGCGGCTTTTGCGCATTTGATCAGCTGATACACCGGACGGCTGACGGCCACCGCATGGCGACCGGCGGCATGGTTAATATCCATCACCTGCGAGCGCGCGCGGTTTACGGTAAGCAGATCTTCGTAGCGTTTAATCAGCTGGAAGGTGCGGGAGGCGAGCGCGTCATCGTGACGGAACAGTTTAAGCAAAATGGGCGAACCCATTAAAACGGCGGAGTAGCTATAAACGCGACTATCGTCAGACATGGTTGCAGCTCCTGTGGATGACCCCGGCTTGCGGCCGGGGTATATCGCGAAGGGTTATCCTCTGGCGCGTTTTGCCGCCTCATGGCCCGCCAGGGTGCCAAAGATAATGATATCCGCCACCGCATTGCCGCCGATACGGTTGCCGCCGTGGATGCCGCCGACCACTTCCCCGGCGGCATAGGCGCCGGGAATCGGCTGCTGAGCGGTATTTAACACTGCGGTCGCGGTATTAATCGTCACCCCGCCCATAGTGTGGTGAACGCCCGGGGCGATGCGGATCGCATGGAACGGCCCTTCGTTAATCGGCGCCCGCAGCGCGGTGGTCCGGCCAAAATCATCGTCACGCTGGTTTTCAACAAAGCCGTTGTAGCGTTCGAGGGTGGCAAGGAAGGCATGGTAATCCATCCCCAGCGTCTCCGCCAGTTCGCGCGGGGAGCTGGCGCTGGTGGCCAGGCCTTTGGCGATATATTCATCTGCCGCTTTGTTTTTTGCCCGCACATGCTCGTCAAAGACGATCCAGGCGTACTGCTCCGGCAGCGCGATAATCGCCGCCGATACTTTATCGCGGGTCGCCATTTCGTTAAAGAAGCGCCGCCCCTGCTGGCTCACCAGAATGGCTCCGCCGCCGCGAATCGACTCCGAAATCAGGTATGAAGTCTTCTGTTCAACGGTCGGGTGGATCTGGATTTCGCCCATATCCACGGTGCCGGCGCCGATGCGTTCCAGCAGCGCGATGCCGCCGCCGGTCGCCCCTTTATGGTTGGTGGTGACAAAACCGGCGAGATCCGGACGGTACTTCACCACCATCGCGCTGTTGGCGCTGAAGCCGCCGGTGGCGACCACGATGCTCTTCGTCTGCACGTCGAAGCGCTCCTGCTCATCGTTGAGCAGACGTACGCCGCTCACTTCGTCGTTTGCCATCAGGATCTCTTTGACCGAGGTGTCCAGCATCACGTCAATCCCGCGTTTGCTGATATTGCGCACCAGGCCGCTAATCAGATAGCCGCCGACCGCCGACCCGTCGCGCGGACGGTGGGTACGATCAATGCTCATCCCGCCGGTGGTGGTGATATCGTTAAGCATGATCCCGCGGCGGGCCAGCCACTCAATCGCCTCCGGGGCGTTTTCGACAAAGCGGCGCAGCAGCTCAGGGTTGTTTTTGTTATGCCCACCCTTCAGGCTTTCCTGATAGAACAGTTCTTTGCTGTCCACGATCCCTTTTACCCGCTGGAAGCGCGTTTCCGCGGCGTTCATCCCGGCGGAGGCTTTAATGGTATTGCCGCCGATAGTCGGCATTTTTTCAACGAGCAGCACGCTGGCGCCTTCATCATGGGCCTGAATCGCCGCCGCCAGACCCGCACCGCCGCTGCCCACCACCACCACGTCGTAGCTTTTCACCGCGCGATCGTCGCCGCCCTCTTCAATCGCCAGCGCTTTGCTGGATTTCAGCATCGCTTTGGATACCGCTTTTTTCACCGCCTCGCTTTGGCTGGTGGCGCCGGATATGGCGTCAACGTGCGGAGTATTGGCGGTCAAAATGCGCTCGCGGATCTCTTCAAAGCTGGTGGTGAACTCCACGGTCTGTACCGCGCTGGAGGCCAGCTCCACGTCGGCAATGCGATCGCTCTCAAGGCTGACGTGGATAACCAGCTCGCTGGCCTCGTCCTGTACGGTTTCAACAAAGACGCCGGGCTTAAACTTCGCATCGCCCATGCTCATATCGCGGATCATCGCTTCCACCAGCGAGAAGCGCCACAGCGGCTCCGGAATATGCAGGGCTTCACGCCGGGTGCTGTCGATAAACAGCTCCAGATTTTCGCCATCGGCAACGCGGTCGGTCCAGTCAGGATAGGCAATGCAGGCCCGCCCAACGGCGATCAGATCGTAGCCGCGATCCAGCCCCTGCTCGGCATCTGCGGCGTTAACGATCCCGCCAACGCCCATCACCGGAACCTGCGCGAGGTTAGCGGAGCGCAGCGCGCAGTATTTTTCAATCAGCGGCGTCGGATCGCAGGTATCGACGATGGAGGGGCGCAGCGAGGCGCCTACCGAGAAGTGCAGATAGTCGAGGCCCCGCGCCGCCAGTTTTTCCAGCAGGTAGAGGGTGTCGTCAAAGCGGATGCCCGGCTCTTCCAGCTCTTCCGGCGAGAAACGGTAGCCGATAATAAAAGCGTCGTCCGCGTACTGGCTGACCATTTTATGGGTGATATCCAGCACCGCCAGCGGGAATCTGGCGCGATTATCGCGGCTGCCGCCCCAGCAGTCGTCACGCTGGTTAGAGTTCGGGGAATAGAACTGCTGGATAAGATAGGTATTGGCGCCGTGAATTTCGACCCCGTCAAAACCGGCCTGAATCGCGCGGCGGACGCCGTCACCAAATTTCGCGATCGTCTCCTCTACTTCCTCAGCGCTTAGCGCGCGCGGCATCGCGGCGCCGTCGCGCGGAGCGGCCAGCGCGCTCGGCGCTACCGGCTGTCGGCCGCCGATAAGCTGCGGGTCGACCATGCGGCCGCCGTGATAGATCTGCAAAACGGCTTTCGACCCTTCCGCCTGGATGGCTTCGGCAATTTTGGCCAGGCCGGCAATTTTGTCATCATTGTCGATGCCTATGGCGCCAGGGAAAGCCAGGCCATAGTCATCGATAAAGCAGCACTCGACGATAATGGTACCGATGCTGCCCGCTCGGGCGCGGTAGTACTCCACCAGCTCGCTGGTGACGGAGCCGTCAAAATAGCCGGTGCAGGTGGTCATCGGTGCCATAAACAGGCGGTTTTTTAGCTCAGTTCCGTTTGGTAAGGTAAAGGGCTGAAAAATACGTTGATTACTGGTCATAGTAATACTCCAGATTTTAAATATTGAAATTCAGAATTCGGTAAGGAATTTATTTTTAGTTGTGCTTTTAATTCCTGTTGTCATGCTAATAATATAGCGAATTTTTTAGTTACCAAATCACTTACGTTAGTTAAAAAACTATTTAATACCAACAATAACATCACTACCTCCATCGTATTATTTTTTTAAAATACAACGTTTACACAAAGCATAATATCGATAACAAATAAGATACTTTTGTTAATAAGCAATAAAATGATCGTAAATATTTCAACCAATAAAAATCAACACGTTAAAAGATAATCCCGTTTCATCAAGACTCTAAAAACCGACTTATTTTTAACATTTAGCGATATTTCGCACAAATAACCACCCTCTCCCGCAGGGTTATTGCGCGAAGTAAAAAAAACGCCACACCCCTGGATTTATTGATCTCAATCAATTGCAATTCGACATCAAAGAGCAATATATAAATAACCAACAGATTTAATTTAGCGCCCTAAAAAATGCGTTAAATAACCGTCGCGGTGATAATAAAAGCCAATGATTAATAACTAAAGAAAGTTTTGAAATTAAAGAAATCAGAAGTCACCGATGACTAAACCTTATTTTTAACTACTTGCAGATACTCATTATGAAAGAGAAAAAGACAACCACGCCGCCTGCCGGTGCAGCCAGTCCTAAGGCTGTTGATAAAAGTCGTCTGCTGATGATGGCGCTGCCCATTATCGTGGCCGTACTGCTACTTTTCATCCCGGTGCCTGATGGCCTGCCGCCATATGCCTGGCACTACTTTGCCATTTTCGTCGGCGTGATCGTCGGTCTGATTTTCGAACCCCTTCCCGGGGCGGTGATCGGGATCACCGGGGTGGTGGTTATCGCCCTGTGCAGCCAGTGGCTGCTATTCGATCCGGCGCAGCTGGCGGACCCCAAATTCAAGCTTGCCGGCGCCTCGTTTAAGTGGGCGGTAAGCGGCTTTGGTAACTCTACCGTGTGGCTGATTTTCGGCGCCTTTATGTTTGCCGCTGGCTACGACAAAACCCAGTTTGGACGCCGTCTGGCGCTGATTCTGGTAAAATACCTCGGCCGCCGCAGCCTGACGTTGGGCTACGCCATCACCTTTGCCGACCTGCTGCTGGCCCCCTTCACTCCGTCGAATACCGCCCGTAGCGGCGGGACGATTTACCCGATTATCGCCAACCTGCCGCCGCTGTATGGCTCTAAGCCTAACGACCCTAGCGCCCGGCGGATCGGTTCCTATCTGATGTGGGTGGCTATTACCGCCGCCTGTATTACCAGCTCGATGTTCCTCTCGGCGCTGGCGCCTAACCTGCTGGCCCTCGCGCTGGTGAAAAGTATTGTCGGTATCAATATCTCCTGGGGCACCTGGTTTATCGCCTTCCTGCCGGTGGGCGTGCTGCTGATTCTGGTGATGCCGCTGCTGGCCTACTGGTTCTATCCGCCGGAGGTGAAGGTGAATGATGAGGTGCCGCTGTGGGCCGCGCGTGAGCTGGAAAAACTGGGTCGGCTGTCGCGTAATGAAATTCTGCTGCTGGTGTTCGTCTGCTTCGCGCTGACGATGTGGATCTTCGCCGCCGAGTGGATTGAACCGGCGCTGGCGGCGCTGCTGGTCATCGTCCTGATGCTGTGGACCGGCGTTCTGTCATGGAGCGATATCACCAATAATAAAGCGGCGTGGAATACCTTCGTCTGGTTCGCCACCCTGGTGGCGCTGGCGGATGGCCTCTCCTCCACCGGCTTTATCGCCTGGCTGGGTAAAGAAGGCGGCGCGCTGATGAGCGGTATCTCTCCGGGAGTCGCCACCATCTTGCTGCTGCTGGCGTTCTACCTGCTGCACTACCTGTTTGCCAGCACCACCGCCCATACCACCGCGCTGCTGCCGGCCATGCTGACCATCGCCTCCACCATTCCGGGTATGAATATGCAGGTATTCGTACTGCTGATGGTCACTTCGCTGGGCATTATGGGGATCATCACCCCGTACGGTACCGGCCCCAGCCCGATCTACTACGGCAGCGGCTATCTGCCGACCAAAGACTACTGGCGCCTCGGCACCATCTTCGGCGCCATCTTCCTGGCCGCCCTGCTGCTGATTGGTTATCCGTGGATGTCCATGATGTTCTGATTCACAACCGTCGGGGTCACTCCCGGCGGTTTTACTCTTAGGGAGCTTAAACAATGTCGACTAAACCGTTTGTTTATCAGGAAGCTTTTCCGCTGGCGAAAGATAAGACTGAATACTATCTGCTGAGCAAAGAGCACGTCAGCGTCGCCGGGTTCGAGGGCGAGGAAATTCTCAAGGTTGCGCCTGAAGCGCTCACCCTGCTGGCCCAGCAGGCATTTCACGACGCGGCCTTTATGCTGCGCGTTTCCCACCAGCAGCAGGTAGCGGCCATTCTGCTCGATCCCGAGGCCAGCGAAAACGACAAGTACGTCGCCCTGCAGTTCCTGCGTAACTCAGAGATTGCCGCCAAGGGCATTCTGCCCACCTGTCAGGACACCGGCACCGCCATCATCATGGGCAAGAAAGGCCAGCGGGTGTGGACCGGCGGCGGCGACGAAGCGGCGCTGGCGCGCGGCGTCTACAACACCTATACCGAAGATAACCTGCGCTATTCGCAAAACGCCGCGCTGGATATGTATAAAGAGGTCAACACCGGCACCAACCTGCCGGCGCAGATCGATCTGTACAGCGTTGACGGCGACGAATACAAATTCTTGTGCATGGCAAAAGGCGGCGGTTCGGCCAACAAAACCTATCTCTATCAGGAAACCAAGGCGCTGATTACCCCGGCGAAGCTGAAAAACTACCTCGTCGAGAAGATGCGTACCCTCGGCACCGCCGCCTGCCCGCCGTACCACATTGCTTTTGTTATCGGCGGGACCTCTGCGGAATCGACGCTGAAAACCGTTAAGCTGGCCTCCACCCACTATTACGACGACCTGCCAACCGAAGGCAACGAGCACGGCCAGGCGTTCCGCGACGTGCAGCTGGAGCAGGAGCTGCTGCTGGCCGCGCAGGATCTCGGCTTCGGTGCGCAGTTTGGCGGCAAGTACTTTGCCCACGACATCCGCGTGATTCGCCTGCCGCGCCACGGCGCCTCCTGCCCGGTCGGGATGGGGGTTTCCTGCTCCGCCGACCGCAACATCAAGGCGAAGATCAACCGTCACGGGATCTGGATTGAGAAACTGGAGAGCAACCCCGGCCAGTACATCCCGGAAGCGCTGCGCCGACAGGGTGAAGGCCAGGTCGTCAGCATTGACCTCAATCAGCCGATGAACGATATCCTCAAGCAGCTTTCGGCCCATCCGGTTTCAACCCGCCTGACGCTGAACGGCACGATTATCGTCGCCCGCGATATCGCCCACGCTAAGCTCAAGGAGCTGCTGGATAACGGTGAAGCGCTGCCGCAGTATGTGAAAGATCACCCGATCTACTACGCCGGTCCGGCGAAAACGCCGGAGGGTTATGCGTCAGGTTCGCTGGGGCCGACCACCGCCGGAAGGATGGACTCCTACGTCGATCTGCTGCAGTCCCACGGCGCGAGCATGGTGATGCTGGCGAAAGGCAACCGCAGCCAGCAGGTGACCGATGCCTGCCATAAGCACGGCGGCTTCTATCTCGGCAGCATCGGCGGGCCGGCGGCGGTGCTGGCGCAGCAGAGTATTAAGAGCCTTGAGTGCGTGGCTTATCCGGAGCTGGGAATGGAGGCTATCTGGAAAATCGAGGTGGAAGACTTCCCGGCGTTTATTCTGGTGGATGATAAAGGCAACGACTTCTTCCAGCAGATCCAGAACCAGCAGTGTAACGGCTGTGCCCAGCGGTAATGTTGCCGGCTAAAGCCGGGCGCTGCGTGGTATCATTTAGCTAAGAGGTATTCCGTTCACCCTACGTCAGGCAGAACATGCGGCCTCAGTGCGAAGTGACCGGGTTAAGGGGAAGATAACCATCTTCCCCTTAACAATCCCCGCGGTCCCGCACGGAAATCGGTGCTGCGCACTGCGCTCACCTCCCGGCCTGCAGCCTGCGGTCGGCTCAACTCGACCTGCTCGCCCGTTCCGGGGCTCGCTCCTGTCTCGATTCGCCTCTTGCCGCCATCCCTGGCGGCCAGCCCTTGTCTTCCGGCCTTCGGTTCGCCGATTTCAGCGGGGTCCAGGGCCCCGCTGCACGCCTTTTCATCCCAAAATGTCCATCACTGCGGAGAGCAACAACGATCGAGGAAAAAGCAGGCAACGATCGAATTGACAGGCGCAGCTCGGGCACGTTTTTTATCACCTCGCGGCTAGTGACCGGCCGAGGGCGCGCCCGGCGCTCCGGCGCGGCTGAACGGCGGACGGGCAAACCAGATAACCACAATCAGCGCCATAAAGCCCCAGCCTAAAACCCAGAAGTAGTCGATGGTCGACATCATATAGGCCTGCTGCTCAATGGTTTTATCGATCAGCGCCATATGCTGCTGGGTCGCTCCGCCCATCTTCTCCACGTAGTCCACCGCCGCCGGATTATAAGCAGAGACGCTTTCGGTCAGGTTGGCATGGTGGAACACCTCCCGCCGCGACCAGATCCAGGTGGTCAGCGAAGACGCAAACGAGCCGCCCAGCACGCGGAAGAAGGTCGCCAGACCGGAGCCTTCCGCCACCTCCGCCCCGCTGAGGTTCGACAGCACGATAGTGGTGATCGGCATAAAGAAAAACGCGACGCCAATCCCCATAAACAGCTGCACTTCGGCGATAGTGCAAAAATCGACGTCGGTGTTGAACTGCGCGCGAATAAGGCAGGAAGCCCCCATCGTCAGGAACGAGAGCGAAGCCAGAATACGCAGGTCGAAATTATTGGCGTAGCGGCCAATAACCGGCGTCATCACCAGCGGCAGCACGCCCATCGGCGCGGCGGCAAGCCCGGCCCAAATGGCGGTATAGCCCATCTGCGTTTGCAGCCACTGCGGCAAAATAATATTGATGGCAAAGAACGCCGCATAGCCCAGGGTCAGCGAAAGCGTACCGATAGCAAAGTTACGGTCCTTAAACAGGCGCAGGTTGACGATCGGATGGCGCTCGCCCAGCTCCCAGATGACAAACGCAACCAGCGAAATCGCCGAAATCGTCGACATCACAACGATGTGAATTGAGGCGAACCAGTCGAGATCGTTGCCTTTGTCCAGCACCACCTGCAGCAGCCCGACGCCAAGCACCAACAGCGCAATGCCGATGTAGTCAATCGGCGCATGGGTGGTGGTCTCTTCCCGCGCGCGCATCTGCGTCCAGACGACGATCGCGGCGAAGATGCCGATCGGCACGTTGATGTAGAAAATCCACGGCCAGGAGTAGTTATCGGTGATCCAGCCGCCGGTTATAGGCCCGACAATCGGCGCCACCACCGTCACCATCGACAGCAGCGCGAGCGCCATGCTGCGCTTGCTCGACGGGAAGATAACCAGCAGCAGCGTCTGGCACATCGGGAACATCGGTCCGGCGAAAAAACCCTGCAGGGCGCGAAAGATAATCAGCTCGCTCATGCTGTGGGCAAAGCCGCACAGGAACGACGTCAGGGTAAACAGCACCACCGAGCCGATAAACAGCTTTAGCTGGCCGAAGCGCCGGGTAAACCAGCCGGTCAGCGGCAGCGCAATGGCGTTACACACCGCAAAGGAGGTGATAACCCAGGTCCCCTGATCGGCGCTCACCCCGAGGTTGCCGGCAATCGTCGGCAGCGCCACGTTGGCAATAGTGGAGTCCAGCACCTGCATAAACGTGGCCAGCGACAGCGCGAGCACCGCCAGCCACATATTGGGCGGCGTAAATGCGGCCTTATCTTGCATAACGTCTCTCTTAACGGGCGCCGGCGGCTACCGCTTTGCTGTTGTCATGAAGGATTTTAGCCACCAGCTGGTCCGCCTGTTCCAGCGGGTTCTGATACACATCCGTGGTGAAACGCGGGGCGCTAACGGTTTGCTGCGGCAGCAGATGGCCATCGGTATCGCGAATATCAACGCGAACGTTCATCGACAGCCCCACCCGCAGCGGGTTTTTCTGCATATCGTGCGGGTCCAGCGTGATGCGTACCGGCAGACGCTGGACGATTTTGATCCAGTTGCCGCTGGCGTTCTGCGCGGGGAGCAGCGAGAACGCGCTGCCGGTGCCAATGCCCAGGCTTTCAATGGTGCCGTGATATTCCACGTCGTCGCCGTAAAGATCCGCGCTGAGCGTCACTTTCTGCCCCAGGCGCATCGCGTTCATCTGACTCTCTTTGAAGTTGGCGTCGACCCAAACCTCATTCAGCGGCACGATAGCCATCAGGGTGGTCCCCGAATCGACGCGCATGCCGAGCTGGACCGCGCGTTTGGCTACAAAGCCGCTGACCGGCGCAACGATGGTGCTGCGCGAATTATCCAGATAGCGCTGACGCAGCGTGGCCACCGCGCTTTTGATTTCGGGATGACTGTCGATAACCGTGTCATCAACCATCGCCGTGTTGGTGCGTAACGCCTCCTGAGCGGCGGCTAAGTCGCTCTGCGCGCTGGTGACCGCATCCCGATAGTGGGAGAGATCTTCCGCCGCGATGGCGCCGCTCTGGAAGATTTTCTGCCGCCGGGCGTAGTCGTTTTGCGCCGTCTGCAGGGCAACCCTTTTCGCCGCGACCTGGGCACGGTAGTTATCCGCCGTGCTGTAGAGTCCGCGAACCTGACGCACGGTGTTGGCCAGATTGGCTTCCGCCTGCTGCAGCGCAATTTCGGTATCGCTCGGATCGAGCAGCACCAGCGGCTGCCCCTTCTGCACAAAGTCGCCCTCATCCACCGTAACCTGGGTCACCGTACCGCCGATTTGCGGGGTCAGCGTTACCTGGTTGCCGTTGACGTAGGCATCGTCGGTCGATTCATAGTAGCGGGCGTACAGCAGGTACCATGCCAGGCCGCCTGCGGCGGCAAGCAGCAGAATAATCAGTAAAATAATAAAGTTGCGTTTGCGCTTGCTGCCGCGCTCGGCGTGCTGTGCAGGTGTGGTTTCCATCTTGTCCGGACCTTCTTGAATACGTTAGCGATGAGGGGCAACAATTTCGTCTGGCAGCATTTTTGTCATTAGCTCTACCAGTAAACGAGACTCGTCGGGGGTCAGTCGGGCGGTAAGGTCGCTGATGATTGACGCCAGCGCTTCATTAACAAAGCGCTCGCAAATCAGCTCGCCTTTGCCGGTCAGCGCCAGCACGACCTGCCGCTTATCCTGCGGATTAGGCGAACGGCTTATGAGATCGCGCTTAACCATGCGATCCACCATGCGGCTCATCGCCCCGGCATCCATGACCAGATTTTTGCTGATCTCAACCGGACTGGTGACGCCCTTATAGATGCTGATCAGCACCTTAAACTGGGCGGCAGTAATATCCATGCCGGAGAAGTACTGGCTGATTAGCTGGTCTTTATACTGGTTTGCCAGATGAATTAATAAACCCAAGTGGAACTTGTTATTGATAATACCCGGATGGTTACTCATGATATTTGCCTGGTCAGTAATTGCAGATGAAATTACTGACCAGGCATCTATTTGTCAACGCCGTGTCAAGAAGATCGCACATTTTGTCAGGACGAGCGCCGACGGTTGCGCCGGAAGAGGTCAACAAAATAGAGGGTTAACGCGAGGAAAGCCGGGCGCAAACGCCCGGCCCGAGAACGCTTGCTTACGCCTGCTGCGCGTCCAGCTCGTCAAACGCCTGCTGCGCCAGGTGCATCGTGGCGTTGGCCGCAGGCAGACCGCAGTAGAGCGCGGAGTGCATAATCAACTCCTTGAGCTCATCGCGGGTCACGCCGTTATTAAACGCAGCGCGCAGATGCATTTTGAGCTCCGCTTCGCGGTTAAGCGCTATCAGCATCGCGATGGTGATCATACTGCGAGTATGGTGATCCAGCCCCGGCCGGGTCCAGGTTTCGCCCCATGCGTAGCGGGTAATAAAATCCTGAAACTCGGTATTAAGCGGGGTCAGCTTGTCCAGCGTGCGGTCGACGTGCGCATCGCCCAGCACCTTGCGCCGTACGCCCATTCCCTCCTGATAACGCGCTTTATCATCCATGCCGTTCCCCCCGGAAGAACCCCAGCAATGCGGCGCTGAATACCCCCGCCGCTTCGATATTAGACAGATGCGATGCGGCCACTACCACCACCTGCGAGGCGGGGATCTGCTGATGCAAAAAGTTAGCATCCGCCACCGTCGTGACAGGGTCACTTTCCCCGGCGATAATCAGGGTTGGAAGACTAATGTGCCCCACTTCGCTACGCAGGTCGGCCGCCGCCAGCGCTTCACAACAGGCGGCATACCCTTCGGCATCGCTATGGGTCAGCTGATGGCATAGCGACTCCACCACCTCCGGCGCTTTCTGACGAAAGGCGTGGGTAAACCAGCGATCCGCCGCGCCGGCGGCGACGACATCCATCCCCTCCTGACGGACGGCCCGCGCCCGCGAGAGCCAGCTGGCCTGGTCGCCAATCCGCGCGGCGGTATTGGCCACCGCGATGGCGTAAAATCGTTCCGGGGCAAAGCGTCCCAGCCATAGTCCGGTCAGCCCGCCCATCGAAATCCCGCAAAACCAGGCTTTCTCAATTTGCAGATGATCGAGCAGCGCAATAACGTCTTCACCAAGCTGGGCGAGGGTCACTTTACCGCTTTTAGCGGTTTGACCATGACCGTGGGTGTCGTAACGCAGTACGCGAAACTGCGCGGTTAGGGCTGCCAGCTGCGGCTGCCACATCGATCGGGTGGTACCCAGCGAGTTGGACAGAACGATAACCGGCGCACCTTCCGGCCCGTCAATCTGGTAATCAAGGTTCATCACGTTGTTCCTTGTAACGCGCCACGACCTGGCGCACAAAAATTTCCGCACTGCCGGTCGCCGTTGTCGGGTCCAGCAGCTGGGTTAAACGGCTTGCGCTAAGGTGCTGGCTCACCAGAGGATCGCTTTCCAGCAGCGCCAGCAGCGGGCGCGACTGGTCAATCGCCTGACGGCACAGCGCCTCTACCCGATGATGGGCGTCGGCCTTACCGATAAACTCCGCCAGCGCCAGAGTGACCGCTTCAGCCATAATCAGGCCGTGGGTCATATCGAGATCGGCGCGCATTTTTTGCGGGAAAACCTGCATATCGCGCACCAGATCGACGCTTTGTTGCAGCGCGCCGCCGACGAGGGTAATCAGCTCCGGCAGCGTTTCCCACTCCGCCTGCCAGCCGCCGAGCGCGCGCTCGTGCTGCTGAACCTGGCCGGCATACAGGCAGGCCACCAGGCCCGGCGTGTGCTGGGCCGCCGTCAGAATCGCCGCGCAGGCGATCGGATTACGCTTGTGCGGCATCGTCGACGAGCCGCCGCGGCCTTCCCCTACCGGCTCCGCAACTTCGGCAACTTCCGTTTGCATCAGCAGCGAAAAGTCGTTGGCAAATTTTCCCAACGTCCCGCAGACCCCGGCGTACCAGGCGCCCACTTCCAGCAGCCGATCGCGCTGGCTGTGCCACGGGGCGTCCGGCAGCGCCAGGCCAAGCTCGGTCGCCAGCTGCCCGGCGACCTCCGGCCCGCGCCCTTTTAACGCGTCCAGCGTGCCCGCCGCGCCGCCAAACTGCAGCACCAGGACGCGGGCGCGCATTTCTCGCAGCCGCAGCTGCCAGCGCAGCAGCGCATCGAGGGTGCCCGCAAGCTTGAGGCCAAAGGTCACCGGCAGCGCGTGCTGCATCCAGGTGCGCCCCGGCATGACCGTATGCTGATGCCGCTGCGCCTGCAGCGCAAACTCAGCCGTCAGGCGCTGCAGCAGCAAGTCGGTCTCCGCCAGCGCGCCGCGCAGCTGCAGAACCAGACCGCTGTCGATAGCATCCTGGCTGGTGGCTCCCCAGTGCACGTAGCGAGCGGCCTGCGGGTCCGCGGCGTTAACGCAGGCGGTGAGCTGTTTGACCAGCGGGATCGCCAGGTTACCGGCGCGGGTCGCCGCCTGTCCCAGAGCGGAAAAATCGATCTGCGAATGGCGGCAGGCGTTGACCACCGGCGCGACGGCGAACTGCGGCACAATGCCACAGGCGGCCTGGGCACGAACCAGCGCGGCTTCAAAATCCAGCATCCCCTGTACCCGCTGCGCATCGCTAAACCAGGCGGTTAGCGGGCTGGTGCGCATCATCGGGGTCAGCAAACTCATTTTGGCTCCTTAAACACGTTCAATAATCAGCGCAATTCCCTGGCCGACGCCGATGCACATGGTGCACAGCGCGTAGCGGCCGCCGGTGCGCCGTAGCTGATAGGCGGCGGTCATCGCCAGCCGCCCGCCGGATGCGCCCAGCGGATGGCCTAAGGCAATCGCCCCGCCGTTAGGGTTAACGTGTGCGGCGGCGTCCGGGAGGCCTAAATCGCGCGTCACCGCCAGCGCCTGCGCGGCAAAGGCTTCGTTGAGTTCAATAACATCCATCTGCGCCAGCGTCAGCCCGGTCAATGCCAGCACCTTGCGCACTGCCGGAGCCGGGCCGAAGCCCATAATTCTTGGCGCGACCCCAGCCGTCGCCACGCCGACAACGCGCGCCAGCGGCTGCAGGTCGTTCGCCATCAGCGCCTGTTCGCTTGCCAGCAGCAGCGCGCAGGCCCCGTCGTTGACCCCCGAAGCGTTGCCGGCGGTCACCGAGCCGTCGGCACGCACCACGCCTTTTAGCTTCGCCAGCGCCTCCAGCGAGGTGCTGCGCGGGTGCTCATCGCGGGTGAACAGCAGCGGCTCGCCCTTACGCTGCGGGATCGAGACCGCTATGAGCTCATCGGCAAAGCGCCCGGCCTCCTGCGCCTCTGCGGTTCGCCGCTGGCTGCGCAGGGCGAAAGCGTCCTGGTCTGCGCGCGAAATCGCGAAATCAGCGGCCACGTTTTCGGCGGTTGCCGGCATCGAATCGACGCCATACAGCGCCTTCATCCGCGCGTTGATAAAGCGCCAGCCGATAGTGGTATCTTCAATCTGCATGCTGCGGCTATAGGCGTTTTCAGCTTTACCCATGACAAAGGGCGCGCGCGACATGCTCTCTACCCCGCCGGCGATCATCAGCTGAGTCTCGCCGCTTTTAATCGCCCGCGCTGCGACGCCGATCGCATCAAGGCTCGAGCCGCACAGACGGTTAATGGTGCTTCCGGGAACCGTTTCCGGAAGGCCGGCCAGCAGCAGCGCCATGCGCGCGACGTTGCGGTTATCCTCACCGGCCTGGTTGGCGCAGCCGTAAATCACGTCATCGATGCGTGAAGGATCCAGCCCCGGATTGCGCTCCAGCAGCGCTTTTAGCGGCAGCGCGCCTAAATCGTCGGCGCGCATCGGCGCCAGAGCGCCCGCAAAGCGACCGAAGGGTGTACGTACCGCATCACAGATAAATGCCTGATTCATCATAGGTTCCTTACGCGCTTTTCGCCAGATGTTCGAAGGTCAACGCCACCGGAGTGATGCGCTGCAGCTCCTCAAAAGAGAGGCCGTTGAAGATTTCCCGCACCACCGGGCCGCCGGGGGTGATATCGATAACCGCAAGGTCGGTGTAGATGCGGCTGACGCAGCCAACGCCGGTCAGCGGATAGCTGCAGCGTTCGACCAGCTTGCACTCGCCGTCGCGGGTCAGATGATCCATCATCACGAAGACCTGCCGCGCGCCGATGGCCAGATCCATCGCCCCGCCGACGGCTGGAATCGAGTCCGGCGCGCCGGTGCTCCAGTTGGCGAGGTCGCCGCAGGCAGAGACCTGATAGGCTCCCAGCACGCAGATATCAAGATGGCCGCCGCGCATCATGGCGAAGGAGTCGCCGTGGTGGAAGAAACAGCCGCCTTTCAGCAGCGTGACGTACTCTTTCCCGGCGTTAATCAGCTCCGGGTCCTCTTCGCCCGGCTGCGGCCTGCCCCCCATTCCCAGCAGGCCGTTTTCGCTGTGCAGGAACACTTCTTTATCCGCCGGCAGATAGTTGGCGATGCGGGTCGGTAAGCCGATACCGAGGTTCACATAGGCCCCTTCCGGAATATCGAGAGCCACGCGCTGGGCCATTTCATCACGAGTTAATTTTTGCATCGTTGGCTCCTCAGGCGCTCTGTGCGGTAATGGCTTTTTCCAGCGAGAAGACGCGCTGGACAAAAATCCCCGGGGTAATGATATTTTCCGGGTCCAGTTCGCCAAGAGTGACCAGGCGGGAGACCTCAGCGATGGTGGTTTTGGCGGCGGTCGCCATAATCGGGCCGAAGTTGCGCGCCGCTTTGCGATAGACCAGGTTGCCCCAGCGATCCGCGTGGTGGGCCTTGATCAGCGCAAAATCGGCCTTAATCGGATATTCGAGAACGTAGTGCCGCCCGTCGATTTCGCGGGTCTCTTTGCCTTCCGCCAGCGGCGTGCCGTAGCCGGTCGGGGTAAATATCGCGCCCAGCCCGGCGCCGGCGGCCTGGATGCGGGCCGCCAGATTGCCCTGCGGAACCAGCTCCAGCTCAACCTTGCCGCGACGGTAGAGATCGTCAAAAATTTGCGAGTCAACCTGACGCGGGAAAGAGCAGATCATCTTGCTCACCCGCCCGGCCTTCAGCAGCGCCGCCAGGCCCACCTCACCGTTGCCCGCGTTGTTGTTGATAATGGTTAATTCGCGGGCGCCCTGCTCAATCAGGGCATCAATCAGGTACGTTGGCTGACCGGCGGGACCAAAACCGCCGATCATGATGGTCGCTCCGTCGTGGATCCCGGCGATGGCATCGCTTAGCGTCGACACGCTTTTATCAATCATCAGGTCGCTCCTTTATGTGCGGTAATCGCACTTATATACGTTGTTCGCACAAAATGTGACCCGCTTAACGATGTTGGTCAAGGGCGATAATCGAAATATGGTGCGATAATCGAACATCGTATATCTTTAGCGAAAGAATGTGATCGATGGCAAATATGGAGAACAAAATGGAGAAGCATCCAGACGATTTACTGACCGGCGATAGCGACCCGTTTAAGGGCGATCCGAACTTTATGGCCTCGCTGGCCCGCGGGCTGGAGGTGATCCAGGCATTCACCCCGCAGCGTCCGGTGCTGTCGATCTCGCAGATCAGCCAGAAGACCGGCATCCCGCGCGCGGCGGTGCGCCGCTGCCTCTACACGCTGGGCAAGCTGGGGTTTGTCTATGCCGAAGATGGTAAGAATTTTCAGCTGCGCCCGCGCATCCTCGCCCTTGGCCACGCCTGGCTCGCCTCAACCCCGCTGGCGCGTTCTGCCCAGCCGGTACTCAAGCATCTGAGCGAAATGCTTAATGAATCCTGCTCAATCGCCACCCTCGACGGCGACGATATTCTGTACATTGCCCGCGCCTCCAGCTCGCGCATTATGACTATCGATCTGGATATAGGCAGCCGGCTGCCGGCCTGGGCAACCTCGATGGGCCGGGTGCTGTTAAGCCATCAGCCGGAGGAGAAGCTGAACGATATGCTGGGTCGGGTGACGATGATTCGCTATACCCCGCAGACGGTGGATTCGGTGAATAAGCTGCGCGCCGAGCTCAAGCGCGTCCACCAGCAGGGCTATGCGCTGAACGATCAGGAGCTGGAGATGGGGCTGCGCTCGCTGGCGGTGCCGCTGTTTAACCCGCAGGGACAGGTTCAGGCGGCGCTGAACGTCGGCGTCCATGCCGGACAGGTTTCCACCCGCGAAATGCTGGATCGGGTGCTGCCCGAGCTGCAAAAAGCTGCCCGGGAGCTGACGCTGCTGCTGCGCTAGCGGCTGCGTTTGGCGTGGCGTTCCCAGTTTTCCTGCTTTGCCTCGGCCGATTTGCGCAGGGCGACATAGCACGCCCCGCTGCCGCCGTGATGCGCAGAGGCGACGCAAAACGCCTGCACCTCGGGAAGTTCTTCCAGCCAGCGCGCCAGGTAGCTGCGGATAATATTGGGGTGAGCGTTGTCGTCGCGCCCTTTGCCATGAACAATCAGCACGTTGCGCAGCGCCTCTTTCTGCGCCTGAACCACAAAGGCAAACAGCATTTGCCGGCACTGTTCGACCGGCCGGCGCAGCAGATTGAGGCTCGCCTGCTGGCTATATTTCCCCTGCCGCAGCTTGTCCAGCACGCCGTTTTGTAACCCCTCGCGCCTGAACTCCAGCGGTGTCGTCAGCGGCAGCACGTCGAGGTAGCCGATGGTCAAAAAGTTATCCAGCTGCAGCGCGTCGATGCGCTGCGGGGTACGGGCGTGGCGCTCGGGATGCCACAGCACGTCGTTGCCGCTCTTAAGCGGCTGGACATCCTCCATGGCATCCAGAAATAGCGATTTGTCGTCAAGGTTCATCTGCACTCCTCCGGCTGCTACCGGAGGCTACTATAGCCGCCGCAACGCGCGCCCTCAACGCGTTTGTCGGCGGGCGAATAGCGACGTTAATCGCCCGTCCCGCCGCGCTGAAGATCGGTTACGCCAAAGGAAGTGCCAGAAAATAACGGATAACCTGCTGAATATTTGTATTGCTGGCGGGAATAACAGGTCGGCAAGCGTTCGTCGTTAAAACGCTTGCCGAACCTGCTCAGGCACCTAAAGATGTTTTTTCTTTAAGTGCATATCTTTCATTAACTTATAAAGCGATTCGATCATAATAGAGACAGCATTTAACAGCAAACCACTGATAATCAATATCAAAACGCCAGTCAGCATATATTGCATACCATCACCTTTCTCGTTAACAAAAAAAAGCCAGCACTGAAGTGCTGACAAATAATTGATTCAAGGAGTGCCTGTATAGCGTATTGCGGCGTCGGGTGCCTCCCGATGAATTAGCCAGTGCAAACTAGTCCGCGTGCGGATGACAAACTGCATAAAGGGGTGAACCGGACGCTCCTTCGCCGAGGGGAATTTACCGCCCGGAGAAAGTAGTAAAATCCATTTAGCACCGCGCGGCGTAGTGAATACAAAATTAAATATTACGCACTTCGTTGCGTATTGATTTTGCTTCTGCTCAGCAGGCAGATGCAAAATGGAAAACTTTCTCATTGATTCGCCCCCTCAGCCGCACCGTTCACCGTTTACCTTTATGGAGTATAGTTGCCCACCCGGATGGCGTGATATCTTGTGCTCAGGCTGCAGTAATAATCATTTGAATCAGGTAATAAGGAAAAACGATGCTGGTACTGCTTCAGGACAAAATCGATACCCCGGTCGGGCCGCTATGGATCATTTGCGACGAACAGTTCCGCCTGCGTGCCGTTGAGTGGGAGGAACATAGCGATCGGATGGAGCAGCTGCTTGAGCTGCACTATCGCCATGAAGGGTATCAGCGCGTGGATTCCCGCGATCCGGGCGGGCTGAGCAGCAGGCTCGGCGACTATTTCGCCGGTGACCTTGCGATTATCGAGACGCTGCCGACGGCAACGGCGGGCACCCCGTTTCAACGCGAAGTCTGGAAAACGCTGCGCACCATTCCCTGCGGTCACGTCATGCATTACGGCCAGCTGGCGGAGGCATTGGGTCGGCCGGGCGCTGCGCGGGCGGTCGGGGCGGCCAACGGCTCTAATCCGGTCAGTATCGTGGTTCCCTGCCATCGCGTCATTGGACGTAACGGCACCATGACCGGATACGCGGGCGGCGTTCAGCGTAAAGAGTGGTTATTGCGCCATGAGGGGTATTTGCTTCTTTGACCGTAAGTGCCTTTTATCGGAAGCATCAGGCAACTTTACAATCAGCTATGTTCGGACATCTTATTTCTTATCAATGAGATAAATGGTGTAATTGCTTTACCCTTTTAATATTACGTGTTTCATCGGTTCGAGGCTTACCTGCTCACCAAAAAGATGTTAAAATTGACCAATATCAATTAAGGCTTGAGCAGACTTATGATCCCGGAAAAGAGAATTATACGACGCATTCAGTCTGGCGGTTGCGCAATCCATTGTCAGGATTGCAGCATCAGCCAGCTTTGCATCCCTTTTACTCTGAACGAGCACGAGCTTGATCAGCTTGATAATATCATCGAGCGAAAAAAGCCTATCCAGAAAGGACAGACCCTGTTCAAAGCCGGCGATGAGCTGAAGTCGCTGTACGCCATTCGTTCAGGCACCATCAAAAGCTACACCATTACCGAGCAGGGCGACGAGCAGATTACCGGCTTCCACCTGGCGGGTGATTTGGTCGGTTTTGACGCTATCGGCACCGGTCTCCACCCGAGCTTCGCTCAGGCGCTGGAAACCTCAATGGTTTGCGAAATCCCCTTCGAAACGCTGGACGACCTCTCAGGCAAGATGCCTAATCTGCGTCAGCAGATGATGCGCCTGATGAGCGGCGAGATCAAAGGCGATCAGGACATGATCCTGCTGCTTTCCAAAAAGAACGCCGAGGAGCGCCTGGCGGCCTTTATCTATAATCTCTCCCGCCGTTTTGCCCAACGCGGCTTCTCGCCTCGTGAATTCCGTCTGACCATGACCCGCGGCGATATCGGTAACTACCTCGGCCTGACCGTAGAAACCATCAGCCGCCTGCTGGGCCGTTTCCAGAAAAGCGGAATGCTGGCAGTTAAAGGTAAATATATCACCATCGAAAACAGCGACCTCCTCTCTCAGCTGGCAGGTCAAGCGCGTAACGTCGCCTGATTGCCCGATCCCTTCGCCAGATCGCTAATTTTTTTCTTATTTGTTGATCTGGCCAGGGTCATCCCCTGTTTCAATCCATCTATATAGGTTATCTTTTTAATTACAGACTGCAGTTACAGTTGTAAGGAGACCCTGTATGGCGAAGTATCAGAACATGCTGGTAGTAATCGACCCTAATCAGGACGACCAGCCCGCATTACGGCGTGCGGTATACCTACACCAACGGATTGGTGGCCGCATTAAAGCCTTTTTGCCAATCTATGATTTTTCATATGAGATGACGACCCTGCTGTCGCCCGACGAGCGAACGGCTATGCGCCAGGGCGTTATCAGCCAACGCAGCGCCTGGATCAAGGAGCAGGCCCGGTTCTATATCGAATCCGGGATCCCGATTGACATCAAGGTGGTATGGCACAACCGCCCCTTCGAAGCCATCATTCAGGAAATCCTCAGCGACAAGCATGATTTAGTGCTGAAAATGGCGCACCAGCACGACAAGCTGGAAGCGGTGATCTTCACCCCGACCGACTGGCATCTTCTGCGCAAATGCCCGTGCCCGGTGTGGATGGTTAAAGACCAGCCGTGGCCTGAGGGCGGCAGAGCGCTGGTGGCGGTGAACCTTGCCAGTGAAGAAAACTACCACGATGCTCTGAATGAGAAACTGGTAAAAGAGACGCTTGAACTGGCGGAACAGGTTAACCACACCGAGGTCCACCTGGTGGGCGCCTATCCGGTTACGCCAATCAATATCGCCATTGAGTTACCTGATTTTGATCCCAGCATCTATAACGACGCGATTCGCGGCCAGCACCTGCTGGCGATGAAAACGCTGCGGCAAAAGTTTGGTATTGATGAGAGCCGCACCCACGTAGAGAAGGGTTTACCGGAAGAAGTGATTCCCGATCTGTCGGAGCATCTGCAGGCGGGGATTGTCGTGCTCGGCACCATCGGACGTACCGGACTGTCGGCGGCCTTCCTCGGCAATACCGCCGAGCAGGTGATCGACCATCTGCGCTGCGATCTGCTGGCGCTGAAGCCGGACCAGTACAAAACGCCGGTTGAAATGGACGATGAAGACGACGACTAACCTTCAGCAGGCCGGCCGCCAGTCGTAGCCACTCCCCACTCCCCTGCAGCCGCGGGGGATTTTTTTGCCCGTCGCCTGGCGTAGCGCGAAAAAATGGGCCTTTCGGCCCCCTTCATCAGCGATGCATGCAGGCTGAAGTGTGGCTTTTAATGGATACCCAAACGCCAGGCGTGATCGATCTCTTCTTTCAGTTCGATAGAGGAGAGCGACATTAAATCGGCAAATTCCAGCTCGAGAAGTTTAAATTTTTTCAGGTACTGCGCGGGGGTTAAAGCGGTAGGGTCGCGACGCAGAAATTCGATGGCCATTTGCGCGGGGGTTAATTCGGTATCCATAATATCCTCAGTGTGATGAAAAAACGTTTTTAGTATAGCACTCCAGGGCGATTAATTTATGAGCGATTCATGGGCTGGCGCTATATATAAAAAAGCCGTCTCAACGGAGACGGCTTCAGAAGCAAACGTTGTATAGCGACTCTCGTCTGCTCTCTTCAGGGCATCACAGCGCTTTCAGAATCGCATCCACGCTGGCTTTGGCATCGCCAAACAGCATATGGGTGTTCTCTTTGAAGAACAGCGGGTTCTGTACGCCGGCGTAGCCGGTGTTCATCGAACGTTTGAAGACCACTACGTTCTGCGCTTTCCAGACCTCCAGCACCGGCATACCGGCGATAGGGCTTTTCGGATCGTCCTGCGCAGCCGGGTTCACGGTATCGTTAGCGCCGATAACCAGTACGGTGTCGGTATCGGTGAAGTCATCGTTGATTTCATCCATTTCGAGCACCACGTCGTAGGGAACCTTGGCTTCCGCCAGCAGCACGTTCATATGCCCAGGCAGACGACCGGCAACCGGGTGAATACCAAAGCGCACCTTGATACCACGGGCGCGCAGACGCTCGGTGATTTCCGCAACCGGATACTGAGCCTGCGCTACCGCCATGCCGTAGCCCGGGGTAATGATCACCGAGTGCGAGTTTTTCAGCATTTCAGCCGTATCTTCTGCGCTAATTTCACGGTGCTCG
Organism: Enterobacter sp. 10-1; assembly: GCA_002270295.1. GTDB lineage: Bacteria > Pseudomonadota > Gammaproteobacteria > Enterobacterales > Enterobacteriaceae > Klebsiella > Klebsiella scottii. The sequence goes on along the minus strand of NISF01000006.1, from coordinate 117,449 downwards.
CCAACTTCATCATCGCTGCCGGAAGAGGAACCATCGGTACCAAATCCGCCGGCAATGACGCTGAAGAAGGAGCGGTTCATGGCCTTACACATGATGTAGGACAGAATCGCACCGGAAGAGCCTACCAGCGCGCCGGTTACGATCAGCAGATCGTTGCTCAGCATAAAGCCCGCCGCCGCCGCCGCCCAGCCTGAATAGGAGTTCAGCATTGATACCACCACCGGCATGTCCGCGCCGCCGATGGAGGCAACCAGGTGCCAGCCAAACGCCAGAGCGATAACGGTCATCACCAGCAGCGCCAGCACCTGCGTCGCGGTGCTATCGGTGCGAACAAAGGCAATCAGCAGCACAAAAGAGACGACCAGCGCGGCAAGGTTCAGCTTGTGACGGTTCGGCAGCATCAGCGGTTTAGAGGACATCTTGCCGCACAGCTTGCCAAAGGCCACGATGGAGCCGGTAAAGGTCACCGCACCGATGAAGATGCCGAGGAACACTTCGGTCAGATGAATATTGACCAGGATCTGCTCCATACCGGTTTCATGCTGCAGGTAGCTGTTAAAGCCCACCAGCACCGCCGCAAGGCCGACGAAGCTGTGCAGAACCGCCACCAGCTCCGGCATTTCGGTCATTTCGACTTTCTTCGCCAGACGGATACCGATAGCGCCGCCGATAACCATCGCCAGCAGGATCCACGCGACGTTGCTGCTGTCCGGACCCAAAATGGTCGCGATCAGCGCAATCGCCATCCCGGCAACGCCGAAGTAGTTGCCCTGCTGCGATGACTCATGTTTGGAAAGCCCTGCCAGGCTAAAAATAAAGAGGATCGCGGCAACAATGTATGCAGCTGTAACTAATCCACCAGACATTTGTTACCCCTTATCCTTTGCGGAACATTTTCAGCATGCGCTGAGTGACGGTGAAACCACCAAAAATATTAATGCTGGCGATCAGCACCGCGATAAAGCTCAGCACGCTGACCCAGCCGCCGTGGCCTATCTGCAGCAGCGCCCCGACAACGATAATCCCCGAGATGGCGTTAGTTACCGACATCAGCGGCGTATGCAGCGCATGGGACACGTTCCACACCACGTAATATCCGACCACGCAGGAGAGAGCAAAGACCGTAAAGTGACCGAGGAACTCCTTCGGGGCGACGCTTGCCAGCCAGCCAAAGAGAATAATCGCCAGCGCCATCAGCGCATATTTGCGCCACGGCGAAACCGGTTTTTTCGCTTCAACAGGGGCTTCCACCTTCTTCGCGGCAGCCTGCGGCTGGGCGGATACCTGAATCGGCGGCGCCGGCCAGGTCACTTCCCCATCGCGGACAACCGTTACGCCGCGTACCACGACGTCGTCGAAATCGATGGCAATGTTGCCATCTTTCTCTTTGCACAGCAGCTTGATCAGGTTGACCAGGTTGGTGCCGTAAAGCTGGGATGACTGGGTCGGCAGGCGACCCGGCAGATCGGTATAGCCGATAATTCTCACCCCGTTGGCGGTCGTTACCACTTCGCCAGGCACGGTGTATTCACAGTTGCCGCCGTTCTGCGAGGCCAGATCAACCACCACGCTGCCTGACGTCATCGAGTCAACCATTTCGCGGGTAATTAGCTTCGGCGCCGGTTTGCCGGGGATCAGCGCCGTGGTGACGATAATGTCGACCTCTTTCGCCTGCGCGGCAAACAGCGCCATTTCGGCTTTAATAAAGGCTTCGGACATCACTTTGGCATAGCCGTCGCCGCTGCCCGCCTCTTCTTTAAAGTCCAGCTCAAGGAACTCGGCGCCCATGCTCTGCACCTGCTCTTTGACCTCAGGGCGAGTGTCGAACGCGCGGACAATCGCCCCCAGGCTGTTGGCGGCGCCAATCGCGGCCAGACCGGCAACGCCGGCGCCGATCACCATCACCTTGGCCGGCGGAACCTTGCCCGCGGCGGTGATCTGCCCGGTGAAGAAGCGGCCAAATTCGTGCGCGGCCTCGACGATGGCGCGATAGCCGGCAATGTTGGCCATCGAGCTTAAGGCATCCAGCGACTGGGCGCGCGAAATACGCGGCACCGAATCCATCGCCATGACGGTCACATTGCGGGCAGAAAGTTTTGCCAGCAGCTCCGGATTCTGCGCCGGCCAGATAAAGCTCACCAGCGTGGTGCCTGGATTCAGTAAAGCAATTTCATTATCGTCAGGCGCATTCACCTTGAGAATAACAGGCGACTGCCAGACTTCGGCGCCGTCCACAACCTCAGCGCCTGCCTGAGCAAACGCCTCGTCATCGAAACTTGCCAGCTGGCCCGCGCCGCTTTCAACTGCGACGGTAAACCCCAGTTTGAGCAGCTGCTCCACCGTTTTCGGCGTGGCCGCTACGCGGGTTTCATTGGCTAACCGTTCTTTTGGTACCCCGATACGCATAGTTTTCCCTTTCATCGGTTTTTGATGATGGTTTTCTCTTCTTACAGCCGACTATCCGCCGGCAAAACCCGCCGGCTCAGATATTCGACTGAAAAAATGAAACAGTAACAAACTTTTTATAACCTACTGAAAATCCCGATTGTGATCTACTGCGATAAAACAGAATTTTTGATTTTATTGGTAAAACGCGCGCCAAACTGCGTCAGGCAGCAATATTTACCTTAAATTTATAAGCGAGCCTGATAATTCGCTTAGCTTATCCACTAATACGCAATTAATCGCCAGCCAGAACATGGTATTAACATTACATTAACTTATTAAAGCGATATCGATTATCGATTTTGCTGGTCAAGAGGCTGTTTTTTCAACATATCGCAAAATGTTATATTATTGTGACGCGCGTTTCGGGCGGTTAGCAAAAATTGACGCAGACAGTCACTCCTTTTAAATGCAATAATCGAGCGTTTTCAGTCAACAACAATACCAGTACATGGTTTGCGCAAGGCAAAGGACTATTTTTATGAAGCTTAAGAACTCACTCCTGGCGTCTGCTCTCCTGGCTACGACCGCGCTGTCTGCCCATGCAGCGACCGAGCTGACACCGGAGCAGGCGGCGGCGCTGAAGCCCTACGATCGCGTGGTCATCACCGGCCGCTTTACTGCGATTGGCGATGCTGTTAAAGCGGTCTCCCGCAAAGCCGACAAAGACGGCGCGGCCTCCTTTTATGTTGTCGACACCTCAGACTATGGCAACAGCGGTAACTGGCGCGTAACGGCAGATTTTTATAAAGACAACGCCCCGCAGGCAGATGCTCCAAAAAATCGAATGATTAATGGAGTCATGGAGCTGCCGAAAGACCAGGCCGTTGAGCTGGAACCGTTTGACACCGTTACCGTGCAGGGTTTCTACCGCAGCCAGCCTGAAGTGAACGATGCCATCACCAAAGCGGCAAAAGCGAAAGGCGCGGCCTCTTTCTTTATCGTTCGTCAGGTTGATGCTAACCAGGGCGGCAACCAGCGCATCACCGCTTATGTTTATAAGGCCGATGCCAAAAAACGCGTTCTGCAAAGTCCGGACGCAATTCCTGCCGATTCTCAAGCCGGGCGCGCAGCGCTGGCTGAAGGCGGCGCGGCGGCCAAAAACGTTGAAATCCCCGGCGTGGCGACTACCGCAGCCGTCGGCTCCGGTACCGGCGTAGGCCGCTTCTTCGAAACGCAGTCCTCTAAGGGGGGGCGTTACACCGTCACGCTTCCTGATGGCACCAAAGTCGAAGAGGTGAACAAAATAACCGCGGCGCAGATGGCCCCGTTCGATAGCATTAAATTCACCGGTAACTACGGCAATATGACCGAAATTTCTTACCAGGTGGCCAAACGAGCGGCGAAGAAAGGCGCGAAGTATTACCACATCACCCGCCAGTGGCAGGAACGCGGCGGTAACATAACTATCAGCGCTGACCTGTATAAATAACGGGACTACAGCTGAACAAAAAGGCGGCGCTTTGCCGCCTTTTTGCTTTTTTTCATCCGCCGCCATTGCATGCGCACAAGACACTCCGTAAAATCCCGCGCCTTAGCGTAATCGTCCATTTTATGCGATTTCGCCAAATAAATATTCTTTACTTCACGGTTGTCACTTCGGGAATGCAATGGAAAAGAGACTGGGCCTGAGCGCCCTGACCGCCCTGGTCCTCAGCTCAATGCTGGGCGCAGGCGTATTCAGTTTGCCGCAAAATATGGCCGCCGTGGCCAGCCCGTCCGCCCTGCTGATCGGCTGGGCCATTACCGGCGTCGGCATCTTATTCCTCGCCTTCGCCATGCTCCTGCTGACCCGCATTCGCGCCGACCTCGACGGCGGTATCTTTACCTACGCGCGCGAAGGATTCGGCGAGCTGGTGGGCTTTTGCTCCGCCTGGGGCTACTGGCTTTGCGCGGTTATCGCCAACGTCTCCTATCTGGTTATCGTGTTTGCGGCGCTGAGCTTCTTCACCGACGCGCCCGGCTCGGTTATTTTTGGCAACGGCAATACCTGGCAGGCAATCGTCGGGGCATCGATTCTGCTGTGGGTCGTTCATTTCTTAGTGCTGCGCGGCGTGCAGACGGCGGCCGGCATCAACCTGGTCGCGACGCTGGCCAAGCTAATACCGCTCGGCGCGTTTATCGTTCTCGCCGCGATGGCCTTCCGTTTAGAGACCTTCACTCTCGATTTCAGCGGCCTGGCGCTCGGCGTGCCGGTGTGGGAGCAGGTGAAAAATACCATGCTGATTACCCTGTGGGTGTTTATCGGCGTAGAGGGCGCGGTGGTAGTGTCGGCGCGAGCGCGGAACAAGCAGGACGTTGGCCGCGCGACGCTGCTGGCCGTACTTTCGGCGCTGGCGGTTTATCTTCTGGTCACTCTGCTCTCGCTGGGCGTTGTCGCGCGTCCGGAGCTCGCGGAAATGCGTAATCCGTCGATGGCCGGGCTGATGGTCAGAATGATGGGGTCCTGGGGCGAGGTGGCGATCGCCGCCGGACTGATCGTTTCCGTCTGCGGCGCCTATCTGAGCTGGACCATCATGGCTGCAGAAGTTCCCTGGCTGGCCGCCACCCACAAAGCGTTTCCGCGCCTGTTTGCCCGGCAAAATCGCCACAATGCGCCGTCGGCTTCGCTGTGGCTGACCAATATTAGCGTCCAGGTCTCGCTGGTGCTGATTTGGCTGACCGGTTCGGATTACGGTACGCTGCTCACCATCGCCTCCGAGATGATCCTCGTTCCCTATCTGCTCGTCGGCGCCTTCCTGCTGAAAATTGCCGTACGCCCGCTGCATAAGGCCGTAGGCGTCGGGGCCTGCGCTTATGGCTTATGGTTATTATATGCGTCGGGCCCTGTGCATTTATTGCTGTCAGTGATACTTTACGCTCCGGGTCTTCTGGTTTTCCTGTACGCCCGCCGTACGCACCAGCACGATCGCATGCTTAAACGCCGTGAATTAGCCTTAATTGGTTTATTGCTGGTTGCCGCCGTACCGGCAACGTGGATGCTGGTGGGGTAAGCGGTTGCCCTGCCGCGGAACTCAAAGGAGATACCCATGGCTGAACTACAGCCCCGCCCGGTCCTTATAACAGGAGGAGGCCGCCGAATCGGCCTCGCTCTGGCACACCATTTTCTTCAGCGGCAGCAGTCCGTTATCGTCAGCTATCGTACCCACTATCCGGCTATTGACGCGCTGCGCGCGGCAGGCGCCGTTTGTCTGGAGGCGGATTTTAGCACCGACGATGGGATTTTAACCTTCGCCGAGGCGGTGAAATCCCACGCCGGCCAAGGCCTGCGCGCCGTTATCCACAATGCCAGCGGCTGGATGGCGGAAAAGCCGGGGACGCCTCTCAGCACGGTGCTCGCCAGCATGATGCAAATTCACGTCAATGCGCCCTATCTGCTCAATCACGCGCTGGAAGCGCTGCTGCGCGGCCACGGTCACGCGGGCAGCGATATTATTCATATTACGGACTACGTGGTTGAGCGCGGCAGCGATAAGCACATCGCCTATGCCGCCAGTAAAGCGGCGTTGGATAATATGACCCGCTCCTTTGCCCGCAAGCTGGCGCCGGAAATAAAGGTCAACGCCATCGCCCCGTCGCTCATTATGTTTAATGACGGCGACGACGCCGAGTATCGCCTGCAGGCGCTGGATAAATCGCTGATGAAAATAGCGGCGGGCGAAACGGAAATCATCGAATTACTCGACTATTTGTTTAGCAGCCATTTTGTTACCGGCCGCTCCTTCGCCGTCGACGGCGGCCGCCACCTGCGCTAGTGGAACCGGCTCCAGCCGAGGATCAGCAGCCAGGCACACAGGCTCCAGCAAACAACGGCGCCCGCCAGCGCGTACGGCAGGCGCATCGTTGCGGTGAAGTACCACAGCGACAGCAGGTAGATAAAATAGGGAATGATTGACCACATCCCAAATACGATAGTCGTACGCAGGGCTTCAATACCGCGCTCGCTGGCGACAATATAGTGAGCGATCAGGGCGAATGTCGGAAATAGCGGAATGAGCCCGGCAATATAATAATTTTTGGTTTTGGAAAGTACGCCAATCAGTACAACCACCAGCGCCCCGAGCAGCGCTTTAATCAACAGCCCCATGCCTTTTGCCTTAACATTTAAACAACAAGTTACGCCAGCATAGCGGAAGAACATTTGTTTATAAAAGAGTAATGGCAGGCAATTTGCTGGCGGTGTATGTTTAACCTTTTACATATACATATAAAATATGAATAAGATCGTGTTTGTTGAGGATGATCCGGAAGTTGGCGCACTGATTGCCGCCTATCTGGGTAAGCATGATATGGACGTGGTGGTTGAACCACGCGGTGACCGGGCGGAAGAGGTTATTGCCCGGGAAAAACCCGATCTGGTGTTATTAGATATCATGCTGCCGGGCAAGGACGGAATGACGATTTGCCGCGACCTGCGCGGGCAGTGGCAGGGTCCGATCGTGCTGCTGACCTCCCTTGACAGCGATATGAACCATATTTTGTCGCTTGAGATGGGGGCGAGTGATTACATCCTCAAAACCACCCCGCCCGCCGTGCTGCTGGCGCGGCTGCGCCTGCATTTGCGCCAGCACGTTGCCGTTCCGCTCACCCCGGCGCCCGCCTCGCTGACGCCACATAAAACCATCGCCTTTGGCTCACTCTCCATCGACCCGGTGAACCGTCAGGTGCTGCTCGCCGGCGACAGCGTCGCGCTCTCTACGGCGGATTTCGAACTGCTGTGGGAGCTTGCGACCCATGCGGGACAAATTATGGATCGCGATGCGCTGCTGAAAAACCTGCGCGGCGTCAGCTACGATGGTATGGACCGCAGCGTCGATGTGGCCATTTCACGCCTGCGTAAAAAGCTTCTCGATAGCGCAACGGAACCCTACCGTATCAAAACGGTACGCAACAAAGGCTATCTGTTTGCTCCCCATGCCTGGGACAATTAATTAACGGGTCCGGCTATGAAAAAGCTGTTTGTGCAGTTTTACCTCCTGCTGTTCGTCTGTTTTCTGGTCATGACCATGCTGGTCGGTCTGGTGTATAAATTTACCGCCGAGCGCGCGGGCCGCCAGTCGCTGGACGATCTGATGAAAAGCTCGCTGTACCTGATGCGCAGCGAATTGCGGGAAATTCCGCCGCGTGACTGGAGCAAAACGCTCAAAGAGCTGGATCTCAACCTGTCGTTTGATCTGCATATTGAACCGCTGAGCAAATTCAAGCTGGCGGAGAGTTCGATGCAGCATCTGCGCGCCGGCGATATCGTCGCCCTGGACGATCAATACACCTTTATTCAGCGCATTCCGCGCAGCCACTACGTGTTGTCGGTAGGCCCGGTCCCCTATCTCTATTTTTTGCATGAGATGCGCCTGCTGGACGTCGCGCTGATGGCCTTTATCGCCATTTCGCTGGCGTTCCCGGTCTTCGTCTGGATGCGCCCGCACTGGCAGGATATGCTGCGCCTTGAGACCGCCGCCCAGCGTTTCGGCGAGGGACATTTTAGCGAGCGCATTCATTTCGATAGCATGTCCAGCTTTGAGCGGCTGGGCGTGGCCTTTAACCAGATGGCCGATAATATCAACGCCCTGATCGCCAGTAAAAAGCAGCTGATCGACGGCATTGCGCACGAGCTGCGCACGCCGCTGGTGCGCCTGCGCTACCGCCTTGAGATGAGTGAAAATCTGACCACCGCGGAATCACAGGCCTTAAACCGCGATATCGGACAGCTGGAAGCCCTTATCGAAGAGCTTTTAACCTACGCCCGCCTTGACCGGCCGCAAAATGAGCTGAGCCTGACCACCCCTGACTTCCCGGCCTGGATTAAGGCCCACGTGGAAGACGTTCAGATGGTTAACCCGCAGCGCGAGGTGACGCTTCACGAGGTGGTCGCCGGCGACTACGGCGCGCTGGATATGCGCCTGATGGAGCGCGTGCTCGACAATCTGGTCAATAACGCGCTTCGCTACAGTAATCAGCAGATTCAGGTGAGCCTGACGCTCGCGGGATCGCGGGCGACTCTCCAGGTCAATGACGACGGCCCGGGCATCGACCCTGCCGAGCGCGAACGGGTGTTTGAGCCGTTTGTCCGGCTTGACCCTAGCCGCGATCGGGCGACCGGCGGCTGTGGGCTCGGCCTGGCTATCGTCCACAGCATCGCCCAGGCGATGTCCGGCGAGGTGAGCTGCCGCACCAGTCCGCTGGGGGGCGCCAGCTTCAGCTTTAGCTGGCCGATTTACCACCAGCTGCCGAATTTTACCTCTGGCTGACCCCCCTTGCGCAGGCGCTGCGGCCTGCGTATAGTTAAAAATCGATTAGTATGTTGTAACTAAGGTGGCGCAGATGGCAAATTACGACCTCGTTGAACGACTCAATGGCACCTTTCGCCAGCTTGAGCGGGAGCTGCAGGAGCTGAAGCTGGCGCTAAGCCGCTGTCGCCTGCTTGCCGCGCGGGTATTTGAGCTACCGGCGGTGAGCAAAGATGCCGAACACGACCCGCTTGAGACGATTCAGGTCGTGCAGCATATCGGTAAAACGGCGCTGGAGATGGCCCTCAGGCACTACGGCCATCTGTTTATCCAGCAGCAATCGGAAAGCCGCAGCAGCAAGGCGGCGGTGCGCCTTCCCGGGACGATCTGCCTGCAAACCAGCGCCGAGGAGCAGGCCGACCTGCGGCAAAAAATCGCCAGCATCAACGCGCTAAAGGCCACCTTCGAAAAAATCATTACCGTCGACTCCGCCCTCCCCGCCGCGGCCCGCTTTGAGTGGGTGCATCGTCATCTGCCGGGATTAATCACCCTTAGCGCCTACCGCACGCTGACGCCGCTGTTCGATCCCAGCAGCATCCGCTTTGGCTGGGCTAATAAGCACGTGATTAAGAATTTAACCCGCGATGAGGTGCTAATGCAGCTGGAAAAAAGCCTGCAGTCGCCGCGCGCGGTGCCGCCGTGGACGCGCGAGCAGTGGCAGAGCAAGCTGGAACGGGAATATCAGGATATCGCCGCCCTGCCGCAGCGGGCGAAGCTGAAGATTAAGCGACCGGTCAAAGTCCAGCCTATCGCTCGCGTCTGGTACGCCGGCGAGCAAAAACAGGTGCAGTACGCCTGCCCTGGGCCGCTCATTACGCTGATATCCGGCACTCAGGGGGTCAGCGTGCCGGATATTGGCGAGTTACTGAATTACGATGCCGACAATGTCCAGTATCGCTATAAACCCCAGGCGCAGTCGCTCAGATTACTGATCCCGCGCCTGCACCTGTGGCTGGCTAGCGAGTAGCCATGCTGCCGACCATCTCTTCCGGGCGCACCCAGCTGTCGAACTCGGCCTCCGTCAGGTAGCCGAGCGCCAGCGCCGAGGCTTTCAGCGTCAGCCCCTCTTTATGCGCTTTTTTGGCAATTTCCGCCGCTTTGTCATAGCCGATATGGGTATTCAGCGCCGTCACCAGCATCAGAGACTCGTTGAGCAGCTGGTTGATTCGTTCCCGATTAGGCTCGATCCCGACCGCGCAGTGTTCGTTGAAACTCTCCATGCCGTCGGCCAGCAGCCGCACCGACTGCAGGAAGTTATGGATCACCATCGGGCGATAGACGTTGAGCTCAAAGTTACCGGAAGCACCGCCGATATTCAGCGCCACGTCGTTACCCATCACCTGACAGCACAGCATGGTCAGCGCTTCGCACTGCGTCGGGTTGACCTTGCCCGGCATGATCGATGAACCCGGCTCATTCTCGGGAATCGCAATTTCGCCGATACCGCAGCGCGGGCCCGAGGCCAGCCAGCGCACGTCGTTAGCAATCTTCATCAGCGACGCCGCCAGCCCCTTCAGAGCGCCGTGGGCATGGACCAGCGCGTCGCAGGTCGCCAGCGCCTCAAACTTGTTCGGCGCGGTAACAAACGGCTGGCCGCTACTCTCCGCCAGCTCTGCCGCGACCCGCACCGCGTATTCGGGGTGGGTGTTCAGTCCGGTTCCCACCGCCGTACCGCCCAGCGCCAGCTCGCTCAGATGCGGCAGGCTCAGCTCAAGGTGGCGGAGGTTATGTTCGAGCATGGCGACCCAGCCGGAGAACTCCTGCCCCAGGGTCAGCGGCGTGGCGTCCTGCAGGTGCGTGCGGCCGATTTTAACGATATCGCTGAACGCGGCGGATTTGTCGCTAAGCGTTTTTTTCAGCACCTTAAGCTGGGGAATGAGCGTCTCCCGCAGCGCGATAATGGCCGCCACGTGCATCGCCGTCGGGAAGACGTCATTGGAGCTTTGGCTCTTGTTGACGTCATCGTTCGGATGCACCTTGCGCTCCATGCCCCGCACGCCGCCCAGCAGCTCGCTGGCCCGGTTTGCCAGCACCTCATTCATATTCATATTGCTTTGGGTACCGGAGCCGGTTTGCCAGATAGCCAGCGGAAATTCTGCGCTATGCTTTCCCGCCAGCACTTCATCGGCGGCCTCGACGATGGCCTGCGCTTTTTCGCCGGCCAGCAGGCCTAAATCCTGATTCACCTTCGCCGCCGCGCGCTTGGTCAACGCCAGGGCGTAGATAAGTTCGCCCGGCATTTTTTCCGTTGAGATACGGAAATGCTCCAGCGAACGCTGGGTTTGCGCGCCCCATAGCCTGTCGGCAGGAACCTCAATCGCGCCCATAGAGTCTTTTTCACTGCGATGCGTTGTCATTACTGTCTCCTTGAATAAAAAGTACGTAATTTCGACAAAGCCCACTGGCTTAAAAGCGTTAAGTATTGGTCAGATTTATAATTAGTTTTAGTCGTTCGTGCCGCTAAGCGACACAAATAACCGCCCCGCAGAGCGCAGCGGCGGCGTGTTAAAAATACCTGCCGGTGGATTCGCCGGCAGGCGCTCACCCGACGATCGGGGCGATTATTTCACGCAGCTCGCGCACTGCGAGGTCTGGATCTGCTGGAAGAAGTCGTTGCCTTTATCATCCACCAGAATAAACGCCGGGAAGTCTTCCACCTCGATTTTCCAGATAGCCTCCATTCCCAGCTCCGGATAAGCCACGCACTCAAGGCTCTTAATACTCTGCTGCGCCAGCACCGCCGCCGGCCCGCCGATGCTGCCGAGATAGAAGCCGCCGTGCTTGTGGCAGGCGTCGGTCACCTGCTGGCTGCGGTTGCCTTTCGCCAGCATCACCATGCTCGCGCCGTGCGACTGCAGCTGATCGACGTAGGAGTCCATCCGTCCGGCGGTGGTCGGCCCCAGCGAACCTGACGCATAACCTTCCGGAGTTTTCGCCGGACCGGCGTAGTAGATCGGGTGATCTTTCACGTACTGCGGCAGCGCTTCACCGTTATCCAGCAGCTCCTTGAGCTTCGCGTGGGCGATATCGCGGGCGACGATAATCGTGCCGCTCAGCGACAGGCGCGTCGACACCGGATACTGCGACAGGAGCGCCAGAATCTCGCTCATCGGCTGGTTGAGGTTGACCTTCACCGCCTCACCTTCGCCCGCCTGACGCAGCGCTTGCGGAATATATTGGCCCGGATTGCTTTCCAGCTTCTCCAGCCAGATCCCGTGACGGTCGATCTTCGCCTTGATGTTGCGGTCGGCGGAGCAGGAAACCCCCATCCCGACCGGGCAGGAGGCGCCGTGGCGCGGCAGGCGCACAACGCGGATGTCGTGGGCAAAGTACTTGCCGCCAAACTGCGCGCCGAGGCCGAGATCCTGCGCGGCCAGCAGCAGCTCCTGCTCGAGCTGCACGTCGCGGAACGCCTGGCCGTGCGCATTGCCCTCCGTTGGCAGGCCGTCGTAATAGTGGGTGGAGGCCAGCTTAACGGTTTTCAGCGTCGATTCCGCAGAGGTTCCACCGATAACAAAAGCAATGTGGTACGGCGGACAGGCGGCGGTACCGAGGGTACGCATCTTCTCGACGAGGTAGTCCTTCAGCTTCGCCGGGGTAATCAGCGCCTTGGTTTCCTGATAGAGATAGGTTTTGTTGGCCGAACCGCCGCCCTTGGCGATACAGAGGAATTTATACTCGTCGCCGTCGGTGGCGTAGAGGTCAATCTGCGCCGGCAGGTTGGTGCCGGTGTTGACCTCTTTATACATATCCAGCGCGGCGTTCTGCGAATAGCGCAGGTTGTCCTGAATATAGGTATTGTAAACGCCCTGCGACAGCGCCGCTTCGTCGTCGCCGCCGGTCCACACCCGCTGGCCCTTTTTACCCGTAATAATGGCGGTGCCGGTGTCCTGGCAGGTCGGCAGAATGCCCTTGGCGGCGATATCGGAGTTACGCAGGAACTGCAGGGCGACGTATTTGTCGTTTTCGCTGGCTTCCGGGTCGCTAAGGATATCGGCCACCTGCTGCTGATGCGCCGGGCGCAGCATAAAGGAGGCGTCGTGGAACGCGTGCTGGGCCAGCAGGGTTAGCGCCTGGGGTTCAACTTTAAGGACTTCCTGACCGGCGAATTCGGTAACGGAGACGTAATCACTGCTGAGGAGATAATACTCGGTGTCATCCTTTTTGAGGGGAAAAGGATCCTGATAAACAAACGGTTTATTCGACATTGTGCTCTCACTTACTGCTTGGCTGATTATATTTCAGGCAGACACTCCATTTGCCTGTAGAAAAGCGAGTCGATCGATTTTACACAATTTTTTAACAAAAACTGAGACAAGGTCGACTTTTTCTTTCAGCAGTTGCTTCTCAGGCGTTTACTGGTTTAATAGAGCGATGACTATCAAGTGGAAACAGGGATTGAGAATGCAGAAGCTCATTAACTCAGTACAGAACTATGCCTGGGGAAGTCACACCGCATTAACCGAACTTTATGGGATCGCTAACCCCAACAATCTGCCGATGGCAGAGCTGTGGATGGGCGCGCACCCGAAAAGTAGCTCACAGATCCTCGATGCCAGCGGTACCCCGCGCTCTTTGCGCGAGATTATCGATGGCGACAAAGCCCGCCTGCTCGGCAGCAAAGTGGCCGAACGCTTCGGCGAGCTGCCGTTCCTGTTCAAAGTGCTGTGCGCCGACCAGCCGCTGTCTATTCAGGTGCATCCGAATAAGCAGGCCTCTGAAATCGGCTTTGCCAAAGAGAATGCCGCCGGGATCCCACTTGATGCCGCAGAGCGCAACTACAAGGATCCAAACCACAAGCCGGAGCTGGTATTTGCCCTGACGCCGTTCCTCGCCATGAACGCCTTCCGCGAGTTTGCGGAAATCGTCACGCTCCTGCAGCCGGTTGCCGACGCCCACCCGGCCATCGGCGACTTCCTCAGCAGCCCGAATGCTGAACGTTTAAGCCAGCTGTTTGCCAGCCTGCTGAATATGCAGGGCGATGAAAAATCTCACGCGTTGAGCGTACTGCAGTCAGCGCTCGACGCCGAGCAGGGCGAACCCTGGCAGACGATTCGCCTGATCGCCGAATTCTATCCGGACGATAGCGGCCTGTTCTCTCCCCTGCTGCTCAACGTGGTGAAGCTGAACCCCGGCGATGCCATGTTCCTGTTTGCTGAAACTCCGCACGCCTACCTGCAGGGCGTCGCCCTGGAAGTGATGGCCAACTCGGATAACGTGCTGCGCGCCGGCCTGACGCCGAAATACATCGATATTCCGGAGCTGGTCGCCAACGTTAAGTTCGTAGCCAAACCGGCAGCCGAGCTGTTGACGCAGCCGGAGCAGCACGGCGCCGAGCTGGACTTCCCGATCCCGGTTGATGACTTTGCCTTCTCCCTGCACGCGCTGTCGGCGCAAGGGTCCACCATCGCCCAGCAGAGCGCCGCGATTGTTTTCTGCGTCGAAGGCGAAGCGGTAATTCGCAAAGACGAGCAGCGCCTGACCCTGAAGCCCGGCGAGTCGGCGTTTATTGCCTGCGACGAATCGCCGGTACAGGTGAGCGGCACCGGCCGCCTGGCGCGCGTCTTCAATAAGCTCCAGTAAGTTACTGAACTTTTTAGCCGCTCTTGCTAGACTTTCACCCATCATGACAGCATCGCCAGGCGTCTTATTGCGCCTGGTTTTATTTATGGACAAATACTATGAAGAAATCGCTGGTCGCAGCAGGAATTATCGTGGCCCTGGGCGTGGTCTGGACCGGAGGCTCCTGGTATACGGGCAAGCAGCTGGAAAGCCGGATCGCCGAGGTGGTTCAGCAGGCCAATGCTCAGCTACAAAACAGCGCCCCGGAAGCCGGGCTTGAGCTGGGCTGGCAGAACTATCAGCGCGGTCTGTTCAGCAGCCACCTGCAGCTGGTTGTGAAGCCAGCCGCGGGTAAAGAGAGCAGCTGGCTCGCTGCCGGGCAGCCCCTGGTTTTTGACGAAGTCGTCAGCCACGGGCCGTTTCCGCTGGCGGCGCTGAAAAGCGGCCAGTTTGGCCCATCGATGGCGTCGGTCAAAACAACGCTGGTCAATAATGAAGCCAGCAAGGCGCTGTTTGATATCGCTAAGGGCAGTACGCCGTTTACCATCGATACCCTGATCGCCTATAGCGGCGACAGCCGGTCGGCTATCGACCTGAAGCCCCTGGATTACAGTAAAGGCGACGAAAAAGTCACCTTTAGCGGCGGCCAGTTCCAGCTGAATGCCGATCGCGACGGCAAGGCCATTGCGCTGACCGGCGAAGCGGGCAGCGGCCAGATCAACGCGGTCAACGAGTACAACCAGAAAGTGCAGCTGAACTTCAGCAATCTGAAAACCGACGGCACAACCGAGATGACCAGCTTTAACGAGCGCATCGGCAAGCAAAAAGTTTCGCTGGAGAAACTGTCGATTGGCGTAGAAGGCAAAGAGCTGGCCCTGCTGGAAGGGATGAACATCGACGGGAAATCTACGCTGACGGAAGATGGCAAAGGCATCAACAGCCAGCTCGATTACACCGTTAACAGCCTTAAGCTGCAAAACAAGGATCTGGGTAGCGGCAGGCTGACCGTGAAGCTGGATAATCTCGACGGCCAGGCGTGGCACCAGTTCAGCCAGCAGTACAATAGCGAAGCGCAGGCGCTGATGGCGAAGCCGGAGCTGACCCAGAATCCGGAGCTTTACCAGCAGGCGATGACCGAGACCTTCTTTAAGGCGCTGCCGGTGCTGCTGAAAGGCAACCCGTCCCTGACCATCGCCCCGCTGAGCTGGCGCAATGCGAAGGGCGAAAGTACCTTTAATCTGTCAATTTTGCTGAAAGATTCGACCGTGGTGACCGCTCCGGCGCAAACCCTGGCTGACGAGATTGACCGCAGCGTGAAGTCTCTTGATGGCAAGCTGGTCGTTCCGCTAGACATGGCGACCGAATTTATGACGCAGATTGCGGGTCTGGAAGGCTATCAGCCGGCTGACGCGGCGAAGCTGGCGGACCAGCAGGTCAAAGGCCTGGCGGCAATGGGGCAGATGTTCCGCATCACCGCCATGGAAAATAACGCCATCACCTCCAGCCTGCAGTATGCCGACGGCCAGGTGACCCTGAACGGGCAGAAAATGCCGCTGGATGAGTTCGCCGGTATGTTCGGCCTGTCGGTTCCCGCGGCGCCGGAGCCCGCCCCGCAGAGCGCGGAGCCGGAAGAGCTGGTCCCGCCGGTCACACCTCAGCAGTAAGATGCGAAATAGCCCTCTTCGGAGGGCTATTTTCTGGTCACCAGCCGCGGCGGCATGATTTGGTTGCGCGCTGATTCCGGCCCCTTTTCAAGACGACGCAAAATGCACCCGGCCAGGCTTTTGCCCATCTCTCTCGCCGGCGTGGTCACCCAGGTTAAGGGCACGTCATCCAGCGCGGCCTCCGGCACTTCGGCAAACGCCGCCAGCGCCACCCGCTGCTCAAAATAGCTTTCAACGCTGTCTTCACCGCTCTGGCGCCCTGCCCGCATCAGGCCAAACCACGCGCCGGTGGCAATGACGCTGTTGTAGCACAGCACCGCGGTGATGGTCGGATTTTGCCGCAACAGCGAGGCCATCGCCTCCGCCGCCAGCTTCTGGCTCGATTCGCACTCCAGCACCCATTCGCTGTGAAACGGCAGACCATACTTCAGCAGCGTCGCGCAGTAGCCGCCCACCCGCTCAGCGCGGGTTAAGGACGAGCTTTGCCCGCCCAGCCAGGCGATACGCTGATGTCCGCGGCGGATCAGATGCTCGGTGATCATCTGCGCGGCCTGCATATTATCCGGGCGGATTAAATCAATATCCTCGAGGTAGCTGGCCCGGGAGGCAAACACCAGCGGCATTCCGACCTCCGCCGCCCGGTCGCGTAGCTCGCCGCCCCGATCGATAGCGCCGGCGATAATCACCCCATCGACCCCCTGTGAAACCAGAGTTTCAAAACGCTGGAGCATTTTTTCGCCCCGATGTCCCCCTTGAGTGAGGAAGACCATCTTACCTGCGGATTCGAGGGCATCCGTCAGCCCGGCGGTTAGCTCCGCGTAGAAAGGCTTCGAGAGGTCGCTGACGATCAGGCCTATTACGTCGCTCTGCCCGCCGCGCAGCGATGCCGCCTGGCGGTTGCGGACAAAACCCAGATGCTCGATGGCCTGATTGACGCGTTCGCCGGTGGCTGACGAGATGCGTCCTTTGCCGCTCAGCACCAGCGAAACCGTGCTGACCGAGACGCCCGCAGCCTGGGCAACGTCGTTGATGGTGATTTTTCTTGCGATAGCCATGCCTGCAACCGACTCCCTGTGGCTGTCGATAAAACGTTTTATCAATGAGTGACCTTTATAAACGTTATTATCGCTTGATTATGTGATTTTTATCGCACTAAAAAGTGGTAAAACGTTTTATCTTTCCGTGACGTTACATCCTACCAATAACCTAAGCAGCAGGATTCGTGTTATGACGGCGAAAACAACTCCAAAAATTACGTTGTGGGAATTTTTCCAGCAGTTAGGGAAAACCTTTATGTTACCCGTGGCCCTGCTCTCATTCTGCGGGATCATGCTGGGGATCGGCAGTTCCTTAAGTAGCCATGATGTCCTCACCCTGCAGCCGTGGCTGAATACCCCGCTGCTGCAGGCGGTGTTCGTGTGGATGAGCAAGATCGGCTCTTTCGCCTTCAGCTTCCTGCCGGTGATGTTCTGTATTGCCATTCCTCTTGGTCTGGCCCGCGAAAATAAAGGCGTCGCCGCCTTTGCCGGTTTTGTCGGCTATGCGGTGATGAATCTCGCGGTCAACTTCTGGCTGACGGCGAAAGGCATTCTGCCGACCACCGACGCGGCCATCCTTAAAGCCAACAATATCCAGAACGTTATCGGCATTCAGTCGATCGATACCGGGATCCTCGGCGCGGTCATCGCCGGGATTATTATCTGGATGCTGCATGAGCGTTTTCATAACATCCGCCTGCCGGATGCGCTCGCCTTCTTCGGCGGCACCCGCTTTGTGCCAATTGCGACTACCGTGGTTATGGGGCTGGTCGGCCTCGCAATCCCGCTGGTCTGGCCGATCTTTGCGATGGGTATCAACGCGCTGGGCAGCGTCATTAACAGCGCGGGCAACTTCGGCCCGATGATTTTCGGCACCGGCGAACGCCTGCTGCTGCCCTTCGGCCTGCAGCATATTCTGGTGGCGCTGATCCGCTTTACCGAAGCGGGCGGTACCATGGACGTTTGCGGCCACAGCGTCAGCGGCGCGCTGACCATCTTCCAGGCGCAGCTCAGCTGTCCGGAAACCCACGGTTTCTCAGAAAGCGCCACCCGCTTCCTCTCCCAGGGCAAAATGCCGGCGTTCCTCGGCGGCCTGCCGGGCGCGGCGCTGGCCATGTACCACTGCGCCCGCCCGGAAAATCGTCACAAAATTAAGGGCCTGCTGATCTCCGGCGTGATCGCCTGCGTCATTGGCGGCACTACGGAGCCGCTGGAATTCCTGTTCCTGTTCGTCGCCCCGGCGCTGTACCTCATCCACGCGCTGCTGACCGGCCTCGGGTTCACCATCATGGCGGTGCTCGGAGTGACCATCGGCAATACCGACGGCAACGTCATTGATTTCGTGGTCTTTGGCATCCTGCACGGTCTCTCTACGAAGTGGTATCTGGTTCCGGTCGTCGCCGCCATCTGGTTCGCGGTGTACTACGGCATCTTCCGCTTCGCCATCACCCGCTTTAACCTCAAAACGCCGGGCCGCGATAGCGAAAATAGCGCCGCGTTTGAGAAAGCCACGGCCGGTAGCGTCGGGAAGTCCGGCTATAATGTGCCGGCGATCCTTGCCGCGCTGGGCGGCGCAGAAAACATCACCTCGCTGGATAACTGCATTACCCGCCTGCGTCTGTCGGTAAGCGACATGAGCAAAGTCGACGCCGCCGCGCTGAAGGCCAACCGCGCCATTGGCGTCGTTCAGCTCAACCAGCATAATCTGCAGGTGGTCATTGGGCCGCAGGTGCAGTCGGTGAAGGATGAGATGAGCGTGCTGATGAATACCGTCCAGGCATAAACGCCGCGCCCCCTCCCGCCCGGAGGGGGTTCAGATAAAGGGAGTTCCGATGTTTGATTTCTCAACGCCCGTCGATCGCCACGGTACCTGGTGTACGCAGTGGGATTACGTCGCCGACCGCTTCGGCACCGCCGAGCTGCTGCCCTTCACCATCTCCGACATGGATTTTGCCGCCGCGCCCTGCATTCTTGATGCCATCAGCCAGCGTCTGGCCCACGGCGTGCTGGGCTACAGCCGCTGGAAAAACGATGAGTTTCTCGGCGCCGTTAGCCACTGGTTCTCCAGTCGATTTCAGAGCCCCATCGATCGCGATACTATCGTCTACGGGCCATCGGTGATTTACATGGTGGCGGAAACCATTCGCCAGTGGTCCGATGCGGGCGACGGCGTCGTGGTACATACCCCGGCCTACGATGCTTTCTATAAGACCATTGCCGGCAACCAGCGGCGGCTGGTTCCGGTTCCGCTCGTCGTTCGCGATAGCCAGTGGCGCAGCGATATGGCTCAGCTGGAGCGGGCGCTGGCCGAGCCGCGCAATAAAATCCTGCTGCTCTGCAGCCCGCATAATCCGACCGGAAAGGTCTGGAGCCGCGATGAGCTGGCAACGATGGCCCGGCTGTGCGAAAAGCACGGCGTCAAGGTTATCAGCGATGAGATTCATATGGATATGGCGTGGGAAAACCACCGACATACGCCGTGGTGCGACGTCGCCCGCAGCCCGTGGGCGCTGTTCACCTCCGCGTCGAAAAGCTTCAATATTCCGGCGCTAACCGGCGCCTATGGCCTGATTGACGACGCAGCCGCCCGCGATGGCTACCTCAGCGCGCTGAAATCACGAGATGGCCTCTCCTCACCCAGCGTACCGGCGCTGGTTGCCCATATTGCCGCCTATCGCGAAGGCGCCGGCTGGCTGGACGCCCTGCGGGACTATCTGCAGGAAAACCTGCGCTATATCGCCCGGGAGCTGAATCAGGCTTTCCCGCAGCTGAACTGGCGTCCGCCGGAAGCGACCTATCTTGCGTGGATTGACCTGCGGGCGCTCAAGGTTGACGATAGCGCCCTGCAGCACGCGTTAATCCACGAGCAAAAGATTGCCATCATGCCGGGCTCGACCTACGGCGAAGAAGGCGCGGGGTTTGTGCGCCTCAACGCCGGGTGTCCGCGGGTAAAGCTTGAGAGAGGGGTTCAGGGGCTGATTGCCGCCCTGCGTTCGCTGACGTAGGACTTCGCGAGGCGTTACGCGGGGCCGCTGCGTAACGCTCATCGACGCGCTTTCACTGGCCGGGCGGGTTGAGCTGCGCGAGGCGGAAGTTAAAGCGCATCTCCAGATCCTTGTACGGTTTATTCTTCTCAAACTCCCACTGCACCATCGCCCTCACCACCGCCTCGTCAAACAGATAACGGGGCTGTGAATCCATAATCCGCAGCTCCGCAACTTTGCCCTGCGCGTTGACATCATAGACAACCTGAACGTAGCCCGTCAGATGGTTGGCGCGAGCCACGATCGGATAGGCAGGCTGGCTCCTTTTCAGCGGCTTCGGCTGCGGTAACGGTTTTTTTACGCCGTCGGAGGCGCAGCCCGACAGCAGCAACAGCAGCAGGCCCGGAGCCAGCATTGCGCTTAGTCTCGTCATCCCATAACTCCTTATTGATAATTCCTCTCAATAAGGTAGCGCAAGCTGGCGCCGCGGTCTTCTACCGAAAATCATAGCTGGCGCCTAAAGATCGTCCCGCCGCCGAAAGGCCAGATAGCCGGCGCCGATCGTAAAGACGCCGACAATGAGCACCAGTAAAATGAAGCCATGATGGTTGGTCGACAGCGGGATCCCGCCGACGTTCATGCCGAAGAAACCGGCCACAATGTTAATCGGCAGCGCCAGGACGGTAATCACCGTCAGGGTATACAGCGTGCGGTTGCTTTGCTCCATTTGCCTGGCGCTAATCTCTTCCTGGAGCAGGCTAATACGCTCAATCAGGCCGGACAAATCATTCAGCACCACCGTAAACTCCTCCGTGAACTGGCGAAACTCCTGAACTACCGCGCGGTCGATCCATGCCGGGGGCCGATTCAGCAGACGGAACATCGCCGCCGGTTCCGGCGCCAGCAGGCGCTGAAAGCGCAGCAGCATGCGCCGCAGGCGCGCCAGATCGGCACGGTTGCGCTGAACGTGGTTACTTAACAGGCGCTCCTCAATAGCATCGACGTGGCGGCTTGCCTGCCTGACGACCTGTTCCAGCACCTCTTCCTGCTCTTCCAGCAAAAAGGCCAGCAGCTCGGTAGAGGAGTTCACCTTTAGCGTTGCCAGCCGCGGCAGCATCCATTCAATAAAGCGCAGCGGTTTATAGCGCGCCGTCACCACCAGCTTCTGGCTGCAATACAGCCACAGCGTTGATGTTTCAGAGGTGGTCTCTTTGGGGTTAAACAGCACATCGTTGAGGACGGCAAACAGGTTATCGCCCTGACGTTCGATGCGCGTAGTGTGGGAACCATCGCGAATTTCCTCAAAGAAGAAGTCATCGACGGGAAAATGCGCCATCAGCCATTTTTCGGCAGTGGCATGATTCAGGTTGAGATGCAGCCAGACGAAATCATTTCCTCCGACCAGCTCATGATATTGGGCGCAGACCTCATTCGAGGATATTTGCCGCGGCGCATTGCCTTCGCGGAACAGATAGCCATAAACCAACCCGGACACTTCCATATCAAAATCGGGCTTTAACATTTTTAACGTAACGTCTTGACTCATATATCCCTCAGGATCTCATTGAGCAGTATTCAGGCCCGAACGCGGTCATCTTTCGCTATTTTATCCACCTTGGCAAGGTTAATGATTTGTTCATAAAACAGTAACCTGGCTGACATATTCGCTTTATCAACCGGGCGCTAATTCCGCGCAGGAAAAATATTCCTTTTGATCCCGTCGAGCGTTTTGTCATGCCGGTCAGCGTATTATTCCCTCCCCTTAAACCCCGCCAGGGGTGATTTACCTTCTGAGTTCAGAGGCAGCTCTATGACATGGCAACAATTTAAACAAACCTACCTGATTAAATTCTGGGCTCCCGCCCCGGCGGTTATTGCCGCAGGTATTCTTTCTACTTACTACTTTGGTATTACCGGCACCTTTTGGGCCGTTACCGGCGAATTTACCCGCTGGGGCGGGCAATTACTGCAGCTTGCCGGCGTACATAGCGAGCAGTGGGGCTACTATAAGCTCATTCACCTCGACGGGACGCCGTTAACCCGCATTGATGGAATGATGATTATTGGCATGTTTGGCGGCTGTTTTGCCGCCGCGCTCTGGGCTAATAACGTTAAGCTGCGTATGCCGCGTAGCCGAATCCGCATTATCCAGGCCGTCGCTGGCGGTATTATTGCCGGATTTGGCGCCCGCCTGGCGATGGGCTGTAACCTGGCGGCATTTTTCACCGGGATCCCACAGTTCTCGCTGCACGCCTGGTTTTTCGCCATCGCCACCGCGATTGGGACCTGGTTTGGCGCCCGCTTTACCCTGCTGCCGGTTTTTCGTATCGCGGTGAAGATGCAGAAAGTCTCCGCGGCCTCGCCGTTAACCCAAAAACCTCAGCAGGCACGGCGCCGTTTTCGTCTCGGGATGCTGGTCTTTTTCGCCATGATTGCCTGGGGACTGCTGACCGCGGTCGACCGGCCGAAGCTGGGCCTGGCCATGCTGTTTGGCGTCGGTTTCGGCCTGCTGATCGAACGGGCGCAGATCTGCTTTACCTCGGCGTTTCGCGATATGTGGATAACCGGCCGGACCTATATGGCCAAAGCCATTATTTTCGGTATGGCCGCCAGCGCAATAGGCATCTTTAGCTACGTGCAGCTCGGGATGGAGCCGAAAATTATGTGGGCCGGCCCTAATGCGGTCATCGGCGGTCTGCTGTTCGGTTTTGGGATTGTTCTCGCCGGAGGCTGTGAAACCGGCTGGATGTATCGCGCCGTTGAAGGCCAGGTTCACTACTGGTGGGTCGGCCTGGGCAACGTTATCGGCTCAACCATTCTGGCCTACTTCTGGGACGACCTGTCGCCGGCGCTGGCCACCAGCTGGGATAAGGTCAATCTGCTGAGCACCTTCGGTCCTTTCGGCGGCCTGCTGGTAACCTATCTCCTGCTGTTTATCGCCCTGATGCTGGTCATTGCCTGGGAGAAACGCTTTTTCCGTCAAAAATCCGCTGCCCTTGCCGGCGCTAAGGAAACCGCATGAAAACTATCGTTCCTGATTACCGCCTCGATATGGTCGGCGAGCCCTGCCCCTATCCTGCCGTCGCGACGCTTGAAGCGATGCCGTCGTTAAAGAAAGGGGAAATTCTCGAAGTGGTCAGCGATTGCCCGCAGTCGATCAACAACATTCCGCACGATGCAAAAAACTACGGCTATACCGTTCTGGATATTCAGCAGGACGGGCCCACAATCCGCTACCTGATTCAGAAATAGATCAGCCAAAAGGCCGGCTGGCGCCCCGCCGCCGGCCGGCAGATCGGCCAGAAAATTAGCAACGTCGAACAATAAGCGGCTATTTTTTGGCTACGATATGACTTCGATCGTTATTCCCCCGCATTATTTCCGCCCCTCAGGCAATTCGCACGGCGGACGGACGGAAATAAGACGCCACGCGCGCGGCAACCTCGACGTACAGCGGCCTGAAGGCGTTCCTCAGGTATTTACCCGAAGCCTGGTTGTAATACAATTATCTTACTTTTAGTGTGAGGTACGTAATGAACATATTTCAAGCTCAGCCCCAGGACGTCGATAAAATTTTGCCGCTGTATCTAGGCTATCGTCATTTTTATCAGGTTGAGGCGCAGCCGGCTCAGGCCCGTGACTTTATTCTCAAACGTTTAGAGCTTAATGAATCGGTTATCTTTTTCGCGGAAATTGACGGCCAGCCCGTCGGCTTCGCGCAGCTCTATCCCCTGTTCTGCTCATTAGAAATGAAAAGGATCTGGCTGCTTTACGATCTCTTCGTCGATGCCAAATCGCGTAAACATGGCGTCGCGCAGAAGCTGATTGAGCGCGCCGAGCAGCTGGCTGCGGAAACAGATTCCGCATTTATCATGCTCAGCACCGCGACCGACAACGTCCCGGCGCAGGGGCTGTACGAGCGCAACGGCTTTGTGCGAGATACGGACTTTTTTGTCTACAATAAAATGCTGAACAAATAGGCGATATTCGATATCAGGGCCTCGCCCTGATATCGAAAGAGAGATTACCAGCCCTTAACCGCATCGCCTTTATACAGTTCCGCCGCCGCCGCGGCCACCTCATCGGTCTGATACGCTTTCACCAAATTTTTTACCTTATCGCTATCTTTATTATCGACGCGGCTGGCAAAAATATTGACGTACGGCGAGTTCTTATCTTCGACGAATAGCCCGTTACGGCTCGGCGATAGTCCGATCTGGCTGGAAAACGTCGTATTGATAACCGCGAGAGATATTTGCCGATCGTCCAGCGCCCGCGTCAGCTGCGGAGCCTCAATCTCAACAATTTTTAAGTGCTTCGGATTGTTGACGATATCCAACGCGGTCGGCAGGAGACCAACGCCCTCTTTAAGGGTAATCAGCCCCTGCTTTTGCAGCAGAAGCAGCGAGCGACCAAGGTTAGTCGGATCGTTCGGTACGGCAACCTGCGCGCCGTCCGGCAGCTGGTCAATAGCGGTAATCTGCTTTGAATAGGCGGCGATGGGGTAAACAAAGGTGGTACCCACCTCTACCAGCTTGTAGCCGCGCTCCTGAATCTGCTTATCCAGATACGGCTTATGCTGAAAAGCGTTAATGTCCAGATCGCCGTTATTGAGCGCCTCGTTCGGCAGCACGAAATCGTTAAAGGTCACAACTTCGACGTCGAGGTTGTACTTCTCTTTCGCCACCTTTTGCACCACCGACCACACCTGCTGGTCAATACCGGCGCTGATCCCAACCTTGATATGGTTAGGGTCCTGTCCGGCGGGTCCGCAGGCGGTCAGGAGCAGCGAGCCGGCAACGGCCAGCGAAACAGCAAATTTTTTTAGAGTGAATACCATAGTCCCAGGGTCCTTTTTAAAATAGCCTGCCAGTCATTGCAGGAA
The DNA here is from genome assembly GCA_002270295.1 of Enterobacter sp. 10-1. GTDB lineage: Bacteria > Pseudomonadota > Gammaproteobacteria > Enterobacterales > Enterobacteriaceae > Klebsiella > Klebsiella scottii. The sequence goes on along the minus strand of NISF01000006.1, from coordinate 92,585 downwards.
AAGTAGCGCCAGGAACTATAAAAAATCTCATCTCTGAAATTAAATACTGATTCACTATGATTAATAGCGTTTTGCTATGAGCCCGGCCGCCAGGCCTCTGTTGACCCGCACGCTCTACGCGCAGCCTACGCCGATCGCTAAAATAGCAAAGCCCCGGCGATGGCCGGGGCTTGATGTACGGATGGCGCAGAAGCGCATCAAATGCGCGGGCGTTAACGCCTCGCGAGCAGATTTCATGATGCTGTGGACAAACCCAGCGCCGCCGCACGGATATTAAAAGACCCCTTCCGGGGCCTTCTGCTTAATTGCGTAATCCAGATACGGCTGCTTTTGCCGAAATATAGTGGGCAATATTATCAAATGTAATCATCGAGGATTTACAAAAGATACACTTCGCACCGAATGGATTGCTTTCAGATACATCGTAGTTTGATGTTCTGTACTGTGACCCATGGCAGCATGGGCACCTGAAATGAATGTGGTCAGTCATGATGTTAGCCTTTTATTTGCTACAACATTCACTACCGCAGGGGCATTTAGCCATATTTAACTGAAGGCTCTTCTTGACCTTCAATGACAGCGGAAATCACTGTTCGAATGGTTGGTAGAACAAAGACATCATTGTCATTATTTCTTAACGCTAAATCTGAAAACCATTTCAGATAAAACCATGTTACTTTATCAGCGATTATTTTGGATGTTGTTGGTTTTTAATTTGCCCGCAGGCATACGAAATACAAAAAATTACACAATGTACTGCTTCAGGAGGCGGTCACTCCTTCGATGCATGGTCGCTCGGGGTAATGATTTAGAGTGCATCAGCCCGTAAAACGCTTCATGCCACAGCACCCATACGACGTTTAGCCTGCTGAAATTCCAGACAAAAGCCAACCTGCCGCAGGTATTAAAGCCGGTAGACGCTACCGACTTCACGATGACCGCACGCGTTTTTTATCAATCTGACTACTCAGGATTACACCGTCATCGTTATCGCAGATTCATAAAAACGCAAAATTAATTAATCGCGCAGAACGACATTACCGGCAGCAGGGCCTTTAGCACCGCTCTCGATAGTAAACTCGACCTTCTGCCCTTCAAACAGGGTTTTAAAGCCATCGCCCTGCAGCGCAGAAAAATGCACAAAAACATCTTTGCTGCCGTCTACAGGAGAAATAAAGCCAAAACCTTTACCTTCGTTAAACCATTTTACTAAACCAATCATCTTACCAGACATAAGTATTATCCCAATGTTCAAAGCCTTGCGGCGAAAAAGTTCGCATCACAGAAATTAATTAATAACGATAAGGAGGCTCGAAAAAAGGATTATTTAGGAATAACGCTTGAGATGAGGACTGCTTTACTAAACCGCTTTATTGGTTCTGTGTACCAAACCGACCTGCTATTGATCACATAGATAACCATCGATAGCAAGCATTATTTTCCGTCACCGCCGGGAAGCCGTTACCATTTAGCGCAGCGTGCAGGTAAACTGCTGCTCCATGACAAGGGTTCCCCACTGGTCGCCCTGCCACTCTTTTACCAGCTTAAAGCCAAACGATTCATATAGCCGACGAGCGGCCGTAAGTTTATTAAACGTCCATAGCTGAACGGTACTGAAGCCGCTCTCTGCGCAGAATTTCATCGCTTCGGCGAGCAGCTTTCTGCCCACGCCGCTGCCACGACATCCATCATTGAGTATAAACCAGCGCAGATGCGCCTCACCGTTGCCAGGATCGTCGCCGTCAATCGCGACCGAGCCAACAATACGCCCGTTCAGCATGGCCAGCCAGATCTGATTGCATGCCCTATCCAGACGGCCAGAAAAATCAGCCAGCCCAGCGGCAACCCTGGATTCAAAGAAGATGCCGAAATGATGCTCTCTGGCATAGTAGCTGCCGTGCATTTCAGCGATGCGGCCAATCATTCCCGGATGATAGCCGGGGATAATGTCAAAGCTATCCCGGGTAACGTTCTCGCTGTTTTCACGACAGGCGGCTAAGGCGTTAGCGTAATATTTAAGCCCTTGCGCCACGGTCTGCTGCTGGTGGGGATGCATTTTTTTCAGCGCGGCAAGCACCTGTTCGTTACCATAGCTATTAATTTTCGCCACCGTATCCCTGCCTTTTACCGTCAACCTCAGATACTTGACCCTGGCATCTTCAGCCGACAGAACTTCTTCCAGCTCATTGGCGCGAACCAGTTTTGCCAACATGCGGCTAACGCTGGACTTCTCAAGACCCAGAACCTGCACCAGCTGCGCCGCCGTCATTAGCTCCTGCGCGTGCACTTCGAGCAAAGCGTGGACTACGGAGGGGGAGTAATCGCTCGCTGCCAGAGTGCTGTTCATGAATCCGAGCTCCCGTACCATCTGACGAGAAGCCACGCGTATTTCTTCAACGATCTGCATTTCGCTATTCATAAACAACCGCTCCTGACAGCATAGTTGTATAATACAACCATATCCTGCAGCGGACTGTCAACGCGGCGGGACGGGCCGCAGCCTGGCTGGATCTTAAATTGAGCTAAGCGTTGCCGTTATGCCCCCAGATGCTTGTATAGACAGGTTTTTTTCAATACTTTTAAACAGTTATAACCCTGATGTATAATGATGTGCACTTTTACTAAAAAATGAGTGCGACCATGATTGATTCAACTTTGCCATTAACCGACATTCATCGCCATCTTGACGGCAATATCCGGGCCCAAACGATTCTCGATCTTGGCCGCCAGTTTAACATCGCGCTCCCGGCAACCACTCTCGACGCCCTTCGTCCACATGTCCAGGTCACCAGCAATGAACCCGATCTGGTAAGCTTCCTTGCCAAACTTGACTGGGGTGTAAAGGTTCTCGCTTCGCTGGAAGCGTGCCGTCGCGTGGCGTATGAAAACGTCGAGGACGCGGCACGCAATGGCCTGCACTACGTTGAGCTGCGCTTTTCCCCGCGCTATATGGCGATGACCCACCGGCTGCCGGTTGACGGCGTGGTTGAGGCGGTGATTGCCGGCGTGCGCGACGGGAGCCGCGATTTTAACGTTGAGGCGCGGCTGATTGGTATCCTGAGCCGAACCTTCGGCGAGGCCGCCTGCCAGCAGGAGCTTGACGCGCTGCTTGCCCACCGCGAAGGCATTACCGCTCTCGACCTCGCCGGTGACGAACTCGGTTTCCCCGGGGCCCTGTTTATGGAACACTTTACGCAAGCCCGCGACGCCGGCTGGCGTATTACCGTTCACGCAGGGGAAGCGGCTGGCCCGGAAAGCATCTGGCAGGCCATTCGTGAGCTGGGCGCGGAGCGTATCGGCCACGGGGTGAAAGCGGTGCAGGACCCGGCGCTGATGGACTTTTTAGCCGCGCAGCGTATCGGTATTGAATCCTGCCTGACCTCGAATATTCAGACCAGCACCGTCGCATCTCTGGCCGAGCATCCGTTAAAGACGTTCCTCGAACACGGCGTGCTGGCCTCTATTAATACCGACGATCCGGCGGTACAGGGCATCGATATTATTCATGAATACAACGTGGCCGCCCCGGCCGCGGGCCTGAGCCGGGAGCAAATTCGCCAGGCGCAAATCAACGGTCTGGAGCTCGCCTTCCTCAGCGCACAGGAAAAAGCGGCGCTGATTCAGCGCGTGCAGCGCGCCTAGGTTCCTGCCCGGCGGAACTCCTGCCGGGCGTTTCCCCTCAAATCAGGCACAGCGTGGCCCGATGCTTTGCTGATTCAATCCCCAGCTCGATCAGTTCCATAATCTGAATAGCCTGACCCGCCGGTACCGGATTTTCGCCCTCTCCGTTTAGCGCATCGCGGATGGCGGCGTAGTACGCCGGATAGTGGCCCGGCAGCGTTAGCCAGCTCTCCTCGCTGCGATCCGCGCCGTCTACGCGCGTCAGGGTCCCGTCGCGCATATCGTATCCCCAGTCTTCCTGCGGAAGGCGCTCGCCGTTTTTTAGCCGCTCCTCCTGCGGATCCAGACCATATTTGATATAGCTTCCCCGCGATCCGTGCACGATATAGCGCGCCGTTTCCGCCGCTGCCAGCAGAGTGGCGTGCAGGATCACCCGACGCTGCGGGTAAACCAGCACCGCATGGAAATAGTCGGTAGATTGCGCTCCCGGGCGCAGCTGGGCGAGATCGACGGTCATGCTGACCGGCAGGCCGAACAGGTTGATTGCCTGATCGAGAAGATGAGGTCCAAGATCAAACCAGATCCCGCTTCCAGGCCCGCCCTGTTCCCGCCAGCGGTTGCGTATCTGGGGACGGTAGCGGTCGAAGTGCGATTCGAAATAGCAGACTTCGCCCAGCAGCCCTTCGTTAATCAATGATTTGACCGTCAAAAAATCGCTGTCCCAGCGGCGATTATGGAACACCGATAGCAGCTGCCCCCGGCTTCTGGCAATGGCATCAAGCTCCCGTGCCTGTGACAGTGTCACGGTAAAGGGTTTATCAACCACCACATGTTTGCCCGCGTCCAGCGCGGCCTTCGCCAGCGGGAAATGGGTATCGTTCGGCGTAGGGATCACGATCAGGTCGATGTTGGGGTCGTCTAACAGCTGGTGGGGTTCGGCGACAACGCGCACCGTCGGCCAATCGATCCGCACCTTACTTTCATCGCTACTCGACACTGCGGCCAGCGTCATTCCCGGCGTACCGCCGATCAGCGGCGCGTGGAACGTTTTACTGGCGTACCCGTAGCCGATTATTGCGACGCGAATATTGTCACTCATCTTGCAACCTCTCTGACGAAAAGTTCGGGGATTCACCATAACTATAAGACTCAAATGTCTTATTAGCTTTACTTATGCATTATCGACCGCTCACTCTTGCATCAATCACCAAAACAACGCCAGCTAATACTTGCGTTGTTCGCCTCATTTAGTAACATTTACCTCTGTTTTAACTTTCAATAGCAGAACTATGGCAGCCGTTTTCAGCAGAATTGTCGAGCTTATAGGTTGGGTTGTTTTTGGCGTTTCAGCCCTGCTTTTAGTTATCGCTCATCACATTGATAACTACCAATCCCCGCCTCCCGCTAACGTTGTGCAAACAAAATAGCGTTAACGCTAAAGAGTGACCCGCTTCGCAAGTATGCAACCGGTTTCTGAAACCGGTTGCATGTGCGTATAGCCCTTCATTACACTCTCCTTATCATTTGCTAAGGAGCTTTCTGATGGCCGCATTTCCGCAAAATTTTCTATGGGGCGCCGCTACCGCAGCCTATCAGGTTGAGGGCGGCCACGATGCCGACGGGAAAGGACCGTCGATCTGGGACATCTATTCTCACCAGCCGGGCACCACTTTCCAGGAGACTAACGGTGACGTTGCCGTCGATCACTACCACCGCTTTCGCGAAGACGTCGCGCTGATGGCCGAAATGGGCCTGCAGAGCTACCGCTTTTCCATCTCCTGGCCGCGCCTGCTGCCCGGCGGCCGCGGTGAGGTAAATGAAGCCGGCATTCAGTTTTATAGCGATCTGATCGACGAACTGCTGGCGCATAATATCGAGCCCATGATTACGCTGTACCACTGGGATCTGCCGCAGGCGCTGCAGGATGAAGGCGGCTGGGAAGCCCGCAGCACGGCGGAGGCCTTCGCCGAATACGCGCGCTTGTGCTACGCGCGTTTCGGTTCGCGGGTCAAACTGTGGGCCACCTTTAACGAGACCATCGTTTTTATTGGACATGGCTACATTAACGGCTGCCATCCGCCGGCGGTCCGCGACCCGGCCCGCGCAATTCAGGCCTGCCACCACGTTTTTGTGGCCCACGCGATGGCGATTAAAGCGTTTCGTGAAATGGGCGTTAAGGGTGAAATTGGTTTCGTCAACGTTCTCCAGCCGCATACGCCGCTCACCGATAGCGATGAGGATCGTCGGGCGACCGAGCTGGCGGACGCCATCCATACCCACTGGCTATACGACCCGGTATTGAAAGGCACCTATCCCGAAGAGCTGCTGCAACAAACCCAGGCGCTGTGGGGCGTCCCGCGCTTTGCCCCCGGAGATGACGCGCTGCTGCGAGAAAACCACAGCGATTTTATCGGCCTCAACTACTATCGCCGCGAAACCGTTTCTGCCCATCCGCAGGAAGGATTAAGCGGCGGCGAGCCTGGCGTAGAGGGCCTGTTCTGTTTCGTCCGTAATCCGCAAAGCACCTATACCGAATGGGGCTGGGAAATTTGGCCGCAGGGGTTAACGGACGGCATTATGATGATTAAGGAGCGCTACGGCGATATTCCGATTTACATCACCGAAAACGGTTTAGGAGCCAAAGACCCGATTATTGACGGCGAAATTGTCGACGATCCGCGTATCGACTACCTCAGCGCCCACATTGATGCGCTGGAAAAAGCGCTGGACGCCGGGGCCGACGTGCGCGGCTATTATCCCTGGTCCTTTATCGATCTGCTGAGCTGGCTGAACGGCTATCAGAAGCAGTACGGCTTCGTTTTTGTCGACCATCAGCAGGGGCTCGCCCGCAAACGGAAAAAGAGCTATTTTTGGTATCAAAACGTTATTGCCACCCGCGGCCAACAGCGTTAATCTTCTCCTCCAGGCGCCGTCCGGCGCCTGATTCAGCGCTAGAATATTCTTAAATTTCTTATTACTACACCAGGAATGTAATCAGTTCTTGTCTTTAGTATTTACAACCGAAATAATTCCGCCCAGGCCCGTTAACAAGGTGCCGCTGGTTGAGAACAGGTTTACTGAAAGCTGGTAATATTCGACTTAGAAGCTATCCCACCAAGGGTCATTGTTGCCGCCAGTTTGGAGGCCGGGAACGTGGAACAACCGCAGCGTACGCGCAGTACGTGAGGATGCGAGCGCGGCCCTGAGCCAAAATGGCAAACAGAATAGCCTGATGGGATAGGCTTATATTTATTCCGATTATAAAATGGATACGCAAATGACCGTTCAGGACTATTTATTAAAATTTCGTAAAATCAGCTCGCTGGAAAGTCTGGAAAAACTTTTTGACCACCTTAACTACTCCCTGACCGATAACGAAGAGATTGTTAACATGTACCGCGCCGCTGACCATCGCCGGGCCGAGCTGGTTTCTGGCGGTAAACTGTTCGATATTGGACAGGTTCCTAAGTCAGTCTGGCGTTACGTGCAATAAAGACTGTTCTGAAGCACGCCAGTTGCTTATACTCCCGCCCTTGATTTTGATCTGTACCTGAATAAATTGAGCGCTGGCCCGCCGGGCGAGCAGCACGAATATGCGGACGCTTGCTCAGGCAAGCGCGTGCAGCCTGACGCTCAACGGGTATATCACTGGCGTTAAATCCGGGAGAAAGTATGTCCTCTGACTCTGCAGAACGAATTGGCGGATGGCTGCTGGGGCCGCTCGCGTGGCTGCTGGTGGCGCTATTAAGCGCTTCGCTATCGCTGCTTATATTTGCCAATGCGTTAATGGCGCCCCAAACGTTCTCCTTGCTGGGCGCAATGAGCGCCGGGAATCTTATCCTTTGGATTGCGTCTCTGCTGTTCGCCGTTGCCATGTGGTACTACACCCTGTGGCTGACGCTGGCTTTTTTCAAACGGCGAAAGATTGTGCCGAAGCACTATATTATCTGGCTGCTGATTTCACTGCTGCTGGCGATTAAAGCCTTTGCCTTCTCGCCAATATCGGACATTCTGGCCCTGCGCCAGCTGCTGTTCCCACTCCTTGCTGCCGCGCTGCTGGTTCCTTACTTCAAGCGCTCCGAACGGGTTAAACGGACCTTTGTCAATCCGTAATAACCCCACAGTTAACCTGTTGTCGCCGGTATCGTTTTATTCGATAATAGGCGGCTTTTTCCGTTTCAGGTCGAATTGATGGCTGATTATTTACTGCTCTTTATTGGTACCGTCCTCGTTAATAACTTCGTGCTGGTGAAGTTTCTTGGGCTGTGTCCGTTTATGGGGGTTTCCAAAAAGCTGGAGGCCGCTATGGGAATGGGGCTGGCCACCACCTTTGTGATGACGCTAGCCTCTATCTGCGCCTGGTTAATTGATACCTGGATTCTCATCCCGCTGGATCTGGTCTATTTACGCACGCTGACCTTTATTCTGGTCATTGCGGTGGTCGTGCAGTTCACTGAAATGGTGGTGCGCAAAACCAGCCCGGCGCTGTATCGCCTGCTGGGTATCTTCCTGCCGCTGATCACCACCAACTGCGCCGTGCTCGGCGTGGCGCTGCTGAATATTAACCTTGGACATAATTTTCTGCAGTCCGCGCTGTATGGTTTTGCGGCGGCGGTCGGCTTCTCTCTGGTAATGGTGCTGTTTGCCGCCATTCGCGAGCGTCTGGTGGTTGCGGACGTCCCGGCGCCGTTTCGCGGTAACGCCATTGCGCTGGTGACGGCAGGTTTAATGTCGCTCGCATTTATGGGCTTTAGTGGTTTGGTGAAGTTGTAATATGAGTGCTGTCTGGATAGCCGTCATTGCTATTAGCCTTCTCGGGCTGATTTTCGGCTTAATTTTGGGTTATGCCTCCCGCCGTTTTGAGGTGGAAGACGATCCGGTCGTTGAAAAGATCGACGAACTTCTTCCGCAAAGCCAGTGCGGCCAGTGCGGCTACCCCGGCTGCCGTCCCTATGCGGAAGCGGTAGGCCTGCAGGGTGAGAAAATCAACCGCTGCGCCCCCGGCGGCGAAGCGGTGATGTTAAAAATTGCCACCCTGCTGAACGTCGACCCGCAGCCTGCTGACGGCGATGCGCAGGAGGCCGAGCCCGTGCATATGCTGGCGGTCATCGACGAAAAAAACTGTATTGGCTGCACGAAATGCATCCAGGCCTGCCCCGTTGACGCCATTGTCGGCGCGACCCGCGCGATGCATACGGTGATGAGCGACCTCTGTACCGGCTGTAATCTTTGCGTCGCCCCCTGCCCGACGCAGTGTATAGAGATGGTTCCGGTTGCGACGACCACCGCAACCTGGAAATGGGATCTACACACCATCCCGGTGCGCATCATTCCTGTGGAACAACATGTTTAAGCTATTTTCCGCGTTCAGAAAAGACAAAGTCTGGGATTTCAACGGCGGTATTCATCCGCCGGAGATGAAAACCCAGTCAAACGGTACGCCGCTGCGCCAGGTCTCCCTTGCGCAGCAGTTTGTTATTCCGCTGAAGCAGCATATTGGCGCGGAGGGCGAGCTGTGCGTGCAGCCTGGCGATCGCGTCCTGCGCGGCCAGCCGCTTACCCGCGGCTGGGGAAAAATGCTGCCCGTACACGCCCCGACGTCAGGTATCGTCAGCGCCATCGCTCCGCATTCGACGGCGCATCCCTCCGCGCTGGCGGAGATGAGCGTTATCATTGATGCCGATGGCGAAGACCGCTGGATTGAACGCGACGGCTGGAGTGACTACCAGAGCAAATCCCGGGATGAGCTTATCGAGCGCATCCATCAGTTCGGCGTTGCCGGGCTGGGCGGCGCCGGCTTCCCCACCGGGATCAAGCTGCGCGGCGGCGGCGATAAAATCGACACCTTAATTATTAACGCCGCCGAGTGCGAGCCCTACATTACCGCCGACGATCGCCTGATGCAGGACTGCGCGGCGCAGATTATCGACGGCATTCGCATCCTGGCCCATATATTACAGCCGAGCCAGGTGCTGATCGGCATTGAAGACAACAAACCGCAGGCTATCTCCATGCTGCGTGCGGTACTCAGCGACGCGCACGGCATCTCCCTGCGCGTGATCCCGACCAAATATCCCTCCGGCGGCGCTAAGCAGCTGACGCAGATCCTCACCGGTAAGCAGGTTCCCCACGGCGGCCGTTCTTCCGATATCGGGGTCCTGATGCAAAACGTCGGCACCGCCTACGCGGTTAAACGCGCGGTGATTGATGGCGAACCGCTGACCGAACGCGTAGTGACTTTAACCGGGGAAGCGGTTTCGCGCCCGGGCAACGTCTGGGCCCGCCTGGGCACGCCGGTGCGCCACCTTTTGGATGACGCCGGTTTCTGCCCCAGCGCTGAGCCGATGGTGATTATGGGCGGCCCGCTGATGGGCTTTACCCTCCCGTGGCTCGACGTGCCGGTTGTCAAAATCACCAACTGCCTGCTGGCCCCGTCGGCCAGCGAAATGGGCGAGGCGGAAGAAGAAAAAGGCTGCATCCGCTGTAGCGCCTGCGCCGATGCCTGCCCTGCCGATCTGCTGCCGCAGCAGCTGTACTGGTTCAGTAAAGGCCAGCAGCACGACAAGGCCACGACCCACAATCTGGCCGACTGCATTGAATGCGGCGCCTGCGCCTGGGTCTGCCCGAGTAATATTCCGCTGGTGCAGTACTTCCGTCAGGAGAAGGCCGAGATCGCGGAGATTCGCCTGGAAGAGAAGCGCGCGGCCGAAGCCAAAGCCCGTTTTGAAGCCCGCCAGGCGCGTCTGGAGCGCGATAAGGCCGCGCGCCTTGAACGGCATAAGCAGTCTGCCGTACAGCCCGCAGCGAAAGATAGCGAGGCGATTAACGCCGCCCTCGCCCGCGTGCGGGAAAAACAGCAGGATGCGGCGCAGCCGATTATCATTCAGGCGGGCGCTAAGCCGGATAATAGCGAAGCCATCGCCGCGCGCGAAGCGCGTAAAGCCCAGGCTCGCGCCCGTAAAAGCGAACAGTCTGAGATCGCGCCTGAGCAGCCGGCCAGCGCAGGTCTCGATCCGCGCAAAGCCGCGGTAGAAGCCGCTATTGCCCGCGCCAAGGCTCGCAAAGCCGAACAGCAGCAGGCTGACGTCGCGGCCGCGCCGGCGGCTGAGGGCGTAGACCCGCGCAAAGCTGCGGTAGAGGCCGCAATCGCCCGCGCCAAGGCCCGCAAAGCCGAACAGCAGCAGGCTGACGTCGCGGCCGCGCCGGCGACTGAGGGCGTAGACCCGCGCAAAGCCGCGGTAGAGGCCGCCATCGCCCGCGCCAAGGCCCGCAAAGCCGAACAGCAGCAGGCTGACGTCGTCGTGGCCGCGCCGGCGAATGAGGCCGTCGATCCGCGCAAAGCCGCGGTAGAAGCCGCTATTGCCCGCGCCAAGGCTCGCAAAGCCGAACAGCAGCAGGCTGACGTCGCCGTCGTGCCGGCGGCTGAGGGCGTAGACCCGCGCAAAGCCGCGGTAGAGGCCGCTATCGCCCGCGCCAAGGCCCGCAAGGCCGAACAGCAGCAGGCTGAGGTCGCTGCCGCGCCGGCGGCTGAGACCGTCGATCCGCGCAAGGCTGCAGTCGCAGAAGCAATCGCCCGAGTTCAGGCCAGGAAAGCATCCCGGCAGGCAGTTAACGAGGATTAAATGGTTTTCAGAATCGCAAGCTCTCCCTATACCCACAACCAGCGTCAGACCTCGCGGATTATGCTGCTGGTGCTGCTCGCCGCCGTACCCGGCATCGTGGTGCAGACCTGGTTTTTCGGCTGGGGCACCGTGCTGCAGCTTATCCTGGCGGCCTTAACCGCCTGGGGAACCGAAGCCGCCGTCCTCAAACTGAGAAAACAGAATATTGCCGCCATTCTGGCCGACAACTCCGCGCTGCTGACCGGCCTGCTGCTGGCCGTCAGTATTCCGCCCCTTGCGCCCTGGTGGATGGTTGTCCTCGGTACCGCCTTTGCCGTTATCATCGCCAAGCAGCTGTACGGCGGGCTGGGGCATAACCCGTTTAACCCGGCCATGATTGGCTACGTCGTGCTGCTGATCTCCTTCCCTGTGCAGATGACCTCCTGGCTGCCGCCGCAGGAGATTGCGGCCCACATTCCAGGCTTTACCGACGCGCTGCGGGTCATTTTCACCGGCCATACCGCCTCCGGGGGCGATATGAACGCCCTGCGCCTCGGGGTCGACGGTATCAGCCAGGCCACGCCGCTGGACACCTTTAAAACCTCCCTGCACGCCGGCCATAAGGTGCAGGAGATCCTCCAGTACCCGATATTCGGCGGCACGCTGGCGGGGCTTGGCTGGCAGTGGGTTAATATCGCTTATCTGGTCGGCGGGCTGTTCCTGCTGTGGCAGAAGACGATTCGCTGGCATATTCCGCTCAGCTTCCTGCTGAGTCTGGCCGTATGCTCCACGCTCGGCTGGTTTTTCTCGCCGCAGAGCCTGGCCGCGCCGCAGATACATCTGCTGTCCGGCGCCACCATGCTCGGCGCGTTCTTTATTCTGACGGATCCGGTAACCGCCTCCACCACCAACCGCGGACGCCTTATTTTCGGCGCGCTGGCGGGTCTGCTGGTCTGGCTCATTCGCAGCTTCGGCGGCTATCCTGACGGCGTTGCCTTCGCCGTGCTGCTGGCGAACATTACCGTTCCGTTGATTGATTACTACACGCGTCCCCGCGTGTATGGCCACCGCTGAGGACCCGTCATGTTAAAAAGCATGCGCAAACACGGCATCACGCTGGCGCTTTTCGCCGCCGGCTCCACCGGCCTGACGGCGGCTATCAATGAGCTGACCAAATCGACTATTGAAGATCAGGCGGCTCAGCAGCAAAAGGCGCTATTTGACCAGGTTCTGCCCGCAGATCTGTATAATAACGATCTGCTGAAGAGCTGTTATCTCGTCTCCGCCCCGGCGCTGGGGAAAGGACAGCGTAAGATCTGGATTGCTAAAAATAACGACATCCCGGTGGGTGCGGTAATGGAAACCACCGCGCCGGACGGCTACTCCGGGGCGATTCAGCTGCTGGTCGCCGCCGACTTTAAAGGTACCGTCCTCGGCACCCGGGTGACCGAACATCACGAAACGCCGGGCCTTGGCGATAAAATTGAGCTGCGTCTTTCTGACTGGATCACCCATTTTGCCGGCAAAGTTATCCACGGGCAGAATGACGGCCGCTGGGCGGTTAAAAAAGACGGCGGCGATTTTGACCAGTTTACCGGCGCGACCATTACGCCGCGCGCGGTCGTCAACGCGGTTAAGCGCGCTGGCCTGTATGCACAAACGCTGCCAACGCAGATTCCCGAATTCACCGCCTGTGGAGACTAGAGCATGAGCGAAGTAAAAGACGTTATTGTTCAGGGGTTGTGGAAAAACAACTCCGCGCTGGTCCAGCTGCTGGGGATGTGCCCTCTGCTTGCCGTGACCTCCACCGCCACCAACGCGCTGGGATTAGGGCTGGCAACCACCCTGGTTCTGACCCTGACCAACCTGACTATCTCCAGCCTGCGCCGCTGGACGCCGGCCGAGATCCGTATTCCAATTTACGTGATGATCATCGCCTCGGTGGTGAGCGTCGTGCAGATGCTGATTAACGCCTACGCCTATGGCCTCTATCAGTCGCTGGGGATTTTTATCCCGCTGATTGTAACTAACTGCATTGTCGTCGGCCGCGCCGAGGCTTTTGCGGCCAAAAAGGGCCCGGCTCTGTCGGCGCTGGATGGTTTCGCAATTGGCATGGGGGCCACCTGCGCCATGTTTGTGCTCGGCTCGCTGCGTGAGATCATTGGTAACGGTACTCTGTTTGACGGCGCGGATAGTCTGCTCGGCGGCTGGGCAAAAGCGCTGCGCATCGAGGTCTTCCATACCGATACCCCCTTCCTGCTGGCGATGCTGCCGCCGGGGGCGTTTATCGGCCTCGGAATGATGCTGGCGGTCAAATATCTTATTGATGAGCGAAGCAAGCAGCGCAAGGCCCGGGCGGTAAGCGCCGAAACCCCGGTCGTTGCGCCCTCTGACGCCACCGGGAAAGCCTGATGAATAAGAGCAAACGTCTGGAAATTCTGACCCGCCTGCGGGATAACGACCCGCATCCCACCACGGAGCTCAATTTCAGCTCGCCGTTTGAGCTGCTGATCGCCGTACTGCTCTCGGCGCAGGCGACCGACGTCAGCGTCAATAAAGCGACGGCGAAGCTCTATCCGGTTGCCAACACCCCGGCGGCGATGCTTAGCCTGGGCGTCGATGGGGTCAAGTCGTATATCAAAACCATCGGCCTGTTTAACAGCAAAGCGGAAAACGTCATTAAGACCTGCCGGATCCTGCTGGAGCAGCATAATGGCGAAGTCCCAGAGGACAGAGCCGCGCTGGAAGCGCTGCCCGGCGTCGGGCGCAAAACCGCCAACGTGGTACTCAATACCGCCTTCGGCTGGCCGACGATTGCGGTAGATACGCATATTTTCCGCGTTTGCAACCGGACACAATTTGCCCCCGGTAAGAACGTCGAGCAGGTTGAAGAGAAGCTGCTGAAGGTGGTTCCCGCCGAGTTTAAGGTGGACTGCCACCACTGGCTTATTCTCCACGGCCGCTATACCTGCATCGCCCGCAAGCCGCGCTGCGGTTCCTGCCTGATCGAGGACCTCTGCGAGTTCAAAGAGAAGGTCTACGCTGCCTGATGTCCGCTCCCTGAGCAAAACCATTACCCTGTCTGTGGTAATGGTTCTGTTCATACCCTTTCATCCCTGCCACTTTCGCCATAATTTCGCCAGTTAACAGGGCGATCGTCTGCTCATATAACTCTCAGCCAGGTTAATCATTTTTTACGAAGAAAAAATTTCTATACATTTGTGATCCAGATCATCCATGCAACTCAATGTTAATTTATTGTTGCTTATTTGATAGTTAAAGCCAGCAATTGCAATATCTGAGCCCTGCTTATCAGGACAATACCCCATCATTTTTTAGGATTATAGCCTATATCACTGGGTTCAAGGCTGATCAGCAGAATATATCGCCTTTATGCACCGCCATGCGGATGCAGACAGATAAAAATATCACCAATGGCGAAACGGTGAAGTTTAACTCTGCATAACATTTGAATGACCGGCGTATTATAACGCCTCGGTTATGTGTAACAGAGTATTACAAAGCTATTGCCTGAACGGTCAGGATAGTGAACATTACCTGCCGTTTTCCCTCCAGAATAACTATAAAGGCGGCGGTCATCGAAGATTGCGCCCCGAACACCCCCCGTTAATATGGGATGTAAAAAAAGAGGTATATGTGTCAACTGCAAACAATAAACCAGCAGAAAGCGTGAGTTTGAACGCTTTCAAGCAGCCGAAATCGTTCTACCTGATCTTCTCGATCGAATTATGGGAGCGTTTTGGTTATTACGGCCTGCAAGGGATCATGGCCGTTTACCTGGTAAAACAGCTGGGTATGTCAGAAGCGGATTCTATTACACTCTTCTCCTCCTTCAGCGCGCTGGTCTACGGCCTCGTGGCTATCGGCGGCTGGCTGGGCGATAAAGTGCTCGGCACCAAGCGCGTCATTATGCTGGGTACGATCGTACTGGCGATCGGCTATGCGCTGGTCGCGTATTCCGGACATGACGCCGCTATCGTTTATATGGGTATGGCGACTATCGCCGTCGGTAACGGCCTGTTTAAGGCTAACCCGTCCTCCCTGCTGTCTACCTGTTATGAGAAAGACGACCCGCGTCTGGACGGTGCATTTACCATGTACTATATGTCCATCAACATCGGTTCGTTCTTCTCGATGCTGGCTACCCCGTGGCTGGCAGCGAAGTTCGGCTGGAGTATCGCCTTCTCCCTGAGCTTTGTCGGCATGTTGATTACGCTGGTGAACTTTATGTTCTGCAAGAAATGGGTGAAAAACTACGGTTCTAAACCCGACTTCGCCCCGGTTCATTACGGCAAACTGCTGGCCACCCTCGTCGGCGTGGTTATCCTGGTGGTTATCGCTACCTGGCTACTGCATAACCAGGGCATCGCTCGTATGGTTCTGGGCGTGGTTGCGCTGGGCATCGTCATCATCTTCGCCAAAGAAGCTATCGCCCTGAAGGGCGCCGCGCGTCGTAAGATGGTTGTGGCCTTCATTCTGATGGTGCAGGCGATCGTCTTCTTCGTCCTTTACAGCCAGATGCCGACGTCCCTGAACTTCTTCGCCATCCGCAACGTTGAGCATGCCATTATGGGCATCAGCTTCCAGCCGGAGCAGTTCCAGGCGCTGAACCCGTTCTGGATTATGATCGGTAGCCCGATTCTGGCCGCCATCTATAACAAGATGGGCGACCGTCTGCCGATGCCGCACAAGTTTGCTATCGGTATGATTCTCTGTTCCGCCGCATTCCTGGTGCTGCCGCTGGGCACCAAATTCGCCACCGATGCCGGTATCGTGTCGGTAAACTGGCTGATTCTGAGCTACGCGCTGCAGAGTATTGGCGAGCTGATGATTTCCGGCCTGGGTCTGGCAATGGTTGCCCAGCTGGTTCCGCAGCGTCTGATGGGCTTCATCATGGGCAGCTGGTTCCTGACCACCGCGGGCGCAGCAATTATTGCAGGTAAGATTGCTAACCTGATGGCCGTTCCGGAAAACGTAACCGACCCGCTGGTTTCTCTGAACGTTTACGGTCACGTATTCATGCAGATTGGTATCGTGACGGCCGTAATCGCCGCGCTGATGCTGCTGACGGCGCCGAAGCTGAATCGTATGACTCTGGACGACGATAGCGTCGCTAAAGATCGCGAGACGGCAACAGCCTAACCGCTTCGGGAAAACCACTTAATTTAGCCGCTAACCTGCCGTTAGCGGCTTTTTTTTTACCCCTGCGCGGACTACCATACAGAAAACTGCAGCCACAAGGAGTTACCGATGAAACTGTTCTACAAACCCGGCGCCTGTTCTCTTGCTTCGCATATCGCCCTGCGCGAAAGCGGGCTGGATTTCACCTTGCAGGGCGTGGACGTAATGAAAAAGCGTCTTGAAAACGGGGATGATTACCTGCTGATTAACCCGAAAGGCCAGGTTCCGGCGCTGCTGCTTGACGACGATCTCCTGCTGACGGAAGGCGTGGCGATTATGCAGTACATTGCCGATCGCGTCCCGGATCGACAGCTGCTGGCCCCGGTGGACACCATCGCCCGCTACCAGACGCTGGAGTGGTTGAACTACGTCGCAACGGAGCTGCACAAAGGCTTCACCCCGCTGTTTCGTCCGGACACGCCGGAAGATTACAAACCGACGGTACGCGCGCAGCTGGAGAAGAAGCTGCAGTATATTGACGAATCACTGGAGGATAAGCAGTGGCTGAACGGCCATCGTTTCACCATCGCCGATGGCTATCTGTTTACCGTACTGCGCTGGGCGTACGCGGTGAAGCTGAATATGGCAGGCTATCGCCATATCGAGGCGTGGATGAAGCACATCGCCGCGCGCCCGTCGGTGGCGGCGGCGCTGGAAGCGGAAGGACTGAAGTAAGGTTGATTGCCCTGCCCGGGCGCGGCTCCGGGCAGGCTGTCAGCGCCTACAGCTGCGTGGCGCTGAAGAGATGCTCAGGCAGCGCAATGCGATCCTGCGCCGCCACGACCTGCAGCTCATACTCCTGCATTGCTTTGGTCGCCAGCATGATTTCGTACACCGCGGCGGTGACGTGCTCCAGCGCATCGCGCAGGCTCGCTCCCTGCAGAAGCTTCACCAGCAGCAGGCCGCTGGTCACATCCCCCACCCCCACCGGCTGACGCAGGCCAAAGTCCACCAGCGGACGGCTGATATGCCAGGCTTCGTCGCGCGTCACCAGCAGCATTTCAAAACGGTCCATGCTAATCCCGGCGCGCGACAGGTGCTTCACCAGCACCACTTCCGGCCCTTGGGCAATGAGCTCCCGCGCGGCGGCCACCGCTTCGCCGACGTTCGCCACCGGATGCTCGCAGAGAATTTCCAGCTCCAGCAGATTCGGGGCAATAATATCGCTGGCAGGCAGCGCATGGCGCACGTGAAACTCGGCTACGCCAGGTGCTACGATGCAGCCCTTTTCAGGATGGCCCATCACCGGATCGCAAAAATATTTTGCCGCCGGATTGGCCGCTTTCACCTGACGAACAATCCCGAGAATATGTTCGCCCTGTTCCGCCGATCCCAGATAACCGCTGAGCACCGCGTCGCAGCGCTGAAGCTGATTAATATCAGCGATGCCCTGTACGATCTCGGTCAGATGCGCTGGCGGCATAACGCAGCCGGTCCATTTACCGTACTGAGTATGGTTTGAGAACTGCACGGTATTGAGGGGCCAGACGTTCGCGCCAAGGCGGCGCATCGGAAACTCGGCGGCGCTATTGCCGGCATGGCCAAACACAACGTGAGACTGGATGGCGAGGATATTCTTCATCTTGGATACCTGACAGCAAAAAATAAGGGGCGTGGTTTCCCACGCCCCTGCCTTTACGCAATTACTTCCAGCAGACCAGACAGTAATTTTTCTTACCGCGGCGCAGTAAGGTATAGCGACCAAACAGGCGATCGCCTTCGCCGAAGACATACTCCGGGTCGGCCTGTTTTTCACCGTTGATGGTCACCGCGTTGGAGGCGATGGTTTTACGCGCCTGGCCACGGGATGGCTGCAGCTCGGAATCCACCAGCGCCTGCATCAGGTCGGCGCCTTGTTCCATTTCAATCATCGGTACGCCGTCCTGCGCCAGCTGCTCGAAGTCCGCTTCGCTCAGCTCGCTCAGGTTGCCGTTAAACAGGCTCTCGGTAATGCGTTTTGCGGCGATCAGGCCCTCTTCACCATGCACCAGACGCGTCACCAGTTCCGCCAGCACGTACTGCGCGCGCGGAGCCTTACCGCTGTTTTTGTCTTCTTCCTCAAGGGCATTGATCTCGTCAATTTCCATAAAGGTGAAGAACTTCAGGAAGCGATAAACGTCGGCATCCGCGGTGTTGATCCAGAACTGGTAGAATTTATACGGACTGGTTTTCTTCGGATCCAGCCATACCGCGCCGCCTTCGGTCTTACCGAACTTGGTGCCATCCGCTTTGGTGATCAGCGGAACGGTCAGACCAAATACCTGGTTCTGATGCAGGCGACGGGTCAGGTCGATACCGGAGGTAATGTTACCCCACTGATCCGAACCACCGATTTGCAGCGCAACCCCGTGCAGCTCATTCAGGCACGCGAAGTCGTAGCCCTGCAGCAGGTTATAGGAGAACTCGGTAAAGGAGATGCCCTGATCGTCACGGTTCAGACGCTGCTTAACCGCTTCTTTATTGATCATCTGATTGACGGAGAAATGCTTGCCGATATCACGCAGGAAGGTCAGCACGTTCATGCCGCCAAACCAGTCGTAGTTATTCGCGGCAATGGCCGAGTTGTCTCCGCAATCAAAGTCGAGGAAAGGCGCGACCTGTTTACGAATTTTATCAACCCACTCCTGCACGGTGTCTTCGGTGTTCAGTTTACGCTCGGCGGCTTTGAAGCTCGGGTCACCAATCAGACCGGTCGCACCACCCACCAGCGCCACAGGCTTATGGCCTGCCTGCTGGAAGCGTTTCAGGCATAACAATGGAACAAGATGCCCCAAGTGCAAGCTGTCGGCGGTAGGATCGAAGCCGCAATAGAGCGCGATCGGGCCTTGCGCCAGTCGCTCTGCTAACGCTTCCTCGTCTGTCACCTGGGCTACCAGCCCCCGCTCTTGCAATTGTTTAATCAAGTTACTGCTTGCCATCAAATTCTCCATGTATAAACGACTGCACCTTTGCCGGTACACGACTTTTCGCCAGACGCGAAAAAATACTACACAAAATGATTCAGGCTGCATCAAAGCGGCAAGCATGGGAAGCCTCAGGCGCTTACGCGGGTAAGCTACCGGATGAGCAGGCATGGCCAGCTACGATGCAGCGTGAAAAATGAAGCCTATAGAATAAAGCGCCGGGGAACGTAGTACCAGCGCTTAAAACAACATTTTGCGTCCTTTATGGCGCCAGGCGGTCGATTTGCCAGCCGTCGTTTTGCCGCTGGTACAGAAAACGATCGTGCAGACGATGCTCGCCGCCCTGCCAGAACTCCATCTGTTCGATATTGACGCGGAACCCGCCCCAGAAGCTCGGCAGCGGCACTTCGCCCTGCTGGAATTTTTGCTTCAGCTCAAGGAACTTGCTTTCAAGAATACCGCGGGCAGAAATGCGGCTGGACTGGCGGGAAACCCAGGCACCGATCTGGCTATCGCGCGGGCGGCTGTGGAAATACTTAATCACTTCCAGCGTCGACAGACGTTCAGCTTTGCCGCTCACCATCACCTGGCGCTCCAGCATATGCCACGGAAACAGCAGGCTCACGCGGGGATTTTTTTCGATCTGGTGCGCTTTGCGGCTGCCGAGGTTGGTGTAAAACACCAGCCCCTTTTCGTCATAGTGCTTTAACAGCACGATACGCTGATAGGGCTGGCCGCTTTCATCAACGGTGGCCACCACCATCGCCGTGGGGTCAGCCAGCCGGGCATCGCAGGCCTGTCGGAGCCAACGCTCAAACAGCGTCAGCGGTTCGGCGGGAAGATCGTGGCGACGCAGGCCGCCACGGGTATACTCTCGGCGCAGATGCGCGATTTGCTGCAATTCGTCGTTGTCTGACATGGCAATTGAGAAAATAGTCGTCGGGTGGCGTCATTGTGCGCCCCCGGGAGAGAAATCTCAACGTTTGGCGGTTTGCAGCTGGCAGTTTTCCAGCACCACGCGGTCGTGTTTGTAGACCGTGGCACCGTCGCCTTTTGACCAGAAGACGTATACGCCGTCGGTATAGCGCGCCCCCGACGCCGATAGCCCCTGCTGCAGATTCAGCTGCTGGTTATCGTAAATGAAGCTTACCTGCTGGCGGGCGTTATTGAGATGAACGGTCAGCGGTTTCTGATCGCACTGATACTCCAGCGTATCGGTCTGCATGCGCTCGACAAACTGGTTGTAATAGCTACAGCCTGCGAGCATAAAAGGTATCGCTGCGATAAGGATTTTTTTCATTTGGTTGCCTTCGACTTTCCCGGTCCAGGAGGGTACTGACCCTCCACTCACTTCATCCAGTTTACCGGTTAATAAAATATAGCGAATTCAGTTAAC
Source organism: Enterobacter sp. 10-1 (assembly GCA_002270295.1). Lineage (GTDB taxonomy): Bacteria > Pseudomonadota > Gammaproteobacteria > Enterobacterales > Enterobacteriaceae > Klebsiella > Klebsiella scottii. Next base: position 71,862 of record NISF01000006.1, on the reverse strand, counting down.
TCTGATTCTGCGGCGCATTCGCCGGGAAAATCGCGCCAAGGATGGAGGCTTCTGCGGCACCGGTCACCGACGGCAGGTTGCCGGGCAGCCCGGACATAGTCCGCCACGCCAGCCACGCAAAGGCCAGCGCTTCCATATCGTCACCGCTGATCCCCGCCGCATCGGTGGTAGAGACCTCCGTACCCGGCAGCAGCGCCGCCAGCCGCGCCATCAGCAGCGGATTACGGGCCCCGCCGCCGCACACCAGCAGCCGCTCGCAGCCGCCGCTGAGCATCACCTGTTCACTAATCGTGACCGCGGTAAGCTCCGTCAGCGTGGTCTGAACGTCCTGCGGGCTAACGCCGGGATAGCGGGCCAGATGCCGCTGCAGCCAGCCATAGTTGAAGTATTCCCGCCCGGTACTTTTCGGCGCGGGCAGCGCGAACCACGGATCGCTGAGCATATCCTGCAGCAGCGGCAGCAGCACCTTGCCTCCGCTGGCCCAGTGGGCATCTTTATCGTAGGGTTTACCGCACTGACGCCAGATCCACGCGTCCATCAGCATATTGCCAGGACCGGTGTCGTAGCCGCGGACCGGCAGACCGGGCGCCAGCAGCGAGAGATTAGCGATGCCGCCAACGTTTAGCACCATCCTGCGCTCAACCGGATGCGCCAACAGCGCGTGGTGGAAGGCCGGAACCAGCGGCGCGCCCTGGCCCCCAAGAGCCATATCGCGACGGCGAAAATCACCCACCACCGTGATGCCGGTATGGGCGGCAATCTGGTTATTGTCACCGATTTGCAATGTGTTAGGCGCATCGCCCATCGGCTCGTGCCAGACCGTCTGACCGTGGCAGCCAATCGCAACGATCTCCGAGGCCTGCAAATTCTCCTGGCGCATTAGCGCCCGTACCGCATCGGAAAACAGCCGACCAAGGCGCGTATCAAGCTGTCCTAACTGCGATAAGGTGAGCGGCTGCCCCTGACAGATAGCCAGAATCTCTTCTTTTATTGCGATAGGGATGGGATAGGTCAGGCTGGCCTGCTGGGCCACAATACTTTCGTTAATTACCGCCAGAACCACATCGATGCCATCCAGGCTGGTGCCAGACATTACGCCAATAAAGCGACCTGATTTCATACGCCTTCCTTCATTCCATGACTCTCGTATAGCGACACTCCATCATAAAGACGGGGTCATTGCTATGGGACAATAATTTTTTTTAACACTAAAACGGATAAACCTTAAATCATTCCGGCTGTCAGATAATCAGGTTTTAGCCGCTTTAAAACGGCGCCAAAGCCTGAACAGAGAAGCCCGAAGCCTCGCAGTTATAAACGCGACGCTTCGCGTAAAGCGCTTACGTTTAGCTGCGGTTAAGACGTTTTTGCTTATTATTTTTCATATTGTCCATGCGGAAGCTATGCCAGCTGGCGCTTAAATGCCATATAATTGACCACATGGAAGTTCAACAGAACGCTATTTGGTGAAGGAGATTCATAAATGATTTTACGTGTTTTGGCTGTCTCGATGATTGGTTTTACTCTTGCGGGCTGCGTCAGCAGCAGCGGCCTTTCCGGTGATGTTTACTCCGCATCCGAAGCCAAACAGGTCCAGAGCGTAACTTACGGAACCATCGTTCATACCCGCGCGGTTCAGATCCAGGGCGGCGATGACAGCAATGCCATCGGTGCTATCGGCGGCGCAGTTCTGGGTGGATTCCTCGGTAACACCATCGGTGGCGGCACGGGCCGTTCGCTGGCAACGGCAGCAGGCGCAGTTGCGGGCGGCGTAGCCGGCCAGGGCGTCCAGGGCGCAATGAATAAAACCCAGGGCGTTGAGCTGGAAATCCGTAAGGATGACGGCAACACCATTCTGGTGGTCCAGAAACAGGGCAGCACCCCGTTCTCCGTTGGCCAGCGCGTCGCGATTGCCGGCAGCGGCAGCCAGGTCACCGTGTCCCCGCGTTAATATTCTTTCATGCGGCCTTTCGGGGCCGCATTATTCCCCAAAGATCAAGATATTGAATCCGGCCATATCGTTTTGCGGTTCAGCCGCCCCTGACGTTATAGTCGCACATCGACGTCCAGTCCGGTGCTGTTGCCGGTATTGACTATATTTTTATTGATATTACACCTCACTATGAAGTACTGGTGCGTTCGGGAGCGCCTGCATCTGACCGCCATTGCCTGCGCCTACGGCGGATCGGCGCTGCTGGTGCCGGGAAGGTTTAGCGGCCATTCGGACTGGCTTCTCTGCAACCAGGGCCATACCTGACGCTAGCGCCGCGCTGATTTTCTTTATCTTCCGCGCAACGCGATGCTGGTCATACTCTTTACTCCCGCGATTATTTTATATCACTTCCGCCATAGCCCGCGCCTCACCAGAAAGGTTCATACCGTTATTCTGACGAGCTGCCCGAGTTTTACGACGCTGATAATTACTCCGTCATGGCTTTATTCAAGTAATCATCCGCTCTGGCATAACCGTATTGGCCGGGTTATAGTCGCTAGTTGGTTAATAACGCTAATGCTGCTGGTTTATATAAGCCGATTGCGCAATATATTCTGGTACAGCGGCGCCTTCTTTTGTTCGGACTATATATTTACGCTACCGGTGCTAATCCCGCAGAGTGACATGCTGTATTCGTGGTATCACGCGCGGCGTATTTACCGCCGTTGACGGTCGCCTGACGACCGAAGAGTGCGGATGCGGCAATGTACGAAGCGAAAAACGGCGGACGCAACCGCGTCGTCGTGCGGCATGAGTCGAAGTAGAGAATGAAGGGCCTTGAGAGATCAAGGCCCTGAACAGGTTAATCTTTTGCCTGGAGGTCCAGAATATTGTGTTCCAGTTTGCGGATCAAACCGAGCAGCATTTCAACCTCTTGCGTCGAGACGCCAGCCAGAATTTCATCGCGCGTTTTGCTGATAACCTCTTCCATCTCATTGATCAGCGGCTCCGCTTTTTCCGTCAGCCGAATACGCTTCGCCCGCCGATCGTTGGCGCAGGTCTGGCGAGAAATGAGACCTTTCTCCTCCAGCTGATCCAGCGTACGCACCAAAGAAGGCTGCTCAATTCCGATGGCTTTCGCCAGTTGAATCTGCGACTGCTCAGGCGGCAGCTGATGGATGTTATGCAGCGTGACCCAGTGCGTCTGCGTTAACTCCAGAGGTTTCAGGCGATGGTCGATCAGCGCGCGCCAGACGCGCACTAAACGTGCCAGATCAGAACCCAGTGGCGATTCCAATTTCATCTCCTTATAATTAGCTTGCTAAGTTATTATACTGATTTTAGAATAGTGTGCAGCATTTAAATAATCAAAACAAATGAATTACCTGATTCACTAATATGAAAACAATGATTTACAATGCAAATAATAGCATTACCTGACATTCTCCCTGCAACGGCAAAGGATTTTTGCTTGTGAAACTGAGTCTTAACGCTTGCGGATTGTCGCTCCAGGACCTGGTGTTTGGCGCTTCTATCTATTTCCCCCCTCTGTTTAAAGCCGTCCTGCTGGGGTTCTTTATCTGGCTGGTGCTTCATCGTCAGCTGCGCGACTGGATGTACGCCGGCGATATCTGGCACCCGCTGCTGATGGATCTCTCCCTGTTTGCGCTTTCAGTGTGTCTGGCACTGGTTCTGTTGACCGTCTGGTAATGTTAACTCAATGAAAAAAATAAAATACTTCTCAACCCTACTGATTGCGGCGCTGGCGATTATTGCCGCCTGGCTGGTCTGGAACTACTACACGCAATCGCCGTGGACCCGTGACGGCAAGGTGCGCGCCGAGCAGGTCAGCATCACGCCTCAGGTATCCGGCAGCATCCTGCAGCTTAACGTCCGCGATAACCAGCTGGTGAAAGCCGGAGACGTGCTGTTTAAGATCGATGACACCCCCTATCGTATTGCCTTGCTCGACGCCGAGGCACAGCTGGCCAAAACCCGAGCCGATCTGGCGAAGGCCCAGGTGGAACAGGCAAAAGCCGCGAGTGACGCCGCCCGCCGCCGAAATCTGTCGCGAAACGTGATTTCCGCCGAAGATCTGGAAAGCGCCGGCACCGCGCTGAATACCGCCAACGCGGTCCTCGAAGCGGCCAAAGCCGTGATGGGCGTCGCGCAGGCCAGTCTCGAACGCGCCCGCTGGCAGCTCAGCCAGACCGTGATTAAGGCGCCGGTTGACGGCTGGGTCACCAATCTCTCCACCCGCGTTGGCGACTACGCCTCCGTCGGCCGCCCCCAGTTCGCGCTGGTGGACAGCCACTCGTTCTACGTCATTGGCTATTTTGAAGAAACCAAGCTGCGTCATATCCGCGCCGGGGATAGCGCCGAGGTGATTCTCTATAGCAGCAAGCAAAAGTTACAAGGTCACGTTTCCAGCATTGGCCGCGCCATTGTTGACCAAAGCGTTGAAAACGGCGCCGCGCTGGTGGCGGATATTAAACCGAATATTCCCTGGGTACGCCTGGCCCAGCGGGTGCCGGTACGCATAGAGCTGACCGGCCTGCCGCAGGAGATCACGCTTATCTCCGGCACCACCTGTACCGTTTCTATCGGCCGGCCATAGTGAAGGTGCAGGCCCTGACGTGGCGCGCGCTTCCCTGGGTTAAGGCCAGCCGGGCGCAGTGGCGATACGCGCTGCGCAACGGCATTGCCATGTGCCTGGCGCTGAGCGTCGCCTACTGGCTGAACCTGGATGAGCCCTACTGGGCGATGACCTCAGCGGCGGTGGTCAGTTTTCCTACCGTCGGCGGCGTGATCAGCAAAAGCTTTGGCCGTATCGCCGGCAGCCTGCTCGGCGCCTGTGCCGCCCTGCTGCTGGCCGGCCATACCCTGAACGATCCGTGGCTGTTCTTATTCAGCATCTCGGCATGGATCGCGCTTTGCACCTGGGCCTGCGCGATGTACACCAACAACGTGGCCTACGCTTTCCAGCTTGCCGGCTATACCTGCGCCATTATTGCCTTCCCGGTTATCAACGTTACCGACGCCAACGAGCTGTGGAGCATTGCCCAGTCGCGCGTTTGCGAAGTCATCGTCGGGATCCTTTGCGGCGGGGTCATGATGATGATCCTGCCCAGCACCTCCGACGGCACCACGCTGCTGACGGCGTTGAAAAATATGCATGCGCGCCTGCTGGAGCATGCCAGCCTGCTGTGGGTACCGGAAACTACCGATGCGATTCGCACCGCCCACGAAAGCGTTATTGGCCAGATCCTGACCATGAACCTGCTGCGTATTCAGGCCTTCTGGAGCCACTACCGCTTCCGCCGGCAGAATCCGCTGCTGAACTATTTGCTGCACCAGCAGCTGCGTATGACCAGCGTCATCTCCAGCCTGCGCCGGATGCTGCTCAACTGGCCCGATGCCCCCAGGAATACCCGCGCGGTGCTGGAGACGCTGCTGAGCGAGCTGGCCAGCCCGCGCGCCGATCTCTACTCCGTCGCCCGCATTATCGCCCCGCTGGCGCCCGGTGCCACGGCCGACTACCGGCACCTGGCGTTCTGGATGCGCCTGCGCTACTTCTGCCGCCTGTATCTGCAGAGCAGCCGCTGGATAGCCCGGGTGGAGAACGCGACGGCGGTGACCGAATTCAACGTTCCTTCAGCGCCCGCGCTGGCCCGCCACACCGATCAGGCGGAAGCGCTGTGGAACGGCGTGCGAACCTTCTGCGCGCTGGTGATGGTCGGGGCGTGGGGCATCAGCACCCAGTGGCAGTCCAGCGCCGCCGCGCTCACCCTCGCCGCTATCTGCTGCGTGCTCTACTCCATCTCGCCCTCGCCGTTTAAATCGCTGACGCTGCTGATGCGCACGCTGGTGCTGCTCTCTCTGTTCAGCTTTGTGGTCAAATTCGGCCTGATGGTGCAGATAACCGATTTATGGCAATTTTTGCTGTTCCTCTTCCCGCTGCTCACTACCATGCAGCTGCTCAAGCTGCAGATGCCGAAGCTGGCGGGTCTGTGGGGGCAGCTGATCGTTTTTATGGGTTCGTTTATTTCGGTGACCAACCCGCCGGTCTACGACTTTGCCGCATTTCTCAACGATAACCTGGGGAAAATCATCGGCGTAGGCCTTGCCTGGCTTGCCTTCGCGGTGATAAGTCCGGGCTCGGATGCGCGCAAGAGCCGTCGTCACATCAGAGCGTTACGGCGTCACTTTGTCGATCAGCTTAGCCGCCATCCGCAGCATAGCGAGCACGAGTTTGAGTCTCTGGTTTACCACCATATCAGCCAGCTGAGTAACAGCCAGGATGCCCTGGCGCGCCGCTGGCTGCTGCGCTGGGGGGTTGTGCTGCTTAACTGCTCCCACGTGGTGTGGCAGCTTCGGGAATGGGAAACCCGCTCCGACCCGCTCTCTCAGGTGCGCGACCTGTGCATTAGCCTGCTGCGGGATGTGATGAGCGAGCGCGGCGTTCAGCAGCGGCCGCTGGCGTCGACGCTGCAGGAGCTACAGCGCATTTGCGACACGCTTAGTCATCATCATCAGCCGGCGGCGAAGGAGCTGGCGGCGGTTATCTGGCGCCTCTACTGCGCGCTGTCGCAGCTGGAGCAGGCGCCTGTCGTCGGAACGATAGAAGAAAGGACGGCGTGAGGCGTTGGCGCTGAAAGAAAAAACCCGGAGAGCGGCGCGGGCCGTATCCGGGTTTATCGGGGCGTATCACGAGCGCCGGTAACGCTCTTGCGTCGCTTACGGGACGTCGTATCCCAGCGCGGCTTTGCGGATGCGGAACCACTGCTGACGGGACATATTCAGCTTTTCTGCCACCAGCGCGGAGCGGACGCGCTCAATCTTGCCGGAGCCAATAATCGGCAGCGGCTGCGACGGCAGGCGCAGGATCCACGCGTAGACCACCTGCTCGATGCTTTCGGCATTAAGCTCCCTGGCAACCTGGGCCAGCTCATCGCGCAGCGGCTGGAAGCTTTCATCATTAAACAGACGGCCACCGCCCAGGCAGGACCACGCCATCGGCCTGATCCGCAGCTGCTGCAGCTGATCTAAGGTGCCGTCCAGCAGCAGCGGCTGGTGCACCGGCGAGATTTCCAGCTGGTTAGTCGACAGCGTAAACGGCAGGCGCGATTGCAGGAGGGTAAACTGGGCCGGCGTGAAGTTTGAGACGCCGAAGTGGCGCACCTTGCCGCTGTGGTGCAGCGCGAGGAAGGCTTCCGCCACCTCATCGGCATTCATCAGCGGATCCGGGCGATGAATCAGCAGCAAATCGAGATGGTCGGTAGCCAGATTACGCAGCGACTGCTCGGCGCTGAGCACAATATGGTCGCGATCGGTAATATAGTGGCCAATGGTATTTTCCGCCCGCGCCATCGTGGCGATGCCGCATTTGCTGACGATCTCCATCCGGCTACGTAGCTGCGGAGCCAGCTTCAGCGCTTCGCCAAACGCCGCCTCACACTGATAGTCACCGTAAATATCCGCATGATCGACGGTTGTGACGCCAAGATCCAGGTGCTGCTCAATAAAGCTGACCAGCTCTTTCGCGGACATATTCCAGTCCATCAAACGCCAGTAGCCCATAACAAAACGCGAGAATTCCGGCCCCTGCGGAGCCATAGCAATACGCTGAACCATAACAACGTCCTCAACAAAAAAGTGCTTTGAGTATACCCATTTTTGCAATTAAAACAGTGAGGGTTGCTGCGGTTCTTCCGCTGTTTCCGCCTTAGCCGCGCGTAATTTGCGCAACAGGCGCTGGCGACACAGCCGCAGAACGTCCTGCTTTTGTACGTCGCTCATCGTTTGCCAGGCAAAACGCTCCTCGCGGCTGCGCAAACAGCCGCGACAATAGCCGCGTTCGTCCGACTGACAAATTCCCCGGCACGGACTCTGTACCGGGAAAAACTCCAGCTGCTCTGCCACCTCACGCCTCCGGTTGCCTCTTTCTCTCTCTCATTGAAGACGTTTCATCCGCGGTTGGCAACTTTTGTTGCTCAGCCTCTACGCCACACATCATTTAAATTTATCACTTGCATTAGACCAATCGGTCTACTACAGTGAGCGGCATGAACAAACATAGCGAATGCGATACCCGCGAACATATCCTGGCCACCGGCGAACAGCTGTGCATGCACCGCGGCTTTACCGGCATGGGCCTGAGCGAACTGCTGAAAACGGCGGAAGTGCCGAAGGGCTCTTTCTATCACTATTTTCGCTCAAAGGAAGCTTACGGGGTTGCGCTGCTGGAACATCACTACGCCGGCTATCTGCAGCGGCTGGTGGAGCATTTCGCCCACGGCGAAGGCAACTATCGCGATCGCCTGCTGGCTTACTATCAGCATACGCTTACCCAGTTTTGCCAGCAGGGCATTATCAGCGGTTGCCTGACGGTGAAGCTGTCGGCGGAAGTTTGCGATCTGTCGGAGTCGATGCGTACCGAGATGGACAAAGGGGCCAGCCAGATTATTACCCTGCTTGGCGAAGCGCTGGACAAGGGGCGTCAGGAAGGCAGCCTGGTTTTCAGCGGCGACGCGTTAACCCTGTCGCAGGTGCTCTACTCCTTGTGGCTGGGCGCCAACCTGCAGGCCAAAATTACGCGCAGCGCAACGCCGCTTGAAAGCGCCCTTGCCCATGCCAAAAGTATTATTGCCGCGCCTGGCGTTTGACAGGCGTTTTTATTTAACCCATTTCAAGACGACCGGTCTACTCAGGAGTCATTATGTCCGAATCAAAATTGTTTACCCCGTTGAAAGTGGGTGCGGTCACCGTACCTAACCGCGTGTTTATGGCTCCGTTAACCCGCCTGCGCAGCATTGAGCCCGGCGACATCCCTACTCCGCTGATGGCCGAGTATTACCGTCAACGCGCCAGCTCGGGACTGATTATTTCGGAAGCGACGCAGATCTCCGCCCAGGCTAAAGGCTATGCCGGCGCCCCGGGTCTGCACAGCCCTGAACAGATCGCGGCCTGGCAGAAAATCACCGCCGGCGTTCACGCCGAAGCGGGACATATTGCCGTACAGCTGTGGCATACCGGTCGTATCTCACATAACAGCCTGCAGCCAGGCGGCGCGGCGCCGGTTGCGCCGTCCGCAATCAGCGCCGGCACCCGTACGTCGCTGCGTGATGAGAACGGCCACGCCGTTCGCGCCGATACCTCCATGCCGCGGGCGCTGGAGCTCGATGAGATCCCAGGGATCGTCAACGACTTCCGCCAGGCGGTAGGCAACGCGCGCGACGCCGGCTTCGATCTGGTGGAACTGCACTCCGCCCACGGCTACCTGCTGCACCAGTTCCTCTCCCCGACCTCTAACCATCGTAGCGATCGGTACGGCGGCAGCGTTGAAAACCGCGCTCGCCTGGTGCTGGAAGTGGTGGAGGCGGTCAGTAAAGAGTGGAGCGCCGATCGCATCGGTATCCGCGTATCGCCAATCGGCAGCTTCCAGAACGTCGATAACGGCCCGAATGAAGAAGCCGACGCGCTGTATCTGATTGAAGAGCTTGCTAAACGAGGTATCGCCTACCTGCACATGTCCGAGCCGGACTGGGCCGGCGGCCAGCCGTACAGCGATGAGTTCCGTCAGAAGGTTCGCGCGCGCTTCCCGGGCGCCATTATCGGCGCGGGCGCCTATACGGTTGAAAAGGCCAACGATCTGATTAGCAAAGGCCTGATTGACGCCGTCGCTTTCGGTCGCGACTTTATCGCCAACCCCGATCTGGTTGCCCGCCTGAAGCATAAAGCGGCGCTGAACCCGCAGCGTCCGGAGAGCTTCTACGGCGGCGGCGCGGAAGGCTATACCGATTATCCGACGCTGTAACGCCCTCTTTTACAGCGGCCAAAGAAATAGCGGCGGAGTACCGCCGCTATTTTTCGTATATCCGCCCGTTAATCCGCTCACGCCGGCTGCTGCAGCTGGTATCCTCCCTGCTCCCGCGCTATAAGAACCGGCAGGCAGCTTAGCAGCCGCTGCGTATAGGGGTGCTGAGGATTATCCAGAACGTCATCACTCCACCCGCTCTCGACCAGGCTCCCCTTTTCCATCACCAGCACTCTGTCCGCTATCTGCTCGACGGCACCGAGATCGTGCGTAATAAACAAACAGGCAAACCCGTAATGCTGCTGTAGCCGCTTGAGCAGTTCGAGAATTTGTTTCTGCACCGTCATATCCAGCGCTGAAGTCGGCTCATCGGCAATGATAAAGGCCGGACGCCGGACAATCGCCCGCGCAATCGCCACCCGCTGGCGCTGGCCTCCCGAAAGCTGATGGGGATAGCGGGACATAAACAGGCTTCCCAGTCCAACCTCATCCAGCACCTCGCGAACCCGCTGTTCGCGAGCGCTGCGGTTCATCGTCGCCACCAGCAGCAGCGGCTCTTCAATAAGTTGCGCGACGCGCATCCGCGGGTTAAGCGAGGAGAACGGGTCCTGCTGGATCATCTGACACTCCCGTCGCCAGGTGGTCATCAGCGCCTTATCCGCTGGATCCAGCGCCCGCCCCCGAAACGCCAGCACGCCCTGGCTGGCCTTCAGCATTCCCGCTATAAGCTTGCCGATGGTGGTTTTACCGGAACCGCTCGCGCCGACCAGCGCCACCGTCTCACCGGCGCGCACGTTAAAGCTGATCCCTTTTACCGCGTGCGTCACCTTTGCCGGGCGGAACCAGGACTTACGTCCTACGTAGCGGATATCGACGTCCGTCAGCGCAATGACGCTTTCCGCCGCCAGCAGGCGCTGGCGGTCCGGCGCCGGCTGGCGTACCGGCAGCGCTTCCAGCAGACGCCGGGTATAGGCGTGCTGCGGTTCGGCCAGCAGCCGCTGGCTGCCGTTCTGCTCAACCACTTCGCCTTGCTCCATCACCATAATGCGTGATGCATAGCGCGCAACCATCGACAGATTGTGGCTAATCAGAATCACGGCGCTGCCCTTTTCGGCGGTTAGCCCCAGCATCAGATCCATAACCTCATGCTGTACCAGCACGTCCAGGGCGGTGGTCGGCTCGTCGGCAACAATCAGTTTCGGCTCAAGCAGCATGACCGCGGCGATCATCACCCGCTGACGCATCCCTCCCGAAAACTCATGGGGATAAGAGCCTAATAATTTCCCGGCATCAGCCAGACCGACGCGCTCCAGCATCGCAACGATCTTTTCCCGCCGCGCGGGCTCGCTGAGGCGGGTGTGTAACGCCAGCCCTTCATCAAGCTGGCGGCCAATGGTCATCGCCGGGTTTAGCGATGTCATCGGCTCCTGAAAAACCATACCGATGCCCGCACCGCGCAGCTCGCGCAGCTGCTCCGCGGCGAGGTGATTGAGATCGTGGCCGTCAAAGATTAGCGAATCGGCAAAGCTGGTTACCCCCGTCGGCAGCAGCGAAATTAAGGAGCGCATCGCCAGAGTTTTACCGCTGCCGGACTCCCCGACCACCGCCAGCACTTCGCCGGGAGCGAGCGTAAACGAGATGCCTTTTACGACTTCACGCCCCGCGACGCTAACCCGCAGGTTGCTGACCTGCAATAATGCGGTTGTGTTGTTCATCATTGCATCCTCGGATCGAGATAATCACGTAACGCGTCGCCCAGCATGTTGACCCCCAGCAGCGCCAGCGATATACAGACGCCCGGCAGGAGCGCAAGCCACGGCGCCTGGGCGAGATAGCTGCGGCTGGCGGCCAGCATATTGCCCCACGTCGGCTCCGGAGGCGGCACGCCGAGACCGAGAAAGGAGAGCGCGCTTTCGGAAATCAATACCCAGCCCAGCATCGAGGTAGCCAGCACCGTCAGGGGCGCCAGGCAATTAGGAAGAATATGACGGCGTAGGATCGCCCATTCATTGTGCCCCATGACCCTCGCCGCGGAGACAAACTCCGCCTCGCGTAGCCCCAGCACGGTGCCGCGAACGATGCGCACCACCGAGGGGGTGTAGGCCAGACCCAGCGACAGAATAATGCCGTAGCGGTTGTTGCCGAGGATGCTCAACAGCGCCAGCGCCAGCAGAATGCCGGGAAAGGCCAGCAGCGCGTCGGTCAGCATCATAATCAGCCGGTCCACCGCGCCGCGCAGGTAGCCGCTGATCAGCCCCAGCGTAATACCGACCAACAGCGCAAAGCCAACCGTCACCAGAGAGATAGTCATACTGGCATTGGCTCCGGCCAGCAGGCGACTCAGCACGTCGCGACCGTATTCGTCGGTGCCCAGCAGGTGACCCGCTCCCGGAGACTGCAGGCGCGCCAGAATATTGATCCGCGACGGGTCCAGCGGGGTCCAGAAGAAGCCCACGATGCCGGCCAGCGCGATGGTGCCAATCAGCGCTATTCCCAGCAGCGCGTTTGGCGCGAGGACGATATGTTTTCTCTTCACGCAGAAACCCTCGGATTGAACAGTGGATAGAGCGCATCAATCAGCAGATTGGTGAGCACATAGAGCGTGGCGATAAACAGCATACATCCCTGAATAACCGGATAGTCGCGGGCATAAATGGCATCCACCAGCAGGCGGCCGAGCCCCGGCAGACTGAAGACCGTTTCCGTCACCGCCACCCCGCTGAGCAGGTTGCCGAGCGTCAGGCCAATCAGCGTCCACGTCGGCCCAAAGGCATTCGGGAACACGTGGCGCGTTAGGACCGCGCGCTCGCGCAGCCCCTTCGCCCGGGCGTGGGAAACATAATCAAGCCGCAGCACCTCCAGCGTACTGGCCCGCATCATGCGGACCAGCGCGCCGATCTCCACCAGCACCAGCGTCATCACCGGCATCAGCAGATACAGCAGCCCCGCCTTCAGGTCATCGCTCAATGAGACGTAGCCGACAACCGGCAGCCAGCCGAGCTTCAGGCCAAGCAGCAGCAGAATAAGCAGCCCCATCCAGAAGCTCGGGATCGACAGCAGAAACGTGGAGAACATCACCAGCCCGGTATCCAGGGAGGAGTTCTGTTTCCACGCCGCCAGCATTCCCGCAGGCACCGCCAGCAGCGAGGCGATAACGATGGCTACCAGCACCACGCTTAGCGTCACGCCGAAGCGCTGCAGAATCAAAGGCAGTACCGGCTGACCGCTCTGAATTGAGTGGCCAAAGTCGCCGTGCAGCACGTTAGCGGACCAGATAAAGAACTGCTGCACTATCCCCTGATCCAGCCCCATGCTGTGGCGCAGATCGGCAAGGCTGGACTCCGTCGCCATATCCCCCAGCATCAGCAGGGCCGGGTCGCCCGGCACCATGCGCGTCAGCAGAAAGACCAGCACGGTCACCAGCAGCAGCGTCGGAATAGCGGTCAAAATACGGGTAAGCAGAAACTGCAACATGCGCGTCTCCTTATCTCATCAGGCTTTGCTGACGTTCCACAGCCGCGCGGCGGCAGCCAGCCAGGATTTATAGCCGCTGATAGCCTTACGGTGCGCGACAATATCCAGCCCAGGATAAAAGATGATTAGCGGGACATCAGCAATCATCTGCTGGTGCAGCTTATCGGTGATGGCCTGGACCCGCGCCGGATCGTCGACGGTGGCCAGCTCATCGGTCATAGCGATAGCCTGCGGATCTCCCCAGACCTTGCGTTTCTGTTTAGTTTTATCCCCCACCATCTGCTCGAAGGCCAGCGCCGGGTTAAAGCGCGCGGAGTAGGTGAAGGTCATCATCTGATAGCGCCCGGACTGATAGCGCTCAAGCTGGGTCGCCCACTCCATGGTAGTGACGCGGGCGTTAATTCCCGCCGCCTGCAGCATCGCCTGGATAATAATGGCCATATCAAAACTCGGCACGGTGGCGCGCTTGTTGGCGATAATCTCCAGCGGCTCGCCTTTATAGCCCGCCTCTTTCAGCAGTTGGGCCGTGCGGGCCGGATCGTACTTATAGCCCTGTTTTTGGATATTGCTGTAGAACGCGGAGGCCACGGAAATGTTGGAGTTGGACGCCTGCGCCAGATTCTGGCTGGTTCCCAGCGCGATCTGTTCGCTATCCAGCGCAGAGGCTATCGCCTGACGAAGCTTGACGTTTTTCAGCAGCGGATCGTCGGTCTGGATCAGCATCACGTGACGCTGGGCGTTCGGTGCCACTTCGAGGGAGATATTGGGGTCTTTTTTCAGGTCGATGCCGTCAATCGGGCTCACCTGCGCCAGATCCACGGCTCCCGACTGCAGGCCCGCCTTCACCGTTGCCGCATCGGGGATCGCCATAAAGCGCACTTCCTCCACCAGCGCTTTTTTTCCGCCGACAAAGCCGTCCTCTTTCCCCGCCAGCGCGCTGTAGTCGGCAAAACGCTTCAATGAAACGTACTCACCATGCTTCCACTCGCCAAAGCTGAACGGCCCGGTGCCGATCGGCGCGATCCAGGTTCCGTCCGCGGCAACCGATTTAGAGCTGATAACCGCGGCAGCGCCGCAATCGGTGCGCGCCAGCGTGTCCAGAAACAGCGCCACCGGTTTCTCCAGCGTCATGACCACGGTATGCGCATCCGGCGCGCTGACGTCGGTAACATGAATCAACCCGCTGCCGTCAAATTCGCGCAAACATCGCCACTGCGTTTTCGGGTCGTTCCAGTGCTTCCAGCTCCACACCACGTCCTGCGCCGTCATGGCGTCGCCGTTGTGAAACTTCACCCCTTCGCGCAGATGGAAGGTATAGGTTTTGCCTTCATTACTCACATCCCACGATGACGAGAGCATCGGCCCAACGGTACCGTCCTCGCGGTAGCCCACCATGCCTTCCACCACGTGCATCAGGACATCATCGGTGTTTCCGTCCCGGTTGACGCCCGGCTGGCTGCTGCGGATATCCTGATTCAGCGCAAAACGGATAACTTCGCCATCGGCCGCCTGCGCCACCATGCCCGGCAGTAACAGGGCAACAGCTGATAATAATTTTTTCATAGCGATCTCTCTGTTAATCGAGCGTGTAGCGCGTGAAGTCGCGGTTAAGTGCCGGAAGCGGTACTACATCCATCATCCCCTCAGCGGGAGTCATCACGATCATCGCCACCGTGGCGGATAAATCGCTGCTGAACCCCGGCCGCGGCGGACGACATACGGAATAGGGGGAGCCGAAGTCATCGAAAAAGGCGTTTTTCATCTCCTCTGCGCCCGGTTTTGCATGGGCGTTGAGTAATTCATGGACGCGCCAGCCGCGATACAGCGAATCCGGCGAGGCATCGACGCCCTCCTCGCGAATTTTGCAGCGCGCGGGCAGGCTCTCCCAGTGGTTGGCATGAACCAGCAGGCCATTTTGCGGATAGAGGGTGAAGCTTTCGTCCGGAGCGCATTCAAAATCGATAGCAAAGCCCTCTTTTGTGCTGAGGATCATATTGTTAGAGCACGACTTTGGCGTGGTGGCGACCACCTTCATCGCCAGCGCCATATGCTGCTGTTCCAGCGCTTTACGGCGGATCAGCGACAGCGGAACGCCCTGCTGCTGATAATCGCGCTCACACCGCAGATAGTTAGCGGTGATGGCGATCCCGGCGCTGTTCATCCCGCTGCGGCCAAGCCCTCCGGCCTCCACGAAAGTCAGGACATCCGGCCCCTGCTGACGCTTAATTTTCACCACCACCGAACTCTCCGCGCACTCCGCGCGCCAGTCCCAGTTTTGACCATGAATCAGTTTGCCGTGCGGGCTGCGCTGCGGCAGGATCACCGCGCCGGTACAGCCATCTTTTATGTTGTCATCATGCGGCGTCGGGCAGTGCTGCAGGCTACGCGCCTGAGCGATAACTTCCGTACGGGCGTTGATCATCACAATAGCTTCCAGCGAAACGTCGGATGCGCTGGCAATGCCGCGCATTTCGTCGAGATAGTCCGCATCAAACTCGCGGATGATGGCGCTGAAGCTATTAATCAGGCGGTCACGCTGTTCCTGACCGATCCGCAGGGCGTTCAGCTGGTCGCCATAAATAGCCACGCTGGCGTGGATCCGAGCTTTAGCCTGCTCACCGTACTGGCAGCCCCGCTCGTACGGCGTACCGGAGATTTCGATTAAGGGAAAAGGTTGCGTCACGTTGTTCGCTCCTCAGCGATTTGCCTGCAGTACGCGCAGGAAGAAGTCTTTCACCTGATCCAGCACTTTCATGCCGTCGTGGCCGACGTTTGGCACTATCTCTTGTTCAGCTTTCACGCCGTGCTCGCGTAGGCTGTTGAGCAGCGCGGTATTCCGTTCGATTCGGGTGATACCGGCATCATTACATCCCGGCTGATAATACCGGCCGCCGGGTTGATGGGTGATTTCCCAGGTTTCGAGATCGACTTTGCCGACCACCAGCTGCACCGCTACCTGTTTTAAGGCGTGGTAATCCAGAGGTTTGCCAAAGATTTGCTCAAAGTTCTGCACCCCCGGCCACCAGGCCTTGCTGTCGTCCAGCAGCGTGACGGAACCCGGGGCGCCAATGGAGACTCCCAGCAGCTTTTCCGGGTGAATGTAAAGGAAGCGATGGGCGAAATGACCGCCTCCCGAGTAGCCGAACAGCAGAAACTTGCCAAAGTCGCGATCCAGCAGCTCGCTAACTTCATCAATCATCGCCAGCAGCGCCAGGTCATAGCGAATATCCTGCTCAATGATGTATTTAAAGCCGTGTGAATTGCCGTCACCTAGCGGCCCGACGGGAAACAGCGGGGCCAGAACAACGCAGCGGTTATAGCGGGCAAACTCGGTAAAAGCATCCCGGTATTGCACCATCGAACGGCCGGTGCCGTGCATCGCCACGACCAGGCGATAATCGGTTTTGTCGCCATCGAATCCGGGCGGAACGTACAGGCAATACTGGAAGCGGGGATCGTGCCGGCTGGAAAAGATAGTCGTGCTGCCGCGATAGTAAAGCGCCAGGCTACGCCCGGCAGCATGCTCAGAATCATTTTTAATTACTGATAGTTGCATAAATTGTTTTCTCGTTGATCGGCTGTTCAAAATTGATTCAAACACAAAACCAAAATTGGCGCCAATTTAATAAACAATTTATTAACAAAAGATCTGGTTCATGTCACAATTCAGCTTTGGGTCAGAGCAAAAGCCAATAGACCGACGGTTTAAACTGGTGCCAAAGCCGGGAACCGTTCATTATCAGGCTGCAAAAAATCGCGGGAACCAGGACAAGGAGCTGAGGATATGATGCAAGGTAAAAGCACTCTGGTGCACGTTGCCAACCTGCTGGCGATGGATATTAATACCGGGGTTTTCCAGCCAGGCGCCTGGCTGAAACAGGTCGAGCTGGCTGAGCGCTATGAGTGTACGCGCAGCGATGTTCGCCGCGCCCTCGATCAGCTGGTCATTGAACGGCTGGTGCAGCATGTTCCCAATCGTGGGTACCATGTTTATTCGCCTGACGTGCAGCAGCGTAGGAATATTTCGCGCATCCGCGCGGTGCTGGAAAGCGCATCGGCCAGCGATATCGTGGAGCATATCCAGCCCGCGCAGTTAGCCGCCCTGCGCCAGTGCGCCGAATTGTTTGACCACTACACTCAGTTCGGCACGATCCTGCAACAGTATGAATCCAACCTCGCCTTTCACCGCGCGCTGCTTGCTCCGTGTTCGAACAAAGACATGATTGAACTGATTTTCGAACTCCGCAGCCGGGTTCCCTCCGCGGCGCTGGGGCAATGGAACTCGCATGCGAGGATCGTCCAGTCCTCGCAGGAACATTTCGCGATGGTCGAGGCGATAGAGCGAGGCGATCCTTCTACCCTGGCGACGCTGCTGCGCCAGCATATCTTACAGGATGACGATGTGCCGGCCCCGGCGGACGGCTCAATGCGATGAGATAAACGCGGAGGGCGTAACCGGGGCGGGCAGGGAAAAATTGTGCTTCATGCGCTCAACTTCGCGCACCGGCGTCAGGCCAAAAAGGCGCTTAAACTCGCGGCTGAACTGAGAAATGCTCTCATAGCCGACCCGCACGCCGGCGGCGGAGGCGGTCAGGTTGTTGCGCAGCATCAGCAGCCGGGCCTGATGCAGGCGCGTTGATTTCAGGTACTGCATCGGCGAGGTGTTGGTTACCGCCTTGAAGTGGCTGTGAAAGGTCGGAACGCTCATTCCGACCTCTTTCGCCAGGGCGGTGACGTCAAGGCTCTCGGCATATTGCGCATGAATTTTTCGTAATGCTTTCGCCACTTTGCCAAACTGGCCCTGCATCCGCAGGGCGCTGCGCAGCGCCGGCCCCTGCTCGCCGGTAAGCACCCGGTAATATATCTCCCGCAGCATCGACGGCCCGAGCATTTCCGCGTCCAGCGGCGAAGACATAATCTGCAGGAAGCGTAACACCGAGCCGCCGATCTGCGCATCCATCAGGCTCGACATCATGCTGCGCGGCGCGGCGACGACGGGGGCGCCGCGACCGTCGAGCTCCAGCAGCAGATCTGCCGCTAAGGTGAAATCCAGCCGAATGTAAATAGCCAGCATCGGCTCGGCGGCGCTGGCGTCGGTTTCCATGGTGAACGGCACCGGCACGGAGACCATCAGATAATGCCGGGCGTCATACAAATAGACATCATTCCCAAGAAACCCCTGCTTTCTTCCCTGCACCACAATAACGATCCCCGGCTCGTATAAAACCGGCGTGCGCAGCAGCGGTCGGTTAGATCGCAAAAAGCGAACGTCAGGTAAAACCGTGAGGTTATAGCCCTCCTGCGGGGTCAGGTGGTCCAGCAGCGTCACCATTTGCCGATCAGCGATCATTGTCATAAAGCCTGCGTTAAAGAAGCCGGAACGTAGGTGAAGTGTGGCACTCACGGCCCGCCGCGTCCAGACGGCTCATAGGAACAGGCAAAGACCGAAGAGGATCGGGGCTACGCCAGAGCGCCGTTCGGCCCTATTCTGCCGGCTCAATTTAATGAAGGAGAGTTGGTATGCACTCAGCAAAACTATTTTTCATCACCGGCGTCAGCAGCGGATTTGGCCGGGCGCTGGCCGAAGAGGCGCTCAGCGCGGGGCATCGGGTGGTCGGAACGCTACGAAACGAGAGAGATCGGCAGCAGTTCGAGGCCCTGTCGCCGGGTCAGTGCTTTGGCAGAGTCCTGGACGTCACCGATTTTGCCGCCATTCCGCCGCTCGTTGAGGCCGTAGAGCGGGAAATTGGCGCGGTTGACGTGCTGGTCAATAACGCCGGCTACGGCCACGAGGGCATCATGGAAGAGTCGCCGATTGAGGAGCTCGTGGCGCAATTCAACGTTAACGTATTTGGTGCGGTCGCGGTAATTAAAGCTTTCTTACCCTGGTTCCGCGCGCGCCGCGCCGGCCACATTCTGAATATCACCTCGATGGGGGGATTCATCACCATGCCCGGCATCAGCTACTACTGCGGCAGCAAATTCGCTTTGCAGGGTATTTCAGAAACGCTAGGCAAAGAGCTTAAGCCCTTTAATATCGCCGTGACGGCGGTGCAGCCGGGATCGTTTCGAACCGACTGGGCCGGGCGCTCAATGGTGCGCGCTGCCCGTAGTATTGACGATTACGACAGCAGCTTCGGCCCCATTCGCGAAACGCGGATGCAGCGCAGCGGCCACCAGCCGGGCGATCCGCGCCGGGCGGCGCGGGCGATGCTGGAGCTGATTAACCATCCGTCCCCTCCGGCGTCGCTGCTGCTGGGAAGCGATGCCGTGACGTTGGTTAAAGAAAAGCTGCAGCAGATGAGCGCCGGGATCGACGCCTGGGAGGAGGTCAGCCGCTCCACGGATGGCTAAAAAATACGCCGGATCTCTGTCCAGGGAAGGACGAGAACCCGCCCGCCGTTTGACGCTCCCCAGCTCCCGCCCTTCTCCGCATGACTCCTGCCGCTCTCTGCGACGTTTTGGTTAAAACCAGAGCATTAATGATAATGCGAATGATCTTGATAATCATTATCATTGTTACATATAATTCTGTGAAAAATTTTAGCATGAAAATAAATGCTATCAATGAAACAGAAAATGGATATTTATGTTTAATATGGAATGCTTGTTAAAATCTCTGGTTGTTAGCAGCGCTCTGGCCCTGGCGGCATGCCAAAGCGCGTCCTCGACGACATCAGCCCCCGCCGCCGCATCGGTGGAAGAGTGCGCATGTATTGTGGATACGGCCTCCGGCAGCACCCTGACGCCGGCGCAGCTTATCGCCAGGGTGCGCAGCGCCTCGATAGTTATCGTCGGCGAAGAGCACACCAACGTGCGCCACCATCAGATTGAGCAGTGGCTGCTAAAAAATCTGAACCAATCCCGCCCCCAGGGCAGCGTGCTGCTGGAGATGATCGATATCAGCCAGCAGGATGCGGTCAACCGCGTCAAGCAGGCCAGCGCGTCCGGAACGTCGATCAGCGCCACCCGCGCGGCGGAAGCGATGCGCTGGAACAGCGGCTGGCCGTGGGATCTGTACCGTGACCTGGTGATGACCGCGCTGGAGGGTCCCTGGCCTCTGCTGGCCGCCAATATCAGCCGCCAGCAGGTCAACGAACTGTACCAACGCCCCACTTTCCCGAGCGGAGAACGCTCTTCCCGCCCGCAGGTACATGAAGCCCTGTCGGCGATCATCTACCTGATGCACGACGGCAAAATTAGCGGCGAACAGGTCACCGCGATGATGGCCATTCAGCAGAATCGCGATCGCTTTATGGCCCAACAGCTCATTCAAGCGCCGCGCCCGGCGCTGCTGATTGCCGGCGGCTACCACGCCGCCAAAGATACCGGCGTGCCCCTGCATCTGGCCGACTTAGGCGCGGAAAAACCGCGGGTGGTGATGCTCACCACCGACGGCACCACGCTGACGGCAAAACAGGCCGACTATATCTGGTCGGTACCGGCGGCCAAATGAAGATCGCAATGAACAGGCCACCGATCCTCTCGCGCGCGCCGTGG
Source organism: Enterobacter sp. 10-1 (assembly GCA_002270295.1). GTDB lineage: Bacteria > Pseudomonadota > Gammaproteobacteria > Enterobacterales > Enterobacteriaceae > Klebsiella > Klebsiella scottii. Next base: position 51,139 of record NISF01000006.1, on the reverse strand, counting down.
ATAAAGGGCTCCGCCGGCAGCGTGCTGTTCCACGCGGCGCTGGTGCTGCCGTTTATGCTTCATTTTTCCCTCAACCAGCCCGAGTCGACGCCTGCCGCAGTGATGCTTGAATATGCGCCTGAGTTTGAGGTCTCCTTCATTCGCCCCGAACTGCCGCCAGGCGTCAGCCAGCAGCGCAAGGTAGAAGCCATGACCGAACGCGAGTCGCTCCATAATAAAGAGCTGCCGAAGCTGCGCGAGCACGAGGACGCTGAGCTTAAGCTGGCGGCAGCAACGCCGGAAAAAGAGCGCAAAAAGAAAACGGAAAGAAAGAAGAAATCGTCGCAGGAGCGTAAAGAAGAGCAGGGAAACTCGACCACCACCAGCCTGGCCGCCCCGCCGGTACAGTCCGCGCGGACTCAGCGCAATACGGCACCGCTGGATACCGACGCCGCCAGAATCAGCCAAAGTAAAATCAGCTGGGAATCTCTGGTAAAGGGCAAAATCAACAAAATGCGCAACTACCCGGACGATGCAAGGCGGCGTAAACGTACCGGGACGGCCGTCATCGCCTTCAGCGTCGATGAGCGCGGCGAAATACTTAGTACAAAACTGGTCACCTCATCCGGCACCCTGTCACTGGATCGGGCGGCGCTCATTGCGCTTGAAAGCGCGCGACCGCTGCCGCCGCCGCCAAAAGAGATGCTCAAAAACGGCGTCCAGAAGGTCACGCTACCGGTGGAGTTCGGGCTGTTAAAAATATAACAATGAGCGTTACCTGTATTAACCGCTGGTCGGTTAACAAACTTAAATAGCGTCATTTAGATTATTCATTTCTGAATAACCGGCCGCTGCGGGGAGAGTATTCTCGGGCAGTGGCGGAGCTTTTATTTTTATTTATGAGCAATTTATCGTAGCGCAGCCGTTCGGCTACGCGGGGTAATTTTGTTCATTTGGTGCATTGATAAAATACAAAAACAGGAATTGATTATGGAAAAATCGCAAATAGCCAAAGGGATTATGGCCGGGCTTATTATTGTCCACGGCCATACCTTTGCGGCAGAAAATGAGGGGGAGTCGGTCTTTTCTCCGCTCACTATTACCGATAACCCGCTGGCTGAAAAAAATCAGGTCGGCTCCTCTGAGGAGAGCTATACCCGCCCCGGAGCCTACAGTTCGCGTACGCTAAATAAAAACTTGCAGAGCCTGGATGCGTCGCTGCGCAGTATGGCGGGGACCTATACGCAAATCGATCCGCTGCAGGGTTCGATCAGCGTGAATATTCGCGGCATGAACGGGCTGGGCCGGGTGAATACGATGGTCGATGGCGTCACCCAGACCTACTTCGGCATGGCGCCCGCCAACTATCACGGCGGCGCCAACACCGCCGCCGGCGTCCCGCTCGACCCGAACTTTCTTGCCGAAGTTGACGTGACGCGCGGCAGCAGCGCCGGCTCTCAGGGCGTTAACGCCCTCGCGGGCAGCGCCAATATGCGCACCATCGGCATCGATGACGTTCTGCGGGAGGGACGCCAGGCGGGGGTACTTTCCCGCTTCTCGGTGGGCGATAACGGGCTGGGGCGCACCGGGATGGTGGCGGTGGCCGGTAAGACCGATACCTTCGAAAACGGCGGCGCCCTCGGCGCGCTGGTCGGCATCAGCGGTAGACGAACCTATGCGACCTATAAAAACGGCGGCGGGCGCAGCAGCGAAGATTTTATCGGCGAAGATAATAAATATTTGCGCCAGGAGCCCCGCTCCCAGCTTTATAAGCTGAACTTCAATCCGGACCAGTTCAATAAAATTGAGTTTTCCGGCCGTAATTACAGCAACAGCTTTACCCGTCGCGACATCACCAGCGACGATTACGCCCTGCGCTATAATTACGCCCCGCTGAATGAGCTGGTGGAATTAAATTTGCTGGCCAGCACCAGCCGCGGAAATCAGGCGTACAAGCCGGAATCGCTGTATAACTTCAACAGTTCTTCGACCACCAATAAATCCAACGCTATCGATATTAGCAACACCAGTCGATTTAAAATGAGTGAGGATCTGTTTACCGTATTCCAGGTCGGCGGGAAATTAATGGATACCCGCTATACCCGGCGCTTTGTGCAGAATACTGAAACCGATCACAACGCCTTTGCTCCCGCCGGCAAACAAAAGATATCGTCCTTATACAGCAGCCTGACGCTGAACAAAGATATTTATCAGCTGGATCTCAACCTTAACTACACCCGCAGCCAGGTTACAGGCTACAAGCCGGCCTGCGGCGATAACGAGAAGTGTTTCCCGCAGGGGGAAAGCCATCTCAAGCTGGATAATACCGACGTTAATCCATCGGCAACGTTTTCCGCCCAGGTCGCCCCGTGGCTGCAGCCCTTCGTCAGCTGGAGCCGATCTTCCCGCGCGCCAAACGTGCAGGAGGTCTTCTTCGCTAACGAGGGCGGCGCCTCGATGAACCCGTTCCTCAAACCGGAAAAAGCGGAGACCTGGGAGGCCGGCTTTAATATCAATAAGCAGGGCCTGCTGCACGAGCAGGACAGCTTTCATTTAAAGGCGCTGGCGTACCGCTCGCGGATTAAAAACTATATCACCAGCGAATCCTTTTTCCTGTGCCACGATGGCAGGCTCTGTCAGGATATCGATAACGCATCCGATAGCTTCAACGCCAACATCTACATCAACGTACCTTCGACGGTAACCGCCACAGGTTACGAGATTGAGGCCGGATATGATATCGGCTTCGCCTATGCGAACCTCTCATGGAGCAAGCAGCACACCGATCAGCCCACCTCGATTGCCAGCACGGTTTACAGCTTTGCCTACAGCGACCTCAGCGACCTGCCCGATAGCTACGCCACGCTCGACGTCGGCGGCCGCCTCTTCGACCGGCGTCTGACCGTCGGCAGCCTGGTCAAATTCACCGGTAAAACCAAACGCCTGAGCACCGAGGGCATCAGCCTCGACAGCAATACCGTACCGAAAGAGGACATGCCGAATATCCCGACCATCATCGACCTCTACAGCACCTGGCAGGCGACCGACAACGTCCAGCTGCGCCTCAGCGTGCAGAACGTCACCAACCGCGATTACGCCGAAGCGCTGAACCGCATGAATCAGAGCGTCGATTACGCCCGGGCGGGCACGTCGGTGAATACCACCGCCCGCGGACGAACCTGGATCTTCGGCGGAGAGATCCAGTTCTGAGTTAAAACCCGGCGCGGGGTAATGCCCCGGGTTTTATCCCGCGCCCCCACTTTGCATATCAGGAATAAAAAATGAATCGATTCAATTTAAGAACACGACTGGGATGCCTGCTTATTGCGGCTCTCCTGCCGGCCTCGGCGTTAGCCATTGACCCACCGCCGCGCGAAACCTCGCGCTTCGCCCTGAAGACCAATTACCTTCAGCAGGCGGATGAAGGAATTTACGAACTGGCCTTCGATAACGCCAATCAGTACGTGTTTGCGGCGGTAACCGACCGCGTGAACCGCGAGGCGAACAGAGGCTATTTATACGCCTTTAACCCGACGTCATTGAAAATTGAACATCGCTACGATATGCCGTACCGGGCGTTTTCCCTGGCGATGAATCAGCCGCAGCACCGGCTCTATATCGGTCATACCCAGTCGGCCTCGCTGCGGATAAGCATGCTTGATACCACCACAGGGAAGCTAACCAAAACCAGCGACAGGCTCAGCTTTAAAACGCCTAACGCCGCCGATTCTCGCTTCGAGCACCTGCGCCATATGGTCTACAGCCCGGATGCAGATACCCTGTTCGTGAGCTACAGCAATATGCTGAAGACGGCGCAGGGTACGCAGCCGCTGCATAAACTGCTGATGCTCGACGGCACGACGCTGGCGCTAAAAGGCGAGGTCAAAGAGGCTTATAAGGGCACGGCCTATGGGCTGACGCTCGATGAAAAAACGCAGAAAATCTACGTTGGCGGCCGGGATTACATCAACGAGATTGACGCGAAAAAGCAGCAGGTGCTGCGCACCATTACCCTCCAGAATACGCAGCCGCGGCTGCCCAGCGCGCAGAATCTGGCGGTGGACTCCGACTCCGGCAGGATCTTTGTCGTGGCCTTCGACCATGACGATCGCAGCGGCCCCCGCGACGGGCTCTATATTTTCGATCTGCGCGACGGCAGGCAGCTGGGCTATGTGCGTACCGGCGCCGGGGCCAACGCGGTAAAATACAATCCGAAATATAACGAGCTCTACGTCACCAATTTCACCAGCGGCACCCTCAGCGTAATCGATGCCGCGACCTACAGCGTGACCCGTGAATTCCGCACTCCTGTTTATCCAAACCAGATGGTGCTATCGCCGGATATGAATACCCTGTACGTCGGTATAAAGGAAGGCTTCAACCGCGACTGGGACCCGGACGTCTTTGTGGAAGGCGCGAAGGAGCGCATCCTGAGCATCGATTTGACGAAATCGTAGCCGACCGGCGCGCGGTCAGGACAAGGCAGCCAATCGTTTTTAGCGCATGATGCCTCTGATTGTATGGGCGGCCTGAAAAGGTCGCCTTTTTACGTTATAGTGCTCCGGTGCCGGAAACGCCTTGTCCGTTTCTGATGCCATTCTGGCCATTTTCAAATACGGCGGCTAACAGGCTGTTGTAAAACAGGAGTATACAAACATGCGCTTACTTCACACCATGCTGCGCGTTGGCGATCTGCCGCGTTCTATCGAGTTTTACACCAACGTGCTCGGCATGAAGCTGCTGCGTACCAGCGAAAACACCGAATATAAATACTCGCTGGCCTTCGTTGGTTACGGCGAGGAGAGCGATACTGCGGTTATCGAGCTGACCTATAACTGGGGCGTGGACAAATACGATCTCGGCAGCGCCTACGGCCATATCGCCCTCAGCGTGGATAATGCGGCAGAAGCCTGCGAGCGTATTCGTCAGAACGGCGGCAACGTGACCCGCGAAGCCGGTCCGGTTAAGGGCGGCACCACGGTTATCGCCTTCGTTGAAGATCCGGATGGTTACAAAATCGAACTGATCGAAGAGAAAGACGCCGGCAAAGGCCTCGGCCACTAACGGTTGCGGGCGCCCGTCGGCGCCCGCTGTTTTATCCCCTGACTGCTGCAAGGCGCGGCAAAATTTGCCATAATGCGCGCTACTTTTTTCCAGTAAAGAGAATCTGATGTCCGAGAACGTTCAACTTAATGGTCTGTGCGACCGTTTTCGCGGTTTTTACCCTGTGGTTATTGATGTCGAAACCGCCGGGTTCAATGCCAAAACCGACGCCCTGCTTGAGATCGCAGCCATTACGCTGAAAATGGATGAGCAGGGCTGGTTGATGCCGGACGAAACGTTGCATTTTCATGTTGAACCTTTCGAGGGTGCGAACCTGCAGCCCGAAGCGCTGGCATTTAACGGCATCAACCCTAACGACCCGGAACGCGGGGCGGTAAGCGAATACGACGCGCTGCACGCGATTTTCAAAATGGTCCGCAAAGGGATGAAGGACAGCGATTGTAATCGCGCCATCATGGTGGCGCATAACGCCACTTTCGATCTCAGTTTTACCATGGCTGCCGCCGAGCGCGCCGGGCTAAAACGCAATCCGTTCCACCCTTTCGTCACCTTTGATACCGCCGCGCTGAGCGGGCTGGCGCTCGGTCAGACCGTGCTGTCTAAAGCCTGCCTTGCCGCCGGTATGGCGTTTGATGGCACCAAGGCGCACTCTGCGCTGTACGATACCGACCAGACCGCCCGGCTGTTCTGCGAGATAGTCAACCGCTGGAAGCGTCTTGGCGGATGGCCGCTACCGCAGCCTGAAGCGGAATAAGAGACAAAAAAAAGCGACTTCACTGGAAGTCGCTTTTTTACTGGCAGCAAAATTATTCTGCTTTCGGCTCGTCGGCCTTGTACTTCGCCGCCGTTTCTTTGATCAGTTGCTGTAGCTCACCGCGCTGATACATTTCAATCACGATGTCGCAACCGCCAACCAGCTCACCATCAACCCACAGCTGCGGGAAGGTCGGCCAGTTTGCATACTTCGGCAGCTCCGCGCGGATGTCCGGATTCTGCAGGATATCTACGTAGGCAAAGCGTTCGCCGCACGCGGACAGCGCCTGCACGGTCTGAGCGGAAAAGCCGCAGCTTGGCAGTTTCGGCGATCCTTTCATGTACAGCAGGATCGGGTTTTCAGCGATTTGACGTTCGATTTTTTCTACAGTAGTACTCATTGTCATGCTTCCTTAACTTCTATACGGCAGTAATTTGTCATTGTAGCGTCCTGAACGCAGGACAGATAATAACATTTTGTTCACTCGTTCTATTTTATCTTCTGTGGACTGAAGTTGCCTTAAAAATATTACTTCATCAGCCAGCGCGCCGTCCTGCCGCGCACTTTCTGTACAAGGCGGTCAATGTCTGGCATATTTTTTTGCAATTGTTAATCAAACGACACTTTAGATACAAAAGAGTATTAACTTTCAGGGTTTTTATGCATTAGAATCGTTGGGTTTTGTCATTCATGGTCAGGTATGTGTACATGTCTGTAATTAATCAGGGGAGTGCTCGGTGGCGCGGCTAAACAAAATCGCGATTTCGCTCTGCGCATTACTGTTTACATCTATCTCATTTACACCACTGGCGCATGCTTCAGGGCATACGCACGCCTCCGCCGCGTCAAAAGCGCATCAGGCAAAGGGCACCACCGAACGCAAGAAAAAAGTCTCCGGTCAGAAAACAAAATCCAGCGCCAAAACCTCCAGCAAGAAAGCATCGACCTCCTCCCGCGCCAAACACCCTACCCGCACCACCGCCTCCAGCCAAACGGCATTAAACCGTCAGGCCGCCGGCGGAACCAAAAAGTGCGTGTTGCGCAAGGGCTATAAAAAGCAGTGCGCGACGTCGGCTAAGTCAAACATCGAACCGACGCGGGCGATGGCCAACGTGCAGCAGAAATGCGTCGTGCGGAAAGGCTACAAAAAGCGCTGTAAGCCGGTGGTTGAAGAGGAAGTGCCGCTGACGCTGGCCGATGCGCATAAGGTGCGGGTGCAAAAAGCGCAGAGCACCGCCATGTCGAAGCTGATGGGCCAAATTGGCAAGCCCTACCGCTGGGGCGGCACCTCGCCGCGCACCGGCTTTGACTGCAGCGGGCTGGTTTATTACGCCTATAAAGACCTGGTGAAAATTCATATCCCGCGGACGGCGAACGAGATGTACCACCTGCGCGATGCTCGCCCCGTAGATCGCGGTGAGCTGCAGAGCGGCGATCTGGTCTTCTTCCGCACCCGCGGCCGCGGCACGGCGGATCACGTCGGCGTGTACGTCGGTAACGGTAAATTTATTCAGTCGCCGCGTACCGGACGCGATATTCAGATTACCTCGTTAAGCGAAGATTACTGGGTTCGCCACTACGTTGGCGCCCGCCGCGTGATGACGCCTAAAACCATCCGCTGACGCCCCCTGCCGCGCCTGCGGCAGGTTAACTCTCTCTTTTGCCACATCTTTTAATTTGCTACTATCTCCCTGTGCATTACATGGTTATTGCACGCATTAATATAATAAGGAGAGTAGCAATGTCGTTCGAATTACCTGCATTACCATATGCGAAAGACGCCCTGGCGCCGCACATTTCCGCTGAAACCCTGGAATACCATTACGGTAAGCATCACCAGGCCTACGTCACTAACCTCAACAACCTGATCAAGGGCACCGCTTTTGAAGGCCACTCTTTAGAAGAGATCGTTCGTTCTTCCGAAGGCGGCGTCTTTAACAACGCGGCCCAGGTCTGGAACCACACCTTCTACTGGAACTGTCTCGCGCCGAATGCCGGCGGTGAGCCGGAAGGCGAACTGGCGGCAGCCATCGCTAAATCCTTCGGCAGCTTTGCTGATTTTAAAGCGCAATTCACCGATGCTGCGGTGAAAAACTTCGGCGCTGGCTGGACGTGGCTGGTCAAAAATTCCGACGGCAGCCTGGCGATTGTCTCCACCAGCAACGCCGGTACGCCGCTCACCGGCAATGCCGCACCGCTGCTGACCGTGGATGTCTGGGAACATGCTTATTACATTGACTACCGTAACGCCCGTCCAAACTATCTGGAGCACTTCTGGGCGCTGGTAAACTGGAAGTTTGTCGCGGCTAATCTGGCGGCATAAAACTCTACCGCAGAAGGGTTTCCCCTTCTGCGGTAATTATTAGCGGCTGGCTAAGGCCTCTTCCGGCCGCGAGCGACCGCTGAACAACACCAGCATCAGCGCCACCCCGGCAATGATAGCGCCCATCACCGGAACAAATGCGTAGCCCAGGCCAGAAGAAATCACCGCCCCGCCAGCCGCCGCGCCGAGCGCATTCCCAAGGTTAAACGCTCCGATATTCACCGAAGAAGATAGCCCCGGCGCTTCGTGAGCCACGCGCATCACGCGCATTTGCAGCGGCGGCACCACGGCAAACGTCGCCGCGCCCCACACCACCATGCTGATGGCCGCGCCAATCTGCGACTGCGCCAGCAGCGGGATCGCCAGCATGATAACCATCAGCAGCAGTAAAAAGCCCTTCAGCGTGCCGGAAACCGAGCGGTCGGCAAATTTTCCGCCAAGATAATTGCCCAGAGAGAAGCCGACGCCAATCAGTACCAGCATCGCGGTGACGAACAGCGGCGAGGCGTGGGTAATGGTATGCAGCACCGGCGAAATATAGGTATAGAGGGTGAACATCGCCCCGGCTCCGAGCACGGTGGTCAGCAGCGCGGAGAGCACCTGCGGCCGCATCAAAACCGACAGCTCCTCCTTCACGTTCGGCCGCTGCCCTGCGCTGCCTTTTGGCAACGAGAACCACAGGCCGATCATCGCCACCAGGCCAAGACCCGCCGTGGCAAGAAAGGACATGCGCCAGCCGATGGTTTCACCCAGCCAGGTCGCCGCCGGGACGCCGCCAATGTTGGCGATGGTCAGCCCCATAAACATAGTTGCCACCGCGCTGGCCTGCTTGTGTTTAGGGACCACGCTCGCGGCCACCACCGAGCCGAGGCCGAAGAAGGCGCCGTGGTTCAGGCTGGTGATAATGCGCGAAAGCAGCAGCGTGGTGTAATCCGGCGCCATTGACGAGAGGACGTTGCCAAGGGTGAAAATAGCCATCAGGAAAATCAGCGCACTGCGGCGCGCGCGATGCGACAGCAGCAGCGTCATCAGCGGTGCTCCGACCATCACGCCGATAGCATAGGCGCTGATCAGCATCCCCGCGGCGGGAATAGACACATCCACGCCTTTAGCGATAACCGGCAGTAATCCCATCGGGGAAAATTCGGTCGTACCGATACCAAACGCCCCAACGGCCAGCGCTAACAGGGGAAAGTTGATTTTCATTCAATGACTCCAGCAAACCGTCCTCAGCGACGGTATCTCATCAGAAGTCAAAAGCATGACATCAATCACAGAAAAACAAAAGTAAACGAAATGGCAAAAGATTTTTGCGAATTTGATAATAATGCGCGGGAACGGGGGGAAAGGAGCCTCTCCCCCGAAAAAATTAGTGCAGTACGGCGGTCAGCCCTGCGGCCACGATCAGACCCAGTACAATAATCGTCGTGGTCAGCGAAAACTTTAAATCTGTATCCATCAATTTTCCCCCTGATTATCCCCACAAGAAAAGTGAGCCTGCTCATTTTTGCACAATATTGCACAAAAATCTTCTGAGATTTAGGGTGATGCACATTTTTACTCTTCCCCTTTGCCGCAAGATCGGACAAAATCCCACGCTAATTTGAAAGCGTATCGGCCATTGACCCCTTCCTGTCGTTCTGTGTCGTTTCCCGACGTGATGCAATGTTGAACATTGTGCTCAGGGTGTGTATAGGCAAACGTTTCCGTATCGATAATCAGACGATCAGGTCAAGGTCTGGAGAGAGAAGTAATGGCAACAATTAAAGATGTAGCGAAGCGCGCAAACGTTTCCACTACAACAGTTTCACATGTAATTAACAAAACCCGCTTTGTGGCTGAAGAGACCCGCAACGCGGTATGGGCTGCCATCAAAGAGCTGCACTACTCTCCGAGTGCGGTGGCGCGCAGCCTGAAGGTTAATCACACCAAATCGATCGGTCTGCTGGCTACCAGCAGCGAAGCGGCCTATTTCGCCGAGATTATCGAGTCCGTTGAGAAGAGCTGCTTCCAGAAGGGCTACACCTTGATTCTGGGCAACGCATGGAACGATCCGGAAAAGCAGCAGGCCTACCTGTCGATGATGGCGCAAAAGCGCGTCGACGGCCTGCTGGTGATGTGTTCCGAATATCCGCAGTCGGTGCTGTCCATGCTGGAAGAGTACCGCAACATCCCGATGGTCGTCATGGACTGGGGTGAGTCCAAGGCTGATTTTACCGATTCGGTGATCGATAACGCCTTTGAAGGCGGCTATATGGCCGGTCGCTACCTCGTTGAGCGCGGCCACCGTGAAATCGGCGTGATTCCGGGCCCGCTGGAGCGCAATACCGGCGCCGGACGCCTGGCCGGTTTTATGAAAGCGATGGAAGAAGCGCAGATTAGCGTCCCGGAAAGCTGGGTTGTTCAGGGCGACTTCGAGCCGGAATCCGGCTACCGCGCCATGCAGCAGATCCTCAGCCAGCCGCATCGCCCGACCGCCATCTTCTGCGGCGGCGATATCATGGCAATGGGAGCCATCTGCGCCGCCGACGAAATGGGCCTGCGCGTCCCGCAGGATATTTCGCTCATTGGCTATGACAACGTGCGCAACGCCCGCTACTTCAGCCCGGCGCTGACCACCATCCATCAGCCGAAGGATTCACTCGGCGAAGCCGCATTCAATATGCTGATGGACCGTATCGTCAATAAGCGCGAAGAGTCGCAGTCTATCGAAGTTCACCCGCGACTGGTCGAGCGTCGCTCGGTGATCGACGGCCCGTTCGTCGACTACCGCCGCTAATCCTGCCGTGGCGCCGGCTATTCCGGCGCCCGCAGCCACTCCCGATTTAACGTTTCGCTGTCGCCAAGATAGTCCAGCAGCCAGGAGAGAGCCGGCGAGATATCGCTCTGCTGCCAGGTCAGGCAGCACGCGGCGTCCGGGAACGGATTTTCCAGCTCCAGCGCCGTCCACTCGCCGCTATCGATCCGCGGGCGGGCGAAGTGCGACGGCACCATGCCGATGCAGAGTCCGGCCGACAGGCAGGTGGCCGAGGCGTCCCAGTCCGGCACCACCACCCTCTTCTGGTTATCCAGCAGCCACGTCGTGCGCTTGGGCAACGAACGCGACGTATCCTCCCTGACCAGCGACGGCCAGTTGCGCAACGTGTCATCGCTCAGCGGGCCGCTCATTTTCGCCAGCGGATGGTGGCTGGCTACCACGCAGTGCCAGCTCAGCATGCCCATATCGCGAAAGGCGTATCGTCCGCCGACCGGAATCGAGCGGGTCGCGCCGATGGCCAGCTCCACGCGGCCGTCGGCCAGCGCATCCCAGACGCCGTTAAACACCTCCTGAAAGACAATCAGCTCGACGTCCGGAAAGTGACGATAAAAATCGACAATCATCTGCCGAATGCGCGCCGGCTTAACGATATCGTCAACCGCGATCGAGAGCTGCCCGCGCCAGCCGTTGGCGATCTGCTGGCACTGACGGCGGGTGATCTGCATTTTTTTGATAACAGAACGTCCTTCCTGTAAAAACCACACGCCGGCTGGTGTGAGCTCAACGTCCCGGTGGCGTCGCTCAAAGAGCGGAACGGCCAGCCATTCTTCGAGCTGACGCACGGTGTAGCTGACCGCCGAGGGTACACGATGCAGCTCCTGAGCCGCCGCGCTGAAGCTGCCGTTGCGCGCAACCGCATCAACCACTTCAAGAGAGTATTCGGACCACATATTCTGCCTGCAAATTTTTTGAACGCATGTAACAAATATTAGCGTTTCACAAGCCAGAATGCACTCCCTACACTCAGCGGCATCTTACCTGCATCAGAAGAAAGAGAACTTTATGCAACAACCTGGGAAAGGATTTTTGGTTTGGCTGGCGGGCCTCAGCGTGCTCGGCTTCCTGGCAACCGATATGTATCTGCCGGCGTTTTCGGCGATCCAACAGGATCTCAACACTTCGGCGGCTTCGGTCAGCGCCAGCCTCAGCGTGTTTCTCGCCGGTTTCGCCATTGGTCAGCTGTTCTGGGGCCCGGTCTCCGATCGCTACGGGCGCAAGCCGGTGCTGCTCAGCGGCCTGGCGATCTTCGCCGTCGGCTGCCTTGGCATGCTGTGGGTGCAGAACGCGACCCTGATGCTGGCGCTGCGATTTGTGCAGGCCATCGGCGTCTGCGCGGCGGCGGTAACCTGGCAGGCGATGGTCACCGACTATTATCCAGCCCAACGTACTAACCGCATCTTCGCCACCATTATGCCGCTGGTAGGTCTATCGCCGGCCCTGGCGCCGCTGCTCGGCAGCTGGCTGCTCGCCCATTTCGACTGGCAGGCTATCTTCGCGACCCTGTTGGTCATCGCCCTGCTGCTGATGCTGCCCGCGTTACGCCTCAAGCCGGTGAGCAAGCCCGAGAGCGGTACGCAGAAAAAACTGACCTTCCTGGCGCTGCTGCGCTCACGCGAATATAGCGGCAACGTGCTGATTTACGCCGCCTGCTCCGCCAGCTTTTTCGCCTGGCTGACCGGCTCGCCGTTTATTCTGCATGACATGGGCTACGGGCCAACCGCAATCGGCCTGAGCTACGTGCCGCAGACTATCGCCTTTTTAATCGGCGGATACGGCTGCCGGGCGGCGCTGCAGAAATGGCAGGGGCAGCAGCTGCTGCCGTGGCTGCTGGTCATTTTTGCTATCAGCGTTGCCGCCACCTGGCTGGTGGGACTGCAGCAGGATGTCTCCATCGTGGCGCTGATGGCACCGTTCTGCGTGATGGCTATCGTTAACGGCGGGATTTACCCGATTGTCGTCGCTCAGGCCCTGCGGCCATTCCCTCAGGCCACGGGTCGCGCCGCCGCGCTGCAGAATACCCTGCAGCTCGGACTGTGCTTCCTGACCAGCCTGCTGGTGTCGACGCTGATTGCCACCCCGCTGCTCACCACAACCAGCGTGATGCTGGCCTCCATCGCGCTGGCCGGGCTGGGGTATGTCATGCAGCTGCGTACAACCCGTCTGAGCACCGAGTCGTCACACGCATAAAAGGGTTTCAGTGATGTTACGGTCCAGTAATTAGCCTGCTAATATCTTTTTATTGAAAGCCTTAAAATAGGGGCCTATACTGGATCCCGTATCACATAAATAGAAAGTTTATCGATATTAACGGGGGCAGGATGCCTCCCGTTTAACCATGGAAGGCCTTTCGGCAAGGGTTATCTCCCTTCCTCTGTTCTACGTCGGATAGCAGCTTCACGGATTTTTCCGTGAGATTTCTCACAATGCCAAAAAAAGCGTCTACGCTGTTTTAAGGTTCTGATCACTTGGGCGTGATGGAGAAGCTATGAGTTCATCGTGTATAGAAGAAGTAAGTGTACCAAATGATGACTGGTACCGAATTACAGCTGAGTTACTCGGTCGTGCGGGTATTGAAATTAATGGCCCCGCTCCCGCCGATCTACGGATAAAAAACCCCCTCTTTTTTAAGCGCGTACTACAGGAAGGGTCTCTGGGGTTAGGTGAAAGCTATATGGACGGCTGGTGGGACTGCGAGCGTCTGGATATTTTCTTCCACAAGGTGCTGCGCGCCGGGCTGGAAAACCAGCTTCCCCGCCATATCAAAGACACGCTGCGTATTGCTGCCGCTCGCCTGTTCAATCTGCAAAGTAAAAAACGTTCCTGGATAGTCGGCAAAGAGCACTACGATCTTGGCAACGATCTTTTTAGTCGGATGCTCGATCCCTATATGCAATATTCCTGTGCTTACTGGAAAGAGGCGCAATCTCTGGAAGAGGCCCAGCAGGCTAAATTAGATCTTATTTGCCGTAAGCTGCAGCTTGAGCCCGGGATGCGGGTGCTGGATATTGGCTGCGGCTGGGGCGGTCTGGCCTATTACATGGCAAAAAATTATCACGTTAGCGTGGTTGGCGTGACCATTTCTGCCGAACAGCAAAAAATGGCCCAGCAGCGGTGTGAAGGATTAGACGTCACTATCCTGCTGCAGGACTATCGCGACTTACATGATAGTTTTGACCGGATAGTTTCCGTCGGTATGTTTGAGCACGTGGGGCCGAAAAACTACGCGACCTATTTCGATGTAGTCGACCGAAATATGAAAGCGGACGGTCGTTTTTTACTGCACACCATCGGTTCAAACAAAACGGACCTGAGCGTCGATCCGTGGATCAATAAATATATCTTCCCTAACGGCTGCCTGCCGTCGGTACGCCATATTGCGCAAGCCAGCGAAACGCATTTCGTTATGGAAGACTGGCACAATATAGGCGCCGATTACGATACCACGCTGATGGCCTGGTACGAGCGGTTCCTCGCCAGCTGGCCGGATATTGCCGATAACTATACCGAGCGTTTCAAGCGCATGTTCAGCTATTATCTGAACGCCTGCGCCGGCGCCTTCCGCGCGCGCGATATTCAGCTGTGGCAGGTGGTGTTTTCTCGCGGCGTTGAGAACGGCCTTCGCGTTGCGCGCTAAGCCTGCATCCACCTATCACGCCTGCCGGTGGCTGCACCGGCAGGCTTTTTTTTGCCCATCCTGTCTTTATTTCCGCGATGCTGCACGTTAGGCGCGGAAAACGCCTGCAGCGGGGCCTGGCACCCCGCTGAATTCGGCAGAAAGATCGCATAGCAGACGACCCGGGACTATTACTCTTCCGTCGCCTTTTGCACGGCCTCTTTCGCCGCCAGCACGCGCTCAACGGTATCGACCACCGCCTGCGTCTGCGGATCAATTTCGATATTCACCCGGTCACCCAGCTTTTTCACGCCCAGGGTGGTGCGCTGCAGCGTTTCCGGGATCAGGTGCACGCAGAAGCGCGTCGGCGTGACTTCGCCAACCGTCAGGCTGATGCCATCAACGCCGATAAAGCCTTTATACAGAATGTACTTCATCAGCGTCGGGTCCTGGACCTTGAACCAGATCTGGCGGTTATTTTCCGAGGTCAGGATCTTAACCACCTCAGCGGTGGTCATAATATGGCCGGACATCAGATGGCCGCCGATTTCGTCACTGAACTTCGCCGCGCGCTCGACGTTCACCACGTCACCCTGACGCACGGCGCCGAGGTTAGTAATACGCAGGGTTTCTTTCATCAGGTCAAAACTGATGCGCGCGCCGTCAATCTCGGTTACCGTCAGACAGCAGCCGTTGTGCGCAACCGACGCGCCGGTTTCAAGTCCGTCGAGCATGTGCTCAGGCAGTTCCACCACGTGGGTACGAAAGTTGGGCTTCTCATCGATGGACACCACTCTAGCGGTCCCCTGCACAATGCCAGTAAACATGCTTTGCTCCTGTAGAAATGCTCACAATATATTAATCGGGAACAATAACAGGTGGTAAATAAGGTTGCCAGCACGCATCGTGCCCTACCATTTTTTCACTGGCTTAATGGCTAATCCTCGCTACAATAGACTGGCTAATCCCTCTGTTTTTTCTTCTCGCTGCCATTTACGGCGGCTTTTTTAGTCTCAAAATAACAACAATATAAAGGTGTACAGGTGCAGAAGTACTTCATTGAAGCGCGTCAGTTGTTGGCACTGGCTATTCCCGTCATCCTTGCGCAGGTGGCCCAGACGTCAATGGGCTTCGTCGATACCGTCATGGCGGGCGGCTATAGCGCCACCGATATGGCGGCAGTTGCTATCGGAACCTCTATCTGGCTGCCGGCGATCCTCTTTGGTCACGGCCTGCTGCTGGCGTTAACCCCGGTCGTCGCTCAGCTCAACGGCTCCGGGCGCCGTGAGCGCATCGCGCACCAGGTGCGCCAGGGTTTTTGGCTGGCGGGGTTCGTCTCCGTGCTGGTGATGGTGGTGCTGTGGAACGCCGGCTATATCATCAGCTCAATGCATAATATTGACCCGTCGCTGGCGGATAAAGCCGTCGGCTACCTGCGCGCGCTGCTGTGGGGGGCTCCAGGCTACCTCTTCTTCCAGGTTGCGCGTAACCAGTGCGAAGGCCTGGCGAAAACCAAGCCGGGGATGGTTATGGGCTTCATCGGCCTGCTGGTGAACATCCCGGTAAACTACATCTTTATCTACGGCCATTTCGGGATGCCGGAACTGGGCGGCGTTGGCTGCGGCGTGGCAACGGCTTCCGTTTACTGGGTGATGTTTTTCAGCATGATCTCCTGGGTTCGCCGGTCGCGCTCAATGCGTGATATTCGGGGCGCCGAGGGGTTCAGCAAGCCGGATTTCGCCGTCCTCAAGCGTCTGGTTCAGCTTGGGCTGCCGATCGCGCTGGCGCTGTTTTTCGAAGTGACCCTGTTTGCGGTGGTTGCGCTGCTGGTGTCTCCGCTGGGCATTGTCGATGTCGCCGGCCATCAGATTGCGCTTAACTTCAGCTCGCTGATGTTCGTTTTACCGCTATCGCTGGCGGCGGCGGTGACTATCCGCGTCGGTTTTCGCCTCGGTCAGGGCTCAACCCTGGATGCGCAAACCTCCGCCAGAACCGGCGTCGGCGTTGGCGTCTGTATGGCCGCGATCACCGCGATTTTCACCATCCTGATGCGTAAACAAATCGCGCTCCTCTATAACGACAACCCGGAAGTGGTGGTGCTGGCTTCCCAGCTGATGCTGCTGGCGGCGATATATCAGATTTCTGACTCCGTCCAGGTCATTGGCAGCGGGATCCTGCGCGGCTATAAAGATACGCGCTCAATCTTCTTTATTACCTTCACCGCCTACTGGGTTCTGGGGCTGCCGAGCGGCTACGTGCTGGCATTAACCGATATGGTCGTTCCGCGTATGGGGCCTGCCGGCTTCTGGTGTGGATTTATTATCGGGTTAACCTCCGCGGCGATCCTGATGATGCTGCGGATGCGCTTCCTCCAGCGTCAGCCGTCGAACGTCATTTTACAGCGCGCTGCGCGCTAGCCTCCTGCGGCGCCCCGTTTGTGGGGCGCCGTTTCTCAGCGATAGCCGGGTCCGCGCGGACCTAGCGCCTTTCTCAGCGCCTCCACAAAGCATTTTATTTTGGTCGTTCGTCGGCGTCCGGCCGGCACCAGCACATGCATCGGCCGCGAAGGGCCGGAAAATCCAGATAAAACCTGCACCAGCCTCCCCTGCTCAACTTCAACTCTCAGCACCTCTTCAGGCCCGAGCGTGATGCCGTGCCCGGCGAGAGCGGCGTTCATCAGCGCTTTCCAGTCGTTCGAGCGGAAGCGTCCGGCGGGTTTCACTTCTACCGTGGTTCCCTCCCTGGTGAACTGCCAGCGGCAGGCGTTCATGGCCGACCAGTGGCCGTAGACCAGGCAGGAGTGTTGCTGCAGATCGGCCGGCGTCTGCGGCTCGCCGCGGCGCAAAATATAGTCAGGAGAGGCGCAGGCAATTAGCCGGTAAGGGAGAAGCGGCCAGGCGACCATCGTGCTGTCGGCCAGATCGCCGATGCGAATAATGACCTCGAACTCCTCTTCTATCGGGTCGACGATACGATCGCTGAGCGTCAGCTCAACCTGAACATCGGGGTAGCGGGCGAGATAGTCGGTGATAAACGTCGATAGCGCATGCGAGCCGAAGGTGACCGGCGCATTGACTCTGATGATGCCTGAGGGGGTCGCTTTCATCTCCAGCGCCAGCGCGTCCGCCTCGGCGACTTCGTCCAGCACCACGCGGCAGCGTTCATAATAGCTGCGGCCGATATCGGTAAGCGTTTGCCGTCGCGTCGTCCGCGCGATGAGTGAGGTGCCGAGATGCGCCTCCAGCGCGGCCACGTGGCGGGCAACCATCTGCGGCGAAAGCTGCAGCTGCTCGGCGACGGCGGCAAATGAGCCGGTTTCCGCCGCCTTGACGAAAACCTTCATACTGGTGAGCTGGTCCATGATTCACTCATTTTAGTTGTTTATCATGCAACCATCTTACGATTTATCTTCTGTGATGAGGGAATTAAATTTATTCACTCAACGAGGCAATTTGTCAGGAGTGAAAGATGAAGATCGGAATAATAGGTGCCGGGTTTGTGGGGCGATCTATCGCGAAACTTGCCCTGCAGGCCGGGCATGAAGTCATGCTCAGCAACTCGCGGGGGCCGCAGACGCTGTTCAGCCTGCGGCCGATGATCGGCTGTCAGGTTGGCAGCGCAGACGAAGCCGCCGAATTTGGCGAGGTGGTGGTGATTGCCGTCCCTCTCAGCGCCGTAAACGCGCTGCCGGTCGCCGGTATTAAAAATAAACAGGTCGTGGATGCGGTCAATTACTACCCTGACCGGGACGGCGAAATCGCCGAGCTCGATAGCGGGCAAACCACCACCAGTGAATTACTGGCGCGTATCCTGCCCGCCGCCAGAATAACCAAAGCCTTTAACGCCATTCCGATGACGCAGCTGGAAAGCGATGGCTTACCCGCAGGGGCGGAAAATCGCCGGGCGCTGCCGCTGGCGGGCGATGACGCAGAGGGGAAAGCCATCGCCGCCGCGCTGTACGAAGCCTTTGGTTTTGATGCCGTTGACGCCGGGCCGCTGTCCGAGGGGTGGCGCTTTGAACGCGGCACACCCGCCTATTGCGTACGCATGACCCGCCAGGAGCTTGTCTCAACGCTTGCCCGAACGCCGCGCGGCTAAGCTATGCTCCACCTCCGCTAACGCTTTCTCGTTAGCGGATAACCTCTTACGCTCTCCCGCCACCTCATCGTACATTCGGTTACCTGCCGATACCAAACACTCACTGAACTCCCGCAATGACCAGCATATAGTTGTTTCAACAGCCCCGCAGTGGGGTTAACTGAAGAAACATTTTCGAGGATATCAGAATGAAAAAAGTATTAGCTCTGGTCGTTGCCGCTGCTATGGGTCTGTCTTCTGCTGCTTTCGCCGCTGACGCGGTAAGCACCACTCAGGCTCCGGCTGCTGCAACTCACAGCACCGTTGCCAGGACCACTCATCACAAAAAACATCACAAAGCCGCCGCTAAACCGGCCGCAGAGCAGAAAGCTCAGGCTGTGAAAAAACACAAAAAAGCTGAAGCTAAACCGGCTGCCGCTCAGAAAGCCCAGGCCGCTAAGAAGCACCACAAAGCCGCCGCTAAACCAGCCGCTGCCCAGAAAGCCCAGGCCGCTAAAAAGCACCACAAAGCCGCTGCTAAACCGGTAGCGCAGAAAGCTCAGGCTGCTAAAAAACATCACAAAACCACCAAACACCATGCTGCGGCTAAACCTGCTGCACAGCCGGCTGCATAATTAATCGGGTTAGTCTGGTTTCGTAGTAAATCGGCGCTGCTTCAGCGCCGATTTTTTTAGGAGAGCACTATGCTGCAACGCTATCGTTTTGAGCTCATTCTGATCCTGTTGATAATCTGCGCACTCTTCACCCTTCGCCTTATATTTAAATAACATTCAACGCCTGCTAAAACCATAAAAAGGCCGCAGCGGCGATCTTGGGAACATCAATACTATAAACGGCCCGCGCAGATGCTTTTAATTAAGTGCGACGCGTCACGTCTAATACCCCAGGCGCAACGTCAATGACTACGAACTGGCCGTATGAAGTACCGGTAGAGGTATCCGGCTTCGCCTGAACGCCCCGCTATTCAATGGACTCCCCTCCGGGCAAGGTAAAGCCCCCCTGACGACCGGTCGATAAAACCTGCCGGGCGGAACGGGACAACAAATATCCTTTATCATCAGTAAAATATAGGCAATATGAGTAAAACTTCCGCAATCGCGTGCGATCTGCAAGAAAAGTGACGTTTGCCTCTTGCCACAACCTCTCCCGATCGCTAATATGCGTCCCCGTTGTCACCACAACATTGCGTTCATAGCTCAGTTGGTTAGAGCACCACCTTGACATGGTGGGGGTCGTTGGTTCGAGTCCAATTGAACGCACCATAAAGCGTTTATAGCTCAGTTGGTTAGAGCACCACCTTGACATGGTGGGGGTCGTTGGTTCGAGTCCAATTAAACGCACCAAATGCGTCCGTAGCTCAGTTGGTTAGAGCACCACCTTGACATGGTGGGGGTCGGTGGTTCGAGTCCACTCGGACGCACCAGATTTTCTTAATCTGGTGCATTTTCCTCGAAAGAAGCCCTTCCTGCAGCCGTTCAGCCTTACGCAACGCCCCCTTATTCCACGGCATTTAAACTCATTTAATCCCTTACGCCTGCTGCCAACCTGATATCCCAGAGCCCCGGATTCTTGATCGGACCTGTGGGCAGCACGGACCGCAAGCGCTTTCAGCGCCAGCAATCCGCCCGGCAAACGCTACGGACAAGTCGTGAAGCTTCCCTCTGCCGTTTTAGCTGGCGGCAAAAAAAAGCCGGAATAGCAAATATTCCGGCCCGCGATGAATGACGCCTTAGAAATGCGTATTCACGCCCACATAGAACGTCCGCCCCGACTCGTTGTAGGTTTCCGCGCCGGCACCATACAGATAAGCCCCGGTTGTCGAGTTCCCCGTCGTCTGCGCATTACCGGCGCGATAGTGGCGAATATCAAAAAGGTTATCCACGCCGCTGGTCAGGCTGAGGTTTTTATTCACGTCCCAGGTCGCGCTCAGCCCAACGATGCTGTATGGACTGACTTCGTTTAGCTCGCTTGCGGACACCGCCTCACCTTTATAGTTAAAGCGCTTCGGCTTCTGGCGGCCATACCAGGTGAAGGTGCTCTGTAAAGAGAGATCGTCACGCACCTGCCAGCTCACGGTCGAGTTCAGCGTGAACTGCGGGATCACCGACAGGCGATCGCCGGTGGTCTTGTTCTTGCTCTGCAGCATCCACGTCAGGTTATTGCTCCAGCTGACCGTTTCGCTCACCGGCAGACTTAGCGAGCCTTCCAGCCCTTCTACCAGCGCCTTCGGCACGTTTTCCCATTGATAAATATTGGTCGTGCCGTTGCTGGCCGTGCCTACCGCCGAGTAGCCGGATTCAATCTTATTGCGGTAGTCGTTGCGGAACCAGGTCAGCCCCGCCTGATAACCCTCGTGCTTATACTCAAGGCCGATCTCTTTGTTGACGCTGGTTTCTGCCTTCAGATCGCTATTACCCATCAGGTAACAGGCGGAACTGCTGGCGTAGCAGCCCTGGCCGTTACTGTACAGAATATAGTTCGGGTTGAGCTGGTAGAGATTCGGCGCTTTATAGGCGCGGGCAATTCCCAGCTTCAGCGTCCAGTCATCTGAGAGCCCCTGGGAGAGGTTCAGCGATGGGCTCCAGTTATTGCCGACAATACTGTGGTGGTCAAAGCGCAGGGCTGGCGTCAGCATGGTGCTATCCGTCAGCGCGATATTGTCTTCGGTAAACAGCGAGAAAATTTCGGCGCTGGAGTACGGACTGCGCCCGGTTGCCGAGATGCCGTCGATGGAGCCATAGGAGAGAGACTGGGTGGTCGACACGCCATCCTTCATCCGCTGTTGGTTCCACTCGGTGCCCAGCGTCAGATTCTGCTCAACCCCGAGGGTAAACGGAATATTCACTTCACTGTGCAACAGCACGTCCGACAGGTCGATATCCGAGAATTCGCTGCTGGAGAAGATGCCCTCCGTTCCGCCCGCCAGCCCTTCGTTCATCCGGGAGTTGCGGGTATGTTCATACTGGGCGTAGCTGTTGCTGGTCACCCCGTTATCCCAGCCGCCGGTCCAGGTCACGCCATAAGTCTGGCGATAGAGGCGGTTGGTCTCCTTGCCGTACATACTTTTTACCAGCGTGCTGGTGTTGGTGTTCTGGGTGTCGCCGGCGTACAGGTTGCCCTGACGGCTGTAGCCGGTTTCGAACTCCAGCGCCTGCATCGGCGCAAACTCCCAGCGCAGCTTGCCGTGGATATCTTTATTCACAACGCCTTCGCGCCCTGCAGGATAGGATCCCGCATAGGTACCGGTTCGTGCCGCTTCATGGCCGGAGTTAATATCCTGGGCATCGGCCTGCGTCTTGCTCAGATTGCCCCATAGATTAAAGCTGACCTCATCCGACAGCGGACCGTTTAGGCTGAAGTTCGTGCGCTTCGTCGAACCCTCTTTACGGTGCTGAGGGGCGTTCATATAGGTATTCCAGGAACCATGCCACTCGCTGCTGGTCGGTTTAGTGACGATATTGACCACGCCCCCCATTGCGCCATTGCCGTAGCGGGCCGCCGCCGGGCCGCGAATAACGTCGATATGATCGATCATTTCCGCCGGTACCCAGCTGGTGTCACCGCGCGTGTCGCGGTCACCGCGCCAGCCGTAGCGCACGGAGTTACGGCTGGTCACCGGTTTACCGTCCACCAGAATCAGCGTGTTCTCAGGCCCCATCCCGCGAATATCGACCTGGCGGTTATTGCCGCGCTGACCGCTGGTGGAGTTGCCCGTCAGGTTGACGCCGGGCTGGGTGCGAATCAGTTCGGAAACGTCGCGTGCGGGTGGATGTTTGCGGATTTCATCGGCAGTGATGGTGGAAACGCCGGGGGCCTGGAGAGTCTGCGCGGCCGCGGTAACGACCATCGTTTCGTCGTGATTCTCCGATGCGGTTGCCGCGGCGGATCTCTTCGTTTCGTCTGGAGTGCTGTCGTCAGCGGCCTGCGCCGGCAACCCCACTCCCCAGATAGCCATATGAATCAGCACGGCCAGCGAGTAGTGTGAATAATGTTTCATGGAATATGCCCTGTTTTCTTTTATTGCCGTCGGGGCACGCCTTCTTCATTCGTCAGATAAACACCGGCAGCGACTTCCAGGCACAGAACATCTTCTCTGGTTTTGGCGAAAGCAAAGCCCCCCGAGGTCATATCGGGATATTAATTAACCATTTGCACCGAAAAAATTCCGCCCTGGAAAAATGAAGAAATAAACGCGCCACGCTATTCTTTGATAGCGTATTCCGATCGGCAGCCAATCGGATTATTGTGCCGCTCTACGTTATTAGAAATGAGATTTATTATCAAGCCGATAATTAAACGGCAGACTGTTATATTTAAATATCACAGTAAAATCAATCAGATACATGATTTATATTTAAATTTTAAACGCATTAAAATAAATGAATTACATCTACATTAAATAAGCACAATTTAATCATAATATCCCCACAATTGTTAAAATCGACACGCCTTTATTATTGCCAGAAAAATGCCGCGCCGGTTATTATTCACGCCCGTTCACTCGATGATATGCAGTGCCTGGTACCGGCTTACCGGGCAAGATGATTTTAAGCCCTCTTTAATGACATGGCGCTCCCCGCAGCTTCAGCCAACCATTCGCTATCAGCAACAGGCACTTTACCGCTGCCCCGCCATCCCTCGTTTATACTTCGGGTAGTGCCCTTAGGGACACCTTCAGCGGCAGCCCGCTAATGGATGGCTGCGCCTAAAACAACGAGCCCATATCAATGAAGAAAATTGCGATTATCGGCGCCGGACCGACGGGGATTTATACTTTTCACGCGCTTTTACAGAGCGCGGTACCGCTTGCCGTCTCCATCTATGAACAGGCCGATCGGGCCGGCGTCGGGATGCCCTATAGCAAGGAAGACACCGCGCGGATGATGCTGGCGAACATTGCCAGCATCGAAATCCCCCCCATTTTCTCGACCTATATTGAGTGGCTGCAGGGGCTGAGCGCTGAGCATCTGGCGCGCTACGGGGTGCGTAAAGAATCCCTGCATGTCCGCCAGTTCCTGCCGCGCCTGCTGCTGGGCGAATATTTCCATGACCAGTTTCAGCAGCTGGTTGCCGCAGCCCGCCAGCGCGGGTTTGCGGTCGCGATCCACGAATCCTGCCAGGTAGAGGATCTGCAGGTCACTCCCGCAGACGTGATGCTTTCCGCCCAGGGTGTGGCAGAACCCGCGCGTTTTGACCTTGCGGTCATCGCCACCGGCCACGTCTGGCCTGATGACGATACCACGCCGCGCGCCCACTTCCCGAGCCCGTGGTCAGGGCTAATGAGCGCGCGTATCGCGCCCTGTCGGGTCGGAGTCATGGGAACGTCGCTCAGCGGTATCGATGCCGTCATGGCGGTGGCCGCGCAGCACGGGGAGTTTGTGGAGGCCGAGGACCAGTCGCTTAGCTTCAGACTGGATCGCGGCAGCGAGGAGCTGAAGATGGTGATGATGTCCCGCTCCGGGATCCTACCTGAAGCAGATTTCTACTGCCCCATCCCCTATGAGCCTTTAGCCATCGCCAGCGACGAAGCTATTCAACAGCAAATCGCCGCCGGACCCGAGGGGCTGCTCGACCGGGTCTTTGCGCTGATGGCGCAGGAAATTGACGCAGCCGACCCGCGGTGGAGCCGGGAGATAGCCCTTCACGCGCTCAACGCCGACAGCTTCCACGATGCCTGGTTCGCCGCGCGCAGGAAATGTGACCCTTTCCGCTGGGCTGAGGAGAATCTCATTGAGGTGGAACGCAACAAGCGTGACAGGCGCACCGTAGCCTGGCGCTACGCGATCCTCAGACTGCACGAAGCGGTCCAGGCCATCGTTCCCCACCTCGACTCCCGGGACAGCAAGCGGTTTAGCGCCGGCCTGGCCCGGGTATTTATCGATAATTACGCGGCGATCCCTTCACAATCCATTCGCCGGCTGCTGGCGCTGCGCGAGGCAGGCGCGATCGACATTCTCCCCCTTGGCCCCGATTACGCCATCGCCATTGAGGATAACCTGACGGAAATTACCGTTGGGCAATCCACGTACGCCTTCGATGTATTTATCGATGCCCGCGGGCAAAAGCCGCTTAAGACTAAAGACCTGCCGTTTCCGACGCTGCGCGGGCAGATCCTCGCCGCCGGAGACGCTATCCCCGAAGTCGGTGAAGACTACACTCTACTTCAGCCGGACATCGTTCGCGGGCGTATTGCGTTTGGCGCACTGCCCTATCTGATGCACGACCGCCCGTTCGTTCAGGGGCTTACGGTGTGCGCGGAGATCGGTGCGGCGATGGCCAAAGCCGCGTCGCAGCCGGCAGCGCGTCCGCGGCGGTGGCTGCCGTTTATCGAGCGCTAGCCGCCATTGACGCGTTTCACCAGCGGGCAGGCGACGCCTGCCCTTAGCGCCGCTCGGGGGCCGGATGCCAGGGATCTTTTTTCCGATCCTCGCTATCATCCCTTTTACGCGGTATTTCCCCCCGCTCACGGGGATCGTCTTTTGCCGGATGCTGGCCGGCTTTATCAGGGTCATTCATGGTAGACAGGGACATATTATTTATCCTCCGTTGCGGGCGGCGGTAATATAAAATGATCCGCAATAGCAAATCATCGCCGTCGAGCGTTAACAGTAAGTGATATAAGGCCGGTGTCAAACCGTCGCGCCGTATTCTCGGCGGTTCAGGACGAAAAGATACCGCGAGAAATAAATTTAAACATCTCACTCCATCCTGCGTAACCCGCTGCTGGATAACAAACAGAGCAGGGCTGAACTCTATTTTCAGCGGTAAAATACGGGAGTTTGTAAAGAACATAAAATTAATACCATGCGGGTTTTTCGGTTAATTTCGCGGGCGCGCGCTGCGCGCAGGGAAATTCCCCCCATCGCGCCAGCAATAAATTTCCGCCCCTGCCGCCGGAACAATCCTAAAAATAACCGCAGTCCGCTCCGACCACATATATAAAACTTGATGGATTATCAGATAATTACGGAAACATACTCCAGAGGATAGCATAATAATTTTTGCAACACGGGTTAATTGACTCGTTAAATATCTTTAGCTGGCCGTCACAGAGCCTATGCTTAATATTTAGCTGGAGGAACTTCATATGAGCGACAACGCCAGACACAGCGCAAACTATCCCCGTCCCCCCTTTGCTGACCAGCCGCAAACGCCCCCCGGCCTGGCATCAGAAATGCTGCCCGTTGCGGATCATGGCGAGGAAAGCTACGTCGGATCTGCCAGGCTTGCCGGCAAGAGGGCGCTGATTACCGGCGGCGATTCGGGTATCGGCCGCGCGGTGGCCATTGCTTTTGCTCGTGAAGGAGCGGACGTGGCGATAAACTATCTGCCGGAGGAAGAAGCCGACGCCGAAGAGGTCATCGCTCTGATTGAGGCCGCCGGGCGCAAAGCGGCGGCTATTCCCGGCGATATTCGCAGCGAATCTTTCTGCGAAGCGCTGGTTGAAAAGGCCGCCAGAGAGCTGGGCGGTCTGGATATTGTGGTCAATAATGCCGGACGTCAGCAGTACTGCGAGTCTCTGGCGGAACTCACGACGGCGGATTTTGACGCCACCTTCAAAACCAACGTCTACGCGCCGTTCTGGATAACCAAAGCCGCGCTGCGCCATCTCAAAGAGCATAGCGCTATCATCAACACCTCCTCGGTTCAGGCCTTTAAGCCCAGCCCGATACTGTTTGATTATGCTCAGACAAAAGCCAGCCTTGTGGCCTTCACCAAATCATTAGCCAGGCAGCTGGGTCCAAAAGGGATCCGCGTCAACGCCGTTGCGCCCGGTCCTTACTGGACGGTTCTGCAATCCAGCGGCGGCCAGCCTGAGGAGAAGGTCCGCCAGTTTGGCGCGGATACTCCGCTCGGTCGCCCGGGACAGCCGGTCGAAATTGCCCCGCTGTACGTGACGCTGGCCTCTGACGCCTGCTCGTTCACCTCCGGCCAGGTCTGGTGCTCGGACGGCGGCGACGGCGTGCTGTAAGGCGCCCGGCGCATAGCCTGGCTTCCGATAGCGTTGTCAGCGCCCGGCGTTGACAACGCTACAAATATGCAATATTAAATTAACACATTCACTCATCCCCGCCGGACCCTTGGTTATGTAATGTCCTGAAATAAGCCCGATGACAATCGTATTAATTTTTCAGCTAACGGCAGCTAGCCCGTGGCTGAAAGGGTAATTTTTCGCTTATTACGGACATGACAATGATTCGAATCCTTCTCCGGACCGTGGCGGACAAGCCGTGGCTGCGTCTGCTCGCTCTCGCGTTTCTTATCTCCTCGATAGGCAACGGCATCACCTGGATCGTCGTTTTTAGTGAACTGATCCGCCTGTCGGCCCCCGTCGCGTCGCTGGCTCTCGCCTACATTCTTTCCACCGTCCCCGGACTCCTCGGCAGCATCGCGGGGGAACGCTTTTGCCAGCACCTGAGCCCCTTTACGATCCTGATACTCGGCGAGGGGCTCGGACTTATCGGCCTGGCGGCACCGTTTTACGCCGTGGCGATGGATTCCATCCCGCTGCTTCTCATCGCTCAGGCAATCGGGGCGTTCACCACCGGCATGACCTTCCCGGCGCTGAGTAAAATATTCAAAACCGGCCTTGTCGAAGATGAACTCCCGGTCGCCACTACCCTCGAAAGCATTATTTTTGCCGGTAACGTGCTCTGCGGCATTGGCCTGGGGTTAGCCCTGATCGGATATATGAGCGCGGCTTATCTGCTGGTTATCGATCTGCTGAGCTTCGCCGCCGCCGTCCTCATACTCGGACGGGCGAAAACGCACTTCAGCGCGCATTTTGTCAATCACATCCGCAGCGTATCCCCGCTGCGCTGGCAGACCCTGAACCATTCCCAGCGCCGCGCGATGCTGCTGCTGCCTCTGCTGGCCGCTGCGGGCGCGCCGGCAATGGCGCTGCTCCCGGGGCTCGCTCCCGGGGGGCTTTCAGGATCGCCGGAACAAACGATCGCCCTGGCGCTGCTTTTTACCCGCAGTCTCGGCCAGCTGATTGGGCCACTGCTGCTCAATCCCGCGCGTTTTGAAAAAAACAGCAGCAGCAACGGGCTGTCGATCGGCTGCCTGGCGATTTTTCTGCTGTGCTACGGGCTGCTCCCCTTCTCACCGTCGCCCTACCTGGCGCTGGCGCTGGTCTTTGTGGCGCACGTTTTCTCCAACGTCGTGTTTTCCCTCGCCGTCTATACGCTGCTCAGAAGCTTCGATCAACAGCAGGTTCCGACCGCGATCGCCAGAAGCTACCGATTGCAGATGGCGATCTCGGCTTTGGTGTCGATCGGCGCGGGATACTGTTCTGATGCTATCGGGGTCACCGGCTCGCTCTATCTGTTCAGCGGGACGGGGTTCATTTTGATTGTCGCGCTGCTGGTGATTGGCAAAGCCTGTATCAGGCCAGCGCGGGCGTAACGGAGAGTGGCGGCGCGGTGCGGGATGCAGGGCTTCCATGCCCTGTTGAAGAATTACTCGAAGAAAACTTCAGGGTTTTCAGAGAGCGAGACGAAGGATTTGGTGTTTTTATCCAGGGCGCCAATCGCGCCGCTTTCGATATCATATACCCAGCCGTGCAGGCGCAGCGCGCCGTCGCGCAGGCCGACGGCTACCGACGGGTGCGTTTTGATATTGTTAAGCTGGGCGATGACGTTCTCGCGCACCATCGCATTCACTTTATCGATTTCGC
Source organism: Enterobacter sp. 10-1 (assembly GCA_002270295.1). Taxonomy (GTDB): domain Bacteria; phylum Pseudomonadota; class Gammaproteobacteria; order Enterobacterales; family Enterobacteriaceae; genus Klebsiella; species Klebsiella scottii. The sequence goes on along the minus strand of NISF01000006.1, from coordinate 22,811 downwards.
TATTCCAGGTTTTGCTGTCAACCACCGCTCTGGCCGCATCGGCGTAGTGCAGCCAGTGGGAAACCGCCGGCATGGAGTCCAGACACTGACAGGTTGCAACCGCCGTCATCGCGCCGCAGTTCGAATGGCCGCAAATCACGATATCGGTCACCCCGAGGGCAACAACCGCATACTCAATGGTAGCTGAGACCCCACCCGGCTCCGGCCCGAAGGAAGGAACGATATTACCCGCATTACGAATAACAAAGAGCTGTCCAGGTTCCTGCTGGGTCACCAGTTCTGGTACCAGACGGCTGTCGGAGCAGGAGATGAAAAGCGCTTTGGGATTCTGGCTGGAAGCCAGGCTGCGGAAAAGCTCTTTACGCTGGGGAAAGATCTCTTTTTGGAAGTTGAGGAAACCCTCAATGATATGTTGCATAGCAGTGTCTCTTTTCTCTGTTTTAATTACGGTATGACAAAGATCACAGTATGTAGTGTATCACCGACGGGTCGAATGGGAATTATTTTGATAAACGGCGATTTAGCGAGCACCCGGCCAATGCCCCGGCGGGCGCTTGCCTGACGGATAGCTACATAAAGAACTTCACCGCCTGTTGGAAGGTGCTCCCTATTCCCCACAGCAGAGGCACTCCTACCGCAAACCAGCTCAAGGCCATCAGCGCCCGCGACGGCCGCGGCTCCCAGCTGAGCTGCGCGTTTTCATTCACCGTATACAGCCCCTTCGCCTGCTGCTGTTCCTGGGCGGACATGGCATATTTTTGCGGTATCGGGCGGATCAGCTGGTTGCAGATCAGGCCGATAACCAGCAGCCCGGTGAGGACCATCAGCGTAATATCGTACACCCGCTGTGGAGCAAGCCCTTGGGCCAGCTGATATTCGCGTAAATAATTCACTAAAACCGGGCCGCTAATACCGGCGGCGGACCATGCCGTCAGCAGACGCCCGTGAATCGCCCCCACCATCTGCGCGCCGAAGATATCGGCCAGATAGGCGGGGATAGTGGCAAAGCCGCCGCCGTACATCGAAATGATAACGCACAGGGCGCAGACGAAAATGGCGACGTAGCCGCCGTGGTTGATCAGCGGCAGGGAGCCGTACAGCGCGGCGCCGAGAAGAAAAATCATGGCAAAGGTCATTTTCCGGCCGCAAAGATCCGAAACCGAAGCCCAGAAGAAGCGGCCGATGATATTAAACAGGCTCAGCAGCCCGGTAAAGCCTGCCGCCATAGTCGCGATGCGCCGCAGCTGGTCGGCGTTAAGCTCGTGCCATTGCAGACTCGTCGCCAGCAGCTTGCCGGCAAAAATCTCCTGCAGCATGGGTGAGGCCATCCCTAAAATACCGATCCCCGCCGTCACGTTCAGCCACAGCACCAGCCACAGCAGCCAAAACTGCGGCGTGCGCCAGGCTACGCTGACGTGTACCTGAATGGTGGAATGCGCGCTCATCACTTTTAGCGCCTTCTCCCCGGCAGGATGCCAGCCCATCGGCGGCAGACGATAGCCGAAGGTACCGCAGAGCATAAACAGGGCATAGATGGCTGACAGCGCCAGAACGCTCTGCCAGACGCCGTTACCCGTCGCGTCGGCGAAAAAATTCATCAACGCGTTTGCCAGAGGTGCCCCCACCAGCGCGCCGCCGCCAAAGCCCATTATCGCCATGCCGGCGGCCATTCCGCGCTTATCGGGGAACCAGCGCAGCAGGGTCGAGACCGGTGAAATATAGCCCAGCCCAAGGCCGACTCCGCCAATAACCCCTGCCCCCAGCCACAATAGCCAGAGCTGATGAAAATAGATGGCGACGCTTGAGAGCAGCAGCCCGCCGCACCAGCATAGCGTTGCGATGAAGCTCACCAGCCGCGGCCCGACCTTTTCCAACCAGCTTCCCCACAGCGCCGCGGAGCAGCCAAGAAAGACAAAAAACAGCGTATAGGTCCAGCCTAGCAGCGAGATTTTCCAGTCGCATTCGCGGGTAAAAAGCTGCTGCCAGAAGGACATCGTGACCCGGCACGGCAGCGATCCGCTGCCGCCCACCAGCTGCGACATCGGCAGCCAGAAAACGGAAAAACCGTAGGCCATCCCAATACAGAGATGCACCGCCAGCGCGGCCGGCGGCACCAGCCAGCGGTTAAATCCCGGTCGCGCGATAATACGCGGTTTTGAAAAAAAAGCGTGTCGCGAGGGTACGGATGAGGGAGCGATATTGTCATTGGTTTGCGCCATGTTCCTGTCCTTATCATGTTTGCTACCGGCCGCCGCGGCGGCCGAAGAGAACATCACAAGGCAAGAACGGTGCCATTCATCCCGTTAAGACTATGAAATGGCGACTGAAGCGAGCAAGCACGACGGCGGATCGCTTTGAACATTGCGCTCAAAAAACGAACAACTCCAAATTCATCAAATAGCGGCAACGCAGCGGGCGCCCGGTAGCGATTTTGATAACCGGACTCTCAGAGTGATACGCGGGGCGCTTTCAGCCCCTGCGGCCGGCGCTTTTACAGCCCCACCAGCTCATACTTTTTAATCTTACGATACAGCGTGGCAATGCCAATACCCAGCTCATCTGCCGCCTGCTTCTTATTGCTGTGGCGGGTTAGCGCTTCGCGGATCATCTGCCTTTCCATCTCATCCAGCGCCGTGACGCTCTCCTCTTCTCCCGGCACGCTCAGCGGGCCGACGGCGGCCGGCTCACGCTCCGCCAGCCTGGCGCTGCTGATGATATTGGGCGGCAGCAGTGAGGCGTCGATAACCTCGCCTGAGGGAACCACGTTGACCAGATACTCCATCAGGTTGCTCAGCTCGCGAATATTACCCGGCCAGCGGTAGCCCTTGAGCATGGCGACGACCTCCGCAGCCACGCCGGGGTAGACCAGCTCCAGGCGCCTCGTATGCAGCTGCAGAAAGTAGTGAATCAGCAACTCGATATCATCCTGACGTTCCCGCAGCGGCGGCAGCATCAGAGGGATAACGTTGAGCCGGTAGTAGAGATCTTCGCGGAATTTGCCGGCAACGATAAACTGTTCGAGATTCTGGTTAGTCGCCGAAATAATGCGGATATCGACGGGCACCGGATGGCTGGCGCCGACGGGCTGGATTTCTCGCGACTCAATGGCCCGCAGCAGCTTAGCCTGCAGCGTCAGCGGCATATCGCCAATCTCGTCGAGAAACAGCGTGCCGTGGTTCGCCGCCTGGATTAGCCCGGTTTTGCCGTTCGCCGAGGCGCCGGTAAAAGCGCCCTTGACGTAGCCAAAGAGCTCGCTTTCCAGCAGTTGGTCAGGAATGGCCGCGCAGTTGATGGCGATAAAAGGTTTGGCCTGACGATCGCTGAGCTTATGTATCGCTCTGGCGACCACCTCCTTCCCGGTGCCGCTTTCGCCGGCAATCATGACGCTTGAGGGGCTGGGCGCAATGCGCCTGATCAGCTTTTTCAGTTGGCGCATCGACCGGCACTCTCCCACCATCTGCTCAATCTGCGGCTCTTCCACAGAGGCGCTTAAACTTGAAGATGAGTGCGATTGATGGAAGGCCATTAAAAACAGCCACTGATCCTGAACCGCGTGCAGCTGGCCAATAATCATTTCGGTCTTGTTATCGAATGAGATCACGTGCTGCATATGGCCGCGAGTAAAATTATGCTCAAAAGTCAGCGGCCTAAAATTGATGGGTTTACCGATCATATTTCCCTGGTTCACCCCGAGAGTTTTTAACGCCGTGTGATTAGCAAACTTGACCTTCTGATCGTGACCAATAACCAGGACCCCCTGATCCATATTTTCGATCATCGTTAAAAACATTTTCTGGATATTATCGCTGCCGCCCTGGTCCTCCAGCAGCCGGGAAACAAATATCGAGGAGACGTGGCGGACATAATCGGAAAACTCGCGCAGGTTGTCATTAATACGCTCCTGCTGCTCGCAGGTTAATGCCACCAGGCTAATGACTCCGACGCACCGATCCTGATAAATAACCGGCGTACCAAGAAAGGCTTTCTCTTTACAGCTATCTTTACTGGTGCACTCTTTACATAAAGGGTCAAAGCGGGAATGGGTCACCACCTTCTCTTTTTTTGTTTCAATAATGTAGCGCAAAAGTCGCGAATCTGTATTTAATTTGCGCCCCAGCGATTTGGCATACACGCCGGTCCCGGCAACCCGGCATAGCGTGTTATCGACAATTTCAACTTCGAGCTGAAGCACGCTGGATAGCATCCTGGCAAAACGCTGAATGGTCGGCTGAATCTGCATCAAAACGGAAAATGTGTTCGAGGTCATCATAATAAACCTTTTAATATCACTAACCAGCTGAGATATCTGGCAATGTGACTGCTCTTATTCTTCGGTCATGATACTAACCCAGCCGCCAACAATATTTGACTGAGGCAGGTTTCTTTTTCATTCCTTGACGAAAATATGTAAGAAGTATCACATTTTCATATCAATATGAGAATAGACGCGCCGCCTTTATCACTTTGGTGGGTTTTAACGTCGCTGCCGCTGGTATATCTCGCCGGATGCGGGAAGTGCTTTCACTCCCCTCCTGACAGGATCGCCCGGTTATTATTTCCCGCCCCCATTCGAAACTATATTTCGTGACATCCCTCGCATAATTTTCGCCACCTCAGCCATATTACGCCTGGGGCTGTATGAACTGGCATGCTTATTGTTAGTAGAAATATAGCGCTGGCAGTCGCTATTCAGTCACCACCCTTTTCCGACCGCACAGCAATCATTAAGCCGTCACTCACTCCAGGATTTAAAAAATGAAAACTGTTAACGACCTGATTAAGGATATCAACAAGCTGAACTCGCATCTTCATCAGAAGGACTTCCTGCTGACGTGGGAGCAGTCCCCGGATGAGCTAAAACAGGTACTGGACGTTGCGGCGGCATTGAAAACTCTGCGCGCGGAAAATATCGCCACCAAAGTCTTCAATAGCGGTCTGGGAATTTCGGTTTTTCGCGATAATTCAACCCGTACGCGCTTTTCCTACGCCTCGGCGCTGAACCTGCTCGGACTTGCGCAGCAGGACCTGGACGAGGGGAAATCGCAAATCGCCCACGGCGAAACCGTGCGTGAAACGGCCAATATGATCGCCTTCTGCGCTGACGCTATTGGCATCCGCGACGATATGTACCTTGGCGCCGGCAACGCCTATATGCGCGAAGTGGGCGAAGCGCTCGACGACGGCTATCGTCAGGGCGTGCTGCCGCAGCGCCCGGCGCTTATCAATCTGCAGTGCGACATCGATCACCCAACGCAGGCAATGGCCGACCTCGCCTGGCTGCGGGAGCATTTCGGATCGTTAGAGAATCTCAAGGGCAAAAAAATCGCCATGACCTGGGCCTACTCACCCAGCTACGGCAAACCGCTTTCGGTTCCGCAGGGCATCATCGGCCTGATGACCCGTTTCGGTATGGATGTCACCCTCGCCCACCCGGAAGGCTACGATCTGATCCCCGACGTTATCGAAGTGGCGAAAAACAACGCCGAGGCCTCCGGCGGCAGCTTCCGCCAGGTCACCGAGATGGCAGAGGCCTTCAAGGATGCGGATATCGTCTACCCGAAATCCTGGGCGCCGTACAAAGTGATGGAAAAGCGTACCGAACTGCTGCGCGCCGAGGATCGCGAAGGGCTGAAAGCCCTTGAGGCGGCCTGTCTGGCACAGAACGCTAATCATAAAGACTGGCACTGCACCGAAGAGATGATGGCGCTAACCGGCGACGCTCTGTATATGCACTGCCTGCCGGCCGATATCACCGGCGTCTCCTGCGCTGAAGGCGAAGTCACCGAAGCGGTCTTCGAAAAATATCGCATCGCCACCTACAAAGAGGCGAGCTGGAAGCCGTACATCATCGCCTCGATGATCCTCTGCCGTAAATATGCCAAACCCGGCCTGCTGCTGGAACAACTGCTCGTCGAAGCGCAAAAACGAATCAAATAACCCCTCAGGCCGGCCTGCTGGCCGGCTCTCCGCTCACGCCATGAAGGATAAGGAAAGAGTATGTCTGCTTTCTCATTGAAAATGGATATTGCCGATAATCGGTTTTTTAACGCCATCAGTTCGCCGCTTTTTTCTCGCCAGCAGGCGAAACAGGCGCGCCATTTTCATCAAAAAATCACCGGCTATAAACCCACCCCGCTGTATGCCCTGAACGACCTTGCCGCCCTCTTTGGCCTGGGCCGGATTCTGGTCAAAGACGAATCGCAGCGCTTCGGCCTGAACGCATTCAAGATGCTCGGCGGCGCCTGGGCCATTGCGCAGCTGCTGTGCGAAAAATACCGCCTGGATATCAACGAATTTTCCTTCGACACGTTCAGGCCCGGCATGACGGAGAAGATGACCTTCGCGACGACCACCGACGGCAACCACGGCCGCGGCGTGGCGTGGGCCGCCCAGCAGCTGGGGCAGAATGCGGTGATCTACATGCCAAAAGGGTCTGCTCAGGAGCGCGTCGACGCCATCCGACGCCTCGGCGCCGAATGTATCGTCACCGAAATGAACTACGACGATACCGTGCGCTTCACTCTGCAAACGGCGCAGCAAAACGGCTGGGAGGTGGTGCAGGATACGGCCTGGGAAGGATATACCCGCATCCCGACCTGGATTATGCAAGGCTACGCCACCCTTGCCGACGAAGCGGTCGAGCAGATCTCCTCGATGGGAATTGCCCGCCCCACTCACGTGTTCCTGCAGGCCGGCGTCGGCGCGATGGCGGGCGGCGTGCTGGGCTACCTGGTCGACGCCTATGGCGCCAACAATTTGCATTCGGTGATTATCGAACCTGAGCTGGCCGACTGCTTATACCGCTCCGGCGTTAAAGGCCAAATCGTCAACGTCGGCGGCGAAATGGCCACCATCATGGCCGGCCTGGCCTGCGGCGAACCCAACCCGCTGGGCTGGGAAATTCTGCGCAACTGCGCCACCCAGTTTATCTCCTGTCAGGACGCCGTTGCCGCCCTCGGGATGCGCGTGCTGGGTAACCCTACCGGCGACGATCCGCGGGTGATTTCCGGCGAGTCCGGCGCCGTCGGTCTCGGAGTGCTGGCCGCCGTACATTTTCATCCCCAGCGCGAAGCGCTAATGCACAAGCTCAGGCTGGACAGCGACTCCATCGTGCTGGTCATCAGCACCGAAGGTGACACCGACGTGAAGCACTACCGGGAAGTGGTCTGGGAAGGCAAACACCCGGCGACGCGATAGGCCTCAGCATACTTTTCAACTCATCCCGCGCGGCGGGAAAACAGGACCGGAGAACGAATCCATGGCAAAGCAAATTCCATTCAAACTGATTCTCGAAAGAGCCAACCACTACCAGCAGGACATGACCCGCTTTTTACGCGATATGGTGGCCATACCCAGCGAAAGCTGCGACGAAAAGCGCGTCGTCCAGCGAATAAAAGAAGAGATGGAGAAGGTCGGTTTCGACAAAGTTGAAATCGACCCGATGGGCAACATACTCGGCTATATCGGCCACGGCCCGCGCCTGGTGGCAATGGATGCGCATATCGATACCGTGGGCATCGGCAATATCAAAAACTGGAATTTCGACCCCTACGAGGGTATGGAGACCGACGAGCTGATCGGCGGGCGCGGGACGTCGGATCAGGAAGGCGGCATGGCCTCAATGGTGTATGCCGGAAAAATCATCAAAGACCTGGGCCTGGAGGATGAGTATACCCTGCTGGTGACCGGCACCGTCCAGGAAGAGGACTGCGACGGCCTCTGCTGGCAGTACATCATCGAGCAGTCCGGCATTCGCCCCGAGTTCGTGGTCAGCACTGAGCCCACCGACTGCCAGATATACCGCGGCCAGCGCGGGCGCATGGAGATCCGCGTGGACGTACAGGGGGTCAGCTGTCACGGCTCGGCGCCGGAACGCGGCGATAACGCTATTTTCAAAATGGGGCCGATTCTTAACGAACTGCAGGACCTTTCCCGACATCTGGGCAACGACGACTTCCTCGGCAAAGGTACCCTGACCGTTTCGGAAATCTTCTTTACCTCGCCAAGCCGCTGCGCGGTCGCCGACAGCTGCGCCGTCTCCATCGACCGCCGCCTGACCTGGGGAGAAACCTGGGAAGGCGCGCTGGACGAAATCCGCGCCCTGCCGGCGGTACAAAAAACGGGGGCCGTGGTGTCGATGTACAACTACGATCGCCCTTCCTGGACCGGCCTCGTCTACCCCACAGAGTGCTATTTCCCGACCTGGAAAGTAGAGGAGAACCACTTTACCGTCCAGGCGCTCAGCAACGCCTATGAAGGCCTGTTCGGCAAAGCGCCGGTGGTCGATAAATGGACGTTCTCTACCAACGGCGTTTCGATCATGGGCCGTCACGGGATCCCGGTCATTGGCTTTGGCCCCGGCAAAGAGCCGGAAGCCCACGCCCCGAATGAAAAAACCTGGAAATCGCACCTCGTGACCTGCGCCGCAATGTACGCCGCTATCCCGCTTAGCTGGCTGGCAACAGAATAATAATGATCCGCAATCCCTCCCGCCGCCTGCGACGGGAGTCTGGAGCTTTTTATGCGCGTACTGATTAAAAATGGCACCGTCGTCAACGCTGACGGCCAGGCCAAACAGGACCTGCTGATTGAAAACGGATTAATCAGCCAGCTGGCGGCAGACATCGCCGTGGAGCAACCCTGCGAAATAATTGACGCCGAGGGATGCTACGTGATGCCGGGGGGCGTTGACGTCCACACGCATTTCAATATTGATACCGGCCTCGCCCGCAGCTGTGATGATTTTTTTACCGGTACCCGCGCCGCCGCCTGCGGCGGAACAACGACCATTATCGATCATATGGGCTTCGGGCCAGCCGGCTGCCGGCTGCACCATCAGCTCGAAGCCTACCACGGCTACGCCGCCTACAAAGCGACAATCGATTACAGCTTTCACGGCGTTATTCAGCATATCAACCACGCCATTCTTGATGAAATTCCGTCGATGGTTGAGGCAGGGATCAGCAGCTTTAAGCTCTATTTAACCTACCAGTACAAGCTGAACGATGACGAGTTGCTTCAGGCGCTAAAGCATCTGCATCACGCCGGAGCGCTCACCACCGTCCACCCGGAAAACGATGCCGCCATTGCGCAAAAGCGCGCCGAATTTCTCGCCGCCGGCAAAACCGCGCCCCGCTACCACGCCTTGAGTCGTCCGCCGGAGTGCGAGGCCGAAGCCATCGCCAGGACGATCAACCTGGCCCGGCTTGCCGGCAACGCGCCGCTGTATATCGTGCACCTGTCTAACCGACTGGGGCTCGATTATCTCCGCCTTGCCCAGGCGCGTCGACAGCCGGTTTGGGTCGAAACCTGCCCGCAGTATCTGCTGCTCGACGATCGCTGCTATGAGCGTGATGACGCGCTGCAGTTTCTGCTCAGCCCGCCGCTGCGCAACGCCAGCAACAACGACGCGCTGTGGTGCGGCATAGCCGATGGCGCCATTGACGTGGTGGCAACCGATCACTGCGCCTTCTCGATGGCCCAGCGGCGGCAGCTATCCGGCGGCGATTTTAGCCGCTGTCCAAACGGCCTTCCCGGGGTTGAGAACCGCCTGCTGCTGCTGTTTTCGCACGGCGTGATGAGCGGAAGGATCTCGCCGGAGCGCTTCGTGGCGCTCACCAGCGCCACTCCGGCGAAGCTGTTTGGCCTCTGGCCGCAAAAAGGCCTGCTGGCGCCCGGCGCGGATGCCGATGTGGTCATTATCGACCCGCGACGAACCACCACCATCCGCCACCAGCAGCTCCACGACAACGCCGACTACTCGCCGTGGGAGGGGTTTATTTGCCAGGGCGCCATCCGCCAGACGCTGTCTCATGGCAGGGTCATTTTCAGCAACGGCACCTTTACCGGCAGCGCCGGACAAGGCCGTTTTATACGCCGTAACCCTTTTTCGACCGCGCAGGCATTGGCGCGCGGCGCACGCCTTTAAAGAGAGGAATCCATGAGTAAGAAAATTGTTCTCGCCCTCGGCGGGAATGCCTTAGGGGACGATCTTGCCGGACAGATGCAGGCCGTTACGCAAACGGCGCAGGCGATTGTGGATCTCATTGCCCAAGGGCATCAGGTCGTGGTGACGCACGGCAACGGCCCGCAGGTCGGGATGATCAATCTGGCCTTCGAGGCCGCCGCCAAAACCGAGGCCCATACCCCGATGCTGCCGATGTCGGTCTGCGTCGCGCTCAGCCAGGGGTATATTGGCTACGATCTGCAAAATGCGCTGCGTGAGGCGCTGCTCGCGCGCGGGATGCCCGTTCCGGTCGCCACGGTGATCACCCAGGTTGAGGTTGACGCCGCCGATGAAGCTTTCCGCGATCCCAGCAAACCCATCGGCTCATTCTTCAGCGCAGCGGAAGCCCAGGTCCTGATCCGCCAGGGCTACACGCTGAAAGAGGATGCCGGGCGCGGCTATCGTCGGGTGGTGGCCTCCCCGGAGCCCGTCGATATTATCGAAAAAGAGACGGTGAAGGCGCTGATGGATGCCGGACAGGTGGTGATTACCGTCGGCGGCGGCGGTATCCCGGTGATCCGCGAGGGGAACCACCTGCGCGGGGTTAGCGCGGTCATTGATAAGGACCGGGCCAGCGCCAGGCTCGCCGCCACGATCGATGCCGATATGCTGATTATCCTCACCGCGGTGGAAAAAGTGGCGATCAACTTTGGCCAGCCTAATCAGCAATGGCTGGACAGGCTCTCGCTTAACGATATCGACCGCTTTATTGCCGAAGGTCATTTCGCCAAAGGCTCTATGCTGCCGAAAGTCGAAGCCGCCGCGGCGTTCGCCCGTTCGCGGCCTGGGCGCCGGGCCTTAATTACCATGCTAAGCAAGGCCCGGGAAGGGATAGAAGGAAAAACGGGGACGCTGATTGAGGGGTAGCCAACCCGGCGCCAGCGGCCCCTCGCCTCCGTCGCGGGGGAGTCGCATCATGCGGTCGTCAGCGCTTTTTGTCCCTCAATTTCCGAATGTACAGACATCATCAGACCGCCGGGAGCCTGATTTTTAATCTGCAGGATCTCGGCCAGTACGCTGACGGCAATCTCGTGCGGCGTTTCGGCGCCAATGTTGTAGCCTACCGGCGCATGGAGACGCGCAATATGCTCTTCCGCCACCCCGCTTTCCCGCAGCTGGCGTAAAAAAACCTGCACCTTGCGGCGGCTGGCCAGCAGCCCCAGCCAGGCCACCGGCCGGGCGATCAGCTTATCCAGCGCTTCACGATCTTTGTTATTCGTGGCGATCAGGACAAAATCATCATGACGAACCGCCAGCTGTTCAACGGCTGCGGCGAAGCTGTCGGCATGCAGCAGCCGGGTCGTCGGCGGAAACAGCTGCGGATCGAGGCTGGCAGAATGGATATCGACGACGACAACTTCGAATCCCAGCAGCGCGGCGCCCTGCGCAACTGCGCGATTAACGTGCCCGCCCCCGACCAGCACCAGCCGCGGTCGCTGGCAGTGGACGCTGATAAACACCGACATTGCCCCGCCGCAGTCGGAACCCACGGCGTCGGTGCCGCTGCGCGCCATCCGGCCATGAAACATGCGCGAGGCCTTTTCAGCCAAGGCCTCCAGCGCTTCATCAATGACCTTGCGTTCGACCATCCCACCGCCGATGGTGCCAATAATGCTCCCATCAGCGCGGATCAGCATCTGCGCGGAGTGCCTGGGCGTTGAGCCGCGGCTCTCGACGATTTGCGCCAGCGCAAACGGGCAGTTTTGTGCTTCAAGCCTTGCGGCTTCTGAGAAAATATTCATAACAACCTCAATGGCTATTCCTGTGGTCAGCCCGACCGGGCCGGGTCCTTTACTCTCCAATGCATCGTCTGCGAGCTGGCCGCCCATTCTCACTTTGAGACAGCTGATTCAACAACCACATCGGCGACGCCCTGCCGGCGCGCCTGAACCGGCGGGCAGCGTTGACGACAACGGCCTGACGGCAGAATTGAGTATGCAAGGTTCATGCTGAGCCGCGGCTTTTAGCGCAAATTCGTGAACAGCGTCGCGGAAAGCGGGGTCAGACGGACGGCTTTATTTGCCGACGGAATGTCCGTTATTCATTTACCTGAATAATTCGCGCGCAGCATAATAAATCCGCTAAAAAAATATTATCATTGTGATAGCTCGCGGATAATTTTTAACAATACTCTCCCGACATTTTATTGAGTGATTTTAATTCCCATTTAGACCGACGTCATCGCGACAATAACCACCTTTAATTTAGAGTTCCTTCACAAATTTATGCCTAATCCTGCCACCAGTGAAATAACTGGTGCGAATGTTGCTGTTCCTTTCCCATCCGTCGGAATTAATGCGACGCCCGCTATTTTTCCGTCGCTCGCAAAGCGGCAGCCTTAAAAATAACGAGCCCGTACCGGCAACGTTGATCTCATAAATGAATCTAAGGAGAGGGTTATGGGTGATATTATGCGTCCCGTCCCGTTTGAGGAACTTTTGACGCGTATTTTTGATGAGTATCAGCACCACCGTTCAATTTTTGGTATCCCGGAACAACAGTTTTATATCCCGGCGACATCCAGACGAGTGAGCGTATTTGGCGAGAGCTGCGCCACGCCCATCGGCCCCGCCGCCGGGCCGCACACCCAGCTGGCGCAAAATATCATCACCTCATGGCTCACCGGCGGAAGGTTTATTGAGCTGAAAACCGTGCAGATACTCGACCGCCTTGAGCTGGAAAAGCCCTGCATTGACGCCGAAGATGAGTGTTTTAACACCGAATGGTCCACCGAATTTACGCTGCTCAAAGCCTGGGATGAATATCTGAAGGCCTGGTTTATCCTCCATCTGCTGGAAGAGATATTCCCGTTCACGCCGTCAAAATCCGCCAAGTCGTTTATTTTTAATATGAGCGTCGGCTATAACCTCGACGGCATTAAGCAGCCGCCGATGCAGCAGTTTATCGACAATATGATGGATGCCGGATCTCATCCGAAATTCGCGCAGTATCGCGATACGCTTTACCGCTGGACGCATAGCGACCGCTTTGTGGTCGGCAATCAGCTTGAGGACATTCGTCCGCAGCTGGCGAAGCTGGCCCAGCGGGTCCCGGGCAGGCTGGTTAGCGGCGTCACGCTCTCGACCATGCACGGCTGTCCGCCTGATGAAATTGAGGCCATCTGCCGCTATATGCTGGAAGAGAAAGGGCTTAATACCTTCGTGAAGCTCAATCCGACGCTGCTTGGCTATCCGCGAGTGCGTGAAATCCTCGATACCTGCGGCTTTAGCTATATCGGCCTCAGTGAAGAATCCTTCGATCACGACCTGAAAATCGGTCAGGCGCTGGAGATGCTTCATCGCCTGATGGCGCTGGCGAAAGAAAAAGCGCTAGGTTTCGGCGTCAAGCTGACCAACACCCTCGGGACGATCAATCGCAAAGGCGCTTTGCCCGGCGATGAGATGTATATGTCCGGACGGGCGCTCTTCCCCCTCGCCATCAACGTCGCCGCCCTGCTGTCGCGCGAATTTAACGGCAGGCTGCCTATTTCCTACTCCGGCGGCGCCAGCCAGCTGACGATCCGCGAGATATTTGAAACCGGGATCCGCCCGATTACTATGGCCACCGACCTGCTAAAACCGGGCGGCTATCTGCGGCTAAGCGCCTGCATGCGCGAGCTGGAACAGGCCAACGGGTGGGAGCTGCAGCAGGTGGACGTCGGGCGCCTCAGCGCGCTGGCCGAAAAGGCCATCAGCATGGAGTACACCCAGAAGCACTGGAAACCTCAGGACCGCATTGTGGTCGCAGAGCCGCTGCCGCTCACCGACTGCTACGTCGCGCCGTGCGTGAGCGCCTGCGCGATTAAGCAGGATATTCCCGAGTATATTCGCCTGCTGGGCGAGCAGCGCTATGCCGACGCCCTTGAGCTTATCTATCAGCGTAACGCGCTGCCGGCCATTACCGGCCATATTTGCGATCATCAGTGCCAGCATAACTGTACCCGCCTTGACTACGACAGTTCGCTCAATATTCGCGAACTGAAGAAAATCGCGCTCGAGAAAGGCTGGGAAGAGTATCAGCGGCGCTGGCACAAACCGGCCGGTTCCGGTGCGATGAACCCGGTGGCGGTGATCGGGGCGGGCCCGGCGGGGCTTGCCGCAGGCTACTTTCTGGCCCGCGCCGGACACCCGGTGACCCTGTTTGAGCGCGAGGCCAACGCGGGCGGCGTGGTGCGCAATATCATTCCTCAGTTCCGCATCCCCGCCGAGCTTATCCAGCACGATATCGACTTCGTGATCGAGCACGGCGTTAATATCGTCTACGGCTGCGATCCGCTGCTGACGGTGGAGAAACTTCGCCGCGAGGGCTACCGCTACGTGCTGGTCGGCACCGGTACCGACAAAAACAGCGGCGTAAGCCTCGGCGGTGATAACCCTAACGTGCGCAAATCGCTGCAGTTCTTACGCGAATATAATCGCGGTGACGCCCTCCAGCTCGGCAAACAGGTGGTGATTATCGGCGCGGGCAATACCGCCATGGACTGCGCGCGCGCCGCGATGCGGGTGCCGGGCGTGGAAAAAGTCACCATCGTCTACCGCCGTTCGCAGCAGGAGATGCCGGCATGGCGCGAAGAGTATGAAGAGGCGCTGCGTGACGGCGTGTCGTTCGAGTTTCTGAGTAATCCTGAGCAGTTCTACGCCGACGGAACGCTGACCGTCCGGGTGATGCAGCTCGGCGACGCCGATGAACAGGGCCGCCGTCGCCCGCTAGCAACCAACCAAACCCGCACCCTACGGGCGGACACGGCGATCGCCGCCATCGGCGAACAGCAGGACGTTGAGGCGCTGGCGGCGATGGGCATTCCGCTGGACGGCAGCGGCTGGCCGGCGGTCGATCTCAGCGGCGAAACCGCGCTGCCGGGCGTATTTCTTATCGGCGACGTCCAGCGCGGCCCGTCATCCATCGTCTCGGCTATCGGCAACGCCCGTCGGGCAGCGGATGCTATTCTGGCGCGAGAAAACATTGCCACCCGCTATCAGCATAAACAGTGGAATAACGTCGATCCGGCGGACATCTACCAGCGCAAAGGGACAATCGCCGTCGCGGAGGTGGCCAGCGATGACCGCGAGGCGTTCGTTGCTCAGGAAGCGGCCCGCTGCCTGGAGTGCAACTACGTGTGCAGCAAATGCGTGGACGTGTGCCCAAACCGCGCCAACGTCTCTATTGCCGTGCCGGGGTTCCAGAACCGCTATCAGACGCTGCATCTCGACGCATACTGCAACGAATGCGGCAACTGCGCGCAGTTCTGCCCCTGGCAGGGCAAGCCCTACAAAGACAAAATTACCGTCTTTAGCCTGGCGCAGGATTTCGCCAACAGCAGCAACCCCGGCTTCTTCGTAGAGGACGACAGCGTCCACGTACGGCAAAACGAGCAAACCTGGCTGCTAAAAATCGACGATAGCGGCCATATCGCTGACGTTCCCCCTACCGTTGCCGATCTTTGCCGCATCATTAGCCATGTTCATCTTAACCACCGATACCTGCTGGGAGGCGTCGAAGTATGAGTATCTTAATTCTGAAAAATGCCACCGCCGCGCAGCTCTATCCGGCGAAGGTCACGGAAAGCGTCGATATTGCGATCGAAAACGGCGAAATTCTCGCTATTGCCCCGGGTCTCGCTCAGCGCTATCCGCAGGCCACGGTCAAAGAGATGCACGGTCGTCTGGTGATGCCGGGGATAGTGTGTTCGCATAACCACTTCTATTCCGGCCTGTCGCGAGGGATTCAGGCCAATATTGCGCCCAGCCCTGACTTTATCTCGACGCTGAAAAATATGTGGTGGCGGCTCGACCGCGCGCTGGATGAAGAATCCCTCTATTACAGCGGGCTGATTTGCGCTATGGAAGCCGTGCGCAGCGGCTGTACCGCGGTGATTGACCACCATGCTTCGCCCAACTATATCGCCGGATCGCTCAGCCAGCTGCGCAACGCCTTCCTGCGGATCGGCCTGCGGGGAATGACCTGTTTTGAAACCACCGATCGCAACGGCGGGATTAAAGAACTGCGGGCCGGCGTCGAGGAGAACATTCGCTTTGCCCGCGAAATCGACCTGGCGCGAAAACAGGGTCGCGAACCCTACCTGGTTGAAGCGCATATTGGCGCCCACGCGCCCTTTACGGTGCCGGATGAGGGGCTGGCGATGCTCAGCGAGGCGCTGAGCGCCACCGGCCGCGGCCTGCATATCCATGCGGCGGAGGACCGCTACGACGTCAGCCACAGCCATCATCGCTACGCAAAAGACCTGCTGGTCAGGCTGGCGGAGTTTAACCTGATTGACCGCAGGACGCTGGTTGCCCACGGCCTGTATCTCTCCGATCAAGATATTGAGATCCTCAATTCTCAGGATGGGTTCCTGGTGCATAACGCGCGCTCCAATATGAACAACCACGTCGGCTATAACCAGCGGCTGGTCGACTTCCGCAACCTGGCGCTGGGCACCGACGGCCTGGGATCTGATATGTTCGAAGAGCTCAAGTTTGCCTTCTTTAAGCACCGTGACGCCGGCGGGTCGCTGTGGCCGGACGGTTTTGCCCGCGCCTTAAGCAACGGCAACGAGCTGCTCAGCCGCAACTTTAACGCCCGCTTTGGCCGCCTTGAGGCGGGATATAAAGCCGACCTGACGATTTGCGACTACCCTGCGCCAACGCCGCTGATGGCCGAAAATATCGCCGGGCATATCGCCTTTGGTCTCGGCAGTCATCACGTCCATAGCGTGATGGTCAACGGGGAGATGATTTACGAGAACCGACAGTTTACCTTCGATCACGAACCGCTCTTTGCCGAGGCGCGGAAGGCGGCGGTGAAAATGTGGGCGCGGATGGACGCGCTGCCTTAAGGCGGCGCCGGCATGCATCGGAGCGGGTTATTCCACGAGGTCTCAAGCCGGTCAGCAGAGCAGCTGACCGGCTTTTTTACCTGCTCCGCGAGTGCACCGCTTGCTGCCTGACTCAACCGCGACGACGCGCGTCCCGTAGCGAAAAGGCGTGCAGCGGGGCCCTGGCTCCCCGCTGAAATCGGCGAACCGAAGGCCGGAAGACAAGGGCTGTCCGCCAGGGATGGCGGCAAGAGGCGAATCGAGACAGGAGCGAGCCCCGGAACGGGCGAGCAGGTCGAGTTGGGCCGACCGCAGGCTGCAGGCCGGGAGGTGAGCGCAGTGCGCAGCACCAATTTCCGTGCGGGACCGCGGGGATTGTTAAGGGAAAGACGGTTATCTTCCCTTTAACCCGGTCACCTGGCACCGACACCGACACCGCATGTTCTGCAAAGCGTCCGGTGAACGGAATACCTCCCTGCTGGCCCGCATGAAAGCTGCTCCTCACCCTTCGGGGCGGGGATCGTTTGGCAAGCCGCTATATCCCAGACGCGGCGGCGGCCTCTTTACGCTGTTTTAGCAGCGCCGCCAGCCGCTCGGGGGTCATGATGCTGAGTGCCGCCGTGGGGCAAACCTCCACGCAGGCGGGGCCGCGCTCGCGTTCTGCGCACAGATCGCATTTGATAATCAGTGGCGGATGCGCGGCAGCGCTCTCAACGGTGATGGCCCCAAATGGGCAGACCACCGCGCAGCTCTGGCAGCCGATGCAGCGCGACACATCCGCCTCAACCCGCGCCTCGCCGATGGTCAGCGCCGCCACCGGACAGGCCGAGACGCAGGGGGCGTTTTCACACTGGTGGCACATAATCGGGACGGTGACGTTATCAAGACGTTGGACCTTGAGGCGCGGCTGGAACGCCGCGCCGGTGCCGCCATGCTCCAGCGCGCAGGCGACTTCGCAGGTCCGACAGCCGATACAGGCCTGCGCGCTGGCCAGGATAAATCGGGTCATATCCCCCCCTTTTGATCCGCAAAGAGGGCCAACATTTCATTCGCAGCCTGGCGTCCGGCAGCCATTGCCGTCACCACCAGATCTGCGCCGTGTACCGCATCGCCGCCGGCAAAAACTTTATCATTGCTGGTTTGCGTGCTGGCCCGGCCCTCTCCGCCCGTGCCAATTTGCCCCCAGCGGTCGAGCTGGACCCCGTGACCGCGCAGCCAGGGCATATCGTGCGCCTGGAAGCCAAACGCCATTACCAGCACGTCGGCCGTAAGCTCAAATTCAGAACCGGCAACCGGCCGCGGGCGACGTCGCCCGTCCGGCCCCGGTGCGCCCATTTCGGTGCGGATCATACTCACCGCGCGCACCGCCCCTTTACGGCCGCGAAGGATCCGCTGCGGCTGCACGTTAAACCGGAACTCCACGCCCTCTTCCCTGGCGTTCAGCACCTCTTTTTTCGAACCCGGCATGCTCGGCTCATCGCGGCGATAGGCGCAGGTCACGCTCGCCGCGCCGCGTCGAACGGCGGTGCGCAGACAATCCATCGCCGTATCGCCGCCGCCGAGGACCACAACGTGCTTACCTTGAATTTCGGTCAGCGGATACTCTTCGGTCGCCTCGAGTCCCATCACTTCGCGGGTGCTGGCGATCAGAAACGGCAGCGCCTGAATCACCCCGGACGCATCTTCCCCCTCCAGACCGGCGGCCATCAGGCCATAGGTGCCGACGCCGAGGAATACCGCATCGTAGCCGGCCAGCAGGTCGGCGAACGCCACGTCGCGCCCCACGTCGTGGTTAAGATGGAACTGAATGCCCATGGCGCTGAAAATCTCTCTTCTCACCGCCAGCACGCTCTTATCCAGCTTAAACGGCGGAATACCGAAGGTGAGCAGGCCGCCGATTTCCGGATGCCTGTCGAAAACGTCGACCTGCACCCCCGCGCGCGCCAGGATATCGGCGCAGCCCAGGCCTGCCGGCCCGGCGCCAATCACCGCCACCCGCTCCTCGCGAGGGCTGACGTCCCCGGTCTGCGGCCGCCAGCCCATCGCCAGCGCGCTATCGGTGATATAGCGCTCAAGGTTGCCGATCGTCACCGCCCCGCCCCGCTCCTTCATGGTACAGGCGCCTTCGCATAGCCGGTCCTGCGGGCAGACCCGGCCGCAGATTTCCGGCAATGAGCTGCTTTGGTGGCACAGCTCTGCGGCCTCAATAATCTTTCCTTCATTCACTAACCGAATAAAATCCGGGATGGCGTTATGCAGCGGACAGGTCCAGTTGCACCACGCTTTCTGCGCGCAGTAGAGACAGCGATCGCTCTCATATTCGGCATCGCAGGCGCCGAGTCGGTGATAGATCTCCTCGAAATGCGCTTTGCGCTCCTCGGCGGCGATCTTCGTCGCGCCCACCCGAGGCGGTTTGCTGAGGAATGCCGCGCGACGGTCGCTGCGCCGCACCTGTACCGGTTGCCCCTGGGCGGCGCGAATTTGTCTTTCCCGGCGCAGGCGGCTGAGCCCGGCCTCATCCATCAGCCGCAGCGCCTGCGTCGGGCAGTTGGCGACGCAGGCCTGCAGACCCGACGGATGCTGCTGACAAAGATCGCATTTCTGCGCCAGCTGCGGCGCATCCTCTCCGACGGCCACCATCTCGATGGCGCCAAAAGGACAGGCAATTGCGCAGTTTTTACAGCCAATACACTTCGCCTGCTTCAGCTGGATACTGTCGTTGGCGAAACAGAGCGCCTGAGTCGGGCAGGAGGTCACGCAGGGGGCATCGTTGCAGTGACGGCAGGTGGTCACGCGGCTGGCGTCACGATCAGAGACGAGGTGAATGCGCGGCAGGAAATCATGACGCCGCTGCGGCCAGCAATCCTCGCTGTGGGCGATAGCACAGGCCACTTCGCAAACATGGCAGCCAATACAGCTCGCGGCATCGGCAACAATAAATCGGTTCATTGGCTTCCCTTTTTATTATTCTGAAATTGACAAAGGGTCGCGATGCAATAATCAGGCGCTTTTTACATTCTCAATCAGGGCAAACTTATTTTTGCGAGCAGCCTCAAAAAAATATCCCCTTCAACGCTAATAAATATCAGTCAGACGCGCCTCAGAATCATATTGTGAGTCAGAATGATTATATCCCTCTCATTATGAGACGCTATTTTCTCTCCGCCGTTTTTTCTCCCGCCGCTCGCCGCCGTTATCGTCTCTTTCTGTGATAGTTGACTCATTTCAACATTATTTTGCCTGCAGGAAGAAAAACTGGCACTGCCTAAGCATAGGTAATAGCGAGCTTTGCACTCTCTCTATTCACCCCCCTCCCGGTTGGCTCCTGAGCCCGCCGTTGGATATTAAGGAGAAATACATTATGAGCGCCATTGATTCTCAACCACCATCGGTCACTGGTAGCCCCCACACAATTGATGAGGTGGATCGCGTCTTATCCCCGGGGAAGCTGGTCGTTCTTGGTTTGCAACACGTTCTGGTTATGTATGCCGGCGCCGTCGCCGTCCCTTTAATGATTGGAGACCGGCTGGGGCTAAGCAAAGAAACGGTCGCGCTGCTGATCAGCTCCGATCTGTTTTGCTGCGGCGTCGTAACCCTGCTGCAGTGTATCGGCGTCGGGCGTTTTATGGGCATTCGTCTGCCGGTCATTATGTCGGTAACCTTCGCCGCCGTGACGCCGATGCTGGCCATCGGCATGCATCCCGATACCGGACTGATGGGTATTTTCGGCGCGACGATTGCGGCCGGGATCATTACCACCCTGCTGGCGCCGCTGATCGGACGACTGATGCCGCTTTTTCCCCCGCTGGTCACCGGCGTCGTCATCACGTCCATCGGCCTGAGCATTATGCAGGTCGGGATCGACTGGGCGGCAGGAGGGAAAGGTAATCCGGAGTATGGCAGCCCCATCTATCTGGGCATTTCGTTTGCCGTACTGCTGTTTATTCTGCTGGTCACCCGCTTTGCCAAAGGCTTTATGTCTAACGTCGCCGTACTGTTAGGCATCGTTTTCGGCTTCGGCCTGTCGATGATGATGAACGAGGTTAACCTCAACGGCCTGCATGACGCCCACTGGTTCGCCGTGGTCACTCCGCTGGCCTTAGGTACGCCCGTCTTCGATCCGATATCAATCATCACGATGACCGCCGTCATGATCATCGTTTTCATTGAATCAATGGGGATGTTTCTGGCGCTTGGCGAAATTGTCGGCCGCAAGCTGACGCCGCAGGATATCATTCGCGGCCTGCGCGTTGACGGCATCGGTACCCTATTCGGCGGGCTGTTTAATAGCTTTCCGCACACCTCCTTTTCGCAGAACGTTGGCCTGGTCAGCGTCACCCGCGTCCATAGCCGCTGGGTCTGCGTCGCATCTGGCGCCATTCTGATTATATTTGGCATGGTGCCGAAGATGGCGGTGCTGGTGGCCTCTATTCCGCAGTTCGTGCTGGGCGGTGCGGGGCTGGTAATGTTCGGCATGGTGCTGGCAACGGGGATACGCATTCTCGCGCGCATCAACTACTCCACCAATCGCTACAACCTCTATATCGTCGCCATCAGCCTTGGCGTCGGCCTGACGCCAACGCTATCGACGCAGTTTTTCTCTAAATTCCCCGAGGTACTGCAGCCGCTGCTGCACAGCGGGATCATGCTGGCCACGTTTAGCGCCGTCACCCTGAACCTGTTTTTCAACGGCTACAACAAGCACACCGGTCTGGTGCCGGAAGCCCAGGGGGCGCAGCGTGCGCCGCGCACGGTGCGCATGTGGCTATTAATGCGCAAGGTTAAAAAGCAGCAGCATGAGGAATAGCGCTAACCAGGGCGGCATCGGGCTCCCCCGCTGCCGTGCTTCATGTTGCGAATAAGCACCCTCTTTTTCAGGAGAAACCACCATGCTACTTCGCCTGACCCTCGCCGCGACCCTGCTGCTGCTGCTGAGCCTTCCGGTTATACAAGCGGCGATCGATCTCGCTATCAGCAGCCGGTTTGGTTTTTTTTTGTTTTTTTAATCGCGACATCGCTGCCGCATGATTAAAGGAGTCTTATCCCAATGAAAATGGTGATGACCGTATGCCCGTACTGCGCCGCCGGCTGTAAAATAGGGCTGGTGACTGAAGCGGGGAATATTATCCGCGCCGAGCCGGCGATGGGGAAAAACAACCAGGGAACCCTGTGCCTGAAGGGCTACTACGGCTGGGACTTTATTAACGATACCCAAATTCTCACCCCGCGCCTGAAAACCCCGATGATCCGCCGCCAGCGCGGCGGCAGGCTGGAATCCGTCTCCTGGGACGAGGCCCTCGACTACGTCGCCACCCGCCTCAGCGCGATTAAAGAGAAGTACGGCCCGGATGCCATCCAGACCACCGGCTCCTCCCGCGGAACCGTGAATGAAACCAACTATGTGATGCAAAAATTCGCCCGCGCCGTTATTGGTACCAATAACGTCGACTGCTGCGCTCGCGTCTGACACGGCCCTTCGGTTGCAGGTCTGCACCAGTCGGTCGGTAACGGCGCTATGAGCAATGCCATCACCGAGATTGATAACACCGATCTCGTCTTTATCTTCGGCTATAACCCGGCCGACTCACACCCCATCGTGGCGAATCACGTGATTAACGCCAAACGCAACGGGGCGAAGATTATCGTCTGCGATCCGCGCAAAATTGAAACCGCGCGCATTGCCGATATGCATATTGCCTTGAAAAACGGCTCCAACATCGCGCTGCTCAACGCCATCGGACACGTCATTATCGAAGAGGATCTCTACGATAAATCCTTCGTCGCCAGCCGTACCGAGGGCTTCGAGGAGTACCGTAAAATCGTTGAAGGCTATACGCCGGAGTCGGTGGAAGAGATAACCGGCATCAGCGCCCGGGAGATCCGCGCCTGCGCCCGGATGTACGCCGGCGCCAAATCCGCCGCCATCCTGTGGGGCATGGGCGTCACCCAGTTCTATCAGGGCGTGGAAACCGTGCGCTCGCTGACCAGCCT
>NISF01000005.1:554-392541 GCA_002270295.1 Enterobacter sp. 10-1 | reverse complement strand
CGCTAAAGAAACCGCGCGAGTCGAGGCACTCAAGCTTGCCGACTTTGCGTCCGGTTTTCGGTTCAATCACCCACACGTCGGTGGCATCGGGTAATAATGCGCGTACTTCCAGCCCGGCATCGGTGGCATGCATGCCAAGCACGGAAAAAGGGTCCGCAAAATGACCGGCAATAAGCGCATTAATCACGTCTCTATCAATATGATTAGACATGGTTTCATCCTGTTGTAAGTGCCGCCCTTTCCTGTATCTGGCGACTTTTTTTGACCTGAACGGCGCAGCACGCTGTGCATCCCTCTGCTCCGTCCCACCTTCAGGCAAGGAAACGTCGTTCCTTACTAAAGCATAGCCAAGGCTTTCTTACCCCCGTTGAGAAAAATCAAACATCCGCGTTTACTCCTTGTATTACGCAAAAAAAGGGGGTGTCAGACACCCCCTTTATTGTTCATCCTGTGTTTACGCTAGCTGTCGCAGCATGCGTCGTAGCGGCTCGGCGGCGCCCCACAACAGCTGGTCGCCGACGGTAAAGGCCGAGAGATACTCCGGCCCCATATTCAGCTTGCGCAGGCGACCAACCGGAGTCGTCAGGGTGCCGGTCACGGCAGCCGGAGTCAGCTCGCGCATGGTGATGTCACGATCGTTAGGTACCACTTTCGCCCACGGGTTATGCGCCGCCAGCAGCTCCTCAACGGTCGGGATGGAAACGTCTTTTTTCAGCTTGATGGTGAACGCCTGGCTGTGGCAGCGCAGCGCGCCAACGCGCACGCAAAGGCCGTCAACCGGAATAGCCGCGGAGGTGGCGAGGATCTTGTTCGTCTCCGCCTGGCCCTTCCACTCTTCACGGCTCTGGCCGTTATCGAGCTGTTTGTCGATCCACGGGATCAGGCTACCGGCCAGCGGTACGCCAAAGTTGTCCACCGCCAGATCGCCGCTGCGGGTTAACGAGGTGACTTTGCGCTCAATATCCAGAATCGCGGAGGCCGGATTTGCCAGCTCCGTCGCGACGTGACCGTGCAGCTGGCCCATCTGGGTCAGCAGTTCACGCATATGGCGCGCGCCGCCGCCGGAGGCCGCCTGGTAGGTCGCCACGCTGACCCACTCGACTAAATCCTGAGCAAACAGGCCGCCGAGGGACATCAGCATCAGGCTGACGGTACAGTTGCCGCCGACGAAAGTCTTCACGCCATTATTCAGGCCGGCGGTAATCACGTCCTGGTTAACCGGGTCAAGAATAATGATCGCGTCATCCTTCATGCGCAGCGAAGAGGCCGCATCAATCCAGTAACCCTGCCAGCCGCTTTCACGCAGCTTCGGATATACGTCATTGGTATAATCGCCGCCCTGGCATGTCACGATAATATCCAGCGCCTTCAGTGCTTCCAGGTCAAACGCGTCCTGAAGCGTACCGCCGGTGCTGCCACCGAATGATGGAGCAGGCTGCCCCAGCTGGGAGGTGGAGAAAAAAACGGGGCGGATGGCGTCGAAATCGCGCTCTTCAACCATGCGTTGCATGAGTACAGAGCCGACCATTCCGCGCCAGCCGATAAAACCAACATTTTTCATAACGTATTTCCTGGGAGATGTGTGCTGTTTGTGCCAAGCCAGTTTCCTACTGGATCATCCCTCACATTACAAAATGCTGCTAAAGTCGCAAGTGAAATTAATCAATGATTGACCGACAATCAGTAAAGCAACTTATCTCATGCGGCATCTGTAGCCATTGGCATTCAGAAAAACCTTAAAGATTATCGGGGAAAGCGCGGCGGAAAGGGAATAATTTCCGCCGCGCTTTTATTGATCTGGATTATGAATTAACGCGGAAAACGGGCCGTTAACCGCAGCGCGGCGAAATCCGGCGAACTCTTGCGGAGCCTGGGATGGTGAGGTGTCAGGCTTTTGTCGTAGCTCTCATTATGCCGCAGAAATGGGCTATTGACGGGGCAGGAGGCGAGGATAAAAACGGCCTCTGCGGTCAGACGAAGAGAACCCGGCATCGCCGCGCCGGGCCCTCTTATTGACGTTTAGCTGAGCAGCGAAAACGCAATCATACCGACGATGGCGCCGGTGGTGCCGAGAATGGTTTCCATCATGGTCCAGGTCTTCAGCGTCTGGGCTTCCGTTGCGCCGGTAAACTTACCGAACAGCCAGAATCCCGCGTCGTTGACGTGGCTCACGACGATTGAACCGCCGGCGATGCAGATGGAAAGAGCTGCCATTTGCGCGCCGCTGTAGTTCAGCTGCTCGATAACCGGCATCACCAGCCCTACCGCCGTTAAGCAGGCGACGGTTGCAGAGCCCTGGATAATACGCACCGCAGCCGCCAGCACGAAGCAGGTAATCGCAATCGGCAGGCCCATCCCGGTCAGCGCTTCGCCGAGCGCCGGGCCGACGCCGGAATCAACCAGCACCTGTTTAAAGACGCCGCCCGCACCGATGACCAGCAGAATAATCCCCGCAGGCTGCAGCGCGTGACCACAGATCTCCATGACGCGGTCTTTCGCCATCCCCTGGCGGTACGCCAGGCCATAAATCGCCACCAGACACGCCACCAGAATCGCGGTGAACGGATGGCCGATAAATTCGAACCATTCATAGGCGCTGGAGCCAACCGGGACAAAGCGCGCGGCGATCGTTTTCAGCCCCACCAGCACCAGCGGCAGAAGGATCAGCGACAGGCTAAAAGCAAACGACGGCATCTTACCTTCGCCCAGGCTCGGCTCGCTGATATCGTCCGGAATATGCAGTTCGACATAGCGGCTGATAAAGTTGCCCCACAGCGGCCCGGCGATAATCATCCCCGGGATCGCGGCGCACAGGCCAATCAGGATCATCCAGCCAAAATCGGCGTGCATTTGCGATGCCAGCAGCATAGGCGCGGGCCCCGGCAGCAGAAATGCCGCAGCGGCGGCTACGCCGGCAAACAGCGGAATGACCAGCTTAACCAGGTTGGTGCCGGTATGGCGCGCCATCGAGAAGGCGACGCTAATCAGCAGTACGATAGCCACTTCGAAAAACAGCGGCAGCGCGCAGATAAGGCCGGCCAGGCCAATGGCGTAATGCGCCCGGCTGTGGCCGAAAGATTTCAGCATCTTAACGGCTATCTGGTCGACGGCGCCGGTTTCATGAAGGATCTTACCGAACATCGCCCCCAGCGCCACGACGATCGCCAGAAAGCCGAGCGTCCCACCCATCCCTTTTTCCATCGTCGCCGCAATTTTATCCAACGGCATCCCGGAAAAGAGACCTGCACCAATAGAAACCACCATCAAAGCCACGAAGGCATGCATACGCGCCTTCATGACTAAAAACAGCAGCAGCAAAACGGAGCCGACTGCTGTTAAAACAAGCGTTAATGTACTCACTAGTTACTGCCTTTGTTGATCACCTCAATGGTGCTCGCGACCACGCCTTCCAGCGATTGATCAATATCGACGATTAACACATCGCCTTCGTCTACGCCGGGCTCTTGCAGGGTTTCAAACTGCGTCACCAGCATCTGGGTTTTGAAGAAGTGACCTTTGCGCGCCTTCAGGCGGCTTTCGATCAGGTCGAAATCACCTTTCAGGTAGACAAAGGAGAGGTTCGGGTTGCCTTTGCGCAGAATGTCGCGATAGCTTTTTTTCAGCGCCGAGCAAACGATAAGCGACACTTTGTTCGTCCGCTGCATGGCGAAGGCGGCATCGTTCAGCGCCTGAAGCCACGGCGTTCGGTCATCGTCATTCAGCGGCTCGCCGGAGGCCATCTTGTTGATATTGCTACGCGGATGCAGAAAGTCGCCATCGAGAAACGCGGCATGCAGCTGATACGCCACTTCGCTGGCGACAGCGGATTTTCCACTACCGGAAACGCCCATCAGGACATAGACGTGGTGATCATGGTTAGTCGTGCTCAAAGCTTCCTCCCACTGGACACATACGCGTCGTCCTTCAGGCCGTTTGGATTCGGAGGTGAACGGGCGCGCGCACAGGTTGATTGTTACGGGTAACTGTTATCGGTAACATTGTCATACCGGACTTATGGAGAAGCAATCACCATTCGTGCCAGAAGTGAATATGTGTGATCTACTTCAAACTTGTCAGTTTAAATAGATCCACCCGGTGACAATGTGAAACCTAAATCTAACATCTTAGGGGTAACGATCTCACCACGAATACGTGCCAGCAGGCGTTCGGCGCCAATGCGCCCCATCCGCTCACGCGGCGTGAGCACGCTGGCAAGGCGCGGCTCCATAACCTGGCCAATATCGTGGCCGTGGAAGCCGGCAATCGCCATATCATCCGGAATTCTTAATCCCAGACGCTGGCACTCAAAGGCCGCGCCGACCGCAAGGTCATCGTTGGTGCAGAAGATCCCGTCAAGCTGCGGATATTCGCGACGCGCCTGACGCATCAGCTCAATCCCCGACGAGTAGGAAGAAGATTGTTCGACCATCACGCTGTACGGCGTCATGCCCGCGTCGTGCATCGCCTGCTCATAGCCCTTCTGCTTGATAATAGTACGTTCATCAAGACGCGCGCCAAGATAGGCCACGTGGCGATGGCCGCGGGCAATAATGGCGGCGGTCATCTGGCGCGCGGCGTCGAAGTTATCAAAACCGACGGCGATATCGAGGCACGGCGAGCGGCTGTCCATCAGCTCGACGACCGGGATGCCGGCGACTTCGATCATTTTCAGCGTCCGCGGCGTGTGGGTACGTTCGGTGAGGATCAGGCCATCGATGTTCCATGAGAGCATCGATTCGAGGCGTTTCTCTTCCATTTCAGGCTTATAGCCGTAGTGCGCCAGCATGGTCTGATAGCCAAAAGCATCGGTGACGCTTTCAATACCGCGCAGCACTTCAGAAAAGACCTGATTGGTTAACGAGGGCAGGAGCACGCCGATGGCGCGGCTGGTGGCGTTGGAGAGAATATCAGGGGCACGATTGGGGATATAACCCAGTTCATCGAGAGCAACGGCAATCTTGCCACGCAGAGCCTCGGAAACCTGTTCCGGGTTACGTAAAAAGCGACTGACCGTCATTTTGGTCACGCCGACAAGATCGGCTACATCCTGAAGTACGGGTCTTTTCTTTTTCATCGTCCTGACTGTGATAAATGGGAGAGATTTTCTCAGTTTATCACGGACAAAGCGCAACCTTCCCGGAGAAAAGCGCGCTAACGACTTTATTTAGCGTTAATGGCCGAAATCGCGCGAGCGGCACCGAAGCCGCTGCGCCAAAAATCCCCGGCCGCGTAAGCGACCGGGTGACCGACAGAAAGCAGGCCTGAGTATTAGACCGGCGGCAGATCGAACAGCAGGATTTCGCTGTCGCTATCGGCGTGAACCGAGATCGCCTGCTCATCCCAAATCGCCAGGCCATCGCTGGTCGTCGCTTTGGTACCGTTGATGGTCACTTCACCTTTCACCACCTGAATCCACACGCGACGCTCCGCGGCAATCTGATGGACCGACTGCTCGTCTTTCAGCAGCGCCCAGCGGTAAAGCTCCATATCCTGATGCACTTTCAGCGAGCCTTCGCGCGCGTCCGGCGACAGCACCAGCTGTTTGCCCTGCAGAGCATCAAACCGGCGCTGCTCATAGCGCGGAGCAATGCCGTTTTCTTCCGGCATAATCCAGATTTGATACAGGTGCAGACGCTCGGTGCTGCTCGGGTTGTATTCCGAGTGACGAACCCCGGTACCGGCGCTCATAATCTGGAATTCACCTGCCGGAACCTGCTCTTTGTTACCCATGCTGTCCTGGTGCTCAACCACCCCTTCCAGCACGTAGGTCAGAATTTCCATATCTTTATGCGGGTGTGTCCCGAAGCCCTGGCCGGCGTCAATCACGTCATCGTTAATGACGCGCAGAGCGGAAAAGCCCATAAAATTGGCGTCGTAATAGTTGGCGAAAGAGAAAGTATGCCAGGAATCGAGCCAGCCATGATTAGCGTGACCGCGTTCGTTAGCTTTGCGTAAGTAGATCATGTTGCACCCCCGTATGTTTTCGATGGAATAAGTGTGGACCCATTCCGGTAACGATCATAGAGGGTGAAAATTGACTCCTCTGTTCAAAAAATATGAATAAGAGCAGAGGAGCTCAGGAAGCTTATTTATCTAAGGTTATCGTGGCCGGCGATGGCTGTCTGAAGCCGCGTTCAAGGATCTCCATATTGGTGAGAACTTCAGTTTCCTTGACGTAATTCTCCGCCCCGTTCACCACGGTCTCGTATAGCGAATCATACACCCGCCCGTAGTCGCCGGGCTCCACCCGCAGATCTTCACGCACGCTCGCGCCGTTATCATCAACGTACTCCAGCAGGCCAATGCTCTCATCTGCCGAAAAGCCCGGCTCACCCGGCATGATATTCGCCTTCAGGCTGGTTTCCTGCTGGTCGATGCCATATTTGATAAATGACCCTTTATGGCCGTGAACGATAAATTTCGGATACGCCAGCTTCACCAGGTGGCTGGTTTTGACAATCGCCTTCAGGTCGCCGTAGAACAGCTGAGCTTCAAAGGTATCATCCGGGTTGGCCTTATTACGCAGGCTGCGGATATCGTACGCCACGCGATCCGGGCGGCCGAGCAGGGAAATGATCTGATCCATCGTATGCACGCCAAGGCCATAAAAAGCGCCATCCTGCGCTAATCCAGGCTGCGTTTCCGCCACCGGGCGATAGAGGTCGAAATGACTTTCAATTTCAACGATCTCACCCAGCTTACCGCTTTCAATCACCTTCTTAGTGGTCAGGAAGCAGGAGTCAAAGCGGCGGTTCTGGTACGGCGTTACCGTCAGCCCCTTGCTTTTTGCCAGCGCAAACAGCTCTTTCGCTTCGGCCAGCGTCGGGGTGAAGGGTTTTTCCACCAGTACGTTCTTCCCTGCTTCCAGCGCGCGTTTCGCGTAGTCAAAGTGGCTGTCGGCATGGGTGCAGACAATCACCAGCTTGACCTGAGGGTCATTGAGTACCTCATCGAGATCGCTGGTGAAGTGGATATGCGAGTACTGCGGCGCCTGCTCTTCCGGCTTCGCGCTACGGCGATAGATATGCGCAACATGCCAGCGGTCTTTGCGGTGCAGGACGTAAGGAAGATGGTAGCGGGTGGTGCTTTTGCCGAATCCAATAAACGCGCAGTGCAGAGTCATAACGCAGTCCTTAGTTGAGGTTTCTGCTCCTAACCATAGCGCACCCCGGTCACGAACTTAACTCTTAACCCACTCAAGATGGTGGAAACGACCGGCAAAAAAAGGCAAAAAAAAAGCCAGCACCTGGCTGGCTAAAGTAATACTGGAAGCAATGTGAGCAATGTCGTGCTTTCAGGCTTTCCGCAAGGGTCTCCCTGAATGCAGGACAATAATAATCATTCTCATTCGCACTTGTCTACTTCTTTTTGCAAAAATTAGCCGTTGACGCGTTTTTTAAAGTCAGGGATGTTGAAAGGGACTAAACGAGCAGATAAAGCCTGATATGCAGGCGCTAAGGAGAAGAGGAATGAGTGAGATAGTGATACGCCACGCCGAACCGCGCGATGCAGAGCCGTTACGTCAGCTGACTGCACACAGCTTCCTCATCCGGCGATGGAAACGTGGCAGGAACGACTACAGCCCCGGCCCAACGGCCACCATCTGGTCGCCAGCATCGACGAGCAGGTCGTCGGACACCTGATGCTAAGCGTTGAAACCCGTCCGCGCCGTAGCCATGTCGCAACCTTCGGCATGAGCGTGGCGGCAAACTTTCACGGACGCGGCGTCGGCAGCGCCCTGATGCGCGAGATGGTAAATCTGTGCGATAACTGGCTACGCGTCGAACGCATTGAATTAACGGTATTTTCTGATAACGACCCCGCCATTGCCGTCTATCGCAAATACGGATTTAGCGTTGAAGGTACCGGGCGTAAATTTGCGCTGCGCAACGGCGAATACGTCGATGCCCTCTTTATGGCGCGCCTGAAAGAGTAGCCCTTCCCAACCCTCTCCCGTTCGGGGAGAGGGTTAAAGATAGCTTAGTATCCGGCGGTTAAATCCCCCGGCGAACGCGGGTCAGATGCGCCATACAGCGTGCCGTCCGGGCCGACCATAATACTTTGCGTACTGCCCATCGCCTCTTTCACCGCTACCTTCTGCCCTCTTTCCGTCAGTAGCTTCAGGGTATCCGGGCTAAAGCCCTTCTCCACCCGCAGCTCATCGGGCAGCCACTGATGATGGAAGCGCGGTGCGTTGGTGGCTTCCGCTACGTTCATCCCAAAATCGATGGAGTTCACCACCATTTGCAGCACGGTCGTGATAATACGGCTGCCGCCAGGGCTGCCGGTGACCAGCCAGGTTTTACCATCCTTCACCACAATCGTCGGCGACATTGACGACAGCGGGCGTTTTTGCGGCCCGACGGCGTTGGCGTCACCGCCCACCAACCCGTAAACGTTGGGCACGCCGGGCTTCGCCGAGAAATCATCCATCTGATTATTCATTAAGATACCGGAGTTCCCCGCCACAATACCGGTGCCAAAAGTGGTATTCAGCGTGTAGGTCACCGCCACCGCATTGCCGTCTTTATCCACCACCGAAAAGTGGGTGGTCTGATTGCTCTCGTAAGGCGCCAGCTTGCCCGGGCGGATCTGGCTGGAGGGTTTCGCTTTGTTAATATCGATCTGTTCAGCTATCGATTTGGCGTAGGCCTTGCTGGTGAGAGCCTGCCACGGAACCTTGACAAAATCCGGGTCGCCAAGATACTCCGAGCGATCGGCATAGGCGTGCTTCTCCGCTTCCGCCATCACCTGCATGGCGTCCGCGCTGCCGAAGCCGAACTTATGCATATCGAAGTTTTCGAGGATGTTGAGGATCTGCACGATGTGGATCCCCCCGGAGGAAGGCGGCGGCATCGAGAATACCTGGTAGCCGCGATAATCGCCGCTTATCGGCGTGCGTTCTACCGCCCGGTAGCCCGCCAGATCGGCTTTGGTTATCAGCCCGCCGTTTTTTTGCATCTCATCGGCGATCTGATCGGCAATCGCCCCTTTATAAAACGCGTCCGGGCCGTGCTCGGCGATCAGCTCCAGGCTTTTCCCCAGCTGCTTTTGTACCAGCTTGTCGCCCTTTTTCAGCGGCTCACCGTTTTTCCAGAAGATAGCCCGACTGTTGGCGTGGTTCGGGATCACCTCGCTGCCGTAGGTTTTCAGGTCGTCCGCCAGCGCATCGTTTACCGTGAAGCCCTCTTCAGCCAGCTTAATGGCCGGACGAATCACCTTGTTCAGCGGCATCGTGCCGTATTTTTCCAGCGCCAACGAGAAGCCGGCAACGCTGCCCGGCGTGCCGGACGCGAGATGCGAGGTCAGCGACTTTTTACTATCCGGGTTGCCCTGATCGTCGAGGAACATATCGCGGGTCGCCTGCTCCGGCGCCATTTCGCGGAAATCAATGGCCGTCGTTTTACCGTCTTTGGTGCGCAGCATCATAAAACCGCCGCCGCCAATATTGCCCGCCTGAGGGTGCGTGACCGCCAGCGCATAGCCCACGGCAACCGCCGCATCGACGGCATTCCCTCCCTGGCGCAAAATATCCACGCCTACGCGGGTGGCCAGCGCGTCAACCGAAGCCACCATTCCCTGCTGGGCGCGAACCGGGTGAAATACATCCTCTTCAACGCCGTAGGATACGGGAGGCGGTGCGGGGCTTGCGGCGACGGTAAAACTCCCGCCCGCCAGCAGCAGTGCGATGACCGCCTGACGCCAGAATACTGTTGTTCTCATTGCCATACTCCTGAATGTGTTTTTATCCCTGCATAAGTCTGGTTGATAAGTCCTAAAAAATCATTGTTATGCCGGAAAGGAGGTACACTTAAGCGATCCCACGCACGGGAGGAGAGAACAATGAAAGCAATACTATTTCTGGCGGCGCTGATGCCGTTGACCGCCCTGGCACAGCCGCTCAATACCACCAACAATCCCAACCAGCCGGGGTATGTCGTCCCCAGCCAGCAGCGGATGCAAAACCAGATGCAGGTCCAGCAGCAGCAACAGCAGAATATGCTGAAGCAGGATATCCAGAGCCAGACGCGCGCTCAGCAGCAGCATCTTCAGACGCAGCTGAATAACAACCAGCAGCGCGTATCGCAAAGCGGGAATTTGAATCCGTCACAGCAGCAGGTGCTGCCAAACAATAGCGGCGGCATGCTGCCACGACAGACGACCCCGTAAGGGCCGCCTGTCGGCAGATTATGGCTGGAAGTTGGGGCCAATGACGTCTATCGCATCGGTACAGATGCTGTCTACGCCCCAGCGCAGCAGCTCGGCGGCACGCTGGGGTTTATTGACGGTATACACCAGAATATGCAGGCCGGCGGCCTTCAGGCTCGCCACCCGCTCTTCATCGAGCAGCTTATGGTTCAGGTGAATCGACACGCAGCCCAGCCGGGCGGTCAGCTCGCGCCAGTCCTCACGCCACTCGTCCAGCAGCAGCCCGCGCGGCAGCTCCGGCACGGCCTGCTGCGCCGCTTCCAGGGCGTCGATTTCAAACGATGAAAGCAGCGGCGCGGTCATACCTTGCCATAGCTCGCGGGCCGCTAAGGCCACCACCTTGCCGGTCAGCGGGCCGGTGCCGGTGGTTGGCTTAATTTCGATATTGGCCATCATGTTCAGCTTGCGGCAACGCTCCGCCACGGCGGACAGCAGCGGCAGCGGTTCGCCTTTAAATTCGCGGCTGTACCAGCTTCCCGCATCGACGTTCAGCAGCTCATGCCACGCCAGCTCGCCCGCCACGCCCCAGCCGTTGCTGGTGCGCTCAAGGTTATCGTCATGCAGCAAAAAGATTTGCCCGTCTTTCGACAGCTTGGCGTCGAACTCGATCATGGTATGACCAAAGCGAGCGCCGGTATCGATAGCGGCGAGGGTATTCTCCGGCGCCAGCTTTCCGCCGCCGCGATGGGCGACGATATGGGGGTAAGGCCAGTAACTCATGCGCGTTGTCCTGTTTCACCATCAAAGAGGTGCAGATGATCCTGCGGCAGATGCAGCCACAGGGTGCTGCCCGCCGCCGGACGCTGCTGATGCGGCAGCCTGACGACCAGCTTCTGCGCGCCCCAGCGCCCGTGGGCGAGGTTATCGGCACCTAAAATTTCCAGCGTATCCATCACCAGCGGTACGCCGCCTTCCGTCTCGGGGCCTGCGGCAAAATGTTCCGGACGGATGCCGAGGGTCATCTTACGCCCGGCGTGGCGACGATGCTCGCTATTGATCGGCAGACGCAGGCCGCCTTCCAGTTCAAAACGGCTGCCGTCGTCGCTGATGCGCCCGTCCAGCAGGTTCATCGCCGGGCTGCCGATAAAGCTCGCCACAAAGCGGCTGGCCGGCTTTTCGTAAACCTCTACCGGCGTGCCAATCTGCTCGGCGACGCCTTTATTCATCACCATCACCCGCTGGGCGAGGGTCATCGCCTCAACCTGGTCGTGGGTAACGTACAGCGAGGTGGTTTTCAGCCGACGGTGCAGCTGCTGGAGCTCCAGACGCATCTGCACGCGCAGCTTGGCGTCAAGGTTCGACAGGGGTTCATCAAACAGGAATACCGCCGGATCGCGAACGATGGCGCGGCCCATCGCCACGCGCTGGCGCTGGCCACCGGAGAGCTCGCGCGGGCGGCGCTTGAGCAGGCCATCAAGCTCCAGAATACGCGCCGCTTCCTGCACCCGCTCGTCAATCAGGCTTTTACCCATCCCGCGAATTTTCAGCCCCCAGGCCATGTTCTCCTCCACGCTCATATGCGGGTAGAGGGCGTAGTTCTGGAACACCATCGCGATGCCGCGATCCTTCGGCTCCATCTCGGTGACGCGCTGGCGATTAATCCAGATATCGCCGCTGGTCACCCGCTCAAGCCCGGCCACCATCCGCAGCAGCGTCGATTTTCCGCAGCCGGAAGGCCCGACCATTACGATAAACTCCCCGTCCGCCACGTCGAGCGTCAGCGGCTGAATCACCTGGGTTTTGCCATCCCAGCTTTTGGTTACTGCCTGTAATTTAAGTCCTGCCATAAAAGGTTGTATCCCTTGATTGTTCATGAACGTCGCTGGCGGCTATTTTTGCTCGGGGCAAGGCGCAAGCGTCGCAGTTTGGTGGGCCCAAATAAGACGCGAGTAACGCGGTACCGGGCAAAAATGGCCCCAGCCCTTCGGGACGCGTGCCGAAACCGCGTACTCTGCGTTGTCGGATTTGGACATAGGCCCACTATGTCCATCATCCTCCGCCTTGATTACGCGGTTTCGGCTCAGCGTCGACGCCACGAACAATCAAGGGATACAACCTACTTCTCACTGTCCACTAAACCGCGCACAAACGCGCGCTGCATGGCTAATACAATGACGACCGGCGGGATCAGCGTCAGCAGCATCGCTGCCATCACCTGGTTCCACTGCGTGGTACCCTCGCCGGTGGCGATCATGCCTTTGATACCCGCCACCGCGGTGCCGAGATTGATATCCTGAATAATCAGCAGCGGCCACAGGTACTGGTTCCAGCCGTAGATAAAGGTGATAACGAACAGCGCCGCGAGATTGGTTTTCGACAGCGGCAGCACGATGTCGCGGAAAAAGCGCATCGGCGAAGCGCCGTCGATCCGCGCCGCTTCAATCAGCTCATCCGGCAGGGTCATAAAGAACTGGCGGAACAGGAAGGTGGCGGTTGCCGAGGCCATCAGCGGCAGCGTCAGCCCGGCGTAGCTATCGAGCATCTTCAGGTTGGCAATCACTTCCACCGTCGGGAAAATTCGCACCTCAACCGGCAGCATCAGGGTGATAAAGATCATCCAGAAGAACAGGTTACGTAGCGGGAAGCGGAACCAGACGATGGCGAATGCCGACAGCATCGACACCACGATTTTGCCCACCGTAATGCTGAACGCCATGATGAAGCTGTTGAGCATCATCAGCCAGAACGGCGCGCTGTTGGCCCCCACGCCCTGTTTCCAGATGGTGGCCATATTTTCCAGCAGGTGGCCGCCGGGGATCAGCGTCATCGGCGTCTCAAAGACCGCCTTGTTGTCCAGCGTTGCCGCGACAAAGGCGACGTACAGCGGAAACAGAATGACGGCAATCCCCGCAATCAGCATGGTGTGGCTGAAAATCGTCAGCCCTGGACGGTTCTCAATCATTGGTAGCGCACCTTACGTTCAACATAGCGGAACTGAACCACCGTCAGCACAATCACCAGCATCATCAGCACCACCGACTGCGCGGCGGAAGCGGAGAGATCGAGCCCGGCGAAACCTTCACGATAGATCTTATAAATCAGCGTCGTCGTCGCCTGGACCGGGCCGCCGGCGGTGGCGGCATCGATAACCGGGAAGGTATCGAAGAAGGCGTAAACCAGGTTGACGACCAGCAGGAAGAAGCTCACCGGCGCAATCAGCGGCAGCGCCAGCTTGAAAAAGCGGCGGACAGGGCCGGCCCCGTCAATCGCCGCGGCCTCCACCAGCGAGCGCGGGATCGACTGCAGCGCGGCGAAGAAGAACAGGAAGTTGTAGCTAATCTGCTTCCATACCGAAGCAAACACCACGAGGAACATCGCCTGGCCGCTGTTCTGCGCGTGGTTCCAGTCGTAGCCCATCTCGGCGAGAAAATGGGTAATCAGCCCGCGTCCTGGGTTAAAGAGGAAAATCCACAGCACCGCGGCGACCGCGGGCGCGACGGCGTAGGGCAGCAGCATCAGCGTTTGATAGAAGCGGCTGCCGCGCACCACGTAGTCGACCAGCGCGGCGAAAAACAGCGAGACGATCAGGCCGCTAAACGTCACCATCGAGCTGAACTTGATGGTGGTCCAGAATGAGTCCAGATAGTACGGGTCGTGGAACAGGGTAACGAAGTTATCCATGCCGACGAACTGGCTGGAGAGGCCAAACGGGTCGACGCTCTGCAGCGAATACCACAGCGCCTCGCCCGCGGGCCAGATAAAGAAAATAATGGTGATAATCAGCTGCGGCGCAACCAGCAGATAGGGCAGCCAGCGCGAGCGGAATACCGGACGGGTTGATGACATGAGGTTACTCTTTTGCTCGATGATGCCTACCGATTCACTGCTACCGGCGATCGCCAAAGGCGGATGTCCCCCGGTAAGCGCGGCGCTACCGGGGAACCTCCGTTCGACCTACTGCCCTGAACCTATCGGCATCAATACGTTACGACTTAGTCGACTGCTCGAAACGACGCAGCAGCTGGTTACCGCGCTCAACCGCTGAATCCAGCGCCTGCTGCGGGGTTTTCTTGCCGGTCCAAACGCTTTCCAGCTCCTCGTCCACAACGGTGCGGATCTGCGGCATATTGCCCAGGCGCAGGCCTTTGGTGAACGGCAGCGGCGGCTTGTTCAGCATCTGACGGGTGGCGATATCGGCGCCAGGGTTCTTGTCATAGAAGCCCTGCTGACGGGTCAGATCGTAGGCGGCGGTGGTGATCGGCAGATAGCCGGTTTTCTGGTGCCATTCCGCAGCGATTTCCGGTTTTGTGAGGAACTCGAGGAATTTCGCCACTCCGGTGTAGGTCTCTTTATCTTTACCCTGCATGACCCACAGGCTCGCCCCGCCGATAATGGCGTTCTGCGGCGCGCCCTTAACGTCGGCATCGTACGGCATCATACCGACGCCATAGTTGAATTTGGCGTACTGGCGGATATCAGCAAGCGAGCCGGAGGAGGCGGTGGTAATCGCACAGTCGCCGTTATAGAACTTCTCGGTGGACTCATCTTT
The DNA here is from genome assembly GCA_002270295.1 of Enterobacter sp. 10-1. GTDB lineage: Bacteria > Pseudomonadota > Gammaproteobacteria > Enterobacterales > Enterobacteriaceae > Klebsiella > Klebsiella scottii. The sequence continues at coordinate 377,843 of NISF01000005.1, read as the reverse complement.
ACGCCCGAAGTAGCTGAAGTCGCCCTTCTTGTTCATCGCTTCCAGCATGGCGATATGCTTCACCTGCTCCGGCTTGTTGAACTCCAGAACCGCATCGGTGCCGTCGAAGCCGTTATTTTTCGTTGCCACCGGCAGACCGTGCCAGGCGCTGAAGTTCTCAATCTGAATCCAGCCCTGCCAGCCGCTGGCGTAGCCGCACTTCATTCCGGCGGCCTTCAGCTTCTCGGTATAGGCGGCCAGATCCTGCCAGGTTTTCGGCGGCTGCTCCGGATCTAAGCCGGCTTTTTTGAAGGCGTCTTTGTTGTAGTACAGCACCGGGGTGGAGCTGTTAAAAGGCTGGGAGAGGAGGTGGCCGGTTTTAGAATCGGTGTAGTAGCCGGAAACGGTCGGCACGAACTGCGATTCATCAAACTTAATGCCCGCATCGGTGAAGACCTGATACACCGGCTTAATGGCTTTTGATGCCATCATCGTCGCGGTACCGACTTCATAAACCTGAAGCAGCGCGGGAGCGTTACCGGTACGAAACGCAGCGATACCGGCGCTCAGGCTCTGCTCGTAGTTACCTTTGTACACCGGCGTAATTTTGTAATCCGGATTAGCTGCGTTGAAACGTTGCGCCAGAGAATCAACTTCTTTACCCAGTTCCCCTTCCATTGAGTGCCAGAACGGGATGGTAGTTACTGCGAGGGCCTGACCAGCAAATGCCAGGCTAAGCGCCAGTCCTAAAGCCGTATGTCGTAACGATATCATCGGTTATCTCTCTTGTTGTTCCAGATGCGCGATTTCACGCGTTTTATGTTCGCGGGGGTAACATGACATGCTCGAATTACAGAAAAATAACTCTTTTATTACAAAAAAAAGATAGTAAGGCGTCAGAGAGATGGCAAGACGATGAAAGATCGGAGACAGGAAAGTGGGAGCTGCGACACGCCAAGGGGATAATTCCCGGCCAGCGGCGTCAGCGCTCCGTTCTGGCTAAGGAATATCCCGGCCGGGCGGCCGGGAATAAGAGCGAGGAGATTAGCCTCCCAGGTAGGCGCTACGCACCGCCTCGTTAGCCAGCAGCGCGTCGCCCGTATCTTCGAGCACCACGTGGCCGTTTTCCAGCACGTAGCCGCGATCGGCAAGCTTCAGCGCCTGGTTGGCGTTCTGCTCCACAAGGAAAATGGTCATCCCCTGCTCGCGCAGCTGTTCGATGGTGTTGAAAATCTGCTGGATAATAATCGGCGCCAGGCCCAGAGAAGGTTCATCGAGCAGCAGCAGGCGCGGCTGGCTCATCAGCGCACGGCCAATCGCCAGCATCTGCTGTTCGCCGCCGGACATGGTGCCCGCGCGCTGAATGCGGCGCTCAAGCAGACGCGGGAACAGTTCGTATACCCACTTAATGCGGGTCTGGAACTGGTCACGGTCGGCAAAAAAACCGCCCATCGCGAGGTTCTCTTCGACCGTCATACGCGAGAAGACGCGACGCCCTTCCGGAACAATCGCCACCGCTTCGCGCATGATTTTCGCGGTCTGCCAGTCGGTAATATCCTTACCATCAAACACCACCTTCCCGCTGCTGGCGCGCGGGTCGCCGCACAGGGTGCCGAGCAGCGTGGTTTTACCCGCGCCGTTGGCGCCAATCAGGGTCACTATCTCCCCCTGATTAATATGCAGGCTGACGTTATGCAGCGCCTGAATCTTGCCGTAGTGGGCGCTTACGTTGTCAAAAGATAACATCACTTTTTCCATGCTTATGCCTCACCAAGGTATGCGCGGATCACGTCCGGGTTGTTGCGGATCTCTTCCGGCGTTCCGTTAGCCAGCGGCGTCCCCTGGTTTACCACGTAAATGCGATCGGAAATGCCCATCACCAGCTTCATATCGTGTTCAATCAGCAGGATGGTGGTGTTGTGATGACTGCGCAGCTCGGCGATCAGCTCGTCCAGCTCCTTGGTCTCTTTGGGGTTCAGACCCGCAGCGGGTTCATCCAGCATCAGGATTTCCGGCTGCGTCACCATGCAGCGAGCGATCTCCAGACGCCGCTGGTCGCCGTAGGCGAGGTTGCTGGCCTGGCGGTTAGCCTGCTCCAGCAGGCCGATACGCTCAAGCCAGGCGGCGGCGCGATCCAGCGCTTCGCTCTGCGCGCGGCGGAAGGTCGGCGTTTTCAGCAGCCCGGAGAAGACGCCGGTTTTCAGCTGCTGATGCTGCGCCACCAGCAGGTTTTCAATCACCGTCATTTCGCGGAACAGGCGCACGTGCTGGAAGGTACGCACGACGCCCATGCGGGCAATCTGCTGACCCGGCAGCCCTTCCAGGTGCTGGTCACGCAGCATAATCGAACCGCCCGTCGGCTTATAGAAACCGGTGAGGCAGTTAAAGACCGTGGTCTTCCCGGCGCCGTTAGGGCCGATCAGCGAAACAATTTCCTGCGGACGCAGCTCCAGCGACACGTTGTTGACCGCCAGCAGGCCGCCAAAGCGCATCATCAGGCCGCTTACGGATAATAATGGCTGACTCATGCCTGCTCTCCTTTAGCCTGACCTTTTTTCAGCTTCAGCTGCGGGCGCGTCATCGGCAGCAGACCCTGCGGACGCCAGATCATCATCAGTACCATCAGGCCACCCAGCATCAGCATGCTGTATTCGTTGAAATCACGCATCAGCTCGCGCGATACCACCAGTAAAATAGCGGCCAGAATCACCGCAAACTGCGAGCCCATCCCGCCCAGCACGACGATTGCCAGTACGAAGGCCGACTCGGCGAAGGTAAAGGATTCCGGGCTGACGAAGCCCTGGCGGGCGGCAAACAGCGTCCCGGCAAAACCGGCAAACGCCGCGCTGATGGTAAAGGCGGTCAGCTTGATGCGCGTCGGATTGAGGCCCAGAGAACGACAGGCAATCTCATCTTCACGTAGCGCTTCCCACGCGCGGCCCAGCGGCATGCGCAGCAGGCGGTTAATCACGAACAGCGAGAGGACGACCAGCAGCAGCGCCACCAGGTAGAGGAAAATAACCCGATCGCTGGGGTCGTATTTAACGCCAAAGAAGTTGCTGAAGGTATCCCAGCCCCCTTCGCGCGCGCTGCGGCTAAATTCCAGGCCAAACAGCGTCGGTTTAGGGATCTGGCTGATGCCGTTCGGGCCGCCGGTCACTTCAGTGTTATTGAGCAGTAAAATACGCACAATTTCGCCGAAGCCGAGGGTCACAATCGCCAGATAGTCACCGCGCAGGCGCAGCACCGGGAAGCCCAGCAGGAAGCCCGCAGCGGCCGAGACCAGCCCCGCCAGCGGCAGGCAGGTCCAGAAGCCGAGGCCGTAATAGTGGTTCAGCAGCGCGAAGGTGTAGGCTCCGATGGCGTAGAAACCGCCGTAGCCGAGTACCAGCAGGCCGGACAGCCCCACCACCACGTTCAACCCCAGGCCCAGGATAATGTAAATCATGGTCAGGGTGGCGATATCCACCGTGCCGCGCGACACCATAAACGGCCACGCGACGGCGATAACCAGCAGCGCCACCAGGAACAGCTTCTGCTTTACCGTCGACCCGTCGATGGCCGGCAGAATAAACTTCGGCCCGGAGACGTTTTTCCAGGTTTTCTGGAACAGCGGGCGCATCAGCTGGAAGAAGAAAACCACCGCTGTGCCGATGAAAATCCACTGCCAGCGGATATCCGCGGCGGTATCCACCACCAGTTTGGTGCCGTCCAGCTCCAGCTGTACGCCCATAAAGACGCCGGCCAGAATAAAGAACATCACCGCAGACAGCAGCGCCATTGCAATATGCATCGGTTTCATACTTTCTCAACCTCCGGGCGACCCAGGATGCCGGTAGGCATCACTAACAGCACCAGAATCAGCAGCGCAAAGGAGACCACGTCTTTATATTCGGTGCTGAGGTAGGCGGAGGAGAGAGCTTCGGCGATGCCCAGAATCAGGCCGCCGATCATCGCGCCAGGAATGCTGCCAATGCCGCCCAGTACCGCGGCGGTAAATGCTTTCATCCCGGCCATAAAGCCGATATAGGGGTTGATAACGCCGTAGAACTGACCGAGGAGCACCCCGGCGACCGCGGCCATAGCGGCGCCGATAACAAACGTCAGGGCAATAACGCGATCGGTGTTAATTCCCAGCAGGCTGGCCATTTTCAGGTCTTCCGCGCAGGCGCGGCAGGCACGACCCATACGCGAATAGCGAATAAACAGCGTCAGCGCCAGCATCGCCACAAAGGTGACGATCCAAATCACCAGCTGCATGGTGGTGATCGTGGCAGAGAAGTTTTCGCTGCTGCCCACCGTCCACTGGCCGTTAAACAGGCTCGGCAGCGCCACATCGCGCGACCCTTCCGTCAGGCTGACGTAGTTTTGCAGGAAGATTGACATCCCGATGGCGGAAATCAGCGCAATCAGTCGCTTGGAGCTCCGCACCGGCCGATAGGCCACGCGTTCAATACTCCAGCCATAGGCGCTGGCAATAATGATAGCCCCGACAAATCCAGCGGCGACCAGCAGCCAGCTGGTGTCGATGCCCATCATCATCAGCGCGGCAATGATCATGAAGGAGACGTAGCTACCTATCATATACACCTCGCCGTGGGCGAAGTTAATCATGCCAATAATGCCGTATACCATCGTGTAACCGATGGCGATCAGCGCATAGGTACTGCCCAGCGTGACGCCGTTAAACATCTGCTGCAGAAAGTAGAGAAACTGCTCGGACATAAGGTAACCTTTCTAAACCCGACAAGGCGGGATGTTGAATCCCACTCTCAACGACTCGAGCGGCGGACGGGCGGCAAATGTTTCCCTCCCCGGAAGCCCCGGGGCGGATAAACGTCGTCTACGCATCTGCGGCTCAAACCATGCGAGTGGTTGTCTTATTTTGCGGCCGAGGATGCCCCATCCGCGTGCCACTGGAAGACACCAAACTCAAATCCCTTCAAATCGCCTTTTTCGTCCCAATTCAGCGGCCCAATCACGGTTTTCGCGCCGTGAGCTTTCAGATCTTTGATTAAGTCCAGCGGCTCCTGGCTGCTGCTTCTGTCCATCGCCTGCGCTAAGGACTGCACGGCAGCGTAGGTAATCCAGACGTACGGCCCGCTCGGATCTTTTTTCTCCGCTTTCAGCGCGTCTACGATAGCGCTGTTTGCCGGATCCTGGTCATAGCGTTTCGGCATTGTCACCAGCATGCCTTCTGCCGCGGCGCCTGCGATATTGGACAGCGAAGCATTGCCCACGCCCTCAGGACCCATAAATACGGTTTTCAGGCCGTTAGCTCGCGCCTGGCGCAGCATCTGGCCCATTTCCGGGTAATAGCCACCGTAGTAAACGAAATCAATATTCTCTTTCTGCAGGCGAGACAGCAGCGCGGAGAAGTCTTTCTCACCGGCGGTGATCCCGTCGAAGAAGACGATGTTGGCGTTGCCTTTTTTCAGGCTCTCCTGAACCGAACGCGCCAGGCCTTCACCGTACTGCTGCTTGTCATGAATGATAGCAATACGCTGCGGTTTAACCTTTTCCAGAATATATTTTGCGGCGGTCGGCCCCTGCGAGGAGTCGAGGCCGGCGGTACGCATGATGTACTGATAACCGCGTTGAGTCAGCTCGGGGTTAGTGGCCCCCGGAGAGATCATCAGAATGCCTTCATCTTCGTAGATATCGGATGCCGGCTGCGTTGAGGAGGAGCAGAGGTGGCCGATAACGTATTTAATCCCTTCGTTAACGATTTTGTTCGCCACCGCGACGGCCTGTTTAGGGTCGCAGGCGTCGTCATATTCCACGCCAACCAGCTTATCGCCCTTAATCCCACCCTGCGCGTTAATATCTTTAATTGCCTGACGCGCACCGTTGAACTCCATGTCGCCCCATTGCGCTACCGGACCAGACATCGCACCAACGACGGCGACTTTTATCTCTTTGGCGATTACCGCGTGCGACATGGTCAGTGCGACTAATCCCGCAATGATTGTTTTCGCGTTCCTTTTCATGTTCCAGGACCCCGTTCGTGATGTGGTGTAAATATTTTGTATTTTTATGGTTAAAAAGCATTCTGTGCTTTTATTAAACAACGCTACTTTTACCATGATCTTTAATGGTTTAGCGCAGTTTTTTACCTGAAACCAGATTAAAATCTCTATTTTTCAGGCGATTAAGCAAAGATAATATTCTGTATTCACGCGAAGATAAACAAAAAAAGTCCCGTTTTTAGCATAAAATAACGATACATACGGCGGAATAAAACGCTGCACTTTAGGTTAAAACTCTGCTTATTTTTCGATCCATAACGCATTGCGCTACCCTGCCTTCCCCAGGAAAACGAATCGCCTGATGAATCCGCAAAAAACAGCGCTCCGCCGGGTAGTAATTTTGGGTACACTGGCGCATCCGTTTTGACTGGACTTGCAGCGCATGAAACTGACCATTATTCGTTTAACGCACTTCAGCGATCAGGATCGCATCGATTTAGGGAAAATCTGGCCATCACGCGATCTGGCCGGGCTCCCCGTGGATGATAGCCACGCTATTTACGCCGCCCGCTTTAACGAACGTCTGCTGGCCGCCGTTTGCGTGACCTTAGACGGTGCAGAGGGCGAGCTGAGCGCGCTGTACGTGCGCGAAGTCACCCGCCGTCGCGGCGTCGGGCAGTATCTGGTGGAAGAAGTGCTGCAAAGAAATCCAGAAATCGGTCGCTGGCGGATGGCGGATACCGGAATTGAAGACTACCGCGTCATGTCAGCGTTTATGCAAGCGCTGGGCTTCAGCGCCCATAACGGCGGTTGGGAAAAGCGTTAAAAACGAAGCGGGAGAATCCCGGATAGCGGCATATCACGCCTTATCCGGGCGATGATGACTTCAATTTGTCCAGCATGACCATTTATCCAGGCAACGATATCACTCTTCATTTCACCCATAACCCCCCTCTTTTCCAGGTCGTAAATTGACCATTCATTTAACCAGGATCTCTCTTATCCGGCCTACAAATTGACAATTTATTTAACCGAGAATTTCTACTTTACCCGGCCAGAATCACGCCGTATTTAACCAATCTCCCCGCTTTTCCCGGCCTAAAAGAGGCCATTTATTTAACCGAGAATTTCGCGCTACAGGCAGGCGGCAAGCTCTGAAATCCCCGGGAGCTTACATGAGTAAGTGACCGGGGTTGAGGAGCGCAGCCAACGCACCTGTAGCGTGAAAGGCGAAGGTTAAATTATTTGGCGTCGGTCGCGGTGCCATCGGCATGCCACGTAAACACGCCGAACTCGAAGCCTTTCAGGTCGCCCTTCGCATCCCATGACAGCGGCCCCATCACGGTATCAACAGAGTTTGCTTTCAGGTATTTCGCAATGGCTGCCGGGTCTTCAGACTGGTTCAGGCCTGCCTGCAGCGACTGGATAGCTGCATAGGTGGTCCAGACAAACGCGCCGCTCGGATCCTGTTTTTTCGCTTTGATGGCGTCGACGATCGGTTTGTTCGCCGGGACCTGGTCGTAGTTCTTCGGTTTAGTGACCAGCATGCCTTCAGCGGACTGACCGGCAATGTTTGACAGGGAAACGTTCGCTACGCCTTCCGGCCCCATAAACTGCGTTTTCAGGCCGGCCGCGCGCGATTGACGCAGAATCTGCCCCATCTCCGGGTGATAGCCGCCGTAGTAGACGAAGTCGATATTTTCTTTCTTCAGACGCGCCACCAGAGTGGAGAAATCTTTCTCACCGGCGGTGATACCGTCAAAGAACACGACGTTAGCGCCGCCTTTTTTCAGGCCATCCTGCACCGCACGCGCCAGACCTTCGCCATACTGCTGCTTATCGTGAACGATAGCGATACGCTTCGGTTTAACCTTATCAATGATGTATTTAGCCGCCGTCGGGCCCTGGTCAGAATCGAGGCCGGTGGTGCGCAGAATCATTTTATATCCGCGCGCGGTCAGCTCCGGCGCCGTCGCGGCCGGGGTGATCATCAGAATGCCTTCGTCTTCATAGATATCGGACGCCGGCTGAGTAGAAGAGGAGCATAAGTGGCCGATAACGTACTTAATGCCGTCATTAACGACCTTGTTGGCCACCGCTACCGCCTGTTTCGGGTCACAGGCATCATCATATTTTACGCTTTGCAGCTTATTGCCTTTGATACCGCCCTTAGCGTTAATATCGGCAACCGCCTGCTCAGCGCCGGTAAACTCCTGATCGCCATACTGCGCCACCGGGCCAGACATCGCCCCAACCACGGCAATTTTAATATCTTCAGCCAGCGCTGCGTTGCTCATTATCAAGGCGATACATCCTGCCAGTAACGCTTTACCCTTCATATTCATCCTGAAGCTCCCCACTATTATGGTTTTTTGCATTTGTTGTGATGTTGTTTTTTAGCGCATTATTCTAATTAATCACATAAGAAAAGCATATGATAGCTAGATTAAGGTCTGCCGCTCGCGCCTATGCAGCACACTATGCTAGAACATATCCCATTTTTCAGAATTTGAAACAACAATTTTTTAGGTTATGTAACAGTTATGTGACTGAAGCAGAACGCCACTCCGCAGAGTGGCGAGATGTGAGGCTATGCGGCCAGCGCGCGCTGAATAATCGTCAGCGCCTGGCGGAATTGAGCATCGGGGATAGTGAGCGGGTAGAGGAAGCGGATGACGTTGCCGTAAACGCCGCAGGTCAGCAGCAGCAGCCCTTCGGCCAGCGCGCGCTGCTGGACGGCCCGGGTGAACTCGCCCGCCGGCTCGCCGGTTTGCGGATCAAAAAACTCGACCGCAACCATCGACCCCTGCGCCCGCACCTCGGCAATCTGCGGGCACGATGCTTTGGCCTGATTGAGAACTTCCACCAGATGGTGGCCAAGCTCATTTGCCCGCTGGCAAAGCTGCTCTTCGGCGATCACATCCAGCACCGCATGCGCGGCGGCAATCGCCAGCGGGTTCCCGGCGTAGGTTCCGCCAAGGCCGCCCGGCGCAGGGGCATCCATAACCTCTGCCCGCCCGGAAACCGCCGAAAGCGGCATCCCGCCCGCCAGGCTTTTCGCCATCGTGATCAGGTCTGGCTGCACGCTATAGTGCTCCATCGCAAACAGCTTGCCGGTTCGCCCAAAGCCAGACTGAACCTCATCCGCAATCAGCAGGATGCCGTGGGTATCGCACAGCGCGCGCAGCGCCTGCATAAACCCGGCAGGCGCAACGTTGAACCCGCCCTCGCCCTGTACCGGCTCAAGGACGATGGCCGCCACCTGATCCGCCGCGATATCGGCTTTAAAGAGGCGTTCGAGGCTTTTTATCGCCTCTTCGCTGCTGACGCCGTGCAGCGAATTAGGGTACTGAGCATGAAAAACAGAGCCAGGGAACGGACCAAAGCCGATTTTATAGGGCGCGACCTTGCCGGTCAGCGCCATCGTCATGTAGGTTCGGCCGTGGAAGGCGCCGCCAAAGGTGATGATTCCCGGCCGACGGGTCCAGGCGCGGGCAATTTTGACCGCATTCTCTACCGCTTCCGCGCCGGTAGAGAAGAAGGCCGTTTTCACGGCGCCGGATATCGGGACCAAAGCGTTAATGCGTTCGGCCAGCGTGACGTAGCTGGCGTAGGGGACAATCTGATATGCCGTATGGGTAAAGGCCTCCAGCTGCGAGGCCACCGCGGCGACAACTTTGGGGTGCCGATGCCCGGTATTCAGCACCGCAATCCCCGCCGCAAAATCGATAAACTCCCGGCCTTCGATATCCCACAGCGTCGCGTTCTCAGCTTTTTGCGCGTAGAAGTCGCACATCACGCCTACGCCGCGCGGCGTCGCCTGCTGGCGGCGCTGATTAAGATCGTTATTTTTCACCCGCTTTCTCCCTTCATGAATTTAGTAAGCCGTGCCTGTCTAAAAACAATAGCGCCTGCCCGGCATTCAAGCCCAGCGGAAGAAGAAATTAATATGGTTGACGCATGGAGGGATAAAAAACAAAAAGCCCCCGCTGAGACAGCGAGAGCTTTTTTTGATGCCGGTCGGATTTACGCTTCGATAGCGGTACGCAGTTTCTTCATGGCGTTCTTTTCAAGCTGGCGCACGCGCTCAGCCGAAACGCCGTAGCGATCCGCCAGCTCCTGCAGCGTGGACTTATTGTCTTCGTCCAGCCAGCGGGCGCGAATGATATCCTGGCTACGCTCGTCGAGGCCCTGCATCGCGTCAGTCAGCTTGTTTGCCGCCTGCTCTTCCCAGTTATCATCTTCAATGCCGTCGGCAAAGTTAGACGTTTTATCCTGCAGATAGAGCACCGGAGCCATCGGCTGGCTATCGGACTCATCGTCCGACGACATGTCGAAGGTCATGTCCTGCGCCGCCATACGCGATTCCATCTCACGCACGTCTTTGCTCGACACGCCCAGCTCGCGGGCAACCATTTCGACTTCATCCTGGTTAAACCAGCCCAGACGCTGCTTGGTTTTACGCAGGTTAAAGAACAGTTTACGCTGGGCCTTGGTGGTCGCGACTTTCACAATACGCCAGTTACGCAGAACGTATTCGTGAATTTCGGCCTTAATCCAGTGCACGGCAAAGGAGACCAGGCGCACGCCGACTTCCGGATTAAAACGGCGCACGGCTTTCATCAGACCAATGTTGCCTTCCTGAATCAGGTCCGCCTGCGGCAGGCCATAGCCCGAGTAGTTACGAGCAATATGAACAACAAAGCGCAGGTGAGACAGGATCAGCCTTTTCGCTGCTTCCAGATCGCCCTGGTAATGCAGCTTTTCAGCAAGCTCCCGCTCTTCATCGGCCGATAACATCGGCCATGTGTTCGCAGCCCGGATGTAAGATTCCAGGTTACCAACGGGGGCTAAGGCTAAAGTTTGCATATCTTTGGTCATTCAAATCCTCTCAATCGATATCGTCTGGCTTGACAGTTCCCGCTTAGACAACCGGGCAACAAACATGCCAGCGTTTATGAGCAACGAGAATATCACCCACATTAGTATCAGACAGTGATTTTATCCACAAGTTCCATGCAACGGTGTGAATACATTACGCACAAAATGTGACATGGAGATGAAGCGTAGGGAAGAGACAACAGGGACTCTTTCCCTGCAGAGAGACATTCAGTCAGTGCAGGGAAAGATTATACCAGAAAATTTTTAATCGGGAGTAAAGTGACGTAAATGTTGCACCGTCGCCAGCCAGGCCGCGACCCAGCCAATCATCGAGCAGACGATCAGCATCAGCAGACACTCGTCGAAGCCTAAGCCGCTGAGCTCAAACTGGGTACCGAATACCTTCGCCACTTCCGTTACCGCTGATGACAGGCGCATCACCATAATCTCCGACAGGATCAGCGATAAAAATGCGCCGCAGAAGCCCAGCAGCGCACCGCCGTAGAGGAACGGACGCAGGATAAAACCGTCGGTCGCCCCAATCAGCTTCTGCACGTTGATGGTATCGCGGCGAGCAAAGATGCTCAGACGCACGCTGTTGCCGATCACCAGGAACACGGCGGCAACCATCAGCACGCCGATCAGCGCCGATACGCGGCCAACCAGCCCGGTCAGCGAAGAGAGGCGCGCAAACCAGCTGTCATCCATACGGACTTCATCGACGCCCTGAATATGCGCAACCCGATCGCGCAGGGTGTTGAGGGAGTCGGTTCCCTGGAAATCCAGCTTCGGCACGACAATCGCCACCGCCGGCAGCGGGTTCTCTTCCAGCATATCCAGCGCGCCGCCAAAGCCGGACCAGTTGCGGAACTCGCCTAAAGCTTCATCCCGCGACAGATAGTTGACCTTCTCCACGCCCTGCTCTGCCTGCAGCTGCCCGACCACCCGCGCCGCGGCGTCATCGTCCAGCGTCTTCTCCAGATAAACGGTGATCTGCGGCGATGGATAGTACTGCGACGCCGCGCTGTTAACGTTTTTGTACACCATGTAGCACACGCTCGGCAGCGTCAGCGAAATGGCGATGACCATGATGGTCAGGAAGGTGGCCAGCGGCGTGCTTTTCAGATCCTGAACCGCGCCGTGCCAGGCATAGCGCACCTGCTCATTGAAAACGTTACTTTTCCGGGAAGCCGGATTCGGCGCCGCTTTCGGCCGCTTCGGCGCATTGCGCCCACCGCCTGCCCCTGCGGCATTGCGGATGCGGTCAAATCGGCTGCCAAACTGGCGAATGTGGTTTATTGCCTCGCGCTTATTCACCCCAGTGGCCTCCGTGCATATGCCCGTCGCTCAGGGTCAGCATGCGATACGAACGACTGGAAATCAGCCCCAGGTCGTGCGTCGCCATCAGAACCGTTACCCCTACGCGGTTAAATTCTTCAAACAGACGTAAAATCCCCTCCGAGAGCGCCTCATCGAGGTTACCGGTCGGTTCATCCGCCAGCAGCACCGCAGGCTTGTTCACCACCGCGCGGGCGATGCCCACGCGCTGCTGCTCACCGCCGGAGAGTTGGATAGGAAGATTTTTCGCTTTGTCCAGCAGCCCGACTTTATCCAGCGCGGCCGATACCCGGCGGCGGATATCATCCCCGCTGGCGCCGGCAATAATCAGCGGGATCGCCACGTTGTCAAACACGGTACGATCCATCAGCAGGTGGTGATCCTGGAAAATCATGCCGATCTGGCGGCGCAAAAACGGCACCTCCCGGCTCTTCAGGCGGCTAATATCGTGGCCGCCGAACAAAATTTTGCCGGCGCTCGGCCGCTCGATGCCGCAGATAAGCTTGAGCAGGGTACTTTTCCCCGCGCCGGAGTGGCCGGTCAGGAACGCCATCTCGCCCGACTGCAGGTGGAAGTTCACCCCCTGCAGCGCTTGTCTCCCACCGAGATAGGCTTTGCTGACTTGTTCAAAGCGAATCATTATTAATCCTCTCGGGCAAAAAGTGCCTCAATAAAGTCGCCCGCATTAAACGGACGCAGATCCTCAATACGTTCACCGACGCCAATATAGCGAATCGGAATACCGAACTGGTCAGCGACCGAGAAGATAACCCCACCTTTCGCGGTACCGTCCAGCTTCGTCAGCGTGATGCCGGTCAGGCCAACGGCCTCATGGAACAGTTTGGCCTGGCTAATCGCGTTCTGCCCGGTGCTGGCATCAATTGTCAGCATCACTTCATGCGGGGCATCTTCGTCCAGCTTCTTCATCACGCGGACGATTTTCTTCAGCTCTTCCATCAGGTGCGATTTATTCTGCAGACGGCCCGCCGTATCGGCAATCAGGACGTCAACGTTGCGCGCCTTGGCGGCCTGAATGGCGTCGAAAATAACCGAAGCCGAGTCCGCGCCGGTATGCTGCGCAATCACCGGGATATTATTACGCTGACCCCAGACCTGCAGCTGCTCTACCGCGGCGGCGCGGAAGGTATCCCCCGCGGCCAGCATGACCGACTTACCCTGCTGCTCAAACTGACGCGCCAGCTTGCCGATGGTCGTGGTTTTACCCACCCCGTTGACGCCAACCATCAGAATAACAAACGGCGTTTTCCCTTCAACGTTCAGCGGCTCGTCAACTTTAGCCAGAATATCGCCCATCTCTTCTTTCAGCAGGCCATACAGCGCTTCGGCATCGCGGAGCTGCTTACGGCTGGCGCCTTCGGTAAGGTGGGTAATAATCTTACGGGTCGTTTCCACGCCAACGTCGGCGATCAGCAGCTGCTCTTCCAGCTCTTCGAAGAGATCATCATCTATTTTTTTGCCGCGGAACAGACTGATAAATCCGGAACCGAGGTTCTGTTTGGTTTTAACCAGGCTGCGCTTGAGTCGGGCGAAGAAACCTTCTTTTGTCGGCTTCTCCTGCTCGATCTGGGCGGCTTCCTGCGGCTCGCTCTGCTCCTCAGCTTCTGCCGCCAGCGCCTGGGCTTCCAGCTCGTCGTCCGACAGCGCAGGCTCATCCTCAATCAGCGCCTCTTCAACGACGGCAGCCTGCGGCTGGGCGACAACCTCTTCCGGCAGCTGTTCAACAAGCGCTTCGGCAACCGCCGGCTGGGCAATAACGTCTTCCACCAGCGGCTCTTCCACCGCCGTTTCTTCGACGGCGGCTTGCGCAGCTTCCGGCTCTACGACAGCCGGCTCGGCGGCAAGTTCTTCTTCCACTTCGCCAACGGCCGGCGCATCGTCTGTCGCGGCGACCGGCGGAGCAATCTCTTCAACGGCGGATTCTGCCGCCGCCACCGGATGCGGCAGCTCGCTTTCGACAACCTGTTCGGTGACCTCAACGACGTCAGCGGCAAAGGCCTCCGCGTCCTCTTTCTCTGCCGCCGGGGCGCGCTCCGCCTCGGCTTCAGGCGCAACAACGGCCTCAGCCGGCGCTGCGGGAGCCTGTTCCGCAGCTTCCTGCAGCCCTTCTACTTTTTGCTCAACTTCTGTTTCCTGCGCCTGCTCTTTTTGTCCAAAGCCCAGCCAGGAAAAGAAGCCACGTTTTTTCTCTTTCGCCATTTGCGACTACACTCCTCGCTGATTATTCATGGCACAGCTTCGGCATATCTGTCGCGGAAGCTGAAAAATAATGAAATTAGTCAGATAGTCTATCACTTAACTTAACGCGCATCACCGCCCCCGGATTAAGGTTTCGTCATCCGCCTTCGATCGCTAGAATAGCAGGCTGGAAGTTAAGACTTGAGCAGAGAGATGAAGAAACCAAACCACGCAGGCAGCGGCCAGATCCGCATTATCGGCGGACAGTGGCGGGGCCGAAAATTACCGGTGCCGGAGAGCCCGGGCCTGCGCCCGACCACCGACCGGGTTCGTGAAACCCTTTTTAACTGGCTGGCGCCGTCTATGGTCGACGCGCGCTGCCTTGACTGCTTTGCCGGCAGCGGCGCGCTGGGGCTGGAGGCGCTATCCCGCTACGCGGGCAGCACCACGCTGCTGGAGATGGAGCGCGGCGTTGCCCAACAGCTGCAGAAAAACCTGGCGACCCTGAAAGCCAGCAACGGCACGGTGGTCAACGCCAATACCCTGACCTGGCTTAATCAGCCCGGCACGCCGCACCAGATAGCGTTCGTCGACCCGCCGTTCCGCAAAGGGCTGCTGGAAGAGACGCTGCGGCTGCTGGAGAGTAACGGCTGGCTCGCCGACGAAGCGCTGATCTACGTCGAGAGTGAAGTCGAAAATGGGCTACCGCCGGTACCGGCAGGCTGGCACCTGTATCGTGAGAAAGTGGCCGGACAGGTCGCCTACCGCCTCTATCAACGAGAGGCACAAGGAGAGAAGAATGCTGATTAATCTAGGCCGGGTACTGATGCTATGCGTATGGGCGTTTTTGCTCTTAAACCTGTTTCAGCCTTTCCCTAAGCCGCTGAATATTTTCGTTAACGTCGCGCTTATCTTTATGATCCTGATGCACGGCCTGCAGCTGACGCTGCTGAAAGCCACTCAGCCCAAAGATGCGCCGCCGCTGGGCCGCTTCGAGCAGGTGCGCATTTTTATCTTCGGCGTGTTCGAGCTGGTCGCCTGGCAGAAAAAGCTCAAGGCTACGCTGCGTAAGAAGTGATGGCGGCAGGCTCAGGGATCTGGCGTAAACGCGACAAACCTTGAGCCTTTGTAGCTCAGCATGCCCCTGTCGCCGACGCTAAGCGCATGATACTGCGCCTCTTCAAGACGAAAGCTGACGTCGAGCCCGCCGGTTTCCGGCCTGAAGCTGGCCTCATAGCGCATTTCGCTGCCGGCCGGAGCGACGGTTTGCTGGCGCGAACGGCGATCGTTAACCACCTTTTCCCGTTTGTTACTCACCACCACCTGCCTTTGCAGCAGCGGCGCGGCGTCGTTGTCCCTGCTTTCCCGTCGCTGCTGCGCGTAGCGAACCGATGCCGCTATCACAATGATGGCCACGACAATAATAAAAAACAGCGGGATCTTGCTCATTCATCTTACCCATAAGAATTCTCAGGAATAAGCATACCGCGCCTTGATTAACATTGTCATCTGCCCGCCCGAGCCACTACACTGAGTTTTAGTACCGTCAGTACAACTACTTATACCCTATGCATTTCGGGTTACGGCTTGAAAGGCGGCGGGTATAGCGATAACAGATACAGGGACTCACTATGCTTTGGTCGTTTATTGCTGTCTGTTTTTCCGCATGGCTTTACGTCGATGCGTCCTACCGTGGACCAACCTGGCAACGTTGGTTGTTTAAACCCGTCACGCTGATTCTGCTGCTGCTCCTTGCCTGGCAGGCGCCCATGTTCAACGCCATCAGCTATCTGGTGCTGGCCGGCCTGTGCGCCTCGCTGCTCGGCGACGCGCTGACGCTGCTGCCGCGCCAGCGGGTGATGTACGCCGTCGGCGCATTTTTCCTTTCGCATCTGCTCTATACCATCTGGTTTGCCAGCCAGATGACGCTGTCATTTTTCTGGCCGCTGCCGCTGGTGCTGCTGGTCGTTGGCGCGCTGCTGCTGGCGGTTATCTGGAGCCGGCTGGAAGAGATGCGTCTGCCGGTCTTCACCTTTATCGGCATGACGCTGGTAATGGTCTGGCTGGCGGGCGAACTGTGGTTCGTGCGCCCGACCGATACCGCGCTCTCCGGCTTTATCGGCGCCGCCTTCCTGCTGCTGGGTAATATTGTCTGGCTGGTCAGCCACTATCGCCGCCGCTTCCGCGCCGATAACGCGATTGCCGCCGCATTTTACTTCGCCGGGCACTTCCTGATCGTTCGCGCGCTGTACCTCTAATTTAGCGCTTGACTCTGGAGTCGACTCCAAAGTGTATCCTCTGGGCAATGAGAAAATTATCATTACCCGGAGGGTGTCATGTCGACTCCAGAAGCTCAGGATAAAAAAGTCCCACAGTTCTCGTCATTCAAATTAAAGCCCGCTGCCGCACAGCCTGACAGCTGCTGTACGGACTCCTCCTGCGCGGCGCAAACCCGCGAAGAACCCCTGGAAACCGCGCGCTACAGCTGGCTGGTCGACGGCATGGACTGCGCCGCCTGCGCCCGGAAGGTGGAGAATGCCGTACGCCAGGTGCCGGGCGTCAGCCAGGTGCAGGTGCTGTTTGCCACGGAAAAGCTGCTGGTGAACGCCGGGAGCGATATCCGCCCGCAGGTGGAAAGCGCGGTACGCGCGGCGGGCTATACGCTGCGAGATGAGAATACTCCGCAGCGGGAAACCTCCTGGCTGCGGGATAATCTGCCGCTGATAACCCTGGTGCTGATGATGGCCCTGAGCTGGGGACTGGAGCAGTTTAATCACCCCTTCGGCGAGCTGGCCTTCGCTGCCACCACCCTCGTTGGCCTATGGCCGGTCGCGCGCCAGGCGCTGCGGCTGATCAAAAGCGGCAGCTGGTTCGCCATTGAAACGCTAATGAGCGTCGCGGCCATCGGGGCGCTGTTTATCGGCGCAACCGCCGAAGCCGCAATGGTGCTGCTGCTGTTCCTGATCGGCGAACGCCTTGAAGGCTGGGCCGCCAGCCGCGCTCGCCAGGGCGTCAGCGCGCTTATGGCCCTGAAGCCCGATACCGCCACGCGGGTCCGCGACGGCGTGCGGGAAACCGTCGCCCAGCGCGACCTGCGCCCCGGCGATCTGATTGAGGTCGCCGCCGGCGGGCGCCTGCCCGCCGATGGTCGGCTGATGACGCCGTTTGCCAGCTTCGATGAAAGCGCGTTAACCGGCGAATCCGTCCCGGTGGAACGCAGCTCCGGCGAACGCGTGGCGGCAGGCGCAACCAGCGTCGATCGTCTGGTGCAGCTGACGGTTATCTCTGAACCCGGCGACAGCGCTATCGATCGTATCCTGAAGCTGATTGAAGAAGCCGAAGAGCGCCGGGCGCCCATTGAACGCTTTATCGATCGCTTTAGCCGTATTTATACCCCGGCCATTATGCTCGTCGCCCTGCTGGTGGCCATCGTACCGCCGCTGTTTTTTGCCAGCGCCTGGCTACCGTGGATCTACAAAGGGCTGACGCTGCTGCTGATCGGCTGCCCGTGCGCGCTGGTCATTTCAACCCCGGCGGCAATCACCTCCGGGCTGGCGGTCGCGGCCCGTCGCGGCGCGTTGATTAAAGGCGGCGCCGCGCTTGAACAGCTCGGGCAGGTTCGCCAGGTCGCCTTTGATAAAACCGGCACCCTGACCGTCGGCCAGCCGCGCGTAAGCGCGGCGATTGTCACCGCCGACATCGATGAGAACGGCCTGCTGGCGCTGGCCGCCGCGGTGGAGCAAGGCTCCAGCCATCCGCTGGCCCAGGCCATTGTCCGCGAAGCGGAGCAGCGAGGGCTGAGCATCCCGGCCGCCAGCGCCCAGCGCGCGCTGGCCGGTTCCGGTATAGAAGCTGAAGTTGCCGGCCGCCGGGTGTTAATTTGCGCGGCGGGTAATGGGGCGGCGGCCGAGTACGAAGAGCAGATCCAGCAGCTGGAGAGCGCCGGCCAAACGGTGGTGCTGGTGCTACGTGAGGATATCCTGCTCGGCATTCTGGCGCTGCGCGATACCCTGCGCGACGACGCCCGCCAGGCGGTGGAAGATCTGCATCAGCTCGGCGTGCAGGGGGTGATCCTGACCGGCGATAACCCGCGCGCGGCGGCGGCCATCGCCAACGAGCTGGGGCTGACGTTCCGCGCCGGGCTGCTGCCTGCAGATAAGGTCACGGCGGTGATGGCGCTCAACGCCGAAGCGCCGCTGGCGATGGTCGGCGACGGCATCAACGACGCGCCGGCCATGAAGGCGGCCACCATCGGTATTGCGATGGGCAGCGGCACCGACGTGGCGCTGGAGACCGCCGATGCGGCGTTAACCCATAACCGCTTAACCGGCCTGGCGCAGATGATTTCGCTGGCTCGCGCCACCCATGCCAACATCCGGCAGAACATTGCGATTGCGCTGGGTCTGAAGGGGATTTTCCTGATAACCACGCTGCTCGGCCTGACCGGACTGTGGCTGGCGGTGCTGGCGGATACCGGAGCCACGGTGCTGGTCACCGCCAACGCCCTGCGGCTGTTACGCCAGAAGTAGCGGACACGCTCCCCGGCGGCGCTGCGCTTAGCGGGGAGCTCAGTGGTTTTTGCGAATCAAATAGCGGTACGGCAGCGCGCTAATTTCCTGGGCAACCAGCTCATGTTCCATAAAGCGGCAAAAGCCGGGAATATCGCGGGTTGTCGCCGGATCGTCGGCGATAATCAGCAGCGTCTCGCCAACCGGCATCGTACGCACGGCTTTGCGCACCATCATTACCGGCTCCGGGCAACGCAGCCCCTGCGCATCCAAAGTGTGGTCAGGAGTGGAAAAAAGTTCGCTCATTTTCATCTCACGTTAACAAAACGGCCCTAGTTTACCGCCACCCGCACGCGACGCAAGCCAGGTTAACGTTTGCGCGAAAAACAACCGTTGCATTACGCCCCCAACGCAGTATCATGCAGCCGTTTTTAATTGGGTTCCCTCACCCCAAATTTCAGTCCCTCACTCATTCGTGTTGTAGACAAGCGGCGACGCCTCTGCAGCCTGAAGGATAACGGGCATAAAAAGGTCACAATATGAATCCCTTTACTACCGTACAGCGTAAAAAAGCGCTGGTCTGGCTATCGCTATTCCATTTGCTGGTGATCACCTCCAGTAACTATCTGGTGCAGCTACCGATCTCCATTTTTGGTTTCCATACCACCTGGGGCGCGTTCAGCTTTCCGTTTATTTTCCTCGCCACCGATCTGACGGTACGCATTTTTGGCGCACCGCTGGCGCGACGCATCATCCTCGCGGTGATGGTCCCGGCGCTGCTGATCTCCTACGGCGTCTCCGCTCTGTTTTATATGGGCGAATGGCAGGGCTTTGCCGCACTCGCCCACTTCAACCTGTTCGTGGCGCGTATCGCTGTCGCCAGCTTTATGGCCTATGCGCTGGGGCAGATCCTCGACGTCCACGTCTTTAACCGCCTGCGGCAAAATCGCCGCTGGTGGCTGGCGCCAACCGCCTCCACGCTGTTTGGCAACGTCAGCGATACGCTGGCCTTTTTCTTTATCGCCTTCTGGCGTAGCCCGGACCCCTTTATGGCGGCCCACTGGGGAGAAATCGCCATCGTCGACTACTGTTTCAAGGTGCTGATTAGCATCGTATTCTTCCTGCCGATGTACGGCATGTTGTTGAATATGCTGCTGAAAAAAATGGCAGATAAATCTGATTTGTCAGCATTGCAGCCAGGTTAAGAGTACTCACAGACTGATGTGATAAGATAAGCGAATGAGCCGTTAATGGCCGTTTATCGAAAGGAAGATGTCAATGCGCAATTTGGTTAAATATGTCGGTATTGGCCTGCTGGTTATGGGCCTCGCGGCCTGTGATAACAGCGATTCAAAAGCGCCAACCGAAGGGGCTGCGGCTGAAAGCAACGCCAGCGGACAAACCGTGAGCCTGCTGGACGGCAAGCTGAGCTTCTCCCTGCCTGCAGGGATGACCGACCAGAGCGGTAAGCTGGGTACTCAGGCCAACAACATGCACGTCTATTCTGATGTAACAGGTCAGAAAGCGGTGATCGTGATTGTGGGTGACAGCACCAATGAAGATTTAGCCGTACTGGCTCAGCGCCTGGAAGAGCAGCAGCGCAGCCGCGATCCGCAGCTGCAGGTCGTGACCAATAAATCCGTTGAGATCAAAGGCCACACGCTGCAGCAGCTGGACAGCATCATCTCCGCCAAAGGACAGACCGCCTGGTCTTCGGTGCTTCTCGGCAAGGTGGATGATAAATTGCTGACCCTGCAGATCACTCTGCCGGCAGACAACCAGCAGCAGGCGCAAACTGCTGCGGAAAACATCATCAATACCCTGACCATTCAGTAATTCGCGGTCAGACGTTATGGCCTCCGGTGTCGCCACCGGAGGCCATTTTTTTGCCGCCAGCCCGGCGGCAGAGCGATGTCAGCCGCCGGCAAAATTAAACGTCGCTACCGGGACAATCCGCAGCCTGAAGCGGAATCCGTTAAGCGCCGGTTCAGGCATTAAGGTTCAGCGGGTTTCCCCCACTCGGTTTTTGCCCGTTACCACGTCGTCATTTGAAAAACAGCTACCAGAACAGAATATTGATTTACGCTTTTCACAGCATAACCGGGTAAATAAAGCTAAATTTCCGCTGCGTCCTGAGCCCGGGGAAATAATCCCCCATTATATAGCCGGGTAATAATTTGCTTATTATTAAATGGCGGGAATGATATGACTGAATAAGCCGACTGCTTAATTCCATGCTGAAGAATAGCGATGATTGTATAATTTTTGTGAATTTTAGGCTAGCAAAGTAAATTTTAACCATCTGAAATCCATCATCATTACTCATTGTTGCTGGTGACCTCGCGATCTATGCTTTATGATGAACCCCCTTCTCGCCTGACGTCAAAACGGAAAACGCGCGAGATATTTACCTGAGACATAATTCCGGCCCGGTGAGACTGATATTAATTATTCTTAGCATTGGGCATCTCATCATATAACCCATAATTCGACAGGAAGCGTTCATGAAAAAGGTTGTTAAGTGGTTGGCGGCTATTGCCGTTATCGGGACATTGGCAGGCTGCGCCCGCACGGCGCCCATCGAACAAATTCAGACTACGGTCAGCGCAGGCCATACCGATGCCCAGGTAAAAAACGCTATTCTCAGAGCTGGCGTACAGCGTCAGTGGATAATGTCGGAAACGGCGCCGGGTATTATCAAAGCCCGCCAGCAGGCGCGCGATCACGTCGCTGAAGTACAAATTAACTATTCCGCGACCGGTTATTCTATTCATTACCTCAGCAGCCTCAACCTGATGGCCTCCGGTGGTCAAATCCATAAAAACTATAACCGCTGGGTACATAATTTGGATAAAGACATCCAGGTTAATTTGGCCGCGGGAAGCGTACAGTAACAGCCCGCTCTCCGGCGCGATATGATTAGGGGCAGGTCGTTTTCTTACCCCCAAAGAGGAATATAGCGCCCGGAGCTATATCGGCATCATCCCGCTAACGCCAGCCGGCGATCGCCGGAAAGCGCGCGGGATATGCCGAACCGCCATTTGATTCGGCATTATCCTATGTATTCGCGAGTCGCCCTGTATGATATGTGGTGGGCGCTGAGAAAAATGCGCCTCAGACCGCGGCCAGAATGATGAAAATATTCGGGTCATGCTCTTAGATTTGCCACAATAAATTGCACTGATGCGCGAAAATATTGAAAATACGCGAAATCGATCGGCAAATAATGCGGACAGCGGCGCCCGATAACCTGACGTCGGTCATACTGTATTGGCAGGTCAGCAGAAAAATAACAAGGTGGCGTTAAAAAACGCTACCGGAATCACCGATTTACCGCGGACTCGCGTTGATGAAATTTGCACTAAACATAATTGACTGGCAGGGCAGAGCCCCAGGACTTAGCGAAACGGCGCAGTGGCAGCAGTGGTCACGGCTTTCGCACGCCATCGATCCGGCGGCGCCTCAGGCAAAGCTAAGCGAATTACCGATGATGACCGCCAGACGACTCAGCTCCGGCAGCCGGCTTGCCGTTGAGTGCGGACTGGCGATGCTGCGCCGCCATCCCATCGATGCCGTGCTGTACACCAGCCGTCATGGTGAGCTTGAACGCAACTACCGCATCCTGCACGCGCTGGCGACGGAACAGGCGCTCTCCCCTACCGACTTCGCGCTGTCTGTCCATAATTCCGCGGTCGGCAACCTGACCATCGCCGCCGAAAAGCCGATCGTCTCCTCTTCACTTTCCGCCGGGCGGGATACCTTCCAGCAGGGGCTGTGCGAGGCGATCTGTCTGCTGCAGGCGGGCTATCAGCGCGTGCTGATGGTTGATTTCGACGGCCACCTCCCGGAGTTTTATCACCCGTATCTTCCCCCCGCGATGCCCACCTGGCCCTATGCGCTCGCGCTGGTTATCGAAGCGGGCGAAGAGTGGCGCTGCTCGACGCGGCGCGCGGCGCGGAGCGAAGAGGCGGAGCTGCCGCAAAGCCTGCAGTTTTTACGCCACTACCTGCAGGATACCCCAACCTTTACCCTGCCCGGCGAGCGCCTGCAGTGGCAGTGGAGCCGCTCATGACCGGCATTCTGTCACGCATAAATCGCGCCTGGCGCGGGCTCATGACCGGCGTCTGCTTCGCGCTGTTTGGCCTTGGCGGGCTGCTGCTGTCCGTGGTCTGGTTTAACCTGCTGCTGCTGGTGATCAGAGATAAATCTCGCCGCCGTCGCCTGGCGCGGCGCAGCATTGCGGCCAGCTTCCGCCTCTTCTTAACGGTGGTCAAAGCCGTCGGCGTGCTGGATTACCGAATCGTGGGCGACGACATCCTGCGCCAGGAGCGCGGATGCCTGGTGGTGGCGAACCATCCTAGCCTGATCGACTACGTGATGCTGGCTTCAATCATGCCCGAGACCGACTGCCTGGTAAAAAGCGCCTTACTGAAAAACCCGTTCGTCAGCGGCGTGATCCGCGCGGCGGACTACTTAATTAACGATCAGGCCGATGCGCTACTGCCCGCCAGCCGGCAGCGCCTGCAGCAGGGCGATACCATTTTAATTTTCCCTGAGGGAACCCGCACCCTGCCGGGCGAACCCATGATCCTTCAGCGCGGCGCGGCCAATATTGCCGTGCGCTGTGCCAGCGATTTACGCGTAGTGGTCATTCGCTGCAGCGAACATATGCTGGGCAAAAACAGTAAATGGTACGATGCGCCGGCGACCCGGCCCCTGTTTACCATCGAGGTAGGCGAGCGGGTGCGGATCGCCCAGTTTTACGACGAAAACTCACAAGAACCGTCGCTGGCAGCAAGACAGCTAAATCGGCATATTTTGCTTCAATTACAATCAGGTACTACGCCTACTTCAGGAATTAATGATGCAAGCGCTCTATCTTGAACTGAAAAATCTCATCATCAACACGTTGAATCTGGAAGAGCTGTCGGCTGACGACATCGACACCGACGCGGCGCTCTTTGGCGACGGCCTGGGCCTGGATTCCATTGACGCCCTGGAGCTCGGGCTGGCGGTGAAAAACCGTTACGGCGTGGTGCTTTCCGCCGAAAGCGACGAGATGCGCCAGCACTTCTTCTCCGTCGCGACCCTGGCCGCGTTCATCCATGCTCAACGTACCTGAGGCACGACCTATGACTGAATCACATGATATTTATGCCGAAGTCTCGGCGCTTCTGGTTAAGCTGTTTGAAATCGACCCGCAGGAGATCCGCCCGGAAGCGCGCCTGTACGAAGACCTCGAGCTGGACAGCATTGATGCCGTCGATATGATCGTCCATCTGCAAAAGAAGACCAGCAAGAAAATTAAGCCGGAAGAGTTTAAGGCCGTGCGTACCGTACAGGACGTGGTTGATGCGGTTGAACGCTTGTCCCGAGAAGCCTGACCCGCATGTCGGGAGCCCCTTCATCTAAGGGCATACAGCTGCTAACGAGCCTGCTCCTGCTGGCCTGGCCGTTTTTAATCTGGCTGGGCCTCGCGCGCAACAGCCTGCACTGGCTGCTTCCCTTGATGGCGCTGATTCTGCTGTTACGCTTTCGCCAGACCCGGCGACAGGCGGGACCGCTGGGCGCCGTCACCCGGCTGGTGGCGCTGGCGGGTATCGCCCTTTGCACCGCCAGCTACCTGCTGAAAACGCACCAGCTGCTGCTGTTTTACCCGCTGGTGGTCAACGGCGTGATGCTCGCCGTTTTCGGCGGCTCGCTGTGGTCAGCGATGCCGGTTGTTGAACGGCTGGCGCGCCTGCGCGATCCGCGGCTTTCCGCGGCAGGCGTACGCTATACCCGCCGGGTGACGCAAATCTGGTGCGGCCTCTTTATTCTTAACGGCGGCATGGCGCTCTTTACCGCGCTGTATGGCGATATGGCGCTCTGGACGGCGTGGAACGGCATGATTGCCTATCTGCTGATCGGCACGCTGATGGCCGCAGAGTGGCTGGTGCGCCGGCGGATGATAAAGCGAGAATCGTCATGATACCGCCTCTCTCTTTGGCGCGCTGGCTGGACGCGCCGCGTCCGTCGGACACGCCGATCGCCTGGCTGGATGAGCAGACCTGGACCCTGGGCCATTTGCGCTATGACGTGGCGCAATGGGTCGAGCAACTCCAGCGGCATGACGCCGAGCGCTGGGCGCTGTGCTTTGAAGACAGCTATCTGTTTCTCGTTGCGCTACTGGCCACGCTGCACGCGCATAAAATTCCGGTGATTCCGGGACATAGCCGCGGCTCGCTGCTGAATGAACAGCGGGCGCTGTTTGACGGAGTCCTCAGCGACGGGCCCCTCGGCTGGCACGGACCCTCGCTGGTCATCGGCAGCGCGGGGCGCGCGATGGCGGAGCCCGGCGCGTTGCAAAGCATCGCCGGCGACGCCTGCGTAGAGCTGTTTACCTCAGGCTCAACCGGGAAGCCAAAGCGGGTTATCAAACCGATCGCCTATCTTGACCGCGAAGCCGAACTGCTGGCCTCGCGCTTCGCTACCCGCCTTGAAGGCTGCCGCATCGTGGCCTCGGTGGTGCCTCAGCACCTCTACGGGCTCACCTTTCGCATCTTTCTGCCGATGGCTCTCGGCCTGCCGCTCCATGCGGCCATGCTCTACTACGCGGAGCAGCTCAGCGCCCTGGGCCATCAATACCGCTATGCGTTTATCAGCAGTCCGGCGTTTTTGAAACGTCTCGATCCCCATCTGACGCCGCCGCCGGTAGAGATGATCCTCTCCGCCGGCGGCCAGCTTCCCGCCGAGGATGTCGCCCGCGCGGCGGCCTGGCTGAAGGTCTGGACGGATGAAATATACGGCAGCACCGAAACCGGCGTGATCGCCTGGCGTTCGCGCCGCCAGGAAGAGGCGGCCTGGCAGCCCTTTGCCGGCATCAGGCTCCTGCAGCAAGGGGCGTCTTTTCGCCTGTTTTCACCGCTTATCGCCGATGAAGAAGGGCTGTTAATCGACGATACCCTGGAATTTACCGCCAACGGCCAGTTTCGCCTGACCGGGCGACGGGGGCGGGTGGTCAAAATCGAAGAGAAGCGGATTTCGCTCAGCGAAATAGAGCTCAGGCTCCTGAACCTGCCGGGGATCAGCGACGCGGTGGCTCTGCCTGTCACCCGCGGCGATCGCCAGGGGATTGGCGCGCTGCTGGTACTGGATGCGCAGACCCGTCAGCGCTGGCGGCACGAGGGCAAAACCCTTGAGCGGCAGTGGCGACAGGCGCTGCGCCCGACGCTGGAACCGGTGGCGATCCCCCGCTACTGGCGCGTTATTGACGACATCCCGGTCAACAGTATGAACAAGCGTGTCTATGCGCAACTACAGGAATTTTTTTCATGATACCCCATGAAATAGAGCGCCATCAGGCACAGCCGCAGCAGGTAGAGATCGTCCTGCACCTCGACCCTAACCTCTTCTGGTTCGGCGGGCATTTTGCCGTACAGCCGCTGCTGCCCGGCGTCGCGCAGCTGGACTGGGCGATGCACTACGCCACCACGCTGCTGGCGCCGGGCTGGCGCTTTCACAGCATTCAGAACGTAAAATTCCAGGCTCCGCTGCTGCCGGAGGCCACCGTCACGCTGGCCCTGAGCTGGCAGGAAGCGCGTCAGATACTGACCTTTAGCTATCAGCGCCACGACGGCGACGCGCGCCATACCGCCAGCAGCGGGAAAATTCGCCTATGTCGCTAACCTTCCGCCCCTGCGTGGTGATCCCCTGCTACAACCACGGGGCGATGATGGCGCGCGTGCTGACCCGGCTGCAGCCGTTCAGCCTGCCCTGCATTGTGGTGGACGACGGCAGCAGCGAGGAGACGCGCCGGCAGCTGGCCCGGCTGGCAGCGCAGGAGCCGAACCTCACGCTGATCCGGCTGGCCGAAAACGCCGGCAAGGGCGTCGCGGTGATCCGCGGGCTGCAGGCCGCCGCCGAAGCCGGCTATAGCCACGCCGTGCAGGTCGACGCCGACGGCCAGCACGCCATCGAAGATATTCCGCAGCTGCTCGACCTCGCCCGCTGCCATCCGGCGGCGCTGATTTCCGGCCAGCCGATTTACGACGACTCCATCCCCCGCTCGCGCCTGTACGGACGCTGGATAACCCACGTTTGGGTGTGGATCGAAACGCTATCGCTGCAGCTGAAAGACAGCATGTGCGGGTTTCGCGTTTACCCGATAGCGCCGACGCTGCGCCTGGCGCAGCGCGTCGCCCTCGGTCAGCGCATGGATTTTGATACCGAAGTGATGGTCCGCCTCTACTGGCAGGGCAACCCCAGCTATTTTGTGCCGACGCGCGTCACCTATCCGCCGGACGGGCTGTCTCATTTTGATGCCTTCAAGGATAACTGCCGCATCTCCTGGATGCATACGCGCCTGTTCCTCGGCATGCTGCCGCGCATCCCTTCCCTGCTGCTGCGCCGCTCCCCCGTACACTGGGCGCGGCAGCAGGAGGTCAAAGGGCTGTGGGGCATGCGCCTGATGCTGCTGGTCTGGCGCCTGCTGGGGCGCAAGGCGTTTTCGCTGCTGCTCTATCCGGTGGTCGCCGTCTACTGGCTCAGCGCGCACCGCGCCCGCCGGGCCTCACGGGAGTGGCTCTCCCGCGTGCGGGCGCAGCTTATCGCCCGGCAGCAGCCGCTGCCTGCGCTGAACAGCTATCGCCACTTTCTGCGCTTTGGCCATGCGATGCTCGATAAAATCGCCGGCTGGCGCGGCGAACTCCGCTTCGATCGCGATGTGGTTTTTGCGCCGGGAGCGCAGGAAACGCTGCACCGCAGCGCCCCCACCGGCAAGCTGCTGCTGGCATCGCATCTTGGCGACGTCGAAGCCTGCCGGGCGCTGGCGCAGCTCCAGGGAACAAAAACCATCAATGCGCTGGTGTTTAGCGAGAACGCGCGCCGCTTTAAGCAAATCATGCAGGAGATGGCGCCGCAGGCCGGGCTGAACCTGATACCGGTAACCGATATCGGCCCGGATACCGCCATCCTGCTGAAAGAGAAGCTGGAGCGCGGTGAATGGATTGCGATTGTCGGCGACCGCATTGCGGTGACGCCCCAGCGCGGCGGTACATGGCGCGTCTGCTGGAGCGAGTTTATGGGCCAGCCCGCGCCGTTCCCGCAGGGACCGTTTATTCTGGCATCCGTTCTGCGCTGCCCGCTGCAGCTCATTTTCGCCCTCCGCCAGCAGGACAAGCTGCATATTCACTGTGAACCGTTCGCCGATCCGCTGATCCTGCCGCGCGCCGGGCGCGAGGAGGCCATACAAAGCGCGGTCGATCGCTACGCCAGCCGCCTTGAGCACTACGCGCTGCGCTCGCCGCTGGACTGGTTTAATTTTTTCGATTTCTGGCAACTGCCAGACGCCAAAGAGAAGGAGTAAAGGGTGCTTAACGATCCCCGTTTTACTGCCGAGGTAGAGCTGACCGTCCCGTTTCACGACGTCGATATGATGGGCGTGGTGTGGCACGGCAACTACTTCCGCTACTTCGAGATTGCCCGCGAGGCGCTGCTCAATCAGTTCAACTACGGCTACCGGCAGATGAAAGAGTCCGGCTACCTGTGGCCGGTCGTCGACACCCGCGTCAAGTACCGCGACGTGCTGACCTTTGAACAGCGTTTTCGCGTGCGCGCCCGCCTCGAAGAATATGAGAACCGGCTACGCATTGGCTATGAGATCGTTGACGCGGTCAGCGGAAAACGGACCACCACCGGCTACACCATTCAGGTCGCGGTAGAAGAGAAAAGCCGGGAAATGAGCTTCGTCAGCCCGGATATTTTGTTTGAACGCATGGGGGTCACGCCATGAAACTCTGGCCCCTGCTGGCGCTGCTCGTCAGCCCGCTGGTCAGCGCGCTGACGCTCGACGATCTGCAGCAGCGCTTCACCGGGCAGCCGGTTATCCGCGCCCACTTCGATCAAACCCGCACCATCAAGGATCTGCCGCAGCCGCTGCGATCCCAGGGGACGATGCTGATCGCCCGCGATAAGGGTCTGCTGTGGGATCAAACCCAGCCGTTCCCGATGCAGCTGCTGCTCGATGACAAGCGAATGGTGCAGGCGATTAACGGCCAGCCGCCGCAGACCATCACCGCCGACAGCAACCCGCAGATGTTCCAGTTCAACCATCTGCTGCGGGCGCTGTTCCAGGCCGACCGCAAGGTGCTGGAGCAGAACTTCCGCGTTGAATTCACCGATGCGGGCGCAGGCCGCTGGACGCTGCGCCTGACGCCGATAGCCACGCCGCTGGATAAAATCTTCGCCACCATCGATCTCGGCGGGCAGGCCTACCTGGAACGCATTCAGC
Source organism: Enterobacter sp. 10-1 (assembly GCA_002270295.1). Lineage (GTDB taxonomy): Bacteria > Pseudomonadota > Gammaproteobacteria > Enterobacterales > Enterobacteriaceae > Klebsiella > Klebsiella scottii. Next base: position 348,702 of record NISF01000005.1, on the reverse strand, counting down.
TGAACGACAGGCAGGGCGACCGCACCGATATCACCCTTTCTCAACATCAACTTACGCCAGCGCAACTGACCGATGACGAACGCCAACGATTTGCTGCACAGTAACCGCAAGAGCTTCGCGCTGCTGTGGGGACTCGTCTGCCTGGTGATGCTGGGCGTGCTGCTGGCGCTGCTGCCCCAGTCGCGGATGAACAGCAGCGTGCTGGCGATGCTGCCGAAACAGGCGCTGGGCGCCGTTCCTCCGAGCCTCAATGAGGGCTTTATGCAGCGCCTTGATCGGCAGCTGGTGTGGCTGGTCAGCCCCGGCAAGCAGGCCGATCCGCAGGTTGCCCGCGAGTGGCTCAGCCTGCTGCAGAAATCCCACGCGCTGGCGACGGTGAAAGGCCCGATGGATGCCGACAGCCAGCAGGCCTGGGGCACGTTTTTCTGGCAGCACCGCAACGGGCTGATTGATGATGCCACCCGCGCCCGCCTGCAAAACGGCGGCGAAGCCCAGGCGCAGTGGGTCCTCTCCCAGCTCTATTCCGCTTTTTCCGGCGTCAGCGGCAAAGAGCTGCAAAATGACCCGCTGATGCTGATGCGCGGTTCGCAGCTGGCGATGGCGAAAAACGGCCAGCGCATGCAGCTGAAGGATGGCTGGCTGGTGACCGAGGATCGGCAGGGCAACCAATGGTACCTGCTGCACGGCGAGCTGGCGGGCTCCTCGTTTGATATGCAGCAAACGCATCGTCTGGTGACCACCCTCTCCGCCCTGCAAACGGAGCTCAAGGCCCGCTATCCGCAGGCTCAGCTGCTCTCGCGCGGCACGGTATTTTACAGCGACTACGCCAGCCAGCAGGCAAAACGGGACATCTCAACCCTCGGCGTTGCCACGATATTTGGCGTTATTCTGCTCATCGTCGCGGTCTTTCGCTCGCTGCGTCCGCTGATCCTGAGCCTGATCTCCATCGGCATCGGCGCGCTGGCGGGCACCGTCGCCACGCTGCTGCTGTTCGGCGAGCTGCACCTGATGACGCTGGTGATGAGCATGAGCATTATCGGTATTTCTGCCGACTATACGCTCTACTACCTGACCGAGCGGATGGTGCACGGCAACGAGGTCACGCCGTGGCAAAGCCTCGCCAAGGTACGCAACGCGCTGCTGCTGGCGCTGCTGACGGTGGTCGTAGCCTATCTGATCATGATGCTCGCGCCTTTCCCCGGCATTCGCCAGATGTCGGTATTCGCCGCCGCCGGGCTCAGCGCCTCCTGCCTGACGGTCATATTCTGGCATCCGCTACTCTCCCGCGGCCTGCCGGTGCGTCCGGTGCCGGCGATGCTCCTGATGCTGCGCTGGCTGGCGGCATGGCGACGCAATAAAAAGCTCGCCATCGGCCTGCCGGTCGCCCTGGCGCTGTTCTCGCTGGCAGGGATCGCCACCCTGCGCGTCGACGACGATATATCCCAGCTGCAGGCGCTGCCGCAGCCTCTTCTGGCGCAGGAAAAGACGATCGCGGCCTTAACCGGTCAGGGCGTCGATCAGAAGTGGTTCGTGGTCTACGGCAGGACGCAGCAGCAAACGCTGGAGCGGCTGGAAGCCTTTGTACCCGCGCTGGAACAGGCGAAAAATCAGGGTCAGCTTAACGGCTACCGAACGATCCCGCTGAACTCGCTGGCCCGTCAGCGCCAGGATCTGACGCTGCTGAAAGCGGCCTCCCCGGCGGTCAGCCGCGCGCTGCAAAGCGCCGGGCTGCAGGCGGTCAATGCGGATCTCAGTCCCATGCCGGTCACCGTGGACGCCTGGCTTGCCAGCCCGGCCAGCGAAGGCTGGCGCCTGCTATGGATAACCCTGCAGAACGGCGAGAGCGGCGTGCTGGTGCCGGTTGACGGCGTGAAGGAGAGTCCGGCGCTGAAGGCCCTCGGCGCAAAATATAGCGGCGTGGCGTGGGTCGACAGGAAAAGCGCTTTCGACGAGCTCTTCGCCCTCTATCGCCATTTGCTGACCGGACTGCTGGGTATCGCGCTGGCCACCATCGCCTGCGGGGCGGTTCTGCGCCTCGGCTGGCGCAAAGGGCTTATCAGCCTCGCGCCTTCGGTACTCTCATTAGGCTGCGGCCTCGCGGCGCTCTCCCTCAGCGGCCATACGCTTAATCTGTTTTCGCTGCTGGCGCTGGTGCTGGTGCTGGGGATCGGCATCAACTACACGCTGTTTTTCAGCAATCCGCGCGGCACGCCGCTGACCTCGCTGCTGGCCGTCACCCTGGCCATGATGACCACGCTGCTGACCCTCGGCATGCTGGTGTTTAGCTCAACCCAGGCGATCGCCAGCTTTGGCATCGTGCTGGTTAGCGGGATTTTCACCGCCTTCCTGCTATCGCCCCTGGCGATGCCCGGCAAAAAAGGGAAAAAAAGAAGATGATGAAGCACAAACTCGGCCGCGCCCTCGCGCTGATTGCCACCTTAGTCCTGGCCGGCTGCGGCCATTCGCAAAAGGCGCAGCAGGGGCGCCCGCAGGCGTGGCTGGAGCCGGGCGCCCGCGTGACGCTCCCGGCGCCGGGCATCTCGCCGTCGCTCAGCTCACAGCAGCTGCTGACCGGCAGCTTTAACGGCCAGACCCGGTCGCTGCTGGTAATGCTCAACGCCGATGCGCACAAGGTGACGCTGGCCGGGCTCTCGTCGGTGGGCATTCGTCTGTTCCTCGTCACCTATGACGAAAAAGGCGTGCATACCGAACAGTCGATCGTGGTGCCGCAGATGCCGCCCGCCAGCCAGGTGCTGGCGGACGTGATGCTCAGCCACTGGCCGATCGCGGCCTGGCAGCCGCAGCTGCCGAAAGGCTGGACGCTGACCGACGCCGGCGACAGGCGCGAGCTGCGCAACGCCCGCGGCAGGCTGGTGACGGAAATCACCTACCTGAACCGCAAAGGCCGCCGTGAACCCATCAGCATTCAGCAGCAGGCCTTCGGCTACCACATCACCATTCAATATTTGGGCGACTGAGATGATCTACATTTCCGCTGTCGGCATGATCAACGCGCTGGGCAACAGCCTCGACGAGATCGCCTGCAACCTGACGCGCGGTATCGCCCCCGGTATGCGCCCGCGCGCCGGCTGGCTGCAGGGACAACCGCAGGCGATACTCGGCGGCGTTGACGGCGAGCTGCCCGCCATCGGCGATGCTTTTGCGGCCCACCGCTCGCGCAACAATCAGCTGCTGCTGGCGGCGCTGGCGCAGATTCAGCCGCAGGTGGACGACGCTATCGCCCGCTACGGCCGCGATCGGGTGGCGGTGGTGCTCGGCACCAGCACCTCCGGGCTCGATGAGGGCGACAGGCACGTGGACTTCACGCTCAACGCGAAGGCGAGCGCAGCCTGGCACTACCCGCAGCAGGAGCTGGGCGACCCGTCGCGCTTTCTTAGCCACTGGCTGGATCTCGACGGCCCGGCCTTTACCCTCTCCACCGCCTGCTCCTCCAGCGCCCGCGCGATAATCAGCGGGCGGCGGCTGATCGAGGCCGGCCTCGCGGACGTGGCGATTGTCGGCGGCGCCGACTCCCTCAGCCGGATGCCTGTGAACGGCTTCCACAGCCTGGAGTCCCTCTCCCCAACGCTATGCCAGCCCTTCGGCCGCGACCGCTGCGGAATTACGATTGGCGAAGGCGCGGCGCTGATGCTGCTGACCCGGGAGCCGCAGCCCATCGCCCTGCTCGGCGTGGGCGAGTCCAGCGATGCGCACCATATTTCGGCTCCCCATCCGCAGGGCGAAGGGGCCATCCGCGCCATTCGCCAGGCGCTCGACGATGCCGGTATCGCCGCCGACGCGGTGGGCTACATCAACCTGCACGGTACCGCCACGCCGCTTAACGACCAGGTGGAATCGCAGGTGGTGAGCGCGCTGTTTGGCGAGCAGGTGCCGTGCAGCTCCACCAAGCATCTGACCGGCCATACGCTTGGCGCGGCGGGGATCACCGAGGCGGCAATCGCCATGCTGATCCTCCAGCGCAGCCTGCCGCTGCCCGCCCAGGATTTCAGCCTTTCGCCGCGCGACCCGGCGCTGCCCGCCTGCGGCATTATCGAGAAAGCGCAGCCGCTCGCCCGGCCGACGATCCTGTCCAACTCGTTCGCCTTCGGCGGCAATAACGCCAGCATTCTGCTCGGGAGAGTTTTATGAACCACTATTTGTCGCCCGGCGACTACCTGCCGCACGACGCGCCGATGCTGCTGCTGGAAGAGGTGCTGAAGGTCACTGACGAAACCGCCGTTTGCCGCGTTGCCGTCACCGGCCGCAGCGTGCTGGCGCCGTTTCTTGACGCCGACGGCAACCTGCCCGGCTGGTTTGCGCTGGAGCTGATGGCGCAGACCGTCGGCGTCTGGTCAGGCTGGCATCGCCGCCGGCAGGGGCAAAGCAGTATTGCGCTCGGCATGGTGCTCGGCGCCAGGGAGCTGATCTGCGCCGCGGGGGTTCTGCCCGCCGGCCGGACGCTGACCATCAGCGTTAATCTGTTAATGCAGGACGCGCGTTTTGGCAGCTTCGAGTGCGCCATCAGCGCCGGGGATGAGGCGCTGGCAACCGGCAGGGTGAATACCTTCCAGCCTACCGCCGAAGAGTTAACGACGCTTTTTAATCAGGGAGAGAAACCATGAGTCGTTCAGTATTAGTGACCGGAGCCAGCAAGGGCATCGGCCGCGCCATCGCCTGCCAGCTGGCGGCGGACGGTTTTACCGTCGGCGTTCATTACCATCGCGACGCCGAGGGCGCGCGGGAAACCCTCGAGACCCTGCAGGCCGCCGGCGGCGCCGGGCGGGTGCTGAGCTTTGACGTCGCCAACCGCGAGCAGTGTCGCGAGGCGCTGGAGCAGGATATCGCCGCCCACGGTCCGTGGTACGGCGTGGTAAGCAACGCCGGGATCGCCCGCGACGGCGCCTTCCCGGCGCTCAGCGACGACGACTGGGATTGCGTTATCCACACCAACCTCGACAGCTTTTACAACGTTATTCAGCCGTGCATTATGCCGATGATCGGTGCCCGTCAGGGCGGGCGGATTATTACCCTGTCATCCGTTTCCGGGGTGATGGGCAACCGGGGTCAGGTCAACTATAGCGCGGCGAAGGCGGGCATTATCGGCGCCACCAAAGCGCTGGCCATTGAGCTGGCGAAACGCAAAATCACCGTCAACTGCATTGCGCCGGGGCTGATTGATACCGGAATGATCGAGATGGAAGAGGCCGCGCAGAAAGAGGCGATGGCGCTGATCCCGATGAAGCGTATGGGCCAGGCGGATGAAGTTGCCGGACTGGCCAGCTATTTAATGTCCGACATTGCGGGTTACGTCACCCGCCAGGTTATTTCCATCAATGGAGGTATGTTATGACACGCCGTGTCGTGATTACAGGGATGGGCGGCGTCACCGCCTTTGGGGAAAACTGGCAGGACGTTTCCGCCAGGCTGCTCTCTTACGAGAACGCCGTGCGCAAGATGCCGGAATGGCAAATCTATGACGGCCTGCACACCCTGCTCGGCGCCCCGATCGACGATTTCACCCTGCCGGAGCACTATACCCGCAAGCGTATTCGCGCCATGGGCCGGGTATCGCTGATGTCCACCCGCGCCAGCGAGCTGGCGCTGGAGCAGGCCGGCCTGATCGGCGAGGCGGTGCTCACGAACGGCGAAACCGGTATTGCCTACGGCTCTTCGACCGGCAGCACCGGCCCGGTGAGCGAGTTTGCCACCATGCTGACGGAAAAGCATACCAACAACATTACCGGCACCACCTACGTACAGATGATGCCGCACACCACCGCGGTCAACACCGGCCTCTTCTTCGGCCTGCGCGGGCGGGTTATTCCCACCTCCAGCGCCTGCACCTCCGGCAGCCAGGCTATCGGCTACGCCTGGGAAGCCATTCGCCACGGCTATCAAACGGTGATGGTGGCCGGCGGCGCCGAAGAGCTCTGCCCGTCCGAAGCGGCGATCTTTGATACCCTCTTCGCCACCAGCCAGCGCAACGATGAGCCGAAAACCACCCCGTCGCCGTTCGACGCACGTCGCGATGGCCTGGTGATTGGCGAAGGCGCCGGTACGCTGATCCTCGAAGAGCTGGAGCACGCCAAAGCGCGCGGTGCGACGATCTACGGCGAAATCGTCGGCTTTGCCACCAACTGCGACGCCGCGCATATCACCCAGCCGCAGCAGGAAACGATGCAAATTTGCATGGCACAGGCGCTCAGCATGGCCGGGTTACGCGCCGAAGATATCGGCTATATTTCGGCCCACGGTACGGCGACCGATCGCGGCGATATTGCCGAAAGCCGGGCCAGCGCTACCCTCTTCGGCAACCGCGTGCCGATCTCTTCGTTGAAAAGCTATTTTGGCCATACGCTGGGCGCCTGCGGGGCGCTGGAAGCCTGGATGAGCCTGCAGATGATGCGTGAAGGCTGGTTCGCCCCGACGCTCAACCTGCGCCAGCCGGATCCCCAGTGCGGCGAGCTCGACTACATCATGGGGGAAGCGCGCAGGATCGACTGCGAGTATCTGCAGAGCAATAACTTCGCCTTTGGCGGCATCAATACGTCCATCATCATTAAGCGTTGGTCTTGATATGTATCGGCTTTTGCTGGGGAAAATTTCGACCTTAAGCACTCGGGCGCTGCCGCCGGCGATCTCCGCCCTCGCGCCGCAGGGCGCGCGCCGCGCCGGCTGGTTAGCCGGCCGCGCGCTGCTGTATCAGGCGGTGACGCCGCTGCCCGAGATTATCTACGCCCAACAGGGCAAGCCGGGGTTTGCTGACGGGACGCCGCTGTGGTTTAACCTCAGCCACAGCGGCGACGATATCGCGCTGCTGCTCAGCGACGAGGGGGAAGTCGGTTGCGATATCGAAGTCATTCGCCCGCGAGAAAACTGGCGTCGGATCGCCAATGCGGTGTTTAGCTCCGGCGAACACGCCCAGCTGGAGGCCGAACGGCCGGAAATGCAGCTGGCGGCGTTCTGGCGCATCTGGACGCGTAAAGAAGCGATCGTTAAGCAGCGTGGCGGCAGCGCCTGGCAGATTGCCAGCGTCGACAGCTGCTTCCGCTCCCGGCTGTCGGTCAGCCAGCTCCAGCTTGGCGCCCTCAGCCTGGCGGTGTGCACGCCGACGCCGTTCGAGCTCAAGGTCGAACGGCTGGGCTAAGCTATCCTTTGCGCTTCAGCGGCCAGAAGATGGTCAGCACGCCGGCGACGATAATCAGCACGCCCAGCAGCGAGCGCCAGCGGAAAGCCTCATGCCAGCCGGGCAGCCAGATAGCGGCGGCCCACACCACAATGTAGCTCAGGCTCAGCAGCGCATAGGCTTTGGCGAGCGGCAGGCGATGCAGCGCAAAGTACCAGCACACCATTGACAGCAGATAGCCGCTCAGCCCCAGCGCCAGGCCGAAGGTGCCGGCCCGGAGATGTACGAGGTGGCTGATAAACGCGACCAGGTCGGTCAGCGGCGGCAGTTCAACCATCGCCCCGCGCAGCAGCAGCTGTGCGGCGCTGACCAGCCCAACGCTGAGTAGCGCCCAGATTAAGCCCATCAGACGCTACTCCCGAGAATCACGATACCCACGACAATCATCCCGACCCCGACCCAATGGCGGCGCGCTACCGGCTCGTGCCAGACGCCCCACGCCGCGAGGGTGACCCAGACGAAGTTGAGGCTCAGCATCGGGTAGGCGATACTCACCGGGATCGCCTGCAGCACGCTCAGCCACAGCAGCATACCGCCGCCGAGCGCCAGCAGCGCCAGCCCCAGCCAGCCGAGAATATGCCGCCCGCGCCGTCCGGATTTGGACGGGCGGGTGGCCTGTTTTTGGCACAGCTGCCCGGCGCAGCTCAGCAGGCTGGCGAGCGCCAGGCAGATCCAGATGCTCATTGCGGCAGATACTGGATGAACACAACCCGTCCTAACTCATAGGAGTTGTCGGGTTTCGGTAGCGCCAGGTCGTTCATATTCTCCCCTTTGTCCATCAGCAGAACCAGCGACACCGGCCCCTGCTGACGATGCGTCTCCAGCCAGCTGGCAAAGTCGCCCTCGCTGACGAAGCGGCCCTGCGCATCCGGCCAGTCGAGACCGTATTTTAGCTCACCCTGCTTATCGAACAGAATGATATCGCTGCGCCTGAGCTCCCACGACAGGCCGCCGGCAATACCGACGTTATTGGTCAGCACGTAGCGGCTTGGCGCCAGCGACTCGCCGACGATATCAATCATAAACTGCGGCTGCTTGCTATCAATCACCCGGTCAGGAATGGCGAAACCCACCAGCAGCGCCAGTCCCAGCGGACAGCAGGCGGCCAGCGGCCAGCGCCGGGCGCTGTCCTTCATCGTCAGCCAGCCCACCAGCGCCCAGGCCGCAAATATCAGGGCCGCCAGCAGGCACTTATACAGCTCAATCTGCGACCACACCGGCTTGTGCATAAAGCTCCACGGCGAGACCGCCAGCACCGCCAGCAGACCGACCAGGCCGAAGCCGATATTGATCATCGCGTTGATGCGCAGCACCTTCGCCCCCGCTTTCGCCGCATTCAGCGCATAGCGGGCCATCAGGATCGCCAGCGGCCCAAAGCACGGCAGGATGTAGGTCGGCAGCTTGCCCTTAGCGATGCTAAAGAACAGCAGCGGCATCACCACCCAGCCCAGCAGATACAGCGCGCCGCGGGCGTCGTCGCGTTCGGTCCAGCCGCGCTTCAGCGCCCCGGGCAGCAGCGCCAGCCACGGCAGGCTTCCGGCAATCAGGAACGGAATGTAGTACCAGAACGGAGCTTTATGCTGAGCGTCTTTCTCGGCAAAGCGCTGGATATGCTCCACCCAGAAGAAGTAGCGCCAGAAGTCCGGCTCGCGCTGGGCAATAGCCAACCCCCACGGCAGCACCACCAGCGCGCAGACGCCCACCGACAGCCAGCCCCAGGTCAGCACTTCGCGCCAGCGCTTACGCGCAATCACCCACGGCAGTACGCCAACCACCGGCACCGCCAGCGCGAGGAAGCCTTTGGTCATCACCCCCATCCCGCAGGCCACGCCCAGCAGGAGATAGCCGGCCATTTTGCCCTTCCGGGTCTGCGCCTGAGCGGCGCCCCAGAAGCTGCACATGGCGAGGGCCATCCACATGGCGATCATCGGGTCCAGCACCGCATAGGTGCCGATACCGTAGACCAGCAGCGCGGTCAGGAACATCACGCCGGAGAGGATCGCCAGCCGTTTATCCCGCCAGATCCGCCACGCCAGCCAGGCAACCAGCAGCGCGGTCACGCTGATGGAGAAGACCGAGCCAAAGCGCACGCCGAAATTGTTGTGGCCAAACAGCCACTGCCCGATGCTGTTAATCCAGTAGCCGGCAATTGGTTTTTCAAAGTAACGCAGCCCGAGGAAATGCGGCACCACCCAGTCGCCGGAGGCCAGCATTTCGCGGCTAATCTCCGCGTAGCGCGTCTCGTCAGGCTGCCAGAGCAGGCGGAAATTCAGCGGCAGTACGTAATACAGGGCAAACAGCGCCAGCAGGGAGATACCATAACGAATGCTTTTCATACGTCCTGACTCAATAATTGTTCACGCCCAAGCCAGCCTTCCCGGCCGGCCAGTTCACCGCGGACCACCTTGCCCACCGGCAGCTCGCTAAAATCAGCGGGCAGCAGCTGGCTTAGCGGACAAAACTGGATCTCTTCCTGCGCCGCCATCGTCAGCAGCTCATCAAACTGCTGCGCAAACGCAATGCCTTCAACTTCGGCATGAATGGTATAGACCGGGACGCCCGGGTCGCGATGAATGCAGTCCAGCAGATAGCGATTAAAGCCGCCAGCATCAACCGCGCTGCCGACCACCTCATCCCAGGTGGGAAGCGTGACCGGGATCTGCACGGTGCCCAGCGTCTCGTTGCCGAGCTGCGGCCGGAAGGGGCGGCTGCCCCGGCAGTCGCTGTTGTAGAGAAAATCGAAGGACTCTTTGGCTTTGATAACCCGCTGGTCGGCGCGCCAGCCGGCGACGGCGGAGCAGGTCACCGGCTGGCCAATAATCCGCTCCAGCTCCAGCAGCCCGCGCTCAACCTCCAGGGTCAGGCGCTCCTGCGGCCAGACGCCGCTCCACGCCTGCCAGCTGTAGTGATCCCAGGCATGCAGGCCCACCTCATGCGCCTGCGCCGTCGCGCGCAATACCTCTTCATTGCCCGCGCCGATGCGCCGCCCGGGCCAGGCGGTACCGGCCAGCAGGATGTCCCAGCCGTACAGCGAGGCCGCCTTTGAGCGCAGCATCTTCCACAAAAACTTCGGTTTTATCAGGCGCCACAAATGGCGCCCCATATTGTCCGGCCCAACGCTAAAAAAGAAGCTTGCCTGAATCCCGTGCTGGGCCAGAAGGCTCAGCAGCCGCGGAACTCCGTCCCGCGTGCCGCGAAAGGTATCAACATCTATGCGTAAGCCGACCTGTTTCATGATCTCTTATCATCCGCCAGTTCAACGGTGCGCAGGAAGAAGTCGAGGGTATGCTCGACGGTCTCTTCCATCGGTACCGTCGGCGTCCAGCTCAGGCAGCGCTTCGCGTTGCGGATGCTCGGCTTACGGTGCTCGACGTCCTGATAACCTTTACCGTAGTAATCGCTGCTTTCGACATCGCGGAAGCCGGCGAACGGCGGGAAGCTGCCGCGCAGCGGATGGCGCTCGAAGCAATCCAGCAGCATCTCCGCCAGCTCTTTAATACTGGCTTCGTTATCCGGGTTACCGATGTTGATAATCTGCCCGTCGCAGCGACCGTCTTTGTTCTCGATAATCCGGAACAGCGCCTCAATCCCGTCGCTGATATCGGTGAAGCAGCGCTTCTGCTTACCGCCTTCGATAAGCTTAATCGGCGAGCCCTCAACCAGGTTGAGGATCAGCTGGGTAATGGCGCGGGAGCTGCCGATACGCGCGGCGTTGAGGTTATCCAGACGCGGCCCCATCCAGTTAAACGGACGGAACAGGGTGAAGCGCAGCGCGGCTTTATCGCCGTAGGCCCAGATAACGCGGTCGAGCAGCTGCTTCGATACCGAATAGATCCAGCGCTGCTTGTTGATCGGCCCCACCACCAGGTTCGAGCTGTCTTCATCGAAGTTTTTATCGGTGCACATACCGTACACTTCAGAGGTCGACGGGAAGATAATGCGCTTATCGTACTTCACGCAGTCGCGGATAATCTTCAGGTTCTCTTCGAAGTCCAGCTCGAACACGCGCAGCGGGTTACGGGTGTATTCGATAGGCGTGGCGATCGCCACCAGCGGCAGAACCACGTCGCATTTCTTAATGTGATACTCAATCCATTCGGAGTGAATGCTGATATCCCCTTCGACGAAGTGGAAACGCGGATTCTCAAGGAAGCGGCTGATGGCATCGGAGCCGATATCCAGACCGTAGATTTCGTAATTATCGTCCTGCAGTAAGCGCTCGGTCAGATGGTTGCCGATAAACCCGTTAACGCCGAGGATCAGCACGCGGGTGCGGCGCTTAATCGCCACCACCGGTTTGCTGCTCAGCACGGCGCCAGAGACCAGGCCCAAAGCCTGCGCCAGCTGCGTACCCTGAATATAGACGCCGCGATCGGTCTGACCGGTGACGATTTCCAGCGCTCCGTCCTGGCAGGCCACCACCAGCGGCGTGGTGGAAATCACCGTCCCCGCCTTCGCTGCCGGCAGGTCGTGACGGACGCGCGATTTCCAGACGATAAATTTGTTGGCGCCGGTATAGCCAAACGCGCCCGGCCACGGATCGGATACGGCGCGGACCAGGTTATGCAGGGTTTGCGCGGGCTGCTCCCAGTCAAGACGGCCATCTTCCGGCGTACGGCGGCCGACGTAGGTCGCCTGGCTCTCATCCTGCGCGCGCGCGTCAATTTTGCCTTCACGGATCGCCGGCAGCGCCTGGCCCAGCAGCTCGGATGCCGCCGAGCACAGCCTGCGGTGCAGGGTCAGAGCCACGTCATCGCCCCCGATGGCCACCGTCTGCTGCGCGACGATATCGCCGGCATCGGCGCGGCTGACCATGCGGTGCAGGGTGACGCCCGTTTCGCTTTCACCGTTGACCAGCACCCAGTTCAGCGGCGCGCGGCCGCGATATTTCGGCAGCAGGGAGCCGTGCAGGTTAAAGGCGCCCTGCGGCGCAATATTGAGGATCTCATCGCCCAGCAGATTGCGGTAGTAGAAGGAAAACAGGACGTCCGGCGTCATTTCGCGGATACGTTCAATCCACAGCGGGTGATTCACATCTTCTGGCGCCCACACCGGGATACCTTGTTCCGCAGCGATACGCGCCACCGAACCAAAGAAATGGTTTTCGCCGGGGTTATCCGGATGGGTGAAAATAGCGGCAATGTCATACCCGGCGTCCAGCAGGGACTGAATACCGGCACAACCCATATCGTGATAAGCGAAGACTACGGCTTTCATGAACGATCTTCCTCTTGAGATGCCGTTTCCGGCTGACGAACAACACGTTGAATAAAGTAGCGGGGGCGGGCGCGAACATCGTTATAGATGCGGCCGATATACTCCCCAAGCAGACCCATGCCGACAAACTGGGCGCCGATAAACATAAACAGCACGGCAAAGAGCACGAATACCCCTTCGGCCGCCCACTGCGGGCCTAATACCAGGCGCAGCACAATCAGCAAGATCGAGAAGGCAAAGCCCAGCAGGGCGATCACGCTGCCGAAAACGCTGAGCAGGCGCAGCGGCGTGGTGGTCAGGCAGGTCACCAGGTCGTACATCAGGTTGATCAGGCGCATAAAGCTGTATTTGGAATCACCGAACTCACGCTCGGCGTGCATCACCGGGATCTCCACCGCCCGGCGGGCAAAGGTATTCGCGAGGATCGGGATAAAGGTGCTGCGCTCGTGGCAGTTGAGCATCGCGTCGATGATATGGCGGCGATAGGCCCGCAGCATGCAGCCGTAATCGCCCATCGCTTTGCCGGTGGTGCGCTGGATCAGGCGGTTGATCATCTTCGACGCGGTTTTACGGAAGAAGGTATCCTGGCGGTTCTGACGTACGGTACCGACCACGTCATAGCCCTCGTCCGCTTTCTCCACCAGCCGCGGGATCTCCTCCGGCGGGTTTTGCAGGTCGGCATCGAGGGTAATGATCAGATCGCCGGTGACGTGGCTAAAGCCCGCCATAATCGCCGAGTGCTGGCCGTAGTTGCGGTTCAGCAGCACCGCCACGACGTGGCTGCCTTCGGCTTCGGCCGCCGCCGTCAGCATGCGGGCGGAGTCATCGCTGCTGCCATCATCGACCAGCAGGATTTCATATTCGCGCCCAAGGGTGGCGCAGGCGCTATCCGTGCGGCGAATGAGCTCTGGCAGGCTCTCCTGCTCGTTATAAACAGGGATAACCACCGAGACCTTCTTCACGGGAGGATAAGTAAACATATTAACGTCCTGACAGCTGGTGCAGAGCGGAGATAACGCGGGTGACGTCGTCATCGGTCATATCCGGGAACAGCGGGAGTGAACAAATGCGCGCGCTGTTCCATTCCGTATTCGGTAATGACAGCGTCGGGAAGCGCTCGCGGTAATACTTTTGCGTATGCGCCGCGCGGAAATGCAGCCCGGTGCCGATCCCCATGGCTTTCAGCTGCTCCATTAAGGCATCGCGATTAATGCCGCAGAGGGCTTCATCGACGCGAATAATAAACAGGTGCCAGGCGTGCTGGTGCTCCCAGCCCGGCACCTGCAGCGGCGCGAACGGGGTATCCGCCAGCTCGCTCAGATAGCGGCGGGCGATGTCGGCGCGACGCCGGTTGGCGTGCGGCAGCTTCTCCAGCTGCACCAGCGCCAGCGCGGCGTTGATATCGGCCAGGTTGTACTTGAAGCCCGGGGAGATCACCTCCGCCTGCGGAGCGCGGCCGAGGGTCTGGCGGTCGTAGGCATCAACGCCAAGGCCGTGGAATTTGAGGCTACGGATACGCGAAGCCAGCTCGTCGTCATCGGTGACGATCAGGCCGCCTTCGGCACAGGTCATATTTTTAATGGCGTGGAAGGAGAAGATTGCGGTACCGCGGCTGCCGACGTGACGGCCCTTGTAGTAGGTCCCCGCCGCGTGGGCGGCATCTTCAATCACCGCGATGCCGTGACGCTCGCCGACGGCGCGAATCGCGTCGATATCCGCCGGCGCGCCCGCGTAATGCACGGGAACGATGGCCCTGGTGCGGGGGGTAATCGCGGCTTCGACCGCTTCAGCGGCGATCATCAGGTTATCGCGATCGACATCGATCATCACCGGCGTCGCGCCCAGCAGACAGATCATGTTCAGGGTCGAGACCCAGGTCTGCGAAGGGGTGATCACCTCATCGCCGGCGCCGATGCCCAGCGCCATCAGCGTGACGTGCATGCCGCCGGTCGCCGAGCTGACCGCCACCGCATGCCGGTTGCCGGTCAGCGTGCAGAAGGCCTCTTCCAGCGCCTGATTTTTCGGCCCGGTAGTGATCCAACCTGATTGCAAAACTTCACGCAGCGCGGCCAGCTCTGCGTCACCCATTGACGGGCGCGAAAACGGCAAAAATTCGCTCATCATTTTCCTGTTCTGTATATGGCCCGAACAAACTCAGGCCGGTAGAAAAAATATCCTGCGCCAGCGGACTTAAACAAAATGAAAATGAAATTCTTTCAATGCCACATTTTCATTCCAGGGTATTTGACGTTATTTAATTTAGACGGGGTTGCTTAGGATAATATTAAGAAATTAATATAGTTGGCGATCGACAATACAACCAGTTGTTTTATAAATAAGTTTATTAACTGTGATGGCGGTTTTAAGCGGGGAATTCGGCCCCTGACTCAGAACGGGCCAGGAGCACGGGGCGGTAAAGTAAACAAACATTAAACCGTTAAACAATAAATAAAATTTTACTCTATGATACTAAAGAGAGAAATCTTACATAGATCACAAAATTATTTCCGGAGTATTACAAGTTTGCAGGAAAATCTGCAGGTAATTGGTTAGCAGGACAATTAATAATAGCGTCATTATCCGCGCCGCAGTCGCGAACAAAGGTAATTGTCGCAAACTCGTCAATCACTTCCGTCGGATAGGCCGGGCCGGCGGCGCGGTACGACTCCATCAGCGGGATATGCTCATTCTGGAAGCAGACGGTTTTTTGCGGATCGTTGATAACCCAGCGCGGAAAGAAGATGGTGCCGTGAAATAGCCGGTCGCCGAGATTAACGATCAGGCTGACGTCAGTCCCGGTCGGTTCGGTCCACGAGATTTTATAGATGCTGGCCCCTACTCGTACGATAAAAGCCTGCTGATCTTTCACCCACCGGTTGCCGACGATCCCGCTATGAATACGGTAGTCCAGGGTGCGGCCGTTTTTGACGTAAATTTCGTAATTCCACCCGTTATCGTAGGTATAAACCAGATGTTTGCCGATAAAACCGCTCAAATCGTGTTTGTCGAAAGCGTTCATTGTGCTTGCTCCTCTGTTGTTGGAACCCAGAGTACTGCTTTAAAAAATGAATAAATAACGCTATGTTTTGATTGAATCCATCCACTTTTTAGATGAGTTATGCACAAGACAACGCTCGAACAATGGGCCCTGCTGGAGAAGGTTATCGCCCTGGGCAGCTTTGCCAGAGCCGCGGAGGAGACCCATCGCAGCCAGTCGTCGGTCAGCTACAACCTCGCCCTGCTGCAGGAAAGGCTGGGGGTAACGCTGCTGACGCCATCCGGGCGCCGCGCGGTATTAACGCCGGCGGGCGAGCTGCTGCTCGCCCAGGTTAAGCCGCTGCTGCAGGCTTTTTATTATGTTGAAAATCACGCTATTGCGCTGCGCAACGGCGCCCGTACCAGGCTCGATCTGGTCGTCGACAGCATTTTTCCTCGCCAGCGGCTGTTTGCTATTCTGCGCCAGTTCCAGCAGCGCTACCCGCAAACCCAGGTCAGGCTGATGGAGGTGCTGGAAAACATCGGCGACGAGAGCGCGGCGCGCGGCGAGGCTGACGTGATGGTGCTCACCCGCCGCCAGGATATTACCGGCCGCGGCGAGTGGCTTATGAACATCGATTTTATCGCCGTCGCTCACCGGGACCATCCGCTCGCCGCCCTCGACGGGCCGCTGGACGATAGCGCCCTGGCCCGCTGGCCGCTGGTGCAGATCGCCGATCGCCACAATGAACGCCAGCCGGGCCGCGACGCGTGGACCTTCTCCACCATTGATGCCGCTATTGATGCCGTGCTGTATCAGGTCGGTTTCGGCTGGCTGCCCGAAGAGCGCATTCGTCCGCAGCTCGCCCAGGGGGAGCTGAAGCCGCTGCCGCTGAGCCACGGCGCCCGACGCGCGACCCCGCTGCACCTGATCGTCAAGCGCGACGTCACCCCCATTGATGAACAGCTCGCCACGCTGCTGGATCTCTTCAGGCGCCCCTGACGGCGCCGCTTATATATGATTTTCTTATACTATCGGGCCATTGATTGATCTGAGTTACTCCTAAAGTATGATGAATTATTAAAATCATCATACTTTCCTGCTCACTGAGATTAACGCCTTGTCGATCCTCCGCACCCTCTTCCGCCCCCTTCTGACGGCGGTTTGCCTCTGTCTGCCTCTGCTAACCGGCGCCGCAGCGCGTGAATTAGTTACCGCCTGGCCGGTTAACGTAGGTCCTCTGAACCCCCACCTCTATACCCCCAACCAGATGTTCGCCCAAAGCATGGTCTACGAGCCGCTGGTCAAATATCAGCAGGATGGCTCGGTCAAGCCGTGGCTGGCGAGCAGCTGGAGCCACTCCGCGGACGGAAAAGTCTGGCTGTTTACCCTACGCAGTGACGTGCAGTTCTCCAACGGCGAGCCGTTTAACGCCCAGGCGGCGGTAGCCAATTTTCAGGCGGTGCTGGCGAACAGGCAGCGCCACGCCTGGCTGGAGCTGACCAACCAGATCAGCGATGTCAGAGCGCTGAGCGATACCCGGCTGCAAATCACCCTCAAAAGCGCCTACTACCCTTTTCTCCAGGAGCTGGCTCTGCCGCGTCCGTTCCGCTTTATCGCCCCGTCGCAGTTTGTTGACGGCGGCACCCTGCACGGCATTAAGGCGCCCATCGGCACCGGGCCGTGGGTGCTGAAAACCGCGAAACTCAATCAGTTTGATGTGCTGGTGCGTAACCCACGCTACTGGGGCGAAAAACCGTCGCTTGACCAGGTGACCGTGAAGGTGATCCCGGACCCGATGACCCGCGCCGTGGCCTTTGAAACCGGCGATATCGATCTGCTCTATGGCAACGAGGGCCTGCTGCCGCTGGATACCTTCGCGCGTTTCAGCCATAACCCGGCCTGGCGCACCCAGCTTTCTCAGCCCGTCGAAACGGTGATGCTGGCGCTTAACTCTGCCAAAGCGCCCACTAATGAGCTGGCGGTGCGGGAAGCGCTAAACTATGCGGTCAACAAAAAGTCGCTGATCGACAACGCGCTGTACGGCACCCAGCAGGTCGCCGATACGCTGTTTGCCCCTTCGGTGCCCTACGCCAATATCGGCTTAACGCCGCGCCGCTACGATCCGCAGCGGGCTAACGCCCTGCTGGAAAAGGCCGGCTGGCTGAAGCCCGCAGGCGAGCAGATCCGCCGGAAAAATGGCCAGCCGCTGCGTATCGAAATGTCGTTTATCGGCACCGACGCCCTGAGCAAATCAATGGCGGAAATTATGCAGGCCGATATGCGTCAGGTTGGCGTCGACGTCGTGCTGAACGGCGAAGAAGAGAGCAGTATTTATGCCCGCCAGCGCGACGGGCGCTTCGGCATGATTTTTAACCGCACCTGGGGCGCACCGTACGATCCGCACGCCTTTATGAGCTCAATGCGCGTCCCCTCTCACGCCGACTATCAGGCCCAGCAGGGGTTAGCCGATAAGGCGCTTATCGACCAGCAGATTGGCAAGGTGCTGGCTACAACCGACGAAACCCGGCGCCAGGCGCTGTATCGCGACATCCTCACCCGCCTGCACAACGATGCGGTCTATCTGCCCATCAGCTACGTCTCGATGATGGTGGTGGCAAAACCCGAGCTCGGTACAATCCCTTACGCTCCGGTTGCCGCTGAAATTCCGTTCGAACTGATCCGGCCGGAGAAACCCTGATGCGGCGCTACGTACTGCGGCGCATCCTGCTGCTGATCCCGATGATTTTCGCCGCCTCGGTCATTATCTTTCTCATGCTGCGTCTCGGCACCGGCGACCCGGCGCTGGACTATCTGCGCTTATCAAATCTCCCGCCGACGCCGGAGATGGTGGCCTCCACGCGCGCGATGCTCGGGCTGGACCAATCGCTCGTCACCCAGTACGCCAGCTGGCTATGGAAGGCGCTGCATCTCGATTTTGGCCTCTCCTTCGCCACCCAGCGACCGGTGATCGACGACGTGATGCACTTCCTGCCCGCCACGATGCAGCTGGCGGGCGCGGCGCTGGTCATTATCCTGCTGACCTCCGTGCCGCTGGGGATTTGGGCCGCCCGCCATCGCGACCGCCCGGCGGATTTCATCGTGCGGATGATCGCCTTTCTCGGCGTCTCGATGCCCAACTTCTGGCTCGCCTTCCTGCTGGTGATGTTTTTTTCCGTCTACTTGCAGTGGCTGCCGGCGCTGGGCTACGGCGGCTGGCAGCACCTTATTCTGCCCGCGGCGTCGATAGCCCTGATGTCGCTGGCCATTAACGCCCGCCTGCTGCGCGCCAGCATGCTGGAGGTTGCCGGCCAGCGGCACGTGACCTGGGCGCGGCTGCGCGGGTTGAGCGACAGGCAAACCGAACGCCGTCATATTCTGCGCAACGCCTCGCTGCCCGTGGTGACCGCTATCGGGATGCATATTGCCGAGCTGATTGGCGGCACGATGATTATCGAAAATATCTTTGCCTGGCCGGGCATCGGGCGCTACGCGGTGTCGGCCATCTTTAACCGCGACTACCCGGTGATCCAGTGCTTCACGCTGGTGATGGTGGTGGTGTTTGCCCTCTGCAACCTGACGGTTGACCTGCTCAACGCCGCGCTGGACCCGCGCATTCGCCGCCATGAAGGAGTACGCCAGTGAACCTTTTTCTTTCCGCCCGCTGGCCGGTTCGCCTGGCGCTGATCGCCATTATCCTGCTGGTGCTGATCGCCCTCACCGCCCAGTGGTGGCTGCCCTACGACCCGCAGGCCGTTGATTTACCGTCACGCCTGCTCTCGCCGGACGCCCGGCACTGGCTGGGTACCGACCATCTGGGACGCGATATTCTTTCCCGTCTGCTGGCCGCCACGCGGGTTTCTCTCGGCGCGGTGCTGGCCTGCCTGCTGCTGGTGCTGACGCTGGGGCTGGTCATCGGCGGCTGCGCCGGGCTAATGGGCGGCCGGGTCGACCAGCTCACCATGCGGGTTGCCGATATGTTTATGACCTTCCCGACCTCAATCCTGTCGTTTTTCATGGTCGGCGTACTGGGTACCGGGCTGACTAACGTGATTATCGCCATCGCCCTGTCGCACTGGGCATGGTACGCGCGGATGGTGCGCAGCCTGACGATTTCGCTACGCCAGCGCGAGTTTGTGCTCGCCTCCCGGCTTTGCGGGGCGGGGCATATCCGCGTCTTTGTCGATCATCTGGCAGGCGCGGTGGTGCCGTCGCTGCTGGTGCTCGCCACGCTTGATATCGGCCATATGATGCTGCACGTCGCCGGAATGTCGTTCCTTGGCCTCGGCGTCAGCGCGCCGACCGCGGAGTGGGGAGTGATGATTAACGACGCGCGCCAGTACATCTGGACCCAGCCGCTGCAGATGCTGTGGCCGGGCCTGGCGCTGTTTATCAGCGTGATGGCCTTTAACCTGGTGGGCGACGCGCTGCGCGATCGTCTCGATCCTCACCTGATCGCGGAGCATAGCCACTGATGCCACAGAAGATCGAGCTCGAGCAGTTCACCCTTCACGCCGGGCAACCTCTGGTCCACGATCTGTCGCTGACGCTGCGCCGCGGCCAGGTGCTGGCGCTGCTCGGCAGCAGCGGCTGCGGAAAATCGCTGACCTGCGCCGCGGCCCTTGAGGTTCTGCCGCCCGGCGTCCGGCAGAGCGCCGGGCGCATCCTGCTCGACGGTATGCCGGTCCACGGCAGGCAGCTGCGCGGAGGCACCGTCGCCACCATCATGCAGAATCCTCGCAGCGCCTTTAACCCGCTGCACACGATGGCGGCTCACGCCCGGGAAACCTGCCGCGCCGTCGGCCGGCCGCTGGATGAGTCCTCATTTATCGCCGCGCTGGAGGCGGTGGGGCTGGAGAACCCCGCCCGGCTGCTCAGGCGCTATCCCTTCGAGATGAGCGGCGGCATGCTGCAGCGCATGATGATTGCCCTGGCCGTGCTGAGCGAGGCGCCGTTTATCTTTGCTGATGAGCCCACCACCGACCTCGATGCCGTCGCCCAGGCGCGCATTCTTGACCTGCTGGAAGAGATCGTCACCACCCGCGGCCAGGGCCTGCTGCTGATCACGCACGATATGGGCGTTGTGGCGCGGCTGGCGCACGAGGTCGCGGTGATGGATGGCGGTCGTATCGTCGAGCGCTGCGATGTGGCAACCCTGTTCAGCGCCCCGCAGCATCCGGTCAGCCGGCGGCTGCTGGCGGCGCACCTGGCGCTGTATGGAATGGAGAGCAGAGCGTGAATTTACTTAACGTCGCTGGCGTCAGCCACGATTACCCGCATCACCCGGCGGTGCTGCAGCAGATCAATCTCAGCATCGCGCCGGGGGAGACGGTCGCCCTGCTCGGCCGCAGCGGCTGCGGCAAGAGCACCCTCGCACGCATGCTGGTGGGGCTGGAGTCGCCGGATTGCGGCGTTATCGCCTGGCGCGATACGCCGCTCACGGCCCTGAAGGATGAGGCTCTGCGCACCTTTCGCCGCGATATCCAGCTGGTTTTTCAGGACCCGCTGAGCGCGGTGAATCCGCGTAAAACGGTGCTGGAGATTATCAGCGAACCGCTGCGCCACCTGTTCCGCTACTCCCGCGATGAGCGCACGGCGCAGGTGAAGGCGATGCTGCAGGCGGTCGATCTCTGCGATGACCTGCTCCACAAGCGCCCGCTGCAGCTCAGCGGCGGCCAGCTCCAGCGCGTGTGCCTGGCCCGAGCGCTGGTGGTGCGGCCGCAGCTGCTGATCCTTGATGAGGCGGTGTCGAATCTGGATCTCGTCCTGCAGGCGGAGATCGTTGCCTTGCTCAAGCGTCTGCAGGTACAGTTTTCTACCGCCTGCCTGTTTATCACCCACGACCTGCGGCTGGTCGAACGCTTTTGCCAGCGGGTGATGGTGATGGAGAGCGGGCAAATTGTTGAAACGACGGAGATAAGCTCACCGCTGCGTCTTCAGTCCACGGCGGGCCGGGCGCTACAGCGCGCGGTACTTCCCGCTTTTCCAGCCTCCCTGACTAAAGAGAAACGGCCATGCAGCGCGTAACCCTGACCCTTGATGATGAGCTCCTCGCCACCCTTGATACGCTCAGCGAACAGCGGGGCTATAACAACCGCTCGGAAGCGGTGCGCGATATTTTGCGCAACGCCCTGATGCATGAGCACGCGCAAAAGAGCGAACAGCGCGGCTACGCGGTGCTCTCCTACGTGTATGAACACGAGAAGCGCGAGCTGGCGAGCCGGCTGATTGCCACCCAGCACCATCACCACGATCTCTCCGTCGCCACGCTGCACGTGCACATCAGCCACGATGACTGCCTGGAGATTGCGGTGCTAAAAGGGGAGATGGGCCAGGTGCAGCACTTCGCCGATGAGGTGATTGCCCAGCGCGGCGTGCGCCACGGGCATTTGCACTGCCTGACCGCCGAAGAAGAGCACTCCCACCCATAGTATCGCCGTCGGCGGGAACACGATGGCGTGCCGGTAAACAAAACCGCCGCCGTTTATCAACAGTTGATAAACCTGTTGAATTATAAGCTTGGTGAACGATCCCCCTTCGCCAATAATGGCGCCTCATTTAACGATCTCGTTATGGCGAGGCTCCTGCACAAATATAAGTTACCGCCCTGCTGGTATCGAGAGAGACCACTCAGGGAAATACAGGCATCCATCGAATCAAGGTGTTGCCAAGGTAACTTCTGACGGCATTCGTGCCGGACGGATACGTTGTGCAGTGCTAAAACCAGGACGTAGGGATCTGCCTGTGCTCATCCTGTCTTGTTCGCCCCTATGAGTGATTTTTTATAGGGAATTACACCATGTCATCCATCCAACACTGCGCCACCCATCCGGCTACCGCCGCCTTCGACGGCGATGCGATCGCCCAGTACATGCGTACCGATTTTATTACGCTGCCGGAGCAGCTCAGCGTCCATGAAGCGCGGGAGCGCTTTGTCTCGCAGCTCAGCAGCGATGATATTCCAGGCCAGGTTTTCGTCGTCGCCGGCAGGAAGCTGCGCGGCAGCCTGTCGATTAAAAAACTGCTGCAGGAGAGCGATACCACTCAGCCTATTCGCTACTTAATGGACAGCTGCCTGTTCCGCGTCAAGCCCGATGACGAGCGCCAGCAGGTGGTTGCCGAACTGGGCGAACGCGAGCTTACGCTGGTGCCGGTGGTCGAAAAAGGCGAACTGGTCGGCTGCCTGATGGAGAAAGAGATCGCCCATCTGCTGGAAGATGAGGTCACCGAAGACGCGCATCTGCAGGGCGCCACGCTGCCGCTGGAGAAGCCCTATCTGGAGATCAGCCCGTGGACGCTGTGGAAGAAGCGTTCGGTCTGGCTGCTGCTGCTGTTCGTCGCAGAAGCCTACACCAGCAGCGTGATACAGCACTTTGAAGAGGCGCTGGAATCGGCCATTGCGCTGGCCTTCTTCATCCCGCTGCTGATTGGCACCGGCGGCAACAGCGGCACGCAGATCACCTCCACGCTGGTGCGCTCCATGGCGCTGGGCGAAGTGCGGCTGCGCGATATGGGGCGGGTTATCCGTAAAGAGGTCTCGACGTCGCTGCTGATCGCCCTCACGCTCGGGCTGGCGGGATGCCTGCGCGCCTGGATGATGGGCATCGGCATGGAAATCACGCTGATCGTCAGCCTGACGCTGGTGTGCATTACGCTATGGAGCGCGCTGGTATCGTCGGTGATCCCGATGGTGCTCAAGCGCGTCGGCATTGACCCGGCGGTGGTCTCCGCGCCGTTTATCGCCACCCTGATCGACGGGACCGGGCTGATTATCTACTTCAAAATCGCCCAGTATTTTCTGGGATTGAACTAACTGGCCAGGTGTCAGCCTCCCGCTGCGGGAGGCTGACACCGTCTTACGCCTGGGCCAGCGCCTGCGCGCAGGCCCAGGCGGAGGACCACGCCCACTGGAAGTTATAGCCGCCGAGCCAGCCGGTGACGTCCATGACTTCGCCGATAAAATAGAGCCCCGGCACGTTACGCGCTTCCATCGTGCGGGACGAGAGTTCGTTGGTATCCACGCCGCCGAGGGTCACTTCCGCCGTGCGGTAGCCCTCGGTGCCGTTTGGCTGCACCCGCCATGCGGTCAGCATCTCAACCAGCGCCTCCTGCTCGCGGAGGTTAAGCTGCTTCAGCGTCACATCCGGGATCTGCCCCAGCTGCTGCAGGCACTCGACCAGACGCTTCGGCAGCTGCATGGCCAGGGTATTTTTCAGGCTTTGATTCGGATGCTCGGCCCGCTGCTGGTTGAGGAAGTCGTCGAGATTGCAGTCTGGCAGCAGATTGACGCTGACGAACTCCCCGGGCTGCCAGTAGCTGGAAATTTGCAGCACCGCCGGGCCGGATAGCCCGCGATGGGTAAACAGCAGATTCTCACGGAAAAGCGTGCCGTTTTCGGCGCTAATGGTCGACGGCACCGATACGCCGGAGAGCACCTGCAGCTGCTCAAGCAGCGGTTTATGCAGGGTAAAAGGCACCAGGCCGGCGCGGGTCGGCAGCACCGTCAGGCCAAACTGTTCAGCAAGCTTGTAGCCGAACGGCGACGCGCCAAGGCCCGGCATCGACAGGCCGCCGGAGGCGACAACCAGCTTGTTCGCCGCCACCGTTTCGCCGTTAAGCTGTAGCGTGAAGCCCGCGTCGTCGCGCTCGACGCTAAGGATCTCCGTGCGCAGGCGGATCTGCACGCCGCCCTTTTCGCACTCGGCCAGCAGCAGGTTGACCACCTGCTCGGCAGAATCATCGCAGAACAGCTGACCGAGCGTCTTCTCATGCCAGGCGATGCCGTGTTTACCCACCAGCTCGATAAAATCCCACTGGGTGTAGCGCGCCAGCGCCGACTTGCAAAAATGCGGGTTCTGGCTGAGGTAGGCCGCCGGCTCGATATACATATTGGTAAAATTGCAGCGCCCGCCGCCGGACATCAGGATTTTACGGCCCGGCTTTTTGCCATTATCCAGCAGCAGCACGCGCAGCCCCGCCTGGCCTGCCTGCGCCGCACAAAACATTCCCGCCGCCCCGGCGCCGATTACAATGGCATCAAACCTTTCCACACTGCTTTCCTCATGTCCCGATTGTCGGGAATTGTAAATATTTCACGCTGGTCGCACCAGCGCGAAAAATTAAGTATTTATGTACATCATTGAAAGATATAGGATTACTCCCAAGCGAGGCGGGCGCAAAGAGCAGGGAAATCAAAAAAAGTCTATATTTCACTTTGCCCACGCCGCCAAAGTCACTGATAATGCGCCGCGTTCATGTCCTCAAAATGGCGTAACGTCCTATGCTACATTTATTTGCCGGTCTGGATTTACATACCGGGCTATTACTATTGCTTGCTTTAGCTTTCGTGCTGTTTTACGAAGCGATTAACGGTTTTCATGATACCGCAAACGCTGTTGCAACTGTGATCTACACACGCGCAATGCGGTCGCAGCTTGCTGTGGCGATGGCGGCCCTCTTCAACTTTTTCGGCGTTCTGTTAGGTGGTCTTAGCGTAGCCTATGCCATTGTGCATATGTTGCCGACCGACCTGCTGCTTAACATGGGTTCTGCACATGGCCTCGCTATGGTGTTCTCCATGCTGCTGGCGGCAATTATCTGGAACCTCGGAACCTGGTACTTCGGTCTTCCGGCCTCCAGTTCACATACGCTGATCGGCGCCATCATCGGGATTGGTTTAACCAATGCATTGATGACCGGCACCTCGGTGGTTGACGCGCTGAATATCCCGAAAGTCATCGGTATTTTCGCCTCGCTGATCGTCTCGCCTATCGTGGGCCTGGTGGTGGCTGGCGGCCTGATTTTCATTCTGCGCCGTTACTGGAGCAACACCAAGAAACGCGCGCGCATCCACCTGACTCCTGCTGAACGTGAAAAGAAAGACGGAAAGAAAAAGCCGCCGTTCTGGACCCGTATTGCGCTGATCCTGTCAGCAATAGGCGTGTCATTCTCGCACGGCGCGAACGACGGTCAGAAGGGCATTGGCCTGGTCATGCTGGTGCTTATCGGCGTAGCGCCGGCAGGTTTCGTGGTGAACATGAATGCCTCCGGCTACGAAATCACCCGTACCCGCGACGCGGTCAATAACGTGGAAACCTTCTTCGAGCAGCGCCCTGAGCTGCTGAAGAAAGCGACCGGCGTTGACCAGCTGATTCCTTCACCGGAAGCCGGCGCGGTCGCCACCGGCGAATTCCACTGCCATCCGTCGAACACCGTCAACGCGCTTAGCCGCGTGAAAACGATGCTAACCGGAATCGAAAGCTACGACATGCTCACGCTCGATCAGCGCAGCCAGATGCGTCGCATTATGCTGTGCATTTCCGACACCACCGACAAAGTCGCGAAGCTGCCGGAAGTGAATGGCGATGATAAGCGTCTGCTGAAGAAACTGAAAACCGATATGCTGAGCACCATCGAATACGCGCCAATCTGGATCATTATGGCGGTTGCTCTGGCGTTAGGTATCGGCACCATGATCGGCTGGCGTCGCGTGGCGACCACGATCGGCGAGAAGATTGGCAAGAAAGGCATGACCTACGCCCAGGGTATGTCGGCCCAGATGACCGCAGCCGTATCGATTGGTCTGGCGAGCTACACCGGCATGCCGGTTTCCACCACCCACGTGCTCTCCTCCTCGGTTGCGGGGACGATGCTCGTTGACGGCGGCGGACTGCAGAAAAAAACCGTCACCAGTATTCTGATGGCGTGGGTTCTCACTCTCCCGGCGGCGATTCTGCTGTCAGGCGGGCTGTACTGGATAGCGCTGAAGATTATCTAAGAAGCTGAAAGCGACAAAAAAGCGGGTCAGGAAACTGACCCGCTTTTTTTATGTCCGCTGTTTTACTTAATCTTTTTCTGGCATGAGGAAAATCTGAACATTTTTTGTTCAAAAAACATGGAGGAAAAAAAATATCATCCCGGCCAGGATAAGATAACTCACAGTGGAGAATGTATGGCTGCTGTCCCCATCCCAGGACCTGGTTCAATCGTTATAGCGGGCAATATGCGTGAAGCACGCCGTCAAGGAATGTCACGTAATATGGCTACCCCATCAACGTACTACTGGTTTTATCAAAAAGTCAGAAATGGCGGCCCGTGGGATTATAAAAAATTCGCCCCGTATTTCGCCGCGTTCGGTAATTTCAATTTTGGGGCTACCGGCACTGCCGCAGGTATTCCTGCAAACATTCTTCTTATGGGCGCAGGTTGGGCGCAGGGTCGTGCGGGAACCTCAAAACCCGAATGGGGGAAATGGTATGAAAAACCTCCCTATGGAGATGACCCTACGGATCAGCGCAATATCAGAGAAGGGATAGATTATGCCATTCAGAACGGCTATTAGATGGATCCATCGGTTTGTTACGCTGGCACTTCTGGCCCTGATCGTCGGATTTGTGTGGCTAAACCACCATCCCGATCCGCGAAATAGCGATGAGCTCCAGCGTGTTTATAAATTGTCTGACGACGTTTGGCTCTATATGACCGTTAACAACCGAGGTGGCGCAACGGTGCCTACAATCTATCGTTACTATCTGTCGCATGAGATAGCAGGGAACAATACAGAAATTATCCAGCAGCTTACGCAGAAGAGCCCGCTGATTGAGGGGACAGGGAGTCTTACGAGTGCCGGCATAGATAAAAACGGGGAAGTGAACCTCTCTTACAGCGGGAAGGTTATCTCAATCCAGGACAATATCTCAGACCTCAGATTCTCAGTTAAGCCCTGACTCCGATGTAAAGAAGGCGAGACTAGCCTCGCCTTTCTTATGCTCAGTGCCAAATCATCAATGCAACCATACTCACCACCACCAGGCCACATAGCGCGCTGGTCAAAATAAACTGCCGCCGCACCCGTTCACAGCGACGAATAAACTCGTCGTCGTGATGATCGCGGTAGCGCTGGGCGTAGATATACCAGACCAGCCTCATCTGTTTACCCGGCTGGCCATGAGAGGTGAAAAAACCTCCGCCATCAACATATTGATACAGCAAGGGATCGCAACCACGCAGCACTACCAGCAACGCACGCAATGATGAGAAGTAGCGTGCCATATTCACCACACAAACGATACACAGGGCCCAAAACAGCGCAATTGTGCTGATCATACATCCTCCCCGGCGACCCGCCCTCGGAGACGTCTCCGGGGCTAGCGCTCCCCAATACCCAACCCATACAATAGAAGAGTGCGATACCAATCACGTTTATTTATTCGATCGGCTCATTAAATAGTGTAGGAGATCAGTTAATTTTTTTACCACAAGGTTAATCGTTATCAATACGTAAGACGGATATATTTGTTTAACTATTTGGTGAACCAGGCGCATTGACGGAGCGCGAGGGGCGCTATAAGGTAGAAATATCTTCTACAATTAAGTCCTTAACGGACTGAACCCCCGCGAATTAGCACGCAGGACGCGGGCGAAGCGGCAGCGCTAGCTGTCTGGTCCAACGGTCATCGACAACTTATGGAAGGAGTAACACTATGGCTTACAAACATATTCTTATTGCAGTAGACCTTTCCCCGGAAAGCAAAGTGCTGGTAGAGAAAGCCGTTTCTATGGCGCGTCCCTACAATGCCAAGGTTTCCCTGATCCACGTCGATGTTAATTACTCCGACCTCTACACCGGTCTTATCGACGTCAATCTGGGCGACATGCAGAAACGCATTTCTGAAGAGACCCACCATGCGCTGAGCGAGCTGTCCGGCAATGCGGGCTATCCGATTACGGAAACCCTGAGCGGCAGCGGCGATCTCGGTCAGGTGCTGGTTGATGCGATTAAAAAATACGATATGGACCTGGTCGTCTGCGGCCACCATCAGGACTTCTGGAGCAAGCTGATGTCCTCCGCGCGCCAGCTGATCAACACCGTACATGTCGATATGCTGATTGTGCCGCTGCGCGACGAAGAAGACGAATAACGTTCCCGCCTTTCTCAGTATCAGCCTGTCTGCGCCCGCTTATGCGGGCGTTTTTTCTGCCCGCGCAGACATCCCCCGCCCACCGCTATCCCCAACGCTCGTTAACGCATCTCCGCACCGAATAAACAGCACATAAAGCCACCCATTCAATATCAGTTAGTGTGATCAACCAATTATAAGAAAAAATATCTATATAATAATCTAATGATTCAGCCAATGACCGCAGCATAGCGCGTCATCATACTTTTTCAGCGCGTTCTGGCATACGCGTGCATACTTTTTTGGGATAGCACTAAAAGGCGAAGGAATATGAAAACAACTGCACCTACGGGCCTGCTGCAGCAACCGCGGCCGTTCTTCATGATTTTTTTTGTAGAGTTATGGGAGCGATTTGGCTATTACGGCGTCCAGGGCATCCTGGCGGTTTTCTTTGTTAAACAGCTCGGATTCTCTCAGGAACAGGCGTTTATTACCTTTGGCGCATTTGCGGCGCTGGTATACGGCCTGATCTCCATCGGCGGCTACGTCGGCGACCACCTGCTGGGCACCAAACGGACGCTGGTGCTGGGTGCGATTGTGCTGGCGCTCGGTTATTTCATGACCGGGCTGTCGCTCTTAAAACCCGAGCTCATTTTTATCGCCTTGGGCACCATCGCCGTCGGCAACGGGCTGTTTAAGGCCAACCCCGCCAGCCTGCTGTCAAAGTGCTATCCCCCGGACGACGCGCGCCTGGACGGAGCCTTCACCCTGTTTTACATGTCGATTAACATCGGCTCCCTGCTGTCGCTATCGCTGGCGCCGGTGATTGCGGAGAAGTTTGGCTATGCCGTCGCCTACAACCTGTGCGGTGCAGGGCTGATTATCGCTCTGCTGGTCTATTTCGCCTGCCGCGGGATGGTCAAAGATATCGGTTCGGAGCCCGACCATCGGCCGTTAGTTCCGCGCAACCTGCTGTATGTGCTGGTCGGTACGGTAGCGATGATTTTCCTCTGCGCCTGGCTTATGCATAACGTGAAAATCGCCAACCTGGTGCTGATCGTCCTCTCTGTCGTGGTGATTATTTTCTTCTTTCGCGAGGCCTTCAAGCTCGATAAAACCGGCCGCAACAGGATGTTTGTCGCCTTTATCCTGATGCTGGAAGCGGTGCTGTTCTACATCCTGTATGCGCAAATGCCCACGTCGCTCAACTTTTTTGCCATCAACAACGTGCACCACCAAATCCTTGGCATCACCATTAACCCGGTCAGCTTCCAGGCGCTGAATCCGTTCTGGGTGGTGGTCGCCAGCCCGGTGCTGGCCGCGATCTACACCCGCCTGGGCAACAAAGGCCGGGACCTGACCATGCCGATGAAGTTTACCCTCGGAATGTTTTTATGTTCGCTGGGCTTCCTGACCGCCGCCGCCGGCATCTGGTTTGCCGACGCGCAGGGGCTCACTTCGCCGTGGTTTATCGTGCTGGTCTATCTGTTCCAGAGCCTCGGCGAGCTGCTGATTAGCGCGCTCGGCCTGGCGATGGTCGCCGCGCTGGTTCCGCAGCAGCTGATGGGCTTCATCCTCGGGATGTGGTTCCTGACGCAGGCAGCGGCCTTCCTGATGGGGGGATACGTGGCGACGTTCACCGCGGTGCCGGAAAATGTCACCGACCCGCTGCAGACCCTGCCGATCTACACCAACGTGTTCGGCAAAATTGGCCTGGTGACGCTGGCGGTAACGATAGTGATGGCGATTCTGGTGCCGTGGCTCAACCGCATGATCAATACGCCTGCCGGCAGCAAATAGCGGCAGCTTCCGCCCTCGGCCAGCGGCAGCTGGCTGAGGTTAACTCTTACGGGCGTCAATCCACTCCTGCACTTCAATCACAAACTCATCCGGCGCTTTGCGGTACATCTTGCGGGCGAGATCCAAAATTGTATGCTGCCCGAGCGCTTCTTCCATACGCTGCTGGGCCATATCCATCACCGAACGCACGCCACAAATGCCTTCACAGGCCCATTCCGGCGGCTGCTCGTCAAATACCGCCAGCCGCTGGCGAATTTCACGGCATTCGAAAATACGCTTATCGCCATCAATAGCATTGACCACATCCAGCACCGTGATGTGTTCGGCGGGCTTCGCCAGCTGGAAGCCGCCGCCCTTGCCTTCCATGCTGCGCACCAGGCCTGCCCGGGAGAGGCGGGTAAATATTTTGGCCAGATAGTCGTAGGGCACGCTTTGCAGCTCGGCGATTTCCCGCACGCTCATATCGCGCGCGTCGCCTTTGCTGTCCACCATGCACATCAAACTATGGATGCCGTACTCAACGCCAGAACTGTAGAACGCCATTCTCTTATCTCAGCCAAAACAAATCTGAGTTATTGTAGCTTTTTGATCGTAGCCATACCAGACAGACGCCATAGCATGCCGCAGAATAAATAATTATTTAATTGTTTATCATATAGATAATACCGCATTCCGCCATTTCGCTCTGCCGAGGGCACAAATCACGTTGCATTCGATAACTACGACAAATAAAATCCGAGTAAATACATCGTAGCAAACAGTGAGTGAAACAATAATGGCTAAAAAAATCCTGATCGTCGGCGCGGGCTTTTCCGGAATGTGGGCTGCGCTCAGCGCCGCTCGGCTGGCGGATATGCACCGCGACGAGACCGTGGAAATCACGGTAATTGCCCCGCAGCCCGAGCTGCGGGTGCGTCCACGTTTCTATGAGGATGATGTGCCGACGCTGGTCGCCCCGCTACAGCCATTATTTGACGCCACCGGCGTCAGCTTCCTGCGCGGTACCGTTGCGCGCATCGTTCCCGCCGCCAGAGAAGTGGCGTGGGTCGATGCCTCCGGCAACGCGCAGCGCGCGGGCTACGACCGGCTGATTCTCGCCAGCGGCAGCCACGTTAACCGTTCTCTGGTCGCCGGAGCCGAGGCTTACGCCTTCGATCTCGACCAGCTGGAAAGCGCCACCGTTCTGGAAAACCATCTGAAATCCCTGGCCCACGCCGCGGATAGCGTGGCGCGCAATACGGTCGTCGTCTGCGGCGGCGGCTTTACCGGCATCGAGATGGCGATGGAGCTTCCGGGCAAACTGCGGGCCATCCTGGGCTCAAATGCTAAGACCAGAGTAGTCGTAGTTGAACGGGGCCCGCAGCCGGGCTCGCGCTACAGCGACGCGCTGCGCGAGGTTATCGTCCAGGCATCCGCAGAGCTCGGCGTTGAGTGGCTGGTGAATACGGAGGTCGAAAGCATTGACGCGGCCGGCGTCACGCTCAAAGACGGGCAGACCATTGCGTCGCAGACCGTTATCTGGACCGTGGGGGTACAGGCCAACGACCTGACGGCGCAGATTGACGCCCCGCGCGATCGCCAGGGTCGCCTGCACGTCAACCGCGATCTTCAGGTGGTGGGCCATGATGAGATCTACGCCACCGGGGACGTGGCCTACGCGGCCACGGATGACAAAGGCAACCACGCGCTGATGACCTGCCAGCACGCTATTCTGCTGGGCAAATTTGCCGGGAATAACGCGGCGGCCAGCCTGCTGGAAGTCGCTCCGCTGCCCTATCGTCAGGAAAACTACGTTACCTGTCTGGATCTCGGCGCCTGGGGCGCGGTCTATACCGAAGGCTGGGACCAGCAGGTGAAGCTAACGCGGGAAGAGGCGAAAAAGGTGAAGATATCGATAACCAGCGAGCTTATCTATCCCCCGAAGGCCGATAGAGCCATTGCCTTTGAGATCGCCGATCCGCTGGCGCCGTTTGTCTAACCGCGCCCCGGCCGCGCGATGCTGACCGGGCTACGTAGCCCGGATAAGGCGTACCGGCCGGGATATTCCGCGAGAAGGGGTTATTCCGCCGTACCGGCGTAAATATCAAACCGATGGCCCTTGGTAACCACCGCGTTCGGCGTGGCGACATCCGCCAGCGGCGGCGCGTAGTCAGGGCGTTTGACCACCACGCGTTTGGTCGCCAGCAGGCGCGCCGGCTCCAGCAGGCCGTCGGCGTCTAAATCCGCGCCCACCAGCGACTGAAAGACGCGCATCTCTTTTTTCACCAGCGCGCTTTTCTGCTTGTGCGGGAACATCGGGTCGAGATAGACCACCTGCGGCCGCGGCGTAATATCGGTCAGCGCCGTCAGGCTTGAGGCGTGAATAAGCTGCAGGCGCTGCTGCAGCCACGGGCCGATTTCCGGATCGGCGTAGCCGCGGGCCAGGCCATCATCAAGCAGCGCCGCCACCACCGGGTTACGCTCCAGCATCCGCACGCGGCAGCCTACGCTGGCGAGCACAAACGCGTCGCGCCCCAGCCCCGCCGTGGCGTCCACCACGTCCGGCAGATAGTCGCCCTTTACCCCCACCGCTTTGGCCACCGCCTCGCCGCGTCCGCCGCCGAACTTACGCCGATGGGCCATCGCTCCGCCGACAAAATCAACGAAGATGCCGCCCAGCTTCGGCTCATCGCGTTTACGTAATTCCAGATGCTCCGGCGTCATCGCCAGCGCCATCAGGCTGTCTTCGTCGTGCTCCAGCCCCCAGCGGGCGGCAAGAACGGATAAGGCGCCGTCTCCGGCGCCCGTTTCATCAATTAAGCAGATTTTCACTTCCGCTTTACCCTAAACAATTCGCGTTGCCTCAGGACAACAAGGGAAAAAATCCCCGGGAACGTACACAGAGCGCGTTCCCGGGGTGAGTGAGTGCAGTTGCCGAAGAGGCAGCCTGAAGTCTGTCGGGTAAATTAGCCCTTGATCCCGTAGTGATCCAGCATCGCGTCAAGCTGCGGCTCGCGGCCGCGGAAGCGTTTGAACAGAATCATCGGCTCTTCAGAACCGCCGCGGCTGAGGATGTTATCGAGGAACGACTGACCGGTTTCACGGTTGAAAATACCCTCTTCCTCGAAGCGAGAGAAGGCGTCCGCCGCCAGCACGTCGGCCCACAGGTAGCTGTAGTAGCCCGCCGCGTAGCCGCCGGCAAAAATGTGGCTGAAGGCGTGCGGGAAGCGGCCCCACGACGGACCCGGCACCACGGCGACCTGCTTTTTGATTTCCGCCAGCGTTTCGAGGATTTTCGCCCCTTGCTCCGGCTGGTACTCCGCATGCAGGCGGAAGTCGAACAGGCCGAACTCCAGCTGGCGCAGAATAAACAGCGCGGCCTGGTAGTTCTTCGCGGCGAGCATTTTTTCCAGCAGCGCCTGCGGCAGCGGTTCGCCGGTCTCGTAGTGCCCGGAGATAAATGCCAGCGCCTCCGGCTCCCAGCACCAGTTCTCCATGAACTGGCTCGGCAGCTCAACCGCATCCCACGGCACGCCGCTAATTCCGGACACGCCCGCGGTATCGATACGGGTCAGCATATGGTGCAGACCGTGGCCGAATTCGTGGAACAGGGTGATCACTTCATCGTGGGTGAACAGCGCCGGCTTGCCGCTAACCGGACGGTTAAAGTTGCAGGTCAGGTAGGCCACCGGCTTTTGCAGCGAACCGTCCAGCTTGCGCATCTGGCCGACGCAGTCGTCCATCCACGCGCCGCCGCGCTTGTGCTCGCGCGCATAGAGATCGAGATAGAAGCTGCCGCGCAGCTCGCCTTTTTCGTCATACAGCTCGAAGAAGCGCACTTCCGGGTGCCAGACGTCGATATCGGTACGCTCTTTGGCGCTGATGCCGTAAATACGCTTAACCACTTCGAACAGGCCGTTAACGGCTCTGTTTTCCGGGAAATAGGGGCGCAGCTGCTCATCGCTGATGCTGTAGAGATGCTGCTTCTGCTTTTCACTGTAGTAAGCGATATCCCACGGCTGCAGCTCCTCAACGCCGAACTCCGCTTTGGCGAAGGCGCGCAGCTGGGCCAGCTCTTTCTCCCCCTGCGGACGGGCGCGTTTCGCCAGGTCGGTCAGGAAGTCGAGCACCTGCTGCGGGTTTTCCGCCATTTTGGTCGACAGCGATTTTGACGCGTAGCTGTCAAAGCCCAGCAGCTGCGCCAGCTCGTGGCGCAGGGCGAGGATCTCGGCCATCACCGGGCTGTTGTCCCATTTGCCGGCGTTCGGCCCCTGGTCAGAAGCGCGGGTGGAGTAGGCGCGATAGAGCTCTTCGCGCAGCGCCTGGTTTTCGCAGTAGGTCATCACCGGCAGGTAGCTCGGGATATCCAGGGTCAGCAGATAGCCTTCCTGCTCTTTGGCCTGCGCCTGAGCCTGAGCCGCCGCCAGCGCGCTCTCCGGCATCCCGGACAGCTCGGCTTCGTCGGTCACCAGCTTGCTCCAGCCCATCGTGGCGTCGAGCACGTTGTTGCTGTACTGATTGCCCAGCTCGGAGAGGCGCGCGGCAATCTCGCCGTAGCGCTTCTGCTGCTCTTTCGCCAGACCGATACCGGAGAGTTCAAAATCACGCAGCGCGTTATCCACCGCCTTTTTCTGGGCGGTGTTCAGGGTGGCGTAGTGGTCGCCGTCGCGCAGATCGCGATACGCTTTGTACAGACCTTCGTGCTGGCCCACCCAGGTGCTGTATTCCGACAGCAGCGGCAGGGTTTGTTCGTAGGCTTCACGCAGCTCCGGGCTATTTTTGACCGAATTCAGATGGCTAACGGGAGAAAAAATACGCCCCAGCACGTCGTCGACTTCCGCCAGCGGCTGGCACAGCGTCTCCCAGCTATAGGGCGCGCCCTGCGCCACGACGCTCTCTACCGATGCCCGGCAATCGTCCAGCGCTTTGGTGACCGCAGGCACCACATGCTCCGGCTTGATTGCAGAAAAAGGCGGCAATGAAAAAGGCGTCAGTAATGGATTGGTCATATGCGCAGTCCTGTTGAAAAGGGGAAATGAAGCGCGCGTTCCGGCGCTTTAGCATGGGATCTAGAATGGGGGATAGTTGGGTGAATTTCAATGTCGCGCGATGCTCAGCGCCGGGTATTGCTGCAATAAGCCCGGCCGTTGAGCAAAATCCCGGCTGGCGCGATGCTTCGCCGGGCTGCGTGAGATTAATGCGTCTTCTGCGCCATCTGCCAGGCGGCAGGCAGGTTGAGGCGCTGCCAGAACTGCTGGTCGGCGGTCTCTCCCGACAGCGGGTAGCCGGCCGGCAGCGCGGTTTTCACCATCAGCGCCCGACGCTGTGCGGCGGAAAGATGCGGCAAGGCGGCCTCCAGCAGCACCTCGGCCCCTTCCGGCACCTTCAGGGCCTGCTTCTCACCCTTCTGCTGCGGCAGATCGTAGGTCATGGTGAAGCGATAAAAGGCGTTCATGGCCGGATCGCGATAGGGATCGTCCTTCCCGGCAGTTTTCGCGCATTCAGCCAGCGAGGTGCCGCACTCTTTCTCCAGCGCGGCGCGCAGCTGATCGCGCGCTTCGTTAAACAGCGCGCGATATTTTGCATCGTTCAGATAGTGGGCGACGTTACGCTGCGCCACCATCCGCGAGCCCATCACGTCCAGCGGGTAGTGGACGCCGAGGACGATCCGCGAGTAGCCGTAGCGCGCCCCGCGCGTGACCAGCGCATCAAAGCGTTCCGGGATCATCTCGGCCATCAGCAGGGCATCGGTATAGCCGGTATTGGTGTGCCCGCTGGGGAAAGAGCCCTCGTCGGCGGTATAGGGCTGGTTATCCTTCACCACCACGTCATCCGGCACCAGATGGATAGTGTTGCCCTGAATCAGGAACGGACGCGGGTTATTGAAGTGCTTTTTCGCCGCCCCGGTGCTGACTTCGCTGGCCTTAATCAGCGCCGCCGCTTTGCCCAGCTCGCCTTTGTCGTAGGCCGTAAGGAACGCTTTGCCCAGCCGAGGCCCCATCGCATCGCTGAGGAAGTAGAGATAGCTTATCCCCTCGGCATCGGCCAACGCCTGGTGCCGGGTAGCCTGGGTGGCATCACGGTTAATGGCGGTGACGGTAGCGAGGTTATCTTTCACCACCGAATCAGGGAGTTTGCTGAACGCCGAGAGCAGCTCAATCCCCGCCTGCTGGTTCGCTTTAGCCTGAAAATCGTAGCCGCTGGCCTTGAGCCAGGCTTTATCCGCCTGGGTTTTATTCTGCTTAGCGTGCTCCAGCTGGCCGCGGGTGAGCGTTGCGGCATCCCCTTTCAGCGCCTGGCGCAGCGCCGCCAGCGTCTGGCTTTCCAGCGCGTCAAACGCCGGACTGGCGGCCGCAGGGGTGACGCTGGCGGCGATCGCCGCCGCCTGATTAAGCGGGACGTCTTTTGCCAGCGCCGGCAGCGCCAGGATCAGCGCCGACGTCAGAAGTGTGATTTGCAGTTTCATTATTTTTCCTTTTATTCAAACAATTACCTTGCCTGCACGCGACGCTAGCGCGACCGTTTGACATTTTTATGACACCGTTATGTTTTGCAACGCTTTTGCCACAATTGAAACAGCACGGCGCTACAGCGGTAATCCGGACGGATCTGCGGTAAACTATCGGTTATCTTGTTTAATTCCCGGAATCTCTGCATCCATGCTCAGTTATCGCCACAGCTTTCACGCAGGCAACCACGCCGACGTCCTCAAACACACCGTTCAGAGTCTGATCATTGAATCGCTGAAAGAGAAAGAGAAACCGTTTCTCTATCTGGACACCCACGCCGGCGCAGGGCGCTACCATCTGAGCAGCGAGCACGCCGAGCGTACCGGCGAGTATCTGGAAGGCATCTCCCGCATCTGGCAGCAGGATGACCTGCCGGCCGAGCTGGAGCCGTATATCTCCGTGGTTCAGCACTTCAACCGTAGCGGCCAGCTGCGCTACTATCCGGGCTCGCCGCTGGTTGCCCGCCAGCTTCTGCGCGAGCAGGACAGCCTGCAGCTGACCGAGCTGCACCCGAGCGATTTCCCGCTGCTGCGCTCAGAATTCCAGAAAGACGAGCGCGCGCGCGTGGAAAAGTCCGATGGTTATCAGCAGCTGAAGGCTAAGCTGCCGCCCGCCTCCCGTCGCGGTCTGATTCTTATCGACCCGCCGTACGAAATTAAAAGCGATTACCAGGCGGTCGTTACCGGCATTCACGAAGGCTACAAGCGCTTCGCTACCGGCACCTATGCGCTGTGGTACCCGGTGGTCTTACGTGCGCAGATTAAGCGAATGATCAAAGAGTTAGAAGCAACCGGCATTCGTAAAATCATGCAGATTGAGCTTGCCGTGCGCCCGGACAGCGACCAGCGTGGAATGACCGCGTCGGGGATGATCGTTATCAACCCGCCGTGGAAGCTGGAACAGCAGATGAACAACGTCCTGCCGTGGCTGCACAAAAAGCTGGTGCCGACCGGCATCGGTCATGCAACGGTTAGCTGGATCGTCCCGGAGTAATCGCAGTCATCGGCGGAACCTATTGATTTCCGGTATACAATCGCAGCATTCAGATATTAAGGATATGACTCATGAGCAAACATTATGACTACATTGCTATCGGCGGCGGCAGCGGCGGTATTGCCTCCATCAACCGCGCGGCGATGTACGGCCAGAAGTGCGCCCTGATTGAAGCGAAAGATCTGGGCGGCACCTGCGTTAACGTCGGCTGTGTACCGAAGAAGATCATGTGGCACGCGGCGCAGATTCGCGAAGCGATTCACCTGTACGGCCCGGACTACGGTTTCGATACCACCATCAATCACTTCGACTGGGACAGGCTGGTTGCCAGCCGCAGCGCCTATATCGACCGCATTCATACCTCTTACGACAACGTGCTGGGTAAAAATAAGGTCGACGTGATTAAAGGCTTCGCCCGTTTTATCGACGCCAAAACGGTTGAAGTCAACGGCGAAACCCTGACGGCCGATCATATCCTCATCGCCACCGGCGGCCGCCCGAGCCATCCGTCGATTCCGGGCGTAGAGTACGGCATCGATTCCAACGGCTTCTTCGAGCTGCCGGCGCTGCCGAAGCGCGTGGCGGTTGTCGGCGCGGGCTATATTGCCGTTGAGCTGGCGGGCGTGATTAACGGTCTGGGGGCCGAGACGCATCTGTTCGTGCGCAAGCACGCGCCGCTGCGCAGCTTCGATCCGCTGATTGTCGAGACGCTGGTTGAGGTGATGAACGCCGAAGGCCCGCAGCTGCATACCCACGCCATTCCGCAGTCGGTGGTGAAAAACGCCGACGGCAGCCTGACCCTGACCCTGGAAGATGGCCGCAGCCAGACCGTCGATTGCCTGATCTGGGCCATTGGCCGCCAGCCGGAGACCGATAACTTCAACCTCAAGGCTACCGGGGTGAAGACCAACGACAAAGGCTATATCGTCGTGGATAAGTTGCAGAACACCAGCGTGGCGGGGATCTACGCGGTGGGCGATAACACCGGCGCGGTCGAGCTGACGCCGGTCGCCGTTGCCGCCGGCCGCCGCCTCTCCGAGCGTCTGTTCAACAACAAGCCGGAAGAGCATCTGGACTACAGCAACATCCCGACCGTGGTCTTCAGCCACCCGCCGATCGGCACCGTCGGCTTAACCGAGCCGCAGGCCCGCGAGCAGTACGGCGATGAGGCGGTGAAGGTCTATAAATCGTCCTTTACCGCGATGTATACCGCCGTGACCTCGCACCGCCAGCCGTGCCGCATGAAGCTGGTCTGCGTCGGTCCGGAAGAGAAGATTGTCGGTATTCACGGCATCGGCTTCGGCATGGATGAAAT
Source organism: Enterobacter sp. 10-1 (assembly GCA_002270295.1). Classification (GTDB taxonomy): domain Bacteria; phylum Pseudomonadota; class Gammaproteobacteria; order Enterobacterales; family Enterobacteriaceae; genus Klebsiella; species Klebsiella scottii. The sequence goes on along the minus strand of NISF01000005.1, from coordinate 309,827 downwards.
GCTGCAGGGCTTTGCGGTCGCGCTGAAGATGGGCGCCACCAAGAAGGACTTCGACAACACCGTGGCGATTCACCCGACCGCCGCGGAAGAGTTCGTTACCATGCGCTAATCTTCAAGGCCCCGTACTCACGGGGCTTTTTTTAACCCCTCATGGCGCGCCTGATAAGCCGTTCCCGCCGCCTGATTTTGCAAAATCGCATGCCCGATGTAGTTACTCCAGTTAAAGCTATTTTGCAGCACCACCACCGCATTCTGGTTCGCTTTATCGAAACCGATATAGCTGGAATAGCCGCCGATATAGCCCACCTGATAGGTAATTTTCTGCCCGCCGATCGTATCGGTAACCCAGGCAATATTCGCCGCCTCCGTCTGCCGCGGATAGTAGTCCGCGCCGACGTCGGCAAAGGCTTTATCCAGCGCCGCGTTATGGGTCGGTGAAAAATGGGCGCGGGCCCAGGCGATCAGGTCCTGGGCATCGCTGTACAGGTTTGCCGCCCCGACCATATTGTTGCTGAACTGCCAGTCCGGAGTCAGCGCTCCGCGGGTTTTAAATTTCGGCTGATCCCCCGCATGCCCGAGCGCGCGCCGGGAGTATCCGCGCAGCGTTGACGGCACGAAGCTGGTGCTCTGCAGCGCCAGCGGCTGGAAAATCATCCGCGACGCCAGCGTATCAACGGATTCCCCGGTCTGATATTTGAGGATGTAGCCCAGAACGGCGTAGCCAAGATTGGAGTACTCAGGCTCACGCACCCGCGGCGCGCTGAAGGTGCGGAGATAGCCCAGCGCATCGTCGCTGTCGAGGTCGTGGTAGAAGTTTTCCCCATCGCTCAGGTAGGCCAGCAGATGCTCCAGCGACAGCAGGTTCATCGGCTGACGCGGCAGGCCGGAGGTATGCGTGACCAGCTGTAGCAGGGTGATTTTTTTGGCATCCTCGCTCAGCCGGATCTCCGGCGGCAGCAGCATGGAGAGCGTATCGTCCCACTGCAGCCGCCCCTCATTGACCAGCAGGGTTATCACCTCGGCGGTGATCCCTTTACTCAGCGATCCCAGGGCAAAGAGCGTATCCGGGGTAATCGGGTAGCGATTTTTCGCATCGGTCACGCCGTAGCAGTGAAATTCCGCCGGGCCGTTATGCTGGATAACCGCCACCACCACGCCGCTCACCTGCTTGCTCTGCATATAATGGTTAACGAAGGAATCAATGGAGAGCAGATGCCCGTTTTGCCCAACCTGACTGGTTTCGTCAGAAGGGACACTCATTTGCGAAAGCGTTCCGGAGCATCCGACAAGCAGCAGAGACGCCAGCAACACAGGGCTCAACCGCCTGCTCAAACCATACCTTCCTGCCGTACGCGCTACCGGGTGGATAAAAAAGGGACGCAGATCGTAACGGCAGTCGTCGGTGATTGCAAAGCGAACAGGCTGAATTTAACGTCCAGGGCGATGTAATTCTGGACATTTTTTTATCCCGCCGTCACGCCGTGCCGTTATTACCGTGGCGCATGAACGCCGGGCGCTGATTGAGCGCCATATACCAGCGTTCAACGGCCGGCATCTCCGGGTGGGCGAAGGGCGTCATTTTCCAGCGATGGACCGACAGGCCCAGAACGATATCCGCCAGCGTAAACCGGCTGCCGGCCAGCCACGCGCCGGTTTGCTGAAGCTGAGCGTCCACTATCTGCACGCAGCGGGTCCAGCTGGCAATGCTCTCTTTCAGCGCCGCCGGGTCCTGAAAGCGCGGGTCCTTACGCACCAGGCCCATAAACGCGTAGCGCCAGGCGTTATTAAACTCCGTGGCCTGCCAGTCCATCCAGCGCTCGACCTCGGCAGCCGCCTGCGGCGCGACGGGCAGCAGATCGTCGCGCCCGGCTTTGCGCGCCAGGTAGCGACAGATGCTGTTCGACTCCCACAGGACAAAGTCGTCATCCAGCAGAACCGGCACCAGGCTGTTCGGATTCAGCGCGCGGAACTCCGCGGTATCAATCGGCTGAAATCCGCTACCGTAATCTTCCTGCTGATACTCAAGGCCCGCTTCTTCGCAGGTCCACAACACTTTACGGACGTTAATTGATGAGCGTTTACCCAGTATTCTTAGCATTGTCAGGGATTCCTTAACCGAAGGGACGTTTTATTCACCATACTCCATCGGCTGCGCGAGTACAGCCAGCAACGGAGCAGCCTGGCGGATAATATGTAATGACATATGCGTTGGCTTTCCTCGCTCGCCCCGGTCACTTACCTGCGTTGCCGCCTTCCTGCAACCCGAATTATTTAGGGTATAGTTGATTCCAGCCTTTTTCGCCGATACAGGAGCCCGTGATGCTGACCCCCTTTAACGTTTTAACCCCGGGAAATATTCGTTTTGGTCGCGGCCTGGCGCAGAGCGCTGCGCCCTGGCTGGCCCAGCACAGCGGCAAGGTGCTGATGGTGCATGGCGCCAGCCCGCAGCGGGCCGACTTTTTGCTGGCCGAACTTCGCGCCCACGCGCTTGAGGTGACGACCCTCTCCATCGCCCATGAGCCCGACCTGCACGCTATCGAACAGGGCGTGCGCCTGGCCCGCGAAGAGGGCGTCGGGGCGGTAGTGAGCCTCGGGGGCGGCGCGGTTATCGACGCCGGCAAGGCGATCGCCGCGCTGGTGCCAGCATCCGGGGAGGTCATCGAGTATCTGGAAGTGGTCGGCAGCGGTCGGGTACTGGAGGCGCATCCGCTGCCGTTTGTCGCCATCCCCACCACCTCCGGCACCGGAGCCGAGGTGACGAAAAACGCGGTGATTAACGTCGTGCAGCAGCAGCGTAAGGTCAGCCTGCGCGATGACCGTATGCTGCCGGACCTGGCGATCGTCGACCCGGCGCTGACCGATAACGCGCCGCGGGCGGTGACGCTGGGCTCCGGCCTCGATGCGATCACCCAGCTTATCGAACCCTGGCTGTGTACCCGAGCCAATCCTTTTACCGACGCCCTGTGCCGGGAAGCGATCCCGCGCGGCATCAAGGCGCTAAAAACGCTGATGGAGAAAGAGTGCCCGCAGAGCCGCGATGAAATGGCCTGGGTCAGCCTGTGCGGCGGCCTGGCGCTGGCCAATGCCGGTCTCGGCGTGGTTCACGGCCTGGCGGGACCGCTGGGCGGCCTGAGCAACGCCTCCCACGGCGCGCTGTGCGGCTGCCTGCTGCCCTTCGGCCTCGCGCTTAACGAATCGCTGGTCACCGATGAAGCCCTGCGCGGGCGCTTTAACGACGTGCGCCGCTGGCTGGCCGACGGGCTCAACGTGCATCCGGATACCGCCTGGGAGAGCCTGCACGAATGGAGCCGCAGCGCGGGGCTCGGCAACCTGAATGACCTTGGCGTGGCGCATCAGGCGCTTGAGCCCGCCGCGCTGGCCGCCAGCGGCTCATCGTCGATGAAAGCCAACCCGGTCACGCTGAGTAGCGAACAGCTGCTGGAGATGCTGGAAGCGGCGTGGGAGTGATCCCGCGTCAGCCCGACGAAATAAGATTTTGTTGCAAAACGATTGCTCTGAATTTTTCCGCGCTATTCAGAGCAACAAATTATAAATTTATGATAAAAATCATAAAGTAATAAAAATTCCGACTTCAGGCCTCCGCACAGAAGCGTGACCTGACGCACAGTTTACTCCACGAAAACCGAAGCGAATGACTAAGCTTAAAAACCATGCCGGGGATACCCGGCGCCATTAAGCGACGCGATCCGGAGGTCCGTATCACTATGTCCAGCCAGACATTACGCAACGATAATAGCGATGAGTTGAAGATCGACGTCGATCTGCGCTACGAAGCCGATCCGTATGAGTTAAAACTGGACGAAATGTTCGACGCCGAACCGGAGCCAGAAATTATCGAGGGGCTGCCGGCGTCTGACGCCCTGACCCCGGCCGATCGCTATCTGGAGCTGTTCGCCCACGTGCAAAAATCGCGCATTTTCGCCGACAGCAAAACCTTCCCCGACTGCGCGCCCAGGCAGGACCCGCTGGATATTTTAATCCACTACCGCCGGGTGAGGCGCACCCCAGGGTTCGATCTGCGGCAGTTCGTCGAGGATCACTTCTGGCTGCCGGATCATCGCGCGGAAGATTACGTTTCCGATCCTAAGCGATCCCTGAAGGAGCATATCGATCACCTGTGGCCGATCCTGACCCGCGAGCCGCAGGATCATATCCCGTGGTCGTCGCTGCTGGCGCTGCCGCAGTCGTATATTGTGCCCGGCGGACGCTTTAGCGAAACCTACTATTGGGACTCCTACTTCACGATGCTGGGGCTGGCGGAGAGCGGCCGCGAAGACCTGCTGAAGTGCATGGCGGATAACTTCGCCTGGCTGATTGAAACCTACGGCCATATCCCTAACGGCAATCGCACCTACTATCTCAGCCGTTCACAGCCGCCGGTTTTTGCCCTGATGGTTGAGCTGTTTGAAGAGGACGGCGTGCGCGGCGCTCGCCGCTACCTTGAGCACCTGAAGATGGAGTACCGCTTCTGGATGGACGGCGCCGAGTCGCTGATCCCGAACCAGGCGTATCGCCACGCGGTACGTATGCCGGACGGCTCGCTGCTCAACCGCTACTGGGACGATCGCGACACCCCGCGCGACGAGTCCTGGCGCGAAGATGTGGAAACGGCAAAACGCTCCGGCCGCCCGCCTAACGAGGTTTATCGCGACCTGCGCGCCGGCGCCGCCTCCGGCTGGGACTACTCCAGCCGCTGGCTGCGCGATATCACCCGCCTGGCGAGTATTCGCACCACCCAGTTTATCCCCATCGATTTGAACGCGTTCCTGTTCAAGCTGGAAAATACGATCGCCAATCTCTCCGGCGTTGAGGGCGATCGCGAAACGGAAGCCGCTTTTCGCCAGAAGGCCAGCGACCGTCGGGCGGCGGTGACGCGCTATTTGTGGGACGACGACAGCGGCTGTTTCCGCGACTACGACTGGCGCCGCGAGCAGCTGGCGCTATTTTCGGCCGCCAGCATCGTGGCGCTGTACGTCGGGATGGCCACGCATGAGCAGGCGGATCGCCTTGCCGACGTCGTGCGGGCTCGCCTGCTGACGCCTGGCGGCATTATGGCCACCGAGTATGAAAGCGGAGAGCAGTGGGATAAGCCCAACGGCTGGGCGCCGCTGCAGTGGATGGCGGTGCAGGGCTTTAAAATGTACGGCCAGGACCCGCTCGGCGATGAGATAGCCCAAAGCTGGCTGCAAACGGTGAACCACTTCTACAAGCAGCATCATAAGCTGATTGAGAAGTACCATATTGCCAGCGGCGTCCCTCACGAAGGCGGCGGCGGTGAATACCCGCTGCAGGATGGTTTCGGCTGGACCAACGGCGTGGTGCGTCGGCTGATAGGCCTCTACGGCGAGCCATTATAACCAGGTGCTATTCCGGCGAAGAATGTCCTGCTATGGTCACGCTATTGACCGTTGCAGGAATCCTGAACTATGCCTGAACTGCTTACGCCACGACTGCGCTGCTCGCCGCTGCAGCTGGATGACTGGTCCTTCTTTTTAGCCCTGCAGCGCGATCCGCAGGTGATGCTCTATATCGCCGATTCGCGCCCGCTCGCCGAGATCCGTGAAGCCTTCGATTCGCGCCTGTCGCCGTGGACGCCGGGCGCCAGGCACTGGCTGTGCCTGATCGTCCGCGATCGACACACCCATACGCCGCTCGGCATAACCGGCTATCGGCACCACGAGGACGACTGCGCTGAGGTCGGGTTCCTGTTCACTCCCCAGGCCCAGGGAAAAGGCTACGGCTACGAATCGCTGCAGGCGCTGTGCGATTTCGCCTTTTCCGCAGGCGGCGTCCGTCGCCTGACCGCCACCGTCACCGCCGGCAACATCGCCTCGAAAAGCCTGTTACAGAAAACCGGCTTTCTGCTGGAGGGCGAGCTGCGCGAATGCTACTGGCTCAACGGCCGCTGGCATAACGACTGGCTATTTGGCCTGCTGCCGCGCGACTATCTCCGCTCCGCCTCCGCAGCGGGCTAGCGCCGCGGCCTGACGGCTTACAGGTACATCCCGCCGGAAACCTCCACGCGCTGGGCGTTCATCCATTGCAGATCGTCGCTCAGCAGCGCCGCTATCGCATCGCCGATATCGTCCGGCAGCCCAACCCGCCCCAGCGCCGTTTGTGCCGCAATATGCTGGTTTACCTGCTTATTATCGCGCACCACGCCGCCGCCGAAGTCCGTCTCGATGGCCCCCGGCGCAATAATGTTCACCGAGATCCCGCGCGCGCCCAGCTCTTTTGCCTGGTAGCGGGTCAGCACCTCCATTGCCCCTTTCATTGATGCATAGGCGGCGTATCCCGGCAGCGCGAAGCGGGCCAGCCCGCTTGAGACGTTGAGGATGCGTCCGCCGTCCTGCAGCAGCGGCAGCAGACGCTGGGTCAGAAAGAACGGGCCTTTAAAATGGATATTCATCAGCTCGTCAAACTGCGCTTCGCGGGTCTCAGCAAAGGCGACGTTGAGACCGATCCCGGCGTTGTTTAATAAATAATCAAAGGTGCCGCGCTGCCAGCGCTGCTGCAGGAGTTTTTCCACCTCCAGAGCAAAGCTTTCGAAGCTCGCCGTATCGCCGACGTTAAGCGCTAATGCCGCAGCTTTAACCCCTTTTTGTTCGATTTCAGCGACAACTTCCAGCGCCGCCTGCCGGTTGCTGTGGTAGGTCAGGATAATATCGGTTCCCTTCGCCGCCAGCTTCAGCGCCGCGTTTTTTCCCAATCCACGGCTGCCGCCGGTCACTAAAGCAATACGGTGTGTCATCAGAAACCCCTTATCAGTTGCATTTGCATCGTAAAAGAGCTTATTAGCTGACGGAAAAACAATAAATACGCTAAATTACGTTTTACTGTTTCTATGACAACAACAATAGGTCTCGGGCATGGATAAAATTCACGCAATGCAGCTGTTTATTCGCGTGGCGGAGCTGGAGAGCTTTTCCCGCGCCGCCGACACCCTGGGCCTGCCGAAAGGCAGCGTATCGCGCCAGATCCAGGCGCTGGAAAGCCACCTCGGCGCGCGCCTTCTGCACCGCACCACCCGCCGGGTGCAGCTGACGCAGGACGGGATGGTCTATTACGAACGCGCCAAAGATCTGTTGAGCAACCTCGAGGAGCTGGACGGAATATTCCAGCACGATCCCTCCAGCATCAGCGGACGACTGCGGGTAGATATGCCCGTCGGCCTGGCAAAAAAGCTGATTATTCCGCGGCTGCCGGCCTTTTTGCAGCAGTATCCGGGGATCGAGCTCGAACTGAGCAGCAGCGATCGGCTGGTTGACGTGATCCGTGAAGGTTTTGATTGCGTCGTCCGCGTCGGTACGCTGAAAGATTCCGGCCTGATCGCGCGTCCGCTGGGTAAGCTGACGCAAATTAACTGCGCCAGCCCGCAGTATCTGGCGCGCTTCGGCTACCCGCACTCTCTTGACGATCTCGGCGATCATGCCCTGATCCACTATGCCAGCACCCTTGGCGTCCGCCCGGCGGGTTTTGAGGTCATCAGCGATGGCACCGCGCGCTGGGTAAAAACCGGCGGCATACTGACCGTCAATAGCACCGAGACCTACCAGGCCGCCTGCCTGGCCGGGCTGGGTATTATTCAGGTTCCGCGCGTCGGCGTTCGCGAAGCGCTGCGTACCGGCGAGCTGATTGAAATTCTGCCTCAATACCGCGCGGAACCGCTGCCGGTTTCGCTAATCTACCCGCATCGGCGCAATCTTTCGCGCCGCGTACACCTGTTTATGGAGTGGCTCGGCGGCGTGATGAAAGGCTACGTCGATTAGCCCGCGAGGGGCCCGTTTTGCCGGGGCCCTGCGGTCGGGTTTGCCGCCCCGCCGCCGCAACCGGCATTTTGCGTATATAATTTTTGCTGAATCTCGCTGTAAAGAAAGGAAGAAATAACTAATGACACCGGAAAACGACGCCACACGCCCGACTCAGGATCCGGGCCAGCAGCTGGAAAAAAGTAAAAGCAAGCTGGCCGCCATCAACGAATCCGCCGTGGGACAGAAAGCGAACCAGGCGCTGAAAAGCGTGACCGGGACGGCGGAAAAGGTCCAGCGGAATCCGATTATTGCGCACCTGATCCGCGCGGCCGAGCGCTTTAACGACCGCCTGGGCAATCAGTTCGGCGCGGCCATCACCTACTTCTCGTTTCTGTCGATGATCCCGATACTGATGGTCTCCTTCGCTGCCGCCGGCTTTGTCCTCACCTGGCATCCGACGCTGCTGCAGGACATCTTCGATAAAATCCTGCTCAACGTCAGCGATCCGACGCTGGCGGCGACGCTGAAGAACACCATCAATACCGCGGTTCAGCAGCGCACTACCGTCGGCCTGGTCGGGCTGCTGGTCGCGCTTTATTCCGGCATTAACTGGATGGGCAACCTGCGGGAAGCCATCCGCGCCCAGTCCCGCGACGTCTGGGAGCGTACGCCGCAGGATCAGGAAAAAATCTGGGTAAAATACTTCCGCGACTTTATTTCATTAATCGGCCTGCTGGTCGCCTTGATTATTACCCTGTCCATTACCTCCATTGCCGGCGCCGCGCAGCAGACCATTATCTCCGCGCTGTATCTCGATAACATTGAGTGGTTAAAACCGGCCTGGCGGCTAATTGGCCTGGCGATCTCAATTTTCGCCAACTACCTGCTGTTTTTCTGGATATTCTGGCGCCTGCCGCGCCACCGCCCGCGGCGCAAGGCGCTGATACGCGGCACGATGATTGCGGCAATCGGCTTTGAGGTCATCAAAATCGTGATGACCTGGACGCTGCCAGCGCTGGTGAAGTCCCCTTCGGGCGCCGCGTTTGGCTCCGTTTTAGGACTGATGGCCTTTTTCTATTTCTTCGCGCGCCTGACGCTTTTCTGCGCGGCGTGGATTGCCACCGCCGAGTATAAAGACGACCGCCGGATGCCGGGGAAAACCCACGATTGACGCCGTATCGGGCTGAACGGAGAGGTATCATTCAGCCCGATCCATCATTTCAGCAGATAAATCCAACGCGTAACTTTTATTTAACCTAAACCTGGTTTTATCTGCTATTGTTTTATTTATGTGAAGCATTTCATAGAAGTTATTTTTCAGGCACGAAAATTATCCGCTTTTTGCCCATTTTTTAGCCTCCTCCGCGCCCTGTTACAGATTGAAATGTCGCTTTTGCTGTGGCTATATGGCCTTTCGTTCGCTAAAAATAAGAAAGATCTATGCAAGCCACAGCCACCACGCTCGACAAGGCGCAGGAAACCGCACCGGTTAACTCGCGCAATAAGGTCGTCGTTGCCTCACTCATCGGCACCGCCATTGAGTTCTTCGACTTCTACATCTACGCCACCGCCGCGGTTATCGTATTTCCGCATATCTTCTTCCCGCAGGGCGATCCTGCCGCCGCGACGCTACAGTCGCTGGCAACCTTCGCCATTGCCTTCGTCGCGCGTCCGATTGGCTCAGCGCTGTTCGGTCACTTCGGCGATCGCGTCGGCCGTAAGGTAACGCTGGTCGCCTCGCTGCTGACCATGGGGATCTCTACCGTAGTCATCGGCCTGCTGCCGGGCTATGAGAGCATTGGCATTCTGGCTCCGATGCTGCTGGCGCTGGCGCGCTTTGGTCAGGGGCTTGGCCTGGGCGGCGAATGGGGCGGCGCGGCGCTGCTGGCAACCGAGAACGCCCCGCCGCGCAAACGCGCGCTGTACGGCTCCTTCCCGCAGCTGGGCGCGCCTATCGGCTTCTTCTTCGCAAACGGAACCTTCCTGCTGCTCTCCTGGCTGCTGACCGACCAGCAGTTTATGGAATGGGGCTGGCGCGTGCCGTTTATCTTCTCCGCCGTGCTGGTCATTATCGGGCTGTATGTCCGCGTTTCGCTGCATGAAACGCCGGTCTTTGCCAAAATCGCCGCGGCGAAGAAGCAGGTAAAAATCCCGCTGGGGACGCTGCTGACTAAGCACGTGCGGGTGACCGTACTCGGCACCTTTATCATGCTGGCCACCTATACCCTGTTCTATATCATGACCGTCTACTCGATGACCTTCAGCACCGGCGCTGCGCCGGTCGGCCTCGGTCTGCCGCGTAACGAAGTGCTGTGGATGCTGATGATGGCGGTAATTGGCTTTGGCGTGATGGTGCCGATTGCCGGCCTGCTGGCGGATGCGTTTGGCCGTCGTAAGAGCATGATCGTCATTACCTCAATGATTATTCTCTTCGCCCTGTTCGCCTTTAAACCGCTGCTGGGTTCCGGTCAGCCGGCGCTGGTCTTCGCATTTCTGCTGATCGGCTTAAGCCTGATGGGGCTGACCTTCGGCCCGATGGGCGCCCTGCTGCCGGAGCTGTTTCCGACGGAAGTACGCTACACCGGCGCATCGTTCTCTTATAACGTGTCGTCGATTCTTGGCGCCTCCGTTGCGCCCTATATCGCAGCCTGGCTGCAGGGCAACTATGGCCTGATGGCGGTAGGGCTCTATCTGGCTTCGATGGCCGCGCTGACGCTGATTGCGCTGCTGCTGACCCACGAAACTCGCCACCAGTCGCTGTAATCCTGTGCTGCCCGGCGCGCCGCGCCGGGCACCTTCTCCTCTGCGCCTACTTTTTCATCTGCGATAAAATCGTCTGACACTGGTTGGCTTCTCCTTCCGCTGGCGACACCAGCGCCAGCAGCGCCGCCGCCGGAGTGACCAGCGTCGCCAGCGCAGCCGCAACCGCACCGCGCGCAATCAGCGGCCCCACCTTCACCCCGGCATTCGGAGATTTAAACGTACCGCGCACGTACAGCGGAGAGCGCAGGGTAATAATGCGCAGCCCCTTGCTTTCGGGGTCGATGGTTAAGTCGAGCTGCTCCGAGGCGAAGCTGGCGGTCCCGGTGACGTTAATCAGCGCATTTTCGGTATCAAAGGCAAAGATCTGCGGCCGCGCGACGCCGTTAACCACATCAACGTTCGCCGCCGCGCAGTTTACCCGCACCTCGTCATCGCCAAAGATCTGCCCGATAAGATAGTTACCGACGTTCAGGCCCAGAATTTCCATCAGGTTCCGGCTAATCAGGCCATCGTTCATCAGCAGCTTGATATTGCCGTTGCTGTTGCCCAGCAGCGCCGCCACCGAGTTACCGGTGCCGCGCAGCTGCATATCGCCGTTCATCTCGCCGAGGGTCTTCTGCATCATCTCCACGTTCGGCATCAGCGCCTTAAGCTTCAGGCGCCTGGCCTGCAGGTTAGCGGCGCCCTGCAGCGGCTTTTTATCGCCCTGCAGATGCAGGCTGCCGGCGATCGTACCGTTGGCGAGGCCAAAGCGCAGCGGCTGCAGGCGCAGGTCGCCGCGCTCAAGAATAACGTGAGTGCTCAGGTCGCTAATCGGCAACGTGCCGCCGTGCTCAATTCGCCGCCCCTTGAAGCGGACATCGGCATCCATCAGCTGCCACTTGTCGGTCTCAAAGCGATCGTAAGGCAGGATTTTCCCGGCCGGCTGCGACGCGGCTTCGCCTTTACGCTGCTCGGCTTTGCTCGCCTTACTCTCTGAGTTCACGCCAATCAGCGGCCCGAGGTCCGCCAGACGCAGCTGGCGGGATTCCACATCGCCCTCCAGCCTCGGGCGCGGCTTGCCGGTGGTGTAGGTCAGGGAGCCGTGAATATCGCTTTCGCCGATCCGGCCATTGAAATCGCGATAGCTAAAGCGCGACCCGCCCTGCTGATTGAACACCGCCCGCAGGCGTCCGTCGGTGGAGAACGCCGGCGTATCCGGCAGGACAATACCGGTGAGATCGTATAAATCCCCCAGCGAATCGCCGGAGAACTTGAGGCGTAAATCGACGCCGCCCAGGCTCAGCGGATCGCTCACCGTCCCGCTAAAGGCCACCCGGGTATTGCCGGAGCGGAAGTCGCCCTGCAGCGGGAACGGCGTCCCTTCGCTGCGCAGCGCCAGCATGCCGCCAGTTTTACCGCTGCCGGAGAGCGGCTGGTCACGATAGCTCCCCTTAGCCGTCAGCCCAAAAACGTAGTCCGCCACCTTCTTTGGCTCCTCTTTGCCCCCTGCGCCGGTGACTTCGCTAAACGGCAGCGGTTTCCCCAGCGGATCGACCGTCAGGGTAATATCGGCGCGCGTCACTTTGTCGGTAATAGCGATTCGTCCGCGATCGAAGAGAATATTATCCAGCCGGAAAGACCAGTCGGATGGCTCGGCCTGACTGTCGGCAGCGCCCTCCGACGCCAGCATAAAGGTCCAGTTATTGGTTTTCTCGGAGAGCCTGATCAGCCGGGCATCGGGCTGCTGCAGCTTAATCCACGGCAGATAAACCGTCTTGCTCAGCAGCGACAGCGGCGCCAGCGTGGCTTCGACGCGCGGCAGGTGTACCATCATGACCTGCGGGATATCCGGCGGGTTGCCGAGGACGATATCTTCGGCATGGACGTGTGGCCAGGGCACCCAGCTCCGCCAGCCCCGCTCGTCGCGCTGACGCTCCCAGACCACTCCAAGGTCGCCGCGAATGGCAAACGGCCGGTTAAGCTCGGCGGAGACCTTCTGGTTAATGGTTGGTTTCAGGCGGTTCCAGTCAAAAGTCGCCAGTACGATGAAAAACAGAACAATAAGTAAGACTATCGTTCCCGAGATAATGGCAATCGTCTTGCGGGTTGTGGTCATACCCTCTCAGCTCCTTTGCTCCTCGTCAGTCCTGAATATAGTTGAAAAGCGCATCTTTCTCCGCCAAATGCGCTTTTCGTCACATTACTCGCGTGATGTCAAAAAAATAATGGAACGATGTTTTAATATGGTTGACCATAAAAACGACGCAGCGCAAACTAGCGCTAATTTCGATTCAATCCCAGGCCATGATTATGTCTAAAAAAATTGCCGTTATCGGCGAATGTATGATTGAGCTGTCAGAGAAAAACGCGGCGGTAAACCGTGGATTTGGCGGCGATACCTTAAATACCTCGGTCTATATTGCGCGTCAGACCGACGCCAGCGCGCTCGCCGTGCACTACGTTACCGCGCTTGGGACGGACGCATTCAGCCAGCAGATGCTGGAGTCCTGGCAGGCTGAGGAGGTCAAAACCGACCTGATCCAGCGCATGGCCGATCGTTTACCGGGGCTGTACTACATCGAAACCGACGATACCGGCGAGCGTACGTTTTACTACTGGCGCAACGAAGCGGCGGCAAAATTCTGGCTGGAAAGCGAGCAGTCTGCCGCGATCTGCGAAGAGCTGGCCACCTTTGACTACCTCTATCTCAGCGGAATTAGCCTCGCCATTCTCAGCCCGCAGAGCCGCGAGAAGCTGTTAACGCTGCTGTGCGAATGCCGCGCTAACGGCGGGCAGGTGATATTCGACAATAACTACCGCCCGCGCCTGTGGGCCAGCAAAGAAGAGACTCAGCAGGTTTATCAGCAAATGCTGACCTGTACCGATATCGCCTTCCTGACGCTGGATGACGAAGATGCGCTATGGGGCGAGAAACCGGCGGAAGAGGTGATTGCCCGGACCCATGCCGCCGGCGTCAAAGAGGTGGTGGTAAAACGCGGGGCAGATTCTTGCCTGGTGTCGATTGTCGGCGAGCCGCTGCAGGAGATCCCTGCCGTGAAGCTGCCGAAGGAGAAGGTGGTTGATACCACGGCCGCCGGCGATTCGTTTAGCGCCGGCTACCTCGCCGTGCGCCTGACCGGCGGTGACGCCCGGTCAGCAGCCGCTCGCGGGCACCTGACCGCCAGCACGGTCATCCAGTATCGCGGGGCCATTATTCCGCGCGAAGCGATGCCGCAGTAACGCTCTCCCGGGCTGCGCCATCGGTGCCGCAGCCCGGGAAGACCCTCGTCAACCGGGCCTACTGGGCAGGGGGAATATCCGTCGCGTCGCTATGCGCCTCGGCAGCCTCGCCGCCTCCGGTCGTCGCCGTCGGTACAGGCACCATCAGCTTCTCCCACGTCGCCTTCAGATCCTTCATGTTATATTCCGGCTCGCCCTGCGGCTGCTGCAGCACCAGCGCCATATCCTGAGAAAGCTGCTGACGCAGATACTGATTCAGCATATCGACGGTCAGAGAATCAAGAAACTCCTGACGCAGCTTCTGGTACTGCTCCGGCGCGATATCCACCACCTGATTCTGCAGCGAGCGGATGCGCTGGCTGATCAGAATATCGGTATCGGTACGCGCGTAGGTGGCGAAAAGCTTTTGCAGCTCAAGGTTTTTCTGCGCAATCAGGGTATCGAACTCTTCCTGCGGTAAACCGTTATCGCGGACCTTCGCCAGCTCGCGGGAAACCGCGATCAGGTTAGCGTTGAGCTTGCTGCCCGGCGATTCAATATTGATCGCGCACTGGGCGCGCTGGTACAGCACCCGGCAATCAAAGCCGAGGTTTACGTCTTTGATATTGTTCTTGCTCAGGTTCTGCTGCACGTGCCAGAACAGCGCTTCGCGCGCCAGATCGTCGCGCCAGTAGTGCTGCAGCGCGACCGAATCGCGAATAGGCTGCCACGGAGAATCCCACATAATCGACAGCTTATCCTGGCGCACGGTATTGGTCATGATGCTGACCGGCGTCGTCGGCAGCGGAGACAGCGTCGGCACCGCGGCCGGGGTTTCCCGTTTGCCCTTCAGCTCGCCGAAGTTTTTGTTGATCTGCTCCGCTACGTTGCGGCTATCGACGTTGCCCACCACGATCAGCGTCATGGCGTCCGGGGTGTACCATTTCTGATAAAACTCTTTCAGCTTCGCAGCATCGACCGGATTTTTAAGCGGCGCGGCGGGGTCATGTCCCAGCATGATGGAACCTTTCAGCCGATAGCGCCACCAGCCCTCTTTGGTATCCAGCGGCCAGGTCGCCACCATGTCGCTGCCCTGCAGGGCGTGATTCACCGCTTCAGGCGTCACCGCCAGCTTACCGCTGGCGTCAGCTAGCCAGCTCAGCGCCTCTTTCAGCAGATCGTTGCGGTTATTCGGCAGGCTCAGGTTAAACATGGTGTAGTTATAAGAGACGATCGCCGGCGGGAGCGGCCGATTCGGATCGATGCTCTGCTGCCACAAGGAGCGCGCCTGCATCGTCGGGAGGCTGCCGCTTTGCGTCAAGGCAAGGCGGGGAATAAAGTGGCTAAAACCGCTCTGCTGAGTGCTTTCGCTCAGCGAGCCAATATTGACGAACAGGCGGACTTCAATACGATCGCTAGGACGCTGCGGAGTGGCTAAAACCTGCCACTGAAGTCCGTTGGCGAGAGTCCCCTGTTGCCAGGCCGGGTCCGGCTGGAGCGCTTCTGCTTGCACATAACCGGCCGCTGCCATCATCAGCAAACCACCCGTTAAGAGTTGAATTTTTGTGCCCTGCATGTGAACCCCTGATGAACATTCCTGGTTACAAAAGCAGCCCGCTGGAGGGCTGCCAAAAAATATGGTGAGTAAGTACGTCGGTTAGACCACGCGGAGAGGAAAATGTCGCATGGAGACGTAAAATAATCATTTAGTATCACTCCCCAACCCAGGGGAGTGATGCCTAATTATGCGCAGGAGCCAGGAGTCCAGCAAGGGACAACGGCCTAACAGATGGATTTAAGAGGATAATTCGTGCGATTTGTTCGCCGGAGCGCGGTTATTCAGGACATCATCCAGCTGTTTGGAGTCCAGCTCTTTCACCCATTTCGCCACCACGATAGTCGCCACGCCGTTGCCCACCAGGTTGGTCAGCGCGCGCGCTTCGGACATAAAGCGGTCGATACCGAGGATCAGCGCCAGGCCGGCAACCGGTAAATGGCCCACTGCGGAAATGGTGGCCGCCAGGACGATAAAACCGCTGCCGGTAACGCCCGCGGCGCCTTTCGAGGAGAGCAGCAGCACCACCAGCAGCGTTATCTGGTGGAAAATATCCATATGGCTGTTGGTCGCCTGAGCGATAAATACCGCCGCCATCGTCAGGTAGATGGAGGTGCCGTCGAGGTTGAAGGAGTAGCCTGTGGGGATCACCAGCCCCACCACCGATTTGCGACAGCCCAGCTTCTCCATCTTATCCAGCATGCGCGGCAGCGCCGATTCGGACGAGGAGGTGCCGAGAACAATCAGCAGCTCTTCGCGGATATAGCGGATAAATTTAAAGATGCTAAAACCGGTTATCCGGGCGATAGAACCCAGCACCACGACCACAAACAGAATACAGGTAATGTAGAAGCAGACGATCAGCTGGCCCAGCTGTACGAGGGTACCGACGCCGTATTTCCCGATGGTAAAGGCCATCGCCCCGAAGGCGCCGATCGGCGCAAGGCGCATAATCATGTTGATGATGCCGAAGATCACCTGCGAGAAGCTTTCGATAACGTTAAAAATCAGCTGGCCCTTGCTGCCCAGACGATGCAGGGCAAAACCAAACAGCACCGCAAACATCAGCACCTGCAGGATGTTGCCGCTGGCGAAAGCGCCAATCACGCTACCGGGAATAATATCCAGCAGGAAGGCGACAATGCCCTGATCTTTTGCCTGCTCGGCGTAGACCGCCACGGCCTTCGCATCGAGGGTGGCCGGATCGACGTTCATGCCGCCGCCGGGTTGCACCACGTTGACGATGATCAGCCCGATAATCAGCGCTAGGGTACTGACGACTTCAAAATAGAGGAGCGCTACCGCGCCGGTACGGCCGACGGCCTTCATGCTTTCCATCCCGGCAATCCCCGTCACGACGGTGCAGAAGATAACCGGTGCAATAACCATTTTAATCAGTTTAACGAAGGCGTCGCCGAGGGGTTTCATCTGCGCGCCCAGTTCCGGGTAGAAATGGCCCAGCAGAATACCGATCGCAATGGCCGACAAAACCTGAAAATAAAGGCTTTTGAAGAGAGAGGTTTTCATAGGGTGTCCTTTGGGTATAACCACAGACCGGGAAGGGTTATATGTCGTCTGTGGCTTAAAAGTAACACCCGGGAAACATTTCAGAAATAACTAAGCGTGAAATTGCAACGGAATTGTTAAAAACTTAGAGCTGACTCGCACAAGTCAGCATCCCGTTACAGGCTTGCACCCTCTTCATTCACCTGTAAAAACTGCGCCGTAAACGCCTCTTGCGGTAAGGCGCCGCCAAAAAGATAGCCCTGGGCAACATCGACGCCGGCCTCCTGAAGCCACCGGAACTGCTCCTGTTTCTCAACGCCTTCCGCCACAATGCGCAGGTTCAGGCCGCGCGCCAGCTGAATAATCGCCGGCACCATGCTGGTATCTTCGGGCAGCATATCAATAAAAGCCTTATCGATTTTCAGGATATCAACCGGCAGCGATTTCATATGCTGGAGCTGGCGCAACCCGGCGTAACCCATGCCAAAGTCATCGAGAGCGATGCGAACGCCCGCTTCGCGCAGCGGGCGCAGCAGGGAGACCACCGTCCGCGGATCGTCCAGCCGGCGGCTTTCGGTAATTTCGATAACCAGCGTGCCTGGCGCAATGCGATAGCGCGAGAGCAGGGTCAGCATCTCTGCGCCCCGGTCGTGGTGCAGCAGCTGCAGCAGCGATACGTTCACCGATAGCGGCAGCATAATGCCCTGGCTTTGCCATGCGGCAAGCTGGCGGCAGGCCTCTTCCATCACCCAGTAGCCGACCGGGACAATCAGCCCGCAGGCCTCAATACGTTCAATCAGATCCGGCGGCAGCAGCCAGCTGCCGTCCTCCTGGCGCTGGCGCAGCAGAACCTCCGCGCCGCACACTTCGCCGCTGGCGATATTCACCTGCGGCTGCAGCCAGATGGCGAACCGCTGATTATCCAGCGCCGCCAGAATATCGTGCTCTTCCATCAGCCGGCGCTGCGCCTTCTCCATCTGCTGCGGGTCGAAAAACTCAATCTGATTTTTACCTTTGCGCCGCGCGGCGACGGCGGCTGAAATCGCGCGGCGATAGAGCTGCTCCGCGCTCAGTTCGCCGTTAAACATCGCAATTCCGACGCTGGCGCAGGGGCGAAGCTGGATACCGTGCAGCGGCAGGCGCTCGCTGATTGCAGTGAGCACTTGCTTACTTAATGTCACCGCCTGCCAGGGCTCGGTAATACCGTTAGCCAGAATCGCAAAGTCATAGCCGCTGACCTGAGCCAGCACCATGCGCGATGGGATCGTCGACCGCAGTTTTTCCACCAGGGTCAGCAGCAGTATTTCGCGCTGGGCCTCTTTCAGGACGCCGGCGGTGTCCTGCAGCGTTTCGCAGGCGACCACCAGCAGCGCCGACGTTTGCGGGCGGGCCACCGCCTGCTCAAGCAGCGCCATCAGGAAGGCTTTATTCGGCAGGTCGGAGACCGGGAAACGGGTGGACTGTAAAGAGAGCTCATCGTGCCGGCGCAGCAGGGTTTGCTGGTTGCGATTGTAGCTGCGCACCAGCATGCCAATCTCATCATCATGATGCAGCCGCGGCAGGGTCAGCTGATGCCCGAGACGCTCCTGCTGCGGAACATCGTTGAGTTCGCGAGCCACCTTACGCAGCGGACGGACGATCAGGCGGTTGATGCACCACGTGATCGCCACCGTCAGAACCAGCACCAACAGGAAGTAAGCAGTCACTAACGTAGAAAGCGTACTCATCACGAATTTATACATCTGGTACGAGTCGGCCTGCAGCACCAGATAGGCAAGCGGCTGCGGATTAGCGGGTCGTTCCTGGGAGTATATCGGCAGCGATATCTGTACCGGCAGCTCAAACATGCGGGTAATCATGACCGGAACCGGACGCTCCGGAATAAAGCGCATCCGCAGCGCCTGGAACTGGTTCGGCAGCACCACGTCCGCCCGGCTGACGATGCCAGCAGGCTGAATATGGCCGAGAATGGCTTCCGCCTCGGGAATATCCGCCTTCAGGATAGCCGCAGAGAGCGGTTCGCGAACGGAGCGGGCGATACTTTCTAACTGCGTGGCCGTAGTAAAGCGACTCTGTTGCACAAAGTGAAAGAGTAAAATAGAGCAAAAAACCAATACAAATGCCATGGACACGCTCGCGACCATCGCCATCTGTTTAATTGTAAGTGAGCGGCTGACGCGCAACTGTGTTCTCCACTGATACTGAATACTGTCCGGATTTCGTCCATCAACGCCGGTATTTTCAGGCTGATTATATCTGAAAAATAGCTCGCAAACGCCCGGCAGAGAGCGCTAAACGGGTAAGCAGGACGGGTGCGAAGCACCGCCATCGGGCTTGCGGGCACGCCAGGCCGGCGTTCCGGTTAGCGCAGCGCGAGCGGGAGATGCCCCCCGCGGCGCGAAGTACGACGAGTATACGCGAACACAGGGGTGGAGTGACGGTTGATCGCGTAATTCAGCCTATTCTGCTACCAATCAGCGTAGGGAACCAGCGGCTGCGGCGGCATATTCATATCGCCCTGCCAGCCGGAGGCCGAGTAGCGAACATAGAGCAGCGCATGGCTTGGGGTATAGTCCTTGGCCTGCTGGATATCGACCGCCGCGCCCACGAACCAGTTGCCGGTAACCCGCCGCTCGACCAGCGCCCGGGCGGTATAGCCAAAGCCCTGGCTGCTGCTGCCCTGCTCGCTGAGCTGGCTGGCATCGGCGCGATACTCTGAGGGTATGAGGTTCAGCAGCGGATAGCGCGCCTCGGTTTTCGTCCGCGAATGTGACCAGGAGACGGAGCCGCCAAGCTCCCACGACCAGTTTTCGGTACGCTGACGCCAGGTCACCGGCACGGCGAAAGAGACGTACTCCTGCGGGCTATAGTAGCCGCCCTGTCCCAGAGTATAGCCGCTGAGGTCCTTGTCATAGTGCCAGAGCATATTGCTCAGGCCGACCGTCACGCGGCGGTTATCCTCGTTAATGACTTTATAGTAGTAGCCGCTCATCCAGCGCACGCGCCAGTTATCGGCGACGTTTTTGCCGGTGAGCTGGTCGGCCCCCAGCGAAGACCAGACGCCGTTGGCTTCCCCTTTGTCGTAGCTCAGGCTGACGCCGCCGCCGTCGGCGCGCACCCCGCCCCAGGTTTTACCGGTATGGCTGCCGCTGTCCTTCTGCCCGCCAAATGCCAGCAGGGAGCTGGAAATCGGCCGACGATGCAGATTGAGGGTGTAGCCCAGCGGGCCAAGATCGTCGCTGTAGCTCAGACCGCCGACGACATCGACAACGTTAAAGCCCATCGGCGTGGTGCCGATATCACCGCTCCAGGTGTCATTCTTCCACCCTACCGCCACGCTCGCCCCGCCGTCGCTCTGGTGAAGGCTGCCGCTGGTGCAGGCAATTTCGCCGCAGGTGCCCCAGCTCGGCGAATAGCTGCCGTCGCCGTTGGTTGAGAAGCTGCCGGCGTTCATATTGACCAAATCGGTACGGAAGAACATCCGGCCAGCGGCCAGCGGCGCGTCCACGTGCAGCATCGTCGTTTGCGCTTTTAAATCGGAGTAGCCGCCGGTACCGCTGGACCCCCAGTAATCATGCTCCAGCGTGACGTTAAGATCCTGCTGGCGATAAAGATCCGCCGCGTCGCTGCGGATCCCGCGCTTCAGCCAGTCGTCGTGGGCGTCGTTGCGGGTGAGGCGGGTGAAGGTGTTGTTATCCTGCGGACGAGCCGTCGCCACGCCGGAGGCCACCATCGCGTCTTTATAGCTTTCCAGCGCCTGCTGCGGCTGGCCGTTTTGCGCCTGAAAACGCGCCGCATCGCGCAGCACCAGCGCGCTCTCCATCGACGGCGGCTGCGCTTTCGCCTGGGTGGTGATACGGCTAAAGATCTGCCGCGCCTGCGCCGCGTTGCCCAGCCCGGCCTCAGCCAGCGCGACTCGCCGCTGCAAATTGATCGATGCGGCGTCCTCGCCCTTCAGCTGCGCGACCTGCGCGCGCGCGGCGTTCTTGTCGCCCTCGGCAAGGTAGACTTCCGCCAGCCCCAGCCGGGCGTCGCCGTTACTGGCCTCTTTACGCAACGCCGCGTTGTACTGGAGGATCGCCGCCTGCGCGTCGCCGCGCTGCTGCGCCCAGTCGGCGAGGGTCAGATCGTAGCGAACCGAAGCGGGCTGCTGCTTAATCAGCGCAATCGCCTGCGCCTCCTGACCCGCGTCGCGCAGCCCGTTGGCCTGGCGCAGAATCTTGTCGCTCCGCAGACGCGCCTCAAGCTCGCGAATATTGTCGTTCCACTGGCTACGCGGCAGAGCGTTAATCTGCGCCAGGGCCATGTCGTCCTGGCCGTTGCCGGATAAATAAAGGCCCCAGGCATACACCCGTTCGGCATCGCCCGGCCTGCGGCTGGCCATCGTGCGCATCAGCGCATCCGCCTCGGCCCGCTCACCTGCGTTCACTAAATCTCGCGACAGGCGGTATGTGATCCAGACGCTATCGGGGTCGAGCGCCAGGCGTCGACGCTGCACTTCCGCAGCCTGCGCCCAGTTACCCTGGCTCTCCAGCGCCTCAGCCTGCTTTTCCAGGCGCTCGTTGGTCAGGCTGCGTTCGATATCGTCAATGCTGCGCCGCTGGGCCGGCGTCAGTCCGGCGATAAATGCGCTGGCTTTTTCCGCCGATTCCGCACGATAGAGGTTCGCCAGCCCGCGTACCGCCAGGCTATTGCCGCGATCCATGCGCAGCGCGCGTTGATAATAGCTCTCCGCCGCGGCGCTCTCTTTGCGCGCGGCAGCCACGTCGCCAAGGCCAAGAACCGCGTAGCTGTCGGTGCGATCCACCCGCTGCGCCTGCGCGTAAGCGCTTTGCGCCTGCGCCAGCTGCCCGGCCTTCAGCGCGCTATCGCCCTGCTTTATCAGCAGCCAGTAGCGGTTGGTTTGCAGCAGGCTGCGCCATTTATCGCGATTCGGGCTATCCGGCGCCATCGCGAGCGCTTTATTCAACTGCGTCACGGCGCGGGCGCGATCGCCGCGCCGGGAGTAGGCCTGCCCCAGCGCGCCCACGGCGTCGCTGTCCTTCGCATCCGCGCGAACGGCCTGCTGTAAATCCGCCACCGCCTGAGAAGGTTTATCGCTTTTGACTGCCGCCAGCCCTTCGGAGCGGGCGCGGAACGTCGGGTCTTTAAGCTGCGCCTGCTGCCGATCGAGCAGCACCCGGGCATTAGCCGCCGACTCGCCGGTAGCGAAGAGAACCAGAAAGCGCTGAAGCGCCTGCACGCTGGCGCGGCTTGCCGGCATATCTTTTATTTTGTCGAACCACATCGAGGCGGCAGCGCCGCGGCCGGCGGCAGAGCGCGACATCTGCTCCAGCCAGGCAAAGCCTTCATCCGGCTTATTGTCGGCAAACATCAGCTTAGCCAGCGCGGTTTGCAGGGTGACGTTGCCCGGCGAGCGGGCGTTAATTTTTTTAAGCTGGCCGACGGCTTCGTTATGCCGGGCCGGCAGACGCGCCACCAGCGACCAGTATTCAATGGCAAGCGTTTCATCCGGCGGGGCGCCGCCGAACAGCTTTTCGAACGCGGCCACCCCCTCTTCGACATGCCCCGAGATGCCCAGCAGGCGCGCCTGCTGCAGCGCCTGACGCCCATCGCCGGTGCTGAGGTTCATTTCGCTACGCGAGGATTTCAGAGCGATCGAATCCGGGGCCAGCTTCGCCAGGCGATCGAGCTGTTTCTTTGCCCCTTCGGTATCGCCCTGGCGCAGCAGATAGCGCATCCGCGCGGAGATAACGTCCGGATTGTTCGGGTCAATCAGCTCCAGCCGGTACAGCGATTGACGCACCAGATCTTCACGATTGCTCGCTTCCCCCAGCCGCACCTGTTCCAGCAGATGGTCCTGAGCAGGCGTGGTCTCCGCCTGGGCCAGCGGCAGGAGCGCAACTCCCAAGGTCAGGGTGATAAACGTTAGTGAGAACTTGCGCATTCCTGGTTCCAGTCAGGTTGTAATTCGCCATCGGCGGTAAAGCGAAAGCGATGTTGATCCCATCCCTGGCCAAAAAGGGTCAGGACCGCGTTGTAGTACGCGTCCGCGCCGGGATAGTTGTCGCTGACCCGCTGGCGCTGAACGGCCCGGGCATCCTCATTTTGTAAAAACGGCAGCAGCGAGGCCGAGAACCCCACCGGACCGTTGCCGGTGGTCTTCGCCGCGGCGATATTCACTTTTTCCGGCGGCAGGCCCTGGCGAATGGTCTGTTCCGCCATCGGTTTAAAATGCGCCAGCAGCCGCGCTTTCTGCTTATCGGCGTCGTTGAGCATGCCGACCCACAGATAGACGCGGATCGCGTCATAGCTGCCGATAATCGGTTTATCCGCCTTCAGCTGCCAGCCCTTCTCTTTCTCGTAGCGTACCCAGTCCGGGGAGAAGCCCTTTGGCGCCGTCTCCAGCAGCAGGCGGATATTGCCGTCGCGCAGCTTCGGCCAGGGCGCGCCGTAGCGGACAAAATAGTTCGCCAGCTGCGGCGGAAGATAGCTGGGATTGAAGCGCCAGCCTTTATCGTCGGCAAAGCCGACCTTCCCCGGCAGCACCAGCGGCCCCAGCCCCGGCACGTCCGCCACCTCTTCATCGGCAATGCGCGACAGCAGCGCTTTCCCCACCTCAACGTACTGCGGCATCTGCCACAGGCGCCCGGCCTCCAGCAGCGACCAGGCTATCCACAGATCCGAGTCGGAGGCCGAGTTGCTGTCCAGCATCGTCCACTCGCTATCGCTCTTTTTGCCCCACAGCCAGCCGGGCAGATGCGCGCGCAGATCGCCCTCGGCGAGGTTGTTCTGCGTCCACTGCAGCAGCTGGCCGAACGCATCGCGATCGTTGGCCGCCAGGGCGAAGAACAGGCCATAGCTTTGCCCTTCAGAAGTGGTGATTTTCCGCGGATCGCCGGGGTCAACCACGCGCCCTTCGGCGCTGACGTACTCTTTCCTGAACTGATCCCAGGCCGGCCACCGGCAGGCGCCGCTGGCCTGCGCCGCCGCCAGCATCAACAGCGATATCACCGCTCCGCGTAGCGCATTCATCATGGTCTACTCATCATCCAGGTGCAGGCGACGACGGCTGACGATACGCAGCATGCGCCACAGTACCCACGCCAGCAGCACGATGCTGACCGCCGCCAGAATAGCCAGCAGCACCGGATGGTTGGAGAGCGCAAACCAGATGCGCTCAAACCACGGCAGATGCCCGACATAATAGACATCGCCCACCCGCAGGCTGTTGACGCCGGATTCACGAACGACCACCGCCGAACCAAACATCGCCGCTCGTTTCCCGCTGTCGTTCAGCGCGTCATTGAGCAGTTCGTTGCCGCGCGCGCTGTCCGCCAGCAGCGCCACGACGCTACGCTGGTCGTGATACGGCGACTGGAAGCCAATAATGGCCGCCATCGGGCCGGAAGAGGTGATGTCCGCACGCGTATTCGGCGTCCGGGCTTCATCGTCAGGATAAATGCTCGGCAGCTCGTAGTGGCGCATCGGCATTTTCACCCAGCTTTTCGTCGCCTCAACCAGCAGGCTAATCTGCGTATCGTCCTTCAGCGCAGGCGGAATTGAGCCGATCAGCAGCAGGTCGGCGTCTTTGCCCTTAATCTGGCTCCCGTCATCGGTTAGCTGGATATTAATCGCCGCCAGGCCGGTCTGGGCGCTGATGCCGCCGACGGATTCCAGCAGCGTTGCGACCTGCCCTGGGGTCGGCGTTTTCGGCACCACCACCAGGGTTTCGGCGAGGTCGGCCATCCGGCTGTACGGGAAGCCCGAGTTGGCAAAGACCCGCAGGTCCGGCATGGTGATAAAGTGGTAATACTTCGAGAAATCAATCGTCGAATCGTCGCCAATCACCACGTGGTTCTGTACCGGCTGGAAGGTAATACAGTTATCAATTGAGCCACCCGGCATCGGGTTCATGTACTGGAAATCAAAGCGCAGCTGGTTCATGGCCCCCAGGCGCAGCGCCGGGATAGTCACCGCGGTGTTACCGTCCAGCAGCCCCTGCAGCACCGGCAGGCGGAGTAGCAGCTTGTTGACGTCCTGAGAGCTGTTGAGGCTGAACGACTGCAGGAACTGGTCATTCAGGCTGATATCCATGCGCGAGCTATCTTTGACAGGCGGCATGGTGTAGCGATATTTCAGATCCATATCGATGCCGTTGGCGCGCAGCAGATAGAGATCCGGCGGCAGGTTGAGCGCCACGTTAATCGAGTCTGGCACCAGCCCGCTGGACTGCAGCTGCTGTTCGTAGGTTTTCAGTTCAGCAAAGGTCACCGCGCGGTCGGTCCGCACCCAGTTTGGCGCATCGTAAGGTTTACGCGCCTGCAGCTGCTTAACGTCGTCCACCACCACGCTGCTGCCGCGGAACAGGATATTGCCCTGCGCAATGCCCTTCGCCGCCAGCAGCAGATCTTTATCGTCACGGCCCAGCACCACCAGCAGCTTGACGTACGGGGTGTCCGGATGGTCAATCATTTCGATAGTCGGCGCGTTAACCGGCGGGCGCTCGCGCAGGAAATCCGGGCGTCTGTCGTTGGTGGCAAAAACGATGGCATTGCGATCCGGCAGATCGTTGAAATAGACCGGGAACTGCTGGCCGCGCCAGCCGGCCTTGCTGCCAAACCAGGAGGCGACAATCGCCGCCGCCTGCTGCTGCCGGGCGTCCGGCGCTGAGGCGAAAACCATCGGTAAAGTCAGCGGGCGGTTATCCCGGGAGTCGTAGAATGGCACCGGGAAATGGGACAGATCGTTGCGGACCTTCAGCGACTGATAGGTCAGGTCCAGGTTGCTGTCGCGCCCGACGTCCAGCCACAGCGTGCTGCTGGCCGGGTTCTCACAAACGTCGCGATAATGGCCGACAAACTCCAGACGAACGCGGTTAAAGTCGGTGATATACAGCGGATCGATGGGGATCTGCGCGTGGACCTTTTTACCCAACTGCTCTTTAGTGACCGGCAGGACGCCCATCAGCTCATCGTTGAGGTAGACCTTCAGCTGCGACTGTACCGGCAGCAGCGACGGCGACGGCGTATAGTCGAGATTGAGCAGCGCTTTTGCCACCACCTCGTCGCTACGCATACCAAACTCTACCGAGCCATCGGGACGCGCGCCGCGCAGTACCATGCTGCCCGGCGCCGGAGCGATTTTGGCAAAGCTCAGCTTGACGTCGCGGGTCGGGATATTTTCCGCCACCACCACCGGCGCGGCCGGGTCAACGACGGTCGCCGTTGGCTGACCTTCCGCGAGGGTGGGCTCCGGGGTAGGGAGAGTCACGGCGGCGGTCGGCGCCGCCGTAGGTTCCGGATAAGACGCGAAGGGGTACCAGCCAGCCATTCCCACCGCCACTGCACAAATCAAGGAGAGTTTTCTTTTCATCGCATTATCATCATTGTTGAGCCATTTCTGGTTCCGAAGTTAGTATCGCCGCGGCGCGTTCGGGACGACGGGGAATAAACGAGACTATCCAGGCAACCAGCAGGGTGAGCGAGCGGAAAATAACCTTCACCGACGGCGGCGAGAACTCCGCCAGGTGACGATATCCACGGAACCCCAGTTTCAGGATATCCAGCAGGCTTTCCATCGGTTTATCTTCCGGGAAGCTATCCTGCCAAAGCGCCCACGTATCAGCGCGGGCAAACGTACACTGCACAAAATCGATATGCTGCTTATTGGTCAGCGGCAGCAGCTGCAGGCCGACTTCACTATCGTTCACCCGCGCCACCCGCGTCGGGAAGACGTACTCCTGCTGGCCGCGTTTGAGCAGCAGATTGACCTGCTGTCCCTCCAGGACCTGCGCTTTACCGTGAATTTTGATCCCGATCCCGCCGTCAGAATAGTCGTGGACGGTGCAGGAGAAGAGGTGGCCATCTTCGCGGGCAATCGCCGCCGGCATGTTCATTTCCACGCGGTGCGAGCGGCGGACCTGCTTACTTTCTACCGATACCGCCACCGCGCCGCCGAGAATAATCAGGTTATAAAACACCCAGACGATGCTGACCCAAACGGTCAGTATTTCGTTTTCCGGACCGTAGAAGTGGCGCCAGATGCCGACCCCGACGCCAACCAGGTTAAGCAGCACGAGGTAGATGTAGGGACGAGAGATAACCCAGTCGACGTACTCGTCCTCCACCAGACCGCCCTTCGCCGTGACGTTGAACTTGCCCTTATGCGGGTTAATCAGCGCGACGAAGGTCGGCGGCGCAATATACCAGGCCAGCACCGTCTCGTAGATTTCGCTCCAGAAAGAGTGGCGATATTTACCCTGAATCTTCGAGTTAGTCAGGCTGGCGTGAATCATATGCGGCAACACAAACAGCGCGATCATCAGCGCGGGAGCATAGATGATATAGGCGTGCAGCAGTAAAAAGGCCAGCGGCGCGGTCAGGAAGATCAGCCGCGGAATGCCGGACAGGAAGTGCATCATCGCATTGACGTAGCAGAGCCGCTGCGCCAGCTTGAGCCCTTTACCGAACAGCGGGTTGTCGAGACGGAAAATCTGCACCATCCCGCGCGCCCAGCGGATACGCTGGCCGATATGCGCCGACAGGCTTTCGGTCGCCAGCCCGGCGGCCTGCGGAATACGCATATAGGCGGAAGTATGGCCCCGGCGGTGCAGGCGCAGGGAGGTATGCGCATCTTCGGTCACCGTTTCGACGGCAATACCGCCGATTTCATCGAGCGGCCCGCGGCGAATCACCGCGCAGGAGCCGCAGAAGAAGGTGGCGTCCCACATATCGTTGCCGTCCTGCACGAGGCCATAAAACAGGGTGCCCTCGTTCGGGGTTTTACGAAAACGCCCGAGGTTGCGTTCAAACGGGTCCGGCGAGAAAAAGTGGTGCGGCGTCTGCATCATCGCCAGCTCTTTCTCTTTCAGGAACCAGCCCATCGTCATCTGCAGGAAAGAGCGCGTCGGGACGTGGTCGCAGTCGAAAATGGAGACGAACTCGCCGTTGGCATATTTCAGCGCATTGTTGATGTTCCCGGCCTTCGCGTGCTCGTGCGTCTCGCGGGCGATGTAGTGCACCCCGACGTCCCTGGCGAACTGGCGAAACTCTTCGCGCCCGCCGTCATCGAGGATCCAGATATTCAGCTTATCTTTCGGCCAGTCGATGCCCTGCGAAGCGTAAATGGTATTTTTCACCACGTTCAGGTCTTCGTTATAGGTGGGCACGAAAATATCGACCGTCGGCCACTCGGCCATATCTTTGGGCAGCGGCACCGGCTGACGGTTGAGCGGCCATATCACCTGGAAATACCCCAGCACCAGCACCAGCCAGGCGTAGGTTTCGGCGAACAGCAGCACCAGCCCGCACACCAGGCTAACGGGATCGTCCCAGTTCAGCGTCGAGGTATAGCGCCACCAGATATAGCGGCAGGAGACGGTGAGCGAGAGCACGATGAGCATCAGCGCCGAGAAGCGCCCCGGAATGCGCCGCACCATCAGCGCCACGCCCCACAGCAGCAGCAGGAAGATAAACTGCGAAATCGGGTTAAACGGCTGGG
The DNA here is from genome assembly GCA_002270295.1 of Enterobacter sp. 10-1. GTDB lineage: Bacteria > Pseudomonadota > Gammaproteobacteria > Enterobacterales > Enterobacteriaceae > Klebsiella > Klebsiella scottii. The sequence goes on along the minus strand of NISF01000005.1, from coordinate 281,528 downwards.
TGATGCAGAGTAGCGCGAGGATCAGCGAGAAAAAAACCACCACGCTGAGGATCGCCTTGCGCAGCGTAGGATTGAGGTGCGCCAGCTCTTTGTATTTATCCAGATGACCGGTGCGGGTGTTCACCCGTTCGGGGAAGGTGTCCAACCACTGCGCATAGCGGCCGTGCACGCCTTCGAGGGCCGCCAGGGAGCGCCAGTTGACCTTTTTCTCCGGCTCAGGCACCCGGGTCGTCAGCAGCCACACGGATTGCAGCAGGTAGCGGAGCGGATCGAGCGGCCGCGGCCGGTGGGGATTAATATGCGGGAAATAGTCGCCGTGCCTGGCGAGGATCGCCTGCCAGCGCGGAGTTTCCAGCGGCATCAGCGCCCACGCCAGCGCCGCCCACAGGCAGCCCAGCGTCGCCGCGAGCCACGACGCGCCGTGCTGGCGATAGTCGCCGTAGCGTTCGCTCAGGCGTTCGGCGACCGGGGGAGCCAGCAGCAGCGTGCTCAGGCGCATCATTACGCCCCCTTGCCGGAGTAGTGCAGCAGGCACCAGTTGGCAAGCGTCAGGATCTCTTCCGCCGCCAGAGAGTCCTGCCGATACTCACCCAGCGGCTGCTTCGCCGCCAGGCACTCCGCCATCGCCTCATCACGATGAATGGCGATCGGCAGAATGCGCCGCTGGCTCTCCAGCCAGAGCTGATATAAATCTTCCTGCAGCTGGCTGCCAACCCGCAGATCGTTGATCAGAATATCGCGGTTCGCCGCCAGCGCCTGCTGATGCAGGCGAATATGGCTGTTGCCGTCCGGGTGCACCACCACCAGCGTACGGTTGCAGACGTCGAGCAGCGAGCGGGTCAGCGGGGAAAAATCCGCGGGTAAATCGAGCAGCAGCCAGCGACGATCGCCCTGCTGGCTGAGCTGCTGCACGATATCGGCCAGCGGCTCCAGCGTCGGGTAGAGCCTGTCGAGATGCTCTCTTTCGCCCGGCGTCAGCTGACCGAAGGGTAAAATATCAATATGGGAGGTATAGCGCATGCCGGCGTCGCGCCAGTCGCCGCCGTCAATTAAGGACCGCGCCCACCCTTCGCGATGGCCGGCATCGACGTTGAAAAAAAAGCGCAGCATATTATCCGGGCTGGCATCAACCACCAGAACCGTTTCACCCAGCTGCTGTAGCGCCCAGGCGAGCGACGCGGCAATCGACGTTGTGCCCACGCCGCCACGGATGCCCTGTAATCCAAGAATAGCCATCGACGGCGTCCTTACTTGTTACTTTTTCTCTGCTAATTCTGCCAGTAATGGCCAGCGTTTCAGCGCCGCAGCTAGCTGCTCGCGTCGGGAAATGTCGTGGTAATCAATTTCAGGCAGAGAAAATGCCCGGCTTAATGCCAGGAAATCATTTTGAAAGGTATAACCCAGCGTTGCATCTGAGGGCACTACAGGCTCTTTTCCTGACATTTCTCTGTCCATTCAAACAACACATAAATAATAACTGAAGTGTACAAGGCCATTCTTAAATGGCCCTATATGCTAAGACTGATGCTCTTTAATTTCAATGTTAGGTTTACTCTGCCGCTTTCGCTAGTAAACTAATTCAGTGTAAATCAGGGCTCGCGAGGGACGTCGTGGATATCGTATATACTTTGGGTATTTCGTCATTATGGGACGAGGTTAGCCATATGCCCGTTGGCGGGGTATGGTGGCTCAACGTTGACCGCTATGTTGATGCGGTCAGTCTGCTCAACCATACGCTGGCCGCGCAGGCTAAAGATGGCAAGGTTTCAGCGATCGTAATGGGTGAGAACCCGAGTAAAATCATTTCATTAGATAATAACAGCGGCCCGGAAAAAATTGTGTTATTTACCCTACCGAACCTGACGGAAGGGTTAGAAGAAATGCACCGTGATATACTCTGCTCGCTTGAACCTGGCAATTATCTATTTATTCTGCTATGCGCTGAAAATGCCTGGCAAAATATAAAAAGTGCACAATTATGCAATTGGGTGGAAAAGTCATCGCGGTGGACCAAATACCACAACTGCTCTTTATTAGTACTTAATTCTGGTAACAATAATGATAAGCAGCTTTCACCGTTATTATACCAGTATCGTTCTCTTTCCGGTCTCGCCAGTATCCGCTATGAGGGCGATAGTTTCCTGTTTGATATAGCCTGGTGGGGCAGTGAAAAAGGAATGAGCGCGCAGCAACAGCTGGTTGTTTTACAAGACGAAGCCGGATGGCGACTGGCGCAGGACGAAGAAACGATCGTTCAGCCGCGCAGCGACGAAAAGGCCGTATTAAGCAATTTACGCGTCCTCGAAGGCGCCCCGGCGCTGTCGGAATACTGGACGCTGTTTGATACCAACGACGCCGTGTTTAACGCCGCCAGAACGGCACAGGCGGCAACGGTGCTGTTCAGCGTAACCCAAAATGTACAGATAGAGCAGCTGGGGCGCTATATTCATACCCTGCGCCGCCAGCGCGGGAGTGCATTAAAAATCATTGTCCGCGAACAGACTCCCAGCCTGCGCGCCACCGATGAACGACTGCTGCTCAGCAGCGGCGCGAATATGGTCATCCCCTGCGGCGCGCCGCTTTCTCGCTGCCTGACGCTAATTGAAAGCGTTCAGAAACAGAAGTTTAGCCGCCATATTCCGGAAGATTTCGCCACCCTTATCGCCTGGAGCCAGCCGCTAAAACTGCGCGGCTATCAGCGATGGGATGACTTTTGTTCCGCGGTGTATAACATCATGGCCAACACCATGCTGCCTGCGGACAGCAAAGGCGTCATGGTCGCGCTACGTCCGGCGCCGGGCCTGCGCGTTGAGCAGGCGCTAACGCTCTGCAAGCCCAACCGCATGGGCGATATCATGACCATCGGCAACAACCGGCTGGTGCTGTTTCTGTCATTTTGCCGCGTGAACGATCTGGATACCGCGTTAAACCATATTTTCCCGCTTCCTACCGGCGACATTTTCTCTAACCGCATGATTTGGTTCGAAGATAAGCAAATTACGGCTGAAATTTTGCTGATGCGCGGCATCGCTGCGGATAAGTGGAACACGCCGCTGCCCATTACGGTAGGCAAAAACGAGACTATCAATGCCGCCCACGACGGACGCAGCTGGCGCCGGATACCTGAGCCGCACCGGCTGTCTGGCGACGGGGAGCAAAAGTCATGATGTCTCTCAGCGATATTATTCAGCTGGTGGTGCTCTGCGCGCTGCTGTTTTTCCCGTTGGGCTACCTTACGCGCCACTACCAGCGCCGTATCCGCACCACCTTACGATTGATGTTCTTTAAACCCCGTTATGTTAAACCGGCTGGCGTACTGCGCCGGGAAGCGACGGCTAAGCAAGGCAAAGTGAATAAATGACCAATCCAAAAACTACCGCAACGCCGCTTCCGCTCTGGCAATACTGGCGCGGCCTTGCCGGGTGGAATTTCTACTTTCTGGTGAAGTTTGCTCTGCTATGGGCGGGATATCTTAATTTTCACCCGCTGCTTAACCTGGTGTTTCTCGCCTTTTTACTGGTACCGCTGCCGAAATATAAGCTGCACCGCCTGCGCCACTGGATCGCTATTCCCGTCGGCATTGCGCTGTTCTGGCACGATACCTGGCTGCCCGGCCCGGAGAGTATTTTCAGCCAGGGCTCCCAGCTTGCCGGCTTTAGCGCGGATTATATCCTGGACCTGGTGACCCGCTTTATTAACTGGAATATGGTCGGCGCCTTCTTTGTGCTGCTGGTACTGTGGCTGTTTATCAGCCAGTGGCTGCGCGTCACGGTGTTGGTCTCGGCGATGATGGTGTGGCTCGCCGTCAGCCCGCTGCTCCCGTCCTTCACCCTGTGGCCTGCCGGCCAGCCGACGACGGCGGCGGCAACCACTGCGGTCATCGCCGCCACCAACGCCGGAGGAACGGCGGCGGGCACCGCTGCCGCTAGCGGCGATATTCCGGCCCAGACCGAAGCGCCCACTTCCGCCAACCTCACCAACTGGCTGAATGCGTTCTATGCCTCGGAGCAGAAGCGCAAAACGCCGTTCCCGCAGCAGCTGCCGGCGGATGCCCAGCCGTTTGATCTGCTGGTGATTAATATCTGCTCCCTGTCATGGTCCGATATTGAAGCCGCCGGGCTGATGGATCATCCGCTGTGGAAGCACTTTGATATCGTGTTCAAAAACTTTAACTCGGCGACCTCCTACAGCGGCCCGGCGGCGGTTCGCCTGCTCCGTGCCAGCTGCGGCCAGCTGTCGCATGCCAATCTGTATCAGCCGTCAGGCAGCGAATGCTACCTGTTTGAAAACCTGGAGAAGCTCGGCTTCAAACAGCAGCTGATGCTCGGCCACAACGGCCTGTTTGGCGACTTCCTGAAAGAGGTGCGCAGCCTGGGCGGCATGCAGAGCCCGCTGATGGACCAAAAAGGTCTGCCGGTCAGCCTGCAGGCCTTCGACGGCTCGCCGGTTTATGACGATCTGGCGACCCTCAACCGCTGGCTGGAAACGGAAAATAAACAGGGCGATGCGCGCACCGCGACCTTCTACAACATCCTGCCGCTCCACGATGGCAACCACTTCCCTGGTCAGAGCAAAACGGCTGATTACAAGGTGCGGGCGCAGAAACTCTTTGACGAACTGGACAGCTTCTTTACCGGGCTGGAGAAGTCAGGCCGCAAGGTTATGGTGGTCGTCGTACCGGAGCACGGCGGGGCGCTGAAGGGCGATAAAATGCAGGTCTCCGGCCTGCGCGATATCCCAAGCCCGTCGATCACTAACGTTCCGGCAGCGGTGAAGTTCTTCGGCATGAAGGCGCCGCGCCAGGGCGCGCCGCTGGTTATCGACCAGCCGAGCAGCTATCTGGCGGTCTCTGAACTGGTGGTTCGCGCCATTGATGGCAAGATGTTTACCCAGGATAGCGTGAACTGGCCGCAGTACACCGCCAACCTGCCGCAGAGCGCCGCGGTATCGGAGAACGCCAACGCCATCGTCATTCAGTATCAGGGCAAACCTTATGTACAGCTGAATGGCGGAAGCTGGGTACCGTATCCGCAGTAAAAACGAAAAAGGCCGCAGGGTTTTACCCCCGCGGCTCGTTCAGATGCCGGTCGTTGCTTACCGGCGGTCGTTATTCGCCAGCCAGACCAGCATCTTCAGGCTGGCAGAATAATAATCATCCTGCGCGCTAAGCTGCGGATCGTCCTGTGCTTCACCGGTGGTCAGGTCGCGAACGGCCAGCAGGCCGCCGGTCATAAACCACGGGGCCACGTCGTTGGTATTGACGTTGACCCACGCCGGAGTCTGCAGCCGCGGATAGCTCTGAAACCAGCTTTTCCACGGCGTCAGCAGGGCGCTATGCGGATCGGCCCAGTAGAGATAAAGCGGGATGCGAATCGCGTCGTAGCTCATCCGCGGCGGCCACTCCTTTGCCGGCTCCATCCTGCCGTCCGCCCTCAGCGCGACCCAATCGCTGGGCAGCTGCGCCTTACCCCACGCCATTTTACCCAGCAGCGCCTGCCCATCGCTCTGCAGCTTACGCCACGCGGTCAGGTGCGTACGCGCGGCAAAGGCCTGCCATGCGGGGAAAATAAAGTAGGAGGGATTCAGGTTGATATGATCGTTGCGGTTGAAGCCCCTGGCGCCGGGCAGCATCACCTGATGACCGGCAAAGGAGATCACCGTCGACTTCAGCAGCGACGCGGTGATGGCATCTGAAGCGATGCCGTAGGATTTCTCCCCCCACTGCTGCTGCGCGCGCAGCAGCGCCCACGCGATCAGGGTATCGCCGTCGGTCGCATCGTTTTTATCCGCAATAGGGTCCGGCGCGACGGGGTTGTAGCGCCAGTAAAAAAGCCCGTTGTCTTTATTACGTAGCGTTTTATCCGTCCACTGCCACAGCTTATCAAAGGCAGGGCGATCGTTTTTGGCGACCGCCAGCAGCATGGCAAACCCCTGCCCTTCGGTATGAGAAACGTTGCCGTTGCCGGTATCAACGATTCGCCCATCGGCCATCATAAAACGGGATTTATAGCTTTCCCAGGCGGTATCTGCCCACGCGCGGGGAAGCACCATCATCGTCGTCGTAACCATGACTGCGACTAAAGCACGCAAGGACATAAGTGCACTCGTTATGGATGAAAGTAGAGAAACTGAACGTCAGACACAGAAAACAGCCGCTCACGCTGTAAAACAACGTGCGCACCGCCGCCCTGTCCCCTCAGCCAGCGGGAATAAAGCCCTTCGAGTATGGCACAGAATGCATTACACCAGCGCACGCGACGCGCTTCATCGCGGCTGATCGGCAGCGCCCGATGGCGGAGCCGCAGCCCATCGTCGCCGACATCGACGGTGACCACTCCCCACTGAAAGCGGCTCAGCAGCTGGTTGATATTGGCCTCCAGCTGACCGACCGTCTCTGAATCCGGCAGAGGATAGCTGTCCGCCAGCGCCTCGCCCATCTGGCGCAGAAAGGGCTGGCTCTCCAGCTCGCCCGCGTTGTTGACCATGCCATCCACCATAATGATCAGCAGATCGAACCATCCGGCGGGCGTCTGCTGCTGCTGAAACCAGGTCAGCACCTCCGCGTTATTATTTTCCGTCATGATCAGTTATCTCCTAACATATAGCGGATATAAAGACCGGCGGTGCTTTCGTTATAATCGCCGAAGGTGTCATAGCCTACCTGGCCGCCAAGTGTCATCTGTTTGTTTACCTTGTAATCCGCGCCGGCACGCAGGGTGTAGCCGATGCCGCTCTTCGAGGTTGCCGAATAGTAAGCTTCTTTGGCAAACCCGTTCGCTACGGCGGTTTCCAGGGTCTGCTGCCATCCGGAGTTGGTCGGGAAGTAGGCGCTCTTATCCTGGCTATAGGATTGATAGCCCACCGAGCCGCCCAGCTTCATCGTCCAGTTATCGTATTTCTCCGTCAGGTTGACCGGCAGCGAGACGCTCACGTAGTTTTGCGGGCTGAAATATCCCCCCTGACCATAGGTGAAGTAGCTCAGGTTTTTCGAGTAGTCCATGTAGCTCATGCTCAGGCCGGTCTGCAGCTGACGGTATTCGTCGCGGTAAGGCCGCAGATAGACCCCGGCGTTGGCGTTAACGCTGGTGTTGCTGGCAACGTTGTCGCCAATATAGCTGTAGCCCCCGCCGCCGACGTAGAAACCGGCGTCGCCGTCATCGTAGCTCAGCTGCAGGGTTCCGCCGTTTTTCGTCACCTGGCCCCAGCTTTTACCCGAGTAAGAGTCTTTAAGGCCGACGTAGGAGAGCAGGCTGTCGGTCAGCGAGCGGCGTTCGCCGGTGAAAATCAGCGACAGATAGTTAGTCAGCTTCGGCGACCACTTCACGCCCCCGACGACGGTATTCAGATCCTGGCCCAGCGGGGTGCTGCCGATGTCCACGCGGTAATTATCCCCGCTCAGCGCCAGCGCCAGCTCAACGCCGTTGGCCTTCTGCGCGTCCGTCGAGCCGCTGGCCTGGTCGACGTTCGGCTTCAGGTTGGATGAGGCCAGATAGCTGGCAACCTGTCCGGAATCATAGGTTCCCAGCTTCGCCAGGTTCTCCATGCCGCTGCTGGTCGTAGCGTTAAAGTCTGAGGCGTTCAGCGTCCCCAGCGAGCTCAGCGCCTCTGCCCCAGGATTGCTGGCAAAGTACGTCGTCTGCTCGGTAGCCGTCATCGCCGCAATCGCCGCCTGCTCGCTGGTCGCGGTACTGATCATATTAGAGACCGCGTTAGAGAGCGGGTTCGCGCCGTAGCGCCGCCACGCATCGCCGGTGGCGGTGCCGGCATTCAGCGTGATCGGCGTCACCGTGAAATCAAAGCGCGAATCGCCAAACGGCGACGAGGACCAGGTCAGCGGCGTTTTCATTTCCGTCAGCTTGCTGGTACCGGATTCGCCATCACGTCCGCGCACCTCCATCCCGCCCTGCAGCCAGCTGCCGGTCTTTTCCTGCAGCGACTCCATCATGGTATCCACCTGACGCAGCATGCGGGTCTGCGCGGTTTCTACCGGCAGATCGGGACGCTGGATCCCCGGCAGCGAGGTCCCGGCGCCTGCCGACACCTGCGAGACCTGCCACGGCATATACTGCCCGTAGGTCGAGGCCGTCCGCGTCGCCGTCGGGGTACGGGAGACGCCCACGAAGGGGTTATCCGCCGCCAGCACGCCGCCAACGGTCGGCGTTTGCGCGCTGTTGCTGCTCTGTAAGCCCAGCAGCTTGCCGCGCGCGCTGCGCAGATAGGTCATCGCCTGCTGATGATGTCCCTGCGCCTCTTCCACCCGCGCCAGCAGCAGCAGGCGGTCCGCCGAATTGTCCTGACGCAGCCCGCCGGCGAGCTGCTCCGCGCGGTCGCTGTCGCCGGACGAAAGCGCAACATCAATCGCCCCGCTGCGCGCCGCCTGATCCGGCGTATCGCGGGTCATCAGATAGTCGTAAACCACCCCGGCTTCTTTGTTCATTTTGCCGCTCTGGTAGAGACGCGCCATCGCGAACATCAGGTCGGTATTTTGCGGGTCGCTTTGCATCGCGCCCATCAGCTTGTCATACGCCGCGGCGTAGTTTCCCTGCTCGCGCAGATGATCCGCTTCGTTGATCACATAGCCGTTGCGAATGCTCGCCAGCTGCGTCGGCGTACTGCTGGCCTGCAGCTGCGGGTTGGTCAGCAGGTTCTGCGCTTCACGGGTCAGGCCCGCCTGGTTAAGCACCGTCACCTGATCGGCATAATCGCCGGCATTGCCCGAGATCCCGCCGCTGATATTGTTGCGTACCAGCGAGACGGCGGTCGTGACATCGCCGCTCTGCGCCAGCAGTCGCGCCAGCTTGCCGACGTCCGCCGGCGATTTCGGCGGCGTGGCGGCCATCGCCCGCAGGGTGTTGGAGGCGGCAACCGTATTGCCCTGCGCCAGATAGTTTTGTGCCGTCACCAGCTGCAGGTTGTAGTTCACCCGCTGATGGAGATCGCGCATCTGGCTGGTCTGGCTGGCGGCGGGAATACGCCCCAGCAGCGTTTGCGCCTGCTGCCAGCCGCCGTTTTCGCTGGCATAAAGCGCCGCGGCGTACAGCGAGCTGCTGCTGGCGCCGGGACGCCAGGCCGCCGCCATCGTCGAGGCGGCTTCGCTCTCGTTGCCCGATTTTTGCAGCAGCCGGGCTAAATCAAGCCGCATCCAGGCATCATCCGGGTAGCGGGATACGCCCTGGCGCAGCAGCGCGATGGCGCCGCTAACGTTACCGCTGCTGGCCTGCTCCTGCGCCTGCCGGCGCAGCGAGTCGCCCGGCATGCCGGTCACGACCCGCGGCTGCAGTTTTTGCTGTAGGTTTTCCGGCAGCGTGCGCAGCATCGCCTGCGCCTCCGCCGTTTTATTCTGCTCGCGCAGCACGTAATAGAGGCTCTCCCGCGCCGGGCCGTTTTGCGGCTGCTCGTTGAGCAGCGAACGCAGCGTCTGCTCGGCCTGCGGCAGGTCTTTGTTATGTCGCAGAACGTCGGCACGGAACAGTTTTGCCGAGGTGCCCCGCGCCCCGCTCTGCTGGGCCAGCGGGGCGGAAAGCGCCAGCGCCTGGCTGATATTGCCCTGCTTATAGGCCTGCTGCGCCTGGGCCAGCTGGCCGTAGAACAGCGCATCGGCAGCCTGCTGGCGCCGGGCGGCGGAATCATCGCCGCCAAGATCCGCCGCCCGGGTCAAATACTGTGATGCCGCCTGAAAATCACCGTTACGCTGGGCGATATAGCCCATGCCGGCCAGCGCATCCGCGTCCTGCGGGTTGGTTTGCAGCACCTGTTCAAACTGCTGCTTCGCGGCGGCGGTGTTGCCGCTGTTGAGGTTGGCGTACCCCTCCCCGCGCGCCTGGCCGCTTAGCCGCTGGCGATAATAGTTCTGCACCTCGGTGTCCTGCGGGTGGCGCTGCATCCAGGTGTCGTAAAACTGCTGGTCTCCGGACTGCGGCCCCAGCCACAGCAGCGCCTGGCGCAGTCCGCTATCGGCATCTTTACTGCCGCTGGCCATCGGCTCCAGCATCGCGATCCCTTCCCGACGGGTATCTTCACGCCAGGTCAGCGCTTTCCCCAGCGCCACCCGCGGCGCGTTCTCCTGCGGATGCTGCGCCACGTACTGCCGCAGTTCGCTGAGCGCCTGCGGATAGAGCGATTTATCGCTGGCCATCGTCATGTAGTATTCGGCCGCCAGCCCCGCCGGCGGGGTATTGCCGTTAAACATGCTGCGCCAGGTGGCGAGCGCGGCGGGCACGTTGCCGCTACGCGCCTGCTGCCTCGCGAGGCTCAGCTGCCCCTGCGGCACCTGGGTCATTTTCCTGGCATTATCGAGCTCCTGCAGGCTGGCGCTGTTCGGCGAGGTTTTCGCCAGCCGTGCCCGCCACTGCGCCGCCGCCTGAAGATCGCCGCCCTGCTGTGCCCAGAGCGCCATCAGGTACAGCGCCTGGGTGTTGTTGGCATCAACCAGCAGCACCTTTTGCAGCGACTCCATCGCCAGCTCGTCGTGGGATTTTTCATGCCAGTAGTTGGCCTGGGCAAAAAGCGCCTGCAGCGCGGCATCGTTGCTCGCGGCCAGGGCATCGCCGAATGCGCCCAGCGTCAGCGCGCCAGACAGGCAGAAGGTTGATAATCTGTGGGTTGCCCTGCTATTCATTTTGATCGCTCTTTTCATTGGCCATCCCCCGAACTCAAACGCTTGCGAGCATGCCGTTTAAACATGGCGGTTAACGCCAGACCGACTATCGATGTCGCGATCAGCCCAAGGATCGCCAGCAGGCCGGAGTGCTGGTTGGCGTACCAGATAGCCATCATGTACCAGGGCATCTGGCCGCTTGGGAACGGCGTGCTAACCTGGAAGCTGCGTACGCCGTTATCGCTGGTGATCACCGCCGTATCGCCCCGGATGCCGGCGTTGATCCGCGGCGAGTCGAGGTCGCTTTTCAGCCTCGCGAGCTGATCGTCATTGCTGGCCATCGCCACCACCACCGTACGCTGTGAATTCCACGGCGAACGGTAGCTGATAAAGCCGCGCCAGGCGCTGCTGGAGGAGAAGTAGCGGTCGGCATCGACGCTCGCGGAGGTCCAGTCGCCGGTCAGCCAGCGCTGCACCTTCGCCCAGCTTCCTGATTCACGAACGCTGAGCTGGTTATCCACCGGACTGTAGGGAGAATTCGCCAGCAGGCTCTGGTTAAACGTTTTCTGGTCAAGGGCGCTGACCGCCAGCACGTCGCGATCCCGCAGATACTGCAGGCCCGCGCCGCCTTCAGGGATCCCCAGCACCACCCGGTTGTTGGCCAGCGCCGTGCCGGTTGCATTACCCGAACGCGCGGCCAGGTTCAACAGGGTAGCTACCTGCGTTTCCGAAGGCTGCTCCGGCAACAGCAGCACGGTTTGCGAGTAGTCCGCCAGCCGCGAGAACGGGAACGAAGCGCCGACGAAATAGGAGAGGTTCGGCAGCAGCGAGAAGTGCCGCGTGTTGCTCAAATCGATCCATGAGTCATCGGTAATGCGGCTCTTGATGTTGTTATTCAACAGCACCGAGCAGGGGGCGCTATCCTTCGGAACAACGTTGAAGTAGAGCGAAAGCTGGTTATCCCCGTAGATCAGGTAAGGCGCCAGCGGGATGGTAAAGCGCTCCTGGCGAGCATCGCCGCCCAGGTGACGCCAAAGCTTCTCCAGCGGCCCCTGTTTGTTCATCGGCAGATTGTGCAGGAAGGTGTTGTTCAGCGTAACGCTAAGCAGCGACTTATCTTCGTTGATCCAGCTTTCTGACGGGAAGCGGTAGCTAATTTGCAGGGGAATGGTTTCGCCATCCCACAGATAGAGATCCGGCGCCGCGCGGAAAGCAACGCGCAGCGGTTCGTGCCACACGCCGCTCACCGTCGGGCTTTGATCTTTACGCAGCAGCTCGCTGATTTTTACCGGCCGATCGGTGGGGATCCAGCGCGGAGCGTCGTACGGTTTACCCAGCGGAATGGCCTGCGGGTCCACCGTCATGCTTGCGGTCTGCGGCGCAATATCGCCGCGGGTCAGCCGCCAGGCCGCCGCGCGCAGCGCCGCATCGTTCTGGCCGACGATCATCAGCAGCTTATAGGTCGGGTTGCCAGGATTATCAACAACCTGCAGCAGCGGCTTGTCGGTTTGCGGCAGGGTCAAGCCGCCCACCTGGTCGCCCGGGTGGCCGATGATAATGCCGTGTCGCTCCGGCAAACGGTCGCGCAGGGCATTAAAAGCAATCCCGCGATAATCCGCCTGGATGCCCAGCCATGACGACACCAGCGCCGCCGTGCTGAAGATATCCGCACCCGATTTCTGCGGGTAGGCGATGGCGATATCCGCCGGGGTCATCTGCATGCTGTCGAAGAACGGCCGCGGGAAGTAGCTCAGGTCGTTGCTGATATTCAGCGGCTGGCTTTCCCAGCTAAAGCGCGAGGCGGGCAACACGGTGATGCCGGAGGTGTCGCGCGTATTGAGCTGACACTGCATGGCGTCGCCGTCGTTCACCTTAAAGCTTAAATTATTGCTCGAAACCATCAGCGCCGCCGGGATATCGAGCTGGAAGTGCGAAATATCGGCGCCGTCCGTACCCAGCGGTACCGTGCCCAGCGGCTGGCCGTTGAGCATCAGCTGCAGGGTGGCGTTGCGGGCCGCCATCTCCGGCGAAACCCGGACGTCCAGCATCAGCTCGGCGTGGGTGACCACCTGATCGGAAGGCAGCGTAAAGCTCGCGCCGCCCTGCAGCTGGCCGCCGCTCAGCATAATGCCGTCCGGCATCCCCATTTGCGCCAGATTCAGGCTGCCGCCGACGATCGGCGTTAGCGGCACGACGTCAGGAGCAGGGTTGCTCACCGGCGGCATCGCGGGCAGAGAAGCCGGCGCCTCTGTCGATTCGGGTTCCGCCGCCGTCGGAGCAGGCGCGGCGCCTTCATCCGGCTCGCTATCGGTAGCCGCGTCCGGCAGCGGGAAGTTCAGCTGCGCCGAGCGGTCGGCCGGCGTCTCTTCGCCATGCAGCGCGGGGGCGGAGAGGATCCCCGCCAGCAGCGCAAAAGTCGTTAATCGCTTCATAGGTGGCCATCCTCCTGCGCGGTCTGCGCAGCAGGACGTTGCCGACGCCGGTCGCGTCGCGTTTTCCACGTCAGCCAGAACAGCTCAAATACGCAGCGCAGAATGGTGGCGAAAGAGCGGAACGGCTTATCCTGCGGACGCGCCGGATTAATCCACGCGTCGGCGCGGGCCAGCACCACGCGCACCAGCTCGCGGCGCAGGGAGAGCGGGATATTTTCATCAAACTTGAGGCGAATAAAGCGCGCATCCGCGGTGACCTGCTCGGCGGGGATACAGATCGCCCCGGACTGCAGAATCAGCTCAATCTCTTCAATTTTATCCTGCAGGTGGCGATCGTCAGGCACGGCGATACGGCAGCCGCCCATCGACAGGTCGGCGGTATGGCTGCGGGAGACAATGCCGCTCGCATAGTGGATGAGCACCGGGATATCCACGTCAATACGAATCGTTTTACGCACCTGGCGGGTTTCCCGCGCCACCGCAATCGCCGCCAGGAGGAAGATCAGGCTGTAAATCCCCCACCCGACGTTCAGCGCGATAACGTTGGGATCGGAGCCGAAATAGTCATGGCCGATGGCGCGCACGAGACCAACCACGACGCCGACGCCCAGCAGGCAGGCCACCACCAGATGCGGTCTGACAACGGTAAAGTCGAAGTAGCCTACGTCCAGCAGGCCGCCTTTATCGGTCACGTTGAATTTGCCGCGTTTGGGGAAAATCATCGTCACCAGCGTCGGCAGTACCAGGTGGAATGCCAGGACGATGTCGTAAATTTCGCCCCAGAAGCTGTAGCGATAGCGGCCGTTCATCCTTGAGCCAACGTAGATGGCCAGGAACAGGTGCGGCAGAGCATACGAGACGATCAGGCTCGCCGAGGAGTAGATAATATTCAGGTTAAACAGCAGGTAGGCCAGCGGCGCGGTAACAAAAACCACGCGCGGCAGCGCAAACTGGTAGTAAAGCATGGCGCTGAGATAGCACAGACGCTGCTGGATGGTCAGCCCGCGGCCAAATAGCGGGTTATCGAGGCGGAAGATTTGCGTCATACCGCGCGCCCAGCGGGTTCGCTGAATGACGTGCACCACTAAACGTTCGGTGGCTAAGCCTGCCGCCAGCGGGATATCGAGGAACGCCGATTTCCAGCCCAGGCGCTGAAACTTGAGCGCGGTGTGCGCATCTTCGGTGACGGTTTCGACCGCAAAACCGCCAATCTGCTCCAGCGCTTTACGGCGAATAACGGCGCAGGAGCCGCAGAAGAAGGTCGCGTTCCAGTTGTCGTTACCCTGCTGGATTGGGCCATAAAACAGCATCCCTTCATTGGGGATATTGCGCCCGACGGAGAGGTTGCGTTCAAACGGGTCCGGCGAGTAGAAGTAGTGCGGCGTCTGCACCAGCGCCAGCATCGGGTCCTTGAGGAAGCCGCCCACCGTGGCCTGCAGGAAGACGCGGGTTGCGACGTGGTCGCAGTCAAACACGCAAATAAGCTCCCCCTGGGTCAGGGTCATCGCGTGGTTCAGGTTGCCCGCTTTGGCATGCTTGTTGTCGTTACGGGTGATATATCCCACCCCAACATCGGCGGCAAAGACCGCAAACTCGCTGCGCTTACCGTCGTCCAGCAGATAAATTTTCATCTTATCCGCTGGATAATCAATACACTGGGCGGCCAGCACCGTATCGCGGACCACTTCGAGCGGTTCGTTATAACTGGGGATATAAATATCGACCGTCGGCCAGGTGCTCATATCATCCGGTAGCGGGACAATTTCGCGCTTCAGCGGCCAGACCGTTTGCAGATAGTTCAGCAGCAGCATCACCCAGATATAGACTTCCGCCAAAAATAGCCCCATCCCCAGAATCGTTTCTATTCCGGAGTTAAAATGCAGGGTTTGCGTCAGGCGGAAATACATGTAACGGGTCGACATAAGCAGCGAAGTTACGACCATAATGACGGAAACGCTGCGATTCTTGCTAAACCCCATTAAGAACAGAATGCCGATACTCAGCAGACCAAAAATATACTGCTTTTGGCTGTCCATTGGCGTGATAACGACCAGCACGGCAACCGGAGACAGCAGCAGTACCAGCAACCAGAAAAGTGACTTTTTCATTCAGCAGCCCTGCAATAAGTTAAAGCCCTGACATACGAGGCTGGCTGTGCACCGTGCCGTCGCCAATATTGATACCCAACAGCGCAGAGATTTTTTTTGCAATAATTTCAATATCAAAGGCGGCTGAAGAGGAAGAACTAAAGTCGAGAATCGACTTTTGGGAAGCATTTGCCTCTACGACGCTCTCATCCCGGTGGATAATGCCCAGCAGGCGGTCGCTCAGCTTATCTTCCATTAACGCAACCACGTCGCGGCTCACCTGACGGCGATTATCGCTCTGATTTATCACGAAAAAGTGTCCAAGCTTATGATTGAGCGCACCGCCGGTTAGCCGCTGTTTTTCCACATGCGATAGCGTTGACATCGAGGCGGTATCCGCCAGCAGCGGCACCAGATGCAGGTCCGCCAGCGGCGTTAACGCCGTCAGCGCCGGAGAGGGGCCAGGAGGAAGGTCAGCGATAATAATCAGTCCCGGGTAATTGAGCAGCGCCGACAGCCCGCGAGTCAGGAAATGCGGATCGCTGGCGAGCCGTACGTCAAACGCCTGATGCTGCTCTTCGGTCACGTCGCCATAGGGCAGCACGAAGATATTGCTGCCCGCGCTTAGCACGCACTGGCTCCAGTCGTGCAGCTCCAGTGACTTCGCCACGTACCCGCGCTCATCGCTAAGCGGGACGCCAAAATGCAGGCGCAGCGCGTTCTGGACGTCAAAATCTAATGCCAGAACTTTGCTACCCGCTCGCGCCAGCGAGTAGGCCAGATTTGCTGCGAGGGTCGTTTTTCCTACGCCGCCTTTTGGGGAACACACGCAGATCAACGGCATGTCGCAATCCTTTCTAAAAGAGATTTAAGCGGCTGATCTTTATCTTTAGCCGCAGGTTCAGCGACTTTCGTCGCAAATAAGTGCGCATAGCCTTCCGCTGCCGGCATCGGTGCCGGCTGCGGACGAGGCGCTGCGGGTGGCGGCGGGCTCATCACCGGCGCGGATGCGGATACCGGTGCGGCTGCGGGGATCGCCTGCACCGGTTCCGCTGGGGCAGCGACTTCGGCAACCGGTGTCGGCGCGACGGCAGCTGGCATGACGACAGGAGCCGCTGCGGCCGGTTCTGGCGTCAGGATCTGCGGAGATGGCTCAGGAGCGGCCTGTACTGGCGCAGCCTCAACCCACAGAAACGTATCCGCGGGGACCTGCTGCGGCAGAGGTAACGATACCGACCCCCCCATTGCCAGCGAGGATTCTTTTTCCCCAGGAGCGAGCTGATTGAGAATGACCCAATCTCCCTGTTCCCGGGCGGCTGATTGTGATGAAAGGTCCTTGAAATGAAGACTTTGTGTACGAGTCTTTTCCTTGAAGCGCTGCAAATCATCATAATGGTTCATAGATAACCCCATGATTTTAAATTCATTATATTTTAGCTGTTTTTATTTAGACCCTATACCTAGAGCATAGTGTATTTTATTGTTTTTCATAAAGTTAAGTTGATCAGGACGATCGGCTATACGATAGCTTTTATCTGGGTATAGGTCAGAGTGGCTTTAATTCACTGATAGTTATGCGGTTACCCTATCAGTTCTTATCTGAAATGATAGCTCCATTTTTTAGGAGGTATCTTAATGTACATCTCAGATTCACCCTACCGCTAAAAATAACCAGTTTTTTATCCCAATAATTCATGCCTGATAAGCATAACCGGCATTAAATATAATCTATATTATATATTTTAGCCTTTTTATAACTTTGTATATATAGACCGAATTACTGATTTATTAAAAAAACAGAAGGCGCATTTTTCGGCGGGGGAAAAGGGGAAGCAGGTAAATACGCTGCGACCGAAAAGCATTCGCCCTTCGGCAGCAGCGGGATTATCAGGCGGGGCGTTTTTCCTGATTTTCGTCCTGGTCAACGGCAAAGCAGGCCACCAGCTGACCACCGTACTCCTTCAGCTGCGGCTGCAGCTGGGTGCACGGTCCGAAGCGACGGCGGCAGCGGGCGTTAAACGCACAGCCCGGCGGCGGATTCAGCGGGCTTGGCAGCTCGCCGGTCAGCTTAATGCGCTCCCGGCGATCGTCCGGATTCAGACGCGGGGTTGCCGACAGCAGCGCCTGGGTGTACGGATGCTGCGGGTTGCTGAAGATCTGCTCTTTCGAGCCTTTCTCTACGCAGCGCCCGAGATACATCACCATCACTTCATCGGCGATGTGCTCAACAACCGACAGGTCGTGGGAGATAAACACATACGACAGCCCCATATCCTGCTGCAGGTCCATCATCAGGTTCAGCACCTGCGCGCGCACCGACACGTCCAGGGCGGAGACCGGCTCATCGGCAATCACCACGTCCGGGTCCAGCATCAAACCACGAGCGATGGCAATACGCTGGCGCTGGCCGCCGGAGAACATATGCGGATAGCGATCGTAGTGCTCGGTTTTCAGCCCCACCTTCGCCATCATCGCCAGCGCTTTCTCGCGACGCTGCGCTTTGCTCAGCGACGTGTTGATCTGCAGCGGCTCTTCCAGAATCTGCCCCACTTTTTTACGCGGGTTCAGCGAACCATACGGGTTCTGGAACACAATCTGGATTTTCTGCCGACGCAGGCTCTGCGCCTGCGGATCGTGCTTCAGCAGATCCTGTCCCTGATAGTACAGCTCGCCGCCGGTTGGGATTTCAATCATCGTCAGCAGGCGGCCGAGGGTTGACTTACCGCAGCCGGACTCCCCTACCACCGCCAGCGTTTTGCCGCGTTCGAGGGTAAAAGAGACGCCGTCCAGCGCCTTTACCAGCCTTTCAGGGGAAAATAGCCCCTTCTTCACCGGGTAGTATTTTTTCAGATCGATGGCCTGCAACAGGAGCTGTTGCGCGGTGGCCTGTTCAGTGCTCATAGGGTTGGCCTCCCGGCATCATCGAGTGGGAAGTGGCATTTGGACTGACGTCCGTGGTCCACAACGTTCAGTTCTGGCTCTTCGCTGCGGCAGCGGTCTGTCGCATACGGGCAGCGCGGGTTAAGCAGGCAGCCGTTCGGGCGGTCGTATTTACCGGGAACCACGCCCGGCAGCGACGCCAGCCGCGCTTTATCCTGCGCAAACTCCGGCAGCGCGCGCAGCAGCGCCTGAGTATACGGATGGCGCGGCGCGCGGAAGATATCCTTCGCGTCGCCGGCCTCCACAACCTGACCGGCGTACATCACAATAATTTTGTGCGCCGCTTCGGCCACCAGCGCCAGATCGTGAGTAATCAGGACCAGCGCCATATTCTCTTTCTGCTGCAGATCCAGCAGCAGCTCGATGATCTGCGCCTGGATGGTGACATCCAGCGCGGTGGTTGGCTCATCGGCAATCAGCAGCTTCGGCCGACAGGCAATCGCCATCGCAATCATTACGCGCTGGCTCATCCCGCCGGAGAGCTGGTGCGGATAGACGTCAAGCCGCGATGCCGGGTCGGGAATGCCCACCAGCGTCAGCAGGTCAATCGCCCGCTGAACGCGCGTTTTTTTATTGCCGCCCTGATGCACCTTGATGGCTTCCATAATCTGGTAGCCCACGGTATAGCACGGGTTGAGGCTGGTCATCGGGTCCTGGAAGATCATCGCCACTTCGGCGCCCACCAGCTGGCGGCGCTCTTTTTCTGAAATACGCTTCAGATCGCGGCCGTTAAACTCCAGCTTGTCCGCCATGACGCGGCCGGGGTAATCAATCAGCCCCATAATCGCCAGCGAGCTAACCGATTTACCAGAGCCGGATTCACCGACAATGCCCACGACTTCGCCCTGATTCACGCTGTAGCTCACGCGATCTACGGCGCGGAACGGCGTCCCTTCGTCGCCGAAGTGCACCGATAATTTATCAACATTCAATAACGCCATCTCGAACCTCTTACTGCTTCAGTTTGGGATCGAGCGCGTCACGCAGACCGTCGCCCATCAGGTTAAATGCCAGCACCGTCAGCAGGATCGCGACACCCGGGAAGGTGACGACCCACCAGGCGCTTTGCGCGAACTGCAGCACATCGGAGAGCATGGTGCCCCACTCCGGTGTCGGCGGCTGCGCACCCATGCCAAGGAAGCCAAGAGCAGCCATATCGAGAATGGCGTTAGAGAAGCCCAGCGAGGCCTGGACAATCAGCGGCGCAAGGCAGTTAGGCAGAATATTGACGAACATCTGACGCAGCGCCCCGGCCCCCGCCACGCGCGAAGCGGTGACGTAGTCGCGGTTTACCTCAACCATCACCGCCGCGCGGGTCAGGCGCACGTAGTGCGGCAAGGCGACAAAGGTGAGCGCCAGCGAAGCGTTAACGATCGACGGGCCGAAGATAGCCACCAGCACCAGCGCCAGCAGCAGGCTAGGCAGCGCCAGCATGATGTCGACGATGCGCATGATGACAGAATCCGCAACCCCGCCAAAATAGCCCGCAACCAGGCCAAGCACCACGCCGAGGATCAGCGACAGCACCACCACCAGGCAGCCGACCAGCAGCGACAGGCGCGCGCCGTACATCAGGCGCGACAGGATATCGCGGCCTACGTCATCGGTACCCAGCAGATGCGCGAAGCTCCCGCCTTCCTGCCAGGCCGGCGGCGCCAGCAGCACGTCGCGGAACTGATCCGCCGGGTTATACGGCGCCAGGAAGTTGGCGAATACGGCGATGATAATCATGATCGCCACGTACACCAGACCAACAACCGCGCCCTTATTGCGTTTGAAATAGTGCCAGAACTCCTGCAGCGGGGTCATTGGCACCGGTGCGGCGACAACTTTATTTTCAGTAACTTGTGACATGATGGCCCCTTACTTCCTATGCCGGATACGCGGGTTCACCACGCCGTACAGCAGATCGACCAGCAGGTTGACGAGGATAATCATCGTCGCTACCAGCAGAACGCCGCCCTGCACTACCGGATAATCGCGGCGCTGCAGCGCGTCGATAAGCCAGCGCCCCAGGCCGGGCCAGGAGAAGATGGTTTCGGTCAGAATAGCGCCCGCCAGCAGCGTGCCCACCTGCAGACCGATGACCGTGACGACCGGCAGCATCGCGTTACGCAGGGCGTGGACCACAATGACGCGCATCCGGGTCAACCCTTTGGCGCGTGCGGTGCGGATATAGTCCTCGCCCAGCACTTCCAGCATCGACGAACGGGTCATACGCACTATCACCGCCAGCGGAATGGTGCCCAGCACCACGGCGGGCAGGATCATATGCATCACGGCGTCGATAAAGTCGCCCGGCTCGCCCCAGATAGCGGTGTCGATCAGCATAAAGCCGGTCAGCGGCAGGGTATCGTCAAGGAATACGGTATCGCTGATACGCCCGGAGACCGGCGTCAGGTTAAGCTGCACCGAGACCAGCATAATCAGCATCATGCCCCACCAGAAGATAGGCATGGAGTAGCCGGTCAGCGCGAGGCCTACGGAGGTGTGATCGAAGATAGAACCGCGCTTTACCGCAGCCAGTACGCCAACCGGAATACCGACGACGACGGCGAAAATCATCGCGCAGACGCCCAGCTCCATCGTGGCCTTAAAGCGCGGTACAAATTCTTCCCATACCGGAATACGGCTTTTCAGCGAGATGCCTAAATCGCCGTGCAGCACGCCCCAGATGTAGTGGACATACTGCTGCCACATCGGCTTATCGAGGCCCATTTCGGCCAGCAGCTGAGCGTGACGTTCAGGGGAAATACCACGTTCGCCCGCCATAATCATCACCGGGTCACCGGGGATCATATGCACAAAGGCAAAGGTGAGAAGGGTAATACCGATAAATGTCGGGATGACAAGTCCCAAACGTCGGAGGATGAACTGCAACATAACCCGGATTCTCTATAGTGACGTTCTGCCTGGTGACAGGGCGTCTGCATTGCTCACAAATGTCAATTCCCTCTCCCGGTGAAGGGAGAGGGGGACCACACTGTTTTTATTCGATTGAGACGTTTTCGAAGTGGTGTTTACCTAACGGATCGACCACATAGCCTTTGACTTCTTTACGCACCGGCTCAAACACGGTGGAGTGGGCAATAATCAGCGCCGGAGCCTGATCGTGCATCACCACCTGGGCCTGTTTGTACAGTTCAATACGCTTGTTATGGTCGTCGGTTGCGCGAGCCGGCTGAATCAGATCTTCAAACGGCTTGTAGCACCAGCGGGAGTAGTTGGAGCCATCTTTCGCCGCTGCGCAGCTGAACAGGGTGGCGAAGAAGTTATCCGGGTCCCCGTTATCACCGGTCCAGCCCATCATAACGGTCTGATGCTCGCCCGCTTTCGCGCGCTTGAGGTATTCGCCCCACTCATAGGTCACGATCTTGGCCTGGACGCCAACTTTAGCCCAGTCAGCCTGAATCATCTCGGCCATACGGCGCGCGTTCGGGTTGTACGGACGCTGTACCGGCATTGCCCACAGATCGATAGAGAAACCTTTTTCCATGCCGGCTTCTTTCAGCAGCGCTTTCGCTTTTTCCGGATCGTAGCTGTAGTCTTTAACGTCGTCGTTATAGCCCCACATGGTCGGCGGAATCAGGTTTTTCGCCGACTGGCCTGCGCCCTGGTAAACGGCTTTAATGATCGCTTCTTTGTTGACCGCATAGGTCAGGGCCTGGCGAACTTTCACATTATCCAGCGGTTTCTTCTCGGTGTTGAACGAGAGGTAGCCGACGTTCAGGCCCGGCTGCTCCAGCAGGGTAATGCTTTTATCTTCTTTCATGCGCGCGATGTCTGCCGGATTCGGGTACGGCATGATCTGGCACTCATTTTTCTGCAGTTTCGCGTAGCGCACGGAAGCATCAGGCGTGATAGAGAAGACCAGACGGTCGATCTTCGGCTTGGTGCCCCAGTAGCCCGGGAACGCTTTGTAGAGGATGCGCGAATCTTTCTGGTACTGCAGCAGCTGGAACGGGCCGGTACCGATCGGGTTCAGGTCCACTTTTTCCGGCGAGCCGGCTTTCAGCATGTTGTCAGCATATTCTTTTGACAGAATAGAGGCGAAATCCATTGCCAGGTCGGCAAGGAACGGAGATTCAGGACGGGTCAGCACGAACTGGACGGTATTGTCGTCCACTTTCTTCACTTCGCTAATCAGGTCCGGCAGGCCCATGCCTTCGAAGTATTCGTAGCTGCCGCCAGACACTTTATGGTACGGGTTTTGCGCGTTTTTCTGACGATCGAACGAGAACACCACGTCGTCGGCATTGAAGTCACGGGTCGGTTTAAAGTCTTTATTGTCCTGCCACTTCACGCCCTTACGCAGGTGGAAGGTATAGGTTTTACCGTCCTCGCTCACGTCCCATTTTTCAGCCAGGCCAGGAATAACTTCCGTGGTCCCGGTTTTGAATTCAACCAGGCGGTTATAGATTGGCACTGAGCTGGCGTCATAGGTGGTACCAGAGGTGAATAGCTGTGGGTTAAAGCCTTCCGGCGAACCTTCAGAACAGTAAACCAGGGTCTTAGCTTGTACGCTTGCGGCAACGGTCAGAGCGACCAGGCTCAGGCCAAGCTTCAGCATCCCTGACTTTTTCAAGGAAATACTCATTATTCTGCTCCAGATGTGATGTTGTTTGCATATTTCCGCCAGACCTTTATTTATTTTTTACCCGGTCTGGTCGGTTGTGCCCGAGGGCGCTGAGAGAGATGGGGATTCCTTTCACAAAAACGACTGAGTTGCAGTGCGGATTCTCCATGAAATGCCCCTCATGCCCTACAATCTGTCAACAGAATGGGGAAACGTCAATACAGCCAACCTGGTTTTACATCCGGGGTGAGAATCAGCAGGCAAAGATTAAAAAAACTCCATGAGGCTATTTTCAGCAGAGAAATTTATGCTACCGGCCATGAGCCAGCATAAACGCCTTAATACCTTTCAACATGTAGTGATAAGCAATTCTGGCAAATGGCCAAAATTTATTACTATGTGACCAATATGTGAGCGATTAATAGCGCGAACGTTAAAACGCACAGCGGAAAATGCTGCAGTTATCCATAAGCTTCGCGAAAAAAGATCGGTTCATATATAAAAAAATACAATGGAAGATGTCACAAAACGATAAACAGGCGGGTAGAAATGGGGATCAGCGCCTTTTTAACGAGTCGGCTGGGATAACGCACCCGCCGCGGCCTCAGTAACGTCCCCGGCATCGTTGCGCTCGGCCGGGCTACCTAGAGGATGACTTCGCCACTGCGTGGCTCGCCCTGCGGGCCGTTGCTGAAGCAACGTTCTCTCGCTGCGCTCGGGTCGAACCTCTGCCCCCGGAGGTTCTCATCCTCGTCGGCCGCAGACGTAAAAAAGCCCGCTCAGAGAGCGGGCTTTTAAATTTGGTCGGTGATAGAGGATTCGAACCTCCGACCCCTTCGTCCCGAACGAAGTGCGCTACCAGGCTGCGCCAATCACCGAATGCGGGCGCATCTTACTGCTGAGACCCACACCCGTCAATGCCTTATTATGAAAAAATCACTCAAGCGGCGAGAAACTCATCACTCTCGTTATTCCTTCGCCGCTTTGCCCGCATCGGGAACGCGGCACCAGTTGTTGTTCTCGTTAATCCCGCCGTCCGGCGAGGTATAGCCGAGACAGCCCATAATGGTATCGTACAGCTCAACGTGACGACGCGAGACCTTCATCGCCGCCTGCTGCTTGAGTCGGGCAAAGGAGGCTGCGTGGTCAGGCGCTTCCAGATACTTATCCGACATCCACACCATCATCGGCACGCGGAACTGCTCCGGCGGCGCCATCTTGCGCGGCGTCCCGTGCAGGTGTTCGTGCTCGTTGATCGACTCACCATGATCGGAGGCATAGAAGACAATCGCTTTCTTATCCCGCAGCTGATCCAGCACGCTAACAATAAAGTGATCGACATAGGTCACGCTGTTGTCGTAGGAGTTAATCAGCTCTGCCTTCGAACATTTGCTGTCCACGCCCACGCATTCCGGCTTCCACTGGGCGAAGCTGCGCGGGTAGCGCTGCGTATAGTTGAAGTGTGACCCCTTGGTATGCAGGATAATCAGGTGCTTGCCGCGGGTATTCTTCAGCATCGAGCGCTTCACCTCATCGATAAGCAGCATGTCATCGACGCTCTTACCGCGGTTACGCGGCTCGGCGCCAATCTGCTCGCGATAGGCAATCGTGTTCGCCATCGTATTGCTGTAGAACCACATTTCGCTCTGCATGGCGTAGAGATCGCCGGTAAAGCCCAGCTGGTGCAGAACGGAAAACACGTTTTGCTCTTTCAGCGTTCGCTGGGGGTTATCTTCCGCCCCGCCCTCGCGGACGAACATGCAGCGCAGGGATAGCTTGGTCGCGGTATCGCAGGAGTAGCCGCGGAAGGCCACGAGATTTTTCTCCTCGGCCAGCTTCGGCGTGGTGTTGCGGCTATATCCCAGAATCCCCATG
Source organism: Enterobacter sp. 10-1 (assembly GCA_002270295.1). Taxonomy (GTDB): domain Bacteria; phylum Pseudomonadota; class Gammaproteobacteria; order Enterobacterales; family Enterobacteriaceae; genus Klebsiella; species Klebsiella scottii. The sequence continues at coordinate 257,021 of NISF01000005.1, read as the reverse complement.
TGATCCCAACGGGTCGTCTCGCCGATGATAAACACCACGTAGGTGTCATCCAGCCCCTGCGGCGCAACGTAGGTGAATTTCTTCACCGGGTTGATCAGGGAGCCGTTATCGGAAGATTCATCGACCTGCGCCCAGGCGTACAGCCCCAGCGCGGAGAGCCAGTTCGAGGGCAGGTAGGAGTTAGCAATCACCCCGCCGTAGCTCGGCATATCCACTTCCGAATTCCGCTCCACGTTCTTCTGGCGGACCTCCAGCAGACGAATGGGTCCCCAGACCATCAGCCCCGCCAGCAGGACAATAGCAATATTCTTCACCCGCTGACCCGGCGTGCGGATCTGCCGCAGCAGGGTATCGCGGCAGCGGTTATTCCAGATAAACAGCAGCGGCGGCGCGCTAACCAGCACCAGCCAAAGAATCAAATGCCAGCCGATAACCTCCTGGGAAAGATCGATATCGGTGGTCATCACCGAGGCGATAATACCGTAGCCAATGACCACGTTGAGGAAAGTCATGTAGTAGCTGGCAGCCGCGGAGAACAGCACCACCAGAGTGGCTAATATTCGCCATAACCGCCGTCCCGTCAGCGACAGAATCCGCAGCAGGAAGAAGGTCACCAGCACGGTTGCAACCAGTTCCACAAGCCCGGAAAGTCCTTTCCAGAAGGTAAATTCCTGAGCATAACCGTCGAAGCGACGGATAAAAACGGCAACGTTCATAAACCAGCCGATGTACAGCGCCAGCCATATACTGAGCGTCTGCTGCGTCATCGTTCTAATATATTTCATGCAAGAAAACCTGGAAAAAGATGAGATAAAGCCCCTCACTTACGCGATATAAGCAAGCAGGTTAATAGAGTGCGTCAAGGTTGGTTATGAGAAACCTCTACAAAGCGCGGTAAGTAGACCACAGAGGAAGGGAAAAGTATCAGGAGGGAATGTGATCCGACCAAATATTTACAAAATATCTGGTCGGATTGGCATTATTCGCTTAGTGAATTGATGGTCTGTCGCGCGGTCAGGCGTGTGCCGCGTTATAAACTTCGCTTTTTGGCTGGCGAATGGTCGTGGAAAGCGCCAGAGAAAGAATCAGCAGCGCGAAGATAACGCAGAAGGTGACGTAGAACCCGCCGAACAGTGAGGCAATCAGCGACCCGCAGATGCTGCCGATACCGAAGCCCAGATAAATCACCCCGTAGTTTTTCGCCAGGTTGTTCAGGCCGAAGAATTCACTGATCAGGGACGGGAACACGGTGATCGTACCGCCGAAGTTAAAGGCGACGCAGGCAATCGCGGCAAAGAAAGTCGTGGCATTGAGCGGGGCAAACAGCAGTGCCGCCATACCGACCAGCGAAACGACCTGACCAATAGTAATCACGCGGATACGGGAAATTTTATCCGACAGGATACCCAGCACCAGGCGTCCGCTCAGGTTGGCGATAGAAATGATGGTTACCGCATTTGCCGCCGTCGCCACGTCCAGGTGCACCATCCCTTGCGCAATATCCTTCGCCACGCCGATAACGTACAGGCCGCTCATGCAGGCGGTCAGGAACATCACCGCGAGCATCCAGTACTGCGGTTTACGCATCGACTGCGCCAGCGTGAAGTCATTCTCCACCACCCCATTGCTGGTGCTGGCGGCATGGTTCGGCGCATCTTTCATCAGCGTTGCGCCAAAAACAATCATCACCAGCACAATCGCGCCCCAGATAATAAAGGTTTTCTCCAGACCAACGGTCGCCAGCAGATGGCTATCAATAAATTTAAACCCGAGGCTGCCGAGGCCGTAGGAGCCAATGGAGAAGGCGGAAATCAGCCCTTTACGCTCAGGGAACCACTTCACGCAGTTGGACAGCGTCAGCAGATAGCCTGCGCCGTCAGCCAGACCGACCAGCAGACCGGCGCTCAGCCACAGCATCATCAGGCTATTGGCGTGGGCGGTGAGGAAAAAGCCGAGCCCGAGCAGTACGCCGGATGCCATCGTCACGCGTTTTACGCCAAAGCGTTCCTGCAATTTACCGGCGACGGAGGAGGATAACGCCAGACCAAGACTCAGCAGGCCGAAGGAGAAAGCCACCTGGCTTACCGGCTCATCCAGCTTTGCGGAAAGAGAACTATTGAACAAACTCCATGTATAAACCGATCCCAGCGCGAATTGTGTCACGATCGTGCCGAATAGCGTGAGCCAGCGGGTATATTGAGTATTGGTAGCGTTCATAGCGGATGTCCTGAAGTATTAACTGCCGCCACAATAGCGAAGTCCCCTGAAGCCCAGGGGAGAAAAGGCATGAAATGCCGTCAGCAGGGAATGAAATGCATGAATGCCGGAATGAATGACATCGAGAAACGGGCGCGCGCTCGATAGCAGGAAATAAGTTAGTACCTGCTATCTCACGAAGACGCGCCAGTTCTGTGATCGTGAAGTTAAATAGTCGTATTAAGCATGCTACATATGGGCGACATAATTCACATTACAGAAGCAAAATACCCACAGCGAGGCTGAACGCCCCGCCCGACGATCTTAGGCCAGCAGCGTGCGAGCAGATGGCCGCAAGCCGGTCGGAGAAACGGCTTAAAAATTGGCGCTGACCCCCATCAGGTACTGATAGTTTGCCCCGGTTGGCAGGTTATCCGCCTGCGAGAGCGCCGCCCAGGCCGCAAGGTGTGAATTGAGCGACATATCCGCTCCAAAGGTCACATCCCGCCAGCCGCCGTCCTGGGTACGGGTTGGCCAGGGCAGCTCTGAAGAAAGCGCCTGGTTGTAGCTCACCTGCGCCCAAGGGTGAATGCCCCACAGCTGCTGGTAATCCACGCGCCAGCCGAGCGTATTCACGTAGCTACTTTCCGTCGCGCGGCGAACGGGAGGCGGAAGCAGCAGATCGCTGCGTAAACTTGCCACTGGCCCTGAAGTCACGCCGTTGGCTAAGGTAAAGTTCCAGCCCACGCTCATACCGTGGCCGGTATCCGGCGGCGCTACCGCCTGGTTGAGGGCGAATCCGGAAGCGTCGCCGGTCGATGAATTGATGCGCTCAGCCAGAATGTCCTCATAGCGCGGTTGGTGATCGCTATCCCACGTATAGCGTTCGGGTGTATTACTTTTTGTATCGATAGCGATATATTCCTGTTGCCAGGCATTCGCCCCGCAGACGCACGATACCCATACGGATACGCATGCCGGGAGGAAGTATCCCCCCAAGCCATTGCATTTCTTTATTATCATTAAAGCGACTCCATAAAGAGCCAAACCGGAAGTATTGCTGTGTTTTTTATGGGATCTGATACCCCTGTATTTGGGAGTGGTATCCCTGTATTAACTATTATCTTTATCTTTCAGCCGTCAAGGTGAAAGGGTAAGTTTTATTGCTAAGGGAGAAAGACATGCAGCGTTGCGGATGGGTTAGCCAGGACCCTCTCTATATCCAGTATCACGATACCGAATGGGGCGTAGAGCAAAGAGACGCCCGGAAGCTGTTCGAAATGATCTGCCTTGAGGGCCAGCAGGCCGGGCTTTCATGGATTACGGTGCTAAAAAAACGTGAGAACTATCGCCGGGCGTTTCATCAGTTCGACCCGGTTCGCGTCGCCGCGATGGACGAGGCCGACGTTGAGCGCCTGGTGCTGGACGCCGGTATTATTCGCCATCGCGGTAAAATTCAGGCCATTATCGGCAACGCGCGGGCTTTTCTTGCGATGGAAGAAAAAGGCGACTCCTTCGCTGATTTCGTCTGGTCCTTTGTCGATAATCATCCGCAGATATCGCACGCCGCTACGCTGGCGGAAATCCCAACGACGACCCCCGCCTCCGATGCGCTGTCGAAAGCGCTGAAAAAACTCGGCTTCAAGTTTGTCGGTTCGACCATCTGTTACTCCTTTATGCAGGCCTGTGGGCTGGTGAACGATCACGTCACGGGCTGCTTCTGTTACCCCGGAGGTGCGGATGATCCGCAAGTGGGACGCTAAAGAGGTCCGCCCGCTGCTCGCGCTATGGCTGAAAAGCACGATTCATGCGCATCCGTTTATCAAAGAGGAGTACTGGCATGAAAGCATTGCGGTCGTGCGCGACGTTTACCTTCCCGCCGCCAGTACCTGGGTATGGGAGGAAGGCGGTGAGATAAAAGGCTTTATCAGCGTTCTGGAATCACGCTTTCTCGGCGCGCTTTTCGTTGCGCCGGAGGCCATCCGCCGGGGGATCGGCAGCGCGCTGGTGAACGAGGTCAAACGGCACTATGCCTGGCTAAGCCTCGAGGTGTACCAAAAAAACGTACAGGCGGTGAATTTCTACCATGCGCAGGGCTTCCGGATAGAAGACTGCGCATGGCAGGACGATACCCTGCAGCCGACGTGGATTATGCGTTGGCCGGTGGATCAAACGCCGTTAACGTAAGCGCCGGGCCAGCGTATTTTTCCAGCCACGCCAGCGCCGTGTTTCCGGCGCAGCCGTTACCGAGACGCGAGGTCGGAATATCTTTGGTCAAAACGTTCACCGCGCCATTTTTACAGATCCCCGCCTGCGGGTCGATATCAGGCCAGGCCCCCTCATGCAGGCAGATAACCCCGGGCCGGATCCCTTCCGTCACCACCGCTCCGGCCAGAACCTGACCGCGCGAATTCCATACCCGAACCAGATCGCCGTCGGCAATCTGCCGCGCCTCGGCATCCAGCGGATGAATGGTTAACGGCTCGCGGCCGGCAACCGCGTACTGCTCCCGCAGCGTCGTGTGATTCAGCTGGCTGTGCAAGCGATGGGCCGGATGGGCGGAAAGCACCTGCAGCTGGCCCGGCTGCGCGTTGCCGTGCCATTCGTCCGGCGCCAGCCACATCGGGTGCGGCGGGCAGTCGGGATAGGCAAAACCGGCAATCGTCGGCGAGTGGATCTCAATTTTTCCGCTCGCCGTTTTCAGCGGATTAGCCTGCGGATCGGCGCGGAAGGCGGCAAAGCGAGCGAAACGGGCGTTGTCGGGGTTTTCCGGCATCTCAATGAGCTGATTATCCTGCCAGAACTGCTCGAACGGCGGCAGCGTAATCTGCTGGCTCGCTCCGCGCTGAGCCGCAATGCGGTAGAAGCTTTCCAGCCACTGGATGTCGCTTTTACCCTCGGTAAAACGGGCGCGGCCTCCCTCTTCCCAGCGCTCGCTAAGATCGGCAAACACCTCAAAGTCATCCCGGGCCTCGTCGCGCGGAGCAACCACGCGTTTCATCGGCACCAGGTGCTGGTTGCTGTAATCGCCGGTCATGGTCATATCGTTGCGTTCAAATGAGGTCGTTGCCGGCAGGACGATATCGGCATGGCGGGCCGCGGCGGTCCAGAAGCACTCCGAAATGACGATAAGCTCCGGCTTCTGCCAGGCGCGGATCAGCCGGTTGGTATCCTGATGATGGGTAAAATTGGCGCCGCCCGCCCACCAGATAAAGCGAATATCCGGGAAGCATCGGTCCATGCCGTTATGCTGATACGCCGCGCCCGGGTTTTCCAGCGCTTCGACAATGCGCGCCACCGGAATTTTTTCTACCGCCTCAATACCGTCCGCCACGCAGCCCTGCATCGAGGCCAGCACCGCCGCCCGGCGGGTCGGGTTGCCGCCGTTGGCGAAGTGGTAGGAGAGGCCAAAACCGCCGCCGGGGGTGCCAATCTGCCCCAGCATCGCGGCCAGCGTGACCAACATCCAGTGCTTCTGCTCGCCGAACTGCTGACGCTGCATGCCCCAGCCGGACATCAGCATGGTGGTATTTTCGTGGAAAAGTTGCGCCAGTTCGCGGATTTTATCCGCACTTACGCCGCAAATCTCCGCAGCCCACTCGGCGGTCTTCGCCACGCCGTCGCTCTCGCCGGTCAGGTAGCGGGAGAAGATCTCATAGCCGCTGGTATAGCGCGCCAGAAACGCATCGTCCTGCCAGCCGTTTTCAACCAGGGTACAGGCGATACCCAGCATCATCGCCACGTCCGTTCCCATATGCGGGGCCACCCAGTCGATATCCTGCCCAAAGAAATCAACGGTTTCCGATCGCATAGGATCGATGCAGATCACCCGCTTGCCGCTCTTGCGCAGCCGATCGAACCATGTCACTCCCTGCTCATCGGAGGCGTTCCAGGCAATTTTTAGCGTATTCAGCGGATTAGCGCTCCACAGCACCACCACCTCGCTATGTTCCAGCACCATTGGCCAGCTGGTTTGCTGCTGATAAACCTCATTTCCGCCCACCACGTACGGCATGATCGCCTGCGCCGCGCCGGTGGAGTAATCCCCGAGGTGGCCGGTATAGCCGCCGGCCAGGCTCATATAGCGCTGCAGCAGCGTCGCCGCTTTATGCAGTACGCCGTTTGAACGCCAGCCGTAGGAACCGGCAAAGATGGACGTCGGGCCGTAGCTTTCCCGGATCCGCCGATGCTGAGCATGAATAAGATCCAGCGCCTGCTCCCAGCTCACCCGGACGAACTCATCCTGCCCGCGTACGCCCTGCGGGCTATCCGGCGAGGCCAGAAAACCTTTACGCACCATCGGGTAACGCACGCGAGTCTTGCTATGAACCTGGTCCCGCACGGCGGTTTGCAAAGAGTTGGCGAAGGGGGTTTCCAGCGCGCCGCGGGAAGAGAGGACATTTTCACCATCGGTTTCAACCAGCATCGGTCCCCAATGGGCCGCGGTGAGGATGGTTTCAGTTGCAGATGAGGTTGGCAAAGCGAGCTCCTGGTCAGCGAATGCAGGTGTGGTGACGGCCTGTTATTCGGCCGTTCAAGGTTACTTACAAATAGAGACGTTATCCGGGGAATTTTCTCCACATCCGGGCGTCATAATCAACCGTCACGCGCGCTGTGACAAAGAATAAAATGGATTAAGGAAATAATATGAAAAAACGCGTACTGATGATTGCGGCTTTGGTTAGCGGCACCCTGGCCATTTCTGGCTGTACGACCAACCCCTATACCGGCGAACGTGAAGCAGGAAAATCCGGCGTCGGCGCCGGTATCGGCTCCCTGGTCGGCGCGGGCATTGGCGCGCTCTCCTCTTCCAAACACGACCGAGGCAAAGGGGCGCTGATCGGCGCGGCGGCGGGCGCGGCGCTTGGCGGCGGCATCGGCTACTACATGGACGTACAGGAAGCAAAACTGCGCGAGAAAATGCAGGGAACCGGGGTCAGCGTGACGCGCAATGGCGATAACATCGTGCTGAATATGCCCAATAACGTCACCTTTGACAGCAGCAGCGCCAATCTCAAACCGGCAGGAGCCAATACGCTCTCCGGGGTCGCGATGGTGCTGAAAGAGTACGAAAAGACGGCGGTTAACGTTGTCGGCTATACCGACAGCACCGGCGGCCAGGACCTGAACATGCGTCTTTCGCAGCAGCGCGCGGATAGCGTTGCCAGCGCCCTTATCACCCAGGGCGTCGCGGCAAACCGTATCCGCACCAGCGGAATGGGCCCGGCCAATCCGATTGCCAGCAACGGCACTGCGGAAGGCAAAGCGCAGAACCGCCGCGTGGAAATTACCCTCAGTCCGCTGCAGTAACCCCGCCATCCTCCGCCCGGTAAGAGGCGCTTACCGGGCAAAATGCTTGATATAGCGAATTTTCGCGCTAAGGTGTTCTCCAGATTTCAGCAAAGGAAGCCATCATGGCGAAAGCGGCGCGAGCAACCATTAGCGATGTGGCAAAAGCCGCAAAGACCGGTAAAACCAGCATTTCACGCTACCTCAACGGCGAAAAGCATCTGCTTTCCGATGACCTGCTGGCGCGCATTGAAAAGGCGATTGCCGAACTTAACTATCGCCCCAGCCTGATGGCCCGCGGCCTAAAGCACGGACGTACCCGGCTGATTGGCCTGATCATCGCCGATATTACCAATCCCTACTCGGTTAACGTGCTTAGCGGCATCGAGGCCGCCTGCCGCGAGAAAGGCTTCACCCTGCTGGTATGTAATACCAACAACGAGCTGGATCAGGAGCTGCACTATCTCGACCTGCTGCGCAGCTATCAGGTTGAGGGGATTGTGGTCAACGCCGTCGGGATGCGGGAAGAGGGGCTCAATCGCCTGCAGCAGTCGGCGCTGCCGATGGTGCTGATCGACCGAAAAATTCCGGATTTTGCCTGCGACGTGGTCGGACTGGATAACGCCCAGGCCGCCACCACCGCCACCGAACACCTGGTGGAAAAAGGCTTCGAGGCGCTGCTGTTTCTGAGCGAACCGTTAGGCTCCGTCAACACGCGACGCGAGCGGCTGAGCGCCTTTCGCACCACCATCCAGCGCCACGCCGGGATCGTCGCGGAAAATGCCGAAGTCCCGCTCAACGACGGCGCGATGCTGGACAGCGTGCTGCGCCAGTTTCACTCCGGCCATCGCGGAATGCGCAAAGCGGTTATCTCCGCCAACGGCGCTCTGACGCTGCAGGTCGCGCGATCGCTGAAGCGAGTTGACCTGATTTGGGGGAGCGATATCGGCCTGCTCGGGTTTGATGAGCTGGAGTGGGCGGAGCTCGCGGGAGTCGGGATTACCACCCTCAAGCAGCCGACGTGGCAAATAGGCTACGCCGCCGTTGAACAGGTGGTGCGCCGCATCGAAGGCAGCCATGAACCGATCTGTGAGCGGGTATTTTCCGGTGAACTGATCGTCCGCGGATCGACCTCCCGTTAGCTCTCCTTCGTGATGGTGATCATAAATTAGACATCCTCCCCTTTCCTTTGGAACCGGTACCATCTAGCGTAATAGAGAGATTCGCTACAGAACCACCGGGAGTTTGTCAGATGGCCAGAAAAATCATTGTCGTGACCGCCGCTTATGGCAACGATCGCGTTAGAGAGCTTGGCGGGCAGTCCGCCGTACTGCCGTTCATTGCCGGTTCCGGCGCCGACGGCGTGGAGATTCGCCGCGAGTTATTCAGCCCCGGCGAACTGAGCCGGCTGCCCGCGCTCGCCGCGGAGATAGAAAGCCACAACCTGCTGGTCTGCTACTCCGCGCCGCAGGCCCTGTTTGCCGCCGACGGCTCGCTTAACCCGAACCTCGCGGCGCTGCTGCAGGAAGCGCAAACCCTCAACGCCTTATGGTTAAAACTCTCGCTCGGCCACTTCATCCATAACAACCAGCTGGAGACCCTGCGCCGCACGCTGCAGGAGAGCGGTATGGCGCTGGTGGTGGAAAATGACCAGACCGATTGCGGGCAGCTGGCGCCGATGCAGCGGTTTAAAGCCACCTGCCGGGTCAATAACCTGCCGGTGACGCTGACGTTTGATATGGGCAACTGGCTGTGGGTCGGCGATTCGCCGGAAGAGGCCGCCCGCCATCTTGCGCCCGCCGTCAGCTATATTCACGTTAAGGCGGCCCAGCCGCATCGCGAGCAGTACCGCGCCGTTCCTCCCGATGAGGCCGCTCCGCGCTGGATGGCGCTGCTTGATAACCTGCCCGCCGATGCCCCACGCGGCATCGAATTTCCGCTGGTCGGCCATGACCTGACGGCCGTTACCCGCCGCTATGTGAACCTTTTACGCGAGGATTAAGCCATGGAAAACAGATTGGATGTCATTACCATCGGCGAAGCGATGGCCATGTTTGTGGCAACCCAAACCGGGGACCTCGCGGAAGTAGAATGCTTTATCAAGCGCGTCGCCGGCGCGGAGCTGAACGTCGCCACCGGCCTTGCTCGTCTGGGGCTGAAGGTCGGCTGGGTCAGCCGCGTCGGCGAGGATAGCTTCGGTCGCTTTGTTCTTAACTCGCTGGCAAAAGAGGGGATTGACGCCCGCGGTGTAACCCAGGACCCGCGCTACGCAACCGGCTTCCAGATGAAATCTAAAGTCGAAAATGGAACCGATCCCATTGTGGAATATTTCCGCAAAGGCTCGGCTGCCAGCCACCTGTCGCCGGATGATTTCCACCCCGATTACTTCGCCAGCGCCCGCCACCTGCATTTAAGCGGCGTCGCCGCCGCGCTGTCGGAGAGTTCATATGCGCTGCTGGATCGCGCCGCCGGCACGATGAAGGCCGAGGGAAAAACGATCTCTTTCGACCCCAACCTGCGGCCGGTGCTGTGGAAAAGCGAAGGTGAGATGGTGGAAAAGCTCAACCATCTCGCTTTCCAGGCCGACTGGGTTTTACCCGGTCTGAAGGAGGGGATGATCCTGACGGGTCAGCAAACGCCGGAGGCTATCGCTGACTTCTATCTCAACCGCGGCGTGCGCGCCGTAATCATCAAAACCGGCTCCGACGGCGCCTGGTATAAAACGACCGCGGGTGAGCAGGGTGCCGTCGCGGCGATAAAAGTCGATAACGTCGTCGATACCGTCGGCGCAGGCGATGGCTTTGCGGTCGGGGTTATTAGCGCCCTGCTGGAAGGCAAAGCGCTGGATCAGGCGGTACGGCGCGGGAATAAAATCGGCTCGCTGGCTATTCAGGTTCAGGGCGATAGCGAAGGATTACCGACGCGCGAAGCGCTGGGCGAATAACGTTTAATGCAACGATCGTAGCCACTCTGTACCCTACATACAGCGCGGCATAAGACACCTTCTATCGGTGAGTGTTACCTCACATACAGAGGCAAGCCTATGAACAGCTTAACCAATGCAACAAAACGCTGGTGGTACATCATGCCTATCGTGTTTATCACGTATAGCCTGGCGTATCTCGACCGCGCTAACTTCAGCTTCGCCTCCGCGGCGGGCATTACCGAAGATTTAGGGATCACCAAAGGGGTCTCATCGCTACTGGGCGCTCTTTTCTTCCTCGGGTACTTCTTCTTCCAGATCCCTGGGGCAATTTATGCTGAACGCCGCAGCGTGCGAAAACTTATTTTTATCTGCCTGATCCTGTGGGGCGCCTGCGCCTCGCTGACCGGCATGGTGCACAATATTCCGGCGCTGGCCGCTATCCGCTTTATTCTCGGCGTCGTCGAAGCCGCGGTGATGCCCGCGATGCTGATTTACATCAGCAACTGGTTTACTAAATCCGAACGCTCGCGCGCCAATACCTTTTTAATCCTCGGCAATCCGGTCACGGTGCTGTGGATGTCGGTGGTTTCCGGCTATCTGATCCAGTCCTTTGGCTGGCGCGAGATGTTCATCATTGAAGGCGTTCCGGCGGTGATCTGGGCCTTCTGCTGGTGGGTACTGGTAAAAGATAAGCCGTCGCAGGTGAACTGGCTGTCGGAGAGCGAAAAAGCCGCGCTGCAGGAGCAGCTGGAACGCGAGCAGCAGGGCATCAAAGCCGTACGTAACTACAGCGAGGCCTTCCGCTCACGTAACGTCGTTCTGCTGTGCATGCAGTATTTTGCCTGGAGTATCGGGGTATACGGCTTCGTGCTGTGGCTGCCGTCAATCATCCGCAGCGGCGGTGAAAACATGGGCATGGTCGAGGTTGGCTGGCTCTCCTCGGTACCTTACCTGGCGGCGACTATTGCGATGATCGTCGTCTCCTGGGCCTCGGACAAAATGCAGAACCGTAAGCTGTTCGTCTGGCCGCTGCTGCTGATTGGCGGGCTGGCCTTTATCGGCTCCTGGGCCGTCGGCGCGAACCACTTCTGGACTTCTTATACCCTGCTGGTGATTGCCGGCGCGGCGATGTACGCCCCCTATGGCCCCTTCTTCGCCATCATCCCGGAGATGCTACCGCGCAACGTAGCCGGCGGCGCGATGGCGCTGATTAACAGCATGGGCGCGCTAGGCTCATTCTTTGGCTCATGGTTCGTCGGCTACCTGAACGGTTCGACCGGCAGCCCGTCAGCCTCGTACATTTTCATGGGAGTGGCGCTTTTCGTCGCGGTATGGCTTACTTTGATTGTTAAGCCTGCTAATAATCAAAAAATTCCGCTTGGCGCTCGTCACGCCTGACCCCTAAATACTACGGAGATCCGCATGAAGCCGTCCGTTATTCTCTATAAAACGCTTCCCGACGACCTGCAGCAACGTCTGGAAAAATACTTTGCCGTCACCCGGGTGAAAAACCTGAGTGCCGAAACCATCGCGCAGCACGCCGAGGCGTTTGCCCAGGCCGAAGGCCTGCTGGGCTCCAGCGAAAAAGTTGATGCCGCGTTACTGGAGAAAATGCCCAATCTTCGTGCGGCCTCAACGGTCTCCGTGGGCTACGACAACTTCGACGTTGGAGCGCTAAACGCGCGCAGGGTCCTGCTGATGCATACGCCCACCGTGTTGACCGAAACCGTTGCCGATACGGTGATGGCGCTGGTACTCAGCACCTCACGCCGGGTGGTGGAAGTGGCCAATCGCGTGAAGGCGGGTGAATGGACCAAAAGCATCGGGCCGGACTGGTTCGGCAGCGATGTGCACCACAAAACGCTGGGCATCGTTGGGATGGGGCGCATCGGCATGGCGCTGGCCCAGCGCGCGCATGCCGGCTTCGGGATGCCGATTCTTTATAATGCGCGTAGCCAGCACCCGCAGGCGGAAGAGCGCTTCAACGCCCGCTACTGCGATCTGGATACGCTGCTTGAGGAAGCCGATTTTGTCTGCCTGATCCTGCCGCTGACCGCTGAGACTCATCATCTTTTCAATGCGGAGAAGTTCGCCAAAATGAAGCCATCCGCCATCTTTATTAACGCCGGACGCGGTCCGGTCGTCGATGAGAAGGCGTTGATTGCCGCGTTGCAGAATGGCGAAATCCATGCCGCCGGTCTCGACGTGTTTGAGCAGGAGCCGCTGGCGCAGGACTCCCCGCTGCTCAGCATGCCGAACGTCGTCGCGCTCCCGCATATTGGTTCCGCTACCCATGAAACGCGCTACAACATGGCGGCCTGTGCGGTGGATAATCTAATTGATGCGCTACAGGGCAACGTCGATAAGAACTGCGTGAACCCGCAGGTGAAATAGGAAGGAAAGGGGCATTCTCGCCCGGCTGAGCGTAGCGTCAGCCGGGAAGAAACCCGGGTGATGGCGCGATAAACGCCTTCCCCGGGCTCGGGCAGCGGCTATCGCGTAGCGTTAACTGCTGCAGTCCACGCCTGATTGAACGCCTGGTGCTGAGCCGCCAGCGGGCCAATCAATGCGTTGTACTGGCTGGCCTGCTGCGAGGTCGGGAACTGAATCCCGTTCGCCACGAAGCTCACCTGCGTACTTTGCTGAGCAACAAAATCACCGACCTGCACCAGCTGCTGTGTAAAGACCTGCGCCGCAGGGATCAGCGGCTGCAGGGCATTTGCCGGAGCGGTAACCACTTTGTTGTAAACCTGGTCAAAGACCGGCTTCAGATCGTCGCCCTGCTTCAGCGCGCTATGCGCACCATCGGCCTGCATTTTCGCATTTTCCAGCTGCTGGCTCAGTACGCCCAGCGCGCCGTTTGCCTGACGCAGCGGTTCACGCTGAGTGATATAGTCCTGCGGGACGCGGATCGCGTTCACGCTGTCTACCACCGGGCGCAGGCCCGCGTCCATCGCCTGACTTACCTGCTGCGAATAGCCGTAAATCACCGCATAATCGGACACAAAAGGACCGAACTGTTTTTTCTGATCGGCGGTCAGCGTCGGCAGACGTTCGCCGCTCCGCATAGCCGTATTTTGCAGGAAGTCGATGAACGCTTTGCGCTGATCGCCTTCTTTATCAAAACACCCACTCAGGCTAACCACCATTAATAAGGCCGCAACAGCCGCAAACCAGCGAGAGCAGGACTTTCCTGTCGCCATTTTTTTACTCCTTTCAGCCAAAAAAAGCGCAAACAGACACACACGTGCCAGACGCTGACAAGGATAGTCCAGGTCGGCCTCACAGGATACTCTTTCCTGACAATCTTCCGCAGGAAATAGCCCTCTGGCGGCGTTTTATCGACAACCGGTATCGTCTGTTAAGCACATCACAATTACCGCCATAAGCAAAACGTCAAAATCAATATTCAACAAGTTGATTTTATTGAATTTTAATTTCATCAATCGCGATTAAATCCCTAAAAAGAACGATAATCGCACGCTTCCTGGCCGACCCGCGTTGCCTGCAGTCGGGTTCAGTGTTTTGATTAATGAGCGATTAACGGCATTACGTTCGATTATCGCACAAATAATATTAACGACAGCGAGGGAGACGTAAACCGCCGTTTTCGTCCCCCGCTCTGCCTGCCAGGAATGCCGTATGAATAAGACAACCATCGATATTCAGGCTTTTATCAATGAACATCCCTTCACGAAGTACCAGTGGATGATTCTGGCCTTATGTTTTATCACCGTCGCTATGGACGGTTTCGATACCGCGATAATCGGTTTCATCGCCTCAGACCTGGTGCAGGAGTGGGGCGTAGAAAAGTCGGCATTAGGCCCGGTAATGAGCGCTGCGCTGGTCGGCCTGGCGGTGGGCGCCTTGACCGCGGGGCCGCTGGCCGACCGCATTGGCCGCAAGAAGGTCCTGCTGATGTCGATCGTGGTTTTTGGCAGCTTTAGCCTGCTTACCGCTTTTGCTACCAGCCTGAACCAGCTGACGCTGCTGCGCTTCCTGACGGGGCTGGGGCTGGGGGCCGCGATGCCGAACGCCGCGACGCTGATGAGCGAATACGCGCCGGAGCGCCGCCGGGCCTTAATGGTCAACCTGATGTTTGTCGGCTTCCCGATGGGATCGTCGCTGGGGGGCTTTCTCTCAGCCTGGATGATCCCCCATTACGGCTGGCAAAGCGTGCTGGTACTGGGCGGCGTGATGCCTCTGCTGCTCGCCGTGGCGCTGATCTTCCTGCTGCCGGAATCGGTGCGCTACATGGTCGTTAAGCGCCAGCCTGCGCAGCGCATTGCGACAATTCTCCGCCGCATTGCGCCGCTTCCGCAAGAGGTGGAGTTTGAGCTGCGTGAGGCCGGCCAGGTAAAAGAGAAATCGGCTCTGGCCGTCATTTTCTCTCCACGCTATATCGTCGGAACCGTGATGCTGTGCCTGACCTACTTTATGGGCCTGCTGATCTTCTATTTACTGACCAGCTGGCTGCCGCTGCTGATTCGTGAAACCGGCGCATCGATGAGCCAGGCGTCGATTATCACCGCACTGTTCCCGCTGGGCGGCGGTATTGGCGTGCTGATCCTCGGCGCGCTGATGGATAAGATCAACCCCAATAAGGTCGTCGCCGTCGGCTGGCTGCTAACCGGTATTTTCGTCTGTCTCGTGGGCTTCTCCACCGACAGCCTGGTGCTGATGGGGATCATGGTATTTATCGCCGGCAGCATTATGAACGGCGCGCAGTCTTCCATGCCGGCGCTGGCAGCCGGATTTTACCCCACGCAGGGCCGCGCAACCGGCGTCGCCTGGATGCTGGGTATCGGGCGCTTTGGCGGCATTCTTGGCGCCTTCAGCGGCGTATTCCTGATGCAGGCGCAGCTCTCTTTTGCGACCATTTTCACCCTGCTGGCCATCCCGGCGTTTTTATCCGCCATCGCCCTGCTGGTAAAATACAAAATGAGCCAGCGTCAGCCTGCTCCGCCTCAGGCCGACGCTGAAAATCTGCAGAAAGCCTGATCGCAAGGCCAGCGGGGAGCCGCTGGCTTCGGTTTTTCTGTGCCGTTTACAAAAATTTTCTAAACCCGCGCGTATGATGATTAATCATCGGCTTACCCCCAACTCCCGCCGGGCTGTTCGGTCTCAAAAGAAGGGCTGCCGGCATATAATCACCCCCGTTACCGTTCTCCGCGTTTTTTTCTGACTATTCTTAATAAGCATCCACCAAACCTACCCTTTACTGTGCAGCAGGAAGGAGCTCTCTATGGAATATAAAGATCCAATATTCGAATTGCTTAGCAGCCTGGAACAAATTGTTTTTAAAGACATTCCCCGAGCGACCGCCCCAACCCGCAAGCCAACCGCCTTCAGCGAATTCGACCGGCTCCGTAAAGGGACCGGGCTGAAAATTGACGATTTCGCCGATGCGATGGGCGTCAGCGTGGCGATGGTGCAGGAGTGGGAGTCGAGACGCGTCAAGCCCTCTTCGACTGAGCTCAAGTTGATGCGCCTGATCCAGGCTAACTCAAAGCTTTCAAGGCAAATTCACGAGTGAAGTTCTATAATGTTATTGGACACTGATTACGGTCCTGATTAGGGACCGTTTTAATTTCTATGAAAAAAAACGTTTGCTATCGCATCTCAAAAATGAGTTAATGCTCGCAGGTTTGATGTACAGACCACAGAGCATTAGTATAGAGTAGTCCTTGAGCGGTTATCCTAGATACCCCGGTAGTGAACTTTCCCTTTATAGCTTCAAATCTGTAGTCCAGACCGTATCGCCGAAAGGTTCATTAATTTTTTAAAGGTATTTCGCTATGTCCGGTAAAATGACTGGTATCGTAAAATGGTTCAACGCTGATAAAGGTTTCGGCTTCATTACTCCTGATGACGGTTCTAAAGATGTGTTCGTACACTTCTCCGCTATCATGAACGATGGCTACAAATCTCTGGATGAAGGTCAGAAAGTTTCCTTCACCATCGAAAGCGGCGCTAAAGGCCCGGCAGCTGGCAACGTTACCAGCCTGTAAGCTTAAATAAGCTCAGAATTCAAGATCCCTGCCTTACGGCGGGGATTTTTTTTATCTGAACATCAGGAAACCGCCACTTCACATGGCGGTTTTTTAGTTTTAGCTCGCCTCAAAATGCCAGCCGCCGTCCCGCCACTCTAAAACGTGGGTGAGCTTCAGCCCCTGCAGGAACGCCTCATCATGCGACACAACCAGCATCGCACCGGGAAATCCCGCTAGCGCCGCTTCAATGGCCTGAGCGGAGGCTAAATCAAGGTGGTTAGTCGGCTCATCGAGCAGCAGCAGCTGGGTGGCGTCCCGCCGCCACAGCACGCAGGCAAGCGCCGCCTTCAGTCGTTCGCCGCCGCTCAGCGCCGCCAAAGGTAGATTGATTTTATCCGCTCCCAGCTGCAGCTGTGCAAGCCGGCTGCGCAGCACGCCCTCCTCCAGCGGCGTATCGTCAAGATTAAGATGCGTTAAAACCGATAGCGACAGGTCCAGCTGCGTCAGGTGCTGATCCAGCCAGGCCGCATGTACCGATAGTCGGCACTCTCCGCTAACCGGCTGCTCGAGGCCTATCAGCGTTTTCAATAAGGTGGTTTTTCCACAGCCATTAGGACCACGCAGCGCGACGCGCATCGGCCCGTCAAGGCGCCAGCTAAGCGGTGCTGCCGCCGAGTGGGCCAGCCGTAAGCCCTCCAGCTCCAGAACCTGCTTACCGGCGGCAATATGACTTCCCGGCAGAGTAAACATCACCGACGCTTCATCTTCTACCCGCTCGTACGCCTGGGCAACGGCGGCGTTGAGGGCGCTGTTTTGTTCCCGATGCTGCCGCAGGAGCGTTCCAGGGCGCTCCTTCGCCGCGCCTTTGTACTTCACGCGTTCAAACGAGGCAATATTCAGGGTATCGACAACCCGCAGCGTCTGCGCAGATCGCCGCTGGCTGGCATCATGTTCTTTGTGCATACGCGCCCGGGTGCGACGGCGTTCGGTCGCGGCATGCTCCAGCGCGGATCGCGCAGCCTGCTGCTCGGCATCGCGCTGCTGCCGGTAGTCGGCGTAGCTCCCGCCATAGCTTCGCAGCGCCGTCGGAGTGAGCTCAAGGATGCGCGGCATCCGCGCCAGCAGTTCACGATCGTGGCTGGCGATAATTCCCCCGCCGCGCCAGCGCTCAAGCTGCTGGTACAGCCATTCGCGCCCCTGTCTGTCGAGGTGGTTTGTCGGCTCATCCAGCAGCAAATAGTCTGAGCCTGAGAGAAAGGCCCCGCACAGCAGCGCTTTCACCCGCTCGCCGCCGCTCAGCGACGACGCGAGTCGATCGGGAGCAAACGTCGGCAGGCCGGCATCTGCGAACGCCGCGCTCAGACGCTCGCGCAGATCCCAGAAACCTTCCAGGCTCTCAACGTCGTCAGCGAATCCTTCACCACGCTCAAGCCGCCGCAGGGCGGAGAATACGCAGCCATAGCCCAGCAGATCGGCCAGCGTAGCGCAGGGAGTCATAGCCGGCTGTTGGGCAACATAGGCCAGAGAGGTAAACCGTTCGATATGTCCACCGGAGGGAGAGTCAACGCCCGCCAGCAGCCGAAGCAGACGAGTTTTGCCGACGCCATTACGGCCGACCAGGCCGCAGAACGACGTTTCCAACGATAAATTTAGCGGGCCGAACAGCGTGTCTCCTGTCGCAAACTGACAGGTGAGCTGATGCAAAATAAAAGCGGGGGACCGGGCACAATGGGCCATAAGCACTCCTGAATGAAATCGATACTTCCCCTGCCGCACATCGTGCTAGCAAGGAGTGAATTCAGCAGGCGTGGTTATCCATTTTCAGTGTGCTCTCAGTAAGACGAGGGATTCGTCGGGGCACAGAATAGCCACACCGACACCCACATTTCAAGATTATTTTTTCAGCGCCCACGCAGAGACAGGCAAAAGTTAGCCGCGCCGCCGGGCTAACTGACGGGCTTATTTATCGCCAGTCATGACGATTAACGCCCCCATAGTTATCGATCAAATATTATTCTATTTTTTTGAACAATATGCGCAAATTGTTCCGATTTTAATCACCAGACGATCGGCCTATTATTTATCACATCAGGGCACAACGCCCTATTACAGACAAACAACCTTAGGAATATGACCATGAAATCAATCAAAACTTTCGTTGCAGTTACCGCACTTTCCCTGATGTCCTTCGGCGCATTCGCTCAGAGCATCAGCACCACTGCCTCCACCCTGGATCGCGCAGAAGCTAAAATTGCCGCCCAGGCTGCTGAGCAGGGTGCGTCCTACAAAATTACCAGCGCCCAGTTCAACAACCGCGTTCATATGACCGCAGAGCTGACTAAATAAATCTCGTTGATGGCTCTCTTAGAGAGTGCCGGCCGCCGGAACCAGCTACGCAGGCGACAACAACAGCACGATGAAAAGGAATATAAGATGAAAAATATCAGCGTGATGACCGCCCTGTTTCTGGCAGCCTCACTGTCAACCGGCGTCATGGCGGCAGAACGCCATGCCGTACAGCCGGAAGCAGGCTCAAACATCGATACGTCGATGCATCAAAACCGCATTAACGTCAGCCATGCTTTCGATAAAGAGAGCCTGACGGCAGGCAACCTGCAGTAATTAAGGGCCAGCCCGCGGGCGACGAGATTGCTCCATGAGCGTCTTCGCGCCATAAAAAAACCTGCCAGAAGGCAGGTTTTTTTGTTGCCAAAAGGCGCTTACTGCAGCAGAGAAATATCCGCTACCTGCAGGAAAAGCTCGCGCAGTTTAGACAGCAGCGTCAGGCGGTTAACGCGCACGCTTTGATCTTCCGCGTTGACCATTACGTTCTCGAAGAACTCGTCAACCGGCTCGCGCAGCGACGCCAGCTCGATCAAAGCGTCCTGATAGCGGCCTTCGGCGAAGTACGGCTGCAGCTTGTCGCGCAGGACGACTAAATTGCTGGCCAGCTTAATTTCAGCCGCTTCTTTCAGCACGGAGGCGTGGACGATATCGTTCAGCACTTCGTCAGACTTAGCCAGAATGTTGGAGACACGCTTATTCGCCGCCGCCAGCGCCGAGGACTCTTCCAGCGTGCGGAAGTGCGAAACCGCCTTCATGCGCGCATCGAAATCAGCCGGACGGGTTGGGCGACGAGCCAGTACCGCCTGAATAGTATCAACGCCGTAGCCTTCGTCCTGGTACCAGGCGCGGAAGCGACCGAGCATAAAGTCGATAACATCATCAACCACCTTCGCGTTAGTCAGCTTGTCGCCATACAGACGTACCGCTTCTTCGGTGAGGGTTTGCAGATCCAGATTCAGGTTCTTCTCAACGATGATACGCAGCACGCCCAGCGCGGCACGGCGCAGCGCGAACGGGTCTTTGTCCCCTTTCGGGTGCTGACCAATGCCGAAGATACCGGCAAGCGTATCCATCTTATCGGCAATCGCCACCGCGCAGGCAACCGGGTTAGACGGCAGATCGTCACCGGCAAAACGCGGCTGATACTGCTCGTTCAGCGCCACGGCAACGTCTTCCGCTTCGCCATCATGACGCGCGTAGTGCATGCCCATAACGCCCTGGGTATCGGTGAACTCGAAGACCATATTGGTCATCAGGTCGCACTTCGACAGCAGGCCCGCACGGGTCGCGTGGTTAACGTCTGCGCCAATCTGGCCGGCAATCCAGCCGGCAAGGGCCTGAATACGGTCGGTTTTATCGCGCAGGGTGCCCAGCTGCTGCTGGAACAGGACGGTCTGCAGACGCGGCAGATTGTCTTCCAGGCGCTTTTTGCGGTCAGTATTGAAGAAGAATTCGGCATCCGCCAGACGCGGGCGCACAACCTTCTCGTTACCGGAGATGATCTGCTGCGGGTCTTTGGATTCGATGTTGGCGACGAAGATGAAGTTCGGCAGCAGTTTGCCGTCGTCGGCATAAACCGGGAAATACTTCTGATCGCCTTTCATGGTGTAAACCAGGGCTTCAGAAGGCACCGCGAGGAATTTTTCTTCGAATTTCGCCGTCAGCACCACCGGCCATTCCACCAGCGAGGTCACCTCTTCCAGCAGGCTTTCGCTCAGGTCAGCGTTACCGCCAATCTTGCGGGCCGCTTCTTCAGCGCCGGCTTTAATGATCGCCTTACGCGCGGCGTAATCGGCAACAACCTTCCCGCGCGCCAGCAGAATCTGCGGATACTGTTCGGCGTTATCGATGGTGAATTCCGGCTCGCCCATAAAGCGATGGCCGCGGATCACACGATCGGAGTCGATACCGAGAATGGTCGCCGGAACGACTTTGTCGCCGAGCAGCAGGGTCACGGTGTGAACCGGGCGCACGAACTGCACGTCTGACGCGCCCCAGCGCATCAGTTTAGGGATAGGCAGTTTGGAAAGCGACGTCGCGACCATGTTCGGCAGCAGCGCTTCTGCGCTTTCGCCTTTCACGTGGGCGCGATACAGCAGCCATTCGCCTTTATCGGTCGCCAGACGTTCGGCCTGCTCGACGGTGATGCCGCAGCCGCGCGCCCAGCCTTCGGCCGCTTTGCTCGGTTTACCTTCGGCGTCAAACGCCGCTGAAACCGCCGGACCGCGTTTTTCGATTTCACGATCCGGCTGGGAAGCGGCCAGATTGGCCACCTTCAGCGCCAGACGACGCGGGGCGGCAAACCATTCAACGGTGCCGTGGGCGAGGCCGGCGCTATCCAGCTCCGCGGTAAAGTTCGCAGCAAAAGACTCAGCCAGGCTGCGCAGGGCTTTTGGTGGCAGCTCTTCGGTGCCGATCTCCACCAGGAAAGTTTTCTCAGACATGGCCGCCTCTTATTTGTTTTTGTTGCACATCGGGAAGCCAAGGGCCTCACGAGAAGCGTAGTAAGCTTCTGCCACCGCTTTCGTCAGGGTGCGGATGCGCAGAATATAGCGCTGACGCTCGGTGACGGAGATGGCCTTACGCGCATCCAGCAGGTTGAAGCTATGGGCGGCCTTCAGAATACGCTCGTAGGCAGGCAGCGGCAGCGGATTTTCCAGCGCCAGCAGCAGCTGCGCTTCTTTCTCATACTGCTCAAAGCAGGAGAACAGGAAGTCCACGTCGGCGTATTCAAAGTTGTAGGTTGATTGCTCGACTTCGTTCTGATGGAACACGTCGCCGTAGGTCGTTTTACCCAGCGGGCCGTCGCTCCATACCAGGTCGTAAACGCTGTCTACGCCCTGAATGTACATCGCCAGACGCTCCAGGCCGTAGGTGATCTCGCCGGTTACCGGCTTACATTCCAGACCACCAACCTGCTGGAAGTAAGTGAACTGAGTCACTTCCATACCATTCAGCCACACTTCCCAGCCCAGACCCCAGGCGCCCAGCGTTGGGTTTTCCCAGTTGTCTTCCACGAAGCGGATATCATGAATAGTCGGGTCCATACCCAGCTCTTTCAGAGACCCAAGGTACAGCTCCTGGATGTTGTCCGGCGATGGCTTAATGACCACCTGGAACTGATAGTAGTGCTGCAAGCGGTTCGGGTTTTCGCCATAGCGACCGTCGGTCGGACGACGCGAAGGCTGCACATAGGCAGTCGCCATCGGCTCTGGCCCCAGCGCGCGCAGGCAGGTCATTGGGTGGGAGGTGCCGGCGCCAACTTCCATGTCCAGTGGTTGAACAATGGTGCAGCCCTGACGAGCCCAGTAATCCTGTAAGGTCAGGATCAGGCCCTGGAAGGTCCTGGTATCAAACTTTTGCATATTATTTCGTGCTGGATACGTGTGGATTTAAAGGAAGGGATCAGTATACCCGCTGGCTGCGAGATATACAGTACGAAACGGCGTTGTTTAAGCAAAATTGGGGAAATTCACGCCATCATGCGGCAGCTGCGGGCATTTAGCGCATAGAAAGATGTAAAAACTGCCCGTCTGGATCGAAAGAACAGATAAAGCGCTCATTCTGCTCGGTATGGCCCGACAGCTCATAGCTTCCCTGGAACTGTTCAAAATGGCTGACGTCAACCAGCCGGGCCCCGGTGCTGTAGCGTCTTGCCGCCTTATCCTTACACAGCTGCTCCATGTTCAGGGTGATTTGCGGCGTAATTCGCGCTCTTTGCGCTTTTTGTAACGGCTGGGACGGCGTCTGGCTGCAGCCGGCAAGCACAAGCAGCAGCACTCCAGAAAAGAAATATTTCATCACCATTATCCTCAACCGCCTTGTTAGCAAATTGTTATCGTGCAGATTACGTGAAATCGCCCGGACATTGTGCGAATCTCTCCACATCTCTACAAGCATGCGGCGGAAAACTCAGAATATTCCATTGAGACACCGCCGTATCAGGGAAGTCAGACCCTGTTTAAGAAGGAACCACTGAGGTACTGATGCAGGAAAAAATAAACTGGATTACGAGTTTGCGCGGTATCGCATGCATGATGGTGGTGATGATCCACAGCACAACCTGGTACATCACCCATCCCCACGCCATCAGCCTGGTGGAATGGGATATGGCCAACCTGCTCAACTCCGCCTCTCGCGTCAGCGTCCCGCTCTTCTTCATGATGTCAGGGTATCTGTTTTTCGGCGAACGCAGCGCCCAGCCGCGGCACTTTCTGCGCATCGTGCTGTGCGTACTGTTCTACAGCGCCGTGTCGCTGCTCTACATCTCCCTGTTTACCCATATCAACGTCGAGCTCTCGCTAAGAAACTTGCTGCAAAAGCCGGTGTTCTATCACCTGTGGTTTTTCTTCGCGATTATCGTCGTCTACCTGCTCTCGCCGCTCATTCAGGTTAAGCAGGTCAGCGGGAAGATGCTGCTGGCGCTGATGCTGGTCATCGGCATTCTCGCCAATCCCAATATGGTGAGCGTAAAAGCGGGCGGTATCGAATGGCTGCCGATCAATCTCTATATCAGCGGCGATGCCTTTTACTACGTGCTGTACGGCGTGCTTGGCCGGGCGATTGGCATGATGGAGACGGATAAAAAATGGCTGACTCTGCTGTGCGCCGCGCTGTTTGCCAGCGCCGTCTGGGTGATATCACGCGGTACGCTGCACGAGCTAAAGTGGCGCGGCGACTTCGGCGATACCTGGTATTTATACTGCGGTCCGGCGGTGTTTGTTTGCGCGGTAGCCCTGCTGACGCTGGCGAAAAATACCCTCAACGGGCGTCAGATCCCCGGCATCGCGCTTATCGCCCGCCACTCTCTGGGGATCTACGGTTTTCATGCGCTGATTATCCACGCGCTGCGGGCCAGCGGCCTGGAGCTCACGCGCTGGCCGCTGCTGGATATTCTGTGGATATTTAGCGCCGCGCTGCTGGGCAGCCTGCTGCTGTCGGCGCTGGTGCAGCGCATCGACACGCGTCGGCTGGTGAGCTAGCGCAACGGTAAAACCCGCCCCCGCGGCGGGAGCGGGTCGCCGCTATGACATCAGCGGGAGGAGCTGCTGATAAATCTGGCGGAACGTTTCGCGACGCGGGGCATAGAGCGCGAAGCGTTCGCTATCCGGAAGGTGAGCCTGTTCCAGCGGCAGCTGAGGCAGCAGGTCTGAATACGACGCGCCTTTATGCAGCGCCAGCTGCGCTAATCTCGCGGCGCCTAACGCCGGCCCGACGTCGCCGCCGGTACGGTAATCCAGCTGCTGTCCGCTGATGTCGGCCAGCATCTGCCGCCACCAGGGGCTGCGAGCGCCTCCGCCAATCAGGGTAATGCTCTCAGGCTTAATGCCGCAGGCGTGGACCACATCCATACCGTCCGCCAGCGCATATCCCACCCCTTCCAGCACCGCACGCGCCAGCTCCGCCGGGCCATGCTGATGGGTCAGGCCGAAAAAGACGCCTTTCGCCTGCGGATTGTTATGCGGCGTACGCTCGCCGGAAAGATATGGCAGAAACCACACCGGGCCCGCGCTCTCATGCGCTGACCCGGCGGCGGCGATCAGCGCCGGAACCGAACCAAGGCCGGTCAGCTTCGCCGCCCAGTCGAGGCAGGATGCCGCGCTGAGCATGACCGACATCAAATGCCAGCGCCCGGGAAGCGCATGGCAGAAACTGTGCACAGCGCTTTCGGGTTTGCTGAGAAAGCCATCGCTGACGGCAAAGTAAACGCCGGAGGTGCCCAGCGATAGCATCGCCTGTCCCGCGTCCGCCATGCCGACGCCAACGGCCCCGGCGGCATTATCGCCGCCGCCGGCAACCACCAGCGCCTGGGGCATATTCCACGCCTCGGCGATAGCCGGACGCAGCGTTCCCGTCACCTCGCTGCCCTCAAATAGCGCAGGCATGTTATCGCGGCTCAGGCCGCAGGCGGCGAGCATCTCGTCGCTCCAGTCGCGTTTTGCCACGTCCATCCACATCGTCCCGGCAGCGTCAGACATATCGCTGGCAAACTCGCCGGTCATGCGTAAACGGAGATAATCTTTCGGCAGCAGGACCTTATCAACCTGGCTGAACACGTCCGGCTCGTGCCGCTCAACCCATAGCAGTTTCGGCGCCGTAAAGCCGGGCATCATCAGGTTGCCGGTGATCTGCCGCGACCGCTCCACCCGCTCTTCCAGCAGGGCGCACTCTTCGCCGCAGCGCCCGTCATTCCATAAAATGGCCGGGCGCAGCACCTTCTGCTGCTTATCCAGCAGCGTGGCGCCATGCATCTGCCCGGCGATACCGATAGCCTTCACGTCGCGCAGGGAGTGCCGCTCTGCCAACGCTTTGATCGCGCCATCCGTTGCCTGCCACCAGTGCTCGGGATCTTGTTCGGACCATAGGGGGTGCGGGCGCGATACGCTGAGCTTTTCAGTATGCGAAGCCAGTACCTCACCTTGCTCATTGAGCAAAATGGCCTTCACGCCCGAGGTACCTAAATCAATCCCGATGTACATACAGACTCTCCTTAACAGCGCGCCACGGCTGAGCGTGGCGCGAAAAAGCGTGCTAAATAGCCTATGCCCGGACGCGCCGGGCACTATCATCACTTATCGAAAAGATAATGATTCACCAGATTTTCCAGCTGCTCCTGGTGGCCGCTCTGATGCTGCGGCGTCAGATTATTCTGCGCGGCATGCTGAGCAATTTCCGTCAGCGTCATCTGCCCCTTGAGGATTTGCTGGCCCAGGTCGCCGTTCCAGCCGGCATAACGTTTTGCTACGCGCTTATCCAGCTCGCCATCTTCAATCATGCGCGCCGCCACTTTCAGCGACAGAGCCATCGTATCCATCGCCCCAATATGACCATAGAACAGATCGTACTTATCGGTGCTTTGACGACGAACTTTGGCATCAAAATTCAGCCCGCC
The DNA here is from genome assembly GCA_002270295.1 of Enterobacter sp. 10-1. Taxonomy (GTDB): domain Bacteria; phylum Pseudomonadota; class Gammaproteobacteria; order Enterobacterales; family Enterobacteriaceae; genus Klebsiella; species Klebsiella scottii. The sequence goes on along the minus strand of NISF01000005.1, from coordinate 231,379 downwards.
GGTAGTGAAACCGCCGGCCTTGAGAATTTCATACATCACCAGGGCGTTTTCTTCCACGCTATTCGGGAACTGATCGGTATCCCAGCCCAGCTGCGGGTCGCCGCGGTTGGCATCGACGGAACCAAACAGGCCCAGCGCGATGGCGGTGGCAATCTCGTGGTGGAAACTGTGGCCTGCCAGGGTCGCGTGGTTCGCTTCAATATTAAGCTTGATCTCTTTTTCCAGACCGAACTGCTTGAGGAAGCCATAAACGGTGGAGGCGTCGTAGTCGTACTGGTGCTTGGTCGGCTCCTGCGGCTTCGGCTCAATCAGCAGCGTCCCCTGGAAGCCAATTTTATGTTTGTGCTCAACGACCAGCTGCATAAACCGGCCAATCTGCTCGCGCTCCTGGCGCAAATCGGTATTGAGCAGAGTTTCATACCCTTCACGGCCGCCCCACAGGACGTAGTTTTCCCCGCCCAGCTTGTGGGTAGCATCCATCGCGGTAACGACCTGAGTCGCTGCCCAGCTGAACACTTCCGGGTCCGGGTTGGTTGCCGCACCTGCGCCGTATCGCGGGTTAGTGAAGCAGTTCGCGGTGCCCCACAGCAGCTTCACGCCGCTATGCTCCTGTTTTGCCGCCAGCACATCGACCATTTGCGCGAAATTGTTCAGATACTCCTTCAACGACGCGCCTTCCGGCGAGACGTCAACGTCGTGGAAGCAGTAGTAAGGGACGTTCAGCTTGTGGAAAAACTCAAAGGCGACGTCAGCTTTACGTTTTGCCATTTCCAGGGCGTCGCCCGGCTGCTGCCACGGGCGGTTGAAGGAACCGACGCCAAACATGTCGGCTCCGTTCCAGCAGAACGTGTGCCAGTAGCAGGCCGCAAACCGCAGGTGTTCTTCCATGCGTTTACCCAGCACCAGCTCATCCGGGTTATAGTGACGGAAAGCCAGCGGGTTAGTAGATTTAGGGCCTTCATAACGAACGCGATCGAGTTGATCGAAATAGGTCTGCATAATGAACTCCATATTCAGGGATGCGGCGGGTAATAAGTCATAAGCCAATATAGAATTGCTGTTTTACTTTCCTCAATTACGTTATTTCACACCGCGGTTGAGAGAATCCGCAAACGTGCGCCAGATCGCAAAAATAACGGTCTAATTCGCTATTTACGCAGTATCTCAATGAAAGATCGGGACAATCCCTGAGGCCCTGAAGATTAAAATAAGATCGCGGTCATAAATCAGCAAATAAACTAAATTTCATAACGCCAAAATAAGCACAGGTAATTGCCAGCGCCCTTTTCCACGTTAAGAATCTTCAGCGTATCAGGCCGTCTGCTTTTACCGCTCGTTTTATCCTGCACTTTACAAAAAGGTATTATTATTATGAAGATAAAGAACCTTTGCCTCACGCTCTGCGCTTCACTCATTCTTACCAGCATGGCGGGTATTGCTAAAGAAGTTAAAATTGGTATGGCCATTGACGATCTTCGTCTGGAACGCTGGCAGAAAGACCGCGATATTTTTGTCAACAAGGCCGAATCATTAGGTGCAAAAGTATTTGTTCAGTCTGCCAACGGCAATGAAGAAACGCAAATGTCGCAAATTGAAAATATGATAAATCGCGGCGTTGACGTTCTGGTTATTATTCCTTACAACGGTCAGGTTTTAAGTAACGTTATTAAAGAAGCGAAGCAGGAAGGGATCAAAGTTCTCGCCTATGACCGTATGATTAATAACGCAGATATTGATTTCTATATTTCATTCGATAACGAAAAAGTCGGCGAAATGCAGGCCCAAAGCCTGGTCAATAAAGTGCCCCAGGGTAATTATTTCCTGATGGGCGGCTCGCCTGTTGATAATAACGCCAAACTCTTCCGTGCCGGGCAAATGAAGGTGCTTAAGCCTTATATCGATCAGGGCAAAATCAAAATTGTCGGCGATCAGTGGGTCGACGGCTGGCTGCCGGAAAACGCGTTAAAAATTATGGAGAATGCGCTTACCGCCAACAATAACAAAATTGATGCGGTAGTGGCCTCAAACGACGCCACCGCCGGCGGGGCAATCCAGGCGCTAAGCGCCCAGGGGCTGGCGGGGAAAGTGGCGATCTCGGGTCAGGACGCCGACCTCGCCGGAGTGAAGCGCATTATCTCTGGTACCCAGACGATGACGGTTTATAAACCCATCGTGACGCTTGCCACCACCGCGGCAGAAATTGCCGTTGAGCTCGGTAACGATAAGGCGCCGCACGCTGATACCACCTTAAACAACGGGCTGAAGGACGTCCCGTCGCGGCTGCTGACGCCAATTGAAGTGAATAAAGACAATATCGACCAAACGGTGATTAAAGACGGTTTCCACAAAAAGAGCGAACTGTAACCTCCGACGCCCCTTAACCGGGGCGTTATTCTCGTCCAGCCGGATATCGCTTATGCGGAGCATCTATGTCCTGGTTACTTGAAATGAAGAACATTACCAAATCTTTCGGCGCGGTGAAGGCCGTTGATAATGTCAGCCTGCGGCTTAACGCCGGGGAAGTTGTCTCATTGTGTGGCGAAAATGGTTCCGGCAAATCCACCCTGATGAAGGTGCTGTGCGGCATTTATCCGCACGGCAGCTATGAGGGCGAGATTATTTTCTCTGGCGAAACCCTGCAGGCCGCCAATATTCGCGATACCGAGCGTAAGGGCATCGCCATCATTCACCAGGAGCTCGCGCTGGTAAAACACTTAACGGTGCTGGAGAACATTTTCCTCGGCGCAGAAATTTCCCGCCACGGCCTGCTGGATTATGAAACCATGACCCTACGCAGCCAGAAGCTGCTGGCTCAGGTCAATTTGGCGATATCACCCGATACGCGCGTCGGGGATTTAGGTCTTGGCCAGCAGCAGCTGGTTGAAATTGCCAAAGCGCTCAACAAACAGGTGCGCTTACTGATTCTCGATGAGCCCACCGCTTCATTAACCGAACAAGAAACGGCAATTCTGCTGAACATTATTCGCGATCTGCAAAATCACGGCATCGCCTGTATTTACATCTCCCACAAGCTCAACGAAGTAAAAGCGATCTCCGACACCATCTGCGTGATTCGCGACGGCCAGCATATTGGCACCCGCGACGCCAGCGGCATGAACGAAGATGATGTCATTACCATGATGGTCGGCCGCGAGCTTACCGCCCTTTACCCCAGCGAACCGCACACCCACGGCGACGAGATTTTGCGCGTCGAAAATTTAACCGCATGGCATCCGGTCAATCGCCATATCAAACGGGTGAACAATATCTCCTTCTCTCTGCATCGCGGCGAAATCCTCGGCATTGCCGGACTGGTCGGCGCCGGGCGCACCGAGGCGGTCCAGTGCCTGTTTGGCGTCTGGCCGGGTCGCTGGGAGGGGAAAATCTATATTGACGGTCAGCAGGTGGCGATTCATCACTGCCAGCAGGCGATTGCTCACGGTATCGCCATGGTGCCGGAGGATCGCAAAAAAGACGGCATCGTGCCGGTGATGGCGGTCGGTAAGAATATCACCCTGGCCGCGCTGGACCAGTTTAGCGGCCCGCTAAGCAGCCTCGATGACGCCGGGGAGCAGCTGTGCATTCAGCAGTCTATCCAGCGGCTGAAAATCAAAACCTCGTCGCCGGATCTGGCCATCGGCCGACTCAGCGGCGGTAATCAGCAGAAAGCGATCCTCGCCCGCTGCCTGCTGCTGAACCCGCGCATTTTAATCCTTGATGAGCCCACCCGCGGCATTGATATCGGCGCGAAATACGAAATCTACAAGCTGATTAATCAGCTGGTGCAGCAGGGGATCGCCGTTATCGTTATCTCATCGGAGCTTCCGGAGGTGCTCGGACTCAGCGATCGGGTGCTGGTCATGCACGAAGGCAAACTGAAAGCGAACTTAATCAACCAGGGTCTGACCCAGGAACAGGTAATGGAAGCCGCACTGAGGAGCGAACACCATGTCGAAAAACACGTCGTCTGAGATAAAACTGGCCCCATCAGCCTCCGCCACCCTGCCCGGATTAAAGGGCCTGAATCTTCAGGTTTTCGTCATGATCGCCGCCATCGTGGTCATCATGCTGTTCTTTACCTGGGTTACCGATGGCGCCTACTTAAGCGCGCGCAATATTTCGAACCTGCTGCGGCAGACGGCCATCACCGGCATCCTCGCGGTGGGGATGGTCTTTGTGATCATTTCCGCCGAGATTGACCTCTCCGTCGGCTCAATGATGGGGCTTCTCGGCGGCGCGGCGGCCATCTTCGACGTCTGGCTCGGCTGGCCGCTGCCACTCACCATCGTGGTGACGCTGGCGATGGGGCTGCTGCTGGGCGCCTGGAACGGATGGTGGGTCGCCTATCGCAAGGTGCCCTCGTTTATCGTCACCCTTGCCGGCATGCTGGCGTTCCGCGGCATTCTGATCGGCATCACCAACGGCACCACGGTCTCCCCGACCAGCCCGGCGATGTCGCAAATCGGGCAGAGCTACCTGCCGGACGGCATTGGCTTCGGTATCGGCGTCGTCGGCATGGCCGCTTTTATTATCTGGCAGTGGCGCGGCCGCCTGCGCCGCCAGGCGTTGGGGTTAACCACCTCCGCCTCAACCGCTACCGTCGGCCGCCAGACCCTTACCGCCGTTTTTGTTCTCGGCGCAATCTGGCTGTTGAACGACTATCGCGGCGTCCCTACGCCGGTGCTGCTCCTCGCCGCGCTGCTGCTGGCCGGCATGTTTATGGCCACCCGCACCGCCTTTGGTCGACGGATTTACGCCATCGGCGGCAACCTTGAAGCGGCCCGCCTGTCGGGTATCAGCGTAGAGCGGACTAAGCTGGCGGTGTTCGCCATCAACGGCCTGATGGTCGCCATTGCCGGGCTGATCCTCAGCTCGCGGCTGGGGGCCGGCTCGCCGTCCGCGGGCAACATCGCCGAACTCGACGCCATCGCCGCCTGCGTTATCGGCGGTACCAGCCTTGCCGGCGGCGTAGGCAGCGTGGCCGGCGCGGTCATGGGGGCCTTTATCATGTCCGCGCTGGATAACGGCATGAGCATGATGGACGTCGCCACCTTCTGGCAATACATCGTTAAAGGCGCCATTTTGCTGCTGGCGGTGTGGATGGATTCCGCCACCAAGCGGCGCGCCTGAGACGCTGGACAACAGAATGCCCGAATTATTTGCGCTACCGCCAGATTTACGCATAAGTAGCTTGTAATAGTTCGGGCATTGGCCGGTATTGTATGGCCAGCAAGAGAGACCAGGGAACGAGATTATGTTTGAAAAGCGCCACCGTATTACGCTGTTATTCAACGCCAACAAAGCCTACGATCGGCAGGTTGTGGAAGGCGTTGGCGAATATTTACAGGCGTCGCAGCTGGAGTGGGACATCTTTATCGAAGAGGATTTCCGCGCCCGGATAGAGAACATCAGAGAGTGGCTGGGAGACGGGGTGATCGCCGATTATGACGACCCCGAAATTGAAAAGCTGCTGGCCGGCGTCGAAGTACCGATCGTCGGCGTCGGCGGCTCCTACTATCGCCCCGAGGATTACCCGCCGGTTCACTATATCGCCACCGATAACGCAGCCCTGGTTGAGAGCGCCTTTCTGCATCTTAAAGAGAAAGGGGTTCACCGTTTCGCCTTTTACGGGCTGCCCACCTCCAGCGGCAAGCGCTGGGCCGTTGAACGCGAGCACGCATTTTGCCAGCTGGTAGCAAAAGAGAAGTATCGCGGCGTGGTTTACCAGGGGCTGGAGACGGCGCCGGAAAACTGGCAGCACGCGCAGAACCGCCTGGCGGACTGGCTGCAAACGCTGCCGCCGCAAACGGGGATCATCGCCGTTACCGACGCCCGCGCGCGCCACGTTTTGCAGGCCTGCGAGCTGCTGCATATTCCGGTACCGGAAAAGCTCTGCGTCATCGGCATCGATAACGAAGAGCTGACCCGCTACCTGTCGCGCGTTGCGCTATCGTCGGTGGCGCAGGGCACCCGCCAGATGGGCTATCAGGCGGCAAAGCTGCTGCACCGCCTGCTGGATAAAGAAGCGCTGCCGCTGCAGCGCAGGCTGGTTCCCCCCATGCGCGTCATTGAGCGACGCTCGACGGACTACCGCTCCCTCTCCGACCCTTCGGTTATCCAGGCCATGCACTACATCCGCAATCACGCCTGCAAAGGCATAAAGGTCGAGCAGGTGCTGGACGCCGTCGGGATCTCGCGATCGAACCTCGAAAAGCGCTTTAAAGAGGAGGTGGGCGAAACCATTCATACGGTCATTCACAGCGAGAAGTTAGAAAAAGCGCGCAGCCTGCTGGTTTCGACGACGCTGTCGATTAATGAAATCTCGCAGATGTGCGGCTATCCGTCGCTGCAATATTTCTATTCCGTGTTTAAGAAAGAGTACGACGTCACGCCGAAGGAGTACCGCGACCGGCACAGCGAAGTAATGATGTAGCGGGAAAAGAGCGAAAAAAATGCCCGGGCATGCGCGCCGGGCATTTTTCATTATAGGATTTGCATTACATATGTGCGGCAATCAGACGCTGGTTATCCTGATACATCGCGAAGAGATAGTTGTTATAGCTCGACCCTTTGGTCGAATAGCCCTTCAGCTTATGAATCATCGTGCTGGCGGTCACTTCCTGGTCCGTTTTACGCAGCTGCGCACGGGAGGTGCGGAAGGATTTATACGCCGGATGCGTGTTCAGGTTGGTCACATAGGCCTGCACCGACTGTTCTACAGAATCAAACTGAGAATAGCCTTTCATCGCACCGCTGCAGTTGCCGCCGCCGCACTTCATACCAAACAAATTGTTGTTCATGCGCGCCAGCTTCGACGTACCCCAGCCGCTTTCGGCCGCCGCCATTGTGGCAACCATGCTGTTAGGAATAATGTCGACGCGGTCCATCAGCGTGTTCCACGGAATACGGCGCGTATTGCCGGACCATTTCACCTTATAGCGCGACGTTATATCTTTCAGACGCGTACGCTCGCTCGGCGACCAGCGGGAATCATACTGCTTGGTAACAAGCCAGTCACGATCGGCAGTAATCACCTGATTCTGCTTGGTAATATAAGGCATCACTGTCCGGAGAAACGCTTTTTTCCTTGGTGTTCCGGAAGGGTATTTTCGCAAATCAGGAAGTGAACTGCTCTTTACACTATTGCGAGAATACTCTTGTTTACCGCTGACCTTAACACTACTGCTTTTCTTTACTATCGGGGCTTTATGACTCGTTGTTGCCGTGTGGGTTGTTGCCAACGCACTACCTGAAAATATGCAGGTAAGTAACATGAGTATCGCGGCCCCATATCGTCGAATGGGAATCGATATCATTAGATCTCCTGGTCGGATATATGCATTCCAACACCTTGTTTTATGCGAAAAAACGTTAATTGAATCGCGAATAGTATCAAAAATACCCAGTGAGAGCACTAACAGAAATAGTCCAATTCCTAAAAGCTGTCATCTGAAATCGGTTTCTGCCCGCTGGAAACGTCGTAAAAATGCTAGCGCAGTCTCATTTTTTGGCTATTTTTTGAACTGAATCACTCACCCCTTTTCATCATCCCCGTAAAAGCGCAGGTGGGATGAGTTCATCCTGCGGTCAGACGGGCAAACTGAACAAAAAACCGCTTACAGGACTTCGGCATGAAACTCGCTGCTCTCGCGTCGCTACTGTTGCCTGGGATGGCCTTCGCCGCCTGGACCACCGCTAACTTTCCCACCTTCACCGAAGAAGGCACCGGCAGATTTATTAGCCAAAATGAGGTGGCGAAGGGTACACGTCCGCTGCAAATAAATTTTGACCAACAGTGCTGGCAGCCCGTCGGGACCATAAAACTTAACCAAATGCTCTCCATGGAGCCCTGCCGCGGCGCGCCTGCGCAGTGGCGAGTTTTCCGTGAAGGCCTGTACACCCTTGATGTCGATACCCGCTCCGGCACGCCGACGCTGATGATCTCCCTCAAAGAGAACGAAACGGCGTCAGCGGCGACGCCCCAGCTGCGTCAGTGCCCGAAATGGCAGGGCCAGCCGCTGACGATCGCCGTCGGCCAGACTTTTGCCGAAGGCAGCAAGGTACGTGATTTTTACAGCGGCAACATCGCGACGGTGAGCGGCGGCAAAGTCACCCTACAGCCGGCCCCCAACAGCAACGGCCTGCTGCTGCTCGAACGCGCGGAAACCGACGCCGCCGCGCCGTTTAGCTGGCATAACGCGACGGTCTATTTCGTTCTCACCGACCGCTTTGTTAACGGCAACCCCGCGAACGACAATAGCTACGGGCGGCACAAAGACGGCATGCAGGAGATCGGCACGTTTCACGGCGGCGACCTGCAGGGCCTGACCAGCCGGCTCGACTATCTCCAGCAGCTGGGCGTCAACGCGCTGTGGATCAGCTCTCCGCTGGAGCAAATTCACGGCTGGGTTGGCGGCGGAACCAAGGGAGACTTCCCCCATTACGCCTATCACGGCTACTACGCGCAGGACTGGACGAAGCTGGATGCCAACATGGGTACCGAAGCCGACCTGCGTCGTCTCGTCGATGAGGCCCATAAGCGCGGCATGCGCATCCTGTTTGATGTCGTGATGAACCACACCGGCTACGCGACGCTCGCCGATATGCAGGAGTTCAAATTTGGCTCTCTCTATCTGCAAGGCGATGAGCTGAAAAAGACGTTCGGCGAACGCTGGACCGACTGGAAACCCGGCCCGGGGCAGAGCTGGCACAGCTTTAACGATTACATCAACTTCAGCGATAAGGCCGGCTGGGAAAAATGGTGGGGGAAAAAGTGGATCCGTACCGATATCGGTGACTACGACAACCCCGGCTTTGACGATCTGACCATGTCCCTGGCCTTCCTGCCGGACCTGAAAACGGAATCGACAACGCCTTCCGGCCTGCCGAACTTCTATCATCTGAAAGCGGATACCGCAGCCAAAGAGATCCCCGGCTTCACGCCGCGCGATTACCTGACCCACTGGCTCAGTCAGTGGGTGCGTGATTACGGTATTGACGGTTTCCGGGTCGATACCGCCAAGCACGTCGAGCAGGCCGCCTGGCAGCAGTTGAAAACGCAGGCGACGGCGGCGCTGGCGGAGTGGAAAAAGGCCAACCCCGATAAGGCGCTGGATAGCGCGCCGTTCTGGATGACCGGCGAGGCCTGGGGCCACGGCGTCATGCAGAGCGATTACTATCGCCACGGTTTTGACGCGATGATTAACTTCGATTATCAGGATCAGGCGGCGAAAGCGGCGGATTGTCTGGCAAATATGGACCTCACCTGGCAGCAAATGGCGGACAAGCTGCAGCAGTTTAACGTCCTGAGCTACCTCTCATCGCACGATACGCGCCTGTTCCGCGAAGGCGGCAGCTCGGCGGCCGAACTGCTGCTGCTCGCCCCTGGCGCGGTGCAAATCTTCTACGGCGATGAGTCCTCGCGGCCCTTTGGCCCGACCGGCTCAGATCCGCTGCAGGGCACGCGTTCGGATATGAACTGGCAGGACGTCACGGGCAAAGCCGCGCTTAGCGTGACGCACTGGCAGAAGCTCGGTCAGTTCCGCGCCCGCCACTCCGCCATCGGTATGGGTAAGCAAACCACCCTTTCCCTGCCGCAGGGCTACGGTTTTGTGCGCGAAAACGGCGATGATAAGGTCATGGTCGTGTGGGCAGGCCAGCGCTAACCAGCGGATAAGCGACGCCCTCGGCAGCCGAGGGCGTCATAACAGAATAAATATCTATAAAAAACAAATATCTCAGCATAATAACAAAAGCCTCTCCGCATCCGCAGATTTGCACCTCGCCAACGCTGGCGTTATGGTTACCCACTTTCCAGACATACCGACAGATTATCCGCGATGACATTTTCACTTTTCGGCGACAAATTCACCCGCCATTCGGGCATTACCCGTTTGATGGAAGACCTTAATGACGGCCTGCGTACGCCGGGAGCAATCATGCTGGGTGGCGGTAATCCCGCACAAATACCGGAAATGAATGACTACTTCCACGGCCTGCTTGCCGACATGCTGGCTAACGGTAAAGCCCTTGATGCGCTTTGTAATTACGACGGCCCGCAGGGTAAAAGCGAACTGCTGAGCCTGCTGGCGCAGATGCTGCGTGACGAACTCGGCTGGGAGATTGAACCACAGAATATTGCACTGACAAATGGCAGTCAGAGTGCATTTTTCTACTTATTTAACCTCTTTGCCGGACGCCGTGCGGATGGCACGACCCGTAAAGTGCTGTTCCCGCTGACCCCGGAATATATCGGTTACGCCGATTCGGGTCTCGAAGAGGATCTGTTCGTCGCCACCCGCCCGAATATCGAACTGCTGCCGGAAGGCCAGTTTAAATATCATGTGGATTTCGAACACCTGCAGGTGACGGAAGAGACGGGCATGATTTGCGTCTCCCGACCGACCAACCCCACCGGTAACGTGATTACCGACGAAGAGTTAATCAAGCTGGATGCGTTGGCCAATCAACACGGCGTGCCGCTGGTCATTGATAACGCGTACGGCGTTCCCTTCCCGGGGATTATTTTCAGCGACGCCAGGCCGCTATGGAACCCCAATATCGTTCTGTGCATGAGCCTCTCCAAGCTGGGTCTGCCGGGCAGCCGCTGCGGAATTATCATCGCCAATGAGAAGATCGTTACCGCCATCAGCAATATGAACGGCATTATCAGCCTTGCTCCCGGCGGTATGGGCCCGGCGATGATGTGCGAAATGATTAAACGCAACGACCTGCTGCGCCTGTCGGAAACGGTTATTAAGCCGTTCTATTACCAGCGGGTTCAGGAAACCATCGCCATTATTCGCCGCTATCTGCCGGCAGAGCGCTGCCTGATCCATAAGCCGGAAGGCGCCATTTTCCTCTGGCTGTGGTTTAAGGATCTGCCTATTTCCACCGAGCTGCTCTATCAGCGCCTGAAGAAACGCGGCGTGCTGATGGTGCCGGGCGACTACTTCTTCCCGGGCCTTGATAAGCCCTGGCCGCACACCCACCAGTGCATGCGCATGAACTACGTACCGGACCCGGAGAAAATTGAAGCGGGCGTGAAGATTCTCGCCGAAGAGGTTGAACGCGCCTGGGGTGAACAGGGCGCGTAATCGCACGTTTTGTCGCCCGCCTAAATCGCCAGCGCCGTCCGCCGACGGCGCTCGCCGCTTAATCTCTCCAGCTCCGCCGACGTCATGCAGTACAGCGCCTGGGTCGGACAGGCCGCCACGCAGGCCGGGCCGTCTTCGCGATGGCCGCACAAATCGCATTTCAACGCCTGTACGCCATCGTCGGTCATCATCACGGACATCGCGCCGTACGGACAGGCCAGCATGCAGCTTTTGCAGCCAATACAAAGGGATTGTTCAACGTACACCGCGCCGCTGACCCGGCTAATCGCCCCCACCGGGCAGACGTTGGCGCAGGGCGCATCTTCGCAATGATGGCAGGTCACGGCGGTTGTAAAAGACCCGCTCTTCACCACCCAAATGCGGGCGCTGAAGGCTTTTGGAGAAAGTGCGGCGCAATCCTGATTTGCCTGGTGTGACACCACGCAGGCGACTTCGCAGGTACGACAGCCAATGCATTTAGCCGAATCCGCAATGATAAAACGGTTCATTTTCCACCCCGCCTGACGTTGATTAGCGTCAGAGTGCCAGAAAACGAACCGCCTTCGCTTTGATCCTGGCGGGGATTGTTGCCAGATCTGTCATCTGCCTAACCGCATCTGGCTTTTTGCCTACACGCGTAAGGTAAATCCCAGTTCGTTAGAGATGGCCTGTGCCGTGTCGCGCAGCGGCTTGAGCAAATTTTTCTCACCAATCTGTTTCAGACGTGACGTCGAGAGTGAGATGGAGATGGCATACGGCACACGGTGTTGAATATCAAACACCGGAACAGCAATGCAGGAAACGCCAAGCTCATTCTCTTCGCGGTCCATCGCCATCACGCTTTCACGAATTTGCGCCAGCTCATCGTACATCGCAGGTAGCCCCGTAATGGTGTTGCGCGTCAGAGGCTGAATCTGCTCCTGATGCGTCTCCCAGTACTCTTTCACATATTCCTGCTGACCAAACGCCATGTAAATCTTACCCATTGCCGAACAGTACAGCGGCATATGTTGGCCGATATAAGCGCGGGTACGCAGCATCCCGGTCGTCGGTTCCAGCTTATAAATCAGAATGGCGTGATCGTCCTCACGGCTGGAGAAGTTGATGGTTTCCCCGGTAGAGAGGTTTAGCGCTTCCAGATGCGGCGCCGCCACGTGGATAATATTCAGCGACGTCAGGGCTTTTTGACCGACGGCGATAAATTTCGTGGTTAAACGGTAACTCCCGGCGGCGGGCGCGGGAGTGACGTAGCCACAGGATTGCAGCCCTTGTAGTAATCGGTGCACGGTGCTTTTGTTCAGCCCGGCCAGTTCTGAAAGATGCGCCAGCGGGCAACCGTTGGGGTAATTGCTTAAGATTTCTATCAACATCAAACCGCGAAACAAGCTTTGGCTTCCAGCCGGCCGCTCTTTCTCCGGCGTGTTTTCACTCTCTTTTGTGTTCATCGCTTCCGCTCTCCATTCTGTGGCGACCTGATGGTAGCGCAAAGTGTGTTTCACTTCACGATCTGAACAGAAATTTTGTAATTAACTGATTTTATTGAATTTCAAAAACATCCTCCCCGATTGCTTTGTGAAATCATGATCGATATATTTGAAATCAGATTTCGCATAGTGAAATTTATAGATTGTAAAACGTTCTTATTCCCTCAGCGGGAGGTCACCTTAAATGGCAGAAGCAGCAGTGTTGTCTCCGTTGTTATCCATGCGCCACATTATCAAGCGCTTTGGTGGAAATGTGGCGGTCAATAACGTCAGTCTGGATATTTATCCGGGCCAGGTTGTGGCGCTGCTGGGAGAAAACGGTGCCGGTAAATCGACGTTGATTAAGGTGCTGGCTGGCGTCTATTCCCGTGATGGTGGCGAGATCCTGTTTCGCGGTCAGCCGGTGGATTCTGCCGCCGCGTTACGTCAGGGCAACGAACAGCCTATCGCCTTTATTCATCAGGATTTAGGCCTGGTAGAGTGGATGACCATCGCCGAAAACATGGCGCTGGTGATGGGGTTTCCCCGTCGCTTCGGCCTGATTGACTGGGCGGCCACCAAACGCCAGGCGCAAAAAGCGCTGGAAGATATCGGCATTCAGCTCGACCCGGATGACCGCGTGTTTGACCTTTCCCGCACCGAAAAATCCCTGCTGGCGATTGCCCGCGCGGTGGCAGTTGACGCCTCGGTGCTGGTGCTCGATGAACCGACAGCCTCGCTGCCTGCCGACGATGTACGCCACCTGTTCCGCGTCATGAACATCCTGCGCGAGAAGCAGGTAGGCATGATTTACATCACCCACCGCCTGGATGAGGTGATGGAGATGGCTGATACCGTTTGCGCCATGCGCGACGGCTGCTACGCCGGGGGCGGCGATATCGGCCGCTACAGCCTGCGTGGTCTGGTCGAACTGATTGTGGGCGAAAGCCTGCGCGATGACCAGCGTCAGGCCTTACCCGATGCCAGCGCCCCGGTGCTGTTGAAAATGGACCACGTCAAAGTGGGCGATACCGGGCCGGTCTCCTTCGAGCTGCGTGCCGGTGAGATGGTGGCACTCGCCGGTCTGCGTGGCGCCGGCCAGGAAGAGATTGGACGTTTACTGTTTGCCTGCCGGACGCAGGAAAGTGGACAAATCACTTTAAACGGCGTGCCGTTTACGGCGACAACACCAGGGGAGGCGATGTCCGCAGGCGTCTCTTTTGTCGCAGGCGACCGTCTTCATGAAAGTCTGATCCCGGGCATGATGGTGCGTGAAAACCTGTTTATGAACCCCTGTAAACACGGTCATGCGCTGCTTTCCCGCTATAACGAAAAAAGCGAAGCGCCGCTGAGCCGGGAGAAAATCCGCCAGTTCGACGTGCGCCCTTCGCAGATAAATATTGAAATCAGTGCACTGTCGGGCGGCAACCAGCAAAAAGTGGTAATGGCACGCTGGCTTTCGCTCAATGCCCCTCTGCTCATCCTGGAAGATCCTTCTGCTGGCGTCGACGTGGGCGCACGCGCAGAAATTTACGATTTACTCAATCAGGCGCTGCAAAACGGCGTTGCCATTCTGGTCATCTCCAACGACCTGGAAGAGGTGGCGCACATCTGTAACCGGGCGCTGGTGTTTAACCGCGGGCAGATCGTCGGCGAACTTCTCAACCAGGATGTCACCTTTGCCAGATTGCTTGAGCTGGCATCGGGCAGCGGCACCATACATTAAGTCGGAGTGCGTTATGGCTAAAACATCAATGAAATCGACGGCCCTGGAATCACGCGTATCACTTCATGAACACGGTGCGGCCACCTGGCTTGGACAATTGACCACCCGTTACGGTTTACCCGCGATCTGCGTGGTGCTGGTTATCGTTTTTTCACTGACAACGCCTTCGTTTGCCTCCCTGTTGACGTTGCAGGCGATTCTCGACAGCAAATCGAAAATCGCCCTGCTGGCGCTGGCAGCAACCATTCCGATGATTGTCGGCAAAATCGACCTGAACGTCGGCTTCGGCATCGTACTCTGGCACATCCTCGCCATCACTTTGCAGGTTGAATATGGTTTCTCCTGGCCCGCCGCGGTGGCGATCGTGCTGGTGCTCTCCGCGCTCTACGGGTTGCTGAACGGTATTCTGGTGGCGCTGGCGGATATCGACAGCTTTGTTGCGACCCTGGGTTCCGGTACGGTGCTGTACGCCGTCGCGCTCTGGCACTCTGGCGGTCGGCAGATCGTCGGTGACCTACCGGACGCCTTTATCGCCCTGCATCACTCCGACCTGTTTGGCATTCCGGTGGTGGCCTTCTACGTCCTTTTTGCCGCCGTGGTGTTGTGGATTATCACCGAACATACCCCGATTGGTCGCTGCATGTATGCGGTGGGCGGTAACCCGGTCGCCGCAGCGCTCAACGGCATTTCCGTTAATCGGTACATCATCGGGGCATTTATGACTTCCAGCACCTTAACCGGCTTTACCGGGGTGATCATCGCCGCCGAGCAGGGCGTGGGCCAGGCCAGCGTCGGTATGGATTATCTGCTCCCGGCTCTGGTGGGCGCGTTCCTCGGCAGCACCACCATTCGTCCCGGCCGGGTGAACGTCTGGGGCACGGTGGTAGGTATTGCGGTGCTGGCGATTGGTATTGCGGGCATCCAGCAGTTCGGCGGCGCGTTTTGGGTCGAACCGCTGTTTAACGGCGCGACGCTGCTGCTGTCGATTACCCTGGCAGGCTACGCCCAACGCCGTCGGGCATTAAATAAGAAACTGGTGCAGCGGGCACAATCGCCAGCATCAGGCTCCTCCGTTACCCAATGACTCTCGCGTAAGGAACTGAAAATGAATAACAAAATAGTTCAATACTGTCTGGCTGCCGGGTTGATGATGGCAAGTGGTTTCAGCCTCGCCGACGATACCTTTGTTCAGCAGGCGAAAACGGCGATTGCCAAAGCGACCGCGCCAGTCACCGCATGGGATGGCCCAACCCAGGGCCCGGTGCTGCAGCCTAATAAAAAGATCATTTTCATCGCCTCGGACATGAAAAACGGCGGCGTGCTGGGCGTTAAAGAGGGTCTGGAAGAAGCGGCGAAAACCGCAGGCTGGCAGCTGGATGTGCTGGATGGCGCAGGTTCGGTGAAAGATCAACTGGCGGCACTAAACCAGGCGATCGCCCGCAAACCGGACGGTATCGTCATTGGCGGCTGGAACCCGAACGTCGCCAAAATTCCGCTGAAAAAAGCGGTGAAAGAGGGCATCGTGCTGACCGCATGGCATGCGGTTCCCGCGCCTGGCCCGGTTCCGGCTTACAACATTTTCTACAACGTGACCTCCGACTCGAACGAAGTCTCGCGCATGGCGGCGCTGTATGCGGTGGCGAAATCCAACGGCACCGCCAAAGTGCTTATTTTCACCGACTCGCTGTACCAAATCGCGCTGGATAAAGCCAACGCGATGAAGAAGGTGATTGAGCAGTGCAGCGGCTGCCAGGTGGTGGAGTTTATCGATACCCCGCTTGCCGACACCTCCAACCGCATGCCGGGCATGACCTACAGCCTGATCCAAAAATATGGCGACAGGTTCGAATACTCGCTGGCGATTAACGACCTGTACTTCGACTTTATGGCCCCAGCCCTGCAAACCGCGGGCAAAGGCACCGGAGATAAACCGCCGTACAACATCTCCGCTGGCGATGGTTCCGTCACCGCCTACCAGCGCGTGCGTGAAGGCAAAGCGCAGATCGCAACCGTACCAGAGCCGTTGAAACTGCACGGCTGGCAGCTGCTGGATGAATTTAACCGCGCCTTCGCGGGCAAAGAGCCGTCTGGTTATGTCACCCCGGCACATCTGGTGACCAAAGAGAACATCGGCGCCGACGGCGGCCAGAACAACGAATTCGATCCGGACAACCATTATCGCGATCGCTACAAAGCCATCTGGGGCGTGAAGTGAGATGTTAGCCGTTACGGGAAGTTTTGAACGCCTGTGCTCACCGGCGATCTGGGCGGAAGGCCCGGTGTGGCTGGCAGACCAGCAGTGTCTGATTTTCAGCGATGTGAAGGGCAACAGGATGTTCCGTTGGGATGCGCAAAATGGAGTCAGCGTGTTTCGTGCCGAATCCCACTACGCCAACGGCAACGCGCTGGACAAGCAAGGGCGTTTGTTGACCTGCGAGCACGGTCGGCGCGGTATCAGCCGTACCGACGCCGCGGGCAATCACACCCTGCTGGTGGATAAAGTCGACGGGCTGCGTTTTAACTCCCCCAACGATATCGCGGTGCGCCAGGACGGGTCGATTTGGTTTACCGATCCGCCCTACGGCATCGTCGGTGACGAAGAGGGCTATCGCGCCGCAAGCCAGGTAATTGGCTGCTACGTCTACCGATTTGATGAAGCGCGTAACCAGGTCGCTATTGCCATCAGCGATACCCAGCGCCCCAACGGGCTGGCCTTTTCGCCGGATGATAAATGGCTATACGTGGCAGATATGTCGGTTATTGATTTTCCGAGCCAGGGCCGCCGGGAAATTCGCGCTTACCGTCTTGAAGGCGATAACGCGTTATTTTCCCACGTCGTAACCCAGGTCAAACCGGGTATTCCGGACGGATTCTGCGTCGACCAGGACGGGAATATTTACTGCAGCTGCGAGACAGGGATTTTGATTTTCTCCGCCGCAGGCGAATTACTGGAAACCATTGCGGTCCCCGAGCGCGTCTCTAACTGCACCTTTGGCGGCCCCGACGGGAATACGCTTTTTATTACGGCGACGACATCGCTGTACCGGGTGAGCCTCGCCCCATCCCGCCTTCAGGGATAAACCGGAGTAACACCGAAACGCACCGGTCCTGCCGGCGCGGTTTTGCAACCCAACACTATTTAGTGGAATAACATTCCACTATGTGAAACAAAAAGATGTAATGGAGAAAGCGTATGTTATTGAGTTTTTCTGACCTTAAAAATGAGTTTAACCGTGTCCTGCTGGCACGCGGCGTGGCGGCTGAAACCGCCGATGCCTGCGCGGAAATGTTCGCCCGCACCACCGAGTCAGGGGTCTATTCACACGGCGTAAACCGTTTCCCGCGCTTTATTCAGCAGCTGGAAAACGGCGATATCATCCCGGAGGCCCTGCCAAAACGCACCGCTTCGCTGGGGGCGATTGAACAGTGGGATGCCCGGCGATCCATCGGCAACCTGACCGCCAAAAAAATGATGGACCGGGCAATTGAACTGGCTTCTGACCACGGTATTGGCCTGGTTGCTGTGCGAAACGCCAACCACTGGATGCGCGGCGGCAGCTACGGCTGGCAGGCGGCGGAAAAAGGCTACATCGGCATCTGCTGGACCAACTCCATTGCCGTAATGCCGCCGTGGGGCGCCAAAGAGTGCCGCATCGGGACTAATCCGCTGATCGTCGCCATTCCGTCTACGCCGATCACCATGGTGGACATGTCCATGTCGATGTTCTCCTACGGCATGCTGGAAGTGAACCGTCTGGCAGGCCGCCAGCTGCCGGTTGACGGCGGCTTCGATGACGAAGGCAACCTGACCAAAGACCCGGCCCCCATCGAGAAAAACCGCCGTATTCTGCCGATGGGCTACTGGAAAGGTTCGGGCCTCTCCATTGTGCTGGATATGATCGCCACCCTGCTCTCCGATGGCTCTTCCGTTGCTGCGGTAACTGAAGACAACAGCGACGAGTTCAACATTTCGCAAGTCTTTATTGCTATCGAAGTGGACAAGCTGATCGACGGTGCCACCCGCGACGCCAAGCTGCAACGCATCATGGATTACATCACCAGCGCCGAACGTGCCGACGAAAACGTGCCGGTCCGTCTGCCCGGTCATGAGTTTTCCCGTCTGCTGGAAGAGAACCGCCGCAACGGAATCACCGTTGATGACAGCGTGTGGGCAAAAATCAAAGCGCTGTAAGGAATATCATCATGATTTATGGACATATTTCTCAACCCAACGCCTGCCGGTATCCGGCAGCGATTGAAAAAGCACTGGAATTTTTGCGCACCACGGACTTCAGCAAGCTGGAGACCGGGGTGGTCGAAATTGAGGGGCGCACGATCTTCGCGCAGATCCTCGACCTGACCACCCGTCCGCACGATGAGCTGCGCCCGGAAGTGCACCGCCGCTACCTGGATATCCAGTTTTTATATTCCGGTGAAGAGCAGATCGGTGTCGCTATCGATACCGGCAATAATGCAGTAAGTGAAGAATTACTTGAGCAGCGGGATATTATTTTCTATCACGACAGCGAAAACGAATCGTTAATAGAAATGAGGCCGGGGAACTACGCCATATTTTTCCCGCAGGACGTTCACCGCCCCGCCTGTAATAAATACCGGGAAACGGCAATCAGGAAAATAGTGGTTAAAGTTGCTATTTCCGCTTTAGATTAATCCGTAATTTATTTGTCGAACACCGATAAATAAAAGGAGTGAAAAATGGAAAGAAATGACGCCGGTTATATCATCGGCGCATACCCTTGCGCGCCTTCATTTCACCAAAAGAGCGAACAGGAAGAGACGGAATTCTGGCGCTTACTCGCGGACACGCCCCACATCCGTGGCCTGGAGCAGCCATGCCATGAAAACTTTCACCCCTATGGCGATGAGTGGTTGCTCCAGCATACGCCGCAGGAGTGGAAGATGGTGGTGACTGCCATCCCGGAAACCATGCGTCGCCGTGGCGGCGGCAACACGGCTTTCGGCCTGGCCTCCAGCGATGAAGAACAGCGCCTGGCGTGCGTCGAATTCCATCGTCATTTACGCAACAAAATCAATGCGCTAAACAAACGCTTTGCCGGCAAGGTCATCTCCCTTGAACTGCAGGCGGCACCGCTTGCGGGCAATGCGAACGTAGAGCAGGCAGCCGATGCCTTCGCGCGCTCAATCAAAGAGATTGCGGGTTGGGACTGGTCATGCTCACTCGTACTGGAACATTGTGATGCCATGAACCAGCCCGCGCCACGCAAAGGCTTTCTGCCGCTGGAAAACGTGCTGGAGATCCTGGCAGGTTACAGCATTGATATCTGTATCAACTGGGCGCGTTCGGCGATTGAAGGGCGTGACGCCGCCCTGCCGCTGACGCACGCTCAGGCGGTACATGCCGCAGGCAAACTGGGGGCGCTGATGTTCTCTGGCACCGCGACCGAAGGGCCGTACGGCGAATGGACTGACCTGCACGCACCGTTCGCACCGTTCTGCCCGCAAAGCCTGTTAACGGCGGATCACGCAAAAGAATTATTTAACGTGGCTGATTCAGCAAATTTACAGTTTGCCGGTATTAAGTTACTGGAAATTGATGAGAATGCTGATGCGAATCATCGCATAGCCATATTACGCGATGGCATTAACGCGTTAAACATAGCCCAACAATAAATATAAAGCGTCAATTTAATCGCAAGGTCAGTTAATTTAAACAAGAGATTAATATGAACACTTCCTCTTACGCTACAACCGCGGATATTCCGCGCCAACGCTGGTTAAGAATTATTCCTCCTATTCTTATCGCGTGTATTATTTCTTATATGGACCGCGTGAATATTGCCTTTGCCATGCCCGGCGGGATGGATCAGGATTTAGGCATCACCGCGACTATGGCAGGCCTGGCTGGCGGTATTTTCTTCCTCGGCTATCTATTCTTACAGGTGCCAGGCGGCAAAATCGCCGTTCACGGCAGCGGCAAAAAATTCATCGGCTGGTCGCTGGTCGCGTGGGCGGTGATTTCCGTGTTCACCGGGCTTGTTACCAACCACTACCAGCTGCTGGCACTGCGCTTCCTGCTGGGTGTGGCGGAAGGCGGCATGCTGCCTGTGGTACTCACCATGATCAGTAACTGGTTCCCGGATGCCGAGCGCGGTCGCGCTAACGCCATCGTCATCATGTTCGTGCCGATCGCCGGGATCATCACCGCCCCACTCTCTGGCTGGATCATCACCGCCCTCGACTGGCGCTGGCTGTTCATCATCGAAGGCCTGCTCTCCCTCGTCGTGCTGGTGATGTGGGCGCTGACTGTTTACGACCGCCCGCAGGAAGCCCGCTGGATTTCCGACGCAGAGAAAAAGTACCTGGTGGAAACCCTGGCCGCTGAACAGCGCGCCATTGCCGGTAAAACCACGGTAAATGCCTCTCTGGGCGCCGTGCTGTCTGACCGCACTATGTGGCAGCTGATTGCCCTGAACTTCTTCTACCAGACCGGGATTTACGGTTACACCCTGTGGCTCCCGACCATCCTGAAAGAGCTGACCCACACCAGTATGGGCCAGGTCGGGATGCTCGCCATTCTGCCGTACGTGGGTGCGATTGCCGGGATGTTCCTGTTCTCTTCCCTGTCTGACCGCACCGGCAAACGCAAGCTGTTCGTCTCCCTACCGCTGATTGGTTTCGCCACCTGCATGTTCCTTTCCGTTGTGCTGAAAGAGAGCGTCTGGCTGTCGTACACCGCGCTGGTCGGCTGTGGCTTCTTCCTGCAGTCCGCTGCCGGGGTGTTCTGGACCATTCCTGCGCGTCTGTTCAGCGCCGAAATGGCCGGCGGCGCACGCGGTGTGATCAACGCCCTCGGCAACCTCGGCGGCTTCTGCGGCCCGTATGCCGTGGGCGTGCTGATCACTCTTTACAGCAAAGATGCGGGCGTTTACTGCCTGGCGATTTCACTGGCGATTGCCGCGCTGATGGCGCTGCTGCTGCCGTCCAGGTGCGACGCCAACAGTTCGTCTATCGGTACGGTAAACGCACCGAAACGCGCGATCTGACGCCTTCACCCCAACCCTCTCCCACCGGGAGAGGGTGCAAACCAGGAAAAAAAGATGAGTGAAAAAGAGACCTTCTGGCTGGGTATCGATTGTGGCGGTACTTATCTGAAAGCAGGCCTGTACAACAGCCAGGGTAAAGAATTCGATATTGAACGCCAGTCCGTTCACACCCTCAGCCCGCAGCCCGGTTGGGCGGAGCGCGACATGGCGGCATTGTGGCAGCACTGCGCGGCAACCATTTCCCGTCTGCTGCAGCGCACCGGCATTCGCGGGGAACAAATCAAGGGCGTCGGTATTTCCGCTCAGGGCAAAGGACTGTTTTTACTGGATAAAAATGACCAGCCGCTGGGCACCGCGATCCTCTCTTCCGATCGCCGCGCGATGGAGATCGTCAAACGCTGGCAGCAGGACGGCATTCCACAAAAGCTCTATCCGTTAACGCGCCAGACCTTATGGACCGGGCACCCGGCTTCACTGCTGCGCTGGGTGAAAGAGCACGAGCCGCAGCGTTACGCGCAAATTGGCTGCGTGATGATGGGCCACGATTATCTGCGCTGGTGTCTCACCGGCGTGAAGGGATGCGAAGAGAGCAATATCTCTGAATCCAACCTCTACCATATGACCTCCGGGCAGTACGATCCCTGCCTGACGCAGTGGCTTGGCATCAGCGAAATCGACGCTGCGCTGCCGCCCATTGTCGGTTCATCCCAAATCAGCGGTGAAATCACCTCTCAGGCAGCCGCCATTACCGGTCTCGCGGCGGGAACTCCCGTCGTGGGCGGTCTGTTTGATGTGGTTTCTACCGCTCTCTGCGCCGGGCTGGATGACGAGTACACGCTGAACGCCGTAATGGGAACCTGGGCGGTCACCAGCGGCATCGCCGAAGGGCTGCGCGATAACGAAGCGCACCCCTTCGTCTACGGACGCTACGTCAACGATGGCCAGTACATCGTCCACGAAGCCAGTCCCACCTCCTCCGGCAACCTCGAATGGCTGACCGCACAATTTGGCGACATCAGCTTTGATGAAATCAACAAGCTCGTCGACAGCCTGCCGAAAGCCACCAGCGATGTCTTCTTCCTGCCCTTCCTGTACGGCAGTAACGCCGGGCTTGATATGACCAGCGGCTTTTATGGCATGCAGGCGCTGCACACCCGCGCGCACCTGTTACAGGCGGTCTATGAAGGGGTAGTGTTTAGCCACATGACGCACCTCAACCGCATGCGCGAACGCTTTACCGAGGTACGTTCCCTGCGCGTCACCGGCGGCCCGGCGCACTCTCCCGTATGGATGCAGATGCTGGCGGACGTCAGCGGCCTGCCCGTTGAACTGCCGCAGGTGGAAGAGACCGGCTGCTTTGGTGCCGCCATTGCAGCCCTCGTCGGCACCGGCGTTTACGCAAACTTCACCGACGCCCAGCAGACCCTCAGCTACGAAATGCGCACCCTGACGCCGGACATGAACGCCCACGCGGCCTACCAGCGCAAATACCGCCGTTACCAGATTTTAATTGAAGCACTTCAGGGCTTTCACGCCCGTATTAAGGAGCACTCTTTATGAGCCGACCATTACTGCAGCTGGCGCTCGATCACACCGACCTTGCCGCCGCCCAGCGCGATGTTGCGTTGTTAAAAGACCGCGTGGATATCGTAGAGGCAGGCACCATTCTCTGCCTGAGCGAGGGGCTAAATGCCATTCGCGCCCTGCGCGCCCAATGCCCGGAAAAACTGATCGTCGCCGACTGGAAAGTCGCTGACGCCGGGGAAACCCTGGCCCAGCAGGCGCTGGAAGCGGGGGCCAACTGGATGACCATCATCTGTGCCGCACCGCTGGCCACCATCGAGAAAGGTCACGCCGTTGCTGCTGCGCGCGGAGGCGAAATCCAAATCGAGCTGTTTGGTAACTGGACCTTCGACGATGCCCGCGACTGGTACAGCGCCGGCGTGCGTCAGGCGATTTATCACCGTGGGCGCGACGCCCAGGCGAGCGGCCAGCAGTGGGGCGAAGTGGATCTGGCGCGCATGAAAGCGCTGTCGGATATCGGCCTGGAGCTCTCCGTCACGGGGGGCATCACCCCTGCCGACCTGCCGCTGTTCAAAGAGATTAACGTGAAGGCCTTTATTGCCGGACGCGCCCTTTCCAGCGCCGCCGATCCGCAGCAGGTGGCTGAAGAGTTCCACGCCCGCATTCGCGACATCTGGAGAGCGTAATTATGCGTAACCATCCATTAGGTATTTATGAAAAAGCGTTATCGAAAGACTTATCCTGGCCGGAGCGTCTGGTTCTGGCTAAAAGCTGCGGATTCGACTTCGTGGAAATGTCCGTCGACGAAACCGACGAGCGCCTGTCGCGACTCGAATGGACCACCGCCCAGCGCGCCTCGTTAGTGGAAGCGATGCTGGAAACCAATGTGTCGATTCCCTCGATGTGCCTTTCCGCGCATCGCCGTTTTCCGTTCGGCAGCCGCGACGAAGCCGTGCGTGAGCGTGCCAGAGACATCATGACCAAAGCCATCAAGCTGGCGCGCGATTTGGGCATCCGCACCATCCAGCTCGCCGGTTACGACGTCTATTACGAAGAGCATGACGCGGGCACTCAGCAGCGCTTCGCCGAAGGGCTGGCGTGGGCCGTTGAGCAGGCCGCAGGGGCTCAGGTGATGTTGGCGGTGGAGATTATGGACACCGCGTTTATGAACTCCATCACCAAGTGGAAAAAATGGGACCAACTGCTCGCCTCGCCGTGGTTCACCGTCTACCCGGACGTGGGCAACCTCAGCGCCTGGGGTAATGACGTCCCGGCAGAGCTGGCTCTGGGCATCGACCGCATCGCCGCTATTCATCTGAAAGACACGCAGCCGGTCACCGACACCAGCCCAGGCCAGTTCCGTGATGTGCCGTTTGGTGAAGGATGCGTCGATTTCGTCAATGTCTTCAGCACATTACAAAACCTGAACTATCGCGGTGCATTTCTGATTGAGATGTGGACCGAAAAAGCCAAAGAGCCGGTACTGGAAATCATTCAGGCCCGTCGCTGGATTGAAGCCCGTATGGAGGAAGGAGGATTCGTATGTTAGAGCAACTGAAAGACGAGGTGCTGGCGGCAAACCTGGCGCTGCCCGCTCACGGGCTTGTCACCTTCACCTGGGGTAACGTCAGCGCGGTGGATGCAACCGGCAAACTGATGGTGATTAAGCCTTCTGGCGTGGAGTACGCCGTGATGAAAGCCGAAGATATGGTGGTGGTGGATATCGCCAGCGGCAAAGTGGTGGACGGCAGCAAGAAACCCTCTTCCGATACGCCAACGCACCTGGCGCTATATCGTCGCTTCCCGGAGATCGGCGGCATTGTGCATACTCACTCCCGCCACGCCACCATCTGGTCACAGGCCGGACTGGACCTGCCCGCCTGGGGCACCACCCACGCGGACTATTTCTACGGGACGATCCCGTGCACTCGCCTGATGACCTCTGAAGAGATCGGCGGCGAGTACGAGTACGAAACCGGCGAAGTGATCATCAAAACGTTTGAGGAGCGCGCCCTGAACCCGATGCAGGTTCCGGCGGTACTGGTGCACTCCCACGGCCCGTTTGCCTGGGGTAAAAATGCCCATGACGCGGTGCACAATGCGGTAGTGCTGGAAGAGTGCGCCTATATGGGCCTGTTCTCGCGCCAGCTGGCCCCACAGCTGCCGGATATGCAGGATGAATTGCTGGATAAACACTACCTGCGTAAGCACGGAGCGAATGCCTATTACGGGCAGTGAGCGCGTCCTCTGCGGCCCCCTGGCGATCTTCCTGTAGGAGAGCGCCAGGGGTCAGGGCATCAGACCGCGCAATGCTAAAGCCTCATCCCGAATTAATATGCTCCTTACAATACCGCCGCTTCCATGCGGCGGGCGTTATGCCGGTATGCTTGCGGAAAATCTGCCGAAAATAGCCCACATCGTGAAAACCGCACTGCTCCGCCACCTCTTTTAGCGACAGCGAATCGCTGATCAGCAGCTTCTCCGCTGCCCGTACACGCTGGCGGTGAATGGCTTCGGTTAACGTCAGACGAAAGGCCCGTCGGTAAACCCGGCCTAAATAGTCCACATTGCAGTGCAACTCTTTCGCCAGCAGCGACGCCGAAATGGGCAGATGAAAGTGCGTACCGATCATCTGACGGGCTTTCCAGGCCAGCGCAATGCCCGGGTTATTCCCCGCCCTTTCGCTTAAAGCGGAGGCTGATATCTGCTGCAAAATCAGCAGCAAAATACATTCCAGCGCTACGCTTCGGTGCACATTTTCCTGCTCATTTAAGAATTGTCGAAATAACCCGGTCATATATTGTGGGTCACTTAACGTTGTGTGCTGCGGTAACATCAACACCGATTGATGCGCTTTTTTTTCCACCGTCGGAGTTAATTCAAAATGCAGCCAGTAGAACTTTAAATCTGCCGGAAATTCCCCCACGCCGACATGACGGCGTTGCGGCCAGAGTAATAAACTTTCGCCTGAATTTACCGTGAAAACCTTATCCTCTTCACGGATCGTTAATATCCCCTTTTCAACAAAAATAACTTCCCAGGAATGCAGGGTACGCGACGGGTGGCTCCCCACGCCGCGAGAAATAAATAACCCTCCGTTTTGCACCCGGATCGGAAGTGCTATGGATAATTCGAGCATAACTATGTCAACTCTCGCTATTACGTGATGAAAATAACCACCTTATTATTGATTATTAACGAAAACAGAATAACTGAGCAGATCGAAATCACATTTTCTCAATCAGGTCGGAATCATCACCTTTTTGTACTTTTCCCTTCCCTTGTTGTGTGGTGAATTCAATGCAAAATAAAAAGGTACTTTGCAAACTACACAACAAGAGCCACAACCAGGCGGCTTATTTTCTGGAAACAAAATCTCCGAATACGTGAGGCGTTCTCCATGACTTCGACATTAATTTCCACTACCGATTCGGCGCCAAAAGCGCTGGACGATAAATTATCCGTACGTGAAAAAGTAGGCTATGGGCTGGGGGATGCAGGCGGAACGGTCATTACCTGCCTGATCATGAACTTTTTAACTTTTTTCTATACCGATGTCTTTGGGCTGACGCCCGCGCTGGTCGGGACCCTGTTCCTGGCCCTGCGCGTTTTCGACGCGATTTCCGACCCAATCATGGGCGTTCTGGCCGACCGAACTCAAAGCCGCTGGGGGCGTTTTCGTCCCTGGCAGCTGTGGATTGCCGTGCCGATCGGCATCATCGGCGTACTGACGTTTACCGTACCTGATGCCAGCATGGGGGTAAAAATCGCCTGGGCATTCGGCACCTATCTGCTGCTGTCGATGAGCTACACCGCGATTAACGTGCCGTACTGCGCGCTGATCAACACCATGACCACTCGCCATAGCGAGGTTATCTCGTGTCAGGCCTGGCGCTTTGTCCTGTGCGGCGTAGCGGGTTTTTTGGTCTCCGTCGGGCTGCCGTGGCTGGTAAAAGCGCTCGGTCGGGGCAACACAGCCCAAGGCTATCAGTATGGCGTCGGCGTACTCTGCGCCATCGCGGTGGTGATGTTCCTGTGCTGCTTCTTCTGGGTACGCGAACGCGTCTCGCTGGACATGATGGGTAAATTTACACTGCGGGAGCATATCGCCGGTCTGCGTAAAAACGACCAACTGCTGCTGATGCTGGTGATGTCGTTCCTGCTGATCAACGTCTTTAATATCCGCGGCGGCGGCTACATGTACTTCATCACCTACGTCCTTGAGGGGTCCACCGGCTACACCTCGCTATTTTTCACCATGGTGACCTTCGCGTCGATTTTCGGCTCCGTCATCATCAACCTGCTTTCACGCAGCTTCGATACCGTCAGGCTCTACTACTACACCAACCTGGTGCTGGCCGCCCTGGCCATCGCGATGTGGTTTTTACCGACCGGCCAGGCATACCAGACCCTGTGGCTGGTGGCGATCCTCGGCAACGGCATTATTCTCGGCTTCACCCTGCCGCTGCACTTCTCGTTGATGGCCTTCTCTGACGACTACGGCGAATGGAAAACCGGCGTGCGTTCTTCCGGTATGAACTTTGCCTTCAACCTGTTCTTCATCAAGCTGGCGTGGGCCTCCAGCGCCGGAATTATCAGCCTGATTTTTATCTACGTGGCCTATCAGCCGGGCGCCGGCAACCAAACGGCCCTGTCGCTGTCCGGGATCGCCTCAATGGAAACCCTGCTGCCCGCCCTGTTCCACCTGCTGCTGGCCTTTTCGATCCGCGCCTGCAAGCTCAATAATCCGATGATGGCGCGCATTGCCACCGACCTGCGCGCGCGTCACGTTCAGCCTTAAGGAGTCCGTCATGTCTGTAATGGAAGTCAATCTACGCAAACTGAAAATCAGCGACCCGTTCCTCGGCCAGTACCAGCAGCTGGTGCGCGATGTGGTGATTCCCTACCAATGGGATGCACTTAACGATCGCATCGACGAGGCCGATCCGAGCCATGCGATCGAAAACTTCCGCATCGCAGCAGGGCTGCAGGAAGGGGAGTTTTACGGGATGGTATTTCAGGACAGCGATGTGGCGAAATGGCTGGAAGCCGTGGCCTGGTCGCTGTGCCAGAAGCCGGACGCCGGGCTGGAAAAAACCGCCGATGAGGTGATTGAACTGGTGGCCGCCGCCCAGTGTGAAGATGGCTATCTGAACACTTACTTCACGGTCAAAGCGCCAGCAGAACGCTGGACTAACCTTGCCGAGTGCCACGAACTATACTGCGCCGGGCACATGATTGAAGCGGGCGTCGCCTTCTTCCAGGCGACCGGTAAGCGTCGGTTGCTGGAGGTGGTTTGCCGCCTCGCCGACCATATCGACAGCGTGTTTGGCCCCGGAGAACATCAGCTGCACGGCTATCCTGGGCACCCGGAGATCGAGCTGGCGTTAATGCGCCTGTATGACGTGACCCAGGAGCCGCGCTATCTGGCATTGACGAACTATTTCGTCGAGGAGCGCGGAGCGCAGCCGCATTTTTACGATATCGAATATGCGAAACGCGGCAAAACGTCCTACTGGAATACCTACGGCCCGGCGTGGATGGTGATGGATAAGCCCTACAGCCAGGCGCACCAGCCGATTTCTGAACAGCCCGTCGCCATCGGTCATGCGGTTCGCTTTGTTTACCTGATGACCGGCATCGCCCATCTCGCCCGCTTGAGCCAGGACGAAGGCAAACGTCAGGACTGCCTGCGCCTGTGGAACAATATGGCCCAGCGTCAGCTGTATATTACCGGCGGCATTGGTTCGCAGAGCAGCGGTGAGGCCTTCAGCAGCGACTATGACCTGCCAAACGACACGGTCTATGCCGAAAGCTGCGCATCCATCGGTTTAATGATGTTTGCTCGCCGAATGCTGGAAATGGAGGCCGACAGCCAGTACGCCGACGTGATGGAACGCGCGCTGTATAACACCGTGCTGGGAGGAATGGCGCTGGATGGCAAGCACTTCTTCTACGTTAACCCGCTGGAAGTGCACCCGAAGTCGTTAAAATTCAATCATATTTATGACCACGTGAAGCCCGTTCGTCAGCGTTGGTTCGGCTGCGCCTGCTGCCCGCCGAATATCGCCCGCGTACTCACGTCTCTGGGGCACTATATCTATACGCCGCGTGAAGAAGCGCTCTACATCAATCTGTATGTCGGCAACAGCGCGGAGATCCCGGTTGGCGATAAGACCTTGCGGCTGCGTATCAGCGGTAACTATCCGTGGCAGGAGCAGGTGAAAATAGCAATCGACTCGCCCATACCAATCGACCATAGCCTGGCGTTACGCCTCCCGGACTGGTGCGACAAGCCACAGGTGACGCTGAACGGTGTGCCCGTTCCACAGGATGTGCGCAAAGGCTATCTGCACATCAGCCGTCGCTGGCAGGAAGGCGACATTATCCTGCTAACGCTACCTATGCCGGTGCGTCGCGTTTATGGTCATTCGCTGGTGCGCCATCAGGCCGGCCAGGTCGCCGTACAGCGAGGCCCGCTGGTTTATTGTCTGGAACAGGCGGACAACGGCGAGCAATTGCATAACCTACAGCTGCCGCGTCACGCACGGTTCAGCGCTTTTGAAGGCAAAGGGATTTTTGCTCACAAGATACTTCTCCAGGCGCCGGGCTATAAGCAAACGGCGGAGAATGCCGAAAGCCAGGCGCTGTGGAATTACGACCGTGCGCCGGCCGCGCGCCAGCCGCAGACCTTAACCTTTATTCCGTGGTTTAGCTGGGCCAATCGCGGCGAAGGAGAGATGCGCATCTGGGTGAAAGAAGCGGACGAATAAACACGCAGGACCTGGCTATCTCCCCTGCGCTTAGCGGGGCGACAACCTGCCGCCAGTGGGTAGCCCGGACGGGCGCGTTAAGCGCCTTCTCCGGGAATGACCCTATGATGCTTACAGAAACAGCGCTTTATCGCGCAGAATATGATCGTTTCCGCGCCGGCGGGTGAAGCCAATACGGTCGAAATACTCGAGGATTTGGATCGCCAGCTTTCTGCCGACGTTCAGCTTATCGCGAAAATCAGCGGCACAGGTCGATCCCCTTTCGAGATCAAGCTCGCGGATCAGCCCGGCGAATTCGACAATCCGATCGTTGCGGTAATAGCGATCCTTCACGATCGCGGTAATCATTCCCTGCTGTGCCGCCTGGCGCAGCACCGCGCGCATTAAGGGCTCTTCGACGCGGCTCTCTTTTGCCAGGTCGCGCACCCACCAGGGCTCATCGGCAAACAGGTCAACCACCCGTAGCCAGATGGCCTGCTGCTCATCGGTAAAGCCCGCTTTGTGTTCCGGCAGATGCAGCCAGCCGTGGTGGCTGTGGAGAACCCCGCTTTCGCGCATCTGCTCAATCAGCAGCAGCACCAGCGCTTCGTCTTCCATCGGCAGCGCGATGCGCCGCAGGCGTTCGCGTCCCGTACCCGGCTCATCGCGATGCTGATCGTGATAGCGCGTCAGCGCGTCGACTAATTTCGTCTGCCAGCGCGCCGCCAGCGGGGCGCTTAGCAGGCTGTTGCCCGCCTGCAGATTGCCGGGTTGGCCCATCAGCGCGGCCAGGCCGGTTTCGCTAAGCTGCCGGGCCCAGGCAAAATCATCGAGACGCACCGCATCACGCTGGAGATGAACCTCCAGCGCCCGGGCGTCGTCGTCGGCGGTCGCCAGCGTATGCAGCCACTGCAGGTATTCCGGCCTACGCTTGCCGCGGCGCGGCGGATTCAGCGTCACCACTCTGGCGCCTGCCAGCGTGGTGCGGGCGGAGATATCGCGCAGCACCAGGCGATCGTTATCCGCCAGCCACAAAGGGTTATCAAGCACCAGCTCGGCCAGCGCTCCCTCCAGCAGCGACACGCGTCCGGTAATATGGCGGGCAGCATGATGGATATGTAATGACTGCCACTGGGTTAGCGGCGAGTGGCACTGCAGCTCGACTATCACCCGCCCGGCCGGTTCGGGAGGCTGAACCGACAGCAGCCAGTCGCCGCGGTTTAGCGCCTCTTTTTGCGCATCGCCGACGATATTCAGCGCGATTCGCTGACCCGCCCGCGCCTGCCCGACCGGCTGATTTTGCGCGTGCAGGCCGCGCACGCGCACGGGCTTACCAACGCCGGTAAGCCACAGCGTATCGCCGACCTTAACTTCACCGCTGAGCGCCGTACCGGTGACAACCAGCCCCGCGCCCTTAACGGTAAAGGCGCGATCGATCGCCAGGCGAAAGCGCTGATGCTGCGGATGCCCGCGCTCGGAGAGCTGCAGCAGGTGCTCGCGCAGCTCGCTTATCCCACGACCGACCGGTGCGGCGGTGGCGAATAGCGCCGCGTGCGCAAACCCAAACTCTGCCAGCACCGCTTCTACGTCGGCGCGCACCTCGTCAACGCGCTGCGCCTCGACGCGATCGGCCTTCGTTAGCGCAACCGTCAACGACGGTTTTCCGGTCAGCTGCAGGATCGCCAGATGCTCGCGGGTTTGCGCCATCACGCCATCATCACAGGCTACCACCAGCAGCGCGTGGTCAATACCGCCCACCCCCGCCAGCATATTGGACAAAAACTTTTCATGGCCCGGCACGTCGATAAAGCCCAGCACCCGGCCGTCAGGCTGCGGCCAGTAGGCATAGCCCAGATCGATTGTCATCCCGCGGGATTTCTCTTCCGGCAGGCGATCGGCGTTGACGCCGGTAATCGCCTGCAGCAGCGTGGTTTTGCCGTGGTCAACGTGTCCGGCGGTGGCAATAATCATGGTAATAACATCTCCATAAACCTCGATTCATCTTCGAGGCAGCGCAAATCCAGCCACAGGCGGCCATCGCTAACCCGCCCAATCACCGGCACCGCCAGCGCCCGCCAGCGGGCGGCCAGCGCCTCCAGCCGGCTGCCCCGGCCGTCGCGCGGGGTGAAGGTCAGCGCGGCGCCGGGCAAACGGTCCACCGGCAGCGAGCCGCTGCCGATTTGCGACAGGCAGGGCTCTATCCGCACCTCAAAGTCAGCGTAGTGCGCGGCAAGCTGCGGCTGCAGGCGCGCCGCCTGGGTATGGATCTCCTCGGCGGTGCGGGTCAGCAGGCGCAGGGTTGGCAGGCGCCCGGCGAGGGTTTCCGGATGCAGGTAGAGGCGCAGGGTGGCCTCCAGCGCCGCAAGGGTTATTTTATCGGCGCGCAGCGCGCGCTTGAGCGGGTGCTGCTGCAGGCGGGCAATCATCGCCTTTTTACCGACGATAATCCCCGCCTGCGGGCCGCCCAGCAGCTTATCGCCGGAGAAGCTCACCAGGCTGACGCCGGCGGCGATCGCCTCCTGCGGCATCGGCTCCTTAGGCAGGCCGTATTCGCTCAGGTCCACCAGCGAACCGCTGCCCAGATCGACCACCACCGGAATATCCAGCTCGCGGCCCATCGCCGCCAGCTCCGCCTCATCAACGGTTTTAGTAAAACCGGCAATGCTGTAATTGCTGGTATGCACCTTCATCAGCAGGCCGGTATTCTCACCCACGGCCTGGCGATAATCTTTAGCGTGGGTGCGGTTGGTGGTGCCCACCTCATGTAAAATGCAGCCCGCCTGACGCATCACGTCAGGGATACGAAACGCGCCGCCAATCTCCACCAGCTCGCCGCGCGAGAGAACGACCTCTTTGCCGTTAGCCGTTGCCGCCAGCATCAGCAGCACCGCCGCGGCGTTGTTATTGACGATACAGGCGTCTTCCGCGCCGGTCAGGCGGCACAGCAGGTCCGCCAGCGCGCGGTCGCGGTGGCCGCGTCCACCGTCGTCGAGGCTATATTCAAGGGTAACCGGCGCCCGCATCGCCTGCGCAACCGCCTCCACCGCGGCCTCGGCCTGAATCGCGCGGCCTAAATTAGTGTGCAGGACCGTTCCCGTCAGGTTGAAAACCGGGCGCAGCGCGCTTTCCGTTGTTTGCGCCAGCCGCCGTTCGGCCTCCCGCGCCCAGTCGCCGCACCAGTCGGGCAGCGCCAGGCTCAGGCGAATGTGCTCTCGCGCCTGCTCCAGCATCTGGCGCAGCAGGGCGACAACCTGGACATGGCCATATCGGGCCAGCACGGACGAAAAAGCGGGATCGCGGAGCAGACGGTCGGTGGCCGGAAGCTGGGTGTAAAGCGCACGAGTATCGATAGTCATGAATGAGCCTGGCGATAGGTTATTTTCCCCCTCCCGACGGGAGAGGGAGTCAACAATTGAGCAGCAATTGTAACGCCTGCGCGCAGAAACTGTTACCTGCCTGGGTCAAGTCCTTGGCGGTTCCGTGCGGGCAAAACTGGCGCGCTGAAAGAGTGCCTCAACCAGCGCAATCAGCCGAGGCCGCGTTGCGCACCAGCCCGGCGCCACGCGGCGGAAGTTAAGATAGGCAATGGCGCAGGCGGCAGATATGGACGCCAGATTGATCTCATCGCCGCGCAGGCTGCCGTCGGCCGCGTAGGCCTCCAGCGCATCGAGGCCGCGAGCCACCTTCTCTCGCTGGCGCAGCAGTTCCGTTTCCGACTGCTGGGCCGGCGGACGCGCCTTTTCACGCACCAGCGCCTGGGCCGCTTCCATCACGCCGTCAGCCAGCGCCTCCAGCTGGCGTATTTTCAGCGCCGCCTTCGGGTCGGTCGGGAGCATATCTGGCATCACGCCGAGCAGCTCCAGATATTGCGCAATAATCGGCGAGTCGAACCAGCACTCGCCGTCGTCGGTGACCAGCGCCGGGACCTTGCCTAACGGATTATATTTTGCGACGCCGCTGGCTTCGCTGTAGGGGAATTCATTGACGAACTCGAAGGGGATATCTTTTTCCAGCAGTATGACGGAGATTTTGCGCACAAAGGGACTGGTGTAGCTGCCGATCAGTTTCATAGCCTGCTCCTTTCGCCAACAAAAATCTAAGTATGGTTCAGGAGCAGGCAAAAGGCAGGAAGACTTAGCGTCGGCCTGCCGGTACCCGCCTTAATGATCCAGATAGAGATAGTGCATCCAGCTGGTCATACGCAGCAGGACTTTTCGCATCACCGAAACGTGGGTGAAATGGTCGGAATAGACCGCAACCTGAGCAAAAATACCGTCCGGGAGCGCCTCCACGTCGGCATTAGGATCCAGCTCAATGGTTGCCAGAACGCCATCGGAGCCCGGCGTCATGGTCAGCGACTGCAGCGCGCCCTGCGCCTGATAGCTCCCGCCGGGCACCACCGGTAAAATAGCGGTCAGCCTGCCGTGAAAGACCTGCCCGGGCAGGGCGCTAAAGACCACCTCCGCGTCATCGCCGTTTTTCAGCCGCAGCAGCGAGTTTTGCCGGAACTGCGCCACGATCAGCCGCTTCTGTTCGGGGATAAACACCATCACCGGGCGCAGCGGTAGCGAAGCCGCGTAGGTTCCGGGACGAATCAATACCTGCGTGATGTAGCCATCGCTCGGCGCGCGAACGACGGTCTGATCGAGGTTATATTTTGCCTCGGCCAGCTGCGCACGCAGGCTGACGACCTGCGACTGCTCTCCGCCGACCATACTGTCCAGCTGGCTTTGTATCTGCGCCTGTTCCGCCACCGAGGCTTTCACCATCGCATCCTGGGCGAGGTAGTTTTGTCGGGCGTTATCAATATCGCTTTCAGAAAACGGATTAACCCGCGCCTGGCTGCCTTTCAGGTAGCGCTGATAGTCTTTATAGAGCCGGTCACGTTCTGCGGAAACGCGGACGGTATTGGCCTGCGCTTCCGAGAGCTGCGCCTTCAGGGTATTAATGCTGTGCAGCGCGGTCACCAGATCGGCCTGCAGCCTGTCCACCCTTGCCTGATAGCGCACGGGGTCGATGGTAAAGAGCACCTCGCCTTTACTCACCCGCTGATTCGCTTTATCCGTCACGCTGCTGACCACGCCAGTAACCTGAGGCGTAACGGGAATAGAGATAACCGCCTTCTGCGCGGTAAAAGTATAGGGATGGTTGTAGTTCATTAATAAGATTAGCGCACTAACAATAAATATACCGCCTAGCGCGGCGGTGGGTACCGTCCATTTATTTACCGGGATTTTAAATATTTTAAATATCGACCAGGCAAGAGCCACGTAAGTTAAAATAATCAGCAGATCCATGGTTATTTCTCCGGGGATCGGGCGGAAGCGTGGCGCTGAGCCACTCTTTTCTCAAGGTCGGCAATGCGCTGCCGGAGCTGCGCCAGATCCTGCTCTTCTGTCGCGTCTGCCAGGCCCCCGTCCGGCCGATGCTGCATGCCCCAGCCGCGCTCAGGCTGATAGAGCGTGGCCCAGATCCAGAGGAATGGCCAAATAACATGTAGAGTAAACAGACTGACCCATCCCGCGACGTGAATGGCATCTGCATGTGGGTGGTTACGCTTCTTCGCGATCAGGTAAGGAATATCATGCAGGATGATGATTCCATAAAAGATAACCAGAAAAACGAAGATCAGAACGCCCAGCGCAAAATAATTGAGAAACATATTTTCCTCGAATTTACGCTAATAATTTATATCAGGATGTAGACAGTCAAATAGAATCCCGACTGATGATTTGAGCATAATTCACGCATCTCATTTTTACCATCTGGCGAGAAAAAACGATCGCCAGCGCGACGCGCGTCGCCGTTACATCCCGGCGTATGAAACGGCGGGGAATCTGTCTGAGATCACAGGCGCTAAAAACAAGTCACGATATTTTGTGATTAACATCACATATAAATAATTATTCACAGATTAAAAATTGAGATATGCGTCACATTAAAGCGCATTTTCGGCACCAAATTATCCCTCAGCCGCTTTTTTGCACAGCCATTATGTGACACATATCACTATATACACCTCACGATCGCCTATATTCACGTGATGCAGATCACATAAAGACCCGGTCACTGGACAGTTCTATGATTCAGTGCCAGATTTCGCTTTATCAATCAGGGTCCGGCTTCCTCTGCCGCCACATTAACAACAAGCCTCAGGCTTTTAGCCTACGCGATAAGCAAAACAGAAAAAGGGGTGTTTTATGTCATCCGATATCAAGATCAAGGTGCAAAGCTTTGGTCGTTTCCTTAGCAATATGGTGATGCCAAACATCGGCGCGTTTATCGCGTGGGGTATCATCACCGCACTATTCA
Source organism: Enterobacter sp. 10-1 (assembly GCA_002270295.1). Taxonomy (GTDB): domain Bacteria; phylum Pseudomonadota; class Gammaproteobacteria; order Enterobacterales; family Enterobacteriaceae; genus Klebsiella; species Klebsiella scottii. The sequence continues at coordinate 195,481 of NISF01000005.1, read as the reverse complement.
TTCCGACAGGATGGCTGCCAAGCGAGACGCTGGCGAAGCTGGTCGGCCCGATGATTACCTACCTGCTGCCGCTGCTGATCGGTTACACCGGTGGTAAGCTGATTGGCGGCGAGCGCGGCGGCGTGGTCGGCGCGATTACGACTATGGGCGTGATCGTCGGCGCGGATATGCCGATGTTCCTCGGCGCGATGATTGCCGGTCCGCTGGGCGGCTGGGCGATTAAACATTTTGACAGCTGGGTAGACGGTAAGATTAAGTCCGGCTTCGAGATGCTGGTGAATAACTTCTCCGCCGGCATCATCGGGATGATCCTGGCGATTCTGGCGTTTCTCGGCATTGGCCCTGCGGTTGAAGTCCTGTCCAAAATTCTGGCGGCGGGCGTTAACTTCATGGTTGTGCATGACATGCTGCCGCTGGCGTCTATCTTCGTAGAACCGGCGAAAATCCTGTTCCTGAATAACGCCATCAACCACGGCATCTTCTCGCCGCTGGGTATTCAGCAGTCCCACGAGCTGGGCAAATCAATCTTCTTCCTGATTGAAGCGAACCCGGGTCCGGGGATGGGCGTGCTGCTGGCGTACATGTTCTTTGGTCGCGGCAATGCTAAGCAGTCCGCAGGCGGCGCGGCAATCATCCACTTCCTCGGCGGTATTCACGAAATCTACTTCCCGTACGTGCTGATGAACCCGCGTCTGATCCTGGCCGTTATCCTCGGCGGTATGACCGGCGTATTCACCCTGACTATCCTCAACGGTGGCCTGGTGTCTCCGGCTTCTCCGGGCTCCATCCTGGCGGTACTGGCAATGACTCCGAAAGGCGCCTATTTTGCTAACATCGCTGCGATTATCGCCGCTATGGCCGTCTCCTTCGTGGTCTCCGCCATTCTGCTGAAAACCAGCAAAGTGAAAGAAGAAGAGGATATCGATGCGGCAACCCGCCGTATGCAGGATATGAAGTCAGCCTCCAAAGGCGCGGCGACTCCGCTGGCCGCAGGCGATGTCGCTAACGACCTGAGCCACGTGCGCAAAATCATCGTTGCCTGTGACGCCGGTATGGGTTCCAGCGCAATGGGCGCGGGCGTGCTGCGTAAGAAAGTACAGGATGCGGGACTGAGCAATATCTCCGTCACCAACTGTGCGATTAACAACCTGCCGCCGGACGTCGACCTGGTGATTACCCACCGCGACCTGACCGAACGCGCCATGCGCCAGGTACCGCAGGCTCAGCATATTTCGCTGACCAACTTCCTCGATAGCGGCCTGTACACCAGCCTGACCGAACGTCTGGTCGCGGCGCAGCGTCATACCGACAATGAAGAGAAAGTTCGCGGTAGCCTGAAGGACAGCTTTGACGCTGCCGATACTCACCTGTTCAGGCTCGGGGCGGAAAATATCTTCCTCGGTCGTCACGCGGCGACCAAAGAAGAAGCCATTCTCTTTGCCGGCGAGCAGCTGGTCAAAGGCGGCTACGTTGAACCGGAATACGTGCAGGCGATGCTGGATCGCGAAAAGCTGACCTCAACCTATCTGGGTGAGTCCATCGCGGTACCGCACGGCACTATCGAAGCGAAAGATCGCGTCCTGAAAACCGGCGTGGTGTTCTGTCAGTACCCGCAGGGCGTTCGTTTTGGCGAAGAGGAAGATGACATTGCCCGTCTGGTCATCGGCATCGCCGCCCGCAACAACGAGCACATTCAGGTCATCACCAGCCTGACCAATGCGCTGGACGATGAAAAAGTGATTGAGCGCCTGACGCACACCACCAGCGTGGAAGAAGTGCTGGCGCTGCTGAACAAAGCGTAGCCTGCTGCCCGGATAAGGCGCCTGCGCCGACGTCCGGGCCGTTCTCCGCCGGCGCCGCAACGCGCCCCGAAGCGACGAGAAAGACACCAGCCTCTCTCCACATGCTGGAGAGAGGGTTAGGGTAAGGGACAAGCCTCACCCCAGCCCTCTCAGGTAAAAACATTAATTGAAGGTTAATACTATGAAAGCATTACATTTTGGCGCAGGTAATATCGGGCGTGGCTTTATCGGTAAACTGCTGGCCGACGCGGGAATCACCTTAACGTTTGCCGATGTGAATCAGGTCGTTCTGGATGCCCTGAACGCCCGTCATAGCTATCAGGTTCATGTTGTCGGCGAAAATGAGCAGGTGGATACCGTATCCGGCGTCAATGCCGTGAGCAGCATCGGCGATGAGGTCGTTGAGCTGATTGCCAGCGTTGACCTCATCACCACCGCCGTCGGCCCGGTCGTGCTGGAGCGCATCGCCCCGGCCATTGCCAAAGGCCTGGTAAAGCGCAAGGCGCAAGGGCTTGAAGCCCCGCTGAACATCATTGCCTGCGAGAACATGGTGCGCGGAACCACGCAGCTGAAGGGCCACGTGTTTAACGCGCTGGCCGAAGAAGACAAGGCCTGGGTAGAAGCCCACGTCGGCTTCGTCGATTCCGCCGTCGACCGTATTGTGCCGCCGTCCGCGTCCGCAACCCACGACCCGCTGGAAGTCACCGTGGAGACCTTCAGCGAATGGATTGTCGATAAAACCCAGTTTAAGGGCGTCCTGCCCGCTATCCCAGGCATGGAATTAACCGACAACCTGATGGCATTTGTCGAACGTAAGCTATTCACCTTAAACACCGGACATGCTATAACCGCCTACCTCGGAAAACTGGCGGGCCACCAGACCATTCGCGACGCGATCCTCGATGAGAAAATTCGCGCCGTAGTCAAAGGGGCCATGGAAGAGAGCGGCGCGGTACTGATCAAACGCTACGGCTTTGATGCCCGGAAGCACGCCGCCTATATCCAGAAGATTCTTGGTCGTTTCGAGAACCCGTATTTGAAAGATGACGTTGAGCGCGTTGGCCGCCAGCCGTTGCGTAAACTCAGCGCGGGCGATCGGCTGGTTAAGCCGCTGCTCGGCACGCTGGAATACGCCCTGCCGCACCAGAACCTGGTGCAAGGGATCGCCGCAGCAATGCATTTCCGCTGCGCTGAAGACCCGCAGGCGCAGGAGCTGGCCGCGCTGATCGCTGAGAAAGGGCCGCAGGCCGCGCTGGCACAGATTTCCGGTCTGGATGCCGCAAGCGACGTGGTGCTGGAGGCCGTTAACGACTATAACGCCATCAAATGAGGCACGAACAGGCGCGGCACGAACCGCGCCCACTACTACTCCTGTCAGATATGCAGGCAATAATGGAAGAAACACAGGCATTTGAAAACCGTGTGCTTGAGCGTCTGAATGCTGGCAAAACCGTACGAAGCTTCCTGATCGCCGCCGTCGAGCTACTCACTGAGGCGGTTAATATCCTGGTGCTTCAGGTATTCCGCAAAGATGATTACGCGGTGAAATACGCAGTGGAACCGTTGCTGGACGGCGACGGGCCGCTGGGCGACCTTTCCGTACGCCTGAAGCTGATTTACGGCCTTGGGGTGATTAGTCGCGCCGAATACGAAGACGCCGAGCTGCTTATGGCCCTGCGCGAAGAGCTCAACCACGACGGCAACGAGTACGGCTTTACTGACGATGAGATCCTCGGGCCTTTTGGCGAACTGCACTGCGTCAGCGCGCTGCCGCCTCTGCCGCTGTTTGATGATAGCGATGCGGAACTGCTGGCAATGCAGAAGCTGCGCTACCAGCAGGTTGTACGCTCAACGATGATGCTGTCTCTGACCGAGCTGATTTCCCGAATCAGCTTAAAAAAAGCTTTTCAGAAACTAACGCTCTGACTCCCGCTCATGCTCACCGCATGCTGGCCGATACAGCTGCCTGTAATACTCCAGACGACTGAGAAACAGCTCCTCTTTATTCTGCGGAATCTCGCTCGGCACGTGCTGCAAACGCGGGGATTTCTTCAAATACTCCATAAAAGCCTGGCTTGAAGCCATAAAATCAACCGTCTTATCGATAATAAGCGGTACGCCGTCGCCAATTTTCGCCATTATGACCTCCTCTTCTTAAGGATACTCTTATTAAGAATTAGCTAAAAAAGGGGGCGCGGTTAAGGAAAACGTGCTTAAGTTTCGTCAAGCTTCACAGAATCGAAATTCAGCGTTATTTTAGTAATAATAGTTTTATTATTCAATTAATTAGAATTTACACTGAATGATGCTTCGCCGGGCAAAGCCGCGAGATTTCGATAAATAACTACCCACAACAGAACTCACAGCCCATACTATATGGCGTTGAACCCCCTTTATTAATAGATTAAATCACCATGAAAGAAGTCGAAAAGAATGAAATCAAGCGTTTGAGCGACCGTCTCGACGCCATCCGCCATCAGCAGGCCGATATGTCGCTGGTTGAAGCCGCGGACAAATACGCCGAGCTGGAAAAAGAAAAAGAGACCATTGAAGCGGAAATCGTGCGCCTGCGCGACGTTCAGGGTCAGAAGCTGAGCAAAGAAGCGCAAAAGCTTATGAGCCTGCCGCACCGCCGCGCGATCACTAAAAAAGAGCAGGCCGATATGGGCAAGCTGAAAAAAAGCGTGCGTGGCCTGGTTATCGTTCACCCGATGACCGCTCTGGGGCGTGAAATGAAGCTCACAGAAATGACCGGTTTCTCTAAAATCGCATTCTGATCCCCCTTCCCTCTCCGCCCGGAGAGGGGATTCTCCATTCTCAAAACGCTTCCCCCTTAATTCCGCCCCAATTGGCCCAACCAATTATTTCTTAAACCGTCCAATAGTTCACATATCCATCATTTTTAGTCACAACCATATTGCTCATTAATAACATTTGGTTAACCATTCGTTGTCGTTAACCCTACAACTACCTTTTGGCTGGGCCAGTTTTACAAATGGTGTGACCTGCAAAGAGCGCAGACTCAGCACAGCATCGTGGTGGCCCGATGGAGACCTGCATGAATCTCTGGCAACAAAATTACGATCCGGCCGGTAATATCTGGCTCTCAAGCTTTATCGCATCGCTACCGATTCTGTTTTTCTTTTTTGCCCTGATTAAGCTCAAGCTCAAGGGGTACATTGCCGCCACCTGGACCGTCGCGATCGCGCTGTCGGTGGCGCTGCTGTTCTATAAAATGCCGGTCGATCGCGCGCTGACTTCGGTAGTCTACGGCTTCTTCTACGGCCTGTGGCCCATCGCCTGGATTATTATTGCCGCCGTATTCGTCTACAAAATCTCGGTGAAAACCGGGCAGTTCGAGATTATCCGCTCGTCCATTCTCTCCATTACCCCCGACCAGCGCCTGCAGATGCTGATCGTCGGCTTCTCCTTCGGCGCCTTCCTCGAAGGGGCCGCGGGCTTTGGTGCTCCGGTGGCGATTACCGCCGCGCTGCTGGTTGGCCTCGGCTTTAACCCCCTGTACGCTGCGGGCCTGTGCCTGATAGTAAACACCGCGCCGGTTGCCTTCGGGGCGATGGGGATCCCCATTCTGGTCGCCGGCCAGGTCACCGGTATCGACAGCTTTGCCATCGGCCAGATGGTCGGACGCCAGCTGCCGTTCCTGACGATCATCGTGCTGTTCTGGATTATGGCGATTATGGACGGCTGGCGCGGTGTCAAAGAGACCTGGCCTGCGGTCATGGTCGCCGGCGGCTCCTTTGCAATTGCACAATACCTCAGCTCAAACTTCCTTGGCCCGGAGCTGCCGGACATTATCTCCTCGCTGGTGTCGCTGGTCTGTCTGACCCTGTTCCTCAAGCGCTGGCAGCCGGTGCGCATCTTCCGCTTTGGCGATATGGGCGCCGCGCAGGTCGATCAAACCCTGGCGCGCACGCATTACACCGCTGGGCAGGTCATTCGCGCCTGGTCGCCGTTCCTGTTCCTGACCGCCACCGTCACGCTGTGGAGCATCCCGCCGTTTAAGGCCCTGTTTGCTCCGGGCGGCGCGATGTACGACTTCGTGATTAATATCTCCGTGCCGTTCCTCGATAAGATGGTCGCCCGCATGCCGCCGGTGGTCAGCGCCGCGACGCCTTACGCCGCGGTGTATAAATTCGACTGGCTGTCGGCCACCGGTACGGCGATTCTGTTCGCGGCTATACTTTCCGTGGTCTGGCTGCGCATGAAGCCGAAAGACGCGCTGATCACCTTTGGCAGCACGCTCAAGGAGCTGGCGCTGCCGATTTACTCAATCGGCATGGTTCTGGCGTTCGCGTTTATCTCGAACTACTCCGGACTGTCGTCAACGCTGGCTCTCGCTCTGGCGCATACCGGCCATGCGTTTACCTTCTTCTCGCCGTTCCTCGGCTGGCTGGGGGTGTTCCTGACCGGTTCAGATACCTCGTCGAACGCGCTGTTCGCCGCGCTACAGGCCACGGCGGCGCAGCAAATTGGCGTTTCCGATATCCTGCTGGTTGCCGCCAACACTACCGGCGGAGTTACCGGGAAGATGATCTCCCCGCAGTCCATCGCCATCGCCTGTGCGGCGGTAGGCCTGGTGGGCAGGGAGTCCGATCTGTTCCGCTTTACCGTAAAACATAGCCTGATCTTTACCTGTATGGTCGGCGTCATCACCACGCTGCAGGCCTACGTCTTAACCTGGATGATCCCGTGATAGTTATGCCTAAGCGCCTCGCAGACGACGTCGCCCGTCGCGTGCGGGAGCTGATTGAAGAACAAAACCTGGAGGCGGGCATGCGATTGCCCGCCGAACGGCAGCTGGCCGCTCTGCTTGGCGTGTCGCGTAACTCGCTGCGCGAGGCGCTGGCGATGCTGGTGAACGAAGGTCTCCTGCTGAGCCGACGCGGCGGCGGAACCTTTGTCCGCTGGCAGCACGAGGCGTGGTCGGAACAGAATATCGTTCAGCCGCTGAAAACGCTGCTCGCCGACGACCCCGACTACAGCTTTGATATTCTGGAAGCCCGCCACGCCATCGAGGCCAGTACCGCCTGGCATGCCGCGATGCGGGCTACCGATGCCGAAAAAGAGAAAATCCGCCTGTGCTTTGAAGCCACCCAGAGCGAAGATCCGGATCTGGCCTCCCAGGCCGACGTCCGCTTCCACCTGGCGATTGCCGAAGCGTCGCACAACGTCGTGCTGCTGCAAACCATGCGCGGTTTTTTCGACCTCCTGCAATCGTCGGTCAAGGAGAGCCGCCAGCGGATGTACCTTGTTCCGCCGGTTTTCGCCCGCCTGACCGAACAGCACCAGGCCGTTATGGACGCCATTTTTGCCGCTGACGCCGAGGGCGCGCGTCAGGCGATGATGGCCCATTTAGGCTTTGTGCACGCCACGATTAAACATTTTGATGAAGACCAGGCCCGCCAGGCGCGCATTACCCGCCTGCCCGGTGACCACAATGAGAATTCCAGGGAGAACTCGTGATGATTATTTCAGCCGCCAGCGACTACCGCGCCGCCGCCCAGCGTATCCTGCCGCCGTTCCTGTTCCACTATATCGACGGCGGTGCCTACGCCGAGCACACGCTGCGCCGCAACGTTGAAGACCTCTCCGACGTGGCGCTGCGCCAGCGGGTGCTGAAAAATATGTCGGACCTGAGTCTGGAAACCACGCTGTTCAAAGAAAAGCTCTCCATGCCGGTGGCGCTGGCTCCGGTCGGGCTGTGCGGAATGTATGCCCGTCGCGGCGAAGTGCAGGCGGCGGGAGCGGCGGATGATAAAGGCATTCCGTTTACCCTCTCCACGGTTTCCGTATGCCCGATTGAAGAAGTGGCCCCGACCATCAAGCGCCCGATGTGGTTCCAGCTGTACGTCCTGCGCGACCGCGGCTTTATGCGCAATGCGCTGGAGCGCGCCAAGGCTGCGGGCTGTTCAACTCTGGTCTTTACCGTTGATATGCCGACGCCGGGGGCCCGCTATCGCGACGCCCATTCCGGCATGAGCGGCCCGAATGCGGCGCTGCGCCGCTACTGGCAGGCGATGACCCACCCGCAGTGGGCATGGGACGTTGGCTTAAACGGCCGCCCGCATGACCTCGGCAATATTTCCGCCTATCTCGGCAAGCCGACCGGTCTTGAAGACTATATCGGCTGGCTGGCCAATAACTTCGATCCGTCTATTTCCTGGAAAGACCTTGAGTGGATCCGCGAATTCTGGGACGGCCCGATGGTGATCAAGGGGATCCTCGATCCGCAGGATGCACGGGATGCGGTGCGCTTCGGCGCCGACGGGATCGTGGTTTCCAACCACGGCGGCCGCCAGCTCGACGGCGTCCTCTCCTCCGCCCGCGCGCTGCCCGCTATCGCCGATGCGGTGAAGGGCGATATCGCGATTCTTGCCGATAGCGGTATTCGCAACGGCCTCGACGTGGTGCGGATGATTGCGCTGGGCGCCGATAGCGTGCTGCTCGGCCGCGCCTATCTGTACGCCCTGGCGACGCACGGTAAGCAAGGGGTAGCGAATTTGCTGAACCTGATTGAGAAAGAGATGAAGGTGGCGATGACCCTGACCGGAACCAAAACCATCGGCGAAATCAGCCGCGACTCGCTGGTGCAAAACGCCGAAGCGCTGCAGACCTTCAGCGCGCTGAAGCAGGGTAACGCCGCGTAATCCGCTCCCCCGGCTCTCTCCCGCAGGGATGAGGGCCGGGGAAATATCTGCTATTCTGCCCCCCGCACTCAAGAGCCTAATGAGACAGGGCAGCATGCTGAACATTGTACTATTCGAACCAGAGATCCCGCCGAACACCGGCAATATTATCCGCCTGTGCGCCAACACCGGCTTTAGCCTGCATATCATCGAGCCGATGGGCTTCGCCTGGGACGATAAGCGCCTGCGTCGGGCCGGGCTGGATTATCACGAGTTTACCGCCGTTCAGCGACATCACGATTATGCGGCTTTTGTCGCAAGCGCCAGCCCGCAGCGCCTGTTTGCGCTCACCACCAAAGGCACGCCCGCCCACAGCGCGGTGAGCTATCAGGACGGTGATTTTTTGCTGTTTGGCCCGGAAACGCGCGGCTTGCCTGCCGATATTCTTGACGCGCTGCCGGCACAGCAGAAAATCCGTATTCCGATGATGCCGGACAGCCGCAGCATGAACCTGTCAAACGCGGTGTCGGTGGTGGTGTATGAGGCCTGGCGCCAGCTGGGATATCCCGGCGCGGTATTGCGTAGTTAAGGCGCTACCCGCGATTTGGGCATTTTCGGCGCAGTCTGGAATGGACTGCGCGCAGCGCGTGAGGACGGCCAGCGCGGCCCGACGCCAGGCCGGCCGCTAAGATTGCCCGATTCTAGATCCCGTCGCCGTACTCAAACGTATGGTGGATGCCGTTAAAGTGCTGATCCATATCCATCGCCGGCTTATCGCTCTCCGGCTTGCCGACGATGCGCGCCGGAACGCCTGCGGCGGTGGTATGCGGCGGAACGGGCTGCAGCACCACGGAGCCGGCGCCGATTTTGGCTCCGCGTCCCACTTCGATATTGCCGAGGATCTTCGCCCCGGCGCCAATCATCACGCCTTCGCGGATTTTCGGATGGCGATCGCCGCTGGTTTTACCGGTACCGCCGAGGGTGACGGACTGCAGAATAGAGACATCGTTCTCGATCACCGCCGTTTCGCCAACCACAATGCCGGTCGCGTGGTCGAGCATTATTCCCCGGCCAATATTCGCCGCCGGGTGAATATCGACCTGGAAGGAGACGGAAACCTGGTTTTGCAGGAAAATCGCCAGCGCGCGCCGGCCCTGATTCCACAGCCAGTGCCCGATGCGGTAGGCCTGCAGCGCGTGAAATCCTTTGAGGTACAGCAGCGGCGTGGAGTATTTATCGACCGCCGGGTCGCGGGTACGCACGGCCTGAATATCACAGGCGGCGGCGGCGATCATTTCCGGGTCGGCGGCATAGGCCTCTTCCACCACTTCACGAATCGCGATGGCGGGCATAATCGGCGAGGCCAGCTTGTTAGCCAGCATATAGCTCAGCGCGCTGCCCAGGTTTTCGTGCTTCAGCAGCGTGGCGTGGTAGAAACTGGCGAGCATCGGCTCACAGTCAGCTAAAGCCCGGGCTTCGGCTTTAATATTATTCCAGACGATATCCAGTTCTTCACACGGCATTGCTGACTCCAGGCGATAGCATAATGACCGGCCAGTTCTACGCTGACCGGGTCATCGAGGTGACAAAGGTTCCTTTAAGGTTAATTGCTGCGCTCGTCCTTGCGTGCGCGACCTAACAAGGTCAATGCTGCCTCGCGCGCAATTTTTCCGCAATACAATACCTGATAAATTTGCTCGGTTATTGGCATTTCTACGCCTAAACGCTGTGCCAGAACGCGGACTTCCTTGGTATTGCGGTAGCCTTCAACCACCTGACCAATCTTATCCTGCGCGCTTTGCACATCCATGCCCTCACCGAGCATCATGCCGAAGCGGCGGTTACGCGATTGGTTGTCGGTACAGGTCAGCACCAAATCTCCCAGACCCGCCATCCCCATAAAGGTTTCCGGATCGGCGCCCAGCGCCGCGCCCAGGCGAGACATCTCGACCAGACCACGGGTAATCAGCGCGGTGCGCGCATTGGCGCCAAAGCCGATACCGTCGGACATCCCGGCCCCAATGGCGATAACGTTTTTCACCGCGCCGCCAAGCTGGACGCCAATGAAGTCCGGATTGATATAGACGCGGAAGCTTTTACCGCAGTGCAGCAGGTGCTGCAGATCGTCCGCAAACTGCGGGTCCGTCGAGGCCAGGGAGATGGCCGTCGGCAGCCCTGCGGCCAGCTCTTTCGCAAAGGTCGGGCCGGAGATCACCGCCAGCGGAATATCATCCCCCAGCGCTTCCCGCGCCACGTCCTGCAGCAGGCGGCCGGTTTCGGCCTCAAGGCCTTTCGTGGCCCAGACCAGGCGCGCGTCGGAACGCATTAGCGGCTTAATCTGACGCAGAACCTGGCCGAAGACGTGGCTCGGGACCACAACCAGGATATCACGACTGGCGGCCAGGGCGGCCGACAGGTCGCTCTCCAGATGCAGCGTGTCAGGGAAGGGAACGTCGGGAAGAAAAGCGGCGTTGCAGCGATCGTTTTGCAGCGTCGCGATGTGCTTAGGGTCATGGCCCCAAAGCACAACGTGATGGCCATTTCTTGCCAGGGTGATGGCAAGAGCGGTGCCGTACGAGCCGGCACCGATCACAGTCATTGCAGCATTAAGTTCGTTCATCAGGCATCCTGATGCTGTTCGGCACCTTCGCCAGCCTGCTGCTGCAGATAGTTCATAAACAGCGCATCGAAGTTCACTGGCGCAAGGTTCAGTTGCGGGAAGGTACCGCGAGAAACCAGGCTGGTGATGCACTCACGCGCATACGGGAACAGGATGTTCGGGCAGTATGCACCGAGGCAATGCGCCATCTGGTTGCCGTCAATGCCTTCGATGGAGAAGATGCCGCCCTGCTGTACTTCGCACAGGAATGCGGTTTCTTCGCCCAGCGCGGCGGTTACGGTCACACGCAGCACCACTTCATAGACGCCTTCAGCCAGCTGGCTGGAAGCGGTATCCAGATCAAGTTTAACCTCTGGCTGCCAGTCTTTCTGGAAAACTTGCGGAGCATTCGGCGCTTCGAAGGAGATATCCTTGGTATAAATACGCTGGATCTGGAAAGTCATTTCGGTGCTGTTTTGTTCTGACATAGTAAAACCCTTTCGTGTTGTCCTTAAATACGCCTACCCGGACTGGGTGGACGCAAAATTAGCGCAGCAGGGGATCAAGTCCACCACGTGAATCAAGCGCATACAAGTCGTCACAGCCGCCAATGTGCTGTTCATCAATAAAAATCTGCGGAACCGTGGTCCGACCGCTGCGTTGAATCATCTCTTCGCGCTTCGTCGCGTTGCCATCGATAGGCAGTTCGTTGAACGTTACGCCTTTGCTGTTCAGCAGCGCTTTAGCGCGCACGCAGAACGGGCAGGTCGCTTTGGTATAGATATCAATATTGGCCATGACTTCACTCCTGTTTTTACCCTGGGGATTTTAGGCCGCAAACAAGGCGCTCCCCCAGCGGATAGCCGCAATGAGGGAACCCTGCTACGTCATAAAGGCGTGGGGTAAATTATTTGCCGCGTACCAGCGGAAGGTTTTCGCCACTCCAGCCGGCAATGCCTTCTTTCAGTACAAAGACCTTCTCGAATCCGGCTTTATTCAGCGCGCTCGCAGGCTCTTGTGCCTGCATACCGGAACCGTCTACCACTATAATGGGTTGTGCTTTGTGCTTTTCCAACTCACCAACGTTATTTGCCTTGATATCGCTCGGCAGCAGGTTGAGAGAACCAGCAATGTGGCCTTTACGGAAATCGTCACGCTGACGCAGGTCGACAACCACCGCATCTTCTTTGTTAATCAGACGCGTCGCTTCACCACGGGTAATGACTTTAATTTTCGACGTCAGCCCTTTAAAGGTGGTGAACAGCACCGCACCCAGCAGCGCGATCCACGCGATGCTCAGGACGGGATGACGGCCGACGAATTGCATAATTTCTTGCATGGGGGGTTACAACTCCCGACTAAGTGATAAAAAACCAGGCAAGGAGTATACCTGTGCATTGCGGCAAATACAGCCAGTGAGCGTGATGTAATGCATTTTCTGCGGCACGCCGCGAAAAAAACTCCCCCTTGCCGCTCCCCTTCGCCCCGGGCGCTCCCTTTCTTTGATCTTTAACGGTGATTTGATCGATTCAGCTGTAGTAAAATTACGCAAATTTTCTGTCTTTGAGCATGAGGTTGTCGCAATGTCGGTTTCTAAAAAACCTATGGTACTGGTCATTCTGGATGGCTATGGCTACCGTGAAGACCAGCAGGATAACGCTATTTATAGCGCAAAAACCCCCGTCATGGACGCGCTGTGGGCGAAACGTCCCCATCTGCTGATTGACGCTTCAGGCCTGGAAGTAGGCCTGCCGGATCGCCAGATGGGCAACTCCGAAGTGGGCCACGTTAACCTTGGCGCCGGTCGTATCGTTTACCAGGACCTGACCCGTCTTGATGTTGAAATCAAAGAGCGGACGTTCTTTGCTAACCCGGTACTGACCGCGGCGGTAGACAAAGCGGTTGCCGCAGGTAAAGCGGTACACATCATGGGCCTGATGTCTCCTGGCGGCGTTCACAGCCACGAAGACCACATCATGGCGATGGTTGAACTGGCGGCAGAGCGCGGCGCGGAAAAAATCTACCTGCACGCGTTCCTCGACGGCCGCGATACTCCGCCGCGCAGCGCGGAAAGCACGCTGGCGAAGTTCGAAGACAAATTTGCCACCCTCGGTAAAGGCCGCGTGGCCTCGATTATCGGTCGCTACTACGCCATGGATCGCGACAACCGCTGGGATCGCGTGGAGCAGGCGTATAACCTGATGACCCTGGCGCAGGGCGAGTTCCAGGCCGATACTGCCGTTGCGGGTCTGCAGGCCGCCTACGCCCGTGATGAAAACGACGAATTCGTCAAAGCCACCGTGATTCGCGCCGCGGGCCAGGCCGATGCGGCAATGGAAGACGGCGACGCGCTGATTTTCATGAACTTCCGCGCCGACCGCGCCCGTGAAATCACCCGCGCCTTCGTGAACGCCGATTTCGACGGCTTTGCGCGTAAAAAAGCGGTTAACCTTGATTTCGTCATGCTGACCGAATACGCCGCTGATATCAAAGTCGCCTGCGCCTACCCGCCGGCTTCGCTCGCGAACACCTTCGGCGAGTGGATGGCGAAAAACGATAAAACGCAGCTGCGTATCTCCGAAACGGAAAAATACGCGCACGTCACCTTCTTCTTTAACGGCGGCGTCGAAGAGCCGTTTAAAGGCGAAGAGCGTATTTTGATCAACTCTCCGAAAGTCGCGACCTACGATCTGCAGCCGGAAATGAGCTCTGCCGAGCTGACTGAAAAACTGGTTGCGGCCATCAAAGGCGGCGAGTACGACACCATTATCTGCAACTATCCAAACGGCGATATGGTCGGCCATACCGGGGTCATGGAAGCGGCGATTAAAGCCGTTGAAACGCTGGATAACTGTGTCGATCAGGTGGTTAACGCGGTCGAAGCCGTCGGCGGCCAGCTGCTGATCACCGCCGATCACGGCAACGCTGAGCAGATGCGCGATCCCTCCACCGGCCAGGCTCATACTGCCCACACCAACCTGCCGGTACCGCTGATCTACGTCGGTGATAAAACCGTGAAAGCAGCCGCAGATGGCAAACTTTCCGATATCGCTCCGACCATGCTGTCGCTGATGGGAATGGAAATCCCGCAAGAGATGACTGGCAAGCCGCTGTTCATCGTGGAATAATCCTTCCCCATGAGGGGAAAGGCGACTTATTCAAATACATGGATCGCAACGACAGTACGATCCGTTCTTTACGCCAGCGCGTTCAGCGCTGGCGTATTGCTGTGCGCCGTACCTGCCCATGCGGACGATCGCGATCAGCTAAAATCCATTCAGGCCGATATTGCCGCTAAACAGCGTGCGATACAGCAGCAGCAGCAGCAGCGCTCTTCCCTGCTCGCTCAGCTAAAGACGCAGGAAGAAGCGATCTCTGCCGCCGCCCGCAAGCTGCGTGAAACCCAGGCCACCCTGACCCAGCTGAACAAGCAGATTGACGAGATGAACGCCTCTATCGCCAAACTGGAGCGCCAGCGCGCCTCGCAGGAGCGCAACCTGTCCGCCCAGCTGGACGCCGCGTTTCGTCAGGGGCCGCACACCGGCATGCAGATGATCCTCAGCGGCGAAGAAGGCCAGCGCAACCAGCGTATCCAGGCCTACTACGGTTATCTCAACCAGGCCCGCCAGGAGACTATCGCCCAGCTGAAGCAGACGCGTGAAGAGGTCACCGCGCAAAAGGCCGAGCTGGAAGAGAAGCAGAGCCAGCAGCAAACGCTGGTCTACGAGCAGCGCGCGCAGCAGGCTAAGCTTGAGCAGGCGCGCAACGAGCGTAAAAAGACGCTTTCAGGCCTCGAATCCTCTATCCAGCAGGGTCAACAGCAGCTGAGCGAAATGCGGGCCAACGAATCGCGTCTGCGCGGTCGCGTTGCCCAGGCAGAAGCGGCGGCTAAGGCTCGCGCGGAGCGCGAAGCCCGCGAGGCGCAGGCGGTTCGCGATCGCCAGCAGGATGCATCCCGCAAAGGTACCACCTATAAACCATCCGAAAGTGAACGTTCCCTGATGTCCCGCACCGGCGGACTGGGTTCGCCGCGCGGCCAGGCCTACTGGCCGGTTCGCGGCACGCTGCTTCACCGCTATGGCGAACAGCTGCAAGGTGAACTACGTTGGAAGGGGATGGTTATCGCCGCGTCTGAAGGCACCGAGGTCAAAGCGATAGCCGATGGCCGGGTGATCCTCGCCGACTGGCTGCAGGGCTACGGCCTGGTGGTGGTCGTGGAGCACGGTAAAGGCGATATGAGCCTCTACGGCTATAATCAAAGCGCGCTGGTCAGCGTCGGGACTCAGGTCCGCGCAGGCCAGGCGATTGCCCTCGTCGGCAGCAGCGGCGGTCAAGGCCGTCCGTCGCTCTATTTCGAAATTCGTCGCCAGGGTCAGGCGGTCAATCCACAGCCGTGGTTGGGAAGATAAGTTTTGCTTCAATTTCGCAGAATTGCACTCGCGGTAGCCGGTACGCTGGCTTTCGCCGCGCCGGCTTTTGCTGGCAAACTCTCCATTGTTATCGACGACTTTGGCTATCGTCCACAGACGGAAAACCAGGTGCTGGCGCTGCCGGCCACGATCTCCGTCGCCGTATTACCGAATGCACCGCACGCCCGTGAAATGGCGACCAAAGCGCACGGCCTCGGCCATGAGGTGCTCATTCACCTGCCGATGGCGCCGCTCAGCAAGCAACCGCTGGAAAAAGACACCCTGCGTCCGGACATGAGCAGCGCCGAGATTGAGCGCATCATCCGTGAAGCCTACGGCAAAGTGCCGTACGCCGTGGGTCTGAACAACCATATGGGCAGCGCGATGACCTCCAGCCTGTTCGGGATGCAGAAGGTGATGCAGGCGCTGGAGCGCTACAACCTCTACTTCCTCGACAGCGTGACCATTGGCAACACCCAGGCGATGCGCGCCGCGCAGGGCACCGGCGTGAAGGTGATTAAGCGCAAGGTGTTCCTCGACGATACGCAAAACGAAGCGGATATCCGCACCCAGTTCAATCGGGCGATCGCCCTGGCGCGGCGTAACGGTTCGGCGATTGCTATCGGCCACCCGCACCCCACCACGGTGCGCGTGCTGCAGCAAATGGTCTATAGCCTGCCGTCGGACATTACCCTCGTGCGCCCGAGCAGCCTGCTAAACGAGCCGCAGGTGGATACCTCCACGCCAAATAGCGCACCGCCGTCGCAGACCGTGCCGCCAACGAAGCCGCGTAACCCGTTCCGCGGCGTGAAATACTGCAAGCCGCAGCGTCCGCCTGAGCCGGTGAACGCCAGCCGGTTCTTTACTATTCTGAGCGAAAGCATTAGTCAGAGCGCACTGGTGCAGTATTACCAGCTGAAATGGCAGGGCTGGGATAATCCGACAAACTAGGGGGAGCGGGAATCCGGGCGCTTTTCGGCCGCAGGTTCCCGTTTATCTCCTTCGGCATACCAGGCTTTAAAATATTTCAGGAAGCTGTACAACGTTGCGTACAGCCCGGTCACGACCCCGACCTTTCCGCTACGCCACGCCCCGCTGAACAGATACCACTTAAAAAACGCGCCAGCCGCGCCGATCGCTCCCCGGCTCAGTGACGGCCTGATCTTCTGGTGTTTAACCAGCCGGGTGGTATAGCTATTGAGCTTATTAAAAACTTCATGCAGCGAGTAGAAGGTATCGTGACGTACGCGGCCGGGCAGCTTGATTGAGCGGCTGTGGCCGACGACGCGATCGTCCACCGGGCGGTCGTTAAAGGCCGCCACGGTGCGGTTGAACAAGCGAACCGGGTAATCAGGCGATGAAACGGGATAAATGGTTCTGACGGACTCCCCCAGCACGTACCAGTAACGCGGCAGGCGCCACGCGCAGGTCGGATCGATCTCCGGCCCGGCTTTAAGCCTTAGAATGGCGGCGACAACTTCGCTATCGAGGATTTCGTCACTGTCCATACACAGCACCCAGTCATGACTGGCCAGCGCCGTGGCGTAGTTCATCTGCGCTCCGTGGGCGGTATAGGCGTGGTGATGAACCTGCAACCCGAACTGCTGGCAGATATCCAGCGTCGCATCCGTGCTCCCGGAATCAACGACAATACACTCATCCGCCACTTTTAAAAGCGGGGGCAGAACGTCGCGCAGCAGGCGGGCGGAGTCACAGGTTAGCAGGCAGACGGTGAGTTTAGGCATAGCGTTTATAAGGTTAAAACATGGGTAAACAAACTGTATAAACGACCTGGCAAAAAATCGATTTAGAAATAGTGCGTTTGCAATGAAGTATGTTTGAAATGTTATCCACATCCCAATAAAAAAGCGCCCGCTGGCGCTCAGAATATGCGCCAGCAAACGGATTTCCATCTGCTGGCGCGGCGGATAACGGAGGTTTAATCCCAGCTCAGAATCACTTTACCCGACTGGCCGGAGCGCATCGCGTCAAAGCCCTGCTGGAAATCATCAATGCCGAAACGGTGGGTGATAATCGGCGACAGATCTAAACCAGACTGGATCAGGGCCGCCATCTTGTACCAGGTCTCAAACATTTCACGACCGTAAATCCCTTTGATGAACAGCCCCTTAAAGATGACTTTGGTCCAGTCGATGGACATATCGGACGGCGGAATACCCAGCATCGCAATACGGCCACCGTGATTCATGGTGTCCAGCATGGTGCGAAACGCCGGCGGCGCGCCGGACATCTCCAGACCCACATCAAACCCTTCGGTCATGCCGAGCTCGGCCATCACGTCGGCAAGGCTCTCCTGCGCAACGTTAACCGCGCGGGTCACGCCCATCTTGCGCGCCAGGCCCAGACGGTACTCGTTCACGTCGGTGATCACCACGTTGCGCGCGCCGACGTGCTTAGCGACCGCCGCCGCCATGATGCCAATCGGACCGGCGCCGGAAACCAGCACATCTTCGCCGACGAGGTCGAAGGAGAGCGCGGTGTGTACGGCGTTGCCAAAGGGGTCAAAAATCGACGCCAGATCGTCAGAAATGTTGTCCGGAATTTTGAAGGCATTGAAGGCCGGGATCACCAGATATTCGGCAAAACAGCCGGGGCGGTTAACGCCAACCCCAATGGTGTTGCGGCACAGATGCGTGCGCCCGGCGCGGCAGTTACGACAGTGGCCGCAGGTAATATGACCTTCGCCAGAAACGCGATCGCCCAGCTTAAAGCCGCGAACTTCCTGACCGATACCCACCACTTCACCCACGTATTCGTGCCCTACCACCATCGGCACCGGGATGGTCTTCTGCGACCATTCGTCCCAGTTATAGATGTGTACGTCGGTACCGCAAATTGCGGTCTTACGGATTTTAATCAGCAGATCGTTGTGGCCGACTTCCGGTTCCGGTACGTCGGTCATCCAGATGCCTTCTTCCGCTTTCAGTTTGGATAACGCTTTCATCTCACACCCTCAGGCAATGACGCCCAGTTGTTTACCGATGCGGGTAAAGGCTTCCACCGCACGTTCAATTTGTTCAGGGGTATGCGCCGCAGACATCTGGGTGCGAATACGCGCCTGGCCTTTTGGTACCACCGGATAGAAGAAACCGGTGACGTAAATACCTTCTTTTTGCAGCTCGCGCGCAAAATTCTGCGCCACGGTCGCTTCGCCGAGCATCACCGGGATAATGGCGTGATCGGCGCCCGCCAGGGTAAAGCCCGCAGCGGTCATTTTTTCGCGGAACAGGCGCGCGTTGGACCACAGACGGTCGCGCAGCTCGGCGCCGGATTCCACCATCTCCAGCACTTTGATGGAGGCGGCGACGATTGCCGGAGCCAGCGAGTTGGAGAACAGATACGGACGCGAGCGCTGGCGCAGCCACTCAACCACCTCTTTGCGCGCCGCGGTATAGCCGCCGGAGGCGCCGCCCAGCGCTTTACCGAGGGTGCCGGTGATGATATCCACCCGCCCCATCACCTCGCAGTACTCGTGGGAGCCGCGGCCGTTTTCGCCGACGAAGCCGACGGCGTGAGAGTCGTCGACCATGACCAGCGCGTCGTATTTATCCGCGAGGTCGCAGACGCCTCGCAGGTTGGCAATCACGCCGTCCATGGAGAACACGCCGTCGGTGGCGATCAGCACGTGCCGCGCACCGGCCTCACGCGCCTCTTTCAGCCGCGCTTCCAGCTCCTGCATGTCGTTGTTGGCGTAGCGGAAACGCTGCGCTTTACACAGGCGCACGCCGTCGATGATCGACGCGTGGTTCAGGGCATCGGAGATAATGGCGTCTTCCGCGCCCAGCAGGGTTTCGAACAGGCCGCCGTTGGCGTCAAAGCAGGAGGAGTAGAGAATCGCATCTTCCATGCCGAGGAACTCGGCCAGCTTCTTCTCAAGCGCTTTGTGGCTATCCTGGGTCCCGCAAATAAAACGCACGGAGGCCATACCGAAGCCGTGACTGTCCATGCCGGCTTTCGCCGCGGCAATCAGCTCCGGGTGGTTGGCGAGGCCGAGATAGTTATTGGCGCAGAAGTTAATCACGCTATTGCCGCCGACGGTAATATCCGCCTGCTGCGCCGATGTGATAATGCGTTCTTCTTTAAACAACCCCTCCGCGCGAGCGGTATCCAGGCTATTGGTTAACTGTTGATAAAAATCACCACGCATTGCAACTCTCCAGATTCGGCAAAATTTGGCACATATTACCCAAAGCTATACGCTGATACGAGATGATGCATGCCTGAATGAATTATTTGCAGCATAAATCACGCACGCCCAGCACCTTTTCTGCGAAGGGCTGAAGCCTGTCTCATGTGGTGATATGATAGAAGCATTCATGTCCGGATTATCTCTGGACTCCATACTTCAAAGGTTACTGTTATGATCATCGTTACCGGCGGCGCAGGGTTTATCGGCAGCAATATCGTCAAGGCCCTGAATGACAAAGGCATTACCGACATTTTGGTCGTAGATAATCTGAAAGATGGCACCAAGTTTGTGAACCTGGTTGACCTGAACATCGCTGATTACATGGATAAAGAAGACTTCCTGATCCAGGTTATGGCGGGCGAAGAGTTCGGCGAAGAAATTGAAGCGGTATTCCATGAAGGCGCCTGCTCCTCCACCACGGAGTGGGACGGCAAGTACATGATGGATAACAACTATCAGTACTCTAAAGAGCTTCTTCACTACTGCCTGGAGCGCGAGATCCCGTTCCTGTACGCCTCTTCCGCAGCCACCTACGGCGGCCGTACCAGCGACTTTATCGAATCCCGCGAATACGAGCAGCCGCTCAACGTCTACGGCTACTCCAAGTTCCTGTTTGACGAATACGTGCGCCAGATCCTGCCGGAAGTCGATTCGCAGATAGTCGGCTTCCGCTATTTCAACGTCTACGGGCCGCGCGAAGGCCATAAAGGCAGCATGGCAAGCGTGGCGTTCCACCTCAATACCCAGCTGAATAATGGCGAAAGTCCGAAACTGTTCGAAGGCAGCGACGGCTTCAAGCGCGACTTCGTCTACGTCGGCGACGTGGCGGCGGTCAACCTGTGGTTCTGGGAGAACGGCGCGTCCGGTATTTTCAATCTCGGCACCGGCCGGGCGGAATCCTTCCAGGCGGTAGCCGACGCCACTCTGGCGTTCCACCAGAAGGGCAGCATCGAATATATCCCGTTCCCGGACAAGCTGAAGGGCCGTTACCAAGCGTTTACGCAGGCAGATCTCACCAACCTGCGTGCGGCAGGCTATGATAAGCCTTTCAAAACCGTGGCCGAAGGCGTCACTGAGTACATGCATTGGCTGAACCGCGACAGCGATACAAATTCACAAAATCATTCGGGCAGCTAAGTGAATCTCCGGGAGCTTACAAAAGCAAGTGACCGGAGTGAACGCAGGTAGCCAACGCAGAGACCGTTTGAAGGATGAAGTGAATGAAAATACTGGTGATCGGCCCGTCATGGGTGGGCGACATGATGATGTCGCAAAGCCTCTATCGCACGCTCAAGGCGCGCTATCCCCAGGCAATCATCGACGTGATGGCGCCCGCGTGGTGCCGTCCGCTGCTGTCACGGATGCCGGAAGTCAACGAAGCCATTCCCATGCCGCTCGGCCACGGCGCGCTGGAGATCGGCGAACGGCGCAAGCTCGGGCTCAGCCTGCGCGAACGTCGCTACGATCGCGCCTACGTGCTGCCGAACTCGTTTAAATCGGCGCTGGTTCCTTTCTTCGCCAACATCCCACACCGCACCGGCTGGCGCGGCGAGATGCGCTACGGCCTGCTGAACGACGCCAGAACGCTGGATAAAGACGCGTGGCCGCTGATGGTTGAGCGCTACGTGGCTTTAGCCTACGACAAAGGCGTTATGCGCGGCGCGAAAGATCTGCCTCAGCCGCTGCTCTGGCCGCAGCTGCAGGTGCATGAAGGGGAAAAGTCGCAGGTCTGCAACGCCTTCAATATTTCCGCCCATCGCCCCATTATCGGCTTCTGCCCCGGGGCTGAGTTCGGTCCGGCCAAGCGCTGGCCGCACTACCACTATGCCGAACTGGCCAAACGGCTGATCGATGACGGCTATCAGGTGCTGCTTTTCGGTTCGGCCAAGGACCATGAGGCTGGCAACGACATTCTGGCCGCTCTCAGCACCCAGCAGCAGGCATGGTGCCGTAACCTGGCCGGCGAAACCCAGCTTGAACAGGCGGTGGTACTGATTGCCGCCTGCAAAGCGGTTGTCAGCAACGACTCCGGGCTGATGCACGTCGCCGCCGCGCTCAATCGTCCGCTGGTCGCGCTGTACGGCCCGAGCAGCCCAGACTTTACGCCACCGCTGTCGCATAAGGCGCGGACAATCCGCCTGATCAGCGGCTACCACAAGGTGCGGAAAGGAGATGCGGCTGAAGGATATCATCAGAGCCTGATCGATATTACGCCGCAGCGCGTACTGGAAGAGCTGAACCCGCTGCTGCAGGACGAACCGGAAAAAGAGGAAGCGTAGCGGATGCGGGTATTGATCGTTAAAACCTCGTCCATGGGCGACGTTCTGCACACGCTGCCCGCGCTGACCGACGCCGCGCAGGCCTTTCCCGGGATTCGTTTCGACTGGGTGGTCGAGGAGGGCTTCGCCCAGATCCCCTCCTGGCACCAAAGCGTTGACCGCGTGATTCCGGTGGCCATTCGCCGCTGGCGCAAGGCCTGGTTTTCCGCGCCGGTTAAGACCGAGCGTAAAGCCTTCCGCCAGGCGCTGCGGGCGGAGAAGTACGATGCAATCATTGACGCCCAGGGTCTGGTGAAAAGCGCCGCCCTGGTCACCCGGCTGGCGCACGGCGTGAAGCACGGTATGGACTGGCAAACCGCCCGCGAGCCGCTGGCCTGCCTGTTCTACAACCGTCGCCACCACATTGCCAGGCAGCAGCACGCCGTTGAGCGTACCCGCGAGCTGTTTGCCAAAAGCCTCGGCTATGCCAAACCAGAGACTCAGGGCGATTACGCGATTGCCCGCCACTTTCTGCGCCAGGAAGACGCCGGTGCCGCGCCGTACCTGGTCTTCCTCCACGCCACCACCCGCCATGATAAACACTGGCCGGAAGAGAACTGGCAGGCGCTTATCGCGCTGCTGGCCGACAGCGGCCTGCGGATTAAGCTGCCGTGGGGCGCGCCGCACGAAGAGGCGAGGGCCGGGCGGCTGGCGCAGGGGCACGATTTCGTCGAGGTGCTGCCGCGCATGAGCCTGGAGCAGGTCGCCCAGGTTCTGGCCGGCGCCCGCGGCGTGGTTTCCGTCGATACCGGCCTGAGTCATTTAACCGCCGCGCTCGATAAGCCTAATTTTACCCTCTACGGCCCGACCGATCCGGGTCTTATCGGCGGCTATGGGCAAAACCAGTACGTCGTGCGTCCGGAAAACGGCAGCAGCACGGGGGATATTAGCGCCTCACGGGTTCTGCAATTGTTGACCTCCCAGGGACTGGCCTGATGGGCTCATTGTTTAAGCAAATCTATCGCTACACGCATCCGCGTGCCTTTCGCCATAATGAAAACCTGTGGCCGTGGGCAAAGATAACCCGCGCAGCGTCGGGTGAGATTTGTTCACTAATTTACAAAGGCAAAACGGTACCGCTGTGCAGCCTGAGCGAGCTGAAAAATAGCTTTTCCGGACCACTGCTACTGACCGCCACGGGGCCATCGGTTAAAGATATTGATTTTTCCGTTACCCCTCGTACCGTACCGGTAATGGGCGTGAATGGTGCCTTCTCACTGGAAGGAAAACTCAGTTTCTCCTTATACCTTATCGTGGATATGGAATTTTTCGACCGCAAGCCGGACATCATTTCCGCTATTGTCAGCAATCCGCAGATTCTATTTTTCACAACCGCCCACGGTATTGCCAAAATTATCGATCGCACAGGCATGGAGAATATCCGCTGCCGACTGGCGCTGATTGAAGATGCCTGCTACAAAATTTATCAACCTCGGGTAGTCAGCAAAGATATTCGCGCCCGGTTTACCGACTTTGACACGGTAATATTGCACGAGCGTATTGATAACATTGCTTTTTCTATCGATATTCGTCAAGGGATATTCGATGCAGGCACCGTAGCCTACTGGGCGCTGCAAATTATTGCCTACCTTGGGTTTGATAAAGTTATCATCGCTGGTCTGGATATGAATAATTTCAATCGGCCACGATTTTATGAAAATGATGCAAATAAGCTGCCTTCTTATCTCGAAAGCAAGGTTACTGCGCTGATTTTCCCTGCGCTTGCACTGGCCAGCCGCTATATGCAAAGCTCCGGAATCAACATTATCAATACCTCAATAAATAGCGCGGTTCCTGTCGATATATTCAGTAAAGTGCCGTTCAGCCAAATTGTGAAAGAAGTGACCGAACAGGCCACCTCTTTCACCTGATCATGCTCGCGCTTGTTTGGCTCCCGATAGGCCCGCGAAAATAATGAGACCGGTGATGAGCATGACAATAAATCGGTCATGAATAAAAAGCGAATCCACCGAGCCGAACAAGATAACCGGCGCACATAAAAAAGCGGTGCCGCACGACAATATCCCTTTTCTACGAACATAGAAAACCATTGCCGTGTACAGGCACAGTAAGATGATTCCACCGATAACGCCTTGTAATGACATCGTCTCAATGAGGTCGTTGTGCAAATGGTAAACCATGTTACGCATTCCCTCCGGATTACCATGCTCTTTCTCTTGCATTAACTGCGACAGAATTTCATAGCGGTCCTGAGAGCTGACCCCTGAAGGATGGTGGTATATCTCATAGACCCCCGTATGCCACATACTTAATCTGGCACCCAGCGAGGTATTGTTATCGTTTTGATATTCAGACAGTTCGCTAACGGCCTCCACCGCCCGCACCTTGATGGTCGGAAAAGCAAACTCAATCATCACCAGTGAGGCTAATAAAGACGCCACACACAGCGCTATAAATTTTGCCCTGGACAGCATTTTGCTTTTCAGCAAACAATATAACAAAATTGCCGGGTAAAAAATTAACACTGACCGGGTTTGCGTCAAAAATATAATCCATAACGATAAAACAACAACTGTAATAATTATCGGAGCACGGTAGCGAATTTTCACACATGATAAAGCGTAAAGCGTAATCATGGTATAGAACGCATAAATATAGGCACTTAACGTTGCTGAACTATCTATTCTCAGACGATCATCAGAAATAAAGAAGTGGAAATGCAGTGCATATAATGTTAAATAGGCGAAACCTAATAGCAGCATGTAGTTAATAAACTGCCCTGGATACGGTTTAATTAGGCGTAGCACTGCTGAAATCAGCAGCATCACTACTGAACCAATAATCAAATAGGCACCCGTTCGTGCATAGCTAAGATCAGCCATATAAACTTCGGTAGCATTAGCAGGGAATCTATATGTCCACAGCAACTGTGAAACTCCCATCAAAAAAAGAGTAGCTGCCAGCACAACTTCTTCAGTTTTGAAACGCAGTGCTTTAAAGTTTATTGCTGCATAACTAACGGTAATCATTGAGGAAAGGTAAAAAAGGTTTCTCCCCATTATTTTTTCTGGGGTTACTACCGCGCAAGATAATATTGCCGCCAGCAATATTATTAACGGAAACTTATCTCTGATCATGTCTGATTAGCTTTTCACAAATGGGGGTACCCATACTTCACCGCAATCCCACGGTCTTGGTTTTCCATGGAAGCATACAATTCGAGTTCCGACAGGCACGGAACCGTTTCCGATCGCATGCTCATTTTTCTTCTTACTAATGACATGCTTTTTATAGCTGACAATTTGTCCAGGCAATATGTCCTGCCAGATCGACGCTTGAGGATATATTTTACTAATAAACTCCTGATCCCCACCGCTCTGATAACGCGTCATAAACAACTGTGGATAGCGTCTGAAAGCTTCCCATACTTTAAATTTCTCTTCATGCGGGATACGCATTATTGCCGAGTTTTTAGTTTTCTGCGGAAAGAAGAAATCGCTTAACATAGTCAGGCGGGTATTTTGCAAAATATCCGTAATGTCACCTACGACAACCACATCTAAATCTATATAGAAAATATCATCGTCGACTTTTTGCGGATCAAATATTTCAATTTTTGACCACCAGCCGGGAAGATTTTCAGTCAGTTTAATCGTCTGAACGCCCGGAATGATGAGGTCAGTAAAGCAAATCTTCTCGATATTATCCGGTAATTGCTTATACAACCACTGAACATGATCATGATTATAATCACCACCAGAACGCAATACCGTTACTATCTTCATGAATACCTCAGAAAATGAAAACACACCGTACAGAAAGAACCCGAAAGCTCAATATATAAACGCGGATAATGTTACACCAGAAAGGTCAGATATCTCTATGATACCTGACCTTTTTAGGTAGGATTTCTCCGGAAGGCAGAGTACTCCGCCAACGTCATCCCTTTGACCTGCGGCGCCAGCCAGCTGAAGAAGCTTTCGAGATCCGCATACAAACGTTCGATATCCTGCTCGTTTTTAAACGTCGGGCTGCCGCCGGGCATGTACTCAGAAGAGTGGAGCATATATTCGACGTAGTCATTACCCTGAGTCAACGTCTGTTCGACGACCTTTTTCATCGTCTCAACGTTACCGCCCATCGGCCGCAGCCAGTGAACCGACGGCGAGCGCACCTTGCCGCGCAGGCGGTCATAGCCCTGCTTAATGCCGTTCATCAGAGCACTGTGTTTGTACTGGATGCTCATCGGCACCTCCAGCAGCGAAGAACGCCCTTCCCGGCTGATATCGTTCTCGTCGAGGAAATAGGCGTGCTGCGGGAAGCGGCGATAATCGGTGCCGCCATCGCCCTGCGGGGCGCCTTTCGCCGTTTTCCAGTTGACCCGCGGCGTCACCGAGCAGTCGACCTGATAGCCATGCTCCACCAGCAGGCGCGCATAGCGCTCATCAAACGCCCAGCGTCCGGCGCGATGGCTGACCATTTTAGTCTGGAAGGTCTCTTCCAGCAGATGGGTCATATAAGCGACTTTTTCACGCATCGCCGCATCGCTGTATTCGATAAGATAGGGCTTATGTCGCCAGTCATCGGCGGTCAGCGGGTCGGTCGGCGGGCTGTTCCAGGCATGCAGGTGCATGCCGATTTCGGCGGTGCCGCGGGCAATCACATCTTTGGCGAATTCGATATAGAATGGATCTATCGCCATCTCGTAGTTGGTTAAATAGACCGGCTTAAAGCCATACTTTTCGCAAAGCTGCTGAAAACGCGGTAAATAACGCGCATTCTCGGTGGTAATGCTGTCATGTTTTTGCCAGAGGTTATCACCCTCGGTATCAATCGTGATGAGAAATGCGGGATTGTGCACGAAAACGTCCTCAGACCATACGTATCGGGTCATGGTAGAGCAAGACAACGCTTCTCTCAATCTATCTGATCCCCTAGAATCGGAACCCTGATACTGAATGAAGAACAGAGAATGACGCCTGAAACCCGCTCTCCCGGTCCCGTGAACCCGGCGCGCATCCTGGTCATCAAGCTGCGCCATCATGGCGATATGCTGCTGATCACGCCGCTCGTTCACGCCCTCAAACGGCAGTATCCCGCGGCCAGCGTTGATGTGCTGCTTTATGAAGAGACCCGGGATATGCTCGCGGCGAACGCGGATATTAACCAGATTTACGCGATTGACCGCCGCTGGAAAAAACAGGGAACCGTCCATCAGCTCAAAATGGAGCTGCGGCTGATCCGCACGCTTCGCCAGCAGCGCTACGATCTGGTGCTCAACCTTGCCGATCAGTGGCCCAGCGCCATTATTACCCGCTTAACCGGCGCCGCCACGCGCATCGGCTTTGATTTCCCGAAACGCCGCCATCCGGCCTGGCGCTTCTGCCATACCGCCCTGGCCTCCACCCGGGAACATCAAAGCCTGCATACGGTGCGGCAGAACCTCTCCATTCTGGCCCCGCTCGGTCTGGCAGCTAACGACGCTCCGGCGCGCATGGGCTACAGCGAACAGGACTGGGACAGTAGCCGAACGCTGCTGCCGGAGGGGTTTGAGGATAACTATATCGTCATTCAGCCCACCTCCCGCTGGTTCTTTAAATGCTGGCGGGAAGAGCGGATGAGCGCGCTGATTAACGCGCTCTCCGCGGCGGGACATGCCGTGGTGCTAACGTCGGGGCCCGACGCGAAAGAGAAGCGCATGGTGGAGACCATTATCGCCGGCTGCCCGGACGCCCGCCTGCACTCTCTTGCCGGCCAGCTGACCCTGCGCCAGCTGGCGGCGGTCATCGGCCACGCCCGCTTATTTATCGGCGTTGATTCCGTACCCATGCATATGGCTGCCGCCCTCGGCACGCCGCTGGTCGCGCTGTTCGGCCCATCAAAGCTAACCTTCTGGAGCCCGTGGCAGGCGAAGGGCGAAGTCATCTGGGCCGGAGACTTTGGTCCTCTGCCCGACCCTGACGACATTGATACCGGTACAGAAGAACGCTATCTCGATTTAATTCCCGCCGACGTCGTTATTGCGGCGGCAAAAAAGGTGCTGGCATGAGCAAATTCAGGCTCGCCCTGGTGCGGCAGAAATATCGCCCCGACGGCGGTGCGGAGCGTTTCGTTTCCCGCGCGCTGGAGGCCCTCGATAGCAGTAATCTTGAACTGAACGTCATTACCCGCGAATGGCAGGGGCCGGTGAAGCCCGAGTGGAATATTCGCATCTGCAACCCACGCAAATGGGGACGCATCAGCCGTGAACGCGGCTTTGCCGACGCCGCGCGCCGGCTGTGGCAGGCCGAAAACTTCGACCTGGTTCAGAGCCATGAGCGCATCCCGGGTTGCGATTTGTATCGCGCCGGCGACGGCGTGCATCGCCGCTGGCTGCAGCAGCGCTCGCGCATACTGCCCGGCTGGAAAAGCCGCCTGCTGTTTGCCGATCGCTACCACCGCTACGTCATGCGGGCCGAACGCGAGATGTATCACGACCCGCACCTGCGCGGGGTCATCTGCAACGCGGAGATGATTAAACAGGAAATTATTGCAGACTTCGGCCTGCCGGCGGAGAAGATCCGCGTTATCTATAATGCGATTGATAACCAGCGCTTCCTGCCGCCAACGGAAGAAGCCTTTATCGCGCTGCGTGACCAATGGAACCTGCCGCGCCAGGCAACCTGCCTGATCTACGTGGGCTCCGGCTTTGAACGCAAGGGGCTGGAGGCGGCGATTCGCGCCATCGCCCCCACCGATCGCTATCTGCTGGTCGTGGGCAAAGACAAAGAACAGAGCCGCTATCAGGCGCTGGCTAACACGCTGAACTGCGCAGAGCGGGTACGCTTCTTCGGCATGCAGTCAGAGACCCTGCCCTTCTACCAGATGGCCGACGGGCTGCTGCTGCCTACGCTGTACGATCCGTTCCCTAACGTTATCCTTGAAGCGATGGCCTGCGGCCTGCCGACGATCACCACCACCGGCTGCGGCGGATCGGAGTTTATTATTCAGGGCAGCAACGGTTTTGTTTGCGACGCGCTGGATATTTCGGCGCTGCAGCAGGCGGTAGCCGCGCTCCCCGCCCGCGCCTTAGGTTCAGCGGAAGGCATCCGGGCGCGCGAACGCATTATGACCTGCACCAGCGAGCGGCTATCGGCGCAGCTGCTCTCTTTCTATCAGGACCTGGTAAAATAGCTATGCGCATACTGTTTGTCATCGACGGCCTGCCCGGCGGCGGAGCGGAAAAAGTGGTGCTCACGCTGGCGGAACATTTTTTGCGCCAGGGAGAGCGCGTCTCGCTGTTTTCACTGCGCGACGTTTGCGACTACCCTCTGCCGGAAGGGCTGGATTACCGGGTAATTACTGACCGCTGCCGAAAACCGTGGCGCAAGCTGACCGAGCTGTCGCGCCGTGCGGGCCAGCTTGACGCGGCCATCGCCGAGTCTGAGCAGCAGGGCAGTTTCGATCTGGTGCTCTCCAATCTGCACAAAACCGACCGCATCGTCGCCCGCAGCCGCGCGCTCGCGCAGCGTAACGTCT
Organism: Enterobacter sp. 10-1; assembly: GCA_002270295.1. Taxonomy (GTDB): domain Bacteria; phylum Pseudomonadota; class Gammaproteobacteria; order Enterobacterales; family Enterobacteriaceae; genus Klebsiella; species Klebsiella scottii. The sequence goes on along the minus strand of NISF01000005.1, from coordinate 166,017 downwards.
GGTTCTGCCTGCACGGCGTCTTCTCTACGTCGTATCTCGGCCACCGCACCGGCTTTGACCGCTGGATGAAACAGCAGAAAATCAAACGCGTCTATCAGGGACGCAATGTGGTAACCGTCTCCGATGCGGTCGGGGAGGATCTGGTCAGGCAGTTCGCCATTCGCCCGGCGCAGCTGAAAACGATTTATAACCCGTTCGATATTGCCGCCCTGCGGGCCGGCGCGGAGATGCCGGGCGAGCAGCCAACCGGCGACTATATTATCCACGTCGGGCGTTTCCACCCCGGGAAGCGCCACGATCGGCTGATTGAAGCCTATGCCCAAAGCGGTATCCAGGCGCCGCTGGTTCTGCTGGGACAGGGCAAGCCGGAGCAGGAACAGCGCCTGCGCCAGCTGGCAGAGCGGCTACAGGTCGGCGATCGCGTGCTGTTTAAAGGCTTTCAGAAAAACCCGCTGCCGTGGATTAAACACGCGAAGATGCTGGTGCTCAGCTCGGATAGCGAAGGCTTTGGCAACGTGATCGTGGAGGCGCTGCTGCTGAATACGCCGGTTGCCAGCACCCGCTGCCCGGGCGGGGTAACGGAGATTCTCACCGGCGAATTAGCCCGCGGCCTGGCCGAGCTCGACGGCCCGGCTCTGGCTCAGACGATGCAAAGCATTTACCATAACCCGCCTGTCATCGAACAATCCGCGCTGGAAAAGTTCAGCGTCGATACGATTTGTCAGCAGTACCGTCAGCTGCGCCGCGCCTGACGCCGTTATTTAACCAGGATCGAATGATTTATGAGTCAAACGCCTTTACTGAGCATCGTGGCCGCCGTCTATAACGGCGAAAAATTCCTTGCGCAATTCTTTGAATGCCTTGAGCAACAGCAGCTGGAAAGCTATGAACTGATCCTGGTGAACGACGGCTCAACGGACGGTAGCCTCGCGGTTATCGATGCGTGGAAAGCGCGGCTACAAAACGTGAGGGTGCTGGAGCAGGAAAACCAGGGAGTTTCGGTCGCGCGCAACACCGGGCTGGCGGTAGCCACCGGTAAATACCTGGCGTTCCCGGATATCGACGACAAGCTTTACCCCGGCATGTACCGCAGGCTGCTGGCGATGGCGGAGCAGGGCAATCTCGATATCGCCACCTGCAACGGCCGCTACGTGTACGAGAGCAAAAATGATATTCACCCGATCCTGCCTCCGGACCGGCTGCCGTCTACCGGCGTGCTGCCGGGCCACGTGTGGCTAAAACAGGCGCTGGATTCGCGTAAGTTCCTGCACGTGACCTGGCTGAATATCTACCGCCGCGAATTTATCATGCAGCATCGCTTTCACTTCGAGCCAGGCCTGCGCCATCAGGATATTCCCTGGACCACCGAGGCGCTGCTGGCGGCCGAGCGCGTGCAGTACACCAGCGAACAGTTTTACGATTACTATATCCATTCAGAATCGGTATCGCATAAGCCGGATAACGACGACACGCTGATGCGCTCAGCCCGCCACTATATGAAGATTCTGGAGATGCTCGACGCCATTAACCAACGCTATCCTGATAAGGTGCGTCATATTTCCGCCTGTCGCTGGCAGATTGCGAAAGAGGGTCTGGGAATTATTCATACCTTCGATAGCATGAAAGATGAATCAAAAAAGCATATTATCATTACCGAGTTCTTCGACCGCGGCATCTGGCACCTGATCTGGAAAAATGCCCGAACGTTCCGCTTACGCTGGCGCCTTGGACGGCGCTACCTGCGTATTAAGCGCTATCGCAACGCGGCCTGACGCTGAATCCCTTTGTTTCCGCCAAAGGGATAGCTTTACATGGGCTAAATGCTTAGAATTTGCCCGCTAAAACATAAAACGGATAAATCGCTTGGAATTGCTTTATACCACCCTACTCTATCTTATTCAGCCGCTGGTATGGCTGCGACTGCTGCTGCGCAGCCGTAAGGCCCCCGCCTACCGCAAACGCTGGGCTGAACGTTATGGCTTCTGTCAGAACAAGGTAGCGCCGGATGGGATTCTGCTGCATTCCGTTTCCGTGGGTGAGACGCTTGCTGCCATCCCGCTGGTACGCGCCCTGCGCCACCGCTATCCTTCGCTGCCTATTACCGTCACCACCATGACGCCCACGGGCTCCGAGCGCGCGATGTCCGCATTCGGCAAAGACGTGCACCACGTCTACCTGCCTTACGATCTCCCCTGCGCGATGAACCGCTTCCTCAACACCGTGCAGCCGAAGCTGGTTATCGTGATGGAAACCGAGCTGTGGCCAAATATGGTCGCCGCGTTGCACAAGCGTAAAATTCCGCTGGTTATCGCTAACGCCCGCCTGTCAGAACGCTCGGCGAAGGGTTATGCCAAACTGGGCAAATTTATGCGCCGTCTGCTGAGCCGCATTACGCTTATCGCCGCGCAGAACGAAGAAGACGCCAGCCGCTTTATCGCCCTCGGGCTGAAGCGCAACCAGCTGGCGGTCACCGGTAGCCTGAAGTTTGATATTTCCGTCACGCCCGAGCTGGCCGCCCGCGCCATCACCCTGCGCCGCCAGTGGGCGCCGCACCGCAAGGTGTGGATCGCCACCAGCACCCATGACGGCGAAGAGCAAATCATTCTGCAAGCGCATAAAAAGCTGCTGGAAACCTTCCCCGACCTGCTGCTGATCCTCGTCCCTCGCCACCCTGAACGCTTCGGCGACGCGCGGGAGATGGTGCAGAAAGCGGGGATGAGCTTTACCCTGCGCAGCACCGGCGAGATCCCCTCCAATAGCACCCAGGTGGTGATTGGCGATACTATGGGTGAGCTGATGCTGCTGTACGGCATTGCCGATCTTGCCTTTGTCGGCGGCAGCCTGGTCGAGCGCGGCGGTCATAACCCGCTGGAGCCAGCGGCGCACGCCATCCCGGTCCTGATGGGCCCGCATACCTTCAACTTTAAAGATATTTGCGCCAAGCTGCAGCAGGATGATGGCCTGATCACCGTGACCGACCTGAACTCACTGGTCACGCAGGTTTCTAATCTGCTGACCGACGAAGATTACCGCCTGTGGTACGGCCGTCACGCGGTGGAAGTGCTTCACCAAAACCAGGGCGCACTCTCCCGTCTGCTACAGTTACTGCAACCTTATCTGCCACAGCGGAGCCACTAATGTCGATCCGACTGTCCGTCGTGATGATCGCCAAAAACGCGGCGGATCTGCTGCCGGACTGTCTGGCGTCGGTAAGCTGGGCCGATGAGATCGTGCTGCTGGATTCCGGCAGCAGCGACGGCACCGTCGAGCTGGCGCGCAGCCTGGGTGCTCAGGTTTTTATCAACACCGACTGGCAGGGCTACGGCATTCAGCGCCAGCGCGCCCAGGATTACGCCACCGGCGACTATGTGCTGATGATTGATACCGACGAGCGCGTCACCCCGGAACTGGCACAGTCCCTTCGTCAGGCGCTGACGGCGCCAAAAGAGGGCGCTATCTACAGCATTGCCCGGCGTAACTATTTCCTTGGCCGCTTTATGCGCCATAGCGGCTGGTACCCCGATCGCGTGATGCGCTTGTACCCGCGCCATAGTTACCGCTATAACAATAATCTGGTGCACGAATCGCTCGATGCCAAAGGCGCGCAGATTATCGAACTTGCCGGCGATCTGCTGCATCTGACCTGCCGCGACTTCTCCGGCTTTCAGCAAAAGCAGCTGGCCTACGCCACCGCCTGGGCGCAGGAACGTCATCAGAAGGGGAAAAAAACCTCTCTGCTGAGTATCTTCGGCCATACGCTGGGGGCATTTGTCAAAACGCTGCTGCTACGCGGCGGCGTGCTGGATGGTAAACAGGGCTGGCTGCTCGCCGTGGTCAACGCGCAGTATACGTTTAATAAATACACCGAGCTGTGGGCGCTGAGCCGCGGCTACTCGGAGAGAGTGTAATTATGAGCACAAAAGCGATTTATCCGGGTACCTTCGACCCTATCACCAACGGTCATATCGATATCGTCACCCGCGCGGCCAGCATGTTTGACAAAGTGCTGCTGGCGGTTGCTGCCAGCCCGAGCAAGAAGCCGATGTTCAGCCTCGACGAACGCATTGCGCTGGCGCAGCAGTCAACCGCGCACCTGGTCAACGTTGAGGTCATCGGCTTTAGCGATTTAATGGCCAATTTCGCCCGCGCGCAGCAGGCCAACATTTTGATTCGCGGCCTGCGGGCGGTAGCGGATTTCGAATACGAGATGCAGCTGGCGCATATGAACCGCCACCTGATGCCGACCCTCGAAAGCGTCTTCCTGATGCCGTGCAAAGAGTGGTCGTTTATCTCGTCATCGCTAGTCAAGGAGGTCGCGCGCCATCAGGGCGACGTTTCCCACTTCCTGCCGGCTAACGTGCACCAGGCGCTGCTGAAAAAGCTCTAATCTTTACGCCTTCGGGGACGCGGCCCTACTTCTGACACTGGCGACAATAAAACGTCGCCCGCTGGGCGTGCTTGCCGGCGATAATCGGCGTACCGCAGGTGCGGCAAGGCTCGCCCTTGCGCCCGTAGACCTGCAGCTCCTGGGCAAAATATCCCGGCTTACCGTCGCTTTGCAGGAAATCCTTCAGCGTTGTCCCGCCCTGCTCAATCGAGCGGAGCAGCACGGCTTTAATCACCTTAACCAGCCGCTCGCACTCTTCATACGATAGCGACGATGCCAGCCGATCCGGATGGATCCCGGCGGAAAACAGCGATTCGCTGGCGTAGATATTCCCGACCCCCACCACCAGCTTGTTATCCATCAGCCAGGGCTTAATGGCGGTTTTCTTTTTCGCGCACCTCAGCTGCAGGTAGGCGCTGTTGAAATCATCGCTCAGCGGCTCCGGACCGAGATGCGCCAGCGCCGGATGCCCTTCCAGCTCTTTGGTCCACAGCCAGGCGCCAAAGCGTCGAGGGTCGGTATAGCGCAGCACCTTGCCGTTGCTCATCACCAGGTCGACATGGTCATGCTTCTCTGCGGGCAGCTCTTCGCTCAGAATGCGCAGGCTTCCTGACATTCCCAGGTGAATGATAATCCAGCCGCCAGGCAGCTCCAGCAGCAGGTATTTGGCGCGTCGACGCACGCTGAGCACCGGCACGTCGCTCAGACGATAGATCTCTTCAGAAACCGGCCAGCGCAGGCGTCCATTGCGAATAGCGGCGTGCAGAATGGTTGCGCCAACCAGATGCGGTTCAATCCCGCGTCGGCTGGTTTCCACCTCAGGTAATTCAGGCATAGCGTCTCCGGCTGTATTGCAGATGTCTTTATTATGGGGATGGCCAGAAAACAAAAAACCCCGCCAGGGCGGGGTTTTTTTTACATCGAATCTAAAATTATTTGATTTTAGCTTCTTTGTATAAAACGTGCTGACGGACAACTGGATCGAACTTTTTCAGTTCCAGTTTTTCCGGCTTAGTACGCTTGTTCTTCGTGGTGGTATAGAAGTGACCAGTACCAGCAGAAGAAACCAGCTTGATTTTCTCACGAATACCTTTAGCCATGATTTATTTCCTCTTAGTACTTAGTACTTTTCGCCACGGGCACGCAGTTCGGACAGAACTGTATCGATGCCTTTCTTATCAATAACACGCATACCTTTAGCAGATACGCGCAGGGTGACAAAACGCTTTTCGCTCTCAACCCAGAAACGGTGAGAGTGCAGGTTCGGCAGGAAACGGCGTTTGGTCGCGTTCAGTGCGTGGGAACGGTTGTTACCGGTCACCGGACGCTTGCCAGTAACTTGGCAGACTCGGGACATGTCTATTCTCCAAAAATCAAATTAGCTCGAGCTTCGTATGGGGTATTGGCGCCTCGTCAGGCTTTACAGCCCGGTCATCGCAGTTCTACACGTCATCCTTCAGGCCGCCTTGATGCAACCTGAATGATTGGGTGTCTAAGTGAACCATCGATTGCCAGGCCCAAATGCCAAACCCGAGATTCTCAAAGGTGGCGTAGTATACGCTGACTCGGCGATGTGCTCAAGTCCCGAACAGACAAAGATCCCGCAGGATCGCGTGATCGGGGCTAAATCCAGCCGCGCTCGGCAAAAGATACGTACGCACCGCGGCCAATAACAAGGTGATCGAGCACGCGTATCTCCATGAAACCACAACACTTTATCACTCTTTCGGTAATCAACCTGTCGGCCTTACTCGGCTCGGGGCTACCGGATGGATGATTATGTGCCAGGATCACCGCAGCGGCGTTCACTTTGATGGCTTCGCGTACAATTTCTCGCGGATGCACCTCAACGTGGCTAAGAGTACCAGAAAAAAGCCGGCTATGTTTCAATACCCGATTCTGATTATCTAAAAAGATCACCATAAAGATCTCCCGCTCCTCGTCCATCAGCTGGCTTTGCAAAAACTCCCGCGTCATCAGCGGCGTCACCAGAGAAGGCTCCTCAACCAGCCGCCGGCTAAAATAGCGCCGCGCCAGCTCAGCGACGCCTTTTAGCTGGGCGTATTTCGCCAGTCCAATCCCGTCGATCTCGTCGAACTGCGCCTTGTCCGCCGATAGCAGACCGTATAGCGAGCCAAAGCGCGCGAGCAGGTCGTGCGAAAACGTCATCACGTCCCGCTCCCGCGTGCCGGTACGTAAAAACAGCGCCAGCAGCTCAACGTCCGACAGCACTTCGATACCGTAGAGCAGCATTTTTTCCCTTGGCAGCAGGGGTTCCGGTAAATCCATCGCAGCCTCTCCTTTCCAGTGCGCCCCACATCCTGGCATAGCCTCTCGCCGCTGCCGACGGTCGCCTTTTACCCTTGCGTAGCGACTCGCAAAGTCAATTCCAGGCAGGCGCACGACGCCGACGGGATTGTGGTAAGATGCGCGAATTCTGGTGTACTCCAACAGGAAAGAATCATGATGAGTCTGGCTGGTAAAAAGATCGTTCTCGGCGTGAGCGGCGGCATTGCTGCCTACAAAACGCCTGAACTGGTACGCCGCCTGCGCGACCGCGGCGCCGATGTACGGGTCGCCATGACGGAAGCCGCGAAAGCCTTCATTACGCCACTCAGCCTGCAGGCGGTATCAGGTTATCCGGTTTCCGATAGCCTGCTCGACCCGGCAGCAGAAGCCGCGATGGGCCACATTGAGCTGGGGAAATGGGCCGATCTGGTTATCCTCGCTCCTGCAACCGCCGATTTGATCGCCCGCGTTGCGGCCGGCATGGCGAACGACCTGGTCTCCACTATCTGCCTCGCGACGCCGTCTCCGGTCGCGGTGGTGCCCGCAATGAACCAGCAGATGTATCGCGCCGCCGCGACGCAGCATAATCTTGAGGTCATCGCCTCACGCGGCCTGCTGGTCTGGGGCCCGGACAGCGGAAGCCAGGCCTGCGGCGATATCGGCCCGGGCCGAATGCTTGACCCGTTGACCCTCGTCGATATGGCGGCCGCGCATTTTTCGCCTGTCAAAGATTTGCAACATCTCAACATCATGATTACCGCGGGTCCCACCCGCGAGCCGCTGGATCCGGTACGCTATATCAGCAATCAAAGCTCCGGTAAGATGGGCTTCGCTATTGCCGCCGCTGCGGCAAACCGCGGCGCCAACGTCACGCTGGTCAGCGGCCCGGTTTCGCTACCGACGCCGCCGTTTGTACAGCGGGTTGATGTCACTACCGCTTTGGAAATGCAGGCCGCGGTCGACAGCGGCGTCCGACAACAGCATATTTTTATTGGCTGTGCGGCCGTCGCCGACTACCGCGCCATCACCGTTGCTGAGAAAAAAATCAAAAAGCAAGATGATGAATTAACAATAAAAATGGTCAAAAACCCGGATATCGTTGCCGGGGTCGCTGCGCTAACGGATAGCCGACCTTATGTCGTTGGGTTTGCTGCCGAAACGAATAATGTGGAAGAATACGCGAGGCAAAAACGCGCTCGCAAAAATCTCGACCTGATCTGCGCCAATGATGTATCTAAGCCAAATCAGGGATTTAACAGCGACAGCAACGCATTACACCTTTTCTGGCAGGATGGAGATAAGCGCTTGCCACACGAGCGCAAGGAACTCCTCGGCCAATTATTACTCGACGAGATCGTGACCCGTTATGATGAAAAAAATCGACGTTAAGCTTCTGGACCCGCGCGTTGGCAAGCAGTTTCCGCTGCCAACCTATGCCACCTCCGGCTCTGCCGGACTTGACCTGCGGGCCTGTCTCGACGCCGCCGTAGAGCTTGCGCCGGGCGCAACAACCCTGCTGCCAACCGGCCTGGCTATTCATATCGCCGATCCGTCTCTGGCGGCGGTCATCCTGCCGCGCTCCGGGCTGGGCCATAAGCACGGCATCGTGCTGGGCAACCTGGTGGGTCTTATCGATTCCGACTATCAGGGGCAGCTGATGGTTTCCGTCTGGAACCGCGGCCAGCAGAGCTTTACTATTGAACCCGGCGAGCGTATCGCTCAAATGGTATTTGTACCCGTCGTACAGGCGGAATTTAACCTGGTGGAAGATTTTGACACCACCGAACGTGGCGAAGGTGGCTTTGGTCACTCAGGGCGCGCATAGGCCCGGCCACACAAAACCTGCATCCCAAAGCGCAATAATGCAATAACATCGCCGCAAATGACCATTTGCGGCCGCTTTGTGGATGTCTGCCTGACAAGTGCTTATTTTCAGGGGTATTTTAAAACATGGCAGAAAAACAAACTGCGAAAAGGAATCGTCGCGAGGAAATACTTCAATCTCTGGCGCTAATGCTTGAATCCAGCGATGGTAGTCAACGTATTACCACGGCGAAACTGGCGGCGTCCGTCGGCGTGTCCGAAGCGGCGCTGTACCGTCATTTCCCCAGCAAAACCCGCATGTTCGATAGCCTGATTGAGTTTATCGAAGACAGTCTGATTACGCGCATCAATTTGATTTTAAAAGATGAAAAAGACACATCCGCGCGCCTGCGCCTGATTGTGCTGCTGATTCTTGGGTTTGGTGAGCGTAATCCTGGGCTGACGCGAATTCTGACCGGCCATGCGCTGATGTTTGAACAGGACCGTCTGCAGGACCGGATCAACCAGCTGTTTGAACGTATTGAAGTTCAGCTACGTCAGGTCATGCGCGAGAAGAAAATGCGCGAAGGCGAAGGTTTCGTCACCGATGAATCTTTGCTGGCCAGCCAGCTGCTGGCGTTCTGCGAAGGCATGCTGTCGCGCTTTGTTCGCAGCGAGTTTAAATATCGTCCGACGGACGATTTTGACGCCCGCTGGCCGCTGGTCGCCGCACAGCTGCAATAATCCTAAGCCCGGAGGCATAACGCCCCGGGCTTTGTTACCTATACGCCAAACTCTTCGCGATACGCACGCACCGACGCCAGATGCCCGGCCATCTCCGGCTTCTCTTCCAGATAGCTAATCAGGTCCTTGAGGGTGACGATAGAAATTACCTTGCAGCCGTAATCGCGTTCAACTTCCTGAATCGCGGAAATTTCGCCGCGACCGCGCTCCTGGCGATCCAGCGAGATCAGCACGCCGGCGAGCTCGGCGCCGTTGGCCTGGATAATCTCCATCGATTCGCGAATAGCGGTACCTGCGGTTATCACATCGTCGACCAGCATGACGCGACCCTGCAGGGCGCTGCCAACCAGATTGCCGCCTTCGCCGTGCGTTTTGGCTTCTTTACGGTTAAAGCAGTACGGTAAATCCCGGTCGTGATGTTCGGCCAGCGCAACCACCGTGGTAGTAGCGATGGGAATGCCTTTGTAGGCCGGGCCAAACAGCAGGTCAAAATCGATTCCGGAGTCGACCAGCGCTTCTGCATAGAAACGGCCCAACAGTGCCAGATCGCGCCCGGTGTTAAACAGGCCGGCGTTGAAGAAATAGGGGCTCTTGCGCCCGGATTTCAGCGTAAACTCGCCAAACTTAAGAACCTGTTTGTTAAGCGCAAACTCAATAAACTGGCGCTGATATGGTTTCATGGATTCGCTCCTCATCATGCTTTCTATGGATCTACGGACAAAAAAAAGGCGACTTCTCAGTCGCCTTAAAAACTAGTTTTCTAACGCCGCCTTCTGCGTCGCGACAATGGATTCGATACCCCCTCGGGCCAATGCCAGGAGGGTCAGGAGCTCTTCATGGGTAAACGGCTCGCCTTCCGCCGTGCCCTGCACCTCGATGATGCGGCCGTCTTCGGTCATCACCACGTTCATATCGGTTTCCGCTGCGGAATCTTCCACGTACTCCAGATCGCAAAGCGCTTCGCCGTTAACGATACCGACGGAAACGGCAGCAACCATGCCTTTCATCGGGTTAGTTTTCAGCTTGCCGGCGGCGACCAGCTTGTTCAGAGCGTCGGCCAGCGCCACGCAGGCACCGGTGATTGATGCGGTACGGGTACCGCCATCGGCCTGCAGCACATCGCAATCGAGGGTAATGGTGAACTCGCCAAGCGCCTTCAGGTCTACCGCAGCGCGCAGCGCGCGGGCGATAAGACGCTGGATTTCCATGGTACGACCGCCCTGCTTACCTTTGGCGGCTTCACGCGCGTTACGGGTGTGCGTAGCGCGCGGCAGCATGCCGTATTCTGCGGTGATCCACCCCTGGCCCTGGCCTTTCAGAAAGCGCGGTACGCCTTCATCGATCGACGCGGTGCACAGCACTTTGGTGTCACCAAATTCGACCAGAACAGAGCCTTCAGCGTGTATGGTATAGTTACGGGTCAGGGTTACGGGACGCACCTGATTAGCGCTACGGCCTGCTGGACGCATGATGTTCTCTCCGGCTTGAAACGAATATGGCTGCGCATTATACGGATAATGGTTGCTTATTCCTATCCTGATAAGGCCCTGAAAGCTATAATCCCCCCCACTCTCCTTTAAAAACAGGAACGTCTATGATCCGCAGTATGACCGCCTATGCCCGTCGTGAAATCAAGGGCGAATGGGGCAGCGCCGCGTGGGAACTGCGCTCGGTAAACCAGCGCTACCTGGAAACCTATTTCCGTCTGCCGGAGCAGTTCCGTAGCCTGGAGCCCGTCGTGCGCGAGCGTATTCGCGCGCGTCTGACCCGCGGCAAAATCGAATGTACCCTGCGTTTTGAACAGGATCCCAGCGCTCAGGGTGAGCTGATTCTGAACGAAAACCTGGCAAAGCAGCTGGTCAACGCCGCCAACTGGGTAAAAATGCAGAGCGATGAAGGGGAAATCAACCCGGTTGATATCCTGCGCTGGCCCGGCGTAATGGCCGCGCAGGAGCAGGATCTCGACGCCATTGCCTCCGATATTCTCACCGCACTGAACGGCGCGCTGGACGACTTTATCGTCGCTCGCGAGACCGAAGGCCAGGCGCTGAAGACGCTTATCGAACAGCGCCTGGAAGGCGTCAGCAGCGAAGTCGGCAAAGTTCGCGGCCATATGCCGGAAATCCTGCAGTGGCAGCGCGAGCGCCTGGTATCCAAGCTGGAAGACGCGGAAGTTCAGCTGGAAAATAATCGTCTCGAACAAGAGCTGGTGCTGATGGCGCAGCGCATCGACGTTTCCGAAGAGCTGGACCGTCTGGAAGCGCATGTCAAAGAGACCTACAACATTCTGAAGAAAAAAGAAGCCGTTGGCCGTCGCCTTGACTTTATGATGCAGGAGTTCAACCGCGAGTCGAACACCCTGGCGTCAAAATCGATTAATGCGGAAGTCACCAATTCTGCCATTGAGCTGAAAGTGCTGATTGAGCAGATGCGCGAGCAGATTCAGAACATCGAGTAACCGCAGGCACATCGATTAAAGGCTGGTTTTACCAGCCTTTTTTTATCTCTTCAATTCAGAATCTGTACTTTCCGTCCAGTATCCGACAGGTCATAAACGCGCCCGCAGCGCACAGCAGCGTGGGGGCCAGATAGCTATGGTCCATATGGGTAAACTCCATCACCAGCGCAACCGCCGTCAGCGGCATCTGCATTGACGCCGCCAGAAAAGCCGCGGCCCCAACCAGCGCAAAGCTGCTGGCGTCGCCGCCGGGCACCAGCTGCTGCCAAAGCATACTCAGCAGCAGGCTCATCAGGCTTCCCACCGCCAGGCCAGGGGTCAGCAGCCCTCCTTCCGCACCGCCGCGCAGCACCGCCAGAATAACGATCGCTTTCAGGACCAGAAGTACCAGCGCGCTATGAAATCCCAGCCCGTCGCCGATCGCAAGCTGCAGTGGGCCTTTGCCATTGCCGGGTAGCTGAGGAAAATAGAGGCTCAGCCCGGCAAGAAGGGCAAACGCCAGCAGGCAAAATAGCGGCATCTGCCAGTTCGCCCTGACCCGCGCCCGCGCGGCGCTGGTAGCCTGACGAAACAGCCACGCCGACGCCCCAAGCAGCGGACTGACGATTATCGCCCACCACATAAACGAGCCCGGGAGCGCCCCGGAGATAAAGTGATACTGAGACTCATCCCCCAGCCCCAGAGCTGCCGTCCAGGCGGCAACGGCGGACGTCACAACGGCCGCCAGGGTCTTCTCCCAGCTAAACGACAGCAGCATCACTTCGAGGCTAAACAGGGCGCCGGCCAGCGGCACGTTATATACCGCCGCCAGCCCGGCACCGGCGCCGCAGGCAATCAGCGTGCGGGTTTCATCTTCATGCAGGCCCATTCTGCGCGCCACGATACCGGCCCCCAGCGCCCCCATCTCTCGCGGCGCAACCTCCCGACCGAGCGGGGAGCCCAGCGCCACGGTGACGATCTGCAGCAAGGCGTGCAGGGTTGTCGTGCCAGCGGGCATCGGCACCGCGGGCGTGGCGACGGCGGCGGAAATCGATACCCGCTTCTGGCCGTAGCGGCCCAGCAGCCACCAGCCAAACCCGGCGATCGCTCCGCCGACCGCGATGGCCGTGAAACGTCGAGGCCAGGAGGCGTCCGTTACGCCCTGCAAAAATGACTCCGTGCCGATAATACGATCGAGGCTGTATCCAAAAGCAACGTGTTGAATAGCGTGCAAAATCATCGCCAGAACCATTCCCGACAGGCCGGCCAGGACGCCGGTCAGAACAACGGCAGCCAGGCGGAGCAGGTAGTTTTTCTCGCCGGTCACTCCGGTCATATTCACAAGCCTCGGAAAGAGGAAAATAAAATGATAAAGGTCGTGAGTTAAATATTAAGTATTTATCGCGTATTTTCCTGACCAGCGCTGGCTGAGCCTGAATCATTACTTTTTCTAATCTTAAAACTAAAATAAAAATCCTTTAAACCCCACAAATAAAGGTAATTGAGAAAATCAGGCATTATTTTTTCAAGGCATAAATCGTTCACCTTAGAAAATCTCAGTCGTGATCCTGCGCACAAATCGCTAACCTGCCCGCTCTCATCGTGGGGGATCTATGCTGCTTCATATTCTGTATTTAATTGGTATTACCGCGGAAGCGATGACCGGCGCTCTGGCAGCCGGACGCCGTCGTATGGATACCTTCGGCGTTATCATTATTGCGACCGCCACCGCGCTGGGCGGCGGGTCGGTGCGGGATATTCTGCTCGGCCACTACCCTCTGGGCTGGGTCAAGAACCCGGAATACGTCATCATTGTTGCCGTCGCCGCGGTGCTCACCACGATTGCCGCCCCGGTTATGCCCCACCTGCGTCGGCTGTTTTTGGTCCTCGATGCCCTCGGCCTGGTGGTGTTTTCGATTATCGGCGCGCAGATTGCCCTCGATATGGGAGAAGGACCGGTTATCGCCTCCATCGCGGCGGTCATCACCGGCGTATTCGGCGGCGTACTGCGGGATATGTTCTGTAAGCGCATCCCGCTGGTGTTTCAGAAAGAGCTGTATGCCGGGATCTCTTTTGCCGCCGCCATTCTGTATATCGCCCTGCAGCACTATGTCAGCAGCCACGACGTAGTGGTCATCGCCACCCTGCTGTTCGGCTTCACCGCCCGCATGCTGGCCCTGCGCTGGAAGCTAGGTTTGCCTGTCTTCCACTACAATCACAGCGCGCACTGAGCGGGTTAAAACCCGGAGATGCCCTGGCCGCGGAGCCACTGCGCCAGCGCGGCAACGTCCGGATGCCGAAGAAAGGCCACCAGCTGACGCGCTTTTTCATCCCCCACTCCCGGCAGGCGTCGCCACTGCTCTGCGTTTCGCGCCAGCAGGCGCGGCCAGCTATCTCCGGCCAGGCCCGCCAGCGCCGCCTGCGGCAACGGCACTCCCAGGGCCTGCACCCAGCGCAGAAAGGGCTGCCGGCGGGCGAGGTTAAACTGGTGCCAGAGCCGCTGCCCGCGTAGCGCAGAGATCCCCGGGACTGACTGCAGCTGCTGAGGGGTAAACGACAGCCACGAAAAAAGATGCTCCATACGGAGAGAGTGATAGGCGGTGCGCCACGCGGACTCACCGACGCTGTCCAGGTCCAGTACGGATTTTGACGATAGCCAGACCAGCCTTGAAACAAACTGCCCGGCGCACTCGGGGGAGGAAAAATAGCAGGTCAGCGCGTTAAAATGCGCCGGAGGCGGTTGCGGCTTCTGACGCTGGGCCGTTCGCCACACTACGCCGTCTATCCGCGGTATTCCCTGTCCCGCCAGGCTAATTTGCAGCTGATCGCCAATAGCAATATCCAGACTTTGCCAGCGGGCCACCGACCCGACGTTCACGCGTTTTACCTGCTTATCATCCAGCCGCTGCGGTTCAAGCCCTGCCACCACGGCAATTTTCCCGCTACGCCCGACGTAAAAGCGGATGTCGCGCACCTCCATGATGCGGATGGCCGGAGGGTACTTCCACGCGGCGACCCAATCACCCTGCCCCGGCGACCAGAAGCGCCCGGCTGGTTCTCTCCCAAGACGCACAACGACGCCATCGGTAGCAAAAGGCAGCGCTGACGTTAGCCAACGTTCGCGCCAGCGCGCAACCTCCGCCACGTCCGATACCGGCTGAGAAAAGCCCGCGCTGTCGCTAAACCCGGCCTTCTGCAGCAGAGCCCGGCGTTGACGCATCTCGCCGGGCCCATCCGGCCATGCCCAGATAAAGACGCCCAGATCCGCTAACGATGTCGACATATCCCGCCGCATCATGGCGCCGGCCGCTTTCGCCCGGGCATTCACTCCCCCCATCCGCTTCTGGATATGTCCGGCGCGGCGGAGAAACAGCTCCCCTTGCAGCACGCTATTTGCCAGCGCGCCCTTCGTGGCCCTCGGCACGCCGGAAATCTGCCGCACTTTTGCCGTCCAGTCTTCGCCAGCTCGGCCATCTCCCCGGCTGATTGCCTGTACCAGCCGCCCGCGGCGGTAAACCAGCGTCACCGCAACGCCATCCACCTTTGGCTGCACCCACAGATCGGTTTTGCCCCGCATCCAGCGCGCAACGTCGGTTTTTTCCGCCAGCTTGCGCACGCCGGTGTGGGCAACCGGATGCCGGACCTCGCCGCGGGGCGGCGGTAAATCATCGATTACCGGCGCTTTGATGGCAAAACAGCGCCGCCACTCGATTAACCGAGCTAAAAGCCGATCGTAGACGTCATCAGCGACTTCGCTGCTGCCGCGCAGCCAGTAGTCGTTTTTCCACCCGGCAATCTGCTGACTCAGGCGGCTGACCTCCTGTTCAGCCCGCGCCTGCGTCCAGGTGGGACAGGCCGACTGACAGTATCCCGCCGTCATCCACACTCCTATCGCCCAAAGCCATTTTTGCACAACGCTACCCTCCTTTTTTGCCCACCGGCATTCTGCCGCCGACGGGGCCTCATCGGCGATAAGGGCTTTTCCGCGCCGCGAGCCGGCTTCCAGGGTTTGTACGTCATTGCGGCAATTCACAGAGAA
Source organism: Enterobacter sp. 10-1 (assembly GCA_002270295.1). Lineage (GTDB taxonomy): Bacteria > Pseudomonadota > Gammaproteobacteria > Enterobacterales > Enterobacteriaceae > Klebsiella > Klebsiella scottii. The sequence goes on along the minus strand of NISF01000005.1, from coordinate 150,318 downwards.
ATCAGGGAAACAGCAGGCAAAATGAAAGAAACAGAGGTAAAAAGTGTGACAGGGACTACGTCACAGCGCGGCGGCGTGTATAATAGGCTCGTATGTAGTTTCTCTTTCGACCATCACATACAAAAGACTCTCATGGCTCAAGGCACGCTTTATATTGTTTCCGCCCCAAGTGGCGCGGGTAAATCCAGCCTGATTCAGGCTTTATTAAAAACCCAACCGCTGTACGACTCCCAGGTCTCTGTTTCGCATACCACGCGCGCGCCGCGTCCTGGCGAAGTGCACGGTGAACACTATTTCTTTGTTAATCACGACGATTTCAGAGCGATGATTGGCAGAGATGCATTTCTTGAGCACGCAGAAGTTTTTGGCAACTATTACGGCACCTCGCGCGAAGCCATCGAGCAGGTACTGGCAACCGGCGTTGATGTCTTCCTCGATATCGACTGGCAGGGCGCTCAGCAAATCCGTCATAAAATGCCGGGCGCGCGCAGCATTTTTGTTCTGCCGCCGTCCAAAGATGAGCTTGACCGTCGCCTGCGTGGCCGCGGCCAGGACAGCGAAGAGGTGATCGCAAAACGTATGGCGCAGGCTGTTGCAGAAATGAGCCATTACGCGGAATATGATTACCTTATTGTGAATGATGATTTTGATACCGCCCTCGGCGATCTGAAAAACATCATCCGCGCCGAACGCCTGCGCATGAGCCGCCAAAAGCAGCGACATGGCGCTTTAATCACCAAACTGTTGGCAGACTGAACCGACATTCAGTATCATGCCCAGTCCTTTCTTCATCTGTGGAGCATTTTAAGTATGGCACGCGTAACTGTTCAGGACGCTGTAGAGAAAATTGGTAACCGTTTTGACCTGGTACTGGTCGCCGCGCGTCGCGCTCGTCAGATGCAGGTTGGCGGAAAAGATCCGCTGGTAGCGGAAGAAAACGATAAAACTACCGTTATCGCACTGCGCGAAATCGAAGAAGGTCTGATCAACAACCAGATCCTCGACGTGCGCGATCGTCAGGAACAGCAAGAGCAGGAAGCCGCTGAATTACAAGCAGTTACCGCTATTGCTGAAGGTCGTCGTTAATAACGCAGTGGGTCGCCCTTGTATCTGTTTGAAAGCCTGAATCAGCTGATTCAAAACTACCTGCCGGAAGAGCAAATCAAGCGTCTTCGGCAGGCGTATCTCGTTGCACGTGACGCTCACGAGGGGCAGACACGTTCAAGCGGTGAACCCTATATCACGCACCCGGTTGCGGTAGCCTGCATTCTGGCCGAGATGAAACTCGACCACGAAACGCTGATGGCTGCCCTGCTGCATGACGTGATTGAAGATACCCCTGCCACCTACCAGGATATGGAGCAGCTCTTTGGTAAAAGCGTTGCCGAGCTGGTAGAAGGGGTATCAAAACTTGATAAGCTCAAGTTCCGCGATAAGAAAGAGGCGCAGGCCGAAAACTTTCGCAAGATGATTATGGCGATGGTGCAGGATATCCGCGTCATCCTCATCAAACTTGCCGACCGCACCCACAACATGCGCACGCTGGGCTCATTACGCCCGGATAAACGCCGCCGTATCGCCCGCGAAACGCTGGAAATCTACAGCCCGCTGGCCCACCGTTTAGGTATCCACCACATTAAAACCGAGCTCGAAGAGCTGGGCTTTGAAGCGCTGTATCCCAATCGTTATCGCGTCATTAAAGAAGTCGTTAAAGCGGCGCGCGGCAACCGTAAAGAGATGATCCAAAAGATCCTCTCCGAAATCGAAGGGCGTTTACAGGAAGCGGGGATCCCCTGTCGCGTTAGCGGTCGCGAGAAGCATTTGTACTCCATCTACTGCAAAATGGTGCTTAAAGAGCAGCGTTTTCACTCGATCATGGATATCTACGCGTTCCGCGTAATCGTGCATGATGCCGACACCTGCTACCGCGTGCTTGGCCAGATGCACAGCCTCTACAAGCCGCGTCCAGGGCGGATGAAAGACTACATCGCCATTCCGAAAGCGAACGGCTATCAATCTTTGCATACCTCGATGATCGGCCCGCACGGCGTCCCGGTTGAGGTACAGATTCGTACCGAAGACATGGACCAGATGGCGGAAATGGGGGTTGCGGCGCACTGGGCTTATAAAGAGCACGGCGGCGAGAGCAGCACCACGGCGCAGATCCGCGCCCAGCGCTGGATGCAGAGCCTGCTGGAACTGCAGCAGAGCGCGGGCAGCTCGTTTGAATTTATCGAGAGCGTCAAATCCGATCTGTTCCCGGATGAGATTTACGTTTTCACCCCGGAAGGGCGCATTGTCGAACTTCCCGCCGGCGCGACGCCGGTGGACTTTGCCTACGCGGTGCATACGGATATCGGCCATGCCTGCGTTGGCGCACGCGTTGACCGCCAGCCGTATCCGCTGTCGCAGCCGCTCTCCAGCGGCCAGACGGTAGAGATCATCACCGCACCGGGCGCGCGTCCGAACGCCGCATGGCTGAACTTTGTCGTCAGCTCGAAAGCGCGCGCGAAGATCCGCCAGCTGTTGAAAAACCTCAAGCGCGATGACTCCGTCAGCCTTGGCCGCCGGTTGCTCAACCACGCCCTCGGCGGCAGCCGTAAGCTGGCTGAAATCCCGCCAGAGAACGTTCAGCGCGAGCTTGATCGCATGAAGCTGGCGACGCTGGACGATCTGCTGGCGGAAATCGGCCTCGGCAACGCGATGAGCGTGGTGGTGGCGAAAAACCTGCAGCAGGGTGAAACCGTCACCGCACCGGCGCAAAGCGCCTCTTCAGGCCACGGCCATCTGCCGATTAAAGGCGCCGACGGCGTGCTGATTACCTTTGCCAAGTGCTGCCGCCCGATTCCCGGCGACCCGATTATCGCCCACGTCAGCCCCGGCAAAGGCCTGGTCATTCACCATGAGTCCTGTCGTAACATTCGCGGCTATCAGAAAGAGCCCGAGAAGTTTATGGCCGTCGAATGGGATAAAGAGACCGCCCAGGAATTTATCACCGAAATTAAGGTGGATATGTTTAACCACCAGGGCGCGCTGGCGAACCTCACGGCCGCGATCAATACCGCCGCTTCCAATATTCAAAGCCTGAATACGGAAGAAAAAGATGGCCGCGTCTACAGCGCCTTTATTCGCCTTACGGCGCGCGACCGCGTGCATCTGGCGAATATCATGCGCAAAATTCGCGTGATGCCGGACGTGATAAAAGTCACCCGTAACCGGAACTAGTTTTCAACACAACAGCATTCGGGTTGCATCACAAAATACTTTAGCGTTTTGCACAGCGTTTACGCTGGCCCGTAAGGGCGAGGCTCATGGATGAGCCGAGTAATCAGAAGCCAACGCCGAGGCAATTTGAAGGATGAAGTGGTTATGAATTCGCAGCGTTATGCGCGTATCTGTGAGATGCTCGCCAGGCGTCAGCCTGACCTGACGGTCTGCATGGAGCAGGTCCACAAACCTCATAACGTCTCTGCGGTGATTCGTACCGCAGATGCCGTTGGCGTGCACGAAGTGCACGCTATCTGGCCCAGCAGCCGCATGCGCACGATGGCTTCCGCCGCCGCGGGCAGCAACAGCTGGGTCCAGGTCAAAACACACCGTACCATTGGCGATGCCGTCGGCCACTTAAAGAGTCAGGGCATGCAGATCCTCGCCACCCATCTTTCTGATAAAGCCGTCGACTTTCGTGAAATCGACTACACCCGGCCCACCTGTATCCTGATGGGCCAGGAAAAAACCGGCATCACCGCGGAAGCGCTAGCGCTGGCAGACCAGGACATCATTATTCCGATGACGGGCATGGTGCAGTCGCTAAACGTCTCCGTCGCCTCCGCCTTAATTCTGTATGAAGCACAGCGCCAGCGGCAGAACGCGGGCATGTATAAACGCGAAAACAGTACGCTGCCGGAAGAAGAACAGCAGCGCCTGCTGTTTGAGGGCGGTTATCCGGTGCTGGCGAGGGTGGCAAAACAAAAAGGCCTGCCCTATCCCCACGTCAACGGCCAGGGCGAAGTTGAAGCCGACGCCGCGTGGTGGGCCACGATGCAGGCAGCGAGGTAAACCGATGCAAAGCCGTCTGCTGGATGCTGTCCCGCTCAACACGTTAACCGGCGTTGGCGCAGCGCAGAGCAGCAAGCTGGCGAAAATCGGCCTGCACACCGTGCAGGATCTTCTGCTGCATCTGCCGCTACGCTACGAAGACCGTACCCATCTTTATCAAATCGGCGAACTGCTTCCTGGCGTCTACGCCACCGTTGAAGGCGAAGTTCTCAACAGCAATATCACCTTCGGCGGCCGCCGGATGATGACCTGTCAGATAAGCGATGGCTCCGGTATTCTCACCATGCGCTTCTTCAACTTCAACGCCGCGATGAAAAACAGCCTTGCCGCCGGCCGCCGGGTGCTGGCCTACGGTGAAGCGAAGCGCGGCAAATACGGCGCGGAGATGATCCACCCGGAATACCGCGTGCAGGGCGATATGAGCACGCCCGACCTGCAGGAGACCCTTACTCCGGTCTACCCCACCACCGAAGGTATCAAACAGGCCACGCTGCGTAAGCTGACCGATCAGGCGCTGGAGCTGCTGGAGACCTGCGCTATCGCCGAGCTGCTGCCGCCCGAGCTGGCGCAGGGGATGATGAGTCTCCCGGAGGCGCTGCGCACGCTGCATCGCCCGCCGCCGTCGCTCCAGCTCAGCGAGCTGGAAACCGGTAAGCACCCGGCCCAGCAGCGCTTAATTCTGGAAGAGCTGCTGGCGCATAACCTGAGCATGCTGGCGGTTCGCGCTGGCGCCCAGCGTTTCCACGCCCTGCCGCTCAGCGCGAACGACGCTCTGAAAAACAAGCTGTTGGCTTCTCTGCCCTTTAAACCTACCGGCGCGCAGGAGCGGGTTACCGCTGAAATCGAGCGGGATATGGCGCTCGATGTACCGATGATGCGCCTGGTACAGGGCGATGTCGGCTCCGGTAAAACGCTGGTTGCCGCCTTCGCGGCGCTGCGGGCCATCGCCCACGGCAGGCAGGTGGCGCTGATGGCGCCGACGGAGCTGCTGGCGGAGCAGCATGCCGCCAACTTCCGCAGCTGGTTTGCACCGCTGGGCGTTGAGGTCGGCTGGCTGGCCGGCAAACAAAAAGGCAAAGCGCGTCAGGCGCAGCAGGATGCCATCGCCAGCGGGCAGGTGCAGATGATTGTCGGCACCCACGCTATTTTTCAGGAGCAGGTCCAGTTTAGCGGCCTGGCGCTGGTGATTATCGATGAACAGCACCGCTTCGGGGTGCATCAGCGCCTCGCGTTATGGGAAAAGGGCCAGCAGCAGGGCTTCCATCCGCATCAGCTGATCATGACCGCAACCCCCATTCCGCGCACCCTGGCGATGACCGCTTACGCCGACCTCGACACCTCGACGATCGACGAGCTGCCGCCGGGCCGTACGCCGGTCACCACGGTGGCTATCCCGGACACCCGCCGCAGCGATATTATCGACCGCGTGCGCAACGCCTGTATCCAGGAAGGGCGTCAGGCCTATTGGGTCTGTACGCTGATTGAAGAGTCGGACCTGCTGGAAGCCCAGGCGGCAGAAGCCACCTGGGAAGAGCTGAAGCTGGCGCTGCCGGAGCTGAATATCGGCCTGGTGCACGGCCGGATGAAGCCGGCGGACAAGCAGGCGGTTATGCAGGCCTTTAAGCAGGGCGAGCTGCATCTGCTTATCGCCACCACGGTTATCGAGGTCGGGGTGGACGTGCCTAACGCCAGCCTGATGATTATCGAAAACCCGGAGCGCCTGGGGCTGGCGCAGCTGCATCAGCTCAGAGGCCGCGTCGGGCGCGGCGCGGTGGCCTCCCACTGCGTGCTGCTCTATAAATCGCCGCTGTCGAAAACGGCCCAGCTGCGCCTGCAGGTCCTGCGCGATAGCAACGACGGTTTCGTCATCGCGCAAAAGGACCTCGAGATCCGCGGCCCAGGCGAGCTGCTCGGCACCCGACAGACCGGCACCGCCGAGTTTAAAGTCGCCGACTTACTGCGCGATAAGGCAATGATCCCGGACGTTCAGCGCATTGCCCGCCATATTCATCAACGTTACCCACAGCAGGCTCAGGCGCTTATCGAGCGCTGGATGCCGGAAACCGAACGCTATTCCAACGCCTGACGCGTCTGTTCCCGCAGGAGCAGACGGCGCCGCGCGCAATTTTCCTTCAGAACGAGTGAATTATGAAACGAGAACTGGCCATCGAATTTTCGCGTGTTACCGAAGCCGCCGCGCTGGCGGGCTATAAGTGGCTGGGCCGCGGTGATAAAAACACCGCCGACGGCGCCGCGGTCAACGCCATGCGTATTATGCTCAACCTGATTAATATCGACGGCACTATCGTCATCGGCGAAGGTGAAATCGATGAAGCGCCGATGCTCTATATCGGCGAAAAGGTCGGCACCGGCAGCGGCGACGCGGTGGATATCGCCGTCGACCCGATCGAGGGCACGCGGATGACGGCGATGGGCCAGGCGAACGCGCTGGCCGTCATGGCGGTTGGCGATAAGGGCTGCTTCCTGAATGCGCCGGACATGTACATGGAAAAGCTGATTGTCGGCCCGGGGGCTAAAGGGGCGATTGACCTGAATCTGCCGCTGGCTGAGAACCTGCGTAACGTGGCGAGCGCGCTGAATAAGCCGCTCAGCGAGCTGACGGTGACCGTGCTCGCCAAGCCGCGCCATGATGCGGTGATTGCCGAACTGCAGCAGCTGGGCGTTCGCGTCTTCGCCATTCCCGACGGCGACGTGGCGGCCTCTATTCTGACCTGCATGCCGGATAGCGAAGTTGACGTCCTGTACGGCATTGGCGGCGCCCCGGAAGGCGTGGTTTCCGCCGCGGTTATCCGGGCGCTGGACGGCGATATGCAGGGCCGCCTGCTGGCCCGCCACCACGTCAAGGGCGACAGCGAAGAGAACCGCCGTATCGGTGAGAACGAGCTGGCGCGCTGTAAAGAGATGGGCATTGAAGCCGGTATCGTGCTGCGCCTCGACGAGATGGCGCGCAGCGATAACGTGGTCTTTTCCGCCACCGGGATCACCAAAGGCGACCTGCTGGACGGCATCACCCGCAAGGGCAATATGGCCACCACCGAGACGCTGCTGATCCGCGGAAAATCACGCACCATCCGCCGTATCCAGTCCATTCACTATCTCGATCGTAAAGATCCGGATATCCAGCTGCATATCCTGTAAGCCCTTCGGCCTGCGGGCAGGCTGAAGCAGGCGCTAATATTTGATCAATAGAGCTTTCCGGCCCCGTTGGGCTGGAAATCTTTGTCGTCTGCAACGAAGATAGGGCAACGCTTCGCAACGGGAGAAGATCATGGCGGACTGGATTAGCGGCAAAGTAACAAAAGTAGAATACTGGACCGATGCGCTGTTTAGTTTGCACGTACGGGCCCCTGTTCATCCGTTTACCGCCGGGCAGTTTGCCAAACTGGGCCTGGATGTTGACGGCGAGCGCGTGCAGCGCGCCTACTCCTACGTTAACGCCCCGAGCAATCCCGATCTTGAATTCTACCTGGTGACGGTTCCGGAGGGCAAACTCAGCCCACGGCTGGCCGCGCTGCAGCCGGGCGATGACGTGCAGATCGTCAGCGAGGCCGCCGGTTTCTTCGTGCTCGAAGAAGTGCCGGATTGCGATACCCTGTGGATGCTGGCCACCGGCACGGCAATTGGCCCGTACCTGTCGATTCTGGAAGAAGGCAAGGACCTGGAGCGCTTTAAAAACCTGGTGCTGGTCCACGCCGCGCGCTATGCCGCCGATCTTAGCTATCTGCCGCAAATGCAGGCGCTGGAGGAACGCTATAAGGGCAAGCTGCGCATCCAGTCGGTGGTCAGTCGGGAAACCGTACCGGGCATGCTAACGGGGCGTATTCCGTTCCTGATCGAAACCGGCGCTCTGGAAGAGGCGGTTGGCCTGCCGATGAACGCTGACAATAGCCACGTGATGCTCTGCGGCAACCCGCAGATGGTGCGGGATACCCAGCAGCTGCTGAAGGAAACCCGGCAGATGAGCAAACATCTGCGCCGCCGGCCGGGCCATATGACAGCCGAACACTACTGGTGATCAGGACTCCGCCTTCCAGCGAACGTCCTGCGTCTCTTTACCAAATTTATTTTCGCCCTGGGTGCCGACGAATGCCCCCAGGTCGATCAGCATCATCACCATAATCAGCGTCGGCACAAAGCGGCCGACAACCCACTGCCAGGCCCCCGGGAGCACCGCCCAGTTCCCCGCCAGCAGCATCCACGCCAGAACCATCAGCAGCGCCCAGATACCCGACCTGCCGCGATCGTGCAGCCGTTTGATGGTCACCGCCGCCGTTGGCCAGAGCAGGCAAACCAGCATAAAGGCCGCAGTCTGTAGATTAAGCAAATTTGACCCGGCCAGGGTGAACAGCGCGCTCATGGTCAATATCCAGATAACAATCCAAATCCAGAAATCACGGCGTCCAATACGCCCTTTAATTGAGAACATCCACTGCTGTAGGGTCATGTTTTATTCCTTATCATCATCATTCGCGTAGTTTACCCTGAAGCGGTGACTTTTTGACAAGCGCGACGGTTCCCGTTTTAATCGTCAGCAGGCAAAAAAAGGAAGGACGGGTATGAAGAAGTGGGCAACCTTATGTTTGATTGGGCTGACAGCGTTATCTGTCGGCCATAAGGCGCTGTCCGCCGAGCCAGAATCATCCTCCGCGGCGCCCTATCTGCTCTCCGGCGCGCCGGTCTTTGATATCTCCATCAGCGAGTTTCGGGAAAAATTCAACGCCGATAACCCCAAACTGCAGCTCAACGAATTTCGCGCGATTGCCTCCAGCCGCGATCGGGCTAACCTGACCCGGGCGGCCAGCAAGATTAACGAAAACCTGTACGCCTCCACCGCCCTGGAGCGCGGCACGCTCAAAATCAAATCGATGCAGATTACCTGGCTGCCCGTTCAGGGGCCGGAGCAGAAAGCGGCAAAGGCGAAAGCACAGGAGTATATGAGCGCCGTTCTGCGCGTTTTCGTCCCGATATTAAGCCCGGCGCAAAGCGGGCAAAAGCTGCAAAAACTGCTCGCCGCAGGTAAAGGGAAACGCTACTTCGCCGAAACCGAAGGCGCTATCCGCTATGTGATAGCAGACAACGGCGAAAAGGGGCTTACCTTCGCTGTTGAACCGATTAAGCTAGCGCTATCTGAAACGCTGGAGAGCAATAATAAATGACAAAAAGCAAAGCCTTTCCAACGACGAAACTCTATACTGTTTGACAGACCATGCTGCCCCCAGGGGCGGCTATATTCCTTAATTCGCTTATGTAGCGTGGAGAATTAAAATGCGACATCCTTTAGTGATGGGTAACTGGAAACTGAACGGCAGCCGCCACATGGTAAACGAACTGGTGGCTAACCTGCGTACCGAGCTGGCCGGCGTGACCGGCTGTGCTGTTGCTATCGCTCCGCCGGAAATGTATATCGATCTGGCTAAGCATGCGGCAGAAGGCAGCCATATTCACCTGGGCGCGCAGAACGTTGACCTGAACCAGTCCGGCGCATTCACCGGTGAAACCTCTGCCCAGATGCTGAAAGATGTCGGCGCTGAATACATCATCATCGGCCACTCTGAGCGTCGTACTTACCACAAAGAGTCTGACGAATTTATCGCTAAGAAATTCGCCGTGCTGAAAGAGCAGGGCCTGATCCCGGTTCTGTGCATCGGTGAAACTGAAGCTGAAAACGAAGCGGGCAAAACGGAAGAAGTTTGCGCACGCCAGATCGACGCCGTGCTGAAAACTCAGGGCGCAGCGGCATTCGAAGGCGTGGTTATCGCTTACGAACCCGTATGGGCTATCGGTACCGGCAAATCCGCTACCCCGGCTCAGGCTCAGGCCGTGCACAAATTTATCCGTGACCACATTGCTAAAGTGGACGCCAAAGTGGCCGAGCAGGTCATCATTCAGTACGGCGGTTCCGTTAACGCATCTAACGCCGCAGAGCTGTTCACCCAGCCGGACATCGACGGCGCGCTGGTTGGCGGCGCATCGCTGAAAGCAGACGCTTTCGCGGTCATCGTTAAAGCAGCAGAAGCAGCGAAAAAAGCGTAATTCAATACGCCGGTAACCCGGCGAGATGAATCCGCAGCCCGGCTTAGCGTAGCGCTAGCCGGGTTTTTTTATAGTTTCCCCAGCAGCTGATACCACGCGTAATTCAACGGCAGCAGCAGCAGATAGCTGACCGCCGCCAGCGCAATGCACAGCAGTATCCCCGAACGAGCCGGAACTTTTCCCAGCGCCATCGCCACCACGATAGGCGATGCCTGATACGGCAGCAGCGGCGTCGAATAGCCCAGAACCTGAATCATGATCACGCTCAGCAGCGGAAAGCCGGTGGCGTCAGCAAAGCTCTGCGCAAAGGTGGTGTACAGCGCGGGTACGCCGTTGGCGGTCATAATAAAGTTCAGGGCGCTGGTGATCCCCGTCAGGGCGAGAAAGCTGGTAAAAGGGCTCTCTTTGTCGAGCGGCATAACGTGCAGCAAAGCGTTGCCGACCACGCCGCCAATCCCCGTTTGCGTGACGGTAATCGCCAGCCCTAAGATCCCGGCGACGTAAATGCAGGTGCTAATATTCACCCCGCTGGAGAACTCTTCCCCGCTGATAAATCCCACCCGCGGCAGCAGCGTAATCACCGCCGCCGCCAGCCCCGTCCAGGCGGGACCAATCCCGTGCCAGCTCTCACTCACCCAGAGGGTCAATACCACCGCCAGCAGCCAGGAGAGGCGCTTCTCATCCCGGCTCATCGGCGGCAGCGGCACCCGCTCCCGCGGCGGATGCGGCCTGCCGGGGAACAGCCAGCAAATCAGCGCGATCAGCGCCGCGCCTTTCAGCCAGCCCAGCACCGGCGTGTGCAGCAGCAAATACGGCAGGTAGTTGAGGTGAATACCGTACGATCCCTCCGCCGCGCCGCTCATCACTAAATTCGGCACGTTGGCGGGCAGGATCGTCGCCGATAGCTGGAAGGTGCCGAAGCCGACCGCCAGCGCCAGCCCGTACCAGGCGCGGGTTCCGTCCTCAATCCCGGCGCGCTTCGCCATCGCCGCGACGATCGGCATCAGCAGCGCGATACGCCCCATATTGGAGGGCATAACGAAGGCCAGGGCATAGCTGAACAGCACCACGCTGCCCACCATCAGCGGCCAGGAGTCCGTCAGCCTGGCCGATAGCGCCTGCGCCGTCCTGTCCGCCAGCCCGGTTTTACGGATCGCGATACCGAGGACAAAGCCGCTGAACACCAGCCAGAACGCCGATGACGCAAAGCCGCCAAAGATAACCTCCGGCGGCGCGATTTTCGCCATCATCGCCACGGCAAAAAACAGCAGCGCGGTAATAAACTCCGGCAGCAGCGAGGTCGCCCACAGCAGGATGGTAATACCGACAATCAGAGCGGGAAGGAACAGAGGGTGAGAAAGCCAGAGCGACATACCTGTCTCCTGTCGTTTTTTTCAGCAAGAATACGACGCCGGGTCAGACAGGTAAATGCCATATATGGTGGGGTCATTGCAGAATTGCGCAGCTATGGTCCTGAATCTCTTCCGCAGACGCGCGGTTCAGAGTTAGCAAATTGCGTTCCGTTGCCAGCAGCACCAGCGAACCGTCGCTCTGTTCGGCCATCGCCAGCGCGAAGCGTCCCATATGTTCACGCGCCTCGGGCACCTCTTCCGCCAGCATCAGGAAGGGGCTGCGCTGGGCAAGTTCCGCTTCGGTCACCCTGCGCGCCAGATATTCATGACCGAGCAAACCGCCCGGCAGCGGCAGCCAGCGGCTGCTAATCGTGGAGGCCTCGCGGTCCAGCTGGGCACGAACGTCCTGGCGCAGGCAGGAAATATGAATATGGAGGTGGTTCTGCGTGCGGCCGCTGCGGGAGTTAATCGTCAGCGCAACCGCGTTATCGGGTACCGGCGAACCGTGTCGTTCGCTCATAATTTCCCGCCCTTGCCAGGCCTGCCAGAAGAAGTTTGCCGTCAACGGGTTGAGCAGGAGCGGGCTCTCGGTGCCGTTAATCCGGTACGTCGGCATCAGCAAATACTGCAGCGGCCCGTTGCGGTCTTTAAACAGGACATAGCCGCCTTTCAGATTTACCTCGGCGCAGGGGGCCGGGTTTTTCTGCTGCTGCTGATTGACCACGCACTGCTGCAAAACAATGCGTCGCAACGCATCCGGGTTACCGGAGTGCAGCCAGTACCAGCCGCCTGCCGCCGCCGCAACCACCACCAGCAGTCCCAATAAAAGGTATCGTACTCTTCGCATTATGTTTTCCTGTCTCAGCCAGAAACGGAAGAGTAGCGTAATTTGATGACCAAATGAAAACGCCCGGTCATTTAACCGGGCGTTGAGGGGGAGAGATTAACGCTGACTAATTTGGTCGAAGGTGCCGCCGTTAGAGAAGTGCTCCTTCTGAGCTTTGGTCCAGCCGCCGAACTCCTGGTCGATAGTAAACAGCTTCAGCTTCGGGAACTCGCTGGCATATTTGCTGGCAACGGCCGGATCGCGTGGGCGATAGTAGTTCTTCGCCGCAATCTCCTGACCTTCCGGGGAGTAGAGATACTTCAGGTAGGCTTCTGCCACCTGGCGAGTCCCTTTTTTATCGACCACTTTATCCACCACCGAAACGGTCGGCTCGGCCAGAATCGATTCGCTCGGGGTGACGATTTCAAACTTGTCTTTACCCAGCTCGTTTGCCGCCAGCAGGGCTTCGTTTTCCCAGGCAATCAGCACATCACCAATCCCACGTTCGACGAAGGTATTCGTTGAGCCACGGGCGCCGGAATCCAGCACTTCGACGTTTTTAAACAGCGCCTTCACGAACTCCTGGGCTTTCGCCTGGTCGCCGTGATTCTGGTGCAGGGCGTAACCCCAGGCTGCCAGATAGTTCCAGCGCGCGCCGCCGGAGCTTTTCGGGTTCGGCGTAATGACCGACACGCCCGGTTTAATCAGGTCGTTCCAGTCATGAATCTGCTTCGGGTTGCCCTTGCGCACGAGGAACACGATGGTTGAAGTATAAGGAGCAGAGTTATCCGGCAGGCGTTTCAGCCAGTTTTTATCAATGCGGCCGCGCTCGGCAATCGCATCGACGTCATAGGCCAGCGCCAGGGTGACGACATCGGCTTCAATGCCGTTAATGACCGAAGTTGCCTGCTTACCGGAACCGCCGTGAGACTGACGAATCACCACGTTGTCGCCGGTTTCCTGCTTCCAGTGCGCGCTGAACGCTTTGTTGTACTGTTCGTACAGCTCGCGCGTCGGATCGTAAGATACGTTTAATAGCTGAATGTCTTTTGCCAGAACGCTGGCGGATGCCAGCAACAGAGTTAACCCCACGCCCCACTTATTCATCGCACCGCTCTCTATATGTCGTGTTGTGATGGGTTAAGCGTGCCAGAAAGCGAAACAATGATTAAAGAATAAAAAAAGATTGGCTATAACTTGAGGGAATATACGAAAGAGTAAAGCTGACCCCCTCCCGAGTGGGAGAGGGTGAGGACGAGAGGGTTACACTTCTTCCATGCGGCCCAGCAGCGCCTGCAGACGGTCCTGCCAGCCCTGCTGTTGCTCTCTCAGCTGGCCGTTTTCACGCTCCAGCTCTTCACGACTGTGCTGAGCGCCCTGAACTTCCTGCGCCAGCGTGTTGTTCTTTTCTTTCAGCTCTTCGATTTCCATCTGCAACAGCGTGATGGTATCAATCGCCTGCTGTACTTTTGACTCTAATTTCTCAAACACTTCTAATGACATCGTCATACCTCTCCTGAACTTGCAAGGCGTTGATAGAAACCGTCCGTTTCGTATACGCGTTGACGCCTTAACGAAAATAAGCGCACTACAGTGGTCATGCTGTCGATTGTATGAATCCCCGCCTTCCCTGTCCAGCGACAACCCGCGCAGATTGCGGTTGGCAACACTTTTCAGCCTTTACCTGGCTCATTCGGCGCCTGTCCCCGGAACTTCTCCGGCAATTGTTAATCATTGGGTTAGCGGAACGCGTCCGTAAACGCTCTTTAATGTGCTACAACACGCGTTTATGGCGCGAAAACGCTCATTTTATTGACCTGGCACACACATTTCGAGTTCGATATTTCTCGTTTTTGTTCGTTAACGATAAATTAACACTATGCCTACATGGCAGCGTGGTCGACGACGACCTTCATACTTACAATAATCACCACTTTGTTTCAGGATTCGATTATGAGCCAAACATCAACACTAAAAGGCCAGTGCATCGCAGAGTTCCTCGGTACCGGGTTGTTGATCTTTTTCGGCGTTGGGTGCGTCGCTGCGCTCAAGGTCGCGGGAGCCAGCTTCGGTCAATGGGAAATCAGCATCATCTGGGGTCTGGGGGTCGCGATGGCGATTTACCTGACCGCAGGCGTTTCCGGTGCTCACCTTAACCCGGCGGTTACCATCTCGCTGTGGCTGTTCGCCTGCTTTGACGGACGTAAAGTTGTTCCTTTTATCGTTGCGCAATTCGCTGGCGCCTTTTGCGCTGCGGCATTAGTTTACGGGCTTTATTACAATCTTTTCCTCGATTTCGAACACTCCCATAATATGGTGCGCGGTAGCGTAGAGAGCCTTGAACTGGCGGGCATCTTCTCGACTTATCCGAACCCGCATATCAATTTTGTGCAGGCCTTCGCGGTAGAGATGGTGATTACCGCTATCCTGATGGGCGTGATTCTGGCGTTAACCGATGACGGTAACGGCGTGCCTCGCGGCCCGCTGGCTCCGCTGCTGATCGGCCTGCTTATCGCCGTGATCGGCGCATCGATGGGCCCGCTGACCGGCTTCGCCATGAACCCGGCTCGCGACCTCGGACCAAAAACCTTCGCCTGGCTTGCCGGCTGGGGCGACGTCGCCTTCACCGGCGGCAAAGATATTCCCTATTTCCTGGTGCCGCTGTGCGCACCGGTGGTCGGTGCCGCTCTGGGTGCGTTCAGCTACCGCAAGCTGATTGGCCGCCACCTGCCCTGCGACATCTGCGAAGTTGAGGAGCAGGACACAACCTCCGCCTCTACGACGCAACACAAAGCTTCGCTGTAATCTGACTACGAGACTCATACTATGACCGACAAAAAATATATCGTTGCGCTCGACCAGGGCACCACCAGCTCCCGGGCCGTAGTGATGGATCACAATGCCAATATCGTCAGCGTTTCTCAGCGTGAATTTGAGCAAATTTATCCCCGGCCGGGCTGGGTTGAACACGACCCGATGGAGATTTGGGCCTCGCAAAGCTCCACGCTGGTAGAAGTGCTGGCGAAAGCGGATATCAGCTCCGATGAGATCGCCGGCATCGGCATCACCAACCAGCGTGAAACCGCCATCGTCTGGGAACGTGAAACCGGCAAACCGATTTATAACGCCATCGTCTGGCAGTGCCGCCGCACCGCCGAGATCTGCGAGCAGCTCAAGCGTGACGGCATGGAAGAGTACATCCGTCAGGCCACCGGCCTGGTCGTGGACCCGTACTTCTCGGGCACTAAAGTGAAGTGGATCCTCGATCACGTTGAGGGCGCGCGCGAACGCGCTAAGCGCGGCGAGCTGCTGTTCGGGACCGTTGATACCTGGCTGGTGTGGAAAATGACCCAGGGCCGCGTGCACGTGACCGACTACACCAACGCCTCGCGTACCATGCTGTTCAATATCCACGACCTGGACTGGGACGACAAAATGCTCGACGCGCTGGATATTCCGCGCGCCATGCTGCCGGAAGTGCGCAAGTCCTCCGAGATATACGGCCAGACCAACATCGGCGGTAAAGGCGGCACGCGTATTCCTATCGCGGGTATTGCCGGCGACCAGCAGGCGGCGCTGTTCGGCCAGCTGTGCGTCAAAGAGGGGATGGCGAAAAATACCTACGGTACCGGCTGCTTTATGCTGATGAATACCGGCGAGAAAGCGGTTGCCTCCACCCACGGCCTGCTGACCACCATCGCCTGCGGCCCGCGCGGAGAAGTTAACTATGCCCTTGAGGGCGCGGTATTTATGGCCGGCGCCTCTATTCAGTGGCTGCGCGACGAGATGAAGCTTATCAACGACGCGTTCGATTCCGAATATTTCGCCACCAAGGTGAAGGATACCAACGGCGTGTACGTGGTTCCGGCGTTTACCGGCCTCGGCGCACCGTACTGGGACCCGTATGCTCGCGGCGCGATCTTTGGCCTTACCCGCGGCGTAAACGCCAACCACATTATCCGCGCAACCCTGGAGTCTATCGCCTATCAGACCCGGGACGTGCTGGAGGCGATGCAGGCTGACTCAGGTATCCGTCTGCACGCGCTGCGCGTCGACGGGGGCGCGGTCGCCAACAACTTCCTGATGCAGTTCCAGTCCGATATTCTCGGCACCCGCGTCGAGCGCCCGGAAGTCCGTGAAGTCACGGCGCTGGGTGCGGCTTACCTGGCCGGTCTGGCGGTTGGCTTCTGGCAGAACCTGGACGAGCTGCAGGAGAAAGCGGTGATCGAGCGCGAATTCCGTCCGGGGATCGAAACCACCGAACGTAACTACCGCTACAGCGGCTGGAAAAAAGCGGTGAAACGCGCCCTGGCGTGGGAAGAGCACGAAGAGTAATCCCGCCGAAACCGTCCCGGTAGCGCAGCGCTTACCGGGACGACGGCTTCATGCGCAACGTTTTTTCTTCGCCCGGATAAGGTGCCCGGCACCGGCTCCGGGCTTATTTTTCGTCCCGCCATGCGAATGCCTTTTCCCCACACCTTTTCGGCGAAATTATTTTTCCCCAAACGCTGGCAAACGTTTGCTTTTGCACTACAGTCCGATAAAATTTCCGCTTTGCCACCTTGGGATTGCTTGTGATGTCCGTGAATACCGCCGAGCCAGAAAATGCGCAACCGGTTGCGCATAAACAAACCAGCGAATTAATCTACCGCCTCGAAGACCGCCCCCCGCTGCCACAAACGCTGTTCGCCGCCTTCCAGCACCTGCTGGCGATGTTTGTTGCGGTGATCACGCCGGCGCTATTAATTTGTCAGGCTCTGGGTCTTCCCGCCCAGGATACGCAGCACATCATCAGCATGTCGCTGTTTGCTTCCGGCGTGGCATCCATTATTCAGATTAAGGCCTGGGGACCGGTCGGCTCCGGGCTACTCTCCATTCAGGGCACCAGCTTTAACTTCGTCGCCCCGCTGATTATGGGCGGTACCGCGCTCAAAACCGGCGGCGCCGACGTGCCGACGATGATGGCCGCGCTGTTCGGCACCCTGATGCTGGCCAGCTGCACGGAAATGGTCCTCTCCCGCGTTCTGCACCTTGCGCGACGCGTCATTACCCCGCTGGTCTCCGGCGTGGTGGTAATGATTATCGGCCTGTCCCTGATCCAGGTTGGCCTGACCTCCATCGGCGGCGGCTACTCGGCGATGGCCGACCACACCTTCGGCGCGCCGAAAAACCTGCTGCTGGCGGGTATCGTGCTGGGGCTGATCATTATTCTTAACCGCCAGCGCAACCCGTACCTTCGCATCGCTTCGCTGGTTATCGCGATGGCGGCCGGCTACCTGGCGGCATGGTTGCTCGATATGCTCCCCACCAATACCGCGGCAACCAACAGCAGCCTGATTATGGTGCCCACCCCGCTCTATTACGGTCTGGGGATTGACTGGAACCTGCTGCTGCCGCTGATGCTGGTGTTTATGATCACCTCCCTGGAAACGATCGGCGATATCACCGCCACTTCCGACGTTTCCGAGCAGCCGGTTTCCGGCCCGCTGTATATGAAGCGTCTGAAGGGCGGCGTGTTGGCCAACGGCCTGAACTCGTTTGTCTCCGCGGTATTTAATACCTTCCCGAACTCCTGCTTCGGTCAGAATAATGGCGTGATTCAGCTCACCGGCGTTGCCAGCCGCTACGTTGGTTTTGTGGTGGCGCTGATGCTTATCGTGCTCGGGTTGTTCCCGGCGGTAAGCGGCTTTGTGCAGCATATCCCCGAGCCGGTGCTCGGCGGCGCGACGCTGGTGATGTTCGGCACCATCGCCGCATCCGGCGTGCGCATCGTCTCCCGCGAGCCTCTGAACCGCCGGGCGATCCTGATTATCGCCCTGTCGCTGGCGGTCGGTCTCGGCGTTTCCCAGCAGCCGATGATCCTGCAGTTCGCCCCTGACTGGCTGAAGAACCTGCTCTCCTCCGGTATCGCCGCCGGCGGTATTACGGCGATTGTGCTGAATTTGGTCTTCCCGCCAGAGAAAAACTGATCCCGCCTTGCTCCCCGGCCGCGCACGGCGGCTGGGGCAGCCTGAAGTTTGCCCCTTTTAGCCCCCTCACATCATCTGATTACACAATTCCTGTCTTGAGGATTGCGTATAATTCGGGCATAACAGCCTTATGTGCCTCGCTCAGGATGTAAGACCATGAAATTTCCTGGAAAGTTGATTCTCTGGCTGCTGGCCGTTCTGCTGGTCGCGATCGTTGCCGCCTGGTTCCTGCTACAGACCCACTGGGGCTCGCGTCAGGCCAGCGCCTGGCTGAGCGACGGCACCGGCTGGCAGGTCTCCTTCGATGCGATGGATCACGACTTCTCTGCGCCTCTCCACCTGCGGCTGCAAAACGTGACGTTCGGTCGCGACGGCAAACCCCCGACGCTGGTTGCCAAAACGGTGGATATCGGTTTCAGCACGCGCCAGTTCAGCGATCCGCTGCATGCCGATGAGATTGTGCTCAGCGACGGGACGTTAAACCTCTCCCCCTCCTCCGCCTCTTTGCCCTTTGCCGCCGACCGCCTGCAGCTGCGCAATATGGCGTTTAACAGCCCGGAAACCGGCTGGGACCTGAGCGCGCAGCGGGTGACCGGCGGCGTCAGCCCGTGGGCGCCGGAAGCGGGCAACGTGCTGGGCAAAAAAACGCAGATTCAGATGAGCGCGGGCTCGCTGACTCTTAACGGGGTTGAGGCCAGCAACGTCCTGATTCAGGGAAGTATTGATAATGGCGAAGTCACGCTGTCCACTCTCGGCGCCGATATCGCCCGCGGAACGCTAACCGGCAACGCTAAACGCGGCGCCGACGGCAGCTGGCTGGTTGATAATCTGCAGCTTAATGAAACCCGCCTGCAGAGCGATAAAGCGCTGGCTGACTTCTTCGCCCCGCTGACCACCGTCCCTTCGCTACAAATTGGCCGCCTCGATGTGACCGATGCCAGCCTGCAGGGAACCGACTGGGCGGTCACCGGCCTGGACCTCAGCCTGCGCAATCTGACCTTAAGCCACGGCGACTGGCAGAGCGAGGACGGTACCCTGTCGATGAACGCCAGCGAATTCATTAACGGCTCGCTGCACTTCCTCGATCCAATCCTTAATGCCGAATTCTCGCCGCAGGGTATCGCCCTGCGTCAGTTTACCTCGCGATGGGAAGGCGGGATGGTGCGCACCTCCGGCCGCTGGCTGCGCGACGGCAAGGCGCTGGTGCTGGATGACACCGCCTTTGCCGGGCTGGAATATACTCTGCCGGAAAACTGGAAACAGCTGTGGATGGAGCCGCTGCCGGCCTGGTTACAGAGCCTGACGCTGAAGAAATTCGGCGCCAGCCGCAACCTGGTTATCGATATCGACCCGCAGTTCCCCTGGCAGGTCACCGCCCTGGACGGCTACGGCGGCGAGCTGCAGCTGGTGAAGGATCGGCGCTGGGGCGTATGGAACGGCAGCGCGACGCTCAACGCCGCCGCCGCGACCTTTAACCGCGTTGACGTCCGCCGCCCGTCGCTTAAGCTCAGCGCCAACGCCTCAACGGTCAATATCAACGAGCTTAGCGCCTTTACCGAGCGCGGTATTTTACAGGCCACCGCCGCGGTGTCGCAGCTTCCCCAGCGCCAGGTTAACCTCAGCCTGAGCGGGCGCGGCGTACCGCTGAACGTCCTGCAGGCGTGGGGCTGGCCCGCGCTGCCGGTTTCCGGTGACGGCAATTTCCAGCTAACCGCCAGCGGCAGCGTGCTGGCCGATGCGCCGCTCAGGCCCACGGTGAACGGCCAGCTCAGCGCGACCAATATGGAAAAACAGCAGGTTGCGCAGGTGATGCGCAGCGGCGAGGTAAGCGGCGCCCAGCCCGCGCCTGTCACTCCTTAATTTCCTCGTCCTCCAGCCTTCTCCCTGCGGGGAGAAGGTCCCCCTATATTCCCCACCCCTGAAACCTGTTGCCATTTTGCGGCTGTTTGTGCCTATTTCCCGCAACATGTTCCTTTCAAATAGCAGAATTGCTATAACCAAAATACTGGAAGTCAAAAAAATAATTAAAGTCCCTGTAGCTACAAAAATAAAAGGAACAACTATGTCCGCAATACGTCAACATGCGCTGGAGAATATGCAAAAATTCTCCAGAGCGATGATCGGTGCTGTATTGTTCTTGCCGGTCATCGGTTTAATTCTGGCACTCAGTTCTGTCTTAACTAACCCAACATTAATTTCTGAAACCAGTTTTTTACATCAGCTTGGTCAACTGCTCGGCGATACCTTCTGGCCATTATTCGGCAATCTCGGATTACTGTTTTGCGTTGGTATTAGCTACGGCCTGGCAAAAGATAAAAAAACGGAAGTGGCGCTGGTTTCGGTAATGTGTTTTATCATGTTCCTGGGGGCCAACCACTCGTGGCTGGAGCATACTCACGGGATTGCCGAAAAAATTAACGGCGAATATTACGGTACCGGCCAGACGCAGATCTTAGGGTTCGTGGTGGTCGATATGGGGGTATTCCTCGGCATTATTCTCGGCTGCACCATCGCCTGGGTACATAATAAAGTCTCGACCATTGAGCTGCCCGGCGCGCTGTCGATGTACGGCGGCGCGAAGCTGACCCTGGTGGCAATGACGCCCGTTATCATCTTCTATGCGATCGCCTTCACCTGGATCTGGCCGTTTATGACCCACGGCATCGCGGCGTTAACCGGGTTTATGAAAAACGCCGGCGTCGCGGGCGTCTTCGTCTACGGCTTCTTTGAAAAATTTCTTATCCCCACCGGCCTGCACCATTTCGTGTGGTCGCCGTTCCAGCTGACGCAGATCGGCGGCACGCTGAACGTTGACGGTCAGGTCGTTTCCGGCACCCAGGCCATTTTCCTCGCCTATATGCGCCATCCGGATCTCACCCCGGTGATGAACGAAGCCCTGCGCTTCTCCCAGCAGGGGATGACCACGATTTTCGGCCTGGCCGGCGCCTCGCTGGCGTTTTACCACACCGCGAAGCCTGAGAAGAAAATGCTGGCCAAAGCGATTCTGCTGCCCGCCATTATCACCTCGATGCTGACCGGGATTACCGAGCCCATTGAGTTCACCTTCCTGTTTGTTTCGCCGCTGCTGTGGGTGATCCACGCGACGTTAACCGCCGCCTCGCAGGCCATTTGCGACATCTTCACCGTTCGTCCGTGGGGCGCATCCGGGCTGATCGAATTCCTGATTTATAACCTGCCGCTGCCGGTTTCGTTAACGCGCTGGCCAGGCTATGTGCTTATCGGTATCGGTCAGTTTGCCGTCTACTACGTTATTTTCCGCACCCTGGTGGTAAAACTGAATTTGAAAACGCCGGGCCGCGAAGACGATGAAAATGTGAAGCTATATAGCAAAGCGGATTATCGCAAAAAGATGAGCGATAAGTCGGCGGTCACCGATGAAATTATTAATGGCTTAGGCGGCAAGGATAATATTATTTCCGTTGATAACTGCTTCACCCGCCTGCGGGTCGCTATTAAAAATATGCAACTGGTTGACGATGATATATTGAAAAGCACCGGCGCCAACGGCGTGGTGCGCAACAGAAATGAAGTACAGGTTATTTATGGCGTCAAGGTGGGACAGGTTCGTTCCCGGGTTGATAGCTGGCTCGCAGAAAATTAATCAGGAGTTATTTATGAAATTAACCGTATTAGGCGGGGGCGGCGTTCGCTCCGCGTTCCTGGCAAAATCACTGGCTTATAACGCGCACCGCATTGGTTTAACGGAAGTGGTATTTCTCGACAGCTCCGCTGATAACCTGGCCATCTTCGGCGAGATCGCCCGCTACGTCTTCCAGGCTATCCGCCCGGATATTCACTTTAGCGTTACCCGCGATCCGGTCGCCGCGCTGACGAATACCAACTATGTTATTACCACCCTGCGGGTCGGCGGCGACGAGAGCCGTATTCGCGACGAGCGCATTGCGCTTGAGCATAATACGTTAGGCCAGGAAACCACCGGCGCCGGCGGTTTTGCCATGGCGATGCGTTCAATACCGGCGATTCTGGACTACTGCCGCCTCATCGAAGAGCACGCCGCCGAGGACGCGATCCTGTTTAACTTCACCAATCCGTCGGGGCTGGTGACCGAGGCGATTATCAAGTCCGGCTTTAAGCGCCGGGTGTACGGTATCTGCGATGCGCCGTCGGAGCTGATTCGCGAGCTGCCGGAGATCCTCGGCTGCGACGAGCGTGACCTTGGCGTCGAGTGCTACGGCCTGAACCATTTCTCCTGGTTTACCCACTTCACGGTGCGCGGAGAAGACGTGACCGAACGCCTGATCGCCAGCCCGGACCTGTATCGTAAAACGGCGATGCAGTATTTCTCACCCGAGCTGGTTCAACTGTGCGACAAGCAGCTGCTGAACGAATATCTCTATTATTACTACTACCGCGAGGTGGCGTTAAAAGCGATTCAGGAAGCGCCGGAAACCCGCGGGGAGCAGATCGCCCGCATCAACCGCGATATGCGCGATGAGCTGCAAACCGTTGACGTACACGCCAACCCGGAAGCGGCGTTCAATATCTGGATGAAACACTACCTGCGCCGGGAAAACAGCTATATGCAGAATGAGTCGCAGCAGGAGAAGTTCCATACCCGCGAGCCGCTCACCCTGCAGCAGTTTATCGAAGAGCCGGATACCGGCGGCTACGCGGGCGTGGCGCTGGATATCCTGGAGGCGGTCAACAGCACCACCACCAAGCGTATCGTGGTGTCGATATCCAATAACGACACTCTCGATTTCCTGCGCCCGGATGATGTGATTGAGATTAGCTGCGATCTGAGCAAGGACGGCCTGAAGCCGGTCACCCCGGCGCACGTGCCGACGGCGCAGAAGAACATGATCGCCAGCGTCAAAGAGTATGAACGCCTGGCGGTGGCGGCGATCCTGCAGCGGGATAAGTCGCTGGCGATACGGGCGCTGATGGCTCATCCGCTGGTCGGCTCCTGGTCGCTGGCGCAGAAGCTGGTTAACGCCTACCTCGATGATAAGCTGGTTGCCGACTGGCGGTAATCACCCCCAGCCTCCGGGCTGCAGCCTCAACGCCGCAGCCCGGAAGCGCTGCGGCGCCGCGTCTAAAGGGCATCGTCCGCCCTGCCTTTTGCGGTCTGAATAAACCACATCTTCAGAAAGCGCTCAAAGCCCAATATGCAGTAGCCGAAAAACGGGTTGCTCCAGTAAATATCATCATCGAACTTCTGCGGATCGTGAATAATAAACGCGGTATCCGCCGCCTGAGCCAGCGGGCTTTGATAGTCGCCGGTAAAGCAGACCAGGTTAATCTCTTTCCCCTCCAGCGCCTTTACCCAGTTTAGCGCCGAGCTGCTGCGCCCGGATTTAGAAATTATCCAGATCGAGTCAAATTTGGCGGCGTTTTTCTGTTCGAGAATTTCATAATCCGGCCACAGCGCGAGGCTGGCGTTTACGCCGGTCACCAGAAACTTATTATAAATATATTGCGCAATCAGCTGCGAGAAGCCGCTGCCGTGGACCAGGATGCGGTGCTGCTGCAGGCTTTCCAGCAGCGGGGTGACCTGCTCCGCCGGCAGAATGCTCATATAGTCGATGTCGTTGGTGACATCGAGCTTAGGCATGGTGATATTGAATTTAATAAAATAGACCAGCTCCAGCCAGCCGCTGAACTTGAGCTTCTTTGCCAGACGCACCAGTGAGGAAGGATTGCTGTAACAGCGCTCGGCGACGGCGCGGATCCCCTCCCGCACGCAGCGTTCGGGATCGTGCTGAATACAGCGCAGGACGGTCATTTCCGTTTTACTCAGCTTAACGTCACGAAAGATGTTTTCTAAATCCATTCCTGGCTCCTCTCAGCGGCAGATTACGCTATCACCGAACGGCGATAGTGTCTGTGGGGTGAGTCACCGCAATGAAACAGATATTACTTTTTGCTAATAAATAGAATAAAAAAACCCTTTCATCGCTGCAATATCGGGGGCGGTCAGAAGGAAAAACGGCGAAGTCGGCCACCCAACGGAGCGGCGCTTCAGGCTTTTCTGAACGCCAGCGGCATCATGCACAGCATCTTTTCGGGCTTTTTTAGCGGGCGACCCGGCACAGGGACCCCTTCGCGGACGATATTGCGCTAGCGCGCGAGAATGTAAAAAAGTGTAAGCCACGGATTTTGAAAGGGTTTGACCAGGAGTGTTCTGTAAAGTCCAGTTTTAACAGTAAAAAAGTGCGTTTAGGTATGTGGTAAATGACTGAAAGTAGCTATAATGCGCCCCGCCTCCATGTAGCAATCGAGGCGCGGAAGATCGTCATCTCCGGTGAGGTGGCTGGACTTCAAATCCAGTTGGGGCCGCCAGCGGTCCCGGGCAGGTTCAACTCCTGTGATCTTCCGCCAGTTGCTCTCCTCTACACCATTTGATGGTGAATTCTGTGCCAGGCGCGGGTAATCACTCTTTCAATCCGTCATTAAAATCGATTCTGCATTCAGCATATTTTCGACCTTTTCGCTTTCTCCCATCCAGGCGTAGAATTTAACCTTTAGCTTTCAGCGCCATGCATGACCGTTTGGCAAATGGCTCCGGATGTTGCGCGAGGAAAACCAGAGCCTGCCCTGGCCGGTAAAAACAGCAGGATCCTCCTTGCCTCGCTTCTCATCAGAAGTAGTAGCCAATATTGACGTTAGTGCGGAAGTACCATTTGCCGCTGCCCTCGGATTCGGTGCTGGTCCAGCCCGTGGCGTTCAGCGCGCCGCCCCAGGGATTGGCATTCTTCGCCCAGCTGAGGTCGAGCCACAGCATCACCGGCAGGGCGAATACCTGTACCCCCACGGTATTCATCTGCGAATCCTGCCAGCCGCTTTTATCTTTCCACAGCACGCTGTAGTCGTTATAGAAACGCAGCTTTGATACCGCTCCCCACTTCACATCGACGTCGCGAGCGAGGTTTAGCGACGCGGTGGTGCCCTTAGCCGGAATAAGATAGGCCGGCGTCAGGCCGTTGCCGCCCATCAGGATCGTATTGTCGCTGATGCCCGCCGGGTTCTTAGGATCGTACTGATAGCGAATCACCTGCGACGTGAGCTGCCACGGCCCGTTGTGCACCATTCCGTGCAGGCCTGCCGCCCAGAAGGTGCCGTCATCGTCCGTTTCGCGATTGTGCAGACGCGCCAGCGCCAGGGAGCCGCCCAGCTCGTTACTCCAGCCTCCGCCGTGAAAATCCCTGGCGATGCGGACGTTAACCTGATCGCGCTTCTCGTTACGCTGCTGATGCTGGCTCGGGTAAATGGTGTTCTTCAGGCGGCTGTAGTCGCCCACCTCCGGCGCATAGCGCAGATTTTCCGGCTCCATCCACGGAAAATAGGCCATATCCAGCGACCAGTTATTATCATGATATTGATAGTTCACCCCGCTGCCGGCATTGACGCCAAAGCCTAAATAAAAGGGAATGCCGTAGGACCAGCCGAATTGCGGATAGGGTTCAAGGCCAAAAGGTTTACCCGGAATACCGAGCGTAATATTGTTATTATCGTTTAAACGATAGCCCACATAGGCCCGGTCGATGGCATATTTATGGTGATCCTGAAACCAGAAGCCGGCGTCAAAGAAATAGTTATTATAAAACCCGCTGCTGTCGATACGAAAGGTATCAAAACGCAGATGCGGCAGGTGGCGATAATTACTGCCGTGCCAGTCTTCATAGCGGTAGTTGGCCCGCAGGGCGCCGCCGAAATCCACGCCGGCAAGATTATCGGCGCTGCGCCAGCCGAGATGCGGAAACGGCTTTCCTTGCTCCGCATGCGCGAAGCCCCCGGTACACGCGCCCAGCAGCAGCGTGATGATAATTTTACGCATAGCACATGCCTCACTTTATATTTTAATAAGCAACAGAAGTCCGCCGCCGCTAAATAGCGGCGTTTTTAATTAATTTGTCTCAGCGGTGAAACAATCAGCTAAATATCGCGATGATGATATTTTTGTCTCAAATATGAAACTCTGTTTATTATTTGATATAAAGAAAGTCGCATGCAGCGTGGCGTGAGTCAAGGCGTAAACTTTGCGCTATAACGCAATATTATTATTCATTACTTCAGGAATTAATATTTTTGAAGTCTACGCAAAATTATTCTCAAATATGAAACTGCGGGGGCCGGACTGTCCGATCCTTGTCGGGTAAGCGATTTTCTCTTTTTGAATATAACTCTTATCGCCGCCGGGCCGTTTTTCCCCGGCCGACAGAGGTCTATCCTCGACGCATTCAACCGATGAACCCCATTTGAAGACCGGAGAGTATATGAAAGCAATCGCGATTACCCGCGCAGCGGCAGAAGGCCGCAATATCCCCTTTTTAAGCGCCATCGAGCTGCCGGTTCCTACCGCCGAGGGCCATGACCTGCTGGTTGAGGTAAAGGCGATTTCCGTTAACCCGGTGGACACCAAGGTGCGCGCCGGATTCTCTGCCGATACGCCTCGGGTGCTGGGCTGGGATGCGGTTGGCACGGTAAAAGCCGTTGGCGAGGCGGTCACGCTGTTCGCGCCGGGCGATGAGGTCTGGTACGCCGGCGCGCTGGGCCGCCCGGGAAGCAATCAGGAATTTCAGCTGGTGGACGAACGGATCGTCGCCCTGAAGCCTCGCTCGCTGGATAATGCTTCCGCGGCCGCCCTGCCGCTCACCGCTATTACCGCCTGGGAATTGTTATTCGATCGCCTGGGCGTCCAGGAGGGCGGCAATACGGGCGACACGCTGCTGATCGTCGGCGCGGCGGGCGGCGTCGGCTCAATCCTTACCCAGCTGGCTCGCAGACTGACCGGGATGACGGTGATCGGGACGGCGTCGCGCCCGGAGAGCCAGAAATGGGTGCTGGACGCCGGCGCGCATCAGGTTATTGACCACAGTAAGCCGCTGAGCGAAGAGCTGGCCCGTATCGGAGTGAAGGAAGTGACCCACGTCGCCAGCCTGAACAACACCGAACAGCACTATTCGCAGCTGATTGATGCCCTGGCGCCGCAGGGTAAACTGGCGCTGATCGACGATCCGCAAACCCTCGACGCCCGGCCGCTGAAGGCCAAAAGCATCTCGCTGCACTGGGAGTTTATGTTTACCCGCTCAATGTTTGAAACGTCGGATATCATTGCCCAGCATCGGCTGCTGACCCGCGTCGCCGCGCTGATTGATGATAAAACGATTAAAACCACGCTCGGCGCACACTACGGCGCGATCACCGCGGAGAATCTGCAGAAAGCCCACGTTCAGCTCGAAACCGGACGCGCGGTGGGCAAAATCGTGCTGGAAGGGTTCTAAGATGACGGCGGAAGCAATCTCTATCATTGCGGTACTGAAAGCGCAGCCAGGAAAAACCGAGACGCTGCGCCAGGCCCTGCGGGCGCTGCTGCTGCCTACCCGCCAGGAGCCGGGTAACGTCGATTACTCCCTGTTCCAGCTTCGCGACACGCCGGACACCTTCTACATGCGCGAGTCCTGGCGCGGCCAGGCGGCGCTGGAGGAGCATATCGCCCTGCCGCATTTCCAGGCGTTTATCGCGCAGATGGACGACCTGCTGGCCGAGCCGCTACGCCTGGATTATCTGACGGCCGTTGAGCCCTAATGTGGCCCCAGCGCCCCCGCCTGCCGGGGGATCGTCCGCCCTTTTTTAACCCTTTGAGCTAATCCCCTCCCGCCCGGCGCTGGCCAGGCTACGCTTAGCGTTGCCGCGCAAAAAACACGCATCTCCCTCCGCCCTATTCAGCACGTTTATTCAGAAGAGGTTTCGCTATGCAGATCAACGCTATTGGTACTAACTCCGCCAGCCAGCCGCTGGCCGCGATGGCCATCTCCCGCCGCGAGCCTGGGCCGCACGATGTGCAGATCGCCATCGACTACTGCGGCGTCTGTCACTCCGACCTGCACCAGGCCCGCTCCGAATGGGCCGGGACGATCTACCCCTGCGTGCCGGGGCATGAAATCGTTGGCCGGGTCACCGCCGTCGGCGAGCACGTCTCCGGCTATGCCGCGGGCGACCTGGTGGGCGTCGGCTGTATGGTCGACAGCTGTAAGCAGTGCGAAGAGTGCGAGGAAGGACTGGAAAACTACTGCGACCACATGGTGCTCACCTATAACGGCCCCACTCAGGATGCTCCCGGCCATACGCTGGGCGGCTACTCTCAGCAAATCGTCGTTCACGAGCGTTACGTGCTGCGCGTGCGCCACCCGCAGGAGCAGTTGGCCGCCGTAGCGCCGCTACTGTGCGCCGGTATCACCACGTACTCGCCGCTGCGCCACTGGAACGTCGGGCCGGGCAAAAAAGTGGGCATCGTCGGCATCGGCGGGCTGGGGCACATGGGGATCAAGTTGGCCCACGCCATGGGCGCTCACGTGGTGGCCTTTACCACCTCGGAATCCAAGCGTGACGCGGCCAAAGAGCTGGGAGCGGACGAAGTGGTGGTGTCGCGCAACGAGGCGGAGATGGCGGCGCACGTCAAAAGCTTCGACTTTATTCTTAACACCGTGGCGGCCCCACACAATCTCGATGCCTTCACCACGCTGCTTAAACGCGACGGTACCCTGACCCTGGTGGGCGCGCCGGCAACTCCGCACCCGTCGCCGGAAGTGTTTAACCTGATATTTCGTCGTCGGTCGATTGCCGGGTCGATGATTGGCGGGATCCCGGAAACCCAGGAGATGCTCGATTTCTGCGCCGAACACGGCATCGTCGCCGATATTGAGCTGATCCGCGGAGATCAGATCAACGAAGCGTGGGAAAGGATGGTCAAAGGCGACGTCAAATATCGCTTCGTGATCGACAGCGCGACCCTCGCCGGCTAAGCCCCGCGGCGAAAGGTCCGCCGCCACTCCGCCGGGCTGACGCCGAAGCGGGACTTAAACTGCTGGCGCCAGGTGACGGCGGAGCGAAATCCGACCATTTCCGCCACCTGCTCAACGGGCATCTCGCCCGCTTCGAGCAGGATCTGGCTGCGCCGCAGCCGCTCGGCGGTGAGCCAGTCGGCAATGCTCATCCCGGTGGCCTTTGCAAAATGACGGGTCAGGGTGCGGCGGCTCATCGCCACCACCTGCGCCAGCGAATCGAGATTATGCGCTTCGTGAATATGCTGCTGGAGATACTCAAGCAGGCAGTTAATGCGCGCATCGCGGGTGCTTTTCGGCACCGGCTGGGCGATAAACTGCGCCTGGCCGCCTTCGCGATGGGGCGGAACGATCATCCGCCGGGCAATCTGGTTGGCCGCCAGGCTGCCGAAGCGCTGGCGAATAATATACAGGCAGCAGTCGAGCGCCGCCGCGGTGCCCGCCGAGGTGATTATCCGCCGGTCATCGACGTACAACGCGTTGATATCCAGCCGCACCTGCGGAAAAAGACGCTGAAAATCCTGCTCAAACTCCCAGTGGGTCGCCGCTCGCCTGCCGTCCAGCAGCCCGGCGTAGCCCAGCACGAATGCCCCCAGGCAGAGACCAACTATTTCGGCGCCGTTATCCCGCGCCCGCACCAGGCTATCGAGCAGGGCCTGCGGCGGGCGCTGATTCACCGCCCCCCAGTAGGGCACCACCACAATATCCGCCCGCTCAAGGGCGGTAAAATCATCCCGGGCGTGGAGCGCGAAGCCGTCGCGGGCGGCCAGCAGCCCCGGCCGCTCGGCGCACAGATGGAGATTAAAACGCTTGGTTTCTGACACGCTGTCGCCAAACAGCATGCAGGGAACGGAGTAGTGAAACGGGCTAAACCCTTCCACCGCGACAATCGCCACGTCGGTTAATTTCATCGCTGCCTCCCCTCCCGGCCAGGAGCTTAAAATACCACGCTTTCCCCATCCTGCGGGATGCTGACCACCCCGGCAATCTGGTTATCAGCCACGTACTCACTCAGCTCCCGGCGGCTCAGCAGGCAGTGGTTCACCGCTTCCATATGGCCGACGACGATCTGCGCCTCCGGCAGGGTAAAGTGCGTTTTCAGCACGTCTTCTTTGCCCATGATGATCGGCCCAAAGCCGATGACGTGGGCATATCCGGCATTCAGCACCACCACGTCGGGGCGCAGGCGGATCATGTCGGCTTCGATTTCATCGCGCCAGATGGTGTCCCCCACCAGCCACAGCGTTTTCTCCTGCGGATGACGCAGCACCACGCCGCAGGCTTCGCCCAGGCGCTCCGCCATCGCCGGCACGGCGTAGGTGCGATCGCTCCCGTGCTGCCCGGAGGTGGTTTTCCGCAGGCTCACGCCGGCAAATTCGCTGCTCTCAGACAGCAGGCGAATATCGCTAAATCCCTGGCCCCGCATCAGCCGGGCATCAGCCTCATGCTGGACAAAAACCGGCAGCGCTTTGGGGATCGCGGCGATCGCCGCCTCGTCCCAGTGATCCTCATGGGTATGGGTCACAATCACGGCGTCGACATCAATAATGACAGAGAGCGGTAAAGGCAGCGCCACCAGCGGGTTACGCAGCTCGCTGCGGGCGGTGCCGGCAAATCCCGGCCAGGCGGCCTTATCCGCCAGCATCGGGTCGATGAGGAATTTCTTACCTGCGTATTCAATAAGTTGGGTCGCGTTACGGATGTGGGTGATGTTCATGATGCTCGTTCCTCTTCGGGGTAATCTGGCGAACATCGTACGTCCCACAAGCCTGGCGCAATATGGGCATTCGGGCAATGATCGATGAGATTGGGCCAACTTTCCCCGCTTGCCAGCCGCCACCGGCTATGCTGTGCTGAACGCTCAATTTTCTGGAGAAGTGGCCCCGATGAAAAAGAGACTGACCGCCGCCGATATGCACGACGCCGAAGTGATTGCCCATACCCCGTGGTTCAGTATGCGCAAGGTGGCTATCGACATCACCGCCAGCGAACGCCGCGACTTTTACGCCATCCACTACCCGCGCCCGGCGGTAGGCATTGTGGCAATGCAGCATAATAAAGTGCTGCTGATCCGCCACTACCGCTATCTGATTGACCAGGTGGTGTGGGCCATCCCGTCAGGCGGCGTCGATGAAGGCGAAGAGCCGCGCGCGGCCGCCCTGCGTGAGCTGCGCGAGGAGACCGGCTGGCAGGCCAAAAACGCCGAAGAGATAATCCGCTATAACCCCTCCTACGGCAGCAGCGACCAGCTGTTCATCACCTGGCTTGCCCGCGATCTGGAGTACGTCGGAATGGACGCCGATCAGGATGAGGTGATGGAAACGGGGTGGTTTACCTTCGAAGAGATCCGGGAGCTGATCGCCCGCGGCGAGATGCCGGACGGGCTATCGCTGGTGCCGCTGCTGCACCTGATGGCGCAGCAGCACGGTGGTTTAGCGTAGCGGCTTAAGCATGCGCCAGCGGAACCACAGCTGGGCAACGAGGATCAGCACGCCGCCGATAATCTTCTGCAGCGGCAGCTGTTCGTGATACCACAGGGCGGCGGCAATCACCGTCAGCAGCGGTTCCAGCACCATAATAATCGCCGCGCTGGCAACCGCCGCGTACTTCTGCCCCTTCATCTGCAGGCCGAAGCGCAGGCTGGTGGCGATAACGATACTGGCGAGCAGCCAGCCGAAAGTGGGCAGGGTAAACGGCCGATCCCAGCTTTCAACCGCCGCGGAGATCGCCAGCCCCACCAGCCCGGTGATCCCCAGCTGCACGGCAGTCAGCGGGATCAGCGGCACCTCGCGGGCGCAGCGGCTGGTGTAGCAGAACCAGATTGACTGCACCAGCGCGGTAAGCAGAAACCAGCCCTGGCTGGGGTGGAAGGCAATCGGCATATGCAGGCTCAGCAGGCCAAGACCAACGATCGCCAGCGGCAGGCACTCCCAGTATGCGCGCGCCGGACGCGTTTTCATCATCGCCCACGCGGTCAGCGGTACAAACAGCATCGACAGGCTCATGATAAACGCCCCCTCGCCCAGCGACGGCGTGGTCGATACCGCGTAAATCCACAGGCACAGGTTTAGCGCAAACCACAGGCCGCTGATGAGTATCGGCGGCCACTGCCGTTTCTCTACGCGAAAACCGCGGCAGAAAGGCAGCAGCAGCAGCGCGGCGAAAAAGAAGCGCAGGCCGAGGAAGGCAAAAACCGGCATCCCGGCGATGGCTTCACGCGAAAATATCCACCCGCACGCGGCGATGACCGTGGCGGCGACCAGCAGCACATCCGCCTGACGTTGCCGAATCATATACACCTCTCCCAGTGTCAGTCATTACCAGCCCGGCACCGCGCCGCCGTTGAAGATCGTCTCCGCCGCCTTCGCCACTTCCGGCGACTGATAAGACTGCATGAACTCCTTCACGTTCTGCGCATCTTTATTGTCTTCGCGGGTGACGATGATGTTAACGTAGGGCGAGTTTTTATCCTCGATAAAAATGCCGTCGCGCACCGGAGAGAGCCCGGTTTGCTGGAGATAGGTGGTGCTGATGATCGCCACATCGACCTTGGGATCGTCGATCACCCGCGGCAGCTGCGCGCCTTCCAGCTCCATAATTTTCAGGCTATGCGGGTTGGCGGTGATATCGATTGCTGTCGGCAGCAGCCCGGTGCCCTCTTTGAGGGTAATCAGCTTCTGCTGCTGCAGCAGAAGCAGCGCGCGGCCGAGGTTGGTCGGATCGTTAGGAATGGCGATGGTCGCCCCGTCCTTGAGGTCAGCGACCGATTTAATCTTGCGCGAGTAGCCCGCCATCGGGAACACGAAGGTGTTGCCGACCGCCACCAGATGATAGCCGTGGGCTTTATTATCCTGTTCGAGGAACGGCCGGTGCTGGAAGACGTTGGCGTCCAGATCCCCGGCGTTCGTCGATTCGTTCGGCAGCAGGGAGCCGCTAAAACCAACCAGCTCAACGTCGAGGCCATACTTCTCTTTCGCCACCTTCTTCGCCACTTCCGCCACATCCTGTTCGGCGCCGTTAATAACGCCGACTTTAATGTGTTTTGCATCGCCGTCTTGCCGATCGCAACCCGCCAGCAGCAGGCCCGCCAGCACCACCGCGGCGGCTGTCCGTAAACGCAATTTCATTATCTTCACCCTGTTAGTCCATTAGAAAGTCATTATTATTTTCGTACGAAACTATAACGGCTTTATGGTCGGCTTTTAAACATCAAAAGCAGCAACAGGAAATAAAATCATCTGCTGAATTTAGCCTCATGGGCCAGCAGCCACTCTTTGCGCGCCAGGCCGCCGCCGTAGCCGGTGAGTGAGCCATCTTTGCCGATAATTCGGTGGCAGGGAATAATAATCGCCAGCCGGTTGGCGCCGTTGGCGTTGGCCACCGCCCGCACCGCCCCCGCGTTGCCCATCAGCGCGGCAAGCCCTTGATAATGTTCGGTCGTGCCGTAAGGTACCGCCCGCAGCTGTTGCCAGACCGCCTGCTGAAAATCGCTGCCCGGCGCGTCAAGAGTCAGGGAGAAGCGCTGCCGCTGGCCGGCAAAGTACTCCCCAATCTCCGCCACAGCCTGGCGCGTATGGGCGTTTTCCCCGGCAATAATATTGGCCGCCAGCAGGCGCTGAAGGTCGCGAAATTCGCTTTCCAGCATCCGCCGGTCGACAAACTCCAGCAGGCAAACTCCGCGCTCGGTGGCGCAAACAAACATCGGCCCGATGGGGGTGGTAAAGCGGTGGATCAGGATCACCCGCCCCGCTTTGCTCGGCGCCCGGCCGGTGAGCTTTTTGCAGGTATAGCCGAAGCCGCTGAGCGAATCGTAGCCGCTGTCAAACGCCACGTCAGTCGCGCTGCGCCCGCCCTGTAGCTCCTGCAGGGCGGTATTGACCCGCAGCATCCGCTGGAAGGCCTGAAAGGTCATGCCGTAGTTCTGGCTAAACCAGCGCCGCATGCGCTCCGGGCTGATGTGCTGCTGGCGCAGCTGGTCATCGGTGATCCGCACCTTCGGCGCGGCGCGCAGCTGCTGCATCACCTGCTCCACCATCGGCGGCGCGGAGCTGGCGTTTTCCGTCGGCCGACAAATCTTACACGGGCGAAAGCCGGCGCTGAGCGCGGCTTTAAAATCGCTATAAAACTCCACGTTTTCCCGCTTTGGCTTGCGGGCGCGGCAGGTGGCGATGCAGAACACGCCGGTGGTTTTCACGCCGACGTAAAAAAGCCCGGCGTATTGGGATGAGCGGGCCACCAGCGCCTCATACCAGGTATCGCATAACCCTTTATCAGTCACCTGCATTGCGGAATACCCCTTTAAACGATTGCTGCTGCCGCACGTTATGTAGCAGAGAGCGCAGATACCCCTGCAGGGCGCTATGCAGCGCGTTGCCCATAGAAATCCGCTTCACTCCGAGACGAGTCAGCTGGTCAATATCGGGCAGCGCGGGCAGCGCCATGACGTTCAGCGGCAGAGCAACCGCCGCCGCTATCGCCGCAATATCCGCCGCCTCGGTAACACAAGGGACAAACAGGCCGTCAGCCCCATTTCGCGCATACAGCTGACCTCGGGCAACCGTCTCAGCCAGCGCCTGCGGTCGGTTAAGCAAAAACGGATCGGTACGAATATTAAGAAACAACGCGACGCCCGCCTGCTCCAGTCCGGTTTTGACCGCCCGCAGGCGGTGGGCATAGGTTTCAGCATCCACCAGGCGCCGCTCACCGTCGGCCACCAGGCTGTCCTCGAGATTAACGCCTGCCACGCCGGTTTGCGCCAGCGCGTGCAGATTATCTACCACCTCTGCGACGCTGGCGCCATACCCGAACTCCATATCCACGCTCAGCGGCAGCGCAACCTGCTCGCGGATACGCGTGACGAGCAAGAGCAGCTCAGCAAACGAGAGCTCTTCACCATCGTTATAGCCAAAGGTGTTGGCAATCGCGGTGCTGGAAGTGCCCAGAGCCGAATAGCCCGCTGCAGCAGCTGCTCTGGCGCTGGGGACATCCCAGACGTTAGCCAGCAGCACCGGCGTGGCCTGGTGATGTTGTTGTGCGAAATCCATATGTCCTCCGGTTTTGTTGTTATGCGCAGGATTCTGGGGCTTCTGCCCTAAAGACGACAACCGAAAACCGGACGACTATTTTCTCCTGAACCGGCGTCACCACTCGCCGGACACCATTCTGTTCACCAACATGGTGAACCGGGTTAACGATACAGTTGTCGATTTCCCGCAAGCCGATTAACCCGTAAGTTAACGCCTGCTTTACAGCCCCAGAGAGCTAAGCCCCGGATGGTCATCAGGGCGGCGGCCTTGGGGCCAGTGAAACAGGCGTTCGTTTTCGGCGATCGGCAGATCGTTGATGCAGGCGTAGCGCGTGCGCATCAGGCCGTGCTCATCAAACTCCCAGTTTTCATTGCCGTACGAGCGGAACCAGTTGCCGCTGTCGTCATGCCACTCGTAGGCAAAGCGCACCGCAATGCGGTTATCGCTCCACGCCCACAGCTCCTTAATCAGCCGATACTCCTGCTCTTTGCGCCACTTGCGCTGCAGGAAGCCGACGATTTCCGCGCGCCCGTGCACAAACTCGCTGCGGTTGCGCCATTCGCTATCGGGGGTATAGGCCAGCGCCACCTTCTGCGCATCGCAGCTGTTCCAGCCGTCTTCGGCGGCACGTACTTTTTGCGCCGCGCTTTCGCGGGTAAACGGCGGCAGAGGCGGGCGTTGTTCAGTCATGATCTTCTCCTGTGCGGGTTAACTGCTGCAGGCGCTGATTCTCCTGCTCAAGGTCGTGAATACGCTGCTGCAGCGTCTGGCTATATTCCGCCACCTGCTGAGCGCTATAGCGCGGCGTAATATGCTGCGGGCAGTTCCAGTCGAACGCCTGCAGATGAAAGCGAAAAATACGCTCAACGCTGCCGCGGTAATTTTCCGGCTTAACCCGGGCCAGCAGCGCGGGGTCGTCATCCGCCGCCAGCACCTCAACGGTGGCGTAGATTTTCAGCCTGGCACGGCGCGGGTAATCCATCAAACAGGCACGCCCTGGCGCTTCCCCGCAGGTTGCCGGTGCTGATGTACTGCCGGTTGCCGCTAAAATCAGCCATTGCCAGGGTCGTCTCATCCAGCAGATGCAGAAAGCCTGGCGGCCCGCCGCGATGCTGGATATAGGGCCAGCCGGTTTGCGAAACCGTCGCCAGATAAAAGCTGTCCCGGGTGGTAATCATCGCTTCCTCGCTGGCGGTAAAGCGGTTCGCCTGACGGTGGCCGTGGGGCGATTGCCACAGCCCGTCGCTGCCCATTTCATGCTGGACATCCATCACATCCGGGGTGATGGCAATACCAAGAAAGTCACCGGCCATAGATCCTCCGCATCTCGTATCACTGCCCACAGCATGGACTCTACTGTGACAAATGATAATACTGGAGATCTGGCAATCATCTTTCCGTAGAGCGGGATAATAATGGACCGATTAAGCGCGATGGCGCTGCTGGTGAAGGTTACCGAACTGGGCAGTATGTCGGCGGCGGCACGCGCGCTGAACACGCCGCTGACCACCGTCAGCCGCAACATTGCCGAGCTGGAAAGCGCGCTCGGCGCGCGCCTGCTGACCCGCACCACCCGCCGGCTTACGCTAACCGATGCCGGCGTGGAGTATGTCGCTGCCGCGCGGCGGATCCTGGAAGAGGTGGAGAACGCCGAGCGGCAGGCGGCGGGCGAGTATCTGCAGCCCAAGGGCGAGCTGGTGATCGCCGCGCCGACGATGTTCGGTCGGGTGCACGTTTTGCCGGTGGTGAGCGATTTTCTCGCCCGCTACCCGCAAATTAACGTTCGTTTGCTGCTCAGCGACCGTAACGTTGACCTGATAGACGACCACGTCGATCTGGCGGTGCGCATCGGCACTCTGCCGGATAGCGGTATGGTGGCTACCCGCCTCGGGGAGATGCGCATTGTTACCTGCGCCCAGCCGCTGCTGCTGGCAAAGCACGGCGTGCCGCAGCGCCCCCGCGAGCTGGCCGGGCTGCCGATTATTAGTATTGAATCGCCGATGCCCTATAGCGGCTGGCGGTTTCGCGCCGCCGAAGCGGCTGATCGGCTGGTAACCCTGCGCGCCGTGCTGTCGGTCACCACCCCGGAAAGCGCCGCTGACGCCGCCCGGCTCGGGGTCGGCGTGGCGCGGCTGCTGCACTATCAGGCCATCGACGGCCTGACCCGCGGCGAGCTGCAGCTCATTCTGGAATCGGTCGAACCCGAGCCGACGCCGGTGCACCTGCTGTATACCAGCCGGGATCTGGCCCCGCTCAAGCTGCGCAAGTTCCTCAGCTTCGCCGCGCCGGCGCTGCGCCGGGCGCTGCTGCGCATCGCCGGAACCGCCTAGCTTGCCGCCTTTTTCAGCGGCACCTCTTTCAGCAGCCATGAAAGCACGAAGGCTACGGCCATAATGCCGGCGGCCATCAGGAAGGCGGCGTGAATGGCCGCGCCGAAGGCGTCGAGATAATCAAGGCGGATCGCCGTCGGCAGATTCTGTACCGCCTCCGGGTTGAGCGCCCTGGGCAGCTCGGCGCCTTCCGGCAGCAGGCGCTGCAGGTTATTTTGCAGCACGTGGGTAAAGACGGCGCCGAACAGCGCCACGCCGATCGATCCGCCAATCGAGCGAAACAGCGTCACGCCCGAGGTAGCCACGCCGTACATCTGGGCCGGCATCGCGTTCTGCACCGCCAGCACCAGCACCTGCATCACCAGCCCCAGGCCCGCCCCCAGCACGCCGGTAAACAGATACAGCTGCCACATCGGCGAATGGATCGTAATGCGGGTCAGCAGCACCATCCCCGCCACGCCCAGCAGGGTGCCGAGGATCGGGAACAGGCGGTATTTACCGGTGCGGCTGATAATGCGCCCGCTGACGATCGACGTCAGCAGCAGGCCGCCCATCAGCGGGATCAGCTGCAGCCCGGCTTCGGTCGGGGTCGCCGCCTTCACCACCTGCAGATAGAGCGGCAGGAAAGTCACCGAGCCAAATAGCGCCATCCCGATAACAAAACCAATCATGCTGCACAGCAGAAAGCTGCGGTTACGGAACAGCGAGAGCGGAATAATCGGCTCAACGGCCACCCGTTCCTCATAAATAAAGCCAATCATCCCCACCACGCCAAAGGCCAAAATGCACCACAGCTGCGGGTCATTCCACGCCCGTACGCTGCCGCCTTCGGTGGTAAAGAGGATAATGCACACCAGCGCCATGCTCAGGTAAAACGCCCCCAGCCAGTCGATCTGGTGCGCGCTGCGCTTATTGCTGCTGTGGAACACCGCGCCAATAACCAGCAGGGCAAACAGCCCCAGAGGCAGGTTGATATAAAAAATCCAGCGCCAGGAGGCGTGCTGTACCAGAAAACCGCCGATAAGCGGCCCGATGACCGTCGCCAGGCCAAACACTCCGCCGAATAGCCCCTGGTAGCGACCGCGGTTTGCCGGAGGGATCACATCGGCGACCGCCGCCATGCTGATCACCATCAGTCCGCCGCCGCCCAGCCCCTGCAGCGCGCGCATCAGCACCAGCTGCGTCATATTCTGCGCCAGGCCACACAGCGCGGAGCCGACGAGGAACAGAACAATCGCCACCTGGAGCACGATTTTTCGCCCGAACAGATCGCCGAATTTACCGTACAGCGGCACCACGATGGTTGAGCTCAGGATATAGGCCGTGACCACCCACGAGAGCTTATCCAGCCCGCCGAGTTCGCCGACGATGGTCGGCAGCGCGGTCGATACGATGGTCTGGTCCAGCGCCGACAGCAGCATAACCAGCAGGAGCGCGCTGAACAGCAGGCGGATCGACGGCGCCGGCTGAGCGGCGATTTCAGATGTCATAGCAACACTCTCTTGAAATTAATTAAATGCATAATTAATATTTAGGGAAATGATGAATCTGGTCAAGAGACAGTGAAGAAATGACGGCACAAAAAGACAATGATACGCCTCGCCGTCCGGGCCGTCCGCGCGGCAAAAAACCGGGCACCGCTAACCGTGAACAGCTGATGGATATCGCGCTGGCGCTGTTTGCCCGCCAGGGCATCGCCCGGACGTCGCTGAACGCCATCGCTAAAGAGGCCGGGGTCACGCCGGCGATGCTGCATTACTATTTCGACTCGCGGGAGATATTAGTCGACCAGCTGCTGGAAGAGCGCTTTATGCCGCTGCGCAGCGATATCAGCAAGATTTTTATCGACCATCCGCAAGATCCGCTGACCGCGTTTACCCTGCTGATTGAAACTCTCGCCGTGCTGGCGGAACAAAACGACTGGTTTGCGCCGCTGTGGATGCAGGAGATGATTGGCGAAATGCCGGTGCTGCGCCAGCATATGCACGCCCGCTTTGGCGACGATAAGTATCACCGGATGCTGGAGACCATAAGCCGCTGGCAGCAGGAGGGAAAACTCAACCCGGCCCTGTCGCCGGAGCTGCTGTTCACCAGCCTGATTAGCCTGGTGCTGGTGCCCTATTCGCGCATTCGCACCGACGCGCGGCTAAAAGCGATATCCCGGGAAACCATCGTCAGCCACGCGCTGGCGATGATCCAGCAGGGGATTGGCGGCTAATATCCGCGTCGGTGGCGGCCTTATAGCGCCTTCGAGAGATAATGACGTTCCATGCCAGGGTGCGGGAAATCAGGCAGCGACATCTGCAGCCGGTAGCCCTGTTTTTGATAAAACGGCAGGGCCTGGAAGCTGAAGGTGTCCACCAGCACGTGGTTACACCCCTCTTCGCGCGCCTGCTTTTCCGCCGCACGCATCAGCTCGCCGCCCAGCCCGCTACCGCGCGAGGCTTCGCTGACCCACAGGTACTCAATACACAGCCAGTTCGCCTTTCTTTTGGCGATCAGACCGCCCTGCATCTCCCCCGCCCGATCGCGGAGATAGATCCCCAGTTCACCAAACTGCGTCGGGTCCAGGTAGCGCAGATTGTATTCCCGTAGACCCGCCAGCAGCTCATCACGATCCGCGGGATTAATGCTGGTTGTCATTATTAAAGTCATTAATGCCTCCAGATTAAATTATGTAAGAGTATTATTGGTTCTTACTTTCACAAAAAATTCTTATTTCCTCCATTATTTTTTGCCTTAATTTTCACGATTCAAATTTAGACAAAAAAACCTTTTCATTACCCGGTTGAGACGTATAATGAGCAAAAATGAGAATGATCATTCTCACCAGAAAGGCCAGGAGGGAAGCCATCTCTGCCGCAGAGAAGCCAAAGAATGACCGCTCCGCCGGCCATCGTCGAATAACAACATACAGGAACGCCTGAGTTCCTTTTTTGTCATTTTCGTTTACCCGAAGATGCCTCAGCGCCCAACCCATCACCTCACTATTTAATTAGCGGGGCGGACGTCGTTTATCCTGAGAAAATATAATGAAATACACCATCATACCCATCGCAATAGCATTATTTCTGGTGGCCGGATGCGATAATTCGCAAACATCTGCCCCGCCGCAAATGACGCCGGAAGTCGGCGTTGTCACCCTGAAAGGTCAGTCCGTTTCCGTTATCAGCGAACTGACCGGCCGCACCACCGCGTCGCTCAGCGCCGAAGTGCGCCCGCAGGTGGGCGGGATCGTTCAAAAGCGCCTGTTTACCGAAGGCGACATGGTGAAAGCGGGACAGGCGCTGTATCAAATTGACCCGGCCAGCTATCGCGCCGCCTATAACGAAGCCGCAGCCGCCCTGAAACAGGCGCAATCGCTGACGGTTGCCGACTGCCAGAAAGCCCGGCGCTATACGCAGCTGGTAAAAGACAACGGCGTTTCGCTGCAGGATGCCGATGACGCGCAGTCTACCTGTAACCAGGACAAGGCCAGCGTCGAGTCGAAAAAAGCCGCGCTGGAGAGCGCCCGCATCAACCTGAACTGGACCACCG
Source organism: Enterobacter sp. 10-1 (assembly GCA_002270295.1). Classification (GTDB taxonomy): domain Bacteria; phylum Pseudomonadota; class Gammaproteobacteria; order Enterobacterales; family Enterobacteriaceae; genus Klebsiella; species Klebsiella scottii. The sequence goes on along the minus strand of NISF01000005.1, from coordinate 109,339 downwards.
TCAGCGCACCGATTGCCGGACGGATTGGCATCTCCTCCGTAACCCCAGGAGCGCTGGTCTCTGCCGATCAGGATACGGCCCTGGCGACGATCCGCGGGCTGGAGACGATTTACGTCGATCTCACGCGATCGAGCGTTGATCTGCTGCGCTTACGCCAGCAAACGCTGGCAACCAACGCCGATACCCTTAGCGTCACCCTGAGCCTCGAAGACGGCAGCACCTATAGCGAGAAGGGCCGCCTGGCGCTGACCGAAGTGGCGGTGGACGAATCAACCGGCTCGGTCACGCTGCGGGCGGTGTTCCCCAACCCGCAGCACGTCCTGCTGCCGGGAATGTTCGTACGCGCCCGCGTCGATGAAGGCGTGATGGACGATGCGATCCTCGCCCCGCAGCAGGGCATCACCCGCGACGCCAAAGGTAACGCCACCGCGCTGGTGGTCGACGCCAACGGCAAAGTCGCCCAGCGTGACGTCGAAACCGGCGAAGCCTACGGCGATAAATGGCTGGTAGAGAGCGGCCTGAAGAGCGGAGACAGGCTGATCGTTGAAGGAACCAGCAAGGTTGCCGCCGGTCAGCAGGTCAAAGCCGTTGAAATGAAAAACAGCGGAGGCAACGCCTGATGTTCTCCCGCTTCTTCGTCCGGCGCCCGGTGTTCGCTTGGGTCATCGCCATCCTGATTATGCTCGCCGGGATCCTCGCCATCCGCACGCTGCCGGTCGCCCAGTACCCGGACGTCGCCCCGCCGTCGGTGAAAATTTCCGCCACCTACACCGGCGCCTCTGCCGAAACCCTGGAAAACAGCGTGACCCAGGTTATCGAACAACAGCTTACCGGGCTGGATAACCTGCTCTACTTCAGCTCCACCAGCAGCTCCGACGGCTCGGTCAGCATTAACGTGACCTTTGAGCAAGGGACCGATCCGGACACCGCGCAGGTGCAGGTGCAAAACAAGGTCCAGCAGGCCGAATCGCGGCTGCCCAGCGAAGTGCAGCAGTCCGGCGTGACGGTGGTGAAATCGCAGAGCAGCTTCCTGCTGATCCTCGCGGTGTACGATAAAACCGACAAGGCCACCAGCTCCGATATCGCCGACTGGCTGGTGAGTAACATGCAGGACCCGCTGGCGCGCGTCGAAGGCGTCGGCAGCCTGCAGGTATTTGGCGCTGAATATGCGATGCGCATCTGGATGGACCCGACAAAGCTGGCCTCCTATGCGCTGATGCCTTCCGATGTCGAAACGGCAATCGAAGCGCAGAACGTGCAGATCTCGGCGGGTAAAATCGGCGCGCTGCCGTCCTCTAACGCCCAGCAGCTTACCGCCACCGTGCGCGCTCAGTCGCGCCTGCAAACCGTCGATCAGTTCAAAAACATCATTGTGAAGAGCAAGAGCGACGGCTCGGTCGTCCGCCTGAGCGACGTCGCCCGGGTTGAAATGGGCAGCGAAGATTACACCGCTTCGGCGAACCTCAACGGCCACCCTGCCGCCGGCATCGCCGTCATGATGGCGCCGGGCGCCAACGCGCTGGATACCGCGACGCGCGTGAAGGATAAGATTGCCGAGTATCAGCGCCAGATGCCGCAGGGCTACGATATCGCCTATCCGAAGGACAGCACCGAGTTTATTAAAATATCGGTTGAGGATGTGATTCAAACGCTGTTTGAAGCCATCGCGCTGGTGGTCTGCGTGATGTATCTGTTCCTGCAGAACTTCCGCGCTACGCTGATCCCGGCGGTGGCGGTTCCGGTAGTGCTGCTTGGCACCTTCGGCGTGCTGGCGCTGTTTGGCTACTCCATCAATACCCTGACGCTGTTTGCGATGGTGCTGGCGATCGGCCTGCTGGTGGATGACGCCATCGTGGTGGTGGAAAACGTCGAGCGAATTATGCGCGATGAGGGGCTGTCCGCCCGTGAAGCCACCGAGAAGTCGATGGGCGAAATTTCCGGGGCGCTGATCGCCATTGCCCTGGTGCTGTCGGCGGTGTTCCTGCCGATGGCCTTCTTCGGCGGCTCAACCGGCGTTATCTATCGCCAGTTCTCGGTCACCATCATCTCGGCGATGATGCTCTCCGTGGTGGTGGCGCTGACCTTAACCCCGGCGCTGTGCGGCGCGCTGCTTAGCCACTCGAAGCCCCATACCACCGGCTTCTTCGGGGCGTTCAACCGCCTGTGGGGGCGCACGGAACAGGGCTATCAACACCGCGTGCTGGGCGGCCTGCGCCGTTCGGCGACGATGATGGGCGCCTTCGCCTTGATTTGCGCCGTCATGGCGCTGGCGATGTGGAAGCTGCCGGGCAGCTTCCTGCCGGCGGAGGACCAGGGCGAAATCATGGTTCAGTACACCCTGCCGGCAGGCGCGACCGCCGTGCGCACCGCCGAGGTTCGCCGCCAGGTAACCGACTGGTTCCTGACCAAAGAGAAGGCCAATACCAGCGCTATCTTTACCGTCGACGGTTTCAGCTTCAGCGGCAGCGGACAGAACGCCGGGATGGCTTTTGTGTCGTTGAAAAACTGGTCCCAGCGCAAGGGCGAAGCCAATACCGCGCAGGCCATTGCCCTGCGCGCCACCAAAGAGCTCGGCAGCATCCGCGACGCCTCGCTGTTTGCGATGACGCCCCCTTCGGTGGACGGCCTCGGGCAGAGCAACGGCTTTACCTTTGAGCTGCTGGCCAGCGGCGGCACCGATCGCGACAGCCTGATGAAAATGCGCAGCCAGCTGCTGGCGGCGGCCAATCAGAGCCCGCAGCTGCAGTCGGTGCGCGCCAACGACCTGCCGCAGATGCCGCAGCTGCAGGTGGATATCGACAACAACAAAGCGGTGGCGCTGGGGCTATCGTTGAGCGACGTCACCGACACCCTCTCCAGCGCCTGGGGCGGCACCTACGTCAACGACTTTATCGATCGCGGGCGGGTGAAAAAGGTCTATATCCAGGGCGATAGCGATTCTCGCGCCGTCCCCGCCGATCTCGGGAAATGGTTCGTGCGCGGCAGCGATGACGGCATGACGCCGTTCTCCGCCTTCGCCACCACGCGCTGGCAGTACGGTCCGGAAAGCCTGGTGCGCTACAACGGTTCCGCCGCATTTGAAATCCAGGGCGAAAACGCCGCCGGCTTCAGCTCCGGCGCGGCGATGGACAAGATGGAAGCCCTGGCCAACAGCCTGCCGGCGGGCACCACCTGGGCATGGAGCGGCATGTCGCTGCAGGAAAAACTGGCCAGCGGCCAGGCCATGAGCCTGTACGCCATCTCAATTCTGGTGGTGTTCCTGTGCCTCGCGGCGCTGTATGAGAGCTGGTCGGTGCCGTTCTCGGTGATCATGGTTATCCCGCTCGGCCTGCTCGGCGCGGCGCTGGCGGCCTGGCTACGCGATCTGAATAACGACGTCTACTTCCAGGTTGCGCTGTTGACCACCATCGGCCTGTCGTCGAAGAACGCCATTCTGATCGTTGAGTTTGCCGAATCGGCGGTGGATGAAGGCTATTCGCTTTCGCGGGCGGCCATACGCGCCGCGCAAACCCGTTTGCGCCCTATCGTGATGACTTCACTGGCGTTTATCGCCGGGGTGCTGCCGCTGGCGGTGGCGACCGGCGCGGGGGCCAACAGCCGCGTGGCGATCGGCAGCGGGATCATCGGCGGCACGCTGACCGCCACGCTGCTGGCTGTCTTCTTCGTTCCCCTGTTCTTTGTGCTGGTGAAACGGTTCTTCACCCGCCAGCGTCCTTCTCAGGAGTAGGTTATGTTTCGTTTTACTTTCGTTTTTATCGCGCTCCTGAGCGCAGGCTGCGTCTCGCTTGACCCACACTATGAGCGCCCGGCGGCGCCGGTCCCCTCCACGCTGCCCGGCGCCCACGGCGAAGCGACGACGGTCGTCAGCCAGTGGCAGCAGGTGGTGAACGACGCGCGGCTCAAAAAAGTGGTGACCATCGCGCTGAACAGCAACCGCGATGTGCAAAAAGCGCTGGCCGATATCGAGGCCGCGCGCGCCCAGTTTGGCGAAACCCGCGCGGCGTTGTTCCCCACCGTTGACGCCGAGCTGAGCCATACCCGCAGCAAAACGGTGGCCAGCGGCCTCACCTCATCATCGGAGGCCGACGGTACGGTCTCCAGCTTCGAGCTGGACCTGTTCGGCAAGAACCAGAGCCTGACGCGCGCGGCGCGGGAAACCTGGCTCGCCAGCGAATTCACCGCCCAGAATACGCGTCTGACGATGATCGCCGACCTGACCACCGCCTGGATCACCCTCGCGGCGGATAACAGCAGCCTGGCGCTGGCCGAAGAAACGATGGCCAGCGCCGAAAACTCGCGCAAAATCGTCGCCCGCCAGATGGCGGTCGGTACCGCTTCGGCCAGCGATCTGAGCGATGCAGAAGGCGTCTACCAGCAGGCGCGCGCCAGCGTCGCCAGCTATCGTACCCAGGTCGCGCAGGATAAAAACGCGCTCAACCTGCTGGCCGGTGAAACCGTCCCTGAGAGCCTGCTGCCCGGCACGCTGCAAAGCCTCAGCGACAACAGCATCGCCCTGATCCCCGCCGGCGTCTCTTCGTCGGTCCTGCTGCGCCGCCCGGATATTCAGGAGGCGGAGCATAACCTCAAGAGCGCCAACGCCGATATCGGCGCCGCGCGCGCCAACTTCTTCCCGAGCATTTCGCTAACCGCCAGCGCCGGGGTCGGCAGCGATTCGCTCTCTTCGCTGTTCAGTCACGGGATGCAGGTGTGGTCGTTCGCGCCATCAATCAGCCTGCCGCTGTTTACCGGCGGCAGCAACCTGGCGCAGCTTCGCTATGCCGAAGCGGAGAAAAAGGGGCTGATCGCCACCTACGAGAAAAGTATTCAGAGCGCTTTCAAAGATGTCGCCGACGCGCTGGCGCGCCGGGAAACGCTGGGCGAGCAGCTGGATGCCCAGCAGCAGTACGTCGCCGCCGAGCAGAAATCGCTGGATATCGCCACCCGCAGCTATCAGGCAGGGATCGGCAACTATCTGTCGGTGCTTACCGCTCAGCGTACGCTGTGGTCGGTGCAGGCCACGCTGATTTCCCTGCAGCAAACCGATCTGCAAAACCGCATTACGCTCTGGCAATCGCTGGGAGGCGGTGCCAGCTGATCTGCTCAAGCCGGGCCGCCGCGCCCGGCATCCTCATAAGGACCTGATATGCCGCGTATTTCTCTTTCATGGGTCATTATTCTCGGGCTGCTCTCGGGCATCGGCCCGCTCTGTACCGACTTCTATCTGCCGGCGCTGCCGGATATCACCCGTCAGCTGAATGCGACCAGCACGCAAACCCAGCTCTCGCTGACCGCCGCGCTGCTCGGGTTGGGTCTCGGCCAGCTGTTTTTTGGCCCGCTAAGCGACCGCATCGGCCGCCGCAAGCCGCTGATTCTCTCGCTGCTGCTGTTTATCATCTCCTCGGTCATGTGCGCCCTGACGCAGGATATCCATCTGCTGATTGTATGGCGCTTTTTGCAGGGCTTCGCCGGCGCGGGCGGCTCGGTGCTGTCGCGCTCGATTGCCCGCGATCGCTATCAGGGCGCGCTGCTGACCCAGTTCTTTGCCCTGCTGATGACCGTCAACGGCATTGCTCCGGTTCTGTCGCCGGTGCTTGGCGGCTACATTATCACCGCCTTCGACTGGCGCGTGCTGTTCTGGGCGATGGCGGCGATCGGCGGCGTACTGCTGCTGTTAAGCCTGGCGATCCTGCACGAAACCCTGCCGCCGAAAAGCGCCGCTACCTCGCGTAAAGCGGGCGGCACGTCGGTGCTGAAAAATCGCCGCTTTATGCGCTACTGCCTGATTCAGGCCTTTATGATGGCCGGCCTGTTCTCCTATATCGGCTCGTCGTCCTTCGTGATGCAGAGCGAATTTGCCATGAGCGCCATGCAGTTCAGCCTGCTGTTCGGCCTGAACGGGATCGGGCTGATTATTGCCGCGCTTATCTTCTCCCGCCTGACGCGCCGCTTTTCGGCAGAGTCCCTGCTGCGCACCGGGCTGATGCTGGCGGTGCTGTGCGCCGCCGGCATGCTGCTGTTCGCCTGGCTGCGGCTGCCGCTGCCGGCGCTGATCGGCCTGTTTTTCACCGTGTCGTTTATGAGCGGCATCAGCACCGTGGCCGGGGCCGAAGCGATGAATGCCGTTGATGCCGGACAGTCGGGCACCGCGTCCGCGCTGTTAGGTACGCTGATGTTCGTCTTTGGCGGCATCGCCGCTCCGCTCGCCGGACTCGGCGGTGAAACCATGCTGAAAATGAGCCTGGCAATGGCGATAAGCTATTCTCTGGCCCTGCTGTTGAGCCTGAAAAAACCCGCAGCGGTACGCTAGCCCACCCTGCGGTAATAAAATATTCCAGTTTTATTACCGCACAATCCCCCGCCATACCTACAAATATCTTATTATCTGCCGTACGCTAATCGTGATAACCTTCACATGAATGGAATAATTAATTCCTTAGAATACCTGCCATTGTGAATAATGAGGTTTTGTTATGAGTATCGACCTGAGCAAACTGCTGACCGAGCGGCGCAACGCGAATAGCGCCAATATTGACACCCTGTCTACCGTTGAGATGCTGACGGTGATTAACCAGGAAGATCGGCTGGTGGCCGAGGCAATTACCCCCTATTTGCCGCAGATCGCTCAGGTTGTCGACAAGGTCGCCGCGGCGCTGCAGGCGGGCGGGCGCCTGATTTACATCGGTGCAGGCACCTCCGGTCGTCTGGGGATCCTCGACGCCAGCGAATGTCCGCCAACCTTCGGCACGCGTCCGGAGCAGGTCGTAGGGATTATCGCCGGCGGGCATAAGGCCATTCTTAGCGCGGTGGAAAACGTCGAAGACAATAAAGCGCAGGGCGCAATGGACCTGCAGAACCTCAATTTCAGCAACCGCGACGTGCTGGTTGGCCTCGCCGCCAGCGGGCGGACGCCGTACGTCATCAGCGCGATGGAGTATGCCCATAGCCAGAACGCGTTTGTCGCCATCGTCAGCTGCAATCCGCACGGCGAGATGGCCCGGCTGGCGGACGTCGCCATCACTCCGGTCGTCGGCCCGGAAGTAGTGACCGGTTCGACCCGCCTGAAAGCCGGCACCGCGCAAAAGCTGGTGCTGAATATGATTTCGACCGGGGCAATGATCCGCGTCGGGAAGGTTTACAGCAACCTGATGGTTGACGTTGAGGCCACCAACGCGAAGCTTATCGAGCGTCAGGTCTCCATCGTTATGGAAGCGACCGATTGCGATCGCCCCGCCGCCCAGCGCGCGCTGGACGCCTGCGGTCGTCACTGCAAAACGGCCATTGTGATGGTGCTTGCCGATCTTAGCGCCGAAGAAGCGCAGTCGCTGCTGGCCAAAAATAGCGGCTATATCCGCAAAGCGCTGGGCAACGCCTGGGCGCCAACAGACAGGTAACCTGCAATGGCAAAAATAAATAAAGAGATGATAGCGCGGATCCTTGCCCACGTCGGCGGAGCCGGAAACGTGGCGCAGGCGGGTAACTGTATGACCCGCCTGCGCCTGACGCTGCGTGACGAAGCGCTGGCCGATAGCGCCGCGATTCGTCAGGTTGAAGGCGTCATGGGGGTTATCGTCAGCGATGAGCAGTTCCAGGTCGTACTTGGCCCGGGAAAAGCGCAAACCGCGGCGGAAATGATGAACGCCATGCTGGAGGATGCGCCGCAGGGCGCCCCGTCGCTGGCCGATGCCGCCGCCGAGAAGAAACAGGCGCTGAAGAGCAAGCAAACCAGCGGGGTGCAGAAGTTTCTCGCCAAATTCGCCACTATTTTTACGCCGCTGATCCCCGGCTTTATCGCCGTCGGCCTGCTGCTCGGCTTCGCTACCCTGGCAGAGCAAATCTTCGTCCTGGAGAGTGCCCACCCTAACGCCAGCCTGGTGGCGCTGATCGGCTATATGAAGATCTTCAGCAAAGGGATGTTTACCTTCCTGAGTATCTTAATCGGCTATAACGCCCAGAAGGCGTTTGGCGGCTCCGGGGTCAACGGGGCGATTATCGCCTCGCTGTTCGTCCTCGGCTACAACCCGGAAGCGACCAGCGGATTTTACGCCGGGATCACCACCTTCTTCGGCCACGGCATCGACCCGCGCGGCAATATTATCGGCGTCCTGATCGCCTCGATTATCGGCGCATGGGTGGAAAAACAGGTGCGGCGTATCATGCCGGCCAACCTTGATATGATCCTTACCTCGGCGGTCACGCTGCTGATTATGGGCGCGGTCACCTTTACGGTGATCATGCCGATTGGCGGCTGGCTGTTTACCGGAATGTCGTGGCTGTTCCTGCACCTCAACGGTAACCCATTCGGTTCGGCGGTGCTGGCGGGGCTATTCCTGCTGGCGGTGATGTTTGGCGTCCATCAGGGCTTTGTCCCGGTCTATTTCGCGCTGGTGGATGCGCAGGGCTTTAACTCGCTGTTCCCGATTCTGGCGATGGCCGGCGCCGGACAGGTGGGCGCGGCGCTGGCCCTGTACTGGCGGGCGAAGCACGGCTCGCTGCTGCGCACCCAGATCAAAGGGGCGATTATCCCCGGCTTTCTCGGCATCGGCGAACCGCTGATTTATGGCGTCACCCTGCCGCGAATGAAGCCGTTTATCACCGCCTGCATGGGCGGCGCCTGCGGCGGCTTCTTCCTCGGCCTGATCGCGTGGCTGGGCCTGCCGATAGGGCTGAATACGGTCTTCGGTCCGTCCGGCGTGGTGGCGCTGCCGCTGATGACCTCCGGCAGCGGAATTTACGCCGGGATGGCGGTCTACGCGGCGGGACTGGTCGTGTCCTGGCTGTGCGGCTTTGCGCTAACCTGGCTGTTCGGCAGTAAAAACGTCGATTTGAGTTAAGGCGCAGCGCTGGTCAGGGGGCGCCTGGCCGGCCGTTCCCCGATCTGCGCCGCGCTTATGCGGACGGCGACTACCATTTCCTTCCCCGCCGTCCGAACGCGCCCATGCTATGATTCCCTTTTCGCGATATACCACCTGAGGGAAAGATGGGCTCCAGTAAAAAAGGGATGCTAAATGTACTCATAGCCGCCGTGCTATGGGGTAGTTCCGGCGTCTGCGCGCAGTACATTATGCAACAAAGCCAGATGTCATCGCCGTTTCTGACCATGACGCGCCTGCTGTTCGCCGGCCTGATTCTGCTGATGCTCTCTTTCGTCCACGGCGATAAAATTTTCCGCGTCCTGCAGAACCGCAAGGATGCCATCAGCCTGCTGATTTTCTCGCTGTTTGGGGCGCTGACCGTACAGTACACCTTCCTGATGACCATCGAAAAATCAAACGCCGCTACCGCGACGGTGCTGCAGTTCCTGTCGCCGACGATTATCGTCGCCTGGTTCGCGCTGGCCCGCAAAACGCGCCCTCGCCCGCTGGTGCTGGCGGCAATCGGCACTTCGCTGGTCGGCACATTTCTGCTGGTGACCCACGGCAATCCGACAACGCTGTCCATTTCACCCGCGGCGCTATTCTGGGGGGTGGCTTCGGCCTTTGCCGCCGCCTTCTACACCACCTATCCGTCAACGCTTATCGCCCGCTACGGCACCCTGCCGATCGTCGGCTGGAGCATGCTGCTCGGCGGGGCGATGCTGCTGCCGTTCTACGGCGGTCAGGGCAGCAACTTTGTGGTCAACGGCCGCCTGCTGCTGGCCTTCTTCTATCTGGTGGTGATCGGCACTTCGCTGACCTTCAGCCTTTATCTGAACGGCGCGCAGATGATTGGCGGCGCGAAAGCGGGCATTCTCAGCTGCGCCGAGCCGCTGAGCAGCGCCCTGCTCTCGCTGCTGCTGCTGGGCATCACCTTTACGCTGCCGGACTGGCTCGGCACGCTGCTGATCCTGTCATCGGTCGTGCTGATAGCCGTGGATTCACGGCGGCGGGTTCGGGCGGCATAGAAAAGCAATCTACTGATTTTAAACAATTTAAAGTCTGGATGATTTGCGTGTTTTCCACGCTATGCATATAGTTTGGTATCACCCTTTAAGGAGAAGCGCCATGAAAGCGTGTTGGATGTTGTGCCTGGTCAGCGCCCTCAGCGCCACGGCCGCGCGGGCCGAATCGCCGCTACAAAGCCTGCAGTTCGAGCAGCAAAAGCAGCGGGTATTAAAAGCGGTGAAGGAAAAATGCAGCCCGGCGGCAACCCTTAGCGATAACGACTTTGCCAATCAGGTGCTCGCCTCAAAAGAGAATCAAACCTACGTCCGCGAGGCGACCCTGGCAAAAGAGCGTAATAACCAGAAAAACTACCGGGCGGCTATCGACAAGATTACCTGTCCGGCACAGTGATCGCGCTCGCGACGCGGCCAGCAGGCCGCCCGCCGCGCAAATAAAAATACCTGTCAGTTACGCCACTGGCAGGTATTTTTGGTGTTAATCGCCGCTTTATGCGCCCGCGCGCAGGCCACCTCAGATTTTCGGAATAATAAGATCCCCACGCAGCATGCTGCCACCGAGCATTTGCGTCTTTTCCGTCAGCCAGTTGACGATCCGCATCGCCATCACATCCATCGAATACTCAATCGCCGGTATGGTCGGAATACCGGGCAGCTGTAACGATCCCGCCAGGCTAAAAACCATCACCTTTTCCGGCACCGCGCGACTGAACGCCTGCAGCTGCGGGACAACCCGCTGCGCCTGCTGCTCATCCGCAACCAGCAGCGCATTGAAATTCAACGTCGTCGCGTTGCTCACCAGCTCCTGCACCGCCACCGAAGGCGAAGTGCTGTCGAGGAACACCAGGTTACGATTAAACGGCAGGAAGTTTTTCTCCAGCGCATGCTTGTAGCCCAGCAGCACCTGATCGGCAAAGCCGCTCCCCTCGGGATGGATAAGCGCAATCTGGCGTCGACCTTGGCTAATCAAATAGTTACAGGCGGTTTCCGCGGCAAAGGCGTGGTCAAACTGAATGCTGTTTGCCCCTTCGCTCTCGAGGCAGTCAATCAGCGCCACGTCCGGCCTGTCGATATTCAATGGAAAGCGGGCGCCGATAATCAGGATATCGTCGCACAGGCCGCAGCTGAGCTCTTCGAGCGAGTTCATCACCCCGTCGCGGGTGTTCGCAAAGCGCAGCAGGAGATGCTTTTGATGCTGGCTGAGCTGTTTTTCCAGGGCATACAGATAGCTGGTGGTTTGGTTGATATTATCCTGCGCGCAAATCACCCCGATGCAGCCCGTGCTCTGGCTGAACAATGATTGGGCAATCATATTTGGCCGGTAATTGAGTTCTTCAGCCGCCTGCAGTACCGCCTGACGACTGGCCTCTTTGACTCCGCGAGAACCGCTCAATACGCGTGAAACCGTGGCCTTAGAGACGCCAGCCAGCCGTGATACATCGTTGATTGTAGACATCATTCTCCCCTGACAGGGTCGGGCCGATCCCTGTAAATCTTAAAACCTGAATCGCTTCAATAGTAACCAACGGCAGTATATCCGTTTCCTTTTTTATTTGGAAACCGATTTTCCGTTTCATGGAAAATCATCGCAGAAACCACGGAATTATGTGAGCAAAATCTAATTAATCAGCCCTTACCCCGTTAGTTCTTGACGGTTATCACAGTTCTGTTTTTTATAAATGGAAACCGGTTTCCGTCTGATATCAAATCATCCACGCAATAACTTTTTACATTTTGAGGATGAGTGCCGATGTACAAGATTATGCTGTGCTGCTCTGCGGGGATGTCCACCAGTCTGCTGGTCAGGAAGATGGTCGATGAGGCGAAGGAACGTAACCTGCCGGTGCAGATAGACGCCTACGGCGTTTCCGAATTTGACATGCAGTTTCCGCAATACCAGGTGGTGCTGCTCGGGCCCCAGGTAAAATACATGCTGAAAACATTATCTGAGAAAGCCGCTTCCCTGAATATTCCGGTCCAGCCGATAAACGCTATGGACTACGGAATGCAGCGGGGAGATAACGTCCTGGATTATGCTCTGTCGCTGATAGCAGCGGCGCATTAAGAGGTGTGCAAATGAGTTCTCTGTATCAGTCCATGATTGCCGTGATCGAGCAATCTATTACTCCGCTGGCAGGACGCCTTGGGCAGCAGAAATACGTTATCGCCATCCGCGATGGCTTCACTGCCGCATTGCCGTTTATGATCATCGGCTCTTTCATGCTGGTATTTATCTTTCCTCCTTTTTCACCCGACACCACCAACGGTTTTGCCCGCGGCTGGCTGGATTTCTCACAGCAGTATCGTGAACAGCTGATGCTGCCGTTTAACCTGAGCATGGGGGTCATGACCTTCTTTATTTCCGTCGGGATTGGCGCCAGCCTCGGCCGCCAGTTTCAGCTCGACCCGGTGATGTCCGGCCTGCTGGCCTTTATGGCCTTCCTGCTGGTCGCGGCGCCCTACGCTGACGGCAAAATTTCCACCCAGTATCTGTCCGGCCAGGGGATCTTCACCGCTTTAATTACCGCCATCTACTCCACCCGTATTTACGCATGGCTGAAGCGGAATAATATTACTATTCGCCTGCCCAAAGAGGTGCCCACCGGCGTCGCGCGCTCGTTCGAAATCCTGATCCCGGTGCTGGTGGTGATCGGTACGCTGCACCCGCTGAACCTGTTTATCGAAGCGCAGACCGGTATGATCCTGCCGCAGGCGATTATGCATCTGCTGGAACCGCTGGTGTCGGCCTCCGATTCCCTGCCGGCGATTCTGCTCTCCGTGCTGATGTGCCAGATTTTCTGGTTCGCCGGGATCCACGGCTCGCTGATTGTGACCGGGATTATGAACCCGTTCTGGATGGCGAACCTGTCGGCAAACCAGGCGGCGCTGGCCGCTGGCGCCGCGCTGCCGCACGTTTATCTGCAGGGCTTCTGGGACCACTATCTGCTGATTGGCGGCGTGGGCTCGACGCTACCGCTGGCTTTCCTGCTGTTGCGCAGCCGCGTGGCGCACCTGCGGACTATCGGCAAAATGGGCATCGTGCCAAGCTTCTTCAACATTAATGAGCCGATCCTGTTCGGGGCGCCGATTATCATGAACCCGATGATGTTTATCCCGTTCGTGTTCGTGCCGATGATCAACGCGGTGCTGGCCTACGGCGCAACGCGTCTCGGCTGGCTGACTCAGGTGGTCTCGCTGACGCCGTGGACCACGCCGGCCCCCATCGGGGCCTCCTGGGCCGCCAACTGGACCCTGAGCCCGGTAGTGATGTGCGTCATTTGCATGGTGATGTCTGCCGTCATTTACCTGCCATTCCTCCGTGCCTATGAACGCTCATTAATGAAAACCGAAGTCGAAAAAGCCAAAGGCGCCGTTCCGGTCGCTGAAACCGTAAGCCAGTAATAGTCGGGAAATACGCTCTCAGCGCTATTTCCCGGAGCGTCCGATAAAAATAACACCGTCATCAGGAATTATGCGGAAAAGGGACTTTCGCCGTACGCTTTAAATAATAAAGTTAATACCCTCAGGAAATATTATGATCGAATTAGAAGACGCGGTAATGGAAATTATCGTGAATGCTGGACAGTCACGCTCATTATGTTTCGAAGCGCTTCACGCCGCCCGCCACGGTAATATTGATGAAGCCAAACTGCTCCTTAATGAAGCCGATGGCTACGCCCGCCGGGCGCACCAGATGCAGACCCGGCTGATCGAGCAGGATGCAGGCGAGGCGCGCCAGCCGATGACGCTGATTATGGTTCACGCTCAGGACCATCTGATGAGCTCGCTGCTGGCTCGCGAATTTTCACAGGAAATTATTCACTTATACCAACGTTAATATATATCCGTCATCCTGCCGCTTTCCCTGTCTATTAACCGGGGCGGGATGGTTATTATCTTAATATATAAATTATTACACGCGAGATAATTATGAATAATGTAAAAATGCTGCCATTAGCAATGGCGGTCGTTGCCGCGCTGTGCCCAGTTTCTGTATTAGCGCAAGATTTTACTCAGCAACAAATAGACGCCATTGTGGCGAAAGCCGTTGATAAAGCGCTGGCCGACCGTCAGGCCAAAATCGATGCCGCCGCTGATAAAAAGGTGGACGTCATTACCAACCCTCAGACCACCGCGGCCTCGCCGGATATGGCTATCCCGTTCGGCCTCAAGTTTAGCGGCTACGCCCGCTACGGCGCCCAGTTCCAGACCGGCGATCAGAAGTTCGTCGGCGTCGACGGCTCCTATAACGGCGCGTCGGCTATCGGCCGTCTGGGCAACGAAGGCAACGGCGGCGAATTCCAGATAACCAAGGCCTTTAAGAGCAGCCAGGGCGCTATCTGGGATATTAACGTCATGTTCGACCACTGGAGCGATGAAGTTAACCTGAAAAAAGCCTACGTCGGCGTCACTAACGTCCTCGAATCAAACCCTAACGCCTATATTTGGGCCGGTCGCGACTTCCACCAGCGGCCGCAGCAGGGGATCAACGATTACTTCTGGATGAACCACGACGGCCAGGGCGCCGGGGTGAAAAACTTTGATATCGGCGGCGTGCAGTTCGACGTGGCGGGGGTCTCACAGGTTGAGTCCTGCAGCCCGGAGGTGATGGCCGATGAATCCAACCCGTCGCGCATCACCTGTACCGGCGGCTCCGGCACCGGCGATAACGGCCACTATGCGCTGACGTCAAAAATCCACAATATGAAGGCTGGGCCAATCGACGTTGAGGTGTACGCCAACTACGGCTTTGATTCAAAAGCGGTGGATAACGACGCGCAGCTCGATGCCTGGCAGGGCGGCCTGGTGCTGAGCCATACCAACGACGGCGGGGTCAACAAAGTAATCCTGCGCTATTCAGATAACTCGGATAACAGCGTCTATAACAAAACCGACGATCTGACGGCGATTTACGCCAGCTTTGAGGGCAGCCACAAGTTTACCCAACAGGCGCAGGTGGAGTATCTGCTGGCCTTCCATGATTACGATAACGGCAAGGACAATACCGATAACCGTAAAAACTACGGCGCGATTATCCGTCCGATGTATTTCTGGAACGATGTGCATTCAACCTGGCTGGAGGCCGGCTATCAGCGCGTTGACTACGATCGGGGCGGCGACAACAAGGGCTGGAAGCTGACGCTGTCGCAGAACATCTCTATCGGGATGGGGCCGGAATTCCGGCCGATGCTGCGCTTCTACGTCACCGGCGGCCAGGTGGATAATCAGCATACCGCCAGGGTCAAGGGCACCAGCAGTGAGCAGCTTGACTCGTTGAACGTCGGCGGCATGTTCGAGGCCTGGTTCTAAGCGCAGAAACGGTCCCGGGTCGCGGCGTGAATGCCCGGCCCGGGTTCGCTCGGCGTAGCGCCTCGGGGCGACAGCGATTATATCCGCACCTTCGTGGTGACCAGCAGTCCGGTCAGCAGCATCAGGGCGCCCGAGATCACCAGCGGCGATAGCAGGCCCAGGTGGTCCAACGCCACGCCGCCAACGGCGGCCCCGCAGGTGTTCGCCAGCTGAATCACCGCGACCTGGATCGAACCGGCTTTTTCCGCCTGGTCTGACAGCGAACGGGTGATCCACGTTGACCAGCCCACCGGGATCAGGGCGAAGGCGAAGCCCCAGATAATCGCCACCGCGGAGGCCACGGCCTGGCTTTCCCCCCACAGCACCAGCACCGCCGCGCAGACCGCCAGTGCCAGAGGCGCAACCGCTAAGGCGGTTTTCACCGAGCGTTTCAGGAGCATCGACGACAGCGAGGTCCCGACAAAGCTGGCAATACCAAAGCTCAGCAGCACCAGCGTCAGGCCATCAACGTCAAAGCCCGCGAGGGTCATATAGACCGGGCGAATGTAGGTAAAGAAGGCAAACTGTCCGGCAAAGGCCATGAAAATCGCGCACATACCGGCCATCACGCCGGGACGCCTCAGCAGGCCCAGCATGTTTTGCTGTTGCTGCGACGCTTCGCCAGGCAGCGAAGGCAGCGCCTTCAGCACCCAAATCGTACACAGCACGCCCATCACCGCCGCCGCGTTAAAAACGTTGCGCCAGCCGATAATGCCCCCAAGGAAACTCCCCAGCGGCGCGGCAATCACCAGCGCAATCGACACCGCCCCGAAGATCACCGACAGCGCCTTTGGCACCACCCGCGTCGGAACCAGGCGCATCGTCAGCGACGCGGACATCGCCCAAAATCCCCCTAGCGCCATCCCCAGGCAGGCACGCCCCACCAGCAGCAGCCAAAAGCTGTTGGCAAAGGAGACCAGCAGGCAGGAGAGCGTCAGCAGCACGGAAAACAGTATCACCACGTAGCGGCGATCGGTGGTGCGGATAATGGACGTAATAAACAGGCTGGCAAACATTGCCACAAATGCGGTCGTGGTGACCGACTG
This sequence comes from Enterobacter sp. 10-1, assembly GCA_002270295.1. GTDB lineage: Bacteria > Pseudomonadota > Gammaproteobacteria > Enterobacterales > Enterobacteriaceae > Klebsiella > Klebsiella scottii. The sequence continues at coordinate 93,067 of NISF01000005.1, read as the reverse complement.
TCCGGCCATCCCTTCGGAGATACCTAAATCCTGCGCCATCGGCGTCAGCAGGCTCACCGGCAGGAACTCAACGGTTATCAGGCAGGCCACGCAAAAGGCCACCGCAAAGACCGCCGACCAGTTTGGCCGCGCTGGCTGGCTGGCATGTGACGTGGATGCATTCGAAGGAGTCATTAGTTACCTGCATGGTTGAACACGGGGAAGCCGCGCAGTGTACCATTTTAAATGTGACGAATTTAACGTTTTGACGACTTTTCAGGCTTTACAAGACCTGCGCAGCGGATCGTATCACCGGAAAATCGTGCTAACGGGAAAGCGGGGCAACACGCCCGGTGGGCTGGCGCGGAAGTGACTCAACCTCGTGCAAAACACGGGTAAGAGGGGCTGGTGTCAAGGAGCATCGCCCGCTGCGCCGGCGGCGGGCGGCTATCGGTCATCGCGCCTTACGTGCCGCCGTTACCAGGCCGCAAATCCACTCCTGATGCCCGTTAATCATCGGATTCGGCACGCTCGCCGCCAGCGTCTGCGCCGGAACGCCCTTCTGCGACTCCTGGGTCAGGATACGCACGCGGCCGCCGGGTAAATCCTCGAACAGCCAGGCATGAATGACGTCAAGACGCGTGGTTTCGTCGCCCTCCGCCCAGCCGTGCCAGGCAACGCGCGCGGCCTGTCCGACGGCCGGCGGAACGTATTCAACGATCTGCGCCTCAATCGGAAAGCCGAAGGTTGAGAAACGAAAGCGCGCATTCGCGCTCAGCAGCGGGCCGCTGTCGGCATCAACGTGGATATCCGCAACGTTGCTGTAGTAGGTCGGCCAGCGCGTCGTATCGTCGAGCTGGGCCCAGATTTCCGCCGCCGTCAAACCGCTGACGATGATTTCGTTGGAGGCAAAATTGTCGGTAGTTCCCGGCAGATACGCTTCCGGCCAGACGATGGCGCTTTGTTGGGTGGGCTGGTGCATCATTAACCTCGTGAGTGAACAGACTTTACGAGGTCAATGATGCGTCGGGGGATGATATAAATCGAATCACCATTTCGGATAAACATCATCACCGATAGTGATATCAGTGCAGCCAGTGAACGCCATCTTCCGGTAAAAACAGGGCGTTATAGCGCTGCTGCAGGGCGATAATTTCGCTCAACTCCGGCTCCAGCTCGCGGAGAAACCCCTGCGCCAGGCGGATCTGCGCATCGGTAATCGGCGCCGCCAGGCGAGACTTTTGCATCAAACGATACCAGTAGTGCAGGTTCTGCTCGCTGCTATCGACGACGCCGACCTGCCAGATAAGCAGAACCTGAGCCGCGTTTTGCAGATGCGCTTCGTTGGGCCGCTCAAGGTAGCGCAGGTACTCGCTTCCGGCGGTTTTTCCCAGCTGATCGATCATCGATTCCAGCGGGACGGGAGTAATACCCAGCCGTTCGCTCAGACGACGAATCGCACGACGAGAATCAGAGGTAAGTACCCGAAATCCTACAACAAATACTACCACCAGCGTGGCCAGTCCTAACCAGATCATGCTTCCTCTCACTCTATCGCAGCCCCACTATCATAATGGGAATTTGCGCGCTGTCGACTCCCGGGCGTACCATAATGTGACTTATCGCGGCTGCGGAAAGCTATCATGAAATCTGATATCAGAAACCTCGATCTTAATCTGCTGAAAACGCTGGATGCGCTGCTCAATGAACGCAGCGTCACCCGCGCAGCCCAGCGGCTGGCGCTGACGCAGCCGGCGGTGAGCGGCATGCTTACGCGGCTGCGCGATGCGTTTAACGATCCGCTGTTTATCCGCGCTCCGCATGGCATGATCCCGACCCTGCGCGCGCAGGCGCTGGCTTCGCCGGTAAAGCAGCTGCTGACCGATGCCGAAGCCCTGCTGCAGCCCGCCGTTTTCGAACCGCTTAACGCCGATTTCACCTGGACTATCGCCGCTACCGACTATGCGCTGAAAGCGGTGATCGTGCCGTTTATTGCCGCCCTGAAGCCGCTGGCGCCGGGGATCCGCGTGCGCATTATTCCGGAGTCTCCGTCCACGCTGCTGGCTCAGGCCGAACGCGGAGAGGTTGATATTGCGCTCCTCACGCCCCCTTCAACGCCGCCCGAACTCCACGGTCGGGCGCTGTACCACGAAGAGTACGTCTGTCTGCTGCGCGCCGACCATCCCCAGGCCGGCGCGCCGCTAACGCTCGACCAATTCTGCGCGCTGGAACATATGCTGGTGTCCTGGGAGGGTGACAGCTTTCGCGGGGTGACCGACGAGGCGCTGGCGGCAATCGGCCGTAGCCGGCGGGTCGGATTATCGGTGAGCAGCTTTTTGGTGCTCCCGGAAATACTGGCGGTAAGCGACATGATAGCGGTGGTGCCGCGCCGGCTGGCGACGGTCGCGTCAGGAATGCTCATTGTGCCGCCGCCGCTGACGATCCCGGGGTTTACCAAAAGCATGGCCTGGCACGAGCGCAACCATCGCGATCCGGCTCAGCAGTGGCTGCGGGAGCTGCTCTGGCAGGTGAGCCAGCCTGAAACAATCCCTGGCCCTGCGGCATAAAAAAGCCCGGCGGGAAGGCCGGGCAACGTTACCAATACCTGATGCCTCAGGCGGTCTGCAAACGTTGTTTCTTCTTCTCGCGGCGAATTTTACGTTCTTCAAATACCGCCACGATGGCCATCAGGCAGATACAGCCGATTGCCGCCGCGTCCAGCGCGGCAAAGGTGCCCGCCCAGCCGGTGAGGCCGAAGATCGGCGTGCCGTCGGCAATCATCCCCAGGCCCAGCTTGGCGAAGCTGTCGCCAATCAGATAGGCGAAGGTGCCTTTGATGCCGTCAGCCGCGCCGATGGCTTTTTTCGGCACAAAACCAACGGCCGCGACGCCAATCAGCAGCTGCGGGCCAAAGACTAAAAAGCCGAGGGCAAACAGCGACATCAGATAGACATACTGATTACTGGCATGCTGATAAACGCCGAGAGTCGCAATGATCAGCGCCAGCGCGACGCAGGCTACCAGCGCCCGGCGACCGTTGGCCAGATCCGACAGCCAGCCCCACATCAGGGTGCCGACCAGCGCGCCGACTTCAAACAGGGTAAAGCCCTGAATCGCCACCTCTTTTGACAGCTTAAGCTCCTGGAAAGCGTAGACGGTCGACCACTGGTCGATACCGATGCGCACCACGTAGAGGAAAATATTGGAGAAGCACAGCAGCCAGATGACTTTGTTTTTCAGCACGTACTCCACGAAGATCTGCCATTTGGTCATCGCGCTATCTTCGGTTTCTTTATCTTCTTCGCTGATCTCTTCCCCGAACAGCTCTTCCGCATTGCCGAGGCCGTAGGATTCAGGGGAGTCGCTGCCAAAACGCAGGCCGATAAAACCTACGATCAGCGCGATAATCGACGGGAAGATAAACATCCCGATGACGTGGCCGTCGAACAGATAGTTGGCGCCAAACAGCGCTACCCCTGCCGCGCCCGCGCCGCCGAGATTGTGGGAGATATTCCACATCCCGAGGTACGATCCGCGCTTGCGTCGCGGCGTCCATTTGGTAATCGTCGAGTAGCTGCACGAGCCGCCGGTGCTCTGGAAGAAGCCGCTCAGCGCATAGAAGGCGATCATCAGGAACAGGCTGGTCGACCCGGCGCCCATGCTGGCGCTGAAGCCGAGCATGCAGATGGCGGAGAGGATCAGCATAAACGGCAGGAACTGCTTGGTGTTCTTACCATCCGCGTAGTAGGAAACCAGCGTTTTACCCACGCCGTAGGTGATCGAGAAGCCCAGGCCAATCATCCCCAGCTGGGTCATGCTCAACCCGTAGGTTGAAATCATGTCGTTCTGGGCAATGTTAAAGTTCTTGCGGATCAGGTACATAGTCAGGTAGCCGATAAAGACCACCAGATAGGACTGCATGAACGGTTTAAACCACATCTTGCGCCGCACGTCGAGCGGCAGATCCAGGGTCGGCTTGCGCACCTGGTTTAGAAAGGCCAGCATAGGACACACTCCCGGTTTTCCTTTCATACTTCAAGCCCCAGGCGCGTTGGCGGCTCTCGTTTGCCGCCTTCCTGCAACTTAAACTATTTTGGGAAAATGATATTGAATGGCCGCTATTGTAAAAACTGGTCATGCGGCTGGCCTGAGACAGCGTCCAGGTGATACCGGGAAAATTTCTTAGTTTTTCCCGTATTGATGAAAAAAGGTGAGGTGCATCACGCTTCGCTGGCCGCTCTCGGCGCCTGGGCGTTTAAAAATGGCAGCAGCAGCAGCACCGAAATGCCGGCGGCGATGGTAATCACCACAAAAAAGCCGCTCCAGTGCCAGACGTCCATCACCTGCGCCAGCGGCCAGCCGGAGAGCGACGCCCCCAGATAGGCAAACAGCCCGACAAACCCGGTTGCCGCGCCCGCAGCGTCCCGATGCGAGCACTCCGCCGCCGCCATGCCGATGAGCATCTGCGGGCCGAAGACAAAGAAGCCGGTGGTAAAGAAGCAGGCCGCCTGCATCACGTAGCTGGCAAACGGCATCAGCCACAGGCCGCCCACCGACAGCACGATCCCGGCGGCAAAAATCAGGTTCATCGGCCCCCGGTTGCCGTTAAACAGCTTATCCGAGCCCCAGCCGGCCACCAGCGCGCCGATAAACCCGCCCAGCTCAAACATGGTCACCGCCGAGTTGGCGGTCACCAGATTGACCCCCAGGGTCTCCGACATGTAGAGATTGCCCCAGTCGTTAATCGCCGCCCGCACCACGTAAACCAGCACGTAGCAGAGCGACAGCAGCCAGATATAGGGGTTCGTTAATACGTACTTGTAGAGGATCTCCCTGCGCGTCAGGCCCTGCCCCTCCTGCTGCTGGGCGATCTCCAGCTCATCGTGACGCCAGTCGCCTACCGCGGGCAGCCCCACCGCCTGCGGCCGGTCGCGCAGCCGCCAGCAGAGAAACAGCCCGGCGAGGATTGCCAGCATCCCGGCAATCATCATCCCGGCGCGCCAGCCGTAGTGCAGCGCCGCGGCGCCGATGACCATCGGGATCAGCGCGCCGCCCACGTTATGGGCGGTGTTCCACAGCGCCCACCAGCCACCGCGCTCGGTACGGGAATACCAGGCCGTCAGCAGACGGGCGCATACCGGCGAGCCCCAGCCCTGGAAAAAGGCGTTCAGCGCCCACAGCAGCGCAAAGGCCCAGAGTGAAGTAGAAAAACCGAACAGGATATTGACCACGCCGGTCGCAATCAGGCCGAGGCCCATAAAGTAGCGGGCGTTGGAGCGGTCGCTGACGATGCCGGATAAAAATTTAGACAGCCCGTAGGTGATGTAAAACAGCGTCGCCAGCAGGCCGATATCGCTGCGGGTCAGCACGTTGCTGGCGAGAATCTCCGGCACCGCGGCGTTGAAGCTTTTGCGCGTGAAGTAGAACAGCGCGTAGCCCAGCCAGATGGTCAGCAGAATATGGCGCCGCCAGTAGCGATAGCGTTCGTCGAGGGCCTGCTTATCGGCTATCGGCGCGGCGTCAGGGGGGGATTTCATAAAGGTAAACATCTTCGTTCCTCAGGCGTAGCGCAGCGGCAGGCTGACGCAGACGCGCGTGCCGTGGGTGCAGGAAATGGTTAAGGTCCCGCCCAGCGCCGTCACGCGCTCGCGCATGCCGATCAGGCCAAAGCCCTGCCGTCCGGTGCCCGGCGGCAGCCCGCTGCCGTCATCCTCAAGCACCAGCATCAGCCGCTCATCCTGCTGCCAGCCCTGCAGCGTGACCGCGCTGGCGCTGGCGTGCTTGACGATATTATTCAGCCCTTCCTGGCAGACGCGAAACAGGGTGACGCGCTGGTTTTCACTCAGCATAGATTCATCGATGCGCCAGTCGAGGTGGCTGACCATCCCGCGATCTTCGAGCTCCATTTCACGCATCAGAGAACGTACCGCCTGTTCAAGGGTCAGATCGTCCAGCTGCCGCGGGCGCAGGCGCCCCAGCAGGCGGCGCACCGAGTCATAAACGCCCAGAGAGAGCTGCTCAATCAGCTGGCTGCTCTGCCTGACGCCGCCGTTCTCCGGCGCCAGGCGCTGGACAATCCCGGCCTGGGTGCGGATGGCGGTGATGGTCTGACCGATATCGTCATGCAGTTCGCGCGCCACGTCGCGGCGCACGCTCTCTTCGGTTTCCAGCAGGCGTTCCGCCAGCCGCCGGTTGCGCGCCAGCTCGCTTTGCAGCGACTGGTTCAGCTCACGCAGGCGCTGAATTCCGGCCCCCAGCAGCAGCCCGGTCAGGCTTTGCGCCAGCAGGGAGAGCAGCAAATCAACCGGATGGTCGTGCCAGGTCTGGCTGGCGATGAGGGCAATCGCGTTCATCAGGGCGGCAATCAGCGCCCCCTGCCAGCCGTAGTGCCAGGCCAGGGCGATAATCGGCAGCGCCAGGCAAAACGGCGTAAAGCGGGAGAGCTCGGCGGGCAGCCCCAGCTGCAGCCACAGGCTGACCATAAACAGCAGCAGATACCAGATCAGGTGCCGCCCGCGCCAGTTCACCGGCTGCGAAACCAGCGCCGGCCCCAGCGGTCGCCAGACGGTGCTGGTGAGGTAGTGCCAGATGACCAGGCAGGTCGGCGCGAGGGTCAGGCCACCGGTCAGGGTCAGCAGCAGGGCGTTGAGACCTTCGCTTCCCTCGCCGAGCCACGGCAGCGATTGCAGCAGCGCGGCGGCAATCAGCGCGCCGCCCTGGCGCAGCAGGGTCAGCCAGTCGCGCTGCTGGCGATAGCGCGAAATCAGCGCCACCGGCAGCAGGGTCAGCAGACTGCCGATCATCAATATTATCGGATGGGCCAGCGCCACTTCCTGCGCCAGCCAGAAGATCAGCAGCCATTCCGCTCCCAGCAGCACCGGCCAGTAGCCGCGCGGGCATTGCAGCATCAGGCCAAGGCGTAGACCGAAGGGAAACAGCAGTACCGCGAGATCCGGGCGCGCAACCACATGCAGGCTGATGCTCCACAGGCAGAACCACGCGGCGGAGAAGATAAAGAAGCAGCCGACGACCGAGAGCAGCCGCGAGAACAGCGCTTTCACTGCCAGCTATCGAACATGCGCCGCGCCAGCTCAACGTCGTTGCTGACGCCCAGCTTTTCCAGCAGGTTAGCGCGATGAACGTGGACGGTCTTTGGCGATAGTCCAAGCTCGGCGGCGATCTCTTTCACCGCCATTCCCTGGGCCAGCTTTTCCGCCACCTGCCGTTCGCGTTTGGTGAGCGGGTCCTGGCGACCGGCCGCCAGCTTCATGGCGATATCCGGCGTCAGGTAACAGCCGCCGGTCGCCACCGTACGGACGGCGGCAATCAGCTCATCCGGACTGCAGCGTTTGGAAAGAAAGCCGCGGGCGCCGGCGTTCAGCGCCTGCTCCACCAGCGCCGGGCTGTCGTGGACCGAGAGCATAATGGTCGCGATGCCTTTGGGCAGCTGGCTCAGCAGCTCGAGGCCCGAGATATCCGGCATCGAAATATCGCAAATGCAGACCTGCACGCCGCGGCCCGGCAGACCCGCCAGCGCCTCGCGGCCGGAACCGAACTCCGCCACCACCCGGAAATCGCTTTCCAGCGCCAGCAGCTGCGCAAAACCGGAGCGGACGATAAGATGATCGTCAATAAGGGCAATGGAGGTCATGGCGTTTCCCGGCGGATAAAAAAACGCGCTTACCTTAACGATAAGCGCGCTGCTGTTCAAGCCTTGAGCACTATTATACCCATCAGCCGCCGATGCCGGTGGTTACGCTGAAGGTGCGGATCTCCTGCGGAGCCAGCGAGATCAGGCTGCCGTTACGCTGCGCCGCCAGAAATCCTTCGGGACGACAGGTGGCCGGTAGCGCAAAAGCCGCCACCTGCTGATCGCCGTTATAGAGGATCCAGCGGGTCACATAGTTCAGCTCCGCGCTGGAGAAGCGGGTGATGAACGTGGTGCCATCCGGAGCCGTCATGCGAAATTCAGGCCTGTCGGTGTAGCGATCCAGCCTGTCGGCAAAAAAGACGATTTCCGGATCGTAATAGTGCGGCTCGTTCAGTACGTCCAGCGAAGCCTCCCCTTGCAGAATGCGCCGGTTGAACGCCAGCCACTGCTCGGTCGGATGCACGTGGCCCGGTATCGACTCACGCAGCGCGAGCGCATCGTCGGGGATATTCTGGCTGAAGCTGGCCCCGGCCACATAGGCATAGTTCATATGGCACATATACTGGAGCGGCATCGCGACGGAGGCGAGGTTGGTGACCGCCATGTGAATATCAAAGAGCGCGCTCTCTTTATGCAGTACCACCGCGGGCTGCGCCTGATAGCGATGGCCGAAGCCCATCACGTATTCATAGCGTCCCGTCACCCGCAGGCTCTCCCCCTCCAACTCCAGCCAGGCTTCATCCATCGCGGCGCAGGCCATTTCGCCGTGCAGCGGATGCACGTCCTCCGGCGAAGGGCAGCCGTTCGCCAGCAGCCCGGAGTGGAAGGCGAAGCAGCCGTAGGTGGCCACCACTTCCGTCGCCAGCTTCGGCTCGCGGAACATATTGCGCATCGTCAGATCGTGACCATCGAACTCCGCGTCCCAGATCATTTGCCCCAGCCAGGGCAGAATGACCAGCTGGCCGCGCGAGTTCTCTACCCGCAGGCCCTCTACGCCGCTGGCGTAGCGGAACGCGGTGACCGTAAAGGCATCGTTTGCCAGCAGTACCCGAGGATGCTCGGTAAACAGCTGACGCCATAGGGTTAAACGTGTCGTCATGATGATTCTCCTCAGGAGGCCGTCGCTTCGGTCAGCGCACGGCGCGCTTTGCACTCACGCCAGAAGTAGACGCCCACGTAGATGAAGCACAGCATCGGCACCAGGAACGACACCTGCAGGGAGTGGAACATATCCGCAACGTAGCCCTGAATCGCCGGCACCACCGCCGCACCGATAATCGCCATCACAATCACCGCCCCGGCCATTTCGGTATGCTCGTTATCAACCGTATCGAGGGTCCCGGCATAGATGGTCGCCCAGCAGGGTCCAAACAGGACGCTCACCAGCACCGCCACGTATACCGCGCTGAAGCTCGGCGCCAGCGCCACGTAGGCAAGGAACAACGCGCCGATCGCCGAGTAGATAATCAGCACTTTTTCCGGCGTGAAGCGCGTCATCAGGATGTTGGCAATAAATTTACCGATGAAGAAGCAGGCGAAGCTGTAGACCATAAAGGTTGAGGCATCGCGCTCGTTGATATCCCCCAGCTCCAGCGCCAGGCGGATCGTGAATGACCAGACGGTGACCTGCATCCCGACGTAGAGGAACTGGGCGATAATCCCGCGACGGAAGCGGGCGTTGCTCGCCAGGTAGCGCAGAGTGTCGAGCGCCGACGGACGCTTATGGTTCGCCGTCTGCGCAACTTTGCAGGTCGGGAAGCGGGTCAGCAGGAACAGCACCATTACCACCACCAGTACCATAATCATGTACTTGTAGGGCTCAAGGGTGTTTTCCAGCATCAGGATTTTAAAGTTATGGATCTGCTCGGCGTTCATGCCCGCCATCTGTTTTTCCAGACTTTCACCATCGGAAAAGACCAGATATTTGCCCAGCAGGATGCCGGCCGCGGCGCCAATCGGATAGAACGTCTGGCTGATATTGAGGCGTAGCGTCGCCTGCGCTTTTGGACCAATCATTGAGCTGTAGGTGTTCGCCGCCGTCTCAAGGAAGCTCAGGCCGATAGCGATGGCGAAAATCGCGGCCAGGAACATGGTGTAGGTTGCCATGTGCGAGGCCGGGAAAAAGAGCGTACAGCCGACGATATAAAGCGTCAGGCCGGTTAAAATCGCCACTTTATAGCTGGTTTTTTTAATCACTAACGAGGCTGGAATGGCAATTAAAAAATAACCGCCATAAAAAGCGCTTTGTACCAGCGCCGAGGCAAAGTTACTCAGCGCAAATACGCTTTTAAACTGAGTAATTAAAATATCATTTAATGCCGCAGCGCATCCCCATAACGGGAATAAACAGGATAACAAAATAAACTGGAACAGAGGGGTTTTATTCAGATAGCCATCGGCCATCTGAACGATATTTTTATCGTTCATAGTGCTACCTTTTACAGTGCAGAGGGTTATTCGTTTAACGCCAGATACTCATTGAATTGCTCAATGCTGGGATAAGACGATTGGGTACCTTTGCCGGTGACGCTGAAGGCGGCAAAGAGCGAGGCTTTTTTCATCGCGGCTTCAACATCTCCGCTCTGGACGTAGTAATGCGCAAAACAGCCGATAAAGGCGTCGCCGGCGCCGCTGGTATCAACCGCGCTGACTTTAAACGCCGGGACGTGAACGTCCCGATCGCGCGTCATCCATAGCGCACCTTTCTCACCCATAGTGACAATAATATTGTTGAGCCCTTTTTCTACGAGGCTACGGGCGGCAGCACGAATATTATCGTAAGTATCAACGGGCAATCCGGTTAATATTTCCAGCTCAGTTTCATTAGGGACGAAAAAGTCACATTTGCAGGCGTAGGACATATCTAATTCACGCAGCGCCGGCGCCGGATTTAATAACACTTCAATTCCGTGTTTTTTACCAAATTCAATGGCGTGATAAACCGTTTCCAGCTGAACTTCAAGCTGTAAAACAATCAGCTGACACTTTTTTAAATCTTCGGCAGCGCGATCGATATCCTCCGGGGAGAGAAACTTATTGGCGCCTTTAATAATCAGAATACTGTTGCTGGAGTTGGCGTTAACAAAAATCGGCGCCACGCCGCTGCTGGTGCAGGGGACTTTTTCAACATAGGTCGTATTAATGCCCCAGGATTCCAGATTGCGAATCGTGTTATCCGCAAAGATGTCGTCCCCGACCTTGGTCAGCATCAGAACTTTGGAGTTAAGCTTGGCTGCCGCGACGGCCTGGTTGGCGCCTTTACCGCCGCAGCCAATTTTAAAAGAGGGCGCCTCGAGAGTTTCCCCCTCTTTTGGCATCTGATTGGTATAGGTGATCAGATCCACCATATTTGAGCCGATAACCGCGATATCCATTTTACTACCTCTTAGAAACAATCACATAACAATGATATTATAGTAACATTATCATGTTACTTCCGTACCATTTGTGACCATGATCGCGATTGCAGAATCACAGGCTGTTTATTTAACAGCCACCTCTGTTCAGCCTCTCGGCATGCCCGTAAAACAACAAGTACGAGCAACAAACATAAGACACTGAAAATAAAATACTTATAATTTAAGAGGCGCGATCTTACCCGCTTTTAATTCTTGATAGCCCACAGTATAGTAGTGTGAATGCAGAATGTTTCGACGAACGAAAAATGTTACCAAAGGAACATTTTCGCCCAAACTTGCGGAGAAGGTGAATGGAAACAAAGCAAAAAGAACGTATCCGGCGTCTGATGGAGCTGCTCAAGAAAACCGACCGCATCCATCTCAAAGAAGCCGCACGGATGCTGGAAGTTTCGGTGATGACCATTCGTCGGGATCTCAGCCTCGAGAATGACGAACCGCTGCCGCTGACTCTTCTGGGCGGGTACGTGGTGATGGTGAACAAACCCTCATCGCCCTCGGTCAGCGCTCCGCCGGCGGGCAAAAGCCCCCACCACCGGGACGATTTGTCCGTCGCCATCCTCGCCGCCGGGCTGGTAAGCGAAAACGACCTCGTCTTTTTCGATAACGGCAGCGAGATGCCGCTGGTGATCGGCATGATCCCGGATGACATTACCTTTACCGGAATTTGCTACTCACACCGGGTGTTTGTGGCGCTGAATGAAAAGCCTAACGCCACCGCCATCCTCTGCGGCGGCACCTACCGGGCCAAGAGCGATGCGTTTTATGATGCCAGCAACCCCTCGGCTCTTGATTCGCTGAATCCGCGGAAGGTGTTTATCTCCGCCAGCGGCGTGCACGAACATTTTGGCGTTAGCTGGTTTAACCCCGACGATCTCACCACTAAACGCAAGGCGCTGGATCGCGGGTTACGCAAAATCCTGCTCGCCCGCTCCGGGCTGTTCGATGACGTCGCGCCCGCCAGCATCGCCCCGCTATCGGCCTTTGATGTCCTGATCAGCGATCGTCCCCTGCCGGCAGACTACGCCCTGCACTGCCGGAACGGGTCGGTAAAAGTCATCACGCCGGATTCGACGAGCGACTAGCTCACTCGAAAAAGACGGCGATTTTATTGAACATTGAAGGATCGGACTGATTGCGCGTCACCTTCTCGACGTCTTCCAGCTTATCGATTTGGCTGATCATCTGCTCGAGACGCTGATCGTTATTGACCAGCAGCCAGATGCGGCTCTGATTGCTGTTTTGAATCGGCAGGCAGAGGATGCCTTCCACGTTGAAGGCGCGACGGGCGAACAGGCCGCAAACGTGGGTCATGACCCCAGGGTGGTTGCGTACGGTGAGTTCCAGAATAACGTTGTCATGAGTCTGCTGTTGCATGGTTTATTCCCCCACCATTTCTGTATTTGCCGCACCCGGCGGTACCATCGGATAGACTTTTTCTTCGGCATCGATTCGCACATGAATCAGCGCCGGGCCAGGACGGTCAATAATCGCCTGCAGCGCCGCCTGCGGATCGGCTTCATGATTTAAGTCGCAGGTTTGCAGGCCAAAGCCGGCGGCAATCTGCATAAAATTAATCATCCCCGGGTAGGTGGCGGCAAACACCCCTTGCGGATAGAACAGGCTCTGCTGTTGATACACCAGACCCAGCGCTTCGTTGTTCATCAGAATAATTTTTACATCCAGCTGATTTTCAGCGGCGGTGGCCATTTCCTGAATGTTCATCATCAGGCTGCCGTCGCCGGAGAAGCAGATAACCTTCCGCTGCGGGTTCGCCAGGGCTGCGCCAACGGCCGCCGGCAGGCCAAAGCCCATAGTGCCCAGGCCGCCGGAGGTCAGCCACTGGCGAGGGCGATTCAGCGGATAGGCCTGCGCGGTCCACATCTGATGCTGGCCCACGTCGGTGGTAATAATCGCTTCATCATCCACGCAGGCGGCTACGGCATTGATCAAACCATAATGAGAAAGCGGGTCCTGCTGCTGAGGGATGGTGCACGGGAATTCGCGCTGCAGGTCGGCGACCAGCTGGCGCCACTCATCCCGCGGCTGCGCTGCAACCTGCGGGATCAGCTGCGTCAGAACCTCGGCGACATCGCCCTGGATAGCCACGTGCGGCTGCTTGATTTTACCCAGCTCGGAGCGGTCGATATCGACGTGAATGATCTGCGCATTCGGGCAGAACTGTTCGGTTTTACCAATCGCCCGGTCATCAAAACGCGCGCCTAAAACAATCAGTAAATCAGCTTCTTGCAGCGTAAAGTTGGTGCTACGCGCGCCGTGCATGCCCAGCATTCCCAGCGACAGCGGGTGCGCCTTCGGCAGCATGCCCAGCGCCATCAGGGTCATGGTGGTCGGCAGGTTGGCTTTTTCCGCCAGCTGGCGAACCTGCTCCGGAGCATTAATCACGCCGCCGCCCAGATAGAGCACCGGGCGCTTAGCGGCATTAATCATGGCCGCCGCTTCGCGTACGCTGGCGCCGTCAAACTCAGGCGCCGCCGCGCGAACGCCGGGCTCTGGTAACGCCTCCAGTTCGATGGTCGCGCTCTGCACGTCCTTAGGAATATCTATCCACACCGGCCCCGGACGCCCGGACTGCGCAATGCGAAAAGCGTCGCTCATCACCTGCGGCAGCTCGGCAATGTCGCGAACCAGATAGTTGTGTTTAGTGATGGGGATAGAGATGCCGTAGGTATCGACTTCCTGGAACGCATCGGTGCCAATCATTGAGGCCGGCACCTGGCCGGTAATACAGACCAGCGGGATCGAGTCCAGACGCGCGTCGGCGATGGCGGTGATCAGGTTTGTCGCCCCCGGGCCGCTGCAGGCCATACAAACCGCCGGCTTGCCCTCGGTTCGCGCCATGCCCTGGGCGATAAACCCGGCCCCCTGCTCGTGACGCGCCAGAATATGGCGAATCTGCTTACTTTGGCTTAATGCGTCGTAGACCGGCAGAATTGAGCCGCCCGGGATACCCGTTACCGTGGTGATCCCCTGACGTTCCAGTAAATGAACAACTAACTGCGCGCCGGTGAAGCGCATTTTTTGTGATGATGTGCCCGAACTTGCCATGCTCCAGTCCTTTTATTCTGAGCCGACCTACCGGGCGAGGGTCGAAAAAAAACCCCGCTCGGTTTGCGCCGGCGGGGTTTGGAATCGTGTTGTTCCGGACCCTACGGCGCATTGCCGACGACGACGACCACACGCACGACGACCACCGCGGCAGGCGCGGTTTTTAGTAGGGTCGAAGTCAGCATGGAAGCGTTCATTAGGGGCCTTTATGTCGAAAAATTAACTGAATTTATACAAACACAGCTGCGGCCATTAAACAATGGATTTATTTTCAACCACGGAAATTTGCGCAGAGGATCACAATTTTTTAACCCGGCGACAAAAAGCAAAAAACCCCGCCGCAGCGAGGTTTTTTCAGCATTTTTACGGCTGGTAACCGCAAGCACACTGTATTACGTCAACGCCAAAAGTATACGCGTTCGCGGAAGTTCACGCAATTTTAGCCACGGATTTTCATAAAATAGAGTATGGATCGGCGGCAAATTTTTGTCGATAAAAATACTGTTTATTTATACAGTGAATGCTTATACTGAAAGCGTTCACTCTGTGCCATTCGGGGGCCGCATGTTTACCGGCGCAATCAAGTCCTGGCTGAAACGGGTGGTGCCGTCAGCGCCTTAACCCTGAAAGAGCACACTGTGTTACGTCAACAAATACGCTATCTTCCGGGCACGGCAACGTGCTCAGGCAGGCGGCGTATACCCTGGCTGGCAACAGGCGGCGGAAAGGTACGCCAGCCGGCTGTGCTCCTTTACCGAGGAGACGCGTATGGGCACGATGGATATTATCGTTCTTATCCTGAAACTCATGGTTGCCGCGTTGCAACTGCTTGATGCTGTCCTGAAACAGTTCCGCTGATTCAGGTTCAGGTCGCACCTGGGAGGGGCGGGAAACCGCCCCTCTACAGGCGGTCTCCCTTCACCTGCGCCGACTGATGGAGAAATTTATGCCACCGCTGCTGATTGCTGCGACCACGCCGGATGACGCCGGGTTTCTCGCCCTGCGTAGCGAAAGCCTCGCGCAGCACTTTAATATGCTGCGCCGCCTGGCAGAGAACTGGCAAAGCGGGGAAAACCGCTTTAACGCGCCGGGAGAAAAGCTGCTTGGGGCCTTCTGCGGAGGAGCGCTGGTGGGCGTTTGCGGGCTGAACGTTGACGCCTACAGCCAGCAGCCGCGGGCCGGGCGCATTCGCCATCTGTACATCGGCGACCGCTACCGTCGCCAGGGCATCGGGCAGCAGCTGCTGGTGGCGGTGATCGCCCATTCCGGCACCTGGTTCGATTTCCTCAATACCCATGCGCCGTCGTCGGCCTGGCCGTTTTATGAAAGTCTGGGATTTCGTCCGGTTTATGATGAGCCGCGGGTGACGCATCGCCTGTTCTGCTCGCTGTAACCGCCTCTGGCTGGGTGAAAAAGCGCATGTTACAGTTTCACTACCTTGTCCCCACTGTGCCCCACCCTGATGACGATAAACGTTTTCTGCATTCTGCTGTTCGCCGCCCTGCTGCACGCTAGCTGGAATGCGATCGTCAAAGCGAGCGGCGATAAGATGTACGCGGCAATTAGCGTGAGCGGTTCGGCGGCGGTCATCGCCCTGCTGCTGCTGCCTTTCGCGCCGCAGCCGTCCCTCGCCAGCGCGCCGTATCTGCTGCTTTCCAGCGCCCTGCAGGTGGTTTACACGGTACTGGTAGCAAAAACCTACCAGGTGTCGGACATGAGCCAGACCTATCCGCTGATGCGCGGTACGGCGCCGCTGCTGGTGGCGATAATTAGCGTCGTGTTTCTCGGCGATCGCCTCTCCCCTCTGGCATGGTCTGGCATTGGGGTGATCTGTCTGGCGATCCTGGCGATGGCCTACAACGGGCGGGCCAGCTCGCGGCGCGGCGTCGTACTGGCGCTGATTAACGCCTGCTTTATTGCCGGCTATACGCTGGTTGATGGTACCGGCGTAAGGCTGTCCGGCTCCGCGCTGGGCTACACGCTGTGGTCCTTTTTGATGAACGGTTGCTGCCTGCTGGTCTGGTCGATGGTCACCCGTCGCCGGGAGGTCAGCCGCTATCTGCGCCAGCACTGGCACAAGGGGCTGCTCGGGGGCATCAGTACGATGGGCTCCTACGGCCTCGCGCTGTGGGCCATGACCCAGGCGCCGCTGGCGGTCGTTGCCGCGCTGCGTGAAACCTCAATTCTGTTCGGCGCGCTCATCGCCTTCGTCCTGCTTAAAGAGCGGGTCATGGCCCTGCGAATTGTTGCCGCCTGCGGCATCGCGGCCGGCGCGATCCTGCTGCGCCTCTCTTAGCGCATCATGGCAACATTAGTTGCCGATTATTGTTTACAAAACCTGCCTTTAATTCCCTGACAATCGCCGCCGGGTGGTTGTTCTGTCATTTTTATGTGGTAGATTCCTCCATCGTTTACGGGATGTGCCAGTCACATGTTCTTCATTTACCTCTACTCACAAAGTATTCATCGACATGAAACGGCATAAGAACTTCAATTTGTTGTTGATGCTGGTCGTGCTGGTGGCCGTTGGCCAGATGGCGCAGACCATATATATTCCGGCCATTGCCGACATGGCTATCTCGCTCAACGCCCGCGAGGGCGCCGTGCAGAGCGTGATGGCGGCCTATTTACTGACCTACGGCGTATCGCAGCTCTTTTACGGGCCGCTGTCCGATCGCGTGGGGAGACGCCCGGTGATTCTGGTCGGGATGTCTATCTTTATGCTGGCGACGCTGGTTGCCATCACCACCCATAGCCTGACGGTGCTGATTATCGCCAGCGCGATTCAGGGAATGGGCACCGGCGTCGGCGGCGTCATGGCGCGTACTCTGCCGCGCGATCTGTATGAAGGCGCGCAGCTAAGACATGCCAACAGCCTGTTGAATATGGGTATTCTGGTCAGCCCGCTGCTGGCGCCGCTGCTTGGCGGGGTCCTCAATACGCTGTGGAGCTGGCGCGCCTGCTACGCTTTCCTGCTGGTGCTTTGCGCCGTGGTGACCTTTAGCATGGCGCGCTGGATGCCGGAAACCCGCCCGGCCGCCGCGCCGCGAACCCGCCTCACCACCAGCTACAGAACGCTTTTCGGCAACGGCGCGTTCAACTGCTATCTGCTGATGCTGGTTGGCGGCCTCGCCGGAATTGCCGTTTTTGAGGCCTGCTCCGGCGTGCTGATGGGCGCCGTGCTGGGCTTGAGCAGCATGGCGGTCAGTATCCTGTTTATTTTACCGATCCCGGCGGCCTTCTTCGGCGCCTGGTTCGCCGGGCGTCCGAACAAGCGTTTCCCGACGCTGATGTGGCAATCGGTGATTTGCTGCCTGCTGGCGGGAATTATGATGTGGCTTCCAGGGCTGATGGGCGTCATGACCGTCTGGACCCTGCTGGTGCCCGCCGCGCTGTTCTTCTTCGGCGCCGGAATGCTGTTTCCGCTGGCAACCAGCGGCGCAATGGAGCCGTTCCCGTTCCTCGCCGGTACCGCCGGCGCGCTGGTTGGCGGCCTGCAGAATATCGGTTCCGGCGTCCTGGCCTGGCTATCGGCCATAATGCCGCAGACCGGTCAAGGCAGCCTCGGGCTGCTGATGATGCTAATGGGGCTGCTGATTATGCTGTGCTGGCTGCCGCTGGCCTCGCGCTTTAGCCGCCATCAGCAGCCGGTTTAGGGCTTCCGCAGTTCTCCCCGGGCCGCGACGCGAAGCGTCCTGCCCGGGCGCACGATTCAGCTCGTGGCCATTATGATTGCACCCGGCTCTGCAGCCAGTTGATAAAGGCGTCGATTTTTGGCCACTGGCGCCCCGGCAGCGTGGTCACATAGTAGTGCTGATGGCATTTCAACGTCATCTCGCCAAACGGAGCGATCAGCTCCCCGCTCTCCAGCCGCTTTTGCACCAGCCTTTTTCGCCCCATCGCCACGCCGACGTGATTCATCGCCGCTATCACCGCTAAATCGGAACGATCGAAGCCAATCCCCGACGATTGCGGCATATTAATCCCAAACTGCTGCGCCCAGCTAAACCACTCGTCGGTGCCGGAGTCGTTGCTCCAGGCCTGGCGATCGTGCAGCAGCGTGCAGTGCTGGAGGTTATCGGGATTCTGCCGCAGCTGGTGCCGGCGGGCATAATCCGGGCTGCATACCGGCACAATCTCCTCGTCCATCAGGAAGTGGTGGCTGAGCTGCGAGGAGGGCAAATCGTCAAAGTAGATAGCCAGGTCGATGCCGGCGCGCTGCATATTGACGTTATCGTTGCCGGTCAGCACGGTCAGCGAGATCGACGGGTAGCGGCGGGTAAAGTCGCCCAGCGCCGGAACCAGCCAGCACTGGGCGATCGACGGCCGCGAGTAGACCGTCAGGGTCCCGGACAGCTCCTGGTTTTTGATATCCAGAATCTCCTGATTCAGGCTATCGAGGGATGACTTCAGCGCCCAGTACACCCGCCTGCCTTCATGGGTGAGTTCCACCTTGCGGTGCGAGCGGACAAACAGCTGAATACCCAGCTCCTCTTCGAGCTGGTTCATGCGGTGGCTCACCGCGCTGGGCGTCAACGACAGCTCTTCCGCCGCCAGGGCAAAAGACTCGTGCCGCGCGGCCACCTCAAAGGTATAGAGCTTTGACAACTGCCAGCCGTTGAGGAGCCGGTTACCGACCTCTTTTAGCGCATCCATCTTTTGCCTCCCCCGTTTCATGTCCGCTGATTGTAAAGAAAAGAGCCGCTGCCCGACGCCTTAAAGATGAATAAAAGTGACCCATGACGCAAAATACCGCCAGCTTTAGACGTTAATCACTACTTTGATTCAATCTGATTCACCTGAAGAGCCAATTATATCGTTTGTCAGCCGGTGGCGTTTTTCTGTTCAATAGGCGCAGATTATTCACAGGCGAGGTGGGGTATGGAATCGCAGATTTGGGTTGTGAGCACGCTGCTGATAAGCATCGTGCTGATCGTGTTAACTATCGTCAAACTGAAGTTTCACCCCTTCCTGGCGCTGCTGTTAGCCAGCTTTTTTGTCGGCGCAATGATGGGGATGAGCCCGCTGGATATGGTTAACGCCATTGAAAGCGGGATTGGCGGAACGCTGGGCTTCCTCGCGGCTGTTATCGGCCTCGGTACCATTCTGGGTAAAATGATGGAGGTCTCCGGCGCCGCAGAGCGTATCGGCCTGACGCTCCAGCGCTGCCGCTGGCTATCGGTTGACGTCATTATGGTGCTGGTCGGCCTGATTTGCGGGATTACGCTGTTTGTGGAAGTTGGCGTCGTGCTGCTGATCCCGCTGGCATTCTCCATCGCCAAAAAGACCCACACCTCGCTTCTGAAGCTGGCGATTCCGCTGTGCACCGCATTGATGGCCGTCCACTGCGTGGTTCCGCCTCATCCGGCCGCGCTGTTCGTTGCCAATAAGCTCGGCGCCGATATCGGGACGGTCATCGTCTACGGCCTGCTGGTCGGGCTGATAGCCTCGCTGGTTGGCGGCCCGTTGTTCCTCAAACTTCTCGGCGACCGCCTGCCGTTTAAACCGGTTCCCGCCGAGTTTTCCAACCTGGAAGTCCGTAAGGAAGAGACGCTGCCGTCGCTCGGCGCTACGCTCTTTACTATCCTGCTGCCTATCGCGCTGATGCTGGTAAAAACCGTTGCCGAGCTGAATATGGCCAAGGGCGGCACGCTGTACATGCTGCTGGAGTTCATCGGTAACCCGATCACCGCCATGTTTATTGCCGTCTTCGTGGCTTACTACATTCTCGGCATCCGCCAGAACCTTGGGATGAGCGTGCTGCTGACTCATACTGAGAATGGCTTTGGCTCGATTGCCAATATCCTGCTGATTATCGGCGCCGGCGGGGCATTCAACGCCATTCTGAAAAGCAGCGGGCTGGCCGATTCTCTGGCAGTGATTCTGTCGAACATGCATATGCACCCCATCCTGCTGGCCTGGCTGGTGGCGCTGATTCTGCACGCTGCGGTCGGCTCCGCTACCGTCGCGATGATGGGCGCAAC
Source organism: Enterobacter sp. 10-1 (assembly GCA_002270295.1). Classification (GTDB taxonomy): domain Bacteria; phylum Pseudomonadota; class Gammaproteobacteria; order Enterobacterales; family Enterobacteriaceae; genus Klebsiella; species Klebsiella scottii. The sequence goes on along the minus strand of NISF01000005.1, from coordinate 72,968 downwards.
CGCCATCGTTGCCCCGATGCTGCCGCTTTATCCCGACGTGAGTCCGGAGATCATCGCCATTGCTATCGGTTCAGGCGCAATTGGCTGCACGATCGTTACCGACTCCCTGTTCTGGCTGGTAAAACAATACTGCGGAGCGAGTCTGAGCGAGACGTTTAAATACTATACAACGGCCACATTTATCGCATCCTTACTTGCGCTGGCCTGCACGTTCCTGCTTTCTTTCATCATCTGAGCGCCAAGAGACGTAATATGAAAAACGCTGACATGACCACTTTAATCGCACAGTTCCCGCTGCTGAAGGAGCTGATTGCCCTGAAAGAAACCGCCTGGTTTAACCCGGCGACCACCTCTCTGGCCGAGGGTTTGCCCTACGTCGGCTTGACCAGCGAAGACGTCCAGGACGCCCGCGCCCGCCTCGATCGCTTTGCCCCGTATCTGGCGCAGGCCTTCCCGGAAACCGCGGCCACCGGCGGGATTATCGAATCCGAGCTGGTGGCGATTCCGGCCATGAAAGCGCGGCTGGAACAGGAATTTGCGCAGCCGGTTGCGGGTGAGCTGCTGTTGAAAAAGGACAGCCATCTGCCGATCTCCGGCTCAATTAAAGCGCGAGGCGGCATTTATGAGGTGCTGACCCACGCGGAAAAACTGGCGCTGGAAGCCGGACTGCTCACCACCGCGGATGACTACAGCAGGCTGCTGACGCCTGAATTTAAACAGTTCTTCAGCCAGTACAGCATCGCCGTGGGCTCCACCGGAAACCTCGGAATGTCGATTGGCATCATGAGCGCGCGCATCGGCTTTAAGGTCACCGTGCATATGTCCGCCGACGCCCGGGCGTGGAAAAAAGCGAAGCTGCGCAGCCACGGCGTGACGGTGGTGGAGTACGAACAGGATTACGGCGTAGCGGTTGAGCAGGGGCGTAAAGCCGCCGAATCAGACCCTAACTGCTTCTTTATCGACGACGAAAACTCACGCACGCTGTTCCTCGGCTACGCCGTTGCCGGCGAGCGTCTGAAGGCCCAGTTTGCTCAGCAGGGCCGCGCGGTCGATGCCGACCATCCGCTGTTCGTCTATCTGCCGTGCGGCGTTGGCGGGGGCCCTGGCGGAGTGGCATTTGGCCTCAAGCTGGCCTTCGGCGACCACGTGCGCTGCTTCTTCGCGGAACCAACCCACTCGCCCTGTATGCTGCTGGGGATTTATACCGGACTGCACGACGCGATTGCGGTCCAGGATTTAGGTATTGATAACCTGACCGCCGCCGACGGGCTCGCCGTTGGCCGGGCGTCGGGATTTGTCGGCCGGGCGATGGAGCGTCTACTGGATGGCCTGTATACCCTCGACGACCAGACGATGTACGACATGCTGGGCTGGCTGGCGCAGGCTGAAAATATCCGCCTTGAGCCTTCGGCACTGGCGGGCATGGCCGGGCCGCAGCATATTTGCGCAAGCGAGACCTACCGGCAAATGCACGGCTTTAGCCCGGAGCAGATGCAGAATGCCACGCACCTGGTGTGGGCCACCGGCGGCGGCATGGTGCCGGAAGAAGAAATGGCGCAGTATCTGGCGAAGGGCCGCTAGCCCGCCGTTAGCGCAGCAGCGGCATCAGCTCGGCGGGCGACCGCTGCTGGTTTTGTAGATCACGCATGACGCGCATATAGGGCGCGCTCATGCTGTAAAACTGGCGATAACCCGCGCACAGCGGGTTTTGCCCCTTTTGCGCATCCGCCGGCGGGCAATCACCGCCGCATAACCTCAGCCACGGGCAGTCGCGACAATCTGGCGTAACCGGCGCGTCGGCGGGACGTACCGCTTCACCACACCAGCCGCGCAGAGCGCTCTCAAAGGGCAACACCAGGATCCGGCCGATATCCTCGCGTACCCAGATAGCAAAAACCGCGCACAGGAACTCCCCCCAGGCCTCGGCATCTTCCGGCTGAAGCTGCGGAACAAAGCGGATCGCTGAAACGCCCTGCTGGCGTAGCTGGTGATAATATTGCCGCGGGCTCTGGCAGTGATGGCGATAAATATTGACGTCCAGTACCTTCAGCTCTCTCTCTGCGGCACTCCTGCTGTGGCAACGTCCTGTCATGTCACATCCTTAATGAATAAAACAATCTGCCGTAGATGAGTTACAGCAAACATTAACGCCAGCGAAAGCACTGCGAGGGAGATCAAAAATTTGTCACGTATCGCCCGGGATTGTGCGAAATCGCTCTCGTTGATATCCATCAGGTTGCGGCTGCGGGTATAGCGCCAGAGAATAATGGCAACGGCAGCCAGCACGCCAATCGACAGCCAGAACAGCGCGCCCGCGCTGTGCCAGTTGTGTTTGACTGCCAGCGCCATCAGCGCCCCGTAGCCCAACAGCGTTCGGAACCAGGCCAGCGACGTGCGCTCCGGCTGCAGGCCCGGATCGCTCTCCCGCCGCATCCGACGCCTATCCACCGTAGAGCACCAGTCCCGTCACCACCACGACCACAATCATCAGCAGAATACTGATCGCCAGCAGCGTCCGGGTATAGGGCAAGTCTTGTTTTAGGCGCATCGCCTTTTCATTACTCAGCCAGCGCAGATAGCCGTAAATGGCCAGGCCGCCGGCAAACAGGCACAGCAGCAGCGCCAGCGCTTCGCGAATCAGCGGCGTGGCAAAGTCGGGCGCCAGCTGATCGAGGCCGACGCCGGCGGCGAGAAAGCCCAGCGCCGTGCGGATCCAGGCGAGAAAAGTACGTTCATTGGCGAGTGAAAAGCGGTAATCCGGCGCTTCGCCGACGCGGGAGATTTTCATCAGGGTTCCTTGTTCGTGCCACGGGCAGGCTCCAGCATAGCGTAATTCATCACGAACGGGGGAAGAGGGAAGAACCGGCACCCGTTGGGTGCCGGTGAGAGGGAGAGATTAGTGCAGTTCTGGCCAGTACTCTTTATTGGCCGCGATCAGGTCATCAAGGATCGCCCTGGCGACAGAGGCGCTCGGCACGGTTTTCGACAGCGTAATCGCCTGCCACAGCTTGTGGTAGGAGCGATGTTCCCAGGCATCGACCACCAGTTTTTCGACCGCCACCTGCTGGCCCATCATCCCTTTCTGGAAGTTCGGGATATCGCCAACCGTTAGCGGCTCCGGCCCGTTATGGCCAACCAGGCACGGAATTTCGACCATCGCATCGGCGTCAAAGTTATGGATAGCGCCATTATTCGGCACAATCAGCAGCATGCGTTCCTGGGTGTTGAAGGCAATCGCCGCCGCGAGGTCAACGATGTACGAGGCGTGCTCGTCGATCTCCAAATCACCTGCAGATGATTTGCCGGCGGCAATAATGGCCCGGCAGGCGCTGAAGACGTTTTTCTCGCGATGATCCATGACCTCGTTTGCGCGGGTGCGCTCAGGGTTGGAGTGCGCAACCACATAATCCGGGAACAGATAGTACTTCAGGTAGGTGTTCGGCATGGTATCCGGATCCAGCGCCTGCACATCTTTTGCCTTCGCAAAGGTATCGTTCCAGCTCGCTTCGGTATGCGGGTCGTTAGATGGCGGAACATAGCCATATTTAGCGACATACTCACGCAATTTTGGCATCAGGTCGTTACCCTGCAGATCCTCAATCGACGTCCACCAGCCGAAGTGGTTAAGGCCGTAGTAGCGCACGCGCATCTGCTTGCGGTCTTTCAGGCCGACGATTTGCGCCATCCGCCCTTCGATACCGATCGGCATATCGCAAATGTTGAGGATTTTCGCGTTCGGACGCAGGCGGCGGGTCGCTTCTGCCACAATGGCCGCCGGGTTGGAGTAGTTAAGCATCCACGCGTTCGGCGAATATTTTTGCATATAGTCCACCAGCTCCAGCACGCCGCCGATCGAGCGCATACCGTAGGCAATACCGCCAGGTCCGCAGGTTTCCTGGCCCAGCACGCCGTGGCGCAGGGGGATTTTTTCATCTTTTTCACGCATCGGATATTTACCGACGCGAATATGTGCCATCACGAAATCAACGTCGGTAAACGCCGCCTGCGGGTCGGTGGTGTAGCTGAACTCAATATCCGGCGCCTGCTCTTTGAGAATGACTTTACACGCTTCGGCGATAGTCTCCTGCCGCGCACCGTCGTTGTCATAAAATTTCAGTGCCCGCAGCGGGAAACGGTCCTGGTTAGCTAACAGCATTAATACGATGCCCGGGGTAAAGGTACTGCCGCCGCCTGCGATAACAACTGAGAATTTTTTCATGATACTGCCTCCGTCATGGTGTTTTGTTCGGTCTGTAGAGAATCTTTGATTAAGGTTTCAAGCTGGTCGCGAACCTGAGGAACGTGCAGGCCGACGATGACCTGAATCCCGTTGCCGCGTCGCACAACCCCGTGGGCGCCCAGCGCTTTAAAGACGTCGTCACTTTGCGTTTTCGCCATATCCACCAGCGTGATACGCAGGCGGGTGGCGCAGTTATTGATGTTCTCGATATTGCTTGCCCCGCCGAGCGCCTGCAGGAAACCTGCGGCCTGGCCGAGCCTGGTGTCCGTCGCCCCTGCGGCGCTGGTTTTGCCGCGCGCAGCCTGGTAGTCGGCCTTGCTGTAGAGCTTGATTTCACTCTCTTCGCGTCCCGGCGTTTTCAGGTTGAGACGCAGGATCAGGGTGCGGAAGATAACGAAGTAGATGCCGGTGAAGCACGCCCCGATGCCGATCTGGATAAACATCATCGACGCGTGGTTATGGAACATCGGGATCCAGTTTTGCGGCAGGAACTGATCCAGCAAACCGCCGCCAAAATTGCCCACCACGCCGCACATATACATCACCGTCGCCATCGTCGCCGCCAGCACGGCGTGCACGGCGAACAGCAGCGGAGAGATAAACAAGAAGGTGAACTCCAGCGGTTCGGTGATGCCGACCAGCATGGCGGTCAGGGTGGCCGGTATCAGCAGCCCGGCGACCTTGACGCGGTTTTCCGGGGCGGCGGTGAAGTAGAGCGCCAGCGCAATACCCACGGAGCCAAAGACTTTCGAGTTTCCGTGCAGGGCGAAGCCGCCTTCCGGGAACAGGGCCTTCAGCGGCTCGGTGCTCTGACTAAACTCCTGCAGATGCTGCGCCCAGTACACCTGAATGCCGCCTTCCACCACTGCCGGGCCAAAGATAAACGGGCCGTAGACAAAATGGTGTAAACCGGTTGGGATCAGGATCCGCTCAAGGAAAATATAAACCCAGACCCCGAGCGCCCCGGCTGAGCGTAAAAACGCCTGCAGAGATTCAATACCCATCTGTACTTTCGGCCAGCCGAGTAGCGTGAGCCAGGCGCAGGGGATCATTGCCAGGAATGCAACGATAACGACAAATGAGGACCCCTGGAAAATACCGAGGAAAACCGGCAGCGGTTTGTCAAAATAGCGGTTATGCAGCGCGGTCACGAGACCGGAAATAACAATCGCGCCGATGATGCTGGTATCCAGCGTTTTAATCCCGGCGATCATCGCCAGGCCGCTGCCGGCCGTAGGTTCAGCGGAAAAGTCGACGCCGAAGAAGTGGCCCCAGGTCATCCCCATCGCGTTGATGAAGTAGTTCCAGGTCAGAAAGCTTACCAGCACCGCCAGGCAGGCCCGGCCCTGCGCCTGTTTAGCGAGGCCAATCGGCAGGCCGACGGCGAAAATCAGCGGCATATTACGAAATACCGTCCAGCCGCCTTCTTCAATAATGTGAACGATTTGTGCAAATAAATTATCGGGGGCCGTAAGCGCTTCGCCGACAAACATCGGGTTGCGTAACATAATGGCAATTCCGACCACGATCCCGGCAAAGGGAAACAGCAAAACCGGGGTAAACATGGCACCGCCGAAACGTTGTATTTGACTGAGCATTTTAAAATCCTCATTTAACAACCAGTAGGGTTAGTGGCCTTATTTGTCTTGAGTATCGGCCTAAAGCGAGAATAGGAATTTACCCGTCATCCAACATGCAATGTCGTTGCGATTCGTGATCGCTTTCATGGTTTTAATTACAGCAATGTTGTCTAATTTTTGAATAAAACATAGACAACAACAAAATCCCCAGACCTTAGCCTGCAAAAACATCGGCGTATACGTATGTAATTTAATGATTTTTAATACGAAACAGGGGTTTGATAATCACCTCTGTCACTGGAATAGAGGTCTACTGGTGATCTACAAATCTATTGCTGAAAGATTGCGCCTGCGGCTCAATTCATCGGATTTCAACATCGGCAGCCCGCTGCCGGGAGAGAAAAAGCTGGCGCAGGAGTTTGGCGTCGCGCGGATGACCATTCGCAAAGCCATCGACCTGCTGGTGAACTGGGGGCTGGTGGTTCGTCGGCACGGTAGCGGCACCTACGTCGCACGCAAAGACGTGCACCACGAAACCACCAATCTTACCGGCCTGGCCGAAGTGCTGCGCCAGCAGGGGAAAGAGGTGGTCAGCCAGGTGCTGATTTTCGAGGTGATGCCCGCGCCGCCCGCGATTGCCAGCCAGCTGCGGATTCAGATTAACGAGCGGATCTATTTCTCACGACGCGTGCGCTACGTGGACGGAAAGTCCCTGATGCTGGAAGACAGCTATATGCCGGTAAAACTGTTTCGTAATCTGTCGCTGGTGCATCTGGAGGGGTCAAAATTTGACTACATCGAGAAAGAGTGTGGGCTAACGATTAGCGGTAACTACGAGAGCCTCTCCCCGGTGCTGGCGGACAAGCAGCTGGCAAAGTCGATGAACGTGCCGGAGCAGACGCCGCTGCTGCGTATCACCTCGCTCTCCTACAGCGACAGCGGCGAATTTCTCAATTATTCCGTTATGTTTCGCAACGCCAGCGAGTATCAGGTGGACTACCATTTACGCCGCGTCCACCTCGATAGCCCGTTAGCTCATCCCCCAGAACAACACGGCGAGGAGCTGGGGCGTGATGATGCGTAAAAACATCACCAGCGGGTAGACCGTAGCATACGACAGCGCCGCCGCCCCGCTGGTGGCGTGCAGGTTGTTGGCGAAGGCCAGCGCCGGGGGATCGGTCATTGAACCGGCCAGCATGCCGCACAGGGTCAGATAGTTCATCTTCAGCAGCATTCGCGCCAGAATACCGACCGTCAGCAGCGGAATGCCGGTAATGAAAATACCGTAGACTATCCAGTTCAGGCCGTCGCCGTGGGTCAGCGTGAGGATAAAATCACCGCCCGACTTCAGGCCGACAACCGCCAAAAACAGGACGATCCCGAGCTCACGCAGCGCAAGGTTGGCGCTGGGCGGCATAAACCAGTACAGCTTGCCGATGCTGCCGATTCGCCCGAGGATCAGCGCCATAATCAGCGGCCCGCCGGCCAGCCCCAGCTTAAGCGCGACGGGAAAACCGGGAATAAACAGCGGAATAGAGCCCAGCAGCACCCCTAAACCAATGCCGATAAATACCGGCAGCATCTGGACCTGCTGCAATTTTTGCTGCGCGTTACCCAGCTCAGCGGCAACCGCGTCAATCGCCTCCGGGCGCCCGACCAGGTTAAGAATGTCACCAAACTGCAGGCTGGCATGGCTGCTGGCCACCAGCTCCACGCCGGCGCGATTAAGCCGCGAGATCACGACGTCATAGCGCTGCTTAAAATTGAGATCGCGGATTTTCTTGCCGAGGATCTTCTCGCTGGTCACCACCACCCGCTCAACTTTCAGATCGGTACCGCGGGTGGAAAGCGAGGTGGAAACCTCCTTGCCGATCACCAACTGCGCATTGTGTAAATCCTCCGGACGCCCCACCAGATGCAGAAGGTCGCCGGTCTGGATCAGCGTGCCCGGAGCCGGGACCATCAGCAGCTCATCCCGCTTAAGGCGCGAACAGATCAGCCTGTCGCTGTTGAGCATCGGTACATCCTGAATCGCCATATTATTCAGGTTAGGGTTTTCAACGCGGACGTTAATCGTCTGCAGCAGCGCATGGCCATTACCGCTGCTCTCATCAAACTGCTGGGCCTCTTTTTCGACGTTGACGCGAAAGAACAGGCGCACCAGCCACATGGTGAGCAAAATGCCGCAAATACCAAACGGATAGGCCATGGCATAGCTCATCCCCATCTGGTCTACGACATCGAGCGGCACGCCAAGGTCGCGAAGGATCTGCTGCCCGGCCCCCAGCGCCGGGGTATTGGTCACCGCCCCGGAGAAAATACCGAGGACTATCGGCAGCGGGATATTAAAAAGCTTATGCAGCACCGCGGTCACCAGACCGCCGAGGATCACGATGAGGATGGCAAAGAGGTTAAGCCGCAGCCCTGAAACGCGCAGAGAGGCGAAGAACCCCGGCCCGACCTGGATACCGATGGTATAAACGAAGAGAATCAGGCCAAATTCCTGAATAAAGTGCAGCATGGGTCCGCTGAGGGTAATGCCCGCCTGATCGACAAAGTGGCCGACGATAATACCGCCAAACAGCACGCCGCCAATGCCAAAACCCACACCGCGAATTTTGACATTGCCGATCCACAATCCGACAACCGCAACCAGCGCCAAAACGCTGACGGTCAATGCTATATCACTCATCGTGTTTTCCCTGTGAATAACATTAGTAATAACCGGGATTATGGCCCAACCCTCGGGGCCTGTATGCAGCCTGGCGCACAATAATCAGCGGGTCATCGGAACCGCGTACAGGGTACTTCCGCCGGTCATTTCAGCGCCCGAGGCCAAAAAAAAGCCCCGAAAGGTCGGGGCTTTGATGATCTTGTCAGATTAGCTGTCGAGCGCCGGACGCTCGCTAATCGCGATCCGCTGCGGGATAACCGCTTCCGGTTCATTGCGGGTGAGATCGATATGCAACAAACCGTTGTTGAAGGTGGCTCCGGAGACTTCCATATTTTCGGCAAGAGTGAAGCTGAGGCTAAAGGCCTGGCTTACCAGCCCCTGATGCAGCCACTTCGTCTCTTTTTCCGCCTGCTGCGGCGTACCTTTCACGCTCAGGCGCGTCCCCTCCAGCTGAATGTCCAGATCTTCCTGACGGAAACCGGCCAGCGCAAGGGTAATGCGATAGTGGTTATCGTCGCTTTTTTCGATGTTATAAGGTGGGAAGCTCTGGCTTTCACCGGCGGTTTGCAGAGCATTGGCCAGTTTGTCAAAACCGATCCATTGACGCAGCAGTGGGGATAAATCGTAGTTACGCATAATGTGTTTCTCCTTCTAAGAAGCGAGTGAATACCGCAGGTTTGATAACCCGCATCTGCCCCCTGACGGCGAGCAAGTTTCAATATCGGGCCGCGCGAGCGACCCAACGGGATTAGTTGATTTCGATACGGCGCGGTTTATCCGCTTCCGGGATCACGCGTTCCAGTTCGATATACAGCAGACCGTTCACCAGGTTAGCCCCGCGGATGTGGATGTTCTCCGCAATCTGGAATTTGCGCTCAAAGTTGCGCTCGGCAATGCCCTGATAGAGGTAAGTACGCTCTTTCGGCTCACCGGCATGGGCACCTTTGACGATCAGCAGATTATCCTGGGCGGTGATCTCCAGTTCGCTTTCGGCAAAGCCGGCAACGGCGATCGCAATGCGATAATGGTTTTCGTCTACCAGCTCGACGTTGTACGGAGGGTAGCCGCCATTACTTTGGCTCTGATTGTTTTCTAACAGATTAAAAAGGCGGTCAAAACCAATAGCAGAACGATACAGCGGAGAGAGATCGAAATTACGCATAATAAATAGCTCCTGAAATCAGCGAGAATTTTATGACCTTCCATCATGGACAGGTCGTTATTACCCGGAATACCCCGCAGGCGTATTCTCATTGGGCCACGTTTCTAAAATGGGTTTCCCACCGCGTTTTTCAAGACGAATGCAGCAATTTTTTTTGCAGTTTGCCGACGATTGCTTAGACTGGGGGTAGCACAAAAGGCAAAATGCGATGCCTGCCACAGTGCAGCGTAATAACGCTATGCATTCAGAGGATGGCTCGATATAACCGATAAATGGTTATCTCAATGCCCGAAACAATAATGGAAGAATGATGAAAAGCGGTCTGTTAAAGCTGGTCCTGTTCGGCGGAATGGTAGCCTTGAGCGGTTGCTCCAGCGTGATGTCTCATACCGGTGGCAAGGAAGGAACCTACCCGGGAACGCGTGCCAGCGCGCAGATGCTGGGCGATAGCGATGCCAACTGGGGAACAAAATCCCTGGTGGCGATAGATATGCCTCTCACCGCGGTGATGGATACGCTGCTGCTGCCGTGGGATATGTTCCGTACCGATAGCTCGATAAAATCGCGCGTTGAAAAAAGCGAAAAAGAGTCGCTGGCGACCAATTCGGTTATCCCGCCAGCGTCAATGCCAACCCCTTGATTTAACGCGTAACCTCGGTGGTCCACAGCTGACGATAGCCGCCCACCTCCGCCATCCATGCCAGATATTTGCCATCCGGCGAAAAGACGATCGCGTCCGCTGAAGGCGAGCTTTCCCCCTCGGCAGTCAAAAACGTCACCGCACCAGATCGAGCGTGGCAAAGCGCAATCCGATTCTCCAGCACAAATCCCAGCCATTCGCCCGACGGGTGCCAGTTAAACGCCGACTGAATATCCGAGCGATTAGCGGTTAGCTGCCGCAGGCCGCTACCCTGCGGCGAAATCAGCCACAGCTGAACCACGCCGGCATCATCGCGCATCAGAAACGCAATCTCCGTCGCCTGCGGGTTAGCCCGTACCCAGTGGCGCGGCGCGGTGGTTAATCCGGGATAGCGGCGGTCGTGAGTAAAGGTCAGGCGCCGCTGCATCACCCCGGCCGGCGGCGCGGGGAGCGTAGTATCGGTCCCCGCCAGCGGCGCATCGCCCTGCTGCTTCCAGCCTTGTTCGCTATCCGGCAAGGCGACGATAAACAGCTCGGGAACCTTTTCACCTTCTGCCGATAGCGTGTCGCCAATAAAAGCCAGAGCATGGTTACCGACCCAGCCCTCTTCATAAGCGCGGTTGATTTCATCGCTGCCCGGCGTCGGCTCAGGCGTCGTCCGGCTGACCAGCACGCACCAGTGGCTACCGCCATATTCACGCGGATGCTGCCCGTGCGGTACTACCGGGCCATAGGGCGCGGCCACCCCAACGTTGCGCAGATCCAGCGCGGGCGAGCGCTCATGCAGCACGTGATCGTTATAGGTAAAGCTGACCAGTTGACCATCAGGACTATAAACATGGACGTGGCTACCGCCGCGCAGCGCGCCGGCGGTATAAGGAGCGGTGATATCCATCGCATCAAGGTTACGGCACTCGCCCTGAAACGACACCACGCCGCGACGGTGGTGGAAATCATAATGCCAGCTTTCATCCGGGCGCTCGGGGCCGTGAATAAAAACGTAGGCATCTTTCGTTGGATGAACGGTCACCACGCCAACGTGAGCGCCCTGCTGCGCGCGATAGATAGTCTCTACCGCCCCGGTGTGGACGTTGACCCGCTCAATCGTCTCCCCGGTGAAGGAGGCCCCGGACGGGCGGACGTCAAAAACCAGCCACTGGCTATCCGCAGTCCAGACGCGAGTATTGGTCAACTGATGATGACGAGGGGCAAAAGTGATTTGTTTCATAGGACTACCCTGATGCACGGCGTTCGCATCAGGGTATAGTATCGGCAAGAATTAGCCTACACGTTTAATATCGCCCACCAGCACAATGTAGGAAAGCGCGCCAATCAGAGCCACGACGGCAATATAAACCAGAGCAGGAGCAAAACCATATCCCTGCGCCAGGTAGCCAATGACCAGCGGAACGGTGATCCCGCCCAGACCGCCGACAAAGTTAAACACGCCGCCGGTCAGCCCAATCAGGCGCATCGGCGCAAGCGATGACACCAGTGACCAGGTGATAGAAGCAAAGCCGTTGCCGAAGAAGGCGATGGCCATCAGGGTCATAATCCATACCGGATCGTTGGTGTAATTCGCGCCGATAATACAGGTCGATATCAGCAGCCCGCAGATAATGGGCGTTTTACGCGCGGCGCCCAGCGAAACGCCTTTTCGCACCAGCCTGTCCGCCAGCCAGCCCGAGAGCAGCACGCCAACAAACGCGGCAAGGAAGGGAACCGTGGTCATAAAGCCCGCTTTTAGCGCGGTAATCCCCTTTTCCTGAGTCAGGTAGTTGGGGAACCAGGTCAGGAAAAACCACAGCGTGGAGGTGACGGCAAACTGCCCGAGGTAGACGCCGACCAGCTTACGATGGAATACCAGCTTCCAGTCGGCTTTGGTCATCGGCTGCCGCGCCTCTTTTTTGACCGGCGCATCGCCATCCACCAGACCGCCGCCGTCGCGAATATAGTCCAGCTCGGCTTTGCTGATGCTTTTAGTCAGGCGCGGAGGCTGGTAGACCTTGAACCAAACTAACGACCAGACAATACCGATAGCGCCGGTGACGATGAATACCCAATGCCAGCTCAGCAGCTCCTGAATCCAGATCAGCAGCGGCGTAAGGAATGCCAGCCCCACAAACTGACCGGAGGTGTAGAAGCCGACCGCCGATGCGCGTTCATGCTCCGGGAACCAGCTGGTCACCATGCGATTATTGGTCGGGAAAGCCGGGGCTTCAAAAATGCCCGTAATCGCTCGCAGACCAATGAGCGACATCAGCCCCGTGGCAAAGCCCTGAAACAGCGTCGCCACCGACCAGCCAAAAATGGCAATAAAGTAGGTCATTCGCGAACCTACGCGGTCGAGGAACCAACCGCCGGGGATTTGACACAGCGTATAAAGCCAGGCAAAAGCAGAAAAAATATAGCCCATTTCCGTTTTGCTAATACCAAACTCTTCCTGAATATGCGCTGACGCGACGGCAAGATTAGCCCGGTCAACGTAGCAAATAACAACGGTAATAAAGATCATAACCAGCGTCAGATAACGACGACGCCCGGGTTTTGCAGCTGTCACTGAAATATCCATAGCAATCTGTCTCCAGATTTTGGGCATAGCGAAGCCGCTCACCATGCCCGGTAAATTACAGAGGGTTTATTTGAATTTTTTATTAATAACTTAACCGTAATGCGCTAAATAATTTGTGCCGGGGAAAGGTGGCATATTTTCGCATTCCCAGGAGCATACATTAGTATGTGACTGGGGTAAGAAAATGCAGCCAACGCATCACCAGTGCAAAGTATGACGCACATTACCATTCGGCGACGGAACCATCCTCATGACGCCACAATGGATTACGCCAGTCCGGCGCATTTTTACTGAGTTCAATCACTCTGGCTTCATCAATTTCCACTCCCAGCCCAGGCTTCATTAACGGTTTAAAGAAGCCGCCTTCCATACTGAAGTCTTCTTTATTTTTCACAAAGTCGAGCAGCTCCGCGCCCTTGTTGTAGTGAATGCCCATGCTTTGTTCCTGGAGGACCGCATTGCGCGCGACGAAATCGACGTGCAGGCAGGCGGCCAGGGCGATCGGGCCCAGCGGGCAGTGCGGCGCCAGCGCCACGTCATAAGCCTCAGCCATTCCGGCGATTTTATAGCATTCGGTGATCCCTCCGGCGTGCGACAGATCCGGCTGCAAAATGGCCAGGCCGCCCGCTTCCAATACTCGCTTGAATTCGAAGCGCGAGAACATACGTTCACCCGCCGCGAGCGGAATATGGGTCTGCGCTGCCAGTTTTGGATAATATTCCGCCTGCTCCGCCAGCACCGGCTCCTCAATAAATAGCGGGCGATACGGTTCCAGCTCTTTAATCAGCACTTTAGCCATCGGCGCGCTGACGCGGCCGTGGAAATCAAGACCAAACTCAATTTCATTGCCGAAAGCTTCGCGGATTTGCGCCACGGTATTGACCGCTGCGTCTACCGCACGGGAATTATCAATAACCCCCATCTCTTCGCAGCCGTTTAATTTGAAGGTATCAAAGCCAATCCCGCGCAGCTTTTTAATACCATCGATAACTTCCGCCGGGCGATCGCCGCCAACCCAGCTGTAGGCTTTAATTTTGTCCCGCACCAGGCCGCCCATCAGCTGCCATACCGGCGCATTCAGCACTTTGCCTTTGATATCCCACAGCGCCTGATCGATACCGGCAATGGCGCTCATCAAAATAGGGCCGCCGCGATAAAAACCGGCGCGGTACATCACCTGCCACAGGTCGTTAATACGCGCCGGGTCCTGGCCAATCAGATATTCCCCCAGCTCATGCACCGCCGCTTCGACGGTGCGCGCGCGCCCTTCAATCACCGGCTCGCCCCAGCCAACAACGCCTTCATCGGTTTCAATTTTCAAAAACATCCACCGCGGAGGTAAACGGTAAGTAGTCAGTTTGGTTATTTTCATTGCACAGCCTCTCGATATGCTTTAACAAATGCGGCAGCCTGCCGGGCGGTGCGTTCAACGGACTGTCCGGCACGATAAAGATCGCTCCCCAGCCCGGCACCGATACAGCCGGCATCAATCCATTGCGCCAGGTTCTCCGGCGTTACGCCACCGACGGCGAAGACGGGGACCTCTGGCGGTAAAACGGCTTTCAGCGCCTTGATATAATCCGGGCCAAAAGCGGAGGACGGGAACACTTTCAGCGCGCCGGCACCCGCATCGAGCGCGGTGAAAGCCTCAGTAGCCGTAGCGCATCCGGGACAGACGGTCATCCCGTAGCCCACCGCACGGCGAATCACTTCACTTTGAACGTTTGGCGTAACGATAAGCCGACAGCCCATCTTCGCCAGCTCGTCAACCTGCTCCGGCTGCAGCACGGTACCTGCGCCAATCAGCGCCCGATCGCCAAACGCCTCGACGATGGCCGGAATGCTTTGCTGCCAGCGGGGCGAGTTCAGCGGGATTTCGACGGCATCAAATCCCGCATCGATAACGGCGCCCACGTGCGCCAGCGCCTCTTCCGGCGTTATGCCGCGCAGAATTGCGATCAGCGGAAGCCTGGTTTGCCACTGCATATGCGATGCTCCTTATTTAGACAAAATCATTCAGAATGCGTCGGGACAACGAGCCCGGTCGCTGGCTAAATTCAGCGAGCAGGCGCGGCCAGTAAGGAGGCCGATTGAATGATGAACCGTATACCCGCCTGGAAAGCCGTATCGCCGGAAATAACCGTCGCCTGACGGCCAAATGCAGCCAGCGCCTGCTGATAGCGGTTCGCCAACGCCTCTCCGCCAACGATAGTAATCTGCTGGTCAATCACGCTTTCGCTCATGGTGGCAACCTCGGCGCCAATCAGCAGGCCGGATAAAAATTCGCTGACGTGCTCGCGCGGTAGCGTGCCCAGCACGTGCGAAGCGCGAACCTGAAAGAGCTGCGCTAAAACGGCGGGCGATGTCAGCCCGCGCTCGAGGCCGGCGGAAAATGCCTCCGCTGAGGTTTCCTGCTGCGGCAGGCCGGCGCCCACCAGCGAATGGTGCAGTAATAAATGGTGCAGTTCACCGGTCATCACGGTGCGAAAATCAAGAATTTGCTCGCGATCGGCCTGCACCCATTTGCAGTGGGTGCCGGGCATCACATAGACAGAGGAGGGAGCAATCGCGCGCGCGCCGAGCAGCTGCGTCTCTTCGCCGCGCATCACGTTGCGGTTATCGTCCCGGGAGACGCTAAGGCCGGGAACGATCCAGATATTGTCGCCAACGGCGGTTAACTGTTGGCAAATAGCCGAAAAACGAGCGGGAACCGGTAGGTAAGGGGCGATTTTCCAGCCCACGTTGCTGCCGACCATCCCCGCCATCACCGTTGGCGTGGCGTCATCGCGCCAGCTTTCGGTTATCTCACTAAACACCGCAGCCGGGGACCTGCCGTTGAGGCGGGTTACGCCAGCTTCCGACTGCCTGCTCTCCAGGCACCTGTCGCCCTGGAAAAGCCAGGCGCGCAGATTGGTCGATCCCCAGTCAATTGCGATGTAGCGAGATGTCATGTGATTTCCTTCAGCCTTCGTGTTGAGCTGGCGATCATGGTGAGCGCCGCCTGCTCCGCCGCTTCGCTATCCTGATGCCGGATGGCATCAAACAGCGCCTTATGTTCCTGGAGGGTTTTCGGCATGTTGCCTTCATCACCCATCCAGGTTCGTTCAAATACCGCTCTCTGCAGCGAGCTGATTGCCACGCTCAGCTGCTGTAACACCGGGTTATGTACCGACTGCAGCACCGCTTCGTGATAGCGAATGTCGGCTTCGTTAAAGGCATCCCGGTCCTGGTTATTGGCAATCATGTCGTTGAGCGCTTCTTCGATTTGCGCTAAATCGCTCGAGGTTGCGCGTTCAGCCGCCCAGCGGGCGATGGCCGGTTCCACCAGGTTTCGCACTTCGCTCATCGCGCCAATCAGGCGCGGGTCGTAATCATTCTCCAGCACCCACTGCAGCACCTCGGTATCAAGGTAGTTCCAGTGGTTACGCGGTGCGACGAAGGCGCCGCGATAACGCTTCATTTCTATCAGCCGCTTGGCCATCAGGGAGCGGAACACTTCGCGAATAATATTGCGCGAGGTTTCAAACTCTTCACACAGCTCCGCCTCCGCCGGCAGCGCCGAGCCGGGAACGTATTTGCCGCTGACGATCTGGTTGCCCAGCGTGATAACGATGCGATCGGTTTTATTGAGAGTCATGGAGAGTCCTTGTGCTCTGTATGTCCTGCTCTACTTTACCGTGACCGCCGGATTTCGCCTCAACTTTGTAGTACTAACGTGATAGCACTCATCATTACCGTGGCCTTAATGTAGTACAACGATATCGTGTTGTACTACAATTTAGATCACAAAAACGACAATTGATGATAAGAATATTGATGGCGGGGAAACGGCAGGCATAAAAAAACCCGCGAGGGTCGCGGGTTGGTTCCAGGGGAAGAGGGATTAATTCAGAACATACTTTTCAATGGCATACGCCACGCCATCTTCAAGGTTAGATTTAGTAATAAAGTTTGCCGCTTCTTTAACGGTCGGTATCGCATTATCCATCGCGACGCCAACGCCGGCGAACTCAATCATCGCAATATCGTTTTCCTGATCGCCAATCGCCATGATCTCTTCCTGCTTGATATTCAGCGCATCGGCCAGCGACTTCACGCCGGTACCTTTATTGACCCGCTTATCGAGGATCTCGAGGAAGTATGGCGCGCTTTTCAGCACGGTATACTTCTCTTTCACTTCTGCCGGGATGCGGGCGATCGCCTGGTCCAGAATCACCGGCTCATCAATCATCATGACCTTCAGCAGCTGGATGTTGGGATCCATATTTTCTGCTTCACAGAAGACCAGCGGGATGGTTGCAACGTAGGATTCATGCACCGTGTAGTAGCTCACATCGCGGTTGGCGGTATACAGGGTATTGCGGTCAAGCGCGTGAAAATGGGAGCCGACGTCGCGGGAAAGCTGTTCCAGATAGCGGTAGTCATCATAGCTCAGCGCAGTTTGCGCGACGGTGCTGCCGTCGCTTGCCTTCTGCACTAACGCACCGTTGTAGGTGATGCAGTAGTCTCCCGGCTGCTCCATGTGCAGTTCTTTCAGGTAGCTGTGCACGCCGGCATACGGCCGACCGGTGGTCAGCACCACGTTGACGCCGCGCGCGCGCGCCGCGGCAATCGCGGTTTTAACGGCAGGAGAGATGGTATGGTCTGGCAGCAGAAGCGTGCCGTCCATATCAATTGCAATCAGTTTAATGGCCATGAGATCCCCAGGTAAGATGAGTCCTGACTCATGCTAACGCGATTCCGCTCAAAAAACAGCAACAGAAGCCAGGGAAAACGAGGATAGGTTCGGCAGGGGCATTCCCCTTTTCCGGCTGAAAAAAAACCGGATGACGCCGTTGAGCGTGCGATCCGGGTTTATCAAACGGTTACCCCGGTCAGCGAAGCGCTATACCGGGGAATTCGCGGCTTAGATATCGATATTCGCCGCTTTCAGGGCGTTTTCTTCGATAAATGCGCGGCGCGGTTCAACGGCGTCGCCCATCAGGGTGGTGAACAGCTGGTCAGCGGCAATCGCATCCTTAACGGTGACGCGCAGCATACGGCGGCTATCCGGGTCCATTGTGGTTTCCCACAGCTGATCCGGGTTCATTTCACCCAGGCCTTTATAGCGCTGGATAGAGAGCCCGCGGCGGGACTCTTTCACCAGCCACTCCAGCGCCTGCTCAAAGCTGGCAACCGGCTGACGGCGTTCGCCGCGTTCGATAAACGCGTCGTCTTCAATCAGGCCGCGCAGCTTCTCGCCCAAGGCGCAGATACGACGATATTCGCCGCCGGTCACAAACTCATGATCCAGCGGATAGTCGGTATCGACACCATGAGTACGGACGCGAACAATCGGCTCGAACAGCTGCTGTTCCGTGTTTTCATGAATATCAAACTTCCACTGGCTGCCGTGCTGCTCATTTTCGTTCAGGTCGGTTACCAGCTTATTCACCCAGCGGGTTACGGCCTGTTCGTCCGCCAGTTCAGCTTCGCTGAGCGTTGGCTGGTAGATAAGCTCTTTCAGCATCGTTTTCGGGAAGCGACGCTCCATGCGGCCAATCATTTTCTGCGTTGCGTTGAACTCGGCAACCAGCTTCTCTAACGCTTCGCCAGCCAGGGCCGGGGCGCTGGCGTTGGTGTGCAGGGTGGCGCCATCGAGGGCGATGGAAATCTGGTACTGATCCATCGCTTCATCGTCTTTAATGTACTGTTCCTGCTTGCCTTTCTTCACTTTGTACAGCGGCGGCTGCGCAATGTAGACGTGACCACGTTCGACGATTTCCGGCATCTGACGGTAGAAGAAGGTCAGCAGCAGAGTACGAATGTGCGAACCATCGACGTCCGCATCGGTCATGATGATGATGCTGTGGTAGCGCAGCTTGTCCGGGTTGTACTCGTCGCGGCCAATGCCGCAGCCCAAGGCGGTGATAAGCGTAGCGACTTCCTGGGAGGAGAGCATCTTGTCAAAACGGGCTTTCTCAACGTTGAGGATTTTACCCTTCAGCGGCAGGATAGCCTGGTTTTTACGGTTACGGCCCTGCTTGGCAGAACCGCCCGCGGAGTCCCCTTCCACGAGGTACAGTTCGGACAGCGCCGGGTCGCGTTCCTGACAGTCAGCCAGCTTGCCCGGCAGGCCAGCCAGGTCCAGCGCGCCTTTACGACGGGTCATCTCACGGGCACGGCGTGCCGCTTCGCGCGCGCGCGCAGCATCGATAATTTTACCCACCACGATTTTGGCGTCTGACGGGTTTTCCAGCAGGTATTCGTTCAGCAGCTCGTTCATCTGCTGCTCTACCGCGGTTTTCACCTCGGAGGAGACCAGCTTGTCTTTGGTCTGCGAGGAGAACTTAGGATCCGGTACTTTCACGGAGACTACGGCAATCAGGCCTTCGCGGGCATCGTCGCCGGTCGCGCTGACTTTGGCCTTTTTGCTGTAGCCTTCTTTATCCATGTAGGCGTTCAGGGTACGGGTCATCGCCGCGCGGAAGCCCGCAAGGTGAGTCCCGCCGTCGCGCTGCGGAATGTTGTTGGTAAAGCAGTAGATATTTTCCTGGAAGCCGTCGTTCCACTGCAGCGCAACTTCGACGCCGATACCGTCTTTTTCGGTGGAGAAATAGAAGATATTCGGGTGAATTGGCGTTTTGTTCTTGTTGAGATACTCAACGAACGCCTTGATGCCGCCTTCGTAGTGGAAATGGTCTTCTTTGCCATCACGTTTATCGCGCAGGCGGATGGAGACGCCGGAGTTCAGGAACGACAGCTCGCGCAGGCGTTTTGCCAGAATCTCATATTCGAACTCGATCACGTTGGTGAAGGTTTCATAGCTCGGCCAGAAACGTACCATGGTGCCGGTTTTTTCGGTATCGCCGGTTACGGCCAGCGGCGCCTGCGGCACGCCGTGGGCGTACATCTGACGGTGAACTTTATTATCGCGCTGAATCACCAGCTCCAGCTTCTGCGACAGGGCGTTAACCACGGAAACGCCTACGCCGTGCAGGCCGCCGGAAACTTTATAGGAGTTATCATCAAACTTGCCGCCTGCGTGCAGTACGGTCATGATGACCTCTGCCGCCGATACGCCCTCTTCCGGGTGAATACCGGTCGGAATGCCGCGGCCATCATCCTGTACGGAGACGGAGTTATCGCTATGGATGGTGACAACGATGTCTTTACAGTACCCTGCGAGCGCTTCGTCGATAGCGTTATCCACAACCTCGAATACCATGTGGTGCAGACCGGTGCCGTCATCCGTGTCGCCGATATACATACCCGGGCGCTTACGCACCGCATCCAGCCCTTTCAGGACTTTGATACTGGAGGAGTCATAAGAATTCGACATCAACGTTTCTCGCTCATTTAATCTTGGGTTAATCCGTTATTTTACCCTTTTCCACGGTGAACATCTTCGAATTTTTGTCCGACATGTCCATTACGTGCTCAGCGCTTATTGCGCTGACGAAAACCTGCGACTGCGTGGCTTTTAAGCGGCTGGCAAGCAGCCCGCGCCGCGCGTCATCAAGTTCCGAGGCAAAATCATCTATCAGATACAGACAGCGTCTCCCGCTTTCGCGGGTTAAAAACTCTCCCTGTGCCAGCCGTAGCGCGCACATCAGGAGTTTGAGCTGCCCACGTGACAAAGTATCTTCGACCGGCGCACCATCGGCACGTATGCGGAAATCCGCTTTGTGCGGGCCGTGGGCGGTGTAGGTCAGCATGCGGTCACGCTCGAAGTTTCTCTCCAGTACCTCGGCGTAATCCGTGTCTTTTTCCCAGCCGCGCTGGAAGGAAAAGGTCAGAGAGAATTCAGGTAAAAACTGCTTACAGGTATCCGCCATGTCTTCGACGATAGCGGCGCTGTAATCGGCACGCCAGCGGCTAATTTGCTCCGCCAGCGGGATAAGCTCCAGATCCCAGGGCCGAATTTGAGCATAGCGGCCGACCTGACGCAGCGCGGCGTTGCGCTGCTTCAGCAGGCGCTTCAGGTTGCTCCAGGCGGTAAAAAACCCGCTCTCATTGTGAAAGCATCCCCAGTCAAGAAAGGCTCTTCTGTATTTGGGGCCGCCGTTGAGTAAAGTGAACCCTTCCGGCGTAATCAGCTGCATCGGCATTAAATGCGCCAGCTCAGCGACTTTGTGCCCATCGGTACCGTCAATACGGACCTTGCTGTCACCGAGCTTATCTTTAGTCAGGCCGATGGCGACCTCGCGCTCGTTATCCTGTAAGCGTCCGTGCAGGATAAACGACTCCTGCTCATGGCGGATAACGCGGCCAATTTGCAGGCTGCGAAACGCCCGGCCGTGACCGAGCGTATAGATGGCCTCGAGCACGCTGGTCTTGCCGCTGCCGTTGGCGCCAACCAGGAAGTTAAAGCCAGGAGATAAAGCGAGATCCGCATCTTCAATATTGCGGAAGTCTTTGATGAGTAATCGGGTCAGCGACATATCAACTCATAGCCAGGGCGTTATCGTCGCAGCCAGTTTCAACGCGGACTGCGCACAGGCACTGGAGCGTACACGAAGTACGTGACAGGGGCGAGCACAGCCCAGGTTGAAAATGGCAAGTAAGATAGCCCGATATTCTTTACAAGCGCATAGGCATGACAACGTAGGCTGCGGATTGCGACGCCGCATCCTCAATCTGCACGCTCGAAACCGAATCGGTCAGCAAAATACGCACGTTTTCGCACTTCAGCGCATTCAGCACGTCCAGCACGTAGCTGACGTTAAAGCCGATTTCCATTTCGCTGCCGGAGTAGGAAACGTCGAGGATCTCCTCCGCTTCTTCCTGCTCCGGGTTATTGGCGGTGATTTTCAGCTGATTTTCGCTCACGTACAGACGCACGCCGCGGAACTTCTCGTTCGACAAAATCGCCGCCCGGGCAAACGCCTGCTTGAGAATATCGCAGCCTGCATCCAGATGTTTATCCGGATTCTTCGGCAGCACGCGGCGGTAGTCAGGGAAGCGACCGTCAACCAGCTTCGAGGTAAAGATGAAGTCACCGACGTGGGCGCGGATATTATTGCTGCCAATCTGCACGCGCAGCGGCGTATCGCCGCCGTCGAGCATGCGCATCAGCTCAATCACCCCTTTACGCGGTACGATCACCGAATGGTCAGGCAGCGATTCCCCCAACGGCATAGAGCAGACCGCCAGGCGGTGCCCGTCGGTGGCGACGGTGCGCAGTTCGTCGCCTTCGGTTTCAAACAGCATACCGTTTAAGTAATAGCGGACGTCCTGATGGGCCATCGAAAACTGGGTGGCTTCAATCAGGCGCTTCATCGTCGCCTGCGGCAGCGTGAATTCAACTTCGCTCTGCCAGTCGTCGAGATTAGGGAAATCTGCGGCAGGGAGCGTCGATAGCGAGAAGCGGCTGCGCCCGGAGCGCACCAGCATCCGATCGCCTTCCAGCTGAACCGCGATCTCCGCCCCTTCAGGTAGGCCACGGCAGATATCAAAGAATTTACGTGCCGGAACCGTCGTTGCGCCCGTTTCATGCGGTTGCATCAGCGCAACGCGCGCCACCATTTCCATTTCCAGGTCCGTGCCGGTGAGCGACAGCGCGCCTTCCGAGACCTGAAGCAGCAGGTTACCGAGAATGGGCAGCGTCGGACGACCACCTAACGGGCCGCTTACCTGTTGCAGCGGTTTTAATAAATGTTCACGTTCTACGGTAAATTTCATAGCGTCACGAGGATAATGTTCTGATTAAATTGGAAAAATCTTCTTTGATATCGTGGCTTTCTTCACGCAGCTGCTCAATCTTACGGCAGGCGTGCAGCACGGTGGTATGGTCACGGCCGCCAAACGCATCGCCAATTTCCGGCAAACTATGGTTCGTCAGCTCTTTGGCCAGCGCCATCGCCATCTGACGAGGACGCGCCACCGAGCGGGAGCGGCGCTTGGAGAGCAGATCCGCTACCTTAATCTTATAATACTCCGCCACCGTCTTCTGAATATTGTCGATGGTGACCAGCTTTTCCTGAAGCGCCAGCAGATCGCGCAGCGCTTCGCGGACGAAATCGATGGTAATCGCCCGGCCGGTAAAGTTGGCGTTAGCGATAACGCGGTTCAGCGCCCCTTCCAGCTCACGTACGTTGGAACGTAAACGCTTGGCAATAAAGAAGGCCACTTCACCCGGCAGACGAATGTCGTTTTCGTCCGCTTTTTTCATCAGGATCGCCACGCGGGTTTCCAGCTCCGGCGGCTCGATCGCCACCGTCAGCCCCCAGCCGAAGCGTGATTTCAGACGATCCTCAACGCCGTTGATCTCTTTCGGATAGCGATCCGAGGTGAGAATGATCTGCTGATTACCTTCCAGCAGGGCGTTGAAGGTGTGGAAAAACTCTTCCTGCGAGCGCTCTTTATTCGCAAAGAACTGAATATCATCGATCAGCAGGGCGTCTACGGAGCGGTAGTAGCGCTTAAATTCTTCGATCGCGTTGTTCTGCAAGGCTTTCACCATGTCCTGAACGAAGCGCTCGGAGTGCATATAGACCACTTTGGCGTTCGGTTTGCGCGCAACAATGCCGTTACCGACCGCGTGCAAAAGGTGGGTTTTACCCAAACCGGTACCGCCATAAAGGAATAACGGGTTGTAGGCGCCACCCGGGTTATCCGCAACCTGACGCGCCGCAGCGCGGGCCAGCTGGTTAGACTTACCTTCGACAAAGTTATCAAAGGTATGCTTGACGTTGACGTTGGAGCGGTAGGTCGGTTCCGCCGGCGCCGGGACGTTATCCCAGCCCGGGCGCACGATCGTCGGCGCTACGCGCGTCATCTGAACCTGCGCGGCCGGGACGGTTGCCGCGACGTTATTTACCGCGCCGCGCTGCGGCTGTACTGCCGGTTTAGTGCCGACTTCAAACCGCAGCTGTGGGGCATCAGCACCGCAAAAATCATTGAGTAGTCCATTGATATTATTGAGGTATTTATCCCTTACCCAATCGAGCACAAAACGGTTTGGCGCATACAGTGCCAGCGTGTTATCGCTCAGTTCCGCCTGCAACGGGCGTATCCACATACTGAATTCTGTGGCTGGTAACTCATCCTGCAATCGGGCAAGACACTGCTGCCAAAGCGAAAGTGACACGGCGGACTCCACTCGAACGTAAAATCGATATAAAGAAAAAAAGAAACAATCGTGATTGTTGGCACACGTCGACAAGGCCCTGCATAAGCCGAAAGCCCCTGCACAAAAGGGGTGACGTGCGAACCGCTATCTGCGGTTTTTGTCCGATGCGGATCCGGGGATCGCGATCGGGACCGGGGATCATAGCCTAAACTGAAAAAGATATCTTGTGTTTCTCAACAGATTCTTCCCGTTTTATCCACAGGAAGGATCGAAGCCGGGTAAGTGTAATCGATCCAGGGAAAGGAGGGGCACGATTTCGCCCACATATTGGAAAAATTAATGAGCTATGCCAGTTTTGGGCCTAAACGATCTAACAAAGATCCCCTGCGATCCTTGCGCTTTACCCGTCAGGCCGTATAATCCTCCACCCGGTGCGTAATGCCCGTTTTCCGCAGCCTGTCTCAGCTCATTTTTTGTGCGACAAGGTGTGAGAAATAAGGAAAGAGAATTGACTCCGGAGTGTACAATTATTACAATCCGGCCTCTTTAATCACCATCGCTGAGGCGTTAGCCGTTCGAAGTTCGTTCGGGTATACGCAAAAGTCAGTGAAATTATTCAAGTTTAGGTAGAAACCGCCATGAAACGCACTTTTCAACCGTCTGTACTGAAGCGCAACCGTTCTCACGGCTTCCGTGCACGTATGGCTACTAAAAATGGTCGTCAGGTTCTGGCACGTCGTCGTGCTAAAAGCCGTGCTCGTCTGACCGTTTCCAAGTAATAAAGCTAACCCTGCGTGGTTAAGCTAGCATTTCCCAGGGAGTTACGTTTGTTAACTCCCAGTCATTTCACTTTCGTCTTCCAGCAGCCACAACGGGCTGGCACGCCGCAAATCACCATCCTCGGCCGCCTGAATTCGCTGGGGCATCCCCGCATCGGTCTTACTGTCGCCAAGAAAAATGTTAAACGCGCGCATGAACGCAATCGGATTAAACGTCTGACGCGTGAAAGCTTCCGTTTACGTCAGCATGAACTCCCGCCAATGGACTTCGTGGTGGTGGCAAAGAAAGGGGTTGCCGAACTCGATAACCGTGCTCTCTCGGAAGCGTTGGAAAAATTATGGCGCCGCCATTGTCGCCTGGCTCCCGGGTCCTGATAGGCCTTATACGGGTCTATCAGCGCCTGATTAGTCCGCTACTCGGGCCGCATTGTCGTTTCACTCCAACCTGCTCAAGCTACGGAATTGAGGCATTGCGCAGGTTTGGGGTGGTAAAAGGCAGTTGGTTGACAGTGAAACGCGTATTAAAATGCCACCCTTTACACCCTGGTGGTGACGATCCCGTCCCGCCTGGACCATTTGATACCAGAGAACACTAACGATGGATTCGCAACGCAATCTTCTTATCATCGCTTTGTTGTTCGTGTCTTTCATGATCTGGCAAGCCTGGGAGCAGGATAACAATCCGCAAGCCCAGCAACAGCAGACCACGCAGACAACGACCACAGCAGCGGGTAGCGCCGCCGACCAGGGCGTACCGGCCAGTGGCCAAGGGAAACTGATTACGGTTAAAACAGACGTGCTTGATCTGACCATCAACACCCGCGGTGGTGATGTTGAGCAAGCGTTGCTTCCGGCTTACCCGAAAGCGCTGAAGTCTACCGAACCGTTCCAGCTACTGGAGACCACTCCGCAGTTTATCTATCAGGCACAGAGCGGTTTAACCGGTCGTGATGGCCCGGATAACCCGGCGAATGGCTCTCGTCCGCTGTATAACGTCGATAAAGATGCGTTTGTGCTGGCCGACGGCCAGAACGAAATCGTCATTCCGCTGACGTACACCGACCAGGCCGGCAACGTATTCACCAAAACGTTCACCCTGAAACGTGGTGAGTATGCGGTGAACGTAGGCTATAACGTACAGAACGTCGGCGAAAAACCGTTGGAGATCTCCACCTTCGGTCAGCTGAAACAGTCTGCTAACCTGCCAACCGCCCGCGATACGCAAACCGGTGGCCTGTCTACGATGCACACCTTCCGCGGTGCCGCGTATTCAACTGCAGATGCCAAGTACGAAAAATACAAATTCGATACTATCGTCGATAACGAAAACCTGAACGTCAGCACCAAAGACGGTTGGGTCGCCATGCTGCAGCAGTACTTCACTACCGCATGGGTTCCGCATAACAGCGGCACCAACAGCTTCTACACCGCGAACCTCGGTAACGGTATTGTCGCTATTGGTTACAAATCTCAGCCGGTTCTGGTACAGCCGGGTCAAACCGATAAGCTGGAAAGCGTGCTGTGGGTCGGCCCGGCAATTCAGGACAAAATGGCTGCCGTTGCGCCGCACCTCGATCTGACCGTTGACTACGGCTGGCTGTGGTTTATTTCTCAGCCGCTGTTCAAGCTGCTGAAATGGATCCATAGCTTCCTCGGCAACTGGGGCTTCTCCATCATCGTTATTACCTTTATCGTTCGTGGCATCATGTACCCGCTGACTAAAGCGCAGTACACCTCCATGGCGAAGATGCGTATGCTGCAGCCGAAGATTCAGGCAATGCGTGAGCGTCTGGGCGATGATAAACAGCGTCAAAGCCAGGAAATGATGGCCCTGTATAAAGCGGAGAAGGTTAACCCGCTGGGCGGCTGCTTCCCGCTGATTATCCAGATGCCTATCTTCCTTGCGCTGTACTACATGCTGAGCGCCTCGGTTGAACTGCGTCATGCGCCGTTTATCCTGTGGATCCACGACCTGTCTGCACAAGACCCGTACTACATCCTGCCGATCATCATGGGCGCAACGATGTTCTTCATTCAGAAGATGTCGCCGACGACCGTGACCGACCCGATGCAGCAGAAGATCATGACCTTTATGCCGGTCATCTTCACGGTGTTCTTCCTGTGGTTCCCGTCTGGCCTGGTGGTTTACTATATCGTCAGCAACCTGGTCACCATTATTCAGCAGCAGCTGATTTATCGTGGTCTGGAGAAGCGTGGCCTGCATAGCCGCGAGAAGAAAAAAACCTGATTCTCTTCATTCTTCAAGCCGCAGATGCGTTGGCTTCGTTAGTTCGCCCCAGTCACTTACTTGAGTAAGCTCCTGGGGCCTCTCTAACTTGCCGCCTTCCTGCAACTTGAACTATTTCGAGAATATACGGTAAAGTTAATGCCAGAGAAGGCGGTCAATAGACCGCCTTTTTTACATTTACATAGAGAGTCATCATGAGCCATAACGACACTATCGTCGCCCAGGCAACCCCACCGGGACGCGGTGGTGTGGGCATCCTGCGCATCTCCGGCCTGAAGGCGCGCGAGGTCGCGCAGGCGGTGCTCGGCAAGCTGCCAAAGCCGCGCTATGCCGACTATCTACCGTTCAAGGACGTTAACGGAACGGCGCTGGATCAGGGCATCGCGCTGTGGTTCCCTGGGCCAAACTCCTTTACCGGCGAAGACGTCCTCGAGCTGCAGGGCCACGGCGGCCCGGTCATTCTCGATCTGCTGCTCAAACGCATCCTGACCCTTCCGGGCCTGCGCATTGCTAACCCGGGAGAGTTCTCCGAACGCGCGTTTCTCAACGATAAGCTCGACCTGGCTCAGGCCGAGGCGATTGCCGATCTGATTGACGCCAGCTCCGAGCAGGCGGCGCGTTCGGCGCTAAACTCGCTGCAGGGCGCCTTCTCCGCGCGCGTAAACCACCTTGTGGAAGCGCTGACCCACCTGCGTATCTACGTCGAAGCGGCAATCGACTTCCCGGACGAAGAAATCGACTTCCTGTCCGACGGCAAAATAGAGGCCCAGCTTAACGACGTGATCGCCGATCTCGACGCGGTTCGCGCTGAGGCCCGTCAGGGCAGCCTGCTGCGGGAAGGGATGAAGGTGGTGATTGCCGGGCGCCCCAACGCCGGGAAATCGAGCCTGCTGAACGCGCTGGCCGGGCGTGAAGCCGCGATTGTGACGGATATCGCCGGAACCACCCGCGACGTGCTCCGCGAGCATATCCACATCGACGGCATGCCGCTGCACATCATCGATACCGCCGGTCTGCGCGACGCCAACGATGAGGTTGAACGCATCGGTATCGAGCGCGCCTGGCAGGAAATCGCCCAGGCCGACCGGGTGCTGTTTATGGTGGATGGCACCACCACCGACGCCGTCGACCCTGCGGAGATCTGGCCGGACTTTATCGAACGCCTGCCGGCAAAACTGCCGATTACCGTGGTGCGCAATAAAGCCGACGTTACCGGCGAAACGCTGGGTCTGAGTGAAGTAAATGGTCACTCGCTTATTCGCCTGTCGGCGCGTACCGGAGAGGGCGTTGAGGCGCTGCGCAATCATCTTAAGCAGAGCATGGGCTTCGAGACCAATATGGAGGGCGGCTTCCTCGCCCGCCGCCGCCACCTGCAGGCGCTGGAAGCGGCAGCCAACCATCTGCAGCAGGGTAAGGCCCAGCTGCTTGGCGCATGGGCCGGCGAGCTTCTGGCAGAAGAGCTGCGGCTCTCGCAGCAGGCCTTAAGCGAAATTACCGGCGAATTTACCTCTGACGATCTGCTGGGGCGCATTTTCTCCAGCTTCTGTATTGGTAAATAACGTTTAGTCCGTAGTCGTGCGTAAACGTTCACTAACCCGCATTAACCGGCTGTTAATGCGGGTTTTTACTTATTAGCCCCCCGTTTTTCCTCCCAGGAAATCATTGTTGTCCAAATGGCAACTCGTACTGGCACGCATTCACCATTACTCTGTACGGCACTATTATCGCGAGGGGTTCTATGGCACGCTTTCTGATCTGTGGTTTTGCGCTGGTTTTGCTCTATCCATCCGGCATTGATATGTACCTGGTCGGTCTGCCGAGAATTGCGCAGGATCTGGGGGCCAGCGAGGCGCAGCTGCATATCGCGTTCTCGGTCTACCTGGCGGGTATGGCCACCGCAATGCTGTTTGCCGGGCGCATTGCCGATAAGTCCGGACGCAAACCGGTCGCCGTATTTGGTGCCTTTATCTTTATTCTGGCCTCCCTTCTTTGTTCGCTGGCGCATACCAGCACCCTTTTCCTGATCGGACGCTTTATTCAGGGCATCGGCGCCGGGAGCTGCTACGTGGTGGCCTTTGCGGTGCTGCGCGACACCCTCGATGACCGGCGGCGCGCCAAGGTGCTATCGCTCCTCAACGGCATTACCTGCATTATCCCGGTGCTGGCTCCGGTACTGGGTCATCTGATTATGCTTAGGTACCCGTGGCAAAGCCTGTTCTACACCATGACCGGCATGGGCGTGATGGTCGGTCTGCTTTCGATCTTCGTGCTGCGGGAGACGCGGCCGACCGCGCTGCCAGGCGAGTCGGCTCAGCAACCTGCCGGCTCCGAGTCGCTGCTGAACCGCTTTTTCCTCAGCCGGGTAGTCATTACCACCCTCAGCGTGACCGCCATCCTGACCTACGTGAACGTCTCGCCGGTTCTGATGATGGAGGAGATGGGCTTCGACCGCGGCAAATATTCGATGGCGATGGCCCTCATGGCGCTGATTAGCATGGCTGTGTCGTTCTCCACGCCCTTTGCGCTCACCCTGTTTAAGCCGCGCACCCTGATGCTAACCTCGCAGGTGATGTTCTTTATCGCCGGGGCGCTGCTCAGCCTCGCCACCAGCCAAACGGTGACCATGCTGGGCCTGGCGCTGATCTGCGCGGGCTTCTCCGTCGGCTTCGGCGTGGCAATGAGCCAGGCGCTGGGGCCGTTTACCCTGCGCGCCGGCGTCGCCAGCTCCGCGCTGGGTATCGCTCAGGTCTGCGGCTCTTCGCTATGGATTTGGCTGGCCGCTATCGTTGGCTTAAGCGCAATGAATATGCTGATCGGGATCCTCATTGGCTGTAGCATAGTCAGCATTGTGCTGATTGTGGCCGCTGCCCCCGCACGGGCCGCGCAAACTTATGAAGAAACCCCTGTCGAGTCTCGATCTTAATTTATTACTCTGCCTGCAGCTCTTAACCCAGGAGCTCAGCGTCACCCGCACGGCGAAACGAATGAACGTTTCGCCGTCGGCGGTGAGCAAGTCGCTGGCCAAACTCCGCGCCTGGTTCGACGATCCGCTATTCGTTAAAACGCCCCTCGGCCTGACGCCCACCCCGCTGATGACCAGCATGGAGCAGGATCTGGCGGACTGGATGCAGATGGGCAACCAGATCCTGGATAAGCCGCATCACGCCATGCCCAGCGGTCTGAAGTTCGAACTGGCGGCGGAAATGCCGCTCATGATGATCCTGTTTGATACCCTTGCCCGGCAGATCTACCAGCGCTATCCCCAGGCGCTGATCCGCCTGCGCAGCTGGGACTATGATTCGCTGGATGCCATTATTCGCGGCGAGGTTGATATTGGATTTTGCGGGCGGGAAACGCACCCGCGTTCACGCGAACAGCTGAGCCAGCTGCCGTGGTATATCGATTTTGAGGTGCTGTTTACCGATCTGCCGCAGGTGTGGCTGCGCGCGGATCATCCGGCCCTCAGCGAAGAGTGGAATCTGGAGACCTTTTTACGCTACCCGCATATCAATATCAGCTGGGAGCAGATCGATACCTGGGCGCTGGATGAGGTTCTGCACGATTTGGGACACAAGCGCACCGTCGCCCTGACCCTGCCTGGCTTTGAGCAATCGCTGTTTATGGCCGCTCAGCCGGATCACCACATGCTGGCGACGGCACCGCGCTACTGCCACCACTATAACCGCCAGCACCAGCTGCCGCTGGTGTCCCGCCTTCTCCCTCTGGAGCCCCAGCTGCTGGAAAAAGTCAGGGTGCCTTTCGTCCTGCTGTGGCATAAGCGCAACAGCTACAACCCAAAAATCGTCTGGCTCAGGGAAGCCCTGAAACGACTCTATACGGACCCGCTGTAGCGCTGTTATCCGTATCCCCCTCTCTTTGTTACGCAAGAATTTGTAAAATTCACATAATCCCCTTTTCAAGGGATGATTTCCGCATTAAAACCTATCAATTCCAGGCGATAATGTAATTCTCAATTTTTATCTCTGACCATTAATCACGGAGCGACGAATGGCAACGCATTTTGCAAGAGGGATACTGAGCGCAAGGGAGCCGCTATCGACACGCCTGTCGGCGGCCTGTCATCAAACCGCCCAAAGTTTGCCGGAGTACCGACAGACCCGCTACCGCGCATCGCGGTCGCTGCTCGCAGAGCTGCTGTTTATGCTGTACGGCATTAGCGAGCTCCCCGAAATCATCAGAGAAGCCGACGGCAGGCCCGTCTTTCGCGACCGCCATCTTCCCCGCTTTTCCATTTCGTATGCCGGAAATATCGTTGGCGTCACGCTGACAACGGAAGGCGACTGCGGCCTGGACATGGAGCTGCAGCACGCTTCGCGCGGCGTGCATCCGCTGCACGACGCCAATCGGTATGTTTTCAACAGCAACGAAAATCTATGGATTAACAACCAGCACGATCCTGATGAAGCACGCGCCCAGCTGGTCGCGCTGCGCCGCAGCGTCCTCAAGCTCACCGGCGAAGCGCCCGTGCGCCTGCAGCTGCTTCCAGGCTCAGGTCGGCTGCGTACCGCCAACATGCAGCCCATAGAGGCGCTCTGCGACGCCGAGACGGTGCTGGTCTGGTCCATCGCCGCCACTCCGGGTCTCGGCCAGCTTAAAGTCTGGGAGTACACGAGCAGCGACGGCTGGCGTAGCCTGCCGAACGCACAGGTACGCGCGAAAGAGCCCTCAGCCCGCCTGATGCGCTTTACCAGCCTGCCGGTGGAAAAAGCATTCTCCCTCAACTGACCGGTCCGTCCGGCCATCATGATGCAAAGGAGCAATCATGTCTGATACGTTGAAAGTTGTTACGTTACTCGGAAGTCTGCGCAAAGAGTCGTTTAATGGCATGGTCGCACGCACCCTGCCAGCTATCGCCCCTGCGGGCATGGCAATCTCGGCGCTGCCGTCGATTGGCAACATTCCGCTATACGATGCGGATCTCCAGCAGGAAGAGGGATTCCCACAAAGCGTGCAGGATATCGCGCGGCAGATTCGCGAAGCGGATGGCGTGGTCATCGTGACGCCGGAATATAACTACTCGGTTCCCGGCGGCCTGAAAAATGCGATTGACTGGCTATCTCGCCTGCCTGAACAGCCGCTCTCGGGTAAACCCGTATTGATCCAAACCAGCTCGATGGGCGCTATCGGCGGCGCGCGCTGCCAGTATCACCTGCGGCAGATTCTGGTGTTCCTCGACGCGATGGTGATGAACAAGCCTGAGTTTATGGGTGGGGTTATTCAGAACAAGGTGGACCCGCAGTCGGGAGTGGTGGTCGATCAAAGCACGCTCGATCATCTCAGCGGACAGCTGAGCGCCTTTGGCGATTATATTCAGCGCGTTAAAGCCTAAGTGACAGCCCTCTCCCTTTTGGGAGAGGGCTTCGTGCGGGCAAATCAGTGGGCGTCGATAAACACAATTTTCAGCACGAACAGCAGTGATACGATGATTACGCACGGGCTGAGGTCGCGCAGGCGGCCGGTACCAATCTTCATCACGCAGTAGGAGATAAAGCCGAGGGCGATACCTTCGGTGATAGAGAAGCTAAACGGCATCATGACCGCGGTAATGAACGCCGGTACCGCTTCCGTCAGATCGTCCCACTTCACCCGCGACAGGCTGGATGTCATCAGCACGCCGACGTAAATTAACGCGCCAGCGGCAGCGTAGGCTGGCACCATTCCCGCCAGCGGCGACAGGAAAATAACCAGCAGGAACAGAATGCCGACAACGACTGCCGTCAGGCCGGTACGTCCGCCGACGGAGACGCCGGAGGAGGATTCGATATAGGCCGTGACCGACGAGGTGCCGATAAAGGAACCCGCTACGGAGGAGATACTGTCCACAAACAGCGCCTGCTTCATGCGCGGGAATTTACCTTTCTCATCAGCAAGGCCGGCTTTATCCGTCACCCCAATCAAGGTGCCGGAGGAGTCAAACAGGTTTACCAGCATAAAGGAGAAGATAACGCCGGCCAGGCCAAGATTAAACGAACCGGCTAAATCGACATGACCCACAACCGTCATCACGCTCGGCGGCGCAGAAACAATGCCGGTGTAGTGAACATCACCCAGCATCCAGCCCAGCAGCGTTGTCACCACGATAGAAACCAGTACCGCCGCGTGGATGTTACGCGACGCCAGAATGGCGATGATAAAGAAGCCAAGGATCCCCAGCAGCACGCTGTGGGACGTCAGGTTACCGATGCTGACCAGCGTGTCCTGGTTGGCAACAATTACGCCCGCATTTTTCAGCCCCATCATACCGATGAACAGGCCAATCCCGCTGGTGATCCCCACGCGCAGGCTTACCGGAATATTGGCAATCATCCAGTAGCGTACGCGGAAAATCGTCAGCAGCAGCAGGCCAACGGCCCCCCAGAAAATAGCCCCCATCCCCACCTGCCACGGCAGGCCCATTGCCTGAACCACCACAAAAGCAAAGAAGGCGTTGAGGCCCATTGCCGGTGCCAGGGCGACGGGCAGGTTAGCAAACAGCCCCATCATAATACTGCCGAATGCCGCGATCAGACAGGTCGTCACAAACACAGCGCTGGTATCCATACCCGCCACGCCGAGAATTTGTGGGTTAACGAAAACAATGTAGACCATCGTCAGGAAGGTGGTGAAACCTGCGATCGCTTCGGTGCGTGCCGTCGTGCCATGTTCACGCAGCTTGAACACGCGCTCCAGCAGACCCTGGCCAGAAGACTGGCTGGTTTGTTGTTGACTCATTATCGGTTTCCGAACAAAGGAGGGAAAATTCGAGGCTATCCTATACCAAAATGCGACACCTGGTGCAGTTGTGTGTTAATTTTTTTTCATTGCTTTTGCTTATACGGCAACGATTGCGTCCCGCAAATCGGCATTACGAAAACGTTAAACTTGTTAAAATGGAAACAGCATGTCCCAAATAGAAGCCCTGTTTTTCGACTGTGACGGCACGCTGGTCGACAGTGAAGTGATCTGTTCCCGCGCCTATGTTCACATGTTCAAAGAGTTCGGCATTACGCTGGATTTAGAAGAGATCTTTAAGCGCTTCAAAGGCGTAAAGCTCTACGAGATCATCGATACCATAAATGAGGAGTACGGCGTCAGCCTGCAAAAGGCGATGCTTGAACCGGTCTATCGCGACGAGGTGGCGCGCCTGTTTGATTCAGAGCTGGAGGCTATCGCCGGCGCTGAAGCCCTGCTGGATGCGGTGACGGTTCCCCTGTGCGTGGTCTCGAACGGCCCGGTCAGCAAAATGCAGCACTCGCTCGGCAGAACCGGTATGTTGCACCATTTCCCCGACAGGCTGTACAGCGGCTACGATATTCAACGCTGGAAGCCCGATCCGGCGCTGATGTTCCACGCGGCGAAGGCCATGAACGTTAACGTCGAAAACTGCATTCTGATTGATGACTCCAGCGCCGGCGCCCGGTCGGGAATTGATGCCGGAATGGAGGTGTTCTACTTCTGCGCCGATCCGCATAACCTGCCGATCGTGCATCCGAAAGTGACGATGTTTACCGATTTGGCGCAGCTTCCGGCGCTGTGGAAAGCGCGGGGCTGGGAAATTACCCGCTAAGCTCCGGCATCGCTGCGCTCGGCCGGGCCTGGGTTGCGCAAGATCCTGTCACCCCGGCCAGCGTCGCGCGGCCGGGGAACGGTCGTTTACTCTTTCGGATCTTTACCCGCCAGCAGCTTGTCCAGCTCGTCGCCGCCAACGTGGCGGAAGTCCTGGCCTTTAACGAAGTAGAAAATATATTCGCAGATGTTCTGGCAGCGGTCGCCGATGCGCTCAATAGAGCGGGCGCAGAACAGGGCGGTCAGCACGCTAGGAATCGTACGTGAATCTTCCATCATATAAGTCATCAGCTGACGCACGATGCCTTCATACTCCTGATCCACTTTCTTATCTTCACGATAGATACGCACGGCTTCGTCCAGATCCATTCGCGCAAAGGCGTCCAGCACATCATGCAGCATCTGCACGGTGTGACGGCCGAGAGACTCCAGGCTCACCAGCAGCGGCTGATGCTGCTGGGAAAACTTCTCCAGCGCCGTGCGGCAAATTTTATCCGCGACATCACCGATACGTTCCAGCTCGGCGATGGTTTTGATAATCGCCATCACTAAGCGCAGGTCGCTGGCGGTAGGCTGACGTTTGGCGATGATGCGCACGCAGGCTTCATCAATGGCCACTTCCATCATATTGACCTGCTTATCACCATCGATAACGCGCTTTGCCAGCTCGCTGTCCTGGTTGTGCATCGCGGTGATCGCATCAGAAAGCTGCTGCTCCACCAGCCCACCCATCGTCATCACCTGGGTGCGGATATACTCCAGTTCAGCGTTGAACTGGCCGGAAATATGTTTATTAAGATTTAGGTTATCCATCGTTCCTCCAGATGCCCAAAAGATTTCTGGCCATAGCGAGGCGGCAACAGCGCAAATCCCCGGGTGCGTAGATATACAGCTACGTAACCGGGGTGAGCAAAGGCAGCCAGCGCGGGTACAGCCTGAAAGCTGAGGAGCATATCAACCGTAGCGGCCGGTAATGTAATCTTCAGTTTGCTTCTTAGCGGGCTTCGTAAACAGATCGTCCGTGTTGCTGAATTCAATCAGCTCGCCAAGATACATAAATGCCGTATGGTCAGAACAACGCGCAGCCTGCTGCATGTTGTGAGTAACGATAACGACGGTGTAGTCCTGCTTCAGCTCGGTGATCAGCTCTTCAATGCGCCCGGTCGAAATCGGGTCCAGCGCGGAGCACGGTTCATCAAGCAACAGCACTTCCGGGCGAATCGCGATACCGCGCGCAATGCACAAACGCTGCTGCTGACCGCCGGAGAGAGAGTAGCCGCTCTGATGCAGCTTATCTTTGGTTTCGTTCCATAATGCGGCCTTGGTCAGCGCCCACTGCACACGTTCATCCATATCGGTGCGCGACAGCTTTTCAAACAGACGAACGCCAAAGGCGATATTGTCATAAATCGACATCGGGAACGGCGTCGGCTTCTGGAAGACCATTCCGACCTTGGCACGCAGCAGGGCGATGTCCTGGGTGTTGGTCAGAATATTATCGCCATCCAGCAAAATTTCGCCTTCCGCACGCTGCTCCGGATACAGCTCAAACATTTTGTTGAACGTACGCAGCAGGGTCGACTTACCGCAGCCTGACGGGCCGATAAACGCCGTAACCTGGTTTTTGGTAATATCCAGGTTGATGTTTTTCAGGGCATGGAATTTTCCGTAGTAGAAGTTCAGGTTACGAACTGAAAGTTTACCCGGGATAGCATTCACCATACTCATCAATCTCTTCCTCATTCGGCGCCGCGTTTCGCCGCGCCGCAAAAAATTAACCGTGTTTATTCTTCGCGAAAACCACGCGCGCCAGAACGTTCAGCAGCAGTACGCACAGGGTGATAATCAATACCCCGGCCCATGCCAGTTGCTGCCACTCCGCAAACGGACTCATGGCAAATTTGAAAATCGTTACCGGCAGGTTGGCGATCGGCTGCATCATGTCGGTACTCCAGAACTGGTTGGAGAGCGCGGTAAACAGCAGCGGTGCCGTCTCCCCGGCGATACGCGCGATAGCCAGCAGGATGCCCGTCATAATGCCGGAAACCGAGGCTTTCAGGGTGATCGCGGAAATCATTCTCCATTTCGGCGTACCCAGCGCGTAGGCCGCTTCACGCAGGCTGTCCGGCACCAGCTTCAGCATATTCTCCGTGGTACGAATCACGATAGGCACCTGCAGCAGCGCCAGGGCAATAACTCCCGCCCAGCCGGAAAAGTGCTGCATCTGCGCGACCACGATGGTGTAAACGAACAGGCCAACCACGATAGAAGGAGCGGAGAGCAGGATATCGTTAATAAAACGAATCACTTCCGCTAGCGCGGATTTACGGCCATATTCCGCCAGATAAATCCCCGCCAAAATGCCCAGCGGCGTGCCGAAGATCGTTGACCACAGGATCAGCAGGCCGCTGCCCGCGAGGGCGTTAGCCAGGCCGCCGCCAGCGGTGTTCGGCGGCGGAGTCATTTCGGTAAACAACGCCAGGCTCATGCCGTCAATGCCGCGGGTCACGGTGGCCATCAGGATCCAGATAAGCCAGAACAGACCGAATACCATTGTTCCCATAGAGAGGCCCAGCGCGATCCGGTTTTTCAGGCGCCGCTTAGCCTGCATTTTACGGCGGGATTCCGCCAGCTCAGCGGTGGTTTGTAGTTCAATCGTCGCCATTAGCGTGCTCCCTCATTCTTCGCCAGGCGCATCACCATGAACTTAGATGCGGCCAGAACAATAAAGGTAATAACGAACAGAATCAGCCCCAGCTCCATCAGCGCGGCGACGTGCAGGCCAGACTCGGCTTCGGCAAACTCATTCGCCAGCGCAGAGGTGATACTGTTACCAGGCATATACAGCGAAGCGCTATCCAGCTGGTAGGTGTTACCGATAATAAAGGTCACCGCCATGGTTTCCCCCAGCGCACGCCCCAGACCGAGCATCACGCCGCCTATCACCCCGTTGCGGGTAAAGGGCAGCACAATGCGCCAGATAACCTCCCAGGTGGTGCAGCCGATGCCGTAGGCGGACTCTTTCATCATCACCGGCGTCTGCTCAAACACATCGCGCATAACCGCTGCGATATAAGGGATGATCATGATGGCCAGAATGACGCCGGCCGCCAGAATACCGATACCAAACGCCGGTCCCGCAAACAGGGCGCCAACGAAAGGAATTGTCGACATGATGTTGCCGACCGGCTCCTGGAAGTAGGTCGCGAACAGCGGCGCAAAGATAAACAGACCCCACATGCCGTAAACGATACTCGGGATAGCCGCCAGAAGTTCGATCGCAATACCGAGAGGACGCTTAAGCCAGGCAGGGGAGAGTTCGGTCAGGAACAGCGCAATACCGAAGCTCACAGGAACGGCGATCAGCAGCGCAATAAATGAGGTAACCAGCGTACCGTAGATCGGAACCAGCGCCCCGAAGACTTCGTTCGGCGCATCCCACTCTTTAGTCCACAAAAAGGAAAAACCAAACTTTTGAATGCTTGGCCACGAAGAGATAATCAGGGAAACGATGATGCCGCCCAGCATCAATAGCACAATCAGCGCCGCCAGTTTGACCAGCACGCCGAAAAATATGTCACCCTTTTTCCCCGGAGGGTTGAATGCCGGCTTGGTTGCAGCCATAGGTTACTCTTTAAGTTCGGGTCCGAAAGGCCGCTATATTACTGACCTGTTAGACAAAGGTAATGCTATACCCAAAATAATTCGCGCCGCAGCAAGATGGCCTGCAGCGCGAAGTATAACAAGTATTAGTACAGCGCTTTACCGCTGCTGTCTTTCACGTTGGTTTTCCA
The DNA here is from genome assembly GCA_002270295.1 of Enterobacter sp. 10-1. Classification (GTDB taxonomy): domain Bacteria; phylum Pseudomonadota; class Gammaproteobacteria; order Enterobacterales; family Enterobacteriaceae; genus Klebsiella; species Klebsiella scottii. The sequence goes on along the minus strand of NISF01000005.1, from coordinate 34,660 downwards.
TGCAGCGCGAACCTGCTCAACCACGCTTTCCGGCAGCGTTGCGTAATCCAGTGCGTTAGCTTCTTTACCGCCGTTTTTATATGCCCAGTCGAAGAACTTCAGCACTTCAGCCGTCTGCTCAGGCTTGCTGGAAGCTTTGTGTACCAGGATGAAGGTGGTTGAGGTGATCGGCCATGCATTTTCACCTTTCTGGTTAGTCAGGTCCTGTGCAAAGGACTTGCTCCAGTCGATACCTTTCGCGGCGTTAGCGAAGTTATCTTCCGTTGGGCTAACCGGCTTGCCGTCAGCAGACAGCAGTTTGGTGTAGGCGAGGTTGTTTTGTTTCGCATAGGCGTATTCAACGTAGCCAATTGAACCCGGCAGACGCTGAACGAAAGCGGCGATACCGTCGTTACCTTTACCGCCCAGACCGGTCGGCCAGTTAACGGTAGAGCCTGCGCCGATTTTGGATTTCCACTCTTCGTTCACTTTCGCCAGGTAGCTGGTGAAGACGAAGGAAGTACCGGAGCCATCAGCGCGACGAACTACGGCAATATTCTGTGCCGGCAGCTTCTTGCCTGGGTTGAGTTTGGCAATCGCTTCGTCATCCCATTTCTTAATTTTGCCCAGGTAGATATCACCCAGCGTTTTACCATCCAGCACCAGCTCGCCGGATTTCAGGCCTGGCAGGTTAACGGCCAGCACCACGCCGCCGATAACGGTTGGGAACTGGAACAGACCTTCCTGAGCCAGCTTGTCATCAGCCAGAGGAGCATCAGAAGCACCGAAATCAACGGTGTTGGCAATAATCTGTTTTACACCACCGGAAGAGCCGATGCCCTGGTAGTTCACTTTATTGCCGGTCTCTTTCTGATAAGTATCAGCCCATTTGGCATACACCGGCGCAGGGAAAGTTGCGCCTGCGCCTGTCAGACTTGCTGCTGCAAATGCAGAAAAAGCGCTCATAGATAAGGTCGCGGCGACAACTGTTGCGACGGTGGTACGCATAACGTTCATAATGTCTCCTGCTGGATTCGTAAATCGTTGTTTCGAGGCTATGGTGAGCAAAATAGGACAAAGAGGTGACAGTAAAATGTACGAATTATTACAGTTTTATGACAAGGAATTATGCGCAGAATAATGGTAAATAAAATCCATTTTAATCATTTAGTTAATCACAATAATGACAATGAGTTTACGGAAAAATTTTCTTTTTATGACAGGAAAATTTAGCGCTAAAGCGGGTCAGTTGTCATAAAAGCCAGGGGACGCGCCTTTTTACTTCATGCGGAAAAAGCGACCAGCGAACCGACAAAAAAGGCCGCCATCCGGCAGCCATTCATGCTTATTTAACCGCCATTCAAAGCGGGTCCGCGCTTTTCCGTCCGCAGACGGCAAGGGAAAAAAAATCCAGGGAGCTTCATCAGCCCCACCGGATGTTTTAACTGACTCGCGAGTTGCGAAAGCGCATCGCTTCAGCAAATTCGCCTTACTCTACGGTAACCGATTTTGCGAGGTTACGCGGCTGGTCAACGTCGGTGCCTTTAATCAGCGCGACGTGATAGGCCAGCAGCTGCAGCGGGACGGTGTAGAAGATTGGCGCAATCACCTCTTCAACATGCGGCATCTGGATGATGTGCATATTATCGCTGCTGTTAAAGCCAGCATCCCCATCGGCAAAGACGTACAGCTGGCCGCCGCGGGCGCGAACTTCTTCGATGTTGGATTTGAGCTTCTCCAGCAGTTCGTTGTTCGGTGCGACAACAATAACCGGCATCTCGGCGTCAATCAGGGCCAGAGGACCATGCTTCAGCTCGCCTGCAGCGTAGGCTTCCGCGTGGATATAAGAGATCTCTTTCAGCTTCAGCGCCCCTTCAAGAGCAATAGGGTACTGATCGCCACGGCCGAGGAACAGCGCGTGGTGCTTATCAGAGAAACTTTCCGCCAGCGCTTCAATACGCTTGTCCTGCGACAGCATCTGCTCGATTCGGCTCGGTAACGCCTGCAGACCATGCACGATATCGTGCTCAATCGCCGCATCCTGGCCCTTCAGGCGCGCCAGTTTCGCCACCAGCATCAGCAGCACGGTCAGCTGAGTGGTGAAGGCTTTGGTGGAAGCCACGCCGATTTCGGTGCCCGCTTTGGTCATCAGCGACAGATCGGACTCGCGAACCAGCGATGAGCCTGGCACGTTGCAAATAGCCAGAGATCCAAGATATCCCAGCTCTTTCGACAGGCGCAGGGCGGCCAGCGTATCCGCCGTTTCGCCGGACTGGGAAAGAGTGATCATCAGGCTGTTGCGGCGTACTGCCGATTTGCGATAGCGGAATTCAGAGGCGATTTCGACATCGCAAGGCACGCCGGCCAGCGCTTCAAACCAGTAGCGAGAAACCATCCCGGAGTTATACGAAGTGCCGCAGGCGACAATCTGAATATGCTCAACCTGAGACAGCATCTCGTTGGCGTTGGCGCCCAGTTCGCTCAGATCGACTTCTCCGTGGCTAATCCGCCCGGTCAGGGTGTTCTTGATAGCGTTCGGCTGCTCGTAGATCTCTTTTTGCATGTAGTGGCGGTAGATGCCCTTATCGCCCGCGTCGTATTGCAGGTTGGATTCGATATCCGGGCGTTTAACCTCCGCGCCTGACTTATCAAATACCACCACCGAGCGGCGGGAGACTTCCGCAATATCGCCCTCTTCGAGGAAGATAAAGCGGCGGGTCACCGGCAGCAGCGCCAGCTGATCGGAGGCGATGAAGTTCTCCCCCATCCCCAGACCAATAACCAGCGGGCTGCCTGAACGAGCGGCCAGCAGGGTGCCCGGATCGCGGGTATCCATGATGACGGTACCGTAGGCGCCGCGCAGCTGTGGGATGGCGCGCAGAACGGCTTCCCGCAGGGTTCCGCCCTGCTCCAGCTCCCAGTGCACCAGGTGAGCAATCACTTCCGTATCAGTCTCTGATACAAAAATATAGCCACGCGACTGCAGCAGCTCGCGCAGCGGTTCATGGTTTTCGATGATGCCGTTGTGGACCACCACAATATGTTCAGAAACATGCGGATGCGCATTGCTCTCTGACGGTTCGCCGTGGGTCGCCCAGCGGGTATGGGCAATCCCCGTACCGCCGTGCAACGGCTGTTCTTCTACCGCCTGAGCCAGCATCTGTACTTTACCGAGCCGACGAACGCGGGACATGTGTCCTTCGTTATCAACCACTGCCAGACCGGCAGAGTCATAGCCACGGTATTCCAGACGACGTAAACCTTCGAGAAGGATTTCAGCAATATCACGCTGCGCGACTGCGCCAACAATTCCACACATAGTTAAATTTCCTGATAATGGCGTTATGCCATGCGTTGTCGCTGACCTGTGTTTACCCAACGCATTTACGTTGGATAATGCCCTTTCCGGGCGCCCCGAGCCTTGTAGAGAGTGGGGTTATTTTTATGGTTACTGCTATGGGGGGAGGATTATTTTATCCTCTCACCCCGGCCCTCATCCCGGAAGGATGAGGGGTAAATGACCTACTTTTTCTTCACCGGACGCTGCCAGCCCTGCTTATGGACCTGCGGCACGCGGCTTAATACTAATTCATTATCAGCAATATCGCGGGTAACCGTGGTGCCGGCGGCGATCGTCACGCCGTTGCCAACGGTTACGGGCGCCACCAGCTGGCTATCCGACCCGACAAACACGTCGTTGCCGATAATGGTTTTAAATTTATTGGCGCCGTCATAGTTACAGGTGATGGTACCTGCACCGATATTCACGTTATCGCCGATTTCCGCATCCCCCAGATAGGAGAGATGCCCCGCCTTCGAGCCTTTGCCCAGGCGCGCTTTTTTCATTTCGACAAAGTTGCCGACGTGCGCGCCTTCCAGCAGCTCCGCCCCTGGGCGCAGACGAGCGAAAGGTCCGATGGTGCAGGCCGCCTGCAGATGGGCATCCTCCACCACGGAGTACGGGCTGATTTCACAGTCATCACCGATGGTGCTGTTTTTAATCACGCAGCCGGCGCCAATTTTCACCCGTTCGCCCAGTACCACGTTCCCTTCAAGGATAACGTTAGTATCAATCTCAACATCGCGCCCATGCGCCAGCGTGCCGCGGAGATCAAAACGCGCCGGATCGCGCAGCATAACGCCCGCCAGCAGCAGTTTTTCCGCCTGTTCAGACTGATAGACGCGCTCGAGGCGGGATAGCTGCAGGCGGTTGTTGACGCCTTCAACTTCGCTTAAACGCTGAGGGTGGACGGCGACGATTTCCCGGCCTTCCTGATACGCCATCGCGATAATATCGGTAATGTAGTATTCGCCCTGGACGTTGTTATTCGTCAGCTTCGCCAGCCAGCGTTTTAAATCCGCGCCGCCGGCGATCAGGATCCCGGTGTTGATTTCCTGAATTTGACGCTGCGCTTCGCTGGCATCTTTATGCTCAACAATGCCGCTAACCCGGCCGTTATCACGCGTAATGCGCCCATAGCCGCTCGGATCGTCCAGCTTCACCGTCAGCAGGCCAATGCCGCCCTGCAGTTTGGCGGCGCGCAGGCGCTGCAGGGTATCGACGGAGATCAGCGGGACGTCGCCGTACAGCATCATGATATCTTCATCATCGGCGAAGAATGGCGCCGCCTGCTGCATCGCATGGCCGGTACCCAGCTGTTCCGCCTGCAGAACCCAGTTAAGATTGTCTTCATGCAGCGCCTGACGCAGCAGATCGCCGCCGTGCCCGTACACAAGGTGTACGGAAGAAGCGCCTAAATCTTTAGTCGCATCAATGACATGTTGCACCATTGGCTTCCCAGCCAAGGAGTGCAGCACCTTGGGAAGATCGGAATACATGCGGGTCCCTTTGCCTGCGGCAAGGACAACCACGCTCATCGCACTGTTTGACATACGCATCCTGACAGCTGTTAGAACGAAAAGTAAAAGCCTTTCACGTTGAAATTACTACATATTTTTCATCATGAAACGAGACGAGGATAAAACGCTCAGGCTCAACGCTATACACCATTTTATGGCGCTATTTTTAGTCACTGCAAATCAGTTTATCTCCGAAAAAACCTGATAAGAGAGATGAATATCTGCTATCCCACTGCTTTTCCTGTTTTTTCGACGCCTGAATAAAGCGAAAACACAAAATGAAACATGATTTTAATATTCATTTATTGTGACGCGGTAAATAGAAACACCGTTTCATTCCGATGATAATGCTGCTCATTATTTACTCTGGAGAAAAAAATGAATAAAAAAATCCCTTTGGCATTAGCCCTTTGTAGCTCAATTATCGCATTGCCGCTGCACGCTGGCGAGGCTCGTGTCTGGCGAGGTATCGCTTTTGGTCAATCAACCGATGTGAATTTCTCCTCCAACGTACTGCCGGAAAAAATCGGGGTTAATGACGTCACCATCGCAGGCAAAAAGCTGACTCCCCAGGATACCGCCGATCTCAGCGCCCCCGTAACCATCGAGAGTCGGGGAGGCAAGATCGCGAATTCGCATGATGGCCTGACCTTCTTTTATACCACGCTGCCGGTTAGCCAAAATTTTATCCTGCAGGCAACGGTAACGGTGGATCAGTTCGGCCCGGAGAACGGCGCCCGTCCGGCAGCGCAGGAAGGCGCGGGACTGCTGGTTCGTGATGTTATCGGTCTGCCACGTCAGCAGCCTTTAAAGGTGGGCTATGAAGAGTTTCCGGCAGCATCGAATATGCTCATGAACGCGATCGTGACCCAGGATAAGAAAGATCATGCGCATATAAAACTGCAGGCGATTGGCCGGGAAGGGATTTCCCAGCCCTGGGGCAATGCCGGTTCTTCTATTACCAGGCAGAGCTACAAAGAGAATATCGATCTCCAGCAAACCCCAGCCTTTCAGCTCAAGCTGGAACGCACTAACGACGGTTTCATCACCTCATGGGCGCCGACGGGCAGCAGCGAATGGGTAAGCAAGAAGGTTCCCCGCAGCGACACGATTGCCCAGCAGGATAAAGACCATTACTACGTCGGCTTTTTCGCCTCGCGTAATGCCAAAATCACCATCAGCAACGCCTCGCTGACGACTTCAGCAGCCAGGACGCAGGCTTCTCCGCCCTATATTGCGAAAGCCTGGCCGGTTGTGATGCAGATTGCCTCTGGCGCCACAAGCCAAAGCGCGGAGTACATTCTGCAGGCGCGGGCTAACTATGACGGGCGTTTTACCGTCCGCCAGGACGAAGTCATCATCGGCAAGGACATAGCCGTCAAAGCCGGGGAGATGTTTACTCAACCCGCCACGCTCAAAGACAGGAACACCTTCGAGGTTCAGTTTACTCCGGCCACCAGCGGCAAGCCGGTAGCGCAAACGCTAACGGTTGAACGCAGCGCCGGCGTAGAAGGCCGTACCCTCTACGTCTCTGCGCAAGGGCAGGCAAACGCCAGCGGAACGGCTGACGCTCCGCTCACTCTCTCCCGCGGCGTGGAGCTACTGCCGGCTGGCGGCACGCTTATCTTAGCCGCCGGAGACTATCCGCAAACGCAGATCCCGCTCAGCGCCAGCGGGCTCAAAGGGCAACCCAAGACGCTGCGGGCCGACGGAAAGGCGGTCATTCACGGCCTGCAGCTCGACGCCAGCTACTGGCATATCAAGGGGATCGCCGTCACCGATAAAAGCCTGCGCGTGCAGGGCAGTCATAATCTGATTGAGAACGTCACCGCTTATCGCAACGATGATACCGGGATTCAAATTTCCTCTCCGCCGGACGTGGGGCGCCCGCTGTGGGCCAGCTACAACCGGGTGGTCAACTCCGAATCGTTCAGTAATGAAGATCCGGGCAAGATCAACGCCGATGGTTTTGCGGTAAAAATGCGGGTGGGTGAGGGAAACCGGCTCGAAGGGTGCTACTCCTACGATAATATCGACGACGGATTTGACCTGTTCAACAAGATTGAAGATGGCGCCAATGGCGTTGTGGTGATCGAGAATTCAATTGCCCGTAATAACACCAGCAATGGTTTTAAGCTGGGTGGGGAAGGGCAGCCGGTGGCGCATGAAGTGCGCAACAGCATTGCGATTGGCAATCACCTGGACGGTTTTACGGATAACTTCAACCCCGGCAGGCTGGTGGTGGTCAACAACGTGGCGGTGGATAATCAGCGCTTTAACTACATCTTCCGCGCCAGCCCGTACGGTAAACCCGAGACTCAGGGCTCGTTTAGCGACAATATCTCCCTGCGCAGCCAGCCTGGAAAATATGATGATGCCGTGGTCGGCAATATCGACGACAGCAACTATTTTATCCACGACGGTAAGAGCATCAACGCCCAGGGAAAGAGCATTAAGAGCGACGACTATCAAACGCTGGCGCTGCCGGACCCGCTGCTGCGCCATGCGGATGGCCGTTTCAATACCGGCGATTTCCTCAGCCGTAGCCAGCCTCGTTCCTGATACTGGCCCTAAAATACAAAGGTCGCCCGCGGGCGACCTTTTACTTTCTTTCCTGCTTCACACCGCATGTGTTGTCGTTTTAGTTAGCGGTACAGCGCAAATGCAGGCCGGAGAGCGGGCTTCTTAGTTATTGAAGGTACCGAAGGTCACGTTCATAGTGCTGAAGAAGGCGATGATTTTATTGAGCAGTTTCATGATGACTTCCTGAATAGAGAGACGTTTTGATAAATTATTTTTTGTGATGCACATCACAAAAAGAAGTCTACGCCTCATTTTTTGAGCGATCAACAAAAATGAGATTATCATCACAAAATTTTTAAAATGTCTTTTTAGTTTTGAAATTACTGAAACGAAACCATAAAAAAAGCCAGCCTGGAAACCAGACTGGCTTTTAACTTTCAAGCCGGTGTTACATCGCTTTTTTGGTCAATTCGATAACGCGCAGTTTGGCGATCGCTTTGGCCAGTTCCGCAGACGCCTGAGCGTAATCTACGTCGCCGTGAGAGCTGTTAATGTGCTCTTCCGCTTTACGCTTCGATTCCAGGGCTCGTGCTTCGTCGAGATCCTGGCCACGAATTGCCGTATCAGCCAGTACGGTCACGCTGCCAGGCTGCACTTCAAGAATGCCGCCGGACAGATAGATAAACTCTTCATGACCGTGCTGTTTAACGATGCGAATCATACCAGGCTTAATGGCGGTGAGCAGCGGGGCGTGACCCGGGAAAATACCCAGCTCACCTTCACTACCCGTTACCTGGATTTTCTCGACCAGACCAGAGAACATTTGCTTCTCTGCGCTGACGACGTCCAGGTGGTAAGTCATTGCCATATCACCCTCCGATTAAGGCGTTAAAGTTTTTTGGCTTTTTCCACGGCTTCGTCGATGGAACCAACCATGTAGAACGCCTGCTCCGGCAGGTGATCGTATTCGCCTTCCATGATGCCTTTAAAGCCACGGATGGTGTCTTTCAGGGAGACGTATTTGCCCGGTGAACCGGTAAATACTTCTGCCACGAAGAACGGCTGGGACAGGAAGCGCTGGATCTTACGCGCGCGAGCTACCACCAGTTTATCTTCTTCAGACAGCTCATCCATACCGAGGATGGCGATGATGTCTTTCAGTTCCTGATAACGTTGCAGCAGAGACTGTACGCCACGCGCGGTGTCGTAGTGTTCCTGACCAACAACCAGCGGATCCAGCTGACGGCTGGTGGAGTCCAGCGGGTCAACGGCCGGGTAGATACCCAGAGACGCGATCTGACGGCTCAGTACCACGGTTGCATCTAAGTGAGCAAAGGTGGTTGCTGGGGATGGGTCAGTCAAGTCATCCGCAGGGACGTATACCGCCTGCACGGAAGTGATAGAACCGGTTTTGGTGGAGGTGATACGTTCCTGCAGAACGCCCATCTCTTCCGCCAGAGTCGGCTGATAACCTACCGCTGAAGGCATACGGCCCAGCAGTGCGGATACTTCCGTACCGGCCAGGGTATAACGATAGATGTTATCGACGAACAGCAGTACGTCACGACCTTCGTCACGGAATTTCTCAGCCATGGTCAGACCGGTCAGCGCAACGCGCAGACGGTTTCCCGGCGGCTCGTTCATCTGGCCGTAAACCAAGGATACTTTATCCAGAACGTTGGAGTCGGTCATCTCGTGGTAGAAGTCGTTACCCTCACGAGTACGTTCACCTACGCCCGCAAACACGGAGTAACCGGAGTGCTCGATCGCGATGTTACGGATCAGCTCCATCATGTTTACGGTTTTACCCACGCCCGCACCGCCGAACAGACCGACTTTACCGCCCTTAGCGAACGGACACATCAGGTCGATTACTTTGATGCCGGTTTCCAGCAGTTCCTGAGAGCTGGAGAGCTCTTCGTAGGAAGGTGCCGCGCGGTGGATAGCCCAACGGTCTTCTTCACCGATGTCGCCTTTCATATCGATCGGCTGACCCAGCACGTTCATGATACGACCCAGCGTTGCTTTACCAACCGGGACTTCGATCGGGTGCTCGAGGTCTTTAACTTCCAGACCACGACGCAGACCGTCGGAAGAACCCATGGCGATAGCACGTACGATACCACCGCCGAGCTGCTGCTGAACTTCCAGCACCAGACTCTCGTTACCATTTTGTACCTCAAGAGCATCGTACACGCGCGGTACGGCATCCTGAGGGAATTCGACGTCAACCACGGCGCCGATTACCTGGACAATTTTTCCAGTAGCCATCTTGAATCCTCTACGAATTAACCTGGTTATACCGCGGATGCACCACCGACGATTTCGGTGAGTTCCTGAGTAATGCTGGCCTGACGAGCTTTGTTGTATACCAACTGCAGCTCTTTAATCAGGCTGCCGCCATTATCGGTAGCGGCTTTCATCGCCACCATACGTGCGGCCTGCTCGCTGGCCAGGTTTTCTACCACGCCCTGATAAACCTGAGACTCAACGTAGCGACGCAGGAGGGTATCCAGCAGCGCTTTTGGATCTGGCTCATACAGGTAATCCCAGGATTTACGCTTCAGATCAGCATCGTCTGACGCCGGTAGCGGCAGCAGCTGAGTAATGGTCGGAGCCTGAGACATGGTATTAATAAATTTGTTGCTGACAACGTACAGCTTGTCCAGACGGCCTTCATCATAGGCCTGCAACATCACTTTTACCGTACCGATCAGTTCGGACAGGGACGGGTTATCACCCATGCCGGTCACCTGAGCGACAATATTGCCGCCTACGGAATTAAAGAAAGAAACGCCTTTAGAGCCGATCATTGCGATATCGCACTGAACGCCTTTATCGGACCAGACTTTCATATCCGCCAGCAGCTTTTTGAACAGGTTAATGTTCAAGCCACCGCACAGACCACGGTCGGTCGACACCACCAGGTAGCCTACGCGCTTAACGTCGCGTTCTTCCAGGTAAGGGTGCTTATATTCCAGATTACCGTTCGCAAGGTGACCAATCACTTTGCGCATGGTTTCTGCATAAGGACGGCTGGCCGCCATGCGATCCTGCGATTTACGCATTTTGGAAGCGGCGACCATTTCCATCGCTTTAGTGATCTTCTGCGTGTTCTGGACGCTTGCGATCTTACTACGTATCTCTTTTGCGCCGGCCATGAACTTCTCCTCAATGCCGTGCGGCTTGCCCTAAGACAAGCCGCCAGACTTTACCAGGACTGGGTTGCTTTGAAGGAGTCGAGGATGCCTTTCAGCTTGCCTTCGATCTCGTCGTTATAGCCACCGGTCTGGTTAATCTCTTGCATCAGCGGAGCGTGGTCACGGTCAACGTAAGCCAGCAGAGCGGCTTCGAAGCTACCGATTTTCGCCAGTTCCACATCTTCGAGGTAACCGCGTTCAGCAGCAAACAGGACCAGGCCCTGCTGTGCTACAGACATCGGCGCATACTGTTTCTGTTTCAGCAGCTCGGTTACTTTCTGACCATGGCTCAGCTGTTTACGGGTTGCTTCGTCCAGATCGGATGCGAACTGAGAGAACGCAGCCAGTTCACGATACTGTGCCAGAGCGGTACGAATACCACCGGACAGTTTCTTGATGATCTTGGTCTGAGCAGCACCACCAACACGGGATACGGAGATACCCGGGTTGACCGCCGGACGAATACCGGAGTTAAACAGGTTGGTTTCCAGGAAGATCTGACCATCGGTAATGGAAATTACGTTAGTCGGAACGAATGCGGAAACGTCACCAGCCTGCGTTTCGATAATCGGCAGCGCGGTCAGGGAACCCGTTTTACCTTTCACTTCACCTTTGGTGAAGTTCTCAACGTATTCAGCGTTAACGCGGGATGCGCGCTCCAGCAGACGGGAGTGGAGGTAGAACACGTCGCCCGGGAATGCTTCACGTCCTGGCGGACGGCGGAGCAGCAGGGACACCTGACGGTAAGCAACGGCCTGTTTAGACAGGTCATCGTATACGATCAGCGCATCTTCGCCACGGTCGCGGAAGTATTCGCCCATTGCGCAACCGGCATACGGAGCCAGGTATTGCAGCGCTGCGGATTCAGAAGCGGTCGCCACAACAACGATGGTGTTGGACAGCGCGCCGTGTTCTTCCAGTTTACGTACCACGTTAGAGATGGTGGACGCTTTCTGGCCGATAGCCACGTAGACGCACTTAATACCGGAATCACGCTGGTTGATGATCGCATCGATTGCCATCGCGGTTTTACCGGTCTGACGGTCACCGATGATCAGCTCACGCTGGCCACGGCCGATTGGGATCATGGCATCGACGGATTTATAACCGGTCTGTACCGGCTGGTCGACGGACTGACGTTCGATTACGCCCGGTGCGATAACTTCGATTGGCGAGAAGCCATCGTGTTCAACCGGACCTTTACCGTCAATGGGTGCACCCAGGGTGTTCACCACGCGGCCCAGCAGGCCACGACCGACAGGAACTTCCAGGATACGGCCAGTACATTTAACCTTCATGCCTTCGGCCAGGTCAGCGTACGGACCCATCACCACCGCACCTACGGAGTCGCGCTCCAGGTTCAGTGCGATAGCGAAGCGGTTACCCGGCAGGGAGATCATCTCGCCCTGCATACAATCGGCCAGGCCGTGGATGCGGATAACACCGTCACTGACGGAAACGATAGTACCTTCGTTGTGAGCCTCGCTCACAACATTGAACTGAGCAATGCGCTGCTTGATCAGTTCGCTGATTTCGGTGGAATTCAGTTGCATGCTCCAGTCCCCTTAAGACTGCAAGACGTCTGCAAGGCGATCAAGACGGCCGCGTACGCTGCCATCAATGACCATATCACCCGCACGGATGATAACACCTGCCAGTACAGACTTATCGATTTTGCAATTCAGCTTAACTTTGCGTGACAAACGTTTTTCCATCGCGTCGGCAATCTTCGCGAGCTGTTCTTCACTCAGTTGGGTGGCAGAAATAACATCTACCTCTGCGGTTGCCTCACTGGCAGCGCGCAGGTGAATGAACTGCTCAAGAACATCCGGGAGCACCTTCAGACGACCGTTTTCAGCCATAACCCGAATCAGGTTCTGGCCGCTGTCGTCCAGCTGCTCGCCGCAGACCGCGATGAACGCTTCAGAGAGCGTTTCCGGCGCCAGGGCACCGGACAGAAGCTCTGCCATTTGTTCGTTTTTAGTCACTTCAGCGGCAAACGCCAGCATATCCTGCCAGCGCTCAACACCTTTGTGTTCGACGGCAAAGTCAAAAGCTGCTTTGGCGTAGGGGCGAGCTACCGTTACAAATTCAGACATCAGCCCCTCCCTCCTTACAGTTCAGCGACAAGTTTATCCACGATGTCGCTGTTAGCAGCTTCATCCACGGAACGTTCGATGATCTTCTCGGCGCCAGCAACAGCCAGGATTGCGACCTGCTTACGCAGCTCCTCACGAGCACGTTTACGTTCGGCATCAATTTCAGCCTGCGCCTGTGCGACGATTTTGGTGCGTTCCTGTTCTGCTTCAGCTTTAGTTTCATCCAGAATCTGAGCGCGACGCTTGTTCGCCTGCTCGATGATTACCTGGGCTTCCGCTTTCGCTTTTTTCAGCTGGTCGGTCGCGTTGGCCTGTGCAAGGTCCAAATCCTTCTTAGCGCGTTCTGCAGAAGCTAAGCCGTCAGAAATCTCTTTCTGCCGCTTTTCGATGGCAGCCATTAAAGGCGGCCATACGTACTTCATGCAGAACCATACGAAAAGAACAAACGCGATGGCCTGGCCGAGGATTGTTGCGTTCATGTTCACAGCACAATACCTCTTAAATTAACTCTGTGGCTTAGGTTTCTTACGTACAACTTACTACGCGACAGCAAACATCACGTACAGACCCAGACCTACAGCGATCATCGGGATTGCATCCACCAGACCCATAACGATAAAGAACTGAGTACGCAGCAGAGGAATCAGATCCGGTTGACGCGCTGCGCCTTCCAGGAATTTGCCCCCGAGGATGCCGATACCGATCGCAGCACCGATCGCCGCCAGACCCATCATCACAGCGGCAGCCATGTACAGCAGATCCATATTCAGGTTTTCCATGACAGTCTCCAGTTTATTTCAGTAAAAACGTAGTATGTTGGTAAAAATCAATGCTCTTCGGATGCCATCGACAGATAGACGATCGTCAGAACCATGAAGATGAAGGCTTGCAGCGTAATAATCAGGATGTGGAAAATGGCCCACGGCACATTCAGAATCCACTGTGACCACCACGGCAACAGACCAGCAATCAGAATGAAAATCAGCTCACCGGCATACATGTTGCCGAACAGTCGCAGACCCAGTGAAACAGGTTTGGACAGCAGGCTTACCCCTTCAAGGATTAAGTTGACAGGAATGAACGCCCAGTGATTGAACGGCTGCAGCGTCAGTTCTTTAACGAACCCACCCACGCCTTTCATTTTGATGCTGTAGAAAAGAATCAGGATAAACACGCCAAGCGCCATCGACAGGGTGATGTTTACGTCCGCAGACGGAACCACGCGCAGTGCAGGCAGGCCGAAAATGTGTTCACCGATATAAGGAATCAGGTCGATTGGCAGCAGATCCATCAGGTTCATCAGGAATACCCAGACGAACACGGTGAGGGCCAGCGGAGCAATCAGCTTGCTCTTGCCATGATACATATCTTTAACGCTGCCATGGACGAAGCCGATGGTCATCTCGATAGCCGTCTGGAGTTTACCCGGTACTCCGCTGGTCGCTTTCTTCGCAACGCTACGGAAAATGGTAAGGAACAACAGACCGAGCACCACTGAGAAGAACATGGAGTCAATGTTGAGCGTCCAGAAGGTGGCCGGGGGGTTGTGCGGATCCACCAGCGAGAAAGTACGCAGGTCCAGCTGAAGGTTATTCAGATGGTGTCCTATGTATTCCTGCGGCGTCATATTTTCTGCAGCCATGATGCCTTTTACCCTTTGTTGTTAATTACAGCTGGTGCCAGAATTTGTACCACCAGCACCAAAACCCACGTCACTATCAGCGGTAAAAATACCGCTTTGAAAACGGCCAGCGCCATCACGAGGAGGGCGAAGGTCAGCAACACCTTGGAGGCTTCGCCGATAGCGAAGGTCCAGGCCATTCGGCCTCTGGCTGGTGTATGCGCCTGATGACGCCAGGCAAAAATCATAAACATTATGTTTGGCACAACGACCGCCAAACCACCGCATATCGCGGATACGCCCCAGAAGGGGTCTTTGAGGCTGAACAGCAGTCCACTTGCTATTACTGCCAGTAACTGAATAAACAGAAGCTTACGAGCAACGTTTCGACTCAAGAGCGACACAGACATCACGTTTTTACTCCTGCTCCCTTCGAGGTATGTCGCGTGTCGTATAAAACGTCCTTTGAGGCGAAGAGTCAAGCATCAAAAAGCGGACAAATTATACGGTGACGCCCCGTGAATTCAAACAATAAGTAGCAAAATAGTGAATAAATGTTTAATTATTTTCCGACAGGCAACTTTTCCTGCATTTTGCCAATCTGTGAGCGATCATGCAAAACTGCAAATACCGAGAAAATACGGCCTATAAAGCGTGCATTAGATCACATTATAAACATTTAAGGTTTTAGTGAATTAATTCTGTTCATAAATCATGACTTTTCATCCTTTTGATATTCAAGATAAAAAGTAGGGACTTTTTACAAAACAACCCAACATACATTAAAAACCTTTTATTGACATTTATAATAAATATTTAACAACTATATGCCTGTTCAGCGCCTTGATTTGTAGCGGACTGATATTTTCAAAGTTGACTATTGTGCTGGTAAATGAATCGACAAAAGTTAATCATCAGAAAAGGCATAGTGAACATATGGTTAAATGTCACCCGATAATACCCCGACGTTACATTCATTTTTGTAACATGCGCAGGTGACATTTTTTCCACATTTTTTGGTAAAAATTAAATCATTTTTGATTTAATCACCACCAGGTGGCGCTCCCCTTCCAGCTGAGGAACATGCAGTTTAATCACCTCGCTCACCGCGTATCCGACTGGCAAATCGGTGATTTCCTCTTCCTGAGCAACGCCCTTGAGCGCGTAAAAACACCCTTCTTCCGCCGGCAAATGGTGACACCAGCTCACCATATCACTCAGCGAAGCGAACGCGCGGCTGATCACGCCATCAAACGGCGGCTCGGCCGGGAACGCTTCTACCCGGCTCTGTACCGGCGTCACGTTCTCAAGCTTCAGCTCATGCTGAACCTGGCGAAGAAAGCGTACGCGCTTGCCCAGGCTATCCAGCAGGGTGAAATGTGATTCAGGGCGTACGATGGCCAGCGGAATACCGGGCAGTCCGGGACCGGTGCCGACATCAATAAAACGGCTTCCTTGAAGATAGGGGGCAACGACAATGCTGTCGAGAATATGCCGCACCAGCATCTCATTCGGGTCGCGAACGGAGGTCAGGTTATAGGCTTTGTTCCACTTATCCAGCAGTCCAACATACGCCACCAGCTGATTTTTCTGATGATCGGTGAGCGTAATAGCCGCTTCATCCAGGAGACGAGAAAGTTTGTTGAGCACGGTCGGTACCTGTCTAAAAATAATGAGCCCGGAGGCGAAAACGCTTACCGGGCTGATGAACAACAAGGCGGAGAACGGGAAGCTATCCGCCAAAAAACCTGCCTGAGGATCAGGCGCTGCGGCGCAGCATCCCCTGCTTTTTCAACCAGACCAGCAAAATGGAGATTGCCGCCGGGGTGATCCCCGAAATGCGCGATGCCTGGCCGATTGAAGACGGCTTGTGATCGTTCAGCTTGGCAATCACCTCATTGGAGAGCCCAATGACCTGGCGGTAATCAAGCGTAGCAGGCAGCAGGGTATTCTCATTGCGCTGCTGTCTTTCGATCTCATCCTGCTGGCGAGCGATATAGCCTTCATACTTCACCTGGATCTCAACCTGTTCAGCCGCCTGCGCATCCTGCAGACCCGGAGCGAAAGGCGACAGCTGCACCAGCTGTTGATAGGTCATTTCCGGACGACGAAGCAGATCCTCGCCGCTGGCTTCGCGTGAGAGCGGCGCGGTGAGGTGAGCGTTCACTTCTTCAGCGCTTTCGGCCTGCGGGTTCACCCAGCTCGATTTCAGCCGCTGACGTTCAAGTTCAATGCTTTCCAGCTTCTGATTGAAGCGCGCCCAGCGTTCATCATCGACCAGACCCAGCTCGCGGCCCTGTTCGGTCAGTCGCAGATCGGCGTTATCTTCGCGCAGCATCAGGCGGTACTCAGCGCGGGACGTGAACATGCGGTACGGTTCTTTGGTACCGAGCGTGCACAGATCGTCCACCAGCACGCCAAGGTAGGCCTGAGAACGACCCGGCGCCCAGCCCTCTTTTTCTGCGGAGAAGCGACCGGCGTTCAGACCGGCAAGCAGGCCCTGGGCAGCGGCTTCTTCGTAGCCGGTGGTGCCGTTAATCTGGCCGGCAAAAAACAGACCCTGAATATATTTGCTTTCCAGCGTCGGTTTCAGGTCGCGCGGATCGAAGAAATCATACTCAATAGCGTAGCCCGGGCGAACGATTTTGGCGTTCTCCATACCCTGCATTGAGCGAACAATCTGCATCTGCACATCGAACGGCAGGCTGGTGGAGATACCGTTCGGATAAATTTCGTTAGAGGTCAGCCCTTCCGGCTCGAGGAAGATCTGGTGCTGGTTGCGATCGGCAAAGCGCATCACTTTATCTTCGATCGACGGGCAGTAGCGCGGACCGATCCCCTCAATCA
Organism: Enterobacter sp. 10-1; assembly: GCA_002270295.1. Classification (GTDB taxonomy): domain Bacteria; phylum Pseudomonadota; class Gammaproteobacteria; order Enterobacterales; family Enterobacteriaceae; genus Klebsiella; species Klebsiella scottii. The sequence continues at coordinate 17,531 of NISF01000005.1, read as the reverse complement.
CCCCGGCGTACATCGGGCTGCGATCGAGGTTATTGCGGATGACGTCGTGCGTTTTCTCGTTGGTGTGGGTGATGTAACACGGAACCTGGCGCGGATGCTGATCCGCAGATCCCATGAACGAGAACACCGGCATCGGGTCATCGCCGTGCTGCTGTGCCAGTACGCTGAAATCGATGGTGCGCGCGTCAATACGCGGCGGAGTACCGGTTTTCAAACGGCTGACGCGCAGCGGCAGTTCACGTAAGCGGCGGGAAAGCGAGATAGCCGGCGGATCGCCTGCACGACCGCCGCTGTAGTTATCCAGCCCGATGTGGATCTTGCCGTCGAGGAAGGTTCCGACGGTCAGGACAACCGCTTTGGCGCGAAACTTCAGCCCCATCTGGGTCACTGCGCCGACAACGCGATCGTTTTCGACAATCAGATCCTCAACCGCCTGCTGGAAGATCATCAGGTTGGGCTGGTTTTCCAGCGCCGTACGTACCGCCTGGCGGTAGAGCACGCGGTCTGCCTGAGCACGAGTGGCGCGTACCGCCGGGCCTTTGCTTGCGTTTAGTATCCTAAACTGAATGCCCGCATGGTCGATCGCTTTCGCCATCAGGCCGCCAAGAGCATCCACTTCTTTTACCAGGTGTCCTTTCCCAATGCCGCCAATCGCCGGGTTGCAGCTCATCTGCCCCAACGTGTCGATATTGTGTGTCAAAAGCAGGGTCTGCTGACCCATTCGCGCTGCGGCCATTGCGGCCTCAGTGCCTGCATGACCCCCGCCAATGATGATGACGTCAAAAGGATCCTGATAAAACATGGTGGTATGCCTCGCATAAAGCGGTTTGAAAATGGATTGAAGCCCGGGCCGTGGATTCTACTCAACTTTCGACTTCCGAGAAAGCTCCGGGATCTTGAGTATTTAAAAGAAGATCTTTTATTTAGAGATCTGTTTTATTGTGATCTCTTATTAGGATCGGACCTTTCTGTGGATAAGCCGGATCCGCGTTTTAAGATCAATCGGTTAAGGAGGATCACTTTCTGTGAATGATCGGTGATCCTGTTCCGTATAAGCTGGGATCAAAATGAAGGGTTATGCACAGCTCAAAAAGCAGTCAACGGTTATGCTTTGGATAACTACCGGTTGATCAATGGTTTTAAGCATAGTTATCCACAGATAATCGAACGATCTTTACAAAAATCAGAGCAAATTTTTCCAGGATCCCAGCCAAATTTCCGCCGGATCTTCCGGAATCTCATGATCGAGGACGTTAATCTTCAGCGTTTCGCCGATCTGTTTTGCCCCGCATGCCCTTAATGCATCGTCAATCTTGTCGATTGCGCCACAGAAAGTGTCATATTCGCGGCTGCCGATCCCGATTAAGCCAAAGCGTATGCCCGAAAGGTCCGCTTCCTTCTCCTGCAGAGCCTCATAGAAAGGCACCAGGTTGTCAGGAATATCGCCGGCACCGTGAGTTGAGGAGATAACCAGCCAGATCCCGTCCGTCGGCAGATCCTCAATCAGTGGGCCATGCTGGATTTCGCTGCTGTAACCCGCTTCTTCCAGCTTTTCCGCCAGATGCTCTGCTACATATTCCGCACTGCCTAAGGTGCTGCCGCTGATAAGAGTAATGTCTGCCATGATCGTCCGCTCATTTATTCAGTGTGGCACATTGTACGCTGTGTGTGAGCTGGGATCTACCTGTGGAAAATGTGGGATTAAAAAAGCCCGATTACGGGCGGATGGTGCGCATAATCGGGTTTTGCAGGGAGATCAGCGTCTCGGTGGACTGAATTTCATCGATTGTTTGGATCTTGTTGATAAGTACCTGCTGGAGAGCATCGATCGAGCGGCACATTACCTTAATAAAGATGCTGTAGTGGCCGGTGGTGTAGTAGGCCTCGGTGACCTCATCCAGGCTCTCCAGCCTGGCCAGCGCGGAAGGGTAGTCTTTGGCGCTTTTCAGAATAATGCCGATAAAGCAGCACACGTCATAGCCGAGCTGCTTCGGATTCACGTCGATTCGCGCGCCGGTAATGATGCCTGCCTGCTTCATCTTCTCCACGCGCACGTGGATAGTCCCCGGGCTGACGCCAAACTGTTTGGCCAGTTCGGCGTAGGCGGTGCGCGCATTGGCCATTAACGCTTCAAGGATGCCGCGGTCCAGATTGTCGATCTGATAATTTTCCATAGGTTTTTCTTATGATGTTTGAAGATTCTTTCTATATTAGCTTTATATTTTAATGAATCAAAAGTGTATGAGCCTTTTTGTTGTTTGATTATTGAATTGACGGCCTGTTTTGTTGCTTAATCAATAGCAACAGGACGCAGGAGTCATAAAAATGAAAACCGCATATATCGCAAAACAACGCCAGATCAGCTTCGTTAAGTCTCACTTTTCCCGCCAGCTGGAAGATAAACTGGGCCTGATCGAAGTCCAGGCTCCCATTTTAAGCCGCGTAGGAGACGGGACTCAGGACAACCTGTCTGGTTGCGAGAAGGCGGTTCAGGTAAAAGTGAAAACGCTGCCGGATGCCCAGTTTGAAGTCGTTCATTCCCTGGCTAAATGGAAGCGTCAAACGCTGGGACAACACGACTTCAGTGCGGGAGAAGGGCTGTACACGCACATGAAGGCTCTTCGCCCCGATGAAGACCGGCTGACCGCCATTCATTCTGTTTACGTTGACCAGTGGGACTGGGAGCGCGTGATGGGCGACGACGAACGCCACGACGGGACGCTGAAATCCACCGTAGAAGCCATCTATGCCGGGATCAAAGCGACCGAAGCGGCCGTCAGCAAAGAGTTTGGCCTGACGCCGTTCCTGCCGGAGCAGATCCAGTTTGTTCATAGCCAGGAGCTGCTCAGTCGTTACCCGGATCTCGACGCTAAAGGACGCGAGCGGGCGATCGCCAAAGAGCTGGGCGCCGTATTCCTCATCGGGATTGGCGGCAAGCTCACCGATGGTCAACGCCACGACGTTCGTGCGCCGGATTATGATGACTGGAGCACCGAGGTTGCCGAAGGCTTTGCCGGCCTGAACGGCGATATTCTGGTGTGGAACCCGGTTCTGCAAGATGCTTTCGAGCTTTCTTCTATGGGCATCCGCGTTGATGCCGACGCCCTGAAGCGTCAGCTGGCGATCACCGGTGATGAGGATCGCCTGAAGCTGGAGTGGCACCAGGCGCTGCTGCGCGGCGAAATGCCGCAGACCATCGGCGGCGGTATTGGTCAGTCGCGTTTGACGATGCTGCTGCTGCAGCTCGATCACATCGGACAGGTCCAGTGTGGCGTATGGCCTGCCCAGGTCCGTGAAAGCGTCGCTTCCCTTCTTTAATCCGCTCTTTAACGCCGCCAGCGTCTCAGCAGGCGGCTGCGCAGCCCGGTATCAAAGCGCCAGATATGATCGAAGATGCGCATGATCCCGGGTTTGCCATGCACCGACATCGCCACCGCGTGAAAGCGATGCTGGTGACTGCGCTGAAGTTCTCCCACCTTATTGATCACCTCATCCGGCAGGCGCTGGGCGATAAAATCAGAAATGACCACCGCATCGGCATCCACCCACTGCGGGTTTTGCATGCGCTCAATAATGGCCCGAAAACAGCTGGCCAGATCGGTACCGCCGCGAAAGCGCTGGCTGAGGAAACGAATTGCCTGCTCCAGCCCCTGTGGACCGGTGAGCTCGTAATGCACCACTTCGCTGGAAAACAGCATAATAAAGCAGCGCCGGTTGTCCGCCAGGGCGATCCGCATTAACGCCAGGCAAAACGCCTTGGCGCACTGTTCGTTAAAACCGCCCATTGAGCCTGAAGTATCGACGCAGACAATAAATGGCCCGCGCGGCTGTTCGTCAAAATCCTGCCGGGTAACCGGTCGTTCGGTAATTTTTTCCCGCCATGCGTCGCCGTGCAGCCGGTAGGTCAGCAGCTGTTTTTCCACCAGCTTGCGGTAGAACTCGAACTCCAGTTCGGTGATCCCGAGGGTGGCCAGCTCCGGCGGAAGAAGGCGCAGAATATCATCGCTTTGCTGCAGGCCATCAACCTGTTCCGGTACCGTTGCCGGTTCACGAACGAGGCTGCGAAAGGCCTCCATCGGCGCATCCTTTTTCGGAACCGATTTTGCTTCCCGCGATCGCCCTAGCTGTTCAGCCAGCTGTATCAGCTCCGGCTGCTGCGTAAGAAAATCGCCATAGCGAACGATCAGCTGATAATCGCCGCGCTTCAGCTCGCCTGCGCTCATATCCCACAGGCGTCCTGCGGAGTTATCGTTTTCCACCAGCACCGGATCGAGCTGGCCGCTGAGGGTCATCCGCTCCTGCATCGTGCTGAGCAGCCGATCGCGTTCTTCATCCAGCAGCTGCTGGTTGAGGGTGGTGGCCTGCACCACCAGGCTCAGGCGCCAGCGCTGCAGGAACAGGGTGTGCAACGCGGGCGTAAAGAGCGGGTTATCATCCGCCAGCTGCTGGGCCTGGGCGGCAAAAGGGGACTCGAGCTTGTGCAGCTGCGTAAGAATTTGCGGCAGCTGAACGATAAACTGCGAAGTCGAAAGAAGCTGAGACTGCTGATAATTCTGCACTTCAGCATCGAGCTCGGGCGGGATATGCGTCTCTTTTAGCCTGGCTCTGACGGCTTCGCGCCAGCGCGGGATATCGGCGGCGATAATGTTCTTCAGCCGCGGGAATTTTTCAAAGAAAACGGCAAGCTGCGGGGAGGCCAGCAGCGCCAGCAGCATCTCTTCGATCATCCCCTCTTCGCTGACTGCCAGCATGACATTCAGCATATCCAGCGTCATGGCTGACGGGCCTGTTTGATCTGCGCCCCGACGTCCTGCAGGCTGGCTTCAATACGTCCCAGCCAGTCACCGGGAATAAACAGACATTTTTGCTGTTCGCTGAAACGGTTGTGCTGCTGATGCCACTCGTCATCGAGGGCTTCCAGCTGCTGCCTGATTTCCGCTGGCATATTTTCCTGCGATTCGCTGCCGGGAAGGGCCAGGCGCGAGCCCTGCAGGCTGACGTCGCGAACCACCAGATGCTGGCTGGTATCGACATCCATATTTAACGGCTGGGCAAAACCAATGCCGTTGAGTTTGCCGCGGATCTCGCCGCCCTTCTCCAGCCAGTGGGAGAGCTCCTCACGGGTAAACGTAATATGGATAACCTCCATATCGTGCAGCTTGAGCGGCTGCTGCAGCAGCAGAAGGAGCGTCGTTCCTTCTACGTCGGCGGGAAGTTCATAATGCGCTTTTCGGCTGAACATACCGCCGAGACGCGTGACCTTCAGCGCGGTTTTGTCGCTGTGCTGCTGCTGGATCTGAATACGCCTTTGGGTAATCGCCCCGAGGCGCGTCAGCATCGTCTGCTGCTGCCATGCGTGGTTGGTCATCAGGGTTTCCAGCAGCTGCGCCATCAGGTTCATGCTTTCGATGTCGTGCCACAGGCAGTCTTTCAGCAGGATCAGGTCGATGGGCGCGATGGTATCGCGGCCGCTGAAGAAGGCGCTGGCCTGCAGCAGGCGAATGGCCTTTTTCCAGCGGCGGTCCGAAACATAGGGCGCTTTGGGCTGCGTCTCCAGCTGCTGGCGCAGCTGATAGATCAGTTCGAATACGCTATCCGTCAGCTTCACGCCGCTGATATCCTGCTGCCATTGCGTAAACTCTTCGCTACTAATCTGCAGGGATGTCGGGACGGGATTGCTGTTTTCATCCTGCTGGCTGAGCAGCATGGAGCGGAAGTTGGTTTTATCCTGTACCTTGTCGAGCCACAGGCGGATCAGCATTCGGTCATACAGCGCTTCCAGGCTGCTATCCGCTTCCGGGAGCTCGTTGGACGCCGCCACCAGCAGGCGCATCGGGATTTTCACTTCGCTGGCGCCGTTGCGGAAATGGCGTTCGTTTATGGCTGTCAGCAGGGTATTAAGGATTGCCGGGCCAGCTTTCCAGATCTCATCGAGGAAGACGATCTCCGCTTCCGGCAGGTAGCCTGCGGTTAAGCGCTCGTAACGGCCTTCATCCTTCAGGGCCTGGATCGACAGCGGACCAAAAACCTCTTCCGGGGTAGAGAAGCGGGTCATCAGGTATTCAAAGGCGCGAGCCTGCTGGAAGGCGAATTTGAGACGGCGGGCGATCAGACTCTTGGCGATGCCCGGCGGACCCAGCAAAAAAACGCTCTCGCCGCTGAGCGCGGCCAGCAGACAGAGTCGTATCGCGTGACTGCGTTCAAACAAACCTTTTTCCAGCGCCGCGCTTAGCCGGGAAATTCTTTCTGCCAGTAAATGTGATTGAGCCATAATTGAGTTGCGTGCTTTTTCATGTGTCGTTATTGAGTCGAGTATAGATGTTTGATTAGGTGTGGTAATAGCCTGAAGATTCGATTTATTTTCTTTGAGCCAGGTTAATATGGTGTCTGTTAGGGGTACGATTCAGCAAATAATCGTGCATACTGTGCGCTTTTTGTGAGCCTGAGGACCGGGAACACATTTGTTTTATATACACAAAAACATTCAAGATGCGGCAAGGCAGCAAGGGATGAAATCCCCTGGCGCACGGCTATGTGACCGGGATTTCTGGACGCCAGCAGCGCAGAAGCAGCTTGAAAAATGATATGTATAAACGAAAAGACTAGTCTATGAGCTCTGATAATAAGCAATCGCTTCCGGCAGTAACGCTGGCGGCAATCGGCGTGGTGTACGGCGATATTGGTACCAGCCCGCTGTATACACTGCGTGAATGTCTGTCAGGTCAGTTTGGGTTTGGCGTTGAACGTGATGCTGTTTTTGGCTTTCTTTCGCTAATTTTCTGGCTGTTAATTTTTACCGTATCACTCAAATATATTACCTTCGTTATGCGGGCGGATAACGCCGGCGAGGGGGGGATCCTGACGCTGATGTCGCTGGCGGGGCGCAATACGTCCGCGCGAATGACGTCGGTGCTGGTTATCCTCGGGCTGATTGGCGGTAGCTTCTTCTATGGCGAGGTGGTCATCACCCCGGCGATTTCGGTGATGTCGGCGATTGAGGGGCTGGAAATTATCGCGCCCAATCTGGATACCTGGGTTGTCCCTATATCCATCATTGTGCTGACGCTGCTGTTTGCTATCCAGAAGCACGGCACCAGTATGGTGGGTAAGCTGTTTGCGCCGATTATGCTGATTTGGTTCCTGCTGCTGGCGGTGCTTGGCGCGCGCAGCATCATTGCGAATCCGGAAGTGTTGCAGGCGCTGAACCCGTACTGGGCGGTGCACTTCTTCCTCGAATATAAAACCGTCTCTTTTGTCGCTCTCGGGGCGGTAGTGCTGTCCATTACCGGCGTTGAGGCGCTGTATGCCGATATGGGACACTTCGGCAAATTACCTATTCGCCTGGCCTGGTTCTCCGTGGTGCTGCCTTCGCTGGTGCTGAACTACTTCGGCCAGGGGGCTCTGCTGCTCAAACATCCTGAGGCGATTAAAAACCCGTTCTTCCTGCTGGCTCCTGAATGGGCGCTGATCCCGATGCTGATTATCGCCGCTCTGGCGACGGTGATTGCCTCCCAGGCGGTTATTTCCGGGGTCTTCTCGTTGACCCGCCAGGCGGTGCGCCTGGGGTATCTGTCGCCAATGCGCATCATCCATACCTCCGAAATGGAATCCGGGCAGATTTATATCCCGTTCATCAACTGGCTGCTGTACGTTTCGGTGGTCATTGTGATTATCAGCTTCGAGCACTCCTCCAACCTGGCGGCGGCGTACGGTATTGCGGTGACGGGAACCATGGTGCTGACCACTATCCTGTTCACCACCGTGGCGCGTCAAAACTGGCACTGGAATAAATTTCTCGTGGCGCTGCTGTTTATTGCCTTTATGTGCATCGACCTGCCGCTGTTCTCGGCCAACCTGGATAAGATCGTCTCCGGCGGCTGGCTGCCGCTGACCCTCGGCCTGGTGATGTTCACCGTGATGACCACCTGGAAGAGCGAGCGTTTCCGCCTGCTGCGCCGGATGCATGAACACGGCAACTCGCTGGAAGCGATGATCTCTTCGCTGGAGAAATCGCCGCCGGTTCGCGTTCCGGGTACTGCGGTCTATATGTCCCGCGCCCTGAACGTCATCCCGTTTGCCCTGCTGCACAACCTCAAGCACAACAAGGTGCTGCATGAGCGGGTGATCCTGCTGACGCTGCGTACCGAAGATGCGCCTTATGTGCATAACGTTCGCCGGGTGCAGATCGAGCAAATCTCACCGTCGTTCTGGCGCGTGGTGGCGAGCTACGGCTGGCGCGAAACGCCGAATGTGGAAGAAGTTTTCCACCGCTGCGGGCTGGAAGGGCTGAGCTGTCGGATGATGGAAACCTCGTTCTTTATGTCGCATGAATCGCTGATTATCGGCAAACGGCCGTGGTATCTGCGGCTGCGCGGCAAGCTGTATCTCCTGCTGCAGCGCAACGCCCTGCGGGCGCCGGATCAGTTTGAGATCCCGCCTAACCGGGTCATTGAACTGGGTACTCAGGTCGAAATTTGATATTCCGAAGCCCTTCCTTGCGAAGGGCTTTTCACGGTTATTTGGCTCCGCTCACTTTTCTCTTCTCCCGCTTGCGAAACGTTTCGATGGCGATCACATTTCTCTCTTCTGAAGATGGTTTTCTGCGCGCATTTTGACAATAATTTCTTCAGCGAAACGTTTCGCTAATGGAGCAGAAGAGAAAAATGAAAAAAGGCACCGTACTTAACGCTGATATTTCCTCGGTTATCTCCCGCCTGGGTCATACCGATACGCTGGTGGTCTGCGATGCCGGATTGCCGGTTCCCCGCAGCAGCGCGCGTATTGATATGGCGTTAACCCAAGGCGTTCCCTCCTTTATGCAGGTTCTGGAGGTGGTAACGGCGGAAATGCAGGTTGAGGCGGCGATCCTTGCGGAAGAGATTAAAACTCATAATCCGCAGCTCCATGCGACGTTGCTCACTCACCTTGAGCTGCTGCAGCAATACCAGGGAAACACCATTGAAATTCGTTACACCAGTCATGAGCAGTTTAAAAAACAAACCGCGGATAGTCAGGCGGTGATTCGCAGCGGGGAGTGTTCCCCGTTTGCGAACGTCATTCTCTGTGCCGGCGTGACGTTCTGAGGTCGCCGATATGGAAGCCTTATTGCAATTAAAAGGGATCGATAAAGCGTTCCCAGGCGTCAAAGCGCTCTCCGGCGCCGCGCTCAACGTCTATGCCGGCCGGGTGATGGCGCTGGTAGGAGAAAACGGTGCCGGTAAGTCCACCATGATGAAGGTGCTGACCGGGATCTACGCCCGCGACGCCGGCTCCTTAACGTGGTTAGGAAAAGAGACCACCTTCAACGGACCGAAATCCTCTCAGGAAGCCGGGATCGGCATTATTCACCAGGAACTTAACCTGATCCCCCAGCTGACGATCGCGGAGAATATTTTCCTCGGCCGTGAGTTCGTGAACCGGTTTGGCAAAATCGACTGGAAAACGATGTATGCCGAAGCGGACAAGCTGCTGGCGAAGCTGAATTTACGTTTTAACAGCCAAAAGCTGGTGGGCGATCTGTCGATCGGCGACCAGCAGATGGTTGAAATTGCCAAGGTACTGAGCTTTGAGTCGAAGGTCATCATCATGGATGAGCCGACGGACGCCCTGACCGACACCGAAACGGCCTCCCTGTTCCGCGTCATCCGCGAGCTGAAATCTCAGGGGCGCGGGATTGTCTATATCTCCCACCGTATGAAAGAGATCTTCGAGATTTGCGACGACGTTACCGTCTTTCGCGACGGGCAGTTTATCGCCGAGCGCGAGGTGGCGAGCCTGGATGAAGACCAGCTGATCGAGATGATGGTCGGCCGTAAGCTGGAAGACCAGTATCCGCGCCTGGATAAAGCGCCGGGCGCCGTGCGCCTGAAGGTCGATAACCTGTGCGGGCCGGGCGTGGAAAATGTCTCCTTCACCCTGCGTCAGGGGGAAATTCTGGGCGTCGCCGGGCTGATGGGCGCCGGGCGCACGGAGCTGATGAAGGTCCTGTACGGCGCGCTGCCGCGCAGCAGCGGTTCCGTCACCCTTGATGGACACGAGGTAGTCACCCGCTCCCCGCAGGATGGCCTGGCAAACGGCATCGTTTATATCTCCGAAGACCGTAAGCGCGATGGCTTAGTCCTCGGCATGTCGGTAAAGGAAAACATGTCGTTGACCGCGCTGCGCTATTTCAGCCGCGCCGGCGGCCGGCTGAAGCATAAAGATGAACAGCAGGCGGTGAGCGATTTCATCCGCCTGTTCAATGTCAAAACGCCATCGATGGAGCAGGCGATCGGCCTGCTCTCCGGCGGTAACCAGCAGAAGGTGGCCATCGCCCGCGGGCTGATGACCCGCCCGAAGGTCCTGATCCTTGATGAGCCTACCCGCGGCGTGGACGTTGGGGCGAAGAAAGAGATCTACCAGCTGATTAACCAGTTTAAGGCCGATGGTCTGAGCATCATTCTGGTCTCTTCGGAGATGCCGGAAGTGTTAGGCATGAGCGATCGCATCATTGTGATGCATGAAGGGCATCTCGGCGGTGAATTTACACGCGAGCAGGCCACCCAGGAAGTATTGATGGCTGCCGCTGTGGGCAAGCTTAACCGTGTGAATCAGGAGTAAAAAAGATGACAACCCAGGCTGTTGCTGGTCGCCGCTATTTCACAAAGGCATGGCTGATGGAGCAAAAATCGCTGATTGCCCTGCTGGTGCTGATAGCGATTGTCTCGACCATGAGCCCCAACTTTTTTACCGTCAATAACCTGTTCAATATCCTGCAGCAGACGTCGGTTAACGCCATTATGGCGGTGGGAATGACGCTGGTTATTCTCACTTCGGGGATCGACCTGTCCGTGGGTTCCCTGCTGGCGCTGACCGGTGCGGTAGCGGCGTCGATTGTCGGCCTTGAGGTTAATGCGCTGGTGGCGATTGCCGGAGCGCTGGCGCTGGGTGCGGCCATCGGTGCGGTGACCGGAGTTATTGTGGCTAAGGGGCGCGTGCAGGCCTTTATCGCCACTCTGGTGATGATGCTGCTGCTGCGCGGCGTGACGATGGTCTACACCAACGGCAGCCCGGTAAATACCGGGTTTACGGATAATGCCGATCTGTTTGGCTGGTTTGGTATCGGCCGCCCGCTGGGGATCCCAACGCCAGTGTGGATTATGGCTATCGTCTTCCTTGCTGCCTGGTACATGCTGCACCACACGCGCCTGGGCCGCTATATCTACGCGCTGGGCGGCAACGAAGCGGCCACGCGTCTGTCCGGTATCAGCGTGAATAAAGTCAAAATCATCGTCTATTCTCTGTGCGGCCTGCTGGCTTCGCTGGCGGGAATTATCGAGGTGGCGCGCCTCTCTTCCGCGCAGCCGACGGCGGGGACCGGCTATGAACTGGATGCCATTGCGGCGGTGGTGCTGGGCGGTACCAGCCTGGCCGGCGGCAAGGGCCGTATCGTCGGTACCCTGATCGGCGCGCTGATCCTCGGCTTCCTGAATAACGGTTTGAACCTATTAGGCGTTTCTTCCTATTACCAGATGATCGTAAAAGCGGTGGTAATTTTGCTGGCGGTGCTGGTAGATAACAAAAAGCAGTAACTAAGAACTCTACAGGACATCTTAACTATGAATATGAAAAAACTGGCGACCCTGGTATCTGCTGTTGCTTTAAGCGCGACCGTGAGCGCAAACGCGATGGCGAAAGATACCATTGCCCTGGTTATCTCGACCCTTAACAACCCGTTCTTTGTCTCCCTGAAAGATGGCGCCCAGAAAGAAGCCGACAAGCTGGGCTACAACCTGGTGGTGCTGGATTCACAAAATAACCCGGCGAAAGAGCTGGCCAACGTGCAGGATTTGACGGTGCGCGGCGCTAAGCTGCTGCTGATCAACCCGACCGACTCTGATGCGGTAGGTAACGCCGTGAAGATGGCTAATCAGGCGAAGATACCGGTTATTACCCTTGACCGTCAGGCGGCGAAAGGCGACGTGATTAGCCATATTGCGTCTGATAACGTGCTCGGCGGTAAAATGGCCGGCGACTATATTGCGAAGAAAGCGGGTGAGAACGCTAAGGTTATTGAGCTGCAGGGTATCGCAGGGACATCCGCGGCGCGCGAGCGTGGCGAAGGCTTTAAGCAGGCCGTAGCGGCTCATAAATTTAACGTGCTGGCGAGCCAGCCGGCAGATTTTGACCGTACCAAAGGCCTGAACGTCATGCAGAACCTGCTGACGGCGCATCCGGACGTGCAGGCGGTATTTGCTCAGAACGACGAAATGGCGCTGGGCGCACTGCGTGCTTTACAAACAGCGGGGAAATCCGATGTGATGGTGGTTGGATTTGACGGCACTCCGGATGGCGAAAAAGCGGTAAATAGTGGCAAACTAGCTGCGACAATCGCCCAGCTGCCTGAGCAGATCGGCGTGAAAGGCGTCGAGACTGCCGATAAAGTGCTGAAGGGTGAAAAAGTGGATGCCAGCTATCCGGTTGAGCTGAAACTGGTCATTAAGCAGTAGTAATATGCGATTCGGACCGGCAACGGTCCGAGGGACAACATAAAAAAGAAAAGCAGGGCATGCGCCACCGGAGTCCGGTGGCGCGCTTTACCGGGAACTCAAATGATGAAAACCGCAGGCAAACTTGTCGTCCTTGGCAGCATCAATGCCGATCACATTCTTAACCTTAAATCTTTCCCGACGCCGGGCGAAACCGTCACCGGCAACCACTATCAGGTGGCTTTCGGCGGTAAAGGCGCCAACCAGGCCGTTGCCGCCGGGCGCAGCGGGGCAAATATTGCGTTTATCGCCTGTACCGGCGATGACGATACCGGCGAGCGCGTTCGCCGCCAGCTGGCGAGCGATAACATCGACATCGCGCCGGTTCGCGCGGTAAAAGATGAATCGACCGGCGTAGCGCTAATCTTTGTTAACGGTGAAGGTGAGAATGTGATCGGCATTCATGCCGGCGCCAATGCCGCTCTTTCTGTCGCCCAGGTTGAGGCTGAGAAGGCGCGGATTGCCGACGCCCAGGCGCTGCTGATGCAGCTGGAGTCGCCGCTGGAGAGCGTGCTGGCTGCGGCTAAAATCGCCCATCAGCATCAAACAAGCGTGGTGCTGAATCCGGCGCCGGCGCGCGAGTTGTCGGATGAGCTGCTGGCGCTGGTGGATATCATCACGCCTAACGAAACGGAAGCGGAGAAGCTGACCGGTATTCGCGTAGAAAACGATGACGATGCGGCCAAAGCGGCTAACGCGCTCCATAAGAAAGGCATCGGTACCGTTATTATTACGCTGGGTAGCCGCGGCGTCTGGGTGAGCCACGATGGCGAAGGCCGCCGGGTCCCGGGCTTTAAGGTTCAGGCCATCGATACCATTGCCGCGGGCGATACCTTTAACGGCGCCCTAGTGACCGCCTTACTGGAGGGCACCGGGCTGGCAGAAGCTATCCGCTTTGCCCATGCCGCCGCCGCCATTGCCGTTACCCGCAAAGGCGCTCAGCCTTCAGTGCCGTGGCGAAAAGAAATCGACGAATTTTTACGTCAACAGGGGTAACGCTTGGCTACCATGAAGGATGTGGCCCGCGAGGCGGGCGTTTCCACCTCGACGGTTTCCCACGTCATTAATAAAGATCGTTTCGTCAGCGAGGCGATTACCGCCAAAGTGGACGCGGCGATCAAAAATCTTAACTACGCGCCGTCCGCTTTGGCGCGTAGCCTCAAGTTAAACCAAACCCGTACCATCGGTATGCTCATCACTGCCAGTACCAACCCGTTTTATTCTGAGCTGGTGCGCGGCGTGGAGCGTAGCTGTTTTGAACGCGGCTATAGCCTGGTGCTGTGCAATACGGAAGGTGATGAGCAGCGCATGAACAGTAATCTGGAAACGCTAATGCAAAAGCGCGTCGATGGTTTACTGCTGCTCTGTACCGAGACGCATCAGCCTTCGCCAGAAATTATGCAGCGCTATCCTTCGGTTCCAACGGTGATGATGGACTGGGCGCCGTTTGATGGCGACAGCGATCTGATTCAGGATAACTCGCTGCTGGGGGGCGATATGGCGACCCAGTACCTGATAGACCAGGGGTATACCCGGATTGCCTGTATCGCCGGCCCGCTGGATAAAACGCCGTCGCGGCTGCGCCTGGAGGGCTATCACGCCGCGATGTCCCGCGCCGGGCTGGAAGTGGCTGAGGGATACGTGATTACCAGCGACTTTGAATTTGGCGGTGGATTCAGCGCGATGCAGGAGCTGCTGACCTTATCGGAACGCCCGCAGGCGGTATTTGTCGGCAACGACGCTATGGCCTTTGGGGCGTATCAGTCGCTCTATCAGGCCGGGCTGCGAATTCCGCAGGATATGGCGCTGGTGGGCTATGACGATATTGAGCTGGCCCGCTATATGACGCCACCGCTGACGACTATCCATCAGCCGAAGGATGAGCTGGGTGAGCTGGCGATTGATGTGCTGATCCACCGGATGGCCGATCCCGGACAGCAGCAGCAGCGCGTGCAGCTCACGCCCGAGCTTATCGTTCGCGGTTCAGCTTAACGTTTGTGCCGTTCCTTTATCAGGTTACGGCCATCCTTCGCCTTTAACAGCATAAACACCAGCGCGGACACGACGGTGATCGCGCCCATCGTAATAAAGGTGTAGTGAAACTGCTCCACGGTATTGGCGCTGTCAAACCCTTCATAAAAGCGCAGTACCGCAGCGCTAATCGCCACCCCGAGGCTGATCGATAGCTGCTGAGTGACCGCCAGCAGGCTGTTGCCGCTGCTGGCATTATCATCGGTCAGATCGGCAAGCGTAATGGTGTTCATTGAGGTGAACTGAGTGGACATCGCCATCCCCAGAACAAACAGCGGCAGCGGCAGCAGCAGCATCCAGACGGGCATCGCGGGCGACTGGAACGAGAACTGGGCGATCATCAGGCCGATAAATATCGTTATCCCTACCAGCGTTTTCCGGTAGCCGAGCCAGCGTAGAATCTGCGTGACGGTGGATTTTGCGATAATAGAGCCGACGGCGGTCGGCGCAATCATGCAGCCGGCGATAATCGCCGGATAGCCAAAACCGACCTGCAGCATCAGCGGCATCAGGAACGGCACGCACCCCGTACCCAGACGCGTTGCCAGATTGCCGGCGATACCCACTGAAAAGGTTCGAGTCTTAAATAAAGAAAGCGAGATCAGCGGGGTTGGATGGCGGCGGGCATGGCGGATATAGGCCAGCAGCAAAAGGACGCTAAGGGCGATAATCGTCAGCGCGATCCAGGTGGCGACGATTTTCTCGCCAAACAGTTCGATGCCGCTGGAAAACAGTACCAGGCTCAACCCAAAGAGCAAAAATCCGCTGGTATCGAAGCGACGGCGTGGGGTAGTGAAATCCGGCATGCATTTACGCGCGTAAAGGATGCCAATAATGCCAATGGGAATATTGATCAGGAAAATCCAGTGCCAGCTGGCCCAGGTAACCAGCACGCCGCCGAGAACGGGCCCAAGAATAGGGCCGACCAGCCCCGGCATCGTCACGAAGTTCAGCACCGGCAGCAGCTCGCTGCGCGGATAGGCTCGCAATAATGCCAGCCGCGCGACCGGCATCATCATCGCGCCGCCAATCCCCTGAATGACGCGAAAGATGACCAGCTCCATCAGGGAGCTGGAAAGCGCGCAGGCGAGGGAGCCGAGCGTAAACAGGCCAACGGCAATAATAAACACTTTACGCGTGCCGAAGCGGTCGGCTAGCCACCCGCTGACCGGAATGAGCATCGCCACCGTTAGCGTATAGCTGATGATCGCGGATTGCATTGCCAGCGGCGAACGGTTGAGGCTATGGGCTATTGCCGGAAGGGCGGTATTCAGAATGGTGGCGTCCAGCGCCTGCATAAAAAAGGCCATTGCCGCAATCCACGGCAGTCCGGCCATACTACGCCCTTTCTTCTCGGTCATGCGGAGCCCTTTATTTACCTGAATGGTTTGGTGCGCTCAGCAGAGCCTGGCAGGCGCTGAGCGCTTGCGGGCCGTCGCTGTTCAGAATCGCGTCGACAATTGCCTGATGGAGATCCAGCTTCACCACTTCATTCTGGGTAATAGAAGTGAAGTACGTGTGATAGACCGAATGGAATAGCGAGGCGAAAGAGATAAGGAAGGGATTACCGCTCATTTCATAGATGTGTTCATGCCAGGCCATATCGACTTCAATCCAGCGTTCACGCTGGAAGCGCCTTTTCAGCTCGCCCATCTCTTCCATTAAGCTATTGAGCTGCGCTTTCTGCTCCGCGCTGCCCAGGGTGGCGGCCAGGAAGCAGGCCTGCGGCTCGAGGCTGCTGCGCATGACGAGGAAATGGGTCACCACCTCTTCGAAGTTATCTTCCGTTAACCACCAGGAGAGCAGCTCTTTATCGAGAAAGTTCCAGCTACTGCGTGGCATAACCCGGGTACCGATGCGCGGGCGCGGCAACAGCATACCTTTCGCTGTCAGCGTCTTGACCGCCTCTCGTACCGCCGTTCGGCTCACGCCGAATTGCTCGCCCAGCTCCATTTCACCGGGGAGAATGCTTTCCGGCTGATATTCGCCGGTCAGAATTTTTTGGGCCAGTTTCTCCGCCAATACCCAGGAGATGTTTTTTTGTGCCGCTAGTTGCTGTGCGCTTAAAGACATAAATGCCGTTCCTTTCTCTTTTTTACTCTATCAGTATGCCACCTGGTGGGGCGTTTCGTTGTTTAAAACGGCAAATCGCCGGTTTTTTGCCACTCCCTGGCCCGTTTTGGTGAAAAAAGAGACGGTTGAAAAGTTTTTTGAAAACAGGACTTGTCAACGTCAGAGAACTCCCTATAATGCGCCTCCACTGACACGGAACAACGGCCAGCACGCCGCCGGGTCAGCAGGCTTCAGCGCTGAATATCAGCCGCGAAAGCCGACGGAGAAAAGCAAAATAAACGCTTGACTCTGAATGAGGAAAACGTAATATACGTGACCTCGCAACGCTGAGCGAAAGCCGCGTTGT
>NISF01000005.1:0-512 GCA_002270295.1 Enterobacter sp. 10-1 | reverse complement strand
AAAGTGACATGGATTCTTAACGTCCTCGGACGAAAAATGAATACCAAGTCTCAGTGAGTGAACATACGTAATTCATTACGAAGTTCTTTTCTTTAGAAATAAAGAAACACGAGCATCAAACTTAAATTGAAGAGTTTGATCATGGCTCAGATTGAACGCTGGCGGCAGGCCTAACACATGCAAGTCGAACGGTAGCACAGAGAGCTTGCTCTCGGGTGACGAGTGGCGGACGGGTGAGTAATGTCTGGGAAACTGCCTGATGGAGGGGGATAACTACTGGAAACGGTAGCTAATACCGCATAACGTCGCGAGACCAAAGTGGGGGACCTTCGGGCCTCATGCCATCAGATGTGCCCAGATGGGATTAGCTTGTAGGTGAGGTAATGGCTCACCTAGGCGACGATCCCTAGCTGGTCTGAGAGGATGACCAGCCACACTGGAACTGAGACACGGTCCAGACTCCTACGGGAGGCAGCAGTGGGGAATATTGCACAATGGGCGCAAGCCTGATG
>NISF01000004.1:386923-553695 GCA_002270295.1 Enterobacter sp. 10-1 | reverse complement strand
CTGCGCGGTTAACGTTGAGCGTATTGCCGACCAGCGGGCCGCCGAGCAGTACGTGATCGATGAGTACAGCAGGCTAAAAGCCCGCCTGCGCGAAAGCGCGATGGGTTAAGTCAGACCGTTTTCCCGGGTAGCGGCGTAAACGCCCTCCCCGGGCAACGAGATCGTCGAGAATTTGTCGCCTCCCGGGAAGGAAGCGCAGGTTTCAGCATACGCCGGCCGGGGATTACACCGTATAGATGCGGATGTCATGCTCGCGAAACGTGGCGCTGTACTCGCGGCTGACGTTCTCTTCCACCACCAGCACATCGATAGCGCTGCTTTCAACCACCACAAAACGGGCCACCGCCGGGATTTTGTCAGACGTCAGGCCGACGATAATTTCGCTACACTGCCCGATCACCGCTTTCTTAAATTCGCAGTCCGCGTAGTCAAATCCCGTCAGGCCGGACTCCGGCGCCATCGCGCAGCCGCCGATAAACCCCTGATCAAACAGAATGCCCTGCAGCTGCGCAACCGCCGAGGTGCCGACGCATCCCCCGGATGCCCGCTGTATCTGCCCGCCGAGGATCACCACGTCATACAGCGGTTTTTTTAGCAACACGGCGGCGATTTCCGGCGAGTTGGTGACCACCGTCAGCGCCAGCTCGGCGGGTAGGGCCTCGGCCATCGCCAGGTTGGTGGTTCCGGTATCGATAAAAATACAGCCGCCGGGCTTCACCAGCCTTGCGCATTGTTGCGCGATCCTGATTTTTGTTGCCGTATTTTTATCTTTGCGTTCGCTATAGTCTCCGGCCTCCGGCAGATTCATCACCGCACCGCCGTAGACCTTTTTGCAAAACCCTCCTTTGCTAAGCTCATGTAAATCACGGCGAATTGTATGCTCTGAAACGTTCAGTCTGGTCGCCAGTTCGGCGCATACCACCCTGCCGTTCTCCTGCAGAATCTGGCAAATAAGCGCTTGTCGCTGTTGAGGGAATGCCGCATAATCGAGCACATTAAATCCTTACATTAATATAATCGAGCATTAGTGAGCATGATCATGCATCTGCTCTCTCTCTGTCAACACGCCGTCAGGAGATATTCACGATGAAAGTAGCCCATATCGCGCTTTGGACCCGTCAGCTTGAGCAGCAGGCCCGCTTCTGGGTCGACTTCTTTGCGGGCGACATTAACGATAAGTACTGCAGCCGGACTAATCACGGCTTTGCCTCCTACTTTGTGAAGATCGGCGACAATATTGCCATTGAGCTGATGACCAAACCGGGGCTCAGCGCAGGGACGCCGGATAATAACCACACCGGCTGGGTGCATCTGGCCATTGCGGTAGGCGGCGCAGAAAAAGTCGATTTACTGGCGCAGCGCGCCGACGCGCAGGGTATTTTGGTCTCTCCGCCGCGCACCACCGGCGACGGCTACTATGAGGCGGTGATCAAAGACCCCGATGGCAATCTGATTGAAATCGTCGCATAGTCGTCTCTGACATCCGAACCAACCAGGAGCGCGCCGTGCCCGCCTACCACGTTATCGACAGAGAAACCTGGCATCGCCGGGAGCATTTCGAATTTTATCGCACGTTTGCCAACCCCAGCTTTAACCTCTGCGTACCGCTTGAAGCGCAACGGCTGTACGAATGCGCCAAAGACCGGCAGGTCTCCTTTTTCCAGCTGGCGCTCTACGCCCTGCTGCGGGCGGCCAACGCTATTCCTGAGCTCAAACAGCGGATGCTGGGCGACGAGATTATTGAATACGATGAGATAGCAGTGATGACGCCGGTGATGACCGCTCAGGAGGGGTTTCGCCAGGTGTGGTGCGACGGCGCCGCCGATTTTGCCGCCTTCAGCCAGGCGGCAACGCCGAACATTGAGGCGGCAAAAACCACCGATCCGGCGCCGCTTATCGTCAACGGGGAGCACTTCTTCTGCGCCAGCTGCCTGCCGTGGCTGCATTTCAGCGCCATAACCCATGCCGAATATTACGTCGGCGCCGCGGTGCCCGCCCTCACCTGGGGCAAACTGAAAAACGGCGTAATACCGGTCGCGGGTAAGTTCAACCACGCCTTCGTTGACGGCCTGCACGCCAGCCGCTTCTTCGCCGCGGTGGAAGCGGGCTTTGCCGATCCGGATGCGCTATGGCGGCCGCAGCCCTGAAACGCCATTCCGCCCGCTGACGCCCCTCAGCGGCTTCGGCGCGGGGCTAGCGCCCGATCGGCTGGTAGCCCTGCCATTCAGGTTTCGCCGCCGTTCCCGCCGCGTTGGGCGTCAGGTGCAGATACCAGTCGCCCACCTTATCCAGCAGCAGGCAGTCATCAACCTCTTTGAGATTATCTTTATGCTGCTGATCCACGCCCCGCAGCAGCGTGCGCAGCGCCTTCTCCTTCGCCTCGCGCGGCCCCTGCGCCACGAAAAGATCAAACTCGTGCAGCTCCGCCAGCGTATCCGGCCGATAGCCTCCGGCATTAACAAAGAACAACCTGACGTCGGCCGTCGGGGGCTGCTTCGCTAATACCACCTCGTAGCCATCAGCCCAGGTAATCTGACTGTAGCCATCGATATGAATTTTATCGGCATCACCAAACCACGCCGCGCGCAGAGCGGGCCAGGCATCCTCGGGTTTTTCCGCCGCCACAAACTGAATATCGTGCACTTCAATATTCGATTTTCCCGCATTGCCGCCAACATAGAACATAAATAGCTTCACTTCAGATCCCCTGCATCGTTATTTTCGTTATATATCAGACTATATAACGAAGATTTCAGCAAGCCGGCTGTCGCAAATGCAGCAGCCCGCATTCAGCGCAGCTGCATTTGCAGCATCTTCTCTGCAGACACAAAAACCTAACTCGTTGATTATAAATCAAATAAAAATTTGATTTTCTGGCACAGCCTTTGCTAATGATTATATAACTCATTGGAATTATAGATTATTTAGTTATCTATTTTTTGCATATAGAACTTCGTTAATCAGGATGGAATCAGCATGCCAGAAAGCACACAGCCGGTTAGTTACACGCGTTACGCACCGCAAGCGCACGTCATCAGCAGCGATGAAGAAGCGGTGGCCATCGCCCATGAGATAGCCCTGGTGCTGCAGCCCGGCGCCGCCGAGCGCGACCGTAGCGGCATTGTGCCACCCGAGATCGTCGATACCTTTTCCAATAGCGGGCTATGGGGCATTACGGTACCGCGCCGCTGGGGCGGAGCCGAAGTCTCAGCCGCCACGCTGGCGCAGGTTATCGCCATTATCTCCGCCGCCGACCCCTCGCTGGGGCAAATTCCGCAGAACCACTACTGCCTGCTGGAGGATATTCGCCTGCAGGGCAGCGATGAGCAGCGCGCCTTCTTTTTTAACCTCGTCCTGCAGGGGCACCGCTTTGCCAACGCCCTCTCAGAAACCGGGGGTAAAACGGTTCTGGATATCCGCACCCGGCTTGAAGCCCGCGCGGAGGGTCTGTATATCAACGGCCGCAAAGGCTACTGCACCGGCTCCCTCTACGCCCACTGGATCGGCATTTTAGCGTTAGATGCCGACGACAAAGCGCAGCTGGCGTTTGTCCCTCGCGACAGCGCGGGTCTGACCGTGGTCGACGACTGGGCCTGCCTCGGCCAGCGCAACACCGCCAGCGGGACGGTGCTGGCCGAGGATCTGGCGGTCCAGCCGTTCCATCTGTTTCCGACGTGGCAATCCTACGCCACCCCAACTCTCGCCGGGCCCTTCGCGCAGCTCACCACCGCCGCCATCGATGCCGGCATCGCCCGGGCGGCCCTGAACGACACGGTGGCGTTCGTGCGCGAGTTCGCCCGGCCGTGGATTGACGCCGGGGTAGAGCGCGCCAGCGACGACCCGCTCACCATCTACCATATCGGGCAGATCGACAGCCGGCTGGCCGCCGCCGAGGCGCTGCTGGAGCAGGCGGGGAAAACCCTCGATCGCTACCGCAACGCGCTGAACGAGGAGAACGTGGCGCTGGCTTCGGTTGCCGTCGCCCGCGCGAAGGTGTTCACCACCGAAGTGGCGCTGGAGGCCGCCAGCCGCCTGTTCGAGCTCAGCGGCACCCGAGCCACCAGCAGCAGCAACAACCTCGATCGCCACTGGCGCAACGCCCGCGTCCATACCCTGCACGACCCGGTGCGCTGGAAGTATCAGCTGCTGGGCAACTGGGTGCTGAACGGCGTTCGCCCACAGCGCCACGACTGGAACTAAGGTGGCGACGGTGCTGGAATTTTTTGCCGAAATCGACTGGAACGACGTGGCGCAGGCCGCTATCGATACCCTGACGATGCTGGGCTGGTCGCTGGGCTTTACCGTCCTGATTGGCCTGCCGCTGGGGATCGTTCTCTACCTGACCGGCCAGCCTCGGCTGCTGCACGCCCCGCGGCTTTACCGCCTGCTGTCGCTGTGCGTCAACGTGCTGCGCTCGCTGCCGTTTATCATTTTGCTGATCGTGATGATCCCGGTGACTACCTTCATCACCGGCACCTCGCTGGGGGTGCAGGGCACCATTCCGCCGCTGGTCGTCGGCTGCGCGCCCTTCTTCGCCCGGCTGGTCGAAACGGCGCTGCGCGAAGTGGATCACGGGCTGGTAGAGGCCAGCTGGTCGATGGGCGGCAACACCTGGCAGCTGATCTGGCACACCCTGCTGCCCGAGTCGCGCTCGGGGCTGGTTGCCGCCGTTACCGTCACCGCCATTTTGCTGGTGGACTACACCTCGATGGCGGGCGTAATTGGCGGCGGCGGCCTCGGAGACCTGGCGATCCGTTTTGGCTATCAGCGCTTTCAGACCGACGTAATGGTCGTCACCGTACTGCTGCTGATTGCCCTGGTGCAGATATTACAAATGAGCGGCGACCGCCTCGTGCGGTCGATAAGCCGTAAATAAAGGATGCCCGCCCTCTTCCCGCTGCCACAGCCGGTTGACGGGCATCCGTCGCGCAAAAATTAAAGGAAAAGATCATGAAAAAAACGCTTATCGCCGCCGGGCTGCTGGCCCTGTTCTCTTTATCGGCCGCCGCCAACGAAACGCTGACCGTCGGCGCCACGCCGGTCCCGCACGCGGAGATCCTCGAATTCGTCAAACCGGTGCTGGCGAAAGAAGGGGTCGATTTAAAAATCAAAGTCTTCAACGACTTTATTCAGCCTAACCAGCAGCTGGCGGAAAAAAATCTCGACGCCAACTACTACCAGTACCGGCCGTTCCTCGATAACTACAATCAGACGCGGCACACCAATCTGGTGCCGGTGGTGGGCGTCCATATCGAACCGTTTGGCGCCTACTCCAGCAAATACAAATCCATTAAAGAGGTACCGGACGGCGCCACCATCGCCATCCCCAACGATCCGGTCAATACCGGCCGCGCGCTGGTGATGCTCAGCAACGCGGGGCTTATCACCCTGAAAAACCCGCAGGACCCGCAGTCGGCCACCCGGGATATCGTCAGCAATCCGCACCGTTTCAAAATTCGCGAGCTGGAGGGGGCGATGCTGGCTCGGGCGGTGAATCAGGTCGACCTGGCGTTTATCTTTGCCAACTATGCGCTGGAGGCCGGAATTGATACCGACAAAGCGCTGCTGGTGGAAAAAGGCAGCGATCTTTACGTCGAGTACCTGGTGGCCCGCCCCGACAACATCAACGATCCGGGGATCCAGAAGCTGGCGAAAGCCCTGCACTCCGAGGCGGTACGCAATTTCATCCTGACCCGCTATAAGGGCAAAATTGTGCCCGGTTTCTGACCGCTGAAATTGACCCGGCAGCGCCACCGCTGCCGCTATTTGCTGGCTAACGGAGGAGATCACCGTGACCAATGCGCTCACCGCAGTACCGCATATTGAGTTAACCCACATAGGCAAAGCCTATCCCAACGGCGTTCGGGCGCTGCAGGATATCAACCTGACTATCCAGCAGGGCGAAATCTTCGGCATTATCGGGCGCAGCGGCGCCGGGAAATCCACCCTGCTGCGCCTGTTTAACCGCCTGGAAAGCGCCGACAGCGGCGAAATCATTATTCACGGCGAGCCTACCCGGCGCTATTTACCCGCCCAGCTGCGGGATCTGCGCCGCCGGGTGGCGATGATCTTTCAGCATTTCAATCTGATGTCGACGAAGACGGTGGCGCAGAACGTCGAACTGCCGCTAAAAATGGCCGGCGTTCCCCGGGACGAAAGGCGGCGGCGGGTCGATGAAATGCTTGAGCTGGTCGGCCTCAGCGCCCTGCGCGACAGCTGGCCGGCCAGGCTCTCCGGCGGGCAGAAACAGCGTACCGGTATTGCCCGCGCGCTGGTCACTCAGCCGGAAATCCTGCTGTGCGATGAGGCGACCTCGGCGCTCGACCCGGAGAATACCTACGCCGTGCTGGCGCTGCTGAGAGAGATAAACCAGCGCCTCGGCCTGACCATTATCCTTATCACCCACGAGATGGACGTGATTCGTACGCTGTGCGATCGGGTGGCGGTGCTCGAACAGGGAAAAATTATTGAACAGGGCGAAGTGTGGCAGATTTTTGGCAACCCGCAGCACGAGGTTACCCGCAGCATGACCGGGACGCTGCACCACGCGCGTCCCGGCGAGCCGGAGGCGCCGGTCGCCGGTCGCCAGGTGGTGACGCTCCATTTTGACGGCAGCAGCGGACGGGAGCCGAATTTACAGCATATCGCCGGCCTGCTCGGGGACCAGGCCAGCCTGCTCTCCAGCAGCTGCGAACATATTCAGGGGCGGACGATCGGCCAGATTCGGGTTCGCCTGGCGCAGCCGCTGGAGCCCGGCGCGCTGCGCCAGCACGGCTGGGTGGCGGACCGCTTCACCCTCGGCACGGAAGAAATGGTGGAAACCACTGCTCCTTAGCACAAATCCGGAATTTTAATTCTGCATTATTGCTAATTCTAATTAGCTATAAACCATAGCCTTTCGTTGTTAGACAGCCGGAGGTGCGGCTCTTATCTTTCGTCATGAATTGTAAATTTAAGCGCAATCATTTGATGAGGGAGCACTTTTGTCCAGATTACTGCCCGGATTAAAAACCAAACATTCGCGATTCTCGCTAGCTCTGAAAATCGCGCTCATTAGCGGCGCGGTGGCATTTTCTTCTGTCGCCACTGCGGATGATATTTTACAGGAAGGGATCACCCCGGCCACCGATGCCAGCCAGATCCCGGCGGCCGCCAAACTGCGTAAAGACACCGTGGTCGCCGGCATTTCCGAGCCGCAGGGCATCTTTAACCCCTACTTCTTCGTTAACGGCTGGGATGAAAACGTCACCAACGTCATCTTTTCACGGCTGATTGACTGGGACAGCCACGGTAATCTGGTGCCGGGGCTGGCCGAAAGCTGGACCGTCAGCGCCGATAACAAGGTCTACACCATCAAGCTGCGTCCCAATCTGACCTTCAGCGACGGCTCGCCGCTCACCGCCGAAGACGTGGCCTTTACGCTGACCGTGCTGCTGGACCCCAAATACGACGGCGATACTGACATTACGCTCGCCAATATTGCCGGCGGCGCTGAATATAAGGCCGGTAAGGCCGACAGCGTTAGCGGCCTGAAGGTCATCGATCCGCTGACGCTGCAGGTGACCACCAGCGAACCGGGCGCCACGACGCTGGCTAAAATCGGCGGCCCGGTGCTGTCCAAAGCCTGGTACGGCAAGGGATATCAGCGCGGGCAGCTCGACTATCTGCGCACGCTGCACGGCAAGCCGCTGGGCAACGGCCCTTACGTCTACGACAAATATCTCCCGGGCCAGGAGATTCGCTTCCACGCCAACAGCCATTACTATCGCGGTACGCCGCCGACGCCGCGCTTTATCTATCGCGTCACCAATCCGTCCACCAACTTCCAGCTGTTCCAGACCGGCGAAACCGATTATGACGCCTTTACCTCGCGTCCGGACGATATCGAACAGCTGAAAATGCTCGGCTTCGCCAACATCAACCTCTACGGCTCCAGCGACTACAGCCAGGTTGAATTCAACGTTCGTCGCCCGGCGCTGCAGGATGTCAAAGTGCGCCAGGCGCTGATTTACGGCCTCGACCGGCAGAAGCTGATTGACGTGGTGTATCAGGGCTACGGCAAGGTGGCCATTGAGCCCATCGCCCCCATCTCCTGGGCCTACAATGCGGAAGGCGTTAACCCGTATAAATACGACCCGGCACAGGCGAAAAAGCTGCTTGATGAGGCGGGCTGGAAGCCCGGACCGGACGGCATCCGGGTGAAAGACGGCAAGCGCCTGGAGCTGACGCTGCTGGTCAGCAAGAAGGTGCTCAACGATGCGCTGATCCCCATCGCCAAAGAGAACTGGCAGCAGATTGGCGTCCTGCTTAAGCCGCAGGTGGTGGACTTCAACGCCCTGATGGCCCAGCGAAAATCGGGTAACTACGATCTGGCCTCTTTCAGCACCAGCACGCTGAACGACCCGCATGACGGGGTATGGGACTTCTACAGCAGCGAGGCGAAAGAGTCCGGCTATCACAATCCGCAGGTCGATAAGCTGATTAACGCAGGTAACGCAGTGCTCGACGTGAATCAGCGCAAACCGATTTACCACCAGCTGTACAAAGTGCTGGCGGAAGACCCGCCGGTTATCTTCCTCGGCTACCGCCAGATCCTCTCCGCCAGCAGCGCCAGGGTCAGCGGCTTTAAGCCGGATATCTATAACGGTCTGACCGGCAGCCTGCCGGACGTGAAAATCGCCAGGTAAAAATCGCCTCCGCCGGGGTTTCCCGGCGGGGGATATGAGAATGTTATGAGAAATTTTATCCTCAGACGGCTGCTGCAAACTCTGCCGATGCTGCTGCTGGCTTCCTTGATCATTTTTATGCTGTTCGCTAAAACCCCGGGCGACTTTATCGACGGTAATATCACTCTTACCGCCGCCCGCGCCGCCGAGCTGAAGGCCATCTACGGCCTCGACCAGCCCCTGTTCACCCGCTACCTGCACTGGCTCGGCCAGCTGCTGCGCGGCGACCTGGGCTTCTCGCTGCAGTACCAGATCCCGGTCAGCCAGCTGCTCAACCAGTACGTCTGGAACTCCTTTCTGCTGGCCAGCGTCGCGCTGGTTTTTTACTGGGGCATTGGCCTGACGGTGGGGATTGTTTCCGCCATGAAGCCCAACTCGCTGTTCGATCACCTGGTCAGCATCGCCGTCTTCGCCGCCATGTCCTTTCCGACCTTTTTCCTCTGCCTGCTGCTGATTAAGTGGTTCGCCGTCGATCTGCACTGGCTGCCGCCGGGGGGCATGACCAACACCGGCAGCGATGAGCGCGGCAGGGCCTATATCCTGCAGGTGGCGGCGCATCTGGCGCTGCCGGTGCTGGCGCTGGTGATGCTGCAGGCCGGTAGCCTGACGCGCTATTTTCGCGCCAGCATGCTCGAGGTGGTGAAAATGGATTTTATTCGTACCGCCCGCGCCAAGGGGCTGCGCGAACGCACGGTCATCTTCAGGCACGCGCTGCGCAACGCGCTGCTGCCGATTATCACCCTGCTCGGCTTTGAGCTGCCGGGGCTGTTTTCCGGCGCCATCATCACCGAAAAAGTCTTCAACTGGCCGGGGGCGGGCCATATTCATATCGACTCGCTGGCCGCCCGCGATTACCCGGTGCTGATGGGCTTTACCCTGTTTCTGGCGGTGCTGACGATCCTCGGCAACCTGATTGCCGACGTGCTGTACGCGTGGGCCGACCCGCGAATCCGGGTGAGGTCATAATGCTCAGTTCACTGTTTTCAACCAACCGTCGCCTGCGTAAAGCGGAGATCCCGACGCTGGCGCAGATCGCGCCATCGCCCTGGCGCCAGGCCTGGCAAGCGCTGCGGCGCAACCGGCTGGCGATGCTGTGCCTGATAGTCCTGCTGGTGATGGCGGCATGGTGCGTGCTGGGCCCCCTGTGGTCGCCGTGGAAAGATGACGCCACCGACGTGCTGATGATCAACAAGCCCCCCGGCGCTGAGCACTGGTTGGGTACCGATTTTCTCGGCCGCGACGTCTATACCCGGCTGCTGCTGGCCGGGCGGATCTCGCTGATTATCGGCCTCCTGACCATGCTGCTGTCGGTCACCCTGGGCTATCTGCTTGGCGCGGTCTCCGGCTATGCCGGCGGCCTGACCGACTGGCTGATCATGCGCCTGGCGGATCTGGTGATGACCATTCCCGGCCTGCCGCTGCTGATTGTCGCCGGGGCGATGCTCTCGGAGCTCGATTTCTCCCCGGAGTCGCGGATCTACATGGTGGTCATTATGCTGAGCCTGCTGGAGTGGCCGAAGCTGGCCCGGCTGGTGCGCGGCCAGTGCCTGTCGCTGCGCGAGCGCGACTTTATGCTGGCAACCCAGGTGCTGGGCCTGTCGGCGCGCCGCCGCCTGTTTGGTCATCTGCTGCCGAATACCATCCCGATTCTGGTGGTGATGGCGACGATGGCGGTCGCCAACGCCATTCTGAGCGAGTCGGCCCTCAGCTATCTCGGCCTCGGCGTGGTGCCGCCAACCCCGTCGTGGGGCAATATGATGGACGCCGCCAACAGCCTGATCGACTTCCAGCGCCGCCCGTGGCTGTGGATGCCGCCGGGACTGGCTATTTTTATCACCGTTATCGCCATCAACGTGCTGGGCGACGGCCTGCGCGATGCGATGGACCCCAAAATGAAACAGAGGCTGAAATGAGCGCGCCGCTAATCACCTTTAACCAGCTTTCGGTCTCCTTTGCCGGCGAAAAAAACCGCGTGCGGGCGGTGCAGGAGGTCTCTTTCGCCATTCATGCCGGGCAAACCGTCGGCGTGGTCGGCGAGTCCGGCTGCGGCAAAAGCGTCACCGCCATGTCGCTGATGGGCCTGCTGCCTCCCCAGGCGGCGCGCATCGACGGCGGAGAGATTTTATTCAACGGCGAGGATCTGCTGCGCCTGAAGGCGGCAAAAATGGCCGATCTGCGCGGCAACCGGCTGGCGATGATTTTCCAGGAGCCGATGAGCGCGCTCAATCCGGTATTCACCATCGGCGAGCAGCTGTGCGAACCGCTGATCCGCCATCGCGGAGAATCGGCAAAGGCCGCCTGGCAGCACGCGACGCGGCTCATTAGCGACGTCGGACTGGCGCGGGCGGAGAGCCTGATGGAGAGCTATCCGCACCAGCTCTCCGGCGGTATGCTGCAGCGCATCATGATCGCGATGGCCCTGAGCTGCGAACCGCAGCTGCTGATCGCCGACGAGCCCACCACCGCCCTGGACGTCACCGTGCAGGCGCAGATCCTCCAGCTTCTGCGCGATCGTTCCCGGGCCAGCCGGATGGCGATGATGCTGATTACCCACGATCTCGGCGTTATTGCGCAAATGGCGGAGCACGTGGTGGTAATGTACGCCGGCAGGGTTGTTGAACAGGGCCCGACGGCCGAGATATTACGCCACCCGCAGCACCCCTATACCCAGGGGCTGATTGCCTCCCGCCCGGTGCCCGGCGAGCGCCGTCGCCGCCTCTACTCGATCCCCGGACAGGTGCCGGATCTGGCCGCTCTGCCGCCTTACTGCGCCTTTGCCGATCGCTGCGCGCGCGCCAGCGAACGCTGCCGCCAGGGGATACCGCCGCTGGCGGGCCGCGCCCGGCAGGTCGCCTGTTTTCATAGCGAGTTAGCGGAGATCGTGGCATGAGCAATGAATACGTCATCGAGGTCGAAGGACTTAAAAAGCACTTCCCGCTGCGCGACGGGCTGTTCGGTCAGCAAACCGGGGAGCTGCAGGCGGTGGACGGCGTGAGCTTTAAGATCCGTCCGGGGACCATTTTCGGCCTGGTGGGGGAATCCGGCAGCGGTAAAACCACCGTCGGACGCACCCTGCTCGGGCTGTATGAGAAAACCGCGGGCAGCGTCAGGTACCGCGGCCGCGAGCTCAGCGCGCTCTCCCCGCGCGAGATGCGGGCGCTGCGGCCGAAAATCCAGCTGGTCTTTCAGGACCCCTACAGTTCGCTGAACCCGCGAATTCGCATTGGCGACGCCATCGGCGAGGCGATGCTGGAACACAGGCTGTGCAGCAAGGCGGAGCTGTATGACAGGACCCTCGCGGTCATGCAGATCTGCGGCCTCGCGCCGCAGCATTACAACCGTTTTCCGCACGAATTTTCCGGCGGCCAGCGCCAGCGCATCGGCATCGCGCGGGCGCTGATACTCAACCCGGATTTCATTATTGCCGACGAGCCGATTTCGGCGCTGGACGTCTCAATCCAGGCGCAGATCATTAACCTCTTTTCCGACCTGCGCGACGATCTGGGGGTCACGTTCCTGTTTATCTCCCACGACCTTGGCGTGGTGGAGCATCTGTGCGATGACGTGGCGGTGATGTATCTCGGACAGCTGGTGGAAACCGCAAGCCGCGATGCGCTGTTTGCCCGGCCGCTGCATCCCTATACCCGGGCGCTGCTGGCGGCGGTCCCCACCTTAGACCCGCTCCGCGAACCGGCGGTCGTGGTGCAGGGAGAGATTCCGGACCCGTCAAACCCGCCGCCCGGCTGCCGCTTCTCCTCCCGCTGCCCGCAGGCCAGCGAACGCTGCCGCCGGGAAGTCCCCGCCCTCCGGGAGGTCGCCGAAGGCCATCACGTCGCCTGCCACGCCGTTTAGTTCGCCCCTGCCCGGCAGCGGGCGAAAAAAAACCTGCCGGTTGTTCAGCGGCAGGTTTTGTTCACCGGAGGGAGCTAATCCTCGTTAGGCGTGAATAGCCCGCGGGCGCTACTCTTCAAGGGCGTAGGCGATGATATCGTCGCCGACGTCCGGCGAGTGGCTGGCGCCGCCGGCGGAGATCACCACATACTCTTTGCCCGTTTTCGGCGATTTGTAAATCAGCGGCGCGGCCACTGCGCCTACCGGCAGACGCGCGCGCCACAGCTCTTTCCCGGTCGCCGAATCCAGCGCCCGCAGATAGTTATCCTGGGTACCGGCAAAGAAGATCAGCCCGGAAGCGGTCGAGGTTGGCCCGCCCAGAGTCGGCATTCCCAGAGGAATATGCATATGGGTTTTCAGACCCAGCGGACCGGTATCCTCGACCGAGCCCATCGGGACCTGCCACAGCAGCTGACGGGTATTGAGGTCAACGGCGCTCATGGTGCCGAACGGCGGCGTATTGCAGGGTACGCCCAGCGCGGACTGCAGAATATCGATCCGCACGCCGCCGTATGGCCCGGCGATCTGCGGACGGACGGTGCCCATGAAGCCCGGGACTTCGTCGGTGGAGACCTTATATTTCGCCATATCTTCCTGACGCACCAGCGACATTCTCAGCGGCATACGCATATCGTTAACAAACAGCGTCCCGGTGCGTTCATCGATGGTGATGCCGCCCCAGTTCATGCCGCCCAGCAGGCTCGGCCATTCGATATACGGCTTCTCTGATGGCGGCGTATACATCCCAAGGTAGGTGGACTCTTTGAAGTCAATACGGCAAATCAGCTGGTCAAACGGCGTCACGCCCCACATTGATTTCTCGGTTAACGGCTCAACGCCGAGCTGCGGCATGCCGGTAGAGAACGGCTGGGTCGCGGAGAGACGCTCGCCTTCCGCCCCTTCTTGCGCCACCGGCCGCTCCTCGACGCGGGTCACCGGCTTGCCGGTACGGCGGTCAAGGACGTAGATTTGGCCGGTTTTGGTGGTCTGAATCAGTACCGGGACCTCTTCGCCCTGGTCGTTCTTCATGTGGAACAGCACCGGCTGGGACGGCAGGTCATAATCCCAGATATCGTGGTGCACGGTCTGGAAGACCCACTTCGTTTCGCCGGTACTGGCATCGACCGCCACCACCGAGGAGCCGTACTTCTCTTTGGCCTCGTTACGATCGCCGCCCCAGTAATCCGGCGGACCGTTGCCGGTCGGCAGATACACCAGGTTCAGCTCTTTATCAAAGCCCGGCACCGTCCAGACGTTCGGGGTTTCGAGAGTGTAGACGCGGCCTTTTTGCGGATCGGTCACGTTTTCCGGCTGGCCAACATCCCAGGCCCACACCACCTTACCGCTGCGCACATCAAAGGCGCGGACCACGCCGGAGGGCTCGCCGTGGACGATATCGCGAACCCAGCCGCCGAGCACCGCGATGTGCCCCATAATCACCGGCGTTGAGGTTGGGTGATAGCGCTTGCTGTTTTCGGTGTTATCCATCCCCTGCTTCAGATCGACGCTGCCGTGAGTGCCGAAGTCTTCGCACAGTTCACCGGTTTTCGCATTCAGCGCCAGCAGGCGGGCGTCAACGGTGGAGACCAGAATCCGCTGCGGGCACTGCTGTAGTGACGGGCTGGCCTTCTCCTCGGCGCTCAGCGAGGCGTCGCTTTGCACGTCGTAATAGCCCACGCCGCGGCAGGTAACGTGCTCTGCGGTCTGCGCGTGCGGGTCAAAGCGCCAGCGCGCTTTACCGGTGTCGGCATCCAGCGCGGTCACCACGTTGAGCGGCGTACAGGAATAAAGGGTATCGCCAATCTGCAGCGGGGTATTTTCATCAACCCCGATCCCCGCGCCGGTCAGCCGACGGCCGGTGTGATAGGTCCAGGCCACCTTCAGATTTTTGACGTTTTCCGGGGTGATTTGATCGTAAGGCGCGAAGCGGGTACCGGAGGCATCGCGGCCGAAGAACGCCCAGTTATCGCTTTTCGCCGCCTCGGTCGGCCCGCCGTCGGTCGCCGCTTTGACGACGCCGTTATGGATGCCGCCGTGCGGATAGAACGCCGACACCAGCGTCGCCAGCAGCGCGATGAAAATTACCGCGGCGCCGCGGTTAGCGTAGCGAACCTGCGCTCGTTTTACCGGCAGGGTCGCGGCCAGCCACAGGCCCAGCATCAGCAGCAGAGCGGGAACCACCAGGCGAGGGATCAGTCCCCAGTAGCTAAGCTGGACTTCGTAAAGTGCCCAGACCAGGGTCAGAAAGAAGGTAATAATTGCGAAAGGAAGAACGTATTTACTGCGGATAAGGTAGCCGACGGCGATAACCATATAGGCCAGGCCCGCCAACAGATACCAGGCGCTGCCGCCAAGAGAGAGGAGCTTGCCACCCCAGATAGTTAAGAACAGCCCAATGCAAAAACTCAATAACACAAATAGCAGGCGCCAGGCGGTGAAGAACATCCCTCTGCCGCTACCTCGTTGTTCGTCCATATTTCATCCCATACGACGCTAGTCGTTGTAACCAATGTATTTATTCTTAACAGTGCTTTATTGACATAATTAAGGCACAGACCACATAACATACTGGTTGGACGCTCCTGAACGGAGCGAAGAACGTAAGAAAGTATATGAGTTTGTAAATTTTATGTAAAACTATCCAGCATTTAATGTTTAAAATTTTTTAATTTATAAAAGGAAGTTGATAGATGAAGCGGTTTTAAGCTGCCCAACGCGAGGGGAGATAACGGAAAAGCAAGGGGTATACGGGATAGTAAGGAAGATGGCAGGAGGTTGCGGGAAGGTGCGGGAGGATTGCGGGAGGTTGCCGGCCAACAGCCCCCTGTTGACCGGCAAACCCGCTGCTGCAGATTAACCGGCGCTAAGACGCCCGCCAAGCTGCTGCATTGAGGCCGCAAGCTCATGCTGCACCAGCTCTTTCAAACTTTCACGTTTGATAAACTGGCTGCGATGCTTGCTTTTGACCTCTTCAAGGCTTTTCTTTATTTCCTGCGACGGCAGTTTATACCAACCGCGACGATACTGCTCACCGCCTACTTCCAGCCACAGCGCAGCGTAATTGGTCATTACTTTGTCGCTTTTAACGTGGAAATGGCTGTCAACCGCATAGATCTCTTTAATATCGCAATGCTGTAAAAAACCGTACAGCAGAGTGATTATTAAATTTTTAGGTCGGATACCGAAAAGCTCCTTAGTCACGACTTTAATTTCATCATTAGTTACGTCTTTCCCTCCCTGAATTCCGCCAATATAAGCGCGGCCGTCTGCGGTACAGGAAAAACAGAGACTGTAGATGCGTCTATTATCCAGGAGCATTAAGAGCATCAGCTCCCCTTCTTCCTGAAAAGGCGATGCCAGCAGCTTAACATCAATGCTGGAACCATTTTTCAGCGGAACGCTAGCTACCGTCAGGCCAAACTCTTTCACGTTATACAGCTGCGGCATGATCGCTTCAGAAAACGTTTTTTCCATAAAAATCAACGACCCGTAGGCAATATCGAGTTTGGTTCTCTTTGACAACTTTTTATTTAAATACGCTTTGAAGGGTTTATCCTGGAAACTGACCAGCCCCTCCGTGGCATCGGTTAATCTGGCGCAAACGTATTTATTACACAGCGCTTGATATTCCCTATATTTGCCCCCTGCCAGCGGTATTTCTCTGCATCGGCGTAACACCTTCTTATATTTGAGTTTAACATTACAAATGAGTTTATTATTTTTTCGCCATTCTTTGATGGCGACTGCTGCTGTTTGAGCCATCGATCAAGATCCATAGAATCAACCATAATCGCGGCAATAATATCATAAATCATTCAAGTCAACGCTTAGTTACCCGTTCGTTGTCCTTTCATTTAATAAATAGCCAGGTAATCATTCTATAATCCCCAAAATTATATTCAGCCAACCTGTCAACTCTCATTATTAGCAGTCAGCTTAATTATTCATCACGCGGCGAACTGTTAACTGGCGCGATTATCGCTACGTGCGATCAACGACGGCATGGGGTGCCCCCTCGCCCGTTTTGCCCTATAATCTGCCCACGGTCAAAACTGAACTTAAGTGGGTAACTCATGGAAATTGATCTCGACAACCTGGTTTTTAGCGGTCTGGAAGAGGCGCAGGAGCGTAACGCTGAACGCCTTGAAGATGCTGATAAAAAAGCCCAGGCAATCGTTGCCGATGATGATTGCGGCGACGCCTGCAAAATCTGATTTCTGAACCGGCCGACCAGGCCGGTTTTTTTATGCCCGCCGCTCGCCTGACGTAAAAGTAAAATTATCTACACATCCCACACCTGAAAGTATTTTTTTCTCTCAAACCTGGTTTTTGCAAAGTGAACATGCAACTTATTTCTCTGCCGGGTGCGCTAACATTCTTACTACAGCGCCTGCCGTCCTGTCGATGCTGGCTGGACAGTTGCAGAGCCCAGGCCCGGGAGAGTTGAGATCCGCTCCGTTCACTTTCTCGATGGACATTTTTCTGTACCCCTATAGAGGCTCAGTCATGCCACACCGGGAAACCCGCGTAAAATGGAACGCCTTCATCACCGTCCTGCAGCAAGAGGTCAAGCCAGCCTTAGGCTGCACCGAGCCCGTTTCAGTCGCCCTCGCCTGCGCCGTTGCGGCACGGCAGCTATCCGGGGCCATCGTGCGCATCGAAGCGTCGGTTTCGCCCAATTTAATGAAAAATGGAATGGGGGTCACCGTGCCGGGTACCGGCATGCTCGGCCTGCCCATCGCTGCGGCCTTAGGCGCTGTCGCCGGAGACCCGCAGGCGGATCTTGAAGTGCTTAAAAATGCCAGCCAGCGGGAGATTTCGGCGGCTAAAGCCCTACTCGCCGTCGGCGCCGTGCGCATTGTCCTGCAGGAGCCCTGTGAGGAAACGATCTACGTTCGCGCCACGGTGTTTGCCGGCGACCAGCACGCGACGGTAACGATCATCGGCGACCACACTAACGTGGTGGCGATTGAAAAAATGGGACAGCCCGTGTTTGTCAAAACTGCGGAGGCCGCATGCGACGATCGGCCGCAGCCGCTGACCCAGGTTGCCGCCAGCTCGCTGCGCCAAATCTACGATTTTATTCGCGACGTTCCCTGCGGGGAGATTGACTTCATTTTAGCCGCCGCGCAGATGAACAACGCGCTCTCGAAGCGAGGTCTGGCGAAAGAGTGGGGTCTGCATATTGGGCCGACGCTAAAGCGCCAGGTCGACAAGGGGCTGGCCGCTGACGATATCTTTACCGAGATCCTCTATCGTACCAGCGCCGCCTCGGATGCCAGAATGGGCGGCGCCACGCTTCCGGCAATGACCAACTCCGGTTCCGGTAATCAGGGCATTACCGCGACCCTGCCGGTGGTGGTTGCCGCCGAACGACTCGGCGCCAGCCGGCAGCAGCTCACCCGCGCGCTGGCGCTGTCGCACCTCGTGGCTATCTATATCCACAGCAAGCTTCCGCGCCTGTCCGCGCTCTGCGCCACCACCACGGCCGCGATGGGCGCCGCGGCGGGGATAATCTGGCTGATGGAGGGAAGTTACGAAAATATCACTATGGCGGTAAACAACATGATTGGCGATATCAGCGGCATGATTTGCGATGGCGCCTCCAGCAGCTGCTCAATGAAGGTATCGACCAGCATTTCTTGCGCGTGGAAAGCAATCCTGCTGGCGCTGGATAACTCCGTCGTTTCCGCCAGCGACGGTATCGTTGAACGCGATGTCGAAAATTCGATCCGTAATTTATGCGCCATCGCCGCTCAGTCGATGCAGCATACCGATCGACAGATTATTACCATCATGGCGAGTAAGCGCTATTAGCGGGGAGACCGCTGAAAATATCATTGCCCCGGTCAGCGCTGCACCGCCGGGGCATAGCCGCCATATTCAGGCTTAAACCTGCGGGTAACAGGCGAACAGCGCCGGAGCGCCGCCGGTATGCATAAACATCACCGGACCGCTGCCGACGAATCGCGATGTTTGCACGCCGTCAATCAGCCCCGCCATCGCCTTGCCGGTATAAACCGGGTCCAGCATGATGCCCTCTAGCCGCGCCAGCAGCTCAACCGCCTGCATCCCCTCGGCATTCGGCATACCGTAGCGCGGCGCAAAGTAATCATCCCACAGCGTCAGCGGCGAAGAGGTCGCCACGTTCAGCAGCGCCGATAATTCGCTTTGCAGCTGCGCGACTTTGGGGAGCTGATCGCTGGCGCGACGAGAGACGGTGACTCCGACAACCGCCATGTCCGGCCGGCAGTGTGCAAAACCGACCGCCAGTCCCGCATGGGTTCCCGCGCTCCCCGAAGGTACCACCAGCGAGTCGATATGGAGATCCATGCGGGCGCACTGCTCCGCTATTTCCAGCGCGCAGTCAACGTAGCCCAGCGACCCCAGCGCGTTGGAGCCGCCAACGGGAATGACGTACGGCTTCGCCCCGCCGCGAGCGAGCCTCTCGCTAAGCTCCCGCAGCTGCGCGTCCGGATCGTTAAGCGCCTCGACGTTTTCCAGACGACAGCCCATCATTGAGGAGAGTAAATGGTTGCCGTTGGCGAGATAGTTTGGCGCCTCCGTGGCGATCGGATTTTCAAGCAGCGCCGCACATTTCAGGCCCAGATGCGCGGCTACGGCAGCGGTCTGGCGCACGTGATTCGACTGAATGGCCCCGCCGTCACCAGCGTATCGCAGCCTTGTTGAAGCGCATCTGCGACGAGAAACTCGAGCTTTCTGAGCTTATTGCCCCCCATACCAAGATATGAAAGATCGTCTCGCTTAATATAGATATCGCGCTGCAGATATTCCGACAGCCGCCTGAGATGCTGGATCGGCGTCACCGCCCCCACCAGCTCAACGCGTGGCAATGTCTGCAGATAGTTTTTAATCAGCATTACGTTTGCTCTCAATAAACAGGAATAACAACGGCGGCGCGATGCGGCCGCCGTTATGATGACGCTGACGCCGCGTTAGCCCTGCCAGGCTACCGCTTCAATTTCAACTTTGACGTCTTTAGGCAGGCGCGCAACCTCCACGCAGGAGCGCGCCGGATACTGCACCTTATGCTGGTCAAAAAACCCGGCGTACGCCTGATTAATCTCCGCAAATTCATTCAGGTCCTTGACGAAGATATTAACCTTGCAGATATGTTCGAGGGCTAACCCGCCGGCTTCGATAATGGCCTTAATATTCTCCAGGCTTTGCCGGGCCTGCCCGCCCGCGCTCCCGGCGATCTCGCCGGTTGCCGGATTAATCGGCAGCTGCCCCGAAGTAAAGATAAAACCCCCTACCCGGGCGCCCTGAATATAGGGGCCAATAGCTTCCGGGGCCTGCGCCGTAGCGATAACCTTGGTCATGATAAATCCTTATATGAATATTGAGCGTTAGATCGAAAACCCGACGATTAAATAGACGATGAGCGCGAGGAACCCGGTGACCAGCGCGTAGGGCATCTGCGTGCGAATATGCTCAATGTGATCGCAGTTGGTAGCCATTGAAGCCACGATGGCGTCGCTGGAAATAGGCGAAGTCATGTCGCCAAAGATTGAGCCGGAAATAGCCGCGCCGATCATAAAGTGAGGGTCGATACCGAGCGATACGCCCAGCTGTACGCCGATCGGGATCATAATGGCGAAAGTTCCCCACGAGGTCCCGGTGGCCAGAGACATTACCGCCGCAATCAGAAAAATAAAGCCAATCGAAAATCCGGAGGGAATAACGCCCGAGGTAATTGAAGCAATATACTGCCCGGTATTCAGCTCTGCCGAAATATGTCCCATCAAAAAGGCCAGAATCATGATTGAGCTGATTTTCACCATGCTGGCGTAGCCGATATAGAGCTCTTTAAAGAAATTCTCGACGTTTAAAATACCGCGCAGTCTGAACCACACAAATGAGACGACGGTACCGAACATCACCCCGGAGTAGACCGACATGGAGCCGCTGCCCCTGGAGAACTGGCCGTCTCCGGTAATATAGAGCACGACCGGAACCATCAGCACGGTTGAAAGAATAGGGATAAAGAAGTTGAGTAGCGAGTTGGATGCCGGATGGTCAATCACCGGGTCCTGCTCTGTTTCGCTCTGTTCCTGCTCCTGCGCCATCAGGCAGGATTCAAACCGGACTTCAGCCTTTTTCATCGGCCCCCAGGTGCAGCCTGACAGGATATAAAAGATGACGGATGCCAGAGAAAACCAGGCCATGATATTCCAGACCATCGAGCTGGCCAGCACTTCAAAGGGTTCCCCGGTCAAATAGCCCTGCGCGATCTGTACGCCGATAATGCCCATCATCGCCGCACCCCAGCCGTTGATCATTACCGATGAGCAGACCGAGACGCAGGAGGTTTGAATAATGTAGGACATTTTTTCCGGCGAGACTTTATAGCGCCGGGCGAGGTTTTTAGTCGACGCCCCGGCAATAAGCTGGTTAATCGAGCTCTCGATAAAAATAAGCGAGGTTACCAGCATAGCCAGCAGCTGAACCGACTTCTTATTGGTGACAAAGTCGTTTTTCTCAGAGAGAAACTGGACCAGCTTGCGCACGCCGCCGGTTACCACAATCAGCCGCATAATGCCGCCGATCATCACCATAAAGATAATCGTCCGGGCGTTACCGGCGGAAGCAAAGGTCTCAATAATGCCGTTCAGGGTTCCGCCAACGCCCTGAATGAGGCTTTGATGAATCACCGCATACCCGACAAAAATGCCGGTCAATAAGGAGAGAATCACCTGCCGGGTGAGGATCGCCAAAATAATGGTGACCATTGGCGTGATAATTGTCCAGATACCGTAGTCATGCATGATCGCTATCCTGTGTCCGGGCGCTAGCGGCAAAAGCGGTATCGAGGTCGGCAATCAGATCCTCGACGTTCTCGATACCGGCGGAGAACCGCAGCGTGGTGTCGTAGACGCCTATCGCTTCCCGCTCCTCTTTTGACATCGCGGCATGAGACATTGATGCCGAATGATTGATCATGCTCTCCACGCCGCCCAGCGACTCGGCGAGAACAAAATAGCGCAGCCCGGAGATAAAGCGTTTCAGGCCCTGCACGTCGCCTTTAAGGGTAGCGGTAACCACCGCGCCGCCCGAGCGCATCTGCTTTTTGCACAGCGCATGCTGCGGATGCGAAGGCAGGCCGGGATAATAGACGCGGGCAACCGCCGGATGGTTCTCAAGATATTCAGCAATACGCCGGGCGTTGCCGCACTGGCGCTGCATGCGGACATCCAGCGTTTTCATTCCGCGCAGCGCCAGATAGGCATCAAAGGGTGACGCGATAGCGCCAACGGTGGTTTTGATAAAATCAAGCCGGGCCGCTAGCGGTTCATTATTGGTGATGACCGCCCCGCCGATTAAATCGGAGTGCCCGCCGATATATTTACTGGTGGAGAGCATCACCAGATCCGCGCCCATTTCGAGCGGCTGATGATTCCAGGCGCTGGCAAAGGTATTATCGACGCAGGTCAAAATACCGCGCGCCTTCGCAATAGTGCAGACTTTATTAATATCCACCAGCTCCAGCAGCGGGTTAGTCGGCGTCTCAATCCAGATTAAATACGTATTTTCCTGAATGCTGGCAATAAGGCTTTCTTCATCATTAAGATCAATATAGGAGACGGTGACGCCGGTGGTATTGGCCTTTAGCTTATCGAACAGACGCCAGGTGCCGCCGTATACGCCCTTCATTGCAATAATATGTGAATCTTTCGGCAGCAGCTCCATAACGATATTAGTGGCGGCCATTCCCGAGGCGGTAGCGGTGGCATAAACACCGCCCTCCAGCTCAGCCAGCGCCGACTCATACGCCTTACGGGTCGGGTTCGAGACCCTTGAGTAGCAAAAATCGCCGCCTTCATCGAGATTCGGCTGAATAAAAGAGCTGGCGGTAACTATCGGGGTAAATATGGCATTATTCGCCGGATCAATTTGATTCCCGGCATGGACAACCAGAGTCGCGATATCTTTAAATTTATTTTTCATAGGATATACTCAAACTATTATTCGACATTAGGTAGCGAACATTTATCTCTCTAACAACAGCAGTCATCACCGGCTAATAAAACAGCAGCCAAAACGCCGCGCAAGAGCTAAAAAAATAGCCAACCGCGTTGCTATCAACATAGAGATTTTCATAAATCAACCACCGTTAAAATATATATTAGCGACCGAAGAAAATCTTACCTATTTTCCCCCAAAGGAGGGCAAAGTGGAGAAATTTATTCTCCAAAATCAAAACGAGCAATTTTTCAATGCACTGAAAAATAAGGATATATCTATTAATGGTGATTTGAATCACAAAAAATAGGGGAAAAAACACACTCTTTCTCCTTTGACGGTGAAATTAATTCCATAGGCCGCCGCTGAGGGCCTCCCTTAAGCATCACGGTAAATATCGCCCTCGCGGCTGGACCGGCAAAAAACCCTTCAGCCCGTGCGGCAGCGCCCGCCACAAGAGATGACTTTTGCTGGCTAAGGGGGAGCCTTTGGGCACAATCGCCCCGAAGCGGTCCAGGGCGAGAGGCGATCGGCCTGACGGAAACCCTGGCGCTGGAAACCGCCAGAACCGGCATCACCGGCAATGCGATATGCCCCGGCTCGCTGCTGACCCGCTGGTGCAGCAGCGGTTCGACCGACGTATCGCGCAAGGCACGGACCCGGCGCCGACGCCGGTCAGAGAGCGGCGGGTGGCCGAAAAGCAGCCCTCCGGCGAGTTCGTCCCCCCGGAGCCGCCGGGATAAATGGCGCTATTCCTGTGCGCGATACCGCCGCCCGGGTGCGCGGGGCCCGTGGAATATGGACGGCGGCTGGGCGGCCAGGTAATTGCCGCGGGCGCGCAGGACGCGGCTATCGTATCGTCCTCGCGCCCCTGGTGAGGCCGCGAAAATAGCGTTGACCAATCAGGAGTTTATTTTCCCACGGCGAAATCATTTCGAGCTATTGATAGAAGAATGATGTATGGTTGCAGGCCATTACATCAGGAAAAAATCATATGTCAGATCGAAAAGACTCGAAAACCCGCCGTAATTACCTTGTAAAATGTTCCTGCCCTAATTGCTCCCAGGAATCAGAACATAGCTTTAGCCGGGTACAAAAAGGCGCCCAGCTCATCTGCCCTTACTGCCATAAACTCTTCCAGACTTCACCCAGAAACGCCGCCTAATCCCTAAATGCCAGACGCTGATTGCTCCCCGCCCCGTTATTTAGATAATTCTTATTATTGGGACGAATCAAACAATCGGTTTTTACCTCGTACCGGCAAATAGAAAACCCGCACTATGGCGGGTTTTAAATAGATCCACAGGTTATTTCCTGGCATAACGTATCGTTATCGCTTTTTTATTTTTACCAGGAGTTTATTTGTTCCAAAAAATGACAGGCATTGTCAAAAGCTTTGATAATAAAACCGGCAGAGGACTCATCGTCCCTTCCGATGGTCGTAAAGACGTTCAGGTTCATATTTCCGCATTATCCTCCGCTGAGTCCACCCCCATGACTCCCGGTATTCGCGTTGAGTTTCGTCGGGTTAACGGCCTACGCGGGCCGACGGCGGCAAACGTCTATACCTGCCAGACCGACGACCCGCTTAAAACATCTCCAGAAAGCGTTTTACCGTCCGCGAACGTTCAAAACGCCGCCACGCGATGGCGATATCCGTCTTCAGCGACTCCCCCAGCAGCGGATGCCAGGTTACGTTGGGGTGGCGAATACAGGTCATCGACTGAGGCACCAGCGCAAAGCCGAACCCCGCGTCCACCATGCTAATAGAAGAAGAGAGCTGTGAAGATTGCCTGGCGCGGCTCAGATCGACCCCCGCATGCCGGCAGCTATCGTAAACCTGCTCGTAGAGGCCCGGCGCCACCTCCGGCGGGAAAATAATCGGCACCGTGTCGGTAAGCTGTGTCAGGGAGATCGCGGTTTCCCCGGACAAGGGGTGCGAACGGTGAAGCGCGATAACCATCGGCTCCTCGGCAATAATGCGCAAATTAAACGCCTTGCTGCTTTCACACGGCAGGCGGACAAAAGCGATATCCAGCTCCGCCTCACCCAGCGCGTTCATCAGGGTCGCCATATTACCTTCGACCTGGCGCAGCGCCACCGACGGATAGCGCTGCTGAAACTGGTACAGCAAAGTGAAGATCTGCGCATGAAAAGCAGCTGAACTGGTAATGCCCGGCACCAGGCTGCCGTTGACGCCCCGCGCAATCCCCTTGGTTTTTTCCAACGCCGCATCGCTTAAGGCGAGGATCTGACGCGCGTCGACGTAGAACGAC
Organism: Enterobacter sp. 10-1; assembly: GCA_002270295.1. Classification (GTDB taxonomy): domain Bacteria; phylum Pseudomonadota; class Gammaproteobacteria; order Enterobacterales; family Enterobacteriaceae; genus Klebsiella; species Klebsiella scottii. The sequence goes on along the minus strand of NISF01000004.1, from coordinate 528,818 downwards.
TCCCCGGCTTCCGTCAGCTCAACGCCTCGCGTCAAACGACGCAGCAGCGGCGTCCCCACTTCGCGCTCAAGGCGCTGAATTTGCTGACTTAATGGCGGCTGAGAAATCCCAAGTTCGTGGGCCGCCCGGGTGAAGTTCCGCGCCTCGGCCACGGCGACAAAATAGCGTAAATAACGAAGTTCCATATCGAAAACGTCTCAAACCAGCATGGTTTCTATATTGGAACTGAGAGCTGAATCGGGTCAACATTTATTTAATCTTTCTTATATTTGTTGAACGAGGAAGTGGATTGTGAATCATTATCCTGAATGCTCCTGCGAAGAGAGCCTGTGCGAAACCATACGCGGCTTCTCTGCCCACCACCCCGATAGCGTGATCTATCAGACCTCTCTGATGAGCGCGCTCCTGAGCGGGGTCTACGAGGGCAGTACCACCATCGCCGACCTGCTCACCCACGGCGACTTCGGCCTCGGGACCTTTAACGAACTCGACGGCGAACTTATCGCCTTTAGCAGCGAAGTCTATCAGCTGCGCGCCGACGGCAGCGCGCGTAAAGCCCGGGCGGATCAAAAAACGCCGTTCGCGGTGATGACCTGGTTCAGGCCGCAGTACCGAAAAACCTTTGACCACCCGGTCAGCCGCCAGCAGCTGCACGATATTATCAACCGGCAGATCCCCTCCGATAACCTGTTCTGCGCCCTGCATATTGATGGCCACTTCCGCCACGCCCATACCCGCACCGTGCCGCGGCAGACGCCGCCCTATCGGGCGATGACCGACGTGCTGGATGACCAGCCGGTTTTTCGCTTTAACCAGCGCCAGGGCACGCTGGTCGGCTTTCGCACCCCGCAGCATATGCAGGGTCTCAACGTTGCCGGCTACCACGAGCACTTTATAACCGACGATCGTCAGGGCGGCGGCCATCTGCTGGATTACCAGCTCGATAGCGGCGTGCTGACCTTCGGCGAGATCCACAAGCTGATGATTGACCTCCCGGCCGACAGCGCTTTCCTGCAGGCCGACCTGCATCCTGACAATCTCGATGCCGCCATTCGTGCGGTAGAAAACTAAGGAGCTTCAGATGGACAAACCGCGTCACGAACGCCAGTGGGCCCACGGTGCCGACATGATAGTCAGCCAGCTTGAGGCCCAGGGAGTACGCCAGGTCTTCGGTATCCCCGGCGCCAAAATCGACAAGGTGTTTGATTCCCTCCTCGACTCCTCAATCCGCATTATCCCGGTACGCCACGAAGCCAACGCCGCCTTTATGGCCGCGGCGGTGGGGCGTATTACCGGTAAAGCGGGCGTCGCGCTGGTGACCTCCGGCCCCGGCTGCTCAAACCTGATAACCGGCATGGCCACCGCCAATAGCGAAGGCGACCCGGTGGTGGCGCTGGGCGGTGCGGTTAAGCGGGCGGATAAGGCCAAGCTGGTCCACCAGAGCATGGACACCGTGGCCATGTTCAGCCCGGTCACCAAATATTCCGTCGAAGTGACCGCCGCCGACGCGCTGGCAGAAGTGGTCTCCAACGCCTTCCGCGCCGCCGAGCAGGGACGCCCGGGGAGCGCTTTTGTCAGCCTGCCGCAGGATATCGTCGACGGCCCCACCCGCGGCAGTACGCTGCCCGCCAGCAAAGCGCCGCAAATGGGTGCCGCGCCGGATGACGCCGTCGACGGCGTGGCGCAGGCCATCGCCGCGGCGAAGAACCCCATCTTTCTGCTGGGGCTGATGGCCAGCCAGCCGGAAAGCAGCCGCGCCCTGCACCGCCTGCTGGAAAAAAGCCATATTCCGGTCACCAGCACCTATCAGGCCGCCGGGGCGGTGAATCAGGATAACTTCACCCGCTTCGCCGGCCGGGTGGGCCTGTTTAATAACCAGGCGGGCGATCGCCTGCTGCGCCAGGCGGATCTGATCATCTGCATCGGCTATAGCCCGGTCGAGTACGAGCCGGCCATGTGGAATAACGGCACGGCAACGCTGGTGCATATCGACGTGCTGCCGGCCTACGAAGAGCGGAATTACGTGCCGGATATCGAGCTGGTGGGCGACATCGCCGGCACCCTGGAGAAGCTGAGCCAGCGCATTGAGCATCGGCTGGTGTTAACCCCGCAGGCGGCGGAAATCCTCGCCGACCGCCAGCGTCAACGGGAGCTGCTTGACCGCCGCGGGGCGCAGCTGAATCAGTTCGCGCTCCATCCGCTGCGCATCGTGCGGGCGATGCAGGATATCGTCAACAGCGACGTCACGTTAACCGTCGATATGGGCAGTTTCCATATCTGGATTGCCCGCTACCTGTACAGCTTCCGCGCCCGCCAGGTGATGATCTCCAACGGCCAGCAAACGATGGGCGTCGCTCTGCCGTGGGCGATTGGCGCATGGCTGGTCAATCCGCAGCGCAAGGTGGTATCCGTTTCCGGCGATGGCGGCTTCCTGCAGTCGAGCATGGAGCTGGAGACCGCCGTGCGGCTGCACGCCAATATTCTGCACATCATCTGGGTCGATAACGGCTACAACATGGTGGCGATCCAGGAACAGAAAAAATATCAGCGCCTCTCCGGCGTGGAGTTCGGCCCGGTAGATTTCAAAGTCTACGCCGAAGCGTTCGGGGCCAAAGGGTTCTCGGTAGAGAGCGCCGACGCGCTGGAGCCGACGCTGCGCGCCGCGATGGATGTCGATGGCCCGGCGGTGGTCGCCATTCCGGTCGATTACCGCGATAACCCCCTGCTGATGGGCCAGCTCCATCTCAGCCAAATACTGTGAGTCACTACAATAAGGAAATAAAAATGGAAAAAGTCGCACTTGTCACCGGCGCCGGTCAGGGCATCGGTAAAGCTATCGCGCTGCGCCTCGTGAAGGATGGATTTGCCGTGGCTATCGCCGATTACAACGAGGCCACGGCCAAAGCGGTGGCCGCTGAAATCAACCAGGCCGGCGGCCGCGCGGTGGCCGTTAAGGTAGACGTCTCCCGTCGCGAGCAGGTTTTCGCCGCCGTTGAGCAGGCGCGTAAAGCCCTGGGCGGGTTCGACGTTATCGTCAACAACGCCGGTATCGCCCCGTCAACGCCGATCGAGTCAATCACCGAGGAAACCATTGACAGGGTCTATAACATCAACGTTAAGGGCGTCATCTGGGGGATTCAGGCGGCGGTTGAGGCATTCAAAAAAGAGGGGCACGGCGGGAAAATCGTTAACGCCTGCTCCCAGGCCGGCCACGTCGGCAACCCGGAGCTGGCCATCTACAGTTCGAGTAAATTCGCCGTTCGCGGCCTGACGCAAACCGCAGCCCGCGACCTGGCGCCGCTGGGCATCACCGTTAACGGCTACTGCCCGGGGATCGTCAAGACGCCAATGTGGGCGGAAATTGACCGTCAGGTATCGGAAGCGGCGGGTAAACCGCTGGGTTACGGCACGGCTGAGTTTGCCAAACGTATCACCCTCGGCCGCCTGTCGGAGCCCGAAGACGTCGCGGCCTGCGTGTCGTTCCTCGCCGGCCCGGATTCGGACTATATGACCGGGCAATCGCTGCTGATCGACGGCGGCATGGTATTCAACTAATCGCGGTATTCAACTAATAATATTAAGCTCTGACATGATTTGCCCCTGCCGCAGCGCAGGGGCTTTTTTTTGACCTGACCTCACGCGCGGGTGCCCGCCCGTTCCTGCAGCCTACCGCGTACGTCCCTGTTGTGCTCCCGCAATAGAGATAGCTCCAGTCTAATTTTCCCCGAACGATATTTATGACCCCATGCCCCCGGCCATATTTCGTTTGCGGGCGGAGGCAGCCCTCACTTCGCCCTGTTTTATGCCGGCGGCCTAAGGCGTCGGGAAGATCCACAGGTCGCTGGCGGGAAGCGTGATATGGCAATGCTCCGCGTCGCGCAGCGTTGAGCCGTAGACGCGAATGGCAAAGTCATCGCCGCGGGTGCGGAACAGATATTCCCAGCGGTCGCCAAGATACATGCTGGTCAGCAGCGGCAGCTCAAGCATGTTGTCTTCCGGCGAGGAGCCGAGGCGCAGGCGCTCAACGCGGATCACCGCCGTCGCCTCCTCGCCGATGCTAACCCCCTCTCCCGCCATGCCCCACAGCGCCCAGCTGGCTCCCTCAATGCGCGCCCGGCCGCTTTCCAGCGCCGTGATTTTACCGCGCAGGCGGTTATTGCTGCCCATAAACTCGGCGGCAAACAGCGTCGTCGGGTTGCCGTACATCTCCTGCGGCGTGCCCTGCTGCTCAATCACCCCGTTGTTCAGCAGCAGGATCCGGTCGGAAATCGCCATCGCCTCATTCTGATCGTGAGTCACCATCAGCGCCGAGAGTCCGAGATTGATAATCAGCTCGCGCAGAAAGACCCTCGCCTCTTCGCGCAGCTTGGCATCGAGGTTCGACAGCGGCTCGTCGAGCAGGATAACCGGCGGGTTATAGACCAGCGCCCGGCCAATCGCCACGCGCTGCTGCTGGCCGCCGGAAAGCTGATGGGGATGGCGATTGCCGAGATGTCCCAGACCGAGCTGGTCGAGAACGGCCTGCACCCGCTGGGCGATTTCGCCGCGGGCGACCTTGCGCAGCTTCAGCGGATAGGCGACGTTTTCAAATACGCTCTTATGCGGCCACAGCGCGTAGGACTGAAACACCAGCCCCAGATTGCGCTCCTCGGCGGGGATTTCGCTGCGCGGATTGCCGTCGTAGACCGTGGTTTTACCAATGGTAATACGCCCGGCGGTAGGCTTTTCCAGCCCGGCGACGGCGCGTAGCAGGGTCGTTTTCCCGCTGCCGGAGGGCCCGAGCAGGGAAACCACTTCCCCCCGACTGAGCTCCATCGATACCCCTTTCAGGACCGGGTTGTCGCCATAGGTGAGATGCAGGTTTTCTACAGATAGCTCAATCATGTAATTTCACTCCAAAGCGCAGGGCGATACCCAGCCCGACGACCACCAGCAGGATATTGATAAACGAGAGCGCGGCGACGATATCAATCGCTCCCGCCGCCCACAGCGAGACCAGCATCGAGCCGATCGTTTCCGTTCCCGGCGAAAGCAGGTACACCCCGGTGGAGTATTCGCGCTCGAAGATCAGAAACATCAGCAGCCACGAACCGATCAGGCCGTAGCGCGACAGCGGAACCGTGACGTGGCGGGTAACCTGCCCGCGGGAGGCGCCGGTGCTGCGGGCCGCCTCCTCAAGCTCCGGCGCAACCTGCAGCAGCGTCGAGGAGATCAGGCGCAGCCCGTAGGCCATCCATACCACGGTATAGGCCAGCCAGACGCTGAAAATGGTATTGCGCAGCGCGCGCAGCTGCGCAATAAGATGTTCGCGCAGCCAGTCGGCCATCGGCAGCGCCGAGAGCCAGCCGTTTTTCAGCGACTGATCCAGCCACATCGGCAGGAACAGAAACACCCACAGGAACGCCAGCCCCGCCAGCAGGCCCGGCACCGCGCGCGGCACCAGCACGCTGTAGTCGAGAAAGCGCGTCACGTTGTCCGGCTTACGGTGCATGGCGATCCCGACAAACAGATAGCAAACGACCGCCAGCGCGCCGCCAAAAATGCCGATCGCCATCGAGTTGACGATGGCCCGCAGCAGGTTCGGCTGCTGCCAGATATTGCGGAAGGTCGCCAGCGACAGCTCGTCCCACAGCGAAACGCCGACGCCCCAGTTCGAAATAAACGCCCGCATCGCCACGCCAAGCAGCGGAACGCCGATGGTCACCGTCAGCCACAGCACCACCACCACCCCGGCAACCCAGCGCCACTTGCCCAGCGGCAGCGCGCGCGCCTGGGAGGCTTTACCTTTCATGGTGACAAACCGACTGGCGGTGCGCATCAGCCGACGCTGCAGCATCACCAGCGGGATGGTGATGCAAATAAGCACCACCGCCACCGCCGCCATCAGGTGGTATGAAGGGGTTCCAAGCTTATTGGTCAGCTTATAGAGATAGGTCGCTAGCACCATATTGCCTTCGGGGTCGCCGAGTACCAGCATCAGGCCGAACACTTCCAGACCGAGGAAAAACAGCAGTACGCAGGCGTAGAGGATCGAGGGCCGCACCATCGGCAGGCTGACGGAGGTCATAACCTGCAGCGGCGACGCGCCTACCGTCCGGGCCGCCTCCTCGACGTCGGAGCCGACGCTGCGCAGGGCGGACGAGATGTACAGGTAGGCGTGCGGGACGTGGGTTAATCCGGCGATCGCCACGATGCTGAACATCGAGTAGATATTCCACGGCACAAAGCCCAGCAGCCGCTCGGCCCACTGCGAGAAGAAGCCAACCGGCCCAGCGGCCACCACGTAGCCAAAGGCCAGCACCATCGGCGAGACGAAAACGGGCACCAGGATCAGGGGTTCAATAAAGCGCCGCCCGGGTAAATCGGTGCGGACCATCAGAAACGCGAGGATCCCGCCGAGCGGGATCGCGATCGCCACCAGGCCGAACGCCAGAATAAAGCCCGACTTCAGCGCCAGATAAAAATCAGGATCGGTAAATATAAATTCGAAGGCTTCGAAGCTGAACGCTTTCGACCGCGCAAAAAAAGGCGCCGAGAGAAAGCTCTGCACCACAATAAATAACAGCGGGACATAGATAACTAATGCCGCGATCAGTACCACAATACCGCGCGGCAGCCCCTGCCATTTTCGGCGTAATACGTTCATATGCGATCCCTTTGGTCAGGCGTTTAAAGAGAACCTGCCGGGTATTAACGGGCGCGGCATCGGAGGATGTCGCGCCTCGGGAGGATTATTTTGCCGCCGCGGTACGCCACTGTTTGATAAATTCCAGACGTTTTTTCGGTTCCAGATATTCCAGCAGGGTTTCATCCACCGGAATCGGCTTCAGCGCGTTGCCCAGCATTTTAGTCATACCGTCGATATCATTTTTGCCTTCGATATCATTGCGAATTGAGGGAATATCGGCCTGGCTGGCGAGAATGCTCTGCCCTTTTTCGGACAGCACGTAGTCGAACCACAGCTTAGCGGCGTTAGGATGCCCGGCGTCGGCGGTAATAAACGAGACGCGGGAAAGGACCAGCACATAGTCTTTGGGATAGGCGATGCCGAGGGAGGGATCGGTTTTGGCGCGCGCTTCGGCGTATGAGCCCAGAATATTAAAGCCAATCAGGTTTTCACCCGAGGAGACGCGCTCCATCATGGTGCCGGTAGAAGATTGCACGGTCAGGCCGCCTTTGGCCATTCCGGCCAGGTCGCTGAAATAGCTGGCGTCAGCCTTGCTGTCCTGCACGGCCAGCATAAAGCCCAGGCCGGATTTTTCGATATCGTAGGTGGTAACTTTAGCTTTGAATTTGTCGGCCTGGCCGGCAATCAGCTTCGCCAGCGCGGTATGAGAATCCGGGACGTCGCCCTGCGGGATCAGCCGCTTATTGTAGATAAAGACCACCGGTTCATAGGTGGTGCCGTAGGCTTTCTGCTGCCAGACCGCCCATTTTGGCAGCTTGCTCAGCTCGGGCGAGGCGTACTCTTCGGCGTAATCGGTGGCAAGCTTCAGCGCCGTATCCATCGATGAGCTCCAGACCACGTCCCCGCTGCCGCCGCCCGCCGCCTGCTCGCTGATGTAGCGGTTATACAGCTCGGTGCTGTTCATATCGTTATATTCAACTTTAATTCCGGGGTACTGCGCCTCAAATCCTTTAATTAGCGGACCCGCCGCTTTGGTGTCCGTCGTTGAATAGATGACAACTTTGCCCTCTTTCGTCCCGCCATCAACCACTTTTTGATATTCAGCCGGGTAGCCTTGAGGTAGTTCCGCCAAAACGGAGCCAGAGAAGACCGTCGTCAGTGAAACCACTAACCCACCAATTTTCTTATACATAAAACCAACCCTTAGGCATCATTTATTAAACACAAATTTAACATATAGCGAGGCGTTCGCGCCTTGCAACGCTGGGGGCGGTTTTTTTCTGGCTTTTGTGATGCTGACGGAATTTAACTAAATAAATGGCGAGCGGAATCCGTGCGGCGATAAGCGTTACCCTGCCGGAATATTAAGAAAATATTAAGCTAAGCCGTTTCGCAAAATAGTCCTTACGTTTACCTGAGCGCAAATATAATGCCCGCCGGGTTGTCGAGCAGCACAATATTCATGCGCGCAATGATCCTCGGCGGTAATTTCGCTGTTACCGCCGGCTGCTAGCGCCTTAAGCTTAAAATTTGTGACCGACATAGCAAACTGGTCATGAAAGAAAAAAGTAAAAATATTTTTTAAATCAAAAAGGTAATAAAAAAACGCGTCAGCATAAACATGACAAAAGTCACAAAATCACAATCAGGTCACTATTTTTAAGTAAAGGTGACTTTTTTACTATTTCATCACCCTGGAGAACGAGGAAAGATAGCGAGCTTAGACCGCGAATATCGATGTACAACAGCGCGCAGGAGCCGAAATGGCGGTGATAGTTACTTATACATGCGATCTTAACGAAGGTATTCACGCCAGGCCCGCAGGATATATCGCGCGCTTATGCAACCTGTTTCAGGCCGCTGTAAGCTGGGAGAATATCCGTACCGGCCTACAGGCCAATGCGAAAAGCGCCCTCTCGTTGGTTGCCACCGATACGTTGCTAAACGATGAGTGCCGTATCGTGCTTAGCGGTAATGATGAACAGCAGACCGCATCTGAGCTGCGCGCGCTACTGGCCCGCCTTCCTGCGTTTAGCATTGCGTCAGCTCCCGTCTCCCTACACGGCTACCTTCCCCGCTGCCTGCGGGAGCTAAACCCGCGGGTGATCCAGGGAACCCGTATTAATAAAGGCGCGGCGATCGCCAAAACGCTGTTCATGCAAAGCCTTACGTTCAGCGAGCTCGCCGCGCGCAATCCCGGCCGTATTGAGGACCTGGAGAGCGAAAAGGCGCGTCTGATTACGGGGCTCGAGGGATTAGGCGCCGAAAAAGAAATCGCCCTCGGGCAAACCCAGGGCGTTGAGCACGATCTTATCGAGGCTCAGCATTCGCTCATCAGCGACATTGCTTTTCAGAATAATGCGATCGGTTATCTTAATGACAAGATGAATGCCTGGTCCGCGATCGTGCAGGCGGCACTCGATTTTTGTCGCGTACTTGAGCGCTCATCAAGCCACTATCTGCGGGAGCGAACGCTGGATATCCTTGATATCGCCAGCCAGCTAATCCGCATCATGTATGGCGAGCAGGCTCTGGCGCAGCAGCCGCTTACGCTGAATGCGCCGACGATCGTCTTCGCCAGCACGCTGACCCCCGACCAGTTTCTGGCCCTCGACAGAACCCAGCTTGCAGGCCTGGTCATGTCGACTACCGGAAAAACGTCGCACACGGCGATTCTGGCCCGCTCATTAGGCATTCCGGCACTGACGGATATCGATTTTTCGGCCCTCAAACTTGATGCCGATCGGCAGGTCATCATCGATGGCGATCCGGGCATTTTAATAACCGATCCGGATGAGAAAATCCTGCGCTATTACCGCCATGAAATCGCGATACAGCAGAAAATGCAGCGGCTGATGCGCGCCAGCGCGGCAACCCCGGCGCGGACCAGCGACGGACATCGTGTCGAAATTGCCGCCAATATCTCCAGCCTTGCAGAAGTACAGGCGGCAATCGACGGCGGCGCGGAGCATATCGGGCTCTACCGAACCGAGACCGCATTTATGCAGCGCGACCGGCCGCCGTCCGGGGAAGAGCTGAACGAGCTGTATAGCCAGGTGGTCAGACTGGCCGCCGGAAAATCGGTGACCTTTCGCACCTTCGATATCGGCGGCGACAAGCCCGTCGGGTACCTTAACTGCGGTAAAGAAGAGAACCCGTTCCTCGGTTTCCGCGCAGTGCGAACTTATCCGCAATATCGTGACCTTTTCGCCCTGCAGCTAAAGGCGATTCTCTCCGCGTCCGCGGTCGGTAGAGCCAAAATCCTGCTGCCGATGATTGCGCGCGTTGAAGAGCTGATCTGGTGCCGGGAGGTGCTGGAATCAGTTAAGCAGGAGATGCGCCGCGAGGGGCGCGGCTTCGATGAGCGGATTGCGCTCGGTATTATGCTGGAGGTTCCCTCCGTGCTATTCGCCATGGAGGAAATGGCCGAATACGTCGACTTTTTCAGCCTGGGCAGTAACGATCTGGCGCAGTATCTTTTCGCCGCTGACCGGGGTAATAGCCGGCTCAAGGGGGTTTCTGACAGCTATGCGCCGCCGCTTCTGCGCGCCCTCAAATTAGCGACAGGCGAGGCCCACCGCCTCGGTAAACCCATCGGCCTGTGCGGCGAACTGGCCGCTGACGAGAGCATACTCCCGCTCCTTATCGGCCTCGGCTTTGATGAATTGAGCATGAGCTGTCCGGCGATTGCGGGGATAAAACAGGCCCTGCGCGAGCTTAGCTTTGCCGATTGTCAGACGCTGGCGCGGGTTCTTCTCCAGAGCCCAAACGCCGAGCGGGTCAAAACCGAGCTGCGCAGGTCTGCGGTCGGCGCGGTGAAGAAACCGCTGCTGTCGCCGGAGATGGTTATGTGGGGCATTGACGCTGCCGATAAAAACGAAGCAATCAAAATAATGGTCGATAACCTGTGGTTACACCAGCGCACCACCGCGCGGGAGATACTGTGCGACGATATCTGGGCCCGCGAAGTCCCTTTCCCCACCGTTGTCGGCTCGGGATTTGCTATCCCCCATGCCCGAACGGACGCCATTGGCGACTCGACCGTCAGCGTCGCGACGCTTAAGCAGCCGATAGCCTGGGGCGGCGTGATGGTCGATACCCTCTTTATGCTGACAATCAGCAAATCGGCGAAGGATAACGAGCATATGAAATACTTCTCCACGCTTGCGCGCATGCTGATGAACGATGAATTTGTCCGCCAAATCAAAGAGACACAAAACCCGAAAGCGCTCTATGACCTGATATCCAGAACGCTGGCCTTCTGATCACCACTACGGTATGAGGCTAAGATGTTAAAACTATTAAAAAATACCAAGCGGCATTTTATGACCGGCGTGTCGTACATGATCCCCTTCGTGGTGGCCGGCGGCGTGTTGCTGGCGCTGGCGGTGATGTTCAATGGCGAAGCGGCCGTGCCGGACCACGGTTTTTTGAAAGCCATGTCGCAAATCGGTATGGCCGGACTGACCCTGTTCATTCCGATCCTGTCGGGTTTTATCGCCTATTCAATGGTGGATAAACCCGGTATCGCGCCGGGTGCCATCGGCGGGTTAATGGCCTACCAGATGGGGGCCGGTTTTTTAGGCGGCATGCTCTCCGGGATTATTGCCGGGCTGGTCGTCTATCTTCTGCTCAATATGATTGCCCGACTCAATGTTCCCCACTTCCTGCGGATGGTATTGCCGATCTTTATTATCCCGCTGGTCGGCACCTTCCTCACCGGAATGGCGGTTTATTACATCATTGGTGACCCGATAGCCGGAGTCATGAAGTGGCTTAGCGTTTGGCTTGGCAATATGCAGGGGACCTCGTTCATTATTCTCGGGACCATTCTCGGCTGCATGATCGCCGTCGACATGGGCGGTCCGCTGAACAAAACCGCTTTTTTCTTTGCCGTCGCCCTGATCTCAACTAACCCACAGCTGATGGCGGCGGTTGCCGCCGCTGACTGCACCCCGCCCCTGGGGCTGGCGCTGGCGACCTTTCTGTTTAAAGGCATTTTTAATGATGTTGAGCGAGAAGCCGGGAAGCCCGCGGTTATTATGGGCGCGATGGGCATCACGGAAGGGGCGATCCCGTTTGCGGCGGCGGATCCGGTCCGCGTGATCCCGGCGATTATGCTCGGCAGCGCGGTCGCCGCCGTCCTCTCTTTATGGTTCGGCGCCACCAACGCCGCGCCCTGGGGCGGGCTTATCGTGTTGCCGGTGATCGGCAACCACTTTGGCTATCTCGTTTCAGTGGCCGCGGGAACCGTGACGACCGCAGTTGCGGTCAAAATATTAAAAACCGTTATCAAACCGCGAGCATAATATGGGCACGTTTATTCAATCCATCCTCAGCGAATTTAGTACCCAGGGCGCGAGCAATGACAACGTGCTGGTGGCCAACGGCAACGCGCAGGCCCCGGCGATGGCCTACCATCTGCACGTGCCGCGCATCGAACTTACGGTAAAAGGCACCCTGAGCATGCTGCTGCCGAAAGGGACCGACAGGATCGTTAAATGTGAGCGCCCGGTCGGCACGATTACCTATATTCCCGCCAACGGCTGGAACTCGCCGCTGTGGGAAGGCCCGGTTATCTGCATGTCGATTGTGTTCTGGAAGCAGGATGTTGGTTTCAGTATCAGTAACTGGGACGGGACGCAGTTTAAAGAAGTCGAGAAATATAACCTGCAAAACTCCAGCAGTACGGTTCGTGACCGCCTGCTTGAGCTGACCGAATCGTTAGCGTGGGCGCAGGATAATACCGGCGAAACCTTTGCCCACATCGCCTATGCGCTAATAAACGATCTGCTGTGCCAAATCACCGATGGCCTGAATAACCAGCAGGGCCCCTTCTCTCTGCTGGATGAAATTAAAGGCCATATCGATAGCCACTACCACACGGACATCAGTCGGGAAAGCGTCGCCGAGACCTTTAACATCTCACCCGGCTACCTGTCGCGTCTGTTTTCGAAGGAGTCAGACGTGAAATTCAATGAATATCTGAAGTTGGCCCGTATCTCGCGTTCGAAGGCGCTGCTGATGAATACCAATCTGAAAATCAACGAGGTTTCAGAGAAGTGCGGTTTCACTGATACCAACTATTTCTGCAAAGTCTTTCGCGATATTAACGACTGTACGCCGCTTGAGTACCGGCGCAAAAATAAGGGAGCAAGCTTATGATAACTCGCGCAGGAAGAGATGAGATCCCGCCCTTCTCAAGCGAACGCAATCTGCATATTGTCGCGGTAACCGCGTGCGCAACCGGCGTGGCGCATACCTATATGGCCGCAGAGCAGCTGGAAAAACTGGCGAAGCAGTATCGCTTTGCGATCAAAATTGAGACCCAGGGCGTGCTGGGGCTGAAGAATCCCATTACCGATAAGGATATTTTCGCATCCGAGCTCGCCATCATTGCGTCCGATATTACTATCGATAATCCCGCACGCTTTGACGGCTGCCGTATTCTCAACGTGTGCATTAACTCGCTGCTGCTCAAGCCGACGGAAGTTATCGCCGCGATCCGCAAGTCGCTGAATCTGCCCAGAGGCAACGTCATCGACCTGTAGCGGGTGGGCGTGAAGCTGAGAAGCAAATGCTTCTCAGCTCAGTGCAGCGTAGAGCTCCTCAATGCGATCCCCGCCGCGGCGTTCAAGAAACTCCAGCACCCGTCGCGGGGAGGTGTTGAGGACCCTTGATGCGGGAAAATCAGCCTCTGCAAGCAGATGCTGACAGGCGCTGAAATCACCCACTGAAAACGCGCTGTGCGAATCGCTGCCCAGCGCGATAAGCCCGCCGCTATCCCGTACGGCGGCAACAATGTTGCGGCAGTTCGCCTCACTACCCTGACGCGAATGGACAAAAGAGGCGTTATTCACTTCCAGCGCCACGTGGCAAGCTTTGGCGGCCTCGACTACCGCCGGGATATCAATGGGATACTCCGGGTTGCCGGGGTGGCTAATGATATCCACCTTTCCGCACTCAATTACCGCGATCAGCGCATCGGTGTTGCTCGCCGTCCCGGCCGGGGCAAAGACCTGTTTGTGGAACCCGGCAATAACCAGATCTAACGAAGCGCGCATTTTGGCGCTGCAATCGGTCTCGCCGCCGGGTTTGATGTTGGCTTCGATACCGCGCAGGAGTCCCACGCCCTCAACGACGCGCGGCAGCACGCGCAGATTATTAAAGTGGAACGGATGCGGCGCGTCGACCATTTCCGGTCCATGGTCGGTGATAGCGATCAGGCGGATATGCTTGCGCGCGGCGGCGGCTATGTAGTCATGAATCGTGCTGTAGGCGTGGGTGCTGGCAAGAGTATGCATATGCAGGTCGACGGGATACATTTCTTTCCCCTGAATAAAAAATGGCCCCAGGTCGTGCAAGGGGCCGGGAAGGTTAAGCCAGAAGCGCTTTCGCCTGATGCAAAATCGCCTCAAGGGTGATACCGAACGTCTGATACAACTGCTCCGCCGGGGCCGATTCACCGAAGGTGGTCATGCCGATAACCGCTCCGTTCAGCCCAACATATTTGTACCAGTAGTCGGTAATCCCCGCTTCCACCGCCACGCGAGCGGAAACGGTTTTTGGCAGTACGGCCTCGCGATAGGCGGCGTCCTGTTTATCAAATACATCGGTGGAGGGCATTGACACCACCCGCGCCTTCACGCCGTCGGCGGTCAGTTTTTCATAGGCAGCAACCGCCAGCTCAACTTCAGAGCCGGTCGCGATAAGGATCAGCTGCGGCTGGCCGTGGCAATCCTTCAATACGTAGCCGCCGCGCGCAATATCCTGCACCTGCTGCCAGGTCCGTTCCTGCTGGGTCAGGTTTTGCCGGGAGAAAATCAGCGCGGTTGGGCCATCTTCACGCTCCGCGCCGTACTTCCACGCCACCGCCGATTCCACCTGATCGCAGGGACGCCAGGTGCTGAGGTCAGGAGTCAGGCGCAACGAGGCAATCTGCTCGACCGGCTGATGAGTCGGGCCATCTTCACCCAGACCGATGGAGTCGTGGGTATAGACCATCACCTGACGCTGCTTCATCAGCGCCGCCATACGCACCGCGTTACGGGCATACTCCACAAACATCAGGAAGGTCGAGGTGTACGGCAGAAAGCCGCCGTGCAGCGCGATACCGTTAGCGATGGCGGTCATGCCGAATTCACGCACTCCGTAGTGGATATAGTTCCCGCCGCTATCGTGGTTGATCGCTGTCGATCCCGACCAGAGCGTCAGGTTTGACGGAGCCAGATCAGCGGAGCCGCCGAGAAATTCCGGCAGCAGCGGACCAAAGGCTTCAATCGCATTTTGTGAGGCCTTGCGGCTGGCGATCTTCGCCGGTTTCGCCTGCAGCTTTTCAATATACGCCTGGGCTTTGCTGGCAAAGTCGGGCGGCATCTGCCCCTTTATCCTGCGGGTGAATTCGGCAGCCAGTTCCGGGAACGCGTGAGCGTAGGCGGCGAACTTGTCATTCCATGCCGCCTCCTTTGCCCGGCCGGCCTCTTTTGCATCCCACTGCGCGTAGATGTCAGAAGGGATCGCGAACGGCGGATGCGGCCAGCCCAGGGCCTCGCGCGTTGCCGCCACTTCAGCCTCTCCCAGCGGCGCGCCGTGAACATCATGAGTACCGGCCTTATGCGGCGAGCCAAAACCGATGATCGTTTTACAGATAATCAACGTCGGCATTGAGTCTATCGACCGGGCGACGTCAATGGCGGCGCGGATAGACTCAGGGTCATGCCCATCTACCCCGCGCACCACGTGCCAGCCGTAGGCCTCAAAGCGTTTGGCGGTATCGTCGGTAAACCAGCCCTCCACATGACCGTCAATGGAAATGCCGTTATCGTCATAGAATGCCACCAGCTTACCGAGCTTCAGCGTCCCGGCCAGTGAGCATGCTTCGTGCGAAATCCCCTCCATCATGCAGCCGTCGCCCATAAAGGCCCAGGTGAAGTGGTCCACGATCTCGTGGCCGGGGCGGTTAAACTGCGCCGCCAGGGTTTTCTCCGCAATGGCCATGCCGACCGCATTAGCGATCCCCTGCCCCAGCGGCCCGGTGGTGGTTTCCACGCCTGGGGTATAGCCCACCTCCGGGTGGCCCGGGGTTTTGGCATGCAGTTGACGAAACGCCTTCAGCTCGTCAATCGGCAGATCGTAGCCGGTGAGGTGTAACAGGCTGTAGATCAGCATCGAGCCGTGGCCGTTGGAGAGCACGAATCTATCGCGGTTTGCCCACATCGGGTTATTCGGGTTGTGGTTAAGAAAATCCCGCCACAGAACTTCGGCAATATCCGCCATCCCCATCGGCGCGCCCGGGTGACCCGAATTGGCCCGCTGGACGGCATCAACGCTGAGCATACGGATGGCATTCGCCAGGGTCTTTCTTGATGACATAACAAACTCCCTCTTTACATCTTAAGGAAAAAATCCGCCTCGCCCTTGCGCATCACTCGCAGGTCGAGGTAGTGATCAACGGTTTGCCAGGTGTCGATATCGTGAACCATCGACTGGCGGGTCAGGACTTCAACCACCACGCATCCGGCCTCGGTGGCGGAGAGCAGACCGGCGGTGGAGTCTTCAAAAGCGAGACAGCGGGCGGGAGACAGGTTGAGCCGGGCTGCGCCGATCGCAAACGGCTCCGGGTGGGGCTTGCCGTGACGGACATCTTCGCTGGTCACCAGCATGGGCGGATTCGGAAAACCGGCCTGTTTAATGCGCGCCGAGGCAACCTTAAGCGAGCCGGAGGTCACGATGGCCCAGGGAACCTGAAGCCGCACCAGCTGGCGAAGAAATTCATCAGCCCCGGGCACCGGGGTGATGCCGTCGGTATTGCGTGCTTCAAACGCTTCCAGGGCCAGAAACTCATCGTTAATCGTCCGCTCGCTGGCGTCGGGCATAAAATGGCGCAGCGTACTGAGCGCCGGTTTGCCATGCAGGTAATGGCATACCGTTTCGGCATCCAGCCCCTTTTTATTCGCCCATATCCGCCACGACGCCTCCACGAAATCCAGCGAATTGACCAGGGTCCCGTCTAAATCCAATAATATTCCACGAAAATGCATCGCCCTCACCTCAAAAAAAGAAAGTGTGAGCTTTATTTTGTACGCCATCACCCGGCAGCAAATAAATAGAAAAAATGGCCCTTTAATAGCAATTACGTGACCGCAGATTATCCATTAGCCAGAGTGTGATAACTATCACAAGACGTATCACCACTTAATTTCATGACTGCGATCACATAATCGCAATCATGTTATTTAATTAGAGCAAAGGTGACTTTTTTACTATTCAAAGCAGAGCAATAACGATGAAGGATATATAACAAGAAACGCAGACACTCACGTCTGCCCAGAAAATTAACTCGCTTTGTTTAAAGATTCTCGGGAGTGATAATGTCACAGGTAATAAATTATCAATGTGAGCTGAAGGACGGCATTCATGCCAGACCGGCGGGGCATATCGAACGGCTGTGTAATACCTTTCAATCTGCGGTAAGCTGGAAAAATATGCGCAGCGGGATTGCCGCCAATGGTAAAAGCGCCCTCGCCATTGTCGCTACTGATACATTATTCAATGACGCCTGCGAAATTACGCTCATCGGTAAAGATGCGCCTGCTGCTGCGCAACGGCTCGGCGCGCTGCTGAAAAAGCTGCCCTCATTCGAAGTCAGCCAGGCGGAAGAAGCGCCGGCATCCACGGGCTATCTCCCGCGCTCCCTGCGGGAAACCCAGCCCAGGTTTATTCAAGGTTCACGCATTAGCGGCGGTGTCGCCATTGCCAGACCGCTGCGCATTCAGAGCCTGTCATTAGACGAAATGCTGGCGCTGAATCCCGCCGAAATATATGACAAAGAGTCACAGCAGCGTATTTTCCTGGCAGGTTTGGAAATGCTGCAGCATGACAAACAGGCGGCCCTTGAAATAACTCAAGGCGTTGAGCATGAGATCCTCCAGGCACATTTATCAATCATTACCGACGTAACCTTTCAAAGCCATATTTCCAGCACAATAGCTGACGGTGAAAACGCCTGGAATGCGGTCATTAAAGCCGCCATAGAATTCAGCGAAATACTTAACCGCTCGTCCAGTAAATACATAAAAGAGAGGACCCTTGATGTCCTCGATATTACCGGGCAGTTGCTCACGGCCATTTATGGTGCGGGCGTATTGCCGCCAAACCGTCTCGAGTTAAGCGAACCGTCAATTATTCTGGCCAATAGCCTGACGCCGAGTCAGTTTCTCGCCATAAATAAATCGTTGCTCGCCGGGATGGTGCTATCCGTCACCGGAAAAACCTCGCATACCGCAATATTGGCGCGTTCCCTGGGGATCCCAACGCTGACGGATATCGATTTTTCAGCCCTCGAGCTGAATGCGGAAAGTGACATCATTATCGACGGTAATCCGGGTATTTTGATTACCGCTGCGGATGAAAAGGTACTGCGCTATTACCGCCATGAAATCGCCGTCCAACGGACCATGCAACAGCAGATGCTGGCTAACGTGCATCTGCCGGCGACGACAAGCGATAACCATCGTATTGAGATAGCCGCCAATATCGCCAGCCTGGCGGAAGCCGAAACCGCGTTTAGCAACGGTGCTGAAGGTATCGGCCTGTTCCGTACCGAAATGTCGTTTATGGATCGGGAAACGCCGCCGAACTATCACGAACTGGCGGAGCTTTACAGCCGGGTGATGCGGCTTGCTGACGGTAAGCCGGTGATATTCCGCACCTTCGATATCGGCGGCGACAAGCCCGTCGACTATATGTGCATCGGTGAAGAGGAAAATCCGTTTCTTGGCTTCCGGGCGGTACGCGCCTACCCGCGCTATCGAGAGCTTTTCGCCATGCAGCTAAAGGCGATTCTTACCGCCTCCGCGCTGGGTGAAGCCAAAATCATGATCCCGATGATCGCTAACGTCGATGAAGTTATCTGGTGTCGCGAAGTGCTGGAAGAGGTGCAGAACGCGATGCGCGCTGAGGGACTGGGGTTCAACGATAAGATTTCGCTCGGCGTGATGCTGGAAGTGCCCTCTGTCATCTTCGCCATCAGCGAAATAGCGGAATACGTCGATTTCTTTAGCGTCGGCAGCAACGATCTGACCCAGTACTTTTTTGCCGCGGACCGCGGCAATACCCAGGTCGAGGCGGTGTATGACAATTATGCCCCGGCATTTCTGCGCGCCATGCGGTTCGCCGCCGATGAAGTTCATCGTGCGGGCAAGTGGATTGGCATCTGCGGCGAACTGGGGGCCAGCAAAGACTTTCTCCCGCTGTTTGCCGGCATGGGCTTCGACGAGCTCAGCATGAGCGGTACCGCCATTCCCGGCGTGAAACATGCGCTACGGGAGCTGGATTTCGCCAAATGCCAAAGGCTGGCGCAGGAGAGCGTGACCTTAAAACGCTCCGCCGCGGTCAAAGCCCTGCTTCGCTCACCGGATGTGAAAGCGGTCAGCACAATGCCGATCTTCGCCCCGGAGTTTATTCTCTTTGGCCTGCAGGCCAGCGATAAAAACGAAGTCATTAAAAAGATGACCGACAATCTCTGGCTGCACCATCGTAGCGATAACCGCGATCGATTAGCCGATGATATCTGGACCCGCGAGGACTCATTTTCCACCGCCGTAGGCTATGGTTTCGCCATTCCGCACACGCGCTCAAACCATATCCGCCACTCCACCATCAGTATGGCGACGCTTGATACCCCCATTATGTGGGGCGATCAGCAGGTCGAAACCGTATTTATGCTGACGGTGAGCCAATCCGCCGATCCTAACGAACACATGAAATATTTCTCTACGCTTGCCCGAAAGCTAATGAAAGAGGATTTCCGCAATGAAATAAAACAGGCCGAAGACGTCACCGTACTCTACAACCTGATGGCAACAACATTAGCCATATGAAATCAGGATTTATTAAGCCACGTTTTAACTTACAGCCAAATATCAAACTCAGGAGTTATTCATGAAAATTGTCGGAGTCGCAGCGTGCATTACCGGAGTCGCCCACACCTATATGGCTCAGGAGGCGATTGAGCAAGAGTGTAAAAAAAGAGGCTATGACGTAAAGGTCGAAACTCAGGGCGGTATGGGGATTGAAAATGAGCTCAGCGAAGACGAAATTGCCGAAGCCGATGTGGTTATTCTGGCGATTGCCATCGGCATCGAGGGCGTCGAACGTTTTGAGGAAAAAGAGGATGCCGGCCGGGTTATTTCACTTAACCCAGCCGAGGTTGTTCGCGATCCGGTTGCGATCATTGATAAAGCCGAAAAATTAGCAAAATAAATCAAAGATCATATTCCTGTGTTATTTCGACACGCGGAATCTGGTGAATAAAAACGTTAATTAATTTTCAGTGAACCCTGCGTTTGTATTCCGTGGCGCAAGCGCCCGGGACGACTACGTCCGTATATCGTGGTTATCCAATAAAAGCACAGGGTGTCTGGAGGATAAAAATGTCGGATAAAATGAAAGCCATTAAGGATGATTTAGTCAAAGCGTTCAGCACCGGCGTCTCATATATGATGCCGGTGGTGGTGGTCGGCGGGATTTGTCTGGCGCTGTCCCTGATTGGCGGCGAGCCGGTTGCCGGCAAAGGCATGGTGGTAACCAATCCCTTCTTATTAAACCTTGGCGCTATCGGTAGCGCGGGCCTCGGGATGATGATCCCGGTGCTGGCGGCGTATATCTCCTACTCTATCGCCGGTAAACCGGGGCTCACGCCCGGTTTAATCACCGGTTTTATGGCCAGCACTCCGCTCGGCGCGGACCACGTAGTCACCGGTTTTCTCGGCGCCATGCTGCTCGGGATCCTCAGTGGCTACGTCGCAAAATGGGTTAAAACCTGGAAAGTCGGCAAAGCGCTCATGCCGGTTATGCCGATACTGATTATCCCTATCGTCTCCAGCTGTATCGTCGGCATGCTCTATCTGTACGTGCTGATTGGGCCTATCGGTATCGCCATGAAATGGCTGGTGTCGATGCTCTCTAATATGCAGGGCAGCAGCGGCGTGGTTCTCGGCCTGATTCTCGGCGCTATGGCCGCCTTTGATATGGGCGGTCCGGTCAATAAAACCGCCACCGCATTTACCCTCGCGTTAATGGCCGAAGGTATTTATGGCCCGAACGGCGCTTACCGTATTGCCTGTGCTATTCCCCCACTGGGCATTGCTCTCTCAACGTTTATTTCTCAGCGCAAATGGGCTGAGGATGAAAGAAGAATGGGGACCTCCGCCGCCTTTATGGGATTAATTGGTATTACCGAAGGGGCAATTCCTTTCGCGGTTAAAAACCTTAAAACAGTCCTGCCATCGATTATTATCGGCAGCGCCGTCGGCGCCGGTCTGGCAATGATTCATGGCGTCGAGTCCATGGTGCCCCACGGTGGGTTAATTGCTATCGCCGGAGTCAATAAAGCCCCGCTGTGGTACGTCATTGATATGGCTATCGGCGTGGTTGTCACCGCTCTCTGCCTGCATATTTTGCGTCCCAATATTAGCGAACCGGCAAAGAAAGAGTCCGCTAAAAAAACAATCACTACTGATATGAATAAAGTCTGAGGAGTTATTATGAAAAACACCATGAAACAGTACGTCGATTATATTGTCAACGGCGGGAAATCCACCATGTTGGGTATTGGCCCAATGTCTCCGGCGTTAATTCAGGCATGCTTTGAACTGGGCAAAGAAAAAGATCTGCCGCTGATGTTTATCGCCAGCCGTAACCAGGTCGATGCCGATGAATTTGGTGCCGGTTACGTCAACAACTGGGATCAGTTCCGCTTTGCCGCCGACCTGAAAGCCATGGCGGAAAAAGTCGGCTTTGATGGCGACTATTTCCTCTGTCGCGACCACGGCGGTCCGTGGCAGCGCGATAAAGAGCGTAAAGACCATATTCCGGAAGACGAAGCGATGAAGCTGGCCCGCCGCTCTTATCAGATTGATATGGATGCCGGTTTTGATCTGCTGCATATCGACCCGACCAAAGACCCGTATGTTGTCGGCAAAGTGATTGATATTGAACTGGTCCTCAGCCGTACCGTTGAACTGATTCGCTTCTGTGAAGAGTACCGCAAGGCTAACAGCCTGAAAGAGTTCTTCTATGAAGTCGGCACTGAAGAGACCAACGGCGGCCTGACTGACGTCAACGCCTATGAAGGTTTTATTATCGAGCTCAATAAGCGCCTGGCCGCCGAAGCGCTGCCGCAGCCGCTGTTTATTGTCGGCCAGACCGGAACCCTGACCCGCCTGACTAAAAATGTCG
The DNA here is from genome assembly GCA_002270295.1 of Enterobacter sp. 10-1. Taxonomy (GTDB): domain Bacteria; phylum Pseudomonadota; class Gammaproteobacteria; order Enterobacterales; family Enterobacteriaceae; genus Klebsiella; species Klebsiella scottii. The sequence goes on along the minus strand of NISF01000004.1, from coordinate 506,950 downwards.
GCCATTTCAACGACAAGCAGTCCGCCGAGCTCTCAGCGATCAGCACCCGTCATGGCGTGGGTTTGAAAGAGCATAACGGCGACTATCTACCGGATGAGATCCTGCTCAAACATCCGGGGCTGGGGATCACGGCGATGAACGTCGCTCCGGCTTACGGCACCATCGAAACCCGCGCGTATCTGAAGCTCGCGGAAGTGGAAAAAGATCTGGCGGCGAAAGGCTTTATCAAGTCGGCCTCTGATTTGAAAACCGTATTGACCCGCGAGTGCGTACTCAGCCACAAATGGGAAAAGTGGATGACCGATGAGCACAAAAATAAATCCGAAGAGCAAATCTTCAGTGAGCCAGAATTGCTGAAAGAGATCCTCGAACTCAGCGGTCATTATAATTATGAAAAACCAGCGGTGGTTAAAGAGATGCGGACCCTGTTTGCCAATCTGCAATCGTTTGGCGTGGAGCCTGAACGTTACGTGGTCAATAAAATTAAAGATATGATCCAGAACGAAGCCGAGTGCTTCAATATGCCCGGCCTGACCACCCGCGTCGCGCAGGCGAAATAACCGTTCAGCCAGCTTAACGCCATGCATCAATAACAAGGAGAGGGCCAGGGTCCCTCCTTGTTATGTCAGTAATCGGATTAAAAAACAGGTAATGGTTATGAATCAGCTTGAACAACTGAAGCAGCGGACAACGATTGTTGCCGACAGTGGGGATATCGACAGCATCATGGCTTATCAGCCCGAGGATGCAACCACAAATCCGTCGCTTATCTACAAAGCGGCACAGCTCGCGCAGTATCAGAAACTGGTGAAAGATGCCGCTGCGGCGGTGAAGTCTCGCCAGGCCGGAAAAACGGTTCGCCCTTCCGACATCGCCGACTATCTCGCGGTCAGCATCGGCGCACTGATCCTGAAAAGCGTACCCGGGCGTATTTCAACCGAAGTGGATGCCCGCCTCTCTTTTGACACTGACGCCAGCATCAATAAAGCGCGCGATATCATTGCCCTGTACCAGGAGAAAGGCGTCGGCAAAGATCGCGTACTGATTAAGCTAGCCGCCACCTGGCAAGGGATCCGCGCCGCCGAAACGCTGGAAAAAGAGGGGATTCAGTGCAACCTGACGCTGCTTTTCTCCTTTGCCCAGGCCAGAGCGTGCGCCGACGCGGGAGTTTTCCTGATTTCTCCCTTTGTTGGCCGTATCTACGACTGGTACAAGCACAACCATCCGGACACCCTTTTCACTGTCGATAACGACCCTGGCGTTGCGTCGGTACAAAAAATCTATCGTTTCTACAAACAGCACGGATACCGGACGGTGGTGATGGGCGCCAGCTTCCGCACGCCGGAACAGGTACTGGCGCTTAACGGCTGCGACCGCCTGACCGTCTCTCCGGCGCTGCTGGCGCAATTACAGCAAAATGAGGGGCCAGTACCCGCTCCGCTGGCGTATGAAGGTCAGGTTCAGCCCAAACCCGAGGCGATGAGTGAAGCGGAGTTCTACTGGGCGCATCACCAAGATCCGATGGCAGTTGAGAAGCTCGCCGAAGGTATTCGTCTGTTTGCCGCCGATCAAAACAGTCTTGAGACTTTACTCAGTCAGTATATTTAATCGCCAAACGCCGTCAGGCAAAACGATGCTCCCCGCCGCCGGGCGCCCGGTCATTACGACAGCCGGCATCCCGGCTCCGGCAGGGGAGCCTCCGTTACCCCCGCGGCCAGACCTGCGGGAACAGCGGTGAAACCAGCGCGTCGCCATCCTGCAGCGTCAGCTCCGGGAACGGCGGCGAGGTCACGCCCCCGCGGTCAACAAAAGTGGCGTCGTCGCCAACCCAGCGGGCGGAGAAGACCCGTCGCGCCCGCGCCGTGGCGTTACCTCTGGCCCCGTGCACCGTCCGGTAGTGAAAGGCGACCGCATCGCCCGGCTCCAGCGCCCAGCTGACGATATCGTAATCATCCTGACGGGCGTCAATGTCCGGCAGCTCCTTAAAGCGACCGTGCTGGTAGAGCTTCGAGCCGTTGAAGCGGGTCGGGCTGAACTCCTCTCCCCACAGATGGGAGCCGCGGATACAGCGCAGCGAAATCTCCTGAGCGACCGGGTCCAGCGGGATCCAGAAGCTGATGTTCTGCCGCCCCTCAACGCAGTAGTAGGGCTGATCGTGATGCCAGGGGGTCACCGTGCTGCCGCCGGCCGGCTTGACCAGAGTGTGCTCGTGGAAAAATTTCGCCGTTGTTGATTGCATCAGGGCGGCGGCAATTTCCGCCGCCGGCGACTGCCTGACAAACTGCTCAAAATCGGCGATCCGGGACCAGTTGCAGTAATCCTGGAAAAAAGGCGCGGAGCCGTCTTTCGGCACCACCGTTCTGGCGTGCCCGTACTCGCTGGGGTTGGCCATCAGTTCCGCCACGCCGCTCGCCAGGCCGTCGATCCACGGGGTGAACACGCCTTTCAGTAACACCACTCCATCCGTCTGGTAGGTATCGATCGTCTGCCGGTCGATCTGCGGATAACGCTGATTGTGCATAGCTAACCGTCCTGTGCTGGATAAATGATTGAGTTGATGACGCCGGGCGTCAGCGGACTCAGGTTATTTAGCCAGCGTCGAATGGTAAATTATTATAAAACGATCCTCGCAATAGAAATTTATGAGCCTCAGAGCCTGTCCCACCAGGCGTTATTGCTGCTGGCAGTTTGAACACGGCCAGCGCGAAGAAACCGCAGGGTACAGGTAGTACGCGAGGATGGACTCGCCAGGCTCACCCTCCGGGCCGCCCTGAAGGGCGTTCAAAATGACAAATAAAATAGCCTGGAGATAGGCTCTCAGACGCGTGACAATATATATCCTCGCCCCTCGTTAGTGACCGGCTAAACCAGCGCCGGAGTTAACTCAATGCTGCGACAATAGTCCATGAAAAGCTGAGTTGGCCGGGTAGGTTCATTATTGGCGAGGTGCGCCATAATTAATGTCGAGGCCGGCATTTGATCTTCAATATCCAGCTGGACCAGCCGCTCGCCGTCGTAGGTCATATCGCAAAGCGGCCGGGTCACTAATACCGAGAAGCCCAAACCCTGCCCGACCATACAGCGCACCATTTCAATTGACGGGGAGCTATAGGCCACCTGTGGGTGATAGCCCTTCTCTTTAAAAATGGTAATAAAATAGTTTTTACTCGGCACCGCATCGAGCAAAATCATCGGCTCCTGACTTAATTCCTGCAGCGTGACGCTCTTTTTTTGCGCCAGCGGATGGCTGGCCGGTAATAGCGCATAGGGTTTATGCGGGGCATTGAGCATCTCTTTACTGATCGAGTGGCCTAATTCCAGATCGTAAACCAGCGCTAAATCAAAACGCCCGCGATGCAGACCGTGCATTAATTCGTGCTGTTCGCCATCGTAGAGCTGGAGGGTTATTTCGGGATACATCTTTTTAAACCCGGCCACCAGCTTTGGCATATATAGCGGAGCGACGGACTCAAAGCATCCCACTGAAATAGTGCCGGAAACCAGCTCCTTATCGGCGCGCGAGTTTTGCTCAAACTCGTAGGAGAGCCGCAGCAGCTCCTTGGCCTTCTCATAAAAACGGCGCCCGCAGGGGGTGAGCGAAACGCCCTGCGCGTGATGGCGAATAAACAGCTGCTGCTCGAAGGTGCCCTCCAGGTTTTTTATCGCAATCGAGATCGACGGCTGGGCAATATGCAGCTGTCGGGAGGCTTCGGCGATGCTTTCGGTCTCCACAACGGTAACAAAGTATTTGAGTTGTTTGAGCGTGAATCGCGTCATAGCCTTACCCTTTATGAAATATTGTTTCTCACAGAAACGGCATAGTTTCCTGATATGCCGATTGCAAGCATCGTGCCACTCCCCGGCTAAGAGACGCTTTCCCCCTGCGGACGAATGGGTTATTCATCGCGCGGAACGGGTACAAATAATTAAAATCATTAACCGTCGGATTAATTGCACCAATATGAATCAGGCTGCACCAAATAAATCATTCACGCGCCCCAGTATCGCGCAACGGCGAATTTAGCCGATGATTCCGTTGACCAATAGCAGCAATTGTTTTTTTAATGTTTAGTTCTTGTTTCGCACTCATTGCTTTAAATTTATTGAAATTAATCTGCCTATATAGTTTTTTTAAACTTAAAGGCCAAAAATTTACTAATTGCCTCACAGCGAAGAGTGCCAGCATAGTGTTATTGCCCGATAAATACTGGCAATGCCCCATTTTAGAACATCGGCATTGCCTTCATGTCCGTTAATTATGGCGAGTGAAATAGCCCATGATGTTTAACTGGAACTACATGTTAAGTCTGCTCAGCGACGCAGATTTTTGGCAGGCCACCTGGACTGTCATTAAATTGAGTCTGCTGACCTGGGGTTGCAGTATTGTGCTGGGCTTTATTCTCGCCCTCGCCAAGCAGTCGCCGCGCAGGCTCTTTAACGTCCCTGCCCGGCTCTATATCTGGCTGTTTCGCAGCCTGCCGCTGCTGGTTCTGCTGATTTTCGTCTATAACCTGCCGCAGACGGTGCCCTCCTTCGCGGCGGTGCTCAACGATCCTTTCTGGGCCGGCCTGCTGGCGATGGTGCTCAGTGAAGCGGCCTACGTCGCCGAGATCCACCGCGGCGGGCTGCTGTCCATCGCCAAAGGCCAGGCCGAGGCTGCGCGAGCCTTAGGGCTGCGCTATGGCGGCACGCAGTGGCGGGTGATTATTCCCCAGGCGCTGCGGGTGGCGCTGCCGGCGCTGGCCAATGAGTATATTGCTATCGTCAAGCTCAGCTCGCTGGTTTCCGTCATCTCCCTGACCGAGATTTTGATGGTCGGCCAGCGCCTCTATTCGCAAAACTTTTTGGTGATGGAGACTATGGCGGCGGTGGCGTTCTACTACGTGCTGATCGTCACCGTTTTCGACTTCCTGCTGAAACGGCTGGAGAACTATCTCGACGTTACCCAGCGTAAAACGACCCGCCCGGTCGACGCTGGCATGCTGGCGCTGGCAACCGCCGCCCGGCCGCCCGCCGCCCGCAGCGCCGTCGATACCCGCCAGCCGGCGCTGCAGGCTTCGAAACTGCATAAGGCCTACAACAACGTGGAGGTGCTGGGCGCCGTCAGCCTGCAGATCCAGCCCGGGGAAGTGGTATCGGTGATCGGCCCTTCCGGCTCCGGCAAAACCACGCTCATTCGCCTGCTCAACGGCCTGGAGCAGATCGACAACGGCGAGATCCGCATCAACGGCCAGCCGTTTATTCACCTCGATCGCCAGGGCATGCAGAAGCCGCGCTTTATGGAGAACGCCGAGCACCGGCTGAATATTGGCATGGTCTTTCAGAGCTTCAACCTGTTCCCCCACCTGACCGTATTCGGCAACCTGCTGCTGGCCCCGCGCTATCACCGGCTGGCGGCGGAGGCGGAGCTCAGGCAGCGCGCCTGCGAACTGCTGCATAAGGTCGGCATGCTCGAACACGCGTGGAAGTACCCGCACCAGCTTTCCGGCGGCCAGCAGCAGCGGGTGGCTATCGCCCGCGCCCTGATGATGCGCCCGCAAATCATGCTGTTTGATGAACCGACCTCCGCGCTGGACCCGGAAAAGGTCAACGAAGTGCTCCAGGTTATCGAATCGCTGGCTGATGAGGGCATCACGATGGTTATCGTGACGCACGAGATGAATTTTGCTTTCAAAGTTTCTGACCGAATTGTCTTTATGGAAAAAGGGCGCGTGGTTTGCGACGACACGCCTCAGTCGATGCGCGACGGCAATCACCCGCGCGTTGACGCCTTCCTGAAAGACGTCTCTCTGGCTTAACCGCTCCGTTTGTGAAAGGAAAAAATATGATTGCGCAGTGGCAAATCGAACAGTTTCATCAGCAGGGTTTTCTGGTGATTGAGGGGGTGCTTTCCCCCTCGGAGATCGCCGAGCTTCAGCAGGATTTTGACGGTTGGGTAGACGAAAGCCGTCATCACGGCGACGCCTGGGGAGAGACCGAGGACGGCCGCCCGCGCTTCGACCTCGAAAGCGATCATCGCCCCGATCATCCGTCGCTGCGCCGCGTCAGCTCGCCGACGGAGATCTCCGCGGCCTACCGGCGCGCCGCGCTGGATTCGCGGATGGCGGCCATTGCCGCGCAGCTTATCGGCGGCAGCGGCACCCGCTTTCATCACAGCAAAATTAACTCCAAGCTGCCGCATACCGCCACCCAGGTGAAATGGCATCAGGATTTTCTGTTCACGCCGCACAGCAACGACGACATTATCACCGCCCTGCTGATGGTCAGCGACGTGACGCCGGAGAACGGCCCGCTGAACGTAGTGCCGGGAAGTCATAAGGGGCCGCTGTGGTCGCACTGGCAGGAGTCGCGGTTTACCGGCGCGGTCGATGACGAGGTGGTGGCGACCCACTGTCAGCAGCCCGAAGCCTGCTTTGGCCCGTCCGGCTCGGTGTGCTTTATGCACACCCGGCTGCTCCACGCCTCCAGCCCCAATGAAACCGATCTGCCGCGCACCCTGTTTATCAGCGTTTACGCCGCCGAAGACGCCCTGCCGTTCGGCGAAAATCCACTGCCCTGCGTCCACGCCGGACAGATGGTCGCCGGCGTAGAAAGCGGGCTGGTACGCAGCGTCGCCAACCATGTTCGTCTGCCGCAGAAGCCGCGCGGCGCCTCGTTCTTCGTACAGCAGGCCGGAAACGACCTTGCCAGCATGTGATTGCCCCCCACTTTGGAGATATGTTTATGAAACGCTTAAATACCCTGCTCCTCTGCACCGTTGGCGCTCTGAGCGCGGCTAGCGCCCAGGCGGCCTTTCAGCAGCCGGGAAAAATCATTGCCGGTTCGGATATGACCTTTTTCCCCTACGAATACATTGAAAACAACAAGCCCACCGGTTTTGATATCGAGTTTCTCGCCGGGATTGCCAAAACGATGGGCCGCGAGGCGGTCAACCTTGATACCCGCTTCCCGAATCTGATCCCCGGACTGCAGGGCGGACGCTTCGATATCACCAACTCGTCGATGTATATCACCGCCGAACGGCTGAAGGTTATCGATATGGTTCCGTACCTGAAAAGCGGCGAGTCGATACTGGCCCTGAAGGGCGCCAGCTATCAGCCGAAGACGCCGGAAGAGTTTTGCGGCCATAAGATTGGCTCGATGGGCGCCACCTCGTGGCTGGCGCAGCTGCAAAAGCTGTCCGCCGACTACTGCGTGAAAAAAGGGCTGCCGCCGATTGCGCTCAGCGAATACGCCACCGATCCGCAAACCACCCAGGCGCTGCTGTCGCGGGCGGTGGAGGCGCAGATCACCGATGCGGCGGTGGCGCGCGGCGTGGTCGACAAGCTGGGCGATCGGATCGCCATCTCTTCCACGACGCTGATCTACCCGGTACTCAACGGCTTTGGGGTGAAAAAAGGCAACAGCGAAGTGAAGACCGCGCTTGAAGAGGGGCTGAAGAAGTTCAGCGCCACGCCGGAGTATGCCGCCCTGCTGAAAAAGTATAACTTCCAGCCGCCGACGGCGGCAGACCTCAACGACCTGATGCCGAAAGTGGAATAACGCCCGTGGCCTACTCTCTTGAAGAACAAACGCGTATCGACCTGGCGGCGACGCTGCGCATTGTTGCCCACCTCGGCATGCACGAGGCGGTCGCCAACCACTTTAGCGCCGCCCTGTCGCCGGACGGCAAAACATTCCTGCTTAACCCGAAGTGGCGGCACTTCTCACGCATTCGCGCCAGCGATCTGCTGCTGCTGAACGCCGATGATGAAGATAACGCCCACCGCGCGGACGTTGACGCGACGGCATGGGCTATCCACGGGCAGATTCACCAGCGGCTGCCGCAGGCCCGGGCGGTGCTGCATCTGCATCCGGTGTATGCCACCAGCGTCGCCTGCCTCGAGCAGCCGCAGATCCTGCCGATCGATCAAAACACCGCGCGCTACTTTCAGCGCGTGGCGGTCGATACGCTGTACGGCGGGATGGCGGATACCGCCGCAGAAGGGGCGCGGCTGGCGGGGCTGCTGGCGGATAAACGCCGTCTGCTGATGGGCAATCACGGGGTGCTGGTGACCGCCGGCTCCATCGGCGAGGCGTTTGACGATATCTGGACCCTCGAGCGAGCCTGCCAGATTCTGGTCACCGCCTGGTCAACCGGCCGGCCGCTGAAGGTTCTGTCCGACGAGGTGGCGGAGAAAACCGCCGCCGACTGGGAAAAAATTACCGACTTTTCCCGTCAGCATTTTGAGGAAATGAAACAGCTGATGATCGACGCCGATCCTTCGCTGCTTGACTAAACTGCGCCAGGCTTACCCCGGGCAAGTCCCGGGGAAGCCGCTTAGCGCTGCGCCAGCTGGCTGAATACCGCCTGCAGCTCCTCCGGTTTACGCCAGCCCTGATGCAGATCCACCACCCGCCCGCGGCTATCAATCAGCACCGACGTCGGGGTGCCGATAACCTGATAGCGCTCCTGGGTTATTTTCAGCCGATCGCGCAGCACCGGATAGCTGATCCCGTGCTTTGCCAGCAGCGGCGCGATCTCTACGCTGTCGGGATCGGTATTCACCCCCACCACCACCACTTTATCCGGCCAGCGCTGGCTGAGCGCCTGCAGGGTATCCATCTCCGCCAGGCAGCCGCCGCAGCCGGCGGACCAGAAATTAAGATAGATAGCCTTGCCGCGCCAGCGTTCAAGGCTGGCCGCATTATCCTGAAGATCGAAGGCCGCCAGCGCGGGCGCCGCCTCGCCGCGCGCCAGCTTCTCCTCTTTGCAGCCGACCAGCAGCGTCAGCAGCAGCATGATAATCACCTTAGGCATGCGCATGATGGTTCACCTCTTCGCCCAGATACCTGCCGTGCTGCAGCCGCACGATACGGTCGGCAAACTGCCCCAGCGCCGGGTTGTGGGTCACCATCACCACGGTGCGCCCCTGCCGGTGCAGATCGGTCAGCAGATCCAGCACCCGCTGCTCGTTTTCTTCATCAAGGTTGCCGGTGGGCTCATCGGCAAAAATGACCGGCGGCTCGTTGACCAGCGCCCGGGCGATGCAGACGCGCTGCTGTTCGCCGCCCGAAAGCTGGCTCGGCAGATGGGTCATGCGGTGCTCAAGGCCGACCTGTGCCAGTACCGCCCGGGCGGCGGCTTCGTCAACCACGCTGTGGTAGTGCTGCGCCAGCATGATATTTTCCAGCGCCGTCAGAAACGGGATCAGGTGAAACTGCTGGAAAACGAGACCAATTTTCTGCGCGCGAAAGGCGCGGCGCCCCTCTTCGTCCAGCGCCGCCGCGTCGGTGCCGTCGAGGATAACCTGGCCTTCGCTGGCGGTATCAAGGCAGGTAAGAATGTTCATCAGCGTCGTTTTCCCGGAACCGGAAGCGCCCATAATGGCGACGAACTCCCCGCGGGCGATGCACAGATTAATATCCTCCAGCGCGGTGACCTCGCCAAATCGCTTATATAAATGACGGGTCTCAATTGCCATCTGACGCAAGGGCGTGACGGTCATGGCGTTACTCTCCTTTCAACACTTTCGCCGGTTCAACGCTTACCGCGCGCCGCACCGGAACAATGGCCGCCAGCGCGGCGACCAGTAAAGACAGCGCCAGGGTAATCGGCAGCACCGGCAGGCGCAGCGAGATACTGGCATTAAATACCGTCATTCCCAGCAGCTGCGCCAGCAGATAGCCGAGCACCCAGCCGCAGACCACCGCCGCAAGGGTGATAATGCTGGTTTCCAGCAGCATCTGGCGGATGATATCGCCGTTGCTGGCGCCCAGCGCCTTTTGCAAGGCAAACTCGCGGGCGCGTTCGCCAACGATCGCCATCAGCGTGGTGTTAACGCACAGCGACGACAGCGCGAGGATAACGAGCGATACCAGCCCCATCAGCCCCTTAATTTTATCCAGCACCTGACCTTCGGAGGCCGAAACCTTGCGCACCGGGCGGATTTCAAGATCGGGGTACTGCTGCTGCAGCTGGCCGGCGTAGCGATCCACCTGGCCGAGATCGTTGCTGACGCTCAGCAGGCCGTGGCTGATAACGCCGGGTTTATTCAGCCAGCCCTGCGCGACGTCGAGGCTAACAATCAGCATATTATCGGTGGCGTCTCCGGCCTCCACGATGCCTTTGACCAGCAGCTTTTTGCGCTGATTACCCGCCACCAGCGTCAGGCTATCGCCGAGGTGCAGATCCAGCCGCTGCGCCAGCTTGACGCCAATCATCGCATTGCGATCGTCAAAGCTGACGCCGATCCAGCTGCCGCTCACCTGCCAGTACGGCACCAGCTTTTGCAGCGACTCGAACCACACGCCGACCATCACCACCTTTTCCAGCTCGGTACGCGCCGTGCCGTACAGCCACGGGCTGGCGCCGTGAATAAGCCCCGGCGGCGCGGCGTCGAGAATCGCCTGCAGCTCGGGCTGCGGCATGCTGGTGCCGTGCCCGGGGCCAATATAGAAATTGGCGCCGAAGGTGCGCAGCTCTTCGCTCATTTTGCTATTAATGTCGAACCACACGGCGGAGAGCGCCGTTACGATGGTCGCCCCCACCGCCAGCGCGGCAAACACCACGCTAACCCGCTGTAAACGCAGGCGCAGCGCCCGCAGCACCAGCAGCCACAGCATGTCGCGCTTAGCGGCCATACAGCACCTCCACGGGGTAAAGACGGGCAATGCGCCGCGCCGGGAACCAGGTGCCGATTAACGAAATCAGCACCGCAATCACCAGCACGCAGGGGACCACCACCCAGGCAAAATTAAGCGGTGTCGCGAACAGCATCAGGCCAATCACCTTAGCCAGCCCCCATCCCGCCATGCAGCCAAACGCTCCGCCCACCAGACCGCCGAGCGCCGCCTCAAGGTAAAACAGCAGCAGGATTTGCCACTGCCGCGCGCCCAGCGCTTTCATCAGGCCGATCTCTTTCGCCCGCTCCATAATGGTGCTGGTCATCAGCGAGGCGATCCCCATCGCGGCGGCGGCCAGCGCCGCCAGGGTCACGACGGCCATCAGCAGCTGAATTTTATCGATAACCACCCCTTCTGAGGCGGCAACCTGCCAGACCGGCCGCACCTGCGCGCCGGAGATCGCCTCCTCCAGCTGATGGGCAATGGAAGAGACGTAGGCCGTGCAGTACCACAGGTCATACTCTTCGGCATTCAGCGCTTCCAGATCCTCGCGCGCCCGGCGCGAAAGCTCGTTCTCCGGCACCGTCAGCGCCGACACGCGGATCGCCTGCACTTTCCCCGGCAGGCCCAGCAGCTGCTGAACGACGCCCAGCGGCATCACCAGCTGGTTATCTTCATCGCCGCCGCTGGATAAAATGCCGCTAACCTCGACGGTCAGATCGCGCTCCGCAGTCCGCAGCGTCAGGCGGTCGCCCGGCTTCCAGCCGGAGCTGCGCGCCAGCGCGTGGCCGACCAGCGCCTGCGGCAGCGGGCCCGGCGGCTCCTGCGGCCACTCGCCGGCGACCTGCCAGTACGGGCTGACCGTACGCTGCCCCGTTTGGTAGCCCTCTTCATCCGGTATCGCCACCGGCTGGCTGAAGAAGGTCCCCAGAATCCGAATATCCCGACCGTTGACCTGCACCTCGCCGCCGAGCATCGGGGCGAAGCCGACGATATTATTGCGCCAGAAGATATCTTTAATATTGGGCAGCTCGGATTGGTCAAGGAAGTCATCGCTGGCCAGCGGGTTGCTTTGCTCGCTGAACAGCGCCGGCAGCGCGGCCTGCCCCGCCGGTTCAATCAGGATATTAGCGCCGTAGGATTTCAGCTCGCGCGACATCTTATCGCCGATGTCGATAGAGACCGCCAGCAGCGCCGAAATCAGGCTGGCGGCGAGAAAAACGGTCAGCACCGCCAGCGCTTTTCGCCGCAGGTTGCGTCCCCATGAGCGGTAGATCATTCGCCACAGCATCGCTACTCCTCCTTCACCGCGTCGGCAACGAACTGCTCCGGCGCCTGACGAAAACGATCATAGTTGGCTTCGGAGGCGAAGAACCAGGTCTTACCGCCATAGCTATATTTAAAGTCGGCCGCGGTATTGGTCAGGCTTGAGCCGTCCACCGGGTCGGTAACCTTGATGGTCAGCACCGTCGAGAAGTAATTGACCCCTGTCGCCAGCGCGCTGCCGGGGATCGTCAGCTCGGTTTCATCGTTGCGCCAGCCGTCGATCGGCACCGGATTGCAGCCGCCGGGTTTGCCAATCGACGGGATAAAAATGTGCACCCCGCAGGCGACGCAAATCACCTGGTTGCCTTCCATCACGTACCCCTGATCGCCGCACAGCAGGCAGGCGTCGAACACCACGCCCAGGCGCAGCTTGTCGGGATAGCGGTTGATCACAAAAAAGCGCACCGCTTTACCGTCGTCCGCCACCCAGACGAAGCGATGCAGCTTCCCGTCGCGGACCTGCTCCAGCGGAATATGCACCTGCCCGTCGGCGGCGAGCGTCACCGGCTGCGCTTCGGATAAGCGCGGCGGCTGCGAGGCCACCAGATCCCACCACAGCTGGCCGCCGATAATCACCAGCGCGCAGGCGACGGTGGTTAACCACAGGCGGCTGGCTCCCCGGCGTTCGGCGAGCGCCAGCCGGCGGTCAATCGGCCGTTCGGCGGCCTTCACCGCCCGGGCATAGCCGCGCATCGCCGGGAGCCAGAGCAGGCTCATCAGCAGCAGTATTGCGCCGGCGGCCCAGCTATAGAGCGCGGCATTATTGGTCACTTTGGCGACAAAGCTCAGCAGCGGCTTCAGCAGCGGCACCACCTGCAGCTTCATCAGCAGCAGCAGCAGCGTTCCGCTCAGCGGAAGCCACAGCAGAACCATCAGCAGCAGGGTCAGCGGCCAGTACAGCCAGCGCATCCGCCACAGAAGCATCGCGCAGAGCGCGGCGGCGAGGCAGAGCGTTGCCAGCGCGAGGACGATCGCCGTCAGGTTCAGCAGCAGATCGGTATTCAGGACGTGAGTTGAGGTCAGGCCGGTCAGGTTCGGGTCAAGCCCCCAGCGGCGGGCGGCGCCGGCAACAAGGACCCCCTGCCACAGGTAGCGAACCCGCTGCGATGCCCACCAGAAGCTGAGCAAAAACAGCAGCGAAAGCAGAATTTCAGCGCCGACGATGATCAGCTGTAGCGACTGGCTACCGCGAACGTAGAGCCCCGCCAGCAGGCCTGCAGCCAGCGCCGCGAGCAGCGTCCAGGCGAGCGGGCGCAGCGCGGGAGCGTCGCCGCGTCCCCAGAGCGCAGCGGACAGAAGCGCAATGCAGAAAAAGACCTGTAGCGTCGAGACGAAAAAATAGCTCATGACTTCAACTCTGTACGGCAGATAAATAACATGCCGCAGGATGACCGGCGGGCCATCCTGCGTAACAACGGCGGCGTCTTTCGCCGCGGACAGGCAGATACGCCAGGCGCTTAGTTCAGGCCGACGTATTTAAACTCATAGCTGACGTCAAACGGTTTCCACCAGCGGCCGACGCCGGTTTCGCTATCGGTATGGCGGTGCATCCCGGCTTTTGACGGCGGGTCGATGTGGTAGGTCACTTTATAGTTACCAACGCCCATCATTTTGATATTGGCGCCGTAGTGCGGGCCGTCGCTGGCCACCATCGGCATAAAGGTACCTTCCTGCTTCTCGCCGGTGTCGCTGTTAACCAGGGTGTAGGCGATGGTCAGATAGGGGATCCATTCGCCCGCGCCAAAGCCGTTCTTGCCCCCTTCCACCGCATGGATGTCGGCTTCCAGATGAATATCCGACTTCGCCGCCGGCAGCCCCATGCCGCGAGGCTCCATATCGATCGGCTGGAGATAGACCGCCGCAATCTCCATCTCATTCATGGTCACCGGTTCCCCCGCCGGATATTCCTTAAAGGCCAGCGCCGCCGGGGCGGTAAAAATGCTGGCAACGGTGGCGCTGATAATCAGGGTCTGTTTAAAGGTCATCTGGCACATCCTCTCGTCTTAAAATTAAAATAGTCAGAAGTTATTTTTTATACTTTCAGCCGGCTCCCGGCCGCGGCGACGCATGATCCACAGCGCTACCAGCGCCGCAATCAGCAATATCGCCTGCGGGATCAGGGTTTCAACATAGGGATACACCCCCAGCCAGCCGATTTCGGGAATACCGCCGACCAGCGTCGGCTGGAAGAGTTTGCCCTCCACCAGCTCCAGCACCCCTTTACCGGCAAAAACGAATGCCATCAGGTACATAAAGCCGCCGGTGAACATGAAGAAGGGTTTAAGCGGCAGCCGAACCACCGAGTAGCGCATCACCAGCCAGGCCACCAACAGCACCACGCAGCCGATGATAAACCCGCCGCCGATGGCGAGATGTCCGCCAACGCCCTGCGCATCGCCGATCAGCGCGGCGTAAAACAGCACCGTTTCCGCGCCTTCGCGATAGACCGCCAGGAAGCTGGTCAACCACAGCCCAACCAGCGAGCCGCGCGAGAGCGAGTGGGAGAGTTTGCCCTCCAGCCAGGCTTTCCAGTGGCGGGCTTCAACTTTGGAGAGCAGCCAGTAGCTCATGAAGAACAGCATCACCACCGCGATCAGCATGGTAATCCCCTCCAGCAGCTCCCGGCTGGCGCCGGAGTTGGTAAACAGCAGCTGGAAGATAAACGCCGTCACCACGCTGGCGACGAGCGCCACGACCACCGACTGGCGAATCAGCGGCAGCTTGTCGCGGTGGTCGTTTTTAATCAGATAGGCGACGATAGCCGCCACGATCAGCAGGGCTTCCAGCCCTTCACGCACGATGATCATCAGGCTGTAGAGCAGCAGGCTCCAGTGGGTCTCTTCCCCCTCCCCGAGCAACGCGACCGCTTTCTGCAGATCCTGCTCCAGCGCGGCGGCCTGTTCCGTCAGCTTCTCCTGCGGCTGGCCGGCCTTCATCAGGCTGACCATGCGGGTGAAATAGGCTTCAAGGGTGGTTTTGAACGCCGCGTCGCGGGAGCCGATTTTGTTCTCCATGCCGCTGGCTTCGAAGCGGTCGAAGTAGCTATCCTGGATATCCTGAATGGCGCCTTCCGCTTCACCGCGCTGATAGCGCGCCAGTGCCGCATCCATGCTGCGGTTAATTCCCGCCGCGACGCTGGCCCAGTCGGCATTCGGCACGGAGGCGTCCGCCGCAGTCGGGTTGACCTGCGGCCCGTCATCGCGGGTGCCCGGCAGGCCGGGTAGAAGGTCTTCCAGATCCTGCAGCAGCGCGGTGACCTGATAAGAGACGTCGTTCAGCTGCCCCGGCTGCGCCGTCAGCGCGATCAGGGCGGTGAACTGCTGGTTAATCGCCGCGGCCTCCTTCGCCGAGCGATTCTTACGCACCGCGATTTCCATTTCCGAGTTTTTGAAACCCTGATAGTGCGCCTGCTGGATCTGCTGGCTGGCGAGATCGTAGCGGCCGGCCTGATACTCGCTCACCGCCTGCGCCAGCCGATCGTCGATAGTGCGGAAGCTCTCCTGCCACTGCGGCGCGATATCGTCCCGCGATAAGGCGGTATGCTGCTCCTCCGCCACCAGCCGATGCCCGTCGTCAAGCACCGGTTCGACTTCGCGCAGCGCCTGCTTCAGGCCATCGATGCGCGCCTGAACCGCGTCCAGCGGTTTCCCTTCGGCAATCATCCGCCGGATGTCGCCGAAGGTACTCTCCATTTCGTAGCTTTTGCGCGCCGAAATATTAATGCGAATCGGCCCTTCGAGGTTTTCAAACACTTCAAAGTAGGCGCTCTGAACTTCCCGGCGCGCCTCGTCGTTCCTGTGCTGCTGGTACAGCTGCGCCGTTTTGTCCAGCCGCTGCTCGATATCCTCGATGTAGGGGGCATAGTGGGTCTGAGCCAGCGCGGCGGCGCTAAACAGGAGGCTAAAAAGCATCGCCAGAAAGAGAAAACGTGGAGCTGCCATTGCGCCTTCCATCGAAATTTAATGATAATAATTATCATTGCCATTTTTACTTTCGCTGTACATGACGCAGATCATGAAAATGTCAAAGCGTGAAAATTTATGTCAAATATTGCAAAGCGCGCGGCGCTAATAGCGCGTAGCGTCCGTAGTTAATCGTGCCGGGTCCTGCTGCAGGCGCTGGAGAAATTTGCCGTAGCCCTGCGACCCCATCCAGTAATTAATACTCTTCTCAACGCCGTTCGAGGTTAAGGTCGCCCCGCTAATACCGTCGACCGTATAATCGTCGTGCTGTCCGGCGTTATTCTGCGTCACCTTCAGCGCCGGCTGGCCGTTATTATCGCGTATTTTTTTGCCCGCCCACTGCCTGAGCCACTGCGGGTCTTCCACCCTCGCGCCGAGCAGCGGCGTCTCATTTTGCCGGTAGTACAGCAGGTCTTTCACCGTGCGGCCGTCGGTGTCGATGGCCACCAGCGCATACATCATCGATTTCGCCCCTTTGCCGGAAACGGGCAGAATAATCTGTTGAATCGTATTGTTATTATCGTGAACGAGGTAGATATCCACCAGGGAGCAGCGCTGCCTGATTTGCGCCGGATCGCCGGCCGCCGGCAGGCTGACGCAGCGTTTTTCCGCCGCGCTACCCTTGCCCGCCGCCAGCAGCTCGCCGCTATCGAGATTAAGCTGACGAACGGTAACCCGGCGCTGAAACAGCGCCCTTTGCGCCTGCGGATCGCGCTGGCCGCTTTCATCAAGCCCGGCAACTTTGAGAACGGCAGCGGCGGTTTCATCACCGTCGGGTTCGGCAAAATTGTCTTTGAGCAGTAAAAAATAGCCGCCCGCCGCGGCAAAAAATAAAATACAAAAAAACATCAAAGATAAAACAATAATTTTACGTTTAACCATGAGCTTATTATCCCCGTTACCAGATACGTATCGATCGCTACCTGCGATATAGCTTGCAATTATTTTTGTCCCGCTGTCCAGCACGACGTTACCTGGCCCGTAGCGGCTAAATAAATCATTTACCACTGGATAAATTAGCCAACGGCGCGCTTAGTAAATATATTTCACCCCCGTAAAAAAAATTATTAATAACGCCAAAATAATATTAAACGCGCTGCCGATCTATTTTTTGGTCAAAAGATGAGGCTTATCATCCAGCCGGAACGAGGCGCCCGGAAGCGGGCGGCTGAAATGAGTAAAAAAACCTCCCGGCGCTGGTTTTTCTTAGGATTAATCTTATAATCGAAGGATAAAAATTCACCTGCCAGCATCATCTTGAGAAAGGCAACAAACATGCCCAGACCTACTGCGCTGTACGTTCCTCATGTTTTGAGCGCGGCGGATATCGCGCCGGAAGAGCGTTTCCAGCAAATATCGCAAAACCTCGGCTGCTATGGGATAGAAGTGGCGAACAACCGCCGCCCGGCAGAGATTATTGCCACACATAAGACTATATCCGCTATTTCCGGCGACTATTGTAGTGCGATGGGTTCTAAAAATCAGACCACCTTTGACCCACATCGGGTCGAAGAGCAATCGATCTATATTTCGCTGCTGGTGCAGGGACATCAGGTTATTAGCGGCAGAAAGAAATCCGTCGCCGCGCAGGTGAATCCGGGAATGCTGATTGTTCATCAGCGCAATGACTATTATCAGTATCAGTGCGACGATGTGAAGCAGCTCTATATCATTCCCCGCAGCGAGAAAATCAAAGAAGTTTTTAACGGCAGGCTCAATAGCCCGATAGTTTCCTTGGAGAATCATCATCTGGCGATGTTCCTGAAATCGCATATGCTGCTGCTCGATGCGCATTCAGCCAGCTTGTCGCCGAAAGAGACGGCGACCGTTGTGGATGGTCTGCATAATATGGCGCTATTAGTGCTGAGCGATATCGCGAAACAGCAGGGATTAATGTCGTCAGGAAAGCTGGGGCATCTGGTGAATAGCGCGAAATCGTTTATCGCCCTGCACTATCAACAGCACGATCTCTCCCCGGATCTGCTGTCGAAAGCGCTCCACTGCTCGCGCTCCAGTCTTGACCGCGCCTTCAATGAACAGGGAACCTCGGTCATGACGGTGCTCAAAGAGCGGCGTTTAGAAGCCGCGCGCGAGCTGCTGGAAAATGCGCCTCAGCTGCGGGTCGAGCAAATTTCGTGGCTCTGCGGGTTTATCAGTCATCCGCTATTCAGCAAAAGCTTTCGCGAAAAATATCACGCATCGCCGAAGGCCTGGCGCGAAAATTATCATAAAGCAGGTTAATACCCTGCGGGCTTATTGGTTCAGCGCTGGCGAAACGATTTAAAGCGCATAGCCCGGCGCTCTTTAATATAGCTAAGCAGGCTATAGACGGAAATGCCCAGCAGGGCAATAGCGACGATCGCTAAAATGACTGAGCTGATGTTCATTATGGTTTTCTCCATATCATTTAGAATAAGATTTTTATCATAATGATTCTCACCCCGGCGACCAGTCCCGCCAGCCTCAACTCTGTTCTCTGCCCCTCATGGCGCTGCTCACGACAAGCGCTTGATCTTCTTCGGCATGGGGAGCAGCATGGATCGGCAAACATAACAAAATAACAACACTATCCGCCCACCACAGGAGAAACTCAGTGCCAACCGGACATCGCTTGCAAGCTACGGATCTGCATCAGTTTGTCGTCACCCTCTTCAGCCATCTCGGCAGCACCGCCACCGAAGCGACCCTGGTCGCCGACCATCTGATTGCCGCCAACCTCGCCGGCCACGACTCGCACGGCGTCGGGATGATCCCGAGCTACGTGCGCTCCCTGGCCGGGGGGCACCTACAGCTTAACCGTCATGCCAGCATTATGAAGGACGCCGGTGCCGTCGTGACCCTCGACGGCAACGCCGGGTTTGGTCAGGTGGTCGCCCATGAGGCGATGCAGATCGGTATCGAAAAGGCAAAACAGCACGGCATGGCCGCCGTTGCCCTGCGCAACGCCCACCATATTGGCCGCATCGGCTACTGGGCCGAGCAGTGCGCCGCGGCGGGCATGATCTCCATCCACTTCGTCAGCGTCGTCGGCGACCCGATGGTTGCGCCGTTTCGCGGGAAGGACAGCCGCTTCGGCACCAACCCGCTGTGCGTGGTGTTTCCGCGCAAAGGCCAGCCGCCGCTGCTGCTGGACTACGCCACCAGCGCCATCGCCTTCGGCAAGACCCGGGTTGCCTGGCATAAGGGCGAAGCGGTTCCGGCAGGCTCGCTGATCGATGCCCAGGGCGAGCCGACCAATGACCCGGCGGTGATGCAGACCTCGCCCCTCGGCGCGCTGCTGACCTTTGCCCAGCATAAAGGCTACGCGCTGGCGACGCTGTGCGAAATCCTCGGCGGCGCGGTATCCGGCGGCCAGACAACCCACCAGGAGAGCCTGCAAACCTGCGTCGACGCTATTTTTAACTGCATGACGACCATTATTCTGGACCCGGAAACCTTCGATGCCCCGGAGATGCAGAGCCAGACCGAGGCCTTTATCGACTGGTGTAAGCAATCGCCGCACGATCCGGACGCACCGATTCTGGTCCCTGGCGAGTGGGAACAGGCCAACCGTCAGGAGCGGCTGGCGCTGGGTATTCCGCTGGACGAGGGCAGCTGGCAGGCCATCTGCAGCGCGGCGCAGGAAGCCGGTTTAGCGCCGCAGACGCTGGCCCACTTCCGGCAAAAAATGGCCTGATCCCCCGCCCTGCATCCCTTCCTTCGCGCCGCCAGCCGGCGCGAGTCCGCAATAGCCGGTGCGTCGGGCCCGGCGATTCGTCATCGTCATTAGTGACGACATCGCGACGACCCGGCGCACCGTGATTTAATTTATCAGCAAAATCAATATTTTATTTTTTGGCACGGTTCCTGCTTAACAGCCTCACCTGACGTCAGCATCGTGACGAAGGGACTCAATGACGATGGCAGGCCGGGCCCGGCCTGACCGCCGATCTTCATTCACTGTTAACAGGTCTGTTACTGATGAAAAAAATCACGAGCGTTTGCCCTTACTGTGGGGCGGGTTGCAAACTCAAGCTGGTTGTCGAGAACGATAAAATTATCCGCGCGGAAGCCGCTGACGGGGTAACTAACCAAAACCAGCTGTGCCTCAAAGGCTACTACGGATGGGATTTCCTCAACGATACCCAGCTGCTCACCCCGCGCCTGAAGCAGCCGATGATTCGCTACCAAAAAGGCGGCAAGCTCACCCCGGTCAGCTGGGATGAGGCGATCCGCTACACGGCGAAAAAGCTGCAGGCCATTAAACAGCAGTACGGCCCGCGCGCCATTATGACCACCGGATCATCCCGCGGTACGGGGAATGAAACCAACTATGTGATGCAGAAATTTGCGCGCGCGGTACTCAACACCAACAACGTCGACTGCTGCGCCCGCGTGTGTCACGGGCCGTCGGTGGCAGGCCTTCAGCAGGCGCTGGGCAACGGCGCGATGAGCAACTCGATAAGCGATATTGAAAACTCAAAATGCCTGCTGGTATTTGGCTACAACTGCGCGGATTCCCACCCTATCGTGGCCCGCAGGGTGATCAAAGCCCGCGAGAACGGGGCGAAGATCATCGTCTGCGACCCGCGCCGCATTGAGACCGCGCGCATTGCCGATCGTCACCTGCAGCTTAATAACGGCAGCAATATGGCGCTGGTCAACGCCTTCGCGCACGTCCTGCTCGAAGAAGACCTCTACAACCATGATTACGTCGATCGCTTTACCGAAGGTCTTGAGGCCTACCGGGAAGCGGTGCGGGACTACTCTCCCGAGGCGGTCGAACCGCTGACCGGGGTTCCGGCGCAGGAAGTGCGCCAGGCGATGAGAATGTTTGCCGCCGCGCCTTCGGCCACCATTATGTGGGGAATGGGCGTAACCCAGTTCGGCCAGGCGGTGGACGTGGTCAAAGGGCTGGCCAGCCTCGCGCTGCTCACCGGCAACCTCGGGCGGGAGCACGTCGGCGTGGGCCCGGTACGCGGACAAAACAACGTGCAGGGCGCCTGCGATATGGGAGTCCTGCCGAACCTCTTCCCCGGCTATCAGGAGGTCACCGACCCGCAGGTGCGGGCTAAGTTTGCCGCGGCCTGGGGCATCGATCCGGCGCTGATGGATGACAAGGTCGGCACCCGTATCACCGAAGTGCCCCATAAGGCGCTGACCGGGGAGATCAAAGCCTACTACATTATGGGGGAAGATCCGCTGCAGACGGAAGCCGACCTCGGACTGGTGCGCAAGGGCATCGAAGCGCTGGATTTTGTGGTGGTGCAGGATATCTTTATGACCAAAACCGCCGAGATAGCCGACGTGCTGCTCCCGGCGACCTCCTGGGGCGAACACGGCGGCGTGTTCACCTGCGCCGATCGCGGTTTCCAGCGCTTTGAGAAGGCGATCCCGGCGACGGGCAACGTCAAGCGCGACTGGGAGATCATCAGCCTGCTGGCCAGCGAAATGGGCTATCCGATGCGCTACGCGGATAACCAACAAATCTGGGACGAAATGCGCGAGCTGTGCCCGCTGTTCTACGGCGTAACCTATGAAAAAATGGGCGACATGAACCACGTGCAGTGGCCCTGCCCGACGCTGGATCACCCGGGCACGCCGTGGCTTTATAAGGACAATCAGTTTGATACCCCGACGGGTAAAGGTCAGCTGTTCGCCGCGCCGTGGCGAGCTCCGGCCGAAACGCCGGATGCCGACTTTCCGCTGGTGCTCTGCACGGTGCGCGAAGTCGGCCACTATTCCTGCCGCTCGATGACCGGTAACTGCGCGGCGCTGCAGTCGCTGGCCGACGAGCCGGGCCGGGTGCAGATTAGCCGCGCCGATGCGCAGCAGATGGGGATCGTCGACCGGCAGCTGGTGTGGGTCAGCTCGCGGCGCGGAAAGGTTATCACCCGCGCCGATATCAGCGATCGCATCAACAGCGGCGCCGTCTATATGACCTATCAGTGGTGGGTGGGGGCCTGCAATGAGTTAACCCAGGATAACCTCGACCCGATCTCTAAAACGCCGGAAACCAAATACTGCGCGGTGAAGGTTGAGGCCATTGCCGATCAGCGCTGGGCGGAACAGTTTGCGCTCACCTCCTACAACGAGATGAAAGCGCGTCTCAAAGAGGCGGCTAACGCCTAAAAAACTCAGGGGAGGCGCGCCTCCCCTTGCGTGACGTTGTCACTCAACCCCCATCAGGCGTCGCCGGCAGCAGTTTTTCCACCAGCGCCGTCCACATCAGCACTCCGGGTCCGATCAGGTCGTCATTAAAATCATAGCCGGCGTTATGCAGCGGTTTCGACGGCGTCTCGCCATCGGTACCGATCCAGAAATAGGCGCCGGGACACGCTTCCAGCATGCAGGCAAAATCTTCCGAGGCCATAGACGGGCTGACCTGGGCGTTCACCGCCGACTCGCCCAGCGCGGCAATCGCCGCGTCGCGGACGCTCAGCGCCTGCGCCGGGTGGTTGCGGGTGACCGGATAGCCGGGATACCAGAATATCTCCCCCTTGACGTCAGATACCTGCGGCTGCGTCGCCACGTAGCTCTCAATCAGCCCTTTGACCCGCTCGCGAACCGGGTTGCTCAGGCAGCGGAAGGTACCGCGCAGCACCACTTTGTCCGGCAGGACGTTGATCGCCTCGCCGCCGTTAATCTGCGTAATGCTGACCACCGCCGACTCCTGCGGCGACAGGCGGCGCGACGGAATCGTCTGCAGCGCCATGATAAGCTGCGCGGCGGCGACGATCGGATCGGCCCCGCTCTCCGGCATCGCCGCATGGCAGCTTTTGCCGGTCAGGGTGATTTCGAACGCATCGAGGGAGGCCATCATCGCGCCGCTGTTGATCGCCACCTGACCCAGCGGAAGCCCCGGCCAGTTGTGCAGCGCGTAGATTGCGTCCATCGGAAACAGGGTAAACAGCCCCTCTTCGACCATTTTTCGCGCGCCGCCGAGGTTCTCTTCCGCCGGCTGAAAAACGAAATGCACCGTGCCGCGAAAACGGCGGGTCCGCGCCAGATGCGACGCCGCCGCCAGCAGCATCGCGGTATGACCATCGTGGCCGCAGGCGTGCATCACGCCGGGATTGCGGGATTTGTAGCTGACCTCGCCGAGTTCGGTAATCGGCAGGGCGTCCATATCGGCGCGCAGGCCAATAACCGGGCCAGGGCCATTCTCCAGGGTCGCCACCACCCCCGTTCCCGCCAGCCCCGTATGCACCTGCAGGCCAAACGAGGCCAGCAGTTCGGCAACGCGACGGGAGGTTTTCTGTTCCTGGTAGCCCAGTTCAGGGTAAGCATGAAAATCGCGTCGCCAGCGAATAGCCTCTGCGATGGATGAAGGCGATACTGCCATGTCGTACTCCTTTCCTGCACAGCATCAACGCTGAACGAGTGTTGTTATCGGTATGCATTTTATCCATGCGCCCCGCGAGCGCCGGGCTGCTCTATGAGTTATATCCTTTCGCCAGCGCGCTGACAACTCTCGCTAACCGTCCCCCGGCGGGCTTTGGCGAGCGCTCGCGGCCCCCTTCTCATTAATGGTAGCCATTTCAACGGTGACAGACGGCATATGATTAACTAATATGCAGGGCTGTTGGCGATTCGCCAGATTATCCACCTGTTGACTTCCGTTATCGGGAATAAAATGTTTAACCCAGACCACAATCGCTTAGCGCCCACGCTGGCGATGATCATGGCCGCCTCGCTGGTAGGCTTTATCACCGGCTACACGGTGCCGCTTATCAGTCTTGAGCTTGCGCAGCAGCAAATTGACACCGTCTACGTTGGCCTGCTGGCCGCGCTGCCGCCGGCGGGAATGATGCTCTCCTCCTTCCTTTCTCCCGCGCTGTGCCGCCGTTTTGAGATGGGCGTACTGCTCAGCGCGAGCCTGATCCTGCTGGCCCTGGCGACGGTAGCCTCCTGCCTGACCGTCGATCTGGCGCAGCTCCTGCTGCCGCGCTTTCTCACCGGCCTCGCCTCGGGGGTGATTATCGTGCTGGGGGAAAGCTGGATCACCGGCGGGGCGGCGGGGAAAAATCGCGCCACGCTGACCGGGATTTACGCCTCGGCGTTTACCGGCTGCCAGCTGGCCGGGCCGCTGCTGATTTCCGCCGGCCCGGACTATCAGTCATGGGCGCTGCTGGCGATCTGCGGCCTGACCGCCGTGTGCCTGTTTATGCTGCGCCACCTGCCGGGCGGCAGCCGCGAGAGCCTCGCCGGACGCGCCAGCTGGCGCAGCCTCGGCGTATTTTTGCCGGTTCTGGCTTCCGGCGTATTCTGCTTCTCCTTCTTTGATGCCAGCATCCTGGCGCTGCTGCCGCTGTACGGCATGGATAAGGGGCTAAAAGAGTCGATGGCGGTGCTGCTGGTGACGGTGGTACTCACCGGCGATGCGCTGTTCCAGGCGCCGCTTGGCTGGATTGCCGACAGGTTCGGCATTCGCCGCGTGCACCTCAGCTGCGCGCTGGTGTTCTGCCTCGCCCTGCTGGCGCTGCCCTTCCTGCTCGGCTCGCGCATTCAGCTGATTGCCGGCTGCCTGGTTCTCGGGGCGGCGGCGGGCGCGCTCTATACCCTGTCGCTGGTGCGCGCCGGTAAAACCTTCTCCGGGCAGAAGCTGATCATGATAAACGCGCTGCTAGGGTTCTTCTGGTCGGCGGGGAGCGTTGCCGGGCCGGTGATCAGCAGCCTGGCGATCGGCGTCTCGGGATATGATGGTCTGATCGTCACCCTCTTCGCCAGCGGCCTGCTGTTCCTGCTGATTCAGAGCGTCGGGCAGAGCGAGAAAACGCTGCTGGCTAACGAGCGTGAAGCTTCAGTCGATGAGGTTAGCGAAGCGGCGCAGTAGCGCGCAGCTTCGCCTGCAGCAATATGATAAAGCGGCCCTGGCGGCCGCTTTTGCTTACAGCACCTTGCTGAGAAACGCGGCGGTGCGCGGGTTGCTCGGGGCGCTAAAGATCTGCTCCGGCCGGCCCTGCTCCTGAATGATCCCGCCGTCGATAAAGATAACCCTGTCGGCGACTTCGCGGGCAAAGCCCATTTCATGGGTCACGATCACCATCGTCATCCCTTCGCTGGCGAGATTTTTCATCACCGCCAGCACGTCGCCGACCAGCTCGGGATCGAGCGCCGAAGTCGGTTCATCGAACAGCATGATCGACGGCTTCATCGCCAGCGCGCGGGCAATCGCCACCCGCTGCTGCTGGCCGCCGGAGAGGCTGGAAGGCCAGGCGTCGCGCTTATCGCTCAGCCCCACCTTCGCCAGCAGCTCTTCCGCCAGCGCAATCGCCGCCTGCCGGGCCATGCCGCGCAGGTTCATCGGCGCCATGATCAGGTTTTCCAGCACCGTCATATGCGGGAACAGGTTAAAGCGCTGAAAGACCATGCCGACGCTTTCACGCATCTTATTCAGATCGGTGGCGCGATCGTGGACGGCAAAGCCGTTGACCGCAACTTCGCCTTCGCTGACGGTTTCCAGCGCGTTCATGCAGCGCAGAAAAGTGCTTTTCCCGGAGCCCGACGGGCCGATGATGCACACCACTTCCTGCGGTTGAATATCGCAGCTGATGCCGCGCAGGACGTGGCTGTCACCGAAGCGTTTGTGCAGATTGTTAATGTGAATCACTTTTGCCAAACCTCTTTTCCAGACGGTTAACCAGCTGTGCCAGCAGGAAGGTAATCACCCAGTAGACCAGAGAGATCGTCAGATAGGGTTCCCAGTAGGTGGCGTAGGCGCCGGAGACGGTGCGCGCGGCGTAGGCCAGGTCGGCAAGGCCGATCGCCGACGCCAGCGAGGAGTCCTTAACGATAGCGATAGCGTTGTTGCCCAGCGGCGGCAGAATGCGGCGAAACGCCTGCGGCAGGATCACCTGGCGCATGGTTTTCCACCACGGCATCCCCAGCGCGCGGGAGGCCTCCATCTGCCCTTTGTCGATCGACTGAATACCGGCGCGGAAAATTTCCGAGACGTAGGCCCCGGCGTTCAGCGTTATCGCCACCACGCAGGAGAGAAACGCGCCGTAGTTAGAGCGCAGCTCGCGGGCAAAGTCGGCGCTCATCATGCCGCCGGTGACCAGCAGGCCGTCGCGCGGGTTGATAAACAGCGGTACCAGCGCGAAGTGAACCACCATGATTTGCACAAACAGCGGCGTGCCGCGAAATGCGCTGACGTAGAAGCGTACCGGGAACTGGACCAGGTAGCGCAGGACGTATTTCCATACCCCGTGCTCGGCCTTCGCCATTCGCCCCAGCCCAAGGGTCAGCCCCCACAGGGTGCCGAGGATCACGCAAATAATGGTGCATTTAATGGTCATCAAGGCGCCGTCCATAAACAGCGGACCGTACTCCTCGATGATCTCCCAACGGAATCCCGTCATAACCCTTCCCTAAAAAATACGGCTATCGTCAGAGCCGATAGCCGTGAGTAAGACAAAAAAAACAGATCTTATTGCGCAGGTAGCGTCGGGACGTTGTCGTCGAACCAGGTTTTGTAGATTTTAGCGTAGGTGCCGTCAGCAACAATTTTCTGCAGGCCAGCGTTGATTTTCGCCTGCAGCTCGCTGTTGCCTTTGGCCACCGCAATACCGAAATACTGCCGCTCAAACTTCGCGTCCGGCACCAGCCTGAACTGCTTCTCCGGGTGCTGCTTGATGTAGTATTTCACCACCCCAACGTCCCCTACCGCCGCGCTGACGCCGTCTTCAAACAGCTCCTGCAGCATCAGCGGCGTATTGTCGAAGCGCTTAATGGCGGTGCTGTTTTTACCCAGCACGTCAGAGACCACGATATCGCCGGTGCTGGAGTTCACCACCCCGACCTTCTCGCTTTTCAGCGCCGCCAGCGAGGTCACTTTCGAATCAGCAGGCACCACGATCGACTGCTCGGCCGGGAAATAAGGCGCGGAGAAATCCACCATCTGCTTACGCTTATCGGTAATGGTGATCCCGGAGATGATAATGTCGCGGTCGCCGGTGTTGAGGGTGGCGAAGATCCCCTCCCACGGCGTATTGACCAGCTTGATATCAAAGTTTTCCGCTTTGGCGATCGCTTTGATGATGTCGATATCAAAACCTTCCAGCTGCTTCTGGCTATTTTCATATTCAAACGGGCGATAGGTGCCGCCCGAACCGACAACGTAGGTTTGCTGTGCCGCCTGCGCGGTCCCCATCATTGCCGCCATCAGGCAGCACGCTTTCATCCACTTCTTAACCATGATGATTCCTTTTTATGCATTTATTTTGCATAAAAATACACATACTCAGCATGGCATGCAACCACAAACCTTAGCTGCGGTGATTTATCTGGCTCTTAGCTACGCTTACCGCCAGATTTACCGATCGCTTTGTGCAGCTCGTTGATGCGCTTCATCGATTTCATGGTTTTTTGCGGAGCGGTAGAGGCGACCGACAGCACCATCATTTCCAGGCATACCAGCACCGTTCCGTGCAGCGGCACCCGCCCGTTATCGCCGCCGCGCGGCACCTCGATAACCACCTGCGCCTCCTGGCTGAAGCGGGAATCGACCGCCTGGGTCAGCAGAATCGTCGGAATACCGAGCCGCCGGGCCTCCCGCAGGGTGGTCATGCCCTCCCGGTGGGGGGATTTTTGCCCCATCATAATCAGCACGTCGCCGCGCTGCAGGCCGATCAGCTGTTCGGCGAGGCTAAAACCGGTGCGGTTCAGGACGTAGGAAGGCAGGCCGATGCGGCTGAACAGCCTGCCGGTATACTCCGCCAGAATCCCCGACGCCCCGATGCCGAAAATCGCCACCTGGCGCGCGTCGGTCAGCAGGGCCACCGCCTGCGCGACCGCCGCGCGGTTGTCAGGACGGGAGAGCACCTCACAGGCGCGCTGGTGGCCCTCCAGCACGAAATCGATGCTCGAATTGACGTCGGTAGAGAGCGCATTGACGGTCGAGAGCATTTTCTCCGAGGAGGTAATCGACGGGCCAAACCAGCGCTCCATCGTCTGCTTCAGCTCACGCAGCCCGGCGAAGCCCAGCGCCTGGATGGCCCTGACCACCGTGGCGTCGGAGGTGTGGGTGGCGGTGGCAATCTCCATCGCCGTGCGCTCCAGCACCACCTCGCGGTTGTCGTTGATATAGCTGACCACCGCCAGCAGGCGCGGCGACAGCTGATGCGCCCGGGCGCGAAAGCGGTCGCCAAACAGGTCAACCCGCCCTTTCTCGCGTTTTAGCGGGGTTTTCATTTCAGCTCCGCCGGCAGCGGACGTCCGGCAATATGCGACTGCACTTCGGCCGCCATCAGGCTCAGGGCGGCGAAGGAGTTGGAGATCACGTCCTCCCGCGGCAGCAGGATATAGCGTCCGCTGCGGCAGGCGCGCATAAAGTCGCACCAGCCCGGCATCACGGCCTCCATCGCCTGCAGCTCGTCCTGCGGTTTACCGCCGGTGTCGGAGCGCCAGGTCGCAAAGACGAAATCGGCATCCAGCTCCGGCAGCTGCTCGGCGCTGACGTCGATGCGCTGCCCGTCGGGAATACCTTCAATCAGCGGCGGGAAGCGGAAGCCGGCATCGCGCAGCACGCGCCCCAGCGCGTGATAGGCGTGATGGACGGTCACTTTACCGCCGTTGGCCTGAATCACCGAGACGGTAATCTTCTGCGTATCTACCGCGGCCTTCAGCTGCTTAATCTGCTCCTGATAGCGTCGTTCAAGCACCGCCAGCCGCGCCTCGGAGCCGGTAAGCTGCGCCAGCTTAGCGTAAATGCGCGGCGCGCTGCCCTGCAGATGGTCGATGCTCACCGTCGGGGCGATCTTCTCCAGCTGTTCAACGGAGACGTGGCGGCTGGGCTCGGTAATGATCAGGTCCGGCCTGGCCGCGGCCACGGCTTCAAGATCGATATCCGCAGTACCGATAAACTGAATATCGCTGTTATCAAAATCGACGCCGGTAAGCTGGGCGCTGGAGCGCAGATAGTGGCTACCGTCCGGGCGCGTACGCCCGTGGCTGGCGACCGGCGGCACGCCGAGCTCAATCAGCGGGATCGTAATATCCAGATCGTGCATCGAGACAATCCGCTGCGGATGCAGCGGCACGTTCACCACCCGACCTAAATCATCGGTAAATTTTTGCGTCTGACTCGCGGCGGCACCTGCGGTGCCGGCCACGCAAAGCAGCAGAGGAACTAACCAACGCATAGCAATCCTTCAGATTTACAGGGCATCACGACGACGCCACAGCAGCAGAATAAAAAACGGACACCCCACCAGGGCGATCACAATCCCGGCCGGGATTTGCAGCGGCGCAAAGGCCACCCGCCCGATGGTGTCGGTCACCAATACCAGCAGAGCGCCAACCAGCGCGCTGCCGCACAGCAGAGAGACCTGGCCGCCGCGCAGCAGAAAGCGCGCCATATGCGGCGCCATCAGGCCAACGAAGCCGAGGCTGCCCACGCAGGAAACGCTGGCTGAGGTCAGCAGAACCGGAGCAAAAAAGCGCAGCAGCGTCAGCTGCTGCAGCCGGACGCCGAGGCCGATCGCCGTTCGGTCGCCGAGCAGCGCCACGTCCGCCGCCCGGGCGGTAAGAAACAGGATCAGCGCCCCGGGCAGCGCCCAGCAGAAGGCGACCGCCAGCAGCGGCCAGGTCGCCGCATGCAGGCTTCCCGCCAGCCAGATCATCGCCGTCTGCACGTCGCGGACGTCGGCGGTGGTCATAAAAATGCCGACCGCCGCGGCCAGCGTCCAGGAGACGCCGATACCGATCAAAATGAAGCGCGGCCGCGAACAGTCGCGCGCCAGCGCCAGCACCAGCAGCGCCACCAGCACGCCGCCGACCATTCCTGCCAGCGGTCGCCACGCCAGCGCGATCGCCGGGAAGAACAGAATCAGCGTCAGCACCACCACGCTGGCCCCCTCCTTGACGCCGATAAGCCCCGGGTCCGCCAGTCCGTTACGGGTGATGCTCTGCATCGCCGCGCCGGCCATCCCCAGCATCGCTCCGCACAGCAGCGCCATAAACATCCGCGGCAAGCGGATATCGAACAGAATAAAACGCTGCTGCCCGGTGACGCTATCCGCGGCCAGCAGCGCCCGGAGCAAGGTTCCGGAAGGCAGCGGAAAACTGCCGCGCGTCAGGCCAAACGCGCCGAGGATCGCCATCACGACGAACAGCGCGGCGGCCATCTTCAGCGCCGCCGGACGCAGCAGAATATGACGACTCCCGACAATCAGCGGGCGGAATCCGGCACGACGTGCGGCGCTTTTCATTTAAAGAATCTCGCGGCAATAAAGATAAACAGTGGCGCCCCCACCAGGGCGGTCATCGCCCCGGTCGCCAGCTCCTGAGGCGCCACCAGGGTACGCGCCGCAATATCCGCCAGCACCAGCACCAGGGCGCCCACCGGCGCCGCCAGCGGTAGCGCCAGGCGAATATCCTCGGTAATCAGCCGCCGCACCACGTGCGGGACCACCAGGCCGACAAAGCCGATCGGCCCGGCAACGGCTACCGCCGAACCGCACAGTAGCGCGATCGCGGTCAGCCCCAGCAGCCGGGTTTGGCCGATCTTCACGCCCAGCCCCAGCGCGACTTTATCCCCCAGCGCCAGCACGTTAAGCCGCGGGGCGATGGTGAGCGCAATCAGCAGCCCGCCCAGCGCCGGGATCAGCGCCGCACGCAGCGTCTGCCATTTCAGTCCGGCAAGATCGCCGGCCAGCCACGTACGCATCGCCAGCAGCGTTTGCTCATCCAGAATCAGGATCGCCGCGGTCACCGCCGACGCAAAGGCCGAGAGCGCCACCCCGCACAGGGTGATGCGCAGCGGCGTCATGCCGCCGCGTCCGGAGGAGGCCAGCAGCATCACGGCGCCAAACAGCAGCCCCGCGCCGCAGGCGGCGGTCAGCGGGCGGCCGAACGTCACTTCGCCGAGGCCCAGCGCCGAGGTCGCCACCACCGCCAGCGACGCGCCGGCATTGAGCCCAAGAATGTGCGGTTCGCCGAGCGGATTACGGATCACCGTCTGCAGCAGCATGCCCGCGATACCGAGCGCGGCGCCGGTCAGCAGCGCGGCGGCCAGGCGCACAAGGCGTAAATCGACAATAATCCGCTGGTCAAAATCGCGCGGATCGTAATGGAGCAGCGCCTGCAGTATCGTCTGCGGCGCAATCCAGCGCGCCCCCAGCCCCAGGTGCACCAGCGAGCCGCCGACCAGCAGCAGGGTCAGTAGCGCAAAGGCCAGCCGCGGCCGGGCGCGTCGGCGCTGGAGCATCAGCGCGCTGGCGCTCATTGTCCGGCCGCCTGGCGGGCGCGAAAGGGCATAAAGAACGGTTTACCGGTTTGCGGGTTCAGCGACATCTGCACGTCAACGTCAAACACCGTTTTAATCAGCTCCGGCGTGCAGGTTTCATTTTCGTCAATGACCCCGGCAATGCGCCCCTGCTTGAGAAAGACCAGCGTATCGGCATAGTTCACCGCAAAGTTCAGGTCATGCAGGACGGTGACCACCGTGCGCCCATGTTCGCGGGTCAGGGTCTGCAGCAGTTCGAGAATATCGACCTGATAGCGCAGATCGAGCCAGGTGGTGGGTTCATCGAGCAAAATGGTGGCGGTTTGCTGGGCCAGCGCCATCGCGATCCAGCAGCGCTGGCGCTGGCCGCCGGAGAGGCTGTCCACCGGCAGATGGGCGAATTCGGCGGTGCCGGTGAGCGCCAGCGCCTCTTCCACCGCCCGCTCGTCGGCGTCCGACCACTGGCGCATCAGCCCTTGCCAGGGATAGCGCCCGCGGGAGACCAGCTCGAAGACCGTCAATCCTTCCGGGGTGAGCGGCGACTGGGGCAATATTCCCAGCTGACGCGATACCGCCCGGGTTGGCAGCTCATGAATAACCTGACCGTCGAGGCGCACGCAGCCGCCGAGCGGTTTGAGCATTCGGGCGATAGTCGATAGCAGCGTGGATTTACCGGAGCCGTTGGCCCCGGCCAGTACCGTCATTTTGCCGTGGGGGATCGTCAGATTAATATCGTTGACGATAAGGGTCTGGCCGTATCCGGCCGACAGGGAATCCAGCACAATTCCCTGCTCTGCAGGTATCACCCGCTGTGGCATAACTCGCTCCCGCACCGCAGCGGCGTGGCATCAGGCCCGCACGTACTGCACTCAAACAAAAATACATCTCATTCTCTTTTGATCATGATGTGAATGAATGTAGTAGTCAATACTCTGTTTCGCCCGTAGCGAAAAGGCGCGCCCTACGGCATGACGCGGCAGCAGCCTCTTAATAAAAATGATAATAAACATAAAGATACATACCATTTCCATCACTAAAACCAGCGCCAGAGCGTTGTTTTCAGCAGCGGCATTTTTTTATCTTACATAACGTTTACTACTACATTGCTACGTGATTGAATGATTCTCAATTACATATCTGGGCGCGAATTATAGCGGATAACAGATAGATAATATTTTTAAGGGCAATGATTTAATTGGCTTTATCTGTCCGCAAAGGACAGATTCGTTCATGAGAAACAGACAAATGACGCAATCAACTGTCCCTTTCACGACATTGAAAGGGCGTGCACTTTTTTCACTGATTTTTTTGGGTTCCTTTACTTCTCCGGGGATTATCGCCGCGGAAACCGCAGCGGAAAAAGATAAAAAGGCGAGCGACGAAACCATTACGGTGGTGGCGGACGGCACGCAGCAAAACGCCACCAGCGGCTATCAGCCCCTCAGCAGCTCGACCGCGACGCTGACCTCAATGCCGATGCTGGATATCCCGCAGGTGGTTAACACCGTCAGCGACCAGGTGCTGCAAGATCAGCACGTCACTACGCTCGACGAGGCGCTGTATAACGTCGCTAACGTCGTGCAGACCAATACCCTCGGCGGCACCCAGGACGCCTTTACCCGCCGCGGTTTCGGCGCCAACCGCGACGGTTCCATTATGACCAACGGGCTGCGCACCGTCCTGCCGCGCAGCTTCAACGCCGCCGCCGAGCGCGTGGAGGTGCTGAAAGGCCCGGCCTCGACGCTGTACGGCATTCTCGACCCCGGCGGGCTGATTAACGTGGTGACAAAACGCCCGGAAAAAACCTTCGGCGGATCGATTTCTGCCACCTCCACCAGCTTTGGCGGCGGCAGCGGCCAGTTTGACGTCACCGGGCCCATCGAAGGGACGCGGCTGGCGTACCGGGTCATCGGCGAATATCAGAATGAAGACTACTGGCGCAACTTTGGCAAAGAGAAGAGCAGCTTTATCGCCCCTTCCCTGACCTGGTTTGGCGACCGCGCCACGGTGAACGTGTCGTACTCGCATCGCGACTACAATACGCCGTTCGATCGCGGGACGATTTTCGATCTCACGACCAAAAAGGCCGTTAACGTCGATCGTAAAACGCGTTTTGACGAACCGTTTAACGTTACCGACGGCTATTCCGACCTGGCGCAGCTTAACGCCGAATACCGGCTCAACGAGGCCTGGACCGCCCGCTTCGACTACAGCTACAGCCAGGATCACTACAACGATAACCAGGCTCGGGTCATGGCCTATGATTCGGCCACCGGCGACCTGACCCGGCGCGTTGACGCCACCCACGGCTCAACCCAGAAGATGCACTCGACCCGCGCCGATCTGCAGGGCGACGTGGTGATTGGCGGCTTCTACAACGAGATCCTCAGCGGTATCGCCTACGAGAACTACGATCTGCTGCGCACCGGCATGATCCGCTGTAAAAACGTGAAGGGATTCAATATCTACAACCCGGTCTACGGTACCGTCGATAAATGCACCAGCGTGTCGGCCTCCGACAGCGATCAGCGCATCCAGCAGGAGAGCTACGCCGCCTACGTGCAGGATGCGCTCTACCTGAACGACCGCTGGATCGCCGTCGCCGGCGTGCGCTACCAGTATTACACCCAGTATGCCGGAAAGGGACGCCCGTTTAACGTCAATACCGACAGCAGCGACCAGAAGTGGACGCCGAAATTTGGCCTGGTCTATAAGCTGACGCCGACCATCTCGCTGTTCGGTAACGTGGCGCAGTCGTTTATGCCGCAATCGTCCATCGCCAGCTATATCGGCAACCTGCCGCCGGAAGAGTCCACCTCCTATGAGCTGGGCGCCAAGTTTGAACTGTTCAACGGCGTGACCGCCAATATCGCCCTGTTCGATATTGATAAGCGTAACGTGCTGTACAGCGAAACGGTCGGGGATGAAACCATTGCCAAAACGGCGGGTAAAGTGCGCTCACGCGGCGTAGAGATGGATGTCGCCGGATCGTTAACCGACAACCTGAGCATCATCGCCAGCTACGGCTATACCGACGCCAAGGTACTCGACGATCCGGACTACGCCGGCAAGCCGATGCCAAACGTGCCAAAGCATACCGGTTCCCTGTATATGACCTATGACGTGCATAACGTCTATGCCAGCAACACCCTGACGCTCGGCGCCGGGGGGCACGCGGTCAGCAAGCGTTCCGCCACCAACGGCGCGGACTATTATCTGCCGGGGTACGGCGTCGCGGACGTGTTCGCCGCCTATAAGATGAAGCTGCAGTATCCGGTCACCCTGCAGGTTAACGTTAAGAACCTGTTTGATAAGACCTACTACACCTCGTCAATCGGTACCAATAACCTGGGCAACCAGATTGGCGACCCGCGCGAAGTGCAGTTTACGGTGAAGATGGATTTTTAAGCGCCTGACGCTCTCCCGGCGCAGCGCAACGTTGCCGCCGGGAGACGCTCCCCATCGCCAATCTTACCAGTCCTCCGCCTGGCCCAGGATGCGCAAAATGTCCTGCCGATGACCAACCAGCTGCGGATTATCGCGGTGGCGCGGAAAGGGCAGCGGCAGCGTAAATTCGGCAATAATTCGCCCCGGACGCGGCGACATCACCAGCACCCTTTCGCACAGCAGCAGCGCCTCTTCAATATCGTGCGTCACCAGCAGGCTGGTATAGCCCTGCTGCTGCCAGAGCGAGATAAGCTCGCGCTGCATGCTGATGCGCGTCAGGGAATCCAGCTTGCCTAAGGGTTCATCGAGCAGCAGCAGCCGCGGCTCGTTGAGCAGCGCCCGCGCCAGCGCCGCCCGCTGGGCCATCCCGCCGGAGAGCTGACGCGGCCAGGCGGCGCTAAACGCCTCAAGCCCCATCCGCGCAATCAGCGCGTCGGCCTTTGGCTCCAGCCCTTTTCTCCCCTGCGCCTGCGGCCCGAGCAGCACATTTTGCCGCACCGTCAGCCACGGATAGAGGGTCGGGTCCTGAAACACCAGGATCCGCTCCGGCCCCGGAGCCCCCATGCGGCGGTCATCGATCTGCACCTGGCCGCTTTGCAGCGCCTCCAGCCCCGCCAGCAGCCGCAGCAGGGTGGATTTACCGCAGCCCGACGGCCCAAGCAGCGCCACGCTCTCTCCGGGGCGCAGCTGCAGGCTGATATTCTCCAGCACCGGCACCGTCTGCCTGCCCAGCGCGAAGGCGTGGCTCAGATGGGCGATGTCGATGGCCGCACCGGCCGGCGTTGCCGTGGTCGT
Source organism: Enterobacter sp. 10-1 (assembly GCA_002270295.1). Classification (GTDB taxonomy): domain Bacteria; phylum Pseudomonadota; class Gammaproteobacteria; order Enterobacterales; family Enterobacteriaceae; genus Klebsiella; species Klebsiella scottii. The sequence goes on along the minus strand of NISF01000004.1, from coordinate 471,607 downwards.
TACCATGTCATGCCTCCTCGCTGCCAGCTCAGCAGCCGGTCGCGCAAAATAAACAGTCCGCTAATCAGGCCGGAACAGAGAAAGGCCATCACCAGCAGCGCGGCGTACATGTTGGGGTAGGCCGCCCAGCCCTGCGCCCACTGCAGATAAAAGCCGATCCCGGATTTGACGCCCACCATCTCAGCGACGATCAGCACCGAAAACGAGGCACCTAACCCCATAAACAGCCCGACGAAGACGTTCGGCAGCGCGGCGGGAATGGCCACCCGCAGGATCAGAAAGCGCTGGCTGGCTCCCAGCGTGCGCGCCACGTCGTACCAGGCTTTGTCGATACTCATCACCCCGGACCACGTCAAAACGGTGACCGGAAACCAGGTGCTGAGGGCAATTAAAAAGACGCTGGCCCCGAAGCTGGAAGGGAAGATAAACAGGCACAGCGGCAGCAGCGCCGTTGACGGCACCGGCCCGAGCAGGCGCAGCACCGGATGCAGCCAGTAGCCAATGCGCTGCGACCAGCCAATGGCCAGTCCGCTGATAAAGCCGCTGGATGTCCCGAGCAGCACCCCAAGGCTCAGCAGGCCCAGCGAGTGCAGCAGGCTATCCAGCAGGCGCGGCCAGTCGTCATACAGAACTTCGATCAGCGCCTGCGGCGGGGCAAAAAACGGTACCGGCAGGAGCGCGGATTTCGCCGTCAGCCACTCCCACAGGCCGAACAGCACCGGCAGCAGCGCCAGCCATTTCCCGGCATGCTGCAGACGCCCGCCCCGCTGGCGCCAGTAGCGGTAGCTCAGCGCCAGCAGCAGCAGCCCGCCGGCTATCGCGAACTGCGCCATTGCCCAGCCTTCGCTGTAGGGCCAGCGTCGCCCGGCATCCGGCCACCTGAGGGTAAAAAGCCCGCCCGCCAGCCACAGCGCGGCGGCCAGCAGGCCTTCAGCCCACAGCGGACCGCCCGCCCGCGGCCGCGACAGCGCCTGCTCAGGCGAATACGTTGGCATAAATACTCTCCGCAAACTGATGGGGATCGGTCCCGGGCTTGATCACCTGCACACGCTGCAGGTCAATAGCGTACTGGGTCAGCTCTTTCACGAACGCCTCGCCGACGGCGTGGTGGCCGTGGCCCTGGCCGTGGAGGATCCCCGAGACCTCGGTTTCATTGGTATTTAGCGCGTGGGCCATAAACGCCTGCGCCACGCTTTGCGGATGGGCCGAAGCGTAGCTATGCGCCTCCAGAATGGCCTGGGTCAGCGCGGCGGCCGCCGGCTTGTGGTCCCGCGCCAGCGATCCGCTAACCCCCAGCACGCAGCAGCTGAGGTCGGCATAATCCCCGCTCATATTGCTGGCGATCAGCTGATACTTTCCGGTCGCCAGCAGGCGGTAGCTGAAGGGTTCGCTGCCGCTGATGGCGGCAATCTCGCGTTTATCGAGCGCCACGCTCAGCAAATCGGCGGGATACACCTTCCACTGCACGTCGCTTAGCGGGTCGATCCCGTGACGCTTGAGCAAAATGGCGAAGAAGTTTTTATCCGGGCCGGCCATATCGGTCACCCCGATAGTCTGCCCTTTCAGGCTCTCCAGGCCGCCAAACGGCGAATTTTTTGCCGTCAGCAGATTCAGGCAGCCGCCGTGCGTCCCGGCGGTGAGCTTGACGTCAAAACCCTGCTCCAGCGCCTTCAGCCAGCGCAGCGCCATCCCGACGCCGGCGTCCGCCTTGCCGGTGGCTATCGCCTCCAGCAGAACGTCGGTCGAATTACCAAAATTGACGAACTCCACGTCGAGGTTGTACTTACTGAAAAACTTCTGCTGCTCGGCCACCGCGACCGGGGCAAGGCACACCGCGCTTTTGTTGATCGCCAGCTTGATTTTGTACGGTTCGGCCAGGCGCAGCGCCAGGTTTTCGCCCTCTGCGGGCATCGCCGCCATATCATGCGCCCACAGCGGCCAGGCCGTTGCCGCCAGCGCCGTGCCGGCGCTCAGCCGTAGAAAACGACGGCGTGAAAAAGAGTGCTGGATCATGGCGTGGTCTCCTGCTGAGCGGCTTGCGCAGGCACGGTAAAGCCGTCATCAAACGTCGGCGTGACGTCCAGCCTGGCGCGAATCAGCCCGTTGGCCTGATAAAAATCGGCGGTGGCCTGCTGCTGGGCGACGATGCGCGAGTCCAGGCGCTGCCACTGCGATTGCCGGTTAGCGAACTGCGCCCGGGCGATATCCGCTGGAAAACGGATAATCTCGCCGAGGGTTTTGCCGTAGCTGTCCAGATTGGCATAGGCCCAGCGCTCCGCTCCCGCCAGGCGATGCAGATAATCCTGCAGCGCCGCCCGTTTAGCCGGGTCCTTGAGGCTGGCGTCGGTGGCAGCAAGGAAGGTATTGCCGGGCAGCAGCCCCTTGCCGCTGACCAGAATTTGCCCCTCGGCGGTTTTCACCAGTTGGGTGGTGTAGGGCTCCCAGGTCGCCCAGGCATCCACCGACCCGTTGAGCAATGCCACTTTGGCATCAACCGGGCCGAGGAAGACCCACTGCACGTCCCTGGGCGATATCCCCGCCTGCTCCAGCGCTTTGAGGGCGACAAAGTGGCCGATGGACCCCTTCCCGGTAGCGATGCGTTTGCCCTTTAAGTCCGCCGCGCTTTTCAGCGGGCTGCCCGGAGAGACCAGCACCGCGGTGCCGGCGGGGTTGCTCTTATCGACGGCGATCGCTTTTACCGGCGCGCCGTTGGCGAGGGCGAACAGCAGCGGCGCATCGCCGATAATCCCGGCATCAACCGCACCGGCGTTCAGCGCTTCGGCCAGCGGCGCGGCGGCGGGAAACTCCGCCCACTTGATGTCGTAATTCAGGTTCTGCAGCGCATTCGCAGCTTCAAGCTGCGAGCGCATGCCGCCTTTTTGATCGGCAATGCGCAGCGTGACGCGCTCCTGCGCCGCCGCATAGCCGCTCAGCGCCAGCAGCATTAGCGCCGCGGCTAAAGGTGTTCTCTTTCGTTCGCGCATGGTGATTATCCTTATAATTGAAAAGCCTGTTTACCCGCCGCCTGCCAGGCGCTGTCGCTCTGCGGCGTGTGCACCCGTCCGCACAGCACGTTGCGGTAGTGGCGCTCCAGAGGATGCTGGCGGCTGAGCCCGTGATTGCCGGTGAGCTCCAGCGCCAGGCCTACCGCCAGAATGGCGTTGTCGGTGATGGTCACCTTCGCCAGATTGGCTTCAGCGGCGGTAAACCCCAGCGCGGCCGCCCGCTGCAGCAGGCAGCGGTTGGTTAGCAGCGCGCTCTCGATCTGCCCTACTTTTTCCTGCACCCGCGGCAGCTGGCTTAGCGGCTGCCCAAGGCTTCCAGGGATACGTGAACGCAGCCAGCCCAGCAGCCAGTCGCGCGCGGCGCGGGCGACGCTGTCGTAAATTGCCGCCAGCAGCGCCGCGTGGCGGTTGGCAAACAGCCGCGTCTGTTCGGCATTCGGCCCCGGCGGCGTCGCCGCAGGCCAGGTCTCCACCGCGCTCTCCGGCGCCAGCAGCACGTTGCTGAAGATCGCTTCATGGCTGCCGGTGGCGCGCATTCCCGCGTGATCCCAGCTCCTGACGATAGTGACACCGTCACTTTTAGCCGGCACCAGCCAGGTCCCCACCAGCGGGTCGGGGTCATCGCTCCGCGCCCAGACGGCCAGCCAGCTCAGCCCCTCAACGCCGGTGGTATAGAGCTTGTGGCCGTTAAGCCGCCAGCCTTGCGCGGTACGGGTGGCGATCGTTTGCGGCAGGCCGCCGCGCGCCGGGGAACCGAGCTCTGGTTCAACGCGCAGGCTGTTGATGAGGCCGCCGCGCTCGACGGCATCGCGAAAGACCCGTTCGCGCAGCGGCTCCGTCCAGCCATCGCTCTCCGCCAGCCGCAGATGGTGCAGATACTGCATACAGACGATCAGCGCCGTCGCCGGTTCCCCCCACGCGATGGCGGAAATCGCCTCCTGCAGCTGCAGCAGGTCCGCCTGCGCGCCGCCGTAGCGCCGCGGCGTCGCCAGGCTCAGAAAGCCTTCCTGTCGCAGCAGGTCGAGGTTGTGCCGGGGGAATTCGCCGCTGCGGTCAAGTTCTGCCGCCCGTTCCGCCATCTGCCGGCGGATATCCGTCAGCCGCTGCGGCCAGCTGGCCGCCGGCCGAGGCGGAGCCTGGGGAGGATAGCTCACGATACCCGCGCCTTAGCCGCCCGCAGCGCCGCCTTTTCGCGGGCGATCGGCAGCAGCGCTTTGCCATATTCCTGCGCATCGTTGAGCGGATCGAAGCCGCGGATCAGGAAGTTGTGGACCCCGAGGTCGTAGTAATCGAGCAGCGCGTCGGCAACCTGTTCCGGCGTCCCCACCAGCGCGGTAGAGTTATGCCCGCCGCCCACCAGCTTCGCAATGCCGGTCCACAGGCGCTTATCCACCACGTTCCCCTGCTCCGCCGTCGCCCGCAGGCGCTGGGCGCCGACGCTTTCCGGTTTAGCTTTAAATCCACCGTCACTCTGCGCCGCGCGCTCGGAGGCCACGTGTAAAATATGTTCGGCTTTTTCCCAGGCCTGCGCTTCGCTGTCGGCGATAATCGGCCGGAAGGAGACGCTGAAATCAATTTCGCGCTGATGTTTTGCCGCTTCAGCCCGCACCCGCTTAACCGTCTCCTGGGTTTGCCCCAGCGACTCTCCCCACAGGGCAAAGACGTCGGCGTGCTTACCGGCCACCCGAATGGCAGCTTCTGAAGAGCCGCCAAAATAGAGCGGAATATGCGGCTTTTGCAGCGGACGAATGGCCGACCATGCCTGCTCGGCCTGGTAGAACTCATTGGCGATATCGACCGGCTGCTCCGCGGTCCAGATTTTTCGTACCGTTTCAAGGAAGGCGTCGGTGCGCGCATAGCGCTGGTCGTGATTGAGATAGTCGCCGTCGCGGCGCTGTTCGGCATCGTTGCCGCCGCTGATAATATGCACCGCGAGGCGGCCGCCGAGCAGATGCTCAAGGGTGGCGAATTTTCGCGCGGCGAGGGTTGGCGAAACAAAACCCGGGCGGTGGGCGAGCAGGAAGCTGATTTTTTGCGTCGACAGCCCGGCCAGGGCGGTTACCAGAAAGCCATCGGGCTGATCGGACCAATGCCCCACCAGCAGACGGTCAAACCCGGCGGCCTCGTGAGTCTGGGCAAAACGAACGATATAGTCGCGGTCAAAAATCGGCCCTGCCGGGGCGATAGTTTCGGACGCAAGACGGTGGCCGATCATGCCGAGAAACTGAATGCTCATACAAACTCCTTGGGTCAGGGTAACGGGCTGGCCGCGGCGGCGGCGCGATATCGTTACCCTATACACGGGAGCTTAATGAACAAAATGCATTTTTATCATATCTTAATATGCTAAATCAGCATTTAGATAAATTACGCATGTTTTTCAGTCAGATGACGCCAGCTGTTGCACGATTTTTGCGGCAAAAAAAGTGAGCGGCTGCTGAAGATTAGCCAGATTCTGCGCGCTGATTTGCCATAAGCAGACCGCGGGCTGGAAATCGGCCAGCGCCAGGATGCTAATCTCATCGCGCCACGGGCTGGCGGTCAGCGCCGCGCGGGGCACGATGCCCAGCCCCAGCCCTTGCGCCACCAGGCCAATCTGCAGCTGAGCCCCCGCGGTTTCAGTATTAAGCTGTAGCCGCAGCCCCTGGGCCTGCAGCTCGCGAATCAATCCCGCCCGCAGTCCGCAGCCGTCGGGGTTGAGCACCCAGCCGTGCGCCGCGCAGTCCCGGAGCGCCCCGGCGGAGAGGCGCAGGCTCTTGCCGGCAATCACCACGATATCCAGCGGACACAGCAGCCGCCCGCTGTAGCCCTCCGCGAAGGCCTGCTGCGCCGGGCCCATCGCCAGCACGCCGTCAAGCTCGACGCTTTCCAGACGCTTCTGCAGCTGGCCGCTCCAGCCGCAGGTCACCTGCGGCTGGAGGTGCGGGAACTGCTGACGCAGCGCCGTCAGCGCCGGCTGGAGGGCAATTTCAGCCACGCTCTGCGGTAGGCCAAGGCGCAGAACGCCGCGCGGCTCCGCCTCCGGGTCCAGCAGCCCGTAGAGCTTTTTGGTTTCCCGCTTGATGGTCAGGCACTGCTCGTATACGCGATGCCCGGCGACGGTCAGGGTCAACGGCCGGGTCTGACGCTCCAGCAGGGTCACGTTCAGCGTCTGCTCCAGCCGCTGCAGCCGGCGGGTGATCGCCGACTGGGTAATGCCCAGATATTCCGCCGCCTGATTCAGCGAGGAGAACTGTACGGTGGCTAACAGGGCGTCGATGTCGTCAATGCGCATAGGTTCCTTAGAGTCAGTCTCGCCAAACTCTTAATGTTTATTTTGCATATTAATATATGCGGAAATTGCATTTAAATAATATTAACGCCTTTGTTAGCGTATTGACCAGCCCCTCTGACAGGAACCGATGATGAGCACTCCACGACTGGAAAAATTACGCCATTTTATTCAAGACGTTGACGTCCTGCATCGCCAGGTCAGCCAGCCGTCGTCGCTGCTGGATGCGGTTGCCCTGCGCCTGGCGGCGCTGGTGAAGCAGGATGACTGGCTGCCGGACGAGTACGCCCTGCCGCATCCCCATCACTATCAGCAGTATCTGCTGCACGCCGACTCCGGGCAGCGTTTTTCGATAGTCAGCTTTGTCTGGGGGCCAGGACAGTCGACGCCGATCCACGACCACAGGGTGTGGGGCGCGATCGGCATGCTGCGCGGGGCGGAAGAGAATCAGCGCTACCGCCTCGACGACGCCGGAACGCCGGTGGCTGACGGTATCGCGCAGCGGCTCTCCCCCGGCGAGGTGGAGAAAGTCTCCGCCCGCGACGGCGATATTCACCGGGTCAGCAACGCGCTGGCGGACAGGGTATCGATCAGCATCCACATCTACGGCGGCAATATCGGCGCCGTCAAACGTGCCGTGTACACCCCGGAAGGCGTTAGCAAACCGTTTATCTCCGGCTACTCCAACCGCCATTTACCCAATATCTGGGATCTCTCTAAGGATAATTAATATGCCCGTTCACTCCTTACGCCAGGCCGCACAGATCCGCCAGGCGCTGCTCGACGGCGCTGAGCTGGCGCTGATCGACGTACGTGAAGAAGCGCACTTCGCCACCGCGCATCCGCTGTTCGCCGCAAACCTGCCGCTCAGCAAGCTGGAGCTGGAAATAAGCCGCCGGGTGCCGCGCCTGACGACGCCGATAACCGTTTACGACAACGGTGAAGGCCTTGCAATACTGGCTCTCGAACGCCTGCGCGGCTGGGGTTATCGGGATGTCGCTCTGCTCGACGGAGGGCTATCCGGCTGGCAGCGCAGCGGCGGGGAGCTGTTTCAGGACGTCAACTCCCCGAGCAAAGCGTTTGGTGAACTGGTCGAGAGCCAGCGTCATACGCCTTCGCTGAGCGCGCAGGAGGTTCAGGCGCTGATTGACGGCCCGCAGCCGGTGGTGGTGCTGGACGCCCGGCGCTTCGATGAGTATCAGACCATGAGCATTCCCGGCAGCATCAGCGTTCCCGGCGGCGAGCTGGCGCTGCGGGTTGACGGCCTCGTGACCTCGGAGCAGACGCCGATCGTGGTTAACTGCGCGGGACGCACCCGCAGCATTATCGGCGCCCAGTCGCTGCGCAACGCCGGAGTGCGTAATCCGGTCTACGCCCTGCGTAACGGCACCATCGGCTGGACGCTGGCCGGGCTGGCGCTGGAGCACGGCCAGCAGCGGCGCTATGACCCTGAGCGGCAGGCGTCGACGGCGCGCCTCCAGCAGGTGCGCGCGCTGGCCGAAAGCGCCGGGGTGGCGTTTATTGACGACGCGACTCTGCAGCGCTGGCGGCGCCAGGAGGATCGGACCACCTATCTGTTCGATGTTCGCAGCCCGGAGGAGTATGCCGCCGGCCACCTGCCCGGCAGCCTCAGCGCTCCTGGGGGACAGCTGGTGCAGGAGACGGACCACCATGCCAGCGTGCGCGGGGCGCGGATCGTCGCGCTGGATGATGACGGCGTTCGCGCGGCCATCACCGCCTCCTGGCTGGCGCAGATGGGCTGGGAGGTGGCGGTGCTGCGCGAAGCGAATCCGGCAGGTTTTAGCGAGCGCGGCGTACCGGCAGCCAGCGTACCGCCGGCCCCGGAGGCGGAAGAGATCGCGCCCCGCCAGCTGGCGGAGCTACTGAATGAACCAGGCACCGCGGTGCTGGATTTCACCACCAGCGCCAACTACGCGGCGCGGCATATTCCCGGCGCCTGGTGGCTGGTGCGCTCCCAGCTCAAGCAGGCGCTGGCGGTTCTCCCGCCCGCCGAGCGCTATGTGCTCACCTGCGGCAGCAGCCTGCTTGCACGTTACGCCGTCACCGAAGTCGCGGCGCTTACCGGTAAGCCGGTGCAGCTGCTGCGCGGCGGCACGCAGGCGTGGATAGCGGCCGATCTGCCGCTGGAGCGGGGCGATACGCACCTGGCGAGCGAACGTAGCGACCGCTATCGTCGCCCGTATGAGGGAACGGATAACTCTCCCGAGGCGATGCAGGCCTATCTGGACTGGGAGTTCGGACTCGTCGAGCAGCTGGCGCGCGACGCCACCCACGGCTTTAGGGTGCGCTAGCCGGCGCCGCCGTTCTCGCGGTCAGGCGCACGCATAATCCACGAGAACTGAAAGGTTTTCGCTGCCGGGAAATGAGTGCGCCGCCGGAACGAGCCCAGCGTCTGCGGCGTGCAGTAGGTGCAGCTTCCCAGCCACTCGACGTTTTCATCCGCCACGCCGGCGCGCTGCAGCAGCAGCCGGGCAAAAGCCCGCAGATCGAACCACAAATTATCCGCCTCCGTCCCCCGGGCCTGCTCCGCTCTGGCAGGCTGCGCGGGGCGCTGATGGAACAGGAGGTCACGATGCCGCCGCGCCAGCTCGCCCGCCGGCATCGTCAGCAGAGAGCGATAAAAGTCGGCGGAGACTTCATAGCAGCAGGCGTGGATATGCGGCCCGATCGCCACTATCACCTCCTCCGGCGCCACCCGATGCTCGCGGAACAGCGCCAGGCTGTTTTCGACGATCCCGCTCGCCGCGCCGCGCCATCCGGCGTGGACGCTGCAGACGTAGCGCCCGTCGCGGGAGGCCATCAGCATCGGCAGGCAGTCCGCAGTCACCACCCCCACCTTTTGCCCGCTTCGGGCGGTGAACACCGCGTCGGCGTGCGGCCGTTCCGCCAAAGGGGCCTGATAGTGATGGACAACGTTGCCGTGAACCAGCTTAACCGGCGCCATTTCGCCGTAGGGAAAGGCGGCGGTCTCATGCACGTCAAGGAAGGCATGGCGGATGCCGGGAATATCGCTTAATAACCGGGATTGAAAGGACATGATGGCAGCGAAAATAAATTAATGATGATTTACCGTATGCCAAAGTCGGCGGATGCGCAAGGCGGCCGGACGGCAGGCGAAAGAGTGGAATCACCTTGATCTTAAGGGGTATACGCGACGTTTAGCGTTGCTTCCGACAACGCTATATATTTTAATACACAACGATTCTTTCCCATCTAACCGAGCCGCTTATGTCAACACTACCTCGTTTCCTGCTCAGCCTGACGCTGATCGGCAGCACTCTGTTCGCCGGTAACGCCTTTGCCGATCGCACCATCACCGACCAGACGGGGCGCCAGGTCACCCTGCCGGATCGCGTTAACCGCGTCGTCGTGCTGCAGCATCAGACCCTGAACCTGCTGGTGCAGCTTAACGCCGCCGACGACGTTGTCGGCGTCATGAGCAGCTGGAAAAAGCAGCTCGGCCCGGCCTTTGCGCGCTTTATGCCCGCCATCGAAGGGCTGCCAACGCCGGGGGATTTAACCCAGGTCAACATCGAAAGCCTGCTGGCGCTGCATCCGCAGGTGGTGTTCGTCGCCAACTACGCTCCCCAGGCGATGATTCAGCAGATTCAGAATGCCGGAGTCCCGGTCGTCGCCGTGTCGCTGCGCCAGGACGCCGAGGGGGAGAAGAATAAAATGAACCCGTCGATGGCCGACGAAGAGCAGGCCTATAACGAAGGGCTGAAACAGGGTATTCGTCTGATTGGCGAGGTGGTCGATCGTCAGGCCCAGGCGGAAGAGCTGATTCGCTACGCCTTTAGCGCCCGGGCGCAGGCCAACGCGCCGGTTGCCGACATTCCCGACGGCCGGCGGGTCCGCGTCTATATGGCTAATCCCGATCTTAATACCTACGGCTCCGGGAAGTATACCGGCCTGATGATGAAGCACGCGGGCGCGCTGAACGTGGCGGCCGCCTCGGTGAAGGGCGCGCGTCAGGTCTCGCTGGAGCAGGTGCTGCAGTGGAACCCGGAGGTGATCTTTGTCCAGGACCGCTATCCGGAAGTGGTGAACCAGATTATCGCCGATCCGCAGTGGCAGAGAATCGACGCGGTCAAAAACCATCGCGTCTGGCTGATGCCGGAATACGCCAAAGCCTGGGGCTACCCGATGCCGGAAGCGCTGGCGATCGGCGAACTGTGGATGGCGAAAAAGCTCTATCCGTCCCGCTATAGCGCCGTCGACGTCGACGCCAGGGCGGAGGATTATTACCAGCGCTTTTACCGCGTAAAATGGACGCCCGATGCTCAGTAATCGTCACCCGGCCCTGCTGCAGGGAGGCCTGGCGCTGGCAACGCTGCTGATCGCCGTGACTTCACTCTGTTTGGGTCAGTATCCGCTGAGCCTCGGCGAGGTCTTTCGCCAGCTTGGCCATCTGTCGCCCGCCGACGGCGTGGCCGGGCAGATCGTCTGGTCGGTGCGTCTGCCGCGGGTGGTGATGGCGCTGCTGGCCGGCGGCGCGCTGGGCCTGTGCGGAGCCACCCTGCAGGGGGTATTTCAAAACCCGCTGGTTGATCCGCATATCATCGGCGTGACCTCCGGCTCCGCTTTCGGCGGGACGCTGGCGATCCTCTTAGGCCTGGACACGCTGCTGATGATGGCCTCAACGTTCGGTTTTGGCCTGCTGGCGCTGATGCTGGTGTACCTGATTGCGGCGCTGCAGGGGCGGGAAAACACCCTGGTGCTGATCCTCTCGGGCATTATCCTCAGCGGCTTTTTCGCCGCGCTGGTCAGCCTGATGCAGTATCTGGCCGATAGCGAAGAGACGCTGCCGAATATCGTCTTCTGGCTGCTGGGCAGCTTCGCCACCGCTAACTGGCATAAGGTGCTGCTGATGGCGCTGCCGGTTATCGCCGCCGCAACCATTCTCTATCGGCTGCGCTGGCGGATTAACCTGCTGGCGCTGGAGGATAAGGACGCCCGCGGGCTGGGGGTATCGGTCACCGCGCTGCGGCGTAGCGTGCTGGTCTGCTGCGCCGTGCTGGTGGCCGCGCAGGTGGCGGTCAGCGGCAGCATCGCCTGGGTCGGTCTGGTTATTCCGCACCTTGCCCGCCTGCTGGTCGGCGCCGACCATCGACGCCTGCTGCCCACCGCCTTCTGGCTCGGCGGCGGCTTTATGGTGGTGGTGGACAGTCTGGCCCGCACCTTAACCCAGGCGGAGATCCCGATTGGGATTATCACCGCCCTGCTCGGCGCGCCGCTGTTTAGCTGGCTGCTTTTCCATTCCCGTCGTCGAGGAACCGTCTGATGGAGGCCTCTCTTAGCCTGACGCAGCTGCTTTATGGCCACCGTCAGCCGCTGTTTGCTCCCCTTAGCCTGCGCTGTCGCGCCGGCGAGATCTGGGCGATCCTGGGCGCTAACGGGCGCGGAAAAAGCACGCTGCTTGATACGCTGACCGGCGTGCTGCCGCCGCTCGGCGGCCGGTTTGAGTCCGTCGACGGCACCGCCATCGTGCCGCAATCTTTTCGCCCGGCATTCAGTTGGCAGGTGCAGGAGGTGGTGCTGATGGGCCGCGCTCGCCATGTCGATCTGTTCGCCCAGCCCGGCGCTGAAGACCGACGGCAGGTTCAGGAGGCGCTGCGCCAGCTGGGGATTGCGCATCTGGCCGCCGCATCCTTTCGCGCGCTCTCCGGCGGCCAGCAGCAGCTGGTCCTGATTGCCCGCGCGCTGGTGGGCGCCAGCCAGAATATCCTGCTCGACGAGCCCTGCTCGGCGCTGGATCTCGCTAATCAGCAGGTGGTGCTGCAGCTGATTAGCGATCTGGCGCATCGCCAGACGCGCACGGTGCTGTTCACCACCCACGATCCTACCCACGCCCTGCAGATAGCCAGCCATACTTTACTCCTGCTGCCTGACGGCGAGTGGCTGGCGGGCCGCTCCGCCGAGGTGCTGAGCGAAGCCAATCTGCAGCGGGCCTACGGTTTACCGGTCCACAAAATCGATCACCCCGGATCGGCCGTACCGCTGCTGGCGCCGCAGTTTACGATCCGCCGCTGACCGGCAAAAAGCCCGCCGCGCGCAGGTAGCTCTGCCCCTCGTCGCCAAGAATAAAGCGGCTGAGCCGCTGCGCCCCGGCGCTCTCTTCGGTTTGTGTCAGGTAGTAGTCGGCGCGAACGTTCCACGGCGGCGGAATGGCGACGGTACGCAGCGCGTCGCCGGCCGCCATTTGGCCGACGTAGTGGGCGTAGCCGATAAACAGATCGGCTAACCCTTCGCCAATCAGCCAGGCCCCTGCCGTGCTGCCCGGCGGGACCTGTAGCGAACCCCTTCCCCCCACCAGCTGCCGCGCGCGGGCCATCATCCGCCGCCCGGCCCCCGGATAGCCGGCTTCAATCCGTTCGAATAGTTGCCAGGTATAGTCGCCGGAAGGATCGCAGCCCGGCGTTGAGGTCGCCAGGCGTAGCTGCGGGTCGCAGAGCAGCGTCAGCCAGTCGGCCTCATCGCTAGCGGCCGTTCGTCGCACGGTGAGCATCAGTTGGTTAGCGGCAAACGGCCAGCACTCGCCCGCCAGCCCCGCCTGCTGCAGCGCCTGCGGATGCTGGCTATTGGCGGAGGCGAAAACCGAGCAGCGCTCCCCGGCCTCAATCCGCTCGCGCAGCAGGCCTGCGGGAGCAAAATGCGCCTCGACCGCAATGCCGGTAAGCTGATGAAAACGCGCCAGCAGCGGGACAAAGGCGCCCTTCAGGCTCCCCGCCGCCAGCAGAACGATGCAAGGTGTCATAGATCTCTCGCTGAAGCCCGGAAATGCTGGCTATGGTAACCGGACTGAGCGCGTTTCAGTAGCGAATTTCCGCCAGCTCCCGCAGCCGTTCCGGGGTCGCCACCGGCAAATTGAAAAAGCGCAGGTAGGCGGGGATCATTTCAAACAGCATGTCGGTGCCGCGCTGGATCGCGCAGCCCCGCTCCTGCGCCGCCCGCAGCAGCGGCGTCATTTCGTGGGTCATCACCACTTCGCCCACCCAGCAGGCGGGAGACAGCCGCTGCGGGTCCAGCGGCAGCGGGTCGTCGGCCTTCATGCCCAGCGGCGTAGCGTTGACCACCAGGTCATGCCCCTGCGGATCGCGCTGCATCAGGCTGAGATCCAGCACCGGATAGTGCCGCAGCAGACGCCCGGCCAGCGCCTGCACCGCCTGCGGACGGCTATCGTAGAGCGTCAGGGCGCGGACCCCCGCCGCCGCCAGCGAAGCGGCGATCGCCGAGCCAACGCCGCCGCAGCCGATGACCAGCGCCCGCGCGCCCTGGGGCTGAAAACCCTTGCGGCGGATGCCAAGGACGAAGCCTTCGCCATCAAACATATCCCCGCTCAGGCTGCCGTCGGCCTCGCGGCGAATGGCGTTACACGCGCCGGCAATTGCCGCCGTGGGGCTGAGATGCTGCACCAGGCCGCAGGTGGCAATCTTGTGCGGCATGGTAACCAGCGCGCCGACGATATTGGTCATCGAGAACAGCGGCGCGATAAAGTCGGCATAGTCCTCAGGTCTGACCCCCATCGGCACCACTTTGACATCCACCTGCTGGTTTACAAACCACGGGTTATAAATCATCGGTGCCTTAAAACTGGCGGTAGGATAGCCAAGGTGCGCTATCAGCCGCGTGTTGCCACTAATCACCATCTCCTGCCCCTCTCTCTATTTCGCCAGCTCGATGCGTTTGACGTCGCCAAGAATAAACAGATATGCCACCACGCCGAGCAGCGCCGCGCCGCCGATATAGACCAGCGCATAGAAGAAGCTGCCGAAGGCCGCGACGATAAAGCCGACGATCAGCGGCGTGAGGATCCCGGCAAGGTTGGCACAGAAGTTGAACAACCCGCCGGTCAGCCCGCCCAGCCCCCGTGGAGCGATATCGGAAATCAGCGTCCAGCCGAGGCCGACCATGCCCTGACCAAAGAAGGCGAACGACATCACGAGGATCACCGCCAGATCGCTGGTCAGCCAGTTGGCGGAGATAATGGTGCTGGCCATCAGCAGGCCGGCAACGATAGGCAGCTTGCGCCCAAGGTTCGCCGAGCCGGTGGCCTTCAGCAGCCTGTCGGATACCCAGCCGCCGAACATCACCCCGCCGGCGGCGGCGAGGAACGGCAGAATGGCGAAGAAGCCCACTTTTAGCCACGGCATGTGGCGCTCGGTCGCCAGGTAGGTCGGAAACCAGGTCAGGAAGAAGACCAGTACCGTATTGCCGGCAAACTGGCCGATGCTGGCGCCGAGGATCTGCCGCTTGCCGAGCAGCTGGCGGACCAGCGGCCAGCTGAAGAGCGTCCGCTGCTGCATCGCGGTAGTCATGCCGCCGCCGCTGGCGATATGGTCACGCTCCTGCGGGCTAAGCTGCTTATCCTCGTGCGGCTCGCGGTAGCAGCGCCACCACACCAGCGCGAACAGCACGCCGACCGCGCCGACGCTGATAAACAGCGTCCGCCAGCCAAAGCTGCCCATGATCCAGAACAGCAGCGGGGAGAAGCAGGCCAGCCCAAGATATTCGCCCACCGTATATACCGCAGTGGCTTTGGCCCGCTCCTGCTGGGGGAACCAGGCGCTGACGACCCGGCTGTTGACCGGAAAGCACGGCGCTTCGCTGACCCCGAGGCCAAAACGGCAAAGCAGCAGCGTCTTGAGGCCAAGCGCCATGCCGTGAAACAGGGTAAACAGCGACCACAGGGTCAACGACAGGAAATAGGTCACCTTGTTGCCGAAACGGTCGAGGAACAGGCCGCCGGGGATCTGCGCCAGCGCGTAGGTCCACGCGAAGGCGGAAAACACGATCCCCATCACCGCGGCATCGATGCCGAGCTCGGAGGTTAAGCTGGGGGCCGCAATGCCTAATACCGTTCGGTCAAGGTAGTTAATCATCGTACCGACGGCCAGCAGCGAAAGGATCCCGATACGCCGCCGGGAGCGGCGCGCGGTGGTCACGGTCGCCGCCGTCGCCGCGTGGTTATGGCTATAAAAACTCATAGTCGTTTCCTGTCATAGACACGTTATCACCCGGGTCGCTTTTGTACGGGCGGCAGGAACGTTGCCGCCTTAACGCAGCGCGAGTGATGTGGTGCGTTGGGTGCAGATGAATGTTGTTATTGTATGGGCGACACGTATCAGATGAACCATTTGATACAAACTAGCCGTACTGCATCGCCGAAAGACGCACCGCCGCGTTCGCCGCGCCGTAGAGCGCGTAGCCGTCACGTCTTTCGGTCAACTCAAAGAAAAAGCGCCCTGCGGAAAAGGGTCGGGTGTAGAGATGCAGGAATTCACCGCCCTGGCCATCGCTGTCGTAGAGGAGCTGCAGACGTTTGAACAGCGCCACGCTCTCACCTGCGCCAAAGCGCGCCGCTAAATCCTCATAGTAGTTTGCCGGGATCGGCAGCGCGTTAAGGGAGACCTCAGGCAGGCAATTGAGGGTGGCCGGCAGGTCCCGGCAGGCGAAGGCCGCATGCTGCAGGCCTGCGCCCTGATAGCAGGCAACGGAGCGGGCAATCTGCGTCGCGCGGCTTTGAGAAATATTCAGCGCCAGGCGGATGTTGCCCTGCGGGCTATGTACCGCAAGGCTTCGCACCAGACCGTACGGGTCCGGCAGCGTCTGTTCATGTTCGAGGGTAAAGCCGAACACCGTGCGGAAGAACATAATCCAGTTGTCGCGGCTGTCCGCCTCCATCCCGAGCGCCAGGTGGTCGATGCCGCTGTAATCATCGCGCACAGCCGCAGGCGGCTGCAGGTGGAAATCGCGGGCATAGATATCGTCCCCGCGCTCAATCAAATAAATCAGGCTGCCATCCGGGGCGCAAACCGCCGGAATCGGGCTTTCATTCGGCCCGGCGTCGCCCTGCCAGGTGGCGTAACCGTAGGCGCGAGCGCGCGCAATAATCGGCGCGCTGCGGCTGACGCCAAGGGCCATCGCGCACAGCGAGATCCCGTGGCGCTGGTAGAAATGGTCGGCCCAGCTGTGCGGCTGAAAGTTGACGACGGCTCTTGCCGCCCCGTTACGCCACAGCGCCACCTGTTTCGAACGATGCTGGCCCTCCTGCTGAAAACCCAGCTGCGCCAGGCGCTGGCCGAGGGTTTTGGCCTCGGAGGGGCTGGCGGCAAACTCAATAAACTCCAGCCCCGTGTAGGGGGCTAACTCCGGCGCGTCAAACAGCGCCGCATCGCTGCTCGCCAGCTGGCGCCGGGTCTGCTCTTCCAGCCACAGCAGCGAACGGTAGCCGTCTTTCGCCGTCGCGCCGTTCGGCGAGGCGCGAAAACCATCATTAAAGATCTCCAGCGACCACGGGCCGCGATAGCCGCAGCGGGTCAGCTCGCAGGCAAAATCCACCAGCGGCAGCTGCCCCTGGCCGGGGAAGCAGCGGAAATGGCGGCTCCATTCGAGGACATCCATCTTCATCAGCGGCGCGTCGGCAAGCTGCAGGAAGGTGACTTTATCCACCGGCACCTCGTGGAGCCGCGCCAGATCGTCGCCGCGCGCCAGGATATGGAAGCTGTCGAGTACGATGCCCATTGCCGGGCTGTTCACCGCTTTTACCCGCTCCCAGGCCTGATGCCAGAGGTTAACGTGAGTCCCCCAGGCCAGCGCCTCATAGCCCACGATAATGCCCTCCTGCTCCGCCAGATCCGCCAGGGCGCGTAAATCCGCCACCTGCAGGGAGATATCGGCGGAGCAGTCCGGCTGCACGTTGCTGCAAAGCAGCATGGTGTCGCAGCCGAGCTCATGCATCAGCGCGAATTTGCGCCTCGCCCGCGCCAGATTGGCCGCAAACTGCGCGCGGCTGGCGCCTTCAAAATCGCGAAAGGGTTGAAAAAGCGTGATTTTTAGCCCTAAATCAGCCGCCAGATTACGAATATCCGCCGGCGTGCCCGTATAATAGAGCAGATCGTTTTCGAAGATTTCGACGCCCTGATAACCCGCAGCGGCAATGGCGTGAAGCTTTTCAGGTAAGGTACCGGAAATCGAGACGGTGGCGATTGAGCGCAGCATAGATCCTCGTGTCATCAGCGGACGTGAGCCCTGAATATGTATCATTTGGTTCATCCGCGCCACACAAGGTTGCTAAATTGTGATCGTTATGTGTATTTTTTGTCTCTCAGAAAAAAGGAGTGGTTATGTCCGTGGTTGCTCATGATGAAGCGCAATCCCTGAAAGAGCGGATCTTCACCGCCGCGATTGCCGTATTTGCCGAACACGGGCTTTCGGGGGCGCGGATGGAACAGATCGCCGTCGAAGCGCAGACGACCAAGCGGATGGTGGTCTACTACTTCAAAAGCAAAGAGCTGCTGTATCAGGCCGTGCTGCAGCACGTCTACGCCCGTATTCGCGAAACGGAACAGCAGCTCGGGCTGGAGCAGCTTCCTCCGGTGGAGGCGTTGGTTCAGCTGGTGAGGTGGAGCGTGCGCTATCACGCGACCCACGCGGACTTTATGCGCGTGATCTGTATGGAGAATATGCAGCGCGGGAAGTGGCTGCAGTCATCCGGGCAGCTGAAACCGCTGAACCGAACCGCCCTTTCCATCCTCGAGGATATTCTCCAGCGCGGGCAGCAGCAGGGGATTTTTCAGGCCGGGATTGAGCCGCGGGACGTCCACCGGCTGATCAGCAGCTTCAGCTTTTATCAGGTCTCGAATTTTTACACCTTCAACAGCCTCTATCTCGACGATCCGCTGCCGGAAATCGACGATGAGGCGATGGTCGCCCACCACTGCGATATCGCGGTAAAAGCGGTGGTTCGCTTCGTTATATCCTGAAGCCTGAGGCGCTGCCGTCGGCGTTATTCATGTCCTGATAAGGCGTGAATAACCCGGGTCATCGCTTCATGAGTCAGCTCCGAACGGGCGATTTTGGGATTCGCCAGCGCGGTGCGAACGACGCCGGCAATCACGATATGTTTCGGTTCCTGACCAAGATCGCGCATTTCGAGCACGACTTTCCCCACCACGCGGCACATTTCCTGGTACAACTCATCGTCTTTTGCTCGGTTTCCCATCAAATCACGCTCGCAAATTATCATTATCAATCAATTCATTATTGATATCTTTTCCGCATAAATCAAACCAGCGCACCGTTTCTTCGCTAATGACGAATTTCCATGACCAAACCGCGGCTAAAACGGCACGCTGCGGCCAGTTTATCTTAGCGACTGGCGAAAATTTGTGTTGCAGATAAGATTGTTATTGGTGTGAGTTTTGTTGCGTTTGTATAACGGAAAATGAAACGTTGTTTTCATTTTCCTTTTTTGTTTCATCGTCGTATAATGCACACCGATTCTTTCTTGAATGGTTTCAGCACATTGGACTGCATGACTAAAAGCATAAAAAATTGCCTCTTTTCATGGGCTGAACCGCCAGCACACATTCTTCTGCACGCTCTATTGTTGTCACCTATCCTTAGAGCGTGGCATAGCAGCTTTCGCAATACAGGTTTGCCTCCACGGCAGTGCGCCCACGGAGCGAGATTCCCCTATCCTTCACAACTTAAAGACTAATACCTTCATGAAAAAGACCAAAATTGTTTGCACCATCGGTCCGAAAACCGAATCCGAAGAGATGTTAACCAAGATGCTGGACGCGGGCATGAACGTCATGCGTCTGAACTTCTCTCACGGCGACTATGCTGAACACGGTCAGCGCATCCAGAACCTGCGCAATGTGGTGAGCAAAACCGGTAAAACCGCCGCTATCCTGCTGGATACCAAAGGTCCGGAAATTCGCACCATCAAACTGGAAGGCGGCAACGACGTCTCCCTGAAAGCGGGTCAGACCTTCACCTTCACAACCGACAAATCCGTAGTCGGCAACAACGAAATCGTAGCCGTCACCTATGAAGGTTTTACCTCTGACCTCTCCGTTGGCAACACCGTACTGGTTGACGATGGTCTGATCGGTATGGAAGTTACCGCCATCGAAGGTAAAAACGTTATCTGTAAAGTGCTGAATAACGGCGACCTCGGCGAGAACAAAGGCGTTAACCTGCCGGGCGTATCTATCGCTCTGCCGGCGCTGGCTGAGAAAGACAAACAGGACCTGATCTTCGGCTGCGAACAGGGCGTTGACTTTGTTGCCGCATCCTTTATCCGCAAGCGTTCTGACGTAGTAGAAATTCGCGAACACCTGAAGGCTAACGGTGGCGACAACATTCAGATCATCTCCAAGATCGAAAACCAGGAAGGCCTGAACAACTTCGACGAAATCCTTGAAGCCTCCGACGGCATCATGGTTGCTCGTGGCGACATGGGCGTTGAAATCCCGGTTGAAGAAGTTATCTTCGCCCAGAAAATGATCATCGAAAAATGTATCCGCGCGCGTAAAGTGGTTATCACCGCTACCCAGATGCTGGACTCAATGATCAAGAACCCGCGTCCGACCCGCGCGGAAGCCGGCGACGTCGCTAACGCCATCCTCGACGGCACCGATGCCGTGATGCTGTCCGGCGAATCGGCAAAAGGTAAATACCCGCTGGAAGCGGTTACCATCATGGCGACCATCTGCGAACGTACCGACCGCGTCATGACCAGCCGTCTGGAGTTCAACAACGACAACCGCAAGCTGCGCATCACCGAAGCCGTTTGCCGTGGTGCTGTAGAAACCGCTGAAAAACTGGAAGCGCCGCTGATCGTCGTCGCCACCCAGGGCGGTAAATCCGCTCGCGCAGTGCGTAAATACTTCCCGGATGCCACTATCCTGGCGCTGACCACCAACGAAACCACCGCCCGCCAGCTGGTGCTGACCAAAGGCGTTGTACCGCAGCTGGTTGAGCAGCTGGCCTCTACCGACGACTTCTACATGCTGGGCAAAGAGCTGGCTCTGCAGAGCGGTCTGGCGCGTAAAGGCGACGTCGTCGTGATGGTGTCCGGAGCGCTGGTTCCAAGCGGAACAACCAATACCGCATCCGTGCACGTGCTGTAATAATTTACAGGCTAATTCGTTTTTTTAAAGGCGCCTCCGTGAGGCGCTTTTTTTTTATTCAATCACTAGCTACTCTTAATAAAAATGCAAATCGGAATTTACTATTTAATAAGAGATTATCTAAGATGAATCCGATGGAAGCGTGCTGTTTTCACACAGCTTTTTAAACTAATCCTCCAAATTCGTTGGTTCTTTGAGCGAACGATCAAAAATAAGCGTATTACCGTAAAAAAATATTCTCATCCCAAAAAAGTTTGTGTAATACTTGTAACGCTACATGGAGATTAACTCAATCTAGAGGGTATTAATAATGAATCGTACTAAACTGGTACTGGGCGCGGTAATCCTGGGTTCTACTCTGCTGGCTGGTTGCTCCAGCAATGCTAAAATCGATCAGCTGTCTTCTGACGTTCAGACTCTGAACGCTAAAGTTGACCAGCTGAGCAACGACGTGAACGCAATCCGTTCCGACGTTCAGGCTGCTAAAGATGACGCAGCACGCGCTAACCAGCGTCTGGACAACCAGGCTACTAAATACCGTAAGTAATAGTGCCTGTGTAATAGAAATGGCGCACATTGTGCGCCATTTTTTTGTCCTGCTCTCCCCGATTTACTGCACTCTTGTACTCTCATCCACCGGCGCATTCTGCACCGACAAATTCGATACCGCCCCTCCGGCACTGCTCTGCTCACCGCCAGAAACCACCACCGGGTAGCCCGCTCTTCTCGACAGCGCGCGCTTCAGCAGCGCCTCGTCGACGGACTTATCGCCGGAAAACTGATGGAATTCCGCCGGGAGCGTATAGGCAATAGTTCGGGTATCGCCGCTTTCATCCTGCGACAGCGGCCGGTGTACCTCAACGTAGCGCCTGCCGTCGGGCTCAACCGCAAACTTCACCGGCTGATTGATGATGCGCACCGGCGTTCCGGTCTTCACCTGGCTAAAGAGTGCCTGAATGTCGGCGGCGTTCATGCGCATACAGCCGGAGCTGACCCGCAGCCCCACGCTATCCGGCGCGTTGGTGCCATGAATGAGGTATTCGCCGTTACCGTACGCCAGGCGCAGCGCATAGCGTCCCAGAGGGTTGTTCGGCCCCGCCGGAATAACGGGCGGCAGCTTAATCCCTTTCTCCAGCGAGCGGGCGCGGATGCCCGCCGTCGGGGTCCAGGTCGGATTGGGGATCTTCTGCCCGACGCGGGTGGTCATCTCCGGCGTTTCCAGCCCAAGCTGGCCAATGCCGAGAGGATAGACCTGCACCTGATTTTGCCCCGGCGGGAAGTAGTAGAGCCGCAGCTCCGCCAGGTTCACGACAATTCCCTCGCGAGGCGTGTCGGGCAGCAGCATCTGCGAAGGGATCAGCACCTGGGTGCCCGGTTCAGGCTCTACCGGCGCCAGCGTATCGTTAGCTTCGAGGATCAGCATTGCCGCGGTATCAAAATGACGAGCAATCGCCTGCAGGTTGCGATCCCCCTCCTGCACCGTCCAGAATTGATTTTGACCAATGATCCTGCTGTTAGCAGGAGGAAGTGGGTAATCTACCGCCCAGGCGCCATGCTGCACGCTGAGGGCCGCCAGAAGGGATAAAGTGAGGAGAGACGCGCGTTTCATACTGAGATTCCTTCTTTCGCTAATAAAACGCCAGGATCTGTACATCGGCGGGAAACGCGTTCCCACCGAACGTAACAGAATGAAATCTACCTGTTTATTCTAGCTAAGATTTGCGGCTTTCGCGCGAATTGCGCGAATCATGGCTTCCAGCCCCTGCGACCGCGATGGCGTAAGATGCTGAGTCAGCGCCATCTTTTCAAACCACGGGCGAACGTCAAAAGCGGTGATATCCTTGGCCGTCATCTGGTCATAGAGAATAAACACCACGGCGATGAGCCCTTTGACGATAGCCGCGTCGCTATCGCCGCGCAGCACGAGCGCGCCCGTCTCGTTCTGCTCCACGACAATCCATACCTGGCTCTGGCAGCCCTGGATAATGTTTTGCGCCGTATGCTCCTCGGCGCTCAGCGGCGCCAGCCGCTGGCCAAGCTCAATAATATAGAGGTACTTCTCTTCCCAGTTTGCGCAACGGCTGAAGTTGCGCAGCAGTTTATCTTTATCCGGTAACGCCGCCATGATTGCTTCCTTTAGCCTAATAGCTTGTGAATGCGCTGTAGTCCTGCGACCAGCCGATCCACATCTTCCGTGGTATTGTACATCGCCAGCGATGCCCGACACATCGCCGGAACGCTAAAGAAGTCCATCAGCGGCATCGCGCAGTGATGGCCGGTTCGAATCGCGATGCCATAGTTATCGAGGAAGCTGCCGACGTCGTAGGCGTGGTGCGCGCCGAGATTAAAGGCAATCACCCCGAGCCGCTGCGGCGGGCCGTAGATGATCAGGTCCGGCACTTTTGTCAGCTCCTGCAGCGCGTAGCGCATCAGCGTCTGTTCATATTCGCCGATATGCGCCAGCCCCAGCGCGCTGACGTAATCCAGCGCCGCCCCGAGCCCGATAATTCCGCCGGTATTTGGCGTCCCCGCCTCAAAGCGCCACGGCGCTTTTGCCCAGGTGGTCCCCTGGGTCAGGCTGACGGTGGCGATCATCGATCCGCCCCCTTCCCACGGCGGCATCTCGTCCAGCAGAGCCGCTTTACCATAGAGGACGCCGATCCCGGTCGGGCCATACAGCTTGTGTCCGGAGAAGACGTAGAAGTCGCAGTCCAGCGCCTGGACGTCCACGGCGTGATGCATCACCGCCTGAGCGCCGTCCACCAGCACCCTGGCGCCGTGCTGATGCGCCAGCGCAATCAGCGCCGCTACCGGATTTTCAATGCCCAGCACGTTGGAGACCTGGGTGATGGCCAGCAGCCGGGTGCGCGCGTCGAACAGGCCCGCTATCGCCTCCAGCTGCAGGGTTCCGTCCGGATTGAGTGGGATCACCCGCAGCTCTGCGCCCACCCGGGCGCAGAGCAGCTGCCACGGAACGATATTGGCGTGGTGCTCCATCGCGCTAACGATGATGTTATCTCCGGCCCCCACGTTGGCGTTGCCCCAGCTATTCGCCACCAGGTTAATCCCTTCGGTGGTCCCGCGGACAAACACCAGCTCTTCCGCAGAGCGCGCGTTGAGGAAGGTTGCCGCCCGCTGGCGAACCTGCTCCATTCGCGTCGTCGCTTCCGCGCTCAGGGTGTGAATGCCGCGATGCACGGCGGCATAGCCGTGCCGGTAAAACTCCGCCTCGGCGTGAATGACCGCCTCCGGCTTTTGCGCGCTGGCGGCGCTGTCCAGATAGACCAGCGGCTGGCCGTTGACCTCCCGGCCGAGCAGCGGAAAATCTGCACGGACTCGTTCAACAGAAAATGTCATGCTGCCTCTCCCGGTAGACGCTGGCCGATGCGCGCGAGGATTTGCTGCCTCAGCGCCACATCGCCGATGGCTTCCGTCAGCTCCGCGGCGAAAGCGTACAGAATCATGTGCTGCGCCGCCTGCTGGGTGATGCCGCGCGAGCGCAGGTAAAACAGCTGTTCATCGTCGATACGCCCGATGGTGGCGCCGTGGCTACATTTGACGTCATCGGCGTAAATCTCCAGCTGCGGTTTGGTATCCACCTCCGACAGCCGGCCTAACAGCAGATTATTATTGGTCATCTGGCCGTCGGTTTTAATCGCGTTCGGCGCAACGTTGATCAGGCCGTTAAATACCGCCCGACCTTTGTCGCTGACGATGGTCTTATGCAGCTGGCGGCTGTTGCAGTAGCCGACGTCATGGTTCAGCCAGGTGCGGCTGTCGCAGACCTCATTTTTTACCGGCATCGCCAGAGAGTTGATCCGCAGGTTGCTGTTCTCACCCCGCAGCTGCACGCTGGTATGCTGGCGCAGCACCGCGCCGCCGAGCAGGAAGCTGCTGCTAAAGGCCGATGCATCGCGCCCCAGAGAGAGGTCGTTGTGGGCAAAGTGGAAGCTCTGCGCGTTTTCAAACGCCAGCTTGATATGCTGCAGATGCGCGTTGTCCGCCACCGTGGCGGTCAGCCGTCCGCCGGTAAAATGACGCTGCTCGTTAAGGCTGACATAGTGCTCAAGGATCGTCGCCTCCGCGCCGCTCTCCAGCTCCAGATGATGCCGGTAGTGCGCGGTATTCATCTCTTCCCCCGCCAGCCCGCGCGTCACGTGCATAATCAGTAACGGCCTCGCGGGGCGCTGGTTGCGCTTCACGCGAATGCGCGTCACCGTCGGCGCCAGGCTTTCGGTCAGGTGCAGAAACAGCTCCGGCTGCAGCGCGTCGGGCAGCGTCTGCCGCTGGTTATCGATGCTGACTTCGTAGCCGCTGTCGGCCAGCGCATCGCTCAACGCTTCGCTGTAGCGGCCATCGATGAACACCAGCCGCCAGGCATCGACGGAGAGCGCCAGCGCGTCCCGCTGCGCCGTGGTTAACGCCTCGGGCTGCGGTGCGACGAAGGTGCCGCTGAGCAGCGCATCCAGCGGCGTATATTTCCAGTGCTCATGCTTACGCGTCGGCAGCCCCAGGCGCAGCGCCTGCTGCAGGTGCTGGTGCGCTTCTGGGGTTCGCTGCTCCGCCTGCGCTTCAAACAGGTGGTGCCACTGCTGCAGCGCGTTACTGCTGTTCGGTAAGCCAGCCATAGCCCTGCTCCTCCAGTTGTTTGACCAGGGTGAAGTCGCCGGATTTGACGATCCGCCCCTGATACAGCACGTGGACGTAATCAGGCTTGATATAGTCGAGAATACGCTGGTAGTGGGTGACAATAATAAACGCGCGCTTGCCGTCGCGCAGCGCGTTGACGCCGTCAGAAACGATCTTCAGGGCGTCGATATCCAGCCCCGAGTCAGACTCATCGAGAATGCACAGCTCCGGCTCCAGCACCGCCATCTGCAGGATGTCGTTGCGCTTTTTCTCGCCACCGGAGAAGCCGACGTTGACCGAGCGGGTCAGCAGGTCTTCCGGCATCTTCAGCAGCTTAATTTTGTCTTCCATCAGATCCTGAAAATCAAAGCGATCTAACTGCTCCTGCCCGCGATAGCGACGTACCGCATTCAGCGCCGTTTGCAGGAAAAACTGATTGCTGACGCCCGGAATTTCAACCGGATACTGGAAGGCCATAAAGATCCCCTCGCCCGCGCGATCCTCCGGCGCAAGCTCAAGCAGATCCTTGCCCTTAAACTCAACGCTGCCGCCGGTCACTTCATAATCTTCCCGCCCGGCGAGCGTTGCGGAGAGCGTACTTTTCCCGGAGCCGTTGGGCCCCATAATGGCGTGAACTTCGCCAGGTCGGATATCCAGGTTCAATCCGCGCAGGATCTCTTTCTCGTCAACGGAAACCTGCAAATCTTTAATACTTAACATGTATATTCCTTAATTCGGCAGTCTGATTCAGGCGGCGTCAGCGCGCAGCCGGTGTGGGTCAGACTGTTAACCGACGCTGTGTTCAAGGCTTATCGCCAGCAGTTTTTGCGCTTCCACGGCAAATTCCAGCGGCAGCTCTGAGAAAACATCCTTACAGAAACCGTTAACGATCATTGAGATCGCATCATCTTCACTGATCCCGCGCTGCAGGCAGTAGAACAGCTGATCTTCACCGATTCGCGAGGTGGTGGCTTCGTGCTCCAGCTGGGCGCTATTGTTGCGGCACTCGACGTACGGGAAGGTATGCGCCCCGCAGTCTGGCCCAATCAGCATCGAGTCACACTGGGTAAAGTTTCGCGCGTTGGTCGCGGTCGGCATAATTTTTACCAGCCCGCGGTAGCTGTTCTGGCTTTTACCGGCGGAAATCCCTTTGGAGATAATCGTCGAGCGGGTATTTTTACCGATATGAATCATTTTGGTGCCGGTATCCGCCTGCTGGTGACCGCTGGTCAACGCCACCGAGAAGAACTCGCCGATGGAGTTGTCGCCGCGCAGAATGCAGCTCGGATACTTCCACGTTATCGCCGAGCCGGTCTCCGACTGAGTCCACGACATTTTGCTGTTTTCGCCTTCACAGAGCGCCCGTTTGGTGACGAAGTTCAGGATCCCGCCGGTGTTGTTATCGCCGGGGAACCAGTTCTGCACCGTGGAATATTTTACTTCGGCATCTTTGTGGATGATGACCTCAACGACCGCCGCGTGCAGCTGGTAGCTGTCGCGAACCGGCGCCGAGCAGCCTTCAATATAGCTGACGTAGCTGCCCTCATCGGCGACGAGGATCGTGCGTTCAAACTGGCCGGTTTTTTCCGCATTGATGCGAAAATAGGTCGATAGCTCCATCGGGCAGCGCACGCCTTTCGGCACGTAGATAAAGGTGCCGTCGGAGGCAACCGCGGCGTTCAGCGCGGCGAAGAAGTTGTCATTGCCGGGCACCACGGTGCCGAGATATTTTTTCACCAGCTCCGGATGATCGTGAATCGCTTCGCCGAAGGAACAGAAGATGATGCCCTGCTCTCCCAGCTTTTCCCGGTAGGTGGTGGCGACCGAAACCGAGTCAAATATGGCGTCTACCGCCACTTCGCGACCTTCACGTACCGGCACGCCCAGCAGATTAAAGGCCTCTTCGACTTCGCTGGTCAGATAGTCGCCGGGGCCGGTTTGCTGCACCGCTCCCGGTTCGGAGGCGCAGGTGTCGTCGCAGTTGCCGCAGGACGGCGCGGAATAGTAGCTGTAGTCCTGATAGTCCAGCTTATCGTAGTGCGCCTTCAGCCAGTGCGGCTCTTCCATCTCCAGCCACGCCTTAAATGCGTTCAACCTGAACTCAAGCATCCACTCCGGCTCGTTGCGACGGGCGGATATTGCCCGCACCACCTCTTCGTTGATGCCCTTGGCCAGCTCATCGGTCTGTAACCGGGTAAAAAAGCCTTCTTTATAATTCAGCGGCCCGCCGGTCCAGGTTTTGACATCGTCAGTTGTTTCAGTATTACGAGACATAATTACTCCGCCTGAACCCCAAAGCTTTCACCGCAGCCGCACTCGTGCTGCGCTTTCGGGTTATGAAACTTAAAGATTTCATTTAATCCTTCCCGAACGTAATCCAGCTCCGTACCATCAATAAACGGCATTGCCTGCAGCGGCGCCCACAGCTTCGCGCCATCAAACTCAAACAGCAGATCGTCCTGCGCGGGCTCAGCGATAAGCTCCATGACGTAGGCAAATCCAGCGCAGCCGCTGGTTTTCACGCCAAGACGCAGCCCCTGCATCGGCGGCTGCTTGCTCACCAGATCACGGATATGGGCGGCGGCGGCGGGCGTCATTATCAGACCTCGCCAGCTAAAATCGTCGGGATTAAAGGTTCCTGCTTGTAATTCCATAGCTCTACCTCATTGGTTGGCGCCATCAGGGCATCTCACCATGTTAGTGATAACGATTATCACTTCAACCCATCTGGAGAAGGGGTATTCGCCCCTGCGACCCTTTTACGGCCCTTTTTATAAGCATAGACCCTGCTTTACTGCTTATCAGGTCTCATTTTTTCTATTTAATAGATTGAAAAATAATAAGTTATTTGATGCGAATTGGCAGAAGGTGCGGCAATGGAAAAGATGTATCGAAAATACCGATTTTTGAGATAGGAGATGAAAAAATCCTGCTTTCAGCGACTTATCGGATATTCAACAGGTTACACTATTACACCGGCGGACAATCCGGGGCATAAAAGGAGATTCCGCTGTCCCCAAAAGCGCCCTCCATCAGCTCCGCTGTCCCCGTTATGGCCCGCCAAATAGCCGGACTCAAGCCAGAAGAAGAGATTGTAGCCGACGGTGGCGCTGCTGCCGATCTTTTCACCTGGAATGGATACAGGAACTCACCTGAACGCCGGCGTCACGTATCCAGGATAATTGACCGCTATGCGCTGGAAAAACGCAGCGTGAAATTGATGCACGCCGCCACGTCTGCTGATTATTGATTAGCCCGGCGAAAAAAGGCCTCAAGTTCTGAAAAACCGATGGCCTGTTTTGCATAGGTAAAAGTGCCATCATGGCTGACCTCCCGCGCTGCCTGAACAAACGCGCCATAAGCGAATCGGGCCATTGAGGCACCCACGCTTATACGCCGGACTCCGGCTTGCGAGAGTTCTTCGACGCTGTAAACATTTCCGGGCAATCCCATGACAACATTCACCGGTTTTGTAACAGAGCTGCAGAGGGTTTGAATCATAGAGAGATCGTCGATCCCCGGGGCATAGAGAACATCTGCGCCCGCCTTTTCGAAAGCCTGAAGCCTCAGGATTGTTTCATCAAGATCCCGATTGCCCCACATGAAATTTTCAGCTCGCGCAGTAATAACAAAATCAGGATCACAAATAGCGCGTGATTCAGCCGCCGCCGCAATTCTCTCAACCGCAAGGCTCAAATCGAAGATAGGAACTTCCGGCCGGCCGCTGTAATCCTCAAGGGAACAGCCCGCAAGACCGGCGTCCACTGCGATCTCAATGGTTTCAGCGGCGCTATCCGGACTGTTGCCCGCTCCTTTCTCCAGATCGGCTGACACCGGCAGAGCGGTCGCTGCGGCGAGGTTCCGGCAGTGATGAATGGTCTGTTGCCAGGAGACCTGGCCTTCCGCCACCCCCAGAGAAAAGGCGAGCCCAGCGCTGGTTGTGGCGAGGGCCATAAAGCCCATTTGCTCAAGTATTCTGGCGGTGCCGATGTCCCAGGGATTAGGAATGACAAAGGTATTCCCGGATTCGTGAAGAAGACGAAAAGCTCTGCTTTTGTCGCTCATAGATCTCCCCTGAATGCTATTTTTTCATTCAGCTGTTATAACCTGCGCAGGCAGCGGTATGCCATAAATTCTGCATTCGCGTTGGCGAAGATGTGCCGGGTTTTAGGGGCGAGGTATAGATTATGCCCCTATGACGGCATTCCTACCATTGACTGTCACGCCTTCTAAGCAGAGCAGTTGCAAATAGCTCACTCTGTCGCAGCGTATTGCCTTATCAGATGAGGTAAATCTTAAAACGTTTCCCGGGAGAGGTTTTTAATATTTCGGCCATATTCTGGATGGTAAAATCCGTGCCGGTTGTAGACCCCCTATAGCCAAGGCCCGCCCTCGTGCTTTTGCATAGGGATCCCGGGCGGGCCACCTCATAGCGATAGCGCCGGGAAATATCTTCGCATTAGCCCCGCAGGCGCCGTTTTCCGACGGCCGCACTCGACAATCTCCGACGTCATAGCAGTCGAGCAGCGGACACGCTCTGCCGCCCTTCGGCCATTTG
The DNA here is from genome assembly GCA_002270295.1 of Enterobacter sp. 10-1. GTDB lineage: Bacteria > Pseudomonadota > Gammaproteobacteria > Enterobacterales > Enterobacteriaceae > Klebsiella > Klebsiella scottii. The sequence goes on along the minus strand of NISF01000004.1, from coordinate 442,201 downwards.
ACCGACAGGTATTAATCAGGTTGAAATTTCGTCTTACCTCGCTTCAGGATGCGCCGACCCAAATATGCCCCAATCCCCAGAGCATGGGCCGATCCTACGAATATCACGGCCAATCTATAAGCATTATCTGAAAACCGGGGTTGTTGTGTGGCTATGCGTAGACATTTTGGTTATAAAGTCGACCGTCCTTCGGGGATTAAGTTTTAATCACCATGATCAAGCTGGTGTACAATCTCCGTCTATATTTTCTACAGTTTTCGGCATGATGCCGGAGCCGCTGATAACCTGGAGCTTTTGTCGTAACGGATGATAGATATCAGTATTATGTCGATGTGCATGGTAGTCCTTCTGGTGATGAGCGTCCTGCTGGACTGAAAGCGTGTTGTGCCACAAATCTTTGTCGCCGCTGTTTCAATTCTTGCCTTTTATCGGCTGGCCGCAGCCATCTCCTGATGAGACCGGGCCCTCGGTTTCACCGTGCCGCACGCTTCCCTGCAGACCCTCCACATTCGTTAATAAATAAGGAGATTTGTAGGATTCGCCCCTGGTGGGATTGTCGGCCAGAAACGTAACCTCTAAGATTTTAGCCACACTCTTAAGAGGTAACAAAGATGAAAAGAACAATCATTGCCCTGTTAGCAACCGTTTCTATTGCCGCCGCCGGCGCCTTCGCCGCGGATAAAAACGAAACGCCAGCCCCGGCGCGGAATAACGCCGGGCAGCCGCCGTTTGAGATGAATCAGGAACGTGGCCCCATGCCAATGCCAATGCCGCCATTGCCGCCGAGAAAGCCGGTGCTCTTCTCCGCGACCGTTGCCAGCGATAATCCGACTGAAACCATTAATAAGCTCACCGCGTTAATCCCGGCCAGCAAAGCCCGGCATTATGAAGTTCATGTCGAAGTTGTCGCCGTACCCGATATGTCAGAGGCCGGTCCCTGGTGATTATGGCGGGTTAATTAAACCCTGCGGACGTAGGGAAATAGGTTAGCGGCCCCTTCGGCCGGTACGATGTACGGGTTGTCTAATAGATTTGCCCGCCGGTTTGTTGTGGTTTTTATTATCATCCGATCCGCCAGCATCGCTATTATGTGACGAAAAAAAAAGCTGCCAATAATAGTGGCAGCTTTTATCGCTTATGACTCAGTTGATACTGAAGGGCTATTAGCTCTTAATTTTTCTGTAGATAAACAGCACGACCAGCGCGCCAATTACCGCAACGACAAAGCTCCCGAAATTAAATCCGTCAACCTTGCCAAAACCAAAGAAGGTGCTGATCCAGCCGCCCACTACCGCACCGATGACCCCCAGAATGATGGTGACGAAAAAGCCGCCGCCGTCTTTGCCCGGCATGATCCACTTAGCTAAAATACCGGCAATAAGACCAAAAATGATCCAGGAAATGATACCCATGGTTAACTCCGTCCTCTTTGTTGCTCTGCAAGTGCATAGTGACTAAATAATAGCATACACAGAACGAATGAATAATGAATTATATATTTATTAGATGATTACTTGCCGCACAAGCCGTCATGGTCTACATATCATGGGGAGCTGTTAACGTGAAAAGGGGTAAAAGATGGGGTATTACGTCATTAAGAAGTCAGAGAAGAGCGTGTCCCAACCTTGGTATTTCTTACTGAAGGCCGATAACCACGAAACCATTGCCACCAGTGAAATGTATTCCTCGAAGGATGCGGCGAAAAAAGGAATTGCCTCGGTGCAGAAGAATGGCCCGAGTGAAATAATTAAGGATGAAACGCTATAAACAATATGGGGGAAAAATTTCCCCCATATATCACTTCAGGCAACGATCTCGGTCTTAAACCACCGCCGTAGTGAGCCGCGATGAGCAGCACAGACGCCCCTGCTCATCGGATATTTCAATCTGCCACACCTGATGGCGCGAGCCGACGTGCAGGGCCTTGCAGACGCCACGAACCCGACCGTCGCGAACCGAGCGGATATGGTTAGCGTTAACCTCAAGCCCCACCACCTTTTGTTCGCCTTCGCTGCATAAGTAGCCGGCAACCGAACCCAGCGTTTCGGCCAGCACCACCGACGCGCCGCCGTGCAGCAGGCCAAACGGCTGATGGGTTCGGCTGTCTACCGGCATCGTAGCTTCAAGGGTGTCATCGGTAAACACATCGAAGCGGATATCCAGCAGACCAACCATATTGCCCTCGCCCATAGCGTTGAGCTGTTCCAGCGTTGTCTGACGTTTCCAAATCATCCAATAATCTCCAGCAGCGCCTGCAGCGGGTGACGTACGCCGCTGCCTTCAATACGCTTAACCTGGCTACGACAGGAATAGCCGGTCACCAGGCAGCGGTTGCGCGGCAAACGCTGCATCGCCTGTTGCCAGGAAAGCGCGTAAATCGCCAACGAGTTGGCATGGTTTTTAACCTCATGGCCGTAGGTTCCGGCCATGCCGCAGCAGCCCACGCTGACGTTTTCCAGCTTCGCGCCAAAGCGCGCAAAGATTTCAGCCCACTGCTTCGGCGCGGCCGGGAGCGCCGTGACCTCAGTGCAGTGACCAAACAGATACCACGCCTCGCCGCCGTTATCCTGCACCGCGCTTTCAGGCAGCGCCTGCGGCAGCCATTCATGTACCAGCATCACGCGGAAGTCGCCGCGCTTGTCGCCCAGCGTCTGGTTGTATTCATCGCGGTAGCACAGCACCAGGGCCGGATCGACGCCGACCATCGGGATCCCGAGCTGCGCCATCCGGTTGAGGAAGTCCGCCGTTTTCTGCGCCGTACGGGCGAAACGCGACAGGAAGCCTTTAATATGCTGCGCCTTACCGTTTGGCGAAAACGGCAGCAGCACCGGCTGATAGCCGACCTTTTCCACCAGACGGATGAAATCAGCCACCACCTGCGCATCGTAGTAGCTGGTGAACGGATCCTGCACCACCAGCACCATTTTCGCCTTTTGCTCGGCGCTCAGCGTTTCAAGCTGTTCCAGCGTCATATTCGCCGAACGGTGGCCGACCATTTGCTGCTTCAGCGACGGCGTGGAGAGCAGCGGTAAATCCACCATCCCGATGTGCTTCTCCGACAGCTTGCGCATCCACGGCTGGTTAATAAAGAAGTTAAAGGTTTTCGGCGCCTGCGCCATCAGCGGCGCGTAGGACTCCACCGTCGCCACCAGATGGTCGCGAACCGGGCGCAGATAGCGGCTGTGGTAAAGCTGCAGGAAGCGTGAACGGAACTCCGGAACGTCAATCTTAATCGGACACTGGGTGGAGCAGGCTTTACAGGCCAGACAGCCGGACATCGCCTCTTTGACCTCATGCGAGAAGTCATACTCGCCCTTGCGCGCGTGCCAGCTGTTGCGGGTACGCTCGATCAGTTCGCGCAGGCTGGCGCGTTTTTCCGCCAGCTGGCTCTCCAGCTGATTGGGATCGATACCGCGATCGGCCAGCAGACGCAGCCACTCGCGCACCAGCGTTGCCCGGCCTTTCGGCGAATGGATGCGATGATTGCTCACCTTCATTGACGGGCACATGGGGCTCTTAACATCAAAGTTAAAGCACAGGCCGTTACCGTTACACTCCATCGCCCCGCGCCATGAGCTGCGTACGGCGATAGGGATCTGACGGTCGTAGGTGCCGCGCTTCACCGCGTCCACTTTCATCATCGGCGCATCGACGCCTTCCGGCGGGCAAATTTTCCCGGGGTTAAGGCGGTTATCCGGGTCAAATGCCGCCTTCACTTTCCGCAGCTCGCGGTACAGCTCATCGCCAAAGAACGCCGGGCTGTACTCGGCGCGGAACCCCTTCCCGTGCTCCCCCCACAGCAGGCCGCCGTATTTGGCCGTCAGCGCGACCACTTCATCGGAGATCCGCTTCATCAGCACTTCCTGCTGAGGATCGCACATATCCAGCGCCGGGCGCACGTGCAGCACCCCGGCATCGACGTGGCCAAACATGCCGTAGCTCAGGCCGTGGGCGTCCAGCAGCGCGCGAAACTCAACGATGTAATCCGCCAGATGTTCCGGCGGCACGCAGGTATCTTCGGCAAAAGGAATCGGTTTAGCCGCCCCCTTCGCGTTACCCAGCAGCCCTACCGCCTTTTTACGCATCGCGTAGATACGCTCAACGCCGTCCAGCTCGCCGCACACCTGCCAGCCGATGACGCCGGCTTCACCCTGGGCGATCAGCCGATCCAGCCGCTGGCACAGGGAAGCCACCTGGCCGTCAATCAGCTCGACGTCATCGCCGGAAAACTCGACGATGTTCAGCCCCAGCATCTCTTTATCCGGCACGTCGGCGATCAGTTCGCTGACGGAGTGCCAGACGATATCTTCGCGCGCGAGGTTAAGCACCTTCGAGTCGACGGTTTCCACCGACAACGCATTTGCCGCCACCATAAACGGCGCATTGCGCAGCGCGGAATCAAACGAATCATACTTAACGTTCACCAGCCGACGCACCTTCGGCAGCCGGGTAATATCGAGACGCGCTTCGGTAATAAACGCCAGCGTGCCTTCCGAACCGGTTAATATCCGGGTGAGATCGAATTCGCTCAGATCGTCATTAAAGACGTGGCGCAGATCGTAGCCGGTCAGGAAGCGGTTAAGCTTAGGGAATTTATCGATAATCAGCTGGCGCTGCTCTTTACAGCGCTGGTAGACGGTGCGGTAAATGCGCCCGATTGCCGACTGCTCGTTTGCCAGAGTTTCTGCCAGGGCCGCGGGAATGGCCTGGGTGTCCAGAATATCGCCCCCCATCAGGACCGAGCGCACGCCCAGCACATGATCGGAGGTTTTACCGTACACCAGCGACCCCTGGCCGGAGGCATCGGTATTGATCATTCCGCCGAGCGTAGCGCGGTTGCTGGTTGACAGCTCCGGCGCAAAAAAGTAGCCGTACGGCTTAAGATATTGGTTGAGCTGATCTTTAATAACCCCGGCTTCGACCCGCACCCAGCCTTCTTCCGGGTTAATTTCGATAATGCGGTTCATATAGCGGGACATATCAACAACAATCCCCGCGTTCAACGACTGGCCGTTGGTGCCGGTGCCGCCGCCGCGTGGCGTAAAGACCAGCGTTTTGAAACGCTCATCCGCCGCCACTCTTGCCAGCAGCGCGACGTCCGCCGTGGAACGGGGGAATAAAATCGCGTCCGGCAATAGCTGATAGATGCTGTTGTCCGTCGCCATCGTTAGCCTGTCGGCATAGCTGGTGGCGGTATCGCCGGTAAAACCTTGTTGCTCCAGTACCTGCAAAAAATTCAATACCAGCTGAACGACGCCTGGTGCTTGAGAAATTTGTGGGATCATAACGCTTGACCCTGCCTGACTATGTTGTGTTGTAAAAACTTCATCCTTCGGAGCGCTTTCCGTCAGCCGCTTCCGCTGCGCCGATCGCTGACTTAGGCAAACGCCGCGAGCTTTCACCTGCCGGTTCGAGGTATCCTGGATGATTTTGTGTATAGGTAACTAAACGATTGCGTAGTGCAGTCAACTTTTTATCACATTTTTTTCATATGCGCCCACCAGATTTATGTGCAGAATCAGGCGGGTTAAATTATTGGTATTATTATCCGTATATGGAATTACGCTGCGTCAGCCTTTTGGCGCCACTGGAAAGGTAAATTTTCTCTATGATTAACGAGCGTCAGCCCCGGGATATACCGCAGGTTCTGCTATCGGTGCTGTTTTTGTCCCTGATTATTGTTTCCTGCCTGTGGATCGTACAGCCCTTTATCCTGTCTTTTGCCTGGGCAGGCACCGTGGTCATTGCAACCTGGCCGGTACTACTGCGCCTGCAGCGGCTGCTGTTTGGCAAACGCGCCCTCGCGGTGCTGGTAATGACCCTGCTGTTATTCTTACTGTTCGTTATCCCGATCGCGCTGCTGGTCAACAGCCTGGTCGATAACAGCGCGCCGCTGATTAAAATGTTCACCACCGGTAGCGTGAGCCTGCCGGATTTCGCCTGGCTCAACAGCATCCCGCTGATTGGCGACAAGCTCTACTCCGCGTGGCATGGCCTGCTGGATATGGGGGGCGCGGCGATCATGGCCAAAATCCGGCCCTATATCGGCACCACCACCACCTGGTTTGTCGGGCAGGCGGCGCACATTGGCAAACTGCTGGTCTACTGCGGGCTGATGCTGCTGTTCAGCGCCCTGCTGTACTGGCAGGGTGAAAAGGTAGCCTATGGTTTCCGCTATTTCGCCACCCGGCTGGCGGCAAAACGCGGCGATGCCGCGGTGCTGCTGGCAGGCCAGGCGATTCGCGCCGTGGCGCTGGGCGTCGTGGTTACCGCGCTGACTCAGGCGGTGCTGGGCGGCATCGGCCTGGCGGTAACCGGCGTGCCTTACGCCGCGCTGCTGACCGTGGTAATGATCTTCACCTGCCTCGTTCAACTGGGGCCATTGATTGTGCTCATCCCCTCCATTATCTGGCTGTACTACAGCGGAGATACCACCTGGGGTACCGTGCTGCTGGTGTGGAGCTGCGTGGTGGGGACAATGGATAACGTCATCCGTCCGGTGCTCATCCGCATGGGCGCCGATCTGCCGATGATCCTGATCCTCTCCGGCGTTATCGGCGGCCTGATTGCCTTTGGCATGATTGGCCTGTTTATCGGCCCGGTCCTGCTCGCCGTGTCATGGCGACTGTACGACGCCTGGGTGCATGAAGTTCCGCCGCCGCCGAAAGATCCCGATCAGGTGCTGGCCGAGCTCACCGAGCTTAATGCCGGCAATATCAAAAGCGGCGAGTAACGCCGGCAGCACAAAAATTAAGGCGGGGAAACCCGCCTTAATCATAAATAAACCTTATGCATTGGTGCCTGTCAGGCGCTTCAACCATAGCTTTCGCTACATATCCCACGCTTATTCTTCACCTCAATTTAACTATTGAGAGGAATCCGATCGACGCAAAAAATCCCTGTGGCTACTATATGAGCACGGTTATAAATCAACACATTGATTTATAAGCATGGAAATCCCCTGAGTGAAACAACGAATTGCTGTGTGTAGTCTTTGCCCATCTCCCACGATGGGCATTTTTTTATCAACTCACCTCGCAGCGGCTCATCATTCGCCACCTCTGCGCCAGCTCACGAACCTCGCCTTTTACCGTCACGGTTGCCGTCCCGCGGATATCAGCAGAAGATGCGCCGACCTGGAGCACAAACTCACCGGGTTCAACGATGCGCTGCCCGTCACGGCGGGTAAAGTTAAGCATATCGACCGGCAGATAGAAGGTCAGCGTCGCCGTTTCTCCCGGATCCAGCGTCACCCGCCGGAAGGCTTTAAGCTCCTGAACCGGACGCACCATCGAGGCGACCTTATCGCGCACGTAGAGCTGCACCACCTCGCTGCCGCGACGCTCGCCGTCGTTGCGGATCGTCACCTGGAGGGCAATCTCCCCCTCCATTGCCACCTGTGACGCCAGCAGCTGCGGCTCGCCATACCTGAAGGTCGTCCAGCTTTGCCCGTAGCCGAACGGGTAGCGGGAGCCAAAGTGGAAGGCGAACGGCGTACCGCCGCTTTTCAGCTTGTGGTTGTAATAATAGGGCATCGCGCCCGCGCTTTTCGGCACGCTGACCACCAGCCGCCCCTGCGGCTCCTCTCGCCCCGTCAGCACGTCGGCGATCGCCCAACCGCCCTCCTGCCCCGGAGCCCATGCCATCAGCAGGGCCGCAACTTTCTCTTCCAGCCCCTGCAGGTTATAGGGCCGCCCGCCGGTCATCACCACAATAACCGGCTTCCCGGTTGCCACCAGCGCCTCCAGCAGCCGCTGCTGCACGCCAGGCAGATTCAGGCTGTCGGTATCGGAGCCTTCGCCCACGGTGCCGCTCTGGAACAAGCCGGCAAGGTCGCCCACGCAGGCCACCACCACATCGCTCTCCTCGGCCGCTCTTACCGCAGCCGGAATCAGGCTGGTGTCGAACGAGACCGGCGATTGCTGCATCGGCTTACCGCCGCTGTCGCCGGGGAATACCGGCGCGCCCGCCATGCGCTGTTCAATAATGTGGCACCCTTTGGCATAGCTGACGCGCCGGTCTCCAAGATAGTGGCGCAGCGCCGCCAGCGGGGTCGTCACCTGCGAGACCTCTTCCAGCATATCGCTGATAATCAGATGCACCGGGAAGCTGTAGCCGCTGAGCAGCGCCAGCGGATCGTCAGCGGTAGGCCCGACCACCGCGACCTTTGGTTCTCCCTGCAGCGGCAGGCAGGCGCGATTTTCCAGCAGGGTCAGCGAGCGCGTCGCCACCTCGCGCGCGGCCTGGCGGGCGCTGGCCGACTGCAGCGTGATCCCCGCTACGTCGGTATAGGGCCGCTCGAACAGCCCAAGACGGAATTTCTCGGTCAACGTGCGGGCCACGATCTCGTCAATCTTTTCGACGGCGATCAGCCCGCGCTCGAGGGCTTCATCCAGGTGACGCGCGCAGTCATCTTTTGGCAGCTCCACGTCAAGCCCCGCATTAAACGCCAGCGCGGCCGACTCCGCCGCATCGTGCGAGATGCCGTGATGCTGATGCAGCAGGCTAACGCCGCCGTAGTCGGCGACGATAATGCCGTCGAATCCCCAGCGTTGCCGCAGCAGCGTGGTGAGCAGGAAGCCGTCGCTGTGCCCCGGCTGGTTATCGATATCGTGATACGCCGGCATCACCGATCCGGCATTGGACAGCTTCACCGCCATCTCGAACGGCAGCAGGAAGGTGTCGTTAAGTTCGCAAAAGCCGAGATGAACCGGAGCATGGTTGCGCGCGCCTTCGCTAAAAGAGTGGCCGACGTAATGTTTTAGCGTTGCCAGCACGTCGCGCTTTTCGCCCTGCAGCCCGTCAACGTAGGCGCAGGCCATGACGCCGACCAGCCACGGGTCCTCGCCGAAGGTCTCTTCCGTACGCCCCCAGCGCACGTCGCGAGAGACGTCCAGCACCGGGGCAAGCCCCTGCTTGCAGCCGGTCGAACGCGCTTCGGCGCCGATTTCCCGCGCCGCCCGCGCCACCAGCTCAGGATCCCACGTCGAGCCATAGTTTAGCGACGAGGGGAACAGGGTCGCCTCTTTGCACAGTAGCCCCACCAGGCACTCTTCGTGGAACAGCGCCGGGATCCCTAGCCGCGTCTCTTCCATCAGCATCTTCTGCAGCCGGTTGGCGGCGCGCACGCCGCTGTCCGCCGCCACGATGTGGGTGCCCAGCGGACGGGTGATTTGCCCGACGCCCAGCTTCAGCCTCTCCGCGAGGGAGGTCTGCTCGCTGACGCCGGCAAACTCATCGCTCATATCGCTGCGTTCACGGTGCTCGCCGTTTTCGTCAAGCACCAGCCAGTACCCGTGCATCTGGGCAAACTTCTCTTCCAGCGTCATGCGCGACAGTAAATCCGCAACGCGCTCCTCTACCGGGCGGCTGGCATCCTTATAAATTACGGTCATATTATTACTCCTGTAGGGCTGAATCTGGCGCCGACACGGGGGCTTCGGGGGTCCGCATTTCGCGCTTGCGGGTCAGTTCTCTGGCGATACTGTCCGCCGTACGGCTATTCAGTTTGTAGAGCATCAGCAGCAGCGCCATCGCGATAAACAGCGCGCTGGGGACGATGGAAAACAGCGCATTGATCGTGCCGAGCACCGCCGCCGACTGGGTTGCCGCATTCGGGATATAGTCGACAAATCCAAGCACCCATCCCACCACGGCGCCGCCCAGCGCAAGGCCAAACTTGATGGCGAAGAGCGCGGTGGAGAACACCAGACCATCGAGGCGGCGTCCGCTGCGGTGCTCTTCATAGTCCACGACGTCGGAAAACATGGTCCACTGCAGCGGGGTTGTCAGGTTCTGAATAAAGCTGAAGACCACGTTCAGGCCAAATATCAGCCAGATCTGATTGGCCGGAATAAAGAAAATGGCGCAGGCGAAGAGTACGAAGGTAATAATTGTCCACTGATACGCCCGCACCCGATCGAATTTCCCGAGCAACCGTTCCGATAATAATGCCCCCAGCAGGGCGGCAATCATTCCGGAAACAATAAACGTAAACACCATTTCGGGGCGCTGCATGACATACTTAACGTAATACATCGTCGCCGAGCCGCGGGTAACCACGGCGGTTAATAATAAAATATTAAAGATGAACACAATGCGCCATTGGCTATTTGCGGCCAGCAGCTTGAGGTCTTTTATTAGCGACCCGGAGGCGTCGTTCTGCGGCGTATAGCGTTCGCGGGTCAGGAAAAAGCAGCTGAAAAAAAGCACAATTCCGAGCAGGCCCATCAGGCTCATCGCATAGAAGTAGCCTTTCTGGGCGTTACCATCGCCAAGGTGAGCCACCAGCGGCAGCGCAATCACGGTGACGATCAGTCCGCCGACAAACGACAGCGCAAAGCGCCATGATTGCAGCGAGTGGCGTTCGTGCGGGTCCATCGTCAGGGCGCCCGGCATCGCGCAGTAGGGGACGTTAATCGCCGAGTAGATAAAGCTGAGAAGAGTGTAAGTCAAGCAGGCATAAATGATTTTTGCCGTCTCGCCGACATCAGGAACGTAGAAGGTGATGATGCAGCTCGCGCCGAAGGGAATGGCAAACCACAGCAGCCAGGGACGAAACCGGCCGTGTCGGGTTTGGGTGCGATCCACCAGCGCGCCGATGCACGGATCGACCACCGCGTCGACTACCCGCACGACTAAAAACATGGTGCCCATAATGGCGGCAGGCAGGCCAAATACATCGGTATAAAAATAAGCCAGAAACAGCGTTGCGGTTTGCCACACCAGCGCGCTGGCCATATCACCGAGGCCGTAACCTATTTTATCTTTTGTAGTCAGTACAGACGACAAGGTCATTATTATTATCCTTTACACGAGAACAAACGATTCTCACTTAATAACCAGTATGAGAGCCTAATGACGCGATGTAAGTATTAGAAATGACCGTCTAAACGACAATTGTAGAAATTAACTGATGGCTTACGATATTTTGTTTTTTTCACTTTATGTGACTGACCGCAAAATATGTGATCGGGACGCTATAAAAAATAAAAAACTCCGCCATTGCTGACGGAGTTTACCTGTGCACAGAACGCGTTATTTGTTGAGTTCAGCCAGACCAAGCCAGGTTTGCACCACGGTATCCGGGTTCAGGGACAGGCTATCAATCCCCTCGTCCATCAGCCAGGCGGCAAAGTCCTCATGGTCGGACGGGCCCTGCCCGCAAATACCGACATATTTACCCTGTTTCTTCGCCGCGCGAATCGCCATCGACAGCAGCGCTTTCACCGCGTCGTTACGTTCGTCAAACAGCTCAGAGACGACGCCGGAGTCACGGTCAAGGCCAAGTGCCAGCTGCGTCATATCGTTCGAACCGATAGAGAAGCCGTCAAAGTACTCAAGGAACTGCTCCGCCAGCAGGGCATTGGATGGAATTTCACACATCATGATAATTTTGAGGCCATTTTCGCCGCGCTTCAGGCCCTGACGCTCCAGCTCTTCCACCACCGCTTTCGCCTGGGCGACGGTGCGGACGAACGGCACCATGATCTCGACGTTGCTCAGCCCCATGTCGTTACGCACGCGCTTAACCGCATCACACTCCAGCGCAAAGCAGTCGCGGAAGCTGTCGGAAACGTAGCGGCCGGCGCCGCGGAAGCCGAGCATTGGGTTCTCTTCTTCCGGCTCATAACGCTCGCCGCCCACCAGGTTGGCGTATTCGTTAGATTTAAAGTCGGACAGACGCACGATAACGCGTTTTGGATAGAATGCCGCACCCAGCGTGGCGATCCCTTCCGTCAGGCGACCGACGTAGAACTCTTTCGGTGAATCGTAGCCCTTCATCAGCTCGCGGATTTCGTTCTGCAGGCCAGGCTCCTGGTCATCAAACTCCAGCAGCGCGCGCGGGTGAACGCCAATCATGCGGTTGATGATGAACTCCAGACGCGCCAGGCCCACGCCCTCATTCGGCAGGCAGGCGAAGTCAAACGCCCGGTCCGGGTTACCGACGTTCATCATAATTTTCAGCGGCAGGTCGGGCATTTCGCCGACGCTGGAGCTCTTGATGCTGAAATCCAGCAGCTCAGCATAAACGTAGCCGGTATCGCCTTCCGCACAGGAGACGGTCACGTTCTGGTTTTCCTGAATGCGGTCGGTCGCGTCGCCGCAGCCTACCACCGCCGGGATCCCCAGCTCACGGGCGATAATCGCCGCATGGCAGGTACGTCCGCCGCGGTTGGTCACGATGGCCGACGCTTTCTTCATGATCGGTTCCCAGTCCGGGTCGGTCATGTCGGTGACCAGCACGTCGCCCGGCTCGATGCGGTTCATCTCGCTGATATCGTGGATAACCTTCACCGGGCCCGCGCCAATGCGGTGACCGATTGCGCGACCTTCGGCGACAATCTGCCCCTGGGCATGCAGCGTATAGCGCTCCATGACCTGGCCGCGCGAGCGTACGGTTTCCGGGCGCGCCTGAACGATAAACAGCTCGCCGGTATGGCCATCTTTCGCCCACTCGATATCCATCGGACGTCCGTAGTGCTTCTCAATCTGCACCGCCTGCTTCGCCAGCTCCTGCACTTCCTCGTCAGCTAACGAGAAAATATCGCGCTGCGCCTGCGGCACATCCTCGATGCGCACCTGCTTGCCGTGCTCCTGGGTCGGCGCGTAAATCATGCGGATCTTTTTCGATCCCATGGTGCGGCGCACGATAGAGGGGCGACCAGCGGCCAGCGTTGGCTTGTGGACGTAGAACTCATCCGGGTTTACCGCGCCCTGCACCACCATTTCACCCAGGCCCCAGGCAGAGGTGATAAACACCACCTGGTCGAAACCGGATTCGGTATCGATGGAGAACATGACGCCGGACGAGGCGAGGTCGGAGCGGACCATACGCTGCACCCCGGCGGATAGCGCCACGCCGCGGTGATCGTAGCCCTGATGCACGCGATAGGAGATCGCGCGATCGTTAAACAGCGAAGCAAACACGTGCTTCACTGCGACGAGCACGGCATCAAAGCCCTGCACGTTGAGGAATGTCTCTTGCTGCCCGGCGAAGGAGGCATCGGGCATATCCTCTGCCGTTGCGGAGGAGCGCACGGCAAAAGAGGCCTCAGCGTTGTCGGCGGAGAGCTGCTTATAAGCATCGCGAATCGCGTCTTCCAGTTCGCTCTGGAATGGGGTATCGATGATCCACTGACGGATCTGTCCCCCCGCTTTCGCTAATGCGGAAACGTCGTCAATGTCGGTTTTATCCAGCAGTTCATAAATGCGCTGGTTTACACCGCTTTGGTCCAGGAACTGATTGAAGGCATCAGCGGTGGTGGCAAATCCGTTCGGTACGCTAACGCCCATACCGGACAGATTAGTGATCATTTCACCAAGGGAGGCATTTTTGCCCCCAACTCTGTCTACATCATTCATGCCGAGTTGGTTATACCAAAGCACCAGCGGTGACGAGCCATTGTTGGACATCGAGACAATCCTTTTGTGATTTAATACCAGTGATAAAAAACTCACGATCAACTACGGGATTTATCCTGACATATTTATGCGGCTGAAAAAAACGGTGAATCGTTCAAGCAAATTATTTTTTCTTTTTTAGGACAGTTCACCTGATATAGCTAACTCAATGATTCTTCTTAAATCTGCTGCAATAAGAGACAAAAAATAACCAGCCGGCAAAAATGAACCTACCTTTTCATTAAAAATAAAAATAGCGTTTCATTTTTAAAGTGAGACAAAACATAAACGGATATGCTTAAATTTAATAACTGCTTTCAGGTAATTAAACTCATTATACCGGATGGTCAAAATGGAAAGTGCTGTAGATCGCCACGTGTTTTATATTTCCGACGGGACGGCCATTACCGCCGAGGTGCTGGGGCACGCGGTGATGTCGCAGTTTCCGGTCGCTATCAGCAGCGTTACCCTGCCGTTCGTGGAAAATATCAGCCGGGCGCGAGCGGTGAAGGAGCAAATTGACGCCATCTATGAGCAAAGCGGCATCCGTCCACTGGTCTTTTACTCCATCGTGATTCCAGAAATTCGCGACATCATCATGCAAAGTAAAGGATTCTGTCAGGATATCGTGCAGGCGCTGGTGGCACCTCTGCAGCAGGAGCTGCGCCTCGACCCCACGCCGATCGCTCATCGTACCCACGGCCTCACTCCGGGTAACCTGAACAAGTACGATGCGCGTATTGCCGCCATTGATTACACCCTTGCCCACGACGACGGCATCTCGCTGCGCAACCTCGATCAGGCGCAGGTGATTCTGCTGGGCGTCTCGCGCTGCGGCAAAACGCCAACCAGCCTGTATCTGGCCATGCAGTACGGCATTCGCGCCGCCAACTATCCGTTTATCGCCGACGATATGGACAATTTAATCCTGCCCGCTTCGCTCAAGCCTCTACAGCACAAGCTGTTCGGCCTGACCATTAGTCCGGAACGCCTGGCGGCGATCCGCGAAGAGCGCCGGGAAAACAGCCGCTATGCCTCGATGCGTCAGTGTCGAATGGAAGTCACCGAGGTGGAGGCGCTGTACCGCAAGAATAAAATTCCCTGCCTGAATAGTACCAACTATTCAGTGGAGGAGATCGCGACCAAAATCATGGACATCATGGGGCTGAGCCGAAGGATGTACTAACACACTAGTACATTATTGAAAATTTGTTTATGCTATCACCCGTGGCCTATACAGGATCATCCCCCGCTCTTGCAATAAGCGGGGATTGGTTTATCGTGATGCGCATCACTTCCCGGCATTTTCGTCGCGGAAGAAACAGATTTTTGAGACCCCAATGAATAAAACAGACGAACTGCGTACCGCGCGCATTGAAAGCCTGGTAACGCCTGCGGAACTGGCCCAGCGGCATCCCGTATCTGCCGATGTCGCGGCACACGTCTCCGCTTCCCGCCGCCGAATTGAAAAGATCCTTAACGGCGAAGATCGCCGCCTGTTGGTGATTATTGGCCCCTGTTCCATTCACGATACCCAGGCCGCGCTGGAGTATGCGCACCGCCTTCAGGCTATGCGCGAGCGCTACCAGCCGCAGCTGGAAATCGTGATGCGCACCTATTTTGAAAAACCGCGTACCGTTGTCGGCTGGAAGGGATTGATCTCCGATCCTGACCTTAACGGCAGCTATCGGGTCAATCACGGTATCGAACTGGCGCGGCGCCTGCTGCTGCAGATCAATGAGCTGGGCGTGCCGACCGCCACCGAATTCCTCGATATGGTGACCGGGCAGTTTATCGCCGATCTTATCAGCTGGGGCGCCATTGGCGCGCGCACCACCGAGAGCCAAATCCACCGCGAGATGGCCTCTGCGCTCTCCTGCCCGGTAGGATTCAAAAACGGGACCGACGGCAACACGCGTATCGCCGTTGATGCGATTCGCGCCTCCCGCGCCAGCCATATGTTCCTCTCTCCGGACAAGCAGGGTCAGATGACCATCTATCAGACCAGCGGCAACCCCTACGGGCATATCATTATGCGCGGCGGGAAACGGCCAAATTATCACGCTGCGGATATTAGCGCGGCCTGCGATGCGCTGCGTGAGTTTGATCTGCCGGAGCAGCTGGTTGTCGATTTCAGCCACGGCAACTGCCAGAAACAGCATCGTCGTCAGCTGGAAGTGTGCGAGAACGTTTGCCAGCAGATCCGCAACGGTTCGACGGCCATCGCCGGCATCATGGCGGAAAGCTTCCTGCAGGAAGGGACGCAGAAAGTGGTTGCCGGGCAACCGCTGACCTGGGGTCAATCGATTACCGACCCGTGCCTGAGCTGGGAAGACAGCGAGCGTCTGCTGGCTGAACTGGCTGCGGCAACCGCCGCTCGCCTGTAGCCGCTCTCTCCCACCGCGCATGCGGTGGGAATTCTCCCCCCACGCGGCGGAATATCCCCACCGTCAGCCTGCCAAATATAGTACTTTGATAAAAAACGCTTGCCGTGAAAATTAACATTACTGATAATGATTATCATTGTTGCTTTTATTTTTATTTTGGTGCTATGACGCGAATGGATAACACTGCCACAGCTGAAAAAACAAAAGACAATGCCCCTTACCCTGTCGCCACGGATCGTCAGATTTGCAGCCGGGTGCTGCTAGGTACTGAAGGTCGGGTGGTGATCGAACATGACGGTCAGCGCTATTTGCTGCGTCAGACCCACGCAGGCAAGCTGATCCTGACAAAATAGCTCTCCCCGCCGGTTAGCGCGAGGAGAGTACGGTGCCCGGGCGCACCGGCGTATCAGCTGGAGCAGCTGACTTCCAGCCCTTTTCCCCAGTCCGGCGGACGGCTGATGTAATCATCTTCCCGGTCGATAAACGGCTGGGCCAGCGCCTCGTGCAGACGCTCCAGCTCGCCGGTGTTACCCTGCTCTGCCTGCTCAATTGCCCGCTGTGCCAGCCAGTTACGCAGCACCATCGCCGGGTTGACGGCACGCATATGCTGCTGGCGCCGCGCATCATCAATCTGCTCATCACGCAAGCGCGCGCGATAGCCGTCAAACCAGCTATCAAAGGCGGCGCGATCGATAAACTCATCGCGCAGCGGCGACGCGGCGCTGAGCTGCTCGCTGGCGCTCAGCATCCTGAAGGTGCGGGTGTAATCGCTGCCTTCCCGTATCATCAGCGCAAACAGACCGTCCAGCAGATCGTTATCGCCCTGCTGCTGGGTGAACAGGCCAAGCTTGTCGCGCATGCGGCGGCCGTAGGCGCTCAGCAGCGCGTGCTGATAGCCATCCAGCGCCGCGTTTAGCGCATCGGCGCTGATGAACGGCGACAGCGACTGCGCCAGGCGCTGTAAATTCCACAGGCCTACCGCCGGCTGATTCTCAAAGCTGTAGCGCCCCTGGTAATCCGAATGGTTGCAGATGAAATCAGGCTTGAAGTCATCGAGGAACCCGTACGGGCCGTAGTCCATCGTCAGGCCGAGAATAGACATGTTATCGGTATTCATAACCCCATGCGCAAAGCCGACCGTTTGCCAGCTGGCGATAAGCGTCGCCGTTCTGGTGACAACGTCACGGAACCACAGAATGTACTTATCCGCCTCTCCGTCGAGCTCGGGCCAGTGATGACGAATCACGTAGTCGGCCAGCTGCTGTACCTTTTCCGCTTCCCGACGATAGTAGAAGTGCTCGAAGTGGCCAAAGCGCACGTGGCTTTCGGCGATACGCATCAGCATCGCTCCGTGCTCGACGGTTTCACGATATACCGGCGTGTCGCTGGTCACTATCGCCAGCACGCGGGCGGTTGGTATACCCAGAGCGTGCATCGCTTCCGATGCCAGGCCTTCACGGATCGTCGAGCGCAGCACGGCGCGCCCGTCGCCCATTCGCGAATAAGGCGTGAGTCCGGCGCCCTTCAGATGCCAGTCCATTCGTCGGCCATCGGGCAGCTGCTGCTCGCCCAGCAGGATCCCCCGGCCATCGCCCAACTGCCCGGCCCAGGAGCCAAACTGATGGCCGCTATAGACCTGCGCCAGCGGCGACATACCGGGCAGCAGCGCTTCGCCGCCCCATACGCCGGCGCCCGTTGACGGCTGAAACAGCGCCTCAGGCACGCCCAACGTCTGCGCCAGCGGCGCGTTATGCCAGATCGGCCGCGCGTTGCTCAGCGGTGTCGGCATTAAGGCCGTATAGAAATCTGGCAGTTCATCACGCCAGTGGGTGGTAAAAGACAGGGTCATGAGTTCCTCCGACCTTCAGTGTAGTGCCTTCAACAAGGTATTAACACGGGCGAATGGCAGGGTTATCAACATAAAAGTGGGGAAGCCGAAGGTCCTGCGCTTGCCAGCCAGGCGATTTTTGTCTCATCCATCGCTACGCTCCGGCCGAACACGACCGCAATGATGGGCTCCAGTGACGGAAAGGCGTGCAGCGGGGCCCTGGCTCCCCGCTGAAATCGGCGAACCGAAGGCCGGAAGACAAGGGCTGGCCGCCAGGGATGGCGTCAAGAGGCGAATCGAGACAGGAGCGAGCCCCGGAACGGGCGAGCAGGTCGAGTTGAGCCGACCGCAGGCTGCAGGCCGGGAGGTGAGCGTAGTGCGCAGCAGCGATTTCCGTGCGGGACCGCGGGGATTGTTAAGGGGAAGACGGTTATCTTCCCCTTAACCCGGTCACCTGGCATCAAGGCCGCATGTTCTGCAAAGCGTCCGGTGAACGGAACACCTCACAGCCGACCGACGTGAACCCGGTAAGTCGCGCAGAGCGCTATATTCTTCGTGCCTGCCAGAATTTTTTATTCCAGTACACGTTATTCAGCGATGAGCGCGTAACGCCATTGCTGGTCGAAGCATGGATAAACTGGTTATCGGTATCGTAGATCCCTACGTGCAGACCGCTCTCGCCGGAGCCCGTCTTGAAGAACACCAGATCCCCAGGCAGCAGCTCGCTTTTATCGATGCGGGTGCCGATCTCTGCCTGCTCGCGGGTTTCACGCGGTAGCTGCATGGAAAACTTATCGCGGAAGGTCCTCACCACAAAGCCGGAGCAGTCCACCCCGCGCGGCGTCATCCCACCGTAGCGATACGGCGCGCCCCGCCAGTTCCGCAGCTGATCGTTAAGATTAGCGATGACGGTAATAGAATCCGCAAGCCGAGGATTAGGCGGCGGCGCCCGATGGCTGCTGCAGCCTGCCAGAAATAGTGCCGTCAAAAGAACGAACCACAAACGCATCTCAGACGATTCCTCTGTTCCTTATCTTATTGTCAGAATAATTTAGCTGGTTTATCAATGAACTGGCAAGCGTGCTTCGCGCTACTGTGACGCGATGAGCATAAAATGACCGCCAAACGCCACCCGCTGGAAAGAAATCGCATAGGCCGCGGTTAAATTCTCTTCGGTCAATACCTCCGAGGTATAGCCGCAGGCTATAGTTTTTCCCCGGCAGATGAGCCACGCCCGCTGCGCATGCCGTAGCGTGTGATTGAGATCGTGGCTGCTCATGACCACCGAGATCCCCGCCGCGCACAGTTCGCTCAGAACGCCGTCGAGCGCCGCCTGCTGCGCCACGTCGAGGCTGTTCATCGGCTCATCGAGCAGCAGCAGCTGTCCCGCAGGGTTGGCCAGCGGGTCGATTTGCAGAATGACCGCCGCCAGCCGCACGCGCTGCCACTCGCCGCCAGAAATCTGATTGACCTGGCGGCCAAGCTTATCGCTCAGCCCTAGCCTCTCGGCCACCGCGCCGAGCAGATCGCTCCGCGCGTTATTTTGCAGATGCAGCGACAGATAGTGCCAGACCGGCATCGCGAAGGGCGGCATCTGGTGCTGGTTCAGGTAAGCACGATGCCGCGCCAGCTCGGAAGCCGGCCACATTTTTAGCGGCCGTTCGTTGAGACTGATGCGCCCGGGCCCCGTCGTCAGGCCGGCCATGCGCATGAGCAGCGTGCTCTTCCCGGCACCGTTTGGCCCGACGATATGGATCATTTCTCCTGGTCGAACCTCGGCGCTAAACGGTGCCAGCCGCCCCGGCTCCTCTACATCCTGTAGCTGCATCAAAAACGGCATTATTTCGCTAAAGCTCCTTTAATCGCCGCCACCAGCAGCGGATCGTTCGGCGCCATATCTGGCGAGAAGCGTTGGATAGTCTGGCCGTCGGCGCTCAGCAGGAACTTTTCGAAATTCCATAAAATATCGCTGTCGTTCAGCGGCGCGCGGCCTTTGCTTGCCATCCGCTCGTAAAAACCGCTGCCTTCCGGCGCTACGGCCTGCGGTGCGGCATCCACCAGCTTCTGATATAGCGGATGACGATCTTCGCCGTTGACGTCAATTTTACTGAACAGCGGGAAGGTCACGCCATAGGTGGTGCTGCAGAAGGTTTTGATCTCCTCCTCGCTGCCCGGCTCCTGTCCAAGAAACTGGTTACATGGGAACCCAAGCACCGTGAAGCCGTCATTCTCAAACTCTTGCTGCAGCGCTTCCAGCTGTTCATATTGCGGCGTCAGGCCGCATTTTGACGCCACGTTTACGATTAACAACGCTTTGCCCGCATAGGCGTTGAGCGTGGTTTTCTCACCATCGATAGTGGTAACTTCGGTATCAAGAATAGTGTGTTGCATAGCCTTCCCTCTGTGAATAAAAGCGATTTCTGGTTCAGGTGATCCCTATCTACTGTAGCGGATTGAGGCGCGGTCATTGTACTTTGAATCCTCTGACGGGCATACCGTACCGTGCCTCTGCAGCGACATGAATTCCTCTCAATAGGGACGTCGCGCAATTCAGTGTACAGTGTTAAACGGATGTAATAGCATTTCGTTACTGATTAATTTAAGAGAGTTTTATAGATGAAGAAGCTGTTGAGTTCGGTGTTAATTGCCTCATCGGTTGTGTTGTTATCGGCCTGCTCCCCTGACGATAGTAATAAGGTCAAAGTCGCGATCAATACGGGTCCGGATGAGGCTATCTGGAAAGTGGTTGAGCAGGTTGCGAAGGACAAATATAACCTCGACGTTGAGGTGATCTCCTTTAATGATTACGTCCTGCCGAATGAAGCGTTAAACAATAAAGACGTTGATGCTAACGCTTTCCAGACGCTGCCCTACCTCGAAGCGCAGTCGAAAGAGCGAGGCTACAAATTTGCCATCGTCGGCAAAACGTTCGTTTTCCCTATCGCCGCCTACTCTCGCAAAATAAAAAATATCAGCGAGTTACCTGATGGAGCAACGGTATCTATTTCCAACGAGACCACGACGCTGGGACGCAGCCTGCTGCTGATGCAGGCGCAGGGCCTCATCAAGCTGAAAGATGGCGTCGGCTACCTGCCAACGGCGCTGGATATTATCGACAATCCTAAGCATTTGAAAATTGTCGAAGTGGACAGCCCGCAGCTGCCTCGTACCCTGGACGATCCTGACGTTAGCCTGTCGATTATTAACACCAACTTCTCGGCGCAGGTTGGCCTGTCCGCCGCGCGGGATGGCCTGTTTATGGAAGGCCAGGACTCGCCGTACGTGAACGCCATTGTTTCTCGCGAAGATAATAAAGACAGCAAAAAGATTCAGGAGCTGAAAGAGGCGTTCCAGACCAAAGAGGTCGCCGATAAAGCGCTGGAAGTTTATAAAGGTGATGCCATCAAAGGGTGGTAATACCGGTTAATCTCCGCATCGGCAGGCGATACACGTCCTGCCGATGCGGTTAAGTTCGGCGCTTACTGCGCGTGTACGGATTTCAGCAGCAGCCAGATAAACACCGGCGCCCCCAGCGTCGCGGTGACCACGCCGATCGGCAGTTCCGCTGCCGACAGCGCCAGACGGGCGATAATATCGGCGCCTAACAGCGCGCTGGCGCCGGCAAGCATACAGGCCGGCAGCAGAACGCGATGATCGCTTAATCCGCATAGCCGCAGGATATGCGGGATCACCAGGCCAATAAAGCCGATAGCCCCGGCCAGCGCCACGCTCACCCCAACCAGCCAACCGGTCGCGACCACCAGCAGCTTACGCCACAGCCAGAGCGGTAAACCCAGCTGGCGAGCCGATACCTCTCCCAGAGCCAGTATATTCAGCGGCTGGGACTGTAGTCCCACCCAGGCCAGCACCGGCAGAAGCGCCAGCATCAGCCACAGCTGCTGCCAGTCTACGCCGCCAAAGCCGCCCATCATCCAGTACATCAGCTGACGTAAATCAAATGAGGTGGAGAAATAGACGGCCCAGGTCATCAGCGCGCTGCAGATAATCCCTAGCGCAACGCCCGCCAGCAGCAGACGGCTGGTTGACAGATGCCGGCGGGCAAAACGCAGCAAAATAAAGGTGATGAGCAGCGCTCCGGCAATGGCGCACAGCCCCAGCGCCCAGCCCGGCAGGAATCCTTTACCCAGCAGGACGGCGGCGATGAGCCCAACCCCCGCGCCGTTGGAGACGCCAAGCAGCCCCGGCTCCGCCAGCGGGTTTTCGAACAACGCCTGCATTATCGCCCCGGAGAGCGCTAAAGCGGCGCCCACCAGCAGCACCGCCAGGGTGCGCGGCAGGCGAATTTGCCAGATGAACAGCTGCCCTTTGGCGCTAAGCCACTCCTGCGGCGGGATCCAGAGATCTCCCGCGCAGAGGCTGGCGGCGATCATCGCCAGCAGCAGCAGCAGGAGAGCAACGAGCCAACGCCGGCTGCGGCGCTGTTGAATTTGAGCAAAAGTCTGCATAGATACCGGGATGCAAGAAAGAGATGTATTTGATTTTACGGTGGGTATTGCGGGGAGAAAAGCAAAACATCGCGCACGGCGCATATCGGCGGGCTATCAGACGGGCGATAGCGGGCACATTCTTTCTGCGCAGGTATGGCTTAAAAATATGCCCCGGTATTTTGCCGGTTTTAACAAGGCCTGGGTCGCCCGACTGCCGGAAGGCCACAGCCCGGCGCGAGCAGCCGTCCAGGCAGAGATGGTGCGCCCGGATATTCTCGTCGAAGTGATGATCGCCGCCGTAACAGCCTGATCCTGAAAATGAAAAGAAAAAAGGCCGCATAAGCGGCCTTTTTAGTTAGTTCAGATTATTTGTCTCTGGGCGAAGCGTTTTCGACACGGCTTTTAAGTTTCTGGCCGGGTCTGAAGGTCACCACACGCCGGGCTGTAATCGGAATATCTTCCCCCGTTTTCGGGTTACGACCCGGGCGCTGGTTTTTATCACGCAAATCGAAGTTGCCGAACCCGGAGAGTTTTACCTGTTCTCCGTTTTCCAAAGCACGACGAACCTCTTCGAAAAACAACTCTACCAGTTCTTTGGCATCCCGCTTGCTAAGCCCAAGCTTATCAAACAGATATTCTGACATTTCAGCTTTTGTAAGCGCCATAGGTTCAATCCCTCAATGAGGCCTGGAATCGCTCTTTTAATGCCTCTACACATTTGGCGACGGTAGCGGCAATCTCCTCTTCTTCGAGTGTACGGCTGGTATCCTGAAGGATTAGGCTAATTGCAAGACTCTTGCTGCCTTCTGCAACGCCTTTACCGCGGTACACGTCAAATAAGTTTACGCCAACTACCTGATTTACGCCAACTTTCTTACACTCGGTTAAAACATCAGCTGCGGGTACGTTTTCAGCGACGACGACCGCGATGTCGCGACGGTTAGCCGGGAAACGGGAAATCTCGCGCGCCTGAGGCACCACGCGGTCTGCAAGCTTGTTCCACTCCAGCTCAAACGCCAAAGTGCGACCGTTCAGATCCAGTTTACGTTCCAGTTCAGGATGAACAACCCCAATGAAACCAATGCGTTCACCTTTCAGATAAATCGCTGCCGACTGTCCCGGATGCAGCGCGGCGTTCGCTTCTGCGCGGAATTCAATAGCGGATAATTTACCGGTCAGATCCAGAACGGATTCCAGATCGCCTTTTAAATCATAGAAATCGACGGACTCTTTTGCCAGGTTCCAGTGCTCTTCGTAACGATTGCCGCAAATCACGCCAGCCAGCATCACGTCCTGACGAATCCCCAGCGGAGCCTGGGTATCAGGAACAAAGCGCAAACCGCTCTCGAAGATGCGCACGCGACTCTGCTGACGGTTCTGGTTGTACACCACGGTGCCCAGCAGGCCGGTCAGCAGCGACAGGCGCATCGCCGACATTTCGCTGGAGATTGGGCTTGGCAGGATCAGCGCCTCTTCACCCGGGTGAATCAGCTGCTGTACTTTCGGGTCAACGAAGCTATAGGTGATAACTTCCTGATAGCCTTTATCGATGAGCAGCGTTTTCACGCGCTTAAGCGACAGGTTCGCCTCACGATGGCTGCCCATAATCAGGCCAGCCTGGACCGGCTCGTCAGGGATGTTGTTATAGCCGTATACGCGGGCAACTTCTTCAACCAGGTCTTCTTCGATCGCAATATCAAAACGCCAGCTCGGCGCAACGGCCTGCCACTGGCCTTCGCCTGCGGTCACTTCACAACCCAGGCGGCTAAGAATATCGCTAACCTGGGCATCATCAATGTGATGCCCAATCAGGCGATCCAGCTTGCTGCGGCGCAGGGTAATGGTTGCCGCCTTCGGCAGGGTCGCTTCGTTGGTCACGTCGATCACCGGGCCGGCTTCGCCGCCGCAGATATCGATCAGCAGGCGGGTGGCACGTTCCAGAGCCTTATGCTGCAGCGCCGGATCGACCCCACGCTCGTAGCGATGGGATGCATCGGTGTGCAGGCCGTGACGGCGCGCGCGACCGGTGATAGACAGCGGGCTGAAGAATGCGCACTCCAGCAGCACGTTCTGCGTTTCATCGTTAACGCCGGAGTGCTCGCCGCCAAAGATGCCGCCCATCGCCAGGGCCTTCTGATGGTCTGCGATAACCAAAGTGTCAGCGTCGAGCCTGGCTTCAGAACCATCCAGCAGAACCAGCGTCTCGCCCTCTTTCGCCATGCGCACCACGATGCCGCCTTCGATGCGGTCGCGGTCAAAGGCGTGCATCGGCTGGCCGAGCTCGAGAAGGACGTAGTTGGTGACATCAACTACCGCGTCGATGGAGCGAATGCCGCAGCGGCGCAGCTTTTCTTTCATCCACAGCGGGGTTGGCGCTTTAACATTGATGCCTTTAACAACGCGTCCCAAATAGCGCGGGCACGCGTCCGGCGCCTCGACGGTGATCGGCAGCGTATCGGCAATCGTTGCCGCGACCGGGGTAATTTCCGGCGCGTTCAGCGGCTCTTTATTCAACACCGCTACGTCGCGGGCTACGCCGATAATGCCTAAACAGTCGGCACGGTTCGGCGTCACGCTGATTTCGATGGTGTTGTCGTCAAACTGCAGATATTCACGGATATCGGTACCAATCGGCGCATCTGCCGGCAGTTCGATAATTCCGCTATGATCGTCGGAAACGCCCAGTTCGGAAAACGAACACAGCATCCCTTCAGAAGGCTCGCCGCGCAGTTTTGCCGCTTTAATTTTGAAGTCGCCGGGCAGTACGGCGCCGATAGTGGCGACCGCGACCTTCAGACCCTGGCGGCAGTTCGGCGCGCCGCACACGATATCCAGCAGGCGCTCGCCGCCGACGTTAATTTTGGTCACCCGCAGCTTGTCGGCATTCGGGTGCTGGCCGCATTCGACGACTTCACCAACCACCACGCCGTTGAAGCTGCCGGCAACCGGCTCAACGCCGTCAACTTCGAGGCCGGCCATCGTAATCTGATTCGCCAATGCTTCGCTGTCGATCGCCGGATTAACCCATTCGCGTAACCACAGTTCACTGAATTTCATTGTTCTGTCCTGCCCTTATTTAAACTGTTTGAGGAAACGCAGATCGTTTTCGAAGAACGCGCGTAAGTCGGTAACGCCATAGCGCAGCATGGTCAGACGCTCCATTCCCATACCAAAGGCGAAGCCGGAATAGACTTCCGGGTCGATACCGACATTGCGCAGTACGTTCGGGTGCACCATGCCGCAGCCGAGCACTTCCAGCCACTTGCCGTTTTTACCCATTACGTCAACTTCAGCAGACGGTTCGGTAAACGGGAAGTAGGACGGGCGGAAACGAATTTGCAGATCTTCTTCAAAGAAGTTGCGCAGGAAGTCGTGCAGCGTCCCTTTCAGGTTGGTGAAGTTAATATTCTTATCAACAATCAGGCCTTCCATCTGATGGAACATCGGAGTATGGGTCTGATCGTAATCGTTACGATAAACGCGGCCAGGCGCGATAATACGAATCGGCGGCTGCTGGTGTTCCATAGTACGAATCTGAACGCCGGAAGTCTGGGTACGCAGCAGGCGAGTGGCGTCAAACCAGAAGGTATCGTGGTCAGCGCGTGCCGGGTGATGGCCCGGAATATTCAGCGCATCGAAGTTATGGTAGTCATCTTCAATCTCCGGACCGGTCGCTACCGTAAAGCCGAGTTCACCGAAGAAATTCTCGATGCGGTCGATAGTCCGGGTCACCGGATGCAGACCGCCGTTTTCGACCCGACGCCCCGGCAGCGAGACATCAATCGTCTCAGCGGCCAGACGCGCATTCAGCGCCGCGCCTTCCAGATCGGCTTTACGCGCGTTTAGCGCCTGCTGGACCTGCTCTTTGGCTTCGTTGATAACCGCGCCTGCAGCCGGGCGCTCTTCTGGCGGCAGCTCACGCAGGGTCGTCATCTGAAGGGTCAGATGCCCTTTTTTACCCAGGTATTCCACGCGGACGTTGTCCAGCGCGGCAACATCTGATGCCTCATTAATGGCTGCCTTCGCACTGGCAACCAGCTCTGCGAGATGTGACATGGTTTTCCTCATTATGTCGGTGCAGACACCGGTTATGGTCATTATTTTGCTCTGACTATTTCGAGTCGCAGGCAGCGGGTCAATCCGTCATCCAGCCCGGATGGCTCCGGCGGAGTGACGCGAGTTAAGCAACGCACCTGCAGCTTGAAATAGAACGAGCCAGTTCATATACGAAAAAAGCCTCCACGGTGGGAGGCTTTCTGGCGCTGTTTTTCGTTTCTTTTCTCACGCGCTAGCCTCCTGAGTTCAGGTGCTAAAGTAAAAAAAGAAGCGGAAAATAGCAGCATTCATGCTTGCATTACCTTGTCTGGCACGAAACGTAAGACCTGTATTGAAAAGCTTACGACAATAAAAGTCAATGTATTGATAGTGTTGAAACAAAAAGAGGGAGACAAGCTCCCTCTTTCAACTGGCTTATGCCAGAGCTGCTTTCGCTTTTTCGACCAGAGCGGTGAACGCTAATTTGTCGAATACTGCGATATCAGCCAGGATCTTACGGTCAATTTCAACAGAGGCTTTTTTCAGGCCGTTGATGAATTTGCTGTAAGAAATACCGTTCTGACGTGCTGCTGCGTTGATACGCGCAATCCACAGTTGACGGAACTGACGCTTTTTCTGACGACGGTCACGATAAGCGTACTGACCTGCTTTGATAACAGCCTGGAAGGCAACGCGGTATACGCGAGAACGCGCACCGTAGTAGCCTTTAGCTTGTTTCAAAATTTTCTTGTGACGTGCACGGGCAACTACACCACGTTTTACGCGAGCCATATGTGCTCTCCTGTATCTATTCTAATTAAAAAGTTAAAAGGGTTAACGACTTATGCGTACGGCAGGCACGCGATTACCAGGCCCAGATCGCCTTTGGAAACCATGGCTTTCGGACGCAGGTGACGTTTACGCTTGGTAGCTTTTTTGGTCAGAATGTGACGCAGGTTAGCGTGCTTGTGCTTAAAACCACCTTTACCGGTTTTTTTGAAGCGCTTAGCAGCACCGCGTACGGTCTTAATTTTTGGCATTTTAATAACTTCCACTTCGCATTGTTAATAAACGAAACGTAGGCGAACAGTCCCTGAGAAGCCCAAGGGCTCCACAGGAATTGTTACTTGAAGGCCTTACTGTTTCTTCTTCGGAGCGAGCACCATGATCATCTGGCGGCCTTCGATCTTCGATGGGAAGGATTCGACAACTGCCAGTTCACTCAGATCGTCACGGACGCGGTTAAGCACTTCCATACCGATCTGCTGGTGAGCCATCTCACGACCGCGGAAACGCAGCGTGATCTTAGCTTTATCACCCTCTTCCAGAAAGCGAACCAGGCTGCGGAGTTTTACCTGGTAGTCGCCATCATCGGTACCAGGTCGGAATTTGATTTCCTTAACCTGGATAACTTTTTGTTTTTTCTTCTGTTCCTTAGAAGACTTGCTCTTTTCATAGAGGAATTTGCCGTAATCCATAATACGACAAACCGGCGGCTCGGCGTTAGGGCTGATTTCGACTAAGTCTACTCCGGCTTCTTCAGCTTTTTCCAGAGCTTCTCTCAGACTCACAATACCAAGCTGCTCGCCTTCCAGACCTGTTAAGCGAACTTCTTGCGCGCGAATTTCGCCATTAATACGATTCGGACGCGCCGTTTGAACTCGTTTTCCGCCTTTAATACCTTATTCCTCCAGTTGTTGAAGACTGCGGCTGCGAATCTCTTGTTGCAGCTTTTCGATCACTTCATTTACGTCCATGCTGCCGAGGTCTTTCCCGCGACGGGTACGCACGGCTACTTTACCGGCTTCGACTTCTTTGTCGCCACAGACCAACATGTACGGGACACGACGTAAAGTGTGCTCGCGGATTTTAAAGCCAATCTTCTCATTTCTCAAGTCCGCTTTTACACGAATTCCCGCATTTTGTAGTTTACGCGTCAATTCGTTAACGTAATCGGCCTGAGAATCAGTAATATTCATGACGACTACCTGCACTGGCGCAAGCCAGGTTGGGAAGAAGCCGGCGAACTCTTCGGTCAGGATGCCGATAAAGCGCTCCAGAGAACCAAGAATAGCGCGGTGAATCATTACCGGTACCTGTCGCTCGTTGCTTTCGCCTACATAAGAGGCGCTTAAACGCTGCGGCAGAGAGAAGTCCAGCTGTACTGTTCCGCACTGCCATGCACGATCGAGGCAGTCATACAAAGTAAATTCAATTTTTGGACCGTAGAAGGCGCCTTCACCCAGCTGATATTCAAATGGGATATTGTTTTCTTCCAGCGCGACTGCCAGATCCGCCTCAGCACGATCCCATGCCTCGTCGCTTCCGATACGTTTTTCCGGACGAGTAGAGAGCTTGACGACGATTTTTTCGAAGCCAAAGGTGCTGTACATATCGTAGACCATACGAATACAGGCGTTAACTTCATCACGCACCTGCTCTTCAGTACAGAAAATATGCGCGTCATCCTGGGTAAAGCCACGAACGCGCATCAGACCATGCAGCGCGCCCGACGGCTCGTTACGATGGCAGCTACCGAACTCCGCCATACGCAGCGGCAGATCGCGGTAGGATTTCAGGCCCTGATTAAAGATCTGCACGTGACCTGGGCAGTTCATCGGCTTGATGCAGTATTCACGGTTCTCAGAAGAGGTGGTGAACATCGCATCTTTGTAGTTGTCCCAGTGGCCGGTTTTTTCCCACAGCACGCGGTCCATCATAAACGGACCTTTAACTTCCTGATACTGGTACTCTTTCAGCTTAGAGCGGACGAACGTTTCCAGTTCACGGAAGATAGTCCAGCCGTCGTTGTGCCAGAATACCATACCCGGCGCTTCTTCCTGCATGTGATACAGGTCAAGCTGCTTGCCGATCTTACGGTGGTCACGCTTAGACGCTTCTTCCAGACGCAGCAGATGGGCATTGAGCGCCTTTTTATCCGCCCACGCGGTGCCATAAATACGCTGCAGCATCTTATTGTTGCTATCGCCACGCCAGTAGGCGCCAGCGGTTTTCATCAGTTTGAAATGATGACAGAAACGCATGTTCGGCACGTGCGGCCCGCGGCACATGTCGACGTACTCTTCATGATGATACAAGCCAGGCTTGTCATCATGAGCAATATTCTCATCAAGGATCGACACTTTATAGGTCTCACCACGCTGCACGAAGGTTTCACGCGCTTCATGCCAGCTGACTTTTTTCTTGATGACGTCGTAGTTTTTCTCGGCAAGCTCGTGCATACGTTTTTCGAGCGCGTCGATGTCTTCCTGGGTCAGCGTACGATCGATATCAACATCATAATAGAAGCCGTTATCGATAACCGGGCCGATAGCCATTTTGGTGTTCGGCCACAGCTGCTTAATCGCATGACCTAACAGATGCGCGCAGGAGTGACGAATAATCTCCAGGCCGTCTTCATCTTTAGCGGTGATGATAGAGAGCGTTGCATCGTTTTCGATGGGATCGCAGGCATCAACCAGCTCGCCGTTCACACGGCCAGCGATGGTGGCTTTCGCCAGGCCAGGGCCGATGTCGAGAGCAACGTGCAGCGGGCTAACCGCGTGGTCAAAATGGCGTTGGCTGCCATCAGGAAGCGTAATTACAGGCATTTCATGTCCTTATTTGCAGTGGTGCCCCGCACGAAAGAGCACATACAAAACAATATAATCATAATTATCAACAAGTTCAGACCGAGCTCCCGCTTCACTCTGCGAAAATATGAGCACGAGGTTAACCACTCCGTTCCCACCTGCAGCCGCCTGCTGATAACACCGGGCTTTAGTTTACACATCATTAGTGCGTGATAAAAGTCACAACCCACTAAATGGCTGCTATTAATGATAAAACAAGGAGGAAGAGGCCAAAAATCGCGAGGCAAGACTTTTTTAGATAACAAAGGACAAAAATAAACCCCGCGACGTATTGCTTACGTGCGGTAGCCATCAGGGGACAAAATCAAAACGCGGAGCCAAACATATGTCTGTCAAACCGGTACATCGTTACCCGGCTTTATATTTCTCAAAATATAAGAGACAGCCCGACGGACGAATGAAATATCAGGACCATTCACCGGCGACAAGTTTATGAACATTAAAAGCATCGCCCATAGTCTGACCCGTTGACTGCGATCCCGGGGCAATATTAGATCCCGCTTCAACGTCGGTTGCTTTCGCGATGCCTACCTGAGTATGGTCCTTGCTGCCTGACTGCGGGACGGGGCTAGCGGCTAAGGCGCCGAACGAGAGCGCGCACAGCATCACGGCCGCAGTTGCGATTTTGCTATTTTTCATAGTGATGATTCTCTTATTTACTTAAGGATTTCGAGCAAAGACATCATCTCTGCCGGTGACAGACAGTATAGATCCAGATCACATTTATGTCCGGCTGAATATTTAGCTTTTCGTGTCAAAAAAGTTAAATATTTATCAAGATAATCAATTGTGAGGAAATTATGGAGGTTATTTTCTTTTTATAAAAAACAAAACAAAAGACCAAAAATAATAATGTCACTTATTGCTAAATTTAAAACAATCAGGCCGGAATATCCGGCCTGAAAATATTACATCTTATAGCCAAGCGACAGCGTGGTACGACGATCGGTATGCTCCGGCGCCGATGACGGCGGCTGGGAGTTCCAGGTCACGTTATAGGCAACACGCAGCGCAAAGTGAGCGTTGATAGCGACGTTGAGCGCGCTTTCTGAGTTCAGCGTGGTATCTTCGGAACCAAACACGGAAACACCTTGCGTGAATTTGGTGTTATCAGTCATCTGCCATGCCCAGGTACCTGAAGCGTAACCCAGCGGCTGGGTCTCATTATCGCCATCGGTATATTCGTCATAGCGCACGCCAGGACCAAATTCAAAACGCAGGCTGTGCACCGGCCCGTTGAGAATCTGACGACCGTAACCGGCGGTCAGCACATCGCGCTGCTGGTAGCCGTTATAGCGGTCAGTAAGCCAGCTGGCCTGGCCGAACAGGTAGTTGCTGTCGGTCATGTTATAACGGCTACGGCCGCCGACCGCGTATTTCTCCGAAGAGCGCTGATCGTTGGACGAGGTGTTGCTGGCATTACCCCACAGCGACCATGCGGTCGTATCGCCATACCAGGTCAGCGTAGAATCCGCGGTCATTGAGGAACTTTTCGTATTTCCGGACTGCGCCAGATAGCCGGCGTTAACAGTACCTTCGAAAGGTTTTTTGGCAGTGGAAGGGTCATCCATAACAGTAAAAACGGAATCGTCGGCCATTGCGCACGCAGACGCAAATAGCCCCCCCGCCAGCATAGCCGCTGCGGGTACTGTCTTCAAAAGCTTCATTTAATTTAGAGTCCGTACAACAAAAAGAGAGACCCAGATGGTCCCGGAAACTTTCGCGAGGATCGCTGCTGCTGGTCCAATGAAAGGCGATAAATTATAAAAAAGCACGATTAACATAGCAATCAATTACTCTTTCATTTTTTGAATAAGACCGCCCTCAGAACTATCTTTATTTTATAATGAACATGTCTTCTTCCCGACAAATCCCCGCCTCGTATGCTTTCCCTTCGCAATAAGAAGTGCCATGCTTAAAAAAAGAACAGCCTGACTCGTATCATGGAGGAAATTTGATGACCAAAATTTATACGCTTACGCTGGCTCCTTCGCTCGACAGCGCCACCCAGACCCCGCAAATCTATCCGGAAGGTAAACTACGCTGCAGCGCGCCGGTTTTCGAGCCCGGGGGCGGCGGCATTAACGTCGCCCGCGCGATCACCTTTCTCGGCGGCGAGGCGACGGCGATTTACCCCGCCGGCGGCGCAACCGGCGAACATCTCACCGCCCTGCTTGCCGATGAGCAGGTCCCCGTAGAAACCGTCGAGACCGGCGACTGGACGCGGCAAAATTTGCACGTGCACGTTGATTCCAGCGGCGAACAATACCGCTTCGTGATGCCCGGCGCGGCGTTAACTCAGCAGGAGTTCCGCCGTCTCGAAGAAAAGGTGCTGGCGATTGAGCCCGGCTCGCTGCTGGTGATCAGCGGCAGCCTGCCGCCGGGGATCGACATTGAAAACCTGACCCAGCTGGTAAAAAGCGCGCAGCAGCACCAGCTTCGCTGCATTATCGACAGCTCAGGAGAGGCGCTCGCGGCCGCACTTGAGGTGGGCAACATTGAGCTTGTTAAACCTAACCAGAAAGAGCTGAGCGCGCTCGTCCAGCGTGACCTGAGCCAGCCGAACGATGTTCGACAAGCGGCGCAGGAGCTGATTCGCTCGGGCAAGGCCCGAAGGGTTGTCGTCTCCCTTGGCCCGCAGGGCGCGCTTGGCGTCGATAGCAGCGGCAGCGTGCAGGTTGTCCCGCCGCCGATGAAGAGCCAAAGCACCGTCGGCGCAGGCGACAGCATGGTAGGCGCGATGACCCTGCGCCTTGCCGAAAATGCCGGTCTTGAAGATATGGTGCGCTTTGGCGTCGCCGCAGGCAGCGCCGCTACCGTCAATCAGGGCACCCGGCTCTGCTCGCAGGAGAACACGCATAAAATCTACTCCTACTTATACGATCGTTAATCCTTTCCCTCTGCCCAGGCAGAGGGAGTCGCCAAATGTCCAGCATGGTCTATGCTGAAAATTCCATGGATAACAACGGGGTGAAAAATGAGCGCCGAAATTCAAACCTTTGTCGTGACGATCCGTTTTCACGAAGAGACGCTTACCGAGATAAACGAGCTAAGCAATCACCTTACCCGCGCGGGTTTCACCCTGGTACTCAATGACGACGAGGGAAAACCTCACGAGCTGGGAACCAACACCTTTGGTCTGATTTCCCCGCAAAGTGCGCAGGAGGTGCAGGCCCTGAGCGCAGGATTAGCGGAAACGGCGCTGGGGCGGCCTGCCGAAGTCACGATAAC
The DNA here is from genome assembly GCA_002270295.1 of Enterobacter sp. 10-1. Lineage (GTDB taxonomy): Bacteria > Pseudomonadota > Gammaproteobacteria > Enterobacterales > Enterobacteriaceae > Klebsiella > Klebsiella scottii. The sequence continues at coordinate 409,215 of NISF01000004.1, read as the reverse complement.
CACATTTTCTCAGTGGCTGGAAGCTCAATAAGTGCGATTGGCGCTGCGGAAAGCGTCAGTTGTGCGTCAGTTCGAATTTTACGCCGAGGTTATGCGCTAACCTTATGAAATGGTGGAAAACATGGGGAGAGACGGCATGTGGCAGGCTATCAGCAATTTGTTAAGCGAGTGGCATACTGAAGCAGCTGAAATCGAACTGCGAAACGAACTGCCCGGCGGAGAAATCCACGCAGCATGGCACCTGCGCTTCGGTGGAAAGGACTACTTCGTAAAATGTGACGAACGTGAGCTATTGCCTATCTTTACCGCCGAGGCGGATCAGCTCGAGCTTCTGTCGCGGAGTAAAACCGTTCAGGTACCGCAGGTGTTTGCCGTCGGCAGCGATCGCGATTACAGCTTCATGGTGATGGAGTATTTGCCCCCTCGCCCGCTCGACGCGCACAACGCTTTTCTGCTCGGTCAGCAAATCGCGCATCTGCATCAGTGGAGCGATCAGCCGCAGTTTGGGCTCGATTTTGATAATGACCTTTCCACGACTCCCCAGCCTAATGCCTGGCAACGCCGCTGGGCGACATTCTTTGCCGAACAGCGCATCGGCTGGCAGCTTGAGCTGGCGGCAGAAAAAGGGCTACACTTCGGCGATATCGATACCATTGTTGACTACGTGCAGCAGCGCCTCAGCGGCCATCAGCCTCAGGCCTCCTTACTGCACGGCGACCTCTGGTCCGGCAACTGCGCGCTGGGGCCGAACGGACCCTATATTTTCGACCCGGCCTGCTACTGGGGAGACAGGGAATGCGACCTCGCCATGCTGCCGCTGCATCCTGAGCAGCCGCCGCAAATATACGACGGCTATCAGTCGGTCTCGCCTTTGCCGTCCGGGTTCCTCGATCGTCAGCCCATTTATCAACTCTATACGCTATTCAACCGGGCGATCTTGTTCGGTGGCCAGCACCTTGTGACGGCGCAAAAAGCGCTCGACGATGTCTTCGCAGAGCAGGCCCCGTAAGGGGCCTCATTGACGGCGGTTAGTTGATCTCAACGCCTTTAAGACGGAACTTAATGGTCATCGTCACGCCGGTACCCGGTTTGCCGGGCTCGTAGCGCCACTTACGCATGGCGTTTTTCACTTCACGCTCAAACATATTGGCCGGCTGCGCGGAAAGGATCACGACGTTGTCCAGACGGCCGTCCGGGGTGACGTCAAACTTCACGCGCACCACGCCTTCAATACGCAGCGCCTGGGCGCGAGTCGGATAGCCCGGCTGGTTGCGGCTGAGCGCCCGCGGGCCGCTTGACTCGGTAACCGTTGGCTTCGCGGCGGCCGTGGAAGTGGATGGCGGCGTACGCGCTGGCGCAGTGTTGGTATTTTCAAACGGCGATGCCGGACGCGTTTCCGCAGGCTTAACTTCACGCTTCGGCTGCTCGACCTTTTTCTCCGGCTTGGGTTTTGGCTTCGGCTTTGGCTTGGGTTTCGGCTCAGGCTTGTGAATAACAACCGGCGCTTCTTTCGGCGGCTCAGGCACGATTTCTGGTTCTGGCTCCGGCTCAACAACCGGTTCAACCACCGGCTGTGCCGCCTGAGGAGGCTCGAGATCCGCAGGAGCCACCATGGTTATCTCAATCGGTTGAGAAGGAGATGGCCGTTCAATAACCTGATGTACCGAGGTATAAAGCAACCCCGCCACAACGGCACCGTGGATAGTCACGGACAGCAGCGTCGGCCACGGAAAGCGGCGAGGTAAATCAATGGTCATTGCGCTCATAGTCGTTTCAGTTGAAAAATGATGCCCCGATTTTAAATGCAAATAGCAATCATATTCAATAAGCCTTGTTACCTTGTATCAAAATTTGCCCCCTTTCCGTTAAAAAAAAGCCCGGCATCGGGCATTTTAACCCGTTGAGCATCTTTGCATTGCAGTCAACGCCGGATTCACTTAACGTGATTCGCCTATTTATTGATAAGGAGCCTTGCCGTGCTTTACGTAATTTACGCTGAAGACATCGCCGATTCTCTGGAAAAGCGGTCGTCGGTCCGTCCCGCCCACCTGGCGCGTTTACAACTGTTGCATGATGAAGGTCGCCTGCTGACCGCCGGGCCAATGCCTGCCGTCGACAGCAACGAACCTGGCGCTGCGGGCTTCACCGGTTCAACGGTTATCGCCGAGTTTGAATCACTGGAAGCGGCGCAGTCATGGGCGAACGACGACCCTTATATTGCCGCCGGGGTTTACCAGAACGTCGCGGTGAAGCCCTACAAAAAGGTATTTTAGGGCCAGCCGCCGACAAAAACACAGAGGCACCGCATGCGGTGCCTTTTATTTCAGTACTCAGTGAAGACGAACAACAGGGAATGACGCTGTCGTTTCACCAGCTCCTTGCGGATGGCGAGGATGCGCATATTGCGACGCGATTGGGCTTCCAGCCAGCGCGATTTACGGCGACTCACCTGTCTTAGCATGCGCCAGCGCCCTACTTCCGTTCTACTACGCTTCATTGCTACTACTCTACAAGTGAAAAACAGCCTGCATTATAGGCCTATGAATCCGGCTGACCAACGCTTTCGCTGCGTTTTTATTTGCCAGATGGATGTTGATGCGTAAACTCATAAAATAGAGTTATTCAAAAGGATTTTTCATCTATGACAACCTTTTACACGGTGGTGAACTGGCTAGTCATCCTCGGTTACTGGTTACTGATCGCCGGTGTAACATTACGCATATTGATGAAACGGCGCGCCGTCCCTTCAGCAATGGCGTGGTTGCTGGTTATTTATATTCTTCCTCTGGTTGGAATTATCGCCTACCTCTCGTTTGGTGAACTCCATCTCGGCAAACGCCGGGCCGAACGGGCGCGGGCAATGTGGCCCTCCACCGCAAAGTGGCTCAACGATCTCAAGGCCTGCAAGCATATTTTTGCCAACGAGAATAGTCCGGTCGCCGAATCGCTGTTTCAGCTCTGCGAACGTCGCCAGGGGATCGCCGGCGTCAAGGGCAATCAGCTGCAGCTGCTGACCGAGTCAGACGACGTGATGCAGGCGCTGATTCGCGATATTCAGCTGGCTCGCCACAATATCGAGATGGTGTTTTATATCTGGCAGCCCGGAGGGATGGCCGATAAGGTCGCAGAATCGCTAATGGCCGCCGCCCGGCGCGGCGTGCACTGCCGCTTAATGCTGGACTCCGCCGGCAGCGTCGCCTTCTTCCGCAGCCCGTGGGCAGCGATGATGCGCAATGCCGGCATCGAGGTGGTCGAAGCGCTGAAGGTTAATTTGATGCGCGTGTTTTTACGCCGGATGGATCTGCGCCAGCACCGTAAAATGGTGATGATTGATAACTATATTGCCTACACCGGCAGTATGAATATGGTAGACCCGCGCTTCTTTAAGCAGGATTCCGGCGTCGGCCAGTGGATCGATCTGATGGCACGTATGGAAGGCCCGGTCGCTACGGCGATGGGCATCGTTTACTCCTGTGACTGGGAAATCGAAACCGGTAAACGGATCCTGCCGCCGCCGCCGGATCTCAATATTATGCCGTTTGAGGAGGCCAGCGGACACACCATCCATACCATCGCCTCTGGCCCAGGCTTCCCGGAAGACTTGATTCACCAGGCGCTGCTGACCGCCGCCTATTCCGCCAAAGAACATCTGATCATGACCACCCCCTACTTCGTGCCAAGCGACGATTTGCTGCACGCAATCTGCACCGCCGCCCAGCGTGGTGTTGACGTCAGCATCATTTTGCCGCGCAAGAATGACTCGCTGCTCGTCGGCTGGGCCAGCCGGGCCTTCTTCACCGAGCTGCTGGCAGCCGGGGTGAAAATTTATCAGTTTGAAGGCGGGCTGCTGCACACCAAAAGCGTGCTGGTCGACGGCGAGCTGAGCCTGGTGGGTACCGTCAATCTCGATATGCGCAGCCTGTGGCTCAATTTCGAAATTACGCTGGTTATTGATGATGCCGGTTTTGGCGGCGATCTGGCGGCGGTACAGGATGATTATATTTCCCGCTCGCGCCTGCTCGACGCCCGCTTATGGTTAAAACGTCCGCTCTGGCAGCGGATAGCGGAGCGACTGTTTTACTTCTTCAGTCCGTTGCTGTAAAACGTGCCAATCAGATGTTAAACGGGTAGCAATCATGGATATGGATTTAAACAATCGCCTGACCGAAGATGAAACGCTTGAGCAGGCTTACGATATCTTTCTCGAGCTGGCGGTCGACAACCTCGACCCGGCGGATGTCATTCTGTTTAACCTGCAGTTTGAAGAGCGCGGCGGTGCCGAACTCTTTGATCCGGCAGAAGACTGGCAAGAGCACGTCGATTACGATCTCAACCCGGACTTCTTCGCCGAGGTGGTGATTGGCCTGGCTGACACCGACGGCGGCGAAATCAACGATATCTTCGCCCGCGTCCTGCTGTGCCGCGAGAAAGATCACAAGCTGTGCCATATTTTGTGGCGTGAATAAGATTTCATTCCGGCGTCTGCCGGCCTGAAAAATGCCTGCCCGTTTAACGACCGGCAGGCATTTTTATTTATTCAGCCGCCGGTTCCGCCAGCTCGCTCCCGCAGGAGTGGCAATAACGCGCGTTTTTATCATGAGCCCCCTGCTGGCAACTCGGGCAGATCCGCTGAGTGCGGCGATTCTGAAAGGCCGTGGTCATATGGGTGGTAATCAGGCCGGTTGGGATCGCAATAATTGAATACCCAATTAATATCAGCACCGATGCCAGAATTCTTCCCAGCGGCGTATGCGGCGTAATATCGCCATAGCCAACCGTTGTTATCGTCACGATAGCCCAGTACACCGAAGCATTGAGCGTGGTGAAACCATACTGCGGCCCCTCAATCAGATACATCAGCGAACCAAAGATAACCATCACAATGGCAATAAATGAATAAAACAGTATCAGCTGATGGCGGGCGCTGACGATAGCAGCCCAGAAAATATTCAGCGACGGCATAAACCGCAGCAGCTTGAGAATACGCAAGGCGCGAATTGCGCGCATCGCGCGCCAGGCAAAGACGTAGTTAAGGCTTATTTCCGGCCACAGCCACATCACGTACAGCGGTAAAATCGTCGCTAAATCAATCAGCCCCCAGAAGCTGAAAATATACCTGAGCGGATTGGGCCAGCTGACAATGCGCAGGATATATTCGAGGGTAAAAACGGCGGTAACAAAAAGCTCCAGCCAGACGAAAATATGCCATTCGTCAACGGACAGGTGGTACTGGGTTCCCACGCCCGACTCGATAAAAATAACCACCACGCTGAGGAGCGCAAAAACCCCGCACAGCCCCTCAAAGCGCCGCCCGGATCGCCGATGCTGATCGAAGAGCAAATGAAATAGCCGCTGACGGGCGGCGTGAATATTGACAGCCACGTTAACCTCGCAAAAAAAAGGGCTGACCAACGTCAGCCCCGGAGATTATAACGGGTCTACCTTCAGGCAGGAAACCGCATGTCGGAAACTCCCCTCCAGCACCGGCCGCGTTTTAGCGCATTCCGGCCCGGCAATGGGACAGCGCGTACGGAAAACGCATCCCGACGGCGGGTTTATCGGCGAGGGTAGCTCCCCCTCCAGCAGCTGGATGGTTTTATTCTTTTCCAGATCCGGGTCGGGAACCGGCACCGCAGACATCAGCGCTTTGGTATAAGGGTGCAGCGGGTTGTGGTACACCTCATCGTAGGTGCCCAGCTCCACCGCGTGGCCCAGGTACATGACCAGCACACGATCGGATATATGCTTAACCACCGCCAGGTCGTGAGCGATGAAGATCAGCGACAGCCCCATTTCGCGCTGCAGCTGCTGCAGCAGGTTTACCACCTGGGCCTGAATCGACACGTCCAGCGCCGACACCGGCTCATCGCAGATAATCAGCTTAGGCTCAAGGATCAGCGCACGGGCAATACCGATACGCTGGCACTGGCCGCCGGAAAACTCGTGCGGATAGCGGTTGATCAGATTCGGCAGCAGGCCGACTTTCATCATCATCGCTTTCACCCGATCGCGAGCTTCCTGGCGCGACATTTTCGGATGATAGGTGCGCAGCGGCTCGGCAATAATCTCCCCGATGGTCATACGCGGGTTCAGCGACGCCAGCGGGTCCTGGAAAATCATCTGAATATCGCTGCGCACGTCGCGCCACTCGTCCGGCTTCATGCCCAGCAAATCTTTGCCAAGCCACGCAACCCGACCCTCGGTCGCTTTCACCAGACCAATAATCGCGCGGGCAAAGGTGGATTTACCGCAGCCGGATTCGCCCACCACGCCCAGCGTTTCGCCTTCATACAGACGCAGGGTTACGCCATCAACCGCTTTCAGCGTTTTAGCCGGCTGCCAAAACCACTGCTTACCATCTTTAATATCAAAGTGGACTTTGAGATCGGCGATTTCGAGCAGGACTTTTCTTTGTTCAGTCACGGCGTTCATAGCAGATCTCCCACCGGTTGAAAGCAGGCACGCAGGCGGCCAGGGGCAAACTCCTCCAGAGGTGGAGCGCTAGTACAAATCTCCATCGAATGCGGACAGCGCGGCTGGAACGGACAACCCTTAGGCAGGCGCAGCAGGTTCGGCGGATTGCCTGGGATGGTTAACAGCGCATCGCCTTCAGCATCCAGGCGCGGAACCGCATTCAGCAGGCCGATAGAGTACGGATGCGACGGATGATAAAAGACATCGCGCGCGTGGCCGTACTCCATGGTGCGACCGGCATACATCACCAGAACTTTGTCACAGATCCCGGCGACCACGCCCAGATCGTGAGTAATCATAATGATCGCCGTATTGAATTCGCGTTTAAGTTCATTCAGCAGGGTCATAATCTGCGCCTGAACCGTCACGTCCAGCGCCGTCGTCGGTTCATCGGCGATCAGCAGCTTTGGCCGGCACAGCAGCGCCATGGCGATCATCACGCGCTGGCGCATACCGCCAGAAAACTCATGCGGATACATTTTCATCCGCTTGCGCGCTTCGGGCATCTTAACCGCATCCAGCATCTTCACCGATTCTTCAAACGCTTCGGCTTTCCCCAGCCCTTTGTGCAGCATCAGAACCTCCATCAGCTGCTCGCCGACCCGCATATACGGGTTCAGGGAGGTCATCGGGTCCTGAAAAATCATCGAAATCTGCTCGGCGCGCAGCTTATTCAGCTCGCGCTCCGGCAGGTTAAGGATCTGCCGGCCGTTAAACGTCGCCGAGCCGCCGATATAGCCGTTGGCCGCCAGCAGTCCCATCAGCGCAAAGGCGGTCTGCGACTTGCCGGACCCCGACTCTCCTACGATGCCTAACGTCTCCCCGGCCCGCAGGTTAAAGTTAAGGTCGTTAACCGCGGTGACATCGCCATCCGGCGTCTTAAAGGTCACGCGGAGATCTTTAACATCCAGTAGCAGCCCGGATTGCTGCTGCGCCTGCGGCGCTTTTGCCGTTTCAATTATGCTCATGACGGCGCTCCTTAGCGGTCTTTCGGGTCGAGGGCATCACGCAGGCCATCGCCGATAAAGTTAAAACAGAACAGCGTTACCACCAGGAACCCCGCAGGAAACAGCAGCAGCCACGGCGACACTTCCATTGAGTTCGCGCCATCGCTCAGCAGCGCTCCCCAGCTGCTGAGCGGCTCCTGAGTGCCCAGTCCCAGGAAGCTGAGGAAGGATTCGAACAGGATCATGCTCGGTACCAGCAGCGAGGCATACACCACCACCACGCCCAGTACGTTAGGCACAATGTGACGAACCACGATACTGAACGTCGAGACGCCCCCGACCTGGGCTGCTTCGATAAACTCTTTGCGCTTCAGGCTCAGCGTCTGGCCGCGCACAATACGCGCCATATCCAGCCAGGAAACCATCCCGATGGCGACGAATATCAGCAGTATGTTCTGGCCAAAGAAGGTCACCAGCAGGATAACGAAGAACATGAACGGGAAGGAGTTGAGGATCTCCAGCAGACGCATCATGACCGAGTCGATCTTGCCGCCGAGATAGCCGGAAAGCGAGCCGTAGAGCGTACCGAGGATCACCGCCACCAGCGCGGCGGCGACGCCAACCATCAGCGAGATACGCCCGCCGATAGCGACGCGAACCAGCAGGTCACGACCGGATGAGTCGGTACCAAAGTAGTGGCCGGACGCCGCATCAGGCGCGCTGGACATCATGCCCCAGTCGGTGTCGAAATAGGAAAACTGCGACACCACCGGCGCAATGGTCACGAACAGCGCGATGACGATCAGCACCGCCAGGCTGGCCACGGCCGCGCGGTTATGCATAAAGCGGCGGCGGGCATCCTGCCATAGGCTACGCCCTTCGACTTCCAGCTTTTCACTGAAGTTCTCCAGCGCCTCGTTGTTTTTCTTACTTAACATCATGGCGAACCCCAGCCTCAATAGCGAATCTTCGGATCGATAACGGCATACAGCACATCAACAATCGCGTTAAACAGAATAGTCAGCGCACCGACCAGAATCGTCAGGCTGAGAACCAGGGAATAGTCGCGGTTAAGCGCGCCGTTGACGAACAGCTGGCCGATCCCCGGGAGACCGTAGATAGTCTCGATAACCATTGAACCGGTGATAATCCCAACGAACGCCGGCCCCATATAGGAGAGGACGGGCAGCAGCGCAGGCTTCAGCGCATGACGCAGGATGATACGATGCATCGGCAGCCCCTTCGCCCGCGCGGTGCGGATAAAGTTAGAGTGCAGAACTTCAATCATCGAACCGCGGGTGATACGCGCGATGCTGGCGATATAGGCGAGTGACAAAGCCACCATCGGCAGGATCATAAACTTCAGCGCCCCACCGTTCCAGCCGCCGCCGGGTAGCCAGTGCAGGGTGATGGCAAAAATCATCACCAGCAGCGGCGCGACCACGAAGCTGGGTATGACGACGCCGGTCATTGCCACCCCCATGACCGCATAATCCCACCTGGTATTTTGCTTGAGGGCCGCAACTACGCCGGCGCTCACGCCGAGAACCACCGCCAGCAGGAAGGCGGCAAAGCCTAATTTGGCGGAAACCGGGAAGCTTGAGGCCACCAGGTCGTTCACCGAATAGTCTTTATATTTAAAAGAAGGACCGAAATCACCGTGTGCCAGCTGCTTCAGATAATTGAAGTACTGGGTCATGATGGGGTCATTTAAATGGTATTTTGCTTCAATATTCGCCAGCACTTCTGGCGGCAGCGTACGTTCACCGGTAAATGGACTTCCCGGCGCAAGGCGCATCATGAAGAAAGAGATAGTTATAAGAATAAACAGCGTCGGAATCGCTTCCAGACAGCGACGAAAAATAAATTTTAACATTGCCCGTACCTTCTGGCGTGTGCCTATCGTATGCGATGAATTCAGACACGGTGGGGCAAGCGATGCCTGCCCCACGTCTTGCCATTAATGTTTGATAATATACAGGTTTTTAACGTAGATATTATCTAACGGGTCTTTACCGGTATAGCCGCCTACCCACGGTTTAACCAGGCGGGCGTTGACGTAATAGAAGACCGGTACAATTACAGAGTCTTTATCCAGCTGCTGCTCTGACTGTGCATACAGCTCCGCACGTTTGGCGTCATCATTGGTTTGCAGCGTTGCAGAGATAATTTTATCGAACGCCGGGCTCTTATAGTGCGAGGTGTTGTTTGAGCTGTCGCTCAGCATGGTATTCAGGAATGAGGTTGGTTCGTTGTAGTCAGCACACCAGCCCGCACGCGCCACGTCGAAGGTGCCCTGATGGCGGTTATCAAGGAAGGTTTTCCATTCCTGATTTTCCAGCTTCACGTTGGCGCCAAGGTTTTTCTTCCAGATGGATGCCACGGCGATGGCCAGCTTTTTATGCAGATCGGACGTGTTGTACAGCAGATTAAAGGTCAGCGGTTTATCAGCGGTATACCCGGCTTCAGCCAGCAGTTTTTTCGCTTCTTCGTTACGCTTATCCTGAGTCCAGGTAAACCATTCTGGTTTAACAACCTTCATGCCGTCGGTATATGGCGGGGTATAGCTATATGCCGGCAGATCGCCCTGATTCTTCACTTTATTAACGATAATGTCGCGATCCAGCGCCATTTTCAGCGCGGTACGCACGCGAACGTCAGTAAACGGCGCTTTCTGGTTGTTAATTTCGTAGTAATAGGTGCAGAGATACGGATCAACGTGAACTTCTTTCGGGATCTCTTTTTTCAGCTTTTGGAACAGTTCAATCGGCATGTTGTTATAGGTCATGTCGATTTCGCCGCTGCGGTAGCGGTTAACGTCGGTGACTTCTGAAGAAATAGGCAGATAGGTCACCTGGTTAATAACGGTTTTAGCGTTATCCCAGTACTGAGTATTACGCTCAAGCACAATACGTTCGTTAACGACCCAGTCCTTCAGTTTATAGGCGCCGTTGGTGACAATATTTGCCGGCTGAGTCCATTTCTCACCATATTTTTCGATCGCCGCTTTTGGCACCGGTGAAACGGACGGGTGAACCAGCAGTTTATAGAAATAAGGAACCGGCTCGCTCAGGGTAACCTGGAAGGTTTTATCGTCGAGCGCCTTAACGCCCAGATCGGTAATTGGCTTTTTGCCGGCGATAATTTCATCAACGTTCGCAACGTGGCCATACTGCAGATAGCTCGCGTACGGTGAGGCGGTTTTCGGATCGGACAGACGCTGCCAGCTATAAACGAAATCTTGTGCGGTTACCGGCGTGCCGTCGGACCATTTTGCATCTTTACGCAGATGGAAGGTCCAGACTTTAAAATCTTTATTATCCCAGGATTCGGCAACTCCAGGAATCGGGTGGCCCTGAATATCGCCAATCACTAAACCTTCGAACAGATCGCGGTTAATGTTGGATTCCGGCACACCTTCAATTTTATGCGGATCCAGAGACTGAACCTCTGCTCCGTTATTACGTACCAGCGATTGTGAATCCGCCAGCTGCACCCCTGCAGGCACATCTGCTGCCATAGCAACGTTCGCGGTAAATAGCGCGGAGAAAATTCCCGCTGCTACCAGATTTTTTTTGGTGATGATGGTCATTGTGTTGTTACTCCACTCATTATAATTACTGGCTATTTAACCAGCCTCTTTTTTTCCCTTATTCGGGATTCTGTACAGTGCAGGAGTTTTTGCTGCTGTCAGACTTTACTGCTTGCTATCACCGACTTATTTATTACGACCGCTCAAACGGCAGCCTTGACGTCGATTCTTTCCCCCCCTGTCCAGGGGCGCTTTATGCGCAATGAGTTATTTAATAATAATTCTCATTTACGGGTGTTATTCAGTTAGCGATCACGCCGGAAAGTACCAAAAGGCTTTCTCATCCGCCAATGCAATTTGCAAATATGTTACCGGATTCTCTTTTATTGCTCTTGCCGCGGCAGGCTCCTGCCATTCTTTTCCACGAAAAGAGCATTAAAGTGTTTATTTATCATTCAGATACAAAAAAAAGGTCGCTACACATGCTGCGGAACGCTGCAAAGGCGCTTTTTTGTACGAAAATTTAACAATCGGTTATTATTTAGCACATTCATCTGCCGCTGTTATGAAATTACTAATATCATTTCAATTATCTGACGGCAAGCACCAGAGAATGATGTGAAGAAAATAACAGTGGTTGCGGTGAGGAAAAGGGAAACAGAAACGCGGAATTATTAAGTAATTCGTTGATATTAAAAAGAATAAACAGACATCATAGAAAGTTATCTTTCTCGCCTTTATCAGCTTTATTGATATGTTTTGCTAATAATAAAGCAAGCGCGGAGCCTCAAGCCCCGCGCAGCGCGGTCGTTCAGACCAGAAGACCCGGGAAAAGCGTCTTCAGGCCGGTAACGATAAACTCAATTCCGAGCGCCATCAGCAGCAGACCCATAATACGCGTGATCACGTTAATCCCGGTTTGCCCAAGCAGGCGAACCAACCACGGCGCCATGCGGAAAATCCCCCAACAGCACAGGGCAAACAGCGCAATCGCCACCGAGAAGCCGAAGAGGTGGGCTACCGTGTGGTAACGCGTTCCCCAGACAATGGTTGAGCTAATCGCCCCTGGCCCGGCCATCAGCGGTAATGCCAGCGGCACCACGCCAATGCTTTCGCGGATAGCCGTCTCTGACTTTTCCTGCTTATTCTGTTTGTCTTCCCCGAGCTTGCCGCTAATCATCGACATCGCGATGGTAACGACGAGGATCCCGCCGGCAATACGGAATGAATCGATGGAAATACCGAAGATTTGCAAAATACCGTCCCCAAGGAACAGCGAGGTCAGCAGGATGATGGCAACGGAAAGGTTCGCCGTCAGATTGGTCTTATTACGGATCGCTGCGCTCTGGTAGCTGGTCATACTAATGAAGACCGGAATGATGCCAACCGGGTTAACCAGCGCAAATAACCCTATGAAAAACTTGAAATAAGCTGAAAAATCAAACAACGATAGAGTCACAGTGCGCTCCGCGGCATCATTAAATATGGCTATTGACAGTAGGTGTCATAAAATATTCGCGCAGAAGATACGCTTTTTAACAGCATAATTCATCTCAAAAATGCATACCGTAATGATAAACTGCGTATGTTGTATATTTGTTTCTTTTACCTGTTTTATTCATTTATTTTGCATACCTTTTCATTACACTTGATCTAAGTGGTCAAAAAATAGCCTGCTGAAAGGTGTCAGCTTGACATAAAATTGATCTAAATCACATAAATCGTACTCAGAAGTGAGTAATCTTGTTTACACCAAAGAGTGGAAGCCGGCAGTACCTGAGGATAGAGAAATAAAGCTTCGTTAGTAAATCAGTGAAGTCAGCAAAGCAAAATTCGATACGTTAACATTTAGATGCAAGCTATTAACCGCCTGTCTATACTGTCGAATCGAGCTACTGATTTACTAAAAAAGTTTAACATTATCAGGAGAGCATTATGGCTGTTACTAATGTCGCTGAACTTAACGCACTTGTAGAGCGCGTAAAAAAAGCCCAGCGTGAATATGCCAGTTTCACTCAAGAACAAGTTGATAAGATCTTCCGTGCAGCCGCTCTGGCCGCCGCAGACGCTCGAATCCCTCTCGCAAAAATGGCCGTTGCCGAATCCGGCATGGGCATTATCGAAGACAAAGTGATCAAAAACCACTTCGCTTCTGAATACATCTATAACGCTTATAAAGATGAAAAGACCTGCGGTATTCTCTCCGAAGACGACACCTTTGGTACTATCACCATCGCAGAACCTATCGGTATTATTTGCGGTATCGTCCCAACGACGAACCCAACTTCTACAGCAATCTTTAAATCACTGATCAGCCTGAAAACCCGTAACGCGATTATCTTCTCCCCACATCCGCGTGCTAAAGATGCCACCAACAAAGCGGCCGACATCGTTCTGCAGGCTGCTATTGCTGCCGGCGCGCCGAAAGACCTGATCGGTTGGATCGACCAGCCTTCCGTTGAGCTGTCCAACGCGCTGATGCACCACCCTGACATTAACCTGATCCTTGCGACCGGCGGTCCAGGTATGGTTAAAGCAGCCTATAGCTCCGGTAAACCAGCTATCGGCGTTGGTGCAGGCAACACGCCGGTTGTTATCGACGAAACCGCTGACATTAAACGTGCCGTTGCATCGGTGCTGATGTCCAAAACCTTCGATAACGGCGTTATCTGTGCGTCTGAACAGTCAGTAGTCGTTGTTGACTCCGTCTACGACGCCGTTCGCGAACGTTTCTCCAGCCACGGCGGCTACCTGCTGCAGGGTAAAGAGCTGAAAGCGGTTCAGGACATCATCCTGAAAAACGGCGCGCTGAACGCCGCTATCGTTGGTCAGCCGGCGTATAAAATCGCCGAACTGGCAGGCTTCACCGTCCCGAACACCACCAAAATTCTGATTGGTGAAGTGACCGACGTTGATGAAAGCGAGCCGTTTGCTCACGAAAAACTGTCTCCGACTCTGGCAATGTATCGCGCCAAAAACTTCGAAGACGCCGTTGAGAAAGCTGAAAAACTGGTGGCGATGGGCGGTATCGGTCATACCTCCTGCCTGTACACCGACCAGGATAACCAGCCTGCTCGCGTGGCCTTCTTCGGCCAGATGATGAAAACCGCACGTATTCTGATTAACACCCCGGCTTCTCAGGGTGGTATCGGTGACCTGTATAACTTTAAACTCGCGCCTTCCCTGACTCTGGGTTGTGGTTCCTGGGGTGGTAACTCCATCTCTGAAAACGTTGGTCCGAAACACCTGATCAACAAGAAAACCGTTGCTAAGCGAGCTGAAAACATGTTGTGGCACAAACTTCCGAAATCTATCTACTTCCGTCGTGGCTCTCTGCCAATCGCGCTGGATGAAGTGATTACTGATGGTCACAAACGCGCGCTGATCGTGACCGACCGCTTCCTGTTCAACAACGGCTATGCCGACCAGATCACCTCCGTACTGAAGGCATCCGGCGTTGAAACCGAAGTGTTCTTTGAAGTTGAAGCTGACCCGACGCTGACCGTTGTACGTAAAGGTGCAGAACTGGCCAACTCCTTCAAGCCGGACGTCATCATCGCCCTCGGCGGTGGTTCCCCGATGGACGCCGCGAAAATCATGTGGGTGATGTACGAACATCCGGAAACCCACTTCGAAGACCTGGCGCTGCGCTTTATGGATATCCGTAAACGTATCTACAAGTTCCCGAAAATGGGCGTGAAAGCGAAAATGATCGCCGTCACTACCACTTCCGGTACCGGTTCTGAAGTGACCCCGTTTGCGGTAGTTACCGACGATGCGACCGGTCAGAAATATCCGCTGGCAGACTACGCGCTGACTCCGGATGTGGCGATTGTCGATGCGAACCTCGTCATGGATATGCCGAAGTCCCTGTGTGCTTTCGGTGGTCTGGATGCCGTAACTCACGCCCTGGAAGCCTACGTTTCCGTACTGGCGTCTGAGTTCTCCGACGGCCAGGCTCTGCAGGCGCTGAAGCTGCTGAAAGAGTATCTGCCGGCGTCCTACCATGAAGGTTCTAAGAACCCGGTAGCGCGTGAACGCGTGCACAGTGCAGCGACTATTGCCGGTATCGCGTTTGCTAACGCCTTCCTCGGCGTATGTCACTCGATGGCACACAAACTGGGCTCCCAGTTCCATATCCCGCACGGCCTGGCGAACGCCCTGCTGATTTGTAACGTTATCCGCTACAACGCGAACGATAACCCAACCAAACAGACCGCATTCAGCCAGTACGACCGTCCGCAGGCTCGTCGCCGCTACGCAGAAATTGCTGACCACCTGGGCCTGAGCGCACCTGGTGACCGCACCGCAGCGAAAATCGAGAAACTGCTGGCATGGCTGGAAAGCATCAAGGCTGAACTGGGTATTCCTAAGTCTATCCGCGAAGCTGGCGTGCAGGAAGCTGACTTCCTGGCCCACGTTGACAAGCTGTCTGAAGATGCATTCGATGACCAGTGCACCGGCGCTAACCCGCGCTACCCGCTGATCGCCGAGCTGAAACAGATTCTGCTGGATACCTTCTACGGTAACGAATTCAGCGAAGGCGAAGCTGCCGCGAAGAAAGAGACTGTCGCAGCACCGAAAGCCGATAAAAAAGCGAAAAAATCCGCTTAATTTACGCTGGTAATAAATATGAGGCCTCATCTTTGGATGAGGCCTTTTTTATCGTCACGATTTTGGCTACAGTCGCAAAACCGACGCAGAGCGACGCTAAAGCGTCGGGCCATCATAGACAGCGGGAATTACAGCAGGAGGTCATCAGGCGCCTGATGTGCGCCTGAGCGAGATCGACGAGGGGAGATTAGCAGGGGCGATGTTTGCTTTGCACAAGCGTTAAAGAGCCCTCTTTTAAGGCTTCTTTATAATGTTTACGGCAGACCGATACATAGCGTTCATTGCCGCCAATAACCACCTGCTCGCCCTCATTGTACGGCCGCCCTTCCCGATCGAGGCGCAGCACCATACTCGCCTTACGGCCACAAAAACAGATTGTTTTTAATTCAACCAGCTTATCTGACCAGGCTAATAAATACTGACTGCCGATAAACAGCTCCCCGCGAAAATCAGTACGCAGGCCGTAGCACAACACCGGGATATCCAGCCCATCAACAACCTCGGATAGCTCATGCACCTGCTCACGGGTCAGGAACTGGCTTTCATCAACTAATACACAATGAACCGGCTGCTTTGCATGCTCAGCGCTAATCTCGGCAAATAATGAAGTCTGCGGGTTAAACAGTCGGGCCGGCGATGAGAGGCCAATTCTTGAGCTGACCTTACCGGAACCAAAGCGGTCATCAATCTCAGCCGTATAAACTAAGGCACGCATGCCTCGTTCCTGATAATTGTATGAGGACTGCAGTAGCGCAGTCGACTTACCTGCATTCATTGCAGAATAGTAAAAATAAAGTTGTGCCATCGGCTGCGTAACCCCAATCAATGTGTTTTATCGCGGCGGGATTGTAGCATATTTTCTGCCGCTGCCAGCCCCTTCAGGGAAGCGCCGGAGGTTTATGTTGCGCGCGCCGACTTCTGAAAGATTAAGCTTTTTAATACAATCAGGCCATCAGCTATTTGCCCAAACCGCGGGGTGCAGCGAGCTGCGGCAGTTGTCCTTTCGTGCGAATCGGTGCATTTTGCAGGCGGTTATAAGGGATTTTGTTCAGCGTTTTATATTAAACATCATCGTAACTAATGCGCTAATACTGAAGGTGGATATTTATCCCTGCAAAGTATAATTTTACTCCCTGGCTGCCGGGAAAAGCATACTATCTCAGGGTTTTAGCTTACGACTCCGGTTAGGCTATAAGCTAGAAAGATGTGAACTCGCGCGAAAAATTTAACTTAAATTAATTAATTACCGGGACAAATAACAAGTAATTTTGAATTCCTTACATTCTACCCTATTGCACATCTGATTATATCGCTCTATTATTAGTTCAACAAACCACCCCACAATATAAGTTTGAGATTACTACAATGAGCGAAGCACTTAAAATTTTGAACAACATCCGTACTCTTCGTGCGCAGGCGAGAGAATGCACCCTTGAAACGCTAGAAGAAATGCTGGAAAAATTAGAAGTTGTCGTTAACGAACGTCGCGAAGAAGAAAGCGCTGCGGCTGCAGAAATTGAAGAGCGTACTCGTAAACTGCAACAATACCGTGAAATGCTGATCGCTGATGGTATTGATCCGAATGAACTGCTGAGCACCATGGCTGCAGTTAAAGCGGGCACCAAAGCCAAACGCGCGGCACGTCCGGCGAAATATAGCTACGTTGATGAAAACGGCGAAACCAAAACCTGGACTGGTCAGGGCCGCACCCCGGCAGTGATCAAAAAAGCGATGGATGAGCAAGGCAAATCTCTGGACGATTTCCTGCTTTAATAAGTCGTCATATTTGAAAAATCCCGCCGCGGCGGGATTTTTTTTATCTTTACTCACTGAGATAAAAAAGCCGGGGAACAATACCTGTGTCCCCGGCTCTCATATCTAAAGATAACGATTACTTAGCGATGGCTTTTTCCAGCCAGTCTTTAAAATCTGCACCCAGCGTTTTATGGCGCACGCCATATTCAACGAAAGCCTGCATGTAACCCAGTTTATTACCACAATCATGGCTCTTGCCTTTCATATGGTAGGCTTCAACCGTTTCCTTCTCGATCAGCATATCGATGGCATCGGTCAGCTGGATTTCATCGCCTGCGCCCGGAGGCGTTTTAGCCAGCAGCGGCCAAATATCCGCGCTCAGCACGTAGCGTCCCACGACGGCCAGGTTGGAAGGCGCAACGTCTGCTTTCGGCTTTTCTACCACGCCAACCATCGGCACGCTTTCACCCGGCTGCAGGGACTGGCCCTTGCAATCAACGACGCCATATGCGGTCACGTCAGCAACAGGCTCAACCATAATCTGGCTGGATCCGGTTTCGTCGAAACGAGCGATCATTTCTGCCAGGTTATCGCGGGTAAGATCGGATTCAAATTCATCCAGAATAACGTCCGGCAGAATAACAGCTACCGGCTCATCGCCTACTACCGGGTGCGCGCACAGCACGGCATGGCCGAGGCCTTTAGCGAGACCCTGACGGACCTGCATAATGGTGACGTGCGGCGGACAAATAGATTGGACTTCTTCAAGAAGCTGACGTTTTACACGTTTTTCGAGCATCGCTTCCAGTTCAAAACTGGTATCGAAATGGTTTTCGATAGAATTTTTGGAAGAGTGCGTCACCAGAACAATTTCAGTAATCCCGGCCGCAATACATTCGTTAACAACATACTGAATTAAAGGCTTATCTACCAGTGGCAGCATTTCTTTCGGAATAGCCTTGGTAGCGGGCAGCATCCTGGTGCCTAATCCCGCAACCGGGATAACAGCTTTTCTTACTTTAGAATTAAGGGCAGCCATTGAAATCTCCTGGACTGTGTGTTTTTTAAACTAGTCATAATATAACGCACCGAGTATATCAGCCCATCCCGGTAAGCCTGGTCTGAAAGGTGCGGATTTTCTCGAATTAGGACTTATACGTATAAAACCCATCGATAGTATCACCGCCAAAGGCAGCGCGGTAATCCTACCAGCGTGAAAATAAACTTAACTGTTCATTCCGCAGACAACATCAAGCGTAAACGGCCTCCAGCCCCCCAAATTTGGCACTGCCATGAGGAGCAACGCTGGCTAATTTGGTTGAGATAAGCATTACCTAATGTGCCAAGCGGCACACCATTACTAATCTGTATTTGATGTTCTCCGGTATTCAACGTGCCGTTTAACCCCGCCGATACCAAAATCAAATTTTTCAACCCGCTGTGGTAATAACCCACCAGCAGAGGAAATTGCCCCGGTAAATTCGCCTGACGAAGTAGCTGGTTGACCTGCTTTAACAACCCGGTCATTTCCGGCAAGCGCTGGCCTTGATGGGCCAGCTGCTCCTGAAGCAAACCGTTAAACAGCGCGCGCAGCAGAAGCGCCGCGAGAACGCCATTATCGCCTGCTCGTGTTACATCCAGACAGTAAAATGCCAAATCTTTTTCCGATAATGGCGCAATATCGAGAACCAGACCGGGCTTATCGGCGGTTACCAGCTGACGATAGTGAATGCGGCAGCGCGATATTTCCTGCTGCACCGGAGGCTGTAACTCCTGCAGCAGCCTGGACGCCGCGTTCGGGTCGCTGACCAGCGCATCCCAGTCCTCAAACAGCCGCTCCTCCTCTTCCACACGCGAACTGAACATGTGGGGATACAGGCAGGCATACACCGTCTCACGCAGGCGGTCAAAATCTTTTACCGGTTTAAGCAGAACATCCTGAACGCCAAGACGCAGCGCCCTGGCAATATCTGCCATATTCTCCGTCGCCGAAATCATCAGAATCGGCAGCTGCTCGCCCTGGTTACGCAGATACTCCACCAGTTCGAGGCCATTCATGCGCGGCATCGAGATATCGCAAATCATCAGGTCGGGCTTCGACTCGGCCATTTTCTGTAGTGCCTCAACGCCATCCTCTGCCTGCGCGGTAGTTGCGCCTAGCGAGGTTAACCAGGAGTGCAAAAGAGTGCGGAAAACGGGCTCGTCTTCAACGATCAGAATTTGTTTTCCCGCCAATGGCTGCGTCATGATCTCTCCTCTGGCTGACGATAATTAAATATTGGCATGCAATTCACACTATCGCCTGTCAGAATTTACTGAAGTCTAAGTCAAGGGCGTCACGCCGAAGCGCGCACCAAAGGTAATAGTTCATCCATCTTTTTTTCCACCGCCAGGTGACCGGCAGCAATCGCTTCGCCGGCGCGATGGAAATCAAGGGTCGATATTTGTGGGCAAAAGGGCTGTAGCAGAATATCCGGTGGGTCACCCGCCATACGGTTACGCTTCAGGCGATTTTCCAGTACCTGAATAGAGGTGGACATAATCTCCATTGCCGTCGGCGTAGCGGTAGTCGTTTGCCGGGAGGTCATTCCCGTCAGCCGCGCGCGCAGACGCGAATGCCAGGAAAATTCTTTCTCATCTTCTACACGCGGTTTCTCGATAGACCATAAATCCTGCTGCATCAGATGCGCATCGTGCTGTAGGTCAACGGCGATGACAATATCTGCCCCCAGCGCACGGGTCAAAGAGACCGGGACGGGGTTCACGACTGCGCCGTCGACCAACCAGTAGCCATTGTGCATAACGGGCGACATCAGGCCAGGCATGCTGCAGGAAGCGCGGACCGCCAGATGCAAATCGCCTTCGGTAAACCACAGTTCGCGGCCGGTGCTGAGGTTGGTCGCCACCGCCGCAAACCGGCGATCGCAGCGTTCAATTTCGGAGGTAGGCAAGACTTGTCGATATTGATTGAATACGCGCTCCCCGCGCAGCAGGCCTCCGCGACGCCAGGAGAGATCCATCAACCGCAGTACGTCCCAGTTGCTAAAAGAGCAGACCCATTTTTCCAGAACCGGAAGACGGTTGCACGCGTAGGCCGCGCCAACCAGCGATCCGATAGAGCACCCTGCAACAACGTCAATTTCAATACCTGCTCGCTGTAGCGCTTTAATCACACCGATATGCGACCACCCTCGGGCAGCTCCCGCCCCTAAGGCCAGACCAATCTTAAGCTTTCTCATTATTACCGATATACTTCCTTCCACCGCGAACATGGCATCATCGCCACAGCTCAGTTAACATAAAACACTTTGGCGTCGATACGCCGTAATTCTTTTTCCATGGAGGCCGCTTTGTCGCCATTATGTCCCTGTGGCAGCGCTCTGGAGTATAGCTCATGTTGCCAGCGTTATCTGTCCGGCGCGCTGCCAGCGCCAGGCCCGTCACAGCTGATGCGATCCCGCTACAGTGCGTTTGTTATGAAAGATGCCGATTATCTGATTAAAACCTGGCACTCCTCTTGCCAGGCGCAGCGGTTCCGCGCGGATCTGGAGAGCGGTTTTACCAAAACGCACTGGCTGGGGCTGACCGTCTTTGCCGCCGATGAGGGGCGAAATCCCGATGAAGGATTCGTCAGCTTTATTGCACGATTTAACGACGATAGCCGTTCCGGCGTAATTATTGAACGTTCCAGATTCTTAAAAGAAAATGGACAGTGGTACTATATCGACGGCACGCGACCGCTGGTTGGTCGTAATGACCCCTGCCCTTGTGGCTCAGGTAAAAAATTTAAAAAATGCTGCGGCCAATAAACCGGCGTCAGCAATAGCAAACACTACAGGATTTCCCCCGCGATGCATTCATTACAACGTAAAGTACTACGCACTATTTGCCCTGATCAGAAAGGACTCATCGCGCGTATCACCAACATTTGCTACAAGCACGAGCTGAACATCGTGCAGAACAACGAGTTTGTCGATCACCGAACCGGCCGCTTCTTTATGCGTACCGAGCTGGAAGGTATTTTCAATGACGCCATTCTGCTGGCCGATTTGGATAGCGCGCTGCCGGAAGGTTCAATTCGCGAACTGACGCCTGCGGGCCGTCGACGCGTGGTCATTCTGGTCACCAAAGAAGCGCACTGCCTTGGCGATCTGCTGATGAAAGCTAACTATGGCGGTCTGGATGTGGAGATTGCCGCGGTTATCGGTAATCACGAGACGCTGCGCACGCTGGTTGAGCGTTTTGATATTCCTTTCCAGCTGGTCAGCCATGAAGGCCTGACGCGTGAAGAGCACGATAAGCAGATGGGCGATGCTATCGAAGCGTTGGCACCAGACTATGTGGTGCTGGCGAAATATATGCGCGTGCTGACGCCAGAGTTCGTTTCCCGCTTCCCGAACCAGATTATCAATATTCACCACTCATTCCTGCCAGCCTTTATTGGCGCCCGTCCGTATCATCAGGCTTACGAGCGCGGCGTCAAAATCATCGGCGCCACCGCGCACTATGTGAACGATAATTTGGATGAAGGCCCGATCATTATGCAGGACGTGATTCATGTCGATCACACCTATACGGCAGAAGATATGATGCGCGCCGGCCGTGATGTTGAGAAGAACGTGCTGAGCCGTGCGCTGTATCAGGTGCTGGCGCAGCGCGTGTTCGTCTACGGCAACCGAACGATTATTCTTTAATCGATAGATAAATTAGCTGGTTAGCTTTGCGTCTTTGCGCGCAAAAAGCAGGCAACCAGTTTATTTTTATCAACGGAATGCTTTACAGGGGCGCGTCATTTGGTATGATGCGCCCCGCTTCCCCAGAAGGAAGCAGGCCAGTATTAGCATTACCCCGTGGTGGGGTTCCCGAGCGGCCAAAGGGAGCAGACTGTAAATCTGCCGTCATCGACTTCGAAGGTTCGAATCCTTCCCCCACCACCATTATTCACTGTGCTGAATAACCTACAATTTGAT
>NISF01000004.1:0-386825 GCA_002270295.1 Enterobacter sp. 10-1 | reverse complement strand
GCCAGATATCTCGTCACTCTCAAATAAACGCCAGCGTTGCACATTCTACCCATGCGGGAAGGATGAGAAGCTTCGACCAAGGTTCGACCCGAGCGTCAGCGAGAGAACGTTGCCGCAGGCAACGGCCCGAAGGGTGAGCAGCTTCAGCTGCGAATAATCCTTCCCCCACCACCATCACTGCCAGATATCTCATCACTCCCAAATAAACGCCAGCGTTGCATATCCTACCCATGCGGGAAGGATGGGAAGCTTCGACCAAGGTTCGACCCGAGCGTCAGCGAGAGAACGTTGCCGCAGGCAACGGCCCGAAGGGTGAGCAGCTTCAGCTGCGAATAATCCTTCCCCCACCACCATCGCTTCCGGATATCTCGTCGCGCTAAAAGCTACATCGGCGGCAGACGGCGCGTCACCGGCGAGCTTTTTACTATTGAGGTGTTGCACTGGGCATGTTCTGCCAGGCCGTCCAGCAGGGTATCAAGCTGCGCAATATCCCGCACCGTCAGGCGCATGACGAAGCAATCCTCCCCCGTAACCTTGTCACATTCGATACATTCCGGCATCGCCTGAATATATTTATTGACCTTCTGCAGTAGCCCCGGCAGGGGCCTGACGCGGACCAGCGCCTGTAGGCCATATCCCAGCGCTGTCAGATTAATCCGGGCGCCATATCCCTGAATCACCCCGCGCTCTTCCAGGCGCTTTACCCGTTCGGCGGTACCTGGCGAGCTCAGCCCCACCCGGGCGCTCAGCACCTTTAGCGATATGCGCGCATCTTCCGCCAGGCAGGCCAGAATGGCGCGGTCGATATTATCAATTAAGTTTTCCACCGTTTTTACCTTATAAATAAAAGCAATACTCGTTTTTCACCTTATATCATGCATATCAACCTGTCATCTGATGAACGACAATAGCGATATGAAAACGGAGGTAGAAAAATGACACATACAGTGACGGGCGTCTGGCAAATGAGCCTGGCGATGATAATTTCGGGTTCGATTGGCGCATTCGTTTTACTCTCCGGTTTGCCGGTTATCGACGTTGTCTTCTGGCGCTGCCTGATTGGCGCGCTGACCCTGGCGGGCTTTATCTACCTCAGCCATCAGCCGTTCAGCCAGCTCACGCGCCTGACGCTGCTGCTGGCGATCCTCGGAGGCGTAGCCCTGGTCATTAACTGGCTGCTGCTTTTTGCCGCTTACGCCCGAATTTCTATTGGCATGGCCACCGTCGTTTATAACACCCAGCCGTTTATGCTGGTATTAATGGGGATGCTGGCAGGTGAGCGGGTTACGCTGATTAAATGGGGATGGCTGACGCTGGCCTTTTTCGGCGTGGTGATCCTGCTGTCCAGCGAGCTGATGCAGGCGCACGGCGGTCAGCTGGCTGCGGGCATTGCACTGGCCCTTGGCGCCGCCTTTTTCTACGCGTTAACGGCGATAATCGCCCGTAAGCTGCGCCCGCTCCCGCCACAGCACATTGCCTTTATTCAGGTCATCGTCGGGACAATTATGCTGCTGCCGCTGGTTCACGCCCCCGCTTTTATCGCGGCGCTCCCCTGGCGACATCTGCTGATTCTGGGCATCGTGCATACCGGCATCATGTACCAGCTGCTCTACAGTGCGATTCAGAAACTGCCGACGCCCGCGATCGGTTCGCTCTCCTTTATCTATCCGATTGTGGCGATCGTTGTCGATTATCTGGTCTTTAATCATGCGCTGGCGCCGGTGCAGCTGGCCGGAGGCGTGCTGATTCTGCTTGCGGCGGCGGGAAATAATCTGGGCTGGGGAGATGGGCTGGCGCTGGGCGACAAAAAACCCCGCCGAAGCGGGGTTTGATACGACCGATAGCGTCATTAGCGACGGGCGCGAACAATCTGATATTTGCGCGTCAGGTACTCTACCGGCGCGCTCCAGATATGCACCAGGCGGGAGAACGGGAACAGCAGGAACATCGTCATCCCCAGCACCAGGTGCAGGCGGAACACAAACGCCACGCCGTCCAGATGCTGTGAAGCGCCGCCGTGGAAGGTCACCACCGACTGCGCCCAGCCGACCAGCTTGAGCATTTCGCTCCCGTCCATATGCTGCGCCGAGAAAGGAATCGTCAGCAGGCCCAGCGCGCACTGAACCAGCAGCAGCGAGAGGATCAGGATATCTGCGCTAGTGGTGGTTGCGCGCACGCGCGGGCTGAACAGACGGCGCTTGAGCAGCAGCACGCCGCCGACCAGACACATCACGCCGCTGGCGCCGCCGGCAATCATCGCCATCTTCTGCTTCACGTCCATCGGCAGGAAGGACTCATACATCCAGTGCGGCGTCAGCATCCCGAGGAAGTGGCCGGCGAAAATACCGAGGATCCCGATATGGAACAGGTTAGACGCCAGGTTCATCCCCTTGCGATCCAGCATCTGGCTGGAAGAGGCCCGCCAGGTGTACTGACCATAGTCGTAACGCAGCCAGCTACCGATCAGAAATACCGAACCGGCAATGTACGGGTAGATGTCAAAGAAGAACATATTCAGGAAGTGCATTATTGCTGTCCTCCGTTAGAGATATCCAAATATTGCGGGGCCACAGCTCCGGCAAAACGACGCTGGTGAGCGGCAATTTCTGATTCGCCGCAGCCTTTATCGGCAAAGAATTTAACCTGCTCTTCTTCCCATACCGCGTCCAGCGCCTGCGGCGTATCGTCGCGGGCTTCATCGGCGATTTTTTCCGCGACTTTCTGGCTATCAACCCGGGTATCCGCCAGCTTCAGCAGCAGTTCGAACAGTACCGCATAACGGCTTTCGCGCTGCTGCAGGCGGGCGCTAAGCAGACCCAGAATCGGCGCCACGTCCTTCAGGCCGGCGATAGCTTCATCTCCCGGCAGCTGCGCCAGATACTCCAGGTACAGCGGCAGGTGGTCAGGAAGCTCACGGCTGTCGAGCTCCAGGCCATGACGCTCATATTGCGCCATCAGATCGACCATCGCCTGACCACGATCGCGGGACTCACCGTGAACATGTTCGAACAGCAGCAGCGACGTCGCCCGTCCGCGGTCAAATAGTTCGCTGTAATCCGACTGGGTATCCAGCACGTCCCGGGCGGTCAAATGGCGCAGGAAGTCGCCCAGCCTGCGGGCATCCTCCGCGGCGAATCTTTCCGATGACGCCAGCGCCTCCAGCATCTCCTGCTGATGCTGCCACAGGGCAGCGTCAGGATACTCAAGCAGGCGCGACACGATCACGAGTTCAATCATGGGTGCGGCTCCGTTTTGCTGGTCACGTCGATAGTGTCGATGCGGCGGCTATTGAACAGATTGAACTGGCTGTCCGAACCGTGGCAACCGTCGCCGAAGGTGAAGCCGCAGCCGCTTTTTTCCGGGAAGGCGTCACGCGCCTGCTCGCGGTGGCTGCTCGGTACCACGAAACGGTCTTCGTAGTTGGCAATCGCCAGGTAGCGATACATCTCCTGCGCCTGGGCTTCGCTCAGACCCACTTCCTCCAGCGCGCGGGTATCCACGACGCCATCAACGCTTTCAGCGCGTTTAAAGTGACGCATCGCCAGCATGCGCTTCAGCGCCAGCAGCACCGGCTGGGTATCGCCTGCGGTCAGCAGGTTTGCCAGGTACTGAACCGGAATACGCAGGCTTTCCACGTCCGGCAGAATACCGTTGCTCCCCAGCTCGCCGGCATCCGCCGCGGACTGAATCGGTGACAGAGGCGGCACGTACCAGACCATCGGCAGCGTGCGGTATTCCGGATGCAGCGGCAGCGCCAGCTTCCAGTCCATCGCCATCTTGTAGACCGGCGACCTCTGGGCGGCGTCGATAACCCCCTGCGGTACGCCGTCTTTCAGCGCCTGCTCGATGACTTTCGGGTCATTCGGATCGAGGAAGACGTCCAGCTGACGCTGGTACAGATCTTTCTCGTTTTCGGTGCTCGCCGCGGTTTCAATCGCATCCGCGTCATACAGCAGTACGCCAAGGTAGCGGATACGGCCGACGCAGGTTTCTGAACACACGGTCGGCTGGCCCGCTTCGATGCGCGGGTAGCAGAAGATGCATTTCTCAGATTTACCGCTCTTCCAGTTGAAGTAGATCTTCTTGTACGGGCAGCCGGTGATACACATCCGCCAGCCGCGGCACTTGTCCTGGTCGATCAGCACGATGCCGTCTTCTTCACGCTTGTAGATAGCGCCGCTCGGACAGGTCGCCACGCACGCCGGGTTGAGACAGTGCTCGCACAGACGCGGCAGATACATCATGAAGGTATTTTCGAACTGGCCGTACATCGCCTTCTGCATGTTCTCGAAGTTCTTATCTTTCGCCAGCTTCTCGAACTCACCGCCCAGATCGTCTTCCCAGTTCGGACCCTTGGTGATTTTAGCCATGCGCTGGCCGGTGATCAGCGAACGCGGACGAGCAATCGGCTGCGCTTTGCTATCAGCCGGCGCGTTATGCAGCGTCTGGTAGTCAAAATCAAACGGCTCGTAGTAGTCGTCGATACCCGGCAGATGCGGGTTAGCGAAGATTTTACCCAGCAGCATCGCGCGGTTGCCCATACGCGGCTGCAGTTTGCCGTTGATCTTACGAACCCAACCGCCCTTCCATTTTTCCTGGTTTTCCCAGTCGGTCGGAAAACCGACGCCCGGCTTGGTTTCAACGTTGTTGAACCACGCGTACTCGGTCCCTTCACGGCTGGTCCAGACGTTTTTACAGGTGACTGAGCAGGTATGACAGCCGATGCATTTATCGAGATTCAGCACCATGCCGACTTGTGAACGAATTTTCATTTTACGCTCTCCTGTACCTGGTCATTGCCTTCGCCATCCAGCCAGTTAATGTTCTTCATCTTACGTACAACCACAAACTCATCGCGGTTCGATCCGACGGTGCCATAGTAGTTAAAGCCGTATGCCAGGTGCGCATAGCCGCCGATCATATGCGTCGGTTTTGGCGTAATGCGGGTCACCGAGTTGTGGATCCCGCCGCGCTGACCGGTAATTTCCGAACCCGGCAGGTTCATGATTCGTTCCTGCGCGTGGTACATCATGGTCATCCCGGCCGGCACGCGCTGGCTCACTACCGCACGCGCGGTCAGGGCGCCGTTGTTGTTGAAGACTTCAATCCAGTCGTTATCTTCAATGCCCATCTCTTTGGCATCCGCTTCGCTCATCCACACGATGGGCCCGCCGCGACCGAGGGTCAGCATCAGCAGGTTGTCGCTGTAGGTCGAGTGAATGCCCCATTTCTGGTGCGGCGTCAGGAAGTTGAGCGCTTTCTCCGGGTTGCCGTTTGATTTCTTACCCATCACCGCTTTCACCGAGCGGGTATCGATCGGCGGACGGTACACCAGCAGGCTTTCACCAAAGTCACGCATCCACTGGTGGTCCTGATAGAGGGACTGACGACCCGAGAGCGTACGCCACGGGATCAGCTCATGAACGTTGGTGTAGCCGGCGTTATAGGAGACGTGCTCATCTTCCAGTCCTGACCAGGTCGGGCTGGAGATAATCTTGCGCGGCTGGGCCTGGATATCGCGGAAGCGAATTTTCTCGTCTTCTTTATTCAGCGCCAGGTGCGCGTGATCGCGACCGGTAAACTCGCTCAGCGCCGCCCAGGCTTTCACCGCCACCTGGCCGTTGGTTTCCGGCGCGAGGGTGAGGATCATCTCAGCCGCGTCAATCGCCGTATCCAGCATCGGCTGGCCTTTCGCCGGGCCATCGGCCTTGGTGTAGTTGAGCTTGCGCAGCAGATCCATCTCGCTCTGGGTGTTCCAGGCAATCCCCTTACCGCCGTTGCCGATTTTCTCCATCAGCGGGCCGATGGAGGTGAAGCGTTCCCAGGTTGCCGGATAGTCACGCTCAACCGGAATAATGTGCGGCGCGGTTTTCCCTGGGATCAGGTCGCATTCGCCCTTTTTCCAGTCCTTCACGTCGAGCGGCTGCGCCAGTTCGGCGGCCGAGTCGTGCTGGATTGGCAGGGTCACAATGTCGGTCTCTTTTCCGAGGTGCCCGACGCAGACTTCGGAGAATTTCTTCGCGATGCCTTTGTAGATCTCCCAGTCGCTTTTCGATTCCCAGGCCGGGTCGACGGCGGCAGAGAGCGGGTGAATAAACGGATGCATATCCGAAGTATTCATGTCGTCTTTTTCGTACCAGGTCGCGGTCGGCAGCACGATGTCGGAGTACAGGCAGGTGCTCGACAGGCGGAAGTCCAGCGTTACCACCAGGTCCAGCTTGCCGTCGAGGCCGTTATCCTGCCATTCCACTTCTTCCGGCTTCACGCCGCCCTGTTTGCCCAGATCCATCCCCTGAATACCGTGCTCGGTACCGAGCAGGTACTTCAGCATATATTCATGACCTTTACCGGAAGAGCCCAGCAGGTTAGAACGCCAGATGAACAGGTTACGCGGGTGGTTTTTACCGTTTTCCGGCTGCTCCGCGGCAAAGCGGATGGAGCCCTCTTTCAGCGCCTTCACGGTGTAGTCAACCGGCGTCATACCGGCTTTCTTCGCCTCTTCGGCGATGCGCAGCGGGTTAGTTCCAAGCTGCGGCGCGGACGGCAGCCAGCCCATACGTTCGGCGCGCACGTTGAAGTCCAGCAGATGGCCGGTGTAGCGGGATTTATCCGCCAGCGGCGACAGCAGCTCCTGCGCGGTTACCGACTCGTAGCGCCACTGGCTGGAGTGGTTATAGAAGTAAGAGGTGCTGTTCATGTGACGTGCCGGACGCTGCCAGTCAAGGGCAAACGCCAGCGGCTGCCAGCCGGTCTGCGGACGCAGCTTTTCCTGACCCACGTAGTGCGCCCAGCCGCCGCCGCTCTGGCCGACGCAGCCGCAGAACACCAGCATGTTGATCAGGCCGCGATAGTTCATATCGAGGTGATACCAGTGGTTCAGACCCGCTCCGACGATGATCATCGAGCGGCCGTGCGTCTTATCGGCGTTATCGGCGAATTCACGGGCGGTACGAATAATGTTTGCCCGGGCAACGCCGGTAATTTTTTCAGCCCACGCCGGCGTGTACGCCTTGACGTCATCATAGCTTTTGGCGCAGTTTTCATCGTCCAGACCGCGCTCCAGGCCGTAGTTGGCCATAGTCAGGTCATAAACGGTGGTCACCAGAGCGGTCGTCCCATCCGCCAGCTGCAGGCGTTTTACCGGCAGCTTATGCAGCAGGATGTTTTCCAGCTCAACGCTGGTGAAGTGTTCGGTGCCTTCGCCGCCAAAGTACGGGAAGCCGACCTGCGCGATCTCATCCTGGCTGCCCAGCAGGCTCAGCTGCAGTTCAGTTTCTTCGCCGGATGTGCCATCGCGCTGTTCAAGGTTCCATTTGCCTTTTTCACCCCAGCGGAAGCCGATTGAACCGTTCGGCGCCACCATCTCACCGTTGGCGTTAATCGCCACGGTTTTCCATTCCGGGTTGTTTTCCTGGCCGAGAGAATCGACCAGATCGGCCGCGCGCAGCATACGGCCCGCCGCGTAGTAGCCGTCGCGCTCTTCCAGCATCACCAGCAGCGGCATGTCGGTGTAGCGACGGACGTAGTCGGTGAAGTACTGGCTCGGCTTGTCGAGATGGAACTCGCGCAGCATAACGTGGCCCATCGCCAGCGCCATCGCCGCATCGGTACCCTGCTTCGGCGCCAGCCACAGGTCGCACAGCTTGGCGATTTCGGCGTAGTCAGGCGTGATGGCAACGGTTTTGGTGCCTTTATAGCGGACTTCGGTAAAGAAGTGGGCGTCCGGGGTACGGGTCTGCGGAACGTTAGAGCCCCAGGCAATAATGTAGCTCGAGTTGTACCAGTCGGCGGACTCCGGTACGTCGGTCTGCTCGCCCCAGGTCTGCGGAGACGCCGGCGGAAGGTCGCAGTACCAGTCGTAGAAGCTCAGGCAGGTGCCGCCAATCAGCGACAGGTAGCGCGCGCCGGAAGCGTAGGAGACCATCGACATCGCCGGGATCGGCGAGAAGCCCGCGACGCGGTCCGGGCCGTAGGTTTTGACGGTATAAACGTTGGACGCGGCAATCAGCTCATTCACTTCCTGCCAGGATGAGCGTACGAAGCCGCCGCGGCCGCGCGCCTGCTTGAAGCTTTTGGCTTTATCAGCATCTTCAATAATCGAAGCCCAGGCCGCAACCGGATCGCTGTGCTGAACCTTAGCCTCACGCCACATTTTCATCAGGCGCTTACGCATCAGCGGATATTTCAGGCGGTTAGCGCTGTACAGGTACCAGGAGTAGCTGGCGCCGCGCGGGCAGCCGCGAGGCTCATGATTGGGCAGATCCGGGCGGGTACGCGGATAGTCCGTCTGCTGGGTTTCCCAGGTGACGAGGCCATTTTTGACATAAATTTTCCAGCTGCATGAGCCGGTGCAGTTTACACCGTGGGTGGAACGCACGATTTTGTCATGCTGCCAACGCTGGCGGTATCCATCCTCCCAGTCCCGGTTGGTGTGTAGAAGCTGGCCGTGCCCATCGGCAAAGGTCTCGCCCTTCTGTTTGAAGTAGCGAAACCGGTCCAGGAATTTACTCATGGGTTTCTCCTGTTTGGAGCCTGACGGCTCTCTGATAAATCGACATTGCTGGATTTGCAGCGAAGGTAACGCTATGAAAGAGGGAGAGAATTGATAACGATCAATGCGAAATGCCTTATAAACATCGCCCAAATCGCCAGATACCACTTTGGTATTAGCTTTTTCTATTTTTTATCTAACTGTTTTATAAGGTTTTTAGTGGAAAAGTACGCCATTCGAAGCACGAGCATTATCCATATAGGTATTAAGGGGTAGACCGGACGACCGGGGACGGTTTTGCTGAATTTCTGCGCGCCGCCGCGCGACGGCAGCGGCAACGATTTGCGGGGTAAAAAAAGGCGCAAATCAGATTGCGCCTTTTGCCGGTAAACCGCGTCGCTTAGGACTTCTGCTTACGTCCGTAAACCAGCCAGGTAATGATTACGCAGGCCACGTAGAACACGAGGAAGACTTTCATCGCCCCCGCCGGAGAGCCGGTCAGATCCAAAGAGATACCGAACGCTTTCGGGATAAAGAAGCCGCCAATCGCACCGATCGCTGAGATAAAGCCCAGCGCCGCCGCCGTATCAGTCGCCGCTTCACGCATCGCCTGCGCTTCGCTACCGCCCTGCGCCTTCACCCGATCGGTGGTCATTTTACGGAAAATAACCGAAATCATCTGGAAGGTAGATGCACTCCCCAGCCCGGCGGTCAGGAACAGCACCATAAACACGCCGAAGAACGCGATAAAGCTACCGCCTTCACCGTGAGTCGGCAGCGTCAGGAACAGCAAGCCGCAGAAGATAGCCATCACCACGAAGTTGACCAGCGTGACGCGGGTCCCGCCCAGACGGTCAGAGATAGCCCCGCCGGTAGAGCGCGCCAGGGCGCCAATAAACGGCCCGAAGAAGGCGTAGTGCAGGATCTGCACGTCCGGGAACTGCGTTTTAGACAGCATCGCAAAGCCGGCGGAGAAGCCGATAAACGAGCCGAAGGTCGCCAGGTACAGCAGCGCCATGATCCACAGATGCGCACGCTTGAGCACCGGCAGCTGCTCGCGCAGCGAGGCTTTCGAGGCCGACAGGTCGTTCATAAAGAACCATGCCGCCAGAGTCAGGACGACAAGGAACGGAACCCAAATCCAGGCCGCGTTTTCGAGATACAGAATTGAACCATCCGGCTGCTCGGTGCCGGTCCCGCCGAAGACGGCGAAAATAGACACAGACACCACCAGCGGCGCAACCAGCTGCATGACGCTGACGCCCATGTTGCCGAGACCGCCGTTAATACCCAGCGCCCCGCCCTGCTTCTGTTTCGGGAAGAAGAAGCTGATGTTCGCCATGCTGGAAGCAAAGTTTGCCCCGGCAAAACCGCACAGCAGGGAGATGATAACGAAGACGCTGAACGGCGTAGAGGTATCCTGCACCGCGAAGCCCAGCCAGACGCAAGGTACGATCATGATCCCGGTACTGAATGCCGTCCAACGGCGGCCGCCGAACAGCGGTACCATGAACGCATAAGGCACGCGCAGCAGCGCGCCAGACAGCGCCGGCAGCGCGGTCAGCATAAATAACTGATCGGTCCTAAACTGAAAGCCGACCTTATTCAGGTTAACGGCCACGGCACTGAACAACATCCAAACGCAAAACGCCAGCAAAAGACACGGCACGGAGATCCACAGGTTGCGGCTGGCGACACGGTGACCGCGCTGCTGCCAAAACTCAGGATCTTCCGGACGCCAGTCGGTGATGACCGAAGTGGTAGTCTTCTCCGGGAGGGAAGATTGACTCATATATACCTCTGATTATTCATATATCCCGCAGATACATTAGGGGTTACAGGCGGCAGTAAGTTGATATAAATCAAAGGAAAAGTTGTCACCAATTGGCTTAAAAAAAAATCATCCTCCGAAGGGGGTAGTTATTTTCGCTTAAAAAAGTGTGGTTTTTCACAAGGCTGCCAGCTTTGACCGATCCCCTCCTGGCAGACCACCTACCACCGACAATTAAGGGGTAATCCTTTATAGGTATGGGTATACTCCATCGGATATCCGAGAATAGGTCCCACTCCCGGATGGTTTGCCGGTCAGGAGCCACTCATTCTATGTTAAAACGTCTTTTTACCCCGCTCACGTTGGTGAATCAACTGGCGCTGATTGTCCTGCTTTCGACGGCCATTGGCGTCACCGGGATCGGCATATCCGCGCGGCTGGTGCACGGCGTCCAGGGCAGCGCGCACGCGATTAACAAAGCGGGCTCGCTGAGAATGCAGAGCTATCGCCTGCTGGCCGCGGTGCCGCTCAACGCGAGCGACAGCAGGCTGATCGACGAAATGACCGCCACCGTATTTAGCAAAGAGCTGCAGGACGCCGCCCTGCGTGACGGCCAGCAAAACCAGCTTAAAGCGCTACAGCACTACTGGCAGCAGGAGCTGGCGCCGGGGATGCGGCATGCGCAAAATCAGGCGACCGTCGCCACCGATGTCGCCAGCTTTGTCGACCGGATAGACCATCTGGTCACCGCCTTTGACCATACGACCGAACAGCGCATCAGGCACGTTGTCTGGATCCAGCGGATCTTAGGCTGCGGCATGGCGCTGCTGTTTCTGTTCACCATCGTCTGGCTGCGGGCGAGGCTGCTACGCCCGTGGAAACAGCTGCTGGAGATGGCCCGCGCGATCAGCCATCGCGACTTTACCCAGCGCGTGCACATCCGCGGACGCGATGAAATGGCCACCCTCGGGATGGCGCTGAACAACATGTCGGAAGAGCTGGCGGAAAGCTATTCCGTGCTCGAGCGGCGGGTGCAGGAAAAAACCGCGGGTCTGGAGCAGAAAAACGAAATCCTCGCTTTTTTGTGGCAGGCCAACCGCCGCCTGCACTCCAGCGCCCCGCTCTGCGAGCGAATCTCGCCGGTGCTCAACGGCCTGCAGGGGCTGACGCTGCTGCGCGATATTGAAGTCAGGGTCTATGACTTCGAAGATGAAGACAACCATCAGGAATTCGCCTGTCATTCAGATTTTCACTGCGATGATAAAGGCTGTTATTTATGTCCGCGCGATCTGCCGCCCCTGCCCGACGGCGGCGCAACGCTGAAGTGGCGGCTGTCTGATGCCCATAACCAGTACGGCATTCTGCTGGCCACCCTGCCGGTGGGCCGCCATCTGAGCCACGATCAGCAGCAGCTGGTGGATACCCTGGTCGAGCAGCTGACCTCGACGCTGGCGCTGGACAGGCATCAGGAGCATCAGCAGCAGCTGATCGTCATGGAGGAGCGCGCCACTATCGCTCGCGAACTGCATGACTCGATTGCCCAGTCGCTCTCCTGCATGAAGATGCAGGTCAGCTGTCTGCAGATGCAGGGAGAGAATTTACCGGAAGAGAGTCGCCAGCTGCTGGGCCAGATTCGTAATGAGCTGAATACCTCCTGGGCGCAGCTGCGCGAGCTGCTGACCACCTTCCGGCTACAGTTAACCGAACCGGGACTGCGTCCGGCGCTGGAAGCGAGCTGCCTGGAATATAGCGCCCATTTCGGCTTTACGGTAAAGCTGGACTACCAGCTGCCGCCGCGTTTCGTCCCCTCGCACCAGGCGATCCATGTGCTGCAAATCGCCCGCGAGGCGCTCAGTAATGCGTTGAAGCACGCCAAAGCGACGGAAGTCACCGTAACCGTGTCGCTGCGGGATAATCAGGTCAGGCTGGCGGTCGCGGATAATGGCCGCGGCGTACCCGACCATGCCGAACGTAGTAACCATTACGGTTTAATTATTATGCGGGATCGCGCCCAGAGTTTGCGCGGAGACTGCCAGGTACGCCGTCGCGAGACGGGCGGTACCGAAGTGGTCGTCACTTTTATCCCGGAAAAATCGTTTTCAATCCAATAGGAGAACCCCATGAGTCAACAGGAACGGGCAACCATCCTTCTCATTGACGATCACCCGATGCTGCGCACCGGCGTTAAACAGCTGGTTAGCATGGCATCCGACATCCAGGTGATCGGCGAAGCCAGTAACGGCGAACAAGGTATTGCGCTGGCGGAGTCGCTGGATCCAGACCTGATCCTGCTGGATCTCAACATGCCGGGCATGAACGGCCTGGAAACCCTCGATAAGCTGCGCGAGAAATCGCTCTCCGGCCGGGTGGTGGTATTCAGCGTCTCCAACCATGAAGAGGACGTGGTCACCGCCTTAAAACGCGGCGCTGACGGCTATCTGCTCAAAGACATGGAGCCGGAAGATCTGCTGAAAGCCCTGCAGCAGGCGGCTGCCGGCGAGATGGTGCTGAGCGAGGCGTTAACGCCGGTGCTGGCGGCCAGCCTGCGCGCCAACCGCGCCACCTCGGACCGCGATATCAGCCAGCTGACCCCGCGCGAGCGCGATATTCTCAAGCTTATCGCCCAGGGCCTGCCGAACAAAATGATCGCGCGCCGTCTTGAGATCACCGAAAGTACCGTCAAGGTACACGTTAAGCATATGCTGAAGAAAATGAAGCTGAAATCGCGCGTCGAAGCCGCGGTCTGGGTACACCAGGAGCGAGTTTTCTAGGGCAGTTCCCGCCAGGATACGCCCTGGGCCGAGAATTTTACCAGCGGCTCGGTCAGCGCCAGTGCGATCTCATTGGAAGAGACGCGCTGACCCGTTTTATCTTCTACCACCACCGACAGATGCCACAGGTTGGTCGCGCCCGGCTCACCGCTCCAGGCCGGCAAAATCACGCTCCAGCCGTCAGGGCTGCTGGCATCCACGGGCGATGTCAAACTCAGCAGCTGCGTATCCCCCTGCCATTTCAGCGATTTAATCCCATGCAGGCTACGAACCTGCAGCTTAAGCTGTACCGTTTCCCCGGACTGCAGATCCCACGGCGGCGTAGCCAGATAGGCCGACAGCGATTTGCGCTGACGATACTCAACCACCGGCAGATTATCGCGCTCCGGGCTGTCGTAGCGGCTGCCGCGCAGGGAGCGGCTGATCGCCACCTCGTCGGCCGCCAGCTGCTGTTTTAACGGCACGCCGAAGCGATAGTTCAGATTCAGCCCGACGTTGTTCTGACTGAGTCCGCTTTCGCCCTGCTTATGCTTTGCCGTAACCGTCACCAGCGGAACCGGGGTGTAGTTGAGCCCCACCGAGACCGCCACCGGATTATGGTAGCCGGTGCCCGAATGGAACAGATCAACGCTGTCGCCGAAATACTGCTCGACGCTGACGCTGGTATTAATATGCTGGTAAAAGGGCAGCCGCGCCTGGGCCGTAACGTCGTAGCCGCTTGCCATGCGCTGCTCCTGGGCCAGGCTCTCACCCTGCTGCCAGCCGCCCAGCGGATGGTAGTAATTAGCCGACAGGCGTATCGACTCTCCCCACGCCTCGGCCCCGATGCTGCCGCGCGCCAGGCTTTCATCCAGCACCTTATCGTAAAATGAGTTATAGCCCAGCAGCCATGTTCCGACCCGCCAGCGCTGCCCCAGGCCGATATTGCCCACCAGGCCGCTATCGCGCTGGGTCACCGCATACTGGTTCCAGGTGAGGAAGTCGCCGTTATCCTGCAGCGGCACAAACCAGCTGCCCTTGCTGCCGGTAAAGCGGCCCTCCTTATCCACCAGCAAATCAACGTTGGCGTTGCCCCACGGCGATAGCCAGCTTTCCAGCTGCTGGCTGACCTCGGTGCCAATCTTGCCGATCGCAAACATCCGCGCCTGCTCGCCGGTAGTAAGACCATTATCGCTCATGCTGGCCTCGCCGAACTTTTTCGCCATTTCGGCAAAATGCTGCGCATCTTCATCAAGCTGGGGAGCGATGCCAAGATCGGGCAGCGTCGTCTGTTTCTCGCTAAAAGCGTTGCTTCCCTGCAGGGCACAAACCGGTGCGCCGGCCAGCAGCAGGAGTACGGGGAGGAGTGGCGTAAGGCGGAATGGCAAAGGCATTAAACGGATGACATAGGCTCGCGAAGGATGGCAACAGAACCTAAGTTTACCGTTTTTTGCCATCGCCCGCAGCCCTTTGGCCAATTTCAGGAATATGCTGAATCTTATGCCTGGGCCTTATTTTCCATTAACAGCGCTTTCAGTTCCGGGATACAGGAGCCGCAGTTGGTGCCGCATTTTAACTTCTCCCCCAGCTCGGCCGGCGTGCGGCAGCCCCCGGCGATAGCGTCGCTAATCGCCCGTTCGCCGACGCTAAAGCAGCTGCAGATGATCCGCCCGCGCGGCGCGACTTCGCCCCCTTTTCTGCCGCTCAGCAGCGCGTGGCGAAGCTCGGCCGTCGGCGGCGGGGAACTAAAGGCCGCGATAATCCATTCGCTTTCCACGACGGGTTCGCGCGCGTCGCTCCACCAGCCCAGCATCAGGGCGCCCTCATGCCACGCCAGCAGATTCCACAGCGCCCCGGCCTGAGCGACTTGTACCTGCCAGCCCTGGCGCTGGCACCAGTCGGTAAGCCAGGCGCGCGGGCTTTTATCCCCGGCCAGAGAAAGGTGCGTTACCCCCACCGCCGCCCGCCGCCGCCAGTGGAGCCATTCCGGTAGCGGAACCGGCTGACGACAGAACAGCTCGCCGTGCCATGCCGGAAGCCAGGCGGCGATCGCCACCGCCACCTGCTTGCTTTCCGGCTGGCCGGAGTGCGGGTCGGTCACCGCGGCCAGCAGATTATTCACCCGTCCCTGGCGGGCAAACTGATTATTCCAGTGCATCGGCACAAACAGCGAGCCGCAGCGCTGCCCGTCGCTGATAAGCACTTTGGCGACCATGACGCCATTGCGCGACCAGATCCGCGCCAGCTCGCCGTTCTGCAGCTGCCAGCGCCGGGCATCCGCCGGAGCCACCTCCACCACCGGTTCGGCAATATGCTGCATCAGACGCGGCACGGTTCCGGTGCGGGTCATGGTGTGCCACTGATCGCGGATGCGCCCGCTGTTGAGGATCAGCGGATAGAAGGCGTCGGTTTCGGCGCGGGTGCCCTGCGGCGTCACCGGCACCATGCGCAGCTTGCCATCGCGGTGCCAGCCCTGGTGCAGGTTCAGCGCGGCTCCGCTGCGGCTGACCGGCCAGCATACCGGCGCCAGGCCGTCCCACTCCTCGCGGCTAAGGCTGGCCAGCCCGCCGATATCAAACGCCCGCTGGCCGTCATTCTCGAACCCTGAAAGCGCGGCGTGTTCGCTGAAGACGTCGTGCGCATGCTGCCAGCAAAAGGCTTCGCCAAAGCCCAGCTCAGCCGCGACGCGGGAGATGATCCACCAGTCGGCCCTCGCCTCGCCCGGCGGCGGCAGAAAGCTGCGCTGGCGGGAGATACGGCGCTCCGAGTTGGTGACGGTGCCGTTCTTTTCGCCCCACGCCAGCGCCGGAAAACGGATATGGGCAAAGCGGCCGGTATCGGTGTCAGCGGCAACGTCGGAGACGATAACCAGCGGACAGGCGGCCAGCGCCTGGCTCACCGCGTGGCTATCCGGCAGCGAAACCACCGGGTTGGTGCCCATGATCCATACCGCTTTCACCTCCCCGCGCCCGATGGCGGCAAACAGATCGACCGCCGTCAGCCCCGGCGTCTGCGCCAGCCGTTCGGTACCCCAGAAGCGCGAGAGGCGATGTAAATCCTGCGCTTCGAAGTTCATATGCGCCGCCAGCATGGTTGCCAGCCCGCCCACTTCGCGACCGCCCATCGCATTTGGCTGTCCGGTCAGCGAAAACGGCCCGCATCCGCA
The DNA here is from genome assembly GCA_002270295.1 of Enterobacter sp. 10-1. Lineage (GTDB taxonomy): Bacteria > Pseudomonadota > Gammaproteobacteria > Enterobacterales > Enterobacteriaceae > Klebsiella > Klebsiella scottii. Next base: position 370,647 of record NISF01000004.1, on the reverse strand, counting down.
GCGGCCATATTTACCGCTCGCCAGGTGAACATTAATAATGGCGTTGCACTTATCGCTGCCGCTGGCCGACTGGTTAATCCCCATGGTGTAGAGGGTGACGGCGCGCGGCGCGGCGATAAAGTCACGATAGAAATCGGCAACCTGCTGCGGCTCAAGGCCGCAGAATTCGGCGACGGTTGCCACATCCCACTCCTGCGCCGCCGCCAGCGCCTGCTGCTGATCGCTAAAATGGCCGGCCAGCGGCCCGGCGCCGGCAATGGCGTTCAGCAGGCCGACAAACAGACCGCCGTCGCTGCCGGGCGCCAGCGCCAGGTGCACATCGGCGATATCGCAGGTGGCGGTGCGTCGAGGATCGATAACCACCACCCGCAGCTGCGGGTTGTCGCGCTTTGCCTGCGCCAGACGTTGATAAAGCACCGGATGCGCCCAGGCGGCATTCGAGCCCACCAGCACCACCAGATCGCTGTTCTCAACGTCTTCGTAGCTGCACGGAACCACGTCGGCGCCAAAGGCCCGCTTGTAGCCCGTCACCGCCGAGGACATACACAGCCGCGAGTTGGTATCGATATTGGCCGCGCCGATAAAGCCCTTCATCAGCTTGTTGGCGGCGTAATAGTCCTCGGTCAGCAGCTGGCCTGAGGCATAGAACGCCACCGCCTGCGGACCGTAGCGGTCGATGATCTCCCGCAGCCGTGAACCGGCGGCGGCCAGCGCCTGCGGCCACCCGACGGGTTTATCATCCAGCTCCGGCGTCAGCAGCCGTCCGGCCAGGGCGGTGGTTTCCCCGAGCGCCGCGCCCTTTACGCACAGGCGTCCGAGGTTAGCCGGATGTTCGGCATCGCCCCGCACGCTGACCTGGCCCCCGGCATCGACTTCAGCCAGCACGCCGCAGCCCACTCCGCAATAGGGGCAGGTAGTTCGCGTCTCCGCCATCAGGAAGCCTCCGCCCGCGCCAGCAGAACCTGGTTGCCCACCCACACTTTACCGTTCTCAACTTTTACCGGCCAGGCGCGTACCGCCTGCTCGCCGCCATCGCAGGCGCGGCCGTCGCGCAGGCGAATACGCTGTTTGTAAAGCGGGGAGATAACGATCGGCTCTCCTCCGGCGTCGCCGAGGATCCCCCGCGACAGCACGTTGGCGTCGCTGCCCGGCTCAAGGTTATCGAGCGCGTAAATCTGCTCGCCAAAGCGGAACAGCGCGATCTGCCGCTCGCCGAGCCGCGCGCCGATCCCGGCCTCGGCGGGGATCGCTTCGAGATCGCAAATCGCCTGCCACGGGCGGGCCGAAGGCGCGCCTTCGTGCAGCACGGGCGCCGTCACCGGCTGCGGCTGGCCGCGGAGCGACCGGCGCTGCACCGCGTCATCCGGCTGCTCGCTGTTGACGTAAGAGCGGAACAGCTCCAGTCGCTGCGGATCGTTAAGGGTGGTTTGCCACTCGCACTGATAGCTCTCCACCACCCGCGCCATCTCCTGCTCCAGCTCCTCGCCGATCCCGAGGCTATCCTCGAGGATCACCTCGCGCAGATAGCCGATGCCGCCCTCAAGGTTATCCAGCCAGGTGCTGGTGCGCTGCAGGCGATCGGCGGTGCGGATATAGAACATCAGCAGGCGGTCGACGGTGCGGATCAGCATCGCGTCGTCGATATCGCTGGCAAACAGATCCGCATGGCGCGGCTTCATGCCGCCGTTGCCGCAGACGTAAAGATTCCAGCCCTTCTCGGTAGCGATCACCCCAATATCTTTGCCCTGCGCCTCGGCGCACTCCCGCGTACAGCCGGAGACCGCCATTTTGATCTTATGCGGCGCGCGCAGGCCCTTGTAGCGATGCTCCAGCGTCACCGCCAGGCCGGTCGAATCCTGCACGCCGTAGCGACACCAGGTGGAGCCGACGCAGGACTTCACCGTGCGCAAGGATTTCCCGTAGGCGTGGCCGGTTTCAAACCCGGCCTCCGCCAGTTCGCGCCAGATAGCCGGCAGCTCCTCCAGGCGGGCGCCGAAGAGATCGATACGCTGGCCGCCGGTAATTTTGCTGTACAGCTGATAGCGTTTGGCAATCTGCCCAATGGCAATCAGGCCATCCGGCGTCACCTCTCCGGCCGCCATCCGCGGAACCACCGAATAGGTGCCGTCCTTCTGGATGTTGGCGAAGTAGCGGTCGTTGGTATCCTGCAGCGGCAAATGCGCCGGCTTCAGCAGATATTCGTTCCAGCAGGAAGCCAGCACCGAGGCCACCAGCGGTTTACAGATTTCGCAGCCGTGCCCCTGTCCGTAGCGGGCAATCAGCTGTTCAAAGGTGCGAATGTGGTTCACGCGCACCAGGTGATAAATCTCCTGCCGCGACCACGGGAAGTGCTCGCAGATATCTTTTTTGACCTCGACGCCCTGGGCGGAGAGCTGATACTCCATCACCTGCTTGACCAGCGCGCTACAGCCGCCGCAGCCGGTAGCGGCTTTGGTACAGCTTTTGATCGCCGCCATGTCGCCCGCGCCGCCGCTGACCGCCTGGCAAATATCGCCTTTGCTGACGTTGTGGCAGGAGCAGATTTGCGCGCTGTCCGGCAGCGCCGCTACGCCGAGCGCTTTCGGTGCGCTCCCTTCGAGAGCGGGCAGGATCAGGCTTTCCGGGCGCGCCGGCAGCGCCATGTCGTTGAGCATCATCTGCAGCAGCGTGGAGTAATCGCTGGCGTCGCCGACCAGCACGCCGCCAAGCAGCGTTTTGCCATCTTTGCTGACGACGATTTTTTTATAGATCTGCTCCGGCCCGTGGGTCCACTGATAGCTCTGGCTACCGGGCGTGCGCCCCTGAGCGTCGCCGAAGGAGGCGACGTCGATGCCCAGCAGCTTGAGCTTAGTGCTCATGTCCGCCCCGCTGAAGCGCGCCTCCTCTCCGGCGAGGTTCGCCGCCGCCGTTCTCGCCATCTGATAGCCCGGTGCCACCAGTCCGTAAATTTTATTCTCCCACAGGGCGCACTCGCCGATAGCCAGCACGTCCGGGTCGGAGGTACGGCAGCGATCGTCGATGCAGATACCGCCCCGCTCACCTACCGCCAGCCCGCCGCTGCGCGCCAGCGCATCCTGCGGGCGGATGCCGGCGGAGAACACCACCATATCGGTACCGAGCGAGCCGCCGTCGGCGAAATTAAGCGTCAGCCCCCCGGCATCGCGCACGATGGCCTGGGTCGCTTTGCTGGTATGCACTCCGACGCCAATATCGCTAATTTTCTCCCGCAGCATCGCCGCCCCCGGGCCGTCCAGCTGCACCGCCATCAGGTTCGGCGCAAACTCCACCACGTGGGTTTCCAGCCCCAGCTGCTTGAGCGCATTGGCGGCCTCCAGCCCCAGCAGGCCGCCGCCAATCACCACTCCGCGCTTCGCCCCGCTGGCGCTGGCGGCGATCCGGTCGAGATCGTCCAGCGTGCGGTAGACGAAGCAGCCGTCAAGATCGTGGCCCGGTACCGGCGGGACGAAGGGGTAAGAGCCGGTAGCCAGCACCAGCTTGTCCCAGTGGGTTTCGTGGCCGCGGGCATCGCGAACCACCCGCGCCTCGCGGTCAATGGCGGCAACCGGCTCGCTCAGGCGCAGCTCGATCCCGTGATCGGTAAAGAAGTCCCCCGCCACCAGCGACAGCGATTCTGCGCTGCGGCCGGCGAAATATTCCGACAGATGCACCCGGTCATAGGCGGCGTAGCGCTCTTCGCAAAACACCACGATACGATACTGTTGATGCAGGTTCCGGCTGACGCATTGCTCAAGAAAGTGGTGGCCGACCATGCCGTGTCCGATCAGCACCAAAACAGGTTTTGTCATAGTGATTTGTCCTGCAGCGCGCGGCTGCGTTGAAGAAGGATCAAAAAGCCATTCCGGCGGCGCGCTGGTTCCCAGCTGTGCCGTCAGCGGCGCCGCGTTCGCGCAGTCGCCGAGCAATAAAACGCCGCGCAGCTTGCCGTCTCTCAGCAGCAGCCGGCGGTAGTGTTGGGCCAGCGGATCCCAGCTGGTCCACTGCTCATCCCGCTCCTCGGCCCGCAGCTCGCCGGCGCTGAACAGCTCAATACCGGTCACCTTCAGGCGGGTCCCGCTGTCCTGCCAGCTAAAGTCCGCCTCCGGCGTTGCGCACAGCCTCGCGGCCAGCACTTCGGCCTGGCGCAGGCAGGGCGCCACCAGCCCCCAGGTGCGGCCGTCTATTTCACAACATTCGCCAATCGCGCTGACGCCCGGCAGCGCGGTAGCCATCTGGCGATCGACGACAATTCCGCGCCGGCAGTCGAGGCCGCTGCGCTGCGCCAGCTGAATATTGGGACGGACGCCGGTTGCCAGCACCACGCGGCTGGCGGCAAAGGTTCTGCCGTCCTCCAGCACCACGTCGCGCTCGCCAATAGCCGCGATACGACACGCCGTCACGCAGCCAATTCCCCGCGCCTCCAGCTGGCTCTGCAGCTGCTGGCCGGCAAACCGATCGGTTTGCTGCTCCATCAGCCACTCGCCGCGGTGCAGTAAAGTGACCTCATCACCAGAACGACGCAGGGCGGCGGCGGCCTCAACGCCCAGCACGCCGCCGCCAATCACCACCGCCGGGCCGCCGGTCGCCAGAATGCCCTCGACGTCGGCAAGCGTGCGAAAGGCGTAAACGTGCGGCAGCCCGGCGCCCGCCAGCGGCGGAATCACTGCCTGCGAGCCGGTGGCGAAAATCAGCTCATCCCAGCGCAGCTCGCCCCGGGTGGTGCGCAGGGTTTGCGCCCGCACGTCGACGGCCTCAACCGTCTCCCCGGTCCGTACCGTCACGTCGTGCTGCTGATACCACTGCGCGGGCAGCAGCAGCGTCTGGGCCAGCGTTTTCTCCCCCCCGAGCACCGGCGACAGCTGGATGCGGTTATAGGCCTGGCAAGGTTCATCCCCGATAATCGTGATGTGAAACGCGCCGTCCGCCCGCGCCGCCAGCGTTTCCGCTAATCGGGTGGCCGCCATCCCGTTGCCGATAATCACCAGTTGCCGCTTCATCGCCGCCCCCTACGCCGCTTTCGGCTGTTTTTCGTAGAGGAAATGCAGGATCTGCTGGCGCAGGTGGTGATAGCGGCTATCGTCCGCCAGCTGCACGCGATTGCGCGGCCGGGGCAGATTGATATCGAGGATTTCACCGACCGTCGCCGCCGGGCCGTTGGTCATCATCATTACCCGATCCGACAGCAGCACCGCCTCATCAACGTCGTGGGTAATCATCACGATGGTGGTGTTCAGCGCCTGCTGAATTTGCATGACCGCGTCCTGCAGATGGGCGCGGGTCAAGGCGTCGAGCGCACCGAACGGTTCATCCAGCAGCAGCACCTTTGGCTTCATCGCCAGCGCCCTGGCGATCCCCACGCGCTGCTTCATTCCCCCGGAAATCTCCCCCGGGCGCTTGTGCAGCGCATGGCCCATCTGCACCCGATCGAGGTTGTGCTCAATCCACTCCCTGCGCTCGGCCTTGTTCATGGTGCGGCGAAAGACCCGATCCACCGCCAGCGCCACGTTGTCAAAGCAGGTCAGCCACGGCAGCAGGGAGTGGTTTTGAAACACCACCGCCCGCTCCGGTCCCGGCCCGGCGATTTCGCGGTTATCACACAGCAGGCCCCCTTCCGTCGGCAGCGCGATCCCGGCAATCAGATTCAGCAGCGTCGATTTGCCGCAGCCGGAGTGGCCAATCAGGCTGACGGTTTCCCCTTCGTAGATATCGAAGGAGACGTTTTGCAGAGCCAGAAACTCGCCGCTGGCAGTATTGAAACGCTGGCTGACGGCCTGTACCTGAATTAGTGGTTTCATAACGACTCCCTATTTTTCCTGCCAGCTGAAGCGGCGGGCGATAAGCATGAGGCCCTGCTCAAGCAGCAGGCCGACGACGCCGATAATGACGATGGCGATAATGATGTTTTCCACGTTGAGGTTGTTCCATTCGTTCCAGATCCAGAACCCAATCCCCAGACCGCCGGTGAGCATCTCGGCGGCGACAATCACCAGCCAGGCAATGCCTATCGACAGGCGCACCCCGGTCAGCACCGCGGGCAGCACCGCCGGGAAGAGAATGCGGCGCATCACCGTCCATTCGGAGAGCTGCAAAACGCGCGCTACGTTGAGGTAGTCCTGCGGGATACGTCGTACGCCTTCGGCGGTATTTATCACCATCGGCCAGATGGAGCAGATAAAAATGGTCCAGCTCGACGCGGGTTCGGCTTTCTGGAACAGCAGCAGGCCGATTGGCAGCCAGGCCAGCGGGCTGACCGGACGCAGCAGCGCGATCAGCGGATTAAACATGCGGGCAAAGAACAGCGAACGGCCAATCAGGAAGCCGAGCGGAATGCCGACCAGCGCCGCGAGACCGAAGCCAACCGCCACGCGCTGCAGCGATGCCAGCACGTTCCAGCCGATGCCCATATCGTTAGGACCATCCTGATAAAACGGATCGGCAAACAGCGTCAGCGCCGAATCAAGCGTGCTGAGCGGCGTTGGAAAACCTTTGCCGTTGATCGCCGCCAGCTGCCAGCAGAGCAGGAGCAGCCCTAGCCCCAGCAGCGGCGGCAGCACCCGCTGGACGCTTTCGCGCAGCCAGCGCCTGACGGCGGGCGTTGGGCGCCGGACCTGCACCGGAGGCAGGATAATCACTTCGCCCGGCGCGTTTTCAGCGCGGGCTACTGCCGGTTGGGTACTATTTTTTTGCGCGTGTTTCATCTCATGCCCCCTTACGTTGAATCGCAAAGCCGCGGGCGTAGCCTTCAGGATCGGCCCCCGTCCAGACCGTTCCGTCCATCAATGTGCTGCTACGCATCACCTGACCCGGCGCGCTGATGCCGCCAACGGCCTGCGCCGCCTCTTTCCAGACGTCAATCCGGTTAATACGCTGCGCCACCGCCTGATAATCCGGCGCCGCTTTGAGCAGCCCCCAGCGTCGGAACTGGGTCATAAACCACATGCCATCCGACAGCCACGGGAAGCTGACTTCGCCGCGATCGTAGAAACGAATCGGGTGCGCGTCCTGCCAGCGGCGCCCCAATCCGTTGTCGTATTCACCCAGCATCCGCCCGGTGAGGTACTGCTCTTTGGTATTCAGCCACGCGCGCTTCGCCAGGATGCGCGCCGTCTCGCGGGTGTTGTCTGGCGAAGCCTCTATCCAGCGCGAAGCCTCCAGCACCGCCGCAACCAGCGCCCGGGCGGTGTTCGGGTTACGCTCCACCCACTCGCTGCGGGTGCCGAGAATTTTTTCCGGATGATCCGGCCAGATCTCCTGCGACGTCGCGGCGGTAAAACCGATGCGATCGTTGATGGCCCGCGCGTTCCACGGCTCACCGACGCAGAAGCCCACCATGTTGCCGATCCGCATGTTCATCACCATCTGCGGCGGCGGCACGACGACGGTGCGCACATCATCAAACGGATTGATGCCGCCGCTGGCCAGCCAGTAATAGAGCCACATCGCGTGGGTGCCGGTAGGAAAGGTATGGGCAAAGGTGTAGCTGCCCGGCGCGCTCTGGCTAACCAGCCGCTTCAGTGCGGCAAGATCGGTGACGCCTTTGTCCTGCAGATCGCGCGACAAGGTGATGGCCTGCCCGTTGCGGTTGAGGGTCATCAGGTTGGCCATTGACTGCGGTTTGCTGGCAATACCCAGCTCGAGGCCGTACAGCAGGCCGTAGAGGATATGCGCCGCATCCAGCTCGCCGGAGATCAGCTTGTCGCGCACCGCCGCCCAACTGGCCTCTTTGGTCGGCACAAGAGTAATGCCGTATTTTTTATCAAAGCCTTTCAGCGATGCGATCGCCAAAGGCGCGCAGTCGGTTAGCGGAATAAAGCCCACCCGCACGGTGGTTTGCTCCGGCTTATCGGAGCCTGCCGCCCACGCTGACTGCATCACCCCAGGCAGCAGCATCGCGCCGCCAAGCGCGGCCCCTGCCTGTAGAAAACGCCGCCGTGTTATCGAAATCTTATCGCCCATACCCGCTCCAGAACGCGCAAAAAAAAAGCGCCCGACAGTGCTTACGCACTGCAGGACGCCTTTATCCATGGACCCGCATGCCGCCGTTGGCCTGCTGCCCAAAAATGATGAACTAACTCGATTTATCTAATGCAAACGGGATGCCAGTTTTCCATATGGCCGTTTTTGCCGGTTTTCCCCCTGCTGCGGCGGCGGTCAGGGCCAAAATTGCACCGTCTACAGGCAGAGAATGCCCACTCATTGTGCACCTACTCCTTTGGGGTTAGCGGCCATAATGACTTCACAATCAGCAGGGCGCGGGCGATTTCCACCATCCGCTGATTCTTATCCATCGCCATCTTGCGCAGCGCCTGCCAGGCCTGCTCTTCGTTCATTCCCTGATGGGACATCAGGACGCTTTTGGCCTTCTCAATGACCTTGCGCTCTTCGAGGCTATCTTTTAGCGACGCCAGCTGGCCGGAGAGCTGCTGCAGCTCATACGCCTGCCGGCGCACCAGCGGCAGCAGCTGCCTGTCCAGCCGTCGCGCAACGTCATCGCCGCCCTCTTCTTCCGGCCACCGGTCGGGGGGCATCTCCGGTCCGCTCCCCTGCAGCAGCCGATCGGCGGCATCGAGCAGATCGCTAATCAGCCGCTCTTCCAGACCGCGCATCAGCTCCAGCCGCTGCGTCTGGGCGCAGAACCAGCGCAGCGCCGTCTCGCCGCTATCCGCCGAGGGCAGACGGGTGCAGGCGATGCGCCGAAGCTGCTCTATTTCGAGGCCGGCCTGGCACTGCTCATTAAACAGCGCGGTCTGCGCGGCGTCGGCCAGGGCCAGAAAGCTGTCAAAGCACGGCTGCTGCCCGTCGATTCGGTCCACCAGCAGCTGGCGCAGCTCGTCGCTGAACTGACCGCGGGCAAAGCCTGACGCCCCCAGCGCGCGCTCCTGCCCCACCAGCTCCTTGCCCTGCATAAAGCTGTAGAGCGCCACCATCCCTCCGGCTATCTGCGGATCGTCGATGCTGTCATTCAGCTGCGGGACGATATTCAGCAGATGCCGGATAATGCGGCTGAACTGGCCGGTCGCCTCTTCGGCGGCAATGGTGCGAAGGCCTACGGATTCGCGCAGGGCGGGAAGCTGCCCGAGATACCACACCGCGCTGGCGATACGCCAGCACAGGGCGCTGCTGGCGCTGCTGCGCGCCGGCTCCAGCGCCAGGCGAAAGGCGACCAGCTGTTCATTCACCAGCGCCCCGCCGGCGCGACACTCCGCGGCGTAGAGCCGGCCGCCGGAGCACAGCCAGATATTGGACGCCCCGCGCTCGCACTGCAGCATATGCACCAGGGCGCTGATCTGATTGGCCAGCGCTCCCTGCTGCGCCAGCTGACGCAGCTGCTGCTTCTGGAGCTGACGCGCATGTTGGAACCAGTCGTTTGCTTCAGGCACAGTGCCAGCCGTATTATTCATACCCCCTCCCGGGTTAACGCTTTATACTTCAGCTAAGCAATAACCGTGCCTTATACAAAGGAGTCCTTATGCAAAGTATTGTGCTTATCGCCAACGGCGCTGCCTACGGTAGCGAATCCCTGTTCAACAGCCTGCGCCTGGCGATTGCCCTGCGTGAACAGCAGTCCGAACTGGTGCTGAAGGTGTTTTTAATGTCCGATGCGGTCACCGCGGGGCTGCGCGGTCAAAAACCGGCGGAAGGCTATAACATTCAGCAGATGCTGGAGATCCTCACCGCGCAGAATGTGCCGGTGAAGCTGTGCAAAACCTGCACCGACGGCCGCGGGATAACCTCCCTGCCGCTGATTGAGGGCGTCGAGATCGGTACGCTGGTTGAGCTGGCGCAGTGGACGCTGGCGGCGGATAAAGTCCTGACCTTCTGAGTTAACCCTCTTTAGCAGGATTAAATGTCAGGCTGGCAGCGTTTATTGCGTTAAAAAATATGCCAGCTGAATGCTTTCAGGAACAACATCATTTTTGTTTAATCTTTATCCTTTTTTTTGATCAAAATCATCATCCGTACCTTCCCCATTTGGTGTTATGCCATGAGCAAAGTGTGAACAATATCACGCACAGGATTGAACGGGCAGGATGCTGTGGACTGACAAATACGGGGTAGGAAAATGGCAATGGTAAAAGCAAGTTTGACGTTGTTTGGCGGTGATACGCTGGTGGTTCGTTGTTCAGAGCGCTGCCATATTCACCTGATGAGCGCAAAGGTTCCAGGCGACAGCCACGCGGATGTGCTGAGCGTGCAGGACCGGGACAGCGCGTATATGACCGTGCCCTACAGCGGAACCTGGAACGTGCTTATCGACAGCCACAGCCAGTCGCTGGAGCACTCAATCAGCTACGTTCCCGCCTGAGGCATCCGCTGAGCTCGTTCTGACTACAGATTCAAACGCGTCTTCATGCCCGGGTTTCCCGGGCATTTCTCAGGCCAGCCCCGGCTGGCTGCTATCACCCAGCAGGTTTCGCACCTTGCCGACCAGCTCGTCGAGGCAATCATCGTGCATGCCGAGCTTGCGCAGCTCCTGCTCCAGCGAGAAAAGGTACTGAGCGTTAGTGCCTAGCGGACCGCTGGCTTTGGCGATCAGCGGCGCGATCACCTGGGCGCTGGTATCGGCTTCGAACAGCGGATGGCGCGGATCCATAATAAAGACCAGCGCGTTGACCGTCCTGCCGTCGTCAAGCTCCAGCTTGCACCAGGTCGGCAGATAGCAGCCGGTGATCATCTCCCGCTTCCAGAGCAGGGTTAGCTCTTCTTCCAGCGTGCAGTCAGGCAGGCGATAGGCGACGCCGGTGGTGCGCCCGCCCTCTTTCAGCGCCAGCATGCGTCCGGGCTGATGCGCGCTTCCGCGCCCGGCGGTGAGTCGCAGACAAAAGGCGCGGTGCCAGCCCGGCAGCGTACCGGTACAGGACTCGCGATACTCCAGAGCCGGGTTCCACATCAGCGAACCGTAGCCAAAAATCCAGACCGATCCCGCATCCGGACGACAGGCTAACGTGGCCGCCAGCGAGGCCGCCCGTTGCTCTGCCGACCAGAGTAGCGATTCCTCAATAGCGCCAAACGCCGTTTTACAATCCGCATTGATTAAGAAATCACGTGTTAACACTTCTACTACCTCCGCCACTGCCCGCTTCCCGGCGTTTATCTGATGCCATCCCTGTGAAACATTCTTGTGAAACATTGCTGAATTATTATCCAGCTTTATTTGGCAATTAGCAATTAACGCCGCTCAGGCGCCGCGCGGGTAGCAGGATCGGCTATGACTTCCTGTGCCAGCGGTCATCGTCTCCTTTTTGATAGTCATGTTTTACCGCCGCCCAGGCCACTTTATGCGCCGTCTCTTCGCGGCTGGCGTCGCCCCGACGGTCCTCGCTATGCTTGTACTGGTCCCAGGCGCTATTAAAGGCTTCTTTATAAATCTCCTGGGCATGTTCAGGCAGGACGTGGCGGACGCTGTCGGGTAGGTCTTTTTTACTGTGATAAGGCATAGTGTTCTCCAGAAAGGGGCTGGAATTTAAGTCTGGAACGCAATATTGCGCTACGCAAGGCGCGAGGGAGTGAGAAGTGGACTTTAGTAATTATCTGAATAGTAAATATAAAAGCATAATAACAGCAGGTTATAGCAATCTAACACCATTAGTGGTTGATAGCGGTAAATTTAAGTAAAAAAACAAATCAATTTCCGTAATGTCTGTTATTTTATCAACTTACAGTATCTATAATTATAACACCTGCACAATATGGAGATGGTTCATGACCCATGCACATGAGGCGGTAAAAACCCGCCACAAGGAGACGTCCCTCGTATTTCCGCTGCTGGCACTGGCGGTGCTTTTCTTCTTCGGAAGTAGCCAGTCACTGCCAGTGGTTATTGCGATTAATATTCTGGCGTTAGTCGGTATTCTCAGTAGCGCATTCAGCGTAGTACGCCACGCGGACGTGCTGGCCCACCGCCTGGGCGAGCCGTACGGATCGTTAATTTTAAGCCTGTCGGTGGTTATTCTTGAAGTCAGCCTGATTTCCGCGCTGATGGCTACCGGCGACGCCGCGCCGACGCTGATGCGCGATACCCTGTATTCCATCATCATGATCGTTACCGGCGGCCTGGTCGGCTTCTCGCTGCTGCTGGGCGGGCGTAAATTCGCCACGCAGTATATGAATCTGTTCGGTATTAAGCAGTATTTAATCGCCCTGTTCCCGCTGGCGATTATCGTGCTGGTGTTTCCAATGGCCCTGCCTGGCGCCAATTTCTCGACCGGCCAGGCGCTGCTGGTGGCGCTTATTTCTGCGGCCATGTACGGCGTGTTCCTGTTGATTCAGACCAAAACGCACCAGAGCCTGTTTATTTATGAGCATGAAGATGACGGCGATGACGATGACCCGCATCACGGTAAGCCGTCGGCGCACAGCAGCGGCTGGCACACCGTCTGGCTGCTCATTCACCTGATTGCCGTGATTGCGGTAACTAAGATGAACGCCAACCCGCTGGAGACGCTCCTGACCAGCATGAACGCGCCGGTGGCCTTTACCGGTTTCCTGGTGGCGCTGCTGATCCTCTCGCCGGAAGGCCTGGGCGCCCTGAAGGCGGTGTTAAACAATCAGGTGCAGCGCGCGATGAATCTGTTCTTCGGTTCGGTGCTGGCCACCATTTCTCTGACCGTACCGGTAGTGACCCTGATTGCCTTTTTAACCGGCAATGAGCTGCACTTTGGCCTCGGCGCGCCGGAAATGGTGGTGATGGTCGCCTCGCTGCTGCTGTGCCAGATATCTTTCTCGACCGGACGGACGAACGTGCTGAACGGCGCGGCGCACCTGGCGCTATTCGCCGCCTATCTGATGACCATTTTTGCCTGATTCACCGCCCCCCGGCCGGGGGAGATTCGCTGCGGTCTGCCGCATAAAAAAGCCTGCCGGTTTTGCAACCGACAGGCTTTTGTCTTATCAGGGGCCGTTACTTGCTGGTATCCAGCTCGTCAAAGCCTTTAACCAGATCGTCGATAGCCTTCATTTGCTTCAGGAACGGCTCCAGCTTATCCAGCGGCAGCGCGGACGGGCCGTCGCATTTCGCATGATCCGGGTCCGGGTGCGCTTCAATAAACAGACCCGCGATACCAACCGCCATACCCGCACGCGCCAGTTCAGCAACCTGCGCCCGACGGCCGCCGGAAGCGGCGCCAAACGGGTCACGGCACTGCAGCGCGTGGGTAACGTCAAAGATAACCGGCGAGTTGTTGGAGGCTTTTTTCATCACCCCAAAGCCCAGCATATCAACAACCAGGTTGTCGTAGCCGAAGTTAGCGCCGCGGTCGCACAGAATCACCTGGTCGTTGCCGCCTTCAATGAACTTGTCGACGATATTGCCCATCTGGCCCGGGCTCACGAACTGCGGTTTCTTAACGTTGATCACCGCCCCGGTTTTCGCCATCGCTTCAACCAGGTCAGTCTGACGAGCGAGGAACGCCGGCAGCTGAATCACATCGACAACATCGGCCACGGCCTGCGCCTGGCTTGCTTCATGAACGTCAGTGATGATTTTCACGCCGAAAGCCTGCTTCAGCTCCTGGAAAATCTTCATCCCTTCTTCCAGACCCGGACCGCGATAGGAGTGGATGGAAGAACGGTTGGCTTTATCAAAAGAGGCTTTGAACACATAAGGAATGCCCAGCTTCTGCGTCACCGTCACGTAGTGTTCGCAGATACGCATCGCGAGATCGCGGGATTCCAGCACGTTCATCCCGCCGAACAGGACGAAAGGCAGGTCGTTTGCTACGTTGATATCACCAATGCTAACCACTTTTTGTTTCATAAGATCGCCTTATCAGGGTGTAACCGGAATCATTCCAGATAAATACGCGTCATACGTAAACGCCGCCTCAGCGCGGCGTATTCGCGTATATCGACTAATGCAATGTAATTTGTTTGTGCGAAATCGTGTTGATTTGCGCGCGGATCATTTCGCTGATCGGGTCTTCAGGGCACTGTTCGACGAAATAGTTCAGATCCAGCAGCGCAACGTGGTCGCACTCGAGCTGGGCGTAAATCAGCCCGCGGTCGCGGATCTCGTACGGGTCTTCCGGATTGAACTGCAGCAGCGCTTCGCTGGCGCGCAGGGCCAGCTCCATCTGCCGCTCTTCCATTAGCGCCGATTTTAAGGTGTCGAGCAGCTTGTGGATCACTTCCGCGTTATCCGCTTCATCAAGATCCTCATTGAACAGCTCGGCCACCGGGCTAATATTGCCCTTCAGCCACACTTCCAGCGTGTGCTCGTTCAGCGTTTCCCCGTTGAACGGGTTAATCAGCCACATCTCTTCGCTGGTTTCAGGGTCTGCGCGCAGCAGCATCTGCGTCGGGAAAATCACCGGCACCACCGGCAGAGACATGCGCTGGGCAATCCACAGCACGATCGCCCCCAGCGACGCGGCGCTCCCCTGACGGTTAATCAATACCTTATCAATCCACAGGGCATCGGACAGCCGGTAGACGCCGTGGGAGTCTCTGAAGCCCCATTCATGATAGAAAAGCTCCAGCAGCCGCTCCAGCTGACGCTCCTGATCCCACGAGGTCGCGATCTCTTCCTGCGCCAGGCTCAGCAGCCGCTCCAGCTCGTCCTGCACGTAACCTGTTGGAAAGTCGTCGCGGATCAATTCAGAAATGAGGACCATTCCATCGCACAGTGGCGCTTTATTAAATTCGAAATCAGCTAGTGACCTCATGACTTACCCCAGTAACGGTGTTCTTGTGATGGCGAGTTGTATGATGATGAACAACACCACCAAAGCCAGCAGGAAAGCGATAAACCTGCTCTGCTGGCTGCGCGGACGCCGACGGCCCAGCGCGATAAAACCCAATGCAATGTAAATAATAACGCCAAACAGCTTCTCAGTCAGCCATGTGCCGTCTTCAGTAAACGGCAGATAGTGCGTTATTGCCATTAATCCGGCGCCGCTAAGAAATAGTAGCGTGTCGCTACAGTGCGGGACGATACGTACCCAGCGCCGATTAAGCCACGGGCTGCCGCTGTAGCTCCACCAGTAGCGTAACGCGAACAGGCTGACCGACACGACCACCGCCGCGATATGCAGATACAGCACCGCGTTAAACAGATTCATACGTCAACCTTCTTATCCGTAGCCGGGAAACGTCCTAACGTCAGGCGGTCGTTATCGCCGTAATCGCGGCAGGTCACAACATCAATATATCCCGCGTCGTGGAACAGCCCGCGCACCGCGGCGCCCTGCGTCCAGCCATGCTCCAGCAGCATTATGCCATCAGGCGTCAGGAAATGACGCCCCTGGCGAACGATGTGCGCCAGATCGGCCAGACCGTTATCGGCGGCGACAAGCGCCGTTTTCGGCTCGAAGCGAACGTCGCCTTGCGCAAGATGCGGGTCGGTTTCGTCGATATAGGGCGGGTTGCTGACGATGGCTTCAAACTGCTGGCCCGCCAGCGCGCTGAACCAGTTGCTCTGCAGCACCGTCACGTTGGTGATGCCGAGCTGAGCCACGTTGCGCGCGGCTAACGCGGCGGCGTCGGGCATAAAATCGACCGCCGTCACCCGGCAGTCCGGACGCTCGCTGGCTAACGCCAGCGCAATCGCGCCGGTGCCGGTACCTAAATCGAGGATCCGACACGGCGTCGCCGGCAGCCGCGCCAGCGCCTGCTCGACGAGACACTCGGTGTCCGGACGCGGGATCAGGGTCGCCGGTGACACCAGCAGCGGCAGCGACCAGAATTCGCGCTGCCCCACCAGATGCGCGATCGGCTCGCCGCGCTGACGGCGGCTCAGCAGCGCCTCCAGCTCGGCCAGCTGGTCGTCAGTGAGCGCCGTTTCGCCAAAGGCGAGGAGCCAGGTCCGCGCCCTGCCGGTCACGTGTCCCAGCAGGATCTCCGCGTCGCGGCGCGGGCTTTCGCTGTCGCTCAGTCGGGCAATCGCCTGCGCCAGCCACTGTTGAAAAATCATCATTCCTGCTCGGAAAGCGCTGCCAGCTGATCGGCCTGGTACTCCTGGACAATCGGCTCAATGAGCATATCCAGCTTACCTTCCATCGTTTCATCCAGACGGTAGAGCGTCAGGTTGATGCGGTGGTCGGTCACGCGGCCCTGCGGGAAGTTATAGGTGCGGTTACGATCGCTACGATCGCCGCTGCCCAGCAGGTTACGTCGGGTAGACGCTTCCGCCTGCTGACGCTTGGCCACTTCCGCGGCGCGAATGCGCGAACCCAGCACCGACAGCGCTTTCGCTTTGTTTTTGTGCTGGGAGCGTTCGTCCTGGCACTCAACGACGATACCGGTCGGTAAGTGGGTAATACGAATAGCGGAATCGGTGGTGTTAACGTGCTGCCCGCCCGCCCCGGAGGAGCGGAAGGTGTCGATACGCAGATCGGCCGGGTTGATGTCCGGCATTTCGGCTTCCGGCAGCTCCGGCATCACCGCGACGGTACAGGCGGAAGTGTGGATACGCCCCTGGGATTCGGTCGCCGGCACGCGCTGTACGCGGTGGCCGCCGGACTCGAACTTCAGCCGGCCGTAGACGCCGTCGCCGCTGATTTTAGCAATCACTTCTTTATAGCCGCCGTGCTCGCCTTCGTTGGCGCTGAGGATCTCCACGCGCCAGCGGCGGGCTTCCGCATAGCGGCTGTACATGCGGAACAGATCCCCGGCAAACAGCGCCGCTTCGTCCCCGCCGGTACCGGCGCGGACTTCGACAAAGGCGTTACGCTCATCGTCCGGATCTTTCGGCAGCAGCAGAACCTGCAGCTGCTGCTCCATCTCTTCGCTCTTATCTTTGGCGTCGCGCAGCTCTTCCTGCGCCATTTCGCGCATCTCCGGATCGTCAAGCATCATCTGCGCGGTTTCAATATCATCCTGCACCTGGCGCCATTCGGTGTAACAGCGTGCAACGTCGCTCAGCTGCGCGTACTCGCGCGACAGCGCGCGGAACCGATCCTGATCGGCGATGGTCGCAGCATCCCCCAGCAGCGCCTGAACTTCCTCATGGCGTTCGTACAGAGCTTCCAGTTTGGCAACAATAGAAGGCTTCATAGGTGTGAATTAACCCTGTCCTGAAAAAAGAGAGAAATGGCGCTATTCCAGCCCGAGGCTGTTGCGCAGAATATGCAGACGTTCATCGTCCCCGTCACGGGCAGCCTGCTGAAGAGATTTGGTTGGCGCGTGGATCAGGCGGTTAGTCAGCTTACGCGCCAGGTCCTGCATGATTTCCTGGGCATCGCCGCCCTGCTCCAGCGCCGCCAGCGCTTTTAGCGTCAGCTCCTCGCGGACCTGTTCGGACTGGGAGCGATATTCGCGGATAGTCTCGCTCGCGCTCTGGGCGCGCAGCCAAGCCATAAATTCGCTGGTTTCCTGCTCGACGATCGATTCCGCCTGCACCGCGGCGGCTTTACGCTGCGCCAGGTTGTGCTGAATGATGTTTTGCAGGTCGTCCACGCTGTAGAGATAGGCGTTCGCCAGCTTGCCCACTTCAGGCTCGACGTCGCGGGGCACCGCGATATCGACCAGCAGCATCGGCTGATTGCGGCGCGCCTTCAGCGCACGTTCCACCATCCCTTTGCCAATTATCGGCAGCGGGCTGGCGGTGGAAGTGATAATAATATCGGCGTCTTTCAGCCGTTCATCGATGTCGCTCAAGGCGATAACCTCAGCGCCGACTTCATCAGCCAGCACCTGGGCGCGTTCACGGGTGCGGTTGGCAATGACCATTTTGCGTACGTGGTGCTCGCGCAGGTGGCGGGCCACCAGTTCGATGGTCTCCCCGGCGCCAACCAGCAGTACGGTAACGCTCGACAGCGATTCAAAGATTTGTCGCGCCAGCGTACAGGCGGCGAATGCGACGGAGACCGCGCTGGCGCCAATGTCCGTCTCGGTCCGCACGCGCTTAGCAACGGAGAATGACTTCTGGAACATCCGCTCCAGCTCGCTGACGTTGAGATGCCCGCGGCTGGAATCAGCAAAGGCTTTTTTAACCTGGCCGAGGATCTGCGGCTCGCCGAGCACCAGCGAATCCAGGCCGCTGGCGACGCGCATCAGATGGCTGACCGCATCGTTATCCTGGTGCCAGTAGAGGCTGTTTCGCAGATCGTCTTCATTAAGATGGTGGTAATCACACAGCCAGCGGATGAGCACTTCCTGCAGATTATCCTGCTCCTCAACGCTGAGATAGAGCTCCGTGCGGTTACAGGTCGACAGCACCACACCTCCCTGCACCATTGGCTGAGCCAGCAAGCTCTCCAGCGCCTCATCGAGCGTGTCCGGCGAAAACGTTACGCGTTCTCGCAGCGCTATCGGGGCTGTTTTGTGATTAATGCCAAGAGCTAAAAGGGTCATTGTGAGGGAGTAGTACCAGCGTTGCTAAGGTTAGTCTGAGCGCATCATACAGGATGCGCGGAATCAATAAAAGAGACGCTCCCCTTTTGGAGTAATAGCCAATGCGTAACAGCCACTAACGGTAATTTTTTGATTTCAGACAATTTGAACGTAGACGCTACCGCCGGGCAACGCTAGCATTAAAGGTTATTATTGTAACCCGCTACACAAATCGTGTGCGTATTCACTCTTCGCCGGATTTCACTGTAGACATCAAGGATTTGTCATCATTATGAATCGACTGCTCCGCCTGTTGCCCCTGGCAAGCCTGGTCCTGACCGCCTGTACGCTCAACGCCCCGAAAGGCCCCGGTAAAAGCCCGGACTCGCCGCAGTGGCGTCAGCACCAGCAGGATGTCCGCAATCTTAGCCAGTTCCAGACCCGCGGCGCCTTTGCTTATCTTTCAGACGAGCAAAAGGTTTACGCCCGTTTCTTCTGGCAGCAGACCGGTCAGGATCGCTACCGCCTGCTGCTGACCAACCCGCTGGGCAGCACCGAGCTGTCGCTCACCGCGCAGCCGGGTAGCGTGACGCTGATCGATAACAAGGGTCAGACCTACACCGCAACCGACGCGGAAGAGATGATTGGCCGTCTGACCGGAATGCCGATCCCGCTGAACAGCCTGCGTCAGTGGATCGTCGGCCTGCCGGGGGATGCGACCGACTACACCCTCGATCAGCAGTATCGTTTGAGCACCCTGAACTATACGCAAAACGGCAAAACCTGGCGCGTCACCTACGGCGGATATACCAGCGATACCACGCCATCGCTGCCGGCCAATATGGAGCTCAACAACGGCAGTCAGCGCATCAAGCTGAAAATGGATAACTGGATTGTGAAATGATGACCCGCTGGCCCTCTCCCGCGAAGCTGAACCTGTTTTTATATATTACCGGGCAGCGCGCCGACGGTTATCACCAGCTGCAGACGCTGTTCCAGTTTCTCGATTATGGCGATACGTTAACCATAGAAGCGCGCGATGACGGCGAACTGCGCCTGCTGACGCCGGTGGACGGCGTGCCGAATGAAGAGAATTTGATTATTCGCGCCGCCAGGCTGCTGATGCAGGCGGCGGCAGAACGCGGGCGGCTGGCAGCCGGCAGCGGCGCCGATATCAGCATCGAGAAGCGCCTGCCGATGGGCGGCGGGCTGGGCGGCGGTTCGTCCAACGCCGCCACGGTGCTGGTAGCGCTGAATCAGCTTTGGGGCTGCGGGCTGTCTGAAGACCAGCTGGCAACGCTCGGGCTGCAGCTCGGCGCCGATGTGCCGGTTTTCGTCCGCGGTCATGCGGCCTTTGCCGAAGGCATCGGCGAAATTCTGACCCCGGTCGAACCGCAGGAAAAGTGGTACCTCGTCGCCCACCCTGGCGTCAGCATTCCTACTCCGATCATCTTTCGCGACCCCGAGCTACCACGAGATACCCCAATCAGGTCAATAAATACGTTGCTAAAATGTGAATTTCGCAACGATTGCGAGGTTATCGCAAGAAAACGTTTTCGCGAGGTTGATGCGGCGCTTTCCTGGCTGTTAGAATATGCGCCGTCGCGCCTGACTGGCACAGGAGCGTGTGTCTTTGCTGAATTTGACACCGAATCTGCCGCTCGTCAGGTGCTGGAGAAAGCCCCGGAATGGCTACAAGGCTTTGTTGCGCGAGGAGTTAACATCTCGCCGCTCAGGCTAGCCCTACTCTAAGTTGCTCCGTTTTAGCGTGAGCAACGATAAGTACGCCGGGCAAATTGAGTTACGGTGACAACGTCACCCTGTTCCAGACGTTGCATCGCTCTCTTTAAATACACCGCCTGGATGGAATGGCGCCGCCGCACAGTTTTTGGCCCTTTTCATCCACCACTGGACGCATGCCTGAGGTTCTTCTCGTGCCTGATATGAAGCTTTTTGCTGGTAACGCCACCCCGGAACTAGCACAACGTATTGCCAACCGCCTGTACACTTCTCTTGGCGACGCCGCTGTAGGTCGTTTTAGCGACGGCGAAGTCAGCGTACAAATCAATGAAAACGTACGCGGTGGTGATATTTTCATCATCCAGTCCACTTGTGCTCCCACCAACGACAACCTGATGGAACTGGTTGTTATGGTTGATGCCCTGCGTCGCGCTTCGGCGGGTCGTATCACCGCTGTTATTCCTTACTTCGGCTATGCTCGTCAGGACCGCCGCGTTCGTTCCGCCCGTGTGCCAATCACTGCTAAAGTGGTTGCGGACTTCCTGTCCAGCGTTGGCGTTGACCGCGTGCTGACCGTTGACCTGCACGCTGAACAGATCCAAGGCTTCTTTGACGTTCCGGTTGATAACGTATTCGGCAGCCCAATCCTGCTGGAAGATATGCTGCAGCTGAATCTGGATAACCCGATCGTGGTTTCTCCGGACATCGGCGGCGTCGTGCGCGCCCGCGCTATCGCCAAACTGCTGAACGATACCGATATGGCAATCATCGACAAACGTCGTCCGCGCGCTAACGTCTCCCAGGTGATGCATATCATCGGCGACGTGGCAGGCCGCGACTGCGTCATGGTTGACGACATGATCGATACCGGCGGCACGCTGTGCAAAGCGGCTGAAGCGCTGAAAGAACGTGGTGCTAAACGCGTCTTTGCTTACGCTACTCACCCGATTTTCTCCGGCAACGCTATCCAGAACATTAAAAACTCTGTGATTGATGAATTCGTCGTCTGCGATACCATCCCGCTGGCGCCAGAAATCAAAGCGCTGGAAAAAGTCCGCACCCTGACGCTTTCCGGTATGCTGGCAGAAGCGATTCGTCGTATCAGCAACGAAGAATCTATCTCTGCAATGTTCGAGCATTAATCGAGCACGGCCCAAAGAAACCCGCTGAGGCGGGTTTTTTTGTCTCTCAAACCAATTTGTATGACTATTGCCTCCTTCACCTGCCATTTAGTTGACAGATGATGCGCCCATGCCCATGGATGAAACATTATCGTGAACAGATTATTCTCCTCACACGTGATGCCTTTCCGCGCTCTCATCGACGCCTGCTGGAAAGAAAAATATACCGCTTCGCGCTTCACCCGCGACCTGATTGCCGGGATAACGGTGGGGATTATTGCCATTCCGCTGGCAATGGCTCTGGCAATTGGCAGCGGCGTAGCGCCGCAGTACGGACTCTATACCTCCGCCGTCGCCGGGATCATCATTGCGCTGACCGGCGGCTCGCGCTTTAGCGTTTCCGGCCCGACCGCCGCCTTTGTGGTGATCCTCTACCCGGTATCGCAGCAGTTTGGCCTCGCCGGGCTGCTGGTCGCGACGCTGATGTCCGGTATTTTTTTAATTCTCTTCGGCCTGGCCCGCTTCGGGCGGCTGATTGAATATATCCCGCTCTCGGTGACCCTCGGGTTTACCTCAGGTATCGGGATTACTATCGGTACCATGCAGATTAAGGACTTCCTTGGCCTGCAGATGGCGCACGTGCCGGAGCACTATTTGCAGAAAGTCTCCGCACTGATTATGGCGCTGCCGACGATCAACGTTGGCGACGCCGCGATTGGCATCGTGACGCTTGCAATCCTCATCATCTGGCCGCGCCTTGGGATCCGCCTGCCGGGTCATCTTCCCGCGCTGCTGGCGGGCTGTGCGGTGATGGCGGTTGTCACCCTGTTGGGCGGCCACGTCGCTACCATCGGCTCCCAGTTCCACTACACGCTCGCCGACGGCAGCCAGGGAAGCGGCATTCCGCAGCTGCTGCCGCAGCTGGTGCTGCCCTGGGATATGCCGGGCTCTGATTTCACCCTCAGCTGGGCTTCGCTGCAGGCGCTGCTGCCGGCGGCATTCTCAATGGCGATGCTCGGCGCCATTGAATCGCTGCTGTGCGCGGTGGTGCTGGATGGTATGACCGGCACCAAGCATAAGGCTAACAGCGAGCTGATTGGTCAGGGTCTGGGCAATATCGTCGCGCCTTTCTTCGGCGGCATTACCGCGACCGCGGCGATTGCCCGCTCGGCGGCAAACGTGCGCGCCGGGGCGACCTCACCGATCTCCGCGGTGATCCATGCGCTGCTGGTGATCATGGCGCTGCTGATCCTTGCCCCGCTGCTCTCCTGGCTGCCGCTTTCGGCGATGGCGGCGCTGCTGCTGATGGTGGCGTGGAATATGAGCGAAGCGCACAAGGTGGTGAATTTGCTGCGCTACGCGCCAAAAGACGACATCGTGGTCATGCTGATGTGCATGTCGCTGACGGTGCTGTTTGATATGGTCATCGCGATTAGCGTCGGTATCGTGCTGGCTTCGCTGCTGTTTATGCGCCGTATCGCCCGCATGACGCGCCTGGCCCCGGTCAACGTAGACGTGCCCGACGACGTGCTGGTGCTGCGGGTTATCGGCCCGCTGTTCTTCGCCGCCGCCGAGGGGCTGTTTAACGATCTGGAAACGCGGATTGAGGGTAAGCGGATCGTGGTGCTGAAATGGGATGCGGTGCCGGTGCTGGACGCCGGCGGCCTGGATGCCTTCCAGCGCTTCGTGAAAAAGCTGCCGGAAGGCTGCGAGCTGCGGGTGTCTAATCTGGAGTTTCAGCCGCTGCGTACCCTGGCGCGCGCCGGAGTCCAGCCCATTGCCGGACGCCTGAGCTTCTACCCCGATCGCAACGCCGCGCTGGCGGATATTTAACTAGCGGGATGCGGGCGTTCGCGCCTGCATCATCACGCCTATCGCCTGCTGGAGCCAGCCGAGCACCGGCGGCGTCATCCACGTCCCCTTCATCAGATGCGGTTCGCGCTCCATCGCGTGGCGAAACTTTTGCTGGGTCTGCGGGCTGGTGCCGGCATACGACTGGAACAGCGCCAGCCACTGCCGCGCAAGATTTTGCCCCGCCTCGGATGCCGGATCGGTCTGCTCAGCGCAGGCCTGATGCAGCGCCGATACCAGCCCCGGCCACTCCATCAGCCGATCGAAGTAGTGCTCACGGGTAAACGCCAGCTCGTCGGCGTTCAGATAGCGCGCCCAAATCGCCAGCTTACTTTGCGCAAAGGCGTGGGTAATGTAGTCCACGACCTCGGGCGTGATACCGGTTTGCGCGCGCATTTGCGGTTCCGCAGCGTGCATCTCATTGAGGCGGGTGAGAAACTCCGGCCGCCCGGCGGTGTCAAGCTCCAGGCGCTCCATCCAGCGGGTAGCCAGCGCCATCGCCGACGGCGAATCAGGCGAGCAGTTCTCCTGCATCAGCTGCCGCGCTTCAATGACCAGCGCCTGCCAGATTTGATTGCGCTGTTCATCCTGTTCTGCGAACGGCAGCGTCTGTAGCTCCTGCGGACTAAACCAACGATCGTACATTTTCATAAGCTCCAGGGTTTGTAGCCAGGACTCCAGATCGGGTTCATGCCCGCTACCCAGCTCATCGCGGAGCAGCGCCAGCCTTTCGCGCAGCGTTGAAATAGTGCGCAGCTGCGTATCAAGGGTGGCAATTTGCTGCACCAGCAAATCGGATAACGAAAGCGAACCGCGATCGAGATGCTCCTTAATAGCGGCGAGTTCCAGCCCGGCCTGTGCCAGCGCCTTAATCATATGCAGCCGCTGAACGGCCGCCAGATCGTACAGCCGATAACCCGCCGCGCTTCTGGCCGAAGGCGTCAGCAGCCCGGTTTGTTCATAGTGATGCAGCGTACGGACGGTCATTCCGGCGCGTTTCGCCAGTTCCCCCACCTGAATTAACATGACTGCTCCTTTTGTCTGCCAGTGGCGCTACTCTGCAGCCTGACGTTACGTCAGGGTCAAGCGCATATTTATCAACTGGGGCAACAATATCAGCGGGACGGGCGTTGCGGGAGTAAAATAAGCAGGAGTAACATAGTCAGCCAGCCGGTTAGATCGCGGCTGGCGGCAGTGCGGATAAGTTCACAAAATTGCACCCGCCTGGCGACAGGTGCAGGCAACGGACTGACTTAGCTGTGGCGATGCTGGTCGCGACGGCAGCGTTTGTCGTAGTGACGCACCCACCAGTATCTGTCGCCGACCTGTTCATGACCGCCGATGCGCGCGCCGGCAAGCCAAAGAACGGCACCGACGAAGATGCTTAGAATTGCGCCGTGCGCGAAAAACTGCGGCAGGTCAAGCTGCGGAAGCTGGTTTAAAATGGAGTAGCCGACGCCAACAACCATGACGACCAACCCTAAACCCATCAGTATATTACCGAGTAACGAAGCGTTTCTGCGTTTCATATGTCACCTCCGGAACCTTGGGTTATCTGAGAGTACCCTCAGAACTTATAGGTCTAGTATAGACAACGGGCAGAAGAGTGATTGCGTTGGCGATCACATTAGCGAACATCAAACCAACAAAAGTTTACAAATAACTTACTGAACAACATCAAATTCTAATGGTTCACCGGCGAAATTATCGTGGCGATAGCGCTGCGCTGGCAGAATTTTGTCAAGCGCGCTCGCAGACAGTACACTACGCGCCAGAGAACGACCCATGCAGGATATAAAAGTGACGATAAAATTGATTGTCGGCCTGGCTAACCCCGGTGCGGAATACGCGGCAACACGCCATAACGCGGGCGCCTGGTATGTAGACCTCCTGGCCGACCGCCACCGCGCCCCGCTGCGCGAAGAGAGCAAATTCTACGGCTACACCTCGCGGATTAACTTTGCCGGCGAGGATGTCCGTCTGCTGGTGCCGACCACCTTTATGAACCTCAGCGGTAAAGCCGTGGCGGCGATGGCCACCTTTTACCGGATTAATCCCGATGAGATCCTGGTCGCGCACGATGAGCTGGATTTACCGCCCGGCGTGGCGAAATTTAAGCTCGGCGGCGGCCACGGCGGGCATAACGGCCTGAAGGATATCATCAGCAAACTGGGCAATAACCCGAACTTTCATCGCTTACGCGTCGGAATCGGCCATCCGGGCGATAAAAACAAAGTTGTCGGCTTTGTATTAGGTAAACCGCCGCTTAGCGAGCAGAAACTGATTGATGAGGCCGTTGATGAAGCCGCGCGCTGCACGGAAGTCTGGCTGAAAGAAGGCCTGACCAAAGCGACCAACCGTTTACACGCATTTAAAGCGCAATAACCGGCCGACGTGCGGAATTTTTGCCGCACACCGTGTATAATAGGCGAAGCTATTTACTTTTCTACAATCTGTTCAATGTAACAGGTTGATTATCCAAAGATTAAGGTGATTTAAATCATGGGATTCAAATGCGGTATCGTCGGTTTGCCCAACGTCGGCAAATCCACCCTGTTCAATGCGCTCACCAAAGCGGGTATTGAAGCGGCCAACTTCCCCTTCTGTACTATTGAGCCGAACACCGGTGTCGTACCGATGCCCGATCCGCGTCTGGATAAGCTGGCCGAAATCGTTAAACCACAGCGCATCCTGCCGACTACCATGGAATTCGTCGACATCGCGGGCCTGGTAAAAGGCGCATCCAAGGGCGAAGGCCTGGGTAACCAGTTCCTGACCAACATTCGCGAAACCGAAGCTATCGGCCACGTTGTTCGCTGCTTTGAAAACGACAACATCATCCACGTGAACAACAAAGTGGACCCGGCTGACGATATCGACGTTATCAACACCGAGCTGGCGCTGTCCGATCTTGATACCTGCGAACGCGCAATTCATCGCGTACAGAAGAAGGCAAAAGGCGGCGATAAAGACGCGAAAGCTGAACTGGTCGCGCTGGAAAAATGTCTGCCGCAGCTCGAAAACGCCGGCATGCTGCGCGCGCTGGCGCTGACGGACGAAGATAAAGCCGCCATCAAATACCTGAGCTTCCTGACCCTGAAGCCAACCATGTACATCGCTAACGTCAACGAAGACGGCTTCGAGAACAACCCGTATCTCGATAAAGTCCGCGAAATCGCTGCCGCCGAAGGCTCAGTGGTGGTTGCCGTCTGCGCCGCCGTTGAATCCGATATTGCGGAACTTGACGACGCTGACCGCGATGAGTTTATGGCCGAACTGGGCCTGGAAGAGCCGGGCCTGAACCGAGTTATCCGCGCAGGCTACGAGCTGCTGAACCTGCAAACCTACTTCACCGCCGGCGTTAAAGAAGTCCGCGCGTGGACGATCCCTGTCGGCGCGACCGCGCCGCAGGCGGCGGGTAAAATTCACACCGATTTCGAAAAAGGCTTTATCCGCGCTCAGACTATCGCCTATGAAGACTTTATCGCTTACAAAGGCGAACAAGGCGCGAAAGAAGCCGGTAAGATGCGCGCCGAAGGCAAAGACTACATCGTTAAAGATGGCGACGTAATGAACTTCCTGTTCAACGTCTAAGAGTTGCCGTTGGCTCATGGGGCTTCACGGAATCTCATGACAGCTGGAAGACAGCATAAAAAAACCACGCAACTGCGTGGTTTTTTGTATCTGACGCTGCCGCAGCGCGAAAAAATGCCCTTAGGCGCTTTTTCACATGACTATTCAGCGCGGTTGCAGTGCAAACAAACTGCCCGGCCAGGAGTGCTATTCCCGGTTGGTTAGCGCCGAGTATCGGGTGATGAGCTGCTGTAAGTGCTGCTCCACCTGAAGCTTCTGCGCCTGCGGGATCATCCCTGGCTCTTGCCGCTCCGATATCTGACGGAGCTGCTCCTCCACCGGCACGGATTTATTAAATGCCTGAATGGCGGCAAACACCTGCGATTTCAGCTCGCTGACGGTCATGTATTTCCCCTTCTGCCCATCCAGGGCGTTGAGCTGTTCGCTCAGGCTCTGAAGTTTAAGCATGCCCTGATGCCAGCCTGCGAGCGAATCATCCGGAGTCCCGTTCAGGGCAAGCTTTTGCTGCCACTGAGTGCCCAACTGTTCGGCCCCGGAAAGCCCCGGCCACAGCGCGTGAGCCTGGTTTATCAGATCCTGGCCGGCGCGAAGATTCCAGTCCGGCGGCAGCGCAGAAAGCTCCCCATGCCATACCGACACGACGGCCACGCACGCGGGTACAGTCATCCACAATGCCCTGCCAGGTTAACGGCAGGGTCAGCGCATGGCGCTGTGACTCAGGGATAAATGTCTCAGCACCGGCTGTTTCCTCTGACGTATCGACAGGTTTATACCCTGGCAGACTGAACATCAGGCCACGCAGCGGAACGCGTTGCTGGGAGGCGGCCAGCCATGGCAGCAGTTGCTGAGCCCAGCGAGCGATGCCACCGTCTTTAAAGTGCTGGCCCAGGCGCAGCAGGAAGTCATGACTGTTGTTTTCCGCGATCTGGCTCACTCCCTGCGTTCGCAGGGACGACAGCATCAGCTTGAGCTGACGGGCAATATCATCAGCTTTTGCACGCAGCGGGAACGTTGCCCCGACCGCCTGCTCAGTGCGCGTTGTCTGCGCCCATTTGCTGTCACACAACTGCCACAGCCAGACAGGTGCTGAGTAATGCAGCAATTCACTGATTTTTTCCAGCCCGCGAAGGTCGCTGTCACTGATTTGCGGGGTCAGATTAAGCGACTGAGGCATGATCCGGACAATCCCGTCCAGTGGGCGCCCGCGACGCAGTTTACGCAGCGCGGTGTATTTTTCCTTATCGGGCTCAGCAGTCAGACTGCCGCCGTAAATCAGAACGGTACGGTTGCCTTCAAGCCACTGGTTTTCCTGCAGGCCTGGAACCAGCAGTTCGATTGCCGCCTCATCGCCGGTGACCAGCAGCAGACGAACCTTGCGCCGCCAGAACGACGAGTAACGTCTTCTGAGATATTTGCTTAGTGCAGTAAAATCATAATGATCCGGCGATTTTTCTTGAGCGTGATTATTTTCGCCATCAGGCGTAACGGGAGAAGGATTTTGCTGCCTGAACAACGTAAAAAAGACCATGGTGCACAGCGCGGCAGTGAGAGTGATAAAACCAGACAGCACATACCAGAAATTATCGTCATTATTGTCAGAGGGCAACTGCGTTGTCTGTGCAAGAACAAAGAGCACCATCAGCAGAACTGCCACAATGAGTAATCCAGCTCCCAGGGGCTTTGAAACCTTTTTCATACCGGTTATTCCTTTCCGGAGTGTCGTGCAACCCTGATAAATCCTGGGCGCTGAAGACGGGCTGTAATTCGTTTCAGCAAAATGGCCAGCCCAGGCAATGTCACTATCAGTGACAGCAGAAGAAGAGTTACCCCCAACCAGGAGAATGCAGTTGATGGGAAGTAATGGATCATCAGGCTGTACAGCCCGACATTCAGCAGCAATGCCATCAGAACAGAGCCCCCGGGAAAGGGTGGCTGAATAACGAAATGATCGTGCCCGACTGCGGGGGCGGCGTTTCCGAGCGTCACTGCCCAGGCATCAGTCTCACCTTCAAGAAAAAGCCACTGGCAGGCAGGGCCGTAAGCAGCCATCTCAGCCGCAGCCCCAATCATTGCCCAGCCAGCAAGACCGCCATACCGAACGCATGCACTGTCATAATCAATGACACCGCCAGTTCCTGTGTATGTGCAAGACGAGACAGCAATCCCGGATCTGCAGCAATGAAAGCATGGCTGAGAATGACAAGATGTTGATGCGCGCGCCTGCGCCACATCAGACGCATGCTCCGGCACCACTCATTCCAGTTCCAGACACGGATTGCCAGCGTTTCCCACCAGAAGCTGTAAACCGCGATGGTTGCCGAAATGCCCGCAAATGTCCAGGCCGTCAGTGGTAGCCAGGCCCCACTGCTTAATGAAGGTAACCCTGTCGTCGGTGATTTCAGTACAGCAACAAGTAACCCAATGAAAAGACCGAGAAAAATAATCAACAGGCAAACCCACGATGACCAGGATGGTGCCTGCTCTTTTTCAGGCACCTCCGGAAGAGACCAACCCATCAACCAACCTCCATATCCCTGCTGCGATAATCCTGGTCAAAATCCTTTAATTCTTCAGCAGACAAGGGGTCAGGCACAAGAGGCGCATTAATCGTCAGCTTTTGCTCTTTTACCGGCGCGGGCCAGGTCATCTTCTGCATTAGGGTTGTGGTGCTGTCCCAGAATGGTTTCCCATCATCAAGATCGCTAAAGTGGGTCTGCGTGCTGGGTTCAACGCCGCATGGCGTGTTCCGCCCGAGCATACGCACGTACAGCGTGTCTCCCGCTGCCTTAAACAGGGGATGGGGTTCTGTAAAACGGCTGGTTTCCGTATTGGGCAGTCCCTGCCATCCAATACTGCGTAAAGGGGCAGAGCCCATTACCCGGTCGTGAGGGTTGCAGTAAATCCAGGTTGTTCCATGGTTATCACGCTCTGGCACACCACCGTGCGTTTTCCCGGCCGGTGACCAACTTTCACCATCACTGCTGGCTCCTGCAAGTAATCTTTCACACCCTTGCTTTTGTAAACGTGTTTTATTTTCAGCCACTTTTTTTACAATATCGGCAAATGTCGCTTCTCTGGCCTCTTTGCTGATGATTTCATTCATGGGATACGAAATATAGGTTGTCATTTCATTATCCAGCGCATAGGGCGAATTCATCACAAACAGTGCATCCGGCGCTTCGATTGCAGCAGCGGCCAGGGCAACCATCGTTCCCTGACTGTGGGACAGCACCGTCACTGTATCCTCGGGATGTTTATCACGAATGGTTTTAATGAGCTTTGCCAGACGGCCTGCTGCATGAGCATAATAATGACGTGGAGGTGCTGCTGTCAGAAGCCTGTCACGTTCTCCGTTCAATAGCTGAGTGCTGAATGGCACCGGAATGCCCAGCGCTGACGGCCACTTATCAAACCCTTTTTCGCTCCAAAGACTGACTAACTGATTACAACCGTTCTGGAAAGGGCCACCTCCCCAGTAAAAAGGGCCTTTGCTTTTTCGTTGTTCAGGCGTCAGGTCGTAATAATTATCTCCCTGCTTATTTTTAAGCGGAATGGCATATTTATCGGTTTCATTATCAGCGGCACGATAGCCCCAGTAAAACCGAATGACGGGAGAACGGCCTTCTTCTTTTATTTCCCTGGGCGGAGGAACCCATTTCTGTTTCTTCTCATCATACATATCACTATAACATCCTCTCCATTCAGGACTATTTTTATCACAGGGTTCCCAGTAGCCTTCGGCATATTGATTTTCTACAAGAACATGCTCACCATTAAGACCCAACCGCTGATTTAATCCCTCACATAATGATTTTTCAGCGTCATTATACCACTCACCTTCCGAGTTAACTCCATGTACAAAGATAACTAATCCAGGAAATTGTAATGGCGGCTGAACTTCAGCATTCACATGAATATTTTTATGCGAGGTTATTGAATGAGCAAACGGCGTCCCGTTATCTGTCATCTGAACATCGACTTTCCGTGTGGGAGATGTTTGATTATTCATCTGAAATCCTTCCTGTGGGTTGTACTGGTTCCAACTGCCGATCACACTGCATTTCACTCTCTCCTTTTTTTGGGTAAAACTTTGACATATCTATTTTAAAAAAGCCCCCAACAGGTTTTTCTTCTCCAGGCCTGAGTAAACTATATTCATCCTCAGATTTAACCACACCCAGCCAGTTTTCTTTATCAAGATCCCATCTATCTACAACAGGGTATACTCTTCCCTTTCCCCGATAATAAATCAGATAAAAACTGTCATTAGTCACCAGCATATCGTAGTCTTTTGTGTCACCATTAGGATCCTGTGTATTTGATCCGTAAGTCACTGAGTGCACGGTTTTCCCACCATCGGTTGTCACCGAAACAACATTCAGGCACCCTTTATCCGATCCCTTACATGCTGCCTTATTATCATTGGCTGTGATTGGAAAGGCTAAATAGTCATCCCGGTTTGATAGCCAGAACAGCCGTCCTTTAAATAAATAACCTGATGAGGGTGCTATCTGTGTATGAATTCCTTTAGCCTTGTTGTTATAAAACGTTTTCCCGTTTTCGCAGCGGGTATACTCTTCCAGCGTAAAGTAACGTTCTTTATCAATGCGATAAATTATCTGCGGCGGACCATAAACCTCAGGCTGCCCGGCTCTTTCTGCGTATCATTCATCGCAGAAAAAGGATTAACCAAGGCAACACCCCCGCCATAAGGGCCAGCTACACAACCACTCAGAACAAAAACAACATATATAAAGCAGAACCGCATAATCAGATTTATCATAACCCTGTTCCTTTCTTTATTTTTTTAAAACTATTTTTAGCCCATCAACGGCTTTTGATGATATGAGTGATGAATGCCCTAAACTGTCTGTTATTCCGGACAACATGCTCCCATCAGGCATATAAATGTCATAGTTCTGATTTGCGAGAGGCTTTCCTGATACGGGATGAGTAATAACAAATTTCTCATCAAACGTTGATGGCTCAAACGACTTCATCACACCCTGCATACTGCCGGAGCCGGCCTTCTTTATTCCCGCATTCTTTATAAGCAGTTTGCCAGGCCCACCAATCTCAACATTCCCGCCTTTGATTTTGATATAACCACCGCCGCATATCAGCGTCAGTTCATCCTGGGCTGTAACGACCAGATTCTTGCCACTCGAAATATGTGTGTCCTGTGTGGACCAGGTGGTGATATCTCCGCCCTGAGCCTGAATATCAATATCATTTTGAGAGCTGAACAGTTTTGCCCCTTCACGGCTGTACAGGCTGAGTTGCTTACCCGCGGCCAGAGTGAAGTCTTTTTGCGCCCCTACATCCAGTTGCTTACCTGCTGTCAGCGTCAGATTATCGCTGGCTGATAGCTGCATATCTTCGCCGCTCACCAGTGCCATTCCTTCTGGCGCACTGCCTAAGATAACCTCTTCATGCAGTTGTTCTATTTTCTGCTTCAGGAGTTTTTGCTGACGACCGACATCCGCCGCCAGCGCATGAGCCTGCTGCGCGCTGGCCGCCAGAGACTGCATTTCCACTAAGGCGACGGAAAGCCTTGCCAGCGCCGCCCCCATCTCCAGCACCTGCCCTTGCGCCTTCGCCTGGCCGTCGGCGCTGATAAATATCCCTTTCTGCGCCCGGATGGCGCCCCATGAATCCGTGCGTAGCTCAAAGCCTTCCCCGCGCTGTTGCTTCTCGCTGTCGACAAGATGGCCGAGATTCAGCTGGCTCTTTCCGCCGTACTCCGTCGAGACCTTGATATGCTCTTTTCCGCGCTCATCGTCGAGGCGGATTTTATTATTCGCAGGCGTCCGCAGGACGTTGCGTTTGTAGTTGCGAATGGTGACGTGGTCGCCGTGGGTCGAGTCGTGCAGCACGCCGGAGATATACGGCCGGTCCGGGTTGCCGTCCTCAAATCCAATTGCCACTTCGGTGCCCGCCAGCAGCGGCAGGTGCAGGCCGTAAGTGTCGCCTGCGTACGGGCGGGACTGACGCACCCACAGGCTTTCAAACCCGGTCTCCCAGCTATCGCGGTCGAACAGCATATTCACCCGATAGCGGCCATCTTTATCGATATGGCCGTAGATATCATTTTCACTGGTGCTGGTTACGCGTGCGGGCAGCGTGCCCGCCATCACCGGCCGCGTGCCGGGCTCCGGGCGAAAACCAAAATCACTGCTGTCCGGGATACCGCTGAAGTGCAGCTCAAAATCCCGATCGCGACGGGCGAAGCTGGCGATCGCGGTTATCACCACGCCCTGGCTGAACGTCTCCGCCACTTCATAGCCACCGGTGACCTTCAGCACCTGGCCCGGTGCGAGCGTCGGGCAGCTGGTAATAGCCCGGGCCTGCGTCTGGCCGTTCAGATAGCGTTCATGGCGGATACGGGCGTAAAACGCCCCGGACTCCGGGTCCGGGCTGCGGTCGAACGTGCTACCTTGCGTCAGGTAGTTATCAGCATAGTGATACGCATCGCCGTAGGTGGTCGTATCCCCGCTGGTGACATCCACCTGCGCATTCATATCCTCATTAGCCTGACGGTAGTTGTAGTCGCGGGTGCTGACCTGCCGCTGCACCACGTTGTGATGACATTCCATCTCCCAGACCGAGTCCACCCCTTTCGAATGCTGGCCCGACAGCGGTACCGATGGCAACGTCAGGCCTTTCTCGTAGCCCTGCTGGCTGTCGTAAAACGCCACCACGTCGATGTTCAGGCGCGTGTCGGCGGTAAAGCGAAACCAGATCCCCACCTCGCCCAGCAGGCGGGTGATAAAGTGCAGGTCATCTTCGCCGTACTGCATCACCTGCTCCCGGCGCGGGTACTCTTTACTCAGTGAAAACAGAAAGTCCTGGCCTTTGAAGTTATGCCGTTCACGCAGGATTTTTTCGACGATCTGCGGGACCGACATGTCCTGGTAGATGGCGTTCTGGCGTGAACGAGAGAGCAGCGCCAGACGCGGCTGGAGCGTCAACGCGTAGTGGGTTTCATCCGCCGAGGTACCGAGCCGTTCGAAGCCGCTGACCACGCCCTGAATCACCCGCACTGGCTGCTGCAGCTTAATACCAAAACCCTGATCCACCGGGGCCTGCAGCGTCAGAGAACCGGCCTTAATCAGCATCATCTCTTTGCTGATGGCATGCTCGGCGCTTGTGAACTCAATGCGGTAGCTGAACGGCTGGCTCAGGGCTTCCTCGCCTTCAAAGGCCAGCACGTCCAGCGCGGGCTTACATCCTTTAATCGCCAGCTGGTGGTGGTTATGGCTGAATCTGATTTTTGGATTTGTACTCATGATGCCTCTCCTCTGGCTCCGCTGAACTCCAGTGCAATACCGCCATCCTCACTCCAGCCTAACGTCAGCGATGTTGGCTGCTGCTTCGCCGCCATATGAGCCAGCAGTTGCTGGCTCAGCACCGGCAAAATCTGCTGATTGAGCAGGCTGTCAATGTTGCGCGCACCGGTATCCGGCAGCAGGCAGGCCGCGGTAAGCGCGTCATACAGGCTCTCGCCGATATGAGTTTCCAGGCCGTAGTGGCGCTGCAACCGCTGGCTTACCTGCTTAAGCTTCAATTCCACAATGGTGCGCATTGCAGGCTCGCTCAGAGGGCGATAAATCACCGTCTGAAAGCGGGCCAGCAGCGCTGGCTGGAAATGGTCGCGCAAAATGGGGCGCAGCAGTTCATGTAAATCGACTTCGGTAGCTTCCGGCCGTTCGTCCAGCAGCTGCATGATAGGGTCGCCGCCGAGGTTAGATGTCATCAGAATCACGGTGTTGCGAAAGTCGATTTCGCGCCCTTCGCCGTCGCGCATAAAGCCGCGGTCGAACACCTGATAGAACAGATTCATCACGTCGCGGTGGGCTTTCTCCACCTCATCGAGCAGCACCACGCTGTACGGGCGCTTGCGTACCGCTTCGGTCAGAATGCCGCCCTGGCCGTAGCCCACGTATCCCGGAGGTGACCCCTTCAGTTGGGAAACGGTGTGCGGCTCCTGGTATTCGGACAAATTGAGAGTGATAAGGGATTTTTCACCGCCGTACAGCGCGTCCGCCAGCGCTAGCGCGGTCTCGGTTTTGCCAACGCCGCTGGGGCCCACCAGCAGGTATACGCCCTGTGGACCGTTTTCAGACGTCAGCCCGGTTTTGGCGGCCCGCAGGCGTCGGGCGATGGCGTTGAGGGCCGCACTCTGCCCCACCACGCGTTTACCGATTTCGCCTTCAAGATTCAGCAGTTCGGTCTGCTCGTCCTTCATCAGCGAGGAGAGCGGGACGCCGGTCCAGTCGGCAATCACGTTAGCGACGGTGCGAACATCCACATCAACCGAAAGCAGCGGACTGCTTTGCTGAATGTCCTGCAGCCGCTGCTGCAGTTCGCGTGTCTCACCCTGACGGGAGATATCCTGACGGCTCTCCAGCAGTTGCTCCGTAAGCGTGAGCTCCTGGCCGTACCGGGTTTCCCGCTCATCAAGTTCGACAATCAGGCGCACCTCTTCCTGCTCAATCATGATCAGGCGTTCACCATCAGCGCGATTCCCGACGGCGATATCCTCCAGCAGCGCCTGTTTTTCCATCTCCAGCGCGGTGAGCTTCATGCGGATACGGGTAAATTGCTCCGGTAGGATATCGAGGCTCATACGCACGCGGGCGCTCGCGGTATCCAGCAGATCGACCGCTTTGTCCGGCAGCTGGCGGCCGGTCAGATAGCGCCGCGACAGGGTAACCGCAGCGCGTACCGCGTCATCGGTAATGTGGACGTTGTGATGTTCGGCATAGCGGGATTTCAGGCCGCGCAGCATCAGGCAGGCGGTTTCGTCATCCGGCTCATCAACTTTCACCATCTGGAAACGGCGCTCAAGCGCCGCATCGCGTTCAAAATACTGTTTGTATTCGCTCCATGTCGTGGCGGCGATGGTGCGCAGCTCCCCCCTCGCCAGCGCGGGCTTGAGCAGATTGGCCGCATCGGCGCCGCCCGCCTGATTGCCGGCGCCGATGATAGTGTGCGCTTCGTCGATAAACAGCAGAATCGGTACCGGTGACTGCTGCACGGCATCGATGACGTTTTTCAGCCGCTGTTCGAATTCACCTTTGACGCCCGCCCCCGCCTGCAGCAGGCCGAGGTCGAGAGTGTGCAGGCTGACGGCTTTCAGCGACTCCGGTACATTACCTTCGGCGATGCGCAGCCCCAGGCCTTCCACCAGGGCCGTTTTGCCGACGCCCGGTTCGCCGACCAGGATCGGGTTATTCTTGCGGCGTCTGGAGAGAATATCCACCATCTGGCGGATTTCCGTATCGCGACCAAATACCGGATCGATGCCGCCTTCGCGCGCTTTGGCGGTGACGTCGAGGGTATATTTATCCAACGCATTTTGTAGCGCCGGATTAAGCTCACCTTCTTTTATCCCGGCACCGACCGGGCGACCAACAAACTGCACCTCCCTGCCGTTCTGCGCCAGCTCCGCGTCCTGCTGGGCTTCCGGGCGTTCGTCGGACTGCGTATCGAGCAGCGGGCGCAGGCGCTGCAGCTGGCTCTGCCCCAGCGTCAGCAGCGGCCACAGGCCGTCGCAGCGTGCCATCTTAGGCTTATCGACCAGCGCCATCAGCAGATGCACGCCGCGAATGCGTTCTTCACCGGCCAGCGAGGCCCGCATCCAGGCTTCGCGCATCAGGGTCTGGGTGCTCTCTGCCAGCTGTGGGCGGCTGCGTACCGAGCGCGGCTGCGCATCCAGCCAGCCGAGTAAATCCTGCCACAGGGAGTCCATATCCCATTCATAGCGACGCGCCAGTACGATGAGGTCACCCTCGCCCTGCTCCAGCAGCTTCAGCAGCCAGTGCTCCGGCAGAATTTCAGCATGCGCTCGCGTGAGGCACAGGGAGGCGGCCCCTTCCAGCGCACGGGCGCAGTAGGGGTTGAGACGTCGCAGGAGGATTGCCGGATTTTCCATGTTCTTGAACTCGCTGTCTGGGGACCTTCGGGCACGCTACCGCCCATCGCTTTTCCTTGTCGTAAGGAACCTAAAGCGCATCAGGTCAGATTTCTCGTTTACGGGATGTTTTACTCAGTACCCGTCGGGCAGATACTCAGGAAAACTGCGGACAGGTTGCCCCGTCCGCATCAGGCTTACGCGGTGGCGCGTTCGTTCCAGGAGTCGGAATGAATGATGTTGCCGTCTTTGTAGGTCCAGGTGATTTTTTCGTAACGCAGCTCAATCTGCTCGAGGTGGTTATGCTTTTCGTAGGCAGGATCCTTGATGTCGTGCATTTTCGGCGCGACCTTCACCAGCTTGACGTTTTCCAGTTTGGTGTTGAAATACTCCACCTCCTGACCCGCATCGTTGATTTTGTACCACCTGAATTCGGCGGACTTCAGGGTCTGGCCGGTAGTCACCGCCTTGTACAGATACGGGCTGGAGGAGTCGATCTCCTTGGTGAACAGGAACGGCGTGTGAATGCGGGTGCCGGTCAGCTTGCCGGTATTATTGTCGGTCGGGATGTACAGGTTGTGCTCCTGCGCCACCACCTCGATGCTGCCTTCACGATCTTTCACGTCGACGGAACCTTTAATATCCGCACCGCCGTCGTCTTTCAGCCAAAGATAAACAGGAATTGCCATGAATTACTCTCCATTGTGTTGTGATGCGCCATCATCCGGCGATGGCGCCTGGGGGGTGCCCGGTATCTGGCAGGCGTTCGCCTGCGGTACCAGACTGATTTCGACACGGCGGTTCAGCGCGCGGCCTTCCGGCGTGTCGTTGGTCGCTATTGGGCGGCTTGCGCCGTAGCCCTGCACCGCAAAACAGCTTTCCGACACGTCGCCGGTATCCCGCATCCAGTTCCGCACCGCTTCGGCACGTTTCAGGGACAGCGTCTGATTGAGTTGTGGATTGCCGGTGTTATCGGTGTGCCCTGCGACCACGATCAGCCAGCCCGGCTTGGCCTTGACGCCAACCAGCGAATTGACCAGCATTTTGGTGGAGCCGGCTTTCAGTGCGAAACTGCCGGAATCGAACAGCGACATGCTGTCGAGACGGATAATTTTCGGTATTGGCGCCGACTTTGCCTTCGGTTTTGGCGGCGATGGCGGCGGCACATAAGAGCGGATCGCATTCAGCACCGGCACGCGTAATCTTTCTCCCTGATACAGGCCAAGCCTCATCCGTAGCGGTTCGCCGTTACGCGCCCAGCCGTCCAGCTGAGCGGCATCCTGGCGTAAGATCTTGACCGCATCGGCTTTCGGCCCGTAGTCGTCCATGGAAAGTCGGTAATAATGGGCTATATCGAAACTCAGACGGTGCAACAGCTCACGATTGTTCCAGCCGCTGCTGAGCAGAGCCGCAGCGGACGCCAGGGTGAAAAGTCCGAGCGCACAGCGCCAGGCGCGGCCGCGGGGCGTGAGGCCCTGGCTTTCCGGTAAGTGCGGAAGGACAAAGTCCGGGAACGGAGACGCACCCCTGGGGCCATCCTCCACGGGTAGCCAGCCCGCGACGTGCCGCATGGCGGTGTGTCGTGTCAGCCAGGCGCTCCAGAGGGAAGAACTGAGACCGCCAGAGAGGGTCGGCCCAATCCCCCATAACATTGCGGCGGGCGCAATTTGCGGGATATCCGGATTCTTATCCGTAAACACCGCGTTGACGTGGCTTTGGGACCAGGTCATCAGGCTGTTCATCAGCACCTGCTGCTGCATGACCACCGTGCCACCGGTCGTGACCCATGCAGAAACGGGACCGGGTGCTGAGGACTCCCGCCAGACGCGGCTCCCTTCCCCTGGAATAGCAACCTGCCAGAGCATGTCATTCATCATCGAGCTGCCGGCCCGGACGCACAAAACCAGCGGTACGGTATGTCCGGTATCGCGACGCAGCTGGCTGATAAACCAGCGCAGGGCCAGCAGACGGCTGGTCAGGGCTTCGCTGTCCGCATGCTTCTGCGGACAGATGCTAACCATCACCGAAAGCTGACGCCCCCAGTTCGGACGCAGCCATAACAGCTGCCGGGCCACCTGCTCCAGATTCTGACTCTCGTCGACCCTGATCCAGCATCCCTGTGTGACGGTAAGCACCTGAGACTGCTCAGGCCAAACCTGCGGCAGATCGCCGCAGACCAGCACTACCGGCTGGCGATACGTGGCCTCAGGAAGATTATCCAGCCGTAGGGGCACTTCCTGCTCACAGCGCCGCCTTGTGGTATATCCAGTTGCAGCAATTAGCCCCAGCCCAGCCAGCAGCATGAGAATGGAAACCAGTCGGGATGCCGGCAGAAACCCCAGACACACGACGGCGGTCAGCAGAGCCGCCCACAGCGCAAGTCCACGCCGCTGCGCCGGACTCATTTCACGGTCCCAGGCAGCAGGGCTGCCAGCATCTGATCGAGCCAGTAGCTCAGTACCCACCACAGGCCAGCGAGCGCCAGAATGCTGATGCCGATGCGTACGGACCATGAGGACAGCCAGCCGCCCATAAACCGCCCTGCCCGGCTTTCAGCCATTACCATATGGGTCTGTGGATAGCCGAAGGGGGAGGTATGGTCATTCAGTGCCAGTATCAGTTTCTGTCGTTCGGGATCGTTCAACGAACGAAAATCACCGAGGAACCCCAGCATCATGACGCGCTGAAAGCAGGTGAGCACCGCATCGTCAGGTGCAGGCTCACGCAGCACGTCGCGCATACGGTCACACAGTGTATCGCCGGCATCCATAGTGCCGAGGAAGTGCCCCTGCAGAGGAATGTCATACCACTGTACGCAGGCGTCATCCTCTATGCCGCGCCCTTTAACCGCCTCATCAAGCAGGGCACATTGTGCTGTGAGAATATGCTGGCAGCTGGCGTCATCCAGTTCGCTCTCCTTCAGCGCGCGCTGTACGCGCTCCACGTCAGCGACACAGCGCTCCCAGAGTAATCGACCTTCCCCTTCCTGAAACTGTGGGCCATAACGCAGGCTGATAACCTGCAGCCAGGTATCCTGCAACAGCGCATCAATATCGATGGACGCGGCAACGCCGCGTTTACGCTCACTCATGTTCTCAGTACCGCAAAGAGCTCAAGTTCAGGCTCGCCGAGCATTCCCGGGACATAAAACATGCAGCAGCCGCCTTCGAGCATGTCGATTGCCAGGGGATGGGATACATCAAGGCTGAAATACTGATTCTCCAGACGCAACGGAATAGCGGCCGGTACATGACGTAGCGGTGTCAACGGCACCCCTACCCGCGAGGAATTGACGATACCCCGGACGTGATCCGGGCTGCCCACCTTGCACTGGCGCGGGAACTGTTCCTGCAACTGCGCCACCGGGATGCGGGAACGTACAGATAAGTAGTAGTCGGCACTTTCGCGCAGACGGGGATCGTGCAGACGCGCCTGCCAGAAATGCAGGCGCTTATCGTACTCAAGTTCAACGGACACCACCCGTGACGGCAGGCTTGCTTCCAGCAGGTCGCTCAATAAGTCAAACAACGGCGGAAAAACGGCGCTCAGCCGTTCGTGATGCCAGAGCGGAATAGCGCTGACCTGATGCTCAAGGGAGAATGTAAGCAGGCTGCCGGCAAGCCTCGCCAGTTCTGGATACAGACGCTCAGCCGGGCTCTGCGGATAACGCAGAAACTGGCCGAGTACCGGTTCCGCACTGTTCAGGGCATTTAGCAGCCAGAAAAGAGACACGTCGGCCACCGCAAAATCTGCCATCCGCGCATTGCTTTCCCGGCGCATGGCCATCAGACGGCTCAGGCGGGCTCGCAGCTGGA
Source organism: Enterobacter sp. 10-1 (assembly GCA_002270295.1). Taxonomy (GTDB): domain Bacteria; phylum Pseudomonadota; class Gammaproteobacteria; order Enterobacterales; family Enterobacteriaceae; genus Klebsiella; species Klebsiella scottii. Next base: position 330,343 of record NISF01000004.1, on the reverse strand, counting down.
TCATCAGCTGTTCGAGCTGGGTCATCAGCCAGCGGCTGCTCTGTACGGATAGCAGCGGCGGGAGGAAACAGCCATCAAGCTCCCAGATACCCTGCGAATCCTGTTGCAGACGGGCCACCGGGCAGGTCAGATAATCACTGTTGTTCTGATGAGCAAAGCGTAGCGTCAGTTCGGGCTGCAGCACCGCAATCTGGCGGGTGTCCACATCATACTGGTTGCGTACGTCCCGCCAGCACTGGCGGTAACGTACCGGACGTTCGGCCACTTCATCGGATTTAAGGCAGTTACCGCCATTAGCCCGTAGCAAGGGCAGTGCCAGCACCACCACGATGTCATGTGATTCGCCGTCCAGTGACAGAACCGGCGGCAGCGCATCGGCATTATCCGTATCAATAAGCGTACCGTCCTGAAAACGGACATGCAGCTTACGGGCCTGAAGACGACCGAGTTTCAGTATGTCCGGTTCAAAGGTCGACTCAATCACCCCCCAAGGATGATTGAGTCCCAGTCGGGCAATGCATTCCACAGACCAGGCCGCATACGCAGCCTGTTGCTGGAAGTGCTGGGGAGAGACCATGATGCCCCTGCCCCACAACGGTTGTTCCGTTTTCATCGGCTTCCTGCCTTACGTTACGCTTTCGCTTTCGGCATCTGGGAAACCAGCGACAGATTGACGTCCATGCCTTCGACCTGGAAGTGCGGCACGGCAAACAGCTTCACGCGGAAGAAGCCCGGATTGTCCTCTATATCCTCAACTACCACTTTTGCATCGCGCAGCGGGTGTGAAGCCTGAAGTTCATCGCCCGGATCGGTCATTTCGGTCACCAGGCTACGCACCCAGGTGTTGAGCTCCAGCTCAAGCAGGCGACGATCCTTGGTGGTGCCGATGTTTTCACGCTGAATAAGCTTCAGGTAATGCGCGATACGCGACAGCAGGAAGATGTAGGGCAGGCGCGAGTTAATCCGGCTGTTTGCGGTAGCTTCCGCAGTGTCGTACAGCGCCGGTTTCTGGGCCGAGTTGGCCGAGAAGAAGCAGGCGTAATCGCGGTTCTTGTAATAGGAAAGCGGAATAAAGCCGAGACTGGCGAACTCAAATTCGCGGGTTTCCGGCAGCATCACCTCTGACGGAATTTTCACCTGATTGCCGGTGCCGAGGTCATACAGATGAATGGGCAGATCCTGCACAGCGCCACCGGCCTGCGGCCCTCGGATCTGCACGCACCAGCCGTTGTTGATGAAACTTTTCACCATATTTGCGGCAAAGGCGAAGGAGGCGTTGGTCCACAGGTATTTATCGTGTTGCGGCCCCTTCACCTCTTCGACGTAGTTGAAGCTGCGCACCGGCACGGTATCCGGACCATACGGCAGGCGGCCCAGCACGCGCGGCATCACCAGACCGATGTAGCGAGAGTCGTCGGTGTCGCGGAAGTTTTTCCATTTGATATACTCGGCGCGATCGAAGTAGTTGCCGATATCTTTGATGGCCGCAACCTGCTCCATGCTGTCCTTTAAAAAGAACTTCGGTCCCGCAGAGCCAATAAACGGCATGTGCGCGGCGGCGGCGACTTTTGATATATTACGCATCAGCGCCACATCCTGAGCGGATGCATCGAACTCATACGCGGAGATAACCGCGGCAACAGGTTCACCGCCCGGGGTGTCGTATTCCGCGATATACGTCTGCTTATACAGCCCGCTCTGAATAATTTCCGGAAAGTCCTCGAAGTCCTGGCGCAGCTCCTCTTTAGACAAATCGAGTAATTCCAGCTTTACGTTCTGGCGAAAATCGGTTTTATCAACCAGCGATTTAAGCCCGCGCCAGATGCCCTCAGTGCGCTGAAAATCCGGGTGATGCATGACTTCATCAAGCTGACGGCCGATCTGAAAATCCAGCTCCGCAATATGCTGGTCGAGGATCGTCTTATCCAGCTTCTCCACTTTGTGCCCGGATTTTTGCAGACACTGCATAAATACTTTCACCGCGGCGGTCACGCGGGCATCAACGGAGGTTTCCGCCATCACGGTAGTATCATCAAAACCGTTTAAATCACCGAGTTCAGCCACCGGCGTTAAATTAATTTTGTCAAACAGGGAGGCATATACTCCACCCTGAGGCAGGTATTTTTCGACAGTGGCGTCACCCGCCAGATTCTGGTATTCATTATTGACTGACATTAGCATTTACTCGTCATTATTCCGTGAAAAGAACTTCCAGTAATTAATCCTGGGCCGGGGCAAGCGCATTCAGCTCATTGCGCAACTCTTCGGAAAGCGCGGGATCTTTTAATATGGTTTCCAGCTCTTTCCGGAAAGTCATATTATCAAGAAGATTTGATTTCAAATCGCGCAGCAGATTGCGCATAGAGAGCATTGCCCGAAGCTGCGGTATTTGACGTGCCACCGCCTCCGGCTCAAAATCCTTCATATTCTGAAAATACAGCTTCACATCTTCTTCAGAACCATCGTTGGCGAGGGTGTTTTTAACGGTGAGATTTACTTCGGGATTAAGATTAGCCAGGACGCTGTTAAAATTGTTCTTGTTGATGTCGATCTTATCGCGCTCAGAAAGCATGCCCTCTGCCTTGCCGTTACTGAAGTCACCCACGCTCAGGAGCTTTAACGGTAGCTCTACTTTCTTCTGGACTCCCCCGGTCAAAAGATCCAGTTTTATATTTACACGCGCACGAGGTATTTCGTTCTGAAATGATTCAGACATATATACTTATCTCCTGAATAAATTAATCACTTAATCTTAAATATTGTTACCATAGCGGATGTGGCTTTTTTGTTTTTACTCTAAATTTATCGCCACGTAAAGCATCAATAATTAAAATAACCCTTAACAGCAACCGCTAATTAAAACTCACCGCGCCATAAGCCCGACATAACAGGCCTGGAACGACGCCGACCGTCAATGTTTATTTGAAATAAAACCACGCAGCATAAAACAAATAACATTCACATCAGCAATAATGGCAATTCGATTAATAACTGAAATAATAAAACATTATTTTTCAAGTCCAATACTGGACATTTAAAAAATCACAAGCGGCATAGATCGTTTAATTTACTGCTGATATATGAAAATAATCGGCTGGATTGAAGGCGGGCAAGCTGCCAGCAGGATGCCCCTGATCATTAAGGCTAACGGATCGCGTCAACGGGCAAGCGAAAGCTGAGGTGGCCGACATTTACCGCTAAAACGCGGTCAGTCGGCCCTCAAAAAAGAAAAAACCCGGACGGCAATCGCTTTGCCATCCGGGTTTAGAGCGGGCTACGCTATTTACAGCGCCAATTAGTTCGCCGTAGCGGCGGACGGTTCAAGTTTTGGGCCCGCCAGAGCCAGGCGCGCGCCGGCCTCGGTATCGCTATATTGGCTGAAGTTATCGATAAACAGCTGGGCCAGACTTTCGGCTTTCTCCTGCCAGCCGTCGGCAGAGCTCCACCCGCTGCGCGGATCGAGCAGCGCGCCGTCAACGCCCGGGATATTCTCAGGAATTGCCAGGCCAAAGACCGGGATCGTCTCGGGGCGCAGAGGGCCGGTGGTATCGTTTAAGATAGCGCTGATAATGCTGCGGGTATCGCGTAACGACAGGCGTTTCCCTTCTCCGTTCCAGCCGGTATTAACCAGCCAGGCTTCCGCGCCGGCTTCCGCCATTTTTGCGGCCAGCACGCTGGCGTACTGCGTTGGGTGTAGCAGCAGGAACGCCGCGCCGTAGCAGGCGGAGAAAGTTGGCGTCGGCTGGGTGATACCGCGCTCGGTCCCGGCCAGCTTCGAGGTGAAGCCCGACAGGAAGTGGTACTGCATCTGTTCGGTCGTCAAACGTGACACCGGCGGCAGCACGCCGAAAGCGTCGGCGGCGAGGAAAATCACCCGCGCCGGATGGCCGGCACGAGATACCGGTTTGACGATATTTTCGATATGCGACAGCGGATATGAAACGCGGGTATTTTCGGTCTTACTGCCGTCGGCATAATCCACCGTGCCGTCAGCTCTGACTACCACATTTTCCAGCAGCGCATTGCGGCGAATCGCCTGATAAATTTCCGGTTCCGCCTGCGGATCAAGATTGATGGTTTTGGCGTAGCAGCCGCCTTCAAAATTGAATACGCCATCGTCATCCCAGCCGTGCTCATCGTCGCCGATAAGCTGGCGCAGCGGATCGGTGGAAAGGGTCGTTTTGCCGGTACCGGAAAGGCCAAAGAACAGGGCCACGTCGCCCTCTTCACCGCGGTTAGCCGAGCAGTGCATTGAGGCAATGCCCTGCTGCGGCAGCAGATAGTTCATTACCGAGAAGAGCCCTTTTTTCATCTCTCCGCCGTACCAGGTGCCGCCAATGAGCTGAATTTTCTCGCTCAGGTTAAATGCGACAAAGTTTTCAGAGTTAAGGCCCTGCTCCTGCCACTGGTCGTTGGTGCAGCCCGCGCCGTTGAGGACGACAAAGTCCGGCGTGAACTGCTCCAGCTCCTCAGCGTCGGGAACGATAAACATATTTTTGACGAAATGAGCCTGCCACGCCACCTCGGTGACAAAGCGCACGCCGAGGCGCGTATCAGGGCTTGCCCCGCACCAGGCATCAACCACATACAGCTTTTTGCCGCTCAGCTGTCCGGCAACCCGCGTTTTGAGGCTGGTCCAAATCTCCGGCGTTAACGGTTTATTGTCGTTGCGGCCAAGCCCGGCATCGGACCACCAGACGGTGTCGCGGGTCAGGTCATCCCTGACGATATATTTGTCGCGCGGCGAACGTCCGGTAAATATCCCGGTATCAACGGCTACGGCGCCGGATGCGGTCATCACGCCGCGCGCTGCGCCGGTGAGTTCCGGGCTGGTTTCATGGGCAATCAGCAGGTCGTAATCGGGGTTATAAAATAACTCGCTGCTATCCTTAATGCCAAGCTCCAGCAGAGCCTGTTTTACTAATTCAATACGTGGCATGGAACTCCTGACAAACAACTGGCTAGTAAGATGTATTCATTATTTCAGCCCGCTATTGCGTTCTTCTGTAAATTCCCTTCTGGAAAAAATCCACAGCAAAATGAAATAACAGGATGAGCCGCCTGGAGCAGCGATTTTATAACGGTGCTCGTAGGGTATCGCCTGTACTTTACTAATACTCGTATTTACAACTAAGGAATACGCTAAATCTGAGAAAAATGTTAACACCTGTGATTGGTTATGTTAATTGCATAGTTTCTATGCGTTATGCTAAAATTGCATAGCATTAAATACAGCGTAAGGAACGGGTCCGTGCTGGCGAATCTTGAAGTGAAGTGGCTGTACGATGTCATTGCTCTGGAGGAGTCCAGAAGCTTTACTCTTGCGGCTAAAACCAGAAATATATCGCAGTCCTCCTTCAGCCGCAGGATTCAGGCGCTTGAAGCGTCGCTGGGCTTCAGCATTTTCGACCGCGGGGTTAACCCGCTGCAGCTCACCACCCGCGGAAAGATCTTCGTCGGCTATGCGCGAAATATGCTGGACGACATGGATTTTCAGATTAGCCGCATTAAGGGGCTAAATAATACCACCCAGAAAATAAGAATCGATGCCGCTCCGTCGCTCTCAGTTTTGGTACTTCCGGAATTAATTGCCGGCTACACCGACATAAAAAATAAAACCTTCCATGTAGAATCGATTAACGTTAACGAGGCCGTATTTAACCTCAAGGAAGGCAAAAGCGACTTTATTCTGTCGTTTTATAATGAGGAGTTAATGAACTATCCGTTTATTAACCACAAAATATTTGACTCCTCGGTACATCTTGTTTCGCCCTGCGATGATAGCGGCAGGCCGCTCTTTCATCTGCACCGCGGCGTCTTGCCGCTGATGAGGTATGCCAACGATAGCTATATGGGGCGCCAGGTCAATCAGGTTATCGACCGCACGCCGGGGATCACCTTCTCGCTAACCTTCGTCTCTTCGATGAGTGAACTGCTTAAACGCATGATCCTCAACGGCGACGGCGTGGGCTGGCTGCCGCAATACTCTATCCAGCGCGAGCTCGATGAGGGCCGCCTGGCTATTATGGACGCCACCCTCTCGCTGCCGATCGGGGCATATATGTATCGTTCCGGCTCGCGGCTGAACCAATCGGCCGAGCGCTTCTGGCAGCATATTAAATCCCGAAACGCCCCGCACGCCTGAGGAGCATAATCGGCGATTTGCGCGAATTGCCGGTTAAATAACGAATTCGCCAGCTGACTGAAAATTCGCTATCATCCGCATCCCCTTTTCCAGGCGTGCCGCCCGATGTCCACGATCGTTGATACCTTTATTGCCCCGCCGTGTCATGCAGAGATTGAGATCCTCTATCAGGACGATCATCTGCTGCTGATCGCTAAACCCGCCGGCCTGCTCAGCCTCTCGGGCAAAAACCCGCGCAATCTCGACTCGGTGCACCATCGGTTAGTCCAGACTTTCCCCGGCTGTACCCTGGTTCATCGTCTCGATTTCGGGACTTCCGGAGTGATGGTGATCGCCCGCAGCAAGGCCATCAACGCTGCCCTTTGCCAGCAGTTTAGCCAGCGCGCGGTGAGCAAGGTCTACAGCGCGCTGCTGTGCGGGCACCTGGCCGATGATGAAGGCGTGATAGACGCCCCCATCGCGAAAGACCCGGCGCTGTTTCCGCTGATGACCATTTGCGCCACCCGCGGCAAGCCGGCCCGCTCCCGCTATCGGGTGCTTGAGCGCCTGTATCGCCTGCGGGAAGACGGGACTCAGCTGCCGCTGACCCGGGTGCAGCTGACCCCGGAAACCGGGCGTACCCATCAGCTGCGCATTCACTGTCAGCTTGCAGGTCACCCTATTCTAGGCTGCGATCTCTACGGCGGCCTGCTGCTGCCGGGCACCGAGAGCACGCCGCGCCTGATGCTGCACGCCAGCGAGCTGCGTTTTACTCACCCGGTCAGCGGAGAGTTTATCAACGCCAGCAGCGCCAGCCCGTTCTGAAACCTGCCCGGTCGGCAGCGATTAAGACAGGGGCGCGTCCCAGATATCAACCAGCAGCAGCGTACCGAAACTCCCGGTCGGTACGTGGTGCACGGCGCCCTTCGGCACAAAGCAGTAATCGCCGGCAGCGAGGTTGAACCGCGTGCCGTCAATAACCAGCGGAAGCTCCCCTTCCAGCACCAGCAGCAGTTCGTCGAAATCAGCATGCGCTTCGGGGGCGATACCCTCGCCGCCCATTTTTATGACCTTTATTGCGCTATTGCCTACCGTTCCCAATACCCGCGAGCGCCAGACCTGCTCCAGTCCGGCGGCGATCCGGTAAACAGAGTTAATCTCCATCAATGCCTCCTGCAGGGAATGCCAGCCGCAATAAATAACCGATCGGCGCCGTCGCGCAAATGCGGATATGTTAGTTGCATACGCAAAATCATTCGCTTTGCCGGGGAGAGTCTGACAGGTGGCCTATATCGATGAGGTCGCAAAGGCGCCGGGCGTGATGCCGAAATGCAGGCGGAAGTATTTAATCAGGTGGCTTTGATCGTAAAATCCGACGTCCGTCGCCACCTGCGCGGCGCCGAAGCCTTTCGCCAGCAGCCCTTTGGCTCTGACCAGGCGCAGCTGCGTCAGGTACTGGTGGACCGATAGCCCGGTCTGCGCCTGGAAGGTGCGCATAAAATGGAACTCGCTCAGCCCGGCAACCTCGGCAATCTCCTTAACCGCCAGCGGCTGCTGATAAGCACAGTGTAAAAACTCGATGGCGCGCCGAATATCGGCGCGGATCGCGTCCCGTCGGCCGCCGCGGGCGCTGCGTCCGGCATAGCGCCCCACCAGCATATTCAGCACCTGGTACATCAGGCACTCTTTTTCCAGCGGGTCGCGGCTGGCGCCAAGCACGGCGGAGGCCTGCAGCATGCTGCGGGCCATCAGCGGATCGTGCCGCATCCCTTCGCCGCCAAAATGGACCTCGCCGGTGCCGGTGAGTACCGTTGCGGCCACCTCATCAATCAGCTGCGCCGAAGGATAAAATGCGCAGTAATCCCAGCCTTCATCGCGCTGTACCGCTTCGCCGGTGTGCACTTCGCCGGGCATGATCACCATCACCGTCCCCGCCGCCGCGATACCGCGCTCCCGGCAGATGCGCGTGCGCTGGGCCCCGCGGGCGAAAGCGGCGATCACATATTCATTATGAAAGTGCGGCGGATAGCTGTGCTCGTAGCAGGAGGCGCGGAGGATCTCCATCCCGCCGTGAAGCTCGCTGTCCCGCCAGAGCTTGATATCATCCCGCATCTCTTTCACCATGCCGGTACCCTTTTTATTGCGCAATATTGCTATTTCAATCAATGAGCAGGATTTTACTATAGCGATCCTCGGGATTTCTTAAGATTATCATTCAGTGATGCACAATTCGGGACTATTTGATGTTGATGAATAAGAAGACCTCGCCCAGGGATGAGGCAGCGGCGGAGTTTCGCGCGGGCATTATCGCCTGCCTGCCCACAATTCCCGGCTACTGGAGCATTGGGTTTGCCGCCGGAGCGATCGGCACATTATCCGGGTTCACCACCGCGCAGACGGCTTTACTGGCGAGCGCGCTGTACGCGGGCTCCGCCCAGTTCCTGTTTTATTCGCTGTGGGCCACGGGCGCCGAAGTCGCCTCGGTGGTGCTGAGCGTGCTGCTGGTGAACCTCCGCTATCTGCTGATGAGCTCCGCCATGAGCGTATTCTTTCGGGAATACAGCACCGGGCAAAAAATTATCAGCGGGCTGCTGCTGACCGACGAAACCTTCGGCGTCGCGGTCCAGCGCGGCAGCGCGCACAACAAAGTGCCCTACGCGTGGATGCTCGGGCTTAACGTCGCCGCGTGGCTGAACTGGATCCTCGCCTGCGTGGTGGGCGCAGGATTAGCCTCCGCCCTTCCGCCGTCGCTGATGGAGGGGCTGAGCTTCAGCCTGGTGTCGATGTTTATCGGGCTGGTGCTGATGATCTGGTTTGCCAGCCGACGCAAGGCGCTGGAGGCCTTCAGCATTGCGACGGCGGTGGTCATCACGCTGTTCACCGCCGGGCACACCGATATGAGCGTGGTGGTCATCGTGGCGGCATCGGTCGCGGCAACGCTGGCGACGGTCGGGCTGCGCCTGTCGTCTAAAGGGGAAAAATAAGATGGAACGAAATATCATCCTTGCCATTCTCGCCTCCGCGCTGGTCACCGCGCTGATGCGCACGGTACCTGTGTTACTGCTTTCGCGATTTCGCCTGGCGCCGGTTCTCCAGCAGTGGCTGAGCTTTATTCCGTCAGCCATTATGGCGGCAATTATCGCCGCGGAGCTGCTCGGCAAACCGGCGCTGAGCGGTTCGGGCATCAGTATTTCGCTGCTGGCCGCCGCCGCCGCGACGGTGGCCGGTGTACTCACCCGTAGTCTGTTTGCCACGGTGATTGCGGGGATGGTCGCTTTTTCCGCACTGAGCTACCTGCTGCTTTAATTCTGCTCCTCGGCCACGCTCCGCGTGGCCTTTTCATTATCAGTTTTACCCAACGCGTTAAATTCAAATAGCGGCATTGCAAATGCAAATATCATATTTGCTCGTTAATCACCGCCTCTGTAGCTTGTAGTTTATTCATGCTTTCCATGAAATAAACTTCAGGGCGCGACGGCGGCACATGATTAAACTCGAAAATATCCATAAGACCTACCCCGGCAGCGCGCATGCGGCAATTAGCAATCTTAACCTGACGATTAATAGCGGCGAACTGTGCACCTTCGTTGGCCCCAGCGGCTGCGGTAAAACCACCCTATTACGGATGATTAATCAGCTCGATAAACCGGACTCCGGTCACGTCTACGTTCAGGGAGTAAAAATAGCCGATAGCGATATTATCCAGCTGCGCCGCAAAATTGGCTTTGTGATGCAGAGCGCGGCGTTATTTCCGCACCGCACGGTGGCGCAAAATATCGCTACGGTGCCGCGTCTGCTCGGCTGGAGCAAAACGCAGATCCGCGCGCGCATTGCCGAGCTGGTCGATTTAATGTCGCTGGACCGCCTGCTCCTTGAGCGCTATCCGCACCAGCTTTCCGGCGGGCAGCAGGGACGCGTCGCCATCGCCCGGGCGCTCGCGGCCGACCCGCCGGTGCTGCTGATGGATGAGCCCTTTGCCGCTATCGACCCGCTGGTGCGCGAGCGCCTCCAGGACGAGCTTCTGCTGCTCCAGCAGCGCCTGCATAAAACGATCGTGCTGGTGACGCACGATATTAACGAGGCCATCCGCCTGGGCGACAGAATTGCCATTTTCGAGGAGGGCGGCGTGCTGGCGCAGTTTGCCTCCCCTGACCATATTTTATCGCACCCGGCCAGCGAGTTTGTCCGCCGCTTTATTGGCCCCGAGCCCAACCTCAAGCGGCTGGGCATGATTCAGGTAGGCCAGCTTCCGCGCCATGACGTGGCGCTGGTCGATGAGCAATATACGCCTATCGCCAGCAGCCACCCGACGCTCAGCAGCTCGCTGCAGCTGATCCTCGATAAGCACCAGCGCCCGCTGCAGTGGTTCGACCCGCACAGGCGAATCTCGCTGCCTGTCACCCAGCCGCTGGCCGCGCTGCATAGCCTGCGTTTTGCCTACAGCGCCCTGCTGGATGCGCCGGGCGGCGTGCTGGTGCATGTCGACAGCAGCGGAAAATATCAGGGCGCCATTTCGCACTCGTTGCTCCAGCACGTGCTGGATGGTCTGGTGGAAATTCGTCGTTATGGTTGACTGGCAGTGGATCGTCGACAACCGGATGATGATTGGTGCGCTGCTGTGGCAGCATACGCAGCTGGTGGTTATCTCGCTGTTTTTTGGCACCCTGCTGACGGGATTACTGATTATCCTGACCCTGCGCTGGCCGAAGGCCGCACAGCCACTGCTCTATCTCTGCGGGGTCCTGTTTACGATCCCCTCGCTGGCGCTGTTCATTTTACTGCTGCCGTTTACCGGCCTGTCGCTGACCACCTCAGTCATCGGCCTGACGCTCTATTCCCTGCTGATCCTGCTGCGCAACACCCTTGCCGGCATCGAGAAGCTGCCGGCGGCGGTGCTGGAGTCGGCCCGCGCGCTGGGCTACACCCGCGGCTATCGTTTTTTCGATATTGAGCTGCATCTGCTGGCGCCGTCGCTTTTTGCCGGTCTGCGCATTGCCTCAGTTACCCTCGTTGGTCTGGTGACGGTGACCGCGCTCATTGGCCAGGGCGGGCTGGGGCAGCTGCTGCTGGCGGGGTTTAACCAGGATTTTATCACTCCTGTCATTGTCAGCCTGGCGTTGAGCCTCGCGCTGTCGCTGTTATTTGACTCTCTGATAGCCCGCGTTGGCTATTGGATTACGCCCTGGGCACGCTGATGGACATCATACAGGCAACGCTGGGCTGGTTTTTACAGCCCGAACACTGGCTCACCGACAGCGGTATCCTGGTGCGCCTGCGGGAGCATATTTATTACGTTACGCTGAGCATGCTGATCGCCTCGGCCATTGCCCTGCCCACGGGGATCGCTCTTGGCTACTGGCGAAAAGGCGCCTTTATAATCATTAACTTATTTAATATCGGCAGGGCTATTCCGGCGCTAGGATTAATTTTACTGTGCATTCTTTTATTTGGCTTTAACGATATTCCGCTATTCGCCGCGCTGGTCGCCATGTCCGTTCCGCCGATTCTCACCAACGCCTGGGTCGGGATCTATCATGCCGACCGCCAGCTATGCGATGCGGCGAAAGCGCTGGGCATGACGCCGCTGCAAAGCCTTTGGCAACTGCGGATCCCGCTGGCCGCGCCGCTTATTTTCGCCGGGATGCGCACGGCGCTGGTACAGCTGATCGCCACCGCCGTCGTCGCGGCCTATGCCGGGCTCGGCGGCCTCGGCCGCTTTCTGATCGACGGACTCGGCCAGCGCGATATTCCCCAGGTGATCGCCGGCTCGCTGGTGGTATCGCTGCTGGCCATCGGCAGCGAGCTGCTCTTTTCATTCATTGACCGGCGCTTCACCCATACCGTCAGCACCCCGGAGTATTAATTTTTTATCACCCGTAGCGGCGTCCCGAATATTTCAACCGGGCCGCAGCGTACCCGTGGCTTAACGCATCACGGATATTTATACACTTAGCGAGGCACTATGCAGAATATATTAGCTTTCCCTTTTCATCATCGCCGTTTTCGCCTGTCCCTGTTAGCCGTCGGTTTACTCAGCTTAAGCTTTAGCTCATTAGCGGAAAGCGTCACGATTGGCGGCGCTAATTTCACCGAGAGCTCTATTCTCGCTAATATTTATGCCAGCGCGCTGAAGAAAAATAATATTGAGGTCAGCACGCGGCTTAATCTCGGCAACCGCGAGATTATTATTCCGGCATTAAAGAGCGGCGAAATTGATATTGTGCCGGAGTATCTTGGCGCCCTGCTTAACTATTACGACGGTAAAACCCTGGCCACCAGCCAGAGCGATGTCAGCGCCGAGCTTGCTAAAGCCCTGCCCGCCGACTTCGCGCTGCTGACGCCTTCGCCGGCAACCTCGATTACCGCATGGGCCGTTCGCGCCGACACGGCGAAAAAATACGGTTTGAGTAAGCTTTCCGATCTGCAGCCCATCGCTCATGAGCTGACGATCGGCGGGCCGCCGGAGCTGGCGGTACGCGCGCTCGGCCTGCCGGGCCTTAAGCGCGTCTATGGAATCGAATTTAAGGCGGTAAAGTCTCTTGATATGGGCGGGCCGCTGACCCGCCTGGCGCTCAACTCCGGCAAAATCGACGTCGCGACGGTTATCTCCACCCAGGGCAACCTGGCGAAAGAGGACTGGGTGGTGCTGGCCGACGATAAGCACGAGCAGCCGAGCCAGAACGTGGTGCCGCTGGTGCGTAAAGCCAGCCTGACGCCGACGGTGAGCAAGGTGCTGAACGAGGTATCCGGCAAGCTGAATAACGCCGCTCTGATTGAGCTCAATCAGCAGGTCGATCTGCAGCATAAAGACCCGGCAGCGGTTGCCGAACAGTGGGTTAATACCCATCTGGCAAGCCACTAATCTCTCCATGCCAGGGATCGGCAATGACAGGAAACGAGCCGCAAAATGTCTGAAAATCATATGATTCTGAACCTGTTTTTCTTTAATCCGCAGGGGGATTACCGGTTCTCATGGCGCCATCCGCAGGCGCCGGGCAAAGAAATTTTCACCCTCGGCTACTACGCGGAGCTGGCGAAGAAGGCCGAGGCCGCCACCCTTGACGCCATTTTCATCGCCGATCACATCGCCATCTGGGATACGGTACCCAGCGGCTTAACCCACTACGCGAACGCGCGCCTGGAGCCCATTACCCTGCTCGCCGCCCTCGCCGCCGTGACCGAACATATTGGCCTGATGGGCACCGCCTCCACCTCCTACAACGAGCCTTACAACCTTGCCCGCTATTTCGCCTCGCTGGACTTCCTCAGCAACGGCCGGGCGAGCTGGAACGTGGTCACCTCGTGGCTGGAAGAGGAAGCGGCGAACTTCGGCCTCGACCAGCTTCCGCAGCACGGCAACCGCTACCAGCGCGCCGGGGAGTTTATCGATGTCGTCACCCGGCTTTGGGACTCCTGGGAGGACGATGCCGTGCTGTATGACAAAGCGAGCGGCCTGTTTGCCGACGCGCCGAAGGTGCACCACCTCAACTATCGCGGTGAGTTCTTTAACGTTCGCGGGCCGCTCAACGTCCCGCGCCCGCCGCAGGGTCATCCGGTGCTGGTCCAGGCGGGATCTTCCGAGGCGGGGAAAAACCTCGCCGCGGCGTGGTCAGATATGCACTTCGTATTTATTCAATCCATTGCCGAGGGGCTGGCCTATCGTCAGGAGATGAATCAGCGGCTGCGGGACTACGGGCGCGATCCGGCGCACTTTAAAATCATCGCCGGCGTTCTGCCCGTGGTGGTCAATTCCGACGCCGAGAAGGAGGAGCGCCAGCGGCTGAACGAGCGTTTGATGAGCGACCAGATGGCGATAGATCTGCTCTCATCCTATCTGCGGATGGATTTAAGCGCCCACTCGCCGGACCAACCCCTGCCGCCGCTGCCGGACGAGGAGACGTTTGACGGCATCCGCACCGCGCTGCGGCTTATCCGCCACTACGATCCCAGCCTGACCGTTCTGCAGCTGGGCCGCCTGCTGCTGCAAAGCTCTGACAGCTGGCTGCTGATCGGCAGCGCGGAGGAGGTCGCCGACGCGCTGACCGCCACCTGGCGCGCCGGAGCGGCGGACGGATTTAACCTGATGTTCCCGCTGCTGCCGGGGGATTTCGATCGCTTTGTCGACCAGGTGGTGCCGATTCTGCAGCGTAACGGCGCGATGCGCACCAGCTACCCGCCGGGCACGCTGCGGGAGAAGCTCGGGCTACCGGCGGCGGAAAACCGCTTTGCTGCGGCCGATCCGCGCTAGCCCGCGCCGAAGGAGGCCCGGCCTCCTTCACAAACTTACAGCCGGGTCACGCCCCTTGTCGCCGCCTCGGCGCGCCACGCCAGCAGCTGCGCATACGGCTGGCGCGTCACGACGCTAAAATCGTCGATCAGCTGCGCCTCGCAAATATCCCGATACTGCGCCCCGCTAACCAGCTGATGCAGCGCCTCGCGTAAGAGCGCAATCGTCGCCGGCGGCGTATCCTTGCTGCTTATCAGCGGCAGCCCCGGCGCCGACGGGCTGCGTCCGATAACGCACAGACCGGCAAGCAGCGCCGGTTCGTGGCGCTGCAGCAGCGCCCAGCTGACGCAGTCAATTGCCGCAATATCGGCGGTTCCCTGCTGTAATTCAATCAGCGACTGGCGGTGGCTGCCGCTCCAGCGCACGGCGGAAAAAAACCGGCCGCTCTCGGCCAGCGGAGCCACCATGTTCCGCAGCGCATTGTAGCCGGACTGCGAATCTGGCGAATTGCAGACCGCCCGCCGCTGGCGAAAATCCGCCAGCGTCCGATGCTGATTCACAGCCTGGCTCACCAGCAGGCTGCGGTAGTTCACGCCTTCACACCCCGCCGCCGCGTAGTGAAAACAGCCGACGATCTGCACCTCCGGGAGCAGGGTCACCAGCGGATAGCCGCAGGTCTGGCTCAGCAGCAGCTGCGGATCGCGCCAGTGGTTCAGCAGCTCATCCCGGGGCCATCGCGTCGGCAGGTCCTCCACCGCCACCCCGCGGGCCGCGAGGATCTCGCGCAACGCCAGCCACAGCGCCCGCGTCTCTTCATGATTAACCGCATACATGGGAAAATCGACAACGTTACTCATGGTTCTCCCCCGCGCCGCTCTGCTTTTTAACGCCGGGATGGGCGTTCACCTCTACCGCACGGAACAAAAAGCGCCGCAGCCATTCGCCATAGCCGCGCACCAGAAATCCGTGGTTACGCTGCCGGTAGTTCTCCCGTTCGAGCAGATAAAGTTTACGCAATCCGTACCAGGGAACCCCCGGCAGGTCGTGATGGACTGAATGATAGTTCAGGTTAAGAAACAGCACGCGCCACGGCAGCCCCGCTTCATTAATCACCGAGCGCGCCAGCGGATCGTCGGCGGCCCGATGCTCAAGGAAGGAGCGAACCTTGGTGAGCGCCAGCGCCGGATAGCTGACGACGGCGACAAAATAGAGTGGCGAAAAATCAACGCGCGCCATCAGCGCAAACAGGCCGGCCAGCAGCAGGCCGTGCGTAGTCCACATCGCCATCGCCGCCTTCTGACGCAGGCGAAAAGCGCGCCATGCGCTGACGAGCGTTTGCGCAATATCCAGCAGCGGCGCCAGCAGCAGCCGTCCGATAAAGGTGTTGCGCAGATGAATCACCTTGCGCTGCCAGGGCGCGAAACGCCGCCAGCTCTCGGCGGTAAAATAGTAGGATTCGGGATCATCGACCGGTATCGTGAGATGGTGATTATCGTGGTGCGCGAGATGCGAATCCCGGTACAGGCCGTAGGGATACCACACCGCCAGCGGCAGGATGCCCAGCAGCTGGTTCAGCCGCGGCCAGCGCGTCGGATGGCCGTGTATCAGCTCATGCTGTAAAGACATATACCAGGCGCTAAACCAGATCAGCAGCAGCGTCGCCGGCAACAGCCCCAGGGTTTGCCAGTACGCGAGGGTGGCGAACCAGCCGCCGTAGATGGTGATAATCAGGAGCCAGGTCGGAAGTTCACTGCGCCATAGGCGGCTGCGTGAAAGCTGGTGAATCAGGTCGCGCTGCTGGGGGTGCAAATAGACAGACGTTTTTTTTGCCATTACTGCAAATACCGTTTCCGCGTTATCTTTTATCCTTCGAAGATGTGAGATAACACGGAGAATAACAAAGTATTTAAATCACTTAGCTTTGCCAGAACCGCGAGCTTGGCGAAGCGCTTGCAGGGCGCTGCCGATGCGGATGATGGCGGATATTGACCGCGGAGACGTCACCTCCCCGACCCGCGCGACTATGACCCCTATGCCTGGGCCGAAACCGTCCCCCGCGACTCGCCGATTATCCATATTAAACAAAGCATGTTGGATAAAGGCGGGCATCGACCGTTTACATTACAGTATAATGTTAACGGACGGATCCAACCCGAACCGCTGCCCGGCGCGCTCATACGCGGCGGCGCCGAGGATAACGAGATCTGCCTTGAGCTCAGTTTTAAAGAACGCGAACCGACCGATAGCCAGGTTGTCGCCGATATCGCTGAAAGCGTGGCCTTTTCGGCCCCGACATCGATAGCGGAGTCGAGGATCTGCAGGTCTAAATGATTGGGTCCGCATCGCCTGATGCCGACCGTTTAACAGGAGTGTGTCATGCCATCGTTAAGAGTCGCCTTTATCAAAGCCAACTGGCACGCGGAAATCGTCAGCCAGGCCGAGACCGGTTTCCGCCAGGAGCTGGATCGTCAGCAGGCAGAATACGCTGTCGATAGCTGGGATGTCCCCGGGGCGTTTGAAATGCCGCTGCTGGCCCAGCGGCTGGCGAAAAGCGGCAACTATGATGCCATCGTCTGCGCCGCGCTGGTGGTTGACGGCGGGATCTATCGCCATGACTTCGTGGCCCAGGCCGTGGTCAGCGGTCTGATGCAGGCGCAGCTGGCGACGGAAGTGCCGATGTTCTCGGTCTCTCTGACGCCGCACAACTTCCAGCCCGCCGCCGAATTTATCGATTTTTATCGCGAGCACTTCGTGAAAAAGGGCCAGGAAGCGGCGAAGGCGGTACTGCAGATCCATCGTCTGCAGCTGTCAAAAGCCTGAGAAGATGAAATTAAGCTCTCTTCCCGACGGCGACGAGTCCCTGAGCCTGCGGGCAGCCGGGCTCCACTAGTCACCGACGAGCTGACGGCGCAGGCCCTGCTCAATCCCCTGCCTTAGTCCCGACGGCCACGATAGCGGCCGCCGGGCTACTTCATCAGCGCCTGGAACTGCGGGTTAAACTCATCGAAAATAGGCAACGCGGCGGCGCCGAGCGCGGCGGTATCGGTGCCGGTCATCCCCATTTTCACCCGCATCCCCGTCAGGTAGCGCCCGCGCACCGACTGATACAGCGGCGGCAGGCGCGCCAGCACTTTTTCCAGCAGCGGCGCCGGCATCGTCCCGCCCACCACCACCGTTTCGGCATCAAAGACGCACTCCAGCAGATTGATCGCCTGGCGCAGCGGCGGCAGCGCGCTGTCAATCCAGCGGTCGAACAGCGCTTCATCCACCGCCAGCAGGTCTTCTGGCAGCGCCCGATAGGGGTCAAGGCCGCAGAACTCGTAGGCCGCCTGCAGCGAAACATAGCGCTCAAGGCAGCCCTGATTGCCGCAGTAGCACGTCCGGCCGCCCGGCTGGACGACGATATGCCCGACCTCCCCGGCGTTGTGCGCATGTCCGGTATAAATATGTCCGTCGGTAAAAATACCGGCACCCAGCCCGGTACCGATATAGAGATAGACAAAGGAGTTCAGATGGCGGGCAACGCCGTGAAAACGCTCGCCGATGGCCGCCACCGTCGCGTCGTTTTCGAGGGTGACCGGCAGGCCGCTAAGCCGCGCCAGTTCAGATTCGACGTCCACGCCTTCCCAGCCGTTCAGAGTCGTCGGCCCGGTGGAGGAGATCCCCTCTACGCCAAAGGGCCCGGGCATCACCACGCCAATTCCCAGCACCCGGCCCCAGTCGAGCCCCGGCAGCATACGCAGCTCCTGTATAACTTCGCCAATGCGGGCAAAGGTGGCACCAGGCTGGGGCTTTTGCACCAAAATGAGCCGGCGAAAATGGATCTCGCCGGTGAGATCCACCAGCACCACGATCAGCGTTTGATGATCGAGATGAATGCCGATTGACCACGCGCTGGAAGGGTTGAGGCTCACCGGCACCGCGGGCTGGCCGCGCCCCGCCGCCCGCCGCGGCGCGTGGCTGGTGAGGATCTCCATCTGCTGCAGCTCGGCGACAATATTAGAGACCGTTTGCGGGGTCAACGCGGTCAAGCGCGCCAGCTCCGCGCGGGTTAATTTGCCATGCAGGCGCACGGCTTCAATCACCACCCGCCGGTTGTGCACCCGCGCGTGCTCAAGGTTTGTTCCCGATGTTTTCATCCTTTCCCTTCCTTGCCTTTCCCAGGCGCCTGATGCTGCAATTCTAGCCGCCGTCACAAATCCCGCAACGACATTCTCGGGCGGACTTTCGCATGGCACAGGCTTTGCTACGCTTATGCCAAGGGCCACGAATGACCTTGCGGCTGTATTGTCGCCCCGATTAAATCAATCAAATTGATTTAATAAATCATAACCCCTTTTTCTCAGTACAGCGGAGAGCCACATGAAATACCACAGCACACTTCGGGTGAAGGCCGGTCTGTTGGCTATGCTCGTCATCAGCGGTAGCGCGGCCGCGGCCGCCACCCAGGTCAACGCCCTGTTTATGACCCAGGCGGCGTACAGCGAAAACGATATTCGTGCGATGACCGCCGACTTCGAAAAGCAAAATCCGGATATTAAAATCAACCTTGAGTTCGTCCCCTATGAAGCGCTGCATGACAAGATCGTCGCGGCGCGCGGTGCCGGCGGTAACGGCTATGACGTGGTGCTCTTCGATGCCATCTGGCCGGCGGAGTTTAGCCGCTTCGATCTGCTGCAGGACGTCTCGGCGCGGATCCCCGCCGACGAGCGGGAAAAGGTGTTCCCTGGCGCAATGAATACCGTGGTCTACAAAGGCAAAACCCTCGGGATGCCGTGGATCCTCGACACCAAGTATCTCTACTACAACAAAGCCATGCTCGAAAAAGCCGGCATCAAGCAGGTGCCGACCACCTGGCAACAGGTGCTGGACGACGCCAAAATTCTTAAAGATAAAGGCGTGGTGAAATACCCGCTGGTGTGGAGCTGGTCCCAGGCGGAAGCGCTGGTCTGCGACTACACCACCCTCGTCTCCGGCTTCGGCGGTAAGTTCTACCAGGACGGCAAGCTCGACTTCTCCACGCCGGCTTCGCTGAAAGCGGTTACGCTGATGAAGAAATCGCTGGACGACGGCCTGACCAACCCCGCCTCGCGCGAATATCTCGAAGAGGATGTCCGTAAAGCCTTCTCCAACGGCGATGCGGCGTTCGCGCTGAACTGGACCTATATGTACAACATGGCCAACGACCCGAAACAGAGTAAAGTCGCCGGCGACGTCGGCATTATTCCTGCCCCCGGCGATACCCCGGATAAAGCCGGCGCCGTCAACGGCTCGATGGGCTTAGGCATTGCTAAAGCCAGCCAGCACCCGGAGCAGGCGTGGCAGTATATCCACTACCTGACCTCGCAGCCGGTGCAGGATAAATACGCCAAACTCAGCCTGCCGGTGTGGAAATCCTCCTACCACGACCCGGCGGTCGCTCAGGGCCAGGAGAGCCTGATCGTCGCCGCGGACAAATCGCTGAACGTCATGCTGTCGCGCCCGGAAACCGCCGACTATTCGCGGCTCTCCAACACCCTGCAGCAGCAGCTTCAGGCGGTGCTTCAGGGTAAAGAAACCCCGGAAGTCGCCATGCAGACCGTGGATAAAAGCGCGGCCCGCCTGCGTTAAGGACTTTTGATGCTGAGTTTGCAACAACGCGAGCGTCGTCAGGCATGGGTGCTGCTGGCGCCCATGCTGGTGGCGATGTTCCTGCTGACGGCCTGGCCGCTGGCGCGCACCCTGTGGCTAAGTTTTACCGATACCGCGCTGGTGGGAAACGGTGAGGCGACGAACTACGTCTGGCTGGAGAACTATCTCTATGCCCTGACCGACCCGGATTTTCGCGCCGCCTTTGCCCGTACGCTCTATTTTACCGTGGTCTCCGTCGCCATTGAAGGCGTTATCGGCGTGCTGGTCGCGCTGTTGCTCAATCAGCGCTTTGTCGGACGGAATATCCTGCGGGTGCTGGTGATACTGCCCTGGGCGCTGCCGACCATCGTCAACGCGATGATGTGGCGGCTTAACTTTAACCCGGACTACGGCAGCATTAACGCGCTGCTCAGCCAGCTGGGGATTATCGACGGCTATCGCAGCTGGCTGGGGTCGCCGGACTCGGCGCTGAATGCGGTGATGCTGGCGGATATCTGGAAAAACTATCCGCTGGTCACGCTGCTGGTGCTGGCGGCGCTGCAGTCCATTCCTGAGGATCTGTACGAGGCGGCGCGCCTCGACGGAGCCGGATCGTGGCGGCGCTTTCGCGCCATCACCTTCCCGGCCATCGCCGCCCCGCTGGGCGTGGCGCTGGTGCTGCGGACCATCGACGCCTTCAAGGTGTTCGATATCATCTACGTGATGACCCGCGGCGGCCCGCTCGACAGCACCAAAACCCTCAGCTTTTTCGTCTATCAGGAGTCCTTCAGCTATCTGCGGGCGGGCAGCGGCGCGGCCTACGCCATTCTGATGACCCTGATGTGCGCTCTGCTGATCGCCCTGTATCTGTTTATGCTGCTGCGCCAGCGCCGCCGGAGCACTGAATATGAAGCGTAAAGTCCGTACTCTCCTGCGCTATCTGGCAGCGGCGCTGGTCGCCCTGTCGATTCTGGCGCCGATGCTGTGGCTATTTTTGATGAGCGTCAGCACCCCCGCCGATCTGACCCGCGTCCCGCTGGAGTGGCTACCGCGGCAGTGGGACTTTAGCCGCTACGGCCGCCTGCTCTCCCTGCAGCCCGGCGAGCCGGGGGCGCTATTTTTACCCGCGCTGCGCAACAGCCTGCTGGTCGCCGCCGGGGCGACGCTGGTCTCGCTGGCGCTGGCGGTGCCCGCCGCCTTTAGCTTCTCTCGCTATCCGGGCCGCGACGGCTGGCTGTACGCTGGTCTGGGTATTTATATGGTGCCGCCGGTGGCCTTCGTCCTGCCGCTGTACTTTATTCTCGAACATTTCGGCCTGCTCAATACCCGCAGCGGGCTGGTACTGGTTTACTGCTCGCTGATTATGCCGTTCCTCACCTGGATGGTGAAAAACCAGTTTGACGCGCTGCCGCAGGATATTGAGCAGGCCGCGCGCCTCGACGGGCTGCGGGTGTGGCAGGTGCTGCTGCGCATCACCATACCGCTGGCGAAACCGATGCTCGGCGCTTCGGCGCTGTTTGGCTGGCTGCTGGCGTGGGATGAGTTTTTCTATTCGCTGCTGTTTACCAGCAATATCGCGGCCCAGACGCTGCCGGTCACCATCGCCGGGTTTACCGCCGGTCGCGCCACCGACGATGGTCTGGTGGCCGCCGTCGGTATTCTCGCCTCGGTCCCGCCTCTGTTTATCGCTATCTGGTTACAAAAAACGCTGGTCAGCGGCCTCACTAACGGTGGAAGTAAAGGATAACTATGCACAAGCTCGCCGCGCCCGTGATCTATATCGCGGGCAATTACAATATTGATTTGATTATGGGCACCCTCGCGCAGTGGCCTCTGCCGGGGACGGAGGTGATGCTGGAGCATAGCGCCCTGCGCCCCGGCGGCTCGGCGGGCAACTGCGCCCTGGCGCTGGCCGCCATGCAGATCCCGCATCGCACCATCGGCTGCCAGGGCGATGACGCCTTTACCGCCTGGCTGGCGGCCCAGTTTCCGGGCAGCGCCGAGCGCTGGCCGCAGTACGCCTGCGAAACCTCGCTGACGGTAGCGGTAACACATCCCGATAAAGAGCGCTCTTTCCTCAGCAACTACGGGCATATTACCCGCCTCTCCGCCGACGACGTTCTCGCCCAGCTTCCCGACCAGGCGACGGCCGGCGATATCGTGCTGCTCTGCGGGACGTTTTTGTGCACCGCCCTGCTGCCTCACTATCCGGCGCTGCTGCGGGCGCTGCGTCAGCGCGGTTTTCAGGTCGCCGTGGATACCGGCTGGCCGCCGCAAAGCTGGGACCCGGCGCTGCGCGAAGCGGCGCACCAGTGGCTGGCCGATTGCGACTGGCTGCTGCTCAACGAAGTCGAAACCCTCGGCCTCGCCGCGATGAGCGAGCTGCCGCAGGCGGCCCGCAGCCTGGCGTCGCGCCTCAGCGGCCGGGGCGGCTGCATCGTCAAATGCGGCGCGGAGGGAGCCTGGTGGTGGACCGCGGAGCGCGGCGACCGCGCGCCGGTGAAGCCGGTCGAGGTGATTGACACCATCGGCGCGGGCGACAGCTTTAACGCCGGCTTTCTCGCCGGGTTGTTAAACGGCCAGCCGGCATCACAGGCGCTGCGCTGGGGCAACGCCGTCGCCGCGCACGCCATTAGCACCTCTCCCCGCCACTATCCTGACTGGCGAACCCTACAACACCATATTGAGGAGACCGCCGATGGCCAGCGTTGAGCTGATAAAAGTCGCCAAACATTACGGCAAACAGACGGTGCTTCAGCCGCTGGATTTGACCATTCCTGACGGCAGCTTCACGGTGCTGGTCGGGCCGTCCGGCTGCGGGAAATCGACCCTGCTGCGGCTGCTGGCCGGACTTGAGGCCCTCTCCGCCGGTGAAATTTTGATGAACCGCCAGCCGATCGGCGATCTCGATCCCGCCGACCGCGACGTGGCGATGGTCTTTCAGAGCTACGCGCTCTACCCGCACCTGACGGTGGCCGAAAACCTCGCCTTCCATATGCAGGTCAAAAAGGTCGATAAAGAGACGCAGAAAAGCAAAGTCCAGCATATCGCCAGCCTGCTGGGGATCGATAAGCTGCTGGCCCGCTACCCGCGCGCGCTTTCCGGCGGCCAGCGCCAGCGCGTGGCGATGGGCCGGGCGATGGTACGCAACCCGCAGGTTTTCCTGTTTGATGAACCGCTCTCCAACCTTGACGCCCAGCTGCGCATGGAGCTGCGGGCGGAGATCAAATCGCTGCACCAGCGCTTTAAAACCACCATGATTTACGTCACCCACGATCAGGTTGAGGCTATGACTCTGGCCGACCAAATCGTGGTCATGCGCGAGGGCCTTATCGTCCAGCAGGGGCCGCCGCTGGAGATTTACGATCGCCCCTGCAACACCTTCGTGGCCCGCTTTATCGGCTCGCCGCCGATGAACCTGCTGGCGGGAGAGATCGTCAGCCGCGACGGAGTTCCCGGCGTGCGCTGCGGCGAACTGTGGCTGGCGCTGCCGGAACGCTGGCAGCGGGCGGCGGCTCAGCAGGGAAGCGCGCCGGTCACCGTCGGCCTGCGCCCGCAGGATATCCAGCCGGCCGCTGACGGCCTGCCCGGGACGGTTAATATTATGGAGGTTACCGGGGAATCCACCCTGCTGCATCTCGACTGGCAGGGGTTCCCGGTGCACGTGCAGGTTGCCGGACGTATCGACGCCCGGCACCAGCAGCCGCTGAATCTCGCCGCCCGACGCGAGAAAATCCACCTCTTCGATGCCGCCAGCGGCGAGCGGCTGGCGGAGGAGGACTAGCCGACGCGGGTGCCCTGGGCGGCGCCCGCGCTGTTTTCGGCGAAACAGGGTAAATAGCGGATACCGGCGATGACGCCGGCCGCGGCGCAGATCATCAGCGACATTCCCAGCGATTGCCCCCAGCCGACCAGCGCCAGCCCGAGGCCAATCAGCAGATAGTAGGCGAGACCCAAAATGGCCCCGGCGGTGCCGCGACAATCGCTGTAGGCGCCGAGCGCCGAACCGAGCACCAGCGGGATCGCCATAGCGAAAGCCAGCGCGATGCCGGCCATCGGCAGCAGGAACCAAAGCGAGTCGCGCCAGAGGTACACCGCCGCGCCGCCGATAAGATGGAGCCAGCAGGCGAGCAGCAGCATCCGTCCCTGAGTCACGCCCCTGCGTAGCAGCCGGCGATTCAGCAACGCCCCGGCCAGGGAGCCGCTGGCCAGCGCAATACCGCTGTAGCCAAACGCGGCGACCGGCAGGCGCAGCTGCGCGAAGATAAACGGCGCCAGGCTGTAATAGCTGAACAGGCTGACGTTGAACGCCGCGATCAGGATGACCGCCAGGCCAATCTGCCCGTCCGTCGCCATCCGGCGCAGCACCGGCACAAACGCGGTCTTCGCGCTCTGCGCCGGCCGCGTCTCCGGCAGCAGCCAATGGCACAGCAGCAGCAAGACGCCGGCCAGCAGTGCCAGGGCGAAGAAAACGCCGCGCACTCCCCAGCCGGCGGCAAGTAAACCGCCGATCCAGACGCCTGCCGCCGGACTCACCGCCAGCGCCAGGCCGATAAGCGAAAACAGGCCGGCGAGCCGGCGGCCGCTAAAACGGTCCCGCAGTATCGTCTGGCTGACAACCGATCCGCTCGCCGCGCCAAATGCCGCTACGATCCGCGCCAGCAGCAGCAGGGTGAAATCCGTTACCGCCAGCGCCATCGCGCAGCCGAGGGCGTACGTCGCGATCCCCGCCAGCAGCGCCGGACGCCGACCGTACAGATCGCTCGCCCGCCCCCAAAAAAGAACCCCGAGAGCAAAGCCGATAAAGTAAACCGCCAGGGTTTGCGCCGCCTGCTGCGCGCTGACGGCAAAACGGACGCTGATATCGGTCAGCGCCGGACTGTAAATGGTTTCCACAATCTGCGGAAACATCAGTAATGCGGTAACCAGCACTATGGCCGAACGCCCGAACATATCCACCTCCTGATAATAAGAGGCGCTATTGTAGGCAGGCCGCAGATCGGACATTATAAACATAGTGACTATATATATCGGAAATCGGACATTATGGCGTGGCTCGATGCGCAGGCGGCATTCAACCCGGATGCGCTGAACAAAACGGTGGTTGGCGTCCGGTCGGCGCTGGGTAACCATGACTCCGGCAGCCACCGGCACGACATGGCGCAGATCCTTTTTACCCGTCAGGGCTGCGTGAGCCTGACGCTCAACGACGGCGCGCTGCTGTGCCTGCTCCCTCCCACCCGGGCGGCGTGGATCCCGGCGGGCATACGCCATCGCGCGGAGATGAAAAGCATCGTCGACTATCGCTCGGTGTGGTTTGAGCCCTCCTGCTTTCCTGCTCTCCCCCAACGCCCGGCGATCCTCAACGTCGGCCCGCTGCTGCGCGAGCTGCTGGAGCGGGTGGCGGCGAGCCCGTGGGAAAGCGACTGGGAGAGCGGTACCGGCTGGCACCTTGCCGCCCTGTGCGCGGCGGAGATTAGCGCGGCGGCCCATGAGCCGATGATGCTCGCCCTGCCGCAGGATAAGCGCCTCGCCGCGCTGGGCGGCCACGCGCTGCCGCCGACGCTACGGGCGCTCGCCGCAGAGTGCGGAGCCAGTGAAAAGACCATCAGCCGTATTTTGCGCCGCGACACCGGGATGTCCTGGCAGCAGTGGCGGCAGCAGTGGCGATTGATGAAGGCGGTGGAGCTGCTGGCGACGGGGAAACGCATTACCGATGCCGCGCAGGCGCTGGATTTCGCCAGCGACAGCGCCTTTATCTACTTTTTCCGCACCATGACGGGGATGACGCCGGGGCGCTATCTTTCATCATCGACCGTGATTTAACGCTCGCGCTCCGGCGCAAACGGCGGCAGCTTCTGGAACGTATTCTGCAGCCCTTCGGACCACGCCCTGCGGATGGTGTTGAAGTAAGGATCGCTTTCGGTTATCCGATGCTGCTCCGCGCCGCTCAGGCTGCCGCTGCGGTAGAGCAGCGTATCAAGGGGCAGGCCGACGGAGAGGTTGCTGCGCAGCGTCGAATCTATGGAGATCAGCGCGCAGCACATCGCCTGCTCCAGCGGCGTGTCTATAGTCAGCACCCGGTCGATAATCGGTTTGCCGTACTTGCTTTCGCCAATCTGGAAATAGGGCGTATCGCGGGTGGCCTCAATAAAATTACCTTCCGGGTAGATATGGAACAGGCGGTGCGTCTCCCCCGCCAGCTGGCCGCCCAGCAGCAGGTTACAGTTAAAGTTGGTATTGCCGCAGTTTTGCTGGTTGCTGCTGTCGCGCTGAATAACCTCCTGCAGCGTTTTGCCCACCAGCATCGCCGCGTCATACATGGAGCTTACCTGCATCAGGTTAGGCTCCTGCTGGGTGCGAATTCGCGCGCTCAGCAGGCTAATCACGCTTTGGGTCGTAGCCAGATTGCCGGCGGACTGCAGCACCAGCACCCGTTCAGCCTCCTGCTGAAAAACATGAAGCTTTTTGAAAGTCGCAATATGATCCACGCCCGCATTGGTGCGCGAATCTGAGGCGAATACCAGCCCATCCGCTAAACACATGGCCACACAGTAGGTCATCGTTCTCCGTTCCTGCCTTTATTGCTGCTGCGCCTGTTGCGAATGCTCGCGCACTTCAGCGTTGGTTAACATAATTTCCCCGCCGCCGCCCAGTCGGGTACCGCGCACCGGACAGGCGTCAAGATAGTCCAGCCCGGTCGCCAGCCGCAGGTGCTGATTCAGGTTACGGGTATTATTGGTAATATCAAACGATTTCCAGCGCCCGTTGAGCCACACCTCGGCCCAGGCGTGCATCGCCACGTGCTGCGCGTTATCGCTATAAACATAGCCGCTAACGTAGCGCGCCGGGATCTCCATCGCCCGACAGCAGGCGAGGAAAACGTGGGTATGATCCTGGCACACGCCCTTAGATCGCGCGAAAGCGTCGGCGGCGGAGTCCTGCACCTGGGTGGCTCCCGGTGAGTATGGCATTTTTACCAGCAGTTCCGCCATCAGCTGATTGAGGCTCGCCTCCGGCTCATCGGCGCGGTACAGGTTCCGGGCAAACTCGCGGATCCGCTCGTCGGGGCGGGTCAGCGGCGTACAGCGTAAAAAGACCAGCGGCGAGAGCAGCTCCTCTTCGTCTACCCCGCACTCCTCATCCTCCTGCGCGATATCGACCACCCCGCTGGCGCGAATCGAGATCTCTTTATGCGGGTTATCCAGCGTCAATACGTGCAGCACGTTGCCCCACGCATCGGTGGTCGTAATGCTCGCCCCGTCCGGCAGCGTCAGCGTCCAGGAGCTGATTTTTTGCCGGCCGGAGCTGCGCGGTGTCAGGCGCAGATACTGAGTCGAAAACTTGACTTCTTCATCGTAGCCATAGCGGGTCAGGTGGTCGATAACCAGTTTCATAGCGCCTCCAGATAGGTTTGTCTGATGCTGTCGGACAGGGCGTTGATCCGCGCCAGCAGTCCGTTGAGGTAACTCTGCAGGTCGGCGCTGGCCAGGTCTTCCCGGGTGCTGAAGCGCAGGTCGACGTTCAGCTGATGCGCCAGGCGCAGCGGCAGATGGGAGCGATCGTTGGCGATATGCTCCAGCTGGCCGATCAGATCGGAAATTGAGGCCCGGAGCGAGCGCGGGACGTCGTTGCGCAAAATTAGCAGCTCCATAACCGTCTCCCGGCTCACCGGCTGGCGATAAATACTGTTGTAGGCTTCGCGCGCGCTGACCGCGTTCAGCAGCGTGTCCAGCCGGTAGTACTCGCGCACCGGGTCCGGGTCGCTGCTCAGCTGCTGGTCCTTGATCAGCAGCAGCTGGGTGGTCGCGTAAGCCCTTTCAATCAGCGTGCCGATGCCGATAAAGCTGAGGGCGTCGTTGCGCAGCAGCGTGCCCAGCACCGCGCCGCGAAACAGGTGCACCCGCTCTTTTACCCACTCAAGGAAACCGTCGCTGCCGAGCTCGCTAATCCCCTGCTGGCGTAGCCTGCGCAGCTCAATCCGCGTCGCGTTAATGCACTCCCATACCTCTGCGGAGAGGCTGCCGCGCACCGCGTGGGCGTTATTCCACGCCATCTCGACGCAGCTGTAGATGCTGCCGGGGTTGTTGCCGTCGAGGGCAAAGAAGTTAAACAGATTGCCCATCGAGAAGCGCGCGTGGCGCTCCTGAAACAGCTCGTGGGTCTGCGACAGGTTCAGCGGTAGGGCCAGATCCCGCGCCTGCTGGCTATGACGGGGGATCATCGAGAGTTTCCAGGTTACGTCGAGCACCCGGGCGTAGCTTTCCGCGCGCTCCAGATAACGCGCCATCCAGAACAGTTCACTCGCTGTACGACTTAGCATGATTCGTCATCCTCCATCACCCAGGTATCTTTGGTGCCGCCGCCCTGCGATGAGTTCACCACCAGCGAGCCTTCCGTCAGCGCCACCCGCGTCAGGCCGCCGGGCACCAGGCGGATCTCCTGGCCGGAAAGCACGAAAGGACGGAGATCGATATGCCGGGGCGACAGGCCGTCTTCGACGAAGGTCGGGCAGGTCGAGAGCGCCAGGGTATCCTGGCCGATGTAGTTGGCCGGGTTTGCCAGCAGGCGCTGGCGGAACGCTTCACGCTCTTCTTTCGTCGAACGCGGGCCGACCAGCATGCCGTAGCCTCCGGCGCCGTGCACTTCCTTAACCACCATCCGATCGAGGTTGTTAAGCACGTACAGCAGGTCTTCCGGCTTGCGGCACTGCCAGGTCGGGATATTGTTGAGGATCGGCTGTTCGCCGAGATAGAAGCGGATCATCTCCGGCACAAAGGGGTAGATCGATTTATCGTCGGCCACGCCGGTGCCGATCGCGTTCGCCAGCACTACGCCTCCCGCGCGGTACACCGACAGCAGGCCGGGCACGCCGAGCATCGAATCGGCGCGGAAGGCCAGCGGGTCAAGATAGGCGTCGTCGACGCGGCGGTAGATCACGTCGACCCGCCGCGGCCCCTCGGTGGTGCGCATATAGACCGCGTCCGCTTTAATAAACAGATCGGCGCTCTCCACCAGCTCAACCCCCATCTGCTGGGCAAGAAAGCTGTGTTCAAAATAGGCGCTGTTAAAGCGGCCCGGCGTCATCACCACCACGCAGGGATCGTCCACGGGGGAGCTTTCACGCAGGGTTTGCAGCAAATAGCCCGGATAGCGCTCCACCGGCGCAATATGGTGCTGTTCAAACATCTCGGGATAGAGACGCATCATCATTTTGCGGTTTTCGAGCATATAGGAGACGCCCGAAGGCGTGCGCAGATTGTCCTCCAGCACGTAGTACTGGCCGTCGCTGTTGCGCACCATATCGACCCCGGTGATATGGGCGTAGATATTATTGGGTAGATTAATCCCCTGCATGCAGGGCTGGTATTGATCGTTCGCCAGCACCTGTTCCGCCGGAATAATCCCGGCGCGCAGGATATTCTGCTCGTGGTAGATATCGTAAAGGAAGGCGTTCAGCGCCTTCACCCGCTGGCGGATGCCGCGATCGATGCGCCGCCACTCGGCGGCGGGGATAATGCGCGGTACGCTATCAAACGGGATCAGCCGTTCGGTCCCCTCGCCTTCGCCATACACGTTAAAGGTGATGCCAATACGGTGAAAAAGCAGCTCCGCCTGCTCTTTTTTTTGCCGGATAGAGAATTGATCGGTGTTGTGAAACCATTGCCACCAGGCGTTATAGTGCTGGCGCTGCTGTCCCTCGACGGTAAGCATCTCGTCATAATAATGCCCGTCAGGAAGCGTTATTTTTATCATGGCCGTCTCCTCCGGTTGTACTCACTTTGGGGTAACCCCGGGAAGAGATAAGCATTAATTATGCCAGGTCACGGCCGGTAACCTGGCTGTGCAAGCCCGCAGCCTCGCGCCGCTTAACTGTGCAAAAAACAACCCGTCATTTTTCTTATATTTCACCCGGACTGCACCACGATGAGGCACGGAAAGCCGCTTTGCGCCATTACGGCGAGAGCGTCTCCAGCCAGCGCGCATAGCGCTCCGGCCAGGCGACGGTTGGCGTGCCCGGGCGTCCCATCCCAAAGCCGTGACCGCCGCTGGCGTAGCGATACAGGCTGACCGCCACCTGATGCTGGCGGCAGGCGTCGGCCATAATCAGCGTATTGTGCGGATCGGACACCGGATCGTCCTGCGCCTGGGTTAAAAAGCAGGGCGGCGTGCGCCGGTTCACGTAGGTCTGCACCGACCAGGCGCGGTCAACCGCCGGTGAGGCGTGAGGTCCGGCGAGGACCCGGTGGGTCGCGGTATGGCTATAGGGCGGCTCCAGCGAAATAATCGGATAGATCAGCGCCGCTCCGTCGGCGCGGGCGGACAGCGCATCCCTCGCGTCGACCGGCGGATAAGAGGCAAAATCAGCCCGGCAGGCGGTCATTCCCAGCAGGTGGCCGCCGGCGGAAAAGCCCAGCAGGCTGACCTTTTGCTCGCGCTGGCGAATCAGACGCAGCGCGCGCTGGGCATCCTGCAGCGGCGCCAGGCCACCCGCCGCCCAGCCTTCGCCGGGAAGACGGTAGCTCAGCACATAGGCGGTATAGCCGCGGGCCGTTAGCCAGCGGGCGGCGGGCCACGCCTCCTTCGCCATTTCAATCCGCCGGTAGCCACCGCCGGCGGCGACCAGCACGCCGTGTCCGCGAGGCGCCGCCGGCTGCCACACCGACAGCTGCGGCCGCGCGATATGGCTGAGGGCGCCTCGGGCCGACCGCCGGCTCGCGCCCTGCGGCCCGCCGCCGCCCGGCGCGTCGCCGGGCCACAGCCACAGGGTTTCCTGCTCAGGATCGCGGGCGATGGCGCGGTTGGCCGCCAGCAGCGCCGCGGCGCTAAACAGTAGAAAATGACGTCGGTTCACGGCTCGCTCCCGGTGGGCTTTTAGCTCGTTGTTACGGTAGCGCGATTTTAGCAGAAAGCGGCCACCCGCATGGCGCCCTTATCCGCCCGGCGGCGGCGCAAAATGCAGGTAAATTATCTGTTTTCACGCAAAATGTTAGCTGCGACACGCGTAGCGGCGGATATTCGTCTAAGGTTTTCTGATGGTCAATCGCAGTGGCAAAATCGTCTGTAATGATAAGGAGAACTACCCATGACGAGATCCGTTTCACGTCGCCCGGCAACGCTGCCCTACGCTTTGCGTCTGGCGCTGGGAGGCGCCCTCTTTGCGCTGTCGGCGCTGGCAGCCCAGGCCGATGAGACAAAGCCCGCCCCGCCGCAGTCGCCGGATATTCTGCTAGGCCCGCTGTTCAACGATGTGCAAAGCGCCAAACTCTTCCCCGATCAGAAAACCTTCGCCGATGCGGTGCCGAACGGCGATCCGCTGATGATCCTCGCCGATTATCGCATGCAGAAAAATCAGGCCAGCTTCGACCTGCGCCACTTTGTCGGGCTCAACTTTACGCTACCGAAAGATAACGATACGTACGTACCGCCCAAGGGCCAGACCCTGCGCCAGCATATTGACGGCCTGTGGCCGGTGCTGACCCGCAGTACCGTTGAGGTCGAGAAATGGGATTCGCTGCTGCCGCTGCCCAGGCCTTACGTCGTCCCGGGCGGCCGCTTTCGCGAGGTCTACTACTGGGATAGCTACTTCACCATGCTGGGCCTGGCCGAGAGCGGGCACTGGGACAAAGTTGCAGATATGGTGGCTAACTTTGCCTATGAAATCGATACCTGGGGACATATCCCGAACGGCAACCGCAGCTATTATCTGAGCCGTTCACAGCCGCCGTTCTTCCCGTTTATGGTGGAGCTGCTGGCGACCCACGACGGCGACCAGGCGCTGAAAACCTGGCTGCCTGAGATGGAGAAAGAGTACCGCTACTGGATGGCAGGCGCCGATGCGCTGGAGCCGGGTAAAGCGAATCAGCGCGTGGTGCGCATGGAGGACGGCGCGCTGCTGAACCGCTACTGGGATGACAACGATACGCCGCGCCCGGAGTCCTGGCTCGATGATGTGACCACCGCCAAAAACAACCCCAACCGTCCGGCGACCGAGATCTACCGCGATCTGCGCTCCGCCGCGGCCTCCGGCTGGGACTTCAGCTCCCGCTGGATGGATAACCCGCAGCAGCTGGGCACCATTCGCACCACCAGCATCATTCCGGTCGATCTTAACTCGCTGATGTTCCGCATGGAGAAAACCCTCGCCCGCGCCAGCAAAGCCGCCGGCGATAGCGCGAAGGCGGCGCAGTACGACGCGCTGGCTAACGCCCGCCAGAAGGCGCTGGAGAAATACCTGTGGAATGACAAAGAGGGCTGGTACGCCGATTACGATCTCAAAAGCCACAAGGTGCGCAATCAGCTCACCGCCGCGGCTCTGTTCCCGCTGTACGTCAACGCCGCCTCCAGCGAACGCGCGGCCAAAGTTGCCGCCGCGACGCAGTCTCGTCTGCTTAAACCGGGCGGTTTAACCACCACTACCGTCAACAGCGGTCAGCAGTGGGATGCGCCGAACGGCTGGGCGCCGCTGCAGTGGGTGGCCGCCGAAGGGCTGCAAAACTACGGCCAGCAGAAAATCGCGATGGAGGTCAGCTGGCGCTTCCTCAGCAACGTGCAGCATACCTATGACAGCCAGCAGAAGCTGGTGGAAAAGTATGACGTCAGCTCAACCGGCACCGGCGGCGGAGGCGGTGAGTATCCGCTGCAGGACGGCTTCGGCTGGACCAACGGCGTGACCTTGAAAATGCTCGACCTGGTGTGCCCGAAAGAGAAACCCTGCGATTCGCTCCCGGCCGCGCGACCGGCGGCAAACGATAGCGCCGGCGGAACGGATAAGGCGGCGCCTGCCGCGCGACCGGCGGCAAACGATAGCGCCAGTGGAACGGATAAGGCGGCGCCTGCCGCCGCGCATTAACCCCTCACCGCTCCCGACTTACGCCCGGCGGCTCAGCCATGCCGGGCGTTTTCCCCTCCCGAATGGCCTTTCGACTTCACCTTACCCTTATGGAGTAAGGCGGAAACTAATGTGTCGATTTTTGATCTCTGGCAACTTCATCAACGTTATATATGTAAATATATAGCGGTTTTTTCATCACTTTGTTTCAGGATAGAAACATATGCCTTTTTCGCGCCGTACGTTCCTGCAGGCTTTAAGCCTCATGCTGTGCTTTCCCGGCCAGAAGAGTCGCGCCGCCACGCCTTTGGCCCTGAGCATTGGCGAACACCCTGCGCCGGCGGCTATCCGGCGGATTGTCAGCGCCGGCGGGCCCGCCGATATGCTGCTGCTCGCCGCCGCGCCGGAAAAACTGCTGGGATTTTCCTCTTTTGATTTTGCCCTCTTCCCGGACGCTCCGCTGCCCGAGCACATCGCCCGGCTGCCGAAAACGGGCCGTCTTGCCGGACGCGCCAGCACCCTGTCGCTGGAGGGGCTGCTGGCGCTTGAGCCCGATCTGGTGGTGGACTGCGGGAATGCGGACGACACCTGGATCTCGCAGGCGCGCCGGGTTCACGCCCGCAGCCATATTCCGTGGGTGCTGATTACCGGCACCCTGGCCTCCTCGGCGCAGCAGCTGCTGACGATTGGCGACATCGTCGGCACCGCCGAACGCACCCGGCACCAGGCGTCGCTGGCGCAAACGTTTATCGCCGAGGCGCTCGCCTTTTCCTCTGGCGCCGGGGCGCGAACGCGCTTTTACGCCGCGCGGGGAGCCAGGGGACTGGAAACGGGCCTCGCCGGTTCGCTGCACACGGAGGCGGCGGAGCTGCTGGGATTAGAGAACGTCGCGCGGGTGAGCGGACGCAGCGGACTGGCCCAGGTCTCGCTGGAAAATCTGCTGGAATGGCAGCCGGATATCATCCTCACCCAGCAGGCCACGACGCGGGACGCGATTTTACGCGACCCCGCCTGGCAGGGCGTCGCCGCCGTGGCGCAGCGGCGGGTTCTGCTGCTTGACGGCCTGCCTTTTGGCTGGCTGGACGCGCCGCCGGGGATCAACCGCCTCGCCGGGATGCGCCGCCTGCACGCCTGGCTCGATCCGCGAATCCGCGCCACGCTGCAGCAGGATCTGACCCGCTACAGCACGCTATTCTGGCACGCGGCGTTAACGCCCGAGCGCTATACGAGGCTGGTGAATCGTCCATGAAGCCTGCAACTTTGAGCGCCGCGCTGCTGCTTGCCGCCCTGCTGGTCCTCTCGGCAGCCCTGCTGACCGGCCCGTGGAACCTGACCCTCGGGCGGCTGTTCGATCTGCTGTTCGATCCGCACAGCGCCTCGCTTCCTCCGCAGGCCGGCATCGTATTCTGGCAGATACGCCTGCCGCGCATCGGCGCCGCGCTGGCCATCGGCGCGTCGCTCTCCGCCGCCGGAGCCGCCTACCAGGGAATGTTTCGCAATCCGCTGGTCTCGCCGGATATCCTTGGCGTCGCCGGCGGCGCCGGTCTCGGCGCCTGCCTGGCGCTGGTGTGCGGAATGTCGACGCTCTATATTCAGCTATTCGCCTTCTGCGGCGGCCTGCTGGTGGTGGCCGGCGTTGGGATCGTCTCCCGCGCCATCGTCCGCCACGATCCGGCGCTGACGCTGGTGCTGGTGGGGATTTGCCTCGGTACGCTGTGCGGGGCGGGAATTTCGCTTATCAAAATTCTCGCCGATCCCTACACCCAGCTCCCCTCGATCACCTTCTGGCTGATGGGCGGTCTCTCCGATATTACCCCCGCCGACCTGACCGTCGCCGCCCCGCTGATGATCGCCGGGTGCCTGCCGCTGTGGCTGCTGCGCTGGCGAATCAATCTGCTGACCCTGTCCGATGACGAAGCGCGATCGCTGGGGATCAACGTCGCTCGCCTGCGGCTAATTGTGGTCGCCTGCGCGACCCTCGCGACCGCCAGCGCGGTCGCTATTGCCGGCATTATCGGCTGGGTCGGGCTGATCGTCCCCCATATCGGGCGGCTGCTGACCGGCAGCAATCATCAGCGCCTCCTGCCGGTGGCGATGGGGCTTGGCGCCGTGCTGCTGCTGCTCACCGACACCCTGGCGCGCGGACTGAGCGCCAGCGAAATCCCGCTCGGGATCCTGACCTCTTTTATCGGCGCGCCCTTCTTTCTGGCGCTGCTGCTGCGCAGGAGCCGACCATGACGCTACTGACGGTACGCCATGCCGAAATTGGCTATCCCAAACGCGCCGTTTTGCGCGACGTGTCGTTTTCGCTGCAGCCTGGCACGCTGTGCTGCCTGCTCGGCGCCAACGGCAGCGGGAAAACCACGCTGATGCGCAGCATACTAGGCCTCCTTCCTCTGCGCGACGGCCAGATCCTGATCG
Source organism: Enterobacter sp. 10-1 (assembly GCA_002270295.1). GTDB lineage: Bacteria > Pseudomonadota > Gammaproteobacteria > Enterobacterales > Enterobacteriaceae > Klebsiella > Klebsiella scottii. The sequence continues at coordinate 295,129 of NISF01000004.1, read as the reverse complement.
ACGGTCTGCCGGTAACCCAGCTGTGCTCCCGCGATCGCGCCCGCGCGATCGCCTGGGTGCCGCAGGCGCACGACGGGGCCTTCGCCTTCAGCGTCCTCGATATGGTGCTGATGGGCCTTAGCCCCTATATCGGTACCTTCACCCAGCCCGCCAGAAGCGAACGCAGTATCGCCTACGCCCAGCTGGAGGCGCTGGGTATCGCTCATCTCGCCGAGCGGAACTGGGCCACGCTGAGCGGCGGCGAGCGCCAGCTGACCTTAATTGCCCGCGCGCTGGTCCAGCGCCCGCGTCTGCTGCTGCTGGATGAGCCGGCCTCAAGCCTCGACTTCGGCCACCAGATCCGCCTGCTCGACACCCTGCGCCAGCTGCGGCAAACCGGGATGACGCTGTTTATGGCCACCCACCATCCGCTGCACGCCCTCGCCATCGCCGATAGCGTGATCGCGGTCGAACCAAACGGCCTCGTCACTCAGGGAACGGCGGAGCAGCAGCTCTCACCGGGCAACCTCGCCACCCTGTACGGCGTGACGCCCGCCCAGATCCGCCACCATCTTGGCCACCCACACTTTCAGGAATAATTATGCTCATTGACGATATTGATTTTGCCGGGCTTTACCAACAGCAGCTCAGGCTCGCCGGACGCACCGAGAAATCCCCCGCCCACTGGGACGCGAGGGCGGAGAAAATGGCCGACAGCTGCGCCCAGCCTACGGACGGCTACCTGCTGCAGCTACTGGCAAAAATAGACTTAACCGGCGCGCAAAGCCTGTTTGATATGGGCTGCGGGCCGGGAACCGTCGCCCTGGCGCTGGCGGATAAACTCGCTGCGGTACACGGCGTCGATTACAGCCGGGGAATGCTGGAGGTAGCCGAAAAGCGCGCGGCGCAGATGCGCATCGCCAACGCCTGCTGGCATCTCCGGGCGTGGGAGGAGTCGTGGCACGATATTCCGCGCTGCGATATTGCCGTGGCCTCACGCTCAACGCTGGTCGGCAACATGCGTCAGGCGATGGATCAGCTCAATCGCCAGGCGCGGCTGCGCGTCTATACCACCCACCTCGTTCAGCCAACGTTTATGCCGCCGGCAATCCAGCGCGCGCTGGGACGCGAAGTGATCGAACTACCGAACTATATCTACGCGCTGAACGTCCTGTATCAAATGGGCATTCACGCGCGGGTCGATTTTATCCGTGGCCCCAGCTGCCAACGGGATAACGCCACCTTTGAACGTTTTGAAGAGAACGTCAAATGGACGCTTGGCGTACTCAACGAAGAGGATCGCGCGCGGCTTCGTCACTGGTATCAGCGGCAGGACCCGCAGGCCATCGCGCCAACCAACCGCGACTGGGCGCTTATCTCCTGGGAGTGTGGGGAAAACGTATGATCTACTTCCCCCAGGCGCTGACCGACGCGTGGCTGATGGAGGATATTCAGGGCGGCGACCTGACCACCCGTGCGCTGGCGATTGGCGCGCGCCCCGGCGTCATGACCTTCAGCCACCGTCAGGGCGGCTGCGTCAGCGGTATCTCTCCGGCTGGACAGATGCTGAAAAGCCTGGGATTAAGCGTAACCGTGCTACAGGAAGAGGGCGCGCGCGTCCAGCCCGATGCGCCGCTGCTGCGTGCGACCGGCAGCGCTGAGGCGCTGCATCAGGGCTGGAAAGCGGCGCAGAACGTGCTGGAGTGGAGCTGCGGCGTATCGGCTTATGTCGCGGAAATGCTGACGCTGCTGCGCGCCCGCCATCCCGCAGCGCACATCGCCTGTACCCGCAAAGCCATTCCCGGCACCCGGCTGCTCGGTACCCAGGCCATCGTCGCCGCCGGCGGGCTGATCCACCGGGCCGGCTGCGCGGAAACCCTGCTGCTGTTCGCCAATCATCGCCGGTTCCTCGCCGACGACGGCGACTGGCGACACGCCGTTCAGCTCCTGCGCCAGTCAGCGCCGGAGAAAAAGGTTGCCGTTGAGGCCGACACGCTCGAAGAAGCGCTGGCCTCGCTGCAGGCGGAACCCGACATCCTGCAGCTGGATAAATTTACCCCGCCGCAGGCGCGCCAGGTTGCTGACCTGGCGCAGCGTATCGCCCCGCGCTGCACGCTGGCGCTGACGGGCGGAATTACCTTAACCACCTTAACCAACTACCTCGATTGTGGGATTGAATTGTTTATTACTTCGGCGCCGTGGTATGCGCCGCCGGCGGATATTCAGGTTCGCCTGGAGCCGGACAGTTCAAGATAAAAAAACGAAAACAGGAACAATAAAAATGAGAATCAGGAAGCGCTATCTTTGCACATTGATTAGCCTCAGCTTAGGTCAGACCGCCTGGGCAGACCCGGCGGAGGAGTCCATGACCGTCTGGTCAAGCCCCGTCCCGGCGGCGACCACCAATATCCTCGGACAGGAGACCATCAAGAGTCTGGATAAGCAGGATGTCGCGCACGCGCTATCGGTGGTCCCCGGCGTGGTGTTACAAAAGTCAGGCAGCCGCAACGAGCTGCAGGTAAAAGTCCGCGGCTTCGATGGCCGTCAGGTCCCGGTTTTTTTTGACGGCGTGCCGATCTACGTCCCCTACGACGGCAACCTCGACCTGGGCCGGTTTCTCACTTCCGATATCGCCTCGGTGGAGGTATCAAAAGGCTACTCTTCCCTGCTGCAGGGCCCCAACCAAATGGGCGGGGCGATCAACATCACCACCCCGAGCCCCAGTAAACCGCTGGAAGCCAGCATCGGCTATCGTCAGGGCTGGAGCCGCAGCGAAACTAATGCCTATGACACCCATGCCTCCCTTGGGGCCAGCGGCGATCTGGGCTACATCCAGCTTAGTGGCAGCCGCCTGAAGCAGGATTTCCTCGGCCTGCCTCACGGAACGAATAACCCCGTCGCCGGGGAAGACGGCAAGCTGGTCAACTCGGCAAGCGATGATAAGCGCGGCATTATTAAGCTCGGCTTCACGCCGCGCGCTAACGACGAGTACGCCCTGACCTATATCAAGCAGGATGGCGAGAAGCAGAACCCGCCTTACGCCGGAACCAGCAGCCAGAAATCCCGCTACTGGCAGTGGCCGGAGTACGATAAGGAGAGCTATTACTACCAGGGTACGACGCACCTCGGCGACAGCTTCACCCTGAAAAGCCGCCTCTATCACGACACCTTCAAAAACACCCTGCTGATGTATAACTCGCTGGCGGACCTGCACAATAAAAACGGCAGCTACAGCCACTATAGCGACTACAGCACCGGCGCGGGGCTGCAGCTCGCCGCCGACGTCCGCCAGAACGACCAGCTCTCTTTTGCCGTTAACTGGAAAGATGATGTTCATCGGGAGAAGAGCGCCGTCAACGGTCCTTACGATCGCTATAAGGATCGCACCTGGTCCGTCGCCAGCGAATACCAGTGGGCGGCGGCGGATAATCTCGACTTCGTCGCCGGGATGAGCTATGACTGGCGCAACAGTCTTCAGGGAATGAAGCACGAAAAGAACGGCAGCGTGACCCATTACGACGACAACCGGCAGAGCGCGTTTAACTGGGAAACGATGGCTCGCTACCGCTTTCGCAACGAAGATACCCTGTCGCTCTCCTGGTCCGATCGCACCCGCTTCCCGACGCTCAAAGAGCGCTATACCACCTCGAAACCGGCGAAAGACCAGATTGCGCTGGTCAATCCGCAGCTCAAGCCCGAGCGCGCCCGCGGCGTCGATTTGACCTGGAATGGACACCTCAACGACCGCTGGGCCTACGAGATAAGCACCTACTATAACCGGGTCAGCGACGCCATCCTGGCGATCAATATCGATGCCGATACGGTGCAGAACCAAAACAGCGGCCGGGTTGACTATACCGGCCTGGATGTGGGGATCAAAGGCTCGCCGTTTGACCTGCTCGACGTCGGGCTAAGCTACGGTCTGATTCATGCTGATGCCAAACGCGAAGAGGCGGGCAAGGTCACCGACCTGCCGGTGCAGACGCTGACCGCCTGGCTGACGCTCAAGCCCGTCGAGCCGCTGCAAATCACGCTCTCTGAAGAGGCGCGCACCTCCAGCTATAGCAACAGCGACGGATCGCAAAAAGCGCCGGGATTCGCCATCACCCATCTGCGGACCGATTACGCCATCGGCCACGGTTTTAGCGTCAACGCCTCGGTCAATAACCTCTTCGATACCCGCTACTACTACGGCGAAGGATTTATTGAGGAAGGGCGTAACTTCTGGGCCGGCGTGGAATATAAATTCTGAGACCTTCTCCGCCGCGGCGGAGAAAAAGGAGGACATCATGATTGCAGATTTTCCGGTAATGCTGCGCAGCATTCTCGGCAACCAGCGCCAGGCGGACGGTTCCCTGCGTAAAACGGCGTTAAGCGGACGCGTCTTTCTCAACACCCACGGTCTGCAGGCAGAAAACGGTATTGAGGAGCATTTTGCCGATCCCGACTGCGCGCTGATGCACTACGCGCGGGAGCATTACGACTACTGGCGCGAACGCTATCCGGCGTTGGCGGGGCAGCAGCTGCATATCGGACTGTTCGGTGAGAACTTTTCCACCCGGGGGATGACGGAAGCCAACGTCTGTCCGGGGGATGTTTTTCGCCTCGGCAACGCTGAAATCCAGATCTCCTGGGGACGCGTGGCCTGTCAGACTATGGCCGAGCGGCTACGGGACCCTCACGCCCCGGAGCTGATGCACCAGCAGTCGCGCAACGGCTGGTTTTACCGGGTACTCACCCCCGGCGAGGCCGGCTGCAGCGACGGCTTTGTGCTGCTCGATCGGCCGGCGGAGGGCTGGCCGCTTAGCCGGGTGCAGGCCATCGTCTTTAGCGACGGCGGTACGTCTGAAGAGCTGCTGGCGCTCTCAGCCATGCCGTTCCTTGCCGATGGCTGGAGAGCGCTGGCTCTGCTACGTCTGCAAAGCCGCTCTTAGCCCCCGCAGTTCCTTAGCGTCGGGCTACTAAATCTGGTAGCCCGGCGCGGCAGCTTTCGCCTCGACATCCCCTGCCCGCCACGCATGCGCCGATAAACACCATATTTATCATAGGGTTTTACTTTCCTGTGCGCCAATTACAACTTGATAACGAAAAAAATAAACAATAATAATTCGCATTACTTTATGACGGAAATTGACACTTTCGCTTTTTCTCGTGGCGGCGTACAGGAGTACCAGGCTGCGTAACTTCAGGATTATGCAATGATCGCTCGCGTCACCTTCAAACGCTCCGCCTTGCTGTGCGCCCTCGCTACCGCTTTCCCTCTCGCAGGCCTTGCGGAAGAGACGGTTGTCGTCACCGCCCAGCCCGTCGATTCCGCCAGCACGCCGACCACGAGCTATAGCGCAAAGACCTCCGCCGGGGCCACCAAAACCGATCAGCCGCTGATTACTACCGCCCAGTCGGTGTCGGTCATTACCCGACAACAAATGGCCGACCAGGGGGCGAATACGATTAGCCAGGCGCTGCAGTACACGCCCGGCGTCTACTCAAGCTTTGGCGGCGGCGCGACGCGTTTTGATACCGTCTCCCTGCGCGGCTATCACGGCGGCGACGTGGACAACCTGTTCCTCGACGGAATGCGCCTGATGAGCGATGGCGGGAGCCACAACGTCATTCAGGTCGATCCGTGGTTTATCGAGCGGGTGGACGTCATCCGCGGCCCCTCCTCCGCGCTGTACGGGCAAAGCGTGCCGGGCGGCGTGGTCAACCTGACCTCGAAGCGCCCGCAGTTCACTTCCGAAGGTCATTTCCGTCTTAGCGGCGGAACGCAAAATACCAAAGGCGCCGCCTTCGACTATACCGATGCCATTAACGACCAGTGGGCCTATCGGATTATCGGCATGACGCGCTCCAGCGATACCCAGTATGACAATTCCCGCGAAGAGCGTTACGCCATTTCGCCGTCCCTGCTCTGGCAGCCGGATACCGACACTTCTCTGCTGCTGCGCGCCTATCTGCAAAAAGATCCGTCGGGCGGCTATCACGGCTCGCTGCCGCTGGACGGCACCCGCTACGCGCACAACGGGCGTAAGCTCTCCACCGGCACCAACGAAGGCGATCCGTCCGATGGCTATCAGCGTCGCGAGCAGATCTACAGCTATGAATTTAACCACCAGTTCAGCGACGTCTGGTCGGCCTACTCCGCCGGCAGCTATACCCACACCAACGTCTCGTTAGATCAGGTGTATCAGGTGGGCTGGGTTGACGACACGAATATGCTCTCCCGCGGCTACAGCGGCTCTCGCGGCTCGCTGGACGCGTGGTCCACGGATAACCGCCTGCGCGCCGATTTTAGTACCGGCGAGCTGGCGCATACCCTCATCCTCGGCGCGGAATACCACCGCTTCCGCAACGATTTATGGACCGGTGCCGGCGGCGCCTCGCCGCTCGATCCGTTTACCGGCTATACCGCTCAGAGCGGGCATACCGTCACCTACAGCGATAACAATAACCGCCGCTATTACCAGACCGGGCTCTATCTGCAGGATGAGATGGTGTGGAATCGCTGGCATCTGGACCTCTCCGGCCGCTACGATCGCATCGTTTCCCAGCAGGTCAGCGACACGTTCGGCACCACCAGCCGCCGTTCCGATGACCATATCAGCGGCCGCGCTTCCCTGCTGTACGCGCTGGAAAACGGCCTCTCGCCGTACCTGAGCTACAGCCAGGCAATTACCCCGGCGATGCTGCCGGGAGCCGACGGCACCCTGCTCAAACCGACGACCGCGGAACAGGTAGAAGCGGGTCTGAAGTTCCAGCCGCCGGGCAGCGCCGATATGTACAGCATCGCCATCTATGATTTAACCCAGAAAGACGTGGCCACCCGCGATCCGAATATCGCCACCGCGACCTTTGTTCCGGCCGGGAAAGTTCACTCTCAGGGCGTCGAGCTGGAGATGCATAACCAAATTACGCCGCAGCTGAGCACCATCGCCTCCTATACCTGGAACCGCCTGCGCTTCCAGGAAACCAAGGATGGCACCAACGATAATACGCCGCAGCTCTCGCCGGATCAGATGGCTTCCTTCTGGGCGCACTATCAGTTCCCGGCGGGGATCAGCGCCGGCGCGGGCGTACGCTACATTGGTAAACAGTGGGCGGATGACGCCAATACCGAGCGCCTGCCGTCGGTGACCCTGCTGGATGCGATGGTGCGTGCGGATCTCGGCGTCTGGTCGCCGTCGTTGAAAGGGGCGTTTGTGCAGGTGAACGCGAATAACCTCAGTGACCGGGAGTATCTGTCCGGCTGCTACGGAACCGGCAACTGCTACTGGGGCGCGGAGCGTAGCGTGACGGCCACCGTCGGCTACGATTTTTAAGAGATAGCCGATAACTCTCCCCCCGGCCGCTGCGCCTACCGGGCTACAAAATCACGCGATCTGTAGCCCCGTTAAGCGCGGCGCGACCGGGGGAAGGCGGCAATGATTACATCGCATCCAGCGCTTTCTGCAGCTTCCAGATATAGCGTGGAGCCTGCGGAGCCGGATGCTTTTTCGCTACGTGCTCGAAGAAGTCGTCGGCATCCATATCATTGATCTCGTCAATCGCGTCCTGGCGATTCGACGAGAAGGTGCGCAGCAGCGCGCCGGCGCCGTTGGCGTAGGAGACCACCACCGCGTAACGCATCACCTGCGGATCTTTAATCCCGGCCAGCGGACCGTTCTCAAGAATGCTCAGGTAGGCCGCGCCCATCGAAATATTGCGCTCAGGATTTTTCAGCTCGCTAACCGACGGTTCGCCGCGCCAGCCCATGCGCTGATAGACGTCGCGCCCGGAGGTCGAAGGCTTCAGCTGCATCAAACCAACCGCGCCGGATTTACTCACTACCGTTGGATTACCGCCGGACTCAATGGCGATAATCGCCGTCACCAGCTGCGGGTCAACGCCCCACGCCGCGCCGGCTTTTTCGCTGATTGGCATCCACTGCATTGCCCGCTTCACCGGAACCTCAGCGTTCCACGGCGGATTGCGGTAATCATGTTTTGAGCTACAGCCGGCCAATAACACACATAAAAAAACGCACCATCTCAATTTCACACATCTATCCTTATTGGCTGAAGTTTGCCGCCTGGAGATGACAATAATCGCTCCAGGCGGCATGATAACCCTTTCATTCTTAGCAAGGAATTGTCATGTCTCAGTTTTATCTGGTCGCCCCCTCAGGCTACTGCACCAACCAGCAGGCCGCGGCCCGCGGCGTCAGCCGTCTGCAGGAAGCCGGACACCAGGTGATGCATCAGCAGGTCATTACCCGCCGACAGCAGCGCTTTGCCGGGACTGAGCAAGAACGCCTGAGCGATATCAACCAGCTCGCTACCCTCAGCGGCAGCAACCGCATCGTGATGCCGGTGCGCGGCGGCTACGGCGCCAGCCGCCTGCTGCCGCACATCGACTGGCAGGGCTTAACCGCGCGCCAGCAGCGCGACCCGCTGCTGATCTGCGGCCACAGTGATTTCACGGCGATCCAGCTGGGTCTGCTGGCAAAGGGTAGCATAATCACCTTCAGCGGGCCGATGCTGGCAGGTAACTTTGGTGCGGAAACGCTGGACCCGTTCACGGAATTTCACTTCTGGCAGGCGCTGAGCAGCCCGGAGTTTACCCTCGAATGGCACGGCGACGGTCCGGAGTGCCGCGCGCAGGGCACGCTGTGGGGCGGCAACCTGGCGATGCTCACCTCGCTTATCGGCACGCCGTGGCTGCCGCAGATTACCGACGGCATTTTGGTCGTGGAAGATATCAACGAGCACCCGTTCCGCGTCGAGCGTATGCTGCTGCAGCTGCTGCATAGCGGCATTCTTGCGCGCCAGCGGGCGATTATCCTCGGCAGCTTCAGCGGAGCCGCGCCCAACGATTACGACGCCGGGTACGATTTAGCGGCGGTTTACGCATACCTGCGCGCGCAGCTCGCGATTCCGCTGATCGACGGCCTGGATTTCGGCCACGAGCAGCGCACCGTCACCCTGCCGCTTGGCGCGAGGGCGCTGCTGGTGAACAATTCGGCCACCACCACCTTAACGCTGAGCGGCCATCCGGTGCTGACAGAATAAAATTTTCCGTGACACATTTCCGGATCCCCCGCAGATGGTTAATATGATGTCAAATTATCAAAATCTTCATACTCGTAAGGAGTACATGAACATTGGATGCCGGTGCGGTTATTAGTCTGTTTATTCTGGGTTCTGTATTAGTAACCTGTAGCATTTTATTGAGTTCCTTTTCCTCACGTCTCGGCATTCCGATCCTGGTCATCTTCCTGGCTATCGGGATGCTGGCGGGCGTTGACGGTATCGGCGGCATCCCTTTTGACAACTACCCTTTCGCCTATATGGTGAGTAACCTGGCGCTGGCGGTGATCCTGCTGGACGGCGGGATGCGCACCCAGGCCAGCTCCTTTCGCGTGGCGCTGTGGCCGGCGCTTTCGCTGGCCACCGTCGGGGTGCTGATCACCTCCTGCCTCACCGGGCTGATGGCGGCGTGGCTGTTTCACCTCAACCTGATTGAAGGGATGCTGATCGGTGCGATTGTCGGCTCAACCGACGCCGCGGCGGTGTTCTCCCTGCTCGGCGGCAAGGGCCTGAACGAACGCGTCGGCTCGACGCTGGAGATCGAATCCGGCAGCAACGATCCGATGGCGGTGTTCCTGACCATCACGCTTATCGAGATGATTCAGCAGCACGAATCCGGCCTGAGCTGGATGTTTGCGGTCCACATCGTGCAGCAGTTTGGCCTGGGGATCGTCATTGGTCTCGGCGGCGGCTACCTGCTCCTGCAGATGATAAACCGCATCGTGCTGCCTACCGGTCTCTATCCGCTGCTGGCGCTGAGCGGCGGAATTATGATTTTCGCCGTCACCACCTCGCTGGACGGCAGCGGCATCCTGGCGGTCTATCTGTGCGGTTTCCTGCTCGGCAACCGGCCGATTCGCAACCGTCACGGCATTCTGCAAAACTTCGACGGCCTGGCGTGGCTGGCGCAAATCGCCATGTTCCTGGTGCTCGGCCTGCTGGTGACGCCGTCCGACCTGTGGCCCATTGCGATCCCGGCGCTGCTGCTCTCGATGTGGATGATTTTTATCGCCCGTCCGCTGTCGGTTTTCGCCGGCCTGCTGCCGTTTCGCGGGTTTAACCTGCGCGAGCGGATATTTATCAGCTGGGTGGGATTACGCGGCGCGGTACCGATTATTCTCGCCGTCTTTCCGATGATGGCCGGCCTTGAGAATGCGCGGCTGTTCTTCAACGTCGCCTTCTTCGTGGTGCTGGTCTCGCTGCTGCTGCAGGGGACCTCGCTGTCATGGGCGGCGAAAAAAGCCAAAGTGGTGGTCCCGCCGGTGGGCTGGCCAATTTCCCGGGTCGGGCTGGATATTCATCCGGAAAATCCGTGGGAGCAGTTCGTCTATCAGCTCAGCGCGGATAAATGGTGCGTCGGCGCGGCGCTGCGCGATCTGCATATGCCGCCGGAAACGCGCATTGCCGCCCTGTTTCGCGATAACGCGCTGCTGCATCCCACCGGCAGCACCCGCCTGCTGGAAGGCGATATTCTGTGCGTTATCGGCCGCGAGCGCGACCTGCCCGCGCTGGGTAAAATGTTCAGCCAGTCGCCGCCGGTGGCACTCGATCAGCGTTTCTTCGGTGACTTTATTCTTGACGCCAGCGCTAAGTTTGCCGACGTCGCGCAAATTTACGGCCTCGACGGCGGGGAAGAGTATCGCGATCGCCAGCAGTCGCTGGGCGACGTTGTGCAGCACCAGCTCGGGGCCGCGCCGGTGGTGGGCGACCACGTTGAGTTTGCCGGAATGGTATGGACGGTCGCAGAAAAAGAAGAGGACCACGTTCTGAAGGTCGGGGTGCGCGTTGCGGAAGATGAGGCGGAGTGATCCGCCTCAAAAACATATTTAATTGCATGTTTTTAATTGATTTTATTTATTCCATGACCACAAAAAGACCGAAAAAATAACAACAAGGCGCTTTTTAACAATTAAGCTTTGGATAAAACCGACAATGAAAAAACTAGCTCTCTCACTGTTGCTGGTATCAGCCAGCGTCACGGCGCAAGCCTCTAACGAGGCTGTTTTACAGAAGTCTCTTAAACCCTGGAATCCGCTGTCTATTGAAAGTAATGATGGTGTTGTTACGCTTGTAATGAATGAAGATAGCGTTACTACGCAAATCTATAACTCCGTCATTCGAATGGGTGTGTGTGGCCCTCTTTGGCTAAACCCCAAAAAAAATACGTACTTAAAAAATACAAAAGAAGTGCGGGTGTTAAATAGATACGCTCATAGCGGGTTTGTTTTTGAGAACCCCAGCTCTTCTTGCAAAGAGGCGGGGCAAGCAAAAGGCGATGGCTCTGAGTTAATCATCGCATCGCATACCCACGCATTTTAACTTCTTTTGAAGATCTAAAACCAAGCCCCGCAGATGCGGGGCTTTTTTATATGGCAAAGCTGAGCTGATCGTTGCCGTAATGCGATGCAGGGAATGCATCCAAAGGGATAAATCCAGGTGGCAACTTTTCGCGATGACCGCGTTTTGTTACCAGCTTTTCAACGCTATTCAGGGTGGTAAATGTGACGCTGCACTCAAAGTTCTGGCACTGGTGATAATGGCGAACGGTGGTATTACTCAATGGGCGACTGGTGCGCGTTTTGGCAACGGCACCGCAAATGGGACACTTGAACATGATGGCCTCCCGGGCGGGAGTTGAACTCACCGTTATTATGGCTGCTACGACTCCGTTTCTGCAATCCATTCAGGTATTTTCGCTTCAAGCTCCAGCTGCGTTTTAAATCCGCCGTCGTCGATCGTGTGCGTGGCCTTCGCAATTATCCAGTCCTGATTATTCATATCCGTCTTAAATCCCGATACCGTGCCGTGCATCTCCGGGTACAGATCTGCGCGACCGTAGGCCAGCGTCATATTAAATTCGGCGGCGCCGCGTTTGAGCTGCTGCCACTTTGCCGCAGCAGCCCGCTGGGCGGCTATTTCGCTGCTATAGGTTGTCCGCAGTACAAAAACGTTGCCGTCTTCACCTGCAATATAATCCCCTTCCCGACTGCTGCTGCGCGGCTTCCTCTCGGTCTTTTTCTTGCGTTCCTTGACGGTGACTTTCTTCTTTTTGCCGAACTCCAGATCCAGCCAGTACGCCTGCACGCCGGTGTAGGCGTCACGGTCTGCGACGCGGAACGAATGCCGGTCGCCACTGGAGCGGGTGATCGCAAACTGCGGCAGGGCTTTGCCGTTCGCGCTGACGCCACCACCCGGCAGGATAAACAGAAGGCTACCGTTTTTGATGGTGGCAATGGCCCCCAGCAGGTCGGCCATCCTCGTCAGAAATGACATATCACTTTCCTGGGTCTGGTCGGCGTGGTCAATCTCGGCGCTCATCAGCTGCTCGGAAATCACCGGCGTCAGTTTGTAACGCCTGGCGATGGCTGACACGATGCGCTCAACCGTCACGTCATGCCATGACACCTCGCGCTTGACGTTGAACTCATCCCGAAAATCCGCGCTGCGGGCGGTGATCTCCAGTCGGTCCGGCGGCCCCGAATGGGCGACCTCGTCAACGGTGTAAACCCCTTTGTAAACCAGCGGCTCACCCTGCCACCCCAGCGATACCGACAGCTCAGCACCACGCGGCGGCAGTTCAATCAATCCGTCGCTATCGTCGATAGCAATGGTCAGCTCGTCGGCCTCAAATCCGCGGTTGTCGGTCAGCTCCAGCGAAATAATGCGCGGATCCAGCTGCGTCAGTGCTTTGCCGCCCATCAGGATACTGAACGCCGGCACGCGCGAAAGCTCGGACTGATAGTCCTTGAATCGCTGCGCCCCTTCGTCCAGTAGCGCTTTTGCTTTGTCGATAGTGTCTGTCGTCAGTGCCATATGCATTCCCCCGCCGTTGATGGTTTCATGCGCGCGCGATGCTGGCGATGGCTTTTTGTTGTGACAGGCCGGTCACAACCCTGAAGGCACGACAGCGGCCCGCCATCCCGGCGATGATGACCGCGAACTCACTCAACATGATGGCGGTAGAGTATGACCGACAACTTTTTTCACGGGGCGCGCGTCAAAGAAAACACCGACCTCCAGACCGCGATCAATGACATTGATTCAACGGTCATTGGTCTGGTTGCGGTAGCCGAAGACGCCGACCCTCTCACTTTTCCACTTAACACCCCGGTGCTGGTGACGCGTGTTATCAGTGTGCTCGGCAAAGCAGGTAAAACAGGCTCGCTCTACAAATCGCTGAAAGCTATTTCCGACCAGGTCAGCACCCGCGTGATTGTCGTGCGCGTTGCTGAGGCTAAGGTCGGGGAAGATGAGCCGACGCAGTCGCAGCTGATTATCGGCGGCACGCAGGCTGACGGCAGCTACACCGGGATGTTTGCCTTCCTGACGGCGGAGCAGAAAACCGGCTATCGCCCGCGCATTCTCGGCATTCCGGAGTACGACACCGCCGAAGTGACTGCGCAGTTGCGGGTTATCGCGAAGCAGCTGCGGGCGTTCTCATACAGCTACTGCGACGGCTGCGACACCATCGCGGAGGCGAAAACCTACCGCGAGACGTTTGCGGAGCGCGAGGGCATGCTGATCTGGCCGAACTTCATCGCCTATAACCCGCTGAGCGGTGTGAATGAAGAATTCCCGGCCGTAGCGTATGCGCTGGGTTTGCGGGCGCTTATCGACAACGAGCAGGGCTGGCATAAATCACTGTCTAACGTGCCGGTCAAAAACGTGCTGGGGATTGCGAAGGACGTGTTCTGGGCGTTGCAGGCGGAGGACTCCGACGCCAACGAGCTAAACGCCAACGAGATCACCACGCTGATTAAGCGCGACGGCTTCCGCTTCTGGGGCAACCGCACCACCGAAACCGAAGAATTCATTTTCGAGGTGTACACACGAACCGCGCAGATCTTGGCAGACAGTATCGCGGAAGCGCAATTCACCACCGTGGATACCCCGCTGACGCCTGCGAACGTGAAAGACGTGGTGAGCGGCATTAACGCCAAACTTCAGGCGCTGGTTACCGCCGGCAAGCTGATTGGCGCAGCGTGCTGGTTTGATATCGTCGATAACCCAACCGTTGGCCTGCGGCAGGGTAAGGCCATCGTGCGCTACAACTACAGCCCGGTACCGCCGTTGGAAGACCTGACGATGATCCAGACGTTCACCGATCAGTATTACGAATCCGCTTTTGCATCGCTGGGAGGTGAATAGTGGCTATTCCTAAAAAACTCCGACTGTTCACCGTCTTTGTGGACGGCGTGAACCATATCGGCAAAGTCCCCAGCGTGACGCTGCCGAAAGTGACCCGCAAGACCGAAGATTACCAGGGCGGCGGTATGCTCGGTTCGGTGGCGGTTGATCTGGGGCTGGATTCCGGCGCGCTGGACGCGTCAATGATTGTCGGTGGCGTGGTTGAAGAGCTGATCCTGAAATATGGCGGCGATATCGACGAAATGCGCCTGCGCTTTGTCGGTGAGTTTTACAGCGGCGGTACCAGCTCGTTACTGGAAGTTGAGATGCGCGGACGTATCACCGAAATCGATCCGGGTGATGCGAAACAGGGTGATGATACCAACCACACCTACGCCATCAAAAACACCTACTACAAGCTGTCAGTGGACGATAAGCCGCTGCTGGAAATCGACCTGCTGAACTTTATCTACAAGCGCAACGGGGAGAACCTCTACCCGGATCGCATTATGTCGGCGCTGGGCCTCGGCAGCTGATAACCCTTTTTACTCACCTTTAAGGCGGCCTGCTGGCCGCCCGGAGAAAATGCTATGTCCGTTATTCTCAGTAAGCCGGTTAAGCGCGGCGATCAGGAAATTATCACCATCACTATCACCGACACCATCAAACAGGCGGGATCCCTGCGCGGCCTGCGTCTGGTTGATGTGCTGAACTTCGATTTCGATTCGGTCTCCACCCTGCTGACGCGCACCACCAGTCCGCAGCTGACCAGTACCGAAATTGCCACGCTGGCAACGGGTGACTTCACCGCACTATGTGAAGAGCTTACGCCTTTTTTGGCGAGGCCGGCGCCGTCCGTACCGAACGCGGCGGAGACGGGGAGCGAATAAGAGAGGCGGTATTTTCTGACGTCGACGATCTGATCGCCGACATTGCAGTTATTTTTCACTGGCCGCCCTCCGAGATGTACGGCATGGAGCTGCGCGAGCTGATGGCCTGGCGCGAGAAGGCGGCCATCAGAAGCGGCAACCATGAACAGGAGGATGACGACGATGGATCTTAGTATTCGCGTTGCGTTCAGCGCCATTGATAAGCTCACCCGCCCGGTCAGCGCCGCCAGCAAAGCGATTGGCGGCCTTTCTGACTCCCTCAAAAAAACACAGTCTTCCATTAAAGACCTGGAGAAAGGTGCGGCGTCTTTCGACAAGCTGCGCTCGCAAGCTAACGACACAGCTCTGAAGCTCCGGAGCACTCAGCGCGCCTTTGACGGTCTCAACCAGAAGCAGCGCGAAGGCGGGCAGCTTACCGAGGCTCAGGCGGCACGTCTTGAAACGCTGCGCAACAAGCTCTCACGCCTGACGGATACCTACAACAAGCAGACTACCCAATTACGCTCTGCCGGGCAGGCGGTGCGCCAGCACGGCGTTAACCTCACCGCCGGTAGCGGTGCGGTGCAATCTGCCATCCGGCGAACTGAGCAATACAGCCAGGCGCTTGAGCGTGAACGACAGCGCCTGGCTGCGGTAACGCGCGCACAGGCAAGCTATGAGAAGGCAAAAGAAACCGGCGCGAAACTGCGCGGCGGCGGCACGATGGCAGTAGCTGGCGCGGCGGTGGCTGGATACGCAAGCGGTAGATTTCTGTCGCCTGCCGTCGGCTTCGATACCGACATGTCGCGGGTAATGGCGCTGACCCGCATGGACAAAGGCGATAGCCGGTTTACAGTTCTGCGAGAACAGGCCAAAAAATTAGGTGCCGAAACGGCATTTTCAAGCAGTGATGCGGCGCAGGGGCAAGCATTCCTCGCGATGGCCGGCTTTACGCCTGAGGCCATTCAGGCCGCGTTACCCGGCGTTCTGGATACAGCTATTGCCGGCGGCGCGCTGAGCGGGGATATCTCTCTTGGTGAGACTGCCGACATTGGCGCCAGTGTGCTCAAGCAGTTTGGCTTGCAGGCAACGGATATGGGGCGTGTTGGTGACGTATTGGCCGGCACATTTACCCGTTCCAGCACAAACTTGCGCGCACTCGGCGATACAATGAAGTATACCGGGCCAGTTGCTGCCGCTCTAGGTATAAGTCTGGAAGAAGCGGCGGCGATGGCTGGTGTTCTCGCTAATAACGGGTTGCGTGGCAGCGATGCGGGGACAGCTATGCGCGCCTCTCTTACCCGACTTTCGGCACCAACCGGGGCCGCTGCGAAAGCCCTCAAGGAGCTTGGAGTAAGCGTCGCGGACAGCCGCGGTAAGCTGCGGCCTGTCGAGCAAATCCTCGGCGACCTGTATAAAGCCACGAAAAAATACGGTGACACCGATCAAATTAGCTTCTTCAAGGATATCGCTGGCGAAGAGGCAATGGTCGGGTTACAGACGCTCGTCAAATCCGTAGGGAGTGGTGATCTCCAGAGGCTTATTGCTGAACTGAAAAAAGCGCAGGGAGAGTCCGCGTCCACGGCAAAAAAAATGTCAGATAACCTCGGGGGCGACATTTCAAACCTCAGCAGCGCCTGGGAGGGTCTGCAAATCCAGATATCTGATACCGTCAAGGGCCCGCTGCGTAGCCTGGTGCAATGGCTTGATGAAACTATTTCGCGCGTAACAGTCTGGGTTAAGGCAAATCCCCGACTTGCGCAAACTCTCCTCCTCGTTGTGGGCGGTACGCTGGCGCTGACTGTCGCTATTGGCGCCCTCTCGCTTGCCGCCGGCATTCTGATTGGGCCGCTGGCAAAACTACAGCTCGGCTTTGCGGTGCTAACCGGTGGTCGCGGCATTCTCGGCACAGTCGCCGCATTCCGCACCCTGGGTGCCGCCGCTGGCCCGGTGATGGCAAGCATGCGCGGCTGGCCTGTCGTTATATCGGGTATCGCATCCGGTTTCGGGAGGATCTCCGCCATCATGCCCGCGATTCGGGCCGGGTTAATGGGTGCATTTCTGGCTCCAGGTGCGGCGCTGGCATCTTTTGGTAAAAGTCTTGGCATGCTGATGCTCAGGCTGACCGGCCTCCCTGCGCTCTGGGGCATGATCACCGGCACGGTATCTGTTCTGGGTGGGGCGCTGCCTTTCCTGTTAAGCCCAATCGGGCTGATTGCTGCGGCGTTTGTCGCGGCGGGGCTGCTGATCTGGCGCTATTGGGAGCCTATCAAGGCGTTTTTCTCCGGGTTCTTTGCTGGCGTATGGCAGGCACTGACGCCGCTCAGGGGCGCCTTTTCTTCGCTGGCGCCCGTCTTCTCTGCTCTGGGTGGCGGTATTAAAGCCGTCTGGGAGTGGTTCAAAAACCTGTTAACGCCGATGCAGACCAGCAAAGAGACGCTGGATAAGTGCGTCTCTGCCGGGGAGACATTCGGTCGGGTGATGGGGACGGCGCTTAGCGTTCTGCTGTGGCCGCTTCAGCAACTCATGAACGGCGTGGACTGGCTACTTAAGAAGCTGGATCTCATCCCTGACGGGATAGGCAAAGCCAGGCAACAGGCTGATAAGGCACAGCGGGAGCTTGAAGCCTCTGCGGCAGCGCTGGCAGGGCATCAACTCCCGTTAGGGAAAGCGGAAGTGTACAAGCCTGCCGGCGATAAACCTCCGGTCATTACAGGTGATAACGGCACTCTGCGACGTCTGAACAGTATCGCCGATAACACGAAGGCGACAGCCAACAATACGAAGAAAATCGGCCCCGGCGACATTGTTTTTAAAAACCTGCCGCGCGCACTGGCGCTGCGTGGCGCCTATCAGGAGGCACGGGTTATTCCGCAGCCTGTGCCGCGCGTATCTGCGGCGGCGGCCGGCGGTATTCTGTCGGTGCCGACTGCGACGCAGGGGGCATCACCTGTGCCGGTCGCGGCGGCTTCGGGTGCGGCGCCGTTCTTCCAACTGGTCTTTAACGACGTCGGTAAACGCTCGGATCAGGAGCTTGAAAAAATGGTTCGCAATGCCGTGCGCGATGCGATGGCCGGCACCCGCAAAACTAACCGTGGTTCATTCCGCGATCGGGAGTAAGGAGGTTTTTTATGATGATGATTTACGGGATGTTTGTTTTTACGCTGCGCACTGTCCCGTATCAGCAGCTGCGCCACTCGCAGGAGTGGCGTCACGTTAAGAATGACCGGGTTAATCAGTCGGCAGGCTGGCAGTACATCGGGCCCGGTGATGACACGATCACGCTTGACGGTGTGCTTTACCCCGAAATCACCGGCGGACGGTGGTCGCTGTCTGCGCTAGAGACAATCGGCTTTGCCGGTCGCCCCTGGCCGCTGATTGAAGGTGACGGGCAGATTTACGGGATGTACGTCATGACGCGGCTGGAGCGAGGAAAAACGGAGTTTGACCGCTACGGCAACCCCAAAAAGATTGAGTTCACTATCAGTTTGAGTCGGGCAGATGCGGATTTCCGCGAGAAGCTACAGACGTCGTCGGTCAGTGATGTGCTGGATGATCTCAAAACCAGCGCGACCAAAGCCGTTAACTCGGTATCAAACTCCCTCAGCAGCCTGTTTTAACCCACAAAAAAGCCCCTTCGAGGGGCTTTCACTGCCGGCAGATATCGCCATATTTGACTATGTTGGTACCGCGCCGCCACTTCTGACTGTCCTGCAGCACTGTTAATTTTGACGGCACTCGATACTCACGCCACTCGCGCCCAGCACATCAGCAGGGTGTGGGCTTCTACCACACTGAAAGATTTACCTTCGCCGAGGTTATCGGTTTTGCCGCTGGTATTGTGTTTGTGGGCTGGTTGCACAACTTCGTGCTGATGGTCTTCAGCCTCATCCGTTTCGCCCAAATTTGCCGGGTTAAAGCGCTGGCTGATATCGCCGCCAATCTCCCACGGATCCACCCGGCTCGGCACGCCGCCATGCTTATGCCTGCCGGCAGGTTTAGAGGTTAGCGTCACCTCTGGTAACTCGCTGGTTTCGCCGCTTACGTCAATCTGCACGGCTGGCAGATTAGCTTTCTGTAGCATGACGGTATCGCTGCCGCCGGTCGTACCAACGTTCGCACCACTGGCTTTACCGATGCGGATAGTCCTGTCTTCTCCGGTATAAACCCATTCAGTCCACGGGTAGCGCTCGTTGGGATTCACATTCTGCGCATAAAACTTCACAGTGCCGACGGGGTTATCCAGCTCCCAGGCAGCCGTGATGGCAGCTTCAACAGCCAGCCTTACCGCGAGCGGCGTTGCTGCTTTATCCTGATCGCTACTGGTAGTGGCGTTGCTGAGCCGGGTGAATCCTTTTTCGTTCAGCGTGGCGTCGGGATGGTTCCGTGAATTGGCGTGCTCGCTCAACTGCTCATCGGCATAATCTTTGGCATCATTACCGGCGTTAATCACATCCTCTACGGTTGCCAGCACGATTCCTGGATCAACGACAAGCTCTACCGCCTCGGTGCTGCTGACCGCCAGCCAGATTCGGAGGATGGTAAATCGCCCTGAACCTTCTGTCAGAGCGGGTTTATAGGTTTCCGGGACGTTGGCAACCGCCATGCACACACCGGCATCATCAAACAGCGCGGCCTCTCGGATAGTAAAGCCACCCACCTCAGGTGGGATGACCATTTCGGCAATAATGATGTTTTCGGTATCTGACAGCTTCAGGCTGTTCAGCTGAGTCCGAAATAATTCATTGACCAGCGCAGTCTGCTCATCGTTGGGAATTGTCGCGCTACCGCCACCATCACCGACAGACATTTGAGAAAATACAACCTTATCCCCGTTAACGATGGCGGCCGCAATTTTTTCCCTGCCAGCGACCGTTATCACCGATTTAAAAATTTTGCTCATTGTGATCGATTCCTCGCCATCTGGCCGTTATCGGGTATTCAGGTTGTCGCTTGTTGTTTCTCTGGATTTATCAACCAGAACATACCCCTCACCTTCTGGCTGAGACGACAGATACGAAACCAGCGCGGCCATCGCGTATTCAAAATACTCATCGTCAGGCCAGTCACCCGAAATAAAACTGCTGATATCGGTTGTGGAGACGGCGTAAACGCCGTCCTCCTCTTTGCGGATGTAATACATGGTCATATGAGTTTTTCCTTACTGGTAGCCGATAGTCGGGTGCAAATCGAGGTTCGCCCACACCGGCAATTTGACGTAGAAGGTGCCGGTACCGCCGGTGAACAGGAAACCGAGATAAGAGTAATTCCCGCCGATTAGCTGGACTGCCAGCGGCCGGGTTCCCATGTAGTCATCTGCGGTGATAGAAATCGTCTCATTTTTCAGGGACAGCAAAATATCCTGGGCGATACTCTGGTTTACTCCGTAAAGGTTTTCGGTTTCAGCCACCGGACCGGGAGCCGCGCTGACCGTTCTGGTGACGCTGGCAATGGTTCTGGCGATAGCCGATACGTTCAGCGCCCCGGCAAACGCTGCCGCTTTTACCGAGCAAAAACCGTGAATATGCTGCGTTCCCCGTTCAGGTGTTATTTGCCGGCTGAACAGCAACTGCACCGTATCGGTCGGCGAGTTCAGCGTGATTTTAATTGGGATGACCCCATCACTGTCTGCGTCACCTGCGCCGCCGTACACACATGATGCGCCGCCTGATTTTATGCACCAGAAATCCCCCGTTCGTGATGTGGGGACGTTCTCATTTTCATTGCCGGAAAACAGCAGCTTGTCGTTGATTCGATAACCGTATGTTCCGTCATAGGATGGCAGGAATCGGTATGTCTGGCCGCTGCCTGGATACTTAATAATGAGACGTGCCAGGTTGGCCGGGTTGTAACTTTTCCAGGTCGGGTATGCGCCGTTAACATACGGTGCGCGGCAGAAGATATTGCAGCTGTCCAGCTCCAGAATCGTCCTGATGGTCGTCCCGAACACAATATCCCTGACGCCACCATATTTATCGTTGGTGGATTTATTGGGGTAGATTTTCGCCCCGCGAATTTTGACGTTATTTTCCCCGTCATTCGTTGTTCGCGTCGGACAGTTAAGGATTAATCCGCTGTTACCCTCGATGTGGCCGTTAATGTAATTCACTTCCCCGAGGTTGGTCGGGCTGCAATGGAATACATCCCCGCCGTTGTAGTCAATGCTGCACATATCGAAGTAGAAGAAATCACCGCGATTATCCAGATAAACAGCATGGCTTCGGTTGTTACTTATCAGGCACCCACGAAATGACATTTTCTCGCCACTGTTAGCCCATTGCGGAGTGCTACCGCTCCATGCCGTATAGGTATCAATGCCGTAGGTGTTATTTGTAAAATGGCAGGCAACCACATCCATCAGATAGGTATTAACGGAGCCAGGGCGGAACCCTGAACCCCACCCGGATACGCGCGCATCAGAGAAGGTGGTATCCCTGAAATGGGCCTGGTCGCCGCCGGGGTACGTGACGTTACCCCAGCGCACGCCCGGATAGGTGGTCGCGTTGGGGTTTGAGGTTGTGTTCGGGCCTTTTATTAAACAGCCATTACCAATAAATCCGCCCGAATTATGGCTGTTAGAGGCACCGGCTCCGGCTCCCCATCCACCACCGTTATTCCGGTACATCATGTCATTGGTGAGGCCTTCAAACTCATTACTGCCAATAATGCCGACACCCGTGGTGAAGTCGCTGTAATCATAAATTGCCGCCGGCGCGGAATGAACCCTCAAAAACGACGGGATTTTGACGGATTTTTTATTCATGTAAAAATTCGTCACGCCTTCAGCGTTGGGGTTTGGGGGAATTCTTATCTCAGAATCCACACCGCCCGCAACGTAGCCACGGGAAATGACCTTGCTGACCTTATTCAGAATGATTTTGTTTAGGCAGTCGGCAAGATTATTTAGCGCATCAGAATAGCCAGCCAGAAACACATTATGTCCGAATGAAATATCCGCATCCCAAACCGCCCCACCCGCGGTAACGAAACGACTGTAGCCATCGTCGACCGCATCCGCCGCCGCCGGGTTATGCGTAATGATTACGTTTAATAATGGCCCTCCGATAACAGCGCGTTCCAGGATAATACTCTGACCTGAAATCGTTGGCTCAATCGTGCGAAGTGTCTCAAGGGTTTTGCACTTTCCGATCCATTTCAGGCCATCGTTTGAAGCCAGGTTCTGGCGAATGACTGCATCTGATGTATAGGCCCAGGCTCCCGCCCCTACGCCGCCGGTCGTTTTCGGTGATGAGTACGCCGGAACGCTCTTGGGAAATGCGCCCGTCCATACAAGGCGAAGTACGCCATAGAGTATTTCTTCGCGTGGCGACTCCAGCGTAGCACCTTCCGAAAAGGTCTTTACCGCGCTGATTTTTTCCGCGATAAGCTGATCTAACTCTCCAGCTTGCTGCTTAAGGAACCGCGTGCGGTTGGCCAGGCTTTTCAGTGGGCGGTTTGCCACGCCGTCCAGTCCTCCGGAAACGCGCTCGCTTCTGGAAATAAGCTCAATCTCTTCTTCCCACAATGAGGATTCTGGCAGTCTGGTCATAGTCTTACCCGTAATTAAAATTACCGTCGTGGAAAATCACGCCGTTATAAGTAATGTTTTCTTCCGCCTCATAGTCGGCGGGGTAAATACTGATAATGTCGCCGCTGCAAAGCGTTGACCCCGTCCAGATATCCCCTGTCAGCTTAACGGCGATATTGAGCCGGGCGGCATGCCTGCTGACCGGTTTTGCGTCATCAATCAGGCGATTCAGTTCGGCCAGCGTCTTGTGTGTCAGACCGACCTCATTGATATCGACTTCAAGGCGGAATGTTCCCGGCTCGTCGCCGACGTCGAACCACTCCGCGAACGTCGCTGAAAATCCCATGTCCTCAATAACACGCCGCACCGCCGCGCGCGTACCTTTGCGCCGGTGCAACCAGTACGAACGCTGAATAGCGGCAATCTTTCTCTCTGCCGGCCACCCCTTATCCCACCTGTCAACTGACAACGCCCAGGCCAGATACGGCAGCAGATCCACGGGGCAATCTGTCGGCGTCCACAGTGTGCGAAGTGCAACAGTGATCGCCGACAGCCTGGCCGTGCCGGCTTCGGTGTGGCGAAGCCAGTCTCTGGAGGACGGCGGCAGGAGAGAATTACTCATCGGTGCCGCCGTTTTCCACGGTGTACCCGGTATTACGCGCGACCTGCGTGTTATCGATCTGCAGATCGCTTGACGGGGAGTTAATCACCACGCGCTGCACCCCCTGAACATGCAGGGCCGCCGAAATAGCGGAGCGCACCACGTCACGGCCGATTTTTTTATCAGCGCCGGTCAGGAAGGTTTGCAGTGAGGCCAGCGCGGTATTAATGATCGGTTCCGATTCCGGGCCCGGATACAGATACAGAGTGGCATCAATTGCGTATTCAATAATTTTGGCGCCCTGCACTGTCACGCGATCGCCCAGCGGGCGCGTATCTTCATCGTTTACCGCTGCCTGCACCGTCGCGATCAGCTCGGCTGATGGCGTGCCGTCACCGTCACTCGACAGGATGGCTATCACCACTTCTGCGGGTGCCGGGCTGGTCGCGCGCACGGCGGCAACCTTCCCGCTGGCGCTACGGGCAAAATACTCATATGCCGCCGATGGCCCGGCAACGCTCATCCCCTCAAACGCTGCCTGCGCACGCAGGCGCAGGGCTTCATCACTTTCCGTTACCGCGTCTGTGGTGTCGGTGGCTTCGGTGATAATCAAGCGTTCCGTGTCCAGATTGGCGGCAATATTATCCAGATCATCGCCGGTCGCATGGCTCAGCATGCAGGCCGCCGCCCCTTCATTGATGCGCTGGCGTAGCAGCAGTTCGCGGTACGCCATCGCCTGCGCGATGATGGTCAACGGCTCGGATTCCAGCGCCAGCGCAGCGGCAACGGCTGACTGCTGATCAGCAGGAAATGCTGCCACCATGACCGCCTTAACCTCGGCGAGAATGGTCTCGAAGTCGAGCTCTTCAATAATGGTCGGTGATGGCAGCTGCGACAGATCAATCGTTGGCATTAGCGCTCCTTAATGTCACCGCGCGGGTGCTTTTTTCCATGGTCTCGGTCAGCATGCCGGACATTTCCGCTGTTACGGCGCCACTGGCGGAGTACGTCACATTGATGGTGTCCAGGACAATGCGCGGCTCCCACGCCGCCAGTGCAATCACAGTTGCGCTCATCAGTTGCAGGCGGGTGACATCGTTTTGCGGACTGTCGATAAGATCAGGGCACAGAGAGCCGTAGTTACGGCGCATCAGGCGACTACCTACCGGTGTCAGCAGAATGTCGTTAACCGACTGCCACACATGATCCTCGTCGGTCAGAGTGCCGGTGCCTGCGGCATTCATACCGCGATAGCGTTCTGTCATTTTGTGCCCACCGTCCAGTCGCCACCGCGCTCAACCTCGCCGTGATTGTGATCATCCACCTGCACGCCGTTAGATTTGAACGCTCCGCCGGTGTGATTAAAATTGCCGCGCATCTCCCCGCCCTTGGTGACGTTCAGATTTTTGGTGGTCAGCAGGTTGGTGCACTCCACCTCCGGCGTTTCCAGCGTGATTTTGACTGACGCCTCAACCACAGCGGATTGAATACCCTTTACCTGCAATGCGCCTGCCTCCGCGTCATAGCGGAACGTTGCACCGTCCGGAGCGGTCACCACCATCTCATTACGCGATGTGCCCGGTGCCGGGTTGTCGTCGCTGTACAGGCTGCCGCCGATAAAGGCGACATCGGTATTACCGCCCAGGCACAGAAACCAGACCTGCTCGCCGATGGATGGCGGTACCCAAACCTTAAACGCCCCGGCCCGCTGCGCGTTCCAGCGTAGCCATGTGGTTTCAAGTCTGCCGCTCTGCACTCTGACGCGCCATTTGTCCTCGTCGATCTCGGTCACCGTGCCGGTGCGCACGACGTTCTCCAGCAGGCGAATCAGCTCAGCAAGATCCATCAGCGCACCCCCAGCGAGTCGATCACCTGACGGGCTATCGCCATGCGGTCGGCCTTACTCAGGCCCAGCAATTCACGGCGGGGATAAGTCGCCATCGCGCCGCTGCTGTTGACTTTGTCGCGCAGGCCGAACTGATGGACGCGGGCAATACGCGCAGCCACGCCGGAATACCCCACCTCAACACCGTCAGGCGTGGCGCTGGTTTTAAGAAAACGAGCGGTACGCAGACGGCGAAACATCTGCTCTCGTTTGGTCGTATTCCGGCTGGCTGGTCTGAAGCTGATATCGAGGTAGCGTTCAATATCTTCGCGATAAAACGAGCGCATATCCCCTCTGTCGATATCAAAGCCGGTCAGCATGCGCCCGTGGCGTCCGCGAGTGGCCCGCCAGTTGCGTAGTTGGCGGGTTTCCCCCTGCCAGATAAAACGCATGCCTGCCTGCGCGCGCAGTATCCGCTGCTTGCGTTGCGGGTACTTCGCCCCGTCCGGCGCCTCTTGTCTGCCGATACGCTGGCTTTGGCTCCGGCGCAACATGGTACCGACGCTGCGGGCGGTACGCTGTCTACCTGCCGGAGACGTGCCCGACAGGATCGTCGCAAACACCTTGTCAAGCTGCTGAAACAACGCGTCGTTATTGCTCATACCAGCGCGCCCCCGGACTCCGGATCAAAGACCATCTCCCACTCGCCACCGTTAAAGCGCGGACGCGACTCCGCCAGATGTTTCGCGACGGGTTTTCCGTCCGCGATTTCCACTATCACGCGCTCCCAGGCAGGCACCTTAAACAGAATGTCGGCGACGTCGTCATTGACGATATCGGCGTCAAACTCCACCTTACGGTTATTGTCGGGATTCAACAGCAGGTCGGGCTGCTGCTGCCATACCCACGACAGCAGCGGCAGCATGAGATCATCAATCTGGCCGGGAAAATCCATCGCCAGTACCTGAATGGTGTAGTGGTACATGAACGATGCTTCGCCGGTCGCCTCGATCTGGATATGGCCTTTCTCCACCCAGACTGTGATTTGTTCCGGGTTGGCTTTGCACCAGGTGTTACCGGCGGTCAGCGCAGCACGCAGTAGTTCAGCTTTTTTCACTTTACCCCCCTGGCAATACGCCGCAGTTCCAGCTCACGGATCCCCGCCTTATCTGCGTTGCAGGTATCCAGCGCGTCAAGTAATGAGTCCGTCCAGACGGCAAGCCCGCCCCACGTCATCGGCCTGGCCGGTGGCGGCGGGACGTCAGTTTTTGCCGTCAGGCTTTCCGGTAAGGGCTCCTGAATAATCTGCGGCGGCGACTTCTTCGGCTCGCTGGTACAGGCCGTCAGCGCCAGCAGCAGGCACAGGAGCAACGGCGCAGCCGTTACCGGCCAGTGCGGTTTTGATGTTTTCACGTCGATGCTCTCCCGTTGTGTTGCGCTGCTGGTTTAGTGTTTTCAGTCTGGCTTCCACCCGGCTGACGTCCTGGCGTAGCGCCCTAACCTCGGTCAGCACATCGCCGGTCTGCTTCAGTTCTTCCTGGGTGCTGGTCAGCGATTTTTCGGCCTGTTCGCGCTTATGGCTTTGCCATGCGATGGCGCTGACAGCGGCGATCGGCAGGGCAAACATCACGATGGCAAGAATGGCGGTCGCTTTCATTTCGCCCCCTTCAGCGCGGGGTCGGATAAACACCAGGCCTTAAACTCTTCCCGGCGGTTGATCAGCCCTTTCAGGCGCTTGCCGCCGGAGTTCACAAAGTCCGTCAGCCGTTCGCAAACGCCCTTCCAGTTGCCCGCCTGCGCGTTGTGCCAGAGGGTGGTTCTGACTTTCTGGCCCTTGCCATTGGTGTACCAGCCCAGCCCGGTGCAGCCGACGTTA
This sequence comes from Enterobacter sp. 10-1, assembly GCA_002270295.1. Lineage (GTDB taxonomy): Bacteria > Pseudomonadota > Gammaproteobacteria > Enterobacterales > Enterobacteriaceae > Klebsiella > Klebsiella scottii. The sequence continues at coordinate 268,259 of NISF01000004.1, read as the reverse complement.
AACGTGCCGTCGGTCATGCCCTCGAAGACTTTCTGCGGCGCAGCGGCACCGTTAAATTCGCGGTTAACGCATTTCTCAGCACGCAGGAGGTCGTTAACCCATCGCTCGGCGATCTCGCCCTCGGCGTACTGGCGATCCTCCACCTTTGAGGTGGAGCCAAGGCCTACCGTCAGCACGCCCGCCGGGCAGTAGTACGGGGTCTTACGGCAGTCCTCATACTTCGCCATCTTCAGCTGTGCTTCCGGGCTGGTTCGCAGCGCCTGCGGCCACAACGTGGCGGCCAGCGAGATGATCGCGGCGATGGAGCAGGCAATAATCCCCTTTTTCATCGCGGTGCCTCCCGGATAGTGCGGATCAGTTCTTTAACGTCCTGACGGTTCTCGGTGTCGTCGCGGATGGCGTCGATCAATTCGTTCAGCAGCGTGTTGTTGGTTTCGTGAATGCGCGCCATGCGGCGGCGATGCAGCTCACCCAGCGCGGCGGCAGCGATACCAATCAGGATGCCGATAGCGGTCAACCAGTCCTTTTGCGTCATTACGCCGACACTGGTCAGCAGCGTTGACCAGGAGTACGTCACGCCATTCCAGATACGATTAATCAGCTCCATAGCTGCACGGTCTCCTGTGTCGCGGTGGCGCTGATTTCCGGCAGTTCCACCACCTGGCCGGCGTCGAGAAAGATCTGACCGGCCAGCGATTTGTTAGCGGCGAGGACTACCTCAGTCACGCCCTGCGTGGTGCCGTAGTGCCGCTGGCACAGCAAATCCACGGTATCGCCCTGCAATGCTTTCACTTTCATCAGAACGCCTCCGCAGTATTGCGCACGGTGCCGCGAATGTCGGATATCGCCCAGCGCGCATCGCGCCACATATCGTCGGCCTGTGAAGCCAGCGCGATGGCGCGCTTCTCGCCCGCATCACCTGTGGTATCCACGTCCCGGTTAGTGCCGAGGATATGCGCACGGGCGATGCTGAATACCGCGCGGCGGTAGCGATGAACCTTCACGCTCTCGTTGTTCACTCTGACCGCCGGGACGTCGGCCAGTTGGGTGTAACCCGCTGCCAGTTGAGCGGCCTGCCAGTCAGTGAGCTGATCGAGGGTGTGGGATACCCCTTCAATAACGGCTTGCTTCAGGCGCGAGGTCGTCACCGCTCCATTGATGCGCATTTCCATGCGCACATCGCTCAGGGCGATTTCCGGCCAGAAACTCCCGGCAGTGACTTTCTCGCCACCGTCGTCAGTGTCCGGCACATCCTCCGAAGAGGGGGTAACAGTGCGACCGGCTACAAGGCTCATCGCGTCGTCTCCTGAATAGGTGGCGGTGAGCGGACGGAGAAAAGTAAACGCAATGCGTTGCAGATCTCCGCCCGCGCCGCCAGCGCACGGGGCGCAAGTCGGTTATTTTTTGGCGGCAGGCGTTTTTTTCGCGGTTGTTTTACGCGCTGCCGGTTTACGGGTTGGGCTTTTGCGGGTGGTTTTGGCTGCTGTTTCGCTGGCCGCTACCGCCGGATTTGACGATGCTGCAGCTTGGCCTGCACCTGCGCCGTCCGCTGCGGTATCTCCTCCAGTTTCGCCGGTGCCTTCGGCGCCCTCTCCACCATCGGAACCATCGGTGCTATCGGCCCCGTCTGCGCCTGTCTGTGCGGCGGCTTTTTTCACCACACGAGCCAGTCGCTCAATCTCTTTTTTCACCCCGGCGCCCGCGTCCAGGGTTAGCGCCTGGCGCAACAGTGCCAGCGCGGTGGTCTGTTCTTCGGTTGTGCCGTTACGCAGCGCAAAAGCGCGAGCTTTGCACAGCTTGGCGCGCACCACATCGGGCATATCGCTGCCGGCGGTAAAGTCCGCTACGTCATCGAGTACCGTCAGATACGGCGTGACGTCGGTGGTATCGTCTGCCTTGACCTGCACCAGAATCGGATCGCAAATCTCATCGACCAGAACGGTTGCGGCGGTACGGTTGAAGCGGTCGGGCATCAGCAGACCATGCGTGACGACATAGCGACCAATGCGGGCGGCCAGCGCGTAATCACCGGCATCGATCGCCCAGACCATCAGGGTGACAATCACCTCATCCTGTCGGCCGCTGTCGCCGTCGAGCGTGCCCTCGATCCAGCCCTCGTAATGCGGGAGCAGCTGGCGTTTCATCGCCGCTTTCGCCTGGTCAGACTGCACTCGCTTTAATGCACTCTGATCCATGCGTAGCCGGTGCATGATCTGCTCGTGCGCCGTCCGCGCGGTATCTGACTGCTCGTCTGTTTTGCCATGACGTTCAGCCATGACGCGTTGAAAATGTTTTTGTGCCGGTGTCAGCATTGTTTTTTCCCCGATTAACGGCGGGCCGAAGCCCGCCAGTGCGCGGTTACTCGCCGCCCGGTGCTTCGGCAAAGGTGATGCCGTCGATAAAGGCCACCGCGCCGTAGTCTTCCACGATGAAGTCATCGTTTGAGGACTGGTACGTTGCCACGCGGTTGTATTCCGGTTCCTCTTTGATCGTCCGGCGCAGACCACCGCGCTGGTAGTAGATCGAGAGGTTTTTAAGCGGCGTGATGAGAATGGCGTTACCCGGCATGTAAGGGGCGATAAAGGTCGGCATATTGCCTACGCGTTCCTGCGCAACAATCAGCTGACCGGCCAGCATTTCGGTGTTCGGGTTGGTCTGACTCATGGCGTTGATGGTCGGGAAATTGCTGGTTGTTAGCAGATCGCCGGACAAAATCACCACGTTGTCAGGGTTGCGCTTATGCCATTCATCCATGAGGCTGTTTTTGGCGTCATAGACCGCAGCCGCTACGTTGCCGTAGGTTCCCTCGGCGACAATGGCGTTGTTCTGGTTGCGCGAGGTGATCGTCACGCCGGTAATGCGACGGTGCGCCGCTTCGTTGCGAATTTTTTGCAGCCAGCCGATACCGCAATCCTGCAACAGCGGATTCGCTGCGCGGTCTGACGGGTCGGCGTAGCTGGTACCGTTAAAGCCGATCATGATGCGGTCGAGCGACATCTGACGGGCCATCGCAGAGCTAATCAGCGGCTGGAAGTTCGGTTGATGCGCCCACGCATCCATTTGCGCGTAGCTGACGGCGTAGTCGTAGTTGGTTTTACGGCACAGATAGTTGTACGGATCCATCTGGTCGTTAGCGCCGGGATTGCGGCGGTTGGTGGTGCTGTTGTTGACGCCCGCCAGCGGGCCTTTGCTGCCGATCAGGATTTTCTGTCCGATCTGCTCTTCAACGCCAAAGACGTTGATCAGTTTCAGGAAAGCATCATCCTGCTGCGCTGCGGCCTCAAGGCGCTGCTGCACGGTCGGATCAACGCTGAATTGCGCCGCGACGGCGGCGGCGGTGACGCCGTTCAGCTGCGCCTGACGGGCAACGTAACCGTCAAAGTGCCTGCGGGTGGAGTTTCTCATGTGCGGTTTCTCTCGTTATGGATATCAGTAGTCAGCGAGCTGCGCGTTAGCACCGCCGTTTGCTGGCTGGCGCTGGCTGAAGTTGCCGTCCGTCCCTTCAAGCTGCTGACGCAGTGCGGCAAGGTCAGTGGTCAGCTTCTGGATGGCGGCCTTGTCCTGCTGGCGCTCCTGTTCGGAGGTGCTGAACTGCTCGCCAAGATCAACCTGAGACTGCGCCACGACCTCAACAGCCTGATGCACCTGGCTAAAACGCTGATCGTCGGTTTTCTGACCCTTGCCGAGAATGCCCATCACGCGGGAGAACCATTCCTTACCTGAATCATTACGGCTCTGATTTTCCTGCATCAGTTCGGCCTCAAAAGAAGCGGTAAACAAGGTGACTTCTGCATCCTGCGAACTGAAACGCATGATCTCGGCGCGCTTTTCAGCGGTGAATTTCAGCTTATCGGTACCCAGGCTTGCCGGGGTGTCGGTCATCGCCAGCCCCATAAGGTACGGGCCTTTCGTCAGTGGGAAGCTAGGGTGTATTTCGGTGCTGGAATAGACCTTCTTGCCGTCGGCCAGCATGTCCTTCATGCGTTGAGTGGGCTCAATCTCTGCAAAGAGATGCGCCTCCCCGGTCAGAGGGCCTTCGTTGATATCCTCAGCGGACAGAGCAACAACATCCCCCATAGCGCTAAATACACTGTCAGGGAACGGGGAAAGATAGTGCTCAATGTTGACGCGCGCGCCATAGACTGCCGGGTTGTACGCTGCCGCCATCGCATGAAGCTGTGCGCGGGTGACATTGCGGCCATCGACCGTTGTTCCGGACGTCATGACCTTAAATTTCTTGCGGGTGGTTGCCTGATTAGCCATGTTCTTTTGCTCATCTGGTTGAGTTCCCGGTGATGATGGCAGGCGGTGCCGCACGCGCTCAACGCGTTGTTGTTGTGAGGGAACTGTGACAACCAAAAGCGGGCGAAAGGGCACGCGCGCGCGGGTTAATCTCCCCGGCAGGAAGCGAGGAGGACAAATGGCGATTGAAGAAGCATTCATCATGCAGCGGGCGCGGCAGCTCTACTGGCAGGGATACCCGCCGGCGGAAATCGCGCGCCTGATGGGTATCAATCAGAACACGATTTACTCATGGAAAAAACGTGACGAATGGGACACCACGCCACCGATCCAGCGCGTCACGACGTCCATTGATGCGCGACTGATCCAGCTCACCAGTAAGGACACAAAGACCGGTGGCGACTTCAAGGAAATTGACCTGCTGACGCGACAGCTCAAAAAGCTGGATAACGGCACACCAATGGCGCAGCCGAAGAAGAAGATCCGCAAGAAACAGAACTTCTTTTCCGAGACGCAGATCTCCGCGCTGCGGGCCAATATCATCGACTCGCTGCACTGGCATCAGAAAACCTGGTATGAGAACCATCACCACCGTAACCGGGCGATCCTGAAAAGCCGACAGGTTGGTGCGACCTGGTACTTTGCCCGCGAAGCGTTGCTGCGTGCGCTGTCTGATGACGTGAAGTACAAGCATCAGCTCAACCAGATATTCCTGTCGGCCAGTCGTCGCCAGGCGTACCAGTTTCGCAGCTTCATTCGCGCCGCTGCCGCCGAGGTAGACGTGGAACTTAAAGGGGGTGACATGATCCAGCTGTTTAACGGCGCGGAACTGCACTTCCTCGGTACCTCTGCGGCAACTGCGCAGTCCTATACCGGCAATCTGTACTTTGACGAATTTTTCTGGGTCGGGCAGTTTGCCAACCTGAAGAAAGTGGCCGGCGCAATGGCGACCCTGAAGGGATTGACGCGTACCTACTTCTCGACACCGTCAGCGGAGAGTCACGAGGCGTACCCTTTCTGGTCGGGTGAAGCCTTCAACAAAGGCCGCAGCCACGGTAAGCGCGTGGAGTTCGACACGTCCTGGAAGACGCTTAACAGTGGGTTGATGTGCCCGGACAAAATCTGGCGCCAGATCGTCACGTTGCAGGATGCGGTCGATAACGGTTGGGATCTGACTGACATTGACGAAATCCGCGAGGAAAACAGCCCGGAAGAGTACGACAACCTCTACGCCTGCACCTTCATCAAGAACGGTGAAACCGCCTTTGACTACAACATACTGCTGAGCTGCGGCGCAGACGGTTACGACGAGTGGCCGGACTGGAAACCTTACGCCATGCGGCCAATGGCCGATCGCCCGGTATGGATTGGCTACGACCCCAACGGCTCCAGCGGCAAAGGCGACAGCGGGGCCATCTCTGTTAACGCGGCGCCACTGATCCCCGGCGGCAAGTTCCGCACTATCGAGACCATTCGCGTGCGCGGCATGGAGTTTGAGGCGCAGGCCGCCATGATCATTAACATGCTCACGCGCTACAACGTGCAGCACATCGGCATCGACGGCAGCGGCATTGGCGAGGCGGTTTACCAGCTCGTGAAGAAGCGCTTTCCGGCGGCGGTGTGCTACCAATTCTCGCCAGCCAGTAAACGCATGCTGGTACTGAAAATGCTGCAACTGATTCGCGCCGGCCGCTGGGAGTATGACCGCGGAGAATATGATCTAATCACCGCTTTCTGCGCCGTACGCAAGGTGGTCACGCCCGGCGGCGTCATCACTTACGACACCGACCGCGCCCGTGGTGTGAGTCACGGCGATCTCGCCTGGGCGACCATGCTCGCCACCGTTAACGAGCCGCTGGGCCAGGAAGGCGGCAACACTATGACTGTTATGGAGTACTGATGAGCAGACGAAAATCCCCGCGCGGCAGGCAGTATGCCAGAGAGCAAGCAGACCTCGCCGACGCGCTGAAGTCAGCCCCCGGCCTGAGCGCGTTCACGTTCGACGGCCCGTGGCCCGTGACCGGTGCTCATGACCTGCTGGATAACATGTACTGCGCCAACAATGGCCGGTACTACGAGACGCCGATTAGCTGGTACGGGCTGGCCCGCCAGTTCGGCTATGCGAGCTGGCACCAGTCGGCGCTGTTCTTCAAACGTAACGTGCTGGCCGGGTGCTTCATCCCGCACAAGCTGCTGTCGCGCCAGGCGTTCTCGGCCTTTGCGCTCGACTGGTTTGTATTCGGCAATGCGTACCTTGAGATGCGGCGCAACCGCCTGCATGGGCCAATGGGTTTTCGTAACTCGCTGGCGAAGTACACCCGGCGAGGTTCTGACCTCGACACCTACTGGTTTATTCAGTCCGGGCTTGACGATCACCCGTTCGAAACCAGTTCGGTGTGTCATGTGATCAACCCCGACATTCACCAGGAGATCTACGGCATGCCGGAGTATTTCGCCGGCCTGCTGTCGGCTAACCTGTCTCACTCGGCCGACAAGTTCCGCAAGCTCTACTACGACAACGGATCGCATGCGGGTTGTATTGTCTACGTCAGCAGCGCAGTGGCTGACGGGGAAAGTCTGGAGAACCTGAAGAAGACATTGACCGATACCCGGCGCGGCGGGGCATTTAAAAACATTCTGCTGAGTGCGCCCGGCGTCGGCAAAGACGCCGTGCAGATCCTGCCGTTCAGCCAGATATCGGCGAAGGATGAGTTTGTCGGCGTGAAGTCCTCCACCCGCGACGACATGCTTGCAGCTCACCGCGTGCCGCCGCAACTGATGGGTGCCATCCCGGAAGGCAACGGATCGTTCGGCGACGTCGAGAAGGCGGCGAGGGTATTCGCGGTCAACGAACTGACGCCGGTGATGGAAGCGATGAAGCATGTTAACGACTGGCTCGGCGAAGAGGTGATCCGCTTCAACCCTTACGCCCTGCTGGAAACCCCGAAGTAATTTGAAGGTACCGCACTGCCATTTCCGGCGGTGTGGTACCGACCAGCACCACCACCATTCCCGGCCATGTCGGCCAACCTGCAACACTTCAATGTCATATCACCAACCAGACGCAGCCAGCGCCACTCTGGCGGGCTTTTGCCTGCCCGCTCGCCGGATGCACCGCGAAAGTGCGCGCCCGGCAGGCGGCTTTTGGCGAGGTATACCGACCCCTTCCCTACCCCCAAAGCGCGCGATTGCTCCCCCGCCTCGCCTGCGCGCTAAACATGCGTCTTTTTGTGCACTTTGTGCAAACCGCCCAGGTCCCGCCAGTGCTGGCGCTGTGAGGCAAAAACGACGTTTCAAAAATTGTGCAAATTTGTGCAACATTTTGCATTCATTAAATCCTAAAAAAAGCCCGCGTTTTGGCGGGCTGGAAATCAAGACTTCAGTGGTTTGGTAACCTAATAAAACCACGCTGACATTATCAGTATGGCTGCGCAAATTTAATGATACTTATCATAATTTTCAATGACATGTCCGAATTGGTATTCCAAAGGGCTGGGCGTGTTTCTAACCTGTGTTTTATGTAATTCACGAAAGAAATTATCATTTCATTTTTCAACTTTACCTAAGTGCTGATAGGTTCCGTTTTTTGTTCGCTTAAAAATATCTATTTTAACAACATTCTGTGCACTTAACTGGCTAGAGTGTAGAAGGTAGAGGCAATAATCTTTAACCTGCTTATCTAAGTCTATATTAGACTGAGCTATGCGAAGCAGTAAGGAGCCTGTAGATGTCAAGTTTTTTATTTTAACCGATACCACTCTACGCTTATCCACACCTAATATATATTCTTCATTAGCACCCCATGTGTGTATATTTAGATTAAAATCTTTGTTAAATAAAAAGAGATCTGTAATTATAAAATTTGAAGCTGCTTCAGGCCTTACAATACCTAAATCCATCATTTCATTGATATCATCGACACTTACATCTGATGCAAAGGATCTGATATCATCATTGTTTTCGGAAAAAATAAGTTTTCCTCCAGCCGTGTACTTAGAAAGGATCTCCAAACTTTGCAGTTGTCTTTTTTCCATTGTCGATAAAATATTCATTGTCCTCAATGATATTGAACCACCGGCTTGAATTTCAGAAGCAAGAACCCTTCCCCATAAAGAACGAACTTCATCTTCCGACACCTTAGAAGCATGGTTGTACCAGTGATGAAAAAAAGTCTCCGACAATGGTTCCTCGTCTACAACTGGATTTTCATTTTGCAACGTATGAATTGCATGATTCAGGGCCTCTCGTGCATTAGCATCCCTCATAGACAACATTGCGCCTGCAACGGTATTAGGTTCCTGAGCATCGTCCCGCAAGATGATTAAGGCACCATCACGATACTCAGCTACCCCCCCCTCAATCAAGGAAACATCCTTTAATTTCTGAGCATTACTGAGAGCTTCATGATAATCGCTATTACTTAATCTTTTTCCCAAAATCACTCGAAATAACTTGCCCAATCCTTTTGTTCCACCTTCAATGGCAGGGGTAAAGTCTGCGTTTACATTTATCTGTGGGTCCATGGCGAATCCTCCGTTTGTGATAAAAGACGTCTATTATATAGGCTTATCCGCTCACTCTTGAAATGCAAGCCCATATGATAAAATTTCGATAATTTTTGATGATGATAGCTCTCCGCCTTAATTCCAGATGGCTCATTCTTTATCACCTCCTTCAGAATTGCCATCTTCAACGTCACCTGCAGCATGGTCATTAGTGGCCGGAATTGATGTATGACCAACACATCCAGAAGCGACGGAGCCAGTCTTGCCTAGTAGTGCTAATTTTCTGGTCATTCTCTCTCGGTTCTGTAACAGCCCTTGCTGACCCTGTTCCAATCTGATATTCCGAACTACCTCCGGCAGCGGTGCATGCTTACGTTTATCCTGTAACGCAAGCGGTGTGGCTGATTCATCGTGTCCGTGATTGGTTGCAATGCCAAATAATAATACCAACCGTATGGTTGGGCGCAGACGTGAAACGCGGCACGACTCCACGATCATACACCTTTCCGTTTCGACGATATGAGTACCGCGCATGCTTTTCACCCACAGCTTATCGCCTTGCTCCGGCACAGATGGCAGATCAAGCGTTATTTCCGGACGAGCACTCTTTTTAAGTCTGATAACGATATTTTCGTTAATTTCTACACTGAACGTGGTCATAGTTTCTTCCTGGTAGCCTTTTGCCAGCGACTAAGTAACTCACTTTGCTTAGTCGCCGATGCTGGGGCGTGGTTGGCATGCTTATAAAGCCGATGCTCTACCACCAGACCCCCTTCTCTGATGGCAAATTCCATTTCGCCATACGCCAGAATGCAGCCACTTAACAACGCTCTAACCTCTCTATCGGTTAGAATGATATTACGTCTATCCAGACCCGCGATCACTTTATCAGGCATTGCCTGAGCACCCGCTCTAATGTCTGGTTGTGGTGAATTCTGATTCTGGTTAATTGATGCTGCGCCGTTCTGACGAAGCAATGCAGCTTCAGCTTTTTTCTTCTGATACTCCGCAACCGCCGCCGCGTAGTTATCTGCTCGCCGTTCAGCCTCGATCCGCAGCTGCTCGCGCCAGCGCCGCTCGGCCTCTTCCAGCGTCAGGCTCATATCTTTCGCGGCGGTAACTTTTGGCCCCCATGTCAGCGCGCTTTCGTCATCAATCGACGTGCGCAGGCCGCGCGCGGTACGCGTGAAGGCTTGATCTGAGCTTTCCCGGGCGGATTTTCTTAACCTGCTGGTGATCTCCTGCCTTTGCTGGCGTGAATATCGCCTCAAAACATCGATATTCAGCGGAAGTGCTGTCACCGAACTGTTGTCGGGCGCGGTTTTATCAGCTGGCACCGCCGTTTCTGATGGTGCTTTTTCGTCCGATCCGGCGGGCCCCGTACAGTTATTGACAGAACTCCGAGGGGCCGCTGCGCGGCCTTCTAAGGTCAAATTCTCGACCGGCGACGGCTTACGCTTCGGCACAATTTTGTATTCGGTTGTGCGGGTAAAAATGACGGATTCACGGATGGTGAGAGGGCAATAGACACCGGTTATTTTGGCGACCGTGTCACCATAATCATTGCCTTCCTCGGTGTATTCGTAACTGAGGCGAACGCGCAGGCAGTCACGAGGCACTAACGGGCCGCCCTGGGCGTTGGTGTACCCCGGCCAGTCCGCCGCGTCAGCAGCTGCGCGAGCCTCTTCGATCTCCGGATGTAGAACCAGCTCGCGGTTACCTAACCGGCGCAGCTCGCGCCAGGTGGTCACCGGGGCGCCGCCGATCTGCTGAAACTGGCGGATATTCCAGCGCGACGCCCATGCGCGCACGCGCTTCGCCATCTCTTTGACGGGTTGGCCGGATTCATCGTCTAGCTCGCCGTCCATGCCGTAACCGTCGATATTTTTAGAGATGTACTTCGCGATATAGCCCGTTGCAGAGCCAAATTTTTCATCAATCGGCGTAACGGTAAAACGGTGCTCCTGCGCGCCCGGTTCGTTACCGTCCTCTTTCAACGCATGCTTGCGGAAAATGGCCGTTGCATATTCCACCTCTTCCGGGCGCAGGAATAGCAGCAGGTGCCAGTGCGGGGTGGCGTCGTGGTGCGGCTCGGCTACACGAAAGCCGAAGGTGCGAATACCTTCTCGCCCCCATTTCGCACGGACTCGCGCCCAGACTTTGCAGAGGTATTTCTGCGTCTGGCGCGGGCCAGCGTCGCGATATTTGTCGTTGCGTTTGCCGGATTTTACGTGCGTGGAGTGATAACGAGACGGCGCGGTCAGCGTATAGAACATGCCAACCAAACCCATTTCGGTTGCCATATCCTCAAACCCACGCATGCGCACCATCAGCTCGGCGCGGGCGTTTTTGGGGTTGGACGTGCTCCCCATGACCTTGTCCAGCAAAGAGCTGCGCTCGCCAGTGTCCTGATCTTCCAACTCCATCGCCTGGAGGTATTCGAAGTTCGCTTTTTTCTGGGCTATCCATTCCTTGAAGCACGGATCGGAGCAATACGGCGACGCCACCTTACTGACGTAGCCCGCGGCGATCATGAGGTGCTCTCGCCAGCAATCATGGATCCGGCGGATTTTACCTAACCACCACTTTTCCGACTGAAGGCGCGCAACGGCGCGCAGTGCCTCTTCGGCTCCCATCTCCTCTTCGCAATACCGACCCCAGCCAGGGATCGAGATATTGAGCTTCGTCGCCTTGCTGGCGATATAGCCGTAAGCGTAGAGCGTGGAAAACTCAACATCAGCGGTTTTCCCGTACTGGAAATCAAACTCGCGCATAAACTCGCTTTTCATCAGGTTTGCGAGCTTATAGGCCAGTCGTTTCAGGCGTTTTTTGTCCGCCCAGGGCAGCAGGTGAAAATCATCACGGAGAGGCGCAAGGATCGCGGGGAGTTCGCTCTGCGGTAGGTATTGGGCGTTTACCGCGTCGACGCGGCGTAACACGTGCCGCTCAAACGTGCTGAACAGCCAGCGCACTGCCTCTTTTGGATCGTGACGCTCCAGCGATTCCAGGCGCAGAGAGAACCGCTTGCGGATAAACGCCGGTAGAGTCTGAACCCGGCGGCGCAGATAGTGAGCGCGGCCTTTGCGGTCGAATGCTTCGCGCGCGGCGCCCTCGCGCGGGCGCATGGGGGTGCGATAGACGGTATCGACCAAATCCGCATAGGCGAGCGTCTTCCGCTCGCCTTTCGGGGTGAGATACTCAATCGCAGAATCAGCAACACTATTGGGGTTAACAGCCTGCCGTTTGGCGTTCCATCTCCATACTAAAGCGGCGGAATCAGACATGATCCACCGCTGCCATGTAGGACTTTATGAACGCTGCCGCCGCTTCAATGTTGATAGCGTTTCCGTAGGTGCGCACTCTTCCCACTCGGGCGGGAATCCCATCAGCCAGCGGGAATGATCCGGGTCTAACTGGCCTCCACCATCCATCCCGGCCGTGGAGCCAATCAGCATCTCTCCAGAAGCCGTTAACCGGGCCGGGCCGCATAACGCAGCTACATCCTGAAGCCGCTTCTGAATCTTTGTTCCATTGTCGCGATACATCCGCATAGCCTCTTGCGGACATGGCGAGCGGTCGTTGCTCGTGGTCGGCGTCGGCCAGCCCGCAAGCTGCGCAGCCACATCGAGCCTGTCCGTCGATAGCTTCCCGTTGCGGATCCGTCCTCCCTGATAACCGCCTTTCCCGTCCGTTGCTGTCGGCGTCGGCCATACCGCCATTTTCACCATCTGCGTAAGGCTGCTGCCCGTCATTCCCGAGGTGATACCCGTCCCTCCGCGCACTCCATCGGTCGCGCTCGGCGTTGTCCAGCCAGCCAATAACGCAGCTGTCTGAAGGTTTACCCCCCCCCTGTCGGTTGAAATTCCCCGCACCTCTCCCATTGCTGGCGATCGGCGTCGGCCACCCAATAAGCACGGTCTCTCTGGTGCGGCGCGCCGACGCTCGCAGACGGAAACGCAGTCGCCCCGAAGGCATAGCCCAGGGCTTCCACGTCAGCTTGTACAAGGTCGATCCAGTCGTTCGCGTCAGCGCTGCCAGATTGCTCGCCAAAGACCACGACAGGGCGGCGCTGGCCGACAAGCCAATGTGCGGAGGGCCATAAGTGCCGCTCGTCAGCAAACCCAAGCCCTTTGCCTGCCTGGCTGAAAGGCTGGCAGGGGCATGATGCTGTCCATGCCGGGCGGCTGTCTGGCCATCCTGCGCGACGCAGGGCAAGCGACCATCCGCCGATCCCGGCGAAGAAATGGCACTGATTGAATCCGATAAGGTCATTGGGGGTTACATCCTCAATTGAGCGGGTATCAACGACGCCCGGCGCAATGTGGCCGGCGTCGATAAGGTTGCGCAGGTGCTGTGCTGCGTGGGGGTCTATTTCGTTGTAATAAGCAGCCACAGCGCCTCCCACACCACAGAGAAAACACGAAAGGCGAGATAGCCCATCGGGAGCCAGAACAGCAGCGAGCAGAGTGCGCAGCAGATAACAAGGTTTCGCCAGAACCGGCGGTAATTGGTTTCTTCGTTCATCAGAATGGCAACCCCTCGTCAGGTGCCTCGGAAACAAGCTTTAGCCGCACAAGCCCACCCTTCCTGATGCCCTGGTCATCGCTTCCAATGCCGGATACGCATGACCTAGAGAGCGGCATATCTGCATCAAGGATGAATGCCCTAAAATCAATCAGGGTGAAGGTGTGGTATTGCTGACTACCGGTTATGCGGTAAACCAGCGCTGTCACGATGGTGTAATCCCCTCGCTCATCGGCGGGATCTACTGCTAACCACACTGGCTCACTCATCAAAATTCCTCCGCCCCGTCGAATGCACCCGCTGCAGCCATTGCGCCGTAAGTGGAAGCACCCATCACAGGGCCGCAATCCGGGCAGCTGGCGCCACCTGAGCGGCCACAGCAATCGCACACGCGAAGAACGCCAATAACCTCACCGGCCATGTCGCGGCTTTTGGCGCTGACAGAACGGCGGACGCTGAAGGCGTGGAGGCTGAAAGCGGAGTAGATCTCGCGGGTTTCTGGGGTATCGCTGTTTGAGATAACTGAGCGGGCGCCATGCTGGCGATGAGCATCGAGCAGGGTTGCAGCCAGAGCGCGGTGATCGTCCAGTGTGAATGGCTTGCCGTAGGCGGTGAAGTTGGCGGTTTTGCTGGCCGGGATGTAGGGGGGGTCGCAGTAAATTACCGAATTCGGGCGGTTCTTCGCGATGTATGGAATGGAGGTGCGGAAATCATTGCTAAGAAAGAGTGCGTTGGTATCCCGCGCTTTTTCGCCGAATAAGCGCATTTCGGCTTCGGGGAAATATGGCTGTTTATATCGGCCAAATGGCACATTAAAATCGCCGTCCAGATTTGTACGATAAAGACCGTTGAAGCAGTGGCGATTCAGGTACAAAAAGGACGCCGCCCATAATGTCGATCGGCAATCCTCTTCTGATTCATACCATGACATGTAATTGAATCTTGCGCGCTCGGAGTAATATTTATCTGCTTTATTACCGTCCCGAAACATATTGCGGGCAACCGCTATCAGGCGCTCTGTATCATCCCTCAATACAAGAAAGAAATTGATCAGCGCGCGATTGCTGTCGCAGAGGACGTAGCGGCGGTATTCCGTGTTCATAAATACGGTGCCGCTGCCAACGAATGGCTCAATCAGGCAATCAGCTTTTGGGAGGTGCTTCAGCAGCTGCGGCATAACGCGGGTTTTGCCGCCGGCCCATTTGATCGGGGACTTAATCATTTTTTTGCCTCCATCACGGTGTATTTCTGGATTAGCGGATCAATCACAATATTCATCAGGTTAACGAGGGTCTTTGCGGCCTCCGGGCCTTCCAGCACGCCGAGCGCTGTGGCGTTTGCGAGATTGAGGGTTTTGGCCTCGTGCAGGGCGGCCAATGCACCCTGGGCGTATTCAGGTGATCGGTTCATTTGCGATATTCCTGGTTGTAGGTTTCGTGGGTCATCAGCCGCCACTGCTGGCCGCCGTTCTTACTGAGCAAGCGCCAGCGGCGACCAATGCGGATCACGAGATAGGCATGCGGCATGACGCGGGAGAAATTGCGCTGACCGCGGGCGAAGCACTTCAGGGCGGCCAGCGCCCTGTTGCAGACCGGCAGCGGTGCGCTGCAAATGACGGAGAGACGCGGATGCATGGCGGCCCTCACAGTGATTCGAGATGCGGGCTGGTTAGGCGCTGCCAGATCTCGCAAACCTGCTCGGCCTGATATACGGCGTCAGTCAGCATGTAAGTGGCCGTTGAGCGGCGCGGGTGCGGAACGTAACCGGTGGCACCCGCCAGCATAACCAGCGTATTCAAACTACAGACCCTGAGAGCGATGCGGGACACAACCAGGTTATGCCTCTTCACGGCAGAAATGAGCTGCCTTACCGCACCCTCCGATCTTGTCCAGCACCGGAGATCCGCATGTTTCGATGCGTTTTTTTCCACGAATCCGAGAAGTTCGGCCACGGCGGCTAATTCGGTGTGGGTCGCGCTAATTATCTCTACGCGCTGATCGGCGTCCCTTTTCAGCAGCCCGATCACCACTGCAGGATCGATATTTTTGACGGTGTTTAGGTCAATCGCGCGGTAGAACTGGGGCCCAAGCTGCCCGGTTGACGGTTCAAAGAAGGCGCACCCAACAGCGAACAGCTGTGAGTCGTCTTCACTGCCCAATGCCCTGACGTCAAGCATCATGTTATTCATGGTTTTTTCCCTCACTGATGGTTAGCTCGCGGGCGTTGGCCCACTGTTCGATTGATAAATAAATCTCTTCCGGGGTGGCGCTTTCCTTTTTCAGCTGGCCGATGAAAATGCGCAGCAGGCCCAGCAGGTGATCGCGCTCGCGTTTCCGTGCGTTGGCGCTTATTTCCACAAACTCTGGATCACTTATTCCGCCATCCAGTTTTATTGACGTGATCGACATGCGACCTCCTGAAAAAGGCAAAACGAATCCCCGGCAAAATGAATGCCGTTATTTTTAACGCTGGTTAATTAGTGGTTAGGGCGCGGTTTTCTTTTAGCCAGCTTGAATAACCTTTCGTGCCAGTGATACAGAAAATCAATAAAGGTCGTTCTGGCACGCTCGTGATTACCACGAATATCTTTTTCCAGCCCGTAAATAATTAAATCAATTGACGGGCTGCTTGCTGGTACGACAATGACGCAACCATTTTTCAGGTGAACAGTAAAACCCTGCTCGGCGTTATCTACTGCCTCGCGGATCAGCATTTCCTGTGCCCATGAAGTTTTCTCTTCGGTGAACATGCTCATGCGGCAATCCCCGCAAACACTGGAGGGGGTATCTCTCCATTCATGATGGTGTTGACGAATGGGCGAAGCTCGCTAAGCGTGTCATCGTCATTCAGGCAGAATGCAGCACCATAGATGTGCTGGATTCCGCTAGCCAGAACCCCGTAATGTGACTCGCGGCCTTGAGGGTTGTTCTCCAGATTGAAATAATAATCTTCCAGCATTTTATTAATCTGTTCGGCATAAAGGCGTTTCATATTCCCGCTTCCTTAATGGACAATAAAATGGTTGTTGTTAATAATCCGATCTATCGTTCTACGCGCTTCCGATAAAGCGAAGTCAATTCCAAAGGAATCACCATCTTTCATAATTTGATAACGTTTCTTCCCTACCCTGCGTGGTAATACGCGGATGGTAAAACCGCAACAAATTCCGGCGTGCTTATTTATCCAGGTAACTTTCGGCAAGTCATCTCCCGTAATTCCGCTCCCTTTCGGCATGATCATCCCCTTTAGTTCATTGACTCAACAAAGCGTTCGGCTTTGTAACGGGCGTTCATGTAGATGGCGAGCAGGTTCACTTCCCGCTTTGCTCGCGGGCGGGCCTGGATGATCGGTAAGCGGCCATCATCTGCGCGGTGCTGAACTGCCTTCAGCGTTAAGCCGGTGCGTTTTGCATAGTCGGCCAGGGACTCAGAAACACGATCGCCGAATGGGTAATCCCCCGGCAAATCCCTGATTTCAGGTGGCGTAGTGGCTCTTCTTGCGTTTCTTGCCATGTGTTATCCTGCCTTGTTTGGGTAGTTTGGGGTTTTATTGGTTCATTTATATGAACCAACTTTAGATCATAGGAATGAACCATGTCAAGCGAGCTAAGTGAGAAACTAAAGCTGATTAGGGAAGCAGAGGATTTAAGTCAGGCAAAATTTGCCGATTTAACAGGTATTTCCATAAGCACAATTAAGAAATATGAGGTCGGGATAATGGAGCCTGGCGGAGTTACGCTGAGGAAAATTACAACTCACGAGGTCTTCAAAAAGTACACCTTGTGGCTAATGAGTGATGAAACCAATGAAGCATCCGGCCAGATAGCTCCGGCTCTCTCCCCTAATGGGCAAGACGGCACATCGAGTCGCCGAGGCGCGAAGAAGGTTGGCTAACTGCTTTAAACATAATGGAAAGATGGGGTAAGGGTGGGATCTGTCATGATAGGGGGATTTTCTGGTGAGTATTAAATCTCTTAAAGATGGCTATATGGTTGATATGCGTCCGCAGGGCCGTGAAGGCCGGCGTATACGCAAAAAATTCCCAACCAAATCCGAAGCGCAACAATATGAGCGCTGGATCCTGTCTTCTCAGCACGGGAAAGAGTGGTTGGATAGAGCCCCCGACAAGCGTCCGTTCTCCGAACTTATTGAGCTTTGGTGGCGCATCAAAGGCCAGACCATGAAATCAGGTGAAAGTACCCGCCGGAAACTGGAGCGCGTTGATGAAGCGATGGGCTTCCCCACCACTGACCGGATGAATAAGAATGCCTGGGCCGAATATCGCGGAACCCGATATGCAGCGGGCATTAAGGCTAAAACGCTCAACCGCGAACAGGAAACGCTCTCTTCTCTGTTCGGTACGCTCATTGAAACCGGGAATTATCACCACGAAAACCCCTTTAAAGGCATTTCACCGCTAAAAGTGCACGCGCATGAAATGGGCTATCTGCTGAAGTCGCAGATTAACCAGCTTTTGACTACCCTGCCCGAGCCGGAAAACCTCGCGGCGCGATTAAGTCTGGCGACCGGCGCCCGCTGGGGTGAGGTCGTTAAACTAAGGCGAACACATCTTGCTCATTCAAAGGCGATGTTCATTAACACCAAGAACAGCAAAAACAGAACCGTGCCTGTTAGTAATGCGCTGTTTGATGAGCTGTGCGAGCGGGGAACGGGCGATATTTTTGCGGACGTGGATTACGAGTTGCTGCGCCGGACGATCAAACAGGTGGCTCCGGATCTGCCGGAAGGCCAAGGGGTTCACGTTCTGCGGCATACCTTCGCCAGCCATTTCATGATGAACGGCGGCAATATTCTGACCCTGCAAAAAATACTCGGTCATTCGAACATACAGCAAACGATGGTTTACGCGCATCTTGCACCTGATTACCTTCAGGATGCAGTGCGGTTTAACCCTCTGGAGAATTAAGCTATGGATAACATAGAAATATCTGATGACGATCTAAAAAACCACCTTATCAAGCTATACCTTGAGGAAAAGTTCAACAAAAAAACGGATGAAGATTCAAAGAAAATTGTAGAAAAGCAAATGGAAAAATTAAGGCAGATCACGCCGATGCTGTTTTTCCAGTTTCTCGCCGAGAGGGGCGTCTCGGGCAAATGCGTCTCATGTGGTTCTGAAAAGCTATCAGTCCCGCAAGCATTCTCTCTGGAAGGAATTAAAGCTCCAGCGATAGAAAATGGAAAAATAAACGACGACTTGTTAAGGTCGCCTCCCTACGTTCAGTATGTTTCTTTTGACGATGTAGACCAGCCGAGGGGAATACTAAATAGCTACTATCAGATGAATTGCTTAAATTGCGGTCATCTCACACTTTACCGCGCTAGTGTTGTCCTTAAGTGGTTTGCACGTCAGGAATCAAAAGAGGCGGAAGGCAATGAGTAACGTTTCGGAACTTCCCAACCGCAGAAGTATTGATGATGTAATATGGAAGAAAGATGGGAATGGGGGCGGTGATATGTCTGACAATCTTGAAAAGCGTGTAGAAAAACTTGAAGACGGCATTTCCGTTGTCAAACTTGACCTTGTACGACTGACAGAGCGTTCAGAGCAGTTTGTCACAAAGGCTGATTTATCAGAGCTTAAGGGTGATTTGAAGTCTGAAATTATCGGTCTTAAGGGTGATATCAAAGCAAGTGTTGCAGAGATAAACCTTAATACCTTCAAAGCGATAAAAGAGTCTCAAGAGTCCACGCTCAAGGTGGTGCAGGATCGTTTCGATAAGCTTGATGAAATCGCTCGCTGGAAATGGGGCAACATTATCATCCCTATAGTGATGGGTGTATTCGGTGCTGTAGTTGCGTACCTAGTGGCAAAAGCTGGTGCCTGATTTGGGATCCACAAAGTGTCCACACCCACCGAGTTAGGGCGGGTTTTGGCGGGTAGTTTGAGGTTATCGAAATGCCGGTATTTCAGTAACCTATTGAAATACCGGCATATATGATCGGCGGAGTGAGCCGCCTCACGAGAAGTTACACGGTCACAACGGGAACGCGCGGCGCCAGGGCGCACATCAGCTCATAGCCGACGGTGCCGCTGGCGGCGGCAACATCGTCGATTTTAACCTCTTTGCCCCACAGTTCGACCGGCGCGCCGATCCCGGCCTGTGGGCAAGGCGTTAAGTCTACCGCCAGCATATCCATCGAGACGCGCCCCACCAGCGTGGTGCGCACGCCGTCAACCAGCACCGGCGTTCCAGCCGGCGCGATGCGCGGATAGCCGTCGGCATAGCCGCAGGCCACAATGCCAATCCGCTGCTCTTGCGTCGTCCGGTAGAGGCCGCCGTAGCCCACCGCCTCGCCCGCCTTCAGGTTCTGCACGGCGATAATCTCGCTGCTGAGGGTCATGACCGGCTTCAGGCCGCTGTTGGCGATGTCCTGCCACTGGCCGGACGGCGACGCGCCGTACAGCACGATCCCCGGCCTGACCCAGTCAAAATGCGCTTCCGGGTGCCACAGCGTCGCCGCCGAATTCGCCAGCGAGCGCGAGCACGCCAGCCCTTCCGCCGCCTGCTCGATGCGGCGCATCGGCTCAACGATCCCCTGCGGGTTTTCCGCGTCGGCAAAGTGCGACATCAGCGTCATCTCGCTGACGTTGCCCAGCGCCCGCAGCTGCTGCCAGACGGTATGGATACGCTCCGGCATAAAGCCCAGCCGGTTCATTCCGCTGTTGACCTTAACGTAAATATCCAGCGGAGCGTGAAGCTTCGCCTGCTGTAGCGCCTTAATTTGCCAGTTGCTGTGCACGCTGGTGGTCAGGCGATACTTATCAAACAGCGCCAGCTCGTCGGCGTGGAAGAAACCCTCAAGCAGCAGAATCGGCCCTTTCCAGCCCTGCTCGCGCAGCAGGATCGCCTCTTCAAGATTCAGCAGCGCAAAGCCATCTGCGCCGCTCAGCGCGTGCCACACGCGCGCCAGGCCGTGACCGTAGGCGTTGGCTTTAACCACCGCCCACAGCCGCGAGCCAGGAGCCGCGCGCCGGACAATCTGTAAATTCTGCCGCAAGGCCGACAAATCAATGCTGGCCAGTACCGGACGGGACATGAAGACTCCTTAGTTGTGAACGCCGTGCAGGTGCTGAGCACGCGCCGGAGTGAAGCCCGGACTATAGCGGGCGACGGCAAGGTCGTCGTACGGAATAGCCGGAGTGCGACCCGATATTAAATCGCTCAAAAGCTGTCCTGAGCCGCATGCCATGGTCCAGCCGAGGGTGCCGTGCCCGGTATTCAGCCACAGGTTTTTATACGGCGTGCGGCCGACAACCGGCGTGCCGTCCGGGGTCATCGGACGTAAACCGGTCCAGAAGGTCGCCTGCTCTACGTGGCCGCCGCGCGGGAACAGATCGCGCACCACCATCTCCAGCGTTTCGCGACGCGGCTGCAGCAGCTCTTTGTTAAAGCCGACGATCTCCGCCATCCCGCCGACGCGGATCCGCTGGTCAAAGCGGGTAATCGCAATTTTGTATGTCTCATCAAGAATAGTCGATACCGGCGCCCCGTCTTCCTCGGCGATCGGGATCGTTAGCGAGTAGCCCTTCAGCGGGTAGACCGGAATGTCCACCAGCCCTTTCAGCATCGCCGTCGAGTAGGAGCCGAAGGCCATGACGTAGGCATCGCCTTTCACAATTTCATCGCCGCATTTCACGCCGGAGATCTGCTCTCCCTCGTACAGCAGCGCATCAACCGAAGTATTAAAGCGGAAGGTGACGCCCGCCTGCTCCGCCATCGCCGCCAGGCGCGTGGTAAACAGCTGGCAGTCGCCGGTTTCATCGTTCGGCAAACGCAGACCGCCGGTCAGCTTGTGGCTCACCTCGGCTAATGCCGGTTCGACTTCCAGCAGACGTTTCGCCTCCAGCAGCTGATACGGCACGCCGGCATCTTGCAGCACGGCGATGTCGCGGGTGGCGTTCTCATACTGTTTTTCGGTACGGAAGAGCTGCAGCGTCCCACCCTGCCGTCCCTCATACTGGATGCCGGTGCTTTCGCGCAGCGCCTTCAGGCAGTCGCGGCTGTACTCCGCCAGACGCACCATGCGGCCTTTGTTTTCCATATAGTGACGGGTGTCGCAGTTGCGCAGCATCTGCCACATCCATTTGAGCTGGAACTGCGTGCCGTCAAGACCGATTGCCAGCGGCGCGTGGCGCTGGAACATCCACTTGATGGCCTTCAGCGGCACGCCGGGCGCGGCCCAGGGGGCGGCGTAGCCCGGAGAAATCTGTCCGGCGTTGGCGGCGCTGGTCTCTTCCGCCGGCCCCGGCTGACGATCGATAACCGTGACCTGATGTCCCGCCTGGCTCAAATACCACGCACTAGCTACCCCAACCACCCCACTTCCCAGTATGACGACTCGCATAGCGACTCCGTAATAGTTAAAGAACAATCATCTGATTACAAATTGATAACTCAGTTGAAAATATTATTCAACATACGCTTTATTTATGGTGACTAATCTCACACCAAACCGCACCAGCACTGACCCGGTAGATTTACTATCTCCTGCTGCGCTTCATTTTTCCTCAGAATAAAATCCCGCCAGAAAGGCTGAATCAGGCCTTTAAGATTGTGAAATCGCGAAGAAAAGAAATTGTCCGCAGGCGCAGTTTGTCGAGCCGTGTTCTATGCTTATTGGGAGGCTCTCCGTATAGAGAGAGTCACCGACAATGAGGGCGCGCTAATGGCTACGATTGATTCCATGAACAGGGACACGACTCGTTTAAGCGATGGACCCGACTGGACTTTTGAACTGCTGGAAACCTACCTCGCCGAGGTTGACCGGGTGGCGAAGCTGTATCGTCTCGACACCTATCCGCATCAGATCGAAGTCATTACTTCCGAGCAGATGATGGATGCCTACTCCAGCGTCGGCATGCCAATCAACTACCCGCACTGGTCGTTTGGTAAGAAATTTATCGAAACCGAACAGGCGTATAAGCACGGCCAGCAGGGGCTGGCCTACGAAATTGTCATCAACTCCAACCCCTGTATCGCCTATCTGATGGAGGAGAACACCATTACCATGCAGGCGCTGGTGATGGCCCACGCCTGCTACGGGCACAACTCCTTTTTCAAGAATAACTACCTGTTCCGCAGCTGGACCGATGCCAGCTCGATCATTGACTACCTGATTTTCGCCCGAAAATACATCACCGAGTGCGAGGAGCGTTACGGCGTTGATGAGGTGGAGAAGCTGCTCGACTCCTGCCACGCGCTGATGAACTACGGCGTTGACCGCTATAAACGTCCGCAGAAAATCTCGCTGCAGGAGGAGAAGGCGCGGCAGAAAAGCCGGGAGGAGTATCTGCAAAGCCAGGTGAATATGCTGTGGCGCACCCTGCCTAAGCGGGAAGAAGAGAAAGCCATCGAAACCGCGCGCCGCTATCCTTCTGAGCCGCAGGAAAACCTGCTCTACTTTATGGAGAAGAACGCCCCGCTGCTGGAGTCATGGCAGCGTGAAATCCTGCGTATCGTGCGTAAGGTGAGCCAGTATTTCTACCCGCAAAAGCAGACCCAGGTCATGAACGAGGGCTGGGCGACGTTCTGGCACTACACGATCCTCAACCACCTGTACGATGAAGGGAAAGTGACGGAACGCTTTATGCTGGAGTTTCTGCACAGCCACACCAACGTTATCTACCAGCCGCCCTACAACAGCCAGTGGTACAACGGGATTAACCCCTACGCGCTGGGCTTTGCCATGTTCCAGGATATCAAGCGCATTTGTCAGTCGCCGACCGAAGAGGACAAATACTGGTTCCCCGACATCGCCGGCTCAGACTGGCTGGAGACGCTGCATTTTGCCATGCGCGACTTCAAGGATGAGAGCTTTATCAGCCAGTTCCTGTCACCGAAAATTATGCGTGATTTCCGCTTCTTTACGGTGCTCGATGATGACCATCATAACTACCTGGAGATTTCCGCCATCCATAACGAAGAGGGGTATCGGGAGATTCGCTCCAAGCTTTCCGCCCAGTACAATCTGAGCAATCTGGAGCCGAATATTCAGGTGTGGAACGTCGACCTGCGGGGCGATCGTTCGCTGACGCTGCGCTACGTGCCGCATAACCGCGTACCGCTGGATAAGGGGCGTCGCGAGGTACTTAAGCACGTCCATCGCCTGTGGGGATTCGACATCCTGCTGGAGCAGCAAAATGCCGATGGCAGCATCGAACTGCTGGAACGCAGCCCGCCGCGGCAGAACGCGCTGTAAATCGCGGCAAACAAAACGCCCGGCATAATCGCCGGGCGTTTTTTATCTTATCGCGGGTCTTAGCGCATACCGATGACTAAATCACCCGGCAGCGTTTTCTGCATACGATGCCAGATTTCACCGCTGTCATGCCCGTAGCGACGGACGATCTCATAAACCTGCTCGTGCTGCCCCTCTTCACAGACTTTAGCCAGCTGGTGATAGAAGCCCAGCGCCAGGCTGCGCGCTTCCGGATTGGCAAAATAGTGACGGCCAATGCGGGTATAGAGCCCCTTCATGCCGTTGAGGATCAGACCGTAGATCGGGTTGCCGGAGGCAAACGCCAGGCCGCGGAAAATACCGTAATCGAGATCGGCGAAGGCGTCCGCGTGGTCTTCCACCTCACGCGCCGCGGCAAGAACCTGGAGCGCGTTTTCAGGATGCTGACGGAAGGCCGTGCGGATAAAGATAGTGGAGATATTGGTACGCACCGACAGCAGGTTATCAATCAGCTGCGGGACGCTGTCGTGATCGAGGCGCGCCAGCGTTTCGAGAATATTCAGACCCGACGTTTCCCAGAAGTTGTTCACCTTCGTCGGTTTGCCGTGCTGTATCGTTAACCAACCGTCACGTGCCAGACGCTGCAGAACTTCGCGTAAGGTCGTACGGGTAACACCAATAAGTTCAGAAAGCTCACGTTCGGCGGGGAGAATTGTGCCCGGGGGAAAGCGATTATTCCATATACTTTCAATGATGTACTCTTCCGCGAAGCCCGCAGGGCTCTGCGCCTTAATGACCATAGTAAGATTTCCATTACACAGCGTTGCAAATTCTACTCATCATACCAGAGCAGCTATAGGGCAGATAGCGCCAGGAGGTAATTAAAAGGGGATCGCCGTTTCATTTTGAGATTTTGCTCCTGGTACTTGATGAAACCGGGCGCGAGGCGAACCAGGTTGCTACCCTTTTTACTCAACTGTTAGTCTTGCAAATAGTTATACGTAAAATCATGTCAATATTTGACGGGGAAGGATGTCTGTCGTGGAAATGTCTTATGGTCGCGCCCTGTGGCGTAATTTTCTTGGCCAGTCTCCGGACTGGTATAAGCTCACCTTAATTGTCTTCTTAATCCTTAACCCGCTGCTGTTCTGCTTCAATCCGTTTGTCGCCGGCTGGCTGCTGGTTGTTGAGTTTATTTTTACCCTGGCGATGGCGCTCAAATGCTACCCGCTGCTGCCCGGCGGCCTGCTGGCTATCGAAGCGGTATTTATCGGGATGACCAGCGCGGAGCATATTCGCGATGAGATCGCCGGCAACCTCGAAGTGCTCCTGCTGCTGATATTTATGGTGGCGGGGATCTACTTTATGAAGCAGCTGCTGCTGTTTATCTTTACCCGTCTGCTGCTGGGTATCCGCAGCAAAATGCTGCTGTCGCTGGCCTTTTGTCTGGCGGCGGCGTTCCTCTCCGCCTTCCTCGATGCGCTAACCGTGGTGGCGGTAGTGATTAGCGTCGCGGTTGGATTTTACGGTATTTATCATCGCGTGGCCTCCGCGCGGCCCGACGATCGCGATCTGCTGGACGATAGCCATATCGATCCGCACTATCGCGACGTACTGGAGCAGTTCCGCGGCTTTTTGCGTAGCCTGATGATGCACGCGGGCGTGGGTACCGCGCTGGGCGGCGTGATGACCATGGTTGGCGAACCGCAAAACCTGATCGTCGCGAAAGCCGCCGGATGGCACTTTGCCGGATTCTTCTTGCGCATGGCGCCGGTGACGCTGCCGGTCATCGTCTGCGGCCTGCTCACCTGCCTGCTGGTGGAGAAGTTCAGGCTGTTCGGCTACGGCGAACCGCTGCCGCCCGCGGTGCGTAAGGTTCTGCAGGATTATGACGATCGCAGCCGGCGCCAGCGCAGCCGTCAGGATCGCCTGCGGCTTATCGCCCAGGGGATTATCGGTATCTGGCTGATTACCGCGCTGGCCCTGCATCTGGCGGAAGTCGGCCTGATCGGTTTATCGGTGATTGTGCTGGCCACTACCTTCTCCGGCGTGACCGATGAGCACGCTATTGGTAAAGCCTTTACCGAGGCGCTGCCGTTCACCGCGCTACTGACGGTCTTTTTCGCCGTGGTCGCGGTGATTATCGACCAGCGCCTGTTCTCCCCGGTGATCCAGTTCGTACTGCAGGCGTCGCCGCACGCCCAGCTGTCGCTGTTCTATCTGTTTAACGGCCTGCTGTCATCCATTTCCGATAACGTCTTCGTTGGCACGGTCTATATCAACGAGGCCAAAACCGCGCTCCAGCAGGGAGCCATCAGCCTGCCGCAGTTTGAGCTGCTGGCCGTCGCGATTAATACCGGGACCAACCTGCCTTCGGTCACCACGCCTAACGGGCAGGCGGCGTTCCTGTTCCTGCTGACCTCCGCGCTGGCGCCGTTGATTCGCCTCTCCTACGGGCGAATGGTATGGATGGCGCTGCCTTACACCATCGTGATGACCCTGGTCGGGCTGCTGGGCGTTGAGTTTACGCTGATGCCAGCGACGCAGTGGATGCTCGAACAGGGCTGGCTTGTGACGCCGCAGCTTCCCTGAAGCTGACGCGATATCGGCACATCCGCAACCCGCCGCCGGATGTGCAATATTTTTACGTAATATTTTCGGACTAGCTGCTGGCGTCGGTTCGGTTTTCGTTTACACTGCCATGATTTAGCATGTTTCAGGGAAAAGACTATGTTGCGATATTTAAACCAGTGCTCAAGGGGACGCGGAGCCTGGCTCCTGATGGCGTTCACCGCTTTCGCTCTTGAGCTGGTTGCGCTGTGGTTCCAGCACGTTATGTTGCTGCAGCCTTGCGTAATGTGTATTTACGAACGCTGTGCGCTATTAGGCATTATGGGAGCCGGTATCGTCGGCGCCATCGCACCGAAAACGCCGCTGCGCTATGTGGCGCTGGTTATCTGGCTCTATAGCGCGCTGCGGGGGCTGCAGCTGGCATGGGAACATACCATGATTCAGCTTCACCCTTCTCCGTTCCAGACCTGCGATTTTGCCGCCCGCTTCCCAACGTGGCTGCCGCTGGATAAGTGGCTGCCGCAGATGTTCGTGGCCAGCGGCGACTGTTCCGTGCGTCAATGGGAGTTTCTGACGCTGGAGATGCCGCAGTGGCTGGTGGGGATCTTTGCCGCCTACCTGGTTGTGGCGGTGCTGGTTGTGATTGCTCAGCCGTTCAAACCTAAAAAACGCGATCTGTTCGGTCGCTAATCCCGTCGCGGTGAAGTCGCGCCGCCGAGAGCAAAGCCTGTCAGTGAAACCGCTGGCAGGTTTTTTTTTGCCCCATCCCGTATTCTCTCCACGATGCTGAACGTTCGCTGATGAAAAGGCGCAGCGAAGGCGCATGTTCCGCCTGAGGTTCGGGTCGGCAGCATAGCGCCTTTACGCGTTTTTTCTCTCCCGCGAGTTGACGTTCGCCCCTATAAGCTGCATATTAAATGCATCTTATTCGCGTCCGCTAAGGAGCTCACGATGTCTCACCTGCGTATTCCGGCTAACTGGAAAGTTAAACGCTCCACCCCCTTCTTTACCAAAGAGAACGTACCTGCCGCCCTGCTCACCCACCACAACACCGCCGCCGCCGTTTTCGGCCAGCTTTGCGTGATGGAAGGGACGGTAACTTATTATGGTTTCGCTGATGAACAGGCGACAGAGCCGGAGGTCAAAGTGGTGATTAACGCCGGGCAGTTTGCGACCAGCCCGCCTCAGTACTGGCATCGCATCGAATTAAGCGACGATGCCCAGTTCAATATCAACTTCTGGGTTGAAGATGACGCCGACGGCGAAAACGGGCTGTTCCACAGCAAAAAGTCGTAACCCCGCCTGCCGATGGCTGATAACAGAAAACCCGCCGGTGGCGGGTTTTCTGTTTTAGCCGTTCTGTCTGGCGCGGCGGGCAGCGAGCGGCTACTGCGCCCAGTCAGGCTTGTTTAAAATATGGTCCTGCCAGTCGTTGACGGTGGACTCTTTCACCGCAATATGGCGCACGGAAATACGCTCGCCGTGCATCGCCGCCTTCGATCCGGTTAACAGCGGGTGCCAGTGCGGCAGCGGCTGACCTTCCGCAAGCAGGCGATAGGCGCAGGTTGGCGGCAGCCACTCAAAGGTCGGCAGGTTGTCTCGCGTAAGCTTGATGCAGTCCGGCTCATACTCGAAGCGCCGCTCATAGTTACGACACTGGCAGGTTTTAATATTTAACTGACGGCAGGCGACGTTAGTAAAATAGATTTCGTCAGTATCCTCATCCATCAGCTTATGCAGGCAGCACTGTCCGCAGCCGTCGCACAGTGATTCCCACTCCGCGTCGGCCATTTGCTCCAGCGTTTTATGTTGCCAGAAGAGTTGTTCGCTCATAGGGATGTCCGTCATTGCAATTCAGGGTGCACCTTATAACCAGTCTGGCACGCCGATGCAAGTTTTGCCGCCTCGGGAGGCGGCAAAAGGACGTTACAGTACGCGAGTGGACAGGGTTAAACCGTTAAAACCGACTTCCAGCTCGTCGCCGCTATTCAGCGGGCCGACGCCTTCCGGGGTGCCGGTAAGCACCACGTCGCCGGCCTTCAGGGTAAAGAAGCGCGACATATAGGCAATCAGCGGCACAATTTTATGGATCATATCGGCGGTGGTGCCCTGCTGGCGAGCAGCGCCGTTCACCTTCAGGCTCAGCGCCGTGTTCTGCGGGT
Organism: Enterobacter sp. 10-1; assembly: GCA_002270295.1. Classification (GTDB taxonomy): domain Bacteria; phylum Pseudomonadota; class Gammaproteobacteria; order Enterobacterales; family Enterobacteriaceae; genus Klebsiella; species Klebsiella scottii. Next base: position 240,053 of record NISF01000004.1, on the reverse strand, counting down.
CACCGTGGAACTCGGCTGCGGGGATAAAACCGGAGATCGGGCAGGAGTTGTCGAATCCCTTGGCCTTCTCCCACGGCTGGCCGGCTTTTTTCATTTTGCCCTGCAGGTCGCGCAGGGTCAGATCCAGCGCCACGCCGTAGCCCGCGATCGCTTTAAGCACGTGCTCTTCGGTCGCCTGGCGCAGCGTGCTGCCAATCAGCACCGCCAGCTCCACTTCGTGATGCACCGATCCCAGCCCCTCAGGAAGCACCAACGGCTGACGGATATCGCATAACGCCGTCTCAGGTTTAATAAACAGCACCGGTTCTTCCGGCGTCGCACTGCCCATTTCCTTGATGTGGTTTGCATAATTGCTGCCCACGCAAACGACCTTGCTTACCGGAAAATCCAGTAATGCTCCCTGCCAGTTATGATGTTGGTACATTATTTCCCCTTAGTGGGTGAATCAGAGTGATACCCTTTTACTTCAGGCCGCCTCGGCGCGAACGACGTTCCCCTTCCGGCAGTCTGAATTATTTAAGGATTATTCCCCTGTTCCGCCAGGTGTTTCTTGAGTAAATTCTCAGGCGGTGGAGGAAGCTGTAGATAATAGCCCTGATCGCTCAACGCCTGTTTGACTTTTTCCAGGTCAGCGCCGACCAGTTTTTTACGCCCGTCGAGCGGCAGCAGCATGGTCATTTTCGGCGCGCCGAAGCTGCTCATTAATTCAGGGGGCACACGTGAGAAATCGTCCTTTTTTTCGACATATAAATAGGTTTGCTCACGTTTAGTACTTCGATAGATCACACAAAACATAGTTTTACCCGGAATTAGACTCGTGGTCACTTGCCTCAATATATGAGTGACTATAACATGCCTTTTAGTCTTCGGAATATCACCGCACTTCGGCGGGTGATAAACAGCAAATTGAGTAAGGCCAGGATGTCAAATACGCCAATCGAACTTAAGGGCAGTAGCTTCACCTTATCTGTCGTTCATTTGCACGACGCAAATCCCGAGGTTATTCGTCAGGCGTTAGAAGACAAAATCGCCCAGGCCCCCGCTTTTTTACGTCACGCCCCGGTCGTTGTGAATATTAGCAACATCGAAAATGTCGTCGACTGGCGCGCTATGCAGGAGGCGATCGCCGGCACCGGTTTACGCATTATCGGCGTGAGCGGCTGCAAAGCCCCGCGTCTGAAAACGGAAATCGACCGCACGGGGATCCCTTTGCTGACGGAAGGGAAAGAAAAAATGCCGCGTCAGGCGCCGCCGGAACCGGTCGTCGCTGCGCCAGTTGTTAATCAGATCACAAAAACGCGTTTGATTGACCTGCCGGTACGTTCCGGTCAGCGCATTTATGCACCAAACTGTGATCTAATTGTTACAAATCATGTGAGTGCCGGAGCGGAACTTATCGCCGACGGCAATATCCATGTATATGGCATGATGCGAGGTCGTGCACTCGCAGGCGCAGGCGGCGACAGAGAAGCCCAAATATTTTGTTCACACCTCACGGCGGAGCTGGTATCCATCGCTGGGGAATACTGGCTGAGTGATAATATCCCGGCCGAATTTTATGGCAAAGCGGCGCGTCTGCGTCTGGGCGATAACGCTTTGACTATTCAACCGTTGAGTTAGTCCCTTTTTAACAAGGAATTTCTATGGCACGCATTATTGTTGTGACTTCGGGTAAAGGGGGCGTCGGCAAGACCACCTCCAGCGCGGCCATCGCTACTGGTTTGGCCCAGAAGGGAAAGAAGACCGTCGTTATCGACTTCGACATTGGCCTGCGTAACCTTGACCTGATCATGGGCTGCGAGCGCCGGGTGGTTTATGACTTCGTTAACGTTATTCAGGGTGACGCCACGCTGAATCAGGCGTTAATCAAAGATAAGCGCACCGAAAACCTCTACATCCTCCCCGCTTCCCAGACGCGTGATAAAGACGCTCTGACCCGCGAAGGCGTAGACAAGGTTCTTGAAGAACTGAAAAAAATGAATTTCGATTTTGTTGTCTGCGATTCACCTGCAGGCATCGAAACCGGTGCGCTGATGGCGCTGTATTTCGCTGACGAAGCCATCATCACCACTAACCCGGAAGTCTCCTCCGTTCGTGACTCCGACCGCATCCTCGGTATTCTTGCGTCCAAATCCCGCCGCGCGGAAAATGGTGAAGAGCCGATCAAAGAGCATCTGCTGCTGACCCGCTACAACCCAGGTCGCGTCAATAAAGGCGACATGCTGAGCATGGAAGACGTTCTGGAAATTCTGCGTATCAATCTGGTAGGCGTGATTCCGGAAGATCAGTCCGTGCTGCGTGCGTCGAACCAGGGTGAGCCGGTTATTCTGGATGATGCGTCGGACGCAGGTAAGGCCTACGCCGATACCGTCGAACGTCTGCTCGGAGAAGAACGTCCTTTCCGCTTCATTGAAGAAGAGAAGAAAGGTTTCCTCAAACGCCTGTTCGGAGGATAAATTATGGCATTACTCGACTTTTTTCTCTCGCGGAAAAAGAACACGGCCAACATTGCGAAAGAGCGCCTGCAAATCATCGTCGCGGAGCGTCGTCGCGGCGATGCTGAACCGCATTACCTGCCGCAGCTACGAAAAGATATTCTGGAAGTGATCTGTAAGTATGTGCAGATCGACCCGGAAATGGTCAGCGTGCAGCTGGAGCAGCGAGACGGTGATATTTCGATTCTGGAGTTGAACGTGACTTTACCAGAAACGGAAGAGTCGAAATCCTGACGCTGGCTCCTCCCGATAGCCTTGCGCTGTCGGGCCAGTTTGTTGCATAAGCCCGGAGATCACCCCGGGCTATTTGCCGTGGCCTAGCGCGGATATTCGCTTAACAGCGCCCGCAGGCGATCGGCCATCAGTTCGCTACGCCAGCCGGAAATCAGCTCCGGCAGAGCATTTCCGCTCTTCAACTGCCAGTGCCAGTTCAGCAGCTGGTTAATCTGCCGTCTGGACGCCAGCAGCTCGGCGCTCAGCCCGGTCCCGGTGCTCACCTCCTGCACCAGCGCTTTAATCTCTTTAAACACCTTGCGGTATCCCGGCATATCGACCAGGTTTTGCAGCGGTTCAGGCAACGCCTCTTCCGGCAGCTCCTGCGCTTTCGCCACCAGGCTTATCAGCGTTTTACCGTGGAAACGAATTTCACTTCCGGATAGCCCGAGGCTATCGAGCTCTCCGAGGCTGCCGGGCATATAGCGCGCCACGCTCCACAGGTGCTCTTCACGCACGACAAAATTGACCGCCATGTCGCGATCCCGCGCTTTGCGCAGGCGCCACTCTGCCAGTAGCTGCAGGCAGCCGAGCTGGCGGGTGCGCAGCTGCCAGGCGTTGCCGATATCGCGCCACGCCTGCGCAGGGTCCTGCACTTCCTGGCGGCGCTGCTGCATCAGGCGGCACTCGTCCAGCGCGGCGGGCAGCCAGCCGGCGGCTTCCGTTTCGGCCATCAGCCTGCTGGCGATGGGCAGCAGATACCAGACATCCGCCGCGGCATAGTCGCACTGGCGTTCGGTCAGCGGACGGGCCAGCCAGTCGGTACGCGATTCGCTCTTATCCAGCGCCACGCCGGAATACTCTTCAACCATCGATGCAAAGCCCCATGACATCGGGCGGCCGCAGAACGCCGCCAGGATTTGGGTGTCAATCAGCGGCTGCGGCATCAGGCTAAAGGTGTTGAGGAACACTTCCAGATCTTCACTGCCGGCGTGCAGGTATTTGGTGACGTTTTGATTTAGCAGCAGTTCACGCATCGGCGCCCAATCGGTGATTTCCAGCGGGTCGATGAGCGAAACCTGCTCGCCATCAAACAGCTGCAGCAGTCCCAGCTGCGGATAATAGGTACGGGTGCGGACAAATTCCGTATCCAGCGCAACCGCAGCTGCCGCGCTTGCCGCTTCACAGACGGTGCGAAGACCATCGTTGGTGGTAATCATCTGATAGTTCAAATCATGCTCTCTTAACTGGCGCCCATAAAAAACGCCGGCTTAGCCGGCGTCTGGCGATTCACTCTTAGCTCAGGCTTTATTGTCTACTTTAGCGCGAGCTTCGTCACGAAGTTCTCGCCGTAAAATTTTCCCGACATTCGATTTTGGCAGCTCATCACGAAACTCAACCAGCTTGGGAACCTTATAGCCCGTCAGCTGGCGGCGGCAGAAGGCGATCAGCGCCTCTTCAGTCAGCGTCGCATCTTTCTTGACGACAAAAATCTTCACCGCTTCACCGCTGCTGCCGGACGGTACGCCGACCGCCGCCACTTCCTGAACCCCGGAATGCTGCATCACCACGTCTTCAATTTCATTGGGGTAGACGTTAAATCCGGAGACCAGAATCATATCTTTTTTACGATCGACAATCCGCAGGAAGCCATCGTCGTCCATCACCGCGATATCGCCGGTGTGCAGCCAGCCGTCTTTGATGATTTCCGCGGTGGCGTCCGGGCGCTGCCAGTACCCCAGCATCACCTGCGGGCCTTTCACGCACAGCTCGCCCGGTTGGCCCGGCGCGACTTCGTTATCGTCATCGTCCACCAGCTTCGCTTCCGTCGACGGGACCGGCAGCCCGATACTTCCGCTGTGGTAGTCAATATCGTGCGGGTTAACGCTGACCAGCGGCGCGCACTCGGTCAGGCCGTAGCCCTCCAGCAGATACTGTCCGGTGAGCTTCACCCAGCGTTCGGCCACAACCTGCTGGACCGGCATCCCGCCGCCGGCGGAGAGGTGCAGCGTGGAGAAATCGAGCTGCTGAAACTCTTTGTTATTCAGCAAGGCGTTAAACAGGGTATTGACCCCGGTCATCGCGGTGAACGGATATTTAGCCAGCTCCTTCACCAGCCCCGGAATGTCACGCGGGTTGGTAATCAGCAGGTTCTGCCCGCCAAGCTCGATAAACAGCAGGCAGTTCATGGTCAGCGCAAAAATGTGGTACAGCGGTAAAGCCGTCACCACCAGCTCTTTGCCCCGGTGCAGCAGCGGCCCGTAGGTGGCGTTGACCTGTTCAAGGTTGGCCAGCATATTGCGATGGGTCAGCATGGCCCCTTTCGCTACGCCGGTCGTACCGCCGGTGTACTGCAGGAACGCCAGATCTTCACAGACGATCTCCGGCTTGACGTACTGCATCCGGTAGCCGTGCTGCAGCGCGCTGCGAAACGAGATGGCGTCAGGCAGATCGTATTTTGGCACCAGCCGCTTGATGTACTTGACGACGAAGTTAACCAGGGTGCCTTTCGCCGTCGACAGCTGATCGCCCATTCGCGTCAGAATCACGTGCCTGACCTGAGTTTTATCGACCACCTTCTCCAGGGTATGTGCAAAGTTTGAGACGATCACGATTGCCGCGGCGCCGCTGTCGTTCAGCTGATGCTCAAGCTCGCGCGGCGTATATAGCGGGTTGACGTTAACCACGATCATCCCGGCGCGGAGGATCCCGAACAGCGCAATGGGATACTGCAGCAGGTTGGGCATCATCAGCGCCACGCGGTCGCCCTTTTTCAGCCCCAGCCCCTGCTGAAGGTAAGCGGCAAAAGCGCGGCTGCGCTCCTCCAGCTTACGGTAGGTCATCACCTCGCCCATGTTGATAAACGCCGGCTGGTCGGCATAGCGCGCGGCGGCTTGTTCAAACAATTCAACCAGGGATTGATAGCGGTCAGGATTTATCTCCGCAGGAACATCGGCGGGATAACGGTTTAGCCAAACCTTTTTCACTGCATCACCTCTGAAATAGTTATTCGTCGTCATCACACCCCCTGATCAACAAACATTCTGTTAACATTATATTAACTCAGCGTACCAGTTTATTAATTAGGCGTTTTGCAGGTTGCGAAGCGCGTCACTATTTATTTTTCTTATCAGACCAGAAACAAAGAAACAGCGGACTGGCCGCTGTTTCTTTTAGCTTACGAATAGCTTAGAAAAACCGCAAAATCATTCGGTTACCACATTTCTGACTTCCGCAGGGCCTGGATTATACCAGCCCCAGCCGCCGTAGCCCCACGGGGATGGGCCGTAGCCCCAGCGACGCGGGCCGAACATCCACGGATCAATCGGCTGCGGCGGCATAACCACCTGCTGCACAACGTTCCAGCGCTTATAGCCGATGACGTTCATCTGCATAAACTTATACGGCGTGCCGCCGACCTTGCCGTCGACAACGCCGGCAATCGGGCCAACCACCGTTACCAGCTGACCGCGGAAGTCCACCGGGTCGAGGAAGCCGTTAACGTCGGCGAAAATACGCCCGCGCGAAGGCTCGCCCAGCTCGGGCCGGGCGGCGCTGTCCAGCGGCACCGTGGCGATTTCTAAGCGGGTTTTGCCCTGCTGATTCATAATGTTGACCACTTTGCCGCCAAAGCGAGCTTCCTGACCAACGTACAGCTGCGGTGCGGCCATGACCCGCACTAAATCCTGCTGCGGCGTCGGGGTAGAGCCCTTGATGGCATCCGGTACCGAAACGCAGCCACTTAACGCGGCGGCAACGGCGCCCGCCAACAGCCAACGTACTACTTTAGTTTGACCCGCCATGATGCGACTCCTTCTCTCAGTCTTATGTTTACTGAGATTCATCCTCGGCCAGGAAGTTTCTTCCAGGCCACTTCGTTACGCAAATAAACCGGCTCGGCGTTCTCTACGGCAACGGTTTTACCGACGGAAAGCAGGTGACAGGCCAGCGGCAGCATATCTTCCGCTGCCGGCAGCGCAATTTCGCCGTCGGTTAAGGTCAGCGAGGAGTCCTTCGCCAGATCGGGCCACGCCGGCCAGCCGGTACCAACGGTTGCCCAGGCCCCCTCAAGCTGCTGCAGACGTTCGCTGACGGCCTCCGGCTTGAGGACCGCTTCGGTCTCTTCGCCGTGCCAGACGCCCTGCTCGTCGCGCTGATATTCCGCCCAGTAAACCTCTCCCATGCGGGCATCAATGGCGGCCAGCACGCGGGTGGCGCCGGTTTTACGCCATGCGCCCTGCGCCATAGTGGCCAGCGTAGAAACGCCGATCATCGGCAGTTCGGCGCCGAGCGCCAGGCCTTGCGCAATGCCGATGCCGATGCGCACGCCGGTAAAGCTACCCGGCCCGCGGCCGAACGCCAGCGCATCCAGTTCGGTCAGTAAGACGTTGCTTTCATTGAGGACATCCTGCACCAGAGGCAGAATACGTTGCGTATGTTCGCGGGGGCAGATTTCGAAATGAGCACAAAGGGTGCCATCATTCCACAGCGCCGCGGAGCAGGCCTCCGTGGCGGTATCGATAGCCAAAATTCGCATGAGTTGTCGCGCTCTCGCTATAGCAGATTGACAAAATGGCGCGCAGTTTATCACATTTTACGCCAGATCACCGCCCCGGCGGCACGGCGAGGAAGCGCACCGCCCGGCGGATATCGCGGGTTCGCGGCGCGGGGGGCAGGCTGGCAAGGAATACCGCGCCGTAGGGGCGCATCACCAGACGGTTATCGCAAATGACCAGCACTCCGCGGTCGTCAATATCGCGGATCAGGCGCCCCACGCCCTGCTTGAGGGTGATCACCGCATCCGGCAGCTGAACCTCGTCGAACGGGTCGCCGCCGCGCAGCCGGCAGTCTTCCATTCGCGCTTTCAGCAGCGGATCGTCGGGAGAGGTGAAGGGAAGCTTGTCGATAATCACCAAAGAGAGCGCATCGCCGCGCACGTCGACCCCTTCCCAGAAGCTGCTGGTCGCCACCAGCAGCGCGTTACCGGCGCTGACGAACTGCTGCAACAGCTGTCCTTTGCTGGTCTCCCCCTGCAGGAGAACCGGCAGCGTCATGGTCGCGCGGAACTGCTCCGCCAGATCGCGCATCATGGCGTGGGAGGTGCACAGCATAAAGCAGCGCCCGTCGTTAGCCTCAATTAGCGGCTTAAGCATCGCGGCCAGATGACGCGCCGCGCCGGGCTGATTCGGCAGCGGAAGATTGCGCGGCACGCAGAGCAGCGTCTGGTGCGCATAATCAAACGGGCTGGGCAACAGCAGCGACTCGGCCTCTTCAATACCGAGGCGAGAGGTAAAGTGGCGCAGATCGTCATTTACCGACAGCGTTGCCGAGGTGAAAATCCAGCTGCCGGGCTTTTGCGCCATCACTTCTTTAAACTTTTCGGCGACGGTCAGCGGGGTCAAGGCCAGCGTAAAGTGGCGCGAGGTACATTCGTACCAGTAGCTGAAGCCCGGCTGGTTAATCTCTTTCAGCCGCTTCAGCCGCGCGCGGTAAACCGTCGCCCGCTCAAAGGCGGCATCCAGCAGCGCGGAGCGCCCAAGGGAGAGCTTAGCCACGTCGTAGCAGAGCTCCAGCGCGTCATCGAGCAGCAGCAGCGCGCGCTGGATATGGCTATCGGCCAGCAGGTCGCGCAGGTTGCCGCGATAGCCGGGGTCCCCGAGCTGCAGACGAAAATCCTGCGCGCTCTGGGCCAGGCGATCGGCGCATTTTTGCAGCTGCTGGGTATCTTTCAGTTCGGTGCGGTAGGCGATGGTGATGTCTTTCGCCAGGTCCTGCAGCTGGCGGCTGGAGAGCGACTGGCCAAAATACTGGCTGGCAATATCCGGCAGCTGATGCGCTTCATCGAAGATCATCACCTCCGCTTCGGGGATGAGCTCAGCGAAGCCGCTCTCTTTAACCACCATATCGGCAAGGAACAGGTGATGGTTGACCACCACCACGTCGGCGTCCATCGCCTTTTTACGCGCTTTAACCACGAAGCAGTCTTTATACAGCGGGCAATCGCTGCCCAGGCAGTTGTCATTGGTGCTGGTGACCAGCGGCCAGGCCTGGGAGTCCTCCGCCACGCTGACGCAGGTGCTGACATCGCCGTCGATAGTTTGGTTGGACCACGATCGCAGCAGGATGACATCGCTCAAAATTTGCACCGGCAGATCGCCCCCGGCCAGCGCCTGTTGCTCAAGACGCTCCAGGCACAGGTAGTTCGACCGCCCTTTCAGCAGCGCCAGTTTACCTTTAAATTTAAGCGCCTTGGCCACGGTTGGCAGGTCGCGGCTGTAGAGCTGATCCTGCAGCGCCTTCGAGCCGGTGGAGATAATCACCTTTTTGTTTGCCCGCAGCGCGGGCGCCAGGTAGGCGTAGGTTTTACCGGTTCCGGTCCCTGCTTCGACCACCAGAGGCCGCGTTTCCTCAATAGCCTGCGTCACCGCCACCGCCATCTGGCGCTGCGGCTCGCGTGGTTTGAATCCCGGAATCGCGTTGGCCAACTGGCCGTCTGCTGCAAAATCGTCGATCACAATGCCCCCTGGTTATTTGGACAGTGATTATGTCAGGGAGGAGGTCTTTTCACCAGCCCGGGTAGTGACGCGGGCGGAACATTATGGCAGTCTTGCCCCCGTCAAATGGATATACCCGTCGTCTTTCGGGAGCTTTCCGCGCCGGTTCCGCCGGCAGAGCTGCCTGAAATTCATTGGATAGAGAGGAAACTGAAATGACTATTACGCGTATCGATGCCGAAGCCCGCTGGTCTGATGTTGTGATCCACAACCAGACGCTTTATTACACCGGCGTGCCGGCAAATCTCGACGCGGGCGCTGAAGAGCAAACCGCCAATACTCTGGCGCAGATTGACGCGGTGCTTGAGAAACAGGGTAGCAACAAATCGCGTATTCTCGACGCCACCATTTTCCTTGCGGACAAAAGCGATTTTGCCGCGATGAACAGAGCCTGGGACGCCTGGGTTGTTGCCGGTCACGCGCCGGTTCGCTGCACCGTTCAGGCAGCGCTGATGAAAGCAGAATACAAAGTCGAAATTAAAATTATCGCCGCCGTCTAATTACGCGTCTTCGCTCTCGTCTTCGTCTTCATCATCTTCAAAGCGCGCTACGATCCGGTCGCCGGTATGCGTGGCGCGCAGTTCGTTGGCGACCAGACGAATCGCCTCACCGCTGCTCATCCCCTGCGACATCAGATCCTGGATACGTTCTACTGCTTTTTGCTGTTGCTCGTGGCTCAGCGAAGGTAAACCTGCAAACATAACTGACTCCTGCTACATTGTGGGGCGTAATTATTTCACGCCGTCCCCTTATAAGCCAGCGGGCGGTAACGATCAGGATCGAGGAAGATGTTGTCCCCCGCTATTATTACCCTGCCCTGGCATCCGGATGCCGCCGAGCGCTACTTTGCGCCCTTAAGCGCAGCGCCCTGGGCGATGCTGCTACACTCAGGCTTTGCCGATCACCCGCATAACCGTTTTGATATTATGGTGGCCGAGCCGCGCGCAACGCTGACTACCCGCGGCGGCCTCACCACGGTGAACGACGGCCGAACGCTGACGACGTCCGCCGACGATCCGCTAAAAATAGTGGCGCAACAGCTGGCGCAGTGCGGATTAGCGCCGCAGGCCCATCCGCACCTGCCGTTCCTTGGCGGCGCGCTGGGGCTGTTCGGCTACGATCTGGGGCGTCGTTTTGAAAACCTGCCGTCTCAGGCCGACGCGGATATTGCGCTGCCGGATATGGCGGTCGGCATTTACGACTGGGCGCTGATCGTCGATCACCAGCGTTGTGAAGTCTCGCTGCTGAGCTACGGCGATCCCCAGGCGCGCCTGCAGTGGCTGAGGGCGCAATCGGCCCCAGCGGCGGCACCTTTTAGCCTGACCTCGGCCTGGCATTCGAATATGAGCCGCGAGCAGTATGGCGAGAAATTCCGCCAGGTACAGGCGTGGCTGCAGAGCGGCGATTGCTACCAGGTCAACCTGGCTCAGCGCTTCCAGGCCCGCTATCAGGGCGACGAGTGGCAGGCATTTTGCCAGCTTAACCGCGCCAACAGAGCCCCGTTCAGCGCCTTTATTCGCCTCGAGGAAGGCGCGGTCCTGAGCCTCTCTCCGGAGCGTTTTATCCAGCTTCATCAGGGTGAAATCCAGACCCGGCCGATTAAAGGCACCCTCCCGCGGCTGGCCGATCCTCAGCAGGACGCTCGCCAGGCAGAAAAGCTGGCTAACTCGGCGAAAGACCGCGCGGAAAACTTGATGATCGTCGATTTGATGCGCAACGATATTGGCCGGGTTGCCGAGCCCGGCAGCGTTCGCGTACCCGAGCTCTTCGTCGTTGAGCCGTTCCCGGCGGTCCACCATCTGGTCAGCACCATTACCGCCAGGCTACCGGCCCATCTTCACGCCAGCGACCTGCTGCGCGCGGCGTTTCCCGGCGGCTCCATTACTGGCGCCCCCAAGGTGCGCGCGATGCAAATTATCGATCGGCTGGAGCCGCAGCGGCGCAACGCGTGGTGCGGCAGCATCGGCTATCTCAGCCTGTGCGGCAATATGGACACCAGCATTACGATCCGCACGCTGACGGCGTGGCAGGGGCAGCTATACTGCTCTGCGGGCGGCGGGATTGTCGCGGATAGCGAAGAAGAGGCTGAATATCAGGAAACGTTTGATAAAGTTAACCGCATTCTGCAACAACTGGAGAGCTAGGATATGGCGGATAACGCCCTTGAGCTGGACGACTTTCTTTCGCGCTTTCAATTACTGCGCCCGCAGCCTTCGCAAGGCGCCCTCAATCAGCGCCAGGCCGCGGTGCTGGTACCGATTGTCCGTCGCCCGCAGCCGGGGCTGCTGCTTACCCAGCGTTCGCCGCGGATGCGTAAGCACGCCGGCCAGGTGGCCTTCCCGGGCGGAGCGGTCGATAACAGCGACGCGTCGCTGATTGCCGCCGCGCTCCGCGAGGCGCAGGAAGAGGTGGCTATTCCCCCTGAACAGGTGGAAATCATCGGCGTTCTGCCGCCGGTGGATAGCGTGACCGGCTTTCAGGTCACCCCGGTGGTGGGGATCATTCCGCCTAACCTGCGCTATCACGCCAGCCAGGATGAGGTGGCGGCGGTCTTTGAAATGCCGCTGGCCGAAGCGCTGCGCCTGGGCCGCTATCACCCTCTGGATATCCATCGCCGCGGGAACTCGCATCGGGTCTGGCTTTCCTGGTATCAGCATTATTTTGTCTGGGGAATGACCGCGGGGATTATCCGCGAGCTGGCCCTGCAAATCGGCGTCAAGCCCTGACGCCTTAATCGACTTTGCGCAGCCCTTCTTGCGGCTGCGTTCGCTCGCCGAACTCCCCCGCACCGCCCTTTGCGCCCCCCTCTTGCGGCTCCCCCGTCGGGCCCGTTACTTAGGGTATATACTTAAATATGACGGCGCTCTCAGCATTAGTAAATTCATGGTTATCCATTAGTTTAATTCATGTGAATAGTTAAGCTGATGCTACGGTTCCCTCTTACACTATGCGCAGTTATCACATCGTTGCCGCAGCCGCGGCAACCCTGTACTGGAGTGTTATGGTGATTAGTATATTCGACATGTTCAAGGTGGGGATTGGTCCCTCATCTTCCCATACTGTAGGGCCGATGAAAGCCGGTAAACAGTTCGTCGATGACCTGGTCGAAAAGGGACTACTTAATGACGTAACGCGCGTGGCGGTTGACGTCTACGGCTCGCTGTCATTAACCGGCAAAGGCCACCACACGGACATCGCCATTATCATGGGGCTGGCGGGCAATCAGCCCGATACGGTCGACATTGACGCGATTCCGGCATTTATTCGCGACGTAGAAGCCCGCGGACGCCTGCTGCTGGCGCAAGGGCAGCAGGAAGTCGATTTCCCGCAGGATGACGGTATGCGTTTTCGCAGCGACAACCTGCCGCTGCACGAAAACGGGATGACGATTCATGCCTGGGCCGGCGACAAAGAAATCTACAGCAAAACTTACTACTCCATCGGCGGCGGTTTTATCGTCGACGAAGATCATTTCGGCAAAGAGGATGCGGGAGAGCTCAGCGTTCCTTACCCGTTTAAATCGGCGCAGGAGATGCTGGGCTACTGCAAAGAGACCGGGCTGTCACTCTCCGGGATGGTGATGCAGAACGAACTGGCGCTGCACGGCAAAAAAGAGATTGAAGACTATTTTGCCAACGTCTGGCAGACCATGCGCGCCTGCATCGATCGCGGCATGAATACCGAAGGCGTACTGCCCGGGCCGCTGCGCGTACCGCGCCGCGCCTCTGCGCTGCGCCGCCTGCTGGTGGCCAGCGATAAGCTGTCCAGCGATCCGATGAACGTCATTGACTGGGTGAACATGTTTGCCCTCGCCGTCAACGAAGAGAACGCCGCCGGCGGCCGCGTCGTCACGGCCCCGACCAACGGCGCCTGCGGGATTGTGCCCGCGGTGCTGGCCTACTATGACCACTTTATTGAATCCGTCAGCCCTGATATCTACATTCGCTACTTTATGGCTTCCGGCGCCGTGGGCGCGCTGTACAAGATGAATGCCTCTATTTCAGGCGCTGAGGTGGGCTGTCAGGGCGAGGTTGGCGTGGCCTGTTCCATGGCCGCAGCCGGTCTTGCAGAGCTGCTCGGCGCCAGCCCTGAACAGGTGTGCGTGGCGGCGGAGATCGGTATGGAGCACAATCTGGGCCTCACCTGCGATCCCGTCGCCGGCCAGGTCCAGGTGCCGTGCATCGAACGTAATGCCATCGCATCGGTTAAAGCGATTAACGCCGCGCGCATGGCGATGCGCCGCACCAGCGAACCGCGCGTCTCCCTCGATAAAGTTATCGAGACGATGTACGAAACCGGCAAGGATATGAACGCCAAATATCGCGAGACCTCCCGCGGCGGTCTGGCCATCAAAGTACAGTGTGACTAAACCTTCGCAACCGAAATGCGCCCTAACCGGCGCATTTTTCTTCTTCTATTCATTTACACCCACTACACTTACTGTCTGACGATTGTTATTCTGAACGGTACTCAGAGTCGACAGGGTGTCGCGCATGCAGACTGCACATAAGGTCATCACGACATACCGCCGTAAACGTATCGTCGTATGTTTGATTGTTGCGTTATTAACGCTGACAACCACTCTGGTTATCCGATTTATTTCGCAGCGTAGCCTAAATCAGCAACGGATCCAGACGGTCACCAGTCAGATGGTGATGGCCATGGATAAAATTCTTCGCCCTCTTGAAAAGCAGCACCTGTCGATGCTGAATTTCGTCGGTCAGCCGTGCCGGGAAATTCACCTGCCCTTACGCAAGCTGGCGTCTTCGCTGCAAACGGTGCGAACTATCGCACTGGTGAAAGCGGATACTCTTTACTGCTCCAGTATTTATGGCGAACGTAATTTTAACCTTCATCAGCGCCAGCCCATGCTGCCGAGCAACCACCCTCTTCTGGTCTTCTCCACCGATGGATCGCTGCTGGTCGGCTCGCCGGTATTAATTCAGTGGTATCCGGCATCGATTAGCGGCTCCGACGGCGTAATGCTGATGATTAATATTGAGCTGCTGGGGGAGTTAATTCTCAACGCGAAATCACCGTTGATTACCGGTATTGGGCTGCGGGTCGGTAACAAAAGCTTTATTAACGGCCTTGGACTGGTGGACCACGACGCCATTCCGGGCGAGCGCGTCATTTATCGCCAGAGCTCTTCGCAGTTCCCCTTTACCATCAACGTCAGCGGCCCCGGAGCCTCGGCAATCGCCCTGCACGAACTCCCCGCCGAGCTGCCGCTGGCGCTGATCTTCACGCTGTTAACGACCGGCATAACCTGGCTCATAACCGCAGGCAGGCTCAGCTTTTCCCGTGAAATCAGCCTCGGTATCACCGCGCGTGAGTTCGAACTTTGGTGCCAGCCGCTGGAGGATCTGCGCAGCCAAAGGTGCTGCGGAGTCGAGATATTACTGCGCTGGAACAATCCGCGCCGGGGGAGGATCTCCCCCGATGTCTTTATTCCCATTGCCGAGGGTTACAATCTTATCGTTCCCCTCACCCGCTACGTGATCGCGGAAACCGCACGCCAGCTCAACCTTTTCCCTCAGGACAAAAGCTTCCATATTTCGATCAACGTCGCCGCCCGCCATTTTGCTAACGGCGAGCTGCTGCGCGATCTGCATCACTACTGGTTTAGCGCCCATCCCGTCCAGCAGCTGGTGGTGGAGCTCACGGAGCGCGACGTGCTGCAGGATGGCGATCGCCATATGGCCGAACATTTGCATTTCAAAGGCGTGCAGCTGGCAATCGACGATTTCGGCACCGGCAACAGCTCGCTGTCATGGCTGAAAAAACTCCGCCCCGACATCTTAAAAATTGATAAGTCCTTCACCAGCGCAATCGGCATCGACAGCGTAAATTCAACGGTGACGGATATGATTATTTCCCTGGCGCATCGCCTGGAAATTGTCACCATCGCGGAAGGCGTTGAAACAGAGGAGCAGGCGGAATACCTGCGTAACCACGGCGTCGATATCCTGCAGGGGTTTCGCTACGCCCGGCCGATGCCGGTTAACGAATTCCCGCAATGGCTGGCGGCGCACGATCTGGCGGCGGATGAGGAAACGGATAGTCAATAGCCTGCCGGCCTCCTGAGGAGACCGGCAGGTCGGCGGGATTACTCTTCTTCGTCGTGCTCGTGCCGCGTTTTAACGACGCGGACCAGATCGACGCGGTAGCTGTTGGCCTCAACGATGGTGAACCGCAGCGGCTCCAGCTCAACCACATCACCGGTGCGCGGGATATGGCCGTTGACGGCGATCACCAGCCCGGCCACCGTCGCAATATCCTCTTCTTCATTGACGATGTCATCCAGCCCCAGCGTCTGCTGCAGGGCGTGCAGGTCGGTTGAACCTTTGATCAGCCAGCCGTCGCCATCGGCAACAATCTCCGGCGTCTCATCGGCGTCCGGGAACTCGCCGGCAATCGCCTCCAGCACGTCCAGCGGCGTCACCAGCCCCTGCACCACGCCAAATTCGTTGGTCACAATGACGAAGCTGCCGCGGGCCCGGCGCAGAACGCCCAGCAGATTGATCGGGTCCAGGGTTTCCGGAACCACAATCGCCGGCGATGCCGAGGCGAGCGCCGCAACGTTCTCGCCGGCCTCCAGCGCCACCAGCATCTCTTTAGCGCGAACAATACCGATAATCTCATCCAGCTCGCCCCGGCACACCGGGAACAGGCTGTGCGGAGAGGAGAGCAGCTGGCGGCGAATCTCTTCTACACTCTGCTCGGCGTCCACCCAGCTGATTTCACCGCGCGGCGTCATGATGCCGCGCAGCGAACGCTGCGCGAGAGTCAGCACGCCGTTAATCATATAGCGCTCTTCTTCGGCGAACGCGCCCTCTGGCACCGGTACCGCGGACGGCATGTCGCCATCGTGCGTCACCGGATTCTGCTTACGGCTGCCCATCAAACGCAGGATCGCATCGGCGGTGCGCGCGCGCAGCGGCAGCGTCGACTGATGGCGGATAAAGTTGCGCCGCGCCACCTGGTTGAAGAACTCAATGGTGATTGAGAAGCCAATCGCAGCGTACAGGTAGCCTTTCGGTATATGGAAACCAAAGCCTTCGGCCACCAGGCTCAGGCCAATCATCAGCAGGAAGCTAAGGCACAGCACCACCACCGTTGGATGCTGGTTAACGAAGCGGGTCAACGGCTTCGATGCCAGCAGCATGACCATCATCGCAATCACCACCGCCGCCATCATGACCGGGAGGTGGTTTACCATACCCACGGCGGTAATCACCGCATCCAGCGAGAACACGGCATCAAGCACGACGATTTGCAGCACCACCACCCAGAAGCTGGCGTACCCCTTACCATGACCGGCATCGTGCTGGCGGTTTTCCAGCCGCTCGTGCAGTTCGGTCGTCGCCTTGAACAGCAGGAATATCCCCCCCAGCAGCATAATAAGATCGCGCCCGGAGAAGGAAAAATCAGCGATGCTGAACAGCGGTTTGGTTAAGGTCACCATCCACGAAATAACCGACAGCAGCCCCAGACGCATGAACAGCGCCAGCGACAGGCCAATCAGACGTGCTTTATCACGCTGCTTTGGCGGCAGTTTATCCGCAAGGATGGCAATAAATACCAGGTTGTCGATACCGAGCACGATCTCGAGGACGACCAGCGTCAACAAGCCGACCCAAATAGAGGGATCCATTAAGAATTCCATGAGTTGCTCCAGTTAACGACGGACGCAATCATCGCTATGTCATGCACAGGCGAGACAATTATTGCTGGTAAAAAAGCGTAGCAGATAGCGGTAGCGGTGGCAGACAGGTGCCAAAAGGTGAAAAGACGTCGATGAGGGTCCATACAGCGGGCTATGCCCTATACTCCTGAGTAGTTAAACGGAAGCTAAACATAGCAAAAAACAGAACCAGATTGGAAAAAAATTTACCTGTTTTTGCAATAGCTAAGGCTATTTTTTGCGCCGCGAAATTATTATTCGTAGATGCGTGATTAACGGATCTTCATCACATTAATTATTTTTTCACTATCTAAAATAATTCGCTGTAGTGATTATTTTATATCTTACACCCTTACTGAATCGATTTTGTTCGCAAGAGTGATTCAGGATGTATCACAACAGATGATGCATTCACCATAATAAAGGAGGTAGCAAGTGACGATTGCTATTGTAATAGGCACACATGGTTGGGCTGCAGAACAGCTGCTGAAAACGGCAGAAATGCTGTTGGGCGAGCAGGAAAACGTTGGCTGGATCGATTTCGTTCCCGGTGAAAACGCCGAAACGCTGATCGAAAAATACAACGCACAGCTGGCGAAGCTGGACACGGCTAAAGGCGTGTTGTTTCTCGTCGATACGTGGGGAGGAAGCCCGTTCAATGCGGCGAGCCGCATTGTCGTCGATAAAGAGCACTACGAAGTCATCGCCGGCGTCAACATTCCAATGCTGGTTGAAACGCTAATGGCCCGTGACGACGACCCGTCGTTCGACGAGCTGGTGGCGTTAGCGGTGGAAACCGGTCGTGAAGGCGTGAAAGCGCTGAAAGCGAAAGCGGTTGAAAAAGCGGCTCCGGCTCCCGTTCAGGCGGCAGCGCCACGAGCGGCAACCCCAGCTAAACCGATGGGTCCAAACGATTACATGGTTATCGGCCTGGCGCGTATCGATGACCGTCTTATCCACGGCCAGGTAGCGACCCGCTGGACCAAAGAAACCAACGTCACCCGTATTATCGTCGTCAGCGATGAAGTCGCAGCCGATACCGTA
Organism: Enterobacter sp. 10-1; assembly: GCA_002270295.1. Taxonomy (GTDB): domain Bacteria; phylum Pseudomonadota; class Gammaproteobacteria; order Enterobacterales; family Enterobacteriaceae; genus Klebsiella; species Klebsiella scottii. The sequence continues at coordinate 222,060 of NISF01000004.1, read as the reverse complement.
CGAAAAACGTTGCTGACTCAGGTTGCACCTCCGGGCGTCACCGCCCACGTTGTTGATGTGGCTAAAATGATCCGCGTCTACAACAACCCTAAATACGCAGGCGAGCGCATTATGCTGCTGTTCACTAACCCGACTGACGTTGAGCGTGTTGTTGAAGGTGGCGTGAATATCACCACGGTCAACATCGGCGGTATGGCTTTCCGCCAGGGCAAAACGCAGGTGAACAACGCGATTTCGGTCGATGAGAAAGATATTGAAGCGTTCAAGAAGCTGAACGCCCGCGGTATCGAACTGGAAGCACGCAAAGTTTCCACCGACCAGAAACTGAAAATGATGGACCTGATCGCCAAGGTTAATAAATAACCCTGCGCTCGCGCCTGACTTTTCAACTTAAGACTTAATCAACAGGAGAAGTACAATGGAGATTACCCTTCTTCAGATTGTGCTGGTGTTCATCGTCGCGTGTATTGCGGGTATGGAGTCGGTACTTGATGAATTTCAGTTCCACCGTCCTCTGGTGGCCTGTACGCTGATTGGCGCCGTTCTCGGGGATATGAAAACCGGTATTATCATCGGTGGTACCCTGGAAATGATCGCCCTGGGCTGGATGAACATCGGTGCCGCCGTTGCGCCGGATGCCGCCCTGGCGTCCATCATCTCGACCGTTCTGGTTATCGCGGGTCACCAAAGCATTGGTGCCGGTATCGCGCTGGCTATCCCGCTGGCGGCGGCAGGCCAGGTTCTGACCATTATCGTCCGTACGATTACCGTTGCCTTCCAGCACGCTGCGGATAAAGCAGCGGAGAGCGGAAACCTGACGGCCATTTCCTGGCTTCACGTTTCGTCTCTGTTCCTGCAGGCCATGCGTATCGCTATCCCGGCCGTTATCGTCGCTATCTCCGTCGGTACCAGTGAAGTCCAGGGCCTGCTGAACGCCATTCCGGAAGTGGTAACCGGCGGTCTGAACATCGCGGGTGGCATGATCGTGGTAGTTGGTTACGCGATGGTCATCAACATGATGCGCGCAGGCTATCTGATGCCGTTCTTCTACCTCGGCTTCGTTACCGCTGCGTTCACCAACTTCAACCTGGTTGCTCTGGGCGTGATTGGTACCGTAATGGCAATCCTCTACATCCAGCTGAGCCCGAAATACAACCGCGTAGCGGGTGCGCCAGCGCAGGCTGCTGGTAATAACGATCTCGATAACGAACTGGACTAACAGGTGAGCGAAATGGTTGATATGACTAAAAATACCACCGAGAAAAAACTCACTCAGAGTGATATTCGTGGCGTGTTCATTCGTTCTAACCTGTTCCAGGGTTCATGGAACTTCGAACGTATGCAGGCGCTGGGCTTCTGCTTCTCTATGGTGCCGGCAATTCGTCGCCTGTACCCGGAGAATAACGATGCGCGTAAACAGGCGATTAAGCGTCACCTTGAGTTCTTTAACACCCACCCCTACGTTGCGGCGCCGGTGCTCGGCGTAACGCTGGCGATGGAAGAGCAGCGCGCTAACGGTGCGGAAATCGACGATGGTGCCATCAACGGTATCAAAGTCGGTCTGATGGGCCCGCTGGCAGGCGTAGGCGACCCGATCTTCTGGGGCACCGTGCGTCCGGTATTCGCGGCGCTGGGCGCCGGTATCGCGATGAGCGGCAGCCTGCTTGGTCCTCTGCTGTTCTTTATTCTGTTTAACGCAGTACGTCTGCTGACCCGTTACTACGGCGTAGCGTACGGTTACCGTAAAGGTATCGACATCGTTAAAGATATGGGCGGCGGCTTCCTGCAGAAACTGACCGAGGGGGCGTCGATTCTCGGCCTGTTTGTCATGGGGGCGCTGGTCAATAAATGGACGCACGTGAACATCCCGCTGGTGGTATCGACTATCACCGGTCAGGATGGCCAGACTCGCGTGACCACCGTGCAGACTATCCTTGACCAGCTGATGCCGGGTCTGGTGCCTCTGCTGCTGACCTTCGCCTGTATGTGGCTGCTGCGTAAGAAAGTTAACGCCCTGTGGATCATCGTTGGCTTCTTCGTCATCGGTATCGTTGGCTACGCAATCGGCCTACTGGGGCTGTAATTATCCTGCTGTACGCCGGGGGCTTGCCCCCGGCTTTTTTTTTAGTTTTTGTTCGGAGGATGGATGACACTCACGGATCTGGTGCTGGTGCTGTTTATTTTGGTTCTGCTGGCATTTGCGATTTACGACCAGTTTATTATGCCGCGCCGTAACGGCCCGCAGCTGCTGGCCATTCCCCTGCTCCGCCGCAGCCGCGTTGATGGAATAATCTTCGTCGGTCTAACTGCCATACTGATTTATAACAACATTATCAGCCACGGCGCGCTCATTACCACATGGTTATTATCTGCTCTGGCATTAATGGGTCTCTACCTGTTCTGGATCCGCACGCCCAAAATCATCTTCAAGCCCGCTGGTTTTTTCTTCGCCAATATCTGGATTGAATATAAGCGTATTAAAGAGATGAATTTATCGGAAGACGGCGTGCTGGTGATGCAATTAGAGCAAAGACGCCTGCTTATTCGCGTACGAAATATCGACGATCTGGAAAAAATATACAAACTTCTCGTTTCCACTCAGTAGGTTAAAAATATAGCCTACGCTATATTTCAGCTCATTCAGGCAGATGGATATATAGCCCTTGCTATATTTCATCTGCCCACTTCCCTCATATTTATTAACCAATTCTTGACACCTAAATTCAAATGAAAATCGTTATCATTTGGTTATTAAAATATCTAAATAGTGTTATTGTTTTATATTCTAAAAATATGTTAAGGTTGCGCCCGTCGTTGGGGAGTAGCCGATGTCCTGTCCGCCAGGCCAGGAGATGTACGTGTCAACATACTCGTTGCAAAACGTGGCACGTACGGGTTGAAGAACGCATTCAATCAGGCGAGACCATAGACGCATCACTGCAGTACGCAATATATAATCATTAGACTTATTGCGTATATTTACTGGGGGCAGCGATGTGTCATATGGAATATCCCCGGTCAGGACGCACTTATGAACTTATCCGCAACGATTCTTCTGGCCTTTGGCATGTCCATGGACGCCTTCGCCGCATCTATCGGTAAGGGTGCAACTCTCCACCAACCTAAATTTTCCGAAGCGTTACGTACCGGGCTTATCTTCGGCGCGATTGAAACGCTGACCCCGCTTGTCGGCTGGGGAATGGGGATGCTTGCCAGTCAGTTCATCCTCGAATGGAATCACTGGATTGCCTTTGTGCTGCTGGTCTTCCTCGGCGGCCGAATGGTGATTGAAGGATTTCGCGGCGACGCCGGCGACGAGTGCGAAGCGCCCCATCGCCACGGCTTTTGGCTGCTGGTCACTACCGCATTTGCCACCAGCCTTGACGCTATGGCCGTTGGCGTCGGTCTGGCATTCCTGCAGGTGAACATCATCGCCACCGCGCTGGCGATTGGCTGCGCGACGCTGGTGATGTCAACGCTGGGTATTATGTTGGGACGATTTATCGGCCCGCTGCTAGGCAAGCGGGCTGAAATTCTGGGAGGAATTGTGCTGATAGGTATCGGCGCCGAAATTCTCTGGAGCCATTTCGCCGGCTAGCTATCAGGCATCACGCTGCCAGCAGTGGATCATAAAATCGGTCTGGCAGCTGAATAACGCCTGCTCACGCAGCGCCTCACGAACCGGCGGTTTCGCCCGCCATGCAAACGGCGTCATCTGCAGCAGCGCCTCGGCTTCGCTCCCGCTTAGCGTCATTGAGTAAGCCAGCTGCTGCTGATGGCGCAGCGTAAAGCCGGTCATTGCTTCCGTATTCTGCTCATGCAGATGCACGTCGTCATAAATCATACCTTTCAGCTCAAGCAGATGCTTCGGGCCCGGCGTCGCGGTAACCACCCAGCCGCCGGGCCTGACAACCCGCGCCAGCTCCAGAGCGTTGCAGGGCGCATAGATCCGCACCACCGCGTCAAAGCTGGCATCAGCAAACGGCAGGCGCTGGCTTGAAGCGACGCAGAAATTAACCTGCGGATAGCGTTTGGCCGCCGCGCGAACCGCAGATTTTGAGACGTCAAGGCCCCAGCAGCTGGCTGAGATAGCGGCAAATGCGTGAGTGTAGTAGCCCTCTCCACAGCCGATGTCCAGCAGATCGGCCGGCGCACAGGTCTGCAGGAACTCGCCGATCGCATCGCGCAGCGGCTGGTAGTGACCGGCATCGAGGAAGGCGCGCCGCGCCTGCATCATCTCCGCACTATCGCCCGGATCGCGCGAGCGTTTGAACTGCACCGGCAGCAGGTTAACGTATCCCTCCTTCGCTAAATCAAACTGGTGCCGCTGCGGGCAGATATAGCTATTTTCACGGCGCTCAAGCGGCGCGTGGCAAAGGGGGCAACTGTAAGACATGACAACTCCGGTGTCGCTGAAAGAGCGAAAGTGTAGCGTTATTCGCTCTTTCAGACCACTGTTACAGCGCCGGGGGCAGGCTCTCGCCGTTATGCATAACGATAAGATTGCCCGAGCCCGCCGGCATTCCGTCCGGCATCACGTTTTCGAGACGCAGAACATCGCCCATTATCTGGCTAAATACCGGCGCCGAAACGGCCCCGCCGTAATAGGCGCCGTTGCTGGGATCGTTGATGACCACCACCAGCGCAAACTGCGGGTTGCTGGCCGGCGCCACGCCTGCGGTATAGGCGATATATTTATCGATGTACTTGCCGTCGGGGCCAATCTTTTTAGCCGTGCCGGTTTTGACCGCAATCCGGTAATCGCGGACGGCCGCTTTTGTCCCGCCGCCGCCCGGTAACGCCACGCTCTCCATCATATGTTCGACCTGATGGACGATCTGCTCCGGCATCACTCGCGTGCCGATGACCGGCGGATCGATGCGGGTAATCGACAGCGGCCGCTCGATGCCGAAGCCGCCGATGGTAGCGTAGACGTGCGCCAGCTGCAGCGGGGTGACCATCAGACCGTAGCCAAAGGCGAAAGTCGCCCGATCCAGCTGCCCCCAGTAGCGGCGCTGGGGCATCAGCCCCGCGCTTTCCCCGGTTAACCCCAGGCCCGTCGGATCGCCAAAGCCAAAGGCCTTATAGGTGTCAATCAGGTGCTGGACCGGCATTGCCAGCGACAGGTGCGAGACGCCGGTATCGCTGGATTTTTGCAGGATGCCGGTCAGGGTCAGCTCCGGGTAGTAGCCGACATCGCGAATGCGGTGACCGTCGAGGACGAAAGGATGGGTATCCACCACGCTGTCTGGCTGAACAATCCCCTGCTGCAGCGCCGTCATCAGCACCAGTGGCTTAACCGTCGAGCCCGGCTCAAAGGTATCGCTGATGGCGCGATTACGAAAATCATCCAGCCGGGCGTTATCGCGATTATTGGGGTTAAAGTCGGGATAGCTGGCCATCGACAGGATTTCGCCGGTATCGATCTTAATGAGCACCGCCGCCCCGGACTCCGCCTTGTTCCAGCTGACCGCATTATCCAGCGCATCCTCGGTGACCGTCTGCAGCCGCTCGTCGATGCTTAGCTGTAAATTGTGCGCCGGAACCGCCGGAACCTCGGTGATATTTTCAACCACGTGGCCGTGGCGATCTTTACGCACCAGCCGGCGGCCGGCCTTTCCGGTCAGCTGGGAGTTAAAGCTTTTCTCAACGCCTTCAATTCCCTGATTATCAATATTGGTAAAACCAAGCAGGTTGGCCGCAACGTGGCCGGCCGGATAAAAGCGGCGGGATTCGTCGCGCAGATTAATCCCCGGCAGATGCAGTTTATCGATCCACTCGGCCTGTTCCGGGTTAACCTGGCGGGCCAGATAGACAAACCGCATATGGGGATGAGCCTGAACCCGCTTTGCCAAATCGCCCAGATTAAGGTGCAGCGCTTCGGCCATAGCCTGCCAGCGCGGACCATAGCCGACGCCCCCTTTTTCCACTATCGTTTGCGGGTCGGCCCAGATAGCGCTAACCGGTACGCTGACCGCCAGCGGGCGATTCTCGCGGTCGCTTATCATCCCCCGCTGGACGTCGATAGGCTCTTCGCGCAGCGAGCGCATATCCTCTTGCTTAACAAGATTATCGGGGGAGACAATCTGCAGCCATCCCACCCGGCCCAATAGCAGCCCAAGGCAGCTGAGGATCGCCGCACACAGCAGCCCAAAGCGAATCGGGGTGAAATTCGCACCTGACTTAGTTTTGTTCTTTTGCACCGTAGCTCCAGCATTATTTTGCAACCCTCTGATTTAACAGAAAATCGACAAAACAGGATGCGAAACAGTGCTAATAAAGATGTTGTTTTGCAACAAAGCACAACGAAGGGGAGAAATCGGAAATGTTTTGCAATAAACGCTAAAAAGCCCCGCAAAGGCGAGGCTTTCTTTACAAGATGAGTGGTCTTGAATCAGATAGCAGTTACGTTAACTGCTGCCGGACCTTTCTGGCCGTCCTGAATTTCGAACTCAACGTTCTGGCCTTCAGCCAGAGTTTTGAAGCCATTACCCTGGATAGCGGAGAAGTGTACGAACACGTCTTTGCTGCCATCAGCCGGAGTAATAAAGCCAAAACCTTTAGACTCGTTGAACCACTTAACTTGACCTTTAATCTTTGCCATTTGCAAAATTCCTTAGACTGTTTTCTTCGCCCGCAGGCACTTACATAGATAAAACTGACACACTACTGCATGAGGCACTAATATAAGGTTCGGCAGAGAAGCGGTATTCAACGACAACGTGTTTACTCAGGACTTCTTTACTGAAAATGCCACACATAAACAGAACTGTACCTCGTTTAACCCGAAAGGTGTTATCACATACAACGTTAATAATGGCAAGCCATTTTTAAACGGGTCTCGATCCTTCGCACAAAATATAAGGGAATCATTTGACCAACTGCACGTTTATGCGCCTTTTCCGCCCCGCCGTTAATCCCGCCCAGCGCGGCAAACATACAATTACGCATGGATGAGCGTGGCAACTTTTTCACCATTGCTCAACAACTTCGGTCCATCCAGGCCGGCAGAGATGCACCCTGCCAGTTTTCAGAGGGTTGCGGCAGGGTACGTGCATAACGATGCGCATAAACGCGCATATTGATAGTTGAAAATTGGCTTAGGCCGAGAATATGCAGGGTTAATTAAATGTTGTTCGCCCCACTATAAATAGTGTTTATATTGCACCTGAATAATGAAATTTCGATGACACTTTCTTTCATCATGCAATTAAATCACGATGTTATTATTTTATTTGATTAGCTCAAAAATCCATAGCTTATTGGATAAAATTGCGATCGCTAACACATTAAGTAGCCTAAGAAATGTGGCAATCAGGACAAAAGGATAAGAATAAGTTATTGCGCAAGGCGATGAGGCAGGCGTACACCAAGGCGGTGTACACCCGTTTATCAGCTACCGTTCAGCGACGAGACGGATAAAGTCGTCGTCATCCTTCCCCTTCTCAACGGCTGAAGGTCCGGTAGCCTCTTCCTTCTCCGGCTCATTGGCTTCGCAGAGACGACGCAGCAGCGCGTTCTGGCGCTTTTGCTGATCCAGCAGAGCCTGCAGCAGGGCAATCTGCTCGTTGGCGCGCGAACTTGCGCGATTAACAAAAAACCATAACAACAGGCCGACAAGCAACAGCACAATAGAAAGCGCCAGCGATGCCAGATTTACGATCCCAGGACTTAGTAACTCACTCATTTCACCACCTCAAAGAGAAGGCGTTTATTCTACCACCCGCGCAGCAGAAGAAAATCAGTCGTTATAAAAATGTCTTACCAGGGGATGAATTTGTTGATGGTGCAGATGCCGCTGAAAAACTGCACATCCTGATCGCACATTACGTTAAGCATCTGAGTCCACAGCAACAAACAGCCCGCTATGACAACAATCAGCAAAACCCAGCGTAATTTTTTCACTCCACACTCCGCATCAATACCAGATGTTGCCAGGATAGCACGCTCATCTTAAACCGCGGCTAACTGTAATACGAAAGGCAAGTTTAAGAATCATAGACTTGTTTCAACTCGTGTACCTGTCAAAATAAACGCCGAGGATAATACAAATTATGAGGCAACAATGCGATTGATCATTCGTACGATTGTGGTACTGGCTATCTTATGGATTGGCGTATTATTAAGCGGCTACGGCATGTTGATTGGTAGCAATGAGAACGCAGCGGGGCTGGGCCTCCAGTGTAAGTATCTGACCGCCCGCGGCACCAGCACCGTACAGTACGTTCATTCTGATAGCGGTATTATTGGCCTGACTGACTGTCCGGTTCTGCGCAAAAGCGAAACCGTTATCGACAAAGGTTAATCCGCTTCGGGCTACGGCAGGAACCCTCTTCCCGCAGTAGCCCGACGCAGCTAACGCCTGCCGCGATCAGAACGGATAGTCGTTATAGCCCATCTGTTCAGAAATTTTACGCGCCGCGGTATGCAGCATTTCAACGTATTCGTGCAGCCGCTCTTCCGAGAAGCGCAGCGTCGGGAACGAAATACTCAACCCGGCAATCACTACGCCAAAGCGGTCGAAGACCGGTACACCAATGCAGCGTAGCCCCTCTTCCTGCTCTTCATTGTCTTCGCCATAGCCCTGCTGACGAACGCTGTCCAGCACCCCCAGCAGCTCTTCGGTGCTGGTAATCGTCCGGTCGGTGCTGCGCTTATATTCGACGTCTTCGAGAATCTGCTCCACTTCGGCACGATCGCGCCACGCCAGCAGCACTTTGCCGATTGCGGTGCTGTACAGCGGGTTGCGGCGGCCAATGCGCGAATACATGCGCAGGTTGTACATCGAATCGATTTTATGGATATAGACAATACTGTCCTCATCCAGCGCACCGAGATGGATAGTCTCTTTCGTCAGGCGCGATAGTTCGCGCATCTGGATATCCGCACTGCGCACCAGATCGACATTCTGCAGCGCACGCGCGCCGAGTTCGAACAGCTTCAGCGTCAGGGAGTATTTCTCAGACTCACCTTCCTGGGCGACATAGCCCAGCGACTTCATAGTCTGCAAAAAGCGATAAACGGTGCTTTTTGACATCATAACGCGCTGAGATAGTTCGGTAATACCAATTTCACGCTCTTCGCCAAGCGCCTGCAGGATGCCAAAAACCTTCAATACTGAAGAGACAGAATCTGGCTGTTTATCCAAATCTGCAACTGCCATTTATCACCTCATCGCTACTGTTTTATAAAAATTAGAACCGGTTTTTATTATAAATTCGCAACCCGATGCCCGCAATCGTTCTTCTGCCCATTCGTTACAAATCTGCGACATACAGCCGAATAATCAATGCTAAAATCATTACCCAGAGAATAGTCACGATAAAGACACAAACTTAACATGGATAAAAACGTTTCCGATGGTCTGCCCCTGCCGCAGCGTTACGGCGCCATTCTGACCATCGTTTTAGGCATAGCGATGGCCGTACTCGACGGCGCCATTGCTAACGTGGCCCTGCCGACCATCGCCACAGATCTTAACGCTTCGCCCGCCGCCTCAATCTGGATAGTCAACGCTTACCAAATCGCCATCGTTATTGCGCTATTGCCGCTCTCCTTTTTGGGCGATATGTTTGGCTATCGGCGCATCTACAAAATCGGTTTGCTGGTTTTTACCTTTACCTCACTGGCCTGCGCCCTCTCCCACTCGCTTGAGATGCTGACTCTCGCCCGCGTCGCTCAAGGGCTCGGCGGCGCCGCGCTGATGAGCGTGAATACCGCGCTCATTCGTCTTATCTTCCCGAAGCGCTTCCTTGGACGGGGAATGGGGATCAACTCGTTTGTGGTCGCCGTATCTTCCGCGGCCGGCCCGACGATTGCCGCTGCGATACTCTCCATCGCCTCCTGGCAGTGGCTGTTTTTAATCAACATTCCGCTGGGGATTGTTTCGCTGACGCTCGCCATACGCTACCTGCCGGCCAACAGCGGCCGCAGCCGAATTACCCGCTTCGATCTTCCCAGCACCGTCATGAACGCGCTGACCTTCGGCCTGCTGATCACCGCGCTCGGCGGCTTTGCCCAAGGGCAGTCCGGTCAACTGGTGCTGGCTGAAGTGGTTGCAATGCTGGTTATCGGATTCTTCTTCATTCGCCGCCAGCTGCGGATGCCGGTGCCGCTCCTGCCGGTTGATCTGCTGCGTATCCCGCTGTTCTCGCTCTCCATTTGCACGTCAATCTGTTCCTTCTGCGCACAAATGCTGGCGCTGGTTTCGCTGCCCTTTTTCCTGCAGGCGACGATCGGACGCAGCGAGGTGGAGACCGGGCTGCTGCTGACGCCCTGGCCTTTAGCGACGATGGTGATGGCGCCGCTGGCGGGTTATCTGATTGAGAAAATTCACGCGGGGCTGCTAGGTGCGGTGGGACTGGCGGTTATGGCCTGCGGTCTGTTTGGCCTGGCGCTGCTGCCCTCATCGCCGTCCGATCTCGATATTATCTGGCGCATGGCGCTCTGCGGCGCGGGTTTCGGTCTGTTCCAGTCGCCGAATAACCACACTATCGTCTCATCGGCCCCTAGCCACCGCAGCGGAGGGGCCAGCGGAATGCTCGGTACCGCCAGACTGCTGGGGCAAAGCACCGGCGCGGCGCTGGTCGCGCTGCTGTTCAATCTGCAAGGCAACGGCGGCACTCATACCGCGCTGCTGCTGGCCGGAGGGCTGGCGGTCATTGCGGCCACCGTTAGCGGGCTTCGCGTCACCCAGCCGCGTCCCGGACAGTAGCCGGGCCCGATTACGGCACAAAAAAAACCGCAGCCCGGTTAAGGCTGCGGTTTTTGTTTCTGCGCTCGGAAGGACGTGATTACTTCAGATACTCCCCGCTGCGCAGAGCTTCAATACGTTTATCCAGCGGCGGGTGTGTCATAAACAGCTCGCTCATAGATTTCGCTTTGCCATTTATGCACAGCGCCATCATGCTGCTGGCTTCCTGCGGCTCGTAGCTGGTTTTCAAACGCTGCAGGGCGGCGATCATTTTCTCACGGCCGACCAGACGGGCAGAGCCCGCATCCGCATGGAACTCACGGTAGCGCGAGAACCACATGGTGATGATGCTGGCCAGGATCCCAAACACCAGCTCCAGGACGGTAGCGACGGCAAAGTAAATCAGCGGGTTGCCGTTGCTGTTTTCACCTTCATCGCGGTTGCCGCCAAGGAATCCTGCGGCAATTTGCGCGATAACGCGCGAGATAAAGATAACGAAGGTGTTCACCACCCCCTGAATCAGCGTCATGGTCACCATATCGCCGTTGGCAATGTGGCTGATTTCATGGGCAATAACGGCTTCCGCCTCGTCACGGCTCATGTTCTGCAGCAGCCCGGTGCTGACGGCAACCAGCGAAGCGTCACGGCGCGCCCCGGTAGCAAACGCGTTAATATCCGGAGCATGGTAGATAGCAACCTGCGGCATGCCGATCCCCGCCTGCTGCGCCTGCTGCGCGACGGTATTCATCAGCCAACGTTCGGTTTCATTACGCGGCTGCTCAATGACTTCCCCACCCACCGATTTTAGCGCCATCCATTTCGACATCATCAGCGAAACGATCGAACCACCAAAACCAAAAAGCAGCGCCATGATCAGTAGCCCGGTCATGCTGCTTGACTGTATTCCCGTCAGGCTTAGCACCAGCCCGAACACCGCCATAACGGCCAGGTTGGTCAACAGGAAGAGCGCGATTCGCATCATAATTTTCTTCTAACCTCGATTTAACAAAACGCACTATGCGATTACCCATATCGTATGGGTGCAACGTTAATTTTCAACCATCCTCCCCCGCTAAGTCACGAGAAAGACACAACTTTACATTTTGTAGCATATCGCTGACATCTGCATAATATATTGACATCAGGCACGGGGGAATCGAGGTTTTTGGCGGGAGGAGCAGATAAAAAAACGGGCACAACCATGTGTGCCCGTCGGGTGCTTATTGACTAACCGGTGGTTCCACCGCTGGCCGTTCTTTCTCCAGATGGGCCAGGTCGAGCGCGATATGTACCGTTTCATCAAGATACGGATCCGGCTCCTGGTAATCCTTCGGCAGATCGTCCAGTTTCTTAAGCTGCGGCTTACCTTCACGCTTCAGGCGATCGTTAATCCGGGCCAGACGAGTCGCATCATCCTCTTCGTTCTCTTTTTCACGCTGGGCGTAGTTCAGGGAAACGATATTGCGCTTGTCTTTCATCGCGTTATAGCGAGCAATGTCCTTCATGATGTACTGGAATTCCGGATCTTTGGCAATCCGCTCATCATGCAGCTTCAGCAAACCGGGGCCAAACGGCGTTAAGTCGCCGGACTTGACGTAGGTCGCTGCATTAACGCTATCCCACGGCAGGGCGTTATCTTCATACTGCTCGCCGGTCTCACGATCTTCGGTTCCGGTTGGCATCATGATGTCCGGCGTTACACCCTTACGCTGAGTACTGCCGCCGTTTATACGGTAGAACTTCTGGATGGTGTACTGCACGGAACCCAGCGCCGGCCAGTCAGGACGCAGCATCTGATCGTAAATACGGTTCAGCGAGCGGTACTGCTGCACGGTGCCTTTCCCGAAGGTTGGCTCACCAACGATCAGTCCGCGACCGTAGTCCTGCATCGCCGCGGCGAAGATTTCAGAAGCCGAAGCGCTGAAGCGGTCAACCAGCACGACCAGCGGGCCTTTGTAGTAAACGACGCCGTCAGTATCGCTGTCTTCACGCACTTTGCCGTTATTATCGCGAACCTGCACTACCGGGCCAGACGGGATAAACAGACCGGAAAGCGATACCGCCTCGGTCAGAGCGCCGCCGCCGTTGCTGCGCAGGTCGATAACGATACTGCTGACGTTCTGTTTTTCCAGCTTCTGCAGCTGAACCTTAACGTCATCCGTCAGGCCAACGTAGAAACCGGGGATATCCAGCACGCCGATTTTTTCTTTACCAACTGTTTTCACCGACATTTTAACCGCGCGATCTTCGAGACGAATTCGCTCGCGGGTTAGCGTGACGATGCGCGTTTTCGCGCCCTTGCCCGCCGGCAGCACTTCCAGACGAACCTTACTGCCCTTCGGCCCTTTAATCAGCGCCACGACGTCGTCAAGACGCCAGCCGATAACGTCAACCATGCCTTTACCGGACTGGCCGACGCCAACGATACGATCGCCAACGCTAATTGACTTGCTCTTCGCCGCCGGGCCACCGGCCACCAGCGAGTTGATCACCGTATAGTCGTCGTCCATCTGCAGCACCGCGCCGATCCCTTCTAACGAAAGGCTCATTTCGGTATTGAACTGCTCGGTATTGCGCGGCGACAGGTAGTTGGTATGCGGATCGATTTCGCGGGCGAAGGAGGTCATAACCAGCGAGAACACATCTTCACTATTGGTTTGCGCCAGACGGCGAATAGCAAACTTATAGCGGCGGGTTAACGTTTCGCGGATCTCTTTGTCGTCTTTACCCGCAAGCTTCAGGCTCAGCTGGTCAAACTTAACCTTGGCATCCCACAGCGCGTTCAGCTCGGCCTCATCTTTCGGCCAGGGTGACTTACTGCGGTCAAGGTTGAAGTTATCGTTGCCGGTAAAGTCCATCGGACGCTCCAGCACCTTCAACGCGTACTGATAGCGTTCGAAACGGCGCTTCTGCCCCAGGTTATACAGGTCGTAAAAAACGTCCAGTTTTCCGCTGCGCAGCTCGTCACCGATTTGATTTTTCTTCGCGGCAAACTGAGCAACGTCGCTGGCCAGCAGCACGTTGTGGCTGTAATCCAGCAGGTTCAGATAGCGGTCAAAAATTTTTGCCGAGAAGGCGTTATCGAGATCAAACTGTCGATAGTGCGAACGAGTAAAGCGCGAGGTTACGCGCTCACTCACCGTCGCGTGCTGCGGCTCTTCTTTCAGCACGGGGATTTGATCGGCTCGGGTAATATCATCCACGGCGAACGCATGGCCTGCTATTGCTAGCAGGCCCGCAAGCGCGGTGAGCTTAAAGAATGTGTTCATGCCTGGCCCGGCCTCCGTTTCAGAACACCAGGTGTTCTGCGCGTACAATCATTGACATACCAGAAGTCAGCTGTACACGAACGCCATCTTTGGTGATTTCCAGAACGGTGGCGTCCATTGCGTTATTGCCTGCTTTCACCTTCAGAGCCTGGCCGACGGACAGCACGGTCAGATCTGATACAGGAGTATGACGCTCTTCGCGCGGTGCTTTCGCAACGGCAGGACGCGGCTTACGCTGTTCGGTGCCTTCTTTGCGGCGAACCTGAGGACGTGGCTTACGCTCACGACGGGTGCCGTCTTCCTGCTGACCAGCAGCGGCAGCTGCGGCTTCGCGTTTTTTAGCCTGCTGGCCTGCACGCTGTGCCTGGACGCGAGCTTTTGCTTCTTCGAGCTGCTGACGGGCATGAGCAACGTGCTGCTCTTCCAGCTCGCCGCACGGGTTGCCGTCGAGGTCGACGCGAATCGCCCCTGGCTTAACGCCGTACAGATAGCGCCAGCTCGAAGTATAAAGACGTAAAGCGGCACGAAGCTGGGTTTTGCTGAGATTCATCTCACCCCCAACGCGCTCAACGAGATCCTGAAAAATACCGACTTTCAGGGGGCGAGCTTCACCTTCAGCGCTGAAGCACTGTGGGAAACGTTCGGCCAGAAATGCGATAACTTCTTTACTGCTATTCAACTTAGGTTGATTTTCCATGAAATTTCCTGATTACAACGGACGTAGCCAACAAGCCGCAGGCATGAACAGGCGCCATTATAATGACGCCATCGCTAAATGCTACGTTATCCGTTGATTATCCTGCGACGTGGGCAAATATTTTTTGATAGTCGGTCGCAGAAATGAACTTTTCCAGCTGCGCTACCAGTTCCGTAAGCCCTTGTTCATCCTCAGCGGTGAAGCGGGAGTACGCGGTGCTGTCGATATCCAGGACGCCAATAATCCGCTCGTTCACCCGCAGCGGGAAGACAATCTCCGAATTGCTGGCGGCATCACATGCGATATGCCCGTCGAAGGCGTGAACGTCCTCCACGCGCTGCACGCGATTTTGCGAAACGGCAGTCCCGCAAACGCCCCGCCCTACCGGAATTCGCACGCAGGCCAGCTTGCCCTGGAAGGGCCCCAGCACCAGCGTATCGCCTTCGAGTAAATAGAACCCGGCCCAGTTAACCTCCGTCAGCCGCTCAAACAGCAGCGCGCTGGTATTAGAGATCGTGGCCAGAAAACTGGTTTCTCCTGCCATTAATGCCTGAAAATCACGGTTCAGATCCGCGTAAAACTCTGTTTTGCTCATTATATAATCACTTAGTTGTCTTACTGCCTTACACTCACTGCCTAATAAAATAAGCATTAAATGCGTTCAGGCTCAAGATGAATTCATTCCTGGGTTAATATAGTGAAATACATTCATTGCCGTACGTAATAAATGCCACTAAAAACACCCCAGATTACGCCAGCAAAAAAGATGACCGTACATGCGGTCAGCTCGCCGTTGCCTCAGGCCCACTATCACCGCTGCCCGCAGTGCGACATTCTGTTTCGCCTGCCGGTGCTGAAGCGGAATCAGAGCGCCTGGTGCCCGCGCTGCAGCGCCAAAATACGCGACGGCCGCGACTGGTCGCTTTCGCGCCTTGGCAGTATGGCTATCGCCATGATGCTGCTGATGCCTTTCGCCTGGATGGAGCCGTTGCTGCGTTTGCACCTGCTCGGCGTCCGTATCGACGCTAACGTATTACAGGGCATCTGGCAAATGACCGACCAGGGCGATCCGCTGACGGCGGCGATGGTGCTATTTTGCGCCATTGGCGCGCCGGCGCTGCTGGTTATCTCCATCGCCTATCTTTGGCTAGGCAACGTGCTGGGGATGAACCTGCGCCCGGTGCTGCTGATGCTGGAGCGGCTCAAAGAGTGGGTGATGCTCGATATCTACCTGGTCGGGATCGGCGTGGCCTCGATCAAGGTGCAGGATTACGCGTTCCTGCAGCCCGGCGTCGGCTTAATCGCCTTCGTCTCATTAACGCTGCTCAGCATCCTCACACTCATTCATATGAACGTCGAAGAGCTCTGGGAGCGATTTTATCCCCAGCGCCCGGCGCTGCGCCCGGACCCGAATTTACAGGTATGTACCGGCTGCCACTATACCGGCCACCGCGATCCCCGCGGACGCTGCCGTCGCTGCCATACGCCGCTACGCCACCGCCGGCCGCAAAGCCTGCAGAAGAGCTGGGCGGCGCTGATTGCGTCAGTGATGTTCCTGCTCCCCGCGAACCTGCTGCCGATCTCCATTATCTACGTCAACGGCGCGCGCCAGGATGATACGATCCTCTCCGGGATTATGTCTCTGGCCAACAGCAACGTCGCCATTGCCGGAGTGGTGTTTATCGCCAGTATTCTGGTGCCGTTTACCAAAGTTATTGTGTTGTTTACGCTGCTGGTCAGCATACAATTCAAGTGCGAACAGGGGCTGCGCACCCGCATCCTGCTGCTGCGGCTGATTACCTGGATTGGCCGCTGGTCGATGCTGGATCTTTTCGTTATCTCATTAACCATGTCGCTGATAAACCGCGATCAACTCCTCGCTTTTACGATGGGGCCTGCTGCGGTATATTTCGGCGCCGCGGTAATATTAACTATCCTTGCTGTTGAATGGCTGGACAGCCGCTTACTTTGGGACGCACATGAGTCAGGAAACGCCCGCTTCGCCGACTGAAGCCAAAATTAAAACCAAACGTCGCATATCGCCATTCTGGCTGCTGCCGGTCATTGCGCTGATGATCGCCAGCTGGCTGATCTGGACCAGCTATAACGATCGCGGGACGACTATCACTATCGACTTCCAGTCGGCGAACGGTATTGTCCCCGGGCGCACGCCTATCCGCTATCAAGGGGTAGAAGTGGGCACCGTGCAGAATATCTCGCTGAGTAAAGACCTGAGTAAGATAGAGGTTTCGGCCAGCGTCAAAGGCGATATGAAAGAAGCGCTGCGCAAGGACACGCAGTTCTGGTTGGTCACGCCGAAAGCCTCGCTGGCGGGCGTTTCCGGCCTTGATGCGCTGGTAGGCGGCAACTATATCGGCATGATGCCGGGCCAGGGCGAACCGGAAGATCACTTTGTCGCCCTCGATACCCAGCCGAAATACCGTATCAACAACGGCGAGCTGATGATTCATCTGCACGCCGCGGATCTCGGCTCGCTAACCAGCGGATCGCTGGTCTATTTCCGCAAGATCCCCGTTGGCCGGGTTTACGACTATGCGCTCAACGATAACAACCAGGGCGTTACCATCGATGTGCTGATCGAACGCCGCTTTACCAACCTGGTCAAAAAAGGCACCCGCTTCTGGAACGTTTCGGGCGTCAAGGCCGACGTCGGCCTGATCGGCGCTAAAGTTGAGCTGGAAAGCCTTTCGGCCCTGGTTAATGGAGCGATTGCCTTTGACTCCCCCGGAGACTCCCAGGCAGCGCAGCAAAACGATGAGTACGGGCTGTACGAAGATTTAGCCCACAGCCAGCGCGGCGTGCTGGTGACGCTCGATTTACCTGACGGCGCGGGGCTGAAAGCCGGCTCTACGCCGCTGATGTACCAGGGCCTCGAGGTCGGACAGCTCACTAAGCTCAACCTCCAGCCCGGAAGTAAAGTTACCGGCGAGATGACCGTCGATCCCAGCGTCGTAACCCTGCTGCGTGATAAGACGCTTATTCAGATGAAAAAGCCGAAAATTTCGCTGGATAATCCGAGCCTCAGCGCCCTGCTGACCGGTAATACCTTTGAACTGGTACCGGGAGAGGGTGAGCCGCGCAGCCATTTCGTGGTGCTGCCGGCGGATAAATCGCTGCTGGAAGAGCCGAACGTCGCGGCCATTACGCTGACGGCATCGGAGAGCTTCGGCATCGACGCCGGACAGCCGCTGGTGCTGCACGGTGTTAAAATCGGCCAGGTGCTGGAGCGCAAGCTGACGGCGAAAGGCGTCACCTTCCAGGTGGCCATTACGCCGGAATATCGCGACCTGGTGCACGGCGATAGCAAATTTGTGGTCAACAGCCGCCTTGACGTTAAGGTCGGCCTCGACGGTATTAAGGTGCTTGGCGCCAGCGCCAGCGAGTGGGTTGACGGAGGCATCCGCATTATTCCCGGCGCACAAGGGGCGATTCAGTCCAGCTATCCGCTGTATGCCAATATGGAAAAAGCGCAGGAGAATAGCCTGAGCGACCTCCCGACAACCACGCTGAGCCTCTCTGCGGAAACGCTGCCGGATGTTCAGGAAGGCTCGGTGGTGCTCTACCGTAAGTTTGCCGTGGGCGAGGTGACCTCCGTCAAACCGCGCAGCAACGCGTTTGATATCGACCTGCACATTAAGCCGGAATACCGCCATTTGCTCACCAGCAATAGCGTGTTCTGGGCGGAAGGCGGAGCTAAGGTCCAGCTCGACGGCAACGGCCTGACCGTCCAGGCTTCGCCGCTGGCCCGCGCCCTCAAAGGGGCCATCAGCTTTGACGATCTGAGCGGGACCAGCGCCCGCGTCCGCAGCGGTAATAAGCGTATTCTGTATGCTTCAGAGACCGCCGCCCGCGCGGTGGGCGGGCAGATCACCCTCCATGCCTTCGATGCGGGAAAACTCTCCTCCGGGATGCCTATCCGCTATCTGGGGATTAACATCGGCCAGATCCAATCGCTGAACCTGATCACCGCCAAAAACGAAGTGCAGGCGAAAGCCGTGCTCTACCCGGAATACGTGGAGACCTTCGCCCGTGTAGGCACCCGATTCTCGGTGATCACCCCGCAAATTTCCGCGGCGGGCGTTGAGCATCTGGATACCATCTTCCAGCCGTATATCAACGTTGAGCCGGGCCGGGGGACGCCGCGTCGCGACTTCGAAATTCAGGAAACGACCATTAGCGACTCTCGCTATATCGATGGCCTGAGCATCGTGGTTGAGGTTCCGGAAGCCGGTTCGCTGGATATCGGTACGCCGGTGTTATTCCGCGGCCTTGAGGTGGGAACGGTCACCGGGCTGACGCTGGGATCGCTATCGGACCGCGTGATGGTCAAACTGCGTATCAGTAAGCGTTATCAGTATCTGGTGCGTAACAACTCGGTGTTCTGGCTCTCTTCCGGCTACAACCTCGACTTTGGCCTGATTGGCGGAGTGGTGAAAACCGGGACCTTCAATCAGTTCATTCGCGGCGGCATCTCCTTTGCCACGCCGCCGGGTACGCCGCTGGCGCCGAAAGCGCAGGATGATAAACACTTCCTGCTGCTGGGGAGCGAACCGAAAGAGTGGCGCGAATGGGGCACCGCCCTGCCGCGCTAGGCCGCTGGCCTACGGAGTTCAGCCGCCATCCCGACGCCTGAACTCCGCGCTGGCTAAACGCTCCGGTGTCCGATGCCGGAGCATTTATGTTAAACTGCGCACCCTTTTTTCTTGTGGTGCGCTCCAGTGGCTCAAAACGCTGTCTTTCTTCCTGACGAATTCCTCGCTCAAATGCGTGCGGCAATGCCGACGCATCTCTCATTCGACGATTTTATTGCCGCCTGCCAACGTCCGCTACGCCGCAGCATCCGCGTTAACACGCTGAAAACCAGCGTGGCTGACTTTCTGCAGCTGGTCGCCCCCTATGGCTGGCAGCTTACGCCGGTGCCGTGGTGCGCAGAGGGATTTTGGATCGAGCGCGAGGATGAGGAGTCCCTGCCGTTAGGCAGCACCGCCGAGCATCTCAGCGGACTCTTCTATATTCAGGAAGCCAGCTCAATGCTGCCGGTTGCCGCCCTGTTTGCCGATGGCGATATGCCGCAGCGGGTGATGGATGTCGCCGCCGCGCCGGGGTCAAAAACCACGCAAATCGCCGCCCGGATGGGTAACAAAGGCGGGATCCTCGCCAACGAATATTCCGCCAGCCGGGTCAAAGTCCTCCATGCCAACATCAGCCGCTGCGGAATAAGCAACGTCGCGCTGACGCATTTCGATGGCCGGGTATTTGGCGCCGCGCTGCCGGAGTGCTTCGATGCCATCCTGCTCGACGCCCCCTGCTCCGGCGAAGGCGTGGTGCGCAAAGATCCCGATGCCTTGAAAAACTGGTCCTCGGAAAGCAACCAGCAAATCGCCGCAACCCAGCGCGAGCTTATCGATAGCGCCTTTCACGCCCTGCAACCGGGCGGTACGCTGGTGTACTCAACCTGCACCCTGAACCGCGAAGAGAATGAGGACGTGGTGCACTGGCTGCTGGCGCGCTACCCGCAGGCGGTGGAGACGCTGCCTCTTGGCGCGCTCTTCCCCCAGGCCAGCGAGGCCCTGACCACAGAGGGCTTTCTTCACGTCTTCCCGCAGATTTATGACTGCGAGGGATTCTTCGTTGCCCGTCTGCGTAAAACCGCCGCCGTTGAACCGCTGCCGGCGCCGGGCTACAAGGTCGGTAAGTTTCCGTTTGTTCCCCTCAAGCGGCGGGAAAGCGCCGCCGTGTCGGACGCCGCGGCGGCCGTTGGCCTGCGCTGGGATGAAAGCCATACCCTCTGGCAACGCGATAAGGAAATTTGGCTATTTCCGCAAGCCCTGGAAGCGTTTATTGGCAAGGTCCGCTTTTCGCGGATTGGGCTCAGGCTGGCGGAAACGCACAACAAGGGCTTCCGCTGGCAGCACGAGGCGGTTATCGCCCTTGCCGCATCCGCGACGCCTTTTGAGCTAACGCAGAGTGAAGCCGAAGAGTGGTATCGCGGACGCGATATTTACCCGCAAACCGCGCCGCAGCAGGACGAAGCGATCGTCACTTATCAGGGCGCTCCCCTGGGCCTGGCGAAAAAAGTCGGTTCGCGCCTGAAGAACAGCTATCCACGCGAGCTGGTGCGCGACGGGAAGCTATTTGCCGGCAAGGTGTGATTAAGCGCAGAAAAACAGCATTTTTTAACTGGCGATTTGCGCCCCATTGTCTACGCTGAAAATTGCGGCCTTAACTGGTCGTACCACAATTCAGCAGACAAACGGGGTGAATTTATGAGCAAAACAAGCATACGCATCGGCGCGTTTGAGATAGACGATGCCGAACTGCACGGTGAACAGCAGGGAGAGCGAACGTTAAGCATTCCCTGCAAATCCGACCCGGATTTATGTATGCAGCTCGACGGTTGGGATGCTGATACCAGCGTTCCCGCTATTCTTGATGGTCAACATTCTGTTCTCTACCGTAAGCACTACGATCAACAATCTGACGCCTGGGTCATGCGCGTAGCCTGACTCAAAAAGAACCCGTCGCCTGAGACGGGTTATTTACCCCCCGCACTCGCTAAACCCCCCTATACTTATTAGCATGTTAACCTGAACATGTGGCCAGGATGTTTGCCTTAGTTTTGTTCATTTGTTACCTGGACGGCGGCTGCGAGGATATTGTCGTGGATGTTTATGACGACGAACGACGCTGTATAGTCGCGATGGACGATCAGCGGATCCGCCAGGGCGGCTGCTTTCCGGTAGAAGATTTTATCGACGGTTTCTGGCGCCCCGCCAGCGAATACAGCGATTTCTAACCTGCCTGCTGCAGCTGCACGAGGGTCAGCTCGCCGCCAAAGACGGCTCCGGTATCAATGTAGTGCTGGTTATCGCTGTCGTAGCGCTGCGTGAGCGGAGTATGGCCAAACCAGAAATGATCGGCGCCGCCGATAGCCCCGTGTCGCCCGGCCAGATGGTCCGTCAGACGTTGACGGTTCCACAGGACCTGGGATGCGTCCACCGGCTGCTGCCACCGGTAGAACGACGCCGGATAGTCTGCGTGGGCAATAATATGCGTCTGCGAGCTGGCGCAGAGCTCAATAATCAACGGCAACTGACGGCAGCGAGCAAAGAGCGGCGCCATCTGCTGTCGCGCGTTTGGCGAGCTCTCCTGGAACCAGCGCCCGCCGTTGAGCATCCACAGCGCCGGCTTCCCGCTCTCCTGCGCCTCCAGCGCCATCTGCTCATGATTGCCCCGCACCGCGCGAAACCAGCGACAGTCGAGCAGGCCCAGACATGCCGCACTTTGCGGCCCGCGATCGATCAGATCGCCCACTGAGATAAGCAGATCCTGGTACGGGTCAAACCTCAGCAGCCGCAGTTTTGCCGTCAGCTGCGCAAGGCAGCCGTGCAGATCACCGACGAGCCAAATATTACGCCAGCCTGAACCATCAAGATGCTGATACATATTGTTCCTCCAGCTATAATTATAGCGAGTTATTTCTCTTATTCCCCTTCCGGAAACACACCTCAATAAAATTTAAACGAAACGGAAATATAGTCCGCCGGGGCATTAATCTCGCGTCCGAGTCTCACTAAAATAGAGGCTAAATAACGCCGAGGTATTCATCGTGACGGACAATAGCCTGCATTCAGCCTACGTACTACAGCCACGCACAAATCTAATTACCGATCTGGTTATGGGCAGACTTATTCCCGCGCCAATCTGGCAAAAGCGTAATTACCGGCTTAAGTTCCTGCTGCGAACAGCATTATTTTACACGCCGACCCGGCTGATGCTGGATAATCTCGCGGCGCGGCCCAACTTCAGCCAGCTGCTCGCCGCTCAGGCAACTCTGCCGGGCAAAGTTCATCGTCAGTACCTGAGGCGCGGGCTCAACGCCGGCCAGCGCGCCGCGGCGATTGTCAGCCACTATCAATATATCGATACCTTACCCGCCGGCCGGCTGAGTGCCGCCATGACCGCGGTACAGGAGATGCCGCTGCTGGAGCTGCAGGGCAAAGATGACTCCCGGTTCACGATCTCGGCCTCCTCTGCCGGGAAAGCCGAGCGCGAAGGCGAAACTACGCTTTGGCTGCGCGACGGTAGCCAAACGGTGCTGGCCACCGCGACGTTCAGCGTGGTGCGCGAACAGGAGCAGTGGCAGCTGACCATCGGCGGGCTGCAGGGGCCGCGGCGCAACGTCCCGCACGAGGCGATAAAGCAGGCTACCCGCGCCTGCTACGGCCTGTTTCCTAAACGCCTGCTGCTGGAGTTTATCTGGGCGCTGGCGGCGCAAAGCAATATCCGGGCGATTTATGGCGTCAGCGATAACGGCCACGTTTTCAGGGCATTACGCTATCGCTTGAGTAAAGGACGCCACTTCCACGCCAGCTATGACGAGTTCTGGAAGTCTATTGAAGGCGCGGCCGACGGCGCGTGGCGCTGGCGCTTGCCGCTGCGCCTTGAGCGCAAGTCTTTGGACGAGATTGCCAGCAAAAAACGGGCTGAGTATCGCCGCCGCTTCCAGCTGCTCGATGAGCTGAATGCCCGGGTTATCGCACTCGCCGCCGGCTCCTCGCAGGCGTAGCCTTCCAACAAATCAACGCCGTTTTAGCAACGGCGTTTGCATCTTATCCTGCGCTTTCGTTACTATCATCACTTCTCCGTTTCCGTTCAGGTAGCCATTGAAGTTATGAGTAAAGCAGAAGCAGTGCTGTTGGCTATCGTCTTGATTATTTTGACGGCTTCCCTGTGGTTTATTTTCAGCGGTGAAATCTGGTCCCTCGTCAGTTATCTGGAGACGCAGCTATATCCCTCTTTAGTCGCTCCGGAATAAACCCGTTTTTTTATTTACGAATTCATCCTGCGCTTTCTTTTTCTCACTTCATCGTCATTTTTGATGCCTAAAACAGTATCAATAATACTAATCATTACGGTTTACTCATCCACAAACAGACGAATCCGCCCGGTCAATTTATCCGGCGCTAAAATCGCTCCGGGTGCTGCGCAGGGACCCAATGCCGGGGCCGATGCCAATGCGCTATTCCCTCTTTGAATCATCCGCTTAGAACCATCGCTCTCCTTGCATCCCTTTACCTGTAACCTCGTTTTGGTTCAGCTGACTCCTTTACCCTTGCAACTACGCCATCGGCCATCAGCAGGTGGTACTCAAGGTTACGCTGAAGGTGGCCAACGACTGCTTTCCTGGCAGCGCGCCCGACAGCGACGGCTGGCGCCAGTAAGAGCGCCTGACCGTCTCCTGGAGAGGCTTTAACGCCGCGTTTTTCTGTAAAGGAAATGTGAATGCGTTTTTTGTTGTGGTATAAGGGAAAAAGGTTGCGTCGGGAAATGAGGGATCGTTTCGGGCCTTCTGAAGATAGGCTTTTGAAAGATATAGATAAAAAGAGACCGAACACGATTCCTGTATTCGGTCCAGGGAAATGGCTCTTGGGAGAGAGCCGTGCGCTAAAAGTTGGCATTAATGCAGGCTAAGTCGCCTTGCCTTATAAGAATAGTTTACCGCGTCAGGTTTTCCAGTCCGCAACAAAAGTGGGCCAATAATTCCTGGTAAAATCGCGGAGACGCATAAAAAAACCGCCGTTCCTGATGCAGGTAAACGGCGGTTTTTTCATTTTAATACAGCCAGATAATTCCAAAAATCAGCACAGCTTTTGCGCACGCTCGATAAATGGTGCCAGGCTCATTTTTTGCCCCGGATGCTGGGGGTCGTCGATCTGGATCACAGAAATCGGCTGGCCGCTGGTTTTACCGGCCTTGACCTGCTCAATGGCAGTATCATTCAACGGATACTGCACCAGGGTACTGGGATTGATGGCATACAGCGCATTTCCCGGACGACAGGTCAGCATGACCTCCTCCCGGTTAAATGCCCAGCTATCCTTACCGACTTCAAAGCGACTAACGGTGATAACCTGCGGGGCCGCCAGCGCGGCGCTGGAGCTTGCCAGTAACATCAGTGTCAGAACAATTTTTTTCATGATTTAACCAGTTAATTCAATAAGGTTCCCAGGTTGCAAACAGGCTGACGGCCAGCAGCGCCAGCGCCCCCAGCGCCATCTCCACCTGCGTGGTACGCAAAATGAGCTGCTCTGCCCGCGCCTCGTCCATCGACATTCGAGGTACCAGAACATACCGGTTCACCAGCGCGATTGCCACCATCCCCGCGACCAGAGCACATTTGATCAACAGCGCCCTGCCCCACGGAGAATCGCTGAACAATCCGCCCTGAATCAGCAGCGTATTCACCACGCCGCTGGCAATGGTTCCGGCCACCGCCAGATGCCCGTAGCGCGAAAAGCGCATCATGGCGCCAATCGCCGCCTGCCGCCAGCGCCCCTGCAGCAAACGCAGGCAGTAGATAAACGGCAGCAGCCCGCCAAACCAGCCGGCGACGCAGAACAAATGCACCGCATGATTGGTGCGCTGCAGCCCCCCCAGCCCGCCCTCACTCATCGCCGCATGGCCCACTCCCGCCAGCAGAAGCAGCTGGCCGCAGAGTAGCACCAGCAGCAGTCGCGCCGGATGGCGCGGCTTAAGCCAGACGACGATGAGCGTCACCCAGGCCAGCAGTATTTGCCACACCCACACGCTACCAAACCGCGTGCCGGCAACGGCTTGCCAGATGGCGGGTTGCCAGACATCCGGCCAGCCCTCGCCCATCAGGCCGCCCTGCGCCATCAGCATCAGCAGCGCTGAAAGCGCGCTAATCAACAGCAGGTAGCGAAGCAGCGGATAAAACCGCTGCATCAGCAGACGACGAAGCGTCGCTGGCGCCCACCACGCGCCGTACAGCACGCAGCCGAAAGCCACCATCAGCGAGCCGAAGTGGACAAAGCGTAAAGCGATATAGAGTGCCGCGAGCATCGTTTATTTGACGGTAAAGTGGTATTGCCCTTTGGTTTTATGACCATCGACGGAGACCACGTGCCAGTCAACGGTATATTCACCCGCCGTTAAGGGCTGCGCCAGCGGGACGATCAGCTGCGCTTTATTATCATCGCTAAGCGCCAGCTTGCCGGTAGCCACCGCTTTTTGCTGAGGGCCGTTAAGCGTCACGCTGCTGAAGCGGGTTTCGATACCCTCGGAAAAGCTCAGCGTTAGCGCCTGCGGCGAAGCGCTCACCGTAGAATCTGCGGCGGGGGTTTGTTGCTGCAGATGCGCGTGGGCAAAAGCCCCGGCGCTGACCAGCAAACCGGCGAGAAGAGCAGAAACGCGCAGCGCGCTACCGGCGAGAATACGCATAATCGTCATTCCTTTTCGTTATGTATGTAGCACAGAGAATAACCCTGTATAATGGCGTAGTCGAGCCATGCGTTTAAGTCTTACGTTACCCTCGACCGGCTTTCGGTATCACCCAGGAGAAACCCAATGGAAAATAATCTGGCAAAAATCTCGCAGGACGAGATGGACAAGGTCAATGTCGATCTTGCGGCAGCCGGCGTCGCCTTTAAAGAACGTTACAATATGCCGGTGGTCGCCGATTTAGTCGAAAGAGAGCAGCCTGCTCATCTCCGGGACTGGTTCCGCGAACGCCTGATCGCCCATCGCCTGGCATCCGTTTCACTCTCGCGCCTGCCCTATGAACCCAAAACGAAATAATTCGGCCCTCCTGCGGACGCCCGGGTTGGCAAGACCGGCGCATTCTATTACGCTGACCCCTTTGACCCGGAGCGCGCAATGCTACGCGTAATCGATACAGAAACCTGCGGACTGCAGGGAGGCATCGTAGAAATAGCCTCGGTCGATATTGTCGATGGCCAGATAACCAATCCGATGAGCCATCTGGTCCGCCCCGATCGGCCTATCAGCCCGCAGGCGATGGCTATTCATCACATCACCGAAGAGATGGTCGCCGACCAGCCGTGGATTGAAGAGATTGTCCCGCACTATTTGGGTAGTCCCTGGTACGTTGCCCATAACGCCAGCTTTGACCGGCGGGTGTTGCCAGAGATGCACGGCGACTGGATTTGCACCATGAAGCTGGCGCGCCGCCTGTGGCCGGGGATTAAATATAGCAATATGGGGCTCTATAAGTCGCGTAAGCTGAACGTCACCACGCCCGCAGGCCTGCACCACCACCGCGCGCTCTATGACTGCTATATCACCGCCGCGCTGCTCCTGGATATTATCAACGTCTCCGGCTGGTCGCCTGACGATATGGCGACCATTACCGGCCGTCCGGCGCTGTTGACCACCTTCACGTTTGGCAAGTATCGCGGCAAGCCGGTTGCTGAAGTGGCGGAAAACGATCCGGGCTACCTACGCTGGCTGTTCAACAACCTGGATCGGATGAGCCCCGAGCTGCGCTTAACCCTCAAGCACTACCTCGGGGACTAAGCGCCTGCCCTATACGTCGGCCTGGCCTGGCAGCGTTCCCTGCGCCAGGCCTATCAGAAACGCGTACTCGAGAGCCACGCCCTCATAGCTTTTAAAACGTCCCGATTTCCCGCCGTGCCCTGAATCCATATCGGTACACAGCAGCAGCAGATTATCGTTCGTTTTCAGTTCACGCAGCTTCGCCACCCATTTTGCCGGTTCCCAGTACTGCACCTGGGAGTCATGTAGCCCGGTGGTCACCAGCATATGCGGATAGGCCTGAGCCGTAACGTTATCGTAGGGGCTATAGCCCTTCATATAGCGATAGTACGTTTCATCCTGCGGGTTGCCCCACTCTTCAAACTCCCCGGTTGTTAGGGGAATCGACTCGTCGAGCATGGTGGTGAGCACGTCAACAAAGGGTACCTGCGCCACTACGCCATGAAACAGCTCCGGGCGCTGATTGATGGCCACGCCCATGAGCATCCCACCGGCGCTGCCGCCCATGCCGTAGCACAGCTGCGGATCGCCGTAGCCCTGCTTCAGCAGCGCATCGCAGACGTCGAGGTAATCATTGAAGGTATTGTTCTTGCAAAGAAACTTCCCGTCCTCATACCACTGCTGCCCCAGCTCGCCGCCACCGCGCACGTGGGCGATGGCGAAAACAAAGCCGCGGTCAAGCAGGCTCAGGCGGCTGGCGCTGAAATCTGCGTCCTCGCTGGCGCCGTATGAACCATAGGCGTAAACCAGCAGCGGGCTGGCGCTGCGGCGGAAGTATTCGTGCCGGTAGACCAGCGAGACCGGAACTTCAACGCCGTCGCGGGCCTGGATCCACAGATGTTCGCTGCGGTAATGGCTGGCGTCGAAACCTTTAACCTCCTGCTGTTTAAGCACCCGCCGTTCACCGGTATCCATATCGAGCTCAAACAGCGTATCCGGCGTGGTCATCGAGGAGTAGCCGTAGCGTAAGCGCGAGGTTTCCGGCTCGGGATTATAGGCAAGCCAGGTAACGTAGGCCGGGTCATCAAAGGCAATACCCACCGCTTCCCGGGTCGTACGGTTGATCTGCCGCAGGCTGGTAAGCCCATGCTGGCGCTCCTCCACCACCAGCCAGTCGGTAAACAGCGTAAAACCTTCCAGCATCACGTCATCGCGCGGCGGGATCAGGGCCTGCCACTGCTGCTCGTCGCGCTGATGCGTAAGGTAGAGACCGAAGTTTTTGCCTTCACGATTAGAACGCAGGTAGAACGCGTGCTGATAGTGATCGAGGCTGTATTCATGATCTTTGCGCCGCGACAGAAAGCACACCGGCTCGGCGTCGGGCATTTCAGCATTCAGCAGCCGCACTTCGCTGGTGGTCGCGCTCGCAAGGTAGATAACCACAAACTGCTGCGAGGTGGTCTTATGGACGCTGACGTAAAAGGTTTCATCCTGCTCTTCGTATACCAGCACGTCCGCTTCCGCCGAGGTGCCGACGGTATGTCGCCAGACCTGGTACGGCAGCAGCGTGGTGGGGTGTTTGCGCACATACCACAGGGTGCGTGAGTCGTTGCTCCAGGCGAATCCCGGGGAGACGTTCTCCAGCACTTCGGGATACCAGCTACCGTCGGAGAGGTTGCACAAGCGCAGGCTGTACTGCCGCCGGGAGAGATAATCCTCCGCCAGCGCCATCAGACCGTTGTCCGGGGAGATCCCCAGCCCGCCGAGGGTGTAAAACTCGCTTTGCGCCGCGCGCTGGTTGCTATCGAGCAGAAGCTCCCACGGGTCCCACTCCTCTTTGAGCACCGACTGGCGTTGGTAAATCGCATATTCGCAGCCCGGCTCATAGACCTGACGATAGCGATAGCCATTTTTACTGTAAGGCGCGGAGACTTCGCGCTGGGGGATGCGGTCGATAATCTCTTTCAGCACCCGCTCCTGCAGGCTACGCTGGGTGTCCATCACCGCTTTGCCGTAGGCATTCTCCTCGCGCAGATAATCCAGCACCGCCGGCTGCGAACGCTCATCGTCACGCAGCCAGAAGTAGTTATCAATACGCGTATCGCCATGTAAGGTCATCGCGCGGGGAACCCGTTTCGCTTTTGGTAGCATCTCTTTGTTCTTCTTCGGCTTAATTTTATGCGCACAACGTTAATCGACGCGCGTCCGGACGGCAAGACAAGAAATCTTCCCGGCATAAATCGCTCTGCCCCGAAGGTTGGTAAACGGCCAACAGCGGACCGACGCTCGGCTACCGCTGGTGAGAAAACGCCGGAGAGAGGATCATCCCCGGCCTGCGCGACGTCAGGCTGAGAGATGACCCGTATATAAGGGTGGCAAAAGCTGCCAGCGATGCAAGCGGAACGTGATGATTTAAGAGGGAAGAGCCTGCTTTTGCGCCTGAATATCCTGTTCGATCTCGGACCGCACGTCCGCAGGGATTTTCAGCGCTTCGCCCAGGGCGTTGAGGTAGCTGCGCTCCATAAAATGGTCAATATCAATCACCGCACAGCTCAGATAGTAGACTTCCAGCGCTTCCTGCTCGCTGCTGATACCCTGCGCCAGGCGCTGCGGGTCCAGGGGCTGAGTCAATGCGCGATCGATAAGCACCCGCCCCTGCACGTCGATATTAGCCGCGCGCAGCTGCTCTTCGATGCTCGCGCGTTCGTTTTCATCAATATGCCCGTCGCTTTTGGCGGCAAAAACCAGCGCCTGAATCAGCCGCTCGCTGCGGGCATCAGGTTCAGGTGACGACGGAACCTGGCCGGCCGGCTGCGGCGAACCGGCGCGCATTTTCTGCTGATACTTGTTCCACAGAACGCTTCCTGCCACCGCGCCGCCGCCAACCAGCAGCGCGCTGGTGCCGTATTTCGCCAGCAGCTTACGCGACGATTTGCTGGCGACCAGCAGTCCCGCCAGGCCGCCAAGCGCGCCGGGCAGCAGCAGATTTTTACCGCCCGAACGATCGTCAGATGAAGAAGATTGACCCTGCTGACCCAGCAGAGACTGAAGTTGATTAAGCCAGTTAGCCATGATTTCCTCGTTGCACAATAGGCGATGTCATCAGCCTAAACGACGCGATGTCAGGAAATGTTATCAGTGGCTAAAGATGCGCAAATTCCGGGTGGCTCAGGCCGCTTTCGCCTTGCGCGATTTTGGCGCCGCTTTTTCCGCCGCGCCGTCATCCACGCTGTCATCCACGCTGGCGCTGATGGCGTCATCGCCAGCGTCTGCGGACTGTTGTTCGTTTTCATCCTGCCCGGCGGCGTGCTCTTCCGCTTCCGGGAGTTTTCCGGACTTCATAATGTGATGTAAGGTGTCTTTGCGCTCCGCCAGCCACATCGCCATCTCATCACGCTGGGCTTCATCAAGCGTCAGCGGGCAGTCTACCAGCCAGTCGTTAAGGACTTCGGCAAGATCGAGCATTTTGTCGTAAGCATCGGCCTCTTTTTTGCTGGTAAAAGACATCTTTTCCTCACCTTCGCGAATCACCACATATTTGATTTCAACCGCCATTGTGCAGCCCTTTTTTATACTGTATTTATATACAGTATAGCAAATTTAGGGCCAGGACTCAACTCACGCGCATAAAGACAGACGCAAACGTTTTCGTTTATACTACGGCGCATGTTTTTTTACTGCGGAAGAGAGTCATGACTGTATTAGGCACAGCGCTGCGCCCTGCGGCAACGCGAGTTATGCTGTTAGGTTCCGGCGAGCTGGGTAAGGAAGTCGCCATCGAGTGTCAACGTCTGGGCATTGAGACCATCGCCGTCGATCGCTACCCTGACGCGCCGGCCATGCAGGTCGCGCACCGTTCACATGTCGTCAACATGCTGCACGGAGATGCCCTGCGCGCCATAATTGAGCAAGAAAAACCCGACTTTATCGTGCCGGAAATTGAAGCCATCGCCACCGATACTCTGGTCGAGCTGGAGCTGTGCGGACAAAAAGTCGTTCCCACCGCGCGCGCCGCAAAGCTGACGATGAACCGTGAAGGCATTCGCCGCCTGGCCGCTGAAGAGCTGCAGCTTCCAACCTCGGCCTATCGTTTTGCCGACAGTGAAGCCGCCTTTAACGACGCAGTGAACGAGATTGGCCTGCCGTGTATCGTCAAGCCGGTGATGAGCTCTTCCGGTAAAGGACAAAGCTTTATCCACCGCCGCGAACAGCTGGCCGACGCGTGGCTTTATGCCCAGCAGGGCGGCCGCGCCGGCGCCGGCCGCGTTATTGTCGAAGGCGTGGTGAACTTCGATTTTGAAATCACCCTGCTCACCGTCAGCGCGGTCGACGGCGTGCACTTCTGCGCCCCGGTCGGCCACCGTCAGGAAGATGGCGACTATCGCGAATCCTGGCAACCTCAGCAGATGAGCGAGCTGGCGCTGGCCCGCGCGCAGGAAATTGCCCGCAACGTGGTGCTGGCGCTCGGCGGTTACGGCCTGTTCGGCGTCGAGCTGTTCGTGTGCGGCGATGAAGTGATTTTTAGCGAAGTCTCGCCGCGTCCGCACGATACCGGAATGGTTACGCTCATTTCGCAGGATCTGTCGGAGTTCGCCCTGCACGTCCGCGCCTTCCTCGGTCTGCCGGTTGGTGCGATTCGCCAGTATGGCCCGGCGGCTTCCGCGGTGATTCTGCCGCAGCTCACCAGCCACAATGTAACCTTCGGCAACCTTCAGGCCGCCGTCGGCGCGGGCCTGCAGGTGCGTCTGTTCGGTAAGCCGGAAATTGACGGTTCCCGTCGTCTGGGCGTTACGCTGGCGGTAGCGGAGAGCGTCGATGAGGCGGTTGCGCGCGCCAAAGCCGCGGCGTCAGCGGTGGTGGTTGAGGGATAAAAAAACCCGGTAGCGTTGCCGCTTACCGGGTCAGAACTGAGGCGCGGAAATTACTTCGCGCCTTCTACCGCTTCACGAGCCAGAGTGGTGATACGGTCGTAATCGCCTGCTTCCAGCGCATCCGCCGGTACCAGCCATGAACCGCCGATACACAGAACGCTGTTCAGCGCCAGGTAGTCTCGGTAGTTAGCCGGAGAGATCCCGCCGGTCGGGCAGAAACGAATATGGGCGAACGGACCGCCAATTGCCTGCAGCGCCTTCACGCCGCCGTTCGCTTCAGCCGGGAAGAATTTAAACTCTTTCAGGCCGTACTGCATGCCCAGCATCAGCTCGGATACGGTGCTGATACCCGGGATCAGTGGAATAGTCCCTTCTTCAGTCGCCGCCTTGAGCAGAGAATCGGTCAGGCCCGGGCTGATAGCGAACTGCGCTCCCGCCTCGGTCACTTCTTTCAGCTGCGCCGCGTTAGTCACGGTGCCGGCGCCGACAATCGCCTCCGGGACTTCTTTGGCGATTGCGCGGATGGCATCCAGCGCGCATTCGGTACGCAGGGTCACTTCCAGTACGCGTACGCCGCCTGCAACCAGCGCTTTTGCCATCGGCACGGCGTGCTCCAGCTTTTTCACCACGATCACCGGGACAACCGGGCCGGAGGTGAGGATTGCTTCTGCAGTTGTTTTCCAGTTTTTCATCAGAGTTTCTCTCTCGCCAGATCTACAAATTGTATGGTCTTAAAAAGTGATGCAGGTTGCGCCCTGTTCGGCTCCGGAGAGTTTCTCACGCAGCGCAGAGAACATTTCACGACCGGTCCCGACTCGCGAACCGCTCAGGTCAGGAATATGCGGCTGCCGCGCGGCCAGTTCAGCATCGTCCACCAGCAGCGTCAGCTCGCCGGTCTGGCCGTTGACGCGGATGATATCGCCATCACGGACTTTCGCCAGCAGCCCGCCGTCGTAGGCTTCAGGCGTGACGTGGATGGCTGACGGGACTTTGCCCGATGCGCCAGAGAGTCGACCATCGGTGACTAGCGCTATTTTGAAACGGCGGTCCAATAATACACCAAGTGGCGGCATAAGTTTATGTAATTCTGGCATGCCGTTCGCTTTTGGTCCCTGATGACGAACCACGACGACGCAATCTTTGTCCAGCATCCCGGCTTCGAAAGCGGGCAGTACGTCGTGCTGGCTTTCAAAAATAACCGCCGGCGCTTCGATAACCTGATTTTCCACCGGCACCGCCGAGGTTTTCATGACCGCACGGCCAAGGTTGCCGCTCAGTACTTTGGTGCCGCCGTGACGAGAGAACGGCTTGTCGAACGTCGCGATGACCTGGTCGTCGAGCGGCGCGCTTGCCCCTTCACGCCAGTCCAGCTCGCCGTTGTTCAACCACGGCTCCATGGTGTAATGCGAAAGCCCAAAGCCGGCCACGGTATTAACATCTTCGTGCAGCAGCCCGCCTTTCAGCAGTTCGCGGATCAGCACCGGCACGCCGCCTGCCGCCTGGAAGTGGTTGATATCCGCCGGACCGTTCGGATAGAGGCGCGCCAGCAGCGGCACCACGTCCGAGAGATCGGAAAAATCATCCCAGTTAATGATGATGCCCGCGGCGCGCGCCATTGCCACCAGGTGCATCGTATGGTTAGTTGAGCCGCCGGTCGCCAGCAGCGCCACGATGCCGTTAACCACCACTTTCTCATCAAACATTTTGCCCAGCGGCATCCACTCGTTGCCGTTGCCGGTCATACGGGTAACCTGGCGCGCGGCGGCGACGGTCAGCGCTGCGCGCAGCTCGGCATCCGGATGCACGAACGAGGAGCCCGGGAGCTGCATGCCCATAAACTCCACCACCATCTGATTGGTGTTAGCCGTACCGTAGAACGTACAGGTGCCCGGCGCGTGGTAAGAGGCGGCTTCCGACTCCAGCAGCGCCATTCGGTCGACCTTACCTTCGGCGTACAGCTGGCGAATACGCACTTTCTCTTTATTCGCCAGGCCGCTGGCCATCGGGCCAGACGGAATGAAGACGGACGGCAGATGGCCAAAGGAGAGCGCGGCCATCGTCAGGCCGGGGACAATTTTGTCGCAGACGCCAAGATACAGCGCGCCGTCGAACATATTGTGCGACAGGCCGATAGCAGTAGACATGGCAATCACTTCGCGGCTCAGCAGGGACAGCTCCATTCCGTCCTGCCCCTGGGTTACCCCATCGCACATCGCCGGCACGCCGCCGGCAACCTGACCAACCGCATTCACCGAATGCAGCGCCCTGCGGATGATATCCGGATAGGACTCGTAGGGCTGATGCGCGGACAGCATGTCGTTATAGGAGGTGATGATGGCAATGTTGTTACGCAGCATGCTTTTCAGCGAGGCTTTATCATCCGACTGACAGGCAGCAAAACCGTGGGCCAGGTTACCGCACGCCAGCTGGGCGCGATGGACGGTATCCGTTTTGGCTTGATTAATCCGTGCGAGGTAGGCAGTACGGGCGTCGCGCGACCGTTCGATAATGCGATTTGTTACCCGTAACATTGTCGAATTCATAAAGGCTCCTAAAAATTTATCTGTCCGGCCGCGGCATTTTTACGATGTCAAAAGAGTTAAAAGGCACCAACACTGCAGCTCAGAGGCAAAATGTCTGCCCGCAGTGTAATAAAAAAAGCTCCGGGGGTGAATCCTCCCGGAGCTTAAAAGATTAAAAATTATGCGGCTTTCTGCGCCAGATCATGTTACCGGTAAAATAACTCCTCCGGATAACGAACGCTTACTCGAATTCGTTCCATGAACGACCGTCGCGGGTGATCATCGCCACGGAGGCAACCGGTCCCCAGGTACCCGCCTGATAAGGCTTCGGCGCATCACGGTCGGCGGCCCAGGCTTCGGTAATGGAGTCAACCCACTTCCACGCCTCTTCCACCTCATCGCGGCGCACGAACAGCGCCTGGATCCCGCGCATGGTTTCCAGCAGCAGGCGCTCGTAGGCGTCGGCGAGGTGCGTTTGATTGAAGGTTTCCGAGTAGCTCAGATCCAGCTTGGTGATCTGCAGGTTGTGCTTATGGTCAAGACCCGGCACTTTGTTAAGCACCTGGATATCGACGCCTTCATCCGGCTGCAGGCGGATAGTCAGCTTGTTCTGCGGCAGCTCCTGCCAGTTCTCTTTGAACAGGTTCAGCTCCGGCGTCTTGAAGTACACCACGACTTCAGAGCATTTGGTCGGCAGACGTTTACCGGTACGCAGGTAGAACGGCACGCCGGCCCAGCGCCAGTTGTCGATATCCACGCGGATCGCCACGAAGGTTTCGGTATTGCTGGATTTGTTAGCCCCCTCTTCTTCAAGGTAGCCCGGCACTTTTTTGCCTTGCGCAAAGCCTGCGGTGTACTGGCCGCGTACCGTTTTTTCACGCACGTTGGCGCGATCGATACGACGCAGCGACTTCAGGACCTTAACTTTCTCATCGCGGATGCTATCGGCGCTGAGATCCGACGGTGGAGACATGGCGATCATGCACAGAATCTGCAGCAGATGGTTCTGGATCATGTCGCGCATCTGTCCGGCCTGATCGAAGTAGCCCCAGCGCCCCTCAATACCCACCTCTTCCGCTACGGTGATCTCCACATGGTCGATGGTGCGGCAGTCCCAGTTGTTGACGAACAGGGAGTTGGCAAAGCGCAGCGCCAGCAGGTTGAGAACCGTTTCTTTACCAAGGTAGTGGTCAATACGATAAACCTGGCACTCTTCAAAGAACTCGCCGACCTGGTCGTTAATCTCGCGCGAGGTGTCAAGAGAGGTTCCCAGCGGTTTTTCCATCACCACGCGCGCCGGCTTCGCATTCAGCTTCGCTTCGCCAAGGCCTTTGCAGATGGCGCCGAAGGTGCTAGGCGGCATGGCAAAATAGTTGATGGTGACGCGGTTTTTCTGGTCGAGCATTTTGCCCAGACGGGTAAAAGCTTTGGTGTCGTTAACATCAAGGTTACAGAACTCCAGGCGCCCGCTCAGGGTATCCCACAGCCCTTCATCAATCTTTTCCTTCATGAAGGTTTCAAGCGCTTCACGAACTACCTTGGTGTAAGCATCTTTATCCCAGTCAGCACGTCCGACCCCGATAATGCGGGTATCCGGGTTGATCTGGCCAGCCTTCTCAAGCTGATACAGGGAAGGCAACAATTTACGACGCGCCAGGTCACCCTTCGCGCCGAAAATGACCAGATCGCATGCCTGGGCCGTTTGCGTTACCGCCATGTCATTCTCCTCAGTTGATAGTCTGGTGCTTATGCCAGGCTATAATTTGTAATTTTCTTACACTGCACTGTACTGTGTTTACGATTTTCCCGAAAGCCTCGGCCCCCCTTTCCAGGCGCTAAACCGCACAAGGAGAAAACTTCAGGCGACAATTTGGGCAGACGGCTAATATTGTTCGTTGTTCCGACCGATTATCAGTTAGTAAAATACGACTCTGATCATGTAATGAAAAAAAACAACATTTTTTTAGGTCATTCTTCCCCGCTAATGATTGCGGAGGGGTATATTCTTGCTAAAACGCCTGATGATTTCACCCATTAATGAAATCGCTTCCATTGATGAGCGCCTTGTTACCATGAATATGCTGGAAAAAATTCAGTCCCGGCTGGAACACCTTAGCAAATCCGAACGCAAAGTGGCCGAGGTCATTCTTGCGGAACCCGCGCAGGCCATCCACTCAAGCATTGCCGCGCTCGCCCTGGAAGCCGGCGTCAGCGAACCCACCGTCAATCGCTTTTGCCGGAGTCTTGAAACCCGCGGCTTCCCTGATTTTAAACTGCATCTGGCGCAAAGTCTGGCGCACGGCACCCTCTATGTTAACCGCAATGTCGATGAAGACGACAGCGTAGAGTCTTATACCGGAAAAATTTTCGAGTCCGCGATGGCCAGTTTAGATCAGGTCCACCATTCTCTCGATATGTCCGCGGTTAATCGGGCCGTCGATCTTTTAACCCAGGCGAAAAAAATCGCCTTCTTCGGCCTCGGCTCCTCGGCCGCCGTTGCCCATGACGCGATGAATAAATTTTTTCGCTTCAACGTGCCGGTTATCTACTCCGATGACATTGTCCTGCAACGCATGAGCTGTATGAACTGCAATGATGATGACGTGGTGGTGATAATCTCTCACACCGGCAGAACGAAAAGTCAGGTGGAGCTGGCGCAGCTGGCCCGTGAAAACGATGCCATGGTTATCGCGATTACCTCTGCGGGTACGCCGCTGGCTCGCGAGGCGACGCTGTCCATTACGCTTGATGTTCCCGAAGATACCGATATTTATATGCCGATGGTCTCGCGCCTCGCCCAGCTGACCCTCATCGACGTGCTGGCTACCGGCTTTACCCTGCGCCGCGGCGCAAAATTCAGAGATAACTTGAAGAGGGTCAAGGAAGCGTTGAAAGAATCGCGTTTTGATAAAGAACTTCCCGTACACAGCGACAACCCATAAAACCTGATAATAAGTAGTTAACCCATTACACTTCGGTTACGTTTCAGCATAGCAACTTTACCGGCCGGAACGACCGATTCCATGTTCACGCAACACCAAAGTTGTTTTAGTCAACGGAGTATTACATGTCCAGAAGGCTTCGCAGAACCAAAATCGTTACCACCTTAGGCCCGGCAACCGACCGCGATAACAACCTTGAAAAGGTTATCGCTGCTGGCGCTAACGTCGTACGTATGAACTTCTCTCACGGTACCCCGGAAGATCATCAAATTCGCGCGGATAAAGTTCGCGTGATCGCGGCCAAACTGGGCCGCCACGTGGCCATCCTCGGCGATTTGCAGGGGCCTAAAATTCGCGTTTCGACCTTCAAAGAAGGCAAAATTTTCCTCAATATCGGCGATAAATTCCTGCTGGACGCAGAGCTGAGCAAAGGCGAAGGCGATAAAGAAAAAGTCGGTATTGACTATAAGGGTCTGCCTGCGGACGTGGTGCCTGGCGATATCCTGCTGCTTGATGATGGCCGCGTTCAGCTGAAAGTGCTGGAAGTTCAGGGCATGAAGGTGTTCACCGAAGTCACCGTCGGCGGACCGCTGTCCAACAATAAAGGCATCAACAAGCTTGGCGGCGGCCTCTCCGCCGAAGCGCTGACCGAAAAAGACAAAGCCGATATCCTTACTGCGGCAAAAATTGGCGTCGATTATCTGGCCGTCTCCTTCCCGCGCTGCGGGGAAGATCTGAACTACGCTCGCCGCCTGGCGCGTGAAGCGGGCTGCGACGCGAAGATCGTAGCGAAAGTGGAACGCGCGGAAGCCGTTTGCGATCAGGACGCGATGGACGACGTTATTCTCGCCTCCGACGTCGTGATGGTTGCCCGTGGCGATCTGGGCGTCGAGATCGGCGATCCGGAGCTGGTCGGTATTCAGAAGGCCCTGATCCGCCGCGCCCGTCAGCTGAACCGTTCGGTCATCACCGCCACCCAGATGATGGAGTCGATGATCACCAACCCGATGCCGACTCGTGCGGAAGTGATGGACGTGGCTAACGCCGTGCTGGACGGCACCGATGCGGTGATGCTTTCGGCTGAAACCGCAGCCGGTCAGTATCCGTCTGAAACCGTTGCCGCCATGGCTCGCGTCTGCCTCGGCGCGGAAAAAATCCCGAGCCTCAACGTTTCCAAACACCGTCTGGACATCCAGTTCGACAACGTGGAAGAAGCGATTGCCATGTCAGCGATGTATGCCGCGAACCACCTGAAAGGTGTAACCGCTATCATCACCATGACCGAATCCGGCCGCACCGCGCTGATGACCTCGCGCATCAGCTCTGGCCTGCCGATTTTTGCCCTCTCTCGCCATGAGCGCACCCTCAACCTGACTGCGCTGTACCGCGGCGTGACGCCGGTTTATTTTGACAGCACCAACGATGGCGTTGCCGCCGCTCACGATGCGGTAAACCTGCTGCGTGATAAAGGCTATCTGGTCTCCGGCGACCTCGTTATCGTCACCCAGGGCGACGTCATGAGCACCATCGGTAGCACCAACACCACGCGTATCCTGACCGTCGAATAAGCCATCGCGCAACGGACCCCGCGTACCACCTACCTGCCGACGTAAAATCGGCAGGTATTTTTTTATCCCGGCTCTGCGGCTGGCGCTCGCCGGCAAGAACATCACACCACCCAGTTCATCAGCAGCGTGGCGGCAATCACCGTCGACGCCCCGCCGATACGGGTCGCAATCTGCGCAAACGGCATCAGCGACATGCGGTTGGAGGCGGACAGAATCGCAACGTCTCCGGTACCGCCGAGGCCGCTATGGCAGCTGGTGACGATCGCCGCTTCCACAGGGTACATATTGAGTCGTGAAGCAATAAAGAACCCGCTCAGGGCCATAGCGATAACAATCGACCCGCACACCACGACATAGCCGACGGAGAATACCGCCACCACGCTTTCCAGCGGCACGTACAGCATCCCAAGCCCGATCATCAGCGGCCATACCAGCGCCGCGGAGACAAATTTGTAGCAGCTGTAGGCACCGACCTCCATCGCCGCCGGGATCGCTTTGGTGTATTTACAAATGACGGCGGCGAGGATCATCAGTACCGGACCGGGAATATGCACCACTTTCTCCAACAGCCCGCCGACGATGAAAAAGGCGCAAATCATCAGCAGCCCACCGCCCATCAGCTGAAAGTCCGTCTGCTGCGGGCCCTGAGTTTGCGTGAAGACGCTGTTATCTTCATGGCTGCGGATCAGCATCCCGTCTCCGGAAAGCGAGGGGCGACGAACGCCAATTCTCGCCAGCACCCCGGCGCAGATAATCGCAAAGATATTGCCGACGACCGCCGCCGGGGCCAGCTGCGCAACGTAGACGTCGGGGGTTTGCCCAAGGATCGCTGAATAGGCCAGCGAAAGCGGTAGAATGCCCTCGCCGATCCCTCCCCCGATGATCGGGACGATAATAAAGAAGAAGGTATGGTACAGGCTGTAGCCAAACAGCGTGCCCACCAGCAGGCCGGTGAGGATGGCGGCAAAGGTCCCGACAACCAGCGGGACAAACATTCTGACCATCCCCTGAATCAGGATAACCCGATTCATCCCCAGGATGCTGCCCACCACCAGACAGGCAATAACGAAATAAAGCAGATTGGCTTCTTTCATCAGCAAATGCACCGTCGCCAGCGTATGCGGGGCAAACATTTCAAAGTATACCAGCGCCGAAGGCACCATCAGGCACAGTATCGCCGGGCCACCGATATCTTTCAGTACCGGGACCATGCGGCCAATTTTGGCAAACGCAAAGCCCAGGGTCATAATCACCGCCAGGCCGCCGATCATATTTTTTGGCAGTACGCTGGCGTAGGCGGCAATAGCCACTACGATCGCGATACCGACAAACAGCACCAGGGGGACGGACCCCACTTCCGCATTCCCCAGCATTCTGAGCGCGGGCCGGTTGGGCAGTGAATTTTCAATAGGATGATTTAGTGAATTATTTTCCATCTTTCACCTGACTTTTTATAAATAGCTATGTAGGGGCATAAATAACAACAATGTTATTCAACCAGAATAAAATCGAGAATAAAATAGTACATCGAGCACATTGAACCTGAAAAAAAGTAGCACAGCCATCGAACATAAAAAAGCCATGCGCCATTTCTAATGATGCTTTTGTGATTGACCTTGAATCTCAACTTTAAGTAATTTAAGTCGGCATTTTGTAATTAAATTTATCGATGCGACTATTTTTAACCACCCTCAATGAAAACATCGGGTTACCTCCCGGCTATATTTGTAAGTAAAGTCCTCGCTGTAAAAGTATTTAAAGAAAACAGACTGTGATTTCTATCACCCTGCACCGCACGAGGGATTGTTAGATTAAAAAAACAGTAGTCGCAGACCATACTTTATCAGGACATCCTATGCCTTCATTATTATTACAATCACTGTTCCCGCTGGTGTTTATCATGCTGCTCGGCTGGATCAGCGGCAAGCTCGGCTATACCCGTCGTGAAGATGCTACGGTTTTAGCTACCGTGGTTATTCGCTTCGCGTTACCTTTTCATCTCTTTATTGGTGCCCTAAACACCAACCCGGATAAAATTAAAAACTTCACTTTTATGGCCGTGCTGGTTATTGGCCTGATGGGCTCTTATTTTCTGACCCTGCTTCTTTCACGCTACGTTTTTCGCCACGATATCAAGACCAGCGCGATCCAGTCTCTGGTCTGCTCGTTTCCCGACATGGCCTATTTTGGCGCGCCGGTGCTGGCGGTCCTTATCGGGCCGGAAGGATTTCTTGGCGTCCTGATCGGCAATCTCATCACCAGCGTATTTATGATTCCACTGACGATTATCCTCATTCGTCTCGGCGATAAAAACGCCGACACTCAGGGAGCCGGGCTCAACCCCGCGATGCTGATATGGCAAAATCTGATGAAGGCGGTCAGAAACCCGATTGTCTGGATCCCGATATTAGGCGTCCTGTTAAGTCTTGCCGGAATAAAGCTGCCGCACCTCCTGAGCGCTCCGATAGAAATGGTCGGTAAAATTGCCGGCGGTCTCTCCCTGTTTGCCCTCGGACTGCTATTTTATGGCGAGCGTCCGGCATTTAATCGCCAGGTATGCACCAACATTGGAATTAAAAATCTAATCCAACCGGGAATGATGGCCGCCGCCGGACTGGCGCTGGGCTTGAGCCATAGCTTAATGCAGCAGGTTATTATTATCGGCGCGACACCATCCGCTATTGCCGCAGGAATGTTTGCCCTGCGCAGCGATACATATATTGAATCGGCATCCTCATCTATTTTAATTGGCACCGCTATCGGCGTGGTGACGGAAGGCATAATGATCTATTTGATTTCATAAATTATGCCCGGCGGCACCACCCTATTAATTGGCTATCAATATTGACCACCGTTTTGCAAAATATATATTCAGGAGTAACCCATGTTAAACCAGGACACTATTTACACTCCCTATAACGGCTCCGTATTACTGGAAAACCCGTTACTTAATAAAGGGCTGGCATTCACCGACGGCGAACGCGACGCCTTTGGCCTGCACGGTTTTCTGCCGCAGAAGGTGGAGACGATTGAGGAGCAAACGGCAAGAGCCTGGGAACAGTTTTGCCAGTTTAAACGCGATATCTCTCGCCACGTCTATCTGCGCAATATTCAGGATACGAACGAGACGTTATTTTACAACGTCCTGCGCACGCATATGACCGAAACCCTGCCTATCGTCTATACGCCGACGGTCGGCGAGGCCTGCGAACACTTTTCGGAAATTTATCGTCGCGCCAGGGGCTTATTTATCTCCTGGCCGGACCGCCACCAAATTGATGAAATGCTGCACAGCTTCTCGCGCAACGACATCCGGGTCATCGTGGTCACCGACGGCGAGCGCATTCTCGGCCTCGGCGACCAGGGCGTTGGCGGAATGGGGATCCCGATTGGCAAACTCTCGCTCTACACCGCCTGCGGCGGGATTCATCCGGCCTCTACCCTGCCGATCATGCTCGACGTTGGCACCAACAATGCGCAGCTGCTCGATAATCCGCTCTATATGGGCTGGCGTCATCCGCGGATCGACGACGATAGCTACCTTGAGTTTATGGATATGTTTATTGAGGCGGTGAAGCGCCGCTGGCCTGACGTTCTGCTGCAATTCGAAGATTTTGCCCAAAAGAACGCCACCCGTCTCCTGCAGCGCTATCGCGATCGGCTCTGCTGCTTCAACGATGATATCCAGGGCACCGCCGCCGTTACGACGGGTACCATAATCGCCGCCGCTCAGGCGGCCGGCAGCCGCTTATGCGATCAGCGCGTGGTCTTCTTAGGCAGCGGCTCCGCAGGCTGCGGTATTGCGGAAAAGATCGTGGCGCTGATGGTCGATGACGGACTGTCTGAGCACGAGGCCCGCGGCCGGGTGTTTATGGTCGACCGCTGCGGCCTGCTGACGGACGCCATCCCTGACCTGCTCGATTTCCAGCAAAAGCTGATCACCTCCCGGCACAGCATTGCGCACTGGGAGGTCGGCAGCGGCCCCATCTCGCTGCTCGACGTTGTCCGCCACGCGCATCCGACGGTAATGATCGGCGTCTCAGGGCAGCCCGGTCTGTTCAGCGAAGAGATTGTCAAAGAGATGCACCGGCACT
Organism: Enterobacter sp. 10-1; assembly: GCA_002270295.1. GTDB lineage: Bacteria > Pseudomonadota > Gammaproteobacteria > Enterobacterales > Enterobacteriaceae > Klebsiella > Klebsiella scottii. The sequence goes on along the minus strand of NISF01000004.1, from coordinate 179,125 downwards.
GCGCCCGCCCGATTATCATGCCGCTCTCGAACCCAACCTCTCGCGCCGAGGCCCAGCCTGCGGACCTGATCGCCTGGACCCAAGGGGCGGCGCTGGTCGCCACCGGCAGCCCCTTTGCGCCGGTGGTTTACGCAGGCAAAACCTACGATATCGCCCAATGCAATAACGCCTATATATTCCCCGGCCTCGGACTGGGCGTGCTGGCCGGCAAGGTTGAGCGGATAACGGAAAAAATGCTCACCGCCGCAAGCCGAACCCTGGCCGCTCACTCCCCGCTGGCTACGGCGGAAAGCGGCGGGTTGCTGCCTCCGGTAGGGGAGATCGAAACGATATCGCGCGCTATTGCCCTGGCGATCGTCAAGGTCGCTCAGCAGGAGGGCGTTGCGCCGCAGCTAAGTGAAGATCGACTGATCGAGCGCATCGAACAGACCTACTGGCAGGCGCGCTACACCGCCTACAAACGCTCATCGTTCTGATAAACGGGTCCGGTTGGTCATGTGCTGCCCGGGAGGCAAATGGCCTCCCGGCCTTAAAAGGAGGCCTGCGTGATAAATGTCCTTATTATCGATGACGATCCGATGGTCGCTGAGCTAAACCGCCTGTTTCTCAGCCGGCTTGCCGGCTTTTTCTGCTGCGGCATCGCTCCGACGCTCGGCGAAGCGCAGCGGATCATCAGCGAACGGCCGCAGGGTATCGACCTGATACTGCTCGATGTTTATATGCATAAGGAAAACGGGCTGGACCTGCTGCCAACGCTGCGCCGGGCGGCGCACGATATTGACGTCATCATGATCACCTCCGCCGCCGATGCGCTTACCGTCCAGAGCGCGATGCGCTACGGGGTGGTGGATTATTTAATCAAGCCCTTCCAGTTCTCCCGCTTTGAAGAAGCGCTAATCGCCTGGAGCCACAAGCGTAGCCTGCGCCACGCCAGGCCCTGTTACGAGCAGTCTGACATTGACGGCCTGCTCAACCACGCTTCGCAGCAGCGCGCGGAGAGCCGCCGCTTGCCAAAAGGATTGACCGCCCAAACGCTGCGCACGGTATGTCGCTGGATAGGCGCGCATCCTGAAGCTGAGTTTTCAACGAATGAGCTGGCGGCGCAGCTGGATATTTCCCGGGTCTCCTGCCGCAAGTATCTGCTGTGGCTGGCGCAGATAAATATTTTACGCACCAGCAATCACTACGGCGCCACGGGGAGGCCGGAGTATCGCTATCGGCTGATTGTGGAACATGACTCATTACTCAAACAATTTAGCCACTGACGCCTCGGCGTGCAGTGGCTAAACGATCGGTACCCTGAGCGTGCGCGGGCGCTATTTCCTCTTAGGAAAGAGCTCTTTGCGCTTATAGGGTTCGATTTCACCGGGTTTGCGGGTCTTCAGCAGCTTGAGGATCCAGGTGTACTGTTCGGTATGCGGCTTGACGAAAATCTCCACCTCTTCGTTCATCCGCCGGGCAATAGTATTATCGTCAGCCTCCAGCAGGTCGTCCATCGGCGGGCGTACCAGCACCGTCAGACGGTGGGTTTTGCCATCATAGACCGGGAACAGCGGCACCACCCTCGCCCGACACACCTTCATCAGGCGGCCAATCGCCGGCAGCGTAGCTTTATAGGTGGCGAAGAAATCGACGAACTCGCTATGCTCCGCGCCGTGATCCTGATCGGGCAGGTAGTAGCCCCAGTAGCCCTGACGCACCGACTGGATAAACGGCTTGATGCCATCATTCCGCGCGTGCATGCGCCCGCCAAACCGACGACGGACGGTATTCCACACGTAATCAAATACCGGATTACCCTGATTATGGAACATCGCAGCCATTTTTTGTCCGCCGGAGGCCATCAGCATGGCCGGGATATCCACGCCCCAGGCGTGCGGTACCAGGAAGATCACCTTTTCGTTATTACGCTGCATCTCGTCGATGATCTCTTTCCCCTGCCAGTCGACGCGGGAAAGAATGCGCTGCGGATCGCGCAGGCCCAGCTCTGCCATCATGACCATCGCCTGAGGCGCAGAGGCGTACATCTCATCAATAATCGCTTCGCGCTCCTGCTCGCTCTTTTCCGGGAAACAGTACAGCAGGTTTATCTGTGCGCGGCGGCGCGAGCTTTTGGCCAGCCTGCCGACAAAACGCCCCAGCTTGCCGAGAATCGGATCGCGGAACGACGGGGGCGTCAGCGCAATCCCCGCAAAGGCAACAACGCCCAGCCACGCGCCCCAGTAGCGCGGGAGTAAAAAGGATTTCTCAAATTTTGGAATAAACTCAATATTATTTTTTTTCGTTTCCATGCCCGATCCGCAAAAATGGTGCTGAATAAAGATAAGGAGATACTCAAGGCTATAGTTTAGCGACACGTAGGGGAAGGTACAAAAGAAAAAGCCGGCGCGCGCTGGCACCGGCTTTTATTAACAGCGCGTTAGTCGAATCGCAGCTGCGGCATCACTTCTTTCACCTGCGCCAGATAATCCGTGCGATCGGAACCGCTCAGCCCTTCCGTACGCGGCAGTTTCGCCGTCAGCGGGTTTACCGCCTGCTGGTTAATCCACACTTCATAGTGCAGATGCGGCCCGGTAGAACGGCCGGTATTTCCCGACAGGGCAATACGGTCACCGCGTTTCACCTTCTGTCCAGGTTTCACCAGCAGCTTACGCAGGTGCATATAGCGGGTGGTGTAGGTACGCCCATGACGCACTGCAACATAGTACCCCGCCGCGCCGCTGCGTTTGGCCACCACCACCTCGCCGTCGCCGACGGAAAGAACCGGCGTACCCTGCGGCATCGCGAAGTCTACGCCGCGGTGTGGCGCAACGCGCCCGGTCACCGGATTGAGGCGGCGCGGGTTAAAGTTTGACGACACGCGGAACTGACGCGCGGTTGGGAAACGCATAAAGCCCTTCGCCAGGCCGGTACCGTTACGATCGTAGAACTTGCCGTCTTCGGCACGGATCGCGTAGTAATCCTTGCCATCTGAACGTAAACGCACGCCCAGCAGCTGGCTCTGTTCCCGCTTGCCGTTAAGCATTTCTCGTGACATCAGCACCGAGAATTCATCGCCTTTTTTCAGCTTGCGGAAGTCCATCTGCCACTGCATGGCCTTAATAACCGCGCTGACCTCGGTGCTGGTAAGGCCCGCGTTACGCGCGCTGGAGACGAAGCTGCCGCCAACGGTGCCCTTCAGCACATTGTTGACCCAGTCCCCTTCCTGCAGCTCGCTGCTCATCTTGAAGCCGTTGCCCACGCGATTATAGGTTCGGGTTTCGCGACGGGACATTTCCCAGGTCAGGCTTTGCAGATCGCCATCCGCCGTCAGGGTCCATGACAGCTGTTGACCAATCTTGAGGTTGCGCAGCTCTTTATCAGCGGTCGATAAAAGGGAGATATCGCCCATTTCGATACCGTACTGATTGAGGATGCTGCTGAGGGTATCGCCGGTTGATACGACGTACTCATGGCCGCCTGAATCGCCGTCCGCCTTATCGTCCAGCTCGTCCTGAGGGATAGCTTCTTCCTCCTGCGCGGCCTGATCGATAGGTTCAGAGGCTTCCGGCAGCAGGGAACGGATTTCGCTTTTTTCCAGCTCAATCGTTCTGACGATAGGGGCTGATTCATGGTGGTAGATGTACGGTCGCCAGACGGCGACCGCTAAGGTTAGAACGCTCAACGACCCCAGCATAACGCGGTGAGGTCGTGGCAAATTGTTAAATGCCTGAGTGACAGCGCGGGCTATCTGTTGCACGTATTCACTTCCTCGTTAATCTCCTTTCAGGCAGCTCGAATACTGGTTCGCCAGCTGGTTGAGGAACTGAGGGTAACTGTCTTTACCCAGCTTAATTCCAATACCCAACGGATCCAGGGTCCCCATGCGCACGGAGGTGCCCCTGGCAACAGCTTCTATGACGGCAGGCCTGAACTGTGGCTCAGCAAAAACGCAGGTCGCTTTCTGCTCAACCAGCTGTGTTCTGATTTCGTGTAAACGCTGGGCACCAGGCTGAATTTCAGGGTTGACGGTGAAATGACCAAGCGATGTCAGACCGTAGTGTTTTTCAAAGTAGCCGTAGGCATCATGAAAAACGAAATACCCTTTCCCTTGCAGCGGTGCCAGCTCGTGACTCACCTGTTTATCGGTCGAGGCTAATTTTGCCTCAAACTCCTTCAGGTTAGCGTCAAGTTTGGCTCGACTCTGCGGCATAAGTTCCAATAATTTATCGTGGATTGCAACCGCCGAAAGCCGCGCTATCTCTGGGGATAACCACAGATGCATGTTGTATATGCCGTGATGGTGATCGTCGTCACTTTTTCCGCCTGCAGCATGGTCGTGGTCGTGATGGTCATCGTCGTCATCCGCGCCTTTCATGAGCAGCGGTTTCACGCCGTCAAGCTGGGCGATTGTCACCTTTTTGTTTGGCGCAATGCTTTGCGTTGACTTATCCATAAAGGCTTCCATCTCCGGGCCAATCCACACCACTAAGTCTGCGTTCTGTAAGCGTTTTACATCCGATGGACGCAGCGAATAGTCGTGCTCGGATGCGCCATCGGGCAGCAGAACCTGAGTGTCCGTGACCCCGTCAGCGATAGCGGAAGCGATAAAGCCAAGAGGTTTCATTGAGGTAACCACGGCGGCATTCGCCGCGGAGGCATGGGTGAACAAAAAAACGGCGCTAAGTCCAGCGCAAAGAAGCGTATTTTTATGTAACATAATGCGTCTAATCATCGTAATGAATGAGAAAGATGTGATATTATAACATTCACTAGCTTGTGCAACCCTTAATTTGACATGACAAATCTTGTAACTTTGGAAAACGTCTCGGTGGCCTTCGGCCAGCGACGCGTGCTGTCTGACATTTCGCTAACGCTTAAGCCAGGCAAAATTTTGACCCTACTCGGCCCAAACGGCGCCGGTAAGTCCACGCTTGTGCGGGTCGTTCTCGGGCTGGTAGCACCAACTGACGGCGTTATCAAACGAGAGGGAAAGCTGCGGATTGGCTATGTCCCGCAAAAATTACACCTCGATGCCACGCTGCCGCTCACCGTCAGCCGCTTTTTACGCCTGCGTCCGGATACGCATAAGCAGGATATTCTGCCGGCGCTGAAGCGTGTCCAGGCCGGACATCTTATCGATGCCCCGATGCAGAAACTCTCCGGAGGCGAAACGCAGCGCGTGCTGCTCGCCCGCGCGCTGTTAAACCAGCCGCAGCTGCTGGTGCTTGATGAGCCGACGCAGGGCGTCGACGTCAACGGCCAGGTGGCGCTTTACGATCTGATAAACCAGCTGCGACAGGAGCTTAACTGCTCTGTGCTGATGGTCTCCCACGACCTGCACCTGGTGATGGCGAAAACGGATGAAGTTCTGTGCCTGAATCAGCATATCTGCTGCTCCGGCACACCGGAAGTGGTCTCAATGCACCCGCAGTTTATCTCGATGTTCGGCCAGCGCGGCGCGGAACAGCTGGGCATTTATCGTCACCATCATAATCACCGCCACGACCTGCAGGGGCGGATTGTACTGCGTCGGGGAAATGACCGCTGATGATTGAACTACTGTTACCCGGCTGGCTGGCCGGGGTGATGCTCGCCTGCGCCGCCGGCCCGCTGGGATCGTTTGTCGTCTGGCGCCGGATGTCCTATTTTGGCGATACCCTCGCCCACGCCTCGCTGCTCGGCGTCGCTTTTGGCCTGCTGCTCAACGTCAATCCTTTCTATGCCGTTATCGCGATCACGCTGCTGCTGGCGGGCGGGCTGGTATGGCTGGAGAAGCGCCCTCACCTGGCCATCGATACGCTACTGGGGATTATGGCCCACAGCGCGCTGTCGCTGGGCCTGGTGGTGGTCAGCCTGATGTCGAACGTCCGCGTCGACCTGATGGCCTATCTGTTTGGCGATCTGCTGGCGGTGACGCCGACGGACCTGATCTCGATTGCCATCGGGGTGGCGATAGTGCTGGCCATTTTGCTCTGGCAGTGGCGCAACCTGCTGTCGATGACGATCAGCCCGGATCTGGCGTTCGTTGACGGCGTGAAGCTGCAGCGGGTGAAGCTGCTGCTGATGCTGGTCACTGCCCTGACCATCGGCGTGGCGATGAAGTTTGTCGGGGCGCTGATCATCACCTCGCTGCTGATTATCCCTGCCGCCACGGCGCGCCGTTTTGCGCGTACGCCGGAACAAATGGCGGCTATCGCCGTTGGCATCGGGGCGATCGCTGTCACCGGAGGATTGACCTTCTCGGCGCTGTACGACACGCCGGCCGGCCCGTCGGTGGTGCTGTGCGCTGCGGTGCTGTTTATCTTCAGCATGATGAAGAAAGCCGCCGCCTGATTACTCTTCTTCCGGTAGCGCTGCTTAGCAGGGCTACCGGCTGGAGCGAACGGCTACGGCATTTCCGGCGGCTTGATGCCAAAGTGGTTCCAGGCGCGGACCGTTGCCATCCGCCCTCGCGGCGTTCGCTGCAGGAACCCCTGCTGAATCAGATACGGCTCCAGCACGTCCTCAATGGTTTCCCGCTCTTCGCCGATCGCCGCCGCCAGGTTATCCAACCCCACCGGACCACCGAAGAATTTATCGATCACCGCCAGCAGCAGCTTGCGGTCCATATAGTCAAAGCCTTCAGCATCAACGTTAAGCATATCCAGCGCCTGGGCGGCAATGTCGAGGGAGATGCTGCCGTCGTGACGCACCTCCGCGAAGTCGCGCACCCGCCGCAGCAGGCGGTTGGCTATACGCGGGGTGCCCCGCGCGCGACGCGCCACTTCCAGCGCGCCCTCTTCGCTCATCTCCAGCCCCATATAGCGGGCGCTGCGGCTCACAATATGCTGCAGATCGGCAATCTGATAAAACTCCAGCCGCTGGACGATGCCGAAACGGTCGCGCAGCGGCGAGGTTAACGAACCGGCTCGCGTGGTCGCGCCAATCAGGGTGAACGGCGGCAGGTCGATTTTTATCGAGCGCGCCGCGGGTCCTTCACCAATCATGATATCCAGCTGATAGTCCTCCATCGCCGGATAGAGCACCTCTTCCACCACCGGCGAAAGGCGGTGAATCTCATCGATAAACAGCACGTCGTGGGGTTCAAGGTTGGTCAGCATTGCCGCCAGGTCACCCGCTTTCTCCAGCACCGGCCCGGAGGTGGTACGCAGGTTGACGCCCATCTCATTGGCGACAATGTTTGCCAGCGTCGTTTTCCCAAGCCCCGGAGGGCCAAAGATCAGCAGATGATCGAGCGCGTCTCCGCGCAGCTTAGCCGCCTGGATAAAGATCTCCATTTGCGACCGCACCTGCGGCTGGCCCACGTACTCTGCCAGTAATTTAGGGCGGATTGCGCGATCGACCGTCTCTTCAAACCCGGTGCTGTCTGCCGATACCAGCCTGTCTGCTTCAATCATCCCTTACCTCACAACGCGGCGCGCAGCGCTTCGCGGATTAGCGTTTCACTGTTGGCATCCGGACGCGCGATTTTACTCACCATTCGGCTGGCCTCCTGAGGTTTATAGCCCAGCGCCACCAGGGCGGCAACCGCTTCCTGTTCGGCGTCGTCATCGGACGGGCCGGCCGGCGAGGTCAGCACCAGATCCGCCGCCGGAGTAAACAGGTCGCCGTGCAGCCCTTTGAAACGATCTTTCATTTCAACGATCAGGCGATCGGCGGTTTTCTTGCCAATTCCAGGAAGCTTAACCAGCGCCGCGGCCTCTTCGCGCTCGACGGCGTTAACAAACTGCTGCGCCGACATGCCGGAAAGGATCGCCAGCGCCAGCTTCGGCCCTACGCCGTTGGTCTTAACCAGCTCGCGGAACAGCGTACGCTCCTGTTTGTTATTAAAACCAAACAGCAGCTGCGCGTCTTCGCGAACCACAAAATGGGTAAATACGACCGCCTCTTTGCCCACTTCCGGCAGTTCGTAAAAGCAGGTCATAGGCATATGCACTTCATAGCCAACGCCTCCCGTTTCCAGTAATACCAGCGGGGGTTGTTTTTCGAGAACGATGCCTCTGAGTCTGCCTATCACATGCTGCTCCTGCGTTAAGGGCTAAAGTATCTGCCGGTATCATAAAAAAAGGCTGGATAAATATCCAGCCTGATTTGAGGTTATCGCAAGCGTCCGCGCGCCAGATTTAGCCGGCTATCGCCTATCTGCGTCGCGTTCTGACTCACGTGGCAGTGGGTAATCGCAATGGCCAACGCATCCGCCGCATCCGCCTGCGGGTTAGCCGCCAGCTTCAGCAGAGTGCGCACCATATGCTGCACCTGGCTTTTTTCCGCGCTGCCGATGCCGACCACGGTTTGCTTGACCTGCCTCGCGGCGTACTCAAAGACCGGCAGATCCTGATTGGTCGCCGCGACGATAGCCACCCCGCGCGCCTGCCCCAGCTTCAGCGCCGAGTCGGCGTTTTTCGCCATAAACACCTGTTCAATGGCGAAATAGTCCGGCTGGAACTGGGTGATGATTTCCGTTACGCCCGCGTAGATCAGCTTCAGGCGCGACGGCAGATCGTCCACCTTGGTACGAATGCATCCGCTGCCAAGATAGCTTAACTGCCGCCCGACCTGGCGGATAACGCCATAGCCGGTAATGCGCGAACCCGGGTCAATACCGAGAATAATAGCCATCACGCATCTCCGGTAATAACGAATCCCTGAGACCCTAAATATTTCAGTTCACAGCCGGGCGGCCACGCAGCGCATCCCCGGGAGCGTAGATTCACTACGTGACCGGGGTAAGCGAGGAGAGCCAACGCCGCTGTGGGCTGAAAGATTACGGGCATCACAGCGTTGCGGCGACCTCATCAGAGATCTCGCCGTTATGATAAACTTCCTGCACGTCGTCGCAGTCTTCCAGCATATCGATCAGGCGCAGCAGCTTCGGCGCGGTTTCCGCATCCATATCGGCTTTTGTCGACGGGATCATCGAAACTTCGGCCGCGTCAGCTTTCAGGCCAGCCGCTTCCAGCGCGTCGCGTACGGCGCCCATCTCTTCCCACGCGGTGTAGACGTCAATCGCGCCGTCGTCGTAGGTCACAACGTCTTCCGCACCGGCTTCGAGAGCCGCTTCCATAATCACGTCTTCGTCGCCAGCTTCGAAGGAGATCACCCCTTTTTTGCTGAACAGATAGGCCACCGAGCCGTCGGTGCCGAGGTTACCGCCGGTTTTGCTGAAGGCATGACGCACTTCGGCAACGGTACGGTTGCGGTTGTCGCTCAGGCACTCAACCATGACCGCCGTGCCGCCTGGGCCGTAGCCTTCATAAATGATGGTTTCCATGTTCGCGTCATCATCGCCGCCTACGCCACGAGCGATAGCGCGGTTCAGGGTATCGCGGGTCATGTTGTTGGACAGCGCTTTATCAATCGCTGCGCGCAGACGCGGGTTAGAAGCCGCATCGCCGCCGCCTAAACGCGCGGCGGTAACCAGTTCGCGAATAATTTTAGTAAAGATCTTACCGCGCTTGGCATCCTGTGCCGCTTTGCGGTGTTTGGTGTTGGCCCACTTACTATGACCTGCCATAAAAAACTCTCCAAAAATGCCGTTTTCCCGAAGCCTTCTGACCAGCAGGAGGCGGGGAATATTAGTTGGCGTTAATTACAAATTCTTCAATCGCCTGCCGGTTACTCCACGACTTGGTCAACGCGGCGGCTTCCGTCGCATCAACCCAGCGGTAATCCAGATGTTCGGTAAAAACAATCTGGCGTTCATGAGGGAGCGCAAGGCGGAACCAAAATTCCGTATTGCGCTCAACGCCCGGCGCATAGCGATGACGTAAATGAGAAAAAATCTCGAACTCCACCGTACGCTGACAGTCAATTAAGGCCAGATGCTCATCAGCAACATCTATCACGACCTCTTCCTTTACTTCGCGCGCGGCGGCTTGCAGCGCGGTTTCCCCCTCTTCCAGGCTGCCGGTTACCGACTGCCAGAAAGAGGCATCATCGCGCCGCTGCAACATCAGCACCCGCTTTGTATCTTCGGCATAAATCACCACCAGAACAGAAACGGGGAGCTTGAATGACATCTTACTTATTCTCCAGAGACTCTTTTGTCTCTTTCGCCACAACCTGAATACCTAATTCCCCCAGCGAAGTCGGATTAGCGAAGCTCGGTGCTTCGGTCATCAGACAGGCGGCGGCGGTGGTTTTCGGGAAAGCGATAACGTCACGTATGTTATCGGTGCCGGTCAGCAGCATCGTCAGACGGTCGAGACCGAATGCCAGGCCCGCGTGCGGCGGCGTACCGTATTTCAACGCATCCAGCAGGAAGCCAAATTTCTCACGCTGCTCCCGCTCGTTGATCCCGAGGATACCGAACACGGTCTGCTGCATTTCGCCGCTGTGAATACGCACCGAGCCGCCGCCGACTTCGTAACCGTTAATGACCATGTCGTAGGCGTTAGCAATCGCCGTTTCCGGAGCGGCTTTCAGCTCGTCCGCGGTCATATCGCGCGGGGAGGTGAACGGATGGTGCATCGCGGTCAGGCCGCCTTCGCCATCGTCTTCAAACATCGGGAAGTCGATAACCCACAGCGGCGCCCATTTAGCTTCGTCGGTGAGGCTGAGGTCTTTACCCAGCTTCAGGCGCAGCGCGCCCAGAGCATCGGCAACCACTTTCTTATTATCGGCGCCGAAGAAAATCATATCGCCGTCCTGCGCAGCGGTGCGATCGAGAATAGCTTCAACGATTTCCGCGTTGAGGAATTTAGCCACCGGGCTGTTAATGCCTTCGAGGCCTTTTGCGCGCTCGTTGACTTTCATATACGCCAGGCCTTTCGCGCCGTAAATCTGCACGAATTTGCCGTACTCATCGATTTGCTTACGGGTCAGCGCCGCGCCGCCAGGCACGCGCAGGGCGGCAACGCGACCTTTGGCATCATTTGCCGGGCCGGAGAAGACGGCAAATTCAACCGCTTTCACCAGGTCAGCAATATCCACCAGCTCCAGCGGGTTGCGCAGGTCCGGCTTATCGGAACCGTAGCGACGCTCGGCCTCGGCAAAGGTCATGATCGGGAACTCGCCCAGATCCACGCCCTTCACGTTCAGCCACAGCTCGTGCACCAGCGCTTCCATCACTTCGCGCACCTGCGCCGCGGTCATGAAGGAGGTTTCCACGTCGATCTGGGTGAATTCCGGCTGGCGGTCGGCGCGCAGGTCTTCATCACGGAAGCATTTGACGATCTGATAGTAACGATCGAAGCCGGACATCATCAGCAGCTGTTTGAAGAGCTGAGGAGACTGCGGCAGCGCGTAGAATTTGCCTTTATGAACGCGGCTCGGAACCAGATAGTCGCGCGCGCCTTCCGGCGTGGCTTTGGTCAGCATCGGGGTTTCGATATCGAGGAAGCCGTGCTCGTCCATAAAGCGACGGACCAGGCTGGTGATTTTTGCCCGCGTTTTCAGACGCTGGGCCATTTCCGGACGACGCAGATCCAGATAGCGGTATTTCAGTCGCGCTTCTTCAGTGTTGACGTGGTTGGAATCCAGCGGCAGCGCTTCTGAGCGGTTGATGATGGTCAGATCGGAAGCCAGCACTTCGATGGCACCGGTGGCCATATCGCTGTTGACGTTTTTTTCGTCACGCGCACGCACGGTGCCCGTCACCTGGATACAGAACTCATTACGCAGTTCGGAGGCCAGCTTTAATGCATCCGCACGTTCCGGATCGAAAAACACCTGTACGATGCCTTCGCGGTCGCGCATATCGATGAAGATAAGGCTACCAAGATCACGACGGCGGTTGACCCAACCACACAGAGTCACCTGCTGCCCCACGTGGGACAGACGCAGCTGCCCGCAATATTCTGTACGCATGAGATATCCCTTAACTTAGCCACTGGCGGATTGTTGCCTGCTCTGCAGGCCACGAAGTTGCGGCTTTAGCTGAATGTCACAACTGAATGAAAAAAGGCGGCTATTATACTGGAAATTCTGCCGCGCGATAAGCCCGACGCAGTTTGTACGTTGCTTTGCTGCGCGCTTATTGGCTACGCTCACAAAAATTAACAAAATTTGTTACCCTGGAGCGGGAATGGCAACGGTATTGTAACGGCCAAACTACAGAAGATACGGGGATACTATGCCAGAACTCAATGCGAAAAAAACGGCGCTTGTGGTCATCGACCTGCAGGAAGGCATTTTGCCGTTCGCCGGAGGCCCACACCGCGCCGATGAGGTGGTCACTCGCGCCGCTCGTCTGGCGGAAAAATGCCGTCAGCAGGGCTCGCCGGTCATCTTGGTTCGCGTCGGCTGGTCTGCCGACTTCGGCGAAGCGCTGAAACAGCCGGTTGATGCGCAGACGGGCGCGCACGCGCTGCCGGACAACTGGTGGACCTGGCCGCTTGCGCTGGGCAAACAGGATGGCGATATCGAAGTCACCAAACGTCAGTGGGGCGCGTTTTACGGCACCGATCTCGAACTGCAGTTGCGCCGCCGCGGTATCGACACCATTATCCTGTGCGGGATCTCAACCAATATCGGCGTTGAATCCACCGCGCGCAACGCCTGGGAGCTGGGCTTCAATCTGCTGATCGCCGAAGACGCCTGCAGCGCGGCCTCCGCCGAGCAGCACCAGGGCAGCATGACGCATATTTTCCCGCGCATCGCCCGCGTGCGCAGCACTGAGGACATTCTCGCCGCGCTATGATCTACATTGGGCTCCCGCAATGGTCGCATCCGAAATGGGTGCGCCTTGGCATAACCAGTCTGGAACAGTACGCTCGCCACTTTAACTGCGTGGAGGGCAATACGACCCTCTACGCGTTGCCGAAAGCCGAGATAGTGGCCCGCTGGTTCGAGCAAACCCACGACGACTTTCGCTTCTGCTTTAAGTTTCCGGCAACCATTTCGCACAACGCGGCGCTGCGTAACTGCGGCGATCTAAGCCGCGAGTTTTTTACCCGCCTCGCGCCGCTGGAGACGCGTATCGGCCAGTACTGGCTGCAGCTGCCCGCGACATTCGGCCCGCGCGACCTCCCTGCCCTGTGGCAGTTTCTCGACGCGCTGCCCGCCGGCTTCACCTACGGCGTTGAGGTACGGCATCCGTCCTTTTTTGCCAAAGGTGACGACGAGCAGCAGCTCAACCGCGGGCTGCACCAGCGCGCCGTTAACCGCGTGATCCTTGATAGCCGCCCGGTGCACAGCGTTACCGCCCGCAGCCCGGCCGCGCTCGACGCGCAGCGTAAAAAGCCGAAGCTTCCGGTCCACGCGGTGGTCACCGCGCATCATCCGCTGGTTCGCTTCATCGGCAGCGACGATATGGCGCAGAACCATGAGATGTTTCGCGTCTGGCTCCAGACGCTGCCGAAGTGGAGCCGCTCGACCACGCCCTACCTGTTCCTGCATACGCCGGATATCGCCCACGCGCCGGCGCTGGTCGACACCCTGTGGGAAGATTTACGCACCGTGCTGCCAGAAGTGGGTGCGGCGCCGTCAATTCCGCAGCAGACCTCTCTTTTCTGATATCCTGCTATGATAATCGGAGCCATCTGACAAAGTGAAAGGGAGTTTTTTGTATGGTTAGCGCGCTGTATGCCGTCCTGGGTGCGTTATTGTTAATCAAGTTTTCTTTTGACGTCGTACGCCTGCGTACGCAGTACCATGTCGGATACGGCGACGGCGGCTTTAGCGAGCTACAGGTCGCTATCCGCGTGCACGGTAATGCGGTTGAGTACCTGCCCATCGGGCTTATCCTGCTGCTGTTTGTCGAGATGGACGGCGCGCAGAACTGGATGGTGCACCTTTGCGGTATTTTGCTTATCGCCGGCCGGCTGATGCACTCTTACGGTTTCCATCATCGGCTCTACAGCTGGCGCCGCTCGGGCATGAGCGCGACCTGGTGCGCGCTGGTGCTGATGGTGCTCGCTAACCTGTGGTATATGCCCTGGGAGTTGGTTTTCTCCTTACATTAGCGCACAATACGCCGTTTTCGTTTTTTCGGGTTTAACCTTATGTCTCACCGCGATACCCTTTTTTCCGCGCCGATCGCCAGCCTTGGCGACTGGACCTTTGATGAACGGGTTGCTGAAGTCTTCCCGGATATGATCCAGCGCTCCGTTCCCGGCTACTCCAACATTATTTCAATGATTGGCATGCTGGCCGAGCGTTTTGTGCAGCCTGATACCCAGGTCTACGATCTCGGCTGCTCCCTCGGCGCAGCCACGCTGTCCGTACGGCGTAATATTTCCCACGCCGGCTGCCGGATTGTGGCCGTAGATAATTCCCCGGCGATGGTTGAGCGCTGCCGTCGCCATATCGACGCCTACAAAGCGCCGACGCCGGTTGAAGTGGTGGAAGGCGATATTCGCCATGTCACCATCGAAAATGCTTCGATGGTGGTGCTCAATTTCACCATTCAGTTCCTTGAGCCCGATGAACGCCAGGCGATTTTGGATAAGGTCTATCAAGGGCTTAATCCGGGCGGCGCGCTGGTGCTGTCGGAAAAATTCAGCTTTGAAGACGCCAACGTCGGCGAACTGCTGTTTAACATGCATCACGATTTTAAACGCGCCAACGGCTACAGCGAGCTGGAAATCAGCCAGAAGCGCAGCATGCTGGAAAATGTCATGCTCACCGATTCGGTAGAAACCCATAAAGCGCGGCTGCGCAAGGCCGGGTTCGAACACGCCGAGCTGTGGTTCCAGTGCTTTAACTTTGGCTCACTGGTGGCGGTGAAGTCCGGGGAAACGGCATGATCGATTTCAGCAATTTTTATCAGCGTATCGCCAAAGGTCCGCTCTCCCATTGGCTGGAGACGCTCCCTGCTCAGGTTGCCGCCTGGCAGCGCGAAGCCCTGCACGGTAAGTTCCGCGAATGGGAGCGGGCCGTTGAGTTTCTTCCCGAGCTCTCCCCCTATCGTCTGGACCTGCTGCACAGCGTGACCGCGGAAAGCGAAGTCCCGCTGAGCGAAGGCCATCGGCTGCGGATTGAAAACCTGCTGCGCAACCTGATGCCGTGGCGCAAAGGCCCGTGGTCGCTTTATGGCGTGGATATCGACACCGAATGGCGTTCGGACTGGAAGTGGGATCGCGTTCTGCCGCATCTTTCCGATCTGACCGGCCGGACGATCCTCGACGTCGGCTGCGGCAGCGGCTATCACATGTGGCGCATGATCGGCGCCGGCGCTCATCTGGCGGTGGGTATCGATCCTACGCAGCTGTTTTTATGCCAGTTCGAAGCGGTGCGCAAGCTGCTGGGCAACGACCAGCGCGCCCATCTGCTGCCGCTAGGTATTGAGCAGCTTCCGGCGCTAAATGCCTTTGACACCGTATTTTCAATGGGCGTGCTGTATCATCGCCGCTCTCCGCTCGACCATCTGTGGCAGCTCAAAGATCAGCTGGTTGAAGGCGGCGAGCTGGTGCTGGAAACGCTGGTTGTTGAAGGTGATGAAAATACCGTGCTGGTGCCGGGCGATCGCTACGCGCAGATGCGCAACGTCTACTTCATTCCTTCGGCCGCTGCGCTGAAAATGTGGCTGGAAAAATGCGGTTTTGTCGACGTGCGCATCGTTGACGCCTGCATGACCAGTACCGAAGAGCAGCGCCGCACCGAATGGATGACCACCGAATCGCTGGCGGATTTCCTCGACCCGAACGACAGCAGCAAAACCCTCGAAGGCTATCCCGCGCCGCTGCGCGCGGTGATTATCGCCACCAGGCCCGAAACCCAGCAATCTCTGGCCAGAAAAGCGGGCTAACGCCGGCGGGCCAGGCATCGCGCCTCGGCGATCGGTAGCGAAATTTTGCCTAAAAAAAGGCCCCTGTTGAAATTGCAGGGGCCTGGTACGGGCAATCATCATATTGGGCGACATGATGTGCAGCAAAAAACGGTTTTCTTTCTCTACCCACAGAGTTTGAGCTCACCAGCCCGCAGGCTGCGCGCAAACAACTCGGGGCATTCAGGCGGAAATAATACTCTTCATTTCCGCCACCGCTGCGCCGTTAACGGCGTAGCGTGAATATTCATCTGCGTCGGCGTCTGTCGACATCGACAGCCGGGAATTACGAAAGCGCATCGGCGAAGGCAGCCACTGGCCGGCAGAGCTATGCACTTCCTTCACGCCGGCTTCCAGGAACTGCGACAGGTTCGCTGCCCTCACCCCTGCTCCGGCCATAATGATTGGAGTATCGCCCAGGGCAATAAGTTCCAAAATTAATGAAATACCTTTTTCTGCGCTCGCCTGCTGGCCGGAAGTCAGGATCCGCGCAACGCCTGATTCAGCCAACGTAGCGTAGGCCTGATGCGGGTTTGCGCACATATCGAAAGCCCGGTGGAAGGTAACCGCCAGCGGTCCCGCCGCGGCCATAATTTTACGCATACGCGCAGTATCAACCCGACCATCGGCGTCCAGAACGCCAATCACGAGGCCCGGGAAACCCAGTTCCCTCACCGTTGCCACGTCGTCGAGCATCGCGGCAAATTCGCCCTCGGTGTAGCAAAAATCACCGCCGCGCGGGCGAATAATCGGATGCACCGGGATGGTCAGCGCCCTGCGGGCCGCTTTGAGCACGCCCAGCGACGGCGTTAGCCCTCCCTCCTGCGGCGCGGCGCACAGTTCGATGCGGTCAGCGCCGCGTCGCTGCGCCTCCTCGGCGCACTCCGTGCTGTAACAGCACACTTCCAGTAGCGTCATTCCCTTCTCCATTCACGCCGCGGGCAACACAGCATGTCACGATTTTTCCGTTCAGAAACCGCGTAGCTTCACACTGTTACGCATCCGTTTTTTCACTGGCGATAATTTGCTCGATGGACCACGGATGAAATTTGATCGTCACGCTCCCGTCCGTCACCGCCAGCGTCGGATTTGCCAGGCGCTCGCGCTCCCCTTTCGGCGAGCTGGTTTTGACGAAGATCCCCGGCTGGCTGAGGCCGTCGTCGGAGAGCAGCGCCAGCGCGCGGGCATTAAGCGTTTCCGGGTCGCCGGCGAGCACAATCTCAACGTGCTCCCAGCCCTCGTGCGGATAGCGCTTTTCCCCAGGCCACGGCAGCTCAACCACGCTAAAGCGCCAGTGCGCCACGATGACAGGTTCATCCAGCTTAAACAGGCAGATTGGCCGACCGTTAATGATGTTTTCTGAGAGCAGCGTGCCGCACTGCTCGAGCCCGAGCCGCCAGCGCTCAGCCGTCGTATTCTGATGACAGCGCAGAGAGATATGGTCCGCAGAGAGTGGCGCAATATCCAGCCCGAGCCGCGCGGCCAGCCTGCCTAACGCCTCGGTGAAGCTCGGCAGATCCGCGGTAATATCCTGAAGTTCATCAATTTGCTGCCAGTTCGCCATTCTTGACCTCGGTGCTCGCTAAAGGGGGCTAATTTATCGCGTTTCCCGACGGCGACCAACCCGCAATCTTCTTTATTCCGCCCGCGCTGGTTATTCGTTAAGCGTGCCGCCCGGCGACGCGCGCGCAGGGCTGACGCAGGGGTGCAAATGCAGTATACTCCCGCCCTAATTTGTCCACATTCCGGCGCCACCCTGCAGGGGTTACGGCGCCTTAAAAGTAAGGTATTCCGGTGAATATTCAGGCTCTTCTCTCAGAAAAAGTCAGCCACGCCCTGATCGCGGCAGGCGCCCCTGCCGATTGCGAACCTCAGGTCCGCCAGTCAGCAAAAATCCAGTTCGGCGACTATCAGGCCAACGGCGTGATGGCGGTGGCTAAAAAACTGGGTATGGCACCGCGACAACTGGCAGAGCAGGTGCTGTCTCATCTTGATCTGAACGGCATTGCCAATAAGGTCGAAATCGCCGGGCCTGGCTTTATCAATATTTTCCTCGACCCGGCGTTTTTAGCGGAAAATGTTAGCCAGGCGCTGACCGCAGAGCGCCTTGGCGTTACCCAGCCGCAGGCGCAGACTATCGTCGTCGACTATTCGGCGCCCAACGTGGCAAAAGAGATGCACGTCGGCCACCTGCGCTCCACCATCATCGGCGATGCCGCGGTTCGCACCCTCGAGTTCCTCGGCCACAAGGTTATTCGCGCCAACCACGTCGGCGACTGGGGCACCCAGTTTGGGATGCTGATTGCTTATCTCGAAAAGCAGCAGCAGGAAAATGCCGGCGAAATGGCGCTGGCGGACCTCGAAGGCTTTTACCGTGAAGCGAAAAAGCACTACGACGAAGACGAAGCCTTCGCCGAGCGCGCGCGCAGCTATGTGGTTAAACTGCAGGGCGGCGACGAGTACTTCCGCCAGATGTGGCGCCAGCTGGTCGACATCACCATGTCGCAAAACCAGATTACCTATAACCGCCTGAACGTGACCCTGACCCGCGACGACGTGATGGGTGAAAGCCTGTATAACCCGATGCTGCCGGGTATCGTTGCCGATCTGAAGGCGCAGGGCCTGGCGGTTGAGAGCGAAGGCGCCACCGTCGTATTCCTTGACGAGTACAAAAACAAGGAAGGCGAACCGATGGGCGTTATCATCCAGAAAAAGGATGGCGGCTATCTCTACACCACCACCGATATCGCCTGCGCCAAATACCGCTACGAAACTCTGCACGCCGACCGCGTGCTCTACTACATCGATTCCCGCCAGCATCAGCACCTGATGCAGGCGTGGACCATCGTGCGCAAAGCGGGCTACGTGCCGGACTCCGTTCCGCTGGAGCACCATATGTTTGGCATGATGCTCGGTAAAGACGGCAAGCCGTTTAAAACCCGCGCGGGCGGTACCGTGAAGCTTGCCGACCTGCTGGACGAAGCGCTGGAGCGCGCGCGTCGCCTGGTTGCCGAGAAAAACCCGGATATGCCTGCCGACGAGCTGGAGAAGCTGGCTAATGCGGTCGGTATCGGGGCGGTAAAATATGCGGACCTGTCCAAAAACCGCACCACCGACTACATCTTCGACTGGGACAACATGCTGGCGTTTGAAGGCAATACCGCGCCTTACATGCAGTATGCCTATACCCGCGTGCTGTCGGTGTTCCGTAAAGCGGAGATCGACGAAAGCGCGCTGGCTGCGGCGCCGGTCATCATCACCGAAGATCGCGAAGCGCAGCTGGCAGCACGCCTGCTGCAGTTTGAAGAGACGCTGACCGTCGTCGCGCGTGAAGGGACTCCGCACGTCATGTGCGCCTACCTGTACGATCTGGCCGGTCTGTTCTCTGGCTTCTACGAACACTGCCCGATCCTCTCCGCTGAAAGCGAAGAGACGCGCAACAGCCGTCTGAAGCTGGCGCAGCTGACCGCGAAAACGCTCAAGACGGGTCTGGATACTTTAGGTATTGAAACCGTCGAGCGGATGTAATACCGCCCTGATGAACGATAAAGAAACCGGCGCCTGCCGGTTTCTTTTTTTTGGGCACGTCCCGCCCGCGCTGCGCTGAGCCGGGAGACGGTTCGCCGTCAGAAATACCTACGCAGATATTCCGTCATGCACAGGATCGCCATCGCCTGCCCGTACGGCATCGAGGTGAGCGGGATCTGGCGATAGAAATCGAGATTCGAGCCCATTCCGGTGCCGAATGAGGTTTGCAGCAGCTCCCCCTGTGGAGAGATATTTTGCACAATCCCGCGCATGGCCTTCTCCGCGACGCTCGCATACTCCCGGCTCACGTAGCGTTTACGTACCGCCTTCAGAATTCCGTGGGCAAAACCGGCGGTTGCCGACGCTTCAAGATACGAGTCCGGGTCGTCCAGCAGCGTATGCCACAGACCGCTCTCGTCCTGACATTGTGCCAGCGCCTCAATTTGCGTATTCAGTACCTGAAGCAGATAGCGCCGCACCGCGCTGTGCTCGGGGAGGTCCACCAGCTCGAGAAAGTCCGGGATCACCATCGTCAGCCAGCTGTTGCCGCGCGCCCAGCGGGCCCGGGCGAAATTATGCCGCCCCTCATAGCTCCAGCCGTGGAACCACAGCCCGCTTTCCCGGTCCATCAGGTTCTGCACGTGGAGTAAAAACTGGTACACCGCCTCTTCCACATACTGCGGTCGGTTGAGCAATTTACCGATCTTCGCCAGCGGCAACACGGTCATCATCAGCGTGTCATCCCACATCTGCTGATGATTCTCCTCCGCCAGGGTAATGTGCTGCATCCCGCCATGATCGGTACGCGGCATCTCGTTCATCGCCCACTCGGCCCAGCTGTCGAGCCACGGCAGGTACTCCTGCCTGCCGGTCTCCTCATAGCGCCAGGCCAGGGTCAGGAATGGCGCCATGGTGTTGACGTTTTTGCTGGTCGCGCCTTCAGCGAAGCGATCCGCAAACCAGCTATCGATAATATCGCGCATCGCGATATCTCCGGTCTGCTGGTAGTACTGGTAGATCCCGTATAAACCGACGCCGTGGGTCCACTCCCAGCCGGCCCACCCTTTGGTATCAATGACCCGCCCATCGTCCAGCCGTAGCAGAAACGCGCCCGTTTCATCCTTAATATTGACCAGATTGTCGGTCACTTTTTGAATAAGCGCCTGCAGCTCGTTGCGCGCAATAAAGTGCTCCGGCTGACGCAGTAAGGGACTATGTTTGACAGGCCAAACCTTCATATTATTAACCTCTGTTCAATGTCGAATTCATTTCAGCACCCTGCTTCAGGGACGGCGCGGCAGGTTTATTACGATTCAGATAGCCAATGTTGTTATTTCCCCACAGGCATGAGTAAGGCATACCGGCCAGCATCTCCACCACCGCACGATCCTCGGCGCGGGTCAGCTCTGGCTGCACCCGGCCCGATTCGCGCATCTTGCGCGTTTCGGCGTGCAGCACGCCGTGGGTTTCGAGGTTGAGCTTAAAGCGCAGGGAGACGAGGAAACCGCAGGCCAGCACCAGCAGCGTGCCCACGCTGAGAATTAACAGGATGGTGTGGCTAACCTCATAGGGCTGCGTTTTCTGCCCGGAGACAAAGCCGGATAGCTGCATGATGATGCCCACCAGCATCACCGCCCCCGCCTGAGACGCCTTGCGGGTCAGCGTCATAATGCCGGCGAAAATGCCCTCCCGACGCTGGCCGGTAATCACCTCGTCGACGTCGGCAATATAGGTGTAGGTGTTCCACGGAACATAGTTGATCCCGCCGCGACCGAGGCCGGCAATGGCGGAAATCAGCAGCAGCAGCGAATAAACGTCGCTCAGCCCGGCATAATAAAGCATCGCATATGAGAGCGAGCCGAGGCCGAACAGAACCACCACCATCCGATAGGACGGCGCCGGCCCAAAGCGAATGCACAGCGGGATCATGGCAATGACCGCAATAAACTGGAAGATGGCCATAGTGCCGAGCAGGTTGGATGCCACCGCGGCTTCCTGCATCAGCACGAAGACCACGTAGTAGGTGAAGACGGCGTTAAACACGTCCTGAGCAATATAGCCGCCAAGATACATGCCCAGATGCTGGCGGAAGATCTTAATGCGCAGCGTCGAGGTGAGCTCGATAAACAGACGATTGAGGCTCTGCGCCAGCGAGAGATTACGCTTCTCCTCCTCGGCCCGCAGCGCCGTCTCCGACCACTCTTCGCGAGAGCGCTCCCAGGTAAAGAACCAGACAAACGTCAGCATCACTGCGCACAGGATCGAAAACACCAGGCTTGCGTAAAAGAAGGAGACGGCATTGTCCTTGCCAAAGTGGCTAAGCAGCACTCCCGGCAGGAACGAGGCCAGAATTGCCGACATTTGCGCCATCGAAATGCGCGCGCCGGAGAATTTTGTTTTCTGTTTAAAATCATCGGTCATTTCCGGAACCAGGGTTTCGTACGGCACCAGAATCATGGTGTAGACAATATCAAACAGCAGATAGGTCAGCAGGTAGTACCAGAACCCCATATCGCCCACCCACATCATTGAGTAGCTGAATACGCAGGGGATCCCCAGCAGGATAAAGAACTTTCGTCTGCCGAAGCGTTTGCCGAGCCGGGTGGAGCCAAAGTTATCGGTCAGGAACCCCATCAGCGGGCTAATGACCGCATCCAGCACTCTGGCGGTGGCAAAGATAAGCGTTGCCTGAATCGGCGATAAGCCGCAAAAGGTGGTGTAAAAATAGAGCAGCCATGCCGCGGTGAGCGCCGTGGTTCCGGCGCCGAGAAAATCGCCCGATCCATAGGCAAGATAATTAGCCAAACCGATTTTACGTGTTTTCATCGCCGTAAATCCTGTGTCGTTTTTTTTAGAGAACTCCGACAATCTTTCTGGCCAGGCCAAAAGGGAGTTGGTACCCGGCTACAGTAAAAGTATGGAAACGGGCTTACCTTTTCATTTTTGCCAGCCCTCGCCCGGCAATGGCAAAAACGCAAAGAGAGAGTGAACGCGCATCACCGATTTATAAAACAGCATTTCTTTTATAGCAAAACCAGAGACCAATTTTGTGGCTGGGTTGTCAAAATCGCGATTGCGCGCCCTCGGCAAGCGCGTACTTTGCAGCAAACAATAGCCCTTGCGGGAACAGGGAAATCGGAGTAAAGAAAAGAAGAAGGGTTATTTTGCGTATCTCAAGGAGGCTTGATGCCCTACTCACATCTGCTCGTAGCCGTTGCCCCAACGCCGGAAAGCCGTACGCTTATCAGCAAGGCGGTCTCTATCGCGCGTCCGCTTGACGCTAAAATTAGCCTGATAACGCTGGCAACAGACCCGGAAATGTATAACCAGTTTGCGGCGCCAATGTTAGAGAACCTGCGGGATCTGATGCATGAAGAGACCCGCGGCTTTCTCAACGGTCTGGCCCAGGATGCCGGGTATCCGATTGATAAAATCGTCATCGCCAGCGGCGAACTCGGCCATCACGTGAAAGATTTTTGCCAGCTGCATAGGGTGGATCTGGTGATTTGCGGCAACCACAATCACAGCCTGTTTTCCCGCGCGACCTGCTCGGCAAAAAATATCGTCGGCAGCAGCGGCGTTGACGTGCTGCTGATCTCGCTGGAAAAAGGCTAGCGCCGAAGCGCCAGCCTTACGACCGGGCTAAGCCAGTTTGGGGAAGGTTGCCACCTTATGCTGCAGGTGACTCTCCTCATTTCTCGGTTCTATCTGCTTCAGGTCGGCAATAAACCGCTCCTGCCAGCGGTGAATGTCATTATCCTTAACCACCGCCAGCATCGCCGAGTGGCGCGCAATACGTTCGGCCAGCGGCATGGTGAGCGCGCTGTCCAGCGCCGCGGCGACCTCATCGCGATCGTAGGGGTTGACGATTAACGCCGTCGGCAGTTCGTTTGCCGCTCCGGCAAACTGCGACAGCACCAGAACGCCGGGGTTCTGCGGGTCCTGGGCGGCAACAAACTCCTTCGCCACCAGATTCATCCCGTCGCGCAGCGGCGTCACCAGCCCGACGTCGGAATAGCGGAAAATTTTCATCAGCAGCTTGCGTTCAAAATGCTGATTCAGATAGTAGAGCGGCGTCCAGCCCAGCTGACCATACTGGCCGTTAATGCGCCCGGCGGCGGTCTCCAGCTGGTGGCGGATATCCTGATAGGCCTGAACATCGCCGCGTGAGGTCGGGGCAATCTGGGTATAGCGAATCTTGCCGTGATGCTGCGGATATTTCTCCAGCAATGCCTCATAGGCCAGGAAGCGCTCCGGCAGCCCTTTCGAGTAGTCCAGCCGCTCTACGGAAAAGATATTCTGCACGCTCTTGAGTTCGCTTTTGAGCTGCGCCAGCTTCGGCGGCAGCGGCCCTTTGGCGCTACGCGCGATCTCATCAGGATCGATACCAATCGGGTAGACCGCGGTGCGGAACGGCTTGCCCCATGCGAGATGAGCTTTTCCGCTGCGGGTGGTCAGGCGGGTCTGCACCGCGATGCAGTCAAGAAATGCCTGCCGGTCGCTCTCGGTCTGAAAGCCCAGCAGATCGTAGTCGCAGAGCTGCTCAAGCAGCTCGGCATGCGGCGGCAGCGCGTTAAATATTTCCGGCGTCGGGAAGGGAATATGTAAGAAAAAGCCGACCCGATTATTGACCCCGCGCTGGCGCAGCTCGTGCGCCAGCGGCAGCAGATGATAATCGTGGATCCACACAATATCGTCAGGCTCAATCAGCGGCAGCAGTTTGTCCGCCAGCGTCGCGTTGACGCGCTGGTAGCCCTCCCAGGCGTCGCGCTGAAAATCGACCAGATCGAGGCGATAGTGAAACGCGGGCCACAGCACCGCGTTGGAAAAGCGGTTGTAGTACTCATCATGATCCTGCTCGCTAAGGTTAAAGGAGGCCCAGGTAATATTTCCCTGAGTCACCTTTTTCAACGGCTGACGATCGTCGCCAATTTCCCCGCTCCAACCGAACCACAGCCCACCGGCCGCTTTTAAGGCCCCCATAATCCCCACCGCCAGGCCGCCGGCGCTGGCCTTTTTATCATCCGGTGGGGCAATACGATTAGATACTACGACTAAGCGACTCATAGCCATCTCTCCTGTCGGTTAGCGCGTCTGGTTGCTGTCCATTATTCGCAATATTATTTAGCCAAAGGTGCACCGCCGCGACGTCCGGCAAGCGCCAGCGCGCCTGCGTCTCGCCGCCGCCGACTTTTACCGAAACGCCGTCCAGCTGGTTAACGATGCCAAAACCCGCTTCATCGGTTAAGTCGTCACCGACGAATACCGGCCTGCGCCCCTCGAACGGCGCCTCCTGCATAAAGGCGGCAATCGCCTCGCCCTTGTTCACTCCGCGCGGTTTTATCTCGACCACGCACTTGCCTAACTGTAGCGCCAGCAGCGGATAGCTCTTTACCACCTCCTGGGCCAGCGCCAGCACCGCGCTCTGGTGCTGCGGCGCCTGACGATAGTGCAGCGCAAAAGCCATCCCCTTATGCTCAAGCTCACAGCCCGGCAGCGCCTCAAGCGCCAGCGCCAGGCGCGCGTGAAGCTCCTTCTGTAGCGCATCCGGCAGGGAAACGATATGCGTATTCCCATTGATATCACGGCGCTCAGCTCCGTGGACGCCGGCCAGCGGCAACCGGTGAGGACGGGTCAGCTCATCGAGCTCAACCATTGAGCGCCCTGAAATCAATGCCACCGCCCCACGGTGCTGCTGCGCGAGCTGCCGCAGCGCCTGAAGCGCGTTAACCGGGATAACAACCTGATCGGGATGAGGTTTGATATCGGCAAGAGTACCGTCAAGGTCAAAGAAAAATGCGCAATTTCCGGTTGGTACAGGCGGTACAGATATCTGGTCAGCCACCCTGAACTCCTCCTTTCATGACCAGCGTTTCGCTGGCTGTTAACGAATTGTTAGCCATGTAAGTATAGACAGTGTGACGGAGCTCGCCATTTTTGATAGTTATCACCAGCGCAGCGGGCGCTGGTGATATTCCAGGATTAAACTGAAAGGTTGGAGTATTTACACGCTACGCTTTGCCTTCTGCTTGTAGCGATCGAAGATAACCGCCGCCAGCAGGATCACGCCGCGCACCACGTACTGCGAGAAGGGAGAGATATTGAGCAGGTTCATCGCATTCTCGACGGTGCCGAGGATCAGGATCCCGGCGATCACGTACGAAATCTTACCGATCCCCCCTTTTAGCGACACGCCGCCCAGCACGCAGGCGGAGATCACAATCAGCTCATAGCCAATCGAGGTCATCGGCTGGCCGCTGGTCATTCGCGATGCCAGAATAATCCCCGCCGCGGCAGAAACCAGGCCGGAGATAACGAAGATAATAATCCTGGTACGCACTACCGGCACCCCGGCCAGACGCGCCGCCTCCTCGTTGCCGCCGATTGCCAGGGTATTACGGCCAAAGGTGGTTTTATTCAACAGCAGGCCGAAGATTATCAGGCAGCCCACGGTCAGCCAAATCGGCGCCGGCAGGCCGAACCAGTTGGCGTAGCCGAGGGTGAAGAAGCGCTCATCTTCAATGCCCACCGCTTTGCCATCGGAGATAATATAGGCCAGCCCGCGAACAATCTGCATCGTCGCCAGGGTGGTGATCAGGGCGTTGATTTTCAGCCTGGCGATAACAAAACCGTTGACCAGGCCGCTTAACGCCCCCAGCAGCAGGCCGGCGGCAATGCCAATCCACATGCTTTCGGTGAGGTTGATGACCACGGCGGTCGTCACGCCCGCACAGGCGATAACCGACGCGACCGAAAGATCAAAATCACCGGATGCCAGGCAAAACAGCATCCCGCAGGCTACCATTCCGGACATCGAAATCGCCAGCCCGAGTCCTTTCATATTGATGAAAGAGGCAAAGTTCGGCACAAAAATCACGCAGCCGATAAACAGCACGGCAAAGACGACCAGCATCCCAAACTGATCCCAGATACGGGCAAAGCTGAAGGCGGATCGACGGGTATTTGAGGTGGTAACAGAGGACATCATAGGCTCCTTTACTCAGGCGACCGCCTGGCTCACTTTTGGCATCGCAAGGCTTAACGCCTGCTGTTCATTCGCATCTTCATGCAGCAGCTCACCCGCCACTTCCCCTTCGCGCATCACGACGATGCGATCCGCAACGCCAAGCACTTCGGGTAAATCGCTGGAGGCAAAGACCACGGCCACGCCGGATGCCGCCAGCGCATAGATGACGTTGTAGATTTCATGCCTGGCGCCGACGTCGATACCGCGGGTCGGCTCGTCGAGCAGGATCACCTTCATCTCCTCGGAGAGCCAGCGCCCCAAAATCGCCTTTTGCTGATTACCGCCGGAGAGGTTCATAATCAGCTGTTCAGGTCCCGGCGTTTTAATATTAAGGGACTGAATATGTCGGTCGGCGTTCTGCGCCTCCCAGCCGTTGTTAATCAGGCAACCGGCGTGAATATGCTTACGTCGGGCGCTGATGTTGATATTGTCGCGCACCGAATGCACCGGAATAATGCCTTCGGCTTTACGATCCTCCGGACACAGCATCATCCCGGCCTGAATGGCCTGCGCCGGTTTACGAATATCGATGGCTTCCCCGTCGATGTACACCTGACCGCCGGCGATCCGGGTGCCGCCAAACAGCCCTTTCAGCAGCTCGCTGCGTCCGGCACCCACCAGGCCAAAGAGGCCGACGATTTCTCCGCTGCGCACCGCCAGGCTAACCGGCGTTCTCACGCCCGGCGCTTTTACCTGCTCCAGACGCAAGCGCTCATTGCCGTACTCGCGCGGCTTCCAGCCGTAGATATCGCCCAAATCGCGCCCCACCATCGCCTGTACCAGCGCGTCGTGGCTCACCGTTTGCATATCGTCGAAGGTGCGCACATAGCGGCCATCCTTGAAGACGGTGATCGCGTCGCTTAGCGCAAAGATCTCCGCCATGCGGTGCGAGACGTAAATAATGACCCGCCCTTCCTGACGCAGCTCGCGAATGACCCGAAACAGGTTGTCAATTTCACGGGCGGAAAGGGAGCTGGTCGGTTCATCAAAGGCGATAACTTTGGCGTTGCGCGTCAGCGCCTTGGCGATCTCCACCATTTGCCATTGACCAATAGAGAGATACTTCAACGGCGTCTGCGGATCGATATCCAGACCCAGATGTTCCAGCTGCAGCCGTGCTTCGTAGTTAAGAAGCTTGCGGTCCACCATGCCGTATTTATGCGGAAGCTGGCCGAGGTAGATATTTTCCGCGACGGTCATTTCCGGTACCAGGTGCAGCTCCTGGTAAATAATGGCGATCCCGGCGTTAAGCGCCTCGGTGGCGTTGCTAAACGCCAGCTGCTGGCCGCGGATATGCAGACTGCCCGCGGTCGGTATATAGTTGCCGCTGAGGATCTTCAGCAGCGTGGATTTTCCGGCGCCGTTTTCTCCCATCAGGGCGTGAACCTGGCCGGCATAGCAGTCAAAGCTAATATCGGACAGCGCCTTAACGCCCGGGAAAGTCA
Source organism: Enterobacter sp. 10-1 (assembly GCA_002270295.1). Lineage (GTDB taxonomy): Bacteria > Pseudomonadota > Gammaproteobacteria > Enterobacterales > Enterobacteriaceae > Klebsiella > Klebsiella scottii. The sequence continues at coordinate 151,437 of NISF01000004.1, read as the reverse complement.
TGGTGATGCCGCGAAATGAGAGATAAGGGGTAGACTGTTGCATAACGACTCCGCTCTACTGCGCTCAGCCTCCCGCCGCTGCGGGAGGCATGGTTAGCAGGCCTTACAGCCCTTTTTTCGCCAGCTCTTCTTTGAAGTTATCGCGAGTAATCAGGACGACATCGGTCACCGCGGTGAATTTCGGCGGTTCGGCGCCCTTCGTTACCCAGTTGTAGAGCATCTCGCTGGTTTTGTAGCCGTGGATATCCGGGCTAGGCAGCAGAGAGCCGTAGAAGCCGGTGGCCTGCGCCTTGGAGAGTTCGTTGACCGCATCAACGCCGTTAATACCGATACCAATCACGTCCGGAGCCTTGAAGCCCTGCCCTTCGGTGGCGCGAACGCCGCCCAGGACGGTGTTATCGTTCATACCGACGATCAGCCAGTGTTTTACCTGCGGGTGCTGGACCAGCATCGAGTTGCCGGCATCGAAGGCGCCGGGAATATCGTTAGATTTCGTCGGCACGCGGTAGATCTGTTTATCCGGGAAGCCGGCGGCTTTCAGCGCATCCAGCGAACCGGTCGTGCGGCGACGCGCGGTATCGAGCTCATCGGCGGTAATCGCCATCACCCCGGTATCCTTCACTTCCCAGCCGCGTTTTTGCATCTCTTTATACAGCTCCTGGCCCTGCCGAGCGCCGATCTCGCTGGCGGCCATCATCACCAGCGGAACGCTCTCCATCGGTTTACCTTTGGCATTAACGAACTGATCGTCGACGGTGATCACTTTCATGTCATAGCCGCGAGCTTTGGCGACAATCGCCGCCCCGAGCTTCGGATCCGGGGTACAAATGACAAACCCTTTCGCACCGCTGGCGGCCAGGCTGTCGATAGCGTTGAGCGTTTTTTCGCCGTCCGGGACCGCGATTTTAATGACCTCAAAACCTAAATCTTTGCCGGCCTTATCGGCGAATTTCCATTCAGTTTGAAACCACGGCTCTTCCGGTTGCTTGACCAGAAAACCGAGCTTAAGCGTTTCCGCCATAGCTGATTGTGACATAACCGCAGCGAGACCAATCGCCGCCAGCGCTTTAGTAAATTTGTGCATGGTAAACTCCAGCTTAAATTCGCTTTTATGTAGGGAAATATCGGATCTAAAAATTTTTATCAGGCTTAAAACAAGGCATTAGAAAAAACTCATCCAACGATGTCGTTGTTGAAATAGTAATAGCTGGAAATCAATTCTCCATACGAGAGCATTATCACACCACGGAATTACAGTAATTGAGTGCATAAATTCAGCGAAAAATGACATAAAAAAAGCGCTAATTGTCAGACAATTAGCGCAGGTATCAGCAGTATTATCCATATCACCAGCAGAGTTATCCCTGTGGAACGCCTCAGCGAAACGCGGGCAACATGCGGGCCCGCAATCGGCGGAATCTTTTTTCAATCCCCCGCTCCCGCCCTCCCGACGATTTCAGGCGGCAAAGATGACATCATGCTTTATTGATAAAAGATTCATCGTCTTGAAATATTATTACGGAGAATGTTCAGCAATAAAAATTAAAAAATGATCCAGCGCAATGTTAGCCAGCCGCATCATGAAAATTAAATGCCGGGTTTAAACATCCGGCACTTTTATTTGCACTAAGCAATACTCATGTAAACATCATATATCTACGTAATACGAATGAGCAGTTTGATAAGCCCGGTAAGCAAAACAATAAAAAATGAATAAAATCAAAATATTGTAAATTTACTCTCGTAGAGAAAACGTTGAGAAACGGCCTGCCACCACAGGATGGTGTAACTAAAGGTAAATCCCTCTGGTTAAGAGTTTTCTTAAGTAAATTCTGAGAGTATTCTATATTTGTGGTCATCAGCAATATCATTTCCGGCCACCAATGGAGAGCGTGGAATTATATTATTCCGCCAGTAAAGTTTGCGTAAAGGTCTCGTATTGAAGCTGTTTGTAGGCGCAAGCCCTTAACCCGCGAAGGCCCCCTTCCAGATTAATAAGGATATTTTATGGTAATTGCAGAAATGGCTCAAAAGCTGAATAACCAGATGAATCTTGAGTTCCGCGCGTCGAACTCGTATCTGCATCTGAGCGAATGGTGCGCGCAGCGGCGCCTGAACGGCACCGCGACGTTTCTCCGCTCGCAGGCGCAGTCCAGCGTCACGCTGATGATGCGGGTATTCGATTTCATGAAAAAGGGCGGTGAGTGGCCTATCGTGAAAGCCGAAGGGACCTACCGCCAGGAGTGCAGCTCCCTCGAGGATCTGTTTACCCAAACCCTTGCCGACTATGAACAGCGCAGCAGCCTGCTCGCCGGGCTGGCAGAAGAAGCCAAAGCGCAAAGCGATGATTCCACCTGGCGCTTTTTAACCCTGTTAGAGAAAGAGCAGCAGCAGGACGGCATTCTCCTGAAAACCGTCCTCGACGAAGTGCGTAACGCCGATAAGGCCGGCATCTGTCTGCAGCAAACCGACCGCCGCCTGATGGATCTGGTTGCTCAGCAGCGCCATTAATTCCGCTCCGGCGCACGCCGCATCAGCGGTTCCTTCAGGCGGGATAAAGCCGGAAGCAACCGCTGCAACGCACCGTTGTAGGCACCGTTCGAGCGGTGAATGAAAGGTGCCTGATAATCCCCGTCCCGCTGCGTCCCGTCATCGCCAACCCTATTTCAGGGCGCAGTCGCCCTCTGTTCAGCATCGCTTCAGAGCTCCCCGGCATGACCCTCTCGTCCCGCTACCCTGACTTTTTGGCGCTCCAGCGTCATTTGTTATTCCTGAAAAGTATTAAAAACTTTTAACCCGATCGCATTACTGCGCAGGTAAATCACCTTACCGATGATTAGTGACCGGGATCACTTTTTACGCCATGAGTTAATAATATAAAAACATCGTTTCAAAAATTTAAAACAAGAGGTTTATATTAATGGCAAGATACGCGGCTTCAGCCTCGCAAGGGCTGCAGGGAAGACCGATTTTGTTACGCCATCAGCTCGCCTACGGCGGCGGCAACTTACTGGGGAGCGGCGCGCTGGCAATCAGCGGCGCATGGTTACTTTATTTTTATACAACGTTTTGCGGGCTGACGCTGATCGAGGCCTCGTTAATTTTCTCGATCGCCAGCATTATCGACGCCATCAGTAACCCGTTAATGGGCTACCTGACCGATAACTTCGGTAAAACGCGGCTCGGCAAACGCTTTGGGCGGCGGCGCTTCTTTTTGCTCATCGGCATTCCGCTGATGATGTTTTACCCTCTGCTGTGGGTCGAGGGCCTCGGCTTTTGGTACTACCTCAGCACTTACGTCATCTTCGAAATTATTTATACCTCAATCATGGTGCCCTACGAAACGTTGGCCACCGAAATGACCGACGATTTCTCATTACGCTCTAAGCTAACCGGTTATAAAGCCATTTTTGGCAAGCTGGCGAACTTCCTCGCGGCCTTTATTCCGGGGCAGTTCATCCTGCTATACGGCAAGGATTCCGCTACTCCGTTCTTCCTGACCGGGTTGACCTATGGGATCATCCTTGTCACCGCTATCTCCTGCCTGTGGTACTGCAGCTGGGAGCGTCCGCGTGAAGAAGGAAGCAGCGTCAGCGAGAAGAAAGGGCTGCTTAATACGCTGCTGCTGCTGGCAAAAGATATGCGTTCGACTTTTTATTTACGCGTCTTCCGCAAGCATCTCGGCATGTATCTGTGTGGTTTTGGCGCAGAATGGCTGTTCGCCTCCATCTTTACCTATTTTGTGATCTTCGTTCTGCAGCACGATCCGGCGATGGTCGCCGGGCTAAACAGCCTGAACTCAATTCTGCAGCTCGTCTCTACCGCGCTGTTCATCGGCCTGTGCGTGAAAAAAGGCTTCAGCAAGCCCTATATCCTCGCGCTGAGCGTCGTCATTTTCTCGGTACTGCTGTACACCTCGCTGTGGTTCTTCCATCTTCCGGCGCACCTCGCCACCGTTCTGATGTTCGGGATCACCGTCCTGTTTGGCCTTGGCACCGGCGGCGTGTATTACATCCCGTGGACCGTTTATACCTTCCTTGCCGATGTGGATGAGATCTACACCGGCCGCCGTCGCGAGGGAATTTATGCCGGCGCGATGACCTTCTCCGGGAAAATATTACGCTCCGTCATCGTCTTCACCATGGGGGCCATTCTCAGCTTCTACGGATTCCAGTCGAAGGCGCACACCCAACCGGAAAGCGCGGTAACGGCAATTGCCGTGGTGTTCTGTACCGGAGTGGTGCTGCTGGCTCTGGCAGCGATCGTGTTCAGCAAACAGATGAAGCTGGATCGCAAAGCCCATATGGTTGTCTTACAGGAGGTCGCGCGGATTAAAGCAGGAGGTAAAATCGCCGATATCGCGCCGGAGGTACGCGTTATCGTTGAGGATTTAGTCGGCCATCGCTATGAAGAGTGCTGGGGTAACAGCAAGCTGTTTAAGGGCGAAGAGGCTACCCCGGCCCGTTCCGCCGTCTCCCATCAGGCCTGATGACGCCCCGCCGCGGCCGGCGGCGGGGTAAAACGAATTAGTGCGCTTCGCTTTGCGGGGTGAACTTCAGCTCAATCAGCGCAATCGCCTTTTGCACCGCGCGCAGCGTAACCGGGTCGGATGACGAAGGATGGCTAGAAAAATCAATAGCTTTAAGCTGAGTCGCCATCTTTTCGCGCACCTCTACAGGGGCGATAACGTCAATGACGTCGAGGATCTGTTTGATAACCAGCTGACAGGCAACAACGTCGGAAACCAGCTCGTCTTGTTCGGTAAGGTGTTGAGACATTTTTTACTCCTTTTTGCAGGAGCGTAATAGTACCCTAAATCTGCTGAGATAAAAAAACCTGCCGCAGCAGGTTTTTTTATCAGAACATGCCGGCCGGCGGCACATCTTTGAAGGTCTTGCAGTAGGTGTCGAAAATGTTTTTCAGGATCTTGCGCAGCTTCATGGAGTCACTCCGTTTTGTTATGCAGGTGTTAATGTTTGTGCGACCATAATATGACCAATATCACAAAAATCAATTTAAATGTGCGCTAAATCACAAAAATAATTGCAGACTGAATTTTAAATTTAACAAAAAGCGAGCGGAGCCGGAGCGTTCCCCCTCTCCTGCTCACGATCTCTGCAGGCTATGGCAACAACACAATGACGACAAACATCTCCGCCCGGGAAGACCGGGCGTTCTCGGCGCCAGCGCTGCTGGTTGCCGGGGCTTTTTTCATGGAGTTTCTCGACGGCACGGTGATCGCCACCGCGCTACCGGACATGGCGAAAGATTTTGGCGTGGCGGCGGTGGACCTCAATATCGGGATCAGCGCCTACCTGATTACGCTAGCGGTTTTGATCCCGGCCAGCGGCTGGATAGCCGATCGTTTCGGCGCGCGCAGGGTCTTCACCCTCGCGCTGGCGATTTTTACCCTTGCCTCGGTATTTTGCGGCCTTTCAACCAACGTCGATACCTTCGTCGCCATGCGTATCCTGCAGGGGATGGGCGGCGCTTTGATGGTCCCGGTCGGCCGTCTGGCGGTGCTGCGTACCACCCCGAAACACCAGCTGATTAAGGCCATTGCGACGCTGACCTGGCCCGCGCTGGTGGCGCCGATCGTTGGTCCGCCGCTGGGCGGTTTTATTACCAGTTACGCCAGCTGGCACTGGATTTTCTTTATTAACGTCCCGCTGGGTCTCGCGGCGATGGCGCTGTCGCTGCGCATTATTCCCGATATCCGCGAGGAGGAGCGGCGGCCGTTCGACCTTCCCGGCTTCCTGGCCACAGCGGTTGCGATGGTCAGCCTGGTCAGCGCGATGGAGATCCTTGGCGATAACCGGCCCGAGGGCTGGAAAACCCTGGCTCTGCTGGGGCTTGGGATCGGCTGCATGCTGTTCTCGCTGCGCCACTTCCGCCGCGCCGCCTGGCCGATGGTGCGCCTCGATGCGCTGCAGGTCCCCACATTCCGGGTCACAATGTACGGCGGCTCGCTATTTCGCGCCTCCATCAGCGCCGTACCTTTCCTGCTGCCGCTGCTGTTCCAGGTCGGATTCGGCATGGATCCTTTCCACTCAGGGCTGCTGGTGCTCGCCGTCTTCGTCGGCAACTTCACGATTAAGCCCGCCACCACGCCGCTTATCCGCTGGCTCGGCTTTCGCCGTCTGCTGTTGATTAACGGTGCGCTCAACGTTATTTCGCTGCTGGCCTGCGCATTTTTGACCCCGCAAACGCCGGCGTGGTTAATTCTGCTGATCCTGTTTCTTGGCGGCGTGTTCCGTTCAATTCAGTTCACCGGCATCAGCACTCTGGCCTTTTCCGATGTGCCCTCCACGCAAATGAGCTACGCCAACACCTTGTTCAGCACCGCGTCGCAGCTGGCGGTTGGCCTAGGTATAACTCTTGGCGCGATAGGTATTCGTATCGGGGAAAAGCTGAGCGAATGGCTAACCTTAGCGACCCTGCCCGGCATCAGTTTTCGACTCTCGTTTGTGTTTATCGCGTTGATTTGTCTGGTAGGAATGGTGGATAGCCTGAAGCTGGCCGAGGATGCGGGAAGCAGCGTGTCGAACAAAAAAACCTAAGCGAAAGCAGGGCCAGCCGCGGCTGACCCTGATGGTGATTAGCCGACGATTTGGCGAATAAACGCTTCGATCTCTTTATCCTGGCAATTCTCGAAGAAGCACTGCTGGAAGCGCGGGCCAGAGACGGCGGTTTTAACCAGTTCCGGGTCGATGGCGCGCAGCGTATCCAGGTAATTCTCTTTCACCACCGCCGCTTTCACCGTATTCAGGATACCGGCATTACGTACCTGCGGCTCTTTACGCTCTGGCGGATAGCCTTCTCCGTTACGGCCGGTGAACGCTTTTTCGAAAATAAAGCGCACGTTCAGCTCTGCGCCCCAGCCGAAACCTTTAGCAAACGGCAGAGAGAGCGCATTGCCGTTGTTGATCTGGGCAAACAGGAAAGCGTCGGCAGGATCGATACAGTAGCCGCACACCACGCCCGGGTGGATATTCAAAGACATCAGCGCGCCCTGGCCGGTGCCGCAGCCGGTGACTACGAAGTCCACCGCTTTTGAATTCAGCAGAATGCTGGCCATGATGCCCAGATGGATATAGGTCAGGTGATGATCGTGCTCATCGCTCATACCCACGTTGTAAACCGGGAAACCTTTCTCGTCGGCAACGGCGTTGAGCTCGTTGAGGATGATGGCATTTTTGTTTGCCTGGCTGTTTTCCATCATCAGTGCAATTTTCATGCTTTACTCTCCTGAATGCTTTGCGGGTACTTCCGCGCTAGGTCGTTAACGTTGGTATGACATTACTACTTAACAAACACACTTTCAAATTTTATGAAAAGTTGTTTTATAAATTACGTAGCGCTTCACACTTTTACCCTCGCGCCCCGCTACCCGCCCTTCCCGCATCCGCTTTCCTGCCTGGCCCCGATCGGCAAACCCGCGCGAAGCTCTCAGTCGTCAGCCATACGGTATCTCATATTTATCCGGCGCGCGCTCATCGCTATTTTATTAAATATCAATTAAAACCATTCTCATTAATTATTAAATTGCCAATGCGTTTTATTCCCATTTGCATTTTTAATAAATGAGTTTTTTAATTTACTTTTTGCAAATAAATAAATAACAAATTATAGTGAGCACACAATAAACTTTATGCCTATATTTTGGAGCACGCGCTATGCTGAAAACAGAAATGATCGATAAGCTCAATGAGCAGATGAACCTTGAACTCTATTCCTCTTTGCTTTATCAGCAAATGAGCGCATGGTGCAGCTATCATAGCTTCGAAGGGGCGGCGGCGTTTCTCCGTCGTCACGCTCAGGAAGAGATGACCCATATGCAGCGCCTGTTTGACTACCTGACTGACACCGGCAGCCTGCCGTGCATCAACGCCATTGCCTCGCCGTTTGCCGAGTACGCATCGCTGGATGAGCTGTTCCGCGTCACCTACGAACACGAGCAGCTGATCACGCAGCAAATTAATGCTCTGGCCCACGCCGCGATGTCTGCTCAGGATTATCCGACCTTTAATTTCCTGCAGTGGTATGTTGCCGAGCAGCACGAAGAAGAAAAACTGTTTAAATCCGTTATTGATAAACTTACCCTCGCCGGTAAAAGCGGCGAAGGTCTGTACTTTATTGATAAAGACCTGGCAACGCTCGATACGCAAAAATAATGAAGTCGGCGACGATGCTTCGGCATTGTCGCCCGATTAATGCTGACAGATTTTGCTTTCGCTGGTATTAAACCCGGCGTCTGCGGCAATAAACTTCCCTTTCTTTTGTAGAAATATCACCAGCTCCCCAGCGGTCAGATTTTCCGCCGAACAGGTGTGAAAACGGGCGTCGCTACCAAAGCGGGCGACTATCGCAGCTTCAAGACTGGCAACGCTGTAGGGTTCGCCCGAAGCGAGCATCATCTGCAGAACTTCATGACCGTGAATAGATTGCATAACTCCTCCTGTAAAGTGCCCAGATTAAACGACCTTACGGCCTAAAGTTTTGCGCCAGCGCAGCATTAGAGCGGTCTTCAGCATGTAAACTTTTCCTGACAAGCACTGTAACCCTCATTTGACGAGCCTGCCAATTTCACATACTCTGCGCGACATATTTTATTGTTAATTCCTTCATGGATAGAGAGAAACGTGAAGAACCGCACTCTTGGTAGTATTTTAATCGTGGCAGGGACCACTATTGGCGCAGGGATGCTGGCAATGCCTCTGGCATCCGCTGGCGTCGGTTTCGGCGTCACGCTCGGGCTGCTGATCGCCCTGTGGGCATTGATGTGCTATACCGCACTGCTGCTGCTGGAGGTCTACCAGCACGTCCCGGCCGATATGGGGCTAGGCTCTCTCGCCGCCCGCTATCTCGGACGCTATGGGCAGTGGGTCACCGGTTTTTGCATGCTGTTCCTGATGTACGCGCTGACGGCCGCCTATATTAGCGGCGCGGGGGAGCTGTTAGCCTCCAGCCTGAATCAGTGGCTGCAGTGGAACCTTCCGCCGGCCGGCGGAGTGCTGCTGTTTACCGCCATTGGCGGTGCCGTAGTTTGCCTCGGGACCTCTCTGGTCGATCTGTGCAACCGTTTTTTATTCAGCGCCAAAATTATTTTTCTCGCCATTATGCTGGCGCTGCTGATGCCGCATATTCATCAGATAAACCTGCTGACCTTACCGCTTCAGCAGGGGCTGGCGCTGTCGGCGATCCCGGTTATCTTTACCTCTTTCGGCTTTCACGGCAGCGTACCGAGCATCGTCAGCTACCTCAACGGCGATATTCGTAAACTGCGGCGGGTATTTATCATCGGCAGCTTTATCCCTCTGGTTGCCTATATTTTCTGGCAGCTGGCGACGCTGGGCAGTATTAGCTCACCGACCTTTGCCGTCCTGCTGGGACAGCATGCGGGACTGAACGGCCTGCTGGAAGCCATCCGGGAAGTCGTCGCCTCACCGCACGTCGAGCTGGCGGTTCATCTGTTTGCCGATCTGGCGCTGGCCACTTCGTTCCTCGGCGTCGCGTTGGGATTGTTCGATTATCTGGCCGACCTGTTCCAGCGTAAAAATACGCCGGGCGGGCGCGTGCAAAGCGGCGTCATCACCTTTGTGCCGCCGCTGGCCTTCTCCCTGTTCTATCCGCGGGGTTTCGTGATGGCGCTGGGCTACGCCGGCGTGGCCCTGGCCGTACTGGCGCTGATGCTGCCTGCGCTGCTGGTGATGAAGAGCCGCCAGCAGCATCCGCAGGCGGCGTGGCGGGTTGTCGGCGGCACGCCGGCGCTATGGCTGGTCCTGCTGTGCGGTATCGCTATCGTGTTGATTCAGTTTTGTATCGCGATCGGCGTTTTACCTGCCGTCGGATAAAAGAGTAAGGGGCCCTGTCGGCCCCTTATTTTATTTCGCTAAGCAGCACTGCTTATATTTCTTACCGCTGCCGCACGGGCACGGATCGTTACGTCCAACCTTGGCATCATTTCTGATTGGCTGCTGCACTTCCGCCGGCTGCGCATGCTCCGTCCCGTATTGATAGAGCGCCAGCGCCGCGGGTTTAATACGCTCCACGCTGGCAAGAAAATCGTCGACAGAGAGCGCTTCAACCGCCGGGAACTGCGCTTCCGTCCCGTGCAGAGCGATGATATCCAGCTCGGCCTGCAGCTCCGCCGGTAAAGCGGCCCAGTTGCTCAAGCCGACGCCGCGCATATAGCCAAAGCACCACTCGCCAACGATAGTCAGCTCCTGGCCTTCCTCTTCACGCGTGCCAAACAGCGGCTCGAACTGCTCCGGATAGTCGTCCAGGCGCTCGGCGACATCGCTCATATGCTGGAGAGTGAGGTTAACGAAGCGGTCGCGCTCGCGATCGTTTGCCCAGCGCGGTACGTTGTCGGCACCGCCCCAGATAGCCAGCAGCCACCGGGCGGGCTCAATTTCAGCAGGCCCGGAGAGAATCGCCGTCAGCAGGCCATCAAGCTCGGAGACATCAAGAATGGCGCCGTCGGTGGCGTATTTCGACAGGATATCGTCCAGCCATTCAAGTTCGCTTTCGTTCAGGGGTCCGGTTTTCATAAACAGGCTCGTCGTCTTATAAAAATGGCGCATACAGTAGCGGAAATGCCGGGAGAAAACCACCCGGCGCGGGCATTCTGCGCGGGTTAAATATCTTTAATAATGCTCGAGCGCATCGTTTCATATTCACTTTCGCTGATCGTACCGTCATCGCGCATTTTCGTGGCCTGGGCCAGGCGCTCTCTGACATCGTCGGCGGAAGAAACGGGGGCGCTCTGCGCGCCGTCGGCGTTATCTTGCTGCGCATCGCCAAAGCGGTTAACCCCGGCGGTACCTCGGGCGAACAGCAGCCAAATCGACATCACCAGCGACATGATTCCGCCAGCGACCATCAGCCATACCCATGCCGCAGCCCCGCCGTCTTCAACGCTGCCGGCGACGCCAATCAGGCCGATAATCAGGATCAGAAAAGGCGCCAGCAGCCACCAGCCGGATCTGTTCAGATCGTGCAGGCGTCGTACCGCCACCGCGATACCCGGAATAATAATAATCAGGCTAAACAGCCCGCCGATAACCGGGATCAGCCCCAGTACCGCGGACAGCACAAAGTTAGCGACGGTAAATACGGCGTACTCTTTGCGCGCCGAGCGGCCGCGAAAGGTGGCATATTTCCGAAAACAGTTACCGTAGCTTTCAAGCAACGTGGCCATAAGATCCCTCATCAAAAATAATTATTATTGCCGTGACGGCATATTGTCCCAAAGGCAGTTTATCCGGCCCGCAGGCGCGCACCGGGCGCTATTTTAGCGCAGTTTTCCCGGAATGTGCCGGAGAAAACTTAGGGCTTGACCGCCAGGCGCCATGACGATAATGCGGCAAACCAGCCTCATACGCTGACGAAGCGTCCGTTTGCCACTTCCGTCTGGCCATCGTCATAGATCCACGCCCGCAGCGGATGGTTCGCTTTTGCCGCATTATAATCAACGCACACCACCCGCTCGCTCAGCGCCTGCGGTTCGGCGGATAGGGTGTAGTGCCCAACGACCACGGGAACCTCGGGCAAAAGGTGAGCGTTTTTTTCCAGCGCGATATCCGGGATGCTGTCAATCATCTCGGGCTGGACCTGAGCAATCTGGCGATAGGTTGTTGCCTCATTCAGCCACCAGCGGATACGAATATGGCGCCGCTCGATCCCGGTTTTATCCTGAAAGCTATAGCCCTCAGGCAGCGCCAGCTCTGGCCCCTTGAGTATCGTCTCCAGCAGGTGGAACAGGACGTGCCGTTTATCAAAGGCGTGTACCCAGCACTCCGGTTTCAGCCGGTTCTCTTCATCGAGCCACGGGCGAAGCTGGGCAATAGCGTCCTTGTCCCAGCACGCGTGCACCGCACGGATATCGCCAAAATCGACAAACAGCGGCAGCGTTTTAAACCACTCAACCCACCGCAGGTGCTGCGCGCTGTCTTCCGTGACGTCGTTGAGGAAGGCCTGATGCTGACGGCGGTTATTCGGCGTATGCGGGCGCAGGGGCTGCGCCGTCTCCGGATGCCGCATCAGCCAGCCAACGGCATTAAATTCATGATTGCCCATCAGGCAAACGGCGCGGCCCGCGGCCACATCTCCCCTCACCTGTTCCAGCACGGAGGCATGATCGATGTGGCTCCCCGGCTGGTTATCAATAAGGTCGCCGACAAAAATCAGGAGGCTGCGATCCAGATTCTCCCGGGACTGCAGATGACCCAGCAGAGCGGAAAGCTTGCCGTACTGGCCATGAATATCGCCAATAAAAATTTTGCGGCTCCTGGGCAGGCCTGAAACGGGCATCAGAACTCCTCGTTATTTTTGATAAGTACGATCTTACGGATAGTAACAGGGTTAGCGGGCGAAGCCCTGCGCGGCAAGGGAATATGCTGAAGGGAAAGATAATATTATGAAGTGATATTATAAATGGCGGATTTCAGACACAAAAAAACCACCCGTAGGTGGTTTCACGACACTGCTTATTGCTTTGATTATTCTGCATCATCCCAATGGTACCCGGAGTGGGACTTGAACCCACACAGCGCGAACGCCGAGGGATTTTAAATCCCTTGTGTCTACCGATTCCACCATCCGGGCTCGGGATGTAAATTGGAGGCGCGTTCCGGAGTCGAACCGGACTAGACGGATTTGCAATCCGCTACATAACCGCTTTGCTAACGCGCCCTTAATGCTGCAACACCCGCAACTGCCGATGTTTTTAAACTGGAGCGGGAAACGAGACTCGAACTCGCGACCCCGACCTTGGCAAGGTCGTGCTCTACCAACTGAGCTATTCCCGCATTATCAAGGTAATTGCTAATCACTTGATTTTGTTATCGTCTGGCGAGTCATGCCGCCGTTCGATGCGATGCATTCTACTTACCTGGCGCAATGAGTCAACGATATTTTTTAAAACCTTGCGTCGTTTGCTGAAAATTACGCCGAAACGATCACTGATCAAGCAAATCGCCGCGCGCCGCGTTCAAATATTGCAGCATTGACCACAGAGTCAGCACCGCCGCGACGAGGAACAGCACGATCCCTGCCCCTTCAACCCACTCATTTGGCCGCCATAGCATCCACACCAGCGCCGTCATCTGCGCCGTCGTTTTAACTTTGCCGATCCAGGAAACCGCCACGCTGCTGCGTTTACCCAGCTCAGCCATCCATTCGCGCAGGGCAGAAATAATGATTTCACGGGCGATCATCGTCGCCGCCGGCAGAGTAACCCACCAGGTGTGGTAATGCTCGGCAACCAGCACCATCGCAATCGCCACCATAACCTTATCTGCTACCGGATCGAGAAACGCGCCAAAGCGCGTGCTTTGATTCCAGCGGCGCGCCAGATAACCATCAAACCAGTCGGTTACTGCGGCGACGAAGAAGATCAGCGCACAGGCGAAAGGTGCCCATACCACGGGAAGGTAAAACGCCAGCACAAAGAACGGTATCAGTATGACGCGAAACAGAGTAAGCAATGTAGGGATATTAAATTGCATAGTGACGGGTAACTATCTGTTAGAAGTAAAAATTAGCCCTATGTTGCTACAGAGCCCCTAATGTTTCAACGAGTAGAAGATCTTTTCTGCCAGACCGTGAGATATACCCGGTACTTTGGCTATCTCTTCGACGCTGGCTTTCTGTAACCCCTGCAGGCCGCCCATATACTTCAGCAGCATCTGCCGACGCTTTGGCCCCACTCCTTCGATAGTCTCCAGCGTGCTGGTGCTTTTAACTTTTGCCCGCTTTTTACGATGTCCGGCGATGGCATGATCGTGCGACTCATCGCGAATATGCTGAATGACGTGCAGCGCGGGAGAGTCCGGCGGCAGGCTAAAGCCTTCGCCCTCAGGCTCAAAGAATAGCGTTTCCAGGCCCGCCTTACGATCGCTGCCTTTTGCTACCCCTAATAATAGAGGATGATGTTTATCCCAGGCCACATCCAGCTCGGCAAACACGCTTTTCGCCTGCCCGAGCTGCCCTTTACCGCCATCTATCAGGATAACGTCCGGGATCTTGTTCTCTTCGATAGCTTTACCGTAGCGCCGGCGCAGAACCTGATTCATCGCCGCATAGTCATCCCCCGGCGTAATCCCGGTGATATTATAGCGACGATACTCGGCGCGCAGCGGCCCGTTGCTGTCAAACACCACGCACGAGGCGACCGTCTGTTCGCCCATCGTGTGGCTGATATCAAAGCACTCCATGCGCTTCACCGCCGGCAGCTTGAGCAGCGTTGCCAGCGCCTGCAGGCGCTGATGGATGGTTGACTGCTGGGAAAGCCTGGTCGTCAGCGCCGTCGCGGCATTGGTGCGCGCCAGCTTGAGGTAGCGGGCGCGATCGCCGCGAGGCTTAGTCTGGACATTCACCCGCCGCCCCGCCAGCTCGGAGAGCGAATCCGCGAGCAGGGTTTTATCGCCAAGGTTAAAATCGAGCAGAATTTCCCCAGGCAAGGTGCGCATCTGGCTGCCCTGCAGGTAGAACTGGCCGACGAAGGTCTCCACCACTTCCCCGAGCTCGGTGCCGCCGGGAACCTTTGGAAAATAGCTGCGGCTGCCCAGCACTTTCCCCTGGCGGATAAACAGCACGTGGACGCAGGCCATGCCTGAATCAAAGGCGACGCCGATAACGTCCAGATCGTCGCCATTATTTGAGACAAACTGTTTCTCCGTCACCCGGCGTACGGCCTGGATCTGGTCGCGAATGCGCGCCGCCTCTTCAAACTCCAGCGCCCGGCTGGCCCTCTCCATGCGGGCAATAAGCTGCGTCAGTACCTGATCGTCTTTGCCGGCAAGGAACAGCCGAACGTATTCAACCTGCTGAGCATACTCTTCCTCGCTAACCAGCCCGGCCACGCAGGGGCCCAGGCAGCGGCCAATCTGGTACTGCAGGCACGGACGTGAGCGGTTGCGATAGACGCTATTTTCGCACTGGCGAACGGGAAAGATTTTTTGCAGCAGCGCTAACGTTTCGCGAACCGCGTAGCCGTTCGGGAAAGGACCGAAATATTCGCCCTTTGCATGCTTTGCGCCGCGATGGGTCGCCAGCCGCGGATGGGTATCGGCGCTGAGAAAAATAAAAGGATAGGATTTATCATCACGCAGCAGCACGTTGTAGCGCGGCTGATACAGCTTGATATAGTTATGTTCAAGCAGCAGGGCTTCCGTTTCGGTATGGGTTACCGTCACGTCTATTTGCGCGATCAGAGCCACCAGGGCCTCGGTTTTACGCGAAGCCAGGTTGCTGCGAAAATAGCTGCTTAGCCGTTTTTTCAGATCTTTTGCTTTACCCACGTAGATAACGGTACCGCCAGCATCGTACATCCGATAGACGCCCGGCTGGCTGGTTACTGTCTTCAGGAAAGCTTTGGCATCAAAAACATCACTCACAGACTTGCTAACGACTCCGCATTGCACAGGCCATGGCGGATTGCCAGGTGAGTCAGCTCAACGTCACCGTGGATGTTTAATTTACTGAACATCCGATAGCGATAGCTGTTCACCGTCTTGGGACTCAGATTCAGCTGCTCTGAGATCTCATTGACCTTCTGACCTTTAGTGATCATCAGCATAATCTGCAATTCTCGTTCCGACAAACTGGCAAACGGCGACTCCGTCTTTTCCGGCTCGATCTGGCTGAGCGCCATCTGCTGGGCGATATCCGAGGCGATATAGCGCTGCCCGGATGCCACGCAGCGAATCGCATTGACCACCTCCTGCGGCGCGGCGCCTTTACTCAGGTAGCCCGCAGCCCCTGCCTGCATGACCTTCGCCGGCAGCGGGTTTTCGGTATGTACGGTGAGCATAATGACTTTGGTATCGACGATAGAACGCGCAATTTTACGCGTCGCCTCAAGACCGCCAATCCCCGGCATATTCATGTCCATCAGGACAACGTCAACGGGATTAGCCCGACACCATTTAACGGCATCCTCGCCGCAGCAAGATTCGCCGACGACGTTAATCCCTTTTATATCTTCCAGAATGCGTCGTATCCCTGCGCGCACCAGTTCGTGGTCATCAACAAGAAGGACGTTGATCAAAGGAATAATCTCCAGAATTAGGGATAACACAACTGATAGTTTATCGAACCCATATTACCGGGTTTTGGCATAATTTTAAAAGCCAAAAGTGTTCTTCAGAGGATTTATCTGCCATTTATGGCAAGTTGTTTGCACACCTGGTGGAAACCCATACATAACAGAGAGTTGTATAAGGTCGTATTTTTAACATTCGTCATACAGAAAACGTAATAAACACAACACAATACTAGTTGATAAATACGAAAGAAAATATGTAACAATAATTAACTCTAAAAATCACACCAAAAATTAACAATTTGTGGGCGGCGGAACGGGCTTTATCCAGGAAATTAAACCCTCTACAGCTCTGATCAGAGAACACAAATTACGCGCTCCTTTTTTTTGTTCCTCTTGTGGTATACTGCGCCGCTTTGAGATTTAGTATTGCGCAAAAGCGCAGATAGCAAACGAGGATATCGATGAGCACACCAGATTTTTCCACTGCAGAAAATAATCAAGAACTGGCGCAGGAAGTGACCTGCCTGAAAACGCTGTTGACGCTGATGCTCCAGGCAATGGGTCAGGCCGATGC
This sequence comes from Enterobacter sp. 10-1, assembly GCA_002270295.1. GTDB lineage: Bacteria > Pseudomonadota > Gammaproteobacteria > Enterobacterales > Enterobacteriaceae > Klebsiella > Klebsiella scottii. The sequence goes on along the minus strand of NISF01000004.1, from coordinate 134,812 downwards.
GGGTCGGGTGATTATTAAGATGGAAAGGCAAATCACGCAGATGGAAGATGAGGCTCAGGCTGCCGTATTCTCCAGCACCGTTAAGCAAATTAAACAGGCTTACCGTCAGTAACAATAAACCGGCTGAAAGTATAACTGACAGCCGGTTTCACGCCTGACACGCAGAACGATGGGCGAACTCAAATTAAGCCAGTGGCGACCGCATAACAGGCTATTTGCGTTTTATTCGGTGCGTTGAACTTTCGTTGCATATTTTTCTGATGAAAATTGACGGTATTTTCTGAGATAGACAGAATTATCGCGACCTCCGCCGAGGTTTTCCCTTCCGCAGTCCATTTCAAAATCTCCAGCTCACGCCGGCTGAACTTCATTTCCGGCGGCATCACCATCGCGTCCTGCAGGCGTAATAGCGTTAACAAACTCAGCTCGATCAGCGTTCTCAGGCGCATTTCCAGTTCGTCTGCCGGATAGGGCCCCAGGCTACGACTCTGCCCTGAGACCGAAAGAAAACCCTGCGCGTGGTTGGGTAAGGTGAGGCACTGTGTGATCCCCTTGACCAGCCCGTGATCGCGCGCGCCATCCCAGAGCTCCGGGGCATCACGAAATAGCCCGTCATTCCACGGCAGGTGACCTCGAAGAAAGTTTTCCGGCCGCAGCACCGGATCGATGGCGAAATAGTTCTCGGCCTGATAGTGCGCCATCCACGCCTGCGGATAGGTCGTCTGCAGCGTTACCCTGGGGCGCGTGAAGGGCACGGGATGGCGTACGCAGAGAGCAAAATAGTCGTATTCCAGCCCTTCCGTTTGCTGCTGCAGGAGATTATAAACATCCTCCCCTGTCGAGATTGACTGAAATTGTTGCAGCATTTCCCGCCGCCAGCTGAAAAAATCATTGTCCCTCATAACCGACCAAATAACTCCTGAGTAATTATCATTATTACAAATACAAAAACTAACACATAAATCTTATTTATATGTATAAAATATCGTATACACCGCACATATTAGATCGTTACCGGTGCTATTCAGCGCCGACGGGAGAAGAGAATGTTGTCTCATTTATCTCAGCCGAGGATATATTCTCAACTGTGGAAGGAGTTTAGCGCTCAACCTGCCGCAGATATTGCATTCTCTCAGGCGCTCCTGTTTTGCCGTCAGCGATAAGGTCGGCGTATCGATCCGGAAAACCGGCACGAACCGACGTAGTAAGAAGGGATTGTTCCGGGAAAACGCTGCGCGCTTCTAATATAAAAAAACCAATCGATAAGCAGCGTTTAATAGTTCTGCTCTCTCAGACCGACGCCATCGCTCAGCGCTATCGCCCTACTCGTCCAGGAGGATTGTCACTTCGCGACTCAAGCGCTCGTCGGCGGTACGGGCGCCGGCGTTTACCTCTACGGCTGGCGGGAGCGCCGGTCATCTGGTCGCTCCCGCCCTCTTCGCCGGGCTCAGCTACCGCAAGCCGGTAGCCATTACTGCATCAGGAATTTTTCGAGGAACTGCCGCGTGCGCGGCTGCTGCGGATTGGCGAACAGCGCCTTAGCCTCACCCTGCTCGACGATACGTCCCTGATCCATAAAGATAGCCCGGTCGGCCACATCGCGGGCAAAGCTCATTTCATGGGTTACGATAACCATAGTGCGCTTCTCCTGCGCCAGCTGACGGATCGTATTCAGCACTTCGCCCACCAGTTCAGGGTCCAGAGCCGACGTGGGTTCATCAAACAAAATGACATCCGGACGCATCGCCAGCGCGCGCGCAATCGCCACGCGCTGCTGCTGGCCGCCGGAAAGACGGCGCGGATAGCTATTCTCTTTCCCACTCAGCCCAACTTTCGCCAGCAGTTCGCGCGCCCGGGTGATGGATTCGTTTTTATCTTCACCCTTCACGATAACCGGCCCTTCGATGATGTTCTCCATCACCGTGCGGTGCGGGAACAGGTTGAAGTTCTGGAAGACGAAGCCGACGTGCTGGCGCAGACGGCGAATCAGCCCCTTCTGCTGGCTGAGACTGCGCGCGGTATCGATAGTGACGTCACCGACCCGAATGGTGCCGCTTTCCGGCTGCTCCAGCAGGTTGATGCTGCGCAGAAGGGTCGTTTTACCAGAGCCGCTGGGGCCGATAATCGCCACCACTTCTCCCTCCGCCACCTCCAGGTCAATACCGTGCAGCACCGTCTGGCCGTGGAACTTTTTCACCAGGTTTTTGACTTCAATGGCACTCATTTTGGATCACGCTCCTGGCGATTAAGCTGATTTTCAAAATAGTTTTGCAGCGTCGACAGCACCGTCGCCATCACCCAGTAAATCAGCGATGCGGCCAGATACATGGTGAAAACTTCCAGCGTGCGGGAGGTAATAAGCTGCGCCTGACGGAACAGTTCCGGTACCTGAATAGTCGCCGCCAGCGAAGTATCTTTCACCAGGCTGATAAAGCTGTTGGAGAGCGGCGGCAGCGCGACGCGCGCGGCCTGCGGCAGAACCGCCCGGCGCAGGGTTTGCCACGGCGTCATGCCGATGCTCGCCGCCGCTTCCCACTGCCCTTTATCAATAGAAGCAATCGCCGCGCGCAGCGTTTCGGCGGCGTACGCCGCGGTATTGAGCGACAGGCCAATCATCGCCGCCGGAACCGGATCCAGCTCAATGCCAAACTGCGGCAGGCCGTAGTAAATCATAAACAGCTGGGCGATCAGCGGCGTGCCGCGGAAAATAGAAATGTAGACCCGCGCCAGCCACTTTACCGGCCAGAGGGGCGACATTCGCATCAGCGCGAGGATAAAGCCCAGCACCAGGCCAAAGAACATGCCGCCGATGCTCAGCTGTAGCGTAAATACCGCCCCCTTGAGGAGATAAGGTGCGGAATCAAAAACCAGTTGGATACTCTCTTGCATTCTGTTTGTTCTGCTTTAGATATGAGGATGGTAGGCAAACAGCGCCGGCGCTCCGCCGGTGTGAATAAATAAGATCGGCCCTTCATCCTTAAAGCGCTTCTGCTGAATACCGTCGATCAGCCCGGCCATCGCCTTCCCGGTATAGACCGGGTCCAGCAGGATACCTTCAAGCTGCGCCAGCAGTTTTACCGCTTCCATTCCTTCGTCATTCGGCGTGCCGTAGCCTGGCGCAAAATAGTCGTCCCACAGCGTAATCTCTGCTTTTGCCTGCAGTTCGAGGCTATTCGCTACCGCCTGCTGCAGGGCAACGACTTTCGGTAGCTGGTCCGCGACTTTGCGCGACACGGTGACGCCAATCAGTTCGGCCCCCGGCATCAGCTGTTCCAGACCCACCGCCAGGCCCGCATGGGTGCCGGCGCTGCCGGATGCCACCACGACAGACGACAGCTCTACCGCGCCTTCGCACTGCTGGGCGATTTCCAGCGCGCTTTCAACATAGCCCAGCGCACCCAGCGCGCTGGAGCCGCCGACCGGGATCACATACGGCCGGTAGCCCTGAGCCTCGATACGCGTCGCCAGCTCTTCCAGCTGCGCATTGGGGTCGGTCAGCGCATCGCACATCTCAACCTGAGTATTGAACAGATCCAGCAGCAGGCGGTTGCCGTTAGTCAGGTAGTTCTCTGCGCGAGTGCCAATCGGGTTTTCCAGCAGCGCCACGCAGTGCAGGCCAAGCTTAGCCGCCACCGCCGCCGTCTGACGAACGTGGTTGGATTGAATAGCGCCGGCGGTGATCAGCGTATCGGCGCCTTCCCGCAGCGCATCGGCCGCCAGGAACTCCAGCTTGCGCAGCTTATTGCCGCCCATAGCAAGCGGGGTCACGTCGTCACGTTTGATAAAAATCTCGCGACCGAGATGATCGGACAGGCGCGGCAGGTATTCCAGCGGCGTCGGGGCGCCAATCAGCTCCAGGCGCGGGAAACGCGTTAAATTTTGCAGTGACATGATATCTCCTGACTGAGAGCCTATCCCTCAGGCGTTATTATTCCAGGCAAACTGGCCCATAAAATAGCCTGATGAAACAGGCCCTTTATCTTTATTATGCACGTAGTTGCGGACGAAATAAAAAAAGGCGCTACCATGAGCGCCCTTTTTCACCGCCGGCCGTTATTTCGTCACGTCAGCGCCAAACCATTTTTCCGACAGCGCTTTCAGGCTGCCATCTTTCTGCATGTCGGCAATGGCATCATCCACCGCTTTCAGCAGGTCTTCATTACCTTTACGCAGCGCTACGCCGGACTCCTGGCGCGAGAACGCTTCGCCGGTGACGGCCAGGGTATTACCCGTTTTCTTCACCAGATCCAGCGCCGCCAGACGATCGACCAGAATAGCGTCGATACGGCCTACGCGCAGATCCTGGTATTTAGTCGGGTCGTCATCATAGGTGCGGATATCCACGCCCTGCACGTTCTGGCGCAGCCACTCTTCGTAGTTGGTGCCCAGGCCCACGCCGACTTTTTTGCCTTTCAGATCGGCCGCCGTTTTGATAGCGCCTTCATTGCCCTTTTTCACCAGCGCCTGAACGCCAGAAACGGTATACGGGGTGGAGAAGTCATATTTTTTCTTGCGCTGGTCGGAAATGGTCACCTGGTTAATAACCACGTCAATGCGTTTGGAATCCAGCGACGCCAGCATCCCGTCCCATTTGGTCGGTTTGAGGTCGGCCTTCACGCCCAGATGCTTAGCCAGCTCGCTGGCAAAATCGACCTCAAAACCGGTCAGCTTGCCGTCATCACCCTGATAGCTGAACGGAGGATAGGTGCCTTCCAGACCCACGCGCAGCGTGCCGCGCTCTTTAATTTGGTTAAACAGGTTTTCTGCTGCGAACGTTTTTACGCTAACGCCAGTCATCAAAACCACAGCCATTGCGCCCATCAGCGCATGGCGGCCCAGAAGTGCTAATTTCATAGAGACCCCACAGAGTGATATTTTTTTGTAGTGTAAGGCGTTTATCCTCACGAACCAACATCTATCCGCTACATCTTATTCCAATTTATTATATACGATACCGTTTATGGCATAGTGAAAAACGCGCGCAAAATTGATCGTATTTGCTGGAGATCTCTCATACTGCAAGAGTCAGCTTGATGACGTCTGGAGCACGGAAGATGAAAAACCCCACGTTATTGCAGTGCTTTCACTGGTATTACCCCACCGGCGGCGAGTTGTGGCGTGAAGTTGAGGCGCTGGCACCTAACCTGAACGAAATCGGCGTCAATATGATTTGGCTCCCTCCCGCTTATAAAGGCGCTTCCGGCGGCTACTCCGTCGGCTATGACAGCTACGACCTTTTTGACCTTGGCGAGTTCGATCAAAAGGGCTCCATCGCCACCAAATACGGCGATAAGGCGCAGCTGCTGGCGGCCATCGCCGCGCTACGACAGCACGACATCGCCGTCCTGCTCGACGTGGTGGTCAACCATAAAATGGGCGCCGATAAAAAAGAGAGCATCCGCGTTCAGCGGGTGGACGAGCAGGACCGCACGCAAATAGCCGAAGAGGTCGTGGAGTGCGAGGCCTGGACCCGCTACGACTTCCCGGTCCGCGGCGGTAAATATTCGCAGTTCGTCTGGGATTACAAATGCTTTAGCGGCATCGATCATATTGAAAACCCGGACGAAGACGGCGTTTTTAAAATCGTTAACGACTATACCGGCGAAGGCTGGAACGAGCAGGTCGATGATGAGATGGGCAACTTCGACTACCTGATGGGCGAAAATATCGATTTCCGCAATCATGCGGTTACCGAGGAGCTCAAGTACTGGGCGCGCTGGGTGATGGAGCAGACCGGCTGCGACGGTTTTCGCCTCGATGCGGTGAAGCATATTCCGGCCTGGTTCTATAAGGAGTGGATCGATCACGTTCAGGAGGTGGCGACAAAGCCGCTGTTTATCGTGGCGGAATACTGGTCGCACGAAGTCGAAAAGCTGCAGCAGTATATTGCGATGGTTGACGGCAATACGCTGCTGTTTGACGCCCCTCTGCAGATGAAGTTTCACGAGGCCTCGCGCCAGGGCCGCGATTACGATATGAGCCAGATCTTTAGCGGCACGCTGGTTGAAGCCGATCCTTTCCACGCCGTCACCCTGGTGACCAACCACGACACGCAGCCGCTGCAGGCGCTGGAGGCGCCGGTTGAGCCGTGGTTTAAACCGCTGGCCTATGCGCTTATTCTGCTGCGCGAGAACGGCGTGCCGTCGGTCTTTTACGCCGACCTCTTCGGCGCCAGCTATGAAGATACCGGCGGAGATGGCCAGACTTACGCAATCGAGATGCCGGTGATCGAACAGCTGCATGAGCTGATTGATGCCCGCCAGCGCTTTGCCCACGGCGTGCAGACGCTGTGGTTCGATCATCCGAACTGCATCGCCTTCAGCCGCAGCGGTACCGATGACGATCCGGGATGCGTGGTGGTGCTGTCGAACGGCGATGACGGTGAAAAATCGCTGACTCTTGGCGCCAATTACGGCAATAAGCGCTGGAAGGATTTTCTCGGCAACCAGCAAGGGCTGGTAGAAACCGACGACGAAGGCTGCGCTACGTTTACCTGCAGCGGCGGGAGCGTCAGCGTGTGGGTTATCGAAGAGACGTTATAAATCAGGTAAATATCGCGGGCTGGACGCGCTGCCAGCCCGTCGATGCCTCAGCGCGCGCTTTTCGTCGCGGCGGCGGCTTTATTCCACGCCTGCTCACACTCAGGGGTCAGGCGGTCGACGCGGGTCAGGGTCATGCGATCGTATTGCAGGCTATTGCCAGAACGTTCTATAGGGTAGATATCCAGACCTGACGTGACGTTGTAAACCTGCTCGTCACGCTGCATTAATTTACCCGGCGTGGCGATAACCCGCTGCCACTGACGGCAATCGAGGGTATCGCCATCTTTGGTCACAATCAGGCTGGCAATCGCATCCGGGCTCATCATTTCGCTCTGCGGGCCTTTCGATTGCCAGTATCCCTCTAACCCGGCGGGCGCCGGCGCTTTGACAACCTCGTTATAATTATCTACCTGAACGCATCCGGCGAGAGTCAACAGCGCGCCAGCAATTACTATCTTTTTCATCATTCATCCCACACACCGATAAAAAAGTATTGTGGCATTAAAGCGTTAAGGCTGCCACCTCTCTTGCAGCGAACGAAAAGCGGTGTCCGACACCCGCGCTCAGCGGCCGTCAATCCACGCCGATCGCTCGGGTCGCTAAATGGCGGCGTGGTTTATTCAGACATTAATTAATATTTTTGATGAAACGGGCATATTGGTGAGGTGAGAATTTATCCAGCCAGTATAAGGAAAATCTGAAAAAAGAATAACTCATGGCCGCCAACCATATCTGTAACTGGAAGTTTTTGCTTTTAATTCTCTGACGTAACATGATGCACGCCTTTACTTTGGGAGTATTCCTGGCAAATTATAGGCAATATTACGGAATAGTTCAGGTTACTTAATGGTTTCAACACTGTACCTTGTTTTATTACCCACTTAAATGGACTTCATCGCGCTTACCGGCGAGGGATGAATTATCGTTACGTGTTGATTGAGGATGGGTCATGTCAACGATTATCATGGATTTGTGCAGCTATACCCGACTGGGATTAACCGGGTATCTGACAAGCAGAGGAATAAGAAAACGTGACATCAGAGAAGTAGATACGGCGGTAAGCCTGAAAGAGAGCTGTGAATCGTCCCGCCCGGAGGTGGTGTTTCTCAACGAAGATTGCTTTATTCATCGCGAAGATAGTAATCAGCTAATCCGGCAAATCATTACGGAGTATCCCGGCACGCTATTTGTCATCTTTATGGCGCTGGCTAACGTTCATTTTGACCACTATCTGCTGGTGCGCAAAAATTTACTTATTAGCTCGAAATCGCTTACGCCAAAAGACCTTGATGATATTCTGGGTAATCATCTGAAATACGATCGATTCAGCGCCGGACGGATCAATATACCAACGCTGTCATTAAGCCGGGCCGAATCAAATATGCTGCAAATGTGGATGGCCGGACACGGGACATCGCAAATATCGACGCAGATGAACATCAAGGCGAAGACCGTATCATCGCACAAAGGCAATATTAAAAAGAAAATCCAGACCCACAATAAACAGGTGATTTACCATATTGTCCGTCTGACGGAAAACATTACTTCAGGAATTTACGTCAACATGCGGTAAAAGAACTGGCGGCAACAACCGCCAGTTTTGATTTTTAGCACGCTAGTCAACTTTCTCAACAAAGATACCGTCCGAATGCCCTTTCTCGTTGAAAAACCAGATCCCCAGCGGATAGTCTTCCAGCGAAACCAGATACATTGTCCCTTCGCTAAACGACTCTATTGCCAGTACTACCCCCGATCGACGTGGGCCACCGTCGGTCTTCACCGTGACACGATCGTTCACCTGCATAACTTGTCTCCTCTATTTTTGAGCCAGTGTAGAACAAAACCGCCAGATGCGCAGCGTCCCGCCCGACGAGCGCTGTTTTTATAGACCGTCTATACTTGAAGAGGCACTGTCGGAGCCAAGCGAGGTAGCGAAGATGAAATCCGCCAAAGAGAGCAGTTCGGGTAGCGGCGGGGGCAACGTCAATGTTGACGCCCTGCTGGCGGCAATTAATGAGATTAGCGAAAGTGAAGTGCAGCGCACCCGCGACGATCCCCATCATGTGAGCATTGATGGTCGCGATTACCATACCTGGCGTGAACTAGCGGAAGCCTTTGAGCTCGATATCCATGACTTTAGCGTCACCGAAGTCAACCGCTAGGCGCAGGCGAAAAAAATCCCGACTCGCAGGAGTCGGGATGAAACTTGCTAATGCAAGAAGCACTTGAAAATTCGTTACACCGGGAGATCCGATGCGTGGAAAACATTATCCTCAATTATTTTGTATGACAAGAGCTATTGATGAAGTAAATAATTGAGAAATGTGGCCAATGACGTCAGGGCGTTGAATAACCCAGGCGGCAGAAGGCTTCGTCGATATCGCTGCGCCATGAGTCACGTTTAACCCCGCCCCCTCTTTTAAGAAAAATCCCATATCAGGAGATGATCGTGCCGCCGCAACCGGATAACGATGGCCAGACCCGGACGCCTATCCCGCAAAACAGACCTGGTTTCGGCCGTTCTGTTTCGCAAGATAGAGCCGGCGATCGGCAATCGACTGCAGGTTTTCAAAGTTAGCCTCCGCGGAATCCTCGCTGCAGCTGACGCCCAGCGAGGCGCTGATACGCAGGCTCGTGTTGTCGCAGAGCAGTATTTCGCGGCTGTTAATGCGAATGCGGATACGCTCCGCTATCGCAGCCGCCTCCTGCAGCGTGGTATCAGGCATAACCACGCAAAACTCCTCCCCGCCCACGCGCCCGGCGAGATCGCCTTCGCGGATGTTGCAGGCTATCGTACCGGCGACCAGAGACAGCACCCGATCGCCGGACTGATGGCCGTGCAGGTCGTTAACCCGCTTGAAGTAATCCAGATCGAGCTGGATCACCGCCAACGGGCGCCTCCCGCGCTCGCACTCACCGGCCGCGGCAATAGCTCTTGCAAACAATGCCCCGCGGTTTAACAGCCGCGTTAGGGCATCGTGCCAGGCTTGCCACTCCAGCGACTTTTGCAGCACGCTCATATTGCGCACCATGCGCAGAATAACCAGCCAGGAGATTATCAGCATTGAGGTAAAGAGCAGCCACATCAGCATCAACGCGATGGTAATCGATCCGAATTCACCGCGGACTCCTTCCTGCAGGGTGTGGATACGCAGCAGGACGCCATCAAAATTATGCAGTTTTTCCCAGCTGATGTAGCGGGTTAGCAGGCGCATGCCGCCTTCGTTGTCATGCGAGAAGGCGTAGCTCAGCATCTCCTGCTCGCGGGGCGAGAGCAGCGTGAGCACCGTTCCCGGCGCGGAAGAGGCAATCAGGTTCAGCCGGTTGTCATACAGCTGATACTCGCCGTCCTGCCCGCCCTTTGCCGCGCTCACCAGAAAGGCCTTCATTTCGCGAACGGAGAAGTCCATAGCCAGCACGCCGTGCCAGTAGTGGCGGAAATCCAGCGGTACGGAAGCCGTCACCACCTGGGCATCGCGCAGCGCCCCCTCCTCAGGAAAGGTTTGCCAAACCACGCCGCGCCCGGGATTGGTCCGCTGGGCCTGGCGGGTAAACCACGGGGAGCGGGTGGCATCGCTATACCGCTCCAGCGCCTGGGCGGTGTTTTTTAGCGTTTCCGTGCTGATAAAAAAGCCGCTGCGCGACACATACAGCATACGCTCGGTGAAGCCGCGGTTATTATTGGTCAGGCGCAGCAGATAGCCCAGCTCAAGCGTGGCCATCAGCTCGTTGCCGGAAAGGGGGTTGTCGCGGGACAGGGTATTAGCTTTGTCGACAAAAGCATCGGACACGCCGTAGACCGGCAGCGTACGCCGGTTGTGTAGCGCCACCGACCAGATCGCTTCATGGCGCCTGCTCATATACTCCTGCTCGGCATTACGCAGGATCGTAAAATCTAACGGCGTTTCCAGCGCCGACTGCATCCCGTTGCGGAAAAAGATCATCCGGTCGATATTAAACTGCAGCAGGCCATCCATTTCATGGGCGACGTTTGCCAGATTGTTGCGCTGGTTATCGACATACGCCTCCTCCAGCACCATTATTTCTCGCCATATCAGCAGCGTGGAAAAGAACAGCACCGCAACAAAACAAAAATTTACCACATGTCCAGGGCTCGAAAAGCGGCGAAGTTTTCTCACCCACAGCGGCTTATTCATCGTTCTCTCGCAGTGCAATCATCAACGCTCCCTGTCGGAAAGACAGGCCATACCATGACAAAACGCCCGGTATATACCGGGCGTTATTGGGCTCAGGAGACCTGTTCCGCTCCCCCTCCCCCACGAACCAATTCATCTTCACGGAACGCCTCGCGCTTGACGGCATAACCGTCATACCAACGGCATTCAACCATGCCATTGGCAAAACCGGTTACAACCATGCGCGGCCCGCCGCTTTTTCGTCTCACTTCATCGCTGATGGACCAGACCATTTTTCGCTCCGTAATCCGGGAGAAACTGTTTCACCTTAGACGAAGCTGCGACATTTTGCATAACCGCCGGCGGATTTACTTTACCGCGCGACGAAGTCCGGAAACGGCTTTCACGCCCGCCAGCACCACGGCGCCAATGATGAAACCCAAAACCAGGTTTACGCCCGTCGGCAGCAGTGAAGCGGCGAACCCGGACATTCCGCTGGCCAGATTTTCCACCGCATGGTGCAGCGGGGTAATGCCATGGACCACAATTCCGCCGCCGACGAGGAACATCGCCAGCGTCCCGACAATCGACAGCATCTTCATCAGACGAGGCGCCACCGCCAGCAGACCTTTGCCGAGCCACTGCGCCAGCACGCCGCCTTTCTCCACCAGCCAGTAGCCCATATCGTCCAGCTTCACGATAATTCCCACCAGGCCGTACACGCCAACGGTCACCAGAATGGCAATTCCTGAAAGGACCAGAATCTGGTTTAACAGCGGCGCATCCGCCACGATGCCGAGGGTGATCGCGACAATTTCGGCGGAGAGAATAAAGTCGGTACGAATAGCGCCTTTCACTTTATCGCGTTCAAATGCCAGCGGGTCGCGTTCAGCCAGCGCCTCCAGACGCTGTTGACGGGCCTGCGGGTCCTCTTTGTGTTTGCGAGCCTGCACGCTATGCAGCACTTTTTCGACGCCTTCAAAACAGAGGAAGGCCCCGCCAAGCATCAGCAGCGGCGTAATCGCCCACGGAATAAATGCGCTGATTAATAGCGCCAGCGGTACCAGGATCACTTTATTGACCAGGGACCCCTTCGCCACCCCCCAGACTACCGGCAGTTCGCGGTTCGCCCGTACGCCGGTTACCTGCTGAGCATTGAGGGAAAGATCGTCCCCAAGCACGCCTGCCGTTTTCTTCGCCGCCAGCTTACCCATAACGGAGATATCGTCGAGCAGCGTAGCAATATCGTCCAACAAGGTTAAAAGACTACTTCCCGCCAAAATACCATTCCTTCATTTTATGGTTATGAAACATAGAGTATGGGGCAAAATCGGCCTCTCGCCCAGCAAAGCGAATAGTCAACAAAAAATTAACAATCACCGGGCAATTAAAGCGCTCGCCAGCGAGGTAGTTTTCACGTTTACTATATGCCCCCTTCCTATTTTTGTACCGTCGTGAGGACGTATGTCTACCCGCCAGTTATTACCGCTTATCGGGGCGCTGTTTGCGCTATATATCATCTGGGGATCCACCTACTTTGCCATCGCCATTGGCGTTGCCAGCTGGCCCCCGCTGATGATGGCCGGCATTCGCTTCCTTTCCGCCGGAGGGCTGCTGATCGTCTATCTGCTGGCTACCGGCCACAAGCTCCCGGCGCGTAGACCGCTGCTCAACGCGGGGCTGATCGGTATCCTGCTGCTTGCCGTTGGCAACGGCTTCGTCACCCTGGCTGAGCATCAGCACGTGCCTTCAGGAATTGCGGCGGTCATGGTCGCCACCGTCCCGCTATTTACCCTGTGCTTTAGCCGCTTTTTCGGCATCGCCACGCGTAAAATCGAGTGGCTGGGCATTGCCATCGGCCTGGCGGGGATTATCCTGCTCAATAGCGGCGGCAATTTAAGCGGCAACCCCTGGGGCTCGCTGCTGATTCTGATCGGTTCCATTAGCTGGGCGTTTGGCTCAGTGTATGGTTCGAGAATTGAACTTCCGACCGGCATGATGGCCGGCGCGATTGAAATGCTCGCGGCGGGAATTGTGCTGATGGTCGCCTCGGCGCTGACCGGCGAAAAGCTCACCCATATGCCATCATGGTCCGGCATTATTGCCGTCGCCTACCTGGCCATATTCGGCTCGCTGATTGCCATTAATGCTTACATGTACCTGATCCGCAACGTCACCCCCGCCGTCGCCACCAGCTATGCCTACGTTAACCCGGTAGTAGCGGTGTTATTAGGCACCGGGTTCGCCGGAGAGAGCCTGTCGCTGACGGAGTGGACGGCGCTAGGCGTCATCATTTTTGCGGTAGTTCTGGTGACGCTGGGCAAGTATCTGTTTCCCGCCCGCAGCGAAGTAACGCCCTGTAAGGTTGAAAAGTAGGCTACGGCCCGATCCCCTGAGTATCAATCTGCGCGCGGTCGCCGCCGCCGCAGATCCACTCCTCCAGGCGTTCGCTAAGCGCTTCATCACTGAGCTTTTTCCGCCCGCGTAGCGCGCACTCCCAGACGATCAGCACCCGCCATCCCTGTTCGAGCAGCAGCGTCTCATCCCGCCGGTCTCGCGCCACGTTGCCGTCGATTTTTTTCAGCCAGAACTCCGTCCGGGTTGCCGGCACCTTGAACAGGTAGCAGTGATGATGATGCCAGAAACAGCCGTGGGTGAAGATAGCGCAACGGTAATCATTAACCACAAAATCCGGGCGCCCCGGCAGCGTGGCCTCCTGAGCGGTAAAAGAAAAACCGGCCTGCGTGAGCAGCCCGGCCAGTCGTTTTTCAATCGCCGTATCGAATTTGCCGATGGCGCGCATATTTTTACTGCGGGTGGCCTTATCGTGAACGTCCATCAGCACCATCCTCGGGATCGCGGCGGGCCACCGCCTGCGCAATTCGCGGCTGTAGCAGTTTAGCGACTGCGGCAAACACCGGCACAACCACCGAGTTACCGAACTGGCGATACGCCTGAGTATCGGAAACGGGAATGCGGAAGCGGTATCCCTGCGGGGCCTCAAAGCCCATCAGCCGCGCGCATTCGCGGGGCGTGAGCCGGCGCGGGCGGCGCTGCTGGTTTTGCGGATCGTCAAAGTCCTTTTCGCCAAGCGGGCGATCCCAGCCGCGGTCGATAAGAATTTCGGCGCCGTCTTTGTAGTAGCGAGCCGACAGCGTGCGCGCCACGCTATGCGGATTGCGCGGGTCGACTAACCCGTAGCCAAAACCGTTGCCCAGCGCCTGATGTTTACGCGCGTAGCGATAGAGGTACTTCCACAGCACCGGGGTAAGAATAAATTTGGCATCCACCGTCGGCTCAAGCAGATCGCCAAACGTCGGGCGCCGGGCCGGGTAAAGCGCGGAGATATCGCGCAGGGTAAACCCATCGTGCAGCTGCAGGTCACGGCGAAAGCCAACCAGCACGATGCGTTCGCGGTGCTGCGGCAGGAAGTTGCGGCCATCGATAACTTTGGGATCGTCCGCCCCGCTATGCCCGGCATCAGACACCTCATAGCCAAGTTCGTCGAGGGTTTGCATAATAATGCTAAACGTTCGCCCCTTGTCATGGCTCTTCAGGTTTTTGACATTCTCCAGAACAAAGATTGCCGGCCGCCGCGCCGCTATAATCCTGACGACATCGAAAAACAACGTGCCCTGCGTCTCACAGGCAAAGCCGTGGGCGCGTCCGAGCGCGTTCTTCTTCGACACCCCGGCGAGGGAAAAAGGCTGGCAGGGAAAGCCGGCCAGCAGAACATCGTGCTGAGGAATGGTGTCACGGATATGCTGCGCGGCCTCATCATCGCTGATATCGAGACGATGGCTGAGGGTGACATCCCGGATATCGGCGTTGAAGCGATGCTGCTCTGGGTCGCAATACCAGTTCGCTTTGTAGGTGCGCACCGCATGTTTATTCCATTCGCTGGTGAAAACGCACTGCCCGTTAATGGCTTCAAAGCCGTTACGAATGCCGCCGATACCGGCGAACAGATCGACAAAGCGAAAAGCATAATTCGGATGGTGAGCCGGCGGCTGCGGCAGCAGCGATGCCAGATGCGCGAGCTCCCGGCGGCCTAAGCGGCCAGCCGCCCGGGACACCGTCGCAACGCGTTTGAGTATTGCCGGGCTCCAGTGCTGTTCGCCGACGGCAACCAGCTGCGCCACCAGCGTTTTCACATCATATATTGCCATCAGCTGGCGCAATAACGCCTGCGCATCTTCCCCGGCGCCCGTGACCGGCAGAGACGGGGGATTTTCCTTAGATAAATTTTGCGGCATAACCTCAACCAGCTGGACACTTTTCGCAGAGATTATCACAAATAGCGCAGGCAGTTTTAAGCCTGTGGATCAAAGCGACGCAAAACCGCTTCATCCAGCGCGATGGGGTCGCCCTACAGCGCCGAACTGAGCTTCGCCATAAACTGCACCAGGAAGCGGGCGTTGTGTTCCGCCATCTCTCCCTTCATCGGTTTGCATCGTTTTTGGCAGCCTCAGCAGCTTGATTACCAGTCAGGTTGCAATCATCACCTGCACATTCGCCAGCTCAAGGGCGGTGGCCAGCACTGCAGGCGGTGCGCTGTCGGTGATCAGCAGGTCGATATCCTGCCACTGCGCAACCTGCACCAGCGACATATGCTGGAACTTCGCGGCATCGCAAAGCAGCACTTTAAAGCCGGAGCGGCGGATCAGCACCCGCTTCATTTCCGTCTCATCCAGCGCGCTATCGTAAATCCCCTGGCTGGTAATACCCGACGCGCTGATAAACGCTATATCAAACCAGAACTGCTGGAATTGCTCAATGGCAGACGGTCCGACAATCGCCATCTCATCATCTCGCATCATTCCACCTGCCAGATAGACTTCCGGCGCCTGCGCATAACGCCCCAGCGCATGGGCGATACGCACGCTATTGGTGAAGATTTTCAGGCGCTCATGCTTCACCAGTTCTTCGGCCATAAACAGGGTAGTGGTACCGATATCAAGCGCAACACTCTGATAGCGCCCGGCAACCTCGGCGGCCATCCGGGCAATACGCATCTTGCTGTCACGGTGCAGTGAAAGGCGCGCATCAAAGTGCGCCGGAAGCGGGTCCATAATCGCCTGGCTGACCGTTTCCGTCAGTACGGCGCCGCCGTGTACCCGGCTGAGTTTGCCTTCGGTTTCCAGTTCGGCCAGATCGCGGCGAACCGTCATTTCCGAAACCGCCAGCTCCGCCGAGATATCAACCACCGTCGCACGCCCCTGTTCGACCAGCATGTTTAGAATCCGCTTTTTGCGTTCCTGGGGAAGATAACGGGCCTGAATCTCGGGTTTGGCTGACATGACGATGGACACTCTGTTTCGGGTTGAGGGTGGCTTAAACGATATAGCTCACAATATTAAGAGGAAGTGGTGTAATTTAAAACCAAATTTGTTCGAATTTGTTCATTTCGTTGCGGGGACCTCCCTGCCCCACGCGAAACTGTGCGAATCAGAACCAGTCGAGGATCCGGGCCAGCGACGTTATCTCGGTTACCCCCTGCTCAGAGGCGGGTGATGCGCCATAAAAAGCCACGTGCATTCCGGCAGCCTGCGCCGAGCGCATTCCGGTTATACTGTCCTCAACCGCCAGGACGGTAGCAGCAGGCAGCCCGAACGCCCCCAACGCATGTTGATACGGCTCGGGAGCCGGTTTACCAGAGCGCACATCGTCCAGCGTCACCACCACGTCAATGAATTCCCGCACGCCTAAAGCCTCGAGATTCGATTCGACGATACGTCGGCATGAGTTTGACACGCAGGCCTGCCTGACGCCTTTCGCCGCCAGCTGGCGGATGGTTTCCCGGCTGCCGGGAATGGCAACCAGTTCACTGCTGTGGTCGTGGTAGTAATCCTCAATCGCCTGCAGCCATACGTCCCGATCTAAATCTGCGGGCAGTTCGGCGCGTAAGGCCAGCCAGACATCGTTAATATGCACGCCGTAAAAACGCGTCTCGGGAATATGGCTCAGATCCAGCCCGAAGCTATGGCAGGCAGCGAGCAGCGCCCGATGGTGGAGAGGCTCGCTGTCCACCAGCGTGCCGTCAACATCCCAGGCAATAGCGTTAAATTTCATGGCGTCTCCTGGCGAGTCAGCGGGCGGCAGGCTTCATAAAGCTGGCGGAAACGCGGGTATCCCTGGCGATAGACATCCGCATGTTCAGGCAGCGGCGTAATCACATCTTTCAGCTTGACCCACGCGCTGGCCCCCTTCCAGTCTGTCGACACCCCGACGCCAATCGCCGCCGTCCAGGCCGCCCCCAGACAAGAACCGGGGTGACCGTCCAGACGATTGAGCGGCTGTCCCAGCACATCGGCGACAATCTGCATCCACAGTTTGCTTGCCGACCCGCCGTCTGACACAACGTAGCGTTTTACCGGATAACCGATATCAACCAGCGTTTCAATATGGTGTTTGATGGCATAGGCGTAGGCTTCGAGCAGCGCGCGCCAGATATGACCTGCGTCGTGGGTGAGCGTCAGACCAAAGAGGATGCCACGGGCATCCGGGTCGTGCAGCGGGGTCTTCTCCCCGAGAAAATAGGGCAGAAAAATCAGGCCGTCGCTGCCCGCCGGACGATTTTCCGCCAGCGTGTCCAGATACTGGTGCAGACTCATCCCTTTTTCACGCGCCGCCGCTTCATGCTGCGCGGCGAAGTTCTGCACGAACCAGTTCAGCCCCGAGCCGCCGGTCGACATACAGCCGTTCGGCATATAGCACCCCGGCACGAGGTGATAATCCAGATACAGACGCGGGTCCGGGTTGGCGGTTGCTGTCACGGTAAGAATGTCCACCGAACCGCCGAATTTAAGCAGCACCTCACCCGGAGCCGTCACACCCGCGCCGAGAGCGGACGCAATCAAATCTGCGGCCCCGCCAATCACCGGCGTGCCTTCACTGAGCCCCGTCCAGGCCGCCGCCTGTTCGGTGATGGAACCAATGACCTCGTGGGAACGCGCCAGCCGGGGAACCGCGTGTCGCGGAAGATGGGCAAAGGCGATCAGTTCCTCATTCAGCGTATTGCTGCTAATATCGACAAACCCCGCCTCCAGCGCCCAGTTCTGCTCGATGATTTTCTCGCCCGTGAGCTTCCAGTTGATAAAATCATAGGAACCAAACACCGTCGCAATACGTTCAAACACAGCAGGTTCATGGCGCTCAATCCAGCGGATTTTGGCCCCCACCAACTGCTGATTGATACCGTTTCCTGCCCGCTGCAAGAAGTGCTGACCGTCCATTTCGCTGCGCATTTGCTGCACTTGTGCGCCGCTGCGGCCGTCGCTCTGCTGAATGCTCGGGCGCAGCAGCCGGTCTTCATTATCCAGCAGGACCACGGCAGGCAGCATCCCTGTCACGCCAATGCCGCTGATATCACTCGCCGCAATGCCGCTTTGCGCCAGCAGTTGCCGGCAAATTTCGCCGACATTCGCCCACCACTGCTCTGGCGATTCTTCCGTCCAGCCGCTGTGCGGGGCCGAGAGCGTGACCGGCCGGGAGGCCGTACCGAGTACCTTGTCGGGCAAAGCGATCAGAATGCCGATGGTTGAGGTCGTACCAATATCAATACCTAATAGATACTGCATGTTATCCTCCCGTTCCGACGGCTGTGCTTAGCGCAGTTTTTCGACCACATCCATAAAGCGTTTTACGCGATCCCCATCAACCTGATTCCAGGTATGCCCTTCCACTTTAAAGTGTGTGCCGATGACCACGCCGCTGGCCACGCTCAGGATATCGGTGACGTTGTCGATATTGGTGCCGGTGTTAGCGAAAACCGGAACGCCTTCCACCGCTTCGCAGACTTTACGCAGGTTGGAATGTTCCGCCGGTTCGCCGGTGATTGGCCCGGAAACCAGGATGGCATCGGCCAGCGAAGAGAAAATGGCGCTGCGCGCACGCAGTTCGATGGGGCGTGCATCCAGAGAATGGGCGAATTCGGCGTTGATGTTAAAGAGCAATTTCATATCTTCCCGGCCAAGGTTGCGACGCAGGCGAGACGCGCTGGCGCAATCCGGTTCCCAGATCCCCATATCAGAGGCAAACACGCCGGTGAAAATTTCACGCACGAAGCTCGCCCCGGTGGCGGCACCGATGGCGACGCTGGCGTTGGGATCCCACAGGTAGTTCACGCCGAACGGGACTTTCAGCACCGATTTCGCCGCCTGCACCACGGCTGACATGGCGGAAACGCCTTCCAGTGAGGCTTTAAACACGTAAGGGCGATCGTTTTCATTGCCGAACATGATCGCATCCACGCCGCCTGCCTGCAGCTTCTCAACGTCGCTGAGGACATCGTCAATCAGCTTGTTGAGACCGCCTTTGGCGTCGTACAGCGGCGCGCCAGGCAGCGCGCCAATATGGGCCATTGCGATAACCGCTTTTTTCTTATTACCCAAAAAATCAAAGATCATAACTTTCTCCGGTGTTGGCTGGTATGTCATGGTGAAAAAGCGATCACGCGTCTTTCGACAGCTCAGGCGCGATGATCACATCAATATTTGCCGCATCGAGCATCGCTGACAGCGCGGGCGGCGGCGCCTGCTCGGTTATCAGGATGTCGAATTGCTCCAGCGTGGCCAGGTGAACCAGCGACATCCGTTGAAACTTACTGGAGTCGCACAGCACCACTTTCAGGCTGGAACGGTTGAGATAAAGGCGTTTGAGTTCCGCATCTTCGAAGGCGTAGTCATAAATTCCCTCCGCCGTCAGGCCCGAGATACCGATGAAGGTGATATCGAACCAGAGACCTGAAAACTGGCGCAGAGCCGCTGAGCCGCCGGTCGACATTTCATCCGGGCGCATCCGCCCCCCCGCGAGATAGATTTCCGCTTTCGCGGGGGCAATGTCGTGCGCCACGCGGATGCTGTTGGTGAAAATTTTCAAATGTGAACACTGGCCGAGATAACGCGCCGCAAGGAAAGTCGTGCTGCCGACATCCAGTGCCAGTGTGCGAAATTTCTTGCCTAACTCTGCTGCTGCAGCCGCAATGCGCAGCTTGGCATCGTGGTTTTGCCGCAGCCGGGATTCAAAGCTCGGCTCCACCTGGTCAATCACCACCGCGCTTCCACTTTGCGGCAATACCGCACCGCCGTGGATACGACAGAGGCAGCCCTTCTGCTCCATCTCTATCAGATCGCGACGGATGGTCATCTCGGAGACCGACAGCCTCGCGGCCAGCGCTGGGACAGAAACCGCCCCTTGCTGGACCAGCAGCTGCATAACCTCAGTCTGACGCGACGCGGACGAACGACGTAAGCGCATACCGGATCCGGGTGTGCCAGGCTGAACAGGCAGTGTGTCGCTGTGCGTCATCGGTTTACTCCGAACATTCAAATTAACAAAAACAAACATACAAAACAAAAATTGTGATCGCAATTGTTTTTATCATAAGAAATTTGTTTTGTTGTGTTCGTTATATTGGTGTAAAAAATAACCATCAACACAGAGGGAAACAACATGCACACATCACATTCGACGTCCGGGCACTATCCGGACCTGCAAGGCAAAGTGGCGATTGTTACCGGCGGTGCCACGGGTATTGGCTACGCCATCACCCGTAATTTGATTCGCCAGGGCATGCGCGTCGCCATCGGAGACATTAATGAAGAAGCCGCGTGGACAGCAGCAACCGAACTGGGCGCGGACACAGTGGCGTTTCACCTGGATGTTCGTTTACGTGAATCCGTTGAACAAGGGTTTAGCTGGGTAGATAAAACGCTGGGCGATTATCACTTGTTGGTAGCCAACGCTGGCGTATCGACTATGCAAAAGGCCCTTGCGCTGACGGATGATGAGTGGGATTTCAACTTTGACGTCAACACCCGTGGGATCTTCCTGACCAATCAGGTTGCCGCGCGCAAGTTCGTGACGCGTAAGTCCGGCACCATCGTCAACACCGCATCGCTTGCCGCCAAAGTCGGCGCGCCGTTACTGGCCCATTACTCCGCCAGTAAATTCGCCGTCCTCGGCTGGACCCAGGCGCTGGCGCGGGAACTGGCCGCCGATGGGATCCGCGTGAATGCTGTCTGCCCAGGCTTTGTTAAAACCGGGATGCAGAGCCGGGAAGTAGAGTGGGAAGCGCAGCTGCGCGGCATGACGCCTGAACAGGTGATTGATGATTACATTCGCCAGACGCCGCTTGGCCGCCTGGAAACGCCCGAAGATGTCGCCGAAGTGGTGGCCTTTTTGAGCTCCGACGCCGCCCGTTTTATGACCGGCCAGGGCGTCAATGTGACGGGCGGCGTTTATACAGGCTGATCGCATTTCACGATGAACACGCCAGATTCATTTCGCACAAAACCGAACATGGATGTTACCAGTCCCAGGGTGGGCAACACGTAACAGAGGTAACCCAATATGGCCTCCATTGAATTACGGAACGTGTCGAAGTCCTACAACGGCAATCAGCACAGCGTCCGTAATGTGAATTTGCATATCCGGGATGGTGAATTTGTTATCTTCCTTGGCCCTTCCGGATGCGGGAAATCCACCACCTTACGTATGATTGCCGGGCTGGAAAGCATCACCGACGGCACCTTATTAATCGACGGGCGCGATGTGAGCCATGTGGCGCCCCGCGATCGTAACATCGCCGTGGTGTTCCAGAGCTACGCCCTCTATCCGCACATGACCGTTGCCGAAAACATGGCCTTTGGCCTGAAAATGCGCGGCGTACCGGGCAACGTGATCAACAGCAAAGTGACAGAGACTGCCTCCATGCTGGGGCTGGATAAACTGCTACACCGAAAACCGGCCGCCCTTTCCGGCGGTCAGCGCCAGCGCGTTGCCCTGGGCCGCGCCATTGTGCGTGAACCGCAGGCTTTTTTGTTAGATGAACCGCTCTCGAACCTCGATGCCCAGCTGCGCGGCGAGATGCGCAGCGAGCTGATCAAGCTTCACCGTCGCCTCGGTAAAACCATGGTCTACGTTACCCACGATCAGGTCGAGGCCATGACAATGGCGGATCGCATTTGCATCATGCGTGATGGCCATCTGATCCAGTGCGGAACACCGCTGGAAGTCTATAACTATCCGGTGAATATCTTTGTCGCTCGCTTTCTCTCCTCGCCCTCCATCAACCTTCTTCTCTGCTTTGTGCAACGGACGGACGCGGGCGTCAGCCTGCAACTATTCGACGGCCCGCAGATCCCGGTGCCGCACTGGATGGCTGCCGACTATCAAAACCTGGCGGGAAAAAAGATGACTCTCGGCGTGCGGCCGGAAGATTTCCATGCCCACCCGCGCAGACCGGACTGGGTCCCCCTGGAGATTGCAGTCAGCGGGGTGGAAGCGCTGGGCGCGGAAAACATTGTCAGCGGCACCCTCGGCAACGTGCCGGTGGTTGTTCGCCTTGATCACCACACGCACCCGAAGGCAGGTCAAACGCTCAGCATCTGGCTGGATCCGAACGCACTGCATCTTTTCCACACCGGCAGCGGAGACGTCGTCGATCGCCGCAAAACCCCGGATAACGCTGACGCCATCGGAGCGTGAGGAGCAACCATGCTACGAAAAATCGGACTTCATATCGGGCTGGTACTGGCCTGCCTCTCCATTTTACTGCCGGTACTGTGGATTGTAAGAACCAGCCTGGTGCCGGAATCCATGGCCTACAGCAGCGATATCTTCCCGCAGTTTTCCGGGGAAAACTTTCGTTCGCTGATTGAGAACAACGGTTTTTTACGTCGCTACAGCAACAGCCTGATTGTCGCCACCGGGTCGGTGATCTTCGCCCTACCGTTCGCGGCCGCTACCGGCTACGCTTTTGCCCGCTTTAAAACGGGCGGTAAAGCGGTGCGTTTTATAATGCTGGCAACCCAGATGCTACCTGCGGTGGCGCTCGTGTTACCCGCCTTCGCCATGCTGCGTTCCGTGGGGCTCACCAACTCGCTGTTCGGGCTGACGCTGGTCTATGCCGCGTTAAACCTGCCGTTTTTGACGTGGATCCTGATGGGCTTTTTTGAAGGGATTCCGGTGGATCTGGAGTGGGCGGCGATGACCGACGGAGCTACCGCCTGGGGCGCGTTCTGGCATGTGGTGCTGCCGGTGTCGCTGCCGGGCCTCGCAGCCTCCGCCGTGCTGGGGTTCATCCTGTCATGGAATGAGTTTCTTTTTGCTCTGGTGCTCAGCGGACCAGAGACCGCCACGATCCCGGTGTCGCTTGCTGCGCTGCAAACCTCGAACGGCGTCCAGATTGGCAAGGTTTCAGCAGGCATTGTGCTGGCCGTGCTGCCGCTGATGGTCGCCTCACATTTTATTCAGCGTTACATCGTCAAAGGGCTGACCTTCGGCGGTGTTAAGTAAAGTCGTGCCAACCAGACCGAAAATCGTCGCCGTTAACACTCCGGCACCTTCACCAGGAGTTAATTATGTTGAATCGTAAGAAAGTCACATTGTTATCGGGTCTGATAGTCCTTAGCCTTTCGGCGTCCGTTCGGGCAGAAGATATTGTGCTGCGTGCGTTGATGGAAGATGTGCCGGAAACGCAAATCATTGAAAAAATGCTGCCTGATTTCGAAAAGCAGTACCACATCAAAGTGCAGTTCGAAAAAATCGGTTACGGCGATATGCATGACAAACTGGTTTCACAGCTAATTCAGTCGCAAAGCTATTACAACCTGCTGGAAGTGGATTTTCTGTGGGCGGGGGAATTCAGCAAAGCCGGCTGGCTGACGGACCTCACGTCGGACGTGAAAAAATCAAACTTTGATATGTCGGCCTTTATTCCGGCGACCGTATCGCTCATTAATGTCACGGCCAATAAAACCTCTCTGATCCCGATGTACAACTATTCCATGGGCCTGATTTACCGTACGGATGTGTTGCAGGATGAGAAGTTAAAGAGCGCGTATCAGACCGAATTTAAAAAGCCGCTCGAGCAGCCCAAAACCCTGGAAGAGTACGTATCGCTTGCCAAATTTATTAAAAAGAACAGCGACATGTCCGGAGCGGCCATGCAGGGGCAGCGCGGAGATCCAAACAGCATGGAGTTCTCGAACTATCTCTTCGCCAGCGGCGGCGCTTATATTGACGATAAAGGCAAATCGGCCCTGAACAGCCCGGCGGGGAATAAAGCGATGACGCTGTATGCAGACGCCATCAAGAATGCCGCGCAAACCGGCGCGCTTTCTGCCACCCTCGACGATACCGTGCGTCTGATGTGTAGCGGTAAAGCGTTCAGTATGTTGACCTACTGGTGGATGCTGCCGCAACTGGATAACGCCACCACCTGCCCGGCCGTAGCCGGTAAACTCGCGTTGACAACCGTTCCAGGTGGACACGGAGAGAGCGGCGGCTGGGGTTGGGGCATTCCGAAAAACGTCTCAGATAAAGAAAAACAGGCCGCATGGACCTTTATTCAGTGGGTACAGAGCAAAGAGGTCACCACCGCACGGGCATTGCAGGGGCATGCGCCTGTTCGCGCCGATGCGTATGAAAACGCCGAGGTACTGAAGAAGTATCCTTACTATAAAGACGCGCTGAATATCGTGGCGTCCGGCAAATCCTTCCCTGTTTTCTCTTATTCCGCCCAGTATGAAGATGTTCTGGGGACGCAGCTGTCCCTGCTGGCGAGTGGCGAAAATACCGTCGACAAGTCTCTGAAAAGCGCATCAGACCAACTTGATAAGTTACTGGTGAAATAAGAAAAGGGGGCCGGCAGATGGCTTTAGCTGAGGAATTTATCGTGAAACCGAAGTACCGTGTAACAATAGACAGATTCCGTGTAACAGGCTGGGCATTCGCCCTGCCTGGGTTGCTGGCCCTGGCGATTGTGCTCGGCTTCCCTGTTATTTATTCTGTCGTACTGGCTTTTTCGTCATATACGCTGCTGCATACTGAAATATTCCCTTTTGCCGGGCTGGATAATTTTATCAGCGTGCTGAGCAGCGATACTTTCTGGCATTCTGCCTGGCTGACGATCCGTTATTCATTACTGACGGTGAGCGGTGAATTTATTGTCGGGCTGGGTATCGCCCTGATGCTCAACCGGGTGGTGAAGACCCGTCCGGTCTATTTCGCCTTACTGACCATTCCTATGGCGATGTCACCGGTGAGCGTGGCGCTGATCTGGCGTATGTTGCTGCAGCCGAACCTCGGCATTATTAACCATATGCTGGAAAGCATCTGCCTGCCGGGCGTCGACTGGCTGGGCAACCCTACGTTGGCGTTCTGGAGCATGGTGTTTATTGATGTCTGGCAGCAGATGTCATTTGTGGTGCTGATCCTCGCCGCAGGGCTGGCATCACTACCTAATGACCCGTACGAAGCCGCCGAAATTGACGGGGCGAATAGCTTGCAGCAGTTCTGGTATATCACCCTGCCGATGCTGCGCCCGGTTTCGGCGATCGCCATTGTTATCCAGTTGATTAACGAGCTTCGTACCTACGACCTGCCCTATATCCTGACCCGTGGCGGGCCGGGAAATGCCACCGAAGTGCTGAGCTTCTTCGCCTATCGCCGGGCGTTCCTGGGCCTGTCGCTCAATGAAGGGGCCGCCGCCGCGCTGATTTTACTGTTGATCGTGCTGGTGATGACCATCATCTATTTTGTACTATTGGAACGCCGCCGATAGATGTGGAATAACGAGCGGCTGAAAGAGAATGATCGCCACCTCCATAGCGGTAGTTTAGGATTGATAATTGATAGCAGAAAACCGCTTAAGTAACCTTAAGCGGTTTTTCCTTATATTCATATTAGCGGCTCCTCGATGTCTTATTATAATAAGACGGTGCTATTTATTAGCAGTATATAAAAACTTCTCTTCATCTTCCTTAATCATCAACAGAGAACGACGATAGATCAATGCTATATTAAACTCGAACTCCTGAAAGGTCATCCCCTTATCCGAAAGGCTTTCAAACAACTACGGGGTTTCATCATAGGCCAGTTTGTCAAACTGCATTTTTCTGGGCAGTGGAAGCTACTACTTCATAAATATTTTTTAGTTGACACCATTAACAGAGGGAAGATTGCATTTTCTGAGTTTAGTTGCCAGAAGAAAGCAGTAATAAAAATGATTCAGAATGATAAGTTCATGCAACGATTTCATGTTGCCCCATGTAAGACATGAGTGATGATGAGAAATACAATCTTCCACACGACCCTCAGGATAACGCTTCGACGTTGATCAGGATCTTAACGAAAAACTCTTCCCGATTATAAAGCACCGGCAAAACCGACGGAACATCTTCCAGTAACACCCGTTTTGTAATTAATGGGGAGACATCAATCTGCCCGGTACTGAGGTAATGGATGGACGTCTGCCACTCTTTTCCCGGAAACGGCGCGGAGATAGAATTCCATGAACCTACGACTTTCAGTTCATTACGCACAATTTTTTCAAAATTCAGCCGGGGTAAAGCAACGTCACCGTAAGGGATACCCAGCAGTAACACCGTTCCGCCTTTCGCCGCCAGAAGCAGGGATGAGCCTATCCCGGCCGCATTCCCGGATGACTCAAAGACGATATCAACACCGGCATTATTGGTGGTTTCCTGGAATCGGGCTAAATGGTTGTCATCTTTAACGCAGAATGTTGCCGTCGCCCCGGTTTTCGCCGCGACCGCAAGTTTAGACTCGTCAGTGTCAAATGCGAACACGTCTCCCGCGCCGCAGATTTTTGCCCATTGAACAGCAAGTAAGCCAATGGTGCCGCAACCGACAACAGCCACACTGCTACCTGGCTTGATATCGACCTGCCGCATGCCATGTACAACCACACTTGATGGCTCTATAAAACTTGCTGTCGCAAAGTCCATCGAGTCGGGTAATTTGAGGACATTCTCGGCCGGCATCCGAATATATTCAGCAAAAGCACCGCTGACATGCCCCCCAAGCACCTTCAGATCCGTACACCGGGCATAAGTTCCCTGTCGACAGTAATCACAGTGGAAGCAGGGAAAGCAGTTACAGGCTGTGACACGATCGCCTTTCCTGAGCGATATCACCCCACTCCCCGTGCTCTCCACGGTACCGGAAAACTCATGTCCCCAGGTCAGACCGGGGTTGTATGACCCTATTTTACCAAAGCGCGATATATCTGAACCACATATACCCGCCGTATGCACTTTAATCAGAACATCATTTTCTTTTTCAACTTCAGGTCTCCGCACCTCTTCATAGCGGACATCCTGTATGCCATACAAATTTAGTGCCTTCATCGTGACCTCACTCATCGGTACCAAGGTTAAACACATGAATGTGAAAAAATGTCGCCCCTCCCAGGGCGACAAACGTACCTGCCATGTCAAGGGCTAGTGCGGCGAATTCAGGATATCGGAAAGCTGGTGCCAGCTTTCCATGGCCGTTCTTTCAAACATTAAAGGCGTGACAGAGATATATCCTTCAGAAACCGCCCTGGCCTCACTGTGTTCAGGAAATGCAGTGACCCCATGCTCCACCCGGATCCAGAAATAATTTTCTCCGTGTGGATCTGTCGTGGGAACGACCTGTAACCCTTTCACTTTGCCGATACCCTGGCGCGTGGCTTTAATTCCTCTGATCTTTTCGGCGGGCAGGTCAGGGAAATTAATACTCAAACAGCGGTCCGCCAGCAATCCCCGACTGATTAACGTGTCCAGTACGGGCAGGCAAAAGGCTTCTGCGGTACGCCAGTTAACTAAATCCTCAGGTCGTTTGTCCTGACTCAGTGCGACCGACGGAACACCAAACAGGAGGCCTGTGATGGCCGCGCCTACCGTACCGGAAAGCACGGTTTCAAAACCGATATTGGAGCCATTGTTAATACCCGACAGTAACAGCTGCGGGGGCTGTTCTTTCATCAGTTGCCGGACTGCCACCGTGACACAATCTGCAGGTGTACCATGTACTGCAAACCGGCGTTCTCCACGTTGATCCACACGGACAGGCTCCCTCAGGCTGACGGAGTTGGCCACGCCGCTTTTATCGGTTGCAGGCGCAATAACCCAGACTTCATCTGCAAGCTGTTCTGCAACACCCTCAAGCAATTTAATACCCGGCGCGTCAATACCATCATCATTGACAAGTAGGATCCGTTGTAACCATTTTTGAGCCACAGTATTACCTCCCGTTCAGGGATGAATATAGACCAGTCAGGTGTATAAGACTTTCCCGTAAATAAAAGGTGTTATTCTTCTTTCTCACCAAAACCGCTGGCAAATAACCCTTTTATTTCATCCATCAGAGCCTGTTCGTCCGGCCCCTCGCAGATAATTTCAACATTGGACTTTCCTTTAACTCCAGCGCCTAAAACACTCATCAACCCTTTAATTACCGTCTCCTTCCCGTTATTTACGAGCGTCACAGAAGATTCATATTTCTTCAGTGTTTTGACAAAGGTGGCTGCCGGACGTGCGTGCAGCCCCGTGCTGTTAGTAACACGAATATTCTCTCGAATCATTTTTACTTCCAATCTGATCGCTGAATTTAAAGTTATCTTGTTATCAGGATGTGCGGTTCATCATCAGTATTTTACTGTAGACATCCGCTTCCACTGCTGCTTTCGCACCTGACATTACCCTGGCTAGATTGGCTTCGTTATTATTTTGCGTCCAGGCCTGCCCCACAGTCGAAATAAATGCCTTACGCAGATCGCTGGCAATATTAACCTTAACGACATTATATTTGACAAAACTGCGGATGATGTCTTCATTAATTCCGGAGCCGCCATGAATAACCAGCGGACACGGACAGACTTTGGCAATTTTCTGCAGTAACGGAATATCAATGCGGGGAATATCTTCCAGACCATGAACATTACCGACGGAAACGGCAAGCATGCTACATCCGGTCTCTTCTACAAAGCGACGGACCTGATTAACATCCGTTTTACAGTCCGCTTCACTGACATGATCGTCTTCTTTACCCAGAATAGCACCGAGCTCGGCTTCGACGGGAACGCCGAATGACTTGCAGAAATCGACAGCTTCTTTAGTAAACGCAATATTTTCTTCATACGGCAGCTCGGCTCCGTCAATCATGACAGAGGTAAACCCCGCCCGGACAGCCTGCTTGACATCATTCAGCTCTTTACCATGGTCAAGGTGAAGACTGACCGGAACATCCATGGTAGCAGCGCGTTTTCTCACGATTTCATAGATGTAGTCATAACCCGAAAGTTTCGCATTTGTCGGTGCAATCTGAATAAAGTTAGGTAACCCTGAACGCTCAATGGCGTCCAGGATAGAAATGGTGGTTTCCAGGTTAGTGGTATTAAATGCCCCAGCCAGAACACGCTTTTCACGAATACGATCGAGCAGGATATTACCGTTTACTAATGGCATGATATTTACCTCTTTCTTCGTTGAAGTACAGTACCTAAATAATATTTATCTGATTTTAACCAGACATTACCTAAATCAAATGGCATATGATTCTCAAGAAAAACCAGTTGTTCAAGATGAAGAACCGGAGCTTCTTCATTAACTTCCAAATAGTGCCCACGTTCACTGCCGACAATTTTTGCTGCGTAGCGGCTTTCTGAATAAACGATTTTTTGCCCTGTCAGTGCTTCCACTGTCGGAAACAGATTTTGCTTATTGAAATCAACATCAACAATTCCTGGACATAGCGAAATATTAATTCTGTTTTCAATTAACATAACCCTTTCACCATCCACGCTGCGCACACGTTTGAGATAAAGAATCGGTGCGCCTGGTTCTATCCGTAGTTTTGCCGCAACACTTTTTGAGGCTTTCTCTGTATATGACTCAATAACCTCAGTCGTGAATGACAAATGCTGACTTTCAAGTGATTCGGCAAAAGATAGCAGTCCCTCTCCAAGGGAGTAAGAGATATTCTCTTTCTTGACGAAAGTCCCCTTTCCCTGAACCTGAATCAACAAGCCTTCATTCACCAGCATGGTGACACCTTTCTTCACGGTTCCCCTGCTGACATGCAGTAAGTCCATAATCTGATTCTCGGAGGGAATACGGTCACCTTTACCGAGCTCCCCTTTATAAATATTTTCGCGGATCCATTCGGAAACCTGCATATATAAAGGAATTTCTGAGTCTTTCAGTATGGTACTCATGTTGTGCTGCTCCTAGTTAGATCGTCTGTATACAAGTATGAACAAGTTATGATAATACAGAGTTTTTTAAAAATTAACTATATGATCAACTTCACAGTTTCAGCCCAACACTCAATTCATCAATTAAAAAGATTGCGTCGAATCATCTGGCCCCCACCTCAGATAATGGGGGCTTCTGCGATTAAGCATCTGCTTTAATGATAATTTTCAGTACGTCATTTTCAGGATTGGCCGCAAACTCGATCGCTTCCCCTATACGCGAAAGGGACCAGGTATGTGTGATCATATCCCGGGTGTTGATTTTGTCTTTTTCCACGATTTCAATCGCTTCTTTCATGTCATATGGCGTGAGTGAGTAGGTACCAACGATAGAAATTTCATCGCGGAACAGGCGTCCAGCATCAATTTCGACCACCGGATTTTTGTCAAATGGCGAGAACACAACCACCCGACCACCACGGCGGACAACATTCACTGCCTGTGAAACCAGTGACGAGACACCCGCGGCAATAATCACCACATCCGGACCTTTACCCTGAGTGATTTCCGCCACGCGGGTTTCAACATCTTCATTTGCCGGGTCGATCGCGTGGGTGATACCGATCTTCAGTGCCAGTTCACGTTTGAAACGGGAATAGTCGGAAACGATAACGGTTGAAGCCCCTTTCAGCGCAGCCAGTTGTGCACTGACCAGACCGATAGTTCCGGAACCCAGTACCAGCACAGTATCTTTTGCATGAATATTGGCTGATTTCAGACCATGCAGACAGCAGGCGACAGGCTCGATCATTGCTGCGCGATCCCAGTCGAGAGTGTCAATAATACGGTGCGTCAGATGTTCAACATGCAGGCGCGGAATGCGAATAAACTCACTGAAACCACCAGGTTCGAGGTTCGTTTTCTTGAACTGGTCACACAGAGTAAAAAAGCCTCTGTCACAGTAATGGCAGTTAAAACACGGTACGTGGATTGCCGTCACCACGCGCTCACCAACCCGGTAGCGGGTAACATCTTTACCTACTTTCACGACTTCACCCGAGACTTCGTGCCCGAGAATAACCGGACCGGTAACCGTCTGATGTTGCGCCTTATGGATGTCAGTTCCGCACAGGCCACAGGAATGCATTTTAATAAGCATATCGCTGTCGCCAATTTCTGGCACCTCGACATCTTCATAACGAATATCATTTTTGCTGTAGTAAACACTGGCTTTCATTAGTTAACTCCATAGCAAAGACGCTCAGTGCGCATCTTGGATTCATAAAGCGGCTTGTAGACCTGAGTGTAAATCGCCTGATAGTGAGCAACCGCATCACTTTCGGGTAGATAACTCAGGGTCTTTTCTTCAGTTGTTCCTGGGAGGGATTCCACATCTATACCTGCGGCTTTCGCCGCCAGTATGGCCGCGCCTTTGCTGACAGCCTCATCGACATTGCAGGCCACAATTTCCCGGTTAAGAATATTGGCTTTGAGCTGCAACCAGTAAGGGTTTTTGCAGGCCGCACCAATGACATTCACGATGGGATATTTTTTCCCTGTCAGCTCTTCATACAAATCCAGCAAGTTTTTAAGTTCAAAACACAGCCCCTGGAATACAAAACGTAGTACATCTTCTGGCCGTGACTTATCATCAAGACCGTAAATCAATGCCCGGGAGCAGGTATTTCTATCCGGCGGACCGCTGCCACGCAAATGCGGAATGAAAATACCGTCAAGGGTTCCGGCCATAACCAAATCCTGCTCGTTGCGCAGCGTTTCCACCATTCGCAGGAACGCAGGCATATCGAGCTCAAAGAGATTTCTGAACCATTCGATTGCATACCCGGCAGAAGGTAGTGAGGCATACAGGGAATGGAGACCCGGAAGCACATGCACGCCATTTGAAACCCGAGCACGAAAGAAACGTCCGGTATTATTGACCGCTTCGGTCACGACCAGCAGTCCCTCTGTCGTTCCTGTGGAGTTAAGGATCTGATCTTCTCTGCTCAACCCGACAGCCACAGAGCCGCACATATGATCATGCCCTGCGATAGCGACACGGCTTTCCGTCGACAACCCGGTCAGATCAGAAACCTCAGATGTGACATTACCAATTGCTACTCCAGCCTGAACAAGCGGACTGAATAAAGAGGGTGAAAGCTC
Organism: Enterobacter sp. 10-1; assembly: GCA_002270295.1. Lineage (GTDB taxonomy): Bacteria > Pseudomonadota > Gammaproteobacteria > Enterobacterales > Enterobacteriaceae > Klebsiella > Klebsiella scottii. The sequence continues at coordinate 102,983 of NISF01000004.1, read as the reverse complement.
AGCGGTAGTGATGAGCTGTTTATCCCAGTCCATCTCAGCGATATTTAATACCATCGTCCGTGATGCCAGAGAATATTCTGAGCGCTTCACACCGGATAATTTAAAGGCAATATATTCCGCCAGACATAGCCATTTTCGACCTTCCCGGGCATGGCTGACATTGTCATACAGCCACTTAATTTTATTTATACTGTAATTTGAATGCGCAGGGATACCAGTTATCTCATAGATATGTTCTACATCCATTGCAGAAATAATGCTTTCCAACTGCTGGGTAGGCCGGGTGTCATACCAGGTTAATGTCGGACCAATGACATTATCATTACCATCAAGCAGGACCCCAGCCTCCCCCACACTGGCGACCGCCAGTGCAATGATATTGCCAGAATCATCCAAGGTGTTTGTTATTGTTTTAAGGCCATGTAGTATACCTTCCCAAATGAGGCGAACATCAAAATCAGTATTTTCCCCATCCACAATTTTCGGTGTTCTGAAACTGTACTGATTAATCAATTCCAGTGAAGGAATTGCGAACAAACACACCTTACAATTTGTCGTGCCAACATCGATTCCGATCGTATACATCACTCTCCCCTTTTATTTGCAAGGGACAACGTTTGTTTTATTCTGAAGCAGATCCTTCTGCTTCAAAATGGACAGAATTATTTTGCTAGCGGAATGTCACCCGCGGATGCTTCATTATTTTCTGCTGCTTCTTCTGCTTTAAGCTGTTTTTTAGTGACACGATAGAGCCACAGGCACAGCAGGAAGATGACAGGAATAAGAATCAGAGCGATAGTATTTCCTTCAAACACTTTAACTGCCCAGAAACGATACGGATTACCGCCATCGAGCAGGCTGGAAATCTCACCATCTGTTTTCAGCGGGAAATTCATGTCCCGGGCAATTTTGGTCAGGATAGGAGCCGCCGCCGACGCCACATACAAGTTCACCGCCAGACAAGGAATACCGATGAGAAATGCTCTGACAATATTCCCGCGACAGGCCAGTACAACCATAGAGATCGGAACCCAAATGTTTGCAAGGTCACCAAGCGGCAACAGTCTGTTGCCTGGAAGAACAACCGCCAGAAGCACACCGACAGGAATAAGCAGCAGAGCGGTGGACAGGACGGAAGGATGGCCTACCGCGACCGCGATATCCAGACCGATGTACAGGTCATGGCGATCGGGGTAGCGCTTCTTCAGGAAACTACGAACAGCATCAGATAGTGGCAGCAAACCTTCCATCAGCAATTTAACCATACGAGGCATAATCAGCATGACCGCTCCGAGGCTCATCGCCAGGTTTAACACACCTTTAAGATCATATTCCGCCAGCAGACCAATACCCGCCCCTAAAATCACCCCTAACATCATCGGTTCGCCAAAGACACCGAAGCGTTTCTGGATTTGGTCCGGATCCGCATTCAGTTTGTTAATGCCCGGAATTTTATCGAGCACCATGTTCCCCAGAACACCAATCGGGAAGAAAATAACTGCAGACAGCGTTGGTAATGAGATGCCTGGCAGGTTGAAATACTTCTGGATCATAGGGGCACACCAGTCAGCCATCACAAAAGTAATGGCCGCTGTGATGCCGGCAATCAGTAGTCCAAAAAAGAAATTGCCCGTCACCCCATAGACCATCGCGCCGACCATTGAGAAATGCCAGAAGTTCCAGACATCAATATCGACGGTTTTGGTCCAGTTAAGGGTAAGCATAAGTACGTTAATACCAATGGTCATTGGCACGACAAATGGTGCCACCTGAGAAGCCCAGGCGATTGCTGCCAGCGGTGTCCAGCCCAGATCAACAACAGGTAAATCAATACCGGTGTGACTGACCATTTCTTTTGCTGCAGGGCCAAGAGTATCAACCAGCAAACCAAAGACCAGAAATATACCGATAAAACCCATGCCGATGGTCAGAGCCGAACGCAGTGCGCGACTGAAGCCGGTCTGAAGACACATTGCCATAATAAAAATGATTATCGGCAACATGATCGTAGGCCCGAGTCCCAGAATAAACTGGACGGCGGAAAAGACTTTATCCATCACGCTCACCTTTATTGTTTAAGGATGGCTACGATTTTTTCCAGTAATTCTTCTTCACCAAAACCAGTAAGAAGAGGAAGACCGTTCAGAACTGGCGTCTGCAGTTCAGTCTTAACAGCTGAAGTCACAATAATTAAGTCAGCCATGCCATCCTGTTTATTAATAGTGCCAATATTTGACTGGATTGGTTCCACATTAATTCCCTGGCTTTTGCAGTACTGAACAACTTTCTCAGTTGCAACTGCAGAAGTCGCAATACCACTGGTACAGGCGAAGATGATTTTTTTGTTCATTTCAGACTCCAATATAGTAATAAGAATAACGAGGTAATAAGAACCGGTACTAATTGCCTAATAAAGACTTTCTGTCAAAATATCCATAACTTCATCCTTTGAACTCGCCCAAAGGATTTTATCCATCTCATTGCTGCGCTGAAAAAGTCCAATAAGCTTCATCAGGAATTCAAGATGTGCATCCTTTTCCTTTAGAAGTAAAAAGAAAATAACATTGACCTTCATGGTATTATCTGGATCTTCAGCCTGATTAAATACGATCCCTTCAGGACAGGTAACAACGACGAGTTTTTCTTCGCGGATATGCTCCACATCGACATGCGGGATTGCGACCCCCATCTTTTCGAGTTGCATGGCCGTCGGATGATTTTCTTCCCGGGCAATCAGTGCGTCTGGATAGCTCGGTTCTACAAAATTTTTGGATAGTAGTAATTTACTGATCGAGTTAAACAGGGTGTTTCTGTTCTGAGGAGCTTCATTCAGTATGATAAGTTCTGGTTCTAGTCTGGTATTCAAGGACATAACGCTTTGCCTCGTAATCTGTGTCGATAATTAAGGAACATGGCAAGTGACATTCATACTTGTCTATGTACAACCATGCTCAACTTGATTGAACGTTACTCCGAGCTATACATATCGCGCAACCTAAGGAAATGAGATTTGTGTCTGAGTTCACAAAAAAGCATTACTCATTTTCTGCCCATGTGAACAAAAAAAAATAACAATTTGATTTAAATAAATAATTTATTTTTTTGAATGTCTGTTACTGACATTTCCATCTAGCGGTATGCTTAAGATCATGTTGCTGATAACAGAAATCTAAACGCCGTGACCGGCGCTCTTGTCTCGTCACTATCAGGAAAACGGTACCCCACCAGGCAGGCGGGGGTAACCGTACAGCGACCGGTTAGGCCGCATTCGTCACTCAGGTGACAGTGCCTGTTTCATTTGAGTATGGGTAAATGATTACCCTTTTTCAGGCGGGGAAATTCGTCTTTGGCTTTTTGTAATTGTTTCATGAATGCTGAATTCGGATGCAGGGTATGGTGTCGTTGAAGGATAGGAATTTGGCGTTGAAATGCCGACAGTAAAGAAAAGGCATTTGAGTAAATATTTCGGCTATTGTTAGAAGATGAACTACTGTGCAGCTACATTCCGAGCAATGAGTATCTGCGATGACGAAGGGCACCATAATCAACAATTTGCCTGGCTACTTCTGTTAAACATGGACCGTTTCAGGACTCATCCATCCATTTATTTTCCCAGACAGGCCAGATGCCATCGTTTTCCATTACTGCGCAGCATCGTCACGCTTAATGGTTGAATATCAATCAGTTGAAAGGCGCTAACGGGCGCATTGAGCAGCTGAATAACTATCGCACGAATAACTGCAGAGGAAACAATCGCGCCCTGCCCCCCTCGATCAGCCGCTCTAACAGACAACCATGTTCCCGCGCGGTCCATAACTTGCGCAATGCTTTCCCCTCCCGGCGGAGCTTCCCCGGAAAGCCAGCGCTGAAATTCCCCATAATCTTGCTCAACAACCTTTTTAATCGGGCTCCCTGCCCAGCGGCCATATCCGGGTTCAGCAAGTTCCGGAACTGACTCGCCACGCAGGCCCAGCTCACGCGTAGTCTGCCGTGCTGCCAGCTCCGGGGCGGTCCAGATTTGACTGAATGGCCCAAAGCGCTGCCTGAGCTCGCGGACCTGGTTCAGGGAAGTTTCGGTAAGGGGATCGTCAAACGGGAAGCGCGAGTTCCTGTTTGCCAGGGTTTCACCCTGGCAAATCAGCTGGATCACTGAGGTCATGCCATCAGCATCCTTCCGCCAGGTCACGATGCCTCGGCTTGCGCAGCGTCCTTTCGGCAAAGGTACCAAACAGCAGCCCCGTTACGCACCACATTGTCAGCTGAGTGCCGAAAGCGCTCAGGCGAAAACGCCACAGCAGATCGGCGGAAAAGACCTCCGGGATCTCATTCACTGCGGGCATCAGCATGCAGGCGGTAATCAGCATCGCCAGCCCTGCCAACCCTCCCCACAGCGCAGCGTTCCAGCTCCCCAGCCGCGGTCTGAGATGATGGGCACTCCAGGCAGCAGTCACCACAATCACAGCGGAAACCAACAGCATGCTGAAGTAGAGCGCGGTCCGATAGCCAATCGTTGAAGGATCACCCACGGCAGGGGGATTAGGAGGATATTTCAGCCCCGGCATCATGCTCATGATCAGAAACCCGCCCAACGACAATGACAGCGCCAGCGCTCTTGCCTGGCGCGGTCCGGTTCGTTGCCAGCACAGCGACCAGACCAGAGCCAGCGCGCCGCCCATCGCCGCGCTGAACAGGATCATCCCGCTCAGCAGACCGGCACCGGACTGCGTCTTCCGGCTAAACGCTTCACCATCGGCTTCTCCCTCGTGGTGATGCCCGCCCTCCTCACCCACCTGCTTATGGGAAAGGGCTTCTTCAAATGATATCGCGCGATCGACCTGCGGCTCGCCGAAGACGTGGGCAAAGCTGAAGGCGATAATGCCAGCGAGTATCCCCGCCATCATCCCCTGTAACAGAAGTTTTCCCGTCATGATTTTGTCCTCAGTGGCAGGGGAATCCCAGCAGATGCCGGGCATCATGGAAGTATTCGTGTACCTGATTGCCGGAGAAAACGGCAGTTGCCCCTTGCTCCGCCCCGATAAAATAGACGGACAGCATCACCATCAGCGTGATAAATGTAATCCACGGCAGGATGGCATTAAGCGGGATGGGTGCCTGCTTGACTTGAATGTCATTAACGGTATGGTCCATTTTTCTTCCTTCTATCTGACTGTGAATAATATTCAGGGTTTCAGACCGGCGGATGCCGGGCTGACCGCCACGGGGACACGAAGTGCCGGGTGGTGGTGATTATGCGCCGGCGCGCAGGTCGCGCTGATCAGTGCAACCGGCATCCCGTGCGGGGTATTCAGATAAGCCTGGCGCCATTCATCGGTTCGCCGGGTCATATCTTCCTTTCCTGTCAGTTCCAGGGAGAACAGCATTTTTTCTGCGGCGGAGACCCACTGCCGGTAATAGGCATCGTTAATGCTTTCCCCCTCCCGCAATGGACTGGCTTTTATTTCCTCGCTGAAAACATCAACCCACGCTTTCCAGCTGAACTGCCCGACCTGATGGAGGTAGACAATCAGCGAAAAAATCTGCGCCTGCCACGGATGTTCAAATGGGGCGTTATCCGCGGCGGTAGCATCGGAGGCTATCCGGATTTCTGTACTCATAGCGCCTCCAGATAGTCGTCCCACAGGTCGATTCGCACCGTGTCTTTAGGCGGTGCTTTATCGCCCCACAGCTCAGTCGCGTAAAAGCTCACGCTGTAAACGTGCTGAGGATGATCGCCCAGATCGTGAGCAGCCGTATCCGGGGTGATAAAGACCCCATGATCAATCACAATCGTGCCGATCTTACCGCGGACATAGCGCGGCAGGCGGGTATGCCCCGCAGGATTGATATTTTTTGCTCTGACGCGGTCGCCAGGCTGGAAGCTGGCCGGTACATCAATATCTACCCGTGCGCAACCCCCGGTACTGACAACCGCCTGCACCATATCCTGCCGCAGCACCGGCGTTTCCGGCGATGCTGACCGCGGCTTAACCGCGCCGGCAAGCTCATCGGCGGTAATAACGCCCCTCTCCAGCAGAAGCGTCTCGAAAGCATGCATCCAGTGTTCGTAGTAGCTTTCTTCGAGATAGTGCGCCGGGGTCATGCGCTCAATGGCGTGCCGGAACATATCAACATTGAAGTGACCACCAACAAACAGAGAGGCAAAAAGCGAAAATGTGCGCCGTTCCCATTCGTGATGGAAGGGAGGCTCGTTTTCTTCAGTAATGACGGCGCCCATACCATGCATACCGCCCAGGTCATGTATCCCGTTCATCGAATTCTCCAAAAAAGTTGAAAGAAATAGCGCTTGCTACTTATCGCCCGGCTGAAGCGCCACTCCCGTGCCAATCATGGCATCACGGGTGACCAGCGCGACAAGCTGCTCCACACTCCAGCCCTCCGTTCCGGCGGGCCTTTCCGGCAGAACCAGATAACGCAACTCAGCGCTGCTGTCCCACACCCGAATTTCCCTGTCTTCACTGATGTTCAGACCAAACTCGGCCAGAACGCTGCGCGGCTCAATGACAATGCGCGATCGATACGGCGCCGATTTGTACCAGGCGGGCGGAAGACCGAGTGTTGGCCAGGGGTAGCAGGAGCAGAGCGTACAGACCGTCACGTTGTGAACCTCGGGGGTATTTTCAACAACCATCATGTCTTCCCCCTGCACGCCTGAAAAACCCAGTTCGGCAATGGCCTCTGTGCCATCTGCAAGAAGACGGGCCTTGTAATCAGGGTCGCTCCAGGCTTTTGCCACGACAAGCGCACCGTTTCGGGGGCCAATTCGGTGTTCATACGTGTCGATAAGTTCATCCAGCGCCGCAGGATCTACCAGGCCTTTTTCCGTCAGCAGCGACTCCAGCGCTTTCACGCGAAGCGCAATTTCCTCCGGCGGTTCGGTGTGGTCATGGTGGTGTTCGTGGTCGAGAGCCATGATATTTCTCCGATAAATTTAAGGTTATTGCCGGGCCTTTGGTCCGGCGGTTTCACCCTGAGCATACGGGCTGTTAACGGCTACATCTCCTGCCAGTTACCGCTCGCTTCAAACGCGGCGGCGGCCTGATAGATAGTGCTTTCGGCGTAATGGCGCCCAATCAGCATCATGCCGACCGGCAACCCGTCAACCAGCCCGCAGGGCACAGACATGGCTGGATGACCCGTCACGTCTAGCGCAGCCGTGTTGCCAATCATCTCGAATGCCCTGGAGATATACTCGGTAATTGAACTGCCCGGTTGCGGCAGCGGCTGGGCCGTCATCGGGACGGTCGGCATGACCAGCAGATCGAAATCACCGAACGCGCGGTCATAGTCTGCCCGTGCCCGGCGGGCCAGATTCTGTGCCTTCGCGTAATAACGGCCGTTATAGCGCGTCAGGCCATACTGGCCGATGAGCATGCAGATTTTGAGCGAGGGAGAAAGCGTGTCTGCGCTGTCGCGCCAGGCTGCATGTTTGTCCAGCAGGGGGACGTCGTAGAGCCCTTCCCAGTTAAATCCCATACCGTTGCCATGCATCATCTGCATGGTGAGTCCTTCGCAACCAATAGGCGACCACAGCGCGGCGGCAAGCTGATGACCGGGCACTGATACTTCCCGGGCGGATGCGCCAAGACTTTCCAGCCGCGCAACGGCATTACGGACCTTTTCAGCAAGCTGAGGCTGGAGATTGGGTAGCTGGAATCCTTCCGTTACCACCCCGATTTTCAGCCCGCTGACCCCTTTATCAAGCGCAGCGGTATAGTTTCCGCCACGAGAGGTGTACTGGCGCGGGTCAAGCCCGTCCGGTCCGGCCATGACCTCCAGCATCAGGGCATTGTCCTTCACATTCGCGGTAATCGGTCCGGCATGATCGAGGGTGGCTTCAATCGGCATAATGCCGGTATAGGGAACCAGACCGTGAGTAGGCTTCATGCCGTAAGCGCCGCAGAAAGCGGACGGAATACGGATGGAGCCTCCCTGATCACAGCCTATCGCCATATCCACTTCCCCGGCGGCGACCAGCGCTGCACTGCCCGATGAAGAACCGCCGGCGCTGTACCCCCTGCGCCAGGGATTATGTACCGGAGCCGGGTCTGACGTGTGGCTGCCCCCGGAGAGGCAGAAATGTTCGCAGGTGGCTTTCCCCACAATGGTGGCGCCGGCCTCAAGGAGGCGCGTTACTACGGTGGCGTCAAAAGCAGGTACATGCCCCTCAAGCGAAGCGGCGCCGTTCATCATCGGGACGCCGGCCAGGGAAATATTATCCTTCAGCACCACGGTTTTCCCGACGAGCCGGCCTTCTGGAGCCCCCTGCACTTCGCTTTTGTAATACCAGGCATTCAGCTGATTTTCTTCGCCCTCCGGGCGGTATCCTTTTTCACGCGGATATTCAACCTGTGGGATTTCATCCTGTAGCTCCTCAATCAGGTCATAGGCATCGAGATTTGGCTGCATAAGGGCAAGATATTCTGCCGCTTCGCTCTCAGAAATCTGCAGATGAAGCTCGCGTGCAAGCTGCTGCAACTGACTGGCATTGGGACGTTCAATGGACATATTTATTCCTTACATGAAAAATGACTGACTGAATCCTGTTCTGAACATAACGCACCGGCACTGCCTCTACCTGGCTGAGACGGACAGTGACCTGGTCACAAAGGACAGCGTCAGAAAACGCGTGCATAGCGGAGATTCAACCGGAAATTCTCTTCCGCGCCGTTTTCAACGCGCAGATCCCTTCCCAGCTGTATCTGGAACTGATCGCGAGGGGTCACAAATTTGGTTGCTGTGATACGGACGTTGGTGGTCTGCGCCGGATTATCCTGATTTTCACCGTCAACAGTTGTTTCACCGCCCCAGGTCTGACCGAAACCCAGACCGAACGCCAGTGTAGGATCAGGCATATAACGTCCCATAATCTGGGCTGCCCACGCGTTATCCTGCTGAAGGCGGGATGAACCAGGCCCATAATCGTTATTGTCACCGTACCAGATGGCGTCACCGACCACGTCCAGCGCCCACTTTTCAGTGAAATATTTCACCCAGGCCGCCTGCAGGTCGACCTTCCAGCGGTTCTCACCCAGATTTAGCGCATCGTTGTGGTCATAGCTGCCGCTGGGCACATAGAGATAAGGGGCAAAGCCAAAAATGTCGCCTCCTGCGTTGAGTTTGACCTTCAAAGGTACGGTAAGGATCAGATCGCTGGTACCATTGGCTGAGCCGAGGGAAGCCGCATCGCCGCCGCCAGATATCCGCCCGAAAGGCAACAGAAACTGCGGGTCCAGCGTCGCTGACTCAGAAATCTGTACGGTATGCAGCAGACGCAACATGCCGATATCAGAAGTCAGGTTGTAATCAGAGCTGACTTTGTCACCGCGGGAGTGCGCTGAGCCGGTTGAGGCGTGCTGATAATAAAGCAGCCCCACCGTGGTGCCGTCGGGAAATTGACTGTAGTCGCCAGGCGCGACTTCAACGGCGAGCGCTGGCACAGAACCAAGCAATATGGCAGGCAGGAAAAAGCGTAATGCGTGCATAAAGTAATCCCCCGGAGAATTGTTGATGGATAGCGATGTTGTTCAGCGTTGAGCGTCACGCAGCATCCCGGTCATAGGATGGCAGTTGATGTACTCGAAGGTCTGAAAGCGGACGTCTGAAACGGAAACTTCGTGGTAAAGCCGCAGTTTCTGCAGACCGGTTACCACCCGGAAAAACGTGGTGAAAATGCGAAGATGCGTGGGGTGCGATTCTGCCCAGCGCTCAAGCCGGTCTAGTGAACGCCAGAAGCCGATATCGTAGGCAATATCCAGCAGATTTCCGTTGATATCCACGTTGCGGACAAAGCGGTTGCTGTAGCAGCCGAGCGTCTGACCTTCATCCCTCAGAAAATCCATACCAGCCTGCAAAGGAGGGAGCATCTCTGTGAAGTAAAGCTGACGCTCCTGCTCATCCGCCTCCATCCAGTCCTGCCCTGAACGGATAAGCGCGATGTTGTCATGGCCCTGCACCACCACCCTGCCGCCGGCATCAGGATCGCCCGAAATAATGCGCAGTCCATCGTCAGGCTGCAGCCAGTCATTCTGAGAGGCCGGAATACGGTCACGCACGGATCCCCAGTAGCCGTGCTCCTGAATCTCACCGCTGATCTTGTCCATTACCGCGCCGACGCCCGGCAGATCTTCTTTAAAGGCATACAGCGTCTCAAACTGCTCCGCCCGCGGGGCAATAACTTCCCGGAAATAACCGACGTCATCCTGCAGACGTTCATCAGAAGACCACCAGTGATCGAGCTCCGGCTGACGGACCCAGCGGCAGTACGCAGCCGGATCCCGCCAGTACCCCACTACGATAAAATTACCGTAGCCCTGGTTGTCGGTATGAAAAGAGATATCATGATTACCCGGCCCGTCGCTCAGGCTGAAGGTCGACACAATGTGCTGCATTGCCCGGACAGCGTTCTCACGCTTTTCCTCCCGAAACTGCACGCCCAGATAGGCCATAACGACCTGCGTCAGATCGCTACCGGCCCGTCCGGCAAACATCGGGAACGGTGGCTGATAATCGTCGTGAACCCGGCGGGAAAGCGTTCGCGGGCATTTCAGGTGTTTATCAATGGCAGATTCCATAAAGACTCCCGGTAAATAGTTTCAGCGATGGGTTAATTCACCATTGATACTAAGGAGAAATCTGCCGGATACCTGGCTCAACCGGACAATCGTCTGGCTGGGAGGGACACCCCTGATATTTATAAATCAGGGGGTGACTCGTGATGAAAAGAAACAGTGCAGCACTGCCCGTTAATAGTGCGCCCCCCGTCGTTTGGCGTATCTGAATACATCAATTCGCTCTGAAATCTCTCGCAAAACAGTCATGGCGCAAATATTGCTTTCAGTTTGAAACAATTCATTCTGATATGAGGTGTCGCCGTGAACAGTCATTCCGCCTCCCGGGATATACGCTATTCCACCGAACATGTTTCAGTGCATCACCGTTTCGAATACTGGAATGATGTTATTCTTCGTCACTGCATTCCTTCAGATGGCAAACCGCTTGCTGACGGCAGGTTTGACGGTGAACTGGCCGTGCGTGAAGTGGGTCTGGTGGATGTCTGCACTCTCACTTCAACGCTTCACCACTGGGAGCGAAAATCACGACATCTGAGAACGGGACCGGACGATGATTTGTGGCTCGGTTATATTCAGGGGGGATACGGACAGCTGGAACAGGGGGGACGAAAGGCATGCCTGGCGTCTAATGACCTGGTTCTTTATGATGCGGCACAGACTTTTCGCTTCAGCATCGGGGGCAAAAATAACCATCTCATACGGATCCCCCGACATCTGCTGGCAGGAAAAGTGCCTGCCAGCGACGCCCTGACCGCCACGGTCCTTGATGATACCCGTCCGGGCGTTATTCCGCTGCGTGAGATGATTTGCCAGGCAGCGAATACGCCCGTTCTGGTCAACAATTCGGATGTGGCCAGTCGCTTTTCACAAACGATGCTGGATCTGCTGATACTGAGCCTGGAGCTTCAGGATCACCATAACGTGGCTTCAGAACGCGATTTATATGCAAAAATGAGAAGCTATATCAGCAGAAATCTAACTAATCCTGAGCTAAGCGTTGAGAATATTGCTCTCGCTCACCACGTGTCAGTACGCACCGTGACCCGGACTTTTGCCCGGCATCAGAAAACGCCAGCAGCCGTTATCTGGCAGGAACGGCTTTTGGCCAGCCGCGATGCGCTAGAACAAGGGCGAGTATGCAGCGTATCTGAGGCTGCGCTTGACTACGGATTCTCTGATTTCACTCACTTCAGTCATGCATTCCGGAAAGCATTTGGCGTCACGCCCAGCTCGCTCCTGAGGCAGAAAAGCCGGTTCTTTATACAGCCCGGATAGATTGTGAAACGTAAGCAAAGCAGATAATTGATTGTTTAAATAGAAATTTAATGTTCTCAATTCTCCCTTCAGAATATCCTCCGCCAGCGTGGACGTATATACCTCTGCATCAGTAGGGATAACCGGGCGATATTCTCATCCCCGATTTCTTCATCATTACTGCGCATCCAGCTCACGGCTTCCTGCATATAAAGCGTGTTCCACAGTACCCCGGCGTTAGTAACCAGCTCTGCTGAACCCAGTCGATCTTCCTGCCATTCACAATACCGTTTTCCGATCTCTGCGCGCGGTCCGTGGGCGCTCGCTCGCGCCATTGCATAACGGGTGATATCCTTCAGCACGCCATAATCGACATATTTATCCACACGCCAGAATACAGTAGCTCCTGCATCAGCCAGACGGAGAGAAAACTGATAGCCTGGGAACCACAAAAGACCGAAGATCGGATCGCTGGAGCCGGCCATATTTGTCATTATCTCAGTCGGGTTTGTCCGGAGCAGCCTTTCCAGTACAAGTATGGAATCCCTTAGCGTATCTGGGTACGCCAGCGTCATGAAATCCTGATAGCCGATCTGAAATGAGTTTGTGACAGGTGATGCCGCGGCTTGAGCAAAGTATTTTGCGGATTAGTGCCGCATCGTCCTCAATGGATATATTGGGATAAACCCGGCGCTAACTATAACGCAACCAAAGTCCATCGTATCAACCATCCGGACTAATGCGATCGGTTATAAGATTCTCTATTTTTAAAATAAAGAAATGAATATTTTTTTGAATTTATGTAAACCTCATTTACATAAATAAATGCATTCAATTTGGCTTGCCGCTGAATATTTGTAGAAAAAAATGAGTTTTGAACAATAAATTTGAATCAGAGTTAAAATCAAGATTAATTTTAACTTAATGATTGATTAATTAATGAAACAAAGTCATTGTACTTTTTTTGTTACATAATCGAGCGTTTTGAAAATGCGTCTGGTAAACTCACAATCAAATTATGGCTTTATATCCATGACGCTGCACTGGCTAACGGCTGTCGTGGTGTATGCGATGTTCGCACTCGGGTTGTGGATGGTTACATTAGGATATTATGATACCTGGTACCATAGGGCCCCAGGAATCCATAAGGGAATTGGTATTCTTTTAATGATGGGGCTCATAATTCGTATTTTGTGGCGGTTTATATCCCCTCCCCCTCCTGCGTTAAAAAGTTATTCTAAGTTAACGCGTGTCGCTGCTGGATTCGCTCATTCATTACTTTATCTGGCACTTTTCACTATCGTCATTAGCGGGTATCTCATATCTACAGCTGATGGCAAATCTATAACCGTCTTTGACTGGTTTAGTGTACCGGCGATCGTATCGGATGCTGCGATACAGGCCGACATTGCCGGCGTATTACACCTATGGGTAGCATGGGGAGTTGTCATTGTATCTATTCTTCATGGACTCATAGCGTTTAAACACCATTTTATTGATAAAGACGAAACGCTACTCAGAATGCTGGGTAAAACGTCTTCACACCCTGAGGTTAAAAAATGAAGAAACGCTTGCTGGGACTTTCTCTGTTTACCGCGATGTTCATTTCAGGATCAGCTTTAGCTGCTGATTATAAAATTGATAAAGAAGGCCAACATGCATTTGTAAACTTCAAAATTAAACATCTTGGTTACAGCTGGTTGTACGGGACATTTAAAGACTTCGATGGCACTTTCACCTATGACAAAAGTAATCCATCGGCTGATAAGGTTAATGTAAAAATCGCTACCAATAGCCTTGATACCAATCACGCTGAACGTGACAAACACCTGAGAAGTGCTGATTTCCTCAATACAGCCAAGTTCCCTGAAGCGACGTTTGTATCTACGGCAGTCAAAAAGAATGGTGAAAAGCTTGATATCACCGGTGATTTGACACTGAATGGCGTTACCCGTCCTGCTGTTCTGGACGCGAAACTTATTGGTCAGGGCGATGACCCATGGGGCGGCAAACGTGCTGGATTTGAGGCTACGGGCAACATTCACCTCAAAGACTTCAATATTAAAAGCGACCTCGGGCCGGCATCACAAGATGTGGAGCTTATTATCTCGGTTGAAGGTATCCAACAGTAATGGAATAACTCCCGGATATAACAGATCCGGGAGTTATTTAGTTAATATGAGGATAGAGAAGTTTAGTGCCCATATTCGGGACTGTCTGAGCGTTAAAAAAACGCACCTTCGAACGAAGGGGCGTTTTTTCATTTTGGGACTTTATTGATCCACTGTTTTTCCTTTCCCTTCATCTCTGTCAGCATTGAAGGAAGGGGTAGCCCGGGCAGCGGAAGCCGGGGTTGGATAAAAAAGTGGGTCATGAGTTTACCCTCAGGCCAGGGGATGTTGAGCACAGATATCCATAGCACAGGCAGTTTTAAGCCTGTGGGTCAAAGCGACGCAAAACCGCTTCATCCAGCGCGATGGGGTCGCCCTGCAGCTCCGAACTGAGCTTCGCCATAAACTGCACGAGGAAGCGGGCGTTGTGTTCCGCCATCGCTCTCCCTTCATCGGTTTGCATCGTTTTTGGCAGCCTCAGCAGCTTGCACTGAAAATGGTCCAGCGCATAGGTACGATCGTCCAGCTTACGCCTGTCGGCAAAAGGATCGTCAGCATCAAACAGGATATTATTCAGCGCGCCGGAAACCGCGAAAACGCGTGCCAGGCCAATCGCCCCCAGGGACTCAAGCCGGTCGGCATCCTGGACAATCTTCGCCTCTTCGCTCAGGGGAGGAATACCGGCGCTGAAGCTATGCGCCTCGATGGCGTGCAGCACGGCCGGATAGCGGTCGACGGGAAAATCGGCAAATGACGACTGCAGAATGCTCTGCGTCTTTTTCGCCGCCATCACCGATGAGCGGCTGCGTTCGGGGTGGTTTTTCGCCAGGCTCACAATGTCATGAAAGTAGCAGGCGGTCAGGATCACCAAACGGTCAACCTGCCGGTTGGCGGCCAGCCGTTGAGCAGTGCTCCACACGCGACGAAAATGTGAGATGTCGTGAGCGGAGTCGCCCTGCGAGTGATGGCCTATCAGCCAGGTTTCAAATCGTTGCTGCCAGTCAACCAGTTCCATGCGCTTTCCTTTGAGAGAAGGTAGGCTGCGATCATAGCAACTTTAATCCTGATGTTCATATCTCCTGCCATCAGGCCGCGTATACCATGCGATAGCCCCAAGGATTAACCCGACGATACCCAGGACAAGAAAACCCAGCAGCGCGCCCAGCCATTTACCCGTCGTCGAACCCAGATCCCCGTCAATACCCACTCCGGGAATGCTTTGAATGTGCCCGACGACCCACCAGTAGCGCGCCATTGCCCACAGGAAATAACCGCAGAAGGCGTAAAAAGCCCATAGCGCCAGCTTCCCGCCGAGACTCCGTTTCGCTTTCTCTTCCATTTAACCGCTCTCCTTCCTCAGTAACGAAACGTCACTTGCAATAAAAATGTGATTTTAGTCACATTATACAGCGAAGTTTGCCATCAGGCATCCGCAACGTCCGGGGATTTTCATCGACGAATCGATGCCTCCTGCGCCGCCTCTCGCCTGCTCCCGATAGATAATATGTCCTACACTCCCCCCGCTATATTATTTCCCTGAACAACCGATTTTATATTCCTCCGTTAGCGGTTATTTTCCGAAATTCCCGATCGTAGAAGAAGGATATTTATCGCCAGAACATACCTGAGACGCTAAACCATAAACACCATAAATTTTATAACGAGCATGAATTCACAACCATCATCAATAATTCATTGTTATAAAAGACAATAAACCAAAATAATAGCTCACTTGCAACCTATAGAATATTAATATAAAGAACCAAAATGAAACATTTTGTAATATTACATATAATTTACTTACATTTTTAATTTAAATAAAAATGAACCTTCGCAGATAGTATTTATTTTGCATCGAGCACGACTCTTTGACATTCACATTAATTATAAATAAAAGGGAATATATAATGAAAAGAAAAGTACTGGCAATTCTGGTGCCGTCCTTATTAATTTCTGGGGCCGCTAGCGCAGCGGAAATCTATAATAAGAGCGGTAATAAAGTCGATTTCTACGGCAAAATGGTCGGCGAGCATATTATGACCGATACCGACGAAGGCAATCGCAACTCTGAAGATACCT
Source organism: Enterobacter sp. 10-1 (assembly GCA_002270295.1). Lineage (GTDB taxonomy): Bacteria > Pseudomonadota > Gammaproteobacteria > Enterobacterales > Enterobacteriaceae > Klebsiella > Klebsiella scottii. The sequence continues at coordinate 86,947 of NISF01000004.1, read as the reverse complement.
CCTATGCGCGGTTCGGCGTTAAGGGTGAAACGCAGATCAACAGCGACCTGACCGGCTACGGTCAGTTTGAGTACAATATGAAAGCTAACCGGCCAGAAGGCGACCAGGGCAGCGCGACCCGTCTGGCATTTGCCGGTTTAAAATACGCCAACTACGGTTCATTTGATTATGGCCGTAACTACGGGGCGGTATACGACGCAGCGGGCTACACCGATATGCTGGTTGAGTGGGGCGGCGACGGTCTGGTGCATACCGATAACTTTATGACCGGCCGTGCCAACGGCGTTGCTACATATCGCAATACTGACTTTTTTGGCCTGTCCGATGGGCTGAACTTTGCTCTCCAGTACCAGGGTAAAAATACCAACCGCGATCGTCTGAAAGCAAACGGCGACGGTTACAGCATGTCCGTTGACTACAGCCTCGACGGATTTGGTTTTGCCGCCGCCTACGGTAATTCCGACCGTACTGACGAACAGGCTGCCGACGGCAAAGGCGAAACGGCGGAAGTCTGGAGCATCGCGGCGAAGTATGATGCCAATAGCCTGTATACGGCCGTTATGTATGCCGAATCACGCAATATGCTCCCGATGGAAAATAGCATTATCGCCAATAAAACGCAGAGCGTTGAAGCCGTCGTTCAGTACCAGCTCGATTTCGGTCTGCGCCCTTCCCTGGGCTACGTCTTCGCGAAAGGTCAGGATCTCGGCAACAACAGGCACGGCAATGCAGAGATCATGAACTATGTTGAGCTGGGTACCTGGTACTACTTCAACAAAAACTTCAACGTCTACACCGCCTATAAATTCAATCTTCTCGATGAGGAAGACAGCATTGTCACCGGTGCGGCGACTGACAATCAGTTCGCGGTCGGTATCAACTATCAGTTCTGATGCTATTTCACCAACCTAAGCCCGCCTCGTGCGGGCTTTTTTGTTAGCGGCTGACCGATACCAGATTCAGAGATAACCTAAGGCGCAATCGCCGGCAGTGGCTCATTTTTAAATGGGCGCAACCACAGGCTGCATCACACGACTTAGCTCACAAAATGAAGGAGATACTGGCAAACTGCTACCTTGAGCAATCGCTAAGTGATAGCTTATGAGGGCGTGAGAAGCGTTCAATCCCGTCCAGCGAGAGCCGGCATCAGATGGCATACGTAACGGTATACTGAACAACAGGAATTTAATTAAAGGATTTCGAATCAGATAGATGGAAAGGTGAAGTGGCGGAGAGAGGGGGATTTGAACCCCCGGTAGAGTTGCCCCTACTCTAGTTTTCGAGACTAGTCCGTTCAGCCGCTCCGGCATCTCTCCGCTGTTGAGGTTGCTATAATGCCAGGTTCTTTGGCATTTTAATAGTTCCTGTCTCTTTAATTATGTTCAAGTGACGACTTTGCGAGCAATGTGATGTTTAAATGGCCCTGGAAAGCAAATGAAGAGTCCGACAGTGCGGGAATTCCGTGGGAACAGGCGCTTGCCATTCCTGTTTTAGCCAACCTGTCCACACAGGAGCAGCAGCAGCTTGTGCAGATGGCGGCGCGCTTTCTGCAGCAAAAACGCCTGGTTGCCCTACAGGGGCTGGAGCTGAGTCCGCTACAAAGCGCGCGCATCGCGATGCTGTTTTGCCTGCCGGTTCTCGAGCTCGGTATTGAGTGGCTGGACGGTTTCCACGAGGTGCTTATCTACCCTGCCCCGTTCGTCGTTGATGATGAGTGGGAAGATGACATTGGCCTGGTGCATAACCAGCGGGTCGTGCAATCAGGACAAAGCTGGCAGCAGGGGCCCATTATTCTTAACTGGCTGGATATTCAGGACTCTTTCGACGCATCTGGTTTTAACCTCGTAGTACACGAAGTGGCGCACAAGCTTGATACCCGTAACGGCGATCGCGCCAGCGGCGTACCGCTAATACCCTTACGCGAGGTTGCCGGCTGGGAACACGATCTCCATGCGGCCATGAACAACATTCAGGATGAGATTGACCTGGTCGGCGAGAGCGCCGCCAGTATTGATGCCTACGCCGCAACCGACCCGGCGGAGTGTTTTGCCGTCCTGTCAGAATATTTCTTTAGCGCACCAGAATTCTTCGCCCCACGTTTTCCGGCGCTTTGGCAACGTTTCTGCCACTTTTACCGCCAGGACCCGCTGCAAAGATTACGTGATAATGAAGAGCAGGACGCGGACGACACGCGAATTGTGCACTAAAACAACGAGCTGAGCTAAATTTAGCCATCTGAATCAGCTAGTTAAATTTAGTATTGACACAAAAATGCGGGGCCAGTAGTATGCGCCTCGTTCAAACGATTCCTCTGTAGTTCAGTCGGTAGAACGGCGGACTGTTAATCCGTATGTCACTGGTTCGAGTCCAGTCAGAGGAGCCAAATTCTAGTTTTTATGCATCTCGGCGAGTCTCTGTATGTTTTTGATTCAATGAGTTAGCGTAAAAATCTTTCCCGATGCATATCTGTTTATCTCTCCGCATCCGGGAATATTGGTGGTCTGATTTGGGGTCATTTCAGTTCGATAATGGAGTGACCACCATATGTCCCTGTCCGACGCGAAAATTCGTAGTATCAAGCCATCTGATAAGCCCTTTAAACTGACCGATTCTCATGGTCTGTATCTGTTTGTCAATCCGGGCGGTTCACGCCTCTGGTATCTAAAATATCGCTTCAACCGAAAAGAATCCCGTATCGCTTTAGGTGCCTATCCGCAGGTCTCGCTTTCCGATGCCCGCCGGCAGCGCGACGGTATCCGTAAACTGCTGGCGCAGAATATCAATCCCGCGCAACAACGCATGACTGAAAAAGCTGCCGCGTCACCGGAAAAATGCTTTGAGGCCGTTGCACTGGCGTGGCACAAAACCAACAAAAAGTGGTCGGCTGACTATGCAGAGCGCATCCTTGCCAGTATGAAAAATCATATCTTTCCGGCAATTGGTCATCTGCCCGTCACTCTGCTGAAAACGCAGCATTTCACGGCGTTACTGAAAGTTATCGAGGATAAAGGCTTTCTGGAAGTCGCGTCCCGAACCCGGCAGCAACTCTGCAAGATCATGCGTTACGCCGTGCAGCAGGGACTGACCGAAAACAATCCGGCGCTGCATCTGGAGGGCGTCACCGCGCCGCCGGTTAAAAATCACTATCCCGCCCTGCCACTGGAACGGTTACCTGAACTGCTGCAGCGTATCGGCGACTATCAGCAAGGGCGGCAACTGACAAGGCTGGCGGTGGTGCTGACTCTCCACCTGTTTATTCGTTCCAGCGAACTGCGCTTTGCCCGCTGGAGCGAGATTGATTTCAGACATAAAATCTGGACCATTCCCGCCACACGGAAAACGATTGAGAAAGTCCGCTTCTCCGGTCGTGGTGCAAAAATGCGCACTCCGCATATCGTGCCGCTTTCCCGACAGGCGATTGCCATTCTGAAACAGATACAGGAGATATCCGGTCACCTTGAGCTGATGTTTCCCGGCGACCATAACCCGTATAAGCCGATGAGCGAAAATACCGTTAACCGGGCACTGCGCTTAATGGGCTATGACACCAAAGCGGATGTCTGCGGACATGGCTTCCGGGCAATGGCATGCAGCGCACTGGTTGAATCTGAACTCTGGTCACGGGATGCCGTGGAGAGACAGATGAGCCATAAGGAACGCAACAGTGTTCGGGCGGCGTATATCCACCGTGCTGAACATATCGATGCCCGTAAAGCCATGATGCAGTGGTGGTCGGATTATCTGGATTCTGGCCGCGAAGGGTACATTGCGCCGTATATTTATGCGCGGCAGCATAAGGTGGCCTGAGTCAGCAACAGTGTAATTTGTTGACAGCAAAAAGCAGTTCCCGGTTGCTCAGGGGCTGCTTTCTGATTTTACCCATTATGAGCGCCACCCCAGCGGACAACGATGTGCCGCCCGTGCCACATGCATCCACAAAGCAGAACATTGGGATTCTCGTCATGTTATGATCCCTGCGCGATCAGATCACCCGAATGATTGTGGGAAAGCGTTCATCCCATCATATATTTACATGTAATATCATCGTTTTTAGCATACAAAATTTGCACAATTTATTATATTTCATGAAGTTAAATAAGCTACGAAGGGAGATGGAATACCGGAGTGAAAGCGTAGGTAATTTTCTAATACCAATATTTCTTTTTGCGTTTCAGAACATGGACTGTTCTTTTTTTGATTAATGGCGTGAAGGCTCTATTAACCCAAGAGGTCGAACTCATGACACATTTTAAAAAGTCTTGTTGCCTCATCGCATATGGCGAGAAAAGCCAGGTCTGGTATAAAAATCAAGCCTGTCAATCACTGAAAAATATTGAGGGAATTCTAAAAAAAGTCATGCATCGCTGGATACTGTAATTAAAACCACCTGTTTTCTTACCGATATGTCCCACTTTCCACAGTTCAATGAGGTCTATAAAAAATTTTTTAATGGTAAAAACCCACCCGCGAGATCCTGCATAGCCGTCGCCGGCCTGCCAAAAGAGGCTTAAGTGGAAATAGAGATAATAGTCTATATACCATAAAGGTGATAAATTTTACCTTAGCGATATTCTGGTGCAATATTTTATAAACACTAAAAATATCCACCCTGCCTGATGTATAATGGGGATAGTTATCTTTCTGCGTTGATGGCGTCACTATCCATCAACGCAGCTTATTAATGGCAGACAGTGTCAGTAGAATAACTCCCACTCTCTGCTGTACAAGTCAGAAAAGCACCTCGACCTGCGCACCAAAACTTATCTGATAATTTTTATCGTCATTAAATCTCTGATGATCAATCTCGTTTTCCAGCGCTTTCAGATAAGTACTATAGAGACGTAACTCGGGGCGGGAGTTGAGGATACTGGTATCCACTTTATATACCTGCGCCAATGTCACCTTATAGCCAGACTCATTCAACGAGGTGTTATTGGTACGATTTTCCTGTGTAAACCAGCCTAGTTCCAGGGCGGTCTGCATGTTTTTGTTCCAGATCCATGACGGGCGAATTACCGCGCGTGCGGTTTTAAAATCAGTATGCGCGCCGGTATAGGGTGAATACAGATCGTAACCACGGCCATATACCAATGCATGTGCCATGATGATTTTCTCTCCCAAATAAACCTCTCCTTGATCCACCAGTCGCCACCCGATTCCACCACGGTGAATACCATAGTAAGAACTATTGAAATCAAAATCAGGATTGGCGCTAGAGATATTCATAAACTGGCTAGCCAGAGAGTTGTTGGCTATCTGCAGTGTTAACTCATTTGCCCCTTCCAGTACCGGGGTACGTAAAATCGCCTGCCCGAGCCAGGAGGATTTCACCTGATAATAGTCATTATCCGCCTGTGCTTTTTTCTGTTCATTCGTCTGGTTGGCGAAGGCATATTTCGCTCCCAGTTCCAGAGTTGAATGTTCGGTTACTGGCAGGTTTTTATAACGAACTTCTGCAATATTAATGTTCACCTGTGTCGTATCGTTGCATGCGGAAGAGCCTGACGCGCAAACCGTACTGTAGTTATCTACATCATTACGCGTCAGCGCCATGCTGAGTGCGCCAACCGGTAGCTTCCAGTTTTCTATCCCTACGCCAGCACCTGATGAAGTCCGGTTGCTTTTCCAGTCCAGAAGCTGAATTTCATACTGAGGCAGCGTATGTTTACCCACCCATACTGAGGCTTCAGGAGCAAACGGCAGCAGCCCATTCCCTTCCACGTAGAGCTTACTGAGTTTGCCCATTCCACCGCCCGACATTCCTTTCTCAAATGACTCATTGCTCTGCGTGAGCCCCAGATCACCTTCGAATTGCACGTTTGCCCAGACGGATTTATCCCCGTCACGCCATGCCCGTTTTTTTAACGCCAGGTTATACCAGCCATCATATTCGTTACCAAAACGCCCCAGCGACCCCACTCCCCATGATTTAGGCCCGCCGTTGGTGGTAGTCGCCCAACCGGAACGGAAATAACCGGAATATTTAAAGCCGCTGTCATCCTGTACGTACTGGCTGATCCTTTTCAACGTCCCGGGAGACAATTCCGGTTCTGCAGTTGGCACTATAGCCGCAGTCTGCGTCGTCGCAACCGATCGAGGCGCAGTAGATATTGTGGATGCGGCAACAGCATGCTGCTGCGCTTTCTCTCTTTCTTCGTACATTTGTAGTTTCTGCTGTGTTGCGTGCAACTGAGCTTCCATCACCTCCATACGCTGCTCGATAGTTAATTTTTGCGTCTTCGCCTGCCCACCGGCTGCGTAACACGTCAATAATGCTACCGTAATTATGGTTTTTTTATAGATCTGGTTCTTAACCTTCATTATTTCCCCTCGATATTGAATCCCCTTAAAACAAAAAGACCCGCAACCGGCGGATAATAATCCGTCAGTTGCAGGTCTCGCCTGAATTAAATCAGTTACGTCCTGTGGGGTAGAGCAATTATGCATTAATATAGTCAAAACAGGCCATGACAATAATCATGGCCTGCGATCTCTATTATTCCGCAATCAGCAAATTTACCGCAACAGCGACATCACTGCATCTCCAGATAGTATGTGAGTCCTGTCGCTGATTTGTAACCCATCCCAGGTTTCACTATTGGTAATGATAACCGGCGTTACGATGTCATAGCCTGCCTGTTTTATCTCATCTAGATCGAATATCAACAGGAGCTGGCCCTTTATCACTTCATCGCCCTCTTTTACCTGCATATCGAAATATTGCCCATCAAGCTGAACGGTATTAATCCCGACATGAATTAATATCTCCGCCCCCGCCGTTGAACGAATGCCAATGGCATGACCGCTGGCGAAAGTGCTTGCAATGACCCCATCCACCGGGGAATAAATTCGCCCTTCGTCCGGAAGAATGGCCAGGCCGGGTCCAACAATCCCTGCTGAAAAAACCTTATCGTCGACCTCTGCTAGCGGGACAAGGGTGCCTGCAACCGGGGCAGTAATCTGCTCGGCAACAGCCGAAACCGCTTTTGCAGCCGGGGTTTTGCGTGACATGGCGCGATTTTCCCCAGGCACACTTTCTGCAACGACTGGCGGTGCGACGGGATCATCGAACCCTACCACTAATGTCAGAGCCAGACTGCCAATAAAGGCGATGCTACAGCCGATAATGAAGCCAACAAAACCTTCACCATAGAAAATTGGCAGAGTCAGCAACCCCGGCATGCCCAGTGAAATAGCCGAGCTTTTGGCATAACCCACCACTGCGCCACCCAATGCTGCAGCAATCACCGCGCAGATAAAGGGTTTTTTAAGCTTCAACGTCACACCGTAAACCCCCGGTTCGGTAATGCCGAACAATGAAGCAATAAATGTACTCCCCGCCAGAGCTTTCAGTTTTTTGTCTCTGGTACGCAGCATGACTGCAAGTAATGCCCCGGCTTGCGCAAAAACAGACGGGCTGGAAGCGGCTTTAAGAAAGCTGTGTCCCATCACGGAAATATCGTTGATAAAGACTGTCACAAAACCCCAGTGCACACCGAAGATCACCAGTACCTGCCACGCTGCGGCCATCAGCGCACTGGCAATAATCGGGTTAAAGCTATAAATCGACACAAAGAGAGAGGCGACAAATTGGCTGATTGAAATGCCAACGGGCCCGATAGTCATTAGTGTCAGAGGGACCATCAACGTCAGCAAGAAGAACGGCGTCAGAATATTGCGCACACTTTCATGAATATACCGGTTCAAAAAACGCTCGATTATCGACATCAGCCAGATGCTGAAGATTACCGGGATCACCGTACCGGTATATTTCATCATGACGACCGGCAGGCCAAAGAACGTCACCGGCTGACCTGCATCGAATAACCCCTGAACGCTGGGGTAGATGAGTGCCCCTGCGATAGAAACGGCTACAAATATATTGGTTTCAAACTTTCGCGCCGACGTTATTGCCAGCAACATCGGCAGGAAATAAAACATACTGTCAGATGCTGCATGCAAAATAATATAAGTACTCTCTTTATTACCCAGCCATCCTGCGGCAAGTACAATAGCCAGGGCCCCCTTCAGCACCCCCGCAGCCGCCATCGCACCTAATAGCGGCGTGAAGATCCCTGCAACTAAGTCAATTAACCGCCCCAGTAATGAGGCTTTATTTTTCTCCTCATGCTGAACCGGTTGTTTTTTACCGTCATCCAGTAGGCTGGATATCTCGCCAAACGCGCGAAAAACTTCCGGAACGCGGTTGCCAATCACCACCTGTAACTGACCAGACCCATTAACCACAGCGATGACGCCGTCCAGCATTTCGAGTTCTGCCAGATTCACTTTACTGTTATCGACAATTTTGAAACGCAGGCGCGTCGCGCAATGCACGAGCGTTGCAACATTACTCTCTCCACCCACCCGTTGCAGAATATCCTCTGCCAGTACTTTGCTATTCATAATGAGACATCCCGTTTCACAAACGACAGTAATAATCAGGCCACCCTTTGTATTGCCCATCTCTGCTGGCCAGCAGGAAAAAAAGCAAAAAAAAACCTGGATAAAGCAGTGTGCAAACACACTGCTTTATCCAGGTCTCGCCCAGAAATTATCTGGTTACGTCCTTAGCTGATAACTACTTTTAACAAGTTCTGTTGAAAATTACCACTGCAACTGACTAATTTGTGAAACTTATCACTAAATTTTATCGCCGAGAAAATCAGAAAGCAGAACAGAGATAAATCAGGCCCTGTTGATTAATATCAGGTATGTCGATTCGGAACATTATTATTCCAACCCAGCTCTGTCTCCCCGTTTTTGACGTCTTTTATCAGCCCAGGAGATGCTTTTTATTACTGATAGCTAAAACTTCCGACATGATTAATCAGGCCACAGGTATTCCTCCTTCACGGAAGGAGAACATAAAAAGGAACAAAAAAGCCACAGGAGACGGTATAGATGATGTTGGGGTTGTCAAATCTATACCGCGATAAAAAACGGTTTGTTCCTCTTGCTGCGACTGGATATTAATCAGCCAGATTTGCGCCATTAGTGTGGATCACATCACGATACCAAAAGAAACTCTTCTTCCGTCGGCGTTCCAGTGTTCCGTTCCCGTCATCGTCACGATCGACATAGATAAAACCATAACGTTTCGACATCTGCGCAGTCCCGGCGCTTACTAGGTCAATTGGCCCCCAACTGGTATAACCCAGCAACTCCACGCCATCTTCTATCGCCTCTCTGGCCTGCACAAGGTGAGCCTTCAAATACTTAATGCGGTAATCATCCTCAATTGAGCCGTCTGCAGCGGGTATATCTTTTGCCCCTAGCCCATTCTCCACGATAAACAATGGCTTCTGAAAACGATCGTGCAATTCATTAAGCAGGAAGCGCAGCCCCTGTGGATCGATTTGCCATCCCCATTCGGAACTCTCAAGATATGGGTTAGGGATCATCCGGGTAATATTCGCACGAGGGCTCTGATATAATTCCGGCTGCGCGGCAGCGCATCCACTCATATAATAACTGAAAGAGATAAAATCGACCGTTTCTTTAAGATCCTGCAAATCCTGTGCTGTCATGGTCAACTCAATATTATTATCGCGAAAAAATCGCTTAATCCAGGCTGGATACGCGCCACGGGCCTGTACATCACCAAAGAAAAGCCAGTCTCGATTAACACGTTGTGACTTCAGTACATCATCCGGTTTGCAGGTAACAGGATAACGTATTGCCCCCAACAGCATACTGCCGATTCTGGCATCCGGGATGATCTCATGGCAGGCTTTAACTGCGCGCGCACTGGCGACCAGTTGATGATGGATAGCCTGATAAATTTCCTGATGACTTCGTTCTCCTGTCAGCCCGACGCCAGTAAATGGCGCATGCAATGCCATATTAATTTCATTAAAAGTGAGCCAGTATTTCACTTTTTCCCGATAGCGGGTGAAGACTGTACGCGCATAACGCTCGAACAACTCAATCACTGCCCGACTGCCCCAGCCATCGTAGTGTTTGACCAACCCGTAAGGCATTTCGTAGTGGGAAAGCGTGATCAGCGGTTGGATCCCATAATGCGCCATTTCATCAAACAGACGTTCATAAAAGGCTAGCCCTTCTTCATTTGGTTCGCCATCGTCACCATTCGGATAAATACGCGCCCAGGCAATTGAGGTGCGTAAAACTTTGAAGCCCATTTCGGCAAACAACTTAATATCTTCAGGATATCGGTGATAAAAATCGATTGCGACATCCTTGATACAGTCGTTGGTGCCATCGCGTTCAACGACATTGCCATGTATCCCCTGTGGCTGCAGGTCTGAAGTCGAAATACCTTTTCCGCCTTCATTCCATGCACCTTCAATCTGGTTTGCGGCCATCGCGCCACCCCACAGAAAACCTTCCGGAAATCTCATTTGCATTACTGTTTTCTCCTTATATTGCTGCTGTTAACCACCGCTCAGACGATTAATATGGATAGTCAAAAACATTACTTCATCGGTGGTGAGCTGGCATTGATAATTCCTTTCCACATAGCCATGAATTTTCATCGCGCAAGCATAGGCAGCGGGCATCATATCGGTAATCCCTTTATAAATACTTTCATCACCATGTTCGATGGTATTACGGTTCATCAGACGCAGTGCGAAGAATTTAAGATGGGTAATAAAGCGCTGATAATCCAGAGATTCTTCGTCATAGGTCAGGTTCAAATCGTATTTCAGGATCGTCAGTACATCCTTAATGATGGTGGCACTTTGCATCGTGCTTTGCATATCACTGCTATTTCTGGCATTCGCCAGATGCAGGGCAATAAATCCAGCTTCATCTTCCGGAAGTCTGATATTTAGTCTGCTCTCAATAAGTTGTAATGCCTCAAGTCCAACAGAATACTCCTGGGCATAAAAACGTTTAATATCCCACAGGAGAAAATTCTTTATCGCCAGCCCACTATTTTGCCGCTGAATGGAAAAATTGATGTGATCGCTTAATGAGAGAAACAAAGTATCCTGCACAGTAATAACCAGTCGCTGTTGCGCCAAGTTAATGATCTGCTGCGTGACGGCCAGATACGCCGGCGGAATTTCCGACAATAATTGCGAAAGAACATCAGCCAGACCTTCTGATTTTTTGATAAACTGACTCTCAATCTGGCTATTGTCGATCACATCTCCCGCTTTTTTGCCAAAACCAATACCCCGCCCAATTGCCACAATCTCTTCTTGCTTAGAGTTGGAGAGCAGGACAGCGTTGTTGCTGAGTATTTTTTCTACTTTCATTTCAGCCATCTCACTGTTTAATTCTGGGACCCTTTCTGACGAAGGCATACCAAAAAAAGCAAAAAAAAACCTGATTCCATTGTTGCCGGATAATGCAACAATGGAACCAGGTTTCGCTCAGGTCATTCTGATTACGTCCTGAGCATCCTTATAACGAATCACTGCATACAGCTCAAGTGCTTGTAGTGGAAAGTGTGACGATAATCATGGTTGGTTTGGCTACCGATGAAAAGCCGCGGTACATCGAAGGCAGGGAAAGGTGCCTGCCCCATCAGGCGGCGCCAGCAAAAAGTACAGGTGGGATCATCATCAATGCTTTCCTCATGTCGCGGACAGGGAGCATCGCTCCCCTTAGATGGCAACCCCATAGCCCTCTTGCAGAGAGACAGGAACATACTAGGATAGATTGTTGTCATTTGTATGTCATGAAAATGACATTTAATAATGTGTTGTAAGAGACATTGCAATGACAAGGGTTAGATTATGACAGTGATAAAAGCTGTGAATATTGAACAAACGTATGAACTACTCAACTCTAATCAGCACGAAGAAATAGAGCTTGATTTTGATACAGATACTGATGACTTTTTAAATATCGCAATCACCTATGGCGACAGAGGCGAAAAAACCAAAAAAAAGGCCGGTTTGTTATTAAACTCAAAAAAAAGTAACCCTTTAAATAATTCTGTGTAACTGCCACCACGTCAAAGGTGATCGCTCAGGCGGTCACCGAACTCGATAATAAAGCGGCTCATCGCCAGTTCGGGAGCGGCATACTCCATTTTTTCGATGCAACCTTGATTGCCAGGTAAATAACTTTTCGTACCGAGTCATCCGTCGGGAACACCTTGCGCTTCTTGATAGCTACGCGGATCACGCTGTTCAGGCATTCGTGGTGTAGATAGATTTTCGGATGTCAGGCGGATAGCCGAAGAACGTATTGAGGTTTTCCCAGTACGCACGCCAGCTTTTACTGATTGTGGGTATTTATCGTCCCAGGCATCCGCGAATGCATCCAGCGCCGTTTCAGCGGTCATAACACGCCATGTTCGCATACTGACTTACAGCGATCCTGCCCCGATGCCTCTGCTGGTGGCAAGTGAGAGCGTGGAAGTGGAAGCCATTAACGCTTTACGCAATGCGTTTCTGTCTTTGAATATGCGGCAGGATGCCGTATTTTTACAGGTACTGGCGCTACAAGGCTTTATTGCTCCGCCTTCCGATGCCTGGAAAATTGTCAATGGCCGGGCACAAATCTCATTCGTGCGAGGCTATGGAACGTTGCAATAAAAATAAAATATATCCTGAAAGTTGTCGCGATTAAAACAGATACAGTTAATCAAGATTACTCGATAAATCAGGTAACTAACGAAACTTTCGCCTCATACACGCTTGTTCAACTGTCCATGTCATCCTCCCGGTAAGGGCATCTATCGCGACACTCAGGTGACATATCCTGATGTTTCCTTCGCGATACTGTCCACCTCATAACTTGCATGCTATCTATTTTTAATTAAAAACAATCTTATTCACTTATCGACATTTTGCGACAAACCGATTTCAGGACTATGTTCAGGTTGAATAGTTCTTTCCAAATAGGTTGATAATAATATAAACGTTTTAGCCGATGTCACCCCTTGCAATTTATATAATTTGGCGATGAGCCCTTCTAATGCTCTTGCATCTGTTGTCCTTACTTTCATAATTGGATTTGACTCTTTATATCCAGACGCTTTTTCTATCTTATGGTTACGATAACTTTCTGCGTATATATTCCCGTGGTGAGCGGTATCCCAGGGCACTGTGCGGATGATGTTCATTGTAATGGCTGAACGCCACTGCCAGATTTATCAACGCCATCTGGCTGTCCGCTTTTGGCATGATGCTGTGTAGTCCCGCTTTATCGTCTTCACGAAGCTTTCCGCGATGCCGTTACTTTCCGGGCTACGCACCCTTCGATTAAGGATAGCGTTGCATCGACCTGTTGAACTCACAGCACTAAGCGGACATTCGAACTTTTCCCTGGCCCGGACATCTGAACTTAGCTTTGATATACAATGTAGTAAATAAATTGAGATGTCCGTCTCTCTGACCACAAATGACATGTCCGCGCTACAGTCTCACCTCAGCGATCACAGCTTTCTTTCAATATCGCAGGCGACGTCCTCGATCCCGGTTTAAAACGGAGAAGCTGATGCCGTTTCTGGGGCAATCTCTGTTACATGCGCTGCTGATCCTGCTCGGAGTCACGCTGATCTGCTATCTGCTGCTTTTTATGCTACCCGCCGACCTGGCACGCCAGATCGCCTGGCGCAGCGCCACGCCGGAAGTGGTCGAAAACATCCGCCATCAGCTGGGGCTGGGCAGCCGTCGTTCAGCGTGACGCTCCCGATCCGTTTCGATCTCCGAGAGGTGCGCAGGTGAGGCTCAAGGCGCCTGCCGCTCCTAAGCCAGTATGCGGCGCATCACCTTCCCGGAGAAGGTTTTAGGCAGTGCCGAGGTGATGTGGATGCGCCGCGGCACGGCGAAGCGACCGCATCTCGCCACCAGCCGGGCGCAAATGTTTTTTTTGAGCGCGGCCTGCTGCGCAGGATCGGCGATATCGGTGACCACAAACAGCGCCACCATTTCCCCCAGCAGGTAGTGCGCCGTCCCGGCGGCAACCACCTCGACAACCCCCTCAAGCCCCATCAGGGCATTTTCTATCTCTGCGGTGGCGATGCGCTTGCCGCCGATATTCATCACGTCATCCATCCGCCCCTGGATAATAATCCGCTCACCAACCCTTATCGCGCAATCGTGGGTAGCATAGCGCCACTGTCGCTGCCGATACGACCAGTAGTACTGGTCGTGCTGGATATCATTCTGCCACAACGTCGACATCCCGCCCGGGCCAAGCGTACTGTTAATCACCAGCATGCCCGTCTCTCCCGGCGCGCAGGTTTTCCCGCTGGCGGGATGAACCACCTCAGCCGCGCGCGTGAACACCGGCGAGAGCGCTCTACCGGAGCCGGCCAGCAGCGGCCAGCCGGATTCGGTCTGCCAGTAATGGTTCTCGCAGGGCACCCTCAGCTGTGCGGCCACCCACTCATCGGTGGCGTTATCCAGCGGCTCGCCGGCGAGATAGAGCGTGCGCAGCGAGGTCAGATCGGCGCGCGGCTTACCCTGCCGCCGGGCCATGCGGATCGCCCCGGCAATGGTCAGCATCCGGGTGATGCCGAGGGTTTCCACCATCTGCCACCAGTATTCTCCCGGCGAGTTAACCTCGCAGAGCACCGTCGTCAGCCCCGCCAGCAGCGGCCCATAGATCCCGTAGCTGTGCCCGGTCACCCAGCCGGCGTCGGCGGTAGTAAAGAAAATCTCGTCGTCCCGCAGCCGAAAGAGATGTGCAAGGCTGGCCAGCAGCGCCACGGCGTAACCGCCCGTGTCGCGGACGATCCCTTTCGGCGTTCCTGTAGTCCCCGACGTAAACAGCAGATGCGAAGGCGCGGAGGCCGCAAGCCAGGTACAGGGCACGACGCTGCCACGATGTCGTGCCAACAGCTCGCCAAACGCCCGGCTGTGCGTATCTACCACCCGCAGTCCGGCCATCCGCCCGGCGATAACGGGCAGTTCCTTACGGCCTCGCTGCTCGCGGCTATGCAACAGCAGCACCGGCTGGCTGACGGCGATGCGCTGCATCAGAGCCTCATCGGTGACAGCGGAATAGAGCACGACATGCACCGCGCCAATACGCGCGCACGCCAGCATAGCGACGGCCACCAGCGGCGTCATCGGCAGGGCGATGAGTACCCGGTCCCCCGGCTTCACGCCCCAGCTTTGCATCATGCTGCTGAGGGTATTCACCTGCTGCCAAAGCTCGCGATAGCTAAGCCGGTGCGTTTGCCCGAGATAGTCGCGATGAATAATTGCGCACTTCTCCCCCTTCTCTGCTAAATGGCGGTCCAGGGCGTTGAAGCAGAGACTGGTGCGCCCGCCCGTAAACCAGCGGCAGCGCGGGCTGCCGTCAAGGCTTTCCACCACCTCGGTAAAATCCGTTTCCCAGTAAAGCCGCGCGGACTCTTCCCGCCAGAAGTCGCGCAGAAAGGGATCGTGCTCACTCTGCACTGTTCGCATCGACGGCCTCCTGCGCGGCGATATGCCCGGCGCTGCGCGCGATGATCTCCGCCTGCCACAGAGCGTCATCGCCTACGCCTTCGAAACGCCCCGACCCCCAGGTCCAGAGCCAGGGCAACCCAAGGAAATAGAGGCCCGCCTCAACCGAGACACCGCGCTGATGGCGCGGATAGCCTTTCTCATCGAACGCCGGGACCTCGATCCAGCTGAAGTCGGTATGGAAGCCGACCGCCCAGATAATGGCCGAGATCGCCGCCAGATCGATCGGCTCAGCAGGCCCATCGGGTTGCCACGGCGCCTGGTAGCGGGCTTCGACCGGGGCATCAATGCCCTGCCGGGCAATCCACGCATCGATGCTGTCTTTAATTTTTTGCGCGGTGGCATCAGCGCCATCAAGGTTGGCCCGCAGGTCGTCAGCGGTGTGCAGTTTGCCATCGGCATACGCCAGCAAACGCCCGTGCAGACGCATTCCCTGGAGCGCAAACGCGCGTAAATCAATATCGCGCCCGCCGTCGCGCCCGGTCACATAGTGATTGGTTTTGCGCCGGGCCTCCTCGCCCTGCGGATGATCCTCCACCGTCAGGCGGTAGTGGCCCATATCTTCAAGCCAGTCCACCACGTCGCGGCCACGATAAAAACGCGCCACCCGCGGCGCGCTGCCGACGCATAAATGCACCTGGCGTCCCGCGAGGTGTAAATCTTCGGCGATTTGCGCGCCGGACTGCGCCGAGCCCACCACCAGCACCTCCCCTTCCGGCAGCTGCTGCGCGGATTTGTAGTGGGCGGAATGGATCTGCACGATGCGCTCGGGAAGCCGGGCGGCAAGCTCCGGAAAGCGCGGGTGATGGTAGTTCCCCACGGCGACCACCACCTGGTCGGCCTGCAGCTCGCCGAGGGAAGTAAACAGCGTAAACCCGCTGTCGCGCTTCACTACCCGCTGGACGTTGACCCCTTCGCGCAGTGGGGCGTTGAAGCTCCGGGCGTAGCGTTCGATATAGGCCACAATGTCGTCCCGCAGCATAAAGCCGTGGGGATCGTCGCCGTCATAAGGAAAGCCGGGAAGTTTGCATTGCCAGTTTGGCGTCACCAGGCAGAAGTTATCCCAGCGCTGCTCCCGCCAGGCCCAGGCCAGACGATGGCGTTCCAGCACAATATGACGGATGTTTTTTTGCGTCAGGCTCCAGCTCATGGCAAGACCGGCCTGACCGCCGCCAATAATGACGACAGGATAGGAGTTCGTATTCATCGTTTTCTCGGTTAAGGTCAGGCTGTAATGGGGGTGATTTTTTCTACCGTAACTCTCTGCTCCGGGCTGAACTGCGCCGCCTTTTGCACAATCGCCGCCGATTGATCCTGCGCACTGGAGCAGTAATAGCCAAACTTCGCTTTGACCCTTTCGCTCGCCTCATCCAGCGCGCGCGTGGTCACCTGCACAAACTCGTTCAGCGCGTAGGGATGGTTAACCAACAGGTATTTCTCAATCGCCGTCGATGGCGAATAACAGGTTTCTTTGCTGCCGTCAGGCCAGCACACCACAAAATGCATTGCAGGCATTATCTGTTCCTCTATTGGTGAGTTATGCCGGTAAACGCCTGTTGCGTCAGATCCCAGTAACACGCGCGCTGCTCCCGGTAGCGCAGGAGCAGCTTTTGCTCGCGGGTAAAATGCCCCGCCGCGGCGCAGGCGATACCGCAGGCGGCAAAGCGCTGCGCCACCTCGTGGCAGCGCGCCTCGTCCACCGCCAGCAGAAAGCCGAAGCTGGGAAAGGCGCACAGCCACTGCTCCAGGTCGATATCCGGCGGGATCGGGATCTGCTCAAGCGTTACCTCAGCGCCGAGGCCGCAGCTCTCCAGCATCATCGTCAGCGTCCCGGCAAGCCCCGCCTGGCTGATATCCTTCGCGGCGCAGAGGCTCCCCTCGGCGGCCAGCTCCGGCAGCAGCGCGAGAGCCCGGCGCAGTTCGGCGGGATCCGCACGGGTCGCCGCGTCCCAGTTATTTCCCGGCGGGTGCCACCTCCCCTGCAGGTTGATGGCGACCATCAGCGTCTGCCCGGCCTGCGCTGCGCTGCTGCTGAGCGGACTGGCCGTTTCGCCGAGCACCGCTACGGCCAGCTGCGACCACTCGCTGCGCAGGTTGGTATGTCCGCCGACGATTGGCACCTGATAGGCGCGCGAGGCCGCGGCCATCCCCTGTAAGATCTGCGCCGCGTGCGGCTGCGCCTCGTCCCACAGCGCGTTGACCACCGCCAGCGGGCGCCCGCCCATCGCGGCGATATCGCTCAGGTTGACCATCACCCCGCACCAGCCCGCAAACCACGGGTCTTCTTCCACAAAGCGGTTGATAAATCCCTCTATCGCCAGCAGCTTGTAGCCGCTGCCGTCCGGGATCAGCGCGCAGTCATCGCCGTTGGGACACGGATTGGGCCAGGCGTCGCGCAGCACGCGCGCCACCTGCTGGATGTCGCGCTTGTGCGCGATGCCGCTAAAGGCGTGTAACCGCGCGATCAGCGCCGGCAGGCTCGGATTCATACGCGCCCCCCCGTCAGAAAAGCCGCGGCGTCAGCGGTTCGCGGAGGGCGCGAGGTCGGGATCACCATCCCGCTCCGGGGATCGTCGCAGGGCGGGTAAAACGCTAAATCGGCCTGCATCCGGGCATGCCTGACGCCGCGCAGCTCAAGCCACTCCAGGGTTTGCCAGCGCATGCGGCGAAATAGCGGTTCGTTCTGATGCTGAACCTGGGCATAAAACGCCTCGCAGCCCAGGGCATGCGCACTGCATACCGCGAGGCGGATCAGCATCGGCCCCAACTGCCCCTGGCGGCGATATGCAGCGTCCACCGCCAGCCGCGACCCCAGCCAGACTCCCGGCGACTGCTGATGGATGCGCACCGTGCCTACCACCCGGTCGTGCCAGCCGGCCAAGCAGCCCAGCGCCACCAGCAGGTGGGCGTGATTATCGATCTCATCGCGATCGTCATCGGCGAACAGCCCCTGCTCGCGGCAAAAAACCTGCCGCCGCAGCGCATAGGCTTGTTCGCGCTCCCACGGCAGCGTGACCCATTTAATGGTATATCCGGCATATTCATTCATCGCTCGCTCCTTAGGCCGTGGCCTGTTCAAAGCTGGAGAGCGACGAACAGGCGCCGCAGCGGCCGCAGCCAGCTTTGATATCGCTGGAGCGCAAATGCGCCTGGTTCAGCATCTGGCCCAGAGGTTGCAAAATCGAGGACATAAACCGGCTGTCCGGTGCCGGATGGTGCTCCAGCGGCGTACCGCTGATCGGCACAAAGGGCACGACGAACGGATAGACGCCCAGATCAATCAGCGTTTGCGATAGCGACAGAATGGCCTCCGGCGTGTCCCCCAGGCCGGCAAGAATATAGGTGCTGACCTGCCCGCGCCCGAAGACCGCCACCGCGTCGGCGAAGGCCTCAAGGTACTGCTCGACGCTGACCTGCGCCTTGCCCGGCATAATGCGCGCACGTACCTCCGGCGTTACCGCCTCCAGGTGCATCCCCAACGCATCGATACCGGCCTCTTTCATCCGCGTAAACCATTTGGCGTCCCCCGGCGGTTCGCATTGCCCCTGCAACGGCAGGTCCACCGCGGCTTTGATGGCGAGGGCGCTTTCCACCAGAATGCGCGCGCCGCGGTCACTGCCCGACGGCGTACCGGTGGTCATCACCATGTGTTTTACCCCGTCCAGCTCCACCGCCGCCCTCGCGACTTCGGCCAGCTGCTCCGGCGTTTTACGGGCAATGGTGCGCCCGGCGGCCAGCGACTGGCCGATGCCGCAGAACTGGCACGCCTTCGCCCGGTTCTCATAGCGAATACAGGTCTGTAGGATGGTGGTCGCCAGGACGTCCGTGCCGTGCAGGGTGGCAATGTGTGAATAGGGGATCCCGTCCGCCGTTTGCCGATCATAAAACCTGGGTTTGCTGGCGAAGCTAATCTCCCGCACCGGGATGGCGTTGTTAAACAGCCGGGCGGCGCCGGACGCCTCGTGCTTCACCTGCCACGGCGAGCGATGGGCGGCGTGGGTGTATATCGGCACCATCACCGTCACGCCGTCAATGTTCATCGCCTGATGATCCGATGGCCCGGCGCCGCCGTGGCGGCTGACGTGCTCCTGCTGCGGGTTAATCACGTTAACCCCCTGAGTCAGCAGCTCAGTAATCAGCTGCTGGCGCGTGGACGGTATGTTCTGCATCGCGACCTCCTCCGGTTTCGGGTTCTGTTTCACGCGTCACGACATAGCGGGCCGGCGTGTTATCCAGCCGCAGGCTAAGCAATTCCGGGCGGGCGTAGTGGCCGACCGAATCCATCATCCGTTTGCGTTTGGTAATCAGCGCCATATCCAAATCGGCAACCAGTATTCCTTCGCCCTGGGTCAGCGGCGGCGCCAGATGACGGCCCTCCGGCGAGATGATAGCGGTGTGGCAACCGCCCCGCAGCCCCTTCTGCAGGTGGGGATCCTGGGTCAGTTCAGCAATCTGCTCTTCGCTCAGCCAGCCGGTGGCATTGATGACAAAGCAGCCGGACTCCAGCGCATGGTGGCGAATTGTGACCTCCATCTGCTCGGCGAAAATGGGGCCGACCAGCGAGCCGGGAAACTGGCTGCAGTGGATCTCTTCGTGTTGCGTCATCAGGCTATAGCGCGCCAGCGGGTTGTAGTGTTCCCAGCACGCCAGGGCGCCCACCCGCCCGACGGCGGTATCCACCACCCTCAGCCCGGCGCCGTCTCCCTGCCCCCAGATCATACGTTCATGGTAGGTCGGCGTGATTTTGCGCCGCTTGAGCACCAGTTCGCCGCTGGCATCGAAAACCAGCTGGGTATTGTAGAGCGTACCGCGATCGCGTTCGTTTACCCCCAGGACGACCACGATGCCGCGCAGACGCGCGCGCTCACCGACGGCGCAGGTGATCGGCCCCGGCACCACGACGGCCTGTTCATACAGCTTGAGATGGGCGGCTCCCGCGCTGATCGCCGGGGTAATAAACGAGAAGTAGGGGTAGTAGGGGACAAACGTCTCCGGAAAAACGATGATCTCCGCTCCCTGCTCTGCAGCCTCGTCGATTGCCTCCAGAACCCGGGCCAGCGTCCTGCTGGCCTCATGAAGGTCCGGTGCAATCTGGGCTGCTGCCGCGCGGATAATGCGTGATTCAGCCATCATGCGCCTCCGTTTACATCGTCCAGGTGTCGATGATGACTGCGTTATCCCGCACGTGGAGCAGTTTGAGATCGAGTACATCCAGCGGGTTGATGGGGCGAATGCCTTCCAGCAGGGAGGGTTCGCCGTGGCCGTACAGCGCCTGCAGGGCAAAGCGGCAGGCGTAGACTTTCCCGCCTTCGGACATAAACTTCTTCAGTTGATTGGCGTAGTTCTGATGGCCCGGGAAAGCTTCGGCGCCGAGGGTGGGGAACCCGCGCTGCACACCGAGCATCACCCCCGGGCCGTACAGCAGGATGGAGGTGGCGAAACCTTTGCGCTGCAGACGAGTCGCCTGCAGCATATTGACGAAGCCGATCGAACCTTCGAAAGCGACGGTATGGAATGTTACCAGCGCTTTCTGCCCCGGCTCGGCTTTTACGTCCTCAAAGACTTTCTCTTCATAATCGACCAGGAAATCACCGGTCTGGTGGGCTGGTAATGTGACTTTTGGCATAGCGCTCTTCTCCCGATAGTTATAGGGGGAGTGTCTCTCCCCGTTATGGCACATCCGCAGGTGATGCCATGGGAGTAGAGCAAGCGCCGTGCCAGAGGACGCTCGCGGTGATGCAATCAATGACCTATCAATTGCTCAAATTGTGCGCTAAAAAATTTTTATCCCGGCAGTCGCCCCGCCTTCAGCTCTGTACAGAACCCACACTATTCCGCGGGAATGCACCGATTTGATGCCTTTTTGCACCACAAATGCACACAATTAAAATCATTATGCAATCAATGATGCAATCAATATTAAATATGATTGCATGGCACCGAACAACAGGGAATAGTGTCTCTCTTTGCCGCTCTTTTCAGGGGGAGCCCTATGCTGAACAAAATCGCCAACCGCTGGAAAATCCATCAACAGCAGCATACGGCGCGCCCGGCCTACCTGCTGATTGCCGATATCATTGCCGATGGCATCAACAGCGGAGAGTTTCAGCCCCGCGACCGCCTGCCGCCGCTGCGCGATCTGGCGGCTCTCCTGGCGATTAACTACACCACGGCGACCCGCGGTTACGCCGAAGCCAAGCGGCGCGGGCTAATCGACTCTCGCCCGGGGCTGGGGAGCTTTATCCGCGGCAAAGTGCCCTCGGTACCGCTCAACGGCGGCAGCAGCTATGAGATGACCATGAACTCGCCGATTGAGCCGGGAGAGGAGCTGGCGCAGGCGATCGCCGCAGGGGCCATTAACCTGTTTACCCAGAAAAATATTCTGGGCCTGCTGCGCTACCAGGATTTTGGCGGCCTCGCGGATGATAAAGCGATGGCGAAAGTGTGGCTGGAGAAGCAACTGCCGCCGGTCAGCATCGACGAGATTCTGGTCGCGCCGGGGATCCACAGCGCGCTGGTGGGGCTGCTGACGCTGCTGTGTCGCCACGGCGGCAGCGTGTGCGTCAGCGATTTGATCTATCCCGGACTGAAAGCCATCGCCAGCCAGCTAAATATTACGCTGCAATCCCTCCCCTGCGATGAGGACGGCCCGCTGCCGCGCGCGTTTGAACATCAGTGCCAGACCGGCAATATTTGCGCGCTCTACGTCAACCCGACGATCCAGAACCCGACCACCCTGACCCTGCCGTTACGCCGGCGCGAGGCGCTGGCGGACGTCGCGCTGCGCTACAGTATCCCGGTGATCGAGGATGAGGCGTACGCCGCGCTGGCGACTCAGCATATCGCCTCTTTCAGCGAGCTGATTCCCGAACTGACCTGGTATCTTACCGGAATGTCGAAATGCTTCGGCCCCGGGCTGCGCACGGCGTTTGTCAAAGGACCGGGGAAACGCAATACGCAGCTGCTGGCGGGAGCACTGCGGGCGCTGAACGTCATGGCCAGTCCGCTGACAAATGCCCTGGCCGCGCAGTGGATTCAGGAGGGGACGGCGGACCGGGTATTGCAGTCGGTACGCGCCGAATCGGCGATCCGCCAGAAAATAGCCGCCGACATTCTCAAGGAGTTCACCTATCGGGCAACCCCGGAGGGCTTCCACCTGTGGCTGCTGCTCCCGCGGCATTTTAACTGGAACCCTGCGGAAATGGCGGTGCAGCTGCGCGATCTCGGGGTCAGCGCCGTCTCCAGCGCCGCCTTCTGTACCGATAACAACCCGCCGGACGCCATTCGGATTTGCCTCGGCGGCGCCTGGTCGCGGGAAGTCTGTACTGAAAATTTACATACCTTGGCCCACGTGATGCGCAACCCGCTGAACTTTGGCAGCGTGATTTTGTAGGTGTAGTGGTTCAATGGTTTTAGACACGCTCAGAGGTTATAACTGACATCACTGATGAGGTGATCATATGAGCGCACGAATATTTACTCCTGAATTTAAGCGCGAATGCGCAGAACTCGTTGTAGACCATGGCTGTTCATTCAGGGACGCCAGCGAAGCTTCTGCCGTGGGTATTACGGCAATGCGTCGCTGGGTCAGGCAGTTACAAATGGAACGTGGGGAGCTGGCTCCAGCCATTTCGGGCAATACCCGCGTAACGCCTCTCACGCCTGAACAGAAGTATATTCGGGAGCTGGAAGAGCGGGTAAAATGCCTTGAAAGAGATAAAGATATCCTGAAAAAAGCTACGGCTTTGCTAATGTCGGACTCCATAAGGCCCTGATAATTATCACCGCATTAAGCGGGCCATATAGCGTAAAAGAGCTCTGCCAGGTACCGGGAGTGCACCAGAGTCTTTTTTATTATCACCGGGAGCAAAGTAAAAAATCGCATATTACGCGTGAAGCTCTTCGATGCAGGGGGGCAGAGTTGCATCAGATAAGCCGATCTTCAGCAGGAGCCAGAACGCCCTCCAGATTACTGAGAAATGAAGGTAAAGATGTTGGCCGTTATAAAACCAGCCGGCTGATGAAAGAAGCGGGTCTGGTGAGTAAACAACCCGGTAAACAGAGCTACCGCGTACGGGAGCATGCATCCTCTCTGGCAGGTAATAATCTGGACAGATGCTTCAGGGTTGATGCACCGAATATACAACTTACCGGAAGATAAATTTCATCCTGACGTTAATGTGGGCAAAAGCGAGTCTGATTACGGATGCTGTCGTTTCTGACAGACATGGAATAAGCAACTACGAACGGCAGTTTCATTAACTCCGAAGTGGATCCCAAGGTGTTTGCTCATATTTGAGAAGCCCACTTAAGGAGACTTAAGCGTTTTTTTTAATGCCTCTTTTTTGAATATTTATCCGGTTCAGATGCAATAAGCTGGCATGGCATAAGAGCACGCAGAACACCGCCGACCGTCTGCTTGCCGACATGAACAGGCATATTTTGCCGGTCATCGGGCATCTGTCAGGAAATGATTTTACCGCGACATGACTGACGCTTGCTGTGGGTATCGCCATCGGTGGGCAAATTGAAAAAGGACGTCATGGTATTTCTTACCCAGGCTCGGAGCCTGAGCAGAGCATTGTTGCAGGCCTCCTGCGGTATGTTAGTGTCGTCATCAGCTCGCTTATGGCCTATATTATCGTCAAACCGTGGCCTTTGCGGCCCTATAAGTAAAGAGGCCGCAGCGCGTTGAACAATCCGTAGCAAAGCCTTAGGCGCTATTGTGGAATAATCAAAAGCAACGCGCGCGGTTAGGTTAGTGACTCAATATTTGCTCCAAAAATTGTCGGGTGCGCGGATGTTCCGGATGGCTGAAGAAGCGTCCCGGCGGCGCGGACTCAACAATCTGCCCGTCAGCCATCAGGATCACGTTGTCCGCCACCGTGCGCGCAAATCCCATCTCATGGGTAACGACGATCATGGTCATTCCGCCCTCCGCCAAATCCAGCATCACGTCCAGAACCTCTTTAATCATCTCAGGATCGAGCGCCGAGGTGGGCTCATCAAACAGCATAATTTCCGGCTGCATGCACAGCACACGGGCAATTGCCACCCGCTGCTGCTGGCCGCCCGACAGCTGAAGCGGGAATTTATGCGCCTGATTGCCAATATGCACTTTCTCCAGGTAGTGCATCGCCAGCTCCGTGGCCTGCCTGTGGTTCATCTTGCGCACCAGCCGCGGGCCGATGGTGAGGTTGTCCAGCACGCTGAGATGCGGGAACAAATTGAACTGCTGAAACAGCATGCCTATGCTCAAACGAATGCGGTTGATATTGCGCACGTTGTCATTCATTTCGATGCCGTTCACCAGGATCTGCCCCTGTTGATGCTCTTCCAGGCGATTAATGCAACGGATTAACGTGGATTTTCCCGAACCCGACGGGCCGCAGATCACCACCCGCTCCCCTTTCGCCACGTTAAAGGATACGTTGTTCAGCACCTGAAATTTTCCGTACCATTTGCTGACGGCGTTCATTTCGATAATCGGGTTTGGTAATGCGACGGACATCAGGCGACTCCTTCAGAGTGGTGGCTGGCATCAATGCGTTTTTCTACCCAGATGGCGTAGCGGGAAAGCATAAAGCCGAACAAAATATAAATGGCCGAGATAAAGACGTAGGTTTCGATGTAGTAGCGCCGCCACAACGGGTCCTGCATCACCGCACTGGTGGCGGTAAGGACGTCAAACAGGCCGATAATAATCACGAATGAAGTATTTTTCATCGCGGCGATAATATGGTTGGTTACCGCCGGCAGACAGATGCGCAGCGCCTGCGGCAGAATAATTTTCGTCGTCGTGTGCCAGTAGCCGAGGTTCAGCACGGTCGCCGCTTCATACTGCCCACGCGGTACGGATTGCAGGCCGCCGCGGATGACTTCCGCCTGATAGCAGGCGAAAAACAGCGCGATGCCGACGATGATCCGCAGCAGTTTGTTGATCTCCATATTGGTAGGCAAAAACAGCGGAAACACGTTCACCGCGACAAACAGAATGGTGATCAGCGGCACGCCACGCAATCCTTCAATAAAGATCACCGACAGCCCGCGCAAAAACGGCAGCGGCGAACGTCGTCCCAGAGCCAGTGCTAACGAGACGGGCATGCCGATAACCACCGTGCCGGAAAACAGCAGCAGCGTTAGCGGTAGCCCTCCCCAGTCGGCAGACTGAACGGGCGGCAGGCCAAATACGCCGCCGCTCATCAGGCAGGACATTGCCGCCAGCGCAACGGCCCACAGCGGGCACAAAAACCGCGAGTGCCAGCACGCGGGCGACAGCGACAATCCCACGCTGACGAACCAAATGAGCATGCCCAGCGCCGGACGCCACTGCTGTTCATAAGGATACAGCCCGAACAGAATCGGCCGGTATTTTTCGCCGATCACCGCCCAACACGCGCCTGCCGCCGCGCGGCACTGCTCCACGCCGCCGGTAAATACCGCATCCGTCACGCCCCAGCGCAGCAGCTTGCCGCCAACCATGAAAATCAGGGCCAGAAGCGCCAGGGTGAGCGCAGTCTGAGCAACGTTGCTGAACAGATTACGCCGTAGCCAGTAAATAGCCGAATGTTGCATTTCCCCCCCTTAGCGCTCTTTAATGGCGACGTAGCGGTTAAAGATATTCATCAGCAGCGAGGTTGTGCTGCTGATAATCAAATACACCACCATCATAATGGCGATCGCTTCCAGCGCCTGGCCGGTCTGATTCATTAAGGTATTACTGATATTCGCCAGTTCCGGATAGCCCACCACCACGGCAATGGAGCTGTTTTTCGCCAGGCTGACATACTGGCTGGCCAGCGGCGGCACCATCACCCGCATCGCCTGCGGAATAATGACGTGCCGAATCACATGCCAGGGCGATAGCGACAGCGAACGCGCCGCCTCAAACTGCCCTTTCGGCACCGACTGGATCCCGGCGCGGACGATTTCCGCAATAAAAGCGGAGGAATAAAGCGCAATACCCAGCAGCAAGGCGGTGAATTCCGGACTGATGGTAAAGCCGCCGCGAAAGTTAAAGCCCCGCAGTTCCGGGCGGTCAATCGCATGAGGGGCGCCGCCTAACCACCAGGCCAAAAGCGGCAAAGCGATAATAAGCACCACGCGCAGGCGGGCGACAGGTAGCAGGCGTCCTTGCCGCTCGCGTAGCCGTCGCATCAGCGTCGACAGGACGATATTTAACGCCAGCGCCGCCAGCAGCGCCCAAAACGTCCACAGCCAGCCGGGGTGCGCCTGCAAAACGGTAAAGGTCAGACCGCGGTTGGTCAGATAGCCCAAACCGCCCAGTTCGAGCGCCGCGCGCGGCGACGGCAGGTTGCGGATCACCACCGACCAGAAAATCACCTGTAAAATAACCGGCACGTTGCGCAGCAGCTCGACATAGCCTTCCGCCAGCTTCACCAGCAGCCAGTTTTTCGAGACGCGGCCAAGACCGACGATGAAGCCCAACAGGGTTGCCAGCACGATGCCGCAGACGGTGACATACAGGGTGTTGAGTAAACCGACCAGCACCGCGCGCACATAGGTGTCACGCGGGGTATAGTCGATTAGCGTTTCGCCGATGGCGAACTGGGCGCTTTGCTTCAGAAAGCCGAAGCCGGTGGTGATGCGCTGCGTTTGCAGGTTTTCCACCACGTTGTTGTAAAGCCATCCGCAAAACCACACCAGCAGTACGGCCAGCAGGATCTGGTAACACCAGGCGCGCGTGGTTTTGCTGTCGACGAGCGAGGAGGGACGAAACGCGGCGTCCCGCGTCGGCGCAGCGGGATATTGTGTGCAGGTATTTGCGTGTTCTGGTTGTTTCATCATGTCAGGATCGGGCATACAAACCAAAAGAAAGGTCCCTGCTCGCAGGGACGCTCAGATTAGCGAATCGGTAAGCCATACAGGAGGCCGCCGTCGTTCCATAGCTTATTCAGATCGCGATCGAGGGGTTCCGTGCTTTGCGGCCCAAAGTGGCGGTTATAAATATCGCCGTAGTTACCGACCTGCTTCACCACGTTATAAGCCCATTTATTATCCAGCCCCAGCTTCTGACCAAAGTCGCCGCTCACGCCCAACAGGGCCTGGACATCCGGATCGGCGGATTTCAGCTGCTCGTCCACGTTCGCCTGGCTGATCTTCAGCTCCTCCGCGTTGAAAGTGGCATAAACCACCCACTTAACAATATCAAACCACTGGTCGTCACCTTTGCGCACCGCCATGGCCAGCGGCTCCTTCGAATAGATACCCGGCAGGATCGTATGGTCTTCCGGCTTTTCCGCGTCGAAGTTTTTCACTCCCGGCAGCGCAACCTTGTCGCGAGCGATCGCGTCGCAGCGCCCGGCCAAGTAGGCGGCAACGTACTCTTTGTTATTCTCAATCACGACCGGTGTATAGTGCAGATGACGGGAGGTGAAGATCTGCGCCACGTTTTGCTCGGTGCTGCTGCCGGGCGTGATGCAGACGGTCGCGCCGTCAAGGTCCTCAATCTTCTTTACTCCGCTGTTGGAGCGCACCATAAAGCCGGTGCCGGTATAAAAGTTAGGCGGCGCGAAATTCAGACCCAGCGACACGTCGCGGGTCAGGGTCGCGGTGATATTGCGCGACAGCACATCCACTTCTCCGGACTGAATCGCCGGAAATCGCTGTGCCGTAGAGAGCGGCGTAAAGCGGACTTTTCTCGCATCGCCAAAAACGGCCGCCGCCAGCGCGCGGCAAAAATCCACATCCAGCCCTACCCAGTTGCCTTTATTATCGATGGAGGAAAAGCCGTGGCGCGCAGGATGCACGCCGCAAATCAGCTCTCCGCGAGCTTTAATTTTCTTCAGCGTTTCGCCGCTGCTGGCGGACGCGTCTGCGCCATACGCCGGGAGGACGAAGCTCCCGGACGCAATCAGCAGAATTGCCGCCACCGTTTTGATACTTTTGCGCATAATCGCCCCTTTTCCCGGTTAATTTTTTATATTTACTAATATTTTCTATCAACTTGTCTGACTATGTTCAGCGCATCCCCCAGCCCCTGGCAAATAACGAATATGCCGGAACAAATGAGAAAATGGTCTAACTCAGCCATCCCTGCACGCCCTGCCATATCAGCTGTGCGCTCAACAGCAGCATCGTTAGCCTGAACACCATGCGAAACAATTTTTCCGGCAGATTATCGAGCAGCCGCGAGCCCAGCCAGGTACCCAGCGCCCCGCTGATGATCATCGCCGTCAGCACCGGCAGCCATGCGGACCAGGCAAACCCCATCAGGCCGAAGGCCAGAATCTTAAGCCCGTGCTGAAGCACCATGCAGGTCGCATGTGTGGCGATAAGCGGCTGCCGTTTCAGCCCCTGAGAGCTGATAAGCCCGGCGACCATCGGGCCGGTCGCACCAACAATCATCGTCCCCAGACTGCTGATCCCGCCGCCGATGACGAAAAATAGCTTGTTCAGCGGCTTCGCCTCGCCACGCTTGTGAAAAACCGTCCACAGGATGAACGCCGCTAACGCGATACGCGCCAAGCTGTCCGGAATCGCGGCCGCCAGCGGCGCGCCGAGAGCGATACCGACGGCACTGCCCAACAAAAACCACAGCACCAGCGGCCAGACGACGTAAATACGCTGAATGAACGTACGGCTGAGATTCGATCCCAGCTGCACCATCCCGTGGACCGGCATCAGACTGGCTACCGGCATCCCCAGCCCCATCACGGCCAGCAGGGCCGTGCCGCCGCCCAGGCCCATAGCGACCGTCAGCGCCGAGGTAAAAAAGCTGCAAAACACCATAACGCCAGCAAACAGCGGCGAAATATCGGCGGGGATTAACTGTAATGTCATGGCCGCTCCGCTCAGCGATAGTCGTCTTGCAGTAGGCGCGCATGCAGCCCCCGCGCATCGTCAGGAGACAACACCCGGCCAGCGCAATCGAGGAATTTTTGCGCCAGCAGGCCTTCCGGCAGTGGGTTTGTCGGGCTGGAGCCCCGGGCTCCCGCGATATGCTGATGAAACTGTCGTCCGTCGGTGGCGGTCAGCGTCACGTACGCGCTGTGGGTCGTCGGCTGGTCATGGCAGCTCAGCGTCACCTTGCGCAATAATTCCTGGGTTACCGGATCGGCAAAACGCGTGTTTTCAATAAAATCGTCCAGCGTCAGGGTGCCCGCGACAAAGGCACGCGCCACGCAATAATGCAGGCTGAATTTCCCCGCCAGCGGATTCTCCGGCTGTGGAATATTGATATGAGGGAAACGGATCGGATGGACCTGCACCTCAATACGCTCCACCTGCTGCGGACTGAGTCCCGTCTGCTCGCGCAGCGCCAGCGCGCCGTCTACCGGTGACAGGATGGCGTAGCAGCAGGAAAAATATTTAAAGTTGTTGCTCTTTTCGGTATCAAGAATGTACGGCGTACAGTCCCAGGATTCGGTCAGCGCGGATGGGTCGACGTTGTCGCTGCCGTTGAAAACGTTGAAATAGCCGTGATGGTGCTCAAACGCCGTCTGTCCGGCACTGAAGCCTTCGCGCGCCAGCAGGGCCGCCATGACCGCGCTGCGCGCCGCCTGCCCCACCACCAGCGCCTTGGTCTGGCTGCCGAAGTTGGATTTAATGCCGGAAGATAATGACGCGCAAATTGATAGCGCCGTCGCGGTTTGTTCTTCCGTTAACGCCAGCAGTACGGCGCAGGCGGCAACACCGGCAAAAATCCCCACGGTCGTCGTCGGATGCCAGCCGTGCCGGTACTGGAACGGGCTGACCGCTTTGCCCATCCGCACGGCGGTCTCATACCCGCAAAGATAAGCACGCACGATCGCCTCGCCGTTAATCTCATATTGATCCGCCAGCGCCAGCACGGCGGGCAGCACGGCGACAGAAATATGCCCATGCAGCCAGGAGTTGGAATCATCAAAATCCAGCAGATGGGACGATACGCCGTTCAGCAGCGCGGCATCCAGCGCGTTCAGGCGCAAATCGGTACCAAAAACGCGGCTTTTGCCGGCTGCCGCAGAAGGCGCAATCACATGGCGAAGTTTCTCCGCCCCGTCCTGCACGCCACCTGCCAGCGTTACGCCGAGCGTATCAATAATGGCGGTTCGCGCCAGCTCCTGCGCTGCCGGTGAAAACGTCTGGCGCGAGAAGCGCAGCAGGTTTGCTGCCATTTGTCGGGCGATGGTCATTAATAGGTATCCTTACTAAAGTCGGCGTTGTCGCCTGCCAGCAGCGCGGTAATCTGCGCCAGCGAGCCGGGACTGTCAAAATGCGCGGCGGCCTGGTAGAGCGCGCTGCTGCACTCTTCACCCAGAGCAGGAATCGCCAGAGAGTCGAATTTGGCGTGCAGCTCCTCATCGGTTAACGGGTTTTGCGCGTGGCCGCGATACACCTCAGTCGCGGCGTGAAGTTTCTCGCCGTCCTCCAGCCAGACGTCAATAAACGCCGAACTAGCGGACTGCCCCTCAACGGCCTGCACGTTCATTAGCGGCAGCAGCGCGCGGGCGGCGGGATCGGCCACCGTTTGCGGCGTAAAATCCGTATCGGTAAGCGCGTACCCGCTGAGCGCCAGCGCAATGCAGTGCGGAATGCTGAATTTGCTCTCCAGCGGCGTTTGCGGATTGAGGATCCCCGCGTTCACCATTCCCATTGGATGCACCTTTGCCTTGATGCGAACGATCTTCCGTCCTTTAAGCTGGGGGTAAAGCTGGCGGGCGGTCTCGATGGAGGCATGCGTTCCACGGCAGCTGGCATACAGCTTGTAGCCATTGGTCAGCAGTTCCCAGCTTTCGCCGAAATCAAGCGGCGGGAGCTCCGCGCTGCCGTCCTGAATAAAGTTTTTTACCCAGCCGTCGGCTTCATAGAAATGGTGCGCGCCGACAAAACCTTCGGACGCCATCTGCGCGGCAAGAATACCGTCCATTGCCGCCTTACCCGCATGGAAAGGCTTGCCGTGGGTACCGGAGGATTTTTGCAGTCCACCCATCATGGTCGCAGCCGCGCCGAGCGCGTTTTGTATTTGTGCTTCGTTAAGCCCGAGAATTGAAGAGGCTACCGCCGTAGCCCCGACTCGCCCGACGATCGAGGTCGGATGAAAGCCGCGGCGCTGCAGATTGCGTCCGACGCCTGGCACCCAGCCGCCGCCCAGTTTCGCCATCACTTCAAATCCGGCGATAAACGCCTTCAGCACGCGTTCCTCGCTGACCGGATGCGCCTGCGCCATTGCCAGCGCCGTCGACCAGCACGGGCCGCCAGGATGCCCCGCCCCGGCGGGATGAGTATCGTCATAATCCGCCGCGTGCGCCATCGTGGCGTTAATCAGCGCCGCCAGCCCCGGCGTCGTCGTTCCGCCAAGCAGGATGCGCGCCTCGCCCGTCGCGTTCCAGACGCGGGCAACCTGCCGTACCGCCCGTACCGCATCGTCATTCACCGCCCCGAGTGCCACGCCGAGGTAATCGATCAACGCGCGTTTCGCTTCATGCAGAACCGGGGCAGGGATGCGAATTTCATGTGCGTGATGAATAAAATGGCTGAGTTGCGCCCCTCGCGGATATGGGACAGATGCGACGTCTGATATCGTCATGATGGTTTCCCTGATGCTGGTAACTAAAATAAATCATATAAAACAATACAATGATTAATTGAATTCATTTGTATACAATAAATCATGACGTAAACATATCAGCGACGTAGCGAAGGTCAAAAGATGTTATTTAGCTATGCTAATAACAAAATGAGCGATAAAACATTATTTACTGTGGCAATATGACGCTATCATCAATTGCACTCGACCCCAGCAGCCTTACCTGCAAACTGGAAAATATTTATTAAAAATTATGAACTTAAAACCTGGCGAGCGTGATGTGACATCGTCACCTTTTGAGATACTGATTACCGCGATTGAACGCGGCGAACTTCTCCCCGGCGAACGGTTACAGGAAACGCGGTTGGCAGCGCAGTTTGGTCTTAGCAGAACGCCGATACGTGAGGCGTTACACCGACTGGAAACGCTCGGCCTGGCGGAACCGGGCCCCAAGCGTGGGCTGATTGTTGCCAATATCAGCTACGATCGCCTGCGTCAGCTTTTTGCCGTCCGTGAAGGGCTTGAAAAAATCGCCATGCAGCTGGCGGTGACCGCCGCATCCGATGAAGAAATCGCACTCCTGCAAAGGATGGTCGATGCGGAGAAAACGATGACCGACAGTAAAACGCTGCACGATCATAATCGCCTGTTTCATCGTCAGATTTATCGCTCCACCCATAATCCTTATCTTAATGAAATGCTTGATAACCTGCGTATCCACCTCTCTCTGCTGCGCGGCACGACCTACGCGCTGTCTGATCGGGCGGAAGAAGCGAAATGCGAGCATCAGGCAATGGTCGACGCCCTCGCCCGCCGCGATGCCGAGGCGGCGCAGGAGGCAGCCTGTATGCATATCCGCAACGGCTATCGCGCACGTCTTGCCATCATCAGCCAGTTGGATAATTAAAACGCGCCCGCAATATCGCGGGCAGAGCATTATACCTCCGGCGGGGGCTTGATGGCTGCCGTCAGCAGCGGAGGGATAAACGCTTTTACCGGCGGCAGAACGCCCTCATATTTTACCATCTCTACCGTGGCGATCTGCCCGGTACCCCCCTGTGCCAACGATGAAGTGCCTTCGTCAAGGGTGACGATATTAGGGTTACCATGGACGCAAAAAGGCGCGTCAGCCAGCGGTTTCAGCGGATCGAACCATGTGCTGGTCGGCTCCTGAATCACACCGGGCATGATGTCCTCCGTTACCTTCGCGCAGGCCAGCAGCGCTCCGCGCGGATTAAAAATCTCCACGATATCGCCCGAGTAAATCGCTCTCTTCGCGGCGTCCAGCGGGTGTATCTGACATATTTCCCGTTTTTTTGCTTGTGCTGCGCGCTCCATTGCTGGCTATGCAGTCGCGTGGCAGGCTGGTTCGCGATAAGCCAGAGGGAGTGATGCCGATCGGGTTGCTGCCCCGGCAGCAGCCACGCCGGATGACCCGGACAATCCGCATAGCCAAAACGGGCTCTAGTGCGTGAAAAAAGTTCGATTTTCCCGCTGGGCGTGGGCAGCGGCGCGCTGGTCGGGTCGGCACGAAAGCCCCGCATCAGCCGATCGCCGTCCTGAATCTGTGGCAATAGCAGCGTTCCTGCCTGCCAGAAGGCGTCGAATCAGGCACGTTAATGCCATACTCTGCTAGTTTCTCCTGCATTTGTGCGTAAAGGTGGCGCAACCATTGCTGACTGCTGCGACCTTCCGTAAAGGCATGTTCCGCGCCAAAACGTCGTGCCAGCGCCGTAAAAATCGTATAGTCATCCCGCGCCTCGCCCTGCGGCGCTCTTACTTTCTGCATTGCCACCAACAGAGGATCGGTCGGTGTGCCGCCGATGTCGTCACGCTCAAGGGTCATGGTGGCAGGCAGAACGATATCGGCATGACGCACCGTGGCGGTCCAGAAGGGCTCATGAACGATTAGCGTATCCAGCTTGCTGAAGGCGCGACGCAACCTGCCGAGATCCTGATGGTGATGGAACGGGTTGCCGCCGGCCCACCATACCAGTTTGATATGCGGATAGAGCAGCCGCTGACCGTTAAAGTCATAGCCTTCACCTGGATGAAGCAGCATGTCCGCAATCCTGGCCACCGGAATAAAAGTCTTAACCTGATTAACGCCCTGAGGAAGCGCCGGGAAGGCGACCACGTTATGATGTTTACCGTAGCCCCCAGCGCATAGGCGTAGCCGCCGCCGGGTAATCCTTGCTGGCCTAATACCGCAGCCAGCGCCAGCCATACTGGCTGCTCGCCATGCTCCGCGCGCTGTAAGGAGTGCGAGACCGTCACCAGCACCCGCTTCCCGGCAAGTTCACGGGCCAGCGAGGCAATCTCGTCTTCCGGGATCCGGCAAATCTCCGCCGTCCAGCGCGGCGTTTTTGCCTGACCGTCGGCGTTTCCCAGTACGTAGGCTTCGAATTGCGGCCAGCCTTCGCAGTAGTGTTCGAGAAACGCCGGATCGGCATCTCCATTGACGACAATCTCGTGAATCAACGCCAGCATCAACGCCGCATCGCTGCCGTGGGCGACTACCCACCATTCGGCTCGGGCCTCTGACGGCATATCCGTGCGTAGCGGGCTGAAATTAATAAACCGTGCTCCCCTTGCGGCAGCCTGACGCATACGCCGACGAACAGTTGAACGACTTATAGCCCGTGGTCTCTATGCCGTACCGGCGCAAAAACGCCACCTCGGCGAAATTAATTTCGTCCGGGTAAGGAGTGATCATAAAAATTCGCTTCGCCCCCAGCGCGCGCAATGCTCTGATGACGGCATGGGCGGTGGTCACGGCGGGCACGCCGAGGGTCGCGGTAATTTGCCGCTCAATCGCTTCCGGCGCATCGGGCCGGCCAACAAAACTGCCGCTGGTACAGCCAAACAGCGCCACCTTCAGCGGCAGACGATCCATCTGGTCGAGCGCCGGAGCGATATTTTGCTGCATCGTTTCCAGCGCTGAGGCAGAAAACGTTGTACTGCCCGGACGCCGCACACGCGCGACGTTCAACGCAATCGTCTCCGGCAACCAGCGCGGCAGTTCATACTCCAGCGCCATATTGCCTGCCGGTACCAGTAGCCCGGCGCGGATCAGATCCCGGTGTTTCATGTTTGCGCGCCTGCGCCGCCAGCCACGCCGATCTCCATGGCAATGGTTTGCTCATCGCTGCGTCCCGGATAGCTCAGAGGTTTGCGCAGCCCCCAGACGTTGATGGGATGATAAAGCGGAAGCAGAGCCACATCCGCGATGGCAAGTTCAATGGCCGAGGCAAAAAGCGCTTCGCGTTTGGCATCATCAAGGGTCACCAGCCCCTGTTCGATAATCTCATCCACCTTTTTGTTGCTGTAGAAAGAGCGGATAATTCCGTAACAGGCACCTTACTTGCGAACAGCTTTGGTTTTCTTGTGGTCCAACTGGATATCACGATAGTCAATGTTGCACTTCCGGAAATAGGAAGCAGCCTCAGAACGGGGATTACAGGCCTACAATGGGTAGTTGACGCCTATACTTTAACGTTTGCAGCGCTACTTCTTACAGCAGGGGCAGCCGGAGATCGTTTTGGATGCTGGTATATTTTTTAGGGTCTTCCGCAACTTGGGTGGAAGAAAAACAATTAAACTTATTAGATAACAAAGACCTAAGCTGTTTTAAGTTATGGATAACTCTATGCCTTCACTTAAGACGCTTTTGCAACTGCCTGGCGGGTGGCAATCAATCCGACAAACTTCTGGCCCTGATGGAGTGATCATCCATTTGCAGGCAACGCGCAAAACCTCGCGCTGCCCTGAATGCATGAAGCGCAGCAGTTATGTACACAGCTGTCGACGACGCAGAATATAGCATCTGCCATGCTCCGGGCAGACGCTCTGGCTGATATTTGCCGTTCGCCACTGGTACTGTCGTAACCCATCCTGTTCACGTAAAATCTTTGCCGAATCCCTGGCTCCTTTTGCTGCTTCAAGGCAGCAGGTTTCGCAGTCACTGCAAAAATTACAGTATCAACTGGGGTTGATTGCCGGTGGAGAAGCGGGACGGCGGGCTGCAACAGCGGCAGGTCTGCGAACCAGCGCGGATACCCTTCTTCGCAGAGTAATAGACACTCCTGAGACAAAGCAACCTGCTACACCAAATGTAGGAATCGACGAATGGGCATGGCAACGAGGCCATCGTTACGGTACTTTAATAGTCAATCTCGAGACTCATCGTCCTCTGGTCCTGCTCCCCGGTCGCGATCAGCGCTCTGGCAGCCTGGTTCAGAAAATATCCTGAAATACAGGTTGTTTCTCACGATCGTGGCGATATCTATGCTACTGCAGCAAGTGAAGGTGCGCCTCAGGCAAGGCAGGTGGCAGATCGCTGGCACCTCCTGAAAAACATAGGCGATGCACTTGAACGGATGATGTACAGACATATGCCTCTGATACGTCTTGTCGCCAGTGAGATATCGCCAAAGAAATCATCTGAACCAGAGATACCAACGGCAAATATCCGCCGCCCGGAGCGTCTCAAACAGCAGACTCGTAATAAACGTCATCAACGCTGGGTGGAGGTAATTACCCTTCATAAGAACGGATGTGGGATCCGTGAAATATCCTGCACCACCGGATTATCACGTGTAACGGTCAGGCGTTGGATCCAGTCCGGTACATTCCCTGAAATGCCGACGCGCCCGACAAGACCCGGCCTTCTGAATCTATGGCGTGAGTGGCTGGAAGAACGGCGCGAACGCGGTGATCATAATGCCAGCCAGATATGGTAAGAAATGGTGGCAAATGGCTTCGAGGGTAGCGAAACAACCGTCAGGGATGAGGTTGCCAGATGGCGAACATGTGGGGCTGGCCTGGCTACTAAACCCGCCCGTCTTCCGTCAGCTTCTCGCGTAAGCCGTTGGTTGATGCCATGGCGAATAATAAGGGGGGAAGAAAATTATGCTTCTCACTTCATCGGGCTGATGTGCGAAAAGAACCGCAGCTGAAAATAGCACAAGAACTTGTGCTGGACTTCTACCGGATCCAGAAAACCAAAAATAAGTAACAACTAAATAAGTGGTTCACTGATGTCAGCGAAAGCGGTCCTGTTGAGCTTCGGCGTGTTGCTGCCGGGATGGAAGCTGATGCAGCAGCAATATGTGAAGCCATCACCAGCAAATGGAGTAACGGTGTAGTCGAAGGACACGTCAATCGCCTGAAAATGCTGAAGCGGCAGATGTACGGACGCGCCGGGTTGGCGTTACTGAGGCGACGGGTAATGAGTCCTCTGGCATGAAAGGTTCCACCCAGTTGCGGAAGACCCGCAAAAATTGATCCGCCCTACCTTCAGACCGATCCCCCTCGCGGTCAGGTCGATTCCATTCTCATTATTTGTCTGCGAACGCGAGATCAGTCCAGCACTGCTGGGATTTTTAACGCTTAAGATTTTGATGAAGCTACCGCCAGTATTCACAAGATAGAATAACCTTTGTACGGAGTAAGTGAGGTCAAAACAAGCAGGAAACAGGGTTCACTCCATTGACTGAATTTACCTAATGATAGTGATAATCCCCTCCTGTTTAAGGAATTCAGTATGACCATCTATTCTCATGCCTATCGTGTTGCCGCTGTGCAGGCTGCACCTGTCTATATGAACCTCGATGCCAGCATTGACAAAGCGATAACCATCATTACCGAAGCTGCCAAAAACGGTGCCAGTCTGGTTGCGTTCCCTGAAAATTTTCTGCCTGGTTACCCATGGTTTGTCTGGCTTGGCACCCCTGCATGGACAATGCAGTTTATGAATGCCTACCATAAACAAGCGCTTGTTGTCGGAAGTGAGCAATATCAGAGGCTTGAGAAAGCTGCTGCTGATAACCGGATTCACCTTGTAATGGGATTTACTGAGAGAGATAACGGAAGCCTGTATATGTCACAGGCAATCATTGACGATAAAGGCAAAACCATCGCTACTCGTCGCAAACTGAAACCTACGCATGCTGAGCGTCTTGTATTTGGAGAGGGCGATGGTGGTGATATTGCCGTGCACGAAACTGCATTGGGTAAACTAGGTGCACTATGTTGCTGGGAACATATTCAGCCTCTGACAAAATTTGCCATGTACAGCCAGCATGAGCAGATTCATGTCGCTGCGTGGCCAAGTTTCTCACTTTATACTGAAGTGACGCCCGCAATCGGTGGTGAGGTTAATACCGCTGTTTCACGCACCTATGCCGTTGAAGGCCAGTGCTATGTCATTGCGCCCTGTGCAATCACCCCTCAGGACACTGTCGACCTTTTATGCTCAACCGATGAACAACGCGCACTGCTCAAAACCGGTGGTGGCTTCGCACGCATTTATGGCCCTGATGGTGCTTCCCTTGTCGCCCCCCTTGGTGAAGACGAAGAAGGTATTCTTTACGCTGATATAAATCTTGATGCTGTAACAATGGCCAAGGTTTCAGGGGATGCTGTTGGTCACTATTCTCGAAATGATGTCACCCGGTTAATTTTCAATAACCAATCTTTGCGTCCTGTTCACAGGAATGATGCTCCACTATTTGATGATGGAGTTAACACTTCTTCAGAAGATGAAGAAGCCTGATTAAAACTATATTAAATAGGGTAAGATGATGAGCAAATTTTCGCCTGATGATGTTCGCTATGAGAAACGGATGGTTATAATGCTTGCCCTGCTTTTCGGCGTTGTGGGGCTTGATCGACTGGTCGTTGTTTATTTGTTTCCGATATTGATACCCGCGCTAGGTCTCAACAACTTACAGGCTGGTGCTATTGCGTCCGTGCTTGCCCTTACCTGGGCTGTTTCATCATGGGGATTGGGTAATCTATCGGATATTATTGGCAGAAAGAAAGTATTGATCTTCTCATCGGCATTTTTTTCTCTTATGACTTGTTTTACTGGTGTTGTAAAAGGCTTTAGTGAGATGTTAATAGTCAGAGGGCTGCTTGGAATTGGAGAAGGTGGGGTATTCAGCAGTAGTGTAGCCGCAATCTCCGATTTCTCTCGGCCAGAGAAGAAAGGCTTGAATCTGGGACTACATCAATCATTTTTTCCTTTACTTGGGATCGGATTGGGTCCTGTCATCGCCACTCAGATGAGTGGATATATGTCCTGGCACTGGATTTTCTTCATCTTAGGGATACCTGGTTTCGCTATCACCCTATGGCTGATAAGGACCATGAAGTCGCCATGTATTACACATAA
Source organism: Enterobacter sp. 10-1 (assembly GCA_002270295.1). Classification (GTDB taxonomy): domain Bacteria; phylum Pseudomonadota; class Gammaproteobacteria; order Enterobacterales; family Enterobacteriaceae; genus Klebsiella; species Klebsiella scottii. The sequence continues at coordinate 47,856 of NISF01000004.1, read as the reverse complement.
CTCTTCACACAGCATGCCTAAAAATAATCTCTGGCAGGTACTGTGTTATCGTAATATCTGGCTGACAACCCTCATTGGCTCATTATTCCAGACCGGACTCTTTGTCTTTTCGACTTTTGTCACTTTGTATCTCACCCAAGTAAAATCCCTGCCACTGTCTACTGCTGGTTTGATTGTATCCGGTTGGGGATTTGGCGGTTTTATTGGAATGATTGTAGGCCCTGCAATTTCTGACTATGTTGGAAGGCGTGCGGTTCTCGTTACCTGTGCCGCGGCTTATGGAGTGCTCATGCTTGGGTTCGTGTTTTACACACATACTCCTGTCGCTATGTTTTCTATTCTGTTCATTGCTGGCATTTTTGGTTTTAGTCTCGCACCACTTTTTCTCGCAATTATTCCAGGGGAGTCAGTTCCAGGGAATATGATTGGAGTCGCAGTGGGCATACCGACAGCCATAAGTGAACTTGTTGGTGGTGTGCTAATGCCTGTTATTGCCGGTGGAATAGCTGACCATATTGGTCTGAAGGCCCCAATGCTGATCGTTGGTAGTGTTTCATTAGCCTGCGCTTTTATTGGCATATTCTTGATTGAAACAGCCCCTCGTCTGGTCAGGCAAATACAGTTTAATGAATGAATTAAAAAATTAATAAAAATTTATGAACATACATATTTCACACGGTCTACGGCTGAGTATTGCTGCCTGGTTATCCTTTTCAATCGCAATGTTGGCTGGTGTTGAGAACGCCTATTGGGCAGCAATGCCTGTATGGGTAATATCTCAACAGACTCGAGGTATGATGTTCCAGCGGGGTATCTATCGTATAATAGGCACCCTTACTGGCGCATTACTTGGGCTTGCTATCCTCAAAATCACAAACCAGGCATGGATTATTATCGCTTTAATTTCTTTGACTATATTTATTACCATCTTTGCGATGCGAATTAGCCTAGGTACAAAAGGTTATGCACCACAAATGATGGCAGTAACTATAATTATAATCTTAGTTCCAGCATTAATGCTGAAGCATCATGCCTGGGAACTCGCGTTATCTCGCATTCAGTGTACATTCATCGGTGTCATCGTAGTTACAATTATCACAACACGTTTTACACAAACGACTCCAGATGAAGTTTGGCATAGTGGATTATTGAAATGGCGCTCCAATTTTTCACTTCATGATCCTGCTCAAAAACGTCATGATAAAATAAAAGCTTTACGCTTTGCATTATTAGCAAGCGCTGGTGTTTTGCTGTGCGCATGTTTTTTTTATCTGAGTGGTTGGGCTGCCGGAGAACTTGTCACGTTGGGAACATGCATATTTACAATGGCGTTAGCAAGCCTAAAAAAACCTTATGATATGGCCTTAAAAATGCTCATCGGAGTGGTTGTTGGCGTTTGTATAGCATTTCTTTACCGTTTTGCTGTTCAACCTTATTTTCTTAGCCCTCTACTCATCTCATTGACTATTATACCATTTCTTCTGCTCGGTGGATTGTTGAGATGTTGGGTTAGGACAGCAGCTCCGGCCCTGGACGGAAACATGTGTTTTCTGCTAGCAAGCCAGGCTGGAATGTCTGCTGTACCGGTTAAAACGGCTATGAATGAATGTCTGGCTTTAATATTGGCCGTAGCACTGGTATCCAGCGTATATCGTCTGATACTTCGACCCGATGGCTAATATAACCATGTTCTAACAAATGCTGTTCGACGTGTGACCTGCACCCCGTTCATAAATGCATCGTAATGCTGGCAGTGCCTTCCTTCGTTATTAAAACCATTGCAAACTTCCGCGCTACGCTCAGAGCAAACATGTCTTCCCTGACTGCCTACTTCGTGCCGAAGCGGAATTTACTAAGTCCGCTCTGTACTCATTTATGGGGGAGCAGGTCAATACGGATGGAAATCGAATAGACGATAGACAGATTCTGAGGAATTAATTAAGGGAGATTTGATGCACAAGTCGGTCGCCAATAAATGGCGACCGACTTGTCAGGTAAAGAACTTTATACAACGACATGGTATAGCGGGATCTTTATCTGATTAACACGCAGTAATGTTATTAATACCTGTGATGACTCAATTGCGAACTTCCGCTGTTCACTCCCGGCAGACTGTCAGATTTTGTTGTGTTTTGAACACGATAATTGTCAAATCAGGTCTGACCTAATACATTTCATTAATGGCTGATCGCGGTGTCTGTATACGTAGCAGGTTTCAATACCACCTTAGCTTTTTCAGCATGGTTCTCTGAGGACGCTCCAGCAACGACGATATAATCCCCTGCAGCCACTTCCCATTGCTTATTCTTGGTTGAATAATCAGCTAACAGGCGTGGATCAACTGTGACGGCCACGCGTTTCTCTTCACCGGGGGCAAGTTCCACCTTGTCCCAACCCAGCAATCTCGTAGCAGGGCGTTTATTCACACTGTGCAGATAAAATTGCGGAACCACTTTCCCCTTTGTATCACCCACATTTTTGACAATCATGCTCAGCTGCAGCGGATTTGTAGAGTCAACATGCAATCCTTTGAAAGTGAATCTTGAGTATGAAAGGCCAAATCCGAACGGGAACAAGACTTTCTCATTTCGCTGCGCAAACCACCGGTAACCTACATCAGCACCTTCAATGTTGTAATCCACATTCACTTTAGCGTGATCAGAGAGACCAAACCCGACAATTTCGGGTCTTGGTAATTGCGCAAGGTTTTTGGGGAAAGTCACAGGTAGATGACCTGATGGATTAACAACGCCCGTAAGAATATTAGCAATAGCCGGACCACCTGCGGAGCCCGGATACCAGGCCTCAAGAACCGCTTTAGTTTTATTCAGCCAGGGCATACTAATGGCACCACCCGTTTCCAGTACAACAGCAGTATTCGGATTTGATTTCGTTACAGCTTCAATCATCGCATCCTGACCATCCGGTAATGACAAATCGAAGGCGTCATAACTTTCCATCATCCATTGCGTTGCGAATACAATAACGATATCGGCTTTTTTCGCTAATGCTGCCGCCTCAGCCGTATTACGGCCATCATTAAATGTAATGTTGCTTTTCGGTAAGTTAGCCTTCAACGCCACAAGTGGGGATGACTTAAACCAAGTCTGATCCCGGAGTGAATTCAGCATTCCTTCTCCACCAGTATGAACCATCATTGGAGGCTCTCCAGGTGGGGTGACCTGTGATGACCCTGCCCCTGTCAGTACACCGATATCTGCATTGCCCCCAATCACGAGGATGTTTTGTTCCCTATCTTTTAAAGGAAGGAATCGGGACTCATTTCGCAACAATACCATTCCTTCTTCTGCCGCATGCTGGGCTTTTTCAGCATGATTTTTGTAATCAATCGGTGTGATGGTTGGAGGATGTTCAAATAAACCGCTATCAAAGAGGGAACGTAAGATCCTGCGGTTCATGTCATCCAGGCGAGTTGCATATTCAGGCTTATTTTTGGCTGCCTCTGCCAGGGGTTTGTCAAACCAAACATTTCCATAAAGCAGCTTATCCAACTGAGACCCCATTTCGATATCCAGTCCTTTGAGTGCGGCTCCTGCACTATGAACTGCACCCCAGTCTGACATTACAAATCCACGATACTTCCAGTCATCCTTCAGTATTTTCTGCAATAGCTCCTCGTTTTCGCACGCATAGGTGCCATTTACTCGGTTATAGCCGCACATTACTGCGCCCGGTTGCCCTATCTCCATCGCGATTTTGAAGGCTAACAGATCGCTTTCGCGCATCGCATCTTCCGCAATATCTGCACTCATCCCCTGGCGAGCAGTTTCCTGATCGTTCATCGCAAAATGCTTTATCGTAGAAAGAACATGCTGACTTTGTATGCCCCGAATACTGTTTCCCACCAGAATGCCTGCAAGTAACGGGTCTTCGCCGTAATACTCGAAATTTCGCCCATTGCGGGGATCTCGTGCCAGGTTTATTCCTCCAGCAAGTAAGATATTGAATCCTTTACTCCACGCTTCATTGCCGATGATCTGCCCGTTTTGATAACTTAATACAGGATCCCAGCTTGCCGCGCTCGATAACCCTGACGGCAAAGCAGTAGCACCATCTTTTGGTCTGACATCCGCAGGATTGGTAACACCCAAGCTGGCATCGCTGACCTGCAAAGCTGGAATCCCCAGTTTGTTATCAGCTGGCACATAACCAGCAGAACCGATAGCTCCTGCTGGTACGGCAAATCCTAAAATAGGAAGCGCCATTTCACTGTGTACCCGGCGAATTTTTTCGTCCAGCGACATTGCTTTCACAAGCATTTCAGCACGTTGATCAGCATCAAGCGATTTGTTCATCCATGGCTTATTTTTCCCTGTCTCCTCAGCATTAGCATACTGGCAGCAGGCAATAATAATCGCCAAAGTTAAAGGGGTAAATTTAATCATCCAACTGTCTCCTGCTAATTAGAAATCAATTTTCGTCTGTAAACCTATAACCCAGGCATTGGGCACGCTGTTATTCGCCCCCGGTGAGTGGTAATACTGGATATTGGGTTGGAGTGTCAGCCATCCTGTTGCTTTAATTCGATAAAAAACTTCGACAGAAACCTCTCCACTTCCTGGCGGCAAATAACGCGGATCCGAATAATCTGTTAACCCTGAAAGTTCGTTCGCTATTATTCTATTTTGAGACCATCTGTCGTTAATTTTAATATAAGTAGCAGCCAGACCGACAATATCATCAGGGCGACTCTCTAACAAACCTGTATAATAGACTCCGGAACCATATGCATATTGGAGAACTGATGTGCTTTTATCGTTCACCTCACCATTAATAAAAGCTTTTAGCCCCTTCTTGCTCTCACCGCCAGGCCCCGTTAATTGCTGGTCTAAATAGATCCACGCGGCACGCTTATTATTGTGTTGTTTATAACCCGCCGAAGGATTAAGCGCCTCGGCACCACCATTTTTACCTTCATAAACATCATCAGCAGTTACATTACTGTAAAAAGCCCCTATGAAGTAATTGCCGACCAGCTTATTTGGTCCCCAGTGAGGACGCCATCCCAGCAGTACGGGATATATTTCACCCTGGCCACCAGAGAAGGTCAGAGACATACCCTTATCATTTTTCGTTAACTCTGGGTTCTGTTGAAACACCCCTGCTCGAAGATATACTTCCGGCGTAATATTCCAGGTAAGGTGTGCACCCCAGGAACCAATTGGCCAGCCGTACCAGATGGGGCTGATGCCCGGAACAGTGCCGCTGTTTAAAAGAGACTGGAATTCAGGATAGCTCGGAAAAAAATCGGCGGTGGGAGTCATTTTCCCAAAAGTAAGCTGGAACATCTTGTCAGCAATGCCCTGCGTATATGTCAGGCGAGTAATACGGTTAACAGAACCATATCCCCATACCTCCTGGCTGAGATTAGGTAATGTGCCTGAACGAGGATCGCTGATCCTTTCAGTAGTAATCAGACGATGGTTATTGCGGTTTGTCAGGATGACATTGAGCTGGCCATCAACATCAGTCATTTTGCTCAGGTCATAACTGAACAAGGCTGTTGTTTGGTCAGATGTACCCACATCTGTACTGGTATCATATCCTCCAGCAACGTTTGCAGCAGTTTCATTCAGATATTGAAGCCCGAAGTTAAATCCCTCATTACTGAGATCCTCTCTCATTCCGCTCCAGTCGCCAAAAGCCCAGGGAGAATCCCAATCAAAAGCATCATAAGCTGAAGCGGAAAGAGTATAACAACCAGATACCGCCAGCAGACTCGCTATCATTTTGCGCATTACCATTATTTCTACCCCGGTGTTGACGTTGTAATTTTTTACTTTGTTCGTTGAGAAAGCTCCGGGGATTATTACAGCCAGCCACTACCCTCCATTGCACCTGCCTTATTGCCATCCATGCTCAAACTTACTGCAAGTGCTGTTGCACCTTTACGAAGCATGCAAATATGTGATGGGCCTCATAATGGTGCAACTCCAGCAATGTGCGTTATATACGCATGCATTTTGACGGAAGTTTTCAGATAAACTGATTGTTTTTACCGATTCCCTTGACCAGATTCACTGCCAGTGTAATCAGGGCATCTTTTTTGCAGGGATTGTCTTAGTATATCTGGAATGGGGAATTAACATGTTGATCAGCACTCATACGCTTCCGCAATCACAACGTTACGATTTCTGGCATCAAATAGTTTGTGAGCGATTTGTTGCTCTTGATTTAGCAATGACAAGTTCCTCACCGGCGAAAGCTATACATGCTGAGCTTCTCCATGACCGCGTCGCAGAAATAGATGTCATGAAATTGAACGCCTGTAGTCAGACTGTATCTCGCAACAGCCGTCAGATCAGAATGGACAGACGTGATGATGAGTACTTCCTCTTCAGTTTACAGCTGAAAGGAAATGGATATCTTGAACAGGATGACAGGTCTGCTCGACTTCAACCGGGGGATTTTATCCTTTTTGATAGCACACGCCCTTATCGTATGGGGTTTAATGAAGATTTTGAGAAACTGGTCCTCAGAATTCCACGTATGCTTTTAAAACAACATGTTACTGCACCGGAGAGATTGTGTGCATATAAAATATCTGGACAGCATGCCATGGGTTATCTGTTATCGAATTTTCTTACCTCATTAGAGCAACTTTCCGTTCTTCCGCCTGAGGCACAGTCAGGTGTATCTGGTGCAATTTTGCAAATGGTTGCCGGGGCACTGCAGAGCATGCCCCAGAACAATCAAACTCAGTTAACTTCTGTGAAGTCTTATCACCTGAAAAGAATAAAAAAACATATCGAGATGAATCTTGCTGAATCAGAACTCTCTGTTGCTACGATCGCATCAGACCTGGGCATGTCAGTTAGCTCTTTATATAGAATTTTTGAGGGTGAAGAAATACCTTTAGCGCAATACATCTGGGTCAAACGCCTGGAATTTTGTTGCCGGGATCTGGAAAATATTGCTTTGAAAGATAAGCTGATCTCACAAATTGCTTTTGAATGGGGATTTACACACAGTACTCATTTTAGCCGTTCATTCAAAAAACAGTTTGGCTTGTCACCTAAAGTTTATAGGGAGCAGTTTCTGGATGCGAGAAAATAAATTAATGGGCTGATTTACAGCCCATTAATTCTTTGATTAATTATTCTTTGATTATGTTTTCGACTGTTGCACCTATTGCCAGAATTTTCGCATCGTCTCCTGGGAGTCCATCGATTTCGATACCTACAGGCATATGGGTTTGCGCACCCAATCCCGCAGGAATACTTAAGCCGGGTAAACGGATATTACTTCCTGGGTCAGTATTATGAATCAGTTTTGCAAACTCGGCACCGGAACTGACTTTGTCATCGGCAAGAGGTGCAATCACAGGTGATGTTGGAAAAATGAGTCCGTCCAGGCGATTGTTAGCAAATGCTCTTTTATAAATGTTCAGCAGATGCGGCAAACCTTCTGTTACCGCTTTTTGGTGAATAACCTCCGCAGGAACAATACTGCCATTCGCATCAACTACTGTTTGTGGTATCAATGCGTGGTCGAAAATATTTTTTACATCAGGGCTGGACACCTTGGCAGCTACCTGTTCGAAAGACACACCTGTTTGGTTATCGCTGAGATATTTAATCAGGTCGTGCTTTCCTTCATAAACCACAACGGGCAGAGAAACTGCAACGTTTGCCTGCTCAAGACCTGGCATTTCTGTAACAACGAGCTCAACACCTGCCTCTCTGAGCTTTTGCAAAGCACGGTGGGCATTTTCACTAACGTCTTTGTCGAGACCTTGCCAAAAATAAGGGCTAATACCTAAGCGTATGTGTTGCGGCTCTGCTGGGGGCAGAATCTCAGCTCCACTGATCACATGATCCATCAATGCAACATCAGCAACGGTATGCGCCATAGGGCCAGCTGTATCTCGCGTATGCGAAATTGGGGTTATCCCCTGCTGACTATAACGTCCAGTAGTTGGGCGAAATCCTACACAGCCATTCAATGCGCACGGCTGACGGACCGAAGCACCAGTGTCGGTGCCCATTGCTATCGGTACCATACCTGCAGCAACAGCGACGGCACTTCCAGATGAGGAACCACCTGGAATACGGCTGGAATCATATGCATTGCGAACGCCAACGATTCCGGGCATGTGCATGGCGGTATTATAACCGGTAGCACCATACGCAAGTTCATGCATATTAGTTTTACCAATTACGATTGCGCCCGCATCAATTAATTTCTGAATCACTGGCGCGGTAGTCTTGGGCATAAAGTGAGCTAATGCTGGTGTTCCTGCTGTGTTAGGAAATCCGATGACCTGAGTATTATCCTTCACAGCCACCGGGACCCCTCCCAGAGGCAAACAGCCGCTACTCGTTGTTTGTTTTTTATCCCATGCCTTTGCCTCTGCTATAGCCCTGTCCGGATTTACGCTAATAAATGCATTAAGGTTGGGATGTGATTGAATTTTGTTCAGGTAGGCTCGTATTAACTGCTCACTGGTGATTTGTTTTTTGCATATCATCTGAGCTGCTTCAGTTGCAGTAAGTTTGTTAAGGTCTGTTGGTAACTGGTTTGCTGCATGAGCGTATCCATGAATCACCATGATACATACCAGCACAAGAAGGCTTTTCTTACTCACAGTTATTCCCCGATTGAAATGTGTACATATTTATTAATACCAACCTGCTGTGAGTCTTTGTATCCTCAACATTGAGGAGTTAATCAAATCTTCTTGAGGCTAACTCGGTACGATTCACGCATTCGAGTTTTCGGAGTGCCTGGGTCAGATGTGACCTTACGGTGGTAAAGCCAATATCCAGGAGGCGTGCGACCTCCTTATCACTCAATCCCTTGCTGACCAGACTCACCACCTCCTGTTCTCTCCCGGTTAAAAGGCTTGTCTTATTAGAGGGTTGTGGCAGTGCCTGACAAAAATAGGGCTGTAAGACTGATAATATTTGACCATCCCTGAATGAAAATGCTGGCCGCTTTTCAGAGCGCCAAATTCTAAGATCGCCCACATTGATATGGTTTCTGGTGAAGAACACATTTATTCCATGGAATAACCCGTTCGGTTTGAGAAACTCTTGATAGTAGCGAGTGCTGGATAGCAGCGTGTGTGGCATAACATCGCAAACGCGAGTTGGATTAGTTTTTGCGCTTAACAGTGGTGTGATTGGATCAATAAATTGAAATTCAAGGTCGTGCTTGCGTATCGCACTGTCATCAATATTAATGGCAACCCCATCATGTGAAGTCCTGCTATCCGAACTCCAGACATAGGAAGCACCGTAGTCCGCACCAAGCAAACTGGTAACTTGAGGCAACAGTGAACTTCTTAAACTGAAAGAGTTTTTTTCAGATGCGAGTTTCCATATGATTTCACTCATAACATTCAACTCATGCGGTGTAAACTTAAGCATTTCAGACATAGATTCCCCCCAGTCTGAAACATGCAAACTCCATGCCATTTAGTCATAAGAAATGTAGTTGTCAACAAAAACTGGCCACCGCTTTAGCGTTTTTCCAGTATCGGTTTTCCGATTCGTTTGGTGATAATCCTCCGTTATATTCATGCTGCCTGAGCGCACTGTAAAACCCAGTGATATAGCCCGTTATTGCATGGAATGTATAATCTACTACTGATACTCATTAATTCTTCAGACTACGGAAGAAGTGTTCCATTGGGCTATTGACGCTCCTATGTCAAGATCGGGTGATTGGCATAGGCGAGGTCCGATAAAATCAATGGATAGAGTTCACGGACGATCTAACGTTTTAGGCATCTTAGTATCTCTTTGGTCGATAGCCCTTCACGAGTTCGTCTGTCGACATAGGTTCGTGTTCGCGGATCACTTCGCATACACACAAGGGTTATGGTCCACAGAGCATTGTTTGCTTCACGTGAGCCGCCACGGTTTAATCTGTGCCTGACTGTTTTTCCTGATGATGCTGGTAACGGATTTACGCCACAGAGCGATGCCTGGGCCGCTTCATTTTTTAAACGTTCGGGGTTATCGCCTACAACTGCCAGCAGCGTTGCAGCTGTATGTGGACCTACACCAAACTGACTACGAAGGTTACTGGCATATTTGCGGGTCAGTTTATCGAGTGATTCGTCCAGTTCATTCATCTCTTCAGTCAGGGCCAACCATCGCTTCGCGAGGCTTCGAAGCGTGCTGCACAGAGCTATACGCAATGGAGAGTGCTCTGACACTTCGCTGTTAATGCAGGCGACTATGCACTCATGTGGTTTCGATTTCCAGAGTTTGTCGCGAACATCCTGCGGTCCACTAATCAGCAACGCACGAAGCTGATTAATCACCTGCTTGCGGGCTTTGACTGCGTTACGCCGGGCAACGCTAATAATCCGAAGAGCTTCACACGCGCCGGACTGCATTTTTGGTATGGCCTTGCGACTCCCCGATGTTAGCGTGAAAAATCTTCCCGATGCATTTTCATTTCCCCCTCCGCATCGGGCAAGATTGGTGGTCTGATTTGGGGTCATTTCAGTTCGATTATGGAGTGACCACCATATGTCTCTGAACGACGCTAAAATCCGTAGCTTAAAACCATCCGCTAAACCCTTCAAAGTTTCCGACTCTCATGGACTGTACCTTTTAGTCAATCCAGGCGGGTCACGTCTCTGGTATCTCAAATATCGTATCAATGGTAAAGAATCTCGCCTCGGCTTAGGTGCCTATCCCGATGTTTCTCTGGCTTACGCTCGTCAGCAACGTGATGGTATACGCAAGCTGCTAACGCAGAATATCAATCCATCACAGCAACGTATTGCAGATAAAGCAGCCCGCTCACCGGAAAAAACATTTAAGCACGTTGCATTGAGCTGGCATAAAAGCAACAGAACATGGTCTGAGAACCACGCCTCCCGTCTGCTTGCCAGCATGAACAATCATATATTTCCTGTGATTGGACACTTGCCAGTAGCTGAACTGAAACCTCGTCACTTTATCGACCTGCTGAAAGGCATTGAGCAAAAAGGTCTGCTGGAAGTCGCAGCACGTACCCGGCAGCATATGTGCAACATCATGCGGCATGCAGTGCATCAGGGGATGATTGAGAGCAATCCGGCATCGAATCTCGAAGGTATCATCGCAGCACCGGTTAAACGACACTACCCCGCCCTTCCCCTTGAACGACTACCCGAATTGTTGAGTCGCATTGATGGCTATCATCAGGGACGGGAATTAACCCGGCTGGCTGTTTCTCTTACCCTGCATGTCTTTATTCGCTCCAGCGAACTGCGGTTTGCCCGCTGGACAGAGATAAGTTTCACAAATAAAATCTGGACGATCCCCGCCACACGAGAACCGCTCCCAGGCGTCCGCTATTCCAGCAGGGGGGCGAAAATGCGCACGCCGCACATTGTGCCGCTGTCACGACAGACCATCGACATACTGAAGCAGATAAGAGAAATCACCGGTGATCAGAAGTTGCTGTTCCCCAGCATCCATAATCCATCCAGACCAATGAGTGAAAACACGGTTAATAAGGCGCTGCGGCTTATGGAATATAATACTAAAGAGGATGTCTGCGGCCACGGATTCCGGGCAATGGCCTGTAGTGCCCTGATAGAATCAGGTCTCTGGTCACAGGATGCAGTTGAGCGTCAGATGAGCCATCAGGAGCGCAATAGCGTTCGGGCAGCCTACATCCACAAGGCGGAGCATCTGGAAGCCCGCAAGGCGATGATGCAGTGGTGGTCAGATTATCTGGACAGATGCAGAGAGGAATTCGTGCCATCCTATATTTTGGGCCATCAGCAGTCCAAAGTCTGAACTTCGGTATATACCGATTGATAAGCTTGAAAAAGGGCTCAGCTAATGAGCCCCGTTTAAGACTAAATACTTCGCCTATATACTTAAAACACCATCAGCTTCATACAAAGCTTGGTTTTTAGTCACAGAATTGAGCAGGATGTTGAATTTGGCCCCTCACAAATCAAGCACAATTGCATCTGTGTTGGGGGTCAAGTATTTATTCCTAACGCCGCCAGCAATGTACTGATTTTAGGCGAACGATGGCGCGATTTTGCATAAATTAATGAAAGCGGAATCGAAGCCTCGGAGTATTCTTGTAGTAGCTCGACCAGTTTACCGTTTTCGAGATATTTACCGACCGCAAAGTCCATTATTTGAACAACTCCCATCCCGCTGAGTGCCGCCTCTAACAGTACATCCGCAGTATCGACGACCAGATTACCCTTAATATCAAAAGCCTGCTGTTCTCCCGCTATAGAATAAAACCACTTTGTGCTACGCCCAGTTCTCTGTGCTTTAACAGCCAGACAGTTATGCTGTACCAGTTCCGCTGGCTCTTTAGGAATTCCGTGGCTGTTTAAATATTCCGGTGACGCAACGGTGACAAAACGTAAATGCTTAATAGTTCTGGCGATAAGCCGTGAGTCCTGTACGCTGCCAATTCTAATCGCCGCGTCAAAGCCTTCTTCCACCAAATCAACCAATCGGTCAGTCATAACCGCGTCAATTGTTAATGCCGGATATCTGTCCAGAATCTCTTTGAGCATAGGAATAATTACCAATCGGCCATAGGCAGAAGGTGTCGTTATTTTTAGTTCGCCTTCAGGGAATACCGTTCTGCCGGTAATCGAATGCCCAACCTCATCCATTTCATGAATCAGGCTTTTTGAGGATTCATATAAAAAAACGCCATCGGTAGTCAGACTTACAGAGTGGGTATTGCGGTTAAGCAAGGTAACACGAAGGTCGAGCTCAAGCCTGGTAATTGCACGTGAGACCCCTGATTGGGTGAGGCCCAATGCCTGCGCAGCTTTGGTAAAACTCTGCGTTTCCCCTACCTTAATAAAGATTTTAAGCGCGTTTAAATCCATAAGTCTTCTCTTACATCTCTTACACGAACATCTATGCCTCGTGGAGGTATCAAGATACAAAAAAAACTGACAGAAGTTAAATATCAATGTGTTATTAGTTAAAAGATAACGCTATGTCGCCACAATTATTGCAATATCCTTGCGTGGCGACAGCATAGAGGACTATGTACGAGTTGAGCTTAGTCCTGAGGTACGTTGAGCGTGACTTTGCCTGGAGCGAGAAGATGCATGAAATCCTGTTTAATGACTTTATCCCAACTACCAATATTATCCGCGTATACTTTAATGATCCTCTCATCAACGAGAGTGAGCAAGGTGTTTAAATCTTCTCCGGCCGGGGAATAATCCTTATAAGAAATCAGATCGATTCCTCGTGATACCAAAATTGTGGTGTCTATGCTCGCCACCTGTCCCGAGGCAACGCCCAGAATGAGAACTGTGCCATTAGGAACAACATTGTCTAATAGATGAGCCAGTAAATCGCCACCGACGGTATCGACCAGTGCATCAAAGGTTCCCTCAAAAGGGTATTCTTTAGCCAATAGTACCTCGTTGGGTTTAACGTCGCTGGCTTGCAGCCAATCGAATCCACGCTGACTGTGCACCACCGCCGAAACTTTAATACCGGCATGCATTGCCAACTGAACCAACAAATGCCCGACTCCGCCCGTTGCACCGGTAACGGCCAGAGACTGGCCCGGCTGCAAATGAAGGGATCGCAGAGAACGCAGCGCCGTTAATCCTGCCACCGGCAACGCTGCTGCAATCGCTGCAGATACACTCTCTGGCACGATAGCGACATTGGCACGATCGACAACGCGATATTGGCTCCAGGCACCCGAAAAACTCCATGTTAATACCCGCTCCCCAATTTTTGGTCCCTGACCGTCGGTGCTGGTCTCGATCACAATACCAAATGCATCCCATCCGGCAGGCTTATCCGATTCCCAGGGAAAGTCTAATTCTCCCCGATTAAGTGATATATTGGAAACTCTGATTAAAATATCACTTTCCGTCCTTCTGACTGGCCGCTGTACATCGGTAAATCTAAAACCACCAGTATCTGATTTCACAATTGCTTGCACGTATTCACTCATTGTTATTTTCCTTTTCGATATTTACACATTCAGAAAAATCAATTAAATAAATAACATTATCTATTTTTAAGATATGCCGATGACAATTTAATTGCCTAAATTCGATATCTTAACCTCCTAACCTAACACGACAATTCGATAAACCAGCAGATTATATTGGTGAAAAATGTCATAACAATTATGATTCATATTCTGTTTACAAAAGCTGATGATCGAGGGTATTAGTTTCATTACTGTTAATCACATCGAGTGAATTTTTATGAATAAACCACTACCAGCAGCAATATATGTTTTAGGTTTTACTCTATTTGCCATGACAACATCTGAATACATGATCGCAGGATTAATCACATCCATGTCATCTGATTTAGGTGTTTCCATTCCTAAAGTTGGATATTTAATTACCATTTATTCATTAGGTATGGTTTTCGGTGGTCCCTTGCTTGCTACATTTTTAGTTAAACTTAGCAATAAAGCAGCATTATTGACTATTACTGGCATATTTCTTGTCGCCCAAGTCGTCGCAACCGTTTCTGCAACTTATGATCTTTTAGCAGTAGCGAGGTTTGCGACCGGATTATCTTCGGCAGCCTTCTTCGGTTTTGCGCTGTTGACAGCGGCAAAAATGGTTCCACCGGAACGCTTTGGCGTTGCAGCCTCCATCGTATTGGGCGGGATGATGATAGCGACGGTGGCGGGACTGCCACTATCAGCAATACTTGACCAGTATTATGGCTGGAGAGTTTCCTTCGCATTAATTATTGTCCTTACATCTTTAGCTGGAATAGGTATTATACTGATTGTTCCTAAATTCAAGGCGGAGGTCAAGGGTAGTATTAAGGCTGAATTTGGTTCAATTATAAACAGATCAATCTGGGGGGCTTTTATTACAAGTTTCTTTATTATTGCTGCTACATTCGCGACATTCAGTTACTTCGTTCCCTATTTTGAAAACACTGTCGGTTTCGATACTCCATATATCCCGGCTATTCTTTTCGCTTACGGTGCATTCACGGTAATTGGTAACTTTCTTGTAGGTCGACTAGCAGATAAATCGCCGATTAAAGTTGTTTTCACCGGAAGCGTCGTGCTAGTACTTGCACTGTTTGGGCTTTATACCTTCTACGAAAATAAAATATTAGTGCTGATATCTGTAATGATTTTAGGACTTACTGGTATTACTCTCACTCCTGCCATGTCCTCACGCGTGTTTAAAGCAGCCCCTAATACTTCATTAATTAACACTATGCATACCTCCGTTATTTGTCTTGGAGTAGTTATTGGTTCATGGGCCGGCGGCTATGCAATCGACCAAGGTTATGGCTACCGTGCACCAACTCTCATCGGTATTTTTTTAGCTGGATTGGCGATTGTCACCCTACTCCCTGTCTTGAGAAACAACCGTTACGATACGCCTGCTGTTAATCCTCAGACAAATATCTGACTGTATCAATAGGAATAGACCATGAACAGTGAAACTAATTCATTAGGCTATGAAAATAACATTCAAACTATTCCGGAATCGCACTTATTTCCCGAAAAAAAATACAAGCATGAGATCCCAATCATTTACCACAGCGAGAGTGATAAAATTATCGACCAAAGTTGCGAGGCAAGGTTATCAAATGACACACCCAATAAAAAATCATACACACATAAAATATTTGTTATACGAAAATGCAAGCCGGAGCATATAGGAGACATTTTCTTGCGGCCATCAGAAAATGATGATAGCAGCATAATTCTAGACATTAACATACATATGCCATTAGGAGAAAAAATAAAAACCAGACTATTCCGTAAACTTTCAGTTTTTTTATTTGAAAAATATAAGACACTGAGAGTTGAGACTCACATTCTGATTGATCATCATAAAATCATTAATAGCCTTATATTGAGCGGATACACTTTTGAAGGTATTACACAAAAATTTAATGCAAATTCAGAGCTAGAGGAATTTGCAGTATTTTCATTATTGAATAATCAAACTAATACGGGAAAAACCCTATTATTCCCTGCAGTGGATAGTAATATTTATCGCGATGAAAAAATTGCACTACGTTTAGCTGAAACAAAAGACACATTTTGTATATGGTTAGAGCAATCAAATCCTGAATCATCGAAGTGGGGTTTATTCGAAACAGCATCACTTGATGAAATAAAACAAAAAATCAGGCGTTGCGGGCTTAATTCAGCCGTAGGCCCTAATATATTACTAACTATTATAGAATGCTCAACTGGTAATGCTGTAGGAAAAATTGTTATCCGCAATGTTGTACCACCTCATGTAGGTGATGTGGGTTACGGGATATTGCCGGAATATCGTGGTTTAGGCTACGCCGTAAGGGCGCTGAATCTTTTGAAAAAATGGGCCTTTAATGAAGCTGGTTATGTACGTTTAGAACTTGGTGTCAAAGAAGGCAATATCGCGTCAGAAAGAGTCGCGCAAAAGGGAGGGTTTGAATTTGAGGGGATGCGTCCGGGACGATTGAAAAATCACGATGGTTCATACAGTAATGAAATGCACTATTTCTTTCTGAACCCGAATATTAGCTATCGAAAAATAGAGGATTGATTAAATGAGCAAAAAGTTCATCTCCTTTCTCGAACAGCATTTAGATCATAAAAACGTCGTCGCCTATGTAAAAACACCGAATGATGTTGGTGAATATACTTCCCCATCGGTTTCTGGCCGAGTGGATGTTTCCAGTATTGAACAAGTAATTCGTATTGTTAAGCTGGCAGATCAATTTGACGGAGAAACAGCGCTTTATCCCTACTCAACTGGATACAATTGGGGGCTAGGTTCAACAAAACCTCCGTCAGACAACGCCGTGCAGTTGAAGCTGACCGGATTAAATAAAATTCGCGAGATTAATATCGCAGAGGGTTATGCTGTCATTGAGCCAGGTGTGACGCAGGGAATATTATCGCAAAAATTACTGAACACCCATCGTTTTATTAATGTGACAGCCTCATCTGCAGAAACGAGTTTTTTAGGTAATGCTCTCGATCGGGGCGTCGGGTTGAGGCACCAGCGTACAGAAGATCTTCTCGGCCTGGAAATTGTTCTCGCCAACGGGACACTGCACCGAGTGGGCTGGTGGCCGGAACAGGGAAAACATAGCGCATTATACTCCCACGGGATTGGTCCTTCACTGGTGCAATTATTCACCCAATCGAATCTCGGAATTATAACCGGTGGCGTTGTACGGCTACTTCATCGACCAGAAAAATCTCGCGTCGCCTATATTTCCTTTTCTCCCGAAAACTTAGAGTATGCTATCAATACCTTCCAGCGTTGGTCAGCACAAGGGTTAATTCACGGTGTACTTAAGGTTTATGATGAAACATCAACACTGACGTATGGTGCGAATAAGGGCGAGTTTCTCGTTCATTTGCCCCTTTCGGGAGCAGCCTCAGTAGTATCGGCACTTTCCACCGCGCTGGAAACCGAGTTTGTAAAAGCTGGCGAGAAATTCATCTCTTTGATCTGGAACGACAGCCCTATGAATCCTTATCAAGATGATATCGTCGCCAATCTAGTCAACGCTGCCTATCAAGGGGATACTAAATATCATGATATCCTTCTGGAGAAGACGCTCGGTACTACACCGGCTGAAATAGATGCCGAAGGCAAAGGCTGGATATTTTTCTTGCCTCTGCTTCCTTTTACCGGTCAGGCTATTAAACAGGCTTATCTACATTTCGACGATATCTTCGAGTCTACTGGCGTGCGCTGCGGCGCCACAATTAATATGCTGAGTGATCAGATTATTGATCTCGTTGTATCCATTCGTTTTGAACGCGTAGAAGAGGAAATAAGAAAAGCTCATCGGGCTCTGAAACTTCTTCATGAAAAATTTAGTGCTTCCGGTTTTTACCCTTATCGTTTGGACGTAGAACATCCTCTCGCCAATAGTCGTAATGCCAGAACGCTTCGTGAAGGTGAAATCATCAGAAGCTTGCAAAAAACTTTAGACCCAAAGGGAATTTTCGCATCCGGGCGATATAGTTATTAATAATAACTAATATGTACTTTTAAGATTTAATTATATAGGTTCATTTATTGAGGCGCATCCATGATAACTCATGAAGAAAATACATTTAGCAATATATTAGTTAATCTAAGAGATTTACGTGGCAAATTACGTAACTCCGCTCGTGAAATAGAAGAGCATCGCAGGATACCACTCAATATTATTGAAAGGCTACGTGGCATTGGGATATTTGGAATGTGTTTCCCGCAATCATGGGGCGGTGCCGGACTGACGTCGATTGAGCAAATCCTTGTGCTGGAAGAACTCGCCCGGGGCGATACGGCTACCGCCTGGTGCGCCATGATTGGTTGTGACTCAGGTATTTATTCAGGTTTCTTGGAAGAAAAAAGTGCCAAAGAGATCTTTCCACATGCCAATCTGGCTGTGGCGGGTTGGATACACCCGCAGGGAAAAGCCGAGATAGTTGATGGCGGCTACATTGTCACTGGCAAATGGCGTTTTGCCAGCGGATCGCCTCATGGCGATGTCATCTCGGCAGGTTGCTTCCTCTACCGTAACGGCAATCTTATACTGGATGATAACGGCAAGCCCCTTTGGCGAGTCATGCTGGCGCGTCCTGCCGACTACCTTTTTTCCGACACCTGGTTCACCACCGGCCTGCGGGGAAGCGGCAGTCAGGACTACTCCACGCAAGGATTGTTCATTCCCGAACAGCACGCGTTCAATTTCTCGGAACCAAAACGTCAAGGGCCACTGCACAAAACGCCGGATGCAATTTTACGCAAAATGGCCGGTATCCCGCTGGGGCTTGCGAGAGCCTGTCTGGACTATATCTACGACGTCGCCGACGACCGCACAGACAGAATCAATGATGTGAAATGGCGAAACTCAAAGCGCGTACAGACGGCGGTGGCTAACGCAGAGAATCAGTTATTCATCACTAGAAACGCGGCGCTCACCAGCGTAAGTACATTATGGCAGGCGCTCGAAGCCGATGCCGCTCATGATGATATTACTCATTGGCGCGTGCAGTCAGCTTTGAGTCGAAGAAATGCCTTTCAAACCGCACGAACCATCATTTCAAGCTTGTATGACCTACAGGGTGGGGGTTCTATCTACACCCATGAAACACCTTTTGATCGCGCATTACGTGATATCAACACTATTTGCCAGCACGCTGTCGCGCAGGAAAAAGTCCTGCAGGTGTGCGGCGATATTCTCCTTGGTGGCAAAGTCGAAGATTACTTTATATAAGGAAGAGAACCGATGAGTGGTATTTTTTCGCAAAAGAAAATTCTTGTAACCGGCGCAGGCAGTGGACTTGGCAGAGAAATAGCCTTGGCATTTTCACGACTTGGCGGAACCGTTATTCTTGCAGGTCGAAATAAGCAGAAACTAGAAGAGACGGCGCAAGCGATCTCCGAGACTCCTGGCAAATCATGGGTTATTCCTTTCGACGTAAATAATAATCAATTAATAGATAACCTGTTTGATGAAATTAAAAATAAAGTCGGTACTCTTGATATTGCCGTTAATAACGCCGGAGTATTTTCTTTTGGTTTTGTCGATGAAACCTCCAGTGAAGACTTTAATCACGTATTCAATACTAATGTCATTGGTTTGTTTGAAAGTCTGAAGCGCGAACTTCAGTCGATGAAAGAAAACCGGGCCGGGACTATCGTTAATATTTCATCAAATATGTCTATCGGGCTGAATATTCCGGGCACGGCAGCCTACACCGCTTCAAAGGCTGCCGTTGATGCATTGACCCGCGTCTCGGCAAAAGAGGCTATCACGCACGGCGTGCGCGTTTTCTCAATAAACCCAGGTCCATTGGCCACCGAAATGACCCAACTTCCCGGCGAATCGGCGGCAGACCGTGACAAAAGATGGCACGATTTGATCCCCATTGGGCGTATTGGCGATGTTAAAGAGATCGCTCAAGCGATTATTTGGTCCTGCTCAGGCCAGTCTGACTACTTAGTGGGTACACGAATAGTTATCGATGGCGGCCACTCTCTTTAAATTCATAACCGTGAGGTACAAATAATGCAACCATTTATTATTAGAGACAATGAAGGCGTTCCGCTTTGGTTAAATAATGATACCTATACTATTAAGCTTGACAAAGAAAACACCGGCGGCAACATTTCTATTATTCAGGGGTTTGTTGGGCCTGGTGGTGGTCCGATCTGGCATCTTCATGAAGACGCTGATGAGATATTTTATGTACTAGACGGCCAATTAACCGTAAAAGCCGGAGAAAATATCTTTCAGGCAAACCCTGGTGATTTTGTTTATGTACCTAAGGGCATTTATCACCAATTTAGAAATAACAGCATTAAACCTATCAAGATATTGCTGATGTTCTCTCCCGCAGGTTTCGAAGGGTTCTTTAGAGAAACAGGCATTGTAGCGAAAGAGGGTGTTACCCCACCGTTACACATTCATGATGCAGAAGCAAACAGACGGGCTATAAAGATTGGTGGAAAATATCTTTCCTTTGTTCCTGATTTTGAAAACCCCGACATTAATCCAAATTTAAAATAAACCAAAATGCCGCGAAGTCTTTGCGGCATTCTTATATTGCAAATCAATACGAATGGATAATACTGGAAAAACATCCAACCTTCCATCAACAGTCATTCTTTATTCATATTATGAGAGGGCATTATATTTATCAGCACGCATATTTAAAAGGAGATATGTTATGTCAGACAGACTCGCTTTTTTTAAGAATAAAAATGTAAACTCAGACTGGTTAACTATCAAAGAAGCAGTTAAAGCATCAAAGAAAAACGGCATTAGGAAAATACAAGAAAGTGATATCTATCGATATGCTCTGCAGGGAAAAACCCTCCTTTCGATATACTTTCAGTCTCCAATTACCTTGAGGAAAATAAAATCCCATGACCATAAGTTGAAGCTAAAACCTAAAGATAATAACTTACCTGACGGCAAAATTACGTCGGGTGAAATCGTTTTTTTTAGCGAGAGCAACTTAATTTTCAGCACCGAAGGTGAATATTTTCACACTGCTCATGGCGTCATTGATACAAGTCTTTTTGGATATGAATATTTTCTCATACAATGCCTACTTGCTCACAATCTAAAAATACCATCACCTGTACTTAGAGGGAACAATAACTATGGCATCACTGTTTCCTTATCAGGGGAAACCTTTCTAGTTCACAATAGAATTTCATTACGCAATGGAATCTCATTAAATGGCATAGATTTAAGCTTTAATGATGCCTACTTACCTATTTATAACTTACCGAAGGATGCATGTTTTGTTATCAGGCAAACTGAGTTAAATAAACTATTCAACTGGCTGGCTGGAAAAAAAATCACCCTCGGATTCTTCCACACGCATATCATCCCCTCTATCAAGACTATTTTGGCTTGCCTGTAGAAATAATGAAACTATCAGCCCGTTGATAGGAAAGCCCTACAAGTTGCTATCCATTTTTGAGCAATGGGCATCAGAGGAAGGCATTACCGACCGATTCAGTGGCGACACGCTCAAAACTGCGCTTGAGCGCGGATCACCCCCTTCCCTACCAACACAAAAGTAAGATGATGCCCTTCGCTATAAAAACCCGTATTAAGGATTGGATTTCCCGTAATACGGGTTCATCAACTTTCACCGCACCACGACTTTGTGTTGTCGTGTTATCTCCCGGCTAGCGCTACATCTTCCACAGGAGAATACCGTGACATCTCATCAGTTATTACGTCTGAAACAGGTTGAAGAAAAAACGGGCCTGAAGCGCTCTCAAATCTATCTGTATATGAAAGACGGTACCTTCCCTCGCTCAATCAAGATTGGCCCAGCCAGTGTCGCCTGGCTCGAATCGGAGATTGACGAATGGATCAATATTAAATTAGTCCGCCGCTCAATAGGCTGAAGGGAGAAAACACCATGATTATCCCGTCACTGAATTACGTCGTTTTAACCGATGCCTTGCATGCATTGAAGGATGGCAACATTCGTTACTGTGAATCGCTCGGATTCACTTTCGACGAAATGAATGCCCTCAACCAATTATCACTAGACGAGCTGTTTATCATCAGTCGGGAGTCTGCGCAGTTCTTGGCTGTGACGGTTCATCACGACGCATTACACCTGCTTCTGGCTAAATCCCGTGAGGAGGTTCTGCAGCAGCAACGTATCAATCATGCCATCCGGCTCGGCGGGTCAATTGCGCTACTCAATAAGTATTTTGGCCTCACCTCCAACGAAGTTTGCCTTCGCCGCCGGTTACTGGGCGTCCGTGTGCCTTATGGCCGGACGCCAGAGCCGGACGAAGAGACGGATGCGGCCATCTGGCGGCAATGGCAACAATTCCGGGTGGCCAACCTGGAATCGGCCGATGCGCTGGCCGCCATGATGCAGGTAACGCAAACCCTGCTGCCGAAAGTCGACGGGTTGTCACTGACCATCGTTTGGAAGCGTATCGCACTTTATGAACAGGAGGCGTCAGACCGGAGGGCCGCACATGCCAGATGAGATCGACCGCGATCAGGAATTTAATGAGCAACGACTCGAGGATATGATTGAACAGAGTCGTTTTAAGCCAGGGTCTACGCCATCATTATTCCATTGTCGTCTATGCGGTAAGTCCATTCCTGAAAAGCGACGGCAGGCACTCCCGGGCATAACCACCTGCACAGAATGCCAGGAAAAACTTGAACGTCGAACACGTTAATAATGGTCACAGAGACATACAGGAATATTTTCTCTACATGTCTCTGTCATTAACTATGAATATACAGTCGTCTTTATTATACATTTCAATTACTTTTATTTTTCGCAGAGCTTACCCCCTCCACCACTAATTTATCTCTCTCATTTTAACTTTGAATTTATCGTTTATATACCGCCCTGAATATCTGATCCTGAAAACCTCATTACATAATAGTTACCCGAATGGTCGTTAATTTCCCCAGGTCGGGTATTGCTCTTTAAAAATAAGGTTCAGGCTGTCACAAAACCACAATTCAGGGTGCCGCTGAATGTTCTCGCTGACCCGTTAAAACCGGAATGCAGAATTGGGATGTGACATTCATTTAACTCATTGTTGTTTTTATTAGAGGAGGCGTCATGCGAAAACCCATTTACCACGTATTTGTCACTCAGGAAAGTCAACCCGATGCACAGGGCGAAATAAACACGTATTGGACCAGGGTTGGCGTGGCGTTCGCTCATAACGTTAAGTCTGGCCTGAATATCATGCTGACACCCGGTATTGCTATCTCCGGCAAGTTAGTGCTCCTTGAGCCCAGGGATGACGGTGGCGCGACACAGGATACTCAGTCCTTTTAACCGCCCTTACCCCCTTTTCCCGGCCCTGTGCCGTCTGATGGCGGTACGCGTTGCCCGGTTTACCATTCTGAGGCCATCATGCTTTCCACCACCGTATTTCTGGCGGCGGCTTTGCAGTGCGCCCCCAGCATTCACCCGTCCACGGCGCTTGATGTGGCGCGGGTCGAATCCGGTTTGAATCCGTATGCCATCGCTGAAATTCTGCCCAGTGGCAAAGGCGTGATTTCACATTTCCCCACGAGCAGGGATGAGGCCATCAGCCTCACCGGGTGGCTGGCAGCACAGGGCCGACGCTATTCGGTCGGGCTGATGCAAATCACCAGCACCAACTTCCGTCATTACGACGTGACCGCCCGTGACCTTCTTGACCCCTGTACCAACCTGTCCGTCTTTGAGCACATCCTCACCGACTGCTACCGCCGCGGCCGTTCCCTGAAGCGTGCGCTCAGTTGCTACTACTCAGGAAATTTCACTACCGGCCAACAGCCGGAATCCGCGTTTAACCAGACCAGCTACATCCAGCGCATCGGCTACGCCGTACCGTCAACGCGAGAAGACCGACAGCGACCAGCCGCCGAAAAGCTCGTGCCTGAAATCCGTTACCCCACCGCCGTCATGCGTGGCGAGCTTACCGATAACGCCACTTCAGTTCTGACATCCCTGCGCTACCCCAATGCCGTGATACGCGGCGAGTTACCCTTTCCCGGCCCCAAGAGGAACAATGATGAAACGAAAACAAACTGACTGGCCCGTCCTCTCTTCCTTGTTAATAGCAAGCCCGGTGCTGGCAGCAGACAGCGGATTTAATAAAGCCAATGAGACGCTGAGCAACACATCCACAGGACTGCTCGGACTGGCCGCCGTCACCATCACGCTCGCCACCATGTGGGTGGGATACAAAGTCTTGTTTGACGGCAAGAGCCTGCACGACATGCGCAACGTCATCATTGGCGCCATCCTTATCGTCGGGGCGTCAGGTTTCGGTGCCTACTGGGCATCATAAGTGAGGTAACGATGGCTACGCTGAACAAAGCGCTGACGCGGCCTGCCGCCATAGCCGGCATTCCCCTCGTGCCGTTCGTGATGGTCAGCGGGGCCATCGTCCTGCTGGCGGTCTATGTCAGCTATTACCTGATATTACTGCTTATCCCTGCCTGGCTGGAGATGAAGGCAAAGGCCAGAACCGAAATTCACTATTTCGGGCTGCTCTGGCTGGCCTTTAAAACCCGTGGCCGGTTTGGCTCCAATAAACATTTTGGTGCCAATGCCCTGCTGGCAAACCACTATGACGCCGTCGACGTCTCGGAGTTTATTGAAAAAATGAAGTTAAACGAGCGCGTTACGCTGGAGAAATACATTCCGTATTCCTCCCATATTCACCCGCACGTCATCAGAAACCGCCAGGGTGATTTGCTTGCCAGCTGGGAACTGGAGGGCACCGTTTTTGAATGCGAGGATGAACATCACCTGACGTTAATGGCGACGCATCTCAATAACATTATTCGTGCGTATGAAGGCCTACCGGTTACCTTTTATCTTCACCGTATCCGGGAAAAGTACCACGATGCCTTTGACGCGAATTCAGGTATTCCCTTTTCTGATGAAGTGACCCGGCTGTATTACCAGCCTATCAGCGAAAAACCGTTCTGGCGGCACCGGTTGTTTTTCACCCTCTGCTACGCGCCATTCTCTCCGCTGGAGAAAAAGGCCATGAAGGCGCAGCCGTCCGGTAAACGCAAAGCGGCGCTGGATGATGCTCTGAAAATGATGCTGGAATACCGGGAGGCACTGGCTTCCGCGCTGTCCCGCTATACGGCGACGCCGCTGGGGATGTATGAAGAAAACGGACGGGTGTATTCCGCCCAGCTGTCCTTTTATCACCGCCTGCTCACCGGCCAGTGGCAAAAGGTGGCGGTCACGCGGGCGCCGTTTTATGAAACGTTAAGCACAGCGGATGTCTTTTTTACTACCGACACCGCCGAATGCCAGACCGTCTGCGGCTCCCGCTTTTTTCGCAGTCTGGAAATCAAAGATTACTCGTCGGAGACCGCGACCGGCCTGCTGGACGCGCTGCTGTATGCCGAAAGCGAGTATGTGCTGACGCAGTCCTTCACCTGCATGGCCCGCGATGAGGCACAGAAGCATATTCGTCTGGCGGAAAAGCGCCTGACTTCGGCGGATGACGACGCCATTTCGCAGCGCGAAGAGCTGGTTGTCCTGCGTGACCTGCTCCAGTCCGGGCATGTCTCCTGCGGGAAATATCACTTCTCCCTGCTGGTATCCTCAGACAGCCCCAACCAGGTGGTGAAGGACACCAACGCGCTGGCGCAGCCCTTCGCCGACCTCGGCATCATGACGACGCTGTCCACGTTGTCGCTGCCCGCCGCGTACCTGGCGCAACTGCCGGGGGTGTATACGCTGCGCCCCCGTCTGGTGGCCGTCAGCAGCCAGAACTTTGCCGACCTGGCGAGCCTGCACAATTTTCATCCTCATAAACGAAACGGCAATCCCTGGGGCGATGCCATCGCCATCCTCAAATCCCCTGGCGGTGGCGGGTATTACCTGAACCTGCACGACAGCCAGAGCGGACGGGATGACTTCAACGAAAAAACGCCGGGTAATACGGCGATTATTGGTAAAACTGGCTCAGGGAAAACGATGCTGATGACCATGATGCAGCAACTGATGCAGAAGTACCGCAATCCGGCGACGTTCAGCACCTCAGCCACAATCCAGCGGTTCACCACGGTGTATTTCGACAAGGACCGGGCGGCGGAGATGGCAATACGCCAGATGGGCGGACGCTACTTCCGTATCGGTACCGGCACTCCCACCGGGTTTAACCCGTTTTCGCTGGCCCCAACCCGGCGAAATATCAGCTTTATCAAACGGCTGGTACGCATGCTGTGCCGCCGCAACGGTAAGCCGCTCGATCCGCGCGATGAGGAGCGCATCAGTGCCGCCGTGGATACCATTATGCTCGACTACCCGCCGGAATACCGCAAATTCGGTATCACCCGGCTACTGGAAGTCCTGCCGGAGCCACCAACCCTCGACGCCCGCACCAACGGGCTACGTATTCGCCTTAAACAGTGGGCGCAGGGCGGCGAGTTCGGCTGGGTATTCGACAATGAGGAGGACACCTTCAACATCAGAGACGTCGATAACGTGGGTATCGACGGTACGGAATTTCTCGATGATGAAGATATTCGCGGCCCCATCACGTTTTATCTGCTTTACCGCGTCACCAGCCTGCTGGATGGTCGCCGGCTGGTGATGTTCATGGACGAGTTCTGGAAATGGCTGGCCGATGTCGAATTATCCCGCTTCTCGCTCAATATGCTGAAGGTGATCCGCAAGCTGAACGGCATCTTCGTCCCCGCCACGCAGTCGCCTGACGAAATCGTCAAACACCCGATTGCCCCGGCGATTATCGAGCAGTGCAGCTCGCAGATATTTCTTGCCAACCCGAAAGCCAGCCGGGCGGATTACGTGGAAAAGATGAAAGTGCCGGAAAGCGTGTACGACATCGTCAGAAACCTCGATCCGGGTGAGCGCTCTATGGTGGTCCTGAAAATGCCGTTACGCGCAGGTGAAACCCGGCCTTTTGTGGCGATGGCGAAAATGGATTTATCAGGCCTCGGGAAACTTACCAAAGTGCTGAGCGGCAGCGAAGACAACCTGAAACTGTTCGACACCCTGTATCAGGAAGGAATGCAGCCTGATGACTGGAAAGCCGCCTTCCTTCAACAAGCCCTGTAATATCCATGACGGAGGTAATGAAAATGCAGTTCAGAGATATCATACTGGCATTATCGTTGTTAATTTCCACCCAGGCACTAAGCGCCGGAATACCGGTATTCGACGCCGTACAGAATACCGAATCCATGAATCAGTGGATCCAGAAACTCCAGCAGTGGCAGGAAACCGTCACCCACTATAGAAGTGAACTTGATGCCTACAAGCAGCAATTAGCCACGGCAACGGGCGTGCGTGACGTTCAGGCATTTCTCCGCGAGGCCAAAAGCCTGAAAACCGATATTGATAATCTTCGTCAAAACGGTATTTCACTGGATGACCTGCTGAGCAACCAGAGCGGGTCATATTCGTCTGAACTGAATAGCTTGTATAACAAATATAAAACGTTCGATACCTGTAACCCCTCCAGCTCTTCGCAGCGCTATCTGGACAGCTGCAAACAGATGATCCTGAATCAGGCCGTAGCGATAGAAAATACGTCCGAGGTTGAAAACAAGATCACGGGCACGCTCGGCGATATATCAGATTTATCAGACCGTATTGCTAATGCGCAGGATTCGAAAGAGTCACAGGACCTGGCTAACGCCATCGCGGCCAAAAGCGTACAATTGAATGCGCTGACCAGCCAGTGGGAGATGTCAGTCAAACAGACTGAACAGCGAGCGACGCTGCTGGAGCAGCAAAAACAGAAAGCCTTTGAGCAACAGCAATTAACTGCGCTCGTTGCCGATCTGAACTCTTTATAGGGAGGTTAACATGTTAAAACCCGTATTAACCTTATCCGTCATGTCAGGCATTCTCGTCTTATCCGGTTGTAAAGAGACGAAATCAGAAGCCTGGTATAAAGAACATCCCGATGAAACCTATAAGGTCTATACGCAATGCCTCAGGGATGGCGAGGCAAGCGACAACTGCGAGTTTGCACACCGGGCAGCATTAATGTTTGCCCAGACAGGCAAACCCGGTATCAGGGAGAAATTCGAGACGTTGTTTCAGCAGGAAGCTCAAAAAAGAAAATCCGTCACTCAGTAAGATCCCCGCCAACAAAAACAGGGATCCCTCCCTGTTTTATCCCCTGTCTGTTCCTGACTAATGAGAGGCACCATGTCCGGTGGTATTTTTGTTGGTATGGACAAAAACATCATGGATGGACTCAATGCCGTGTTAGAAGGTCAGTCTTCTACCTACGGCACCCTGATCAGTGTGATTATCGTCAGTTCCTTCACCCTGTTTATTACGTATCGCGGGTATCAGACGCTTGGCGGTAAACTCCAGACACCGGTTGAGGATGTTGTCTGGGATGTGGGCCGCATGTTGCTGATCACCACCTTTGTTTTAAACCGCGAGGGCTGGCTGAATGCCATCATTGCGGCCATTGAAGGGCTTAAGGACGGCATCAGTGGCGATGATAATGTCTGGGCGCTGCTCGACACGGTGTGGGAAAAGGCACAAGCGCTGGGGCAAACGCTGTTTAATCTCGATACCGCCACCTACGTTAAAGTGAATGGCGGCTTTGCCGAGGTGCTGGTCTGGGGCGGTGCAATCGTTCTGTTACTCGCTGCAACCTTTGTCAACCTGCTCGCCGAAATCACCATTCTGTTAATGACCACCACCGCCCCACTCTTTATTTTCTGCCTGCTGTACGGTTTTCTTAAACCCATGTTTGATAATTGGCTGAAAACAATATTTACCGCAATCTTAACGATCATGTTCTCTGCCCTGTCTGTCCGAATCGCCATCAACTACCTGAATAAAATACTGGATGCAGCGACAGCAACGTCTGCTGAAAGCAATATGGTGACCCTTGCGGCGCAATGTTTGCTGGCCGGGATTGCCGCAGGCGTCGTGGTGTATTTTTCAGCGAAAATAGCCACTGCGCTGAGCGGTGCCGCCGTACAGGCCGTGTTACAGGGTGCAGCCATGAGCGGACTGCGCGGACTGGCCAGCAAATCTGCCGACGTTGCCGGACCCGGCATAAAGACCGGGGGCCGACTGACCGCCAAAGGAGGCATGGCCGCAGCAGCGACAACCGGCAGATTCATTGCCGTAGGGGCGGGCAAAACGGTGAGCGCCTGGCAGAAACGTGCCACCGCCATTGAACGCATGAAACGCCAGAATCAGCAGCGTCCCCGGTAATCCTGCCGACCGTTAATCTCATCTCTCCGTCACGCCGTGGCCTCTGCCAACGGTGCGGCTTTCCTGCATTTATCCGATAAGAGGCTTTCATGAAATTCAGCATCTTGCTTCTGGTGCTGTGCGCGCTTGCAGGCTGCGCGCAGCATCAGGACGACCTCCCGCCGGTGTCCGGCGATCCTCAGCCGGTTAATTCCCCCGCCATAATTCAGGAGCTGACTCACCATGTCTGATATTCAGCGCATCATCGATGTCTCGCGCTCTTTTGAATCCATCCTGCTGGAAAAGGAAGAGCGTTCCCGCAAAACTGCCTGGCGGGTGGCCGCTGCCGGGCTGATTCTGGCTGCACTGGCAATTACGGCCATGATTATTCTGCTGCCGCTGAAAACCACTGACATTGAATTGTGGTCGGTGGACAAACAGACCGGTCGTTATGAGTATATGACCCGCATTAAAGAGCGGGATATTGCGTCTGAAAAAGCACTGGCCCACTCACTGGCGGCACACTATGTCAGTCTGCGCGAAGGGTATAATTACTTCTCCCTCCAGCGTGATTACGACGACGTACAGTTATTTAACAGCGACACTGTGAACCGGGATTATCTGGACAGGTTTAACGGCAACCAGGCTCCGGACGTTATTTTTAATAAAGCCGAATATGTCGTCTATATCGACATTATTTCTAATGTGCATGCACCTGCCACCGGACCCGATAACCTGGCAACACTTCGTATTAAGCGCACCCTCCGTCGTATTTCTGATAATTCAGTGAAAACGGACTTCTGGAATATCCGCCTCACTTACCGCTATGTCCCGCATCAGCAACTGACGGACAGCCAGCGGGAAGTGAACCCGCTGGGCTTTATCGTCACCAGCTACCAGCGCGATAAAGAACTGAGGAGCGAATGATGCTGAAAAACATCCTGCTCCTGACGGGCTTAATGGTGTCATGCGCGGCATGGAGCGCCGCCACCCCGCGCGGCAGCGGCTATGACAGCCGGATGCAGAACGTATCGTATAACAGCCAGAACGCCACCGTGGTGAATACCCGTCCCGGCTACGTCACCACGCTGCTGTTTGACGGCGATGAAACTGTGATTGATGCACAAGCGGGTTTTCCAAAAGGCTGGACGGTCACGAAAAGTGATAACCGGGTCGGCGTCAGCCCGAACCCCATCACCCAGCCGGTGACGGACGCCAGCGGCAACAACATCAGCCAGGTGTTCCTGCCCACGGCAAAGGACTGGAAGACCAACCTCTTCGTGGTGACCTCAAAGCGTGATTACAGCCTGGAGCTGAACGTACTGGACCACGATTCCCCCGCGCAGGCGTTCGTTATCCGTTACCACTATCCGGCCGAGGTTCGCCAGCAATCCGCCGCCGCCAGCGCCGAGCGTCAGACGCAGCAGCGTGAAAGACAGGAGAAGCAGCAGATAGCGGCAGCATTCGGACAGGCCAGCACGCCACGCAACTGGCGCTACACCAAACGGGTCGCCGCCGGTTCGGCCTCCATCGCACCGGATTTTGCCTGGGATGATGGTCGTTTTGCTTATATCGGTTTTTCCCCCATCAAAACCCTGCCGTCTGTTTTCCGGGTGGTTAACGGACGGGAGCAGGCGCTCACGCCCCGGACAGTTAAGCAGGGTAATTACATTGTGATGGTGGTGCCGGCAGCGCCACAACTGGTGTTGCGTTACGGCACCTCGGTGGTAGGGATCGAAAACGACGGGTTCGGGCGCATCGCGATAACCCGCAGCGACACCGTTTCACCGTCCGTTACGCTGGAGGCCAGATGACCGATAAACCTGTCCCGGACGAGCCGGAAAAAACCACCGCAGAGCGGGAAGCGGAAGCCCGCGAACGCGCCCGTGCGGCAATGGCGTATCAGGAGCCGGAGCAAAGAACACCGCCCGGCCAGCCGGAAGTGACCCGTTTTCGTAAGGCATCCGGTCGCCGCACACTGATCGTCAGCCTGCTGAGTCTGGCGCTGGTGATCGCCCTGGCATCCGGCGGCGATCGTCTTTTCAGTGCCTTGAAAGGGGGTAATGAGAAAGAAGCAGACACCGCGCCGCCGCCCTCTGCCGGAAAGACGCTGCATGAGCGTCAAAATCTGGGCATGGACAGTAACCCGTTTGGCCTGTTTGGGCCGCACACACAGGACCGAACAGCCCCTGCCCGTCAGACCGTCACTCCCGCACCGACCCAGCCACCGACCCCACCCGCCCTGAACAAGGCAGCCGCGCTGGCTGACGGGCCGAACAACACCCGAACAATGCCGGCCGATAATGTACGCACGTCCCCGGATGAACCGCGCAGCAACGCAGAAACGTCCGACAGTCGGTCATCATCCACGACGTACACATCCTGTCCGTCAGTACTGACCAGGGGAAAGGATGGCCGCCTGCGCAGCCCAGAGACTGCTGCGCCGGAAACGGGTAACAACGACAATCCGGGCGTCGCCCGTGTCACCGGCGTCAGACGGCTGGGCCTCGATCCTGATCTCTATATCCCGGTGGACCGCTATATCCCGTGTTCGATGATGTGGCGCTTCGTGTCCGATGTCGGGGGGCATATTTCCTGTCTGATCAGTGAAGATGTTTACAGCGCCAGCAACCATGTGACGCTGATCCCGGCGGGAACGGTCGCCCGTGGCATCTACCGCACCGGGGCGCTGCAGCATGGACGCAGCCGGATGTTTGTGCTGTGGACGGAGCTGCGCACGCCTGAGCCCGGCAGCCTGCAAATCCCGCTAAGCAATACGCAGGCCAGCGGCCCGCTCGGCGAGGCGGGGATCTCAGGCTGGATCGACAATCACTTCTGGGAGCGCTTCGGCAATGCCCTGATGCTCAGTACCGTCCAGGACGTGGCAGCGGCGGCGTCGGATGCTGCCCCAGGGAAAGACCGCAATACCGACTACACCGAAAACACCCGCGCCGCCACGGCGGAAATGGCGAAAACGACGCTGGATAACAGTATCAATATCCCGCCCACACTGTACCTGAATCAGGGTGATGTGATCGGCATCATGACCGGCACCGATATTGATTTCTCATCCATCTGGCAGCTGCGACTGAAAAAGAGGTGGTATGAACGCTGAAAACCTGTCGCTGGATTTTATGAAAAACCAGCTGTTTGGTGAGTTTATTGCGCAGGATGGCCTGACGGAAATTGCCGTTAACCGGCCGGGTGAACTGCATACCAAAATCCGGGGGAAATGGCGAAGACACGAAGCCCCGGTTACGCTGCGTCAGTGTTACGCCTTTGCCAGAGCGCTGGCGTCCTGGCAGGACGATAACATCGACGACACCTCGCCGATCCTTTCCGCCACGCTTGAATCAGGCGAGCGCATTCAGGCCATTATTCCCCCGGCCTGTGAGCGCAATACCGTATCCATTACGCTGCGCAAGCCTGCATTCGGGCAGAAAACACATCAGTCATGGATTGATGCGGGATTTTATAATCAGGTCACCGGTCAGGAGCGAACGGAAGGCAAAGATGTTGAACTGACCCGCTATTATCAGAGTGAGGATATGCCCCGCTTTATGGAAAAAGCGGTGGAATACGGCAAGACGATTTTTATCGTCGGTGAAACCGGATCCGGTAAAACCACCTATATGAAAACGCTGCTGCACCATATTCCCCGGCACCTCAGGCTGACCACCATTGAGGATAATCCCGAAATCCGGTTTTATCACCACACCAATTATGTCCATCTCTTTTATCCGGCGGATGCCGGGGATAATGCTATTGTCACGCCCGGCAGACTGATACGTGCCAATTATCGTATGAACCCGGACCGGATATTACTGGCAGAAATTCGCGGCCGGGAAGCCTGGGATGCACTGAAAATCGTCGGTTCCGGGCATGAGGGATTGATGACCTCCCTGCATGCGGGCAGCCCGGAAGAATGTATTGAAGGGTTAATTGACCGCTGCTATGAAAACCCCGACTGCCGGAACATGCCTTTCGACGTGCTGTTACGCAAGGTGCTAAAAAGCATTGATGTGATAGTCAGCATTGATATTCACGGTGACATACGCCGCATGAGTGATATTTATTTCAAACCCCTTCATGTCAAAGACATGAGAGGTGTATTCAGTAAAGGGCTTCAATAAATAAATTATCGAATTACGCAACCCTCGTTTAAATATGAAGGTGACCGAGATGAAAAAAATATCTTCCGCATTATTGCTCTGCATTATGGCGTCATATTCAACCTCCGTCATGGCCGCTGACACCTGTAAAGTGGTGTTATGCATGTACGGTAAAGCCACCGGTAACGGCGGCGGCAATGAATGCCATTCGGCCGAACGCGCATTCTTTAATATCGTGGAAAAGAACAAGCACGGTTTTCTGCCGGACCATACTGCCGATGCCAGAAAATCATTTTTACTTGAGTGCGATTCGGCAGACCCGGCAATCACCAGCCAGATAATCAGTAAATTTGGCCGCGTGCGTAGTTAATTAGCGGAGGTTATCTTTATGACCAACTCGGGTTTTATTCAGCATCCCTGGACACATCAGCGTGGGGATTCCATGCGCGCAGCCTGTGTTATTGAGCACATTGAAAATGAGGCAATGTACGGATGCGGCCTTTATTATGAAATTTATCACTACCGGGTTGTCTGCCGGTTATTGCAGTTGATGCAAACGCTGAATCCCACCGACAGAATAACGCTGACAGATGAAGCCAACCGGCGAGGGTTTACGCTGGATGAAACCAGCATTAAAGAAAGTCGTCAGTGTTATTCCGACATCATCAGGGAAATCCGCGAGAGCCACTATTAATCCCTGCCTTAGTTTTATTCGCAGATCCCCTATAGCGCCAAAACATTTCAGCCGAATCAGGCTTAAGGCGTGGCGGTTTTCAGGTTTTTACGGCCCAGCACATTTTTCGCGAATTAAGGAGTGAAGAAATGTGGGCCGTAAAAATGAGGCAGCGGACAGAATTATTTTCGCGGGTTAAGGAGCGAAAATAGTACAGGCACCGCGCCTCACCGGCAAACAGCCGCGCCCACGCGGATTTTGCCGGCCGGGGGGAGCCGAATAAATTTCGCCGCCCCAGCGAGCGAAAAGCTGTCGCCCACGACAGCGCTTTATTTGGGGGGCATCGCCCCGCACACCGTCGCGGCTAAGTCTCCGGCCAAAAGCCGGTAGCGTGGCGCGACCACCCTCTTTAAAGGTCAGCTTCCCTTTTATTCCCGCTGCGAGGAACGAGCCAAGGGAAGAAAAAGGCGAAAGCGACCGTCTTAAAGGGGGTGGTCGCGCGTAGCGTGCGACGGTGTGCCGCCTTTGACCTCGGGGGTTTTGACGCGGCGTCCAGCCACGACATTACCCCCATGCGACAGGCAATAAGGGCGTCCAGCCCGCATGTACTGGCGCACGCCGTTTGGTGCAGGGAAGCATGCTTTCCTGCACATGGTCGCACAGCGGTCACCTTCTTTACCCCATACACTCGCCCCGCCTTTTCGCCCGACACCGTGGGGCGAATTGACGGGGCGATGTCATGGGGCGAATAGCTGACGAAGGAGGCACGATGGTTTTAAATAAGCTTGCCGCTTCACTGTCGCCGATAGTGAACGGGATGCTGGCGCTGCTCGCTTTTGTACAACAGCAACAACTGATACTGGCGTTATTAGCGGGGCTGACGATGCCGTTTTTTGCGTCGATGAAAAACGATGAACGGCAGAAAGCGCCGCTCTGGAAAAAGCTGATTATTGCTTTTTCCCTGCTGTGTTTTCTCTCTGGCACACTGGCCCCGATAGTTATCGGATCCTTTCAGTGGCTGTATAAAATAAAACTCACCAGTGATAATACAGTACTGGCCTGGTCAGTACGGATTGTATTCACTGTAACCGGGATTATTTTTCATATTATGCTTCGTCGGGTATTCACGCCGGAACTGGATAGAATTAAGAAACGCCTTGTTAAAAAGACCACCCTTGAACGGGAATTACGTACTGATGTCCGCACCGTGAAATCCCTGCTACCGGAAACTCTGCATTATAACCCGCTGGATTATATCGACCTGAATAAAGGAATCTTTACTGGCATGGACAGGGAGAATGAACCGATGTATCTCCCGTTAAAGGACTGGCAGAAACAACACGCGGACATTATTGGCACCACCGGAGCCGGTAAAGGGGTCGCAGCCGGGATATTGCTCTACCAGAGCATTCTGGCCGGTGAAGGTGTCTTTGTTATGGACCCCAAGGATGATGAATGGGCTCCACACCTTTACCGCAAAGCCTGTGAGGATGCAGGCAAGCCTTTTGCCTTAATTGACCTACGAAAACAGCAATACCAGTTAAACCTGATTGAAGATATTACGCCCGATGAACTGGAAGAACTGTTTGTTGCAGGGTTCAGCCTTGCGGAAAAAGGACAGGAATCTGACTTTTATCGCATTGATGACCGAAAAGCCGCGCGTATCGCCGCGCAATTTGTCAGCGATAATCCATCGGCAACACTCCGGGATGTTTATAACGGTGATTATGTTCAGGGTATTGCTGAAAGAATCAAAGCATTTTTCGGCAAGATTGAGGAACTGGCATTACTCAATGCCGTTAATTCACCGAAAGGTTTTTCACTCAGGAAAATATTTGATGAAGGTGGTTGCTGTTATGTTGTCGGTTCCATGCGAAACAGCAAAATTATAACCGCACAGCGGATGCTGCTGGTTCGCCTTTACCAGTTAGCAGAAAGGCGCGACCGTATAACAGACGTCCCCCGCCCCATTGCTGTTTATCTTTCCGAACTGAAATACCATTTATCCAGACCAGCGCTGGAAGGTCTAGGTGCGGCGCGGGATAAAGGTGTGCATATTATTATGGACCACCAGTCCATCGCCGATTTAAAAGACTGCCCGGCAGATTTGAAAGGTGACGCCGTTGTCGGCGCTGTGGTAGAAAATGCAAAATTCAAGCTGGTATACCGGGTTATGGACCCGGATACAGCGGAATGGGTGGCAAGAATGTCAGGCACGATTCTGGTGGATGACGAACTCCGTAAGGCTAAGACGGATAATATGCTGACGGAAACCATCGACAGTGAGCGCACAATCCGCCAGGCCGAACGTTTCTTTATTGACAGCAATATGATCCTGAACCTGCCCGATTTTGTCAGCTTTATCTTTACGACAAAAACGCTACCTTCTGCATCATTAATTTCACCGATAAAGGTCAGAAAGCGCCGGTTAAAAACCTTTTCTGTTTCCCCTGATATTGCCGCAGCGGCGGCACCTGTGAAGATCGCACTGGATTTTGGTGACGATGATAAACCAACCGCGCTGGATGAGATGACATCGCATCCGGCTCTTTTCTTCGACGAAAACGAAGTCAAACCGGCAAAGCCCCAACCTGATGAGGAAGAACACCTGTCCCCGCTGGATTTTTAAGGAGCGCGTATGCTGATTTCGACATATCAAGAGCGCCAGACACGCAACAGAGAAAAAATAAAACAACTGCTGAACTTCCTGAAAGAAGAAACCTACAGCGATTTTAAAACGCTGATGCTGCTATTTGGTTTCCGGGATCATAAGTCGCTTTATTCGCTGCTGGCAAAAACAGAGCGAATGGGGTTAATACAGAAGCATGCGCTTGAATCACGAACAATGAAGATTTCATTATGGGGGATCACCAGCGACGGGCTGGCCGTGGTGCTAACCCCGAATGATAAAATCTTTCCCGCGCGGTTTGAACCATCAAAAATTACCGGCTGGACGCTGGAGCATCATCTTGATAATCAGGCCGCCAGGCTTATTCTGGAGAAGAAAGGCGCTTCAGGATGGATTAACGGTGACCGTGCCACCTTTATCAGCCAGTATCAGGTGAAACATCGCCCGGACGGGTTACTGACTCTGCCTGACGGTAAGGTTGTTGCCATTGAAACCGAGCGCCGCCTGAAAACCCGAGCCCGTTATCAGTCGATCATGGCAAGCCACCTGCTGGCCCGTACCCGCAAGCAGTGGATTTACGTTTTTTATGTTGTGCCCGATCAACAGAAGAAGCGTGCGCTTGAACTGCTGTTTGACAGCATCAGGCATGTCATCATCAACCATCAGCGCGTCCCGCTGGAAGAACGCCACCGTCTGGTGTTTCGCATTTATACCGTTGATGAACTGAAACACCTGTCATTAGACCGCTATACGTAAGCTTTTACTCAGGCCATCGGGATGGCCTCACCGTCCTGGCGGCGATATCGCCAGGACGGTCGATTTTGTTCATTCCACTGCAAGGCGCAGACTGTTCGGTACTCGCTGTGCTGCGTTCCGCCTCAGTCTGCGCCTTGCAGCGTTGCCGGTAAAAAACATGTAACCGCATTCCCTTGCGGTTATCCGGCTCCGGCCTCAGAGTTTATTCATCAAATAACAATGTGCTTTAGAGGCTGCGCTGGCCGCTTTGAAAATATAGCGCTTGTCGTTTTTCAGCGCTTTCAGCCAGGAAGCGATGTAGCTTTCATGTTGTACTTCGCCATCGATCCCCAAATCCGCCATCAGAAAGGCACTTCCCAGCTCCGCGACAAGTTCTTCCTCTGCATAATCCGCACTGCCAAACTTCCCTTTCATTTCACGGTTCAGGCGTTTTTTACCCCCACTCCAGTGAACCAGCTCATGCAGGCCGGTAGCGTAGAAGTTTGCCGCATCAGCGAAAAGATGGCGCTCCGGTAGCCAGACCTCATCAGTTGATGGGCTGAAAAAGGCGTTTTGTCCTTTCTCGATGATGTTTGCGCCACTCTTCCGTAACAGGTTCTCAGCCTGCGGCACCGGGTCAAAGGTTGCTTCCGGACTGCCCGTTTCAGTTGTCAGGGGCAAACCGTCGATTTGCTGAACGTTAAATACGGTAAAGGTTTTCAGCATCGGGATATGTTCAACGTCTCCGGCGTCGTTTTCCTTTTCGAGTGTGGTGTAGAAAATGGCTGTTGTGCCACGTTCACCCTTACGAACCTGTCCACCTGCTGCCTGTGCCTGTTTGTAGGTCATCCAGCGGTAATCGCTGAAACCCTGTTTAGATGCGCTGCACCACAGCAACATGATATTCATGCCACTATAAGCCGCACCAGTGGCGTAATTGGAAGGTAGACCAGACATGCCATCTACACGCTGCCACGGGCAGGACCACGGTTTTACACCAGTTTCCAGCGCTGCAATGATGTTGTCAGTAACAGTCTGGTAAATGTCGGTTCTGGTTTTAGAAAATTTCGTTTTTGAGGAGCCTGACGGGTCCAGCGGGGATACGCTGGTCGCCGCTGCGGTGTTAGGGGCGCTTGTCCAGGTGGTATGCAGGGAAATGGCCATGATTTTTCTCCATCAGTCGTGTGATTTTCGTCTTCGTATCGCCTGACGGTTCGCTTTCCCGGCATCGTTCTGTCGTGCAAGGGCGCAGCATGCGTGCCATTTACCCTTGCAGGACGGGTTGTGTTGGGAAACGATTAACCAGAAGCTGATATGAAGAACGAAAAGCTCACAGGAGAAAAACTTGCCCCTATATAGCCGGGCTTAGCGCCCCTCAGTTGCAGCGGTGAAAGGGGTTTGGGGTTTTAGATATAGTATAAGCATAACTGGCAGAGATTAATATATTGTTCCTAAGGAGGAAATAATGAACTGTAGGTGATTATTTTTACAACCAGCCTTTGAAAGGTATTCTAAATATGTGAAAATCTTTTAGTTGATCGCAAATTCACTTGAAATTCCAATTTTTCAGTTAGAATAATCAATTTAAAACCACCACTATAGTTATATGGTGTTATTATAAATTAACTCTGATCTTATAATTAATTGCATTCCATTAAAAATAATTCCGTTCCGCATGAAAGCGTGTGGCTTGAGTCTTCGTTATATGCCACCTTCCCTTTGCATTTGCCTCACCGAGGCGACTCCACACTGCCGTTTAACTATCTAATAAACTAGGATTTTTACTGGAATACCAATCTTCGCCATCATCACTTTATAGAGCATGACTTAATTTAAAAATGGTGTTATAATCTTCTGTTAAAAGATTACAAATAATTGAGAGAAAGGGGTGTGAAAATCGTGGTTGACTACAGAGATCTGAATCTTAACCGAGAAAACCTTGATCTCAATATCCAGAACTTTCTGGAATCTCACGGCTATCAGCTTGATGGAGATATACAAACATTTCCCAAAAGGAAAAGGGTGGTTTTTGGCTCTACTGGGTCGGAATTCTCAACTGTTGATTTTCACCTCAACCATACAGGTACAACTACGATTCAGTGGAAACTAGGTAAAAATCAACCAGTTGGTGAAACACTTGCTTCATATTTAAGGGATACAATCGACCCAGCAGAATTTGAAAACGTCAATTATTCATTGAAAGGAATAACTACAGAATCATTCGATCCTATATTAGAATGTGTTTTGGAGGCTGGTGATATTGAACTCAATCTCTTACGTGATGAGGACAACTGTAAGCAGGTAACGCTGAAAAGTATTGCACATCAAGACCACTTAACTCTCACTCACCATCGACGGACAAGAGTTTTACAAATACAGGGTAAACCTTTGTCATGTTATCGTCGTGTTATTTTCATGCTTACAGATTTACTGGATCTCAAAGGATTAGAACAAGTCTTATATCGTAAAGATGATAGTAGCGCTGAGATAGTTAGAAAGGAGATGGCCGATGACTATATAAAAACGGCATTTCCTAGAAGCTATGAACTCTTACCTGAATCAGTAAAAAAACTGCTAATCTCTAGCTGTTGTGTGAAATTAGCCTCACCACAGTTACCAGATTATTGCCTATTACTCTATCCGGACCTACGGGCTCTCGAAGGAGTGCTGAAAGAGCAGATGTGCATTTACAATATGTCTGTTGAAGATGCAGAACATGGTTTTGGCGACTTTTTTGATATCAATCGTGGGTTATGTACTTTAAAACCTCAATACAGTGCAATGGTTAGAAATGTAGGGATGCAGGATGCTTTGAATAACGGCTATACATTCTATAGGAAACATCGTCATACACTTTTCCATATGGAAGAGTTTGCAGATGGCAGTCGCATGATAGATACCCTTGAAAAGGCAATAAGTTTATCTAAAAACACATATTCTGCGATCGATAGCTTATATACAGCGAGAATGTGAAAATTATGATTCAAAAAATACGCATTATTGGTGAAATAGCTGTTATAACTGCCACAGCGGATTTTCACCCTTTGCGTCAATTAAAAGGTCTGGCAATTGAACTCGATCAACTTGGTTTTGAGGGTGTAGTGCTGTTTGACCTATTAGCTGTAAATGGCTTAGCAGAGAACCGCTTTGCATCTATGAAATTTACCAATAGAAAATTTGTTCGTTCCTCGTTCGTGCTAGAATCCAATGTAAATCCAAGTATCAAAAATGAACAGGATGCTTTTGCTAAACAAGATCAGTCATTTCTACTTGGGAGCGTACTCTCATCCACTGAGATTGAAAAGTTCACACACTAATCCAGCCGTTTTTTCCTGATCACCTCACATAGATTCTTCAATACTTGAAAAAATAAAAAACATATCATTTTCAATACAATAGAGAAACACAGATTATCAAGTCTTTTATGTTAGACCGCTAATCAATGCCCCCCACCAGAAGACCAATGTTAAAACTATGGAAGTAAGAAAAATTTTATGTCCATTGTGATGAAAGTAACCTGCAAGTATTATAAACTGTACATTAACTAACTGAATTAGAAGATTAAGGTAAGGCATTGAAATCAGTTAAGTGTAAGAGCAATGGAGAGAAAGCCCCAGTAGCACAAGCCTTTACCCCAGAGGCTAGCTTAAAACGCAAAATACGCTCACATTTTACACAGCTGGGGTTTCAAAAAGGGCCGGATGGAACACTAGTTCGTCCTGAGTCAGGAAAAGAATCTATCCGTCAACTGCACAGCGCTCAACGTGAAGAACGTCTACGCTCCTCTGAGCAATTTATATCTGAATTCTTGCCAAGTGCCATACCATATTTTGCCAACGGAAATGAGATTGATCCAACTAAGATTCGCTTATCATTGATAAAAGTTTCTGCGAATTCGTTCGAATCCAAACTCTTTAGGGCAGCATCTTTAACCTGGTCTGTTCCAGTATCAAATGGTTACGGTCGCCGCATGCGGTACCTCGTGTGGGACAGAGGGCATGACCGACTTGCTGGAATATTTGCATTAGGAGATCCAGTTTTTAACTTATCTGTACGTGATAATTTAATCGGATGGACATCTAATGATCGATCAAGTCGGCTAGTTAACATACTTGATGCTTACGTTCTTGGAGCGGTTCCCCCCTACAATATGCTTTTAGGCGGTAAAGCGATTGCCTGTTTAATCCGCTCACGAGAAGTTTATGACGATTTCCTACGAAATTATGGTTCAACGACGGGCATTATTTCTGGTAAAGATAAATACGCTCACTTACTCGCAGTAACAACAAGTTCTTCCATGGGACGTTCATCACTTTATAATCGACTGAAGCTAGATAGCATAAGTTATTTTGAACCAATCGGTTATACCGTCGGCTGGGGGCATTTTCATATTACCGATGAGTTATTTGGGGAGATGCGTGAATATCTTCGACTCGCAGAGCACCCGTATGCCGATCAACATTGCTTTGGCGAAGGCTCAAATTGGCGGCTCAGAACTATCAAAGCTGCCCTGAAACAACTCGGGATTAACCAAGCGGTTTTACGTCATGGAATCCAAAGAGAGGTATTTTTCTGCCAGCTCGCTGAAAATGCAAAAGAAATTCTCGCGACTGGTAGGGGTACGCCCGACCTTTCAACCTTAAAAACTATTGATGAAATATCTGAACTTGCGCGTAAGAGATGGATTGAACCGCGAGCTCTAAGGCAGGGTTATTATAAGAACTGGAGACGGGACGATATATCCTTACTAATTAAAGGATTAAAACTGGACGTAATAACTAGTAAAATTGCCTAAAGGAGTTGGGAGGAAGAGAAGTGAATCTAGCAGAACTTCAAGAGAGGCTATACCAGCATTATTCTCGACTACGTGATCTGCGGACTACCGAAAATTATCCCGTTTATGCGATCGAGCATGGTCTGAGCGAAGCAGAGATTTCTACTGCTCAATCGCTTCTCAATGCCAACTTGAATACAACAAAACGTGCTACTCGCACTTTTTGGCTGGTATGGATCGCTGCCGCTGCTGAGATAGGATACACATATGACGGAACCGAATATTGGGATTCCTTTGCTATAGCCTTTCCCTCCTGGCCTAAGTTTGGAGACCGTGATCAAATCCGTATATGGTATAGACGATTTACTACTGATTTTAATAGTGTCACCCCCTCCGGGTCATGGGCACAGCAGTTCCCTATTATTTCTTGGCCAATCACGCAAGCCATTCTGCC
Organism: Enterobacter sp. 10-1; assembly: GCA_002270295.1. Lineage (GTDB taxonomy): Bacteria > Pseudomonadota > Gammaproteobacteria > Enterobacterales > Enterobacteriaceae > Klebsiella > Klebsiella scottii. Next base: position 5,337 of record NISF01000004.1, on the reverse strand, counting down.
AAGATATCTACAACGTTTTTTTGCCGATCACCTATACAATCTTCGCCATTTACTGACTAGAAGTGGTGAGCTTACATTAGAAGAAATAGGTGAACTACTAAGCGATGAATATCATGGTGGTTCATCTCGGTTCGAGGGTTTCTTACAACAAAAAACTCTAACAGCACGAATTGTAATGGCGATGCGTCTTGAAGATGTCGTTGATGTTATCTCCCCCATTGAGAAAAGCACATTGCGCCGCATCATAGACGACTTCGATAAGCTTGGTTCATTTGGTACTCGCCTAAAGGAAGTAAGACGAGTACTCCGTGAGGCTCATTTCGTCAATTTGTATAGTACAAGCTTTATATCTTCTTCAAAAAGTATCCAAGAAAATGTAACTATCTCGAAAACTTGTACAGTAAAACCTCGGCTAATTGCACGGCAAAGAGGTTTAACAGAGTGGAACCTAAGGCTCGTAATTCCCGACATTGCAACATCTCTTCGTCAGGCCGGACTATCCCCGCTTGATTTAGAACACTCTCATATGCGCTTTCGTTATTATGGTGGAGGCAATGCATGGATGCCGGGCCGGGCATTATTTTCTTACACCGGAGGAACAGAAGAACCACTCTCGGCATACCCAACTGATAATCATTCTGTTTTCGAATTCGATCGCCCTTTTGAAAAAGTTACAGCCTCTTTGCAGGAAAGGCTGCTTTTCCCTGCAACGACTTTACGGCTACTAAAGGTACGTTCAGATGGTACGGCTGTTGAAGTCACGGGACGGCATGTAAAAGCTAACCAAGCTTATTTACTTGTCTGTTCGAATACAGTGCCCACTGAAGTTATCGATAGTCTATCGCTTACTCCTGTTCAGTCACAGACAACTGGAGCCGACGTTTGGCAATTTTCAATTCCTACGAAAGTAGATGCTGGAAAAATAGCAGCATTATCGTCGATTGGGCTTGGATATAAGTTAGGCATACGAGCCGAATCAATAGGTATGACTGCCCGATGGAACAATGTAGATGACGCGCTGGAGTTTCTTGACACAGAAGTTGTCATGTTTTACCTAGCATCGGATGTTGAAGCCGACGAATTACAGATCATTATTAATAAACATCCTCCTGTACATCTGCGTCCGGAACCCAACGGAAAAACGTTCATTTCGCTCGGTAAGCTTCCAATAGGTTTGTATTATGTATCTTTATCTGCACTCGGCGTAGCTACCGGCAGCAACATAATAAGCGAAGAAATCCTCATTAGGGTGCGTTTAGCAGCACCTTGGCAAAAGACTGTCTCCGGAAAAGCAGGGGTTAGCCTCAAGCTTGAACCGCAGGGAGCCACATTAGAGCAGTTTCTTGACCACGCAGCCACCCTGAGGTTTATGGCTCCTGCCGGGCGTATTGTTAAACTGGAAATCCGTTTCTTCAACGCAGACGGCACGCTTTTTCATATAGAGCCGATTGGCAATTACAAGGCTCCTGTTGACGATGAGAGAATATCTAAACTTATCGTACAGAAACTGACAGCAGACAATTACATTGAACATGTTGATCGTTCCGCGTGTATAGAATTGCTCATATCGTTGGACGAATATGGCCTAGAGAGCGTGCGATTCGACAAGAAAGCAGAATCTTTACGGTGGCTACGTTTAGACAAACGTACTATCCGACTCACCGATGATACAGAGGAAACAAGTCTGCCTTCTGTAAAGAGATATGATTTGAACGCTGTTGAAATTGGTCACGAAGTGGACTATGAACAGGCTCTGTCCGGACTAGAGCTTCGTGGTAAGGGCGGTTTGTTTGTTGCAAGCATCAATGATCAAACTTACGAAGTGATCGCTATGGCTTCGCAGCGCCAAATTTCTGATTTTCGAGATCTGAATATTCTGACTCATGTGTCCGCAGAAGAACCACAGCCGCTAACCATTATCAATGCTCTGCGGTATTGGCAGGGAGCTCGGAGGCTGATAGGACCAATGGCTTTTTTGGCTCGGCGCAACGCTATTCTCACACTTGAAAAAGAACTTGAACGATATCTATGCGGTAATGACTGGGCAGAAGATATAAACAAGGTTCAAACTGGTAAAAGGGACATTGGATTTCTTTATAGGCGAGTTTATTATTCACAAGGATTCGCTTCAGGCTTATTGAGCGCACAAGATTGGCAATATGATCATGATGCAGAAACTGCTGAACTAGAATTCTTTCGACTGGCTCATGCTTATAAAATTCCGGAAACAGACATCCTCTATCGTCTTGCACTGAAATTGGCATTTCAACCGCATACTGTGAAACCCTCGGACCTCGCATCACCAAATGCATTCGATATGCTACGGAAAAACTCTGCGCTAATACGTGGAGCGTATTTTGCGCGTCTAGTCGCACACTGCCAGAAAACGAGCTCTAAGACGGAGGTCTTATGAACAATATTAAAATACTTAGCCGGGCTGATTGCCTAAAGTATTCATCTCGCTCATTAGGACTTCCTGACTTGCAAAAACTTGATAATGCATTAATCGCTCAAGCGTTGCGGAGAACCGTTTTCATTGAAGCTCCTTGTTCGATTCGGACAGTATGCTCACTCGTAATGAATTCCCTAGGTCCATTAACTGACGAGCCTGAGAACTTAAAGACACTCATCTACGATATTATTGACGACCTTGTCAACTTGGGTGATCTTCTTGAAATGCGGGACGAAATCGCGGGGGAAACGAACCTCATTTTGCGCCCTGCTCCACCGGCGTTTGTGCTTCGAAGAGATGGGACATTCATTATAGTGGGAGTGGCTGGTGATGATGTCACTCCGCCACAGGTAAATGACTTTAATCTCGTTTATTACCCGAGTGGTTTAAGAATACTCACACCAAGCAATACGCAATCATGTCGGCAAACACTTATCGATCTAGGACTTATTGAGTTACCTATGATTACATGGCTACGTGCACCAGTTTCGATTACAGCCGACAAACTTGTAAAATCGTGGATCAGCAGACTCCCCAACGATATACACCCGGAAAAAATAGAGAATTTTGAGATAATTGATATTAGCAATACAACTTCATACTATAAAGGCCGATGGCAGTCAATAAACGAACAACATGCTGGAATTTATATTGCCCGACGCCCACAACGCTACGGGGCAAGACTGTGGTGCCTTGCCGAAATTCGGGACGGATTAGTCCAACGCTTCGTTGATATTCATTCAGGAGATGCGCGCTTTCGAGATTGTGATGAAGCCTGGCGATTACTCGCTGCGATGGATGCACTTACTGGCTCTCCGCAACAGGTCAGAGTTGTTTATGAAAAGGAGATAACTGTGCTGTCCTTTACATCTCCTCTTCCTTCTTGGGCGATTAGGCGTCTTAGTCTGGTCGGTGAACGTTTAAAGCCTCATCGCGCCTTGCTGCAATTTTCACTGCCTTTACATAATAGTGAAGAAGAACTTCATTGGCTAGAGGAATCCCTCTGGCTAACTCGGGATTAGTATGGGAGCACTAAATGAAAACAGCCACAATACAACAAACAATTGACGAATTACGGCAGAGCCTGACGCATTATATCGAGGCGACATATCACATCGGCCACCCTTCCATAGTCAAACAGCGTCGTGAACTATTGAATCAGATCGGTGGCATCTATCAGGCTCCATATCTGGAATCGACTCCCCGCTATAAGAGCGCCAGTCCTTATAATGAGATTGATAGTTTGCCACCAGCGGCACTTGAAGCATTGAGAGTTCTTTCTGACACAAAATCAGGAAAACCAGTAATTTACCCTTCCCCCTATACCCATCAATTGGAGGCCCTACAAGAGATTCTCAACAATAATCGAAACCTTATGATTATGACGGGAACAGGTTCTGGCAAAACTGAATCATTCCTCTTACCGATATTAGGCAAGTTCGCAATTGAAGCCTGCGAGAACCCAGAGCGCTTTAAAAAATATAATGCTGTTCGCGCATTAGTGCTTTATCCTATGAACGCCCTCGTGAACGACCAATTAAGTCGATTGCGAACAATGTTCGGTTCCCCTCAAACCGTTGCTCTATTCGAAAAATGGGCTAAGCGTCCCGTCCTCTTCGCGCGTTATACCAGCCGTACCCCATATGCGGGCCTGCGCACACCTAATAAAGATAGTAAACGACTAGCATCTATTGGTGAATTTTTCGGTGAGATCGAGGATGCGAAACGACGCTATGAACATTCCCCTTCCGACGGGGAAGAATACCGCGCGGCTAAACTCTTTGATACTTTAAAGGTACGGGGAAAATGGCCATCCAAAGAAAGTGTTTCCGACTGGTTGGGTAAAGCTCCTGTGCCTTGGGCGAAGCGAGCAATCTGCCGTCCACACGATTCTGAACTAATTACACGCCATGAAGTTCATGCATCTCCACCCGATCTTCTCATTACAAACTATTCGATGCTTGAATATATGATGATGCGTCCCATTGAGCGTGGCATATTTGACGCAACAAAAGAATGGTTGGACGCTTGCCCGGACGAGAAATTTCTTATCGTTCTTGATGAAGCTCATCTTTACAGAGGAGCACAAGGTGCTGAAGTCGGATTATTGATACGTAGACTAAGAGAACGTCTTGGTATACCAGCCGAGAGGTTCCAAGTCATATGCTCGACCGCAAGCTTCAGTGATGAGGGTAAGAAAAATGCTGGTGTATTCGGCGCACAGCTTTCCGGAGTATCGGCCGAATCATTCGTGTCAATAGTAGGAGAACTACAGTTACGTTCTCCTGAGGACCGTGGATCAATGGTCGATATAAACACCCTTGCTGCTGTTAATCTTAAACAGTTCTATTCAGCAGACCATAGTCAACAATTGGCAGCGATTGAGAACTTTCTAAAGTTTCGAGGGGTATCAGTCAAAGATGTAAGTGATGTGGACGCTAAACTTTATCTGGCGCTGTACGATTACGCGCCATTTAATCGACTTGTAAATGAGACTATGACTGCTGCGGTATCGCTCTCCAAACTACCAGAAATAATCTTTGACGATACAATACCATCGAATCTTTTGGAAAAAGCCACAACGGTATTACTCGCGTTTGGGAGCCGCGCGAAAAAAACACCAAACGAAGCTAGCCTTCTTCCATGCAGAATACATTCATTCTTCCGTGGACTTCCTGGCTTATGGATATGCATGGATCCCAATTGCCCCGATGCCCTCAGAGACAGGCGAAGCCCTGCCGGAAGATTGTTCTCGCAACTGTAGTGGTTTACTGAATTTGGCCACCTGAACAGAGGTGATATGCTCACCTCAGAACATTACAGGTGCCTCAATGAAAAAAAGAAATTTCAGTGCAGAGTTTAAACGCGAATCCGCTCAACTGGTC
>NISF01000003.1 GCA_002270295.1 Enterobacter sp. 10-1 | reverse complement strand
ACTATATCGTCGGGTATTACAGCTCGCTAAGGCCGCATGACTATAACGGTGGGTTACCCCCAAACGAATCGGAAAATCGATACTGGAAAAACTCTAAAGCGGTGGCCAGTTTTAGTTGACCACTACACAACCACACGAGCGATGCAGTTGCGGCGCTCCGGTTTTGGAATATTATACTTGCCGTCATTGTGGCACTTCATATGCCAGGGCCTATACAAATGATGTTGCGCAGCCACGCTATTTATGGTCCAAAGAAGGTGAAAGAATTGAGACTGCTTCAGGGCTTATAGAGGCTCTTCATCCTCTTGATCTTCTTATTGAAGAACCGCCATCGGATGATAAAGCCAAAGCCGCTTACTATGATCTTGTATCGGGCCAGCTTAATCCAGATGTACTAGGAGAGAAATATCGAACCGTCTTCCTTGCTCCTGCAAAGCCCGTAACAGATGGCTCGAAAGATACAACCCGTGGAGCAGGTCCAGGGCAATTCGCTCCTTGTGCATGTTGCAACCAGATGGCAGGTCATGGACAATCTAGCGTTCAAGATCATCAGACCAAGGGCGATCAACCGTTTCAGGCTTTATTGGGATCACAGCTAAGAATACAGCCCCCTGGTCCACAGCAACAAACTTCTTTTGCGCCACTTCGTGGGCGTAAGGTTCTAATCTTCTCTGATTCTCGCCAAGTAGCCGCTCGTCTGGCTGGCACACTTCAGAACTATTCCTTACGTGATGCTGTGCGGGCACTCCTTCCGTTGGGTTATAAGATTCTTAGCCGCGATCCGGACTTCTCCAAAACTCTTGTGCTCAACCATGCGTACTTATCAGTTTTAGTGGCTGCCCATAAGTTAGGCGTTCGACTAAGGCCCCAACTTGGTGATGCAGAAACACTTTCAGAGGTAGAAGGACCAAGTCCAGGCCCATCTCCCGCAGGTATACAGCTCTTTCAACTCCTCAGTTCGTTGTCCCGATGCCCGCAGCGTCTTATGCAGGCAATCTCCGATACGTTTAAACATACGAACATGGGACTTGATCTGGAGGCCTTGGCGATCGCCACGATTGGCGAGCCTCCACAAATCTCGTCCAAGATTGTAAAACTTCCCGATCTACCAGGAGTCGCCGAAACCGAGGAGGCTAAATTGACAGTCTGTCGAGCTTGGCTGCGATGCTGGACGCTTGATCCGGGAATCTGGTTTTCAGACATGCCTGACTCTTGGTGGAATGAACGAGTGAGATCCCATCAAGGGGTATTTACTGCCATGAACCGAGTTCTTGTATCGAAGCAATCGAAATCAATATTCAAAAAGAATTGGCTTCCAACTCTTCTGACCATTTTTACCGAGCAAACAATGGGAGGGGGACATCGTTTAGTTGCTTCGAAGCTTTCTCTTCATTTAAATGGTCAGTGGCAGCGATGCAATAGTTGCAAATCTGTTCATCGCCCAGTCGGAACTCTCAGTAGATGTATTGACTGTGAAAGTTCCGATGTGAGCAACTTTGATCCCGCTTTAGATGAGGTTTACAAGGCACGTCGTGGTTTTTATCGCGACCCTATCGCTTCAGCACTTGATGTTGAAGATCCCCAACTAATGACCATTATTGCAGCAGAGCACACAGCTCAACTTGGAGCGGCACAGCCGGATGAAGCCTTCTCTCACTCTGAGCGACACGAAATAAGATTTCAGGATATCGATGTCGCCTGGAGAGATAAGGACCGCCCTGGTGAACCCGCTATTGATGTGCTTTCAAGCACCACGACTATGGAAGTAGGTATTGATATCGGTGATCTTTCAGGCGTGGCACTTCGTAATATGCCTCCAACCCGCGCCAATTATCAGCAGCGTGCTGGCCGAGCAGGCCGACGTGCTAATGCTGTTGCGACTGTTGTAGCATTTGGCAGCTCGGACAGCCATGACGACCATTATTTTACGGATCCAGAGGAAATGATACGGGGTAATGTCATTGATCCACGCCTCACGTTAGAAAATCCGGAAATAACGCGACGCCATCTTCGCGCCTACCTGCTTCAGCGCTATCATGAAGACCGTATTCCTGGATTAATCCCAGGTGCCGATCCTAATTTGTTTTCCGTTTTGGGCAAAGTCGGTGATTTCAAAACTCGGGGACCTTTGCTCAATCGTTATGATTTTGCTAAATGGCTAGAAGATAATGCACAAGACCTCGCTAACGCGGCTGATCGCTGGCTACCCACTGAGTTGTCGCCAGATGATCGCCATAGGTTGATTGCTGAAATGATGGTTGACGCGACAGATACGATTGACGAAGCCATAGATTTTATTCAATCAGAGAACCAAGATGTCAACGCCGCCCTAGAAAAAAGTAAGGACGACTCTGGTGATCAAACCGAGAATGAGATAATGACCGAGTCAGAGGATAACGTACATATTGTTGATCCCGCCACGGATAAACTACTTGACCGTCTCCTTTACCGAGGAGTAGTTCCACGGTATGCGTTTCCAACCGATGTTGTGGCATTTCACGTTTTCAATCAAGAGAGATCAACCCCGTTCACATCGGTTATAGATTATGCTCCCGCTCAGGGGCTTGCACTGGCTCTATCTCAATACGCACCAAACAAGCAACTCTGGATAAACGGCAAACAGTATACATCCAAAGCTATATATTCTCCTTATCCAGCCGAACGACGGGACGCTTGGGGAAAACGAAAACTCTACTTCGAGTGCAGCACTTGCTCCCATGCAAGGACTGACGATTACTTAAAAGAGAGGGAGAACACGACAGAGACTTGTCCAGCCTGCAACACACCCAACTCTTTCGGCCCGGCAAGGGTCTGGTTCCGTCCTGTCGGCTTTGCGCACCCAATCGATACACCGCCGGAAACTGAGCCAGACTCACCAAACGAGACCGCAAGAGCGACGCGTGCCAAGTTAGTCATGCAAACGCCTAATCCTGACAAGAGCTGGATTCAGGTATCCGAGCGGGTGCGTGCTTTCAAAGCGAGAGAATTTCTCTTAGTATCAAATACTGGTGTCGATAAAGATGGCTACGATTATTGTCTCGCCTGTGGTCGAATCGAGTCATCGGCGGCTCCTGAGGAACTACTCTCACAACCACACGCTACGCCATTCCGCAGTGAAGAAGGCTCCATCTGCCCAGGAGGAGCGGCAAAACGTCACGTAATTCTTGGGACTGATTTCAAAACTGACATTGCATTATTTTCATTCCCGCTAACAGAGCCGTTCCAACTCTTGCCCGGCAGTATAGAAGCTGATTCTGTACTTAGAACTCTATGCGAAGCTATGGCCAAGGCTGCGTGTCAAACACTAGATATTGAACCGGGAGAAGTTCTAGCCGAATACCGCCCAGCTTTGACAGAAAAAGGCGCAAGCGGTAACGAAGTTGAAATTTTCCTATATGACACATTGGCAGGAGGTGCAGGGTTTTCGACCGAACTTGTGAATCGGGCAAGAGAATTGTTTGAGCACACGCGAAATCTTCTAGCAAGTTGTCCAGAAAACTGCGACACATCCTGCTATCGCTGCCTGCAAAGTTTCCGCAATCGAATGGACCACTCGCTCCTAGATCGCAAACTCGGCATTCAGTTTATTGAACATGCGTTTGATGGTGGATATCCGCCTTATCCTGCCGAGCGTACTCGACGATCGCTTGATCTTCTCGCCCGTGATCTGATTCGGCAGTATGGAACCGAATTTTCTTTCTCTCGTGAAGTTCAACGATATGACAATGAAGCTGGAGCAATAGTAATTCCAATTGTTGCTACACGCCTGGCTACAGGTGCAGAAACTTGGATATCACTCAGTTCTCCACTAGCCCCGGCGATTCCGACAGATCATAAACTCCAGAAACTTAGTCCTCAAGGGTCAGAAAAAATGGAGTGCGCAGATGACCTTATTATTCGTAGACATTTACCAGAGGCAAGTTTGCAACTTCGAGGAAAACTGAGATAAGACCATAGTGAATTTACACTTGGCGGCGACGGAGTCCTCGCCGCCCCCTTACGAAATGGTTCATTAAAAGAAAATATTGATGATGTACTAGTCATTTATTCTAATTACTGGCTATTCAAGCCAGTAATTATTGTTAATACATATCAATTAACTATTGCTGCTCCCTCCAGTCTTTCGTATAGAGCAGATCGTTATCGCTCAACTTGAGAACGGTATGAATCCGCAGCAATCGTTCAACTTTGGCACCGAATTTTGCGGCTTCATCAAATGAAAGGAATATCTGCTTACGTTTAACAGATGCTAGAATTCGGATTATATTCCCTGTGGCAGGAACCTCAATATTCTTGTAGATAACTGAATCATGGATTATGAACGGCAGGTTAGTTAGTGAAAGCATAGCAAGATCGAATGCAACTAAGCCTGCATAAGACTTTCCAGTTCCAGTATCCTCGGGCGAGATGAAGTTGTATGAATTTGCATTTTTTATCCTAAGCTGAGATGCATTTCTGCTCGGCCCGTAAACTACTTTATTGAAGTTTTTTAATTTTATATTTAGTGCATTTTCTATATTAAGGAATATACCAAAGTATATCGCTTCCAAACGTTCTTTGGATAGCAACGCGTCCCTGCCGATAGCTACCTTTTTATCATAAAAGCTATTCTCTTCAGCAGCTTTATCTGCAAGTTCTTTTAGTTCGAACACTCGCATGAACAAATCATCTGGCGTTCCTTTTGCTGCCAAACCAGTTCGTATTTTATTCTCCAAAGCAACGATCTTAGTATTGATTTGCAATAAGTTTTCAGAATACAATGCAAGACCTTTTTTAAGTTCTTTTTGCACTATTTTAGTGATATTTTGATGAAAAGACTCAACCTGCTCAAGACGTTCTGAATCTACATTAGGGAAAAACTCCTTAATAAGAGCAATATTAGCAGTTAATCTCGGTGTTACCCCTGAGATATCTCGATTAATTCGTTCTATTTTTATTAGCACATCATTTTTTTGGCTACCTAATTCATTTTTTTGCTGATGAAGTTTACGCAGTTCTTCGTCAAAGAGGGCTTCATAGGCGCTTAGAGCTCCCGTAAACCCCTGTTTCAAGGCTTTAATAGCATCATTGTTGTCAGTTATTATTTTCTGATTGGTCTTGTATTGAGCCTTGTTGATCTTGGGAATGATTTGAGCATTCATCGACTTGGATATGAGTTTTTTCCTTTCATTATATTCGTCTAAAGTAGACTTCTCTTCAGCGATATCTTCCGTATATTCAAAGAGATCGATGAGTCGTCCAATAGCTACTCCTGCTGATTCTTTCACATCGCCAGAAAATGGTTGCTCAGGGTCTAAAGCACCTTTATTCCATATTCGACTGAAAGGACTAACAAGTGAACGAAAACTACTTTTTAGATGCTCTAAGTTATAGAGTATTTTGAGTTTATCTGTATAATCACCAATGCTAATTTCATCAATTACTTTATAATGCATATTGCACACATGAACCACATTAGATTCACTTGTTGACCGTTTAAAATAATATACAACATCGTCAAAAATAAATTCAAAGATATAACTATGGTGCCCCATAGACTTGATAATACCAGCCTTATCATCCAAAAGAGACATACCACCCATAGCAAAATCAATGACCATCAAAGCAGAGGATTTTCCAATTGAGTTTTTAGCATTATCATCACCAAGAATTACATTCAAGCCATAATTGAATGATATTCCACCATGATTGAAAAGTGAGCAGATTATTTTACTTAACATAATTTATCGTTTCCATCGAAACATCAACATCAATCAAACCAAGAACATATAGGATATCTAAAGCATGTAAAAATTCCGAAGCATCTTGAAAGCTCGCCGAAGTTCTTGTCAATAAGTCCGACAATTTTTCGTCGTCTACTTTGTTTTTTAAAATGACTAGCATTTTAAAAATGGTCGACTCTTCAAGACTCGTGAATTTAGTTGGAACTAGCATCGAACACCTCGCAATTTTGGATAAAAAAAGATGTAAGGATCTTGGATGCAATAATGGATTTACCAGACTTCAAGCTTATCCATTGTGAAACATAGTTAAAAACTAAATCCTTATTCTTAGGGTTTTGCTTTTCCATTATCAGATAATAGGTATTTACTTGATTCTGTAGTATTCGTATGGCGGCTTGATCCAACTGTTCGAGAAGTCGGATATGATTCCTAATAGGTACAAAATAGTCGATAACATTTGAACGAATTTCTCGCTTCTGCAAAGGACTCATATCGGTCTTGAGTTTTTCATTAAGCGAACTGACATCTAGTTTAGTCTCAGAAAAATTCGCAAAATTATCATCACCAAGCACAATGAGATCTAATATTTCGCACACTTCATCTTGCAGAGCATATTGAGAAGCTGTTTGTTTTGCCTTTGTCTCACTAAGATAGCCATTTTTAATATTATAAAGCCTAAGATATTCTTCGATTTTGAAATCTTTGTCATACTTTGTATGGCAATTTGGGCATAAGAGAATTACATTTTCAAGGGAATTGATGTCATCAGGTACTGAATATTGCTCAAGAGCCTTTGCCTGCGATTTATTCGGATTTAATGGATAAATATGAGCAATCTCATATCCTATACTAGGATGTCTAGAACTTGCTTTCTTGAACATCATAGGTAATGTACAGAGCGGGCAACAGCCCCCAGTCTCCGCATATAGAATGCTGTGTTCATTAGCATGGTATTTAATCCTTATATTTGCCATATGTCTGAATCCTGCTCGATTTTTTTTGCCAATGGACTCAAAAGTATGGTGAGCAGAAGGGATCCCTCAGAACTGACGGCTACGGCTGTTTACAATCCCTTAGCCTAGTGTCAGTACAACCTAAGGATAGCTCACCGAATTCATTTGAAGTCATCAAATGTTAAAACGATCTCAGATTTTGTAGTCAAGTGCAATTACCAGAATGTATGATTAAAGATGCAATCAACCATGAGAGTTGCATATGATCACTTTTAAGCATTCAATACAACTAGTTACACCCTATCTGGTGTAAACCAAGCCTATACCTTAATGGTTTACTAGCTCATTAGTTTGGTGATTATTCTGGTTGGCTTGAGCAAATAAGAATCCTCTTTTTGCTTAATTTTTCGCCAGTCACTGGCAAATGAGATCCAAGTTAGGGTGCCATGTTTTTTCATGATTACCCGCGAATCCTTAACTAATTTTTATATAAATGATTAAAGTGTAATTATCCCCCAGTGATTCTATCGGCGTATAGGGGGAAAAATGGTGGTCATTCTGGTGGTCTTGACAACAAGTGAATTCAAGTTTAGCTTATGTATTAGCCTGTTACTGGCAAAGGCGATCCCAGTCAGAGGAGCCAGATTAAAGAAACCAGACGTCTCCTGACGTCTGGTTTTTTGCTTTCTGTCATTTGGATATTCCTTTCTTCAGGTTCACCCTCGTTCACTAAAACCGCACGAAGCCATATCATTTTGCCTGTAAAAATCCTGGTTCGATTGCGCTTTTACTAACTGACCTGCCCCCGGTATTAGATACAACCTTCAGTTAGTAATGTCAGTTTGTTTATCTTCACATTTTCCATTTCGCCACCGTGCTGCAAACTCTGATGGCGTCTGAAGATTCAGTGCCGAATGTGGACGACACTCGTTATAATCCTGCCGCCAGTCATTAATGATTTTCCTGGCTTGAGCGATATCGCAGAACCAGTGCTCATTCAGACATTCATCGAGAAATCGTCTGTTAAAGCTCTCAATAAACCCGTTCTGCGTTGGTTTGCCCGGCTGGATTAAGCGCAACTCAACACCATGCTCAAATGCCCATTGATCCAGTGCACGGCAAGTGAACTCCGACCCCTGATCAGTTCTTATTGTCGTCGGAAAGGCTCGAAACAGTGCAATGCTGTCTAAAATACGCGTGACCTGAACACCTGAAATCCCGAATGCGGTGGTAATTGTCAGACACTCCTTCGTGAAGTCGTCCACACAGGTCAGGCACTTTATCCTGCGACCGGTGGCCAGCGCGTACATGACAAAATCCATCCACCAGCTTAGGTTGGGTGCTGCCGGGCGGAGCAGCGGTAGACGTTACGTTACCAGTCCTTTACGACGTCGTCTGCGTTTTACGCCCAGCCCGCTGAGATGATAAAGGCGGTACACGCGCTTGTGATAAACCAGAAGGCCTTCACGTCGCAGTAACTGCCAGATGCGGCGGTAGCTAAAACGCCTGCGCTTCATTGCCAGCTCAATAATGCGCCCTGATAAATGCGCATCAGCCGCCGGACACTGAGCCTCGTAGCGGCAGGTCGCAACACACATAAACTCAACGGCTTCCCGCTTCTGGTCTGTCGTCAGTACTTTCGCCCCAGAGCCACCTGAAGTGCCTTCTTATCCAGCATGGCTTGGGCAAGCAGCTTCCAGAGTCTGGCGTTCTCTTCCTCAAGCGACTTAAGGCGCTTAACCTCGGGCACCTGCATATCGCCTTACTTCTTACGCCAGGTGTAAAAGGTGGCGTCGGAAATGGCGTGCTTACGGCAGAGCTCACGGGCAGAAACCCTGGCTACAGCCTCGCGGAGGATACTGATGATCTGTTCGTCGGAAAACGCTTCTTCATGGGGATGTCCTCATGTGGCTTATGAAGACATTACCAACATCGCGGTGTGTTAATCAACGGGGAACTGGCCACCTTAATTGTTAATAAAGTGTAAAAATAAAACTGTATTATGTTCTATTTACTAATTTCCCTTTGGACTTATACTGAGAATATATCCTCAGTAATCGATGTTCCCTGCTTAATCGATAAGGATAAATCACTAAGCGGGATGCTAGACTTAGAGCTGGTATGAAAAACGACAAACACAGTTTTTTTTGATATTGAAATATATTTTAATGGTTTTTTTAGGTTTTGAGATTTTTTAAAATTCAAATTACTAAAATCTTTAATGGAGTATTAAAAAACATGAAATCAGTAAATTTAATTGAGCTTTCAGACATTCCAGAGCGTATCATTTCTAATATTGAAAGTCGTGAGGTCGCATTATGGATTCATAGCCTACCAAATGAAATTGCACATTCAGATGACTTAGCGATGTTCCTTGGTTTACCATGGCGACTCGTATTAACTGAAACAATTTCACCGGACATAATAGCTAAACTTAACACAGCTGAAACGGTCAATGACCCCATCACTAGAAAACGTGGTTTCATTCAAGTCATAAATACCAATCCTTCGAACATGGAGTTACCACACAAATGCTTGCCTATATACCTTCTAAATGGCATGGAGAATAGTGGTGGTAAGTCCTTTGATGATAGATTACGTAAAATGATGATGCTTGAAAAGCTTAAAGTTTCAGGTGTTCGTGAGATATTATATATATCAAATGACATAAAAAACAATTATGATGATCTTAGGGATTTATGGGATTCAGGACTGAGATGCTCCTTAAATTTCTCGAGCGAGAATGAAGAAGAAAAAAATAACTTTGAAGATCTGATACAAAAATTTAGTGATTTAAAAGCTGCCAATTTCCTTCGGATACAAACATCCGAAGTCATAAAAAGAACATTACAAATTTATAATGAAGTATACCCTACAACAAGAAAAACAATAAGGATAAAAAACAAGCTTAATGTTTTCAACAAAATCGACATTACTGAACTTGATGATCCAGAAAGACCTATACTTGATTGGTATTCTATAATAGAGGAGAAAGATCTAACGAGCTTAATGCCTGATGAGTTATCAGAAAAAGAATTTATCGATTTCTTTAAAGATCCGCAACAATCCTGGAGACCATATTCAGCGGGCTTGCCATGGCTAAAAGATAGTAAATTCAGTGCCAAACTTAAAAAGTGTTTAACAAGACTTGACCACAACGGTGTCGATGAAAATTGCATCTCTTATATTTCTGCTGAGCCTGGTGCTGGAGGAACAACTCTTGTCCGAATGCTAGCATGGGAATGCGCAAAAGCTGGGTATCCTGTTTTGGTCGCCAAACCACTGCCATTTGTGCCAGATGCATTACCCATTGTTAATATGCTTACAAAAGTTAACCGGAAGGCTGAAGGAATTATTAATGATATAGATAATGATAAAATAACACCCCAGCATTCTAAAAAATATGAAACTCCCTGGGTTATTGTTTTTGATGCAATACATTGGAATTCAAGATCTAAAGAGCTAGAGCAGTTTAGAAATGAAATTATAAAATCAGGCCGGCCAGTCTGCATTTTGATGGTGACAGATACCATAATGAAACTTCCATTCCTCAATAGTTCTGTTTTCAAATCTATAGCCGAGCTAAATCATGCAATAACCAGTGATGAAGCTAAAGATCTGGGTACACATTTAAATAAATATCTTAAGGTATATGGAAAAGAACGCTCTGATTTTCAATGGGAAAGATTTCATAATGAACACTCAATACGACTTGTCGAAGGTTTAACCGCTTTTTGGGTTACGCTGTCTTTCTGGATTCAAGGACAATATGATTTATCTGAATCTATTCAAGAATGGATATATCGTAATTTTAAAGAAAAAGTTAAAGAAGTTGATCAAAAAATTGCAATCATTGAAATTGCCGCATTAAGTTCCGAACGAGAACCAACTCCAGTTAAACTCTTAACGACTTCTGAAGGTAACTGGCCGGTTTCATTAAAATTAGAAGATGACAGATCTGAACTTTCATCTTTAGGGCTTATTTCTTTCTCTCAAAATGATCTAAAGTATTTTTCACTAACACATGATATTTTGGGACGTTTTCTAATAAATGCACTTTTTTACGATAAAGAAATACTAAAAACATTGGGCTTCGAACACGTCATGGATCCGGAACACTTGAGGTTTCTTATTTTACGGAGAGTTTCTCAGAAAAAGGAAATTGGGGAAATTTACTTCAGGACTTTGGGTGAAGATTTTTCAAAATCGATTTTCAAAATTGACCCAGATCACGGACATGCGAACTTTACATTACTTTGGAAAGATGTGCTAGATGCACTAAATAACATGCCGAAATCCTTGAGAGATACTAGTCGTATATTTAGACATCATATGGCTATATCCAAAAGGCGGGTATCAAAACTTGACAATGAAATATATTCAATCAGTGAATTACAAAAGCGTGATATATTGCTGAGTGCAATCGAAGATATCACATATGCTCTAGAGTATATAGATCCAAGTGACAACTCAGAGCCTAATGTAAATTTATACAACTCTCTTGCAAATGCATATTTGGATTTAAGTAAGGTAGAACTAACTATTGGAGCTAGTAATGAGAGATTATTAGAGTTACGAGCCCTTGCAAATGAATTTACTAGAAAAGCCTATCAAGAAAATCCTAATAGCAGATTTGTTATAGAAACGTATGTTAAAAACCTATTAAGTGAGGCTTTAATATCTTCTCCCGAAATAGCTATAGATCACTGCATTTCTGCATTGGGGACACTGTATTCCGCATTGAATAATGAGTCGGGTATATATAGAAATCAGCAACTTAGCAAGTTGGCTGATGAAGCTATACATATTCTATTTCAGCATACATCTTATAATAAAGTCACTTCAAAGCCGTCGAGTCCTTTGGACCTATTAATTGGTGTTTGGAAAATATTCACCAATGAAAAAGATAAAACATCAGTGATGAATCTAACTCAGTTAGATTCTAAGCAAAGGTCAAATGCATTAGAACTGTTAAGCCATGATGTTGGAAAAGGGAATATGCAAGTTATTAGACTTAAATATGACTTAATTTGCATTGATTATCCAAATAATTTCAAAGAACAACTTAACTTAATAGAACAGTTGCAAGTTAAAGATTTTAGGATTTTACCTCAACTTACTCTTGAGTATGCTATCCTTTTATATTTGAATAATAGATATCAAGAAGGTGAAGAATTATTCAAGAATTTGCGCAAAAAATTACGTGAAAATGAGCAATTTGTCCAAGTGCCTGAAAGATTGCATTGGTTAAGGAATGAAAATAACGGTGCTTTATCAATCGTTCATGCTATTATTGGTTCTTCAGATACATTCAGGCCAATGGCTCTCGTGCAAGAATTTAGAAATCAATCTGTTCCTTTCCGAATGGCTGAATTTGGCATCAAGGAATTAAAACCTAGAGAAGCGTTAACTTGTTATGTTTCATTTGGTCACAATGGACCGTTTCTTCGTCCTGTAACCATACAAATGAAATAGGGGACACGATCATGAACCCTACAATGGACTTCGTACAAGCTTATGGTCAAATGGAAGGCTTAAACTTCGCCTTTAAAAATATTATTGTTGAAGGTACTACAGATGTACAGCTTTTCGAGCTAGCTGCAAAAAAAGAACTTGAAATTACAGGGATTGATTTACTTGGTAACGAGTTAGCCTTTATACCTAGTGGAGATAGAGAACGCGGTGGCACTAATGGTGTCATACGTCAATTGATTACACTTCGAAACATTTCACGAACATTGTTATCATCTAATGGCATGCCTAAATATCGTTTTGTTGGTTTATTTGATAACGATTATGCAGGAAAGCAAGCTACGATTCATGCCAGAAAACTTGATTCCAGCATGATCGAGTACAAGGATTATTTCCGTATTCATCCTATCATGCCAATTCCAGGAAATTTACTACCGGAAATTATAAAAAACTGTTTTGAGAGAGAAAATATCAATTACAAAAACTTGGATTGGGAGTTGGAGGATTATCTACCACAGGCATTCATCAACGCATTTATAGATGAAAGTCCGAAATCTGTATCCAAAACTACTAGCTCAGTAGATAAAATTCATAGAGACTTTACAACAGATGGAAAGGTTTTTCTTCACAAGTTTGTTCATAAATATGCTGATCATAATGATTTGGTTGAAGTAATAAATGTAATAAAAGCTATACGGGCTTACTTAAACATTAGATCATAGTATATCTTCTCCATGAGCCCTACATGAGGGCTCATGGAGTTATCTATTTTGTCCCTATTTTTTATGCCCCCCCACTTAGGTTTGAAAATATGTCTCTCAAGCCTTCGCAGTGCCCCTAGCCCAAAATCAATGCAGTGATAAATCAGAGATCTTCGTCTTTTTGCAGGCTCAGAATAAATTCAGCCGGAGTCATGTCATTTAATGATGAATGCGTTCTCTCATGATCATATTCCCTGCGCCAGTTGTCGAGTTTGTCTTGCACATCTTCCAGTGAGAGGAACCAGTGAATGTTCAGGCATTCATCCCGCAGACTACCGTTAAATGATTCAATAAACGGGTTATCTGTCGGCTTTTCGGGGCGAGAGAAGCCCATTGTCATCCCGTTTTCATACGCCCATTTATACAGACTCTTCGAGATAAACTTACTGCCGTTATCTGTCTGAATACGCACAGGCTGGCGTTGACTCAGTACCCGTAATTCTTCCATCGCACCGACCACATCCTCGCCCTTCAGCGACTTTCCGGCGTGGATCGCCAGACACTCACAACTAAAATTATCCACTACAGTTAACGCCCGGAAACACCGTCAGTTAAACAGATTATCCGACACGAAATCCATACTTCAGCACTGATCGACACCGCTCAGGATGAGACGCTGTTGACGATGGGCTGCACTGACATGCCTGCGCGGACGCTTTCTCCACAGGTTTGGTCCTTCCAGACAATAGATCCTGTGTGTTTGCTTGTGGTTAACGGGCCAGCTGTCGACGCCAAGATATCTGACCGCATTAGGTGGGTTACTTGCTGCCCCCTCCGTTGTTATTGAGTTTGAGAGCAATAATGATGAATCGATGATCCGTAGCGATTCACCACATTCAGAGCTGGGAACTCAAACTAGTTTTATGTTACCTGTGTCATTGGTGGTCACTCTGGTGGTCTTGACAGAAAGTGAATTCAGGTTTAGCTTACTTATTAGCCAGTTACTGGCAAAGGCAATCCCAGTCAGAGGAGCCAACTTCTTGTTTTCATGCTGCTTTGCGAATCCCTATGTGATTCAGCTCCAATAAGCCAGCGTGAAAAGTCTTCCCGATGCATTTCCATTTCCCTCAGCATCGGGAAAATCTGGTGGCCATATTTGAGATCAGAGTGGTTCGATAACCAAACGTCCACCAAATTTCTCTTAACGACGCAAAAATCCGTAGCTTAAAACCATCCGCTAAACCCTTCAAAGTTTCCGATTCTCATGCCCTGTACCAGCTGTTTAATCCAGGCGGTTCACGTCTTCTTTAGTATCTTGATGGCTCCGCTCTGATTGAGTCCCTCCGGCGTTGCCAGAAGCACCGGATTACGCACCGGCAGGCGTTGCTCTTCCTTACGAGCAAAAAGCGAGAATTACGCATTACATTCAGCAAATTAGAGACACGAATACGCCGTTTTCATCCTAAATGTCGCTTAGCCTCCTGACGTACCCGGTGCAGTACATGATGTTTGATCCCGCTATAGGCCGGGTGTTCAGACAGCGTCTCGATATCGCGCTCCCGGCCAAAAGGCAGGACGATCTCCTCGACGATTTTTCCGGGCTTCGCCGACATAATCAGAATACGATCGGCAAGGAACAGCGCCTCTTCGACGTCGTGAGTCACAAACAACAACGTGGTGCCGGTATTAAGCCAGGCATCGCGCAAGAGTTCCTGCATCATCAGACGCGTTTGCGCATCCAGCGCGCCGAACGGTTCATCAAGTAGCAACGCTTCCGGCCCCGGCAGCCAGGCGCGGGCCAGCGCCACGCGCTGTTTCATCCCACCCGAGAGCTGCCACGGCGCATGATGTTCAAACCCTTTCAATCCTACCCGCGCCAGCCACTCCAGCGCCTGCGCGTTGACCTCTGGTTTGTGATATTTCCTCAATCGTGGGCCAAATGTGACGTTTTCCAGTACCGACAGCCATGGGAACAAATTCGGCTGCTGGAAGATCATTCCCCGGTCCGGCCCCGGCAGACGCACCGTTTTGCCGCCTGCCGCCACACGCCCGCGGTCCGGCTTATTGAATCCGGCGACCAGGTTCAGAATCGTGGACTTGCCACAGCCGGATGGCCCCAGCAGCACCACGAACTCCCCTTTTTCCAGCGACAGACTGATATCTTCCAGTACCGTAAACGGATGCGGTTTTGCCGCAAAAGAGAGCGATACGTTTTCCAATGTAATAGCACTCATTACTCTTTCCCCGCCCAGGGCACAAAAAAGCGCTGCAGCCCCAGCAGCAATAAATCCAGTAAATAACCGATACCGCCGAGCAGCAGGATCCCCAGCATCACGATATCGGTTCGCAGATAAGAACTGGCGTTAATCACCATCCAGCCGAGACCGGAACTTGCCGCCACCATTTCCGCCGCGATGAGCGATGTCCAGCCGATCCCGATGGACAATCTGACGGTGGTAAATAGTTCTGGCAGCGCATCCGGCAACACCACGCGCAGAAAAATCTGTTTGCGCGAAGCGCCGAGCGTTTGCGCGACACGAATGCGCGAACGGCCAATACGCTCCACCGCAGCGGACGCCCCCACGACCACGCTCAGAAAGGTGGCGATGAAAATCAGGAAGAACTTAGACGCCTCCCCGATCCCCAGCCAGACGACCGCCAGAGGAATAAGCGCGATCTTGGGCAGCGGGCGCAAAAACTGTACAAATGGATTCAGTACCGCCGCCAGGCCTTCCGACAAGCCCATCAGTAATCCCAGGGGAATGCCGATGATAATGGCTACGGAAAAAGCGCTTAATGCGCGAGCCAGGCTAACCGCAACGTGCTCCCACAAAGGCACCTGCCGATAGCCATCGGCCAGCAGCTCTTCGGTCGTCAGGCCAATTTCCTGCAGCGACGGAAGCAGCAGCGGGTCCACCCATTGCCGCATCGCCGCCACCTGCCAGAGGATAAAGAAAACAGACACCGAAACGACGCTGATGGCGATGTGATAACTCAATCTCATGGCGCGACTACCGCCGCGTCACGGATGTAGCGGGAGTTTATGGCGCTATCCCAGTTCGCCGGGATATCACGTTTGCGGATCTCGCCAATCCCCGCCAGGAAGTTAGAGGTCTTTGTCAGCGCTTTCCCGATACCGCTGTCGGTCGTATGGGTTCCGTTGCCAAGCCAGTCCGCCGTACCCTGCTGCGTCAGGGTTGGGTATTCCAGCCCACCCAACGTATTCGCGGCAGTCGTCACCGGCGCCCCCACCTCTTTCGCCACAATCGCCGCCGCACGTTCCGGGTCGGCCTTAAACTCATCAACTTTTTCCTGATGAACTCGCAGGAACGCGCTGACGGTTTGCGGATACTGCTCGGCAAAGGCTTTACGCACGACGTAGTTGTTATAAATCAGGTAGCCATCCTTTTGCAGATCTTTGGTCGCGAACACCTGATGCCCGCCGGAGGCCTCAAGTTCCTGAGCAAACGGCGCCCAGACATAGCCCGCGTCGATATCGCCGCGTTTCCAGGCTGCGACCATTTCCGCCGGACGCAGCGGCAATAACGTTATTTTGCTGCGATCGAGCCGGTTGACGCTGATAGCGGCCTCAAGCGCATATTGCGCCGTCGAGTTTGGCGGATAGGCGACCCGTTTGCCCTCTATATCCTTAATACTGCTAATGCCGTCTTTACCTATCAAACGCTCGTAGCTGGCGATCACCCCCGAAACGCCGACAATCTCCACCGGCAGCTTTCTGACAATGCCCGCCGTTGCCGGGCTGGAGCCGAAATTGGCAATATCAATCGCGTTGCTGGCAAAATAATTTAACGCATCCGCGCCGGACGCAAATTGCACCCATTTAACCTTACTGTTTAATGCCTTATCCAAAGAACCATCGGCTTTTGCCAGCATCAGCACCTGAGAGCCGCCGCTATATGCTACCCGGACCTCCGCGGGCGCGTCGGCAAAGCTGGTATTGACCCACAGGCCACCTGCTGCAAGGAATACGCAGAGACTTTTCTTCATTTAATTTATCCTTTAAATAATAACGTTATTAATGCCACGTCTCGCGCTGCGCCAGCCATAGGTGCGCGCACTGCTGCGCCAGCGCTTCCGCGGGGTCAATCGACACGGCTAAATGCGGGGATGCTACCTCCGCCAGCGCAACCGGCACTTCCGTGCAGGCCAGCACCAGCCTCTC
This sequence comes from Enterobacter sp. 10-1, assembly GCA_002270295.1. Taxonomy (GTDB): domain Bacteria; phylum Pseudomonadota; class Gammaproteobacteria; order Enterobacterales; family Enterobacteriaceae; genus Klebsiella; species Klebsiella scottii. The sequence goes on along the minus strand of NISF01000003.1, from coordinate 778,659 downwards.
TGCGCCACGATCGCGCAGTGCCTGAGCCTGCAAACTCAGCAGCTCACCGCCGGCACGCAGTTCGCCCCGTTTCACGGCATAGCACCCCGGCACAAACAGCTGCCGTAGCTCTTCTGTCGTCGGCAGCACGCTGTTGATACCCAGTGCGGAGAAACCGTGCTGGAACCAACCGGCATCAAGCGTCCCTTGAGTGGCGATAACCCCGACCCGGCGAGGTTTCTCTTTCCCCTCGAACGCCGCCAGCGTAGCGTCCACGATATGCAGCAACGGCGCATCGCTGCGCTGCGCCAGCGCCTCATACCAGTGATGCGCGGTATTACAGGCGATCGCAATATGGCTGGCGCCCACGCGATTCAGCTGCTCCACCGCGTGCAGCAGCTGCGGCAGCGGCGATGGCCCCTTCCCCGCCAGCGCCTGTTGACGATCGGCAATTTGCGGGACGTTCCATACCACATGTGGAATTTGCTGCTGGTCGCTTTCGGCGGGCGTTGCGCGCAGCAGTTTATGCATCAAATCCAGCGTCGCCAGCGGCCCCATGCCGCCAACGATCCCCAGAAGAAAAGGTTTACTCATGATGACAAAGAGTCCGCAATCACCTGACGATAGCCAAACAGGCCCGCGCTTCCGCCCGTATGGATAAACACCACATTCTCATCCTGGCGAAAATGACCTTTACGGATCAGATCAATCAGTCCGGCCATGCCTTTACCGGAGTAAACGGGATCGAGCAGAATCCCCTCGTGCTGCGCCAGCAGCTGCAGCGCTTCAAGCATCCCCGCGGTGGGCAGACCATAGCCTTCCCCCACATAATCACCGTTCGCGACCACGGCCTCACGCGGTAATTCACCCGGCACGCCGAGCAGTTCCCGCGTCTGTTGCGCCAGGCGCCAGACGTTTTGCTCCTGTTTATCGCGCGGCGCGCGAACGCTGATCCCGAGCAGAGGAATATCGCTGTTGGTGGCGCTTAAGCCCGCGATCAGGCCGGCCTGCGTACCCGCGCTGCCGGTGGCATGAACGATACGATCGATACGCAGCCGTAGCTGGCTGGACTGCCAAAGCAACTCTTCCGCGCAGGCTACATAGCCCAGAGCCCCGATAGCATTCGAACCGCCGCCAGGGATGACGTAAGGGGTATGGCCCTGCGCGCGCAGGCTTTCCGCATGTTGCTCCATCGCCTGCTGCATATCCGTGCCGCCGGGCAAATGGGCAATAATTTTGCCGCCGAGCAAACCATCCAGCAGCACATTGCCGGATTGCTGATATTCATCACCCAACGTGGTGACGCGCTGTTCGAGAAAAATATGCGTTTCCAGACCCAGTCTGGCCGCCGCCGCGACGGTCTGACGCACATGATTAGACTGCGTGGCGCCCTGGGTAATAATAATGTTCGCCCCTTTTTCCTGAGCATCCCCCAGCAAAAATTCAAGTTTGCGGGTTTTATTACCGCCGGTGGCAAGGCCGGTACAATCATCACGTTTTATCCAGATATTTGGCCCCCCCAGCAAACGCGAAAGCTGAGTGAGAGGCTCCAGTGGCGTCGGGAAATGGCCAAAATGAAGACGGGGAAAACGCGCCAGGTGCATAATATCTCCTGTAAAAAAAAGGCTCCGCAGCAAATTAAAATTCGCCGGCGGGAGTAAGAAAGGTTCGTGGAATATGGGAGTGACTATATTGATTTTTCCACTCGCGGTTTACCAAGTTTTTCAGCTATGGTTATGTTGATAAAATATATATAAAAAAAGTGGTCACTTTATTTATTCGCCACAGCTGCTTAGCAGACCATAATGTCGATCCGGGAAAACAGATAACTAAAATAATTATTGGGCGTGCAGGCAACCTCCGGTGTTTAATTCCTCAAGGGCGACAAACGCCTGCCAGCTCACCTCATCAATCCAGATCCCCTCTTCCTGACGCCGGTGATAAGCGCGCAATTCCGGTTCTCCAGGGATCTGCACATCGCGCCCTTCCTGCCCGCAGCGTACCCAGTCAACCTGCGCTAATAACGCCTGGGGGTAGCTTTCCTCCGCGCCCAATCGCGCAGGGTCAAATAAAATCGACAGCATATTGTTAATGATCCCTGCACGTGGCGGGATCTGCCGGCTTTCGGTCTCGCCGCCGGTCAGGGCGGCGCCGAGCAAGCTGCAAATCAGCGACAGTCCCGCGCCTTTATGGCCGCCAAAAGGCAGCAAGGCGCCAGCCGGCTCAGTCATTAATACGGCAGGGTCGGTCGTGGGCTGTCCGTTCGCATCTACCGCGCACCCTTCCGGGATAGCGCGCCCTTCGCTCCATGCGATACGCGCCTTATTCCCCGCAATGGCGCTGGTAGCGAAGTCAAGGATAACCGGGGGGGAGTTGCGAAGCGGAACCCCCACGCAAAAAGGGTTTGTGCCAAGCCTGGGGCGCAGTCCATCGAACGGCAGGACCACCGCCGGCGCCGCCACGTTGGCAAAATGGATCGAGACCAGCCCGGCGCTCGCCGCCTGCTCTGCCCAGGCGCCAATCCGCCCAAGATGGTGGGTATTAGACAAGCCAATAATTGCCACTCCAAACTGGCGCACGCGCTCAATACCGGCGGCCATAGCCTGCTCGCCCAACGCCTGGCCGAAGCCATGACCGCCATCAAAAGAGACAATCGGTCCGGCATCAGATAAGGTGGTCAGCGTGGCGCCGGGGTTCAAATCTCCCGCCAGAATTGCCCGAATATAGCGTGGCAAGAGGGTCACCCCGTGGGAATCGTGGCCTTTTAATGAGGACTCGACCAGGTTATCTGCCACCTTTTTGGCGATATCAGATCCAGTGCCAACCCGTTCCAGATGCCGTTGTAAAAGCGAACGTAAGTGATGATGTGAAAATAGAGGCATGGTTCTACTCACGGCCGTTGCCCACACAATGAAAAGGGCTATTAAAGAGTGGGCCGACTATAGCAAAGATGTTTTTGTTACATAAACACGAATAATGGCTAAGCTTTTCCATTTATCGAATAATAAGTGCCAAATATCGTTATTCGTTTTCCTGATATTCATAGCCATTTAAATCATTTCCTTTCCCTCCCGCCTCTGCCCATGATTTTTTGCTGAAAAGCACCTTTCCGGGGAGAAGAGATGAGTAAAATTAACGGGGTATTAGCCTGGACGCTGGCATTTTCTGTTCTTGGCGGAGTCAGCCAGCCGGCATTCGCCGAAGGGAATATTAGTATCGCGCAGCAATTTGGCATCGGTTATTTAATTCTTGATGTGGTACGAGACCAGCAGCTTATCGAAAAAGAGGGGCAAAAAGAGGGGCTGGATATCAAGGTCGAGTGGCGCACCATCTCAGGCGCGACCGGGATGAACGAGGCCCTGCTCTCCGGGGCTCTGGACGTTGCATCGGCGGGCGTCCCCCCGCTACTCACCCTCTGGGATCGCACCAAAGGTAAACAAAATGTGAAAGCAATAGCCTCGCTGGGATCGATGCCCAATTACTTATTGAGTAATAATCCGGCGATAAAAAGCATCAAAGATTTGACGGATAAAGACCGTATTGCCGTTCCGGCGGCTGGGGTCGGTTTCCAGTCGCGGACATTACAAATCGAGACCGCAAAACTATATGGCGACAAAGAGTTCAAACGCTTCGATAAAATTAGCGTCAGCTTACCGCATCCGGATGCCAGCGCGGCATTAATTGCCGGTGGTTCGGAAATTAACACCCATTTTTCCAGCCCGCCGTTCCAGTATCAGGCGCTGGAGCACAGCAATATTCATAAGATACTCAGCTCCTATGATGTGCTGGGGGGACAGGCAACCTTTAACGTTCTCTACACTACCCAGAAATTCCATGACGAAAACCCAAAAACCTATAAAGCGTTTTATCGCGCACTTAGCGAAGCCGCGAATATCATTAACCGTGATAAAAATGCGGCGGCTGAAACGTATATTCGCGTCGAGAAATCACGACTGCCCTTACCGCTGGTGCAAAAAATCGTTAACGACCCTGAAATCAGCTTTACGGTTTCCCCTGAGCGTACCGGCGTATATGCGGAAAAACTTCATGAGCTTGGCGTACTGAAAAATAAAGCCGATTCGTGGAAAGATTATTTCTTCGACGAAGCATGGGAAAAACCTGGCAGTTAAACCGCGACACCGGAGGCTCTAGTGGCAACTCAGCAAATCAACGGCCCGCTGCTGCAGGTCAGCAATGTCGATATCGAATACCGCACCCGCGAACGGCAAATACGCGCGACGCATGATGTCAGTTTTGATGTCTGGCCCGGCGACCGCTTTATTCTACTTGGCCCGTCAGGCTGCGGGAAATCGAGCCTGTTAAAAGCCACAGGCGGTTTTCTCACCCCGCGCAGCGGTCAAATTTCGCTTGCGGGGACCCCGGTTAGCGCCCCCGGCCCGGAGCGGATGATGGTTTTCCAGGAGTTCGACCAACTGCCGCCGTGGAAAACCGTGCTGGAAAACGTCATGTTTCCTCTGCTGGCCAGCCGGAAAGCCAACCGCGCGCAAGCAAAAGAGACGGCGCTGCATTTCCTGCACAAAGTTGGGCTGGCGGAATTTGCCGAAGCTATGCCCCATACCCTCTCCGGCGGAATGAAGCAACGCGTCGCCATCGCGCGCGCTCTGGCGATGAAACCGCGAATCCTGCTGATGGACGAACCCTTTGCGGCGCTGGATGCGCTGACCCGCCGCACTATGCAGGAGGAGCTGCTGGCGCTGTGGGAAGAGGAGCGCTTTACCCTGCTGTTCGTCACCCACTCGATTGAGGAGGCGCTGGTGCTGGGCAACCGTATCCTGGTGCTTTCGCCGCATCCAGGGCGCGTCAGGGCGGAGCTTAACTGTCATCAGTTCACGCTTAATGACTTCGGCAGCGAAGCGTTCCAGCACGCGGCTCGTCATATTCACCACCTGTTATTCCCGACAACCGGCAGCAGTTCGTCTCACTCATCCGGCGAGGAGCCAGAGTATGTCCCAGTCACCGTACATTCGTCCTGAATTCGAACGTGAATTACCGCCGCTGCGAGATCTGCCGGTGGAAACGCCGCTCCCCTTAAGCCAGCGCCTGTGGAATCAAACATGGCTGCGCAAGTGTCTGATTGTGGCCCTTGTCCTCGCGCTATGGGAGATCGCCGCGCGGGTACAGCAAAACGATCTGATGTTACCCGGAGTACTTCAGACCCTGCAGGCGTTTAGCGAAGACATGCGCAATGGCGAATTGCCGGAAAAAATCGCCAACTCCCTCAGCACCCTGTTGAAAGGGTATCTGGCAGGCAGCGCGCTGGCGCTCATTGCCAGCGCGCTGGCAGTGACCACCCAGTTTGGCCGCGATCTGCTGAGCACATTAACCGCGATGCTGAATCCTCTGCCTGCAATTGCTCTGCTGCCGCTGGCCCTGCTGTGGTTTGGTCTGGGGAATGTCAGCCTGATATTTGTACTGATACATTCTGTGATGTGGCCAATCGCGCTGAATACCTGGTCCGGTTTTAGCAGCGTTCCGGAAACGCTACGCATGGCGGGACGCAACTATGGCCTCCGTGGGCCACGCTATGTAATTACGATTCTTATTCCGGCATCGTTGCCGGCAATCCTTGCCGGCCTGAAGATCGGCTGGGCTTTCGCCTGGAGAACGCTGATTGCCGCCGAGCTGGTATTTGGCGCCTCCAGCGGCGAGGGCGGTCTTGGCTGGTATATTTTCCAGAATCGCAATGAGCTCTTCACCGACCGGGTCTTTGCCGGGTTGCTAACGGTCATCGCGATTGGCCTCCTGGTGGAAGGCATCGTATTCGCCAGTCTGGAAAAGATCACGATTAAGCGCTGGGGGATGCAGCGTTAACGCCAGCTATCTCAACAGCCAGGTCCTGTGAAATCGCTCCCTTAATCGCCCGGCGAGAGCCACGGTAGCGAATACGGGAGCCCGCCAGTTTTGCTGCCAAACGGTACCTTGCGCCGTCCTGCTGCACATGAGATCCAGCCTCCAGGCATGGATGCTTTATGAGAAAAGCCCGCGCGGAAACCGGCGGGCTTAGGTGATCGTCGCGGTTGTCCACCCGTTACGTGGTTGACACCGCTGACCGGGCCGGACCTCGCTACCGCGAAGCAAACCGGGCGACATGCTCTGCGAGAAAATCAATTTCCTGCGGCGTGTTATAGAAAGCCAGCGACGGCCGGACGGTACTTTCATAACCAAAATGGCGCAGGATCGGTTGCGCGCAGTGATGTCCGGATCGCACGGCAATGCCGACCTGACTCAGATAGCGCCCCACGGCTTCATTTTCATGACCCGCCAGCACGAAAGATAAGACGCTGGTTTTGTTCGCCGCGGTGCCGACCAGCGTCAGGCCCGGAATAGCCGACAGCTTCTCGATCCCATACTCCAGCAAGGCGTGCTCGTACTGCGCAATATTTTCTATCCCCAGCGAGGTGACATAATCGATAGCCGCCCCCAGCCCGACGGCATCGGCAATATTGCCCGTGCCCGCCTCAAACTTATTCGGCGAGGGTTGATAGCGCGTCAGTTCAAAAGTTACGTCGGCAATCATATTCCCGCCGCCCTGATACGGGCGCGCCTCTTCCAGCACCTCCTGCTTGCCATATACGACGCCGATCCCGGTCGGTCCAAAAATTTTATGCCCGGAGAAGACGAAGAAATCGGCATCCAGCGCCGTGACGTTGGTCGGGATATGCGAAATAGACTGCGCGCCGTCGATGGCGATGCGCACGCCAAAACGATGGGCGATTTGCACCAGCTCCTGAACCGGCGTGACGGTACCCAGCGCGTTGGAAACGTGGGTAGCGGACACAAAACGGGTCTTGTCATTGAACAAACGGACATATTCCTCAACGATCAGCTGCCCGTGCTCATCAACCGGCGCGACGCGGATCACCGCTCCCGTCTCCTGCGCAATGAGCTGCCACGGCACAATGTTGGCGTGATGCTCGAGCAACGTGAGGATAATTTCATCCCCCGGCCGTAACAGCGGCTTCACGTAGCTGTGCGCAATCAGGTTGAGCCCTTCCGTGGTGCCGCGCACGAAGATGATATTCTCCGGGCCGCGCGCGCCGATAAACCGCGCCACTTTGTCACGCGCGGCTTCATAAGCATCGGTGGAACGTGCGGCAAGGGTATGCGCCGCCCGATGAACGTTCGAGTTTTCGTGCAAATAATAGTGGCTGATGCGATCGATAACCTGCTTCGGGCGCTGGGTCGTCGCGGCATTGTCCAGCCAGACCAGAGGATGACCGTCCACCTGTTCGGCAAGGATCGGAAAATCAGCGCGGATCCGTTCAACCGGGATCTGCCCGACACGCGCCGGCGGCGCCGGCTTTGCGCCAACAGAAGGTCGCGCCGCGAATCCGCGAGGCGCGATATCCCCCCGGCTCTCCTGCCCCAGCGGCACCACCCGCGGCGCGTACGCGGCCTCGGCGGCCCGCGGGCGTGCGGGCGTGTCGCCCAGCAGCCCTTTCAGATCCCGCGCGTCGGGCAGTCCGTAATCCCGCGCGGAGGGAGCGTCACCCGCCTCGCCCGGCCATCCGCCGGGCGCGTAGGGAAGCGTGAATAAATTACTCGTAGTCATAATATTCACCCACTTCAACGTCTTCCAGCACGGCAATGGCGTCATCGGCCAGGATCGCAGCGGAGCAATAAAGTGAGAGTAAATAGGATGCCACGCCGTTATCGTCGATCCCCCGGAAGCGCACCGACAATCCGCGAGACTGTTCGTTTGGCAGCCCTTCCTGATAAAGCCCCAGCACGCCGCGTTTGCTTTCACCGGAGCGAATCAGCAGGATATTGGTTTTCCCGCTCTGGCCTTTCGGGTTTTTCAAACCATCAACAAACAGCTTATCGGAAGGGATCAGCGGAATACCGCGCCACAGGATAAAAGTGCCCCCGTGCAAATTCACGGTGACCGGCGGCACGCCGCGTCGCGTGGCTTCACGCTGAAATGCGGCAATCGCACGCGGATGGGCCAGGAAGAAGGACGGCTCCTTCCAGACTTTTGACAGCAGCTCATCCAGGTCATCCGGCGTCGGACGGCCATTGCGGGTCTGAATACGCTGCGAGTCATCGATATTTTTCAGCAATCCATATTCATCGTTATTGATCAGCTGACTCTCCTGGCGCTCGCGCAGGCTTTCAATCGCCAGCGCAATCTGCTCTGACGCCTGGTCGTACGGCGAGCTGTAGAGATCGGCGATTTTGGTGTCCACGTTAATAATGGTCGCGATGGAATCGAGCTGGTATTCACGCGGCGTGGTCTGATACTCGATGTAGCCCTGCGGTATTTCAACGCGCGTCGGGTCCTGGCTGCATAATACGTCCAGCGGCGTATCCCCCTCCACGACCTTGTTCACCCGATAAATCCCCGACTCCAGGCCTTTATAGTCGAGAAAACGGCTGACCCAGCGCGGGGTAATCGCCGCAAATTGCGGAGCCGTTTTGGTCACGTTCGCTAACTGATACGCGGCTTCACGCCCCAGTGCATTAATGCCTTTTTGTTCTGCCATGATGATTCCTTAGTGTTTGAAATAGTGGAGCTGAAGGTTAGTACTGCGGCAAACGGGTATCCACATCCCGCGCCCAGGCGTTTAGGCCATCTTTTAAATTCATCACGCGGCCCTGATAGCCCGCGCGCTGTAGTGCCCGAATCGCGAAAATACTGCGCTGCCCGATCTTGCAGAGAAACACCGCATCGACCGTCGGGTCGAATTCACCGATACGCCTGACTATCTGGCCCAGCGGCATCACTTTTGCCTGCGGAAATTTAGCAATCGCCCGTTCGTGGGGTTCACGAATGTCGATCAGCTGCAGGGGTTTACCCTCCTCTATCCAGGCGTGCAGCTCCTGGGCCGTGACGCTTTCAACCGGCACCTCCGCCTCATCGGGTTTCAGTCCACAAAACTCTTCGTAGTCGATCAGCTCATGAATCGACGGGTGCTCACCGCATACCGGGCAGCCGGGATCTCTCGCCAGCCGCAGCTCACGCTGCTTCATCTGCCACACATCGAAGAGCAGCAGGCGGCCAATCAGGCTCTCGCTGCCGCCGACGATCAGCTTGATCGCTTCCGCCGCCTGAATGGTGCCGATAATCCCCGGCAACACGCCGACAACGCCGCCTTCGGCACAGGAGGGCACCAGCCCCGGCGGCGGAGGCTCGGGATACAGACACCGGTAACACGGCCCTTCCCCGGCATAAAAGACGCTGGCCTGCCCTTCGAACTGGAAAATGGAGCCGTAGACCAGCGGCTTACCCAGCAAAACGCAGGCATCGTTAATCAGATATCGGGTTGGATAGTTGTCCGTACCATCGACGACGAGGTCGTATTCGCGAATAATCTCCAGCGCGTTTTTACTGCTCAGGGTGGTGTTATAGGTCTCCACCTGCAGGTCGGGATTGATCGCTTTAATCTTGTCTTTCGCCGAGGCCACTTTGGGCCGGTTGATATCTTTGGTGCTATGAATGATCTGCCTTTGCAGGTTGGATATTTCGACAAAATCAAAGTCGACAATCCCCAGCTTACCGACCCCGGCAGCGGCCAGGTAAAGCGCCACCGGCGCCCCCAGCCCTCCGGTGCCGATAAGCAACACGCGGGCTGCCTTCAGACGCTTTTGCCCTTCAAGCCCGACTTCCGGCAGCAGCAGATGGCGGCTGTAGCGGGCAATCTCCGCATGCGTCAGCTCCGTCAGGCGGTCGTCCGGGATAATGCTCGCTCTGCTCATACCGCCTTCCCGACGCCGCCTGCAATGGCGGGGACCAGCAGCACCTCAGCGCCATCGCTGACCGGGGTCTCCAGCCCGCCGGTGGTTTTAATGTTGTTCTCCCCCACGTACAGATTGATGAAACTGCGCAGCGCTCCGGTGTCGTCATACAAATGCTGCTGAATGTCCGGGAAACGCTCCGCCAGCGCCGCGACCAGCTGACCTACGGTGTGGCCTTCGAGGGTCACTTTCCCCTGGCCGTCGGTGAAGGCGCGTAGTGCGGTGGGAATCAGTAATGTCGATGCCATAGTGATAATCTCTCCGTGTTTTGCTCTGGTTTCAGGCAGCGTTGTGCCTGCTATTCACGTCATGGAACGGTTTGCACGTCCTCCTGCAAAAAGCGCTGGCGGTCCTGCGTCAGCCGCCAGCTGGTCAACGCCCCCGCCTGCCGCTGCGCCACCGCCACGATGATGTAGGCGTAAAACGGCAGCGCATGCTCGCGGTCAAATTCCGACGGAATAGCCGGATGATCGGGGTGCGAATGGTAATAGCCGACCACGTCCACTCCCTGAGCCAGCGCCGCGCGCTCCGCCCGCAGGGAGTCGTCGGCGGTGATGACAAAACGGTGGTATTGCTCCTCCGATTCGCGGGCATTGACGATGGGGAAAATCGCCGTCACGCGGGCATCGCCCTGCGCGGAGAAATGGCCAACGAGCGCGCCGCAGCATTCGTTGGGATAGGCCTTTTCCCCTTCAGCGCCAATCTGCTTTGCGATTTTGTGGGTCAATTCAATCATCGGTTTCATTCCAAAAAGAGTCAGTCAGGTAACGCGAGCCGACATCACACAGCAGCGTGACCACCACAGATCCCGCCGGCAGCGTGCGGGCCAGCCTCACGGCGGCGGCTACGTTTGCGCCGGATGAAATGCCGACAAAAATGCCATCGCGCCGGGCCAGACGCCGCGTGATGGCGTAGGCCTCTTCGGTGGTGACAGAAATAATGTCGTCGAACAGGGTTTCGTCGAGAATGCCCGGTTTAATGCTGCTGCCCATATGCTTGGTCCCTTCAATGCCGTGGAACGGCGAAGCGGGCTGCACGGCGAGCGTTTTAACCTGCGGATTCTCATATTTGAGCCGCCGCGCGGTGCCGACAAAACTGCCGGAGGTGCCCATCCCCGCGACAAAATGGGTGATTTGTTGCCCGCTCTGGTCCCAGATCTCTTTTCCGGTGGTCGCGAAATGCGTATCCGGATTAACGGGGTTGTTATATTGGTCGGGATAAAAATAGCGTTCCGGATGCGCAGCAACTTGTGCCTGAACTTCAATATATGCGCCGTCGGAACCTTCAAGCGGATCGGTTTCCACAATCGTGGCGCCATAATGACGAATAATTCGTTTGCGTTCCGGGCTGGTATTCTGCGGCAGATATAGCCGGACGTGATATCCCAGCGCCGCGCCAATCATCGCGTAGGCAATGCCGGTATTGCCGCTGGTCGCATCAATAATCGTTTTACCCGGCGTTAATAAACCCCGCGCAATCCCGTCCAGCACCATGGCTTTCGCCGCGCGGTCTTTCACTGAGCCGCTGGGGTTCATATACTCTGCTTTTGCCAGCAGCGTTACGCCAGGCAACTCTGCGGCAAAAGAGGGCAACGTTATTAACGGCGTAGCGCCGATCGTCTCAAGCAAATTCATAATAATTATCACGCCGTTATTTTTGTCTGTTGTGCTGCACTGACCATTCCATTGCATTATTGGAATAATTAAATCCCATCGCCGTCGCTGAAATGTTTTTGTTGCGCTCGGGCCTGCTGCACATTACTGTCCGGCGGAACATCGCGGGTCAGCCATATATTCCCGCCGATGCTGGAACGCGCGCCGATGGTAATTCGCCCTAATATTGTCGCGCCGGCATAAATAACTACGTCATCTTCTATTATCGGATGGCGAAGGTAGTTTTTTTGCAACTGCCCGTCTTCGCCGGCAATAAAGCGTTTGGCCCCCAGGGTGACGGCCTGATAAATACGCACCCGTTTACCGACGATGGCCGTTTCGCCAATCACCACGCCGGTCCCGTGATCGATAAAGAATCCATCATCGATCCGCGCGCCGGGATGAATATCTATTCCGGTCTGGCTGTGCGCCTTCTCGGACATAATTCGCGCCAGCAGAGGCAGATCGAGCTGATGCAGCTCGTGGGCCAGACGATAGTGGATCACGGCATGAATTCCCGGATAGCAGAGCAGCACTTCATCCATGCTGCGCGCGGAGGGATCGCCCTGATAAGCCGCGAGGATATCGCTGTCGAGACGCTGACGGATGACCGGCAAACGGTTGGCAAACTGCTGAACCCGCCTGACCGCCTCTTGCGACAGCGCCTGACTCGCGCCCTCCTCGTCCTGCTCATCCGACTGATAATAGAGTTCCAGAAGCGCTTCTTCGGTGAGCCTGTCAAGCGCGGTGCCTAACAAATGGCCGACGTAATAATCTTCGCCCTCTTTGCGTAATTCGACGTCGCCTAACCGCATCGGATAAAGCACTTTTATCAACGTATCGGCGACTGAATTAACGCTTGCCCGGGAAGGTAAACTACGTTTATTACGATAATTATTTTTCGAATGTTCATCGCGCCACGCCTGACGAACGCGACGCAGTTCATCGACGACATTATTTAAATGCCAGTTATTTTCTCTTTTCGGCATGAGATACAATTCACCCGCTTCCGGCATAATAATATCCTTCTTAAAATCACATCGATAAATCTGTTTTCTGCGTTACCTCACTTTTATGCATTACCCACATTAAAAACAAATAACCTTATTGACTTTGAATAGCTGAAAAGAATAAATACATAAAAATCAACAGACTAAATTCAGAATGGCCTCGCGGCGCCAGCATTCATTGAGGCCGGGGACGTTTTCCCCCTGCGGCAAAACCGCCAGGCTCACCCGCGGGCACGGCGCTGAGTCTGTCCACAAAGTGGCTACTTAACTCTGTGGATAACCTGGAGTCAGATTGCTGCAGAGGGCGTGAGGCCGACCACGGCGCCGAATGTGCAAATTTTAACCAGCGGTTGATTGAGTGGACGAGCCGCGGTCCGTTGAGTATTGCCGCATATTTATTTATGTCCCAACGCATATCGCAGTATTATATACAGCGCTTTATGAAGTGAACCTGGGGCGAACTCCAGTGCTTAGCCCCTTTAAGCGTGTCTTATCCGACAGCCTTTAGCGATGAATACGGTTCGCCGCAAGCGGGCGTCCTGACGATGCAAGGTCTCAGGTCAGGAGAGCCTTGTTGTTACCTTTGCCAGGCATATCGGAAGATTTTTGACCCCTCCAGGGACGGGACGGCCCGCAGCCAGTTTAACGGGATGGCCTGAATCACAGGTAAACAGATGTTCAGCAAAAAACCCTTTCTCCGGCCTCTGCTTATTTTGCTCACAACCGGAGGCGTTGTACTCACGTCACTCCTTCTGTCAGGAACGATGCTGATTTTCCAAAGGAACAATATTGAGGCGTCACTCCTTGACAGCAATCAGGCCTACGCCCGAAAGCTTGCCGACACGACGGACCGTTACCTGGCTTTTGCCCAGCGCGAGTTAGCCTGGAGCGCTTCGTCTATCCGTAGCCTCTCTTACAGCCAGCATGAAGTGGATCGCCTTCGCCTTCAGTCCGGTATCTTTAACTCTGTGGGGGTTGTCAACGCTCAGGCAGCACTGGTTTCGACGTCCCCATACCTGCCGGCGCTTACGGGAGTGACGCTGCATTCACGCGCCAACCAGCTCGCTCTGGCCGCGCGGTCGCCCTTGATTTCCGAACCATTCACGTCGGTCGCCGGGAATGAGATGATTCTGCTCTCACAGCCCGTTCTGGCACCCGATGGCCGCTATCTGGGGTATTTAGGGGGCAGCATCTATCTGAAAAAACAGAGCATGCTGAGCGATATTCTGAGCCTCCATTTCTATGAAGATAACATCGCCATCAGCGTCGTCGATAATCATGGCCGGATTATCTTCAGCAGAGATACGGCCCAAAAGGGTTCGTTCCTGCCCCTGCCTCCGCAGGTCCAGGCCGCACTGCGGGCGAATAAAAGCGGAAACTATACCGGGCTTTATGAAAGCCATAAAAACCTGGTCGGCTATGCCAGCCTTAACCAAACTAACTGGAATATTTTCGTTTCAACCCCCGCCGATACGGTCACCCGCATGCTATGGCGGACGGTCGAAAAAATCTCAGGGTTTGTTCTCGCTATCCTTCTTCTTATCGCCGGGGGCGTGGCTATTTTATCCTCCTACATTGCGCGTCCGCTGGAGCAGCTTGCGGGACGAGTTCGCGCCACGGACGGCCTGACATCGCCGGAAAAACTCTCGACGATCAGGGCCTGGTATCAGGAAGCTGACATGCTGCGGGACGCGATGGAAAACAGCTTCCGCTCGGTATCGGCCCGCTTCGCCACGCTGAGCGATGAGGCCATGACGGACCCGCTGACCGGACTGTATAACCGCCGGGGATTTTATGAACAGTCGGCCCGCGTCGGGGACGCGGAGAATCAGTACGTGATTGCCATAGACATCGATCATTTTAAAACCATTAACGATCGGTTCGGGCATGACACGGGAGATGACGTGTTGGTTCGTATTGCTGACCTGCTGAAGCAGACCTGCCGGGATGGGGATATCATCAGCCGCTTCGGCGGGGAAGAGTTTATTGTACTGCTCCCAGACTCGACGCTTAACGGAGCTATGACGATGGCGGAGAGGATCCGCAGAGTCATGGCCGGGGCGACCTTCTCCCGTGCAGGACATATCACCATCTCCGCGGGCGTGGCCGGGCTGCGGGAATGCGATGGCGACAGGGAAAGGCTTCTTCGGATGGCCGATCGGGCGCTTTATCAGGCCAAACAGCTGGGACGCAATCAGGTCGTACTCAGTGAGTACCCTCCGGAGCCCGGCAGTAAATAAGCAGGAGACTTACCGCGATACCCGGATCTCCACCGTTCCGGGCCGATCGGCAGAACGGGAGCGTCCTGAGGCCGTCGATTTTCCGGACGCGAGGAAGGCCGCTCCGTCGGAGAAGCCAAATGAGAAAAGCCCGCGGAGGAAACCCGGCAGGCTTTTGCTTTCTCAACTCACTTTCGCCTACGCTAGCCGCCGAACGTGGACGGTATCGCTGAGTAGCCGATATTCACCGGCATTCCGGAACGACGCAGCATGACCTCGCTGGCCCGGTTAGCCTCAACGCCCTCTCCTTGCACAAACGCCTGCAGCCCCGTGGTCATAGGCAGCGGCACTTTTCGGTCTGATTCGTATTCCGCGCGGTTGCGCGAAAGCGGCTCGTGAACTTCAAGCCAGCGGCTGCCGTCCGGCTCGAGGGTATATTTCACCGGCCGATCGATAATCTGCACCCGCGTCCCCACCGGAACGTTATCGAAGAGATACTTGATATCGTCGTTACGCAAGCGGATACACCCCTGGCTTACCCGCAGCCCGATACCAAAGTTGGCATTAGTGCCATGAATGGCGTACAGCCTGCCGATATAGATTGCGTACAGCCCCATCGGGTTTTCCGGGCCGGCAGGCACGAATGCGGGCAGGCTTTCTCCCCTTTTGGCATACTCGCGGCGGGTATTCGCCGTCGGCGTCCAGGTTGGCGCCTCCTGCTTACGTTCAACCGCCGTCACCCAGTTGCGCGGCGTTTCGCGGCCCGCCTCGCCGATGCCTATCGGTAGAACCTCAACCGTGGTCCCCTCCGGCGGATAGTAGTAAAGGCGCATTTCCGCGACGTTAACCACAATCCCCTCACGCACCGTATCGGGCAAAATAAGCTGCTGCGGTACGATCAGCGTCGAACCCGACTTCGGCAGATAGACATCGACCCCGGGATTGGCTTCGAGCATATTGCTCAGCCCTTGCCCGTACTGCGCGGCAAACGCCTCCAGCGGGAGCGTATTACCGTCCGGGACGGTGATGGTTTGCGGGCTACCCACAAGGCGGCTTCCTTCCGGCGGCAACGGGTAGCTAACGGCCAGAACGCTCTGGCTTGACAGGATAAATAACAGAGAGCAAAGCAGTTTCACACGCCGCACCATTTCCCTTCCTCAGTCGCGACAATCGTGAATGAATTATAGCTTTATTATCGAAATCTTATATACCGACTAACGGCGGTGGACCACGTTCCCTTGTCCACTGCCGGTATTCCGTTAGATCTGGTAATCGATCGCCGTCTCTTCCGGCTCCATCGCCTGGCGTTTAATTTCATCCAGCGACAGTCCGGCGTTGCACAGCTCGATAAAGCGCCAGACGTAGTTACGCTGTAGCTGTCCGCGCTTTAAGCCTAGCCAGACGGTATTGGCATCAAACAGATGGCGGGTTTCAAGACGCGTGAAGGTGTCGGACTCTCTGGCATCGCCCGACTGTTCGGCGACCAGCCCTACCCCGAGGCCAAGCTCAACGTAGGTTTTAATGACGTCGGAATCCTGGGCGCTGAGGACGATATCCGGCATCAGCCCTTTGCGATTGAAGGCTTCATCGATACGCGAGCGTCCGGTGATCCCCTGACGATAGGTAATCAGCGGCCAGCGGGAAATGGCTTCCAGGGTGAGCGGCGTCACCTGCACCAGCGGATGATCTTTTGGAACCAGCAGGCTGTGGTGCCAGCGGAACCAGGGAAAGGCCACCAGCGTCGGATCGTTGCTCAGCCGCTCGCTGGCGATGCCGATATCGGCGCCTCCGTTGTGCAGCAGCGCTTCGATCTCCTGCGGCGTCCCCTGCACCAGCTCCAGGCGAACGTCGGCAAAAAGCTCGCGGAAGGCCTTAATCACCGGCGGCAGGCTATAGCGCGCCTGGGTATGCGTCGTGGCGATGGTTAATACGCCCGAGGCGTCGTTGGTAAACAGGTCCGCAAGACGGCGGACGTTGCTGGCTTCATTAAGAATGCGTTCGGCAATCGATAACAGCGCTTTACCCGGTTCCGTCATCCCCAGCAGACGCTTGCCGCGTCGGATAAAGATTTCGATCCCCAGCTCTTCTTCGAGTTCACGAATATGGCGACTGACGCCCGATTGCGATGTGTAGAGCATATTGGCGACTTCCGTCAGGTTATAGTCCTGACGGGCCGCTTCACGAATTATTTTTAGTTGCTGGAAATTCACCCTTTCCTCCGGGCTATCAGACATAACATATGCTCTATTGTTAGAGTCTGTTGTCCCTGCTAACAAATAATAAAAACCAGCAACTTATTCCATTCAGGAATATACATTAACTCACCAGCAGCAGTTCACGGTTCTCCAGCGAAGGGCGGCTCACCAGCGACAGCAAAATTTCCTTCACCGCCTGCGCCTGCGGCGACAGGCTTCCCTTGGCAGACATATTCAACGATAGCGACAGGCTCATGGACGGCGTGCTGATACGCGCCATCCAACCGTTAGCGGCGCTGCACAGCGAGCGAGCGGCGGATTCCGGCAGCACGGTGGCCCCCATTCCGCTGGCTATCGCCGCGGTTAAGGTCGTAATAGACTCGATTTCGCCGATGATTTTTGCCGACAGCCGCCGCAGGGTAAAGGCTTCCGTCACCCTCGCCCGCACCGCGCTGTAATCGCGGGGCAGGAACAGATTCATCTCGGCAACCGCCGTCAGGTCAACGCTTTGCCCCGGGCAATCCCGGGTACCGACCAGGTACAGGTCCTCTTTCAGCAGCGGCTGGCTGACGATACCGGCAACCGGCGAGCGCTCGTACAGCACCGCCATATCCAGCTGACCGCTAAGCAGCTTATCGTTAAGGATCGTTCCGCTGCTTTCCTGCAGATAGACCATCACTTCAGGAAGTTCGTTACGTACCGTTTGCAGCAGCGGCATAGTAATGGCGGACGCCGCCGTTCCCGGCGCCAGGCCGATAGAGACCTGGCCGCTGAGGATATGGCCCACGTTATTGACCGCCAGCTGCGCCTGCTCGCACTGGCGCAGAATGGTCCGGGCGTGGGTATAAAGGATTTTCCCTGCTTCCGTCGGCGTGACGCCTCGCTTCGTACGAATCAGCAGCTGCTGGTCCAGTTCACCTTCCAGGGTCGCAACCTGCTGACTCAGCGCGGGCTGTGCGATATGCAAGACTTCGGCTGCCTGGGTCAGACTGCCAATATCGACGATTTTCACAAAATACTTCAGTCGTCTTAAGTTCATTTTGCCTCCTGTAAGGAACGCCAGTACCAACGCTGGCAATTGAGATACAGAAGGTTTTGCAATTTACTTGCCAGTTTTATTCTGCCCGGCGTAAAAGCCGCCGGACGCGGCGTAATAAGCGATTCCGATTGCTGCAGGGGATTTTTTTGCCCGGTAAGCAGATTACGATATGCCCCATTAGGGGTACATTTGCACCATCGCGGTGCGCAGCGGCGTAAAACTGCGTGAACATCACCCGACTGCTGAAATTGTCAGCAGTCAAACTCATTCCGATGATTCAGCCTTTGACAAGGTGGAGCGCCGCCGTTAATATGCGCCCCGTTCACACGATTCCTCTGTAGTTCAGTCGGTAGAACGGCGGACTGTTAATCCGTATGTCACTGGTTCGAGTCCAGTCAGAGGAGCCAAATTCTTGTTTTCATGCCGCTTTGCGAATCCCTGTTTAATTCGAATTCAATAAGCCAGCGTGAAAGTCTTCCCGATGCATTTGCAGTTTTTCCTCCGCATCGGGAGAATCTGAGGTCAGGCGAGTTCGATAACGGAATAACCCCTGATATCTCCTGGCGACACAAAAATCCGCAGCTTAAAACCATCCGCAAACCTATTCAAAGTTTCCGATTATCACGGTCTGTATCTTTTAGCTCATCCAGGCGGTTCGCGTCCCTGGTATCCGCCACGTCGTCCTGTACTCTTTCCGCAGTAATATTTCTCAGTAACGCTTAACAAACCGCACCGGCATACTGCGAATCCCGGTGTGCTTATTGCTGCGCACCCAATTAACATCGCCATCCAGCCTGAAGCCATCCACCTGCTCCAGCAGGTGGCGCAAAATAACGCGCATTTCCAGCCTCGCCAGCTGAGCGCCAAGACAGCTATGTCCCCCGCCCCCAAATGCCATATGCAGATTTTTCTGGCGGCCAATATCGAACGCAAAAGGTTGCTCATAATAAGCATCATCCCGGTTGGCCGACGCCCACCATAACGTGACTTTCTCCCCACGGCGAATCAGCCGATCGCCGATAGTCACATCGCGCGTTGCCGTTCGACGGTTATAGGGGGTCGGTGAAGTCCAACGCAGTATTTCGTCGAGCGCTGAATTCATCAGGCCGTCGTCCTGTTGCAGGCGCAGCCACTGCTCTGGATGGTGAATAAATGCCAGAATACCGCCGGCAATGGCGTTACGCGTGGTTTCCAGCCCCGCCACCATGACCACGCTGAACACCATCAACTGCTCCAGCGGCGTCAGTTTTCCCAGCCCTTTGGGTAGCTCGCCTGTCACGGCCAGCGACACAATATCGCTGCCTGGGTTCTGGCGTTTCTCTTCGACGAACTTATGCCCGTAGGCCATAAAGTTCTTCATCCCCTGCTGGCTACTGATGCTGGTTTCCCCCAACTGACGGTCCGAATAGTCCAGCACGGCGTTAATCCACGCAAAAATCTGATGGCGATCGTCGTGTGGGATACCGACTAAACTGGCGATAGCAAACAGCGGCAGCTCTGCCGCGATGGCAGAGACGAAATCGACACGTTCCTGCTGGAGCGCGGCCTGTACGGCAGCCCCTGCTGCGGCAAACAGAACATCCTCCATCGCCGCCACACGGGCATTGGTGATGGCCGGAGCAATCAATCTGCGTAGCGCCTTATGGCGCGGATCGTCCATCATATTGATTACCGATCCCGGCCCCATTTCCCGCGGCAAATCCTCAATCATGGTGCCCCCGCCCTGCCGATCGCCGCCACCGGCGGAGGAGAAGGTGTCGTTATCTTTCGCGATGGCCGCAATGTCGTGATAGCGCGTAAACACCCAAAATCCTTCGCCATCGGGCGTTAGCGCCGTCCGGGGATGGAACAATGCCCCGTGGTGGCGACG
Organism: Enterobacter sp. 10-1; assembly: GCA_002270295.1. Classification (GTDB taxonomy): domain Bacteria; phylum Pseudomonadota; class Gammaproteobacteria; order Enterobacterales; family Enterobacteriaceae; genus Klebsiella; species Klebsiella scottii. Next base: position 758,939 of record NISF01000003.1, on the reverse strand, counting down.
CAGGTCGGTGAATACCTGATGTGGAAACCCGCGGCTGAACAGGTCCAGATTGGTCAGATCCACGTCAGGCAGCGGCCAAAACTGCGCGGCCTGTTCACTGTTGATAATCGCTTCGGACATCGTTACCTCCCCGGTTTATTGCAGACGCCAGCCTTCAGCACGGTTACGCGCCTGCCAGAAATCGGCATAGCGACCGCCTGCGGCCAGTAATTGCTGATGGTTGCCCTGTTCGATAATGTGCTGCCGATCCAGCACCAGAATCTGGTCAGCGTTTTGGATGGTCGAGAGCTGATGGGCAATGACCAGCAACGTACAACGATGGTGCAGAGACTGTAATCCGGCGGCGATCGCGGACTGATTCTCTGCGTCAAGAGCGCCGGTAGCCTCATCCAGCAGCAATATCGGCGCGTTTTTCAACAATGCGCGAGCGATGGCGACACGCTGGCGTTCACCGCCGGAAAGCAGGCCGCCGCCCTCGCCAACCTGACTTTGCCAGCCATCCGGCAGACGTTGCAGCAGCTCGTCCAGCCGCGCCAGCCTGACCACCTGCGCAATTTCCTGCGCATCGGCGTGCGGATTGCCAATCAATACGTTTTCCCGCAGGGTGCCGCTGAACAGATAATTGTCCTGAAAGACTGGCGCGATCAGCGACATGTGCTCGCGACTGCTTAACTGGCGCAGATCGGTGCCTCCCAGCGTAATGCTGCCGCCGTCGGGATCAAAGAAACGCGCGATCAAACGCATAAGGGTGGTTTTACCGGCGCCAGAGAGGCCCACCAGCGCCGTGGTGGTGTTGGCGGGCAGCGTAACCGACACATTTTTCAGGATCGGCCGCTCGGGTTGATAGCCAAAGGTCACGTTATGCAGCTGAATGCTGGCCTCGCCGCTGTATGGCTGCGGATCGTCGGCCTGCGGCAACGGTTGCTCGGCCAGTACCCGTTCCACCGCATCCATTTGGGCAGAGGCCATACGGATCCCGGAACCATAGGCGGCCACTTCGGTAAGGGGATCAATCACCCGGTTAATCAGCACCAGCAGCGCCAGCAGCGTGACCAGCTGCTGCGGATCGTTATCGGCCAGCCCCAGCCAGGTGACGCTGGCCATCAACGTCAGGAAACTGAGCTGCGCCAGCCAGGAGTTCGCCAGTAACGGCGGCAGCACCAGCCACAGCTGGCGTTTACTGGCCCGATTTTGCGCCACTAAGGCCGCATCAAAATTGGCATGTCCCTGTTCGCCGCAGCCGTGAGTTCGCAACACCATTTGGTTCTGCGCAAACTCAAGCATACGTTCGCTGGCTTCTGCCGTGGCATGGTGAACGGCTTCGTCCGCGGCGCGACCCAGCCTGCCCGCCCACCAGTAAACCAGCGCCACCAGCGGAAAAATCACCAGCGCGATCAGCGCGATACGCCAGTCGAAGAAAAAGGTAATCGCCACCACCACCAGCGGTGTCAAGGTGGCGCGCATTAACGGGCTTAATTGATGGGCGGGCAGCCCCAGGATTTCCATCACCCCCTGACTGAGCAGCACGCCAAGCTGGCTGGTATTGGCGGGACTGAACCAGCCCAGCGGCAGAGTCACCACATGGTCGCCAATGCGGTGACGTAAGGTATTCAGTAGCGCGATGGCCACCTTGAAGCCGCCCAACGAGGCAACGTAGTTAAGATACCAGGCGAGCAGCGTACCCAGCGTGAGCGGCAATAACCACCATGTCGCCCGCGTGATATCAGCCTGCAATAGCGCCTGGACGATCGGCACGACCATCGCAAAAGCGATCCCCTGCACCAGGCAGAAAAGCACCATCAGGATCAGGTAACGTCGCAGAACCCTGGCGTTATCATTGCCCAGCAGTGACGAGAGACGGGTCAGCAGCATACCTCCTCCTTTGATGGTGAGAACTGCGCCTGCCACAGACGCGCGTATTCCCCCTTGTTAGCCAGCAGCTGGCTATGCGTTCCCTGTTCCGCAATACGTCCCTGCGCCAGCACCACGATATTATCGGCGTTAACCACCGTCGCGAGGCGGTGAGCCACCACCAGCAGCGAGCGGTTACCCTGTTGAGAAATGAGCCGGGAGAGCGTGTCCTGAATGGCGGCTTCTGATTCGGCATCAGCCTGTGCCGTGGCTTCATCCAGCACCAGCAGCTGCGGCTCCTTGAGTAGCGCTCTGGCAATACTCAGGCGCTGCGCTTCCCCGCCCGACAGGCGGGCATCTTCGCCATAGACCGACTGATAGCCGCGCGGCAATTGCAGAATGCGTTGATGGATATTGGCTGCCTGCGCCGCGGCAATCACTTGCCGATCGGTTGCCTGCGGATGACCCAGGGCAATGTTGTCTCTGATGCTGAGTCGCAGCAGTCGTACCTCCTGAAAGACACAGCCAATCTGGCGATAGAGATGGTCGGTCGCGATATTCGCCAGATCGACACCCCCCAGCATAATCCGCCCAGCGTCGGGTTCGGCAAAGCGCAGGAGTAACTTCGCCAGCGTTGATTTGCCCGCCCCGGATGCGCCAACCAGCGCCGTTACCGTACCGGGTTCCAGCCTCAGCGAGATGTCATGCAGAATCTGGCGTTCGGGCCCGTAGCTGAAGCTGACGCGATCAAAACGCACCTGGTTGCCCGCATTGAGCATCACCCGCTCCGGCTCCTTTTGTTGAGGGATCGCCAGTAACCCGGCCAGGCGAGTAAAAGCCCCCTTCGCCATCTGCAGCGACTGTGCGCTGCTGCTTAACGTGCCAATAGGCACCGAGATCCCCAGCCCCAGCACCGCAAACGGCAGGAGTTGCCAGATATCCATCCAGCCGAAATGAATAAAGGTGACGCCGCCAACCAGCACCAACAGCAATAAGGTGATCGGCGCGATAATCACCCCTGAGAGACTTTCCGGTTTGATCAGCGGGCGCACCCAGTCGAGAAAGAAATCGCGAAAGCTGTCTACCGCCCGGCGATATGCCTGATGAGCAACGCCATGCTGGCCGAAGGTTTTCACCACCGGAATGCCCTGGACAAACTCCACCACCGAGCGATTGACCTGCTCCAGCTCCTGGCCGTATTCCGCCATTTTGGCCTGACTGGCACGCATAATCTGGCGATAGAGCAGAAAAAAGAACGGTAGCGGAATCAAGGTAATCAGCGTCATCCGCCAATCGATGAACAGCAGGTAGCCGTAGACGCACAGAAGGGTGGCGGCGGCGTTTGCCAGATTCAGATAGGAGTGCGCCACCAGGTGATGAATGGCGGTCACGTCATCCTGCATACCCTGCTTAATCCTGCCGCTGCTGTTGGCGCTGAACCAACTGAGCGGCGCGTGCGCCATACGACGCGCTAACTGGCGGCGCAGCCACAAGGAGAATGCATTATCAGCGAGGTGCGTCGTGAGATCGGCCAGCCCGCGCAACGCCAATCCTCCGCCCAGGCAGAAAGCGGATATTTTCACGATATGCCAGGCCAGGGCCGCGCGATCTGCCTGCGCGCTCATCAGCACCCGCGCCAGTTCAGTCAGACCAATCAGCGGGGCCAGCACCAGCGCCGATGAACCCACCTGAAGTACCACCGCCAGCGCAATCCAGCCGCGAACCGGTCGTAATAGCCCGACCTGCTGAGGTTCAGTCTCGCATGTTGAAGTCATCACAAATCTCCTTGTCAAACACCGCGCCTGAATCAGCATCATCGCTGCTGAGATGCAGACCTGCGGTGCAAATCTGTCTGGCTGCCGGTAAATCATGGGTAATAAAAAGCACTGCCATGCCCTGCGTCAGTAGCTGACTCAGCAGTTGCAGAATCGTGCGGGTGCTGAGCACATCCAGCGCCGAGGTCACTTCATCGCAGATAAGCACGCTGGGCTGACCTGCCAGCGCCCGCGCCAGCGCCACGCGCTGCTGTTCGCCGCCAGAGAGCTCTCGTGGCAAGCGGCGGGCGTAATCGCCGGGCAGTCCGACCTGGTGCAGCAGCGCGGCCACGCTGCCTGGGTGGGATAATCGGTACCGATCGAGCGCCTGCTGTAGCTGTTGTCCAACGCTGCATAGCGGGTGCAGCGAATGGGCTGGGTCCTGAGGCACCAGCGCGATGGCGCGCTGCTGTTCGCGAGAGCGCCGGCGCACATCGCTCGCCAGCGCTCGATCGCCAAGGGTGATAGCGCCCTGATGGGGTGGATTTAGACCCGCCAGCGATCGCGCGAGGGTGCTTTTGCCAATGCCGGATGGCCCGGTGACCGCAAGGCACTGCCCCGGATGCAGCGCGAAACTCAGCTCTGGCAACGCGGTCTGTCGGGAATGCCCCGGATGCCAGCGCGAAACCCGCAGCAGTGGCTCACCCTGAGTGGCTACCGGTCGCGGCCAGGTCACAGGAGACAACCACGCGCGCAGCAGCGGGCTTTGGGGAGCGGCGAAAAGCTGCCGGGTGTCGCCATATTCCAGCAGCTGCCCGTTATGCAGTACCAGCATCCGCTGCGCTATCTCCGCCACGGCGCTGAGTTGGTGACCGATCAGCAACAGGGCAAAGCGATATTGCCGCTGTAACTGACGCAGTTCCGCCATCATCTGCTCACGATGTCGCCGATCTAATCCGGCGAAGGGCTCATCGAGAATGAGGAGCTGCGGGCGCTTCAATAACACCCGAGCGAGGGCGACCCGACGACGCTGCCCGCCGGAAAGCTGGTGGGGGAAACGTTGCAGGAAAGCGTTATCCTGCGGCAATCCGAGTGAAGCCAGCACCTCGCTAATGGCGTTGGCATCGCCATGATGAAATTCATTAAGCTGACGCCGCACCGACATACCTGGCGTCAGCTCCTGTGCCGGGTCCTGGCCGAGCCAGGCGGTATGCCTGAATCTGAGCTGCCGGAGCTGGCGAGGCGTCGCCTGCAATACCTCGCATCCGCAGCAGATAATCTGCCCGCCGGCGTGGCGCTGCCCGGAGGTCAGGTCACCCAGCAGCGCGCGCCCAAGGGTACTTTTCCCTGCCCCGCTGCTGCCAATCAGCGCCAGCGAACCACCCGCGGCCAGCTCAAAGTTAATGTCCTGCAACACCGCATCGCCCTGCGGGTTGCGGATCGTCAGGCCGGAAACCTGCACCACCCAACGCATCAGCCCTTGCTCCAGCGGTCAGTCTGCAAACTCATCGCCACCACCACCAGCGCGATACCAAGCGCAGGTAACAGCGCCGCCCAGGGATTGAGCATCAGTCCGGGCAACCCGTCGCGCACCATTGACGCCCAGTCGATCCCGCCGGGAGTGGCGATACCGAGAAAACTGGCCGAGGCGAGCAGGTAAATCGCAGCGACTAAACGGGTTGTCCCATCTGCCAGGATACCGGGAACAATCACCGGCAGGACTTCGCGCCATAACAGTAACGGCAGCGCATCGCCTGCCGCACGCGCGACCTCGACATAACCGGTATCGAGGACGGGATCCGCCAGCGAACGTACGTAGCGCAGGGTAAAAGGGATATTGAGTAACGTAATCCCGATCAACAGCGCGACCTGCCCGTTGCCAAAGGCATAGATCACCCCAATCAGTACCAGCAGCGGGGGCATGTACAGTAGCGGGTCCAGTAACACCACCAGCCTTCTGCCGCGATCGGGCAAAGCAACCAGCAGCAGCGCACACAGGCTGCCTAAAAATGAGGAGCACAATGCGCACAACAGGGGGAACAGCAGAATATTGCGACCACCGCTCAGCAGCCGGCTCAAGACATCCCGCCCCAGGCCATCGCTGCCCAGCCACAGTCTTTCATCCGGCAGTTGCCAGGCCAGACCGAGGCTACGCTGTGGGTTATAGGGGGCCAGCCACGGACTACAGATAATCAGGGCAATCATCAATAAAGCGACGATTCTCACGAGCGCCTCCGCCAGGGATCGAGCCAGACCGCCAGGATATCCGCCGCGAACCAACACAGGGCGGTAATCAGCGCCAGCAGCATCGCCACCCCCTGAAGCAAAATGGCATCACGGGTATTCAGCGCCGTCAGCAGCAGCTCGCCGAGGCCGGGAAAGCCAAATACGCGTTCCACCACCACGGCGCCGCCAATCAGGTAGGGTAAACTGGCGGCAAATAACTGGGCCAGCGGCCCCGCGGCCTGAGGCAGCAAATGGCGGGCCACCAGAGTCAGCCCGTGCACGCCGTTAAGGCGGGCGCTAAGAATGTTGGGTGCGGCAGTCAGCCTTATCAACGAGGCGCGTATCATACGCAGCAAATAACAGCCGCCGATCAGTGCCAGAGTCAACGCGGGGAGAACCAGAATCGACCACTGGTCGCTGATATTGCCGGAAGCCGGCAGCAGGGATACCGCCGGGAACCACCCCGCCCCAACCGCCAACAGCAGGATCATCAGCGTGGCAACAATAAATTCCGGGGTGCTTAATCCACTCATCGCGATGAATGACAGCAACCGGTCCTGCCAGCGATCGCGATGCATCGCCGCCAGCACACCGCCGGTGCCTCCCAGCAGCAGCATCCCGCAGGCGGCCAGCAGCGCCAGCAGCCCGCTCCGCCGTGCGGCGGGAGCGATAATATCGGCTACCGGTTGTTGGCTGGTCAAAGAGATGCCGGGATCGCCGCGCAGAATACCGCTAAGCCACTGCCAGTACCTTGCGGCGACGGGCCGATCGAGGCCGAACTGATGCCGTAGCGTCTGCAACGCCTGCGGGGTGGCGCGTTCGCCCAATGCCTGCACTGCGGCATCTCCGGGCGCCAGCGCCAGGGTGAAGAAGATCAACATGCTCGCCAGCCACAGCAGCAGCAGAGTGCTGAGCAGACGCCAGAGGACAAATCTGGCCATCATTGGCCGGCCGCCATCCGGGCGCTGCGGAACAGGGGGATCCCCTGGTTGAGCTCAACGCCCTGCAAAGCCGTCACCGCCGCCGAAAGCTGATCGCGATACCCCCAGAGCAAATACGGCCCCTGTTGCCACAACTGTTGTTGTAACTGGTCGAGTTGCTGCTGTTGGCGCTGCGGATCGAGCGTTTTACGCGCCTGCTCAACCCCTGCCGCAAAATCGTCCGGATACCACCCGCCATAGTTATAGGGGTTGTCATCACCGAACAGCATCGGGATCGCCGCCAGGAAGGGGCGATTTAACGCATACATCGATAACATCTGCGCCTGATGGAGACGTGAAATATCCCCCAGATAATCAGCCGCAGCCACCGTCTCAACCCTGAGGGTAACGCCCACGTCGGCCAGCTGCTGGCGTAATAGTTCTGCCGCGTCGTTCAGCCCTGGGGTCAGATCGGCGGTCAGCAAGGTCAGCTGCGTGATCCCTTTTTTGCGCAGCAGCGCCTGCGCCTCGGTAGCATCGGTCTGGCGCTGAGGGAGCTGGTTGTCAAAACCACTGAGCCCCTGGCCGAAAACGTCATTCCCGCGATAGCCATAGCCGCCGAGGACCACATCAAGCAGCTGCTGACGGTTCACCAGCGTTTTCAGCGCCTGCCGGACCTCAACGTCGTCAAACGGTTTTACCCTGGTATTCATGGCAAAGTAATAACCGCTGGCATTCGCCACACCGCTGCGGATGATTTGCCAGCCCTGGCGTCCGTCTACGCTGCGGGCGCTGCTGACCGGTATATCAAAGGCATAGTCTGCCGCGCCGCTCAGCAGCGCGTTCACCCGCGCCGTGGCATCGGCCAGCGGGCGAATTTCAATGCGATCAAACCACGCCGCAGGATGCCATGCATAAGGGTTGCGGCTGAGCAACGCCCCGTTCTGTGCATTGAAGGAGGTGACCTGATACGGGCCGCTGCATACCGGGATCGCCGCATCGCCCCGCCCCTGTTTCCATACCATACTGGCGGCGGTCAGCACGGTGGTGACCAGATCGGCACGTGGCCGGGTAAGAACCAGCTCCAGCGCTTCGGCATTAACAACATGGCTGGCCTGCATATCGACATCGCTGAAGAATCCGGCAAAACCGGGAGAGGCGGCCAGAAAGCGCAGGCTCGCCAGCGCATCATCAGCAGTCAGCGGCGATCCATCGGAAAAGCGCACCCCGGAACGCAGTGAGACGGTCCAGCGCGTGGCATCCTGATTGGGGGTAATGGCACGACTCAACTGATAGTCGGGACTGCCCTGCCTATCCGCCACCAGCACATCGCAGACATTGCCGGTCACTACCCAGGGGTAATAGGTTTGCGCGCGCCCGTAATCGAGCGTTTCGCTCTGGCTGCCCAACATCACCACCCGGAGAGTACGCTCAGCGGCAGCCTGCGCGGCGGGCAGAGCCATTGTCACACCCAGGAACAGCCACCCTGACAGGCGTAATTTCATCATATTTGCATCCGGGAAAACTGAATGACGCGCCCGGATACCAATCCGGGCGCAGCGCGTAATCAGAATTTTATTTGCGTGCCGACGCCCAACACACGTCCATGTCCAACGGTGACCGCCTCGCTGCCCGGGCCGTAGTACAGACCAATGTACTGCGGACGTTCATCCGTCAGGTTTTGACCAAAGACATAGACATCAAAGGAGGAGAATTCCAGACCCACTTTGGCGTTGTAGAGTTGGTAGGCATCAAGCTTGAAGTGGCCGCCGACATCCGCTTCACGACTGCCGACATACTGATGCTGCGCCAGGGCGAAGATATTGGCTTCCGGCAGCCCCAGCCAGGCGGCAGAATCATAGTATTGCAGCGTCAGGTTGGTGTTGAATTTCGGTACCGCCGGTACCCGGTTGCCATCGCGTGCGCCGGATGAGGCCGCGACATCATCCGAAACATTACGTAGTTCCGTATGGGTGTAACCCGCCCCGCCGCTGACCTTCCAGTGCTCAGCCAGCTGCAGCGAGCCTTCCAGCTCCACGCCATAGTTACGGGTATCCATCGGCTTCGGCACAAAGGTGAATGACGCGGAATCCAGCGCGAACAGGTTTTCATCTTTTACGATGTTATAGAACAACGAGGCGTTCAGTTCGGCACGCCCGTCCAGGAAACGGTTTTTGCTGCCGATCTCGTAGCTCCAGGAAGAGGAATCCTTATAAGGCTCATCCTTCAAGCCGCTGGGTGCGTTGTTGGTAAAATTAGGGAAACCGCCGCTTTTCGCGCCGCGTGCGACGCTGGTATAGATCGTCGAGTCATCGGTCAGGTCATAACTCAGCGCCGCGCGGCCTGTCACCATGTCGTAATTCAGCACCCCGCTTTGATTGAAGGAGGCCACCGTCCCGGGGAAACCGTTGGAACGATACAGCGATTCATAGCTTTTACGGTCGTGGGTGTAGCGACCGCCTAACGTCCCTTTCAGTTTCTCGGAGCCAAACAGCGGTACCGTCACCTCGCCAAAAGCGGCATAGCTGTTGGTGGTGTAATCCCCGTTACGCGTACCGTTGGTGGAAGCGAAGAACGCGGAATCATATTTGGTGGTCAGCTTGTAGCTGTCATGCAGATAGTTGATGCCGCCGACCCAGACAATATCCGCGTCATCGAGGCTACTCAGGCGCAGCTCCTGGTACAGGCTGTTCTGGCTTTCGTCATAAGTACTCCAGTCGGTGGCTGGAATAAACGCCGACGTCGGCATACCGAACACTTTGCTATACGTCAGCGCCTCGGAGTTATTGGTCAGGTTTTTAAAATCGTAATGGTTCACCGCGGATACGGAGGTGAACTGCATCCGATCAAGCTGACGGCTGGCGGTTAATGACAGACCGGAAATCTCGCGATCGACCCAGCCTTTAGGAGTCAGCTCTACCGTGGGGAAGTTCGGGCCATTTTTGAGAATGAAGTTTGACGGCGTGTTGTTGTCCCGCTCGTAGTTGCCGGTCAGCACGAAGCGGGTACGGTCGTCGGGGGTGAAGACCAGCGAACCACGGAACACCCCGGTTTCCACCTTGCCCAGCTTGCCACCCGGCGCATTGTTATCCACATCGGCGCCCAGGTTGGAATAGGCGGCGGAGAAGCGCCCGCCCAGGCGGTCCTCAATCAGTGGCCCGGAAACCGTCAGCTGGCCCACGTTCTCGGATTCGCTGTTCAGGCCCGCTTCCGCACGCAATGTGCCTTCAAAGGTATCGCCAGGCTGGCGCGTGGTGATGTTAATCGCCCCCGCCTGCGCATTGCGTCCAAACACCGTGCCCTGCGGGCCGCGCAAGACTTCAATCCGTTCAACATCCAGGAAACGCAGATCCGAACCGAAGGCCGGTTGCGGCACGCCATCGATATAGGTCACGACCGACGTATCATCAAAGCCGAGCGGCTGGGCCATCGGCCCGACCCCACGGATCGACATATAGGTTGAGCGCATATCCCCCAGCGAGCTGAAGCTGATGTTTGGCACGTCACGGATTAAGTGCTCCACATCATCAATGCGGCGATCGCCCAGCGTCTGGCGATCGAACAAGGTCATGCTGACCGGGACTTTCAACGGATCCTCTTTCACCTTACGGGCTGTCACCACCAGGGTTTCTTCTTTTTTGCTATCGGTGGTTTGTTCCGCGGTAAAAGCCGGGGCTGAAATCGCCAGACCGCACAGCAGGCAGAGCGGTTTAATGGTGGCAGGTAGATTTTGTTTTAAGCGAAGCTGGTGTGAACTGGTGCGCATGACCATCCCCATGGTGCTGAAACAGAAACAAAAAAATCGTTTTATATCTGTCACAATTATATGGGGGTGGTCATACGACACCCTAGTTAACTCAGCTATGAGCAAAGCCAAATGAGTTATGTTTTCAGCCAGTCAGAGGCTGAGAGAGTCGCGCGGGGGCATACCAAATTTGCGCCGATAGGCCGTTGAAAAGTTACTGGGATGCTGATAACCAACATAGTAGGCGGCCTGCTTTACCGTCCACCCTTCTGACTCTAATCCCTGGCGGGCACGGGTCAGGCGCTGGTCGCGCAGGAAGGCGAAAACCGACTGCCCCATGACCGCCTGGAACTTACTTTTCAGGGCGCTGACGCTGATGCCAACATCACGCGCCAGGTCACACAGGCAATGGTTGCAGTCCAGTTCCGTGACCAGCTTATCCCGCACTTTCAGCATCCGCGTCACATCGCGATGCGGCGCCATCACCCCCACCTGAGGTAAATCCGGATTCGCCGCGCGCAGCACCTGGGCCATCAGATCCAGTACGCAGCTATGGGTCTGTAGCCGACCAATCACGCAGTTATCGCAAAAGCCAAACAGCTCATTGGCCCGATCGATGGTGTACTGCGGGATGATTAAGCTGAAGACATGGTTACGTTGCAAAATACGTTCGACCTGATCCGCCAGCTCTTTATCGCTGATACGATCCGGCGCCGCCTGAATCACCAGGCTGCGGCAATGATGTCCACGTGGATTGCGGCACCACAGGCGCATACGATCTTTGGTGGCAATCACCTTCGCCATGCCCCTTTCCGCCGGCAACGGACTGCCGTCATCAAGATGATAGTTGGGTTCATCGCCGCCGAGCGTCAGTAAAATAGTCAAACAATGGTGAAGCGTGCCGCTGCGATGGTCGTCACCGTTGGCGGTCAGCTCATTGAGACAGAGGTTGACGCCGTAGGGCAGCGTGACCGTTTTGATTGTCCCTTCAAACTCGCCAGACTGACGAACCGAGCAGTTGGTATTTGCCAGCTCGTAGTCGTAGCCCCATTTGTGCGCCATATCGGTTAACTGCTGCAGAGAATGTAACTGGTGAGTGGATTGCATAAAAAACCCTCTTTTGTAAGTACCCGGCTGGCGAACTCGCCAGGTGCTTAGTTCCCGAAACGAAACTCAGGGAATCATCATACTGGGGTTTATAAATATGTAAATAATAATCATTATCAATTGATGACGCTTTCCTGACACTCTCCCCATACAACAAACAAACCGGTCAGACGCTATGATAGCCGCGCCCTCCTCAGCCGAAGAGGGCGCATCCGCAACAGGTTAATTAACCAGAAAATACCAATAGATCTCGTGCCAGTTGAGTCAGGCGTCATCCATCATTTCGCCTGCGAAACCACCAGGTAAGGCGCCACGCTGGAAAGTTTTTCGCAGGTCTCCGTCAGCTCACGTAATGCGTTCGACTGAGCAATCACCCCGGCCCCGGCCTGGATCCAGCTTCTCTGCGCATCCTGAAATGCGCTACGCAGAACCAGTGCCGCCTCGAACGAGCGATCGCCTTCCAGCATCAGTATCGCGCCGGAGTAAAGCTCACGCGGCATCGCTTCCAGGCGAAGGATGGCAGCCAGTGCCGGGAGCTTAGGAATACCGGATGCGGTGATCGCCGGGAACAGCACATCAAAAGCGTCCCAGGCATCGCGCCCCGACGCCAGTTTGCCGCACACCTGAGATCCCAGATGTTGCACACTCCCCCTTTCGCGTACCGACATCAGGTCGGTGACCGCCACGGAGTCACGCACGCACAGCGTTTCCAGCTCCCCAATCGCCGCTTTGACCGAGATAACGTGTTCCACAATCTCTTTGCTATCGCTTTGCAGCTCAGCCCGATTGTAAGCATCTTCACCCGCCGAACCGGATAGCGCGCGGGTGCCAGCCAGAGGTTCGCTGGTGACGATATCCTGCTCCACCGTCACCACCATCTCCGGGCTAAAACCGGTCGCGGCAAACGCCCCCTGCTGCAGCAGGAAACTGCGTGCCGGGGTATTGGACATTCTCCCGCGCCAGAGGGTAGCGGGCATGTCGATGCGCTCGGCAAGCGCCAGAGCGCGCGACACAATCACCTTGGTGTATTCGCCGGCGGCGATCTCTTCAAGCGCGCGTGTCACCTGGTGCTGATAATCTTTGCCCTGCGCGGTCAGATCGGCCAGCAGCGCGCCGCCAGCCGGTGCCGGTAAGATGTCCTGTAATTGCCGGGCGAGGCGCTGGCATTGGTCAGCACTCTGCGCCAGGATCGTCACTTCCCCCGCGTCAAAAACCAGTTCATCACGCGGCACCAGGAGAGACAGCAGTGGCCACTCGCCGGCCGGAAACGCGATCCCACGAATGTAGGCCGCGTAATTAAATCCGGCCATACCGAAGACGCGTTGCCCTGCGCTGGCATGTTGCGCACGGAACTGACGGGCGTAATCCGCCAGCGATGAGGTGACGGGCGCTGTCTGACAGCCCTCTTCGCTCTCGGTTATGGCCTGCGAGCCATCGGGTGAAAGGGTTAAACTCGCCCGTTTACCCAGGCCCACATACCAGCATGGTGGCCGTTCATAGACATAGTAATCCTCCGTCGGATTCTGCCGGATAAGGCTGACAATCGCGGCCAGCGTCCGATCTGCAGGCAGGTTGAGTCGAAGTTCGGTGCGTGTATCCGTCATGTTGACTCCTGAAAGTTAAACCGCCAGCCGGGCTGCCAGCGCTTGTTTATTGATTTTGCCAATCGGCGTCAGCGGGAAAGCATCAACCAGCGTCAGCCGATCCGGCCATTTAAATGGCGCGACCTGCTGCTGTTCAAGAAACGCCCGCATCTCGGCCAGCGTGAGAGGGGAATGGGCGATGACGACCGCATGGATCGCTTCCTGCTGCTCTCCGACCGCATCCGCCAGCACCGTCACGTCGCGTACCAGCGGATGCGCCCGCAGGCACTCCTCGATTTCATCGGCGGCGACCGACTCCCCGTGGCGGTTGATCGTGTCGCGGGTTCGCCCCTCCACCAGCAGCTCGCCGCCTGGCAACTGCCGTACCCGGTCGCCGCTGCGGTAGAACCCCCCGGCGGCAAACGCCCGACGATTGTGTTCAGGCGCGCGATAGTAGCCGCGGATGGTGTAAGGCCCGCGAACCAGCAATTCCCCGGCCTGTCCGCTAATCACCGGCAGGCCCTGCTCGTCAACCACCCGGATCTCATCATCGTCGCATAGCGGTCGGCCCTGCGTGGTGGTAATCAGCTCAGGTGAGTCATCCAGTCGCGTGTAGTTCAGCAGCCCTTCCGCCATGCCAAACACCTGCTGCAGCTGGCATCCCCACCGGGCCAGCAGCTGGCGGGCGGCATCGGCTCCCAGCCTCGCGCCCCCCACCTGAACCAGCCTCAGCGAGCTAAGGTCGGGTTGTTCCCACTCCGCCGCTTCCAGCCATAACGTTGCCAGCGAAGGGACCAGCGCCGTGAGCGTCACGCGGTGCTGATGAATCGCGTCAAACGCGTCCTCAGCGGCGACGGTGGCCGGGACCACCACGCAGCCTCCGCGGGAAAAGATCCCGAGGATGCCCGGACAGGCGAGGGGAAAGTTATGCGCCATTGAAAGCACGGCCAGGTAACGGTCATCCGGCTGGACGTGGCAAAGCGCGGCGCTGGCGCGGAAGTTGTAGTGATAATCGGCATGGGTGCGGGGGATCAGCTTGGGTAAGCCGGTTGTACCGCCGGAAAGCAGCAGCAAAGCAATATGCTGGGGCGCATCGCCGGGAGGCAATTCCTCTATCGCCGGAGCCTGGCTGGCGGCAAAACGCTGCTCCGCCGTTGAGAGCAGGCTATGACAGTCGGGTGCCTTAGCGCGCAGGCTCTGCGCCTCAATTCCCGCCTGTTCGGCGTCACTCAGGAACCAGCGCGCCTGCGCCAGCTCCACCACGCGCAGGATTTCACGCTGGCGGTGAGCCGGCAACATCAGCACGGGCACCGCCCCGTTGAGGATCGCCGCGAACAAGGCCACCACGAAATCGGCCCCGTTGGGCAACTGAATAACGACCGTTTCCCCGCTTTGCATCCCTCGCCGCCTGAGTTCACCGGCGAAACGACATGCCTGGTTGATTAACTGGTGATAACTCCAGCTGCGGCCCGGTTCGATCAGGGCGGTTCGGTCACCATACTGCCGCCATTGCAGAATCAACTGACCGAGCGTTTCCGGCTGCCAGTAGCCGCGTTGCGTATAGCGCTCGGCCAACGCCACCGGCCAGCGCATCTCCTCCGGCAGGATACGACGATCGGGGGAGGCAATCGGTTCAGACATACAGCACCCCCGCCTGCGCAGTCAGACGTTCAGCATGCAGCCCGGTTTCGCGGGCGAGATCGTCCAGGCCAAAGGTATGCCAGACGCTCCGGTTACGGATCACCTGCGTGGCGCAGGGTCCGCCGCTAACCGTCCAGCATGAAGTCAGCAGCATGGTGTCGTTGGGTCCAGGCTCACCCTCGAGGGTCGCGTGATAGTGACGCTGGCCGATCGTTTCACTGGCCAACGTCATCGTCGGCAATACCATCGGTTTTTCGACCGGCAGCAGCTCCACGAACACCGGCGCGCCGGGTGCGAGCCGCGGCAGCAATATTGACCACAGCGCCTGACGCGCCTCCGTCGTCAGGTGTCCCAGCACCCCGAAGGCCACGACCGCGCCCAGCCGCTCGGGTAGCTGCAGCTTGTCCACCGTGTCCGGGATAATCGTGACGCGCCGCCGCAGCTCCGGCCTTTGCGCCACGCAATGGGTCAGCACCGCGCGCATGGCCGGGGCTGGCTCCACCGCCAGAATATCCACCAGCGGCACGGTTTCGGCTATCGCCTGCACCGTTCGTCCGGTGCCAGCGCCGATATCCAGCACCGGGTCGTGAATATCGGTGAATGCCGACAGCCGCTCACGCAGCGCGGTTTCACCCGCGGAGTGCGCGCGACCAACCAGATCGTAAAACTCAGCGACCGGCGAGTAGAAGTCTTCCATAGATTATCCTTCACTGAACAAGGGTGAGAACTGCCGTAATGCCTGCCGCACGCAAGCCACCACGGCGGCACGCTGGCTGGCAATGAAAAAGTGATCGCCAGGAAAACGATGCACAATACTTTCAGCTGAGGTGTATGCCGCCCAGGCCTCGGCTTGCGACAGAGGCAGTTCACCGTCGCCTTCGCCGCTCAACACCACTATCGGGCAGGTGAGCAAACGCGCAGGCTGCGGGCGGTAATTCTCAATCAGTCGGTAATCATTGCGGATCGCCGGCAGCAGCAGCTCCGCCAGCTCTGGTTGTTCGCGCAGCGTCTGGTTATCGTCGCTGAGGCGCAGCAGTTCCTCGATAATTTGCCGATCGCTACCCAGATGAATGCCGCTATCCAGCGGATGAAAATCCGGCGGCTGGCGGCCTGAGACGATCAGCAGTTCTGGATGCCGGCCGTGGGCGGCCAGCGACTGCGCCAGCTCATGGGCGATGGCACCGCCCATACTGTGTCCGAGCAGGGCAAAACGGCGTCCCGCCAGATGCGGCAACAGCTCCTCCTGCAAGGCGGTCAGCAGCTCGGGCATATTGTCGATGAAGGGCTCAGCGAAGCGGTCCTCGCGTCCCGGATACTGCACCACTGCCAGCTCCGCCTCAGACGCATCGAACAAGTAAGGCCACGGGCGAAACGTACTGGCCGCCCCGCCGGCATGGGGTAAGCAAACCAGCAACAGCGGCGCAGCGGGTGCGGGCTGGTAAAAGCGTAAAAAATGCTGACTCATCGCGGGGTCTCCTCAGTTAACCGATCAATAAGCGGCAGGATGGCCGGCGTGTCGGGATAAATCAGTTCTGGCGGCCCCAGCACCGATGACACCCGATGCCAGAATCCGGTCACGCCCAGCGCCCATTGCACCTGCTGCTGCGCCAGCGCAGGGGCGTCGATGGAGCGCTGAAAATCCGCCACCGCGCCATTAATGGCCTGCGGCCACAGCTGTTCGAAAATCTCGCTGAAGCTGACGGCTTCGCTGCCAGGCAAAAGGGTGCTGCTGGCTGCCGATAAACGTTCTGTCCCCTCGCCCTCCAGCACCAGGCGATGGGTTTCATCACGGTGGGTATGTAATCTGGGGCTCCAGATCGCCGGGCCGTGGGTATCCGCGAGTGCCAGTACGCCGCTTTCGGCGGTGATGGTCAGGCGGTGCAGCAACAGCGCGTGGTTGTCGGCGTCTGCCGGATGGATTTGGTTCTGAACACGCAGCGTCAGCGGTACGCCGCCGATACTGCCGTGCAGGCAGGTATAAGGTCCCACCTGGCGGGGCTGCATCAGCTCCAGCTGCGCCGGGCGCAGTTTTCCCAGCGCGCGCGCAATCACATCCAGCAGCGGGTAGAGAACCTGCGCGCCGCACACGCCTTCAATGTATTGCACCGGCTGGCGCTGACGCAGAATCTCGGCCGCCTCAAGAAAGCGACGGATGGGGGCAACAAAGGGGTAGAAGGCATTGATGCCAAAACGGACGCGATGCTGGTGCGCCGTGCGCAGGCAATCGGCCAGCTCGTCAGGATGAAGCGGATGCTCCTGCAATACATGAATGCCCCGCGTTAACAGCTGGCCGGCGATTTCCGCGCCCTTGCCGCCGGAGACGGCCGCCCTCACCACCACGCAGGCAAGGTCTATATCGGCCGGCAGACTTGCCGCCGAGGTGTAGTGAGCGATATTCAGCTCACGCGCGTAGCCCGCGGACGCGGCAGAGCCGCTGGAAAGAATCCCGACCAGTTCAATCGTCGGATTGTTGGCCAGCGCGCGCAGATAAAAGCGGCCAAAGCTGGTACCACAGACAATCGCGCGGCGGCGGGGTGTCGAAGCTGGAGTCATATCACCCCCTGCTCTGGCTGCATATCCGGCAGATACTGGCTGATGTGGGTGCCCGCATGCAGCCGCGTGATATCAGCCAGCACGGTCGCCGGGTGCAGTACACCATCGGCAAAATGCACGCCCGGCGCAATCTCGCCGCGCATCAGGCTCAGAACGGTACTGACGGCGGTGGCGGCGGTGAGCGCCAGGCTGCTGTCCGTGCGCACCACGACGCGCCGACGCCGCTCCCCCTCCTGCTGCCAGTCAAACACCATCTGGTAATAAGGGGCGTAGCCCGCCAGATCAATTTCACTGGCCTTCTCCACCGCTGCACGGGCAAGCGCGAGACTCTGCGATGTGCCATCCACCTTGCCGCGCAGCCCGGTCAGGGTTTCCCGCAGGCATTGACCGCTGAAAACGTTGTACCAGCTCAGAGCGGAGAGATGATGGCGCAGCGCCAGCCGCTCGGCGTCGGCGCTCAGCCAGGGCAGTAACGTAACGTGGCCGGTGAAATGCGCCAGCGTATCCGTCTGCTGCGTTGACAGAACGTGGCGTGCGCGACGGCCGAGCCGCCAGCCGGCACCGGCCTCTCCGTACCAGTAATCGCTGCCCTGCAACGCATTGCATTGTTCATTTAACGACAGCACCAGATCGGCGGCAGCCGCGCCGCTCACCCGCTCAATACCGCCGCTGTAGACCGTCAGATCGCCGCCAGCACGCTGGCTCATCCAGCCCGGGACCAGATTCGCCAGCCCGGGCAACATCCCGGCGGAGAGCACCGCAGTCCAGCGCTTATCGCCGGCAGGTTGCCGCTGTAACAGATGCCACGCCGGGCCATCGCCTGAGACATCCACATAATGCGCATGCGCCGAGGCGGCAGCACGCGCCACCCGATCGAGCACCTGATAGGAGGGACCGGCGCAGTTCACCACCGCGACGCAACCCCGGCAAAACTCGCGAAGCGCCGCCTCCTGCCATAGATCCACCAGCTGAGCTTCCGCATCCAGCCGTGTCGCCAGCTGCCGTAAGGGATCGCGACGGCGACCGCCGAGCCGCAATGCAAATCCGGCCTGAGCCAGCCAGCGGCTGACATAGCGCCCTGCGCCGCCGGTGGCGCCGAGTACCGCGATGATGTTGTCGTTCATCAGGCTTCTCCCGGCGCGGTGTGGCGCGCGATCAGCGCAGCCAGGGCGGGCGCATGCTGACGAGCCAGGCAGCTAAAATGGTCGCCGGGCGTATCTTCAACAATGAGTTCACCCAGGCACAGCCGGCGCCAGTAGTCGTGGACGTCGCCGGGCGTACCGGGCAAGAGAGGATCGCTTTCGCTGTTACGCACCAGGATGGTTTTACCAAACCAGGGATCGGGGCGATATTGCCCCACTGACGCCATGCTGTGTCCGAACAGGGCGTAACGACTCGCAAACAACGCGCTGGCTTCATCTTCCTGATGGTAGGCTCCCTGGGCCATGCCGGCCGTCTGCAATGCTTGCAGGCGAACGGCCTGCGGCTGCTGGAACCAGCGCGTCAGCGCCTGCGCGACCTGCGAATGGTCGTCGAGGCAATCAAATGCGTCTTCGGCGATACGCTGCGGGGTCCGTTGCAGGATAGCGCTCACGGCGGCGGCCAGCGCCGGCTCCTGCGGCAGCCCCAGTTTCTCCAGGTCGGCCCCGATCGCGCGGGCAAACACGTAATCCACCAGCCGCGCGTCATCCACCTGCGGCGGCTGATACGCGCTGATGACCACCAGCTCGCGCACGTTTTTGCCGCGCTCGCTGAGCTGACGGGCGATTTCCGCGGCCAGCAAGCCACCGAGGCAATATCCCAGCAAAGTGAAGCTTTCCCCCTGCGCTGACAACGCATCGGCATAGTGGCCGGCCAGCGTAACCAACGCCTCATGCGGCGCCAGCGCCATAAACGCCTGCTGGCTGGGCAGTTCGAGACCTACGCCGCGGGCAAATAGCGACTTGTCCAGGCTCGCCAGCAGATGCTGATACGGCTGGAGATTGCCCGTACCGGCGTGAAGCAGCACGCAGCAGTGGCGGTGATAATCCTGCGGGCCCCACAGTGGAACCAGCACGGCGCGAGCCTGCTGTTGCTGCTCACTCTGCGTCGCGCTGCTGCGTAGCAAATCCGCCAGCGCCATCACCGTGGATTCCCGCAGCAGATGGCGCAGCAGGGTTTCCCATTCGAAATGAGCCGCCGCCGCGACCCGGGCGCGCAGACGTCCGATCATGCGTGATAACAGCAGGGAATCGCCGCCCAGCGCATAGAAGTCAGCATCGCGCTGCACGTCCGCCACTCCCAATACTTCCGCCCAGACGGCGGCAATCTGCTGTTCCAGCGCATCGCGCGGGGCGTTACCGCTGCCTGCCTGCTCCGCCCTGGTCAGCTGCTGCGGCGCGGCGCTCAGCAGCCGCTGACGATCGGTTTTACCGTTAGCCGTACGCGGCAGACGATCCAGCAGATGTAGATGCGCAGGCACCATATAGCCCGGCAGCCGATCGCGCAGAAAATCCCGCAGCTCATCGCGGCGGAGGCTGGCGCGGTCCGTTTTGAACCGGGCGATAAATACCCCCTGCCCGGAGCTGGACAGCGCGCTTTCCGCCGGCGGGGCGCAATCGGATATCGTCGCCCCCGCCTGCGCCAGCAGGTCAAGCCACTGCTCGCGGGTGAAGAACGTTTGATCGGTGTTGGCGCGCAGGTCCGTAAAGCCCGTCAGCTCCGGGAAGAACTCCATCGAAACCAGCAGCGGGTAGTTATGACGACGGAAAGGTTCGATAAACACCAGCGTACCGCCGGGCGCCAGCAATGAGGAGAATTGCGCCAGCACGTCACCGGCGTTGCGGGCGTTATGCAGCACGTTGGCGCACAGGATCACATCAAAGCTATTCGCCGCCATCCCCTGCCGCCCGGCATCTTCGTTCATGTCAAAAATGCCGTAGTGCATCCACGGATAAGGGGCGAAAAGCTTACGCGCTTCAACGAGGAAGAACTCTGACAGATCGGTAAACCAGTATTCAGGCTGCCAGGGCGCCAGAGCAGGCACCAAATCGCTGGCGGTCCCCGCCACGCCGGCCCCCACTTCCAGCACCCGTAACGGGCGGGCGCTGGAAGCCGCCAGCGCCGAGATCGCCGCAATCACGATCGCGTTCATGCTCTGACTGACCAGGTTATCCCGGTAGGCCGCGTGGGCGGTCGACAGCTCGCCTTCCGGGAACAGAATACCGCGGACATCGGTTTCGCCACGCAGCAGCCCGCTCAGGCAATCGCTGCAAACGCGGATATAGTGCAACGTCTGGCTGCCATAACCGGCACGCTGCTCAAGCTGTTCCACCTCGTGCCAGCACTGCTGCAACGTGGCCGCATCGCAGGGGATCAGGTCTGCGTAGCGTCCCTGCGCGTCCTGGGTGAGCGCACCGGCGCTGACCAATCCGGCCAGCCAGCGGCGCAGCAGTCGCTGATGAACCTCCGCCACCCCGGTCGCATGATAGATCTCTTCCAGCGAGTGACGGGAAGCGATCGTGGCGAACAGGCCATCCTGACGCAGGCGATCGGACATCGCGAGAATCGCCACGCGATCCGCTCCCGCCATTAACGCCTCGAAAGCTTCACCATCAATCTGCTGTTCAATATGTCGCGCACGCTGCCGGGCGCTTTCCATCGCCGGCCGACTGCCGGGCTGCTCGCCCGCCGCCAGTTCCGCGAATCCCAGCAGATTACTGGCGGTGCCATGACCTTCCGTCAGGCATACGGCAGCATCGGCGACAGCCGGGTGTTGGCGCATCGCCGCGGCGATTTCACCCAGCTCAACGCGGTGTCCGCGGATTTTGACCTGGTTATCGACCCGCCCCAGAAACTCGATGTTGCCATCCGGCCAGTACCGCCCCCGATCTCCGGTCAGGTACAGGCGCCGCCCGTCATCGCGGGTCACAAAACGCGCGGCGGTCTTCTCTCTGTCCATCCAGTAACAATCCGCCAGCCCGTCACCGCTGATGGCGATCTCGCCGCTGACCCAGTCAGGGCGGTCGTGCAGGCTCTCATCAACAATATGCAGTTGCTGATTGGCCAACGGCTTACCATACGGAATGCTCTGCCAGGACGGCGCGACGTGCGTGACCGGATGGAATACCGACCAGATTGCCGCTTCAGTCGCGCCTCCCAGCGCTATCAGTTGACCATCGGCTGAGATGGCCCGCAGTTGTTCCAGCAGATTGAGTGGAACCCAGTCTCCCGATACCAGCGCCAGGCGTAGCGTCGGCAGGGGCTGTTGCGTATCGGCCAGCATCTGCAGCTGGGCCGGCACGCTGTTCCATAGCGTGACGCCATATTGAGTGATGCATTCAGCCCAGTGTGAAGGATCCGCTTTTCTCGCTTCCTGCGGATAGACCAGAGCGCCTCCCGCCGCCAGCACGCCAAACAGATCGTACACTGACAGATCGAAACTCAGGTTAGCGACCGCCAGGACCCGATCCCGGGCGCTCACCGCAAAGCGACGGTTGATATCGGCAATCGTATTCCAGGCGGCATGATGGTTGATGACCACGCCTTTCGGTTCACCGGTCGACCCGGAGGTATAGATAATATAGGCAGGCTGATGGAGACCGATTCTGAGCGGCTGGAAATCACCAGCGGACGTCTCCGTACGCCAGGCGATCGGATCTACGTCCTCAGGTAATTGTTCCGGATCGTCACAGATTGCCCGGCGCACCCCGGCGTTACGCAAAATCGCCTCCCGGCGGCGGGCAGGCTGTTGCGCATCAACCGGTACATAGCACCCGCCATTCAGCAGGATGGCAAGAGGGGCGAGCGCATGGGCGCGCCCTTTCCCGCACATCACCGCGACGGCTTCGCCTGGACAGTGCCCCGCCCGCTGCAAATCCGCCGCCAGTCCGTAAGCCCGGGCGGCCAGTTCGCCGTAAGTCAGGCTCCCTTCATCGTCCCACAGCGCAATGGCATCCGGCTGCCGTTCCGCCTTATCCAGGAACCCCTGCTGTAGCAGCCGGGCGAAATCTGGCTGGCTATCCGCGTTAGTCCGTTGGCGAACGGCGGCTTGTGCCGCAGGCAGCGTCAGCAGCTGACGCTGGTTAAGGCAAGACTCGCCGTCCTCCAGCAGCCGCTGGATTAAACCGCTGAAGGCATTAAACGCGTGTTCAATAAACTGCTCGGGGAATAGCCCCTCGCGCGAGTCCCACGCCAGCATCATGCCATCGGGCTGGGCGGTGACCTGGCAGTCAATCAACACCTGCGGGGTTTGGGTTAAACCCTGCGCGATACGATAGCGCGCCGGGGCCTCCTGCCGTTCCCCCTGGCCGAGCGTGCTGGTAAACACCACGGGCATCAGCACCGCCTCACCGTGATGGCGTGACAGTTCACTCAACGCTTCAAGGCCTGAGAACGCGCTATGGTCGAGATCGGCAAACAGGCGCTGATTGAGGGTCAGCAGCTGCCTGGCAAACACCTCATCCCCACGCAGATCGACCTCCAGCAGCGTGACAGAGGTGAAATCCCCGACCACCCGTTCAAGGTCACGATGCTGCCCCTCACGGCGGAAAATGGGCAGGTTAAGCGTGAAGTGGCGACTGTCGCTGTAGAACCCCATCACCTGTGAGAACGCCCCCAGCAGCAGCGCGTTCAGCGTTACCTGTGCCTTCGCGGCCAGCTGGTTCAGCCGCTGACGCTGTTGATGGGACAAGCGCAGATGGCGACGGACAAATGTGGCTTTCTCAGCGGCGGCGCTAGCTGGCAAGGCCGGAGCATTGGGGAGCTCAGGGATGCGCTCCCGCCAGTATTGCTGCGCCTTACGGTAGCGCGCGCCCTGGCGCGCTGCGCGCCGGGCAATCACGTAGTCACGGAAACCCAACGAGGGCGCGGGCAGCAGCGTCCCTGGCGCAAACAGCAGTTGATCCAGTTCATCCACCAGCAGATAAAGGCTGGCGGAATCCACCAGGATCAGCTCAATCGACAACAGCAGGCGGGTTTGTCCTGCCGCGAAGATAGTGGTCGCAGCAAAAAGCGGCCAGCGCTGGTAATCCGCCGGGGCAGCCAGCATCGCTTCGCGCAACTCAGCGATACGCGCCCCGATTTCTGTGGTTGGCAGGTCTGGCCATTCGTGTTGTTGCGGCTGGAATAGCGGCACCTGCGGCAGAACGCGCTGGAATCCCTCTTCCTCAATCACCACCCGCAACATGTCGTGGCGAGCAATCAGCTGATTAAGCGCCCGGCTGAGCTGCGCAGGCGTGACGGGCCGATCAAAACAAATCTCCAGATATCCCCGACAGGCGACGCCGCCGAACGCGAACGCGCTATGGCGCCCGACAAAATAGGCCTGCTGCGCCTCCGTTAAGGGGAAAGGCGTAAAACGCGCATCGGGATCGGCTTGCAGCACTGCCCCGCTCTCCTGCTGCCTGAGCCAGTCGAGGATGGCCGGTTTATAGTCGCGCAATTCCTGCATAATGGCTTCGGTCATCACTCCCGCAGGCGCGCGAAAGCGCAGATTGTTCTCCTCCTGCCACAGTTCAATGCCCTGAGTTTCCAGTCGTACGATAACGTCAGAAATTTTCACAATAAACCTTCTTCCATACTGTTTTTGTCAGTCAAATGCCTTTCGACGGATGCGCAAAGGCCCGAGAGGGTAGCGTCAGCAAAAAAGTCTCGTAGTGTCAGACGGATACCGAAGTGTTTGCAGATTTGCGCGACCAGGCGGGTGCCCAGTAGCGAATTACCGCCAGCGCTGAAGAAGCTTTCGCTGGCATGGCCCGGCTGCGCGCCCAGCACCTGCTGCCAGATGTCCGCCAGCGCCTGCTGGTGAGGGTCGTCCAGGGACAGCGCGGTTTCCGCAGCCTGAGCGGTGAGCTGCGCCAGCGCCTTACGGTCGATTTTGCCGTTAGCGGTGAGCGGCCAGCTGCTGAGAGAAGTGATGGCCGCAGGGATCGCCCAGCCAGGCAACACGCTACGCAGCCCGCGCTGCACCTCGTCGATCGCTGTCCCGCCCTCATAGAAGGCGTGCAGGCTGGCGCTGACGCCGTTCCCCTTGAGTAACACCACCGCGCGGCGTACCCCCGGACAACGCTGCAGCTGCTGTTCAATTTCGCCCAGTTCAATACGGTGGCCGCGTAACTTCACCTGACCATCGCGTCGCCCGAGGAATTCGAGGACGCCGTCGGGGCGGTAACGTCCCATGTCGCCCGTGCGATACCAGCGCTGCGGGTAGTCGCCGCTAAAACTGGCCTGGGTCAGATTCCGATCGCCACAGTACCCGCGCGCCACCCCCATCCCGCCAATCCACAGCTCACCTGCCACCCAGTCCGGCAGATCGCAGCCCAGTTCATCCACCACCCTGAACTGCTGATTGCGCAGCGGTAAACCGTAAGGGACCGATGTCCAGTCGCGC
Organism: Enterobacter sp. 10-1; assembly: GCA_002270295.1. Lineage (GTDB taxonomy): Bacteria > Pseudomonadota > Gammaproteobacteria > Enterobacterales > Enterobacteriaceae > Klebsiella > Klebsiella scottii. Next base: position 734,190 of record NISF01000003.1, on the reverse strand, counting down.
GGCGGCCGGACCGGAACCGCCCAGGCGTTGGACCAGATGGCGGCTTCCGTCGCCCCGCCCAGCGCAATGGTCCGGCACTGCGGCGCAACAGGTTCCAGCCGGGCGGCAATGTCCGGACTGACCCAATCGCCTGACAGCAATGCCAGACGCAGCGCCGGTAATTCACCGCCGCGCAGCTGCGCGATTTCGATCGTCATCTCCATCAGCGTGGGGACGCTGTTCCAGACGCTGACCCGGTGCTGCTGCATTAGCGCCAGCCACCCCTCGGCATCGCGATGCTCTTCTTCCGCGCTGAGCACCAGCTGCGCGCCCAGGCTCAATGCGCCGAAGATATCGAAAACCGACAGGTCAAAATCGAGCGCGGCCACTGCCAAAAACACATCCTGACTGCGGATGGCATAACGCTGGCAAATGTCGTCGACGGTGTTACTGGCGCTGCGGTGTTCAACTTCCACGCCTTTGGGTTCACCGGTCGATCCGGAGGTAAAGATGATGTAAGCCAGGCTGGCCACATCGGGCAGCACCGGCTCAGGCAGCGGCGCGCAGTTGAGTAGCTGCTGCAGAGGAAGAGATATGGCGCCGTCCACGCAGCCAATCGCCCGCTTCGCCTGTGCTTTACGGCATAACAATGCCTGCCTGGCGGGCGGATGTTTGCCATTGACGGGCAGATACGCGGCGCCCGCCGCCAGTACGCCCAGCACCGCCGCTATCTGATCGACGCCGCGCGGCAGACCTATCGCCACGCAGTCGCCTTCGTTAACTCCCTGCTGCTGAAGACCCGCCGCCACCGCAAGCGCTCTTTCCCGCAGCTCGCCGTAGCTGATGCCGCCGCTCTGCCCGTCCCACAGCGCTATCCGCTGCGGGTGACGACGCGCCTGCTCAAAGAAGCCCTGATGCAGCAGCGCCGGGCCCTGCTGCGGTGCTTCGGTGGCATTGATCCGCTCGCGAACGCTCCGCTGAGCGAGCGGCAGCTGGCGCGGCGGCGGCAGCTGCCAGTCGTCGTCGGCCAGCCGCTGCAGGGCCGCGCAATAGCTGGCAAACATCTGCTCCACCATCTGCGGCGGGAACAGATCCTCCAGATAATCCCAGCTCAGCAGCAGGCCATCTTCGAGGTCAATCACCTGATGATCCAGCCACACCTGCGGCGTCTGAGACAGCGTAAAATCGGGCCAGGGCGCGGCTTTCGCCAGCGCATCGGCCACGCCGAGCATGCTGGTGAACACCACCGGCACCCCTCGCGTTTCACCGCCATGATGCTGCGCCAGCTGCCGCATCACGCTGACAGCGGAGACCTCCTGATGATCCAAATCGCGCCAGATTTGCGCCTGCATCCGCTGGGCATGACTAAGCCAGCTCTCATCCGCCCGGGCGTGGTATTCCGCCAGTATCAGCGAGGTAAAGTCGCCGATGACCCGGTTGATATCAGGATGGAGCGGCTTGCGGTCAAACAGCGTCATATTAACCACCAGCGAGCGCTGCCCGCTCCAGCGGCTCAACACCTCGGAGAAGCAGGTCAACAGCAGCACGGAGGGGGTAATTTGCGCCTGGCGCGCCCGTTGCAGGATCTTTTGCCACTGCGGCGTTGCCAGCCGGGCCTGCAGGCGGCGGAATACAGGCTGAGTCAGCGTCTCCGGTTCAACCTGCGTCGGTAATGCAGGCGCGGCAGGCAACGAAGCCAGCCGCTGCTGCCAGTACTGGAGGGATTCAGAGGACGTCCCCTGCCGCTGGCGCAGGCATTGGTAATCGCGGAACTCCACGCCGAGCGGCGGCAAAGGCTGCTCAGGATGCTGGTAGTAGTGGAACAGTTCGGTGAACAGCGTCAGCATGCTGAGGCCATCGACAATCAGGTTGTCGAGCAGCACGGCCAGCCGCAGCTGGCGATCGCCGTAATGGATGACCTGGACGTCGTAGAGACGCCCGCTGTCGGGGGCCAGTTTCTGTCGCGCCATCTGTTGACGCAGTTCATCCAAAGAAACGGCGCCCAGGTGATGCTGGCGGAAGTGGTAGAAAGGCACCTCCTGCATAATCTGCTGCTGGCCGTCAGCGGTGATGCGACAACGTAGCATGTCATGACGCAGCACCAGCTGATGCCATGCCTGCTCCATGCGCGCGATGTCCATACCCGGCAGTTCATATTCGTTGTAGCACTGCGCCGCGATATCACCGAGCGTGAACGCTTCCTGGCGGCCCAGCCAGTACGCCTGCTGCACATCGGTCAGCGGGAAGGGTTGGTAGCGGCAGGTCGCGTCATGCGTTAGCACCGGCTGCTGCGCCGTTGCTTCACGTTTCAGGCTGGCAGCAAACGGGCGTAGCTCAGGGGTGCTAAACAGGGACGAGAGCGCCCCACGGAAACCCGCCTGTTGTAGTCGGCTCATCAGGCGGGTTGCCACCAGGCTGTCGCCGCCAAGGCTGAAGAAGTTATCGCTCGCGGCAACGTGCGGCACCGCCAGCAGCTCACGCCACAGCTGCGCCAGCAGGGTCTCCGCCTCGCCGCTGATGGGCTGTTGCTCACCGGCATGCGCTGCCTGTTCCAGCCGCTCCGCAATCTGTCGGGTGATAGCTTCACGATCGACTTTGCCATTGGCGGTGAGCGGGATCTGGCTGATTTGAATCAGGTGCTCAGGCACCTCATAATCCGGCAGGCTGGCCTGCGCGGCGTGTTTTACCGCGGCCAGGTCGATCGGCCGGGAGGCCACCAGCGCCGCCGCCAGCTGCCGCGTTGTGCCGGTTAACACCACCGCCACGGCGCTCTCCACCTGCGGCAGACGACTGAGCGCGCCTTCCACCTCGCCCAACTCAATGCGGTGGCCGCGGATCTTGACCTGATTATCGGCCCGGCCAAAGAACTCCAGCACGCCGTTGGGACGATAGCTGGCGACGTCGCCGGTGCGATACCAGCGACGTTGCTGCCACGCGACGAACTTCTCTGCGCTGCGCTTTTCATCACCGTGGTAGCCCGTCGCCACGCCGGCCCCGCTGACCCACAGCTCGCCCTTGACCCAGTCCGGGCAATCACCTCCCTGCTGGTCCACCACCCGGCACTGCATATTCGCCAGCGGGACGCCGTACGGCGCCGATGCCCACCAGGGATCGTCAGGCTGGATCTCATAACACGTCGAGTGAATCGCCGCCTCGGTCATCCCGCCGAGGGAGACAAAACGCGCCTGCGGCGACAGTTGCCATAAATCCTGCGGCAGCTGGCGCACCACGCGATCGCCCCCGACCATCACCAGACGCAGCGCCTGAGTGAGTCCATGCGCTTGAGCAGCAACGGTAATCATCTCGATCAATGCGGGTACGGCGCTGATGACGCTGACCTGCCAGTGGTTAATTAACCCCACCCAGGCGGCGGCATCACGGCGCTCCGCCTCATCCACCACCGCCAGCGAGGCGCCACGCCCGAGGAAGGTGAAAATGTCGTAGGCGGAGAGATCGAAATCGAGGGCCGACAGGGTGATGGAGCGATCCTTGTCGCTGATGCCGAACCGCGCCGCGACGGCGTCAACGGTGTTCGCCACCGCGCCATGACTCACCACCACCCCTTTGGGGGTGCCGGTTGAACCGGAGGTAAAGATAATGTACTTCGCGGCTTCTGCAGGCTGCACACGGGGCGCGGCCAGTGGGGTCGCCTGTAATGCCTCACTAAGGCTGGTTACCGCTACGCCCTGCGGCCAGCTGAGCTGATGCAAACTGTTTTCATCGCACAGCACCCGCTTTACCCCGGCATCGCGATAGACCACCGCGCGGCGCGCTTCCGGTAAACCGATGCCGGAAGGGACATAGCAGCCCCCCGCAGCTAACACGCCCAGCACCGCGACAATTTGCCGGGGGCCTTTTGCATGGGTAATGGCGACTCTGTCGCCGGGTTGTATCCCTCGTTGCTGCAGATAGCCCGCAACCGCCAGCGCCTGTTGCGCCAGGGTGCCGTAATCCATCCGCCCTTCCCGGCCCCAGAGCAGCGCGGTGGCGTCCGGATGTTGATGGGCCTCGGCAAAGAAGCGCAGGTACAGCGGCCGTGAATCCGGGAAGGAGAACGCGGTCTGATTGGTGAGCCGGCGTACCTGCTGCTGGCTCTCCGGTAATGGCAGCGTCACCGGCTGGCGCCAGTCGGATTGGGTTAGCTGCGCCACCAGCTGACAGTAGCTGCTGAACATCGCCTCGATCATGCCCGCCGGGAATAACGCCTCCAGCGCATCCCACTCCAGCAGCAGACGCCCGCGCGACTCGCTGATTTTTGCGTCCAGCCACACCTGCGGCGTTTGCGTGATGGCGTAGATTTGTTGGGGGAAGGCATCCGAAAGATCGAGCGACGCGTCTTTATCCAGCCCGATAACGCTGGTGAACACCACCGGCATTGAGGCCATAGTCTGACCTTTCTGGCGGGCCAGTTCGCGCAATACCCAGATCCCGGACACTCCGCGTTGCGCCAGGGCCGCCCCTTCCTGCTGCTGCAGGCGACGGGCCGCGGCAAGGAAATCGCCTCCGGCGCTGCTTTGATAACCCAGCAGCAGAATTGAGGCGAAATCACCGACCACATGGTTAATCTGCGGATGGCGCGGCTGACGATCAAACATCGTCAGGTTGATGGCCAGCGCGGTCTGGTCGCTCCAGCGAGCCAGCACTTCGCCATAGGCCGCAGCCAGCACCACGCTCGGCGTAATGCCGTAACTTTTCGCCACCGCCTTTAACTGCTGCCAGCGGCCGGGAGATAACTCGTGACTCCAGCGACGAAAACGCGGCTGTTGCAGGGTTTCAGGCGCGACCGCCAGCGGCAGCGCGGGACGTTCCGGCAACGTTGAGAGATGCTGCTGCCACCACGCCTGCGCCTGCCGCTCGCGCTCCGCAGCGGGCCGATTTTGCAAGACATAGTCGCGGTAGCGGATGGACAGTTCCGGCAGGCTGGAGCGGGGATCGCGATACAGCCGATCCCATTCAGTAAACAGCACCATGATGCTGCGGCCATCCAGCATCATACTGTCCAGGCTGACGAATAAACGCTGGCGCTGCGCATAATGGGCGACATGGATGGCGAACAACGGCCACTGACACGGATCGTAAACCTGATGTGACAATGTTTCGCGCAGGGTTGCCAGTTCAGCCTGTGCATCTTCGTTCAACCAGTGCTGCTCAATTTCCCACGCGGGAAGCTGCTCCGCGACCTGCTGCTGCCCCTCCTCCGTTACGCGAACGCGCAACATGTCATGACGCAGCATCAGCTGACGCCAGGCCTGTTCCAGCCGCACGACATCCAGCCCCTGGCCGTCGAACTCAATGTAGAAGTGCGACCCTACCGCCCCCAGCGTCATTTCCCCGGAGCGACCTATCCAGAAAGCACGCTGGATATCGCTGAGCGGGAACGGTTGATAACGATTGGCTTCATCGGCGCTAAGCGGCTGGTCAGGTACCTGATGCTGGCGTCGCACGTGGGCGCAAAATGCCGCCAGCGTTGGCGTGGCGAAGAGTTCGGCCAGGGGGGCGGTAAGGCTCTGTTCATGCATCCTGGCGATTAGGCGCGTGGCGATCAGGCTGTCGCCCCCCAGCACGAAGAAATTGTCCTCGCGTCCCACCTGCGCGACCTGCAGCTGCTGCTGCCATAGGGCGGCGACCCGTTGCTCAATCTCCCCTTCGGGAGGCTGAAATTGTCGTTCAGCGCTCGCCAGCTGCCGCTCTGCCTGCTGCTTCAACGCGCGACGATCCAGTTTACCGTTCGCCGTCAGCGGCATTTCTGCGAGGAACTGATAGTGTTCCGGCACGGCATAGGCTGGCAGCTGGGCCTGTAGCCAGCTGCGCAGCGTTGCATGACTCAGGGGTTGCAACGTCACCAGGCTAGCGCACAGCTGTCTGGCAGCCGGCGATACGATGCCAACGCTTGCCTGAAGCACCTGGGGATGGCTGAGTAACGCGGTTTCAATCTCACCCAATTCAATACGGTGGCCGCGTATTTTAATCTGCTGGTCGGTACGCCCAATGTACTCAATGATGCCTTCAGGCCAGTAGCGTACCCGGTCACCGCTGCGATACCAGCGGCGGCCAGCATCCTCAACAAACTTTTCCGCGGTACGGACAGGATCTTTCAGATAACCCAGAGCCAGGCCGGGTCCGCTAACCCACAGCTCGCCGCCGACCCAGGCCGGGCAATCGCGACCGCGATCATCGACGATACGGCAATGCATATTTGCCAGCGGCTGCCCGAAAGGCACCGCTGACCATCGCGTATCATCCGGCTGCAGGACAAAAACCGTTGAGTGGATAGCCGCTTCCGTCATCCCGCCCAGCCCGACAAATGCTGCCTGCCCGGTCAGCGACCACCAGCGCGAGGCCATCTCCGCCGGGATGCGATCGCCCCCCATCATCACCAGACGCAGCGATGGCAGGGGTTTGTCGGCCGCGGCGGTGAGGATCATATCCAATAGCGCCGGAACGCAGCTGATGATCGTGACCTGCCAGCGCTGTAACAACGCCACCCACGCGTGGGCATCCCGGCGCTGGAATTCATCGACCACCACCAGACCTGCTCCACGGCTCAGGCTGGCGAAGATATCGTAAGCCGACAGGTCAAAATCCAGCTCAGAAAGCGAGATGGTGCGATCCGCCGGCGTGAACCGGAACAAGCCGTCGACGGCATCAATGGTATTGGCTACCGCGCCATGTGAAACGGCCACGCCTTTTGGCGTCCCCGTCGATCCGGATGTGAAGATCGCGTACATGGCCTGCTGAGGCGAAACCGGCAGGCAAAATTGCAATGGCGGGCTGGCTAACGCCGCGCTGAGCGGCACCACGGCCACCCCTTCTGGCCATGACGGCTGGCAACCGGGCCGATCGTCGCTCAGGACCCACCGCACGTCAGCCGTCTGATACACCTGCTGGCGGCGTTGTAACGGCACATCTATCCCGCAGGGGACATAGGCTGCGCCGGCGGCCAAAATACCCAGCGCGGCGATGACCTGCCCGATGCCCTTCCCCATGCTGACAGCAACGTAGTCGCCTGCCTTCACGCCCTGCTGCTGCAGATATCCGGCAACGCATAACGCCTGATGCGCCAGCTCGCCATAGGTCAGTTGCTGCTTATCCCCCCACATCAGCGCAATCGCCTGGGGCCGTTGTTGAGCCTGGTGGAAAAAGCGCTGATGGAGCGGGATACCCGATGCTACAGGCGCTTCGGGCTGAGGGAATGACGCCAGCGGAACCGGCGTGGCAAGCGGTTTCCGCCAGTTGACGGGATCTTGCAGCAGCTGAAGCGTACGCTGACGGAACCAGTCAAACATCGCATCAATAACCTGGGGTAAGAACAGGTCGGCGCGGAAATCCCAGTTCAGCAGGATCCCCCCCTGATACTCTGTGGCCTGGGCATCCAGCCACACCTGCGGCCCCTGCGAGATTGACCAAACCGGGTCGCCCAGCGTCTGTTTGACCTCGGGTTCATACAATTCACCCAGCGCCAGCGCGCTGGTGAAAACCACCGGAGCCAGCACCTGTTCCCCACTTTGCTGCCGGGCCAGATCGCGCAGCACCTCAACACCGCCGTAGACCGAATGCGCCATTGCCTGATGCAGTTGCCCCTGGAATCCCCTCGCCTGGGCGATAAAGTCAGGCTGGCTGGCAGGTTCAATCGTCACCAGCACCGAGCTGGAGAAATCACCGACCAGGAGATCGACCTGAGGGTGGTCGGAGTGGCGGGAAAATACGGGCAGGTTAAGCACGAAGGGAGCGGCCCCGCTCCACAAACCAATTGTCTCGGAAAACAACGTTGCCAACACGACCGGAACGGTCAGCCCGGCCTGTTGACTCAGCTGTGACAGCGTCTGACTTTGAGCTTCATTAAGACAGAAGTGTTTGCGTTCAGTACGGGGAACAGCGCTCGCCGTGCGCAGCGGTAAGGCAGGCGGACCGGCCAAATCGGCTAATTGCTGCTGCCACCAGCGGCGATCTTCCTGCCACTGCGATTGCTGATTTTCACGTTTTTGCCGGAGATAGCTCTGGTAGCTGAAATTTAGCTCGGGAAGGGACGCGTCGGGGCGGGCATAGAGTGAGGCCAGTTCGCGCAGCAGAATGCGCAGACTGGCGGCGTCACCCGCGATCATATCCAGATCCAGATGCAGCCGGCTGCGCTGTCCGGGCAGCCGCGTCAGTGCCAGCATCATCGTCTGGCCCTGTTCGATATCCAGCCTCTGGTGGGTGTAGCGTTGACGATATTTTTCCAGCTGTAGCGTCACTTCCGTTGCGCAGAGATCGATTAAGTCATTCACCTGTAACTGACAATCTGAAACCGCGACGGTGTGCTGTAACCCTTCGCTATTGATGCGCATCCGTAGCATCGGATGGCGGGCGATAAGCTGCTTAAATGCCTGATTAAGACGCTCAGGTTCCAGCTCCGCCCCATCAAGCTCAGCATAAAAATGGGCAGAGACGCCGCCAAGTTGCTGCTGCTCCTGGCGACCGATCCAGAAGGCATGTTGCATCGCCGCCAGTTCAAAAGGGGCTTCGCCTGCGTTGACGTGCATGGCTGGAGGCACGGTGATGCTACTGGCCGCCCGCACAATGGCAATCCATTCCGCCAGCGTTCTTTTTCCAATCAGCTCAGTAAACCTGACGGAGATACCTGCGCGGCGCAGTTCACTGGCCGCACGCATGGTGCGCATCGAATCCAGGCCGTGGCAGATCAAGTCACTTTGGTCATGCAACTGCTCTGAGGGCACATCTAACAGCCGGGTTAACAGACTTTTTAACAGCGCTTCTGGCGAACTCATGGTGGTGATATCTCCTGTCAATAGCCGAAAACAGGTTTTGGCTATTTCCTTGCCAATGAGGAGATATGTTGGTTTTAATCACTGTCCGCCGTCATGCGTTATAAGTTATGCCTTAAGACATTTGACTATGCGAAGGGCCAAATAACAGCATCGAATCTGTGCCCTTAACTCAGAAAGGCGGCAATTATTATAATAATGGAAGGCCGTTAGACGATAATGCAGTGGTCGGATTATCGGGATTCGTGCCGTGGACCCTGTGCCCCAGCCTATATTGTCGGCAGAGAAAAGCGCGCTCCTGCCTGCTCCATCAATTCCCGGTGCTGAAAATCAAAACCGCCCCGGTCAGGGCTGATACGATTTTTTATTTTATCCGCCAATGTGGCGGCGGCCGATCGCAGCGATGCAAGCGCCGGATATCCTGTTCAATGACATGGATAAGCGCTCACCCGTTCCCCGATAAATGCCCTGCTTTGCAAACATGCTGATTTTCCGCGCCCGACGCCTGACATTTTAAGCCACAATAAAATTGCTAAAACAGACGGGGCCGTATAGCATCAATAGAATATATCTCCAGCTTCAATCATGGTGTCATTTTAATCATGTTTGTGTTTACAAAAAAGTTACCTGATGGCAAATTCATTCGTTCACATAGAACCGGCCATCTTATTCACGAACCCTCAATAGGTGTTTGTGAGATAGCGTTTCAAACAAACAACTATCGCGATGCACTATTCACAGAGCATTCAATTCAGTTTCCAGAACAGCTCTTCGCCGCGGTAGCAAAGCGTCGTTCCGAATATCTGTGCGGGCGTCTTGCAGCTCAAACGCTATTACACGAAAAACAGATTTACGCACAGGTAACCCAATCAACAGACGGGGCACCAATATGGCCTGGGGGATGGCTTGGTTCTATTTCTCATACAGATCACTGTGCGATAGCGGTTATAGCCCCGCAAAATAAACGATGCATTCTCGGTATTGATATTGAGAATTTTAACCCCGAAGCGCTGGACGAAATAGCCGGGACGATCGCTCAAGAAAGTGAGCGAAAACGCCTGGCGAAAAGTGAAATAGATTATAATATTGCATTACACATCGCGTTTTCGGCAAAAGAAAGTCTCTACAAGGCGCTATATCCCCAGGTGAGACAAATTTTCGGTTTTGAAAGCGCCATAATTACCGATATAAACACGCACAAGCAAACCTTCAGTATACAGCTGACACACGCCCTGACTCCCGCGCTTCCAGCTGGATTCCAGCGCACCGGTTATTATCAACTCGATAAAGACAAAGTCGTTACCGTTATTTACTAAGATATCATTATTATAGCCTTACCCGATTTAATACCGATGCCGGATGCTAATAATAAAATCCTTATGTCACCAATAAAACAGATGACTATGACAAAAGATCTCTAAAAGTGAATGGTTCGTTTTAGCGGGATACTTACAGTCTCCCTGCCTGAAGTAAGGCAGCTGCGTGAAGGTATCCGCAAACCTGGACGACGTGACGGCAGCTCCAGCATGATCCGAATTTCAGGATCGGCCAGAACCACCTAATTCGCCCCGCGCACTCACGCAGCTCAAACGCGCATCATGGCTTCATAACGATGCGGCCCAGCGGTTTTGCGGTCTCGGCGAATTCGTGAGCCTCGGCAGCGTTGGTCAGGGGGAATATGCGGTCGATGACAACCCTGATGCGCCCTGCAGCTACGGCCTGCAGCATGTCGTCCACACTTGAGCGAACTCCGGGCCTTTCAAAAAGAGGTCCCATGAATACCCCCATGAGCGTCTGGTTGGACTGCATTGGCGGCCACAGGTCGACAGTCAGGCTGCCACCCCCCGCATTACCGACGAAGACGAGACGTCCTTCCGGAGCGAGTGCAGAAAGTGAAGCAGGCAACGTCGTCCCCACAGGATCGATGACGAGGTCAACACCGGCGCCGTGGGTGAACTGTCGGACACTGTCCACCACGTTATTCGCGGCGCGATCCACGACGTGGTCGGCGCCAAGTTCAAGCAGCCGGCTCCTGCGCTGCGTTCCGCTTGCCACGGCGATGACCGTCGCGCCTGCCTGTGAGGCAAGCTGAACGGCCGCGAGACCCACGCCGCCGGCTGCCGCCTGAATAAGGACGGTTTCTCCGTGCCGGAGCATGCCCCGCGTGAAAAGGCAGTGATGCGCGGTGCCGAAAGAGATCGGGAGCACCGCCGCTTCTGCCGCGTCCACCCCATCGGGTATCAGCCACGTTCGCTCCGCGGGCACGGCCCAAAGCTCCGCATGCGACCCCTGCATGTTAAAAGCAGCGACCCGGTCCCCAACCGTACGGCTACGGACGTTCGCTCCGACAGCAACAACCGTGCCCGCGGCCGCGTAGCCGACGATCCATGAAGGATGAGGCGGCGGCGTTGAACGGCGGTTGATCAGATCCCCCCCTTCAATCGAGATAGCCTCGACAGAAATCAGGACGTCGTCAGGTCCCGCGACCGGATCGGGGATATCGACATATTTCAGGACGCCGGGCGCGCCTTGCACGTCATAAACCGCTGCTTTCATAAATTTTCCTCTGTCTCATCAGTCAATCCAGACCGATCCGGCTCCTGGCACATCAGAAATCTCCTCGACCTCTGACCGGTAGGCAGCCACAACCGCTATTCGGCGGCATTGCATTAACTCACTGCCGCATTCCCCGCGGTGGGTTTTCGTCGATGCTGCCAGGCCGTAATGGCCACAGTCCGCGCAGGCTGCCCTGCTGAATTTTCGACTGTCCGAAGATCCGTAACGCTTACGGCAGCCTGGCAATCACTTTAATCTCAAACTGGAATCCGTAAAGCCACGTCACGCCGATCCCGGTCAACGTGGGGTAAGGCGCTTCCCCCCAATATTCTGGCAGGACGCTCCAGATAGCGTCGAGGTTCGACTCGGGATCGACGACGAAGAGGGTGACGTCAACCACGTCACCGAATGTGCAGCCCGCAGCCGCGAGAACAGCATTCAGATTATCGAATGCCAGCCTGACCTGTGCTTTTAGATCCGGTTCAGGCGAACCATCCTCGCGGCTACCCACCTGCCCCGAAACGAACAGGAAACCGTTGGATTTGATGGCCGGTGAATAGCGATTGCGCTCATAGAGCGCCTGCCGACCGAAGGGAAAAACTGCTTCGCGTGCTGTCATGTTTGTACCTTTGCAAGGGGGCGAAATCTGCCCGGTGAACATAAAGACACTTTACACGCGCTGGATCGGCTGGATAAACAAGCGACTTTGTCCATCATTGTTTGTAAAATCCAAACAATCGCTGAAAAGAGAGGATAAGGAATGGATCGTTTCGATGCGATGCGCGCCTTTGCTCGCGTGGTGGAGGCCGGTAGCTTCACAAAGGCCGCCCAAACGCTGCATATGAGCAAAACCACGGTGACGCAGCTCATTCAGCAGCTGGAAGCGCGCCTGCGCGTCAGGTTGCTCCATCGCACCACCCGCAGGCTCGGCGTCACTCCCGATGGAGCGGTCTACTACGAACGCGTCATCCGCCTGCTGGCGGACATGGAAGATGCTGAAAACAGCCTGTCCAGTGCGGCGATTACGCCCAGGGGACGGCTACGGGTGGATGTGCCCAGTCCGCTGGCCCGCCTCCTCCTGGTGCCGGCGCTACCGGCTTTCCACGCACGCTACCCTGATATCCAGTTCGACATGGGCGTGAGCGACCGGGTGGTGGATCTGATCGGCGACAACGTGGATTGCGTCCTGCGCGGTGGCGAAATCAACGACCAGTCCCTGATTGCACGCCATGTCGGCGATTTGCCAATCGGCGTGTACGTCGCGCCGAGCTATGTGGAACGCCTTGGCGCCCCTGCGCACCCGCGAGAACTGGAAAACACCGACCATCGCATCGTGGGTTTTTTGTCTTCGCGCACCGGTAAGATTGATCCTCTGGTGCTGCGCAGTGAGAGTGAACATATTGAAATCACGGGCCGCTATGTACTTGCCGTGGATGATGGCAATGCTTACCTCGAAGCCGGGTTAGCCGGGTTAGGAGTGATTGCGCTGCCAATCTATATGGCGGCAGCACATCAGGCTGTAGGCGCTTTAATTCCGTTATTTACACAATGGCGTATCAGTCCAATGCCCCTGCACCTGGCGTTTCCGCCGAACCGCCATGTCAACGCCAAACTGCGAGTTTTTATTGATTGGATCATTGAATTGATGCAGCAGCATGCCCCGAATTCCAACCATAAGTAGCCACATGCAGGCCCCCTGAATCGCTCCTGCACCGGTTCAGTCGCTATGCAACCGACCGGTTAAACCGAAAGTCCCACTCATGTTGGCAGGCAGACTTGCCAACATGAGTTAACGCGCACCGTTACGTTAATGGCTCAATATTTGCTCCAGAAATTGCCGGGTACGTGGATGTTCCGGCTGGCTGAAGAAGCGTTCCGGCGGCGCGGATTCAACAATCTGCCCGTCAGCCATCAGGATCACGTTGTCCGCCACCGTGCGCGCAAATCCCATCTCATGGGTAACGACAATCATGGTCATTCCGCCCTCCGCCAAATCCAGCATCACGTCCAGCACCTCTTTAATCATCTCAGGATCGAGCGCCGAGGTGGGCTCATCAAACAGCATAATTTCCGGCTGCATGCACAGCGCGCGGGCAATCGCTACGCGCTGCTGCTGGCCGCCAGACAGCTGCAGCGGGAATTTATGCGCCTGATTGCCAATATGCACTTTCTCCAGATAGTACATCGCCAGCTCCGTCGCCTGCTTCTGGTTCATCTTGCGCACCAGCCGTGGGCCGATGGTGAGGTTGTCCAGCACGCTAAGATGCGGGAACAAATTGAACTGCTGAAACAGCATACCGATGCTCAAACGAATGCGGTTGATATTGCGCACGTTGTCATTCATTTCGATGCCGTTCACCAGGATCTGCCCCTGCTGATGCTCTTCCAGGCGGTTAATGCAACGGATTAACGTGGATTTTCCCGAACCTGAGGGGCCGCAGATCACCACTCGCTCCCCTTTCGCCACGTTCAGGGATACGTTGTCCAGCACCTGAAATTTTCCGTACCATTTGCTGACGGCGTTCATTTCGATAATCGGGTTTGGTAATGCGACGGACATCAGGCGACTCCTTCTGAGTGGTAGCTGGCATCAATGCGTTTTTCTACCCAGATGGCGTAGCGGGAAAGCATAAAGCCGAACAAAATATAAATGGCCGAGATAAAGACGTAGGTTTCGATGTAGTAGCGCCGCCACAACGGGTCCTGCATCACCGCACTGGTGGCGGTAAGGACGTCAAACAGGCCGATAATAATCACGAATGAGGTATTTTTCATCGCGGCGATAATATGGTTGGTTACCGCCGGCAGACAGATGCGCAGCGCCTGCGGCAGAATAATTTTCGTCGTAGTGTGCCAGTAGCCGAGGTTCAGCACGGTCGCCGCTTCATACTGCCCACGCGGTACGGATTGCAGGCCGCCGCGGATGACTTCCGCCTGATAGCAGGCGAAAAACAGCGCGATGCCGACGATAATCCGCAGCAGCTTGTTGATCTCCATATTGGTAGGCAAAAACAGCGGAAACACGTTCACCGCGACAAACAGAATGGTGATCAGCGGCACGCCGCGCAATCCTTCAATAAAGATCACCGACAGCCCGCGCAAAAACGGCAGCGGCGAACGTCGTCCCAGAGCCAGCGCTACCGAGACGGGCATGCCGATAACCACCGTGCCGGAAAACAGCAGCAGCGTCAGCGGTAGCCCGCCCCAGTCGGCAGACTGAACGGGCGGCAGGCCAAACGCGCCGCCGCTCATCAGGCAGGACATTGCCGCCAGCGCGACGCCCCACAGCGGCCACAGAAACCGCGAGTGCCAGCACGCGGGCGACAGCGACAATCCCACGCTGACGAACCAAATCAGCATGCACAGCGCCGGACGCCACTGCTGTTCATAAGGATACAGCCCGAACAGAATCGGCCGGTATTTTTCGCCGATCACCGCCCAACACGCGCCCGCCGCCGCGCGGCACTGCTCCACGCCGCCGGTAAATACCGCATCCGTCACGCCCCAGCGCAGCAGCTTGCCGCCAACCATGAAAATCAGGGCCAGAAGCGCCAGGGTGAGCGCAGTCTGAGCGACGTTGCTGAACAGATTACGCCGTAGCCAGTAAATAGCCGAATGTTGCATTGCCACTCCTTAGCGCTCTTTAATGGCGACGTAGCGGTTAAAGATATTCATCAGCAGCGAGGTTGTGCTGCTGATAATCAAATACACCACCATCATAATGGCGATAGCTTCCAGCGCCTGTCCGGTCTGATTCATTAAGGTATTACTGATATTCGCCAGTTCCGGATAGCCCACCACCACGGCAATGGAGCTGTTTTTCGCCAGGCTGACGTACTGGCTGGCCAGCGGCGGCACCATCACCCGCATCGCCTGCGGAATAATGACGTGCCGAATCACATGCCAGGGCGATAGCGACAGCGAACGCGCCGCCTCAAGCTGCCCTTTCGGCACCGACTGGATCCCGGCGCGGACGATTTCCGCAATAAAAGCGGAGGAATAAAGCGCAATTCCCAGCAGCAAGGCGGTGAATTCCGGACTGATGGTAAAGCCGCCGCGAAAGTTAAAGCCCCGCAGTTCCGGGCGGTCAATAGCATGGGGGGCGCCGCCTAACCACCAGGCCAGCAGCGGCAAACCGATAATAAGCGCCACGCGCAGGCGGGCGACAGGTAGCAGGCGTCCTTGCTGCTCACGTAGCCGTCGCGCCAGCGTCGACAGGACGATATTTAACGCCAGCGCCGCCAGCAGAGCCCAAAACGTCCACAGCCAGCCGGGGTGCGCCTGCAAAACGGTAAAGGTCAGACCGCGGTTGGTCAGATAACCCGCCCCACCCAGTTCGATCGCCGCGCGCGGCGAAGGCAGGTTGCGGATCACCACCGACCAGAAAATCACCTGTAAAATAACCGGCACGTTGCGCAGCAGCTCGACGTAGCCTTCCGCCAGCTTCACCAGCAGCCAGTTTTTCGAGACGCGTCCAAGACCGACGATGAATCCCAACAGGGTTGCCAGCACGATGCCGCAGGCGGTGACATACAGGGTGTTGAGTAAACCGACCAGCACTGCCCTGGCGTAGCTGTCGCGCGGGGTATAGTCGATTAGCGTTTCGCCGATGGCGAACTGGGCGCTTTGCTTCAGAAAGCCGAAGCCGGTGGTGATGCGCTGCGTTTGCAGGTTTTCCACCACGTTGTTGTAGAGCCATCCGCAAAAACCCACCAGCAGCACGGCCAGCAGGATCTGGTAACACCAGGCGCGCGTGGTTTTGCTGCCGACGAGCGACGAAGGACGAAACGCGGCGTCCTGCGTCGGCGTGGCGGGAGATCTTGTGCAGGTGTTTGCTTGTTCTGGTTGTTTCATCATGTCAGGATCGGGCATACAAACCAAAAGAAAGGTCCCTGCTAACAGGGACATTCAGGTTAACGGATCGGTAAGCCATACAGGAGGCCGCCGTCGTTCCATAACTTATTCAGATCGCGATCGAGGGGTTCCGTGCTTTGCGGCCCAAAGTGGCGGTTATAAATATCGCCGTAGTTACCGACCTGCTTCACCACGTTATAAGCCCATTTGTTATCCAGCCCCAGCTTCTGACCAAAGTCGCCGCTCACGCCCAACAGAGCCTGAACATCCGGATCGGCAGATTTCAGCTGCTCGTCCACGTTGGCCTGGCTGGTCTTCAGCTCCTCGGCGTTGAAAGTGGCATAAACCACCCACTTAACAATATCAAACCACTGGTCGTCGCCTTTGCGCACCGCCATTGCCAGCGGCTCCTTCGAATAGATACCCGGCAGGATCGTATGGTCGTCCGGCTTTTCCGCGTCGAAGTTTTTCACCCCCGGCAGCGCAACCTTGTCGCGGGCGATCGCGTCGCAGCGCCCGGCCAGGTAGGCGGCAACGTACTCTTTGTTATTCTCAATAACGACCGGCGTATAGTGCAGATGACGAGAGGTGAAGATCTGCGCCACGTTTTGCTCCGTGCTGCTGCCGGGCGTGATGCAGACGGTCGCGCCGTCAAGGTCCTCGATCTTCTTTACACCGCTGTTGGCGCGCACCATAAAGCCGGTGCCGGTGTAAAAGTTAGGCGGCGCAAAATTCAGCCCCAGCGACACGTCGCGGGTCAGCGAGGCGGTGATATTGCGCGACAGCACATCCACTTCGCCGGACTGAATCGCCGGGAATCGCTGCGCCGTGGAGAGCGGCGTAAAGCGAACCTTTTTCGCGTCGCCAAAAACGGCCGCCGCCAGCGCGCGGCAAAAATCGACGTCCAGCCCGACCCAGTTGCCTTTATTGTCGATGGATGAGAAACCGTGGCGCGCAGGATGCACGCCGCAAATCAGCTCTCCGCGGGCTTTAATTTTCTTCAGCGTTTCGCCGCTGCTGGCGGACGCGTCTGCGCCATACGCCGGGAGGACGAAGCTCCCGGACGCGATCAGCAGAATTGCCGCCACCGTTTTGATACTTTTGCGCATAATCGCCCCTTTTCCCGGTTAATTTTTTATATTTACTAATATTTGCTATCAACTTGTCTGACTATGTTCAGCGCATCCCCCAGCCCCTGGCAAAGAACGAATATGCCGGAACAAATGAGAAAATGGTCTAACTCAGCCATCCCTGCACGCCCTGCCATATCAGCTGTGCGCTCAACAGCAGCATCGTTAGCCTGAACACCACGCGAAACAATTTTTCCGGCAGATTATCGAGCAGCCGCGAGCCCAGCCAGGTACCCAGCGCCCCGCTGACGATCATCGCCGTCAGCACCGGCAGCCATGCGGCCCAGGCAAACCCCATCAGGCCGAAGGCCAGAATCTTAAGCCCGTGTTGAAGCACCATGCAGGTCGCATGCGTGGCGATAAGCGGCTGCCGTTTCAGCCCCTGAGAGCTGATAAGCCCGGCGACCATCGGGCCGGTCGCGCCAACAATCATCGTCCCCAGGCTGCTGATCCCGCCGCCGATGACGAAAAATAGCTTATTGAGCGGCTTCGCCTCGCCACGCTTATGAAAAACCGTCCACAGGATGAACGCCGCTAACGCGATGCGCGCCACGCTGTCCGGAATCACGGCCGCCAGCGGCGCGCCGAGAGCGATGCCGACGGCACTGCCCAGCAAAAACCACAGCACCAGTGGCCAGACGACGTAAATACGCTGAATGAGCGTACGGCTGAGATTCGATCCCAGCTGCACCATCCCGTGGACCGGCATCAGACTGGCTACCGGCATCCCCAGCCCCATCACGGCCAGCAGGGCCGTGCCGCCGCCCAGCCCCATCGCGGCCGTCAGCGCCGAGGTAAGAAAGCTGCAAAACACCATCACGCCGGCAAACAGCGGCGAAATATCGGCGGGGATTAAGTGTAATGTCATGGCCGTCCCGCTCAGCGATAGTCGTCTTGCAGCAGGCGCGCATAGAGCCCCCGCGCATCGTCAGGAGACAATACCCGGCCAGCGCAATCGAGGAATTTTTGCGCCAGCAAGCCTTCCGGCAGTGGGTTCGCCGGGCTGGAGCCTCGAGCCCCCGCGATATGCTGATGAAACTGTCGTCCGTCGGTGGCGGTCAGCGTCACGTACGCGCTGTGGGTCGTCGGCTCGTCATGGCAGCTCAGCGTCACCTTGCGCAATAATTCCTGGGTTGCCGGATCGGCAAAACGCGTGTTTTCAATAAAATCGTCCAGCGTCAGGGTGCCGGCGACAAAGGCACGCGCCACGCAATAATGCAGGCTGAATTTCCCCGCCAGCGGATTTTCCGGCTGCGGAATATTGATATGTGGGAAACGGATCGGATGGACCTGCACCTCAATACGCTCCACCTGCTCCGGGTTGAGTCCCGTTTGCTCGCGCAGCGCCAGCACGCCGTCAACCGGCGACAAGATCGCGTAGCAGCAGGAAAAATATTTAAAGTTGTTGCTCTTCTCGGTATCAAGAATGTACGGCGTACCGTCCCAGGGTTCGGTCAGCGCGGACGGGTCAACATTGTCGCTGCCGTTGAAGACGTTGAAATAGCCGTGATGGTGCTCAAACGCCGTCTGTCCGGCGCTGAAGTCTTCCCGCGCCAGCAGCGCCGCCATGACCGCGCTGCGCGCCGCCTGCCCCACCACCAGCGCCTTGGTCTGGCTGCCAAAGTTGGATTTAATGCCGGAAGATAATGACGCGCAAATTGATAGCGCCGTCGCGGTTTGTTCTTCCGTTAACGCCAGCAGTACGGCGCAGGCGGCAACACCGGCAAAAATCCCCACGGTCGTCGTCGGATGCCAGCCGTGCCGGTACTGGAACGGGCTGACCGCTTTGCCCATCCGCACGGCGGTTTCATACCCGCAAAGATAAGCGCGCACGATCGCCTCGCCGTTAAGCTCATATTCATCCGCCAGTGCCAGCACGGCGGGCAGCACGGCGACAGAAATATGCCCATGTAGCCAGGAGTTGGAATCATCAAAATCCAGCAAATGGGACGACGCGCCGTTCAGCAGCGCGGCATCCAGCGCGTTAAGGCGCAAAGCGGTGCCAAAAACGCGGCTTTTACCGGTTGCCGCAGAAGGCGCAATCACATGGCGAAGTTTCTCCGCCCCGTCCTGTACGCCGCCTGCCAGCGTTACGCCGAGCGTATCAATAATGGCGGTTCGCGCCTGCTCCTGCGCCGCCGGTGAAAACGTCTGGCGCGAGAAACGCAGCATGTTTGCGGCCATTTGTCTGGCAATGGTCATTAATAGGTATCCTTACTAAAGTCGGCGTTGTCGCCTGCCAGCAGCGCGGTAATCTGCGCCAGCGAGCCGGGGCGTTCAAAATGCGCGGCGGCCAGGTAGAGCGCACTGCTGCGCTCTGCGCCTAGCGCCGGAATCGCCAGAGAGTCGAATTTGGCGCGCAGCTCCTCATCGGTTAACGGGTTTTGCGCGTGGCCGCGATACACCTCGGTCGCGGCGTGAAGTTTCTCGCCGTCCTCCAGCCAGACGTCAATAAACGCCGAACTGGCGGACTGCCCCTCAACGGCCTGAACGTTCATTAGCGGCAGCAGCGCGCGGGCAGCGGGATCGGCCACCGTTTGCGGCGTAAAATCCGTATCGGTAAGCGCGTACCCGCTGAGCGCCAGCGCAATGCAGTGCGGAATGCTGAATTTGCTCTCCAGCGGCGTTTGCGGATTGAGGATCCCCGCGTTCACCATTCCCATTGGATGCACCTTTGCCTCAATGCGGGCGATCTTCCGGCCTTTAAGCTGGGGGTAAAGCTGGCGGGCGGTCTCGATGGAGGCATGCGTTCCACGGCAGCTGGCATACAGCTTGTAGCCATTGGTCAGCAGTTCCCAACTTTCGCCGAAATCGAGCGGCGGGATCTCCGCGCTGCCGTCCTGAATAAAGTTTTTTACCCAGCCGTCGGCTTCATAGAAATGGTGCGCGCCGACAAAACCTTCGGACGCCAGCTGCGCGGCAAGAATACCGTCCATTGCCGCCTTACCCGCATGGAAAGGCTTGCCGTGGGTACCGGAGGATTTTTGCAGGCCGCCCATCATGGTCGCCGCCGCGCCGAGCGCGTTTTGTATTTGTTCTTCGTTAAGCCCGAGAATTGAAGAGGCTACCGCCGTCGCCCCGACTCGCCCGACGATCGAGGTCGGATGAAAGCCGCGGCGCTGCAGATTGCGTCCGACGCCTGGCACCCAGCCGCCGCCCAGTTTCGCCATCACTTCAAATCCGGCGATAAACGCCTTCAGCACGCGTTCCTCGCTGACCGGATGCGCCTGCGCCATTGCCAGCGCCGTCGACCAGCACGGGCCGCCCGGATGGCCCGCCCCGGCGGGATGGGTATCGTCGTAATCCGCCGCGTGCGCCATAGTGGCGTTAATCAGCGCCGCCAGCCCCGGCGTAGTCGTTCCGCCAAGCAGAATGCGCGCCTCGCCTGCGGCGTTCCAGACGCTTGCGACCTGCCGCACCGCCCGCACCGCGTCATCGTTCACCGCCCCGAGCGCTACGCCGAGGTAATCAATCAGCGCGCGTTTCGCTTCATGCAGAACCGGGTCCGGGATGCGAATTTCATGTGCGTGATGAATAAAATGGCTGAGTTGCGCCCCTCGCTGATATGGGACAGATGCGACGTCTGATATCGTCATGATGGGTTTCCCTGATGCTGGTAACTAAAATAAATCATATAAAACAATACAATGCTTAATTGAATTCATTTGTATACAATAAATCATGGCGTAAACATATCAGCGACGGAGCGAAGGTCAAAAGATGTTTTTTAGCTATGCTAATAACAAAATGAGCGATAAAACATTATTTACTGTGGCAATATGACGCTATCATCAATTGCACTCGACCCCAGCAGCCTTACCTGCAAACTGGAAAATATCCCCTAAAAATTATGAACTTAAAACCTGGCGAGCGTGATGTGACATTGTCACCTTTTGAGATACTGATTACCGCGATTGAACGCGGTGAACTTCTCCCCGGAGAACGATTACAGGAAACGCGGTTGGCAGCGCAGTTTGGTCTGAGCAGAACGCCTATACGTGAGGCGTTACACCGGCTGGAAACGCTCGGCCTGGCGGAACCGGGCCCCAAACGCGGGCTGATTGTCGCGAATATCAGCTACGATCGTCTGCGTCAGCTTTTTGCCGTCCGTGAAGGGCTGGAAAAAATCGCGATACAGCTGGCGGTGACCGCCGCGTCCGATGAAGAAATCGCGCTCCTGCAAAGGATGGTCGACGCTGAAAAAACGATGACCGACAGTAAAACGCTGCACGATCATAACCGCCTGTTTCATCGCCAAATTTATCGATCCACTCATAATCCTTATCTTAATGAAATGCTTGATAACCTGCGTATCCATCTCTCTCTGTTGCGCGGCACGACCTACGCATTGTCCGATCGGGCGGAAGAAGCGAAATGCGAGCATCAGGCAATGGTGGACGCCCTCGCCCGCCGCGACGCCGACGCGGCGCAGGAGGCCGCCTGCCTGCATATCCGCAACGGCTACCGCGCACGCCTAGCCATCATCAGCCAGCTGGATAATTAAAACACGCCCGCAATTTCGCGGGCGGCGCATTATACCTCCGGCGGCGGCTTGATGGCTGCCGTCAGCCGCGGCGGAATAAACGCCTTTACCGGCGGCAGAACGCCCTCATATTTGACCATCTCTACCGGGGCTATCTGCCCGGTACACCCCTGCGCCAGCGATGAAGTGCCTGCGTCGAGGGTGACGACGTTGGGGTTACCGTGGACGCAAAAAGGCGCGTCAGCTAGCGGCTCCAGCGGATCGAACCATGCGCCGGTCGGCACCTGGATCACGCCGGGCATGATGTCTTCCGTCACCTTCGCGCAGGCCAGCAGCGCTCCTCTCTGATTAAAAATCTTCACGATATCGCCCGTACGTATCGCCCTTTTCAGCGCATCCCGCGGATGAATCTGGCATATTTCCCGCTCTTTTTGCTTGTGCCGCGCGCTCCACTGTCCAAAATCAAGCTGGCTGTGCAGGCGCGTGGCCGGCTGATTCGCGATAAGCCAGAGAGAGTGCTGCCGATCGGGTTGCTGAGTCGGCGGCAGCCACGCCGGATGTCCCGGACAATCCGCATAGACGAAACGCGCGATGGTGCGGGAAAAGAGTTCTATTTTCCCGCTGGGCGTCGCTAGCGGGGCGTTGTCCGGGTCGGCTCGAAAGCCCCGCATCAGCCGATCGCCGTCCTGAATCTGCGGCAACAGCAGCGTTCCTGCCTGCCAGAAGGCGTCGAAATCGGGGACGCGGATAGCGTGCTCGCCCAGTTTTGCCTGCATCTGGCCGTAAAGATGGCGCAGCCATTGCTGGCTGCTGCGACCTTCGGTAAAGGCGCGTTCCGCGCCAAACCGTCGCGCCAGCGCCGCAAAAATCGTATAGTCGTCCCGCGCCTCGCCCTGCGGCGCTCTCACTTTCTGCATCGCCACCAGCAGAGGATCGGTCGGCGTGCCGCCGATGTCATCACGCTCAAGGGTCATCGTGGCAGGCAGAACAATATCGGCATGACGCGCCGTGGCCGTCCAGAACGGTTCATGAACGATAAGCGTATCCAGCCGGCTGAAGGCGCGACGCAGCCTGCCGAGATCCTGATGGTGATGGAACGGGTTGCCGCCTGCCCACCATGCCAGCTTAATCGCCGGATAGGTCAGCCGCTGGCCGTTAAAATCATAGCGTTCGCCGGGATTAAGCAGCATATCGGCAATTCTGGCCACCGGAATAAAGGTATTAACCTGATTCACCCCCTGCGGGAACGCCGGGAAAGCAACCACGTTATGATGCTTGCCGTAATGCCCAATCGCCCCCAGCGCATAGGCGTAGCCGCCGCCGGGTAATCCGGGCTGGCCTAATACCGCCGCCAGCGCCAGCCCCAGCCATACCGGCTGCTCGCCGTGTTCCGCGCGCTGTAATGAGTGTGAGACCGTTACCAGCACCCGCTTACCGACAAGTTCGCGGGCCAGCGAGGCAATCTTGTCTTCCGGGGTCCGGCAAATCGCCGCCGCCCAGCGCGGCGTTTTCGCCTGGCCGTCGGTGTTGCCCAGCACGTAGGCTTCGAATTGCCGCCAGCCCTCGCAGTAACGACTGAGAAACGCCCGGTCGGCACTCCCGGTGACGACAATTTCGTGGATCAGCGCCAGCATCAGCGCCGCATCGCTGCCGGGGACGACCGACCGCCATTCGGCGCGGGCCTCTGGCGGCATATCCGTTCGCAGAGGACTGAAATTGATAAACCTGGCCCCTCTTGCGGCGGCCTGACGCATAAACTCCCGCTCGGTATGGCGGCTGATGCCGCCGCTGGCCACCTGCGAATTTTTCAGCGCCATGCCGCCAAAAGAGAGAATGATATCCGTATGCGCGGCGATATCATCCCAGCTGACGCCGCGACGGGCCACCTCATTTAATTCGCCGATAATATGGGGCAGGATCACCGCCGCCGCCCCAGAACTGTAGCTATTGACCGAACGAACGTAGCCGCCGATGGTGGTATTCAGAAAGCGATGCACCTGGCTCTGGGCGTGGTGAAAGCGCCCGGCGCTTGACCAGCCGTAAGATCCGCCAAAAACCGCTTCTGGCCCGTACTGGCGATTGATCCGCGCCAGTTCATCGGCGGCGAGATCGAGGACCTGCTCCCATTCCATCTCAATATACTCATCCGCGCCCCGGCGATCGTCAGGGCCCGGGCCGTTCTCCAGCCAGCCGCGTCGGACGGCCGGCTTAACAATTCGCGTCGGGTGGTCGGCAGAACCGGTAAAATTACCTAATAGCGGACTGGGGTCCGGATCGTCATCCCAGGCTTTCACTTTGAGCCCTTGACTCTCCTCAGAGACGCGAAAAACGCCCCAGTGCGAGCTATGCATTTTTTCATTGTTCATGCCGCCACCCTTTTATTAACGCCTGCGTTATGTCATCTGATATCAGAACTGGTACGTTAGCCCAATGCCAAATTTGTCATCGCTATTGACGCCCAGCGGATTATTATCATCCAGGAGGTTAATTTTATAATCGGCATAGGCCAGGATATTTTTATTAATGAAGTATGAGATAGCGACATCAACATATTTTATGATGTTCGTTTCACCTACCCCTTCAATATCTTCCCCGCGCGACTGGAAATATCCCACAAAAGGTTTTACACCGGAGGAAAACAGATATGAGGCAACGGCCTCAAAGCTGTTGGCTTCGTTGGCATAACCGGATGAGCTGATTTTATTCAGGTTATGGCTGTTGGAATAGAGCGCCGCCAGATATAAATGGTTGTCGTCATATTTAATCCCGGTAGCCCAAATCTCGGCGCGGTTGCCCTCCCCCCACTTCAGCTGCTGCTGAGCCGAAGTTCTTTTTGACGTGCTGTACGTACCAAGAACGGTAAGATTATCGACCAGTTCATAGCTCAGCGAGAAACCGTAGCCATCGCCGTTAGTAGCCGTAGCCGACCGCTCTGAGTTGCGGCCCTGATACTGTGCCGACACGTTCAGTCCGTCAACGGCGCCGAACAGATCGCTGTTACGCCAGGTCAGCAAACCGGTCGAGCGGCCGGTCATAAAGTTATCCGCAGTGCTGTAGGTCAGCTCGTCGAAGATCGGCGCTTTATCGGTGATCGACGCCACATCATAAGTCACCCCCCAGTTGCGTCCATAGTCGATGGAGCCGAAGCGGTTAAACTTCAGGCCAGCAAAGGCCAGACGCGTTTTATTGCCGTCCTGGGCATCGCTGCCTTCGGAGTTATTGGCCTGAAAATTATATTCCCACTGACCAAATCCGGTCAGGCTATCGTTAATTTGAGTCTGGCCTTTAAATCCCAGCCTGACATAAGACGCGTCACCATCAACGCTGCTGCTATCGCTGAAATAATGTCTCGCACGGATGCTGCCATACAGATCCAGCTTATTTTGATCCTTATTAAAAATTTCCGCCGCATGGGTCGATGAGGCGCTGACAAATAATGCCATAAGAATTATTTCTTTCATTAACTTCCCCAGAGTTTAGGTAATAAAATCCCCGGCCCATTATTGTGAATGGGCCAGCGTACTAACAACGTTGATTAATTTATCTCAGGCGCTGCGCGTCTATGCCATAAACGGCGATGGCCTGTTCCTGGCTAATATATCCCGCCTCAACATCGGCAAGAATATCTTGCTCTGTCCGCTGCTGCGGCTTTCCCCAACCGCCGCCGCCGGGCATTTCCAGCACCAGTCGATCGTCGAAAGGGATCTCCTGAATGCCTTTCGCGTTCAGCGGCTTACCCGATGCCAGGTAAAGCCGACCGGTGCGTCCCGGCAACCCTCCTTCGCTGCCGCGCGCGGGATGGTTAACCCGGTCGAAGCGAGCATACAGCGCCAGCGGTACGGGAAAACGGTTGCCGATAACCATGCGCTGCCCCAGCCCGCCGCGGTATTGCCCCGCGCCGCCGGAATCCTGGAGCAGAGATTTCTCCCATACCACGACGCTGGTCATGGCCTCCGTGATTTCCACCGGCACATTTTTCACGCCGGAAGGAAACGGCGTGGCGGAAAGCCCGTCGCTCTGCGGCCTCGCGCCCGCGCCGCCGCTGTGGAAACTGGTAGTCATATACGCTTTTCCCCATTCAGAGGCGGGTGCGGCCAAACGCACATTCCACAGGCTGCCGGTACTTTCCGCCGGGGTTTTATCAGCAAGGATCTGGCGCAGGCAGCCGAAAATGAGGTCCGGCAGAAACATCCCAACCAGGGAACGCGCCACGACGGGTCGTGGCCAGTGGGCATTAGCGATGCAGTCTTCCGGCGCCCGCAGCGTAATACATCCCAGCGTCGCCGCATTGTTAGGCAGCGCGGGGGCAATCAGGCTCTTCACGCCAAACGCCGCATAGGCTTCGGTATAGCACAAGGGGCAGTTAATGCCGTAGCGCGACGGCCCGGAGGTCCCTTCCATATCAATATGGATGCCGCTGTCGTCGATGGTGACCGCGGCAACCAGATCGATCGGCTGCTCATAGCCGTCAACCTGCATGCTATTGCGCCATGTTCCGTGCGGCAGCGCGCCGATCGCGGCCATCATCGCCCGCTGGCTGAAGGCCAGAATGCGCGCGCCGACGTCGGAGAAATCCGCCAGCGCATATTCGTCCATCACTTTTTGCAGGCGGCGATTGCCGACATCATTGCAGGCCATCAGCGCAAAAATATCGCCCTCGACCTGCACCGGCTCCCTGACGTTGGCGCGCACGATTTGCAGCAGGCTTTCGTTAACGACGCCGCCCTCGGCCAGCTTCATGATCGGGATAAACAACCCTTCGCCGAAGACCTGGCGCGATTCCGGCGACGGACCGTTGCCGCCGATATCCACCACGTGCGTGGTACAGGCGAACAGCGCGACGGCGCGTCCATGACGAAATACCGGCGTGACCACCGAAATATCCGACAGATGGCCGGTTGCTTTCCAGGGGTCGTTCGTAATGAGCACGTCGCCCGGCGCCAGCGTCTCCAACGGATAGGCGGCGAGAAAATGCTTCACCGAACGGGCCATTGAGTTCACATGTCCGGGCGTACCGGTCACCGCCTGGGCCAGCATCTCCCCCTCCCGGGAGAATACGCCGGCGGAAACGTCACCCGCTTCCCGGGTTGAGGTGCTGAACCCTGCGCGAATCAGGCTTCTGGCCTGCTCCTCTACCGCCGCGATGAGGCGGCTCCAGATAACCTGCAGCTGAATATCGGAAATAGCAGCGCTCATTTTTCCTCCCGGTGGGCTTGCAAAACAAGATGTTGTTGGCGGCTAAGGGTGACGCTGAATCCCTGCGGCACAACGGTGTTCGTTTCGCTCTCTGCGATAACCGCCGGTCCCAGCAGTCGTGCACCGATGCGTAACTCCTCGCGCAGATAGATCCCCGCCCGCTGCGCCGACAGCGTGGCGAGATCAACCAACGTCTGCTCACCCTGCGGCGAGGGCGTATACGGATCGTGATTCGGTATAGCGGGGGCCTGTGGAACGTCGGTCGCAAGACTCAGCCGCAAGCCCCACGTCAGGCACTCCACCTGCATGCCGGGAATGGTGCGATGAAAGTGGCGGGAGTACTCCTCTTCAAAGCGGGCCGTCAGCCATGCGGCGTCGCGATCTTCATAGCGTTTTTTTCCGCTCAGGCGCACCGGAATCTCATGCCCCTGCCCCCGGTAGCGCATATAAACGGTGTGTTCCTGATGCAGCGCGGACTCATCCTGCGAACCAGCCGCCAGCGTAGCTTTCGCCTGCTGGTACAGCTGGCCGAAAATGGCGTTCACACGATCGGCGCTAAATGCTTCCAGCGCCAGCAGCTGCGTTTTCACCACCTCGCAGGCCAGCGGCGCCAGCAAAAAGCCGTGCGCCGATCCGACGCCCGCGCCTTTGGGAATAATGACCCGATCGATACCCAGCTTTTGCGCGACGCGCGCCGCATGCATCGGCGCCGCGCCGCCAAAGGCGATCAGCGTCCGGCCTTCAATGGTCAGGCCCCGGTCGGTCGCATGAACCCGCGCGGCGTTAGTCATATTCTCATCAACCACTTCGACCATCGCCATTGCCGCCTGCAGCCCGTCGCGATCGGAATCATCGCTGAGGTGCGTCTGTAAAGCGCGCACGGCGTTGTCCCGCGACAGGGCGATTTTGCCGCCGGCGAATCGCGCGACGTCGATCTTGCCCAGCAGCAGGTCGGCATCGGTAATCGCCGGCAGTTCGCCGCCGCGCGCGTAGCAGGCGGGCCCCGGCTCCGATCCGCTGCTTTCCGGACCAACGTCAATCAGGCCGAGCGCGTTGCGCTTTGCCAGCGAACCGCCGCCTGCCCCGATTTCGACCATATCCACTACCGGAATACGCAGCGGCATGCCGCTGCCTTTCAGAAAGCGATACGCCCGCGCCACCTCAAGCTCGCGGCCGTATTGCGGCACGCCGTCATCAATAAACACCACTTTCGCCGTGGTGCCGCCCATATCGAAGGCGATGGCTTCGGCGATCCCCGCTTCGCGGGCAATATGGGCGGCAAACACCGCCCCGCCCGCCGGGCCTGACTCCACCAGCAGTACCGGGAAACGGCAGGCCTGCTCAAGCGAGGTCAGGCCGCCATTCGACATCATCAGCAGAGTCTGACCGGCGATGCCGCGCTGACGCAGCCCCCGATCCAGCCGCTGCAGATAGCGGGCAATGGTCGGTTGCACGTAGGCGTTAGCGCAGGCGGTGGAGAGACGTTCGTATTCGCGGATCTCCGGACAGACCTCATGCGACAGGGTGATCGAAAGGCCTGGGCGCGCGCGGCGGAGGAGTTCCGCGGCCTGCCGTTCGTGCTCGCCGTTGACATAGCTGTGCAGAAAACCGATCGCCACCGACGTAATTCCCTGCGCATCCAGCTGCGGCAGCAACTCTTCCAGCGAGCGCGGGTCCAGCGGCGTCAGCACGCTGCCGTCGGCGGCCAGCCGCTCGACGACCTCAAAGCGCAGCGCGCGCGGCACCAGCGGTTCCGGACGTTTCATATACAGGTCGGAAACGTCAAAACGATGCTCGTGGGCGATTTCCAGCGTGTCGCGAAAACCCCGGGTCGTGATCAAAGCCGTTTTCGCGCCCTTGCGCTCAATGAGCGCGTTAGTGGCAAGCGTGGTGCCATGCACGACAGCGCTCACTTCCGTCGCCGCCGTCGCCGTCTCATTGAGCAAATTATCAATGCCCTGTAATACGGCCTCTTCCGGCGCGCCGTGGGTCGTCAGACGTTTGGCCGACACCAGCGTGCCGTCGGCGCGCTGCAATACAATATCGGTGAATGTGCCGCCGATATCGACGGCAATTCGGGTTCCTCTTTGCAACATAACCAGTTTCCGTATAGTTAGCTCATTCGTTTACTGACAGCAGATGGCCCGCCGGTCTACGCGACTTTATATTAAGCGCCTGCAGGAGCGCCCACAGCGATGCCTGATTAGAGGTCACTACAGGTACGCCCAGCGCCTCTTCCAGCAGCGGAATAATCTCCAGCGTCAGCAGATTGGTGCAGCTGATAAATAGCGCATCGGCCCGACCGATCGCTCCGGCATACCTGATGGCGAGCGCCATAATTTCATCGCTATCCACGGCCGCAATGGGGTACGCCGACGAGCAGTTGAACGACTGATAGCCGGTGGTCTCCACCCCGTAGCGATGTAAAAACGCCACCTCGGCGAGATTAATTTCTTCCGGGTATGGGGTGATCATATAAATTCGCTTCGCCTCCAGCGCCCGCAATGCCCTGATAACCGCGTGGGCGGTCGTTACGGCGGGAACGCCGAGAGCGGCGGTGATTTGACGTTCAATCGCTTCCGGCGCATCGGGCTGGCCGACAAAACTGCCGCTGGTACAGCCAAACAGCGCCACCCTTAACGGCAGACGATCCAGCTGATCGAGCGCCGGGGCGATATTTTGCTGCATCGCTGCCAGCGCTGAGGCAGAGAGCGTCGTACCGCCCGGTCGCCACACGCGAGCGACGTTTAGCGCGATGCTCTCCGGCAGCCAGCGCGGTAGCTCATACTCCAGCGCCATATTGCCTGCCGGTACCAGCAGCCCGGCGCGGATCGGATCCCGGTGTTTCATTTTTGCGCTCCGGCGTCGCCGGATACGCCGATCTCCATCGCAATGGTTTGCTCATCGCTGCGTCCCGGATAGACCAGCGGCTTACGCAACCCCCAAACGTTGATGGGATGGTAAAGCGGCAGCAGAGCCACATCCGCAATGGCAAGCTCAATAGCCGAGGCGAAAAGCGCCTCGCGTTTGCCATCATCAAGGGTGACCAGCCCCTGTTCGATAATCTGGTCCACCTTCTTGTTGCTGTAGAAAGAGCGGTTGCTGGAGCCGTAGCCCCTTTCTTTATCGATGGTGTGCAGCAGTGAGCGCAGGGGCGAAGAAGACTCGCCGGTGGCGCTGCCGTAACCGACAAGGAAGAAGCTGAATTCGCTGCCCTGCGCGTCGCCGGTGACGCGCTTGTAAAACACGCTGCTGGGCATGGTCTCCACCTCGGTTTTGATGCCGACGCGCGTCAGCATCTGCGCCACGGCCTGAGCAACGGCGCTGTCGCGAATAAACCGATCGTTCGGCGAATGCAGCGTAATGCGAAAGCCCTCCGGATACCCTGCGGCTTTTAGCAGCGCTCTTGCCTTTTCCGCATCCGCGATGACGGGTTTAATCGCGTTGCTGTGGCCGAAAATGCCTTCCGGCACCAGCTGTTCGGCCACTTCCGCGGCGTCGGTGAGAATATGTTTGACGAGCAGCCGGGTATCGATCGCCAGCTGAAACGCCTGGCGGACCCGTAAGTCCAGCAGCGGGTTATCAATTGGCTGACCCGCGTTATCGCGAATAAACGGTGAACGTTTACGCCCGTGATCGAAGCTGAGAAAGATGGCTCGATTGGTCACGCTGCGGGTCAAATTCACCGCGTCGTTGGTTTTCAGGCGGGCGATATCGCTGGGCGCGACTTTTTCAATGACGCTGACGTCCCCTGAGAGTAGCGCCGCCACGCGCGCGCCATCCGCGCTAATCGGGCGGATGGTAATCTCTTTCCACTGCGGCTTTTCACCCCAGTAATCATCATTGCGGGTCAGTACAATACGGTTGCCGGGAATATAATTGACCAGCTTATAAGGACCGGTGCCGATGACGGCTTTGCCGCTGTTATAGTCGGCGGTCGTCGCCTCCCCGCTGCTCCGGCTAATAATCGCTACCGTAGCCAGCTCATTAGGTACAATCGGATTTGGCGCAAGGGTTTTTATTCTTAATACCGTGTCGCTGATTTTAATGACGGTTTTATCATGTAAATAGGTTCGTAACGCAAAAGGCGAACCAACAATATGGCTGGCGCGATCGAAAGAAAAAATAACATCATCGACAGTCAGCGGCGCGCCGTTATGAAACTTCACGTTCGCCTGTAATTCGAACTCCCAGGTCGTGTCATCAATGACCTGCCATGATTTTGCCAGCCCCGGCTGCGGGCGCTGTTTATTATCCGATCTTACCAGCCGATCGAATAAATAGGTGGTCAGCGCCGCGTTAGCGCTGACGATATGCCAGTGCGGATCGAGCGACGACGGTTCGTTGCTGAACCCCAATACCAGGCTATCTACGGAGCGGGCGGCCCAGCCGGTCACCGGCCAGGTGACAGCCACGGGAATAAACGACGCCGCCGCCAGCGCGCCGGTTCGGAAGAGAAATTGTCTTCTGTTAATATTCATGACTGTCTCCTGGTGGTTTAATTTAGGCAAATTGTATTTATTAATTTCATTTAATCAGAAAGATAAGACATTCCCTTCCCGCACCGCTGACAGTTCTCGCCGATCCGGCCTGGAATATTTTAATAATTAATATTGCTATGAATATGTTTAATGTTTATTAGTCATTATCACTGACAGCACGGCAACAGCCGATAAATATCTAACTCATCGACACAGGATAGCTGCTCTATATTTTGTAATGACGCCCACAGCGCGTGGCTATTTTCTGTTACGCCGCCCCAGTGCAGGCAATGAATAAATTTCTCCTGCAGCTGTTCAGTGCTTAATGGCGATCGCGCATCGCCCGTGGCATAGCGCACCGGCGGGCTGAAGAGCGTATCTCCCTGACGAAAAACAATCTCGATCCGGTCCTGTGGCGCGAAGCCTTCGCGCTCGGGATCGCTTTCTGCAATGACAATACGTTCGCAGCATGCCATCAGCCGCCAGACCTCCGCACGCGCACGTTTCTTATCCTGTAAGGAACCTGGCGTCAGTTCGCCATCGATGAGCGCGCTTGCGGCGACAAACTCCAGGCTAAAGGCACTCTGCGTGCGGTCCATCGGCTTACGGAAACGCAAAATATCGCTGTGACGCTGGCTGGTCATCAGGCGGATGCGCGCAATATCCGCACGGCGCGCGGCCGTCTGCAAATAGAGCTGGCGCGCGGCGTCCACGATCCGGTGAGCGGCATAGCACACCGGATAATATTTAATTGCCGCAGGCTGGCGCGCCAGTAGCCAGTCCTGCTGCCGTAATGCCAGCGCCGTCGTTCTGTCTGCGGGATGGTGCGGCGACCAGGTCGTCAGCCAGCCGCGCTCCTGTTCCAGAATAGCGTCATTGCCGGTAATGCCCTGACGCGCGAGCAGCGCGGCAAACAGACCGGCTTTGGCGGCGAAGCCAATATGCAACGCCTTAACCGGCGTGCCGAAATTCGCCATCAGTCCCGCGCTTTGCGAAGCCGCAATCGCCAGCGCGTGCCGGGCCCTAACCGCATCAAGTTCAAGCGCCGAGGCGCAGGCCGCCGCCGCCGCTATGGGGCCGATTAACCCGCTGGGATGCCAGCCCGCCGCGTGCGCCAGCACCGGATGCCGCCGCCGTAATTCGCCCCACGCTTCATAGCCTGTGGCGTAAGCAACCAGTAGCGCGCGCCCGGACAGCGGAAAGCGCCTCGCCAGCGCCAGTAGCGCCGGGATCAGTACGGCAGCGGGGTGCCCGCCCAGCGCGACGTTGTCATAGTCCAGCACGTGCGCCGCCGCGCCCGCCTGCAGCGCGAAGGCGAGAATATCCGAGGGCGTATCCTCCGCCAGCAGGCGCTGCGTTTGCGCCAGCCTGCTGATGGTATCCTCGTTTCTGCCCGCCAGCATCACCGCCAGCGTGTCGATCAGGTCGCGTCTGGCGTAATGCAGCGCATCGTCGCCGAACGGTATCTGGCGGGCGGAAGCAATCATGTCCCCCAGTTCGCGGGTCAGCATCATGGTCATATCAGCGGTTCACCACGACCTGATGCTCAGCCGCAATCTGACGATAAACCAGCGTTGGAACATCGGCATTGGCCGGCATAACCGCATGCACTATCTCGCTGTTATCCAGTTCAGGCGCCCTGCTGCGTCGGGAAGGGTCGGCAACGGGGACCGCGCTGAGTAAACGGCGGGTATAGGGGTGCTGCGCCCGCTGAAAAATATCCTCGTTACGCCCCGTTTCGACAATGACGCCGCGTTGCATGACGGCGACACGATGGCTGAACTGTCTGACCACCGACATATCATGAGAAATAAACAGAAAGGCCGTACCGAGCTTGTGCTGCAGGTCGCTCAGCAGCTGCATGACCTGCATTTTCACCAGCGCGTCGAGAGCGGATACCGATTCGTCGGCAATGATCACCTCAGGCTCCATGATCAGCGCCCGCGCGATGCAAATACGCTGACGCTGGCCGCCGGAAAATTCATTGGGGTAGCGCGTCGCCATGCCCGGCGTAAGCCCGACCAGCTTCAGCAGCTCGCTAACCCTTTCACGCGCCTGATGCCGGTCGCCATGCCGATGGTAAATCCACGGTTCTGCAATCGCCTCGCCGACAGTCATGCGAGCATTCAGGCTGGACCACGGGTCCTGGAAGATCATCTGCACGCGGCACGCGCGATCGGTTCGTAACGGCAGGCCTGGCGCAACGATCTGTTCGCCATTGAGGAGGACGCGGCCAGCCTGCGGCGCGACCAGCCCCACCAGCGCTCGCCCCAGCGTGGATTTGCCGCTGCCCGACTCGCCCACCAGCGCCAGCGTTTCGCCGCGCCTGAGCTGTAAGGATATTTGCTCAACGGCATGCACCCGCTGCTTCACCCGTCCCAGCAGGCCGCCGCGGAGGTTAAAACGGCAGGTCAGTCCCTCAATCTCCAGCAGCGGCTCTGCGGCGGAGGGCGCGGTGGGAGGCAGCGCATCATGGCGGGCGGCCGCCAGCAGCCGCGCCGTATAGGTATCCTGCGGATGCGCAAACAGAGCAGCGGTAAGATTCGTTTCTTTTACTTCTCCCGCCTGCATCACGAGGGTTCTGTCGGCCATTTCCGCCACCAGGCCCATATCGTGGGTGATAAACAGGACAGCCATCCCCTCTTCACGCTGCAATTGCTTGAGCAGGGCCATAATTTGCGCCTGGATAGTCACATCCAGCGCGGTCGTGGGCTCGTCGGCGATCAGCACTTTCGGACGACCCGCCAGCGCCAGCGCAATCATCACCCGCTGGCGCATCCCGCCGGAGAGCTGATGCGGATAGTCATCCATCCGCGTTTCCGCTGCAGAAAGTCGGACCTTCTTCAGCAGGCCGATGGCTTCCTGTCGCGCCTGACGGCGGCTCAGCTGCTGGTGCTGAATCAGATGTTCCATAAGCTGATAGCCAATCGTGAGCACCGGGTTCAGGCAATCCTCCTGAAAAACGATGCCGATATCGCCGCCGCGCACCGCGCGCATCTGTTTTTCGCTCAGCGGCAATAACGCCTGCCCGTTCAGCAGTACGCTGCCGGTAACGCGCGTGCTCTTTTTGGGCAAAATCCGCATGATTGCCGCCGCCGTAACGCTTTTCCCCGAGCCCGACTCGCCGACCAAGGCCAGCGTCTGACCGGCGTCAAGCGTGAAGGAAATATGGCGGACGACCGACCGCCACTCGCCGTCGGATTGAAGATCCACGCTCAGGTTTTCAACTTCAAGAACTGGCCTCATCATGCCTCTCCCCGCCGGAGTAAGTCGTTTATTGTGCCCATGGATTGAGCACGTCCCGCAGGCGATCCCCTGCTATATTAATCGCGACGATGGTCACCATCAGCGCAATGCCGGGGTAAAAGCAGATCCAGTATTCACCCGATAACATATATTGATAGCCGTTGGCGATAAGCAAGCCGAGACTCGGTTCCGTCACCGGCACGCCCAACCCCAGAAAGGAGAGCGTCGCTTCCAGCGCAATAGCCCGCGCTACCTGTACGGTGGAAATCACAATCAGCGGTGGCAAACATTGCGGCAGAAGATGGCGAAACAGAATGCGATGTAAAGGCAGCCCAAGGCAGACCGCGGCCTCAATATAGCCTTTCTTACTTTCGACAAGCGCGGTGCTGCGCGTGGCCCGGGCGTAGGTCGCCCACTCAACAATAACCAGCGCCAGCACCACATTACCGATACCCTTACCTAAGAAAGCCAGCAGCATTAAGGCCACCAGAATGGCCGGAAAGGAGAGCTGCAAATCCACCAGCCGCATAATGAAGGCATCGGTTTTACCGCCGCGATAGGCAGCCAGCAGCCCCAGGGACCCGCCGATAATGGCCGCGAAAAAAACAGAAACAAAACCGACGCCCAGCGAAATACGCAGTCCGTATAGTATCGCCGATAGCATATCCCGCCCCTGATCGTCGCTGCCCAGCCAGAACAGGATGCCGGAACTGCCCTGTGCGCCCGGCGCCAGCTGCCCGTCAATAATGCTGAGCTGCTGAAGATCGTAAGGGTTTTGCGGAGCCAGCAGAGGCGCGGCAAAGGCCGCAATAATAATCAGCCCTATCAACAACGCAGCAAATAACGCGCTTTTTGAACGCGAGTAGCGCCTTAAAAATTGCCGTATGCCCTGTTTGCGCTGCGGCGTCGACGGTATCACCATATTTGCCTCAGCCATTCGCATTTGCTCCCGCATTTATTCTGATTCGCGGATTAAGCAGCGATGAGAGAATATCCACGACGAGATTTATAACAACAATAAGGGTGACGATGATCATCAGATAGGCGACGATAACCGGCCGGTCGAGCATATTAATACTGTCAATAATCAGTTTGCCCATGCCGGGCCAGGCAAATATTGTCTCAGTGACCACCGAAAAAGAGATAACCGAACCGAACTCCATTCCCACCACGGTGATCAGGGGAATCACAATATTTTTTAATAAGTGGACAAACGTCATTCTGAACTCAGATAACCCACGAGCTTTGGCCAGCCGCATATAATTCGCTGACATCTCCTCCCGCACGCCGGCGCGGGTAAGACGCAATAACAGGGCGGTTTTAAATAAGGCCAGATTAATGGCCGGGAGTAATAAGTGGCGTAATCCATCGCCGGTCAGGAAAGACCACTGAACGCCCAAAAAGGTTTTCATCTCGCCGCGTCCGCCGCTGGGCAGCCATCCCAGACCGACCGAGAAAAACATAATCAGCAGCAAACCCGCCCAGAACGTCGGCAGAGAAAAGCCCAGGATGCTGCCCGCCATAATGGTTTTTGACAGCCAGCTATCCGGTTTTAGCCCCGCATAAAGACCGAGCGGCAAGGCGATAATAATAGCCAGCAAAGTCGCACTGACCGCCAGCTCAAGCGTGGCCGGGAAGCGCTGCAGAATAAGCGTCAGAGCGGGCTGATTAAAGACGTAGCTGCGTCCCAAATCACCGTGCAGGAGGCCCTGTAAAAAAAGCCCGTACTGTTGCCACAGCGAAAGATTAAGTCCAAGTTCAGCAATCAGCTGCTGCCGATCGCGCTCGGTGGCATCGGGAGACAATAAAATATCGACCGGGCTACCAATAACGTGCAGGGCGAAAAAGACCAGCGTCGCCATTAACCAAACCACCACGCATGCCTGCATCAGACGTTTGATTATCAGATTCAACATAGGTAATACAGCTCCGGCTCATGAAATAGCGGCTTCAGGAGGCGAAGTACCGCACTCAGCTGAATCCTTTGGTCTGCGATGAAAATGGAACCAGAAAAGAATACCAATGTATACAGTAATGCTGAAATGCAAAAACCAGCAAAGAAAAGTCTTATTTGAGAAATACCAGACGCGTTTATCCAATCATCTCTTGCCGGTAAAGCCGTGCGCTTTCTTCCCTTTCGTCGCACATCATTTTCTGGGGATACCCGCTGGGCCAACCTCCTCTCCCGGCATCTAGCTATTCTTGTCGCTAACTACGCTCAGTGGGCTGGTTTGCCGCTTTACAGTCTGGAATAGGCCCTACCGCCGGCCGAAAACAGCTGAACATGGCGGCTGCTAATGCCCAGCCGTACCGTCATGCCGACTTTGCGCTGCGATTCTCCAGGCACTCTTTGTATCAGCGGCTCATCTACCCCTTCAATCTGGTAATAGAGCAATGTCTCGTAGCCCAGATTTTCAATCAACACCAGCAAGGCGTCCAGCTGCGGTCCGGGGATCTCCTCTGAGGGTAAATGTTCTGGACGCACGCCCAGCCATGCCTGCTCACCCGCCACGGCATGACGACCATCCACCGTCACGAGCAGCGGTACATCGCCGGGCAGACGAACCTTAATGCCCTGCTCGCTGCCCTCCTCTATTTTCACCGGCAGGATATTCATTCGCGGCGATCCGATAAAGGTCGCCACTTCCAGCGTGGCCGGATGATGGTACAGCTCCAACGGCGTCCCTACCTGGGCAATACGTCCCGATGACATCATGACGATGCGATCTGCCAGCGTCATCGCTTCCACCTGATCGTGGGTGACGTAAATCATGGTGGAACGCAGCTTTTGATGCAGGCGAGCAATCTGAACGCGCATTTCCACGCGCAGAGCGGCATCAAGATTGGATAAGGGTTCATCAAACAGAAACAGGGCCGGCTCTTTCACCAGCGCGCGGCCAATGGCCACCCGCTGACGCTGTCCGCCGGACAGCATCGCAGGTTTGCGCTCCAGCAGCGGGGTGAGCTGTAAAATACTTGCCGCCTCACTAACCCGCCGGGCAACCTCCGCTTTCGGCCGCTTCGCCAGCGTCAGGCTATATGCCATGTTCTCCGCGACCGTCATATGCGGGTACAGGGCATAAGACTGGAACACCATGCCGATACTGCGCTCCTGAGGCAGGGTATCGTTTATCAGCTGACCATCCAGGAACATCTCACCGGTGCTGATATCTTCAAGACCGGCGATCATCCGTAGCAGCGTGGATTTGCCGCTGCCGGACGGGCCGACAATGACCACAAATTCTCCGGCCTCAATGGTCAGATCGATATCCTGTACCACTCCCTGAGCGTGGAAAGTTTTCCCCACGCCCCGTAATTCTAATTGTCCCATAGTACTCTCTGTTGTTATAAAAACCGCTGTGGGGCAATAAACGCCGTGTCGAGTTCGACCGTCTTACCAAGCGCCTCTGCGGCAATGATCTCGCCGATAGCCGGGGCATGTTTAAAAGCATGACCGCTGTCACCGCCGGCCACCAGCACGTTTTTCCGGTAGCGCCCGACGATAAACTGCGCATCGGGCGTACGGGTGATCATGCACGGACGGGCGCTGGCCGGTTGCGGATGAATCCCTCCCAGCCACTGGCTAACGGCCTGACGCAGCTCGGCGGTATCTTCACGGGTGATATGCCGGTCAATATAGTCAGGGTCGAGCGCGCGACGAGGTACGCCGATATCTCCCAGACCAAGCTTCACCGCCCCGCCGGGTAAAGCGCCGTGCCCCCACAGGGTGAGCGACGGATGAATTTCACGCACAAACACCGGGAACTCAGCCAGGCCGTAACCAGGCGCGACATCAAACCAGGTCATCACCGTGCGAACAGGATCGAGCGGGAGATCGGCAGCAAAGCGCGCCAGCCACGCCCCGCTCGCCAGCACGACCTGATCGGCCCGTACGTCCCCTGCCGAGGTAGCAATACGCACTCCGTTGCCGTCATCCTCTATCGCCTCGACGCTCACCTGCGTCAGCACCTGCGCCGACAGCGCTTCAGCGCGCTGCAATGTCGCGCGAATAAAGCCTTCCGGGTTCGCCACGCCCGCTTCCGCATCAAACACGGCCACATCATCAGCGCGTAACCCGAGATGCTGCGGCTGACGCGCCGCAAGCTCCGCGGCGGTCCACACGTTCAGCGCGACGCCGAGCCGTTCTGCGGCCCGTAGCGTGCCGCTGACCGCCAGCGAATCGCGACGGCCGATAATGGTGCCGCCCGTTACCGACAGCAGGCTTTCTCCCGCGTGGAGTTCCAGCTGCTGAAACAGGCTACGGGATAAGCGGGCATACTCCCCCAGCGCAGGATGCTCAAGGCAGAAGGTACGGAACAGCCGGGTTTGACCGTGGGTCGCGCCGAGATCGTGAGGCGGAGTAAACCGATCGATGCCGATCGCCCTCACCCCCCGCTCCGCCAGGCGCCACAGCGCTGCGGCCCCCATCGCGCCCAGCCCTACCACCGCCACATCATATTGCTGACCAGCCACGTCATATTCCTCTTACAGTTCGGACGAAATTTTCCACGGATTGACGCCGCCATCGTGTACCGCAAAGTTGTCGATCAGAGCCAGCTCATCGCTGCTGAAGACCAGGTTATCCAGCGCTTTCAGATTCTCAGCCAGCTGCTCTTTGCTGGATACGCCCACCAGCGTCGAAGCCACGCGCGGGTCCCGCAGCGTCCATGCGATCGCCAGCTGCGACAGCGTCTGGCCGCGTTCCGCCGCGATAGCCGCCAGCCCGCGCAGGCGGCGAAGGTTGTCTTCAGACTGCGCCTCGGCGCTGATATAAGTCCGGTGCTGCGCGCGCTGCACCTCAAACCCCTGCAGGTAACGATCGGCCAGCAGCCCCTGCGCCAGAGGCGTGAAGGCAATCGCCGCCGCGCCGGACTGCGCAAGATCGCTCAGTAGTTCGTCTTCAATCCAGCGGTTAAGCAGCGAGTATGATGACTGATTGACCAGCAGCGGCGTCCCCAGCTCTTTAGCAATGCTGAGCGCCTCGCGGGAACGCTGCGCCGAATAGGACGAGATGCCGACATACAGCGCCTTCCCCTGACGGACGAGGGCGTCGAGCGCTTCAATGGTTTCATGCAGCGGCGTATCCGGGTCATAGCGATGGGAATAGAAAATATCCACATGATCGAGGCCAAGACGTTCCAGAGATTCATCAATGCTGCCCAGCAGGTGCTTTTTACCGCCGAGACGGCCGTTTGGCCCGAGCCACTGCGGCCAGCCTGCTTTGGTGGCAATCACCAGCTCATTACGGTACGAACGGAAATCTTTACGCAGGATGCGGCCAATGTTCTCTTCGGCGGCGCCCAGCGGCGGGCCGTACTGGTTGGCGATATCAATATGGTTAATCCCGTTCTCGAAGGCAAAACGGACGATGTCGCGCTGCTTCTGGAACGGCGTGTCGTCGCCGAAGTTGTACCAGGTCCCGAGCGCGATGGGCGAAACCACCAGACCACTGTTGCCGACCCGGTTATAGGCATACCGCTTGAAACGGTTTTCGGGCGGCGTCCAGGGGGTATTGGGGTCCGGCCGCTCATCAAGGAATTCAACGCGTTGTGTCATGCTATTCTCCTGCTGCATTCAGCATATTATTTGCCGCCGGTGTGGCTCAGCGAGCGGGTAAATGAACGCTGACCGAAAAAGATCAGCAGCGCCGGGATCAGCGCAAGGATAAAGACTTCGGCAAAGGCCAGACCGTAGTCCTGGGTATAGGCCGAATCCGACAACCCCATCGCCACGGCGCCGGTTTGCTTACTGTTGTCGGTGATAATGAGCGACGGCCACAGCCAGGCATTCCACTGCGCCATCGCCAGAATCATTGCCGTACCAATCACCGCCGGGCGCACCAGCGGCAGGTAAATTTGCAGAAGAATGCGCCACCAGGAGGCGCCATCCAGCAGCGCGGCCTCCAGCTGTTCGCGCGGGATGCTCAAAAAGAACTGGCGCAGGTTGAAAATCGCCAGACCGTGCACCAGCCCCGGAACAATCAGCGCCGTCAGGGTGTTAGCCAGTCCCATCCCGGTAAACACCGTGGTTAACGGCAGCGCCACCACTTCAAAAGGGATCATGAAGGCGAACACCACGGTGACAAACAGCCAGTCACGCCCCGGGAAACGCATCACCGCCAGGGGAAAAGCCGCGAGAATCGCCAGCGCGGTGCCCACCAGCGCCGAAACGCCGGTCACCCACAGCGAGTTAAACAAGTTGGTGGCGAATCCCCGGCTGAACGCCGAGGTAAAATTTTCCAGAGTCCAGCGGCGCGGTATGAATGTCCACAAATCCACGTGGGCCTGGAAGGTCTCCGTCACCGGGCGGAAGGCCGAAGCCACCAGCCAGACAAAGGGCACGGCAAACAGCAGCGAAATCAGCAACGCTATGCAGGTGGCAATCACCCGCCGCAGCTGGCGACGCCGCAGGACGACGTGACGCCTCACGGCGCGCTTCTCATCCGGTTCAACAGCCTGAATTGCAGCCATACCGTGATCCCCATTAAGACAAATAAGATGGTCATCTCCGCCAGCGCCGATCCCGGCGAACTCAGGGCGTAGTAGCGGGTAATGATGTCGTACATAAGAAAGTTACTGGAGCCCTGAGGGCCGCCTTTCGTCAGGGCGCCGATCGGGGCGTAAAGGATAAAGTTCCATACCGTGCTGGCCGTCAGCACGAACAGCAGCTGCCGCTGGATCAGCGGCAGCGTCACATTGACAAACTGCCGCCATTCTCCGGCGCCATCCAGCATCGCCGCATCGTAGTAGTCCTGCGGCACGTCGCGGATGGCGGCAATCAGGAAGATCATCCAGTAACCTACCGCCGTCCAGGTGGATAAGATCACCAGAGCCGCCATCGCGCCATCGACGTCGGTAAACCAGCCGCTGGTGGGCAGGTGCGCCAGCGCCAGCAGGTTGTTCACCACCCCTTCCGGGCGCAGCAGCACGCCAAACACCACCGTGGTCCCCATCAGCGGAAGAGCCGTTGGCAAAAAAGCGAGGGTGCGCCACACGCCGGTCAACGCCACGTTACGCGTCAGCAGCCAGGCGAGAAACAGGGCGAAGACCATAGTCAGCGGATTGACCAGCGCGGCGAACAGCAGCGTACGCCACACGGAATCCCAGAAGCCGGGGTCTTCAAACAGATCGAGATAGTTCTGCCAGCCAACCCACTTCGGCGGGATCACGCTACCCGGCACCGAGGTATAAAACGACTCCACAATCGCCAGCCCGGTCGGAATAATGCGCAGTAACAGCAGCAGCGCCAGCGCCGGAGTCAGCAATAACAGCGCGGCGCGCGCTTCATGGCGGGCAGCCCTGCTGGTCACTGATACTTTCTCCATGCGGCTTTCAGTCTGGCATTCGTCGCGTCCAGCGTTTTCTGCGCATCGGCGCCGTTGATGATGTCGCCAATGGCCGCCCCCATCAGCTGAGTGAACTCCGCGCCGCCCACGGTCTGCGGACGAATACGGGCAGAATGCTGGGCCTGCCAGGTCAAAATATCCTGCAAACCGCTCAGCCGCGGATCGGCGTAGGTCGGATTTTTCCAGAATACGGCGCGGGTGGCTTCGGTGGTCGGAACGTTTTCAGTTTGCGGATCGGCAGAGATAAAACCGCCGTTCTCGCCAAACAGATACCAGTTGAGGAATAAGGCTGCCGCCTGCTGTTTTTCCGGGCTGGAAAGCGCGCTGATGCCTAACGCCCAGCCGCCGCTGGTGGTAGCGTCCTGGCCATCTTTAAACTTAGGCGCGGTGGCGATCCCAAAATCTAAGTCGGCATTTTTGGTAATCGTTGGCGAATTCCAGATGCCGCCATAAAAGAACGCGCTGTCGCCGTTGGCGAAGGCCAGCGCCGTCTCTCGCACGCCACGCGGCGCCAGGCCATCGGCGTACAATTTGCCATACCAGCCCAGGGCCTTCACCCATCCGGGATTGTTAACGTCCGGCGTGAGCTGTTTCTCGCCTTTGACGCCGGTTCCGCCGCCAAGGGATTCCGCCAGCGGCTGGAGGTAGTAATACATATCCGGGGTGGAGAAGGTCACGCCGTAAGACGAGGCTTTCGCTGCCACCGCTTTGCGGGCCGTCGCTTCCACCCATTCCCAGGTCGGCGCTTCCCCCGCCTTGTTGGACGGGTACGCCACGCCGATTTGCTTCAGCACGTTTTTGTTGTAATACAGGAAGGTGGTGCCAATCTGGTACGGCAGGTTGAGTAACTTACCGTTGATGGTGGACTCTTTCAGCGCAGGCGGGTCGATCAGCTGGCGTTTCGCGGCGAACGCATCCGTCAAATCGGCTTCCCAGCCGCGTACCGCGTAGCTGGCGCTCTGCGGCTGGTCGATGTCGAAAATATCCACGTTACCCTGGGCAAATCGCGCGCCGAGCGTTTCGTTGTAGCTGTTGAATGGCACCGCGTGGTAGCTGATTTTAATCGTCGGGTAGCGTTTCTCAAATGCCGCGATAATTTTGTTGGCGCGCTCCGCCGGGACCGCGCCGCCAAAGTAATTGAGGGTGATGGTTTTCTCCGGCGCTTTCAGGTTTTCTACCGCCGGGATGGGCGCAGCGCTAGCTGCCCCCACAGCCAGAATGGCTCCCGCCAGGACAACGGTCGATGCTTTTGCTGGTGCTATCATGTCATTACCCCTTCAAATCATTGTTGTTATTTTGCGCTGTAAAACGTCCGCGAAAGTCCGCTGCCGGGTGGGGGGCGCTCAGCCGATCGCCCTTGCCAAACAGCCGGTTGCGCAAGGATGACTCTTTTCCCGGCGGCAGGAACAGCCCGCGCTTCGCCAGCGCCGGCAGCACCTGTTCGGCGAATTCGATAAAATCGTGCGGGCTGACAAACTCGTGCAGGTTGAAGCCGTCCACGCCGGTGAGACGAGCAATCTTTTCGATGCTCTCGGCAATGCTTTCCGGCGTGCCCACCAGGGTGGGAGCGTAGGGGCTCAAATTCACCAGTCGCTGCCTGATGGCGCC
Source organism: Enterobacter sp. 10-1 (assembly GCA_002270295.1). GTDB lineage: Bacteria > Pseudomonadota > Gammaproteobacteria > Enterobacterales > Enterobacteriaceae > Klebsiella > Klebsiella scottii. The sequence continues at coordinate 690,547 of NISF01000003.1, read as the reverse complement.
CACGCTGTCAGGACGGGCTTTTTCGCTGGTGAAGCGTGCCGATTCAGAACGGGAGAAGTTATGCGGTTCGGCAGACAGCGTGTCGTCATCGCCATAGCGGGAGAGATCGAAGCCGCTGGCGCCGCCAAATGCCGCATACTGGGCTTCCGGCGATTGCGCGGCGCGAATGAGATCCGCTTTTTGCTCTGCTTCCGCCTCGGTACGGCCGATGACCACGGAAAGATCCGTCAGCACTTTAATGGAATCCGCCGCCCGGCCGGCCGCGACGGCGGCGGCGCGCAGCTTATCCACGTTGCTGCGCAGAGCATCCGGGTTCATGCCATTGACGAACACCACCTCAGCGTGACGAGCCGCGAAGGCAAGCCCGCGTGCCGAGGCCCCGGCCTGGAAAATCACCGGCGTGCGCTGTACGCTCGGTTCCGTCAGCGAAGGCCCCTGTACGGAGAAATAGTCCCCCTGATGGTTGATGCGATGCACCTTGTCGGCATCCGCATAGCGTTTCGCGGCCTTGTCGTACAGCACCGCGTCCTCTTCCCAGCTCCCTTCCAGCAGTTTATAGAACACCGTCAGGAACTCTTCGGCCCGCGCGTAACGCACTTCATGCGGCAGTTGATCCGGCAGGCCATAATTGCGCGCCGCATTCGGCAGATAGGACGTCACCACGTTCCAGCCGATTCGCCCTTTCGCCAAATGATCGAGGGTGCCGAAGCGGCGCGCAAAGGTAAACGGGTGTTCATAGGTCGTGGATGCCGTCACCGCGAAGGAGAGGTTTTGGGTTACCGCCAGCATCGCCGGGATCACCATAAAGGGATCATTCAGCGGAAAATCTACCGCCCCTTCAATGGCGGGAACCGGCGACTGCCGGTAAACGTCATAGACGCCCAGCACATCGGCAAAAAACAGCGCGGTAAAACCGGCGCTATCGAGAAAGCGCGCGCGTTCCACCCAGTAATCCAGGTCTTTATAGCGATGACGCTGCGAATCCGGGTGAGTCCAGCTTCCCTGGGCGTAGTAGCCCACGCCGTTCATTTCGAAAGCGTTAAAAATTAGCGGGCGCGATGCGCTCATGAACGAGACTCCCGATCGACAGAGGATTCAACAAAGCGGAATATCTGGCTGCGCCCCAGCTCCTGATAGCGCAGGCGAACCGGGTCGTGCAGGGTATGGGTGCGCACGTTGCGCCAGTAACGGTCAAGACGTAGCGAGCGGTCGGCGGCGCGCGCGCCGCTCCAGGAGAAAACGTCGCTGCTGGCCGCCAGGCCGACTTCAGCAGCAAGCGCCTTGGTTGCTGCCAGCTGCGCCTGCAATTGCGGTAATTTTGCGGCATCGCCCTGCTGCACCTCATCCAGCAGCCGCGCCGTGCTCTCCAGCAGCGCGGCCGTCGACAAAACGCGCGCGCTCAGCACGCCAACCTGATATTGCAGCACCGGATCTTCCGCCAGCGAGGGATAAGGCGATTCAAACGGAATACGTTTATCCGTTGCGACCGTCCGTAACCCCCACTGGATAACGCCCTCGGCGATGCCCAGGTCAATAGCCGCGTGGATCAGGCGTCCGCTTTCATGCCAGGCCACGCCGCGATGCTCCGCGTCCCATACCGGGATTACATAATCCGCTGACACCACCACGTTCTCGAGAATCAACGATCCGCTGGAGCTACCGCGCTGTCCCAGTCCGTTCCAGTCGTCAATCAGCGTGACGCCCGGCGCATCGGTGCGGATAAAGGCCAGTGCCTGTCCGCCGCTCTGATGTTTGCCAATCACCGTGATCCAGCGCGCGCCAATGGACCCGGTGGCGTAATATTTACGTCCGCTGATCCGGTAGCGATCGTCGCCTTCGCGACGCAGCGTGGTGGAAAAGTCGGCAGAATGTTTACCGCCCCGCTCGCTGGCGGCATTAGCGATACGCTCCCCGTTCAGGAGGTCCTGAAACAGCACGCTCTGCGCCTCATCCGAGGAGAGCAGGGAAATGGCATCGGTAAAACCGTAATGGGGCTGAAGCAGCTGGGCGATGCCGGCGTCCACCTGCGCCAGAATGCGGCTGACGGCGATCGCCTGCGCCTGACTGCCGCCGAACCCTCCGGCGGCGCGGGGCAGCCGCAGTGCCAGCAGGCCAGACTGCCGCAGTTTTTCCCGCGCCTGCTGATAGTCACTGCGGAGATCGGATGTCACCGCCAGCGCATCCAGCTCCTCTCTCAGCGCGTGAGCAGCAGCGAAAACATCAAAAAAAGACGAACTGCCGTCAGCCGCAGGCGACGACAAAGCGGATTGATTACGCATAATACCCCTGGCAATAACGGAAACGAGATGTTCCAGAAAAGCTCCGCAAATAAACGGAGAAACAACTTTGTGAATGCTAATTTTTAAAAACACTATAACCGACGGTTAACAAAATCAATCCCGACCTTTATGCGTATTACGGCTATTTAAAGTCAAAAAAAATCAAAACAGCTGGCGAAACGCAGTTGCGCAGCTAATACCAGCGCCCGCAATGCATGACTAATTAATTCAGTAGAACTGACTCCTTTATTATTTAATAATGCCGTGATTAAGCTATTTATTGTAAAACTGCTGCCGGCGGTTTCAGCCCGGGCGGGAGCCGTCCGCGCCCCCGTTTGACCATGCCCGCAGAGGATATTCTGAAACTCAATACTGACCACGAATCATATTTATAAGGTGCGTGTCTTCTGCCGCCGAGGGCGAAAACAGTGGTTGATCTTTTGGTTCAAGCCGTGAATTTAGCTACGCTGAATCATTCTTACCAATCTTATTTAGCAATATTTTTTAATTAAACATTAATAAGGTTGCTGACAGGCCGATCAAATCAGTTTTATTTACCCCGCGCCGATTGGGGGGGCATTCTGGCGGTTGATTATCCCTTTTTTCAGGTTCACCCTCGTGGACCTCCCCCTCCTCCCGAAGCCGTACCCTAATGCCAAAAAACAGGCCGAGATTCAAGAGCTGAAAGCAAAACGCGGCAATACACGAGCTTTCTGGATTGCTGCCAGGGCGTGGTTTAGCCCCAGCCGGGGATAATTATCCCGCCTCGGGAAAATGCGCTTTATAGAGGGAACTCAGCCAGTCGATAAATACCCTGACCCGCGGCGAGAGCTGCCGGTGCTGCGGATACAGCGCTGAAAGCGACATTCCCGGACTTTGCCATCCGCCAAGCACCTCCACCAGCCGCCCGTCTTCCAGAGCATCCGCGACGTGATAGCGGGGAAGCTGTACCAGCCCCGCGCCGCGCAGCGCGCAAATGACGTAGTTCTCCGCATCGTTTACCGTCATCCAGCCTTTGAGCTGATAGCTCTGTATTTTGCCATTAACGATAAGCTCAAGCGGATAGTTCGTTCCCCGGCTGGTAGAGAAAAAATTCACGCACTGGTGGGACAGCAAATCGTTGGGTGAGCGCGGCGTGCCGTGCCGGAGCAGATACTCCGGGCTGGCGCAGATAACCTGCGGCATGGTGACCAAATAGCGCGCAATCAGCGATGAATCATGCAGTTTCCCCGCACGAACGGCGCAATCAATTCCCTCACGCACCAGATCGACCAGCCGATCGCCGCTGCTGATAACCAGCTCGATATCCGGATAGCGGGCGTGGAACTCATCAATACGCGGCAGAACAATCCGCGTTGCGTGAGCGCCGTGCAGGTCAATGCGCAAAATACCGCGCGGCCGCGCAACGGAGTGGCGTAGAGAAGACTCGGCGTCGTCGAGTTCAGAAAGAATATGCACGCAGCGTTCGTAGAAAGCCTTACCGTCCAGCGACGTTCGCACGTGGCGGGTTGTCCGCTCCAGCAGCCGGCACTCCAGCTTTTTTTCCAGCGCTTTTATCGCATTGCTGGCGGTGGCTCTGGGGATCCCCAGCCTGTCCGCCGCCAGGCTGAAGCTTTCCAGCTCGACGATGCGGGTGAAGAGCAGCAAAGTGTCGAACTTATCCATTTGAAACCTCTCACGCGACCCATTATTAATTTTAATGGAATTATCATATCAAAATACCCCCATTTATCTCTCATAAGAAAACATTAATATCTCTATCAACCCGTGCCAGCACGGATAAACAATCAACCTCCGGAGAACACCATGAGCAAAACCAATAAAACAGCCCTTGTTACCGGCGCATCCCGCGGTATCGGTCGCGCCATCGCCGAGCGCCTGGCGCAGGAGGGTTTTACCGTCATCATTAACTACGCCGGGAACGCGAGCGCCGCTGACGAGGCCGTGCAGAGCATTATTGCCAACGGGGGAAGCGCCGTTGCCATACAAGCCGATGTCGCCAGCGAAGATGACGTCAGCCGCCTGTTCAGCGCAGCGAAGACCGTGACCGGTCAGCTGGACGTGGTGGTGCACAGCGCCGGGATCATGCCGATGGCAAAAATCACCCCGGATGGCCTGGCTGATTTTGACAAGGTCATTCACACCAACCTGCGCGGCGCCTTCCTCATGCTGGCAAACGCGGCGCAAGCGGTGAGTGACGGGGGACGCATTATTGCGCTCTCTACCAGCGTGATCGCCAAATCCTTCCCGGCCTACGGTCCGTACATCGCCTCCAAGGCGGGCGTGGAGGGCCTGGTGCACGTGCTGGCGAATGAACTGCGCGGCCGCAACATCACCGTTAACGCGGTGGCTCCGGGGCCGACCGGTACCGATCTGTTTTTCAATGGCAAAAGCGAGGAGCAAATCAGCGCCATCGCCAAACTGGCGCCGCTGGAGCGTATCGGCACGCCGGAAGAGATCGCCGGCGCGGTTGCCGCGCTGGCCGGCCCGGACGGCAGCTGGATCAACTCTCAGGTGATCCGCGTTAACGGCGGCTTCGCTTAAGAAACGCCCGTTCCGGCTGCATGTCGATCCGTCGGACGATGGCGCCGTCGTTGTCAATGCGATCGCATCCGCAAAGAGTTTTTACAGCGCATCGGATTAGGGGATTTGTTAGCTCCCCATCGCCGGGCGTAATATCCGCCGCCGGCCGGAAATTACGGTCGGCAGCTGAGGAAAAATTGCCTATGCGCACCCTGTTATTTCTGCTCAGCGGCCTGCTGCTGGCGGGCCTGTTCCGCCTGCTGACGCGGCTGTTCATGCCGGCTCATCCACCGGCCTCTGGCCTGCTTCCGCTGCTGTTTGCCCTACTGTGGTTCAGCCTGGCGTCAGCCAATATGGCGCTCGGTATCATCCGGGCGGGCTATAGCTTTGCTGAAGAACTGCCGATTTTCCTGCTGATCTTTGCGCCTCCGGTCGCACTCATCTTCTGGCCTGGCGGTAAATAACCCACGAGCGCCCACATTCAAACCGCCTCTCATTCTGCTTAACGCCTCTTCCACGGCTCGACGGCGTGCCCGCGGGAGATTAAAAATTAATTACCCGAGCCGCCGGGTCACTCCGACGGTTCGGGTATTTTATCGATACGCTACGTTGGAAGGGGAGGCCCCGGATGGCCTGCCCCCGTAAGCTCCACGGTTCGCTTGCCTGATCCCGCTCGCCGCCCGTCAGGCCGTACGCCATCTGCGGGTTAACGGTTTTTCGATTTCCACAATCAGGAACATCACAAATCCGATGATGAAGGTGATCACCCAGTAGCGGAACGGCAGCGCCGCGGTGCCAAACAGCATCTGCATAAACGGCGCGTAGATTATCAGCAGCTGCAGCACCAGCAGGACGCCGCTGACGACCCAGATGCCTCTGTTGGCCAGTAATCCTTTGCTCAGAGAAAAGCCGTCGGCTACGCGACAGTTGAGCATATAAAACCACTGGGCGGTCACCAGCGTTTGCAGCAGGACGGTACGAATAAACTCCGGAGAGTAGCCGCGCGGCTGGAGCCAGGCTTCCAGCACGAAGGCGCTCACGGCAATCATCGAGCCAACAAAAATCACCCGCCAGATAGCGAATCCGTCCATAACGTGCAGCTTAGGATCGCGCGGCGGGCGCTTCATAATGTTCTTCTCGCCGGCCTCAAACGCCAGGCCAAACGACAGCGTGGCCGAGGTCGCCATGTTCATCCACAGGATCAGCACCGGGGTCAGCGGAATTAAATTCCCCGCCAGCAGAGCAATAATAATTAACAGCCCCTGCGCCAGGTTAGTCGGCATAATAAAGAGGATGGTTTTCTTCAGGTTATCGTACACCCGCCGCCCTTCCCTGACCGCGCTGGCGATGGTGGCGAAGTTGTCATCGGTAAGCACCATATCGGCCGCCTCTTTGGTCACTTCGGTTCCCTTGATGCCCATCGCGATCCCAACGTCAGCCTGCTTCAGCGCCGGGGCATCGTTCACCCCGTCGCCGGTCATCCCGACCACCTCTTTTTTACTCTGCAGCGCCTGCACCAGGCGGAATTTATCCTCCGGGCTGGTACGGGCGAAAATATCAAACTTCTGCGCGGCTTCGCTGAGCTGCTGGTCGTCCATCACCTCCAGCTCGCGCCCGGTAATGGCGGTGCCGGCGTTGCCGATGCCCAGCATTTGCCCGATGCTCATCGCCGTTTGCGGGTGATCGCCGGTGATCATCTTCACGCGAATCCCCGCCTGCAGGCAGTCGCCGATCGCCGTAATGGCTTCCGGACGAGGCGGGTCCATCATCCCGGCGATGCCGAGGAGGATAACCCCCTGCTGCAAATCCTGGTGGGTCAGCTCGGTCTGCCCGCTGGCCGCAGGTTTCCACGCCGCCGCCACCATGCGCAGCCCTTCCCGCGCGTACTCTTCAATTTTTGCCTCCCAGTACGGCTGATCGAGCGGCTGCAGGCCGCCGTCGGTCTGCTGCTGCTGGCAGAGTCGGAACAGCACGTCAGGGGCGCCGGTAATTAAGATCGCCTCCTCATCACCGATCCGGTAGAGCGTCGACATATATTTATACTGCGAATCGAAAGGAATTTTGCTGCGCAGCTCGGTTGCCACCGCCGGCAGCGCCACCTTCGCCGCCAGCACCTTCAGCGCCCCTTCCGTCGGGCCGCCGGTAATTTTCCATAATCCGCTTTCATCCTTGATGAGCTGGCTGTCGTTACATAAATCAATGGTCCGCAGATAGCGCTCAAGCAGCGTACCCGGCGCCACCACCAGCGGCCCGGAATCATCTATCGGATGAATATTACCGATCGGCTCATAGCTATCCCCTTCGACCCGATAGACGGCATCTGCGGTAATGACGGCTTTGACCGTCATCTCGTTCATGGTCAGCGTCCCGGTTTTATCCGAGCAAATCACCGTCATCGCCCCGAGGGTCTCAACGGTCGGCAGCTTGCGGATAATCGCCTTCTGCCGCGCCATAGTCTGCACGCCCAAAGAGAGAATGATCGAGATGATCGCCGGCAGCCCTTCCGGCACCGACGCCACCGCAAGGCTAATCAGCGAGAGCATCAGCTCCGAAACCGGCATATCGCGGAACAGCAGGCTGAAGACAAACAGCGCGGCCATCATCGCCAGGATAATAATAAAGATGGCTTTACCGAGCTTATCCATCTGCACCAGCAGCGGCGTGCGGTGCTTTTCAATATCCGCCATCATCTGGTTGATATGGCCCAGCTCGGTATCACCGCCGGTCGCCACCACCAGGCCTTTACCGCCGCCGGAGCTGACCGTGGTCCCCGAAAACAGCAGGTTTGTGCGATCGCCGAGGGGAAGTTCGCCGCTCAGCGCCTCGGTGCTTTTCTCAACCACCGTCGACTCGCCGGTGAGTATCGCCTCTTCCACGCGCAGGTTGTGGGCTTCAATAACCCGCAGATCGGCAGGAATGCGGTCGCCCGCGCGGATCACCACGATATCGCCGGGCACCAGCGCGGTGGTCGGAATCGTTTCATGGTTCCCCTGGCGGATCACCACCGCTTCGCTGGAAAGCATATTGCGAATGCTCTGCAGCGATTTTTCCGCATTACTTTCCTGAATATGCCCGATCAGAGCATTGATCACCGCGACGCCGAGGATCACCAGGGTATCGACCCAGTGGCCCATGACCGCAGTCAGCAGCGCCGCTGCCAGCAGGACGTAAATCAGAACATCGTTGAAATGGGCCAGGAAGCGCAGCCACACGGGTTTACCCGCCTTTTGCGGTAACGCATTCTCGCCGTATTGCTGGAGTCGCGATGCCGCTTCTGCGCTGCTAATACCTTCGGGGGAGCTGTTGGTGCTGGACAGGGTTTCATCGACGGAGAGCTTGTAGAACGGGCCGCCCGGTTTGTCTGTACTCATAGTTATCTCCTCACTCCTGTAACGGAAATCAGAACAGCATCAGGCCGCCCTTAGCGCACAACAAATACCGGAACGTGAGCATAACGAACGATACTGGCCGCCTCGGAACCCAGCAAATGCGTCTGAATATTGGGGTTGCGTGAGCCAATAATCACCACATCCGCCTGCAGCTCGTCGGCCAGCTTCGTCACTTCATCACGAATATTGCCGCTGCGGACGTGAATATGAATATCACCTTCCGGCAGGCTCGCCTTTTTGGCTAACTCAGTCAGTTTTTCCTGAGAATTTTTAACAAGATAGTCTTCCATTTTTCGCGCATCGGAAATAAATCCACGCGTCAGCGCCGGGGAAAATAGAGGATTTACGTGCAGCAGGTGAATTATCCCGGAAGAGCTCTGCGCGAGAAACTGAGCGTGGGACAGCGCCTTGTCGGCAAGGCCAATTTCAAAGACATCAACCGGGACCAGAATATTTTTATACATACAGACAATCCTTTTATTACCAATAGAATAGATGGCGAATAACTCCCAACGAGACGCGTTGAGGAAAAAATCTCAGGAACAAAGCTGGCACAGAAGTCGGTATGATTAAACGTAGCACACGACGGTTAACATGATTAAGCCGCCAATTAATATATTGAAAAATATCACGGAGATAGCCCGCCTCAGACAATTCGGCTGAAAACGCCGCTAAACCGTCGACATAAGGGCAATTTTTACTCTTTTTAACATTTCCGCTTTTCTACGACTATGCTCATTATCAGGAGCCGCAGCGCTTCTGAAAACCACTCAGTAATTAGGTAGATAAGAATCTACTTACAATATAACCAGTACCAAAGGAGGAACGATGTTTGGCTATAGTCTGTTTCGCCTGAGCCTGTTTATCGCCCTGGCAATAATTGCCTGTACGGCTACAGGATTACTCACCTACGTCGTCGTCTCTGCCCTGGCTGAATAAGTCCGACGCTTGTAACTAATATGTAAAATAAATCTCTTAGCTCTGCGGGGAATACAGTGAACCGTTATTTTTCTCTCATTCCTGTTGTTATTTTAATAACAACAGCTTGCGACCAGAAAGCGCCGCAGGTTACGCCGCTGCCGCGGATGGTGAAAGCCGCTGAGGTGACCGCGGTAGGTGATTCACAGCAGCGCGTTTTCCCCGCACGCATCGAATCCGGGGACTCCACGGAGCTCTCTTTTAAACGAGGCGGCCAGATTGAATCGCTCGAGGTTCGGCAAGGCGCGAACGTTGCGCAAGGGGAGGTCCTCGCCCGCCTCAACGCGCGCGAAGCCCAGCAGCGCGTCAATGAACGACAAACCGCCGCCACGCTCGCCCAGCGGCAGTTCGATCGCTTTCAGACCCTCGCCGGCCGCCAGGCTATTTCGAAAGCGGAAATGGACGTTCAGCGCGCCAGCCGCGACTCGGCAAACGCCGCGCTGAAAATCGCCCGCGAAGAGCTCGACCAGATGACGCTAAACGCGCCCTTTAGCGGGGTGGCGGCCAGCGTCCCGGTCCGCAATCATCAGGTGGTGGCCGCCGGGCAGACCGTGGTTACCCTGACGCGTACCGATCTGCTCGACGTGGTCTTTAGCATCCCTGAAAACCTCTTTACCGCCTTTGATATCCGCAACGCCCGGTATCGGCCGATCGTCAGAATCAACTCCCTGCCGGACCGCCAGTTCACCGCGCAGTACAAAGAGCATTCCGGCAGCAGCGACAATAGCACCCTCACCTGGCAGGTGATTTTGACCATGCCGCGCCCGGACGATTTCCCGACGGTCGGCGGCGTCAGCGGCACCGTGACGGTGAATCTGGCAAACCTCCCCGCCAACGCGGGCCGCGAGGCGCTGGTGGTGCCGGTTGAGGCGGTGTTCAATCCTGATAATCATCAGCGCAACGAGCCGCACGTGTGGGTGATTAAAGGCGATGGCGAGCAGCTGCATCTTGAGGATCGCAAAGTGAGCGTCGGGCAGGTGACAACCCAGGGGGTGGTCATTACCGATGGGCTCAGCGCCGGCGAGCGCGTAGTGGCGGCCGGCGTAAGCGAACTGCATGCGCAGCAGCCGGTTCGAATCTGGACGCGTGAACGAGGCCTTTAATGGATATATCCCGCCAGTTTATTAATAATCCCGTTCGCGTCTGGCTCACCATTCTGCTGCTGGGCGTTGGCGGTATTTTCGCCCTGCTCAATATCGGCCGTCTGGAAGATCCGGCGTTTACTATCAAGACCGCCGTGGTCATTACCCACTATCCGGGCGCATCGGCTCAGCAGGTCGAGGAGGAGGTCACCCTGCCGCTGGAAAGTGCCCTGCAGCAGCTGCCCTACCTGGATAACGTCAGCTCTATCTCCTCCAACGGGCTGTCGCAGATTACCGTTAACATCGCCTCGAATTACCACTCCAACGAGCTGCCGCAGATTTGGGACGAGCTGCGGCGCCGGGTTGGCGATGCGGCCCGACTCTTCCCGCCTGGCGTGGTTTCCCCCTTCGTGAACGACGATTTCGGCGACGTGTTTGGCTTCTTCTTTGCCATTTCCGGCGACAGTTTTACCAATCCGGAGCTGGTCCGCTATGCCGAGCAGCTGCGCCGGGAGCTGGTGCTGGTGCCCGGCGTCGGCAAGGTCGCCATCGGCGGGGCGATCCCGCAGCAAATTAACATTGATATCTCGCTGCCTAAAATGGCGGCCCGCGGCATCACGCTTAACCAGCTTTCCGCCATTCTCAGCCGCCTGAACGTCGTTTCCAGCGCCGGGGAGATCAAATCCGGCAGCGAGTCCATTCGCCTGCATCCGACCGGGGAATTTGAGAATATCGACGAGCTGGGCGATCTGCCGATCAACCCGCACGGCACCGGGGCGGCGACCCGGCTGCGGGATATTGCCACCATCTCGCGCGGCCTGAGCGAATCGCCGTCCAGCATCTACCACGCCAACGGCCGCCAGGCGGTGACGATGGGGGTCTCGTTCATCCCCGGCGTCAACGTCATCGACGTTGGCCACGCGCTGGAGGCCAGGCTTGAGCAAATGTCGGCGGAAAAGCCCGCCGGGATTAAAATCGACCTGTTCTACGATCAGGCCGCCGAAGTCGGCCACTCGGTTAGCGGCTTTATCACTAATTTCCTGATGGCGCTGGCTATTGTTGTCGGCGTGCTGCTGATCTTTATGGGCGTGCGCAGCGGCATTATTATCGCGATCTCGCTGGCCCTCAACGTGCTGGGCACGCTGCTGATTATGTACCTGTGGGGCATTGAGCTGCAGCGGATCTCGCTAGGCGCGCTGATTATCGCCCTCAGCATGCTGGTCGATAACGCCATCGTCATCGTCGAAGGGGTGCTGATTGCCCGTCAGCAGGGGTCAACGCTGCTGACCGCCGTCAACTACGTTATCCGCCGATCCGCTCTGCCCCTGCTGGGGGCAACCGTGATCGCAATCCTCGCCTTCGCACCGATCGGCCTGTCGCAGGACTCGACGGGAGAATACTGTAAGTCGCTGTTCCAGGTGCTGTTAATCTCCCTGATGCTCAGCTGGTTCTCGGCGCTCACCGTTACCCCGGTGCTGATCAAATGGTGGCTGTTTAAAGGCGCGGCCTCCCCGACGCCGGCCGCTGAGGCCGATCCTTATCGCGGGCGCTTTTACCGCGGCTATCAGCAGATCCTTAACGCCCTGCTGATGCGCAAAGCCGTCACCCTCGTGCTGATGGCGGCGCTGCTGGCCGGCGCGATCTGGGGGTTCGGTTCGGTGCGGCAGAACTTTTTCCCTTCATCCAATACGCCGATCTTCTTCGTTGACCTGTGGCTGCCCTACGGTACCGATATTGCGGCAACCGAACAGATGGCCAGCGATATCGAAACCGCGATTAACGGCCAGCCCGGCGTCGTCACCACCGTGGCTACCGTCGGCCAGGGCAGCATGCGCTTTATTCTCACCTACAGCGGACAGCGGCAGTACAGCAACTATGCGCAGATCATGGTTCGTATGGACGATCGGCGCAGCATTGACGCCCTCACCCGCCACGTTGACGCCTATATTGCGCGTAACTATCCGCAGGTGAACGCCAGCAGCAAGCGGGTGATGTTCGGTCCTTCCGGCGACAGCGCGATCGAGGTGCGGATTAAAGGCCCCGATCCCGACAGATTGCGGCTGATAGCCAGCCAGGTGAGTGCGATCCTCACGGCGGATCCGGCCATCGGCAGCGTGCGCAACGACTGGCAAAACCGCAGCAAAACCATCCGGCCGCAGTATTCGCCCACCCTGGGGCGCGAGCTGGGGGTGGATAAACAGGATATCGATGGCGCGCTGCAGATGAATTTCACCGGCAGCCGCGCCGGGCTGTACCGCGAAGGCGCCGATCTGCTGCCGGTGGTGGTCCGCCCGCCGGCCGCCGAACGTCAGGATGCCAACCATCTCAATAACGTGCTGGTGTGGAGCCAAAGCCGTCAGCAGTATATTCCGCTGAGCAACGTGGTCAGCGGCTTTAACCTCGAATGGGAAGATCCGTTAATTCTGCGCCGCGACCGCAGCAGGGTACTCACGGTAATGACCGATCCCGACCCTCTGAGCAATCAAACCTCGGGGGATATTCTGGCGCGGGTCCAGCCGCAGATTGACGCGCTCAGCCTGCCGCACGGCTACAGCATTGAGTGGGGAGGCGATGCCGAGAACTCCAGCGAAGCGCAGCAGGGGCTGTTCACCACCCTGCCATTGGGCTATCTGGTGATGTTTGTCATCACCGTGCTGATGTTTAGCTCGCTGAAAAATGCGGTCGCCATCTGGCTGACCGTGCCGCTGGCGCTTATCGGCGTGACCCCGGGCTTTTTAATTACCGGCATCCCCTTCGGCTTTATGGCGCTTATCGGTTTACTCAGCCTGAGCGGCATGCTTATCCGCAACGGCATCGTGCTGGTGGAAGAGATTGAACAGCAGAAGCAGGAAAAGCCGCAGCATCAGGCAATTATCTATGCCGCAACCTCGCGCTTACGCCCTATACTGCTCACGGCCTTCACCACCGTGCTCGGCCTGGCGCCGCTGCTGCTGGACGTATTCTTCCAGAGTATGGCGGTTGTCATCATGTTTGGTCTGGGTTTTGCGACCATTCTGACGCTACTGGTTCTTCCGGTTATTTACGCCTGTTTCCACCCTAAGGATATGCAGCAACCACAATGAACACCACCGGGTTAAATATTATTAAAACGCTGGGATGCATGACGGCGGTAACGTTCTTTACCATCTATAACACCTGGGATCTGTATGATTACGATTATCACTGGATCCTCGGCTTTCTGACGTTTATCTCGACCATCGCCACGCCGCTATTTTTTGTGGTGGCGGGCTATCTCGACGCTCAGTCCCGGCACAGCGCGCGCTGGCAGATGGGGAAAATTAAAAGCGTGGTGATCGTCTTTCTTTTCTGGATGACGATTTACTACCTCTGGGAGCCCTACCAGCGCGGCTATCTTATTCAGCCGTGGTTCGTCTTCGCCTTTATTGTGATTTATACCTTCCACCCGCTGATCGAGTGGCTAAGCCAGCGCAGAAGGCTCTTTTTTGGCGTAGTGTTTGTCCTCCTGCTTTTCTCCTATGGCTACGACCTGCTGGCGGCCCTCTATCCCAACGTTCATGCGCTGAGCCTGGCGCCGCAGTATCGCCTGTGGACCTGGCTGTTGTTCTATTTAACCGGCCAGCTGTTCAGCGACCCGCTGGTGGTGCGCTGGCTGAACCGCGATAAGGTGGTCAAAGCCGCGATGTTTGCCATACCATTTATTTATCTTTTCACCTGGTTTTACGAGCGCCATTTCTTTTTCGCCCTGTTCAAGGCCGACAGAAATGCGTTCATCCTCACCGGTTCGCAAATTTATATTCTGGTGGTCGCGCTGGTTATTGCGGCCAACGGCGTCCGTTTCCGTAAAAACAGCGAGTTTAAAGAGAGTATTCTGGCGGCAATCAGCAAAACGATGACCGGGGTCTATATCCTCCATTACTCAATTTTTCATCTCCTGAGCGCCCTTATCCCAATCGGTTCGCTGACCACAAAATTAATGCTGATTGCCCTGACGTTTGTCGCCTCGGTACTGATTTCGATGCTGGCGTTATCCAACCCGGTCGCCAAAAAAGTGATCACCCTTTAAGCCTCCCGGCCCGGCCTGGCTTCGGGTTTAAAAACCATAGCGTAGCCAGGCAAACAGGACGTTGCCGTTATTGTAGGTGCCGGGAATATAGGTGAACTGCACGCTAAGCCGCCGATAGCTCGCGGAAAATAGCGGCAGAATAATCGGTAGCGGCACGTAATTAGCGAAATCATCGCGAGCGGTGATCCCGGCGGTCACGCCGAGGCCAAGGCGGAAATCGCGGCGACTATCCAGATACCAGCCCTTCTCCCAGCCGTAGCCGACGATCGGCTGCCACTTGTTATGCGAATCCTTAAACATCATGGCGTACAGCGAGCTCCAGTCGCCGTCATCATGATAGCGGGAGAGGCCGAAGCCGCCGCCCCAGGGCATCTCGTTGTAGTTATCCGTTTTCTCTTTATCGTAGGTTAAGCGGTTGTGCCAGCTGAGAAACGGCAGATACAGGTCATAGTTTTGCGGCTGATTCCAGGTTTGCGAGACATCATTTTTTAGCCAGTCCCACCAGCCGCTGATGCGCTGCTCGCCGTAAACGCCTTCTTCCGCCCGCGCCGCGGAGGCAAAAATAATCAGGGTTCCCCACACTATCAGCCGACAACGTTGCATAGGCTTTTCCTTAAAGATAATTTCCGCTGGTTATTCATTCTGGGAACAGTAAACACGCTTTGCAAATGTCGTGGCGGCATTTTACCGGTAATACGCGCCCCTTATGATGAGTATATATAACAACCGGCAGGGGCGACTGCCAATAGCGGCAGATCGTATCATTTCCCGGCAGCGGGGATTATCATGATGCTAATTAATGGTTTTGCATGCGGTGCTGAAAAAATAAATGGATGTCATAAGCATTATTATGTCGGCGGGGAAATCCTCGGTTAACGTCGCGCTTTATACTCTGCTGCCCATTATGGTGGTGATGCTGATCATCATGAAGTATCTGGAAGTTCGCGGGGTGCTCGATGTTATCGTCCGCTGGGTCGCGCCGTTGCTCAAGCCGTTTGGTTTAACCGGGATGAGCGCTTTTGCCCTGATTCAGATGAATTTCGTCAGCTTTGCCGCCCCGCTGGCAACCCTGTCGATTATGGATAAACGCGGCGTCTCGGACCGGCAGATGGCCGCAACCCTGGCGATGGTCTTTGCGATGGGTCAAGGCAACGTCTTCTACCCCCTCGCCCCCTTCGGCCTGCACTGGATGGCCTCGATAATCATTTCGATTGTTGGCGGGCTGTGCGCGGCCGCGGCAACGTGGTATTTCACCGGCCGCCGGCTATCGACCCTCGAGAACGCCCGTGCGGAAGCGCTCCCCAACGCGGAGCAAAATAGCCAGGGGATCATTTCCGTTATCAACAGCGCCGGCTCCGATGCGATTCGTCTGGCCCTCGGCGCCGTGCCGATGCTGATCCTGTCGCTCACCATCGTCGGGCTGGTGCAGGCTGCCGGCCTGATTGAAATGCTGCAGCGCCTGCTGATGCCGCTGCTGCTGTGGCTGCATATCCCGGAAAACTTTGTCCTGCCGGCGCTGGTCAAATGCGTGGCCGGCGGAACGGCCTACTTTGGCGTTATCTCTGAATTACTGCAGCAGGGCAAGGTCACCGCCAGCCAGATAAACGCCTCCGCCGGGCTGCTGATTCAAACCTTCGATCTCCCGGGAATCGGCATTTTTCTTGGCGTCAGCTCGCGGTTTGTCCGCCTGTTCCGCTTTGTCGCGCCTGGCGCCATGGTTGGCATCGCGGTTCGCACCCTGATGCACGTCTCGCTATTTTGAGCCCCCGGTCGGCTGCAGGCAGGCCCGCACGTCAGGCTGGAAGCCGCAGCCAATGCGCTGGTCAATGCGGTCCATCATAAACGGGAAGAACGGGTTGGAGGTCACGCGCATCAGCGTATCCAGCCCGACGCTCAGGGTGGAGGTCTCGCCGCGAAGCGAAATGGTACCGATGCTAATACCGTAACGGTTCTTCTCCGTCGGCTCGCGGCCGTATAGGGAGTCGTTCAGCGGGAACGGCACCGCGACGTGCGAGAGCGAATACATATCCTGCGGCCACGCCAGGTTCAGCGGCGTCACCCGCTCCTCTTTTTCTCCCGCCGGCGTGGTACGGGCCACCGTCTCATAGGTCGTGGGCGAGGCGTTGGTAATCACCGTGGTGCTATACCGGCGCGGCGCCGGCGGCAGGAGCGCGCTGACCGCGGAGTAGAGCGCCGGTCGAAACAGCGCCCGCAGGTTCGCGGCCTGGTTGATATCAAAAATCACCAGCTCGCTGCCGTTTTCCGGCAGGTAGCGATACAGCGAATCCACCACCGCCCGGGTGCTGACCGTGGAGTCCATCACCGACTGAAAGGTCAGCACCGGCGGCAGCGCGGCAAGCCGCCGGCTGCGGGAGGCCTGGACAATTTGATCCTGCAGCGCCTGGGTTAACAGCCACGACTGGCGGGCCGCCTTCACCGGAAACGAGTTGTACTTATAAGGGTTGAACTCGGGCACCACGTTCAGCCAGGCCGCCCTGGCAAAGGCCGGAAACACCGCCGGCAGCCCCGTCAGCCCGGCAAAGCGGGCAAAAGCGGTCACCCCGATCATCGGCGACAGCAGGACTATCTGCTGCGGCCTGGGCAGGGCGTTATCATCCAGCGCGTCGAGCGCATATTTCAGCGCCAGCGCGCCGCCGTTGGAGTAGCCGATAACGTGCAGCGGCGCGTTCGGCCCGCCCAGCCGCGTCGCTTCGCGAACCGCCAGCCGCGCCGTCGCCATCCACGCCTGCCAGTCAACGGCGGTCAGCGATCCCGGCGCGGTGCCGTGTCCCGGCAGCCTCGGTACCACCGCCACGAATCCCTGCTGCTGATAGGCTTTGGCCAGATAGCGCACGCTGTACGGCGAGTCCGTCAGCCCGTGCAGCAGCACCGCGGCGCCGCGCGGCTTTCCCTCAGGCAGCAGCACGAAGGAGCGGTTCCAGTTAGGCTGAAACTTTTCCGGGTAGACCTCGCTTTGCGCATAAAAGCGATTGAGCGGCGTTTTTTCATCATCATGCAGCGCATCGGTTAGCTGGGTCTTCATCTCCTGAAAAATAGCCCCTTCCCGCGCCAGGTATCCGGCGAAGGTCGTGCGGTCAATCTCAGCCGCCGACATTTCATCGGCGGACCAGGTGTGCCACGAATGCAGCGCAGGCCCGCGCTGGGTTTCGTAAATACGTCCGGCAAAAAAAACGCTAATAACGATAAGCAGGCCAACGGCGATTTTTTTCGCCAGCGAGGCGACTTTCAAACCAGCTTTATTCAGGTGTCGGGTAAAGCGCATCATTGCCATATCACTGTCCATTTCCTTTGCTGTAGATAACGACCGTCTGCGCGTTCGTGCATGGATATCTGAGTTATTAAAGCCTGCGAGATGCTTTTTAAACATAGACTAAACCGAAGGGCTATTCTTATTGTCAGAAGAGGAGCAAAAGACAATTATCGCCGGGAATATTACAGGCCAGGGAAAAATAGATGGAGTGGTGGGTAAAAAAGGTCTGCGCAGAAACGACCCGCGTGGTTTTACAAAGCGGTCAGCTGCTGATTATTGCCGAGATTGAGGCCTGCCGCTGCCGCCTGAAGGTCGGCGATAAGCTCACGCCGCAGGCAAACGCGCGGTACGGTATCAACGATAATCCCGCGATGACCCTGAAGGTGAAAAAGGCGACGCACTTCAGCCCCGAACGCTGGGCGGATAGCACATATTCCGCGAGCAGATAGCCACCGGAAATAATCATCAACTGTTTCTATTTGCAGTATTTTCATCGCTCCGCCGGTGAAATTCCCCTTCGCTCTTTTCCGTCTGTGACATACTATCGGACACGTCAGCAGACCTGAAACAAGGAGCGAATGATGAACCACAAGGCCGCCAGTCTGACCCCGGAACAAGCGCTGAGCCAGCTAGAAACGCAGTATGAACAGTCGGTCAATGCGCTACGTAAAGCCATTGGCGAGTACATCAACCATAACGTGCTCCCTGACAATACCATCCGCGCCCAGGGGCTATTTGTCTATCCGCTGCTGTCCGTTTCGTGGGATGGCGCCGATCACAAGGCCCTCAAAACCCGCGCCTGGGGCCGCTTCACCCACGCCGGTTGCTACACCACCACCATTACCAATCCTAAGCTCTTTCGCGCCTATCTTCTCGAACAGCTAACCCTGCTGTATGAGGACTATGGCGCGCACATCAGCGTTGGGCTTTCGCAGCATGAAATTCCCTACCCTTACGTGATTGACGGTTCCGCGCTGACCCTTGACCGCTCGATGAGCGCAGGCCTGACCCGCCATTTCCCGACTACCGAACTGTCGCAGATTGGTGATGAAACCGCCGACGGGATATTCCACCCGACCGAAAACCACCCGCTTTCTCACTTCGATGCCCGACGCGTCGATTTCTCCCTGGCCCGCCTGCGCCACTACACCGGAACGCCGGTCGATCATTTCCAGCCGTACGTGCTGTTCACCAACTACACCCGCTATGTGGATGAGTTCGTGCGCTGGGGCTGCAGCCAGATCCTCGATCCCGACAGTCCCTATATCGCGCTCTCCTGCGCCGGCGGGATCTGGATCACCGCGGACACCGAAGCCCCGGAGCAGGCCGTTTCCGATCTGGCATGGAAAAAGCATCAGATGCCCGCCTGGCACCTGATCACCAAAGATGGTCAGGGTATCACCTTGATTAACATCGGCGTTGGCCCTTCTAACGCCAAGAATATCTGCGATCATCTGGCGGTACTGCGCCCTGACGTGTGGCTGATGATTGGCCACTGCGGCGGCCTGCGTGAAAGCCAGACCATTGGCGACTACGTGCTGGCGCACGCCTATCTGCGCGATGACCACGTGCTCGATGCGGTGCTGCCGCCGGATATCCCGATCCCCAGCATCGCCGAGGTCCAGCGCGCGCTCTACGACGCCACCAAGCAGATCAGCGGCATGCCGGGCGAAGAGGTTAAACAGCGGCTGCGCACCGGTACGGTAGTCACTACCGACGACCGCAACTGGGAGCTGCGTTATTCAGCCTCGGCGCTGCGCTTCAACCTCAGCCGCGCCGTCGCTATCGATATGGAAAGCGCGACTATCGCCGCCCAGGGCTACCGCTTCCGCGTCCCGTACGGCACGCTGCTGTGCGTATCAGATAAACCGCTGCACGGTGAGATAAAGCTGCCCGGCCAGGCCAACCGTTTTTACGAAGGGGCGATTTCAGAACATTTGCAGATTGGCATTAAGGCTATCGATCTCCTGCGGGCCGAAGGCGATCATATGCATTCGCGCAAGCTGCGCACCTTCAACGAACCGCCGTTCCGCTAGTTTCCCTCCCTGCACTCCCCCGCGCGCGGTCCGGCGCGCGGGGGCACGGATCGCCTGAAAACCCCGCGAGCCGCCCCACCCTGTTATCACCACGCGCCTAATCCCGATGCCGGAAGGCTATCTATCATTATGATAATAATTATCGCCCCGCAGATGATAATCACCCGACGATAGCGGCAACGGCCTCCCGCGCAGGCAGCGTCGTTTCGCCAATAAACTCGATCGGCGTCACAGTTGGCACCCGCGAAAATCCCTTTCCCTTGAGCTGGCATATCTATTGCTACTTCTCGCCAGATAGGCAAAAAACGTCTTTACGACCGTTATGCCGCGCAAACAGACACGACCCGCAGCTGCGGCAGTGCGACCTACGGTGACACCATCCGTCGGGCGTCGTTCGTACAAGGGACAGGACCCTGGAAACGGAGAAATATATGACCACTACGCTGGTTGGCAATGAAGTCGCGCGCGTTGATGGCCTGGCCAAGGTGAGCGGCAAGGCTATTTACGGCGATGATATTAAAATGGCAAATATGCTGTACGGCGTTTGTCGTTTTGTCGATATTCCTGCAGGACGCATTGACTCTCTCGACTTATCTGAGGCGAGAAACGTTCCTGGCGTGGTACGCATTGCCACGTGGGAGGATATTCCCGGCGAGAAGAGCCTCGGCGTTATCATTCCCGACTATCCGCCGATCATTCGCGATGAGATTGCTTATCGCGGGGATGTGATTGCGGTCGTCGCCGCAGAAACTTATGAAGCGGCGTGCCTGGCGGCGGAGAAGATCGCGATTACCTATACGCCCTGGCAGCCCATCGTTTCGCCAGAAGAGGCCATGAAACCCGGAGCCCGCTTAATTCATAGCGAGCTCGACAGCAACATTATTAATCACCACCACACCGTCAAGGGCGACATCGACAGCGGCTTTGCCGCCTCTACGCATATTTTCGAACGCGAGTACGAGGTGGGTTTTCAGGAACATGGCTATATAGAACCGGAATCCATTACCGCCTGGATCGATAGCAACGAGCAGGTGATGACCATTACCGGCTCGATTCAGAACGCCCACCGGATTCGCGGTATCGTGGCAAAATACCTCGGCCTTGCGCAGTCGCGCGTTAACATCAAACGCTCGATACTGGGCGGTTCGTTTGGCGGAAAAGACGATATTATCGACAATATCGCCTGCCGCGCCGCCCTGCTGGCGCATCTTACCGGCCGCCCGGTCAAGATCTCCTACAATCGGGAACAGTCGATGCGGGAGAGCTATAAACGCCATCCCTATAAGATGAAGTACAAGATTGGCCTCGATGATGAGGCCCGCATCCAGGCGATTAAGGTCGATATTATCGCCGATGGCGGCAGCTACTCCGGGCAGACCATGTTCGTGACCTGGCGCAGTTCGGTGCAGGCCGCCGGGCCGTATAACATTCCCAACGTGCGGGTCGATGTGACGGGGGTCTATACCAACAATAACTATACTTCCGCCTATCGCGGCTACGGCGCTCCCCAGGTTATTTTTGCCAACGAATCGCTGATGGACGAAGTCGCCGAGGCGATGGGTCTCTCTCCGGTCGAACTGCGCCTGCGCAATATTCTCCGCCAGGGCGATACCAGCATGGCCGGACAGGTATTTGATAATCATACGGTCTCCGCGCAGGAAGTCCTCGAAAAAGCTATGGCGAAAGCGGAGTTCGTCGCCAGGCGTGAGCACTATAACAAGCTCAACGCCGAGGGCGGGCCGGTGCGCTACGGTATCGGCCTGGCGCTCAGCCACCGCGGATGCTCCCTCGGCGCGGAGGGCCTGGATGCCTCATCGGCGCTGATGCAGGTGAACGCCGATGGCAGCATCAACATTTCAACCTCCGTCTCTGAAAACGGCCAGGGTTTGCAAACCACCATGTCGCTGATTACCGCCGATGCCTTCGGTATCGGCCTGGATCGGGTGATGTTCTCTGAGCCTGCCACCTCGATGATTGCCGACGGCGGCTCTACCGTCGCCTCCCGCGGCACGCTGATGGGCGGACAGGCCATCCTGAGCGCCGCCAATAAAATCAAAAAACGGATGGCCAACGCCATCAGCCAGCGGCTTGAGGCCGCCGGTATAGACGACCTGGTGTGGCAGGAAGGGAAGGTCTTCAATCGTCACAAACCGCAAACCGCCCTGACTTTTCAGGAAGTCGTTGATTTGACCCGGGCGACGGGTGCCAATCTCTCTTCCTACGGCTGGCACGTGGCGCCGGCTATTCACTGGGATGAGGAAAAAGGCTGCGGCAGCCCCTATTTCACCTGGGTGTACGGCTGCCAGATCGCCGATATTGCGCTGGATACCCGCACCGGCAAGATCGCTATCAATAACGTCGTCGCCGCCCACGATGTGGGTAAGGTGATAAATCCCGTCGGCTTTGCCGGTCAGGTGTACGGCGGCGTGCTGCAGGGGATGGTGGGATACGGCATGCTGGAGGATTTCAATACCGAAAACGGGGCGGTGAAATCAGAGAATTTTGACACCTATCTGCTGCCCACAATCCAGGATATGCCCAATATCGATATTATCGCCGTCGAAAACCACGACAACGCCGGGCCTTTAGGCGCCAAAGTCATCGGCGAGCCGGTCCTTGAGCTGGGAGCGGCGGCGCTTAATAACGCGGTCTGCTTCGCCCTGGAGAAATGGAACCGCCAGCTTCCCCTTACCCTTGAGCGCGTCCGTTTGGGTTATAACCTGAAAAAACCCGAGCGCCAGAGCGAACTCATGGCGGAGGGAGCGGAGCATAAGCAGGTTCTGCGCCTCAATACGCTGCGGATGGCGACGCCGAAAAATCTGGACGAAGCGCTGCTGATGCTGGCGCAGGAAAATAGCCGGCCCATCGCCGGGGGGACCGACGTACTGGTACAGGCGCGGCTAAAAACCGACGAGGTCGGGCTGGTCAATATTGCGGGGCTTCAGGAGCTGAAGCAGATTGAAGAGGTCAACGACGAGCTGATTATCGGCTCAGGCGTCTGTTTTACCGATTTGGTCAGGCACCCGCTGATTAGGGCGCGCTACCCGCTGCTGGTCACGGCCTGCAAAACTATTGGTTCTCTCCAGCTTCGCAACCAGGCCACCGTCGGCGGGAATATCGTCAACGCCGCGCCCTGCGCCGACTCGGTTCCGCCGCTCATTATTTATGACGCCAGGCTGGAGCTGCGCAGCCGTACCGGCCTGCGCCAGATAGCCCTCAGCGACTTTATCGTCGGCGGCTACCGCACGGCGCTGAATCCAGGAGAAATAGTCACCAGGGTCATATTACCTGCCCCGCCCGCGCAGCTCTCACAGCAGCGGTATTTACAGCTGGGACGCCGCAACGCGCTGAATATCACCCGGCAAAGCCTGACGGGCGTATTCGCATTTTCTGGCGATGGCACCCTGGCGCTCTGCCGCCTGGTTGATGGCGCCCTGCTCAGCAAGCCGCAACGGCTGACGGAGGTTGAGTCCTGCCTGACGGGGTTCGTCCTCGATGAGAAGCGAATTGAGGACGCGACGCAGGCGCTGAACAAAATAATGCATCAGGCGATAGGCGGACGCTGGTCTGCCCCTTACAAAATACCGGTATTTGAAGATATGTTCCGACAAATGATGCAGGAAACGCTGGCAGAGCAGAAGGTGGCAAAAAATGAACCGAATTGAGCTGAAGGTCAATGGTATTCGCATCAGTCGCGAAGTGGACGATAACACCCGCCTGCTGGATTTTCTGCGGGAAGAGCTGCGGCTAACCGGCACCAAGGAGGGTTGTTCCGTCGGGGAGTGCGGGGCCTGCACGGTAATCATGAATGAAAAGTCGGTCTGCTCGTGCCTTCTGCTGGCCGCGCAGTGCCACGGCGCGGAAATTACCACAATTGAGGCGCTGCAGCATGATGCCGTCGGGAAAAAGCTGCAGAATGCGTTCGTGCGCCACGGCGGAGTGCAGTGCGGCTTCTGCACGCCGGGGGTACTGATGAGCACTAAGGCCTTGTTAGATCAAAATCCTCAGCCTACCGATAGCGAAATTTGTGAAGCTCTGGAGGGGAATCTCTGCCGCTGCACCGGCTATCAGCCAATTATCACCTCGATAAAAGCAATACTGAAGGCTTGAGTTTGAGGCGCTCCCCGGACGCGTTGATATCCGGGGGCGCCGATACTCGCGGAGGGCGTATGCCTGTTAAAGAGTGTTTGATTCTTGCCGCCGGAATGTCAACCAGGATGGGTACCTGGAAGATGATGTTGCCCTGGGGAAAGGGCACCGTCCTGGACAGCGCCATCGCCGATGCGCTCTCATTCTGCGATCGGGTTATCCTGGTAACCGGCTTCAGAGGGGCCGAGCTGCATCAGCGCTATGCGCATCATCCCGATATTGAGCTGGTTCATAACGCCAGCTATCAGGAAGGCATGTTTTCATCCATCCAGGCCGGGGTGAAGCATATTAAAGCGCGGCATTTTTTTATCGCCTTAGGCGATATGCCGGCAGCAGGCGCCGGCGTTTATGCTTCGTTGTGGCGCCAGCGCCGGGAGACGTGCCTTATCCCGGAGTATCAGCAGGGTCGGGGCCACCCGGTGCTGCTGCCGTTTTCGATTATTGAAAAAATAGCCTCTGCCGGAGCCGACGATAACCTCAAAACGGTTGTTCATCAGTTCGGTAGCCAAACCGTCGGCGTGCAGGAAAGCGGCATTCATTGGGACGTTGATACCCCGCAGCAATATCAACAGCTGCTGTCCCGATGCCAGGCCCGTCGGCACCAGCAACGCTGACGGGCTGAAGGCGACCTACTTGTCGATCCTACCGATCCCCTCGCCGATGCGGACCGGGCCGGTCGCGAAATAGCCTCCTGCCGGGGCGACGGCTAAAAATCACCGCCATGCGGATCGCCGGAGGCCGCCGGGTCTGCATCCTCCACCAACCTATCCCGGCGATAATGGCCGGGAGCCACGGCCATCACCCGCTTAAAGGCGCTGCTGAACGCGCTTTCGGAAGCGTACCCTACCTTTGCGGCCACCTCGGCGATCGCCGCCCCCGCCAGCAGCTCGCGCCGCGCCAGGTACATGCGCCACTGGGTTAAATAAGCCAGCGGCGGGACCCCAATTTTTTCGCGAAACCGCACCGCCAGCGAGGTTCTCGACATCCCGGCGCTTTTTGCCAGCGCCTGCAGGGTCCAGCTGCGGGAGGGGTCGCCGTGAATGCAGCTGAGCACGATGGAGAGCCGCAGGTCGGCAAAGCCCTTCAGCCATCCCTTATCGTCCGCCGGCGCGTCGGCAAGCCAGGCGCGCAGCGTCTGGGTAAAGAGCAGCTGGGTCAGCCCGGCCACCATGCTTGAGCGTCCGGGACGGCTGCTTTTCATTTCGACCACCAGTTGCCTGAGCAGCCAGGAGAGCGGTTCTGCTTCGGCCGCGCCGCCGCGCACGTGGATCAGCGGCGGCAGCCCGCTCAACAGCAGCGCCTGGCGATCGGCATCAAGCCGCACTTTGCCGCCGAGCATGGTGAAATCCTCTCCCTGCCCCAGGCGATACCGATCGTCGTCGTCGCGTTCGATCGGCGCCTGCCCGGCGTCGGGTAGCAATTCGGCCGCGCTGGCCAGCGTCAGGGTACGCGTGCCGTTGGTAATCAGCACGTCGCCGCTCTCCGCCAGCAGCGGAGCCGGCATGTCATCGAGCAAATACCAGCAGCGCCCCTGCGTTACCGCACAAAACTTAATCGAGTCGAGGTTGGCGAAACGCCGCGCCCAGGCGCCGCCGGCCACCAGGCGGCCGGAGAGATCGCAGCGCACCTGCAGGAAATCGAGCAGGTCCGATAGCGGGTCAACGCTTATATTTGAACTATTACGCATAAAAATAGCACTTTCACGGCTTCATCGTACGGTGTCGGCACTCTACCATGTGACAACCCCCTTCGTCCCGGAGAACAGCTATGCTCACCCCTCAGTCTCCTGTTGTTTCAGGCTTCAGCGCGACCTCTACGCCCGAGGAGGTCATGCGTCACGTCGACCTCAGCGGAAAATGCGCCATCGTCACGGGCGGTCACGCGGGAATTGGTCTGGAAACCGTCAGGGCGTTGCGCTCCGCCGGCGCCAGAATCATCGTTCCCGCCCGCGATGTGGCAGCGGCCCGATCCGCCCTTGCCGGTATGCCGGACGCCATCGTGCTGCCGCTGGATCTGCTGGATCCGGACTCCATTGACCGCTTCGCCAGCGCCGCGCTCGCCGAAACCGACGCCGTCGATATTCTGCTGAATAACGCCGGTATTATGGCCCCGCCGCTCTCCCGCGACGCCCGCGGGTTCGAATCGCAGTTTTCCACCAACCATCTCGGCCATTTTCAGCTGACGCTGCGGCTTTGGGACGCGCTCGTCGCCTCGGGGAGCGCGCGCGTCGTGGCGCTGTCATCCCTCGGGCACCGCTATTCCGCGGTCTGCTTCGACGATATCCACTACCGCCAGCGGCCCTACGATCCCTGGCGGGCCTACGGCCAGTCGAAAACGGCCAACGCCCTGTTTGCCGTACATCTCGACCGACTCGGCGAGCCTCTGGGCATTCGCGCTTTTGCGGTACATCCCGGCAGGATCCCCGCTACCGGGCTGAGCCGCTTTATGAGCGCGGAGGAGAAGGCGGCCGTCGCCCAGGCGGCGCAGGTTGGGCCGGACTTTGTACCATCGCCCCTGAAAACCGTGGCTCAGGGCGCGGCGACGAGCCTGTGGGCCGCGACCAGCCCGCAGCTGGCCGGAATGGGCGGGGTGTACTGCGCGGACTGCGACATATCGTCGCCGGTCGCCGACGATAGCCCCGACGTCAGCGGCGTGCGCCGCTGGGCGATAGACCCCCTGCAGGCCGGGCGCCTGTGGGACCTTTCGCTCAGGATGATCGGACAATAATTTTTTCCCCCGCAGGAGAACGCGATGCCGCTTAATCACTACATTACCCTGGGACGCTCCGGGCTACGGGTCAGCCCGTACTGCCTCGGCACCATGACCTTTGGCGAAGAGTTTGGCTGGGGCGCCAGCCCGCAGGAATCGTTTGCCATGCTCGATGAGTACCGAAGCCGCGGCGGCAACTTTGTCGATACCGCCAATATCTACACCGCCGGTCATTCGGAGCAGATTGTCGGCGACTATATAAAGCACCACGCGGTGCGACGCGATGAGCTGGTGCTGGGCACAAAATTCTACTGCAACCTCTTTCCCGGCGATCCAAACGGCGGCGGCGCGGGGCGCAAGGCGCTGATTCAGCAGTGCGAGGCCTCGCTAAAACGCCTGCAGAGCGACTATATCGATATCTACTGGCTGCATAACTGGGACCGGGGCGCGCCGATTGAAGAGACGCTTCGCGGGCTCGACGATCTGGTCACCGCCGGCAAAATTCGCTATATCGGCTTCTCAGATATTCCGGCGTGGAAAACCGCCGAAGCGCAGACTATCGCCCGCTTTCGCGGCTGGGCGCCGGTTATTGCGCTGCAGCTCGAATACTCCCTGCTGGAGCGAACCGGCGAAGGAGAACTGTTCCCGCTGGCGCAGGAGATGGGCATGGGGATTATGCCCTGGTCACCGCTCAAAAGCGGCTTCCTGAGCGGTAAATTCAGGCGCAACGGCGAAGGCAGCGTCGATACCCGACGCAGCGGCATGGTCGGCATGCCGTCGCCGGCGGACTATGATGTTATCGATACGGTGGTCGAGATCGCCTCGGCGCTTAACGTCAGCCCGGCGGCGGTGGCGCTGGCGTGGGTCAGGTCGCAGGCGGGAGTCAGCGCCACGCTGATTGGCGCCCGGCGGCTCGATCAGCTGAAAACCAACCTCGACTCGCTTGAGGTCAGGCTGTCGGCCGGGCAGATCGCCAGGCTCAGCGAGGTTTCGCAGCCGAAGCTCAACTTCCCGGCCGAAAACAACGCCACCCTGGCGCCGATGCTCGCTTTCGCCGGCATGACCGTGGATGGTAAAACGATCCCTCCTTTCACCCTTCACGCCTCCTGAGAGGAGGAGATCGCGGCCCGGCCCGCGCGGCGTTTATCCCCCGCCGCGCGGGCGGAGAAGCTAATCCAGGTCGCGGTGGCACTGATGGATGATGTCAGACAGCGCGCCTTGTACCTGCCCGTCTCTTTTGTCATAGAAGAAATTGACCAGCGTCTTTTTGCCCGATTTACCCATGTCGATATTCGCCACAGCATCGTGGTCTCTCAGAAGATTATATCTTTTATCGCCGTTGGGCAGCGGATCGTCTTGCTCAAGATAAAATTGATGGCGGAGTGACTGATACTGCAGACATTCCTGGGTGCGTTCTACGCTGGCGGAGAAATATTCCTCTTTCAGTTCGGTATTTTTGACCTTATCGATAAAGCCCGAACATCCTGACAGCATGGCCATAATGGCGGCCAGATAAATTAGTTTAAACATCAGCTTTCTCTGCGGGTTAAAAGGGGTAATGCGACGCTATTGTCCGCGAGTCCCCCTCAACCAGCTATCAACAATAACCACTAAGGCCCTGAGGAGAAAGGCTGGTTACGCCCCGCCGCGCAGCATCGTGCAGAAGGCGCAGTGGCAGCCGGGGACCGGCGTCGCGCTGCAGGTCCCCAATATTGAGGTCTGAAAACCGGCGTCGTTGTGGCTATAGAAATTGCTGACGATGCTCTCTTCCGCCTTTTTCAGCTGGGAGGCGCTTACCTCCGCAGAAGCCGCGCTTTTAGCCTGGAAGGCATAGGCCGCCGGGGAACTAAAGGCAACGGATAAAAGTACTATGCGATAAATTTTCATATCTGAAACGCGTCCCGGGCCAGTTATTGATGCGAAAACCCTACCACAGCGCCCATTCGGCGCCAGCGGTATATTGCACAATAAATATATTGTTACAATATAACATCCAGCTTTACGCGGGTCGCAGGCTATCCAGGACGGAGCGCTTTGTTTATATTGCGGATGTTATCATATAACACCATCGGTTCTTCGTCTCAGCGGTAACCTCAGCAGATCGCTTGCCCGGGTTGAGGGGCAAGGACGGATCAACTGGAGAGTCTATGGCGCAGCCCCCCTCACCCGAGAGTCGCCCTCGGGTCACTTCGCGAAGCCGACGTTTGCTTATCGCACAGGCTATTCTGTACTCCCTTCTCGCTATCTCCGGCGCGATTTATCTCTTCCTGCAGCTGTTTTCCGTCACGGGGTTCTGGCTGCCCGTGACGCGCCTGATGCTCGCCGCGGTGCTGGTCGCGCTGGCGTTTGTGGAAAACGCGTTACGCTGCGAAGGCGGCGGGATGCAGGACCCGCCGTCCGCCAATAGCGCGGAGGAAGAGCCGACTCTTCTGCGTCGCGCGCTGCCGGAAAACGTGCAGGCCTGGCTCCGCCATTTCCATCAGCATCTGGCGACCACCCTGATCGCCGCCGCGCTGGCCGGCGCCTTTGCCATCGCCAATATCGCGGATGACCGGTCCGTTGACCAGGCCGATGCCCCGCGGCTGATCGCCGTCGCCTTCTTTATTCTGCTCTGTTTTACGCTGCTGCTGATCGAACGCATGCTCAGCTTCCGCCTCCTTCGCGACTGGCCTCATCAGCAGCAGCACGTGAGCTTCGCTCGCCTCATGCTCAGCCTCTTGCTGCTGCTCACCCTCTCGCTGCTGGCGGCGATGGCTTTCCCCGCGCCCGCGCTGTGGGGTATTAAGCTGGCGAGCCTGATGATACTGCTGGTGGCGCTGGAGTATGTGCTGCGCGCCCTGACCGCGATGGCCTCTCCCCTCCCGCCGAACGCCGCCCCCCGCTTTCTGACCCGCAGCCTGCTCGCCGGGCTGTATCAGTGGCCGCCGCGGCCGCTGCTGCGCGCGCTGGACTCATTTCAGCAGCGCTTTGGCGTCGATCTGCGCCAGATTCAGGCGTTTCGTCTGATGGGCAGCCGGCTTTTACCGGTGACCGCGGGGATCGCCGCGCTGGGCTGGCTGCTCAGCGGGCTGACGGAGGTGCAGCTGCATCAGCGCGGGATATATGAGCGTTTTGGCCGCCCGATCGCCGTTCTGGCTCCCGGCCTGCACGCCGGGCTGCCCTGGCCCTTTGGCCGGGTGGTCGCCGTCGAGAACGGCGCGGTGCATGAACTCCAGCTCAGCGATATCGCCGAAGCCGCGCAGGTGGATCTCCAGCCCAACGACGCCGCAGAAGGCCCGGCACCGCAGAGCAGCTGGCGGCTCTGGGATAGCAGCCACGCCACGGACCAGTCCCAGGTCATCGCCAGCGCCGCTATGGACAAGCAGAATTTCCAGATAGTGAATATGGATATCCGCGTGATCTGGCGCATTGGCCTCAGCGATCGGGATGCGCTTAACAGCCAGTATCAGACCGAAGACCTGGCGGTGATGATTCGCAGCATCGCCCGTCAGATACTGGTGACCCAGTTTGCCAGCAAGCAGCTCGATGAACTGCTTGATGAGCAGCGGGCGACGCTGGCTACCGCGCTCAGCCAGCAAATCCAGCAGCGTCTTACGACCCTCAATACCGGCGTGGAGCTGCTGTTCACCCGCATAGAGGCCATTCATCCCCCCGCCGGAGCGGCCAACGCCTATCACGGGGTGCAGGCCGCGCAAATCGCGGCAAATGCGCTGATCGCGCGCGAACAGGGCTATGCGGAGAAGGTCGGCCGCGAAGCGCAGCGTAACGCCCTGACCGGCCTGAATAACGCCGAGGCCTCCGCCGCCGAAAACCGGTCGCGGGCGCGGGCCGCCGCGGTGACCTTCTCTGCGGAACAGCAGGCGTGGCAGCAGGCGGGAGAGGCGTTTATTACCGAGCGACGCTATCACATTTTGAGCCAGGCGCTGGCCCATACTCCGCTGCTGATCCTCGATAACCATCTTCAGGGGACCAGCGAACCGGTGCTCGATCTCCGTCAGTATCCCGCTTTATCCGACAGTACCGCCCCACAGAAGGCCAGCACACCATGAAGATCCGCGCGATAACCGCCACCCACGTAGCCCCGAATGCCGTTAAGCGGCAGATCTCTCCGCCTGCCCCGCTGCGCCGCAGGCGCGGCATTCGCCTCGGCGTGGCGGCATTTCTGGTCACGCTGGCGGTATTAACCGCCTGCCTGCTGGAAGTCCGCGCCGGGAGCGCCACCGTGGTGACCCGCTTTGGCGATCCGGTACGCGTCCTGCTCGCCCCCGGCCTGTCATGGCGGCTGCCGGCGCCTTTTGAAACGCCGCTGGACGTCGATCTGCGCATTCGCTCCACCTCCAGCGGCCTGCAGGACGTGGGCACCCGCGACGGATTACGGGTGCTGGTGCAGGCCTGGGTTATCTGGAAGGTCAAACCCGATAACGATAACGTGCTGCGCTTTATTCGCGCCGTGCAGAACCAGCCGGATGAGGCCGCCCGCCAAATCCGCACCTTTATCGGCTCCGCGCTGGAGACCACCGCCAGCAACTACGCGCTGTCGGATATCGTTAACGTCGACGCTAACAAAGTCAAAATAGCCCAGCTGGAGAGCCAGCTGCAGTCGCAGCTGCAGGCCCAGCTGCTGAAAAGCTACGGCATTGAACTGATCCAGACCGGGATCGAGCGCCTGACCCTACCGGCCGTCACGCTGAACGCCACGGTGGATCGCATGCGCGCCGAGCGCGAAACCATCGCCACCGAACGCACCGCCGAAGGCAAACGTCAGGCTGCGGAAATTCATTCCCGGGCGGATCGCGATGCGCGCATTCTGCAGGCCGACGCCGCGGTGAAAGCGGCGGCCATTAGCGCCGACGCCCAGCGCGACGCGGCTGGCATCTACGGCAAGGCGCGGGCCAGCGACCCGCAGCTGTATGACCTCCTGCGTTCGCTGGATACGCTCAGCACGATTGTTAACGCCAGCACCCGCCTGGTGCTGCGTACCGATGCGGAGCCGTTCCGCACCCTGGTGCAGGGCCCCACGCCGTTGACCGGGACGCAGCAGCCATGACCTCAGCATCGCCTGGCTCAACGCCCTGGGGACAGTCATACCGCATCGCCTTCTTTACGCTGTATGGCGCGGCTATTCTTGCCGCCGGCGCGTGGCTGTTCTCCTGTATCCATCCGGTCGCCCCCGACAGCCGGGCGGTGGTCTTTCAGTTTGGCAGGCCGATCCGCGTGGCGAACGCGGGGCTGCTGTTCGCCTGGCCGCATCCCGTCAACAGCATCGAACTGGTGCCGGCCGCCGAACGCATTCTCGAACGGGACGTGGCGGTGCTGCGCCGCGACCAGCAGCTGGAGCGGATCAACAACTGGGAGCGGGACGGCGATGCCGGCGCCGGAGCGGGCTATCTTTTAACCGGCGATGAAGGCGTGGTGCAGCTGGATGTCCGCGTATTCTGGCGGGTCAGCGACCCGATCCGCTTCGCGCTACAGCGTCCGCATATCGAGCCGCTGATCGATCGCCTGACCGAACGCGCCGCCGCGGTCGTCTGCATGGAGCGCGGTCTGGACGCGATTTTGGTTGCCAGACCGGAAACCCCGCAGAACGATCGCCACTCGGCGGAGGAGCGTATCCGCCTGCGCAGCGACTTCAGGCACAACATGGCACAAAGCCTGGCGCAGATGGCCGCCGGCGGCAACGATCCGGGCATCGTCATTGAGCGTGTCGATATCGTTTCATCGCTGCCGGCGAACGCGGTGGCGGCCTTCAACGCCGTGCTCACCGCCAGCCAGCAGGCAGATAAGGAGATCGCCAGCGCACGCACCGCGGCCACGCTGCTGAGCCAGCAGGCGCAGCAGCAGGCGGATCGCACCATTCAGCAGGCGCAAGCCAGCCGTCAGGAAACCCTGGCGAAGGCCAGCGTTGATACCCGAACCATCCTGCAGCTGGCGCAAACCCGGCGCGACGGGAGCGACGGCGGATTGCTGCTACGCCTGTGGCGCGACGCGGTCAGCCGCATTCTGTCGCAGGCCGGACAGGTCATTACCGTCGCCCCCGGAGACGACAGCCGCCTGATCCTTCAGGGCCTTCCCCCCCAGCCGGCCACGCCGCCGGCCAGCGAGAAATCACCATGAGCCAGTCGTGTAGCCACGGGCATATCCACTTCAGCAGTCATCTCCAGACCCCGGCGGAGCAGCGGCGGATGGCGCGTCGGCTGACGCTGGCGATGATAACCATCGGGCTGCTGTTGCTCAGCCTGCTCTGGCGCGCCGTCGCGCCGGATCAGCCGGCGATCGGCGATATTCTGGCCGCCGTTGCCTGGCTGCTGGTTGCCGTGCCGGTATTCCGGGCGGGCTGGCACAGCCTGCTGCATCCGGATCTCCACGGGGTGACCGATCTGCTGATCGTGCTGGCGATGCTGGGCGCGTGGGCGCTGGGCGATCTGATGACCGCCGCGCTGCTGCCGGTGATCATGATTTTCGGCCACATTCTGGAAGAGCGCAGCGTCATGGGAACCCGCCAGGCCATCGCCGGGCTGAGCAAGCTGGCGCATAGCCGGGCGAGACGCCTGCGCCAGGACGGAGCGCTGGAAAATATCGGCAGCCAGCAGCTGCGCCCCGGCGACGTGGTTGAAGTTCGTCCAGGCGATCAAATTCCCGCCGACGGGAAGATCCTCTCCGGTAACGCCAGCCTCGATGTGGCGTCCATTACCGGTGAATCGGTCCCGGCGGAGGTCTGCCCCGGAATGTCGGTCTTCGGCGGAACGCTGAACCTCAACGGCCTGCTGCGCGTCGAGATTACCCATACGGGCGAGCACTCCACCCTCGGGAAAGTGCTGGCGCTGATGCAGGACGCCGAGCGGGCAAAACCGCCCATCACCCGGATGCTGGAACGCTACGCCGGACATTATCTGATCCTCGTGCTGCTGATCGCCGCGACGACCTGGTTTTTGACCTACGACAGCCAGGCGATGCTGGCGGTGCTGGTCGCGGCCTGCCCCTGCGCCCTGGTGCTCTCCGCCCCGGCCACCTCGATGGCGGGGATCGCGGTGGCCGCCCGGCACGGCATCCTGATCCGCAACGCGGCCTTTCTTGAAGAGCTGGCGGACGTTGATGCGGTCATTATTGATAAAACCGGCACCCTGACCCAGGGGCGGCTGCGGCTGGTCGACGTGGTTCCGGCAACCTCGCGCCCGCGCGAGTCTCTGCTGCAGCTGGCCTCAGCGCTGGGCGCCGCAAGTAATCACCCGGTGAGCCGGGCGATGGTCGGCGCGCTTCCGACAGATGAAGAGATCCCGCTGCGGGACGTGGAGGAGATTCAGGGTTTGGGGGTCGTCGCCACCACCGATGCCGGCCGGGCGCTGCTGGGACGAAGAGAGCTATTCGACCGCTATCAGATCGACGTCGCGCCGCTCCCCGACCACGATGGCCCGACGGTCGGTATCGCTGAAGGCGGCGTTTTTCTCGGCTGGCTGCTGCTCGACGATACGATCCGCCCCGAGGCCCCGGAGGCCATTGAGATGCTGCAAAACCTCGGCATCGGCCGCTTCCTGCTGCTGACCGGCGATCGCCTGGCCGTCGCGCAGCGCGTGGCCCAACGGACGGGAATTGGCGAGCTGGCGGCCGAAGTTCTTCCGGCCGAAAAGCTGCAGCAGGTGCAGCGGGCCGTCAGTGAAGGGTGGCGCCCGATGGTGGTTGGCGACGGGATCAACGATGCGCTGGCGCTCAAGGCCGGCGCCGTCGGTATCGCTATGGGCAGCAACGGCGCCGATATCGCGCTGGCTTCCGCCGACGTGGTGCTGACCGGCAGCGACTTACGCCGCCTGCCCCTGGCGGTAAGGCTCAGCCGCCAGTGCCGCGCCACCCTGCGGGTCAACGTATTTATCGGCCTTGGCTGGACCATTTTAATCGTGATTGCCGCGGCGATGGGGCTGCTCGGCGCGGCGGGAGCCCTGGTGGCGGCGATATTGCACAATCTCAGCACGCTGCTGGTACTGCTGAATACCGGGAGGCTGCTGCAGTTCGACGCCCGACGCGGGAAAGATGAGAACGCGGGCAACGAGCCGCGCTCGTAAAAACAGGCGCGCTGCGGCCCAGGGCTGGCACGGCGCTGCCGGGGCCTGGCGGGTCAGCGCGCAGGGAAATTTAATGCTCTGGGTTGAGAGAGCGGCAAACGACAAAAAAGCCCGCTGAAGAAAACTTAAGCGGGCTTTTTAAATATAGCTTCGCGGACTAAATGCAATGTTTGTCTCTCTCATTTGACCCCCAAAAACTAAATTTTTCGCCTTAAATGGATCGCTTATTAAGAGCCAAAGATGAAGTATTCTTTGCGATGTGATTTTTTTCGCGATTGGTTGACCCTTGTTCACAATCCAGGGCAGGATTGCCTACAGGCCGCTGCCGCTGCGGTTTCAAAGGGGCCCTGAAGATATCAGGAAAGAGCAGGAGAGCGAAATGATGGTAACCTTCACAATCCCATACGTAATATTTATTATTGGTGTTGCCTATAACATCCAGCAAACGTTAGATGCCACAGGAATATCCCTTGTCACACCTCCAGCAATCGATTCCAGCGGCTATGCCATGATCACGGCCTTTGATATCCAATATGGTATCGGGTTTTTAGTTTTCTTTCTGTTGATATATTTGATGTTGCTTTTTGTTTTTTCTATGGTCGCCGCCTACTGCGTTGGACGATGGAAAGGATTGCTGGCTGGGGTATTTATTTGGTGCGTTCCGGGAACGCTTTCGGTCTTAGGGTATTGGCCTAAAATTCAATTCTTGCCAGAGATTTATAACGTTTGGGGTGCAGGCTATTTAGGTAGCGCGGTGGGCATGACCTGCCTGCTCATCATGGGATTAATTACCGGCTGGAACTTATTTATCATTCTTACGGATATCTTTAGCTTACAGGACCGATTTCGCCATTTCTACGATCATATTTGGTACTCAATGGCGATTGTCGCAGCGGTATTTTTTGTTGCAGATACCGGCGCTGGAGAGAATCAACGGCACCTGCAGGATGACACTCAACAGTTCCAACAAGCAAGCACCTATCTGGCAAATCAGCTTCGCCAGTACGATCGGCATTGTGCTCAAGAAAAGCTAAATTTGGCATCGTGTGCCTGGGCTCATCGTATGCGGCAAGAGTTGGCAGAATATGCCACCTACAATGATAAATTAATTCTCGCGCTGGTGCCGAAAACAACCCGCGAAATCTACATTATTTATAACAGAGATGCCGACAATAATACTGCCCAAAAAATCCGCGAGGAGCTTGATACATATAATCAAGTAACCTGTCAAAATGGCCCTGGCTCGTATGATTGTGTAATGACACCGTCCGTTTATTGTTTAATCAGCGATCCGCCAAAGAATTTTTATGATTATTCTCACCACCAAACGATCGTTGCGAACGAATGTATTATTCCAACGTTAGTCCTTTTACAAAAAAGAATTGCTAATGAAACGAAGAAAGTCAACGCATCTTCCGAACAAAAGCATATACGCTGGTTTTTCTACTTTTTACTTTCTGTCCTTGCCGGCGGTAAAGTCGCTAATGCAACCGCGCGCTGGAGCAAATCTGGAAAAAACAAGGCCGGCTTAGGGGATAAACGTCGGATAATCGGTATGACAAGCGCCGCCTGGGGATTTTTGATTGCATCTTCCCGGCAGATTTTCTGCATTCTCAATCGATTATTCTGTCGGTTATTAACGCAGTGCGCAAAGCTAAGAACGGCAATTAAGCGGTCAGTAAACGGAAGGCCGACAGAAGATCGTGATGAGACGTAGGGCCGGCTACCCGCATAGCGCGGGAAAGATGCCTTCGGTGAGGATACGGTTGCTGACATGCGCTCACCCCTGTTCCTGTAAGTAGCGATGGACAAATGTCACGGCCATCGCCCCCTCGCCAACGGCGGACGCAACGCGCTTGACGGAACCATGTCTGACATCCCCCGCGGCAAAAGAGCCTGGCACGCTGGTTTCCAGATAAAATGGCTGGCGGGCTAATGGCCAGTTCTCGGGCCAGCTGCTCCCTCCGGAGAGATCGGACCCAGTTAGCAAATAGCCTTCAGAATCGCGCAAAATATGCGTTTCGCTGGCCCATTCGGTGTTAGGCTGGCCGCCAATGCAGACAAAAAGTCGGGAACAGGCGTGGCGACTTTTTCCACCCGATAACCGGTCGTGAAGAGTAATCGCCGCGAGGGAATCCTCACCGTCCAGCTCAGCTATCTCGCTATTGAAGATGACCTTTATATTGGCTTTTGAGGCGATACGCTGGATTAAATACGTCGACAATGTCTGAGACAGGCTGCTTCCCCGTACCAGCATCGTGACCTGAGCAGCATATTCAGCAAAGTGCATCACCGCCTGGCCTGCCGAGTTGCCGCCCCCCACCACATAAACATGGTCATTCGCGCAATAAGGCGCCTCTGCTGCTCCGGCGCCATAAAACAGGCCGTGCCCGAGGAACTTATCTTCCCGGGGTAAATTAAGGCGGCGATACTCAACGCCGGTAGCGCAGATATTGGTTCTGGCGGTCAGCGTCTCGCCATTGGCAAGACGAACATGGATTTTGCCATCCTTAAAATGGGCCTTCACCCCTTCACTCATGGTTACCAATTCAGCGCCAAACTTAATCGCCTGCTTGCGGGCCCGGTCCGCCAGCGCAGCCCCGGAGATCCCTTCGGGAAAACCGAGATAATTCTCGATTAATGAACTGGTACCCGCCTGGCCGCCTGGAGCCTGGCGCTCAATTAATATGGTTCGCAGACCTTCGGATGCGGCATAGACGGCGGCGCTTAGCCCTGCAGGGCCCGCGCCGTAAATGGAGACGTCATATTCGCGATATTTGGGCAACGTGATGTGGCCTAAATAAGCGGCGATATCATGCACTCCCGGGGCGAACAGGCGAACCTGTCCCGGAAATTCAACAACGGGAAGACGCAGGTCATTGAACCCTGACACCCCTAATGCCGACAAACACTCTTCTTCACTATTTAGTTCAATCCATTCAAAGGTAACAGCGCTACGCGCCAGATAGTCCCGAAGCAGATAGCCTTCCGGCGATCCCGCCCGGCCATAAATGCGTATGCTGTTTGTTTCTTTATCGGTCATTTTTAGCAACCTCACCATGCAAGGATTGAAGAGCATCAGACTTTCAGAGAGCGGGCTTCTCCTGAGGTTTACGGGCAATCGCCCTCATGATGGCATCCTCGATAAGATTTAACGGCTGCGCGCCGGAAATCGTCTCGCCTTCAATGTCAAAATTCGGTACGCCGCGGATCCCGGTGGCGAAGCTGATTGCCGCTCTGGTCTCTTTTGCGCCAGCATCGCTGGTGAGGTAGGCCAGCGCTTCCGCTCTGTTGAGGCCGTTTTCCCCGGCGATATCAGCCAGAACGTCCACATCCCCGATATCGCGGCCCTGCTCAAAATAGCCATGGAAAATCCCATTGGCGACGGCATCAGCGGCGCCATGCCGGTGGGCCAGATTCATCAGACGATGCGCGCGGAAGGTGTTCGGCGTCTTCTGCATTGCGTCGTAATTAAACGCGATATCATCCTCCGCGGCAGCCAGAATGGTTTTTCTGTCCAGCGACTGGCTGTACTCCCAGCTGCCAAATTTGGCGGAACGGTAGTTCTTACGATCGACGCCTTCTACCGGCATCGTGGGATTAAGCTCATAGGGTTGCCAGAGAATAGTCACCTCCACATCATCGGGTAAACGACGAATCACCTTTTGCAGACGGCGTTCGCCAATAAGGCACCACGGGCAAATAAAATCAGAGGTGAGCTTGACGGTAATATTCATATTGACTCCTGCTGGCTATGAGTAGGTCGGGAACATCATTGCGTTAAAAGATTATTTAGGCGAAAGATGAAATACATTACGGGCGCTACGGCGTATTGATATTTAATACCCTGATGATGGTGACATATCAATTGACATCAGGCGGTTGCCCATGTTCATTCCCACCTGCTTCAGGTATTTACCGAGATGCCGCTGCTCCGGCTCCCAGCGCGCTAAAGCGGCATCGATATCGTCAGGATAATTCAGAAATACCCACCGTAATGCCAGGGCATTTGCCGCCGCCTTGGAAGTGCTTGCCGCCGTGTGTGGGCGTGGAATAGACGCCGCATCGCCAAGCAATAGCACCCGATCTTTCACCATGCTATCAACGGCCAGATCGCGAATAGATTGCGCGAAAGGCTCTTTTGTCGCCAGCACCACGTCTCTGAACCCTGGCGGCAGCATCCGCACGGCCTCTTCATAAATATGGTTTTTCCATTTTTGCGCGATGACGCCTTCAGGTAGAGAATGCCCGCGCATTACGCCATTTTTATCGGTCATTACCGATTCGCGAGTCGCATCGTCCATAACGCGATACCACACCCAGTTATAAAGCCGGTGCCCCGGACGCAGATCGTTATTTATCCCCGGAACGAGGTAGCCCAGAATCTGCGATCCCTTATTATCGGCAAACGCAAAGTTGCCATGAAGATCGAGCCGGGCGCGCTCCGGCAGCCGATCTTCACGAATCAGCCCTCGCCAGGCGATATAGCCAGAATAAGTCGGGGTTTCACCCGGCCAGAGCAGCTGGCGGACGGTGGAGTTATTGCCATCGGCGCCAATCAGAATGTCGCCTTTTATATGGCTACCGTCCTCAAACCACGCGGTAACGCCCTCTTTTTGCGAATCGATACGCTGCAGTTTTTTCCCCTGATGGTAATTCTCTTTGCCGGTGGTGGTCAGTAATGTCGAATAAATTAATGACCATGAGGTTTGCATTTGTGGAGCTAATTGTTTGTATTCAACCGTACCGTCGGGATTATAAAAAATGCGGTATTGTGAACGAACGCCCATCTCATCCCATTTTTTATTAACGCCGCTTTCCTGAATTACCTCCACCACCTGCGGCTGAAGTACGATGCCACCGCCCTGGCTATCGAGATTTTTTGCCGAGCGTTCGAAAATATCCACATCCCATCCGGCTTTTTTCATCATATTTCCGGCAAAAAGTCCGCCAAGAGAACCGCCAATAATAATGGCTTTTTTAGGTTGGGTAATATCTGACACAGGCACCTCCGCATTTTATTTATGCCACGCAGGTAAGGGTATAAATAATAATTAACTGTCTGGCTGCTGACGTTAACCATAACAGCCTCAGCGCTAGCGGAGAATACCAGTAAAACCGGAAACACTATTGCGTAGTACGCAAAGCTGACTGGTATTCCTCACTCAAAACAGGCTAATGTAAGGACTCACCCAGGCGTTTTTCCTATACGAGAAAGTTAAAGCTATGGATATGTTTTCGTCCTTACAGGCGCTGGTAGCGGTGGTTGAGGAAGGCGGATTCTCTTCCGCCGGGCGGCGCCTGTCGCTTGCCACCTCTTCCGTCACCCGACAAATTGACACGCTTGAGCAATATCTTGGAACGGTGCTGCTGGTTCGCTCAACCCGAAAGGTATCGTTAACCGGGGCCGGAGAGCGGTACTACCAGCATGCCTGCAGGATTATGGCCGATCTCTCCTACGCTAACTACGAAGCCCGCGACCACTCCGGTATGCCCCGCGGGATCCTCAGAGCCAGCCTGCCGGTATCCTGGTCACTGCAATATTTAGCCACTTTATTGCCTGAATTCATGAAGCAATATCCGCTTATCCGGCTTGAACTCACTTTTACTGACGATGTGGTTGATCTGGCTGAGAACCGACTGGATCTCAGCATCCGGCTGGGGAAAATTTCTGCGCAAAACGTCATTGCCAAAAAGCTGCTGTTGCAAAAGCGCGTTCTTTGCGCCAGCCCGGCCTATCTTGCTGAAAAAGGCGTGCCATTGCTGCCTGCCGATTTACGACGCCATAATTGCCTGCTTTTCTCCTACTCTTCCGGTCAGACAAAATGGTTTTTCTTCCGCGATAAAACGGAAGGCGTCAGCGTTGAGGGAAACCTTAGATGCAACAATTCTCAGATACTCAGGC
The DNA here is from genome assembly GCA_002270295.1 of Enterobacter sp. 10-1. Classification (GTDB taxonomy): domain Bacteria; phylum Pseudomonadota; class Gammaproteobacteria; order Enterobacterales; family Enterobacteriaceae; genus Klebsiella; species Klebsiella scottii. The sequence continues at coordinate 650,127 of NISF01000003.1, read as the reverse complement.
AGGCGGCTTTGGGCGGACAGGGTATTGCTTTGCTTCCGGACTGGCTGGTGAATAACGACGTTCAGCGCGGCGACCTGTTAGCGCTGTTTCCGGACATACGCGCTGATGTTACCGCTGACGAAGATGAATCCGCGGTGTATGCGCTTTATCATCCAAGCCGCCGCGACATTAAAATGGTGAAATTATTTGTCGATTTTATTTATCAGTTCCTCAACCAGCAGGCGGCAGAGGAAACTGATATTTTCTGCGGGAAGCCAGGCTAAAGCAGCACGCCTGGTTATTTATCTAAACTAGCGGCGGATAAACGCAAGCACATCTTGATTAAACTGCCCGGCATTTAGCTGAGCCAGACCGTGGCTGGCGCCGGGATAGATTTTCAGCTCAGCGTCTGCGATTATCTTCGCGCTCTTAATGCCTGCCGCAGCAATGGGCACAATTTGATCGTCATCGCCATGAATAATCAGGGTAGGTTTGTCGATTTTTTTCAGGTCGTCCGTATAGTCGACTTCGGAAAACTCGCGGATACAGTCATACTCCCCTTTGATGCCGCCCTGCATCCCCATCCGCCAGAACGATTCGACCAGGCCATCATTGGTGGCGATATTTTCGCGATTAAAGCCATAAAACGGTACCGCCAGCTCGCGGAAGAACTGCGAACGATTGGCTGCGGTGCCGGTGCGGATATTGTCGAAAACCTCCAGAGGCGTGCCCTGCGGGTTATCAGCCGTTTGCAGCATTAGCGGTGGAACCGCGCCGACTAACACCACTTTTGCCACGCGGGAAGATCCGTGACGGCCGATATAGCGGGCGACTTCCCCACCGCCGGTTGAATGGCCAATCAGTATCGCATCATGCAGATCAAGATGGTCGATCAGCTCTGCCAGATCGTCCGCGTAACGGTCCATGTTGTTGCCTTCCCAGGGCTGCCCGGATGCGCCGTGCCCGCGGCGGTCATGGGCGATAACCCTGAAACCGTTCTGCCCAAAGAAAAGCATTTGTGCGTCCCAGGCATCTCCGGAAAGCGGCCATCCGTGAGAGAAAACAACCGGCTGACCTTTGCCCCAATCTTTATACGCAATGCGAACATTATCTGAGGTAGTGAAATGGCTCATTATCGATCTCCTGAAATTAACGGCATTAATTAGGAAACTACATCCCGTGTCGGGTGCAGTTAACTTAAACGACAATGTCAGAGGTGATAATCCGGGGAATATACAACGTAGTTTTGCATCTGGTGCAACGCTGGCGCCGTTCAGGGTATCCGGCTGTTTTTATGTCCGCGCCGTGTTACGTGCTGAGCGCCAAATTTGCCCGATATGGAGGGAAAACTAAAAATGCACGGGAAGATTTTTCACGCTTGCTCATTGAATCAAAATCACGAAGGGATTCTCAAAGAAACATGAAAAAGCCCGCTTAAGTTTCCTTAAGCGGGCTTCTCGAATTTGGCTCCTCTGACTGGACTCGAACCAGTGACATACGGATTAACAGTCCGCCGTTCTACCGACTGAACTACAGAGGAATCGTGTGAACGGGGCGAATATTAACGGCGACGCCCGGCCTTGTCAAAGGCTGTTTCGCACATTTCAAACCGTTTGCCGATTTATTCTCCACTTTGTGCGAAATTTGTCGTTTCGCCCAGAAAATGGTTAGGTTTCGCGCACCTGGCTTTTGCTTCGTGGATATTTCCACAGCCAGCGCCCGCTGACCATCCGGCAGTAGAACAGCACGCCGCGTACCGCCCAGTCAAGCACCATCCCCAGCCAGACGCCAATCACGCCCATACCGAGTACGATGCCCAGCGTATAGCCCGCCACGACGCGGCAGCCCCACATCCCCAGCATCGACACCCACATGGTGTAGCGTACGTCGCGAGCGCCTTTAAACGCGCACGGCAGGGTCCAGGACATCGCCCAAATCGGCATAAAGAAGGCGTTCAGCCACAGCAGCTCTTTAACCACCACTTTGACATCCTCTTCGCTGGTATAGAACGAGGCGATCAGGTTAGCAAACGGCGCGGTTCCCCACGCAATTACCGTCAGGATGATGGTCGATAGCCAGAATACGTGCCACGCCTGGCGCTCCGCCTGCCCAATCTGGCCTTTTCCCAGCCGGGTGCCGGTAATGATGGTCGACGCGGAGCCCAGCGCGTTTCCCGGCAGATTAATCAGCGCGGCGAAGGAGAAAGCGATAAAGTTGCCGGCAATGACGTTGGTTCCCATGCCGGCGACAAACATCTGCGTCAGCAGCTTGCCGCCGTTGAACAGCACCGATTCGATGCTCGCCGGGATGCCAATGCCCATCACTTCCCAGATAATGGCAAAGTTAAGCGGTTTGAAGTAGCTCTTCAGCGAGATGCGCAGCGCGGGATTAAACCCGACGGCTAATACCCACACGATCGCCACCGCTCCGATGTATCGGGCGATGGTCAGCCCCAAACCTGCGCCGACGAAACCGAGGCCGGGCCACGAAAAAACGCCGTAAATCAGGATGCTGCTGATAATAATATTGATGATGTTCATCCCGCCGTTAATCAAGAGCGGAATTTTGGTATTGCCTGCCCCGCGCAGCGCGCCGCTGCCGATCAGCGCAATCGCCGCCGCCGGGTAGCTCAGCACCGTCAGCTCCAGATAGGTTAAGGCCATATCCTTCACCTGGGCCGAGGCGTCTCCGGCGACAATATTGATAATCTCTTTGCCGAAGGCGTGTATTACCGCCGCCAGCAGAATGGAGAACAGCGTCATAATCGCCAGCGACTGCCTCGCCGCCGCCCGCGCGCGTCGCGGATCGCGCTTGCCGAGGCTAAAGGCAACCACCACCGTCGTCCCGAGATCGATGGCGGCAAAGAACGACATGATCACCATATTAAAGCTGTCGGCCAGCCCAACCCCGGCCATCGCCTCTTTACCCAACCAGCTCACCAGGAACGTACTGACTACGCCCATCAGCAAAACGCAGCTATTTTCCAGCAAGATGGGGACCGCCAGCGGGCTGATTTCACGCCAGTAAAGTACGCGATAACTCTTACGTTTTTTGAACCAGGATGTTCGTTCTACGGCCCTGCGTGCTGCGGATGTGACGTTCAAGGGAGACCTTAGTGAGAAAAGTTGAAACTACATTTCAAATGATGATAGAGAAATGCTAATCCTGCAAAGCATTTTTCCTTCTAAATTGTCGGTAATTACAACAAATTGTTGATAGAAGCGGCGGTTGACCGACAGGGGCGGAATAGATGTTTGACAAAAATTTTTTCGCCGCTAAGATACGACCCCACACGATTCCTCTGTAGTTCAGTCGGTAGAACGGCGGACTGTTAATCCGTATGTCACTGGTTCGAGTCCAGTCAGAGGAGCCAAATACTTGTTTTCATGCCGCCCTGCGAATCCTTATATGATTCGGATTCAACAGGTTAGCGTGAAAAGTCTTCCCGATGCATTTTCAGTTTTCCCTCTGCATCGGAAGAATTTGGTGGTCAAATCTGGGGTCAAGTTGGTTCGATGACGGAGTGACCCCCAAATGTCTCTTAACGACTCAAAAATCCGCAGCTTAAAACCATCCGCAAAACCCTTCAAAGTTTCCGATTCTCATGGTCTGTATCTGCTGGTTAATCCAGGCGGTTCACGTCTCTGGTATCTCAAATATCGTATCAATAGAAAAGAATCCCGCCTCGGCTTAGGCGCCTATCCTGATGTGTCTCTGGCCGCTGCTCGTCAACAGCGTGACGGCATCCGTAAATTGCTGGCGCAGAATATCAATCCGGCTCAACAGCGCTCTGCTGAAAGAACCACTTCCTCACCAGAGGAAACCTTCAAATCAGTGGCACTAAGCTGGCATAAAAGCAATAGAGCATGGTCAGAGAATCATGCCGCCCGTCTGCTTGCCAGCATGAATAATCATATCTTCCCGATAATTGGACACCTGCCAGTCACAGAACTGAAAACCCGCCATTTCATCGACCTTCTGAAAGGGATTGAGAAAAAAGGTCTGCTGGAAGTGGCAGCACGCACTCGGCAGCATATGTGCAACATTATGCGTCATGCTGTGCATCAGGAGTTGATAGAGCATAATCCAGCAGCCAATCTGGACGGTATAATCGCGCCGCCCGTCAAACGCCACTACCCTGCCCTTCCGCTGGAGAAACTACCGGAACTGTTGACTCGCATTGAAGACTACATGCAAGGGCGAGAATTAACCCGTTTGGCAGTATCACTTACTCTGCACCTTTTCATCCGTTCCAGCGAATTGCGTTTCGCCCGTTGGTCTGAGATCGATTTCACAAACAAAATCTGGACCATTCCGGCTACCCGTGAAGCCATCCCCGGTGTGCGTTATTCCGGGCGTGGTGCCAAAATGCGCACGCCGCATATCGTTCCCCTCTCCCGTCAGTCCATCACTATTCTGAAACAGATACGGGAAATCTCTGGGCATCAGGAACTCATATTTCCCGGTGATCATAATCCGTATAAACCCATGTGCGAAAACACGGTCAACAAAGCGCTGCGCTTGATGGGTTATGACACGAAAGATGAAATTTGCGGTCACGGATTCCGGGCAATGGCCTGTAGTGCGCTGATGGAGTCTGGACTGTGGGCACAGGATGCGGTTGAACGGCAGATGAGCCATCAAGAACGCAATAGCGTTCGAGCGGCTTACATCCATAAAGCAGAGTATCTTGATGCCCGTAAAGCGATGATGCAATGGTGGTCGGATTATCTTGATACTTGCCATAAATCTTATGTACCACCGTATATTTTAGGTAGGAAATAGAGTAATTCTACGACCTGATTATTGAACCGACAGTCTCAACATAGCAAAGCCATACTAGGAGCGACTACTGGCTTGCATGAAGTGGAATGGATTGTTATGCAGAGAACCCAGTCCAGGAAATAGACGTATAGACGTAAAGCTATGTCGATGTTTGCCGGAGATACGTTCCACCGGCTTTAGTCCAGGCACAACGCACTGAAAAGAATTGTGGCAAAGGTTTTCATGGCTGTTGTAAGGAAGAAAGTGGCATTTCTTCGGTGCTCTATCGTATATCTCAAAAAGATTGTACATCTCAGAAATTCTAAGATCGGAAATGCATAATTGAATGGAACACTAGTCCAGTTGTGAATATAAGAATATCAAAAAATCAGCCATTATGGATGTGATGAGTCGGCGAAAGCGGCGGCTTGGCACCGCTTTTTTTCAAGGTATAAGTAAAACCTTCGCAGCTGAAACCTGCTGTGATTCCAGATCGGAAAAGGCTTGTTCACCTTCGCTAAGTGGCCGCGATTCCACCCAGCCAAGCTCCCCAAGTGCCCCCTCTTCCAGCATCGACAGAGCGAGGCAGAAATCGTCCATGGTGTAGGTATAGGTGCCCAGCAGCGTGATCTCGCCAAGCGTTATTTTGCGCATATCTATCTCGCTGGCCCACGCTTGCAAGCCAATATGCATGATCACCCCTCCTGGTTTTACTGCCTGAATAGCCATCTGACGTGTTGCAGCCGCACCCACAGCATCAACCACCAACTGATGACTCGACTCGCTGATGCTGGTTTCCATTGGGTTGATACTGATGCAACCGGTATAGCGCTCAGCCGCCTCAGCACGCAGCGCATTGGTTTCAGCCAGCGTGATGTGACGACAACCCCATGCCCGCAGCACTAATACCGTTAACAAACCTATCGCACCGCCACCAATCACCAGCGTTCGCGTTTCCGCCAACGGTTGCGTTAACGTCCGCTGGGTTAAACGCATGGCATGAACTACCGTGGACGCCGGTTCAGTCAGCGCCGCATGCTGGATAGAAATACCAGTTGGCAGTGGCACCACAGAACGAGCAGGAATGGCCATAAACTCAGCAAACGCGCCTGGCCAATCCATTCCCACCATATGACGGTCGCTGCATAAATTGTCGCGTCCCTGGCGGCAGTATTCACACACCCCACAGGTAATCAGCGGATTGGCGGTGACACGATCGCCAGGTAGAAAACGCGGCGACTGACTCTCCACAATTTCTCCTGCCAGTTCATGGCCGAGAACCAACCCTGGCTGTCGGCGTGGGTCCTGGCCATGAAAGGCATGCATGTCGGAACCACAAATGCCCGCCGCGCCAATGCGGATCACCACCTGCTCTTGCCCCGCTGCCAGTTGCGGGTAAGGGCGTTCTTCAATGGCCATCTGATAAGGACGGCTGTAAATCAACGTTTTCATAAGCTCTCACTTAATCAATACAGAATTTGTCACCGTCACCCGACCGGCACCGTGGGTTTGTCGCCACAGATAGAGCGCACATGCAGCGCTGGTCAGGCCGATAACCAATACATACGCGCAGATGAGCCAAGGACGACCACCGAGCATGTTAGAGAAGATCGTAGCCAGCACAGGTGTCAGGCCACCCGCAAATACTCCGGAAATTTGATAGGCAAATGAGATACCGGTATAGCGCACCGAGGCATCAAAGCACTCTGAATAGACCGATGACAGTGTGCCAAACACGGCGGCATGGAAAATGCCAAACGGGATCACGATGGCGGCCCATACCAGCCAGATGTTGTCGGGATGGTTATGCATCAGTGCGAACGAAGGAAACGCCGACAGTGCTGAAAGCGTTGCCCCCATGGCAAAGATGCGCGCACGCCCCCAGAGATCCGCCATGTAGCCCCAGAACGGGATAAAGAAGCTCATGACAAAGGCGCTGGCGAGGATCGCGACAATGGCTTGATCGCGCGGAATATTCAGGTTTTGCGTCAGATAAGTCAGGGAAAAAACGCCAAAAATATTGAAGAACACACCGTCAATCAGCCGCATCCCCATACAGGTAAACACCAGTTTGGTGTTATTGCGGAACAGCTCCACCAGCGGGATGCGTTTCGGTGCATGCTTACGCGCCTCCTGCGCTTTGAGAAAATCTTCGGTTTCTGCGACGTTTTTACGGATGTAGGTGCCGATGATGACAAAGACACCGCTAAGTATAAACGGCACGCGCCAACCCCACGACATAAAGGCCTCATCGGGCAGCAAATACGAAGCCAGACCAATCGCACCTGACGCCAGCAGCAGGCCAAGGGACATTCCAATTTGTGGAATACTGGCAAAGAAAGCGCGATGTTTTTCCGGTGCAGATTCAAATGTCATGAGTACCGCCCCCCCCCACTCACCGCCTAATCCGATACCCTGAATTAATCGACACAGAATCAGTAAGCACGGTGCCCACAGACCAATTTGGTGATAGCCAGGAACAAGCCCGATCACCACGGTAGCACCACCCATGATCACCAACGTCAGGATCAGCATCTTTTTTCGGCCCAGCGTATCGCCGAAATGCCCAAAAATGATGGCACCTAATGGCCGGGTTAAAAAGCCAATGGCAAATACGCCGTAAGAGAGCAGCGTGGTGATAAAGGGGTCGCCTTCCGGAAAATAGAGTTTGTTGAACACCATTCCCGCGACTGTGCCGTAAAGGAAAAAGTCATACCATTCTATAGTCGAACCAAACAGGCTCGACAACGTGACGCGTCGCAGATTGCCGGCAGCAGGTGTTTGCATGATGTATTTCTCTCCACATAAGTGTTGATTCAGATAGCGCTGTAACCGCCATCCACCATCAATATTTGCCCGGTGATATAGGCACTGGCGTCACTGGCAAGCAGCAGCGTCGCGCCCTGTAAATCGTTCATTTCGCCATTGCGCCCCAGACAGGTTCGCGCGGCATGTCGCTCACGAATGGTGGGGTCGGCAAAAACGGGGCCGGTCAGTGCGGTAGGAAAGAAGCCCGGACCGATAGCATTACAGGTGATACCGTCACGTCCCCATCGCTGTGCGATCGCGCGGGTAAGCTGAACAATGCCCCCTTTGCCCGCGCCGTAGGGTGCGCTGTTATCAAAAGCGCGGTGTGATTGCAGTGACGCGATATTGATGATGCGCCCCCAACCGCGCTGTGCCATACGGGGCGCCAGCGCCTGAGTAAGAAAAAACGGGGCTTTAAGGTGGAGCGACAGCTGCTGATCCCAATCTGCTTCTGTTACCTCTTCGAATGGCTGGCGCAGATTAACGCCTGCAGCATTCACCAGAATATCGGCATCAGCACTTTCACGCGCCAGAGCCTGTAATGCCGCCATCTGCGTCACATCGGCACAGCAATAACGCGCCTGCGCACCCTGCTGAATCAAGTGCTGTGTGGCTTCAGCCAACTGCCCCTCGCGTCGCGCCGCAAGAACGATCTGCGCGCCTGCTGCAGCCAGCGTTTGCGCGATAGCAAAACCGATGCCGCTGCCACCGCCGGTTATCAGCGCGGTTTTGCCCGTTAAGTTGAATAATGTTGCCGCTTGCATCGCAACCTCCTTAGCGCGTAACAGGTGAACCGAGCTGGAATGATTGACCCGCGAAGTATTTCGCGAGACGCACCTCGGCCGTGCGCGCATGTGCCTCCATGCCCTCCATGCGTGAAATACGCGCGGTGGTTTCGGCAATCTGCGGTATGGCATCACGAGGCATCTGCTGCCATGTCAGGGTTTTGAGGAATTTGTGAACGGAGAGTCCACCGGAGTAGCGTGCTGCGCCCTTAGTAGGCAGGACATGATTCGGTCCGCTGCACTTATCCCCAAATGCCACCGTGGTTTCTTCGCCGAGGAACAGCGAGCCGTAACAGCTGAGCGCATCGCGCCACCAGTTCAAATCGCGGGTATGCACCTCAAGATGTTCGGAAGCGTAACGATCGGAAACTTCCACCACCTCTTCGCGACTGTCGCAAACAATCACTTCGCCATAATCGCGCCAGGCGCAGCTCGCTGCATCGCGAGCTACCGGCGGCAGTTCGGCAATCAGCAGTGGGACTTTGAGCATCACCGCGTCAGCCAGTTCGCGTGATGTGGTAAACAGCCACGCAGGGGATTCATGACCATGCTCCGCCTGCCCAACAAGATCGCTGGCAACGATGTCGGCATCAGCGCTTTCATCGGCAATCACCGCCACTTCTGAAGGTCCGGCAAAGACATCAATGCCCACCTGACCAAACAGCGTACGTTTCGCCTCAGCAACGAATTTATTGCCCGGTCCCACCACAACATCCGCCGCCTTACCGCTAAACAACCCCCACGCCATACTGGCAATGGCTTGTACACCACCCAGCGTCATAATGGTATCCGCGCCAGCACGGTGAAAAGCGTAGAGCACGCAAGGATGAATACTTTGGCTCAGATAGGGGCCTGAACAGGCTATAATATTCTTTACACCAGCAGCTTTCGCAGTGGCCACCCCCATGTAAGCGGAAGCTATGTGCGCATAGCGACCAGCCGGTGCGTAACAGCCGACAGTGGTCACCGGCAGCACCTTTTGTCCGGCCACAAGACCTGATGGCAGTGTCACCTCAAAATCCTGGATGGATTCACGCTGCGCACAGGCGAAGGTGTAAACCTGTTCAATGGCGTAGTCGATATCCTTTCTGACTTCCGCTGGCACATCGCGGACCTGCATCGCAATCTGTTCCGGTGTCAGGATGATGTCGCCTTTCCAGTTATCAAGTTTCCTGGCGTATTGCCGCACTGCATCTTCACCCTGCGACTTAATCGTGGCGAGCATCTCTTCCACCACCTGCCGCGCTTCAGCCGTGTTGGATTCCGGTGATTTAGTTGCTTTCTTTAACCAGGTAACTGACATACGCATCTCCAGACAAAATTAAAGGTGAAATCATGTGTCATATATATGACTGCATTTATCTATAGTGAGCATGCGTAAATAGTGCAAAATCGAATTGAACAAAAAGTGATCGCGATCGACTTCAATCCGCAAAACTCATAAGGCGATCACATTTTAACCTCCTAGCTTTAAGCCTTATAAATTAAACTATTATAAATCACCGTTTTAACTGGTTAGAGATTTGTCCTCTCATCTCCTGTTTCCATCTATTCCTGCATTCGTGAAGCCGCTCGCAAAAAAGTCGGCAAAATCGAAATAAATTTTGCCATCTCAACTCATCTATAATATGTCATATATATGAGTTCATTTGTTGTTCGACAATCGGAGGCTGTAATGAGTATTGATTTCGTGGTTCACGATGATGGCGACTCGGTAGGAGTCGTGGTGGTGGAAGGGATCGAGGCAGGTCAAACCCTGACAGGCTGGATAATGGATCAAAACAAAACCATTGAATTTGCAGTGAAAGATGCCATTCCAATCGGCCATAAGCTGGCAATTCGCGATCTGGCGATAAATGACACCGTGATCAAATACGGTGAAGACATTGGCCGCGTCGTGGCGGCAATCCAGCAGGGCGAACATCTACACGTACACAACGTTAAAACTAAAAGGTGGTAATGATGGAAATCAAAGGACGTCAGTTCTCAGGCTATCGCCGTGAAAATGGTCGTGTCGGTATTCGTAATCACGTGATTGTACTGCCGGTAGATGATATCTCAAATGCAGCAGCAGAAGCAGTGGCAAACAATATCAAAGGGACCATAGCGCTGCCCCATCCTTATGGTCGCCTGCAGTTCGGTGAAGACCTGGAGCTCCATTTCCGCACCCTGATTGGTACGGGTTGCAACCCGAACGTGGCGGCAGTAATTGTGATTGGCATTGAGCCTGGCTGGACTCAACGCGTGGTTGACGGCATTAAAGCCACGGGTAAACCGGTAGCCGGTTTCTGGATCGAGCAGAACGGAGATCACAACACCATTTGTGCCGCCTCACGCAAAGCGAGAGAGTTTTCACAATATGCATCTGAACTGCAGCGGGAAACTTGCGACATCAGCGAGCTTTGGGTATCGACCAAATGCGGCGAGTCTGATACGACCTCGGGATGCGGTGCTAATCCTTCTGTGGGCAACCTGTTTGACCGCCTGTATGAGAACGGTAACACCCTTGTCTTTGGCGAAACCTCCGAGCTGACTGGCGGCGAACATCTGGTGGCTGCACGCTGCGCCAATGACGATGTGCGCCAGAAGTTCCAGTTCATGTTTGATCGCTACAGCGCAATGATCGACCGCTGGAAAACCAGCGATCTTTCGGAATCGCAGCCCACCAAAGGCAACATTGAGGGCGGGCTCACGACCATCGAAGAGAAAGCGCTGGGCAATATTCAGAAGATCGGTAAGAAATGTCGGGTCGATGGCGTACTGGATAAAGCAGAAACCCCCACCGGACCCGGGTTGTGGTTCATGGACTCCTCATCTGCAGCAGCCGAAATGGTCACGCTATGCGCGGCAGCCGGTTATGTAGCGCACTTCTTCCCGACCGGCCAGGGGAACGTCATTGGCAACCCGATTTTGCCGGTCATCAAAGTGTGTGCGAATCCACGCACGGTGCGCACCATGTCAGAACATATTGATGTGGATGTCTCAGCCGTGCTGCGCCGCGAAATGAATATGGATGGGGCCGGGGATGCGCTGCTTGAGTCACTGTTGCGTACCGCTAACGGGCGACTCACCGCCGCTGAAGCGCTCGGCCATCGTGAGTTTGTCCTGACCCGTATTTTTGAAAGTGCGTAACATACCTGCCCGCCATCAGTGGCGGGCGTCATCTCTTTACTCGCCTGCGGCGGCTTCCCGAGCGCCGGTTCGCAGCCGCCAGGCTTCGCGAGGACAACCCAATGCGAATGCTCAAGCACCTTTACGTCCAGGTTTTGATCGGCCTGGTCGCCGGAGTTGCTGTGGGGTACGCCTTTCCTGATTTTGCCGTTCAGATGAAACCCCTCGGCGATACCTTTATCCGTCTGATAAAGATGATCGTGACCTTAGTGATTTTCTGTACCGTGGCGATTGGTATTGCAAGGATGGAGAGCCTGAAGCAGGTCGGCAAAGTCGGCGGCAAGACGCTGATCTACTTTGAAGTGGTCACCACGCTGGCGCTGATTATCGGCATGGTGGTGGCCGATGTGATCAAACCTGGCGCGGGCATGAATATTGATGCCAGTAAGCTCGACGGCAGCACCGTAAATCATTACGTTAGCATCAGTGAGCACAGTAAAGGCTTCCTGGAGCAGATAATTCCAGACTCGGTGATTGGCGCCTTTGCCCAAGGGAACTTACTACAGGTACTGTTGTTTTCGGTGCTGTTTGGGGTTGCGCTCTCGCTGGTTTCGCAGCGCAGCGCCTTCATCACCAAAACGATCGAGCAGTGCGGCGAAGTCTTGATGCGGATTGTCGAGCTCATCATGCGCCTGGCACCGTTGGGTGCCTTCGGTGCCATCGCCTTCACCGTGGGTAAATATGGTCTCACCTCCCTGCAACACCTTGGCATGTTGATTGTCTGTCTCTATATCACCAGTTTTCTCTTTATTGGCGGCGTACTGGGTCTGATTTGTAAACTGGTCGGCGTCAACCTGTGGCGGCTCATCCTCTATTTCCGGGAAGAGTTATTGATTGTGCTGGGCACGTCAACCACCGAATCGGTACTGCCGCGCCTAATGGTAAAAATGGAGACGTTGGGATGCAACCGCGCCATTGTCGGGCTGGTGTTGCCGACGGGATACTCATTTAACCTTGATGGTGCAGCGATTTACCTCACTATGACTTCGCTATTTATTGCTCAGGCCACCAATACTGACCTGACACTGTGGCAACAAATTGGTCTGCTATTAATTCTGTTGCTCACGTCAAAAGGTGGCGCAGGCGTAGCGGGGGCGGCGCTGATAGCGTTAACCGCCACACTGGCAACCCATAACATTATTCCGCTGGCAGGAATCACGCTGGTGCTGGGCATTGATCGCATCCTCAATGAGATGCGCGCCGTCACCAACATGATCGGTAATGTGGTGGCGACGCTGGTGATCGCCCGTTGGGAAAAGAAACTCGATCTGGCACAGCTACATGAACAACTACGACAGGGGCCGGGGGTGATCACTCTGCCAGAAAAGCAAAATGTCGACACGCCAATGCCGGCCACACGAGAAGAGAGGAGTACATTGCAATGAGTCACATGACGCTGGCGGTAGAAGAACTCAGCATTATTGCTCAACAGGCACTACGAAAATCCGGCGTCAGCTCTGTATCAGCGGCGGATACCTGCGCCGCATTGATGGCAGCCGAGCAAGCTGGCATCGCCTCTCACGGCTTTGCCAGACTGCCATTCTATCTCGATCAACTGGATAGCGGTAAACTGAAGCCAGATGCGCAGTCCGTGCTGGCAGAGTATGGCAGCGTGGTGAATGTTAATGCCGATTCCGGCCTGGCGTTTCCTGCCGTGCAGCGAGGTTTGGATCACGGGATCGCCCTGGCGCAGCATTGTGGAATTGTGGCGGTGGCTATTAGCCGCTCACACCATTTCGGCATGGCCGGATATTACGCTGAACAGGCCGCGCGTCAGGGATTGGTCTGTCTCGCATTCAGCAACGGCCCGGCTGCAATGGCGCCATGGGGAGGCAACACCCCGCTGTTTGGCACCAACCCCATCGCTTTTGCTTCGCCGCGTGAGAATCAGCATCCGCTGGTCATTGACCTTTCGCTCTCAGAAGTGGCGCGCGGTAAAATTATGCTGGCCAGCCAGAAGCAAGAGGCTATTCCGCTGGGCTGGGCGCTGGACAGAGATGGGCATCCCACGCAAGATGCTGACGCCGCACTAGCGGGCAGCATGGCACCGGCGGGCGGCACAAAAGGGGCGGCCCTGGCACTGATGGTTGAACTGCTCACCGCTGGTCTGACTGGCAGCAATTATGGTTTTCAGGCCAGTTCATTTTTCAATACCGAGGGAGGACCGCCACATATTGCACAGTTGCTGTTATTGCTGAGCCCCGCATTTTTCTCCGCAGGATATTTGCAACACAGCGAGCAGTTGTTTGCAGCCATGCAGCAGCAACCAGGCGTGCGCTTGCCTGGAGAACGTCGTCAGGCAGTAGCGCAGCAAAACAGCACGCAGATTTCATTGCCGGCTGCTTTGCTGGAGCAGCTGCGAATCAGAGCTGGTTAAAGTAGGCGTGGTGCCGCGTCATCACAGTGGATACACGATACTCCACAGCTTTATCCTGGAAATCCCGCGCAATGCGGTAAATGCGCAGCAGTGCCTCCCCCTCTTCCGCCTCCAGATGCAGGACTTCATCCGGTCCTGCATTTATCGCTTTAATTTGCTCATGCGCATTGGCAACGGTACAGGCATATTTCTGCTGGTACAGTTGGTAAAGCGTGTTCGGCAGGATGTCAGGTTCACGATCCATCCCTGGGAAGCGTGCTGCATCAATATAGACGTGTTCAAGAATGGCGGGAGCACCATCCAGGTCACGCACGCGCCAGATATGGATGACCTTACTGCCAGGCTCAATATCCAGCGCCAGCGCTTCTTCTTCTGATGCGGTGCGCAGATGACGCGCCAGCACTCGCGACAGCGGCAGTGAACGCTCGCCATTTTCACGCAGGATATTAAAAAACCGAAATAATGCGCTATCGGAATCATGTGCAGCAACCACCGTGCCTTTACCCTGGTAGCGGATAACCACGTTGTTACTCACCAGCTCATTTAAGGCCTTACGCAAGGTACCAATGCTGACATTATAGGAATCTGCCAGACTCGCCTCGCTGGGGATATAAGTGCCTGCTGGCCATTCGCCGGAGGCTATTCTTTCCAGCAATAACTGGCTGATTTGCAGATAAAGCGGTTGAAAGACGGCCGATTTCATTTCAGCCGATAAAGGAGTGTCCTGACTCATGATGTCTTCCTCACTAAGAACGACATAGGGCAATGCTGACTATTCACACTATGACATATATAGGAGTTCCGAGCATCCTGATCGCGTTGAATCACGCTATTCAGCTGGTTTTTTATTGTTACTATTCAGCGCGGCTCACGTTTTTCCTCTGAGAAGAGTGATTTTTATCTTGCTACACTGGCCGGAAACTCAATTAATTATCTGATAATATTGCAGTATTAACTTAATCCTGAGTGGCATTGACACAGAAGCCTTGTTCCTGATGAGTCTATATCTGATATTCAGATTAGCGATAACGTTATAATAAATTATTCTTTTTGCCGATTTACTCTCATGCTCAGTCCTATACATGAGGAGAAAGTTATGGCCGAATTGTCCCTGACGAAACATTCACAAAGCTTCAAGCGTTTCATCCCTGGTCTATTGCTAACGGCGATTATCGCTTTTACTACCGCGTGGCTGGGCAATCAATCTATTATGTCTGGCCTCGGTTTGGGTGCATTGACACTGGCCATCATCGTCGGCATTGTGGTGGGCAATACTGTGTATCCGTCGATTCATCCGTATTGTGATGAGGGAATGCAGTTTGCCAAGCAGAAATTACTGCGTCTTGGCATCATTCTGTACGGATTCCGCCTGACTTTTCAGCAGGTGATGGATGTGGGCGTCAGTGGTGTCATGATCGATGTGATAATGCTGTGCAGCACTTTTATTATTGCCAGCACTCTGGGCTATCGCTTGTTAGGAATCGATAGAAAAACCGCCTGGTTAATCGGCGCTGGCAGCAGCATTTGTGGTGCTGCAGCAGTCCTGGCAGCCGCGCCCGTAGTAAAAGCAGAAGCGTCAAAAGTCGCGGTGGCTGTGGCAACGGTGGTAATTTTCGGCACGCTGGGTATTTTTCTTTATCCCTTTATCTGGCGCGAATTTGCCCATGCGCTGCCCGGCATTTCACTGACACAGTTTGGCATCTATACCGGCTCAACCATGCATGAAGTAGCACAAGTGGTCGCTGCCGGTCATGCAGTGAGTGTGGACACCGAAAACGCCGCAGTGATAGCGAAAATGCTGCGGGTCATGATGCTGGCACCCTTTCTGCTGGTACTGGGAGCGATGGTGAACCGGTACGCGGGCGAAGTCGGAACTCGCCAGAAACGCATCACCTTTCCGTGGTTTGCGCTGATATTCATTTTGGTCGCACTGTTTAACTCATTCCACTTTTTACCGCCCGCCATGGTATCAGGCATCAATGCCCTGGATAACGTATTGCTGGCGATGGCGATGGCTGCGCTGGGATTATCAACAAGAATCAGTCAACTTAAAAACGCCGGATTGCGTCCGTTTTTGTTGGGGTTAATTTTGTTTATCTGGTTAGTCGTTGGTGGCGGGATGATAAATCTGCTCATCCATCACTGGTTGGGATGATGAATAATGTAAAATTCAGGGCGAATGGTGGTGTGGGGTCAGTCCAACTATAGGGCAGGATCGTCTACCGGGGCGGGGTCAGTCCACATACATGGTAGCATTGTCTACTGGCTCGGGGTCATTCCACGACGGCTCGGAAGTGTCTGGGTTATCTGTAGCGATTCAATATTAACCAGGGTTCACAACCTGATACATTCTTTTCTTTGTCTGCTTTCGGGCTGACTAGTCTTCAAATTGAGCGTCTGTTTTTACGCTTTAATAAGAAAGCGGCAAATTTGCCGTTTTCTTATTGATGTAAAATCTCGTTTTTTGAAGGTCCTTCAGCCCGCAGGGTTTGTTAACCCGGTGACGATTCAGAATGCACATTTCGCATCCAGTTTTCTAATTCAACAACCTCCTTTTTGAGATTTTTATAGAAAAGATTTAAATCAGTTATATTTTCAAATAGTTTCTCTGATGAGCAATACCCCCACAAAGGATCTTTACTATCAAAAAAACCATGAACTTCTGCAACATCCATTATTGTATCTTTATATTCATAAGGAATCTTCTTTTCATGCCATGCTTTCAAAAACAAAAAAAATATAGCGACTACTTTGATAGTTGATATTGCATTTTTACCATTAACTCTATTGTCAACAATGGAAGGGACGATAAACCCTGGAATTTTTGTAAATCCTTCGCAAGATACCCTTGCGTTGGTATCTTTTAACCATGCATTGCTAAACCTTGATAACACAATATCACGATACTTTGTAAGATCCATTGTGCCAGAGTTTAAACAAGGGATCACGTCGTTAGTAATGTAATCCCATGCCATTTTTTTATAACGTGAGTAGCAATATCTTCATGAATATATGTTTTCCCAATAAGGGTTCCAGCCCACGCACAGAATGCATGTGTGGCATTAAGGATCCGAACTTTTGCCTCTTCATAAGGTTCCACATTTTTAACAAACATGACACCGACTCTTTCCAGTGCTGGACGGTCAGCTGCAAAATTATCTTCAATGATCCACTGAATAAAAAGATTCAGACATGACCGGGCAGTCATCATTAAAACCAAGGGAATTTTTTACTCTTTTTGTTAACTCAACATCTGACTTGGGGGTGATTCTGTCAACCATACAGTTGGGCGCTGAAGTATGCTCTTTTACCCAGTTTAGTAGGGCATTATCTCCAGTTAGAGTAATAAACTCCAGCAAACCTTGATAGAAACGTGAACCATTATGTCTGAGGTTATCACAACACAGCAAAGTGACTTTATTATTACCTTTTTCTTTCCTTTCTACCAGAATGCCCCTTAAAACACCATAGATAGTACAAGGCTCATTTCCATATTTTAAGTCATTGGCAATATCAGGATGCGACTGGTCAAGCCTAAAGTCATTTTTTAAATAATATCCACCCACTGTAACCGTAAAGGAAATAACTCGTGTATAACTAAGCGCACCTTGATTTATTAGTGCAGCATTTTTATTTTCTCTTGTAATTATTTTCGTTATGCTGGCGATTTTTTCAAAATTATGGATACCCTCTGGGGTGACCGTATCAAGTACATATTCTCCTTTTTGCAACATTAGCGCATTCAGAGCTTGATCGGCATCACTTCTGATATTACCTAAAGAAAATCCCCATTTAGCGTCTTCCAGCTTAATAAGCTGATTAAAATACCATGCCTGATGTGAGCGATGAAATGCACCGGCTCCGATATGTAACCAACATAATTTGGACATGATTTTTCTCCAGGTCAGACAATCTACTAATTAATATGTTTGGTAAATTTCCACTCAGATGAAATAATAAGCGGTTGATTCTGAGTCACATACTGTGGTATTCGATTAATATCATTAGGTGCCTGGGTTAGAGGGTTGACACAAGTCGCATCAGGTTGCTTATCAAAGATAACCAGACTATGAGCAGTAGAAGTCATCTTCAGCGTCAGCCTGCCGGGCCAAACAAGACTGGCGTGTACCCCTCGGATAAAACCAAAACAATCATCCCAGGGTCCTGGTTGTGGTGTTATCCGCTTACCGGTGGGAAGTTCATTCTCGCCAGTCTCCTCTTGCCAGTCCGCTGAAAACTGAACGCCCAGTTCACTCTGGTCACCATCGGAATACAGATGTTTCAAAAACCAGGGGTGCCACCCTGCAGAGGCCGGAAACGTATCTGCATCACTGTGAATTTCCAGGTGCATGATTAGTGCATCGCCCTGCAACGCAATACGCTGTATAACATAGCCTTTCCACGGCCACGGGTCTGCCAGTGTCATACGGAGTGTCAGACTCCCATGAGTTTGTTCAACAACCTCCCACAAGGAATAACACGCCATCCCATGCAGCGCGTGAGGAGGTTTATTGGCAGGCAATTGCCAGATTTTCCCGTTCACATCCAGTTGGCCATTACCCAGACGCCCAACCCACGGCACCATAGGAAATGAACCATACTGAAACGCGCGACGCTGTGGGTTCCACTGGCGCAGTAATTCATAGCCAAATACCCGTAGCGACGTCATCCGGGCGGCATCCTGAGGATAAACCGTCATCTCAACATGCCCACATTTCAATGTAATGGCATCACCCATCGGCCCCGGCCAGGACGCATCAAACGCCTGTTGCAGTGCCTGAAAATGTGCATTTTCCCCTTTATTGTTCATGAGATTGGTTCCTTAGAAAGTGATAATCTTGTGTCAATTTTTGCGCCTTTCCCTGAGGTGTATTGAGCGGTAGCGGTTCGATAAACCAGACGCATACAAACGACACCACAGAAACAACGAATAAGAAGGTGGCCACATACCAGGGCTCGCCGCCCCCTAATGCCAACAAACTTGAGGCAATCAGGGGACTCATACCACCGAGAATGGCAGATACCTGATAGGCAAAAGAGAGTCCCGTGTAACGCACCTGAGTGCCAAACATGCGGGTAAAAAGCGTTGGCTGAACGGCAAACATCATCGTCGGGCCAAAGTTGTAGCCCAGAATCATGCTTATCCAGATAATCGCCACGCTTTTGGTGCCCAGAAGCAGGAAGAAGGGAAACGCAAACAGCACACAAAAACCTGCGCCCAGAAGATAGATTTTGCGTTGCCCCACGCGGTCGGAAATCCAGCCCACCAACGGGCAACTTACTATCCCGATGGCGGAGGCAATCAACATGCCGGTTAGCGGAATATCTCGGGAAAGCGCCAGCTGCGTGGAGATATAGACGATGCCAAAGGCGTTGATAATATTTGAGGAAACGCTCTCAGCGAGACGCGCACCCAGCGCCAGCGAGATATTTTTCGGGTGTTTACGGAATAGCTCAATCAGCGGCGGCGGTGCTTTCGTTTCATGCACCTTTCCCTGCCGTTGTTTAAAATCCAGAGTCTCTTCGGTATGCAGGCGGATGAACATCCCCACCGCCAGCATTAGCGCCGACAGCCAGAACGGGATACGCCAGCCCCAGGAAAGAAATTGCTCCTGGGTCAACAGATGGTTGCAGAACGCAAAAATCCCGGTCGCCAGCATGATGCCGACGGAAGCGGCCGTTTGCGGTAATGAGCCCAGAAAACCCCGTTTCTTCTGCGGCGCAGATTCAATGGTCATCAGCGCTGCTCCACCATACTCACCACCCAGGCCAAACCCCTGAATTAGGCGTAGCGCCATCAGCAGCAGCGGAGCCCAAATACCAATATCGTGATAAGTGGGAATAAACCCGATCAGAAATGTGGAGGTACCGACAATGCCCAGCGTCCAGATAAGGGTAATTTTACGGCCAATTCTGTCGCCAAAATGGCCGAAAACAATGCCACCCAGCGGGCGAGTGAGGAAGCCGACGCCAAAGGTGGCAAAAGCCGCGATAACGCCAATAAAGGGGTCGGTATCGGGGAAAAACAACGGCGCAAACACCAGCCCGGCGGCGGTGCCAAAAATAAAAAAGTCATACCATTCCAGTAATGCGCCAGCGAAACTTCCCATGACGACGCGGCGCATCGCTTTGCCGGAGAGTCCGGTAGCGGGTTCATTTAATCTTTCAGACATTGTGTTTCCTCTCCGTAGCGGTGAGAAAACTGTGGGTGAAATTCACCCACAGCAGGTACAGGTCATCGCGCATCGATACATGCCGGGCGCGTTATTATTTTTCCAGTTCAGCTAATACCTGAGCGTCTTCCGCATCCACGTTGGCTCCCAACGGTTCCCATTTAATCAGCGCGCAGGTGATGAAACCGAGGAAAGGCACCAGCGCCAGCCAGAAGAAGGCATCCGTCTTTAACGCGCCCCAAAGCATAGGCCAGAATATAAGGCCAGCAATCGCACCGGTACGCATAATCGCGCGGGCAAAACCGACACCTGTCGGGCGAATACTCGGTGGATAGGAGAGCGTGGCGATCGTCATCCCCAGGCCGCCAGGTCCAGCTGAGTGGAAGAAAATGATGGTACCCAGCAGCCCCAGAGAGAGCCATGGATTGGTGGTGGCCAGCGCGCCCAGTGCCAGCAGCGCCAGAGTCACGACGGCGAAGCCATACATTGACTGCAGACGTGTCCCTAAGCGCTGCAGGATCAGAGAACCAATCAGACCACCGGAGATCCCGCACAGGGCGTTAACCACCGCCGAACCGGAGAGTGCCCCCGTCAGACCGCCGCTCAGAATACCCGCGAGCGTTAGAGGTAAATAGACGCCCACCGCGTTGTACTGCCATGCCTGCATCGTGGCGACAATGCATCCCAGGATGGTGCGTTTGCGATAACGCCCGTTGAACAGAATGCCGTACCCGGTGTGGATTTTGTTTTCACTCTGCGTGGCCTGAGTGATGGATTTTTCCTGCGCCACGCTGGCATGTACCCCATAGCGTTTACGCAAGATATCGCAAGCTTCATCATAGCGACCGACGCGTGCCGCCCACATGGCCGATTCACCAATAAAGACGTAGCGCAGGATCATGATGATAACGGCGAACACGGCGCCAATGAAAATGCCGTAGCGCCAGAGCTGGTCTTCCGCAATGCCGGACAACAATAGCGGCAACAGAACCAGATACACCACGGTGGTAGACACATACCAGGCCATCTGCCATAAGTTGACCGATGTGCCGGTTTTTTTCGACGTGGAGCCACGAAGCTCTGCCACGGCATTGGTCGCCAACGGGAAGTCGATACCCAGTCCGAAGCCCATTACCACACGGCAGACCAGTACCCACCAGATACTGGGCGCAACGGCCACGGCTGCAGCCCCTAAAGTACACAGCGCCATACCAATCAAAAATGCGCGACGCTGGCCAAAACGGTTGATGACACGGTTTGCCAGCAGGCCGCCGATAAGTGCCGCAATCAGCACTGAGGCGTTTACCGTAGCCGCAAGACCCGGGGAGATACCAAACTGGGCCGCAATATATTTATTACCAAAACCCACCATTGCCGCCTGATAGGCATCAATCAAAATGCCGCCCAGCGCAATGAAGATAACGCCTGCACTCGCATTAACAGCCGAGTTTTTATTAACAATATCAATCACGTCCTGTGGACGACTGATTGAGTAAGGTGCAGGACTGGTGATTTGTACCATCACAATATCCTTTTCTTTTGTTGTAGGGGACGCCGCCCTGGTGCGGCGTCTGTCAGAGGTTGTGGCCCATTACGCGTCGGCAAATTGCAGCATGACTTTGATGGAGTCATTTTGCTGTGCGCGTTCAAAAGCCGCAGCGGCTTCACTCACCGGGAACATGTCTGTTACCAGCTCGCTGGTATCAAAGCGTCCGTCAGCCAGCCATTCGATCACCACGTCAAAATCCTCGGGGATGTACATGCCGGAGTTGAGCAGGTCACGTTCGAAACGCTGCATCATTGGCAGCGGAATTTCACGCGGGCCGCTCGGTACACCCATGCAGACCACGGTGCCACCGGCATACACGCGGGTGCAGGCCTCATTGAGCGTCGCCTGCGCGGCAACTACATCAATAACACCAGTAAAACGGGCCTGCGCATCCAGCTCACCGGGAGCCCAGGCTTGTGCGGCACCCAGTTTGACTGACAGAGCACGTTTAGCGGCATCAGGTTCGATAACGGTAATCTCACCCGCGCCCATGATACGCAGCGCCTGCACAATTGACAGACCAATGGTACCCGCGCCAATCACCAGCACGCTTTCCAGCGCGGCTTGTGGCATACGTGTTACGCAGTGACGCGCACAGGCGGCAGGTTCAGCAAACGCGAGCACTTTTAACGGCATTGAATCAGGTGCAATATGGCAGTTGCGCGCCGGCACGACATGCTGCGAACGAGCAAAGCCCGGCGCACGGAAACCCGCCACATGCGGCGGCTCGCACAGGTTAAAACGCCCGGCTTTACAGGCACGACACTCCATACAGGCCATGATGGGATCAACCACCACATGATCGCCTGACTTCACGTTCACCACATCGCTGCCCACTTCGGTCACGCGAGCCGCAATTTCATGCCCTGGTACGACGGGCGGTTTGGCGAACGGATGTCCGCCTTTCAATACATGCAAATCCGAACCGCAAATCCCGAAAAATGCCGGGGCAATGCGGACTTCGTGAGGCTTAAGTTCCTGGTGTGGCTGCTCGACGTACTGCGTCGTGACCTTTCCAATATCGGAAAATAAAACCTGGGTAATTTTGTCCATGGTGGTTCTCCTGATGCGCTTATGGTTTTGTGTTAACGCTGAGAAATACCTTCATCAACAATCCCGGCCAGCCGCTGCAGACGCGGGACTGACACATCGCGTAGCATGGTTTGCGGATCTTGCGCGCCAATAACCGATGCCCAGACCGCACGGCCCGCCAGGAAACCGGATGCCCCGCTTTTCATAGCAATACGCACAGCACGGCCAAAGATATCGGCCTCAACGCCTGATGAAAGGATGACCCACGGCATATTCATCTGGTCATTCAGTTTCTGGCAGGCCGACAGCAGTTCACCTTCACTGCCCTTCCCGCCCAGCGGCATTTCCACTTTGTAAAGATCAGCCGCGGTGCTACCGAGTTCGGCGGCAGCGGCTACAATGGCGCTCTCGCGGTCAAATTCCCAGCCGCGGCGCGGCGGACGAACAACCGGCTCAATGATGCTCACCAGACCGGCACTGCGGCAGCGTTGAACAAACTCATCGACCATCGCAAGACGCGCGTCTGCCGGTTCGTCTTCACGCCACAGCACCAGCAGCTTCATGGCCTTACCGCCCATTTCGCGCACACGATGCGGATCGATAGCCCGGTCAATTTCCACGCTATCAACAGGAATGCCGTTACCCGGCACGAAATGATCGGCGGCGACAATCAGACCGCAGCTATCAGCCACCGCGTCCTGCGCAATAATCTGATCGAGACAAAATTGTTTATCAGCCAGCACAGCGGAAGCATAAGGAGAAAGAATGCGCGTCGCTGCCACTTTAAAATCGGTCAGTACGCTGTCGGCAACCGGTTTTGGCTGACCTGCTGCGGCAAACATCAAACGCATAGCCTCGCGTTGGTCGACGGCCAGCATGGCGAATCCACCGCCCGGACGCGAGATATCTTTCAGGGTATAAGGGGTGTTCAGGGAAGACATAGTTACTCCTGTGGTAATCGATAATTAAAGAGAGTCTGGTCGACCAGCAAGATGGCGAACCTGGGATAATAAGGCACTCCAGTCCTGGCGGCCCCGACCGTCGTGGCTGGCGGACTGGTAATAAGTTTCGGCGACTTCGCCCATACCCAGCGGCGCACCGGTTTGTCGGGCGACGTCAACGGCAATACGCAGGTCTTTCAGCGCAAGATCGACCATAAACGCCGGAGAGAGATCGCCTTTCAGCACTTTGCCCGGCCAGGTGGTGGTGAAGTGGCCTTTACCTGCCGCCGTGCCGCTCATCACCTTGATAGCGACATTGAGGTCAAGACCTAAGGATTCACACAGCACCGCGGCTTCGGCGGAAAGCGCATTGAGCGCGATGCTCATATAGTTGTTAATCAGTTTGACGCGAATCCCCATTCCAGGCCCGCCCGCGTCTACCAGCTCCGACCCCATGCACATCAGGATCGGGCGCGCGCGTTCAACCTGTTCAGGCGAACCGCCCGCGAGAATAAGCAAGGTGCCGTCTTTGGCGTTATCAGAGGTGCGGCCAACCGGCGCATCCATCATGGCGTGGCCTTTTTCAGCCATTTCGCTAATCAGTGCATCGGTTTGCAGAGGGTGAATGGTGGACATGTCGATCACCAGCGCGCTTGCGCTCAGCGTTTCGCACACGCCCGCTTCACCGAACAGTACATCGCGGACAATGTCGCCATTAGGCAGCATGGTGATGATAAACTCGGCATCCAGGGTGGCATTTGCGGGTGTCGTTGCAGCAACCGCGCCCTTTTCCACCAGCGCGTTGACTGCCTGTGGGTTGAGGTCGAAAACACGTAAGGAATGGCCTTTACGCAACAGGTTGCTGGCCATAGGGCTTCCCATCTGGCCAAGCCCTAAAAATGCGATGATGGACATGAACACTCTCCTGTAACTGAATGAGCAAAAAACTACAATCAACAAGTCATTTTCGTCTGTTTTTAATCATATTTGTAATTTATGACTAAAAACCAGACATCCGTCACTAATTTGATCATTTATGTCATTAAAATGAGCATTAGACGACTAAATAGAACAGGAACAGACAACGATGATCAGAATTGCGTGTGTAGGGATTGCCGTACAGGATCGTATTTACTATATGAATGCGTTACCAACAGGCGGCGGTAAATACCAGTCGGACCAGTACCAGGAAACCGGCGGAGGGCCTGCCGCTACAGCCGCAGTGGCGATTGCGCGTCTTGGCGCAGAGGTCGATTTTATCGGCCGCGTTGGGGACGACAGCTGCGGTAAGACATTAATTGCCGAACTCCAGCAGTTTGGCGTGAATACACAGCATTGCCTTCAGGTACCGCAGGCACGATCTTCACAATCGGCCATTCTGGTGGATGAGCACGGCGAGCGGATCATCATCAACTATCCCAGCCCGGATCTTCCGGTCGACGCAGATTGGCTCGAGGCTATTGATTTTTCGCAATATGATATGGTGCTCGCCGATGTTCGCTGGCATGACGGTACCACAAAAGCCTTTACACTGGCACGGGCTGCGGGTGTACCGACATTGCTGGATGCCGATGTCACACCGCAGGACATCACGCCGCTGGTTGCCCTGGCTGACCATGCCGTTTTCTCTGCACCCGGCCTGAAACGGATGACCGGATGTGAGGACACAGAAGAGGGCCTAAACAAAGCTGCCGTGCAAACGGATGGACGTGTTTATGTTACTCAGGGCGCGGAAGGCGCATTATGGAAAGAGTATGATCGTTTTTGTCACCTACCGGCCTTTGTCGTCAAAACAGTAGACACCACCGGTGCCGGCGATGTTTTTCACGGCGCGCTCGCTCTGGCGCTGGCGGAAAACATGCCGACAGAAACCGCCGTACAGTTCGCCAGCGCAGTGGCCGCAATGAAATGTACGCGTCCCGGAGGACGTGCGGGTATACCAGAACGTGAGAAAATCGCGTCATTTTTGTCACTTTATGCATAAAATAACAGGTTTTTACAGGGGAACTAACAGGAGTGTTCATGAGCATCACCGAACTGACCGGTAATCCGCGACACGATCAGCTTGTTCACTACATCGCTGAACGTGGCTATATGAATATTGAAGAGCTCGCGCAATTACTGGATGTTTCGACCCAAACTATCCGCCGCGATATTCGTAAGTTGAGTGAGCAGGGTTTAATCACCCGACACCACGGCGGGGCCGGGCGCGTTTCGAGCGTCATGAACACCGCGTTTGAAGAGCGTGAACTGTCATTAACCCAGGAAAAACGGGAAATGGCCAATGCGGTATCGGATTATATTCCTGAACGCTGTACCGTGTTTATGACTATCGGGACGACCGTTGAAGCCGTCGCCCGTGCGCTGTTGGGCCGCGAGGACCTGCGCATCATCACCAACAGCCTGCGCGTGGCGCAAATTCTGTACAAAAACCAGGATCTGGAAGTCATGGTACCTGGTGGCACGTTGCGCTCGCACAATGGCGGCATCGTCGGGCCCGGAACGGTGAGTTTCGTTGAGGGCTTCCGGGCGGACTACCTTATCACCAGCGTTGGTGCCATTGAGAACGATGGCACGTTACTCGAGTTTGACGTGAATGAAGCCATCGTCGCCAAAACCATGATGGCCCATGCCCGCCACACGCTGTTGGTCGCCGATCATACAAAATTCCACGCATCTGCGGCCGTTTCGATTGGCAATGCACGCAAGGTCAAAGCATTTTTTACTGATAAACAGCCGCCTGCGGCATTCCGGCAACTACTGGAAGAAGAAAAGGTGGAACTGGTCATCGCTGAGGATGACGCCTGATCGAGTCAACATGATTGCGCGTGCCCGGAAAACCGGGCACCGTTTCAAAACGGCAGTCGCGTACTGCCTCGCGGCATAATCTCAAACCCCACATCGACTATTTCGCCTTCATAACTCCTGTCAGCGCTCATTTTCAACATCATCTCTGCCGTGCATACAGCCATAGCATCCGCATTAAGATTTACGCTGCTCAGTGTCGTCGGGGAAAGCCATGCACTGGAGGGGAAATCACCGTAACCCAGAATGCTAAGCTTCTCCGGAATCGCTATACCTCTCGCCTGCGACTCCATAAGCAACGCGGTGCCAATGGCGTCGCTGGTACAAAAAATACCGTCCAGCCCGCGCTCTTTGACCAGGGTTTTCGTCAGAATTTCGCGACTGGCCTGCCAGATGTTTTCTGACCGAGGAATATCAACCAGCAACGGCGTTTTGTCATGCTCTTCCAGCGCGCGGCAAAAACCGATGTAACGAATGCGTGCCCGGATATCATCATCAAAGCGCGTGGTGAAATAGGCGAGCTTGTCGCACCCGGTTTCCAGCAAGTAACGCGCGGCAGCGTAGCCAATTTGCTCATGGTTGTTGCCGACCTGGGCCGGGAACGCGCCGCCATTAACCTGCCACATCTGTACCACCGGAACGCCACTGTTACGCAGCATTTTCAACGTCGACGACTTATGATCGGCCCCGGCAATGGCAATCACCGCGGGCGACCATTGCAAAATAGAGCGAATTTGCTCTTCTTCTTTATCCAGACTGTGGTCATGGGAAGCAATCGACAGCTGGAAACCCTGCGCGCTGACGGTGGATTCAATGCACTGCACCACATGGCTAAAAAAGGTGTTCGCCAGCGAAGGCAGCACCACGGCCATATTGCTGCTCTGCCCTCCGGTAAACTGACTGGCGATTTTGTTATGCACATAACCCAGGCTATCAATGGCAGCCTGAATTTTCTTGCCGGTTTTATCAGATACACGGTCAGGCTGGCGGATATAAAGCGAAACCGTGGAAGGCGAAACGCCCGCCTTTTCAGCAACATCATCAAGTTTCACTATTTGGCGTGATCTCTGGCGCATTCCTCTCCCACACTTTCCTGCAACGCCAGCGGCATTGGCGTGTGTTCGCCGGCACGATGACGTCGTGTTAATACCAGAATCAGTATTAATGCTGTAGTCCACACTATTGCCAGCAGCCAGACGAAACTGTCCGGAACCCCGGTTTTCGCCGCCAGCCCCAGCGGGGACAAGGTAATAAAAATACTGACTAAAACGGTCATCATAATAACACTCACAGGCAGCGCGTAGCGCCATTTTTTCATGGGGATTTTAGCGGGCGGTACGTGCGGTTCAATCCAGTCAATGGGGCGCACCTTGCCAATCAGCAGCATGATTGCCACTTCAACGACGAACAAAATACCCATGATATGAATAAAGTGCAGAGGGATAAGTGTATTCAACGGTGTGAAGGTGTACAGGCCATACGCGATGATATGGAAAATGAGTACGCATTTCGCCGCCAGTGCCGGGACGTGGCGGGTTAAAAAACCCATCAGCACAATAGTGATAATGGGGATGTTGTAAAAACCGGTAAACCGGCGCATTAAATCAAAAATGCCGTTCGGACTGTGAAGCAGCAGCGGTGCGATAATGATTGAGACCAGAGAAAACATCACGGATGCCGTCTTACCCACTCGCACCAGTTTTCCCTCATCTTTACAACCGGTTAAAGGCTCATAGAGATCAAGCACAAACAACGTGGCGCTGGAATTGATGATGGAATTGAAATGGCTGATTACCGTCCCGAAAATGGCCGCCGCAAACATCCCAATCAACCACCACGGCAGCACCGCCTTCACCAGTGCGGGATAAGCATAGTCGGCATTGGCGAAAACCGGGCCGAACATGTTAAATGCGATCAGCCCCGGCAGCACCATGACTAACGGAACCAGCAGTTTGATGGAACCCGCCAGCAGTACCCCTTTCTGGCTTTCCGCCAGTGATTTCGCCCCCAGCGTGCGTTGAATAATCATCTGGTTAGTACACCAGTAGAATATGTTCGCACAAAGCATCCCGGTGAATATCGTACTGAACGGCACCGACGACGTTTCAGAACCAATCGCGTTAAGCTGATCGGGATGGTTTAACAGAATTTTGCTACCCGTCAGCAATGAACCTTCCCCCAGAGCGAACAGACCGAGCACCGGAATCAACAAGGCGGCAACCAGTAAAATGATGCCGCTGATCGTATCGGAAATCGCCACCGCTTTAAGCCCGCCCAGCGTGGCGTACAGCCCACCAACCGCCCCCATCGCAAACGCCAGCACGCCAATCGCGCCCCAAGAGGGAAGATGGAAAATCTGCTGGAAATCAAACATTTCGTTCATGGTGATGGCACCGAGATACAGGCTGCATGGATTAGCCATCACCGCGTATCCCACCAGCAGCATGATGCTGACTATGCGCCGGGTATTGCAGTCGAAGCGGGTTTCCAGAAACTGCGGCATGGTGGCAATACCGCGACGTAAAAAGCGCGGCAGAAAAAATATCGCCATCACCACCGTTGCAACCGCTGCGGTGCTCTCCCAGGCCATGCCGCTAATATCAAAGCGGTAAGCGTTGCCGTTCAGCCCCACCAGCTGTTCCGCTGAAAGGTTAGAAAGCAGCAGGGAACCGGCAATGAAGTAGCCGGTTAATCCACGCCCCGCCAGAAAAAATCCTTCTACGCCAGATTCAGAAATCCCTTTCGTTTTACGATATGAATATAGCGCTACGAAAGTTAAAAAAAGCAAAAATATGCCGACAGAAAATAACATTTCCATAAAAGTGCCCTTCCTAGTCTGGATATCGAAGTACTATCACACAGGCCACAAATGCAGGTAACTGGCCTTTTTACGAAAGTTTGAAGCCAATTAAGAAAAACCATAAATAGATCGCGGAAATTGTGTCTTTCGTCACACATTATGTTTTATACGCATTGATAATCGTAGCGCTACGCTAGTAATGTAAAAACACATCAAACGTAAGGCAATGACGACTATGTTCAATAAGGATCGCTTAACTCGCCGTGAGATCGGGGAACTGCGCAGCCAACGCTGGTACGCGCCGGAAACGATTAGAGCTTTTGCGCACCGGCAACGCACACAACAGATGGGCTTCGCTCGGGAAGAGTTCCTCGGCAAACCTGTTATCGGCATTATCAATACCTGGAGCGACATGAGCGCCTGCCACTCGCATTTGCGTGAGCGGGCGGAAGCCGTTAAGCGCGGCGTATGGGCGGCTGGCGGCTTTCCGGTAGAGCTTCCAGCGCTCTCGATGGGCGAGGTGATGGTAAAACCCACCACCATGCTATATCGCAACTTCCTCGCCATGGAAGCCGAAGAACTGCTGCGCCAGCACCCCATCGATGGCGTCGTCCTGCTTGGCGGCTGTGATAAATCCACACCCGCACTGCTGATGGGCGCACTGTCGATGGATATCCCATTGATTTTCTGCCCGGCGGGGCCGATGACCACCGGGAAATGGCACGGTCAGGCAACAGGAGCAGGCACGCACACAAAAAAATACTGGGATCAGTTGCGCCTTGGGGCAATCACCCAACACGACTGGGTAGAGCTGGAAGGGGCGATGACACGTTCGATCGGTACCTGTAACACCATGGGTACCGCATCCACCATGACCTCTATCGCTGATGCTATGGGTTTTACCCTTCCTGGCGCCAGTTCCATTCCTGCGGCGGATTGCCGCCACCCGCAAATGGCGGCGCAGTGCGGTCAGACAATTGTCGACATGGTGTGGTACGACCATAAGCCGTCGCGCTGGTTGAAAAAAGAGAACTTCCTCAACGGCATCGTCGCCTATATGGCCCTGGGCGGCTCAACAAATGCGGCCATCCACCTGATTGCTATGGCGAATCGTGCGTCAATTCCGCTGAATCTGGCAGATATGGAAGCAATCGCACGCAAAATCCCGGTACTGGCGAATCTTTTTCCTTCCGGTACCTGCCTGATGGACGACTTTTTCTTCGCTGGCGGCATGAAAGCGCTGATGAAAAAGCTGACCGGCTTCCTGCAAACCGAAACCATCGGGGTGACGAACGTCCCCATCAGTCAGTGGGTTGCGCAGGTGCAATGCTATGACGACGACGTCATTCGCGATCTTAATAACCCAGTCATCCCGCTGTCGCAGGGCTGCGCGCTCACCGTACTGCGCGGCAACCTCTGCCCGGATGGAGCGGTAATGAAATCCTCCGCCGCCAGCCCACATCTGCGTAAACACACCGGCCCGGCTCTGGTTTTCGATACGCATCAGGCCTTGTCTGACACCCTCGATAACCCGGATCTGGATGTCACCAAAGATACGGTCATCATCCTGCGTAACGCCGGTCCTGTTGGCGCACCGGGCATGCCGGAATGGGGCAACCTGCCGATCCCCAAAAAACTGCTGCAACAGGGCATAACCGACATGGTGCGCATCTCTGATGCCCGTATGTCAGGTACCCATTACGGCACCTGCATTCTGCATGTCGCCCCCGAAGCCGCCATTGGCGGACCACTCGGGCTGGTCAAAACCGGCGACCTGGTCGCGCTGGATATCGCAGCAGGCACATTGAATATGCTGGTCGATGACGCAGAACTCGAACGCCGCCGCGCCGCCTTTATCCCACAACACAAAGTCTTTGGTCGTTCCTGGGCTGCGCTCTATCAGCAACATGTTACCCAGGCAAATGAAGGTTGCGATTTTGACTTTCTGCAATCCGGCAGCGATGTCCCGGAACCCCCTATTTTTTAAGGAACCGTCATGAATAACTTTAAGCACGCCATCCTGTCCGGAGAACGTATGTTAGGTACCTGGATGATGACCGGTAGTGATACGGTCGCCGAAGCCATGGCCACGGTGGGATTCGATTTCCTAGTGCTGGACCAGGAACATGTAGCTGTCGATACACTGGACGCCATCCGTATTGATCGTGCAATCCGTAGCGTTAACCACACCACAACACCGCTTTACCGACTGGCAGGTAACGATGTTGTGCTGATCAAACGGGCACTGGATGGCGGCGCTATGTCGCTAATGATCCCGTTTATCAACACCGTCGAAGAGGCGAAAATAGCCGTCGAATCGGCCTATTATCCACCGTATGGCAAACGCGGTTTTGCCGCGATGCACCGTGCATCCGGCTGGAGCGGAAACCCTCGTTTTGTGCAGGAGGCGCACGATGAACTGTGCCTTATCCTGCAACTCGAAACGCCGGAAGCCATTAGCAAAATCAATGCCATCAACGAAGTGGAAGGCATTACCGGCTTCTTTATCGGCCCCGGCGACCTCTCCTCTGCGATGGGCCATCCGGGCAATCCGTCCCACCCGGACGTGCAGGCGATGATCAAGCGTGGGCTTGAGGCCTGCCAGCGTCTGGGTAAACCGTGCGGCATTGTTGGCGGCAATCCAGACCTAGCCAATAAATACCAACAGATGGGTTTTACTTTTGTGGCGTTGGCATCGGATATGAGCTTCCTGCTGGCACGCGCGAAAGAGCAGCTGGCAGCTATCCGTGGTGAGCAGTTAAGCATTCGTGGCGGTGAGGTGTATTAATGACCCGGCTCATTGAAAGCACCTGCGGCGATGTTCACATCGCCGTTGCGCCAGCACTGGGCGGCGGGCTCGCCTGGTTGCGCTGGCGCGAGCATGACATTCTGCGACCACTCAACCCGCAGGGCGAACAGCGTGCAAATTTATGCGGCAGCTACCCTCTCGTTCCGTGGTCAAACCGTATCGCCAATGGTCGTTTTCACTTCGCCGGGCATGATAGGGTCGTGGCTCGCAACTTTGGCAACCATCCTCATGCCCTGCACGGCAACGGCTGGCAGCAGGAATGGCGAGCGCAACAAAGCGGCGAATCTATTGTCCTCACACTGCAGCGTCCGGCATCAGAGGGCTGGCCCTGGCCGTGGGAAGCGCAGCAGGTTTTTGCGCTCACAGAAAACAGCCTGACAATGACACTGAATTACCGCAATCTGGCTGACATTCCTGTTCCTGCCGGGCTGGGGTTTCATCCGTTTTTCGCCTATGCGGACCGCAGCGAAGTCTATTTTGCGGCGCAACGCGTATGGCTGAATGGCGACGACAGCCTGCCCTGCCGTGAAATCGCTACGCCGGAATTGTGGGACTACCGGGTATTTCGTCAACCGGTACCTGAATCGGTGGACAACTGTTTTACCGCCTGGAGCGGAGAAGCCGCGGTACGCTGGCCTTCACGAGGGATTCGCGCCACGCTCACCAGCGACGCACCAAACGCCGTATTTTTCATTCCCGGCCTTGAGCGCAATGTCGTCGCAATTGAGCCGGTAAGCCACATCAACAATGCCATCAATATTTTTCCGCCCGACAGCAGCGAACAGGCGATGGATATCGTTCTCCCCGGCGGCACGCTGACGCTGGAGATGACCATAAGGATGTCTGACGATGAATAACCCGACGCTTCTTTTTGATTATCGGGGCGAGCTACCGGAATGCCCGACCTGGGATGCCGACACACAAACGCTCTACTGGACAGATATCCTGAAAAAACAGATCCACGGCTACACCCTACGCACGGGTAAGCAGGCCGTTTTTCATTTTCCGGAAGAGGTGGGATGTTTCGCGCTGCGCGAGCGTGGCGGCTTTATTGTCGCCATGCGTACCGGTATCTGGCTGACCGATGAACATGGCAACCTGCAACAGAAGGTCTGTGATAACCCGAATAATCCACAGCTGGCACGTTTCAATGATGGGGGTACTGACTGGCTTGGCCGCTTTTACGCCGGAACATACTGGGGGCCGCGTGATTACAACGGCGCCCTGCTCTGCCGGGTTGATGCCACGCTGAAAACAACAGTATTGCAGTGCGACATTCTGGGCGCAAACGGACTGGCGTTTTCAGCTGACCAAAAATGGATGTACACCAGCGACACGCCAAATCACGTGATTTATCGCGCGCCGCTGGATGAAAACGGTAGATCCGGTCCACGTCAGGTATGGAAAACCTTTCCGCCTGGCAACGGCAGGCCAGACGGCGCGGCGATGGATAGCGAAGGGTGCTACTGGAGCGCGCTCTTTGACGGCTGGCGAATCGCGCGGTTTTCTCCACAAGGGGACGTTTTGCAGGAATATTCGCTGCCAGTACGCTGTCCTACCATGGTCTGTTTTGGCGGTGAGAATATGAAAACATTATTTATCACCACCACGCGGGAAAATATGACCGTGGAAGAAATACAGGAACGCCCGCTGTCCGGGGCAATATTTACTCTGGATGTTGCTGTTTCTGGAGTTGAAAAAGCTAAATTCAAAGAGAGCGAATAAATGAAAAAGATTGGATTTATCGGGCTTGGCCTGATGGGCGAAGCTATGTCCAAAAATATCATCAGCAAATTTTCCGGTGATGTTTTGGTCTATGACATTAATCAGGATGCAGTTTCCCGGTTAGTCACTGCGGGGGCGAAACCCGCGGCTTCCATTCGGGAAATAGCCGACACCGCTGACGTTATTATTAGTATGGTTCCACGCTCCGAGCATGTGCGGGAAGTCTATAAAGCAATACTCCCCGGATTACATAAAGGACAAATCGCCATTGATATGTCGACTATTGATCCTTCCGTTTCTATTGAGGTTTCCCGTCAGGTTGAAAAAACGGGTGCCATTATGCTGGACGCGCCCGTCGTCAAATCGGTACCCGCAGCAGTAAAAGGTGAACTGGGGATTTATATTGGCGGTGACAAATCTGCATGGGAAACAGTGAAGCCTGTGCTGGCGATGATGGGTAACAACCAGATTCATATGGGTGAGAATGGACGCGGTTTAGTGATGAAAATCCTGCATAACCTGATGGTTGCGGGCATTCAGAATAGCGTTAACGAAATGCTGATCACTGCCGATCACTACGGTATCGACAAAACCGATTTCCACAAAGCCATTTCCTATGGTGGCGCGACAAACTGGTATCTGGACAGCAAAATAAACAGTCTGAAGCAGGAAGATTACCGCACCGCGTTCTCTCTGCAGAATATGGCGAAAGACGTCAATATCATGAAAGCCATGCTCGTTGAGTCTGGATTACATCTGCCCGGCGTGGATGTCGTCAAAGGGGTATATGACTGCGGACTGGAAGACGGTCTCGGTGGAGAAGATTTCAGTGCCACCTATAAAGTCGTCAAAACAAATTCAAAAGATAATACAGAAGGTAAATAATGAACACGTATGATAATGTTATTTATAAAAGTCTGAAAGATAAAGTTGTCGTCATCTCCGGTGGGGCCAGCGGCATTGGTGAGGATTATGTTCGCGCCTTTGTTGACCAGGGTGCTCACGTTGCCTTCCTGGACTTTAATAGAGAGGCTGGCGAAAAACTGGCGCAGGAGATGGGGTGTTTCTTTTTACCCTGCGATGTCACTAATATTCCACAATTAAAAGAGTGCTTCGCCGCCGTTATTCAGAATCTAGGCGATGTGGATATTCTTATTAATAATGCAGGCAGTGACGACCACCATACTATTGACGATTTAACCGAAGAGTATTTTAACAACCGCATCAATGTGAATTTACGCCATCATCTATTCGCCATTCAGGCTGTTATTCCCGGGATGACGCGTAAAGGCACCGGCAGCATTATCAATATGGGTTCCATTAACTGGATGCGTGGCCGCCCGGGTCGCGTCTGCTATTCCCTGTCCAAAGCGGCAATTCATGGCTTCACCCGTACTCTGGCGCAGGAACTAGGGGCTCGTGGCATACGCGTGAACAGCCTGGTGCCTGGCGCGATCCGGACACCGAAACAGGACGCCATGTGGGCGAAACTAGATCCGGCAGCAGTAAACCAGTTTATCGAAATGCAAGCGCTCAAATTCCGTCTTGACGGTACGCACTGCGCAAGACTCGCTCTGTTCCTGGCATCCGATGAATCCAGTGGCTGCACAGGCCAGGATTTCATCGTCGATGCAGGGCTTTCGCTCAGCTAAGGTGCGGCTATGGACTTCTTTACCCTGTTTACTCCGGACGGTGCAACGCTGGATACCAGCGCAATGCTTATCGTTATCGCCGTGATGTTTCTGTATACCTTCGTGGGGATCTGTGCCGGGTTTGGTGGCGGGCTGACCTCCATGCCCCTTATAACAATGGTATTGCCGTTAAAAATGGCAGCACCAATGTCGGTAATGGTCGGAACGGCGACCGCGCTGTATGCCACCTGGCTGTCGCGTAAAGAGACAGACTGGAAATCGGCAATGGTGCTGATTCTGTTCTCGTTTGCCGGGATTCCGGTTGGACTGTATGCACTGTCCTATCTTCCTGACCACATAATGAAGATAGGACTTGGCGGTTTTATCATTATCTACTCATTCTACAGCCTGTTTATCCCGCGTCTGCCGGTCTATGACAAACGCTGGATTGCCGCGCCGATGGGAGCGATAGCAGGGGCACTCGGTGCAGCTTTCTCTACCAATGGTCCGCCGGTCGTGATGTACGGCATGCTGCGTAACCTAGGACCGGCAGCATTCCGCGGTACGTTGAACGCGTTTTTTACCGCGAACAACATTGCGATTGTTGGCGGCCTGGCCACCAGCGGTATTCTGACGATATCGACCTTTAAGCTGGTCATTTTCTGCATCCCGACCATGATCTTAGGTTCTATCGTCGGCCAGTTCGTGCATAAACGCATCTCAGTGAAAACGTTCCGTATCATGGTGTTTTTACTGCTGATAGCGTCAGGGGCGATGCTGATTAAAGGCGCGACTGGAATTTCAGCATTAAGTGCATTACTCCCGGTGTTCGGCCTTCTGGTGATTCTGCACCTGGCGTTCGGTAAAAAGGTCGCCGCTATCCGTGCAGCGGACGAGGCGAATAAAACATAGTAAATATTAGCTAATCTCACTTGGAGGTAGTTTTTACATACTACCTCCATCTATCTGCATCTTTCATAAACTCGATGAAAACCGCTTCGCTTTTATTATCAAGGAAATTGGCCAGAGAAAAAAACAACACAACATTGTAAATAACTAAAAGACTTTTTTAATTATTATCGCCATGTCCATTCTTATGGATAGCGACTCCCCTACGTTAAAAAATGGATTTATCATGAAAAAAAATAAACGCGATACTTCTGTTATCCTCTGTAATCTCTACCTCTGTTTTTGCCGGTGCCTATGTGGAAAACCGCGAGGCATACAATCTGGCATCCGATCAACAAGAAATCATGCTACGCGTTGGCTATAACTTTAATACAGGCGCGGGTCTTATGCTCACTAATACCTATACTCTTCAACGTAAGGATGAGTTAAAGCATGGCTATAACGAAATCGAGGGTTGGTATCCGTTATTCAAGCCGACGGATAAATTAACGATTCAGCCAGGAGGGTTAATTACCGATAAAAGCGTCGGTTCCAGTGGTGCGATTTATCTCGACGTCAATTATAAGTTTACGCCCTGGTTTAATCTTACCGTACGTAACCGATATAACCATAACAACTACAGCTCAACCGATTTAAATGGCGCGCAGGATAATAATGATACTTATGAAATCGGGAACTACTGGAATTTCATTATTACAGATAAATTTTCTTATACCTTCGAACCTCATTACTTTATGCGGACAAATGACTTCACAGTAATAATGGCAAAGACTATCACTGGGAAATCACCAACACCTTTAAATATCGGGTTAACCAAAACTGGCTACCCTACTTTGAGTTACGTTGGCTAGATCGCAATGTCGAACCCTACCATCGGGAACAAAATCAGATTCGTATAGGGGTAAAATATTTCTTTTAGCGATAAATAATATAAAGAAAGTCGCTGAATTTAAGCGACTTTCAACTAAAAAAATTGCCTAGCAGCATTAACAAAGTTTTTAATGCTATCTTTTATCAAAAATCATGACATATCGATTCTCAACACCACACATAAAATTAATTTACAGCAATTCAGTTAAACAAACAATCCCGGGGGGATGAGAGACACAGAAAATTTCGTAACAAAAAAGAGGCCAACTATGACAGCCAATATTCTCCTCCTGAATAATGAAAATAACATGCCTGACTGGCTCACTATAAAAGAAGCCGTCAGAATAGTAAACAAAACGGAAGGTATAAAGATAACCAAAAGTGACATTTATCGCAATGCACTCTGTGGGAAAATTAACCTATCCATCTATTTTCAGTCTTCAGTTTTGTTAGGTAAAGTAAGAGTCTCTGGACATAAACCTAAACTACACCTAGTTTCCGATACACCATTTCGACGATTCTGCCTGCTAGAAAAAAACTGCTTTTTAAACGATCGAAATCTAATTATAAGTACAGAGAGGAAATATTTTAACCCGAGACAAAGGATTATAGACACAACACTACTTGGTTATGAATACGTGCTGATTCAGCGCTTACTTGCTAACACGTTGAATCTCCCATTACCGGTTGCGGACACAGAAACCATTAATTATGGACTTACAGTCACTATATCAGAAGGGGTGTTTCAGTTATTTGAGAAAACCACATGGCAGGACAGGATGAAAAAACAGATGGCGAAACTTCCGGAAAGTCGTGTTCTCGACGTTGCTTCAGAATTATCAACCAGTAAAATACATCCGTTGTGCCGGAACGATTACTTCCCTCTTCATGAATTACCAGCAGATGCCTGCTTCGTTATCCGACATTCTGAACTCGAAAGACTTATCAACTCATATACAAAAAATATGGCGATAACATCTCCCTCAACACGTATCTCCACGCCTTTATCACGCATGTTATGGCTGGCTTGCAAGCATAATGGAACCATCAGTCCTTTAATCCGACAACCCTATAAACTCCTGTCCATTTTTGAGCAGTGGGCGTCTGATGACGGCATTACTGACCATTTGAGTGGTGACACGCTGAAAAATGCACTGAAGCGGGGTTCTCCTTCCTCAACATCCTTACACGATTAATAACATCCTTATTCATCTCAATAAATAACCCGTATTAAGAGTCTACCCACCCTTAATACGGGCCTATCAGCTTTCCTTGTGTTTGTCGCTGTGCTTTTTTGTCATCTATGGGCATACCGGGTTATTTCACCACAGGAGAAAATGATGACATCTCATCAGTTATTACGTCTGAAAAAGGTCGAAGAAAAAACCGGCCTGAAACGTTCTCAGATTTACCTGTATATGAAAAATGGCGATTTTCCTCGCTCCATTAAAATTGGCCCTGCCAGTGTAGCGTGGCTGGAGTCTGAAATTGATGACTGGATCACCATTAAATTAACCAACCGCTGAAAATTTTTAATGGAGGTAAAGAATTATGGTCCCATCATTAAATTATGACGTATTAACCGACGTCCTTCATGCTTTGAAAGAAGGCAATATTCGTTACTGCGAGTCCCTCGGATTCACTTTCGACGAAATAAATGCTCTCGATCAGTTATCCCTTGATGAACTGTTTATTGTCAGCCGGGCGTCGGCACCCTTTTTTTCGATCACTGTCCGCCATGATGTGCTGCATCATTTACTGGCGCAGGCCCGCCAGGAATACCGGCATCAACAGGAGATTAACCGGGCTATCCGCCTGGGTGGCTCTATCGCGTTGCTCAACCACTATTTTGGCCTGACATCAAATGAAGTCTGCCTTCGCCGTAGGTTGCTGGGTGTCAGCGTGCCGTATGGCCGGACACCTGAACCGGATGAAAAGACGGATGCGGCTATCTGGCTGCAATGGCAACAATGCCGGGTGGAAAACCTTGAATCGCCCGCCGCACTGATCGCAATGATGCAGGTGACGGAATCCCTGATGCCAAAGCCCGAAGGACTATCACTCACCACGGTCTGGAAGCGTATCGCGCTGTGCGAAAAGGACGTCATCGCCAACAGGAGGACGCCATATGCCGGATGAGATCGACCGCGATCAGGAATTTAATGAGCAGCGACTGGAAGAAATGATTGAGCAGAATCGCTTTAAACCAGGGCCAGCGCCATCATTATTTCACTGTCGTGTATGCGGCAACCCCATTCCTGAAAAACGACGGCAGACACTGCCGGGTATATCAACCTGTACCGAATGTCAGGAAAAACTTGAACGTTGCGGACGCTGATAATAGTGATAAAGACGTGCAGGGATATTATTCCCCTGCACGTCTTTCTGTTTCCATGAAAATATAAACACTTCTTTATTACTTGCTCCGTATACTTCGCCCTCTTTCCGCATCTGATAATCCTCATCAGGATATCTCTCTTATTTTTATTTTGATTTTATCATTTATATCCCTGTCGAAATATCTGAATCTGAAAACGACGTTACAGCATAGTTGCCCAGATGGACATTAATTCGTCCGGGCCGGGCATTGCTCTTTAACAAAATGGATCGGGCTGTCACATAACCACAATTCAGGGTGCCGCTGAATGTTCTCGCTGGCCCGTTAAAACCGGAATGCAGAACCGGGATGTGATTCGTTTATTTTATTTACTGTTTTTGATTAGAGGAAATTACATGAGGAAACCCGTTTATCACGTCTTTGTTACCCAGGAAAGTCAGCCCGATTCTCAGGGCGAAAAAAACACGTACTGGACAAAAGTTGGTGTAGCCTTCGCGCATAACGGCAAGCCCGGCCTGAATATCGTTTTGATACCCGGTATTGCCGTCTCCGGCAGGCTGGTGCTACTTGAACCGAGAGAAGAAAGTGACATGTCACAGGATGCCGCTGCCGCTTAATCCATTTTCTCTTCCTCTCCTCCGGCGGCGTATTTTTCTATAAGCCGCCGGTCTCTCTGTTACGAGGCCAGCATGCTTTCCACCACTGCCTTTCTGGCACTGGCGGTGCAGTGCGCCGCCAGTATTCACCCGTCCACGTCGCTTGATGTCGCACGGGTCGAATCCGGTTTCCACCCTTACGCCATTGCTGAAATTCTGCCAGACAGCCGGGGCGTGATTTCACATTTCCCCACGAGCCTGCCGAAGGCGATCCGCCTCACCGGACGGCTGGCAGCACGGGGCCGACGCTATTCGGTCGGCCTGATGCAAATCACCAGCACCAATTTCCGCCATTACGACGTCACGGCCAGCGACCTGCTTAACCCTTGCATCAATCTGTCGGTATTTGAGCGCATTCTCGCCGACTGTTACCGACGCGGCGGCACCCTGAAACGAGCGCTCAGTTGTTACTACTCAGGCAATTTTGAAACCGGTCAGCGACCGGAATCCGCCTTTAACCAGACCAGCTACGTGCAGCGCATTGGCTATGTCGTCCCGTCCACGCGGGAAGACCGACAGCGTGACCCTGACCGGAACGCACAGCCGTCTGTCCGTTATCCCGCCGTTGTGCTGCGTGGCGAGCCTGCCGGTACCACTGCGCCGGTCCTGGCTTATCTGCATTATCCCGATGCCGTCATTCGCGGCGCTATCCCTGTTATCCCTGATGAGGAGAAATGATCATGCGTAAACGCCGTTACGCCATTGTTGCTTCCGTGCTGCTGTCTACCCCGGTGCTGGGGGCGGACAGTGGATTTAACAAGGCCAGTGAAACACTGAGCAATACCTCAGCTGGTCTGCTGGGACTGGCCGCCATCACCATCACGCTGGCGACCATGTGGGTGGGCTACAAGGTGCTGTTCGATGGCAAGAGCCTGCACGACATGCGCAACGTCATCATCGGCGCTATCCTGATTGTCGGTGCATCCGGCTTCGGTGCCTACTGGGCGTCATAAGGGAGGCAACGATGGCTACGCTGAATAAAGCACTTACGCGGCCTGCCGCCATTATGGGTATTCCTCTGGTGCCGTTCGTTCTTGTCAGCGGGGCCATCGTCCTGCTGGCAGTCTATGTCAGCTATTACCTGGCGGTTCTGCTCATTCCTGCCTGGGCGGAAATGAAAAATAAAACCCGAAAGGACATTCATTATTTCAGTCTGCTCTGGCTGGCGTTTAAAACCCGTGGACGACTTTTCACCAATACCCATTTTGGCGCGAATGCCCTTCTGGCAAACCAGTACGATAACGTTGATGTCTCGGAGTTTATTCAGAAAATGAAATTAAACGAGCGTATTACGCTGGATAAATATATTCCGTATTCCTCCCATATTCACCCTCACATCATCAGAAACCGTCACCGTGATTTTGTTGCCACCTGGGAGCTGGGCGGCACAGTCTTTGAATGTGAAGACGAACATCACCTGACCCTGATGGCTACGCACCTGAATAACGTTATTCGTTCGTATGAGGGTCTGCCGATAACATTCTATATTCACCGGCTTCGTGAAAAATACCATGATGCTTTTGAAGCCTGTTCGGGTATTCCCTTTTCCGATGACGTGACCCGGCGGTATTACCAACCGGTAAAAGAAAAACCGTTCTGGCGGCACCGGCTGTTTTTTACCGTCTGCTACGCGCCGTTCTCTCAGATTGAGAAGAAAACCATGAAAGCGCAACCGCCCGGTAAACGCCAGGCAGCTCTGGATGACGCGCTCAAAATCATGCTGGAATACCGCGAATCTCTGGAATCTTCATTATCCCGCTATATGGCAACGCCGCTGGGGGTATATGAAGAAAACGGGCGGGTGTATTCCTCGCAACTGGCGTTCTTCCACCGCCTGATCACCGGACAGTGGCAGAAAGTGGCCGTAACGCGCTCGCCGTTTTATGAAACATTAAGCACGCCGGACGTCTTTTTCACCACCGACACCGGTGAATGCCAGACGGTCAGCGGTTCCCGCTCCTTCCGCAGCCTGGAGATTAAGGATTATTCCCCGGAAACCCATACCGGTATGCTGGATGCGCTGCTGTACGCCGAAAGCGAGTATGTTCTGACGCAGTCATTTACCTGCATGGCACGGGATGAGGCGCAGGATCATATCCGGCTGGCGGAAAAACGGCTTAACTCCACGGACGACGACGCGATTTCCCAGCGCGAAGAGCTGATTGTCCTGCGCGACCTGCTCCAGTCCGGACATGTGTCGTGCGGTAAATTCCACTTTTCCCTGCTGATCTCCTCAGACAGTGCCGGACAGGTGGTGAAGGACACTAACGTTCTGGCCCAGCCCTTCGCAGATCTTGGTATTATGACGACGCTCTCCACCCTGTCACTGCCCGCTGCGTATCTGGCGCAACTGCCGGGCGTCTATACGCTGCGTCCCCGACTGGTGGCCGTCAGCAGCCAGAATTTTGCCGATATGGCCTGCCTGCATAACTTCCATCCCCACAAACGCAGCGGTAATCCGTGGGGGGAAGCCATCGCCATTCTCACATCTCCCGGCGGTGGCGGGTATTACCTGAACCTGCACGACAGCCAGGCCGGGCGGGATGACACTGGTGAGAAAACGCCGGGGAATACGGCGATTATCGGGAAAACCGGCTCCGGTAAAACCCTGCTGATGACCATCATGCAACAACTGATGCAGAAGTACCGTAACCCGGCGTCGTTTGCGCCTTCTGCCACCATCAAACGGCTGACCACGGTGTATTTCGATAAGGATCGGGCGGCGGAGATGGCGATCCGCCAGGCGGGCGGGCGTTATTTCCGCATCCGTACCGGCGAGCCCACCGGCTTCAACCCGTTTGCGCTGGAGCCAACCCGCCGGAACATCAGTTTCATCAAACGGCTGGTGCGCATGCTGTGCCGCCGCAACGGTAAGCCGCTCGATCCGCGCGATGAGGAGCGGATCAGTGCCGCCGTGGACACCATCATGCTGGACTATCCGCCGGAGTACCGCCGGTTCGGGATCACCCGGCTGCTGGAAGTGCTGCCAGAGCCGCCGACCACAGATGCCCGCACCAACGGGCTGCGTATTCGCCTGAAACAGTGGGCGCAGGGGGGCGAGTTCGGCTGGGTGTTTGATAACGAGGCCGATACTTTCACCATCAGCGATGTCGATAACTTTGGTATCGACGGCACCGAGTTTCTGGATGATGACGATATTCGCGGTCCCGTGACCTTTTACCTGCTGTACCGTGTGATCAGTCTTCTGGACGGTCGCCGCCTGGTGATGTTTATGGATGAGTTCTGGCGCTGGCTGGCCGATGTCGAATTTTCCCGCTTCTCGCTCAATATGCTGAAAGTCATCCGCAAGCTGAACGGTATCTTCGTTCCGGCAACACAGTCACCGGATGAAATCGTCAGACACCCCATCGCCCCGGCGATTATTGAGCAGTGCGGTACCCAGATTTTCCTCGCCAATCCGAAAGCCAGTCATGCGGATTACGTGGAAAAAATGAAAGTGCCGGAAAGTGTTTACGAGACGGTCAGAAACCTGGATCCGGGCGAGCATTATATGGTCATCCTGAAAACACCGTTGCAGGCCGGAGAAACCCGCCCGTTTGTGGCAATGGCGAAAATGGATCTGTCCGGACTGGGTAAACTCACCCGGCTTCTCAGCGGCAGTGAGGACAACCTGAAAATATTCGATGCCATTTATCAGGACGGTATGCGACCTGATGAATGGAAAGAAACCTTCCTTGAGCGGGCAATCTGATATTCATACGGAGGTCATTGATATGCGTACCAGATATACCTTTCTGGCATTATCGTTATTTTTCCCGACGCAGGCGTTCAGCGCCGGAATACCGGTTTTCGATGCCGTGCAGAATACCGAATCCATTAACCAGTGGATGCAGAAACTACAGCAATGGGAGGATACGGCTACCCATTATAAAAGTGAACTTGATGCGTATAAAAAACAGTTAGCCACTGCAACCGGCGTGCGGG
The DNA here is from genome assembly GCA_002270295.1 of Enterobacter sp. 10-1. Classification (GTDB taxonomy): domain Bacteria; phylum Pseudomonadota; class Gammaproteobacteria; order Enterobacterales; family Enterobacteriaceae; genus Klebsiella; species Klebsiella scottii. The sequence continues at coordinate 606,060 of NISF01000003.1, read as the reverse complement.
ATATTCAGGGTTTTCTCAGTGATGCCCGAAGTCTGAAAACCGATATTGATAATCTCCGTAAGAGCGGTATTTCACTGGATGATCTGCTGACCACGCAGAACAGTTCATATTCTTCTGAACTGCAAAACCTTTACAATAAATACAAATCATTCAGCGTATGCAGCGAGGAACAGGAAGGAATAAAATCTCAGGCCCTGGCCGACAGTTGTAAACAGATGATCCTCAATCAGGCAATGGCGATTGAGAATACCACTGAGGTTGAAAACAGGATCAACAGCACACTCAGCGACATATCAGACTTATCTGACCGTATATCGAATGCGCAGGACTCGAAAGAGTCTCAGGATCTGGCTAACGCCATCGCGGCGAAAAGCGTACAGTTAAATGCGCTGACGAATCAGTGGGAGATGTCTGTCAGACAGGCTGAACAGCGAACGACATTGCTGGAGCAGCAAAGACAGAAAGCCTTTGAACAGCAGCAGTTAACGGCACCTGTTGCCGACCTTAATAATTTATAAGGAGGTTATCCGTGCTCAGATCCTTATTCACCTTATGCACACTCTCAGGCGTGATATTACTGTCCGGCTGCAAGGAAACCAAATCCGAAGCCTGGTATAAGCAGCATCCTGACGAAACTTATGCGGTTTATACACAATGCCTGAAGGATGGCGAGGCAAGCGATAACTGTGAATTTGCTCAACGGGCTGCCATTATGTTTGCTCAAATTGGCAAGGCCGGAATAAAAGAAAAATTTGAGACACTCTTTCAGCAGGAAGCCGAAAAGAGAAAATCCGTCACCCGGTAATATCTCCTTCAGCAAAACAGGGAATTCTCCCTGTTTTTTATTTCCTTTCTTTATATATCAGGTGAGGCACCATGTCCGGTGGTATTTTTGTGGGTATGGACAAAAACATCATGGATGGACTTAATACCGTACTGGAAGGTCAGTCTTCCACTTACGGCACGATGATCAGCGTCATCATCACCAGCTCTTTTACCCTGTTTATACTGTTTCGCGGTTACCAGACGCTGGCTGGCAAACTTCGGACCCCGGTTGAAGATGTCGTCTGGGATGTGGGGCGAATGTTGCTGATCACCACCTTTGCGTTAAACCGGGATGGCTGGCTGGATATGGCGGTAGCGGCTGTCCAGGGATTCAAAGACGGTGTCAGCGGCGATGATAACGTCTGGGCGCTGCTTGATACCGTCTGGGAAAAGGCGCAGACACTGGGGCAGACGCTGTTCAGTATGGACACCTCGACTTACGTCAAACTGAATGGTGGCTTTGCCGAAGTGCTGGTATGGGGCGGCGCGATCGTTCTGTTACTGGCTGCCACCTTTGTCAACCTGCTCGCCGAAATCACCCTCCTGTTAATGACGACCACCGCGCCGCTCTTTATTTTCTGCCTGCTGTACGGTTTTCTTAAGCCGATGTTTGATAACTGGCTGAAAACGATTTTCGCGGCAATATTAACGATCATGTTTTCCGCCTTATCAATCCGTATCGCCATCAATTACCTGAATAAAATCCTTGATGCAGCGACCCGGACATCCAATGTCAGCAACATGGTGACGCTGGCAGCACAGTGCCTGCTGGCCGGGATAGCGGCGGGTGTGGTGGTCTGGTTCTCCGCGAAGCTCGCCAGCGCACTCAGCGGGGCCGCCGTACAGGCGGTGCTGCAGGGTGCAGCCATGAGTGGTCTGAGCGGACTGGCGAACAAATCCGCCGACCTTGCCGGGCCGGGGATAAAGGGTGGTGCCCGCCTGGCTGCGAAAGGCGGCATGGCCGTCGCAGCGGCGACCGGCAGACTCACTGGCGCAGGCGCGGGTAAAACCGTGAGCGCCTGGCAAAAACGCGCCGCCGCCATCGAAAGTATGAAACGCCTGAACCGGCAGCGTCACCGTTAATCCTCCCGTCTCTTGATTTCCTTTCCCCGTCACGCCGTGGCCTGCGCCACCGGTGCGGCATTCCTGCATCCATACGATAAGGGGCTTCCATGAAATTCAGCATCTTCCTTCTGATGCTGTGCGCGCTCACGGGCTGCGCACGGCATCAGGGCAACCTTCCGCCGGTATCCGGCGAACCCGAGCCTGTAAATTCCCCCGCCATCATTCAGGAGCTGACTCACCATGTCTGATATTCAGAACATTGTTAATGTTTCCCGTTCTTTTGAATCCATCCTGCTGGAAAAGGAAGAGCGTTCCCGAAAAACCGCCTGGCGGGTGGCCGCTGCCGGACTGATTCTGGCCGCAATGGCGATTGCGGCCATTATTATTCTGTTGCCGCTGAAAACCACCGACACTGAATTATGGTCAGTGGATAAACAGACCGGGCGCTATGAATATATGACCCGCGTGAAGGAGCGGGATATTTCTTCTGAAAAGGCGCTGGCGCATTCACTGGCAGCACACTATGTCAGACTCCGCGAGGGATATAATTATTTCTCCCTTCAGCATGATTATGACGACGTGCAGTTATTTAACAGCGACAGCGTGAACCGGGACTATCTGGACGGGTTTAACGGCGACCAGGCCCCGGACGTGATTTTTAACAAGGCGGAAAATGTTGTTGATATCGCCATTATTTCCAATGTGCATGCGCCTGCCACCGGGCCGGATAATCTGGCAACACTGCGTATTAAGCGCACAATTCGTCGTATTGCTGATAATTCCGTGAAAACGGATGTCTGGAATATCCGCCTCACATACCGCTACCTCCCGCACCGGCAACTGACCGACAGCCAGCGCGAAGTGAACCCGCTGGGCTTTATCGTCACCAGCTACCAGCGCGACAAAGAGCTGAGGGGGGAATGATGCTGAAACACATTCTGCTCCTCACGGGTTTACTGGTGTCATGCGTGGCATGGAGCGCGGCGACACCGCGCGGCAGCGCGTATGACCGCCGGATGCAGAACGTCACGTACAACAACCAGAACGCCACGGTCGTCAGTACCCGCCCCGGCTACGTCACCATGCTGGTGTTTAACGATGATGAAACCGTTATCGATGCGCAGGCGGGTTTTCCCAGAGGCTGGACCGTGACGAAAAGCGATAACCGGGTAGGCGTCAGCCCGAACCCGATTACCCAGCCGGTCACGGATGCCAGCGGCAACAACGTCAGCCAGGTGTTTCTGCCGACAGAAAAAGACTGGAAAACTAATCTGTTCGTGGTGACATCAAAGCGCGATTACAGCCTGGAGCTGAACGTGCTGGATAAAGACTCGCCCGCCCAGGCCTTTGTTATCCGCTACCGCTATCCCGACGAACTGCGAAAAAAGTCTGCCGCCGCCAGCGCCGCCCGTCAGCAACATCAGCAGGAAGCACTGGACCGGCAGCGGATTGCGGCGGCATTCGGGCAGGCCACCACGCCGCGCAACTGGCGCTATACAAAACGGGCGGCAGCCGGTTCCGCCGCCATCGCCCCCGACTTTACCTGGGATGACGGTCGTTTTGCTTATATCGGCTTTTCTCCCTCGAAAACCCTGCCTTCCGTTTTCAGGGTGGTTAATGGTCAGGAGCAGGCGGTCACGCCCCGGACGGGTAAACAGGGCAACTACACCGTGATGGTGGTTCCGGCATCGCCGCAGCTGGTACTGCGCTACGGTACCTCGGTGGTGGGGATCGAAAACGACGGATTCGGGCGCATCCCGCTGACCAACAGTGACACTGTTTCACCCTCCGTTATGCTGGAGGCAAAATGACCGACAAATCTTTCCCGGACGAACCGGAAAAAACCACCGCAGAACGGGAAGCGGAAGCCCGTGAACGCGCCCGCGCGGCAATGGCATATCAGGAGCCGGAGCAGAAAACATCGCCTGGTCAGCCGGAAGTGACCCGTTTCCGTAAGGCTTCCGGTCGCCGCACGCTGATCGTCAGCCTGCTGAGTCTGGTCCTGGTCATCGCGCTGGCATCCGGTGGCGATCGTCTTCTCAGCGCCCTGAAAAGGGGTGATGAGAAAGAATCCGACACCGCGCCGCCGCCCTCCTCCGGTGCGGTGCAGCATGAGCGTAAGAATCTAGGTCTGGACAGTAACCCGTTTGGCCTGTTCGGGCCCGGGAGGAAGGAAAGAGCAGACCCCGCCAGTCAGAGCGCCCCGGGCACTCCAGCTCTGCCGCCCGGGCCGCCCGCCCTGAACAAGGCGGCAGCACTGGCAGACGGGCTGAACAGCGGCAGCACAGGGTCAGGCGACAATACACGCGCGTCCCGAAGCGGATTGCGCAGCAACGCGGAAACGTCGGGTAGCCCGTCAGCCTCCACGGTGTACACATCCTGTCAGTCTGCACTGGTCAGTGGCGAAGATGGACGCCTGCGCTGCCCGGATACGACAACACCGGCAGGCAGCAATAACAACGACAATCCGGGCGTAGCCCGTGTCACCGGTGTCAGGCGGCTGGGCCTAGATCCCGATCTCTATATTCCGGTAGACCGCTATATTCCGTGTTCGATGATGCGGCGCTTCGTATCCGATGTTGGCGGTCATATCTCCTGCCTGATCGGTGAGAATGTCTGGAGCGCCAGTAACCATGTGAAGCTGATCCCGGCAGGAACGGTCGCCCGTGGCGTCTACCGCACCGGGGCACTGCAACACGGGCGCAGCCGGATGTTTGTGCTGTGGACGGAGCTGCGCACGCCGGAGCCCGGCAGCCTGCAAATCCCGCTCACCGATACGCAGGCCACCGGCCCGCTCGGCGAGGTAGGGATCGCGGGCTGGATCGACAGCCATTTCTGGGAGCGTTTCGGCAACGCCCTGATGCTGAGTACCGTGCAGGACGTGGCGGCAGCGGCATCGGATGCCGCGCCGGGGAAAGACCGTAATACCGATTATACCGAAAACACCCGCGCCGCCACGGCGGAAATGGCGAAAACGACGCTGGAAAACAGCATCAGTATCCCGCCCACGATGTATCTGAACCAGGGCGACGTGATCGGCATCATGACCGGTACGGATATTGATTTTTCCTCTGTTTATCAACTGCGACTGAAAAAGAAATGGTATGAGCACTGAAAACCTGTCACTGGATTTTATGAAAAATCAGCTGTTCGGTGATTATCTGCCAGTCGAAGGGCTGACCGAAATCGTGATTAACCGTCCAGGGGAACTGCATACAAAAATAAAGGGGGCATGGCAGCGGCGTGAATCCCCGGTCACGCTGCGTCAGTGTTACGCCTTTGCCAGAGCACTGGCGTCCTGGCAGGACGATAATATTGACGATACGTCACCGATACTGTCGGCCACGCTCGAATCCGGCGAGCGTATTCAGACGATTATTCCTCCGGCCTGTGAACGTAATACGGTGTCCATTACGCTGCGCAAACCCTCGTTTGAGCAGAAAACACATCAGTCATGGATTGATGCGGGATTTTATCAGCGCGTGACCGGTCAGGAAAAAACGGGAAGTCAGGATAATGCACTGACCCGGTTATATCATAGTGGGGATATTCCCCGCTTTATGGAAAAGGCGGTGGAATACGGCAAAACGATTTTTATTGTGGGTGAAACCGGCTCCGGCAAAACCACCTATATGAAAACGTTGCTGCATTATATTCCGCTGCATCTCCGGTTGATAACGATTGAGGATAATCCCGAAATCCGTTTTTATCACCACGCCAATTATGTGCATCTTTTTTACCCGGCGGATGCCGGGGATAACGCTATTGTCACGCCTGGCAGGCTGATCCGTGCTAATTATCGTATGAACCCTGACCGGATATTGCTGGCGGAAATTCGCGGGCGGGAGGCATGGGACGCTCTGAAAATTGTCGACTCCGGGCATGAGGGATTAATCACCTCCCTGCACGCGGGCAGCCCGGAAGACTGTATTGAAGGGGTTATTGATCGCTGCTATGAAAATCCCGACTGCCGGAATATTCCTTTTGATGTTTTATTACGAAAAGTACTTAAAAGCATCGATGTCATCGTCAGCATTGATATACACGGCGATGTGCGCCGGATGAGTGATATTTACTTTAAGCCAGTTCATTTAAATGGCATGAAAGAGGCATTCAGAAAATAACTCCGGTAAATAACATTACCCAAGATACGTAACCTTTCATTAATCATAATGGTAACTGAAATGAAGAAAACAATATCCTCCGTATTATTGTTCTGCGTTATTGCGTCATGTTCAACAACTGTACTGGCTGCTGATGCCTGCGAAGTGGTGTTATGCATGTACGGTAAAGCAACCGGAAATGGCGGCGGCAGTGAATGTCATTCCGCTGAACGGGCATTCTTTAATATCGTAAAAAAGAACAGGCATGGTTTTCTGCCTGACCATACGGCCGATGCCAGAAAATCATTTTTAAGAGAATGTGATTCAGCAGACCCGGCGGCTATCGGTCAGATCATCAGTAAATATGGCCGCGTTCGTGGTTAATACTGGCGAGACCGGCACAGAGCGTGACGGTTTTCAGGTTTTTACGGCTTCTGTTTTTCGCGGATTAAGGAGCGAAGAAACTGGGGGCCGCAAAAATGAGGCAGCGGACAGAAATATTTTCGCGGGTTAAGGAGCGAAAATAATTCAGGCACCGCGCCTCACCTGCAAACAGCCGCGCCCACGCGGATTTTGCAGGCCGGGGGGAGCCGGATAAATTTCGCCGCCCCGGCGAGCGAAAAGCTGTCGCCCACGACAGCGGTTTACCGGGGGGCACAGCCCCGCACACCGTCGCAGCTAAGTCTCCGGCCAAAAGCCGGTAGCGTGGCGCGACCACCCTCTTTAAAGGTCAGCTTCCCTTTTATTCCCGCTGCGAGGAACGAGCAAAGGGAAGAAAAAGGCGAAAGCGACCGTCTTAAAGGGGGTGGTCGCGCGTAGCGGGCGACGGTGTGCCGCCTTTGACTCTGGGGGTTTTGGTGCGGCGTACAGCCACGACATTACCCCCATGCGGCAGGCAATAAGGGCGTCCAGCCCGCATGTACTGGCGCACGCCGTTTCGTGCAGGGAAGCATGCTTTCCGGCACATGGCCGCACAGCGGTCACCTTCTTCGTCCCTTACGTTCGCCCCGTCTTTTCGCCCGACACCGTGGGGCGAATTGATGGGGCGATGTCATGGGGCGAATAGCTGACGAAGGAGGCATCATGATTTTAAATAAGCTTGCCGCTTCACTGTCACCGATAGTAAACGGGATGCTGGCGCTGCTCGCTTTTGTGCAACAGCAGCAACTGATACTGGCGCTGTTAGCGGGGCTGACGATGCCGTTTTTTGCATCAATGAAAAGCGATGAACGGCAGAAAGCTCCGCTCTGGAAAAAGCTGATTATGGCTTTTTCCATGGTGTGTTTCCTCTCTGGCACACTGGCCCCGGTCTTTATCGGCTTTTTTCAATGGCTGTATAAGACCAGACTCACCAGTGATAATTCAGCACTGGCGTGGTCAGTACGGATTGCTTTCACTGTAACCGGGATTATTTTTCATATTATGCTTCGCCGGCTATTCACGCCGGAACTGGACAAAATAAAGAAACGCCTTGTTAAAAAAACCACCCTTGAACGGGAATTGCGCACCGATGTCCGCACCGTAAAGTCCCTGCTGCCCGAAACACTGCATTATAATCCGCTGGATTATATCGATCTGAATAAAGGCATTTTTACTGGCATGGACAGGGAGAACGAACCAATGTATCTCCCGTTAAAAGACTGGCAGAAACAGCACGCGGATATTATTGGCACCACCGGAGCCGGTAAAGGGGTAGCTGCCGGGATATTGCTATATCAAAGTATTATTGCCGGTGAAGGCGTTTTTGTTATGGACCCCAAAGACGATGAATGGGCACCACACCTATACCGGAAAGCCTGCGAAGATGCAGGAAAACCCTTTGCCTTAATTGACCTACGAAAACAGCAATACCAGCTAAACCTGATTGAAGATATTACGCCAGATGAACTGGAAGAATTGTTCGTTGCCGGTTTCAGCCTGGCAGAAAAAGGGCAGGAATCGGACTTCTATCGTATTGATGACCGAAAAGCCGCCCGTATGGCCGCGCAATTTGTCAGTGATAACCCATCGGCAACTCTCCGTGATATTTATAACGGTGATTACGTTCAGGGTATTGCCGAAAAAATCAAAGCGTTCTTTGGGAAGATTGAGGAACTGGCATTACTCAATGCCATTAACTCACCAGAAGGCTTTTCGCTTAAACACATATTTGATGAGGGCGGCTGCTGTTATGTAGTCGGCTCCATGCGAAACAGCAAAATTATTACCGCCCAGCGCATGCTGCTGGTTCGCCTTTACCAGCTGGCAGAAAGACGCGATCGAGTAACAGACGTACCCCGCCCCATTGCTGTTTATCTTTCCGAACTGAAATACCATTTATCCAGGCCAGCGCTGGAAGGTCTAGGCGCGGCGCGGGATAAAGGCATACACATTATTATGGACCACCAGTCCATCGCCGATTTAAAAGACTGCCCGGCAGATTTGAAAGGTGACGCCGTTGTCGGTGCGGTCGTTGAAAATGCCAAATTCAAACTGGTTTACCGGGTTATGGATCCGGATACGGCGGAATGGGTGGCAAGAATGTCAGGTACGATTCTGGTGGATGACGAACTCCGCAAGGCTAAGACGGATAATATGCTGACAGAAACCATCGACAGTGAGCGCACAATCCGCCAGGCCGAACGTTTCTTTATTGACAGCAATATGATCCTGAACCTGCCCGATTTTGTCAGCTTTATCTTTACGACAAAAACGCTACCTTCTGCCTCACTGATTTCGCCGATAAAGGTCAGAAAGCGTCAGCTAAAAAGCTTTTCGGTTTCCCCTGATATTGCCGCAACGGCAGTCCCGGTGAAGATCATGCTTGATTTTAGCGACGATGATAAACCTTCCGCACCGGAGGTGACGACATCGCACCCGGATCTTTTCTTCGGTGAAAGCGAAGTAAAACCAGTAAAGCCGAAACATGATGATGAAGAACACCTGTCCCCGCTGGATTTTTAAGGAGCGGTTATGCTGATTTCGTCATATCACGAGCGCCAGACGCGTAACAACGAAAAAATAAAACAACTGCTGAACTTCCTGAAAGAAGAAACCTACAGCGATTTTAAAACGCTGATGCAGTTATTTAGTTTCCGGGATCATAAGTCGCTTTATTCGCTGCTGGCAAAAACAGAGCGAATGGGGTTAATACAGAAGCATGTGCTTGAATCACGGACACTGAAGATTTCATTATGGGGGATCACCAGCGACGGGCTGGCGGTGGTGTTGACCCCGAATGATAGAATCTTTCCTGCGCGGTTTGAACCATCAAAAATCACCGGCTGGACGCTGGAGCACCATCTTGATAATCAGGCCGCCAGGCTTATTCTGGAGAAGAAAGGCGCATCGGGATGGATTAACGGCGACCGTGCCAGCTTTCTCAGCCAGTATCAGGTAAAACATCGCCCGGACGGGTTACTGACTCTGCCTGACGGTAACGTTATTGCCATTGAAACCGAGCGCCGCCTGAAAACCCGGGCCCGTTATCAGTCGATCATGGCAAGCCACCTACTGGCCCGTACCCGCAAGCAGTGGATTTACGTATTTTATGTTGTGCCCGATCTACAGAAGAAGCGTGCGCTTGAACTACTGTTTGACAGCATCAGGCATGTCATCATTAACCATCAGCACGTCCCGCTGGAAGAACGCCACCGTCGGGTGTTTCGCATTTATACCGTTGATGAACTGAAACAACTGTCATTAGGTAGCTATACGTAAGCTTTTACTCAGGCCATCGTGATGGCCTCACCGGCCTGGCGGCGATACTGCCAGGCCGGAAATTTTTTATTCCACTGCAAGGCGCAGACTGTTCGGTAGTCGCTGTGCTGCGTTCCGCCTCAGTCTGCGCCTTGCTGCGTTACTGGTTAAAAACCATGTAACCGCATTCCCTTGCGGTTGTCTGATTCCGGTCTCAGAGTTTATCCATCAGGTAACGATGTGCTTTAGAGGCTGCGCTGGTCGCTTTGAAAATATAACGCTTGTCGTTTTTCAGCGCTTTCAGCCAGGAAGCAATATAGCTTTCATGTTGTACCTCTCCCTCAATCCCCAGCTCCGCCATCAGAAAGGCACTTCCCAGCTCCGCCACCAGTTCTTCTTCTGCATAATCAGCACTGCCAAACTTCCCTTTCATTTCACGGTCCAGGCGTTTTTTGCCACCAGTCCAGTGAACCAGCTCATGCAGGCCGGTAGCGTAGAAATTCGCCGCATCAGAAAACAGATGGCGCTCCGGTAGCCAGACTTGATCTGTTGATGGGCTGAAAAAAGCATTTTGTCCTTTCTCGATGATGTTTGCGCCACTCTTCCGCAACAGGTTCTCAGCCTGCGGCACCGGGTCAAAGGTTGCTTCCGGGCTGACAGTTTCTGTGGTCAGACTTAAGCCGTCGATTTGCTGGACGTTAAACACGGTGAAAGTTTTCAGCATAGGGATTTGTTCAACTTCTCCGGCGTCGTTTTCCTTCTCCAGCGTGGTGTAGAAAATAGCTGTTGTGCCATGCTCACCCTTGCTAACCTGTCCACCTGCTGCCTGTGCCTGTTTGTAGGTCATCCAGCGTGAATCGCTGAACCCCTGTTTTGATGCGCTGCACCACAACAGCAAGATATTAATGCCGCTGTAAGCCGTGCCAGTGGCGTAATTAGATGGCAGTCCAGACATGCCGGAAACACGCTTCCACGGGCAGGACCACGGTTTTACACCTGCCTCCAGTGCTGCAATGATGTTGTCGGTAACGGTCTGATAAATGTCCGTTCTGGTTTTAGAAAATTTCGTTTTTGAGGAGCCTGACGGGTCCAGCGGGGATACGCTGGTCGCCGCTGCGGTGTTAGGGGCGCTAGTCTTGGTATGCAGGGAAATCGTCATGGTTTTTTCTCCGTCAGTGTGTGATTTTCGTCTTCGTATCGCCTGACGGTTCGCTTTCCCGGCGTCGTTCTGTCCTGCAAGGGTGCAGCATGCGTGCCATTTACCCTTGCGGGATGGGTTGTGTCGGGAAACGATTAGCCGGAAGCCGATATGGAGAACGGAAAGCGCACAGGAGAAAAAACTTGCCCCTGCACAACCGGACTTAGCGCCCCTTGCTCCGCAGAGGTGAAATGGTTTTATTTTCTTGGGGGGTTAAAGCGGTTTATTGAATTTAGGCATAAGGTGATTTTGTCGGAGCCCACTAAAACTGTTCTTAGCTTCAAGATTTTCCAGAAATTTTTTTTATTGCATCCGGTATGATTACAATCGCTGGAATCGCCTATGAGTGTACGGCAGCCTAAATTCCGGTTATGACTCCAATTTATTGATAATGATTTATCGTCAGATAATGTCCAATGGCTTTGTCATGCAGTTACACCGATCTTGAGAACGACAACGACTTCCTGCCCAGTCTTGCCGATGCTGCCTCAGATTCAGGTTATGCCGCTCAATTCACTGCGTATACCGCTTGCTGATAACCTGCAGCTTTCCTTTCAGGTGTGATTCATACAGCGGCTAACCCCGAATCCATGGAAAAGGCTTGCTACAGAATAATGCATTCTGGGATTATCGAAAAAAGAGAATTACTCATGTAGCCTGATATTAAAATGATTTTGGTGATAAGTTTTCCCTGCCAACATTAAACCGGCCATCATACTGCTTGTGTAAAAAACAGGCATCTCAATATCTGATCGAAATGAATATACTGATCAGAATAAGAATTGCCGGCAATGCCATTTTTTACTTTTAACATATGAGAGATATCGATTAAAATCGACATCCCTCAACACTAAATAGCTGCGCGTAATAGTAGATCACTTTAAGGGAACTCAGCCCGGATTGTGCGATCTGATCAATCGCCAAATATCCCAAACCACCAACCGGACTGAGCGATGCCGATCATAGCACCAATACCCCTTACCGAACGACGCCTGATGCAGAAAGCTATTCATAAAACGCGCGATAAAAATCATGCCCGCAGGCTCACCGCGATGCTGATGCTTCATCGGGGCGAGCGGGTCAGCGATGTTGCCAGAACGCTCTGCTGCGCCCGTTCATCCGTCGGGCGATGGGTTAACTGGTTTACGTTATCGGGTGCTGATGGCCTGAAATCTTTACCCGCAGGGCGTTCCCGGCGCTGGCCGTTTGAGCATATCTGCACATTGTTACGTGAGCTGATAAAACACTCTCCCGGCGATTTTGGCTACCAGCGTTCACGCTGGAGTACAGAGTTACTGGCAATAAAAATCAACGAGATAACCGGATGTCAGTTGCATGCCGGAACCGTTCGTCGCTGGCTACCGTTAGCCGGAGTAGTCTGGCGCAGGGCCGCACCAACGTTGTGTATCCGCGATCCCCATAAGGATGAAAAGATGGCTGCAATCCAAAAAGCACTCGACGAATGCAGCGCAGAACACCCGGTCTTTTATGAGGATGAAGTGGATATCCATCTCAACCCAAAAATCGGCGCAGACTGGCAACTTCGTGGACAGCAAAAGCGAGTGTTCACGCCGGGCCAGAATGAAAAATACTATCTTGCCGGGGCCTTACACAGCGGCACGGGAAAGGTCAGCTATGTTGGCGGTAACAGCAAAAGTTCGGTACTGTTCATCACCCTGCTGAAACACCTGAAAGCCACGTACCGGCGGTCAAAAACCATCACGCTCATCGTGGACAACTACATTATCCACAAAAGCCGGGAGACACAGCGCTGGCTGGAAGCGAACCCAAAGTTAGGGTGATTTATCAGCCGGTTTACTCGCCGTGGGTGAATCGCGTTGAGCGTTTATGGCAGGCGCTGCACGACACGATAACACGCAATCATCAGTGCCGTTCAATGTGGCAGTTGCTGAGAAAGGTTCATCACTTTATGGAAACGGCCAGCCCGTTCCCCGGAGGTAAACATGGGCAGGCAAAAGTGTAGCGGTATTCCGCGCAGCTATTTAGATGATAATTTACCACCAAACTTCTGTCTGAACACCGACAGTAAACTGATTTTTCTTGCTGTCCGGGAAAGCAAACTGATCCAATTCATTTTCAAGCACCCGCAACCAGGTGCCGTAAAGGCGAATTTCAGGACGGGATGTGAGCATGCTGGAATCAACTTTCAGGGTATGGAACAAGGTCGTCTTCACACCAGACTCTTTATAAGCCGTGCCGCCGCTATCTTTATTACGTTGTGTAAAATAGCCAAGTTCAACGCCCGTTTGATTGAACTTATCCCAGATATAGGCGGGACGGACAACGGTCCTGATGCTTTCGAAATCCGTATGAGCCCCGGTATCATAGCTGTACGCATCGTTACCATTTGAGTAAACAATAGCATTTGCCATTATCACATCATCGGCCAGATACATTTCACCCTGAGATATTAACCGGAATGCCGTCCCGTTTGTATGGTCACCATAATAATAGTCATTATATCCGGCGAATGGATTAGAACCGGTATAGCAGGCAAATCCGCTAGCAATAGAATTATTGGCTACCTGACAGTGAATTCATTAAACCCGCCAGGTTTCAGTTTCTGATTCAGGATTGCGCTAGCCATCCATGCATCTTTAAGCTCAAAATAAGTACCGCTGTTTTCGCCCGCCTTCTGGGAGTTACTCTTATTCCCTGCCATGTATTTGCCGGTAAAGGCGAGGTCGGCGCCTTCCCATACCGGGATTTTATTGTAACGCAGTTCCAACTGATTGGTATTTACCTGCTGAGATGCCGAGAAGTCCTTTTTGGCTTTGTTGAATAAATCGAACTTTTGCTCAATCGCAGGCTCTGATCACGTATCATCCTGACAACACGGTAATCCCGTGGCAAAGCAGAAGTTCAGAATTACCAACTTGCGCTCTTACAACAAGGCCCTTATCAACCGTGGCTCCCTCACCTTCTGGCTGGACGATCAAGCGATTCAGGCATGGTATGAGTCTGCAACGCCTTCACCCGGGGAAGGCCTCAGCGCTATTCTGACCCCGCCATCACGACTGTCCTGGTGATTAAGCGCGTATTCCGGCTGACCCTGCGAGCTGCTCAGGGCTTCATTGATTCTATTTTTTCACTGATGTATGTCCCACTGCGGAGCCCGGATTACAGCAGTGTCAGTAAGCGGGCAAAGTCAGTTAACATCAGTTTTAAAACGCCCACCCGGGGTGAAATCGCCCATCTGGTGATTGATTCCACCGGACTCAAAGTCTTCGGTGATGGTGAGTGGAAAATCAAAAAACATGGCAAGGAGCGCCGTCGCATCTGGCGAAAACTGCACCTTACTATGGATGCAAAAACGCACGAAATCATCTGTGCTGACCTGTCGCTGAGCAATGTGACGGACGCTGAAGCCTTCCCGGAACTCATCCGGCAGACCCACCGCAAAATCAGGTCAGCCGCAGCGGATGGCGCTTACGATACGCAGTTATGTCACGATGAACTGCAGCGCAAGAACATCAGGGCGCTGATACCGCCCCGCAAAGGGGCGGGTTACTGGCCTGAAGAGTATGCAGACTGCAACCGTGCCGTTGCGAATCAGCGTCTGAGCGGGAGCAATGCCCGGTGGAAATGTACAACCGATTACAACCGTCGTTCGATAGCCGAAACGGCGATGTACAGGGTAAAACAGTTGTTCGGAAGTTCACTGACACTGCATGACTGGGATGGTCAGGTTGCAGAGGCTCTGGCCATGGTCCGTGCGTTGAATAAAATGACGAAGGCAGGTATGCCAGAAAGCGTGCGTATTGACTGACAGCAACAACCCGTTACGGGGAGGCTTATCCAGAATCTGATTTATTCAACAAAGCCGCGAAGAACCGCAAAATGTTTCTGTTCCGCACCCTTGATGAACTGGAAAATAGTGTCCGTGATAAACGCGGGGCTCCAAAGTGTTTATTAAAATAATCACTTGCGTAACTATGCTTATATTAAATCAAGAAAACGTAGCTTCAATAAATCGACTGAACTGTTATGAGATTTTTGATATTTTCTTGATTAAGTAAATCCATTTCCCCTGCAATAAGGTAATAGTTAACAACAAATTGTATTTTTGAAAGCACCCCAGTGCAAAGGCGCGCCATATAGCGCGCCCCGCGGTTGGTTAATGTGAAGTTTCAGTAGTTTTTTTCTGTTTCTCCATCATCTCTTTGATCAATGCTTCAGTTTTCTCAAACGACGCAAATACATTCTCGACCGTTTGGTCTTTATCCAATGCGTCAGGGATCAGACCTGCATATTTATCACGTGGATTGTTGCCGCGCAGCCATTCGGTGGGGAAGTCCGCCATTTTCTGCCCGCCCTGGTTATAGCGGAAGACTTGACCTGCTTCGGTTCGGCGGTTGTAGGGAATGATGTTGCGCCCATCGTGATCCTTCAGCCCTTCGTACAGTTTCTGGCGTAAAGCAATTTTGGTTTCGATCAGATTCTTATCTTTGGAATCGATAAGGTTATGTTTTTCATGCGGATCTTTCTTGATATCATATAGTTCTTCAGTATCCCAGACGCCGTAATACTGGATGTATTTATACTGCGGCGTACGGACGGCAAAGGTAGTCGGAGTGTACGGGAAGTTGTACTCCCAGAAATATTCGTAGACGAAGTAGTCCTTACGTTTGGGCTGGTCGGCGCGGTCGGTGCCTAATCCCAGGAAGCTGGCACCATCGTAATTCTGAGGTTTCTTTACACCGGCGGCGTCGAGGAACGTCGGTGCGATATCAATGTTAGCCACCACGTCCTCAACTACTTTCCCCTTGCCGAAACCGGGGCCGGAGGCAATCAGAGGCACGCGCATAGACTCCTCATACGCGGTGCGTTTGTCGATCAGTCCATGCTCGCCGAACATAAAGCCGTTGTCACCCATCACCATTACGATAGTGTTTTTGTCGAGGCCGTTCTGTTTCAGCCAGTCTTGCACCCGGCCCACGCTGTCATCCACCGAACGCAGCGTTTCGTAATAGTCACGCTGGAACTGCTGCATATCCATCTTTTTGTTGTACGGATAATCCACGCCATGCCAGCTGTTGCGCTGGTTCTTCACCCACATTGGCTTGCCTTTGTAGTTTTCCGGTGTATCGGCGTAGGTATCAGGCAACGGGAATGTCACTTTATCCATACTGCCTTTGTACTTGATGGATGGATAAAAATCCGCATGCACCCCCTTGTGGGATAGATAGACCATAAACGGTTTGCTCTTGTCGATGTGGTTCAGCCAATCCACAGTGTAATCGGTCAGTTCATCGGTGATGTAGCCTTTCTGCGGCGTCAGCTTGCCGTCAATGTTTAGCATCGCCTGTTGACCGTACATGTTGATGGGGTAGTAATCCCCTTGCCCCAACAAGCCGACCCAATGGTCGAAACCAGCAAAGCCCGCTGTGGCGGTTTTATCCGCACCGCCGAAATGCCATTTGCCGAAGAAGGCTGTCTGATAACCGTTTTTATGCAGTTCTTCCGGGAAATACTGTAGCTTTGACAAATCGCTGGGGTTATTGTCCGACACGCCGTGATTGTGCGCATACATGCCAGTCAGGATGCTGGCCCGGCTGGGCGAACAAAGCGAAGTGGTGACGAATGCATTCTTGAAGTAAGTGCCGTTATGGGCGATGTCGTCCATATGCGGCGTTTTGATGCGCGGGTTGAGGAAGCCAAAAGCGTCGTATCGCTGATCGTCGAGCAGGATGTAGACGATGTTGGGACGTTGAGCCGTCACGTTGTTATTAGCTGACTGGCTAGGCTCTGCTGCATGCGACATCGGAACAAACGCTTGGGCACAACATAGCGCCACAGCGCTGAGTGTGAGCTTATGCATTATTTTCTCCATTGAAAAAACCATTAGAAACAACTCGCAGGGTGAGAAAAAGAAAAAACCCGGCAGTGAAGAGGGAGATACCTTCCTCTTCACTGCCGGGTTTCGCCTTTATATAGTCACGATCCGCTAGCGAATAGCATGATAAAATCATATTTTTATTCAACTCTTTATAAGGGATTTTGTGATTTAAATCATAAAAAATCGATGTCTTCGATATCCATCAATTCCACTTTAGGGAGAACATGCCTTAAAGAAAACGTGATAAGTATCACGAAGTCGGTTATCGTCAATTGCCTCGTCATCTACACATGAGTATCTTCGAGAAAAGGATCGTAACCGGATACGGGCGAAACCATATAGCATATAACTAAGTTCATAGTTTTTTGCTATATGGTTTTTTTTCGTTGTAAATTTAACACCACGGAATTTTATAATTAGTAAAATAAAGAGGTAGTGAGTGATGGCTGATCATATCGCAAATTTTCAATTAATGGCTAAACCGTCCGGTTCGGTATGCAACATTGATTGTTCTTACTGTTTTTATCTGGAAAAAGAGCTTCTTTACCCCGAACGTAAAAGCCACTGGAAAATGGACGGTATAACGCTGGAGAATTATATTCGCAAGAATATTCAAGGGCAAAAAGCGGATGTGGTTGATTTTATATGGCAAGGTGGAGAGCCTACACTACTCGGCATTGATTTTTTCCGCGAAGCGATTCGCTTGCAGAATCATTATCGCGGGACTAAAATCATTAATAATTCCTTCCAGACTAATGGTACAAATATTGATGATGAATGGGCGGTTTTCCTCAAAGAGAATAATTTTCTGGTCGGGTTGTCGATTGATGGCGACCGTATCAGCAATGATACATATCGTCTGACCCGTGCCGGAAAAAGCACATACAATGCGGTGATTAAGGGTTTAGAAGCATTAAAACGTCACCAGGTCGAGTTCAATACTCTGACGGTAGTTAATGCGGAGAATGTTAAACGCCCAATGGATGTTTATAATTTTCTCAAGCGCATCGGCAGCCGCTATATGCAGTTTATTCCGCTGGTGGAACGACGCGCCGCAGTCGCCGATGAAAATGGCCTCACTCTCATTCAGCCTGATTTCTCCGGCCAATGCAGTGTCACCGACTGGTCAGTTCCCGCCAAAGCCTATGGAAATTTTCTTAATACTATTTTTGACCATTGGATCATGAACGATTTAGGCACAGTATTCGTGATGAATTTTGAGCAAACCATGGCCAAAATGGTCGGCCAGACCAGCGCCTGTGTAATTAACGAAACATGTGGCGGCAATCTTATCGTTGAAGCGAATGGCGATATTTACTCTTGTGACCATTTCGTTTATCCCGAACATAAGCTGGGAAATATTAACCATGGCGACCTCACAAAAATAGTCAATTCGCCCCAAAACATCACGTTTGGTCAGAGCAAACTGAAAAACATCAGCAAGGACTGCATGAATTGCGCCGTACGCTCAGTCTGTAACGGTGGCTGTCCTAAACACCGTTTCAATATCTCCAGTGACGGACGTCCTAATAAGAATTATTTCTGCGAAAGTTTTGCTTTGCATCTGCATCACTCGCTGCCGGTAATGCGTCATCTATTGCAATTAATGAGACAGAGTGTATCCTTGTCTAAAATCAAGAAAGTCATCAGAACCCAACACTATCAGCAAAAGCAGAACAATTGACCAGTTCATTGCCAACGTCCTTGTTGGCAATCCTGTTTATTTCCACCACACTTCTGCCTGCACACCTACAGTAAACTGATCACTTTTCGCATCGGCAAATTCAAACTGACTTATACCGTTCTCTTTCACTTTCATGTAAGTACCGTAGAAACGGATTTCCGGGCGGGATGTAAGAATGCTGGTGTTCACCTTAATGGCATGGTAAGGCGTAATTTTATAACCAGACTCATGATACTCCTCTCCACCAATTTTATTTTTCTGATCGAACCATCCCAGCTCCACACCGGTCTGATTATTATTGTTCCAGATATATGCCGGACGCACTACCGCCCGCACGGTATCGAATTCGGTATGTGCGCCAGTATCATAACTGTAAATGTCGTTACCGTGAGCATAGACCAGAGCGTGGGCCATTATTACGTCCGGACGTAAATAGTTTTCCCCCTGAGAAATAATGCGAAACGCTTTGCCGTTAGTGTGTTCTCCATAATAATCACCAGTACCATTATTGCTATAGGATGGATTAGCGCCAGAAAGTCGCGCAAAACCACTGGCCATGGAATTATTTGCGCCTTGCAAGGTTAATTCATTAAATCCACCGCCAGTGAAATTCTGGCGCAGAATAAGTCCGGCGAGCCAGGAATCCTTCACACTATAATAATTTCCGTCATCTTCATTTTTATGGTTGCTGTCGGTTTCATTAGGCGTGATGTATCGACCGGAGACTTCCAGTGTAGCCTTATCCCACAGCGGAATACCTTTATATCGAATATCAAAACTGTTGGTATTCACCTGCTGGGACTTACCGGAAGTGGCATAATCCACCGCGTGGGCGTTGATATCCTCACGAATCAGCGACACGTTCAGCTTGCCGGGGCCGAGTTGCCAGTTCTCAATTCCCACACCGGAACCGGCGTCGGTACGATAGCTCTTCCAGTCCAACATCTGGATTTCATACTTCTGCAAAGCGTGTTTGCCCACCCAGAAATCGGCTTCCGGCGCGAATGGCAGGAATCCTTTGGTGGTCAGATAGATATCGGAGAACTGCAACAGGTTTTCCGAATCCTTGTCAAACCAGCCACTGCTGTACTGCTGGCCAACGTTGCCATCCAGCATCACTACCGCTTTCGCTACCTTACCGTTGTGATCATCGTAGACTTTCTGCGAAAGCTGCAGGTCAAACCAGGCACCGTTCTCCTGCCCGAAACGTCCCAGAGAACCGATGGCGTAGGACTTCGGCGCGCCACGAGTGCCAGTGGACCAACCACTGCGAAAATAACCGGAATATTCGAAGCCAATATCATCCTTTATATATTTACTCAGATCATCGAGCGTCATATCCCTCACAGGGGAAGAAGTGGAAGCAGTCGCATTATTTTCAGATGCAACTTTGACCGGAACCCGAGTTTGACCAGTTAATTCGACCTTGTTCTCCTTGCGTGCAACAGCATTATTGGCAACCACTGTGGGCGGCGATTCAAATAAGGATTTATATTTTTGCAATTCTTTTTTTGTGGACTGTAATTCCTGATTGTTTTTCGCCAGCTCTTTCTCCAACAAATCAAGCCTTTGTTCAATAGAGAGTGTTGCCGCCACAGCACTATTGGATACAAGAGCTGAAGAAATTAATAATACCATCGACTTTAACTTATATTTTTTATCCATCTTCTATGGCCTCATAGAGGGGCATTGCTTTAACAAGAGGTAATAAGAACGCCTGATGCTTTAAGCTTGCATCCGGTATTCAATTAATCGACTTCGCCTACGCAATGACTGCGCTGGCTATTTTTATAACTGAATTATATTTTCTGGGCCGTCAACGGCAACGCATAAAAAGACGGTACCCGTTTTGTTGATTCCTCCTCAATAATTTTCCACCTGTTGCCGCGTCGGTTGCTGCAACCCGTACTGCTTCAACAGCCTCGTCCAACGTTAGAGTCTCACGACGCCTGTGGCTGTTCGCCGCTGACGAACAGCCACAATCGCTGCTTTATTTCAATGCATTCCCCCGGCTCTTAATCACATCCGCATACCAGTGGAAGCTCTTCTTACACCGACGTTCCAGCGTGCCGTTACCCGCGTCGTCACGATCGACGTAGATAAAGCCGTAGCGCTTCGACATCTGCCCGGTTCCGGCGCTAACCAGATCGATCGGGCCCCAGGTGGTGTAGCCCAGCACCTCGACGCCGTCTTCGATCGCTTCCGCCACCTGCACCAGATGGTCATTTAGGTACTGGATGCGGTAGTCGTCATTGATGCTGCCGTCCGCTTCCAGTTGATCCTTCGCCCCCAGCCCGTTTTCCACGATGAACAGCGGCTTCTGGTAGCGGTCATACAACACGTTGAGCAGGTAGCGTAACCCCACCGGATCAACCTGCCAGCCCCATTCCGAACTTTTCAGGTGTGGGTTAGGAATGAGATTCAGAATGTTGCCGCGTGCTTTTTCCAACTCTGCTTCATCGGCGCTTGAGCAGCCGCTCATGTAGTAGCTGAACGACACGAAATCAACGGTTTCCTTCAAGACTTCCCGGTCTGCATCAATGATGTATAGGTTAATGCCCTGCTCCTTGAACAACCGGGTCATATAGGTCGGGTAAGTGCCGCGCGCCTGTACATCGCCGAAGAACTGCCATTCGCGGTTCTGGATCAGGCTCTTCATCACGTCGTCCGGCTTGCAGGTCAGCGGGTAGAGGATGCCGCCCAGCAGCATATTGCCAATTTTGGCGTCAGGGACGATCTCATGGCAGGCTTTCACCGCCTTGGCGCTGGCTACCAGCTGGTGGTGAATCGCCTGATAGATCTGCTGCAGAGAGCTGTCGCGCGACAGCCCCAAGCCAGTGAATGGCTCGTGCAGTGACATGTTGATTTCATTGAAAGTCAGCCAGTATTTCACCTTGCCGCCAAAGCGCTGGAACGCCGCGCGTGCATAGCGCTCAAAGCATTCGATAGTCTGGCGATTGCCCCAGCCGCCGTATTTTTTCACCAGTCCAACGGGCATTTCGTAGTGAGAGAGCGTCACCAGCGGCTGAATGTTGTGCTTCGCCATTTCGTCAAACAGCCGATCGTAAAATGCCAGCCCGGCTTCGTTCGGAGTCTCTTCGTCGCCCTGCGGGAAAATACGCGTCCAGGCGATGGAGGTGCGTAGCACGGTGAAGCCCATGTCAGCGAACAGCGTAATGTCCTGAGGGTAGCGGTGATAAAAATCAATCGCGATGTCTTTCACGTTGCTATCGCCTGGCGTACGCTCGACGATCGGGCCAAGTAGTCCCTGCGGAGTCAAGTCCGAAGTCGACAGCCCCTTGCCGTCGTCGGCGTAAGCCCCTTCCACCTGGTTGGCGGCAACCGCGCCGCCCCACAAAAACGCTGCTGGAAAACGATGTCTCATTGTTTCTCTCCCTTATTTTCTGTCAACGCACCAGCTTCAGCAGCGGTGCATTCTCCTGTACCGTGCCTTCGGCTACGGGCAGGACGTCAATGTAATCTTCGGTATTAGTGATGATGACAGGTGTGGTGGTGTCATAACCCGCGGCCTCTATGGCCTGCTGGTCGAACTCCACCAGCACATCACCGACCTTGACCTCATCGCCTACCTGAACGCGCGGCGTGAAGTGCTGTCCGTCCAGCTTGACAGTGTCGATGCCGACGTGAATCAGGATTTCCGCACCTTCGTCAGCGGTCAGCCCGATGGCGTGGTAAGTCTTGAACAGCGACGCCACGCTGCCGTTGACTGGTGACACCACTCGGTCGGTCAGCGGTTTGATGGCGATACCTTTGCCCATCAGCCCGCTGGCAAAGGTCTGGTCGCTAACCTGTTCCAGCGGCAGAATTTCGCCGTGAATCGGGGCGTTGATGGTTTGTTTACGCAGAATGGCATGCGCAGGCGCAGCAGAGGCCTGCGGAGCGGCCTCAGTCAGAACGACTCCCTGCTTCACACCGAACAGCCAGGTTGCCAGCGAGGAGAAGCCGAACGCCACCACTGTGCCGATAATGCCGCCCCACACAGTGATGTCTACGCCGCTGGCGGGAATGATCTGGGTGAAGGTGAAGATGCTGGGCAACCCGAAGGAGTACTGGGTAGTGCCGAAATAGCCAGCGATACCACCGCCCAGAGCCCCGCCGACACAGCCCAGAATGAACGGACGTCGCAGCGGCAGGTTGACACCGTAGATAGCCGGTTCGGTGATACCAAAGATCCCAGCCGGAAACGCCGAGCCAGCGATACCTTTCAGCTTAATGTCGCGAGTGCGCAGGAACACACCAAGCGCCGCCCCTGACTGTGCCATCACCGCTGGAGTCAGCACAGCAATCAGAGTGTCATGTCCCAATGCGCTGAAGTTGTTGATCATCAGCGGCACAAAGCCCCAGTGCAGGCCGAAAATCACCAGTACTTGCCATATCGCACCGCCAAAACCACCAGCGATAGTCGGGCTGGCGCTGTAAATCAGTTGATAGCCATGCGCCAGTTGCTGGCTCAGCCAGGTCGTCACCGGCCCGATCAGCAGGAACGTTAGTGGCACAGTTATCAACAGGCACAATGCTGGCGTGAAGAAATTGCGGATATTAATGTGCAGAAATTTATTCAGCGGTTTTTCCAGTTGGCATGATACCCAAGAGGCGAAAATAATCGGAATAACTGAGGAGGAATAATTGATAAACGTAATTGGAATGCCGAGGAAGTGCAGCGGCTGGTAATGAGCCGCCGTCATGGCGTTGAAAGCCTCAAGCACCGACGGATGGACCAACGCCCCACCAATACACATAGTAACAAAGGCGTTTCCGCCGAACTTTTTACCAGCAGTATATCCCAGAACAATCGGGAAGAAATAGAACAGCGAATCGCTGGCAGCCAATAACAGCTTATAGGTACCACTACTATTGGACATCCAACCGCAGGCCATACACAGGGCTAAAAACCCTTTCAACAACCCGGAAGCGGCCATTACCCCCATTAACGGCGTAAAGATACCAGATATAATATCGATAAAACGTGACAGGATATTTCCCTTGCCCTTACCATCGTATTCCGTGTCGTCATCCTTACTGCTGGACTGTTCACTGATACCGGATACAGCAAGCAGATCCTGATAGACCTCACTAACATGACTCCCTACCACTACCTGAAACTGCCCACCACTTTCCACCACCATAATAACGCCAGCATTGTTTTTAAGGGCAGCCACATCCGCTTTCTTATGATTTCTCAACTTAAAACGCAGCCGGGTTGCACAGTGAATCACACTATTTACGTTGCTTGTCCCGCCTACGCCTTCAAGGATCTCACTGGCTAATGTTTTGTATTTCATTAATTATCCTTAACTCACGCTCAGTCACTACTCTGAGACATCCAGACATATGGATGTCTGATACTGTTTTAGGAACGAAAAAAAACCCAAACCATTTTTCTGCGGCTTCAGCCATGCAGAAAAATGATTCAGGTTTTGCCCGCATCTGGTTTTGCCCAATACGGTAACAATCCATTTTATCTTGCGACAGAATACTGCTTTTTAATCCACTAACAAGTTTATAAACTACGCCATATCATTATTTTGTGAGTTGGCGCAAATTTTAGTTATTCAGCCTCCTGATCTATAAGTTAAATTCTGACGCGTTCAATATGAATGGTCAAAAACATCAATTCCTCTTTTGTCAATATGTAGTGGTATTGATTAACGATGTGAGTCTGTATTTTTTCCGCACAGCGGTACGAAAGCGAATATTTTTCCTTCACCACATCATGCAGAGATTCATCGCTACTGTATACCCAGTCTCGCCCCAGCAGTCGCTGGGCAAAAAATTTCAGGTGTGTGACAAAACGGTGATAGCTCAACGCTTTCTCATTGTATTCAATGTTTAACTGATATTTGACGATTTGAAGAATTTCCTGCATTACCTTAGTAATTTTAATGACTTCTGGCATATGGCTGTCCAGTTGGGCATTCACCAGATGCAATGCGACAAAACCAGCTTCATCCTCTGGCAGCCTGACGCCCAGACGCTGGTAGATAACCTCCAGCGCCTCCAGTCCCACGGTAAATTCATTCTGATATAACCGCTTGATATCCCAAAGCAATACATTATGTATCGCCACTCCCTGACGGCAACGCTCAATGGCAAAATGGCAGTGGTCGGTCAGTGATATATAGACGCTGTCCTGTAGTTTGCCTGGCAGTTTCTGACGAGCCAGATTTATGATCTTATCTGCGGTTGTCAACACCTCAAGGGGAATATGACTCAGCAATTCACTTAACCTAGCAATCAATTCATGGCTGCGCAGTTCAAACACTTTTTCAATCAGTATGTCATTTATTTCATCTCCGACTTTTTTTTTGTATCCTAATCCACGTCCCATTACGATCTGTTCGTTATGATGCTCATCTATGACTGTTACAACATTATTATTAAGTATTTTAGTTATTTTCATTTTTTTGAGCCTTGAAAATAAAAAAACCAGATATCGCTACAAATAGAAGCGTGTATCTGGTTTTGCCTGCTTAAATGCAGTAACAACCCTTTACGTATTAGCATACACATTGATCCTACAACCTCAACACCAATGATACTAAAACGTGATAGTGATCGTGTATGTGTATGCCCGACTCTTAGATCGTAGTACGCCTCATGTTATTACATTTTGGGTGGGATAAAGTTGATTCGCTGTGCTTCTATCCCCGAAGGTCCAATATTTCAACGCTTTATCCCATGTGAAAATCATGGTTATACGCTGCATGGATAGTTCCAGTTCTTCTTCCATAACATCTGGAGGAAGCCCGGTTTCAACACGATGTAAAATACATCAGCGGATGGGGAGTCATTATCATGCCGGAATTCTGTTTCTGAATGGAGCAGGATTTCGGGTCAGGGTCATTCTGGCAAAAACAGACTGTCAAATTTCCCTAGGTACTTTTCCACTACGGGAAGCAGAATTAAGGCCTTGTTGGGGGATATAGTAATGGTCACCAAATGCGACGTGACCACTCAAATCAGTTCTATGTAACCAGCGATAATTGGTGGTCATTTTGGCGGTCTTGACAGGATAGGGATTCAGGTTTAGCTTACTTATTAGCCAATTACAGGCAAAGGCGATCCCAGTCAGAGGAGCCATATTAAAGAAGCCCGCTTAAGGAAACTTAAGCGGGCTTCTTGTTTTTGTCGAGTTTGAGGGCCGGATAAGAGCACTAAGCCCGCCGACCTCCGCCCTTGTCAACGTCAGTCTGCCGCTAAGATCCCCCTGTTATTCTGTTTTTTATTGTCAGCGGCTCACCGCCGGTAAGTTTTTATGGCGTTAATTTAGCCATCAGAAAATACGTCAGAGGCGCTCTTTCCTGAGCCATAAATAAGAGAGTTTTGAGACACAACTCAATGCTCGGTCTATATATTTGCTGTAAATAAAAGCATGTTTTTAAAAACAGTATTGACAGTACTTTTAAAAGCGGTAGATTGGATTTTAACAGCGCTGGAATGGTAGTTCGCTGTTATAATTTGCGATAAAGGCTACGTATTTTGTTGTATGGGATTACGGGTGTTAAGAAGATTATTTTTTACACCGGTAATGTTTTAAGGTCATGCAGTTAGAGTCGTTAATCGCAAATCTGGGGGAAGTAGCGCGACGATGTAAGGCTATGTTTTAAGAGTTATTGTTTGCGATTGAGTTGTGTACGTTAGTTAAGTTAAATCATCGCAACGGAAGTCAAGCCACGCATCAAAGAGTATATGTCGCGAGGGGATGTACTTGTTTAAAGTGCCATTTTTTAGCGTTATGAAAATGGTGGGGTAGGTTAACAAGAAAATAGCGGGAGGTTTTAGTTAGTATCAGCACCCAATATTATCTGTGATAAACGTGTACATTTAAAGCAGTATCATGAGTAGTACCCATATTAAGTCCATGAATGTTAAACCTTAAATCAGTAGTTCCTTAAAAGCCCTGGCTGCAATGGTCAGGGCTTTTTTGTATCTGCGCCGTTGATTGCGGATATCCGCCTGTATGAACCGCCTCCTGAGTCCCCCGGCACGAGTGGCGGAACAGTCTCCTCGCCACCCGGCATGCCCGCAGGCTTCTCCTCCTTGCTGGCAGTCGCACGCGCCGTCGTATTATGCTCAACCATGCCGCTAAGGATGTAGTCTGATGACAATCGTAGCCGCCCATGCGCGAAACGGAGGTCATCATGATTTCTTTTGAGCTACGTCACTTCGCAGACATACCTGCACGGCCGGATCCGTCGGCGAACCTTACGCGCGGTCCAGCGCCAGCTGGCGCTGGAAAACAGCGAGACCTGGAGGTGGCATGGAGGAAAAGGCAGACACCGTCAGATGTCTGCGAAATCAGCAAAGCGCCCGCTGATTAAAGGAGCTACAGCGCCACAACGCGATAGTTGGCGATTCTTAATTCCGCTATTTGCTGCATATCGATATGGGACAAGGTGAAATCAAGGATCGCAAAGTTCTCGGCCATTCTCCCGGGGTTGGATGACATGGTGTTTGACTGAATGCCCGACTGTAAAATCCAGCGCAGAATAATTTGTGCCGGCGTCCTGGCATAATAGTCCGCCAGCCGCTGAATAAGCGGATATTTAAGTACCTCTCCCCGGGCTATCGAACAATACGATGATAGCGGGATCTGCGTCTCTACCGCAGCCTGCAGCAGATCGCGTTGATCGAGCAGAGGGTGAAACTCGACCTGGTTGACGACGAGCGGCGTGGCGATCTCGTCGCGTGCCGCCCCCATCTGCTCAGGCGAGAAGTTACTTAAGCCAATATATTTTGTCAGCCCCTGCCGCTGCGCCTGCTCCAGCAAACGCAACGTGGCGCTGAACGCCTGCTTTGGCGGGCTATGCAGCAGCAGCACATCCACCTGTTCAACGTTAAGCGCCGCCAGGCTGCGCGCCACCGAAGCCATAAACAGATCTTTGCGGTAATTCGCCGGCAGGACTTTCGTCGTGATGCAAAGCTCACCGCGCGCGACGGGATGACGGCTTAATACCTGCCCAATCTGCTGTTCGTTTTCATACATCTGCGCGGTATCGATCGCCCGATAGCCGATGCTCAAGGCATGCTCTAAGGCGGTGGTTAAGCGTTCTCCGCGCAGTTTATAGGTGCCAAAACCGCGGATAAACTCGGGCCGATAAAGAATATTCATATCTTTTTCCTCAAAGGACGGTTTTAGCGGCGCAGCGGCTGACTCGCAGCCTGCTGCCAGAGCGAGGCAATGTTAAACGCCGCCGACTCCAGCAGGGCGGCGGCTTCCCGCAGGGCGCGCTCGTAGGAGATAATGCCGGGGACCAGCGAAAACGCCGAGATTAAACCGAGCTCATACAGCGCTTCATATCCGCTGCCGAGCGAGCCGGCCAGCGCAATGCTGGGGCAACCGTGGGCATGAGCGCGGCTGATAACGCCGGCAGGCCCCTTACCGCCGCTGGTCTGTGCATCAAGCCGCCCCTCGCCGGTAATGACCAGATCGGCATCGCGCACCTGCGCATCGAAATGCAGCGTGTTGAGCACAATATCGATCCCGCTCGACATCTCTGCGTTCAGCACCCCCTGCAGCGTGGCGCCGATCCCGCCTGCGGCACCGCCGCCCCTCAGGCTGGCGATATCGTCCCCGGTTCTGGATGTGAGAATAGTGGCGATCCGCGCCAGGTTGCTTTCAATCCTGGCCGCCGTTTGCGCGGTTACCCCTTTTTGCGGACCAAAAACCGCGGTCGCGCCCTGCTCGCCGAGCAACGTATTGTTGACGTCGCAGGCCAACAGCAGCTCCACCTGGGCTAATCGCGGGTCCAGTCCGCTGAGGTCGAGATCGGCCAGCTCATCAAGCCCTCCGGCCCCCCAGGGAACGTCCTTCCCCGCGGCGGTGATACAGCGGCAGCCCAATGCCTGCAGCATACCAATCCCCCCTTCATTGGTGGCGCTGCCGCCCAGGCCGATAATGATTTTGTCGACGTCGCGATCCAGCGCCGCTTTAATCAGCTCCCCGACTCCGTAGCTGGTTGCGAGCAGCGGATCCCGGTCTTCCGGTGCTACCCACTGCAGGCCGCAGGCGGCGGCAACCTCAATGACCGCCGTTTTACCATCGCCAAGCAGGCCGAAAAAACCCTGCACCGGCGTCCCCATCGGCCCGGTTACCGCGACGGAGATCCGCTGGCCTGAGGTCGCGTTTATCAGCGCATCCACCGTCCCTTCACCGCCGTCAGCTATCGGTAGCTTCACGCACTCCACGCCAGGCAAGGCTCGACGCAGACCCCGCTCGATAGCATCGGCAACGGCGCTGGCGGACAGACTCTCTTTAAAGGAGTCCGGGGCAATAATTATTTTCATCGCGATTTACCTGCTATCAATCAGAAACGGGAAACCAACATTCCGCCGTCGGCGCTAATCACCTGGCCGGTTAGGTAGGGCATCCCGCCGCTGGCCAGAGTGGTTACTATCGTGCCTATCTGAGCGGGGGTCCCCAGCTCCGGCAGCAGGGTTAAGCCTTCATCGACGCGCTGTTGGTACATTGCCAGCGAAGGCTGCGTCATTTCGGTAGCAATCAGTCCCGGCTGAATATCAAACACCTGCACTCCCGCCCTGGCGAGACGGGAAGCGAATAGTTTCGCCACCATCGCAGCCCCGGCTTTTGAGACACAGTACTCTCCGCGATTGATGGAGGCCGCCGAGGCGTTCGAGGAAGAGACGACGATCAGGCTGTAGTGCAGTTCGGGAGAGCGGGTACCGGCAAGCAGGCGTCGGGAAAATGCCTGGCAGAGAAAGAACGTGGCGCGGGCGTTAACGGCCTGGCAGCGATCGTAGCTTTCCGGCGTCACGTCGAGGAGATCGCCGCGGCTGGTCACCGACACGCCGGCGTTGTTCACGAAGGTCGTCAGCGGCCCTAGCTCATGTTCCGCCCGCGCCAGCATCCTGTCGTGCAGGCTGATATCCGCCACGTCGCCGGGCACGGCAACGGCGTTAACGCCCCAGCCTTTTAGGCGCGCCACGGATGCCTGTAGCGCCGCAGAATCCTGATAATCATTCAGCGCAATATCGAAGCCGGCCTGCGCCAGCTTTGCGGCGATCTCAAAACCGATGCCGCGCGCCCCACCGGTGATAAACGCTACCTGTCGTGTTTTAACGGTCATTTTTTGTCCCATTATGGAGTGAGAATACGCCGAAAGCATAGCTACACCCTTCATCATTTGTAAATAAATAGTTACTTACTATATGCAAATATGAGATCTGCGTACTCCACGCGTGACGGGTGAAGATCGCCAGCAAAATCTTTGTGACTGATATCTCAAACGCAAGCAAAACAGCCCGGGAAGAAAAAATGAGGAAAAGATAATATAAATCATATTGATAAGATATATTCTCAGGCAAAACCCCCGAGGAGAAGCATTTACTCATTCACAAAGGAAATATTTAAAAATAACAATAAAAAACAAAATACTAGGCAACTCCCTATCCGATAAACGAGCCACGTAAACCCGGCCCAAAGCGCTTCATTGCCAATCTCATTCTCGAATGATATATCATCAACTTGTAAGTAATTAGTTATTTACATGTTGCGTATTTTTCACCGGGATAAACTCCTCCACGTAAACCGAAAAGACAGGAAATATCGCTATGTCATTTATTAAAAAATTCGTTGAACAAAGCGTGATTAGCCGACGTGAATTCCTGCTGAAAAGTGCCCTTGGCATCGGCGGCATGGCTGCGCTTCCGCTTATCAGCCCGCTCTCGAAAGCCTTGGCGGCTGAGGGGGGGAATCTCACTCTGGCCTGGGGCTACCGCGACCCTGACAACTCCTACTGGAACGCGATTGCCGCCGGCGGGCAATCTTATGCGAAGACGCAAAACTCGACGATGGTGAGCCTGATTAACGGCGGCAATAACGAGAAGGTGCTGTCTGATATCAAAGCCCTGCTTTCCAAAACCGAAGGGAAACTGGCGATCGGCTGCGATCCTAACGATGCCCCTAACGCGCGAGCCGTGGTGACCGCCTGCCAGCAGCGCGGCGCGTTTATTACCACCATCTGGAATAAAACCGACGATCTGCATCCCTGGGATTTTGGCGACAACTACGTGGCCCACATCAGCTGGTCGGATTTCGAGCCGGCTCAGCAGTGCGCGCAGCTGCTGTTTGACGCGATGGGGAAAAAAGGCGGGATTGTCGGACTGGGCGGTATCGCCTCCAACGTCCCGGCGATTGAGCGCAAAGCGGGGCTGATGCACAAGCTGAAAGAGAACCCGGATATCAAACTGCTGGACTGGCAGGATGCGGACTGGAGCACTTCGAAAGCCAACGACATGATGTCCACGATGCTCACCCGCTTCGGGGATGATATCAAAGGCATTTTCTCCTCCAACGACAGCATGACACTCGGCATTATTGAGGCTCTACGCGCCGAAGGCCTGGCGGGACAGATCCCGATCGTTTCCTACGACGGCACTCCGGACGCCGTTAAGCTGTGCATCAGCGGTGAAATACTCTGCACCGTGAGCACCGATCCCTACTGGGCCGGAGGCATTGCGCTTTCACTGGCGCACCATGCGGCTCTCGGCAGCTTCAAGCCCTCCGCCGAACCGCATGAGCATCGCGAATTTTATGGTCCGACGATCATGATAACTAAAGACGACGCGCAGAAATGGTACCAGGAAAATATCGTCAATACGCCGGTGAACGACTGGAATAATTTCTGGCAGGCGTCAAAAGGGCCTATTCAGTATCGCAAATTATAGTTGTCTCCTTCTGCAGATATTTATTCTCGATGAAGACGTTATAAATTCAATGAGTGAAGGTCGAACATGTCATCACATTCAGGCTACAAAGATTTTTTGCGCAAATGGGCGCCGCTGATGGTGCTGCTGCTGCTCTGCACCATCATCAGCGTTATTTATCCCGGTTTTTTATCCGTGCGTAATTTCTCACGGTTACTGACCGCCAGCGCCGCGCCGTTAATGATTGCCATTGGCGTGACGTTTATCATTATTATGGGTTCGATCGACCTGTCCATTGAAGGCATTATGGCTTTCTGCGGCTCCATGCTGGCAATCATCATGGTGAAACTGGGCGGTTTTAGCGAACTCGGATATTTAGCGATTCCCGCCGCAATCCTTATTTCGGCAGCCTGCGGACTAATCAACGGTCTTATTCACGTAAAGCTTAAAATCCCCTCATTCCTGGTCAGCCTGGGCATCGGTTTTAGCTTAATTGGCGTCACGATGGTGACGACCGGCGGCGAGCGTATTCCCCTGCCCGACCCGGTATTCCGGTTACTGCTGACCGAGCGCATTTTTGATTTCCCGCTGATGGTCTATCTCGCCGGGGCGGCCCTGCTGGTTGCCTGGTTTATTCAACGCTATACCGCGCTGGGGCGTAATTTTTATGCGATCGGCGGCGGCGAGCATCTGGCCTACGCGTCCGGCCTGTCGGTAAAACGTATTCGCGTGCTTGGCTTTGCGCTGGCCGGAGTATTTTACGGCCTGGGCGCCGTCTTTGCGGTCGCCCGCCTGGGCTCGGTCGCCAGCAACCTCGGCGATGGTTATACCTTTATCGCCATCACCTCCGTGGTCGTCGGCGGCACCTCCTTAATGGGCGGCAACGGCGGCGTGTGGCAAAGCCTGATCGGCGTGCTGATTATCAACGTCATTAACAACGGCATGGTGCTGGTCGGCTTCCCGACCTATATCCAGCAAGGGGTTTTAGGCGCCCTGGTTATCATCTCGGTGGCATTAGTCACTAATCGTAAACGTCTGCAAATAGTGAAGTGACGATTATGCTTGAATTCAAAAATGTTGGTAAATCGTTCCCGGGCGTTCTGGCCTTACAGAATATAAATCTGCAAATTAATCCCGGCGAAATTGTCGGATTAGTCGGCGAAAACGGCGCCGGGAAATCGACGCTGATGAAAATAATTTACGGCGCCTATCAGCATGATAAAGGTGAAGTGCTGATTAACGGTCAGCCGGTGGTATTTCGCTCGCCACGCGACGCCATGATGCAGGGTATCGGGATGGTATTTCAGGA
The DNA here is from genome assembly GCA_002270295.1 of Enterobacter sp. 10-1. Taxonomy (GTDB): domain Bacteria; phylum Pseudomonadota; class Gammaproteobacteria; order Enterobacterales; family Enterobacteriaceae; genus Klebsiella; species Klebsiella scottii. The sequence goes on along the minus strand of NISF01000003.1, from coordinate 573,651 downwards.
GCAGTCGCTGATTTCCAACCTCAGCGTGATGGAAAATATATTCCTCGGCTTTGAACAACCGTTTAAAAAGCTGGGCGTTATCAACTGGAAAAAAATGGCGGCGGCGGCCAGAAAGCAGCTGGCGAAAGTCAAACTGGATATCGATCCGCAAACAATGACCGCCGAGCTTTCCTTTACCCAACGTCAGCTGGTGGAGCTGGCGAAGGTTTTAACCCTTGAGGAGAGAAGCAGCGGCCACTTAATTATCCTGCTCGACGAGCCGACTTCGGTCCTGCCGGCCCAGGAGATAGAGCTGCTGTTTGAGCTGGTCAGGGAGCTGAAAAGCCGGGCCTCTTTTATTTTCGTTTCGCATCGCCTCGATGAAGTGATGGCGCTGTCCGACCGCATCTACGTGATGAAGGATGGGCAGGTTATGGATATGCTCACCCGCGACCGCTTCGACGTGGTGAATATTCAGCGCCAGATGGTCGGCCGGGATATCGATGAACGCTATTATCGCGAGCATCGTAAGCACCGAATTAACAAAGAGACGACCTTAGTCGAATTAAAAAATATTTCGCTGCCGGGCCATTATAAAAACGTCTCCCTGTCGCTACACGCCGGCGAAGTGCTGGCGCTGGTCGGAACCGATGGCGCGGGTACCGAAGAAATCATCCGCTCGATCTTCGGATTGATGCAGCCCGAACGGGGAGAAGTGATCCTCAACGGCAGAGCGGTACGCAAATTTAGCCCCACCCACAGCATCGCCGAGGGAGTGGGATATATTCCTCGCGAGCGCAAAATCGAGGGCATCGTCGAAGGCATGTCGGTGGTGGAAAATATTACCCTCGCCAACCTGCAGGACTATTCCAACGGCGGACTGCTGCAGGTCCATCACGAGCGCAGGCTGGCAAACGAGTGGGTTAAAAAGCTGTCGATTAAAACCGCCAGTATTGATACGCAATGCGGCAAGCTTTCCGGCGGCAATCAGCAAAAGGTGGTGCTGTCGAAATGGCGGACCGCTGAGGCGAAAATCATCCTGCTTGACCACCCTACCCGCGGCCTCGATATCGGTGCCAAAGAGGATGTCTATGACTTAGTACGCGACTTCACCGATGAGCAATGCGGCGTGATTTTGATCGCCGACTCTCTGGAGGAGGCTATCGGCCTCGCCCACACCATCGCTATTTTTAAGGACGGCCGACTGATGCATCAGTTTACCGGCTGCGAAGAGAAGCGCCCGGAGCAATATGAATTATTGCAGCATTTCGTCTAGGTTATTAAGGCCCATCTCCATGAAAATCATCCGTTCTGACTCATTAGCAGTGCCGACAAATAATAATAGCGGTAGCCCGACGCGGCCGCCGTTAACCGGGCGTGAAAAAATCACCCGCTATTTACCGATACTCACCCTGGCGGTATTAGTGGCCTTGGTCAGCCTCTATAACCCGGATTTTCTTAAGCTCGACAATATATTCCAGCTGCTGCAGGACGCTTCGACGCTGTTTATTATGGCGATCGGCATGACCTTTGTGATTTATATCGGCGGAATAGATTTATCCGCCCAGTCGATTGCCAGCATGTCGACGGTCGTACTGGTCATTCTGCTATCGCAAATTGGCGTGCTGGCTATTCCGCTGACGCTGGCGATCGGCGCGCTGTTCGGCGCGGCTTCCGGCTGGGTGCATACCCGCTTTAAAATATCATCATTCATTACTACCCTCGCCGTGGGGGGTATCGCCTACGCTACCGGACAGGTTATTTCCGGACAGCGGGCGTTTTATATTCCTGGGGATATTCGCAGCCAAACGGTTGGCTGGATGACCGCCACCGTCTTTACGCTGCCGGCGGAAATCATCATCGCCGCCGTACTGCTGCTGCTGGCGCTGCTGATGGAAAGACGCACCGCGCTGGGGCGCCATATGAAGGCGGTTGGCGCAGGGGAATCCGCCGCGCTCGCCAGCGGCGTGAAGGTGGTCAAGGTGAAGATCCTCACCTTTGCCATCGCCGGAGCGTTCGCCGCCGCCGCCGGGGTGCTGCTGGCGGTCCGTCTGTCCGGCGCATCGCCGACGATGGCCGATCAGTTCCTGCTACCGGCGATTGTCGCGGTGCTGTTAGGCGGCACGCCGCTGACCGGCGGCGTGGGCGGCGTAGTGAGCACGCTTATCGGCACCCTCATCGTCGCCGTCATTCGTACCAGTATGACCTACCTGAACGTTGAAGCGCAGGCGCAGCAGATCTTCTTCGGGGCGCTGATGATCGCGGCTATTGCGATGACCATCGATCGTTCCAAAATTTCTACCGTTAAATAACCGGAGCCGGCCATGATCCCCAAATTAATGAAAGCGGCGGTGCTTACCGCCGCCAAAAAATTCGAAATACGCCAGGTTCCGGTCCCCGAATACGGGGATGACGAGGTCCTCATTCGCGTCAGCCAGTGCTCGATCTGCGGCACGGATATCCATATCTATAACGGCCACTATGCCCAGGATAAGCTACCGTTAATTCCCGGCCACGAGTTTAGCGGTGAAATTGTTGCCGTTGGCCCTCGCGTCGCGACCCTGACGCCGGGCCAGCGGGTGGTCGCCGATATCAATATCAGCTGCGGCCACTGCTATTATTGCCGGCGCAACGAGCTGCTCAACTGCCCGGAGATCCGCCAGCTCGGCATCCATACCCACGGCGCTTTTGCACAGTACGTGGCCGTGCCGGCCCGCCTGGTGATTCCTCTCAGCGACGAGGTTACGGATAGCGTTGCCTGTCTGACCGAGCCGTTCTCCTGCGTGGTTCGCGCCGGTAAAAAAATCGGCCTCAGCGTGGCGGAGTCGGTGGTGGTCATCGGCGCCGGCCCGGTGGGCAATATGCATATTCAGATGGCGCGCCTGCTGGGGGCCGCGCCGATTATTGCCGTAGAGCTGAATCCGCAGCGCGCCGAGCTCGCCGGGCAGTGCGGAGCGGATAGCGTCATCACCGACCCCGAACGCGCGCTGGAGCAAATAAAGCTGCTCACCCAGGGCCGCGGCGCCGACGTGGTCATCGAAAGCGTCGGCCATCCCGAGCTGTACAAACAGGCGCTGACGTTTATGCGCCCCGGCGGACGGCTGCTGGCCTTTGGTTTAACCGACGGCGAAACCGCCATCGCCATCAGGCCGCTGGAGATTATTTTAAAAGAACAAAGGATTCAGGGCAGCGTAGCCGGGATGGGCGAAGACATGCACCAGGCGCTACATCTGTTGCAGCATCAACGTTTTATCACCGCGCCCTTTTGCCAGTCCATCCATCCGCTGGAGGATATTCAGCAGGTTTTCACCTCCCTGCTCGCACAGCCGCAGTATTTGAAAGTCCAGCTGCGCATCGCGCAGGAATGAGACCTTAGCGACGCGGATAAGGCCGCAAGGATCAAAAAAGGTGCTCATCAGGAGCACCTTTTTTATTCTGCAATCCTCACTCAGGCCTTGCGGTCTGCCGGGGTGGGCGCGCCTTCATCCAGCAGTCCCTGTTGTTGCAGCGTACGCCAGAAATCATCCGGGATCGGCGCGGCAATCCACTCCAGGCAGTTCTCAAGCTGCGCCACCGTGCGGGTGCCGGGAATGATGGTGGGCACCGCCGGGTGAGCCAGGACAAACTGTAGCGCGGCCGCCGGCAGGCTAACCTGATAATCGCGGCAGACGTTTTCAATTTTGCTGACCTTTTCCAGAACCGGCTGGCCGGCCGGGCCGTAGTTGTATTTTGCGTTCTCAACCGCCCCGGTCGCCAGAATTCCGCTGTTGAATCCCCCGCCGATCACCACCGCCGCATTGCGCTCCTCGCACAGCGGCAGAAACGCTTTTAACGCCTCCTGTTCCAGCAGCGTGTAGCGCCCGGCCAGCAGGAAACAGTCGAAGTCGGCCTCCTGCAGCGCCGCATGGCAAACTTCCCATTCATTGACGCCCATGCCGACGGCTTTAATCACCCCTTCATCACGCAGCTGCGCCAGCGCGCGCCAGGCGCCGTCCATCGCCTGGCGAAAATAGTGCGGCTGCTTATCGCCGTGGGTATAAACATCACAGTCGTGAATAAAAGCGATATCAATATGCTCCAGCCCCGTGCGCTGCAGGCTGTCTTCAATCGAACGCATGGTAGCAGAGTAAGAGTAATCAAAAATCGCCTCAAACGGCAGCGGATTGACCCATGCCCCGGAATCAATTTCAGCGCGCTTTTTCGGCTTCAGTAGGCGGCCGACCTTGCTGGAGAGCACGTACTCATCGCGCGGATACCAGCGCAGGCCGTGGCCAATCCTCGCTTCGCTCAGGCCATGTCCGTACAACGGCGCCGTATCAAAATAGCGCAGGCCGCTGTTCCACGCCTGATGGATCATGTTTTCCGACTCCTGCTCGCTGATGGGGCGAAAAATATTGCCAATCGGCGCTGCGCCGTAGCCCATTGCGGTGACCTGGATATTTGTACGACCAAACGCATTCTTCTGTGATGGAACCATGCCAGCCCTCCTGCAGATTGATAATTTAATTAACTAACAAGATAGTTATATCAAAACGAATGTTGTGAAAATGTTACCTGGATAACAAAGCGTCATCAATTACGTTGATCCTTCATTTTTTTTCTGCAATTGTAACTAACTAGTTAGTTTATTTGTCACCGAATACAACGAGGATAACGAGAATGCACGGCAAACTGAAAAGCGTCGATGACGCAGTGGCTTTGATTAAAGACAACTCCACCGTTGCCTTCACCGGCTCAGGCGGCGGGCTGCTGGAGTCCGACTACGTCATGGCGGCCATCGCGACGCGCTATCGTGAGACCGGGCATCCCCGGAATCTGACCCTGATTCATGCCTTAGGTATTGGCGACGGCAAGGGGTCCGGTCTTGGGCGGCTGGCAATACCGGGCCTCATCAAACGGATCATCGGCGGGCACTGGTCGTGGTCATCCGAGCTGCAAAAAATGGCCCGCAACAATGAGATAGAAGCCTACTGCTTGCCCACCGGCATCATCATGACGCTGTATCGCGAAAGCGGCGCCGGGCGCCCGGGAGTCATTTCCAGCGTCGGGCTGGGGACCTTTGTCGACCCGCTGATTAGCGGTGGAAAATGCAACGACATCACCTGCGAAAATATCGTTTCGCGCATTGAGCTCGACGGGAAAACCTGGCTGCACTACAAGCCTTTTAAAGTTGATGTCGCGGTGATTCACGGTTCACAGGCGGATGCGGTGGCGAATATCTCCACCAGCGAAGAGCCGGCGGATCTGGATACGTATGCCGTCGCTTTAGCCGCGCATAACAACGGCGGCATGGTCATCGCCCAGGTGAAATCCACCACTCCTGAGCACTTTGTCCCGGCCCGAAAGGTGACCGTACCCGGCGTAATGATCGACCATATCGTCGAATGTCCGACACAGTGGCAAAGCTATCTTGCCGAATACGATCCGGCCCTCTCCGGCCAGCTCACCCCGTCGGATGAGCACCCGCTCGACGCGCCGGCAGAGGGCATTCGCCGCCTGATTTCTGGGCTGGCGGTACGGGAGCTGAAGCCGAATATGCGGGTCAATTACGGCTTCGGTATCCCCGGCGGGATCTCCGCTATGGCGGAGAAATCGCTGGTAGACTCCTGCTGGCAGATGGTGGAACAGGGCATTCACAACGGCCAGCTTCTCGACGGCGCGCTGTTCGGCGCGGCAAAGTATCCGCACGCCATCGTCAGTTCGCTCGATCAGTTCGATCTGTTTTGCGGCGGCGGGCTCGATATCACCTTCCTCGGCATGGGAGAGATGGACGCGGAAGGCAACGTTAACGTTTCTCAGCTTGGCGACACGATCGTCGGGCCGGGCGGTTTTATTGATATTACCTGCGGCGCCAAAAAGGTGGTTTTCTGCGGCACCTTCGAAGCGAAAGGTTTACAGGTGTGCCAGCAGGGAGAGCAGTTACAAATCGAGTCTCACGGGCAAATTCCCAAGCTGGTGCAAAAGGTACGCCATATCACCTTCAGCGGGCCGGAAGCCATAAAACGCGGGCAGGAGGTGCTGTACGTCACAGAGCGCGCCATTTTCAGGCTGACGGAAGACGGCGTCGAGCTGGTCGCGGTGGTCAGCGGGGTTGACCTCGAACGGGATATTTTGCAGCGCATGCAGTTCTGCCCGAAAGTCGATCGCCCCGCCATTGTTGCTCTTTGAATCGTGAGGGTAATGCGGGTATCAGGGCTGTAATATCCGCATTATCGTTTCGACGTTGAAATCAAGGCGCTGCTGAAGGGAATCAGCGTCCATGAAATTACGATCGAACAGAATGGCGCCGGTATATTTATTATTAAAGTAATAGTAGTTTACCGCCGCAATGGTAATCACCAGCTGCTCAGGATCGACGCCGGCCCTGAACACGCCCTGCTCCACGCCGCGCTGAAGAATATTCTCCATCAGGGCTACCATCGATTTTTGCGCTGATTTGATCGCCACCGACTTTTTCAGATGCACGGCGCGATGCAGGTTTTCACTGTTGACCAGCGTCAGAAATTCCGGATTTTTCAGGTAGTAGTTCCAGGTAAAGCGGACCAGCGCTTCAACCGCCTCTTGCGGCTCCAGCTTTTCAAGATTTAATTTTTTTTCCGCCGCACGAATATCGAGGTAGGAGTCTTCAACAACTTTCTGGAAAAGCTGCTCCTTACTACCAAAGTAGTGATAAATCATGCGCTTATTTGACTTTGCTTTTTCAGCGACAACGTCAATGCGCGCCCCGCCGAGTCCCTTTTGCGCAAACTCTCGTTTCGCGGCTTTGAGGATCCGATTTTGTGTCGCAATAGGGTCACGGACCTGCACTGTTTTTTCAGAAGCTGATTTAGTCATTACATCGTTTTGGTTGCGGATCTGGCTGATGATTAATCCTTACTCATTGGAGGAAATCAAGAAAAATTTTTGGCTGTTCTCCTTTCTGCTAGCCGCTTAACAATTTCATTACAAGGGCTGGCGTTTCCTTATCCAATCGAAAAACAGCGTGCTAACATATGTAACCATATAGTTATATATATAATACATAAATCTTTTAAAACATCAAGTTAAACGCAAACAAACCCAACTCATCCTGTCAGCACTCATCACGTTGAGGGCAGGATGACAACGATCACACACCGGCTCTTACCGTGCGGTAAGAAATGCTATGAACGATGGGAAGAGAATTATGAGTAATACATTTCGCCCTGTAGACGTTAACCACGCTTTGCTGCCCGAAAAAGCACGTGAGTTTCAGATGTTCATCAATGGCAAATGGACCGCAGGCCACGGCAGCGAAAACTTTGTGCGTAAAAGCCCGGCTCACGATATTGTCGTCAGCAGCTATCCTGCCGGCACCGCTGAAGACGTTGATGATGCGGTAAAGGCGGCCAGAGAAGCCTTTGACTGCGGGAAGTGGTCGCGTATTAGCGGCGCGGCGCGGGCGGCAGTACTGCTGAAAACCGCGCAGCTGATCCGCGAGAAGCTGGACGAGCTGGCGCTGCTGGAAACGCTTGAAACCGGTAAACCGATCGCCCAGTCCCGGGGAGAAATCCAGGGGGCGGCGGATATCTGGGAATATGCCGCAGGTCTGGCGCGCAGCGTCAAGGGCGACAGCTTTAATAACCTCGGCGACAGCATGCTCGGTCTGGTGACCCGCGAACCCATCGGCGTCGTCGGCGTCATCACCCCGTGGAACTTTCCTTTCTTTATCGGCGCGGAACGCTACCCCTACATTCTGGCGGCGGGCTGTACGCTGGTGGCGAAAGCCGCTGAGATCACCTCCGGCACGACCCTGCTGCTGGCCGGCATTCTTCAAGAAGCGGGCCTGCCCGACGGCGTATTTAACGTCGTCACCGGCAGCGGCTCGATAGTCGGTCAACATCTTACCGAACATGCCGACGTTGATATGGTTTCCTTCACCGGCTCTACCGCCGTCGGCCAGATGGCGCTGCACGCTTCGGCAAAAAACATTAAGCGTCTTGGGCTGGAGCTGGGCGGCAAGAACCCGCAGGTGGTATTTGCCGATGCCGATATCGACGCCGCGCTGGACGGTACGCTGTTTGGTTTCCTGTTTAATACCGGCCAGTGCTGCGTCAGCGGCAGCCGCCTGCTGGTTGAGCGTTCAATCCATAAGGATTTCTGCCAGAAGCTGGTTGAGCGCGCGCGAAGAGTGCGCAGCGGCGATCCGCTGGATGAAAGTACCCAGATTGGCGCGATTATCACCGAAAAGCACTACCAGACCGTGCTCAGCTATATTGCACAGGGCAAAAATGAGGGCGCAACGCTACTCACCGGCGGCAGCGCGGTTAACGCCGGCTGCGGGCTGTTTATCGAACCGACTATTTTCGATGATGTGACGCCGGAGATGACGATTTTCCGCGAAGAGATCTTCGGCCCGGTACTCTGCGTCACCCCGTTCGACAGTTATGAAGAAGCTATCAGAATTGCCAACGATACCTGCTACGGGCTGGCTGCCAGCATCTGGACCTCGAACCTCGATCATGCGGTGCAGGGATTCCGCGATCTTAAAGCGGGCAGGCTGTGGGTGAATACCACTATCGCCGGCGGTCCTGAACTGCCTTCAGGCGGATTTAAGCAATCCGGCATCGGACGCGAAAGCGGCAGCTATGGTCTGGATGAATATACCGAAATTAAATCCGTGCATATCCAGTTGGGCAAGCGCGCCAAATGGCTCGCTGAATGATTTTTGGCAGAGGATCAGACATGTACGACTACATTATTATCGGCGGCGGTTCGGCGGGCAGCGTCCTTGCCTCGCGCTTAAGTGAAAATAGCCACTGTAAAGTGCTGCTGGTTGAGGCTGGCCCAAAGGACAGCAACCCCTACATCCACTTGCCGGTCGGTTTTAGCAAACTCACCTCCGGGCCGCTGACCTGGGGCTATAAAACGGTGCCCCAGCCCCAGCTGGGCAATCGTGAGCTGCTGTTTGCCCAAGGGCGGGTACTGGGCGGCGGTAGCTCTATCAACGCAGAGGTGTTCACCCGCGGCACCCCAGCGGACTACGACCGCTGGGCGGCGGATGAGGGCTGCGACGGCTGGTCATTTGCCGATATCCAGCGCTATTTTATTAAATCCGAGGATAACGATACCTTTTCAAACGCCTGGCACGGCGTCGGCGGTCCGCTCGGCGTCTCCAGCCCGGTCAGCGCTAACCTGATGAGTAAAACCTTCAGTAAAGCCTGCCAGCAGGCGGGATTGCCCTACAACCCTGATTTCAACGGCGCCACTCAGGCCGGCTGCGGCCTGTATCAGACCACCACCCGCCATGCCCGCCGCTGCTCCGCGGCGGTGGGATATCTGAAGGACGCGAGCCGGCGCAGCAATCTCACTATTAAGACCGGCTGCCATATTTCCCGGCTGATTATCGATAACCAGCGCGCCGTCGGCGTGGAGATTTACCAGGATGGCAAGCAGCAGCGGCTGCATGCCAGCTGCGAAGTTATCGTCAGCGCCGGGGCGATCGGCTCGCCTAAACTGCTGCAGCTTTCGGGAATTGGCGCGGCGGATGAACTGACCAAAAAAGGGATTACGGTCGCGGCCGACCTGCCGGGCGTGGGCGAAAACCTGCAGGACCACGTGGGCATCGATCTGATATTTGAGCTCGGCAACGCCCTGAGCTATGACAAGTACAAAAAGACGCACTGGATGATGTGGGCGGGGCTGGAGTATCTGCTGTTCCGCAAAGGTCCGGTATGTTCGAATATCGTCGAAGGCGGCGCATTCTGGTACGCCGATAAGCAGTCGATAAATCCGGATACCCAAATTCACTTCCTGGCCGGAGCCGGCGTGGAAGCCGGTATCGAACCGGTGCCGTCCGGCTCCGGCGTGACGATTAATAGCTATTTCCTGCGTCCGCGCAGCCGCGGCCGGGTCGCTTTACGCACGGCGAACGCCAGCGACGCCCCGCTTATCGATCCGAACTATCTCAGCGATCCTTACGATATGAAAATGACGATCGAAGGCTGCAAGCTGATGCGCGATATCATGCAGCAAAGCGCCTTCTCGCCGTATATTCGCCGCGAGCATATGCCGGGACACGAAGCGCAAAGTGATAAAGATCTGGAAGAGTACATTCGCCGGTTTGCGCGCACCTGCTATCACCCGGTCGGCACCTGCAAAATGGGCATCGATGAGCTGTCGGTCGTCGATACTCAGCTGCGCGTTCGCGGCATTGAAGGGCTGCGCGTGGTGGACTCGTCGGTGATGCCAAGCCTGGTCAGCTCTAACACCAATGCCCCCACCATTATGATTGCCGAGAAAGCCAGCGATCTGATTATCGCGTCGCACTGATCACAAATTGCTGCCCATGTTTCTGCTCATGGGCAAAAATCGATTGAATAAATAACTAAATAGTTATTTACTTAAGAGAGATAAACAGAGAAAACATTCCGAGAGGTCACGATGAAAGTTCTCGTCCCCGTTAAACGCGTTGTCGATCATAACGTTAAAATCCGCGTCAAAAGCGATGGCAGCCAGGTTGATCTGACCAACGCGAAAATGGCGCTCAACCCGTTCTGCGAAATTGCGGTTGAAGAAGCCATTCGCCTGAAAGAGCTCGGCATCGCCAGCGAAATTGTGGTGGTAACCATCGGTGATGACGCGGCCCAGGAGCAGCTGCGCAGCGCCCTGGCAATGGGGGCAGATCGCGGGCTGCTCATCACCGCCGGCCAGTCCCTCGAACCGCTCAATCTGGCAAAACTGCTGGCGAAAGTCGTCGCGCAGGAACAGCCGTCGCTGATCCTGATGGGGAAACAATCCATTGACGGCGACAACAATCAGACCGGGCAAATGCTCGCCGCGCTGTGCGGTTACCCGCAGGGAACCTTTGCCGCTGAACTACGCATTGAGGATGGTCAGGCCATCGTCACCCGTGAAATTGACGGCGGCCTGCAGATTGTTTCGCTGACGCTGCCGGCGATTATCACCACCGATCTGCGTCTTAACCAGCCGCGCTATACCTCCCTGCCCAACATGATGAAGGCCAAAAAGAAGCCGCTCGCTATCCTGCCGGTAGAGGAGTTCGGCCTTGAATTACGCCCGCATACGGCGCTGTTACGGGTCGAGGCCCCGCCAGCGCGCGAGGCCGGCGTGCGTGTCGAAAGCGTCGATGAACTGCTGAACAAGCTCAAAAACGAAGCGAAGGTGATTTGATATGGCGACTTTACTCCTTGTTGAACATGATAATAACCAGCTCAACGCGGTAACCTATAACGCGGTGAGCGCCGCCCGGGAGCTGGGCGGCGAGATTACGCTGCTGGTGGCGGGCGAAAAATGCCGTACGGTCGCGGAACAGGCGGCGCGCATTGAAGGCGTGACGAAGGTGCTGCTCGCCGACGATAGCGTCTTTAAAAACCAGCTGGCCGAAAACGTCGCCGCGCTGATCTTCTCCCTGCGCGAGGGTTACAGCCACATCCTTGCCGCCGCCACCTCAAACGGGAAAAACATCCTGCCGCGCGTGGCGGCCCTCGCCGACGTCGCACAAATCTCCGACGTGATTGCGGTGGTCAGCGCCAGCGTGTTCAAACGCCCCATCTATGCGGGCAGCGCTATCGCCACCGTCGAGAGTCTCGACCCGCTGACGGTGCTGACTCTGCGCGTATCGAGCTTCCCGGCGGCGCAAAAAAGCGAATCCTCCGCGCCGATTGAGCACATCAGCCGCGTCGATAATCCGCCGGTTTCTCGCTTCATTCATGAAGAGCTGGCGCAATCGGACCGCCCTCAGCTTTCCACCGCCCGCGTGGTGGTCTCCGGCGGTCGCGCGCTGGGCAGCCGCGAAAACTTTGCGCTGATCGCACAGCTTGCCGACAAACTGCACGGCGCCGTCGGCGCATCGCGCGCGGCGGTCGACGCCGGGATGGTCGCCAACGATCTGCAGGTCGGGCAGACAGGCAAAATTGTCGCGCCGGAGCTCTACATCGCGGTGGGCATTTCCGGCGCGATTCAGCACCTGGCGGGAATGAGTAATGCCAAGGTCATCGTGGCCATCAACAGCGACGAAGAGGCGCCCATTTTCAAAATCGCCGACTACAGCCTGGTGGGCGATCTGTTCGAGATTGTGCCGCAGCTGGTGGCGAAACTCTGATGAGCAAGGGGCAGGCAACGAAAGATGGAGGTTATGGTGGAACGTGAAACGATGGAATTTGACGTCCTCATCGTCGGTGGCGGTCCTGCCGGGCTGTCGGCAGCCTGCCGGCTGATGCAGATGGCGCAGCAGGAGCAGCGCCCGCTGAGCGTTTGCGTCATTGAAAAAGGCGCCGAGATTGGGGCACATATTCTTTCCGGGGCGCTTTTCGAACCCCGGGCGCTCAAGGAGCTTTTTCCCGACTGGCAGTCGCTCGGCGCGCCGCTCGCGACTCCCGTAACGCAAGATGAGCTCTTGCTGCTGCGCGATGGCGAAAAAGCGTGGAAGATCCCGGCGGCCTTTATCCCTGCCCCGATGCATAACGCCGGTAATTACGTCATTAGCCTGGGGGATTTTTGCCGCTGGCTGGCCCGCCAGGCAGAGTCGCTGGGGGTGGATATTTTCCCCGGTTTTGCCGCCGCCAGCATCCTGTACGACGATGCGGGCGCCGTCGCCGGTATCACCACCGGCGATATGGGCGTCAATGCAGAAGGACAAGAGAAGCCGGGCTTTACGCCAGGCATGAACCTGCTGGCGAAATATACCCTTTTTGCCGAAGGCTGCCGCGGCCATCTCGGCAAACAGCTGATCGCCCGCTATCAGCTTGATGCCGGCCGCGATCCGCAGCACTACGCGTTGGGGATAAAAGAGCTGTGGGAGATCGCCCCGCAAAAAAGCCGGCCCGGAGAGGTTATCCACGCCTCCGGCTGGCCGCTGAGCGAAGGCGCGTCGGGAGGAAGCTTTCTGTACCATACGGGGAATAATCAGGTTGTCGTCGGGCTGATTGTCGATCTTAACTACCGCAACCCTTATTTAAGTCCGTTCGATGAGTTTCAGCGCATGAAGCATCACCCGGCCTTTAGCGAAACCCTCAGCGGCGGAAAGCGTCTCTGCTACGGCGCGCGCGCCATCACCAAAGGGGGCATCAATGCGCTACCCAAAATGCATTTTCCCGGCGGGCTGCTGATTGGCTGCGATGCGGGAACGCTCAACTTCGCCAAGATTAAGGGCAGCCACACGGCGATGAAAAGCGGCATGCTGGCCGCCGAATCGGTCTATCAGGCGCTGGTACAAGCCCCCGATGAGAAACGGGAGCTGGATGATTTCGCGCAGGCGTTTAGCGAATCATGGCTGGGGGAAGAGCTGCGGCAGTCGCGTAACTTCGGTCCGCTGCTGCACCGTTTTGGTACGCTGGCAGGCGGGGCACTTAACTATATCGATCAGAACTGGTTTAAAGGAAAGCTGCCGTTCACGCTGCACGACCGCAGGGCGGATCACCTGCAGCTGAATACGGCCGAACGCAGCACGCCCATTAGCTATCCGAAGCCGGATAACCAGCTGAGCTTTGATAAGCCCTCTTCCGTGTATCTGGCAAATACGTCCCACGATGAAGATCAGCCCTGCCATCTCAAGCTCAAAGACGCCGAACTGTCGGTGCGGGAAACGCTGCCGCGTTTTGCCGAGCCGGCGCAGCGTTATTGCCCGGCGGGCGTTTATGAAATTATCGCCCCGGAGGGAAATCCCAGATTACAGATTAACGCGCAGAACTGCGTGCACTGTAAAACCTGCGACATCAAAGACCCGTTGCAGAATATCCTCTGGACGGTGCCCGAAGGAGGCAGCGGCCCCAACTATCCGAATATGTGATCTGTTCCCCACCCCGGCAGCGCCGGGGTTTTCTTTGCCTCCGCTCGGCCTCCCCCATCGCATATGCCGGGGTCATGGGGCGAGCGAAACGCTTCTCCGTACCCTTCACCCGCAGCGGGTATGGGAAAAACGTCGGATTCACCATTTACCTGCATCATGCCAGCCCACGAAACCATAAAAACAGGCTGGTCACCTGAGGTGATCAGCCTTATCCCGGTTAAGGTGCCGTGTCGGCGGGCGACGGGCGTTACGCCAGCAAATTGCGGCCGATAATCATGCGCTGGATCTGGTTAGTTCCTTCATAGATTTGGGTTATCTTGGCATCACGGTACAGACGCTCCACCTCCACGCCGCGAATATAGCCGCCGCCGCCAAAGATCTGTACCGCGTTGCCGCTGTGCTGTACCGCAGCGTCGCCCGCGAAACATTTCGCCATTGAACAGGCAATCGAGGTATCCGGGGCGTCGGTATCAATTTTATACGCCGCGCTATGCACCAGCAGGCGAGCGGCTTCGGTATCTTTGGCGATATCTGCCAGCATAAACTGCACGCCCTGGAAATCAGCAATCGGCTTGCCAAACTGTTCGCGCTGTTTCGCATACTCAATCGCCGCTTCGAGACCGGCACGCGCAATGCCTACCGCCAGCGCGCCAATCCCCACCCGCCCTTTATTCAGCACGCTCATCATAATATGGAAGCCGCGGTTTTCCGGCCCCAGCAGCGCGTCCGCCGGCAGCCTGACCTGGCTGAAGTGCAGTTCGCCGACCTGCGACGAGCGTTGGCCCATCTTGTGCTCTTTAGCGCCGCGCGAAACGCCGTCGCGCGAGCAGTCGACAATAAAGATGCTCATACCGCGGTGACCGGCTTCCTTATCTGTGCGCGCCAGGACGAAGGCCACATCGGCGACCGGCGCATTATGGATCCACAGCTTGCTGCCGTTCAGCACCCAGCCCTCTTCGGTGCGCGTGGCGGTGGTTTTAATTCCCGAAACGTCAGAGCCGGCGCCGGCCTCAGTGATGCAATAGGCCCCTTTCAGCGACGCGTTCAGCAGCCCAGGCAGCCATTGGGCGCGTTGCGGATCGTTACCATATTTTGACAGCAGCGTCCCCAGCAGCTCCACCAGGCCGCACTGATCGGCAATCGAGGCATAGCCACGCGACAGCTCTTCCATCACCACAGCGTAGGCGACAGCATCCAGCCCAACGCCGCCATACTCTTCCGGAACGGTGATACCAAACAATCCCAGCTCACCCATCTGTTGATAGATCTCGGCGGCAAAGCGCTCTTCTCTGTCCAGCTCTTCGGCCTGAGGACGAATCACTTCGTCGGCAAACTTACGGGTCATTTCGCGGATCTGTTGATGGGTTTCAGTCAAATACATGGTCATTCTCCTGCCGGCTATTATTCATGCCGCCTGTTTTTTGCGACATCCAAACGCAATAATTAAATAACCAGATAGTTACTACATTGGATAAATGTTGCTGTCAATACCGTTAAATAATTGTTGTTAACTCATCGACAAATATTGCAGGTAAAGGCCGCCACCCGATCACAGGAGGCTGTTCCGGTTATCACTTTGGCCGCGAATACCTTGACTTTTACCTGGGCAAAAAGTACACCTTAAAAGTAACCAAATGGATACTTAATGGAGAAGTTAACATGCTTAAAATCGACCTGCCCACGCCGCAAGGCTCCATCGCGAATTACCGCCTTGTGACGACGGAAGAACGTTCCTGCGCCATCACTCCCGCGTTTAATCGTATTGCCTACGCCGCAGCACACGTGGTTATCGATCCCCGCCATCAGGGCGCGGACTGGCTGAACAATCCGCGCATTGACTGGGACTCGACGCTGGCCTACCGCCACCATCTGTGGCGGCTGGGATTTAATATTGCCGAAGCGATGGACACCGCTCAGCGCGGCATGGGGGTAAGCTGGCATATCGCGCAAGAGCTGATCGTGCGTTCTCTGAAGGAGGCGAAAACCGTACCGGGCGCCGATCTTGCCGCCGGAGTCGGTACCGATCAGCTGGCGGCGGCAGACGCGACAACCCTGGCGCAGGTCATCGCCGCCTATGAAGAGCAGATGGAGCTGGTCGAGAAGCATGACGGTAAAATTATCCTGATGGCCAGCCGGGCCTTAGCCGCGGTGGCAAAATCGCCGCGGGACTACCTTGCCGTGTATAACCGCCTGCTTGAACAAAGTAAGGGCAAAATTATTCTTCACTGGCTGGGGGAGATGTTTGATCCCGCGCTGAGCGGATACTGGGGATCGGCAGATTTCAACGCCGCCGCCGATACCGTGCTTGAGATAATCGGCAACAACGTCGATAAGGTGGAAGGGATCAAGATTTCGCTACTGAGTAAGGAAAAAGAGGTCGCCTTCCGTAAGCGCCTGCCGCCACAGGTTAAAATGTACACCGGCGATGATTTCAACTATCCCGAGCTGATCGCAGGAGAAGATGGCTATTATTCACATGCGCTGTTAGGCATTTTCGATGCCATCGCCCCGGTTGCCGCCGCCGCACTTAACGAACTGGCGCTGGGCAACAGCGGCGAATACTACCGCCTGATGGATCCTACCGTGGCCCTGTCGCGGGAAATCTTCAAGGCGCCGACGCAATATTATAAAGCAGGCATCGTGTTCCTGGCCTGGCTCAACGGTCATCAGCATCATTTCGCGATGGCCGGAGGAATGCAGTCAGCGCGGGAGATTAGCCATTACGCTGAAATTTTCCGCCTCGCCGACCAGGCCGGCCTGCTGCAAAATCCGCCGCTGGCGTCCCGGCGAATGCAAAATCTGCTAACGATTTACGGCCTCTGAGCGCTGAGGCGCAGCGCGATTTCCCAGAGCGGTCGACTCTGGGAAAATCACTCCCTTAGCCGAATTCGCGGTGGCGCTGTTTACATATCGCCAGCACCTCATCCGGCTCCCGCAGCCACCAGTTATTCTGCGAAAAAATCTCCACTTCATGCAGGCCCGTATAGCCTAACGCCTCCAGCGCCTGGCGACGGCTGCGGATATCAATAACCCCATCGCCCATCATGCCCCGATCCAGCAGCATATCCGTAGTCGGTACCAGCCAGTCGCAAATATGAAAAGCCAGCAGCCGGCCCGCGCCGGCCCGCTCAATCTGCGGCTGAAACTGCGGATCCCACCAGGTGTGATATAAATCGACCGCAATACCCAGCCCTTCATCCCCTAACTCATCGCAAAGATCGTTTGCCTGCGCGAGGGTATTTACGCAGGCGCGTTCGGCGGCATACATCGGATGCAGGGGTTCAATCGCCAGCGGCATGCCAAGCGGGCGCGCGTATTCCAGCAGTTCGCTCAAACCATCGCGCACCTGCTGCCTGGCGGCGGACAAATCTTTCGAACCTGCGGGTAGCCCCCCAACCACCAGCACCAGGCAAGGCGCGCCAAGCTCCAGCGCTTCGTCCACCGCCCGCCGGTTATCCAGCGCCTTATCGCGGCGCTCCTGCGCGGTGCTGCCGGGAAACATCCCCCCGCGGCAATAGCCGCTCAGCGCCAGCTCATGATGGCGGATAAGACGCGCTGACTCTTTTAGCCCCAGCGTCTGGACCTGGTCGCGCCACGGCGCGATGCCGCGGATCTCATGTCGCGCGCAGCCCTCAACGATCTGATTAAGTTTCCATTTCTGCCGCACCGTAGCGGTATTGAGGGACAGTTTGCGACTGTCGGGTTGATTCATCTCAGCGACCTCGTTGTTTGCTTTGTCTGAAAAACGTAAAACCCACCTAAATTGAGCATCAGTTTGCTCAACAAAGGATTATAGAAATGAACACGTTGGGTAAATACGATCGCCATCACATAACGAACCAGTTAGTTACTAAAATCAAGAGGGAACGGCAAAACAAGAGAGCCTGGCGGGACAATATCTAAGGGCAATGATGCAAGGTGGGATAACGGTCCGGGGGAAAGGCAGACATCGAGGAGGCCTGCCTGATTTATCGATGCCGAGGCTACCAGCCGCAGACGTTGGTCTCTTCATCCGATTCATAGCCGCGGACGATATTAACCAGGTCTTTTACCGCATCGGCGGCAATGAGCGGGTCCTGTAATTCGACGAGGGTTGCAAACTCTTTATCTACCGATACGCCGTTATTATTATTCGTCACCGACAGAACAAAGCCTTTACCCTGCTGGTTATCCACCGACAGCGAACCAATAAGTTCTGCTACGGCCTGAACCGCAATATCGGGAACATAAAGCGCCATGGGTTTAAGATAGACTTTTGCTTGTTTTTCATCATTGTTGCCATTAATAACAGCTAATGAATAACCTTTATTTTCACTGTTCATAAGTTCAGCTTTATCCCTCTATCAGAATTTTAGGATCGACGTAGAAATCCACGTTAAAGACGGTATCTTCCGTCAACGCTTCAATACGGTGCCATTTTTCCGCCGGGAAGACGCCGAACTGGCCGGCCTCTATCGTCATCGTTTCAACAGGTTCAGGCGCGGTTTCATCCGTATAACCATAATAGCGTATAGCGCCCTGCATGACCGCCAGGCGAGGGTAAACGCCCTGCCGCGTTCCGGCATCAAGATGCCGCTGCCAGATTGACGCCGGTGCCGTTTCTTTGGTCCATAACGGGGTTGTGCGGGTATGCACGTAGTGGGTCGGAATAACGATACGCTGCATGATTCGGCCTCTCTTTCCGTACCATTGAGCACGGTCGGGAACGGGGAAAATATATTGCATATGATATACCCCTTTTAATCTCTGAGGGTATTATTTTTTAAGAAATTTCCCCCTACCCCTATTTATACCCAACAAGGATTATATTTATTGAATATACGACAAGGCGGATCTGTATTAACAGATCCGCGATAAATAAAGCATCTCAACTATTTATTACCGGCGGTGTTCAGCGGGCCGGGTTTGCCAATCAGGTAGCCCTGTACCAAATCGCAACCTAATTGCTGGAGAGATTTTAACTGCTCATCCGTCTCGACGCCTTCCGCCACGATGCGCATATGTAAGCTTTTACCCATACTGATAATCAGCCGGACAATATCCAAATCATCTTTCTGTGCTGGAATATTAATGACAAATGAGCGATCGATTTTAATCTTATCAAACGGGAAATAGCTCAGGCGCGATAATGAGGAATATCCGGTACCGAAATCATCAATAGAAATTTGAATCCCCAGCTCGCGCAGCTGGCTGAGGATTTCTAAAGAGCGCGTGTTTTCATTAAACACATCTGATTCCGTAATTTCGAGGTCAAGCCGATGCGGGTCCAGCCCCGTGTGCTTCAGTACCGCGATAACGGTATCGGTCAACGAACTGTTGATCAGCTGAACGGGCGATACGTTCACCGAAACTTTAAGCGGTGACGACCAGCTCGCCGCTTCCTCACACGCGGTTTTAAGCACCCACTCTCCGAGCGGGTTAATCATGCCAATTTTTTCGGCGACGGGAATAAATATTGTCGGCGGCACCATGCCGCGCACCGGATGGAACCAGCGCACCAGCGCTTCATAGCCATAAATCTCGCCGCTCATCGTATCGGCAATCGGCTGGTAGTAAACGCGGAATTCACCGTTATCGAGCGCCTGCAGCAGATCGTCCTCAAAAGACTTATTCTCCTGCAGACGCTGCAGCATCCCGGGGCGGAAAATTTGGACGGTACCCGACCCCTCTTTTTTCGCTTCATAAAGCGCAAGATCGGCGCATTTGTATAAATAATCGGTACGGGTTTCCCGGTCAGAAATAACAATCCCGATGCACGCGTCAATATTAATCAACGAATCATAAACCTGATACGGCTGGCTGATCTTTTCACGGATAACCATCGCCCGCGCCAGAGCCTGCTCTTCGCTTAAATCACAGGAGACCAGCGCAAACTCGTCCCCTCCGAGCCGGTAGAGGGTTTCGGAGGTTTTGCGGAAAAAGGAGAGACGGCTGGCAAGATCCTGCAGCAGCTTATCCCCGGAATCATGGCCCAGCGTATCGTTAACGTCCTTAAAATTGTCCAGATCGAACAGCATAACCACCGCGGAACCGTTGTACGGCCGAACCTGATTGACGATCTCCTGCAATTTTTGCCAGAAGGAGAGCCGGTTCGGCATGCCGGTCAAGGAGTCATGGTACGCATCGTATTGCAAACGCCGGTTTTGCACCTGGAGCTTCTCTTTTGATGCCTGCAGATCGTTCGCCAGCAGCTTCATGCGGACGTGGGCGCGGCGCAGGTTGTTATTTTGCCGCAGCATTAACAGCCCTAAAGAAATACACATGGTGATCAGCAGAATGGAAATTATCGAATAGATAAAATAGAGGTTCTGTATTTTATCGTGGGTCAGGTTAACGATATTAATATCCTGCGCCAGCGACATTGACGCCAGCCCGGTCATAGGGCCGTCGAGTTCGCCCATCTTATGCAAAATCGGCTTTATCCGCTGCGGGGTGATGGTATCCAGCTGCTCATCAAGCTGATACAGAATAGCGATCAGGCTCTCAATAGTCGCCCGACGCCCCGCATCCTTACGAATAAACTCACTCGGCTCCCCCTGCTGCAGAGGTTTGATCTGGCCCATCATGATCTCCAGACGCAGCCGGACATCATCGCGATCGACGCCTTCGACGCCCAGGGCATAGGAGCCTAGATGCGCTTCCAGCCGCATATACTCAGAGACTATCTGCGCGATTGACCACGAATCCGTGTAACGGGTCAACTTTTGCAGCTCGCTCTGTCGCTCATGCACCAGATAGGTAATGTATCCGGTGATAACGAAAAGCGACAAAATAATGGCAGTGAGTATTCGATTCAAGATCAAACCCTTAGAGCCTATCCCATTAGGCTATTTTATTTATCAGTTTGCTCCTGGGCAGAGCTCAAAACCCCCGCGTACGCCGTATACGCCCTGGTCCCTAAGCCCTGCCGGTGTCCAAACTCTATCCAACAATTACGCCTGGCAGGACAGGCTATTACTCAATAATAATTTTCGAAACCTGCCACGCCGAGCGAGAATAATAGATCTGATTTTGTAAATCAGGGCTGCTGTCGTAGGGATAAACAATAAACAGAGGGCCCTTATCGCGGACCCGCATATATTCACCGTTCATTTTTAAAGCCAAAATAACGGGGAATTTATGGAAATCATCAATGGGCACAATCGTCGTATAGTCATTCAGGGCGATGACCCTCGCCGACTGACCCTTTGCTGCGACTAAGTCCATGAGCTTGCTAAGGGAAATTCCGTCAAAGCGCACTTTCCCTGAGTACCACGGGGTGGTCGTTTCCACGGTCTGCATGCCCAGCTTCTCTAATGCCGCGAGATCAAACACGGCGGTATCGCCTTCATTTGTATTTCCAATAAGACCGGAAATGGTTAAAACGGGCTTGCCCGTAGGTGCGGGCAGTTTTTCTGCAAATGCATTTGGTAAAATCATGAAACAAAATAAAGCTGCGAAAAGTAAACGCATTTAACTCACCATTTCCGACATTGGAGATATGTTAATTGTAAACCATTTACGGCAATTCTTAAAAGATGTCATCGGAAGGTTGTGAGCTGTTCAATTAAAAAAGAACGCCGAATTTCAGAACCTTCCGATCGCCGGCTTATCACTGACCGTAGAATGCACATTTTTTGCCGTTAATGCATGACGATGGGTAAAAATCTTTTCTCTCGTCCGGCGGCGCGGTAGTCTCTTTGATGGCGCCGCTAAGAGTGCGTCTCATTCCAATAACGATAACGTAACATCAGAACAGATTGACAGGACAGGTATGGACTCAACGCTTATATCCCCTCGCCCCGTCGGGGAAGCCCACTCACTTCATCGCGCGCGAAGAGCGGCGTGGGGCAGCTTCGCCGGCGCGGTGGTCGACTGGTACGACTTTTTACTTTACGGCATCACCGCCGCGCTGGTCTTCAACAAGGAGTTTTTCCCGCAGATCGGCCCGGCAATGGGCACCCTGGCGGCCTTTGCCACCTTTGGCGTCGGTTTTCTTTTTCGTCCCCTGGGCGGCATTATCTTCGGCCATTTTGGCGACCGCCTCGGGCGCAAGCGGATGCTGATGATGACCGTCTGGATGATGGGGATCGCCACCGCCTGCATTGGCCTGCTGCCCTCGTTCAATCAAATCGGCTGGTGGGCGCCGGTGCTGCTGGTGATTCTGCGCGCGATCCAGGGTTTTGCCGTCGGCGGCGAATGGGGCGGAGCGGCGCTGCTTGCCGTCGAAAGCGCGCCGAAGAATAAAAAGGCCTTCTACAGCAGCGGGGTCCAGATTGGCTATGGCGTCGGCCTGCTGCTCTCAACCGGCCTGGTCTCGCTAATCAGCGCCAATACCAGCAATGAACAATTTTTGAGCTGGGGCTGGCGTCTTCCCTTCCTGTTCAGCGTCGTGCTGGTGCTGGCGGCGCTGTGGATCCGCAACGGCATGAGCGAATCGGCTGAGTTTGAACATCAGCAGCAGAAAAATCTGCCCCTGCCGGCGAAAAAGCGTCTGCCGGTAGTCGAAGCGTTATTCCGTCATCCCGGCGCCTTTTTGCTGATTATCGCTCTGCGCCTGTGCGAGCTGCTGACGATGTATATCGTGACCGCCTTCGCCCTCAATTACTCCACGCAAAATCTCGGCCTGCCGCGCGAGCTGTTCCTTAACATCGGCCTGCTTGTTGGCGGGATCAGCTGCCTGACCATTCCCTGCTTCGCCTGGCTGGCGGATCGCTTTGGCCGTCGGCGCATCTATATTACCGGCGCGCTGATCGGTACGCTAAGCGGCTTCCCGTTCTTTATGGCCCTCGAAAGCCAGTCCTATTTCTGGATCCTGTTCTTCGCGCTGATGCTGGCGAATATCGCCCACGATATGGTGGTTTGCGTACAGCAGCCGATGTTCACCGAAATGTTCGGCGCCAGCTACCGCTACAGCGGAGCCGGCGTCGGTTACCAGGTCGCCAGCGTCGTCGGAGGCGGCTTTACGCCCTTCATCGCCGCCGCGCTGGTCACCTTCTCCGGAGGCTCCTGGCACAGCGTTGCTATCTATCTGACCGCCGGCTGCCTGCTCTCGGCCATCACGGCCATGTTGATGAAAAAGCCTCAGCACGTCTGACAGCGCCCGGGACGACGGGAAACCGTCGTCCATAAGGAGACTCCATGATTCAGGACAACAGAGCGGCCTGCTGGCCGCAGCGCTTCATTCATCAACAGCTGCCGCTGCACTACTACGCCGACCCGACGCTTGCCGAGCTGCCGCTGTTCGAGCGGGCCCGTAGCGGCGAAGCGCTGGCCCAGCTGTGGCATGCTCCGCAGGGATTCGTCGTCCCCGGCAGCTACCGAAAATTCAGCCAGCTCTCCGCCGTTAGCGAACGCTTTGCCGGGCGCGGCTGGCCGGTGTGGCTGCGTCGCTCCGGCGGTGGTCTCGTGCCGCAGGGGCCGGGGATTGTTAATCTCAGCCTTGCCTGGCCGGTCTATCAGCCGCTGGGCGAGGCCGCTGAACCGATCTATCTGTTGCTGTGCGGTCTGCTGCAGCGCGCGCTGGCGACCTTTGGCGTCGATGCCCATTTTCAGGCGGTGAGCGGCTCGTTTTGCGACGGACGCTATAACCTTGCCTGCGGCCATGGGGAGCAGGCGCGTAAAATTGCCGGTACCGCGCAGTACTGGCGGCCGATGGCGGAGGGCCGCGGTCATGTCGTTCTCGCGCACGCGGTGATCCTGATCGATATCGATCCGATCGCCGCACATCGGGCGGCCAATGATTTTGAGTCACAGCTGGGCAGCGGCCGGATTTACCGCGCGGATAAAACCATCACTCTCGCGCAGCGCCTGCCGGGCGAAAAAGATCTGCTTCCCCGCTTCCGCCAGGCGCTGGCGACCGAGCTGCAAAATCTCAGCTGAAGCTACTTTTCAGATAGCGGCTGAAGGTCTCTACCGCCCGCGATACGCGCGGCGCGTAGGGGCGGATCACGTACAGACTGCCGGCAAAAACGTCCACCGGCCGCCAGCCGGGCAGCAGCTCCTGCACCTCTCCGCGCCCTATCGCCTCCCGGGCGCTAAAATCGGGCAATAGCGCAATCCCCAGCCCCGACAGCACCGCATCGCGCAGCGATTCGCTATTGTTCGTGGCAAAGGGGCCGCGCACCGGGACGCTCACGCGCCCGGCGCGATCGTCCTCAGACTCAAACGCCCACTGAGGGCTTTGCGAACCGCGCGGGTAGGTCAGGCACTGGTGGTGGCGTAGCGCATCGGGGGAGTCCGGGACGCCAAAGCGGCGGATATACTCTGGCGAGGCAACAACCAGCGTGGCGGTCTGACACAGCGTCCACGCGACATGGGTATCCGGCAGCGCCTCGCGACGACAGTGACGAATCGCCAGATCGAATCCCTCGCTGGCGAGGGATACCAGCCGGTCGGTGACCTCCAGCTGCAGCTGCAGCTGCGGATGCTGGTGCAGAAAAGGGGTAATCGCCGGGACCAGCTGCTGGCGGGAAAAGGCGACCGGGGCCGTAACCCGCAGCGTGCCGCGCAGCGGCCCCTCGTCATCGCGGCTGCCGTTAAAGATATCGCGGAGCTGGCCGAAGGGCGCATTCAGCTCCGCCACCAGCCTAAGCCCGTCTTCGCTCAGCGTCACGCTGCGGGTGGTCCGGTGCACCAGCGTCTTGCCGGTTACCCGCTCCAGCTCGCTGATTTTCTGGCTGACTGCCGATTTACTCACCGCCAGCTTTTCCGCCGCGCGGGTATAGCTTTTCTGCTCTTCCAGCACCGTAAGCCAGTACAAATGGGTCCAGAAAACGTCGGGGCGCGGATCGCTCATCTCGATTGTTCACCTGTAAAAACAATGAATTCAAATATAGCGGTTTTTGCCCGTTGTCACATTGGATAGCATCGGTTTTGCCCACTCATCGTACACAGGATAATAAGGATGGCCTGCCATGCCGCTACTGACATTTGATGTGATTGAAGGTCGCAGTGAAGATGAAATAAAAACGCTGCTCGATGCCGCCCACCGCGCCGTACTGCACGCCTTTAAGGTGCCGGAACGCGATCGCTACCAGATTGTTCATGAAAACAAGCCTCACCATATGGTGATTGAGGACACCGGTTTAGGCCTGACGCGAAGTCAAAAGATGGTGGTGGTCAGGGTGTACACCAGCCCACGCAGCGAAGAACAAAAACAGCTGTTTTACGCGACGCTGCTCGCCGAACTGCAGGGACACTGCGGGCTGAGTCCCGATGATTTGATGGTTTCGGTGCTAAGCAATCAAAAAGGCGACTGGAGTTTTGGCCGCGGCGTGGCGCAGTATCTGACCGGCGAGCTTTAGCCGCTCACCGCCGCCCCACGCAGACGGCGGCGTTACGCCCTCGGCGCAGCGGCCATGCGCCGGCGCGCTTTTTGTTCGATATTTTCCAGCAGCTCCTGAACGTCATCTTCGTCAATATCCAGGAACTGACCATCCAGCAGCGCGGCGTGAATATCCTCCCGGGTCACCGAAAGCCCCAGCGGAACGACCTTGCTTTTCACCTCTTCCGCCGCCAGCGGATGCGGATAGCGGCGTCCAACAAGGTTATTGAAAACGATCGCCAGCAGGGCCAGCATGGCGGAGTTCAGCAGCACCGGCGTCAGCACAAAGTAATAGCCCTCGCTGTGTACGCCGGCCCCGCCGAGAATGGCCGTCAGGGCAACGGCGCCGCCCGGCGGATGCAGGCAGCGCAGAAAATACATGCCCGCAATCGCCAGTCCGGCCGCCAGACCGCAGGCCAACGCAAGGTCAGGCACCAGCACGCCAACGGTAACGCCGATCAGCGCCGACAGCACGTTGCCGCCGACAATCGACCACGGCTGCGCCAGCGGGCTGCTGGGTACGCCAAACAGCAGCACCGCCGAGGCGCCCATCGGGGCGATAAACCACAGATTGACTTCGCCCAGCAGCCAGTGGCTGAACATACTGGTGACCGCCAGCCCCGTCCCCGCGCCGATGGAGCCGAGGAGAATATGCTTTCTGGCAACCGGAAGAACATGAGGCTTCAGGCGGCCGATAAAAATGCGGATCCGCGAAAACACCGCGGAAGGTAAAACGCTTAACATCTCACTGCTCGCTCAGGTCATATAAATTTCTTATATTTTATTTTCTTTTTTTAACCATATTTTAACAACCACGTTTTTATCATGCCTATCCCCCTCGCGTCCTCTGACCGGCAGCCATTGACCCCGGCTATGTGATTTCACCTTACTACGCTAGAATCATCCTCGTTCGGGATTTCACCCACTCTACGGATTGAAGGCATAATACGTTGAATAATAATATTAATTTAGAGAAAGAAGTGGCATGGGCCAGCCAGAACATGCCGCGCACTCTGCGCCAGGTTGCCGCACTTCCCGACCTGAGCCAGGTTCGACTAGCCTGCTGTATGCATCTGGATATGAAAATGATCCCGCTGGTGCAGGGCATTCTGGAAAAGGGCGCGCAGGTATTTTTAACAACCTGTAACCCGACCACCGTACAGGACGAGGTCGTCAGCTGGCTGGTCGCGCGCGGAGCAGAAGCCAGCGCCTGGCGCGATATGAGCGATGCCGACTGGCGGCAGTCGTGGGAAAAGGCCATCGCCTGGGGGCCGACGCATCTGTGTGAAATGGGGGCCGATATCACCACCCTGCTCCACCAGCGCGGCGAATTTGGCAATATCGTGGCCGGGCTGGAAGCAACCGGCTCCGGCGTCAGCCGGCTGGGCGATATTCGCCCGGGCTATCCGATTTTTAACTGGGACGATCTGCCGGTTAAAGAGGGCCTGCATAACCGCCACATGGTCGGCCTGACAGCATGGCACACCTTCTTCCAGACCACCCATCTCACGCTGCATGAGAAAAAGGTGCTGGTGATCGGCTATGGCCTGGTGGGCCAGGGCGTTGCCGCCGCCGCAAAAGCCTTTGGAGGCCAGGTGATGGTCGCCGAACTCGACCCTGCCCGTCGCCTGCAGGCGGCTTACGACGGCTGGCATGTCGTCGAACTGCAGGACGCCATTGCCTCGGCTGACGTCGTCGCCACGGCAACCGGCGCTAAAAAGGTGGTTAACAGCAGCGCGCTGGATAAAGCGAAAGACGGGGTATTTATCCTTAACGTCGGCCACGTTGCGGAAGAGATTGACTGCGGCTACCTGCGCCAGTTCAGCCATGAAGAGGTTATGCCGTATATCAACGCCTATCAAATGAATGGTAAAACCGTTTACCTGATGGCCAACGGTTCGATGCTCAACCTGACCGCCGGTTTTGGCGATAGCCTGAACGCGTTTGACGTTACGCTGGCGGTGATGACCAGCGGCATCCACCATATCGTGACCGATGGCATGAAGGCCGAGGCCAAGGTCTATCTGCTGCCGCAGAGCGTGTGGCAAAAAGCGCTGTAGGCCGGATAGCAACAGGGCGCCTGACGGCGCCCTGATTGGCGGTTAACGGCTCTCCGGCAGGACGATATTGCTCTCCGCCAGGGTCCCCATCTCGTTAAACACCGTACAGGCGGCCTCTACCAGGTGCATAGCCAGCGCCGCGCCGCTCCCCTCACCCAAACGCATCCCCATATCCAGATACGGCTCAAGCTGCAGATGCTCAAACGCAATGCGCGCGCCCTTTTCCGCCGACAGATGGGAGGGGATCAGATAGGGATGAACGGCCGGCGCAATACGGCAGGCCGCCAGCGCCGATGCACAGGAGAGAAAGCCGTCCAGCACCACCGGCAGCCCGCAGGATGCGGCCCCCAGCATGACGCCGGTCATGCCAACCAGATCGAAACCGCCAACCTTCGCCAGCACCTCCAGGCCATCCTCCGCCTGCGGTTGGTTGACGGCAATGGCCCGACGCACCACCTCCGCCTTATGCGCCAGCCGCGACAGCGGCAGGTTTGCCCCGATGCCGACGGTATCCTGCGCATCGCGCCCGGTGAGCACGCTCACCACCGCCGCCGCCGGCGTGGTGTTCGCCATTCCCAGTTCGCCAACGCCGAACAGCGTCACGCCCTGAGACGCCAGCTCGCGGGTATAGCTGATGCTCGCCAGCAGCAGCGTCGTTGCCTGTTCGCGACTCATCGCCGCCGTTTGCGCAATATTGCCGCTGCCTCGCGCCACTTTTAAGTCGACAAGGCCTGGGATCGGCTCCGCATCGATCCCGGCGTCGACAACCCGGACTTTTGCCCCCGCCTGCGCCGCCAGGACGCAAACGCCGGTATTTTGCCGGGTCATATTTATCGCCTGAATCGCGGTAATCGCCTGGGGTGAGATAGTCACGCCCTCATGCCAGACGCCGTGATCGGCGCACATCACCACGATCGCTTTTTCTGCCAGCCGCAGCTGACCATTCAGCCCCGGCATTCCAGCCAGCTGCACGGCCAGCGCCTCCAGGCGGCCCAGGCTGCCGGGGGGTTTTAATAAACCGTCAAGATGCTGCTGCGCCTGGGCCATCGCCGCCCGATCCGGCTGCGGAATGTCGGCAATGAGGGCCGAAAGTGTGTCCATGATGTTCCTCGTAGCGCTAAAAGGGAGCGGACCGTTGCGCGCATATTTTTCTACGTTCAGGCCAGCAGCCTGCGTTATACGGCGGTTCGCCATACGGAAGAAAGGAGTCGTTCAGAGGGAATGCCGGGGAGAACTCCCGACGGCGAGAACCGCCGCCGGGCAGGGTCGGGGGAGATTACTCTTCGACCTTCGCTTCGCCGATCACTTTCAGCTTTTTGGAGATATCGCGACGTTCTTTAGAGAGTTCAGCATTTTTGATGATGTAATCATCAACGCGATCTTCGTAATCGCTCTTCATGCTGGCAATGATGCCCTGGATAGCTTCAACGCTCATGCCCGGTTTGATGTAGTCGCTGAGGTTGTCCAGCAGCAGTACGCGCTTCTGGTTATCACGGATCTTTTTCTCAACGTCCTGAATTTCACGCTGCAGTTTGTTCTTACGACGATACAGACGAACAAACTCCAGTACGTCCTGGAAAGAAGGCTTAGTTGTTTCCATTTTTATACCCCTAATATTTGAGATTCGGATTCGCTAAAGCGACTGCAATATAGGGCTAACATAACTGTTAGCAGCCGCTGATGACAATGTTTTTTCCTTTAGGGTTATCATACCCCTAAATGCTGCTGAATCGAAGCAACCTGTGGTCGTTCTCGCGCATCTGGCTTTTATTTACGCAACGCCCGACAGATCAAATTCGACAGCAGCTCAAGCTGGCGCGCCAGCTCTATCGTCAGCCAGACGTAGCCGTGTATCGGCGTTTCCGAGAGGTTTTCGCCCGGATGCTCTTTGATAAGCTGACGCAGTTCGGCGACGATTTCATTAAGCTTTTCAGTATTGGCGCGGATCGGCTGCGGGTTGCCTTCATACAGGGCGTGGGCGATGGTCAGCAGCGTTTGCTGGGTCATCTGCTGAGTTTCGCGCAGCGTAAGGGAATTTAGCATCACAAAGTGCCCCGGCCGCGAGCCCCAGTAAGCGTTGACCTGCAGCTCAAGCATACAGACCAGGTTACGGCTGACGGTCTGAATCGCCTCGAAAATGGCCTTCTGGATATGGGTTTCTTTGCTTGCCGGCGTAATCAGGCCGCGCATTTTCACCACGTCGTTCAGGACCTTTTGCAGGTGTTTTTCCAGCCGCGGACGCTCGACCAGGTTTGGCGAGATCCCGGCCTGATACAGGCGATTAAGGGCAGTGACGTAATTTGCCATCTGGATACGCCAGTGCAGAAACGCCCGCTGCGGCCAGATGCCGGTAAACAGCATCGCCAGCAGGGAACCGAAGATAACATCGCCGCTTCGCCACAGCGCGGTGTTCATGTCTCCCGGCGGAGCCCCTACCACCACCGCCAGCGTAATGCCGATCAGCAGCGCCTGGTACGGTTTTTTCCCTAAGGCCAGCCAGCCGCAGAGGAACATCGCCGCCGCGCACCACAGCACCATAACGGGTAAGGAGATTAGCTCCAGCTTGAGCGCCACCAGCCCCAGCGCGGAGCCGAGGATGGTGCCGCCGATCCGCTCAAACGCGCGCGGCACCACGTTGCCCCAGAACGATATCGGCCCCATCACCACCACCAGAGTAATCAGCGGCCAGGTGCCTTCCGGTACGTTCAGCAGCCGTACCAGTAAAAAGGTGAGAACAAAAGCCAGCGCGATGCGTATGCCGTGCACGATTCGGTAATGGCGATACAGACGAATTTCTAAAGGCTTAAGTGATTTATCAGCGCGCACGACCCTCTCCGCTAAGAAGAAAAGGCCAATTGTAACTGCTTTTTCACCGCAAGCATCACGCTAATGTAAGAAACCTTGTTCACTCCGGGGATAAGCGCCTACCTGCCGATACGCTCAACCGCCACGTACATTTCGATATCCCAGTAGCCGTCGTGATTGCCGTCGTTAAGATAAAGCTCAAAACAGGGTTTTGGCGCCAGCTGGTGCTCTTTGCTTTGCAGCAGGCTTTCAAAGAACTGCAGCCAGGGCGTGGAGAAATCATGGTTCAGCACCCGCGCGCTGGCGAAAGCGTACTCTCCGCCGGCGATCTCGGTCAGGATCGCGCCTTCGCTATTGGCTGGAATGACGAAGTCGTCGTCCACCGTTACCACGGTGTCGCAGCGCAGCTTTTCCGCCGGCACCTGCTGCGGGTTGTCGTAATAGACGGCGACCCACTCCCGGGCCGGGATCTGGCGACTGCTGACCCATGCCATCAGCTGTTCAAAACCCTGCTTAACGGTCTGTTCCCAAGGCCCAACCATATGAAAACCGGCTATTTTACGCGCACCAAGGGACTTAACGCTGTAGTTCATATTGCCTCCGCTATTGATAAGAAATACTGTATAAATATACATGCAATGTAGCAGGCAGCCAAAAAACAGTATGTGCGCGGATTCACAGAGTCGCCATTGGCCGGTGCTGAAAAATCATTCAGGAAGCCGACACGCAGAACCGATACTTCAACCGCACCTCAATGCCGCCTGCGCATAAATTGTTTTCGCCGCGCTGATTATTGATAATCGTTATGTAAATAAAAACATAACGAGTGGAACTACCGATGCAAGGAAAAATGAAGTTTGCGCTGGCAGCAATGCTGGCACTGCAGTTCGCCCCCGCGGCTATGGCTCAGGATATTCGCGTCACCTATGCCGGCTCGATGGGTAAAGTGATGGATCAGGGGCTAGGCCCGGCGTTTGCCAAAGCGCAAAACGGCGATTATCAGGGCCAAGGCCAGGGCGCTTACGGCATGGCGCGCCTGCTGGCAAGCCACAAGCTGACCGCCGATGTTTTCGTCTCCATTACCCCGGGCCCGATGCAAATCCTGAAAGACGCCGGCTTGATTGACGATGCTGTCCCGGTCGCCAGCACCAGCATGGTGGTCGCCTGGAGCCCCAAAGGGAAATATGCCGCGCAGTTTGCCGCCGCGAATAAAAACCAGGATGCCTCGTGGCTGAAGCTGCTGACGCAGAAAGACGTCCGCTTTGGCCGCACCGACCCGTACGTCGATCCTAAGGGCCAGAATATCGTCTTTACCCTGCTGCTGGCCGAGAAGTATTACCGCCAGCCTGGCATCAGTGAAAAAATCCTCGGCGAGCTGCAAAACCCGGCGCAGACCCACCAGGAGGGCGGCCTGCTAAGCCGTCTGGAGAGCGGCCAGGTTGACGCCGCGGCGGGCTACGAAAGCGAAGTCCTCTCCGCCCACCTGCCCTACGTCGCGCTGCCCGATGAGATTAACCTCAGCAACCCGGCAATGGCGAAACAGTGGTATGACACCGTCAGCTTCACCATTAAGGACAGCGCTGGTAAAGACCAGACGCTGCACACTCAGCCGCTGGTCTTCTACGCCGCGGTGCTGAAAAACGCGCCGAACGGCGTGGAACAAGGGAAAAAATTCATCCGGTTCATGGAGAGCGCTCAGGGGCAGCAGCTGTTTAAACAGTACGGCTACGCCGCGGCAAAAGGGGAAAACCTATACGCCAGGTAAAACGCGCCGGGCGCATTGCCGGCTGGCTCGCGCTGCCGGCTCTGCTGCTGCTCAGCGTCCCCTTCCTCACCCTAATCAGCGTCACGCCGTGGCAGCATCTGCGGCTGGCCTGGCGGGACGACGATGCGATCCTCGTGTCGATGGGGCTGGGG
Organism: Enterobacter sp. 10-1; assembly: GCA_002270295.1. Lineage (GTDB taxonomy): Bacteria > Pseudomonadota > Gammaproteobacteria > Enterobacterales > Enterobacteriaceae > Klebsiella > Klebsiella scottii. The sequence continues at coordinate 541,817 of NISF01000003.1, read as the reverse complement.
TGCCTGGCGCTGGCGACGATCGTGGCGATAGGCCTGCCGACCGCCTGGTGGCTGTCGCAGGCCAGCGGTCGTCGGCGTCTGCTGGCGGAGCTGCTGCTGATGATCCCGCTGCTGACGCCGCCGCTGGCGATGGGGATTTTACTGGTCTCGGCCTATGGCCCCTACGGGCTGGCCGGACAATGGCTGACGCGAATGGGCGTCACGCTGGTGAACAATCCCGCCGCCTTTGTCATGGCGCAGGTCTACGGCGCGCTGCCCTACTTTATCGTGGTCGCCCGCTCCGCCTTCGCCACGGTGCCGAAAGCGATCCTTGAAGCCGGACAAACGCTGGGGGCAACGGGCTGGAATCGCTTTCGCTTTCTAGCCCTGCCGATGGCGCTGCCGGGGCTGGCCTCCGCGGTGGCGCTGGCCTGGGTACGCGCCGTCGGCGAGTTCGGCATTGTGATGATCTTTGCCTATTTCCCCCAGGGGATCCCGGTAAAACTCTATACCAACCTGCAAAACGACGGCGTTGACGCGGTCTATACCCTGCTGTGGATGCTGCTGATCGTCACCCTGCCTCTGCCGCTGGCCTGCTTTGCGCTGGGAAGAGGCACGACGTGGCGGCGAAAAACGCCGCCGGCGGTTACAGGCTAAAAGGTAGCTCAATCCCGACACTGGCGCCCAGATCGTCGCTGTCGCTGTGGTTAGCGTCGGTATACCACAGGGAGGTGCTGAGGCGCACGGTGGGCATCACGTCGCCGCTCCAGCCTAACTGCACGCCCTTCAAGGTATCGGCGTGCGGGAAGGCTTTATTAATCCGCTGATTTTTCGGGTTCACCTCGGCGTAAACCAGCCGCGCGCTCCAGCGCTGATTCTCCTCCGTCACCAGTTCGACCTTACCGGCGTACAGACGCCCGTCGCCGCCCATCGCGTCGCCTAACGGATAACCCTGCTGGTAGTAGCCATCTTTATAGATAAAGTGGTTATAGATGTAGTTGGTGCGCCCCATATTCGAGCGGGTATCGTGCGCCTCCAGGTACCAGTTAATCGCGCTACTGTTCCACTGGTGATGCCCTTCGACGCCGCCGAGGTAAAGGTGGGCGGACGGCAGGTACCCGGCTTCATCCTCGCCGATCATCTGCCCGTAGACGCTCACCGGCCAGCCCGTCGTCGGCGCCAGCTTCAGTTTAAAATCAAAGCCCGCCAGCTGATTGCCCGGATCGTCCGCCGAATCGCCGGTGTTATCGCGCCCGGTGAGCCCCTCCCAGAAGCTGCCAAAGGAGGAAGGCCGCCCCTCGCCGCCCCACTGCATAATGCGCGAAGCGCCCAGCTCCAGCGAGGTAAAGGGGGATACCGTCAGGCGGCCGCCAAAAATTTTAGTATGCGGTACCGCCGCGTACTGGCTCATCTGGCTGGCGGAAAGCTGGTACTGCCAGGGGCCAATCCAGCTTAGCCAGGCGTTCTCCGGAGCCCGTTGTTCGGCGCGCTGCAGCAGAAAACCGGTCATCGGCCGCGCGGCGTCGGAACGAATCAGGCTCCCCTCATAGCCGGGCCCCCACCACTGCGGAATTTGGCCAAACGCCAGCCACTGGTTCCACAGCTTCAGCGCCCCGTAAGCGCCGTTGGCGTTAACGTTGGAGCTATTGCCGATGCGCTTGTCTCCTTCAACGTTGCCCTGCAGGTGCAGATCCCACCATTCGCCGCTGTTATTGAGCGCGATGGAGAGCGACTGGTCGGCAGGATAAGACCCGGCAAAGCCCTGCGGCGTTCCCGGTTTGTCGGTTGAGCTATAGCCGGTGACGCGCACGTCGGCTTTTAGCGACCTCAGCCGTTGATTCACCCGGCCCAGCACCACCCTCTCTGTGGATGTTGCCGGATGAGCGTTGGCCAGCGCGCGGCCGATCTCCTCCTCGCTCAGGGGCCAGGTCGATAAACTCAACGAGAGGGCTCCACGATCGGATAACCAGGCTAAATCATTGCGGAAGTCGTTATCGGCCAGAACCAGGCCAGAGGCTAAGCTTGCGGGACTAAAAACGGCAAGAAGTCCCAGAGAAAGCGCACTACGCGCGAAAAATTTCATCTTCCCAGCTCCATTTCAGGCGCACGGGCGCCGGCGTATTTCCTTAAAGGTGAGCAGGTAAGGTAATTGACTGAAACTAAACGAATCGCCAACCAGCGCCACAACAGCGCGCTGCGGGAAAAGATGCCGCTCCGGGAGAGAGCGGCACGAAGGTCAGAGCTTGTGGTGCAGATAATCACTCATACGCGAGAAAAGGCCGCCTTCGCCAACGCTTTCCAGCGTCACCAGCGGCCAGTGGGCCACGACCTTATCGCCGTCGTAGAGCGAAATCTCCCCGACCCGCTGATTGGCGGCGATCGGCGCCTCCAGCTCTTTCTGATCCAGCACATATTTGGCCTTAATACGCGAAACCTCCGACTTCGGCAGCGCTAACCAGAAGTCCTGGTCGGTGCCGAGCTGGATCTGGTCCTTATCGCCATACCAGATAGGCTCGCTGCCCACTTTTTTACCTTTTTGCAGGACCTGGACGGTATCGAAGTTTTGCTGGCCCCAGTGCAGCAGTTTGGCCGCCTGCTGCTCGCGCCCTTTCGGACTCTCGGCCCCCATCACCACCGCTATCAGGCGACGCTGGCCGTCGACGGCGGAGGCAATCAGGTTAAAACCGGCGCCGGAGGTGTGGCCGGTTTTCAGGCCATCGACGTTCATGGTTTTATCCCACAGCAGACCGTTGCGGTTCTGCTGGGTAATACCGTTCCACGTCAGGCTTTTCTGACTGTACATGTGGTACACGTCAGGATCGCCGTGAATAATCGCCCGAGACAGGACCGCCAGATCGTAGGCCGAGCTATGCTGCCCCGGCGCATCCAGCCCGTGTACGGTTTCAAAATGGGTGTCCTGCAGGTGCAGCTTTTGTACGTATTCATTCATCAGGGCAACGAACTGCGGCTGGCCGCCGGCAACGTAGTCGGCCAGCGCCACGCAGGCGTCGTTACCGGAGTCGACGATAAGCCCGCGGCTTAAATCACGGACGCTAAGCCGATCGCCGGGCTTGAGGAACATCAGCGATGAACCATCGAATACCGGGTTGCCCTTCGCCCAGGCATCTTTGCCGACGGTGACCATATCGTCAAAGGTAATGCGATGGCTGTCGATGGCGCGATCGACCACATAGCCGGTCATTAATTTCGTCAGGCTGGCGGGGTTACGCTGCTGATGTTCGTTACCGGCGGTCAGGATCTGACCGGTGGTGTAGTCCATCAGCACCCAGGAGCCTGCCTGAATGGAAGGCGGCGTCACGGTGACGGGAAAATCATTCGCGGCAAAGGCGCAAGAAACGCTCGAAGCGAGCAAAGTTACAGCAATAAAAAAACGGCCTTTCAACGGCATATCCTCAAGATTTACAGATCCGCCGTCCTTTTTACGGAAATTCTCCTTTCATATCATGGTTTAATTGCAAGAAAATATGACACGATAAACGCGCTGCGCGGCCGATGCCCTTCTGATGGCCGGACAAATCGTTTACCATAGCCCGTCATACTTCAAGCTGCACGTGCGCTGGCTTTGTGGCTCACCCCGAACGATTTAGCGTATGGACGCCAACCACCACGGAAAATAGACAGACTATGCAAGATAGCGCCAACCAGCCCGGATTTTTGTTCCACGACTACGAGACCTTTGGCACCCGCCCGTCCCTTGACCGGCCGGCGCAGTTTGCCGCTATCCGCACCGATGCGGATCTTAACGTTATCGGCGAGCCCGAGGTATTCTACTGCAAGCCGGCTGACGACTATCTGCCGCAGCCCCAGGCGGTGATGATTACCGGGATAACGCCGCAGGAAGCGATCGCCAAGGGCGACAATGAAGCCGCTTTTGCCCGCCGCATTCACGATCTGTTCACGGTGCCAAAGACCTGCATTGTGGGTTACAACAACGTGCGTTTCGATGACGAAGTCAGCCGCAATATTTTCTATCGCAACTTCTACGATCCCTACGCCTGGAGCTGGCAGCACGATAACTCGCGCTGGGATCTGCTGGACGTGATGCGCGCCTGCTACGCGCTGCGCCCGGAAGGCATCAACTGGCCGGAAAACGACGACGGCCTGCCCAGCTTTCGCCTTGAGCATCTGACCGTGGCCAACGGCATCGAGCACAGTAACGCCCACGATGCGATGGCCGACGTGTATGCCACTATCGCCATGGCGAAACTGGTCAAAACCCGACAGCCTCGCCTGTTCGACTACCTTTACACCTTCCGCAATAAGCGCAAGCTGGCGACGCTGATTGACGTGCCGCAGATGACGCCGCTGGTCCACGTTTCCGGAATGTTCGGCGCCGCACGCGGCAACACCAGCTGGGTGGCTCCGCTGGCCTGGCATCCGGATAATCGCAATGCGGTGATTATGGTTGACCTTGCCGGCGATATGTCGCCGCTGCTGGAGCTGGACGCAGACGCGCTGCGCGAGCGGCTGTATACCGCAAAAGCCGACCTCGGCGACCTGCCGGCGGTACCGGTCAAGCTGGTCCACCTCAACAAATGCCCGGTGCTGGCCAAGGCCAATACGCTGCGCCCGGAAGACGCGGAGCGTCTGGGCATCAACCGTCAGCGCTGTCTGGATAACCTGCAGCTGCTGCGCGGCCAGCCGCAGGTGCGGGAAAAAGTGGTGGCGATCTTTGCCGAGGCGGAGCCGTTCGTTCCTTCCGACAACGTCGATACTCAGCTCTATAACGGCTTCTTCAGCGATGCCGACCGCGCGGCGATGAAGATTGTGCTGGAGACCGAGCCGCGCAACCTGCCGGCGCTGGACATTACCTTCGCCGATCCGCGTATCGAACACCTGCTGTTTAACTATCGCGCGCGAAACTTCCCCGGCAGCCTCGATGAAGCCGAGCAGCAGCGCTGGTTAGAGCATCGTCGGGAGGTGTTTACGCCGGAGTTTTTGCAGGCTTATGCCGATGAGCTGCAGACATTGCAGCAGCAGTATGCTGACGATAATGAAAAGCTGACGCTAGTGAAAGCGCTGTGGCAGTACGCGCAGGATATTGTTTAATATAAATAAATTCCCGGCTCAGCGTGGCGCAGGCCGGGAACGGTTATTTACCCTTTCGCGCGGCTGGCGATAATCGCCTCCGCCACGTTACGCGGGGCCTCCGCGTAATGATGGAACTCCATGCTGTAGGTCGCCCGCCCCTGGGACATCGAGCGTAGCGTCGTGGAATAGCCGAACATCTCGGCCAGCGGCACGTCGGCGCGAATAATCTGGCTGCCGAAGCGCTCTTCCATCCCCTGCACCATGCCGCGGCGGGAGGAGAGATCGCCCATAATATTACCGGCGTACTCTTCCGGCGTTTCCGCTTCCACATGCATCACCGGTTCGAGGATCACCGGGTCGGCCCTGCGCGCGCCCTCCTTGAAGCCGAAAATGGCCGCCATGCGGAAGGCCATTTCCGAGGAGTCGACGTCGTGGTACGAACCAAAAGTCAGGGTCGCTTTGACGTCCACCACCGGATATCCTGCCAGTACGCCGGTGCCCATCGCTTCACGCAGGCCCTTTTCCACCGAAGGAATGTACTCGCGCGGCACCACCCCGCCTTTGGTGGCATCTTCAAATACGAAGCCGCTGCCGGGCTCCAGCGGTTCGAGAGTCAGCACCACGTGGCCGTACTGCCCCTTACCCCCGGACTGGCGGACGAATTTGCCTTCCACCTCTTTCACCGTTTTGCGGATCGTCTCGCGGTAGGTTACCTGCGGGCGGCCGATATTCGCCTCAACGCCAAATTCGCGTCGCATCCGGTCAACGATAATTTCCAGATGCAGCTCGCCCATCCCGGAAATAATCGTCTGGCCTGACTCCTCGTCGGTGTGCAGGCGGAACGACGGATCTTCCGCCGCCAGGCGCTGCAGCGCAATGCCCATTTTCTCCTGATCCGCTTTGGTTTTCGGCTCGATAGCCAGCGAAATCACCGGCTCCGGAAACTCCATCCGCTCCAGGGTAACGATCGCGTTCGGATCGCACAGCGTGTCGCCGGTGGTGACGTCTTTTAGACCGACGCAGGCGGCGATATCGCCGGCATGCAGCTCGTCCACCTCGTGGCGATCGTTGGCGTGCATCAGCACGATGCGGCCGATACGCTCTTTTTTACCTTTAACCGGGTTATACACCGCATCCCCTTTCTTCAGGGTGCCAGAATAGACGCGGATAAAGGTCAGCTGGCCCACGTAGGGGTCGGTCATCAGCTTGAACGCCAGCGCTGAGAGCGGTTCATCGTCAGCAGGATGGCGCTCTGCCGGCCGGCCTTTCTCATCAACGCCCTGAATCGCCGGGATATCCAGCGGGGAAGGCATCAGTTCGACGACCGCGTCGAGCATCCGCTGGACGCCTTTATTCTTAAAGGCGCTGCCGCACAGCACCGGCTGGATCTCTCCGGCAACGGTGCGCTTACGCAGCCCGGCTACGATCTCAGCCTCGCTCAGATCGCCCGTTTCCAGATATTTGTCCATCAGCTCATCGCTGGCTTCCGCCGCCGCTGAGACCATTTTCTCCCGCCACTGGCGGGCGGTTGCCAGCAGCTCATCCGGCACCGGCGCATAGCTGAAGGTCATCCCCTGGGTCGCATCGTCCCACAAAATGGCGCGCATTTTGATGAGGTCCACGACCCCAACGAAATGCTCCTCGGCGCCGACGGGAATCACCACCGGTACCGGGTTGGCCTTCAGGCGGTCGATCATCATCTGCACCACGCGGAAGAAATCGGCGCCGGGGCGGTCCATTTTATTGACGAAGGCCAGCCGCGGGACCTGGTACTTATTCGCCTGCCGCCATACGGTTTCCGACTGCGGCTGCACGCCGCCCACGGAGTCGTAGACCATTACCGCGCCATCCAGCACCCGCATGGAGCGTTCGACTTCAATCGTAAAATCGACGTGCCCTGGGGTGTCGATGATATTAATGCGGTGCGGCTCAAAGCTGCGGTCCATACCGGGCCAGAAACAGCTGACCGCGGCGGAGGTTATGGTGATCCCGCGCTCTTGCTCCTGCGCCATCCAGTCGGTTGTTGCCGCGCCATCGTGTACTTCACCCAGCTTATGGCTCATTCCGGTATAAAACAGAATGCGCTCAGTGGTGGTGGTTTTACCGGCATCGATATGCGCGGAGATACCGATGTTGCGATAACGTTCGAGGGGGATGGGTCGGGGCATGATGCGTCCTTAGTCATTTTGACTGTCAGTGAGCGGCGAAATGGCCGCGGTTCGTTCAACGGCATCTATCATAGTACAACTGTACGAGTATATTAGAACTATTTTTGCTATCGTTACTATTGGTGAAGCTGCGGCAGCGCGCGTGGCTTTAGCGATTGAGTTTGGGTATATTACCGGCCAACCGCCGATACGGGCTGCTGTTCCGCGGAACAGAGCAACCGCCGACACAGGAATATTATGATCGCCAATCACCCCGAACGTGAACAAATCCGCCTTGAAAATGTTCTTTTTGCCCTTGGGAATCCGATGCGGCTGGAGATTATTCGCATCCTCGCCGACGGCAGCGAGCAGAGCTGCAACGCCCTGCGCCATGAAGACGTCGCGAAGTCCACCATGACCCACCACTGGCGCGTTCTGCGCGATAGCGGCGTGATATGGCAGCGCCCGCAGGGGCGGGAGAATATGATTTCGCTGCGCCGGGAGGATCTGGAGGCGCGTTTTCCCGGGCTGCTGGATACGCTACTCAGAGTGATGCGCCAGGAAGTGCAGAAGTAGCGGAAACAAAAAAGCCGGAGGTCTCCCCCCGGCTTTTTTTATCCTGTCGCCCGATCAGGCAATGTCTTCGTACTGCGGAACCGGGTTGCGGAAACGACGGGTCACGCAGGCCAGATAAACCAGGCCGATGGTGCCCCAAATCAGGCCCAGAACCATAGAACTCTGTTCCAGGTTGACCCACAGTGCGCCTACGGTCAGCGCGCCACAGGTTGGCAGCACCAGGTAGTTGATGTGGTCTTTCAGGGTCTTGTTACGCTTCTCACGGATCCAGAACTGTGAAATCACCGACAGGTTAACGAAGGTGAAGGCCACCAGCGCCCCGAAGTTAATCAGCGCCGTCGCGGTCACCAGGTCGAATTTAATCGCCAGCAGCGCAATCGCGCCCACCAGCAGGACGTTAAACGCCGGGGTACGCCATTTCGGGTGAACGTAGCCGAAGAAGCTGGTCGGGAATACGCCGTCGCGGCCCATCACGTACATCAGACGGGAAACGCCCGCGTGTGCGGCCATGCCGGAAGCCAGAACGGTCACGCTGGAGAAGATCAGCACGCCCCACTGGAAGGTTTTGCCCGCTACGTACAGCATGATTTCAGGCTGCGACGCGTCCGGATCTTTAAAGCGCGAGATATCCGGGAAGTACAGCTGCAGGAAGTAAGAGGCGCCGATGAAGATCATCCCGCCGATCAGCGCGGTCAGGAAGATAGCCTTCGGGATCACGCGCTCTGCGTCTTTGGTCTCTTCAGACAGAGAAGAGATACCGTCAAAGCCGAGGAACGAGAAGCACAGAATGGTCGCACCGGTAATCATCGGCACCACGTGGGCCCCTTCAGACCAGAACGGACGGGTACTGGTCAGCGTACCGGCGCCTTCACCGTGCATGACGCCGTAGATAATCAGGCCGACGATAACCGCCACGATACCCATCTGCAGAACCACAATCAGGGTATTGAAGTTCGCCACGGCCTTGATGCTGCGCAGGTTGGATACGGTCATAAAACCGACCAGCGCAACCACGAAGATCCACGACGGAACGGAAGGCATCAGCGCTTCAAAGTAAATCTTCGCCAGCAGGATGTTGATCATCGGCATAAACAGATAGTCGAGCAGCGATGACCAGCCAACCATAAAGCCAACGGCCGGGCTGATAGATTTCTGAGCGTAGGTGTAGGCGGAGCCTGCCGACGGAAAACGACGAACCAGTTTACCGTAGCTCAGCGCCGTGAAAAGAATTGCGATCAGCGCGAAGGCGTAGGCCGTCGCAACGTGACCGTCAGTCAATCCAGAGACGATACCAAACGTATCGAACAGCGTCATCGGCTGCATATAGGCCAGGCCCATCATGACAACCGGAATCAACGTAAGGGTTTTACGTAATTCCACGCGAGAGGTTTTTGGAGTAGCGTTATGCGACATTGTGGTCATCCCCTTTTACGGCGAAAGCCATCGCGTAAGCAAAAAATTGCCCCATTTCTGTGTATTCCTCAGCGACAACAACTGTCGGTTTTTAGTAAATATCTATCCGGTACGAAGCCCGGCCTCTTGGTATTGAATGATGTGTCTTTAAAGCAAAAAAATAACCGACACTTTAAAAAGCGTCGGCTAGTTTCTGTTTTTCAGGCCGCGTATTTTGCAACATTTACTGGCCGGATGACAAGCCGTTGAAGAGCCAAATAATTGTAGGAATTATTTAACATCCTAATATTCATACGATTTTAGTATTGTATATCCTGCCAATAGCATTATTTGCTAAAACTGCATTCTGCCACCATCCGCTGGCGAGGCCGGAAGCGTCCTCCTGCCAGCCAATCCACGCCCGATGAATCGGCTGATGGGCGGCGACCTCTTTCATTATCAGCTCGCCGCGGTCCAGCTGGGGCTGCGCCAGGTATCGCGGCAGATAGCCCCAGCCGAGACCGGCGGAAACCAGCTCCAGCTGGCCGGGAAAATCAAACGCGGCCAGATGCTCCCGATCGTCGGCTGATGGCCAGCCGCCGCCGCAGATAATGGCCCGCTGGCGCTTCATCACCCGCCAGCTCAGCGGTTCCGGCATCTGCGCCAGCGGATGCTGCGGCGCGACGACAAAAACATGCTCCAGCTCGCCCAGCGGGCTGAAACCGTAGCCGCCAAGAGCCGGCGGGTCGCTTAACGCCCCCAGCACGATATCCGCCCGCCCTTCAACCAACGCCTCCCAGCGGTCGGTTAGCGTCTCGCGGCAAAAGCGCAGCTGCGCCAGATTGTGCTGCTGGTAAAACTGGCCCACCAGCGGCGCCAGTAAAGAGAAGGGAAAGGTGGCGTCCACGGCAATGACCAGCGCATTTTCCCAGCCCTGGTGCAGCTTAATCGCCTGTTTTTCCAGCTCGCGGGCGGTGTGCAGCACTTCGCGCCCCTTTTCCAGAAGCAGCTGCCCGGTGGGCGTAAAGCGCGCGCGGTGTCCGCTGCGGTCAAGAAGCTGAATATTGAGGTCGCTTTCCAGCTTGTGAATGGTGTAGCTCAGCGCGGAGGGCGTTTTATAAAGCTTTGCCGACGCTGCGGCAAAGCTCCCCTCTTTTTCCAGCGCATCCAGAATAACGAGGACATCCAGCAGTGGTTTCATCGCCGCCCCCTTACGGTTCGCGATTTCCCGCTGACTGATTATTCCATCGGCATGACCAGCGGGTCCGGGTACTGATACTCAAACCCCAGCTCATAGCAGATACGGTTGCCGTCGATAATCTTGCCGCTACCGCCGTCCGGATTATCGGCAAACACCGGCGGCGGAATGCCAAGTTCGCGGGCCATCTGCGGATAGAAGACGCCGCGAGCGGGATGCTTTGGCGCACATATATTATAGATGTGTCCGCCCTTCGGGGCCTGCAGCAGCAGCTCAATCGCGGCGATAACATCCTGCAGATGGACCAGATTGACCCCTTGCTGGCCGTCCGGCGCCGACTTACCGGCAAAGAAACGTCCCGGATGGCGCGAGGGCCCCACCAGCCCGGCGAGGCGTAAAATATCGACCGAGGTCCCCGGAAGGTTATGCAGCCAGTCCTCCAGCTCTTTAAGCACCCTGCCGCTGGCGGTTTGCGGATTTCGGGGGGCCCCCTCTTTTAAGGTGCCGCTGGCGTTGCCATACACCGAGGTTGAGCTGGTAAAAATTATCCGCGGCACGTGGTGGGCTAAAGCGGTATCCACAATTTCCTGTACCGCCTGCAGATAGAAATCCTCCCCCGGCCCGGTGCGGCGAGCCGGTAAGGTGATAACCAGCGCATCAACGTTCATCAATGCATCCAGATCTTCCGTGTCGCAAACCAGCTGGGGCTCAAGACGCAGCGGATAGCCGTCAATTCCGCACATCCGTGCCGCCTCCACGCCATCCTGCGTCGTCTTACTGCCGGTCACCTCCCACCCACGCGCCATCAACGACAGCGCAAGGGGCATACCCAACCATCCTAATCCGACAATCGCGACCTTTTTCATATCCTGGCTCCTGACTCTTTCGCTGTGCTGACTTAAGGCTACGCCAGCCGGCGGCAGCTGACAATTTCTTCGGTCAATATGAAATGAATTAATGATAGTAAAAAGCCCTTGCTTTATGCCGCTGAACTGGTTTAGGTTAAAAGGCATCAAATGCATAGTCATTCAAAGAGAATTTTATGAACTGCGTTCAATCTAAAAACCACCATCATCACCATCATCCTGACTAGTCTTTCAGGCGATGTGTGCTGGAAGACATTTGGATCTTCCAGAGGTGCATGAACGCAAAGAGAGCCCCCGGAAGATTTACTTCCGGGGGCTTTTTTTTGAATTAAATTCGGACAGATTCAGACAGGTATAAGAGGAAAACAAGAATGTTAGACAACAGCCGTTTACGCATAGCTATTCAAAAATCAGGCCGCCTGAGCGAAGATTCACGCGAATTATTGAGCCGCTGTGGCATCAAAGTGAATCTGCACACTCAGCGCCTGATTGCGCTGGCAGAAAATATGCCTATCGATATTTTGCGCGTGCGTGATGACGATATCCCGGGCCTGATTATGGACGGCGTGGTCGATCTGGGGATTATCGGCGAAAACGTGCTGGAAGAAGAGCTGCTGAGCCGCCGCGCTCAGGGCGAAGACCCGCGCTACTTCACCCTGCGCCGTCTTGATTTCGGCGGCTGCCGCCTGTCGCTGGCCACGCCGGCGGATGAGCGCTGGGACGGCCCGTCGGCGCTGGATGGCAAACGCATCGCCACCTCCTACCCGCACCTGCTGAAGCGCTACCTCGATCAGAAAGGAATTTCGTTTAAGTCCTGCCTGCTGAACGGCTCCGTTGAAGTCGCCCCGCGCGCGGGCCTCGCCGACGCCATCTGCGACCTGGTGTCTACCGGCGCGACCCTCGAAGCCAACGGTCTGCGCGAAGTGGAAGTGATGTTCCGCTCCAAAGCCTGCCTGATTCAGCGCGACGGCGAAATCGCCGATGCCAAACAGCAGCTGATTGACCGCCTGCTGACCCGCATTCAGGGCGTGATCCAGGCCCGGGAATCGAAATACATCATGATGCACGCGCCGACCGAGCGCCTGGAAGAAGTCGTGGCTCTGCTGCCGGGCGCCGAGCGTCCGACGATCCTGCCGCTGGCGGGCGATAAGCAGCGCGTAGCGATGCACATGGTCAGCAGCGAAACCCTGTTCTGGGAAACCATGGAAAAACTGAAAGCGCTCGGCGCCAGCTCGATCCTGGTTCTGCCGATTGAGAAGATGATGGAGTAATCCAGCCAGCACGGGCCCCACCGGGCCTGTCTCAAAGAGTAAACAGGGGAAACTATCATGAGCTTCAACACAATCATCGACTGGAATAGCTGTAGCGCCGAACAACAGCAACAATTATTAATGCGCCCGGCGATTTCCGCTTCCGACAGCATCACGCGTACCGTTGCTGAGATCCTTGATAACGTCAAACAAAACGGCGACGCGGCGCTGCGCGAGTACAGCGCAAAGTTTGATAAGACCGACGTCAAGGCGCTGAAGGTCAGCGACGAGGAGATTGCCGCCGCCGGCGAGCGCCTGAGCGACGAGCTCAAGCAGGCTATGGCGGTTGCGGTACGCAATATCGAAACCTTCCACAACGCCCAGCAGCTTCCGGGCGTGGACGTTGAAACGCTGCCGGGCGTGCGCTGCCAGCAGGTCACCCGCCCCATCGCCTCCGTCGGCCTCTATATTCCCGGCGGCTCCGCCCCGCTGTTCTCTACCGTATTAATGCTGGCGACGCCGGCGCGCATCGCCGGCTGTCAGCAGGTGGTTCTGTGCTCGCCGCCGCCCATCGCCGATGAAATTCTCTATGCCGCCCAGCTGTGCGGCGTGCGTAACGTCTTTAACGTCGGCGGCGCTCAGGCGATTGCGGCGCTGGCCTTTGGCAGCGAATCGATTGCCAAAGTGGACAAAATCTTTGGCCCGGGTAACGCCTTCGTGACCGAGGCTAAACGTCAGGTCAGCCAGCGTCTCGACGGCGCGGCGATCGATATGCCCGCCGGCCCGTCCGAAGTATTGGTGATTGCCGACAGCGGCGCGACGCCGGACTTCGTGGCGTCAGACCTGCTGTCACAGGCCGAGCACGGCCCGGATTCGCAGGTTATTCTGCTGACCCCGGATGCCGAAATGGGCCGCCGCGTAGCGCAGGCCGTTGAGCGCCAGCTGGCGGAGCTGCCGCGGGCGGAAACCGCTCGCGAGGCGCTCTCAGCCAGCCGCATCATCGTGGCGCGCGACCTCGCGCAGTGCGTGGAGATCTCCAACCAGTACGGCCCGGAGCACCTGATTATTCAAACCCGCAGGGCGCGCGAGCTGGTCGACAGCATCACCAGCGCCGGGTCGGTGTTCCTCGGCGACTGGTCGCCCGAGTCGGCGGGCGATTACGCCTCCGGCACCAACCACGTGCTGCCGACCTACGGCTATACCGCCACCTGTTCCAGCCTCGGCCTGGCGGATTTCCAGAAGCGCATGACGGTGCAGGAGCTGTCGCGCGAAGGCTTTTCCGCCCTGGCGTCAACGATTGAAATTCTCGCCGCCGCCGAGCGCCTGACCGCCCACAAAAATGCCGTTACGCTGCGCGTTGCAGCGCTTAAGGAGCAAGCATGAGCATCGAAGATTTAGCCCGCGCTAACGTCCGTGACCTGACGCCATACCAGTCTGCTCGCCGCCTGGGCGGTAAAGGCGACGTCTGGCTCAACGCCAACGAATTCCCGACCGCCGTTGAATTCCAGCTAACTCAGCAAACGCTGAACCGCTACCCGGAAGGCCAGCCGAAAGCGGTGATTGCGAACTACGCGCAGTATGCCGGGGTTAAGCCCGAGCAGGTTCTGGTGAGCCGCGGCGCCGATGAAGGCATTGAGCTGGTGATCCGCGCCTTCTGCGAGCCGGGAGAGGACGCGGTGCTCTACTGCCCGCCAACCTACGGCATGTACGGCGTCAGTACCGAAACCTTCGGCGTGGATCGCCGGACGGTGCCGAGCCTGAGCGACTGGCAGCTCGATCTCCCCGGCATCGCCGCCAATCTCGACGGCGTGAAGGTGGTCTTTGTCTGCAGCCCCAACAACCCGACCGGGCAGGTGATTAACCCCGACGATATGCGCGCGCTGCTGGAGATGACCCGCGGCAAGGCGATTGTCATCGCCGACGAAGCCTACATCGAGTTCTGCCCGCAGGCGACGCTGGCCGGCTGGCTGAGCGACTACCCGCATCTGGTGGTGCTGCGCACGCTGTCGAAGGCCTTTGCCCTCGCCGGGCTGCGCTGCGGCTTTACGCTGGCTAACGCCGAGGTGATTAGCCTGCTGATGAAGGTCATCGCCCCCTACCCGCTCTCCACGCCGGTCGCCGATATCGCCGCCCAGGCTCTCAACGCCGAGGGTATTGCCGCCATGCGCGCCCGCGTCGCGCAGATCGTAGACGAGCGTGAGTACCTGATTGGCCAGCTGCGCGGCATCGCCTGCATTGAGCAGGTTTTCGATTCCGAGACCAACTACATCCTCGCGCGCATTAAAGCCTCCAGCGCGGTATTTAAATCTTTGTGGGATCAGGGCATTATCTTACGAGACCAGAATAAACAACCCTCATTAAGCGGCTGTTTGCGTATCACTATCGGTACCCGTGCAGAGAGCCAGCGCGTGATTGACGCTTTGACTGCGGAGAATGTATGACCCAGAAGTTTCTCTTTATTGACCGTGACGGTACGCTGATTTCCGAGCCACCGGTTGATTTTCAGGTAGACCGCTTTGAAAAGCTGGCCTTTGAGCCACAGGTGATCCCTGCGCTGCTGAAGCTGCAGCAGGAAGGCTATCGGCTGGTGATGATCACCAATCAGGATGGTCTGGGCACCGACAGCCTGCCTCAGGATGAGTTTGACGGCCCGCACAACCTGATGATGCAGGTATTTGCTTCCCAGGGCGTGAACTTTGAAGAGGTGCTGATTTGTCCGCACCTGCCGACGGAAGGCTGCGACTGCCGCAAGCCGAAAACTCAGCTGGTGCTGCCGTGGCTGGAAGAGGGCGTGCTGGATAGAGCCAACAGCTACGTCATCGGCGATCGCGCCAGCGACATCGAGCTGGCGGAAAATATGGGCATTATCGGCCTGCGCTACGACCGCGAGACCCTCGACTGGCCGACCATTTGCGAGCAGCTTACCCGCCGCGACCGCTATGCCCACGTTGAGCGCATCACCAAAGAAACCCAGGTCGATGTAAAAGTCTGGCTGGATCGCGAAGGCGGCAGCAAAATCCACACCGGCGTCGGCTTTTTCGATCATATGCTCGATCAGATCGCCACCCACGGCGGCTTCCGCCTGGAGATTAACGTCGGCGGCGATCTCTATATTGACGATCACCACACGGTGGAAGATACCGGCCTGGCGCTGGGCGAAGCGCTGAAGCTGGCGCTGGGCGATAAGCGCGGCATCAGCCGCTTTGGCTTTGTGCTGCCGATGGACGAGTGTCTGGCCCGCTGCGCGCTGGATATCTCCGGGCGCCCGCACCTCGAATATAAGGCGGACTTCGCCTATCAGCGCGTCGGCGACCTGAGCACCGAGATGGTTGAACACTTCTTCCGCTCGCTCTCCTACACTATGGCGGTGACTCTGCACCTGAAAACCAAGGGCAAGAACGACCACCATCGCGTCGAGAGCCTGTTTAAAGCCTTTGGCCGCACGCTGCGTCAGGCGATCCGCGTGCAGGGCGACACGCTGCCATCTTCGAAAGGGGTGCTGTAATGAACGTGGTGATCCTCGATACCGGATGCGCCAACCTCAATTCGGTGAAATCGGCGATTCTCCGCCACGGCTATCAGCCGGCGGTGAGCCGCGATCCGGACGTGGTGCTGCGCGCCGACAAGCTGTTTTTACCCGGCGTGGGCACCGCCCAGGCGGCAATGGACCAGCTGCGCGACCGCGAGCTGATTGAGCTGGTTAAGGCCTGCACCCAGCCGGTGCTGGGGATCTGCCTCGGCATGCAGCTGCTTGGCCGGCGCAGCAAAGAGAGCAACGGCGTCGATCTGCTGGGCATTATTGCCGAAGACGTGCCGAAGATGACCGACCACGGGCTGCCGCTGCCGCATATGGGCTGGAACCGCGTGTACCCGAAAGCGGGGAATCGCCTGTTCAGCGGTATCGAGGACGGGGCTTATTTCTATTTCGTCCACAGCTACGCGATGCCGGTCAATCCGCACACCATTGCGCAGTGCAACTACGGCGAGCCGTTCACCGCTGCGGTACAGCAAGATAACTTTTTTGGCGTACAGTTTCACCCGGAGCGCTCGGGCAGCGCCGGCGCCCAGCTGCTGAAAAACTTCCTGGAGATGTGATGATAATTCCGGCTTTAGATTTAATTGACGGTACGGTTGTCCGTCTCCACCAGGGCGATTACGGCCAGCAGCGCGACTACGGCAACGATCCGCTGCCGCGCCTGCAGTCCTACGCCGCCCAGGGCGCGGAAGTGCTGCATCTGGTCGATCTCACCGGCGCGAAAGATCCCGCAAAGCGTCAGATTTCGCTGCTCAAAACCCTGGTTGCCGGCGTTGACGTTCCGGTGCAGGTCGGCGGCGGCGTGCGTACGGAAGAGGATGTCGCGGCCCTGCTGGATGCCGGCGTCGCGCGCGTGGTGGTAGGCTCTACGGCGGTGAAATCGCCGGAGACGGTGAAGGGCTGGTTCAAACGTTTCGGCCCGCAGCATCTGGTGCTGGCGCTCGACGTGCGCATCGATGCCGAAGGTAATAAGCAGGTGGCGGTCAGCGGCTGGCAGGAAAACTCCGGGGTAACCCTTGAGGAGCTGGTGGAAAGCTATCTGCCGGTTGGCCTGCAGCACGTGCTGTGCACCGACATCTCCCGCGACGGCACCTTAGCCGGTTCCAACGTCTCTTTATATGAAGAGGTGTGCGCTCGCTATCCGCAGGTCGCGTTCCAGTCCTCCGGCGGCATCGGCGATCTTAACGATATCGCCGCGCTGCGCGGAACCGGGGTACGCGGGGTCATTGTCGGCCGCGCGCTGCTGGAAGATAAATTCAACGTAACGGAGGCCATTCAATGCTGGCAAAACGGATAATCCCCTGCCTCGACGTTCGCGACGGCCAGGTAGTGAAAGGCGTGCAGTTCCGTAATCATGAAATCATCGGCGACATCGTCCCGCTGGCGAAGCGCTACGCCGATGAAGGCGCGGATGAGCTGGTATTCTACGATATCACCGCCTCCAGCGACGGGCGGGTGGTCGATAAAAGCTGGGTTTCCCGGGTGGCGGAAGTTATCGATATTCCGTTCTGCGTCGCCGGCGGGATTAAATCGCTGGAAGACGCGGCGCAGATCCTCTCTTTTGGCGCAGACAAGATTTCGATTAACTCCCCTGCCCTCGCAGATCCGACGCTGATTACCCGCCTCGCCGATCGTTTCGGCGTGCAGTGTATCGTGGTGGGCATCGATACCTGGTTCGACGCCGATACCGGCAAGTATCATGTTAATCAGTACACCGGCGACGAAGCCCGCACCCGGGTGACCCAGTGGGAAACTATCGACTGGGTAGAGGAAGTGCAGAAGCGCGGGGCCGGAGAGATCGTGCTGAATATGATGAACCAGGACGGCGTGCGTAACGGCTACGATCTTGAGCAGCTGAGTAAAGTCCGCGCCGTGTGCCACGTGCCGCTGATCGCCTCCGGCGGCGCCGGCACCATGGAACACTTCCTTGAAGCCTTCCGCGACGCCAACGTCGACGGCGCATTGGCCGCATCGGTGTTCCACAAACAGATTATTAATATTGGCGAACTGAAAGCGTACCTGGCAGCACAGGGCGTGGAGATTAGGGTATGTTAACTGAACAGCTGGACTGGCAAAAAACCGACGGCATGATGCCGGTCATCGTACAGCACGCTATTTCCGGCGAGGTACTGATGCTTGGCTACATGAATCAGGAAGCGCTGGCGAAGACCGAAGAGAGCGGGAAAGTGACCTTCTGGTCGCGCACCAAACAGCGTCTGTGGACCAAGGGCGAAACCTCCGGCAATTTCCTCAACGTGGTGAGCATCACACCGGATTGCGACAACGATACCCTGCTGGTGCTGGTTAATCCGATTGGCCCAACCTGCCATAAGGGCACGTCCAGCTGCTTCGGCGAAGCGGGACACCAGTGGCTGTTTCTGTATCAGCTGGAGCAGCTGCTGGCCGAGCGGAAGCACGCCGACCCGGAGAGCTCCTATACCGCGAAGCTGTACGCCAGCGGCACCAAGCGCATTGCGCAGAAGGTCGGGGAAGAAGGCGTGGAAACGGCGCTGGCCGCGACGGTGCATGACCAGTTTGAGCTGAAGAACGAAGCGTCGGATCTGATGTATCATCTGCTGGTGCTGCTGCAGGATCAGGAGCTGGATTTGACGGCAGTGATAGAAAATTTGCGCAGTCGGCATAAATAAGAAAAAAGGATGTTGGGGCAACCCCAACATCCTTTAATAAAAAGTTAACAATATACATGGAAAATAAAATTATAAAATCTTCCACCCATGCTTTCTGAAAAACTTCACCATTGATGACGTAAAGAAGAGAATGTGTTTAATTCCTTTTCTCGATACATTTCCGCCATGATGCAGCATCCTAACTTCAGGCACATAGGCCACATCCGTCATTTTACTGGCTCTTAGACTTAAATCAGTGTCTTCAAAATATAAAAAGAAGTCTTTATCAAAGCCCCCTAAAGCAGTCAGCACTGAAGTTCTAAAAAGCATAAAACAACCAGTGACAATTGGCGGATTCCATAGAATGGTTTCAGCCTGCATTTCATCCTTCATGCAATAATATTCTAGCTTCTTTCTGAACATGTCCTGAATAAATTTTGGTGCAAAAGCGCGAATCAACAGAACAGATACATCAGGATATCTTTTACACAGATACTGACGGTCGCCATTTCTCCAATGACACTGTGGTGATAGCAATCCGCAATGTGTGTTTTGCTCCATAAATTCGAATGCAACACGTAAAGAATCAGGTGCAAACTCAATATCAGGATTTAACACCAGATGGTAATCAAAGTCTGAATCGATAGTTAAATTATGAGCGCGACCATACCCTAAATTCTCACCAGTAATAGTGACAGTACAGAATGGATATTGCTTTTCAACCTGTCGATGTATTTCTGTTTTCTCTTTATAACCGTTTTCAATAATCGCAAATTTATAGTTCAAATAGGGTGTTTTTTGTGCTGCGATGAGAAAGGAATCTACTAACGAGAATATATCACCATCGATATAATAAGTAACAATCGAGATTTTAACAGATACTTCTTTGTCCACAACATTATACCCACTGCAGTTATCACTTATATTTCCCGCTGATATTCCTGAAAGCATCAAGAAACCCCTTTGAAATCATTTTTATCTCCAAGCTTTTATTTTCAGCTGAGAGAATAAAAACAGCTAACTTAGCAACTAACTTATAGGCATCCAGAAACTTCCAGTTAACCGGGATATAATTTCTTTTATACAACAATATTGCATTACGCACCTGATAGTAATGACGCACAGGAGCATGGATAGCCACACTGCGATTGAAGACTGCAACCCGGCGCTCTCCTAATGAGTGCGTCATACCAGCATTTAATACGCCGTAGCAGCGTAACCCCTGATGGCGTGCACGTAGTGACCACTCAACATCAACATAGTCAATAAACAGCGAGTCATCCATGCCACCAATTTTTTCAAAAACTTCGACTGGTATTAATGACCCGGAAGCAATTAAATGGTCAACATCGACACATCCGGAGCTATCGGCCTCAAGGTTTTTATTCACCCGAAGCCCCTCTACGCGAATAAAGCGAGAGTGTTTGGCGCCATTGCTATCAATAAATACAGGACCAACAGCAGCAGCATCATCGTGCAGCCGAAGTGCCTGATAAAGTATATCGACCATATTATCGGAAGGTATACTATCTTGATCCATCAAGAGAACATACCTGTAGCCTTGTGCCCTGGCATACTCAATCCCATGGTTCTGAGCAGTCGCAATCCCAACATTGCTACCAATTAAACGGAGGTTCACAGTTGCTGTTTCTTGCTGTAATAGCGCTGAAATCTCAGCGCTATTGTCTGACCCATTATCAACAATCAAAATATCAACACCGCTGCTATCTAATTGTCGAATCTGTGTCTCTAAACGTTCAATTTCAGGATTAAATGTTATCGTAATTGCAAGAATTTCATTACTCACAAGTAATATCCATAAAAGGGCCAAAGGCCCTTTACTTTAAAACATCCAAATAAATTGAAGACAACTCTTCATATTGCTCATCAAAATTTCGAATGTGAGAATGAGGGAGAGTAAGGGGGCTCGAAGAATCTCTCTTCGCAAAATACTCAATCGTTTCTGACACAGCCTTAGATAAATCTTTACTTTCATTATTGAATGGAATCACTAACCCATTCTCGCCAACAATGATATCCTCTGCCGCCCCACCAGCATCACTGGTAATGACCCATACATCACGGATAAGGGCCTCGCGAACGGTCAAACCAAAACTCTCCTTGGATTGTGTTGGATAAAGTAAAACATCAATACCGGCATAAAAATCATCAATTTCAGCTTGAGTAAATGCCGGCACTACCTCGACAGAATTGATACCATCAAGATCGTCCTGACTAAACGATGGGAAACCAAGATTGAGAGTATTATCAACTATGACTAAGCATGCCTGACTCGCCGGAATGCTAGAAAATACCTTCCTGATCAGATGGAAACCTTTAATATTCGTGTTTCCACCCACGTAACCAAACTTCAACGGTTGATGTGGATAACGAACTCGTTCTGATGAAGGAGCAGCGACGCCATTCTTATTCAGACGAACATTGTCATAGCCTTCGCTTTTATACACCTCTGAGGTGAAAAGACTTGGAGAAAGTATTACATCGGCAAGTTTCAATGAACTTCTTTTCTTCATTTGATAATAGTCATCGTTATTATCAAGATGATGACCGCTGTCTAATTTTTTACTCAAGCCTCTGAACTTATGTTTTTCATCAAAACTCAGAATGAATTGATGTTCATATAGCCACCAGTAATCATGGGCGGTAACAACAATAGGGATATTACGCTGATGACAAATGTCAAGCATAGTAACGCCGAGTCCCTGAATCGAGTGAAAATGTACTAAGTCCGGCTTAACCAGATCGAGAACATGTGTAAATTCCGCATCGATGTCATTGTTCACGATCTGCTTTTTCGATGGCAGTACGTCTGGAATAACCATACCGTAGCAGTCTTGCCCATCAAACTCATAGCGGCGCAGTTTATTTAGCTGACCATAATCTTGATTTAACGCCGTGAACACATGAATATCAAACTGTTCAGTTGTATTTAAGCGCTTATTTAGTGCTTCAGCAACAACAGTGGCGCCGCCAAAAGAACGTGGCCCGTAATAACAGTTTACGGATAAAATCTGCTTTTTAGCAGTTTCCACAGGATGATTAAAATCATCAACCAGCGGCATAACCTGATTTTTGGCGATAAATTCCTGGGAGTAGCGTGCCAGTACAGTCTGCTTACCCTGCAGACCAACAGCATGACGTAACTCGGCAGAATCCACTAATTCCTCAATCACTGAAACCCATTGTTCCGTGCTATCACACAAGAACCCATTTTCGCCATGATTAATCACATTTGAAAAATTAGGTCGCGGTGAACAAATACATGGAACACCTAAAATTGAGGCTTCAATATATTTAATATTACTTTTTGAATCATTAAATACATAGTTTTCCAACGGTGCGATGCTGATATCACATTCATTAAGAATTTTCAGGTAATCCGTATACGGACAAAATTCTATTCTTTCTATCTGCGCCTGCACAACATTGTATTCTTTTGGTAACTCTAAAGTTCCAATCAAGCGGAAATGAACATTTTTATGCTTTTTAAGAATCGCCAGGATCGCGTCAGAAGCTTCAAGGAAATCAACGTTATGCGTGCTGGTTCCAGAACCATAGACGATTCGGATGATATTGTCTTCACTACTTTTTCGTGTTTCTGGTAACGAAGAAGCTGTCACCACGGTTTCTGGATCAAGCGCATTTTCAACAACAAACGCATGTTTTACACCGGCAGCGACCATTTCTTCTGCAAGATGAGGCGTTGATGCGATAGCAAATTTACAACGTGACAATGCCGATTTGTATAAATGGGCACCATCCAGTAAACCCTGGAAGACATCTTTATCCAGCTCATTTAAGGTACGACTATTCCTCATCACTTCAGCATCAAAGATAAGGTCATCGACTTCCCAATACGTCGGGAGATTAAGTCTATCGCACTCATCGAAAATACTATGAACGCTATCAAATGCTGGTACGCGATAAAAAATAATTAAGGAATGGCTTTGTAGCGCATCAATGCATGCCTGCCAGTCATGCCAGTTAAGCACTGTTACAGGTATATTGAGATTTTTAAATAATTCAACTTTCTGGTCCACACGATACTTACGACACTGAGGTATTGATAGCTCCGCGATGATCAATACTCGCAGGCTCAATATCTTAGTGGCATCGAGACTAATTGCAGGTAATTCCTTCTGAACGCGTACTGCTTGCATACCCTGGAATGCCGCGACATGCCTGATTCGCTGTATTGCGCCAGAAATACCTTCACGCTTAAATACCGCCATCCCTTTTTTGTAGGTATAAGCAACACCGTGAGTTTTCGTCACATGCGTTATGGTTTTGGCCGCTTTTTTGGCCCGGCGGAGGTTAAGCATGGCTAAGCGTACTGGTTTGGTTATACGCCAGCTGGTCGATTCCCGCAACGCCTGATTATCAAAACTCAGGCGTTGGATGAGATGTTCTTTTTCTTCAAGCGCGGTATTAACTTCTTGAATATGCTGTTCTTGTTTACCTATATGGCTTTGAAGTTCTTTCAGTCTTTTCTGTTGAGCAAGAATCTCTTTAGTCATATTCTGTTCTGCAACAACTAATTTCTGCCATTCCATTTCTGGATGGAGCTGTAATGAACTCCAAAAATTATGAGTCTGCAGCATTGCAGGCATATAAGTACCATTGTGGGCCTTATTACCTTGGACAACTATCTCTTCGTCACCAACAATATGTCGAACACCGAGAAGATTTGACTTTGCTTTACCCTTTTGAATGATGCATAGGGAGTTTATAAAAGTAACTGAATGAATTTCGCTATAGTCAATGGGGCCTAAATGTTCACATTCATAGTGTTCATAGAAAGGTTGTAAGAATTCGTTAGCACTTAACTCAATCCCCCAATGCTCATGGTTTTGCACATCGGCTAATTTTTTAAGAAATGCCATTGAAGAAAATGGGTCATAGAGTCCCCCTTCAAAGCTTTCCCAGTAGCTACAATGTAAATCTTCAACAATATAAATTCCCTCTTCATTAACCAGAGGGAAGTAAAGCAAGAATGATTTAATAATGTCGGATGAATCATGCGAACCATCGTCGATAATCAAATCAAATGATTGTGCAATATACTGAATCCGTTTTTTTACATCTTCAGTTGACGAGTTCCCAATAACAATCTTAATCGCATCGTCATTATATTTTAATTTTTCACAATCATGATTAATATCACAACCAATAATGTTCTCGGCGACTGGGAAATACTTGCGCCATATTTCTAGTGAGCCACCATTTTGTACACCAATTTCTAGAAAATTCTTGACAGACATTCTGGAACTGAAAAGGTACTGGTGGTAAGTATGGAGATAAATATCCCACTTATCTGATGATTTTCCGTTATGCTCATCATAGAGCTCAATTAAATTTTTCATTCTTTTTCCAGTTTCACATCATCAAACTTAATACCGACCAGTCCCCAACGCACATCACTTGAAGAGACATTGATTATCAAAGCATCATGTAGCCAGTGGTGCTGAACATGGCTGTTTATATCACCATTAGCCAATGAGACCATCATCGAATATTCCCCATTGGGCAGCATCGGCAATGTAAACACATATTCAGCGGTCATTTTCTCACCCGCACCTACAGAAAATGCATTTTTATTGGTGAATGGCAATGTGTTCTCTCCGAATAACACCTGGCCCAAACGATCTTTAACCAGAAAACCTAATATCGGTGAGTCGAATTGCTCATTTATAATCGCAGTAATGCATAGTTTGACTTTTTCACCACCTTTGTACAGGTGGTGGGTGCTCCCGGTAGCCACATCACTGAATGACACATCGATAATTTCACCTGCACCGGTTTTCCAACCATTAGCATCTGATAGATTGTTATCAATACCGTATTGAGAGTTATAGTCGAAAGTATCATTAGCAGTCGAATTTTCAGCAATGGCAAGTTGTGATTGTTCAGTAGAAACATCATCTTGTTTATTATTTTTAATATCATCAAGTTTGGTTTCATCACCGTAAACCTCTTGTAAGGTATACTGTAGATACTTTTCTGTAATAGTCTTAGCTTTGCCCGAAGCAATCATTTCACCTTTATGGATCCAGATTGCTTTATCGCATAAATTTATTACTGATTGGGTATCATGACTGACAAACAGTAAAGTGCCATTCTCTTTAAACTTTCTGATGAATCGCATGCATTTCTGGGTGAAAACCGCATCACCAACAGCAAGGGCTTCATCAATAACCAGTATATCAGCATCAACATGGGCGATAACCGCGAAAGCCAGACGGACATACATCCCACTTGAATAGGTTTTTACTGGCTGATCGATATAATCGCCGATGTCAGCAAAAGCCAGAATCTTCTCGTACCTTTGTCTGATTTGTTCATTTGTCAAGCCATATAGAGACGCAGCCATAAAAATATTTTCATGACCAGTAAACTCAGGGTTAAACCCCGCACCAAGCTCTAACAATGCAGCAATACGGCCATTAACCTTCACCGTACCATCTGTGGGTGTTAGTGTTCCGCAAATCATTTGCAGCAAAGTAGATTTGCCCGAGCCATTTCGGCCGATAATGCCAACCGTTTCGCCTTTTTTAAGGGAAAAACTAACATTTTTTAAAGCCCAAAATTCACGGTAAAGCTGTTTACGAGATCGAAAGAACATCTGCATCAAACGATCTTTTGGTGAGTCATAAATTTGATAACACTTACTTAAACCTGTTATCTCAATAATATTATCAGATGACATCTGCAAACCCTTTCCGTGTTTTCTGGAACCAAAGGAATCCAGCCCATGCAATCGCTGCATTAACAATTAACCCAACTAAATACGGTCTAATTTCTGGAACCCGCCCCCAATACATTACATCTCTGGCTTGTTCAATAAATTGAGCCAGTGGATTAAGTAATAACAGTGGCCTTACTGATTCGGGAAGTGCAGATGTCGGGAAAAAGATTGGCGATAAGAACATTAGCACCATTGTGACTATACCAACTATCTGGCTAACATCACGTAAATATACACCTAAAGAACCTAAAAACCAGCTCAGCCCCATAATCATCAAAACTAATGGCAGGAGGATAACCGGTAGCAAAAGGATGGTGATATGAGGCATGCCTACTTCTACAATATAGAAGATAAGCCATACCAGACAACTAATTGAAAAATGGAATAATGCTGCAAATAAATTCACCCAAGATAATATCTCCAATGGAAATATTACCTTTTTCACATAATTCGCATTTGCAAGTATTATAGTCGGCGCCCGATTAATACATTCAGAAAACAAGTTGAATATAATTAACCCTGAAAACAGAACCAATGCAAATGCCGTACGCGACGTGCTCCCCTCACTCCATTTTGCCTGGAATACGACACTAAATACAAATGTGTATACCACAAGCATAAGGACAGGTGTGAAAAATGACCACAGCAACCCTAATACTGAACCGCGGTACCGGCTAATCACTTCACGACGAGTTAATGTGTAAATTAACCGTCGATTAGAAATGAGTGACTTAAATAGCTCCCGGGTTTGATTAACGACAAAACTCATTCATAGACCTCAGCATCAAGGAACAATGCACCGACTTTATCTTTATCGGAAATCAATACATCCTGGTTTGGCCATTGAATGTTTATCGTTGGGTCATTCCAGAGAATACTGCGTTCAGACTGAGGCGTGTAGTAATTGGTCGCTTTATAGACAAACTGCACTCTCTCGCTCAGCGCCATAAATCCGTGCGCAAAGCCTTCCGGGATCCACAGCTGACGCTTGTTTTCCGCGCTCAGCACCACGCCCACCCACTGACCAAACGTCGGCGATGAACGGCGTATGTCAACGGCAACATCGAACACTTCGCCTTCAACGCAGCGCACCAGCTTGCCCTGTGCATGCGGCGCCAGCTGATAGTGCAGCCCGCGCAGCACGCCTTTCTGCGACTGCGAGTGGTTATCCTGTACAAACTCAACCTTGCGACCCACCGCTTCATCAAATACTTTACTACTGAAGCTTTCAAAGAAAAATCCGCGCGCGTCGCCAAAGACTCTCGGCTCGCAGATTAAGACCTCAGGAATGTCAGTTTTAATAATATTCATTTTGTATGCTCGCTTGCTTTACTTACCTGATACTTCAACAACCACGCGCTCAACACCCTGGCGCCAGTCCGGGAGCGTTACGCCAAATACGCGCTGGAATTTCTCATTCGACAGGCGGGAGTTCAGCGGGCGTTTAGCCGGCGTAGGCCAGGCCGTCGTCGGAATACCGTTAACCTCTTTGATAGCCAGCTGAACTCCGTTTTCGCGAGCCACATCAAACACAAAGCGCGCATAGTCACACCAGCTGGTTTCACCGCTGGCCACCAGATGGTAGGTTCCGGCAACCGCTTTATTGCGTAACTCTTCACGGATGGCAATGGCGGTACAGTCGGCCAGAAGCTCGGCGCCGGTTGGCGCGCCGTGCTGGTCGTTAATGATCGACAGCGTCTCTTTTTCACCCGCCAGGCGCAGCATGGTTTTGGCAAAGTTTGCCCCGCGCGTCGCGTACACCCAGCTGGTACGGAAAATCAGATGGCGCGGGTTACCCTGCTCCAGTGCGATTTCCCCGGCGCGCTTGGTTTCGCCATAAACGTTCAGCGGCCCGGTGGCCTCGTCCTCGGAACGATAATGCTCGCCTTCTCCATCGAAGACGTAGTCGGTGGAGTAGTGCACCATCAGGGCGCCCAGCTTCGCCGACTCTTCTGCCAGCACCGCCACGCCCCGGTCATTCAGCAGGTCGGACAGTTCACGTTCGCTTTCTGCTTTATCCACCGCCGTGTGCGCTGCGGCATTGACAACCACATCCGGTTTTACCTGACGGACAGTTTGTGCAATACCCGCAAGGTTGGTCAAATCACCGCACAACTCTTTATCAAAATAGTCCACGGCAACCACTTCACCCAGCGTCGAAAGCGAACGCTGCAGCTCCCAGCCCACCTGGCCATTTTTGCCAATAAGTAAAATCTTCATAAACGAATACCCTGTATTTTATCGGCAGGCGATTAACGCTCGTTGAGCAGGCGTTTCAGATACGCGCCGTATTCCGTTTTCTTCAGCCGCTCGGCCTGCGCCGCAACCCCTTCGGCAGACAACCATTTGTTACGGAAGGCGATCTCTTCCAGACAGGCCACTTTCATCCCCTGACGCTTCTCAATGGTATGAATGAACTGCGAGGCCTCAATCAGGCTGTCGTGGGTACCGGTGTCCAGCCAGGCAAAACCGCGGCCCAGCAGTTCAACCTGCAGATCTCCACGCTCCAGATACATCTGGTTCAGGGTGGTGATTTCCAGCTCACCGCGTGCGGAAGGCTTTACCGTTTTCGCCATCTCTACCACGTCATTGTCATAGAAGTACAAACCGGTCACCGCCCAGTCTGATTTTGGCTTCAGCGGCTTCTCTTCGATCGACAGCGCCCTGAAGTTTTCATCAAACTCCACCACGCCAAAACGCTCCGGATCGAGCACCTGATAGCCAAAAACGGTGGCGCCCGACGTTTTGCTGGCCGCCGCATCCAGTTTTTTACCGAAGCTTTGCCCGAAGTAGATATTGTCGCCCAGCACCAGCGCACAGGCATCATTCCCGATGAACTCTTCACCAATGATAAAGGCCTGCGCCAGGCCGTCCGGCGATGGCTGAATGGCGTAGCTGAAATTCACCCCAAACTGCGAACCATCCCCCAGAAGACGCTGAAAGGCCGGCATATCTTCCGGCGTGGTGATAATCAGGATGTCCCTGATACCGGCCAGCATCAGCACCGAGACCGGATAGTAAATCATCGGTTTGTCGTAAATCGGCAGCAGCTGTTTAGATACGCCCTGGGTAATCGGATACAAACGGGTGCCGGAGCCGCCAGCGAGAACAATACCTTTCATCCTGCAATCCACCTTAATTAGTTATTCAGACCAAGACGTTCACCGGCATAGGAGCCGTCCAGCACGCGCTGCCACCAGGTCTGATTGTTCAGGTACCAGTGCACCGTTTTCTCAATCCCGCTTTCGAACGTTTCTTCCGGCACCCAGCCGAGGTCGCGCTGAATTTTAGCCGCATCAATGGCGTAACGGAGATCATGGCCCGGACGGTCTTTAACAAAGGTGATCAGGTCGGCAAAGTGGCTGATGTTGCCCGGCTTCTGCTCCACCACTTTATCGAGAATGGCGCAGATGGTTCTCACCACGTCGATATTTTTACGTTCGTTATGACCGCCGATGTTGTAGGTTTCGCCGCTATGGCCTTCGGTGGCCACTTTATACAGCGCCCTCGCGTGGTCTTCGACGTACAGCCAGTCGCGGATCTGTTCGCCGTTGCCGTAAACCGGCAGCGGTTTGCCCGCCAGCGCGTTGAGAATGGTCAGCGGGATCAGTTTTTCCGGGAAGTGATACGGGCCATAGTTATTCGAGCAGTTAGTCACCACCACCGGCAGACCGTAGGTGCGGTTCCAGGCGCGGACTAAATGATCGCTGCCGGCTTTGGAGGCCGAGTACGGGCTGCTTGGCGCATACGGCGTTTCTTCAGTGAACAGGTCATCGGTGCCATCGAGGTCGCCGTAGACTTCATCAGTGGAGATGTGATGGAAGCGGAAGCCTTGTTTCTGCGCATCGTTCAGCGACTGATAGTAGTGACGTGCCGCTTCAAGCAGCGTGAAGGTGCCGATCAGGTTCGTCTGGATAAAGGCGGCCGGGCCGTCGATAGAGCGGTCAACATGGCTTTCAGCCGCCAGATGCATCACGATATCCGGCTGAAACTCACTGAACTGCCCGGCGATCCCCTGTGCGTCGGTGATATCCGTGCATGAAAACGAATAGCGTTCGTTTTGGACTACGGGTGCCAGAGACTCGAGATTACCTGCGTACGTCAGGCAGTCCACGACGCGAACGTTATCCTGGGTATTTTCAATAATATGACGAACAACGGCGGAACCGATAAAACCCGCGCCACCCGTAACAAGGATCTTCATACTTTATCTCGTTTTTCAAATAGTTATATGCTAATTAAGCATGTATCATAAATTTCAGGCACGCTACCGCCATTGGCTATCGCAACCAAAACGCGTAACGCTTCTGTACACTGTCATCATCATTTCGGGACTCTCGGACAGCAGGTAACAGCAAACAATTGCCATTTCCCAGGAACTGACCTTTCCGCTGAGTCTTACCGCCACAGGCAAACAGCCCAGAGAGACCCGCGATGAATAACCAAAAACAGAGATATACCTCGGTAGCCATATCTCTGTTTTCAGGCCGTAAGTCGCGCATCAGGCGGCAGCTGCGCAGGCGCCACTTTCTCCCTTTTGCTACCGGCTATCCATCAGGACTTTCTCATTTAGCAAGAACCCGGGATCACCGACATCAAAGGTACGTTCGCTGAACACTGGCTCAACGCGTCAGTAAAGCTGCTGTATGCGTCGCTAAAGCATCAAGGGTAGCTAAACTGGCGCAACGATCCACCCCATTCCTCATATTCTGCCCCCCCGAGAAAGAATATCCATTTCAGGGTTTGTAACACAGGTCACCAAATGTTCTGAGGAAGCATTACCCTGCAAAACAACAATGCTGTGATGCATAGATTATCCGCGCATTATAACGCTGGTAACTAAGAATAAAAATCAAAAAGCATGGCGGATCAATTCATGTAAAAAGCAAACAACAAGGATACATTATTTACACAATTTCAAAGAAAAACCATAACCAACTGATATGTAACTAAAAAAAATAAAAACCGTTCAATTAACATAGAAATAACGAGCATTCAGCGGCGAAATACTCGGAAAACATATAATCAGTAACAATATAGTCCATAGGACACGCTCGATCTCGCATTGAGTACTTTATCGGCAGAACATCAATTATTGGTATAAGAAACTATAGGTATTATTATGATGCTAACTTACATTTAAATGATAATGATTTTTATTTGCAAAAAATAATATAGGGAATATAGCGCAGATGCGATCTGCCGCTTCTTAAGCACTCCCCTTCTCTGACTGCTTCATGAAGATCCGGAAACGGGAAAGCAGATGACCCCCAAGGCAACCCGGTGTAAAATCGGCGATTATATATAGCGGGAAACAACAAACCCGGAGGATGAACATGAAGTTTTTAGTCACTGGAGCCGCAGGATTTATCGGTTTCCACACCTGCAAGCGCCTTCTTGAGGCGGGTCATCAGGTTGTTGGTATCGACAACATGAATGATTACTACGACGTCAATCTTAAGCAGGCGCGTCTGGATTTACTGCAATCCTCCCTTTTCAGTTTTCACAAAGTCGACCTTGCCGATCGGGAAGGCATTGCACGACTGTTCGCAGAAGAGAAGTTTAACCGCGTGATCCACCTGGCCGCTCAGGCCGGCGTTCGCTACTCGCTGGAAAACCCTCATGCCTATGCCGACTCCAACCTGATCGGCTATTTGAACATTCTGGAAGGTTGCCGACACCATAAGGTCGAACACCTGCTGTACGCATCGTCCAGTTCCGTCTACGGTTTGAATCGTAAAATGCCGTTCTCAACCGACGACTCGGTCGATCATCCGGTTTCTCTTTATGCCGCCACCAAGAAAGCGAATGAGCTGATGGCGCATACCTACTCCCACCTTTACGGGATACCGACTACCGGGCTGCGATTCTTCACCGTATACGGCCCGTGGGGTCGCCCTGACATGGCGTTGTTCAAATTCACTAAAGCCATGCTGGAAGGTAAGAGTATTGATGTGTACAACTACGGCAAGATGAAACGTGATTTCACCTACGTTGACGATATTGTGGAAGCTATTGTGCGCGTGCAGGATGTGATCCCCCAGCCAAGCCCGGAGTGGACCGTTGAGAATGGCTCGCCGGCAAACAGCTCTGCTCCGTACCGCGTGTACAATATCGGCAACAGCTCTCCGGTTGAACTGATGGATTACATCACCGCCCTGGAAGAGGCGCTGGGAATGATCGCTGAAAAAAATATGATGCCTATCCAGCCGGGCGACGTACTTGAAACCAGCGCGGACACCAAACCGCTGTACGATCTTGTTGGCTTCAAACCGCAGACAACCGTCAAAGAAGGCGTGAAGAATTTCGTCGACTGGTATAAGGCCTACTACAAGGCATAATCGCGCAATCAGTTTCTGAACCGCAGCTGCGTGGCTGCGGTTCTCCCTTCCGGGTATCGTTCTCTCTCTTCCGTTTAGCAGCTATTCTCTGTGGCTAATTTTAATGACTTTTTTCACTTCCGAGCTCTTAAACTCTTGATGAAAGGGCCCAAGATTTCTGTAAGCATCCCGGCAAAACGAACCATTCACTTTTAGAGATCTTCCGACATACTGATTATGTCCCCTGAGGAGATCGCCATGCGTAAAGCCCGATTCACTGAGCACCAGATCATCGCTGTCCTGAAGTCTGTTGAAGCCGGACGTGCCGTCAAGGATGTCTGCCGCGAAGCAGGAATTTCTGAAGCCTCGTACTACAACTGGAAAGCAAAGTACGGTGGGATGGAAGCCTCTGATATCAAAAAGATAAAAGATCTTGAGGACGAAAACCGCCGCCTCAAACAGATGTTTGCCGACCTGAGTCTGGAAAATCGCGCACTAAAAGACGTCATCGAAAAAAAGCTTTAAAACCAGTGATAAAGTGTGAACTCGTCAGCTATCTGAAAGAGGTGTTTTCGATGAGTGTACGTCAGGCATGCAGGATGTTATCGCTGAGCAGGACGGTTTATTTTTACCAGCCCGATACCCGGCACAATGAACGGGTGATCCAGGCACTGACTGAGCTGGCGGAGCGCTATCCGCGATACGGTTTTAAGAAGCTGTTCCAGCTTCTGCGCAGGCAGGAGCACACCTGGAACCATAAACGCGTTCACAGGATTTACTGCCTGCTGAAACTGAATTTTCGTCGCAGGGGAAAGCAGCGTCTGCCAGTGCGTAACCCAGCACCACTGGCCACGCCGGAGGCGTTAAACCAGAGCTGGTCCATCGATTTTATGCATGATGCGCTGATCTGTGGCAGACGCTTCCGGACCTTCAATGTGGTGGATGACTTTAACCGCGAAGCACTGGCGATAGAAATCGACCTGAATATCCCGGCGCAGCGGGTGATCAGAGTGCTGGACAGGATAGTGGCAAACCGCGGTTATCTACTGAAGATGCGGATGGATAACGGACCAGAACTGGTCTCTCTGGCACAGTGGGCAGAGGAGCATGGCGTGATGCTGGAATTTATTAAGCCGGGAAAGCCAACGCAGAATGCCTTTATCGAGCGTTTTAACCGGACGTACCGGACAGAAATACTGGATTTTTATCTGTTCAGAACACTGAATGAAGCACGGGAAATTACTGAGCGCTGGTTGATGGAATATAACAGCGAGCGACCTCATGAGTCCCTGAATAACCTGACGCCGGAAGAGTACCGGCTGATGGCTGATAAACCGGAACTCTCAAAAAGTGCGTGGAACTAAAGTGGGTGTGCTTACATTCCCCCTTTATAACTGTCTGAAAATGCCTCTAACAAGCTAAAAGCATAGTCTTTGCCAAAAATCAGAAGCTAACGCTAAGCTTTTTATATGCGTAGTTTTTTATTATTCATTAAAAAAACATAATTACCGCATAGGAATTTTCCTGGAAAGAAGCTATATTATTACGATAAAGATGGTTTCCATCCGTCCTTTAATTTCAACCTAATCATTTATTTCCGTTACTTTCGCTCTGGTAGATCTTATGGAAAACCTATTATTCTTAGTTACTGCTGCCATACTGCTCTCTGTTTCTGTTTCTGTTTATTTTTTAATTTCTTATTTAAAGGATAGAAAAAGAACGAAATTATCGTTTAATAAACGTCAATGGTAATTGGGGTATCAGTAAACTGGCAGGGAAGAAAAATTTTGATAGAGTAAGGGGTATCGTTTTATTTCGGTACGGACTCTTTATAGAACGGAAATTAAAAAATTGCTGAAGAACATATGCAATAATCTTGTCACAGAAATAAAAAAAGCCTGCATTGCAGGCTTCGTTTTACCTTCCGGCGCTTATCTCCAGCATCTACATCACAGTGACGGTAGCTCTTTACAAGGTAGATACAACATATCCGACCTGTTCGGACGATGCAATGGGTGGAGTGTTAGAACGCGCACTAAGTCACAATTTTAGCAGTTTGGTCATGAGTTTTATAATACAAAGGTATAAAAACACTATCGTATAACTTATTTTTTAAGGGTATATTTTATATATAGCCACTATTAATTAATAATTCGTAATACTCAGGATCAGATAGGGGGTTATTTATGGGAACAAAATAGTTATGAGCCACACCTTGTTATTGAGCATGGAAAAAGTTATAAACAAGCTCAAATCAGTGATAAAAAAGTAATGTCGCGATCTTTTTACACCCGGCCCGAAAGCATACAGATATAACCTACAAGTGAGATTGCATACTCCATAAATCCGATAATTTCTATTTATTTGGTGATAAGATTTCATATGGGAAAGTTAAATTCATCCATGAATAATCATGGCAGTAAAAATTTGACATATACATGATAACTTACTGACATTTAGGCCTAACACATCTTATAAAAATTAAAAATGGCGTGAGGAATAAAATTATCATGGCAGATGCAGAATTGTTTTCTTCATAAAAGGCATAATAAATATGATAATAAAAAAACAACAGAGCGTTAAAAAACCAAGAGCCTTGTAAAAAGCATCATATAACATATAGTTACAAGAGATTAAATACAAGCACTAACCACATTTTAAATAATAGTGTAAATCACTATAAAAATCAGTCAGCTTCTGATTATCGCCACACCAATTTTAAGTCAAAAGTAATCCGAGTGGTCAAATAACAACATAAACCCAGAGAACATACAAATAGACAACAACCGTAACGACAAATTTAGTATTAAAAAGACTACAACCATATAATTTAATATACCATCCTCACTCTACAATATAAATGGATAGTAACAACTAACCAAACCAAAAATAGTTGCTTTTTATTAAAAATGGAAATAATATACATCAAATACAATATAGACATCATTTTTAATCAAATGGATGGGCAAAATGCGATATATATGGGTTGATTACGCAAAGGCAATCGGGATAATATTAGTTGTATTTGGACATGTGAACAGAGGTTTGCATAGTTCAGGAATAAGTATCTCAAATACCTTCTTTGTGAAACTTGATAGCATCATTTATTCTTTTCATATGCCATTATTTTTTTCTTGTCGGGATTGTTTTTTATAAGTTCAATTCAAAAAAGCACCAAGCTTGACTTTACATTAAATAAATTAAACACAATTATTTACCCCTATATTATATGGTCACTTCTACAAGGCACTACTGAAGTTATCTTATCTAAATATACTAATGCCAAAACCAATATGATAGAGGTACTCAGCTTCCCATTCCAACCAAGAGCTCAGTTTTGGTTTTTATATGCTTTATTTATGATATTTATTCTAGCATGTATCATTTATCATCATAGATATTTCATAAAAGCATTACCGCTAGTTATTCTAGCTTCCTGCGTCGCATATATTTTCAGTGCTAAAATAGGAACTCAACTTCATATTGATTATATAACTAACAACATTGTTTTCTTCTTTATTGGTTGTATTTTTAACACTTACTATAAACATATAGAAAAAATATTTTCAAAACTCAGCTTAATTATACTTACTTTATTATTCATTTGCTCACAGTATCTTTTTCACTTCTATTACAATATGAACTACACTCAGACGGGCATATTCACATTCTGGCTTGCCATTACGGCTATACTACTAATAACCAACCTATCTATAGAGCTAAAACAAAAAAACATTTTCTGGCTCCGTAAAATAGGCGAACTCAGTATGGTAATATATTTAACACACATCCTGGCAGGAAGTGGGGCCAGAATAATAATAAGTAAAATCCTTCATATCAATAATTGGTATACACATATTTTCTTTGGTACTTTAATTGGCATCATATTCCCAATTCTATTTTATTATTTAACAAAAAAAATGAATATGCAATTCTTTTTCAACTCGCCATTTCTAAGAGTTAAGAAAGAGAAAAAGCATTAACAACAAATAAATGACATCACCGGTAGGATAATCTACCGGTGATTATGTTTAATCGTTACCGAACAAATCGCGGGTATAAACCTTATCAGCGACATCAGCAAGATCTTCCGCCATGCGGTTAGAAACAATAACGTCAGCTTCCTGTTTAAAAGCTTCAAGATCACGCACCACACGAGAGTTAAAGAACTCCCCCTCCTGCATGACGGGTTCGTAAATAATAACAGGAATACCTTTGGCTTTAATACGCTTCATAATGCCCTGGATAGAGGACGCACGGAAGTTGTCTGAACCACTCTTCATTATCAGACGATAAACCCCAACCACCTTCGGCTTACGGGCAAGAATAGAATCGGCAATAAAATCTTTACGGGTGCGGTTAGCATCAACAATAGCGCCAATGATGTTGTTCGGTACCGACTCGTAGTTTGCCAGCAACTGCTTAGTATCTTTTGGCAAGCAGTAGCCGCCATAGCCAAACGACGGATTGTTATAGTGGTTCCCAATGCGAGGATCCAGGCACACTCCTTCAATTATTTGCTGACTGTTAAGACCTTGGCTCTCAGCATAGCTGTCCAGTTCATTAAAATAGGCAACGCGAAGTGCAAGGTAGGTATTGGCAAACAGTTTAATCGCTTCGGCTTCAGTCGAATCAGTGAACAGAGTCGGAATATCTTGCTTAATCGCCCCTTCCTTCAGCAGATTGGCAAAACGCTCTGCACGCTCGGAACGCTCACCAATAACGATGCGGGAGGGATGCAAGTTGTCATACAGCGCACGACCTTCGCGCAGAAACTCTGGAGAGAAAATAACGTTATCAATACCGAAACGTTCTTTGATATCACGGATAAAACCAACAGGAACGGTCGATTTCACAATCATTACGGCACCAGGGTTAATCTCTGCAACATCACGAATGACGGCCTCAACAGTAGAAGTATTGAAATAGTTCGTTTTTGGATCATAGTCAGTCGGCGTAGCAATAATGACATAGTCAGCATTGCGATAAGCGTCCTGCTTGTCAGTTGTGGCACGAAAATTCAACGGCTTTTCGGCCAGATATTCCTGGATCTCCTTATCGACAATCGGAGAAATCTTCTGGTTAAGCATATCTACTTTGGACTGAATGATATCAAGCGCCACCACTTCGTGGTTTTGCGCAATCAGGATGCCGTTCGATAAACCGACATAACCGGTACCGGAAATAGTAATTTTCATTCGATCACACTTTAATCAGTTAACTGGGGCATGGCGGATAGCCACGAATTTAAATAATGCTGTTGGCGGTTTTACGCGGAGAAAGAAGGTAAGTCAAGTCAGCCTGTTGCTCCCGCCCATCAAACAAATAAGCATGACAAGTTCCACCAAGAAACCGCCATGTTTTGGAACGACAACAAAATTATTTATACACTTGCGCGGTGGCCAGATTATGTGCCTGCAGATCTTTCTCCGACAGCGACAGCGCGCAGCCGCTCAGGGCCGGCCAGTCAATCCCAATATCCGGATCGTTCCAGATAATGCTCCGTTCAGACTGCGATGCGTAGTAATTCGTCGCCTTGTAGACAAACTGCACCGTGTCGCTCAGTGCCATAAATCCGTGGGCGAATCCTTCCGGGATCCACAACTGACGTTTATTCTCTGCGCTGAGGACCGCCCCTACCCATTTGCCAAAGGTTGAAGATGAACGACGGATATCCACCGCCACATCAAACACCTCACCTTCAACGCAGCGTACCAGTTTACCCTGTGCGTGCGGATCCAGCTGGTAGTGCAGCCCGCGTAGTACGCCTTTCTGAGACTGGGAATGGTTGTCCTGGACGAAATCCACATTGCGACCTATAGCTTCATTAAACACCTTACTACTGAAGCTCTCAAAGAAGCAGCCCCGCGCATCACCAAACACGCGCGGTTCAAAAATAAGCACATCAGGAATATCTGTTTTAATAATGTTCATCTTTTGCTACCCATTTACTTGCCCAGGACTTCTGTTACCACGCGTGCCACGCCCTGACGCCAGTCCGGGAGAGTCACACCAAATGCCTGCTGGAACTTTTCATTCGACAGCCGCGAGTTCAGCGGGCGCTTGGCAGACGTCGGGTAGGCAGTGGTCGGGATGCCTTTCACTTCCTGAGCCGCCAGCTCCACACCATGTGCTCTTGCCACCTCGAACACATATCGGGCGTAGTCGTACCAGCTGGTTTCCCCACAGGCTACGAGGTGATAAGTGCCTGCTAGTGCCGAATTACGCAGCGTTTCGCGAATCGCCGTTGCCGTGCAGTCCGCAAGTAGCTCTGCTCCAGTTGGCGCTCCGTGCTGGTCGTCGATGATAGAGAGGGTCTCTTTCTCGCCCGCCAGGCGGAGCATCGTTTTGGCAAAATTGGCGCCGCGAGTGGCATACACCCAGCTGGTACGGAAAATCAGGTGATGCGGATTACCCTGCTCCAGGGCCAGCTCACCCGCTCGCTTGGTTTCGCCATAGACATTGAGCGGACAGGTCGCTTCATCTTCCCGGCGGTAATGGCTGCCGGCTCCGTCGAAGACATAGTCCGTGGAATAATGCACCATCAGGGCCCCCAGCTTCGCCGACTCCGCTGCCAGCAGCGCCACCCCTTTGACGTTCAGCAGGTCGGAGAGCTCCCGCTCACTTTCTGCCTTGTCCACCGCCGTGTGTGCGGCAGCATTCACCACCACATCCGGGCGGACAATACGTACGGTCTGCGCAATACCTTCCAGATTAGTCAGGTCGCCACACAGCTCCTTATCAAAGTAGTCCACCGCAACCACGTCGCCGAGCGTGGAAAGCGAGCGCTGTAGCTCCCAACCCACCTGGCCATTCTTGCCAATCAGTAAAATCTTCATCTTGTTATCTTCCTTTAATGGCCAGCTAGGTTCAGTCTTCACTGAGCAGACGTTTAAGGTAGGCACCATATTCAGTTTTCTTCAGGCGTTCGGCCTGAGCTGCCACCCCTTCCGCCGACAGCCATTGATTACGGTAACCAATCTCTTCCAGACAGGCGACCTTCATCCCTTGGCGCTTCTCAATAGTATGAATAAACTGTGAAGCTTCGATCAGGCTGTCGTGGGTGCCCGTATCCAGCCAGGCAAAACCGCGTCCCAGCAGCTCGACCTGCAGATCACCGCGATCCAGATACATCTGGTTCAGAGTGGTGATCTCTAGCTCTCCACGCGCCGAAGGCTTCACGTCTTTCGCCATCTCCACCACGTTGTTGTCGTAGAAGTAGAGACCGGTCACTGCCCAGTCTGATTTCGGCTTCAGTGGCTTCTCTTCGATTGACAGCGCCTTGAAGTTCTCGTCGAACTCCACCACACCGAAGCGTTCCGGATCCAGCACCTGGTAACCAAACACGGTGGCACCGGAGGTCTTTTCCGCCGCGACTTCCAGCTTTTTGCCGAAGCTCTGCCCAAAGTAGATATTATCTCCCAGTACCAAAGCGCAGGCATCGTTGCCGATAAACTTCTCGCCAATGATAAAGGCCTGCGCCAGGCCGTCCGGGGACGGCTGAATGGCGTAGCTGAAGTTCACACCAAACTGCGATCCGTCACCCAGTAGGCGCTGGAAAGAAGGCATGTCGTCCGGCGTGGAGATGATCAGGATGTCGCGAATGCCTGCAAGCATCAGGACTGATACTGGGTAGAAAATCATCGGCTTGTCATAGATCGGCAGCAGTTGCTTGGAAACGCCCAGGGTGATCGGATATAAACGCGTGCCGGAGCCGCCGGCCAGAACAATACCTTTCATACATCTTTTCCTTTATCAGACAGATATCAGTTATTCAGGCCCAGACGCTCGCCAGCATAGGAGCCGTCTAGCACACGCAGCCACCAGGACTGGTTATTCAGGTACCAGTGCACGGTTTTCTCAATGCCGCTCTCGAACGTCTCCTGTGGTACCCAGCCGAGATCGCTCTGAATTTTCGTGGCGTCAATAGCGTAGCGCAGGTCATGCCCCGGACGGTCGGTCACAAAGGTGATCAGGTCTGCAAAGTGGCTGATGTTACCTGGCTTCTGGGCCACCACCTTATCGAGAATGGCGCAGATGGTGCGCA
Source organism: Enterobacter sp. 10-1 (assembly GCA_002270295.1). GTDB lineage: Bacteria > Pseudomonadota > Gammaproteobacteria > Enterobacterales > Enterobacteriaceae > Klebsiella > Klebsiella scottii. Next base: position 502,062 of record NISF01000003.1, on the reverse strand, counting down.
CCACGTCGATATTTTTACGCTCGTTATGGCCGCCGATATTATAGGTCTCGCCACTTTTGCCTTCTGTCGCTACTTTATACAGAGCACGAGCATGGTCTTCGACATATAGCCAGTCACGGACCTGTTCACCGTTGCCATATACCGGCAGTGGTTTACCCGCCAGGGCATTGAGGATAGTGAGCGGGATCAGTTTTTCCGGGAAGTGATAAGGGCCATAGTTGTTAGAGCAGTTGGTCACCACAACCGGCAGGCCGTAGGTGCGGTTCCAGGCACGAACCAGATGGTCGCTGCCGGCTTTGGAGGCAGAGTACGGGCTGCTCGGCGCGTATGGGGTTTCTTCGGTGAACAGGTCATTGGTGCCATGCAGATCACCATAAACTTCATCGGTGGAAATATGGTGGAAGCGGAAGGACTGTTTCTGCTGCTCGCCGAGGGTGGACCAATAGTGGCGGGCCTCCTCTAGCAAAGTAAAAGTGCCGATCACGTTGGTCAGGATAAAAGCCGCAGGTCCGTCAATGGAGCGATCCACGTGACTTTCCGCAGCAAGGTGCATCACGATATCCGGACGGAATTCGCTGAACTGCGCAGACACGGCAGCGGCATCGGTGATATCAGTCTGGGAAAATGAGTAGCGTTCGCTCCCGGCCACCGTAGCCAAGGATTCGAGGTTGCCGGCATAGGTCAGACAGTCCACCACGTGGACTTCATCCAAGGTATTTTCAATGATATGGCGAACCACGGCAGAGCCAATAAAACCTGCGCCACCTGTTACAAGAATCTTCATGATAATCTTGTCCGAAATAGTTTCGTTGATAAAAGGGCATAGCATTTTTAAATGCCCCTTTAATTAAAGAGAGAGAAATTAATGAATCTTTTGATTTCAAAAGATATACAGTATCTTTAAATGACGCCAAATTATTTTCATTAATTGTTTGATTACTTTATGAAAGGAGATTGAGTATTTCTTTTGTTTTACTCTCCATCAGACTACTATCCGCTCTGGACTCAACGTTCAGACGCACCACTGGCTCCGTGTTGGATGTGCGCAGGTTAAAGCGCCACTCAGGGTACTCAATACTGATACCATCCGTTGTGTCGATGTGTGTGGCCGCCTGCTCATACTGCGCCCGGATACGAGCGATCGCTTCCGCCGCATTACCCAGTTTGCGGTTAATCTCCCCCGAGGCAGGGAACGCCGCCTGGCGGTCCGCCACCAGCGACTTCAGCGAGCTGTTTTTCAGGCACAGCAGCTCCGCCACCAGCAGCCACGGGATCATCCCGCTGTCGCAGTACGCAAAGTCTCGGAAGTAATGGTGCGCACTCATCTCCCCGCCGTAGATGGCGTCTTCCTGGCGCATCCGCTCCTTGATAAACGCATGCCCCGTCTTCGACATCACCGGCTGGCCACCACTACGGGTTACGATGTCCACTGTGTTCCACGTCAGGCGCGGGTCGTGAATGATTTTCGCCCCGGGCTGCTTCTGCAGGAACGCTTCCGCCAGCAGGCCGACAATGTAGTACCCCTCGATAAACGATGCCTCGTCATCGAACAGGAAGCAGCGGTCGAAGTCGCCGTCAAAGGCAATCCCCATGTCCGCCTGATGCTCGCGCACCGCATCGGCGGTGTCCTGGCGGCACTCCGGAAGCAGCGGGTTCGGAATACCGTTTGGGAAATGCCCATCCGGCTTGTGATGCACCTTGATAAAGGTCACCGGCGCCCCGGCCACCGCGAAGCGTTTCTCCACCTCATCAATCACATGCCCCGCAGCCCCGTTGCCGGAGTTCACCACCAGCTTTAGCGAACGGTTGAAGTTCGCCAGGTCCACGTAGCCCATAAGGTGGTCGACGTACTCCTTCAGCACAGAAATCTGACGCAGGGTGCCGCGGCTCGCCGGGTCCACCGGCGGGAACTGGTTCTCCTCCGCCAGGCGCTGGATATCGCGCAGCCCGGTGTCGCCGCTGATGGGCTTCGCGTTCTCGCGCACTAGCTTCATGCCGTTGTAGTTCATTGGGTTGTGGCTCGCCGTCACCTCGATCCCGCCGTCCACCCCGAGGTGGAAGGTGGCAAAGTAAATCTCTTCGGTGCCGCTCAGACCGATATCAAGTACGTCGGTGCCGGCGTCCATCAGCCCCCGGGCCAGCGCCAGCTTCAGCGACTCGCTGGTGAGGCGCACATCGCCCCCCACCACAATCTTCTCGGGTTTCAGAAATTCGCCATAGGCGCGCCCGATACGGTAGGCGATGTCCTCGTTCAGCTCGTCGCCCAGTTCACCACGGATGTCATAAGCCTTAAAGCATGTTAACTGTGTCATTCTGCGTCTTGTCCCGAAAAATTAGCAACGACCATACTGGTCTTTAATACGGATAATATCGTCTTCGCCGAGGTATGACCCCGACTGGATCTCCAGCACTTCCAGCGGAATACGGCCCGGGTTTTCCAGGCTGTGCTCGGCCCCTATAGGAATAAAGGTGGACTGGTTCTCCGTCAGCAGGAACTGCTTGCCGTTGACCGTCACCTGGCCGGTACCAGCGAGAATAACCCAGTGCTCCGCGCGGTGGTGGTGCATCTGCATGGAGAAGGCGCCGCCCGGTTTAACCGTGATGCGGTTGACGTTAAAGCGCGGGGTCTGCACCACCACGTCGCAGCGGCCCCAGGGACGGTAAATCTCACGGTGGCGCTTGTACTCGCTGCGCTGGTTCTGTTTGAGGAATTCGACCGCCTTCTTGACGTCCTGGGCGCGCTCGCGGTTCATTACCAGCACCGCGTCCTTGGTGCTGACAATCACCAGGTTCTCCACGCCAATCGCCGCCACCAGCTTCTCGTCGCTGTTGATGTAACAGTTTTCGCTGTTATGCACCCACGCATCGCCGCTGAGCACGTTGCCCTGCTCATCTTTCGAGCTGACCTCCCATAGGGCGGACCAGGAACCGACGTCGCTCCAGTCGGCATCGAGACCGACCACCACTGCATCGGCGGTTTTTTCCATCACCGCGTAGTCGACGGACTCGTCCGGGCACTCGCAGAAAATGTCATGCGGAATGCTGATAAAATCGCTGCCGTTATCCGCGGCGCTGACCGCGGCCTGGCAGGCCTCAAGAATATCCGGGCGGAACTTGGCCAGCTCGGAGAGATATTTTTTGGCGCGGAACATAAACATACCACTGTTCCAGTAGTACTCCCCGGAGGCGAGGTAGGCCTCGGCGTGCTCCCGGTCCGGCTTCTCAACGAAGCGGGCCACCTGGTAAGGGGTATAGGCGCTGTCAGTAAGCGCAACGCCGCGCTGGATGTAGCCGTAGCCGGTTTCCGGGGTATTCGGCACAATCCCGAAGGTTACCAGATGCCCTTCATCGGCATACTGCTCGGCGACGCGGATCGCATCGTGGAAGACTGGTTTGTTATTGATGATATGATCTGCGGCAAGGACCAGCATCAGCGGGTCGTCCCCGTGGCGAGTGGCCTGGAGGGCCGCCAAGGCAATGGCCGGGGCGGTGTTGCGCCCGACCGGCTCGAGAATGATGTTATTCGACAGTTTATTGAGCTGGCGCAGCTGTTCGGCCACCAGGAAACGGTGTTCTTCGTTACAGATGACCATCGGTTGATGGATTTCAAGGCCCGAGAGTCGGGTGATGGTTTCCTGCAGCATGGAGTTCTGCCCGTACAGCCGGAGGAACTGTTTCGGGTAAAGCTCGCGAGACATCGGCCAGAGACGACTGCCGGTACCGCCAGCCATTATCACAGGAAGTAACATATCAATTTCCTTTAATTAAAACCCTGTTATTTAACACCCAGTAAATTACTGAGGCCAGAAGCAAACTAATATAGAGGCACAAGATAATAAACATGGTAAATTCTTAAAAGCCTTAAAAGCCTTAAAAGCCTTAAAAGCCTTAAAAGCCTTAAAAGCCTTAAAAGCCTTAAAATTAGATATTATAAATACTTTCAGAAAGGAAATGTATTTGGTCAGTTTATAAAATTAAATATAAAGATAAAAACAGTCAGGCCTAATGGCCTGACTGCGACAAATAAAGATTATTCCAGCCACTCTGTATGGAATACACCTTCTTTATCGGTTCGCTTATAGGTGTGCGCACCAAAGTAATCACGCTGAGCCTGAATCAAGTTAGCGGGCAGAACCGCAGAACGGTAGCTGTCGTAGTAGGCAATTGCTGCAGAGAACGTCGGTACCGGAATACCATTCTGCACGGCATAGGCTACCACATCACGCAGCGCCTGCTGATAGTCATCCGCAATCTGTTTGAAGTATGGAGCCAACAGCAGATTAGCAATGCCGCCATTTTGCGCATAAGCATCGGTGATCTTCTGCAGGAACTGAGCACGAATGATACAACCTGCACGAAAAATCTTAGCGATCTCACCGTAGTTAAGATCCCAGTGATATTCATCAGAAGCAGCACGCAGTTGCGAGAAGCCCTGAGCATAGGAAACGATTTTACCGAGGTACAGCGCGCGACGCACTTTTTCGATAAATTCAGCTTTATCAACTGCCGGCTGAGCCTGCGGGCCGCTCAGAACTTTCGATGCCGCCACACGCTGGTCTTTAAGAGAAGAGATATAACGAGCAAACACGGACTCAGTGATCAGAGACAGAGGTTCGCCAAGATCCAGTGAGCTCTGGCTGGTCCACTTACCGGTACCTTTGTTTGCCGCTTCATCAAGGATGACATCGACGAGGTATTTACCCTCTTCATCCTTCTTAGTGAAGATATCTTTGGTAATGTCGATCAGGTAGCTACTCAGTTCACCTTCGTTCCATTCGGTGAAGGTTTGTGCCAGCTCTTCGTTGGACAGTGCCAGACCGCCTTTCAACAGAGCATAGGCTTCGGCAATCAACTGCATGTCGCCATACTCGATGCCGTTATGAACCATCTTCACATAATGGCCAGCGCCATCAGCACCGATATAGGTGACACACGGCTCACCGTCTTCAGCAACTGCAGCAATCTGCTTCAGTATCGGAGCAACCAGTTCATACGCTTCTTTCTGGCCACCAGGCATAATAGAAGGACCTTTCAGAGCCCCCTCTTCTCCACCGGATACACCAGTACCTATGAAGTTAAAACCATCGGCGGACAGTTCGCGGTTACGACGAATGGTGTCCTGGAAGAAGGTATTACCACCGTCAATGATGATGTCGCCTTTATCGAGGTAAGGCTTTAGAGAATCAATGGCGCTGTCGGTGCCAGCCCCTGCCTTCACCATCAACAGGATACGACGTGGTGTTTCTAGGGATTCAACAAACTCTTGTACTGTGTAGTAGGGGACCAGTTTCTTGCCTGAGTTTTCGGCAATCACTTCTTCGGTCTTTTCACGGGAGCGGTTGAAAACGGAGACGGTATAACCACGGCTTTCGATGTTTAGCGCAAGGTTACGCCCCATCACTGCCATACCGACAACCCCGATCTGTTGCTTGGACATTACATACTCCTGTCAGGTGTGGTCACTGCGACAAACTCGCAGCTTATGTGATCACTATGTTAGCGCAAAGATGACAATTAGAATAGAGAAAGGACATTCAAAATGTGGAAGTTGAAATGTGTTTATTCCGCTTAAACAAGCAAGATACAAAAAAATATTAATAGAAACGTAATAAAATATAAAAAACATGTACACTCTGTACAAAAGTACAAAACATCGCAGCATTAAATATTAATCACACTAACAAATCTAAGAACCTTGAACATATTACATGTTTTTTAAATTAAGCAAAAAAAAAGAAGTAACAAGTTTCATAATCAGAGAAGAATCAATATGCCGATTTATTAACAAACCCTTTAAAAACAGTTAAAAAAATGATTTTTAAATCCAACCAGATACTCCACCCACGGATATATAATAGATCGTATTCAATTCTTTTTTCCATTTTTTCAAGAGTGTCCGTTTCTCCTCTCCATCCGTTAATTTGAGCAAGTCCAGTAATACCGGGTTTAACTTTATGCCTAAGCATATACCCTTGAATTAAAGATCTATACTGTTCATTATGAGCAACGGCATGAGGTCTTGGCCCAACCACTGACATTTGGCCAAAAAGAACATTAAAGAACTGAGGTAACTCATCCAAGGAGGTACTTCTTAAAAATCTACCAATTTTTGTAACCCTAACATCATTTTTTGTTGCTTGTATAACATTATTGTCATTTTCCATAACAGACATACTTCTGAACTTCCAAACCTTAATCGGCTTGCCATCCATGCCATACCGTATCTGTCTAAATATAATTGGCCCTGGTGACGTAAATTTAACAGCGCACGCAATAACAATCAGGATTGGTGAAATAACAAACAGAATGATCGATGAAACTATTATATCTTCCAACCGTTTGAAAACCATGTTAATGCCATTCAAGGGTGTATCAAAAAGAGGAACAACTGGCACTCCGTTAATCTCTTCAGTACGTGACTGAAGAATATTAAATGTAAAGAGATCAGGAATTAACAAAACAGAACATGTTGTATTTGTTAACTGAGCAATAACATTTTTAATAATAACTTCATCCTTCATATTTAAAGCAATATAAATCCGGTCAATTTTTCCTTCTTTTGCTTCTTTAATTAAAGCTTCAAAGTTTCCACCATAAGGGACACCTTCTAAATCTATGGTAGTATCATCATCATATATACCCTTAACAACAAAACCTAACCAAGGTTCTTCCATAAACCCTTTAAGTAAGTTGATGCCGACTGGTGTTGCCCCAACAACAGCAACAATACGATTATTATAACCTAATTTCCTTAAAAAACCCGCACATAAACGAATACCAGTGCGACACAATATAAACCCAACAGTTACAAATATAAACCAAATAACTAACACATGATAGGCAATATCAAAAGATGGTGTAAGTGATACGATTCCTAATGTTAATAAAAAACTAAGAGACCAATTTTTTAGTATAAGAATTAATTCAGTAGATATTTTAACACCACGCCAGGAACGATAGAAATCGGTTATACCACCTATCATTTGAAAAATCACTATAACAGATAAAGCAATTACAATATTTTTATATCCAAAGTTAACCCCGCTAAAAAAACAAACTAAATATATGCCAAGAAAAACAATAGAAATATCTGAAAATCTTTGGACCATAGATATTAATGATGCATTAGCATTAGCACGTGCACGATGCGAGAAAGTTTTCATAAAAATCTCACCATAATCATAGCAGGGTATTGTTTAAACATAAACATCCATTAAGCCTTAAGCATTTAATAAGTAATTTTTTTAGCTTCCTGAAAAATCAACCACTTGCTATTAATAAAGCTGTCCATTTCATCTTTAAATCGGGACGCCGAGAATCTAAAGGAATTTGAACGACAGTTTTCAGGTTCGAAAAAATCTATGTTTTGTTCAAAGGCATTTACTTTATTAATAATCGATTCAGTAGTTTGCTCATTAAAAAACATTCCTGTGGGTTTATCTACACCCAAAGGCCGAATTGTCTCCAATGCTCCTCCTTTGCCAAAAGCTATAACTGGAGTTCCACAAGCTTGAGCCTCAACAGGAGTTATTCCAAAATCTTCTTCAGCCGCAAAAACGAAGGCTTTTGCATTTTGCATATGCTCTAACATAATATGATTGGGTTGATATCCCAAGATTTCGATGTTTTTTGCAGCTTTTGATTTTACCTTACCTATTTCACTACCATCGCCTATGACTATCAGTTTTTTATCTGGCATTTTAGAAAATGCTTCAACAATCAAGTCAATACGCTTATATGGTACCATTCTTGACGCAGTAAAATAGTAATCCTCTTTTCTATCATTAAGAGTAAATTTCTCTACGTCTACAGGTGGATAGATAACCGTAGACTCACGATTGTATACTTTTTTAATACGTCTAGAGATAAATTGAGAGTTTGCAATAAAATGATCAACACCATTTGCAGTTCGATAATCCCAAAGTCTGATTTTGTGTAACAAATATTTGACAAAAAATGCTTTAATCCCTTTATTAAAGCCAGCTTCCCGAAGGTATTGGTGTTGAAGATCCCAAGCATAACGTATGGGTGAGTGAACATAACTAATATGTAATTGATCAGGACCCGTTAAAACACCTTTAGCAACTGCGTGACTACTAGAGAGAATAATGTCATGCGGAGAAACATCTAATTGCTCAATAGCTAAAGGCATTAGAGGTAAATATTTTTGATAGTTTTTCTTTGAGTTCGGCAGATTTTGAATAAATGATGTGACGGCATTTTTTCCATGTAATTCTTTTCGAGCTTCAGGCTGTAAAAAATCTACGATAGAATATAGTTCCGAATCCGGAAAAATATCTAAAAACTCTTTTATTACACGTTCGGCACCAGCATATGTAACGAGCCAATCAGCAACAATCCCAATATTTGGTTTTTGTAACATAAAAAGTCCTAATGCATCATAAAATATAGTTTAAAAAATCATATACATAACCATAGAATAAATATTAATGGACCTACGGTTACCAGCAGGATTTACTCTTAAGAGATCGTACTATTGGTTTATCGTCCCAGTTATACTTATAAATACCAAAACCCGGCTCTGTTGGATGAGCATTATTCGGCAGACCATCTCTTAATTGATATATAATTACAGCTGAAATTCCAATTTTCTTGGCATCGCAAATAGCATTGCTAATAAATTTATTTTGAGAATCCTCACTAATTCCTTTATTAGAGTTTGCAGTACTCCAACCTATCTCTGTAATAAAAAGTGGTTTGTCAGCAAATCCACTAGTATTTTTAATAAGACTAGATGCATATTTTATTTGTGACAAGTATGCCCAATATTCATTATATGGTGGAGTTCTGTATACTACGTAAGGATGAATACCAATCACATCGGTATATTCAACCATATCCGGTGATAAAAAAAACCTTAAGAAATCCTCAGATGTCAGTCCCAATTCTTTATTAAAGGCGCCATTAGAAAATTCACCAGTAATGATAACTGACTCAGGGTTTATCTTTTTAATGGCCGGATAAACAGCCTTTACTAATACCTTATAATCGCGGACACTGCCTACCGAAGTAGAGCCCGCTGTACCATTCCATTCATTCCATATTTGATAATATTTAACTCGTCCTTTGAAATGATTTACCATATATGAGACATATTTGACATAAGCATTAATGGCCTCTTCATTCGTAGGTTTGTCTCCATTTTGATAATACTTATTACCATAAGCTAGTATCAATATAGGTTCTAAACCCATTGATTTCTGCTCGTTAATAACTTCATCCCATTTTTTCGGTATTGTTAATTGACCTTTTTTTATTTCAACATCACGCCACAAAGCATCCATTCTGACATACTTACCACCAGCTGATTTTATCTTAGTATTAGCGGTGCCAGGATCTAATGAGGCTGGGTTATTCGACAATAAATGAGCTGCGATTCCGACGTTGAATTCTTCTGCGTAAGAAACAGTGATATTAAAAAAGCACCATATACATAAAAACAATTTCAACATATAAGCCTCATTTGCATGGCGGAAAAATCATTTAACATTATCGATATAGCTTGAAATATTAGCAAACAAAACTGGTAACGAAAACTCCTTTAAAGCCTTCTTCCGCCCTTGCGTCGCAACAGTTTTAAATTTTTCTCTGTTATTATCAATATTGCATATTGCTTGTTTTAAGCTAGTCGCATCTCCTGGTGGAACTAATATACCGATAGATTCATCGTTAATTATTTCAGGAACGCCACCAGAATCAGTTGCTATGACAATACGTCCAGCAAGCATACCTTCAACAACTACCCGTCCAAAAGGCTCTGGAGAAGTCGAAGAATGTATAAACACATTACACCATGATAGGTGTTCTTTAATATCTAATGAAAATGGATAAAACTCAACCCTATATTGCAAGTTATAATCTGAAACTAGTTTCTTTAAATAATTGAAATATTCATCTTCTCCGAAATTAGCGGAACCGACGATCCTTAACTTGACGAAATCAAGATCTTTAATTGCTTCGATTACGATATGTTGCCCTTTCCAAGGCGATATTCGGCCCAATGACAATATATTTAAGAATTGTTCATTGTAATTTATATCGCTAATACTCAAGAAGTCATCAGCATTAACTGCATTTAATATAACAGTACACTGTTTTTTATTTCCACCAGATGATATAAAACAATCTTTAGTATAAGAGGAATTAGCAATAACATTCGTATTAAAGATTTTTGTAAAGTTAATGACGGTTTTAATAACAATTGCCGAAAAATTATCCTTTGTTAGTGCATCTCTTAAATGAAGTATAACTTTCTTTTTTATGCCAATCAAACTTAAAGAGGATATCACATACGATTTAAAAGAGTTTGTATATACAACGTCATATTGCTTTAATAATTTTCTAATTGTGAACAATTTTGAAATCAGTAAGAAAGCGGACTTGCAAACCTTAAAAAAACTAACATTCCTTTTCAAGGGATATAGTATTTTTTCTATATCATATAGTTTTACATCCACATTTTTATCTTTAAGCATTTTGTGAAACTCACCATCCCCAAAGAGTAAAACAGAGGAATTTTCTTTAAACTCTATCGCTATATCAAACAGTGAAAGTTGAGCACCGCCAATACGTGAAGTATGATCAACAAATATTGTTTTTTTCATGACATTACCTTTTTTGGGGTACATATTTTTTTAATCATCATAGAAATATAATCCCCAAAGCTTTCCCATGTATTATTATTGATGAAATCAGACAACTTATCGACATTTATGCTTTCTATATTTTCTATTAGGTTATCAATTTCAGAGTACTCAGAGAAAGTCTTGCATAGTCCTTCTTTCTCTAGATCATTAAATGCACCAACTTTAGGTCCAATGGCATGCCCTCCTAATGCAATGGTATCCATCAATGCACCAGAACTTGATATAGATCCTGACTTATAGGGAAACAATACGCTTTTACTATCTTCAATCAACAAAGCCAACTCCGAAAAATCAACTTTCCTGTTTTGGATTTCTATATTTTCAGGGCAGCAACTCAAAAGCTCTTGAAAATAACTTTCATTTTTGCACCTACCAATTATTAGTATTTTATCAATATTTTTTTTCTTATTCAAACTGTAGAACTTCAAAAATTCTAGTATTCCTTTGTATGGTTCTATAGAGCCCCAAATAATTGCATCATATGTTTTATTTGCCCTATTATTATCGTGAGGAGGTGAAATTTTATTATTTATTAAAGACTTATTAATAGGATGATGTACAAAAATAATTTTTCCTTTTATTTTTTTATTACTTCTTAAAAAAGCCTCAGCCTGCTTAGAATGGGTGATAATTATATCGCTTTGATTATATAATAGATGCAACATTAACTTAACAAGAATATTATCCCCTTTATGTGGGAATATATTATGCATAACCCATATAATTTTGACATCCCGTATTTTCAGAATAAGAAAAACGAACAAAGCAATAATAAATTGAATTATTGCAAACCTTTTTATCGCAACATTCTCAATCCAATTTAAAATCACAACATCATTCTTAAATGCTGAAAATAAGAAATCTAAAATATCAACAGAATATTTTGACTTCTTGTTGATATTAAAATCAGCGTTTAATGAATTAATAAACTCTTGACAATAAGGGTTGTTCACAACTTTTGTTTCATCATTCCGAGGTGGCGGATAAAAGTATATATTCATTCAATTACCTAGACTTGGCTTTCGCTTTTTTTAAAGCAAGTAAGTTGATAAAGGCATAGTCTTTCAAGGATATATTATATTTCTCAAGTTTAGACAGCCAATAAAAAAGATTATATAAGTATTTTTTACCATTAAAAAAACCACTATACGCCAAGGTATGTATGTTTTTTTTGCGTTTCAATTTATCTAAGTCTTTTGTTATTATTTCTTTAATCAATTTATCCTGTTCTTCAAGATTGCAGCATTGAGATAAAAAATCACTATACCAATCATACTCATATACAATCGCCTGGAGCTTTAATTCAACAGAGCCAGAAGAAGAAATAGTTATCGGACTTCTTCTATAGTTTAATAAGGGCTTATTGATATGAATAATACCTTTATCCTTCATTGCTAAATATGCAGTGATATCATCTGAAGCCCAGGCTAGTTTATTATAGAAAAAGCCATCATTTTCAATCAAGAAATCACGCTTATATACAAAATCAGAAATAAATTGCTGACGAAAACCATTCAATCTATGCCACATATTATCTAGTAAAGATTCATATTGAGGCCAACTTTGAGTTAATGACGTGATAACAGAGTGTTCATCAATAATATTCGATCTGCAGTGATATACGTTAAACTGCGGATACTCTAAGATCGCATTATAAAACTCCTCTAAATAATGCTTATCCAAGGTATCGTCATCACCCATTAGCAAAAAATATTCGCCCGTTGCAAACGATAAACACTTATTCCAATTGCCGATAACTTCTTCGGCACCATAATTCTTTTCATTTTTAGAATAGATTATACGGTCGTCATTAAATTTTTGTACTATACTATTCAAATCTTCTGGGGATGCATCATTAACAATGATCAACTCGAAATTTGTATATGTCTGATTAATTATACTTAATATACAATCATATAAAAATTTAGCCTTGTAAGCAGGTATGCCGATCGAAAATTTAATATCTTTCATTCTATTTTCCACTATTGATTAAAAACCTAAGAATGTTGGTATTTAAGCTTGTTAACTCTGTTAAGAGAGTCCATTTCTAAAAGATAAAAAGAAATACAAATTGGTATAATGTCTTTAAATATCCAAGATGATGTTACAGATACGCATGCAATATAAATTATAAACATTTTTGCATAAACAACATCGGCAGAAACAGATTGTTTAGCAGCTCGGAAAAACATTAGTATATATAAAAATAATCCAATAAATCCAAATCGAATGAAAACTTCTGCATATCCAACATCACTCAGAAAATAGGCGAACAGTTCCTTAATATTCACTTCTTTATGACCATACAATGATTCTACATGCGGTACCCCATTACCAAAAATATCAGTAAATAAATTTTTCGAGTAAGAGGTTAAAAAATATTGATATTCTAAAAGCCTAACATTCTCATCACCAGTATTATGATCTTGTAACTGTTTAGTACTGATGTAAATCAATCTACTTATTAAACTATCATCGTTAATGTTGATGTTAATGCCATTTACAATAATGACAAGAGTAGTTAACGCCACAATAATCCAAAGCCATTTTGTTTTTCTTAATAGAAATACTACAGAGATTAAAAAACTAAATAGGATCATTTGGCGTGCAACTTGTAATATGATTATGGTAAATAAGAATACAAAACACATCATCCATTTCGCATTTCTTTCATAAACATATTTATTTACAGCAATAAAAAATCCGAGGACTAAAAAACCCTTACCTTCTAATGATAGTCTGAATATACCTCGGCTATCGTCAATACCCGCATCAGGATCAGAACTAAAAATAACTTGTGGTGCTTTGAGCATACCGTAGCACCATAAAATAATATACACAAAGCAAAAAAGGAAAGCAATTCTCTCTAATTGTTCTTTTTCTGGTTTTACTTTCATTAAAAGGAAAAAATATATTAATCCTAAGTATGGCGCTGTCGCCCTAAAAGATAATATTATATCTTGCCCCCAAAATAATAAGGAACTGAACATCGAAAAAATAATGGTCAAAAGCAAAAGACGAAACGGCACTTCATATTTTGATTTTCTCTTTATTTTAAAGAGACTTGGAAGCAAATAAATGATCAATCCCGAAATCATTGCAAAAAATAACAATTTTGCAATAGTAACATTAATGCTAATATAATGATAGAATTGATAAAAAATCACAGGATATATATATAACATATAAATCCCGATATTATTTTTATTTATTTTCATTACAAATCTCTTTAAGTAATATTATTATTTATTATTATGATATAAAAATATAGAGGTCACCAATAGCATCCATTTTCAACTTTTGAAAATCCATCAATCTTGGCATTCTGTCCTGGACGCACCCAATACTCATTATAAAACTTACTAATTTGAGGCAAATCATCCCAACGTTTTCCTTTTATTCCGAATAGAACTTGAGTCCATCCAGCAAGATGAACAGATTGTTTACCTAAATTTTTAATAAATGATGCTAAAGGTAAACCGTAGGCTCCACAACCTATTATTGCCACATCGAAATCAATTCGCTTAATGTCATTTTGCATTTTATCTAACGCTTCGAACCATGTCTTAAATTCAGTTTTATTATCTAACATAGAAACGATGGGCTTGTATGTCAGTAATTCGAAGTTAGGCAACACATCGGGGTCCGCCCAGATAAGTTCGCGATTAGCATATTGACTTTTTATTTCATCAATGAACGGATGGATTACTAAAACTTTACGACCTTCTAAATTTTTAGTCCATGGCTGGTTATATAAAAAAGGCGCGTAGTAACCATCCAAATCAACTTTAACTGCGTTTATTAATTCCTCGGAGAAATACTTCTCATTATAAATATAACTACCTAACACATCGATATTTTTAATTCCTTGGTGATAAACTTGATAAAATCGCTCCAACAATGAAGAATCATTAGGAAAGAAACCGGCATTACTGCATAATGAATCAAGTTTTATTTTCCACCAAAGAGTTGGCTTTTCACCTCGAAAGTAATCAAGATAATCTTTTAAATTATACGACTCTTGCTTGTTGCATAAATGTGATACTAATACATTTAATTCTATAGTACCAAATTTTGAGATCATAGCTGCTTTTTTACTTTCAATTATTTTAGAAATATAATCATTGGCCTCTTGCCCTTTTATTTGAACATAGCCGTCATATAATTTCGTTCCTTCTTTTCGTCCAGTTGCATAGACTATTATTTTTCGAATAATTCTAAAAATCACCATGCCTATAACCTATAAGTATTATTTAAATTTATCGAGCACTGGAAACGGAGCAATCGACAATAAATTATCTTGCATTTTTATAAGATCTGTCATGATCTTACTGATACTCGCATATTTTTCAAATGCCGATTCATAATCATTTATTAAAGATTCATAGTTCTCAAAACCATCATAAGGCTTAATTCCTACAGAATCAAAATAATCATAGAATTTTATACCATCAGTATTAATGTCATTGTGTTTAATCCATAATGTTGGTATATCATATGCGTGCGCAACGATAACTCCGTGTAGAGAAGTTGAAAGTATATATTCGCAAGAAATTATTTCATCAACAACAAATTCAATATCTTTTGTTTTCAAGTTGATAACTTTAATATGGTTGTCATTTTCATATTTATTTTTAAAATAATCATAGTCTTTAAGATGCGGTATTATACCTACCTTAAATTGTATTTTCCTCTTCGGACAATACACTCTAGGCAAAAGTAAGCCAGGATCTCCCCAAACAGAACAATATGGAAAACCTTCTTTTTGAAGCTTTTCTGCCGAAAATCGTCCTCTCACTGCATGCAATGTGCCACCTTCGGCTCTTTCAAAATTATTCATGTAGCCACTTCCCCATACAGAAAAGTTACTTCGTGAACGATCTAGTAATGAACCGATCCCTAATACAACACTCTCACGACTGTTATAAGGTAACATTCTATTAAAATCGTATTTTTTGAAAGTTAATAGGCATTTTGTCAGTGACCTTAATTCTTTATAATATGATGGCGTTTTGTAATTTCTATATCTAACAGGTAACCCTGATAATTTTGAAATCAAATAAGGATTAAGTGCATCACCAAAGTTTTCAATATTACACCAATGTACTTTAACTTCTTTCATTTTTTAACCTTTTTTTTTAACGATTTTCGACAATTTATTAAGTAAAAAAGCTCTCTCTTCGTTTGTTATACCAATTATGCTAATAGTTGTTATCGTACATATAAAACAAAGTATGCAAACAATTAGAAAAGAGATAACTTCCTGACTATCAAGCCAATACTGTTTTACTAATATTGGAATAATTGAGGCAATTATAGATACACTCAAACAACTAAAAATTACTTTTTTGACATATGTAGATATTTTTGTTTTTAACAATTCTTTATAAATCAATAATCTGATAACAACGCATATTAATGACAGTATACAAGTAAGAATAACTGTAACTTCAGGTGATAAGCCAAAACTTAACAGCATGTATGCAAGTGGTACAGATGTTAGCAAAACGCAACCAACTATAGTTTGGTATTTTCTTATTTTTCCAGTGGCTTGAATTGCTGAAGTAACTGTACCTGAAATTGTTTCAATTAAAACATTGATAATTACTAACTGACAAAACAATACGGTATGAGAAGGGATATCAATTAACCACCATTTTAATATAATTTTTGTCTCGAGCAAAAATGGAAGTGCAACCGCAAACATAAAATAGTATGTAACACGAGAACTCAATAATACAATATGCTCCATTTCTTTATACTTCCCCTCCGCATATAATTTAATAATGTGAGGGTTTGCAGCCATCTGCACATTTCCGACGAATGTTGTTACTTGTGCTTTTATTTGATATGAAATGCTTCTTGCCGCGTTAACTACAGGACCGAAGAATATATTTAAAGTGATGTTTATTCCCTGGTCAACCATGATATTCGCAATAGATGTAAAGGAATTCCACCCAGCATAACTTGTTAACTCAGAATATAGTTTTTTCTCTTTTACAAAGATTAACTTTGTTTCTATAAATGCAAACTTACAAAAAATATAGTATGCGAATGTTATTATGATAGCAACAGATAGCATTAACAATGCATATAACTCCAATTTATCAAATGAAATATATACAATAGTAAAAGCTAAACAAAGTTTAAGCAACGCCTCGACGATACTACTCCAAGCAAAAAAACTCATTCTTTCTTTTGCAATAATAAAAGATATATATGGCACCCTAATAATAGTAAATATAAATGTAAAAATAGATGCATGATATACGAATTTCGCAGCATCATATCTTTCTTTAGGTATATTTAAATGATTACTGACAAACCAATATCCAATTGTTTCTGCAAGAATAAAGATGACGATTGCAAAAGCGATATATATAATGAATGTTGCAGAGAATAAATCTTTTAGTTTCTCACCATTACCCTTACCTATTTCAAATGAAAAAAATCTTTGCGATGCACTAGCCATTGTATTGCTGATAAAAGAAAACATCAATACAACACCGCCAGTCACATTATATATGCCAAAATCTGTAACACCCAATGTATTTAATACAACTCTCGACATATATAAATTAACTAGCAGCATTATGCTCATGCGTATATATAGCATGAAAGCATTTTTAGCGACTTTTTTACCACTCATCTTTATTTCCACGGTTAATAGTCATAACATCTATTTAATTTTGACCTAACGGAAAAATGTCAGGAAAGGCATATCATTGAACTTGATATGCCCAACTCTAATTAATTTTTATCTGTGTAGCTATAACCGTAATGATTGTATCCGTAACTATAGTAACTGCTAGCTTTTTTTACTACTCCATTTAAAATACATCCTTTAACTTTGACGCCGCTTTGTTCAAAACGTTTATAACTTACTTCAATTTCTTTCGCAGTGTTTAATTCAAATCTCGCAATTAACATTGTTGTTCCTGCGTAATTACCAATTATTGCTGCATCGGTAACTGCAAGTATAGGAGGCGTATCAATAATAATTAAGTCATAATTATTATTTGCCCACTCTAAAAGCTCATTAAATCTCGAGTTCATTAATAACTCTGCTGGATTTGGTGGTACTATACCTCGAGATATAAAATCAAACCCAGGTTCTTTTAGTTTTTTAACAGCCTTATCGGCAGATACTGTGCCAGAAAGTATTCCCGACAAACCATTTTCATTAGATACATTAAATAATTTATGCGTATACCCTTTCCGTAAGTCAGCATCGATGAATAGTACTTTCTTACCCGTTTGCGCGATTACAGCTGCTAAGTTTGTACTTACGAATGTCTTACCGGCGTTCGGACTAGCTCCAGATATCATAAGGATATTGTTTCGAGATTCTAACATAGCGAAATGAAGGCTTGTTCTCAATCCCCTTATAGCCTCTATTGCCAAGTCTGCAGGGTTCTCTACAGCTAAAAATCCAGCAGAATACTCATTACTAGCTTTCTTTTTAACCCTGATACTTTGTATAGCTTGTTTAGAGAATGCCTCTGCCACAGGAATACTCGCATATACATTAATCCCTATTTCTTCTAGCTGTTCCGGCGACTCAATTCCTCTTCTTAGGAAAATTTGTAAAAAGACTAAGCCAATTGAAACAACCCCACCGCCTATAATTCCAAGAAGCACAATAATGGCTTTTTTAGGTTTAATTGGTTTTGGCTGAGTAACAGCATTGTCAATAATCCTAACATTTCCAATGGCACTGGATTTAGCAATATTTAATTCTTGCTGTCTATTAAGCAATTGCATATATACAGCTCGCCCGGACTCAACATCGCGGCTTAAGCGGAGTATTTCCTGTTGCGTCTCTGGCATAGCAGCCACACGCTTATTTAGTTTCCCTTTTTCATCTTGTAATGTTTTCCTTTTCTCCATTAAGGCTTTATAAGTTGGGTGCTCTTTTGTATAAAGTTGTGATATTTCCGACTCTCTAAACGTCAATTCATTTAGCTGATTATCGACATTCACAATTTGATCTAATACTGATTTAGCCTCAAGAGATAAATCAACTGAATCGTTTTGACGTCTGTAGAGATTTAATTTATCTTCTGCATTATCTAAATCATTTCGAACTTTAGGTAATTGTACGCTCAGAAATTCTAAACTTTTTTCATCCTGCGCCGCTTGTCTAGATATGTTTTGAGCCAAATAATTACTACTGATGCTATCAATTATGCTTTCGATTAATTTCGGGTTATCTCCTATTAAAGACAATATTAATATTCCAGTGTCTTTTCCCTGATCAGCAACTGTTAATTGATCTTGAATATCTGAAATTGCTTTTAACTTAGTAACATATGAGACAGTAAAAGATGTTCCGGGTTGTGCAGATATACTGTCAACTTTGATCGTTATGCCTTTTTCCTCGACTAAATCTCCCACAGTACCCTTAAACTTGAAGTCATCAGTTTTAATTATATAATGCTTTTCATCCTCAACAATCAAGTTAACTTCAGGAATATCACCATCCTTTTTCGGTATATAGAGACTTGAAACTTTAATTTCTGACTCTTTTTTCCCAGAGATTCTCGCCCAACCTCTACCAAATAGCGGAAAATAATCCTCTTGCACTCGAATTTGTAAATTTAAGTCATCCACAGTTTTACCTAAAATCATACGGGATTGCAGCAATGCAATCTCCGGAGCGGATTGTGGTTGACTATCAGGAAGCATCTGGCTCAAATTACTTAATATCGCATTAGCCTGTTTCTGCTCTACTTGGACCAATGCGTCAGCTTGATATATTGGGGTTGAAAAAATAGCATAGATTAATGCTAATAAAGTAAATAAAGCAGTTATTGAAATAATAAGCTTACGATGATCAATTAACTCACCGATGATTCGGCCTAAATCTATTTCATCTGCTTCTTTTGTATTGGTTTTTTTATTTCCCGATGACATGAAATTATTCCTGATCTTATGAGCTTAATTTTTCAATCCAGCTATCGCCAGCCAGTTTGATTAATTGATATACAGATGCAAATGCTTCGTCACTTTTCCTGTAAGGATCAGGGATTTCCCGATGGTTCATCCAATGACCAAAAAGCATTGTCTTACCTCTAGCTTCAGGAGCTAACTTACCAATTTCTTCAATATGAGTTTTATCCATGACTAATATTAACTCATACTTCCTTGCTAATTCAGATGTAAATTGTTTAGCTTTGTGACCAGCTAGAGAGAGATCATTTTGCAAACTTATTTTTTCCGCACTTGCGTCCGCGGAATGATCCACTAATGCTCCAGTTCCAGCCGAGTCTATTTTTTTAGTTGGTAGATATTTTCTCAAATACCTTTCACCTATGGGAGAACGACATATATTCCCCGTACAGACGACAAGAATTGAATCGAACATTTATGGCCAATCCTTAATGAATTTTGCTGTTTCAGTCATATCATGTACACCTGAGATGGTTGGTACAAGTTGCGAAATTACGCGGTTCCAACGAACCAAAGGTGCGGTTGTTACATACACAATATCATACGGTTGTAACTGAAACTCTGTGCCCAGTACCATTGCCGAAGCATCTTGTGCATTAAGTTGATAAATATTGGCAATTTTACCCTGCTTATCACCTTTCAACTGGCGAATGACAAATACACCTGTTGCGTCACTGAATGCTTGCGACATACCTTCGGCATTACCTAATGCTTCCGCTAGAGTCATCCCACTCCGGTCCATCTTCATAGTGCTTTGTTTACCCACCTCCCCCATGACAAACACTTTAAGATCGTCATTGCGAGGTATAAAGAGAATATCTCCAGGGAAAAGTAAATGGTTCTCAGTCAAGTCGCCTTTTTGCATTAATGCGTACAACGAAACTTTAGTATCTCTACCATTATGCGTTAATACAACATTTCGCCAGTCCGCATCGGGTGCAAGACCACCTGCGGCATTAATAGCATCCATCACAGTTAATGGAATATTAGTTATCGGCTGCTGTCCTGATTTTGCGACTTCACCTGTCACATAGACTTTCTGGGATCGAAACGCCGCAATGCTAACATCGACCTGCGGGCTTTCGATATAAGTAGTCAGACGACTTGCGATCTCCTGGCGTACCTGACTTAGTGTTTTTCCAGAAACCTGAACTTTACCAATATACGGATAGAAGATCGTGCCGTCGGCATTAACCCAGTTGCCGGTATCACTTGCACTTCGGTATTGCCCTGCAGGGGTGGTCAGCTCCGGGTGATCCCAGACTGTAACCATCAATACGTCACCCACACCAATTCTATATTCGTAGCTTTTAAGTAGAATATCTAGCTGAGGGTTTGGGCGGGCCATCAGACTTTCGGGCCGAAGCTGATCTATCAACCCCGGCGTCATTGGGTAAACATTAACCAATTTATCCAGATCGTAATCACTGTCCGGTAGTTCAACCACATTCTTGCGCAGGCTATTTAATCCCTGCCCCGGAATAATGGTACAACCCGCTAAAAATCCAATTGCCAATGCTAATGCCGAAAATCTAACAATTTTTTTCTTCATAATGTCACATCATCAGTAAACCAAAATTTGCCAATTCCTGAGCTACTATTCATCTGCCAGTTTGTTGCTACCTGGCTTAGGAAGAGAACATCACTTTCTCTTCGATATTTGCAGCAGCCAGCCTATAAACTAAACGGTATTTCAATCCCTGCACTGGCCCCGACATCATCGCTATCGCTATGGTTTGCGTCGGTATACCATAATGAGGTATTCAGTCGTACTGTTTTATACACGTCCCCGCTCCATCCTAACTGTATGCCTTTCAATGTATCTGAGTGCGGAAACGCCTTATTAATTGATTGATTCTCGGGATTTACCTTAGCGAAGACTAAACGTGTACTCCAGCGCTGGTTGTCTTCCGTGACTAGTTCGACTTTGCCAGCAAACAGCTGCCCGTCTCCCCCCATTGCATCCCCCAGCGGGTATCCCTGCTGATAGTAGCCATCTTTATAGATATGGTGGTTATAGCTGTAGTTGGTTCGACTCATATTGCTGCGCGTATCGTGCGCTTCTATATACCAGTTAACCGCATCTTTCCCCCAACCGTGATGCCCTTCAACACCACCAAGGAACATATTTGCCGACGGCAGGTAGCCCGCTTCATCCTCACCGATCATCTGCCCATACAGACTTACCGGCCAGCCTAGCGTAGGCTCAAGCTTTAATTTGAAATCAAATCCTGCCAGCTGGTTCCCTGGCTCATTGGCCGTACCGGTATTATCCTGCCCGGTGAAGCCATCCCAGAAGCTGCTGAAAGACTGCGGCCGCCCTTCCCCGCCCCACTGCATAATGCGTGACGCACCCAGCTCAAGAGACTGGAATGGCGTGAAGGTCAATCGTCCGCCGATAATCTTGGTATGCGGCACTGCGACATATTGATCCATCTGGCTGGCAGAGATCTGATACTGCCATGGGCCAATCCAGCGCAGCCACCAGGTTTCCGGTGCGGACTGCTCGGCACGCTGCATTAAAAATCCGGTCATCGGCCTCGCGGCGTCGCCGCGGATCAGGCTGCCTTCGTAGCCAGGGCCCCACCACTGCTGCACCTGACCAAACGACAGCCACTGGTTCCAGAACTTCACGGCGCCATAGGCGCCATTCGCATTAAAGCGGGAGCCGTTGCTGATTCGCTCTCCGCCTTCCACATTTCCCTGCAGATGAACGTCCCACCATTCGCCGCTATTATTGAAGGCCAACGAAAGCGAGTTATCCGCGGGCTGGCTTTGGCCAAAGCCCTGCGGCGTTCCGGGCCGATCTGTCGAGGTATAGCCGCTGACGCGGAAATCAGCTTTCAGAGAAGAGAGGCGTTGGTTAATACGCGCCAGAACAACCTGTTCAGATGAGTAGGAGGGCTTTGCCTTTTTCAATGCGCGAGTAATCTCTTCCTGACTCAGGGGCCAGGTTGAAAGGCTAAGCTGGATAACGCCCCGGTCGGATAGCCACGACAGATCGTTTCGCAGCTCATTATCATTGGTTACCAGGCCAGAGGCAAAAACCTGCGAGCTTACCGAGGTAAGCAGCCCGAGAGCAAGTGCTATACGCGCAATTTTCATCATTATACAAGATCCATTTTTTAGCCCCACCAGCAAACAGGCATGATTGCGGGGAATGTAGGTGTTGAGAGCGTACTCTGACGCCAGCCTTCAGTATGTTTATGCACATCTTATACTGCAGCAACGGCCACCGGGGAGCGATATAGCGGATTGCCGCTGAAACGTTGCCGCCTCAGCGGTTGATAATCGTTCATATCGCATATAATGCAAGCAAAAAAAAGCGCGTAGCGCTATCTGGAACTATTCTTTTATGTGTTTGGTCTGACTGACATGTCGTTTCAGACAGCAACTGGCGCTCTTTGAAAGCGACTCAGTATATCCAGGTAGTCAGGATATTCACCTGCTGAGGCAGGTTTTAGGAATTTGGAACGTCTAAAGAAGGTTATACTGAAAGGATTCGAGTACATTTGGAAACGCTACCGCCCTTGGCTTAACAGCTACCAATGCACTGTACTTCCTTTTTAAGCCAATTGACCGACTTCATGTCCGTCGAATAATTAATCACTTACTATAATTTCAGCGCCATCAAGTTTACGAGATTCTGCCGTTAAATGGGAGAGCAAATGAAAATTATTCACTCATTAAAAGCCTTCTCCGCCGACGCAAAAAGCAAACGCACTCCTGGCAATAAGATTATTAAGCCGCGCCATAGAGTTTGTTAATTTAACACTATCACTATCAAGCCGATCGCGTAACATATTGTTTTTAAAAGAATTTATAAAAAACGCGCTCTACGCAATTCTTTCGTTATGCATCCCGGTCAACTACAAAATTTAATAGATTTTGTTTGGTTATTATACTTGACAAGTTTAATTTAAAATCAGACGGTAATCTTATCGTTCTATTTAGGAATCATCTCACAAGCATTATAAAAATCATGGGTATCGCTCAGGATGTAGTAACAGTTATTTATTTCATGAATATGAATCAGCTTCAACCCGCTTAATCAAGCTGTAATCATCATGATGCTAACGCTATCTCTGATATTGAGCGATGACCGCCAGCTCAACGCCATGTTTTTAATAAAAGCGCTTATGCAGATCCGCACGGGTAAAGGGCTTTTCCAGAGGACCAATCTTCATCGCAATCTCCCCCAGTAAAGACTGAGTTGGCGCCTTTACGCCGGTATTAAGCAGCAACACGGGGATCAAAATCACGCTGAGTAACCCACTCAACGAAAGCTGTACATTCCCTGCACGCGATGTCCGCGATTGCAGCAGGAGGAATAATGCGCTGCCGCTCGCGCCGAGCAGCAGGCCGGCGAGCACTTCCGAGGTGGAGTGGGCATGAATCATTAATCTGGAGTAACCCACCAGCGCCGCCAGGGCATAACCAATCACGACGGCAGCGCGACGAATCCCAGCCGTAGCTCGTGCACAGAGAAGCCATATGAAAATCGGCCAAAATGCCGCAGATAGTGCGGTGTGTCCGCTAAAACCGGTAAAGTCGAGCTCTCGGATACCGATGCCCCAGCCCATAAAGGCCAGTTTGGATGCGCTAACGATAGCGCCAGTGATACCGAACAAGAGTGCCCACTGATAGGCCACCTGCCGGGATGGTGCGCGCAGAAACAAAACAATCAACAGTGCCGCCGCGCTGGGTAACAGCACGGTGCTATCGCCAAAAAAAGAGACAAATTGCCAGCTCATTTACTTTTCATCCTTTGACGATATCTCCTGTTCATCGCGTTTTTCCACTGTTTTTATGTGGGAATGCATATCCATAAACTTCACATTTTTATGCATTCATAATCGTTGTTTAATGCGTAAGTATGATCTCAGTCAAGTTTTATTTTTTTGTCTCCACCGGAATCACGCTTCTGTTTTGAGAATAATCTTAGTAAGTAACTCTTCATTAAGATTAAATTCTGCTCGTCTGACCATTACGCCATCTTACCGTTATCCGCGTGCAGCGTATTCTACTTCACGGATTTAGGGACAATTCATTGAAACACTTATCTAAAAAACCTAACGCATTGATATTTTTAATTTTGTAGATAATCATTCCTTTCAGGTTTAGCGATTGCAAACCGGCTACAGAAGCAACGAAGGACTCACCCTCATAATTATGCTTCCGTAGACCGATATTTTAGGCTGTCGCCGTCACACCGTTAAGCCAGAAGCTTCTTAATGCTCTCGCGGAATTTGTTGCCTTCTTTATGGTTACGCAGCCCGTAATTAACGAATGCCTGCATATATCCCATCTTCTTACCGCAATCGTAGCTCTCGCCGGTCATCAGCATGGCGTCAACGGACTGCTTTTTCGCCAGCGCTGCGATAGCATCCGTTAACTGAATGCGGCCCCAGGCGCCCGGTTCAGTGCGCTCCAGCTCACTCCAGACGTCGGCGGACAGAACGTAACGTCCTACGGCCATCAGGTCAGAGTCGAGGGTCTGTGGTTCATCCGGCTTCTCGATAAACTCCATAATGCGGCCAATCTGCCCTTCCGTTTCCAGCGGTTCACGGGTCTGTATAACCGAATACTCGGCCAGATCGCCGGTCATTCTCTTCGCCAGAACCTGGCTACGCCCCGTTTCATTAAAGCGGGCAACCATTGCAGCAAGGTTGTAGCGCAGCGGATCGGCGCTGGCATCGTCTAATACGATATCCGGCAGCACGACCACAAACGGGTTATCGCCAACCAGCGGGCGCGCGCAAAGGATAGAGTGGCCTAAACCAAGCTGCTGCCCCTGACGTACGTTCATAATCGTGACGCCCGGCGGGCAAATAGCCTGCACCTCGGCCAACAGCTGGCGTTTTACACGCTGTTCAAGCAGCGCTTCCAGCTCGTAGGAGGTGTCAAAATGGTTTTCAACTGCATTCTTGGATGAATGGGTAACCAGCACGATTTCCTTGATGCCGGCGGCAACAATTTCGTCAACAATGTACTGAACCATAGGTTTATCGACGATCGGCAGCATCTCTTTGGGGATCGCCTTGGTGGCCGGTAACATATGCATACCTAACCCTGCTACCGGAATAACCGCTTTCAAACTCGCCATTCTCATATCCATCCGTAAGTTATAGATCTTTCTATGCCTGTCAGACCGCATGTATCAACGGCATTTATTCCTGATAATACATGTTTGCGACCAGCCCGACTTCCCGTCAAATTCTGAATTTACGCGTTTAACCAGAGAATACACTTAAAGTATGGCAGCCGACAGGCCGATTTAAGAAAATTCTTATGCCATTTATTTCGTAGGATCGCAAGATGCGCTCATCATGACCCATCCGACTTATCTGTCCATCCTCACGCATAAGACGAAGCTATGTATTTATAAACATATAGCTATTACAACAAGTTGATATTTATGACTAATTTATCATCACCAGCAGGCAAACCGACTCGCCAGATAGCGCTCAGCGCTCAGCGCTCAGGCAAAATGAGCGTTAAGATTGGATATTTTGAATATATTATCCATATACCTGAGCAGCCGATACGCCATCTGTTGATATATAAATCTATCAACATCCTCATATATAAACGGATATGTCACAAGCCACGCGATTAGGTAGTTGGAAAAACTACCCACCCGCCTGATACGGCAAAATAGCGCCTGTTCTTCGTACCGCGCGTCATGCGATAGTGCTGGCGGTAACCAGCAGAGAGACTGCGATATAACGCCTTCGCCGTTCAGGGTAACAATAACCCACCGCCTGGCTGCGCTCCTGATTTCACTAGCTTATAAGTAAGTTAATTCGCATAAATATAAGCCATACCGTTTATATTTTACCCGGTGAAATATTCATCACGATTACTTTTATTTGTATCAAACCTCAGCGACGGCGGGGCCTCAGGGCCCGTATACGGAATAATTCGAGTTGCAATTTAGCAGTCGCTTATCCATGATCGACCTATGGCACGCTTATGTTGTAAAGGTTTTAACGAATGATGGAATGGATTGCCGACCCCTCAATCTGGGCCGGTCTGGTAACGCTTGTCGTTATTGAACTGGTGCTCGGGATTGATAACCTGGTGTTTATCGCGATTCTTGCCGAAAAACTTCCCCCTGCCCAGCGCGACCGCGCTCGCGTCATTGGCCTGCTGCTGGCCATGCTGATGCGTCTCCTGCTGCTGGCATCGATATCCTGGCTGGTCACCCTGACAAAACCGCTGTTCACCTTTCATGATCTCAGCTTCAGCGCCCGCGACCTGATCATGCTGTTTGGCGGATTATTTTTATTGTTTAAGGCCACGGTTGAGCTTAACGAACGCCTCGAAGGCAAGGACAGCGATAATCCGGTTCAACGCAAAGGAGCGCGGTTCTGGGGCGTGGTGGCGCAGATTGTGGTGCTGGATGCCATCTTCTCGCTCGACTCGGTGATTACCGCGGTCGGGATGGTGGATCATCTGGCGGTGATGATGGCGGCGGTGGTTATCGCCATGAGCTTGATGCTGCTTGCCAGCAAAGCGTTAACCCGCTTTGTTAACAGCCACCCGACTATCGTTATCCTGTGCCTTAGCTTCCTGTTAATGATCGGCTTTAGCCTGATCGCCGAAGGTTTTGGCTTCCCAATCCCGAAAGGTTATCTGTACGCGGCGATCGGCTTCTCCGTGATAATCGAATCGCTAAACCAGCTGGCGCTGTTCAATCGCCGTCGTTTCCTGTCGGCTAATCTGACGCTGCGCCAGCGAACCACGGAAGCGGTAATGAGCCTGCTGAGCGGGCATAAGGAAAACGCCGAGCTGAATACGGACACCTCAGCGCTAATCGTCAATCAGGAAGACGGTCCTCTGTTCAACCCTCAGGAGCGCCGGATGATTGAGCGGGTGCTTAATCTCAACCAGCGTACCGTCAGCAGCATCATGACCTCGCGCCATGATATTGAGCATATCGATCTCAGCGCGCCGGAAGCCGAGATCCGCGCGCTGCTGGAGAAAAACCAGCATACCCGGCTGGTGGTTACCGGCGGGAAAAATGACGAAGACCTGCTTGGCGTGGTGCACGTTATCGACCTGCTCCAGCAGTCGCTGCGCCACGAGCCGCTCGACCTGCACGTTCTGCTACGCCAGCCGCTGGTCTTCCCCGAAACGCTGCCGCTGCTTCCAGCCCTCGAGCAGTTTCGTCATGCCCGTACCCACTTTGCCTTCGTGGTCGATGAATTCGGCTCCGTTGAAGGGCTGGTGACGCTCAGCGACGTGATGGAAACTATTGCCGGTAATCTGCCGAATGAGGCGGAAGAGATTGATGCCCGCCACGATATTACCCGGGACCCTGACGGCAGCTGGACGGTCAACGGCCATATGCCGCTCGAAGATTTAGTGCAGTACGTTCCCCTGCCGCTCGATGATAAACGCGAATATCACACCATAGCCGGCCTGCTGATGGAGTATCTGCAGCATGTGCCTGAAGCCGGAGAAGAGGTTAAGATTGGCGATTACATTCTGCGTACCCTGCAGGTCGAAAGCCACCGGGTGCAGAAGGTGCAGATTATCCCACCGCCAGTGCAGGACGATGAGCTGAGTTACGAAGTGTAGGATGATGACCTTCCCCGGTAGCGCAGCGCTCGCCGGGGCTTCGGGTTAGCGCAGGGCGCGTAGCCCGGACAAGCATCGCGCCATCCGGGTTCGTCTTCAGGCCCTGCCGCGGTCAAAGCTTATCGAGCAGCTTCTTCACGTCTTTGCCGTCCTGGCTGTTCTTATTGCGTTCAACCCAATCGTTCAGGCGCTGCCTGGCCTCATCCTGCAGCTGTTTACGCAGAATCTGGTCAACCTGCAGGCTGTAGCTCAGCGCCTGCCATTTACCGTAGATTCGCAGCGGAATAGCCGTCTGTTTGAGTTTGTCGATTAGCTTGCCCTCGCCTTTCCAGCCGCCAAGCACGCGGACGTTAAAGCGCATATCGCAATCTTCTTTCAGCAGATTCAGGCTACCCTGCCCGCTTAGCGCCATCAGCTCGGACTGCCCCTGCATACTCTTGAGCGTCACCTCGCCGCTATCCAGCAGCAGGTCGCTGCTCATGGAATCGAGGCGGGTGGCGTTATCGTAGTTCTCCTGCGCCTGCACGTTGGTGCTTCGCGCAACGGCCTGCTGCACCAGCTGCTGGAAATTGAGCCCTTCGGTGCGGGTATCGCTCATTTGCAGATGCGCCTGCCCCTGCCAGTTACGGCGGAAGTCGTCGGCATCAATGCGCTGGCCGGAAAAATCACCGGCCAGAGAGAGCTTGCCGGTAAGATTCAACGAGTAGTTAAAGGCATTGAGAATGGTCGCAATCTCGACATTATCGAGTTTTGGCTGGAACGATGCCTCTGCGGTATCCGTGCGCGCATCCAGCGTGCCGGGCAGAGAGATAAGCCCGCCGTCGAGCTCGCCCTGCAGCTGATTAATCGTCACCAGCCCCTGCTGGTTGCTGATATCGCTCTTAACCTGGGTAAAATTCATTCCCCGCCACTGCAGGCGATCCGCGGTCAACGCCATATGCGCGCTGAAGCCGCGCAGGCTATCGTAATCTTGCTGAATGTCGCTATCGGCAATCACCGGACGCATCTGCCGCGGCTGGCTTTGACCCCGCTGGCTTGCCGAGCTATCGCCGGCGGCATCGGTATGCGTCAGCAGGCTGTCGAGGTTAAGCGTACTGGCATGGAGATTAAGCTTCCAGTCGGCCTGCTCGCCAAGCACCACGCTGGCATTGCCGGAAATCACGCTGCCGTTAGCCGTCAGGTTCAGCTTATCAAAGCTGAGCATTTTCCGATCCTCAAGCCAGCTGGCCTGCAGGCTGCCCTGACCGCTGATACCGTTAGCCGGCAGCTCTGCGCCGCGCAGCTGCCAGTTAAGCTGAGAAATTTCTGCCTGCAGGGAGTGCGGATAATCGCCGCCCTGCACCTGGGCGGAGAAGGAGAGCGCCAGATCGCGCTGATCGCGATTGACCCGCCCGGAGAAATCGAGCGTCGCGTGATGATTTTGATCCTGATCCATCTGCAGACGGATATCGCGCACCGTCACCTGCTCGCCGCTTTCATGCTGGAAGAACAGCACGCTGTCGACAACCTTCAGCTGCCGCACGTCATATGACCAGCCGCTGTCTTCCGACACCTGCGGCAGCGTATTGTCATGCGGAACCACCGGCGCATTCAGATCGCGCACCGCTTCAGTTTCCGGCGTCAGCTGGATAACCGCGCCCTTGAGCATCACCTGCTTAACCTGCAGCTGGTGGGAAATCAGCGGCAGCAGAGCCACGTCAAGGCGCATATTGTCCGCGCGCACGACCGGTTCGTCAGCCCCGGGCGCCGTCAGCGTCATGCGCCCGGAGAGAATGCTCAGCTGCGGCCAGACGTGCCAGCGCAGCGGGCCATCGAGTTTGAGCTGATAACCGCTACGCTCCGCTACCTTGTGCACCATATAGGCGCGAAAATCATTGGGATTGACCAGCAATACCAATGCGGTAAGCCCGGCGACAACTACCGCCAGTAAGATCATCAGCGTCGTCAGAATTCGTCTCATGGCACCCTCAGCAAGCCGCTTACGTTATCAATCCTTGTCGATTCGACTCGCCACCGCGCCCTGCTGGTCGCGATATTTGGCGTCTTCACGGCGGTTATAAGGACGGGCCGCCGGGCCGGATAGCGGTTCAAAACTCAGCGCGCCGATCGGCATCCCCGGACGCAGGGCCAGCGGCAGCTTGCCGGAGTTATAGAACTCAAGCACGATGCAGCCTGACCAGCCCGGATCGATACGGTGCGCGGTTACGTGGACCATCAGTCCCAGACGCGCCAGCGACGAACGGCCGTCCAGCCAGCCCACCAGATCCGCAGGCAGGGTGACCGACTCAAAGGTTACCGCCAGCGCCAGCTCGCCCGGATGCAGATAGAACGCTTCGCCTTCCGGCAGCACGATCTCTTCGCTCATCACGCGATCCAGCGCCGCGGTCACTTCCGCCTTCGGCCCGCTCAGGTCGATAAACGGCGCCGTGTGGCCGCGAAAGGTGCGGAACTTATTGCCCAGACGGACATCGACGGTCGCGCCATTAATGCGCTCAACGGGCGGACGCGGGCTGATGGATAGCCGGCCCTCATCCAACCAGGCTTCTATATCTCGGTCGCACAGACGCATGAGCTTTCTCCTTTAAGGCATCGCGCCCTCACACCTTCCGGGGATAAGGGCAATATGGGTTCTCTTTGCACGTTACACAATTCGTTAGTGTTATTCAAAGAACTGGCTGATCTTGGCCTTCAGAATATCAATCGCAATGCGGTTCTTACCGCCACGAGGCACAATGATGTCGGCATACTGCTTGGAAGGGTCAATAAACTGCAGGAACATCGGACGAACGGTTTTCTGATACTGCGCCATCACCGAATCCATCGAGCGGCCGCGTTCGTTAACATCACGCTTAATGCGCCGCATCAGGCAGATATCCAGCGGCGTATCGACGAAGATGGAAAAGTTTAATTCATTGCGTAAACGCACGTCGGTCAGGAGTAAAATCCCCTCAAGGATAATCACTTTCTTCGGCTCGATATGGATCGTTTCCGGCATACGCGTGTGCTCAACGTAGCTGTAAACCGGTAGTTCAATCGGCTGGCCGCTTTTCAGCATCTGCAGGTGCTGGAACAGCAGACTATGGTCCATCGAGCTGGGATGGTCATAGTTCGTTTTAACCCGCTCTTCCATCGACAAATGACCTTGATCTTTGTAGTAGCTGTCTTCCGGAATAACGCCGATATGCTCGTCGCCAACCTGCTCGCGTAATTCGCGATAAAGCGTGCTGGCAATAAGACTTTTTCCCGAAGCCGATGCGCCGGCAATACCTATAATGACGCACTGATGAGACGTATCAGTCATAACTTTTTGCGACCTGATTAACCTGGATGTATATACACATCATCCTGCAAACTGCCCGGCGTTAGCTGCGTCGTGCGCTCCGGTCGCTGACTTTAGCCAGCTTCCGGGGATTCACTTCCCCGTCGCCTTGACGTATCTCGGATGATTTTATGTACAGGAAGGGTGACGTTTTAGCGTCAAACGCGGCAATTATAGGGGCTTCAGCGCGGCGATACCAGCGCTATGCGCCCCGTTAGGCTATTCCGCCGCCGGGCTCCACCCTTCGGTGTACCAGATGTGCAGCAGCGCATAGGATCGCCACGGCTGCCAGCGGCTGGCATAGCGAGCGATGCGCGCCGGCGTCATGTCGGGGAAGCGCTGCTTAATCAGGTAATCATCCGCGAGGAAAATATCCTTCGCCTGCCAGCCGCGCAGGGCGAAGTAGCTCGCGGTCCAGCGGCCAATACCCGGCAGGGTTTGCAGCTGCTTCATCCCTGCAGCGATATCGGGCGGCGCCGCCAGCGGCAGGTCGCCGCTGATGGCTGCCTGCGCCAGGTGAACCAGCGCCTCGGCGCGCCGCAGAGGCATACCCAGCGCCTTCAGCGCCTGCGGATCGGCCTGCGCCAGCCGCTGCGGCGACGGAAAAAGAAAATATCCCGGCGCCTGGGCCAGCGGCTCGCCGAAGGCTGCCGCCACCTTCGCCGTCAGCCTGGCCGCCATCGCCACGCTAACCAGCTGCCCCAGCACCGCCCGAACCGCCTGCTCGAAGGCATCGAGGCAGCCGGGTAAGCGCAGACCCGGCCGCGCCAGCGCCAGCGGGCCCAGCGCGTGCATAATCTGCTGCGGGTCGCAGGCGAGGTCAAACATGCGCGCCACGCGCCGCAGACACTCATCCGCGACCGGCAGCAGCCCCTCGGATAGCGTCACCCGCAGCCCCTGCGCGATAGCGTCCGGCGCGATCGTTATCAGCCCGCGGTGCCCTGCCAGAGAGAAGCTGCGGGTATAGCGCCCTTCGCTAAAGGTTTCGATTCCCTGAACAGCGCGGGCGCCGAGAAAACCGAGTATCCACTCCCCGTCGTAGGGCGGGTGCCAGGGTAATAGCGTCATAATTTCTCCCGATGAATTGCCTCAATGATAGCCGCTCCGCGGATGCCGTACCTTGCTTTTAAATTCCAGTTGTCGCCGTGGCAGCAATCCGCTAAAGTCGCCCCCCTTCTTCACTGGCATGGGGATTTTCAGGTCATGTTTATTGGTTTTGACTACGGAACCGCCAACTGTTCGGTTGCCGTAATGCGCGATAATACTCCGCAGCTGTTAACGCTGGAAAACGGCAGCAAGCTGCTGCCTTCAATGCTCTCTGCGCCGACCCGCGAAGCGGTCAGCGAGTGGCTCTACCGGCATCATAGCGTCCCGACCAACGGTGATGAAAATCAGGCGCTGCTGCGCCGCGCGATGAACTTTAACCGCGAGGAAGATATCGAGGTTCTCGACAACAGCGTGCAGTTTGGCCTTGCCTCCCTGCATCAGTACGTCGATGACCCGGAGGAAGTGTACTTCGTCAAATCGCCGAAATCCTTCCTCGGGGCCAGCGGCCTGAAGCCGCAGCAGGTCGCGCTGTTTGAAGATCTGGTCTGCGCCATGATGGTCCATATTAAGCAGCAGGCGCAAACCCAGCTGGCGGAAACCATCGACCAGGCGGTCATCGGGCGGCCGATTAACTTTCAGGGCCTCGGCGGCGATGAGGCTAACGCCCAGGCGCAGGGGATCCTCGAACGCGCGGCGCAGCGTGCCGGGTTCCGCGACGTGGTGTTTCAGTTTGAGCCGGTTGCCGCAGGGCTGGATTTCGAAGCCACGCTCAGCGCGGAAAAACGCGTGCTGGTTGTCGATATCGGCGGCGGTACGACCGACTGTTCGCTGCTGCTGATGGGCCCGGAGTGGCGTCAGAAGGCCGATCGCCAGCAAAGCCTGCTGGGACACAGCGGCTGTCGCGTCGGCGGGAACGATCTTGATATCGCGCTCGCCTTTAAATGCCTGATGCCGCTGCTCGGCATGGGCGGCGAAACCGAAAAAGGGATTGCCCTGCCGGTTCTGCCGTGGTGGAACGCGGTGGCGATTAACGACGTCCCGGCGCAAACGGATTTCTACAGCAGCGCCAACGGCAGGCTGCTGAACGATTTAGTCCGCGATGCCCGCGATGGCGAGAAGGTCGCGCTGCTGACCAAGGTGTGGCGCCAGCGCCTCGGCTATCGCCTGGTACGCGGCGCCGAAGAGAGCAAGATTGCCCTCTCCGCGCAGGATAGCGTCACCGCCGGACTACCGTTTATCAGCGCCGACCTGGCGACGGCCATCAGCCAGCAGGGTCTGGAAGCCGCGCTGAATCAGCCGCTGGCGCGCATCATGGAGCAGGTTCAGCTCGCGCTGGACAGCAGCAGCGAAACGCCGGACGTCATCTATCTGACCGGCGGCAGCGCCCGCTCCCCGCTGATTAAGAAAGCGCTGGCGGCCCATCTGCCGGGCATTCCTGTTGCCGGTGGCGATGATTTTGGCTCGGTCACCGCCGGTCTGGCCCGCTGGGCGCAGGTGGTCTTTAGCTAACCCCGCTGCGGGCGGCCGGACTTTCGGCCGCCCTGTCATCGAACATTATCATTTATTAATATGCGGCGGCTTAGCGCCTGGTACGGACAGCGGTAAATAATTCTGCTGCCGGTAGCGGACATATCGGCGGCTAAAAAGAGATATCCTCAGCCCGCCCGGGCGCCTGCTATCACAAAATGCTCTCTCCCGTCCTCTTCCATTCGTGATATACCCTATGGCGTAAACCCGCGCAGCTGGCGCGAGGGTTCCGGCCCGTCATGATAAAGAGAAATGACGAACTGAAATAAAGCTGGAATATTCTCTGTCGGGTCAGCAAAATGTTTTCGCGTCTGAACCTCTGCACTTTTCCCCGGGATACCGGCGGATTTACGCTGCCGGTTATTCACTGTCGCGCTATTTAAAATACCGTTATCAATGCCGCAAGGGGGCGTGATTGGATCGCGTGTGCGCTATTTTTGCTACGGCTAAGCCGGTAGCCTGGTTCAGGTGCCTTTTTTTAGTCTGCTGCGGCGTATTTAGCTATCTCCAGGCGATGGCGCCGGCTCATGCTGAATCCCGCCAGCTGGGGATCGATATTCCCCTCTACTGGTTCGTCGACGCCGGCGGCCAGATGACGGTGGATACCTTCGCCTCACTGCCGGAGAGCGATCTGCAGCCGCTGCGCAAAATCCCCTCCTTTGGCTACTCGCGCAAAGCCTGGTGGCTCAAGGCCACCTTACCGGCCTCTTACTTCGCCGGCCAGCCGCGCTGGCTGCAGGTTGGCCCATCCTTTGTCGATAACCTGACGGTCTTCTACCGCCCGGCCGGCAGCGCTACGCCCTGGATTCGCAAGACGTTCGGCGACCATGCTCCGGCCAGGGAGAGCGATATCGACTATCGCGAAAGCGTACTGATTTTTCCGCCGCCCCCGGGACCTGCGGGATACGAGGTGGTTTTCCATCTCCAGAGCAGCAGCACCCTGATCCTGCTGGCGACCCTCTCTTCCCCCGAGGAGTTCGTACAGGCCGCCACCATTGATACCGCCTTCTGGAGCTTCTATTTCGGCCTTGCCATTATTGCCAGCGGCATTGCCCTGTGGCTGGCCATCGCGCTGCGCCGCCGCCTGCTGTGGGGGATCTGCCTCTTCTCCCTCAACTACCCGCTGGTTGCGGCGCTGCACGGCTACCCGGAGTGGCTATTCGGCCAGGCGGTGCTGCCCGTTCAGGACTACATGATCAGCTGCCTGTCGCTGCTCAGCTACGCCACCGCCCTGTGGCTGCATGGCGAAGTGTTCGACCTGAAGAAGAATATGCCCAGGCTGTATCGGCTGCTGCTGCTGGCGGTGGGTTTGAACGTCGTGCTCCAGCTCAGCATTCCGCTGGGCTTTTACGGGCTGGCGATGCAGATTGAGGCCGGGATCTTCCTTATTGCCTCCCCGGTGCTGCTGACAACCTCGTGGATGCTGTGGCGGCGCAAAGCGATCGACTTAAATACGCTGCTCCTTGGCCTGCTGCCGCCGGTCTACGTCGCCTCGGCGGCGCTGGTATTGCTCTCGATACACGGCATCATTCCCTATCATCAGGCGATTTACTCCGCCTGGCAGTACGCGCTGATCGTCCATATCATCACCGTACTGATCATCGCCGTGCTGCGGGTTCGCGCGGAAAACCGCAGGCTGTTGCAGAAACAGCAGCTGGCGCGGGAGCTGCGCATCGAGCGCGAAGCCAGCTTTCATCAGCGCCAGTTTATGGGCATGGTGGCACATGAATTCAGAACACCGCTGGCGATTATCCAGGCCGCGCTGGAAAACCTACGCCTGTGCGCCGCCACGCAGGCGCAGGCGCCCCGGCTGGATCGGATGCAGCGGGCGACCACCCGCCTCGTGCAGCTCACCGATAACTGCCTGGCCGATGCCCGGCTCTCCTCTGACGCTCTCTCCGTCGATAAACAGGACGCGGCGCTGCTGCCGGTGATTCAGATGGCGGCGACGGTGGTGGATCTCTCGCTAAAACACAATCTCAAGGTCAGGCTGGAGGGACGTCTGGTAACGCCCGACGACCACTCGCCGGTGCTTTTTATTGATAGCGGCCTGCTGTGCGTGGCGCTGGCCAACCTGCTCGACAATTCGGTGAAGTACGCCTCCTCCGGCGAAATTGGAATCGATATCGCGCAAAAGGAGCGGCACTTCGAGATCAGGATCCGCGACCAGGGCCCGGGCATTGCCGTCGAGGAGATCGAGCTTATTTTTGAGCGCTACCGACGCGGCGAAACGCGCGGCGCATCACCGGCCGGCACCGGCCTTGGGCTGTATGTCGCGAGACAAATTGTCCAGGCCCACGGCGGCGATTTATGGCTGGCAGCGAATACGCCAGCCGGCTGCGAATTTGCGTTAACGCTTCCCCTGACAGGACAGCAAAAGGTCAAGTTATGACATTACGTGTGGCTATCATTGAAGATAGCGCTGATTTACTCGATGAACTACTGGCCTTTCTCCGCCACCGCGGATTTGCGGCCTGGGGCGTACGCAGCGCCGAGGCGTTCTGGCGGCAGCTGCACGCTGACCCGGTTGATATTGTATTAATTGATATCGGATTGCCGGGCGAGGATGGCTTCAGCGTGCTGGAGTATCTGCATCAGCTTGGCCAGTTTGGTCTGATAGTCATTACCGCCAGGGGCCACCAGCAGGACAAGCTGCAGGCATTAAACCTCGGCGCGGACTTCTACCTGATTAAACCGGTTAACTTTTCCGACCTCGCAGACACCATCCATGCGCTGGGCGCGCGGCTGAAGGAGCAACAGGCGGTGACGCCTGTTCCGCCGACGCGATTAGCCGACCCGGCGCTCACCTCCCCGTGGACGCTGCAGGCTGAGCGGCTGGTCGCGCCGTCGGGGCTGATCCTTCCGCTGACGCAGCAGGAGTACCGGCTGATGGAGATCCTGATGCGCAACCGGAATGAAGTGTGCAGCAAGGTCGATCTACATGCCTGGCTCTTTACCGACGAAGGCGAACCCGAGCTGCACCGCATCGACGTGGTCATCAGTCGGCTGCGGCACAAGGCGCGGCTGCACGGCATCAGCCTGCCCATCCGGGCCATTTTCGGCAAAGGGCTGGCGTTTCTTTCCTGAGGTCGGTGGGCCGATACTCCCCTTCCCGCGCCATCGTTATTGCCGCTACGTTATTAATTTTTCTGGGGTTGTTAATTTTTTCTCGCTTTTTGAGAGAAATGAGAGAAATGAGACTGACGCCTTGATTAGGAATTTTCTTACACTGATTTTGCGCCATAAAGCGCGGGCTGCCGGTGTGTCCCGTTTATCGA
Source organism: Enterobacter sp. 10-1 (assembly GCA_002270295.1). Taxonomy (GTDB): domain Bacteria; phylum Pseudomonadota; class Gammaproteobacteria; order Enterobacterales; family Enterobacteriaceae; genus Klebsiella; species Klebsiella scottii. The sequence goes on along the minus strand of NISF01000003.1, from coordinate 464,686 downwards.
ACCGTCTGACAGGCACGGTTCATGGCTACCGGCCCCTGGTAAATATAATGATATAGCCGCCCTGTCTGAAATTGTCGCTGCATTGGCCGCAGCGCAGCATGCAGCGTAGAGCAATATTCATACTTAGCTATTTTTTAGCGCCATATACCAATTAGAACCTGTCCCGGCAGGCTCTTAGAGAAAGGATATTCATAATGACCATGCAAACGGGGTTCGCCCTGCTGCTGTGCATATTTTGTCTTTGTATTTCGGTCTACAGCCTGGTGTCCTATCTGAAGGACCGAAGAAAACAAAAGATTCCGTTTACCAACGGGCGTAAAAAATAACGCCCGCCGGACTTTCGGCAATACTAAAAATAACGCGCCATATAATAAGCGGCAGCGCTAATAAGCCGATGTTGACCCTATTTTTGTGCATAACACACAGCAACCATCGCCTACGCCGGAGGTCCGGTCGCGGAATGGCGTCATGTTGACTTATAAAGGAAGTCGCGCCATGAAAACCATTAATATTGCGCTTAACACTCGCAACACCTTTATCCGGGATGCGCTGGTTTACATAGTGAACGAGCTTACCCGGGATCGCGCCGGCCTCCGGGTGAGTTTCTCCTCACGCAGCGATACGCTGGCGCATGAGGACATCATTTTTTCTGACGTTCTGCCGGGCGAGATCCACCTGTGCAACACGCTGATCAAAAATCGTAAGCCCGCCAGTTCGGTTATTATCCTGCACGGCTACGACACCCTCCCGGAACCGGCATGCATCGTCAACTGCCTGAGGGACGTTATCTTTTTCGCCATCAAATCAGCCAGCGTCGAACAGATGCGAACGATAATAGAAAAAGTGCTGAAGAACGTTGAAAATCCGCCGATAAAATTATTCAAGGACCCCGGGTTAATCTGCAGCCACTGCCCGCACCAAACGCTATCGCGGTCGCAGGTCGCGGTGGCCCACGGTCTTATTCATGGGTTTGATATCGGTAAAATATCCGCCATCAATAAGGTGAGTATCAAAACGACCACCTACCATAAAAGTAAGATCATGGAAAAATACCGCCTCAATAATAACCATGACTTTTTTCAGTTTATGAATTTACTAAGAGAAAGAGGGTAATCGCCGGGGAATATTTGCGACCGAAGGGTAAAAATTAGGAATTTATGGGGTTGTGCAGGGATGCTATTCCTAAAAAAACCGCCGCGCGGAAAAATAGCTTCTCATGCCCGACGAACAGCAGATAACATCAGCGCATCCTCGGTATAAAGGCGCAGCAATGCGTGGTTATACAATAATAACAATGTATTTAGCGGGGAATATTTACTTCGTCACATCGCCCCTTGCGTGCCTGTTAGGGGCATCTTTTTCTATCACCGCGCCCTTCGCGGCAGAAGAAAATACGCGCTCCGGCCAGAGCGCGTATGCTACCGTCAGGCCTGAACGCCCTGAGGCTCCGCCTCCGGCACCTCTTCCTGCAGCTGACCCTCATTTTTCGACAGCATCGCCGTGGCAATACCGTTGCCCAGCACGTTGATGGCGGAACGCCCCATATCGAGGAAATGGTCGATCCCCATCAGCAGCAAAATTCCGGCGACGGGAATATTGAAGCTGGGGATCGTCGCGGCCAGCACCACCAGCGCCGAACGCGGCACCCCGGCAATCCCTTTCGATGCCAGCATCAGCGTCAGCATCATCACCGTAATTTCGCTGAAGCTGAGGTGGATGTTATATGCCTGAGCAATAAACATAGAGGCAAAGGAGCAGTAGACCATCGAGCCGACCAGGTTAAAGGAGTAACCGATGGGCAAAACGAAGGAGACGATATTGCGCGAGCAGCCGAAGCTGACCAGCCGCTCCAGCGTCTTCGGATAGGCCGCTTCGGAGCTGCTGGTGGTAAAGGCGACCAGCACCGGATCCTTAAGCATATTGAGCAGGCGGAAAACCTCTTTTTTCAGCACCATATAGCCCACCGCCATCAGCACCGCGCTGGTGAGCAGCACCGCAACGTAGTAGCCGCCGATAAAAGAGGCATAGTTCAGCAGAATGCCCAGCCCCTGGGAGGCGATAACCGAGGAGATAGCGGCAAAAATCGCCAGCGGAGCCACGTACATCACGTATCCGGTCACCTTAAGCATAATGTGGGAGACCACGTTCAGCGCCGCCACCAGCGGGGCGTTAAACTTCTCCCCCAGCGATGCCCCGGCGATGCCAAAGAACATCGAGAAGACCACGATTTGCAGAATTTCGTTATTGGCCATCGCTTCGGTAATGCTGGTCGGAATGGTATGCGACAGGAAGCCTTTCAGGCTCATCCCGCTGACCGCCAGGCCGGTGTCCACGGACTCTTTGGGGATCGTCAGATTCAGGCCGCTGCCCGGATGCCACAGCGTGACGATCACTAATCCCACCAGAATGGAGAGGATCGAGGAGGTGACAAACCACACCATCGCCTTACCGCCTACGCGGCCGATAGTGGCGGTTTCGCCCAGCCGCATGATGCCGACGGTCAGGGTACTGAAGACCAACGGCGCAATCACCATCTTGATGAGGCGTAAAAACATATCGGTGAAAAGCGTGATGTTCTCAGACCATGCCACGATGGCGGTCTGGGAGGCGTAGGCGTGGATTGCCGCGCCGGAAAGGATCCCCATCAGCATGAAGATAACGATGAAGAGCGTGAGTTTGTTTGCACTAGCCACTAAAATTACCCCTGATTTATGAACCCGTCGCGTTCAGTGTGCATATATTTTTTATTATCGAAGCACACCAAAACATTCGTCGTATAAATTGAATAAAAGCCGCGCCAGTTACAACTCTTTTTTATTTTTTAAATTAAAAGTTGGCAGGATGCTTGATGTGCATCAAGTGCTTAATAATGCACATTCGCTGCATCTTCTCTGCGCGTTGCCGCCGGGCCGCCGTGGAGAAGATGCCCCGGCGGATGGAAAGTTCCAAAGGGGTTCCGTCGATGAGCCTCCCATCGCGGGTTCAGGAGGGGAAAACGCCCGCTCGCCGGCCGCAAAAAATGGCGTCAATCCAGACATATCTCAACAGTCTTTTCATAATTTCTCCATTTTTGCGAGGCGTTCCCTCACTAAACTAGTATCATTTCGCGAAACGTTTCAGGATGAGATAGCAAAATAATGAAAGGCAGTCACACACTTCGTTGGGCAACCGCCCTGGCGGTCGTCATCGTTGCCGGCGGCGCATACTGGTTTTGGCAGGGTCGTGATACGGCGGGCGAAGCGGCTCCAGCGGCGGCCGGACAAGGTGCGCCTGCTCCGGGCGGCGGTCGTCACGGCCGCTTAGGCGCGACGCTGGCACCGGTCCAGGCCGCAACGGCCACCAGCGAATCGGTGCCGCGCTATCTCAGTGGCCTCGGCACGGTAACCGCAGCCAATACGGTCACCGTGCGCAGCCGCGTCGACGGCCAGCTGCTGGCGATCCATTTCCAGGAAGGCCAGCAGGTTAAAGCCGGCGATCTGCTGGCTGAAATCGACCCCAGCCAGTTCAAAGTGGCGCTGGCGCAGGCGCAGGGACAGTTAGCCAAAGATCGGGCGACCCTTGCCAACGCCAGGCGCGACCTCGCCCGCTATCAGCAGCTGGTAAAAACCAACCTCGTTTCGCGCCAGGAGCTGGATACACAACAGTCGCTGGTCAGCGAAACCAACGGCACGATTAAAGCCGACGAAGCCGCGGTGGCCAGCGCCCAGCTGCAGCTCAACTGGAGCCGGATCGTCGCGCCCATCGACGGGCGCGTCGGCTTAAAACAGGTGGATATCGGCAACCAGATCTCCAGCGGAGATACCACCGGTATCGTGGTATTAACGCAAACCCACCCGATCGATTTAGTCTTCACGCTGCCGGAAAATGACATCGCGGCGGTGGTTCAGGCGCAGAAAGCGGGTAAAGCCCTGCCGGTCGAAGCCTGGGACCGCACCAACAAGCAGAAAATCACCAGCGGCACGCTGCTCAGCCTTGATAACCAGATTGATGCCACCACCGGCACCATCAAGCTGAAAGCCCGCTTCAGCAACCTGGACGATGCGCTGTTCCCGAACCAGTTCGTCAACGCCCGCATGCTGGTGGACACCGAGCAGAATGCGGTCGTGATCCCTACAGCCGCTCTGCAGATGGGCAATGAGGGCCACTTCGTGTGGGTGCTGAACGCCGACAATAAGGTCAGCAAGCATACGGTCACGCCGGGTATCCAGGATAGCCTGAAGGTGGTCATTAACGCCGGGCTTTCCGCCGGCGACCGCGTGGTCACCGACGGTATCGACCGCCTGACCGAAGGCGCGAAGGTCGAAGTCGTCGAGCCGCACAGCGCCTCCGCGCCGGAAAAAGCCACCAGCCGCGAATACGGTAAAAAAGGAGCGCGCTCCTGATGCAAGTCTTACCGCCGAGCAGTACGGGCGGCCCTTCCCGTCTCTTTATCATGCGTCCGGTGGCCACCACGCTGCTGATGGTGGCGATCCTGCTGGCCGGGATTATCGGCTACCGGTTCCTGCCGGTCTCGGCGCTCCCGGAAGTGGATTATCCGACCATTCAGGTCGTTACCCTCTACCCGGGCGCCAGCCCTGACGTGGTGACCTCATCGATCACCGCGCCGCTGGAGCGCCAGTTTGGTCAGATGTCCGGCCTCAAGCAGATGTCGTCGCAAAGCTCCGGCGGCGCCTCGGTGGTTACCCTTCAGTTTCAGCTGACGCTGCCGCTGGACGTCGCCGAGCAGGAAGTGCAGGCGGCTATTAACGCGGCCACCAACCTGCTCCCCTCGGACCTGCCTAATCCGCCGGTGTACAGTAAAGTCAACCCGGCCGATCCGCCGATCATGACCCTCGCGGTCACCTCTTCCGCCATTCCGATGACCCAGGTGGAAGATATGGTGGAGACCCGCGTGGCGCAGAAAATCTCCCAGGTATCCGGCGTCGGGCTGGTGACTCTCGCCGGCGGTCAACGTCCGGCGGTGCGCGTGAAGCTCAACGCTCAGGCGATTGCCGCCCTCGGGCTGACCAGTGAAACCATTCGCACCGCGATTACCAGCGCCAACGTCAACTCGGCGAAAGGGAGCCTCGACGGCCCTTCGCGGGCGGTAACGCTCTCCGCTAACGACCAGATGCAGTCGGCGGAAGACTATCGTCGCCTGATCGTCGCCTATCAGAACGGCGCGCCGATTCGCCTCGGCGACGTCGCCACCATTGAGCAGGGCGCGGAAAACAGCTGGCTGGGCGCGTGGGCGAACAACCAGCGGGCGATCGTCATGAACGTTCAGCGCCAGCCGGGCGCGAATATTATCGCCACCGCCGACAGCGTGCGCCAGATGCTGCCGCAGCTGACCGAAAGCCTGCCGAAATCGGTCAAGGTGCAGGTCTTATCCGACCGCACCAACAACATTCGCGCCTCGGTGAGCGATACGCAGTTTGAGCTGATGCTGGCGATCGCCCTGGTGGTGATGATCATCTACCTGTTCCTGCGCAACGTCCCGGCGACGATCATTCCCGGCGTCGCCGTGCCGCTCTCGCTGGTGGGCACCTTTGCGGTGATGGTGTTTCTCGACTTCTCAATTAACAACCTGACGCTGATGGCCTTAACCATCGCCACCGGCTTCGTCGTCGATGACGCCATCGTGGTTATCGAAAACATCTCGCGCTATATCGAAAAAGGCGAAAAGCCGCTGACCGCCGCGCTCAAGGGCGCCGGCGAGATCGGCTTTACCATCATCTCGCTGACCTTCTCGCTGATTGCGGTGCTGATCCCGCTGCTGTTTATGGGCGATATCGTCGGCCGGCTGTTCCGCGAATTTGCCGTAACCCTGGCGGTGGCGATCCTGATCTCCGCCGTGGTGTCGCTGACCCTGACGCCGATGATGTGCGCCCGGATGCTGAGCCACGAATCGCTGCGTAAGCAAAACCGCTTCTCCCGCGCCAGCGAACGCTTCTTCGAGCGGGTAATTGCCGCCTACGGCCGCCTGCTGAGCCGGGTGCTGAACCATCCGTGGCTGACCCTCAGCGTGGCGCTGGGCACCCTGGCGCTGTCGATTATGCTGTGGGTATTTATCCCGAAAGGTTTCTTCCCGATTCAGGACAACGGCATTATTCAGGGCACGCTGCAGGCCCCGCAGTCGGCCTCTTTTGCCAGCATGGCGCAGCGCCAGCAGCAGGTCTCCGCCCTGATCCTCAAGGACCCGGCGGTGGAGAGCCTGACGTCGTTTGTCGGCGTCGACGGCACCAACCCGGCGCTGAACAGCGCCCGGCTGCAGATCAACCTCAAGCCGCTGAGCGAGCGCGACGATCGCGTGCAGACGGTTATCTCTCGCCTGCAGCACTCGGTGGACGGCATTCCCGGCATCGCGCTCTATTTGCAGCCCACCCAGGATTTGACCATCGATACCACCGTCAGCCGCACTCAGTACCAGTTCACGCTGCAGGCCAACTCGCTGGATGCGCTCAGCAACTGGGTTCCGCAGCTGTTGACCCGCCTGCAGGCGCTACCGCAGCTCTCCGACGTCAGCAGCGACTGGCAGGATAAGGGCCTTGCGGCGTACATCAACGTCGACCGCGACAGCGCCAGCCGCCTTGGGATCAGCATGGCCGATATCGATAATGCGCTGTACAACGCCTTTGGCCAGCGCCTGATCTCAACCATCTATACCCAGGCCAACCAGTACCGGGTAGTGCTGGAGCATGATACCCAGGCCACGCCGGGGCTCGCCGCACTCGACGGCATTCGCCTCACCGGCAGCGATGGCGGCATCGTGCCGCTGAAATCGATCGCCACCGTTGAGCAGCGCTTTGCCCCGCTGTCGATCAACCATCTCGACCAGTTCCCGGTGACCACCATCTCGTTTAACGTCCCGGATGGCTATTCGCTTGGCGATGCGGTCGAGGCGATTCAGGCCGCCGAACAGGCGCTGGATTTACCGACCGATATCCGCACTCAGTTCCAGGGCAGCACCCTTGCCTTCCAGTCGGCGCTGGGAAATACCGTCTGGCTGGTCGTCGCCGCGGTGGTGGCGATGTATATCGTCCTCGGCGTGCTGTATGAGAGCTTTATCCATCCGATCACTATCCTCTCGACCCTGCCGACCGCCGGCGTCGGCGCGCTGCTGGCCCTGTGGCTCGCCGGCAGCGAGCTGGACGTGATTGCCATCATCGGCATCATCCTGCTGATTGGCATCGTCAAGAAGAACGCCATCATGATGATCGACTTTGCCCTGGCCGCAGAGCGCGAACAGGGCATGGCGCCGCGCGAGGCGATTTATCAGGCCTGTCTGCTGCGTTTCCGCCCCATCCTGATGACCACCCTGGCGGCGCTGCTCGGCGCGCTGCCGCTGATGCTGAGCACCGGCGTGGGCGCAGAGCTGCGCCGTCCGCTGGGGATCGGCATGGTCGGGGGCCTAATGCTAAGCCAGGTGCTGACGCTGTTTACCACTCCGGTGATCTATCTGCTGTTCGACCGCCTGTCGCTGTACCTCAAAAGCCGCTTCCCACGGCGCGAGGAGGAGGCGTAAATGAAGTTTTTCGCCCTCTTCATTTACCGCCCGGTGGCGACGATTTTAATTTCGCTGGCCATCACCCTGTGCGGCATTCTCGGCTTCCGCCTGCTGCCGGTCGCCCCGCTGCCGCAGGTGGATTTCCCGGTGATTATGATCAGCGCTTCGCTGCCCGGCGCCTCGCCGGAGACGATGGCATCGTCGGTGGCGACGCCGCTGGAGCGCTCCCTCGGGCGCATTGCCGGGGTCAATGAAATGACCTCCTCCAGCTCCCTTGGCAGCACGCGCATTATTATGGAGTTCAACTTCGACCGCGATATCAACGGCGCCGCCCGCGACGTCCAGGCGGCGATCAACGCCGCGCAAAGCCTGCTGCCCAGCGGCATGCCGAGCCGTCCGACCTATCGCAAGGCCAATCCGTCGGACTCGCCGATCATGATCCTGACGCTCACCTCGGATACCTACTCCCAGGGCGAGCTGTACGATTTTGCCTCCACCCAGCTGGCGCAAACTATCGCCCAGATTGACGGCGTCGGCGACGTTGACGTCGGCGGCAGCTCGCTGCCCGCGGTGCGCGTAGACCTCAATCCGCAGGCGCTGTTTAACCAGGGAGTATCGCTGGACGCCGTGCGCACGGCGATTGATAGCGCCAACGTGCGCAGGCCGCAGGGGGCGCTGGAGGACAGCAGCCATCGCTGGCAGGTGCAAACCAACGATGAGCTGAAAACCGCCGCCGAGTATCAGCCGATAATCGTGCACTACAGCAACGGCGCGGCGGTGCGTCTTGGCGACGTCGCCAACATCAGCGATTCGGTGCAGGACGTACGCAACGCCGGGATGACCAATGCGAAACCGGCGATTCTGCTGATGATCCGCAAGCTGCCGGAAGCCAATATCATCCAGACGGTGGACAGCATTCGCGCGCGCCTGCCGGAGCTACAGAAAACTATCCCGGCGGCGATCGATCTGCAAATCGCCCAGGATCGCACCCCGACGATTCGCGCCTCGCTGGAGGAAGTCGAGCAGACGCTGGTGATTTCGGTCGCGCTGGTGATCCTCGTGGTGTTCCTGTTCCTGCGCTCCGGCAGAGCCACGCTGATCCCGGCGGTGGCGGTGCCGGTATCGCTGATCGGCACCTTTGCGGCCATGTACCTTTGCGACTTTAGCCTCAACAACCTGTCGCTGATGGCCCTGACCATCGCCACCGGCTTCGTGGTGGATGACGCCATCGTGGTGCTGGAGAATATCTCCCGCCACCTTGAGGCGGGGATGAAGCCGCTGCAGGCGGCTTTGCAGGGAAGCCGGGAAGTGGGCTTTACGGTGCTGTCGATGAGCCTGTCGCTGGTGGCGGTGTTTTTACCGCTGCTGTTGATGGGCGGCCTGCCGGGGCGTCTGCTGCGCGAGTTCGCGGTCACGCTGTCGGTGGCGATTGGTATTTCGCTGGCGGTGTCGCTAACCCTGACGCCGATGATGTGCGGCTGGCTGTTGAAAAGCGGTAAGCCGCATGAGCCCACGCGCAACCGCGGCTTTGGCCGCCTGCTGGTCGCCATTCAGGGCGGCTACGGCAAATCGCTGAGGTGGGTGCTGAAGCACAGCCGAATGACCGGCCTCGTCCTGCTGGGTACGATTGCCCTTAGCATCTGGCTCTATATCTCAATTCCGAAAACCTTCTTCCCGGAGCAGGATACCGGCGTGCTGATGGGCGGCATTCAGGCCGACCAGAGCATCTCTTTCCAGGCGATGCGCGGCAAGCTGCAGGACTTTATGAAAATCATTCGTGAAGACCCGGCGGTGGATAACGTTACCGGCTTTACCGGCGGCTCGCGGGTCAACAGCGGGATGATGTTTATCACCCTCAAATCACGCGACCAGCGCCATGAAACGGCGCAGGAGATTATTGACCGCCTGCGGAAAAAGCTGGCGAAAGAGCCGGGGGCAAACCTGTTCCTGATGGCGGTGCAGGATATCCGCGTCGGCGGACGTCAGGCCAACGCCAGCTACCAGTACACCCTGCTGTCGGACGATCTGGCGGCGCTGCGCGAGTGGGAGCCTAAAATTCGCAAAGCGCTGGCGGCGCTGCCTGAGCTGGCTGACGTCAACTCAGACCAGCAGGACAACGGCGCGGAGATGGACCTGCTCTACGATCGCGATACCATGTCGCGCCTCGGCATCAGCGTGCAGGACGCCAACAGCCTGCTCAACAACGCTTTCGGCCAGCGGCAGATCTCCACCATCTACCAGCCCCTCAACCAGTACAAGGTGGTGATGGAGGTTGACCCGGTCTATACCCAGGACGTCAGCGCGCTGGATAAGATGTTCGTTATCAACAGCGAAGGCAAACCGATCCCGCTCTCCTACTTCGCCAAATGGCAGCCGGCTAACGCCCCGCTGTCGGTGAACCATCAGGGGCTTTCGGCGGCCTCCACCATCTCCTTTAACCTGCCGACCGGTAAATCCCTGTCGGAAGCCAGCGACGCCATCAACCGCGCCATGACCCAGCTCGGGGTGCCGTCCAGCGTCCGCGGCTCGTTCGCCGGCACCGCTCAGGTTTTCCAGCAGACCATGAATTCGCAGATCATTTTGATTCTGGCGGCGATTGCGACGGTCTATATCGTGCTGGGGATCCTCTACGAAAGCTACGTGCATCCGTTAACGATCCTCTCCACCCTCCCCTCGGCGGGGGTCGGCGCGCTGCTGGCGCTGGAGCTGTTCGGCGCGCCGTTCAGCCTCATCGCGCTGATCGGAATTATGCTATTAATTGGAATAGTGAAGAAAAACGCCATCATGATGGTCGACTTCGCGCTGGAGGCGCAGCGTAACGGCAACCTGCCGCCGGAAGAGGCCATCTTCCAGGCCTGCCTGCTGCGTTTTCGCCCCATTATGATGACCACCCTCGCGGCGCTGTTCGGCGCGCTGCCGCTGGTGCTATCCGGCGGCGACGGCTCGGAGCTGCGCCAGCCGCTGGGGATTACGATCGTCGGCGGTCTGGTGGTAAGCCAGCTGCTGACGCTGTACACCACGCCGGTGGTGTATCTGTTCTTCGATCGTCTGCGGCTGCGTTTTTCCCGAAAAATCAGGCAACCGGTAAGCGAATAACATGACCGATCTCCCGTCCAGCGTGCGCTGGCAGCTATGGATAGTGGCATTCGGCTTCTTTATGCAGTCGCTGGATACCACTATCGTCAACACCGCCCTCCCCTCGATGGCCAAAAGCCTCGGGGAGAGCCCGCTGCATATGCATATGGTTATCGTCTCCTACGTGCTGACGGTGGCGATTATGCTGCCCGCCAGCGGCTGGCTGGCGGATCGGGTCGGAGTGCGCAATATCTTTTTTACTGCCATTATCCTGTTCACCCTCGGGTCGCTGTTTTGCGCCCAGGCCAACACCCTTGACCAGCTGGTGCTGGCCCGCGTGCTGCAGGGCATCGGCGGCGCCATGATGGTGCCGGTAGGCCGCCTGACGGTGATGAAAATCGTCCCCCGCTCGCAGTATATGGCGGCGATGACGTTCGTCACCCTCCCCGGCCAGGTCGGGCCGCTGCTGGGTCCGGCGCTCGGCGGCGTGCTGGTGGAATATGCCTCCTGGCACTGGATTTTTTTAATCAACATTCCGGTCGGCATTATCGGCGCTATCGCCACGCTCTCGCTGATGCCGAACTACACCCTGCAGACGCGCCGCTTTGATATGCTCGGCTTTATCCTGCTGGCCACCGGCATGGCGACGTTAACCCTCGCTCTTGACGGCAAAAAAGGGCTGGGTATTTCTCCGCTGCTGCTGACGGCGCTGGTGGCTATCGGCATCGCCTCCGTTGTTCTCTATCTGTGGCACGCGCGGGGCAATGACGGCGCGCTGTTCAGCCTCGACCTGTTCCGCAACCGCACCTTCTCCCTCGGGCTCGGCGGCAGCTTCGCCGGGCGTATCGGCAGCGGCATGCTGCCGTTCATGACGCCGGTATTCCTGCAAATTGGCCTCGGCTTCACGCCGTTCCACGCCGGCCTGATGATGATCCCGATGGTGCTCGGCAGCATGGGCATGAAGCGCATCGTGGTGCAGGTGGTGAACCGCTTTGGCTACCGCCGGGTGCTGATTGTGGCGACGATCGGCCTGGCGCTGGTCAGCCTGCTGTTTATGGCCGTCGCGCTGGCGGGCTGGTACTGGCTGCTGCCGGTGGTGCTGTTTTTACAAGGCATGATCAACTCCAGCCGCTTCTCGTCGATGAATACCCTGACGCTGAAGGATCTGCCGGACCCGCTGGCCAGCAGCGGCAACAGCATGCTGTCGATGGTGATGCAGCTGTCGATGAGTATTGGCGTCACCATCGCCGGCATGCTGCTGGGGATGTTCGGCCAGCAGCACCTCAGCGCCGATGCGGCTACCGCGCATCAGGTCTTTCTCTACACCTACCTGAGCATGGCGGTCATTATCGCGCTGCCGGCGCTTATTTTTTCCCGCGTACCGGATGACATCGAAGGCAATACCGTCATCGCCCGCCGCAAAAGGAGTGAACCGTGAAGCTTTGGCGTCCCGGCATTACCGGCAAACTGTTTCTCGCCATCTTCGCCACCTGCATCGTGCTGCTGATCAGCATGCACTGGGCGGTGCGTATCAGCTTTGAACGCGGCTTTATCGACTACATTAAGCGCGGTAACGAACAGCGGCTGACGATGCTTGGCGACGCCCTCAGCGAGCAGTATGCCCAGCACGGCAGCTGGAAGTTCCTGCGCAACAACGACCGCTTTATTTTCCAGCTGCTGCGCACCTTTGAGCGCGACAACGACGATCGCTCCCCCGCCGGCCACGGCCCAGGGCCTGACGGCGAGCGGGGTCCGGGGCCGGACCGAGGCCCGCCGCCGGACAACGGACCCCGCGGTCCCGGGCCGGATATGCCTCCGCACGGCTGGCGGACGATGTTCTGGGTGGTCGATCAGAAAGGCCGCGTGCTGGTCGGCCCGCGGGAGCCGGTGCCTGAAGACGGTACCCGCCGCGAGATCCTCGTTGACGGCGCTCCGGTAGGGGCGGTCATCGCCTCGCCGGTGGAGCGCTTAACCCGCAATACCGATATCAATTTCGATCGGCAGCAGAAGCGCACCAGCTGGCTGATTGTGGCCCTGGCGACCATCCTTGCGGCGCTGGCGACCTTCCCGCTGGCGCGCGGCCTGCTGGCGCCGGTTAAACGGCTGGTAGAAGGAACCCATCGCCTCGCGGCGGGTGATTTCTCCACCCGGGTCACCGCTAGCGGCGGCGATGAGCTTGGCCGCCTGGCGCAGGACTTTAACCAGCTTGCCAGCACCCTTGAGCGCAACCAGCAGATGCGTCGCGATCTGATGGCGGATATTTCCCACGAGCTGCGCACGCCGCTGGCGGTTCTGCGCGGCGAGCTGGAGGCGATTCAGGACGGGGTACGCAAATTCACCCCGGACTCTATCCCCTCCCTGCAGGCGGAAGTCGCCACCCTGACCAAGCTGGTTGACGATCTGCACCAGCTGTCGATGTCGGATGAGGGCGCGCTGGCCTATCAGAAAACCTCCGTGGATATTATCACCCTGCTGGAAGTCGCGGCGGGGGCCTTCCGCGAGCGCTTCTCCAGCCGCGGGCTGGAGATCGGCGTATCGTTACCGGAAAGCGCCATGATTTTTGGCGACGGCGACCGCCTGATGCAGCTTTTCAATAACCTGCTGGAAAACAGCCTTCGCTATACCGATAGCGGCGGCAAGCTGCTGATTAGCGCCAGTCAAAACGGTCGGATGCTGATCGTCGACTTCGCCGATAGCGCCCCTGGCGTCAGCGACGCCCAGCTGGAGCGCCTCTGCGAACGATTCTACCGCGCAGAAGGTTCGCGCAATCGCGCCAGCGGCGGCTCCGGCCTCGGGCTGGCTATCTGCGTCAATATCGTCGCCGCCCACGGCGGCACCTTACGGGCCGGCCATTCGCCTTTTGGCGGGGTTAGCATTAAAGTAGAGTTACCTCTGGAACGCGATTTACCGAGAGACGTATGATTGAATTACCTGTTGATGAAAACACCCCGCGTATTCTTATCGTGGAAGATGAACCCAAGCTCGGCCAGCTGCTGATCGACTATCTGCTTGCCGCAGGCTATGCGCCGACGCTGATTAATCACGGCGATCGGGTTCTGCCCTACGTTCGCCAGACGCCGCCGCACCTGGTCCTGCTGGATCTGATGCTGCCGGGCACCGACGGGCTGACGCTGTGCCGTGAAATTCGCCGCTTCTCCGACGTTCCGGTGGTGATGGTGACGGCCAAGATTGAGGAGATCGACCGCCTGCTGGGGCTGGAGATCGGCGCCGACGACTATATCTGCAAGCCCTACAGCCCGCGTGAAGTCGTGGCGAGGGTGAAAACCATCCTTCGCCGCTGCAAGCCGCGTCCGGAGCTGCAGGCGCTGGATGCCGTCAGCCCGCTGATCGTCGATGAAGGGCGTTTTCAGGCCTCGTGGCGCGACAAGCTGCTGGATCTCACCCCCGCCGAGTTTCGCCTGCTGAAAACCCTCTCCCAGGAGCCGGGAAAAGTGTTCTCGCGCGAACAGCTGCTGAACCATCTCTACGATGATTATCGCGTGGTCACCGACCGAACCATCGATAGCCATATCAAAAACCTGCGCCGCAAGCTGGAGTCGCTGGACGCAGAGCAGTCGTTTATCCGCGCCGTCTACGGCGTCGGCTACCGCTGGGAGGCGGACGCCTGCCGGCTGGCATAGGCCGCCGGATGCCGTTCTGCCCGCGCGATTACCCGCCTGCTGGCGGGTGATTTTTATGCGAAAAACGCCTCCGGCGCTCTCGCCCATATGGCGCCGACGAGTCCGCGCAGCAGGAGCATTTGCCGTCATTGACCCGCCGACCCGGCGCTGACGGCGTGAAAGGGTTTACCTGCCTCCCCCACGGCGCTACAATGCCCGCCCTTAATGTGGGGACACTCCCCAACTCGCCCACCAGGTGCGGCGAATCTGACCTGTCATCAGAACGAGAAAATCATGTTTAAACCGGAACTCCTTTCCCCGGCGGGAACGCTGAAAAATATGCGTTACGCTTTCGCCTACGGCGCAGATGCCGTTTATGCCGGCCAGCCGCGCTATTCTCTGCGCGTGCGCAATAACGAATTCAACCACGAAAACCTGCAGCTCGGCATCAACGAAGCCCATGCGCTGGGGAAAAAGTTCTACGTGGTGGTGAACATCGCGCCGCATAACGCCAAGCTGAAGACCTTCATTCGCGATTTGAAGCCGGTAGTGGAAATGGGGCCGGATGCGCTGATCATGTCCGATCCGGGCTTAATCATGCTGGTACGGGAAAACTTCCCCGAGATGCAGATCCATCTCTCGGTACAGGCCAACGCCGTCAACTGGGCAACGGTAAAATTCTGGCAGCAGATGGGGCTGAGCCGGGTCATTCTCTCGCGCGAGCTGTCGCTGGAAGAGATTGCCGAAATCCGCAGCCAGGTGCCGGAGATGGAGCTCGAAATTTTCGTTCACGGCGCGCTGTGCATGGCCTACTCCGGCCGCTGCCTGCTCTCCGGCTATATCAACAAACGCGATCCGAACCAGGGGACCTGCACCAACGCCTGCCGCTGGGAATATAACGTCCAGGAAGGCAAGCAGGACGACGTCGGCAATATTGTCCACAAATATGAGCCGATCCCGGTACAGAACGTTGAGGCAACGCTGGGGATCGGCGAGCCGACCGACCGGGTATTTATGATTGAAGAAGCCAAGCGCCCGGGCGAATATATGACCGCCTTCGAAGACGAGCACGGCACCTACATCATGAACTCGAAGGATCTGCGCGCCATCGCCCACGTTGAGCGCCTGACCAATATGGGCGTGCACTCGCTGAAAATCGAAGGCCGCACCAAGTCCTTCTACTACTGCGCCCGTACCGCCCAGGTCTACCGCAAGGCGATCGACGACGCCGCCGCCGGCAAACCGTTTGACGAAAGCCTGCTGGAAACCTTGGAAGGGCTGGCCCACCGCGGCTATACCGAAGGCTTCCTGCGCCGCCATACCCATGATGATTATCAGAACTACGAGTACGGCTACTCTCTCTCAGAGCGCCAGCAGTTTGTCGGAGAGTTTACCGGCGAACGTAACGGCCAGCTGGCGGCGGTGGCGGTGAAGAACAAATTCACCCTCGGCGACAGCCTTGAGCTGATGACGCCGCAGGGCAACGTCAACTTCACCCTTGAGCATATGGAAAATGCCAAAGGCGAAGTGATGCCGGTCGCCCCCGGCGATGGCTACACGGTCTGGCTGCCGGTACCGGAAGATATGGTGCTGCAGTACGCCCTGCTGATGCGCAACTTTGCCGGCCAGAGCACCAGAAACCCGCACGGCAGCTAGTTTACCAGGGTTATTTTTTCAGGATGCACGGATATTAGAAACGGATCACATACCGTTTCGCTTAAAGCCGGTATCATCCATTTCGCTGAAAAACATAACCCATAAATGCTAGCTGTACCAGGAACCACCTCCTTAGCCTGCGTAATCTCCCTTACGCGGGCTTATTTTTTTATTATTAACCTATCTACGTCCGCATGCTGTCCATGCCTGGATACCGGCTTTGCTTTACCAGGTGCCCTCTTTACAGCGGAGACCCATCCGCGATCGTTCCCCTGATATTAAAAACAATTCCCCGCCTTTCCCGCTGCTTTGGTTCCTCCTGGGCGACAAAACCTCCGTTCAGGCGCGGCCATCAATATGTTGTCGCCATCAGCCGCTCTGACCGGAACGGCGCTCTCCCGCTGGCCCAGGAGTGACATGCTTTTTATCCATCATTCATTAGACAGATAATTATAATCACCTCAATTAAATGATAATGATAACTATTTGCATTTGTTTAATTAGAGGCATAAACTGCCATTCTTTATTTTTTTAGTGTTTTAAACCGGTAATTAACCATCTACTGGTTTTTCATCACTAACATTGTTGGATTTTCGATATCTTTTTAAAAAATAAGGAAATTTCATGGGAAAACGCGCCTTAATCCTCACCTTATCGACGTCGGTTTTTACAGGTTCGACGCTTGCGGAGGGAAAAAATGACAATGAAGAAATTATGGTTGTTTCATCTACAGGGACCGCCGAAAATACCCTCTCCGGATCTGATTTAAACAGATTCAGAGGAATTGCGAATGCAGATATTTTTTCCTCTGAAACATATATCCAGTCAAATAATATGAGAAATGAGGCGGGTGCGATTGATCCAGGAATCAGGGGACTGCAGGGAGAAGGCCGTGTTCCGGTGTTTATTGACGGCTCGCTGCAGTCGACCCACACGTCAAGAGGCTATCAGGGAACCAGCGACAGAACGTATATCGACCCTGATTTAATCAGCAATATCACCATCAGCAAAGGGGCCTCACAGAATAACAATGCCTTTTCATCCGGCGCCATCGGTGGGGTAATAAATATAAAAACCCTCTCCACGGAGGATATTATCAATCCCGGCAATAGCTACGGCTTACTTCTTAAGCTAAGAACGTTCAATAATAATAAAAAGCCTGATATCCCTGATGATTATGCGGAGCAGAGCTATTATCAGTTAACGGACAAGCCCCGCGGGTATGATTTTAGAAATGGCTCCGCCACGCTTGCCTTTGGCTTCAGAGATGATACGGTTGATACCGTGCTTGCCTATAGTAAAAGATCTACCGGGAACTATTTTTCAGGGAAAAATGGCTTTAAAAAATTCAACGATCCGGTGGTATTTAAAAATGAAGAGGTCGTAAACACTTACTTTGAAAGCGAGTCATTTATTTATAAGCTTGCGATCAACGCGAATGATGATCATCACTTCAACCTTGCGTACCGCAACCATCGTCAGCAGGCCGGTGAAACGTTGGCTGCCTACTGGTATAAAAACGCCAATGACATTGACTTCGAGCCCCTGCCTGCGGGCGTGGAATCCATGCCACAATGGAAACCCGGCAGCGCGATTGTTAATGCCTACAGTGCCGGATATACCTATACCCCCGTTAACAACAGGCTGATTAACTTAAATCTGAACTACTGGATAACCGATACGAACTTAAAGCAATATAACGGCCTGTGGGCATTGGGGACCAATGCGCAACAATATCTGCATGCCTATAGCAACAATAAAAATGGTATAGCCATTGTCAATGAAAGCCAGTTAAACATGCTCACGCTCCGCTACGGGTCGTCAACGCAAAAAGAAAAGCTGGCGCCAAAATCTGACGGTCTGACCCGGTTTACCGCCTATCCCACCTCGCGGCATGGCGAGAGAAGGGAAAATGCCCTTTTCGTCAACGGGATGATTGAGAGTGGTCCGCTCCAGGTCAATCTGGGTATTAATTATCATAATTCCGCAGCCAACGATTTTCAGACCAATCAAAGCGTAAAATATCAGGCTAAAGCAGACCTGAGTTCCGAAATAAGCTATGCGCTGACCCCAGGCACAACCGTGTTTGTGAAAGCAGCCAGAAACTACAGAATGCCGAGCCTGTATGAAACCACGGTATCGAATGAGATTTTCAGCTATAACCCGGCGGACCCGATCGCGCCAGAAGTCTCCCTGCAAAAAGAAGTTGGGGTTAAGATACATCGCCCGGCTTTATTATCCGCGGAGGATGCTCTTGACCTCTCCCTCTCCTGGTTTAACAACAGGACCAATAATTTTATCTCTCCCGGATTAAAGGATAAAACCGCGGGAATGCCGGCATGGCAGGATAACTTCACGTTTATGAATTATGATAAGCTCGATTTATCCGGAATTGACTTTTCGCTTAAATACAACAGCGAACTGTTCTACTCTGCCATTTCCGCAACGTTGTATAGCAAAACGGCGGTGTGCTCAAACTACTATGCGCAAAAATATAACACCAGCAGCTGCAATAACATGGGCTTCGCCTGGGGATTAACGCCCACCAGAATTCCCGCCAAACAAAATATCTCTGTGAATCTGGGGAAAAAATTCCGCAATGAAACCGTCGATGCTGGCATCAGATACAGATATCACTCGGCGAAAACAAACCCTGCGGGATGGCTTGAGGGGACAGCAGCCAACCCGGTTATCGAAATACCTTCCGGGTACCAAATTGATTTGTATGGAGAATATATTTTAAATAAAAATGCGACCTTTTTTGCCGCGGTTAATAATGTCACAGATCGCTATGATATCCAGCCCGGAGCGGTTATCAGCATGCCAGATCCCGGCAGAACGGTAATGCTCGGCGTTGACCTCCGCTTCTGATTGTTCCCCACCAGAGGCGCTATCAGGGAAGAGGGCGATTTTTGCGCCCTCTTCCCTGCCGATTATGCGCTATGAATATTTATCTTCAGGCTGCATGCGCGCGGGCTTTGTTATCTAACTCATACCTCGAAGAAGTCGACCTTCCCGCCAGCAAGATGATACATGCTGCCAACAATTTTGATTTTCCTTTGTTCTTCCAGCTTTCTCAGCACCGGACTATTTTTCCGAATATTTTCGATTGTCAGCTCGACGTTTTTCCGCGCCACGGCATCAACAAAGTCGTAATTACTGCCTTGACGTTCACCGCTGTACTCGGTTTTTGCGATGGCCGGTTTAATTTCATCGAGTAAGCCGGTCAGGTTACCTAATTCGGCATTATCGATGGCCCCGCGGACGGCGCCGCAGCGGGTATGCCCCATCACCAGCACCAGCTTCGCACCGGCGACGGCGCAGGCAAACTCCATGCTACCTAACATATCGCGGTTGCTGATATTACCCGCAACCCGAGAGTTAAAGGTTTCACCGATCCCCGCATCCAGAATAATTTCTGCCGGCGCGCGCGAGTCGATACAGCTGAGGATCACCGCCGCCGGGAACTGCCCCGCCAGGCTGCTGCGCTTTTGCTGCAGATAATCGTGCTTAAGCGGGCGGTTTTCCCGGAAACGCAGATTACCCTGTTTAAAATGTTCAATTACCGCATCCGGCGTCATACCGTCGCGTTCCTCTTTGCTCAGAGACGCGGCAAAAGAGATCGTCGGTACCGATAAGGCCGCCAGCCCGGTGATGGACAGCGCGGAAAGCGCTAACGTCTGCTTCAGAATGGTACGACGTGAAGGTTCAGCTTGTTGGTTCTGTTTCATAATATCTCTCTATGGACCGGGTTATTCAAATTACGCAGATAATCTCCTGGTAAAGAACAACCAAACTAAAACCACACGATATATAGAGAAATTTTTTTGCCCTTTGTTTCAATAATGACGCTCGCAGGGGCAGGTTGTTAATATGAAGAAGCCTTTTTGAAAAGACAATTAACATAAAGCGCACAGTTTAAAAACCGTGCGCGAATAAGATGCGAAGTAATAGCGTAATGCCGAATTACCGCGCAGGGGCATTTGACCTTACGCTGACCCGTACGGTGGTCGCTTTCTCTGTGATATTCAGCCAGGGGCGGCCATAGACGAAGTTAATATTTCCGCTCCCCTGCTGGACACCTTTAAAGGTAAAGGTTCTTTCCACCGGGCAGCCCGTTGCGCGCTTACCGCAGCTGGCGGGCTGGCGGTAATTCTCGGCGACCAGCATGACCTGCGCGGGTAAGGAACGTAGCATCCACTTGTAGCCGGTGCCCGGGATATCCTGCAGCGTAACGGTAAACTGTTCCCCGCCGGAAATGCTCTTCTCCGTCACCTGCGCGGAGAGAGCCTGCAGGGAGAAAGCCAGACAAAATACCGCCATGCAGGAATTCGTTACGTAGGTGAATGTGTTACGGGACATCCTCTTTTCCTTACTGTATCAATGGTCAAATTTACCCGCGCAATTCTGACACTCCCGCGCAACGTATCACAGGACGAATAGCGCGCCGGTTGAGCTACCATTGCAGAAAAAGGGGGGCGCGGTTATCGATAGCCCGATATCCACGCCCCCCGGGCCGATAATTTACGAAATATCCATCCTTCTCTTCATGCGGTACACTTTCTGCATCTTGTGCAATGAGGCAACCATCATGTCAACGTTTCCGGCCAGCTTACTGATTCTGAATGGCAAAGGCGCTAATGAGCCGCAGCTGCGCGAAGCGATAAATCTGTTACGCGAAGAGGGCGTCGATATCCACGTCCGCGTCACCTGGGAAAAAGGCGACGCCGGGCGCTTCGTCGATGAGGCCGAACGGCTTAACGTCGGCACGGTGATTGCCGGCGGCGGCGACGGCACCATTAATGAAGTCGCCACCGCGCTGGTCCAGCGTGGCAGCAAGGCGGCGCTGGGGATCCTGCCGCTCGGTACCGCCAACGACTTCGCTACCAGCGTCGGGATCCCGCTGGACCTCGCCAGCGCCCTCAAGCTGGCGATTGTCGGGCGCGATATCGCGATAGACGTCGCGCGGGTCAACGATAAAACCGGCTTTATTAATATGGCCACCGGCGGCTTCGGCACCCGGATCACTACCGAAACGCCGGAAAAGCTCAAGGCCGCGCTGGGCGGCGTCTCCTACCTGATCCACGGCCTGATGCGCATGGATACCCTCAAACCCGACCGCTGTGAAATCCGCGGGGAGAACTTCTCCTGGCAAGGGGACGCGCTGGTGATCGGCATCGGCAACGGACGCCAGGCGGGCGGAGGCCAGCAGCTGTGCCCGCAGGCGTTAATTAACGACGGGCTGCTGCATCTGCGCATCTTTACCGGTCAGGAGCTGCTGCCGGCGCTGTTCAGTACGCTGGCCAATCCCGACAACTCC
Source organism: Enterobacter sp. 10-1 (assembly GCA_002270295.1). GTDB lineage: Bacteria > Pseudomonadota > Gammaproteobacteria > Enterobacterales > Enterobacteriaceae > Klebsiella > Klebsiella scottii. The sequence continues at coordinate 443,529 of NISF01000003.1, read as the reverse complement.
CCTAACCTGGTGGACGGCGTTTCGTCCTGGTTTGAAATTACCGCCGCCCACGAGATGACCTTTAACCTCGACGGCGAGCCGCTAAGCGGCAAAACCTTCCGCATGGAAATTCTGCCCGGCGCCCTGCGCTGCCGGCTGCCGCCGGACTGCGCGCTGCTGAAATAGATGGGCGATCGCCAGGGAAAGGTGTGAAAATGAGCGCAGAAAAGAGATAAACCGACCGTTACATCCCCAGGGTTTCTGCGCTCATCGGTACGTGGCTATCCGGCCGCCTTGACGCTTTCAGCGCGCGACAGCAGCAGCTCGGTTAGCGAATGATGGCGGGCGACGGCGCCGTGGAACTGCTGATGCTGGCAATCTTCGGTCACCGCTATCGTCGGGATGCCCGCGGCCCGGGCGGCCTGAAAGCCGCTGGCGCTATCTTCGATAACCAGACACTGGTCCGCGCGGAGATTGAGCTTGCGCAGGGTCGAGAGGTAGACCGCCGGGTGCGGCTTGCCCCACGCTTCGTCATCGGCGCTGGATATCACGTCGAACCAGGGGCGCAGGGCGAGTTTATCGAGCACGGCGGCAATAACCTGATGGGATGAGGAGGTCGCCAGCGCAATCTTGTAGCCGCAGTGGCGGAAATGGACCAGGGCTTCATTGACGCCATCCATCGCCTCGCCCCTGGCGATAATCAGCCCGGTCACCCGCCGCAGGATCATCTGCTGCAGGCGCTGAGGCGCGACGCTGAGTTGACAATGGCGGCACCAGGTGCGCGCAATGTCGTCCAGCCGCTTGCCTTTGGTCAAGGTTTCACACTCCGCCACGCTAACCGTGGCGCCCCAGCGCGCCAGGGCCTCAATCTGCGCCTGGCGCCACAGGCTTTCCGAATCAATAAGCACGCCGTCCATGTCAAAAATTACCGCTTTAATACTCATCATCCACCTCAGGCGGGCCGCGATGTCTGCCATCGCGGCCCGTAGACTCTCATCAGGAAAATTCAACGCTTTTACCGCTACCGGCCGGCTGTTGGCTAAAACCCGGCTGCTCAACGCGGATAAACGCGCAGAGGAAGAACGCCAGCACGTACAGCGCGGTGTAGGCGATAACCACCCCGATGGTGCTGTAGTACGGCAGCAGGACTACCGCTATCGCCGGGGCGAGGAAGTTGGACAGCCCCGCCGACAGGTTATAGACCGAAATGGCCGCCCCTTTATGCTTAGGCTCAAGCGCCGGGAACACGGCGGCCATCGGGACGAAGGCGGCGACAAAGATCCCCAGCGCAACCGCCGGGATCAGCGCCATGGCGAAGTTATGCCCGAAGTGCTGCGGAATGTAGTAAAAAGCGAGGCTCGACAGCGCCATGCCCACGCAGCCAAACCAGCGCACCACTTTGATCCAGCCCAGCTTCTCGCCTAAGATCCCCCACAGCACGTTGGAGAAAATGGTGGTGAAGAAGAACACCGCCCACACCTGCAGCCACTCCGAGGTGGTGAAGCCCAGCTCATCAACAAACATCAGCGGCATAATCACCGCAAAGCCGAACAGCGACAGGGTATTGATAATGCGCACCACGCTGGAGAGCAGAATATTGCGATTGCTGTAGAGCAGCGTCACCGCGCGGCCCAGTTCGGCAAACTTCTCGCGGGTGGTCAGGTTTTGCATATGCCGCGGCGTCTCAATTTTGCGCAGCGCGACCATCGCGATAACGCCGCCGGTGACGCAGAACGCCAGCGCCAGCCACAGGGTACCGAGCTCGCCGATATGCGGGATGGTAAAGCTCGGAATGTAGCTGCCGAATACGCCGATGCCGATTGAATAGACGGCCCAGAACCAGCCCAGCGCCGAGCTGGCGCTGTCGCTTTTGACGTTGTGAATAATCGCCACGATAAACGAGTAGAGGAACAGCGGATAGGCAAAGCCGCGAATGCCGTAGAACAGCAGGATCAGCGGATAGTTAGCGTGTCCGAGGCCAAAAACCAGGAACAGAACGTGGAACACGCACCACAGCACGAAGCCGATCATCATCGTTTTCTGCGGGGTGATGATCTCCGCCACCACGCCGGAAATCCACGCCGAGAGCGCGGCGGCCAGGCCGTACAGCGTAAAGGCGAAAGAGGCCTGCGCCGGGGTGAAGCCCAGCTCTTTGATATAGTGCGAGAGAAAAGCCAGCTCGAAACCGTCGCCGGTCATAAACACGGCGATAGCAATGTATCCCCATATCAGATTCAGGGGCAGACCAAGCCACTGTTTATTGGTTACGGACATAATGACCTCGTTTTCAGGGTACAGGATGCCGCTCCGGTGGCGTCACCGGGGCGGTTGTTATACCCGTCATAATTCAGGCTGCAGGTGCGTTGGCTTCCTCACTCGCTCCGGTCGCTTACCTAAGTAAGCTCCTGGAGATTCCCTGCGTCGCCGCCTTCCTGCAGCCCGAATTATTTAGGATATGTTATTTATAATTAGCGCTGACGGTAATTCAGGTCGTTGAGATATAAGGCCTTAAACTGCGCATAGCGCTGCATCAGGGCCTGATGGCGGGCCGGCGTCGCGCGCCAGGTTTGCCAGACTTCCGGCTTTTCGCACACCGCAGCCAGCGGTTTCCCTGCCGCCAGGCAGGCCAGCCGCGCCGCCCCCAGCGCGCCGCCGGTTTCGCCCCCTTTATGGGTAACCACCGGCATCGCGAGAATATCCGCCAGCAGCTGGGCCCAGAACGGGCTTCGGGCGCCGCCGCCAACCAGCGAGCACTGTTCAATCCGCGTGCCGCTGTCCTTCAGCACCTGCAGCCCGTCGTTAATGCCAAAGCTCACGCCCTCCAGCACCGCGTAGCCCAGCTGCGCGCGCAGGCTGGAGTGCGTCATCCCCCAAAACATCCCGCGGGCATCGGGATCGTTATGCGGCGTGCGTTCGCCGGAAAGGTACGGCAGGAAGAACGGGGCGCTGGCTTTCTCTTCCTCGCTGAGCTGGGCAATCTCTTCCAGCAGAGCGACTTCGGTGGTACCGGTGAGACGACAGAACCACTGCAGGCAGCTGGCGGCGCTGAGCATGACGCTCATCTGGTGCCACAGGTTCGGCAGCACGTGACAGAAGGCGTGAACCGCCGACTGCGGCGCCGGACGATAGGCGTCGGTCACCACGAACAGCACGCCGGAAGTCCCGAGAGAAATAAAGGCATCGCCCGGAGAGACCGCCCCGACGCCAATAGCGCTGACCGCGTTATCGCCCCCGCCGCCGGCGACCACCACCGACGCGTTCAGTCCCCAGCGCTCCGCCACCAGCGGATCGAGGGTCGCGGACACCTCGCAGCCTTCGACCAGCGACGGCATATGGCTGCGCGACAGGCCGCACTTGTCCAGCAGCGCATCGGACCAGTCACGCTTCGCCACGTCCAGCCACAGCGTCCCGGCGGCATCCGACATATCGGAGATTTTCCGGCCGGTCATCCGGTAGCGCAGATAATCCTTCGGCAGCATAACCGTAGCCGTGCGCTGGAAGTTGGCCGGCTCATGGCGCCGCACCCACAGCAGTTTTGGCGCGGTAAACCCCGGCATCGCCAGGTTTCCCGCCACCTGGTGCAGCTCGGGCGCCGCCTCCTCCAGCTCGCGGCACTCGTCGGCGCAGCGGGTGTCATTCCACAGGATTGCCGGGCGAATCACCTCCCCGCGGCTGTCCAGCAGCACCGCGCCGTGCATCTGCCCCGAGAGGCCGATCGCCTTGATGGCCGACCAGTGATGGCCGCACTTTTCCCGCAGGGTGGTCATCAAATACTCCGTGGCTTCCCACCACGCCTGCGGCGCCTGCTCGGACCAATGGGGATGGGGCCGCTGAATGCTCAGCGGCGCGCTATGGCTGGCGACGACGTCATTGTTCTCATCAATGACCAGCGCTTTCACTTCCGACGTGCCAAGATCGATCCCTAAGTACATAGCCACCTCTTACTTAATCAGCGTATAAACTGCGGCAATCTTCTCGCGCAGCAGCGCCAGGAAGTCCTCGCGATCCGCCAGCGCGCCAAATAGCGCCCGGTCTTTGGCGTAGACGGCGATCGGGTCGCTGGCTTCGAACATCTCATGCACCGCCTGCGCGTCGAGGATCCCGTCCTGGTATTGATACGGCAGCGTTCCCTTGTGCCACTGCTCCATAAAGACGAAGAACAGCGCCGGGAGCATCGCCGTCGCTTCCGGACGCGCGCCGCGCTGATAGCACTCCTGCAGGGTCGGGGCGATCATCGCCGGAATTTTAGAGAAGCCGTCCGCCGCCACCCGCTGGTTGGTGTCCTGGATGTAGGGGTTGGTAAAGCGCTTGAGCACCACGTCGCGATAGGTCGCGAGGTCGATCCCGTTATCGCCGAGGCATGGGATCACGTCTTCGGTGACGTAGCGATCGGCGATGGCGTAGATGAACCCGGTCAGCGTGCTTTCGTGGATATAGCGCTGGCCGATGAGGGTGCCCGCCCAGGCGATGCAGCTGTGCGAGGCGTTGAGAATACGAATTTTCGCCTCTTCGTAAGGAATAACCGAGGCCACCATCTCAACGCCAACGGCTTCCAGATTCGGTCGCCCGGCGCGGAAATTATCTTCCACCACCCACTGAATGAAGGTTTCGCCCATGACCGGCGCCTTATCGTCAATGCCGGTTTGCGCTTTGATTCGCGCCGGCAGATCCGCCGCCGGGCGCGGCGTAATGCGGTCAACCATCGTGTTCGGGCAGTTCGCATTCGCCGCCAGCCACTCAACCAGCGCCTGCCTGCCGGTTAGCTGCAGGAACTCCACCAGCCCGTCGTGGAAGCGCTCGCCGTTGTGGCGGACGTTATCGCAGTTCAGCAGGGTCAGCGGTCCGGCGTTATCCGCCATGCGCTTTTCCAGAATACGCGCGATGGTGCCGTAGATGGTCTGGCAGTCGCCCTGCAGATCGGCAACCAGGTCGGGGTTGCTGGTCTCCAGACGATGGCTGGTATTCAGGTAGTAACCCCCTTCGGTGACGGTGAAGGCAATGACCTTAGTCTGCGGGTTGGCCCCTTCATCAATCAGCGGCTGTAGCCCCTTCTGCCACGGCAGCAGCTTCTGAATAGAGGTGATTTCTTCATACTCGCGTTCGCCTTCCGGGCTGACGGTCTCCAGCACATAGCGCCCGCCCTGCGCGGCCAGCGCCTGCACCACCTGCTCGGCATCGTCGCGAATGTTGCCGGCGGCGATATGCCAGCGCTTATCGCCGCTGGCGATCAGGCGATGCAGGTACCACGCCTGATGCGCACGGTGAAAAGAACCCAAACCGATGTGAAGCCATGTGTATTGCTGATTCATATTCTGATCTCCTTGAGTGATGTGGCTCACTGTAGATGATCATTTGACCCAATTAAGAGCCATAGATCACAAAAGAGCAATTACCCAATTAAATTACAAATGACCAAATCAGAGCAAAAGCTTGCCTGTTTTCTGAGCCGCAGCCAAAATGCTGCTAATAGTCAAAATCAGTGGGCCTGCAGAAAGACGAACTTATCGCCGTGGCCGCAAACTTAAGGCAGGGAACCGTGAGTAAAGAAGATGACATCAGGCTGGACCAGAAGGTCCGCGCCGCGTGGATGTACTACATTGCCGGCCAGAATCAGAGCGAGATCGCCAGCCAGCTCGGCACCTCAAGGCCGGTGGTCCAGCGGCTGATTGCCGCGGCGAAAGAGGAAGGCATCGTCTCGATTGGGCTGCATCATCCGGTGGCAAACTGCCTCGACTACGCCCAGTTGCTGCAGGAAAAATATCGGCTTATCGACTGCAATATCGTTCCGGCCTATAGCGAGGAGAGCACCCTCGACAGCGTTTCGTTCGGCTGCTACCAGCTGATGGCCCGCTATCTGCAGGACGATAAGGCCAAAATTATCGGCATTGGCTCCGGGCTGACGCTGAAGAAAACCATGCAGCGCATCGATTTCGACAGCCTGAACACGCGCTGCGTGGCGCTGATAAGCGCGATGGATGCCGACGGACAGTGCAACTACTACGACGACGTTCCCCTGCTGCTGGCGCGGAAAATACAGGCCAAATATTACCAGTGGCCGGCGCCGCGCTATGCGCAAACGGCGGACGAGCACCGGATGTGGTGCACCAGCCGCCTGTTTCAGAACGTGTCCGGAGTGGCGCAGCAGGCGGACGTGATTTTCGTCGGCATCGGCCCGCTGGGCACCCACAGCCCAATCTTCAAGGACGGATTTATTAATCAGGCGCAGCTGGACGAGCTAACGGCCCAGGGCGGGATCGGCGAGATCCTCGGCCGGTTTATCGATGCCGAAGGCGGCGTGGTGGAGAGCAATATCAACCAGATGATCACCAGCTACGATATCCGCCACAACCGCTGCCCGCGAATTGCGGTAGCCTGCGGCGAATATAAGCGTCCGGCAATTCTGGCGGCGCTGAAAGGCGGCTGGATCAACGGCCTGGTGACCGATGAGCACACCGCCCGCTGGCTGCTGACGCGCTAACGCCCGCAACGCGCTCAGATAAGCTCGCGGCTGCCGATCAGCAGCGGCGGGATTTCGACCAGCTGTTTAGCGGCGTCGCCGGAATCAATAATGCCGAACACCGCTTCCAGCATCGCCGGCACGTTCTGCTGAACCATGTCAATATCGTGCCCCAGCAGGTAGACGAAAGGGTCCCAGTCAAAGCAGCCCATCGGCGGCTGCCCGGTGCCGGTCAGGCCCCGCTGGGCCAGCCAGCGGACGACCCCTTCAAGAGAGATGGTTGAGTTGACGAAGAAGCCCTGCAGATGTTCATCCGGCGCGCCGAAGCGGGCCAGCATGCTGGCCTCAACTTTGCCTTTTGAGTAGCCGGGAGCGAGGATATTTTCCGCCGGCACGTTCAGGCCGCGCGCCCGATGCGCGTAGTGAAAGCCGCGCAGACGCTCAAGGGTGTTATGGTCGCTGCTGCGGCCGCCGACGAAGGTCAGCGGCGCCAGGCTGCCGTGACGCCGCAGGCTGTTGTCGAGGATTTTATCGGTCAGCGCCCTCGCGCCGGCGTAGTTATCGGAAATTACCGAAGGCGCAATGGTTCCCGGCAGGTCAAGGTTGACGGTGGGCACCCCCGCCTGCTGGCACAGCTCGGCAATTTTGTCCGGATTGGTTGCCCCGGTCGCCACCACCCAGTCCACCTGCCAGGAAAGCATCGCCTTCACGGCTTCAATTTCCAGCTCCGGGCGACGGCGGGTACAGGTAATAATCGGCAGCAGCCCGCGTTCGCGCGCCATCTCTTCAAAACTTTCCGCCACCGATCCGAAGTAGCGGTTATCATATTTAGGGACGATCATGCCGATTACGTGGGATTTTTTACTGCGCAGCATGCTGGCCTGGCGGTTGATCGCATAGCCCTGCTCTTCGGCAATCCGGGTAACCTTCTCCGCCAGCTTCGCGCTGATACGGCGTTTTTTCCAGTTACCGTTGAGGATCGCGCTGACCGCGCTTGCCGAGACGCCGGATAATTCCGCCAGATCGTAGATAGTGATTTTTTTCATTTTCCCAACTTGCGTCACAAATTCATTTCGCTGTTAATTTCCCCACTTGCTCAATCGATGAAGCTGGCGCACATTAGCTTCATCGATTGAGCAACCACTATGCTCCCCGGCGCGCCAGGTCGCACGCCGCTCAGTATCCAGCGTATATAAATAAATGATGCTGATATTCAAAATCTTAGCAAGATTTAGTACCTGACTCCAACGCTGGTCCCGGCTTATTACGGGCCAGATCGATTTACCAAAACAGACCCGGTGAAGGATTATAAAATGAACCACTCCGTATCCTCTATGAATACTTCTCTCAATGGTAAAGTCGCTGCGGTGACCGGCGCGGCTTCCGGTATCGGTCTCGAATGCGCCAAAACCCTGCTCTCGGCGGGCGCAAAGGTAGTCCTGATCGACCGCGAAGGCGAAAAGCTAAATAAGATTGTGGCCGAACTGGGCGAAAACGCCTTCGCCCTGCAGGTGGATCTGATGCAGGGCGAACAGGTCGATAATATTCTGGCCGGTATTCTTAAGCTGGCGGGCGGGCTGGATATCTTCCACGCCAACGCCGGCGCCTATATCGGCGGGCCGGTGGCCGAAGGCGATCCGGACGTGTGGGATCGCGTGCTCCACCTTAACACCAACGCCGCCTTCCGCTGCGTGCGCAGCGTTCTGCCGCACCTGATCGCGCAAAAGTCCGGCGATATCATCTTTACCAGCTCCATCGCCGGGGTGGTTCCGGTTATCTGGGAACCTATCTACACCGCCTCAAAATTTGCGGTTCAGGCGTTCGTGCACACCACCCGTCGCCAGGTGTCGCAGTACGGCGTGCGCGTCGGCGCGGTCCTGCCTGGCCCGGTAGTTACCGCCCTGCTTGACGACTGGCCGAAAGAAAAAATGGAGGAAGCGCTGGCCAACGGCAGCCTGATGCAGCCGATTGAAGTGGCTGAATCCGTGCTGTTTATGGTGACCCGCTCGAAAAACGTCACCGTACGCGACCTCGTTATCCTGCCTAACAGCGTGGATCTCTAACTCTTTAATCAGGCTGGCTAAAGGATGGCTCTATGAACTGCGATACACCAACCATTATTGGCGTCGATGTCGGCTCGGGCAGCGTGCGGGCGGGCATTTTCAACCTCAATGGTGAACTGCTCGCCCACGCGACGCGGGAGATTACCCTCTTTCGCAGCCCGGGAAGCATGGTTGAACAATCCAGCAGCGAGATTTGGCAGGCGGTGTGCGACTGCATTAAAACCGCGATCGCCCGCTCCGGCGCCGCGCCGGACTCGGTGGCGGGCATTGGCTTCGACGCCACCTGTTCGCTGGTGGTGGTCGGTGAAAACGACGCGCCGCTGGCGGTGGGTCCTTCAGAGGACCCAAACCGCGATATCATCGTCTGGATGGATCACCGCGCGACCGGGCAGGCGGAAAAAATTAACGCTACCCGTCACCCGGTGCTGCAGTACGTCGGCGGCATTATCTCGCCGGAGATGGAAACGCCAAAAATACTGTGGCTTAAGGAGAACCGCCCGCAGGTTTATCAGCAGGCGCGACACTTTTTTGATCTCGCGGACTACCTGACCTGGCGCGCCACCGGCGACGAGGCCCGCTCGGTCTGTACCGTCACCTGTAAATGGACCTATCTGGCCCACGAGCAGCGCTGGGATGCCGACTACTTCCGCCAGATTGGGCTTGCCGAGCTGGCGGACGAGGGGTTTGCGCGCATCGGCCAGCGCATTGTCGATCCGGGAACGCCCTGCGGCAGCGGCCTTACCGCCGTCGCCGCACAGCAGATGGGCCTGCCGGTCGGCACGCCGGTGGCGGTTGGCATGATTGACGCCCACGCCGGCGGCATCGGCACAGTTGGGGTTCTCGACGGCGCGCTCAGCAATATGGCCTACGTGTTTGGCACCTCCTCCTGCACCATGACCACCTCGCAGGAGGCCATCTTCGTGCCCGGCGTCTGGGGCCCTTACTACTCGGCGATGGTGCCGGGCTTCTGGCTGAATGAAGGCGGTCAGAGCGCGGCAGGCGCCGCTATCGACCGGCTGCTGAGCTTCCATCCGGCGGCGCATGAAGCCCGTCAGCTGGCGCAGGAGGCCGGGTTGCCGCTGCCGGTCTATCTCGCGGACCGGGTGCTGGCCCGCCTGGAGAGCCCCTCCGAGGCGGTACGCCTCGCCGCCGGCCTGCACGTGGTGCCTGAATTCTTAGGCAATCGCGCGCCGCTGGCGGACCCTAACGCCAGGGCGATCGTTGCCGGGCTGGGGATGGAGGAGGATGTCGATCATCTGCTGGCGCTGTACGTGGCCGGACTGTGCGGCATTGGCTACGGCCTGAGACAGATCCTTGATGCCCAGGAGGTCTGCGGCGTGCGCAGCGAGAATATCGTGATTAGCGGCGGCGCGGGGCAGCATCCGCTGGTTCGCCAGCTGCTGGCCGATACCTGCGGCATTCCGGTGATGAGCACCGAGTGCAGCGAGCCGGTGCTGTTAGGTTCAGCGATTCTGGGCGCCGTCGCCGGCGGGGTTTGCGCGTCGCTGCCGGAGGCGATGAAGCGGTTTACCCGGGTGGATAAGACCTATTTCAGCGCGACGCAGCATCAGGCGGTTCACCAGCGTCGCTATGAGGCTTATCTGGCTCTGCAGCAGGCGGCCAGGCTGATAAGGGAGTAGCGGCCACCGCGGAGGATATTTTCTTGCTCCGCAGGATATTGCGGCCCATCGCCGCCGCATGAGGTTTGGTGGTCGCCGCGGCGGAGGATATTTTCTTGCTCCGCAGGATGTTGCGCTCCCCGGCGATTTCCCTGCCCTATGTTCCCCGTAGCGCAGGGAGCGCACAGGGGGCGGCCCATCGCCGCCGCCCCCTGTACCCCCGGGCTCCGGCCAGCCAAAATCGCCGCTGCGCGGTCCCTTCGACCGATGCCGTCAGGCTGTCGGGTCGGGCCGAGGTAACGTCCCTGTAAATCACGGCCCTCAGCCCGCATCCATGCGGGCTGCCCCGGCCTGCCGGCAGCGTCTCAGCGATTTTGAGGCCGACAACACCAGCAGTTTCAGCCGACATCTTCGCAGCAATGAACGTCCGATAAAAAACGTTCAGAGACACAAAAGACACGCCTAGGCTATGGTTACCTTGCCGTCGAGATAGACGTCCTGCACGGCGTTGATCAGCTTCACGCCGTCGGCCATCGATTTTTTGAAGGCTTTACGTCCGAGGATCAGCCCCATGCCGCCGGCGCGCTTGTTGATTACCGCCGTACGCACGGCATCCGTCAGGTCGGTCTCGCCTCCCGCCGCGCCGCCGGAGTTAATCAGCCCCGCCCGCCCCATATAGCAGTTCGCCAGCTGGTAGCGAACCAGATCGATCGGGTTCTCGGTGGTCAGCTTGCTGTAGACGCGGTCGTCGGTATAACCGAAGTTAACCGCCTTATAGCCGCCGTTATTTTCCGCCATTTTCTGCTTCACGATATCCGCGCCAATGGTCGCCGCCAGGTGGTTAGCCTGGCCGGTCAGGTCGGCGGAGACGTGATAGTCGACGCCATCTTTCTTAAATGCCGGATTGCGCAGATAGGCCCACAGCACGGTGACCAGCCCCAGCTCGTGCGCGCGCTCGAACGCCGCAGAGATCTCTTCGATCTGGCGGCGCGACTCTTCTGAACCGAAATAGATAGTCGCGCCCACCGCCACCGCGCCCATATTAAAGGCCTGCTCAACGCTGGCGTACAGCGTCTGGTCGAAGGTGTTCGGGTAGCTCAGGGTCTCGTTGTGATTTAGCTTCACGAGGAACGGAATGCGGTGCGCGTAGCGGCGCGATACCGAGGCCAGCACGCCGTAGGTCGACGCCACGCAGTTACAGCCGGCCTCAATCGCCAGCTCGACGATATTTTTCGGATCGAAGTACAGCGGGTTGGCGGCAAAAGAGGCGCCCGCCGAGTGCTCCACGCCCTGGTCAACCGGCAGGATCGACAGGTAGCCGGTGCCGGCCAGGCGCCCCGTGTTGTACAGGGTTTGCATATTACGCAGCACCGCCGGCGGACGATTGTTATCAACCATCACCCGGTCGACGTAATCCGATCCCGGTAAATAGAGCTGATCGGCTGGAATAGTCATACAACGGTGCTGTAACAAGCTGTCGGCATCTTTGCCAAGCAATTGCGTAATATCAGTCATAGCAATAACTCCCGTAAGGCCGGCCGCGGCCGGCGTCAATGTTCCTGACCCAACTTTTTTGGGCAGGTTAAGCCTGGTACCGACTTAGCATATTTTCCAGCCGGGATCGCATTTTTTCAGCAACTTCTGCTGGCACGATTCAGATACGAAAAAGTGTTAGCTTGCTCAAACAATCAGCTCAATGGTATTTCAAAGGTATTATCAAGTGGTACTCTAAATGCGTACCTTACCTGTCATGAAGGATCTCCAAATGAAAACTACAGCAAAGCTGTCGTTCATGATGTTCGTTGAGTGGTTTATCTGGGGAGCGTGGTTTGTTCCTCTGTGGCTGTGGCTGAGTAAAAGCGGCTTCAGCGCCGGCGAAATTGGCTGGTCCTATGCCTGTACCGCCATTGCCGCCATTCTCTCTCCGGTGCTGGTTGGCTCGCTGACGGATCGCTTTTTCTCTGCGCAAAAAGTGCTGGCGATTCTGATGTTTGCCGGGGCGATACTGATGTACTTCGCTGCTCAGCAGACCACCTTCAGCGGCTTCTTCCCGCTGCTGCTGGCCTACTCCCTCACCTACATGCCGACTATCGCCCTAACTAACAGCATCGCGTTTTCCAACGTCGCCGACGTCGAACGCGATTTCCCGCGCATTCGGGTGATGGGGACCATCGGCTGGATCGGCTCCGGGCTGGTGTGCGGTTTCTTACCGGGAATGCTCGGCCTGGGCGACATCTCGCCCACCAACGTACCGCTGCTGATCGCCGCGGGCAGCTCGCTGGTGCTGGGGATTTTTGCGCTGTGCCTGCCGGATACGCCGCCGAAGAGTACCGGCAAACTGAGCCTCAAGGTGATGCTGGGACTGGACGCGCTGATCATGCTGCGCGACAGGAACTTCCTCGTCTTTTTCTTCTGCTCGTTCCTCTTCGCCATGCCGCTGGCCTTCTATTACATCTTTGCCAACGGCTATCTCAGCGAATCGGGGATGAAAAACGCCACCGGCTGGATGACCCTCGGCCAGTTCTCTGAAATCTTCTTTATGCTGGCGCTGCCGTTCTTCACTAAGCGCTTTGGTATTAAAAAGGTTCTGTTGCTTGGTCTTATTACCGCCGCCATTCGCTACGGCTTTTTCGTCTACGGCGCGGCAGATAACTATTTCACCTATACGCTGATGTTCCTCGGTATTCTGCTGCACGGCGTCAGCTACGACTTCTATTACGTCACCGCCTACATCTACGTCGATAAAAAGGCGCCGGTGGCGATGCGCAACGCCGCGCAGGGGCTAATCACACTCTGCTGCCAGGGGTTCGGCAGCCTGCTGGGCTACCGCCTCGGCGGGGTGATGATGGAGAAAATGTTTGCCTACTCATCGCCGGTTAACGGTCATACCTTTAACTGGGCGGGAATGTGGACGTTCGGCGCCATAATGATTGCCGTTATCGCCGTTCTGTTCATGGTGTTCTTCCGCGAGTCGGATAAAGACATCACCACCATTGACATCGATGCGCAAAATGCTGCGCTTACACAAGAGGAAGTCAAATGAAAGCAGAACGTATTCTCGGTGCCCTTTACGGGCAGGCGTTAGGGGATGCGATGGGCATGCCGTCGGAGCTCTGGCCAAGATCGCGGGTGAAGGCCCACTTTGGCTGGATCGACCGTTTCCTGCCCGGACCGGCGGAAAATAATGCCGCCTGTTACTTTGCCGAGGCCGAGTTCACCGACGACACCTCGATGGCCCTGTGCCTCGCCGATGCCATCATCGAATGCGACGGCCGGATTGTTCCTGATACCATCGGCCGCCACATCCTCCGCTGGGCGGAGGAGTTTGACGCCTTTAATAAGAACGTCCTCGGGCCAACGTCAAAAATCGCCTTAAAGGCCATTCGCAGCGGCACGCCGGTGAGCGAGCTGGAGAATAACGGGGTGACCAACGGCGCGGCCATGCGCGCCTCGCCGCTGGGATGCCTGCTGCCGACCGGCGACCTCGACGCCTTTATTGACGAGGTTGCCGCCGCCTCCAGCCCGACGCATAAATCTGATTTAGCCATCGCCGGCGCCGCGGTCATCGCCTGGGCCATCTCGCGCGCCGTCGACGGCGCAAGCTGGTCCGCCATCGCCGATGCGCTTCCTGCCATCGCCCATCATGCCCAGCAGCAGCGCACCACGACCTTTAGCGCCTCGCTGGCCCTGCGCATTGAGCTGGCATTACGCACCGTACGCAGCGCGGGCGGAGTAGAGTCCGCCTGCGAGCAGCTTTATCAGCTGGTGGGGGCCGGAACCAGCACCATCGAATCCGTGCCCTGCGCCGTGGCGATGGTTGAGCTGGCCGCAGCCGACCCTAACCGCTGCGCCGTACTTTGCGCGAACCTTGGCGGCGATACCGACACCATCGGCGCGATGGCCACCGCCATTTGCGGGGCGATAAACGGCATATCGGCCATCGATAGCCGGCTCAAAGCGCGTCTGGACGAGGTCAATAAGCTGGACTTCACGCGCTACGCCGACGCCCTCGGCCGCTACCGCCGGCAGCGGGAGGCGCAATGAATAGCCGTCAGCTGAGCGATAAGCTCGCGACCCTCACCGCCGTCAGGCCGGTGACGGTTATCGGGGCCGCGGTGATCGACGTGATTGCCGACGCTTACGCCCTGCCGTGGCGCGGCTGCGATATCGAACTGCAGCAGCAGAGCGTGAACGTCGGCGGCTGCGCCCTGAATATTGCGGTGGCGCTAAAAAGGCTGGGCATCGCGGCGCAAAACGCGCTGCCCATCGGCGAAGGCGTGTGGGCGGAAATTATCCGCAATCGCCTGGCGCAGGAGGGGATAACCAGCGTGATAACCCACGCCAGCGGCGACAACGGCTGGTGCCTGGCGCTGGTGGAGCCGGACGGAGAGCGCACGTTTATGTCCTTCAGCGGCGTCGAAAACCGCTGGTGCGACGACTGGCTCATACCGCTCAATGTCGGGCTCAACGGCCTGGTGTATCTTTCCGGCTACCAGCTGGCCTCCCCCAGCGGCGAGCGGCTGGTGGCGTGGCTGGAGAAGCAGAGTGACGTCACGCCGTTTATCGATTTTGGTCCGCGAATCGCCGATATCCCCGAGGCGCTAATGGCGCGCCTGATGGCGCTGAAGCCGCTGGTTTCCGTTAACCGTCAGGAGGCGCAGATTGCCGCCGAGGCTAACGGCTTCTCCGCTGAGGTGAGCGAGTTCGGCGCCGGGTGGCTGAAAAAGTACCGCGCCCCGCTGATCGTCCGCCTGGATAAAGAAGGCGCGTGGTTTTTCAGCCCGCAGGCGAGCGGACAGGCCCGAGCCTTCCCGGCGACGGTCGTCGATACCATCGGCGCCGGGGACAGCCACGCGGGGGGCACCCTGGCCGGATTAGCCGCCGGCTGGAGCCTGGAAGAAGCGGTGACGCTGGGGAATGCCGTGGCGGCGTGGGTGGTGGGTCATCGGGGCGGCGATTGCGCCCCGGATCGCGAAACCCTACTCCTCGCACACAAAGACGTATAGATCGCTGCGGCAGTAGCTAATGCTGTATTCGATAGGGTGCTGGTGCTGATCGAGGGCAACCTGCTTAATCACCAGCACCGGGATCGCGCTATCCATCTGAATATGCGACTGAAACTCGGCGTCCGGCATCCTGGCGCTGACCCGGGAGCGGGTGCGCTGGGGAAGGATCTGCCGGCTGCGGAAGTAGTCGTACAGCGAGACGCTGATCGCATCGACGTCGTGGATAAGATGCGCGGGAACCCACGACTCCTCAAGCGATACCGCCGCTTCATCCACGTAGCGGATGCGCTTGAGCATAAACACGTCGCTGCCTGCGGCAATCGCCAGCTGCTGCGCGACCTCCTCCGGGCATTTGACGATCCGCTTATTGACCCACAGGGTGTCGGGCTTTTTGCCGCGCAGCACAACCTGCTGGGTAAAGCCGCGCGCCTCTTTCAGCGAATACTCGAAAATATTGTTAACCCGGGTGCCGTAGCCCTGGGCGCGGGTGACCACGCCCTCATCTTCCAGCGTCCGCAGCGCCTTGCGCACGGTGATACGCGATACGCCGGTGAGCTGGCTCAGATCGCGCTCGCCGGGAAGGATATTGCCGTTCTCCAGCCAGCCGCTGCGCACGGCATCCTTGATGGTGTCGGCAAACCTGATATACAGCGGCGCGTTATCCGTCGCGGCCATGCGTTCAACGAGCTGGTTAATCAACCGGGTATGCGCCTGTTCCATTTGTCTTTTCCTGACTGAAATCTGGCGTCAGTATATCAGGCTTACCACCAGGCGTGGAAATGGTGCACCGGACCAATCCCCTGCCCCACTTCCAGCGAATCCGCCTGCGCCAGCGCCGCTGAGAGCCAACCCTTGGCCTCGGCAACCGTTTGTCCCCAATCGTGGTAGCGCGGACGCAGCGCGGCCAGCGCGGCGGAGAGCGTACAGCCAGTGCCGTGGGTATTTTTGGTCCTGATCCGCGGGGCGGTGAAGCGCTGCTCGCCTTCGGCGCTAAAGAGCCAGTCCGGACTTTCGGCATCGTCCAGATGACCGCCCTTCAGCAGCACCGCGCCGCAGCCCAGCGCCAGCAGCGCCCGGCCCTGCTCAAGCATCTCTTTTTCATTCTGCGCGTGGGGAGCATCCAGCAGCGCCGCGGCCTCCGGCAGGTTGGGCGTTATCAGCGAAACCTGCGGCAATAGCCGGGTGCGTAGCGTCGCCACCGCCGAGGCTGACAGCAGCGGATCGCCGCTTTTCGCCAGCATCACCGTATCCAGCACCACGTTGGCGATCCGGTAGCGCGCCAGCCGCTCGGCCACGGCTTCGACAATATCCGTTTCCGCCAGCATGCCAATTTTGGTGGTATCGATACGGACGTCGCTGAACACCGAGTCCAGCTGGGCGGCAACAAAATCAGGCTCGATGCGGTACACCGACTGCACGCCCCGGGTGTTTTGCGCCACCAGCGCGGTGATCACCGAGCAGCCGTAGGCGCCGAGGGCGGAAAAGGTTTTAAGATCGGCCTGAATCCCCGCGCCGCCGCTGGGGTCGGTGCCGGCAATCGTTAAGGCGTTAATCCGCTTCATTGATGGTCCTCCTCGTACAGCGCATCAAGGAACGCCGGGGTAAAGCTGCCCGGGCCGCCCTGACGGGCCGCCAGCCCGCCCGCCAGCTTCATCAGGCCGCAGGCCGCCGCGACGTTTTCCAGCCGGTCGCCGGGAAGCGCCGTACTGGCGGCAACTACCGCAGACAGGGCGCAGCCGGTGCCAACAACGCGGGTCATCAGGCGATCCCCGCCGCTTACGGCGCGCGTGCGCTGGCCGTCGGTGACGTAATCCACCTCACCGGTCACCGCAACCACCGTATTCAGCTGACGCGCCAGCGCCTGGGCGGCCGGCAGCGCCGCCGCCGCGGTATCGGTGGTATCGACCCCGCGCCCGCCGCCGCTCATCCCCGCCAGGGCCATAATCTCCGAGGCATTGCCGCGAATGGCGGCCGGCTGCAGGGTTAACAGATCGCGACAGAATTCGCTGCGCAGAGTGAGCGCGCCGACCGCAACAGGGTCCAGCGCCCACGGCTTGCCGGCCTGCTGCACGCTGCGGACAGCCGCCCGCATGGCGTCGGCGCGGTCGACGGTTAAGGTTCCGACGTTAATTAACAGCGCATCGGCAATGGCGGCAAACTGGCCTGCCTCCTGCGGGTCAATCACCATCGCGGGGGAAGCGCCAATCGCCAGCAGGACGTTGGCGGTGAAAGTCTGCACCACGTCGTTGGTCATGCAGTGAATAAGGGGGGAATGGCGGCGAAAAAGATGTCGCAGATGCGCGATATGCGCGGGGTTCAGTGGCTCAGCTTGCATCGTTTGCTCCAGCCAGGCGATGAAGAAGCAACGACCTTGCGGTCTCTGACTTCCCTACGCTGGCATTATCCAGATCAGGTGGTACGGGTTTTTCTCAGCCTTCACAAAGAAGGGCACCCCGAGTCATTTAATTCAAAATCAAAAACTTGCGATTAATGCTCCTCATTAATCCCTGATCAGGATAGTAATGCCAGCGGGAAGTCTTGTAAACGGCAAAAGCGGCCCTTTTGGGCCATGTGTGACAGGATGAGTGACAGTTTGTGTGACAGAACATTTTCTCTAGGCATAAAAAAACCGGATGGTTTCCCATCCGGCATTAGCTTACATTTTTCAATTTCTGTTCAGTTGCATAATACAAGATCGCAGCTTCAAGGCCATGCGTCGCCACGCGCGATAAAAAGGTGCTCCGGGGTGTGCCCAGCGATCTGGCGAGCGCAGATACGTTCAGCAGTCCGGCATCGTCCAGCGTCTTTACCTTGACCGATAGCAAAGGCGCGTTGCCGACACCTAATAGATTTAACCTCATGGTTTTTTACCTCTCCAAATACGGGGAGCGGCAATCGCCGCTCCTAAATCCGCTTACACGTCGAATGTCAGTTTTTTGGTCATCGATAGATCGTACTGTAGGGGTAATACCCCAAATTCTGACATAACGGTTCTGTTGCCTAGTCTATCCTCGAAGCCGTAGGCATAGAATGGAGCTTGTACACCACTCGCGGCGACCCTCGCGTTACGCGATGCCGGACCGGAAATGACTTCGCGTGGGCTGTGGTCAGACTGTACGATATTATCAGCGAACACGGGCACCATGAATGCTTCCCCGGTTGAGATGTACTTCTCGTATCCAACACAGTTCACAAAGGTCAGACCGTCCAACTCGAATGCCTGATAAGCAGGCAGATTGGCCCGTACAGACGCATTGAACAGCGTAGAATCGGGGAGCACACCATGTTGTACGAGGACCCTGATCTCTTCTGAGTATTTAATCTTTTTGTAGAACTCGGGGGAGCACAGAACCAACATCCCTGAAAGTGCTTTAACCCAACCACCCAGGCTCACGCGCAGATCGGTAGCGGCAGTATCCAGCGTTTCCAGAATAGCGGATGGCAGGTTGACACTGATAACAGCGCTGGAGAATCCTTCGCCGAATTCTTCCTCCATATCGATAACTTTTTGCTGGGTGTACGGCGCGTTGACAATGCCTTTAAAAAGGCAGGTGGCTAGAACATCCTCTTTTATGGTTCGATATTTCAGGAATTGACGGATAGCCTCATCACTGACCAGCTGATCCATTGTTTGCTGGCGTTGAGTTCCTGGGCGGCGAATACCCTGGAAATCGGCCGCACTAACCTCACCGCTTAGAGCCCAATGGGGGATTTCTAGCAGGCGTGAACGAGATAGGGGGCGTTCTGTCGCAATTAGCTCGCTGCCGTAACGGTTTATGGAACCAGCTACCTCAATTGCGCCGTCACGAAGGTCGTCGCTTTCGATCTTAGGTGTATCCGAATGCTTTTCTTTGAAGAGGCCAAGCTCTTGCAGCAGGAAATTATTCCCGAAAGGTTTAACGAAACTTCCGGTAAAATCATTATATTTAAAATCCATTTTCTCTTTCCTTATTCTGAAACACGGTTCAGGCCAGCGGCCTTGATTGCTGCGATTGCGTTTGCAACGGCGGTTGCATTGGTGCCAATCAGTCCGGCGCGGTTAAGAACCACACCACGATCCACAACAATTACTGGGACGTTAGCGCCAGCCTTGTGGGAGTCCAGCGCGATTAGAATATCGCTGCCGCTGGCGTATGCCGTGCCATCGCTGGCTAATAGCGTGCCCGGCACGGTGTCCACAGCCAGGGTGGCAAAAGTTTTTGTGTAGTGCGAGAAGATCGGGTCATCCCGATAAATGCAGACATCCCGGAAACTGCGATCTTCGATATCAGTTAACATTGAGTCACTCCATAATTGGTTAACGTCAGATTTGACGGTGTTGTGTTTTTGATTCATATGCCAGCCGTCAAAATTGACGACGTGCAGGCACAAAAGAGGTCGCGCGGTGGCGACCTTCATTTATTTGTTGCTGCATCAGTCCAGCCCGAAGCCGCTTTGCGGTGAAAGCGTCGCTTTCATTCCCTTATCTGCATCACGCCGTCGGAAGGCGTGGATAAGGGAACTGTACCCCCGCGAGACGGGGTTAACCTTTGGTTAACGGGGGTTCTCCCCGCTGCATCAGAAAAAAGACCGGGCGGCAGGAGATACCGCCCCGGAGGACAAAGGAATGAGCATTTATCTTTGTTATTTTTCTGATCTGGGAAAGGGTGCAGCGCCCTTTACGGGCGTTATCGGAAACCGATAACCCGGCTAAACCGGGCTGGGAATAAGGGAGCGCGGTTTAGCCGCGCTCGTGCCGTTTTACGTCCGGCAGACGGCCCACTGAGGAGAGGGACGTAGTGCGGTTGTTAGACCGCTGGCAAATCCCATCGCGGCGGGCTAGGACCACGGCAGAATTATTTCGTGTTCAGCGGGATTGTTGCCCTGCTGAATGAATAAGGTGGCGGACTGGTGCAAAGAGGCAAATCTCGGGAACCAGCCCGCCTGAGAGGTGACATACAATGGCAGTAGTACGCAGACTCTTTCGAATCTATTAATCACCTTGTATATAATTTTAACATGAAACTATAACTTAGGCAATCAAATATGACGTTAAATTTGTTGGGTTTATTTTTTATCATCACATTTAGAGGAGCACCAGTCCCGAAGCACTGGATCGCCAGCTTTTGGCATGTCCAGGCATTGGGGGGAGTCACCTTCCGGTAACGCGGATTCCACGATTGATAGAGGTCGAGCACTACAGCCGGATCTAATCTGAGTCTGCAAGCAACCTCGTTTGGCCCGATACCGGACACCAAAAGTTTTTTTGCAGTAGCAATTAGAGATTCAGTTCTGGCACGGAGTTTTCTGGAGCGGGTCAGGTTGGGAAGGTTTTCTGGGTCGATCTTTTCTGGTGCGGCGTTTACGCCGTTACGGTCATCAATCATTATTCCTCTACATTAAAAAGGCGGATCGTCTGGGTCAGCCGCAGCCGCCTCAGCCCTATAAATAGCGATCTGCGCGGCTGTCAGCCCAGTGGATTTACGGTTGATTGTTGGTATTTTATAGCCGGTTTCCACAACAACGGGCTGCGCCTCCTGGTTCACCTCATGATCACCATCGGCGCCATCATTGCCGCCGCTGTCGTCGTTAGATGCCACGCTAGATTGTTGTTCAGAAGCATCCGGGGCACTGCCAGAGGCCACACCAGGATTCTGATTAGTGGGTGTAGCAGCGGGTTGGTTAGTGGGTTCTGCCTGTTTTGCGGCCTGCTCTGCCTGTGTTTCTGCCTGCGGTATAGCCCCGTCATCGGATTTGCCATCTCCTTTAATCTCCTCGGATTTTTTGGTCTTCGTTTTCCTGCGTGTTTTCTTCCCGCTTGCACGGTCGTGATCCCAAGCCGGGGCACCCTTCCACTCCCCGTGGACAACCGCCAAAGACTCCGCTATGTCACTGAAAAAGTAGACCGTGTACGCTTCGCTGTTACCGATTTTCCCGGCCTATTCGACTAGGCCGATCTTTTTCAGCCCATCCAAAGAGCGCATCACCTTTTTTCTGTCCCAGCCCAGCGCCGCCGCCATTTCCCGTTGATCTTTATAAAATGACATCCCTCGGCTTGAGAAGCCCAGAAACTGGTTCAGCATGTAAATGTACAGGAGGCGCATTGCGTCCGTTACATCCACAATCTCACCCGTAGATCGGATGATCAGTTGTTTAGCACAGAGATAACGCATCTCTATTACGCCGTATCCCTCGCCTGGTGTACGCTGATTGTTAGTTTTTTCTGTCTCTGTGGTCACTCTTCCCTCGCTGGTCGTCTGTTTGATTGTCTGAGTTTGTTTTTTCGATGATCTTTGCTGCTGTTTGAAGCAGTTCGCTGCACATTTTCGCCATTGGCATGTCGCGGCGGTTAGCCTCTTTCAGCAACGTTCGGTACGTTTCATCTGGAAATGAAATATTCAATTATGCTTCTCCTCTTATTTACACAGGACAGATGAAGATTTTTTCATCTCGCGCTCCTGCTCGCGCTCTTGTAGCTGGCGGGCCATGTTGCGGCACATGGTGCTAATCAGACCGGGCAGCGGAACGTTCCTCGCGTCAGCGTAGCTGACGGAATATCTCGAATGTTTCATCATCAAGATGGATTTTCATGATTGCTCTCCTTGTATAGGCACAAACAAGCCTCGCCAGTGGTCGCCCAGAAGGCGAACCGGCTCAGGTTGTCAGCAATTATTTAAAGGGCGGCGGTAGGAAAGTCGCCAGTGATGGCGTAACCGTAGTTTTCCAGGTTTTCCACACCATCAGTGGCAATCAGGAACAGGATCACCTGCTCCAGCGTCACATCGAGATTCAGTTTCTCACGATACAGGCGGCGGTAAGTCTGGAGCACCGGGGCCAGAATCTCAGTCAGGGATTGACCATCAGCAAACTGGCGGGATAGCGGTTTCAGGATCGCCTTAATAGCACGAGCGCTCTTTGCCTTTTTCTTTTCCTGTTTCAGGATATGAAGTGCAACAGCCAGTTGCGGGTACTTCGCGTGTGCTGCGTCAGCGCCACCACTACGGCTAATGAAAGACCAAAGTGCGGTTTTGGTGTATGTGCCGTACATGATGGCGTCTGCGATCTGCTCGCCAGTCATGGTGGCTGGGGTGATGCGTTGGGATTTTGGTTTGTTCATTGGGTTCTCCGTTGAGTTATTGAAATTATTCTCGGAGGTCATTTGTACCCATTTGTCAGGAGCCATCACCGGGCGGCGACGCACCTTATTTGATTTAAAACCATTGTATCAGTAATCCCTGCAAATAGCAAGAAAAACTATAGAATACATTGATTTCGTTATCATACCATGACATAATCCTGATTTCAATGTCAAGATCATTTTAATTAACGCTAAAACGAGCTGTAAGGCTCTGTAAGCGATTCTACGGCCTTCTAACTAACACCCGCTACCATCGTATTACCTGATGCATTTAAATCGCTATACGGGCCACCTGTGAAGCCTCGGTTGGGTTGGCACGGTCTTTGGTTGCCATACCCGACCCCCACACCCTCGCGGCCCATAGACTCTCGACCTACGGTCTCGTGACATTGTTTCCAAATTACTGCGCGGGCTGTCGCCCTTGCTGCCCAAAAGGTGGCGAGCCTGTTCGGTCAGAACAGGATAACGAGTCACCGTATGGGCGATGCATATCGCGAAGCTTCGAGCGTAGCGACTGAACAAGGTCAGAAAGAACGATAGCCATCACAATGGCGATCTGAAAAGGTGTTGGTGTTGACCTTGTGTAAGGTCTTCACGGCCAGGGAAGACCGCATAAGGTTTTACTGATCTTATTGGTGTTTTTGATCTTATTTTAATATTGATCTTATTAGTGTCCTTTTTTGGGACATGGTTCATGTACCATTTTGGGACATGGTTCATGTACCATTTTGGGACATGGTTAATCTGTTACCGCTTACCTTTCTTCAGTGGTGGATTCCATTAGTAAAGGATCTTAACCAATGGATGTGGAAATTACCGGGAGACTATGGGGACACTATCTTGTCCCTACCCCCGGTGAAAATCACCTGGGTTACTCCTGCCATATCACCCCGCCACCTTGCGATCTTTTCTCAAAACAAATGCCACCAAATAGCCCAAAAACCTACCGTATTTCGACCTTTCAGGCCCTACTTAGGACACTCTCCGCGCGTGGAAGTGAACTCGCTATGGTGTGGAGGAAAGTAATTACAACAACGATCAAGTCTGAGCGCCGCGCAAGCCGGGGCTTCGTCAATTCTGTCTGCCGGTATCGTGGCTTGCCCCTTCAGATAGGGGCTAAACAACAATCACGATCTCCCCTCCCTTTTTGTCGAAAAACAATAAAAACCATTTAATTCTCAAAAGACATCGAAAAATCATCGCTTTTGAGGGGCCTGTATGCCTCTGTGAGTGGCGCAGCAATCACGGTCATATTGAGATGCAGATTGTGGGAAAACGTCGCAGAACGCGTTACATCGCGTTATAGAGGGCGTGGAGGGGTCTGGATGTGGTTCTGCTGTTTACATTGTTGGATGAGGCAAAGACCAGGGCCGGGAGCCGGGCCATATGGTCAGCCGCTGGCGGCATCTTGTGGGAATTGCGGCAGGCAGAAGGTAAAATGAGGCTGTCGCGCCGCATCAACTTTACACGCAGTCAGACGCCACCCAGATTGTGGGAAAATGTATCAAAACGAGCCGTTAGACCCGAAAAATCTCTATGCAAAAACAGCCCTCTTTTATTCACGAGTTATGCAGTAAGTTTCTGCCAATTCCCACGCATAAACCCTCGTAACAGCCCTTCCAGATTGATTGCATGGTGAGTGCCGATCGCGTGGTGCGGGTAACGTACATTATGTTAAATAGGGCCGAAATTTAACAAATTTAACATCTGTGCATGACCTTGATGCCTGTACGATATTTGAGCAGGATCGGTGTGAAAATTGAGGGGGCCATCAGCCCTGCTAGGCACTGCTGCGATTGCGCCTAAGATATTTCCCGCCCATCCGAGTACGATGTTAGGGGGATGCTGGAATGTGCCTCCGGCGGGGAGGCAATGTTGAGAATTGAGTAGCATCAGACCACGCAATCTATACATCTGCTGAATTCTTCAGCACTCGATCAAATTTTCATTTTTTTTTCTGATTTATTGACATCTTCGCCAGGCCTTATGCGACGTGGACTTCGCGATTATTCCCCTTCCACAACCTCAATCTAACGTCAAAATCAACTCTTGTACTAAAGATAATCCTTACTAGAATACTCATCATATAGGGGGTAGGGATTTTGATAAACCTATATGTAGTATTGGTGCCTGAATTATAGGCATAAAAAAACCGGAAGGTTTCCCATCCGGTTTATGAAGCATGACCGCCATGAGTCTGCAAACTCATAACGATTGTTAGCCTCTACATCAGTTTTGATTTCTTGATTGTGCCAGGCTTGGTTGGTCATGTAAATACTCAACTTAAATTGACGTAGGTATTTATAGATGACAACGTGTAAAAAACCGCATCGATACAATATCCTTTTCGATAGTCTACCTGACGACCAAGGTGGTGAAGGACGCCACAAATGTTGTGGGTGCGCTTATGAGCAGGGGTATCGCGCTGGCTTTGCCCGCACAGGGCAAACTAGGGTTGATTTGACTACGCTTCCTGATTTGGAGATTCTTCCTAATAGCCAAGCTGGTACTGTTCGCCATAAAAGCCCGCAAGCTGCATTTGCTGAGGGCTATCGCGATGGCGTTCGTGATTCGTACAAAAAGGCAAGCTAAGCTGTAACACTAGAGGAGGGTCTCCCTCCTCTCCCTTTCTATCGTGATTTTTGATCAAACGGTTTATGCCTGCGATCATTGCCTATAGAAAGGTGGTGCACTTTTATCCTGGAGTTTTGTCTCTTCCTTCAATGCCTTTCAATGCGTTAACTGGCATGCTCTGGAACATCGTCTCAATCTCTTTAGGTCTTGTGATACGATCGTCCACAATAATATTCAATAGCTTAAATAGACTATGCGTTAACTGTGGGTCATCATCAAGGTTGATTTCTCCGGGGTGCACAGCCTGATTTCCGACGATGCGGCAGATGTCCGCTGCCTGCTGGATACGAGGAGGCAATCCTTTCTCGACGAGAGACTTAATGTCAGCGTTAATGTTATTCCCAGGTTCTCCGAGATGGAGCATGAGTTTCTGGAGACATAAACGGAGAAGCGCCGCAGCTCCTTTAGGGGACAGGTTAACGATGCTTCTGGCTTCCATGTAGTCGGCCTTACAGTCCTCTGGCATATCTTGGTTGGGCATCTCAATGTTAGCTGAGGCTGGGATTATTAGATTACCGCAATGCCAAAAGGCTAATTCATTACATTGATAACATTGAGATGAACGCATTCCCGACCTTTCATTGTTTACCCAGAATATCTCCCAATTTTGTCTCGCGTAAACTCCGCAATGGGGGCAATTGAAAGCATTGCTATCATATGTAGCCGGAAAATAATCAGTCATTTACATCAACCTCTTAATACTTTCATTGCTGTTGTGATGATACTCCCCCAAAGCATGGAGAGTAAGCCGAACAATACAAAGGTTATTTTTGGTGCATATTTTGTGCAACTATCTGATTTCAGACAATACAAGTCAATAAGTGCCGTGGTGGGTACATCCATCGATTCTTTACCGCATAAAAATCATTCACTTTACGCCATATTGCATGGATATTATGGCGCAGTTAGACCAATCTTTGCACTACCCGCTGGACTGTTCGTAGGGGGATCGACAATGCCTCCGCTATCTGTTTGGCTGTCTGCCGTTTGTTGTCCCAGAGATTGATCACGCTATCGAGGGTCTGCCAGTCGTACACATTGGGCCTCCCCGGCTTACTTCCCCTACAGACCACTTCCAGTGGAAGTAACGTATCCGCACAGTTCACAGTGATCCGCTTATCACCGTTACACGGGATGCTTCTGTATATCACCACGGCAACCGGAAGCGGTGCTCTGATTGAGCTATTCCCTGTCTCTGGATGTAAGAATTTGGGACCACGATGCAGGAAGCGGATTTCGTGACAGTGGGGATTGCCCCAGACGTACCGCAACCACCACGAGGTCTGAGGGCGACACGGAATCATAAAAACAGATAGCTCAGGTTTATGAGCGTGAGCCAGGAACTCAGCCGCCAGGGAGAACGGAGGATTGCAGAAGACGCGATCCTCAATAGACCAGTCCTGTGTAAGAGCGTCATCATATTCCGACCAATACCGCTCACAGAGTGTGTTATCCGCGCTCGCTGCCGCATCCAGAGTAAACCCGCCGAACTCACGGGCGAGGTTTTTAAACATTCTGGGATTGGTGCGCCATGCATCTGAACCGCCCTGGTGTTTGCCGTGTCGGATATAGCGTCTCGTATCTGTTTTTAATAATAAACTTGGCATAATCATCTTTCCCAGACTAGTTAGGATTCCCAACGTAACCCATCTATTACATAGCAGACCGTGGATAGCGGGAACGTATGCAGATACCGCCGAGTAATTCCTGAGCCGCTTTTCTCATGGCCGACCACCTGTTGCAGGTGTGCCAAGTTTCCAACCCAGCCAGCTAAACAGGTTGAGATCATTGTATGCCGAAAGCTATGAACCAACCGCCGCTGCCCATAATCATCAAGATAAGGAATTCCAAGTTGATCACGGACATCCGCTAAAACCTTACCGATCTTCGGCATGTTCTTACCAGATACAGGCGAAAAGATTTTTTCCTTCCATTGGCGGTTAACGAAATCGAGGAAGCCCCACTCGATCAGCTTGGGATGGATCGCCACCTGCCGTGTGGCATTTTCCGTTTTGCCCTGCCCGCCTTCAGCGATCAGAAGATAGTGCCGCTGGCTGTCTTCATCATACTTGATCTGTGACTTCTCCAGCTTAGCGATCTCGCCTCTCCTGGCTCCAGTGTACGCCAACAACAATGTAACCCACTTCTGCCAGCCATCCGGCTGCTTGAGTGCCCACCCCACAAATTTTCTCATTTCTGCTGCGCTGTATGCGCCAAATCTCGCCTTAGATGGTGCAGCAACTACGCCATCAGTCGGAGACTTCTCCAGAATATCCTTGCTGTCAGTGAGAAAGGTCTTGAACAAAGATTTGTATATTTTGAGATGCTTATGAATCGCCTCAGCTCCCACTAAATCATCTGGTGGAACATCATCGCATTCAATCAGTTGCTGGATAGTCATTGCGCGGTACGGCTGAACAACACGCTTAGGCAGGTTCTCTACTACTTCCATCACCTGCTTAATATCTTGCTTAGTGATTGTCATTACGTCTGTTGATGACCCCAGGACAACAAGCAGCACTTCCATAAAACGCTCATTGGCTTGGGCAATTGCTTTAGTCCAGTTGCTGCCCTTCTCCTTTTTGTACATGTTCCAGGCGCCAGCCAGCGTTAGCACTTCCTTTTGTTCTGCTTGCTTCTGAGAGCCAAGAACTACCCCAGGCGCGACAACCTCCCGATATTCCTGCATTACAATCGGTTGAGTATCACGGCACTCGCCAATAAGAAATCGTTGTGTCAGCCACTGTTCATTCTGCTGCTTTAAGTGGTTACTGAAATCTGAAAGACGATCACCGAACTGATCCGGGTGGATGGTTCCACGCTTGACTAATGGAATAACCGGAGAGGCAAAAGACATCAGCAGTTGCGCCTGGCTATAGCTATCCGTCTCTAACGACCGACGGAAATATTTATTACCAGACAGGCGAAAGCTGACGTAGTAGATCCCGTTACGGATGATGGTGTGATTGATAGATGTGTGTGCCATTTTGTTTGTCTCAGCGAGTGACAACATAACAAAATGAGGAGAAAAAAACTGACAAGTCTTTGATTTATATCTTGGATAATCGCCAGGACTACGCTGGCATTATCCAGATCAGGTGGTACGGGTATTTCTCAGCCTTCAACGAAGAAGGGCACCCCGAGTCATTTAATTCAAAATCAAAAACTTGCGATTAACATTCCGTTAATCTCTGATCAGGATAATGCCATCGGGAAGTCAAAGACACAACCTTTCTAAAAACAGCATACGTCCCGCCAGTGACCCATGTTGGGGACCACAAGAGCAAACCAAAACACGCGGCATCCCCGGTGGCGCTATCGCGATATGTCGAGATAATGAGCTACAAAATGTAGAAAATGTGAAGATTGTCATTGACAACTCGGGATTTAGGAAAACGCTGAATAGAAATTCATAACGGAATGATAATCTGTCTACTCCAGTTCAGGAGTTGAAGATGAAAAAAATAATCCTTTTCGTGCTTGTAGTAGCAAGTGTCTCCAGTTTATCCGGATGTATCATGCCCTGGTGGGGACCAGGTGGCGGAGGCGGCGGTGGCGGAGGTCCGATGCAAGGGCCTGGTGGTGGCGGTGGCGGTGGATTTGGTGGAGGTCATGGTCCGGGCTGAATCTAAAACACAGGCATAAAAAAACCGGACGGGAAACCGCCCGGTTTAGTTGATCTTATTCGTTCTTTTCTCATTAAGATAATGCCGAATAGCGCTATCGAATCCGTAATTTTGAATACGATCAAGCAGGCTGGAACGACGACAATCAGGCCGACATTAATAATCGCGTCGTCGTTTGTACCGTCTAAAATCCACTGCATCAACGGCAGGTTGCCAGTGGACTGACCCCGCCGCCGCTCGTGGGGGATGCTTTACCGTTTTCCAGCCCCCGGAACATGCGCTTCCCGCCCTGATTTCCCTGCCCTTTTTACGCACATATCGATTTGCTTTCGCCGCTACCCGGGCACAAGATTAGCAGTGGGAATAATGTTTTGCGCAGATAACCAACCGAGGTGGGCTATGTCCGTTTATCACCATGCGCTGGTGCTGATTAACAGCAGCACTGACGGGGTTCCGCTGCTTCAGCACGCGGCTAAAATGGCCGAAGAGAACGCCATGAAGATAACCATCGCCCATATCAGTACCGACTATCGGGCGCTGAACTATGTTTCCGACAGCCTGATGGATGATGACGTCTCGCAGGAGGTGATCCAGGCCAAAGCCCTGCTCAACGAACTGGCTACCACCGTCGCTCTGCCGGTGCAGACGCTGGCGCTGGTCACCGCCCGCCGCTTTGCCGACGTCGAGGAGTGCGTGCGCCAGCGCAATATCGATTTGATTATTGCCGGCCACCGCAACCGCCTGCTGGGGGTGATGGCTTCCCGCTCGCTCGAGTACATCAATCACCTCAGCGTGGACGTGCTGATTAAGCACCTGCCCTGACCCAGCGCTGCGGCCTCCCCGAAAGAGTGGCGGCTGATTACGGATTCACTTCCCGCAGCGAACTCAGCAGCAACGCGAAGCTGGACTCAATCAGCGGCGGTAGCGGCTGCGGCCCGCGCATTAGCGCCACGGTGCGGCTCAGCGCGGGCTGCTGCAACTGGGCTATCTTCAGCTGCGGATCGCATAAATGAGTGGTATAGAGCTCGGGCAGAATGGCTATCGCCAGGCGCGACCGCACCAGGCCATACAGCGTTTCGATATAGTCCACCTGATAGCGCGTATTCAGCGTCAGGCGATGGCTCTCCGCCAGCGCCCCCACCAGCCGCTGGATATTGCCTTTCGAGAACACCGCGATTTCGCGACCGGCCAGCAGCTTCCACGGCAGATGCGGCTGGCTGGCGAGCGGATCGTCGCCGTGCAGCACCGCCACAAACGGGTCCTCACGCAGCGGATAAACCTGCAGCTCTGCGGGCAACGAGCTGTCGATGGCGCCCACGGCGAAATCAATCTGCCCGCTCAGCAGTTCGCGCACCAGCGCGTCGTTGGCCCGATCGTGAAACTCGACCCGCAGGCGCGGAAAGGTCTCGGCCAGGGTCTGCGGCAGCAGGGGAAAAAGCAGCGAGCTGACCGACGGCATCAGCCCAATGCGCACCGTACCGTCGCCGCCGGCTTCGACAATCTGCCGCATATCATCAAACGCCAGTTGGGCCACGCTCAGCACGCGCTGCGCGTGGGGCAGGATCGCCGCGCCCAGTTCGGTTAGCGTGACCGAAGAGGCGGTGCGGTTCACCAGCTTGCCGCCGAGCACCGCCTCCACCTGCCGCAGCGCGCTGCTCAGCGCCGGTTGGCTGATGGCCAGCCGGTTGGCGGTATCGGTAAAATGACGCAGCTGCGCCAGGGTAACAAAATACTGTAGCTGCTTGAGAGAAAGCGCGGGCAGCCGCTGCCACGGTTCGGTCATGTTATCCATCGCTGAGAGTGAGCAGGCAGAATAACCCGAGCTTATCGGGCGATAAATTTATTCATCTGGGCAAACGTTTGCTGTGCCCCTAGAGTATCGCCATTATCCTTGTGCCGGAGTTGTTATGTCCAGCAGTGCTGAAAACCGCCGCCGCGCCGTGCAGGCCGCCCGGGGCGAATTGCCGTTCGACCTCTTACTCACCGGGGGACAGATCGTTGATATGGTCACCGGGGAAATCCGCGCCGCCGACGTCGGCATCGTCGGAGAGATGATTGCCAGCGTCCACCCGCGCGGTAGCCGCAGCGATGCCGCGGAATCCCACGACCTGCGGGGCGCATACCTCTCTCCGGGGCTGATGGATACCCACGTCCACCTCGAAAGCTCCCATCTGCCTCCCGAGCGCTACGCGGAAATCGTCCTCGCCCAGGGAACGACGGCGGTATTTTGGGATCCGCACGAGCTGGCCAACGTTCTCGGCGTGGAGGGCGTGCGCTACGCCGTTGCCGCCAGCCGCAATCTGCCGCTGGAGGTGATGGTCGCCGCCCCCTCCAGCGTCCCGTCCACGCCTGGGCTGGAGATGTCCGGCGCCGATTTTGCCGGAGAAGAGATGACCACCATGCTGGCGTGGCCGGAAGTGCGCGGCGTGGCGGAAGTGATGGATATGCACGGCGTGCTGCACGCCAGCGAGCGGATGCAGGAGATAGTCCAGGCGGGTCTCAACAGCGGCAAGCTGATTGAAGGCCACGCCCGCGGGCTGAACGGCGCGGATCTGCAGGCCTATCTGGCCGCCGGCGTCACCTCCGATCATGAGCTTACCTCGGCGGAGGATGCGCTGGAAAAGCTGCGCGCCGGCCTGACGCTGCAGATTCGCGGCTCGCACCCCTATCTGCTGGAGGATATCGTCAAGGCGCTGAAAACCCTGCCGCATCTCTCCTCGCAAATCACCGTCTGCACCGACGATGTGCCGCCGGATATGCTGCTGGAAAAAGGCGGCATTATCGCCCTGCTAAACCTGCTGATTGGGCACGGCCTGCCGGCCACCGATGCCCTGCGTTTCGCCACGCTGAACGCGGCGATCCGCCTGCAGCGCCATGACTTAGGCCTGATTGCCGCCGGCCGCCGCGCGGACCTGGTGGTGTTTCCCGATCTGGATGAGCTGCAGGCGCGCGAGGTCTATGTCGCCGGGAAGCTAATTGCCCGGGACGGACAGCTGCACCAGCCCATTCCTGCGGCCACCGACGTCACGCCGCCGCGCGATACCCTGCAGCTTGCGCCGCTGAGCGCCGACGACTTTATCCTCAAGGTCGGCGGTATTCGCCACGGCGTCGCCCGCCTGCGGCATATTCGCGGCGCGCGTTTTACGCAGTGGGGGGAAGTTGAGGTGCAGATCCGCGACGGCAGCGTCCAGCTGCCCGACGGCTTCAGCCTGATTTGGGTCAAGCACCGCCACGGGCGCCATCAGGCGACGCCGCAGATTGCCCTGCTTGAGGGCTGGGGCGAGCTGCGCGGGGCGATTGCCACCAGCTACTCCCACGACTCGCACAACCTCGTGGTGCTCGGGCGAGACGCCGAAGAGATGGCGCGGGCCGCCAACCGGCTGATCGCCTCCGGCGGCGGCATGGCGCTGGCGCAGCGGGGAGAGATTCTGGCCCACGTCGCCATGCCGATTGCCGGGATGCTTTCCGACCTGCCGGCGCCGGAGCTTGCGCGCCAGTTCCGCGAGCTGCGCGATCTGAGCGCCGAAATTGCCGACTGGGAGCCGCCGTATCGGGTGTTTAAGGCCATCGAGGGGACCTGCCTCGCCTGTAACGCCGGGCCGCATTTGACCGATTTGGGTTTGACCGACGGCACCACCCGCCGGATCGTCGACCCGCTGATAGCCTGCCGGGAAACCCCGGAGCATACCAACAACAATAATCACCACGGAGCCTGATAATGGCTGACAACACACTTCCTGCATCAACCCGGGGCAGCTGGCTGGAACGGCGATTTTCCCTCTACTCACGCGGCAGTACGCTGCGTACCGAGTGCCTGGCGGGGGTCACCGGCTTTCTCGCCGCCGCCTATCTGCTGGTGGTTATTCCCGGCCTGCTGGCGGTAGGCGGGATGGATAAAGGCGCGGTTACCACCGGAACGATTCTGGTCTTCGTCGCCGGAACGCTGCTGATGGCGTTCTACGCTAACCTGCCGTTTATCGTCGGCCCCGGCATCGGCGGATCGGTGCTGGTGGGCGTCACCCTGGCCGGTAGCGAAGGTATCGGCTGGCAAATCGGCCTCGGCATCGCCTGCTGGTCCGGAATTCTGTTTTTCCTGTTGACCAAATTCGGCCTGCGCGAGGTAGTGACCCGCTCGGTGCCGCAGTCGATCAAGCTGGGGCTAACGGCCTCCATCGGGCTGTTCGTGGCGGTTCTCGGCTTTCGCAACGCCGGCCTGGTGCTGGCGAATGCGAAAACCAACGCCCTGATGCTCGGCGATTTCCTGGCCCCCGGCGCGCTGGTGGCGCTGTGCGGCCTGTTTCTCGCCATTGCGCTGCAGGCACGGCGCATTCCGGGCGCGATTCTGTGGGCCATCCTCGTTGCCACCCTCGTGGGGATCCCGGCCGGCGTCACCCGGCTGCCGACCAGCTTTATCGCCATGCCGCACTCGCTGACGCCGGTGCTCGGTCACGTCGATATGCTCGGCGCGCTGAATATCGCCTTTCTGCCGTTTCTGTTTATCTTTTTCGCCTCTGAGTTCTTCTCCACCATGGGGACAACTCTGGCGGTAGGCGGCGAGGCGGGCCTGCTGGATGAGGAGGGCAATATGGTGCACATCAACCGGCCGTTTATGGTCGACTCCATCGCCGCAGCTATCGGGCCGTGGGTCGGTATTCCGGCAGCCACCGCGCTGATTGAGTCCTCCGCGGCGGCCGAAGCGGGCGGCAAAACCGGGCTGACGGCGCTGGCGGCGGCGGTGATGTTCCTGCTGATGCTGCTGTTTACCCCGATTGCGCTGATGATCCCTAAAGAGGCCACCGCGCCGGCGCTGATCCTGATTGGTCTGAATATGTTCAGCGGTCTGCGCAAGGTCGATTTAGCCAACTTTACCGACGGGCTGCCGGTGTTAATGATGGTGATGATCACCCTTATTGCCAACAGCTTTGGTACCGGCATCGCCGGCGGGCTGCTGTTCTATATCGTGATTAAGGCCGTTGCCGGAAAGTGGCGCGAGATCCCGTTAGGGCTGTGGATCCTCGCGATTCCGCTGGTCTACTACTTCGCGACGCTGGTAAGGCACTAAGGCGCCGGGCGCTGGTTCTGCAGCGCCTCGCAGCGGGCCTTCACCTCTTCATACAGCAAACGCACCGCGGCAGAGAGCTGCTTGCGGTGCGGGCAAATCATATTCAGCGGCACCCGGTCGCCCTGATACTGCGGCAGGAGAACCTTCAGCCGCCCGGCGCGAATATCGTCGCTGACGTCGAGCCAGGATTTGTAGGCAAACCCCTCCCCGGCAATCGCCAGACGGCGAATCACTTCCGCATCGTCGCTGACGATAACGCCAGAAACCTGCACGTGCTGAACCTCCCCCGCCAGGCTTAATGACCAGCGATCGAACTGCCTGCCGCGCAGCACGTACAGCAGAGCGTTACGCTGCGCCAGCTCCTCCAGGGTCTGCGGTTCGCCGTGTTCGGCGATCCACGCCGGGGAGGCCACCAGCACCCGGCGGTTTTCCGGGGCGACGGGCAGCGAGATAAACGAGGCGTCGTCGTTATCGCCATAGCGAAACGCCACGTCTACCGGATCTTTAAACACGTCGGTGCGATGATCGGAGAACAGGATGCGCAGCCTGAGCTCCGGGTAGCGCTGGCGAAAGGCGCGAAACACCGTCAGCAGCAGATTGCGCCCAAGGTCGGAGGGCACCGCAATTTGCAGCGTGCCGCGGATTTCGTCATCCGGCAGCTGGATTTTTTGCAGCCCGGCGTGCAGGGTGTCGAGCATCTGCGTCGCATAGGGCAGCCAGGTCTCCCCTTCGGGGGTCAGGCGCAGGCTGCGGGTTGAGCGGGCAAAAAGACGGATATTCAGCGTGGTCTCCAGACGCTTAATCGCCGCGCTCACCTGCGCCGGCTGCTGCCCGACCTCCCGCGCCGCGCCGCTAAAGCTGCCGAGCGCCGCCGCGCGGACAAATAACGTCAGATCTTCCAGCCTGAACATATTAACTCCCACCTCCGAATCGCCGGACTTTTCCTAAAACTGGCGCAGTTCGCTGAATCGCGTAACCGGCACCATCGTTTGCTTACATTTTTAATCAACCAGTACTTGCCATCGCCGTCATGCTTCGGAATGATACGAGGCTGCGATTTTGTGTCCAGGATAATAATGAGGAATTTATGCGTAAAACAAAAATGCTGCTTCTGGGCGTACTGCTGGCGAGCGCCGGCGTCGTTGGGTCGGTTTCCGCCGCCGATCTGCAGAAATATGAGCTGGACGGCGTTACCTCCGACTTCCAGCAGTTTCGCGTAGGCGATACCGTACCGGCGCTGTATATGACCCCGGAGTACACCATTAAGCAGTGGCAGCAGCGCCACCTGCCTGCGCCAGACGTTAACACCCACTGGACCTACATGGGCGGCAGCTATGTGCTGGTCACCGAGCCTGAAGGTAAAATTGTCAAAATTTACGACGGCGAGATTTTCTACCAGCACTGATTGCAAGGCTCACGCAGCGCGCAGCGGCCGCTAGCCGCAACGAAAAACGCCCGGTCCTTCTGCTGCTCCCGCATGGCGCAGCGAAGTCCCGGGCGTTGTTTTACGCGCGGCGGTTAAACCGCGCGGAAGGCGATCTCGCTGGGAATAACCTCACCTTGCCAGTAGAGCTGGGCCGCCACGCGCCCTGCCAGCTGGCGATAGATATCGGTAAACTCGCTTTCCGGGCGGGCGATCACCGTCGGGGTACCGTTATCCAGGTCCTCACGCAGATGAATGTGCAGCGGCAGCTGGGCCAGCAGCTGGGTATGATATTGCTCCGCCAGCTTCTGCGCGCCGCCGGTGCCAAAGATAGGCTCATGGTGACCACAGTTGCTGCAAATATGCATGCTCATGTTCTCCACGATACCCAGCACCGGCACCTCCACTTTTTCGAACATCACAATGCCCTTTTTGGCATCGATCAGCGCGATGTCCTGCGGCGTGGTGACCACAACCGCGCCGGTCACCGGGATGTTCTGCGCCAGCGTCAGCTGAATGTCGCCGGTGCCTGGCGGCATATCCAGCACCAGGTAGTCGAGATCCGGCCACAGCGTCTCCTGCAGCATCTGCATCAGCGCCTTGCTGGCCATCGGGCCGCGCCACACCATAGCGTTGTCGTCAGTCACCAGATAGCCGATCGAGTTGGTGGCGAGGCCGAATTTCATAATCGGCGCCATATGGGTGCCGTCCGGCGAGGTGGGGCGCTGATCTTCCGCGCCCAGCATGGTAGGAATCGACGGGCCGTAAATATCGGCGTCGAGAATCCCGACCTTGGCCCCTTCCGCCGCCAGCGCCAGCGCGAGGTTAACCGCCGTAGACGATTTCCCGACCCCGCCCTTACCGGAGCTCACGGCAATAATATTCTTCACGCCGTTGACGCCCGGCTGGTTTTTCACCCGCTTCAGGGTGGCGATGCTGTGCGTCAGCTTCCAGTCGATAGCCTGGGCGCCGGTAATGCGCAGCAGATCGGCGCTGCACTGCTCTTTCAGGGCTTCAAAAGCGCTGTGCCAGACGAACGGCATCTGAATCTCGATATGCACGGTGTCGTCCAGCCAGGCGACGTGGTGCAGCGCCTTCAGCGCGGTGAGATTGTGCTTCAAAGTGGGGTGCTGAAAATTAGCCAGCGTTCCGGCGACCATCGCGCGTAGACGTTCGGGGGATTTGGCCTGGGATTGCGAATTCATCCCGACTCCTTTGTTGTTATGAGATGCTTTCAGTAATGATTGAGTTTATCACAGCTGGGGATTATCCATATATGGTCAGCCATTTATGGCGCACCCAGTGCCCTTTTGGTAATATCAAAAGCCCTTTTTACAACAGAAGATGTAATGCTCACTATGACTCAAGTCGCGAAGAAAATTCTGGTAACGTGCGCGCTGCCGTACGCCAACGGCTCAATCCACCTCGGCCACATGCTGGAGCACATCCAGGCTGATGTCTGGGTCCGTTACCAGCGAATGCGCGGCCACGAGGTCAACTTCATCTGCGCCGACGACGCCCACGGCACGCCGATCATGCTGAAAGCCCAGCAGCTTGGCGTCTCTCCGGAGCAGATGATTGGCGAGATGAGTCAGGAGCACCAGGCCGATTTTGCCGGCTTCGACATTAGCTACGATAACTACCACTCCACGCACAGCGACGAAAACCGCGAGCTGTCGGAGCTTATCTACTCGCGCCTGAAAGAGAACGGTTTTATTAAAAACCGCACCATCTCTCAGCTCTACGATCCGGAAAAAGGGATGTTCCTCCCTGACCGTTTCGTGAAGGGGACCTGCCCGAAATGTAAATCACCGGATCAGTACGGCGATAACTGCGAAGTGTGCGGCGCGACCTACAGCCCGACCGAGCTGATCGAGCCGAAATCGGTGGTTTCCGGCGCGACGCCGGTGATGCGTGAATCCGAGCACTTCTTCTTCGACCTGCCGTCGTTTAGCGAAATGCTGCAGGCGTGGACCCGCAGCGGCGCGCTGCAGGAGCAGGTGGCGAATAAGATGCAGGAGTGGTTCGAGTCTGGTCTGCAGCAGTGGGACATCTCCCGCGATGCGCCGTACTTCGGTTTCGAAATTCCCAACGCGCCGGGCAAATACTTCTACGTCTGGCTGGACGCGCCGATCGGCTACATGGGTTCATTCAAAAACCTGTGCGACAAACGCGGCGATAGCGAAAGCTTTGACGCCTACTGGAAGAAAGATTCCGCCGCCGAGCTGTATCACTTTATCGGCAAGGATATCGTCTACTTCCACAGCCTGTTCTGGCCGGCGATGCTGGAAGGCAGCGGCTTCCGCAAGCCGACCAACCTGTTCGTTCACGGCTACGTGACGGTCAACGGCGCGAAGATGTCTAAATCGCGCGGAACCTTCATTAAAGCCAGCACCTGGCTGAACCACTTTGACGCCGACAGCCTGCGCTACTACTACGCCGCCAAGCTCTCTTCGCGCATCGACGATATCGACCTCAACCTCGAAGACTTCATTCAGCGCGTCAACGCCGACATCGTCAACAAGCTGGTTAACCTCGCGTCGCGCAACGCCGGCTTTATCGCCAAACGCTTCGACGGCGTGCTGGCCGCTGAGCTGGCCGATCCGGCGCTGTACAAAACCTTCACCGATGCGGCAGCAAGCATTGGCGAAGCGTGGGACAGCCGCGAGTTCGGTAAAGCCATCCGTGAAATCATGGCGCTGGCCGACGTGGCTAACCGCTACGTTGACGAGCAGGCTCCGTGGGTAGTCGCCAAACAGGAAGGCCGCGATGCCGATCTGCAGGCTATCTGCTCCATGGGCATCAACCTGTTCCGCGTACTGATGACCTGGCTCAAGCCGGTCCTGCCGCAGCTGACCGCCCGCGCCGAAGCGTTCCTCAACAGCGAGCTGAGCTGGGATGCGATCCAGCAGCCGCTGCTGGCGCATAAGGTCAACACCTTCAAAGCGCTGTATAACCGCATCGAAATGAAGCAGGTTGAGGCGCTGGTAGAGGCATCGAAGGAAGAGGTGAAGGCGCTCTCGGCTCCGGCCACCGGCCCGCTGGCGGACGATCCGCTGCAGGAAACCATCAGCTTTGATGATTTTGCCAAAGTGGATATGCGCATTGCGCTGATCGAAAACGCCGAATTCGTCGACGGTTCCGACAAGCTGCTGCGCCTGACGCTGGATATCGGCGGCGAGAAGCGCAACGTCTTCTCCGGCATCCGTAGCGCCTACCCCGATCCGCAGGCGCTGATTGGTCGTCTGACGGTGATGGTCGCTAACCTCGCGCCGCGCAAGATGCGCTTCGGCATCTCCGAAGGAATGGTGATGGCGGCGGGCCCTGGCGGGAAAGATATCTTCCTGCTCAGCCCGGACAGCGGCGCCCAGCCTGGTCAACAGGTCAAATAATCTCCGCGTAAAACGCTGCCCCGGCAGCGTTTTTTTTGCCTGAAGCCTCTCCCGGCAGGCTCTTTAATTTGCACGCCCTGCTAATAAGAACAATAATCAATACGCTATTCTGACAACGGAACGGTATTAATATCAACACAGGGAACCGGGATGAAATATACACACAAGCTCACCGCGCTTGCCGTCGTCGCTCTGCTGACCACGGCGCTGACCGCCTGCGACAATAAAAAAGAGCAGAGCAAAACCTTTAACCGCGCGGCCGAAGGCGTCGAACTCAGTTTTACCTATTATTATGAGGGCGACAAAGTCCTGCGTCAGGACGCCAACAACATCATCCCCTATAAAACCATCGGCGCCAGCAATGAAGAGCAGGCGCGGGCCATTATTGAACCGATGAGCAGCGTTTATCGCAGCATAAAGGGGGTGGAGCAAACCATCGACTATAAAGACAGCTATGCGCAGGAACACCTGAGCGTCGATTTTAACGAGGCGAAAATCAGCGAACTGTGCAAGCTACCGGGATCGATGTTCACCGACTGCTCGCGGCAGTTTGTTTCGATGTCCGTGTCGAAAAAACTACTCGAAGAGCAGGGTTTTCAGGAAGTGAAGTAGGCCGTAGCCCGGCTAAGCGCTGCGCCAGCCGGGCCGCCTGATGCAGAAACTCAGGGTTTGGCGGCGTGCACGCGCTCGGTCAGACCGCGCAGGAAATAGCGCAGGAACTGGTCGCCGCACTCGCGGAAGTTTTTATGCTCCGGCGCGCGCATCATGGCGGTAATTTCCGGCATTGAGACGCGGAACTGCTGCTGGGTCAAAATGGCGAGAATATCGTCGGTCTTCAGAGAGAAGGCAATGCGCAGCTTTTTCAGCACGACATTGTTATTCACCCGACGCTCAACCGCCAGCGGCGGCGCGGACTCATCTTTACCGCGTTTGTCGTAAATCAGACCATTCAGGAAGATCGACAGGACGATATCCGGACAGCGCTGGAAGCCGTCCTCGTCCTCTTTTTTCAGCCACGGTACCAGCTGCTCTGCGCTGACGACGGAATCGCCGAGCGCAAAAATACGCACCAGGCCATTATTATTGGTTTTCAAGGTGTAGCGCAGGCTACGTAGGATATCGTTGCTGATCATAATGCCTTCATGATGAAAAATACTGGCGCTAAGTCTACCACGATTCTGCCGTTTTACAGACCAATCGCCTCTTTCAGGCTTTTTAAGTAGCGGCGGCTAACCGGCACCGTATGCCCGGCGCGCATCAGCAGCTCGGCCTGGCCGTTCTCCTCCAGACGAATCTCCTTCAGGTGGGCCATATTGACCAGATACTGACGGTGGCAGCGCAGCAGCGGCGTTCGGCTCTCGAGGGTGCGCAGGGTCAGCTCGGTGAAGCCCTCCTTCCCTTCGCTGTCGGTGACGTAAATACCGCTCATCCGGCTGCTGACAAACGCCACGTCCTCCATCTGCAGCAGCCAGATCCGGCTATGGCCGCTGCAGGGGATATATTTCAGCGCCTGCTGAGCGCCGTCGAGTAGCGAAATGTCCTGCAGGCTGCGCTCCTGGCGCAGGCGAGCCAGAGTTTTATCCAGCCTGGCGGCCTCAATCGGCTTGAGCAGATAGTCAAACGCGTGCTCTTCGAACGCCTTAACCGCATATTCGTCGAAGGCGGTAAGGAACACGATATAGGGCCGGTGCTCGGGGTCGAGCATGCCGACCATCTCCAGCCCGCTGATGCGCGGCATCTGGATATCGAGGAACAGCACGTCCGGGCGCAGCTTGTGCACCGCGCCAATCGCCTCAACGGCGTTACCGCACTCCCCCACGACCTCAATATCGCTCTGCGCTTCCAGCAAAATACGCAGGTTTTCACGCGCCAGCGGCTCATCATCAACGATTAATACTTTTAACACGCGCTCTCCTCCACGGGCAGTCGCAGCGTAACTCGGGTAAAGCGCTCGGCTTCACAGGTCACGGTAATTCCACACTCAGCGCCAAATCGCGCCCGCAGCCGCCGGTCCACCAGGCTCATGCCGAGTCCGCTGGCGTCCGGATTGGCCTGATACAGCCCGGCGTTATCTTCGATATCCAGCTGCAGCCAACGCGCGTCCTGGCTGGCGCGAATGATAATCTCGCCCACGCCAAGATGCTGCGAGGTGCCGTGCTTAATGGCGTTTTCCACGATCGGCTGCAGCGTAAACGCCGGTAGCTGGTGATGCGCCAGCGCGTCGGGCACCAGCATCTGAATCTGTAGATTGGCCTGAAAACGCGCTTTTTCAATCTGCAGATAGGCATTCACATGCTCAATCTCATCCGCCAGGGTGACAATTTCCGACGGCCGCTTCAGGTTTTTGCGAAAGAAGGTCGACAGATACTGCACCAGCTGGCCGGCCTGATCGCTGTCGCGGCGAATCACCGCCTTGAGGGTATTCAGGGCGTTGAACAGAAAGTGTGGATTAACCTGGGCATGCAGCAGCTTAATTTCCGACTGGGTTAACAGCGCCTTCTGTCGTTCATACTGCCCGGCAAGAATTTGCGCCGACAGCAGCTGGGCAATCCCCTCGCCCAGCGTACGGTTGATTGAGCTGAACAAACGGTTCTTCGCCTCATACAGTTTGATGGTGCCAATCACCCGCTGGTTCTCGCCGCGCAGCGGGATCACCAGCGTTGAGCCGAGCTTGCAGTGCGGGTGGATGGAGCAGCGGTAGGGAACCTCGTTGCCGTCGGCGTATACCACTTCGCCGCTTTCGATCGCCTTTTGGGTGTAGAGGGAGGAGATAGGCTTGCCGGGAAGATGATGATCGTCGCCGATGCCGGTGAAGGCCAGCAGCCGGTCGCGATCGGTAATCGCCACCGCGCCGATATCCAGCTCCTGGATAAGCACCTGCGCCACCCGCATGCTGTTCTCTTCGTTAAACCCCTGGCGCAGGATCCCCTCCGTCGAGGCCGCGACCTTCAGCGCGGTAGCGGAAAACGCCGAGGTGTATTTTTCAAACATCGCCCGCTTATCGAGCAGGATACGCATAAACAGCGCGGCGCCAACGGTGTTAGTGACCATCATCGGCGCGGCAATGCTCTGAACCAGATGGAGGGCGTCCTGAAACGGGCGCGCGATCAGCAGGATAATCATCATCTGCACCAGTTCGGCAAAGAAGGTGATCGCTCCGGCGGTCAGCGGGCTAAAGACCTTATCCGGCCGCCCGCGCTTCACGAGGATGCTGTGCACCAGCCCGCCAAGCAGCCCTTCGACAATGGTCGAAACCATGCAGCTTAGCGCGGTCATTCCGCCAAGGGAGTAGCGATGCAGCCCGCCGGTCAGCCCCACGAGGCCACCGACCACCGGCCCGCCGAGCAGGCCGCCCATTACCGCGCCGATGGCCCGGGTATTGGCGATAGAGTCTTCAATATGCAGACCGAAGTAGGTCCCCATAATGCAGAAAATTGAGAAGGTAACGTAGCACAGCAGCTTGTGCGGCAGACGGACTGTGACCTGCATCAGGGGAATGAACAGCCGCGTCTTGCTCATCAGCCACGCGATAACTAAAAAGACGCACATCTGCTGGAGCAGCAGCAACACCAGATCGAACTCGTACATACCCGCAGACCACACATCACCTGAAAGCGCGTAACATACACCGCCCCGGCAAATCTTTCTTTGAAGCGCTACAAGAAAATGAACATTCATGGCCGCGATCACACTTCTTAGCGCCTCGCCCTCGGCGAAAAGAACAAAAAATAAGCAAATATTTCCCCTTCCCCAAACAGCTTCTACAGTTATAAGGAGGAGAATTCTGCGGGAGGGGAAGAGATGACGCTTTATACGATTGGTGAAGTGGCGCAGCTTTGTGACGTTAACCCGGTAACGCTTCGCGCCTGGCAACGGCGCTACGGTCTGCTCAAACCTCAGCGTACCGACGGCGGCCACCGCCTGTTCAACGAGCAGGAGATTGACCGCATCCGCGAAATTAAGCGCTGGATTGACTCCGGCGTTCAGGTAGGAAAGGTCAAAACGCTGCTCGCCGACAGCGACCCGCAGGAGGAAGGCGGCTGGCGCGAACAGCAGGAGATCGTACTGACGC
This sequence comes from Enterobacter sp. 10-1, assembly GCA_002270295.1. GTDB lineage: Bacteria > Pseudomonadota > Gammaproteobacteria > Enterobacterales > Enterobacteriaceae > Klebsiella > Klebsiella scottii. The sequence continues at coordinate 401,079 of NISF01000003.1, read as the reverse complement.
TGCTGCACGACGGCAGCTACCGTCGTCTGCGGTCGTGGATTAAAGAGCGCAGCCACAGCTATCCGGCGCACACCCTGGTCAACCACCTGTTTGTTCCTTTACGCCATCGCCTGCTTAGCCCCCAGCCGACGCTTATCGCGCTGCGCGGCATTCTCGACGGGGTCCTCATCAGCCACATTGCGCAAAGCCTGGCCAGCGCCTGGAAGCACCCCGGCAGCCACGCGCTGGTCGTGGGCTGGAACACCGGCGATATCGCCCGGCTGTGGCTGGAGGGCTGGGTGGCCAGCGAACAGGGCTGGCGGGTCGACGTCGTCGCCCACTCGCTGACGCAGATTCGCCCGGAGCTGTTCCCCGAGAGCACCCTGCTGGTGTGGTGCGGCGAAACGCCCGCTCCCGCCGAGCAGGAACAGCTGCTGGAGTGGCAGCAGCAAGGGCGCGCGATCTGGCTAAATAGCAATTAATGTTTCATTAACACCTGCGCTTCACCGTATAATCGCCCCGTTAACATCAGGAGCCTATTATGAAGCCAGCAAAAATTGCGGTTATTACCCTGTTCTTATTTATGGCTATCGGCGGGATCAGCGGCGTTATGCTTGCCGGTTACTCCTTTATCGTTCGCGGCGGTGTCGGCTGATTCGCTGATTCAGCCGCTCAAACCCACGATCGACCACGATCGCCGCCAGCGCCACCAGCAGCGCCCCTTGCAGCACATAGGCGGTATTAAACCCGCTCAGGCCGATAACAATCGGCGTGCCGAGGGTATTGGCCCCGACCGTTGAGGCAATCGTCGCCGTCCCTATATTGACGATCGTCGAAGTACGAATACCGGCCAGCATCACCGGCGCCGCCAGCGGCAGCTCGACTTTTACCAGCCTCTGCCAGCGGGTCATTCCCATTCCCTGCGCAACCTCAAGAACCCCCGAGGGCACAGCGCTCAGGCCCGCCAGCGTGCCCTGCAGCACCGGCAGTATGCCGTACAGCGCCAGCGCAATCAGCGCCGGTTCCCAGCCAAACCCCATAACCGGAACGGCAATCGCCAGAACCGCCACCGGTGGAAAGGTCTGCCCCATTGCGGCAATGGTCTCCACCAGCGGGCGAAATTCGCGGCCCGCGGGGCGCGTTACCGCAATCCCCGCCCCAACGCCGATAAGGGTTGCCGCGAGGCTGGAGAGCGCCACCAGCCAGCAGTGGGCGAGGGTCAGCGAAAGAAAGCTCTGCTGCTGATAGACCGGGCGCGGCAGTTCCGGAAACAGAGCGCTAAACAGCGGCGCGCTGTAGGGGAGCGCCAGCAGAATGGCGATAAACAGCGCCAGCAGCCACAGCAGCGGATCACGCAGAACCTTCATGCCGTACCTCCTCGCGCAGCAGATCGGCAAAATGCAGCGTCCCGCACGCGGCCCCCCGTTCATCCACCACCGGCAGCACCTCGCGACGGTGGGCCACAAACAGCGACAGCGCCTCGCGCAGCGTCATCGCCACGTTCAGGGTATCTCCGGCGAGACGTTCATCGCGGCGCAGATAGTCGGCGACGCCGCGCAGCGACAGCAGGCGAACGCCAAGCTCGCTGCGGCCAAAAAAGGTCTCGACAAAGTCATTCTTCGGCTGCAGCAGCATCTGCAGCGGCTCCCCCTGCTGCACGACTTCACCGCCGTCCATCAGCACCAGGTGATCCGCCAGCCGCAGCGCTTCGTCAATATCGTGGGTGACCAGCACGATCGTGCGCCCCAGCAGCCGGTGAATACGGATCATCTCCTGCTGGAGCGCCTCGCGGGTCACCGGATCGAGCGCGCCAAAGGGCTCGTCCATCAGCAGAACCTCAGGATTTGCCGCCAGCGCCCGCGCCACGCCGACCCGCTGCTGCTGGCCGCCGGAAAGCTGATGCGGATAGCGCGCCCGCAGCGTGGCCTCCAGCCCCAGCAGCGCCATCAGTTCATCAACCCGCTCCGCCACTTTCCGCCGCGGCCACTTCTGCAGCTGCGGGACGGTGGCGATATTCTGCGCCACCGTCCAGTGGGGAAACAGGCCGATCGACTGGATGGCGTAGCCCATCCGCCGACGCAGCGCCAGCACCGGCTGCTCGCGGATATCCTGGCCGGCGAAGCGGATAGTGCCGCTGTCGTGCTCAACCAGCCGGTTGATCATCTTCAGCGTCGTCGACTTGCCCGAACCGGAGGTGCCGATCAGCACCGAGAACGCCCCCTCGCGCAGGTGCAGATTGAGGTTTTTCACCGCCGGCTGCCCGGCAAAAGATTTGTTTACGCCGTCAAATTCAATCACCCGCCTCTCCTTTTAGCAACGCGCCCCACAGCGCAAAAAGCGCATCCACCACCACCGCCAGCGCAATCGTCGGGATCACCCCAAGCAGCACCAGATCCAGGGCGCTGCTGAGCAGGCCCTGGAACACCAGAGCGCCGAATCCCCCGGCGCCGATCAGCGCGGCCACCACCGCCATGCCGACGGTTTGTACGCTTACCACCCGCAGGCTGCGCAGCAGTATCGGCAGCGCCAGCGGCAGCTGTACGTGCCAGAAGCGCTGGCCGCCGCTCATGCCCATCCCCGCCGCGCTTTCCAACGCTTCGCGCGGCACCTGCTGCAGGCCGGTGACCACCCCGCGCACCAGCGGCAGCAGAGCGTAGAGCACCAGCGCAATCAGCGCGGGCGCCGTTCCGGTGCCGGAGATACCGGCCTCAGCCAGCGCGGGAAAGCGGCGCGTCAGGCCGGCAAGCGGCGCGATCAGCAGGCCAAATAGCGCCACCGAAGGGATCGTTTGAATGACGTTGAGGCAGGTAAACACCGACGCCTGCCACCGCGGCTGCCGCCAGAGCCACACGCCCACCGGGACTCCGATGAGCAGAGCGGGCAGCAGCGTGCCGAGCAGCAGGAGCACATGCTGGCGCAGGGCATCGTCAAAGATATCCTGGCGGTTGGCGTACTCTTTTAGCAGCGATAGCGAGTCAAGCATCCCCGTCGCCAGCAGGATGCAGGGAATTAGCCAGATTTGCGCATTGAGCAGCCAGCGCCACAGCGCCCGGGCGGTCAGGCGCCGTATCGCATCGCTGGCCAGCAGCAGGCACAGCGCCAGCGAAAACCACAGCCCGCTGCCCGGCGAAGTGCGCGCCAGCGACGACCCGCTTTGCGCCAGCTGTAGCGCCGCCTGCCCGGCCCCGAACCACAGCAGCGGCAGCAGCGCATCGGCTATCAGGAAGGTTAACAGCAGCGGTAAGCGCCCGGGCAGCGCGCAAAGCAGCAGTACGGCCATCGCCATGCCCAGCTGCGCGGCGGCCAGCCACGGCCAGCTCTGCCACAGCCAGCGCGCCTCTCCGGAGAGTAGCCGGTTCGGCGCATAGTTCACAAACGGCAGAGCCACCATCATCAGCAGTAAAAGCGCCAGCAGCAGCGAAACGCGGTTATAGCAACGAATAGCCACCAAAACCTACTTCAACAGCCCTTTTTGCTGCAGATAGTCTGCGGCAACTTTCTTCGCATCCAGCCCTTCCACCGCAATGCTGGCGTTGAGCTGCTGCAGCGTTTTTTCGTCAAGGCTGGCGAAGACCGGCTGCAGCCACTGCGCCATCTGCGGATAGGCCTTCAGCACCGCTTCGCGCACCACCGGCGCCGGGGCATAGATCGGCTGCACGCCTTTCGGGTCGCTCAGCGTTTGCAGCCCGAGCGCGGCCACCGGCCCGTCGGTACCATAGGCCATCGCCGCGTTGACGCCGGAGGTCTGCTGCGCCGCCGCCTTGATGGTCACCGCCGTGTCGCCGCCCGCCAGCGACAGCAGCTGGTTTTGATTAAGCTTGAAATCGTAGGCCTTTTCAAAGGCCGGGAGCGCATCCGGGCGTTCGATAAACTCGGCGGAAGCCGCCAGCTTGAATTCACCGCCCTTTTGCAGATAGCTGCTCAAATCGGCCAGCGAAGTGAGGTGGTTTTTTTCCGCCAGATCCTGACGCACGGCGATGGTCCAGGTATTGTTGGCCGGCGCAGGCGTTAGCCAGATCAGCTTATTCTTCTCGCCGTCCAGGGTTTTGACCTTCTCATAACCCTGCTGCGCGTTTTTCCACGCCGGGTCGTTCTCCTGCTTAAAGAAGAAGGCCCCGTTGCCGGTATACTCGGGGTAAATATCTAATTCACCCGCGGTAATGGCGCCGCGTACCACCGGCGTGGTGCCAAGCTGAATTTTATTCACCGTCTTCACGCCGTGGCTTTCCAGAACCTGCAAAATAATATTGCCCAGCAGCGCCCCTTCGGTATCAATTTTTGAGCCAACTTTGACCGGCTCCGCCGCCTGCAGCGGCAGGCTCACCAGGGCCGCCAGCGCGAGGGCGCCCGACCATTTGCTTGCAATCATCATCCCGCTTCCCTCTTTAATTTGCGCTCCATTTACAGAAGCTTAAGAGAAAAGAGTAGCCCAAATGCGCAGTGAGAGGAAAAGAAAAGGCCGGTTACCCGGCCTGATAGAGAGTCAACGTCAGCGCGTCGCGCCCGCCTGAACTACAGCAATTCAAACTCACCCTGCTTCACGCGGGCAGAATCTACGCCGATAAAGACGTTGAATTTACCCGGCTCGGCGGCGTATTTCATTTTCTGGTTCCAGAACTTCAGCGCGTCGACCTCAATCGGGAAGCTGACGGTCTGGGTCTCGCCCGGCTTGAGGGTCACGCGCTTGAAGCCGCGCAGCATTTTCACCGGGCGGCTCATCGAGGCGGTAACGTCCTGCAGGTACAGCTGGATCACCGTCGCCCCTTCGCGCTTGCCGGTATTGGTTACCTGCACGCTGGCCGTCACGCTGCCGTCCGCCCGCATGGTCGGAGCCGACATTTTGACGTCAGAGACGCTAAAGGTGGTGTAGCTCAGGCCGTAGCCAAACGGGTACAGCGGACCGTTGGCCTCATCAAAGTAGCGCGAGGTGTACTTATTCGGCTTGTCGGCGTTGTAGGGACGACCGGTATTGAGGTGGCTGTAGTAGACCGGGATCTGCCCTACCGAGCGCGGGAACGACATCGGCAGCTTGCCGGACGGATTCGCGTCGCCGAACAGGACGTCGGCGATGGCGTTGCCGCCTTCGGTGCCGGCGAACCAGGTCTCCAGAATCGCGTCAGCCTGCTGATCCTCTTTGACCAGCGCCAGCGGGCGGCCGTTCATCAGCACCAGCACCAGCGGTTTACCGGTGGCTTTGAGGGCGCTGATTAAATCGCGCTGGCTCTGGGGCAGCGTGATATCGGTGCGGCTGGAGGCTTCGTGCGCCATCCCCTGCGCTTCGCCGACAACCGCGACGACCACGTCAGACTGCTTCGCGGCGGCGACCGCCTCGTCGATCATCGCCTGCGGCGAGCGCGGATCGATCTGCACCGCTTTCTCATACAGGTTGAGGAAATCAACGATGCCTTTATCGTCAGTCACGTTGGCGCCGCGGGCGTATACCACCTTACCGCGATCGCCGAGCGCCGTTTTAATCCCGGTGAGCACGGTAACCGACTGATCGGCAACGCCTGCCGCCGACCAGCTGCCCATCATGTCCCGCTTGCTGTCAGCCAGCGGCCCGATAACCGCAACGGTGCCCGATTTTTTCAGCGGCAGCGTCTCAAGACGGTTTTTCAGCAGTACCAGGCTTTCGCGCGCCACTTCCCGGGCCTCTTTACGATGCAGGCGGCTTTCGGCGTTGGTGTCCTGCGGGTCTGACTCCTTCGGTCCCAGGTGGCTGTACGGATCGTTAAACAGCCCCATATCGTATTTGACGTTAAGCACGTGGCGCGTCGCGTCATCCAGCTCCGCCATGGTGACCTTGCCGGACTTCACCAGATCCGGCAGGTATTTGCTGTAGTACTCGTCGCTCATGCTCATATTGATGCCGGACTTCAGCGCCACGCGCACCGCGTCTTCCGGGTCGGAAGCAACGCCGTGTTTGATCAGCTCTTTAATCGCGCCGTGGTCGGAAACGGTAATGCCCTTAAAGCCCCAGTCGTCGCGCAGCACCTCTTTTAGCAGCCACGCATCGGAGGTGGCCGGCGTGCCGTTGAGCGAGTTAAGCGCCACCATTACCGCGCCGCTGCCGGCATCCAGCCCCGCTTTGTACGGCGGCATATAGTCGTTGAACAGGCGCTGCGGGCTCATATCGACGGTGTTGTACTCTTTACCGCCCTCCACCGCGCCGTAGGCGGCGAAGTGCTTCACGCTGGTCATCACCGAGTAGCGGTCCGCCGGGCTTTTGCCCTGCATCGACTCAACCATCGCTTTGCCCATCATGGTGGTTAAATAGGTATCTTCGCCAAAGCCTTCCGAGGCGCGTCCCCAGCGCGGATCGCGGGAGACGTCCACCATCGGCGCCCAGGTCATGTTGAGGCCATCGTCGGCGGCCTCATAGGCCGAAATGCGCCCGACGGTATTCACCGCGTCGAGGTTAAAGGAGGAGGCCAGGCCGAGGCTTATCGGGAAGACGGTGCGCTGGCCGTGAAGCACGTCGTAGGCAAAGAACAGCGGAATTTTCAGCCGGCTGAGCTGCATCACCTGGTCCTGCATCACGCGGATATCCGAACGGGTCACGGTGTTGAAGATCGCCCCGACCTGGCTCTCTTTGATCATCTCGCGGATCGCCTCTTTCGGGTTATCCGGGCCGACGCTGATCAGCCGCAGCTGGCCGATCTTTTCGTCTACCGTCATTTTTTTCAGCAGTTCGCTGACGAAGGCATCCCGCGCCTGCGGAGTCAAAGGATGGTTGCCGAACAGTTCATCCGCCAGCGCGGGTTGCAGCGCCAGGCTAACGGCGAGGCCTACAGTACAGAGCCATTTCATGGTTATCTCTCTTTCTTCCAGTAGCGAGGATTTTGGCGAAACCTATACTCTATCAATTTCGAGCCGGGGGACTCATCGTCCCGGCGCCGGCCCGCACAGGGCGAGGCTGGCGGCGCGCGCAGCTTGTAAGACGACAAGTATAATAAAAACCGCAGTTTGCCATAAACATAGGCGAGACGCCTGTAGAAAGCTCGGCTTCTGCTCTGATTTTTCGAAACATTCATACACCAAATTGTCATACAAAGCGCTATTCTTAGTGCAGAGTTTTTTGTCCCACCACAAGGAGTGGATCATGTCATCTGCAGCAACACCACATAACAACGCTTTTCTGACCGAGCTGGCGAGACTGGTTGGCTCCTCGCACCTGCTAACCGACCCGGCAAAAACCCAGCGCTATCGCAAAGGGTTTCGTTCCGGCCACGGCGATGCGCTGGCCGTGGTCTTTCCCGGAACGCTGCTGGAACTCTGGCGGGTGCTGAGCGCCTGCGTGGAAGCCGATAAAATTATTTTAATGCAGGCTGCGAATACCGGCCTCACCGAAGGCTCCACCCCGAACGGCAACGATTACGATCGCGACATCGTGATTATCAGCACCCTGCGCCTGGACAAGCTGCATCTGCTGGGTAAAGGCGAGCAGGTGCTGGCATTCCCGGGCACCACGCTCTATTCGCTGGAGAAAGCGCTGAAGCCGTTTGGCCGCGAGCCGCACTCGGTGATTGGCTCCTCCTGCATCGGCGCATCGGTTATCGGCGGCATCTGCAATAACTCCGGCGGCTCGCTGGTCCAGCGCGGCCCGGCCTATACCGAGATGTCGCTGTTTGCGCAGATTGATGAGCAGGGCAAGCTGCGCCTCGTTAACCATCTGGGCATCGACCTCGGCAGCACCCCGGAGCAGATCCTCAGCAGCCTCGACGACGATCGAATTAAAGATGAAGACGTCCTTCACGACGGCCGCCACGCCCACGATCATGATTACGTCACCCGCGTACGCGACGTCACCGCCGACACGCCGGCGCGCTACAACGCCGACCCCGATCGCCTGTTTGAGTCTTCGGGCTGCGCCGGCAAGCTGGCGGTCTTTGCCGCCCGTCTGGACACCTTCCCGGCGGAAAAGCGCCAGCAGGTGTTTTACATCGGCAGCAACAGGCCTGAAGTGCTGACCGAAATCCGTCGTCATATTCTTGCTGAATTTAAAAATCTGCCGGTGGCGGGGGAATATATGCACCGCGATATCTACGATATCGCCGAGCGCTACGGCAAAGACACCTTCCTGATGATCGACAAGCTCGGCACCGACAAAATGCCGTTCTTCTTCACCATGAAGGGCCGCACCGATGCGCTTCTGGAGAAGGTATCGCTGTTTAAACCGCACTTCACCGACCGCTTTATGCAAAAGATCGGTCACGTTTTCCCGGCGCACCTGCCGGAGCGAATGAAAACCTGGCGCGATAAATATGAGCATCACCTGCTGCTGAAGATGGCGGGCGACGGCGTCGAGGAAGCCCAGGCGTGGCTGACGGAGTACTTTAAACAGGCCGAGGGCGATTTCTTTGTCTGTACGGCGGAAGAAGGCAGCAAGGCGTTCCTGCACCGCTTCGCCGCGGCGGGGGCCGCCATTCGCTACCAGGCCGTTCACGCCGACGAGGTGGAGGATATTCTGGCGCTGGATATCGCGCTGCGCCGCAACGACACCGAGTGGTTTGAGCATCTGCCGCCCGACATCGACGACCAGCTGGTCTATAAGCTCTACTACGGCCACTTTATGTGCCACGTCTTCCACCAGGATTACATCGTCAAGAAAGGCGTGGATGCCCACGAGCTGAAGGAGAAAATGCTGGCGCTGTTAAAAGAGCGCGGCGCGCAGTATCCCGCCGAGCACAACGTCGGGCATCTTTACGAAGCGCCGGAGAGCTTAAAGCAGTTCTACCGCCAGAACGACCCGACCAACAGCATGAACCCGGGGATCGGCAAAACCAGCAAGCAAAAATACTGGGGCGAGCGCCAGGAGAGCGACGGCAGCGCCTCGTAGGCGCAGCAGCAGAGGCCAACCGCCGAACCCATTCGGCTTATCCGTCGCCAGCGGGCGGGTGGGCCGAAGGGCTATTCATCTACCGGGGTTATGTATTACGCTGCATGCCGAAGAAAACGCGTCTCCGGTAAACCTGGCTTAAGGAGCCCCACCATGTCCGAAGCGGATATGTTACACAGCGCTGAATTAGAAATCCGCGAAGCCCTGCCCGATGATGCTCACGCCATCGCCGCGCTGTACGTCTGGCACGTGCTGAACGGACGCGCCTCCTTTGAGGATATTCCCCCCACCGTCGACGAAATGCGCAAGCGGATTAAAACCGTACGCGACAACGGGCTGCCGTGGCTGGTGGCGCTGTGGCGTGGGAGCATTGTCGGCTACTGCTACGCCACCTTTTACCGCCCTCGCCCCGCCTATCGCTACACCCTCGAAGAGTCGATTTACGTCGAGTCGGGCATGGGCGGGCGCGGTATCGGCAGCGCCCTGCTGTCACAGTTGATCGCGAAGTGCGAACAGGGTCCGTGGCGGCAAATGCTGGCTATTATCGGCGACGGGCACAATAACGCCGGCTCGCTGGCGATCCACAAAAAATTTGGCTTTAGCGTGGCGGGCCAGCTGCGCAGCGTGGGCTACAAGATGGGCGACTGGCGGGATACCTTAATTATGCAGCGTCGGCTTGGCGACGGCGACCTGACGATCCCGGAGTAGCTTCTGGCGAAAACCGGACTGGCGCTTGCGCAGAGCGCGCAAAAGCGCCAGTCCGGGCAATTCCCCGAACTGGCCGCTTATTATGGCCGAGTTTGGGGGCCGATTAGTCGTTCTGCGCGGTCTGCGCGCCGCCTTTCAGCATCGCATCCGCCATCTGCGCTTCGCGCTGCTTTTTATAGCTCAGAGCAGAAGCCGGCACCGGCATCACCTTCCCGGTTTCAATCCACGTCCGCAGACGGCTGGCGTCGGCAAAGTGCGTATATTTGCCAAAGGCGTCCATCACCACCAGCGCCACCGGGCGCTGATTAATCACCGTGCGCATGATCAGGCAGTGGCCCGCAGCGTTGGTAAAGCCGGTTTTGGTCAGCTGAATATTCCAGTTATCGCGATACACCAGATGGTTGGTGTTACGGAACGGCAGCGTGTAGGCCGGCTGGGCGAAAGTGGCCATATCCTCTTTGGTGGTGCTCAGCTGGCCAATCAGCGGATACTGCTCGGTCGCAATCAGCAGCTTAGTCAGATCGCGCGCGGTCGAGACGTTATGGATCGACAGGCCGGTCGGCTCGACGTAGCGGGTATGGGTCATGCCCAGCGCCTGCGCCTTGGCGTTCATCGCGCGAATAAAGGCGTCATAGCCGCCGGGGTAATGGTGAGCGAGGCTCGCGGCGGCTCGGTTTTCCGAAGACATCAGCGCCAGCAGCAGCATGTTACGGCGGCTGATTTGGCTGTTCAGGCGCACGCGTGAATAGATGCCCTTCATTTCGGGGGTGTGGCTGATGTCCACGCTCAGCATCTCGTCCAGCGGCAGATGGGCATCAAGTACCACCATGGCGGTCATCACTTTGGTGATGGAGGCCATCGGGCGAACCAGATCCGGCTGGCTCTGGTAGACAATTTTTTTACTCGCAAGATCGACAATCATCGCGCTACCGGAAGCGATATCCGGCTGCATGGCGTGAACGGTCGCGGGGGTTTTTGCTATCGCCTGGGGCGCAAAAGGAACAGCCAGTAGCAAAGTCAGGCTGAGCAAAGAAACTCGAAATTTCGGCATGGTGAGCATTCTGAAAAGTATTTTTGCACGTTATACACGTACGCTGCGACGCTGAATCAAAAACGACGCTGGCAAAAGCCATCATACCGCGCCACAGCCGCGCCTGGCTAATAAGAATAGTGAGCAAATGCTGCATTGCCAGCATAAAAATCCATTTATGCTGGCAATGTATGTTGTTAGAAAAGCCGGTAACCGTAGCCCCAGAGGATAACGGTTATCGCCAGCAGCACTTCCAGCACCAGCACCCCGATTGCGAGGGTGGAGCTGGCAAAGCTTAGCCCCTCTTCACGATTAATACTCAGGAAGGTTGGGATCCCGAGATAGAGCAGATAGCCGGTGTAGAACAGCGCCACCGTGCCGACAAACGCGCATAGCCACACCAGCGGATAGAGCGCCACGATCCCGCTTAGAAACAGCGGCGTAGCGACATAGCCGGCAAACACCATGCAGCGTTTTAGCGAAGGTCGCTGCGGATAGCTTCTCGCCATCCACCAGATAACCCGCCCCATCACCGCCACCCCGGCCAGCATCACGGCATAAAACAGCACCGCTAAGGCCAGCCCGGTGAACAACGACGGTTTTATCACGGTGCCATCGCCGAAGTTCCAGCCCAGCTGCGTGGTACCAATAAACGCGCAGATAACCGGAACCGCCGCCATGATCAGCACGTGGTGCGTGTAGTGATGCGAAATCGTTTCGTTTTCGCTCTTGATAACGCTCATCTCTTGATTCGGATGAGAGAAAAGTCCCCAGACATGGTTCATAGCGTCCCCCTTGTCACGGCCTCGTACAGCAGTGATACAAGTATAATTCACCCTGAGAGATTATTTTATGTACAGCGATAAAAAGGCACTTAACCTTATTTTAAGCGCCAGGGTGTATGCTTAGGCTTTAGGATAAATACGTCGCGTCATTCAGGATGGTTAAGACTGGCGGCCGGGTCTGGCAAGGCCACGCGCCAGCGTTAGCTGAAGGATGCCGCGCGGAGGGAGAATTTTTTGTATGGATATCAATAACCTGATTTCCCATTATGGTTACGCTGCGCTGGTCATCGGCAGCATAGCGGAAGGCGAAACTATCACCCTCCTTGGCGGAGTGGCGGCGCATCAGGGCTTATTGAAGTTTCCGCTAGTGGTCATCTCCGTAGCGCTTGGCGGGATGATCGGCGATCAGCTGCTGTATCTGCTGGGCAGGCGCTTTGGCGGCCGGCTGCTGCGACGCTTTTCCCGCCAGCAGGCGCGGATCCGTAAGGCGCAGCGCATGATCCAGCGCCGCCCCTATCTGTTCGTCATCGGGACGCGCTTTATGTACGGTTTTCGCATCATCGGGCCGCTGCTGATCGGCGCCAGCCGCCTGCCGCCGAAGGTCTTTCTGCCGCTCAATATCCTGGGAGCGATTGTCTGGGCGCTGCTATTTACCACGCTCGGCTATCTGGGGGGAGAAGCCATTGGCCCGTGGCTGCATCATCTTGACGGCCATCTCAAGCATGCGATCTGGCTGATTCTCGCGGTTGTGCTGGCGATCGCCGCGCACTGGTGGCTAAAGCGCCGCGAGGCGCAAAGGAAAGAGTAAGCGGCCACCTCGGCCAGCGTCGTCGCCGGGGAAAAGAGGATTACTTCGCGGCCTGGCGATAGCCGCCGCCCAGCGCGGAGGTCAGCTGAATGCTGGCGTCGAGCCACTGGCCGTGCAGGCGAAGCGCGGAAATCCGCTCTTCGAGCGCCGGCAGCTTCGCCATGCTCACTTTCGAACCCGGCAGAAGCCCGGCATTCATCCGCTCCTGCGCCAGATCCACCATCCGCCGGGCGTCTTTTTCGACCTGCTGCTGCTGCTGGTTTTTCTCCATCAGGGTCTCAACCTGGCTTGCCGCCTTCGCCACCTGGTTCACCGCGTCAACGACCGCTTTATTGTACTTTGCCACCGACAGCTTGTTCTGCTCGCTGACGATATCCAGGCTGGCGTTCAGGCGACCGCTATCAAAGATCGGCAGCGTCAGGCCCGCTGAGAGCCCCATCTGCTGCGCCGAATGGCGGAACAGATCGCTTAAGTGCAGGGCATCCTGCTGCAGGAAGCCCATCAGGTTAATATCCGGATAGAATGCCGCTTTCGCCGCATCCACCTCGCTTAAAGAGGCTTCGATATACCAGTGCGCCTCCTGCAGGTCCGGGCGGCGCGCCAGCAGCTCGTAGCCCAGCTCGCCCGGCATTTGCGTGCTGACGGCGGGCAAAGGGGCCGGGCGGAGGTTCAGCCCCTGGCTCTGGCCGTTGGTCAAGGCCATCAGACGCGCCTCAATCTCCTTCATGCTGCCGGCCACATCGGCCAGATGCTGATCGTTTTTACTGACGTTGATATCGTTCTGCGCCCCTTCGACCGAGTTGGTGATCCCGCGCTGGTACAGCGACCGATCGACGCTGACGATATTGTTCTGCTCATCCTTCAGCTGCCGCAGCACCTCCTTCACCGCCGCCTCGGTCTGCCACTGCCAGTAGAGCCGCGCCACGCTGCTGGCCAGCAGCTCCCGGGTTTGCGCCTGCTCGGCCATCTGAGCCTTCACTTCGCCGATGCGGGCCTTTACCAGCGCGCGATTTTTACCCCACAGATCCAGGTCCCAGCCCGCCGTCAGGCCGAAGGTGCCGTTGGTGTACCACGGCCCGGTATTGCCATCGGTATCGGTAGCAAAAGGGCCCATCAGCCCCTCTGAGGACATTTTCTGCCGCTCAACGTTGGCGGAAAAATCCATCTCCGGGCCAAGGTTGGCCTGCGACATACGCGCCTGAGCTTCCGCCAGCCTGATGCGCCGATCGGCTATTTGCATATCCGGCGCGTTGGCTAAGGCTCGCTGAATCAGGCCGTTCAGCTGCGGATCGCGGTAATCCTGCCACCAGTTCTCCTGCGGCCAGCCGTTTTTCACGCTGGCAGGCAGCTCCGTAGCCACATGGGATGCAGGAGTCTGCTGCTGCTGCGGGGCGCCGGTATCGTGTGACGGCGCGCAGCCAGCCAGCGCAATGACCAGGGGCAGCCCGGCGAGGACACGTTTGCTCGGATTCAGGTTCATGAGATAGGTCAGATGACTTAATAGGGTCGGTTATAATAAGTTAATCGCCCTCGCGCCGTTAAGTAAAGCGTGTGGCCAGCCAAATCAGATGGTTAAAAATAGATAAATGAATTCACGGAGTGAACATGAGCCAGAATATTTACGACGATCCGCGCTTTTTCGCCGGATACGCGACCCTCGACCGTTCGGTAAAGGGCCTTGACGGCGCGCCCGAGTGGGCCGCCATTCAGCAGATGCTGCCGCCTTTATCCGGCCTGCGGGTCGTCGATCTCGGCTGTGGCTACGGCTGGTTCTGCCGCTGGGCTCGCGATCGCGGGGCGGCGCAGGTGAGCGGACTGGATTTATCCAACCGCATGCTCGACCGCGCGCGCGAAATGAGCGTGGGTCAGGATATTGACTACCGCTGCGCCGATCTGCAAACGCTGACGCTGCCCGCCAACAGCTGCGAACTGGTCTATAGCTCGCTGGCCCTGCACTATCTTCCTGAGGTGGCCCCGCTGTTCGCCACCGTTTATCAGGCGTTAACCGCCGGCGGCACGCTGGTGTTTTCCGCCGAACATCCGGTCTATACCGCGCCACTGCGTCAGGGCTGGCAGGAAGATGAAGATGGGCAAAAAAGCTGGCCGGTCAGCCACTATCAGCAGGAAGGTGAGCGCATCAGCAACTGGTTTGCCGATGGGGTAAAAAAACAGCACCGCAAGCTCGCCAGCTGGATAAACCTGCTGATTGCCGCCGGCTTCGTGATTGAGCATCTCGATGAGTGGGGGCCGACGGCGGAGCAAATTGCCGCCCAGCCGGGCCTCGATGAAGAAAAAGAACGGCCGATGATCTTTTTACTGCGCGCGCGTAAACCGGCGTAACCGGCAGGCGGCCCGGCGCATGCGGGCCGCGAGCGGCTTACTCTTTCAAACTACCGCCGTTGCTGGCAATGACCTCTTTGTACCAGTAAAAGCTCTTCTTCCTGCTGCGCGCCAGCGTCCCCTTTCCCTGGTCGTCACGATCGACGTAAATAAAACCGTAGCGCTTGGAGAGTTCGGCCTTCGAGGCGCTCACCAGGTCGATTGGCCCCCAGCTGGTGTAGCCCATCAGCTCGACGCCGTCGTCGATAGCCTCCCGCACCTGCAGGAGATGATCGTTCAGGTAGGCGATCCGGTAGTCATCATTAATGCTGCCGTCGGCTTCAACCTTATCTTTCGCGCCGAGGCCATTTTCAACGATAAACAGCGGCTTTTGATAGCGATCCCACAGGACGTTAAGCAGCGTGCGCAGGCCCAGCGGGTCGATTTGCCAGCCCCACTCCGAGCTCGCCAGGTGCGGGTTGGGCACCATGCTGAGAATGTTGCCGCGCGCCTTTTTATTCAGCTCTTCATCGGCGGTCACGCAGCCGGTCATATAGTAGCTAAAGGAGATAAAATCGGCGGTCTCTTTCAGCGCCGCGCGGTCGGCGTCGGTTATCTCAAGGCTGATATCCTGCTCGCGGAAATAGCGCAGCATATAGCCCGGATAGGCTCCACGGCACTGCACGTCGCCGAAGAACTGCCAGCTGCGGTTCTGCTGCAGGGTTTCAAAAATATCTTCAGGACGGCAGCTGAGCGGATACATCAGGCCGCCGAGCAGCATATTGCCGATCTTCCCGTCTTCGACTATCTCGTGGCAGGCCTTAACCGCCAGCGCGCTTGCTACCAGCTGATGATGTATCGCCTGGTAGACCGCCGCTTTGCTGCTGCCTTCCGGCAGGCCGACCCCGGTCATCGGCGCATGCAGGGACATGTTGATTTCGTTAAAGGTTAGCCACAGCTTGACCTTATGCTGATAGCGGGAAAACACCGTGCGCGCATAGCGCTCAAAGAAGCCGATAACCTCGCGGCCGCCCCAGCCGCCGTAGTTTTTCACCAGCGCCCACGGCATTTCGTAATGCGACAGCGTCACCAGCGGAGTGATGTTGTGCTGCGCCAGCTCATCAAACAACCGGTCATAGAAGGCCAGTCCGGCTTCGTTCGCTTCGCTATCATCGCCGTTGGGGAAAATACGCGTCCAGGCAATCGATACCCGCAGGCAGTTAAAGCCCATCTCCGCGAACAGGCTGATATCTTCCGGGTAGCGGTGGTAGAAATCGATGGCGATATCTTTGATGCCGCTGTCGCCGGCAGCGCGCTCAACCACGTCGCCGAATACGCCGTGCGGCTGGACATCTGACGTGGATAACCCTTTCCCCTCTTCCAGATACGCCCCTTCCACCTGGTTTGCCGCGGTCGCGCCGCCCCATAAAAACGTTTTTGGGAATGTCTTCATCTCTCTCTCCTGTGATTAATGGCTGACGGACAGCAGCGGCTGGCCCGCGTCAACCACGCTGCCAGATACAATATCAACGCTGCGATAGCCGTCGCTGTTACTGATAATTATCGGGGTAGCCAGGTCATAGCCGGCATCCAGAATCGCCTGGCGATCGAACTCAAGCAGCAGGTCGCCGGCCTTCACCTTATCCCCTTCTTTCACGTGGGCGGTAAAGGGCGCGCCGTTAAGCTTAACGGTGTCGATACCGACATGGATCAGCAGCTCAATTCCGCCGTCGCTGAGTAAGCCAATCGCGTGTTTGGTCTGAAATAAAGAGGCCACTTCGCCAGAGAACGGGGCGATGACCTTGCCGGTGGCGGGAATAATCGCCACCCCCTGCCCCAGCAGGCCGCTGGCGAAGGTGCCGTCGGGAACCTGATCCAGCGCCAGAACGCTGCCGGACATCGGCGCCAGAATATCGTTTTCGCCTGCCGGAGCGGTGACGACAGCGGCCTGCTCCTCGCGACTCTTCGGCAGCCCGGCGACAAAGGTCAGCGCGCAGGAGATAACCAGCGCGGCAACCATACCGATCGCACCGCCCCACAGGGTGGCGTCAATGCCCTGCGGCGGGATCATCTGCGCAAGGGTGAAAATGTTGGCAAAGCCGAAGGAGTAAACGTGGCTGTCGCTGAAACCGACAATCGCCCCGCCGATCGCCCCGGCCACGCAGCCGAAGATAAACGGGCGGCGCAGCGGCAGGTTCAGGCCATAGATCGCCGGTTCGGTGATGCCAAAAATCCCCGCGGAGATAGCCGACCCGGCCAATACTTTTTGCCGCGCATCGCGGGTGCGCAGGAAAATCCCCAACGCAGCCCCCACCTGCCCCATCACCGCCGGCAGCAGCATCGGCATCATCGAATCCTGGCCGAGCACCGTCAGGTTGTTGATCATCAGCGGGATCAGCCCCCAGTGCAGACCAAAGATCACGCACACCTGCCACAGCGCGCCCATCGCGGCTCCTGCCAGCCACGGCGCAACCGCGTAGATAATCTGATAACCGTGGGCCAGCAGCTGGCTCAGCCAGGTGGCAACCGGGCCGATAGCCAGGAAGGTGAGCGGCACCACCACCGCCAGGCAAATGGCCGGGGTGAAGAAGTTTTTCATCGATGACGGCAGCACCGCGTTACTGCGTCGCTCCAGCCAGCAGCTGGCCCACGAGGCGAGAATTATCGGAATAACCGACGAGCTGTAGTTGATAAAGGTCACCGGTATGCCGAGGAAATGCGCCGCGCCGGCCCCCGACGCCTGGCTGGCGTCAAAAGCCTGAATCATGAGCGGGTGGGTTAACGCCCCGCCGATAACCATAGTGATAAACGGATTGCCGCCAAATTTTTTACCGGCGGTATAGCCTAAAAAGAGCGGGAAGAAGAAGAACAGCGCGTCGCTGGCGGCAAACCAGATCTGATACGTTGCCTGCTGCGGAGTCAGCCAGCCGCACACGACCGCCAGCGCCAGCATCCCCTTGAGGATCCCCGACGCCGCCAGGACGCCGATAAACGGAGTGAAGATGCCGGACACCACATCAATAACCTGGCCGAGAACCGAGGTTTTTTCCCCTGTTTCCGCCACCGGCTCGCTATCGTCGGTCAGCCCGGCTTCGCTGCGAACCGCCTGCCAGACGTCGTGGACATGATTGCCGATCACCACCTGAAACTGACCGCCGCTTTCGACCACCATAATGACGCCCGGATTCATCTTCAGCCCTTCCGCGTCCGCTTTTTTATTCTCTTTAAGCTTAAAGCGCAGCCGTGTAGCGCAGTGAACCAGACTCACTATATTCGCTTTGCCACCAACCCGGCTAAGAATATCCTGCGCGAGTGCTTTATATTCCATGCTGTTTTCCTTGACTTCAGCTGCCCGCAGGCAGCCCGTGACTGAGTGTTAAAATAAAAAAAACCCGAGAACAACGCCGGATGGCGTCGCGCTCAGGTTTTGCCTGCGTTATGCAGTAACAATCCAATTTTTGGTCGCTGGGGGCTAACGCCCCTCTTTTCTTACCCGTTCAATATGAATGGCAAGAAACATAATCTCTTCCGTCGTCAGCTGCCGCTGATAGCTTTTCTGCAGATGTCGGGCCACGGTTTCCGCACACTTCCACGCCCTGGCGTAGTTGTCCTTCACCGCGCTGTGCAGCGTCACGTCATCATCTTCCACCACCGTGCGGGTCAGCATCCGCTGGGCGAAAAACTTCAGATGAGTGACAAAGCGCTGGTAGCTTAACGACTCTTCGTCATAATTCAGCTGCAGCTGATACTTCACCAGCTGCAGAATTTCCTGCATCACCCGGGTGACGTGCATCACTTCCGGCATTTCGCTGTTGAGCTGGGCGGTGACCAGATGCAGGGCTATAAACCCGGCCTCGTCTTCGGCCAGCTCGACGCCGAGCCGCCGGGCAATAATCGCCCGCGCCTCCTGCCCCAGCTCAAACTCTTTCGGATACAGCCGCTTAATTTCCCACAGCAGGACGTTGCGGATGGTCACGCCGTTTTTCTGCCGTTCAATGGCGAAGTGGCAGTGATCGGTCAGGGTGATATACAGGCTCTCCTGCAGTTTGCCCAGCCGCCCGCGCGCCAGCTCAATAATTCGGTCGCAGGTGGTCATCACTTCCAGCGGTATCTGACTGAGCAACTCTCCTAAACGGCCGACCAGCTCATCGCTCTGCAGCGCGAAGACCTTTTCAATTTTACTTTCATCCAGCGAGTCACCGACGCGTTTCTGAAAGGCGAGCCCTCGCCCCATCACCACCTGCTCGCGCTGCTGCTCGTCGAGAATAACCACCACATTGTTATTAAGAACTTTGGCGATTTGCATATGAACCCCGGAAACAAAAAAACCTGACTCCCGACAGATGCCAGGAAATCAGGTTTTGCCTGCCTAAGCAGTAGCAATCCAACTCCCGCACTGTAGCAACTTCTTTCTTTGTCTCAACTGCCCAGGCGGAAAAACGTGATACAGATCGCGACTAATAGCGTATCGCCGCGGCGTTTTTTAGAAGGTCACCACCGTTTTCCACTCCACCACCCACGCATCCTGGGTCTCGGCGACGCCGCCGGGACGGTGCCAGTACTGCAGGCCGGGCTGCAGCTCAAGCCAGGAAACCGGGCGGAAGCGGTAATAGAGTTCGGCGTTCAGCGAATGTCCGGCAACCGGCTGATAGCTGGCATCATAGTAGTCCGTGGCGCCGCTGATTTGGTTCATATAGCGCTGATTGCGCGCGTAGCTATCGCTCATATCCATCCATGTCAGGCCAAAGCCGATCCAGTCCGCCGGTCGGGCGTCAAACAGGCCGCGATAGCGCATCGAGGCGGCCACGGCGGTATGGATGTAGTTGCTGCGCTGGTCGCTATAGCTGCCGCTCAGCGACAGGCTCATCCCGCGGTCAGGATCGTCGGCGTGCCGGGTTACCTGTTGGTTCATGCCGCCATACAGGAACCAGGTCCGGTTATGCTGCGCGTAGCCTTCGGGGTCCGTCGCGCCGGGGCCGCCGGATTTCCCGTAATATAAATCGCTCTGCGGCGCGTTGGTGAACAGCACGCCGAGGTTATACGCGCCCGACAGACCGTTAATCGTCGGACGAGCCTCAATCTCCAGCGGCAGCAGCACGCCTTTACTGCCCTTCGTAGACCAGCTCCACGCATGGCTGCGGGAAGCTGCCTGCGGGTTCTGCTCCATCACTCCCCCTTTCAGGGTGAGCGTCGGCATCAGCTTATATTCGAAGGTGGTCCCCCAGGTATGCACGTTCCAGTTATTCCACGTCAGCGAGTTGGCGGATTTACCGCCGCACTGCGAGAGAAGCTGGAAGTCGCAGGGAATGATCTGATCGAACGTTTGCACTTTGTTCATCATGCCAATTCGCCAGGTCAGGCGCCGGTCGTCAAAGCTGCGGGCAAAGGTTAGCCAGCCGAGGCGGGTAATGGACTGCCCGCCCCAGCTCTCCTGGGAGAGATCGTTAAAGTTAACCCGCGGATCCTGCAGCCGTTTGGTGGTCAGATTATCGTTGTGGTTGCGGTTCACGATATTACCTTCGATGCGTGCGTCCGGGATCCCGGTCCAGCGCTCAAGATCCTGGTTAAAGGTCAGCGCAACCTGGTCGATATAGGCCAGATGCTTATCATGGTTGTAGCCGCCGCCGGCGTTATAGCCCATTTCATTGAGATAACCGAGGTTATAATTAAACCCACGATCCTCAAGTATCGGGCGAATCCCAAACATATCACCGAGCAGGCCTTTTTGCGGGCTTTCAAAACCTAATACGGTACCGTTCCACGGCGGCGTTTCGGCAGCCAACGCCGCCGGCGTCAATAGTGAAAATGCCAGTAAAGATAGCAGGCGATTTATTTTTTGGTCATTCATAGATATATCCAACCTGACTGAGTAGGAGTAATAGCTGTCCGCAGGCAATAACTTTGCCCGTTTTTATTTTATTTTTTTATTTTTTGGAGAAAGGGGCGTTGTCGGTCATTAAACCGCTTAGCCGCATCGCACCTTTATTTACAACTCATTGTTTTATTTAATAATTAAACTCCCCATAAATTGAAGGCAAAAAAAAACCTAAGCACTCCCCACCACGGATGGCGGAAGTGCTTAGGTTTTGCCTGTAATCAGTAGCAACCCTGAATATTAGAACTGTACACTATCACTCTCTTTATGAAATTCCCATCAGCAGAAACTTCCTGAGTAATAATTTGTGAGCGAATTAACAATCCTGAGATTAATAACGGGCAATAGCGGCGGCAATCTCAGCAGAGGTTTTTAGGGTGCGAATCTCATTAAATACCTCCAGCGCTTCAGTATATTCTTTACGTAAATAGCTGAGCCACTGCTTGATACGCGCCACGTGATACAGGCCGGTATCGCCCTGCTTTTCCAGACGGGTATATTTCTGGAGCAGCAGCACGACCTGCGGCCACGGCATCCGCGGTTCGTTGTATTTTATCACCCGGCTCAAATTCGGCACGTTAAGCGCTCCCCGGCCAATCATCACCGAGTCGCAGCCGGTGGCCGCCAGGCACTCCTGCGCGCTTTGCCAGTCCCAGATTTCGCCGTTGGCCACCACCGGGATCGTCAGGCGGCGGCGGATTTCGCCGATCGCCTGCCAGTTGATGCTCTCCGCCTTATAGCCCTCTTCTTTGGTTCGCCCGTGAACCACCAGCTCGCTGGCTCCCGCCTGCTGCACGGCATCGGCAATTTCAAACCGCCGCCCGGAGCTGTCCCAGCCGAGGCGCACTTTTACCGTCACCGGCAGGTGGTCAGGCACCGCTTCACGCATTGCCTTCGCGCCGCGATAAATCAGCTCCGGGTCCTTCAGCAGCGTCGCGCCGCCGCCGCTGCCGTTAACCAGCTTTGACGGGCAGCCGCAGTTCAGGTCAACGCCCCACGAGCCGAGCTCCACCGCCCGGGCGGCGTTCTCCGCCAGCCACTGTGGATATTGCCCGAGCAGCTGCACGCGCACGCGGGTTCCGGAAGGCGTCCGGCTGTGGTGATGCAGCTCCGGGCAGAGCCTGTAAAACGATTTTGCCGGCAGCAGCTGGTCCACCACGCGCAAAAACTCGGTGATGCAAAGATCGTAATCGTTGACTTCGGTCAGCAGCTCGCGCACCAGCGAATCGAGCACGCCTTCCATCGGCGCCAGTAATACCCGCATATTGTTATTCATTGCCCGGAAAAAAAGAGGCGCTATGTTAGCGCCTCTACGTGCCGGTTGAAAGGGCCCCGTGCGGGTTTTCCCGCCCCTCGTTGCGCAGGCTACGGCCCGCGGCCTGCGCTAGCGCGGCTGCAGGCAGTTATCCTCCTTCCAGCCGTACAGCCACTCGATGCCGCGATAGAACTCAGCCTGGGTTTTGCCCTTCCACAGCAGGTTGCGTACCTGGCGTTCGACGCCTGCGGCATGGTAGATCCGCCCCATTTCGCGGGTTGACCAGACGATGCGCGCGGTGCGCGGAATTCGAACCGACTCATACAGCGCAAACGCGCGGGCGGCATCGCCGTCGCAGTGCGCCAGCGCCTTGCCAAGCGTGACCGCATCCTCCAGCGCCATGCAGGCGCCCTGGGCCATATACTGCGCCACCGGATGGGCCGCGTCGCCTACCAGGGTGATACGTTCATTGCCCCATTTATCGACCGGCTCGCGATCGGCGGTGGACCAGCGGCGCCACGACGTGGGTTTGTCCAGCATCTGCCTCGGGCGCGGATGGATCCCCTGAAAATAGGAGAGCACCTCCTCTTTGCTGCCGTCGCGTACGCCCCACTCCTCCTCCTGGCAGCTGTGGAACGTCACCACCAGGTTGTACTGTTTGCCGCCGCGCAGCGGGTAGTGCACCAGATGGCAGTGCGGCCCGGCCCACAGCACCGGCGCGTTGATGCGCAAATCATCCGGCATATCCGCCGCTTCAACCACCGCCCGGTAAACCACGTGGCCGGTGACCCGCGGCGCGTCATCCAGCAGGCTCTGGCGGACCACCGACTTCACGCCGTCGCAGCCAATCAGGATATCCGCACTCCAGCCGTTGCCGCGATCGTCAAATACCGTCACCTCGTCGGCGCTCTGGCGGATATCGACCACCTGCGTTGAGGTGCGGTACTCCACGTCGGGATGGGTTAACGCCGCTTCCCAGACGGTGGCATGAATATCTGCCCGATGGATAACCGCGTAGGGGCCGCCAAAATGATCGCGGAAAGCCTGCCCGGTTTTAATCTGCACCACCTCTTCGCCATTCACCGCATCCATCATGGTGATGTGATCGGTGAAGACGGCGCGCTGGCGGGCTATTTCGCCCACGCCCAGGCTATCCAGCGCAGAAAAGGCGTTGGGGCCAAGCTGGATGCCGGCGCCAATTTCGCCAATTTCATGGGCCTTCTCCAGCAGCATCACCTTGATGCCCTGGCGCGCCAGCGAGAGCGCGGTCGCCGCGCCGCCAATTCCGCCACCGACAATGATTGCTCGCGTTACTTTCGCCATACTCAGCCCCCTAGGCCGGAATTTTGTCTTGTTGATTTTCCGGCGCGGCGGCGATAAACGCCGGAAGCCGGGTACAGGCGTCATAGACCGCCTGGCAGCGCGGATAGTGGCTCAGATCGCAGCCCATGCGCTGGGCGTTGGCCCACTGCGGCACCAGGCAGCAGTCGGCCAGCGTCGGCGTCTCGCCTACGCAAAAGGCGCCGGACCGGGAGTGCCGCAGCAGTTGCTCCACCGCGCTGAGCCCCTGCTGGACCCAGTGCGCATACCAGCGCTGTTTGTCCTCTTCGCTCACCTTCAGCTCATCGCTAAGGTAGCGCAAAACGCGCATGTTATTAATCGGATGAATATCGCAGGCGATAGCGTAGACGATCTCCAGCACCCGCATCCGCGCGGGGTCCTGCAGGGGCAACAGCGGCGCCTGCGGATAGCGCCGGTCGAGCCAGTCGGCGATCGCCAGCGACTGGCCCAGGGATTCGCCCTCGTCGGTCATCAGCGTAGGCACCAGCCCCACCGGATTCAGCCGCCGGTATTCGAGGGCGTTTTGCTGGCCGATACGAATATTGACGCCCACGCTCTGGTAGTCGATCCCCTTCAGCGCCAGGGCGATACGCACCCGGTATGAAGCGGAGCTATTGAAAAAACTGTACAGCTTCATCACTCACCTCATACCACGCGCACGGCGATGGGCGTCAGTCCATCCACGCCGCCGCTAATCACATCCCCTTTGACCACCGCGCCAACGCCTTCCGGGGTGCCGGTGAAGATCAGGTCGCCGGGCTGCAGTTCGAAAAAGCCTGACAGGTAGCTGATGGTTTCGTTAACCGACCAGATCAGATGGCGAATGTCGCTACGCTGGTGGTCTTCACCGTTCACCTGCAGCCAAATCTCCGCCTGATTGACCGCCACGCTATCCGCTTTGTGCAGCGGCGCCACCGGCGCGGAAAGATCGAACGCCTTGCCGATTTCCCACGGACGCCCCATCTGGCGCATTTCCATCTGGCGGTCGCGGCGGGTCATATCCAGGCCGGTCGCGTAGCCCCAGATATATTCATGGGCCTGCTCCAGCGGAATATCGCTGCCGCGCTTGCCGATCGCCACCACCAGCTCGATTTCGTAGTGGTAGTTATCCGTTTGCGGCGGATACGCTAAATCGAGGGTTTCGCCTGCGGCCACCGCAACCACCGCATCGGCCGGTTTGCAGAAGAAAAACGGCGGCTCACGGTCCGGGTCGAAGCCCATTTCACGCGCGTGAGCGGCATAGTTACGCCCCACGCAGTAGACGCGGCGCACGGGGAACAGCTCATCGCTGCCGACAACGGGAACGGTGACCGGGGCCTGGGGGGCAAAAACGTATTGAGTCATGATCGAGTCCTTATGATTAGTCGCGCGCTTCGCGGAACAGGCCGAGGGTTTCCTGAACCGGGCGATCCGAGAAGCTGAATAACACCGTCTCCTGCGTTGCGCTGAAAGAGACGCCGTGCCAGGTCGGCACCACGAAGATATCTTTCGCCTGGAAGCTGAAGGTTTGCCCGCCGACGGTGACCCGCCCGCTCCCCTCGACGACGTGGTAGATAGTGCTGTCGGTGGTTTTCGCGGTCCGCGAGCTAAAGCCTTTGGGCAGCAGCTGCAGGAAAGCGCCCATTGACGGCATCGGGTAGCCGCCGGTGACCGGGTTGACGTAGCGCATTTTGTAGCCGTCCCACTCGTCGGCAGCGCCCATTTTTGTCAATTCATGCAGCGCATCGCGGCTGCGGTCATAGCGATAGTTAAAGATCGGCGAGGAGTTGCCTACCTGGTGGCGCAGCGGCAGCATATTGGCGGCGTAGCGCGGCAGATAGTCGCCCTCTTTGCGGGTGACCGGCTGCTGATCCTCAGGGTAATCTTCGGCAAACCCGCAGCCCAGATAGTTCACCAGCGGCAAATCGAGGCCATCGAGCCAGATAACCGGCTCATCTCCCGGATTGCCGTGATCGTGCCAGCGCCACTGCGGGGTGAGAATAAAGTCGCCGGGGCGCATCGCCGTCCGCTCGCCGTCAACGGCGGTAAAGGCCCCTTCGCCTTCCACGACGAAACGCAGCGCCGACTGATTATGTCGATGGCTCGGCGCCACCTCGCCGGGCATGATCAGCTGCAAACCCGCATACAGCGAGGAGGTGATTGAGGAGTGGCCGCGCAGGGCCGGGTTCTCCAGCACCAGCACCCGACGCACCGCTTCTTTAGCGCCAATCAGCCGGCCGCTTTCCAGCAGCAGCGGGCGAATTTCCTGATAATTCCAGTAGGCCGGCGCGCAGTTGGCGTTCGGCGTTTTCGGCACCAGATGATGCAGCGACTCCCACAAAGGCGTCAGGTTCTGGCCCGAAATATGCTCGTAAAACTGCTGGCGACCGGCGGAAGCTTCCGCAGCGTGCTGAGACATAGTTGTTCTCCTTATTTATTCGCAATGCCCGCGGAGGGCAGCGCGTCGGGTACGGTAACGGGGGTGCGGACGACCAGCGTCAGCAAAATCAGCATCCCTGCGCTAATCGCGGCCGGAACGGCGATGACGAAAAACAGGGTGTCGAATGAGAAGTTCATGGCCATCATCATGCCGCCGGAGAGGGAGCCGACGATGGCTCCGCAGCGGCCAACGGCGTTTGACCAGCTGACGCCGGTGGCGCGGCTCTGGGTCGGATAGAGCGTGGCGGTCAGCGCGTTGAGCCCAACCTGTGAACCGCTGACGCCAATCCCGGTGCCGAAAATGGCCAGCGCCATCAGCCACAGGCCATTCTCGCTAAGGCCGATCATCACGATACAGGCCGCGCCCAGGCAGTAGCTCAGAGCCAGCACCCGATACGGATTGAAGCGATCCATCAGCACGCCGAGCAGAAGCGCGCCGAAGGTGCCGCCAATCTGGAAAGCGGCGGTGACCCATGAGGCATGCTGCAGGTCGATGCCGCGATGGTTGAGCAGCGTCGGCATCCAGCTGGAAAGCAGGTAGATAATCAGCAGGCTCATAAAGAACACCACCCACAGCATCAGGGTAATGGGCAGCTGGCGGCCAACGAACAGCTGGCCGATGCTGCCTTTGGCGCCGGTGGCCGGTTCATCCAGCCAGAAATGGGTGTGCTCATAGCGCTCGCCGGTAATGGCGCCGACGGTCTTCGCAATCACAGGCTGCGGCAGCCGGCGGCGAATCTGCCAGCGCGGGGATTCCGGAAGCACCCCCAGCAGCGCCGCGGCCAGCAGCAGAGGCAGAACGCCGCCTAGCGCCAGGATGCCGTGCCAGCCAATCTGCGCCACCAGCTGGGCGCTGACCACGCCGCCTAATGCCGAACCGAGGGTAAAGCCGCAAAACATCAGGGTCACCAGCGCGCCGCGCCGCCGGGCGGGCAGATACTCCGAGGTCATGGTAATGGTGTTCGGCATCGCCCCGCCGAGGCCGAGGCCGGTGAGGAAGCGCAGAACAACCAGCGTCTCAAGGTCGGGGGAAAAGGCCGAAAGCAGGCTAAACAGGCCAAATAGCGCGACGCAGAACTCAATGACCCGCTTGCGCCCGAAGCGGTCGGAAAGCGGACCGCACAGCAGAGCGCCGGCTGTTAAGCCCAGCAGACCGGCGCCAAACAGCGGCGCGAGCTCGCTGGCGCTGAGCTGCCAGTGGGCGCGAATATCGGGGGCGATAAAACCAATGGCGGCGGTATCAAAACCGTCGAGCATGACCACCAGAAAACAGCAGATAATCACGCGCCACTGCCGGGCACCTATCGGAGCGGCGTCCAGCAGCGTTTGCAATTCACGTCGTTGAGTCATCGTTATGCCTCAGTGTAGGGAGGAGGAGATGTTGTATTTATTTCTTTTATGTTGCGATTTTGTAACCAAGGCGATGAAATGTACAATGGTATCTCGGGCACAGACATAACCTGGAGGTTATAGCTAATGGCAAACTGGGCGCAAAAACTGAAGCTGCATCATCTGCAAATGCTGGTGGCGCTCGGCGAGCAGGGCAACCTGACGCAGGTGGCCAAAATGATGAATATTACCCAGCCCGCGCTCTCGAAATGGCTGACTCAGTTTGAAGAAGAGGTCGGCATGCTGCTGTTCGAACGCCATAGCAAAGGCCTACGCCCTTCCGAAGGCGGCAAGCTGCTGCTGCAGCACGCCCAGCGCCTGATCAACGATATGTCCCGCTCGCAGTATGAGATCGAACGCTTTAAACAGGGCGGGCTGGTGGGCAGCCTGATGATCGGCTGTTCGCCGGTGGCCACCGACTGCGTTGCGCTGGCCATTCTCTCGCTGCTCAAGGAGATGCCGAGCCTGCATCTGAACATTGAGGAAAAGGTGATGACTCCCCTGCTTCACGATCTGCTCTCCGGGGTGGTGGACGTCGTGGTGGGACGGGTGGGCGGACGAGCGCTGGAGCTGCCGCTTAACTATCGGGTGCTGTACACCGAGCCGGTGTGCTTCGTCGCCCGCCCCGATCACCCGCTGGCGCAGATGCCGAGCCTCGGCTGGGCCGACCTCGCCCACTGGCGCTGGATAGTCTGGCCAACCGGCACGCCGATCCGCCTGAGCATTGACAACGCCCTGGTCGATAACGGCGTTATGCTGCCGGAAAATACCATCGAGTCGGCGTCGATGAACGTCACCAGCAATCTGCTGCAAAGCAGCGATATGATCTCTATTCTTTCCTTACGCCTGGCGCAGCGCTTTGCCGAACAGCAGCAGCTGGCGATTCTTAATTTGCCGCGCATCGAACAAAAAGGTAGCGTCGGGGTATTCTGGCGAAAAAGTGAAACGCCATCGCTTGCCCTCAGCCGGTTTCTTGATTATTTATCGCAGGAGTCGTAGCCGTGACGCTGCCCGCGCGCAGGGTTCCATTGCTCTATTCCAGCTATGCGTATAATTCATGTTGTGACCGGTAGCACATTTTTGGGTTTAATTGTATGATGAATGCGGTTCATCAAGGGTTATTACCATGAGTCAATCACTGATTATTATCTGGCAGTACCTGCGGGCATTTGTCCTGATCTACGCCTGTTTATACGCCGGGATTTTTATCTCCTCCCTGCTGCCTATCACCATCCCCGGCAGCATTATCGGGATGCTGATTTTGTTCGTACTGCTGGCGCTGCAGATTATGCCGCCGAAGTGGGTTAACCCCGGCTGTAACGTGCTGATCCGCTATATGGCGCTGCTGTTTGTGCCCATTGGCGTGGGCGTGATGCAGTACTGGGATTTGCTCCGCGCTCAGCTCGGCCCGGTCGCCGTCTCCTGCACCATCAGCACGCTGGTCGTTTTTCTGGTTGTCAGCTGGAGCTCCCACCTGGTGCACGGCGAACGCAAAGTGGTCGGCCAAGAAGGAAGTAAAAAATGATGCATGAGATCTGGTGGTCACTGCCGCTGACGCTGATTGTCTTTTTCCTCGCCCGCAGGCTGGCAGCGCGCTTTAAATTTCCGCTGCTCAACCCGCTGCTGGTGGCGATGGTGGTCATCATCCCCTTTCTGCTGGTGAGCGGTATCTCTTACGACCGCTATTTTCAGGGCAGTAAGATCCTCAACGATCTGCTGCAGCCTGCGGTCGTGGCGCTGGCCTTTCCTTTATACGAGCAGCTTCACCAGATTCGCGCCCGCTGGAAATCGATTATTACCATCTGCTTTATCGGCAGCGTGGTGGCGATGGTGACCGGGACGACGGTTGCGCTGCTAATGGGCGCGACGCCGCAAATCGCCGCGTCGATTATGCCGAAATCGGTAACGACGCCGATTGCGATGGCGGTCAGCGGCAGCATTGGCGGTATTCCGGCGATCAGCGCGGTATGCGTTATTTTCGTCGGCATCCTCGGCGCGGTTTTCGGGCATACGCTGCTAAACCTGATGCGCATCCACACCAAGGCCTCACGCGGCCTGTCGATGGGTACCGCCTCGCACGCGCTGGGCACCGCGCGCTGCGCGGAGATGGATTATCAGGAGGGGGCCTTCAGCTCGCTGGCGCTGGTGCTGTGCGGAATTATTACCTCCCTGGTCGCGCCGTTTTTGTTCCCGGTGATTTTAGCCCTGGCGGGATAAATTGTGATTTAAATCACATTTATCAATGCAACGTAATAGAGTTGCACAAACAATGAGACATTAATCACATATACAGGCCATCACCGCCCGTACACTAGATTCCCATTACATTGTTATGAGGCAACGCCATGCACCCACGTTTTCAAGCTGCTCTCCCTCAACTGACGGCAGACCTGCAGACGGCTATCGCCCCGATGCTGACCGACCCGCATTTCCCGGCCATGCTCGATGCAGACCAGGTCGCCGCGCTGCAACGCGCAACTGGCCTTGACGAAGACGCGCTGGCCTTTGCCCTGCTGCCGCTGGCCGCAGCCTGCGCGCGCGCCGACCTCTCGCATTTTAACGTTGGCGCTATCGCCCGAGGCGTCAGCGGGCGCTGGTATTTCGGCGGCAATATGGAATTCCTCGGCGCGACCATGCAGCAAACCGTCCACGCGGAACAGAGCGCCATCAGCCATGCGTGGCTACGCGGCGAAAAATCCCTGCTGGCAATCACCGTCAACTACACGCCCTGCGGCCACTGTCGCCAGTTTATGAACGAGCTCAACAGTAGCCAGGTGCTGCGGATCCACCTGCCGGGGCGCGAGGCGCATTCGCTGCAGCACTATCTGCCGGACGCGTTTGGTCCGCAAGATCTGGAGATCAAAACGCTGCTGATGGATGAACAGGATCACGGCTTCCCGCTGAGCGGCGACGCGCTGGCGCAGGCGGCGATTCAGGCGGCAAACCGTTGCCATATGCCCTACAGCCAGTCACCGTCCGGCGTCGCGCTGGAGCTGAAAGACGGCACCCTCTTCTCCGGCAGCTATGCCGAAAACGCCGCCTTTAACCCGACGCTGCCGCCGCTGCAGGGAGCGCTCAACCTGCTTAGCCTGAACGGCTATGATTATGCCGATATCCAGCGGGCCATTCTTGCCGAAAAGGCCGATGCGCCGCTGATCCAGTGGGATGCCACCGCGGCCACGCTGAAAGCGCTTGGCTGTCACAGTATTGACCGCGTCCTGCTCGGTTAAATCACACATTATGCGGGCCTCAGGCCCGTATTGTTGAAAATCCCCGCAATCAAACGATGGTTTCTTGCTCTTGCCCGGCGGGTAAAGTAGCCTGAACACTCCATTGTCTACCGTTGAGCCCAGGTTAATGTTAAAGCGCGTGTTATACAGCCTGTTAGTCCTGTTCGGCCTGCTGCTGTTGACCGTGCTGGGTCTTGACCGTTGGATGAGCTGGAAAACCGCGCCCTATATCTACGATGAACTGCAGGATCTGCCCTATCGCCAGGTCGGGGTGGTTCTCGGCACCGCCAAGTACTACCGCACCGGGGTCATCAACCAATACTATCGCTACCGTATCCAGGGAGCGCTCAACGCCTACAACAGCGGCAAGGTGAACTACCTGCTGCTCAGCGGCGATAACGCGCTGCAGAGCTATAATGAGCCGATGACGATGCGCCGGGACCTGATTAAAGCAGGCGTCGATCCGGCGGATATCGTCCTGGACTATGCCGGCTTCCGTACGCTCGACTCTATCGTGCGGACCCGCAAGGTTTTTGACACCAACGATTTTATTATCATCACCCAGCGCTTCCACTGCGAGCGCGCGCTGTTTATCGCCCTGCATATGGGGATTCAGGCGCAGTGCTATGCGGTCCCGTCGCCAAAAGATATGTGGAACGTGCGGCTGCGTGAGTTCGGCGCGCGCTTCGGCGCCCTCGCAGACCTCTACGTTTTCAAACGCGAGCCGCGTTTTTTAGGCCCGCTGATCCCCATTCCGTCGCAGCAGGAAGTTCCCCAGGGGACGCAGTCCTATCCGGCGGTGACGCCGGAGCAGCTGCTGGAATTGCAGAACAAATAGAGCTCGCGCAGCGCTGGATCGGCCGGTTCAGCGCTCTTATCATCGGCGTCACTTAGCCAAAGCCGATTCATCAAGAAGTGATTATCTTTCCGGACAAGATAAAACCGGCGCGATCTTCCGCCACATATTGCGGTAGGAGAGCGGCCGAGCCGGCGCCTATGGTTGGACTTTATTCCTTCACTCCTGCAGGGGTTTAAAAACGGGCTCACCGCAGCCGCAGCCAAAAAAAAGCCCGCGCACTGCGCGGGCCTGATAAAGAGAGCTCGTTACTTTTTACGCGCGTATTTCAGTGAATCCAGCGCGACGGCGAAGATAATAATTGCGCCTTTGATAATATACTGCCAGTACGGGTTAACGCCGATGTAGGTCAGCCCGTAGTTAATCACCGTAAAGATGATAACGCCGGTTACCACGCCGAGCACGGTACCCACGCCGCCGCTGAAGGAGACGCCGCCGACGACGCAGGCCGCAATCGCATCCAGCTCGTACATAAAGCCGAGGTTGTTGGTCGCAGAGCCAATTCGTCCGGCCTCCAGCAGCCCGCCGAAGGCGTAAAACACGCCGGACAGGGCATAAATCATCAGCAGGTTAAGGGCAACGTTAACCCCTGAAACCTTCGCCGCTTCCGGGTTGCCGCCGATAGCAAAGATGTTTTTGCCAAAGCGGGTTTTATTCCACAGGATCCAGACGAAGAAGACGGCAATCAGCGCGTAGAAGGTAATATACGACAGGCGGAACGTCCCCAGCGCAATAAACCCTTGAGCGAAATGCGAGAAGTGGCTGTCAAACCCGGAAACCGGCGAGGCGCCAACAAAATCGTAGTACAGGGAGTTGATCCCATAAACGATAATCATGGTACCCAAGGTGGTGATAAATGGCGTCACGTTGAGGTACGCGATGATAATCCCGTTAATCAGGCCAATCACCGCGCCAATCGCGCACACCAGCAGGATCACCAGCGGGATTGGCATGGTTGCCATATCCGGGAAGACCTTGTTGGCGTTGTCCACCGCCTGCAGCATCGTTGCGGCGATAACCGCCGCCAGCCCAACCTGACGTCCGGCTGACAGGTCGGTCCCCTGAGTCACGATGAGCCCCGCTACGCCCAGCGCGATAATAATACGCACCGAGGACTGGGTCAGAATGTTACTTAAGTTCAGTAAACTTAAGAAGGTGGGATCCTGGAAAATAATAATGGCCAGCAGGACCAAAAGAACAACGTAAATCCCACCATCCTTCAGGTAAGTGAGAAAACTCTTTTTATTTAATGCGCTCATCGCAAGCCCCTGATCTTAAAGATGCAACGACGCAAGACGTAAAATTTCGTTTTGCGTAGTGGTTTTTGTCTCAACAATTCCGGCAACGAGACCGTTGCTCATTACCAGAATACGGTCAGTAATACCCAGCAGCTCCGGCATCTCGGAGGAAATAATAATGATCCCTTTCTCTCTTTTTGCCAGCTCGGCAATCAGCTGATAGATTTCAAACTTAGCGCCGACGTCAATCCCGCGGGTCGGTTCATCAAGCATCAAAATCTCCGGCTGGGTTAACAGCCAGCGGCCGATAATAACCTTCTGCTGGTTGCCGCCGGACAGCGAACCAATTTGCGTATGCTGTCCTGGGGTCTTCACGCGCATGGAGTCAATAACCCATTGGGTATCGCTTTTCATGCGTGAGTTATCCAGCAATCCGACCCTATTTTTATATTTCTTAATATTGGAGATCAGGGAGTTAAAACCGATATCCAGATAAGCGTAAATCCCGGTAGAGCGACGCTCTTCGGTAACCAGCGCAAAGCCGTGGTTAATGGCTTCATTGGCGCTATGGTTATTAATTTTCTTACCGTGCAGCTTAATCGTCCCGCTGGCCTTTTCGCGAATACCGAATAAGGTTTCAACGATATCGGTACGCTTGGCCCCCACCAGCCCGGCAATGCCGAGAATTTCGCCCTTATGCAGGTCGAAGGAGATATCGCGGATCGACGGCTGACGCAGCGACGTCAGGTTGCGCACCTCAAGAATCACCTCGCCCGGCGTATTTTCACGGCTCGGGAAGCGCTGGTTCAGGGAGCGGCCGACCATCATGGCGATAATCTTATCCATGTCCAGTCCTTCCAGCGGCTGGGTGGCAATCCACTGACCGTCGCGCAGGATGGTTATCTCATCGCACAGCTGGAAAATCTCTTCCATTTTGTGGGAGATATAGACAATGCCGCAGCCGCGTTCTTTCAGCTTGCGGATAATCTTAAACAGATGGTTGACCTCTTTTTCGGTCAGCGATGACGTCGGCTCGTCCATGATGACGATTTTGGCGTCATAGGAAAATGCCTTCGCAATTTCAATCATCTGCATTTGCGATACCGATAGCGTCCCCACACGCGCGCGCGGGTCAATATCAATATCCAGTTCATCAAATATCGCTTTGGTATCGCGATACATTTTGTCCTGATCGACAAACACGCCTTTGGTGGGATAACGCCCCAGCCACATGTTGTCCATCACCGAACGTTGTAATACTAAGTTTAATTCCTGGTGAACCATTGAGATGCCGTTTTCCAACGCTTCTTTAGCCGAATGGAAATCGATCTCTTTTCCCTGAAAAAGAATGCTGCCGGAATCTTTTTGATAGATCCCAAAAAGACATTTTAATAATGTTGATTTTCCCGCGCCATTCTCGCCCATTAATGCATGAATAGAGTGAGGACGGACTTTCAGGTTGACATTATCGAGTGCCTTGACGCCAGGAAATGATTTGTTGATGTTGCTCAT
Organism: Enterobacter sp. 10-1; assembly: GCA_002270295.1. Taxonomy (GTDB): domain Bacteria; phylum Pseudomonadota; class Gammaproteobacteria; order Enterobacterales; family Enterobacteriaceae; genus Klebsiella; species Klebsiella scottii. The sequence goes on along the minus strand of NISF01000003.1, from coordinate 367,497 downwards.
TTCCAACAAAAATTCGCCCGACCGTTCGCTATTATTACTGACCATAGTTATACCTGGCTGCGTTCATGCACACTCTCAGCTGACGAATTAGCGTCAAAATAAGAGTCTGGTTCTGTATCAGGAATAATCGGGCGTAGCGGCTGGAGATCCTTCAGGCGGCCATTTTACCGGCGACGTTGATCTCAACGCATCCCGAGTGATTTTATTTATAGCTGATACGCCCGTACATCTACCCGATGAATTTCGAGCTGCGAAATGGTATTCACCCGCAGCTCGAAAACCGAGTATTAAATATTACTTGCCAACAAACTGGCTCAGATTGTCTTTATCTACGCCAACGTAAGGAACGCGAACGATTTTATTTTCAATCTTCCAGCTGGTGCCTGCAGCCGGCTCTTTGCCGTCCGCCAGGTTTTTCGCCAGATCGAACGTGGCTTTTGCCTGGTTATTGGCATCGTTCAGCACGGTACCGGCCATTGCACCGGATTTAACCAGCGCCAGCGCTTCTGGTAAGGCATCAACGCCGAAGACCGGAATGCTGCTCTTGTTGTGCGCTTTCAGCGCTTCTACCGCCCCCATTGCCATCGCATCGTTGTTGGCGATAACCACTTCAATTTTGTTAGCGTTAGGGCCAGAGAGCCAGGCGTCCATTTTGTCTTTCGCCTGAGCGGTGTCCCACATCGCGGTATCCAGCTGCAGCTGCTGAGTTTTCAGACCTTTGTCATTCAGCTCTTTAATGACGTAGGTGGTACGCGCTTCAGCATCCGGATGGCCCGGCTCGCCTTTCAGCAGCACATACTGAATCTGGCCGTCTTTGTTCAGATCCCAGCCGGCGTTGGCTTTCCAGTGTTTAGCGATCAGATCGCCCTGGATAATACCGGACTCTTTAGAGTCGGTACCGACATAATACGCCTTGTCATAGCTATCCAGCGCTTTACGGGAAGGCTCTTTGTTAAAGAACACGACCGGGACGTTCTGTCCGCGCGCTTTATCGATAACGGTGCCTGCAGCAGCCGGGTCCACCAGGTTAATCGCCAGCGCTTTCACGCCTTTTGCCAGCAGGACGTCAATCTGATCGTTCTGTTTGGACTGGTCGTTTTGCGAGTCATTCATCAGCAGCTGAACGTCCGGCGCTGATTTGCCGTCTTTCTCAATTGCCTTACGCACCACCGACATAAAGTTGTCGTCATATTTGTAAATGGTTACGCCGATGCGGGTATCAGCTGCGTGTGCCGCGGCGCCAAATAACATACTCGCCATAACTGCAGACAGGGTTAACACCTTCTTATTCATGGAATCTCCGGTTTTTTTTATGCAGGGTCATTGGTGTGAAAACGGCTGGCGGAAAGTTGTTACATTAACGTTACCGCACAACAAGGTTCACGACTGTAAATTCTGTCTTCCGTGTAGGGTAACGCTCCAAAGGTACGGCTTTACTCGCAGTTTAGCGCCTTGTGCCTGTTGTAAAAGTGATTAATCACCGTGACAAAATGGTCAGGACTGGTAAACGCGGCCATCATAATCAGTTGAATGTTAATATACTGTGAATTTACTCACAGATTGAAAGCGGTTACATCACCGCCCTTTTCAGTTAGTGATCGGACCCACAATTTGCCGCTGGGTCACCGAATGGCGACGCACCAGAGTCGGCATAAAACAGTGGCGAGCGTCATGGTCGAGTTTCCCTGCAGCCCCCAGCAGCGCCAGCTCGGTGGCCAGTTTCGCCATCGACATAATAGGATAGCGCACCGTCGTCAGCTGTGGGTCGGTGTAGCGAGAAATAGGGATATCATCGAAGCCAATCAGCGACAGATGCTGCGGCACGACAATGCCGTTATCTTTCAGCGTGGTCAGCGCACCGGCCGCCATGCTGTCGTTGTAGGCAAAAACGGCGGTGAGGCCTAAATTACGCCCCAGCAGTTCAACCATCGCCGCCTCGCCGCCCTGCATATCCGGCGAGCCGGAGCCTACCCAGCTATCGGGGGCAATAATGCTTTGCTCCTGTAACGCCTTGAACCACCCTTCCCGGCGCAGAGAGTCATCCTCAATGCCGTGGTTTGAGGAGAGATAGCCGATCCGCTGGTGCCCGTGGTTCAGCAGCATCCGCGTGGCCATCAGCGCCCCGCTGACGTTGTCCAGACCGACGCAGCGGTGCTCGTAGCCGGGCACAATGCGGTTTATCAGCGCCATCCCCGGAATATGCTGCATGAAATCGCCGAGCTCCTCATCGCTCAGCGCCTTGGAGTGCACGATCAGCGCCGAGCAGCGCTGGCGGATCAGCACTTCGATGGCGTTACGCTCTTTTTCCGCCTCGTGGTAGCTATTGCCGATCAGCACGTATTTCTGATGCTGCTGGGCCACGGTATCCACCGCTTTCACCAGCGCGCCGAAAAAGGCATCCGATACGTCCATCACCACAACGCCGATGGTATCGCTGACCTGGGTCGCCAGCGCCTGCGCGTTGGCGTTAGGCCGGTAGCCCAGCTGCGTTACCGCTTTCATTACGCTTTCGCGCGTATCCGGACTCACCAGCGCGCTATTATTCAGCACGCGCGAGACCGTCGCGACGGAAACTCCCGCCTGACGGGCGACATCACGAATGGTGATCATGCTCACCGACCTGTAGAGAATTGCAATACGTCACACCCACCTCCTGTGTTCAGCAAGGTGGCTATTCTGGCAGCGACGCGCGGCGCGCTACGTGAGTGAGGTCACATGCCTGAAAACGCTTACATTCATTTTGTTAATGATTGTGATCGGGATCGTTATCTGGATGTGTTCTTTAATGATGTCCCCGAGGCGCGCAGGGTTAACTGACGCCACAACCATTCAACCGGGCCCTGGCGGAAATGACGTAGCCAGAAGAGCGAGAAGATGAGGTTTACCGCCCAAACCGGTACGACGAAGGCCAGCAGCTGCAGGCGGTCGAACTTCATAAACAGGCCAAGGTGATAAAAGAGCGTGGTGCAGATGAGGGTTTGTAGCAGGTAGTTGGTCAGCGCCATGCGCCCGACGCAGGCAATCGCGGTCACCAGCCGCAGCTTACACAGCTGGGGCCAGAAGCCCCACGCTAAAGAAGCGTAGCCGATGGTTTGCAGCGGCGCGCCGAGCTCGCGCGGAGCCTGCAGCAGGAATGCGCACCAGCGGGGATCCCAGTCGAGATACCACTGGGCGAAAATCGCCGGGATATTGACCGCCATTCCGGCGACGATCAGCAGGCCGCCGGTGCGCCGGTAATGGCTGAGGCTGAACTGCCCTTTTAGCCAGCCGCTGCGCATCAGGGCTGCGCCCATCAGCATCATTCCCGCCAGCTGCCAGCCGTACTGCGCGCCGAGCGCCAGCAGGTTACCCGACAGCATATCCGCGCGATTGCTTATCGCCTCGAAGCCGCCGCTCATCTTCCAGTACTGTTCATACTGTAAATTTGCCGCATCGGGCACCCACGAGCGATTCGGCGCATTGCCCGAAATGACGCCAAGCAGCACTAAGACCGCCACGCCGATGACGTACAGCATCACGCCGGTGTTAAACAGGGATTTGAGGTGATGCGCATCGCGGATCATTCTCCAGGCCACCAGCCCCACGAGCGCGTAGGCCAGCAGGATATCGCCATCCCAGAAAAACAGTCCGTGGATAAACCCCAGCAGCGCCAGCAGCGTCAGACGCGACTGGATCCAGCGCTTGCCGCGAGGCAGCAGCATCTGAAGCCCGGCGCCAAACAGCAGAGCAAACAGGGTCAGGAATTTCACCTGCGCCAGCAGGTCGAGGATCGCCCAGGTCCAGGCGTCGCTAAAAGAGATGCTCCCGGACCATGCCGGGTTAAGATATGCCGCCTTCGGCAGGCCGAAGGCGTTAATATTCAGTAGCAGAATACCCAGAATGGCGACGCCACGAACAAAGTCCAGCGTGACGTTTCGTTCCATGTACCCTGCTCCGATTTTAGCCGTTGTGACGTACGGCGCGCAGGAACTCCTGGCGGGTATTCTGGCTGGATTTAAACAGACCGCCCAACGAGGTGGTTGTGGTGGCGCTGGTTGCATCGCGAATGCCGCGAGCCTTGACGCAGTAATGCACCGCATCAATCGATACCGCGACGTTGCTGGTACCCAGCAGGGTTTGCAGCGCGGTTAAAATCTGCTGCGTCAGTCGCTCCTGCACCTGCGGGCGCTGGGAGAAGAACTGCACGATGCGGTTGATTTTCGACAGGCCAATGACCGAATCTTTCGGGATATAGGCAACCGTGGCTTTACCGTCAATCGTCACAAAGTGGTGTTCGCAGGTGCTGGTCAGGGTGATATCGCGCACGGTGACCATTTCATCAACCTGCATCTTGTTCTCGATGACGGTGATTTTGGGGAACCTGGCGTAGTCCAGTCCGGAAAAGATCTCATCGACATACATTTTAGCGATGCGATGCGGAGTTTCCATCAGACTGTCATCACTAAGATCAAGATTCAGCAGCTGCATAATCTCAGTCATGTGTCCGGCAATCAGACGCTTGCGAGTTTCATTATCTATTTCTTGCACTGGCGGACGCAACGGCGTCTCCAGCCCACGAGCGACCAGCGCTTCATGAACGAGTATGGCTTCTTTGCTCAGTGATGACATTTATGTTCTCCTGCAGGTGTGGCGCTCTTTGCTCTTCTGAGGGCAAAGTTTGCATGCATTGTGCGTGAGGTAGCGCACATAATCTAGTAGCCGAAACGATAATTATTGAAATTTGCGTGACCTATTGATAGTGCGCGTCTGGTCCCACGTCTCCCACATCGCGCCTGTCAATCGTCTAACGCCCGCCAGTTGCCACTTCCCGAATAAAAGAACGACTTCGCGTCATTCTCAATAGCACAGCCGCCGGAGCATGTTGGCTAAAAGTTGCATTAATGATGCAATATGTTCCCTAAAGGAGAAAGTGAAAGTTGCTCACGAGTGAATGAAATATCTGTATTATGAAAAATTACGTCCCTGTACGCAGAATCACTCAGCAGCCGTTACCACGATATATCCGTAAAGTAAGGTCTGCAGACTCACGCGTATCCCCTTTTCTGAGGAGCCCGGCATGGAATTGCTTGAAGAGCATCGCTGTTATGACGGTCGGCAGCAACGCTGGCAGCATGACTCCACTACGCTGAACTGTTCGATGACGTTCAGCATCTTTTTACCCCCGCAGCGCGATACCGCGCCGCCGCCGGTTGTGTACTGGCTTTCCGGCCTGACCTGCAACGATGAGAACTTCACCACCAAAGCCGGCGCTCAGCGTATTGCTGCGGAGCTAGGCCTGGTACTGGTGATGCCGGATACCAGCCCGCGCGGCGATAGCGTCGCCGATGACAGCGCCTACGATCTGGGCAAAGGCGCGGGTTTTTATCTCAACGCGACCGAGGCACCGTGGTCCGCGCATTTTCGCATGTACGATTATCTTCGCGACGAGCTGCCGCAGCTGATTGGCGCGCAGTTTAACGTCAGCGATCGCTGCGCTATCAGCGGGCACTCAATGGGGGGTCACGGTGCGCTTATTATAGCACTGAAGAACCCGGGCCGTTTCGTCAGCGTGTCGGCCTTTGCACCGATCGTCAACCCTGCCCGGGTACCGTGGGGACAAAAAGCGTTTACCGCCTATTTGGGTGCCGACGAATCAAGCTGGCAGGCGTGGGATAGCTGCGCGTTAATGCAGGCAAGCCACGCCAGCGACGCGATACCAACGCTTATCGATCAGGGCGACAACGACACGTTCCTCGCCCAGCAGCTGCAGCCTGCGGTGCTGGCCGAAGTTGCGCGACAAAAAGAGTGGCCGCTAACCCTGAGAATTCAGCCCGGTTACGATCATAGCTACTACTTTATTGCTTCATTTATCGAAGACCATCTGCGTTTTCACGCCCAATATCTTATCAAATGAAACAGGAGGGCTGAGGCCCTCCATATTTACACACCCCTAACCTTCTGAATTCATGCTTATTTAATTCAATTCAAAGTAAATACAAATGATTTCAATTATCATTAATGTTTACAAAATAACATTTTTTTGTACAATCTCTCCTTCTTCTCTCCATCATTCAGAGTTCTTACAAGACAAATAAATACGGTTCTCAGGGTTATCCCGATGGAGATTTATTCATTTGAAATGGAATGTAAAAATGACTATACCTCGCGTTAAGCTACTTGCCGCCGCGATATGCGCAGCCACCATCTCACCGCTTGTTCATGCAGCCGATTCAGACACCATGGTCGTAACGGCTACCGGTTTTGAACAGAAAATCCAGAATGCACCAGCCTCTATCTCCGTTATCTCCAAACAGCAGATTGAAGATAAGGCCTACCGCGACGTTACCGATGCGCTAAAAGACGTACCCGGCGTAGTCGTCACGGGCGGCGGAAGCAGCAGCGATATCAGCATTCGTGGCATGTCTTCCCAATACACCCTTTTCCTGGTTAATGGTAAACGCGTCAGCACCCGCAGCACCCGCCCAAACAGCGATAACTCAGGGATCGAACAGGGCTGGCTGCCGCCTCTCGAGTCTATTGAACGGATCGAAGTCATCCGCGGACCGATGTCCTCCCTCTATGGCTCCGATGCTATGGGCGGGGTGATTAACATCATTACCAAAAAAATCTCGAACACCAAAGCCTGGACAGGCTCGCTGCACGGCGACGCTACTTTCCAGGAAAACAATGATTCTGGTGACCTGTTCCAGACAAACGTCTACGCTTCTGGCCCGTTGATTGACGGGCTACTGGGGGCGAAAGTTACGGGCCTGCTCTCCCGCCGCGCGGAAGATAAAATCGAAAACGGCTTCAACGAGCAGAAAATGCGCAACGGCGGCGTCACGCTGAACTTTACGCCTGACGACAAAAACGATTTCGATCTCGACTACGCGCGCGAACTGCAGGACCGTAACAGTACGCCGGGGATGTCAACGGCTGAGGAGAGCTGCCGCGGTAATGTCTGTACGCCAAACAGCAAAAGCGATTCCCGCTACGAACACACCACCTACTCGCTGACCCATAGCGGTTATTACGAGCACTTCAACACCACCAGCTACGTCCAGCAGGAAGAGACCAACAACCCCGGGCGTAAAATGAAGTCGTACAATACGACCCTTAATAACCAGAACCAGGTTTTCCTTGGCGATCACACCCTGACGCTGGGCGGGCAGTATCGCTATGAGAAGCTCAGCGATAAAGGCAATCAGCTGGAGGCGGCCGATGGCCTGAGTAAGCTAACGCGCTGGAGCTGGGCGCTGTTTGCTGAAGATGAATGGGCGATGACCGAAAGCTTTACGCTAACCGGCGGCCTGCGCATGGATAAAGATGAAAACTACGGCACCAACTGGACGCCACGCGGCTACGGCGTATGGCACCTTGCCGAACAGTGGACGCTGAAAGGTGGAGTTTCAGCAGGCTACCGCGCGCCGGATCTCCGCCAGTCTTCCGCTAACTGGGGCCAGGTCACTGGAGGCGGTCGTCTTGACGGCATTATCGTGGGTAATCCGGACCTCAAGCCGGAAAAGAGCCTGAGCGAAGAGATTGCTTTACTGTGGGATAACAACGACAACCTCAACGCGGGCCTTACGTTGTTCAACACCGACTTCAAAAACAAAATCACCGAAGTACGTCGTTGTAACAGCAAGTCTGACCCGGCCTGCACCATCGGCAATACCAGCTATGACTTCGTCAGCGACCGCGTCAACGTCGATAAAGCCAACATGCGCGGCGTGGAATCGACCTTCGGCTGGAAAATCACTCGCGATCTGAACTGGACGGCGAACTATACCTATACCAAGTCAGAACAGAAAAGCGGTCAGTTCTCCGGCAAGCCTTTAAATAAAATGCCGAAAAACATGTTCAACACCACCCTGGACTGGCAGGCCACGCCTGACGTCGGTTTCTGGAGTCGTTTGAACTTCCGCGGGAAAACCTCAGAGTATCTGAGCCGTACCTCTATGGCTCAGGGCACACCGTCCTATACGCAGGTCGATCTCGGTTTGCGCTACAACGCCAACAAAAACCTGCTGGTTTCCGCCGGGGTGTATAACGTTCTCGATAAGCAGATTGCTTACGATACCTACGATACGGTACTTGATGGCCGACGTTATACCGTGGGCCTGACCTATAGCTTCTGATGATCTGATGCTGACTATCTGATAACGAAAAAACCCCGGAAACCCGGGGTTTTTTTATCAGGCAATAACGTTATTGCTTGAAACGCTGCGGGAACTTCATTTCGCTATAGCGGACAAACCGGGTGCCTTTGGCAAGCTTATAGCCAAACCAGATAACCAGGAACAGCGGAATACCGATATAGGTCGCCGCCACGCCACCCCAGTCAATGGTGTCTTTAAGGAACGCTTCGTAGTTCTGGCCGAGGGTGATAATCAGGCACAGGACGAAGGCGAAGATCGGCCCAAGCGGGAAGAACCCGGAACGATACGGCAGATCGTTCACATCGTTGCCCTGCAGCACGTAGCCGCGACGGAAACGATAGTGGCTGATAGCGATCCCCAGCCAGGCAATAAAGCCGGTCATCCCTGAGGTATTCAGCAGCCACAGGTAAACGGTCTGGTTGCCAAACATTGAGCTCAGGAAGCACAGCGCCGCCACGACCGTGGTGGCGTACAGCGCGTTACGCGGCACGCCGCCGCGCGACAGCTTAGCGAAGATACGCGGCGCTTTGCCATCGCAGGCCAGGGTGTAGAGCATACGCGTGGAGGCGTACATTCCGGAGTTGCCCGCCGACAGCACCGCCGTCAGGATCACCGCATTCATGATCGCGGCCGCAGACAGCAGGCCCGCATGCTGGAACACCAGGGTAAACGGACTGACGGAAATATCCTTCACGTCGTTACGCAGCAGGCTCGGATCGGTATAAGGGATAATCAGGCTGATGATTAAAATCGCGAACACGTAGAACAGCAGAATACGCCAGAACACCTGGCGCACGGCGCGCGGAATGTTCTTCTCCGGGTTTTCTGATTCACCCGCGGCGATACCGATAAGCTCGGTGCCCTGGAACGAGAAGCCGACGATCATCGCCACGCCAATCATCGCCGCAAAGCCGCCGGCAAACGGCGCATCGTCGATACCCCAGTTACTCCAGCCCGCCGGCTGCGCGCCCTCAAAGATGCCGACGATCATCATCACGCCAACAACGATAAAGATGATGACGGTGGCGACCTTGATCAGCGAGAACCAGTACTCTGCTTCACCGAAGCCTTTTACCGAGATCCAGTTCAGCAGGAACATGATGCCGAGGAACAGCGCGCTCCAGATCCAGCCTGGAGCATCGGGGAACCAGTAGGTCATGACCAGCTGCGAGGCAACAAGGTCAACGGCGATGGTCACCGCCCAGTTATACCAGTAGTTCCAGCCCAGCGCGAAGCCGAAGCCCTCTTCGACATAGTTCTGACCGTAGGTGGCAAAGGAGCCGGATACCGGCATGTATGCCGCTAGCTCGCCAAGGCTGGTCATCAGGAAATAGACCATCAGACCGATCAGAATATAAGAAAGCAGCGCGCCGCCGGGGCCTGCCTGGGAAATAGTTGCACCGGATGCAACGAAAAGACCTGTACCGATGGAACCGCCAATAGCGATCATGGTCAAGTGACGCGCCTTCAGTTCACGGCGTAGGCCGGGCGCTTCTGTGGTTTTAGTATCCGAAACCATGTGAAAATGCTATCCATCAAAAAAACGAGGCGAGATTGTAGCAGACGATCGGCGATCCATCCGGTACAAATACAAAGTTATAAGAGAGGTTCATGATCGAACATGGATTATTAGTAAAGCACTAAATCGTGGAATTGCCAGCAATAATCCCCCACCTCTCTTCATCCGAACGCCCCGGCCCCCGCGTTTTTACACCTCGCAGTAACGCAGAAAACGCTGTAATGCTTTGGAAATATGCTTCTGGCGATGATGAATCCGCCACAGGGTGCGGGTTAAAGGCGGTAACGGCACGCTCAGCTCAACCAGCGATCCCACCTCCAGCTGTTCGGCGATAACCCGCCGCGAAAGGCAGCTAATTCCAAGGCCATGACGTACGGCATGCTTGATAGCCTCGGAGTTGCCTAGCTCCATCCCCAGTTGAAACGCCGGCAGGTGCGATAGCAATAAATAGTCGACGATTTCCCGGGTGCCCGAGCCGTGTTCGCGCAGGATCCACGGCGCCTCCGCCAGCCGCTGCAGCGTCACCTCGCCCTCCAGCAGCGGCGAGCCGGGAGCGGCAAACACCACCAGCTCATCCGCCAGCCACGGTTCGGCGATGATATCCGCCGCGTGGCACGGCCCCTCAATCAGCCCGATATCCACCCGCAGATCGGCCACGGCGTTAATCACGTCCTGGCTATTGCCGACGCTCAGCTCCAGCGGCAGATCGGGGAAATCGCGGCGATAGCGGGCAATGATTTCCGGTAAAATATAGTTCCCGATAGTGCTGCTGGCGTACACGCGGATCGCGCCGTTATCGCCGCGAAACAGCTGCTCGATTTCAATAGCGCGTTCAAGCAGCGCCAGCGCGCGCGGGTAGAGCAGCCTGCCGTGCTCATTCACCACCAGCCGCTTGCCGACGCGATCGAAAAGCTGCACTCCCAGCTGACCTTCCAGATCGGTCAAGGCCGCGCTGACCGCTGACTGCGAAAGCGCCAGCATTTGCGACGCCTGGGTGGTTGAACCGCTCTTGAGAACTTCAGCAAAAACTTCCAGCTGCCGTAGCGTGATATGCATAACCCTTCCTTGCTCGTCTATCCGACATCGCCCTTCGCAATCCCGACGGCCGGCGCGTAACGCCGCGCGGAACCGCGAACAGGCTCGTTTACCACTTATTACGATTAATTATAAATATATAATCAATTTTATATTTAAACCAGCGAGTCGTAATCTTTACGCAGACAAAGGAGAAGGTTATGACAGCACTCACTTTACCGACAAAACATCGCCCGCTGTGGCATTTCGCCCCAGGACTGGCGCTTACCGCCGTTGTGACCGGCGCTGCGCTCTGGGCTGGCAGCTTTCCCGCTATCGCCGGCGCCGGCTTCAGCGCGCTGACGCTGGCCATCCTGTTCGGCATGGTCGTCGGCAATACGCTCTACCCGAAAATATGGCAACCCTGCGACGGCGGCGTGATCTTTGCCAAACAGCACCTGCTGCGTCTCGGTATTATTTTATACGGCTTTCGCCTGACGTTCGCGCAGATTGCCGATGTTGGCGTGAGCGGCATTGCCATTGACGTTCTGACGCTGGCCAGCACCTTTTTTATCGCCTGTATCCTCGGGCAGAAAATCTTCGGTCTGGATAAGCATACCAGCTGGCTGATTGGCGCCGGCAGCAGCATCTGCGGCGCAGCGGCGATTCTGGCAACGGAACCGGTAGTCAAGGCGGAGGCCAGTAAGGTGACCGTCGCCGTCGCCACGGTGGTAATTTTCGGTACGCTGGCTATCTTCCTCTATCCGGCGATGTATCCGCTGCTGGCGCACTGGTTTACGCCGGAAACCTACGGCATTTATATGGGCTCGACCATGCATGAGGTGGCGCAGGTGGTCGCTGCGGGACACGCCGTTAGCCCGGACGCAGAGAACGCGGCGGTCATTGCCAAAATGCTGCGCGTGATGATGCTGGCACCGTTCCTGCTGTTCCTCGCCGCCCGCGTTAAGCAGCTGGCCCCGGCCGGCAGCGACGAGCAAAGTAAAATCACTATCCCGTGGTTTGCCATTATGTTCATCCTGGTGGCGGTATTTAACTCCTTCCACCTGCTGCCAAAAGCAGCGGTCGACATGCTGGTGACCCTCGATACCGTAATGCTGGCAATGGCGATGGCCGCCCTCGGGCTGACCACCCACGTCAGCGCGCTGAAAAAAGCCGGCGCCAAACCGCTGCTGATGGCATTGATGCTGTTCGTCTGGCTGATTGTCGGCGGCGGCGCGATTAACCTGGCGGTTCACGGCCTGATGGCCTGACCGGAAGCAGACAGACGACAGCATTCGTTGATGTAACTCTTCAGTTAAGCCGCTATCATTACCCACCCCGCAGCGGCTTAACTGGAGTTTTTTATGAAATATATTGGAGCGCACGTCAGCGCCTCCGGCGGAGTGGCCAATGCCGCCATTCGCGCAGCCGAAATCGGTGCGACCGCGTTCGCCCTCTTCACCAAGAACCAGCGCCAATGGCGCGCCGCCCCGCTGAGCGACGAAACTATTGCTGAATTCAAAGCCGCCTGCGAAAAATACCATTTCGGTCCCGGGCAAATCCTGCCGCACGATAGCTATCTGATCAACCTCGGCCACCCGGTCGAAGAGGCGCTGGAAAAATCCCGCGAAGCGTTTATTGATGAGCTGACCCGCTGCCAGCAGCTAGGGCTGACGCTGCTGAACTTCCATCCCGGCAGCCATCTGCAGCAGATACCGGAAGAGGAGTGCCTGGCGCGCATTTCCCGCTCGATCAATATCGCGCTGGAAAAAACCGAAGGCGTGACCGCGGTTATCGAAAACACCGCCGGCCAGGGCAGCAATCTTGGATTTAAGTTTGAGCATCTGGCCGCCATTATCGACGGCGTGGAGGACAAATCCCGCGTCGGCGTGTGTATCGACACCTGTCACGCCTTTGCCGCCGGGTACGATCTGCGTAGCGCCGAAGAGTGTGAGAAAACCTTCGCCGATTTCGAGCGGATCGTCGGCTTCAAATACCTGCGCGGGATGCACCTGAACGATGCGAAAAGCGCCTTCGGCAGCCGCGTCGACCGCCACCATAGCCTGGGGGAAGGTAATATCGGCCATGACGCTTTCCGCTGGATCATGCAGGACAGCCGCTTCGACGGTATTCCGCTAATTCTGGAGACCGTGAATCCCGATATCTGGGCGGAAGAGATTGCCTGGCTGCGGGCGCAGCAGACGGCGGAAGCCTCGGCCTGAGGTCGATGCCGGGAGAATCCCAACTGCTAAAAAAAGAAAGGGCCGAATTATCGGCCCTTTTGCTTATCAAGGTTTTACTCAGGCTGCTTTTTCAACCGCCTGCACTTCCGGACGCTTCAGCACCGCGTAGGAGAGACCGGCAACCAGCGTACCGGCAACAATCGCCAGCAGGTAGCCGAGCACCGGCGTAATGGCACCAGGGATCAGCAGAACAAACAGACCGCCGTGCGGCGCCATCAGTTTGGCACCAATCGCCATGGAGATGGCACCGGTTACCGCCCCGCCGACGATACAGCATGGCAGCACGCGCATCGGGTCACGAGCGGCGAACGGAATGGCCCCTTCAGAGATAAAGCACAGTCCGAGCACCAGGGCCGCTTTACCGCCTTCACGCTGGCCTTTGTCAAACTTATTACGCGCCACCAGCGTCGCGATACCCATCGCCAGCGGCGGTACCATGCCTGCGGCCATAATCGCCGCCATCGGCGCGTAGGTCTGAGTACTCAGCAGCCCGACGCCAAAGGCGTACGCCGCTTTGTTCACCGGACCGCCCATATCGGTACACATCATTGCCCCGAGGATCGCGCCCAGCAGGACCGCATTGGCCGTCCCCATAGTTTGCAGCCAGTGGGTCAGACCCGCCAGAATACCGGCAACCGGCTTACCGATCAGGTAGATCATGGCCAGACCGACAATCAGGCTGGAAACCAGCGGAATGATCAGAATCGGTTTCAACGCTTCCATGCTCGGCGGCAGCTTCAGCTTCGTGCTGATCAGTTTAGCCACGTAACCGGCAAGGAAGCCCGCAATGATCCCGCCAATGAAGCCGGAACCGCCGCTCACCGCCAGCATACCGCCGATAAGACCCGGCGTCAGGCCCGGACGGTCGGCGATGGAGAAGGCAATGAAGCCCGCCAGCACCGGAACCATCAGCGCAAAGGCTGAACCGCCGCCGATCTGCATCAGCGCCGCCGCCAGCGTATCCTTCACTTCAAATGCCTTAATCCCAAAGGCGAAGGAGAGCGCGATACACAGGCCGCCCGCCACCACCATCGGCAGCATGTAGGAGACGCCGGTCAGCAGATGACGATAGGCGCCGCCGCCCTCTTTCTTCGCGCTATCCGCCTGCTGTCCGCTCGGCCCGGAAGGCTGATACGGTTTGGCTTCCAGCTGCGCCTTTTCAAACTCCTGGGCGGTTTTCTTCAGCGCCAGGCCGGTAGTGGTGCGATACATTGGCTTACCGGCAAACTTCGCCAGGTCAACTTCAATATCCGCCGCAACGATAACCAGATCGGCCTGCGCCACCTCTTCTGGCGTAATCGCATTGCCCGCGCCGACGGAGCCGCGCGTTTCAACCTTCACCCACCAGCCGCGTTTTTTCGCTTCGGTTTCGATAGCCTCTGCGGCCATAAAGGTATGCGCCACGCCGGTTGGGCAGGCGGTAATTGCGACGATGCGTTTTGGGCCGCTGGCCGCAGCGGGTGCCGCAGCCGGCGCGCTGTAAGGGGTCGCATGGCTTTTCGCCTCGCCGAGGAACAGCTCCGGGTGGGCAACGGCGCGGTTAATATCGCCGAGATACACCTTTTTACCGTTCAGCGCGCTGTCAGCAGGCAGCGTTGAGCCGAGGACGATAGCCAGCTCCGCATCGTTCGGGTTATCAATCAGTTCGAGTTGCGCTTTTTGCGCCGCGGTGCTCAGCAGGGTTTTCGCCATATAGGCGCGAGCCTGTCCGAGTCCGGCATCAATAATCAGCAGCGTTTTCATTATGCCTCTCCTGCTGTTAATTAAACGGTTGTAAGTCGACGCGCGCCATCATTGCGGCCAACTGGGTACGATCGGTAATACCAACATTGCTCTGGCTAACCGCCAGGGCTGCAACGGCCGTGGCCAGGCGCAAAGTATGCTCGCTGGATTCACGCATCAGCAGGCCGTAAATCAGGCCGCCGACCATAGAATCGCCGGCGCCGACGGTGCTGACCACTTCGACTGAAGGCGGCTTGGCGATCCATTCGCCGGAGGCGTTAACCCACAGCGCGCCCTCTTCACCCAGCGAGATAACCACGTGGGCAATCCCCTGCTCGCGCAGCGCGTGGGCGGCGTCAATAACGTCTTTCATTTCAGGCAGCTTGCGGCCGGCCCAAATCTCCAGCTCGCGGCGGTTTGGTTTAACTAACCACGGCGCGGCCTTCAGGCCGGCAACCAGCGCTTCGCGGCTGCTGTCGAAAATAATGCACGGACACTGGCTGCGCAGGCGGATCATCCATTCGGTGAAGGCCTCAGGGCTGACGCCTGACGGCAGGCTGCCGCTGACGCAAACCATGTCGAACTGACCCAGCCAGCTCAGGGAATCATTGACGAAGCGCTCCCAGTCACCCTGAGTCACCTCAAAGCCGGAGAAGTTAAAGTCGGTGACTTCACCGTCTTTTTCCGTCAGCTTGACGTTGATACGGGTACGGCCCTGCACAACCTGGAAGCGGTTGGCAATCCCCAGCTCGCTAAACAGCTGCTGAAAGCCATCCTGATTATCTTTGCCGAGGAAGCCGCCGACGGTGACGTCGATACCGAGATCTTTCAGTACCTTCGCAACGTTGATACCTTTTCCGGCTGCATGCAGGCCGGTGGTGCGGACGAGGTTGACTTCGCCGCGCTCAATTTCCGGCGTGAAACCCACCAGATCGTATGCCGGGTTTAAAGTAATCGTTGCTACACGTCTGCTCATTTATGCGCCCTCCCCAAGGCCTGCGGCGATAGCTTCGCCAATCGCATCCAGCGCTTGTTGCGCATCTTCACCCTGCGCGGTAAAACGCAGACGGTGACCTTTCTTCACTCCCAGCGCCACGACCTTCATCAGGCTGCGACCGTTTGCCGGCTTGCCGGAACCGTCGAGGTTGGTGACGGTAATGTCGCTGGAGAATTGTTTGATAGTATTAACCAGCATGGTGCCCGGACGCGCGTGCAGCCCGTGCTCATTGCGCACGACAAATTCAGCGCTCAGCACGTCTTCGGCAATCGCATCATCGCTGGTCAGCAGCGCCAGCAGCGTGGCGCCGTCGGCCTTCAGCAGGCGGTCAGCTTTTTTGTCAATCAGCAGGTTGCTCAGGCGACTGAGCACCGCGGTCGGCTGTTCGTCGGCCATCGCGACGGTAATCAGCAGCGACACCGGCTGTTCATCAGCGGTAAATGCGCTGGCGGCGCGGCTCACGGCAACGGCGCTACGCAGGTTGCCTTCAGCACTGTCGTTCAGCCAGATGCCCTGACCCAGGTTCAGCGGCTTATCGTTAATGGTGCGGCTCACAAACGCGGCGTCAACGGCGCCGGCTTCTTTCAGCCGCGCGGCGTTCAGCGCCTGCAGGGTCAGCAGATCGCTGGCCACGATATCAAGGCTCAGCGTGTCGTTATCCAGCTTCAGCACTTCGCTCTGCTTTTCACCCATCAGCAGGGCGCGCAGCTCTTCAGCCGTCGTGGCGGACCTGAGCTGCTCCGCGACCGAATCATCGCTGAGCACGTGCGTCAGCTGACGCAGTAATCCGAGATGCTCATCCGAGCTGGCGGCGATACCAATCGCCACGTAGGCCGTCTGCCCTTCCCCCCAGGTTACGCCCTGCGGGAACTGATAGACCTGAACGCCGGTTTTCAGCACCTGATCGCGCGTGTCGGTGGTACCGTGCGGAATGGCAATCCCGTTACCAAGGAAAGTGGAGGTCTGCTGCTCGCGCGCCAGCATCCCGTTAACGTAGCCTTCCGCCACGTTGCCTGCGCTTACCAGCGCAGAAGCAACCTGACGAATCGCCTCTTCTTTATTACCGGCCTGCTGACCGGGATGAATATCCTGCACAGATAACTGGAACATGGATCTCCTCTCCTGCTGAGTTGAATCGTTTCAGCTGTTTAGCGAAAAAATGCGTCATCCTGCAGCTGAAGAAATTCCTGATGACGCTGAAACGTTTCAATGAGTCTGTACCTTTATTAATCACCGCGCAAGATAAGTTGTCAGCCTGATAACAGAAGTTAGAGATAACGCACATTTTTGCTGAAGCCGTATCGCAAGACCGGCCTCAGCTTCAGCATTTTGCTGAACGCAATATTTTGAAACGCCTTTTTGATTTATTAGTGCCATACTACTGTTCATTTTCTGACTGGCGGCGTAAACTCCGCGACTCCTGAAACCACAGATAACCGCACATGCAAAACAGTAGCGCCGCCCTTCCCCGACGCGGGTTCGATTTAACCTCTTCCGCCTTCCTGATTGTCGCCTTTCTGACCGGGATTGCCGGCGCGTTGCAAACGCCAACCTTGAGTCTGTTTTTGACCAATGAAGTGCACGTGCGCCCGGCGATGGTCGGCTTCTTTTTTACCGGCAGCGCGGTAATCGGCATTCTGGTGAGCCAGTTTCTCGCCGGGCGCTCGGACCGCCGCGGGGATCGTAAACAGCTGATCGTCTTCTGCTGCCTGCTGGGCGTGCTGGCCTGCCTGCTGTTTGCGTGGAATCGCAGCTACTTTGTTCTGCTTTTCGTCGGGGTATTTCTCAGCAGCTTCGGCTCCACCGCCAACCCGCAGATGTTCGCCCTTGCCCGCGAGCATGCGGATAAAACCGGCCGCGAGGCGGTGATGTTCAGCTCGATTCTGCGCGCCCAGGTGTCGCTGGCGTGGGTTATCGGTCCGCCGCTGGCCTACGCGCTGGCGATGGGTTTCGGCTTTACCGTGATGTACCTCAGCGCCGCTGTCGCCTTCGTATTCTGCGGTGCGATAGTCTGGTTCTTTCTGCCCAGCATGCGCAAAGAGCCAAAAGCGGCCGCGGGTCAGCTGGAAGCTCCGCGCACCCATCGCCGCGATGCGCTGCTGCTGTTCAGCGTCTGCACGCTGATGTGGGGCATCAACAGCCTCTATATCATTAATATGCCGCTCTATATCATTAATGAGCTGCACCTGCCGGAGAAGCTGGCGGGTTTAATGATGGGCGCAGCCGCCGGCCTCGAAATACCGACGATGCTGATCGCCGGCTATTACGCCCGCCGCTTCGGCAAGCGTTTTCTGATGCGCGCGGCCGGCGTCGCCGGGCTGCTTTTTTACGTCGGCATGCTGCTGGTTCATACGCCTGGGCTGCTGCTGGCGTTACAGTTGCTGAACGCTATTTTCATTGGCATCCTGGCGGGAATTGGCATGCTCTATTTTCAGGATTTAATGCCGGGCCAGGCGGGAGCGGCGACCACGCTGTACGCCAATACCATTCGCGTCGGCTGGATTATTGCCGGGTCGCTGGCCGGCGTGGTCGCCGAGATCTGGAGCTATCACGCGGTATTCTGGATTGCGCTCGGCATGGGGGCGATCGCCCAGCTGTGCCTGTGGCGCATCAGGGACATTTAAGCCGCAGAGATAAAACGGCGCGCCGCTAGCTGGCGGTGAGCCGTTCGAGATGAATAAGGTACGCCATTGCCTCATCGCGTCGGGTGCCGCACATTTCGCGCTCTGGCTGCAGGCTGCCGCAAACTTTGGGGCGCAGCGGTGAGCCAAAGATATTGCACAGGTTGCCCGCAGACAGCTGTACGCACCGCGTGTTCGCGGGTTTGCCGTCAGGCATGCCGGGTATCGGGGATGAGATGGAGGGGGCGATACAGCAGGCACCGCAGTCAGTACGACATTCCATAGATGGTTCTCTTAACGGCGCTTTTTCAGGCTCAGCCTAAACGTTTTATCCGAAGATAGCAAAACGCGTGAATTCCACTTGCCTGAAAGGCCCGGCGCGAGTAGTTTTACGCGATATTTTTGACCCTTTACGTTACAGGATTACCGCAATGCCAAGAGCGAATGAAATTAAAAAAGGTATGGTGCTGAATTACAACGGCAAGCTGCTGATTGTGAAAAATATTGATATTCAGTCACCGAGCGCCCGTGGCGCAGCAACGCTGTACAAAATGCGTTTCGCTGACGTACGTACCGGTCTGAAGGTTGAAGAACGCTTTAAGGGCGACGATATTGTTGACACCGTGACCCTGACTCGCCGCTACGTTGACTTCTCCTATGTCGACGGCAACGAATACGTGTTTATGGATAAAGAAGATTACACCCCGTATATCTTCACCAAAGAGCAGATTGAAGAAGAGCTGCTGTTTATTCCGGAAGGCGGCATGCCGGACATGCAGGTTCTGACCTGGGATGGCCAGCTGCTGGCGCTGGAGCTGCCGCAGACCGTTGATCTGGAAATTGTTGAAACGGCTCCGGGCATCAAGGGCGCATCCGCCAGCGCTCGCAACAAACCGGCAACCCTGAGCACCGGCCTCGTGGTGCAGGTTCCTGAGTACCTGAGCTCGGGCGAACGCATTCGTATCCATATCGAAGAAAGCCGCTATATGGGCCGCGCCGACTAATCGAACGGCGGGATAATAACCGGTCACCAATGCGAAAATGCCCGTCAGTATCGCAACTGACGGGCATTTTTTTACCGACGCACGGTGGCCTACAGCAGTTCCGGATACTTCGTCATCTTCAGCGCCAGCTCTACGCCGCGAACTTCCGCCATCCCCTTCAGACGACCGATCGCCGAATATCCCGGGTTGGTTTTCTTACGCAGATCGTCCAGCATCTGATGGCCGTGATCCGGGCGGAACGGGATCGGGCGCAGATCGCCGGCGCGCTTGCGGCGCAGCTCTTCGCTCAGAATCGCATTCACCACCGCCACCATATTAACGTCACCGCTCAGGTGCGCTGCCTCGTGGAAGGTTTTCGGATTCTCTTCGCGGCAGGTCGATCGCAGATGGGTGAAGTGAATACGATCGCCGAAGGTTTCAACCATCTTCACCAGGTCATTATCGGCACGCACGCCGTAGGAGCCGGTGCACATGGTAAAACCGTTGTTAATGCTATCAACAACCTCTTTCAGCCACTGCATATCTTCGATCGTCGACACGATACGCGGCAGGCCAAGGATCGGACGCGGCGGATCGTCCGGGTGAACCGCCAGACGCACGCCCACCTCTTCACATACCGGCACGATGGCGCGCAGGAAGCGGGCCATATTTTCACGCAGCTGCTCTTTATTGATATGGTCATATTCGGCAAGACGGGTGCGGAACTGATCGAGGGTATAGCCCTCTTCGGCTCCCGGCAGGCCGGCAATAATATTGCGGGTCAGCTTTTCGACTTCCGCAGCGCTCATCGCCGTAAAATAGGCCTGCGCCTGGCGCTGCTCTTCTTCCGTGTAATCCGCTTCCGCGCCGGCGCGCTGCAGGATATGCAGCTCAAAGGCCGCAAAAGCGATTTGATCAAAACGCAGCGCTTTAGAGCCGTCCGCTAGCTGATACTCCAGATCGGTACGCGTCCAGTCGAGGATCGGCATAAAGTTATAGCAAACGGTATCAATCCCGCAGGCCGCAAGATTGCGGATGCTCTGCTGATAGTTGGCAATCCAGGTCGCACACTGCCCGCTATCGGTTTTGATCTCTTCATGCACCGGGATGCTTTCGACGACCGACCACGTCAGCCCTTTTTCCGCCAGCAGCGCCTGACGCTGCTTAATATCGTCAACGGGCCATACCTGCCCGTTCGGAATATGGTGCAACGCGGTAACCACGCCCGTTGCGCCAGCCTGTCGTACATCATCAAGCGATACCGGATCGTTCGGTCCATACCAACGCCAGGTTTGCTCCATCGCTATACCCCTTTAAAGTTGTTATACCAATAATGCGAACGTCAATGACGACTACCATACAGGCTTCACGCAAAGGATCAAATAATCCCGCTGAATTGATTGATCCAGCTCACACTAAGCGTATAAATACGGCTCACCAATTTAATTTGCTGTCATATAACTTTACACTGACCGTGTTAATCATTGGTTAATCAGGTGTGTAAATAATGACGACTATTGCTACAGCTACGCTACCGGAAGACGTGCAGCTTCCCCGCTACGATCGCAGCCAGCTGCGCTCGCGTATCGTGCACTTTGGGTTTGGCGCCTTTCATCGCGCGCACCAGGCGCTGCTTACCGACCGGGTGCTGAACGCCAGCGGCGGCGACTGGGGGATCTGCGAAATAAGTCTGTTCAGCGGCGATCGGCTGATGAGCCAGCTTCGCCAGCAGGATCACCTGTTTACCGTGCTGGAGAAAGGGGCGCAGGGCAACAGGGCTATCGTGGTCGGCGCGGTGCACGAGTGCCTGAACGCTAAACTGGATTCGCTCCCGGCGATAATCGAAAAGTTTTGCGAACCGCAGGTCGCCATCGTCTCTCTGACTATCACTGAAAAAGGCTACTGCATCGACCCGGCAAGCGGTTTGCTGGATCTCAGGCAGCCGCGGATCGTGCACGATCTGGATAACCCGACGCTGCCGCAGTCGGTGCCGGGGATTTTAGTCGAGGCGCTCGCCCGCCGCCGCGAGCGCCGCCTGCCGCCGTTTACCGTCCTCTCCTGCGATAACATTCCTGACAATGGCCACGTGGTGAAAAACGCCGTGCTGGGAATGGCGGAGAAACGCTGTCCGGAGCTGGCGCGGTGGATTGCTGAACAGGTCAGCTTCCCGGGTACGATGGTTGACCGCATTGTTCCCGCAGCCACCGACGAGTCGCTGGCGGAAATCAGCGCCGCGCTGGGCGTCGAAGATCCCTGCGCCATCAGCTGCGAGCCGTTTATTCAGTGGGTCGTCGAAGATAACTTCGTCGCCGGCCGCCCGGCGTGGGAAGCCGCCGGCGTGCAGATGACCGACAACGTGCTGCCGTGGGAGCAGATGAAGCTACGGATGCTCAACGGCAGCCACTCTTTCCTCGCGTGGCTCGGCTACCTGGCGGGCAGTGCGCATATCAGCGATTGTATGCAGGATGACGTGCTGCGCGCCGCCGCGCGCCGGCTGATGCTTGATGAACAGGCGCCGACGCTCTCTATTGAAGGCGTTGATCTGACGAGCTATGCCGACGGTCTTCTCGAACGTTTCGGCAACCCGGCGTTAAAGCATCGCACCTGGCAGATCGCGATGGACGGCAGCCAGAAGCTCCCGCAGCGCATGCTTGACGGTATTCGGGTGCACCTCGCGCGCGGCAGCCGCTGGCCGCTGCTGGCGCTTGGCGTCGCGGGCTGGATGCGCTACGTCAGCGGCGTGGACGATGCCGGTCAGCCGATCGATGTCCGCGACCCGCTGGCGGAGAAAATCCAGGCCCTGGTCGCTAGCAGCCATGAGCAAGAGCGGGTCAGCGCCCTGCTCTCCCTCGAAGAGATTTTTGGCAGCGACCTCCCGCACAGCGCAGAATTTGTCGCCAACGTGACGTCAGCCTGGCGCCAGCTCTCATCGCTGGGCGCCCGCAACGCTATCGCCGCCGCGCTGGATTCTTAACAATTTCTGCTGTTTAACGGACAGAAATATTTTCTGTCCGCCCTAACCCTTCTCTTTTCCCCTTTTTTTCGTCAGGATAGTCTCAACTGTTACAACATTACATTTGTATCCTGGAGAAAATGTGACCAAAACAAACTTGATCACGGGGTTTCTCGGCAGCGGTAAAACGACCTCGATTCTTCATCTGCTGGCCCATAAGCCTGCAGATGAAAAATGGGCCGTACTGGTCAATGAATTTGGCGAAGTTGGCATCGATGGCGCTCTGCTGGCCGATAGCGGTGCGCTGCTTAAAGAAATTCCCGGCGGCTGCATGTGCTGCGTCAACGGTCTGCCAATGCAGGTCGGGCTGAATACGCTGCTGCGTCAGGGGAAGCCGGACCGCCTGCTGATTGAGCCAACCGGGCTCGGTCACCCGAAGCAGATCCTCGATATTCTGACCGCCGCGGTCTACGAGCCGTGGATCGACCTGCGCGCGACGCTGTGCGTCCTCGATCCTCGCCAGCTTCTGGACCCGAAGGTCGTAGCCAACGAAAACTTCCGCGATCAGCTGGTCGCCGCCGACGTCATTATCAGCAATAAAACCGACCGGATGACCGCGGAAAGCGAGCGCGCCTTCAGCGCCTGGTGGCAGGAGTACGCCGGCAAACGCCTGCGCGTCAGCGCCACCCAGGGGAGCATTGACCCGGCGCTGCTGGACCTGCCGCGGCTGAATCTGCGCCCGCTGCCGGAAAGCGCGGAGCATGCGCACGGCCACGGACAGAAAAAAGGCCTGGCGGCGCTGAATCTCCCCAGCCACCAGCGCTGGCGCCGCAGCCTGAACAGCGGCCAGGGCTACCAGGCCTGCGGCTGGATTTTTGACGCTGATACCACCTTTGATACCATCGGCCTGCTGGAGTGGGCGCGCCTGGCCCCGGTGGGCCGCGTGAAGGGCGTGATGCGTATTGCCGAAGGCCTGGTGCGGATCAACCGTCAGGGGCTGGACCTTAATATTGAAACGCAAAACGTTGCGCCGCCGGACAGCCGTATTGAGCTGATCTGCGACGGCGAAGCGGACTGGAATGCACTACAAGCCACTCTGTTGAGGCTACGTTTAAGTTAGGGCGGCTATGTTTGCCCCCGTTTTACACAACACGCGACCGTTATGAATAAAACCCGAATCCCCCTTATCCTGCTGCTTAACGCCGCAGGTATTGCGCTTTTTTTATCATGGTATCTCCCCGCTAACCACGGCCCGTGGTTTCCGCTGGACTCCGCCATTTTCCACTTCTTTAACCACAACGTGGGCGTCAGCCGCGGCTATACCTGGCTGCTGGCGATTATCAACAACCGCGCTTTTGACGCCTGCTCTCTGCTGGCAATGGGAGGCGTGATGCTGAGCTTCTGGCTGAAAGAGCAAAGCGCCGGCCGCCGCCGAATCGTGATTATCGGCCTGGTGATGCTGCTGTCTGCGGTGGTGATAAACCAGCTGGCTCAGCACCTGATGCCGGTTAAACGCGCCAGCCCGTCGCTCTCGTTTAGCGGCATTGTTAAGGTAAGCGACGTGGTCTCGTTCCCGACTAAAGATGCATCGAAGGATAGCTTCCCGGGCGATCACGGGATGATGCTGCTGATTTTCGCCACCTTCATGTGGCGCTATTTTGGCCGCCGGGCGTTTGCCATTTCTCTCGCCATTTTCGTTGTTTTTGCCTTCCCGCGGGTAATGATTGGCGCCCACTGGTTTACCGATATTGCCGTCGGTTCATTAACCGCGCTGCTGATCGGCGCTCCCTGGGTTCTGCTGACGCCTCTGAGCGACAAAATGATTGCCTGGTTCGACCGAACCCTCCCGGGCGGATTGCACAAAAATTAACATTCCCGTCGCATATTATTAAATATCCATAAGGGATCGTTCTCGGTCCCTTTTTTTATGTTTCGCCATTTTTATCCCCACAATCATCTTTCTGTCACATTAATCGTCTTACAAATTAGGTAATTGCGTATTTTTCACCCATCTCTGCCGCTATTTTGTCCTTTCCCGATGATTCACTTTTTGTCGCAAAAATTCTTATAAGAAATCTCGCAAAACCGCTCGCCATCCCAGTGTTGATAGGGTAATCTCATTCTCGTTTTGCCTTTCCAGCAACGTAAAACCGGCAGCAGAATTAATTTGTGCGTCACTGCACAAATTTAGGTTTAAGGAATTGTCTCATTGCTGGCAGGTATTTAGGCTCTAACACGTTTGGCATTTTTTATAACGACATTGTCGTTAAGGACAACAAGGGAAAACAAACAACATGGTCAAATCTCAGCCGATTTTGAGATATATCCTGCGGGTCGTTCCCGCGGTTGCAGTGGCAGTTTTGCTCTCTGCCTGTAGTTCGACCAGTAGTACCGCAAAGAATATGCATTCTGAGACGCTTGCTGTGGGTAGTGGCGATTTGTCATCACTGCAAGCCTCTCAGGATGAATTTGAAACAATGGTCAACAATCTGGACGTTAAGTCCCGTTTAATGGACCAGTATGCTAGCTGGAAAGGCGTGCGTTACCGCCTTGGCGGTAGCACCCGGAAAGGCATCGATTGTTCAGCATTCGTGCAGCGTACCTTCCGCGAACAGTTTGGTCTGGAACTGCCGCGCTCAACTTCCGAGCAGCAGGATTCCGGTAAGTCGATTTCACGCTCCCAGCTGCGTACAGGCGATTTAGTCCTGTTCAGAGCGGGTTCCACTGGCCGCCATGTAGGTATCTACATCGGCAACAGCCAGTTTGTTCATGCTTCCACCAGCAGCGGTGTGACTATCTCCAGCATGAACGAGCCGTACTGGAAAAAGCGCTATAACGAAGCGCGCCGCGTGCTGAGCCGTTCCTAACCTCTTCTGTCGTCAGTTTTCCCTTGGCTGACGAACGGAAATTAAAAACACTGCTGAGGCAGTGTTTTTTTTTGCTCATTGCCCCGCAAAGCCGCAATATAAGCTATGTCTTTTAATGGAGATGGTGAAATCGTTTTTCTGTCACCCCATTTGCGCGCCTCATAAACACGGACTGACTATAGCCTATGCTTACCCGCTACTTCTCACCCCGGCGTAAAATCTGGCTGACCAGCACACTCATTGGGATTTTCGTCGCCCTGCTGGCCGGTAGCATTCAATTTATGGTTATCTACCACAACCGGTCTGAACGCTTTGACTTCATCATCAACAACGTCAACGGTTACCTGAATGAATACTTTCACGAGCTTAATCATACGATTACCGTGCTGCAGCCGCTGATTGACCAGAAGTGTGAGAATATCGCGTCGGGCCTGACCGCGCATGCCGCCTTCAGCCCAAACGTTCGGGCGTTTCTGCTGGTTAAAAATGGCCAGGCATTTTGCTCTTCGGCAACAGGTCCAATGAACAGCCCCCTGGCACAGCTCATTCCCCAGCTCGATATCAGTAAACCTGTCGATATGGCCATCCTGCCGGGTACGCCGATGATGCCAAAAAGCTCGGCGCTGGCGATGTGGGTACGCAGCCCGCACGGCGGTAACGACGGTATTTTCGTGTCAATCAATACCAACCTGACCCCCTATATTCTCTATTCTGCCCGGCAAAATGACTTCAGCGGCATTGCGCTGGTGGTCAACAACAACAGCATTTCGACCTTAAGCAACGGGCTGGTTAACCCAAAAACGACGCTCTCAGAGCCGATTCGCGAAGTGCAGATCAAGGGGCTGCCGCTCAAGGTTTATCTCTACGCCAACAGCTGGCTGGCTGAAAATACCCAGTACGCGCTGCTGTTAGGCGTGGTATGCGGGCTGCTGGCGGGGCTACTGGGCTATTACGTGCTGACGATCAAATCCGATCCGCGAAAAGCGATCCTGGTGGGAATAAAGAACGACCAGTTTTACATCGTCTATCAGCCGGTCGTTAAAGCCGATACGCTGCACATTAGCGGCGTTGAGGTACTGATGCGCTGGCGGCATCCGGTCGCCGGCGAAATTCCTCCGGATGTCTTTATCAACCTGGCTGAAACCCAGGAAATGATCGTCCCGCTAACCCATCATCTGCTGGCGCTGATCGCTCGCGACGCGCCCACGCTGCAAAAGATCCTGCCGGCGGGGAGTAAGCTCGGGCTGAATATCTCCCCGGCCCACATGCATGCCGACAGCTTTAAGCCGGATTTACAGCGCTTCGCCGCCGCCCTGCCGGTTAACCACTTTAGCGTGGTGCTGGAGATAACCGAACGCGCGATGATCGATAAGCACCGATCGCTGGCCATCTTTGACTGGCTGCATGAGCAGGGCTTTGAAATTGCGATTGATGATTTTGGCACCGGCCACAGCGCGCTGATCTATCTTGAACGCTACAACTTCGACTTTTTGAAAATCGATCGCGGCTTCGTGCAGGCCATCGGTACCGAAACCGTCACCTCGCCGGTGCTTGATGCCGTGCTGACGCTGAGCCGCCGCCTGCAGCTCCTGACCGTTGCCGAAGGGGTTGAAACGCCTGAACAGGCAGAGTGGCTGCGCAAGCACGGCGTACACTATCTGCAGGGCTACTGGATAAGCCGGCCCCTGCCGCTGGAAACGCTGCTCGCCGCGCATGAAGAACCGGCGAAATACTTCGCCGCCTCCGGGCGTTCCTGATAATTTAGTCTATGGACGGGCCCGCAGAGGGCCCGCCGACAGAGGATAACAACCTGGCTATGTTTGTGCGTATTTGTCTGATATTAATTACTTTTATTAGCCTTAACGGTCAGGCGCAGACCGTGAAAGAGAGCAGCAGCTTCGCGATTATCGGCGAGCCGAAATACCCTGACGGCTTTAGCCATTTCGCCTACGCCAACCCAGCGGCGCCAAAAGGCGGGAGCATCACGCTCGCCACCATTGGCACCTTCGACAACTTCAACCGCTATGCGCTGCGCGGCAATCCCGGCGTGCGCACCGATGCCCTGTACGATACCTTATTCACCACCTCCGACGACGAAGCGGGCAGCTACTATCCGCTAATCGCCGACGGGGCGCGCTACGCCGAGGATTTTTCGTGGATAGAGATTACAATCAACCCGCAGGCCCGCTTTCATGACGGCACGCCGATCCGCGCCAGCGATGTCGCATTTACCTTCCAGAAATTTATGACCGAAGGCGTCCCGCAGTTTCGCCTGTACTACAAAGGCACAAGCGTCAAGGCCATCGCCCCGCTCACCGTGCGCATTGAGTTAGGCCAGGCGGGCAAAGAGAACATGCTCAGCCTGTTCACCCTGCCGGTGATGCCGGAAAAATTCTGGCGCGACCATAAGCTCAGCGATCCGCTCTCCACCCCGCCGCTGGCCAGCGGCCCCTATCGCATTACCGACTGGCGGATGGGTCAGTACATCGTTTACTCGCGCGTTAAAACCTACTGGGCGGCCAATCTTGCGGTCAACCGCGGACGCTGGAACTTCGATACGCTACGCTACGACTACTATCTCGACGATAACGTCGCCTTTGAGGCCTTTAAGGCGGGGGCGGTAGACCGGCGGGAGGAGACGATGGCCAAAAACTGGGCCACCCGCTACGTGGGGCGCAACTTTACGCGCGGCTACATCGTGAAGGATGAGTATCAGAATACCTCGGCGCAGGATACCCAGTGGCTGGCATTCAACATTCAGCGCCCGGTGTTTGCCGATCGTCAGGTACGCGAAGCCATCACCCTCGCCTTCGATTTTGAATGGATGAACAAGGCGCTGTTTTACAACGCCTACAGCCGCGCCAACAGCTACTTCCAGAATACCGAGTACGCGGCCCGCGCGGCGCCCGATGCCGATGAGCTCGCTCTGTTGACGCCGATGAAAAACGATCTCCCACCCGAGGTCTTCACCGAGCTCTATCAGCCGCCGCGATCCGACGGCGGCGGTTTCGATCGGGCGAATCTGCTGAAGGCGGACGACCTGCTCAACCGGGCCGGGTGGGTGTTGAAAAACCAGCGCCGGGTGAACGGGAAAACCGGGAAGCCGCTGCGTTTTGAGCTGCTGCTGCCCGCGGGCGGTAACGATCGCTGGGTTCTGCCCTTTCAGCACAACCTGCGGCGTCTCGGCATCACCATGGATATTCGCCAGGTTGATAATTCCCAGTACAGCAATCGCCGCCGCAGCCGGGATTACGATATGATGCCCGTGGTCTGGCGGGCGACGCCGTGGCCCGGCACCGACCTGCAGATCTCCTGGGACTCGGCCTATATTCACTCCAGCTACAACGCGCCGGGAGTGCAAAGCCCGGTCGTGGATCGCCTCATCGCGCAGATTATTCGCTGGCAGGGCAATAAGCAGAAGCTCCTGCCCTTAGGCCGTGCGCTGGATCGGGTGCTCACCTGGAACTACTACATGCTGCCGATGTGGTATATGGCGCAGGACAGAACGGCCTGGTGGGACAAGTTCTCGTTCCCGCCAACGCGGCCGGTTTACTCCTCCGGCTTTGACAGCTGGTGGTATGACGTTAACAAAGCGGCAAAACTGCCCGCGGACAGACGCTAAGGAACGACGATGGGCGCATACCTGATCCGCCGACTGCTGCTGATTATCCCCACCCTGTGGGCGATTATCACGATCAACTTTTTTATTGTCCAGATTGCCCCCGGCGGCCCGGTCGATCAGGCCATTGCCGCCATTGAGTTCGGCAATCACGGCGGGATGCCGGGCGCGGGCGACAGCGGAATGGCCGCCAGCCACGCGCGCACCGGCGTTAGCAACGTCAGCGAGGGCCACTATCGCGGCGGGCGCGGCCTCGACCCGGAGGTCATCGCCGAGATAACCCATCGCTACGGCTTTGATAAGCCCATCCACGAGCGCTACCTGAAAATGCTCGGCGACTACCTGCGCTTTGATTTTGGCGACAGCCTGTTTCGCAGCGCCTCGGTGCTGCAGCTGATCAAAAACAGTATGCCGGTCTCCATTAGCCTCGGCCTGTGGAGCACGCTGATTATCTACCTGGTGTCGATCCCGCTCGGCATCCGTAAAGCCGTCAGCAACGGCAGCCATTTTGATATCTGGAGCAGCACGCTGATCATTATCGGCTACGCGATCCCGGCATTCCTGTTCGCGATTCTGCTGATCGTTATTTTCGCCGGAGGCAGCTATTTCGACCTGTTCCCGCTGCGGGGGCTGGTCTCCGCCAATTTCGATAGCCTGCCGTGGTATCAGAAGATCCTCGACTACCTCTGGCACATCACGCTACCGGTGCTGGCGACGGTGATTGGCGGCTTTGCGGCACTCACTATGCTGACCAAAAACAGCTTCCTGGATGAGATCCGCAAGCAGTACGTAGTCACCGCCCGCGCCAAAGGGGTGAGTGAAAAACAAATTTTGTGGCGCCACGTGTTCCGCAACGCCATGCTGCTGGTTATTGCCGGTTTTCCGGCGATGTTTATCAGCATGTTCTTTACCGGTTCGCTGCTGATTGAGGTGATGTTCTCCCTCAACGGCCTGGGGCTGCTGGGCTATGAGGCGACGGTTTCACGCGACTATCCGGTCATGTTTGGCACATTGTATATTTTTACGCTAATTGGTCTGCTGCTTAATATCGTCAGCGATATTTGCTACACGCTGGTCGACCCGCGTATCGATTTTGAGGGCCGCTGATGTCTTTTTTGAGTCCCGTCAATCAGGCCCGCTGGGCGCGTTTTCGCGACAACCGCCGCGGCTACTGGTCGCTTTGGCTGTTTTTAATCCTCTTCGTCTGCAGCCTGGGCGCGGAGCTGATTGCCAATGATCGTCCGCTGCTGGTGCAGTACCGCGGCAGCCTGTACGTTCCGCTATTAAAAGAATATAGCGAGAAGACCTTCGGCGGCGACTTCGCCACCGCCGCCGACTATCAGGACCCGTGGCTCCAGAAACAGCTCGACAGCCACGGCTGGGTGCTGTGGGCGCCGGTGCGCTTCGGTGCGACGACCATCAACTTTGCGACCCAATCCCCCTTCCCCTCTCCGCCGTCGCCGCAGAACTGGCTGGGCACCGACGCCAACGGCGGCGACGTGCTGGCGCGCATCCTGTACGGAACGCGGATCTCAATCCTGTTCGGCCTGCTGCTGACGCTCTTTTCCAGCGTCCTCGGCGTGCTGGCGGGCGCCATCCAGGGCTACTACGGGGGCAAAATAGACCTCTGGGGGCAGCGCTTTATTGAAGTGTGGTCGGGAATGCCAACGCTGTTTTTGATAATCCTGCTCTCCAGCGTCGTGCAGCCCGGCTTCTGGTGGCTGCTGGCTATTACCGTCCTGTTCGGCTGGATGACGCTGGTGGGCGTGGTGCGCGCCGAGTTTCTGCGCACCCGTAACTACGACTATATCCGCGCGGCGCAGGCGCTGGGGGTTAACGACCGCAGCATTATCCTGCGGCATATGCTGCCCAACGCGATGGTCGCCACCCTCACCTTCCTGCCGTTTATTCTCTGCAGCTCGATTACCACCCTGACCTCTCTGGATTTTCTTGGCTTCGGCCTGCCTCTGGGCTCGCCCTCGCTTGGCGAGCTGCTGCTGCAGGGGAAAAACAACCTGCAGGCGCCGTGGCTGGGGATCGCCGCCTTTTTGTCCGTCGCGGTGCTGTTAACGCTTTTAATTTTCATTGGTGAAGCGGTTCGCGACGCCTTCGACCCCAGTAAGGCGGTATAAGATGGCGCAGCCTCTGTTAGAAATCGACAATCTCTCCATCGCCTTTCGCCAGCAGGGCGAAACCCGGACCGTCGTCAGCGAACTGTCGCTGCGCATTGCGGCGGGGGAAACCCTGGCGCTGGTGGGCGAATCCGGCTCCGGTAAGAGCGTTTCCGCGCTGTCGGTGCTGCGCCTGCTTCCCTCACCGCCGGTAAGCTACCCCAGCGGCGATATCCGCTTTCACGGCCAGTCGCTGCTGCATGCCGATGAGCGTACCCTGCGCGGGGTGCGCGGCAACCGTATTGCCATGATTTTTCAGGAGCCGATGGTTTCACTCAATCCGCTGCACACCCTGGAAAAGCAGCTCTATGAAGTGCTCTCTCTGCATCGCGGAATGCGCAAAGAAGCCGCCCGGGGAGAGATTCTCGACTGCCTGGAGCGCGTCGGCATTCGCCAGGCCCCTCGCCGGCTGGCGGACTATCCGCATCAGCTTTCCGGCGGCGAGCGCCAGCGGGTGATGATCGCCATGGCCCTGCTCACCCGCCCGGAGCTGCTGATTGCCGACGAACCGACAACCGCGCTGGATGTCTCGGTGCAGGCGCAAATTCTGCTGCTGCTGCGCGAGCTGAAGCAGGAGCTGAATATGGGCCTGCTGTTTATCACCCATAACCTGAGCATCGTCCGCCAGCTCGCCGACCGCGTGGCGGTGATGCAAAACGGGCGCTGCGTCGAGCAAAACGACTGCCATGCCCTTTTTTCTGCTCCCCGGCATCCCTATACCCGCCGCCTGCTGGATAGCGAACCGGCGGGGCTTCCGGTACCGCTGGCGCCCGATGCGCCGCTGCTGCTCGCCGCCAGCGGGCTCAGCGTCGCCTTTCCCGTTCGTCGGGGCCTCCTGCGCCGGGTGGTTGACCATAATCGGGTGGTTAACGCTCTGAGCTTTCAGCTGCGCGCGGGTGAAACCCTGGGACTGGTGGGAGAGTCCGGTTCCGGCAAAAGCACTACCGGGCTGGCGCTACTGCGCCTGATTGCCTCCGAGGGGACCATTGCCTTTGATGGTCAAACGCTGCAGGGCCGCAGCCGTCGGCAGATGCTGCCGCTGCGCCGCCGGATGCAGGTCGTGTTTCAGGATCCGAACTCATCGCTGAACCCGCGGCTAAACGTTTTACAGATTATTGAGGAAGGGCTGCGCGTCCACCAGCCGACGCTCACCCCCGCCGAGCGTGAACAGGCGGTTATTCAGGTGATGCAGGAGGTGGGGCTGGATGCGCAAACGCGCCTGCGCTACCCGGCCGAGTTTTCCGGCGGCCAGCGGCAGCGTATCGCCATCGCCCGGGCGCTGATCGTCAAACCTCAGCTTATCGTCCTGGATGAGCCGACCTCTTCGCTGGATAAGACCGTACAGGCGCAAATCTTAGCCTTGCTGAAAGCTTTACAGCAAAAGCACCAGCTGGCCTATATTTTTATCAGCCACGATCTGCGCGTCGTGCGAACGCTATGCCATCAGGTGATGGTTCTGCGGCAAGGAGAGGTGGTCGAACAGGGAGAGTGCGAGCGCGTATTTACCGCTCCGCAGCAGGAATATACCCGCCAGCTGCTGGCGCTGGGCTGACGGTCAGAACGGGTTGTTACCGGAGAAGGGTTCGGCAATGGCTACGCCGAAATTTTTCAGACGACAGGTGGCGGCAAACTCGTCCTGCATGCTGACAAACAGGCACGGTTCCCCTTCACACTCAACGATTGAGCAATCGACTTCGATGTCGCTGAGCGCCTGGCTAAGCTTATGCATAACCGGCCACGCTTTCTCGCCGTCCGGGCTCAGTAATTTCAGCGCCACGAGGCTATTCTCGCTCTGCACGCCGTTTTGCGGAATCGGTTCAACTCTTGAACCCGCAAAACCGGCCAGCCAGCGATAGCTTTGCGGCAGTCGGTGTACGATAGAGAGTTGTTGTGTATTCACCTGGTTTTCCCCGGAAGCAAATGCTTCACAATAAATTTACATCAATATTAACACATTGTTGACAAATAGTCCTGTATCAGCGTGGAAAACGTTTACACCGGCGTGCGCCAGAGTTAACCGCTTATTATCCAGAACTTTATAGTTTCGCTGAGGAACCGATCGGGGCTATATGTACCCGTTTCTGTGATCCAAAACAACTTTTTTATCGCAACATTGCGACTTTTTACACTAATTGATTTTACATAAAAGAAACAAATAGCAGAATAATGAAGCCCGCTGCGGTTGATATGCATCAAAAAAGGGGCTGAAATAGCCCCTTAAATGAGATTCAAAGCGCGACTTTTCGCCGCCGGCTGGCGTAGAGGTAGAAGAGAATGGAGCTGCTGGCGCAGAAAGCGATAGAGATCAGCATCGGCCAGGCGGTGGTGAAGGTCGCCATCGACAGCAGCGCGCCGACAATCGCGCCGATCCCGAAGCGGAAGGTTCCCGCCAGCGAAGAGGCCGTTCCGGCCATATGCGGGAACTCATCGAGAATGACGGCCATCGCGTTCGAGGAAACCATCGACACGCAGCCGATAAACGCGGCCACGCCGAACACCAGCGCCCAGAAGCCGACATCAAACAGCGCGCAGACCACCATCCACACGGCCATCGCGAACTGGATCCACAGCCCGGCGCGGAACATATTCAGCGCCCCAATCCGCCGGACAAAACGGCTGTTTATCATGGTCATGACGAACAGGAAGGCCACGTTGAGCGCAAAGTAGTAGCCGAAGTGCTGCGGCGAGACGTGGTTAATATTGATATAAACAAACGGGCCGGCGCTCAGAAATGAGAACATCCCGGCGAAGCTGAAGCCGCTCGCCAGCATATAGCTCAGCACGCGCTTGTGGCGGAACAGGGTAGCAAAGTTGCCGAGCGTGGTACGCACATGAAACTTCTGCCGCCGCTCCGGCGGCAGGGTTTCGCTAATGAAGAACGCGATCATCGCCGAAGCCAGCAGCGCCGCCACCGCAAGGATCCAGAAAATGGCGTGCCAGCTGAACCACACCAGCACCGCCCCGCCCACCATCGGCGCGACCAGCGGGGCGATGGTGGTTACCAGCATCACGAACGACATCATCCGCGAAAACTCTTCTTTCGGATAAATATCGCGCATCAGGGCGTTAATCACCACGCTCGCCGCCGCCGCCGCGAGGCCGTGAAAGAAGCGCATGGTAATCAGCATTTCGATGGTCTGCGACAGCGCGCAGGCCACCGCGGCGGCGGCAAAAATCAGCGTCCCCCCGAGGATCACCGGCTTACGCCCGATGCTGTCGGCCATCGGGCCGTACAGCAGCTGGCCAAAAGCAAAGCCCAGAATATAGGTGCTAAGCGTCATCTGCGCGCTGCCGTCCGGCACGTTAAACTGCGCCGAGATCACCGGCAGAGCCGGTAGATACATATCAATCGACAGCGGCATGAGCATGGCCAGCAGGCCAAGAATAAACACAATCCCCAGGGAAGAATTCTGCTTTGCCGTCACGTTTTACTCCGCGCATGCTGAACGCCAACGCTGGCAATCTCTTCTTCCGTCAGCGGGCGATACTCGCCGGGCTCCAGAGAGTCGTCCAGCGCGATAGCGCCAATTCGTTCACGATGCAGGCCGACAACGTGGTTGCCCACGGCGGCAAACATCCGCTTAACCTGATGGTAGCGCCCTTCGCTGATGGTCAGCCGAACTTCCGTGGGAGTCACCACTTCGAGAACCGCCGGCCGGGTCAGCTCTTTTTCATTATGCAGCTGAACGCCCTGCGCAAACTGCTCCGCGGTGTGTTCGTCCACCGGGTTTTCCAGCGTCACCAGATAGGTTTTTTCGCAGTGATGGCGCGGAGAGGTAATACGGTGCGACCACTGCCCGTCATCGGTCATCAGCACCAGACCGGTGGTATCGATATCCAGACGACCTGCGGCATGCAGCTTATGCGCCACCGGGACATCAAGAAAATAGAGCACCGTCGGGTGATCCGGATCGTCGGTAGAACAAACGTAACCCTGCGGCTTGTTAAGCATAAAGTAGCGCGGGCCGTTCTGCTGGGTAAGCGCATTGCCGTCATACTCAACGTCATGCTCCGGCTGGAGCTTGAACGAAGCGTCTTTCACGATTTCACCATCCACAAGAACGCGGCTGCTGCGGATTTCACGTCCGGCAATAGCCCTGCTGACGCCAAGTTGCTGAGCGATAAACTTATCAAGTCGCATGAGATTTTTTTAGCCTGTAATAATGCTGGAGCGGGCAAGCGCCCGAAAAAGAAGAAATTCATTGGCTAGTATAACGGGCTCTTAACGCCACTCAAGGGAAAAGATTCATGGCATACTATTTGCGAGTTAATTAACGCCTGTGAAGCCATGAATTTTACATTACGCCCCTACCAAAAAGAGGCGGTCGATGCCACCTTAGCCTGGTTTCGTCGCCACCATGAGCCCGCCGCTATCGTCCTGCCGACCGGGGCCGGCAAAAGCCTGGTCATTGCCGAGCTGGCGCGCCTGGCCCGCGGCCGCGTGCTGGTACTGGCGCACGTCAAGGAGCTGGTGGCGCAAAACCACGCTAAATATCTTGCCCTTGGGCTGGAAGCCGATATTTTCGCCGCTGGGCTGAAGCGCAAAGAGAGCCACGGTAAGGTCGTTTTCGGCAGCGTACAGTCGGTTGCCCGCAACCTTGAGCAGTTCCAGGGGGAGTTTTCGCTGCTGATCGTCGATGAGTGCCACCGCATCAGCGATGACGACGATAGTCAGTACCAGCAAATCATCGCCCACCTGCGGCAGGTCAATCCGCAGCTGCGCCTGCTTGGGCTCACCGCCACGCCGTTTCGCCTCGGTAAGGGCTGGATCTATCAGTTCCATTATCATGGCATGGTGCGCGGCGACGAGAAGGCGCTGTTTCGCGACTGCATTTATGAACTGCCGCTGCGCTACATGATTAAACACGGCTATCTGACGCCGCCGGAGCGGCTCGATATGCCGGTAGTGCAGTACGATTTCAGCCGCCTTCAGGCGCAGAGCAACGGCCTGTTCAGCGAAGCCGACCTCAATCATGAGCTGAAAAAACAGCAGCGCATTACGCCGCATATCGTCAGCCAGATCGTTGAGTTTGCCCAAACGCGAAAAGGGGTGATGATTTTCGCCTCTACGGTGGAGCATGCGCGGGAAATCACCGGCCTGCTGCCCGCAGGTGAAGCCGAGCTGATTACCGGCGAAACGCCGGGGCCGCAGCGCGACCGCATTATTGAATCGTTTAAAGCCCAGCGGTACCGCTATCTGGTCAACGTGGCGGTGCTGACCACCGGCTTTGACGCCCCGCATGTCGATCTTATCGCCATTCTGCGCCCTACCGAATCGGTCAGCCTCTATCAGCAGATCGTTGGCCGCGGCCTGCGCCTGGCGCCGGGGAAAACCGACTGCCTGATCCTCGACTATGCCGGCAACCCGCACGATCTCTACGCGCCTGAAGTCGGGACGCCGAAAGGCAAGAGCGACAACGTGCCGGTGCAGGTATTCTGTCCGGCCTGCGGTTTCGCCAATACCTTCTGGGGCAAAACCACCGCCGACGGGACGCTGATCGAACATTTTGGCCGCCGCTGTCAGGGCTGGTTTGAAGATGATGAGGGCCATCGCGAGCAGTGCGACTTTCGTTTTCGCTTTAAGAACTGCCCGCAGTGTAATGCGGAAAACGATATCGCCGCCCGCCGCTGCCGCGAGTGCGACACGATTCTCGTCGATCCTGATGATATGCTGAAGGCGGCGCTGAAGCTCAAAGACGCGCTGGTGCTGCGCTGTAGCGGCATGGATCTGCAGCACGGCGCCGACGACAAAGGCCCGTGGCTGAAAATCACCTACTACGATGAAGACGGTGCCGACGTCAGCGAGCGCTTCCGCCTGCAGACTCCCGCCCAGCGCACCGCGTTTGAACAGCTGTTTATTCGCCCGCACACCCGCACGCCCGGCGTGCCGCTGCGCTGGATAACCGCTGCCGATATCCTTGCCCAGCGGGCGCTGCTGCGCCATCCGGACTTTGTCGTCGCCCGCATGAAGGGGCAATACTGGCAGGTGCGGGAGAAAATGTTCGACTACCAGGGACGCTTTCGCCGGGCCAACGAACTGCGTTAATCGGCATTAAGGCTGAGGTTTTGATTGCCGTAAAAACCTCTGGCGGCTATAATGCCGCCCGCTTTTGCATTCGCGAAGCAGATCATCTGCCTGCTGCTGGGTCGCCTGTAGCAGGATTTAAATATAGAGAGACATCAATGTTTACTATCGACGCAGAAGTACGTAAAGAGCAGGGTAAGGGTGCGAGCCGCCGCCTGCGTGCAGCTAATAAATTCCCGGCCATCATTTATGGCGGCGAAGCTACTCCGGTAGCAATTGAGCTGGACCAGGACAAACTGTGGAACATTCAGGGTAAAGCTGAGTTCTACGGTGAAGTTCTGACCATCGTTATCGATGGCAAAGAAGAGAAAGTTAAGGTTCAGGCTGTTCAGCGTCACCCGTTCAAGCCAAAACTGTCTCACATCGACTTCGTTCGCGCTTAATAGCCGATAGCAGTTGTTGTATGAAACGCCCCGGTCCGCAAGGTCCGGGGCGTTTTGTTATGTGCTTTGCGCCCACAGCGCCGGCGCTAAATCGATAACCGTCTTCAGGGCCTGGTGCTTGTTCATACCCGGCTGCCAGAGCATCACCATCGTGACGTTCAGCCCCTGACTGCCGACCTCGGTTTCGATTTTACTCACCCCATCCCAGCTCTGCGCCTGGAAATGATCGGCCAAAAATCCCCACCCCTGCCCCTGCTGCATGGCGTGACGCAGCAGCGTGATTTCATTCATGTACTGCGTATGGCCGGAGATTTGCAGCCGTCGGGCGATCTGATCGTCAGAGCGGCGATGCATCACCAGCTGAGGCACCAGCGCCAGGTTCAGCAGCGTCAGCGGCCTCGCATAGCCGGCAAACAGCCGCTCTGCGGCATAAAATCCCAGTTCAACGGTGCCCAGCGCGCGCCACTCCATCTCGCTGCCAAGGGTGCGGTTATTGGCCTGGCATATCGCCAGGTCGGCATGGCCGTCGGCCAGCGCCTGTTCAGCCTCGCGACGCGATGCGCTCCAGTAGCTCATCCGCAGCTGGCGCTGCGCAAGATTATCGGCCAGGGCGCAGAGAAAGCCGCGCGGCACAAAGGGGTCATACGCCACCCTCAGCTCCTGCCAGGCCGTGCCCGGCAGCGTCCGGGCGAAGGATTCAAAGGCCTGCGCCTGGCGCAGCAGCAGGTGCGCCTGGCGAAAAAGCTGCTCCCCTTCCGCGGTTAGCGCCAGGCTACGACCCTGCCGCAGGAATAGCGCGAAGCCCAGCGCATCTTCCAGATAATCCAGCAGATCGCGCAGCGTGGTGCGATCTTTGCCAAGGCGAATCGCCGCGCGCGACAGCGAGCCCGTTTCGGCGATGGTGGCAAAAGCCTCAATTTGCGCAAAAGAGTACTGCAGCGTTTTCATACCTTCCCATCCTTGCGGGGGAAAATCCCCCATCGGCTGATTTTAGCCTGCTCCCGATGATTTATATACTGCGCATCGGGTTGTGATGGCTAATAAGGAATTCCTGATGACAAGTATAAAAACGATCAAACCGCTGGCGCTGGCGCTGATGCTCACCGCCCTGCCCGGCGTCGCGCTGGCGCAGGCCCAGCCGCAGCGGGCATGCGGCGGCGTGCTGCTCGATACCTGCCCGACGCCGTTTGATAAAACGCTGCCTGCGGCAAAAGAGATGCTCAGCTGGGATCAAGCCGATCGGGTGGTTGGTTTTCGTAACGACTATCGTAACTATGCCGGGGACGTCTTTCACCACGGCGCCGCCGCTGCGCTACAGCAGGCAGACAGGCCCCTGACCGACGCCAGCTATACGCTGAACGGCCAGACGTGGCACCTGCAGGACTACCTGAAGCGCGAAAATGTGACCGGCCTGCTGGTGTTAAAAGAGGGCAAAATTGCCTATAAGTACCTTGGCGCCGGCAACACCGACACCACGCTGTGGACGTCGCGCTCGGTGGGCAAAGCGGTGGTCTCCACGCTGGTCGGTATCGCCATCCAGCAGGGGAAAATCCACTCTTTGGATGATCTGGTTACCGATTATGAACCGGAGCTGAAGGGCAGCGCCTGGGACGGCGTCACCCTGAAGCAGCTTATCCAGCACACCTCCGGCGTCGAGTGGAATGAAGATTACACCAATCCGCAGTCCCACTTCGCGCGGCTGACCCAGTGCGAGGCGCATCCGGGAGCCTACGACTGCGTACGTAAGATCGTCGCCTCTCTGAAACGCGCGCATCCGGCCGGAGAGCAGTGGTCCTACTCCTCCGGCGGCGCGTGGCTGCTGGGGGATATCGTGGAGCGAGCAACCGGCATGTCGCTTGCCGCCTGGCTGGAACAGACGCTATGGCAGCCTGGCGGCATGGCCCACGATGGCGTGTGGCATGCCTATCAGCAAGGGAAGCATGATGTCGGCGCCCACGGCTTCAACGCCACGCTTGAAGACTGGGGACGTTTCGGTGAGTTTGTTGCCCGCGACGGACGCCTGCCCAACGGCAAATCGCTGGTGCCTGACGGCTGGTTCGATATGGCCGCCGACTGGACTCAGGCACAGAACTCGGTCTCCGCGGCGCACCCGGACGGAATTTACGGATTCCAGTGGTGGAATAACGCGATTCCGGCCAATGCCAAAAACGTCGAACCTACGGCTCAGCAGGGGCTGAAGGATTCCCTGTGGGCGCTCGGCATATATGGCCAGGTGATTATGGTCAATCGCGCTGAGCATCTGGTTATCGTCCAGTGGTCAACCTGGCCGCAGGCGGAGCCTTCGTTTAACGCCCAGCCGCTGGAGGCCGCGCTGATGTACAGCGCTATCGCCCACCAGCTACGCTAGACCGTGTCGCTCTTTGCCCGTTCTGCGGCAAGGAGCGATGCTGAATTGAGCGCAAGGTGCTGCAGCAGCATAATGGTTTTGGCATCCACGATCTCGCCGTCGCGTATTGCCTGCAGCGCCTGCTCCAGCGGCCACTCCAGCACTTCGATATCTTCCCCTTCTTCCGCCAGCCCGCCGCCGCTACTTTGCCGGTCGTCAGCCGAATATTCGGCAATAAAAAAGTACAGCTTTTCCGTGACCGAACCGGGGCTCATATAGGCCGTAAAAACGGGCTCGATGCGGGTCACCCGAAAGCCCGTCTCTTCCTGCGCTTCGGCGATAATTCGCTCTTCCGGGGAGGCGTTATCCAAAAGCCCGGCGGCGGCCTCGATCAAAAATCCGCTATGGCCGTTAATCCATACCGGAAAGCGGAACTGGCGGATGAGAACCACGGTTTTTTTCTCGCGGTTGTAGAGGAGAATAACGGCACCGTTCCCGCGGTCGTAGGCTTCGCGGCTCTGTTCCTGCCAGCGCCCGTCCCGCCGCAGCAGTTCGAAGGTATATTTTTTTAGCGTATACCAGTTATCGGATAGCAGCGTTTCGCGGATATTGCGAACGTATGGTGCGTCAATGTGCATGTTTTGCTCCTTACCAGGTGACAGAAAGCACCATAACATGCACAATCATGCACAAACAAGATCAAACATGAAGGAAAACGCATGCTCGCCAGCCAACGAAAGCAGCTCATTTTGCAGATTCTTAGCGCCGAGAAACAGGTCATGTCGGGGGAGCTCAGCCAGCGCTTCAGCGTCTCGGAGGATTCCATTCGTCGCGATTTACGCGAGCTGGCGGCGGAAGGGAAGCTGCAGCGGGTTCACGGCGGCGCGCTGCCGGCTTCGGCCGCCGTTGCCCCGATCGCGGCCCGCAG
Organism: Enterobacter sp. 10-1; assembly: GCA_002270295.1. Classification (GTDB taxonomy): domain Bacteria; phylum Pseudomonadota; class Gammaproteobacteria; order Enterobacterales; family Enterobacteriaceae; genus Klebsiella; species Klebsiella scottii. The sequence goes on along the minus strand of NISF01000003.1, from coordinate 326,907 downwards.
AAACGTGCAAATCGATTCCAAGCAGGCGATTGCCCGCCGGGCGGCGGCGTTAATTCAACCAGGCCAGGTGGTTATCGTTGACGGCGGGACCACCACCACCGAGATGGTGAAGCTTTTGCCCGCCGATTTAGCCTGCACCATCGTGACCCATAGCCCCGGCATCGCCGTCGCGCTGGTCGATCGGCCGCTGGTTGAGGTGATCCTGATCGGCGGGCGCCTGTTTAAACATTCGCTGGTCGCCGTCGGCGCCGCGGCGCTGGAAGGTATTGCGCGGATCAACGCCGATCTGTTCTTTATGGGCGTCACCGGGGTACACCATCAAGCGGGTTTCACCACCGGGGATTATGAAGAAGCGGGCATCAAGCGGGCGCTGGCCGCGCGGGCGGCGGAAACCATTGTGATGGCCTCGCGGGAGAAGCTGAATTCGGCATCGGCTTTTGCCATCGGCGAGCTAAGCCTTGCCGGCACGCTGATTGTCGATAGCCCGGTGGATGAGATGCTGCAAGCGCGGCTGGCGCAATGTGGAATTGAAACGATCCGCGCCGACGCGCAGTAAGGGAGAGAAATCCCCCCGGCCTGCGGCCGAGGGGATTAGTTTCAGCTTCCGCCGGAAGTCCGGCGCTGCAGCTGATCGCGCAGATTCGGCGGCGTGCCTTTGATGGTCAAGGTATCCGTCGCCGGGTCCCAGAACACGCGCTCGCCGAGCAGCATGGCATCAAAGTTGATCGTCAGCCCGCCGCCGCTGCCGGCAAACTTAGTTAACTGCCGCAGAGTGCTGCGATCCGCCGGGAAGCTCTCTTCCAGCTCATACCCTTGTTCAGCGGTAAACTCCTGGAAACTCTTCTCGCTCACCCCCGCCAGCTCTTTAGAGAGCGATTCGAGCTCAATCTCTTCTCCGGACTGAAGCTGCTCGCTGCAGTAGGCGTAAACCTGCTGACGCACGTTCTGCCGCTCGGACTTATCCAGCTGCGCGTCGGCGGCAAAATCATCCACCGCCTGCAGCAGGCCGCGGTTCTGCGCTTTGGCGTTCAGCCCTTCGCTGGCACCGAGGAAATCCATAAAGAAATCGGCGACTTTGCGCCCTACCCGGCCTTTCAGGAAGGTCAGATAGCGGGTCGATTCCGGGTTCGTCTCCCATTCGGTTAAATCAATGCGCGCCACGATGTCGGCATGATTGATGTCCAGATAGTGGGTGGAGCGGATATCCAGCTCTTCGTTGACCCGCATGCTGCTCAGGTTGTTGAGCACCGCCACCAGCAGATACTCAACCGCCAGATAGCGATACTGGCAAAACAGAACGATCCCGCCTTCTGCGAAGGGATACTTCGCCAGCTCGTCGCGCAGACGACCGGTCGCCGCGCGGCTGAACGGCAGAAAATCTTCTTCACCTTTGCGCTGCAGGCGCAGCGCCTGGGCCAGCTCGCTCTCTTCATTAAACAGGCCATAGGCCTTGTTTTTTGCGCTGTAGACACGATGCAGCTCGGCCATCATCTCCACGACCGTCGCATTAGGCTCCAGCAGCGAATCGCGCAGCACCAGCTCAAGGTTTTGTTCATCACGTTTAATTAACTGATGCAGGGCAATCTGGTCGATATCCAGACTCATGTTAAACTCTCCTTTTAGACCGGGCGGTATTCAACCACCGCCGGGACGGCGACGCAACCGGCGCGTGACTCTTCGGCTAGCCGAGACTCGCGATCCTGCGCGCTTTTGCGCCGTGGCGAAAAAATGCGGAAAAAAAGCTGCTGCTACGGTAATATGTTGCCCTTTCACGAACAAACAGATTTTGACTTTTATGCCGCAATTATCCCGCTATAGTGATGAACACGTCGAACAGCTGCTCAGCGAGCTGACCAACGTGCTGGAAACACACAAAGCCCCCGTTGACCTTTCACTGATGGTGCTAGGCAATATGGTGACCAACCTGATCAATAGTAGCGTCGCGCCGGCGCAGCGTCAGGCGATCGCCCGTTCTTTTGCCCAGGCTCTGCAGTCCTCAATCAACGACGACCCGGCGCACTAAGGATAACCAACAACTTTATATGGTGACTCTTCGTCAGCCCTACCGAGAAAAAGTCTCCCAGATGGTCAGCTGGGGGCACTGGTTCGCCCTGTTCAACATGTTGTTGGCTATGGCGCTCGGCAGCCGCTATCTTTTTGTCGCCGACTGGCCAACGACGCTGGGCGGACGCATTTTTTCGTATGTCAGCCTCGTTGGTCACTTCAGTTTTCTGGTCTTTACCAGCTACGTACTGATTCTCTTTCCGCTGACCTTTGTCGTGATATCACAGCGGCTTATGCGCTTCCTGTCGGTCATTCTGGCCACGACAGGGATGACGCTACTGCTGATTGATAGCGAAGTTTTCACCCGCTTCCACCTGCATCTCAACCCTTTCGTCTGGGAACTGGTTATCAACCCGGATCAGAACGAGATGGCGCGTGACTGGCAGCTGATGTTTATCAGCGTGCCGATTATCTTCCTGCTGGAAATGCTTTTTGCGACCTGGAGCTGGCAGAAGCTGCGCAGCCTGACGCGCCGCCGCCACTACGCGCGCCCTGTCGCCTGGCTTTTCTTTATCTCTTTTATCAGCAGCCACCTGATTTATATCTGGGCTGACGCGAATTTCTATCGTCCGATTACCATGCAGCGGGCGAACCTGCCGCTCTCCTATCCGATGACCGCCCGCCGCTTCCTTGAGAAACACGGCCTGCTGGACGCGCAGGATTACCAGCGTCGCCTGGTGGAACAAGGCGCGCCGGAAGCGGTCTCCGTGCAGTATCCGCTGAGCGATCTGCGCTATCGCGACCTCGGCACCGGCTATAACGTGCTGCTGATTACCGTTGATAACCTGAACTACTCGCGCTTCGAGAAGAACATGCCGGAGCTTGCCGGCTTCGCCAGGGATAGCGTCAACTTTACCCAGCATATGAGCTCAGGTAACAGCACCGATAACGGTATTTTTGGCCTGTTCTACGGTATTTCACCGGGCTATATGGACGGCGTGCTGTCGGCCCGTATTCCGGCAGCGTTGATTACCGCGCTCAACCAGCAGGGCTATCAGCTGGGCCTGTTCTCTTCCGATGGCTTCAGCAGCCCGCTCTATCGCCAGGCGCTGCTGTCCGACTTCTCGCTGCCGGTAGCCAAAACGCAAAGCGATGAGCAGACGGCAAACCAGTGGATTGGCTGGCTGAATCGCTACGCTCAGGATGAAAACCGCTGGTTCTCGTGGGTTTCGCTCAACGGCACCTCGCTTGACGATGGCCAGCAGCAGAACTTTGTGCGCCGCTATAGCCGCGCGGCGGGCGAGGTCGATACGCAAATCGGCCGTGTGCTCAGCGCCCTTCGCGAAGCGGGCAAGCTGGATAATACGGTGGTTATCGTCACCGCCGGTCACGGCATGCCGCTTAATCCGCAGCACGGCAAGTTTGACTGGTCGAGAGACCAGCTGCAGGTTCCGCTGGTGATTCATTGGCCGGGCGTTCCGGCGCAGACTATCGCGACGCTGACCGATAACAAAGATGTGATGACCACGCTGATGCAGCGTCTGCTGCACGTCTCTACCCCGGCGAACGAGTATTCGCAGGGCGAGGACCTGTTTAGTCCGGCACGTCGCCGCAGCTGGGTCACCGCGGCGAACGGCGATACGCTGGCGGTCACCTCGCCGGAAGTCACCGTGGTGCTGAACCACAACGGAACCTACAGCACCTGGAATAGCGACGGTAAGAAGATCGACAATCGCAAACCGCAGCTCAGCCTGCTGCTGCAGATCCTGACGGATGAAAAGCGCTTTATCGCTAACTGATTGATTAATTATGAATCAATTGGTCGCTCCCCCGCTTGCATTCGCCTGGGGAACGGGTAATATTACCGCCTATGCGTCGGCACGTAGCGCAGCCTGGTAGCGCACCGTCATGGGGTGTCGGGGGTCGGAGGTTCAAATCCTCTCGTGCCGACCAAATCACTCTGAGAAACCAGCCTTTTATGGCTGGTTTTTTTATGCCTGTTTTTCATGCGGGGAGTTAACGGGGTGAAACCCGGACAATAACCCCATACTTCGTCGCTATTCCTGCGCATCAGAACGTATAAAATATTCCATCGCCCGTTCTTTCTGCCTGAAAACTGACGCGAACCCGCCCGCAGTGCCGCTCATTGAGCCACTTCGGTAAACAAACTACGACCTCGCTGATTGTAAATCGAGGAATAGCTTCTATATTCGACTGTATCAGTCATACGCCAGGAAGATAAAAATGAGAGTTAATGGAATTACCAAGGGATTCTTTATCCTGATCCTGCTGATAGTCAGCCTTGCCTTTTTTGATGTCCTTTCTCCCTATTACTCAGCCATTCTGTGGGCGGCTATTCTGGCCGTGATCTTCAATCCGGTGAAGAACAAGCTACGCAGCAGGCTTGGTGAACGCAATGGCCTGGCCTCGCTGCTGACCGTGGCGATTATCTGCCTGATCGTCTTCACCCCGCTGGCGATTATTTTCTCCTCGCTGGCGCTCGAGCTGAACCTGGTTTACACCAGGCTTGAGCATAATGACACCCAGTTCCCGGCGGTGGTGGCGAGCCTGTTCGCCCATCTCCCGGAGTGGGTCAGAAGCTTCCTCTCGGAGCATAATCTCGACAGCGCCGATCAGATTCAGAAACAGCTCTCAGACGCGGCGCTAAAAGGCGGCCAGTACCTGGCCGGCAGCGCATTTCTGATTGGCAAAGGGACGTTCGGTTTTACCATTAGCTTTGGCGTCATGCTGTATCTGCTGTTTTTCCTGCTCAAAGATGGCCCGTATCTGGTGATGCTGATCCTGGAGTCCCTGCCGCTGTCTAACTACGTTAAGCAGCACCTGTTTGCCAAATTTGCCGCCGTCGCCAGGGCCACTGTGAAAGGTACCGTCGCCGTCGCCCTGGTCCAGGGCATACTGGGGGGAATAGCCTTCTACGTTGCCGGGATTGATGGCAGCATTTTATGGGGCGCGATCATGGCGTTTCTGTCGCTGATCCCGGCGGTAGGTTCAGCCATTGTCTGGGTTCCCGCAGCCATCTTCCTCTTCGCCACCGATCAGCTATGGCAAGGGGCGTTTGTCGTCGGCTTCTTCGTGATTGTTATCGGGCTGGTGGACAATATTCTGCGTCCGCTGCTGGTGGGTAAAGATACCAAAATGCCGGACTACATGATTCTGATAGCCACCCTGGGGGGTATGGAGATTTACGGTATTAACGGCTTTGTGATCGGTCCGCTGATCGCCGCGCTGTTTATCGCCTGCTGGAATCTGCTCTCAGGCCGCGAACACGCCGGCAATACCGATGAAATTGATGAAGAGTTTATTGAGGAAGGCAAGCTAAACCGCGATGAGTAAGCCGCTCGCGCGCTAGCGCCGTGACGTCAGCTGCCGCAGGCGGCAGCTGACAAAAACCAGCAAGATAATACCTCTTCAGTTAAGCATATTTTCAGCAAACTCCTATACTCCACAACAATAAAACAGCATATCACGCTGCTTTATATGCAAACATTGGTAAATAAATCTTACCAATGGGGCGAAAGATGATAGTCTTTTAGCGTTGAAAAACGATAACAAAGGATGATCGATCGTGAACAAAATCGCTACGTTTGCTGTTTCCCTGCTGACCGTTGCCTGTGTCTCCGCCAGCGCACTGGCCGCCGAACAGCCTCTGGAAAAGATTGCGCCCTATCCAAAAGCGGAGAAAGGCATGAAGCGTCAGGTGATCCAGCTGCCGCCGCAGAAGGACGAATCGGCCTATAAAGTTGAGCTGCTGATTGGCCAGACGCTGGAAGTCGACTGTAACCACCATCGCCTTGGCGGTCAGCTGGAGAGCAAAACCCTCGAAGGCTGGGGCTACGATTATTACGTCTTTGATAAAGTGACCTCGCCGGTTTCGACCATGATGGCCTGCCCGGACGGGAAGAAAGTGCAGAAGTTTGTTACCGCAGGCCTGGGTGATGCCGGCATGCTGCGTTACAACAGCAGGCTGCCGGTAGTGGTTTACACGCCGGATAACGTTGAAGTGAAGTACCGTATCTGGAAAGCAGACGAAACTATCGGTAATGCCGTCGAGCGCTAACCGCAGGCAATAAGAAACCGGCGGCGCTGGCCGCCGGAGTTGTCTTCTACAGCGCGATATCCGCTATCGGTTTACTCTCCGTCAGCGGTTTCAGCTCTGCCTGAGGAGCTTTATCCGCGACTGAAACCGGCTCATAGCGCAGCTGCAGAACCTCGCTGGTCCACGCCAGCGCCTGCTCAATCGCCGCGGAGTTGCCGTCAAGACGCAGGCCGTAGGAGGGAACGATCTCTTTTAGCTTCGCCTGCCAGGCGGCTGAATGCACCTTATCCTTAAAGACCGTTTCCATCAGCTGCAGCATAATCGGCGCGGCGGTCGAGGCGCCAGGTGAAGCGCCGAGCAGCGCCGCAACGGTACCGTCATCATCGCTGACCACTTCCGTTCCCAGACGCAGCACGCCCTTCTTGCCGTTACGCTTAATGATCTGCACGCGCTGGCCGGCCTGCCACAGGCGCCAGTCGCCTTTATTCGCTTCCGGATAGTATTCGCGCAGCGCCTCGTGGCGATCTTTATCTTTCTGCATCACCTGGCTAATCAGGTATTTCACCAGATCGAAATTATCCAGACCCACGTTGAGCATAGGCAGAATATTTGACGTGTTGGTCGAGGCCAGCAGATCCCACAAAGAACCGTTTTTCAGGAAGCGGGTGGAGAAGGTGGCAAATGGCCCGAACAGCACCACTCGCTTACCGTCAATAATACGCGTATCGATATGCGGCACCGACATCGGCGGCGCCCCCACCTCGGCCTGACCGTAAACTTTTGCCAGATGGTGGTTAACGACTTCAGGGTTTTCACACACCAGGAACTGGCCGCCAACCGGGAAGCCCGCGTACTCTTTAGCCTGAGGAATGCCGGTTTCCTGCAGCAGCGTCAGCGCCGCGCCGCCGGCGCCAATAAAGATAAATTTGGCCTTGATCACCCGCTTCTGGCGACGGTTGTTGGCATCCGCCAGGGTGACCGTCCAGCTCTTGTCGGCGTTGCGCTTAAAGCGACGCACAACGGTGCCAAGCTGTAAGGAGAAATTAGCGTGGGTCTGCAGCCCGGCAATCAGCTGACGCGTAATTTCGCCGTAATTGACGTCGGTGCCGACCTCGGTGCGGGTCGCGGCAACCTTTTGCTGCGGGTCGCGCCCTTCCATCACCAGCGGAGCCCACTCTTTAATTTGCTGATGATCTTCGGAATAGCGAATACCGCGGAACAGTTCGCTCTGCTGCAGAGCGGCGTAGCGCGCGCGCAGGAAATTAACGTTATCTTCGCCCCACACAAAGCTCATGTGCGGTACGCTGTTGATAAATGATTTCGGCTTACTCAGAATGCCGCGCGTGACCTGGTGGGCCCAAAATTGACGAGAGATATGGAAGGATTCGTTGATATCGACCGCTTTGTCGATGTTGATCCCGCTGGCGATCTGGGGCGTATAGTTTAGCTCCATCAGCGCCGCATGCCCGGTACCCGCATTATTCCAGCCGTTCGAGCTCTCCTCCGCAACGCTGGACATCTGCTCGACCATGGTAATAGACCAATCCGGCTCCAGTTCCTGCAGCCAGGTTCCCAACGTGGCGCTCATGATGCCGCCGCCAATCAACAGTACATCCGTCTCTTGCTCATGGCGGGTGTTGGTCCGAGGTGTACTTGAACCAACCGCCGGTGAGCTGGGTACGGCCATCTTTTTCTTCATCGAATTTGAGCCTTACTTTACTCGCTTTTTTATTTAGCGCAGGTGACACGATTATCAGGAATCAAAGTAACACTGAAGATAAAAAAATTAAATATTGTTTAAAATTTAAGTTGAGTTTTGAGATCTGTTATAAAAATGTTTAATAAATGTGTACCACAAATCACATTTTGTACTGGTATAAGCGGCGAGACCGCGCTATCATCCTCCGTTTTGTGACAGACCGCACGCAAACTCAGGCTTATCCATTCCGGCTTATATTAACAGCGAAATTCTTATGCCTCAGGCTCCAGACCACGCTACGCCCGCTTCAACAGGCGCCATTCACCACGTACTCCGTTCGCCGTCGCTGCTCACCCGAGAGGCTCTGGCTGGCGTTATCACCGCCCTGGCCCTGATTCCAGAGGTGATCTCCTTCTCAGTAATTGCCGGCGTTGACCCGAAGGTCAGCCTGATTGCTTCCGTTGTGCTGTGCCTCGCGATGTCGGTACTCGGCGGCAGACCCGCGATGGTTACCGCCGCCGCCGGATCGGTAGCGCTGGTGATTGGGCCGATGGTCCATCAATACGGCGTCGGCTACATCCTGCCTGCCGTCATTTTGGCCGGTATTATTCAAATTTTGTTTGGTTTGGGCGGAATGGCCCGGCTGATGCGCTTTATTCCGCAGGCGGTGATGACCGGCTTCGTCAACGCGCTGGGGATTTTGATCTTCTTCGCCCAGGTCCCCCATTTCTGGAGTAAGCAGCCGCTGATCCTCGGCCTGTTCGTGCTGACGCTGCTGATTGTTCTCTGGGCGCCGCGCTATATTAAAGCGGTCCCCGCGCCGCTGATTGCCATTGTGGTATTAACCCTGTTTACCGTCACCACCGGGCAGCTGCTGCCTACCGTGGGCGATGAAGGCTCGATGAGCGGCGGGCTTCCGGGGTTCACCGCCCTGCTGGTGCCGCTCAATCTCGCTACCCTGCAAATTATCTGGCCCTGTGCCCTGAGCATTGCCTTTGTCGGCCTGATGGAGTCGCTACTGACCGCTAAATTAGTCGATGACCTGACCCAGACGCCGTCCAGCAAAGCGCGCGAGAGCGCCGGGCTGGGAATCGCCAATATTCTCGCCGGGTTCTACGGCGGGATCGCCGGCTGCGCGATGATTGGTCAGACCATTGTTAACGTTGAAATGGGGAAAGGCCGCAGCCGCGTCTCCACCCTCGCCGCCGGCGCGGTGCTGCTGCTGCTGGTCACCGTGCTGAGCGAAGTAATGGCAAAAATTCCGATGGCGGTACTGGCCGGAGTGATGGTCATTGTGGCGGCAAAAACCTTCAGCTGGCACAGCCTTCGCCCGGCCGAGCTAAAGCGTAATCCGTGGCCGGAAACGCTGGTTATGCTGGTCACCGTCGCCGCAACGGTGGGTACCAGCAATCTGGCGATTGGCGTGCTGGCAGGCCTGGTGGCGATGGCCCTGATCCCACGCAGGCTGCGCAGCGGAGCGCCGGCTACATCAGGAAAATCGTCGCCAGGCCGAGAAAAATAAAGAAGCCGCCGGTATCGGTGATGGCGGTGATCATGACGCTGGAGCCGACCGCCGGGTCGCGTCCCAGCTTCACCATCACCATCGGGATAATCACCCCCATCATCGCCGCCATCAGCAGGTTCAGCATCATCGCCAGCGTCATCACGGCGCCGAGCTGCGGGTCGCTATAGAGCCACCAGGTCACCGCGCCCATAATCCCGCCCCACACCAGTCCGTTAATCACCGCGACCCCCATTTCGCGCAGGATCAGGAACGAGAAGCTTCCCGGCTGAATATGCTGCAGCGCCATCGCCCGTACGATCATAGTGATGGTTTGATTTCCGGTATTACCGCCGATCCCGGCGACGATCGGCATCAGCGAAGCCAGCGCCACCAGCTGCGAAATGGTATGCTCAAAGCCGTCGATTACCCGCGAGGCGATAAACGCGGTGCACAGATTGACCGCCAGCCAGGCCCAGCGCGTTTTCACCGCTTTGCTTACCGGGGCGAAGACGTCGTCATCGTTGCTCAGGCCCCCCATCCGGCGTAAGTCGTTATCGGTCTCTTCGTAGACCACGTCCACGATTTCGTCGATGGTCAGACGCCCCATCAGCTTGCCGTCGGCATCAATCACCGCGGCGCTGAGTAAGTCATCACGTTCGAAGGTGCGCGCGACCTTTTCCGCATCTTCATGCGGCTGAAAGGTGACCGGATCGCCTTCCATAACTTCCCCTACCCGCTTCTGCGCATCGTTGAGCAGAATGGTTTGCAGCTCCAGCTCGCCAAGCAGCAGCTTATTGCGGGTGGTAACAAACAGCTTATCGGTGTTTTCCGGCATTTTGCCTAACCGCCGCAGGTAGCGCTGCACCGCGGCGAGCGTCGCCTCCGGACGGACGGTGATAACCTCGAATTCCATGATCGCGCCGACTGTATTGTCGGCGTAGCGCATCATCTGGCGAATACGCGCGCGCTTATCCGCCGGAAGCGTCGCCAGCAGGCGTCCGGTCAGGTCGCGCGGCAGGTGTTGCAGGAGATAGACCTGCTCATCAATATCCAGGTTCTGTAGCGCAAAAAGCAGCTCGTGATCGCTCATCTTGTCGATGAGGTCGCCCCAGACGCTTTCCGACGCTTCAAGCAGCACTTCGCCGCGTTTATCGTCGGCAACCAGCCGCCAGAGCGCGTTACGCGCGTCATAAGGCAGCGCTTCCAGCGCATCCGCGAGGTCCGGCGGCGGCAGGTGGGAAACCAGCACTTCCACTTCCGCCAGATCGTCGGCAAGGGTGCCGTCGTCATAGCGTTCGGCCAGCGTTAATTTGCCCAATAATGAGGAAGTAACGGCTTTATCGGTGCTCAGCAGCCAAATGAGGCGGGCGCGCTCTTCGTCGCGCAGTCTGGCGCTTTTTTTATGCAAAACGGACATCGGTCAGGCAATCCTTGTGAGAATAGTTGGCCGACCAGCAGGCCAGGTGCCATAAGCATAGCGCGAGGAGGGGGAAATAATAACCGCCGGCAGGTTCGTCCGGCGGAAAAATCAACAATAGCGCCCGCCTTTGGTCGGCAGACGCGGTTTTCAGGCGGTGCGGGAGACCGCATCGCGGGTCGCCAGCTCGCGCTCTTCGCCCGTTAGCTCCGCCAGCTGACCGGCGCGCATCTCCAGCAGGCGATCGGCATGCTGGAAATAGTGATCGTCGTGGCTGATAGCGAAAATAGTTTTCCCCATCTGCTGCATCAGCGGCAGCAGCACCTGATAAAACTCGCGGCGGAAGTGCGGGTCCTGATCCGCCGCCCATTCATCCAGCAGGATGATATCGCGGTCTTCAGCCAGGGCCAGCAGCAGCGCCACGCGCTTTTTCTGCCCCTTCGATAGCTTCAGATCGAGGATCTTGCCGTTATCCAGCCGCAGCTTGTGCGTCATTTTCAGGTGCTCCATCCACTGGTTCACCCGCGCGGGATCGGCCCCTTTCCCCTCCGGCCCCAGCAGCTGGTCAAACAGCCAGACATCGGTGAATACCGCCGAGAACAGCTTACGGTAGTCTTCCGGTTTGTCTACCGCCAGCGCCTCGCCGTCCAGCAGGATTTCGCCGGAGGCCGGCTGATACAGCCCGGTCAGCAGCATCGCCAGCGTCGACTTGCCGCTGCCGTTGCCGCCAATCAGGAACACCAGCTCGCCGCGTTTCAGGGTCATATTAATGGGCCCGACGGCGAAGCTGTTGTCCGGATAATGGAAGCTGACGTCGCGCAGCTCCAGCGTTTGCCAGTGCGGATGCGCCTGCGGCTGCGGGAATTCGGCACGATACGGCGCCAGAGAGAATTTGTGCAGCTTATTGAAAGCGACCTGGGCGCTGAGCAGCGTCGGCAGCGCGCCAACGGCCGAAAGCAGCGGCGTGCGCAGGAACAACAGGGTCAGAGAGTAGGTCGCCGCCACGGCGGTATCCGCCCAGCCCAGGCCGTTAGCCATCCAGAACACCAGCCCGATGGCGCCGAGCATCATAATGTTCGACCAGTTCACCGCGCTGAGGTGGAAGGTGTCGGCGCGGATAATATGGTGCCGGTATTCGCGCGCATCCGGCAGATAAAGATGATTAAACACGTATTCGGCGCGCTCGCGGTTGAGCGTCAGCTCTTTACGCCCTTCCAGCACCGTCTGGTAGTCATGGTACAGCTTATCTTCGGTTTCCCGCAGCGTCGCCATATGCTTATAGACGCGCGCCACCAGCACAAATCCTCCCCAGATGGTTATCGCCATCCACAGGGCGGTCACCATCATCATTTTTCCCGATAGCCACGCCAGATAGGCGGCGGACCCGAAGGTCAGGATAATGCCCTGCACCAGCTCAGGCAGGCGCACGAAGGCAATGGTAATGTTGCGTACGTCGCTGGTTAAGCCAGCAAGCAGCGAGGCGCTGCCGATCTTCTCAACTTTCTCGATTGGAGTGTCGAGGATGCGTTTAATGAACTCACCGCGAAGGCGGAAGACGAAATGATGCCCAAGGGTCGTCAGGGCCAGCTGCGATCCCAGCGTCACCGCCATCAGCAGCAGCAGCAGGCCGAGAAATTCCGGCAGCACCGTCAGCGAGGTATCGACAACGGTCATCAGGCGCAGATTGATAAAGGCAATAAGCCCGATTCCCAGCGCCGCGCTGAGCAGGCTCAAGGCAATGACGGAAATAAACGGCCAGCGATACTGGCGCCAAACGAGAAGAAGAAGTTCCATAACACGCAATCCGGGCAAGCAAAACAGCCAGCAGTGTAAACTGCTCGCCGATGACATCAAGAATAATTCTTATTTTTATTCTTTATCGCCTGCCAGCCGAAAGGTGAGGTTGTACCGACAGGCGCCGGTGTCCGGATGGTCACCCTCTTTCAGCGGCTGAACGCCGTGATAAAACAGCCGCGACTCGCCGCCCCAGACCACCACGTCCCCGTGCTCCAGCAGCACTCTGCGCAGCGGGTCGCTACGCTGCAGGCCGCCAAACTGAAACACCGCCGGCAGCCCCAGCGATACGGAAACGATGGGCGCACGCAGATCGCGCTCATCCTTATCCTGATGCAGCGAGAGCTTCGCCCCGGGCTGATAGCGGTTTATTAAACAGGCGTCGGGCACAAAGCCTGCGTAACCGCAGGCGAGCGCCGCCTCTGCGGCCAGCCGGGCAAATATCGTCGGCATCGGCGGCCAGTCTCGTCCCATTAGCGGATCGCCGGGAGCATACAGATAGCCGTGCATATTGGTCGTCCAGCCCAGCGGTCCGCAGTTAGTCATCGCCACCGACATGGTATAGCCGCCGGGCGTGACCATCTGACGAAACGGCGAAACGTCGGCAACGCGCAGGAGCGCCTGCAGCAGAGCCGGGGCGCGCTGGCGGGCGAAGCGCCGCAGAATGACGGCCCCGGGCGCCAGCGGCTCCTGCCACGGGGGCGTATCGGCAAAGAGATCGAGCATCACGACTCCTCGGTTTGAGCTTCCCGTGCCAGCAGCTGCGCTTTGCGGGCGGTTCCCCAGCGATAGCCGGACAGCGCCCCGCCTTCGCGGACCACCCGGTGGCACGGAATGATGATAGCCAGCCGGTTGGCGGCGCAGGCTCCCGCCACCGCCCGGACGGCGCCCGGCTGGCCGATACTTTGCGCAACCTGGCGATAGCTGCGCGTTTCGCCCGCCGGGATCTGACGCAGAGCCTGCCAGACCCTCTGCTGAAAGGCGGTGCCGCGAATATCCAGCGGCAGATCGACCGCCAGGCGGCTATCGTCAATATGGGCAAAAATCTGCGCCACCCGCCGGGAAAAATGCGCGTCGCCGGGCAGAAGCCGGGCGTTAGGAAACAGGCGGCGCAGCTCGTCCAGCGGCGCATCGCCCTCTCCGGGCAATACGGCGCACACCCCGCGCTCGCTTTCCGCCACCAGGCAGCGGCCAATCGCGCAGTCGCCGAGCGTATAGATGATATCCGTATTATCGCCGCCGCGGCGAAACTGGCTGGCGGTCATGCCAAGCACGGCGTCGGCCTGACGGTAATAGCTGCTGCCGTCGGGAAAACCCGCAGCCAGCACCGCTGAGGTAACTTTTCCCCCTTGCGCCAGCGACTCCCGTAAACGCCGCGCGCGCCACGCCTGCTGCCAGGCTTTCGGCGTCATTCCGGTAACGGATTTGAATAAACGGTGGAAATGGTACGAGCTGACCGCCAGCTCATGGGCCAGCGCTTCAAGGGTTATCGGCGTTTCCTGCTCAAGCAGGCGGCAGGCCCTGGCGACTTTCTCGGCCTTCTGCCGCTGCGGGTCGCTTTTGTCCGGCTGGCAGCGCTTGCAGGGGCGAAACCCGTCGGCGATGGCGCTTGCCACATCGGGGTAAAAGCGGACGTTTTCCCGCAGCGCCCGCCGCGAGCGGCAGGAGGGGCGACAGCAAACGCCGGTGGTCAGCACGGCAAACACGAACTGACCATCGGCGCGGGCATCACGATCGCATACCGCCTGCCAGCGGCGGTCATCGGTATCAGCAATAATCGGTTTCATCATCGGCTCCTGCTTTAAGTGTATAGCCAGTCTGCTTCATCGCCCGCCGAATAAAACCCGAAATCTTGCTGTTTAATTCTTTTCGCCAACCAGGAAGGTGCGGAACTGCGGCGACATCCAGGTTTTAAACCCCTCCCCCTCTTTGACAATCATATAGACCGCCAGCCCCTGCTCTTTCACCACCTCCTGCGCCTTCTCCGTACCGAGCACCATCAGCCCGGTATCCCAACCGTCGGCTTCCAGCGCCGTCGGCGCAATCACCGTCACCGAGACCAGCTTATGGTCGATCGGCCTTCCGGTTTGCGGGTCGATCACGTGCGAGATCCGTTTGCCATCCAGCTCGTAATAGTTGCGGTAGCTGCCGGAGGTGCTGATACCGTGGCCGTTAATATCGACGATGGCCTGGACGGCATTTTCGCGATCGGTCGGCTTTTGGATCGCCACCCGCCACGGCTGCCCGTCGGCGTTCATCCCTCGGCTGACCAGCGCGCCGCCGACGGAAACCAGATAGCGAGAAATGCCCTCCTGCTCCATCAGGCGCGCCAGATGATCGGCGGCATAGCCCTCGCCCACGGTAGAAAGATCGACAAACAGATCCGCGATATCCTTCTGTAAATACTGGCGATCCGCGCGGTTAATCACCGTCAGATGCTGCAAACCCGTCCGCGCTTTCGCCGCCGCGATCTGCTGAGGATCCGGCGTTTTTACCGGCTGCTTATCCGGGCCAAAGCCCCACAGATTGACCAAAGGTCCGACGGTAATATCCATCGCACCGTGCGTTTTAGCGCCGATCCGCAGCGCGCCGGTGACAATATCAGCCATCGCTTCGCTTACCGGCCACGGTTCAGTCCCGGGAGAGTGGTTAAAGCGCATTAGCGCCGAGTCATCTTTCCAGGTTGAGAGCAGACGGTCGTCCGCGTCCAGCTGGGCCTCTATTTTCTGACGCAGCGCCTGGGCTTTAGCTTCATCAACGTTAATGATGCTGACCCGCCAGAATGTGCCCATCGTTTTGCCATCCAGCACGGTAGCGGCGCTCTTTTGCGGTGCAGGAGAAGTAGCTGAATCACAGCCGGAAAGGAGTACGCAAGCGCCGAGCAGCGCGGCGCGGAAAAAAGTGATATCCATAAAATTGGGTTCCTCTTGCTAAGGCTGCAAGAGTACACCAGCCTGCTTAAACGAGGCATAAAAAAAGGCGCCAAAAGGCGCCTTTTTCGAGACTTCAGCGTGCTTAGAACTGGTAAACCAGGCCCAGAGCGACGATATCGTCGGTAGAGATACCGGCGTTACGAGTGAAGTTGTTTTCGTCCAGCAGGTTGATTTTGTAGTCAACATAGGTGGACATGTTTTTGTTGAAGTAGTAGGTCGCGCCCACGTCAACATATTTCAGGATATCCTGGTCGCCGTAGCCTTCCAGATCCTTACCTTTAGACTGCAGGTAAGCAACGGACGGACGCAGACCGAAATCGAACTGGTACTGTGCAGCCACTTCGAAGTTCTGTGCTTTGTTAGCAAAGCCCAGGGAGCCAGCGCGGGTCGCGTTGTAGGTCTGGGTGTACTGAGTAGCCAGGTAGATGTTGTTCGCGTCGTATTTCAGACCACCGGTGTAGGTTTCAGCATATTTGCCGTCGCCCAGCAGGCCAACTGCGTTCTGAGCGTCGGTACGTTTAGAGTGACCGTATGCGAAACCAGCGCTGATGCCGTCCCAGATATCATAAGTAACGGAGGTGCCGAAACCGTCGCCGTTCTGTTTGTTCCAGTCACGACCGTTGTTGGTCTGGCCTTCGCCGCTGACGCTACCGTTTTTACCCTGATACTGCAGAGCAAAGTTCAGGCCGTCAACCAGGCCGAAGAAGTCAGAGTTACGGTAGGTTGCAACGCCATTAGCACGGGACTGCAGGAAGTTGTCAGAACCATAGGTGTCGCCGCCGAATTCCGGCAGAACGTCGGTCCAGGAAGTTACGTCGTAAACAACGCCGTAGTTACGACCGTAGTCGAAAGAACCCGCGTCGCCGAATTTCAGACCGGCGAATGCCAGACGAGTCCATGCCTGATCGCTGGAGCTTTCAGTGTTGTTCGCCTGAACGTTGTATTCCCACTGGCCGTAACCGGTCAGCTGGTCGTTGATCTGGGTTTCGCCTTTTACGCCAAGACGAATGTAGGTCTGGTCGCCGTCAGCGCTCTTGTCGTCAGAGAAATAGTGCAGGCCGTCGACTTTACCGTACAGGTCTAATTTGTTGCCATCTTTGTTATAAATTTCAGCCGCATTTGCTGCGCCTGCTACCAGCAGAGCCGGTACCAGGAGGGACAGTACTTTAACTTTCATGTTATTAACCCTCTGTTTGTTATATGCCTTTTATTATGCCACTGCTTACTGATTACCCTTCTAATCAGTCGGCTATATTCATTGTGCTGTAAAATGCAGAATAATCCAACAAGAATATGATACGAAAACTTCTAAGGTGTTTCAAAATGCGCACAAGATGTTTCAATTTGTAAACTCAAGGGAACTTTTCACAACGATGAAAAACTTAAAAATAAGCACCAATAATCAAGAAAATAATTTTTTTCAATTAGTATCAGGCAGTTACATGATGGTCCAGGTATAGCACTGAATGACAAAACAAAATGGTCACCTGCGACTAGAATAACTCTCGCTATCATCATTAACTTTATTTATTACCGTCATTCAGTTCTGAATGTCTGTTTACCCCTATTTCGACCGGATGTTTCGCATCCGGTTTTTTTTACCCTTCTTTACATAACTTTAATTATACCTGTGCTAGCCGCGATAAAAATAATGGTTATTAATCAAACACTCGGCGTATGAGAAAGCGCTTATCCGGGTAATTTCTTGTTATTTCGTGCTATTTCCTGCAGACGATCGATAAATAACTGTACAGAATCAATCTTGCTGTACATTTTTATTGTTACCGCTCCTTTGAGATAAATCCCAAAGCTAAAAAGCGCCGAAGGCCATTCTGTAGTATGGATTTGATAAATTAGCCTTTATACTGCTTAGCGAATTCACTCTGCTACCAGTTACCTTGGTGCAACATCCTGCTTACAAACATTGATGAGTCGCACTGCTACACGATGACCCAGAAAAAATTCACCCTGATGCCTGGCAGCATCACCCGTTTCTTCATTTTGATGGTCATCGTCCTGCTGGCGACGATGAGCGTGACGCTGCAAAGCGCGGTCAACGCCTGGTTAAAAGAGAAAAGCTATCAGATTGTCGACGTGAGCCATGCGCTGCATAAGCGCATCGATGCCTGGCGCTATGCCACCTGGCAAATTTACGACAATATTGCCGCCACCTCTTCCAGCGCCGCCGGTGAAGGTTTACAGGAAACGCGGTTAAAGCAGGATGTCTATTATCTGGAAAAGCCGCGGCGTAAGACCGAGGCGCTGATTTTCGGCTCTCATGACAGCTCAACCCTGGAAATGACGCAAAAGATTTCCAACTACCTCGATATTCTGTGGGGCGCCGAGACCATTCCCTGGTCGATGTACTACCTCAACGGGCTGGATAACAGCCTGATTCTGATCTCTACGCTGCCGCTCAAAGATCTCTCTTCCAGTTTTAAAGAGTCGACGATTAGCAACGTGGTGGAGTCCCGCCGCGCGGAAATGCTGCTGCAGGCTAACACGCTCGACGAAAGAGAAACCTTCTCGTCGCTGCGCCAGCTTTCATGGCAAAACGGCCACTATTTCACCCTGCGGACCACCTTCAACCAGCCGGGTCATCTGGCCACGGTGGTCGCTTTCGATCTGCCGATTAACGATCTGATCCCGCCCGGCATGACTCTGGATAGCTTCCGCCTTGAGCCTGATCCTTCACAGAGTGCGGCCAGTAATTCCGATAAAGAAGAGTCTGATAACGTCAGCGTCAACTTCAACGGCACGCGGATCGAAATCACAACCACCATTAATACCACCGGGATGCGCTTGATCTGGGTGGTGCCATTCAGCACCCTGATTATCGAGTCTCTGCAGAACGTTCTGCTGCCGCTGCTGCTGATTATCGGCCTGCTGGCATTGACCCTGTTTGGCTTCACTACCTTTCGCCACTACAGCGGCCGCAGCCGTCAGATCGGGACGGGGGTCTCCTCTGCCGCCAGCGGCGAGCATCGTACGCTGCGAGCAATAAATGAAGAGATCGTCTCGCTGCTGCCGCTGGGGCTGCTGGTTCACGATCTGGAAGCTAACCGCACGATTATCAGCAACCCCATCGCCGATCATCTGCTGCCGCATCTGAACCTGCAAAATATTACCAATATGGCGGATCAGCATCAGGGCGTGATTCAGGCCACGGTGAATAACGAGCTGTATGAGATTCGCCAGTACCGCAGCCAGGTCGCGCCGCGAACGCAAATCTTCATCATCCGCGATCAGGATCGGGAAGTTCTGGTAAGTAAAAAGCTCAAGCAGGCCCAGCGCCTGTATGAGAAGAACCAGCAGGGCCGCACCGCCTTCATGCAGCACATTGGCGCCGCGCTGAAGCAGCCCGCCCGCAGCCTGGCGGAAGAAGCGGCCGCGCTCGGCATTGCCGAAAGCGGCAGGTTGGCACAGCATGCCGATGAGCTGGTGCAGCTGGTTGACGAGATTCAGCTGGCAAACCTGCTGGAAAGCGATAGCTGGAAGAGCACGCCGGATCTGTTCTCGATTCAGGAACTGATCGATGAAGTGGTGCCTGAAGTTCTGCCGGTCATTAAGCGCAAGGGCCTGCAGCTGCTGATTAACAACGCGCTACCGGCAAATGAGCAGCGCTATGGCGACCGCGACGCGCTGCGCCGTACGCTGCTGCTGCTCATTCAATACTCGGTCACCACGACGCAAATCGGTAAAATCACCCTCGAGGTGAGCAAGGACGAATCCGCGGACGATCGCCTGACCTTCCGCATTCTCGATACCGGCAACGGCGTTTCGGCAAACGAAATCGATAATATGCACTTCCCGTTCCTTAACGCTACCCAGGCCGATCTGTATGGCAAGGCCAATGCGCTCACCTTCTGGCTCTGCGACCGCCTGACGCGCAAGCTCGGCGGCCAGATGAATATCAAAGCGCGCGAATCCCTGGGCACCCGCTACTCCCTGCATCTTAAAATGCCGGCCAGTGAAGAAGCCGGCGGCTCCGGCGAACATCTGCTGGATGACGTGGTGGTATTACTTGATATTACGGCTAACGAGGTCCGAAGGATCGTCACCCGCCAGCTTGAAAGCTGGGGAGCGAGCTGCATCACGCCGGATGACAGGCTGACAAGTCAAGAATACGATCTCTTTTTAACGGATAATCCGTCTAATCTTACTGCTTCGGGCTTGCTTTTAAGCGATGATGAGGTCGGGATACGAAAAATAGGTCCAGGCCAACTGTGCGTCAATTTTAATATCAGCGCGGCCATGCAGGAAGCGATTCTGCAACTGATTGAACAGCAGCTGGCGGAAGAGAACGTTCAACCTTCTCCTCCGGGAAGCGGGAGCAACGCTGAACTGCACGCCAGCGGCTATTATGCGCTGTTTGCCGATACGGTTCCGGATGATGTTAAGAGACTGTATACTGAGCTGGCAACAAGCGATTTAGCTGCGCTGGCACAGACTGCGCACCGCCTCAAAGGGGCGTTTGCTATGCTTAACCTGATCCCCGGCAAACAGTTATGTGAAACGCTTGAGCATCTGATTCGCGAAAAAGATGCGCAAAGCATAGAAAAATACATCAGCGACATTGACGTTTACGTCAAGAGCTTGCTGTAGCAAGGTAGCCTAATACATGAATACTATGAACGTAATTATTGCCGATGACCATCCGATCGTACTGTTCGGTATTCGTAAGTCACTCGAGCAAATTGAGTGGGTAAACGTTGTCGGCGAGTTTGAAGACTCCACTGCACTTATCAACAATCTGCCTAAATTAGACGCACATGTTCTGATTACCGATCTGTCCATGCCCGGCGACAAATACGGCGACGGGATCACGCTGATCAAGTACATCAAGCGCCATTTCCCGGATCTGTCGATCATTGTTCTTACCATGAACAACAACCCGGCGATCCTCAGCGCGGTGCTGGATCTGGATATCGAAGGGATCGTGCTAAAACAGGGCGCGCCGACCGATCTGCCGAAAGCCCTGGCGGCGCTGCAGAAAGGCAAAAAATTCACTCCGGAAAGCGTTTCACGCCTGCTGGAAAAAATCAGCGCCAGCGGTTATGGCGATAAGCGCCTGTCGCCGAAAGAGAGCGAAGTGCTCCGCCTGTTTGCCGAAGGTTTCCTGGTGACCGAGATTGCCAGAAAGCTCAATCGCAGCATTAAAACCATCAGTAGCCAGAAAAAATCGGCCATGATGAAGCTCGGCGTAGAAAACGATATTGCCCTGCTGAACTACCTCTCTTCCGTTTCGCTGAGCGCAACCGACAAAGATTAACGCCCACCTTCCCGGATAGCGGCGCGGCAGTTATGCGCCATATCCGGGGCAACGACCCGCTCTGGCCGGGCCGGGCCTGCGGAAAATCCCCCGACCTATTCCCTGCTCTTACGCACCCTTGCGGCGTACAGCGTCAAGGTTTGCTTGATAATATCCAGCGTCACCGGTTTAGAAAGACAGCTGTCCATACCCGATTCGAGGCAGCGCTGCTTCTCTTCCGCCAGCGCGTTGGCGGTAACCCCGATAACCGGTAGCGTCATTCCCAGCTCGCGAATACGCTGCGTCAGGCGATAGCCATCCATATTCGGCATGTTGACATCGCTCAGTACGATATCAATATGCTGCTTGCTGAGAACGCCCAGCGCATCAACCCCATCGTTCGCCGTCACGCACTGATAGCCCAACGATCCGAGCTGGTCGGCCAGCAGCCGGCGGTTGATCGGATGATCGTCCACCACCAGAATCATCATGTCATCGTTGTTGGCCGTCTGCGTTTCCGGCGCGGATAGCGCCGGGCCGTGCTCGGCGCTCGCCACGTCAATTCGCAGGATCCGTCCCAGCAGCGGCAGCAGCTCATGCGGCGTCGTTACGCTATGCAGCCACTCTCCCGGCGCGCGCTCCAGCGGAATGCCTATATGCCGACGGCAGAAAATAACGACCGCGGCCCCTGACCAGCCGGTACAGGACTCATCATCGGTGAGCAAAATATCCTCCGCTCCCGGCGCCTCGCCGGCATAGCTTTTCACCTTAACCCCGTGGTGATTGAGCAGCGAGGTGATAAACATCGTCAGGGCGGTGTTGTGAATGGCGAGCCAGCAGCATTTTTCCGCCAGGCCATCGGCAATCAACGGCGGACCGTTTTGCACGCCATACAGCGGAATACGGATGGTAAAGCGGCTGCCCATCCCGGGCTCGGTTTCCACGGCGATATCGCCATCCATCATGCTGATAAGCTTCTCGCAAATCGCCAGTCCGAGGCCCGTTCCCTGGAAATTGCGCTGAACGCCGGTACCGACCTGGAAGAACGGGTCGAACAGGCGCACCACCTCTTTGGCCGGGATCCCTTCCCCGGTATCGCGCACGCTGATTTGCAGATAATCGCCGGCGCACTGAACGTGCAGGACGATACAGCCGGTATCGGTAAATTTGATGGCGTTGCTCAGCAGGTTCGAAATAACCTGCTGCAGGCGCATCGGATCGCCGGACATCAGCTGCGGAACGTCGGGCTCAATAAAGCAGTACAGCCCGAGCTGCTTGCGCACCACCAGCGGCAGATAGTTCGCCGAGATATGGTTCATCACCTCCCGCGGCGAAAACTCGCTCGGTTCGATTTTCAGCTGTTCGGACTCAATTTTCGAGAAATCCAGAATATCGCTGATAATCTTCAGCAGCAGGCTGGACGAGTTGTTCATCGCCGTTACCAGACGATCGACGCCTTTCGGCAGCTCTTTGGTCTGCAGCAGGTCGAGGTTGCCGATAATTCCGTACAGCGGCGTCCGCAGCTCGTGGCTCACCGTCGCAAGGAACATCGATTTCGACTGGCTGGCCTGCTCTGCGGCCTGAGCCATCTCCTGCAGCGACTCTTCCATTTTGACGCGAGCGCTGACGTCCACCAGAACGCAGATAGCCACGTTTTCGTTGCGGTAGCGCGAGTGAACGAAGCTGATTTGCAGGTTGGTATTATTGCTGGTCAGCACATCCACAAAATTGACCTGCTGGCCGCAGATAATTTGCGTCAGCCTCTGCCGATCCTCATGGGTCAGCATATTGAGGTAGTTATGCGCCAGTTCGTTACTCAGAATATTGGTGCCGTCGAGGGTGCGCAGAATACAGATCCCCACCGGCGCCGAGGCGACAATCTTACGGTTAAACTGCTCGTGCTCCTCGAGGCGCTGGGCGTCATTTTCCGCCGGGATGAAGATCCGCCGCTCGTACATTCGCGCGAGGGCGAAAAGCATCACCCCGGTCAGGATATTGAGCACTATCGCATTGAGGATCAGCATCCGGATGCGCTCGAGGACCTGGTCTATCGATACCGAATACACGATGCTCAGGGAGGATGGCGGCAGGCTCTTCTTCATGACCAGCTCGCGGAAGCCGGAGGTGTAGCCGAACCAGATTCGTTCCTGCATCCAGCGGGCTTCACCCTTGATTTTAGCATCCGGTCCGGCGAGGGAGATGAGCGGCTGGCCGTTGTCGTCAAGAATCGTGACGCCCATCGGCAGGCTTCCCGGCGTGAAGAAGCTCTCCATGCGAATAGTTTGCTCGACGCCGAGCATCGCCTGCAGGCGATTAGCTATATACACCGGCGTCAGCGCGTAGAAATAGCCGACGCCAGGACGCACGCCCTGGCTAATCCAGAACAGATTGCTGCCGCGTTCGCTTTGCGGGGCGTCGCGATACTGCTCGATACGCTGATGCAGTACCTTCAGCGCCTGGTCCCGTTCCAGCGGCATCTCGCGCAGGCCGAAGTTCGCCATGCACAGGTTATCGCTGCCAATTAAAAAGATACGGTTGAGATCGTAAGCCGCGGAGAAATTATCGCGCCAGTAGCGCATAAACCACGCCAGCGACTGCAGCGAATTGCGCCAGGTGCCGCTCATTGCCCCGCAATCTGAATCTGGGTAGAGCGGTTCGAAGTCCGGAACCGCTATCTCACCATTTTGCACCGGCGACGCGTCGCCTTCACGGCCGCCGCCCGGCCGATTGCCGGCAACATACTTCAGCTCTTTAATGACGTCCGCCGTGCGCTGGATATAGCGCTGCGCCTGATCGGCGTTGAGGTTGAACTCCTGGCGGATCTCCGATTCTCTGTCATGCAGCGCATTAACAATATAAAACACCGAGGCGAAAGCAATCAGCATCCACAGCAGGACCGCCAGCGCCCGGAACAGGTAGCGTGAAACTTTTAGCGTGGTATGAAAAGAAGCAAGATATTTCAATGTGGCGATGCTCGGCCGTCAGGGACTCAACAGAATGGGGTTAAGGTAGCGGTAAACACGTTTTGTCGCAACGTTATACTCTCTGGATTAAAGGCCAGCGCCGGGCAAATAAAAAGGGCCGGGATATCCCCGGCCCTTTTCGCAACATTAGCGCAGATTATTCATCATCTTCGGCAATGTCATCATCAGCGTCAGCGTCGGTTTCCGGCGCGATATCGTCATCGCCTTCCGCCACGCTGCCGTCGATGGCATCCAGCTCTTCGTCATCAACAGGTTCAGCAACGCGCTGCAGGCCGACAACGTTTTCATCTTCCGCAGTACGGATCAGAATGACGCCCTGAGTGTTACGACCCACGATGCTCACTTCCGATACGCGAGTTCGCACCAAGGTGCCCGCATCGGTGATCATCATGATCTGATCGCAATCGTCCACCTGTACCGCGCCCACCACGGAGCCGTTACGCTCGGTCACTTTGATCGAGATAACGCCTTGGGTTGCGCGGGACTTGGTCGGATACTCTTCCGCCGCCGTACGCTTGCCGTAGCCGTTCTGCGTGACGGTCAGGATCGCACCTTCGCCGCGCGGAATGATCAGGGAGACAACTTTATCTTCACCCGCCAGCTTGATACCGCGCACGCCGGTGGCGGTACGGCCCATAGCGCGGACCGCGCTCTCTTTAAAGCGCACCACTTTACCGGCCGCAGAGAACAGCATCGCTTCGTCTTCGCCGTTCGTCAGATCAACGCCGATCAGCTCATCGCCTTCGTTCAGATTCACGGCAATGATACCGGCTGAACGCGGACGGCTAAACTCGGTCAGCGCCGTTTTCTTGACGGTACCGCTCGCGGTCGCCATAAAGACGTTCACGCCCTCTTCGTACTCGCGTACCGGCAGAATGGCGGTGATACGTTCATTGGCTTCCAGCGGCAGCAGGTTGACGATTGGACGTCCACGCGCGCCACGGCTGGCTTCCGGCAGCTGATAAACCTTCATCCAGTAGAGACGGCCGCGGCTGGAGAACAGCAGGATCGTATCGTGGGTGTTGGCCACCAGCAGGCGGTCGATAAAGTCTTCTTCTTTAATACGTGCGGCCGATTTGCCTTTCCCACCGCGACGCTGCGCCTCGTAGTCGGTCAGCGGCTGATACTTCACATAGCCCTGGTGAGACAGGGTGACCACCACATCTTCCTGGTTGATCAGATCTTCAATGTTGATATCAGCGGTGTTGGCGGTGATTTCGGTGCGACGCGGGTCGCCGAACTGTTCGCGCATCGCTTCCAGTTCTTCACGAATCACTTCCATCAGACGGTCGGCGCTGCCGAGGATATGCAGCAGTTCGGCAATCTGTTCGAGCAGCTCTTTGTATTCGTCGAGCAGTTTTTCATGCTCAAGGCCGGTCAGCTTCTGCAGACGCAGATCCAGAATCGCCTGGGCCTGCTGTTCGGTCAGATAGTATTGACCGTCACGCACGCCGAACTCTGGCTCCAGCCACTCCGGACGCGCGGCATCATCACCGGCACGTTCCAGCATCGCCGACACGTTGCCCAGATCCCAGGACCTGGCAACCAGCCCGGCCTTCGCTTCCGCAGGCGTCGGCGCGCGGCGGATAAGCTCGATGATCGGGTCGATGTTTGCCAGCGCAATCGCCAGCGCTTCAAGGATGTGCGCACGATCGCGGGCTTTACGCAGCTCGAAAATAGTACGACGGGTTACCACTTCACGGCGGTGGCGCACGAACGCGGAAAGAATGTCCTTCAGGTTCATGATCTTCGGCTGACCGTGGTGCAGCGCAACCATGTTGATGCCGAAAGAGGTCTGCAGCTGAGTCAGCGAGTAGAGGTTGTTAAGAACCACTTCACCCACCGCATCACGCTTGATCTCAATCACGATGCGCATGCCGTCTTTATCAGACTCATCGCGCAGCGCGCTGATCCCTTCCAGACGCTTCTCTTTCACCAGCTCGGCCATTTTCTCGATCAGGCGAGCCTTGTTCACCTGATAAGGAATTTCATGCACGATGATGGTTTCACGGCCGGTTTTCGCGTCGGTTTCTACCTCAGCGCGGGCGCGAATATAAATTTTGCCACGGCCGGTACGGTAGGCTTCCTCAATACCGCGACGGCCATTAATGATGGCGGCGGTCGGGAAGTCCGGGCCTGGGATGTGTTCCATCAGGCCTTCGACGGAGATCTCCTCATCGTCGATATAGGCCAGGCAGCCGTTAATCACTTCCGTCAGGTTGTGCGGCGGAATGTTGGTCGCCATCCCGACGGCAATACCGGACGAACCGTTTACCAGCAGGTTGGGGATTTTTGTTGGCATGACGTCAGGGATTCGCTCCGTGCCGTCATAGTTATCAACGAAATCAACCGTCTCTTTTTCGAGGTCGGCCATCAGCTCGTGGGCGATTTTCGACATACGGATTTCCGTATAACGCATCGCTGCGGCGGAGTCGCCATCGACAGAACCGAAGTTACCCTGGCCATCGACCAGCATATAACGTAAGGAGAATGGCTGCGCCATACGTACAATGGTGTCATAAACCGCGGTATCACCGTGAGGGTGATATTTACCGATTACGTCACCAACGACACGGGCGGATTTTTTATAGGCTTTGTTCCAGTCATTGCCCAATACGTTCATGGCGTAAAGTACGCGACGGTGTACCGGTTTCAGTCCATCTCGGACATCCGGCAGCGCACGGCCAACAATGACCGACATCGCATAATCCAGATACGAGCTCTTCAGCTCTTCCTCAATGTTGACCGGTGTAATTTCTCTCGCAAGGTCGCTCATCTAACCGCTATCCCTCTACTGTATCCCGGATTCAAAGGTCGCAAATTATAACACAGCCGAGGTGATACCGGTAAACCTATACCCAATGAATTTCGTGCCGCATCAAGGCGGCAAACGCAGGAGTCCCGATGAGCTCACCGTAGTGAGTGATTCGGGTGAGTGCGTGAGGCCAACGAAGAGGCGGTGCGAAAGGCGACGGGTATAGACGGTTTATTCATGGCGGTCTGCTGATATACTCGCGGGTCTGAACTGAAAAGGAGTAAAAGCGCCCATGAATGCCGAAAAACCGTCGGTGGCCCACAACGTTGATCATAATGAAATCGCTAAATTTGAAGCCGTCGCCTCGCGCTGGTGGGATTTAGAGGGCGAGTTCAAACCATTACATCGCATCAACCCGCTGCGTCTGGGCTATATTGCGCAGCGCTCCGGCGGCCTGTTTGGCAAAAAAGTGCTCGACGTCGGCTGCGGCGGCGGCATCCTTGCGGAAAGCATGGCGCGGGAAGGCGCGACGGTCACCGGGCTGGATATGGGCTTTGAACCGCTGCAGGTGGCGAAGCTGCACGCGCTGGAGAGCGGTATTCAGGTTGAGTACGTCCAGGAGACCGTCGAAGAGCACGCGCTCAAGCATGCGCAGCAGTACGACGTCGTGACCTGTATGGAGATGCTGGAGCACGTTCCCGACCCGCAGTCCGTCGTCCACGCCTGCGCGCGGCTGGTTAAGCCCGGAGGCCAGGTCTTCTTCTCAACCATCAACCGCAACGGCAAAGCGTGGCTGATGGCGGTAGTCGGCGCCGAATACGTGCTGAAAATGGTGCCTAAGGGTACCCATGACGTGAAGAAGTTCATCAAGCCGGCCGAGCTGATTGGCTGGGTAGATCAGACAAATCTGAAAGAACAGCATATTACCGGCCTGCATTTCAATCCGCTAACCAATACCTTCAAGCTGGCGCCGGGCGTAGATGTTAACTACATGTTGCATACAACGGCGAAAAACGCATAACGTCAGCTGTTTTTCATATGATGATTGCGCGGCATCAAGCCGCGTAATTTTCCCTGGCGCCGAAGAAATCAGCACTCGATCAAATTTTCATTTTTATTTTTGAGTTTATTGACATCTTCTCCAGGCCTTATGCGACGTGGTCCCGGCTATTATTACGCTTCCGCAACCTCAATTTAACGTCAAAATCAACTCTTGTACTCAAAAGAATCCTTACTAGAATACTCACCATATAGCGTTCTTTTTATCGACAACCCCCAACATATAGTATTTATCCACAGAGTTAGTCACAACGGCCATCTGTGGATAAGCGGGGGATATTTTCTTTCACGGACAGGTATAATCCACATGAATCAGAGTCTGCTGGTGACAAAGCGCGACGGTACAACCGAGCGTATTAATCTCGACAAAATCCATCGCGTGCTGGATTGGGCGGCAGAAGGACTGAATAACGTTTCGATTTCTCAGGTAGAATTGCGTTCCCACATTCAGTTCTACGACGGCATCAAAACCGCCGATATTCACGAAACCATCATCAAAGCGGCCGCGGATCTTATCTCTCGCGATGCCCCGGATTACCAGTATCTCGCCGCGCGTCTGGCGATTTTCCATCTGCGTAAAAAGGCCTACGGCCAGTTCGAGCCGCCGGCGCTGTTCGATCACGTCACGAAGATGGTCAACAAGGGTAAATACGATACTCATCTGCTGGAAGACTACACGGAAGAAGAGTTCAAGCAGATGGATTCGTTCATCGTGCACGATCGCGATATGAGCTTCTCCTATGCGGCTGTTAAGCAGTTGGAAGGTAAGTATCTGGTGCAGAACCGCGTGACCGGCGAAATTTATGAAAGCGCCCAGTTCCTCTACATTCTGGTCGCCGCCTGCCTGTTCTCGAACTACCCGCGCGAGACCCGTCTGGACTACGTCAAGCGCTTCTATGACGCGGTATCCACCTTCAAGATTTCGCTGCCGACGCCGATCATGTCCGGGGTGCGTACGCCGACCCGCCAGTTCAGCTCCTGCGTGCTGATCGAGTGCGGCGACAGCCTGGACTCCATCAACGCCACCTCCAGCGCGATTGTGAAATACGTTTCCCAGCGCGCCGGTATCGGCATTAACGCCGGACGCATCCGCGCGCTGGGTAGCCCGATTCGCGGCGGTGAAGCCTTCCACACCGGCTGTATCCCGTTCTATAAGCACTTCCAGACTGCGGTGAAGTCCTGTTCACAGGGCGGCGTGCGCGGCGGTGCGGCCACCCTTTTCTATCCGATGTGGCACCTGGAAGTTGAAACCCTGCTGGTGCTGAAAAACAACCGCGGCACCGAGGCGAACCGCGTTCGTCATATGGACTACGGCGTACAGATCAACAAGCTGATGTACACCCGCCTGCTGAAAGGTGAAGATATCACCCTGTTCAGCCCGTCCGACGTCCCGGGCCTGTATGACGCCTTCTTCGCCGATCAGGACGAATTTGAGCGTCTGTATACCCAGTACGAAAAAGATGACAGCATCCGCAAGCAGCGGATCAAAGCGGTTGAGCTGTTCTCTCTGATGATGCAGGAGCGCGCCTCTACCGGCCGTATCTACATCCAGAACGTTGACCACTGCAACACCCACAGCCCGTTCGACCCGGTTATCGCGCCCGTTCGTCAGTCCAACCTGTGCCTGGAAATCGCCCTGCCGACCAAGCCGCTGGATGACGTCAACGATGAAAACGGCGAAATCGCCCTGTGCACTCTGTCAGCGTTCAACCTCGGCGTGATTGAGAGCCTGGACGAGCTGGAAGATCTGGCGGTGCTGGCGGTTCGCGCGCTGGATGCGCTGCTCGATTATCAGGACTACCCGATTCTGGCGGCAAAACGCGGCGCGATGGGCCGTCGTACGCTGGGTATCGGCGTGATTAACTTTGCCTACTATCTGGCAAAACACGGCAAACGCTACTCCGACGGCAGCGCCAACAACCTGACGCACAAAACCTTTGAAGCTATTCAGTACTACCTGCTGAAGGCCTCCAACGAGCTGGCTATCGAACAGGGCGCCTGCCCGTGGTTCAACGAAACCACCTATGCCAAGGGCGTTCTGCCGATCGATACCTATAAAAAGGATCTCGACGCTATCGTCAGCGAGTCGCTGCACTACGACTGGGAGCAGCTGCGTGAGTCGATCAAAACCCACGGCCTGCGCAACTCTACCCTGTCCGCGCTGATGCCTTCAGAGACCTCTTCGCAGATCTCTAACGCCACTAACGGTATTGAGCCGCCGCGCGGCCATGTAAGCATCAAAGCCTCGAAAGACGGCATTCTGCGCCAGGTGGTTCCGGATTACGAAAAACTGCAGAACAGCTACGAGCTGCTGTGGGAAATGCCGAGCAACGATGGCTATCTGCAGCTGGTCGGCATTATGCAGAAGTTTATCGACCAGTCGATTTCGGCGAACACCAACTACGACCCGACGCGCTTCCAGTCCGGAAAAGTGCCGATGCAGCAGCTGCTGAAAGACCTGCTCAATGCCTATAAATTTGGCGTAAAAACTCTGTACTATCACAACACCCGTGATGGCGCGGAAGATGCACAGGACGATTTGGCGCCATCCATCCAGGACGACGGCTGCGAAAGCGGCGCTTGTAAGATCTGATAACGCCCCCCTCGCCCCTGGGCGAGGGAACATCAAAGCCCGGCCCTCTCTGCAGGGCCGGAGCGAAGGGCAATAACATCACAGGACGCACATTTAATGGCATATACCACCTTTTCACAGACCAAAAACGATCAGCTGCTTGAGCCGATGTTTTTTGGCCAGCCGGTTAACGTTGCCCGTTACGATCAGCAAAAATATGACATCTTCGAAAAGCTCATCGAAAAGCAGCTCTCCTTCTTCTGGCGCCCGGAGGAAGTTGACGTTTCTCGCGATCGTATCGATTATCAGGCGCTGCCGGACCATGAAAAGCATATCTTCATCAGCAACCTGAAGTACCAGACCCTGCTGGATTCCATTCAGGGCCGCAGCCCGAACGTTGCGCTACTGCCGCTGATTTCGATTCCTGAGCTGGAAACCTGGGTGGAAACCTGGGCGTTTTCTGAAACCATTCACTCGCGCTCCTACACTCATATCATCCGCAATATCGTCAACGATCCGGCGATGGTCTTCGATGATATCGTCACCAACGAGCAGATTCAGAAGCGCGCGGAAGGGATCTCCAGCTATTACGATGAGCTCATTGAGCTGACCAGCTACTGGCATCTGCTGGGTGAAGGCACGCATAGCGTTAACGGTAAAACCGTCACCGTGAATCTGCGCGAGCTGAAAAAGAAACTGTACCTGTGCCTGATGAGCGTTAACGCGCTGGAAGCGATTCGCTTCTACGTCAGCTTCGCCTGCTCCTTCGCCTTCGCCGAACGTAAGTTGATGGAAGGTAACGCTAAAATCATCCGTCTGATCGCTCGCGACGAAGCGCTGCATCTCACCGGCACCCAGCATATGCTGAACCTGCTGCGTTCCGGCGTCGACGATCCGGAAATGGCCGAAATTGCCGAAGAGTGCAGGCAGCAGTGCTACGACCTGTTCGTGCTGGCGGCTCAGCAGGAGAAAGAGTGGGCGGATTATCTGTTCCGCGATGGTTCGATGATCGGTCTGAACAAAGATATTCTCTGCCAGTACGTCGAATACATCACCAACATCCGCATGCAGGCGGTCGGCCTCGATCTGCCGTTCCAGACCCGCTCCAACCCCATCCCGTGGATCAATACCTGGCTGGTATCCGATAACGTGCAGGTTGCGCCGCAGGAAGTGGAAGTCAGCTCCTACCTGGTTGGCCAGATCGATGCTGAAGTCGATGCCGACGACCTGAGCAACTTCCAGCTCTGATGAAACGCATTTTTTTGAAAATTTCTGACACTCATCTCGAGTGTCAGGATGAACACCGCTGCCTGCTTGATGCCCTGGAATCGCATAATATCGACGTGGAGTATCAGTGCCGCGAAGGTTATTGCGGCTCCTGCCGCACGCGGCTGGTGTCCGGCCAGGTTGACTGGCTGACCGAGCCGCTGGCGTTTATTCAGCCGGGAGAGATTTTGCCCTGCTGCTGCCGGGCAAAAAGCGATATCGAAATCGAGATGTAGCAGCCCGGCAAAATCCCATCCGCGCCAGCCGGCGCGGACAGGTCTGCCATTCACGCCGCGGGTTAGCGGCGTTCCCCCTCTTGCTGCAGAAACTGCACCGCCTTATCCGGGAAGTCGCTGAACAGCCCATCGACGCCGGCCTTGTTATACAGCAGGTCGAACAGCTGATTCACGTTGGTGACGTAATCCGGCAGCTGGTCCGCGCGGACGGTATACGGATGGACCACCAGATGCCGGCGATGCGCCTCTTTTACCATGTCGGTCAGCGTCACCTGGCCCGGTCCGGCGTTCGCCGCCACCAGCATGTGGTAGTCCGGACCAATGCCGTCGGCGTATTGGGCAATCTGCCCCATCGCGCCGGGCTTAAACATCCAGTCATAGCTGTAGTTAACCCATTTGCCATCCGCCTCGCGCTGCTGGGTTTCGTGCCAGTCGGTGTAAGCGATCAGCTGCACCAGATTCAGGTTCATGCCCATCTTCGGCTCCAGCTCATTCTTAATGCGCTTAAGCTCGTTGGCATCAAAACATTGCAGATACGCTTTATCCTGCTTGCTGGTGTAGCCATACTTCTTCAGCACCTGCAGGGCGGCGGTGGCGATATCCTTGCCTTCCTGATGGTGGAACCACGGCGCTTTAATTTCCGGGTAGATACCGATATTTTTCCCCGTTGAGTGGTTCAGCCCCTGAACGAACTCAATCTCCTCTTCAAAGGTATGAATACGGAAATCCGCTTTTCCCATCGGGAAGCGCCCCGGGAAGGTCTGGACGTTCTTACCGTTTTTGGGTTCAAACCCCTCGCTGAACTTCAGCGTTTTTATCTCCGCCAGGGTGAAGTCGATCGCGTAAAAGCGGCCATCCTGACGCGCGCGCTGCGGAAATCTCTCCGCCACATCGGTAACCCGATCGAGATAGTGGTCATGCAGCACCACCAGCCGATCGTCTTTGGTCATCACCAGGTCCTGCTCGAGATAATCCGCGCCCTGGGCATAGGCCATCGCTTTCGCCGGCAGCGTATGCTCCGGCAGATAGCCGCTGGCGCCACGGTGGGCAATGACTATCTTATCCCCCGCCTGAGCGGCAAAACTCAGCGTGGAGCCTGCCAGCAAAATCCCGGTCATCAAGGTCGTTATTACCGTTTTCATGCTCATTCCTCAGGACTGTTTCAGCTGCTGGTGATGACGCTTTTCACCCACCATTACCACAATCAGCAGCAGCACCGCCAGCACGCTACCGCCGATCATGACCATAAATCCGCCGTCCCAGCCGAAGAAGTCGACGGTGTAGCCGACGATCGCGCTGGCGGCAACGGAGCCTCCCAGATAACCGAACAGCCCGGTAAAGCCCGCTGCGGTACCGGCGGCCTTCTTCGGCGCCAGCTCGAGAGCATGCAGGCCAATCAGCATCACCGGACCGTAAATCAGGAAGCCGATAACGATCATACAGGCCATATCAACGCCCGGGTTACCCGGAGGGTTAAGCCAGTAAACGACGGTAGCGATGGTCACCAGCGTCATAAAGAAGACCCCGGTCGCCCCGCGGTTGCCTTTGAACACCTTATCCGACATCCAGCCGCAAATCAGCGTCCCGGGGATCCCCGCATACTCGTACAGGAAGTAGGCCCAGGAGGATTTATCCAGCGCAAAGTGTTTCACCTCTTTCAGGTAGGTTGGCGACCAGTCGAGAATGCCGTAGCGCAGCAGGTAGACAAAGACGTTGGCGATGGCGATATACCACAGCAGCCGGTTTGGCAGAATATACTGCTGAAAGATCTGCCGGGCGGTGAGCTCCTGCTCGTGCTGCTCGCTGTAATCATCCGGATAGTCGTTCTTATACTCTTCAATCGGCGGCAGACCGCAGGACTGCGGGGTATCGCGCATCATGGCAAAGGCAAATATCGCCAGCAAAATTGCGCCGAAAGCCGGCATATACAGCGCCGCGTGCCAGTCGTTGAACCACGCCATCCCGAGCAGGAACAGCAGCGGCGGGATCCCGCCGCCAACGTTATGCGCGCAGTTCCATACCGAAACAATGCCCCCACGCTCCTTCTGCGACCACCAGTGCACCATCGTGCGCCCGCACGGCGGCCAGCCCATTCCCTGAAACCAGCCGCAGAGGAACAGCAGTACAAACATAACCATGATGCTGGAGGTCGCCCAGGGCACAAAGCCCATGACCAGCATCACCAGCGCCGCCAGAATCAGCCCTGCGGGCAGAAAAACACGCGGATTCGAGCGATCGGATACCGAGCCCATGATGAATTTTGAAAAACCATAGGCGATTGAAATCCCGGACAGCGCAAAGCCAAGATCGCCGCGAGAAAATCCCTGCTCCACCAGGTAAGGCATGGCTAACGCAAAGTTCTTGCGCACCAGATAGTAGGCGGCATAGCCAAAGAAAATACCGATAAAAATCTGCCAGCGTAATCGACGATAGTGCGGGTCAATTTCCGCCGCGGGTAAACGCGCTTTATGCGCCGCGGGTTTGAAAATACTTAACATAGCAGCCTCCGTTGCCATTTGCTTTTATGGGTACAGGTAAAAAAAACCCTAATTTAATCACCCACTTCTGATATGGCGCGATGGTAGGGAAACCTCGCAGACGATACTGTGAAATATCGCACGCTTTGTTACAAAAATATGACAAAACATTCCATTGTGAGCATGAAATCACATTCCATGCTCGATAAACGAGCGAATATGCTCGAAATCAAACAATACGTACTATTTGTGTGGCTAAATGGCGTAAAACGAAAGTAGAGGGATAGAGAGATGGCCGAAACCGGTGAATGTGATGTCATTGTCATTGGCGGCGGCGCAACCGGAGCAGGGATCGCCCGCGACTGCGCGCTCCGCGGGCTGCGCGTAACCCTGGTAGAACGCCACGATATCGCCACCGGGGCGACCGGGCGCAATCACGGGCTGCTGCACAGCGGCGCCCGCTACGCGGCGACCGACAGCGAATCGGCGCGCGAATGCATCAGCGAAAACCGGATCCTGCGCCGCATCGCCCGTCACTGCGTGGAACCCACTAACGGGCTGTTTATCACCCTTCCCGAAGACGACCTCGCCTGGCAGCAAACCTTTATTCACGCCTGCCATCAGGCCGGAATTGAGACCCGTCAGCTGTCGCCCGCCGAGGCGCTGCGCATTGAGCCTACCGTCAATCCCGCGATTCTCGGCGCCGTTCAGGTACCCGACGGCACGGTCGATCCGTTCCGTCTGAGCGCGGCCAATATGCTGGACGCCCGCGAACACGGCGCCACCATCCTCACCGGGTGCGAAATCACCGGCCTGCTGCGTAGCGGCGATCGGGTCCACGGCGTGCAGTGCTATGACCATAAGCGCCGCGAAAGCCGCACGCTGCGCGCCGGAGTGGTGGTCAATGCCGCCGGGATCTGGGGTCAGCGGATCGCGGAATATGCCGACCTGCGCATTGCGATGTTTCCGGCTAAAGGATCGTTGCTGATCCTCGACCATCGCATCAACCGGCACGTTATCAACCGCTGCCGCAAGCCTGCCGATGCGGATATTCTGGTACCCGGGGACACCATCTCCCTGATTGGCACCACCTCGGTGCATATTCCCTACGATGAAATTGACGATAATCGGGTCACCGCTGCGGAAATCGATACCCTGCTTCGCGAAGGCGAGAAGCTGACCCCCGTCATGGCCCGCACCCGGGTGCTGCGCGCCTACTCCGGCGTGCGCCCGCTGGTCGCCAGCGATAACGACCCCAGCGGGCGTAGCGTCAGTCGCGGCATTGTGCTGTTAGATCACGCCGAACGCGACGGGATGAACGGGTTTATCACCATTACCGGCGGCAAGCTGATGACCTACCGTCTGATGGCGGAATGGGCGACGGACGCCGTTTGCCGCAAGCTCGGCAACACCGTCCCCTGCACCACCGCCGACGCGCCTTTACCAGGTTCCCGCGAGCCGGTCGAAACAACGCTGCAAAAAATCATCTCTCTGCCCGCGCCGCTGCGGGGATCGGCCGTGTACCGTCACGGCGATCGCACGCCCGCCTGGCTTGGCGATAGCCGCCAGCATCGTAGCCTGGTCTGCGAGTGCGAAGCGGTTACGGCGGGGGAAGTGCAGTACGCGGTAGAAAATTTAGCGGTCAATAACCTGCTCGATTTACGCCGTCGCACCCGAATCGGCATGGGAACCTGCCAGGGCGAGCTGTGCGCCTGCCGCGCCGCCGGGCTACTGCAGCGCTTCAATGTCGCCACGCCGGCCCAATCGCTGACCCAGCTATCGGAGTTTTTAAACGAGCGCTGGAAAGGCGTGCAGCCCGTAGCATGGGGCGATGCGCTGCGTGAGAGTGAATTCACCCGCTGGGTCTATCTCGGGCTGTGCGGTTTGCAAAAGGAGCAGCAGGATGAAATTTGATTGCGCGATTATCGGCGGCGGGCTCGCCGGGCTACTTTGCGGGCTGAGCCTGAATCAATACGGTTTGCGCAGCGCGATCGTCAGCCGCGGTCAAAGCGCGCTGCATTTCTCCTCCGCCTCGCTGGACCTGCTATCCGAGCTGCCCAATGGCGACAAAGTTACCGACGTTGCCCAGGGGCTCGCCCGGCTGGCGACCCAGACCCCGGAGCATCCTTACGCAAGGATCGGCGTACAGCGCGTCATGGACTACGCGGCGCAAACCCAGGCGCTGCTGGCCGCCAGCGGCATAATGATGCAGGGCGATGCCGCCCGGCCGCACCTGCGCATCACGCCGCTCGGCGCCCTGCGCGCCGCGTGGCTCTCCCCGCAGGAAGTTCCCGTTTATCCGTTAACCGCCCTGCGCCCCTGCCTGGTCGGGATCGGCGGCTTTGCCGACTTCCAGCCGCACCTCGCCGCCGCGTCGCTTAATCAACACGGGATGAACGCCAGCGCGGCGGAAATCGACTTACCGCTGCTGGATGTCCTGCGCGAGAGTCCGAGCGAATTTCGCGCCGCCAATATCGCCAGAATGCTGGATGACGAGCGCCACTGGCCGGCGCTGCTGGCCGCGCTGCTTCCGCTGGCGCGCGAGCACGATCTGCTGATCCTGCCCGCCTGCTTTGGCCTTAGCGATAACCACCTGTATCTGTGGCTACAGGAACGACTGCCCTGCCCGCTGCGCCTGCTGCCAACTCTACCCCCTTCGGTACCGGGAATGCGCCTGCATAGCCAGCTCCAGCGCCGCTTTATACGCGGCGGAGGAACGTGGCTGGCCGGAGATGAGGTGATGAAAATCAGCCATCAGGATGGGACGGTCAACAGGGTATGGACGCGTAACCACGGCGATATCCCGCTGCGTCCGCGCTTTACCATCCTGGCCAGCGGCAGCTTCTTCAGCAATGGCCTGATTGCCGGGCGCGATGGCGTGCGCGAGCCGATTCTTGGCCTCGATCTACAGCAAAGCCTGCCGCGTGAGAGCTGGTATCAGCGGGATTTCTTCGCCTCCCAGCCCTGGCAACGCTTCGGCCTTAAAACGGACGCCATGCTGCGTCCGTTGCTGCAGGGACAGCCGCTCAACAACCTGTTTGCCGCTGGTTCTCTGCTCGGCGGCTTTGACGCTATTCAGCTGGGATGCGGCGGCGGCGTTTGCGCAGTCACCGCGCTGCACGTCGCCAAACAAATCAACGACCTTGCCGGAGGCGAACGATGAACGATACCCGCTTTGAGAGCTGCATCAAATGCACCGTTTGCACCACCGCCTGCCCGGTCAGCCGGGTTAACCCGCGCTACCCTGGCCCTAAACAGGCGGGACCCGACGGCGAGCGGCTGCGGCTAAAAGACGGCGCGCTGTATGACGAAGCGTTGAAGTACTGCATTAACTGCAAGCGCTGCGAGGTCGCCTGCCCCTCTGACGTTAAAATCGGCGATATTATCCAGCGGGCTCGGGCGCAGTACGGCCAGCAGAAGCCCACCCTACGCGATGCGGTGCTGAGCCATACGGATCTTATGGGCACGCTTTCTACGCCGTTTGCGCCGCTGGTCAACGCCGTAACGGGGCTACAGCCGGTGCGCCGGCTGCTCGATACGGCGCTCAGGATAGATCACCGTCGGACGCTGCCAAAATACGGTTTCGGCACTTTCCGCCGGGCATACCGCCAGCTCGCCGCGCGGCAGGCGCAGTTTAGCGACCAGGTCGCGTTCTTTCACGGCTGCTACGTCAACTACAACCATCCGCAGCT
Organism: Enterobacter sp. 10-1; assembly: GCA_002270295.1. GTDB lineage: Bacteria > Pseudomonadota > Gammaproteobacteria > Enterobacterales > Enterobacteriaceae > Klebsiella > Klebsiella scottii. The sequence goes on along the minus strand of NISF01000003.1, from coordinate 289,207 downwards.
GGGTAAAGATCTTATCCGCGTACTGAACGCCATGGGCACCGGGGTACAGCTGCTGTCCAAAGAAAAATGCTGCGGCGTGCCGCTAATTGCCAACGGCTTTTTTGCCAAAGCCCGCAGGCAGGCGCTGAGTAACGTCGCCGCCATGCGCGAAAGCGCGCTACCGACCATCGCCACCTCCTCCACCTGCACTTTCACCCTGCGCGATGAGTATCCGCACGTGCTGGATGTTGACAATAGCGACGTGCGCGACAACGTTGAGCTGGCGACGCGCTGGATCTGGCGCCAGCTTGACGGCGGGCGAACCCTGCCGCTAAAACCGCTGCCGCTTAAGGTGGTCTACCACACCCCTTGCCATATGGAAAAGATGGGCTGGTCGCTGTATAGCCTCGAACTGCTGCGGCAAATTCCCGGGCTGAGGCTGGAGGTCCTTGATTCGCAATGCTGCGGCATCGCCGGTACCTACGGGTTTAAATCGGAGAACTACGCTTCTTCGCAGGCCATCGGCGCGCCGCTCTTCCGCCAGATTGAGGAGAGCGGCGCCGATATTGTGGTGACCGATTGTGAAACCTGCAAATGGCAGATTGAGATGTCCACCAGCAAGCGCTGTGAACATCCCATCACCCTGCTGGCGCAGGCGCTGTCCTGAACCTCTGCGCCATGATTACGGGGGGTCAGTAGCTCCCCTTTTCCTCCTCCCGCCGTGCGCCGGGCTTAAACATCGCCAGCCGGCTATCCAGCGCGTCGGTATAGAGCTGAGTATCTACGCCAACGGCGACAAAATTGGCACCCCACTCGAGGCTTTTTTGCGCCATTTTCGGATCGACGGCAAGGAATCCGGCCGCTTTGCCCGCCGCGCGAATGCGGCGAATGCTCTGTTCAATAATCCTCTGCACTTCAGGATGACCGGCGTTATCCGGGTAGCCGAGGGAGGCAGATAAATCGGCGGGGCCGATAAATACGCCATCAATGCCTGCCACTTCGAGGATCTCATCCAGATTGTCGAGCGCCGTTTTGCTCTCGACCTGAATGAGCAGACAGAGTTCATCATTCGCCTGCGCCATATAGTTCCCAACCCGGCCCCAGCGCGCCGCCCGCGCCACGCCGGCGCCCACTCCGCGCGTGCCGATGGGCGGATAGCGGGTTGCCGCGACAATATCCCGCGCCTGGCCGGCCGTATCGACCATTGGGATAAGTAACGTCCGGGCGCCGATATCCAGCACCTGCTTAATCAAGCTGCGGCTCCCCTCGACCGGGCGTATAACCGGCTGGCTGGCATAGGGAGCAATGGCCTGCAGCTGATGGTAAAGATCCTGAATGGTATTTGGCGCATGCTCGCCATCAATCAGCAGCCAGTCGTAGCCTGCCGTGGCGGCAATCTCGGCCACGTAGGAAGAGGTTGAGCTCAACCACAGGCCAATCTGCGTTTCTCCCCTGGATAATCCCGCTTTAAACGGGTTCGATAAAATAGCGTTCATAAGTCTTCCTTATATTAATGCGGTACGCTGCCGGACTGCGGCACCATGCGAGTTACGCTCAGTGAAAAGATAATAACGACGCCCACAATCGCCACGCAGGAGAGCGTCAGCAGGCCGGCGGAATGGCTGGCGAAAATCGTTTCCGCCTGGACGCGAACGATCGGAGCCAGAAAGCCGCCGATTGCGCCGAACAGGTTGACGAAGCCAATGCCTGCGGCCAGCGCGGTACCGGACAGTAATTGCGTCGGCATCGTCCAGAATACCGGCTGGACGGCGATCACGCCGACCGCCGCGACGCACAGCGCCAGTATCGCCAGCACCGGTGGCACCAGCCCGGAGACGCCGATGCCAATCGCTGCCGCCAGTAAGGTCAGCGCCGCAATATTCCGTCGTTCGCCGGTACGATCGGAGTAGCGCGGAATAAACCAGGTCCCCAGCAGAGCCGCAATCCACGGAATCGCCGTCACCACCGAGGCCACAAATCCCACTTTAGTGCCCAGCAGCGCGGCAACCTGGGTCGGCAGGAAGAAGATCAGACCATACACGGCAACCTGAATCGTCAGATAGATAATCGCCAGCTGCCAGACGCGCCCGTTGCGCAACGCATCGGAGAGCCGCGAAGTCACCTTTTTCTCCTCTTCGCTCGCCAGCTGGCTAATCAGCGCCTGCTTTTCGGCAGCGGTCAGAAAACGCGCATTTTGCGGCGTATCGTCGAGCCAGAAGAAGGTGAAAAAGCCCGCGCAGACGGCCAACAGCCCTTCAATCACAAACATCCAGAACCAGCCGGGATGCCCCATAAAGCCGTGCATTTCCAGCAGCGCGCCGGATAACGGCGAACCGAGCGTCAGCGCCAGCGGCGCGCCCATATAGAACAGTCCCATAATGCTGGCGCGGTTCTGTTGGGGGAACCATTGGGAAGTCAGGTAGATCATTCCCGGGAAAAAGCCCGCTTCGGCGGCACCGAGCAACGTCCGTACCAGCAGGAATTTTGTTTCGCTATCCGCCCATGCCATTGCCGCAGAAAGCACGCCCCACAGTAAAGTGGTGCAGCCAATCCATTTTCTCGCGCCAAATTTACGCATCAGCAGATTCGCGGGCACCCCAAGGAAGGCATACACCACAAAAAATATCCCGGCGCCAAGCGCGTAGGCCTCGTTGCTCAGCCCGGTATCAAGCTGGTAGGTCTCTTTGGCAAAACCAATATTCGAACGATCAAGAAACGCCAGCACGTACAGCGCCAGCATAAAGGGGATCAAACGGGCGCGGTTTTTCTTAACCACGCTCTCCAGCAAATTATTACTCATCGCAATATCCTCAGGAATTGGCCGCACAGCGGCGCTGCGCGGCACGACGAGATCAGTGGCTATAAGGGCGTTTGAGATTACAGTCGCGATTCAATTCAACGCCAAATCCCGGTTTATCCAGCACGGATTTATGGATCCGTCCGTTCTGCGGCACCGGCTCGCCCAACAGGATCGGGTCAAACTGAGGGCGCAGCGTGGCGCAATCCGGGCTGGTCATCAGGAACTCGCTAAATGGGGTGTTGGTGAAGGTAATAACCGCATGGTGCGAATAGACCGACGAGCCGTGCGGCACCACCAGCTGACCGCGCGCCTTCGCGATCGCCGCGATCTCGACCAGGGTGGTCAACCCGCCGCACCAGCCGACGTCGGGTTGCATAATATCGATGCCGGTTTCCGATAGCGTACGAAAAGATTGCAGCGTGCCGTGGTGCTCGCCGCTGGTGACCATCATCCCGGCAGGCGCATTGCGCTTGAGTTCGCGATAGCCTTCGTACTGCTGCGGCGGCAGGCACTCTTCAATCCACTTGAGGTTATAGGGCGCACAGGCGTGGGCCAGCTTAGTGGCGTAGTTGACGTCCTGGCTCATCCAGCAATCCAGCATCAGCCAGAAGTCCGGGCCGCATTTCTCGCGATATTCTGCAACCATAGCGGCGTCTTTGCGGATCCCGGCATCGCCGTCGTGCGGCCCCCAGTGCGTCGGCATTTTGCCGCCGATAAAACCCATTTCCTGCGCCAGATCCGGACGCGCCCCGGTGGCATAGAACCGGATTTCATCGCGTACCGCGCCGCCCAACAGCTTGTAAACCGGCAGGCCAACCACTTTGCCGAACAGATCCCACAGCGCCAGATCGATACAGGAAATCGTATTCAGCACCAGGCCGCCGGAGCCTGAGTAGTACAGGGTGGCATTGAGCATCTGATCGTGGATCAGTTTAATATCGCTGACGCATTTCCCTTCGACAAAGCGGCTAAGGTGTTTTTCGACGATAAAGCAGCCCATCTCTCCCGCTGTCGACACCGCGAAGCCGGTCTGCCCGTTGTCGGCCTCCACCTCAACAATCAGCGTTCCCAGCACGTTAATGCCGAACGACTGACGGGATTGTTCATACTCGGTGTATTTGCTCATCGGCGTCGCGATGTGATCGTCAATCCAGTGGTTCGCTCCCTGATCGTGATAGTCGCCGCCGCCAGCGCCTTTTTCTGCGGTAGCGCCGCCGATAAACCACGCGCGGATGTGTTTAATTTTCGGTAGGGTCATGATGTTCTCCTTGTTATGAGGCTCGTTGTTCGAAAGGGCTCTTCCACCCCAGCAAACGGGAAATATCTTTGGCGCAGGCAATCGCCTTACCGGCAAGGTAATCACGATTATCTTCATTGATTTGCAAACGCGTCCCCACCACCGAGATCGCGGCGGTCAGATCGTTATTGGCGTTAAAGACCGGCGCGGCCACGCAGCGGACGTCGAGGTAATCCTCGCCGTTATCAAAGCTCCAGCCTCTGGCGCGAATGTGTTCCAGCTCATCGTAAAGGCGCTGGGCAGTGGTAATGGTGGTCGGCGTAGACCGCTCCCACCGCAGTTCGCTGATGATGGCGTGCTGTATATGCGCGGGCTGCCAGGCCAGCAGGCATTTGCCAATGCCGGAGCGATAAAGCGAGAGGCTTTTTCCCTCGTGTGAGCGGACGCTGATCGTGGCGGGAGATTCGACTTTCAGGATGTAGTAGGCGTTACCCTGATCGATAATGCCCAGATGACAAAGCAGCCCGCATTCGTCCATTAGCTGAGTCAGACGGGGACGGGCCAGCTCACGCAGATCCATTTTGCTCACGGCATGGCCGGCCAGCTCCACCAGCTTGGTCCACAGGCAGTAGTTATCCTGATTATCCATACTGAGGAAGCGCTGTTTTCTCAGCTCACCCAGCAGCAGATAGGTGGTACTTTTAGGAATACCGAGTTCGTCAATAATCGTCGCCGCGCCGCAGGGGCCAATGCGGGCGATTAAATTGAGAATATCGATGGCGCGGGTCAGCGCCGGGACCTTGCTTGATTCCAACATACTGGACTCCAATCCTGAATACTGGAATCAGTGTTGCGATTGTCAGGGGGGAAAATTGTGAGCGGCCTCAAATCACGGCGTTATTCCAGCAAGGTGGACATTCCGAAGAATATAAATGAGGGATAGCGCACAGAATATTTAAAAATAAGTACAACGGGCTGGACTGACAACGCGCCGGAAGAGGCTCCCGGCGCTATTTATGACTTAAATCGAAAGCGTTTCGACAACGTTAATCCAGCCGTGATCGCCGGCCACCGGCTGGCCATTCAGCCAGCGGCGCAGCATATTCAGGGCCATCATCGCGCAAACCTCCTGGCGGACCTGCAGGCTGTAGCGGGTGACGCTTAGCTTAACCCGCAGCGCGTGGGTGCCTTCCGGGGTAGAGAGCACGAAGTTCAGATAGTCGGCCTCCTGGCCGCAGACCGCCAGCGCAAGGCCGGCAAAATGCTTCACCCGCCGCTCTGACGTCCAGCGGGCCGACTGCGCCAGCGTCTCCTCCTGGGCGGGAACCACTTCGCTTGCCAGCAGCGGAGCATTGGCGCGGGAGAGCTGGAGCGACAGCAGGCCGCTGGTAAACTGCTCGCTGAGGGTCAGGCTCAGCTGCCGCTCCTGCAAGCGGCGCGCAATCTGCGCAGGCAGCCCTTCGGTGCCTTCAAAAATCAGGTTCTCGCCGGCCACTTTTTGCACTTCTGGCCATAGCGCCAGCATCGCGTCGCGCTGTTCAGCAGGCCCGGTGAGTTTGAGCTCAATAATCGGCATCGAAGAACGATAGCCCATCACCACGCCAGGCGGCAGCGGCAGCGGATTGAGGCTTTGCGCCAGGTCGCTTTCTGAACGACCAAAAGTGGTCAGGCGCAGGCACAGCGGCGGCGCAGACAGCGGGAAGCGTTCGCGCAGGCGCGGTAAAATCTCCTGCTCAACCATCACCTTAAATTCCGACGGCACGCCGGGGGTAAAAAACATCAGACAGCGATTGAGCTGAACGGCAAAACCGCAGGCCGTGCCCACCGGGTTGTTGATCATCTCCGCGCTGGCGGGGATTTCCGCCTGCTTGCGGTTGCTTTCCGCCATCGGCCGTCCGCGTTCGGCAAAGAAACGCGTCATCGTCTCCAGCCATCCGGCGTGCAGAATTAACGATTCGCCTTTAGCGGTTGCCGCAGCCAGCGCGCTGAGATCGTCGCTGGTCGGCCCTAGCCCGCCGTTGACAATCAGTACGTCCGCATGCTCGCTGCGCTCGCGTAAAATTGCGATCAGAGAATCAAGATCGTCACCGACGGTGTTGCGACGCGTTAAAGGTAATCCCTGATTAAAAAAGAAATCCGCCAGCCACGCGGCATTGGTATCAACGATTTGCCCATGCAGCACTTCGTCGCCGGTGGACAGCATTTCCACGTTTAACATTGTGAACTCCAGCCTGATAAGTGGAAATACTATAACGCAAAGGCGCTGGCTGGGTAGACAGGAAATCGGCGCGGCATGATACCGCGCCTGGGGATCAGAAGCTGGCGCTGACGCCGACGTACGGGCCGTCAGCAATGGTATTATCTTTGTTACCGTCTTTACCTTCCAGGTTCAGATAGCGATAGCCGGCCTCAATGCTCAGAGGGCGCATGACCGTCCAGCTCGCGCCGGCATTGGCTTCCTGATAGCTCTGGATGCCGCTGGAGAGGGAGTCCGGAGAATAGTAGTACTCGCCAAACAGGCGGAAGCTGCTGCCAATTTTCCACTGCAGGCCGCCGCCTACCGCTGCCGCATACCCTTCATCACTGCTTTTCGGATTGGTATATACGCCTTTGCCGCCTACCGTTGCCAGAAATGGCCCCAGCGGAATGTTTAAACCTAGCCCTAAACCTGCCGCGTCGCCGTCGTTATCGCTGTGCATCCAGTTGCCGGTTACCGCCAGTCCGGTTGATTCGGTACCAAAACCAACGCCAAGGTTGGTGTAGTGCTCACCCGCCTGCCCGGTGACGCTGATAGCGTTTGCCGCCGTGGAGACGAACGCCATGCCGGCAAGGCCGATTAATATGCATTTTTTCATTTTTTACTCTATCCAGAAATCAAGAATCAAAGAAGTCCCAAAAACCGCAGAATTGTACTGCCGAATGCTGCGGAATCAATGTTCTAAAACGACCTTTATTGTTGTGATTGTAAGCAGTTGCTACCGGAACGCAGGATTTGCCCGGTCACTGCGCCGCCATCAGCGCTGGCGAGGGGAAGATGTCTGGTAAAAAGAGGCGCTCTGCGCGCCGTCGTGGCGCATCGTCGGACATCGGCAAAAAATAGCGGCGTAAAAAAAGCGGCAGCCATCCGGCCGCCGCGTTGTGAGAATTATGCGCTAGTGCTTAAGCTGCGCCAGGCACTGCAGGGACAGGCCGGTCAGCTCGGCGACCAGAGGCAATTCAAGTCCGCTGTCGATCATCGCCAGCGCAATACGCTCGGCGGCCTTTTGTTCACCTTCCTGTCGGCCTTTTTCTATTCCTGCCTCCAGCCCTGCTTCAAGCCCTTGCTGCCTTCCCTGCTGCATTCCTTCCTGACGACCGCGGTCTTCCAGGAACTGAGCAATATTCATGAGCGCCTCCTTATGCGGCTGTAGCGGCACGCTTTGCGCCAGCTGACGCAGAAATGCCACGGGATCGGCGGTACTCCCCGCCTGGAGTATATAGTGCAACAGCGTCTGCAGCTGTCTTTCGCTAGTGTATCCCAGCGCTAATAAGCTGACTACCTGTGCCTGAAGCTCCATCAGATCCCGCTGTCGAATATGTTTTTGCAGCAGTTCCAGCATGGCCACGCGTCGATGCTGCAGGAGCTCGCTATCCGGGATAGTCGTCACATCCACCAGCGGGAAGGGCTGACTATAGAGCTTTTCGGCTATCTCTGGCTGTGAAAATCCGTCCAGCCAGCGCATCGAGTGCGGCCAGGGGCTCGCCTTACCGTGATAGAAAAGCAGCGGGATCACCAGCGGCAGCTGCTGCAGGCCTTTATCGAGATGACGCTGCATCGCCGCCACGGCGTAGCGCATTAAACGAAAAGCCATATGCCGATCCGCAGAGCTTTGATGCTCAATCAGCAGATAGATATACCCTTCGCCAGTCCGGGTCTGCACGGAATAGAGAATATCCGAGTGGCTTGCCCGTAAATCGTCGTCAATAAAGCTGCCGGACTCCAGATGCAGGGTCTGCAGGTCGCACAGCTCGCGTAAATTTTCCGGCAGATGAATCAGTAAAAAATCCGCCGCCGTCGCCCGGTCCGACAGCAGGCTCTTAAACACGGCATCGTGCGGGAAGTGCGCTGTCGCCCGGCTCATGCTGACCTCCTGTCCGTCATTTCCCCCCACCCTACCACCGCCAACGCCGGGCGCGCGTTTTCGCTTGCGGTTTACCGAGGCGGCTCGCAAACTGGCAGCCAGATGCTTTGCTAACCGTTCACCCAAAGGAGATAACCATGCGCCAAAGGACTATTGTCTGCCCGCTGATTCAAAATGAGGGGCGCTATCTGCTCTGCAGGATGGCCGACGATCGCGGCGTTTTTCCCGGCCAGTGGGCGCTTTCCGGCGGCGGAGTGGAGCCTGGCGAGCGCATTGAGGAGGCCCTGAGACGCGAAATTCGCGAAGAGCTGGGTGAGGCGCTGCGGCTGACGAGCATTACGCCCTGGACCTTCAGCGACGACGTGCGGGTCAAAACCTACAGCGATGGCCGGCAGGAGGAGATCTATATGATCTACCTGATTTTTGATTGCGTCAGCGCCAACCGAGAAGTCACCATTAACGAAGAGTTTCAGGATTATGCATGGGTCAGCGTCGAGGATTTGCCGCGCTACGATCTGAACGTCGCCACGCGAAAGACGTTATCGCTGAAAGGACTGCTCTGATTTTTAACCCACAGCCAGAAAGCAGATTCCGCGCCGCCGGGCTGAGAATAACTTAGCCCGAGCAATGCGCTACCGCGAATTTTGCCGATGAAAGTTCGCCCTGATGAGTATGAGCGGCATCACTGCAATCATAAAAACGTATTCAATCTCTTCATCAAAAGATGATTCAAAGGTTCACTGGCGATAGTTATCCGCCGCTCTAAGCGCAATCTTCCCGATGCGCGTTGACCCACTCGCGTAACGCCCGACGCGAGATCTTTATGCCGCCGGTTTTCAGCGTTTCGGGCAGCGCCAGCCAACGTACCGGCTGCTGAAAGCGCGCCAGCTTATCCTCTACCCAGGCCGCTAACTCCGCCATATCGCAGCCCGCGTCGCCTTCTACCACCGCCACCGGACGCTGGCCAAACTCGGCATCATCCAATGGCACGATGAACGCCTGGCGGATCTGCGGATGAGCCATAATCACCCGTTCAACTTCTTCCGGCTGTATCCCCTCACCGCCGCTGAAAAAGAGATTATCCAGACGCCCGACAATCACCAGCTTACCGTTACGCAGCTCGCCGCGATCGCGCGTTGCAAACCAGCCCTGCTCGTTAACCAGCGGCACCAGTTCTCCATCGCGCCAGTAGCCTGCCGCCATGCTGTCTCCGCGCAGCCAAACCTCGCCGTCGATAATTTTCAGCTCCCTCCGGGGCAAAGGTTGCCCGACATCCGCCTCGCCATCGGCCTCTTTGGCGCACACCGTCGAGGCAAATTCGGTCAGGCCATACCCGCACCAGCTGCGGATGCCTTTAGCCCGGGCCTGCTCGGTGAGTTCGACGGGAATTGCCGCCCCGCCCAGAAGAACGGCCTTCAGCGATACCTGCGCATCGCCATTGAGCAGCCGCCACAGCTGCGTTGGCACCAGCGACGCGTGGCTGCAGCCCTGAAGAGCCTGTTCTAACGGCCGCTTTTCCCGCACCGTCAGACGCGATCCGGCCAGCAGCCAGCGCCAGAGAATACCCTGCCCCGAAACGTGAAACAGCGGCAGGGAAAGCAGCCAGTCGTCGTCCGCCGCCAGCGGGATCATCGCCAGCACTCCCTGGGCGCTGGCAAGATGAGCGCGGAAAGTATGCACCGCGGCCTTCGGCAGCCCGGTAGAACCGGAGGTCAGCGTCATCGAAGCCAGACGATCTTCACTCCAGGCCAGCCTGCGGTCGCCGGCGACAGCCTGCATAACCAGCCGCGGATAGCCGAGGGCGAGATCGTCGCCGCTAAGCGCCAGCAGATGATGGACATCGAGGGACGGTAACAGCTGCGTCAGCATGGCCGACGGCAGCTGCGGATTAAGCGGCAGCACCCTGGCGCCGCACTGCAGCAGCGCCAGCCACGCCAGCAGCGCCGCCGGCTGATTGTAGGCCCGCAGAATAACGCCATCGCCTTCACCTACGCCCTGAGCCACGAACCCCGCCGTCAGCGCATCGACCCGCTCGCACAGCTGCTGCCAGGTCAGGCTATCGTCGTTCAGCCGCAGAGCGAACGCGTCCCCCCGCCGCTGACGCCAGTGGCGCCACGGCCAGTCGCGAAAGATCACAGCAGCGGCTCCAGCGCATCCGTTGACAGGCACGGCAGCGCGCTTGCAGGCCACGGGCGCACCAGCTGAGTCTGCATCAGCGTCAGCGTATCAAGGCCCGGAATGGTCTGCGGCGTTAGCCAGGCCGCAATACGCGCCAGCTGCGTCAGCCCGAGACTCGATTCAATCGAGGAGCTGATGACCGCCGTCAGCCCAAGAGCGTGGGCGGCGGCAACCTGTTCCTGCACTTTTTGCAGGCTACCGGTAAGGGTTGGCTTAATCACCACCGCCCCTACCCCCTCCTCGGCCTGAAAGCAAAAATCGGCTTCGCGCAGGCTCTCATCCCAGGCAATGGTAATACCGGTTTGTTTCGCAAAAGTGCGGGAATCATCGCGGGTTTTGCACGGTTCTTCGAGGAAAGCGATGCGATCCCGATACTGCGGCTGCACATATTTGGCGAACTGCTGCGCTTTGAGCGGCGTCCACGCCCGGTTGGCGTCCAGACGCAGCCGCAGCTCAGGGATCGCCTCCAGCAGCAGATTTACGACCATCCCGTCGCGTACCGCCTCATACAGGCCCACTTTGACCTTGGCGACCTTCTCGCCCGGCATCGCTGCGAGCCTGGCAAACAGTTCATCCGGATCCCCGGAGCACAGCGGCGCGGCGCGATAATCTGCCGCCTGCGGCAGTTCGTTCTTCAGCTCAGCCAGCGCGCAGCTGACCCCGAACGCCACGCAGGGCTGCGCAGGAAAAGGGAGATCCTGCCCCTGACGCCAGGCTGTCGCCCACGCCAGCAGCGCAGCCTGCGCCTCTTCCAACGTTTCTTCGCTAAATCCCGGCAGAGGAGAAACTTCCCCCCAGCCTTCGCGCTCGCCGTGTTGGAGATGGACAAACAGCCCGTCACGGGTTTTTAACCGCCGTTCGCGCAGCACCACGCCCGCGTCCATCGGTATCTGCCAGCGGTAAACCTGCGCCCGGCGCATTACGGATTCCGTTTAAATTTGCTGAAGTCCGGCTGACGCTTCTGATTAAATGCGTTGCGCCCTTCCTGACCTTCTTCGGTCATGTAGAACAGCATGGTGGCATTACCCGCCAGCTCCTGCAGACCCGCCTGACCATCGCAGTCGGCGTTCAGCGCCGCTTTCAGGCAGCGCAGAGCCATTGGGCTGTTTTGCAGCATTTCGCGACACCAGCGAACGGTCTCTTTTTCCAGCTCTGCCAGCGGGACGACGGTGTTGACCAGCCCCATATCCAGCGCCTGCTGCGCATCGTACTGGCGGCACAGGAACCAAATTTCACGCGCTTTTTTCTGACCAACGATGCGGGCCATATAGGCTGCGCCCCAGCCGCCGTCGAAGGAGCCCACTTTGGGACCCGTCTGACCAAAGATGGCGTTTTCCGCGGCGATCGTCAGGTCGCACATCATATGCAGCACGTGGCCGCCGCCGATGGAGTAGCCGGCGACCATTGCGACGATCGGTTTCGGACAGGTGCGGATCTGACGCTGGAAATCGAGCACATTCAAGTGATGCACGCCGGAATCGTCCTGATAGCCGCCGTAGTCGCCGCGCACCTTCTGGTCGCCGCCGGCGCAGAACGCCAGATCCCCTTCGCCGGTCAGGATAATGACGCCGATGTTGTCGTCATAGCGGGCATCCGCCAGCGCCTGAATCATCTCTTTTACGGTCAGCGGGCGGAATGCATTACGCACCTGTGGGCGGTTAATGGTGATTTTAGCAATACCATCCGTCGATTTTTGGTAACGAATATCGGTATAGCCTTCGGAACAATCGTGCCATTCAACCGGGGCGTAGAGCATGGCTTCATCAAGAGAGATCATAGAATGTCCTTTAGTTAACTTGCTAAAAACTGTGCCAGGCAAGCGGTTACCGCCGCGGGATTTTCCCGATGCGCGTTGTGCCCGGCATGATGAATAACGTGTATCGTCGCGGCTAAATCGCCCGCTATCGCGCGGAATTTTTCATCGCGCGCGCCGCAAAGATAGTGAAAAGGAAAGCGGCAGGCTCGTAATGCCGGGCGCAGATCGGGCTGGACCGCCAGCGACGTCGCCTCCAGCATGGCGGCAAGATTTTCGCCATGATTGCGGCTGCGTAATGCGATTAAGGCCGCTCGCTGCTGCGCATCCAGCGAGGCGAAAACCGGCTGCTGGTACCAGTCAGCAAAGACCTGGGGCAGCGGTTCGCGGCGAAAGCGTTCGGCCCAGGCCGCATCGCTCCGGCGACGCAGCAGGCGATCGCTATCGTCGCGTAGTCCCGGATGACCGCCCTCCACGACCAGCCCGCACAGCCCGTCGCGCGGCTGGCTGGCAAAGGCCATCGCGATGCGGCCGCCGAGGGAGTAGCCAATCAGCCAGTAGTTAAGGATGCTGTAACTATCCAGCGTCTCCTGCAGCAGCCGGCAGACATCGGCAAAATCAGCTACCTGAATATCACGGGAACCGCCGTGGCCCGGCAGGTCGATATACAGGCGCGAGCGGGCGCTAAACGCTTCGCCGACCGGCTGCCATTCACGACTGTCGCCCGAAAAACCGTGTAAAAAAATCAGCCAGGGTTCACTGGCCTGGCCGCGTTCGCACTCGGCGTGCAGGCTCATAGATGACTCACCTGCGCCAGCAGCTGCTGCAAAGTATGGGTGCCATCGGTTTCGTTCACCACCAGCTCAATCACGGTCGCGCCAGGGATGCGCCACGCGTCGGACAGCGCCGTCTCCAGCTCGTTCCAGCTGCCCGGGCGGCTGTAGTTGAGATCGAACATCGCCGCAGCATGCCCGAAGTTGACGTCCTGCGGCATTAAATAAAACTGGCGCCTTTCGTCCTGCGGCGTCGGCAGCAGAGAGAAGATCTGGCCGCCGTTATTGTTGACGACAATCAGCACCAGCGGAGCCGAGGCATGGCGCAGCAGCGCCAGCGAATTAAGATCGTAGAGCGCGGAAAGATCGCCAACGATAGCCAGCAGAGGGCGAGCGCTGGCCCGCTGTACGCCGGCGGCGGTTGCCAGCAGGCCGTCAATACCGCTGGCGCCGCGGTTGCTGTAGACCGGATAGCCTGCCGGCAGCTGCGATAGCGCATCAATTAAGCGCACCACCAGGCTATTGCCCACAAACAGCTGCCCCTGCTCCGGCAGATAGCGATGAATACGGTGGGCCAGCTGGGCCTCGCCGAAGCGCTCGCTGCTTTCCACCGTCGCCTGCCAGGCCTGCTGCGCGAGAACCGGCAGCGTCGTTGCCCAGGGCTGGCGTTTTTCCGCCGGATGCAGTTCAAGCCACTCCCCCACCGGGCAGACCAGACGGCGGCCGCGGTGCTGGGCCGGATCTAAACGCCCGGGTAAATTATCGACCAGCCAGTACTCCTCCGGCTCGCAGCTCGCCTGCCACTGCAGGAGGCGTTTTCCGGTCAGGCTGCTGCCCAGCTGGATAACGATTTGCGCCTGCTCCAGCTCGCTGACCGCTTTCCCGTTGCCCAACCATAAATCGGCGCAGGGCAGCGGTTGCCCGGTTTGCGAAAGCACGTCGCCAATCAGCGGCCAGCCGAGCATTTTCGCCCACGCGGCGGCCTGTACGCCTTCGGCGGCGCTCATGCGCCCGGCAATAACGACGCCGCGCTTTTGTCGCCAGAAAAACCAGTCGCGCTGCTTTTCGCTTGCAAGATGCAGCGACTGACGCAGCCAGGGCGTATCGCTCTGCCACCAGTCCCCAAGCTGCTGCTGCCAGCTCACGCCGGTATCGTCCATATCGCCATACAGCGGCTCGGCGAACGGACAGTTAATGTGTACGCCGCCGGAATGCAGCGCACCCAGCGCCTGGTCGATGGTTGAAACCAGCCAGCGCGCGGGAATATCCTGCGACGGACGCGGCAAAGAGAGGGTTTCGGACGGATGCGATGCGAACATGCCCGGCTGGCGGATCGCCTGGTTAGCGCCGCAGTCGATCAGCTCCGGCGGCCGGTCGGCGGTGAGCAGAATCAGCTTCTCGCCGGTCAGCCCGGCCTCAATCAATGCCGGATAGAGATTGGCCGTGGCGGTACCGGAGGTGACAATGACCGCCACCGGCTGCCTGCTGGCCTTCGCCAGCCCCAGCGCCAGGTGGCCGAGCCCGCGTTCGTCAAAATGAGTATGGGGAATCAATGCGCGGTTTTCCGCAGCTGCCAGCGTTAAAGGCGTCGAGCGCGACCCCGGCGCAATGCAAATATGCTGCACGCCGTGGCGGGTTAATGCTTCAAGGATCACCGCCGCCCAGCGTCGGTTAAATGCGCTTACTGACATGAAATTGTCCGATATCAAATATTGAGGCTAAGTATAGGTAATACAAAGTGATGGAGTATTGATATGCGTCGTTTATCTACATTTTTCTCAGCAGCAACGAACGCAGCCCCGCGGCTTTATTTTCAATTTCCTGCCACTCTTGTTCAGGCTCGGAACCGCTGACGATACCGGCGCCGGCATACAGCCTGAGGATGTCGTTTTCCACCTTCGCCGAGCGCAGCGCCACGCAGAATTCGCTTTGCGCCAGCGACAGATAGCCGGCGGAACCGGCGTACCATTCGCGGGTAAAGGGTTCATTTTTGCTGATAAAGTCCAGCGCCGCCCGCCGCGGCAGCCCGGCGACCGCCGCCGTAGGCTGCAGCTGGCGCAGGCAGCGGGCGTCATCGGATGAATTCAGCTCAGTCCAGATGCAGCGCCGCAGATGCTGCACCTTGCGCAGGCGCACCACCTGCGGCGGCAGCACCTCCAGCATCTGCGCTTCGCCCTGCATTCGCTGGCAAATATCCTCCACCACCAGCATGTTTTCCCGCTGGTTTTTATCATCCTGCATTAACCAGTCGGCCAGCGCCCGCGCCTGGCGATCGTCAGCATGGCCGGCGACGGTACCCGCCAGCGCCTCGGTACGCAGCAGCGTTCCGCGCCGACGCCACAGCCGCTCCGGCGTTGAGCCGAAAAACGCCTGCTGAGGGTTAAAGGCCATCAGGAAATGAAAGCAGTTAAAGTTACTGCGGCGGCTGGCGGCCATAATCGACCAGGCATCTAAGGGAGCGGCAAACCGCAGGTCCGTGGCGCGTGCCAGGACGACTTTTTCCATCTCTGCGGCCGCAATGGCCCGGGTAGCCTGCAGGATAAGCTCACGCCAGCGCGGGTATTCCGGGACGTGCTGCTCGCTGAGTACGGCCGGTATCGCCGCAGGCTGCGCCTGCTCCGCCGTTAATGTCCGCAGAAACTCGCGCGCCGCCCGGGCATCTTCGCGTAGCGACGTCGCGCTGCACAGCACCAGCCGCAACGACGCCGTTCCCCCTACCCGACGCCACTCCAGCCTCGGCAGCACCAGCGCTCCGACCTGCGGACTGAAGGCATTCAGACCGCAAATACGCAGATCCTGATGCTGCTGATGCTGTAAAAAACGCTGCGCTTCGGCCAGCGAAGAGAACGTTTTCACCGCACCTAGCGCAGCAAGCTCCTCGTCGCCGCTGCGCTGCTGCCAGTAAAACTGCGGCCACTGAGGCTGGCGCCCGCACCACAGCAGGGGATCAAACGCATCGTGGAGAGGAAACGAGACATCGAAAATTCGCGTGCCGGACGATGCGGGGAACTCATCGCTCAGGCAGCCGCGTAAGCTTTCCAGCGCAGCGGAAACAGACAGCACGCAAACCTCCACAGACTAAAAACCCCACATTATACGGGGTCCTGGCGAAAAATAGCAGTACCCACGATGAGGGAGTGGCCTTTGGCGGCCCGTCGGTCATTCAGGAAGTATAGATAGTCTGCGGCTACCTCGGCAGGAGCGGGTCCGCTGCGGCCTCGCGGGCCATGCCGATATGCGCAATCCCGTCTTCGTCGTAAACCTCGGTCACCGGCTGGAAGCCGAAGCTGGCGTAGAAGCGCTGTAAATGCGCCTGAGCGCCGAGGTAGATAGCTTTCTGCGGCCATTGGCGGGCGCAGCTGGCGAGCGCACTTTCCATTAGCTGATAGCCGAGCTTCTCACCCCGCACCGTCGGGCTGACGATAACCCGGCCAATGACCACCGGCGCGAAATCCTCTTCGCTTTTCAGGATCCTCGCATAGGCCACCAGCTCATCGCCGCGCCAGCCGAGAAGATGACGGTTTTCGCCGATCAGGTCATCGCCGTCAACATCCTGGTAGGGACAGTTTTGTTCGACGATAAAGACTTCGCAGCGCAGTTTGAGCAGCGCATAGAGCTGCGGGACGGTCAGCTCGCTATGGTGGAGATCCTGCCATATCATCATCTATTATTCCTTCATTGAAATTAGCCCTGCATCATTCCGGCGGCATGAAGACGGCAAGCTCAGCCAACGCGCACGCAACCTGAGGGATGACGGGTATACTCTGTTTTTTGACTCACGCCCTAAGGACACAGGACGATGGAATTAACTTTTTTGGGGACATCCGCTGGCGTGCCGACCCGTACGCGTAATATGACGTCTATCGTGCTGAATTTGCAACAGCCAACGGCGGCGGAGGTATGGCTGTTCGACTGCGGAGAAGGCACCCAGCATCAGTTTCTGCATACCGCCCTGCACCCCGGCAAGCTGAATAAAATTTTTATAACCCATCTCCACGGCGACCATCTGTTCGGCCTCCCCGGCCTGCTGTGCAGCCGCTCGATGCAGGGAAACTCGCTGCCGCTGACCCTATACGGGCCAAAAGGCCTGCGGGAGTTTGTCGAAGTGGCGCTGCGCCTCAGCGGCTCGTGGACCGATTATCCGCTGGATATTGTCGAAGTTGGCCCCGGCCTTATCTTTGACGAAGCCGGATATCGGGTTACCGCCTGGCCGCTAAACCATCCGGTTGAGTGCTACGGCTATCGCATTGAGGAGCACGATAAGCCCGGTGCCCTTGACGCGGCCCGTCTTATCGCCGACGGCGTCCCCTCCGGGCCGCTGTTTCAGCAGCTAAAACAGGGGCTGAGCGTCGAGCTTGCCGACGGGCGGCTCGTCGATGGCCGCCGCTATCTTGGCCCGACAACGCCGGGCAAAAAGCTGGCCATCTTCGGCGATACCGCACCCTGTGCGGCGGCGCTGGAACTGGCGCGCGGCGTCGACGTCATGGTCCATGAGACCACCCTGGAGCAGGCGATGGCCGAGAAGGCGAACGCTCGCGGGCACTCCTCCAGCCAGCAGGCGGCGGCGCTGGCGCGCGATGCCAACGTCGGCACCTTTATCGCCACCCACTTCAGCTCGCGCTACGACCCGCAGGGCTGCCTGCGCCTGCTGGCGGAGTGCCGGGAAATCTTCCCGCAGACCCTGCTGGCGGAAGATTTTATGGTCTATCCCATCGGCTAAGCAGGCGCCTCAATCGGGCTGGCCCGGTTAACCGACGCGCATAAAAAAACCGCCGATTGTAAACCGGCGGTTTTTTTGCAGGCGCAGACGCTTTACATCAGCGGCGTTGCCAGCTGCACGATGCTAATCAGCGGCTGCGGCCAGACGCCGAGTACCAGCACCAGCAGGGCCGAGATCAGTACCACGATACCGCCGGCGCTGTACTGCCAGTTAGACGGCGCGTCGCGGTTCAGTTTCTCCGGCGCGCTCAGATACAGGCTCACCGCTACGCGCAGGTAGTAGTAAAGACCAATCGCCGAACCCACCACCACGGCACCAACCAGCCACCACAGGTGCGCGTGCACGCCGACCGCCAGCACGTAGAACTTACCGATGAAGCCCAGCGTCATCGGAATACCGGCCAGCGACAGCATCATCACCGTCATCACCGCCGACAGAATCGGACGGTGCCAGAACAGGCCGCGGTAGGAGTACAGCGAGTCGGCATCCGGGCCGCGGTACGGGCTGGACATCAGGCTCACCACGCCGAAGGCGCCAAGGCTGCTGAACAGGTAGCCGGCCAGATAGACGCCAACCGCTTCCATCGACATTTCGCCGCTCTGCAGGGCGATCAGCGCCACCAGCAGATAGCCCAGATGCGAGATCGAGGAGTAGCCGAGCAGGCGCTTGATGTTGGTCTGGCTCAGCGCCATCAGGTTACCGAAGATAATGGATGCAAAGGCTATCAGGCCCAGCACGATGCGCACCGCTTCGCTATTGCCTACCGGCATATACAGGAACAGACGCATCACCACGCCGAAGATAGCAATCTTGCTGGCGGTGGCCAGGAAGGTTGATACCGGCGCCGGCGCACCCTGATAAACGTCCGGCGTCCACAGGTGGAACGGCACCAGCGACAGCTTAAAGCCCAGACCGACAATCATCAGACCCAGACCCGCCAGCAGCAGCGGCTCATGCAGGGTGTTATCCGCCAGGCTCTTGCCGAGGGCCAGGAAAGAGAGATTGCCGGAGTTCGCGTACACCAGCGCCATACCGAACAGCAGGAAAGAAGAGGCTGCGGCCGAGAGGATGGTGTATTTGATACTGGCTTCCAGAGAGCGTTTCTGGCGGAAAGCGTAGCCGATGAGGCCGAACAGCGGCAGCGAGATCAATTCGATACCGAGGAACAGCGCCGCCAGATGGTTGGCGCCCGCCAGCAGAATGCCACCCAGCGCGGCGATTAACACCAGCAGGTAGAACTCTTCTTTATTGTCCTTGTAACCCTCAAGCCACGGATAGGCAAAAGTACAGGTCGCCAGGCTCGCCAGCAGCACCAGCCCGGTGTAGAGCATGGAGTAGCCGTCAACGCGGATCAGCGGCGTGACGTCCATCGCGCCGTTCTGGCCGACAAACCAAAGCGATATCAGCGCGGCGTTAAGCCCGAGAACCGACAGCGTGGCATTAAGGAAATGATTGCGTCGCCACGCAATGGAGAGCATCACAACCACCACCGTCAAGCCGACGATCAGCAGCGGTAGCAGTGCGATCAGTTGTTGTGGAGTTATTGTCATGGCGAATTACGGCCTTGTAGTAGAAACAGAATTAACAAACCACTGCTGAATGTTGCTCATCGCAGCATGTGAGGTGTCCAGAATCGGCTGCGGGAAGAAGCCCAGCAGCACCAGCAGAACCACCAGCAGCAGAATAATCGACAGCTCGCGCAGCGACATTCCCGGCAGCTCTTTCGCCGCAATCTCGCTCTTCGCTTTACCGAAGTAGGCACGATGCAGCATCGCCAGCGAGTAGACGGAAGCGAACACCAGACCAAAGGTGGAGATCACGGTAATCACCGGCACCACTTTATAGCTGCCGAACAGGATCATGAACTCGCCGACAAAGTTACCGGTGCCCGGCATCCCGAGGGTCGCCACGGCGAAGAACATCGACAGCGCCGGCAGCCATTTAATTTTGTTCCACAGGCCGCCCATCTGACGCATGTCACGAGTGTGCAGGCGCTCATACAGCTGGCCGCAAAGGATAAACAGACCGGCAGCGGAGAGACCGTGCGCAATCATCTGAATCACCGCCCCCTGATAGGCCAGCTGGCTGCCGGTGTAGATAGCAATCAGCACGAAGCCCATATGGGAAACGGAGGTGTAGGCAATCAGGCGTTTGATATCGTACTGGCAGAAGGCCATCCATGCGCCGTAGAAGATACCGATGATACCCAGCCACATAGCGATTGGCGCAAATTCGGCGGAGGCGTTCGGGAACAGCGGCAGCGCAAAACGCAGCAGGCCGTAGGCCGCGGTTTTCAGCAGGATCCCCGCGAGGTCAACGGAACCGGCGGTCGGCGCCTGGGAGTGCGCGTCCGGCAGCCAGCCGTGCAGCGGTACAACCGGCATTTTCACCGCGAAGGCGATGAAGAAGCCCAGCATCAGCGCATATTCCACGCCGTGGGACATCGGCGTCTTCAGCAGATCTTCATAGTTGAAGGTCCACACGCCGGTGGCGTTGAAGTGAACAAACGCCAGCGCGAGGATGGCAATCAGCATCACCAGCCCGCTCGCCTGGGTATAGATGAAGAACTTGGTAGCCGCCGTGATACGCGTTTTCCCGTCGGAAGCCTTATGGCCCCACAGCGCGATCAGGAAGTACATCGGCACCAGCATCATTTCCCAGAAGAAGAAGAACAGGAACATGTCGATGGCGAGGAACACGCCGATAACGCCGCCCAGGATCCACATCAGGTTGAGGTGGAAGAAGCCCTGATACTTTTCGATCTCGCGCCATGAACAGAGTACCGCCAGTACGCCGAGCAGGCCGGTCAGCACCACCATCAGCAGCGACAGACCGTCGATAGCCAGATGAATGCTAATACCGAAGCGAGGGATCCACGGCATGACAAATTCAGACTGCCACTGGGGGATACCCGCGGCCTGTGTCAGAGAATAGCCGCCCTGCAGCCACAGCTGCAGCGAGAGAACCAGCGTCAGTCCCATGGTAATCAGCGCAATCCAGCGCGGCATCTTCACGCCAAAGCGTTCAGTCTGCCAGCACAGAAACCCACCGATAAAGGGGATTAGTATTAACCAGGGTAATAACATAACTGAGTATGTCCCTTATATTTACTCCTGCTCAGGCTATCTCGCTCGCCAGCCCGAATTCCGGCAGCGCTCGCAATCCTCACGTACTTTATACGCTGCGGTTGCTCTGCGCTGGCGGTCTCCGGTCTGACTTCGCCGATGACGCCTGTACCTCAGGAACAGATTTTCAACGAATTCTAAAATTCTTTTAGGGTTTGTCGGCCGGATAAGCGCAGCGCCATCCGGCAATCGCTCACCCGGCCAACAAACTCAACGCAATACCATCAGCAGCGCCAGCACGACAACCGCACCGATGCTCATTGACGCGACATACCAGCGTAAATAACCGTTCTCGCTTAGCAGCAGGCCTTTACCTGCAAAGCGGGAGAGGATAGCCGGAATGTTCATCATTGAATTCAGCGGATCGCTTTTCAGCAGCCACGCCACGCCGAGGAACGGTTTCACGAACACTTTGTCGTACAACCAGTCGAATCCCCAGGCGTTGTACCACCAGGTGCCGAGCAGGCGGCCAGGCGCGCTATTGGCAATGGAGGTCACCAGCGTGCGTTTACCCAGCCACAGCCATGCGGCGATCAGGATACCGGCGATAGCCACAATCCCGGAGACGATTTCCAGCGTCATCACGCGGCCGTGCTCAAGCTCGGTGGTCTGCGGCAGCACGCCCTGCAGCGGCGGAACAATCAGCGCGCCAACGAAGGTCGACAGAATCAACAGAACAATCAGCGGCAGGTGATGGGTAATCCCCTTACCCGCGTGAGCGTGAATCTGCTCTTTGCCGTGGAACACGATGAAGATCATGCGGAAGGTGTACAGCGAGGTCATAAACGCGCCGACCAGACCGGCAACCATCAGGTTGATATGACCGTTAGCCATCGCGCCGGCGAGGATCTCATCCTTACTGAAGAAGCCTGCGGTGATGAGCGGCAGTGCGGACAGCGCCGCGCCCCCCACCAGGAAGCAGACGTACACCAGAGGAATCGATTTACGCAGACCGCCCATTTTGAAGATGTTCTGCTCGTGATGGCAGGCGAGGATCACCGAACCAGACGACAGGAACAGCAGCGCTTTAAAGAACGCGTGGGTCATCAGATGGAAAATCGCCGCGTCCCATGCCTGAACGCCCAGCGCCAGGAACATGTAGCCAATCTGACTCATCGTCGAGTAGGCCAGCACGCGTTTGATATCGGTCTGCACCAGCGCGGCGAAACCTGCCAGCACCAGCGTCACCGCACCAACGATACCCACCAGATGCAGAATTTCCGGCGTCATCAGGAACAGGCCGTGGGTACGGGCGATCAGGTAGACGCCCGCGGTGACCATCGTCGCGGCGTGGATCAGCGCGGAGACCGGCGTCGGGCCGGCCATCGCGTCCGCAAGCCAGGTCTGTAGCGGCAGCTGGGCAGATTTACCCACCGCGCCGCCCAGCAGCATCAGCGTCGCCCACGTCAGCATATTGTTGCCGGCTTCGAAGTGCGCGGGAGCCAGCTCAACCATTTCGCGGAAGTTCAGGGTACCCAGCTCGTTGTAGAGAATGAACAGCGCGAAGGCGAGGAACACGTCGCCCACGCGGGTCACCACAAACGCTTTCATGGCCGCAGCGCCGTTCTTCGGATCGGTATAGTAGAAACCGATCAGCAGATAGGAGCACAGGCCCACGCCTTCCCAGCCGAGGTACATCAGCAGCAGGTTATCGGCGAGTACCAGAACCACCATGCTGGCAATAAACAGGTTGGTGTAGGCGAAGAAGCGGGAGTAGCCCTCTTCCCCGCGCATGTACCAGGAAGCGAACATGTGGATCAGGAAACCAACGCCGGTGACCACGGAAAGCATGGTCAGGGAGAGACCATCCAGTACCAGGTTAAAACCGATGTTGAAATCGCCCACCGACATCCACGTCCACAGCGGAACGCCGATCGCCTGCCTGCCGTTAGCAAAGAAGTCCATCCCGACGAAGGCCGTGACCAGCGCGGCCAGGCCTACCGATCCCATTCCCACGGTGGCGGAGAGATTTTCCGACCAGCGCCCGCGGGAAAAGGCCAGCAGCACAAAGCCAATCAATGGCAAAAGAATGGTTAAGGAAAGCATGTTCATCCACGCAACTCACTTACTGAATCGATGTTCAGGTTCTGGCGGCGACGATGGAGCTGCAGCAGCAGCGCCAGACCGATACTCGCTTCCGCAGCCGCAAGGCTGATAGCGAGAATATACATTATCTGACCATCGGCCTGACCCCAGTAGCTTCCGGCAACCACGAAGGCCAACGCCGCGGCGTTGATCATGATCTCCAGGCTAATCAGCATAAACAGCAGATTGCGGCGAATCACCAGACCCGTCAGACCGAGAACAAACAGGATCGCGGCGAGGATCAGTCCATGTGTTAAGGGGATCATGCGTGCTCCTCCGTTTTTCTTTTATCGCTATCGTTCTGGCGGTTGCTCAGCACCTCACCGACTCGCTCTTCGCGGCCGATGTGGAAAGCAACAACCAGACCGGCCAGCAGCAGCATGGAGGCCAGCTCCACCGCCAGTACGTACGGGCCAAACAGCGCAATACCGACTTCTTTCGCGCTTATCGCGTTGCCTTCAATTCCCTGATCGTTAAGACCGAGGATGGCATAAACGATAACCACCAGCAGCACCGCGGAAAGGATGGCCGGGCCGATCCAGATCCCCGGCTGCAGCCACTTACGCTCCTGCTCAATTTCGCTGCCGCCAAGGTTAAGCATCATCACCACGAAGACGAACAGCACCATGATGGCCCCGGCGTAAACGATGATTTCCAGCGCCCCGGCGAAGTACGCGCCCAGCGAGAAGAACACGCCAGCAATCGCTAACAGCGAAATAATCAGGTACAGCAGCGCGTGCACCGGATTGGTGTGGGTGATCACCCGCAGGGTTGCGAGGATGGCGATAAGGCCACAGATATAAAAAGCGAATTCCATTGCCCTCTCCTTACGGTAACAGGCTCTTGACGTCGATAGGCTTAGCTTCGTTCTCTGCTTCGCCCTTATCTTTGCCGTCGATTGCCATACCCGCCATCCGGTAGAAGTTATATTCCGGGTATTTGCCCGGACCGGAAATCAGCAGATCCTCTTTTTCGTACACCAGATCCTGACGCTTGTATTCACCCAGTTCGAAGTCCGGGGTCAACTGAATCGCCGTGGTTGGGCACGCTTCTTCGCACAGACCGCAGAAAATGCAGCGTGAGAAGTTGATGCGGAAAAACTCCGGGTACCAGCGGCCGTCTTTGGTCTCTGCTTTTTGCAAAGAGATACAGCCTACCGGACACGCTACCGCACACAGGTTACAGGCAACGCAGCGCTCTTCGCCGTCCGGGTCGCGCGTCAGCACGATACGGCCACGATAGCGCGGCGGCAGATATACCGGCTCTTCCGGGTACATCTGGGTTTCACGTTTGGCGAAGGCGTGCATCCCGATCATGCAGATACTGCGGACCTGGGTGCCGAACCCCACCAATAATTCTTTTAAGGTCATGGTCAATTCACCCCTTATTGCGCCTGCCAGAGAATGACAGCCGCCGTTACCAACAAGTTGATCAGCGTTAATGGCAGGCATACCTTCCAGCCAAAGGACATTACCTGGTCATAACGTGGACGCGGTAATGATGCGCGGATCAAAATGAACATCATCATG
Source organism: Enterobacter sp. 10-1 (assembly GCA_002270295.1). GTDB lineage: Bacteria > Pseudomonadota > Gammaproteobacteria > Enterobacterales > Enterobacteriaceae > Klebsiella > Klebsiella scottii. The sequence continues at coordinate 264,907 of NISF01000003.1, read as the reverse complement.
AAGAACGCGGTTTTCAGTGCGAACCAGATGAACGGAGGTAAGAATGGGCCATTCCAGCCGCCGAAGAACAGCGTGACGATCAGCGCCGATACGGTGACAATCCCGATATATTCACCCACGAAGAACAGACCGAACTTCATGCCGGAATATTCGATGTGGTAGCCATCGGCCAGTTCCTGCTCGGCTTCCGGTTGGTCGAAGGGGTGACGGTGACACACGGCCACGCCCGCAATCGCAAAGGTAACAAAACCGAAGAACTGCGGGATAACGTTCCACAGATGCGCCTGGTTGTTGACGATATCGCCCATATTGAACGATCCCGCCTGCGCCACCACGCCCATCAGGGAGAGGCCGAGGAACACTTCGTAGCTCAGAGTCTGCGCGGAGGCGCGCATCGCGCCCAGCAGCGAGTATTTGTTGTTACTCGACCAGCCGGCAAACAGCACCGCGTAGACCGCCAGGCCTGCCATCATCAGGAAGAACAGGATGCCGATGTTCAGGTCGGCCACCACCCACGACGGGCTGACCGGCACGATAGCGAAGGCCAGCAGCAGCGAGGTAAAGGCGATAACCGGTGCCAGAGTAAAGATCACGCGATCGGTAAAGCGCGGAACCCAGTCCTCTTTAAAGAACATTTTGATCATGTCGGCAACGAGCTGCAGCGAACCGCCCCAGCCCACGCGGTTAGGTCCATAGCGGTTCTGGAACAGCCCGAGCAGACGACGTTCGCCGAAGCTCATGAATGCGCCACAGGTGACAACCACCAGCAGAATGACCACCGCCTTCAGGATGCTTAACAGAATGTCGATGAGATCCGGAGTTAACCAACTCATGCTTTTGCCTCCTGCAGAGTATCAATACGCGCTCCGGTCAGAACCGGCGCAATGCCAGGCATGCCCATAGGTAGGCCAACCTGCCCTGCCGTCAGGCCCGCAGAGATAATCAGCGGCAGGCTAAGCATATGGCCTTCAACGCTGAAGGAGACCATCGCTCCCGCGTTGACGCCAAGCTTCGCGGCATCTTCCGGGTTAAGCTTGAGATACGGCTGCGGCATGCGGCTCTGGAACACCGGCGAGCGCTGCGAAAGCTCATCGCTGCCGAACAGATGGTAGTACGGCGCAATCCGCCATTTCCCTTCTTCGGCCTGGAAGCTTTCCGGCACCGTGGTGAAGTAATCCAGACCGTCGGCGGAAGCCTCAATCAGGCGCACGCCCGGATCGCCGTGGCGCAGTTTACCGCCCACTTCATCCTGGAATTTGTTCCACGCCTGCGGGGAGTTCCAGCCCGGAGCCCACGCAAACGGAATTTGCGAGCGTGGCGCGGACGGCTGGTTGTTCCCTTCCATCGAGAAGGCAAACATGGTGTCTTTGTCCTGCGGCTGGCGCGGTTCATGCACGCTGATATTGGCGCGCATCGCCGTGCGGCCGCTGTAGCGATGCGGTTCGCGGGCCAGCTTCTGACCGCGAATGCGGAAGGTCGCGTCCGGCGCGGCATCTTTAATGCCGGCCAGCTGCGGCAGCTTAGCCACCACCGCGTCAATCACGTGATCCAGCTGCGTCCAGTCAACCTGACGGTTGTCGACGGTGCTGTGCAGCGAATGCAGCCAGCGCCAGCTCTCCAGCATCACGGTATTCGCATCGTAGTAGGCCGGGTCGTAAACCTGGAAGAAGCGCTGGGCGCGGCCTTCGTTGTTGACCACCGTGCCGTCGCTTTCGGCGAAGCTTGCCGCAGAGAGCACCAGGTGCGCTTTGTCCATAATCGCCGTGCGCTGATGGTCAACGACCATCACCAGCGGCGCTTTAGCCAACGCGGCGTCTACGCGCGCGGCGGAAGCATGGCGATGCAGATCGTTTTCCAGCACGATAACCGCATCGGCGGCGCCGGTTTCCAGCTCGCTTAACGCCTCTTCCAGCGAACCGCCGCCAATCATGCCCAGACCGACGCTGTTCACCGCCCGGGCCACCATAGTGACTCCGACGTCTACGCCGCGGCCCTTCAGCGCTTTAGCCACGTTGGCCGCCGCCTGAATAATTTCGACGCTGCCGGCGTTGGTTCCGGAGACGATCAGCGGTTTCTTCGCCCCGGCCAGCGCCTGGACGATCACGTCGATTTTGCCCTGCAGATCTCTGCTCAGGCCTTCCACCGCCGGTGCGCTTTCATCCAGCGCATGCGCAATGGCGAAGCCCAGACGCGCCTGATCTTCAACCGGCGCGCGATAGGTCCATGCGGCGACATCGTCAAGACGGGTGTCATCGATATTGGTGACAAACAGCGGATGCTTCGCGCGCTGACCGATGTTGAGGATCGCGGCGATCTGCCAGTCGGCGACTTTCTGCGCCGCGGCCATTTCACGCGCTTTTCCTTTCACCGCCTGGCGTACGGCCAGAGCAATGCGGGCGCCGGTTTGGGTAATATCTTCCCCCAGCACCAGTACCGCATCGTAGGATTCGATTTCGCGCAGCGCCGGGGTATGAATACCGCCGTCACGCAGCACTTTCAGCACCATCTGCAGGCGTTCCTGCTCGGTCTTCGCAATGCCGGTATAGAAGTTCTCCGCGCCCACCAGCTCACGCAACGCAAAGTTGCTTTCAATGCTGGCGCGCGGCGAGCCGATACCAATCACTTTTTTCGACTGGCGCAGAATATCCGCCGCGCCCTGCATCGCCTGTTCGGCGTTGAGGGCGATCAGATCGTCGCCGCGGCGTTGAACCGGCTGACGCGGACGGTCTTTCAGGTTCACGTAGCCATAGCCGAAACGACCGCGGTCGCAGAGGAAGTAGCGGTTTACGGTGCCGTTATAGCGGTTTTCGATACGACGCAGTTCGCCGTAACGTTCACCCGGGCTGATGTTACAACCGATGGAGCACTGCTGGCAGATGCTTGGCGCGAACTGCATATCCCATTTACGGTTATAGCGCTCGGAGTGCGTTTTATCGGTGAATACGCCGGTCGGGCAGACCTCAACCAGGTTGCCGGAGAATTCGCTCTCCAGCACGCCGTCTTCCGGACGACCGAAGTAGACGTTGTCATGAGCGCCATAAACGCCCAGATCGGTGCCGTCAGCATAGTCTTTGTAGTAGCGTACGCAGCGGTAGCAGGCGATGCAGCGGTTCATTTCATGCGAGATGAACGGCCCCAGGTCCTGATTGCGGTGGGTGCGCTTGGTAAAGCGGTAGCGGCGGAAGCTATGACCGGTCATCACGGTCATATCCTGCAGGTGGCAGTTACCGCCCTCTTCGCAGACCGGACAGTCGTGCGGGTGGTTGGTCATCAGCCACTCAACCACGCTTTCGCGGAACTGCTTCGCTTCGCCGTCGTCAATGGAAATAAAAGTGCCGTCCGATGCCGGTGTCATACAGGACATCACCAGGCGACCACGCGTGTCTTCCGCGTTTTGATATTGCTTCACCGCACACTGGCGGCAAGCACCGACGCTGCCGAGCGCCGGGTGCCAGCAAAAGTATGGAATATCAAGACCGAGAGAGAGACAGGCCTCTAACAGGTTGTCCGCTCCGTTGACCTCGTATTCTTTGCCGTCTACATGAATCGTAGCCATTAGCATGCTTCCAAATTAAAAAAATCGTTACCACTTCCTCATTCAGACTGCCGCCTTGCTACAGCCTGAATGAGTTGTGGGAATCACCAGCGCGTCTTAAGCAGGTTCGGCTGAATCCCGTTGATAGCATGGGTATTACTGAACTGCTGCTTAATGCCTGCTTCGAATTCGTCGCGGAAATATTTAATGGCGCTCTGCAGCGGTTCGACCGCACCTGGCGCATGCGCACAGAAGGTTTTCCCCGGGCCCAGGAATCGACACAGTTGCTCAAGTGTCTCGATATCACCCGGTTGACCTTCACCGCGCTCCAGAGCACGCAGAATTTTCACGCTCCACGGCAGACCGTCGCGGCACGGCGTACACCAGCCGCAGGATTCGCGGGCGAAAAACTCTTCCAGGTTACGCACCAGCGACACCATATTGATCTCGTGGTCAACGGCCATCGCCAGCGACGTGCCCAGACGGCTTCCCGCTTTGCCAATACTTTCGAATTCCATCGGCAGATCAAGATGCGCTTCGGTCAGGAAGTCGGTTCCCGCGCCGCCCGGCTGCCAGGCCTTGAACTTCAGGCCGTCTCGCATACCGCCGGCATAATCCTCAAGGATTTCGCGCGCGGTGGTACCAAACGGCAGCTCCCAGACGCCCGGATTTTTCACCCGGCCAGAGAAGCCCATCAGCTTGGTACCGGCATCTTTGCTGGTAGAAATGTTCTGATACCACTCGACGCCGTTGGCCATAATCGCCGGGACGTTACACAGGGTCTCAACGTTGTTGACGCAGGTCGGCTTACCCCAAACTCCGGAGCTCGCCGGGAACGGCGGCTTGGAGCGCGGGTTGGCGCGACGACCTTCGAGGGAGTTAATCAGCGCGGTCTCTTCACCGCAGATGTAGCGCCCTGCCCCGGTGTGCACGAACAGTTCGAAATCGAAACCGGTGCCGAGAATGTTTTTGCCCAGCAGGCCGGCTTCGGTCGCTTCGGCAATGGCGCGGCGTAAATGGACCGCCGCTTCAATATATTCGCCGCGCAGGAAGATGTAGCCGCGGTACGCCTTCAGCGCAAACGCGGAGATCAGCATGCCTTCCACCAGCAGGTGCGGCAGTTGCTCCATCAGCAGGCGGTCTTTATAGGTGCCCGGCTCCATCTCATCGGCGTTACACAGCAGGTAACGGATGTTCATGGATTCGTCTTTCGGCATCAGGCTCCACTTCAGACCGGTGGAGAAGCCCGCGCCGCCGCGCCCTTTCAGACCGGCGTCTTTCACCTGGTTGACGATCTCATCCGGCGCCAGGCCCAGCAGCGCCTTACGGGCGCCCTCGTAGCCATTTTTGCTTTGATACTCATCCAGCCATACCGGCTGTTTGTCATCGCGCAGGCGCCAGGTTAGCGGATGCGTTTCGGGAGTTCGGATAACGTTTTTCATTTATACCGCTCCAGCAAATCAGGAATTCCTTCCGGCGTCAGATGACTGTGGGTGTCTTCATCAATCATCATGCTTGGGCCTTTATCACAGTTACCCAGACAGCAGGTTGGTAACAGGGTAAAGCGGCCATCAAACGTAGTCTGACCCGGCTTGATATTCAGCTTTTGCTCAAGTGCCGCCTGAATCCCCTGATAGCCGGTGATGTGACACACCACGCTGTCGCAGTAGCGAATAACGTGACGGCCAACCGGCTGACGGAAGATCTGGCTGTAGAAGGTCGCAACGCCTTCGACATCGCTGGCCGGGATCTCCAGTACGTCAGCGATCGCATAGATCGCGCCGTCCGGCACCCAGCCACGCTGTTTCTGAACGATCTTCAGCGCTTCAATGGACGCCGCACGCGGGTCTTCGTAGTGGTGCTTCTCGTGCTCAATTGCCTCACGCTCTGCCGCACTCAGCTCAAAAGCCTCGGTTTGTGGTTGTTGATTTTCGTGCATAATTAGCGGTCCACGTCTGACATAACAAAATCGATACTACCCAGATATACGATAAGATCGGATACCAGGCTGCCGCGAATCGCCGCCGGAATCTGCTGCAGGTGCGCATAGCTCGGCGTACGGATACGGGTGCGATAGCTCATGGTGCTGCCGTCGCTGGTCAGGTAGTAACTGTTAATACCCTTCGTCGCTTCAACCATCTGGAAGGATTCGTTGGCCGGCATCACCGGGCCCCAGGAAACCTGCAGGAAGTGCGTGATCAGGGTTTCGATATGCTGCAGCGTGCGCTCTTTCGGCGGCGGCGTGGTCAGCGGATGATCCGCCTTGAACGGCCCTTCCGGCATATTATCGAGACACTGCTGAAGGATGCGTAGACTCTGGCGCAGCTCTTCTACTTTCAACATCACGCGGGTGTAGCAGTCGGAAACGCCGCCGCCGGTCGGGATTTCAAAGTCGAAGTTTTCATAGCCTGAATATGGACGCCATTTACGCACGTCGAAACCAATGCCGGTCGCGCGCAGGCCAGCGCCGGTGGTTCCCCACTCCAGCGCCTCTTTCGCATTGTAGGCGGCCACCCCTTTCGAACGGCCAATCAGAATGCTGTTGCGCAGCGCGGCCTTTTCGTAGGAATCCAGACGCTTAGGCATCCACTCAAGGAATTCGCGCAGCAGGCGATCCCAGCCGCGCGGCAGGTCATGCGCGACGCCGCCGATGCGGAACCACGCCGGGTGCATACGGAAACCGGTGATGGCTTCGACCAGATCGTAGATTTTCTGTCGATCGGTAAAGGCAAAGAACACCGGCGTCATGGCGCCGACGTCCTGAATAAAGGTGGAGATGTACAGCAGGTGGCTGTTGATACGGAACAGCTCTGAGAGCATCACGCGAATCACGTTGACGCGATCCGGCACGGTGATACCCGCCAGTTTTTCTACCGCCAGCACGTACGGCATCTCATTGACGCAGCCGCCGAGATATTCGATACGGTCGGTATAGGGAATGTAGCTGTGCCACGACTGACGCTCGCCCATCTTTTCAGCACCGCGGTGGTGGTAGCCGATGTCCGGAACGCAGTCGACGATCTCTTCGCCATCCAGCTGCAGAACGATACGGAAAGCCCCGTGCGCGGAGGGGTGGTTCGGGCCGAGGTTAAGGAACATAAAGTCCTCATTTTCGGTCCCGCGCTTCATGCCCCACTCTTCCGGTTTGAAGGTCAGCGCTTCCATTTCCAGATCCTGCTTCGCTTTTGTCAGCTCAAACGGGTCGAATTCGGTGGCGCGTGCCGGATAGTCTTTACGCAGCGGATGGCCTTCCCAGGTCGGCGGCATCATTATGCGCGTCAGGTGCGGGTGGCCTTCGATATCAATGCCAAACATTTCCCACGTTTCACGCTCATACCAGTTGGCGTTAGGGAACAGTTTGGTAAATGTCGGAACGCGCAGATCGTTTTCAGATAATGCTACCTTGAGCATGATATCGCGATTGCGTTCAATGGAAATCAGGTGATAGAAAACGGAAAAATCCGCGGCGGGTAGCCCGTCACGGTGGGTACGCAGACGTTCGTCCATACCGTGCAGATCGAACAGCATGACGTAAGGTTTCGGTAATTTCTTCAGGAAATCACCCACCTCCAGCAGCTGTTCGCGCTTGACCCAAACTACCGGTACGCCGGTACGGGTTGGCTGAACGGTAAAGGCATCCGGGCCAAAACGATTGCGCAGTTCGCCGATCACCGGGTCATCAAGGTGATCGCGGGTTTGCCAGGCTGGTGCGGCGTCATGCGCGTTTAAATCGGTCATATTGTTCACCATTGCAAAAGGTCCGTGGTGACTGCCGGGCGGGCTTCGCGCTGTTGTAGATTGATTTGCGAAGTATTATGCCGCCGCCCGCAGGCGCAAATTAAATCTCGTCCGGAGTCCGCAGATTGGTCACTGCAATGCGTTCGCCGCGTTTACGCTCACGTTCCGACTGCATGTTGGCGCGATAAACGCCCTGATCGCCAACCACCCACGAGAGAGGACGGCGCTCTTTACCAATAGATTCCTGCAGCAGCATCAGCGCCTGCATATACGCTTCCGGACGCGGCGGACAGCCCGGGATGTAAACATCAACCGGAATAAATTTATCTACGCCCTGCACAACAGAATAAATATCGTACATACCGCCGGAGTTGGCACATGCGCCCATGGAAATAACCCATTTCGGCTCCAGCATCTGATCGTAAAGACGCTGAATAACCGGTGCCATCTTGGTGAAGCAGGTACCCGCAACCACCATCAGGTCAGCCTGACGAGGAGAGGCACGCAGAACTTCTGCGCCAAAACGCGCTACGTCATGCACCGCAGTGAATGACGTCACCATTTCTACATAGCAGCAAGAAAGGCCGAAGTTGTAGGGCCAGATTGAGTTCTTACGACCCCAGTTCACCATGTCATGCAGAGCGTGTTCGAGTTTCCCCATATACACGCTTTTGTTAACTTCTTGCTCCAGGGGGTCGGTTACGATCTCCTGTTTTTGCAGGGGGTAACGGTCGTTCTCACCGTTGGGATCTATGCGGGTGAGCGTATAATCCATCTTATTGCCTCGCTTTTACTGCATATGACGGTTAGTGGGACTGTCTGTTTCTGAGTTAACCAGCGTGCGACGGGAACGCGCAGGCGTCCAGTCCAGTGCGCCGATACGGACGAGATAAACCAGACCAGCCAGTAGCACTAAAATGAAAATTGCGGCTTCCACAAAGCCAACCCAGCCGCTTTCGCGGATAGAGGTCGACCATGCGTAGAGATACAGGGCTTCCACGTCGAAGATAACGAAGAACATGGCAACCAGATAAAACTTCGCAGAAAGACGTAAGCGAGCCGAACCAACGGAGTCGATCCCCGATTCAAACGGCGTGTTTTTGCTACGCGCGCGCGCGCGACCGCCGAGGTACCAGCCCCCGACAAGCATCAGGCAGCACAGGCCGATGGCAATGATGAGAAATATAGCGAATGCCCAATGATGAGCGATGACTTCAGTGGATGTTGACATACGCATTGCTTAACCAAAAAAGTGTAGCGCTAAACCCTCTGCTCTTACTGGCAGATGAACGCCACAGCGTTTCACGGGGAGGAATAAAAAAATAACCTTGCAAAAAAGCGTCCCTACTTATCGTAGAAGGCCATATGCGCTGGCTTTTTACCCCTTTCTTTAACCTTTTGTCAACTTCAACAAAAGTTTTAACAACATTAATTTACATTAGGTTTTTTTCATTAACATTAAATGCCCTTTTATGCGAAATAACCTTGCATACCAATTGGATTTAGTGTTGTTGAATCGTGTCCGTTTCCATTGTAAATCATAATTACCCGCCTATTTTGACAGGATTTAGCCTCGATTCCTCCCCCTAAGGAGGGGTATTTTCTTGATCTGTGACACGCTTTTGTTAATTAAACCAAAAAAACAGCAACAAACTGGCCGGTTTTTTAACATTAGCATGAACTATTGAAAGTGCAGGGAAAAGTAGAGAAGTGTGGGTGGGATTGCTTCTAACCAACTGATATACATAACAATAAAACAACAATATATTAAAAATCAGCGTAAAATAAGAAAAAAAAGAACCGCAGGGTCTAATTCTGACCTCAGCGGTTCCTTTTTGCATTTACATTTTGTTACCAGCTTTTTGTGACGAGCGTGGCTTTGATCACCCTCACGAGATGAGGGTATGGCCTCCCCCTTCGGGGGTAAAAAGCGGGTCCGACGACCAGAGGCTATGGTCCTGACTCAGCGACTGAAAAATGGCCTGCGCCAGTTCACTTACGCTCTGCGGATCGCAGCTCAAAACGTAGCGCGTATCCGGTAATCCTGGCAGGCCGTCGCTCTTGCCTACCACCCGCAGCTCGGGGCTCATCATTTCTACCGGCCGCGCCGTAACGCCCAGCCCGGCTTTCACCGCCGCTTTTACGCCCGCAAGTGAGGACGCAGAGTGGGCCAGATGCCACGGGGTTTGAGCGCTATCGAGCGCCGAAATAATATCATCCCGGAAGGGACCAGGTCCCTCAAGCAGGATCAGCGGCACCGAAGCCTCATGGGGCAGCACGTAGTCCGCCGCGCAGTACCACAGGGTGGGTGAAATGCGCAGCGTCAGCATTTCAAAGCTGTCAGACTGATGGGTGGTCAACGCGAGATCTATCGCGCCCTTTGCCAGCATGTCCACCACCTCAGCATAATTCAGAACCTTAATTTCCAGGGTCAGCCGCGGGTAGAAGCTGCCGATCCGATTAAGTAAAAACGGCAAAATGGTATCCGCCGTTTCGTCGGTGGCGCCGATAGTCAACGTGCCCTGCAGGCTGCTGAACATTAGCGACATGCAGGCTTCATCATTAAAGCGCAGAATTTTCCGCGCATAGCCGAGCAGCTGAATGCCCTGCTCAGTTAATAACTTATTCCGCCCGTGGCGGGCAAAGAGCTCTTTTCCGACCAGCTGTTCCAGCCGCTGCATCTGCTGGCTCACCGCAGACTGGGTACGGCATACCGCGGTTGCTGCGGCAGCAAAAGTACTCAGATCGGCGACGGCAACAAACGTTCTCAGCAGATCGAGGTCGAGATTTAGTATTGGACGATTTGCATTTATCATGTTGCTTCACTCACAGGTGGCTATCGCTTACCTGCCTTGTTGATGCTGTGCTCCAGGTTTCCGGCTATTCCTTGAGCCTCGTGTCATCCGCAAAATGGAAACGGGTGACAGCTGGAAGAACGTTATTGCATTTGAAAGTACTCGTCCGCGTCAATTGTGCGGAACCTCTGAGTCATATTTTGTTCGTACGCCTAAGCTTTTTCTAATTACGGTGACCCGCTTTATGTGACCTGATTCAAAAAAGCCATCAATAGCGCTGCCCTGCACATCAATACGCAGTCAGCCTCTGCCAACGCTCGCTGAACGACAAACAAAAAGCCTGCAATAACAATATATTAATAAGAAAAACCGCATTATTTACGAGGTTTATTTGATATTAACAACGACATCCTAACCGAAAACAGAATTATTTATAAGGGTAAATTAGTATTATTAAAGATAATTTTAAGCATTTTTTCAGGACTTTAATTAAATTAACAAAACCAGGATTATTCATTGTCAAAAAATAAGGGTCATTAATCTCTTAGATGTTTTTATTAAGTATATTTAACATTACCGCTACAGTCTTCCACTATCAGTTAAAAGCATAGTGCTTTTTTGTGAGCAAAAAAGTATCAACGCAGGCCCTTCCCGCAGCTTCAAACCAGATAAAGATTCATCATATAGCGATAAAACCACGATATTTGACCAATAAAATACAACTTAAAGGCATATTCTATAAAGACAAAAGCCAATCAACAGATAAATCGATTACCCTAAAAAAAGAGTAATGGCAAAATCTTCTCCTGCTAACCCTTCAAAACAGCGGGGATGAAGAGTACATTGTTCCGAGCTGACTTCCACGGCAGGGAGTGGCGATAACAGCTAAAAAGGTCAAAGATTCATGTCCCCTATCGAAAAATCCAGCAAGTTAGACAACGTCTGTTACGACATCCGCGGCCCGGTTCTGAAAGAAGCGAAGCGCCTTGAAGAAGAAGGCAATAAAGTCCTCAAGCTGAACATCGGCAACCCGGCACCGTTTGGCTTCGATGCCCCGGATGAAATCCTCGTTGACGTCATTCGTAATTTACCGACCGCGCAGGGCTACTGTGACTCTAAAGGCCTCTACTCGGCGCGTAAGGCTATCATGCAGCACTATCAGGCTCGCGGCATGCGCGACGTGACGGTTGAAGATATTTATATCGGCAACGGCGTATCGGAACTGATTGTCCAGGCCATGCAGGCGCTGCTGAACAGCGGTGACGAAATGCTGGTCCCGGCGCCGGATTATCCTCTGTGGACGGCGGCGGTATCGCTCTCCAGCGGTAAAGCAGTGCACTATCTTTGCGATGAGTCCGCCGACTGGTTCCCGGATCTCGACGATATTCGCGCAAAAATCACCCCGCGCACCCGCGGGATCGTGATTATCAACCCCAACAACCCGACCGGCGCGGTCTATTCAAAAGAGCTGCTGCTGGAGATCGTCGAAATTGCTCGTCAACATAATCTGATCATCTTTGCCGATGAAATCTACGACAAGATCCTCTACGACGAAGCCCAGCACCACTCGATCGCCGCGCTGGCTCCCGATCTGCTGACGATCACCTTTAACGGCCTGTCAAAAACCTATCGCGTTGCCGGCTTCCGCCAGGGCTGGATGGTGCTCAATGGCCCGAAAAAGCACGCCAAAGGTTACATCGAAGGCCTGGAAATGCTGGCCTCTATGCGCCTGTGCGCCAACGTTCCGGCGCAGCATGCCATTCAGACGGCGCTTGGCGGCTATCAAAGCATCAGCGAGTTTATTGTTCCCGGCGGGCGCCTGTATGAACAGCGTAACCGCGCCTGGGAGCTGATTAACGAGATCCCGGGCGTCTCCTGCGTTAAGCCGAAAGGCGCGCTGTATATGTTCCCGAAAATAGACGCAAAGCGTTTTAACATTCACGACGATCAGAAGATGGTTCTCGACTTCCTGCTGCAGGAGAAAGTGCTGCTGGTTCAGGGCACCGCCTTTAACTGGCCGTGGCCGGATCATGTGCGCATTGTTACCCTGCCGCGCGAAGACGATCTGGAAATGGCCATTTCGCGGTTCGGCCGCTTCCTCTCTGGCTATCACCAGCTCTGATAAGCCGAACCCGCCGCCGGTATTTGCATCCGGCGGCAATCCCTGCGCACAATGGAACCCGATGTTGTCACTGATTAAGGGTCCTTATGAGTCAGAGTCATTTCTTTGCCCACCTCTCCCGCCTGAAGCTGATTAACCGCTGGCCGCTGATGCGCAACGTGCGCACCGAAAACGTGTCCGAACATAGTCTGCAGGTCGCTATGGTTGCCCATGCGCTGGCGGCAATTAAGAATCGCAAGTTTGCGGGCAACGTTAACGCCGAGCGGATTGCGCTGCTGGCGATGTATCATGATGCGTCGGAAGTATTAACCGGCGACCTGCCAACGCCGGTTAAATATTTCAACTCGCAGATCGCCCAGGAGTATAAGGCCATCGAGAAAATCGCCCAGCAAAAGCTGATTGATATGGTCCCCGACGAGCTGCGCGATATTTTTGCGCCGCTGATTGATGAACACCGCTATAGCGAAGAGGAAAAATTAATCGTCAAACAGGCGGATGCGCTCTGCGCCTATCTGAAATGCCTCGAAGAGCTGTCGGCCGGCAATAACGAATTTTTACTGGCCAAAGGCCGGCTTGAGAAAACGCTGGAATCCCGCCGCAGCGATGAAATGGATTACTTTATGCAGGTGTTTGTTCCGAGCTTTCATCTCTCTCTGGATGAAATCAGCCAGGATTCCCCGCTGTAAATCGACGCCAGCCCGGCCAGCGGCCGGGCCATGAGGAACCGGGGTTCAGAACGGGAACAGGACCGGGATCAGCAGCACGCAAACCACCATCACCAGCACGGTAAAAGGTACGCCGATCTTCACAAAATCGCTGAACGAGTATTTACCGGGGCCAAGCACCAGGGTGTTAACCGGTGAAGATACCGGGGTCATGAATGCCGCCGAAGCCGCCATCGCCACCACCATGGCAAAGGGATAAGGCGACACGCCCATTGAGTTCGCCGCCGCTAGCGCAATCGGCGCCATCAGCACCGCCGTTGCGGTGTTTGAAATAAACAGGCCAATTGTCGCGCACATCACAAACAGGCAGCCCAGCATTAAATATGGCCCTTTGCTGCCGGCAACGTCCATCAGTCCCTGGACCACTAAATCTACGCCGCCGGTTTTCTGCAGCGCCAGCGCAAAGGGCATCATCCCGACGATCAGAATAATGCTCGGCCAGTGAATAGCTTTGTAAGCGCTCTCGGCGTTGATACAGCGAAACTTCCCCATCAAAAGGCAGGAGATAATGGCGGCGATGGGATTGGGGATTTCATCGGTGAGCATCAGGGCCACCATCAGCACCAGGCAGAAAATAGCGTGCGGCGCCTGGCTGTGGGCCGGTGACGCATCGTTAACCTCGATCGGCATATTTAACACAACGAAATCACGCCCGCGTTTCGCCAGCAGGGCAATCTGCCGCCAGTTGCCAACGACCAGCATGATATCCCCAAGCTGCAGGGACTCATCTACCACCGCTCCATCGAGGGCTTTACCATCCCGCTTCAGACCGACAATATTGAGCCCAAAGCGGGTGCGGAAGGCAATTTCACGCACCGTTTTGCCGATAAGTTCCGAGTCGGGGATCAGCGTCACCTCCGCCATGCCGACATCCAGCGCCTGGTCGGAGAAATACTCCCCGCGAAGCACCATCGGCTCAAGCATTTGCTCTCCGCAGAACTGGCGTAAATCGACGTCCGATGCCGACATGTCAATCAGCAGGACATCGCGGGCGCGGAACTCTGATACCCCGTTAACGTTCACAATCACCCGCCGAAAACGGCGCCAGCGCTCCACGCCGATAACGTTAGCGCAGTAGCGCTCGCGTAGCTTAAGGTCGTCCAGCCGCTGGCCAATCATCGGTGAGCCGGGGCGGATCGCCAGGCGACGCGCCCTGCCGGTTAAATGGTACTCTTTGATTAAGTCGCGAAAGGTGCTTTTCTTACGCCCGTCGCGCGCCAGCTCGCTCTCATCGCCTTTCAGCATAAAGCGGACCGCCAGCATATAGAACACGCCCAGAACCAGAACCACCAGGCCAATTGGCGTCACGCTAAAGAAGCTAAACCCCTGGAGCCCTTCGCGTATCAGCTCGCTGTTCACCACCAGGTTGGGCGGCGTTGCCACCAGGGTCATCATGCCGCTGATCAGTCCGGCAAAGCTCAGCGGCATCATCAGGCGCGACGGGGAGGTATTCATACGGGCAGAAACGCTCAGCACGACCGGGATAAAGATCGCCACCACCCCGGTTGAGCTCATAAAAGCGCCAAGCCCGGCGACGGTCAGCATCAGGTAGATCAGCATTTTTGTTTCGCTGCTGCCCGCCACCTTCACCAGCCAGCTGCCGACTTTACTTGCCACCCCGGTGCGCACGAGGCCGTCACCGATGATAAACAGCGCGGCGATAAGAATAACGTTCGGATCGCTAAAACCGGAAAACGCTTCGCTAAGCGTCAGCGTATCGCTGAGGACAAAGGCCACAATCACCAGTAGCGCAATAGCATCCATGCGCACTTTTCCGGTAGCGAAAAGCACAACCGCAACGGCAAGAAGAGATAACACCCAAATCAGTTCACCGTTCACAACTTATCCTTGTCTGAAGATGGAGCCGGAATTGTGGCACAAAAAAGCCCCGGCAGCGCGGGGCTAAATCATGAGATTATGCTTTAAGCGTGACGCTAACGTTGCCGTCTGGCTGCCGGACAATGATCAGATCTTCGAGGCTGGTCAGCACAAAGTCTGCTTCATCGAGACGCGGTGCGTCGGCAGGCACGTTAACGGCAATCGTACGGCATCCGGCGCTCAGGCCGGACAGTAATCCCGCCGGCGCGTCCTCAACCACCGCACACTCCTGCGGGGCCAGCCCCAGCAGCTCGGCCCCGAGCAGATAGGCATCGGGCGCCGGCTTGCCGTGCCTGACCCGCTCCGCCGTGACGAAGATTTTAGCTTCGGGCAGGCCCCCCGCGCGATGGCGCGCATGGGCGACGGGCACCGAACCCGAGGTGACGATAGCCCACGGAATGCCTGCATTATCCAGCTGAGTCAGCAGCGCAACCGCTCCCGGCAGCGCCGTGATGCCGTCGGTGTCCTGTGCTTCTACCGTTTCCAGATAGCGGAATTCCGCCTGAATCTCCTCTTCGCTGCGCCCGGGTAAAAAATGGCGTAAAGAGGTTATCGCCTGCTTACCGTGGATAAAGTTCAGCACTTCATCATGCGGGATACCGAAACGATCCGCCCATGTACACCACGAGCGCTCCACCACCGGTAACGAATCGACTAACGTCCCGTCAAGATCGAACAGGAAACCTTTACACTGCACGGAAACCTCCATCAGGCATTGATAATTTGATTAATTTCGTTGCTGCTCAAATGGTACTGGCGCGGGCATGAGTGCCAGGCGGTGAGCATACGCTGATATTTTTCCCACATCGGCGTTTGCGAATTGAAGCCGTGGGTGCCGGCGTCAAAGTGGCTGTAGCGCCCCTCTACGTTGACGATAAAGCGCACGTAGCCGAGGAAACGCGCTTCGGTGGCCACGTCGAATCCCAGGAAGGTCACCCGACGTTCGTCGATTTCGCTGCCGTCCTTGAGGTTAGTCCAGGAGACGTGCATCGCATGATACATTTCCATGACATCGATAACGGTACGGCAGGTTTCTTCAGTCAGCTCACCGAACTCGCGGTCCAGTTCGCGCATCTGCAGCCCGTATCCACGCTCGATGATGGTCTGCAGACGGCGATAGCGCTCAGCGTTGTCCGGGTCGAGCATCGTCATCATCTTGTACTGATTTGACAAAATCAGGCGCTGCGCATTGGTCATTTCCATTTCTTGACTCCTGTGGCACTTTACGGCGTGAAAAAAGAAGGCGCATTAATCATGCGCCTTCTTTTATATGCGTTTTCACTGGGGAATTACAAATCATCAAGGAAAGTTTTATCCAGTTGTTTGAAGGCGCGCTTAAGCGTGTCAGCTAAAGCCTGGTAATCCGGCTTACCGTCAACCGGCGCCAGCGCCTGCCCCGCCTCCTGCAGTTTGCCGCGAACTTCATAAAACCAGTTCAAAACCGACGGCGGCAGCGGCGTCACCGAACGTTTACCCAGCCACCACAGTCCCTGCATCGGCAGACTCAACGCAAACAGCGCCGTGGCGACCGCAGGGCCCAGCTGGCCGCCGAGGGCAATTTGCCAGCACAGGGTAAAGACGGCGACCGGCGGCATGATACGAATCGCGTAGCGGGTAGCGCGAATAATGCGGTTTTCAATAAACACCGGGGCGAGGCGTTTATCTAAAGGCCAGGTCTTTGTGTAGTGCTGCCCGCGGCGAAACAAGCTGAAAAAGCTAACGGGACGATTCTCGGGTGTCGACATGGCTGTACCTCAACTTTACATATAAATCTTAAAATATTCGTGCAAAACACCAACTGTGCATGACAACGTTCAAAACATTTTGGCAATGGGTGCGGCAATCAGGTATCCTGTGCCCACCTGAAAGGGCGTTAGACCCTTTTACCAGGTTAGTCAAATTATCGCATATTCTGCCATTGTCTGAAAATTATCCAAAATGGCATAAAATCAAATGTACTTATCTCATCGTGCCCGGAAACAGAACAAGGCATGATGTTAATCATAAATGTCGGTGTCATCCTGCGCTACGCTTTGTGACACAATGACGTTTTTTTAGCCACGTATTATAAAAGGTACTTCCATGTCGAGTAAGCTAGTACTGGTTCTGAACTGCGGTAGTTCCTCACTGAAATTTGCTATCCTTGATGCTCTCAACGGTGACGAATATCTGTCCGGTTTAGCCGAATGTTTCCATCTTCCTGAAGCGCGTATCAAATGGAAAATGGATGGCAGCAAACAAGAAGCAGATTTAGGCGCTGGCGCAGCTCACAGTGAAGCGCTTAACTTTATCGTTAACACTATTCTGGCACAAAAACCAGAACTGTCTGCTCAGCTGACCGCAATTGGCCACCGTATCGTTCACGGTGGTGAAAAATACACCAGTTCCGTGGTGATTGACGATTCCGTCATTCAGGGCATCAAAGATTCCGCCTCTTTCGCACCGCTGCACAACCCGGCGCATCTGATCGGTATTGCTGAAGCGCTGAAATCCTTCCCGCATCTGAAAAACAAGAACGTTGCCGTATTCGACACCGCGTTCCATCAGACCATGCCGGAAGAGTCTTACCTCTACGCCCTGCCGTACAGCCTGTACAAAGAACACGGCGTACGTCGCTATGGTGCCCACGGCACCAGCCACTTCTACGTGACTCAGGAAGCGGCAAAAGTCCTGAACAAATCGGTTGAAGAGCTGAACATCATCACCTGCCATCTGGGTAACGGTGGTTCTGTTTCCGCGATCCGCAACGGTAAATGCGTTGATACCTCTATGGGTCTGACCCCGCTGGAAGGCCTGGTAATGGGTACCCGCTCCGGCGATATCGACCCGGCAATCATCTTCCATCTGCACGACTCCCTGGGCATGAGCGTTGATGCAATCAACAAAATGCTGACCAAAGAGTCCGGCCTGCTCGGTCTGACTGAAGTCACCAGCGACTGCCGCTATGTTGAAGACAACTACACGGATAAAGCAGACGCTAAGCGTGCTATGGACGTTTACTGCCACCGCCTGGCGAAGTACATCGGCTCCTACACCGCGCTGATGGACGGTCGTCTGGACGCGGTTATCTTCACCGGTGGTATCGGTGAAAACGCGGCGATGGTTCGTGAACTGTCTCTGGGCAAACTGGGCGTACTGGGCTTCGATGTTGATCATGAACGTAACCTGGCGGCCCGTTTCGGCAAGTCCGGCTTCATCAACAAAGAAGGCACCCGCCCTGCTCTGGTCATCCCGACCAACGAAGAGCTGGTTATCGCGCAAGACGCCAACCGTCTGACCGCCTGATTCCACACCGCCAGCGATAAGCCTAAATAATTCGGGTTACAGGAAGGCGGCGACGCAGCGAATCCCCGGGAGCGTATGAGTAGTACGTGACCGGGGTGAGCGACAAATCTGTCCGAAACAGATTTGATCGCAGTGTCGCAGCGGCCCGCAAGGGCGAGGCTCAAGGATGAGCCGGGTAACAAAGCCAACGCGCATGCAACCTGAAGTATGGCGGGAAGCTGGTGGTGCAGTTTTGCATCCCGCCGGATACTGGCGGTAACGAAAGAGGATATATCGTGTCCCGTATAATCATGCTAATCCCTACCGGAACCAGCGTAGGCCTGACCAGCGTCAGCCTCGGTGTTATCCGTGCTATGGAACGTAAAGGCGTTCGCCTGAGCGTCTTTAAACCTATCGCGCAACCGCGCGCTGGCGGCGATGCGCCTGACCAGACTACCGCTATCGTTCGCGCTAATTCCAACCTTCCGGCCGCAGAGCCGCTGAAGATGAGCCACGTTGAGTCGCTGCTGTCCAGCAACCAGAAAGACGTGCTGATGGAAGAGATCATCGCTAACTACCACGCCAGCACTCAGGATGCTGAAGTTGTGCTGGTAGAAGGCCTGGTTCCGACGCGTAAACACCAGTTTGCCCAGTCGCTGAACTTCGAAATCGCCAAAACGCTGAACGCTGAAATCGTCTTCGTGATGTCTCAGGGCACCGACACCCAGGAACAGCTGAACGAGCGTATCGAACTGACCCGCAACAGCTTCGGCGGCGTGAAGAACACTAACATTACCGGTGTTATCGTCAACAAGCTGAACGCGCCGGTTGACGAGCAGGGACGTACCCGTCCTGACCTGTCAGAAATTTTCGATGACTCTTCGAAAGCGAAAGTGGTCAAGATCGATCCGGCTCAGCTGCAGAACGGCAGCGCGCTGCCGATTCTCGGCGCGGTGCCGTGGAGCTTCGATCTGATTGCCACCCGCGCAATCGATATGGCGCACCACCTGAATGCCACCATCATCAATGAAGGCGACATCAATACCCGCCGCGTAAAATCCGTTACCTTCTGTGCGCGCAGCATTCCGCACATGCTGGAACACTTCCGCGCAGGTTCCCTGCTGGTGACCTCCGCCGATCGTCCTGACGTACTGGTTGCAGCCTGCCTGGCGGCGATGAACGGCGTAGAAATCGGCGCTCTGCTGCTGACCGGCGCCTACGAAATGGACGCCCGCGTGAGCAAGCTGTGCGAACGCGCGTTTGCCACCGGCCTGCCGGTATTCATGGTGAACACCAATACCTGGCAGACCTCTCTGAGCCTGCAGAGCTTCAACCTGGAAGTGCCGGTTGACGATCACGAGCGTATCGAGAAAGTTCAGGAGTACGTGGCCAGCTACATCAACGCCGACTGGATCGAGTCTCTGACTGCGACCTCCGAGCGCAGCCGTCGCCTCTCTCCGCCGGCCTTCCGCTACCAGCTCACCGAGCTGGCGCGCAAAGCGGGCAAACGCGTCGTTCTGCCGGAAGGCGACGAGCCGCGTACCGTTAAAGCAGCGGCAATCTGCGCAGAACGCGGTATCGCGACCTGCGTGCTGCTGGGTAACCCGGATGAGATCAACCGCGTTGCCGCCGCTCAGGGCGTAGAGCTGGGTTCTGGTATCGAAATCGTCGATCCGGAAGTGGTTCGCGAAAGCTACGTGGCTCGCCTGGTCGAACTGCGTAAGAGCAAGGGTATGACCGAAGCGGTTGCTCGCGAGCAGCTGGAAGACAACGTGGTTCTCGGCACGCTGATGCTGGAACAGGACGAAGTCGACGGCCTGGTGTCCGGCGCGGTACACACCACCGCCAACACCATTCGTCCGCCGCTGCAGCTGATCAAAACGGCTCCGGGCAGCTCTCTGGTCTCCTCCGTGTTCTTCATGCTGCTGCCTGAACAGGTTTACGTGTACGGCGACTGCGCGATTAACCCGGACCCAACCGCAGAACAGCTGGCGGAGATCGCTATTCAGTCCGCAGATTCCGCGATTGCCTTTGGCATTGAACCGCGCGTGGCGATGCTCTCCTACTCCACCGGCACCTCCGGCGCGGGTAGCGACGTCGAAAAAGTTCGTGAAGCGACGCGTCTGGCTCAGGAAAAACGTCCTGACCTGATGATCGACGGCCCGCTGCAGTACGACGCTGCCGTTATGGCTGACGTGGCAAAATCCAAGGCGCCGAACTCTCCGGTTGCCGGCCGCGCGACCGTGTTCATCTTCCCGGATCTGAACACCGGTAACACCACTTACAAAGCCGTACAGCGTTCTGCCGACCTAATCTCCATCGGGCCGATGCTGCAGGGTATGCGTAAGCCGGTGAACGACCTGTCCCGTGGCGCGCTGGTAGACGATATCGTCTACACCATCGCGCTGACCGCGATTCAGTCGTCTCAGCAGCAGCAGTAACACTCTCCGCTGGCGCCTGCGCCGGTTGGTGAAAAAAAGGCGACCTCGATGGTCGCCTTTGTTATTTACAGCAGCTCTCTCGCCGCCGACACAATATCATGCGCCGTCAGGCCATACTCCTTCTGCAGGAAATCCTGGGTACCGACCTGGCCATAACGCTCCTTCACCCCCACGCGGCGCATCGGCACCGGGCAGGTTTCCACCAGCACCTCGGCCACGGCCGATCCCAGTCCGTTGTGAATGCTGTGGTTTTCGCAGGTCACAATGCGCCCGGTTTTCTCGGCATAATTTTTCACCAGCATGCGGTCGATAGGCTTGAGGGTAAACATATCAATTACCGCCGCGCTGACGCCTTCCTGCTCAAGCTGTCGCGCCGCCTCCAGCGCTTCCGCCACCATAATACCGTTGGCAATCAGGGTGATATCTTCGCCTTCTCGCAGGACGTTGCCCTTGCCGATGGTAAACGTCGAGCCCGGCGCGTAAACGCTCGGCGCCTGCTTGCGGATGGTGCGCACCCAGTAGAAACCGTTGAGCGTCATCAGCTGACGCAGGATATCGTCGAACATCACCGCATCGGTGACCTCCAGCACCACCGAGTGCGCCAGGCCGCGAACGATCCCCATATCTTCAAACGACATATGGGTGCCGCCGTTATGGCAGGCGGTAACGCCGGCGTCGGAGGCAATGACCTTGACGTTGTTACGCTGATAATCCAGCGCCATAAACAGCTGATCGAAGCAGCGGCGGCTGGCAAAGGCGGTAAAAGTATGCACAAACGGCTGACGTCCGGTCAACGACAGGCCGGCGGCGGTGCCGATGACGTTGGCCTCCATAATGCCGCAGTTGATCACGTGCTGCGGATAATCCCGCGCCACGCCGTCCATTGCCATCGAGCTCATCAGATCGGCTTCGAGGGCGATAATGTCGCTCCCGGCCTCAATCTGCCGGGCGACAAATCCGGCATACACTTTACGCATTTCCACTGCGTCTTTTTGTCCTGCGGGTGCGACGTTAATCATGAGCGGCCTCCAGTTGACGAATTGTCTCGTTCAGCGCCGCTGTCATCTCATCCGTCAGGCGCAGGTGATGGGAATTGCTGAGCTGCTCGAGATACGGCACGCCCTGCCCTTTAATGCTGTCGAGGATCACCACCCGCGGGCGCGCATCGGCAGCCGGAACGGGCTGTACAGCCGCCAGCAGCCCGACGATGTCGTCCCCCTTCACGGTGATGGCGTCAAAACCAAAGGCGTGGAACTTCTCCTCGAGGTTGAAGGCGCGGATAATTTCGTCGAGAGCGCCGTCGAGCTGCAGTTTGTTCCAGTCAACAAACACCGTCAGATTATTCAGGCGGTGGTGGGCGATAAACTGAAACGCCTCCCAGCACTGTCCCTCATTCAGCTCGCCGTCACCGACAATGCAGAATACCCGATTCGAACGCCCGGCCAGCTTATGGGAGAGCGCCATGCCGCCGGCGATAGAAATCCCCTGCCCCAGCGAACCGGTCGTTGCATCCACCCCCCGCGTTTTCAGGCGATCCGGGTGGCTCGGCAGACGGGTTCCGTTATGGTTAAGCGTGCTGAGATCTTCCATCGGGAAATAGCCCTTGATGGCTAAGGTGCTGTACAGCGCCGGTCCGGCATGGCCTTTTGACAGCACAAAGTAGTCGCGCTCCGGCCAGTCCGGGTCGGCGGGATCGATTTTCATCACCGCGCCGTACAGCACCGCCAGCGTTTCGACGACCGACATGCTGCCGCCGTAGTGGCCAAAACCCAGATTCGTCAGCGATTTAAGCGTGGCGACGCGAATGTCGCGCGCCAGTTGGGTCACTTCTTGTACATTCATGATTTGGCTCCGGTATTCTCCTGCGCGCCATTGCCCGCAGATTTCTTCTTCGCAAAGACGTTGTACGCGACCAGCAGAGCGAACAGCGCCACAACAAGACCCGTAATCGCAAACGGCGACAGATAGCGCGCCAGGTTGCCGAGCACGATACCGATCGCGCCGAAATCGGCGTCTGAGAAGGTGGTATTGGCAAAACCGATCGCCCCCAGAACCGGCAGCAGCAGCACCGGCAGGAAGGTGATCAGCAGACCGTTAGCAAACGCGCCAATCATTGCGCCCCGACGACCGCCGGTGGCGTTGCCGAAGACCCCCGCCGTCGCACCGGTGAAAAAGTGCGGCACGACGCCCGGTAGAATCAGCACCAGGTTCATTTGCCCAAGCAGGAACAGCCCCACCAGACCACCGAGGAAGCTAAACAGGAAACCGATCAGCACCGCGTTGGGCGCATACGGGTAAACCACCGGGCAATCCAGCGCAGGACGCGCGTTCGGCACCAGTTTTTCTGAGAAGCCGGTAAACGCCGGCACGATTTCCGCCAGGATCAGGCGCACCCCTTGCAGGATGATAAACACCCCGGCGGCGAAGGTAATCGCCATGATGATGGCGTAGACCAGATAGTTCTGGCCGCCGCTGAAGGTGCTTTCCACATACTCACGCCCGGCGCTCACGGCCATGATCAGGTAGATAATCATCATCGTCAGGGAGATAGAGATTGAGCTGTCGCGCAGGAAGCTTAGGTTCTTCGGCAGGTTCATCTCTTCGGTGGAGCGGGAGCCTTTTCCGCAGACGCTGCCAATCCAGCCCGAGAGCACGTAGCCCAGGGTGCCGAAGTGGCCGAAGGCGATATCATCGGTTCCGGTAATTCGCTTCATATAGCGCTGCGCCAGCGCCGGGAAGAACGCCATCACCAGGCCGAGGATCAGCGAACCGGTAAACACCAGCCCGACGCCTTCGAAGCCCGCCACGGTGAGGATCACGCCGATCATACAGGCCATATAGAAGGTATGATGCCCGGTCAGGAATATATACTTCAGCCGCGTAAAGCGGGCGACGATAATATTCGCGACCATACCAAAAGCCATAATCAGCGCGGTTGACGCACCGTATTTTTCGAGGGCAATAGAAACAATCGCCTCGTTATTTGGAATAATCCCCTGGATATTAAAGGCATGTTCAAACATTCCTCCCAGCGGATTCAGCGAGCCAACTAATACCGTCGCCCCGCCGCCCAAAACAATAAAACCAAGAATTGTTTTAATCGTTCCTTTTACGACGTCAGAAAATGATTTTTTTTGTGCGACCAGGCCGATCAGCGCAATTAACCCCACCAGCACCGAGGGCACTTTCAGAATATCAACAACAAAATTCAGCGTTTCAAGGATAAACATATCCGCCTCGCTATATCCCCGTCATACTTCAGGTTGCATGGGCGTTGGCTTTGTTACCCGGCTCATCCATGAGCCTCGCCCTTGCGGGCCACCGCGACACCGCGTTCAAACCTGTTCCGGACAGATTTGTCTCTCACCCCAATCGCTTACTTCAGTAAGCGCCAGGGAACTCTCTGCGTCGCCGCCTTCTGCCACCCGAATTATTTAGGGTATAAATAGTTATTGTTTGGCGAACCACGCGCGCAGCTGCGCTTCGAGTTCATTGATGTCGATGATGTTGGTGATCACCACCAGCTGGCTTTCCGGCACGCTAGCGCTGGCGGCGATGTCTTTAGCCATCACAAATAAATCTGCCGCCCCAGGCGTTGCCGATGAGAGATCGGAGTGTTCAACTTCCGCTTCTATTTCGAGCTTTTTAAGCACCTTTTTAATATTCATTTCAACCATAAAACTACTGCCCAGGCCAGAACCACAAATCGCCATAATTTTCATTGTTATCACCTTTTTTGGGTACAGTTTCTCCGCATCACGTCGGGCGTAATGGGTTATAAATCAGGTTATGAATTAGGTCAGAATCGCGCGATTATCGTTTTAATCTCCTCCAGGGTTTTCGCCTGATGTAATTGATCCATATCTTCATCACTGGAAAATAATTCAGCCAGCGCGGAAATCATCTCGATATGACTATGCTTGTCGGGTGCTGCCAGCATAATAATAATATCGACCGGGTCGAACTCTGCTGAACCAAACGACACGCCCTGTTCCAGCTTCAGCAACGATAAACCCAGGCCTTTGGCTCCTTCCTCCGGCCGCGCATGCGGCATCGCCAGCCCCGGCGCCAGCACATAGTACGGCCCCAGCTTCACGTGCTGTTCCACAATCGCGGTCACATACTCGGGCGCAATAACGCCAGCGTCGAGCAGCGGCCCGGCGCAAATCTCCAGAGCCTGAGGCCACTCTTCCACGCTCTGCCGGAGCGTGATAGTGGAATCAAAGATCCATTTACTGAGCATTTTATCTCCCCCGTCTTTTAGCAAAAGATGGGCAAACTTTATTCAAGCGCACAGCAGTTAGCTGCGATGGCGATCACAAAGATAGCGCTACCAACAGATAACATTCAAAATTGTGATAGCGCTATCAATTCGCAATCATCATATGAAAACGCAGCAAAAATGTGGATTTAAGGCGTATACTCCCTGAAACGTAAAGTGATGGATGCAAATGAAAAGCGTCTGTTCAGCAGGAATGTGTATGTCTCTAACCCGAAAACGGCGTAGTACCGGTAAGGTGACGATCGCCGATGTTGCCCAGCTTGCCGGCGTGGGCACGATGACCGTCTCGCGTGCGCTCCGCACGCCGGAGCAGGTTTCCGATAAGCTTCGTGAAAAAATCGAAGCCGCGGTGCAGGAGCTGGGATATATGCCCAATCTGGCCGCCAGCGCGCTGGCTTCCGCCTCCTCAAGAACGATAGCTATGGTGGTGCCAAATCTTGCCGAAGCGGGCTGCTCCGCAATGTTTGCCGGGCTTCAGCAGGTTCTGCAGCCGGCGGGTTATCAAATCATGCTGGCGGAGTCGCAGCATCGCCTCGAACAGGAAGAGAAGCTGCTGGAAACGCTGCTGGCGTCGAACATCGCGGCCGCCATTCTGCTTAGCGTTGAACATAGCGATACCGTACGCCACTGGCTGAACAACGCGTCGATTCCGGTGATGGAGATGGGCGCCATGCGCGCCGACCCTATTGACATGAATATCGGCATCGATAACGTTGCCGCAATGTTCGAACTCACTGAAATGCTCATCCACCGCGGCTACCAAAATATCGGCCTGCTGTGCGCCAACCAGGAGCAGTGGATTTTTCAGCAGCACCTGCAGGGGTGGTACAAAGCGATGCTGCGCCACCATATGTCGCCGAATCGGGTGATTAACGCCGCGCTCCCCCCCAGTTTTTCCACCGGCGCTTCTCAGCTACCGGAGTTTTTGCTGGCGTGGCCGGAGCTGGATGCGCTGGTCTGCGTTTCGGATGAGCTGGCGTGCGGAGCGCTGTACGAGTGCCAGCGTCGACGTATTAAAGTCCCGGACGATTTGGCGGTAGTCGGCTTCGGCGATAGCGATGTCAGCCGGGTCTGCCAGCCGCCGCTAACCACGATGGCCGTACCGCATCACAAGATTGGTATTGAAGCTGGACGCGCCCTTCTGGAGCGCCTTAATGAAGGCAACTGGAGCGGCAGGAAACCCATCGTCTCCAGTTTATGCCTGCGGGATAGCTGCTAGGCAGCTACTCTTCCTCTTCCTGCTTTTCCGGCTTTGCCGACTCGTTGTTGGCATTGCGGGTCATCCACAGCGCCAGCGCTTTTAACGAGTCCGGGGTGAACTCATCGCAGCGGGCGGTGATCTCTTCCGGCGTCAGCCAGCACACTTCGCTGACCTCCTCTTCCTGCAAAGCAAAGGGGCCGTGCGACACGCAGCTAAACAGGCTTCCCCAGACGCGGCAGTGCTTATCCTCGTAGTAGAACTGACCGTGGTCGGCGAAGGGGACGCCAGCAATGCCCAGCTCCTCTTCGGCCTCGCGACGCGCTGAATCCAGCAGCTGCTCGTCAGCCTGCACCACGCCGCCGGCGGTCGCATCCAGCATGCCCGGCTGAAAATCTTTTATTTCGGTACGACGCTGCACCAGAATTTTGCCCATGCCATCATGAACGACAATGTAGGTTGCGCGATGACGCAGACACTGCGCGCGCATCTGCTCGCGGCTGGATTGCGCTATCACCTCATTGTTTTCATTAACGATATCTACCCATTCTGTGCTTGCCAAATCGTTCTGTTCCGCCATCAGGAAACCTTACTTTTTAAAGCGCTCTTGCGGCGCGTCTTTACGGTTGGGGGTAAATTACGGGTTAATTGCCACCTCTGCAATAACCTGATGTTCATCGAGCGCTAAAACCTGCAGCCGATCCCCTTCAAGGAGGCCATAGCTGGCGGGAAATCCCCCTTTGGGGATGCTCACGGAACCGGGGTTAAAGAGAAAAATATCGCCGCGCTTCTCGGCTACCGGAATATGAGTATGACCATAAACCAGGACATCGCCAGCGCAGAGCGGCGGCAATTTTTCGGGGCTGTACAGATGCCCGTGAGTCAGAAACAGCCGATGTTGTTCGGTCAAAACCTGTTGCCAGGGCGCGGTAATGGGAAAGTTCAGCAGCATCTGATCGACTTCGCTGTCGCAGTTGCCGCGTACGGCAATGATGCGCGACGCCGCGCCGTTCAGCTTCCCGGCGACCTCTGCCGGCGCGTAGCCTTCAGGGAGAGCATTACGCGGCCCGTGGTTGAGCACGTCGCCCAGAATAATCAGCCACTGCGCCCCACTCTGCGCAAACCGTTCCAGCACGCGCTCTGCGGCGGGCAGAGAGCCATGAATATCCGATGCAAACATCAGCCGCATTTTTTTATCTCCACGCATTACGATGCCCTATGATAGCGGAACCGCAGACGCGAATCAGCCGGCGCGTTTGGCCGACAGTGCGGCATAGCGCTGAACGGATGCACGCTGCCACTGGAAGGCGGCGTAATCTGCCAGCCTCTCCGGCACCTCATCGCCGTTAAGCGCCAGCCGGTTGAGCATAAGCGCAAGATCGGTATCGGCAATAGACCATTCGCCGAACAAATTGGTGCCGCCGTGGGCCAGCAGCCCGGAAGCGGTCTCGAATAATTTTTCCGCGCTCCTGCGGCCCGCCGCGCTAAGCGCGGGTTTCTTTTGCCCGGCGAAAATCACGTCGGTAGAGCGCTCTTCGCGAATGGGCAGCAGATCGCTGCGCAGCCAGGCCTGAACCTGACGGGCACGGGCTCTCTTTTGCAGATCGTGAGGATAGAGCCGCTCCCATTCCGGCGGCGCAAAGCGCTCGTCGAGATATTCGCTGATAGCGGACGATTCGCTGAGGGCAAAATCGTCAACCTCCAGCAGCGGCACGCGCCGGGTGGCGGAGAATCCTTTCCAGCCCGCCTGCAGGTGCTCGCCGCTATCCAGATTGACGGTTTTAAGGGTGAAAGGCAGGCTCTTCTCCTGCAGGGAAACATACGCTGACATCACGTACGGAGAGAAAAAATCGGCATCGGACCACAGGGTAATAACCGGCTGGCTCATGGCATCCTCGACAAATAATGGGGCGATAAATCAACATATCCTGTCTTCTGAGGGATGTCACTTATCGCACCATGAGGATTTCGCACTAGCCGACGAGCAGCGTTTTCGGCTCCAGATAGGCCTGCATTCCCCATTTCCCCATCTCGCGCCCCACCCCGGATTGCTTGAACCCGCCAAACGGCGCCTGCGGCTCATGTTCGAGAGTGTTGACCAGCACGCGCCCGGACTCAATCGCCAGAGCCACCTCCGTACCGCGCTGACGATCGCCGCATAACACCAGCGCGCTCAGGCCGTACGCGGTGTCGTTGGCAATCGCAATCGCCTCGGCCTCATCCTGATAAGGAATAATGACCAGCACCGGGCCAAAAATCTCTTCCCGCGCAATACGCATCTGATTATGCGCATCGCTGAACACGGTCGGCTTAACGCACCAGCCTTTTTCCATGCCCTGCGGCCGACCGACGCCGCCCGTCAGCAGCCTGGCGCCCTCCCGCTGGCCCAGGCGGATATAATCCTGCACCCGCTGCCACTGCTTATGGCTGACCATCGGGCCAATCGCGGTCTGCGGATCGCGCGGGTCGCCAGAAATATAGTCAGCCGCCACGGCCTGCACGATAGCCTGCTCAAACTCGGCCTGGCGCCGCGCGGGGAGCAAAATACGCGTCCCGGCAACGCACGCCTGCCCGCTGTTCATAAACCCGGCCGCCAGCGCCAGCGGAACCGCCTGCTGTATATCCGCATCATTAAGAATGACGGTGGGCGACTTGCCCCCAAGCTCCAGCGTCACGCGCTTCAGCGTTTGCGCCCCGCTTTCGATAATATGCTTGCCGACAGCGGTTGAGCCGGTAAACGAAATTTTCGCGATATCGGGGTGATGGTTGATAACGTCCCCCACGATCTCCCCGCGCCCGGTGACGATGTTAAATACGCCCGCCGGGATCCGGGCCGCGTGTAGCGCTTCGCTAATAATTTGCGTCTGCCAGGCGCTCATCTCGCTCGGCTTAATCACCGCCGTACAGCCTGCCGCCATCGCCGTCGCCAGCTTGCTGCAAATAAAACCGGCATCGCTGTTCCACGGCGTAATCAATCCCGCGACGCCGACCGGCGTCATCACCACCTGGGCTCGGCCGGCCTGCTCGACAAACTCAAAGCGCTCCAGCGTCGCCATCGCCTGCCTGATAGTTTGCGCCGGCCACGCCGCCATCCATTGCGAACGAGAAGCCGGCGCGCCGTATTCCGTCACAATGGCTTCCAGCAAATCGGCTTCCCGCGCCTGAACGGCCTGATACATACGTTCCAGCACGGCCAAACGCTCCTCTTTCGTCGTCCGCGACCATGCCGGAAATGCCGCTTTTGCCGCGGCAATCGCCCGCTCTGCATCCAGTTCATCGGCCAGCCGCACCAGGCCAATCGCCTCTTCGGTCGTCGGGTTAAACAGCGCAAACTCTTCGCTACCGTGCGGCGTGACAAACTGGCCGTTGATATAAATTTGATCGATGTTGTGCATAATGATTTCTCCATCCTGCTTGATACCCGGGAGTATAGAGTCGTCTTATTGCCGCGATAAGAGGGTATAATCAGCACAACCTGTTACGAAAATCGGGATAATTATGCAGCGTAGCGGTATTACTGAACTCGAAGTTCTCCTCGCCGTCGCGCATCGGCAAAGCTTTCGCGCGGCTGCCCGGGAGCTGGGTATGTCGGCTACCGCCGTCAGCAACGCCGTTGCCGGGCTGGAGGCTCGCCTCAACGTGCGCCTGTTTAATCGTACGACCCGCAGCGTCGCGCTGACCGACGCCGGACAGCGTTACGTTGAGCGTATAGCGCCCGCCGTGGCTGAAATCCGACGCGCCTCGGAGGAGGTCGCCACCCAGCCTGAAATGCCGAGCGGAACCCTGCGGATCAACGCGCCGCGCGAAAGCGTTGCTCTGCTGTTTGATATTTTCGAGGCCTTCCTCAAACGCTATCCGGCAATGCGCCTCGACATCACCACCGAATCCCGGCTGGTGGATATCGTTGCCGAAGGCTATGACGCGGGGATCCGCCTCGCAGAAGCGCTGCCGCAGGATATGATTGCCGTCGCCCTGACGCCCGACGCGCGGATGCTGATCGTCGCAACCCCGGACTACTTTGCCCGACACGGCGTTCCGCACGGTCCGGACGATCTTATGCGTCATCAGGGGATTGGCATGCGCATGTCGCATGGCGGAATTTATCGCTGGGAGCTGGAGCGGGATGGGCAAAAAGTAGCGCTTAACGTCCCGCCGCGCATTATTCTGAGCGAGATGCAGGCCATCCACCGCGCGGCGCTGGCGGGTATCGGACTGGCGTTTATCTCTGACTGGTTTATCCAGGACGATCTTGCCAGCGGCAGGCTCATCAGCGTGATGGGCGACTGGTGCCCTTCATTTGGCGGCCTGTCCCTCTACTATCCGGGCCGCCGCCATATTCCGCCCGGACTGCAGGCGTTTATCGCGCTGGTGCGCGAAATGGGGGTTCCCCCCACAACAACGCGCTGAATTTATCCCCCCTACGCTCCCGCAATACGCCAGGTCGCCTATACTCGAAAAATTGGCGACCCACGACGGCGGGAGACATCATGATCGATCTTTACTACGCACCCACCCCAAACGGCCAAAAAATCGTTCTGTTCCTCGAAGAGGCTCAGCTGGCCTATCGGCTGATTCGGGTAGATATCACCAAAGGCGAACAGTTCCGCCCGCAGTTTCTCAGCCTCTCACCCAATAATAAAATCCCGGCGATAGTCGACCACGTTCCCGTTGACGGCGGCGCGCCGCTGAGCCTGTTCGAATCCGGGGCCATTCTGCTCTATCTCGCCGAGAAATCGGCAAAGCTGCTGAGCGGCGAGCTGCGCGAGCGCCACGTTACGCTGCAGTGGCTGTTCTGGCAGGTGGGCGGACTGGGGCCGATGCTGGGGCAAAATCAGCACTTCAACCATTCGGCACCGCAGACGGTTCCCTATGCCATTGAGCGCTATCAGGTGGAAACGCAGCGGCTATATAGCGTACTCAACCGGCGTCTGGAGGTCAGCCCGTGGCTCGGCGGCGACCGCTACAGCATTGCCGATATCGCCTGCTGGCCGTGGATTAACGCGCATCAGCGCCAGCGTATCGATCTCGCAAATTTCCCGGCGGTACATAACTGGTTTGAGCGTATTCGCCAGCGCCCTGCAACCGCCGAGGCGTTGCTGAAAATTCAGCAATCTTAACCCCCTGCTCGCACGACCTGCTTTCATGTATGATTGCGGAAATTACAACACGGAGGAAGCCTGCAATGTCTCAGCCAGACGCCATTATTCGTATAAAGAACCTACGCTTGCGTACTTTTATTGGTATTAAAGAGGAAGAGATTGCTAACCGTCAGGATGTGGTGGTAAACGTCGCCATTCACTACCCGGCGGATCAATCCCGCAACAGCGAAGATATCAACGATGCGCTGAATTACCGCACCATCACCAAGCGCATCATCAGCCATATTGAGAATAACCGCTTCTCCTTACTGGAAAAATTAACTCAGGATGTGCTCGATATCGCATGCGAACATCACTGGGTCACTTATGCTGAAGTTGAGATCGATAAACTTTATGCACTCCGCTACGCCGACTCGGTATCAATGACCATGAGCTGGCGGCGGTAGGCTTCTTAGGGAGGCGCTATGAAGATTCTGCTTACTGGCGGTACCGGCCTGATTGGTCGGCATCTCATCCCCCGGCTTCTGGAGCTGGGGCATAACGTAACGGTCTCCACGCGCAGCCCGGAAAAAGCCCGGTCCCGGCTCGATCCCCGCGTCACGCTGTGGCGCGGCTTTGACAATCGCCAGCATCTCAACGAAATTGACGCGGTTATCAATCTGGCGGGCGAGCCGATCGCCGACAAACGCTGGACGGCGGAACAAAAACAGCGCCTGTGCCACAGCCGCTGGGATATCACGCAACAGCTGGCCGCGCTCATCAACGCCAGCGACACCCCGCCTGCGGTGCTGATTAGCGGCTCTGCGGCAGGTTATTATGGTGACCTGGGGGAAGTCGTCGTCACCGAAGAAGAGCCGCCGCACAATGAGTTCACCCACAAACTCTGCGCCCGCTGGGAACAGCTGGCCTGCGAAGCGCAAAGCGACCGCACCCGCGTCTGCCTTTTACGCACCGGCGTCGTGCTGGCATCGAGAGGCGGCATCCTTGCTAAAATGACTCCGGCGTTTAAGCTCGGCCTCGGTGGCCCTATCGGCAGCGGCAGGCAGTATCTGGCATGGATCCATATCGACGATATGGTTAACGGTATTCTGTGGCTGCTGGATAACGACCTGCGCGGCCCCTTTAACATGGTTTCGCCTTATCCGGTACGTAACGAACAGTTCGCCCACGCGCTTGGGCAGGCGCTAAATCGCCCGGCAATTTTTCGCGTCCCGGCGGCGGCGATACGCCTGCTAATGGGTGAATCGTCGGTACTGGTACTCGGCGGCCAGCGTGCGTTGCCAAAACGCCTGGAAGCCGCCGGCTTTGGCTTTCGCTGGTACGATCTGGATGAGGCGTTAAAAGACGTCCTCGGGTAAATGCGCCGCATTTTTAATCCCAGGGGATTTGCCAGTCTCCTGAGACTCCCCTGATGGCCTGTCGCCCGTGGAAGCCATCTCGCAGTAATCCAATCTCCTGCCGCTGTTCCCTTATCACCGTGAAGCTCATTCCAGCTTCCTTTCCCGCTCTCTGTCATAACGTCCCGGTGTCTGTTTTTTCAGCACAACACTGTTGACAACCGTCAACACAACATTCAGTATCAGAGGACGCATTGATGAAGGAACATCCGGATAAACACATCAGAGCCGCCATCGAATATGCCCGCACACGGGGGTGGATTTTTATCGCTGGCGGGAAGAGCGCGCACTGCTTCGGACGACTCAGGTGCGGGACGGCTAATCATCGTGAACATATGATGAGCATCTGGTCGACCCCTGCCGTTCCCGAGAATCACGCCAGGCAAATTATCAGGATGGTCGACCGCTGCCGTTCAACGTCGGCGGCTCGGTTTAATCATAAGGAGCGCAAACTATGACCCTCTATAACTTTACCCTAACGCTATCAGGCGTTAGCGCCCATACGCCAGGTCTTGAGGACGCGCTGCATCACGCCGGTTGTGCTGACGCGCTGGTTTGTTTTTACGCCACGGCGGTGTATCTGGAATTCGATCGCGAAAGCGAATCGCTCGAACAGGCGATTCTGTCTGCCATCGATAACATCGAATCCGCATCGGAGCTGAATGCCCGGGTCGAGTCCGTCGACGCTACGCTGGTAGGCTTAAGCGACATCGCCGAACTCACAGGTCTTTCACGACAGGCCGTTGCCCTGCTAAAAGACGGGGCGCGAGGCTCCGGCAAATTTCCCGGCCCCGTACAGCGCGTAAAAGGCAACTCGCCGCTGTGGCGCTGGAAAACCATTGTCGGCTGGCTGGTCGCGGAAGCGAGAATTGCGGCGGACTCGCCGCTGGTGGCGCACGCAGAGGTCCTCGATAACCTGAATCTGGCCCTGCAGCTGCGGGCCTCTCGCCAGAGCGAAACCGTGCTGCACTATTTTCACGGGTTCGACAAGCCGCTACCGACCTCACCAGCCGCCGGATAACCGCCGCCACGATCGGTACAGGATCATGTTATCCGGTACTTTCTGGTGTTAAGGTGAACCCACGATCCACCGTAATGGCCCGCTTATGATTACGCTAACCACCCCGCGCCTGCTGCTCTCTCCGTTCACCGAATCCGACTGGCCCTTTTTCCTGCGCCTGCGTAGCGATCGCCAGGTGATGCGCTTTATGGGCCCCATTCTTGACGAGACGGCGCTGCGAAACGTGTTCGATGCGCGCCGTGAAGCATCCGGCGTATTCGTGTTACGCGATAGCCGCGGCGAGGCTCTTGGCGATATCGGCCTGCGCATCAGTAGTAAGAATCCGCACGAAGCCGATGTCGGCTATGCCCTGCTGCCTGAGGCTCAGGGGAAAGGCTATGCCAGCGAAGCGCTGAAGGAGATTTGCCGCTACGGATTTACCCGGCTCGGCATCAACGCGATTAATGCGTGGGTCATCGGGGATAATTCAGGCTCTTCGCGGCTGCTGGAAAGACACGGTTTCCGGCGGATCCAGATCCTGGAGAAGGCGTGGCATCTGGACGGCGTTGACTACGATGACTGGATCTATCGCCTGGAGCGCTGATCCTGCCCCGGCAGAGTATATCTACCCCGCCGGGGAGAGCGCGAAATTTACTTCAACGAGCCTTTGAGGAACTGCTGCAAACGCGGGCTTTTCGGATTACCGAAAACCTCATCGGGATGACCTTCCTCTTCAATCTTGCCCTGATGGAGGAAAATAACGTGCGAGGAGACGTGGCGGGCAAAGCCCATTTCATGCGTCACCACCACCATCGTTTTCCCCTCTTCCGCCAGCTGCTGCATGATGCGCAGCACTTCTCCCACCAGCTCAGGGTCGAGCGCGGAGGTCGGTTCATCGAACAGAAGGACTTCAGGCTCCATCGCCAACGCACGCGCAATGGACACGCGCTGCTGCTGACCGCCAGAGAGATGCACCGGATATTTGATCTGCTGACGCTCGTCGATGCCGACTTTCGCCAGGTACTTTTCTGCCCGTACCCGCGCTTCCTGCTTACTTAGTCCCAGCACCTGGATGGGCGCTTCCATGACGTTTTCCAGCACCGTCATATGGCTCCACAGGTTGAAATGCTGGAATACCATCGTCAGACGGGTGCGCAGCAGGCGCAGCTGGTTTTTATCCGCCACCTTGAGCTGACCATCCTTGTCGCGAACCAGGCCAATATTCTGCCCGCTAACAACAATCGTGCCTTCGCTCGGTTTCTCAAGAAAGTTAATACAGCGCAAAAAGGTACTTTTACCGGAACCCGATGAGCCGATGATACTGATAACGTCCCCGGCTTCTGCCCGCATCGAGACACCTTTCAGTACCTCATGCTCGCCGTAACGTTTATGGAGATCGATAACGTTTAATTTATTGTCGGACATGGCGTTCTCAGTGCGTCGAAGAAGGTTTTATATGCTGCAGCCAGCGCTTTTCCGCCTTGCGGAACAGGCTAATCAGCACATACGAGATAATTAAGTACAGCACCGCGGCAATGCCGAAGGCGGTAAACGGCTGATAGGTCGCCGAGTTAATATCACGAGCAATTTTCAGCAGATCCGGCACCGTGGCGGTAAAGGCCAGCGCGGTGGAGTGCAGCATCAGAATCACTTCATTACTGTACGCCGGCAGCGCGATGCGCAGCGCGGAGGGTAGAATAATGCAGCGATACAGTTTGGCCGATGAAAAACCATACGCCCGCGCCGCCTCAATCTCTCCGGCGGGGACCGAACGAATCGCCCCGGCAAAAATCTCCGTCGTATAGGCGCAGGTATTCAGCGTCAGTGCCAGCACCGTACAGTTCAGCCCGCTGCGGAAAAAGGCGTTCAGCAGCTCGGTGCCCTTGACAATTTCCAGCGTGTACATACCGGAGTAAAACACCAGCAGCTGCACGTAGAGCGGCGTACCGCGGAAAATATAGGTAAAAAGCCAGATCGGAAACTGAATGTATTTATTGCTGGAGACGCGCCCGATGGCGAGAAAAATCGCCAGCACGCCGCCCATAACCACCGAGGTGATTAACAGCCACAGCGTGATTGCGACGCCGGTAAAGCGGTAGCCGTCGGTCCACAGCAGGGATTTCCAGTACTCCTGAATAATCTCAATCACAGGTCAGCCCTCTTCACGCCCACGGTATAACGGCGTTCAAGCAGCAGCAGTACACCATTGGAAATCGTTGTAAATACGAGATAAATCAGGCCGCAGACGATGGCAAAATAGAAGGGCTGCCAGGTACTTTTCCCCGCCAGCTGCGTCGCTTTAACCACATCCTCCAGCCCCAGCAGCGAAACCAGCGCCGTGGCTTTCAGGATAACCTGCCAGTTGTTGCCGATCCCCGGCAGCGCATAGCGCATCATCGCCGGGAACAGAATACGCCGGAACGTCTGCCCGCCGCTAAAACCAAAGGCGGTCGCCGCTTCGATATGTCCTTTCGGTACCGCGAGGAAAGCGCCACGAAAGGTTTCCGTAAAGTACGCGCCGTAGATAAAGCCCAGAGTGATAATGCC
This sequence comes from Enterobacter sp. 10-1, assembly GCA_002270295.1. Taxonomy (GTDB): domain Bacteria; phylum Pseudomonadota; class Gammaproteobacteria; order Enterobacterales; family Enterobacteriaceae; genus Klebsiella; species Klebsiella scottii. The sequence continues at coordinate 228,886 of NISF01000003.1, read as the reverse complement.
CGCAATCATCGGGTCGATATCAAACTGCGACATACCTAGCGCATCGGTGAGAGCGTTCAGCGCGATCTGCAGCCCGTAGAAAATCAGCAGCATCAGCACCAGATCCGGCACGCCACGAATTAAGGTGGTGTAACCTTCAAATACCAGCGCCAGCGGTCGATTGCTCGATAGCTTCGCGCCGGCGCCAGCCAGACCAATCAGGACCGCCAGCACAACCGAACTAAGGGCCAGCTCCAGCGTGACAAGAGCGCCCTGCAATATTACCTGTGAAAACCCGTACAGCATGCTGTCTGCCCTGTCTATCATCGACCACCGCGCGCTAAAATACGCGCGGTGGCGTACGCGTGATGGTTAGTCGCCGTACACGTTAAAATCGAAATATTTTTTCGCCAGCTTGTCGTAGGTGCCATCTTTGCGCATTTCAGCGAAGGCTTTGTTCAGCGCTTCGCGCAGCTCGTTGTCCTCTTTACGCAGGCCCATGCCGGTGCCGACGCCAAACAGCTTTTCGTCCTTAATGGACGGGCCGCCGAACTGATAGTCTTTCCCTACCGGCTGCTTGAGGAAGCCTTCACTTGCGGCCACTTCATCCTGGAACGCAGCGTCAATGCGGCCGGCGGTCAGATCGGAATAGATATTGTCCTGACCCTGATAGGAGACAATCTCAATCCCTTTTGGCGCCCAGTGTTCGTTGCCGTAAGTTTCCTGCGTTGTGCCCTGCAGCACGCCGATACGCTTGCCCTTCAGGAGGGTAAGATCCGGCGTAATATCGCTGCCCTTTTTCACCACCAGGCGGGAATCGGCGGCATAAAGTTTGTCGGTGAAGGCAATTTCCTGCTGGCGTTTTTCAGTAATAGAAAGCGAAGACATAATCGCATCGATTTTCTTCGCTTTTAAAGATGGGATCAGCGCATCCAGCGGGTTTTCAATGAAGGTACATTGCGTATTGATGCGCTTACACAGCTCTTTGGCCAGATCGATGTCAAAACCAATCAACTCACCCTGGGCATTTTTCGATTCAAACGGGGCATAAGTTGGATCCGTACCGATACGAACCTTTTGCGGAATGGCTGCGAATACCGTGGAAACGCTGGAAAGGGCCAGCGCTAAAGAAAGAGACAACGCCAGTTTTTTCATAACTATCCTCAACAAACTGTCATTCTAATGGGTTTATTAGAAGTACTTAAGCCAGTTATCGTGCCACTTTTCTCCCCGATAAGGCAAAACATTCTGCGCCGGGGAGCAAATTTTTTCGCATCAGAAACGCTTAACTATGCAATTTTTGCACCAAAACGAGACAGCGAGACGACCAATGCACCAATAAGGGGCACAGATAGCTATCGCGAATCTAAAAGGCCCGGTATACCGGGCCAGCAGCACGCTTAGTCACCGTAAACGTTAAAGTCGAAGTACTTCTTCGCCATCTTGTCGTAGGTGCCGTCTTTACGCATTTCACCCAACGCTTTGTCGAAGGCGGCTTTCAGCTCGCCGTCCGTCTTGCGCAGGCCAATGCCGGTGCCATCACCGAAGAACTGTTTGTCTTTTACGGAAGGACCGGCAAACGCGAAATCTTTGCCGGCAGGCTGTTTGAGGAACCCTTCGCTGGCGGCCACTTCATCCTGCAGCGCGGCGTCGAGGCGACCGGCGGCGAGGTCAGAGTAAATCAGGTCCTGGTTCTGATAGGCCACCACATCAACGCCTTTGCTGCGCCAGCGTTCGTTGCCGTAAGACTCCTGAGTCGAGCCCTGCAGTACGCCAACGTGTTTGCCTTTCAGCGATTCCAGCGTCGGCTGGATGGTGGAGCCTTTCTGCGCAATCAGGCGGGAGTCTGCGGCATAAAGCTTGTCAGAGAAGGCAATCTCCTGCTGACGTTTTTCGGTAATCGATAATGAAGAGATGATGGCGTCAATTTTCTTCGCCTTCAGCGACGGGATCAGTGAATCAAAATCACTCCCTACCCAGGTACATTTTACCTTGATACGCGAACAGAGTTCGTTGCCCAAATCGATGTCAAAGCCGACGAAATCACCTTTGGCATCCTTAGAGGAAAATGGCGCGTAGGTGGCATCGGTGCCGATGCGGATGCTTTGCGGCAGAGCTGCAAAGACGCTGGAAGCACTGCTAATTCCCATAATTAAAGAGAGGGCCAGGATCGTCTTCTTCATACAATACCCTTAAGTGTCGTGATGTTGTTATGCGGTGCGTTGTTTAGTTATGTGTAGTGCCGACGTATCCTGCAGTTTTTGTGCCATTTTCTCAGTGCGTGCTGGAAACAGCGTTAAATTTGTTAATATAAAGTTGCAGAATTGTCTTGAAAGGGAAGATAGCAGTATTAACGGAGAAACCGCAGCGTCGAAACGCAAAAAAACAAATTAAATGTTGAGGATTTGATCGGGGCGACAAAATTGCACCATCGTGGCGCAAAGAATCATAAAGCGCACTATTTTAGCGCGCGCCTATGCCCCTTGCCAGCGAGCGAACAGGTCCTGCGGCAGAGTGATATCGAACTGATCGATGACGCGATTGACCGTCTGGTTGATAACGTCGTCCAGGGTTTGCGGGCGATGGTAGAAGGCCGGAACCGGCGGCATGATAACCGCGCCCATTTCCGCCGCCTGGACCAGCAGACGCAGGTGTCCGAGGTGGAACGGCGTTTCGCGCACGCAAAGCACCAGCGGACGACGCTCTTTCAGCACCACGTCCGCCGCCCGGGTCATCAGGCCATCGGTATAGCTATGAACAATCCCTGAAAGCGTTTTCATCGAGCAGGGGAGTATCACCATCCCGGCGGTTTTAAACGAGCCGGAAGAGATGCTGGCGGCAATATCGCGGGCATCGTGGACGACGTCGGCCAGCCCCTGAACTTCACGCAGGGAGTAGTCGGTCTCAAGGGCCAGAGTCTGCCGCGCCGCCTGGCTCATGATCAGATGGGTTTCAACATCCGCGACATCGCGCAATACCTGGAGCAGCCGCACGCCGTAAACGGCACCGCTGGCGCCAGAAATTCCAATGATAAGTCGTTTCACGATGATTGCCCCTTCTGCTTAGTGTCGCAGACTTTGCCGGATTATAGCACCGGACGCAAGCCCGGCGGCCAGCTAACCGGGGCCCGAAAAACAAAAAGCCCGCAGTCTGACGACGGCGGGCTTTGACAACAAAGGCGTGGTTTAGCCTTCGTTATGCATCTCTAAGTTTTCCACTTCGTTCTGACGCTGCACCGCTTTAGCATCGTCGTTACGCAGGGAGTCGAGATAATCGAGGTACTGCTGATCGACGTCCTTAGTGACGTACACACCGTTAAATACCGAACATTCAAACTGCTGAATATCCGGATTCTCGGCCCGCACGGCGTCGATCAGATCGTTCAGATCCTGGAAGATTAAACCGTCAGCGCCGATGATCTGCCGAATTTCGTCAACTTCACGACCGTGGGCGATCAGCTCGGTGGCCGTCGGCATATCGATGCCGTAGACGTTCGGGAAGCGAATCTCCGGCGCAGCGGAAGCCAGATAGACCTTCTTCGCGCCCGCTTCGCGCGCCATCTCGATAATCTGTTCCGAGGTGGTGCCGCGAACGATGGAGTCATCGACCAGCAGGACGTTTTTATCACGGAACTCGGCGCGGTTAGCGTTGAGCTTACGACGTACTGATTTACGACGCAGCTGCTGGCCCGGCATGATAAAAGTACGGCCGACATAGCGGTTTTTGACGAAGCCCTGACGATAAGGCTTGTCGAGAATACGGGCAATTTCCAGCGCGATATCGCAGGAGGTTTCCGGAATCGGGATGACCACGTCAATGTCCAGATCTTCCCATTCGCGGGCAATTTTCTCGCCCAGCTTAGTCCCCATATTCACGCGAGCGCTATAGACGGAGATCTTATCGATGAAGGAGTCCGGACGGGCAAAATAGACGTACTCAAACAGGCACGGGTTGCTGACCGGGTTCTCCGCACACTGGCGGGTAAACAGCTGGCCTTTTTCGGTGATGTACACCGCTTCTCCCGGCGCAACGTCGCGCAGGAACTCGAAGCCCAGAGTATCCAGCGCCACGCTTTCGGAGGCCACCATGTACTCGGTACGGCCGTCGCCAATATCACGCTTGCCCAGTACCAGCGGGCGAATACCGTTCGGATCGCGAAACGCAACCATACCGTGGCCGATAATCATCGCCACGCAGGCATAGGCGCCACGAATCTGCCGATTGGTCGCAGCAATTGCCGCAAAGATATTGTCGGCTTCCAGCGGATAATGGCGGAAGTTATCCAGCTCGCTGGCGAAAATATTGAGCAGAATTTCAGAATCGGAGGTGGTGTTGATGTGGCGGCGTTTTTCTTCAAACAGCTTTTTACGCAGCTCGTGAGCGTTGGTCAGGTTACCGTTATGCGCCAACGTAATGCCATACGGCGAGTTAACGTAGAAAGGCTGAGCCTCGGAGGCGCTGGAGCTGCCAGCCGTAGGGTAACGGACGTGGCCGATCCCCATGTTGCCCTGCATACGCTGCATGTGGCGAGCCTCAAAAATATCGCTCACCAGCCCGTTTGCCTTACGCAAGCGGAAGCAATTATTTGCATCAATGGTGATGATGCCTGCGGCATCCTGGCCACGATGCTGAAGCACCGTTAACGCGTCATAAATCGACTGGTTTACCGGCATAACACCGGCGATACCGACAATACCGCACATACGTCTTTTCCTCGTTCAGCTACATCCCAACGCTTATGCTTTGGGCAAGAAACTTGACGAGCTCTGCAGATAGTCAAAAAACCATCTGATAACGAAACTGAACTGCGGGATAAGCTCCGACTTTTGCCAGTCTTCGCTTTTCGCCATACCGGTAAAACTATCGAGAAAGAACAGGATCGCAGAGACAATCAGCACGCCACGAAGGGCGCCGAAGCAGATCCCTAACACCCTGTCGGTACCCGACAGGCCGGTTTTCTCTACCAGTGCGCTAATCACGTAGTTAACGATAGCGCCGACGATAAGCGTTGCGATAAACAGTATCGCGATAGCAATCCCATTGCGGACCATTTCGTCTTCAAAGCCCGTGAACCAGACAGCCAGGTAAGTGTAGTAATGACTGGCAACAAAGAAAGCACATCCCCAGGTTACCAGCGATAACGCTTCACGAACAAAGCCGCGGATCAGGCTTACCAGACAGGAAAAACCAATCACCGCAATAATGGCGTAATCAATCCAGACCATATACATCCTACGATTTTACGCCCTGTCGTCCGGTTCGGGGCGCATTCTAACAGAAAAAGAAAACGTTTGCGTAGGGATTTCCGTGCCCTACAGAAATAAAAATGGCGCTGAAAAAACATTCAACGCCATGCTACCTTTTGCCTCTGCAGGGCGCGTCAGGTAAGGGATTCAGCCCCCCGTTCACCGCCAGCGAGCCCGACGCCCGCTGACCTGTCCGACCTGAACTGCGCCAGGGCGATCGTCTCCCGACCCTGCATCAATATCGGCGTTCTCCAGCGCTATCAGGCTGAATAGCAAGGCTAGTTTGGACTGTATCCCATCACCACACCGCTCAGACCTGACAGCTGCTTCAGATCGCCAAGCTGGCCTTTCAGCTTATCTTTCGACGCATCAGGGCCAACCAAAATTCGGGTGATTTTCCCCTGCACCGGCGTCGAAGGCGACGTGTAAACCTTGAACCCGGAGGAGCGCAGCTTACCGACAATTTCATTTACCTTGTCCGCATTCTTCAACGCCCCCAGCTGCACCACGTAGGCTCTGCCGGTTGGCGCAGGAATTTCAGCAGGCTTCGGCGCCGGCGTCTGGGCGGCAGTCTGCTGCTGCTGCGGCTGAGGCTTATCGACCGGCTTAGGCTGCGGCTGCGGCTGCGGTTGCGGCTTCGGCTGAACCTGAGGTTTTGGCTGCGGCTTGGGCGCGACAACCGGCTCCTGAACATCATCAAAGCTGTTACTGTTCACCGGGATGCGCGACGGATCCAGCGACGGCGCCGCCGCATTGCCGGCCCTCACCTCTTCTGCCGCCCCTTCCGGAGGCTGAGCAGGCAAGGCCTGAGTTGCCGCCGGTAGCATGTCAGGCTCATCGCGATCGCCCGGCTTCGGCACCAGCGGGATCGCCGCAAACTCATCCTGATAGTGTTTTTTCTGACCGTCAAGCAGCCCTGGAAGGATAATGACTCCCAGCGCCACCAGCACAATCGTCCCGACTAAACGGTTCTGAAACTTACTCGCCACCGATTCTCCCCGCGTCTATTTCTTCCATTACATGCGCCACCGTGTGGAATGAACCACACACCAGCACCGTATCTTCCGGTCCGGCATCGGCCATGGCCGCATGCCATGCCTGAGCGACGTCCGCGCAGGCTCGCCCTGTACGCAAATGCTCCAGCAGCTGTTCCGCCGTTGCCCCACGCGGCCCTTCCAGCGGCGCGCAGTACCAGCAATCGACTTCAGCCGTCAGGTTTGCCAGCGTACCTGCAATATCCTTATCGTGCAGCATACCAATAACCGCCAGCACGCGCCCCGTTTTCGGCAGGCTTTTGAGACGTCCGGCCAGATATGCCGCCGCATGTGGGTTATGGGCAACGTCGAGGATCACGCGCGGCGTTTCGCCAATTATCTGGAAACGCCCGGGTAGCATCGCCTGCTTAATGCCGTCGCGAATCGCCCGTTCGTTCACCGCCAGCCCGCTGGCGCGCAGCGCGGCCAGCGCCGTAGCCGCATTCGGCATTGGCACCTGAGGCAGCGGCAGCCCTGCCAGCGTCCCCTGCTCGTCGCTGAAATCCCACGCCTGCTCGCCGGTAACATAGCGCCAGTCAAGGTCACGACGGCGCAGCAGAGCGCCTTTTTCCGCCGCAACGTCGGCAATGGTATGAGGCATATCCGGCTCACCGACGATAGCCGGCTTGCCTGAACGGAAAATACCGGCCTTTTCGCGGCCGATGCTTTCGCGATCCGGCCCCAGCCAGTCGGTATGATCGAGCGCAATACTGGTCACCACCGCCACGTCGGCATCAACGATATTTGTCGCGTCAAGGCGACCGCCCAGCCCAACCTCAAGGATAACAACGTCCAGCTGCGCCTGCTTAAACAGCCACAGTGCGGAGAGCGTACCGAACTCAAAATAGCTCAGGGATATTTCGCCGCGCGCCGCTTCGATTTCAGCGAAAGAGGCGGTATGCGCCGATTCTGCCAGCTCCTCTCCCTGCACGCGTACGCGTTCGGTATAGCGCACGAGATGCGGTGAACTGTAGACGCCGACCCTATAGCCCGCCGCCATCAGCACCGACTCCAGCGTACGGCAGGTGGTCCCCTTACCGTTGGTGCCCGCCACCGTAAATACGAACGGCGCAGGTTTCACTACCGCCATCCGCCCGGCAACCTCGTTCACGCGCGTCAGCCCGAGATCGATAGTTTTGCTGTGCAGATGCTCCAGATAAGAAAGCCACGTAGCCAGGGGCGACGTGGCCTGAGGAATAGGTTCTTTTTCCATGATGTCCGCAAGAGTTAACGGTAAATACGCTCATCTGTCAGCATGCCGCGATGCGGCCAGGTCAGGATGATGTCGCGTAGTTATTTGAATATAAAAAAAGGGCAGCACCGTCAGGCCTGCCCTCTGCACTATCAGGCCTCTGGTTCCTGATCCGGTACCGGCGGCACCGCGTCGCCTTCATGAGAAACCTCCGGGCATGGCGCCGGGAGATTCATCAGCTTCGCCAGAATACTGGCCAGCTTCAGGCGCATTTCAGGGCGACGTACGATCATGTCGATCGCCCCTTTTTCAATCAGGAACTCGCTGCGCTGGAATCCTGGCGGCAGCTTTTCGCGTACGGTTTGCTCGATAACGCGAGGGCCGGCAAAGCCGATCAGCGCTTTCGGTTCCGCGATGTTCAGATCGCCGAGCATCGCAAAGCTCGCCGATACGCCGCCCATCGTCGGGTCGGTCAGCACGGAGATATACGGTAAACCGCGCTCCTGCATTTTCGCCAGCGCGGCTGACGTTTTCGCCATCTGCATCAGCGACATCAGCGCTTCCTGCATACGCGCGCCGCCGGACGCTGAGAAGCAAACCAGCGGGCAGTTGTCTTCCAACGCCTGTTCAACGGCACGTACGAAGCGCGCGCCCACCACCGAGCCCATCGAACCGCCCATAAAGGCGAATTCAAAAGCAACGGCGACAACCGGCATGTCGTACAGCGTGCCCTTCATAACCACCAGCGCATCTTTCTCGCCGGTCTCTTTTTGAGCCGACGCCAGGCGGTCTTTGTATTTTTTCGAATCGCGGAACTTCAGCACATCTTTCGGCTCGAGCTCGCTTCCCAGCTCCACAAGGGAACCTTCGTCCAACAGGCTATGCAGGCGATTACGCGCCGACATACGCATATGGTGATCGCACTTAGGGCAAACCTCCAGGTTGCGCTCCAGCTCTGCGCGGTACAGTACCTGACCGCAGCTGTCGCACTTGGTCCATACACCCTCAGGAATGCTTGCCTTGCGGGTGGGAGTTATATTGCTTTTAATTCGTTCAATCCAGCTCATTGATAACCTTTCTGCCTGAACCTGGTCGATGCCAGTTTTGTCGTAAGGGGCGCATAATGCCATTTTTGACCCTTACAGACCATGAATGTTGCACATTAAATCATAACATCCCGTCACATGGGATAAAAAAGTGGTCGTACCGCTCACACTTCAATCTGCGGGCGGAGGCGCTCCCCCCGCAGAAGATTACACTACAGAGGCTATTTCGACTGCTTCGCCGCCGCGCGCTTGTGGCGAATGATTTCAATCACCCCCGGCAGCACAGAGAGGAGAATAATCGCGACAATCAGCAGCTTCAGGTTTTCCTGGACGATCGGCAAATCGCCAAACAGGTAGCCTGCATAGGTGAACAGCAGCACCCACAGCAATGCGCCAACCACGTTATAGGCCGCAAAATGACGATAGGACATGTGGCCCATTCCCGCCACAAATGGCGCAAAGGTTCTGACAATCGGCACGAAGCGAGCGAGGATAATGGTTTTGCCGCCGTGACGCTCGTAGAACGAGTGGGTCTTGTCCAGATAGCTGCGGCGGAAGATTTTAGAATCAGGATTACTGAAGAGCTTTTCACCGAACAGCCGCCCGATGGTGTAGTTCAGGGCATCGCCGACAATCGCCGCGATAACCATCAGCACCACCATCAGATGCACGTTCAGATCGTTAGTCGGCAGCGCTGACAGCGCGCCGGCAACAAACAGCAGCGAATCTCCCGGCAGGAACGGTGTGACCACCAGACCCGTTTCGCAAAACAAAATCAAAAACAGAATGGCATAAACCCAGATACCGTACTCGGCAACCAGTTCGGCCAGGTGTACATCTATATGCAGGATGAAATCAATTAAAAAGCGAATCAGGTCCATACCGTTTGAGTCCTTAATAGCAATACGTAAAATCCTTCACGGCGTATCCAGGCGGCCGAACGGTAGCTCCCGGGCCACCTCAAGAGGCAAGCCCGGGGAAACCAGCGCGGCCGGCAGCGCGGCAGCCTGAAGGATGAGGCGTATACGTCAGTCCGCCAGAAACAGCGGGCCCATCGGCATCACCGGCAGATCGAAATGGGCCGGATAGTCGACCGACACCAGATACAATCCTTCGGCTTTTGCCGTCGCGGCGGCTAGCTTCCTGTCTTTTGCCGCCAGAAGTTCTGCAATCCAGCTCTCTGGCTGGTTACCGGCCCCCACTTCCATCAGGCTGCCGACAATGTTCCTTACCATATGATGTACAAAGGCGTTTGCTTTGATATCGACCACCACATATGCGCCATAACGGGTGACGCTAATGTGCTTAATGTTGCGCCAGGGCGTACGCGACTGGCACTGCAGCGCGCGGAACGAGGTAAAATCATTCTCGCCCAGCAGGCACTGCGCCGCACGCTGCATCCGTTCGGCATCCAGAGGCTGGTGATAATGAGTCACCCCCTGGCTTAACACCGCCGGGCGCAGCCGATGATTATAGATAACGTAGCGGTAGCGGCGCGCCGTTGCGCTGAAGCGCGCGTGGAACTCTTCCGGCACATGTTTAACCCACCGCACGGCAATGTCACCAGGCAGATTCGCATTCACGCCCAGCGTCCAGGCCGCGTCTTTACGCAGCGCACGCGTTTCAAAATGCACCACCTGTCCGGTGCCATGAACGCCGGCGTCGGTGCGGCCCGCGCAGAAGACGTTAATCGGTTCATTCGCCACCTGCGAGAGCGCCTTTTCCAGCTTCTCCTGCACGCTACGCACTTCGTTCTGCCGCTGCCAGCCGTAATATTTACTGCCGTCGTACTCGATGCCCAGCGCGATTTTACAGACCGGCTGCTGCTCCATCTCAGACATCAGTAAAAATACTCCTGCACCAGCCTCTCAGCGGTTTTCACCGCCATCAGCGCGCCGCCGAAGCGGACGTTGTCGGCAACGGACCAGAACTGAATCTGCTCCGGCATCCCGTAATCGTTACGCACGCAGCCGACGGAGAGTTGGCTGGTGCCGGAAGCGTCGCCAACCTGAGTCGGAAACTCGCTCGCTTCGGACAGCTCGATATCTTCGCCGCGTACGAAGGCATCGCGCGCCTCTTCTGCGGCCAGCGGACGCATGGCTTCGAAATTAACCACCTGCGCATGGCCGTAGAATACCGGCGACTGGACCACGCTTGCGGAGATCATCAGCCCTTCATCCTGGAGGATCTTCCGTACTTCGTCGACGATACGCCGCTCTTCCAGCACGCTGCCTTCACGATCGGGCAGAATGGGCAGCATGTTGAACGCCAGCTGACGACCAAAGTAATCATCTTCATCAATCGGCATGCCGTTGAGCAGCTTAGCGCTCTGCCCCGCCAGCGCGCTGACGGCTTTTTTACCTTGGGCGGAGACGGAGAGCAGGCTGGTGACCTGAATACGCGACAGGCCGCCTTCATCAATCAGCGGCTTCAGCGCGGCCAGCAGCTGGCTGGTCAGGCTGTTGGCAACGGCAATAACGTTACGATTGCGGTAATCAGCCAGCACAAATGGGTTAACTTCCGGAACCACCAGCGGGACGTCCGGCTCCAGCGCGAACAGGCCGCTCAGGTCGATAACCAGACAGCCAGAGTTAGTCGCCTCATCAACGTAGGCCGCCGTGGCCTCGACGCCGGCGGCGAAAAAGGCCAGCTGGGCCTGAGTCCAGTCAAACTCCGCGGCATCCTGTACGATGACCGACTTACCGTTAAAACGCAGATGCTCGCCCGCGCTTTCGTTACGCGCCAGGGCGTAAATATCACCCACCGGGAACTGACGTTCAGCAAGGGTTTCGAGCAGGGCTTCGCCGACGGCGCCCGTTGCGCCTAGTATGGCAATATTCCAGCCTTCAGACATGGTGGTTTACTCCAGGAAAAAGCGACCCTGCAGGAGTATCCAACAGGGTCATTAAGAAGATATTAACGAACAGGGTGATGTATGGCATTAAAGCCGAGCTGCCGCAACAGCGTCGCCGCCTGCTCATCGCTGCACTGTACGTATAGCGAAGACCATTCACGGCGTTCCTGGTAATTTTTGCGCAGCTTGTCAAATTCGCCCGCAGCACCGGCCACTTTTCGCAGCGGCGCATCGTCGCGGCGCACATCATACACCAAATGGACCAGCCTTTTCAGAGTTGCCTGATCGAGCGCGCCGTGCAGGGTGATACGGCCAAACTCCGGCGCCGGCAGCAGGGTATCCAGCGCCACCTGCTGCGGATGACCGATAAACGCGCTGTAGGCTTCAAACACCTGGGTCGTCCCGCGCGCTTTCCCTTCAAGGGTATAGCCCGCAATATGCGCGGTACCGATATCCACGCGATCCAGCAGCTCAAGGTTAAGATCCGGCTCCGGCTCCCAGACGTCAAGCACGACGCTCAGCGGCTGCCCGGCCTGCAGGCATTTCAGCAATGCGCCGTTATCAACCACCGGACCACGGCAGGCGTTAATTAACACCGTTCCCGGCTTCAGGCGGCCGATCAGCGCCTCATCCGCGAGGTGCAGCGTCTTGTATTGCCCTTCTTTATATAAAGGCGTGTGGAACGTCAGCACATCGGCCTGTTGAACCAGCTCGTCAAGGCTGCGGAAATCGCCTTCATCGCCGCGATCCGCGCGCGGCGGATCGCACAGCAGCGTTTTGATCCCCAGCGCTTCAAGACGTTTTTGCAGGCGTCCGCCGACGTTGCCCACCCCCACGATCCCGACGGTACGATCGGTCAGCGCAAAGCCATCGCGCTCGGCCAGCATCAGCAGCGCCGAGAAAACATACTCAACCACCGCAATAGCGTTACAGCCCGGTGCGGCGGAAAAACCGATCCCCGCCTGCTGCAGCCACGCCTGGTCGACATGATCGGTACCCGCGGTCGCGGTTCCGACAAACTGAATAGCCTTGCCGGCAAGCAGCGCTTCATTGACTTTAGTGACGGAACGGACCATCAGCGCGTCGGCATCGGTCAGCGCTTCAGCCGGAATTGGGCGGCCGGGGACCGCCCTCACCTCGCCCAAACGGCTAAAAAGCTCACGGGCATAGGGCATATTTTCATCAACGAGGATTTTCACGGTTCAGTACCTGTCTGAGAACGAGAGTAAACCGGGGAAGTGTGCCATAATCTCGCCGCCAGGAACATCATCACCGGCCTCAGTACAGTAATACGGAAAGGATTAATCATGACACAACCCGTTTCAGGTATGTCCGATCGCCCTCCGGGGACGGCTCCCTCCGGCGCTTCCGTCGCCGGGGAGCTGTCGCTTACCACCCAGCAACGCACCGTTCTCGAGCGATTGATAACGCGCCTGGTGGCGTTAACATCGCAGCAGAACGCGGAAGTGTGGGCCGGAATCAAGCACGATCTGGGACTCAAGGGCGATGCGCCGCTGCTGGCATGCCACTTTGCCGCCGCCGAAAGTCACCTGAACCAGCGCCTGACCGTTGCGCAGCAAAACCATCACCATCGTCAGACTCTGGCGCAGCTCGGCGAGCTGCTGAATCAGGGCAACAATCGTCAGGCGGTGAGCGATTATATTCGCCAGCACTATGGGCAAACCGCGCTACACGCGCTGACCCAGCAGCAGCTTGAGAACGTGCTGCAGCTGCTGCAGAACGGCCGGCTGTCGATTCCGTCGCCCCAGCAGCGTCAGCCTACGCTGCGCCCGCTGCTGCCGGCGGAGCACAACACGCTGAACCAGCTGGTGACCCGTCTTGCTGCCGCAACCGGCGAGCCAGGTAAGCTTATCTGGCAGTCGATGCTGGAGCTGTGCGGCGTGAAAACCGGCGAGCTGATCCCGGCAACGCATTTTACCCCGCTCTCCTACTGGCTTCAGGCGCGGCAAACGCTAAGCACCCAGGCCAGCCCGACGCTCAACTCGCTGCAGGCCGCGCTGAAACAGCCGCTTGAAGCGCAGGAGTGGCAGAAGATCGCCGATTTTGCCCGCCACAGCTGGCACGTGACGCCGCAATCGGTGCTGAGCTCCAGCCAGATACTGACGCTGTTGAACAAAGTCTTCGTGCTGCGCGTGGCGCGAGCCCAGGAGACGCTGGCTATCCCATCGCTGCGGTCGGAACCCACTCCGCTCTCCGCACGGCTCAAAAAACCGTGGTTTATCCTGCTGGCGCTGGCAGCGGCGGCTCTGCTGTGGCTGATGATTGCATAGCTCTTAGCGCAAGAAAAACACCGCCGATACGCTGCGTAAGGCGTTAAAGACGCTGGAGGAGGATGGTTTAATTGAGCGCCGTCACGGATCCGGGACCTGGATCAGAAATAAACATTTTCAGGCCTCGGTCACGCATTTAAACAGTTTTACTGAAATAGCCCGGAATGAAGGTAAAACGCCCTCCAGTCAAATTATCAAATTTGCATTACAGTCGGCATCAGAGGAAATAGCTAAAGGCCTGCAGCGACAGCACGGAGAGCCCGTCTATATAAAAAGGCTACGCTTTATCGACAATATTGCGATGCAATTAGAAGAGACCTGGCTCTCGGCGACGCGTTTTCCTGACCTGACGATTGCCATATGAAAAAATCGAAGTTTGCGTATATTGAAAATGAATGCGGGATCAGAACAGACGGATGCTACGAATCCATAGTCCCCATTCTTCCCTGCCCCGTGCTGGCTAAACTGTTACATATCAGCATTAAAGATCCCATCATCCGCATGCAGACCCAGCCGATAGACGAACAGCACCAGCCTATCGACGACTCAATACTCTATGACCAATATGTTTGAGTTTCAGGTGAAGTACTATCTTCCGCGCAAGGCGGCCGGCCCTCACTCACTGCGGGCCGAGCCATAAGCCTATTTTCGTAACGATACCAGGGTGACGACAATCCCCAGCGCGGCGCAGACGGCCGCCGCCAGGAAGACGGACGGGTAGCCCTGGGACGTCGCCAGCAGTCCGGCAAGCGGGCCGCTAATACCGTATGAGATATCCTGAAATGCCGCATAGCCGCCCAGCGCGGTGCCGCGAACCTGCGGCGGAACGCGTTTCACCACCTCCACGCCCAGCGACGGGAAGATAAGCGAGCAGCCGCAGCCGGTCAGCGCGGCGCCAGCTAAGGCTACCCAGGCATCCGGAGCCAGCCACAGCAGCGTCAGGCCCGCGGCCTCAATCAGCAGCGAGACCATCGCCACCTTCACCCCGCCGAAGCGATCGGGCATCCAGCCGAACAGGATACGCATCAGCACGAAGGCGCCGCCAAAAGCGGTCAACGTAAAGCCGGCCATCGCCCAGCCGTTGCTGGCAAAGTAGAGCGAGACGAAGGTGCCAATCACCGCAAACCCGACGCCCTGCAGGGCAAGGCCAATCCCCGGACGCCAGATCATACCGACAACGCTCCACAGCGACGGGCGCTCGCCGCCGTGAGCCGGAACCTTGCGGACCGTGCCGTTAATCGCGAGGGCCAGCAGCGGCAGCGCCATAGTGACGCAGGCCAGCACCGCAACGTCGTAGTGCGTGTAGATCAGCAGCCCCAGCGGGGCGCCAGCCGCCAGCGATCCGTAGATGGCCATTCCGTTCCATGACATGACTTTTCCCGAACGCGTCGGCCCGACGAGGCCCATCCCCCAGCTCAGGTTACCGGTTAGCAGCTGGCTCTCGCCAAAGCCAAGGATCAGGCGGCCCAGCACCAGCAGCGCGAATTTCGCCACAATCGACACCGGCAGCAGCGCCGCCAGCAGCCACGCGGCGCCGGCCAGCGCGCAGGCCAGCATGCCCTGCAGTACGGAGCGTTTAGCGCCGTACTGATCGGCGAGGCGACCGGCGTAACCTCGCGTCAGCACCGTCGCCAGAAACTGTATTCCGACGGCGATGCCGACCATCGTGTTGCCAAAACCGAGCTCATGGTGCACGAAAAGGGGGATACCGGCAGCGGAAGGCCAACGGTCATGTAGGTGAGAAATACGGAGAACGTAATGCGAAATAGCGAAATATTCGCGGAAGAGGGATCTGTTTTTTCTGTCGCTGCGGACATGCTTTACTCCAGTTCGCAGAGTAAGACGAGGTGAGTGTGCCTCCCTGCGCCAGGCTCTCTCAATAATGCAAAAAAGGGAGCCAGCCGGCTCCCTTTTCAATTACTGACTGACTATGCGTCGTGTTTACGCATCACCAGGGTGGCATTGGTGCCACCAAAACCGAAGCTGTTGGACATAACGGTGGTCAACGCACGTTCAGTCGGCTTAGTCACGATGTTCAGGCCAGCGGCCTGCTCGTCCATCTCGTCGATGTTGATGCTTGGCGCGATAAAGCCGTGTTCCAGCATCAGCAGAGAGTAGATAGCTTCCTGTACGCCTGCGGCGCCCAGCGAGTGGCCGGTCATCGCTTTCGTTGCGGAGATAGCCGGGCTGTTATCGCCGAAGACTTCACGGATCGCACCCAGCTCTTTCACGTCGCCAACCGGAGTTGAGGTACCGTGGGAGTTCAGATAATCAATCGGGGTATCAACGCCCTGCATCGCCATGTGCATGCAGCGAACGGCACCTTCGCCCGATGGGGCGACCATGTCGGCGCCGTCAGAAGTTGCGCCGTAGCCGACGATTTCAGCATAGATGTGCGCGCCGCGCGCCAGAGCGTGCTCCAGCTCTTCAACCACAACCATCCCGCCGCCGCCAGCGATGACGAAACCGTCGCGGTGCGTATCATAGGTACGGGACGCTTTGTCCGGAGTTTCGTTATATTTGGTGGACAGGGCGCCCATTGCGTCGAATTCGCAGGCCATTTCCCAGCACAGCTCTTCGCCGCCGCCGGCAAAAACGATGTCCTGTTTACCCAGCTGAATCTGCTCTACGGCATTGCCGATACAGTGTGCGGAAGTCGCGCAAGCGGAGCTGATAGAGTAGTTAACGCCGTGGATTTTGAACGGTGTGGCAAGGCAGGCTGAAACGGCAGAGGCCATCGCTTTAGTCACGACGTACGGGCCAACGGCTTTCAGGCCACGCGGGCTACGCATCGCGTCTGCGCCAAACACCTGATATTTAGAAGAACCGCCAGAACCGGCGATCAGACCCACGCGCGGGTTATTTTGATAAACCTCTTCTTTCAATCCAGCATCTTCTACGGCCTGCTGCATTGAGAGGTAGGCGTAGATAGAAGCATCGTTCATAAAGCGAACCACTTTACGGTCGATCAGACCGGTGGTATCCAGCTTAACGTTGCCCCATACGTGGCTGCGCATACCTGAATCTTGAAATTCCTGAGAGAAAGTGATCCCTGAACGTCCTTCACGCAGAGATGCCAGGACTTCCTGCTGGTTGTTACCGATGCTGGAAACGATGCCCAAGCCAGTAATCACTGCACGTTTCATTCAATACCTCTGTAAGTCGCACTATTTTAAGTTTCGAGTCGCACAATAGCGTACACTTGTACGCCGAACAAGTCCGATCAGCCATTTTGTGTATAAATTTGCGCCTCCCGGCACACATCGTTAAGATCGTTCTACGCCTTGAGATTCGAGTAACTTACGTGAAACAAAACGCCATACAACCTGCCAACCTGGAATTCAACGCTGAGGGTACACCTGTTTCCCGAGATTTCGGCGACGTGTACTTTTCCAATGACAACGGTCTGGAAGAGACCCGCTACGTCTTTCTCGGCGGCAACCGCCTCGGTGAACGCTTTCCCACTCATTCACACCCGCTATTTGTGGTTGCTGAGAGCGGATTCGGCACCGGCCTCAACTTCCTCACGCTGTGGCAGGCATTCGACGTTTTTCACCGTGACTCCCCCGAAGCTACCCTGCAAAGATTACATTTCATCAGTTTTGAAAAATTTCCGCTCACCGCCGCCGATCTGGCCCTGTCCCACCGGCACTGGCCGGAGCTGGCCCCGTGGGCGGAGCAGCTGCAGGCCCAGTGGCCGCTGCCCGTTGCCGGCTGCCATCGACTGCTGCTCGATGACGGCCGCGTGACCCTGGATCTATGGTTCGGAGATATCAATGAGCTGACCCTTGAGCTTGATGACTCTCTCAATCAGCAGGTCGATGCCTGGTTTCTCGACGGATTTGCTCCGGCAAAAAACCCGGATATGTGGACGCCTGAACTCTTCGCGGCTATGGCCCGGCTGGCGAAACCGGGCGGAACGCTGGCAACCTTCACCTCCGCAGGTTTTGTCCGTCGCGGCCTGCAGGAAGCCGGCTTTACCATGCACAAGCATAAAGGTTTTGGCCGCAAGCGAGAGATGCTTATCGGCGAGATGAGCCGCGAGCTGAACCTGCCCGCGCGCGCGCCGTGGTTCGCCCGCACCGCCGCCGACAAACGCGAAGTGGCGATTATCGGCGGCGGGATTGCCAGCGCCCTGCTGTCGCTCGCGCTGCTGCGCCGCGGCTGGCAGGTGACGCTCTATTGCGCCGACGATGCGCCAGGCGAAGGCGCATCCGGCAACCGTCAGGGGGCCCTGTATCCGTTGCTCAGCCAGCACGACCCGGCTCTGGCCCGCTTCTTCCCCGCCGCATTTACCTTCGCGCGCAGAATATATGATGCGCTGCCGGTCACCTTCGACCACCAGTGGTGCGGAGTGACGCAGCTCGCCTGGGATGAGAAAAGCGCGCAAAAAATCGCCCAGATGCTTGAGCTCAATCTGCCGGCGGAAATTGCCGTTGCCGTCAGCGCCGAAACGGCGGCGCAGGCGACCGGCGTGGAGACCGGCTGCGGCGGGATCGCCTATCCCTCAGGAGGCTGGCTCTGCCCGCAACAGCTGACGGCCGAACTCTTCGCGCTGGCGGCGACCCGCGGGCTGCGCGCGCGCTACGGTTTTAAGGTGGAGACGCTCACCGCCGATGGCGACGGCTGGCAGCTGAACCAGCGCCAGCAGCATGCGGTGGTGGTACTGGCGAACGGCCATCAGCTAACCACCTTCAGCCAAACCGCGCAGCTGCCGGCCTATCCGGTGGGCGGACAGGTTAGCCATATCCCGACGACGCCGGGGCTTTCTCAACTGCGTCAGGTACTGTGCTATGACGGCTACCTGACGCCGCAAAACCCGCATAATCAGCGGCACTGTATCGGAGCCAGCTATCATCGCGGGCAGACGGAAACGGCTTTCAGCGCGGAGGATCAGCGGCAGAACCGTCAGCGTTTGATCGACTGTTTCCCCGATGCCGGGTGGGCCCAGGAGGTCGATACCAGCGCCAACGAAGCCCGCTGTGGCGTACGCTGCGCCACCCGCGACCATTTGCCGATGGTAGGCAACGTGCCGGACTATGATGCCACCTTGACCCGGTACGCTCTGCTTGCCGGGCAGAAGGAGGATGCGCCGTCTGCTCCGGTGCATCGCAATCTTTATCTTCTCGGCGCGCTGGGATCGCGCGGGCTGTGCTCCGCGCCGTTAACGGCGGAAATTCTGGCGGCGCAGATGAGCGGGGAACCGCTGCCAATGGATCGCGAAACGCTGGCGGCGCTCAATCCCAATCGGCTATGGGTGAGGAAACTGCTGAAGGGAAAAGCGGTGAAATAACCCGTAGAGGTCGCCCGGATGGCATTATCCGGGCGATTCCCCGACCTCGCGACGCTCGGCCGGGGCTATCGTGCAGGCGGTACGGGCTGTTTACCGTTTTGCCTGCTGGTACAAATTATCCCACATATCCTGAACGAGGATCTGGTCCGGCGGCGAGAGCTCTCCCGCGCCAATCGCTTTTTCCAGACTATGGACGACCCGGTCATTGATCGCTTGCGCCGAGTGATCGTCTCCACCTTCCAGCTCGGCTACCGCCAGCGTCAGGTGGCCACGCAGATAGCCGCCGGCAAACAGTTCATCATCACTGGCGTGGTCTACCATTTCGTCGATTAGCGCCAGAATGCGTGATTCAAACTCCGCGAGCATTGTCTTTCCTCTTCTAGTGTAAAGCGTGGCCTTAGTGCAGGTCTTCCGGCCACGGAAATTGTTCTGCCGTCAGTGGCGGCGTTTGATAATATTTTTGTAATGCCTGAATAAATCGCGCCGGACGTTCCGGGATCCCCTGCTCCAGATAGCTCATGACCTGGGCATGGACCCGCCGCTGAAAGGCAATGCGATCGGGCTCGACGTCCCCTTCCAGGTTGTCGCAGCTGACGTTAAACGGGAAGCCCGCCGCCACGCAAAACAGCCAGTCAAATGCCTGGGGTTTCACCTCGACGTCTTCAAACTGACGCTGCGTCATCGCATCGCGGCCATCCGGGCAGTACCAGTAGCCGAAATCAACCAGTTCACGACGCGCTTTCCCGGCAATGCACCAGTGCGAAATTTCGTGCAGGCCGCTGGCATAAAAGCCGTGGGCAAAGACGATACGGTTAAACGGTACGTCCTTATCAGCCGGAAGATAGATCGGTTCGTCGTCGCCTTTAATCAGACGGGTATTAAAATCGTCGGCGAAGCAGCCGTCAAAAATAGCGATCAGCTGCTGATAATGGTGTTGCTGTTGCATTAATTCATTCCCAACCACTGCAGGATTTCCGCCCCGTGGCTGTCATAAAGAAGTTTCGCGCTCATCACTGCGGACACGACCACGATCATCGGCCGAATCAGCGATTGCCCTTTGCTCAATACCAACCGTGAGCCAGCGCGGGCGCCAATAAACTGCCCTGCCAGCATCACGAATCCAGTGGCCCAAATCACTTTGCCGCCAATAATAAACAGCAGCAGCCCGCCAATATTGGAGGTCGCGTTAAGCACCTTCGCATGGGCGGTTGATTTTGCAAGATTGAACCCGGCCAGGGTAACAAAGGCCAGCGCGTAGAACGAGCCGGCGCCCGGGCCGAAAAAGCCGTCATAGAAACCCACGCAGCCGCCGGCGACCAGCGCGAACGGCAGGCCGTATAAGCGGCGCTGGCGATCGTCCTCGCCTAATTTTGGCATCAGCAGAAAATAGAGGCCAATGCCGATAATCAGCAGCGGCAAAATCTGTTTGAGGATATCGGACTGCACGTGCTGCACCAGCAGCGCACCGCCGGTGGAGCCGATAAACGTCATCAGAATATTAAGCTTCTGATCGGCGAGGTTCACCACCTTGCGGCGGATAAAATAGAGTGACGCGGAAAGCGAACCGCCGCAGGCCTGCAGCTTGTTGGTCGCCAGCGCCTGCGCCGGAGGGAGTCCCGCAGCCATCAGCGCCGGGACGGTCAACAGCCCGCCGCCGCCGGCCAGGGAATCGATAAATCCGGCGAGAATGGCGACGAAGAAAAGCACTACCAGTACCGTGGGCGAAACCATAAACAGGTCGATAAAACTATCCATTAAAGAACGTGCTCATCCAGTAGCGCCTGGCAGGAAGGCGGCAGCGGAGGCGGCGTCTTCTTCACAGGAGAGGTTGATCCGGGTTTCGGAGGTTCGAACCAGCTTTGCAACTCTGCACCGCAGCCATCGCCGGCAGGCGGCGGCGCCTGCTCTTCGCACTCCAGGCTTCCGGCAGGACAGCGCAGGCGAACATGCATATGCGCACGATGCTGGAACCACGGGCGAACTTTATGCAGCCAGTCGCGATCGCTCCCGGCATCGAGGCATAGCTGCTGTTTGATCGCCGGGTTAACAAAGATGCGCGTGACTTCGCTATCTTCTGCCGCCAGCTTGATCAGCTGGCTAATTTGCGGGCTCCACCGCGCCGGGACAACGCGCTTGCCGTCGGCGGAAACCAGGTCCAGCGCCTGCGGCTTCAGCAGCTGCGCCGGGCTCCAGCGCATCTGCGGCAGCTGGAGGAAAATATCGACATCCAGGCCGCTCTGATGGCTGGCGTGGCCGCCGTTAAAACGCCCGCCGGCGGGCATTCCCATATCGCCAATCAGCATCGTGCCCATTCCCCGACTGTGCACCTGATTGCTCAGGCGCTGGATAAACCGGACAAGATCGGGATGGCCGAAATAGCGGCGCTGGTCGGTACGCATCACCTGGTAGTTTGCCGAGTTCAGGGGCAGCGCCTGGGCTCCCACAATGCAGCCGTTGGCAAAAGCGCCGATCGACTGCGCGCTGCCGCCTATCGGCTGAGTGATTTTTTGCCACGGCGTTGCCGCAGAGCAGGCAGAGCTGGCCAGGAGCGCCAGCAGAGCGATAACGGTTTTTTTCATCGATTACCAGCGTGGAATTGATGTCGTCACGTCGCCGTTTTGCGCGCGTTGACGCATAAAGTGATCCATTAACACGATCGCCAGCATCGCTTCTGCGATCGGCACCGCGCGAATCCCCACGCACGGATCGTGACGCCCTTTGGTGATCATCTCAACTTCTTCGCCAAAGCGGTTAATGGTATGCCCCGGAACGGTGATGCTGGAGGTCGGCTTCAGCGCAATATTAGCGACAATCTGCTGACCGCTGCTGATGCCGCCGAGCACGCCGCCCGCATGGTTGCTCTGGAAACCGGCTTTGGTGATCTCATCGCGGTTTTCGCTGCCGCGCAGCTTAACCACCTCAAAGCCGTCGCCAATCTCGACGCCTTTCACCGCATTTATGCTCATCAGCGCGTGGGCAATATCGGCATCCAGGCGGTCGAATACCGGCTCACCGAGTCCCGGAGGAACGCCATCGGCCACGACGGTGATTTTTGCGCCAATCGAATCACCCTCTTTTTTCAGGCCGCGCATCAGCTCATCAAGCGCTTCAATTTTATCCGGATCGGGACAGAAGAACGGGTTCTGTTCAACCTGCTCCCAGTCCTTAATTGCCAGCGGGATATCTCCCATCTGGGTCAGGCAGCCGCGGATGACGATGCCAAACTTCTCCGCGAGGAACTTTTTGGCGATCGCTCCTGCCGCAACGCGCATCGCGGTCTCACGCGCCGACGAGCGTCCGCCGCCGCGATAATCGCGCAGGCCGTATTTCTGCTCGTAGGTGTAATCCGCGTGGCCGGGACGAAAAACGTCTTTGATAGCGCCGTAGTCCTGCGAACGCTGATCGGTATTCTCAATCAGCAGGCCAATGCTGGTGCCGGTGGTGACGCCCTCGAATACGCCGGACAGGATCTTAACCTGGTCCGGTTCGCGACGCTGGGTGGTATAGCGCGAGGTGCCGGGACGGCGACGATCCAGGTCGTGCTGCAGATCGGCTTCGGTCAGCGGGATGCCCGGCGGTACGCCGTCGACGATGCAGCCCAGCGCCAGGCCGTGCGACTCGCCGAAAGTGGTTACGCGAAAGAGTTGTCCAATTGTATTTCCTGCCATCACGGCTCCGTCATGTTTGCGTGTTGTTTTTAGTCTTTATAAATACCGAAATGCACCCGTGCGGCGATCAGCTGCGGTTTGGTCAGCATAAACACGCCGTCTCCGCCGTTATCGAACTCAAGCCAGGTGAACGGGACATCCGGGTACTGCTCAATCAGATGTACCATGCTGTTACCGACTTCACAAATCAGAATACCGTCATCGTTGAGGTAATCCGGGGCGCAGGCGAGGATGCGGCGGGTCAACTTCAGACCGTCGCTGCCGGAGGCCAGCCCGAGCACCGGCTCATGACGATATTCACCCGGCAAATCGGACATATCTTCTTCATCGACGTACGGCGGGTTGGTGACGATCAGGTCATATTGCACCTTCGGCAGGTCGCGGAACAGATCCGAGCGAATCGGCGTAACCTGATGAATCAGCCCGTGCTCTTCCACGTTTTGTTCGGCCACGGCCAGCGCGTCAGGGGAGATATCCACCGCATCGACTTCCGCTTCCGGGAAGGAATAGGCGCAGGCGATGGCGATACAGCCGCTGCCGGTGCACATATCCAGGATGTGCTGCGGCTGATGGTCGATCAGTCCGGCAAACTGGTTTTCGATAAGCTCGCCAATCGGAGAGCGCGGCACCAGCACGCGTTCATCGACGTAAAACTCATGGCCGCAGAACCAGGCTTTGTTGGTCAAATAGGCGACCGGAATACGCTCATTGACGCGGCGAATCACGCGCTCAACGATGCGGTGTTTTTCGCTGGAAGTCAGACGCGCAATGCGCATGTCTTCCGGGATGTCCAGCGGCAGGTACAATGAAGGCAGCACCAGCTGCACCGCTTCGTCCCACGGGTTGTCGGTGCCGTGACCGTACCAGATATTCGCCGCGCTGAAGCGGCTTACCGCCCAACGCAGCATGTCCTGAATGGTTTGCAGCTCATTGACTGCTTCATCAACAAAAATTTTATCCACGCCATCCTCCAGGACACGCTCTACTGTAAATTCGGCGGCTAGTTTGCCATGAAGACGGCGATAAATCAGCATTCTTACGTCAGGCTGAGGGGGAAAAGTACGTTTTGCTTGCCTGGATGTACTCCGGGTCGGGTAAACTAGCGCAAAGAAAA
Source organism: Enterobacter sp. 10-1 (assembly GCA_002270295.1). Classification (GTDB taxonomy): domain Bacteria; phylum Pseudomonadota; class Gammaproteobacteria; order Enterobacterales; family Enterobacteriaceae; genus Klebsiella; species Klebsiella scottii. The sequence goes on along the minus strand of NISF01000003.1, from coordinate 205,169 downwards.
GATGAGAGTGGGCAATGAAAAAGAAAACATCGCTTAGCGTGGAGGATCAGACGCTGTTCCGTCAGCTCATGACCGGCACGCGTAAGATTAAGCAGGACACTATCGTTCACCGCCCGCTGCGCAAGAAAATTACCGAAGTGCCGCCGAAGCGTCTACTTCAGGAGCAGGCCGACAACAGCCACTACTTTTCGGATGAATTTCAGCCGCTGCTGAATACCGAAGGGTCGGTAAAATACGTCCGTGCGGACGTGAGCCACTTTGAGTTGAAAAAACTGCGGCGCGGGGACTATTCGCCAGAGCTGTTTCTCGACCTGCACGGTTTAACTCAGCTGCAGGCAAAGCAGGAACTGGGCGCGCTGATTGCCGCATGCCGCCGGGAACACGTGTTCTGCGCGTGCGTGATGCACGGACACGGGAAGCATATTCTCAAGCAGCAGACGCCATTATGGCTGGCGCAGCATCCGCATATTATGGCGTTCCATCAGGCGCCAAAAGAGTACGGCGGGGACGCCGCACTGCTGGTGCTGATAGAGATTGAAGAGTGGCAACCGCCGGAGCTTCCGTAAACGTCGGCTCCGGGGGGTGATTAGATAGCTTTCGCCATCTTCAGGTTGCAGGGGCTCATCTGCCAGTTGAATTCGCCCTTGCCGTTGGCATCGAGCGTCACGCAGGCAATGGCCGATGTGGTGAACATCGGGGGCGTCTCTCCCGGGCACAGCTCTGAGACGAGGTACCCTACCAACGGCAGGTGAGAAACGACCAGCGCCGTTGCCACACCTTCATTTGCCAGCGCCTGAAGATAGGCGTTGACCATGCCAACATCGCCGCACGGCGTCAGCTCCGGCATGACGTCGACGTCCTTCGGCAGGCTCATGCACTCTCTTACGATATCCAGAGTCTGTTCCGCACGCAGATAAGGACTCACAAGAACCCGCTCAATATCTACTTTCTGACCTTTCAGCCAGGTTGCCATCAGACGTGACTCATCACAACCGCATGCGGTTAAGGGACGAACTGAGTCACTGGCTGCATCGAGGGCAGCGTCGCCGTGACGCATGATAAAAACTTGCATATTGCACCGCTTTTGTTAACCAGAAGCACCGTAGTCTTACCCGCGCAGATAATACGCAGTCGACCCGGTGGCCGGGCATTGTGCCTGATCCATCCAACGAATGAAACGCTGTTTTTTACCTCAGTGGCGTAAGTATAGTCAATGTTTGTTGACAAAATAGCCAACCGACAGCGTCATTCATCGTCGGATTTATCTTCTTTGACCAGAACTTAGGTCGTCCGTTCGCCAGCGGGCCAAAATGTTGCCCCCTGCTCGGCCATGCGCAATAAATTTTCACATGGCGTAAAACGCGGGCCGTACTGCGCGGCCAGGCGCTGCAAAATTGCAACCACTTCACCCGCACCAGATTTATCCATATAGCGGAATGGACCGCCAAGAAACGGCGGGAAGCCAATACCAAACACGGCGCCGATATCGCCATCGCGTGCGCTGCGAATAACCTGCTCATCGAAGCAGCGCGCCGCTTCATTGAGCATCATCATCACGCAACGTTCAGCCACCTGCTGCGCCGACAAGCGAGCCTGCGGGGCAGAAATCCCCAGTAGCGAATAAATTGCCGCATCGGGCCGTTTTTTGCTTGTACGCCCTTTTTTCTCATAAAGATAGAAACCGCGGCTATTTTTTCTGCCTTTGCGATCGTCATTCAAGATCGCGTTAATGATATTTGCAGGCGGGCTAAAACGTTCTCCCCATGCCGATTCCAGAACGGGAATAATTTTGGTGCCGGTATCGATGCCAACCTCATCGAGCAGTTGGATGGGACCTACCGGAAAACCGAATTTAACCAATGCGTTATCGATATGCTCAACGGGTTCGCCCTCCGTCAGTAAGCGCATCGCCTCGTTGATGTAGGGAGCGAGAATGCGGTTGACGTAGAAGCCGGCTTTATCCGCCACTACGATCGGCGTTTTGCCCTGCATTTTTGCCAGCCTGACCACCGTGGCGATGGCCTGCGGGTCCGTATGCTGATGCGGGATAACCTCAACCAGCGGCATTTTTTCAACCGGGCTGAAATAGTGCAGGCCAATCACCCGCTGAGGCCTGCTGGCCTGCGCCGCGATCCCGGCGATCGGCAGCGACGACGTATTGGAGGCAAAGATCGTCTCCGGGCCGCAATGTTGTTCTATTTCGGCGACCATTCGCTGTTTGAGCGCCAGGTCCTCGAATACGGCTTCGATCACCACGTCCCGGTGGGCAAATCCTTGATAATCCGTGGTCCCGGAGATCAGCGCCAGCTGGCGATCGCGCTCGCCGGCACGCATATAGCGGCGGCGTACCTGCTTATCCAGCAGCTCCCAGCTGTACTTCAACGCATGGTTAATCCCGCTGGCCTGAATATCCTTGATTCGCACCGGCAATCCGCCTTTGCTGGCGGTAACCCAGGCGATTCCCCCGCCCATCAGGCCGCCGCCGAGCACGGCGATGCTGTTTAAAGGTCCTGCTTCAGCATCGGCGCCGCGATCTTTCTTCAGCTCGGTGCTGGCGAAGAAAATGGATCGTAGCGCCTGCGATTGCGGCGTCATCGCCAGCTCGCCGAAGGCCTTCGCCTCTTCGGCGTAGCCGCTGCTACAGCCATGTGCCAGCCCGTTCTCAATGACCTGCAGAATTCGCCTGGCGGCAGGATAGTTGCCCTGGGTCTTCTGCTGCGTCTTCTTCGCCACCAGGCGAAACAGCAGGCTACGTCCTAACGGGCCGGCGAGAACGCGCTCGCGCATTGGCATATTGCGACTCGCCGGACGCCCTTTCAGCGCCAGCTCCACTGCCGTTTGCAGTAAAATAGCGTGCGGCACCACATCGTCCACCAGTCCGGCCTTAAGGGCCTGTCGGGCGCGCAGCTGTTTACCGGTGAGAATCATCTCCAGCGCGCTGCTGACCCCAATCAACCGCGGCAGCCGCTGCGTGCCGCCGGAGCCCGGCAGCAACCCCAGCTGCACTTCAGGGAGGCCAAGACGGGTTTTATCATCATCGCTGCAAACTCGCCCGTGACAGGCCAGCGCCAGCTCAAGGCCCCCGCCGAGACAGGTGCCGTGGATGGCGGCGATCGCCGGAATAGCCAGCCCGTGGATCTCGGCCATAATCTGCTGCCCCTGACGAGCCAGCGCCTCCGCCTCTTCCGCGCTGGCGCAGCGGGCAATCATATTGATATCCGCCCCGGCAATAAAGTTGTCCGCTTTAGCAGAAATAATCACCACGCCGCGCAGGGATTTGTTATCGCGGATCTGGCGGATGATGGCCCGGACCTGGCTGCCAAATTCGGCCTTCAGGGTATTCATTTTTTCGCCGGGGGTATCAATGGTGATCACCGCCACGTTGTCCGGACGAATATCGAGAGTAAACGCTGATGCAGGAGTCATCACTCCACCTCCAGAATCATGGCGGCGCCTAAACCACCCGCCGCACAGGCGGTGACCAGCCCAAACCCGCCCCCTCTGCGCCGCAGCTCATGCAGGGTTTGCGTTATCATCCTCGCGCCGGTCGCGGCAAAAGGATGACCGTAGGCAATCGAGCCGCCGAGGACGTTAAATTTGCTGTCATCCACTTCGCCGGTGGCCTGCGAGCGGCCAAGCACCTCGCGAGCAAAACGATCGCTGGCCAGACACTTCAGATTGGCCAGCGTTTGCGCGGCAAAAGCCTCGTGCATGTCGATAAGGGTTAAATCGGCGAGGGTCAGGCCCGCCCTTTCCAGCGCCAAAGGCGTCGACCACGCCGGCCCCAGCAGCATATCCTGCTTAACGTCAATGGCGGTGAAAGCGTAGCTGCGCAGATAGCCAAGCGGGGCTAATCCCAGCTCTTTCGCCCGGGATTCCGTCATCATAATCACCGCCGCCGCGCCGTCAGTTAATGGCGTGCTGTTGGCTGCGGTGACCGTGCCGTGCTTGCGATCGAAGGCCGGACGTAACTTTTGGTAATCAGCGAGGGTAGAATTCTTACGAATATTGTTGTCGCTTGCTACGGGCTCGCGGAACGGCGGCGCGTAGGCGGTCATCACTTCAGCGGAGAGTTTTCCCTCTTCCCAGGCTTTGGCCGCCAGCTGATGCGAACGAAGCGCCAGCACATCCTGCTGCTCACGGGTGATGCCCCAGCTTTTTGCCATCTGCTCGGCGGTATCGCCCATCCGCAGCCCGGTCGAGTATTCGGCCACGGCGGGCGGCACCGGTAACAGATCGCGCAGGCGCAGGCGAGAAAACAGCTTCAGCCGCTGGCCGAGGGTTCGCGCCTTACTGGCATCCACCAGGGTGCGGGCCAGCTTTTTACTCACGCCGATAGGCAGCACCGACGAGGAGTCCGCGCCGCCGGCAATGCCCGCACGGATCGTCCCCGCCATCAGGCTTTCAGCCACGTTGGCGACGGCCTGAAAGCTGGTCGCGCAGGCGCGACTGACGCTGTAAGCATCGGTGTGCACGCTCATGCCGGTGCCAAGCACGATCTCGCGCGCAATATTCGGCGCTTCCGGCATCTGAACCACCTGGCCAAAGACCAGTTGTTCAATAATCTGCGGGGGAATATCGCTGCGAGCCAGCATTTCACTGATGACCATTTTTCCCAAATCAATCGCGGGAACGCCGTGAAATACCGTTGCCTGACGAGCAAACGGAGTACGTAAACCGCTGACGATGGCAATGCGATCGCCCTGACGGGTGACAAGCGGTAGTGCCTGACTCATAACTCTCCCCTGTTAACCGATAAAACCAAGTGGTCTGACCTGATAACAGTTTTAACTAATTTTTTACATTAAGCCAATCGGAGAAGCAAAAAAGTGGGAGCCAAAACACATTGAAAGGAGAAGATAACGCCCCGCAGAAAGGGGGCGTCAGAACGGAATTAACGCAGGCCAAGCTGGAAAATCAGGGTTTCCGCTTCGCAGCAGAAGACAAAATCGATATCCAGCTGCACGCCGCCTTCAACATCGCTAAAGGTCGGGGTAATTTTGCACGGTTCAGATTCCACGCCGCGGGCTCTTTCAGTCAACGCCGCCAGCGTTTCGTCTGCTTCAGCGCGGTTGGCAAACACGCGGCTGTAGGAGGCGGTGCAATCGGTGTTGTCCATAATGGTGCCAACATCCATACAGCAGCAAACCGGGGTTTCATCTGCACTAACTTTACTCATCGTAGATTTCCTCTGTATATGCACGCAAGGTGCCAGACAATTAATAGGCTTATTTTACGCCCGGCCGAGGAGTGCCTCCAGTCGTTAATGATGACAACGGCGCTAAGTGACCGAAATCACACTTAAAAATGATCCAAAACAAGAATTACCCGAATCGGACACCCGAGTTGAGGGCAATTTTGCCGACTGGATCGCGTTTTTCGTATCACAATTGAAAAATCTCATAAACAAACTTGCAACATCTCATCTGGTCAGACCTATACTCAGCGCACTGGTCTGATTTCTCTGTCGTAAAGCAGACCCTACACTTCGCGCTTCTGTTACGGCATGTAACATAGTTTGAATAAAAATAACTCAATGAGGTTATGGGCATGAGCCAGAAAACCCGCTTTACCCAATCTGCCCTCGCAGTGGCTGTAGCACTTGTTTCCACACAGGCCTGGTCAGCAGGCTTCCAGTTAAACGAATTCTCTTCATCAGGCCTGGGCCGCGCCTATTCCGGTGAAGGCGCAATTGCTGACGATGCGGGCAATGCCAGCCGTAACCCGGCATTGATTATGATGTTCGATCGCCCAACGATGTCTATGGGCGCCGTATTTGTCGATCCCGACGTCAACATCTCGGGCAAATCGCCGACGGGCAGAAGCCTGAACGCCAATAATATCGCGCCAACCGCATGGGTGCCTAACTTCCACTTTGTGTCGCCAATTAACGAGCAGTTTGGTTGGGGGGCGTCGATTACCTCTAACTACGGGTTGGCCACCGAATATAACGACGATTATGCCGCCGGCAGCATGGGGGGCAAAACCGATTTAACCACCGCCAACTTCAACCTGAGCGGCGCCTATCGCCTGGACAGCCACTGGAGCTTTGGCTTAGGGTTTGACGCGGTCTATGCGAAGGCGAAGATCGAGCGCTTCGCGGGCGACCTGGGGCAGATTGTTGCGGGTTCGGGCGCCCTGCCGCCGCAGCTGGCGGGTCCGGTATCGCAAATTCCTTCCGATACGCAAATTGCGCATCTGAACGGTAACGCCTGGGGCTTCGGCTGGAACGCCGGTATTCTTTATGAACTTGATAAGAATAACCGCTATGGCTTCACCTACCGTTCTGAAGTGAAAATCGACTTTGACGGTAACTACAAGAGCAGCCTGCCGTCAGCGTATAACCAAATTCTCGGTAATTTCGGCCTTCCGGCGGGGACCAACGGACAGACCACCAACGGTTCTCTGACGCTGAACCTGCCAGAAATGTGGGAGTTGTCAGGTTACAACCGCGTCGCACCGCAGTGGGCGGTTCACTATAGCCTGACCTACACCAGCTGGAGCCAGTTCCAGGAGCTGAAAGCGACCGGCAGCAACGGCGAGACGCTGTTCTATAAAGATGAGAGCTTTAAAGATGCCTACCGCATCGCGCTCGGTACCACCTATTACTACGACGATAACTGGACCTTCCGTACCGGTATCGCCTTCGATGATAGCCCGGTACCGGCCTCCAACCGATCCATCTCCATTCCGGATCAGGACCGTCTGTGGCTGAGCGCGGGTACCACCTACGCCTTCAATAAAGATGCCTCTGTTGACGTGGGCGTATCCTACATGCATGGTCAGCACGTAGAAATTAAAGAAGGTCCTTACACCTTCCGTTCTGAAGGCAAAGCCTGGCTGTACGGCGCGAACTTCAACTACCGCTTCTGACAAGCTGCCGGCATAAAAAAAGGGTGAACATCATGTTCACCCTTTTTATTTATATCACCCGATTACTGCGAGTCGATATCTTTCAGATCGCCCTGAATCGCCTGGGCGTTCGGATTATCTGCCGGCGTGAGCTTACCGCCGTTGGCGATAAAGTCATGACGCTGGAAGTAGGCTTCACGCACCAGGATATACGGATCTGAAGACTGGCGCAGCAGGCCATCGGAGTCCAGCAGCTGGGCTCGGGTCTCAACCCCTTCAACCGCCCATTTACCGATAGACATCGGCCAGGTCAGCCAGGAGAGCACCGGATACAGCCCATCAGCCATATCACCGCCTTCATCACGCAGCGTAAAGCTACCGTAGAACGGCAGCTGCACGTATGGACCATAGCCGACGCCGTAGTGACCCAAGGTGCTACCAAAGCGATGCGGTTCAACCCGCTGCAGCTGCGGGTTCGCCATCCCGGCGACGTCAATCAGGCCGCCCATCCCGAGGAGAGTGTTGAGGAAGAAACGGGTAAAGTGCACCATACCTTTATAGGGATCGCCCTGCAGGAAGTAGTTTGCCATCACCGCCGGTTCTTCAAGGTTGCTGGTAAAGTTACTCAGCCCATTACGCGCTGGCTGCGGGACATAGTCGCGCCATGCCACGGCTACCGGACGCAGAACGTACGGGTCCACCACGTTAAAGTTGAAGTTGAACATCGTACGGTTAAACCCTTCAAGCGGGTCTGAACGCCCCTGCGGCCGATCGCCAGAGCTGGAACTGGCACATCCCACCAGCAGTGTGGCGCCGAGCGCAAGCGCCGACAGGCGATAATTCATAGGTGTGTCTCCCTGTTAATTTTGGCTATCACTGTGGGTCATCCGGGGACTGCAGCCTCCATGAAGATATCGCCCGAAGCAAGGTGCACTCTGGTGCCTGCTTTCAGCATAGCCCTCTTTGGTATAAGTGTTGCGTCCTGATTCTATACATATTTTGCAATATTCGTATTGCTATTCTTGCCATTGCACAAAAAATAGGATGTTCACCAGCGCCGTACGCGAAAAATATCTCTACGCTTATGATAATGAAAAATCATCGAGGGAAATGGCATGACCCCACCCCCAAAATCGCCCGATCGCCACGACAGTGCAGAGATGGAGGTTGAGAGCGACGAGAAACAGCAGGGCGAGGAAATAGAGGTTGATGAGGATCGTCTGCCCTCACGCGCCATGGCTACCCATGAAGAGATCCGCCAGGAGGGGGAAAAGGAGCTTGAGCGCGACGGCATGGCTCTGCTTTGGTCAGCGGTCGCCGCGGGCCTGTCGATGGGCGCCTCGCTGGTCGCAAAAGGAATTTTTCACGTTCATCTTACCGACGTAGCGGGCGGGTTCTTACTGGAAAACCTGGGCTACACCTTCGGTTTTATCATCGTTATCATGGCCCGCCAGCAGCTGTTTACCGAAAATACCGTGACCGCCGTGCTGCCGATCATGCATAAGCCCACCCTCGGTAACCTCGGCCTGTTATTACGGCTGTGGGGCATCGTGCTGGCAGGCAACCTCATCGGCACGGCAATCGCCGCATGGGCCTTTGATGTCATGCCAATATTTGACCCGGCGACCCGTGACGCCTTTGAGAAAATCAGCCTGAAGGTAATGCAAAACACGCCGGGCGAAATGTTTGCCAACGCGATTATCTCCGGCTGGCTGGTGGCAACGATGGTGTGGATGTTCCCCGCCGCCGGAGCGGCAAAAATCGTGGTCATTATTATGATGACCTGGCTTATTGCGCTCGCCGATACCACCCATATTGTAGTTGGCAGCGTCGAGATATTTTATCTGGTCTTTAACGGCTCGCTACCGTGGCAGGAGTTCATCTGGCCTTTCGCCCTGCCGACGCTGGCCGGCAATATTTGCGGCGGGACGTTTATTTTCGCCCTGCTCAGCCATGCCCAGATCCGCAACGACATCAGTAACGAGAAAAAAGCGCGGGCCAAAGCTAAAAAAACGACCTAAGTGGCGATAGATTAAGCAGTCAGCCGATAGATGCTTAACCTGTAAGGGAAAAAACGCTATAATCCCGCCGCTTCGTCCCCTTAGTTAAATGGATATAACGAGCCCCTCCTAAGGGCTAGTTGCAGGTTCGATTCCTGCAGGGGACACCATTTCGAGCTCTCCTGATATCTACCGAATTCGATAAAATCCCCTGATGGCCGGCAAAAAGCGCTTAACCTTGGGTGTAACGTCTACCCGATTCAGCGCGAATCAACAAACATTTGGCAGGCCGATCCCGTTCAATCTCCGGCGAGCCCCAAAGTGCCCGGGAATGCGCATCAGATAACCCAGAGACAATGCCTGAACCATCGGGCTTTTATCAGTACCGCAACATATAGAAAAGCGTGAAACGCCGGAGCTTACAAACAAAGTGCGCCAGTGTTGTAGTGAGGTCTTTCGCTATGCAATTGTAACAGGGCGGAGCGAATACAGCTCAGCGACCGATCCTGCTAGCGCGCTACAACGAGATGAGAAGATTGGGCGGCACCAAACAGATGCCCGGCGATCCGTTTGGCGGTGTTATCTGATTGAGTTTCGCTGGGTGGCTTTGCCGCTGAAAAACGCCATCACCTGTCAATCTGGTTTGTAATGCACGCCTTTATTTTCTTTTTTCTGATCAACAGGATCGCTGAACCAATGATGGATATAATGATAAATCCCCCTCCCATCACCGCAAGAGCTAATCCTTTAAAGAAGTCACCGACGTTACTCCTGATATTATTATTGAACTTACTTTTCAGCTTGCCTGAATACCAGTCAAATAACGACTGGGAGTATTGATAACGTTTGAGCCCCAGATCCACGCCCGTTTGAAAGCAGTCCTCGGCACATCTTTTCAGGCCAATTGTCTTAAAAATCTCGAGCGCGCGGTTATGGTCGTTAACAGACATGAAATACTGAACCAGAGCATAACGTTTATCACTGGAAGTAATATCCACCTGTAATAAATCAAGTAAAATCCTGGCATCATTTTTCGTTAATTTATGGTTAACGGCCTTTTCGTAATAATACCAACTACTGACAAATGCATCACCAGGATATTTTTTATACATAGCATCCAGGTCAGGTTTAATATTGGATATGGCGTAAGTCAGCGTAGAGTAAATATCTTCCACCCGAACTCCATTAAATGGAGTGTAGTACGAAGGGCTGAAGTTCTTTTCGTAAAAATCATGGCTAAGCTCTGGTACTTCACCCTTGTTATTTGATGATGTAGTTTCCCAATATTGAAAATGCCCGGTGCTATCCTTCCAGGCAAAAAAAGCATGAGATGGTGCATATATAATGTAAGCATCAATACCATGCAGATGAGCCGCATCCATCAACAGGTAAGTATTGGTATCGCAATCGGAACGATTTAAGGCATAGTTGTTTGATACCTCGATAGCGGGTGTGTAATAAAAATGTTGTCCGATAAGATGACCGGCACATGACACAAATGCCGCATTTCCATTATCGGAGCCATCAGATTTACATTGCCGGCCCACATTATTAAGATATTGATTAACTTTAGCTGTCGCGATTCTGGCGATAGTGTCATCAGCAATTCCCCGCAGACGATCGCTTACAATCAATTTGTGGGTGAGTAAATTCATGTCAAGATTAACATCAGGCAATATAGTGAGAGCATTATACTGTCGCTTATAAAAATCCTTTTTATAATCTCCCAGGTTTTTAAGGGACGAAAAGGCAACGGCGTAACTGATAAAGACAAAAAACAATCCAGCAGCGAAGCTTAGACACATTAACAACCAGTAGATTTGGCACTTCGATCGTTCGTTTATGAACTTGGCTTCCCTTATTCTCATATTCATTTTGTTGAATCCGTTGATGGTAAATTATTTTTCACGCTCAATATATCGTATTAATTTCAGTATTCCGCCCAGCGTTCCTTCCGGTGTACAACATCCGTTACGCCACCTTAAATTTGTTAGCCATTCATTCAAACCTGACAGACAAGCCAGCTATATACGGGCAAGCCTGTACCTGAGGGCATAAGCAGGATATTGCAAAGACCGTAGCGCTATCGGGTCTTACATGCGGGTTGTTATATCGAGATACTGCTGCTTCAGGTGGCGTAACAGGACCCGCCCTTCGGGCATAAACTCGGTACCGTAGCGCACCAGCCCAATACCTTTAAGTTCAGCATCAATGGCATAGCGCAGTTCACCGGGGACCTTTTGTTCCAGAAGGACAACGGCTATTTTTTTCAGACGGGGCTCATATTTGAGTAAGACGGCAGCTAATGTTCCCATTAGCTCATGGGCCGTACCCGGCATCCCCTGGAGAATTTTAGCCATATCAGGCAAGCCGTAGTCCGGCAGGTGCGCCAGCGTCCCGCACGGCAGTTAAGGATACGCTGCATGTTATCCAGAACTGACAGGATGACCTGTTCTGCTCGCTGACCTGATGCAGGTCGAGGCCGCCTGTAAAGTTGCCGTAAAGAGTTTCATACAGTGACGGACGGGGGGCTCATTCATCTTTCAGCGCCTTCAGGATCAACCGGTTGTTTCCCGCTTCGATAACGCGGGCTTTATCCGGGTCGAGGTCGTCACGGCTCAGCACCACACGCCAGGTATTGTTCATTTGGTCCGGCGACATAAACATGCCGGCCACAGCCACATACTGCGCATTTTCATCCATCGGCATATCCACCATCACCGCCCCACCCGGCTGCAGGCGAATATCTTTCTCCGCCACCAGGTCTGCTTTGATGGCCCGACCGTCAGCCTTAAACAGTGACGGGTAGTCCGTCGTATCGAAGGTTTTGCGCTCCTTGAGTTGGTAAATGCGTACGACGGTGGACATCGCCACCCCGCCATCATTGTGGTTCACCGCCTCACGGGCCCGAATGTCGAGGCGAAGAGTTGTTACCTGTTTATAAAATATCGATTTGGTTACAGCAACGGTGCCATCCGTGACTTTCTGGGTCAGGCCACAGCCAGCCAGCATCAGCGAGATGCCCGCGGCCAGTGCCACCAGGGGAAATTTACCAGCGGTAATCGCCATCTTCATCAGTCTCCCTGTGGTGAATATTTTCCTGAACTCGCGCATAGCGGCCCAGGTTGATGGTTATTGTTTTGGCGGATATTACAGTATTCGCTACATTCATCGGCCGCATCACGGCAGTGCGGCCCAGCTGCACGGCGCCAGTTTTGGGGTTAGTGTTCATCGTCGCGTCCGGCAGCAGGCTGCGGTCGACACACAGCTGCAGGCGGACATCCAGGCGAGCTCCAGGATACACATGCAGCAGCGCCATCAGGTCCGCATGAAGCTCTCCGCCCGGTAACCAGCCCTGCACTTCATCCGGGTCTGTGGTAGTGAGCAGCATAAGCACCCGGCTGTTCACGTCGGTGGCATAGCTGCCCATCACCGGCCGGTTTGTCAGGGTAGCAGGGTGACTGACACTCATAGTCAGTGGCTCCTTCAGCGGCACACGTCGTTTGTCGTGGTGCCAGATTTTAGCCTGCGTGTCGGGTGCCAGCAGTCGCACCAGGGACGCCAGGCCTTCTGCGGTGCGCCCCGGCAGCAACATCATCGGTAGCAGCGCGAGGAAACGTGACGCGGGGGCGGCGATGCTGTCCGTGCAGCCGTCAATACCAAGGCCTGCCAGTCCCAGCAGGTACTGCGATATATTGTCCTTGCCCCCTTCTTTAAAGCTCGCCGGGTACGAGTATTTCCGCCAGATGCGGTAGTACTGGGCAATCAGCCGGTGGTTGAAGATATCGAGAAAATCCGCCGTGGCTTCATATCCTTCCCGCCGCTGAGTGATGTCATCGATATAGTGCGTCGGCAGCGGGGACTGCACGCCATAGAGCCCCATAAAGGTGATGCGCACAGTGGGCGGCAGATGTGAATGTTCAGGCGGCTCAACCCCTTTGATTTCGGAACGTGTTCACTCCAGCGGGCCTGCTGCTGAAACTGCTGGGGGGCCAGAGCGGCCCCGTCCTCCCAAAGGGGACGGTAAATTTTCATCGCTGGTTTCCCCTGCCCTTATGACCTGGATTTCGGCATCCGGCGACCCCGTAATGGGCGGTCATCCATGACTTCCGCCGGGAAGAGCAAAATGTCAGACTGATGTTGTTTTCGCTACCGTCATCAGCAAGGCTATTCTTAACGGTAAAATTCCCTTTTGGGGAATATTCGGAAAGAATAGCGTTGAAGTTATTTTTATTAACATTGTCTTTTTCACACGCTGATAATGGCGCAGTCAGCTGACCGTTACTTAAATCACCCGCAACCATTAAGTTCAGTGGTAACTCTATTTTCTTGCTCGCCCTGCACATTGAAAAATAAAACTTTATATTAACGCGCGAATTTGACACCCAATTCTGAAAACTTTCAGCCATCTAATCATCCCTCTGCTTATCACGATGCACGCTTTCATATTTCGATTCCTTAGAGGAGATAATAGAATGATGATTATTAAAAGATCAAAGCTAAATACACTCAAACCAAAACAATAAAATCACCAGGATTTTTCGTCTAATTATTAATAATGAGTTACGCTGGATCATCAGGAAAACAAACTATCACCATCAAAAATAAACAATCATTTATATCTAAGAAGACAATACCGTCAGAATATTGTTAAAAATAGACTCCTGGGTTGATGTAAATCAACACTTGAAAAACAAAATCATCAATTGATAACAAGGGTAAATATATGCGGAGTGAAATATTAAAGGGGGAAATAAAACTTGCAATAAATGAATTTGACACCTTAAAACTATGATCGCAGAACCTGTCAGTAAGTTTGTGTAACTACCATCGTATTTAAAATCGTTCGCTCAGGCGATGTCCCCTTCCTTACAGCCCTTACAGAGGCAGAACTTCCTGAGGTTTTATGCAAACTCGCAAATGACTCAGGAAGTCTCATCCCTCTTCCGGCAGGCGGCAGTGACCGACAGGAACTCTCATCCCTGCAGGTCACTCAGCCGTATGCAACTACTCCATTCAGGTCCTGACACAGGATACTCAAACTAACTTAGAACCAGGCCTCGAACATGCCGCCGACGTTCAGCGAGTCCAGCTGGTCGCTGCTGGTACCGTTGACCTTAGCGGTATGCTGATTATCCACCTGGCCACCGGTGACGTAGAAGCGCAGCATCGGCCGGAACTCAGGCCCCATACCAATCGCGATGTTCTGCGACAGCGTCAGCTTCCAGCCCTTGTTGTCGCCACCCCGATCGTAGTCAACGCGCTGATAGCCGGCTTCCAGCCAGGTTGAATGCACGTCGTTCCAGAAATACATCGGACGGATAATCGCGCCGTAGTTTTTACGGTTATCGGTATTGTCCTTACCGTTGTCGTAATCATGGAAGGCCAGCAGGTATTCAACCTGTGCCTGCCGGGTGAACTTATAGTTGCCTTCGAAGCTGGCATAGATTGCCGTCAGCCCGTCGGTTTTGTTATAGACGCTGTTATCCGAGTTATCGGAATAGCGCAGGATAACCTTGTTCACACCGCTGTCGTCGCCGTTGGTGTGACTCAACAGCAGGCCGCCCTGCCAGGCATCGAGCTGCGCGTCGTTATCCACCGCTTTTGAATCAAAGCCGTAGTTGGCGTATACCTCAACGTCGATTGGCCCAGCCTTCATATTGTGGATTTTTGACGTCAGCGCATAGTGGCCATTATCGCCGGTGCCGGAGCCGCCGGTACAGGTGATGCGCGACGGGTTGGACTCATCGGCCATCACCTCCGGGCTGCAGGACTCAACCTGTGAGACCCCCGCCACGTCAAACTGCACGCCGCCGATATCAAAGTTTTTCACCCCGGCGCCCTGGCCGTCGTGGTTCATCCAGAAGTAATCGTTGATCCCCTGCTGCGGCCGCTGGTGGAAGTCGCGACCGGCCCAAATATAGGCGTTAGGGTTTGATTCGAGGACGTTAGTGACGCCGACGTAGGCTTTTTTCAGGTTAACTTCATCGCTCCAGTGGTCGAACATGACGTTAATATCCCAGATAGCGCCCTGGCTGCTCTTAAAGGCCTTGGTTATCTGGAATTCGCCGCCGTTGCCTTCGTTGCCCAGACGGCCGATAGCCGACGCGCCGTTATAGGAGCCGTCGACGCCGACGAACTTCTGATCGCCGGTCTGGAACTGGGCGCCGTAGCGGGCGTAGCCGCTAAACTTCAGGCCGAACGGGATAGCCATATCCGGCGAGGCCGCGGTGGTCTGCGGGTTGGTAATGACGTCCACCTTCTTCGCAGCGGCGGCATCCATCTTAGCCTGACGGTCCGTCAGGGCTTTATCGACGGCTTTGGCGACAATGGCGTCGATTTGTTCCTGAGTAAACTCTTGTGCCATTACAGAGGAAAGCGGGCACAGGGCGGCAATAACCGCCATCGCTAAGGGAAGTTTTTTTACAGTTATCATGGTTATCTCAAATTAATAAATTATATTTTCAGACAATAACCATCCCGTTCTGGGGTAAATGGAAAAGATACCGCCAAAACAAGCTGATTTTATTTTTATTTGCGCAGAGGTACAGTTAAATAAATCGGGTAATAGGATTCTCCATATTCGGCATAATTAAATATCAGCATGGCTATAGATTAATAATCTGTTCTAATGCTCCACGCACGAGCAAAAATAATGGTGGCCCGACATCTGCACCATAATCGAGGTAATAAACTGCAGCGTTTCGCTTACAACCTTGCCACTCTGCCGGGTCTACCATGGTGCGCCAGCAGGCCTTCTGGTATTCTCTATAGCGCCCTGGCGGGAGGCGGGAGGCGTTCATCAGTATCCTCCCATTCCTCGCGGTCTTAAGCGGGTGTTTCGCTTATTATCTGAGTTCACGCATCACTATTTAATTAAGGCGTAATTCGCCTGCGTCCCAGCCATAATTGCCAGTCGACGTTAACGAATCACCGAGCTCCTGATAAGTGAAATCATAAAAATCTGCGCTGACCTCATAGCCAGAGTAGTCGACTGCCGCCAGGCCAACGAATGCTCCGGTAAAAAATCCGCCATAGCTTTGCATAACATAATCGTCTGAAAGGATTACGGCATCTAATGTGACAGGAATTTCAGTGAAGTTGACCCCGTTAAAGCTGTATTCATAACTGTACGTTTGTTTGCGAACTTTGGTGCGGAACCAGACATACTCGGTTCCTTCCGGGATCTTGATGGCATCATCTTTTAAATAAGAAGTGTATTTTCCGCGATTATTTTCACCTATTTCGATGACTGAGCCATTAATTTCATTCCAGGTGATGAACACAAAGCTCCAATGACGATCGTTGTAGAAATTCGTTAACCCCGCCATTTGTTGATAACTAAATGGATTAAATTTGACCTTAACTTGCGCATCAAAATAGAAGGCTTGCCAACGTCGGGCAATAAGCGACAGGTCATGGGTATTCGCTAAAGAACCCTGACCAATTAACGTCAGTTTGCCATCGCCTGTGGTACCCATTTTTTTTGTGAACGGAACACGGAGCGTATTCCAGTTGCACTCGAGTGCCGGCGTTGTAAACGCATCATGCTGGCTACGATCTTTGGCGCTTGCGGTGTAAATGGCATCCTCTGGGCCTTCAACAAACGTTTTTCCGCCGTGGCCGCCTTCAACGCGCGGCCAACCTTCTTCATCCCAGTACACTTTTTGGATAGAGGTTTCTCTGCCCAGAGTTGACCAGCCGCGAGGATCATAGACTGACTCGCCAGGACGATTCCACGGACGCGCGCAGAGCGAAGCGTAATACCATTCGCCAGCAGGCGTTGAAACCAAAGAACCGTGGCCCTGCTTCTGGATGTAACTGTCCGGCGTATCGACGTTAGTTAAGAAAACTTCTCCTGGCGCCGTTACAAAACTGTGGGCATCTAAGGTCTTAGAACGCGCGACAACCTCCTGATGGGTAAATACGGTCCCCCCCTGAGCGGCGAAAAGATAATAATATCCGTTCAGTTTGTAGAGATGCGGCCCTTCGACAAGCGCAACGGCAGTGCCGCGATAGAGGGTTCGTGCTGTTTCCGGTTTTAACATTAATGTCCTGGTATCAAGTTCAGTTAACGTAATGCCATCGAATGGATGATGATATTCTCGATGGTCCCAGGTTTGCTGAACGATATATTTACGCCCGTCATCGTCATGGAAAAGTGAAGCATCGAAGCCCACGCCATTCAGTTTGATAGGATCCGACCATGGACCACGAATATCCGTAGCGGTGGTCAGATAGTTGGTCATGTCTTT
Organism: Enterobacter sp. 10-1; assembly: GCA_002270295.1. Taxonomy (GTDB): domain Bacteria; phylum Pseudomonadota; class Gammaproteobacteria; order Enterobacterales; family Enterobacteriaceae; genus Klebsiella; species Klebsiella scottii. Next base: position 188,062 of record NISF01000003.1, on the reverse strand, counting down.
AAAGGCACCTTCTGTGATTTTCACATCTGTATACACTAACCAGAATTTGCCATCAGCATAAGAGAGAGCCGGAGCCCAAATTCCACCTGATGAAGGATTGCCTTTCATATCTAAAAGCGCGGTTGTGGACAACGGGCTGGGGAGAAGATCCCAGTGCTGCAGGTCCTTTGACTCGTGTAAACGCACGCCAGGGAACCACTCAAATGTAGAGTTTGCGATATAGTAGGTGTCATCTACACGGATAATACTGGGGTCCGCATTAAATCCAGGTAATACAGGGTTTTGAATAAGAGTCATATCAATCTTCCTTTATATAATTCTCTAATTTATATTTTCGCAATTTAATACAAATTTTAACTATACCCGTACCTCGTCAAGCTGACGATTAATCTCTGTGACGTTTTTATCTGAGATAGGATAGAATTGAATAACGATCATCGAAACAACGGATAAAAAGATAGGGATCCAAACCGCTGTCATAATAATGCCATCGATCGCATTGGCACTTTGTTGAGCACCCGTTTCGCTAAAGCCATACGCAGCCAGTAGCCACAGTGGAATAGCGCCGCCAATAGTAAACCCAATCTTGAAGAAGAGGCCCATGATCGCATTAATAATCGCAGCATTTCGCTTGCCGGATTTCAATTCGCCATAGGCAATCACTTCAGGAACCAGCGCCCACATAAAGCCCGTAGCCGAGGTTAAGCCCCATTGTTTAATGAATGTTGCGATGTAAGCAAGCCAAAGGGCGTCATGCATTCCTTCACGTGACCAAACGTAAGTCAACAATTCACCCACAATAAACATGGCAAGGAAAAGATGGAAGAACCCTTTTTTGCCAAAAATTTTCTTGAGTCTGGGCCAAAAAACAGGTAAGACAATGCCCGGAATTGAGGCGACAAGACCAACCGCCCCCATCCATTCTGAATGGCCAACAACAAACTGATTGAAGAAGCCATTCACCGTGTTCATGAAGAACATGAAGGTAAAGGCCAGCATGAAAAACAGCCCCAAAATGACAAGCGGTCGGTTATTTTTCAGTTCAAGAAATAGATCGGTCGTTTTTACGTTGGCCGTTTGTTCTGCCGTCGCGACAACACGTTCTTTGGTGAATTTATAACAGAAGAAAAGTGCCGCTGCGCCTAGTACCATATAAATTGAGTATACGCCAAACCACGCGTAATTCGCAGACGGATCGGTATAGTTACCCATATTGAGTTCAAAGCCAAAAAAACCGGTATCCTTGAGGCTTCGATCTTTGGGTGAAGCAATTTGTACAAACATCGGGAACAGGGTATAGACAAGCAGGTTCGCACTGTTTGCCAGCATCATTCGCGTACTGGTCAGTTTATCAATGGACTCAGGATCGCGTGTCAATGACGCGTTAAGAGAACCATAAGGAATATTCACCACTGAATAGACTAAATCCAGTGCCAAATAAATAATAAAGGCAAAAGGAACGGAACCCCGGACGCCAGGGATAGGAGCAAACAGCAATGCGGCAAGAATAACGAGCGGAATACCCGCTCTTAAAAGCCAGGGGCGATATTTGCCAGCACTTGAACTTCTTCTGTCAACGTAGGTTCCGACCATTGGATCCCAAAAAACGTTAACTATTCGGACAAAAAGAAATATAAACCCGGCCGTTGCGGTACTAATGGTATTTACCGTCAACATGTGTAGAGCAAGAAAACCGCCAATTGTACCAAAGACGAGGTTTTGCGCAAAATCCCCCATTCCATAACCAATGCGCTCGCCCCGCGTTAATTTGTGGTATTCGTCATGCCGATTTTGAATTATGTCTTTACGCATTCTAATCAGGTCTCCGATCGTTTTTGTAAATGTGAAGCACTTTTTGACACAGATAACCGCGGAGAATCTATTGCGTTTTTATATTAATTAGTTACGTTTTTTTACTTTTGTGATCATTAAAACGCAGGTTTTCTTAGTCCACGCAACAAAAGTATGGACTTTATATCCCCCTCAATGTCCGGGCAGGACGTATGCACTCTACAAAACCGGCATTTTATTTCAGCGCGGGTCAGCGCCCCCCGAAAACTGAATTCAACATGACCGTCAGCAAAGGGAATACATAACTCAACTTTTTGCGAGATTGCTCACATTTAAGCAATCTCTTAATCTGCGAATGAAATAACGTAATTGATCAATCGATGATGGAAAATAGAGGATAGCCGCAGTCATTGACTTTCCGCGCCCTGAATGATGGAGTTCATTGTGCAAACTTATTTCGATCAGCTCGACGGCGTACGTTTTGCAGCCCCTAAGGCAACAAACCCGCGGGCTTTTCGCCATTGTAACCCGAATGAAATCGTGCCGGCAAACGGCTGGCAGAGCATCGACGCTTTGCCGCCTGTTATTGGCACAACTTCTGCTGGAATGGCGCAGATAGGTTTGGTAATGGTTCTTTTGAACGCCCTTGGCTGCAGGCTAGCGATCGGCAAGAGTGGCAGAGAGAGTGCGCGAAAATGGAGCTGGCCGGTTTTACCCCCGTGAGCTCATTTAATCCATACTGGGATGTTAACGGGCGCACCTTTGCCGATGACGATGGCTATCGGGTCGTCCTGCAAAATAGATCATGGTCATCGGTTTAGAATCAGCTCGTTATACCCGCGAACGCTTTACCCCTCCGTTAAGCAGCGCCAGCGCGACGGCGGCGGAGAGCGCAACGGCCGCCGCGCTCGCCAGATAGACGGCGTTAATTCCCCAGTGACCCGCCAGGGCGCCGGCCAGCGGAGCGGTGATCCCTAAAGAGATATCGAGAAAAGCAACGTACGCCCCCATTGCCAGGCTGCGGGTTTGGGGAGGAGCGCGACGCACGGCTTCCACGCCAAATCCGGGAAAAGCCAGCGAGTAGCCAAAGCCGGTGAGCGCCGCGCCAAGATAGGCCAGGGAGGGCGTATCGGCCCGCCAGATAAGCAGCTGACCCAGGGCCTCAATCACCACGCAGATCAGCGCAACCCGCGCGCCGCCCAGCTTATCGGGTAGATGACCGAAGGCAATCCGCGCGGCAATAAAGGCCAGGCCGAAAGCAGTAAAGGCCAGCGAGGCGTTACCCCAGCTATAGGCGGTAAACAGCAGCGCGATAAACGCTTCGATAACGCCGAAGCCAACGCTGCACAGCGCGAGGCCAAGCCCCGGTTTCCAGACGGCATTAAGTACGGTATAGAACGAGGTTTTTTCCGTAGCGAGCGGAGCAACGCCCCGAACTCTGGCAATAGCCAGCAAAGCAATAAAGGGTACCAGCAGCACGGCAAGCGACAGGCCGAAGAAGCCGCCCCAGGCGTTAAAAGCGACCCCAAGCGGAGCGCCTGACGCGTAGGCGCCGTACATCGCAATACCGTTCCAGGACATCACTTTCCCGGCATTACGCGGGCCCACCAGCCCTATCCCCCAGCCCATTGCGCCGGTAACCAGCAGGCTTTCGCCCAACGCCAGCACAATGCGCCCGGCCAGCAAAATCCACACGCTAACGCCAGCACTGGCAATAAACAGCAGCGAGAGCAGATACAGAATCCCTGACCCGGCCGTCACCAGCAGGCCTATAACCATCGCGCGTTTCGCGCCGTGTATATCGGCAAAGTTACCGGCCCAGGAGCGCGAAAGCAGAGCGGCTACGAACTGCGATCCGATGACCAGCCCCACCACCAGCGTGCTCTGCCCCAGGGTGCCGTGCAGATGCAGCGGTAATACCGGCAGCTGCATGCCAATAATCAGGAAGCCAATGTAAACCGATATCACAATCGGCAGTAAGGTCAGAAATACGGACCTGACCTGCGGTACGGCGTGATTAAACGCCGCGGAAGTTTGATTTTGTTGTTCAGTCATAAGTGAATTCATTCAATACGGGGATAAATACCGGGCTGAAGGGGAGCCGCCTCTTTGCCTGTACTGCGGGCTATTTTTTCATCTCGTCCGCAATGAGAGCTCGACGTCATCAGCGAAAGGCACGGACAAATAACCGTTTTGCGGATTACGCACATACTCCAGATATTCGGCGCTGTAGTCGGCATTGTCGGCGATGATAAACGCGCCGGGACGCAGGCGGCTTTCGAGGAGAGCCAAAATCTCCGGATACAGCGCTTTTGCGCCATCCAGCAGCACCATATCGATGGTCTCCGGCAGACTCACCGCCAGGGTTTGCAGCGCATCGCCTTCACGAACATCGACCAGAGCATCCAGCCCGGCCTCTTTCAGGTGCTCGCGGGCCCGGGCCACTTTATTCGGCTCAAACTCGCTGGTTATCAGCAGGCCACCGCCGTTATCTTTCAGCGCGGCTGCCAGATGCAGGGCTGAAATACCAAACGAGGTCCCGAACTCAACAACGTGCTGCGCCCGAATGCTGCGGGCCAGTATATAAAGCAATGTCCCGGTCTCCGCCGCGACGGGGAGCCAGAGATCTTTCAGATGACCATAAAGCTCACGATATTCGGTTTTGCTGGTCATCATCCGTTCGCGTTCGGCGCGAGGAATGCTGGAGAACGCCGCGCTTGCGGCCCCGTTTGCCTGCTTAAATAGTCTTTCTAATAATGCGGCCAGCGGCGCGGATGTCAGCGTGGTTGACATAATAAATCCTTCAAAAGTTGTGTGGTTTACGCCAGCGGCATAAAATGCGAATGATTCGTCATCTTTTAAAGAATACGATCAATTATTCGCATTAACTATTCGCATTCCGGCTCGGGAGAGAAGCGCCATGTCGCCTGCTAAAAGTAATTTGATTTCATTGAGAAAAAAGCCAAAACAGGCCCGCTCAACCGAGCTGGTATCGGCGATTATTCAGGCGGCGCTTCAGGTTTTAGAAAAAGAAGGAGCGGTACGCTTTACCACCGCAAGGGTGGCGGAAAAGGCGGGAGTTAGCGTCGGGTCGGTATATCAATATTTTCCCAATAAAGCGGCAATTCTGTTTCGTTTGCAAAGTGATGAATGGCAGCAGACAACGGCCATGCTCAGCGAGATCCTCGGTAACGCCGATCGTCCTCCGCTCGACAGATTGCGCACGCTGGTGCACGTATTTATCCAGTCGGAGTGCGAAGAGGCGGGACTGCGTCAGGCGCTCAACGACGCGGCGCCGCTCTATCGCGACGCGCCTGAGGCCAAAGAAAATCGAACCACGGCCGATAGCGTCTATGGTCAATTTATTGAGGAAGTCCTTCCCGACGCGTCGGCGGCCAGGCGGCAGCTGGCCTGCGAGCTGTTGACGACAACGCTAAGCTCGGTGGGCAGCGGTTTCTCATCCAGCCCGCGCACGGCTGAAGAAATTAGCCGCTTCTCTGATGCGATGGCGGATATGTTCAGCGCCTGGCTAAGAGAGACCGCGCAGGAGGACGCCGCGCAGCCGTAATGCCAAACTCTCTGCCCGCAGGGTGCCCGCGGAGGCCGCAAATTTAGCCCGACATTTTAGGGTTTAATGCGTACAATGCGGCACCCGGTCTTGCTGACAGAAAGGCCCGCTTCTCTCGTTACCGCACAATGCTCCCGTTTTCAGACCTGATACCCGGCGGATAAATGAAACAAATCACCCTCAGCGATATGCAACAACAGCGCGAAGCGGCGGCGAATTCTCCGCGCCTGCGCGCTCATCGTAACTTTCATCCACAATTGAGCGATCCGGTACAGCGTTTAGCCATTGCGATGGAGCCCGGAACCTACGTTCGCCCCCACCGCCACCCGCACACGTTTGAGCTGCTGCTGCCGCTTAGCGGACGCTTTGTGGTGTTGAATTTTGATGATCATGGCTACGTCACCCGCCGGGTTATTTTAGGGGAAGAGTGTACGGCGCTGGAGATGGATGCCGGGACCTGGCATGCGGTACTCTCGTTAGATCGCGGCGGCATTATTTTCGAAGTGAAGCACGGCGGCTATCGGCCGGTGGCGGCCGAGGATTATGTCTCCTGGGCGCCGGCTGAGGGCGACGCGGGCAGCGCAGAGCTGATGGAATGGTACCGCCAGGCGCAGGTCGGTGACGGCGGTTTTACCCTGTAGATCCGCCGGATTCGCCGGCAAAACGTTCTATCGTCCAGCACAGCGACGGCATTCTTGCCGTCGGCTACACCAGGTGAACCGCGCTATCGCAGGGCTCCTTCAGCGTCCAGCCCTGCTGCCACCTCCAGCGCCATGGCGCTAAACGCCCGTACGGCCGCGCTCTGCCAGGCGTCCTTATGCTGTAGCAGACAGGCCGTTCTTTCCAGCAGCGCCGGCGTTAGCTCAATGGCCACCAGATCGTCGCGCTCCCGCACAACGGCGGCCGGCAGCAGGGTCGATAGCGGGGTACGCTGAATCACGGTCAGTACCGCGCTGATAGAGTTCGCCTCCATCCGAACCTTTGGCTCAATCGCGTACTGGCGGCAATAGCGATCGATCCGATCCCGGGTAGCAAACTCCCCGCTGAGCAGTATCAGCGACTCCTGATTCAGCATTTCCCGCTTTACGCGCCGTAGCGCCGCCAGCGGATGGTGCCGGCCCACCACCAGCGCCAGCGTTTCAGTCAGCAGAGGTCGGGACACAATATCGCGCACGCCGCCATCGTCAAAGGCAATACCGAGATCCAGCTCATCATTGCGCAGCAGGGCTTCCATCCGGTCCTGATCCATTTCGCGCATGGTCAGCGAAATATTGGGGTAACGCTGATAAAAAGAGCCCACCAGCGGCCCCATAAAATAGGTCGTAAAGGTCGGCATCATCGCCACCCGCAGCGTCCCTCGCCGGAGATCCTCCACATCGTGGATGGCGCGTTTTCCCTCTTCTAAATCCTGCAGCGCCCGACGCGCATAGATCAGCCACACCTCTCCGGCATCCGTTAAGCGTATGCTGCGGGCGCTGCGGTCAAAAAGCTGGGTCCCCAAAGTCTCTTCGAGCTGGCGGACCTGCTGGGATAGCGCCGGCTGTGAGATATGGAGCGCCGTTGCGGCGCGCGTAAAGCCGCGATGTTCGGCAACCGCCAGAAAGCAGGTGAGATGGCGCAGCAGCATGCCGTAATCCATAAGTAATTCAAATTGAACTCATCATAAATAAGTCTTTTAACTTATGAAATAAGATACGTAACCTGTCTGCACTTTTCATCGCAACGCTTCCCCCGCGCCGCGTCAATATTTGCAGGAGCCTTTATGTCCACCTACGTTAACTTCCTTCCGCATGCGCCCGTCGGCCACCTTCGTCCGCAGCCCAGGGGAGCGTATCCGCGCCGGACGGGCGAGTCGCGATGAGCCACGCAGCGCGCAGTCGCCTGATGCTGCTGGTACTGGTTCTTGTCGGCATCAATATGCGTCCCCTGCTGACCTCAATCGGCCCCCTGCTTCCCCAGCTACAGCAGGCCAGCGGTATGAGTTTTACCCTCATTTCGCTACTCACCGCCATCCCGGTCATCGCGATGGGCGCGCTGGCGCTGGCCAGCCCGTGGATTGACCGCCATCTCAGCGAAAACCGCGGGATCGCGCTGAGCCTGCTGGCGATCGCCGCCGGCGCGCTGCTGCGCGAACTCGCCCCGCGCAGCGGGCTGCTGCTGAGCAGCGCCCTGCTCGGCGGGATCGGCATTGGCATTATTCAGGCGACGATCCCGCGAGTAATAAAACGCCGGTTTCCACAGTACACGCCCCAGGTGATGGGGCTATGGTCAGCGGCGCTGATGGGCGGCGGCGGTCTGGCTGCGGCCTTGACGCCGTGGCTGGCGCAGCGCAGCGCCGTCTGGTATCACGCCCTGGCCTGGTGGACGCTGCCCGCGGTGCTGGCGCTCTTCGGCTGGTGGTCCGTCAATCGCCCGCTTGCGTGCGGAACGTCTACAGCTTCAGCCAGGCCAGAAGCCGCTATTTTCCGCCGCCGCCGCGCCTGGACCCTCGGACTGTACTTCGGCCTCATTAACGGCGGCTACGCCAGCCTGATCGCCTGGCTGCCGCCCTACTATATGCAGTCCGGCTACAGCGCTCAGCTTAGCGGCACCCTGCTGGCCGTCATGACGCTTGGCCAAACCGCCGGCGCCCTGCTGCTGCCGATGCTGGCCCGGCATGAAGACCGGCGCAAACTGCTGATGCTGACGCTGCTGCTGCAGCTGATTGGCTTCTGCGGGTTTATCTGGCTGCCGCTGTATCTGCCGCAGCTGTGGGCGATAAGCTGCGGTATTGGCTTAGGCGGCGCGTTTCCTCTGTGCCTGGTGCTGGCGCTCGACCACTCCCGACATCCGGCGATTGCCGGACGGCTGGTGGCCTTTATGCAGGGAATTGGCTTTATCGTCGCCGGCCTCTCGCCGTGGCTATCGGGCCTGCTGCGTAGCCTGAGCGGGAATTACGTGCTGGACTGGGCCTTTCACGCCGTCTGCGTGGCGCTGCTGATGGTCATAACGCTGCGTTTTGTACCGGCACGCTACCCGCAGGAGTGGCGAAAAACGCAGCCGGCTGGCGAGCGTGCGCGATAATTTCAGGTGCGGAAGGCCCGCTTGCGCATCATTCCCGAAGAGAATAAAGCCAAAAATCAAACCGCTACCTGCGGCAAAACCATCGCCGCCAGTAGCCTTCGCCAGAATCGTATTTATTACCGAATGAAATTAATGTGTCGCCGAATCACGACACTCGTAAGTAACTAAAAATTAATAAAAAAATGCCTCTTGTTTCCCCCATTTTTTAGGCGTACATTAGCGCCAGCTGGAGCAGTTACAGCATAGAATTCCGAACCGCCGCAGCCGCCAGAAGCCTCTGGTTTTTCCTGCGACAGTTCATGGAAAACGATGAAAACAAAATTCGTTTGGCGTTTCGCCGAGAATGCGGAGTAATGAGACGTGAAATACTTTTTTATGGGCGTGTCTTTTATGGTCATCGTTTGGGCCGGCACCTTTGCCCTGATGATCTAAGCAAGGTGAATAGCTAAAAAAAGGGAGCCAGCGGCTCCCTTTTTTTATTCCAGGCTTTCGCCCGTCGATTTACCTGCGGCAGGAAGGAGTCCGTCCGCGCGGAACATCGATTTAATGCCGCGAATAGCCTGACGGATACGATCGCGGTTTTCAATTAAGGCGAAGCGCACATGGGTGTCGCCGTAGTCGCCAAAGCCGATGCCCGGCGATACGCACACTTTGGCATCCTGAAGCAGCTTTTTGGCGAACTCCAGCGATCCCATCGCCGCATACTGCTCAGGGATCTTTGCCCACACGTACATGGATGCTTTCGGGCACTCCACCATCCAGCCCGCTTCGTGCAGCCCCTTAACCAGCACATCGCGACGGCGCTTGTACTGTTCCGCAATATCGCGCACGCACTGCTGATCGCCTTCCAGCGCGGCGATTGCCGCCACCTGCAGCGGGGTGAAGGTACCGTAATCGTGGTAGCTCTTAATTCGCGCCAGCGCATTTACCAGCGTTTTATTCCCAACCATAAAACCGATGCGCCAGCCGGCCATATTGTAGCTTTTCGACAGCGTGAAGAACTCAACCGCCACATCGCGCGCGCCGGGGACTTCCATAATGGAAGGCGCCTTCCAGCCGTCATAGACAATATCGGCATAGGCCAGGTCATGCACCACCAGCACGTCGTAGCGCTTCGCCAGCGCCACCACTTTTTCAAAGAATTCCAGCTCGACGCACTGCGCGGTCGGGTTAGAGGGGAAGCCAAGGATCATCATTTTCGGCTTCGGATAGCTTTCGCGGATCGCGCGTTCCAGTTCGTTGAAGAAATCAACGCCTTCCACCAGCGGCACCGAACGCACCTGCGCACCGGCAATCACCGCGCCATAAATATGAATAGGGTAGCTGGGATTAGGCACCAGTACCGTATCACCGTGATCCAGCGTCGCCAGCATCAGGTGCGCCAGCCCCTCTTTCGAGCCGATGGTCACGATGGCTTCCGATTCCGGGTCAATGTCGACGTTATAGCGATCCTGATACCAGCGCGATATCGCCCGGCGCAGGCGTGGAATGCCGCGAGAGGTAGAGTAGCCGTGGGTATCCGGTCGTTGGGCAACGGTGCACAGTTTTTCAACGATGTGCGGCGGCGTCGCGCCGTCAGGGTTGCCCATGCTGAAATCGATAATATCTTCGCCGCGCCGACGCGCAGCCATTTTCAGTTCAGCGGTAATGTTAAATACGTACGGGGGGAGACGATCGATACGCGTAAAGCGGCGTTCAGGACTGAATTCAGCCATAGATTCCTCGGATTAACGTGAGCGCCCGGACCGTCCGAGCGACGCTGCCGCTGTTGCGGCACGTTTAGAAAATAACCCGAAAAAAATAACGCTGTCGAGAGGGCAGAGAAAAAATAAAATCTGGCAGGAAAAACGGGTACTCGTTCCAGCAAATACGGCAGCGGTCGATCCGGATTTAGCCAACAGGATCGTTGAAAGTAACATCTTAATATCTTTTACATTACCTTATTTTAGCCTCAGCGCCCCCGCGTTCGCTGCCGCGCGGCACTTACCGTCAATCCCCTTTTTAAAGTGTGCCTTTTCCCTATTATTGTCTGCGGCTGGCCTTCTGGGGCCAGGTTTTTTATCATATCGTTTTCCCGCGAATGACACGGCGCCTCCATGCACGAAATATTCACCATGCTGCTCGCAGTTTTTGACCGCGCGGCACTGATGCTGATTTGTCTTTTTTTCCTCATCCGCCTGCGGCTGTTTCGTGAGCTGCTGCATAAATCTGCCCATACGCCGAAGGAGCTGCTGGCCGTCACCGCCATCTTCTCCCTGTTTGCCCTGTTCAGTACCTGGTCAGGCGTACCGGTGGAGGGATCGCTGGTCAACGTTCGTATCATCGCGGTGATGTCCGGCGGCATCCTGTTTGGCCCGTGGGTCGGCGCTATCGTTGGCGTCATTGCCGGGGTGCATCGCTATCTGATCGATATCGATGGCGTTACCGCGATCCCCTGCTTTATCACCAGCATCATCGCCGGGCTATTGTCCGGGTTGATCGGCCGTAGGGTTCCCAAGGCCCAGCGCTGGAAGGCCGGGATCCTCGCCGGGATGCTCTGCGAAACGCTGACCATGATCCTCGTGGTGCTGTGGGCGCCCTCGTTGTCACTGGGCCTGGATATCGTCTCGAAAATCGGTATTCCGATGATCCTCGGCAGCGTCAGTATCGGTTTTATCGTTCTGCTGGTGCAGAGCGTTGAGGGAGAAAAAGAGGCCAGCGCCGCGCGCCAGGCCAAGCTGGCGCTGGATATCGCCAACAAAACGCTGCCGCTGTTTCGCCACGTCAACAGCGAGTCGCTCCGCCAGGTCTGCGACATTATCCGCCGCGATATCAACGCCGACGCGGTGGCGATTACCACCACCGATCGGGTACTGGCCTACGTTGGCTTCGGCGAAGGCAACTATCACGATCGCGACAACGCCATTAGCCCCACCACCCGCCAGGCGATTGAGAGTGGAAAAATTATCATCAAGAACAACGATGAGGCGTACAGAACCCCTGAAATTCACTCGATGCTGGTGATTCCATTGCGGGAAAAAGGCATCGTCACCGGGACGCTGAAAATCTACTACTGCCACGCGCACCGTATTACGTCGTCGCTGCAGGAGATGGCGATAGGCCTGTCGCAAATCATCTCGACCCAGCTGGAGGTTTCCCGCGCGGAACAGCTGCGGGAAATGGCCAACAAGGCCGAACTGCGCGCGCTGCAGAGCAAAATCAATCCACACTTCCTCTTTAACGCGCTCAATGCCATTTCATCATCGATTCGCATGAATCCGGATACCGCGCGTCAGCTTATTTTTAATTTATCGCGTTATTTACGCTATAACATTGAATTAAAAGACGACGAGCAGATTGATATTAAAAGAGAGCTGTACCAGATCAAGGACTACATTGCCATTGAACAGGCGCGTTTTGGCGACAAGCTAACCGTTATCTATGATATCGACGATGAAGTCAGCTGCGTCATACCCAGCCTGCTGATCCAGCCGCTGGTAGAAAATGCCATTGTTCACGGCATCCAGCCCTGCAAGGGAAAAGGCGTGGTCACTATTGGCATCAATGAGTGCGGGAAGCGGGTGCGGATTAGCGTCCGTGATACCGGCAACGGTATCGATCCGGCTGTCGTCGCCCGGGTGGAGGCCGATGAGATGCCGGGTAATAAAATCGGCCTGCTTAACGTCCATCACCGGGTCAAACTGCTGTACGGCGAAGGGCTGCATATCAGGCGTATGACCCCAGGGACGGAGATTACCTTCTACGTACCAAACCGCAACGCCCCCCAGCCCACGCCGGCGTCGCTGCTGCCATGAGCGGAGAAAAAATGAAAGTCATCATTGTTGAGGACGAGTTCCCGGCGCAACAGGAGCTCAGCTGGCTGATTAACACCCACAGCCAGATGGAGATTGTCGGTACCTTTGACGACGGGCTGGACGTGCTGAAGTTTCTACAGCACAACAGGGTCGATGCCATTTTTCTCGACATCAATATCCCCTCGCTGGACGGCGTTCTGCTGGCGCAGAACATCAGCCAGTTTGCCCATAAGCCGTTTATTGTGTTTATCACCGCCTGGAAAGAGCACGCCGTAGAGGCATTTGAGCTGGAGGCGTTCGATTACATCCTCAAGCCCTATCAGGAATCACGTATTATCAACATGCTGCAAAAGCTGAGCAGCGCCTGGCAACAGCAGCAGCTTCCAGCAGCCGGCGCGGCGCCAAATCCGCAGCGGGAAAACGACACCATCAATCTGATCAAAGATGAGCGGATTATCGTCACCAGCATTCACGATATTTACTACGCGGAAGCGCATGAAAAAATGACGTTTGTCTATACCCGGCGGGAATCGTTCGTGATGCCAATGAACATTACGGAGTTTTGCGCCAGGCTACCGCCGGCGCACTTTTTCCGCTGCCACCGCTCCTACTGCGTCAATCTGAACAAAATTCGCGAGATTGAGCCGTGGTTCAATAACACCTATGTCCTGCGGCTGCGGGATCTTGAGTTTCAGGTGCCGGTGAGCCGTAGCAAGGTCAAAGAGTTCCGCCAGCTGATGCACCTGTAGCCGGCGGCTTATCCGGACCCTCAGGCCCGGTGGCGCTATTTTAGAGGATTTGGCCCAGCGTCTGGCGCATATGCGCGCCGGAGCCCAGCAGCCCCGGATTGTCGTGGACAATCAGGTACACCGGGATATCCTGCACGAAGGCTTTAAACCGCCCTTTATCTTCAAAACCGCCGCGGAAACCGGACGCCTTAAAGAATTCGAGGAAGCGCGGCACGATACCGCCCGCGATATACACGCCGCCAAAGGTCGCCAGCGTCAGCGCCAGGTTGCCGCCAAAACGGCCCATAATCACGCAGAACAGCGACAGCGCGCGGCGGCAATCGGTGCAGGAGTCGGCAAGCGCGCGTTCGGTAACGTCTCTCGGCTGCAGATTTTCCGGTAAACGGCCGTCGGATTTCACTATCGCGCGATAAAGGTTGACCAGACCCGGGCCTGACAGCACGCGTTCGGCGGAAACGTGTCCCAGCTCGGCGCGCAGCTCTTCCAGAATAATCCCCTCTTCTTCGCTGTTCGGCGCAAAATCGACGTGGCCGCCCTCTCCCGGCAGGCTCACCCAGCGTTTATCAACGTGGACCAGATGCGCCACGCCGAGGCCGGTTCCCGCGCCATAGACGGCGATAGGTTTCCCTTCCACCGGCGCCGTGCCGCCAAACTGAATCAGATGCTCAGCTTTTAGCATCGGAATCGCCATCGATACCGCCGTGAAATCGTTGATGATCTCCAGATGCGCAAACCCGAGGTTGCTTTTCATTTCGGCGATGGAAAACGCCCAGGTGTGGTTGGTCATCGCCACCCAGTCGCCGGTGATCGGGCAGGCTATCGCAATGCAGCCATCCTCGACTTCAACGTTGTGCTCGTCGAGATAGACGCGAACAACGGCTTCAAGACTGGGATAATCGAGCCCGGAATAGGTTTTTGCACGGGAGATATCCCCGCTCGCGATATCACATAATGCCAGTCGGGCATTGGTTCCGCCGACATCTCCTACTAAAGCAAATTTTGTCATTCCGTTACGGCTCCACTAAAGTCAAAATGATTCTTTTGGCACACTGTAAATTCATGATGCCTTAACAACAACGACCAACGTATAAGTGCCCACAGTTTAGCGACCTATATCACATTTAGGCTGTAATCTGTGAAAAATGGTTTACCCCGCGCCGCCGGGATCGTCAGGCATAGCCTTAACTTTATCGTTTCAGCACCATCTGCCTCGATGCCCTTCTGCGGCGAAGGCAAAGTAGTGCTTCAAACCTTCAAAAGGAAATTTTCATGCTGCATCCGCGCGCCAGAACAATGCTGTTGCTATCGATCCCGGCGGTTATCATCGGGATTGCGTCCAGCCTGGTATTGATTGTGACGATGAAGGTTGCGAGCGTCCTGCAAAATATCCTCTGGAGCGTTTTGCCGCTAAGCCTGGGCCTGAACGCCGGCGGGCCTCTCTGGACCATTGCCACTCTGACGCTCACCGGTATTGCCGTCGGTCTGGTCATCCGCTTTAGCCCAGGCCACGCCGGGCCCGATCCGGCGTCTGAATCATTAGTGGGCGCGCCCGTCAGCACCAGCGCCCTGCCGGGCCTGATTGCCGCGTTAATTCTAGGCCTGGCGGGCGGCGTCAGCCTGGGGCCGGAGCACCCCATTATGGTGGTCAATATCGCCCTCGCGGTGGCCATCGGTTCGCGCCTGTTTCCGCGCGTCAGCTCCCTCGACTGGACGATCCTTGCCGCCTCCGGCACCATCGGCGCGCTGTTTGGCACGCCGGTTGCCGCAGCGCTGATCTTTTCGCAAACCCTTAACGGCGGTAACGACGTCCCGCTGTGGGACCGCCTTTTTGCCCCCCTGCTGGCGGCGGCGGCCGGCGCCCTGACAACGAGCCTGTTCTTCAATCCCCATTTATCGCTCCCGATCCCGCACTATCCACAGATGCGGTTGGTGGATATCTTTAGCGGCGCCGTGGTCGCGCTTATCGCGATTGCCGTAGGAATGGTCGCCGTCTGGTGTTTGCCGCGCCTGCATGCGCTGATGCACCGCCTGAAAAGCCCCATTTTAACGCTCGGGGTCGGCGGTTTGCTGTTAGGCATCCTCGGGACCATCGGCGGGCATATCACGCTGTTTAAAGGGCTGGATGAGATGCAGCAAATGGCTTTCAGCCAGACCCTGACCGGCGGCGACTTTATGCTGATTGCGCTGGTAAAACTGGCGGCGCTGGTACTCGCGGCCGCCAGCGGCTTTCGCGGTGGGCGGATTTTCCCGGCGGTATTCGTCGGCGTGGCGCTGGGCCTGATGCTGCACGCGCACGTTGACGCCGTCCCGGCGGCGATTACGGTCTCCTGCGCGATCCTCGGAATGATGCTGGTGGTCACCCGCGACGGCTGGCTGAGCCTGTTTATGGCCGCCGTCGTGGTGCCGGACACCACGCTGCTGCCGCTGCTGTGTATTGTGATGCTCCCGGCCTGGCTACTGCTGGCCGGGAAGCCGCTGATGATAACCAGACGACGTCCCGACTAGACGCGGCTGTTGCGCTCTTCCAGGGCCTGCGTTACCGCCCGTAGAAAGTCGGGGATATCCATTTTGGGCAGCATCACCTCGACCAGCGTCAGCCGGTCGGAGCCCATGCTGTCGTTCATCGCCTCCTTCAGCTCCGCGGTGCGCGTCACCCGCCAGCAGTGCGAAGGGACGTCGGGGGCAAACGCCTCCGGCAGACGGTTCCAGTCCCACAGGGCGATATCGTTATAGCGCTGCTCCGCTCCATGGATCGCGCGCTCGACCGTGTAGCCTTCGTTGTTAAGCAGCAGAATAAGCGGGCTCTGTTTGTCGCGTAGCATCGACCCCATTTCCTGTATCGTGAGCTGCGCCGCGCCATCGCCGATGATCAATACCACCCTTCGGTCCGGCGCGGCGGTCTGCGCGCCGTAGGCCGCCGGCAGCGTAAAACCGATCGATCCCCACAGCGGCTGAACCAGCAGCGTCGCATCCGAGGGCAGCCTCAGCGCCGCAACGCCGAATGCCGCAGTTCCCTGATCGGCGAGAATAATATCCCCCGGCCGCAGCTGCTCCTGCACGGTGCTCCAGAACTTTCTCTGCGTCAGCATGCCGCCTTCAGCTCCGCCAACCTCCGGCACTGAGACCGGCGGGAGCGTCCATTCCGCCGCCAGGCTGGCCGACAGCTTGATCAAGACCGCCAGCGCCTGATCCATCGGGATCCGGCTGAACCAGCGCTCGCCCACCCTGACGGCGAACGGCTGAATCTCTATGGTGTGTTCAGGCGGTAAATGCTGGGTAAATCCGGCGGTAATGGTATCGGTAAAGCGGGTTCCGACGCAGATGATGGTATCGGCGTTTTCAATCATCTCGCGGGTCCCGGACGCGCTGGCGATACCGCTGTAGGTCCCGACGAAACCGGGATGCTGCTCGTCAAAGAGCCCCTTGCCCATCAGCATGGTGGCGTGAGCAATCGGCATTTTTTCGACCCACGTTCTTAGCGTTTCCTGCAGGCCGTAGCGCTGGGCGAGAAAATCCGCCAGCAGCGATACCCGCCGGCTGCTCCGCAGCAGCTGCCCCGCATGCTCCCGGAATCCGGCCAGCTGATTCTCATCCGCAGGCGGCCCCTCAATCACTAGGCGACGCGCCGGCGGCATGGCGCTGGCCCTTGCGACGTCGGCAGGCAGCATCAAATAGCCGGGGCGATGGTGGGCCAGCATGTCGCTGAGGACGCGATCGATTTCATGGCAGGCGTTGCCCGCCGTCAGGGTGGCCTGAGTGCAGGTTATCTGCTCGCTCATCCGCGCAAAATGCGTAAAATCGCCATCCCCCAGCGTGTGGTGCAGCAGCTCGCCCCGCTGCTGGGCGCCGCTGCAGGGGGCGCCAACGATATGCAGAACCGGGACGTGTTCGGCATAGCTGCCCGCCACGCCGTTAAGCGCGCTCAGCTCGCCAACGCCGTAGGTCGTCAGCAGCGCGCCGGCGCCTTTAATACGCGCATAGCCGTCGGCCGCATAGGCGGCATTCAGCTCGTTGGCACAGCCGACCCATCCCAGCGCTTCATGCGCGATAACACGATCGAGGAACTGTAGGTTGTAATCTCCCGGTACGCCAAACAAGCGGTCTATGCCGCAATCTACAAGGCGATCCAGCAGATAATCGCCAATAGTGTAAGTCGGTTGCATAGCCATACTCCTCATCCCGTGCAGGTAATTTGAGTATTGAATAAGCGATCGAACTGTCCAGATTGTGTTGAATATATGAGGTGGAAAGCAAAATTTACGACTCTGGGGTGTGTACTCCGCGTTGAACATTCTTTAGTGTAAACGTATACACAAGCTGTTTTATCTGCGGAGGAAGTATGGTTTACCAGGCAAATGCGACGCGATATCAGACAATGGAGTACCGCCGATGCGGTCATAGCGGACTAAAGCTGCCGGCAGTTTCTCTCGGCCTTTGGCATAACTTTGGTGACGAAACGCGGGTAGAAACCAGCCGCCAGCTGCTGCGCCACGCCTTCGACCTCGGCATTACGCACTTCGATCTGGCCAACAACTACGGGCCGCCGCCGGGTTCCGCCGAGAACAACTTCGGCCGCATCCTGCGGGAGGATTTTTTACCCTATCGCGATGAGCTGATTATCTCCAGCAAAGCCGGCTACACCATGTGGGACGGGCCTTACGGCGACTGGGGTTCGCGCAAATATCTGATTGCCAGTCTCGATCAGAGCCTGAAACGGATGGGGCTGGAATACGTCGATATCTTCTATCATCACCGCCCCGATCCCGAGACTCCGCTGCTGGAAACCATGCGCGCGCTGGACCATATCGTGCGTCAGGGTAAAGCGCTTTACGTCGGGCTATCGAACTACCCTCTCGCCCAGGCGACGGAGGCGGTGGGCATCCTCAACGACCTCGGCACGCCGTGCATTATTCATCAGCCCAAATACTCCATGTTCGAACGCTGGGTTGAAGATGGGCTGCTGGATTTCCTGCAGACGCAGGGAGTCGGAAGCATTGCGTTTTCACCGCTGGCCGGCGGCCAGCTGACCGACCGCTATTTACACGGCATCCCGGCTGATTCCCGGGCAGCCAGCGGCAGCCGCTTCCTGCAGGCGGATCAGCTGACGGCGGAAAAACTGGAGAAAGTCCGCCGGCTGGACGCCCTGGCGCAGGCTCGCGGACAGAAGCTATCGCAGATGGCGCTGGCCTGGGTGCTGCGCGGGGAAAAAGTGACTTCGGTGCTGATCGGCGCCAGCAAAACGGCCCAGCTTGATGATGCCGTCGGGATGCTCGCCAACCGTCACTTCAGCCCGGAAGAGTGCGCGAAAATTGACGCGATTCTTGCGGCGTAAACAAAAACTTACTTTAGCAAAAAGTGCTCTTATCCGCGATTTAGGAGTTCATCCAATGCTGCGGGGCTTAACGGCTCCGTACTATCACGTTAACAAGCCGCAAGGCTCGATCGTGAAGGAGAAGAGTATGTTCAGGTCACTGATACTGGCTGCAGTGCTACTGGCCTCAGCGCCGTTAGTTGCTAACGCTGGTGAAATCACCCTGCTGCCATCTGTAAAATTACAAATAGGCGATCGCGACAACTACGGTAATTACTGGGACGGTGGCGGCTGGCGCGACCGTGATTACTGGCGTCGTAACTACGAATGGCGTGATAACCGCTGGCGGCATCATGACAACGGCCGTCACCGCGGCTGGGATAAGCGCAAAGCCTACGAACGCGGCTATCGCGAGGGCTGGAACGATCGCGACGACCGTCGCGGCGGCTGGGGACGGGGACCGGGAGGTCGTGGACCCGGCCACGGCCATCACTAAATGTCCTTCAATCAGTTTAATCAAATTGGGGAGCCGCAAGGCTCCCCAATTTATTATCGACTTATAAGCCGAACGCCGTCCCCACCAGCAGCCAGCCGTTCAGCAGAACCACAATCGCCACGATGACCCAGCCGGTTCGCTTAATCCATGCGCTATTAACCAGATCGCCCATCAGCTTCGGATTGCTGGTAAAGATCAGCAGCGGCACCAGCGCCAGCGCAATACCAAAGCTCAGCAGTACCTGACTCATCACCAGGATGCGGGTCGGATCGAGCCCCATCATAATGACGATGAACGACGGCAGCATGGTGATCGCCCGGCGAAACCACAGTGGGATATGAAAACGAATAAACCCCTGCATCACCACCTGACCCGCCAGCGTGCCGACAACCGTCGACGACAGCCCGGCAGCCACCAGGCTGAGGCCGAATATAGTTGCTGCGGCGTGGCTCAGCAGCGGCTCCAGCGTCAGGTAGGCGGCATCAAGATCGGCGACGCCGGTATGGCCGTTAAAGTGAAACGCGGCGGCGGCGGTGGCCATCATCGCCAGATTGACAAAGCCGGCAATCGTCATCGCAATCGCCACATCCCAGCGGGTTGCGTTATAGCGCTCTTTGCGCGAACCGTCATGCAGATTCTGGGTCAGCGACGAGTGCAAATAGATAACGTGAGGCATAATGGTTGCCCCCAGAACCCCGGCCGCCAGGAACACCGCTTCCCCGTTCGGCAGGCTCGGGATAATCATCCCTTTTGCCAGCGGCGCCAGCGCCGGCTGAGAGAAAATCAGCTCCGCGATGTAGGCCCCGGCAACAAACAGCAGCAGCCCACCAATCACTTTCTCCAGCGGCTTTTGCCCGCGACGCTGCAGCATCAAAATCAGAAACGTGGCGATACCGGTCAACACCGCGCCCTGTAGTAAAGAGACGCCAAGAAGCAGCTTAAAGCCGATCGCCGCGCCAATAAACTCGGCCAGGTCCGTCGCCATGGCGATAATTTCCGCCTGCACCCAATAGAACCACACCACCGGGCGCGGATAGTGATCGCGAATCTGCTCCGCGAGATTTTTACCCGTCGCAATTCCCAGCTTTGCCGACAGAACCTGAATCAGCATCGCCATCAGGTTTGCCCACACCACCACCCACAGCAGCTTGTAGCCAAAACTGGCGCCCGCCTGGATATTGGTCGCAAAGTTACCGGGATCGATATACCCGATGGCAGCAATAAAGGCAGGCCCCATCAAAGCGAGCTTCATCTTGCGCGCTGCGCGACCGCTGCTATTCTCAACGCGACTGCTTGTCATTTTCTGCCTCAGAAATATAGCCTTTGCTATGTTTGATGCTACCAAAATGCGAATGATTATCAAGTTCATTTATAACGGCGATAATTATTGCTTTGATAGGGGGGAACGATAGCGGCTAACAACGAAAAGGTGGCAGTGATGGAAGTACATCTCGCCTGGTCATCAGATTAGTACAACTAAGCAACTTTTAAAACCTTTACGCAACATAACAAAAATGTATGTTTGATCACTATTTTGGTGATTAGTCACAGTTCCTTGCAATAGTGTGGATTTGATCTCGTTTTCTTTGGGCTTGTTACATAGAATGTGCACAGAAATTTAACCTGCCTCATATTTGGAGCAAATATGGACCGCGTCCTGCACTTTATCCTCGCGATCGTCGTGGTGGCTATTTTGGCCCTTTTGGTCAGCCACAACCGTAAGCAGATTCGTATTCGTTATGTTATTCAATTGCTAGTCATTGAAGTCTTGCTGGCCTGGTTCTTCCTGAACTCCGATATCGGTCTGGGCTTCGTGAAAGGATTCTCCGAGATGTTCGAAAAACTTCTCGGCTTTGCTAACGAAGGGACCAACTTCGTCTTCGGCAATATGAACGATAAAGGCCTCGCCTTCTTCTTCCTCAAGGTTTTGTGCCCAATCGTCTTCATTTCCGCGCTAATCGGTATTTTGCAGCATATCCGCATCCTGCCTATCGTCATTCGCGCGATCGGTACCGTGCTGTCCAAAATTAACGGCATGGGTAAACTGGAATCATTCAACGCAGTCAGCTCGCTGATTCTGGGCCAGTCGGAAAACTTTATCGCGTATAAAGATATCCTCGGCAAAATGTCGCGTAACCGCATGTACACCATGGCGGCTACCGCGATGTCCACCGTTTCCATGTCTATCGTCGGCGCGTACATGACGATGCTGCAGCCGAAATATGTCGTTGCGGCGCTGGTGCTTAATATGTTCAGCACCTTTATCGTACTGTCGCTGATTAACCCGTACCGCGTTGATGAAAGCGAAGAAAATCTGCAGATGTCGAATCTGCATGAAGGCCAGAGCTTCTTTGAAATGCTGGGTGAGTACATCCTGGCAGGCTTTAAAGTAGCGATTATCGTTGCCGCGATGCTGATTGGCTTCATCGCGCTGATCTCTGCGCTGAACGCCCTGTTCGCGACCGTTACCGGTTGGTTCGGTTACAGCATCTCCTTCCAGGGCATCCTCGGCTACATCTTCTACCCGATTGCATGGGTGATGGGCGTGCCGGCTGGTGAAGCGCTGCAGGTCGGCAGTATTATGGCCACCAAGCTGGTTTCAAACGAATTTGTCGCAATGATGGATCTGCAGAAAATTGCCAGCACGCTCTCTCCGCGCGCGGAAGGCATTATCTCCATCTTCCTGGTCTCCTTCGCCAACTTCTCCTCAATCGGGATTATTGCCGGGGCGATTAAAGGCCTGAACGAAGAGCAGGGTAACGTTGTTTCCCGCTTTGGCCTGAAGCTGGTTTACGGCTCGACCCTGGTGAGCGTGCTCTCAGCGTCTATCGCCGCGCTGGTACTGTAATTTCTTAAGGTTGTGCAAAAGCCGGGCTGGTCCCGGCTTTTTTACGCCTGTAATTCCTGAAGCGGCCGAGGCTTGCCGATCAGGTAGCCCTGCAAATAGTCGACGCCGAGCGCCAGCAGCCGCGCCTTCTGCTCTTCCGTTTCCACGTACTCCGCCACAACCGTCAGATTTTTCACCCTCGCCATCTCGATAATGGATTTAATAATGATCGCATCCAGAGGATCGGTCTCCACGTCGCGCACGAAGCAGCCGTCAATCTTCACGATATCCGCCTGGAGCCTTTTCAGTCGCTCATAGTTCGCATAGCCGGTACCGAAGTCATCGATAGCAATGGCGCAGCCAAAATCCCGCAGCTGCTGGATGTTGTGCAGGCTGGTTTGCTCATCGCAGAATGCCTGCTCTTCGGTAATTTCGATGGTAATCGCTTCGCCCTGGAGCTGGTAGCGCCTGAACAAAGCAATAATCTGCGCCGCGCTATCGCGCTGCATCAGGGTGTAGGGCAGCAGATTAACGGAGAAGTGCTGGCCCGGATGCCGGTGTAGCGTGCTGAACAACGTTTCCAGCACCAGCATGTCGAAACGCTGGCTCAGGTTGAACTGTACGATGAGCGGAATAAACCGCTCCGGCGTAATGACGGTTTCTCCGCACTGCATCCGCGTAAGCACTTCATAATAGCCCTCCCCCGCCGCGTTCCGGATCGGCTGGGCATACAGCACGAGATCGCGTTTATTGAGCGCCTGCTTGATCCGGGTCAGCATACGCACCTGTTCGCTGGTTTGATCGGAAACCTGCTCCTGCGCCGCATCCAGCGCCAGCACCCGCTGCGTGGCGCCGGCCTGCTCCGAAAGCCAGCTCAGCTGGCCCAGCATCGGATGAAGCTCGGCCTCGACGCCGTGATGCCTGCCCCACGATGCGCCAAACTCCAGATCCAGCGCCTGGTTATTCCAGATAAATTTCTTGTGGTTAAGAATCGCCACGATGTGGCCTAGCCGCGCCTCGGGTTCCGGCCCGCACAGCACCAGCAGCAGCTCGCTACCGGGTAGCTGAAATATTTTATCTCCCGGCCCCAGTAGCGGCTGTACCTTAGCGGCAATTTGCCGCTTGCAGTGCACGCGCATCATCATGCCGTAATGGCGGCTGAGGAAATCCAGGTTATCAATTCGCAGGCTGCTGATGGCTACTTCGGGATTGCGGCGTAAATGACACTCCAGCGCGCGAAGATTAGGCAGCCCGGTCAGCGGGTCCTCCTGCGCCTGATCTCGCCATCTGAGCTTGATTCGCTCGTTCTGAGCGTAGATATCCAGCATATAAAACAAGCAGATGGTGAATGAGATGAGTACCGAGAGAACAAATGATAATGCGTATTCTGTCTTTACGCCCTGCAGGAAATTTTGATTATACGCGACCAGTAAAAATGCTGAAACGGACCATGAAATACGAATCAGCGCATGGCCCAGCCGGCTAATACCAATAAAATAAAGGATGAAAATAAGTGGTACCAAATAACCGGCAATAAAAACAGAGTTATAAGGTGCACAGAGCACCAGTAATATTGCCACGAGCGCTATGAACCAGTACAGCGTAAATATCCGACGCTCGCGCGTAAGCCACGGTTGACAATGATGGAGCCAGAATGTGCGGGCAAAACGCGGATTGATAATCATCCGCAAAGGATAATAAAAGAAGGTGGTAAAAATTAATGCAGCGCAAATCAAACTCTGAATATCTATAATGGTATAAATTGCCGGCATATCTTTGAAATAGCTCGATATAACCAGAGGGAAAGAAAAAAACACCCCCGCCAGATACATGGTAACTTTCATGAGCACGGGAGCAAAAAATCCGCCCCAAAAGATTCTGATGCCCATCCGCTTCGCCGTTAACCCGCTGCGCCACGCTTTACCAAGCAGCATGCGGACAATGGCGCATGAGGCCAGCACCGAGAACAGCTGGCAGAATAATAAGATTGCCGCCTGCGGTACCGTCAGCGGGATTATCCAGGCGTTGGTGATAGCAAAGGCGATAATCAGCGGGCCAATCGCATAGCGGCCAAAAATAAAGATAACCGCGTACATCATACTTAGCGGTAACCAGGCGAGAAATATTTGGTTACCGTCAATCATTGCCTGAGGTGAAATAAATCTGGCTAATGGAATTGTAATTAAACAAACGATCAACGCGAGTAAAGATCTTCTGATGTTAATGTTAAATTTGCCTGTCATTATTGTTAATTAAAGCTCCCGCGCCGGAATTATATTTAATATACAAATACTATGTTGGTTAATTATGGCAGGCAAGGTAATAAGCCAGGGAAAAATCTTAAATTACATTTCACTCTAATAGCAGGAGATTTTCTGACGTAAGCACAGAGTGCTTTACGTTGGCAGGAGGAAAACAAAAAACCCCCGCCGTAGCGAGGGTTTCGATATTTGGTGGAGCTAAGCGGGATCGAACCGCTGACCTCTTGCATGCCATGCAAGCGCTCTCCCAGCTGAGCTATAGCCCCAACAGAACGTTTTAAAACCAAACCTGATGGGGACAGGATTTGGTGGAGCTAAGCGGGATCGAACCGCTGACCTCTTGCATGCCATGCAAGCGCTCTCCCAGCTGAGCTATAGCCCCGTAACATAAAACGTGTCGTGTTGACGGGCCGCATAATATGAATTCCTTCGTCAGGTGTCAACGGCAAAATCACCCCTCTTAATTTGATCGCTGAAAAAGCAGGCAAATAGCTGACATTGCGAAGCTTATCGCAGGGAGAAGTTAAACATGTCACTCTTTCATGTAAAAGGATGCTATAACATGAACAACTAATTCCCACATTTTTATTCAGGAAATAGTATGCTCAAGGAACGAATGACACCTGAAGAAATCGCCCATCTCACTGGCTTCAGCCGGCAGACGATCAATAAGTGGGTACGCAAAGAAGGATGGCAAACATCCCCCCGACCCGGCGTGCAGGGAGGCAAAGCTCGCCTCGTGCACGTAAACGAGCAGGTGCGCGATTTTATTCGCAGCGCCCAGCGCGTGGCGGAAACGCCTTCCCCTTATGCCACCGTAGAAAACGACCTTGAGCCGCTGCTTCTTACGCTCAGCAAAGAGATGACCCCCGGCGAACAGAAAAAGCTGATGTCACTTCTGCTGCGTGAAGGTATTACCGGCTTACTCCATCGCCTGGATATTCGCGACTAGTAACATGATGATGAAATTAAAAGATAAGATGACCCCGGCAGAGCTTGCGGAATGTCTTGGCCTCGCCAGACAAACGATTAACCGCTGGGTCAGAGAGCAAAAATGGCGTACGGAGGCTATTCCCGGCGTCAAAGGTGGGCGTGCCCGTCTCATCGTTATCGACAGGACGGTTCTCGATTTTCTGGCAAATATTCCCGCGCTGCGGCATCTGATTGCCGATTATCAGCTGGCTGAACCGCCTGGCCACTATTTTATTAATGATGCAGGGGCTATCTGGCGACAAATTGCCGAGACGCTCCATCTGATGACGCCAGAAGAACAGCAGCATTTGCGGGACTTTCTTGCAAGAGAAGGCATCAGCGGATTTTTATCGCGTCTGGGAATTAGCGGCGAGCGGTCGAAAGAGTAAAAAAACGGCAGGAATATACCTGCCGTTATGCGTAGCTTATGATGCTCAGGACTGCTGGCTTTCGCGTTCAGCAATAAATGCCAGCGCTTTGTTGATGCGTTCTACGCTGCGGGATTTACCAATCGCATGAACAGTCACGTCGAGAGCCGGGGATTGTCCAGCGCCGGTAACCGCAACGCGCAGCGGCATCCCGACTTTACCCATCCCGACTTCCAGCTCGTCCGCCGTTGCCTGAATAGCGTGATGAACGTTCTCTGCCGTCCAGTCGGTCACCGCAGCCAGCTTATCGCGCACGACTTCCAGAGGCTGACGCGCAACCGGGCGCAGATGTTTTTTCGCCGCGTCGGCGTCAAACTCGTCGAACTCTTCATAGAAGTAACGGCAGCTCGCCGCCATCTCCTTCAGCGTTTTGCAACGCTCGCCGAGCAGCTTCACCAGTTCAGCCAGCTGCGGGCCGTTACGGGTATCGATATTTTCCTGCTCGATATGCCATTGCAGATGCGTTGCCACATACTCCGGTGCCAGAGAGTTAATGTAGTGATGATTCAGCCACTGCAGCTTCTCGGTGTTAAACGCGCTGGCGGATTTGCTGACCGCGCCGAGGGAGAAGAGCTTAATCATCTCTTCACGAGAGAAGATCTCCTGATCGCCGCTGGACCAGCCCAGACGTACCAGATAGTTCAACAGCGCTTCAGGCAGGTAGCCATCGTCGCGGTACTGCATCACGCTCACCGCGCCATGACGCTTGGAGAGCTTTTTGCCGTCATCGCCATTGATCATCGAAACGTGCGCATATACCGGTACCGGCGCGTTCAATGCCTTAAGGATATTGATCTGGCGCGGGGTATTGTTGATATGGTCTTCACCACGGATCACGTGCGTGATCTCCATATCCCAGTCATCCACGACAACGCAGAAGTTATAGGTCGGGGAGCCGTCGGTGCGGCGGATGATCAGATCGTCCAGCTCCTGATTACTGAATTCAATCGGTCCGCGGATCTGATCGTCAAAGATGACGGAACCGTCCTGCGGGTTGGCAAAACGCACCACGCACGGTTCGTTATCCGCATGGTGTTCGTGACCATGGCGACAGCGCCCGTCATAGCGAGGTTTTTCGCCATTTGCCATCTGCTCTTCGCGCAGAGCGTCCAGACGCTCTTTAGAGCAGTAGCATTTATAGGCCGTGCCCGCTACCAGCATTTCATCAATAACGGCGTTGTAACGGTCAAAACGTTTAGTCTGGAAATACGGACCTTCGTCCCATTCCAGATTCAGCCAGTTCATCCCATCCATAATGGCTTCAATTGCTTCCGGCGTGGAGCGCTCAAGATCGGTGTCTTCAATACGCAGTACAAACTCACCGTTGTTATTGCGGGCAAAAAGCCAGGAGTAGAGAGCAGTACGCGCGCCGCCAACGTGCAGATAGCCTGTCGGGCTGGGCGCGAAGCGAGTTTTGATTTTCATGAAATGGCCTTACGTTTAATAAAGATGCCGACAACCGGCAGAGTCTGTTGGTATTTATGGCTCAATATTCTAACACCGTAGGCTGATTCCTCAATGGAGTTCCCGTCTGAACGTCACGCTTTGCCATTTTTGTTTATAAATCATGCGCTGCGGATGCTTTCGCGATCGTTTTGTTTAATTTTACGACGAACAAACAAATTATTTAGAAAAGGCGTTGACTCATTTTCAACTCTCCCTATAATGCGACTCCACACAGCGGGGGTGATTAGCTCAGCTGGGAGAGCACCTCCCTTACAAGGAGGGGGTCGGCGGTTCGAACCCGTCATCACCCACCAACTACTTTAAGTAGTCTCCGCCGTGTAGCAAGAAATTGAGAAGTGGGTGATTAGCTCAGCTGGGAGAGCACCTCCCTTACAAGGAGGGGGTCGGCGGTTCGATCCCGTCATCACCCACCACTTTCTCGCCAGCTGGATTTCTTGTTAAAAATGTGAAGTACCGAAGTGGGTGATTAGCTCAGCTGGGAGAGCACCTCCCTTACAAGGAGGGGGTCGGCGGTTCGATCCCGTCATCACCCACCACTTCGGGTCGTTAGCTCAGTTGGTAGAGCAGTTGACTTTTAATCAATTGGTCGCAGGTTCGAATCCTGCACGACCCACCATATTCAGAAAAAAGCGCCTTTAGGCGCTTTTTTCGTTTCTGCACACCATGCTTAACCGTGCAGGATGAGAACCTGCCGCAGGTTCGACAAAATCGTCGGGAACGATTTTGCATCGCCGCCTGCGGCGACCCGCTGGGCGAGTCTCAGGATGAGACGAGTGATATCCTGCACGACCCACCACTCATATCCTTCACACCCGCTTTTTCGTTTCTGAATACCACGCCCGTCTCCACGGACTCACGCCTCACCGCTGATACAGCGGATCGTCAGCTCTGCCCGCGGTCAGCGTATTCCCCTCTTCACGCACCACTTCCCACAGCGCCTGCGCGGCGGTTGAGAGCGAGCGTTTCTTACGCTGCGCCAGCATCAGCTGACGCTCAACAACCGGGGTTAGCCGCTTGACCCGCAAATGGCTGCCTTGAGGCAGCGGTAGCGCCAGCGCCGGTAGAATACTGATGCCAATACCTGACTCCACCATCGGAAACAGCGTAGCCGGATGCCCAATCTCCTGCACAATATTGGCATCAATGCCAAAGCGCGCCAGCGCGGCATCAATCAGCGGCCGGCTGCCGGAGGCGTAATCCTGCAATACCAGCCGCTGCCGGTGAAGATCCTGCCAGCTCACCGATGCCCTTTCGGCAAAAGGATGATCCTCCCGACATAAAAGTAAAAACGGCTCCGACAGGACCGTCTCACACTGCAAATCCGTCGCGGCGCCGGGATCGATAACAATGCCAAAATCTACCTCACCCTGGCGAATACTCTCCAGAACCCACTGCTGAGGGCGATCGTGCAGCACAAAATCAATCTCCGGGTAGCGCTGATTGCTGTGCGCAATACACTGGGGGATCAGATGGGCGGAAATCGTCTGGCTGGCGGCAACCCGCACGGTTCCCGTCAGCTGCTGACCCACGCGTCCGGCGTCGCGCAGCGTACTGTTCAGCTCGTCCAGCAGCCGCTCAAGCCGACCCGCCAGCTGATGCCCCGCCTCCGTCAGCACCACCTCCCGGGTGGTTCTGTCCAGCAGCCGCACGCCGGTCTGATGCTCCAGCTCCTTGACGCTATGGCTCACCGCCGACTGGCTGAGCCCAATCATCTCCCCTGCCCGGCTGAAGCTTCTCGCCCTGGCGACGGTGACAAATACCTTTAACTGACGCAGCGAATAATTCATCTTTTTTATTCATGAATAGATGCAATAAATCAATTTTATTTCTCAAACTAAAAAAAGCACAATAGCGAAATCGATTTTCAGGAGCGATTATGAAATTTTTCCGCATTCTTGACCCATTTACCCTTACCCTGGTTACCGTCGTCCTGCTGGCCTCCTTTTTCCCGGCGCGCGGCGAATTTGTCCCCTTCTTTGAGCACCTCACCACCGCGGCCATTGCCCTGCTGTTCTTTATGCACGGCGCAAAGCTCTCCCGCGAGGCGATTATCTCCGGCGGCGGCCACTGGCGTTTGCATCTGTGGGTGATGTGCAGCACCTTTATCGTCTTCCCCGTTTTGGGGGTGCTGTTTGCGTGGTGGGCGCCGATAAACGTCGATCCTGCGCTCTATACCGGCTTTATTTATCTCTGCATTCTGCCCGCTACCGTGCAGTCAGCGATCGCTTTCACTTCGCTGGCTGGCGGAAACGTAGCGGCGGCCGTATGTTCAGCCTCGGCATCGAGCCTGCTGGGAATTTTCATTTCACCGCTGCTGGTCGGGCTACTGATGAATCTGCACGGCGCCGGCGGCAGCCTGGAGCAGGTCGGCAAGATTATGCTGCAGCTTCTGCTGCCGTTCGTCCTCGGTCATCTGTCCCGTCCGTGGATCGGCGCATGGGTGGCGCGGCATAAAAAATGGATTTCAAAAACCGATCAGACCTCTATCCTGCTGGTCGTCTACTCGGCGTTTAGTGAGGCGGTGGTGAACGGTATCTGGCATAAAGTCGGTCCAGGCTCGCTGCTTTTCATCGTCGCCGTCAGCATCGTGCTGCTGGCCATCGTTATCGCCATTAACATCTTTGTGGCGCGCAAATGCGGCTTCAATAAAGCGGATGAAATTACCATTGTCTTCTGCGGATCGAAAAAGAGCCTGGCAAACGGGATCCCGATGGCCAATATTCTCTTTCCGACCTCGATTCTGGGGATCATGGTGCTGCCGCTGATGATTTTCCATCAGATCCAGCTGATGGTGTGCGCCGTGCTGGCACGACGCTATAAACGACAGGCGGAAGAGCGGCTGGCGCGTGAAAACGCCAGCGCGCCAGAGGCTTAACGCGGCTGCTTGAGGGGCTGAACCAGCTGGGTCAGCCCTTCGGTTTTAATCAATAAGGTTAACGCCATCAGCTCGCCAAGATGCCCGGCGGGAAACTGCTCCTTACGGGCAAACCACAGCAAATACTCTTCAGGCACGTCAATCAAACGACGACCTTTATATTTGCCAAACGGCATTTCCGTATTGGCAATCTCGATAAGCCGTTCCTTATCCACGTTAATCTCCCAACAGCCGCAGCATTTCGGCTTCATCGATCACCGCAATCCCCAGCTCCTGCGCTTTAGCCAGCTTCGACCCCGCCGCTTCCCCGGCAATCACCAGATCGGTTTTCTTTGACACGCTGCCCGCCACTTTCGCCCCCAGCGCCGCCAGCCGCGCTTTTGCATCATCACGGGACAGCAGGCTCAGGCTACCGGTCAGGACTACGGTTTTGCCGGCAAACGGGCTATCGATCTCTTCGGCATTGACCACCACCGGCGCGGGCCAGCGGACGCCCTCCGCGAGCAACTGAGCGATAACCTCGCGGTTGCTCTCCTCAGCAAAGAAATTGCGCACGTGGGTAGCCACCACAATGCCGACATCAGGCACCTTCTGCAGATCGTCAACTGATGCCTGCTCGAGCGCCTCAATCGTTGCAAAATGCGCCGCCAGCCCTGCGGCCGTTGCCTCGCCGACCTCACGAATGCCAAGCGCGTACAGGAAGCGGGCAAAGGTCGTCTCTTTCGATTTTTCTAACGAATTGACCACGTTTTGCGCCGACTTTGGCCCCATACGCTCAAGGCCGGTGAGCTTACCTGGGCTTAAGCGGAACAGGTCGGCCGGCGTGTGCACATACTCTTTCTCAACCAGCTGGTCGATGATCTTCTCGCCCATGCCCTCAACATCTAACGCGCGACGGGAAACAAAATGCTTTAAGGCCTCTTTACGCTGCGCGCCGCAAATTAATCCGCCGGTACAGCGCGTCACCACTTCGCCTTCAACGCGCTCAACGTCCGAATGGCACACCGGACAATGGGTCGGGAAGAGGATTTCACGCGTATCCTCCGGGCGTTCGGACAGCACAACGTTAACCACCTGAGGAATAACGTCTCCGGCGCGGCGGATCACCACCTTATCGCCAATTCGTAGACCCAGTCGTTCAATTTCATCGGCGTTGTGCAACGTGGCGTTACTCACCAGCACGCCGGCCACATGGACCGGCTCGAGGCGCGCCACCGGAGTGATTGCTCCGGTACGGCCGACCTGGAACTCAACGTCGCGTACGAAGGTCATCTGCTCCTGAGCGGGGAACTTAAAGGCGACGGCCCAGCGCGGAGCGCGGGCGACAAAGCCGAGCTGCTCCTGAAGCTCAAGGGAGTCCACTTTGATGACCACGCCGTCGATATCGAAACCTAACGTCGGGCGGTCCTCCTCAACCTTACGATAGTAAGTAAGCACTTCCTCTGGAGTGCGGCAGAGCGTTACGCGCTCGCTAACCGGCAATCCCCAGGCCTTAAACTGCTGCAGACGCCCGGAATGGCTCGCCGGCAGCTCGCCGCCTTCCAGCGTACCCACGCCGTAGCAGAAGAAAGTAAGCGGTCGCTTCGCCGTAATCCGCGGATCGAGCTGACGCAGGGAGCCGGCAGCCGCATTGCGCGGGTTCGCGAAGACTTTCCCGCCGCTGCGACGCGCCTCTTCGTTAATTTTTTCGAACCCGGCCTGCGGCAGGAACACCTCGCCGCGTACTTCCAGACGCGCAGGGATATTGTCACCGCGCAGCTTCAGCGGGATCGCGCGAATCGTCCGCACATTAGAGGTAATATCCTCGCCGGTGGTGCCGTCGCCGCGCGTTGCGGCCTGCACCAGCACGCCGTTTTCGTACAGAATACTCACGGCCAGCCCGTCCAGCTTCAGCTCACAGCAGTAGACCAGATCGTCGCTGCTTTTCAGCCGGTCCTGAACGCGCTTGTTAAAAGCCAGGAAGCTCTCTTCGTCAAAAACGTTATCCAGCGAGAGCATCGGGACTTCATGACGAACCTGGCTAAAGGAGGCCAGCGGAGCCGCCCCCACGCGTTGAGTCGGCGAGTCGGAGACGATGAGCTCGGGATGCAGGGCTTCCAGCTCGCGCAGTTCGCGCATCAGCCGGTCGTATTCCGCATCGGGCACTTCAGGGGTATCCATAACGTGGTACAGATATTCATGATGGCGAAGCGTGGTTCGCAGTTCAGTCAGTTTTTGTTCGATCGGTTCCATATCGCACCATCAATGATAAAAAACCCCCGACGGGCGGGGGTTCAGGATTGGGAGACGAAACGCAGGTCTGTGAATCAGGCGTTAGCCTCTTTCACTTCACGAATACGGTCTTGATATTCACGCATTTTCTGCGGAGTCATCATCCGACGCTGATCGTCCAGCACCACGCCACCGACTTCGTCGGCGATGTACTGCGCAGATTGCAGCATCAGCTTAAAGTTTTGCAGCTCATCGCCGAAGGACGGCACCTGCATAAAGATAGTGACCCCAGGCGTCGTCATATTCGCCATGCTGTCCGGATTAAAGGTACCGGGTTTCACCATATTAGCCAGGCTGAACAGGACCTGGCCGCTGCCGTCCGGGCTAAGATGACGATGGAATATATTCATATCGCCAAATTTGAAGCCCGCCTGCTGGATGCTGTTAATCAACACTTCACCGTTGATCTGCGAGCCTTGATGCGCTGACACGTTCATCACGATGACCGTCTCTTTGCGCTCTTTTGGCTGCGGGGCCGGCTGCGGTGGTTCGGCGACAACCGGTTCAGGCGCTGGCTGAGACGGTGCGGCGGCGGCTGGCTGGACCGGAGCAGGCTGCTGCGGTGAGCTCTGAACTAACGGCTGCTGAGGCGCCTGCTGAGGCTGCGCTACGGGCTGGGGTTGATGCGGCACAGGCTGCTGCGGCGCGGGCTGGCGCTGAGGCGCGCTGGTTTGCGGTTGCGGGGCCTGCTGGTGGTGATGAGCAGGCTGCGGCTGACGAACGGGCTCTTCCGCACGCACGGGCGGCTGCACCTGACGTTCGTAAGGCGGCTGATACTGGTGTTGTGGCGTCTGACGAGGTGCCTCTTGCTCCCCATTGTGGCCATTTGGGGCGTGATTAACCCGGTGAACGCGAACCTCACCTACGCCTTCAACATCGTCATCAAAGCCATCGCTTTCAGACTCTTCGTCATCGCGAGACTTCATACGTTTTAGTGGGCGATCGCGAAACATCGAGGAACGTTCTTTACGGCTGGTCCAGAAACCGTGTACCAGTAAAGCGATTATGGCGATCGCGCCAACAATGATTAATATCAGACGCAAATCCTGCATCATTATATTCTCTGTTGTTCTAACACCTTGCCACCACGGCAAACATTTACTTACTAAGAGTATTTGTCGATTACGCCGAGTGCAAGTGGGTCTACCGCTTTCACTACATAAAGATGAACTAAATCGTGCTTTTTGCTGCTTTTTCGAACATTTCCTAACTGGTTATTGTCCGGCAACCCGATAAAATAAGCGGGCATTCAGCCTGAATGTCAAAAAAGGAGCATTGCCTGACCATGGTTTCATCATCCGCAACTTCCCCGCGTAGCGGCGTTTACTATTTTTCGCAGGGCTGGAAACTGATCGGGCTGCCGGGAATTCGTCGTTACGTATTTTTGCCTTTACTGGTCAATATTATCCTGATGGGCGGCGCCTTCTGGTGGCTGTTCACGCGCCTTGATAGCTGGATCCCCTCGCTGATGAGCCACGTGCCGGAATGGCTGAACTGGCTAAACTATCTGCTTTGGCCGGTGATGGTCATCTCGATTCTGCTGGTCTTCGGCTACTTTTTCTCAACCATCGCCAACTGGATTGCCGCCCCGTTTAGCGGCCTGCTGGCGGAACAGCTGGAAGCGCGCTTAACCGGCGCAACGCCTCCGGACGTCGGCGTATTTGGCATCATGAAAGATGTCCCGCGCATTATGAAACGCGAATGGCAAAAGTTTTCCTGGTATCTGCCGCGCGCCATCATCCTGCTGATCCTTTACTTCATTCCCGGTATCGGCCAGACCGTTGCCCCGGTGCTGTGGTTCCTGTTCAGCGCGTGGATGCTGGCCATTCAGTACTGCGACTACCCGTTTGATAACCACAAGGTTCCGTTTAAAACCATGCGCGAGGCGCTGCGTACGCGCAAAGTCACCAATATGCAGTTTGGCGCGCTGACCAGCCTGTTCACCATGATCCCGGTCCTCAATCTGGTTATCCTGCCGGTGGCCATTTGCGGCGCAACGGCGATGTGGGTCGACTGCTATCGCGATAAACATGCGATGTGGAAATAAGCCCAGACGGATGCGCGCAGGCCTATGGATGGGCCAAAAATCGGGACTGCGAAACCCCACATTTTCAGCACCATCGGGCGGTGGCTTATGCCTCACCTTATTCCTTCTGGCTTGCCATTATTTCCCTTACGAATATAGATATGCTAAATCCTTACTTCCGCATATTCTTTAAGCGGGTATGCTGGAGCCGTACTCCCAAATTTCATACAGTTAAGGACGGGCCATGAGTAAGATTTTTGAAGATAACTCCCTGACTATCGGTCATACGCCGCTAGTCCGACTGAACCGAATCGGTAACGGACGCATCCTGGCAAAGGTTGAATCTCGCAACCCGAGCTTTAGCGTCAAATGCCGTATCGGTGCCAATATGATTTGGGATGCTGAGAAACGCGGAGTATTGAAAGCTGGCGTTGAGCTGGTAGAACCGACCAGCGGCAACACCGGTATCGCCCTCGCCTACGTCGCCGCAGCGCGTGGCTACAAGCTGACGCTGACCATGCCGGAAACCATGAGCATCGAACGACGTAAGCTGCTGAAAGCGCTGGGTGCCAATCTGGTACTGACCGAAGGCGCGAAAGGCATGAAAGGGGCGATTCAAAAAGCCGAAGAAATCGTTGCCAGCGACCCGGAAAAATATCTGCTGCTGCAGCAGTTCAGCAACCCGGCTAACCCGGAAATTCATGAAAAGACCACCGGCCCGGAAATCTGGGAAGATACCGATGGTCAGGTTGACGTCTTTATCTCCGGCGTCGGCACCGGCGGTACGCTGACCGGCGTGAGTCGCTACATTAAAGGCACCAAGGGCAAAAAAGATCTGATTACCGTTGCGGTGGAACCGACCGATTCACCGGTGATCGCTCAGGCGCTGGCTGGCGTTGAGCTTAAGCCTGGCCCGCACAAAATTCAGGGTATCGGCGCCGGCTTTATTCCGGGCAACCTCGATCTGAAGCTGGTCGATAAAGTTGTGGCCATCACCAACGAAGAGGCTATCTCGACCGCCCGTCGCCTGATGGACGAAGAAGGTATCCTCGCCGGTATCTCTTCCGGAGCCGCCGTTGCCGCAGCCCTCAAGCTGCAGGAAGATGAGGCCTTTACCAATAAGAATATAGTGGTTATCCTACCGTCTTCTGGTGAGCGTTATTTAAGCACAGCGCTGTTTGCCGATCTCTTCACCGAGAAAGAACTGCAACAGTGATGCCAGCTTGTAGGTATCGTGTAAAAAAGCACCTTTTTAGGTGCTTTTTTGTGGCATACGTCAAAGTTTTACCCCTCCTGGCATTGATTCACCGCGTAGGGTCTGGTATTTAACCAGCACATTTATTTTGATGCGCGAAATTATTCAGAATTGGATTTCCATAAGCTGAATCGATTTTATGATTTGGTTCAAGTCTTCCTTTCGCGGCATAATGTTTAATGACGTGCCAGACGTCAACGGCCAGATGGTCTGCGCAGCGATTACCCGCTGCTGACACCTTAGCCAGACACGTAACGCCGGCGCTAACAATACAGGCTAAAGCCTTGCCGTTAGGCTAGACTTTAGGTCCACAACACTAAACCTATAAGTTGGGGAAATATAATGTTCCAGCAAGAAGTTACCATTACCGCTCCGAACGGTCTGCACACCCGCCCTGCTGCTCAGTTTGTTAAAGAAGCTAAAGGCTTTACTTCTGAGATCACTGTTACCTCCAACGGCAAAAGCGCCAGCGCCAAAAGCCTGTTCAAACTGCAAACTCTGGGTCTGACTCAGGGTACCGTAGTCACCATCTCCGCTGAAGGCGAAGATGAGCAGAAAGCAGTTGAGCATCTGGTAAAACTGATGGCTGAACTCGAATAAGTTCACGGGTTCTTTTTAATATCAGTCACAAGTAAGGTAGGGTTATGATTTCAGGCATTTTAGCATCCCCGGGTATCGCTTTCGGTAAGGCTCTCCTGCTGAAAGAAGACGAAATTGTCATCGACCGGAAGAAAATTTCTGCCGATAAGGTTGAGCAGGAAATTGAACGTTTCCTGAGTGGCCGCACCAAGGCCTCCGCCCAGCTGGAGGTCATAAAAACCAAAGCTGGTGAAACTTTCGGTGAAGAAAAAGAAGCCATCTTCGAAGGGCACATCATGCTGCTGGAAGATGAGGAGCTTGAGCAGGAAATCATAGCCCTGATTAAAGATAAGCACATGACTGCCGACGCGGCGGCCAATGAAATTATCGAAGGCCAGGCTATCGCTCTGGAAGAGCTGGATGATGAATACCTGAAAGAGCGTGCGGCTGACGTACGCGATATTGGTAAGCGCCTGCTGCGTAACATCCTCGGCCTGGCTATCATCGATCTGAGCGCGATTCAGGATGAAGTCATTCTGGTTGCCGCCGATCTCACCCCGTCGGAAACCGCACAGCTGAACCTGAACAAGGTGCTGGGCTTTATCACCGACGCGGGCGGCCGTACTTCCCACACCTCCATCATGGCGCGCTCCCTTGAGCTGCCGGCAATTGTGGGCACCGGTAGCGTAACCTCGCAGGTGAAAAACGGCGATTATCTGGTTCTTGACGCGGTCAACAATCAGGTTCTGGTTAACCCGAGCAACGAACAAATTGAAGAGCTGCGCGATCTGCAGGCCCAGGTTGCTGAAGAAAAAGCCGAGCTGGCGAAGCTGAAAGATCTGCCGGCCATTACGCTCGACGGCCATCAGGTTGAAGTCTGTGCCAACATCGGTACCGTTCGCGACATCGACGGCGCTGAACGTAACGGCGCGGAAGGCGTAGGACTGTACCGTACCGAATTCCTGTTCATGGACCGCGACGCGCTGCCGACTGAAGAAGAACAGTTCGCGGCCTACAAAGCGGTAGCTGAAGCGTGCGGCTCTCAGGCTGTTATCGTTCGCACCATGGATATCGGTGGCGACAAAGAGCTGCCGTACATGAACTTCCCGAAAGAAGAGAACCCGTTCCTCGGCTGGCGTGCCGTGCGTATCGCGATGGATCGTAAAGAGATCCTGCGTGACCAGGTTCGCGCCATCCTGCGTGCCTCTGCTTTCGGCAAACTGCGCATCATGTTCCCGATGATCATCTCTGTTGAAGAAGTGCGTGCACTGAAGAAAGAGATTGAAATCTACAAGCAGGAACTGCGCGACGAAGGTAAAGCATTTGACGAAACAATCGAAGTTGGCGTGATGGTTGAAACACCGGCCGCTGCCACGATTGCGCGTCACTTAGCGAAAGAAGTTGATTTCTTTAGCATCGGAACCAATGATTTAACGCAGTATACTCTGGCAGTTGACCGTGGTAATGATATGATTTCACATCTTTACCAGCCAATGTCACCATCCGTCCTGACGCTGATTAAGCAAGTTATTGATGCTTCTCACGCTGAAGGTAAATGGACTGGCATGTGTGGTGAGCTTGCGGGCGATGAACGTGCTACACTTCTGTTGCTGGGTATGGGGCTGGACGAATTCTCTATGAGCGCCATTTCCATCCCGCGTATCAAGAAGATTATTCGTAACACGAACTTCGAAGATGCGAAAGTATTAGCAGAGCAGGCTCTTGCTCAACCGACAACGGACGAGTTAATGACGCTGGTTAACAAGTTCATTGAAGAAAAAACAATCTGCTAATCCATAAGATGCGCGGCCCAAATTACTGCTTAGGAGAAGATCATGGGTTTGTTCGATAAATTGAAATCTCTGGTTTCTGATGACAAAAAAGACACCGGAACTATTGAGATTATTGCTCCGCTCTCTGGCGAGATCGTTAACATCGAAGACGTGCCGGATGTGGTTTTTGCAGAAAAAATTGTGGGTGATGGCATCGCCATCAAACCTACCGGCAACAAAATGGTTGCGCCGGTAGACGGTACCATCGGTAAAATCTTTGAAACCAACCATGCGTTCTCTATCGAATCCGATAGCGGCATTGAGCTGTTCGTTCACTTCGGTATTGATACCGTTGAGCTGAAAGGCGAAGGCTTCAAGCGTATTGCCGAAGAAGGCCAGCGCGTGAAAATCGGTGACCCGGTTATCGAATTCGACCTGCCGCTGCTGGAAGAGAAGGCCAAGTCTACCCTGACTCCGGTTGTTATCTCCAACATGGACGAGATCAAAGAGCTGATCAAACTGTCCGGTAGCGTAACCGTGGGTGAAACCCCGGTGATTCGCATCAAGAAGTAATTCTTGCCGCAGAAAAATGGCGCCTCCTGGCGCCATTTTTTTATCTCAGCATCGCCGCGCCTGCAGCTACCCTCTTCCCGCCGGCGGCAAAATCAGCTCATCGCTGCCGCGCTCCGCAGTCCAGGTCATCACTGCCAGCACCCGCTGCGCCGCTGCCCGCGTCGCTTCACCTAACGCCAGTCCGCAGACTAAACCGCTGATAAGCTCGGCGCAGAAAAGGTCGCCCGTTCCCTTCAGATCCGTTTCTACCCGCGGATGGACGACCACCTCCACCGAATCTGCCGTCACCACCAGCACATTGATCGTGGCGTTATCGAGGCCCGGCGCGCTGGTGATCACCACCCATTTTAGCGTCCCGGACAGCAGGCTACGCGCGGCGTTAACCGCCTCCTGCTGGCTGCGGCAGGACATACCGCTTAGCGTTTCCAGCTCAAAAAGGTTAGGCGTGATCCCCTGGGCCAGCGGCAGCAGGTGGCGACGGTAGGCCTGAGGGATTTCGGCCTTAACGTAAATGCCGCTATCAACGTCGCCAATCACCGGATCGACCAGAATACACAGCTGCGGATGGCTTTCGCGGATCCGCAGCAGCCACTGCGCCAGCCGCTCAATCTGCACCGCGCTACCCATATAGCCTGCGGTAACCGCCCGCAGCTCGCGTAACGCATCGCGCTCTTCCAGCGCGCGCAGATAGCCAACAAACCACTCTTCAGGGATCACCCCGCCGTAGAACGTATCGTAGTGCGGCGTATTGCTGAACAGCACCGTCGGTACCGCCATTACCCGCAGGCCGTGCTGCTCGATCGCCGGCACCGCGATGCTGTTGCCCACGCTGCCATAAACGACCTGCGACTGCACAGCAACGATATCGACCTGCAGCGCCCGGCTTTTATCATTGAAGAGCACCGATTGTATTTCGTCTTGCTGGCCCATCCTGTCTCCTCCCGCTGGACAGCGGGTTATACCCTGATTATCATTCGTCTTATGCTAAAATTCATTTTGTCATAGGTCAATAATGTTCGCCGGAAAAACCGCCAATGATATCTTTGATAACATCCGTCATCTGGTGCAGAGCGGGACGTTACAGCCCGATGACATGCTGCCTCCGGTTCGCGAGCTGGCTGCCAGACTCGCCGTTAACCGCAATACCGTTGCCGCCGCCTATAAGCGCCTGGTGACCTCCGGCCTGGCCGTCAGCCAGGGACGCAACGGTACAGCAATCAAAGCCGCCAGCGCGCCAGTGGTGCTGGAAGGCAGCGCCCAGGGCACCGCGCTGCACGATATTTCCAGCGGCAACCCCGACCCTCAGCGTCTCCCCGATCTCAACCGCTACCTCAGCACCCTCAGCCCGGCTCCGCGCCTGTACGGCAGCGCGGCCGTCGACCCGAGGCTGGCCCGCTGGGCCCAGGACCGGGTGCAGAAAGACGCCGGGGTTGAGAGTGAAATCAATCTCACCAGCGGCGCGATTGACGCGCTGGAGCGGCTACTGTGCGCGCTGCTGCTGCCCGGCGATCGGGTGGTGGTGGAAGACCCCTGCTTTCTCAGCAGCATCAATATGCTGCGCTATGCCGGTTTTAACGCCTGCCCGGCGCCGGTTGATGGCGAAGGCATGCAGCCCGCCGCGCTGGAGGAGGCGTTACGTCAAGGCGCCCGGGCGGTGATTATTACGCCACGCGCGCATAATCCCACCGGCTGCAGCCTTAGCGAAGCGCGGGCCGCAGCGATCCGCGAAATACTGGCCCGCTACCCGCAGGTGCTGGTGATCCTCGACGATCATTTCGCGCTGCTGTCATCCACGCCGTGGCGATCTCCTCTGCCTGCGCAAACCCAGCGCTGGGCGCTGATCCGCTCGATGTCAAAAGCGCTGGGACCCGATTTACGCCTGGCGGTTGTCGCCAGCGATCCCACAACCTCAGCGGCGCTGAGGCTGCGGCTCAACTCGGGTAGCCAGTGGGTCAGCCACCTGCTGCAGGATTTGGTACTGGCCTGCCTGAATGATAGCGCGTTTATCGCCTCCCTGACGGCAACCCGTCGCGCTTACCGCCAGCGTAACGAAAGGCTGGCCAGCGCCCTTACCCGCCGCGGTATCGAAAACCCAGGCCCAGGCGATGGCCTGAACTTTTGGCTTCCGCTAGCGGCGCCGAGCCAGCCGCTGGCGCTGCGTTTAGCCCGCGCGGGTTGGCTGGTGCGCGAAGGAGAGCCCTTTGGCGTTCGCGCGCCGTCGTATGGATTACGGCTCTCGCTCGCCACCCTCACTCCTGATGAGATTGACCGGCTGGCAAACGATCTCCATCACGCGCTGTCCCCACAAAAACCGGAGTAAGTATCATGTCAAACCCGCAGCTAAAAGCCGTCATCGAAGCCTGCGACCGGGCTATCTCGCAGGAAGATTACGCCACCTTAATGGCTTTCTACGCTGAAGACGCCGTGCTGGTCATTAAGCCGGGAATGGTGGTCAGGGGCAAAGAGAACATCCGCAAGGCTTTTGTGGCGATTGCCGACTATTTTCAACATCGGCTGGTCGTCACCCAAGGAAAAATGGAGATTATTGAAGGCGCGGGGAATGCGCTGGTGATTATGGAAACCCGTCTGGATATCCCCGCCGCGGAAGGCGGCTCAACACGGGTCACGCGCCGCGCGACCTATGTTTTCCAGCTGCAGAACGAACGCTGGCTGTGTACCGTTGACAACTCTTACGGCACCGACCTGCTGGACCAGCCGCCGGCTTAGATACCCGCGCCCTGGGCAAAGTGCTCTTCGCCAAACACGCCGGTGGAGAGATAGCGATCGCCGCGATCGCAAACGATCGCCACCACCACCGCACCGGGGTTTTCCCGGGCAATGCGCAGCGCTCCGGCTACCGCCCCGCCGGAGCTTACGCCGCAAAAAATGCCTTCGCGGATCGCCAGCATGCGCATGGTGTTTTCCGCATCCTGCTGATGAATATCCAGCACCGCATCCACCAGCGAGGCGTTAAAAATGCCCGGCATATACTCCGCCGGCCAGCGGCGGATACCCGGGATGCTGCTCCCCTCCTCCGGCTGCAGGCCCACGATACTCACCGGCTTATGCTGTTCGCGCAGGAAGCGTGAGACGCCGGTAATCGTACCGGTCGTTCCCATGCTGGAGACGAAGTGACTGATGCGCCCCTCGGTCTGCTGCCAAATTTCCGGCCCGGTCGTGGTGTAGTGCGCGTAGGGGTTATCGGGATTATTGAACTGATCCAGCAGCTTGCCTTCGCCACGCTGCGCCATCTCAGCGGCGAGGTCGCGCGCGCCCTCCATCCCCTGCTCTTTGGTGACCAAAATCAGCTCAGCGCCGTATGCCCGCATGGCGGCGCGGCGTTCCTGGCTCATATTGTCGGGCATCAGCAGCTTCATCTGATAGCCTTTCAGCGCCGCAATCATCGCCAGCGCGATGCCGGTATTGCCGCTGGTCGCTTCAATCAGCACGTCGCCGGGCGCGATTTCGCCGCGTTTTTCCGCCTCAACGATCATCGAAAGCGCGGCGCGGTCCTTAACGGAACCCGCCGGATTATTGCCTTCCAGTTTGACCCAGATTTCACTGCCGTTGTCCGGCCCCAGGCGCTGCAGTTTAACCAGAGGAGTATTGCCGATGGTTTGTTCTAATGTATTCACGGTTTTTACCCAATAAAAAGGCCGGGACGTTAGTTTACCCGGCCTGCAAACGTCTCCGGATGATAGTGCATCCGGGTTACCCAATCCCTGCCGTCGCCTGTACGACGATAAACTGAGGCTTAAGCTATCAGGCAGATTCTGCCAGAGCAAGCTCCTCACGCGGCTCGATGCGCTCGTTGCCGTTATACAGCCGCGCGTTTTGTAAGCCAACGAACAGGCGCTCGCCGCGATACGGCGCCTCATCGCCCGCCAGGACCACGGTCAGCGGCTCGTCATACCACCCTAATGGCTGCACGACTAATTGGGTGTAGTGCCCTTTCGGGCTGGCTTCCAGCACCTGTACCGGCAGCGGTGAATCAAGGCTGGTTCGACGGCTGATATCGACCTCCCACGGGCGCAGGAACAGATCGACCGGCCCCTGATACGCTGGGGTATAGCCCAACGGCCAGCGGTGGGCGCCAACGTGGAACTGTCCGCCGCGGACGGTGCCCTTCAGGCGGTTAACTTCGCCCATAAACTCCAGCACGAAGCGGGTAGAGGGTTCGCGCCAGACCCGTTCCGGGGCGTCGGCCTGCTCGATACTGCCCTGGCTCATGACCACCACGCGATCGGCGACTTCCATCGCCTCTTCCTGATCGTGAGTCACAAACACGCTGGTAAACTTCAGCTCTTCATGCAGCTGACGCAGCCAGCGGCGGAGCTCTTTACGCACCTGGGCATCCAGCGCGCCGAAGGGCTCATCAAGCAGCAGAATCTGCGGCTCAACGGCCAGCGCACGCGCAAGGGCCACGCGCTGTTTCTGACCGCCGGAAAGCTGCGCCGGATAGCGATCGGCAAGATGCGCCAGCTGCACCATTTCCAGCAGCTTCGTCACCTTGGCCTTGATCCCGGCGGCGTTCGGCCGTTCGCGGCGCGGCAGCACCGTCAGACCAAAGGCGATATTGTCGAATACCGTCATATGACGGAACAGCGCATAGTGCTGGAACACAAAGCCCACTTTGCGATCGCGCGCGTGCACGCGGCTCACGTCGGTGCCGTGAAAACGGATATGACCGCTGGACTGATTCTCCAGGCCGGCAATAATGCGCAGCAGCGTCGTTTTCCCGGAGCCTGACGGCCCCAGCAGCGCAACCATCTGTCCGGAAGGGATATCCAGCGAGATATCATTCAGCACCAGGGTGCGACCAAAAGATTTCTTAATATTGGCAATCTCAATGCTCATGATTTCCCTCCAGCTGCGCGCGTTTTTCCTGATTGGCCAAACGCCATTGCACCAAACTCTTCAAAAACAGGGTCAAAATAGCCATTAACGTCAGCAGGGCTGCGGCGGTAAATGAACCCACGGTATTGTAATCCTGCTCCAGCAACTCAATTTGCAGCGGCAGCGATAACGTCTCGCCGCGAATTGACCCGGAGACCACCGACACCGCGCCGAACTCGCCGATGGCGCGCGCGTTGGTCAGCACCACGCCGTACAGCAGCGCCCAGCGAATATTGGGCAGCGTCACCCGACGGAACATCTGCCAGCCCGACGCGCCGAGCAGAATCGCCGCCTCATCTTCGTTGCTGCCCTGGCTCATCATTACGGGCACCAGCTCACGCACCACAAACGGACAGGTCACGAAGATAGTCGCCAGCACCATACCCGGCCAGGCAAACATAATTTGCAGATTATGCTCATCCAGCCAGCC
The DNA here is from genome assembly GCA_002270295.1 of Enterobacter sp. 10-1. Lineage (GTDB taxonomy): Bacteria > Pseudomonadota > Gammaproteobacteria > Enterobacterales > Enterobacteriaceae > Klebsiella > Klebsiella scottii. Next base: position 144,658 of record NISF01000003.1, on the reverse strand, counting down.
GCCAAGCGGGCCGTTGGAGCCGTAAAACAGCAGATAGACCAGCCCCGCCACCACCGGCGAGACGGCAAAAGGAATATCCAGCAGCGTCAGCAGAAGCTGGCGGCCAGGGAAAGTAAAGCGCGTCACCAGCCAGGCCAGCAGCGTACCGAATACCAGGTTCACCGGGACCGTAATCAGCGCAATCATCACCGTCAGCCAGATAGCGTGCAGCATATCCGGATCGGCGAGGTTTTGCAGGACCGGCATCAGGCCTTTACTAAAGGCCTGAACGAAGATGTAAACCATCGGCACGATAAGAATGAAGGCGGAAACCAGCATCCCGGCGCCAATCAAAAACCATTTACCCCAGTTGACGCGGGGCGTGTCATAACGCTTCAATTGAGTAACTTCCGCCATTAGTGACCTACCACACGTCGACCAAAGCGACTTTGCAGGGTGTTGATGGAAAACAGCAGCAGCAGCGAGGCGGCCAGGATCACCGAGGCAATCGCGCTCGCCGCCGGGTAGTCAAACTCCTGCAGACGTACAAAAATCATCAGCGAGGTAACTTCCGTTTTCCACGCGATATTTCCGGCGATAAAGATAACCGCCCCGAACTCGCCCAGGCTGCGGGTAAATGACAGAGCAACGCCGGCCAGCAGCGCCGGAGAAAGCTCCGGAAGCACCACTTTTCGAAAGCTCTGCAGACGCGTGGCGCCCAGCGTTTCCGCGGCCTCTTCATATTCAGGACCCAGCTCTTCCAGCACCGGCTGGACGGTACGCACCACGAACGGAATGCTGGTAAAAGCCATCGCCACCGCGATACCCAGCCAGGTATAGGTAACCTTGATATCAAACTGCGCCAGCCACTCGCCGTAAAAGCCGTTGACCGAAAACAGCGACGCCAGGGTCAGGCCCGCTACCGCCGTCGGCAGCGCAAAGGGCAGATCGATCAGCGCATCGAGCAGCGTACGGCCGGGAAAACGGTAGCGCGTCAGGATCCACGCCATCAGCAGGCCAAACACGCCGTTAAAAATCGAGGCCACAAAGGCCGACAGCAGCGTCACCTTATACGCGGCAACCACCTGCGGGTTGGTAACAACATCCCAGTACTGTCCCCAGCTCATCTGCGCCAGCTGCATCACCAGCGCGCTCAGAGGAAGCAGCAGAATTAAACAGACAAACAGCAGGCTGGTGCCGAGGCTCAGGGTAAAGCCCGGCAGCACGCGCTTAGAGGCAACAGCAAACATTACTTACGCCCCGCCGCCAACAGTTTGTCCAGCTCACCGCCGCTGGCAAAATGCGTTTTCATCACCTGCGGCCAGGAGCCAAACTTATCCTCGACGCGGAACAGTTCGGTCTGCGGGAATTTATCCTTCAGCGTTTCCATCACCTGCGGGTTGTTCACACGATAGTAGTAGTCGGTGATGATCGTCTGCGCCTGCGGGCCGTAGAGCCAGTTCAGGTAGGCTTTTGCCGCCTTCTCCGTACCGTTGGCTTTGACGTTTTTATCCACCCACGCCACCGGGAATTCGGCAAGAATATTGGTTTTCGGCACCACGACCTCAAATCCCTGCGCTTCATACTGCTTGCGGATATTGTTCACTTCCGATTCGAAGCTAATCAGCACATCGCCCAGCCCGCGTTCCGCAAAGGTGGTGGTCGCGCCGCGGCCGCCGGTATCAAACACTTCGACATTCTTCAGGAACTGGGTCATGAACTGCTCGGTTTTGGCTTTGTCGCCGCCGTCGGCTTTATCCGCTGCGCCCCATGCGGCTAGATAGGTGTAGCGCGCGTTGCCCGACGTTTTCGGGTTCGGGAAGATAAGCTTCACGTCGGAACGGACGAGATCGTTCCAGTCATGGATATTTTTCGGGTTACCTTTGCGCACCAAAAAGCCCATCGTCGAGTAGAACGGCGAGCTGTTATTCGGCAGGCGGCTTTGCCAGTCGGCCGGGATGAGGTTGCCTTTGTCATGCAGGATCTGCACGTCCGTCACCTGGTTATAGGTCACCACGTCGGCTTTCAGGCCCTGCAGGATCGCCAGCGCCTGCTTTGACGAGCCGGCATGGGACTGCTTAATCGTTAGCTTATCGCCGGCATTATCTTTGGCCCACTGCTGTTCAAACGGCGGGTTAAGGGCGGCAAACAGCTCGCGGGAAACATCGTAGGAACTGTTCAGCAATTCAGTCGCCTGAGCCTGCGCAACCAGCAGCACAGAAGCAGCCAGCGCCAGGTATCCTTTGTTCAGTGATTTAACGGCCATTGCGCACCCTTATAAGATTGATGACTTTCATATGGTCATAATATTTATAACGAGTACCAAAGGAGTAACGGTTTTATATACCGTTTGGCGATTTGGAAGTAGAAAAGAGAATAAGGGGTTTGAAAACCGCAGCCGGCGGCAAAGTTAAAGAGATGCAGGAGCCGATAGCCGCCCTCCCCGCGGGGGAGAGGGCGATGGCGCAGGAAGACCTACAGCGCCAGAATGCGCTCGACGGACGGCGCGAAGTAATAGCCGCCGGTCACCGGTTTGGTAAAGCGCAGCATGGCGTCGCGCTTGCCATCGGTATCGCCAAACATGCTCAGCAGCTGCTGTTCAATGTTATGGATACGGGCGCAGTAGGCGCAGAAATAGAGGCCGTGCGTGCCGCTGGCGGTACCGTACGGCAGGCTCTGGCGCACAATCTTCAGCCCTTTGCCGTCCTCTTTCAGGTCAACGCGGCTTAGATGCGAGGTCTCCGGGCGATCGTCGCCGTCAATCTCCTCATTGGCCTCTTTGGTCCGGCCAATCATCATCTCCTGATCCGGAACGCTCATGCGGTTTAGCTGCTTGAGGTTGTGCTCCCAGCGCTGAACAAAGACGTAGCTCCCGCCCGCATCGACGCCCTCTTTAATAATCGCGACCTCGCGACGCGTCTCTTCGCCGGCCGGGTTTTCGGTACCGTCGACAAAGCCGCTCAGGTCGCGCTCTTCGATCCAGCGGAAGCCGTGCACTTCCTCTTTGACGTCAACGACGCCGCCAAACGCCGCCATCGCCGCCTGGGCGACGGAGAAATTCACTTCATGACGAGCAGACAGGATATGAATCAGCAGATCGTACTGAGTCGATGGCGCCAGGCCCTTACCGTAAACGGGGAAGTCTTTTAACTCTTCGGCACCCACGCCGCCGCTCAGCTCGCGCCAGACGTTATTGCCAAAGGCAATTGCCGCCCCCAACTGCGCGTCCGGGAATTTCGCCTGAAAGGTGGCTAATTTATCGATAAAGTTTTTGCTGGCTTCACGCAGGGCGTTAACGTCCCCTTTAACATTGGCTTCAATCCAAATCGCCGCACGGCAATGTTCCGGCAAAATGCCGCTCTGAACCTGAGACATCGCTCCTCCTGAAATGAGACAACCACAACGCTGTGGCGCTTTAAACGCGCCTATTGTACGCGTTTTTTACCACCGTCGTGTCCCTCCAGATCAAATTAGCGGCGCCAGGTGATTTTCGCTATTTTCCAGTTTTTCAGCGTGTCGTCTGAAGGCATCAGCTCTTCCGGGCCGCTCCAGTGGCCGGTGAAGGCATAGCTAATATGCTGGCTCCCCTGCGCCTGACATTCGACCACGGCGCCGTTGTCGCTGCTGGCCTTCTGACAGTTGCCGAACGCTTTGCTGTACAGCTCGCTGAACGGAGTGCCTACCTGCACGCCGCTCTCGGTTTTAATCTCGCTGTCGCGCACGTCGATGCGGCTGATGGTGCCATTCTCGCCGTTAATCGTCATCACCACCTTGTCGTCCTTCAGCGCCTCAAAGTAGCGCACGATATTGCCGTTGGCGCTTTTCATACCGCTGCGCAGGCGGTAGCCGCCGCCGAGCGCGTCGCTGATGGCCTGTTCATTCAGCGGAGTGGCGGCCGTCAGCTTACCGACCCCCTGCTCGGTCACCTCCGTCGAGGAGCCGAACCAGTTCCAAGGCAAGGCCCCGGACCAGTTGACCGCGCTCATCGTGGAGCAGCCGGTTAACGCCAGCGGTAGCGCGCAAAGAAGTAAACGTAGCGATTTCATGAGATCGTCCTTTCCTGTTAATTTGACGCCTGTTGGAGTGCGGGATCGGCAAAAAGTGCCGTTAAACCTGCTCTTCCTGGAAACAGGCCCTCAGCCGACGGCTGCTCAGCAGCCACCACAGCGCATAAATATCCGCCACCAGCAGGCCGATGGTCAGCGTCGAAGGCGACTCGCCGCCCAGCCACAGCAGCGGCTGCCAGATAAGCAGCAGCGCCTGAGAGAGCGCCAGCAGCCAGCGTATAAGCGGCCAGAAGCGGGGAAAGCGCTGCCGCTGGCCGCTGACGATAAACGCCAGAACCGCCGGTATTCCGGGCAGCAGCCCAAGCCAAAAATTGTCGTGATCGGGGTAGAACAGATTCAGCAGGACGTCGCCCTGCTGCCGCGAAGCCCCGGCCATAATAAACAGCACCCAGGTCCGCGCCTGTAGCAGCAGGATGCACCAGAAGAGGAACGGCAGCCTTAGCCGGCCGTGCGCATCAAAATCGGCGGGGATTAGCTCAGTATTCTTCATCTTCAATCAAACGCTTACCCAAGCTGAGCACGTCCGCATATTCGTAACCAAGCCGTTCATACATGCCCTGTACGACCTCGTTGTCTTCGCGGATCATGATATTAATTTTCGGGCAGCCGCGGGCGGTGAGCTTTTTTTCCAGCCGGTTAAGCAGCGCATTGGCAATTCCGCGACCGCGATACTCCGGATGAACGCCGAGATAGTAAGCCGAACCGCGATGGCCATCGTAGCCGCCCATCACCGTGCCGACGACTTCACCGTTGACCTCGGCGACCAGAAATAAGCTGACATCGTGATTAACCTTACGTTCGATGTCCATTTCCGGGTCATTCCACGGGCGCAGAAGCTCGCAGCGCTCCCAGAGAGTTATCACCTCTTCAAAATCCTGCTGGCGAAAAACGCGTATCTCCATGGTATTCCCCATCTTTTAGGCATAAAAAAAGTGATTATGGCGTGATTACGCCCGATAGCCAATATCAGGCGAAATTAACCTCAAAAAATGACATAATATGACCTTGTCACGTATTGAAATGAAAAGTAAAACAATTCTTATTACGAAAGGTCGTAACGAAAAACACGATACGATATAACATTGGGTACCACTTGTTTGTAATTCAGGCCGAATGAGCACTTTTAAACCATTAAAAATACTTGCTTCGCGCCGCCAGGTGCTGAAAGCAGGACTGGCTGCCGTCACCCTTAGCGGGATTTCATCGCAGGCCAGCGCAAAAGAACAGCCGTTGACGACGTCCAACGGGCACAGTAAACCGGCGAAGAAAAAAGCGGGCGCGAAGCGCGTCGTCATGCTCGATCCGGGACACGGCGGTATTGATACCGGCGCTATCGGCCACAACGGCTCCAAAGAGAAACACGTCGTGCTGGCGATTGCCAAAACCGTACGCAGCATTCTGCGCAGCAACGGTATCGACGCGCGCCTGACGCGCACTGGCGATACCTTTATTCCGCTGTACGACCGCGTGGAAATTGCCCACCAGCACGGCGCCGATCTGTTTATGTCTATTCACGCCGACGGCTTCACTAACCCAAGCGCCGCCGGGGCGTCCGTTTTTGCCCTCTCCAACCGCGGCGCCAGTAGCGCGATGGCGAAATACCTCTCCGATCGCGAAAACCGAGCCGATGAGGTCGCGGGGAAAAAGGCAACGGCGAAAGACCATCTGTTACAGCAGGTGCTGTTCGATCTGGTCCAGACGGATACCATCAAAAATAGCCTGACGCTGGGCTCACATATCCTGAAAAATATTAAGCCGGTGCATAAGCTGCACAGCCGCAACACCGAACAGGCGGCCTTCGTCGTGCTGAAGTCGCCGTCGATTCCGTCGGTGCTGGTCGAGACCTCATTTATTACCAATCCGGGCGAGGAAAAGCTGTTAGGTACCACCGCGTTTCGGCAGAAAATCGCCAGCGCCATTGCCTCAGGCATCATCAGCTACTTCCACTGGTTCGATAACCAAAAAGCCCACTCAAAGAGACGTAAATGAAGCCCGACGTGCAACAGGTTAAACGCTATCTCCTCCAGCTGCAGGACGCTATCTGCCGGCAGCTCAGCGCCCTCGACGGCCAGCCGTTTAGCGAAGATAGCTGGCAGCGCGAAGGCGGCGGCGGCGGGCGTAGCCGGGTGCTGCGGGAAGGCGCTATCTTTGAGCAGGCCGGAGTCAACTTTTCTCACGTTCACGGCGACGCCATGCCGGCATCAGCCACGGCTCATCGCCCGGAGCTGGCCGGCCGCAGCTTTGAAGCGCTGGGCGTTTCGCTGGTGGTTCATCCGCGCAGTCCGTACGTGCCGACCAGCCATGCCAACGTGCGCTTTTTCATCGCCGAAAAGCCCGGCGCGGACCCGGTATGGTGGTTTGGCGGCGGTTTCGATCTGACGCCCTACTACGGTTTCGAAGAGGACGCTCGCCACTGGCACCGCACCGCGCGCGACCTGTGCCAGCCGTTTGGCGAAGCGGTCTACCCGCGCTATAAAAAGTGGTGCGATGACTACTTCTTCCTCAGGCACCGCAACGAGCAGCGCGGCATTGGCGGCCTGTTCTTTGACGATTTAAATACCCCGGACTTTGACCACTGCTTCAGCTTTATGCAGGCCGTTGGCAATGGCTACACCGATGCGTATCTGCCGATCGTTGAGCGGCGTAAAGCGATGCCGTACGGCGAGCGGGAGCGTCAGTTTCAGCTCTATCGCCGCGGGCGCTACGTGGAGTTCAACCTGGTGTGGGATCGCGGGACGCTGTTTGGCCTGCAGACCGGCGGGCGCACGGAGTCGATTCTGATGTCGATGCCGCCGCTGGTGCGCTGGGAGTATGACTACCAGCCGCAAGAAGGCAGCCCGGAGGCTGCCCTGAGTGACTTCATCAAAGTCAAAGAGTGGATTTAAACGCAGCCCCGGCCATCCGGGGCTGCGCTCATTACAGCGGCTGAGTTTGTGCTTCCACTACCGCCAGCGCCACCATATTGACAATGCGGCGAACGGAGGCAATCGGCGTCAGAATATGCACCGGTTTTGCCACCCCCATCAGCACCGGCCCAACGGTTACCCCTTCGGAGCTCGAAACCCGCAGCAGGTTGTAGCTAATACGCGCGGCTTCCATATTCGGCATCACCAGAATGTTGGCCGCCCCTTTCAGCGGGCTGTCCGGCATCCGATCGTGACGAATACTTTCGACCAGCGCGGCATCGCCGTGCATTTCGCCATCGATCATCAGATCCGGCGCGCTCGCCTTCACCAGCTCGAGGGTCTTGCGCATTTTGCTCGCTGACGGGCAGTTGGCGGAGCCGAAGTTAGAGTGCGACAGCAGCGCAACGCGCGGTTCGATACCGAAGCGGCGCACGCTCTCCGCCGCCATCAGGGCGATCTCGGCCAGCTGCTCCGGCGTCGGATCGTGGTTAACGTACGTATCGGCAATGAAGGTGTTACCGCTCGGCAGCAGCAGCGCGTTCATCGCCCCCGCCGTGTTCACGCCGTCGCGATAGCCAAACAGCGGCTGAATCACGGCGTAGTGCTCATGGTAGTCACCGATGGTGCCGCAGATCATCGCATCCGCCTCGCCGCGATGGACCATGATCGCGCCAATCACCGTGGTATTGCTGATGACCGCCCGCTGCGCCTGCTCCTGGGTGATGCCGCTGCGTTTCATCAGCTGGTAATATTCGTTCCAGTACTCTTTGAAGCGCGGATCGGATTCATTATTGACGATCTCAAAATCAACGCCGGCTTTAATCTGCAGGCCCAGCTTCTGAATGCGCATTTCGATAACGCTCGGGCGCCCCACCAGAATCGGCTTCGCCAGCCCCAGAGAGACCAGCTCCTGAGTGGCGTGCAGAACGCGCGTCTCCTCCCCTTCAGCCAGCACCACGCGCTTCGGCTCTTTGCGCGCCTGAGAGAAAATCGGCTTCATAAACAGGTTGGTTTTGTAAACGAACTCGCTGAGTTTCTCGATGTAGGCATCAAAGTCGGCAATCGGGCGCGTCGCCACGCCGGAGTCCATCGCCGCTTTCGCCACCGCCGGCGCGATCTTAACGATCAGCCGCGGATCGAACGGTTTCGGGATGATATATTCCGGCCCGAAGCTCAGATCCTGATCGCCGTAGGCGGAAGCCACCACTTCGCTCTGCTCAGCGTGCGCCAGTTCAGCAATCGCATGCACCGCCGCCAGCTTCATCTCTTCGTTAATCGCCGTGGCGCCGACGTCCAGCGCGCCGCGGAAGATAAACGGGAAGCACAGCACGTTGTTTACCTGGTTCGGATAGTCAGAACGGCCGGTACAGATAATCGCGTCTTCGCGGACCTGCTTCGCCAGCGGCGGCAGAATTTCCGGTTCCGGGTTAGCCAGCGCGAGGATCAGCGGCGCGCGGGCCATCTTTTTCACCATCTCAGCGGTCAGGACTTTCGGGCCGGAGCAGCCGAGGAAAATATCCGCCCCGTCGATCACGTCATCGAGGGTACGCTTGCCGTCGTCGTCCACCGCGTAAGCCGCTTTGGTCTCCGCCATATTTGGCTCACGGCCTTTATAGATCACGCCCTTGGAGTCGCAGACCACAATATTGTGTTTCTGCATTCCCAGCACCACCAGCAGGTTCATACAGGCGATAGCCGCGGCGCCCGCCCCGGAAACCACCATCCGCACGTCGGAGAGGTTTTTCCCGACCACCCGCAGGCCATTGAGAATGGCGGCGGTGCTGATAATGGCCGTACCGTGCTGATCGTCATGGAATACCGGGATATTCATGCGCTCGCGCAGCTTCTGCTCGATGTAGAAACACTCGGGCGCCTTAATATCTTCCAGGTTGATGCCGCCAAAGGTCGGCTCCAGCGCGGCCACCACGTTGATAAACTTATCCGGGTCCAGCTCATCAACTTCAATATCAAACACGTCAATGCCGGCGAACTTCTTAAATAAAACGCCCTTGCCTTCCATCACCGGCTTACCGGCGAGAGCGCCGATATTGCCCAGTCCGAGCACCGCGGTACCGTTGGAGACGACCGCAACCAGGTTGCCGCGCGCGGTGTATTTATAGGCGGCCAGAGGGTCTTTTTCGATCTCCAGGCAAGGCGCTGCTACGCCCGGCGAGTAGGCCAGCGCGAGGTCGCGCTGCGTCGCGAGGGGTTTGGTCGGCACGACCTGAATTTTTCCAGGGACGGGAAATTCATGGAAGTCGAGGGCGCTTTGTTTCAACTGCTCATCCATTTTATTGTTCCTTTCACGTATCGATCGTAGGGGGTGACGGGCAATGACTTTCCTGATGTCCACCCAAGGTGAGCTTAGTATCTCGCCTGACGGTTTTTCAAACTTTGAACACCGCCAAACTCTCGTCATCACAAAGGTATATTTGTTATCGATTTATAACATTTTTGTAACCTAGTTTCGCAGGCAATGATAGCCCTGTCTGCTATGCTTTTTAGTTATCCACCCTATAGCTTCCGCTACCATTCATCACAAAAAACTCATGCAACATATTGTTTCAGGAGTACATTATGTCCCGAAGAGAACTTGCCAACGCGATTCGCGCCCTCAGCATGGACGCAGTACAGAAAGCCAATTCCGGCCATCCCGGCGCCCCGATGGGCATGGCGGATATCGCCGAAGTCCTGTGGAATGACTTCCTCCAGCACAACCCGGAGAATCCGCACTGGTACGATCGCGACCGCTTTGTGCTGTCCAACGGTCACGCCTCAATGCTGCTCTATAGCCTGCTGCATCTGACCGGCTACGACCTGCCGATGGAAGAGTTAAAAAACTTCCGCCAGCTGCACTCTAAAACGCCCGGCCACCCGGAGCATGGCTACACTCCAGGCGTCGAGACCACCACCGGCCCGCTCGGCCAGGGCCTGGCGAACGCGGTCGGGATGGCGATTGCGGAACGTACGCTGGCGGCGCAGTTCAACCGCCCGGGACATGAGATAGTCGATCACCATACCTATGTTTTTATGGGCGATGGCTGCCTGATGGAGGGGATTTCTCATGAGGCCAGCTCGCTGGCGGGGACCCTGGGGCTGGGTAAGCTTATCGGGTTCTATGACCATAACGGCATTTCTATCGACGGTAAAACCGAGGGCTGGTTCACCGACGATACCGCCGAGCGCTTCAGGGCCTATCACTGGCACGTGATCGGCGATATCGACGGCCACGACCCGCAGGCGATTGAGCAGGCGATTCGCGAGGCGCAAAGCGTCAAAGATAAGCCGTCGCTGATTATCTGCCGCACCGTCATCGGCTTCGGCTCCCCCAATAAAGCCGGCTCCGAAGAGGCGCACGGCGCGGCGCTCGGGGAAAAAGAGGTGGCCTTAGCCCGCGAGAAGCTGGGCTGGAAATATCCCCCGTTCGAGATCCCCAAAGAGATTTATGACAAGTGGGATGCCCGGCCGCACGGTGAAAAAGCCGAACACGCGTGGAACGACAAATTCGCCGCCTATCGGCAGGCGTACCCCGAGCTGGCGGACGAACTTACGCGCCGGATGAACGGCGATCTGCCTGAAAGCTGGACCGAGATCGTCCGCGGCTACATCGCGAAGCTGCAGGCCAGCCCGGAGAAAATCGCCAGCCGCAAGGCCTCACAGAATGCGCTTAATGCCTACGGGCCCGCGCTGCCGGAGCTGCTCGGCGGCTCGGCGGATCTGGCGCCCAGCAACCTGACCATCTGGTCGGGCTCGACCTCAATTAAAGACGATCCGGCCGGCAACTATATCCACTACGGGGTGCGCGAGTTTGGTATGACCGCCATCGCTAACGGGATTGCCCTGCACGGCGGATTCATCCCCTACACCTCGACCTTCCTGATGTTCGTGGAATACGCGCGCAACGCGGCGCGCATGGCCGCGCTGATGAAGGCCAGGCAGATCATGGTTTACACCCATGATTCCATTGGTCTGGGGGAAGATGGCCCAACGCACCAGGCGGTTGAGCAGCTGGCCAGCCTGCGGCTGACGCCCAACTTCAGCACCTGGCGCCCCTGCGACCAGGTGGAAACCGCGGTCGCCTGGCGGGCGGCCATCGAGCGGCAGAGCGGCCCGACCGCGCTGATCCTGTCGCGACAAAATCTGGCGCAGATGGCGCGCACGCCGCAGCAGGTGGACGATATTGCGCGCGGGGGTTACGTGCTGAAAGATGCCGGCGGTAAGCCGGATCTGATCCTGATCGCCACCGGCTCTGAGATAGAAATTACCGCGCTGGCGGCGGAAAAGCTGCTGGCGAAAGGCGTCAATGTGCGGGTGGTTTCGCTGCCGTCAACCGACGTGTTTGATGCCCAGGATGCGGCATACCGGGAATCCGTGCTGCCGTCTGACGTCAGCGCCCGCATTGCCGTTGAGGCCGGGATTGCCGACTACTGGTATAAATACGTCGGCCTCAAGGGCGCCATTGTCGGCATGAGAAGCTACGGCGAATCGGCGCCGGCGGATAAACTGTTCCCGTTCTTTGGCTTTACCGTCGAGAATATCGTCAGCACGGCTGAAGGGCTGCTTAACGGGTGATCCACAGCGTAGGCCAGGCGTCTGGCCTCTGCCAGTTATCGCACTGCGGCTGCTGAGCAAAGCGTACCAGGCTAAACCGCTGGCCGTCATAACGCCAGCGGGTCTGGGTGCCGCAATCCCCCGGGCCGCGCCCCTTCTCAAGGGTTACCAGCTCGTGGCGCTGCTCGTCGATGCTGGCATTCATCAGCTCAATTTCGCGCTCTGCGCCGCCGGGCGGCTGGAAAGGCAGCGTCAGGCTCAGCGGACGAGCGACGTACGGCTGCTGGCGCGAAACCAGCCACGCCAGCCATACGGTGTTGTAAGCCCCCGCTTCACAGCTGAACATCAGCAGCACCTTCTCATCGGTTAGCGCGGTGACCCGCACCTCACGCAGGGAGGGGTCCAGCGAGCATGAGCTGTTGCTCATGCGCTCGTTGCCATAGTCCATCAGGTCATTCAGCTCATCGCGGCTCAGCGGCGATTGCGATACGTCGACTTTCGCCACCGTACGCAGCGCTGGCGCCGGAGGGACGCTGAGCGGCGGCTCTTCGCCTTTGCCAATCCAGGCCGTTTCGCTGCCTACCCGCTTCTGACGGCTGTCGATAAACAGCAGCGCCGCCTTCAGGCCCTGCAAGGAAATGGTCTGCAGGCCGTCCACCAGGCTAATCGCCTGCCCTTCCTGCACCTGCTGGAGAAAAGCGTCGATGGCGGCGCTATCGCCGGTTTTGAGCAGCTTATCGGCAACCTGCCAGCGCGTATCCACCAGCGCCAGCGGTTTACCATCAAGCAGAAGACGAGGGCCGATCGGCGCCAGCGCCGCCACCGGATTGCCGACCCCGCCCAGCTCAATGCGCAGGCTGGCATCGGTTGCCGCTCCGGCGCTGCGGCTGAGGGTCATCACCAGGCCATAGTGCAGCCCGACGTTGCGGGTTACGCAGAAGTTTTGATTATTACAGGTCACCAGCCAGTCGCTGAAAGTCTGCTGCACCGGTGCCGCCCACGCCAGCGACGTGGGTAACAGGCCGAAAAGCAGAACCAAGATAAGCCGATAAAACATGCGTGGTACAACCCCGGAAGATAGCGCGAAAAACAGCCGCTATCTTCCCCAGCGATACGCCTTTACTCAATCGGATTTATCAGATATCCCCGGCCATCAGCCCCGAAGCGTGCAAATATTGCAGCAGGATAACCGCTTTCCCATCGCGAATCTCGCCGCCAGCCACCATCGCAAGCGCCTCGCTGAAAGGCAGCTCCAGCACCTCAATCTCTTCATCATCCACCCCGCCGCCGCCGTTTTTACGCTGAGCATCGCTGTATTCGGCGATAAAGAAATGGATAAGCTCGGTGACGCCGCCGGGGGACATATACAGTTCGAACAGCTTGCGAACCTCTCCCACCTCGTAGCCGGTCTCCTCGATCGCCTCTTTGCGAATGCAGGCTTCCGGCTCGTCGTTATCCAGCAGCCCGGCGCAGGTCTCAATGAGCATCCCGTCTTCGTTACCGTTCACCCAGGTGGCGACGCGGAACTGGCGCACCAGCACCACGCTTTGCTTACGCCGGTTGTAGAGCAGAACCGTTGCGCCGTTGCCGCGATCGTAAACCTCGCGCTTATGGCGAACCACGCTGCCGTCGCCGCGCGTCAGCTCGTAGGTCATATTGCGCAAAACGAACCAGTTTTCGGAGAGGATTTTATCTTTAATGACGTTGATATTGAGTGACATACGACCCCGCAGCAGAGAATGACGCTGTCATACTACGCTGCGGAGTCCGCTTTGTCGTTAGCAGGGAGGAATCGATTTTAGGCCGAGGAAATCGATGATCCCCTGCGCCGCATGGCGGCCCTCCGCCATCGCCGTCACCACCAGGTCGGCTCCGCGAACCGCATCCCCGCCGGCAAAAATCTGCGGATGGCTGGTCTGATAGCGGTAGCGGCTTTCAACGTGAGCGCGGATCCGCCCGCGGCTGTCCAGCTGTACGCCGGCGGACTCCAGCCACGGCATCCCGTGCGGGTGAAAACCAAAGGCCATAATCACCGCATCCGCCGGCATAACGAATTCGCTGCCCGCAATCGGCGACGGAGTGCGGCGCCCCTGCGCGTCCGGTTCGCCGAGCCGGGTTCGCAGGAAGCGCACCCCGTTGACCCGCCCGTTGGCATCCAGCTCCAGGGTCACAGGCTGAACGTTGAATTCAAATACCGCCCCCTCTTCCCGGGCATTTTTGACCTCTTTTTTCGACCCCGGCATATTGGCTTCGTCCCGGCGGTAGGCGCAGGTAACCTGCTTCGCGCCGTGACGCAACGCGGTGCGCACGCAGTCCATCGCCGTATCGCCGCCGCCCAGCACCACCACATTCAGTCCGTGGGTATCGATATAGGGCTCCGCCGCCAGCTCGCTCAGCCCCATCACCTGTTTAGTATTGGCAATCAGAAACGGCAGCGCGTCGTACACCCCGGGGGCCTCCTCATTCGGCAAACCCGCTTTCATCGAGCGATAGGTCCCGGCGCCGATAAACACCGCGTCGTAGTCGTCCAGCAGCGCGTCGAGGGGAAGATCTTTGCCCACCTCGCAGTTCAGCTCAAAGCGCACGCCCATTGCGCTAAAGATCTCCCGCCGTCGGGAGAGCAGCGATTTATCCAGCTTAAAGGCGGGAATACCGAAGGTGAGCAGGCCGCCGATTTCCGGGTGACGGTCAAACACCACCGGCTGCACGCCGTTACGCACCAGCAGATCTGCGCAGGCGAGCCCGGCAGGGCCGGCGCCGACAATCGCCACCTTTTTCCCGCTGGCAACGACCTGCGAAAGATCCGGCCGCCAGCCGCCAGCCAGCGCCTGGTCCGAAATATAGCGTTCGATGTTGCCGATAGTGACCGCGCCATGTTCATCACGCAGCGTGCAGGCTCCCTCGCACAGGCGATCCTGCGGGCAGACGCGGCCGGTGATTTCCGGCAGGCAGTTGGTCTGGTGGGAAAGCTCAACGGCGGCGGTCAGATCGCCGGCCTTGACCCGTTCAATCCACTGCGGGATGTGGTTGTGCAGCGGGCAGGTCCATTCGCAGATGCTGTGCTCGCCGCACTTCAGGCAGCGCCGCGCCTCCTGCTGCGCCTGGGCTGCGCGAAGCGGCAGATAGATTTCAGAGAAATGCGTTTTACGCTGCGCTGCCGCGAGCTTGTCGGCTTCCGCGCGCGGCGGCGTCGCCGCCATCTGCTCGACCTTATCGCCAGGTTCAGACAGCCTGAGGTCTGCGGAATGGCGATGCCACGGCCGGGCGTCCAAGCAGGCGGCCCGCAGGCGTCGTCGTTTCGCCAGGCTGAGCAGCGTCTCTTCCCCTGCCAGCTGCAGCGCCTGCGCCGGACAGTTTTGCACGCAGGCCGGCCCCACTTCGCGATCGCGGCACAGATCGCACTTGTGCGCGGTCGCCTTCACTTTTCCCGCCGGCAGCGGCGTAAGCACGATTTGCATGACCCCAAACGGGCAGGCCACCATGCAGGATTTACAGCCGATACATTTTTCCTGGCGCACCTGTACGCTGCCGTCAACCCGGCTTATCGCACCGTTCGGACAGCTGCGGGCGCAGGGCGCGCCTTCACAATGGTGACACGTTATGGCGTTACATTTTTTCTCGCCTTTGATGACGACAATTCGTGGCAAAAAGCGGCGTGCGGTCAGGACGTGCTGCTCATCGTTATGCGCCATGACGCAGGCCACTTCGCAGGCCTGGCATCCGATGCATTTGTGGCTATCGCTCAAAATAAAGTGGTTCATGGCATCCTTCCGTCTTCCCGGTAAATAACCATGCGGTTAGCATAGCTATTAATTACCCGACAAGGTGGGACGGAAACAATGTTCATTTGCCCAGGATAGCGCTTATCTGGCGATAATCCGTTTTGGATCAAATTTTTTGACTTAAATGAAATAACGTTTTACTTATTCAGGCGATAATCAATCAGGGCGCAAAAGCGATAAAACGTGTTTACTTCCGGCATCAATTGCGAAAGGGTAGCGCCATGAGCAGGCCTTGGGTAAAGAGGCAGAACACTTCTTTACCGTGCCGTAAAAGGCACACGATAAATTACACTATCTCCTTAATTTCTCCACGATTGCCTGCAGGCTTACCGCTAGAGTGTCACAGGCTGTGCAATAACAAAAAATGTACAAAATGAGGTCCTAATCCTGATGGCGAATTTCTTTATCGATCGCCCCATTTTTGCGTGGGTACTGGCAATTCTTTTGTGCCTGACCGGAACGCTCGCGATTTTATCACTTCCCGTTGAGCAATATCCCGAGCTGGCGCCGCCGAACGTGCGGATCACCGCCAACTACCCCGGCGCCTCCGCGCAAACGCTGGAGAATACCGTCACCCAGGTTATCGAGCAGAATATGACCGGCCTCGATAACCTGATGTACATGTCATCGCAGAGCAGCGCCACCGGCCAGGCGACGGTCACCCTGAGCTTTACCGCCGGAACCGACCCCGATGAAGCGGTGCAGCAGGTGCAAAACCAGCTGCAGTCGGCGATGCGTAAACTGCCGCAGGCGGTGCAAAATCAGGGCGTCACGGTGCGTAAAACCGGCGATACCAACATACTGACCCTCGCTTTCGTCTCCACCGACGGCAGCATGGATAAGCAGGATATTGCCGACTACGTCGCCAGTAACGTCCAGGACCCCCTAAGCCGCGTCAACGGCGTCGGCGATATCGATGCCTATGGCTCCCAGTACTCAATGCGTATCTGGCTCGATCCGGCGAAGCTCAACAGCTACCAGATGACGGCGAAAGACGTCACCGACGCCATCGAATCGCAGAATGCCCAGATTGCCGTAGGCCAGCTGGGCGGCACGCCGTCGGTTGATAAGCAGGCGCTTAACGCCACCATCAACGCCCAGTCGCTGCTGCAGACGCCGGAGCAGTTCCGCGATATTACGCTGCGCGTTAATCAGGATGGCTCGGAAGTAACGCTCGGTGACGTTGCCAGCGTTGAGATGGGGGCCGAAAAATACGATTACCTCAGCCGCTATAACCGCCAGGCGGCATCGGGGCTGGGCATTAAGCTCGCCTCCGGCGCCAACGAAATGGCAACAGCCGAACGGGTAATTACCCGCCTGGACGAGCTTTCGCAGTATTTTCCGCATGGCCTGGAGTACAAAATCGCCTACGAGACCACCTCGTTCGTTAAGGCATCGATTACCGATGTGGTGAAAACGCTGATTGAAGCGATCGCGCTGGTATTCCTGGTGATGTACCTGTTCCTGCAAAACTTCCGCGCCACGCTGATCCCAACCATTGCCGTCCCGGTCGTTTTAATGGGCACCTTCGCGGTGCTCTATACCTGCGGCTACAGCATCAACACCCTGACGATGTTTGCTATGGTGCTGGCGATCGGCCTGCTGGTGGATGACGCCATCGTGGTGGTGGAGAACGTCGAACGTATCATGAGCGAGGAGGGGCTCTCGCCCCGGGAAGCGACCCGCAAATCGATGGGGCAGATCCAGGGCGCGCTGGTGGGCATCGCTATGGTGCTGTCGGCGGTGTTCATACCGATGGCCTTCTTCGGCGGCACCACCGGCGCCATTTACCGCCAGTTCTCAATCACCATTGTTTCCGCGATGGTGCTGTCGGTGCTGGTGGCGATGATCCTCACCCCGGCGCTGTGCGCCACCCTGCTCAAACCAATTCATAAAGGCGAACTGCACGGGCAGAAAGGCTTCTTTGGCTGGTTTAACCGCATGTTTGATCGTAACGCCAGCCGCTACGAATCTTCGGTCGGTAAAATTCTGCACCGTTCGCTGCGCTGGATAATGATCTACGTCCTGCTGCTGGGGGGGATGGTGTTTCTGTTTATGCACCTACCGACCTCGTTCCTGCCGCAGGAAGATCGCGGGATGTTCACCACCTCGGTGCAGCTTCCCGCCGGCGCTACGCAGCAGCAGACGCTGAAGGTGGTGCAGAAAGCCGAAGACTACTTCCTCAATAACGAGAAGGCCAACGTCGAATCGGTGTTCGCCACCATCGGCTCCGGCCCGGGCGGAAACGGCCAGAACGTGGCGCGAATGTTCGTGCGCCTGAAGGATTGGGACCACAGGGACCCCACCAGCGGTTCTGCCTTCGCCATTATCGAACGGGCGACTAAAGCGTTTAACAAAATTAAAGAGGCGCGCGTCTTTGCCAGCAGCCCGCCGGCCATCAGCGGGCTGGGCAGCTCTGCCGGCTTCGATATGGAGCTCGAAGACCACGCCGGCAACGGACACGATGCGCTGATGGCCGCCCGCGACTCCCTGCTGGAGCTGGCCGCCAACAATTCTCAGCTGACCCGCGTGCGCCACAACGGCCTTGACGATAGCCCGCAGCTGCAGATTGATATCGATCAGCGCAAAGCGCAGGCGCTGGGCATATCGATTGATGACATCAACGATACGCTGCAAACCGCCTGGGGTTCGAGCTACGTGAACGACTTTATGGACCGCGGCCGGGTGAAAAAAGTCTACGTCCAGGCGGAGGCAAAATATCGCATGCTGCCGAACGATATTAATCTGTGGTACGTGCGCAACAGCAGCGGCACGATGGTGCCCTTCTCGGCGTTTGCCAGCTCGCGCTGGGAAACCGGCTCGCCGCGGCTGGAGCGCTATAACGGCTACTCGGCGGTCGAAATCGTCGGCGAAGCCGCGCCGGGCGTCAGTACCGGTACGGCGATGACGATTATGGAAGAGCTGGCGCAGCAGCTGCCGAACGGCTTCGGCCTCGAGTGGACGGCGATGTCGTATCAGGAGCGCTTATCCGGTGCCCAGGCCCCGGCGCTGTACGCCATCTCGCTGCTGGTGGTCTTCCTGTGCCTGGCGGCGCTGTATGAGAGCTGGTCGGTACCGTTCTCCGTGATGCTGGTGGTGCCGCTGGGGGTCATCGGCGCCCTGCTGGCAACCTGGATGCGCGGTCTTGAGAACGATGTTTACTTCCAGGTAGGGCTGCTGACGGTTATCGGCCTGTCGGCGAAGAACGCCATTCTGATCGTCGAGTTTGCCAATGAGCTCAATGAGAAAGGAGAAGACTTACTGGCTGCGACGCTCTCAGCCTGTCGTCAGCGCCTGCGGCCGATTCTGATGACCTCGCTGGCCTTTATTTTCGGCGTGCTGCCGATGGCGACCAGCACCGGCGCAGGTTCAGGTAGTCAACATGCGGTCGGCACCGGGGTGATGGGCGGCATGATCTCCGCCACCGTTCTCGCCATCTTCTTCGTGCCGCTGTTCTTTGTGCTGGTGCGGCGCCGCTTCCCGCTAAAAGAACGCCCGCAATAACCTGCGGCCGGCGCGAGGCCGTATCGTCGCGCTGGAATAACAAAAAAGGCGACCAGAAGCGTCGCCTTTTTTATGTGTTCAGATCCACTGCATCGTTATTTTAGCAGTTGGAATACCCTGCTCACATTGCGGAATTTATTTACGAAGCATGCCTTCGATAAAATCTTTCCAGTTCCCTAGTTCATGTTCAATCATAATAGCCTCTCTTATTATTATGGGTGATTTTATGTAAATTCATCGGTTATGGGAAGTTGTTTGCCACTATCGCTTTGATTGCTTGATGGCCACTGTCAGGATAGCTATCGCTGATTTGCAGCTACTATGACCCTGCCAGGGTAAATTTAATGTGATACATAGCAATATTTTGCAATATCAGACTCGTCCTCAGGCATTGACCGTCTACGGCGGAAGAGGCCAGAATTTCAGCGCGCGAGCGTCGTCACAATCCTGCGCAAGAGATGAATATTTAACCAACCTATAAGCATGGTTAT
Source organism: Enterobacter sp. 10-1 (assembly GCA_002270295.1). Classification (GTDB taxonomy): domain Bacteria; phylum Pseudomonadota; class Gammaproteobacteria; order Enterobacterales; family Enterobacteriaceae; genus Klebsiella; species Klebsiella scottii. The sequence continues at coordinate 125,378 of NISF01000003.1, read as the reverse complement.
ATATTGCCGGCAAAAAATTACATTTATTAAAGCGATTCACGTATTATTCCCTATCGGCTTATATATACCCGAAATAACTCAAGTTTCAGGATGCTAACGGACAGGCCGCCGGGTACGGCGTGAGTATATTCGGAAAAATCTGCGTTCCGCGCTTAATTCAATGAAAAAGGTTTCATTATGCTGACCATGTACGGGATAAAAAACTGCGACACCGTTAAAAAGGCCCGCCGCTGGCTGGAGGCTAACCAGGTTGAATACCGCGTCCATGATTATCGCGTCGATGGGCTGGAGCGTGAATTATTAGATACGTTTATTGCTGAACTGGGTTGGGAAGCCCTGCTCAACACCCGCGGCACTACGTGGCGTAAGCTGGATGAATCGGTCCGCTCCCGCATCGATAACGCCGATGCCGCCGCCGGGCTGATGCTCGAAATGCCGGCGATCATCAAACGCCCATTGCTCTGCGCGCCCGGTCAGCCTATGCTGCTGGGCTTCAGTGAACTCACTTATAAGAAGCTTGTTAACGAGGTATAGTCTATGTCTTGCCCGGTCATTGAGCTGGCTCAGCAGCTTATTCGCCGCCCTTCCCTCAGCCCCGATGATGCGGGATGCCAGGCGTTAATGATTGAACGTCTGCGTGCGATTGGTTTTACCGTTGAACCGATGGATTTCGGCGATACCCAAAATTTCTGGGCCTGGCGCGGACGCGGCGAAACCCTGGCCTTCGCCGGTCATACCGATGTTGTCCCGGCGGGCGACGCTGACCGGTGGATTAACCCACCGTTTGAACCGACTATTCGCGACGGCATGCTGTTTGGCCGCGGTGCGGCGGACATGAAAGGCTCGCTGGCCGCGATGGTGGTCGCCGCCGAGCGTTTTGTCGCCCAGTACCCGAACCATAAAGGTCGGCTGGCCTTTTTGATCACCTCAGATGAAGAAGCCAGCGCCCACAACGGCACGGTGAAAGTCGTCGAAGCCCTGATGGCCCGCAAAGAGCGCCTCGATTACTGCCTGGTGGGCGAACCCTCCAGCACCGAAGTGGTCGGGGACGTGGTGAAGAACGGCCGCCGCGGCTCGCTAACCTGCAATTTAACCATCCACGGCGTGCAGGGCCACGTCGCCTACCCCCATCTGGCGGATAATCCGGTGCACCGCGCCGCGCCGATGCTCACCGAGCTGGTGGGAATCGAATGGGACAAAGGCAACGAGTTCTTCCCGCCGACCAGCATGCAGATTGCCAACGTCAAGGCGGGAACCGGCAGCAATAACGTGATTCCGGGCGACATGTTCGTTCAGTTCAACTTCCGCTTCAGCACCGAGCTGACCGACGAGATGATCAAAGCCCGGGTTGTAGAGCTGCTGGAAAAATACCAGCTGCGCTACACCCTCGACTGGTGGCTCTCCGGCCAGCCGTTCCTGACCGGCCGCGGTAAGCTGGTTGAAGCGGTGGTGAATGCCATTGAGCACTATAATGAGATCAAGCCGCAGCTGTTGACCAACGGCGGTACCTCCGACGGGCGGTTTATCGCTCGCATGGGAGCACAGGTGGTTGAGCTGGGGCCGGTGAATGCCACGATCCACAAAATTAACGAGTGCGTGAACGCCGCCGACCTGCAGCTGCTGGCGCGGATGTATCAACGGATCATGGAACAGCTGGTCGCCTGACAACATCGACAGATACCCTGAACGATGACGGGTATAAAAGAGGAAGCAGCATGGAATGGCTAAGTAAATACTGGTGGGTCCTGGTGTTAGTTTTTTTAGTGGGCGTCATGATTAACGTGATTAAGGACCTTAATCGCGTCGACCACAAAAAATTTCTCGCCAACAAGCCGGACCTTCCCCCCCATCGTGATTGCAACGATAAGTGGGATGATGACGACGACTGGCCGAAGAACGACTCGTCGAAGAAGTAGGTTCGACGCGCGGTCTCCCCGGTGAACGTCACCTCGCCGGGGGATCTCCCGGATAACGGCGTCATACGCCTTATCCGGGCCAGCTATCGCCCAATCACAGCAGCTCGATAATATCGTCATCTTTCGGCGTGCTGCCGCTTAACGCTTCGTCGAAATAGTGCTTCGGTACGGTATAGCGCAGACGCTCGAGCGCAAACTGCATGCTGCGATCGTCAATCGCGTGTCCCAAATCCTCAACGATATCCAGCGTCACGTCGCCACCGGCCTGCACCAGCGCCTCCTGCGCCGCGACGGCCCACGCCAGATCGATAACCCGATCCTCGCCGCCGTGGATCAGGTGCACGGTGGTCGCCGTTGTCGCCGACTGCGGCAGCGTGCCGTAGCGCCCGTTAAAGGCGATCACCCGCGAAGCCAGTCCCGGTTCGGCCTTGATGCTTTCCAGCGACATAATCGCCCCCTGCGAGAAGCCAATCAGCGCCGTTGCCTGCGCAGGCACGCCGCTTTGCTTCTGCCAGTAGCGCACCGTCTCAATAAAGGTCGGCATGATGGCGTCAATACGCGCCTGCCGGTTGTCCTCGGTCACCCCCTGCACGGAGAACCACTGACGGCCGGGTGCCGGGCCGCACGGCTCGGCGCCGCCGATACTGACGATTAACGCATCCGGGAACTGCGGCGCGAACAGGCTGCCGATTTGCCCCATTGCAACCGGATTATCACCGACGCCATGAAACAGCAACAGCAGCTGCTGAGCAGGTGTCACAGGGCTTTGAACAATAAAATGATCGTGTTTCATGGCTTTCTCCTTTGTCTACGCGGGCAGTTTACGCCGCAGATAAAATATGACCATGACATTTAACTGAATGAGTTAGTTAAAAAAATTGCAGTTGCTCAACCCGCTGACGCAGCTCATCGGCGCGGGCCGCATCCAGGCTGAACAGCGCCTGCCCCACCTCCTCGCGTAACCTTGCCAGCAGCGCTTTGCGTCCGGCAAGCTGCAGAGAAGCGCAGAGTTCGGCCTCATCCTGTCGTCGCAGGCGGGCGCGCAGAGCCGGAAGCGGCAGATCGACCCGCAGCAGCAGGCGGTTCAGGCAGCCAATCGTCGCCAGCAGCGGGCGGTGGGCAAAAGCAAACCCGGCGGCCTCGATCCAGTCCTCTTCCGTCAGCATAGCAGCCTCGGCAACCGGCAGCGGCAGCGCCTCTTCCCGCCATGCGCGCAGCCAATACTCATCGCGCCGCAGCCGCGCCAGCTCCTGCTGGCGTAAGCGGTGGCCCGCAGGCGTTAACGGATAGAGCGCCATCGCCGTATAGCAGCCGCTGCTCGCTTCACGGTGCGTACCGAGACGCACCAGCGTAAAGCCGCAGCGCTGCCAGAAGCGCCAGAGCTCAGCGGTATAGCCAAAGCTCACCGAGAGGTAGTCAAGCCCATCCGCCTCGGCCACGGCCTTCGCCACCAGCGCCTGGCCTAACCCTTCGCGCTGGCGCGACGGATGTACGGCAATGCGGCCGATCCGTCGCGCCACCAGCGTAGCGGCCAGCGGAGTGCCGCCGTGCGCCGCCAGCGACTGGGCCACCAGATTACCGCGCGGGCGGCGGTATCCCGCCCACACCGCCTGACTGAGAGCGGGGGCAAGAGCGCCCTCCTCTACCAGCCACAGCGCTCCGGCAACGTGGCTCCCGGCACGCGCGCAGATAAACCGCTGCCCGGGAGCGTCCATCATCCGGCGTAAATCCAGCGGCGACGTACGATAGTGTGCGCCGGAAAGGAGCTGATACATCGCCTCCGGCAGGGACGGCCGCAGCCGCCAGCTGGCCTGATGTACCGTTTCCAGCACCGCCTGGCCCTGCGGTGGATGCATAAAGGACTCATCACCAAATAGCAGCAGTTCGCTCACCAGCGCCTCCAGCGGGCAGCCGGGCGCCCAGCGAACGGGCGCAGAGAGGCTAAACTGGCGCAGCTGCGTGAAGCCAGAACAAAATTTAAGCAAAAAACCGCGACCGGTTCCTTCATACCCCTGTACGGTTGTGGTCAGCAGAGTACGCGGGAAGCGCGCCACCAGCCGGCGCAGCAGCGGCCCGGGAATGGCGGCCGCTTCGTCAACGATCAGCCACGAGGCGTTAACCTCGGACGCCAGCAGCGCGTCGGGGGCCATAAAACGGAAATGCTCCCCGGCAAACGCCGCGATAACGTCCGTGGCGCCGCGCGCGGGGGCGGTCACGATCGCATCGCCTCCCAGCTGTCGAATCAGCATTCCCGCCAGCGCCGATTTCCCCCGCCCGCGCTCGGCGGTTACCGCGGCAATGCCGGGAGGGAGAGCGGCCAGGTCGGCAAGGACGGCCGCCTGTTCGGCCTGGGGCCGGCCATCGGCTGGATGCCACAGAGGGCGAGGCGCGGCATCCGGCAGGCGCGGCGCCTCGCCCTGCCGCCAGACCAGCGCCTCTTTAGCCGCTGCGGCCAGCCGGCAAAAGCGCTGCACAAAGTTGGGGGTTGGGATGGGGTCCGGCGCATCGCTCCAGCGCAGCGAGTCCGCGTCCGGCTGCGTCGGCCAGCGTGCAAAAGGAGGGGTCAGCAGCACCAGCCAGCTTCCGGCGCGCAGCGTGCCGCACAGAGCGGCAAACGCCGCCACGTCGAAGCCGCTGCGGGCGTCAAAGAAAGCGTGCTGGTATTCGCGTCCGAGCAGAGACTTCAGGGCGCCGGGAGAACCCGAGGGCGCCGGCATCGGCTGGGGGGAGATCCACAGACCGTCCCCGGCCAGCCGTTCACGCAGCGCCAGCGCCTGCTGCAGGCACCACGCTTCGTCGCCGCTGAGCACCAGCAGGCGACGAATGCCCTGCTGCGCCATCCGGGCCGTCAGGTTAAGTAATTCATCCATTTACAGCGGCGATCAGAGCGCATTACCAAACGTATTGCACTGCGCCGGGTCTCCGCTGTCAAAACCGCGCTTAAACCAGGTATAGCGCTGCTGCGAAGTACCGTGGGTAAAGCTGTCCGGGACGATGCGCCCCTGGCTTTGCTGCTGCAGACGGTCGTCACCAATGGCCTCTGCGGCATTCAGCGCTTCCTGCAGATCGCCGGTTTCCATAACGTCCTGATTCTGCATGCTGTGACCCCAGACGCCGGCAAAGCAGTCGGCCTGCAGCTCCATTTTCACCGACAGGCGGTTAACTTCAGCCTGCGACGCGTGCTGCTGCAGCTGACGCACTTTGGATTCAATGCCCAGCAGCTTCTGCACGTGATGCCCGACCTCGTGAGCAATCACGTAGGCCTGAGCAAAATCGCCGTCCGCGCCGAGCTTGTTTTTCATCTCATCGTAGAACGAGAGATCGATGTAGACCGTGCTATCAGCCGGGCAGTAGAACGGCCCCATAACGGACTGGCCGGTACCGCAACCGGTCCGCGTCGCCCCGCGATAGAGCACCAGCTTCGGCTGCGGGTACTGACGGCCCATCTTTTGGAAGATAGCGCCCCAGGTATCTTCGGTATCCGCAAGAATCACCTTGGTAAACTTCGCGGCCTGCTCTTCCTGCGGGCTGACAGAGCGTTGGGTGGTGGTTTGCTGCTGTGAAACGGGCTCTCCGGTCAGCATGCCGGTCAAATCCACGCCGTAATAGCCCGCAACCAGCACGATAATCAGCAGGACGATACCGCCCTTCCCGCTGGGAAGACGGAAGCCACCGCCGCCTCCGCCCAGGGGCGAGCCGGAATCATTACGTCGATCTTCTACATTGTCGCTTTCGCGACGTCCTTGCCAGCGCATAGGCACCTCAATCCATCAAGTTGTCGAATATGAGAGATCGTAGGCGGTTCGGCGCAGGATTACCACTGGAAACAACAAGAAGAGCGCCAGAAGGTAGAGCTACCTTCTGGCGAAGGGAGGTTTAGTCGAGCTTAACGCCAAGGCGATGGGCCACTTCTTCGTAGGCTTCAATCAGGCCGCCGAGGCTCTGGCGGAAGCGGTCTTTGTCCATTTTATCGAGGGTATTTTTATCCCACAGGCGGCTGCCATCCGGCGAGAACTCATCGCCCAGCACCACTTCGCCTTTAAACAGGCCAAACTCCAGCTTGAAGTCGACGAGGATCAGGCCCGCGTCGTCAAACAGCTTTTTCAGCACATCGTTAGCTTTGAAGGTCAGCTCCTGCATGCGGGCCAGGTTCTTTTTATTCACCCAGCCGAACGTTTCGCAGTAGGACTCGTTGACCATCGGGTCGTGCATCGCGTCATTTTTCAGGAACAGGTCAAACAGCGGCGGGTTCAGCTCAATACCTTCTTCGATGCCCAGACGCTTAACCAGAGAGCCGGCCGCACGGTTGCGGACTACGCACTCAACCGGAACCATCTCCAGCTTTTTCACCAGGCACTCGGTGTCAGAAAGTAGCGCTTCCATCTGGGTCGGGATGCCGGCTTCTTCCAGCTTGCTCATAATGAAATGGTTAAACTTGTTATTCACCATCCCCTTACGATCGAACTGTTCAATGCGCGCGCCATCCCCTGCTGAAGTATCGTTACGGAACTCGAGTATCAGCAGGTCCGGGTTCTCGGTGCTGTAAACGGTTTTCGCTTTACCACGATACAACTCAGCTTGCTTGTTCATCTTTGTCACTCCAGTGAAGATATAGACGATAAAAATTGCGTTTTTCTGCCGACGCACACGTTTGCGTCACTATACAGAAAAAAGGGCCGGATTGCTCCAGCCCTGTTTATTACTTACCGAATGCGGCCTGGAATACGGCAACCAGCGCATCATTCTGCGACTGGGTCAGCGTATGACCTTTCGGGTCGATGAACTGCAGGCTGCTGCGGTTATCAAGATCGCCGACCTGCAGTTTGTAGTCACCTGAAACCAGCTGCGGATCGTGGGCACCCAGCTCCTGCCAGCTGCTGTCAGACAGCGGCTTGTAGGTCAGCGCCATGCTGCCCTGAGAGCGCGTGCTGTCGGTCACCTTCATGCCCGCTTTTTCCAGCGCGCCCGGCAGACGTTGCCACACGAGGTTAAACGGTGCGCGGACAACCAGCATCGGCAGACCGGTATCATCGGCAGCGCTCTGCACGTCGAAGGTCGCGCCGGCGTTTTTCTGCGCCGCGTTCTGAGCGCTGGTGGCGTTCATGTCCAGACCTTCGGAAATGACGTTCAGCATAGAGGTGCTGTAGCGCTGCAGCGATGCCGGATCGGATACCGGTTTCCCGGCCTGCTCGAGGTTAACCAGCTTCACCACCACCGCCTGCTGATAGCCCTGCGGTTTAACTGAGATTTGATAGCGACCACGGTACTGCTGGTCTTCATCGAGGCGACTCCACTCCACCCAGTCGGTGTTCAGCGTCTGGCTGGCATCGTCACGTTTGGTGATGACGTAGTTTTTTGACTGCAGGATGCTGGTGACCTGCGCCCACAGCGAACCGCTGCGGCTGTTTTCCACCATCAGCGTCGAAGTGTCGCCATTAAACTGAGTGCGTGCGCCGTTTACCAGGGCCAAAGGCTGGGCCGGTGGACGAATGTCCAGAGCTTTACCCACCGCGCCGGCGCTGGTCGCAACCGGAATATTATAATCGCCAACCTGAACCGGCAGGATCATCCCCGCAGGCGCGTGAAGCTCGCTGAGCGGCGTAGCTTGCAGGTAAACCTCGTCGCCGCTAACCTGACGCTTGTAGCGCGAATCCGAACTACAGGCCGCGAGAAGCAGGACCAATGAAACACCCGCAACCTTCGCCAGGCGCGACTTCTGTACTGAGTAAGCCATCAAATCTCCCTAAACTTTACAGCAGACCGGCATGCTTCAGCGCTGCGGTTACCGCCTTCTTACCTTCTTCGGTAATCGGCGTCATCGGCAGGCGCAGCGTATCGGTCGCCACAAGACCCAACGCCTTACATGCCCATTTCACGGGGATAGGGTTGGGTTCGACAAATAATTTTGTATGCAATGGCATCAGACGCTGGTTAATCGCCCGCGCTTCGGCAAATTGACCCGCCAGAGCCAGTCGGCACATGTCCGCCATTTCACGCGCCGCAGCGTTTGCGGTGACGGAAATCACGCCATGACCACCCAGCTGCATAAAGTCCATTCCGGTCGCGTCATCGCCGCTCAGCAGAATAAAGTCGTCTGAAACCAGCTCTTTGATCTGATGAACGCGACTTAAGTTCCCCGTCGCTTCCTTAATACCGATAATATTTTTTACTTCCGCCAGGCGGCCGACGGTTTCCGGCAGCATATCGCAGCCGGTACGGGACGGCACATTATACAGGATTTGCGGCAGGTCGGTGTGTTCTGCGATGGCTTTAAAGTGTTGGAACAGGCCTTCCTGGGTCGGGCGGTTGTAATAAGGGGTTACCGTCAGGCAGCCAACTACTCCGCTGTCGTTGAAACGCTGGGTCAGGCTGATCGCCTCTGCGGTTGCATTTGCACCGGTCCCCGCGATAACCGGGATACGCCCGTCGGCCAGCTCAAGCGTCATCATCACAACGTCGCCATGCTCTTCATGGCTCAACGTCGCGGACTCACCGGTAGTCCCTACCGAAACGATCGCCGAGGTTCCGCTGGCGACATGGTAATCAATCAGTTTTTTCAGGCTTGTCCGGCAGACGTTACCGTTTTCATCCATCGGCGTGACAAGCGCTACAATACTTCCCGTGAACATGGGCCATCCTCAGAGCAGAAGTGCGACAAGATTCTCAATGTTACGTTTGGTGCCGTAATAAAAGCAAGAGACCCGATGCCTTCAGGGATGTTGTATGCCGGTTTTTTTTATGCTTTCCTAATGTTACCTCACCTTTTTAAAGGAAGAACAGGTTTGACCGCCTCATTACAACACTATCTGGTTATTACCGCTTTGGGCGCTGACCGTCCCGGCATCGTGAATACGATCACCCGCCACGTCAGCAGCTGCGGCTGTAATATCGAAGACAGCCGGCTGGCCATGCTCGGTGACGAATTTACGTTTATCATGCTGCTTTCTGGTACGTGGAATGCGATTAACCTGATTGAATCGACCCTACCGCTGAAAGGTGCCGAGCTGGATCTGCTGATCGTGATGAAACGGACAACCGCTCGGCCGCCTCAGGCCATGCCAAACACCGTCTGGGTCCAGGTTGAGGTACCGGACTCGCCGCATATTATCGAGCGCTTCACCGCCCTGTTTGACGCGTGGAATATGAATATCGCCGAACTGGTTTCTCGTACCCAGATCGGCGGCGATGACGATTCAGCCCAACTCTTCATCCAGATATCGGCGCACAGTCCCGCTACGCAAAATGCATCAAATATCGAACAAGCGTTCAAAGCCCTATGTACAGAACTGAACGCACAAGGCAGTATTAACATCGTTAATTATTCACAGCATGATGAACAGGATGGAGTTTGAGTAATGAATCCACTGAAAGCCGGTGATATTGCACCGAAATTTAGCTTACCAGACCAGGACGGCGAGGAAGTAAATTTGACCGACTTCCAGGGACAGCGTGTTCTGGTTTATTTTTACCCGAAAGCCATGACCCCGGGCTGTACCGTTCAGGCCTGCGGCCTGCGCGATAATATGGATGACTTAAAGAAAGCGGGCGTTGAGGTACTGGGCATCAGTACGGATAAACCAGAAAAACTCTCCCGTTTCGCCGAAAAAGAGCTGCTGAACTTCACGCTGCTGTCTGATGAAAACCATCAGGTCTGCGAGCAGTTTGGTATCTGGGGCGAAAAATCGTTTATGGGGAAAACCTACGACGGTATTCACCGTATTAGTTTCCTGATTGATACAGATGGCAAAGTTGAACACGTGTTTGATAACTTCAAAACCAGCAATCACCACGACGTGGTGCTGAACTGGCTGAAAGAAAACGGTTAACGTTTTATTGAACGCGGGACGCCGGGGCATTTCACTGACCCGGCGTCCGTTTTAGCACTTTCGTTCGTCAAGCCGTCGCGCTACTTATCGTCTTCTACCACCAGTCCGTCCGGCCAGGCGTGCACCACCGCCTTGATTAAGGTCGCCAGCGGGATGGCAAAGAATACGCCCCAGAATCCCCACAGCCCGCCAAAGATAACCACCGACAGAATAATCACCAGCGGATGCAGGTTAACCGCTTCGGAGAACAGCACCGGCACCAGCAGGTTGCCATCCAGCCCTTGAATAATCAGGTATACCGCAAACAGGCTCCAGAACTCGGTGCCCGCGCCGAACTGAAACAGCGCCACGCCCACCACCGGGATGGTGACCACGAAGGCGCCGATGTAGGGGATCAGCACCGAGAACCCGACCAGCACCGCCAGCAGCAGCGAATAGTTGAGCCCAAAGAGGATAAAGCCGATCCACGTCGCCACGCCGACGACGATCATCTCCAGCACCTTACCGCGAATGTAGTTGGTGATTTGCTGATTCATCTCCTTCCACACCTGCCCTGCTAGCCCGCGGTTACGCGGCAGCACGCGGCGTACGGCGTTCAGCATCTGCTCTTTGTCTTTCAGCAGGAAGAAAACCATCAGCGGTACCAGCACCAGATAGACCGCCAGGGTCAATAAACCGACCAGCGAGGCCAGGGAGTACTTCACCACCGAATCGCCGACGGTCAGCATGCGGTTACGCATATTGTCAGCCATCGCGTCGATAATCCCGGCATCCATCAGCGCCGGATAGCGGCGCGGCACGGTGGCGGCAAAATCGGAGAGCTTATTCAGCATGCCCGGCATATCGCGAATCAGATAGATCCCCTGCTGCCAGGCGACGGGCATCACCACGAAGGCCATCAGCAGCAAAATACCGACAAACAGTATCAGAACGAACGACGTCGCCCAGGTACGCGATAGCCCCACGCGCTCGAGCCTGACGGTCGGCCACTCCAGCAGATAGGCCAGCACGATAGCCACCAGTAACGGCGCCAGCAGACCGCTGAAAAAGAACATAATGCCGAATCCAGCCAGCAAAATAACCAGCAGCGCTATCGCCTCCGGATCGCTGAACCGGCGTCGGTACCACTGTATTAACATCTCAAGCATAAACCCTTCCCTGAAGCGCAAAACTGCAACAACCCGAGGAATTGTATCTAAACGTCACAAAAAAGACTTCGCTTTTTATTAGCAAAACCACAAACATGACTTCCCGCAGCAATATCATATTTTCAACGGCGTCAACGACAGCTAAACTCGCAGGACAAGCGGAAATGGAACATTCCACCGCCCTACCGGTCAAACTGGCACATCCACATAAACAGGACAGAGGTTATGTTCAGGCAGTTAAAGAAAACGCTGGTGGCAACCGTGATAGCGTCGCTGACGCTGGGTTCGATTTTACCTGCTTTTGCTGACTCCGCAGATACCCTGCCTGATATGGGTACCTCTGCAGGAAGCACGCTTTCCATCGGTCAGGAGATGCAGATGGGGGATTACTACGTCCGCCAGCTGCGCGGCAGCGCTCCGTTGATTAACGACCCGCTGCTGGTGCAATACATTAACGGATTAGGTATGCGCCTGGTTTCGCACGCCAACTCGGTGCGAACCCCCTTCCACTTCTACCTGATCAATAACGACCAGATTAACGCCTTCGCCTTCTTTGGCGGCAACGTTGTGCTGCACTCGGCCCTGTTCCGCTACTCGGATACGGAGAGTGAGCTGGCGTCAGTCATGGCGCACGAAATTTCACACGTCACGCAGCGCCATCTCGCGCGCGCGATGGAAGACCAAAGGCGCAACGCCCCGCTGACCTGGGTTGGCGCGCTGGGCTCGATTCTGCTGGCGATGGCCAGCCCGCAGGCCGGTATGGCGGCCCTCACCGGCACGCTGGCCGGCACCCAGCAGGGGCTGATCAGCTTTACCCGCCAGAATGAAGAAGAGGCTGACCGCATCGGGATTCAGGTGCTGCAGCGCTCCGGATTCGATCCGCAGGCGATGCCGGCGTTTATGAGCAAGCTGCTCGACCAGTCGCGCTACTCCACCCGCCCGCCGGAAATGCTGCTCACCCACCCGTTACCGGAAAGCCGCCTGTCCGACGCCCGCAACCGCGCGAATCAGATGCGTCCGGTAGTGGTGCAATCATCGGCCGATTTTTATATGGCCAAGGCCAGAACGCTGGGGATGTATAACTCCGGGGACAATAAGCTCGGCAGCGACCTGCTCGATGCCTGGGCGAAAGGCAATATCCGCGAGCAGCACGCCGCGCAGTACGGCCACGCCCTGCTGGCGATGGGCAGCAATAACTACGATCTTGCGCGTAAAACCCTGCAACCTCTGCTGAGCGCCGATCCGCAAAATGCCTGGTATCTCGATCTGGCAACCGATATTGACCTTGGCCAGAAGAAAACGGCCGATGCGATTAACCGACTGAAAAACGCCCGCGAGATCCGCACCAACCCGGTACTGCAGCTGAACCTCGCTAACGCCTACCTGCAGGGCGGACAGCCGGCCGACGCGGCGAATATCCTTAACCGTTACACCTTTAATAATAAAGACGATGGCAACGGCTGGGACCTGCTGGCGCAGGCGGAAGCGGCCCTCGGTAATCGCGATCAGGAGCTGGCGGCCCGTGCGGAAGGAGTGGCGCTGGTCGGCCAGCTTACGCAGGCTATTTCGCTGCTCAGCAGCGCCAGTTCACAGGTGAAGTTGGGCAGCCTGCAGCAGGCTCGCTACGATGCGCGCATCGATCAGCTGCGCCAGCTGCAGGAACGATTCCGCCCATATCAAAAAATGTAAGGAGACCTCATGTCTGACGCGGTAAAAATTTACCATAACCCACGCTGCTCCAAGAGCCGCGACACCCTGAGCCTGCTGAAGGCTAACGGTATCGACCCTGAAGTGGTGCTCTATCTGGAGACGCCGCCGGATGCGGCGACGCTGCGCCAGCTGCTGAAAATGCTGGGTATGGTGAGCGCCCGTGAGCTGATGCGCCAGAAGGAAGATCTGTATAAGTCATTAGAACTTGCCGACCCTCAGCTCAGCGAGGATGCGCTTATTCAGGCGATGGTCGACAATCCGAAGCTGATTGAACGCCCTATCGTCGTCAGCCACGGCGAGGCGCGGATCGGCCGACCGCCGGAGCAGGTGCTGGATATCGTGAATTAAGCAAGATGCGCCATCGTCATGATGGCGCGGAACCCGCGCGGCTCGCTAGAGCTTGAGGATCTCTTTAACGAAGGGAATGGTCAGCTTGCGTTGGGCGGTAATAGAAGCGCGATCGAGCTGATCGAGCGTCATAAACAGCGAGCGCATTTCGCGATCCAGGCGCTTGAGCAGGAACCGGCAGACGTCTTCCGGCATTTCAAAACCGCGCAGCCGCGCGCGCAGCTGCAGCGCCTGCAGCTTGTCTTCATCGGATAACGGCTGCAGCTTATAGATTTGTCCCCAGTCGAGGCGCGATGCCAAATCCGCCAGGCCAAGATTGAGCTGACGCGGAGGGCTATCGCCGGTGATCAGCAGGCGGGTTTTGCCCGATTCCAGGATCCGGTTGTAAAGATTGAAGATTGCCATCTCCCACGGCTCATCGCCGGCCGCGCATTCGATATTATCGATACAAACCAGCGAAAGCTGCTCCATCCCCTCCAGCACTTCCGGAACAAACCACGTACGCTTATCCAGCGGAACGTAGCCCACCGCATCGCCGCGCTGGGAAAGCTCCGCACAGGCGGCATGTAGCAGGTGACTGCGCCCCGCGCCTTCACGCGACCAGATGTAGATGTACCCGCTATGCTCCTGCCGCAGAACGTTCTGTAAGGCAGCAAGAAGAGAAGGATTACCACCCGGCCAAAAACTCGCAAAAGTTTCATCGTCAGGAAGGTACAGTGGCAAGGAGAGCTGTGCCGGTGCGTTCAGATGGACCTCATCATAGACTGACAGAAAAACGCGGAGAGTTTATCACGAAGTCTGCCGTGAGAGAACCGGGCGGGATCGCCACCCGGTTGGAGGATCAGCGTTTTGCCTCGGCTTCATCAACCGCATCAGCCGCGTCCAGAACCACCTCTTCCGGACGCAGGACGCTAATTAATTTGAAGATCAGGCTCAGGGCGACGCCAACGATCGTGGCCAGCGCCATGCCTTTCAGCTCCGCCGCGCCGATGTGCACCTTCGCGCCGCTGACGCCAATGATCAAAATCACCGAGGTCAGAATCAAATTCTGCGCCTTGTTGTAATCGACCTTGGATTCGATCAGCACGCGGATACCCGAGGCGCCGATCACCCCGTACAGCAGCAGCGATACGCCGCCCATTACCGGCAGCGGGATGATCTGAATGGCTGCCGCCAGCTTGCCGACGCAGGAGAGCAGAATGGCGATAATCGCCGCCCCGCCGATAACCCAGGTACTGTAGACGCGGGTAATCGCCATCACGCCAATGTTTTCACCGTAGGTCGTGTTGGGCGTCGAGCCGAAGAAGCCGGAGATCATCGTCGACAGGCCGTTGGCAAACATCGAGCGGTGCAGGCCGGGATCGCGGATCAGATCCTTTTTAACAATATTCGCCGTCACCACCAGATGCCCCACGTGCTCGGCAATCACCACCAGCGCGGCGGGCAGGATGGTGAAAATCGCAAACCACTCAAAGCGCGGCGTGTAGAAGGTCGGCAGCGCAAACCAGTGCGCCTCGGCGATGGGAGTGGTGTCGACAACGCCCATCACGAAGGAGAGCGCGTAGCCCACCAGCACGCCGATAAGAATCGGGATGATGGCCATGAAACCGCGGAACAGCACCGAACCGAAGACAGTCACCGCCAGCGTCACCATCGAGATAATAATGGTTTTGCTATCGGGAGACTGCCCGTCAGCGGGCAGCAGGCCGGCCATATTCGCCGCAACGCCGGCCAGCTCAAGGCCGATAACCGCGACGATAGCCCCCATGGCCGCCGGCGGGAACATCACGTCCAGCCAGCCGGTGCCAGCCTTTTTAACAATAAAGGAGACGATGCAGAACAGCACGCCGCACATAATAAAGCCGCCCAGCGCAACCTCGTAACCCAGCGGGAGCAGCAGCAGAACCGGGGAGATAAACGCAAAGCTCGATCCCAGATAGGCCGGAATTTTGCCCTTACAGATAAACAGGTACAGCAGCGTGCCGATACCGTTAAACAGCAGAACGGTAGCCGGGTTGATGTGAAACAGGACTGGCACCAACACCGTAGCGCCAAACATGGCGAACAGATGTTGCAAACTTAGCGGGATTGTCTGTAAAAGCGGCGGTCTTTCACTCACCCCGATTGCGCGGCGCGTCATAGTGTTTTCCTCTGAGTGTCGTTTATTAGTTGTTGTTGGCGTGTTTGATTCAAAAAAAAGCCGACTCTTAAAGTCGGCTTCTTATTAATGCTTCAATTACTTGGTACCAAAAATCTTATCGCCGGCATCGCCGAGGCCGGGAATAATATATCCGTGCTCGTTGAGGCCCTGGTCAATGGACGCGGTGTACATCTCGACGTCCGGGTGCGCTTTCTCCAGCGCGGCAATCCCTTCCGGAGCGGCAACCAGAACCAGCACCTTGATGCTGGAGCAGCCCGCTTTTTTCAGCAGGTCGATAGTGGCGATCATCGAACCGCCGGTTGCCAGCATCGGGTCAACCACCAGCGCCATACGTTCGTCGATATTGGATACCAGCTTCTGGAAGTAAGGCACCGGCTCAAGGGTTTCTTCATTACGGTAGATCCCAACGACGCTGATGCGCGCGCTCGGAACGTGTTCCAGAACGCCTTCCATCATGCCGAGGCCGGCGCGCAGAATAGGTACGACGGTGATTTTCTTACCTTTGATCTGCTCAACTTCGACCGGGCCATTCCAGCCTTCGATGGTGACCCTTTCGGTCTCCAGGTCGGCGGTGGCTTCATAAGTTAGTAAGCTACCAACCTCTGAGGCGAGTTCACGGAAGCGTTTGGTGCTGATGTCGTGCTCACGCATCAGGCCCAGCTTGTGTTTGACGAGTGGGTGTTTCACTTCCACAATCTTCATTCTCTTTCTCCTCTGAGGGGCAGCCACAAAAAAAATCGCGGGATTATACCGCTTTTTCCCATTTGCGCCATAGCCGATATGTTTGACCGGGATCAACCAAAATGCTTTGCGCTGCCTGAGCCAGTATAAATCAAAATAAAAAAACCCCGCGCAGGCGGGGTTTCACGGGGCTTCAGGCCGGTTTAAAGCGTTTCGCCGTTGCTGCCGATAACCTGCTGATACCAGGCAAAAGATTTCTTGCGGCTGCGGGCCAGGGTCCCGTTGCCTTCGTTATCTTTATCGACGTAGATAAAACCGTAACGCTTTTTCATCTCGCCGGTTCCGGCGGAGACCAGATCGATACAGCCCCACGGGGTGTAGCCCATCAGGTCAACGCCGTCCTCAACGACCGCTTTTTTCATTTCCGCGATATGGGCGGAGAGATAGTCGATGCGGTACTGGTCGTCTACCGTGCCGTCAGCTTCGCGCACGTCGATTGCGCCAAAGCCGTTTTCGACAATAAACAGCGGCAGCTGATAGTGATCCCAGAACCAGTTCAGCGAGTAGCGCAGCCCAACCGGGTCAATCTGCCAACCCCAGTCCGATTTTTGCACGTACGGGTTGGAGACCAGGCTCTTCGTCTCATCATAATCCAGTCGCGGATTATCCTCGGTGGCCTTGGTGGCGAACGACATATAGTAGCTGAAGCCAATATAGTCGACGCAGCCTTCGCTCAACGCCACGCGATCTTCGTCGGTGATATCCAGCGCAAAACCGCGGCGCGCAAAGTAGTTAAGCAGATGCTGAGGGTACTTACCGCGCACGTGAACATCGGTGAACCAGTAGCGGCGGTGCATGGCGTTCATCGCCATCATCATGTCATCAGGCGCGCAGGAGAGCGGATAAATCGGGCACATCGCAATCATGCAGCCGACCTGCAGCGCCGGGTTAATCTCCCGCGCGGCTTTCACCGCCAGGGCGCTGGCAACCAGCTCGTAGTGCGCGGCCTGATACATCACCGGCTCGCGATCCTCACCCGGCAGGAACTTCAGCCCCGAGTTGGTGAACGGCGCAAAGTCTTCATGGAAGTTTGCCTGGTTGTTGATCTCGTTAAAGGTCATCCAGTACTTCACCTTATGCTGATAGCGCTTAAACACCACCTGCGCAAAGCGCACGAAGAAATCAATCAGCTTACGGTTGCGCCAGCCGCCGTATTCGCGCACGAGGTGGTAAGGCATCTCAAAGTGGGAGAGCGTAATAACCGGCTCAATCCCGTGCTTCAGGCACTCGTCGAACAGATCGTCATAGAACTGCAGCCCGGCTTCGTTCGGCTCCAGCTCATCGCCCAGCGGGAAAATACGCGTCCAGGCAATAGAGGTACGAAAGCATTTGAAGCCCATTTCCGCAAACAGCTGAATGTCATCTTTATAGCGATGATAAAAATCAATCGCCTCATGGTTCGGGTAATTTTTACCCGCCAGCACGCCGTCGGTAATTTCACGCGCCACGCCGTGGGCGCCAGCGGTCATCACGTCGGCAACGCTCGCGCCTTTGCCGCCCTCCTGCCAGCCCCCTTCCAGCTGATGCGCCGCGACCGCGCCGCCCCACAGAAAACCTTCTTTAAATCCAGACATGTTCTCTTCCTTATGAGCGATCGCCAGTCGGCGACCGGAATTGCTGATTGAAATGGTAAACGGCGCCAATCAGCCCGGCGTCGTTGCCGTGGCTGACGGTGTCGATATAGTCTGCAATGCCGAACCAGGCCAGATGTTCACGCAGCAGCGGCAAAAAGCCCGGGCGTTCCACGATGCCGCCGCCGATGAGGATGGTCTGCGGATCGAATACGTTAACGAGGTTATAAAGGCCGGTGCCAAGGCCGTTAAAGAATTCGGCCACCAGCCGATGACAGGTCGCATCGCCCCTGTCGTAACGATCGAATATCTCTTCCCCGGTCACCTCTTCCAGCGTTTTGCCGAAATGCGCGGCGTAGCGCTGGCGCAAGACGCGCAGGGTACAGTTCTCATTCATTGAGTAGCGACGAACGTCGCGGGTGCCCGGGCGCTGGGTCTGCATATAGCCAAATTCGCCGGCGCGAAAGCTCGCGCCGTGCACCAGCCGGTCATTACAGAAGATAGCCCCGCCGATTCCGGTGCCAATCGTCAGAACCAGAAAATCACTTATATTGGCGGCTTTGCCCTGCCAGCGCTCGGCCAGCAGGACGCAGTTAGCGTCGTTTTCAATGGCGACGGGAAGTCGGGTACGTTGTTCAAGCCAGGTTTTGATAGCAAAATTATCGAATCTGCGGATAGCGCCGCCCATTTCGATATAGCCGGTGTGCGGATTAACGTAGCCGGGCGCGCTGATCGCCACCCCTTCACACTCCGGGTGCGCGGCAATCCACGCCAGCATGGCCTGCAAAATTTGCTCGCCGTCGCTGTCGCGAATCGGCTGCTTGCCCTTCTCCAGCAGCTCGCCGGTGCTGGCTATAATGCCCATTTTTAGCGCCGTGCCACCAATATCAAATGCGGCAATTACCATCCTTACCCCCCTCCTGAATCCCCTCAGTACCGTCGTTCGGCTCGCTTAAACAAAAAGAGAAACCGGTTTCAGTGGCATGATGGTCATTCTGGCGCACAGAGGCAAGCACAAGAATGTACCCGGTTTCATTTTCGTGAACAGTATCAAATTTGTCCATCTCGCCGCCGATTAACGCCGACTGCAAAGCAGGCTCGCAAACGTTTGCTATCCCTGTTAGAATTGCGCCGATTTTTCTTGCTACCGCAAATGTGTGGAGACTTCGCAGTGACCGATAAAACCTCTCTCAGCTATAAAGATGCCGGCGTAGATATTGATGCAGGCAACGCTCTCGTCGACCGTATTAAGGGTGTGGTGAAGAAAACCCGCCGCCCGGAAGTGATGGGTGGACTGGGCGGATTCGGCGCACTGTGCGCATTGCCGCAAAAATACCGCGAGCCGGTACTGGTCTCCGGCACTGACGGCGTCGGCACCAAGCTGCGTCTGGCAATGGACCTCAAGCGTCACGACACTATCGGTATCGACCTGGTTGCCATGTGCGTAAACGACCTGGTGGTTCAGGGCGCCGAGCCGCTCTTCTTCCTCGACTACTATGCCACCGGCAAACTGGACGTCGACACGGCAGCCAGCGTCATCAGCGGGATCGCCGAAGGCTGTCTGCAGTCAGGCTGCGCGCTGGTTGGCGGCGAAACGGCAGAAATGCCCGGCATGTACCACGGCGATGATTATGACGTCGCGGGCTTTTGCGTCGGGGTTGTAGAAAAATCAGAAATTATCGACGGCAGCAAAGTTGCCGACGGCGACGTGCTGGTCGCTCTGGCCTCCAGCGGCCCGCACTCCAACGGCTACTCGCTGGTGCGTAAAATTATTGAAGTCAGCGGCGTCGACCCGCAAACCACCGACCTGAACGGTGCGTCATTGGCCGACCATCTGCTGGCGCCGACCCGCATCTACGTCAAATCGGTGCTGGATCTGATCGCTAACGTCGAAGTTCACGCCATTGCGCACCTGACCGGCGGCGGCTTCTGGGAAAATATCCCGCGCGTTCTGCCAGATAACACCCAGGCGGTGATCGACGAGTCCTCCTGGCAGTGGCCGGAAGTCTTCAAATGGCTGCAAACTGCCGGCAACGTCAGCAGCCACGAAATGTATCGGACCTTCAACTGCGGCGTCGGGATGGTTATCGCGCTGCCGCCAGAAGCCGCCGATAACGCCATCGCTCTGCTGAACGAAAAAGGTGAAAACGCGTGGAAAATAGGCTATATCAAAGCCTCTGATTCCGAACAGCGTGTGGTCATTGAATGAAAAATATCGTGGTGCTGATTTCCGGTAGCGGCAGTAATCTGCAGGCAATTATTGACGCCTGCGCGCGGAAACAGATCGGCGGCACCCTGCGAGCGGTATTCAGCAACAAGGCCGATGCCTTCGGCCTTGAACGCGCACGTGAGGCCGGTATCCCGACCCACGCGCTCACCGCCAGCCAGTTCGCCAACCGCGAAGCGTTCGATCGCGAGCTGATGCACGAGATCGACGCCTACGCGCCGGATCTGGTGGTACTGGCGGGCTACATGCGGATTCTGAGCCCGGCGTTTGTCGCCCACTATCAGGGGCGGCTGCTGAATATCCACCCCTCCCTGCTGCCTAAATATCCCGGGCTGTATACCCATCGCCAGGTGCTGGAAAACGGCGATGAGGAGCACGGAACCTCGGTGCATTTCGTCACCGATGAGCTGGACGGCGGGCCGGTCATTCTGCAGGCCAAAGTTCCGGTTTTCGCCGGCGATAGCGAAGATGACGTTACCGCCCGCGTGCAGGCTCAGGAACACGCCATTTACCCGCTCGTCGTCAGCTGGTTTGTCGACGGTCGTCTGCGCATGGAGAGGGGTCAGGCCTGGCTTGACGATGCGCCTCTGCCGCCGCAAGGATACGCGGCAGAAGAGTAATCGATAACGCCTCTCGCATCCGTCAGAGGCGTTTTTTTTGTCCCTGCTGCCATTGTTTATCTGCGCCAGGACCTTCAGCCGCAGACGCGTTTTGGCGCCTGACGCGCGACAGCGATCGGCTGAATTACCGCATTTTGCACACAGAATGAGCAAAGGAAAGCGACCGCCTTTTCTTCGCAGCGCGTTGAAAGAAAACTGTCATACTTCTTTGACATAGTTGGACATTCAATGGCAAAGCTCGCCATAATGAAAATGCAACATCAATCAACCGGAGTGTGAGTTGTAATGGGCCAGGAAAAGCTATACATCGAGAAAGAACTCAGCTGGTTGTCCTTTAACGAACGCGTACTTCAGGAAGCGGCGGATAAAAGCAACCCACTGATTGAGCGCATGCGCTTTTTGGGAATTTACTCCAACAACCTCGATGAATTTTATAAAGTGCGCTTCGCTGAACTCAAGCGCCGCATCATCATCAGTGAAGAGCAAGGCAGTACCGCCCATTCTCGCCACCTGTTAGGTAAAATTCAGGCCCGGGTCCTGAAGGCCGACCAGGAGTTTGACAGCCTGTATAACGAGCTGCTGCTGGAGATGGCGCGTAATCAGATCTTCCTGATCAACGAACGCCAGCTGTCGGTCAATCAGCAGTCCTGGCTGCGCAACTACTTTAAACAGTACCTGCGCCAGCACATTACCCCTATTTTGATTAACCGCGAAACGGACCTGATCCAGTTTTTGAAAGATGATTACACCTATCTGGCGGTGGAAATCATTCGCGGCGAAACCGTTAACTACGCCCTGCTGGAAATTCCGTCAGATAAGGTTCCGCGCTTTGTTAACCTGCCGCCGGAAGCCCCGCGCCGCCGTAAGCCGATGATCCTGCTTGATAACATTCTGCGCTACTGCCTGGATGATATTTTTAAAGGCTTCTTCGATTACGATACGCTGAACGCCTATTCGATGAAGATGACCCGCGACGCCGAGTACGATCTGGTGCACGAGATGGAATCGAGCCTGATGGAGCTGATGTCCTCCAGCCTGAAGCAGCGTCTCACCGCCGAACCAGTACGCTTCGTTTACCAGCGCGATATGCCGGACGCGATGGTCGAAATGCTGCGGGCAATGTTCTCGATTTCGCGCTATGACTCAATGCTGCCGGGCGGCCGCTACCACAACTTTAAAGACTTTATCGGCTTCCCGAACGTCGGCAAAGCTAACCTGGTCAACAAACCGCTGCCGCGTCTGCGCCACACCTGGTTTGATAAGTTCCGCAACGGGTTCGACGCTATTCGCGAACGCGACGTGCTGCTCTACTACCCGTACCACACCTTTGAGCACGTGCTGGAACTGCTGCGTCAGGCCTCCTTCGACCCCAGCGTGCTGGCGATCAAAATCAATATTTACCGCGTCGCCAAAGACTCGCGGATTATCGATTCCATGATTCACGCCGCCCACAACGGTAAAAAAGTCACCGTGGTGGTCGAGCTGCAGGCGCGCTTTGACGAAGAGGCCAACATTCATTGGGCGAAACGCCTGACTGAAGCCGGCGTGCACGTTATCTTTTCCGCCCCGGGGCTGAAGATCCACGCCAAGCTGTTCCTGATTTCACGTAAAGAGGGCGACGAGGTTGTCCGCTACGCCCATATCGGTACCGGTAACTTCAACGAAAAAACCGCGCGTCTGTATACCGATTACTCCCTGATCACCGCGGATGCGCGTATTACCAATGAAGTCCGTCGCGTGTTCAACTTTATCGAAAACCCATATCGTCCGGTTAGCTTTGACTACCTGCTGGTTTCGCCGCAGAACTCGCGTCGCCTGCTGTATGAGATGATCGATCGGGAAATTGCTAACGCCCAGAACGGCCAGCCCTCCGGGATCACCCTTAAGCTGAACAACCTGGTCGATAAGGGCCTGGTTGACCGCCTCTATGCGGCCTCAAGCTCCGGCGTTCCCGTTAACCTGCTAATCCGCGGGATGTGCTCCCTGATCCCAGGGCTTGAGGGGATTAGCGACAATATTCGCGTCACCAGCATCGTTGACCGCTTCCTTGAGCACGACCGCGTCTATGTCTTTGAAAACGGCGGCGATAAGCAGGTCTGGCTCTCTTCCGCTGACTGGATGACGCGCAATATTGACTACCGCATCGAAGTCGCCGCGCCGCTGCTGGACCCGCGTCTGAAACAGCGGGTGCTGGATATTTTTGACATCTTGTTCAACGACACGGTGAAAGCACGCTATCTTGATAAAGAACTGAGTAATAGCTACGTGCCGCGCGGCAACCGCCGTAAAGTTCGCGCTCAGATGGCGATCTATGACTATCTCAAATCACTCGAACAGCCCGATTAACCTATGCCTATAAACGAAAAAGCCCCTCGGCCCCAGGAGTTTGCTGCGGTCGACCTTGGTTCAAACAGTTTTCATATGGTGATCGCCCGTGTCGTCGACGGGGCAATGCAGATCATCGGTCGCCTTAAACAGCGGGTTCATCTGGCCGATGGTCTGGATGAAAACTCCGTGCTCAGCGAAGAGGCGATTGCGCGCGGGCTTAGCTGCCTGTCGCTGTTTGCCGAACGCCTGCAGGGCTTTGCGCCCGCCAGCGTCTGCATCGTCGGGACGCATACGCTACGCCAGGCGACAAACGCGGCTGAGTTTCTCAAGCGCGCGGAGCAGGTTATCCCCTATCCGATAGAGATAATCTCCGGTAATGAAGAGGCGCGCCTGATTTTTATGGGCGTCGAACATACTCAGCCCGAGCGCGGCCGCAAGCTGGTCATTGATATCGGCGGCGGTTCAACCGAGCTGGTCATCGGCGAGGATTTCGAACCGCGTCTGGTCGAAAGCCGCAGAATGGGCTGCGTCAGCTTCTCGCAGATTTACTTCCCGGGCGGCATCATCAACAAAGAGAATTTCCAGCGCGCGCGCCTGTCGGCGGTGCAAAAGCTGGAAACGCTGGCATGGCAGTTCCGCATCCAGGGCTGGACCGTGGCGCTGGGCGCTTCCGGGACCATTAAGGCCGCTCAGGAAGTGCTGATCGCTATGGGCGAGAAGGACGGCTTTATCACGCCTGAACGCCTTGAAATGCTGGTCGCTGAGCTGCTGAAATATAAAAACTTCGACTCGCTGAGCCTGCCGGGCCTCTCTGAAGAGCGCAAGGCGGTATTTGCGCCGGGGCTGGCTATTCTGTGCGGCGTGTTCGATGCGCTGGCCATCAAAGAGCTGCGCCTGTCGGACGGGGCGCTGCGCGAAGGCGTGCTGTACGAGATGGAGGGGCGCTTCCGCCATCAGGATATCCGCAGCCGCACCGCGCAAAGCCTGGCAAACCAGTACAATATCGACCGCGAACAGGCGCGTCGGGTGCTGGAAACCACCACCCACATCTTTGAGCAGTGGCAGGATCAGAACCCCAAGCTCGACAACCCGAACCTGTCGGCGCTGCTAAAATGGGCGGTGATGCTGCACGAAGTGGGGCTGAATATTAACCACAGCGGTATGCATCGCCACTCGGCGTATATCCTGCAGAACAGCGATTTGCCCGGCTTCAATCAGGAGCAGCAGATGCTGATGGCCACGCTGGTGCGCTATCACCGCAAGGCTATCAAGCTCGATGATTTGCCGCGCTTTACGCTGTTTAAGAAAAAGCAGTTCCTGCCGTTAATTCAGCTCTTGCGCCTCGGCATTCTGCTGAACAACCAGCGCCAGGCGACGACAACGCCGCCGACGCTGACCTTGAAGACCGAAGCCAACCACTGGACGCTGGTGTTTCCGCACGACTGGTTTAGCCAAAATGCGCTGGTGCTGCTCGATCTGGAAAAAGAGCAGCAGTACTGGGAAGGCGTGCCTGACTGGCTGCTGAAAATTGCCGAAGAAGAGCCTGATAGCTAGCAGGCTGGCCGGGCGCTCCGCGTCCGGCCACTTTTCAGCAGTCAAGCCGTCGCCGGTGCGGCCACGTTAGCCAGCGTCTCCAGCGGCACGGGCTCGCCAATCTCATACCCCTGCATATAGTCGATACCCAGCGATATCACCGCCTGACGAATCTCCGCCGTTTCGACATACTCCGCCACGACCTGCATATTCTTCATCCGCGCCAGATGGCAAATAGACGCCACCACCTGATAATCGAGGCTGCTGGTGACCAGGTTACGAATAAAGCTGCCGTCGATTTTCAGCAGGTCGACGTTCAGGCTTTTCAGGCGCGCGTAGCTGGCATAGCCGGTGCCAAAATCATCGATCGCCACTCGGCATCCCAGCGCCTGTAAATGTGCCAGCGTTTGTCGCGCCTGCTGCGGGTTGGTTAACGAGTGATTTTCGGTCAGCTCGAATATCAGCTGCCAGGGCTCAACCCCGTAGCGCGCCAGCCGCTGCTCCACCTCTTCAGGGAACTGGCTGCGGCTTACCGACACCGGCGACAAATTCACCGCCAGCCGCATTCCCGGGAGGACGTGCCGATGCTGGTTCATAAAGGAGAGCGTATTTTCCAGCACCCAAAGATCGATCCGCGAAGCGAGGCCAAACTCGTGGGCTACCGGGAGGAAGCTGTCCGGACTGATGATTTCGCCATTCTCTCCCACCATTCTCAACAGCACTTCATGGTAGCTATCGCCGCGGATCCCGACTATCGGCTGCGCCATCAGGCGGAAGCGGTCCAGCTCCAGCGCCTGCAGGATCAGGTTCATCATCGCCACTTTATCTTTTAGCCCATGCTGGACGTGGGTTGCGCCCCGCCGCTGCATATTTTCCGGGTGGCCGCTGGTTAGCGACATATCGGCAATGGTATTCAGCTCACCTAATAGCAAATACAGATGCTTCACCGGAGATCGTACGCTGCAGTAGCTCAGGCCCACCGCGGGCTGCAGCGGCATCCCGTCCCAGACAAAGCGAAACTGCTTCAGGTGCTTATCCAGCGCCTCAATTCGCGCCTGATGATCGTCGCAGTTCATGCGGATAACCAGGTCGTGCCCCGAGAGATGGTGAACGGCCTCATTCGGCTGAAGCAAGGCGCTAAGATGTTCTGCCAGATTTTGCTTGTACTGAATACGCAGCATCACCCCATAGTGCCGCCCCAGCAGCTCCAGCTCCGGGATGCGCAAAAAGCACAGCACCGACCTCGATGAGTTTTCGAGGGCCCGGCTTAGCGCGCGTAAATTAGGCATATGTACCACCGGGTCGAGAAATGCCATTCGCCGTACCCGCGCGTGGATCAGGCGCTGCTGCGTCGCCAGCATGGCCATATAGGCGATAATAAACGAGAACACCAGGTAGCTGGACGAGGTGATAGCCAGCTGATTATTGTAGCCAATCGAGAACGGCAAATAGCGATAATGAAAGTGGATAATAAGAATTAATACCGGCGTCCAGACCAGAGCGATAAAGCGATAGCCAAAGCGCATTGCGCCCCACAGCATCACCGGCATAAGTAATGATAATGTATAATTTGTGCTAAATATCGTACTGGTACTACTCAAGGGTATTAATAATAGTACCAATAACATTAACAACGTTATTGCCCATAAAAAAAACTCAAGCAGCTTTATTTTAGGGTCCATTTGCAGGCGAATTTGCGAAATAAATCCGCGTATATGTAATGGATTACGAATAATGCGCAGCAGGAAATAGCACAGCGGTACGCCGGTTAAACACCCGACCATCAGCGCCTGAAAAGTGATTAGCGATCGTAAACTAAAGGGGTCGATGCCAATCAGGCCCGTGGCGCGAGGATGAAGGCCAAGGTACTCGGCAAACTGGGAGAGCACGAGGAATATTGCCGACGGCAGCAGCATTTGCCAGAACAGCCTCTGCGGCATCAGGCCGACGTTACCGTGAGAGATCTGCTGCCTGCGCGGAACAAAAATGCGGTACCCGCCCCAGCACAGCACCACCGGGATCAGAAAGTGGAAGATAACGCCAATCGCCTCTTCCGGAGCCATATCGCGGGCCACCGTGCACCACAGCCCGATGATAATGCCCGGCAGCGCGTCCCAGCCAAAAAACAGCATCAGGCTTAATACCAGCGCCAGCGGTAAATAGTAAAGAGAAACTTCATTACCGTTTAGTTCAGCGTAGGAGTTTGTCCATCGCGTCAGGGGGAGTAAAAGAGTGGGTAACACCAGCGGCAGCGCCCACCATTTGTCCCGATATTGTCTGTACAGATTAATTATGCTCATAGATGCTCTACGGATAACCCAAACTCCAGCAGGGTATATTCAGGCAGGCATCCAACCCAACCATCTCAACCGCGTAAGGAATAACGACGCGGAACTGGCTGGAGATTCTAGTTACCAACGAAAACAGACAGTTGATATAAATCAAAAAATCATTTAGCTAATATTAATAATGCTTATTTTTTTGCCGCAGGCCGCTGGAAAAAGAAACCATGTAAATGCAACGATTATGTTATATAACATTAAGTAATACTTCGTCGGAGGCATTTTTACATCCTCTTCAATTGACCCCGCACCTTTCCTGTGCCTTAATACGCCTATCGCCCATGTTATGGGTATACTTCAAGGAACCTTTTGTGAGTCAGGCACCCAGTATGCGTAAACGACATCGATTTAACCGTCGCATGACCCGTATCGTACTGCTTATCAGCTTTATCTTTTTCTTTGGACGTTTCGTCTACTCCTCTATCGGCGCCTGGTACCATCATCAGGACAAAAAAGAGTCGCAGCAATCCACCGCCCCGGTTGTCACGCCGACCCGAGAATAGCCTGGCTGTAACAAGGCGCTCGCCGTATCCGTATCCGATGCCCGATCAGTCTCCAGGGTGCCGCAGCAGGCGCAGCATTTCGGCGATCCCTTTACTAAGGATTTTATCCTGACGCATCACCACGCCCAGCCGGCGCTGCAGGTACGGCGTCAGCGAGTGAACGCTTAGCCCGCGACGATCCTCCGTGTGCTCCACCGCCATGCGCGGCACAATGCTGTAGCCCAGCCCCGCGCGTACCATGCGCTTGATCGCCTCGATGCTCCCGAGCTGCATCACCGGCGCAATCGTCAGGCCTGCGGCATCAAACCAGTCGTCAATCAGCGCCCGGGTACCGCTTCCCGCCTCAAAGGCTATCAGCGGCAGGGCTTGCAGAACGTCAGGCGTCAGCCGCGGCGGCAGCGCCTGGCCCTCGCTGGCAAAAATAAACACAAACTCCTCATCGAGAACCGGGGTCACCGCCAGGCAACGCCCGTTTGCCGGCAGCGTCACCAGCCCAAGGTCGAGCCGGTTTTCTTCCACCGCCCGCACGATATCGAGCGTATTTCCGGTGGTCACGCCCACCGTCAACAGCGGGTGGCTCTCGCGCAGCTGCTGCAGTATCGGCGGTAAAAGATGAATACAGGCCGTCGCCCCGGTGCCGAGGGCAATCGCGCCGCTGATCTCATGACTAAACTCGCCGACGGACTGCAGCGCCGCGCTGACCGCCTGCTCGATATGTTCGCCGTGGGCCAGCAGCGTCAGGCCGGCCGCCGTCGCCTTCACGCCTCGCCCGGTACGCTCAAGCAGCCGGGTCTGGAGGAACTGCTCCAGCTGGCGCACCTGCAGACTGACGGCGGGTTGCGACAGCCCCAGCACGTCGGCGGCGGCGGAAAAGCTCCCTCTCTGCACCACCAGCCGGAAGGTCGCCAGGTTTCCCAAATTCAGCGTCATCATCGCAAAGTTTCTCTTATAAGGGCCATAAACGGACGGGTCTGCCTGCACAATAGCCTGCGGGTTATGCTGCCGACAACCTTATAACTGAACAGAAGACCATGAAAGTTACCGAAAAATCGCACTCCGCTCCCGCCCTGCTCACCTTTGCTGCCGGATGCAACCAGCTTATCAACTGGGGCATTTCATTTTATATGCCCGGCACCTTTGCCCGGGCCATCGCGCAGGATACCGGCTGGTCTGCGGCGCAAATCTATCTCGGCCTGACCCTTGCGATGCTGATGATGGCGATGGTCTCGCCCTTTGTTGCCCGCCTGCTGACCCGCATCGGCGGCCAGCGCGTGGTGGTCTCCGGCACGCTGATAATCGCCGGCGGATGTTTAACTATGGCGAATGCGCATACTCTGCCAGTCTGGTTTAGCGCCTGGCTGCTGACCGGCGTCGGTATGCGCCTGGCGCTGTATGACGCGCTGTTCGCCGTGCTGGTCAACCTTTACGGACAGCGCTCAAGAGTGACTCTCTCGCGGGTGACGCTGGCGGGCGGGTTAGCCTCCGCCGTTTTCTGGCCGCTTGGCGCCTCCCTGCTGACGACGATCGGCTGGCGACACGCGCTGCAGGTCTACGCGCTGTTCGGCATGCTCAGCGCGCTGCTGCTGTGGACAATGCCGAATACCCGGCTCCCGCTGACGCCACGGCGTAAAGCGCGCCGACCGACATCAGGTCACGATCGACGCGCTGGTCTGCTGTATGCGGCGCTGATCGCGCTGGTGACCTTTGTCTCTAACGGAACCTCAACTCACCTGCCGGAATTTATCGCCAGCTACGGCCTGCCCGTGGCGACAGGGATGCTGTGGGGAGTCGGGCAAACCGGCGCTCGTTTTCTGGAGGTGGCTTCCGGTTCCGCATTAACGCCGCTCAGGCTGACGCTGCTAACGACCTTTCTGATGCCGCTGTGCTTTGCGCTCGGCCTGAGCGGCCCCTGTTTAGCGTGGGCCGCCGCCGGGTTTGTGCTGGGATATGGCGCCATTAATGGCTTAACCACGGTATTCAAAGCCACGCTGCCGCTGCAGCTGTTTGCCGCGCAGGATTACGCCCGGCGCACCGGGATTTTGCTGATCCCCGCCCAGCTGCTGGCGGCCGCATCGCCGTTTGCCTACGCCTGGCTTAACTATCGGCTGGGCATTGAGGGGAGCTTAGCGGTTTCTGCGCTGCTCGCGCTGGTCGTGGCCGCGCTGGCGCTGGCGATTGCGCTGCACCAGCGTCAGTTCCCGCCGGAGACGGTTAGCGACCGCGTCTGAATCAGGCCGTGAAGCCACCGTTGACGTCAATCACCGAGCCGGTGATGAAACCGGCATCCGGCCCGGCCAGGAAAGCAATCGTCGCGGCGACCTCCTCAACGGTCGCGTAGCGCTGAATAGCGTGAGATGCCATCACCACCGGCGGCAGGTTATCCCGCGCGCCGGCCGCCATGTCGGTGTCCATGATGCCCGCCTGCACCACGTTGACGGTGATATTACGCGCCCCCAGATCGCGCGCCGCGCCCTTGCTGTAGCCCACGATCGCCGCTTTACTGGCGGCATAATCGGTGGTGCCGGGGAAACCTATGCGCGTGCCAAGGCCGGAGCCGACCGAAATAATCCGCCCGCCGTGCGGCAGAACCCGCACCGCCGCACGGATGTTGGCGATGACGCCCATCGTATTAATAACCCACTGTCGATCCATCGCCGCGTTGTCAATATCGGGGGCATCGATCGTTTTCCCCTGCCACGCGACGGCCGCGTTATTGACGAGAATATCGAGTTGACCAAGCTTCTCCACGACTTCGCGCACCAACGGTTCCGCGGCGGACGGCTCCCCCTGATCGGCCCTGATAGCAACGGCGCGTACGCCTTTCGCGATGAGTTTTTCCACGACGGCATGCGCCTTGTCGGCGGAAGCAACGTAGGTGATGGCGATATCCGCCCCCTGATCGGCCAGAACGTCAGCGATCGCCGCGCCGAGACCGCGCGAACCGCCGGTGATGAGCGCGACTTTTCCTGCGAGTTTTTTATTCATTGCAAATTCCTCAGTAGGTTGGGTTGAAAGGGAAATTCCGCCTCACCACGGCAGCCGCTGGTCCTGGAAGAAAAAGCCGCCCGTTGGCCCCTCTTCCCCGATGCAGGCATAGCGGATGACGGTACGAGCGCCGCTTGCGACGCTCATGTCCGCCCGTTCGCCGCCCATGCTGGTTTGCAGCCAGCCGGGATGAACGGCGTTAATTTTGATTGGTGTCCCGCGCAGCTCTTCCGCAATCAGGATGGTGAAGGCGTTGAGCGCGGCTTTGGACGTGTCGTACCCCAGCGCGCGAATCGGATAGACCGGCGAATGCGGATCGGATAAATGGGCAAGCGACCCACGGATGCTCGATACGTTGACGACGCGTCCCGCCGTCGAGCGTCTCAGCAGCGGCAGCAGAGCCTGCGTCAGGAAAACGGGAGCGAAGAAGTTCGCCTCAAATGTGTCACGCACCGCGTCCGCTGGCGCCTCGCTCGGCGGGCGGGTCGCCGGCGTGCCGCCGTCGGGACTGTCCAGCAGAATACCGGCGTTGTTAATCAGAATATCGAGCCTGCCATAAGCCCTGTCGATCTCCGCGCAGGCCGCCTGTCGATCCGCTTCGCGGGTAACGTCGAGCCTGAGCGCCGATACTTTGCCGCCTTGGCCACGCAGCTCGTTCGCCACCTGTCGGGCTTTGCGCTCATCGCGGGCGCCAATAATAACGTGGGCGCCAAGCGCAGCAAGCTGCCGGGAGATCTCCAGGCCGAGACCTCGCGCCCCGCCGGTCACCAGCGCGACCTTATCGTGGAGCGGAGCATTGGAATTCATCATAATGGCACTCCTTAAATACAATACCAATCGATATAATATCGAACGGTATTGTATTTGCCGATAAGGTGTCAAGCGATTTATACTGACCGGTATTGAAATTGGGGGAATGAAAATGGGACGTCACAGACAGTTCAACGAAAATGAGGCGCTGGAGGCGGCGCTCTCTGTTTTCTGGCAGAAAGGATACGAAGGGGCCTCCCTTGAAGATCTCACGCAAGCCACCGGCGTAGCCCGCCCCGGCCTCTATTCGGCATTCGGCAACAAGGAAAAAATCTTCCTCAGAGCTCTCGATCTTTACGACGCCACGTACATGGGCTTTATGCGCGATGCGCTAAACGAACCGACGTCCCGCGAGGTCGTTGCGCGGATCCTGCGAGAGTCTGCCAGCGTCCAGACGGCAAGCGCCGCCCATCCGGGCTGCCTGGGGATCAACGGCGCGCTGGCCTGCTCCGATGATGCGGAGCCCATTCGCCGCGAGCTTATTCGCCGCCGCAGCGCAACCCAGCAGGCGCTGAATGAACGCCTGGAGCGGGCGCGCCGGGAAGGCGATTTACCGCCATCGGCGGACTGCGCCACCCTGGCTTCCTTCGTCATGACGCTATCTCAAGGGATGGCCGTGCAGGCCAAAGCCGGGGCCAGCAGGCAGATGCTTGACGCGTTGGTCGAGCACGCGCTGGCGACGTGGCCCTCCGCATCCCGGTAACCTCCTCGCCGCCGGAATAGTCAGCATGCGGGCTTATCGATATTTCGCCGAAATTATCCGTCGTAGCCGGAGCGGAATGCTTTTCGCCTGAGGGTCAGCGCGGCAGGAAAGCGGCACTGCCCTCATGGTTGAAAAGCGCGCGATTCCGCCTGGCGGCCGGCCTCATTCATCCACAGCTCGGCATCGGCGCCTGCGGGAATACGTAACGGCGCAGAGGGGTCGGTCGCCGCCCGCCAGACCGCTTCTGCCACATCGGAAGGATGGGTCACCGGACCCGGGTCTTCCTGTACCCTTTTTATAAATTGCTGCAGCATCGGGGCATAGTCCGGCTCCTCCATGCCGCGCACGTGCGGGCGGGCGTTATCACCGAAGCGGGTTTCCGGCGAACGGCCGGGCAAAACGATATGCACGCGGACGCCGAAGGGTGCCATTTCCACCGCCAGCGATTCGGTGAAGGCGTTTACGGCCGCCTTGCTTGCCCGATAAATCCCGACGATCGGCAATGGTTTGAGCGTGACAGTAGAGGTGACATTGATGACCACGCCGGCCCGGCGCTGGCGCATTTGCGGCACGACCGCCTGCACCATCGCCAGGGTTCCAAGCGTATTGGTCTGAAACAGGGCGTGGACGGTTTCCGACGCCGTAAGCTCAACCGGCGCTGGCGCCCCGAAACCGGCGTTGTTGACCAGAACGTCGATTGGGCCCGCAATTGCCAGCGCCTGCGCGATACTTGTCGGATCGGTAACATCGAGCGCAAGCAGGCGCAGCCGATCGGAAACCGGCAACACCCCCTCGCGAGGCGTCCTCATTGTGGCAATCACATCCCAACCTTTTTCAACAAACAGCTTCGCGGTTTCCAGACCGAAGCCGGATGAACAACCGGTAATCAATATCGTAGGCATAAGCATCTCCACTAAAGGTTAACGCTCTTATAGTAGTGGCCAAAAGTTGGACGTAATATAGCTTACAGTCGCCATTACTTTAGAGATAGTCTCGATCATGACTCCAGATCCTCTTGCCCAGATCGTTACGCTGCTACAGCCTGCCGCCCGTTTTTCCAAACTGGTGGAGTGTGCCGGCTCGTGGCGAATTCATCGTGAGGCGACAGGCGAGCCCTTATATTGCGTGATCCTTGAGGGCAGCTGCCGCGTAACCTTCGACGGGCATCAACGATTCGTCCTCCATACGGGCGACTTTATCCTCGCCCCGGCCATGCAGGATCTGGTCAACGACAGCCTCAATGCGCCGGACGATATGCCCTTCACCTTGCCCGTACGGATCAACGAGGGGCATTTTCGCGTTGGACGCCAGGAGGGGCCTGCCGATCTGCGCATGCTCATCGGCCATTGCAGCTTCGCCGCGTCGGATGCGGCGCTGCTGGTCTCGCTGCTACCGGAAGTGGTTGTGGTACGCGATCGCCCCCGACTCACCACGCTGATACAGCTGATCGATGAGGAAACCCGTGAACGGCGGGCGGCAAAAGAGCTCGTGCTGGAGCGGCTTCTCGAGGTACTGTTGATCGAGGTATTGCGATCCGGGACGGAGACCACGTCCGCCCCCGGTCTGGGACGCGGCCTGGGCGACGAGCGTCTCGCGGCCGCGCTTCGTTGTATGCATACCCAACCCGATCACCCCTGGACAGTTGCTGAACTGGCCACCAAAGCCGCCCTGTCCCGCTCGGCCTTCTTTGCCAGATTCAGCCGCATCGTCGGCCTGCCGCCGATGGAATATCTGCTGGCATGGCGCATGGCGCTGGCGAAGCAGCTATTGCGGGATCGGGAGACCGGAATCGAGCAGGTAGCGGTACGAGTAGGTTACGGGTCGGCAAGCAGCTTCAGCGTGGCCTTTGCCAGATATGTCGGCATCCCCCCGGCCCGCTACGCGCGCGCGCAAACCGCGGGCTAAGCCAAAAATGAAAAAAGCCCGCAGTTACGCGGGCTTAAAAGGGATGGCATAGGCTTCGGCGCCGGTGCGCCGGAGGCTAAATCATTCCCACTCGATCGTTGCCGGCGGCTTACCGCTGATGTCATACACCACGCGGGAGATACCGTTCACTTCGTTGATGATGCGGTTGGACACGCGGCCGAGGAAGTCGTACGGCAGGTGCGCCCAGTGAGCGGTCATAAAGTCGATGGTTTCTACCGCACGCAGGGAAACAACCCAGTCGTATTTGCGGCCATCGCCCATCACGCCGACGGAACGAACCGGCAGGAACACGGTAAACGCCTGGCTGACCTTGTTATACAGGTCGGCTTTATGCAGCTCTTCGATGAAGATAGCGTCCGCGCGACGCAGCAGGTCGCAGTACTCTTTCTTCACTTCGCCCAGCACGCGTACGCCGAGGCCCGGACCCGGGAAGGGGTGACGGTACAGCATGTCGTACGGCAGGCCCAGCTCGAGGCCGATTTTACGCACTTCGTCTTTGAACAGCTCTTTCAGCGGTTCAACGAGGCCCATCTTCATCTCTTTCGGCAGGCCGCCGACGTTGTGGTGAGATTTGATAACGTGCGCTTTACCGGTAGCAGAAGCCGCCGATTCGATCACGTCAGGGTAGATAGTCCCCTGCGCCAGCCACTTAACGTCTTCCAGCTTCAGCGCTTCTTCGTCGAATAACTCAACGAATACGCGGCCGATAATTTTACGTTTCGCTTCCGGGTCGTTCTCACCGGCCAGCGCGCCGAGGAAACGATCTTCCGCGGCAACGTGAACAATGTTCAGGCCAAAGCGGTCGCCGAACATATCCATCACCTGCTCGGCTTCGTTCAGGCGCAGCAGGCCGTTATCAACGAACACGCAGGTCAGGTTTTTGCCGATCGCCCGATGCAGCAGCATGGCGGTAACGGAAGAGTCGACGCCACCGGACAGGCCGAGGATCACTTTGTCGTCGCCAACCTGCTGACGAATACGCTCAATGGCATCATCAATAATCTTAGCCGGCGTCCACAGCGCTTCACACTGGCAGATATCGCGCACGAAGCGCTCCAGCATACGCAGGCCCTGGCGGGTGTGGGTCACTTCCGGGTGGAACTGCACGCCGTAGAAGCGTTTTTCTTCGTTAGCCATAATGGCGAACGGGCAGGTCTCGGTGCTGGCAACGGTCACGAAGTCAGACGGGATGGCGGTAACTTTATCGCCGTGGCTCATCCAGACGTCGAGCAGCGCTTTGCCGTCGGCGCTCAGGGAATCTTCAATGCCGCGGATCAGCGCGCTGTCGGTTTGTACTTCAACCTGCGCGTAGCCGAACTCACGCTCGCTGGAAGCCTCAACGTGGCCACCGAGCTGCATTGCCATGGTCTGCATGCCGTAGCACACGCCAAAGACCGGCACGCCGGCTTCGAAAACGTATTCCGGCGCGCGCGGGCTGTTATTTTCAGTGGTGCTTTCCGGGCCGCCGGAAAGAATGATGCCGCTTGGGTTGAATTCACGGATCTGAGCTTCAGTCACGTCCCAGGCCCACAGTTCGCAGTAAACGCCTAATTCACGTACGCGACGCGCAACCAGCTGAGTGTACTGAGAACCGAAGTCGAGGATAAGAATGCGATGTTTATGAATGTTGTCCGTCATTGACGTTTATTCCAGAGCAGTAGCAATTAAATAAAATCGCCCGGCGCATGGCCGGGCGATGAAAATCAGGAGCCCATGCGGTAGTTCGGGGATTCCTTGGTGATCGTCACGTCGTGAACGTGGCTTTCCTGGATGCCTGCACCGCTGATACGCACGAATTCCGCTTTGGTACGCAGGGTATCGATGGTACCACAGCCGGTCAGACCCATACAGGAACGCAGGCCGCCCATCTGCTGGTGAATGATCTCTTTCAGGCGGCCTTTATAGGCTACGCGGCCTTCGATACCTTCCGGTACCAGTTTGTCAGCCGCGTTATCGCTCTGGAAGTAGCGGTCGGAGGAACCTTTGGACATCGCGCCCAGGGAGCCCATACCGCGATAGGATTTGTATGAACGGCCCTGGTAAAGCTCAATCTCGCCCGGGGACTCTTCGGTACCCGCCAGCATCGAGCCCACCATTACCGCAGCAGCGCCCGCGGCAATCGCCTTCGCGATATCGCCGGAGAAGCGGATGCCGCCATCGGCGATAACCGGGATACCGGTGCCTTCCAGCGCTTCGACCGCGTCGGAAACGGCGGTAATCTGCGGAACACCTACGCCGGTGACGATACGCGTGGTACAGATAGAGCCAGGACCGATCCCGACCTTCACCGCGCTCACGCCAGCTTCAGCCAGCGCACGCGCGCCGGCGCCGGTCGCCACGTTGCCGCCGATGATTTGCAGGTTCGGATATTTTGCCCGCGTTTCGCGAATACGCTGCAGAACGCCTTCAGAATGGCCGTGGGAGGAGTCGATCAGCAGAACGTCAACGCCTGCGGCAACCAGCGCATCAACGCGCTCTTCGTTACCGGCACCGGCGCCAACCGCCGCGCCTACGCGCAGACGACCGTGCTCATCTTTACAGGCGTTCGGTTTACGTTCCGCTTTCTGGAAATCTTTAACGGTAATCATACCGATCAGGTGGAAGCTCTCATCCACAACCAGCGCTTTCTCAACGCGCTTCTCGTGCATTTTAGCAAACACGACTTCGCGGCTTTCGCCTTCACGCACGGTAACCAGGCGCTCTTTCGGCGTCATATAAACGCTAACGGCCTGGTTCATGTCGGTGACGAAACGCACGTCACGACCGGTGATAATCCCGACCAGTTCGTTATCTTCGGTGACAACCGGATAACCGGCAAAACCGTTGCGCGCGGTCAGCTCTTTCACTTCGCGAAGAGTGGTGGTTGGCAGTACGGTCTGCGGGTCAGAAACCACGCCGGATTCATGCTTCTTCACGCGGCGAACTTCTTCCGCCTGGCGCTCAATGGACATGTTTTTATGAATAAAGCCGATGCCGCCTTCCTGTGCGAGGGCAATTGCCAGACGCGCTTCCGTCACGGTATCCATGGCCGCAGAGAGCATTGGAATATTCAGACGAATTGTTTTCGTCAGCTGAGTGCTGAGATCGGCGGTATTCGGCAGAACGGTAGAATGAGCGGGAACGAGGAGAACGTCGTCAAACGTCAGAGCTTCTTTAGCGATACGTAGCATGGGCAATATCTCGACCAGGGTGGATAAATATTGCCGTGGCATTATACAGAGCGTAACCGATTGCATCTACCCTTTTTTGCAAATAATACTTGCGATCGCCTCCCAGCAGGTTACTATCGACTGATTAACCTGCTGATTTAAAGTTTGATCTTGCTCACATGTTGCCATCTCAATCCCCCGCAATTTTTACGGTCAGCCGCCTAAACCAGACGGTTCGCCTGCTGCTGGAACAGGAAATGGGCCAGGTCTGGATCAGCGGCGAGATCTCTAATTTCAGCCAGCCCTCTTCCGGCCACTGGTACTTCACCTTAAAAGACGATAACGCCCAGGTGCGCTGTGCGATGTTCCGCAACAGCAACCGCCGCGTTACCTTCCGCCCGCAGCACGGGCAGCAGGTGCTGGTGCGCGCCAATATCACGCTGTATGAGCCGCGCGGCGACTATCAGATCATCGTCGAAAGCATGCAGCCCGCCGGTGAAGGGCTGCTGCAGCAGAAGTACGAACAGCTGAAAGCGCAGCTTGCGGCAGAAGGTCTGTTCGACCAGCAGCACAAGCAGGCGCTCCCCTCCCCGGCCCACTGCTTGGGGGTGATTACCTCTAAAACCGGCGCCGCGCTGCACGATATTTTGCAGGTCCTCAAACGCCGCGATCCCTCTCTGCCGGTGATCATTTATCCGACGGCGGTTCAGGGTGACGACGCGCCGGGGCAAATCGTACGCGCCATAGCGTTAGCCAACCAGCGCCAGGAGTGCGACGTGCTGATCGTCGGCCGCGGCGGCGGTTCGCTGGAAGATTTGTGGAGCTTTAACGATGAGCGGGTGGTGCGGGCGATTTTTGCCAGCCGCATTCCGGTCGTTAGCGCCGTCGGCCATGAAACCGACGTGACGATTGCCGATTTTGTCGCCGACCTGCGGGCACCTACGCCCTCTGCGGCGGCCGAGATCGTCAGCCGCAACCAGCAGGAGCTGCTGCGCCAGCTGCAGTCCGGGCAGCAGCGTCTGGAAATGGCGATGGACTATTTCCTCGCTAACCGCCATCGCCGGTTTACCCAGCTTTTCCACCGCCTGCAGCAGCAGCATCCGCAGCTGCGCTTAGTGCGTCAGCAGACGGCGCTTGAGCGGCTGCGCCAGCGGATGCGTCTGGCCCTTGATACGCAGATGAAGCGCGCCGATCAGCGCCAGCAGCGCGCCCTGCAGCGCCTGAACGCGCACAATCCGCAGCCGCGTATTCATCGCAGCCAGTCGCATATCCAGCAGCTGGAGTATCGTCTCGCCGAGAGCATCCGCGCGCGCTTAAGCGAACAGCGCGAGCGTTTCGGCAATACGGTGACACATCTGGAAGCCGTCAGCCCGCTGGCGACCCTCGCCCGCGGCTATAGCGTCACCTCCGCCAGCGACGGAAGCGTCCTGAAGCAAACAAAACAGGTGAAGGCGGGCGATCTGCTGACTACCCGCTTAAATGACGGCTGGGTCGAAAGCGAAGTGAAAACTATCACTCCCGTCAAAAAAGCGCGCGCGAAGAAAAAATAGCTACGCCTGGTCAGGCAGCGCGAACTCAACGCGCTTCTTCGAAATCAACCCGTGCCCGTGCTGGCAAAAATAGTCGATCGCCCCGCAGGCTTTTAATACCTCCAGCGGCCGGTGGCAATCCGGGCAGCGGGCCTGCAGAGTAAACTCTTTTTCGCAGTGCGCGCAGCGCGCGCTGCCGGCCTGCACCTCCAGCGGTGCGTGGCAGAGAGGGCAATCAGGTTGCATAGTCATTCCTTACGATATTTGGGTCAGCTCAGCTTACCACGATACTCTTTCAGTGCGGCCCGCGTATCTGCTGTTGAAGCTGCAGCAGCAGAGCCACTTCGTCGATGCGCCGCCGGGTCAGTCTGGCGACTTCATCGGGGGCGCGCGCGAACAGGCTGCCCTCCCCGAGAATGTGTTCCCCCAGGCAGTGCTCGTAGATCGCCCCGGTCCGTCGCCAGCGCAGCACCTGCTCGCCGGCAACGAGCTCAACCACTTCGCTATTCTCGCGGCGATCGAGGTTGATAATCCGTCCGTCGCGCAGCGCTATCCGCATGCCCTTCTGCCCTCCCGCCGGGCCGGCATACTTATTGAGCCAGATATTGAGCGGGACTCCGCTCAGCTCCCCCTGCAGATGCGCCTCCCCTTCCGCGGTATGCGTATCGCAGGGCGCAATCGCCTGGCCCAGGCGATCTTTCACCTGCCGTACCGCAAGGTGAATTCGGTCGTCGCCGCCGCAGTAGCGGATCGTTTCCCGCAGCATCGCCAGCACATGGGTTCCAATATCAAGGATCACGCCGTCGGGATGGCGCAGCTGGCGCGTATCCGGCCTGCCGGTCGCAAAATTCAGCGCTACCGGGTCGCCCCGTTCGTCAAACCCGCTGGGCTCCTGGAGAAAACCGTCAATACGCGCAATATCCTGCGGCGCGAAGAGCAGCGGACGGTCGCCCTGCGCCCCACTCCCCGACTGCCAGCGGGCATCCAGCTGGCCCAGCGCCAGCTTCAGCGCTCCGTCACGCGCCATCCAGTGGTCCAGCGCCAGCACCCGACGGGCGTTTTCTGGCGCACGCAGCAGCGAGCGCAGGCGCGTAATCTGTTGCAGAGTGGCGACGATCGGTTTTTCCACCACAATTCGCGGGCAGGATGAGGCGAGCGCAGCTTCCAGAACCGGAAGATGCTGCAATGAGGCGGTGGTAATAAACAGGATGTCCAGCGGCTTTGCCAGCAGCGCGGCCAGCGAGTCACAGCGGCTGACGCCCTCAGGCATCCGTTGAGGATTGCTATCAAAACCCCAGCACGCCGCTAGCGGTATCGCCAGATTTTTCAACGCCGGCAGCCAGGCCGTCTCCACCACCGCGCCCAGCCCAATAAATCCTGCCTGCATCGTTCCCCACTCCCGTTAGCACAAAATAATCCGCTGAAATAATAAGGGAATTATGGCGGAACGCCGGGTAGATTGCGCGGTGAATGCTGCGCTCTGCGGCAATAAAAAAACCCGCCAGCGGCGGGTTTATCTCTTACTTTCCTTTCTTGATGTGCTTAATCAAGCGCTTACGCTTACGCATCTGGTTCGGCGTCAGGGTATTGCGTTTGTTGGCAAACGGGTTCTCGCCCTCTTTGAACTGGATACGGATCGGCGTACCCATAACTTCCAGCGATTTGCGGAAGTAGTTCATCAGATAGCGTTTGTAGGAGTCCGGCAGGTCTTTAACCTGGTTGCCGTGGATCACCACGATCGGCGGGTTATAACCACCGGCGTGGGCATATTTCAGCTTCACGCGACGGCCGCGTACCAGCGGCGGCTGATGGTCTTCCGCTGCCATGGTCATAATGCGGGTCAGCATCGCCGTGCTCACGCGACGGGTGGCGCTATCATAGGCTTCGCGTACCGATTCAAACAGGTTGCCGACGCCGCTGCCGTGCAGGGCAGAGATAAAGTGTACGCGGGCGAAATCGATAAAGCCCAGACGGAAATCGAGGGTCTCTTTCACCTGCTCTCTGACTTCCTGGCTCAGGCCGTCCCACTTGTTGACGACGATCACCAGCGAGCGGCCGCTGTTGAGGATAAAGCCCAGCAGGGAGAGATCCTGATCGGAAATACCTTCCCGCGCATCGATAACCAGCAGCACCACGTTGGCGTCTTCGATCGCCTGCAGCGTTTTGATAACCGAGAACTTTTCTACAACATCGGTAATTTTACCGCGCTTACGTACGCCCGCGGTATCAATCAGCACGTATTCGCGCTCATCGCGCTGCATCGGAATGTAAATGCTGTCGCGGGTGGTGCCCGGCATGTCGTAGACCACGACGCGATCTTCACCGAGAATACGGTTAGTCAGCGTTGACTTACCGACGTTTGGACGACCAACGATAGCCAGCTTAATCGGCAGGTCCTGGGGATTAAAGTCATCCTCCGGCTCTTCCGGCGCTTCGCCGTTCTGCTCAGCTTCAAACTGCGCCCAGTATGCCGCGTCTTCATCGACTTCTTCCGACGGATCGATCTCTTCCGCCCACGGCAACAGCACGTGCTCCAGCAGGCTGGTCACGCCGCGACCGTGCGAGGCGGCGATCGGGTGGATGTCACCGAGGCCCAGCGTCCAGAAGTCGGCAATGGCCTGGTCGGCATCGATGCCGTCAGTTTTGTTCGCCACCAGGAAGGTTGGCTTCTCACGAGAGCGGAGGTGCTTGGCGATCGCCGTATCTGCAGGCATCAGGCCGGCGCGCGCATCAACCATAAACAGCACCACGTCCGCTTCTTCAATCGCCAGCAGCGATTGTTCAGCCATGCGTGTTTCAACGCCGTCTTCCGTGCCATCGATACCGCCGGTATCAATACAGATAAATTCACGTCCTTCTACTTCAGCACGACCGTACTTACGGTCACGAGTCAGCCCCGGAAAATCCGCGACCAGCGCATCACGAGTGCGGGTCAGGCGGTTGAAGAGCGTGGATTTTCCAACGTTAGGGCGCCCGACAAGCGCGACCACAGGTATCATGTTAAATGCCTCATACAAATCACTATGCAGCGTCGTTTTTCAAGACGCTTTTAAAAACAGGAAAACGGCCCCTGTATACCAGGGGCCGTTTCTCAATCCTGACTACCGCGCAACTTAACGCGTAATCGAGTACAGCGTACCGTCCGTTGCCTGGATAAGCAGGCGACCGTCAGCCACGATCGGGTCAGTACGGAAGCCGGAGCTGTCGACCTTCTGCTGAGCGACAAAGTGCCCATCTTCCGGGTTCACCCAGTGCATATAGCCTTCGCTATCGCCGACGACCAGATTACCATTATACAACACCGGAGCGGTCAGCAGACGATGCAGTAAATCGCTTTGCGTCCACAGCGTTACGCCACCTTCGGTGGTCAGCGCCAGCAGGCGATCGTTCTGATCGACCAGATAGATACGATTGCCGTCGACGATAAAGTCGTTCACCGAGCCAAGCTCGCGTTTCCACA
The DNA here is from genome assembly GCA_002270295.1 of Enterobacter sp. 10-1. Taxonomy (GTDB): domain Bacteria; phylum Pseudomonadota; class Gammaproteobacteria; order Enterobacterales; family Enterobacteriaceae; genus Klebsiella; species Klebsiella scottii. The sequence continues at coordinate 83,842 of NISF01000003.1, read as the reverse complement.
TGATCTGGCCGCTGCGCAGATCCAGCGCGGTCAGGTTGCCGTTGTAAGCCAGCGTATACACCACGCCGTTGACGATAACCGGAGTAGTATCAACGTCGTTCAGGCGATCGATTTCAGTCGGGCCAGTGGCCTGAGAGATGCGCTGCTGCCAGATGATCTGACCCTGCTGCATCAGTACCGCGCTAACGCGACCGTTATCGCCGCCAACGATGGCCGCGCCGTAAGCGGTCGCCGGTGCGGATTCACCGCGCAGAGAAAGCGCCGGCATATCCAGGTTGACGGTCCACTTCACCGCGCCGTCGGCTTCGTTCAGCGCCTGCAGCTGGCCGTTGCTGGTGTGCACCAGCACCATGCCGTCGCTGACCACCGGACGAGAAATCGCTTCACCCGCCACGCGGGTCTGCCATGCCACGGTACCGTCGCTGGTATTCAGGGCAAACAGCTGCGCTTTTTCACTGCCGATATAGACGTGACCGCCGGAGACGGTGACGCCGCCGGAGAGCAGCGCAGGCGTGCGGGAGAACCAGCCGTCTTTCTCGGCCAGGTTCACCGACCAAACCTCTTTCCCGTCGTCAGCGCCCAGCGCTTTAACGGTGCCTTTACGGTCGGCCGCGTACACGACGCCATCGGCAAAGGCAGGATGGAGGTTAGAGTAAAATTCGCCGATACCATCGCCAACAGAGGTGCTCCAGGACGTGGACGGCGTAAACTGATTTTCCACCGTCGGCAGTGGCGACATTTTCACCACATCTTCTTCGCTGTTAAACAACGAACAACCGCTTAATAAGGTAACGGAAAGCAGCCCTGGCAAAAGTAATTTACGCAATTGCATCGAGTCCCTCTCAGATGGACAAATTATTTATTTTCATACGCATCATTTCGCTGAGCGCCGGTGAAGCATCGCTTTTCACGCCCGCTTCCCACGCCGCGCGAGCGCCCTGCTTGTCGCCTTTATCCAGCAGAATCTCACCGCGGAGATCGGCAACAATCGCGGTCCAGCCTTCGCCTTTAATCCCCTCAAGGGTTTTCAGCGCCGCATCAGGATTTTTCAGCTGCAGCTGCACGCGAGCAAGACGCATATTGATAACCGACTTCAGATTATCATCCGGCGCGGCGGCTAATCCCTGCTGGAGCTGCTTTTCAGCGTTCTGCAGATCGTTTTTATCAACAAAGCGCTGCGCCAGCTCCAGGGAGGCAAACGCACCGTAGGCATTTTTGCTATCAGCGGCGAACTTTTGCGCCGAAGTCAGCGCTTCGGGCTTATCCGATTTAAGCGCGGAAATAGCATTCTCATAGGCTAAAGAGGAGTCTCTGGCCGTATCCTGCTGATGAGAATTCCAGTAGCGCCAGCCAACCAGCGCCCCAATCCCTAAAATCACCCCAACGGCCAGCGCTTTGCCATTTTCGGCAAAGAAGCGCTTCAGCGCATCGACCTGATCGTTTTCGTTGTTATACGTTTCCACGCAGTCCTTCTCCTGACTAATGATTCCCGGGAGATTAACCCAGAAGTGTGCGCAAATGCGCGGCAACGCTATCCTGCGTTACGGTAGTTTGCTCACCTGAGCGTAAATCCTTCACTACCACGTTTCCGTCAGCAATTTCTGATTCACCGACCACAAGAGCTATGCGAGCGCCCCATTTATCAGCACGGCCAAACTGTTTCTTAAAGTTGCCGCCGCCGTGGTTGGTCATCAGCTTAACGCCGGGCAGCTCATCGCGAACCCGCTCAGCCAGACGCATTGCTGCGGACTGGGTATCGGTTCCGGAGGCTACCAGGTATATATCGACAACAGGATCGGCTTTAAATTCCGGATTAACGGCCTGGACCAGTAAAACAAGACGTTCCAGCCCCATCGCAAAGCCGACTCCCGGCGTTGCGCGCCCGCCCAGCTGTTCGACCAGACCGTCATAGCGGCCGCCGGCACAGACGGTACCCTGCGAGCCGAGGCTGGTGGTTACCCACTCAAACACGGTGCGGTTATAGTAATCAAGCCCGCGCACCAGACGCTGGTTAACGGTATAGGCGATGCCCGCGGCGTCTAACAGCGCGCACAGGCCGGCAAAGTGCTGTTTGGACTCTTCATCCAGGTAGTCGCCCAGCGCCGGCGCATCGTTCAGCAACGCCTGCACTTCCGGGTTCTTAGAGTCCAGAACGCGCAGCGGGTTAGTGTACATGCGGCGTTTGCAGTCTTCGTCGAGCTTATCTTTAAACTGCTCAAGATAGGCGACCAGCGCATCGCGATAGCTGGCGCGCGCTTCCAGCGAACCGATGGAGTTCAGCTCCAGCGCAACGTGCTCAGAGATCCCCAGCTCGCGCCACCAGCGGGCGGTCAGCATAATCAGCTCGGCGTCGATATCCGGCCCCTGCAGACCAAAGACCTCAACCCCCATCTGATGGAACTGGCGATAGCGGCCCTTCTGCGGACGCTCATGGCGGAACATCGGACCGACGTACCACAGACGCTGTTCTTGATTGTACAGAAGACCATGCTCGATGCCGGCACGTACGCAGCCCGCAGTCCCTTCCGGACGCAGCGTCAGGCTATCGCCATTGCGGTCCTCAAAGGTATACATCTCTTTTTCAACCACGTCGGTCACTTCGCCGATCGCGCGTTTGAATAACGGGGTCTGCTCTACAATCGGCAACCGAATTTCGCTGTAACCGTAGCTACCGAGCACCTGTTTCAGTGAGCCTTCAATGCGCTGCCAGAGAGCGGTCTCGCCCGGCAGATAATCGTTCATGCCACGGATGGCTTGAATGTTCTTTGCCACGTTTATTCTCTTTATATATATACAAAAATGAACCCCGGCGCGTTGCGCCCGCGGGTCCAATCATACACGGGAAGTCTTACGCTGCCCCGGATTATTTCTCTTCAACCTGCTGGACGTCAATACGGCGCGCTTCATCAAGCATCGAGGCTTTCGCACGGATACGCGCTTCCAGCTGATCGATCATATCGTCGTTATCCAGCCGGTCTCTACGCACGCCGTCTTCATACAGGCCGCTCTTCTTATTGCCGCCGGTGACGCCGAGCGTCGAAACCAGCGCTTCGCCTGGGCCATTCACCACGCAGCCGATGATCGAAATATCCATCGGGGTAATGATATCTTCCAGCCGCTGCTCCAGCGCGTTGACGGTCCCGATCACGTCAAACTCCTGACGCGAGCAGGTTGGACAGGCGATAAAGTTAATCCCGCGAGCGCGAATGCGCAGAGACTTCAGGATATCGAAGCCAACCTTGATCTCTTCAAGCGGATCCGCCGCCAGCGAAATGCGCAGCGTATCGCCGATCCCTTCGTTAAGCAGCAGGCCGAGGCCGATCGCCGATTTTACCGCGCCGCTACGGGCGCCGCCGGCTTCGGTGATCCCAAGATGCAGGGGCTGATCGATCTGCTTCGCCAGCAGGCGATAGGATTCCACCGCGAGGAAAACATCCGACGCCTTTACGCTGACCTTGAACTGATCGAAGTTCAGACGATCGAGATGATCGACGTGGCGCATGGCTGATTCCAGCAGCGCCTGCGGCGTAGGCTCGCCGTACTTTTCCTGCAGATCTTTTTCCAGCGAACCGGCGTTAACGCCGATACGGATAGGAATATTTTTATCACGGGCGCAGTCAACAACCATGCGAATACGCTCTTCGTTGCCGATGTTTCCCGGGTTAATACGCAGACAATCCACCCCGTACTCCGCCACTTTCAGGGCGATACGGTAGTCAAAGTGAATATCGGCGACCAGCGGTACGTTGACCTGCTGTTTGATAAGCCTGAACGCTTCCGCCGCATCCATCGTCGGAACGGAGACGCGGACGATGTCCGCGCCAACGCGCTCTAGTGCTTTGATTTGATTTACGGTCGCGGCCACATCGGTGGTGCGCGTATTGGTCATCGACTGGACGGCGATGGGGGCGCCATCGCCAATCGGCACATTCCCAACGTAAATTCGTTTCGATTTTCTACGTTGAATCGGAGCCTGGTTATGCATGAAAAATCTCCCGCGTTACCCGTCTGTTACTGCGCCGGTGATGTTTCGGCATTAAGGGTCAGACGCGCAACCTGGTTAGTTCTGATAAAACGACTCAAATCGACTGGTTTACCCAGATACTGAATCTGTACCGCAGCCGGCGCACCGATTTTCAGCTTATAAGGTGCCTGGCCGCTTAAATTCAGGTTACCGCCTTTGCGTTGCAAACCGCTGAACAGCTTCTTACCGGTTGCATCGCTGACTTCCAGCCAGCAGTCGGCAGAGAAGTTCAGGACCAGATCCTGAGCCGCAGCGGCTGCGGTCACGTTCGCCTGATCGGTTGGCAGCGGAGAGGCCGGGGCCGCAGCGCCTGCCGCGGTATCGACCTGCGCCTGAGACGGAGCAACGACGGCGTTATTATTCGCCGCAGTCGGTACGGACGCCGCTGGGGCCGGAGCCGGCGCGGTAGAGGTATCTACAGGCGCGCTGTTCGCCACGCTGTTGGCGCCGTCCGGCGCCGTGTTATCGGCACCGTTATCTAAAGGAATGTTCTGGCTGCCGCTGTCGCCCGCATTCAGCTCAGCGGTTGACTGGTCGGCCATTGTGGTAATCTCTTCCTGCTGCGCCTTATGGTCTTGCCACCACCAGGCGCCGCTCAGGCCAATCACCACAAACAGCACCAGCCAGGTGAAGCTCATCAGCCAGCCGTCGCGCTTTTTACGGCATTTGCCCAGAGAGAAGCTCTGCATCGGCGCAACTTTCGCCGCGCGGATAGGTGCCTGTTTTGCCATCATCGGCAGCAGTTCTTCTTCCGGAATATGCACGAGACGCGCATAGGAGCGGATGTAGCCGCGCAGGAAGGTTGAAGCGAGGTCGGCTGGCGCCTTGTCGTCTTCGATATCACGAACCGTGGAAACCTTCAGGCATAAGCGCTCAGCCACCGCTTGCTGGCTGAGCCCGAGTTGTTCGCGGGCATTGCGCAGACGCGTGCCCGTAGTGTTTGCTTCTTGATGATCTTGAGTGGCTTCAGTATTCATTCGACAACTACTGGTACGTGAAATTTAAAGTTCAGCGCCGGTAAAACCCGCGCCGCGAAACATCTGCTAAACGTCAGACAAATAGTATAAGTCCGTATGGCGAACTATCACAGATACTTATCAATATTGAATTCTAAGCGGTTGTTGTGCCGCTACATACTGCCTCAAAGTCGACAAAAACGCACCGTAATTATTGGCCGAATCAGCCTATTTCGCCCACCGGTTCAACATAATTATGCAGCGCGCGTGAAATATTGCGCGCCGCACATTTATCAGATCGCTTTCACATCAATCGTTTCGCCCTGCATACGCTTGCGCAGCGTACGTTTGGTACGGTCGATAACGTCACCGGCAAGCTGTCCGCAGGCGGCATCGATATCGTCGCCGCGCGTTTTACGCACGATGGTGGTGAAGCCATAATCCATCAGCACCTTGGAGAAACGGTCGATGCGGCTGTTGGAGCTACGGCCATACGGCGCGCCCGGGAACGGGTTCCAGGGGATCAGGTTGATCTTGCACGGCGTATCCTTCAGCAGCTCCGCCAGCTCGTGCGCATGCTCGGTGCCGTCGTTGACGTGATCGAGCATCACGTATTCGATCGTCACCCGGCCCTGGTTGGCGTTGGACTTGGAAATATAGCCGCGCACCGAGTTCAGGAAGGTCTCGATGTTGTACTTTTTGTTGATCGGCACGATCTCATCGCGGATCGTATCGTTCGGCGCGTGCAGAGAGATGGCAAGCGCGACGTCTATCATATCGCCGAGCTTATCCAGCGCCGGGACAACGCCGGAAGTGGAGAGCGTTACGCGACGCTTGGAGAGACCAAAACCAAAGTCGTCGAGCATAATTTCCATCGCCGGCACGACGTTGGTCAGGTTCAGCAGCGGCTCGCCCATCCCCATCATGACCACGTTGGTGATAGGACGCTGGCCGGTAATTTTTGCCGCGCCGACGATTTTCGCCGCGCGCCAAACCTGGCCGATAATTTCTGATACCCGCAGGTTGCGGTTAAAGCCCTGCTGCGCCGTCGAACAGAATTTACACTCTAACGCACAGCCAACCTGAGAGGAGACGCACAGAGTCGCGCGATCGTCCTCCGGGATATATACCGTTTCAACGCGCTGATCGCCGACGGCAATCGCCCATTTTATCGTGCCATCGCTGGAGCGCTGCTCCTCGACGACTTCCGGCGCGCGAATTTCCGCGACTTCCTTCAGCTTGCCGCGCAGAACTTTGTTGATATCGGTCATATCATCAAAGTCATCGCTGCAGTAGTGATACATCCATTTCATCACCTGATCGGCGCGGAAGGGCTTTTCGCCCATGTTTTTGAAAAACTCGCGCAGCTGCTGACGGTTCAGATCCAGCAGGTTAATTTTGGCATCTTTGTTCGGCACCGTCAGAGCGGCGTTATCAGGCGTGACAATATGTTCAGACATAATCTATTCCGGCCTCGTTGTTACACGTTATGGCCCCAGGAGGGTTGAAAAAAAGAAGCGCCCCAATGAACGAGTGCTCGTCCAGGGGCGCTGCATTGTACAAAGTCTGGTGTATCAATACCACGTTTGCACGCGGCAATGATGAAAAAATCTGTTGCTGCGTACTTAATCCTCTATGGCTTTTCGATTGTCGAAAAGCTGAGGATCTGAATTTCCAAAGTATTTCACGTCACGGCGAGGCGGCAAGTTCGCAAATCCCCGGGAGCATAGATAGCTATGTGACCGGGGTGCGCGAATGAAGCCAACAAAGCGGTGGCGTGAAAGACGCAGGAGATTAACGGGTGCGCGGGCAAACTTCGCCTTCGGCGAAGAAGAACGCGATTTCGCGGGCAGCAGATTCAACGGAGTCGGAACCGTGGGTGCCGTTCTCGGTGAAGCTGTCAGCGTAGTCAGCACGCAGGGTGCCGGCCAGCGCGTTGTCCGGGTTAGTTGCGCCCAGCAGGTCACGGTGACGCTGCACGGCATTTTCGCTTTCCAGAACGGATACGACGATCGGGCCGGAAGTCATAAACTCAACCAGACCGTCAAAGAACGGGCGACCTTCGTGCTCGGCGTAGAAACCGCGAGCCTGCTCAACGGTCAGGTGCAGCATTTTGGTGCCGACGATTTTGAACCCTGCAGCTTCGAAGCGAGAAAAGATGCCGCCAATAACGTTTTTTGCCACCGCGTTTGGTTTAATGATGGAAAAAGTACGTTCAATAGCCATGATTACCTCTAATAAAATTTTATGTTGTTGGGCATACGATCGTATGGCCTGGCGCGCATTATAATGAGCAACTCAGGCGCTGCCTATGGATGAAGGTAACATTTTGTTAAAATAAGACGAGCTTTAGCAACACAAAAAGCAGGGCCTTGCCGCCCCGACTTTATTGCAGAGTGAAATTCGCCGCCGCAACCTGCCCCGCCTCATCCATAACCACCAGCTGATAGCTATCCAGCCGCTCCAGGGTCAGGCTCGCGCCGGCCCCCGCCGCCTCCAGCGGTTCGCCGTTGAGAAACCACCAGCGTCGCCCTTCGCCGCCGGTAGTCTGCAGCGGCACCACCACCCGCGCCGCGCCGGGCAAACGCTTAATGACCGCGCCATCGCGAATGCCGGAAAGCACCAGCGGCGCGGCATCTGCGCCTGGCGGCGGCGGACACTCCGCCGATGCCGGGCCGAGCCTTGCCCGACGGCGCTCGTTCGCCGGCAGCCACGGCTCCAGCGGCAGCGGCCAGACGTCGACGTTTTTCTCCACCGCGCCCGGACAGTCGGCCGCGACCCGCAGCCCGTGCTTATCTACCCATACCGGAAAACGAATGCCGCGCACGCCTTCCTGACCCGGCAACAGCAGCGTCGGCGGCTGGCTATCGTCGAGCAGCCAGGTAGCCAGCCGACGGCGGCAGTTGGCGTCTCCCGGCGGCAGGTTCTGCCCGCCGGGCCAGCAGATGGTTGCCGCCCTCACCGACGGCGGGCGCGGATCGGCAGGCAGCCCATCGCGCCCCGCCGTCGGCCGCGCCAGCAGCATATTGTTGACCTGATTTAGCAGCGGTACCGCGCTGGCGAAGCCAAACTGCCCGACCACCGGCGTACCGTCAGGCCGCCCGGTCCAGATACCGATAAGATAGCGGGCGTTAACGCCAACCGCCCAGGCGTCGCGATAGCCGTAGCTGGTGCCGGTTTTCCACGCCAGCGGAACCACCTGAACCAGCGAGTCATCGGGGAGCGGCTGGGATCCACCGGCCAGAATTCGCCGCACTATCCACGCCGCCCCTGGCGACAGCAGCGGCCGCTCCACCAGCGGCGCGTCCGGCGTCATCCGCAGCCGACCCGCCTTGCCGTGACGGGCAAACGCGCTATACGCCGCCACGATATCCGCAAGCCGGGCGCCTGCGCCGCCAAGGATCAGCGACAGATTGGGCTCGGCGCCCGGCGGCAGCATCAGCGGCAGGCCGGCATTGCGCAGCGTGGCGGCAAACCGTTTTGGCCCGTAGGCTTCAAGCACCTGCACTGCCGGAAGGTTCAGAGAGCGCACCAGCGCGTCGCTGGCGCTGACCGGGCCATGAAAGCCGCTGTCAAAGTTACCGGGCCGATAATCGCTGAACCGCCGCGGGACGTCCTGCAGTAGAGAGGCCGGATGAATCAGCCCCTCGTCCAGCGCCATGCCGTAGACAAACGGCTTCAACACGGAGCCCGGAGAACGGATCGCCGACACCATATCGATGTGCCCAAAGCGGCTGTCGTCGCTAATATCCGCCGACCCGACCCAGCCCCGCACGCGCATATCGGTATGATCGACGACGACAATCGCCAGCGAGCTGCGCGGCGGCAGGCGCGATTTCCAGTTGAGGGCTAAATCCTCCAGCTGGCGCTGCAGCCCGGCATCGAGGGTCGTCACCACCTTGTCTTCGCCGCTGCTTGCCAGCATCCGCCGGGAAAAAAGCGGTGCCAGCTGCGGCATCTGGCGGGGGAACAGCCATACCGGCTCTTCCACGGCCTCGCGCACCGTCTTCTCCGACCACACGCCCTGGGTTTGCATACGCGCCAGCACTTTATCGCGCGCCGCCTGAGCCCGCTGCGGCCAGCGATCCGGACGCAGACGGCTCGGCGCCTGCGGCAGCACCGCCAGCAGGGCCGCTTCGCCGTAGCTGAGCCGGGCCGGCGGTTTCCCTAGGTAAGCCCAGCTGGCGGCGCCGATCCCCTGCAGCGTGCCGCCAAACGGCGCGCGGTTGAGATACAGGGTCAGGATCTCGCTTTTCGATAAATGCCACTCCAGCTGCAGCGCGCGCCACAGCTGGCGCAGCTTGCCGCCGAAGGTTCGGGGATGAGGGTCGAGCAGGCGCGCAACCTGCATAGTCAGCGTGCTGCCGCCCGAAATGACGCGCCCGGAGGTTGCGTCCTGCCAGGCTGCGCGGGCAATGGCCAGCGGGTTTACGCCGGGGTGATCCCAGAACCAGCGGTCTTCGTACTGGATCAGGGCCTGCAGATAGCGCGGCGACACGTCATCAAGAGTCACCGGATAGCGCCAGACGCCCTGCTTGTCCGCAAAGCGCCACAGCGGCGTACCGTCCTGGGCCACCACCACCCGGGCCGGAGCCACCTCGTGCAGCGGCAGCGGCCACAGGCGATCCGCCGCCAGCAGCGCCAGCCACAGCAGGAACGGCGTCGCCGCCAGCCATCGCCAGCGGCGCCTTATCTTCACCAACCGCCGCATTTACGGAGTGACGATCAGCGGGCCGCTGGCCGTACCGGTTGCCCGCCACTGCGGAACGTACATCGATTCCACCTGCGGCTGCGGCACCTGATAGGTCCCAGGCGTCACCGCCCGCGCCAGGTAGACCAGCGTAACCGGCTGCCCTTCGTTTACCGCTACCGCGGCAACAAAGCGATCGTCGCGGAATTCGATATGCTGAATATCCGCCTGCTGCATGTGGTTGAGCAGGTTCTGCACCGCCTCTCCGTTCTCCTGCAGGCTGGCGCTGCTGTTTGCCAGGTTCTGGTTTTCCAGCTCAAGCCCCGCCGGCAGCAGATCGACGACCAGCGCATCCGGCACATTACGTTTAGCGGTAATTTCCAGCTTCACCAGCACCAGCTCGCCGCTGCGCAGCGAGCTCAGCGATTTTTGCTGCCCGCGAGTGTCGAAGATCTGCCGTTCAATACCCAGCACGTTGCCCGAAGGCTGCGGGGCGCTAAGCGGATAGCCGCTGCTGTCAAGACGCAGCCAGAGCGGCTGGCTGCCGGTATTGCTGACCTGCAGCGCCGCCAGCTGGTCGCCGGTCAGGTTGCGGGTCTGCGCTTTATCCGCCGCGAGCGGCTGCGCCTGCAATGAGGTTTGCGCCTGCCAGCTGCCGGGTAAATCCTGCAGCGCGCGGCCGGCAAGGAACAGCGCGTTGCTCTCCTGAGTAGAGAGCCAGCGCTGGCCGTAGGCCTCATCAGCCAGATTGCTCAGCAGCGAGTTTTGCGCCTCCGGCAGCAGCTTATTCTCCTCCAGCAGCGCCAGCTTCAGCGCATCATCGCGCAGCGCGCTGCCGTAATCGCCCAGCCAGCGATCCCGATCCTGACGCGGCGTGCTCATCGCCAGCTTCAGCGCCTGCTCGCCGCGCGGCGCGTCGCCCATCGCTTTCAGCGCAATGCCGAGCTGCAGCAGCGGCAGGCCGGATCGCGCCTGGTCATGGCGGGTCCAGATTTCACGCAGCGCGCCAAGGGGCGCCTTTTGCTGACGAGCCAGCACCAGAGCGGCGTAGGCCTGGGCGGCAAAGCGGCTGGCCGGCGCGTCGTCGCTGTAGCGCACGGTCATCAGCCCCGGCTCCTGCAGATAGCGCAGCAGGCGCTGGTTACCGTTATTGATAGCGTTGGCCGGCACGCTGTAGCCCTGCTCGCCCGCCCGCACCAGGAAGTCCATAGCGTAGGCGGTCAGCCAGTACTCCTCCGGCCCGTTTTTATCCCATAGCGCAAAGCCGCCGTCGTCGCGCTGCATCTGCAGCAGGCGCGCGATTCCGAGATCCACCGCCGCGCGGCGTTTTTCATCGCTGTCGCCCTCAATGCCCAGCGTTTTCAGCTGCGCCGCGCTGGCGTAGAGCGACGGGAACAATCCGCTGGCGGTCTGTTCCAGGCAGCCGTAAGGATAGGCTTTCAGCTCGCGAATATAGCGGGCCAGATTAAGCGGCGGCTTGCCGCTGAACACCAGTTGCCCCTGCAGGGTCGCCGGCGAGAAGCCGAGCGTTTGCTCCGGCGGCGCCTGCCAGCTTTCGCCAGGCTGCAGCACCGCGCCAACGTTGACCGTCTGCGCCGGGAAGGCCGGACGGACGCCAATTTTCCACTGCTTTTGCAGCGGGGCGAAGGTCTCGCCCGGCAGGTTCAGGCCGCTAATGGTCGCGCTGAGCTGGCCGTCGCCAAACCCCTCTTTGGCGCTAACCGGCACAAACAGGGTGCGACGCGCGCCCGGCACCAGCTGAACCGGCGCGATTGCCGGCTGCGCAAGCTGCAGCAGGCCGCCGGCGCTAAGCGCAACGTTCAGCGTTTGCGGCCTGTCGGTCAGGTTGCTGAGATCCAGCGCCAGGCGCGTGGTATCGCCGCTGGCGAGGAAGCGCGGCGTATTCAGCTCGGCAATTACCGGCGCGGCGACCACCACTTTGTCTTCGCTGCTGCCAAAATCATCGGCGGTCCACGCCTGGGCCATCACCCGCAGCTCGCCGTTAAAATCACCGATCGGCAGCGTCACGGTTCCTTCGCCATTGTCATCAAGCGTTACCGGCCGGGCCTGCTGCGCAATAATCGTCACGTGATTGACCGGCGGCTTACCGCCGCGCTTGAGCTCGTCACCGTCGCCGCCGAAGCGCAGGCTCGCCAGTCGTCCCTGGCCCTCAATCACCTGGCCGTAGATATCGTAAATATCCGCCCCGTAGCGCTTCTGGCCAAAAAAGGCGTTCCACGGGTCCGGCGTCGCGTAGTCGGTAATGTTCAGCACGCCGCTATCAACGGCCGAGAGCAGGACATTCACCTGCTTCGGCGTCTCGCCCTCTTTAACGCTGGCTTTCACTTTTACCGTCAGCGGCTGGTTGGGACGCATTTTTTCCGGCGCATCCAGCGCAAGGGTCAGGCGGCGGTTTTCATCGCCGAGCGGCAGATGCAGCAGCCCCACCGCCCGTTTCGGCGTCGCGGAGCGCGATTTGTCGCCTGGGCGAATCACCAGCGTGCTGAGGTAGAGGTCATGGCGGTTCCAGGCTTGATCGACCGGGATCGACAGATCCATCCCTGCGGCCGGAACGTCAATTTCCTGCCACCACAGCGGGCCTTCGCTGGACTCGACCAGCGCATAGCCTTTGCCTGCCGCCGGCGCGGCGATATGCAGCTTGATGGTGTCACCGGGCTTGTAGGCCGGTTTATCCAGCTTCATGGTGACCCGGTCCGGGCGCGCGGCCCCCGCGCCGTCGCTGTTATCCTGCCAGCTGTAGCCGGCCCAGAAGCGCACGCTGCTGACCGCGCCCTCCGGGTCCTTCACCTCCAGCCGGTAAGAGCCCCACTCCACCGGGAAGCTGACCTTCGCCGTTTGTCCGGCCTGCAGATCCAGCGACTCTTCACCCTCCTGCAGATCTTTCTGGTCGAACTGCGACTGCCAGCCTTCGCTATCCGACCAGTTCCAGTAGTAGTCGCGGCGTTCGCGAATGAGGCGCACCTGCAGTCCGGAGACCGCTTTTTTGTCTCCGGCGGCATCGGCATAGACAATCTCGAATCCGGCGGTGCTGTTTTCATCCACCACCGGCTGCTTCACCGTGCTGTCGGTCCGGTAGTCATACACGTCTTTCAGGGTGAATTCAGGACGGATGCCCGGCAGGGCATCGGCAGGCCAGATAGCCTGCTGCACGGTGCGGGTCACGGGACGACCGCCGGACTCCAGCAGGCTGGCTTGTAAAATCACCTGCAGCGGCGAATGGCTATCCTGCCACTGGCTGGCGGTGGTCACTTCCCCGTGGCCTTTTTCGTCCAGCGTCATCTGTACTTCATCGAGGCTGCGGGAGAGGTTTTCCTCGGCAATATCGCCGAACTGGAAGCCCGGCAGCGCGGCGACCGCGTCGCGCAGCGGACGCAGGAACAGTTTCCCCTGCAGCTGGTTGCCGCTGGCAGGCGCGCCGTATAAATAGGCCCCGGCGACGGCAAAGGTCACGTCGGCATCCGGCGCAACGGCAGCCTTTTGCGCGCTCAGGTTCAGCGCCATACGCTCGGGCATGAAGTCTTCAACGTGGAAGTCCCACTCGCGCGGCTGATTGTCGCCGGTGCTGGCGCGGATATGCCACATGCCGGTGGCCGCGCCGGCGTCGAGCGGCCAGGTAAACTGATACAGGCCGTTCACCGGCTGGCTCACCAGGGAGCGGATCACCTGGCCGTCCGGCTGAACCACATCGAACTTCACCGGCTGCTCGGCCAGCGGCCTGCCGTCGCCGTCGCGCAGCAGCGCGTTGAGGATCACCGTCTCCCCCGGGCGATAGAGATCGCGAGGGCCAAACATAAAGAACTGCTTGCTAAAACCGGGGGCCCCGGAAATGGCGAACTCCGCCAGATCCAGCGCGGGCAGCTTGAGATCCAGCAGGGTGGTTTGCCCCTCTTTGCGCGCCAGCAGCAGCGCGGCGTCTTTATCGGTTTGCAGCGTCACGTAGCCCTGGCCGTCGCTTTTGGCCTGCGCCAGCGTCTGCCCTTTGGCGTTGAGCAGCTGAACCTCGATACCGGACTGCGCCGCGCCGTTTTCGAGGCTTTGGGTAAAGACGTCCAGCCGGTTATGGTAGCGATGCGCCGAGACGCCAATATCGCTGAGCGTAAACAGCGTCGCGGCGTTGCTGTAGCTGTAATGGCCCGCCTGGTTCATCACCGCCACGTAGACGCCCGGCTGCTGCAAGGGTTTGATATCCGCCAGCGGCAGCAGCAGCTTTTCCCGCGTATTGCGCGCCGGATTGAGGTCAAAACGTCCGCTGTAGACCAGGTCGGCCATTTTTAGCAGCTCGTCGGACTCCCAGTTGCTTAACGAATTCCGGTACTCCCACTGGCTGACGAAGGCAGACAGCGATTCGGGTTTGATACGGAAGAAGTTCACGTCGACGCTATCGACGTTCAGGGCCATCACCGGCAGCCCGGCCACGACTTTGCCCGGCAGCAGCGAGCCCCGGCTGGCAAAGCCGATGCTGGGGGCGACGTCGCGGGTGGCGATCGTTTTTTCAAAAGAGGTGCCGAAGGTCGCGGTATTCAGCGCGGTCAGCGTGGGGTCAACGGAGACAATCAGCTCCCGTTTCGGCTCAAGATGGCGCAGGCGCAGCTCTTTCAGGTTCGGCGCCAGCTCCCAGGCGCCGTCAACCTTCCCGCTTTTTTTATCGACAAGGTGCACGCTGCGGGAGAAATCCTGATCTGGCTGCAGCGGAACGGAGAAGGTCAGGACCAGCGTCGCCGCGCCGTCCAGCTGGACTTCCGAGGCGTCGAGCAGCGTCAGCGCCTTGCCTTTACTTTTCTCCGCCAGCTTAGCGAGCTGGGCGCCGTCCGGTTTCGCTGCGCCCTGATTATCCGCAGAAGAAGATGCGGCTGGCGCAGCGGTCTGAGTTTTGCCGCTGTCGTCGCAGCCGGCAAGCGAAAGAGCGGTAAGCAGCGCCAGAGATAGCGTCGCTAAACGAAATGGTTTCATCCTTTAACCCCTTGGCCCAAACAGCCAGATACCTGTAGTGAACACATTATTATGCGTCAACGGCGGAATTACCAATTGCTTATAGTATCCGCAGCGCGCCGACGGCCTGATTTTCCCGATGATATAATTTCAGCGATAGGTTTTACCCGGCAGATGAGAATAATAACGACGGCGTATTTGCGTCCGGGCAGCGCGAAAGATTACAACAAACTTCGCACGATGAATATAAAACATATCGCAGAGCGCAATTAAAAATAAGAGAGAGTGATAATACGCAGGTTTAATTATAATGTGAAAGCGCATACTTCCGACCGGCTGAATTCTGAAATTAACATTAGTCCCCTCCTGTAAATTGACAACCTGCTGGTTTTCTCTTACTTGAACGCTATGCCGTGATATCTCATGCCGCCCTTACCTTCGCGTCAGCCGTCCCTTCTCATCTTCAGATGGAGAAATGGCTTCACTGCCGCTGCCCGGCCAGGCGCATGATTCACGGTATATGTTAATGGCCACGTCGGCTAAAAAACTTCTGGTGGTAGCACTGACCGCCCGTTCTGCGGAATCAATAACGGCACAACAGTCATCCGTTCCGTATTGACATATGAAATAAGTAATATGGGAATTATTTATGTCACAAATGAGCGCTCTTTTAATTATTATTTTTATTCTTTATACAGGCGATGTTATTTCGACCCGCACCAAAGCCTGGGTCCCTTCCGTCTTTGTCTGTGCGGTGCTGTTTCTGGGCGGGTACTGGACATTTTTCCCGGCCGATATTATCAGCCGGGCGGGGATCACGGCCCCCGTCGCCATCATGCTGATGTATCTGCTGATTACCAATATGGGGACCCTGCTGTCGCTGAAGGAGCTCATGCGCCAGTGGAAAACGGTGATCGTCGCGCTTGCGGGTATCGCCGGGATAACGGTGGCCGTCTTCGCGGTGAGCCTGCTGCTGTTTGACCACAACACCGCGCTGGTTACCATCCCACCGCTGGTCGGCGGGATCGTTTCATCATTGATTATGTCGCAAGGCGCTAGCAACGCCGGGCTGGTGGATCTGTCGGTGCTGGCGATTCTGATTTACGTGATGCAGGGATTCGCCGGCTATCCCCTCACCGCCATCATGCTGCAACGCGAAGGAAAAGCGTTGCTTACGCGCCACCGCAGCGGCGAGCATCATCCTGATAGCGCTGAAGATGAACGGACCCTCCTCGCCTGCGGTGAGGAAATGATGCCGCATCTGTTTAGCCGCATCCCCACCAGCTACAACAGTACCTATTTTAAATTCCTGCGCCTGGCGATGGTGGGCTGCCTGGCCTGGTTTGTCTCCGAGCTGGCAAAACCCATCGTCAGCATCAGCCCGTTCGTACTGTGCCTGTTTTTTGGCGTGGTCTTTACTTCATTGGGCTTTCTTGAAAAACATACGCTGCAAAAAGCGAACGGGTTCGGCTTTGCCGTAATGGCATTGATGCTGTTTATCTTTGATACCTTGAACAAAGCCACGCCGGATATGCTGCTGCGCCTGCTTTATCCGATGGCGGTGCTCATCGCCACGGCGGTTATCGGCATGTTTATCGTTTCCTGGGCCGTAGGGAAAGCGCTCGGCGTAAGCGGCGCCATGTCATTCGCCATCTCCCTGACCGCGCTGTACGGCTTTCCGGCGGATTACATCATCACCAACGAAGCCATTAACTCCCTCACCCAGGATGAAAAAGAACGCCAGATGCTGACTCAGCACATGCTGGGGCCAATGCTGGTCGGCGGGTTTATCTCCGTGACGATTGTTTCCGTCATCCTGGCCGGAATACTGGTGGGTTATCTGGCGCCGGTTATCGGCTGAAGTCTTTCATTTTCTACGTCCCTATGGAGTCCGTTTTATGATTAACCCCGCTATTACCGCCATCATCGCCAGAGAAGAGCAGGCGACAATCGACTTTCGCCGCGATCTACACGCCCACCCGGAGCTGCCGTGGGAGGAACGGCGAACGACGGAGCGCGTCGTGGCAGAACTGGAGAGCATCGGTATCGCCTGCCGTCGTACCGTTCCGACCGGCGTCATTGCAGACATCGCCGGCGGCAGGCCGGGCAAGACGGTCGCCCTGCGCGCCGATATGGATGCGCTGCCGGTGCAGGAGCTCAACGATCGGCTCAGCTATAAATCGCAAATCGCCGGGAAAATGCACGCCTGCGGGCATGATTCCCATACCGCAATGCTGCTCACCGCTGCCCGCGCGCTGTACGAGGTTCGCGAGCAGATGGCCGGTAACGTGCGTTTAATTTTTCAGCCCGCCGAGGAGATTGCCGAGGGGGCGAAAGCCATGATCGACCAGGGCGCGCTCGATAGCGTCGACAACATTTTTGGCATGCACATCTGGTCCGGTTCGCCTTCCGGTAAAATCTCCTGCAACGTGGGGTCGTCGTTTGCCTCCGCGGATTTACTCAAAGTCACTTTTCGCGGTCGCGGCGGTCACGGTTCAATGCCGGAGGCCTGCATCGATGCGGCGGTCGTCGCCTCCGCCTTCGTGATGAATTTGCAGGCTATCGTGGCGCGTGAAACTTCGCCGCTGGAATCCGCGGTGGTCTCTATCGGCCGAATGGATGTCGGCACCCGGTTCAACGTGATTGCCGAAAATGCCGTCCTGGACGGCACCGTGCGCTGTTTCAGCATCGAAACCCGCCAGCGCCTGGAGGCCGCAATAACGCGCTATGCGCAGCATACCGCGGCGATGTATGGTGCGACCGTTGACGTCGACTACTGCTACGGCACGCTGCCGGTGATTAACGAAGAGCGCAGCGCACGGCTGGCGCAATCGGTGATCCGCGAGGCCTTCGGCGACGACGTGCTATTCAGCGAAAAGCCCACGACCGGCGGGGAGGATTTCAGCTTTTATATGCAGGACATTCCCGGCTGTTTTGCCCTGCTCGGCTCCGGCAATAAAGAGAAAGGGAGCGACTACGCCCACCATCACGGATGCTTCAATATCGATGAGCAGGTGATGAAAACCGGCGCCGGGCTGTACGCCCAGTACGCCTGGCGCTATCTGCATCAAGACCGCTTCTGATCGTTTCTCCCCGGCGTGCGCCGGGGACATATCACATTACGATATGTATTACGTGAAAATGCCTTGTCGGTAAGGGCAAAAACATCAACAATCTATCTATTGTTGATGACACGGAGATAGCCATGTCCACTTCGTTTTTTATCGCCGCCGACTGGTTAGCGGAACATATTGATGACCCGGAAATCCAGATTATCGATGCCCGAATGGCGCCGCCAGGGCAGGAAGATCGCGATTTGCACGCCGAATATCGCGCAGGTCATATTCCCAACGCCGTATTTTTCGATATTGAAGCGCTTTCCGATCGCACCAGCCCGCTGCCGCATATGATGCCGCGAGCGGAAGCCTTCGCCGTTGCGATGCGCGAGCTTGGCGTGAGCAGCGATAAGCATCTGGTGGTTTACGATGAAGGCAACCTCTTCTCGGCGCCGCGCGCCTGGTGGATGCTGCGGACCTTCGGGGTAGAAAAAGTCTCTATTCTCGCCGGAGGGCTGGCCGGCTGGCAGCGCGATGAGCTGCCGCTGGAGCAGGACGATCCGCAGCTACCGGAGGGCGAATTCGACGGCCGCTTCGATCCGCTGGTGGTTAAGCGGCTGACCGACGTGCTGCTGGTGAGCCATGAAGGATCGGCCCAGATCGTCGACGCGCGTCCGGCCGGGCGCTTTAACGGTCTCGTCGATGAGCCGCGTCCTGGCCTGCGCCGGGGGCATATTCCCGGGGCGCTGAACGTCCCGTGGACCGAGCTGGTGATTAACGGCGAGCTGAAAACTATCGACGAGCTGAATGATATTTTCCTGCGTCAGGGCGTGGATTTTGAGCGGCCGATTATCGCCAGCTGCGGGTCCGGCGTCACGGCGGCCGTGGTGGTGCTGGCGCTGACGACGCTGGGCGTCAACGGCGTCTGCCTGTATGACGGTTCGTGGAGCGAATGGGGCGCCCGCCCGGATCTGCCGATAGAGCCGGCGCAATAAAAATAGCGGCGGGGTTAATGCCCCGCCGTCATCAGATAATGCGGTTCTGCTTGAAATCGCGCAGGAAGCTGCCCCAGCGCTTTTCATAGAATGGCGCGATATGGGCAATCATAAAGTGGCTGATGCCCTTCTCCCCTTCCACGACCTGACAAATATCGATCGGCTCATCGCCGGGCTGCGTGTCGGTTGCCACGCTGCCGGTCGCCTGGATGACCTCTTCAATATCCCCCTCGGCCTCAATGCCGATAAGCAGATTCGCCGGCGCGTCGGCGCTGTCCTTAATCGAGCATAGAAACGCGCGCTTTACGGTTTTCAGGGATTTAAAGAGCGTGGTCAGCGAATCCACCATCTGCGCCGGTGGCTCGGCCACCTCAGACAGCAGCAGAGGCTGCCCGCCTTCCAGCACGGTTTGCGCGCTGAGAGGACCGCCATCTTCACCCAGCAGATGCTTGATTTCGTTCGGCGTAAACTCTTTTCCGGCCGGCAGTTTGGCATTGAGGAACAGCGTCTCGCCCAGCGTCATCGCCATCAGCGTACGCGCCGGCATCGCCACAAAAGACTGCTCGTCTTCGACCGCCTGCTGCAGCGCCTCCAGCGAGGTAAAAAAGGGAATGACCGAGGCGCCATCATCTTTTTCCCAGTGCTGCAGGTCTACGGCGCTCTCTTCGACAACCTGTTCACCTTCCGCCGCCGCGCCGGGCACCCAAACGGTGGACTCCAGCAGCGTACGGAAAAAAGCCGGGCGATGGCCTGGCTCAATCGCCGCCTTTTCCAGCAGCGTTTCTAATTCATTTTTAGTTTCGGACATGGCTCTCACAACATCAGAATCAGAAATCCCCCGGCCGTGGACGCGGGCCGGGGTGAGACAATCCGGGGCGCCAGCGCCCCGCCATTTTTACTCTGCGGTTAACAGATTGGCAATCGTGCGCACGCCGAGCCCCGTCGCGCCGGCTGACCACTGCTCAACGGCGGATTTACGATAGGTCGCGGAGCAGTCGATATGCAGCCAGCCCTGGTGATAGTTCTCAACGAAATGGGAGAGGAATCCTGCCGCCGTGCTGGCGCCCGCCGGATAGGCGGCGCTGCCGGTGTTGTTCAGCTCGGCGAAGTTCGACGGCAGTTGGCCGCGGTGGAATTCCGCCAGCGGCAGACGCCAGAAGGCTTCGTTTTCCGCCTGCGCGCTCGCCAGCAGGCGAGCCGCCAGCGCGTCGTCGAAGCTGAACAGCGCGTGGTAATCGTTGCCCAGCGCGGTTTTCGCCGCTCCGGTCAGCGTCGCCGCGTCGATAATCAGCTCCGGCTTCTGCGCAGACGCATCAATTAGCCCATCCGCCAGCACCAGACGGCCTTCGGCGTCGGTGTTCATAATTTCTACGGTTTTACCGTTACGGTAGCGAATGATATCGCCAAGCTTGAAGGCGTTGCCGCTAATCAGGTTGTCAGCGCAGCACAGGTAGAGCTTCACGCGCTTATTCAGGCCGCGGGAGATCGCAAACGCCAGCGCGCCGGTGACCGTTGCCGCGCCGCCCATGTCGGACTTCATCGAATCCATAAACGCGCTCTGCTTGATGCTGTAGCCGCCGGAATCGAAGGTGATGCCTTTCCCGACCAGGCAGGCATAGACCGGCGCGTCTTTATCGCCGGTTGGGTTGTAGTCCAGCGCCAGCAGGACCGGCGGGCGCTCGGAGCCGCGTCCTACGGTATGCAGACCAAGATAGTTCTGCTCGCGCAGGTCCTCGCCTTTGGTGATGCGGTAAGAGACGTTATCGCAGCCAACGCCGCACAGCAGATCGACCGCGCGCTGGGCCAACTGCTCCGGACCTAACTCTTCCGCCGGCGCGTTAATGGTGTCGCGCACCCAGTCAATAATGGCCAGACGGCTATCCAGCTCGCGCTTTTGCGCATCATCCAGCGCCGGCCACTCAACCTGGCGGCTGCCTTTCGGCCCTTTATAGCCCGCCCAGAACGCCCACGCGCGATCGGTATTCCAGCCTTCGCCATCGAGAGCGACGTGCCTGATGCCCATCCCGTCAACTTTACGCGCCGCGCGCTGAATCAGGCCCAGGTCGTCTTTACCGTTCAGATGCAGGGTGATGCCGTCGTTGTTAATGCTGTAAGCCGCTTTTTCTCCCCAGCGCGCGTCGGCAGGTTGGGTCGTCAGCGTAATCTTCATGGCTTCGGTCATTTTATTCATCCTTATTAGCAAACGGGCCACCCTATGGCAGCCCGTTAAAATTTTTCCGCTAAATGATTCGCGTTGCAGGAAGGCGGCAAGTAAGCAAATCCCCTGGAGCATAGATAACTATGCGACTGGGGTGAGCGAACGCGGCCAACGCATCTGCAACGTGGAACATGACGCGAAAATTATTCTGCTTCGTCTAACCAGACTAGCAGAATTGCCTCCAGAATTTTTTCATTGGATGCGTTTGGATCGTCATTAAACTCTTCCAGCTCGCAAATCCACTGATGCAAATCGGTGAAGCGAACGGTTTTCGGGTCGAGATCCGGGAAGGCGTCATACAGCGCTTCGCCTATTTCGCGACTATCGGTCCATTTCAGTGCCATATCAATGCTCGCGTGCGTGGTTGATGGTGTAGCGCGGAATTTCGACGACCAGATCGTCGGCGGTCACGCGCGCCTGGCAGCTCAGACGGCTATCGGGTTCCAGCCCCCAGGCCTTATCCAGCATATCGTCTTCATCTTCAGTACTTTCGGCCAGCGAGTCAAAACCTTCACGCACGATGCAGTGGCAGGTGGTGCAGGCGCAGGATTTTTCACAGGCGTGTTCAATCTCAATACCGCTACGCAGCGCGGCATCAAGAATGGTCTCACCGATTTTAGCTTCCACAACTACGCCATCCGGGCACAGGTCCTGATGGGGTAGAAAAACAATCTTTGGCATATTAAACCTCGTCCACGGATTGGCCTTTCAGCGCGGTACGGACCGACTGGTCCATGCGGCGTGCGGCAAATTCCTGGGTTTGTGTGTCTGTATTTTTAATGGCTTCTTTTATTGCATCGGCGTCATCGCCTGCCGCCACCGCGCGCAGCTGCGCCGTTGCGTCATCGATAGCCTGACGTTCTGCGGCGCTTAACAGCGCGGCATCGCTGGCCAGCGCGCTTTCCAGGCTTTCCAGAACGCGTGCGGCTTCGACTTTTTGCTCGGCCAGCATTCGCGCCTTAACGTCCTGCTCGGCGTGGCTCATCGAATCTTTGATCATGGTGGCGATTTCGCTGTCGCTCAGGCCGTAGGAGGGTTTCACCTGAATGGACGCTTCGACCGCGGTCGATTTCTCCATAGCGGTGACGCTCAACAGCCCGTCGGCATCGACCTGGAAAGTGACGCGAATATGCGCCCCGCCCGCCGGCATTGCCGGGATACCGCGCAGCGCAAAACGCGCCAGCGAACGGCAGTCCTGCACCAGCTCGCGCTCGCCCTGCATAACGTGGATGGACATCGCCGTCTGACCGTCTTTAAAGGTGGTGAACTCCTGGGCGCGGGCCACCGGAATGGTGGTATTGCGCGGGATCACTTTCTCCACCAGACCGCCCATCGTTTCCAGCCCCAGAGAGAGCGGGATAACGTCGAGCAGCAGCAGTTCGCTGTCCGGCTTATTGCCGACCAGAATATCGGCCTGAATGGCGGCGCCAATAGCAACAACTTTATCCGGGTCAATAGTGGTCAGCGGGGTACGGCCAAAAAACTCGCCGACGCGCTCGCGCACCAGCGGCACGCGGGTAGAGCCGCCCACCATCACCACTTCCAGCACCTCTTCCGCGCTCACGCCGGCGTCCTTCAACGCGCGACGACAGGCCAGCAGAGTGCGCTTAACCAGCGGAGCAATCAGCTCATTAAAGTGGCTACGGGTGATTTCTCCCTGCCAGCCGCCGACGTCAACGCGGGCGGTTTCCGCTGTGCTAAGGGCAATTTTGGCCGCAATAGCCGCATCCAGCAGCTCACGCTGCAGGCGGTTATCGCTGCGATCGCTGAGGCCCGCCCGCTCGCGCAGATAGTCCGCCAGCAGATGGTCGAAATCGTCGCCGCCGAGCGCCGAGTCGCCGCCAGTGGCCAGAACTTCGAAGACGCCGCGGCTGAGGCGCAGAACGGAAATATCAAAGGTGCCGCCGCCGAGATCGTACACCGCGATAACCCCTTCCTGACCGGAGTCGAGACCGTAGGCAATCGCCGCCGCCGTCGGTTCGTTAAGCAGGCGAAGTACGTGCAGGCCGGCCAGACGCGCGGCGTCTTTAGTGCCCTGGCGCTGCGCATCGTCGAAATAGGCCGGCACGGTGATCACCACGCCGTCGAGCTCGCCGGCAAGGGCTTCCGTCGCGCGGGCGGACAGCGCCTTGAGGATATCGGCAGAAACGCGGACCGGATTAAGCAGACCGCCGGCGGTTTGAATCATTGGCAGACCGTTTTCGCTGGCCTGCAGCTGGTAAGGCAGATGCGGGTAGCGGGCCTGAATATCGACCAGAGAGCGGCCCATCATGCGCTTCACCGAGCTGATGGTGTTAACCGGATCCAACGCCGCATTCTGTCGGGCGTCATAGCCGACGCTGAGGCCGGACGTTTGGTAGTTCACCACCGAAGGCAGCAGGTAGCGCCCCTGGCGATCGGGCAGAGTTTCGGCCTGGCCGCTACGCACGGTGGCGACCAGTGAATTGGTGGTACCCAGGTCAATACCCGCCGCCAGACGACGCTGGTGCGGCGCGGCACTCAGGCCAGGCTCACTAATTTGTAATAAGGCCATAATTGCTTCCGAATATTAATTTACTCGTCATAATCTGTGCTGCAGCTACGTTGGCTGCATGGCGACCCGAATACGTTAGAGTGAAAAAAACTTTTCTTCGAGTTGTTCTGCTACGTTCTGAAGCTTATCGAGAAAACGCAGCTTACGCACGGTATCCGCCGCGGCCTCCCACGCTTCGCTGTCTAATTGCTCAACGACCTGCCGCTGACGGACGTCGTACATCCCCTTCACGCGCTGAATAAACGCGCTCAAACGCGCTTCATCCTGCGATTTTTCGATCTCATCCAGCTCTTCGCGCAGCTCCAGCTGTTCCATCAGGAACGCGGTATCGCGCACGGTGTGCTGCTCGCTGGCTAAATCGAAGCCGTGAAGCGAAAGGATGTATTCGGCGCGGGTCAGCGGATGACGCAGCGTTTGCCACGCCTGATTAATCGTCGCGGAGTGCTGCACGGAGGCGAGCTGTTCGGCGGCGCTGGCGCTGGCGAACCGGTCGGGGTGATACTGACGCTGCAAATCCTGGTACCGGACAGCCAGCTGTTCTTGCGAAAGGGTATAACTGACCGGTAACCCGAAGAGGGCAAAATAGTCCATAGTAACCTCAGGGTTAACGAGATAAAGCAAACCCCACGCACGGTACTCCGCAGTGGGGTTATATATCCGCGCCTCTCAGGACACATCTTAACCGGCGGCGTCCGCCTACTGTCGTAAGCCTATCGGGAAACGCCCGCGTGCCGCCTCGATGCTGCACCGAAATTTAGCGGATATAGTGCAGATTACACGTTGAAGCTTTCGCCGCAGCCGCACTCATCTTTGATGTTCGGGTTGGTAAACTTAAACCCTTCATTCAGGCCTTCTTTGACAAAGTCCAGCTGAGTGCCGTCGAGGAACTGCAGGCTTTTGCCGTCGATCACTACCTTGACGCCTTTATCTTCAAACACGGTGTCTTCTGCCGCCGGCTCGTCAACAAATTCCAGCACGTAGGCCATACCTGAACATCCGGAGGTGCGAACACCTAAGCGCAGGCCAAAGCCTTTGCCGCGGTTGGCCAGGAAGGTATTCACTCGCGACGCTGCGCTGTCGCTAAGAGTAATCGACATACAATAACCTCTTAATTATTTCGCTTCACGCTTGCTTTTGTAATCCGCAATCGCGGCTTTAATCGCGTCTTCCGCCAGGATAGAGCAGTGGATTTTTACCGGCGGCAGCTCCAGCTCATCGGCGATATCGGTGTTTTTGATAGCCTGAGCTTCGTCCAGAGACTTACCCTTCACCCACTCGGTAACCAGGGAGCTGGAAGCGATAGCGGAACCGCAGCCGTAGGTCTTGAAGCGCGCGTCTTCAATGATACCTTCATTGTTGACTTTAATCTGCAGCTTCATAACGTCGCCGCACGCCGGCGCGCCGACCATGCCGCTACCGACATTTTCATCGCTGTTGTCAAAAGAGCCAACGTTGCGCGGATTCTCGTAATGATCGATAACTTTTTCGCTGTATGCCATGATGAATTCTCCTTAATACCTACCGATTAATGATGTGACCATTCAATGCTGTTCAGATCCACGCCCTGCTTGAACATTTCCCACAGCGGAGAAAGATCGCGCAGACGACCAATGGAGTTACGAACCAGGTTGATGGTGTAGTCAATCTCTTCTTCGGTAGTAAAACGACCTAAAGAGAAACGGATAGAACTGTGCGCCAGTTCATCAGTCATGCCCAGCGCGCGGAGCACGTAGGACGGCTCAAGGCTCGCTGAGGTACAAGCGGAGCCGGAGGAAACGGCCAGGTCTTTCAGCGCCATAATCAGCGATTCGCCTTCAACATAGTTGAAGCTGACGTTGAGAATGTTCGGCGCGCCCTGGGTGAGGTCACCGTTGAGGTAAACCTCTTCCATATCTTTTACGCCTTCCCACAGACGGTTACGCAGACCGCGCAGGCGCGCCATCTCGGTTTCCATCTCTTCTTTCGCGATACGGTAAGCTTCGCCCATACCGACGATCTGGTGGACAGGCAGAGTGCCTGAACGCATGCCGCGCTCGTGACCGCCGCCGTGCATCTGCGCTTCAATACGAATACGCGGTTTGCGACGGACGTACAGCGCGCCAATGCCTTTCGGGCCATAAATTTTGTGACCGGAGAAGGACATCAGGTCAACTTTCAGCTGGCTCAGGTCGATAGGCAGTTTGCCCACACTCTGGGTGGCGTCAACGTGATAAATGATACCGCGTGCGCGGCACATTTCGCCGATGGTTGCGATGTCCTGCACCACGCCGATTTCGTTGTTCACGTGCATGATGGAGACCACGATGGTGTCATCGCGCATGGCCGCTTCCAGCTCTTTCAGATCGATAATACCGTTGCGCTGCGGCGCCAGGTAGGTGATCTCGAAACCTTCACGCTCCAGCTGGCGACAGGTATCCAGCACGGCTTTGTGCTCGGTTTTGCTGGTGATAATGTGCTTGCCTTTTTTCTGATAAAAGTTGGCTGCACCTTTAATCGCCAGGTTGTCGGATTCCGTTGCGCCTGAGGTAAAGACGATTTCGCGCGGGTCGGCACCGACCAGCTCGGCAATCTGATTACGGGCGATATCTACCGCCTCTTCAGCCTGCCAGCCAAAACGGTGTGAACGAGAGGCCGGGTTACCAAAGGTCCCGTCCAGGGTCAGAAACTGCATCATTTTCTCGGCAACACGCGGGTCCACCGGCGTTGTTGCGGAGTAATCGAGATAAATCGGTAATTTCATTGCTCTTTAACTCCGTACATCACTCAATGCAAGGAACCAGGCGGCCGGCTTGATGTACGACCGGGTAAACGGGATGTCGCAACATCCCGGCCTGATTCGAAAATCTTTTATAATTTTTACCCTAACTGTTTTGCGATGCAGCAAGGCGGCGGGCTTGTAAGCCCCCAGAAGCTTACATCAGCAAGCGGCTGGGGTGAACAAACGCGGCCTACGCAGCAGCGCCCCGAAACAGGACGGGTAAACTACGCACGCAGTTTGACGTCGATAGCGTCCTGAGTGCGGGTATTACGCTGGGATTCATGGCTGTGCTGACGACCCGAAACATCAAGGATTTCCTGGTTGTTCACCAGTTCGCCCAGAGTGATGTTATTCAGGAAGCTGGTCAGGCGCTCGCTCAGGTCGCGCCACAGCGCGTGGGTCAGGCATTTATCGCCACCCTGGCAGCCGCCTTTACCCTGACAACGGGTGGCGTCAACGGATTCATCAACCGCGCTGATAACTTCGCCAACGGCGATGCTACCGGCTTCTTTCCCTAATAAATAACCGCCGCCTGGACCGCGTACGCTCGATACCAGACCATTTTTACGCAGGCGGGAAAACAGCTGTTCCAGATAGGAAAGCGAAATCCCCTGACGCTCAGAAATATCAGCTAACGGAACCGGGCCCGATTCAGAGTTGAGCGCGACGTCCAGCATCGCGGTCACAGCATAACGCCCTTTAGATGTCAGTCTCATGTCTTACTTAACCTCAAACTCGCCCCTGCCCGGGCTTTTTATTAATATGGGTATTGCATAGCAGGGCCAAGTCTGACATTCCCGAGTAATTTGGTCAACTATTTACTTGACTGTTTTAGTCAGGTATTTGGCTATCTGTGCCCTATCGCCCGGCGGCTGATATTCGCGACCGCGCAGCGGCTCCGCGAGCGGCGGTATCAGCCGCTCAGCGCGCCCCTATGCGGCGCGGTTACTCTTTATCCTTCTGCGGCTGCTCAATCGACGCCAGCATTCCGCGCAGGATGTTCAGCTCCTGGCTTTCCGGGCGCGCGCGGGTAAACAGACGACGCAGTTTGTTCATCACCTGCCCCGGATGGCTGGCGCGAATAAAGCCGGTCGCCAGCAGCGTCTGCTCAAGATGGCCGTAAAAGCGCTCTAAATCATCCACCAGCGGATACGGCGTTTCGTCCTGTTGTTCGACCTGGGGCTGTTCCTGCTCCTGCGTTGCCAGCCACGCCATCCGCACTTCATAAGCGATGACCTGCACCGCCATTGCCAGGTTCAGCGAGCTGTACTCCGGGTTGGCGGCAATCGCGACGTGATAATGGCATTTCTGCAGCTCGTCGTTGGTCAGACCGACGCGCTCGCGGCCGAATACCAAAGCCACCGGGGCGTGCTGGCCTTCTGATACGCTCTTCAGGCCGCATTCGCGCGGGTCGAGCATCGGCCACGGCAAAGTACGCGAACGCGCGCTGGTTCCGACCACCAGGCTACATCCGGCCAGGGCTTCATCCAGCGTATCGACAATATGCGCATTGCCGATAACGTCGCTGGCGCCGGCCGCCAGGGCGATAGCCTGCGAGTCAGGCTTAACCAGCGGGTTAACCAACCACAGGTTAGTCAGGCCCATCGTTTTCATTGCCCGAGCTACGGAGCCCATATTGCCAGTGTGTGATGTTTCTACCAGTACGATACGAATATTTTGCAGCATTAGTGTTCTTCGGCTAAAGATTATTCACGCATGCTATCATAAAACGAAGACATAGGCAGATTTCACTGTTACTATGTGCGCCGTTTTTTCCCGTTCTTTAACATCCAGTGAGAGAGACCGATGCATCCGATGCTGAATATCGCCGTGCGCGCAGCGCGCAAGGCGGGTAATTTAATTGCCAAGCACTACGAAACCCCAGACTCCGTAGAAACCAGCCAGAAAGGCAGCAATGATTTTGTGACCAACGTCGATAAGGCAGCCGAAGCGCTGATTATTGAAACGATTCGCAAATCTTACCCGCAGCACACTATTATCACCGAAGAAAGCGGTGAGCACGTAGGTGAAGATCAGGATGTTCAATGGGTTATCGATCCACTGGATGGCACCACCAACTTCGTAAAACGTCTGCCGCACTTCTCCGTATCCATCGCCGTACGCATTAAAGGCCGTACCGAAGTCGCCGTGGTTTACGATCCGATGCGCAACGAACTATTCACCGCGACCCGCGGCCAGGGCGCTCAGCTGAACGGCTATCGTCTGCGCGGCAGCACCGCTCGCGATCTGGATGGCACGATTATCGCCACCGGCTTCCCGTTCAAAGCGAAACAGCACGCCACCTCTTACATGAATATTCTGGGCAAAATGTTTACCGAATGCGCTGACTTCCGCCGCACAGGTTCTGCTGCCCTGGATCTGGCCTACGTTGCCGCAGGCCGCGTCGATGGCTACTTCGAGATCGCGCTGAAGCCTTGGGATTTCGCCGCCGGCGAGCTGATCGCTCGTGAAGCGGGCGCTATCGTTTGCGACTTCACCGGTGGCCATAACTACCTGCACAGCGGCAACATCGTTGCCGGCAACCCGCGCGTAGTTAAAGCGATGCTGGCCAACATGCGTGAAGAGCTGAGCGAAGCGCTGAAGCGTTAATCTCTCTCACCTCATCCCGGCCCGCCCGGGATGAGGATATCACTCAAAACGGCCGCAGCCCGCCGCCGCCCGGCACCGCGCTGCTCCACATCACCACCGCCGCCGCCACTAAAATGACGCCGCCGGACAGCGCCAGCGTCGACCAGCCAACCTGCTGCCAGAGAGGCGGCGTTTTATTCCCGCTAAGCCTGACGGCCAGCTGACGGAAGCCGTGCACCAGCAGCGCCAGCCCGCTGATGGTCAGCGAGGTTCCCGCCGCCATTGCCAGCGCCGCCGCCATTCCCCAGCTAAATACGCCAATCACCTTACTGAACAGCAGGACCATGATCGCCCCTGAGCAGGGACGCATGCCCATCGACAGAACGATGACCAGCCGCGCGCGCCAGTCATCGCCGCTTTGCAGCTGTTCCGGCGCCGGCATATGCTGATGCCCGCAGCCGCAGTGCGCATGATGAACGTGATGCGGCGTAAAGGCGGTAAACGCTGGCCGACGCAGCAGCCCGCGCAGCTTTTTCAGCGCCCGCCAGCACAGCAGCAGGCCCAGCGCGCCGACCAGCAGATAGCTCCCCTTCTCCAGCCAAAAGCTGCTGAGATGAAGCTGCCTTGCCGGCAGCTGCAGCAGGGTCACCACCACCACCACCAGCACGATCGCCACCACTCCCTGCAGGAGCGAGGCGGCCAGCGTCAGCGCAATGCTCGACCTGAGCTTCGCGGGATGCGTCGCCAGCCAGGTGCTAATCACAATCTTGCCGTGCCCCGGCCCCAGCGCGTGCAGTACGCCGTAGATAAAGCTAAACGTCAGCAGCGAAAGCCCCGCCGCTCGCGGATTTTCCGCTACCGCTTTAAGCAGGCCGCTTAGCTCGAAATTTAACGCCCGCTGCCAGATAGCGCTTTGCCGCATCACCTCCGGCCAGGCCTGCCACAGCCAGACGCCCGCGCCCAACGCCAGCGCTAAAAACAGCGCCAGCGGCCACAGCTGACGCAGGCGGGAAGCCCGGGAGGGGGTTGAGAATACTACCGACATGTCAGCGTCACCTTCTGAGCAAAATAGGTTCCGAGCGCCATATCTTCCGGCGGCGCGTCGGCTTTATCGAGCGATTGCGCAAAGGCCGTCATTTTATCATTCGGCTTTGGCGTCACGACCGTCACTTTACACCCCGCGCGCAGCGCCGCAGGCAGAGTGACATCGCCCGGCTTCTCATAGAACATATCGACGTAATAGGTGGGGTCGTAGGTCGAAAGCGTCAGGGTTTGGCCCGCCAGAGGCTGCGGTTTAGCCAGCGGCAGAGTAAAGGTCAGTACCGCCTGATGCCCGTCACGTTCAAGACCGTAGCCGTCGGGGCGATTGTCAAACTTCACGTGCTGGCCGTTATGCCAAAGCTCGCTGAAGTAGTGCTGCCCGAGGACGTTCGCCATCACTTCCGCCGCCAGCTTTTTCCAGACTTCATCTCCCGGCTTTGCGCTTCCGGCATCGTAAAGCAGGTCTGAGGAGGTGATCTCATCCATCGTCCAGCGCATTTTAAAACCGGTGAGCTGTCCGTTATCGGCGACCACCTCCGTCCGCAGGCTGATAAAGCTATGCGGATGCGCTAGCACGCTAAATGATAAAACCATGAAAAATGCCGCACAGGTGCATTGTTTCACTCTCTTCATCCGTTCCTCGCGTGAAAAATTCTGTGAACCTATCCAGCAATCCTGACGTAAAGACGCCAGCCTGCCCAGATCTCTGTTCATCCATTGGCTATTCTTAGCAAAAACCCTAACTGGAACTTACCAGATGATGACAGTGATTGAACCACCATCTGCGCTTTCCAGTCCACAGCGCCGTAACCAGGTCCTGCTGATGTTTTATCTGCCCGGGCAGCCGGTGACCCCCGAGCGGCTTAGCGCTATCAACCTGGTTGATGAGGCCACGGCCCGGCAAGATATCGCGGAGACGGGACGTGAAATTCAGCGTTACCACCGCCTGACCCTCGCGTCGCAGGTGGACGGCAGCTATCGGATTGAAGGCGCCGCAATCGATCAACGCCTGTGCTTACTGCACGGCTTACGCCGGGCGCTGCGCCTGTGTCCGCATTTTATCAGCCACCATTTTACCCCAGCATTAAAAACGCAGCTTAAACTGCAGGGCGTTGCGCGCACCTTATACGACGACACCAATCTGCAGGCGCTGGTCAACCGCTGCGCCCGGACGCTTAACCGCCAGTTTGACTGCCGGGACATTCATTTCCTGCGTCTGTATCTGCAGTACTGCCTGCTTCAGCATCATCTCGGGCTGACGCCGGCCTTTACCGAACAGCAGCAGCGCTGGACGCAGGAGGCGGCGGAGTCGATTCTCGCCGCTGAGATTATCCGTCACTGGCAGCGTCGGGTCACCACCGCGCCGCACCCGGGCGAGCAGCTCTTTCTGACCCTGCTGTTCATGCTGCTCAAAACCCCCGATCCTATCCGCGATGGCCACCAGCAGGACCGGCGCCTGCACCTGGCTATCTCCGGGCTGATCCACCGTTTTCAGGATCTATCGGGCCGCCCGTTTAGCGACGATCAGGGGCTGAGCGATCAGCTCTATATTCATCTCTCCCAGGCGCTGAACCGCAGCGTGTTCGCTATCGGCATCGATAATGCGCTACCGGAAGAGATGAACCGCCTCTATCCGCGCCTGATGCGCACCACAAAAACGGCGCTGGAGGAGTTCGAAAGCGCCTACAGGGTCCGTTTTAATCAGGAAGAAGTGGGGCTGATTGCGGTGATTTTTGGCGCATGGCTGATGCAGAAAAGCGAGCTGCACGAGAAGCAGGTGGTGCTGCTCACCCACGACAATCCCGACCTTGAGCAGGCTCTTGAGCTGCAGCTGCGCGAGCTGACCCTGCTGCCGCTCAATATCAAATATCAAAACGTTCACGCCTTTCAAAAGGAAGGCGCGCCGAAGGGCGTGGCGCTGGTCGTGACCCCTTATGCTACGGCGCTACCGCTATTTTCGCCGCCGCTGTTTCACGCTGAGGAGATGTTCAGCGATCACCAGCGGCAGCATATTTGTAAAATGCTCGAGGACTAGGCCACCGCCTTCGGCCGCAGAACCAGCGCCGGCAAGGCTACCAGCGCCATCACCCAGAAAACGCCCTGGTGCAGATGCTGATAGAGGAAGCCGGCAAATACCGTCATCACCGCAATGCTGCCCCCCATTGCGACCGCGGAGTAGACCGCCTGCAGACGAATCACCTCGCTGCCCTGACGCGCCGAAATATAGCGCATCGCCGCCAGGTGACATACCGTAAAGGTGCCGCAGTGCAGGATCTGCGCGACGATTAGCCACGGCAGCGCCGTGGTCCAGCCCATCAGGGTCCAGCGAATCAGCCCGCAAACGGCGGAAAGCAGCAGTAAATCCCGCGCGCTAAAGCGGCTAAATACTTTTTTGCTCAGCGCAAAGATAACCACCTCCGCGACCACCCCTAGCGACCAGAGATAGCCGATCGCCGAAGCGGAATAGCCAGCCTCCTGCCAGTAAATCGCGCTGAAACCATAGTAGGCGGCATGCGCGCCCTGCAGCAGGCAGACGCAGGCGAGGAAGCGCCAGCTTTGGCGCACCAGCTTCAGCCATGCCGGGAGTCCGGCCGTCTGCTGGTGGCGAACTTCCCCCTGCGGCATCACCGAGGGTTTAAGCAGCATGCCCAGCAGCATTGAAGCGATACCGAGGCTTAGCAGCACCAGGATCGCCCGATAATCAAACAGGCTGACCAGCTTGCCGGTCAGCGCGGAGCCGATAACAAACGCCACCGATCCCCACAGGCGCACGCGCCCGTAGTCCATAGTTATCTGCTTTTGCCAGGTATTCGCCAGCGCATCGGTCAGCGGTACCAGCGGAGAGAAGAACAGATTGAAGCCGACCATCACCACCATCAGCCAGGCCACGCGGCTACCGGCCCAAAAGCCAAGAACAAACAGCAGCGCCAGCAGCGCCAGGACACGCAGGGCGGAAATTAGCCGGGAGGGATCGCTCACCCGCGGCGCAATCAGCAGGCTGCCGAGAAAACGAGCCACCAGCCCGGCGCCGAGCAGCACGCCGATGGTTTCCGGCGTCAGCCCTGCGCCTGCCAGCCAGACGCTCCAGAACGGCAGGAAGGTGCCGTAGCTAAAGAAGTAGGTAAAGTAGCTAAGCGCCAGCCAGCGCGTGGAGTGCAAGACCATGATTTCCTCCCGAATGGAGGCGACAGTCTGGCGATAAACCCCAGCGGGCGCAAGCCGAGGATTTGGGTATACGCCGCTGAATCTGGCCTATTTAACCGCTATTTTCAGCGACCATGAAATCGTCTCGCCCTGCCCTAATACCACCAGACCAGGCTGCCCGTCCATGTTGTGCGCGTTTACAGGGTGACTTTGCGGCTCCAGGCAGACAAACGGTTCACCCGACATACGGAACAGCATAAGCCACGGTGTTTGCGATGAAATTGTGACAGACATCACCTCTCGTTGAATGAGTGCCGTCCCGTTCCAGCCGGAATAGCAGACGTTCAGCCAGCTATCTTCTCCGTAAGCCAGATGCGAAAAATCTCCCCCTTCCGGCAGCTCACCGCGCCAGCCAAGCGGCAAGTGCGACTCGCCCTCTGGCCAGTATCCGCTCGCCTGAAACTGCATCCGGCTTAGCCTGTCGAAGGCATAAAAGGGGTGAAAACCGCCGCCGTAGAGCATCGGTTCATCGCCGTAGTGGGTGACGCTCAGAGAAGCGATAAGATCCCCCTCCTGCAGCTCATAGCGGATCTGCGCTCGATAATCGAATCCGCAGGCGTAGCGGCTACGCAGCTGCAGTACGCAGCGTTCAGCGGCGCGTTCAAGCACCTCCCACGGTCTTAGCCAGCCGTCACCGTGGAGAAAGAACTGCGCGTCCGCATGATGATTCGGCAGGGCGATTTCACGTCCCCGGAAAGGGAAGCGGTTTCCGGCCACCCGGTTTGCCAGCGGCACCATCGGAAACATGCCGCCTGCAGGATTTTCATATAACACCGGGGCTTGATACTGACGGGAGAACAGGTTCTGCACCTTACCGCCCTGCGGATCGACGCGCATCCGTAGATGCGCGTTTTCCAGAATGAAGCTTTCCGCCATTAGCGCGTCTGCTCCTGTTTCAGCGCCTGCCTGCCAGCATGGCGCTCCGCCAGCTGTTCTTCCAGCGCCTCCAGCGTAATGCCTTTGGTCTCCGGTACGTTGCGCAGAATGTACAGATACCCCGCCGCGCAAATGACCCCGTACAGCAGGAAGCTACCCGACGCGCCCAGCCCGGCATTAAGCAGCGGGAAGGTATAGGTCAACAGGAAGCAGGCCACCCACAGCGCCAGCGTACCCAGCGACATCGCCAGCCCGCGCACGCGGTTAGGGAAAATTTCGGATAACAAAACCCAGGTCACCGGAGCCAGCGTCAGCGCGTAAATGGCGATCGCCGCCAGCACCAGAATCAACACCGGCAATCCCAGAATACCCAGACCGTAGGCCGCGGCGATAAGCGCATAAATGATGGTCAGCCCGGCGGCGCCGAGCAGCATCAGCTTGCGGCGACCAATCTTATCGACCAGCGGAAGCGCGGCGATGGTAAAGATCAGGTTGATCAGCCCGGTAGCCACAATCGACTTCAGCGTGCTGTTAATATCGAATCCGGCGGAAGCGAAGATCTCCTGCGCGTAGTTGAAAATAACGTTAATGCCGCACCACTGCTGGAACATTGCCAGCACCATACCAATCACAATGATCGGGCGAACTTTAGGATGCCACAGCGCGGACCAGGAGACTTTTTGCGTGTCTTTGCTGAGGGTTTGCTCGATATCCCTGATGGTTTCATCGGCGTAGCGCTGATTACCGATGCGCATCAGCATTTGGTGCGCGCGCTGGCTTTTCCCCACGCGGACCAGCCAGCGCGGCGACTCGGGAACAAAAAACATCAGGACCAGGAATGCCACCGCAGGCACGATGCCAGAACCAAACATCCAGCGCCAGCCTACCTGCCCGTTCCAGCTGGCATTGATTTCTGCCAGGGTTGCGCTACTTGCGACCGGCTTCGCGATCGCCAGATTAACCAGCTGTGCCGCCAGCACGCCAATAACAATCGTCAGCTGGTTCACCGCCACAAAGCGTCCGCGCTGCGCGGCGGGGCTTATCTCGGCGATATACATTGGGCTTAGCGCTGAAGCCAGCCCAATGCCCAGGCCGCCAACGATACGCCACGCCACGAACATATCAAAGCTGCCGGCAAGCGCCGTGCCCCAGGCAGACAGAGTAAACAGCGCCGCAGCGATGATTAGCGGAATTTTGCGGCCAAATTTATCCGCGCACCATCCCGAAGCCAGCGCACCGAAAACGCAGCCAACCAGCGCTGAACTCATCGCCCAGCCGGACTGCGCCGGGTCGGTAATGGAAAAATAAGCTTCATAAAACGGCTTCGCGCCGCCGATCACCACCCAGTCATAGCCAAACAGTAAACCACCGCAGGCGGCAACCAGACAGATCGTCCAGACGTAGCCCATTTTTAGATGTGTCTGCGCGTTATTCATATGGATTCCTCTTTCAGGGAAACGCAGGGAACAGTAGGGGTTGGCGGGCACGGGCCCGCCGGTTGAGGTTCAGGAAAAAATGCCGCTTTGCAGAGCATGGTCAATCAGATGCGCCTTATCGTGGGCGGGGTTGACGGCCAGCAGCTGCTGAATCGCTCGCCGGTAGTCAGCCACATTCCCCAGACCCAGATATCCCAGCGCTTCAATAAACAGGCAGTGCTGACGATGCTGCGCTGCCGCCGGGACGTCGAGCACCACCAGATCAGGTAGAGAGACGGCGAAGAAATCAGCGCCGGGAACGTCGTCACGATGGCGTCGGGCCCAGTCGATAAAATTGTGGAAATGCCGTTCCGCCAGCTGCACATCGCCACTCTTGCGCAGCGCCATTCCCTGCCAGAAGAGATAATCGGCGGGCTGATCGTTGTAGTAGCGACCGGCATCCAGCGACGATCCTCCGAGGCTTGCGCGCTGGTAACAGGCTGCTGCCCGCTGCGTCTCTCCCGTTTGCGCGGCGCAGTGGCCCAGCAAATACCAGATATCATTATCCGTCTGCCCAGGAAGCCTGCCCTCTCCGAGGTTAAAAGGATAGCGCAGCGCGTCCTCCAGCCGCTGCGTTGCCGGAGCGTATGCATGGCCCTCAATAGCCTGTAACGCAACATGCAGCTGGTTAAGCAAATATTGTCCCGTCACCTTGCCCTCCCCACCTTCCCAGGGATGAAACTTTCGCGTGCGGAGAATATCTGCGGCATCGGCATAACGCCCGCTGCTGTTCCACAGGCTGAGCAGCTCAGCGGTGAGATCGTCCCGTTTCAACACGACGGCGCGATGCGCTTCCAGATGACGCAATCGCTCGCTGACGGGAGCGCCGGTCAGCTTGTTGAGGTAGTCGAGCTCGAAGCGGAAGCGCGCATTCTGTGGTTCGATTTCCACCGCTCGCCGCAGGCTGGCCAGAGCCTGCGGCAGATCCTGACGTTTATTCCAGGCATAAACGCCAAGCAGACGATGGGCCGGCGCGTAGTCCGGGGATTTTGCCAGGACGTCATGCCAGCAGCTCACCGCGTCTTCATAGCGGCGCTTGCTATACCAGAAGCAGCCCAGCAGATAGCGGGCAAACGCGCTTTCTTCCAGCTGTTGCAGCATCCAGACTTCATCCAGCGTGTTGGGGAAACGGACCCGCAGAACATGGCAGCGCTGCGCTGATGCAATGAGCTGCTGGCGCTCGCCGACGTCGTCGCTTAGCGCGGCGCGCCACAGCATCGGTAGCGCCTCCTGGCAATCCAGTAACGCCAACAGCGCTTGTGCAGACTTCTGCTGCCCGATAGAGAGCAGCCATCCCGCAAGCAGGCTGGCGTTGGCGCCTCTGCAGCCGGTAACGCGCAGCAGGTTTTCCCGGAATTCATCGCCCTGGCCAATCATCCAGCGTACGCAATGCAGCGGGTAGCTCAGAGGATACTGCTCAAGGCATAGCGCGATATAATCCAGCGCCTCATCGCAGCGCTGTAGTTTCGCCAGCGCCAGCGCCTTCAGCCCCATAGCAAGGTGGTTCGTGGAATTAAATCGCAGGCTGATCTCGACTTTTTCCAGCGCATCAGCAACATCACCGCGCTTCATCGCCAGCCGAGCCAGCGACCAGTAGGCCGCATCGCGGCAGTTGCCGCTCCATGAGGCTTTGTAATAGTGATCCCATGCGCTCGTGTCATCCCCCTGTCTTTCCAGGGCGCTGGCGAGTAGCATGCTGGCTTCGCCATCCCGCGGATTTTTGTTCAGCCGATGAGCGCGCTGCAGTGCGGAGCGGGCGCACTGCTCTGCCAGCGGCCAGTCGGCGCCGTTCAGCGCCAGGGTGCCAAGAGCGACGTTATTGCGGTAATCGAGGGGATCAATCGCAATGGCCCGACGGTAGTAGTCTCCGGCGTAGCGGCTGGAGTGGTTATACTGCTCAAGATGCTGACCAATGAAATAGAGCTCATCACCGTTGTCGATCTCTTCCGGCACGGCTGGCGCGGTTGCCGGATCCGGTAACGGAGTCTGCTGGGCGAGATGCTCCTGATAATGCAGCAGCGGTTCACCCCCGGCGCTTTTCACCCGCAGGGTCAAGCGCGAAGCGCCGTTCTCGGGCAGCGCGTGCTGCCAGCTTTCACCCGGTTTTAAGGTTATCCGGGTTTCATAGAGCGGCTGATTATCCGCACTCAGCTCCAGCGCAATGTTTTCCAGAGGCGCAATCGCATAGACCCCCAGCTGCAGCTGCCCGGCTTCACGAACCAGCTTTAGCGCCAGGCGGGTATTCGCATTTTGCACCATTCCCAGCTCGCTATACGGCAGGAAGTTTTGGACAAAAATTTTCTCTTCGTAGGGCGCAAGCCAGGTGAAATCTGGCTGGTTATCGGTGAATACGCCGGTCATCAGCTCAATATAGGGGCCATTCGCGTCGGTCAGATTCCGATCCCAGGCCTGGCCGAAATCGCCATATCCCCAGCTCCACTGCTTTTTACCTGGCGAGATATGGTGATCGGCGACATGCAGCAATCCGCCTCGTTCATCATGATGGTAGGCACCGACAAAATCATATTCTGATTTTTCTGCCATATAGGAGGTCGGCACCGGGACATTCCGATACCGGGAAATATCCACGCCCGCACTGTAGTCCACTTTGTAATAGGTACCGGTGGCGATGGGGAATGCAGAAACGTCGCGCTTGCCATGATCGAACACGGCGGTAACGTCAGGCGGGAACACGCTCTGGTGCGCATCCCCGCCCTTCACCGCCGGGTTGGCCCACCATAAGAAGTGGCGCGGCGTGGCGTTACCGTTAAAAACCTTACCGGTAATTTCAATAAGCGCCCGATCGGGATAAAGAGTAAAGCCGGCCATTACCTGCAATCCGCGCATGGGTTCAGCTTCGCCCATCCACACGGTTTGCACGCCGCCATCCCCTTGCTGGATCGTAAAATCGACGGGCATAAAGGTTGTCGGACGATGGTGCTGCGGCCAGTTAAACTCGATCCCGCCGGAAATCCATGGCCCGAGCAGGCCGACCAGCGCCGGTTTCACCACTTCGTTGTAGTAGACGAAATCACGCTGTTTTACTTTATCGTAAGCGCGATGGATTCGGCCGCCGAGCTCCGGCAGCAGCATGATGCGAATGAAATCATTCTCCATCCACACCGCCTGATAGTCGCGCATCTCCCGCTCGCCGGTTAAGGTATCAACCACGCCATAGGGGTACACGCTGCCAGATGAACCCTGATAGACCCGTTTTTCCAGGAACATCGGGTTAGGATCCTCCGCACCCGTCGTCCACGTCGGGAGTGTAATCGTTTCCTGCCAGACCTTAACCGAACCGTGCATAACGCTCTCCACTAAAAGTAATTAAGTAAAAAACTCATAGAGGCGAGTTTATAATCTTGATTAGCTGTTAAAGTGCGCAATGCTCACGCAATATAGTTAAGGGAGTTAAGTTTATGCAGCTAACCGGATTCAACAACGTTCGGGTCAGGCAGGCCAATAAATCTATCTTTCTGGCCTGTTTGTGGCGGGAAAAGCAGCTCAGTAAATCGCAGCTCGCTCAGCTCAGCGGGCTATCCATTCCGGCGGTGAGCAACATACTCGAAGAGCTCCTCAGCGAAGGACTCATCAGCCACTCCACGGAAAAAATGAGTAACCGAGGCGTCAATAGCGGTAGTTTTCAGATCCCGCAGCACGGCGCGTGGACGCTGTGTATGAATATCACGCCGACCAGCATTGAGTATCAGCTCGCCGATGCTCGCCTGCTGGCCGTCGACGAGCACCAGCATATTCGTATCGATGCGCCGACCCCTCAGGCTTTGCTAACGGCGATTATCGACTGCTGGCGAAGCATCCACCGCCGGTATCCGCAGCATAAAATAAACATCGCGCTGGGGGTTCACGGGCAGGTGGATCCGGTGACCGGCGTCTCGCAAACCATGCCGCAGGCGCGCTGGAAGACGCCGGTCGAACTCAAATATTTACTTGAGGAGCAGCTGGGCGTTCAGGTCAGGGTTGATAATGATTGCGCCATGCTGGCGCTGGCCGAAAAATGGCAGAACAGCGCCGCGCCGCAGGATTTTTGCGTGATCAACGTCGATTACGGCATTGGTTCATCGTTTGTTATTAACGATCAGATCTACCGCGGGAGCCTCTACGGTAGCGGCCAGATTGGGCATACGATTGTCAATCCGGACGGCACCGCCTGCGACTGCGGGCGCTATGGCTGTCTGGAAACAATCGCCTCGCTCAGCGCGCTGAAAAAGCAGGCTCGGGTGTGGCTGAAAACCCAGCCGGAGGCGCAGCCCTCCCCCGATAAATTAACCACCGGGTCGCTGATAGCAGCCTGGGAACAGGGCGACGTGCATATCCGTGCCTGGGTTGAAAACTCCGCCAATGCGATTGGCTTAAGCCTGTATAACTTCCTCAATCTGCTCAATATTAATCAGATATGGCTCTACGGCCGCAGCTGCGCTTTTGGCGAGCAGTGGTTAAACACCATTGTTAAACAAACCAGCTTTAACCCCTTCGATCACGGCGACACTCCGCGCGCGCACGCCACCCAAATTAGCTTCGGTCGGCTCACGCGCGCGCAGCAGCTGCTGGGTATTGGTTATCTGTACGTGGAGGAGGCGCTGGAGAAAATCTAGGTACCGATTTCAATTCGTGGCGGGGAGCAAAATTGTGTATTACGTTTAAATAACTCGTCTTTCATAAGGTGCTGGTTATGAACACATTACGCTATTTTGATTTTGGTTCCTCGCGCCACGTACTGCTGCTGATTGCGCGTATTGCCGTCGTGCTGCTGTTTATCATCTTTGGCTACCCCAAACTGCTGGGCTTTAGCGGCACCGTGCAGTATATGGCGTCATCCGGCGCGCCGCTGCCGACGCTGGCGGCCGTTATCGCCATCGTGATGGAGGTCCCGGCGGCGATCCTGATTATTCTCGGCTTCTTCACGCGTCCGCTGGCGGTCATCTTTATTTTTTATACTCTGGGCACGGCGGTTATCGGCCACCATTTCTGGGATATGTCCGGCGATGCGGTGCTGCCAAATATGATTAACTTCTATAAAAACGTCAGCATTGCCGGCGCCTTCCTGCTGCTGGCGATAGTCGGCCCGGGCGCCATCTCGCTCGACCGGCGTTAATCACCGGGCGACAGACGTAAAAAAGGCCGCATTCGCGGCCTTTTATTCGCTTTCAGCGGCTCAGCGTTATGCGTAAACCGGGAAGCGTGCGCAGATATCCAGAACTTTACCTTTAACGCGCTCGGTTACCGCTTCGTCATTGATGTTGTCCAGAACGTCACACATCCAGCCTGCCAGCTCTTTCACTTCCGCTTCTTTAAAGCCGCGGCGAGTTACAGCCGGAGAACCGATACGGATACCGGAAGTCACGAACGGGCTCTTCGGATCGTTAGGCACGCTGTTTTTGTTCACGGTGATGTTGGCGCGGCCCAGGGCAGCGTCAGCTTCTTTACCGGTCAGGTTCTTATCAACCAGATCCAGCAGGAACAGGTGGTTTTCAGTCCCGCCGGACACCACTTTGTAGCCGCGGTTCAGGAACACTTCCACCATCGCTTTGGCGTTTTTCGCTACCTGCTGCTGGTAGACTTTGAATTCTGGCTCCATCGCTTCTTTCAGCGCCACCGCTTTCGCGGCGATAACGTGCATCAGCGGGCCGCCCTGAGCGCTTGGGAATACGGCAGAGTTCAGCTTTTTGTACAGCTCTTCGTCGCCGCCTTTCGCCAGGATCAGGCCGCCGCGCGGACCCGCCAGGGTTTTGTGCGTGGTTGTGGTGACAACGTGAGCGTGCGGAACCGGGTTCGGGTAAACGTCTGCGGCAATCAGGCCCGCAACGTGCGCCATATCGACGAACAGGTATGCGCCGATGCTGTCTGCGATTTCACGCATTTTTGCCCAGTCAACGATACCGGAATAGGCAGAGAAGCCGCCGATGATCATCTTCGGCTTATGGGTCTGCGCCTGCTTCGCCATATCTTCGTAGTCAATTTTGCCGGACTCATCAATACCGTAAGGGATGATGTTGTACAGTTTGCCGGAGAAGTTAACCGGGGAGCCGTGAGTCAGGTGGCCGCCTTGCGCCAGGTTCATACCGAGAACGGTATCGCCCGGCTGCAGCAGAGCGGTGTAAACCGCGAAGTTAGCCTGAGAACCGGAGTGCGGCTGCACGTTGGCGTAGTCAGCGCCAAACAGCTCTTTTGCGCGATCGATAGCCAGCTGCTCGACGATATCAACGTATTCGCAGCCGCCGTAGTAGCGCTTGCCCGGATAGCCTTCGGCATATTTGTTGGTCAGCTGAGAACCCTGTGCCTGCATAACGCGCGGGCTGGTGTAGTTCTCGGAGGCGATCAGTTCGATGTGCTCTTCCTGACGTACTTTTTCCTGCTCCATAGCCTGCCACAGTTCGGCATCATAATCGGCAATGTTCATTTCACGCTTTAACATCCGCATCTCCTGCTCAGCTAACAATAGATTACAGCTCTAAAAAGGGGCCTTTTTGGGCGACGGCCCACAGTATAACTGAATCGTTCTGTGATAACAGGTCTTGACAAACGATTTTACGCAAACGTTTGGCTCCGCATGACACAAGGCTTTGAGCAATAACGCCTCTACGATTATCAACGGATTTCTTTTCAGGTTTGTGATGCAAATTCTTCACGTTGTAACTGTTTCAATGCAGGGTGTTAAAGAACCATTTACATTGCAGGGTTATTTATATAAGATGCATTTGAAATGCATCATTAAGATAACACTAAAGGAAGCTGCTATGCTCGACGCTCAAACCATCGCTACGGTCAAAGCCACCATTCCCCTGCTGGTCGAAACCGGTCCGAAGCTGACCGCCCATTTCTACGATCGCATGTTTGCTCATAACCCAGAACTCAAAGAAATCTTCAATATGAGCAACCAGCGTAACGGCGATCAGCGTGAGGCGCTGTTTAACGCTATTGCCGCCTATGCGAGCAATATCGATAACCTGGCGGCCCTGCTGCCGGCGGTAGAAAAAATCGCGCAGAAGCACACCAGCTTCCAGATCAGGCCGGAGCAGTACAATATTGTCGGCGGCCACCTGCTGGCGACGCTGGATGAAATGTTCAGCCCGGGTCAGGAAGTGCTTGATGCCTGGGGCAAAGCCTACGGCGTGCTGGCTAACGTCTTTATCAATCGTGAAGCCGAAATCTATCAGGATAGCGCCAGCAAGACCGGCGGCTGGGAAGGGACCCGCGCGTTTCGCATCGTGAAGAAAACCCCGCGCAGCGCGCTGATCACCAGCTTCGAAATGGAGCCGGTAGACGGCCAGCCGGTTGCCGACTATCAGCCGGGCCAGTACCTGGCCGTCTGGCTGAAGCCAGAAGGGTTTGAATATCAGGAGATTCGCCAGTACTCCCTGACGCGTAAGGCGAATGGCAAAGGCTATCGCATTGCCGTGAAGCGCGAGAGCGGCGGTCAGGTATCGAACTGGCTGCACAATGCGTCAAGCGAAGGGGATGTTGTGCACCTGGCGGCGCCGGCAGGCGACTTCTTCCTTACCGTTGACGCCGAAACTCCGGTAACGCTGCTTTCCGGCGGCGTCGGCCAAACGCCAATGCTGGCAATGCTGGATTCGCTGGCAAAAGCGCGCCATCCGGCGCAGGTTAACTGGTTCCACGCGGCGGAAAACGGCGAGGTTCACGCCTTTGCCGATGAGGTCAGCGCGCTGGGAGCGACCTTGCCTAAGTTTGCTTCTCACGTCTGGTATCGCAGCCCTGGCGAAGAGGACCGTCAGGCGGCGCGTTTTAATAGCGAAGGTTTGATGGATTTGACCGCTCAGGCAGAGAGCCTGCGCGACCCGCTGATGCAGTTCTACCTCTGCGGCCCGGTAGCCTTTATGCAGCACGCTGCGAAGCAGCTGGTGGCGCTTGGCATCAATAGCGAACGCATTCATTA
Organism: Enterobacter sp. 10-1; assembly: GCA_002270295.1. GTDB lineage: Bacteria > Pseudomonadota > Gammaproteobacteria > Enterobacterales > Enterobacteriaceae > Klebsiella > Klebsiella scottii. Next base: position 40,562 of record NISF01000003.1, on the reverse strand, counting down.
CGAATGCTTTGGCCCGCACAAGGTACTGTAATTGATGCCCCTCTCCCCGCCGGGGAGAGGGTTAAAACTTAAATCGCTTCGTCGTCTTCTTCGCCGGTACGGATACGGATCACGCGCGCCACGTCAAAGACAAAGATTTTGCCATCGCCGATTTTACCGGTCTGCGCCGTGCGGATAATAGTATCCACGCAGGTATCGACGATATCATCAGTGACCACGATTTCGATTTTCACTTTTGGCAGAAAATCCACCATATACTCCGCACCGCGGTACAGCTCGGTATGGCCCTTCTGACGGCCAAAGCCCTTCACTTCCGTTACCGTCATCCCGGTGATGCCGACTTCCGCCAGCGCTTCACGCACGTCATCCAGCTTGAAAGGTTTAATAATCGCATCAATCTTTTTCATGGTGTTCCTGTCTTAGTCGCGTAACCGGTTGCTTACCGTATCATAACTTGCGCTATGGCGCGGAGCTACTCTTTAAAGTCGTTGGCGTCGAGCTCATGGCGCGACAGCAATTTATAAAATTCGGTGCGGTTGCGTCCGGCCATTCTGGCCGCGTGCGTCACGTTACCTTTGGTTATTTGCAGCAGCTTGCGCAGGTAGTTCAGCTCAAACTGATTGCGCGCCTCAACGAAGGTCGGCAGCGCGGTATTCTCGCCTTCCAGCGCCTGCTCCACCAGCGCGTCGCTGATCACCGGCGATGAGGTCAGCGCCACGCACTGCTCAATCACGTTCACCAGCTGACGCACGTTGCCCGGCCATTTGGCGGCCATCAGCCGCTTCATCGCATCGGTCGAGAAGGCGCGGACAAACGGCTTGTGCCGGTCGGCAGACTGCCGCAGCAGATGGTTGGCGAGAAGCGGAATATCCTCGGTGCGATCGGCGAGAGGCGGGATCTTCAGGTTCACCACGTTCAGGCGATAAAACAGATCTTCGCGGAACTCGCCGCGGGCCATCGCCTTAGGCAGGTCGCGGTGGGTGGCGGAGATGATGCGCACGTCGATGTCGATATCGCGGTTGCTGCCCAGCGGGCGGACCTTTCGCTCCTGCAGGACGCGCAGCAGTTTTACCTGCAGGGCCACCGGCATATCGCCGATCTCATCGAGGAACAGCGTGCCCCCTTCGGCGGCCTGGAACAGCCCTTCCCGATTGCTGACCGCGCCGGTAAAGGCACCGCGGGCGTGGCCAAACAGCTCCGACTCCAGCAGCTGTTCCGGCAGGGCGCCGCAGTTAATGGCGACAAAGGGCTTAGCGTGTCGCGGGCTGGCGTTATGAATCGCCTGGGCGACGATCTCTTTGCCGGTGCCGCTCTGGCCGTTAATCAGCACGCTGACGTCCGACTGCGCCACCATGCCCGCCTGCTCAAGCAGACGCTGCATCAGCGGGCTACGGGTCACAATCGCCTGGCGCCAGCGCTCATCCGTCGCCGGCGCGCTGTGCTCCAGGGCGTCATCAATGGCTTTGTACAGCGCATCCTTATCTACCGGCTTGGTCAGGAAGCTGAACACTCCCTGCTGGGTCGCAGCCACCGCCTCCGGAATCGATCCGTGGGCGGTGAGAATAATCACCGGCATTCCCGGCTGCACCTTCTGGATTTCGGCAAACAGCTGCAGGCCGTCCATTTCATCCATGCGTAAATCGCTGACCACCAGGTCGACCTTATCGCGCCCCAGCACGCGCAGCGCCTCGGGGCCGCTTTCGGCAGTGACCACGCTGTATCCTTCGCTGACAAGGCGCATCCCAAGCAGCTTCAGCAGCCCTGGGTCATCGTCCACCAGCAGCAGGCGCGCGGGTTTACGGCTCGTCATGATTGGCCTCCGGGACTTTATCGCTACCGTGCCCGACGTCAGAATTAAAATTCCCTCCCGGCTTACGGGTGGAGAGTTGACGTTCGATATCGGTGAGATTTTCCAGCTTACGCGTCGTGAGTTCCAGCTCGCCGCGCAGCTGCTGCTCCTGCTGGCGCAGCGCGTCGAGCTCGGCATCGCTGGTCTGCTGTAGCTTCGCGTAGCGGGAACGTTCGTCCACCAGCTGCAGCTGTCGGCTCTGGCCGTCGCGCCAGAGCTGATAAAGCGGGCGCACCTGCACGGCAATTTGGGAGCTGAAGGTATCCAGGCGAGAAACCAGCTCGCGCCGCTCGTCCGGGGTAATTTTGGCGTCCGCCAGCAAAATGCCGCGCTTAAACGCATCCTGCCAGCGGTCGTCACCGTGCTGCCGGGCTTCCGCCCGCGCCTGTACCGGAGCAAGGCGATCGGCGCAGTCAATTCCGCGCAGCCAGTAGAGCGGATTTTTGTCGCTGATATCACCGTTCAGAGACCAGATATCTGCGCAATCAACCGAGAGGAAATCCGCCACCTGGTGCTGCGGCAGCTCGGGCTGCGCTTTGTCGTTTGCCGTATGCGGCGATAAAGCCGCGGAACATCCGGCCAGCGCAAGGCAAGAAACGCCGGACAGCAGCCAGACTTTGACGGGACGAACCCATGCGAAAAAGTGGGACATAGTCACCCATTGTTGATTCATGTGTTGATTTTTCCCGGCTCGCCGGTGGGTAGCGTGATGCGAAAACAGATCAGCCCGGGTATATCGTCGACCAGGCTTAGCTCACCCTGCATTTGTCGCACGCAGTCCCGCGCAATGCTTAGCCCGAGACCGCTGCCTTTTACCGCCCCTTTACGCTGATGACTTCCCTGATAAAAGGGCTCAAAAATCATTTTTCTTTCCACCGGCGGTATCGGCTCGCCGCTGTTGCTAACGTCGATGCGCACCTGCTCGCCGTGCCGGTAGCTGTGAATGTGAATGTTACCGGATTCAGCACCATAGTGCACCGCATTGGAATAGAGATTATCCAGCACGCTCGCCAGCAAAGCCGGCTCCGCCTGGCAGAACCTGGCCTCCAGGCTGAGATCCGTTCGCATCAGTTTAGCTCTTGCCGGCAGGCTGTGGGCGGAGACAACGCTTTCTACCAGCTCCGCAAGGTTCACCGTCTCGCGCGCCACCGGGCCGTCGGCCTGTTTACGGTTGTAATCAAGCAGCTGTTCAATCAGCTTTTGCAGATTGCGGCTGCTGCTGTCGAGGATCTCGACAATTTCCTGCTGCTCGGCGGTCAAAGGCCCGGCGACGCGGTCGGCGAGCAGCTCCGTACCTTCCCGCATGCTGGCTAACGGCGTTTTCAGCTCATGCGAGAGATGACGTAAAAACTGATGCCGCTGCGACTCCAGCCAGGCCAGGCGCTCGCTCAGCCAGATGATGCGCTCGCCGACCGAGCGCAGCTCGCGCGGCCCGGTAAACAACGCCGCGTTATCCAGCGACTTCCCTTCCCCCAGCCGGTTAATCATTTTCTCAATCCCTTTTACCGGGCCGATGATCATGCGGGTAAACAGCAGCACCAGCGCCAGGCTCAGCAGGAACAGCACCAGCGCCTGCCAGCCGAAGAACTGCCCGCGTTCGGCGATCTCCTGCTGGAGCTGCTGCCCGCGCGAATAAACGACCGTTCGGGTGGCCTGCACCATGACGCTGTTGGCCGTGGCGAAGGCTTCCAGGCTCTCTGCGGACTTTGCGTCTGGGCTGCTGTTTTTACATCTCAGCTGCGCCAGGTCGCTCAAATCCTGGCTCAGCGCCTGCCAGATTTTCTCATCCGGCAGAACGCCGGCGTGCGCGTCCAGCATTTCGCTGTAGCGCTGGCGCTGATTCTGATAAACCTTCGCCAGAGTCGGATCGTCCAGCACGCAGTACTGGCGGTAGCTGCGCTCCATTTCCAGCGAAGCGTTAATCATTGCCTCGCTGCGGCGAGCATCGACCAGCGTGGTTCGGTTGATGTGCGCGGCCTGGGCGCTGAGGGCGTTCAGGCTTTGCCACGCCTGCCAGGCCAGAACCAGCAGGGGTAGCAGGATCAGCACAAAGGAGAGCGTCACCAGCTGGCGCAATGAGCGGGGGAAAAGAGAGAGTCGCTTCAAGTATATAGCCTCAAACATTAGCTTAAGATGATGCTAACTGAGGACGCCGCAGAGTAACAGGTGCAATCAGCAGATCTGCACGAAAGGCGACAAGTCAGGGCGAGGCCCGTCAGCGGAGCGGATAATCACGCCGCTGGCTTGCCCTGGAGCGGAAATAATAAAGCCAGGCAAGTGCCTGGCTTTATTAAGAAATAAGGCGGTGCCTAACTCGACGTTTCGCCCGATGGCTGATAAAGCAGAGCTATTATCAGGAGTTGGACGGCAGGCACCTTGTTGTGCGTCATTCGAAGTTTATGTAGCGCGTCCCGAAGGGGCTGACATAAGAAGGTGAATGAGCCACTGCATATTATTATGCACGTTCTATGCCACATTACAAAACATTTTATTAACACAATGAAATATAATAGATTTTCTATACTTATCACCCCAAATGACGGTGTCTGTTTTTTAACCACACTGTCGCCATTTAGCAACGCTTCACAACCGGCCTGGTAACCCCTTTTAAAATCAATGAATTAAATGTCTCCTTTTGGAGACACTCCTTCCTCGCGTTTGTCGGTAAATCCCGACACCCTGCTGCGATACCCATCACAAACAAAAAGGCCCCCCGCTTTCGCGGGAGGCCTTTTAGAACAAGGAACCAGGAGCCGGTTTAGCCTAACTGCTTACGCGCGTTGCGGAAAATACGCATCCACGGGCTGTCCTCTCCCCAGTTTTCCGGGTGCCAGGAGTTTGCCACGGTACGGAAGACGCGCTCAGGGTGCGGCATCATGATGGTGGCACGACCGCTTTCGCTGGTGACGGCGGTAATCCCGTTCGGCGAGCCGTTCGGGTTCGCCGGGTAGCTTTCGGTGACTTTACCGAAGTTATCCACGAAGCGTAGCGCGACCAGCCCTTTGCTCTCAAGCTGCGCCAGATGCGCGCCGTCGCGCACCTCCACCTGCCCTTCACCGTGAGAAACGGCGATGGGCATCATGGAGCCGACCATTCCCTGCAGCAGCAGAGACGGGCTTTGCGTCACTTCGACCAGGCTGAAGCGCGCCTCAAAGCGGTCAGAGTAGTTACGCACGAAGCGCGGCCACAGGTCGCTTCCCGGGATCAGCTCCCGCAGGTTGGACATCATCTGACAGCCGTTACACACGCCCAGCGCCAGGGTCTGCGGACGATGGAAGAAGGTCGCAAACTCATCGCGCACGCGGTCGTTGAACAGAATCGATTTCGCCCAGCCTTCGCCCGCCCCCAGCACGTCGCCGTAGGAGAAGCCGCCGCAGGCAACCAGCGCCTGGAAGTCGGCAAGACCGGTACGGCCCGCAAGCAGGTCGCTCATATGCACGTCAACGGCATCAAAGCCCGCGCGATGGAAGGCCGCGGCCATCTCCACGTGCGAGTTGACGCCCTGCTCGCGCAGTACCGCCACCTTCGGACGCGCGCCGGTCGCAATGTACGGCGCGGCGATATCTTCGCTGATATCGAAGGAGAGCTTAACGTTGAGGCCCGGATCGCTATCGTTGCTTTTCGCGGCGTGTTCGCTATCGGCGCACTCGGGGTTATCGCGCAGACGCTGCATCTGCCAGGTGGTTTCTGCCCACCACGTACGCAGCGTAGAGCGGCTTTCGCTGAATACCGGGCTGCCGTCGGCGGTGATGACAAAGCGGTCGCCCGCCGTTGCCTGACCGAGGTAGTGGGTGCACTCCGCCAGGCCGTGGGACGCCAGCAGCGCTTCAACCGCCTCGCGATCCGCGGCGCGAACCTGAATAACCGCGCCGAGCTCTTCGTTGAACAGCGCCGCCAGGCTATCGTCGCCCAGCGCGGCAATGTCCGCCGTCAGGCCGCAGTGGCCGGTAAAGGCCATCTCGGCCAGCGTCACCAGCAGGCCGCCGTCAGAACGGTCGTGGTAAGCCAGCAGCTTACGTTCGGCCACCAGCGCCTGCATTGCGTCCCAGAAGCCTTTCAGCTGCGCAACATCGCGAACGTCTGCCGGGGTATCGCCCAGCTGGCGATAAACCTGCGCCAGCGCGGTCGCGCCCAGCGCGTTGCGCCCGTTGCCTAAATCAATCAGCAGCAGGGCGTTGTCTTCGCTGGAGAGCTGCGGCGTCACGGTACGACGCACATCTTCCACGCGGGCAAAAGCGGTGATCACCAGTGACAGCGGAGAAGTCATCTCGCGCTGCTCGCTGCCTTCCTGCCAGCGGGTTTTCATCGACATCGAATCTTTGCCGACCGGGATAGTCAGGCCCAGAGCCGGACACAGCTCTTCACCAACCGCCTTTACCGCTTCGTACAGGCCGGCATCTTCGCCCGGGTGTCCGGCCGCCGCCATCCAGTTTGCCGAAAGCTTCACGCGATTCAGCGCACCAATCTGCGTTGCCGCCATGTTGGTCAGCGCTTCGCCTACCGCCAGGCGGGCGGAGGCGGCAAAGTCCAGTAACGCCACCGGCGTACGTTCGCCAAGGGCCATCGCTTCGCCGTAGTAGCTATCGAGGCTGGCGGTGGTGACCGCACAGTTAGCCACCGGGATCTGCCACGGACCAACCATCTGATCGCGCGCCACCATGCCGGTAACGGTACGGTCGCCGATGGTGACGAGGAAGGTTTTCTCCGCCACCGCCGGCAGGTGCAGAACGCGATTTACCGCATCGGCAACGGTCATTCCCTGGCGATTCAGCGCTTCACCTTTCGCCTTCAGGGTCTGCACGTCGCGGGTCATTTTCGGCGTTTTGCCCAACAGCACGTCCAAGGGCAGATCGATCGGCTGATCGTTGAAATGGCTGTCGCTCATATTCAGATGCAGCTCTTCGGTAGCGTCGCCGATCACGGCGTAAGGCGCGCGCTCGCGGCGGCACAGCTCGTCGAAAAGCGGCAGCTGGTCCGGCGCCACCGCCAGCACGTAGCGCTCCTGTGATTCGTTGCACCAGATTTCCAGCGGGCTCATACCCGGCTCATCGCTAAGAATATCGCGCAGCTGGAATTTGCCGCCGCGGCCGCCGTCGCTAACCAGCTCCGGCATCGCGTTCGAAAGACCGCCCGCGCCGACGTCGTGAATAAAGAGAATCGGGTTGGCTTCGCCCAGCTGCCAGCAGCGGTCAATGACCTCCTGACAGCGGCGCTCCATTTCCGGGTTGTCACGCTGTACGGAGGCAAAATCGAGGTCCGCATCAGACTGACCGGATGCCATAGACGATGCCGCTCCGCCGCCGAGGCCAATGTTCATCGCCGGGCCGCCGAGAACAATAAGCTTCGCCCCAACGATAATTTCACCTTTCTGGACGTGCTCAGCGCGAATGTTGCCGATGCCGCCAGCCAGCATGATCGGCTTGTGATAGCCGCGCAGCTCTTCACCATTGTGGCTGGTAACCTTTTCTTCATAGGTGCGGAAGTAGCCGTTCAGCGCCGGACGACCAAATTCGTTGTTAAACGCCGCGCCGCCCAGCGGGCCGTCGGTCATGATATCCAACGCGGTGACAATGCGGTCCGGTTTGCCAAAATCTTCTTCCCACGGCTGCTCAAAGCCCGGGATGCGCAGGTTAGAAACCGAGAACCCGACCAGGCCCGCTTTGGGTTTCGCCCCGCGTCCGGTTGCGCCTTCATCGCGGATTTCGCCGCCGGAACCGGTCGCCGCGCCCGGCCACGGGGAAATCGCCGTCGGGTGGTTATGCGTTTCTACCTTCATCAGGATATGCGCCGCTTCCTGATGGTAGTCATAAATTCCTTCCTGATGGCTGGCAAAGAAGCGACCGACTTCTGAACCTTCCATGACCGCGGCGTTGTCTTTATAGGCAGATAGAACGTAATCCGGGGTCTTCTCAAAGGTATTTTTGATCATCTTAAACAGCGACTTCGGCTGCTGTTCGCCGTCGATAACCCAATCGGCGTTAAAAATCTTGTGGCGGCAGTGCTCGGAGTTAGCCTGCGCGAACATATATAGTTCGATATCGTTCGGATTACGGCCTAGCGTTTTGAAGGCATCCTGCAGATAGTCGATTTCATCTTCCGCCAGCGCCAGCCCCAGACGGAGGTTAGCGTCGATCAGCGCCTGGCGGCCCTGGCCCAGCAGGTCAACGCTGGTGACCGGCGCAGGTTGATGCTGAGCGAACAGCTTCTCGCCCTCTTCCAGCGCGTCGAATACGCTTTCCATCATCCGGTCGTGCAGTTCAGCCGCAACGACGGCCCACTGCTCAGCGCTCAGCGTACCGGCTTCAACGTAGTACGCCACGCCGCGCTCAAGGCGCACAACCTGTGCCAGGCCGCAGTTATGGGCAATATCGGTAGCTTTAGAAGACCAGGGGGAGATGGTGCCAGGGCGGGGGGTGACGAGCAGTAATTTACCGGTTGGGGTATGGCTACTTAAGCTTGGGCCATACTTGAGCAGTCGTGCCAGCCTCTCGCGATCCTCACCGCCGAGCGGGGCGTTCAGGTCGGCAAAATGAACATACTCTGCATATATTGTGCTTACCGGTATGTTGGCCGCCTGAAAACGTGCCAGCAGTTTATTAATACGAAATGCCGACAGTGCAGGCGAACCACGCAAAATTTCCATCATAAGTCTCTCGTCTTCGAAGCTTTCAATATGAGCCAGGGGGGAAACGGGCGCTATTATAGTGAATCCTGTGCCCTGACGAAACCGTTTGCGTGGAAATAAAATCATTCCCTGTGTTTATCAATAAATGTGACCCCTATCGCGAATAAGTTGCCAACTGGCGCATTCTTAAGCAAAATGCCGCTCATTCATCGACAACCTTTTACTTTTTCTGGTCATAGTCTGCTGAGGAACACAGAGCTGCAGAAGATTAACTATCTGAAAAAACTAAAGATTAATTATCTGCTCATCGGCATTGTTACCTTGTTGCTGGCGGCTGCCCTGTGGCCGTCGATCCCGTGGTCGGGCAAACCAGAGAACCGCGTTGCGGGAATTATATCGCGCGGAGAGCTGCGGATCAGCACCATCAACTCACCGATGACCTTTGCGACCATCAATGACAAAACCTACGGCCTTGATTACGAGCTGGCGCAGCAGTTCGCCGACTACCTCGGCGTCAAGCTCAAGGTCACCGTCCGGCAGAATATCAGCCAGCTCTTTGACGATCTGGATGACGGCAAGGCCGACATGCTCGGCGCAGGGCTGGTCTATAACTCCGAGCGGGTGAAGAACTATCAGCCGGGACCGAGCTACTACTCCGTATCGCAGCAGCTGGTCTACCGGGTCGGCAGCACTCGCCCGCGCACCCTTGCTAACCTCAATGCAGACCAGCTGGTTATCGCGCCGGGCCACGTCGCCATTAACGACCTGCAGAACCTAAAGGGCAGTAAATATCCCGATCTCAGCTGGCGCGTCGATGAAAAGCGCGGCACCACGGCGCTGATGCAGTCGGTCATCGATGGCGACCTGGACTACACCATCGCCGATTCCGTAGCGGTCAGCCTGTTTCAGCGCGTTCATCCTGAGCTGGCGGTCGCGCTGGACATCACCGATGAGCAACCGGTGACCTGGTTTAGCGTAAAGAGCGATGACAATTCGCTATCGGCGGCGATGCTCGATTTCTTCAACAACATTAATGAAGACGGCACGCTGGCGCGGCTGGAAGAAAAGTATCTCGGGCACGGCAACGATTTCGATTATGTCGATACGCGAACCTTCCTGCGAGCGGTAGAAAATATCCTGCCGGATCTGCAGCCAATGTTTGAAAAATATGCCCGACAGATCGACTGGCGTCTGCTGGCGGCTATTTCATGGCAGGAGTCTCACTGGGACCCGCAGGCAACCTCGCCGACCGGAGTTCGCGGGATGATGATGCTCACCAGAAACACCGCCCAGAGCCTGGGATTAACCGACCGCACCGATGCCGAACAGAGTATCAACGGCGGCATGCGTTATCTGCAGGATATGATGAATAAGGTTCCGGATTCGGTACCCAAAGATGAGCGGATCTGGTTTGCGCTGGCGGCTTACAATATGGGCTACGCGCATATTCTTGACGCCATCGCCCTGACGAAAAAACAAAAGGGTAACCCCGACAGCTGGGCAGACGTAAAGCAGCGCCTCCCGCTTCTCAGCCAAAAATCCTACTACAGCAGGCTGAAATACGGCTACGCGCGGGGCCATGAAGCGTACGCTTACGTCGAGAATATTCGCAAATACCATATCAGCCTGGTCGGCTATCTTTCCGAGAAGGAGAGCAAGGACGAGCAGGCGCTGGCGATGGCCGGCGACTACCCGGCGGTTATGCCGGATGAGGTAGATAAAAAGGAAGAGCAGACGCTACCGTTCTTCAAATTCCGCGCCGAAGCGCTGGTCGATAACGCCAAATTCAAAATCCCCGGGCTGGGCCACTAGCCCTCGCCTTCCTGGCGCGCCTTCTTGAGCGCCTTTTTCTCTTCCCGCCGCCAGCGGAAAAAATCGCTCAGCATTGCCGAACACGACTCAGCGAGAACGCCTTCGGCGATCTCAACCCGATGGTTCATCCCCGGATGGTGCAGCACGTCGATCAGCGATCCGGCGGCGCCGGTTTTGGCATCCCGGGCGCCGAAAACCAGGCGCGAGATGCGGCTATGCACCATCGCCCCGGCGCACATCACGCAGGGCTCAAGGGTCACGTACAGCGTGGCGTCAATCAGGCGGTAGTTTTGCAGCACCAGCCCGCCCTGGCGTATGGCCATGATCTCGGCATGCGCGGTCGGATCGTGACGGCCGATTGGACGATTCCAGCCCTCGCCAATGACCTGGTTATTGTGTACCAGCACGGCGCCCACCGGCACTTCGCCCTCTTCCCAGGCGCGTTTAGCCAGCGTCAAAGCGTGACGCATCCAGTATTCATCATTGCGTTCATGGTCAGACAAAGCGGGGACTCCTGTGCAAAAGCGGGGCGCATTATACATGCCGGCCGTGCATTACACACTATCACTCTAGCTGATGCAGGTCGCCCTGCGGCGTCACCCGCCAGCGATGCTGGCAAAAGCAGAGCAGCGGATTATCCTGCTCGCTGTCGCTATAGCCGCTATACAACCGCAGCGGCGCGCCAATTTTTTGCTCCAGCTGAACCACTTTTTCATGCCCCAGACAGCGCAGAGTCAGGACCCAGCCGCCGTAGCGCCGCGCCATCCTGCTGGCAATCACGTTCACCCTCGGTAGCCAGGGCGTATCAAAATAGACCTGCTCCACCAGCGACTGCGGCGAACCGGTGATCAGCCAGACGTCGGCATCGGTGCTGGTCAAATAGCCCGTTAGCCGGGCATGCACCACCGGGAACGCCGTCACGTGCTGGCGAAACCAGCGGACGAAGTTCGCCTCAAGGCGCTTGAGCTTCGCCTCACTGCGCCCGCAGGTGGACGCCCACAGCAGCAGGCTCATCGGCCAGCGCGCCGCCCTGCCGTTGACCAGCAGCCCGCCGAGGATAAGCGGCAGCAACAGCATCACCGGCAGCAGATTCAGAGGCTGATGACGCAACACGTAGCGTATGAAGCTGCCAAACATATCCTGCTGGTGCAGGGTTCCATCAAGATCAAAAAAGACCACCCGACGCATAGCGCTATTCAAACCCGACCTCTTCTTTTAGTCATTCCAGCAGCCGATAGCTTACCAGCCTTGCACCCTTAATATTAAAAACATCTGCGGGCGTTGAATTTGGGTTAAGGTCGTTCCTCAAGAAATCTCAGCGCCAGAATTTTTAATTCGCCATAATCCTCTTATAATCGAATACAAAATTCTTTCAGCAGAGGGTGAAGGCCGTCCTCAGGAAAACCTATGAACTGTTTAATCCGCATTCGCCAGCGCTACCCCTCTCTGGCGGCAAGCGATAAGAAGCTGGCTGATTTTATCCTCGCCCAGCCGGACCAGACCCGGCACCTGAGCTCCCAGCAGCTGGCGGGTGAAGCGGGCGTGAGCCAGTCCAGCGTGGTGAAATTCGCCCAGAAGATGGGCTTCAAAGGTTTCCCGGCCCTGAAGCTGGCGCTGAGCGAAGCGCTGGCCAGCGCGCCCGACCCGCAGTCGGTCCCGGTGCATAACCAGATCCTCGGCGACGATCCGCTGCGTCTGGTGGGCGAAAAGCTGATTAAGGATAACGTGGCGGCGATGCACGCCTCGCTGGACGTTAACAGCGAAGAGAAGCTGCTGGAGGCCGTTGCGCTGCTGCGTACCGCCCGTCGGGTCATTATTACCGGTATCGGCGCCTCGGGCCTGGTGGCGCGCAACTTCAGCTGGAAGCTGATGAAGATTGGCATTAACGCCGTCGCCGAGCAGGATATGCACGCCCTGCTGGCCACCGTCCAGGCGATGTCGCCGGACGATCTGCTGTTCGCCATCTCCTATTCCGGCGAGCGGCGCGAAATCAACATGGCGGCGGCAGAAGCCCTGCGCGTTGGCTGCCGGATCCTGGCGATCACCGGCTTCAGCCCCAACGCGCTGCAGCAGCAGGCCTCACAGTGCCTGTATACCATTGCTGAAGAGCAGGCGACGCGCAGCGCGGCTATCTCCTCAACCAGCGCGCAGATGATGCTGACGGATCTGCTGTTTATGGCGCTGGTTCAGCAGGATCTTGAGCATGCGCCGGACCGTATTCGCCACAGCGAGGCGCTGGTGAAAAAGCTGGTGTGAGCATAAAATGGGCGTATAATGCCCGCCCTGTTTGTGTTGTTTCTGAGAATTACCTGATGGCGCTGTTAATTACCAAAAAATGCATCAACTGCGATATGTGCGAACCGGAGTGTCCGAACGAGGCCATTTCGATGGGGGATAGCATTTATGAAATTAACAGCGATCGCTGCACGGAGTGCGTGGGCCATTATGAAACGCCCACCTGTCAAAAAGTGTGCCCGATCCCCAATACGATCCTCAAAGATCCGGCGCACCTCGAGAACGAAGAGCAGCTGTGGGATAAATTTGTGCTGATGCACCACGCGGATAAAATCTAGCTTTCGATAATTACCGTTGCGCAGGCGTAGTGGCGCTCATCGGCCAGCGTGACGTGAACCGCGCTGACTCCCAGACGCTTCGCCAGATTCTTAGCCTCACCCCATAAGCGCAGCTTCGGTTTACCCAGCTCATCGTTGTAGACTTCAAACTGGTTAAAAGCCAAACCGTTACGAATCCCGGTACCTAGCGCTTTTGCCGCCGCCTCTTTCACCGCAAAGCGCTTGGCCAGAAAACGCACCGGCTGCTGGTGCTGCTCCCAGATTGCCCACTCGCTATCGCTTAAAACGCGTCGGGCAAGGCGATCGCCGCTACGGGCGATCACCGCTTCAATGCGGGCAATTTCAACGATATCCGTGCCCAGCCCGAGAATAGCCATTAAGGACGGGCTTCCTGCATCAGGCGCTTCATTTCAGCAACCGCTTCCTTCAGGCCGCTCATCACCGCGCGACCGATAATCGCGTGGCCAATATTCAGCTCATGCATTTCCGGCAGTCGGGCGATGGCCTTGACGTTGTGGTAGGTCAGACCGTGTCCGGCATTGACCTTCAGGCCAAGGCTGGCGGCGTAGGTGGCCGCTTTCGCAATGCGCTCGAGCTCTTTGGCCTGCTGAGCGTCGCTTTCGGCATCCGCGTAGCAGCCGGTGTGAATTTCGATATAGGGCGCGCCGACTTCCGCCGCCGCCTTAATTTGCGCAAAATCGGCATCAATGAACAGCGAAACCAGAATGCCGGCATCGGCAAGACGCTGGCAGGCATCGCGCATTTTTTCGCGCTGGCCGGCCACGTCCAGGCCGCCCTCGGTGGTCACTTCCTGGCGCTTTTCCGGCACCAGGCAGCAGAAATGCGGTTTGGTTTCGCAGGCGATAGCCAGCATCTCTTCGGTCACCGCCATTTCGAGATTCATGCGGGTACCTAGCGTCTGACGCAGGATGCGCACATCGCGGTCGGTGATATGGCGGCGATCTTCACGCAGATGCACGGTAATACCGTCGGCGCCGGCCTGCTCGGCGATAAAAGCTGCCTGTACCGGGTCCGGGTATGCGGTGCCGCGGGCGTTACGTAGCGTAGCGATATGGTCAATGTTGACCCCTAACAGTAATTCAGCCATGACAATCCTCATTGTTCATTATTTGTTTTATCTGCTCGCGCCGCTCTGGCGGGGATAAACTGGCGAAACAGCTCCCGGCTCTTTAGCGGCTTGCCGCCAAGATACGGCTTCAGGGCGATACGGGTAAAGCGTTTGGCAGCACGTAAGGCATCGCTATCCGGAAATTCACGGTTAGCCAGCGCTTTCAAATGGTGCCCGGTAAAGCTGCTGTTATCAATAACCATGCTGGCGATAAAGCCTTTTTCTTCGCGGTAACGATAGGTCATGGTATCGGAGACCGCTTCGCCGCTACCGGCGCAGTGCAGGAAATCGACGCCGTAGCCGAGATGCCCGAGCAGGGCCAGCTCGAAACGCCGTAGAGCGGGTTCCGGCGAACCGCTCGCGCCGGCCAGCGCCTGGAGGCAGTGCAGGTAGTCGAAGAACAGTTCAGAGAAGCGGGTTTCGTGTTCGAGCACGCGGGAGAGCAGCTCATTGACGTAGAGGCCGCTATAGAGCGTGATCCCGCTGAGCGGGAGCGCCAGCGAAACGGCTTCGGCGCTGCGCAGCGTTTTGACTTCGCCACGGCCGCCAAAGCGGAGCAGTAAGGGGGTAAAAGGTTGGAGAGCGCCTTTGAGGCTGGAGCGTTTGGAACGCGCGCCTTTAGCAACAAGGCGCACGCGGCCCGACTCTTCCGTGAAGACGTCCAGCATCAGGCTGGTTTCGCTCCAGGGACGACTATGCAGAACGAAAGCGCGCTGCCAGCCTTCCATCATACGCGTCGTCTTGCAGGCTGCAGGGGCGTTGGCTGCGTCCGCACACCCTGGTCACTTACGACGGTAAGCTCCCGGGGACTCGCGGTCCTGCCGCCTGCCTGCACTTCGAAAGCCATAGAGTATCAAACTCAGAGATCGTCAACGTAACCGAGGCTGCGCAGCGCGCGCTCGTCGTCGGCCCAGCCGGATTTCACCTTCACCCACAGTTCGAGGTGAACCGGCGCTTCGAACATATCCTGCATGTCTTTACGCGCTTCAATACCGATGGTTTTGATTTTGGCACCTTTGTTACCAATAACCATCTTCTTCTGCCCTTCACGCTCAACCAGGATCAGGCCGTTAATATCATAACCGCCGCGTTCGTTGGTCTGGAAACGCTCAATCTCTACCGTTACGGAGTACGGCAGCTCGGCCCCGAGGAAGCGCATCAGCTTCTCACGGATGATTTCAGAAGCCATAAAGCGCTGGGAACGATCGGTGATGTAATCTTCCGGGAAGTGATGAATCGCTTCCGGCAGATGTTTACGCACGATCCCGGCGATAGTATCGACGTTGGTCCCGGTTTCTGCGGAAATCGGCACGATATCGAGGAAGTTCATCTGGCTTGCCAGGAACTGCAGGTGCGGCAGCAGATCGGCCTTTTCCTGCACGTTATCGACTTTGTTCACCGCAAGAATAACCGGCGCCCTGGCGTCGCGCAGCTTGCCCAGCACCATTTCGTCGTCGGCGGTCCAGCGGGTGCCTTCAACAACGAAGATCACCAGCTCAACGTCGCCAATCGAGCTGCTCGCCGCTTTGTTCATCAGGCGGTTAATCGCCCGCTTCTCTTCCATATGCAGGCCCGGGGTATCAACGTAGATTGCCTGATACGGCCCTTCGGTATGGATACCGACGATGCGGTGACGCGTGGTCTGCGCTTTACGCGAAGTAATAGAAATCTTCTGCCCAAGCAGCTTGTTCAACAGCGTGGATTTACCCACGTTCGGGCGGCCAACGATGGCAACAAACCCGCAATAACTTTTTTCTTCGCTCATTCCAGCTCCAGCTTTTTCAGCGCCTGTTCGGCGGCAGCCTGCTCCGCCTTGCGACGGCTGGAACCCGTGCCGACCACCGGTTCACTCAGGCCGCTAACCTGGCAGTGGATAGTAAATTCCTGATCGTGTGCTTCCCCGCGCACCTGGACAACCAAATAAGATGGCAGCGGCAGGTGGCGACCCTGCAGATATTCCTGCAGGCGGGTCTTCGGATCTTTTTGCTTATCGCCCGGGCTAATTTCGTCCAGACGAGTTTGGTACCAGGAGAGGATCAGGCGTTCGATATTCTGGATATCGCTGTCGAGGAAGACTCCGCCAATTAACGCTTCAACGGTATCTGCCAGAATCGATTCACGACGGAAGCCACCGCTTTTCAATTCACCCGGCCCCAGACGCAGGCACTCACCCAGCTCAAACTCGCGAGCGATTTCCGCCAGCGTGTTGCCTCGTACCAGCGTCGCGCGCATGCGGCTCATATCGCCTTCGTCAACCCGAGGGAAGCGATGGTAGAGCGCATTCGCGATCACAAAACTCAAAATAGAGTCGCCTAAGAATTCCAGGCGCTCATTGTGTTTGCTGCTGGCACTGCGGTGAGTTAATGCCTGTTGCAACAGCTCCTGATGATTAAAAGTGTAGCCCAGCTTCCGTTGAAGCCGATTAATTACGATGGGGTTCATGCGTTACCAATAAATGAATGCGTCAAAAATGCAGCACACGAAACCGACCTGAGCACTCTCGCCAACTTCACGTTGCATGCGCGCTTGCTTGTCGCCTTTCTGCAACCCAAATTATTGAGAGTATAAACAACCAACGCGGTTTCGTGTGCAGTGTCACTCTTACGAGAGACAACCAAAACTTCGGGGGGATATTCTATACGCAACGACAAGGGATGTCGTTAGTTTGGATGGATTTAAATATTAAATAATTCACGCTGCCGATATTGCGGCGGCAGCGTGAATCGGTCAGGAAAATTAGTGGATGCTGCCGATGCGCGATAAACGTACGCCGGTCGGCCACTCGCCTTCCTGTTTTTCGAAGCTCATCCAGATGGCCGTGGCTTTACCCACCAGGTTTGCTTCCGGCACAAAGCCCCAGTAGCGGCTGTCCGCGCTATTATCGCGGTTGTCGCCCATCATGAAATAGTGGCCCGGCGGCACAATCCAGGTCGCCAGCGGCAGACCGGACTGGTGGTAGTACATACCTACCTGATCCTGAGCAATCGGCACGGTCAGAATCCGATGGGTAACGTCACCCAGCGTCTCTTTGCGTTCGGTCAGACGGATACCGTCAGCCTTGCTCTCGCCCTTCGGCAGCTGCCAGAAGCCGCTGGTCGCTTCACCGCCGTTGCTGCGCGAGAAAGTCTGGACGAAATCGCTCGGCTCAACGTTGGAGTAAGTGACCGGCAGCGCGTTGCCGCACGCCTGTCCGGAACTGCATCCCGGCTGGATAGTGACCTGCTTGGTCAGCGGATCGTAGGTGACTTTATCACCCGGTAAACCCACCGCCCTCTTGATGTAGTCAAGGCGCGGATCTTCCGGGTATTTAAACACCACGATATCGCCACGCTTCGGATGCCCGGTCTCGATCAGCGTTTTCTGGTAGATAGGATCTTTAATCCCGTAAGCAAACTTCTCTACCAGAATAAAATCACCGATCAGCAGCGTCGGCATCATTGAGCCTGACGGGATCTGGAAGGGTTCGTAAATAAATGAACGCACCACCAGCACGATGGCCAGCACCGGGAACACCGAGGCACCCGTTTCCAGCCAGCCCGGTTTCGGGCCGACTTTCTTCAGCGTCGTTTTATCAAGCCCTTCGCCGGTCGCCGCCTGAGCGGCGGCCTGACCTGCGCGGCGCTTCGGTGCGAAGATAAACTTATCCAGACACCATAAAAGCCCCGTTACCAGGGTTGCGATCACCAGGATCAGGGCAAACATGTTCGCCATGCCAACTCCTTAATGGTTATTTTCCGTCTTTACCCACGTGCAGAATGGCGAGGAACGCTTCCTGCGGCAGCTCAACGTTGCCTACTTGCTTCATTCGCTTCTTACCGTCTTTCTGCTTCTGCAGCAGCTTCTTCTTACGGCTCACGTCGCCGCCATAGCATTTCGCCAGGACGTTTTTACGCAGCTGCTTAACGGTAGCACGGGCGATAATGTGGTTGCCGATTGCCGCCTGAATCGCGATATCGAACTGCTGACGAGGGATCAGCTCTTTCATCTTCTCCACCAGCTCGCGACCGCGGTACGGGGCGTTATCGTTGTGGGTGATCAGCGCCAGCGCATCGACGCGCTCGCTGTTGATCAGCACATCTACGCGCACCATGTTGGAGGCCTGGAAGCGCTTGAAGTTGTAGTCCAGCGACGCGTAGCCGCGAGAAGTTGACTTCAGGCGATCGAAGAAGTCGAGAACCACTTCCGCCATCGGGATTTCATAGGTCAGCGCAACCTGTTTACCGTGGTAAACCATGTTGGTCTGCACGCCGCGCTTCTCAATGCACAGGGTGATGACGTTGCCGAGGTACTCCTGCGGCAGCAGCATATGGCACTCCGCAATAGGCTCGCGCAGCTCCTGAATATTATTCAGCGGCGGCAGCTTGGACGGGCTGTCGACGTAGATGACCTCTTTCGCCGTCGTCTCGACTTCGTAGACCACCGTTGGCGCCGTGGTAATCAGGTCCAGATCGTATTCGCGCTCCAGACGCTCCTGGATGATCTCCATGTGCAGCAGGCCGAGGAAGCCGCAGCGGAAACCAAAGCCCAGCGCCGTCGAGCTTTCTGGTTCATAGAACAGAGAGGCGTCGTTGAGGCTCAGTTTGCCCAGCGCATCGCGGAAGCTTTCGTAATCATCAGAGCTTACCGGGAACAGGCCGGCGTACACCTGCGGCTTGACCTTTTTGAAGCCAGGCAGCGCTTTGTCCGCCGGGTTGCGGGAAGTGGTCAGGGTATCGCCCACCGGCGCGCCGAGGATGTCTTTAATCGCGCATACCAGCCAGCCTACCTCACCGCATTTCAGCTCGGTACGATCGACCTGTTTCGGCGTAAAAATACCGAGGCGATCGGCGTTATAAACCTGCCCGGTACTGATGACCTTAATCTTGTCACCCTTGCGCATGGTGCCGTTTTTAATACGCACCAGCGAGACGACGCCGAGGTAGTTGTCGAACCAGGAGTCGATGATCAGGGCCTGCAGCGGGGCGTCCGGATCACCTTCCGGCGGCGGAATGTCGCGCACCAGACGCTCCAGCACATCCGGAACGCCTACGCCGGTCTTCGCCGAGCAGCGAACCGCATCGGCGGCGTCGATACCGACGATGTCTTCAATTTCTTCCGCCACGCGTTCCGGATCGGCCGCAGGCAGGTCGATTTTGTTGAGGACTGGCACAACTTCCAGGTCCATTTCCATCGCGGTATAGCAGTTTGCCAGCGTCTGGGCTTCCACCCCTTGACCGGCATCGACAACCAGCAGCGCGCCTTCGCAGGCGGCCAGAGAACGCGAAACTTCATAGGAGAAGTCGACGTGTCCCGGGGTGTCGATAAAGTTCAGCTGGTAGGTCTCACCGTTGGTGGCCTTATAATCCAGGGTGACGCTTTGCGCCTTAATGGTGATGCCGCGCTCACGCTCAAGATCCATGGAATCCAGTACCTGGGCTTCCATTTCACGATCGGAAAGGCCACCGCAAATCTGGATGATACGGTCAGACAACGTAGACTTACCGTGGTCAATGTGGGCGATGATTGAAAAGTTACGTATATTCTTCATATTTAGAGTTAATTATGCCTTACGCGTATCATGAGGCCACTGTTCTGTGCCTGACGTTTTTTAATCCGAAAACGCCGCATTCTACACTACATCCGTGAAACCAGGAAATGCTCTTACAGCTAGCATAACCGGAGTAAATGGCGGGATCTTACGAGAATGGTAAATAAAAAATAAAGGCCAGTGGAATCACTGGCCTGCTTCTGAAGAGGGTGTCTCAATACGGACTAAATCGGGCGCTAAACCCACGCTAATGATGATCGGCTGCCACGACTGGCGAGCGGCCAGACCGGGGGACAGCCCGCGCGCAACCAGGAATCCGCCGACGCCGCCGAGTATCGCGCCGCAGAGGGAGGCAAAATCATTAGAGAACAGCACCTGGAAGATGGATGCCATCACAAACAGGCCAAACAGCGGTGCCATATACACTAAGAGCGCAGAGCCTAATAAGCTGCTTTCCGCGATGCCGAGCTCCACTTTTTGCCCGGCGCTCAGCGGCTGTGCGCTGGGCACGCTGATAGTGTGGCTGGTTTGCGGTCCCAGCTTATTCAGCACCCGGCTACCGCAGCCGGCGCGAGAGGCGCAGCTGCTGCAGGACGCTTTGACATCGCAGTGCACCTGCGCCATTCCATTGTGCCAGGAAACGACGGTCGCCCACTCTTTAATCATTGTACGGCCTTAAATTTGATGCTGTCGGCAATGCGCTTAGCCGTTTGCGGCGGCAGTTCACCCACCACGGTAATCTCCGCGCTGTCGCGTACCGTCGTACTCACGGTACGACGCCCGGTGCGCAGCAGCTGATCGCTGCTGTTTGCCGTCGCGCGATTCACGTTAATCGAGAAGCTAAACAGTCCGTCCGAATAGAGACGAGATTCCACCGGGCCATCGAAGGTTGGCAGACGGCGCTGGCTGCTGGATATCTCGGAGACGCCCTGCGGTAGCCAGGCCGGCGCCCAGTTGAAGTTAGCTTTATCGCCGCCTTCCGGCACCGACAGCTGCGGAGGCAAATTAGCCTTCGCCAGGGTCTCCATGCTGCTGCTTACCTTATCGCCAACGCTAAAGGACACAACCCGGAACTGTTCCAGAGTTTCGCCATCGCGATCGAGCAGATCGACCCGCATCGGCAGCCGGGTCTCCGCATCCAGCCAGACGATATAGCTATAGCGCGTTCCGTCTCTCGCCACCACGCGGATCACTTCGCACAGGCGATCGGCAATACGCGTGCGCCCCACGGAGATGAAGTCGTAGTATGCCGCCAGACGTTTGAAATCGGTATAGGCCAGTGAAGGCAGGGAATCAACGATGTAGTCACCGTTCAAGGTGAACGGGTCGAGCCCAGGCTCAAAATAGCTGATTTCGTTACCGCGCAGCACAACCTCACGACGGGGGCCATCGAGCTGTAGAAGCTGAGCGAGAGGTTGATTGTTCAGCCGTGCGTGACGATAACGCAGCGACTCAACGCCCTGTTTGTTGATACTGACGAAAGACAGCTCATAATTGAGGGACTGGCTAGCCAGGTTCATTTGCTGCAACAACGCCCCGGAAGAAGTATCAGCCGAGGCGTTGACAGAGAAGAACAGGCTGCCTGCCATGAGCGACATGGCACACCAAAGTTGCTTCATTACTGCGATTGCGTTCCTAAAGTTTGATAACCCGGTACCTGAACGGCGGCCTGCTGAGTCTGGGCTTGACCAAACTGAAGCTGTTCGGCATGCAGGCGACGCTGTAATTCATAGTCCTGCAGCATGGCATTAATACGACGACGCTGCTCCTGGACCTGCACCTGTTGGCCGGTTCCTGCGGATGCATCTGCCGGTACGCCCAGGCTCACCGGACTCGCTTTACCCATCATCGGCATGGTATTAAACACCGGTGCTTCAGGCTGCTGAGATGATTCGGTTTGCCCATTATACTGCTGGACGCCGACGATAACAGCAAGAGATACGCACGCGGCAACGCCCATCTGAGTAAGCGAACTGGCCCACGGACGCACTTTCTGCCAGAAAGGCATCTGACGCCACTGGTGCGGTGCCGGCTGAGATTCAGGAATTAGCGGCACCGTCTGGCGAACGGGCTCGTTTTCAATGGCGGCCATCACGCGAGCTGAGATATCAAAGTGGAGCATCTCAGCGGTATCGCCTCTCAGCGAATCGCGGATGAGATGGTAGCTCTCCCAGGTCTTTTGCATTTCAGAAGAACCGCTCAGCTCATTAAGCAGTTCGTTATCCAGCGTTTCACCATCCATTAAGGCCGAAAGTTTTTCTTTCTGCATGCCTGATACCCTTTTCAGTATTCCGCTATCGTCAACGCCTGATTAGCGGTTGAACTTTATTATCAATAGCTTCTCGTGCCCGGAATATACGCGAACGTACCGTCCCTACCGGACAATCCATGATAGCGGCTATCTCTTCATAGCTTAGGCCATCAAGCTCCCGTAACGTAATTGCCATGCGTAAATCTTCCGGGAGCGATTCAATGGTACGAAAAACTATTTGTCTCAGTTCTTCTGACAACATTAAGTTCTCAGGGTTCGAAATTTCTTTCAGCGCCCCGCCGCTTTCGAAGTTTTCTGCCTCATTGGCATCGACATCGCTGGACGGTGGGCGACGACCCTGAGCAACCAGATAATTCTTCGCCGTGTTTACGGCGATACGATATAACCAGGTATAAAAAGCGCTATCCCCCCGGAAAGAATCCAGGGCACGCCATGCTTTTACGAACGACTCCTGAACAACGTCAGGAATATCGCCCTGCGGCACGTAGCGGGAGACCAGGCTCGCGACCTTATGCTGATAGCGCACCACCAGCAGGTTAAACGCTTTCTGATCTCCTTTCTGGACCCGTTCGACGAGGACCTGATCCGTTAACTGCTCGCTCATCCGAGGTAATGTCTCCCCAAACCTAATTCCCATGAGTCTTCAAAGCACTACCCAATCACTGCATTATGAGCAAGCAATCGTTGGAGTACCTGAAAACAATAAAGTTCCGTTACGCCTTTGATTTTTGTCTGGCAACGGCGGACGATTTGTTATCTCTCATTATATGTCCCGTTACTCAGCCGCAGATAAGATGATGAGGAAAAAGCGTAAGGTCCGCGAGAAGGGTAACGTAACACGGTTTATATTTCACTATAAAATCTGAAGCTAACGATCTGCTTCGCAAATATTTTCTTTCGTTTTGCTCCCGCCGGTTTAGCGCCGAATGTTTAGTTGCCACAACTAACGGTAAAAAAAATGTACGATTCATCACGACCTGGTGCTATTGTGGCTCAATCGTGTTTAGTAAATTAAACAAAGGCCATGAATACAACTCCTGAGTTCTCCTGTGATGTATTGATTATTGGCAGCGGCGCTGCCGGTTTATCTCTTGCCTTGCGTTTAGCGGAGCACAGTTCGGTCACCGTACTGAGCAAAGGCCCGATCAGCGAAGGCTCCACCCTCTATGCGCAGGGCGGTATTGCCGCCGTCTTTGATGAAACGGACAGCATCGAATCTCACGTGGAGGATACGCTGATCGCCGGAGCGGGCCTTTGCGATCGTCACGCCGTTTCCTTCGTGGCGAGTAACGCCAAACCCTGCGTGCAGTGGCTTATCGATCAGGGAGTGCTGTTCGATACCCAGGTCCAGGCCAACGGCGAGGAGAGCTATCACCTGACGCGTGAAGGCGGCCACAGCCATCGCCGCATTCTCCATGCCGCCGATGCCACCGGTAAAGCGGTGGAAACCACCCTGGTTAGCCAGGCGCTTTCACACCCCAATATCCGCGTGCTCGAACGCAGCAATGCCGTCGATCTGATTATTTCTGACAAGATTGGCCTGCCCGGCGCTCGTCGGGTCGTCGGCGCGTGGATCTGGAACCGTAATAAAGAAAAGGTCGAGACCTGGGGGGCGAAAGCCGTTGTTCTGGCAACCGGCGGCGCGGCCAAGGTGTATCAATACACCACTAACCCGGACGTTTCATCCGGCGACGGCATTGCTATGGCCTGGCGGGCGGGCTGTCGCGTCGCCAACCTTGAGTTCAATCAGTTCCACCCTACCGCGTTGTACCATCCGCAGGCGCGCAATTTCCTGCTGACCGAAGCGCTGCGCGGTGAAGGCGCCCATCTGAAGCGTCCGGACGGTTCACGCTTTATGCCCGATTTTGACGCCCGCGGCGAGCTGGCTCCGCGCGACATTGTCGCGCGCGCCATTGACCATGAAATGAAGCGTCTCGGCGTTGACTGCATGTATCTTGATATCAGCCATAAGCCGGAAGCCTTTATCCGTCAACACTTCCCGATGATCTACGAGAAATTACTCGGTCTCGGTATCGACCTGACGAAAGAACCGGTCCCTATCGTACCGGCGGCGCATTACACCTGCGGCGGAGTGATGGTCGACGATAACGGTCGGACCGATGTCGAGGGGCTGTATGCTATCGGCGAAGTCAGCTACACCGGGCTTCACGGCGCCAACCGCATGGCATCCAACTCGCTGCTCGAATGTCTGGTCTACGGCTGGTCGGCCGCCGAAGATATCCTGCGCATCATGCCTCAGGCCCGGGCGGTTACCGATCTGCCGGCCTGGGACGAGAGCCAGGTTGAAATCCCCGATGAGCTGGTCGTTATCCAGCACAACTGGCATGAGCTGCGCCTGCTGATGTGGGACTACGTCGGGATTGTGCGCACGACCCGTCGCCTGGAGCGCGCCCTGCGGCGCATTACCATGCTGCAGCAGGAGCTCGACGAATACTATGCCCGCTTCCGCGTCTCCAACAACCTGCTGGAGTTGCGTAACCTGGTACAGGTTGCCGAGCTGATTGTACGCTGCGCGATGCTGCGCAAAGAGAGCCGCGGCCTGCACTATACGCTGGACTACCCGGATCTGCTGCCGGACAGCGGGCCGTCGGTTCTCGTGCCGGAAACTCACATAAAGAGATAAAAGTCCTGGGTCAGCGCGGTAAACCCCTCGGAGTATTGCTGCTCTGGCCCACGGATAATCAGCCTGTCACTGAAGCACTCCCCTGCCGTCGGCGAGAAGGCAAGGAGCACCCGATGCGGCGCGCGCATTTCCGTTTCCGCCACGTCGGTGCGTAAACGCAGATGCCAACCCATCGTTTGCGCGCGCCGGGCAAAGGCATCGCCAATATCCACCGGCAGCACCACGCAGAAAAAGCCCTCTTCTGTGATACACTCTGCGGCACAGCTTAATAGCGTCACGTGATCGAGCGTGGTCGTATATCGCGCCTGTTCGCGCTGCGATGTTGCGCAGGGCACGCCTTCAGCAAAAAAAGGCGGATTACTGACAATCAGCTCATAGCGTCGGGTTTGCGGCGGCTGCCACTGCTGAATATCGGCTTGATGCACCTGGATGCGGGCGGACCAGGGAGAAGCCGCGGTGTTTTCCCTCGCCTGATCTGCCGCATCTTCATCCAGCTCAACCGCATCCAACGCCACCAGCTCCCCGGTACGCTGAGCCAGCATCAGGGCCAGCAGGCCGCTGCCGGTACCGATATCCAGCACGTGTTTAACCTGAGCAATCGGCGCCCACGCGCCGAGCAAAATGCCGTCGGTGCCAACTTTCATTGCGCAACGGTCGTGAGCGACAAAGAATTGTTTAAACGTAAAACCATTGCGCGGCAGCGCAAACTTCGACTGAGACATCCTGACAACCTTGCGGGCGAAAACTCCTGAGCTTAAGGCTATGCACAATACCGGAGAACAGATAGCCTTACAAACAGATGAACATTATGCCCGTAACGTCTATAATCGTCGGTCCACTCAGAGGTAGATAATGACTGTAACGACTTTTTCCGAACTTGAACTCGACGAAAACCTGCTGGAAGCCCTCCAGGAAAAAGGTTTCACACGCCCGACAGCCATTCAGGCCGCCGCTATTCCGCCTGCGCTCGATGGCCGTGACATTCTCGGTTCAGCCCCGACCGGCACCGGTAAAACAGCGGCGTATCTGCTGCCAGCGTTGCAGCACCTGCTTGATTTCCCGCGCAAGAAGTCAGGGCCTCCGCGTATTCTGATCCTGACGCCGACCCGCGAGCTGGCGATGCAGGTTGCTGACCATGCCCGCGAACTGGCAGCGCACACGCATCTCGATATCGCCACCATCACCGGCGGCGTCGCGTACATGAACCACGCTGAAGTGTTCAGCGAAAACCAGGATATCGTGGTCGCCACCACCGGGCGTCTGCTGCAGTATATTAAAGAAGAAAACTTCGACTGCCGCGCCGTAGAAACGCTGATCCTCGATGAAGCGGACCGGATGCTGGATTTGGGCTTCGCTCAGGATATCGAACATATTGCCGGTGAAACCCGCTGGCGCAAGCAGACAATGCTGTTCTCCGCGACCCTCGAAGGCGATGCCATCAAAGATTTTGCCGAGCGTCTGCTGGAAGAGCCGGTGGAAGTGTCCGCCTCTCCTTCTACCCGCGAGCGGAAGAAAATCCATCAGTGGTACTACCGCGCCGATGACGTTAAGCATAAAACCGCTCTGCTGATAAACCTGCTGAAACAGCCGGACGCCACCCGTTCTATCGTCTTTGTGCGTAAGCGCGAGCGCGTTCATGAGCTGGCATCCTGGCTGCGCGAAGCCGGTATCAACACCTGCTGGCTGGAAGGCGAAATGGTTCAGGCCAAGCGTAACGAAGCGATTAAGCGCATGACCGATGGCCGCATGAACGTGCTGATTGCCACCGATGTCGCCGCGCGCGGGATCGATATTCCGGACGTTAGCCACGTCTTCAACTTCGATATGCCGCGCACCGCGGATACCTACCTGCACCGTATCGGTCGAACCGGTCGTGCCGGGAAGAAAGGCGTTGCTATTTCTCTGGTTGAAGCCCATGACCACCTGCTGCTGGGCAAAATCGGTCGCTACATTGACGAGCCGCTGAAGGCTCGTGTTATCGACGAACTGCGCCCGTCAACCCGCGCACCGAGCGAGAAGCAGACCGGTAAACCTTCAAAGAAAGTGCTGGCTAAACGCGCAGAGAAGAAAAAAGAAGATAAAGAAAAGCCGCGCGTGAAGAAACGTCACCGCGATGCTAAAAATATCGGCAAGCGTCGTAAGCCGAGCGGCAGCGATACGCCGCAGCAGTAGAGCTAAGAGTACAAGGACGCCGGGATATCCCGGCGTTTTTGCATTTACGTCCGCTGGCGACAGCGCCGCGGGGAGTGATATCGGGCGTTCCCCCTTGTGCCGGCGAGTCAGGAATTCATCATCATGAAAAAAAAAGATTTCGTCACCCAGGATCTGCTCAGCAAAATCTACCAGCACAATGACCCCGGCCCCCGCAAGCTCCCGCCTGAACGCCGGCTGGCGGAGGAGTATGGCGTCTCACGGTTTACCATTCGCCAGGCGCTGGAAAAACTCTCTGACATCGGCGTCATACGTATCGTGCAGGGCTCAGGGATTTGGATAAACGAGCGAATGAGCAACAACCCGCTGGTGTATAACTCCATCACCGAAAAGCGTTTCGATCGGATGCGCTATCGGACAATCAGCCTGCATAAAAAGCGCCCCGACCGCGCGGAGCAGCAGATTTTCGGCATAACGGATGAGGAGTTTATCTGGCAATTTTGCCGCCTGCGCTTCGTTGATGACGTAGCGGTGCAGATTGAGATTTCGCGGATGCCGGCCGCCGCCTTTGCCGATCTTAGCCGGGAGGTGATCGAACGCTCGCTGCAGCAGTACGTACTTTCCAAGGGCTATCAAATTTCACATTTGCTCACCACCTATCAGGCGGTGAGCGTCAGCCGGGAACAGGCCGCCCTGCTGGGCTGCAAAAAAGGCATTCCGGCCATGCATATTAACAATCGAGGAATTCTCGACGGCGGGCAGGTGTATGAAATCAGCGATATCATCGATATCAACTACTCCTGCACCTACGTTATTCCGCATAATCGCGACAGCTTAACCTTCCGCCAGGCGCCCTCGGACTAATTATGGCGTATGGATCGTGCCGTCAGGCAGGCGGCTCTGCGTCCATTCGTGCGGACGATAGACAACAGGATACGTCTGCGCCAGCTGTTGGTTAAAGCCGACGCCAATCCCTGCCGCCGTTGGTGGATAGATAAACCCGTTATTGACGCCGGGCGCTCCGGGGAATACCGCATCAGTAGCGGCAGAACGCGGTATAAACTCCTGGATTGCGGCATTATTGAGGTAGATATTCAGGTGGGTATTGACCGCAACCCCAATTGGCGTCATATCGCCGGGCCCGTGCCACGCCACGCGTACGCCGAATGCCTGACACAGCACCGCCAGCTTCAGGGCCGGCGTAATCCCGCCAATCTGGGAAATATGGCAGCGGATAAAATCAATCTGCCGGTTAACAATCAGGTCATGCCATTCAGCCGGATTATTAAACAGCTCCCCCATCGCGAGCGGAATTGCGCTTTGCTGGCGGATCTGCGCCAGCCATGCACTCTGCTGCGGCGCTAAAATATCCTCAATAAACCACGGCTGATAGGGCTCGAGCTGCTTCGCCAGCTGCAGCGCCTGCTGCGGGAAGAGCCGTTCGTGGACGTCATGGAGGATATGAAAACGGTGTCCGTAGCGCGCTCTCAGCAGCCGGAACATCTCCACCGTATTCCTGATGTACTCATCCTGGTCGTAATAGGCGCCCGGCGTCGGGTTCTCCGGCGTATGCATCGCCTGCGCAGTGCCGCCGTAAAAGCCCAGCTGGCAGCGGATGTGGCGATAGCCCTCCTCCAGCAGACGCTCAACGGATATAAACAGCGCCTCGGGCGTCTCACCGCTAGCGTGGGCGTAAGCCGGGATAGCATCACGCGATTTGCCGCCAAAAAGCTGGTACAGCGGCATTCCCGCCAGCTGGGCTTTGATATCCCAAAGCGCCATATCAACGCCGGCAATGGCGTTATTCATTACCGGCCCGTTTCGCCAGTAGGCGTTGACGTTCATCATCTGCCAGAGGTCTTCGATATTGTTCGCATCACGGCCAAGCAGCAGCGGCTTGAGGTATTCATCAACCATCGTTTTGACCGCCAGCGGACGCTGCTGGAAAGTCGCGCAGCCGTGGCCGACGGTACCTTTGTCGGTGGTCACGCGTACCGTGACCAGGTTATGACGATCGGGACGGGTGATAAAACACTCAATATCAGTAATTAGCGTAGCGTTCACGGCAAGGCTCCCTGCGGCAAAAATAAAAGGTGATGCCAATTATCTTCGCCCTATTTATTACGTAAGGTAAACCTTTTTATTTAATAAAATTTTGGTTCGTCAAACAGATTTAATTTCATTAAAAACCGGACCAATTTAGATAAATACTGCCAATACATCCTATAACAGCGGTTATTTGTGACTAAACTCATATTTTATTGGTTTGTTTTTATAAATCGGCTTATTTACCATTTCACGACGTAAACAGCACAACACATTGCTTCAGGAGCCGGTATGGAGACGCAAGATGCAATCAGCAGAATTATTTTGCTGATTGGCGGAAAAGAAAATATTAATAACGTCTGGCACTGTATGACCCGATTACGCTTTGATTTAATTGATGATAACAAAGTAGAAAAAGAAGAGATTAAGAAACTGCCCGGCGTGCTCGGCGCGCAGCTGCAGAGCGATCAGTTTCAAATTATCATCGGGCCGAAGGTTAATAGCTGGTATGAACGCCTGCTCGCGGCATTAGGTACCGTCGGCGAAGAGGCTGCCGAAAAGCCCCGCCAGCGTAAGGGGCTGGTGTCGCTGTTTATGGATACCGTCTCGGGCGTTTTTGGCCCGATCGTGCCGGCCATTGCCGGCGCCGGGATGATAAAGGGCCTGCTGGCCGGACTGATCGCGTTGAAAGCGGTACCGCAAAATAGCGACAGCGTAATGATCATCGACCTTATCGCCAGCGGCGTATTCTATTTCCTGCCCTTTTTCCTTGCCGTCTCGGCGGCAAAGATCTTTAAGACCAACGAGTATCTGGCCGTCGCCGTTGCCGCCTGCCTGATGTATCCAACCCTGATTGACGCCGCGAAGGCGCTGGCGGCCCATCACGAGGGGGCGGCTTCCGCGCTGTGGCTGCTTAACGCCGTTCCCATCCCCGTGTTCAACTACGCATCCAGCGTGATCCCGGTTATTTTCTCCGTGCTGGCGCTGAAATATATCTACGCCTGGGTCGATCGCATTATGCCCGAGGTGCTGAAAACCGTTTTCACGCCGACGCTGGCGCTGTTTCTCGGCGCGCTGGCGGCGCTGGTGGTTATTGGTCCGGTTGGCATTTGGCTTGGCAAAGCGCTGGCGTGGTTTATTGAAGGCCTGTTCGGGATATCCGCGGGCTTTGCCGGGCTGGTTGTGGGCGCCATCCGCCCGGTCGCGATCCTGACGGGCATGCATCATGCCATGACGCCCATTGCCCTGCAAAACTTCAGCGATCGCGGTTACGACATGCTGATGCCAATGATGTTTATGGCAAATATGTCGATAGCGGGCGCGACCTTTGCTATCTGGCGCGTAAGCAAAAACCGGCAGGAGCGTACGGTGACGCTGTCCGCGGCAATTTCAGCGCTGCTTGGGATCACCGAGCCCGCCCTGTTTGGCGTCTTAACGCGCTATAAAAAAGCGTTCGTCGCGGCAACCATTGCCAGTTCGCTGGCCTCGGCCTTTATCGCTTTCTTCGGCGTGCGGCTGTATGGCTATATTTTATCAAGCATTTTTAGCCTGCCGGCTTACATCGGCCCCTACTTTATCTTTGCGCTGTCAGGCGTGGCTATCGCCATAATATTGTCGTTCACGCTCACCACGCTGCTGGTGAGACGGGAACCGTAGCCCGACATAATAAAAAACCCCCGGCTCGATTGAACCGGGGGTTTTTGCTAACGCTTACAGACTTTCAGTGAAAGTACGCGCGATGACGTCGCGCTGCTGCTCTGGCGTCAGAGAGTTAAAACGTACCGCATAGCCCGATACGCGGATGGTCAGCTGCGGGTATTTCTCCGGATGTTCAACCGCATCCATCAGCGTTTCACGACGCAGGACGTTAACGTTCAGGTGCTGGCCGCCTTCAACGCGGACTTCCGGTTTAACGTCGAGCGGGATCTCACGGTATTCGATTTCGCCGAGCTTATTCACCGCAACCACGTCATCTTCAGCAAAACCACCTTTTGCACACAGGCAACGCGCTTCACCTTTTTCGCTATCCAGCAGCCAGAAAGAGTTCAGCAGGTCGTCGTTTGCAGCTTTAGTAATTTGGATACCTGTAATCATGTGATGCCTCCCTTAGGCAATATTTATTCGTTCTGTTGGCCCGTTCATGGCCAATTGGTAAAACCATTGTTGTATGAGTGTATATATATCAGCCGAACACCCGGCATTCATTGACTTAAATCAACAAAAACCACTAATTAAAAGTGGGTATGAAGGGATATTATTGTTTTACATCAAGTTACGCCATAACGGATGCCAAATAATTTTGTAAATTTTCAACTATTTTTGCAGAAAAAACGTCAGCAAAGCGGCGCCGATTTTGTTATGCAGAAAGAAGCAGTTAAGCTATAGCGATACCACTTTGCAGGAGAGCAAGATGACCACCCCACTGACCTGGCACGACGTGCTGGCGGAAGAGAAGCTACAGCCCTATTTTGTGAATACCCTGAAAACCGTCGCCGAAGAGCGCCAGTCGGGCATCACGATTTATCCGCCGCAAAAAGATATTTTCAACGCCTTCCGCTACACCGAAATTGGGGATGTAAAAGTGGTTATCCTCGGGCAGGACCCCTATCACGGGCCAGGGCAGGCGCACGGCCTGGCCTTTTCCGTACTGCCGGGTATCCAGACTCCGCCGTCTCTGTTAAATATGTATAAAGAGCTGGAGGGGACCATTCCTGGATTCAGCCGTCCGGAGCATGGTTATCTCGAAAGCTGGGCGCGTCAGGGCGTGCTGCTGCTCAACACGGTATTAACGGTGCGCGCGGGGCAGGCGCATTCTCATGCCAGCCTTGGCTGGGAAACCTTTACCGATAAGGTTATTGCGCTGATCAACGAGCATCGGGAAGGAGTTGTGTTTTTACTGTGGGGCGCGCACGCGCAGAAGAAAGGTGCCATCATCGACCGCCAGCGCCACTGCGTGCTGAAGGCGCCGCATCCGTCTCCGCTCTCCGCCCATCGCGGTTTTTTCGGCAGCAACCATTTTGTCCAGGCCAACCAGTGGCTGGCCGAACGCGGCGAAGCGCCGATCGACTGGATGCCGACCTTACCGGCCGCCGGGAAGTAATCGGGTTACTCGCCCGTTACGCTATGCGCAAATACAAAAATGCCAGCATTACGCTGGCATTTTTTCAGGCAGGTCAGGCATCAGGCCTTGTTCTGGCGCCACCATTCGGCCAGCAGAACGCCGGTCGCGACGGAGACGTTCAGGCTTTCCACGTTGCCGGTGCCTTCGATAGCCACGTTCAGATCCGCGCTGGAGATCGCCGCATCAGACAAGCCATCACGCTCCTGTCCTAACGCCAGGACCATTTTCTTCGGCAGCTCGGCTTTGTAGAGCGGCGTCCCGTTGTGGCTGGAGGTAGAAACAATCGCGTAGCCAGCCGCGCGGAACTGCTCCAGAGTGTCGAGGAAGCTATCGCCGGTAATCGGCTCTACGTGCTCGGCGCCGCCCTCTGCGGTACGGATGGCCGCACCGGACTCCAGCATGCCGGCATCCTGAACCACCACGCCCTTCACGCCGAAGTGAGCGCAGCTACGCATGATTGCGCCAAGATTGTGCGGGTTGCCGACGTCTTCAAGCGCCAGGACGCAGTCTTCAGCATCGGCCTTAGCGACCCACTGCGCAACGGAAGTCCCGTTACGTTTCTTAATCAGGAAGCAAACTCCGCCGTGGTGCTCAGTGCCGGACGCTTTCGCCAGCTCGGCTTCGTCAACCACGTGATAGGCTTTACGGTTGGCCGCCATCCAGCGCAGGGCTTCTTTAAAACGCGGGGTGACGCTTTGCACGAACCAGGCGCGAACGATAGCGTCCGGGCGGCTCTGGAAAAGTGCCTGGCAGGCATTTTCGCCGTACACGCGGGTCTCTTCCGCACGCTGACGACGCAGTACTTCCGGATCGATAAAGCTTTTACCGCTGATCCCGCCGTGATCCGGTTTTGCTGCCGTTTCATCATTCGGAGCACGTGAAACTGTACGCCACGGGGAACCCCCTTCACGCTCGAAATCATCGCGTTTACGATCGTCACGTTTGCGGTCGTCGCCGCGGCTGTTTCTTTCATCGCGGGCAGGGCGGCTACGGCCGTCAACACGAGATTTTCCTGGGCGCCCTCCCCCTTTCCCGGTACGCGGGTTATGGGTGCGTCTGTCAGAATCATCATCACTGCGGACATACATCACTTTGACCTTGCCGCTTTTATTTTTCAGTTCGTCGCTCATCAATTTTCTCCACCTGCGCTGCGCGAAGCGCGCAGATTACCCGATGTATCACCGCTTCGCCATTATTTCGTTTAAAAGATAGGGTCTATCGTATTCATCGAACAAAACGCATTGTTGTTTAGCGGTACCTAATCGATAATATGTAACATTACAGATACAAATCGGCCACGTGCCGTGCTGCAACCCATAACCAGAGGTTAGTTATGAATACCGTTTGTGCCAGTTGTCAGGCTCTGAACCGCATCCCCGACGATCGTAGCGCCGATGGCGCTAAATGCGGACGCTGCGGCCACGATCTTTTTGACGGCGACGTCATCAACGCGACCGGGGCAATGCTGGATAAACTGCTGAAGGACGATCTGCCGGTTGTTGTCGATTTCTGGGCCCCGTGGTGTGGACCCTGCCGTAATTTCGCCCCGATCTTTGAAGACGTTGCGGAAGAACGCAGCGGCCAAATGCGCTTCGTGAAGGTCAACACCGAAGCTGAACGTGAGCTGAGCGCGCGTTTTCGCATTCGCAGCATTCCGACCATTATGATCTTTAAAAACGGCGAAGTCATCGACATGCTGAACGGAGCGGTACCAAAAGCGCCGTTCGACAGCTGGCTTAACGAAGCCAACCAGCAGTAAACCTGACGGGGCAGCGCTTGTGCCCCGTTTTCACCTCTGCGACAATGGCGTTTTCTCTTAGCGATCCCCCATGATTGATAACGCCGTTCTTCGCCTGCGTGCCGAACGTCTCGCGCGCGCGACCCGACCTTTTCTTGCTCGCGGTAACCGTATCCACCGCTGCCAGCGCTGTTTACTGCCGTTGAAGCAGTGCCTGTGCGCAACCCTCGCGCCAGCGGCGGCGGCCAGCCGTTTTTGCCTGGTGATGTTCGATACTGAACCGATGAAGCCAAGCAATACCGGCCGCCTTATCGCGGATATCCTGCCGGACACCGAGGCATTTCAGTGGTCACGAACCGAGCCGCCGCAGGCGCTACTCGATCTGGTCGCCGATCCTGATTACCAGCCAATAGTCGTTTTCCCGGCGTCGTATGCCGGAACGGAACGCGAGGTGCTGAGCTCGCCGCCTGCGGGTAAGCCGCCGCTATTTATCATGCTCGACGGCACATGGACCGAGGCGCGGAAAATGTTCCGTAAGAGTCCCTGGCTTGACGCGCTGCCGGTCATTTCCGTCGATCTTTCGCGTATCTCGGCCTATCGCCTGAGAGAGGCCCACGCGGAGGGACAGTATTGTACGGCAGAAGTGGCCATCGCCCTGCTGGATCTCGCCGGGGACACAAACGCCGCGCTCGCGCTCGGCGATCACTTTAGCCTGTTCAGAAGCCGCTATCTGGCAGGAAAGACGCAGCATAAGGGCAGTATCACAGCACAAGAGGCAGAAAACGTTTAAAATCATCCGGTCACTGGGGATCAAAGGAGACCGGTATGAGCCAACGAGGCCTGGAAGCACTATTGCGGCCAAAATCGATCGCCGTCATTGGCGCATCAATGAAACCGCAGCGTGCCGGTTATCTGATGATGCGCAACCTGCTGGCCGGGGGCTTTAACGGCCCGGTGCTGCCGGTCACTCCGGCGTGGAAAGCCGTACAGGGCGTGCTGGCCTGGCCGACTATCGATAGCCTGCCGTTTACTCCCGATCTTGCCGTTCTCTGCACCAACGCCCGGCGAAACCTTGAGCTGCTTGAGGCGCTGGGGAAAAAAGGCTGCAAAACCTGCATTATCCTCTCCTCGCCGCCGGAGCAGTACCCCGCGCTGCTTGAGCATGCCGCCCGCTATCAGATGCGGCTACTGGGCCCAAACAGCCTCGGTCTGCTGGCGCCCTGGCAAGGGCTGAATGCCAGCTTTTCGCCGGTCCCGATTCGTCGAGGCAAGCTGGCGTTTATCTCCCAGTCCGCTGCGGTTTCGAATACCATTCTTGACTGGGCGCAGCAGCGCGAAATGGGTTTCTCATACTTTATTGCGCTGGGCGACAGCCTGGATATCGACGTTGACGATCTGCTCGATTTCCTTGCCCGCGATAGCAAAACCAGCGCCATTCTGCTCTATCTCGAACACCTCAGCGATGCCCGCCGCTTTGTTTCTGCGGCCCGGAGCGCATCGCGCAATAAGCCGATCCTGGTGATTAAAAGCGGACGCAGCCCGGCGGCGCAAAAGCTGCTGCACGTAAACTCAGGTATGGACCCGGCCTGGGACGCCGCGATTCAGCGAGCGGGCCTGCTGCGGGTGCAGGATACCCATGAGCTCTTCTCCGCCGTCGAGACGCTGAGCCATATGCGCCCGCTGCGCGGCGAGAAATTAATGATTATCAGCAACGGCGCGGCCCCTGCGGCGCTGGCGCTGGATGAACTTTGGCTGCGCAATGGCAAGCTTGCGTCGCTAAGCGACGAGACCGGCGACAGGCTGCGTCAGGCGCTGCCGGGTAGCATCGATATCGCTAACCCGCTGGATCTGCGCGACGATGCCAGCAGCGAGCACTATCTCAAGGCGCTGAACGTGCTGCTGGATAGCCAGGATTACGATGCCCTGCTGGTCATTCACTCGCCGAGCGCGGCCGCGCCGGGAACCGAAAGCGCGCTGGCGCTGATTGACGCCTTAAAAAACCATCCGCGCGGCAAGTACGTTACGGTGCTGACGAACTGGTGCGGCGAATACTCTTCTCAGGAGGCCCGACGCCTGTTCAGCGATGCGGGGCTGCCAACCTATCGTACGCCGGAAGGCACGATTACCGCTTTTATGCATATGGTGGAATATCGGCGTAACCAGAAGCAGCTGCGGGAAACGCCGGTGCTCTCGGATATGGTCACGGCCAATACTGCGGAAGCCCATACGCTGCTACAGCAGGCAATAACCGAAGGCGCAACCACCCTGGATACCCATGAAGTCAGCCCGGTGCTGCACGCCTATGGTATCCATACCCTACCGACGTGGATTGCCGCCGACAGCGCCGAGGCGGTGCACATCGCCGAGCAAATTGGCTATCCGGTCGCCCTGAAGCTGCGTTCACCGGATATCCCGCACAAGTCGGAAGTGCAGGGCGTAATGCTCTATTTGCGTACCGCCGCCGAAGTACAGCAGGCGGCGGATGCCATTTTTGACAGGGTAAAAATGACCTGGCCGCAGGCGCGCATTCATGGCCTGCTGGTACAGAGCATGGCGAATCGCGCCGGAGCGCAGGAGCTGAGGGTGGTCGTTGAACAGGATCCGGTTTTCGGCCCGCTGATTATGCTGGGTGAAGGCGGCGTCGAATGGCGCGCGGAAGATCAGGCCGCCGTCGCCCTGCCGCCGCTGAATATGAACCTTGCCCGCTATCTGGTGATCCAGGCGATCAAAAGCAAAAAGATCCGTGGCCGTAGCGCCCTGCGCCCGCTGGATATCTCCGGCTTAAGCCAGCTGCTGGTTCAGGTGTCGAACCTTATCGTCGACTGCCCGGAGATCCAGCGTCTGGATATTCATCCTCTGCTGGCGTCCGGCAACGAGTTTACCGCGCTCGACGTGACGCTAGGCCTTGCCCCGTTTACCGGCGATAGCGAAAGCCGCCTGGCAATACGCCCTTATCCCCAGCAGCAGGAGGAGTGGGTGGTGTTGAAAAATGGCGAACGCTGCCTGTTCCGCCCGATTCTGCCTGAAGATGAACCGCAGCTGCTGGCCTTTATTGCTCAGGTGACCAAAGAGGATCTCTATTACCGCTACTTCAGCGAGATCAATGAATTTACTCACGATGATTTAGCCAATATGACGCAGATCGACTACGATCGAGAAATGGCCTTTGTTGCCGTACGCGCGACCGCAGAGGGAGAGGAGATCCTCGGCGTCACGCGCGCGATTTCCGATCCCGATAATATTGATGCAGAATTCGCCGTCCTGGTCCGCTCTGACCTGAAGGGTTTAGGTTTAGGCCGCCGGCTGCTGGAAAAGCTGATTACCTATACGCAAAGCCACGGTTTGCAGCGTTTGAACGGGATCACGATGCCCAATAACCGGGGCATGATTGGTCTTGCCAGAAAGCTTGGTTTTAAGGTGGATATTCAGCTGGAAGATGGGATTGTCAGCTTGTCCCTGCAATTTCCAGCGCAACAATCATAAACTGGCGGCCGCAATTGTTGACCACTTTAGCGGGTAGTAATGTTATTATTGCCCGCTTACGTCGTCTGCATGGTACAGAAGACCCTTCAATAAACAGAGAAGAAACGCACTGTGATGTTGTCAAAATTTAAGCGCAATAAACATCAACAACACCTTGCCCAACTCCCTAAGCTTTCTCAGTCAGTTGATGATATCGAGTTCTTTTACGCTCCCGCAGATTTTCGGCAAGCGTTACTGGCAAAGATAGCTCACGCCACTCAGCGTATTTGCATTATTGCGCTCTATCTGGAGCAAGATGATGGCGGCAAAGGAATTCTGCAGGCACTCTATGACGCTAAACGCCAGCGTCCAGAATTAGATGTTCGCATCCTGGTTGACTGGCACCGAGCCCAGCGCGGGCGCATTGGCGCTGCGGCAGCCAACACTAACGCCGACTGGTACTGCCGCATGGCGCAGGAAAATCCTGGCGTTGATATCCCGGTTTACGGCGTGCCGGTGAATACCCGCGAAGCGCTCGGCGTACTGCATTTTAAAGGTTTCATCGTTGATGACTGCGTGCTTTACAGCGGCGCCAGCCTGAATGATGTTTACCTTCATCAGCATGACAAATATCGCTACGACCGCTATCAGTGCATTCGCAACGGCAAAATGGCCGACGTGATGTTCGATTGGGTTGAGCATAATCTGGTCGAAGGCCGCGGCGTGAACCGCCTCGACAAACCCGATCGTCCAAAAAGCCCGGAAATTAAAAATGATATCCGTCAGTACCGCCAGGAACTGCGGGACAGCGGCTATCGTTATGTCGGCGATGCTGACGACGATCGGCTGTCGGTGACGCCGCTGGTCGGCCTCGGGAAATCAAGCCTGCTGAATAAAACCATCTTCCATCTGATGCCCTGCGCTGAACGGAAGCTGACTATCTGCACGCCGTACTTTAACCTTCCTGCCCTGCTGGTGCGTAATATCATCCAGCTATTGCGCAGCGGAAAGACGGTAGAAATTATCGTGGGCGATAAGACGGCGAACGACTTCTATATTCCGGAAGATCAGCCGTTTAAGATTATCGGCGCGCTCCCCTATCTGTATGAAATAAACCTACGCCGCTTCCTGAGCCGGCTGCAGTACTATGTCAACACCGATCAGCTGATTGTCCGTTTGTGGAAGGATGACGATAACAGCTATCATCTGAAAGGCATGTGGGTTGATGACGAATGGATGCTGCTGACCGGCAATAATCTTAATCCGCGCGCGTGGCGCCTCGATCTGGAAAATGCCATTCTTATTCACGATCCGCAGCGCCAGCTTGGCGCGATGCGTGAAAAAGAGCTGCACCTGATTCGCCAGCATACGACGGTGGTGAAACACTATCGCGACCTGCAAAGCATCGCCGATTATCCGGTAAAAGTGCGTAAGCTGATTCGCCGTTTGAGGCGCATCCGTATCGACCGGCTTATCAGCCGTATTCTCTGAATTGCAGCCCCGCTTCCGCCGGGGCTTTTTTATGGGATCGTTATGCGTAAAGTCATCATCATCGCTCCTCTGCTGCTGACCGGCTGTAGCCATATGGCCAATGATTCATGGCATGGCCAGGATAAGGCCCAGCATTTTATCGCCTCAGCCATGCTCTCCGCAGCGGGTAACGAATACGCTCAGCATCAGGGTTACAGCCGCGATCGCAGCGCCGCCATCGGCTTTATGTTTTCGGTAAGCCTGGGCGCATCGAAGGAGCTGTGGGATAGCCGCCCGGCGGGGAGCGGCTGGAGCTGGAAAGATTTTGCCTGGGACGTGGCCGGCGCCACGACCGGTTACGCGGTGTGGCAGCTGGCGCATCAGTAATATCTACAGGCGTAATCCCTTGCCCTTACGGTGCAGCATCAGGGAGACGAAGAAAGCTAACGCGCCCATGACCGTGACATACCAGTAAAACGCGTGTTCTGCTCCGACTGATTTTAACAGCAATGCGACATATTCAGCCGAGCCGCCGAACAGCGCATTAGCGACCGCATAAGATAAACCAACGCCTAGCGCGCGGACCTGTGCCGGGAACATCTCAGCCTTCAAAATACCGCTGATCGAGGTATAGAAACTCACGATCAGTAAGGCGCACATAACGAGTGCGAAGGCGGCATATGGCGACGTCACGCTTTGTAATGCGCTCAAAATCGGTACGGTAAAGAGGGTCACGAGTGAGCCAAAACAGAGCATTGAGGTGCGGCGGCCAATCCTGTCCGATAGCGCACCAAATAGCGGCTGAGCCAGCATATAGAAAAACAGAGCGGCGGTCATAATCATGCTGGCCGTACTGGCGTTCATACCTGCGGTATTGACCAGGTATTTCTGCATATAGGTCGTAAAGGTGTAAAAGCTTAGCGAACCGGCGGCGGTGAAGCCCAGCACCATCATGAACGCCCGGCGATTACGCCATAGCCCTTTAAAGGAGCCCGCTTCTTTCAGCGCCCGGGTCTCTTGCTGCGACGTTTCATCCAGCTGGCGTCGGAGCCATAGGGCGACTATCGCCAGCGCTGCGCCAAGAGCAAAAGGAATACGCCAGCCCCAGGCATGCAGCTGTTCATCGCTGAGAATTTGCTGCAGCGCCACCACGACCAGCACCGCCAGCAGCTGCCCGCCGATTAGCGTTACGTACTGGAAGGATGCATAGAAACCTTTCTTACCCTCAACGGCAACCTCACTCATATACGTTGCGCTGGTTCCGTATTCACCACCGACTGAGATGCCCTGGAAAAGGCGGGCCAGCAGCAGAAGTACGGGCGCCCACGTGCCGATCGTCTCGTAGCCCGGCAGACAGGCAATGACTAACGACCCCATGCACA
Organism: Enterobacter sp. 10-1; assembly: GCA_002270295.1. Classification (GTDB taxonomy): domain Bacteria; phylum Pseudomonadota; class Gammaproteobacteria; order Enterobacterales; family Enterobacteriaceae; genus Klebsiella; species Klebsiella scottii. Next base: position 761 of record NISF01000003.1, on the reverse strand, counting down.
TCATACACACCGAGATGAGCATCGAGGTTTTACGCCCACGGCGATCGGCGATACGGCCAAATAGCCATCCGCCAATTGGCCGCATCAGAAATCCGGCGGCAAACACGCCTGCGGTTTGTAGTAACTGGGTAGTGGTGTTTCCTGAAGGGAAAAAGATATGCGCAAAGTAGAGAGAGCAGAATGAGTAGACATAAAAATCAAACCACTCGACCAAATTCCCTGAAGATGCTCCAACAATTGCCCATATGCGACGGCGGGTATCAGCGTGTTTCAGCGATCCCCGCTCGTTAATACTACTTTCTACCATTGTTATTCTGCTCCAGCAAAGACTGCAATCTGTCTCGTCGGGCGTACCACGTCACTTAGACAAATCAATTAGTAAAACAAATGTTATATAATTGTTATATTTTTATATGTGATTTGTGTCACATTTATTTTCGTCATGCGGGTATTCGGAATGAACGCTAAAGCAGAGGCGGGGATAGAGTGAAATATGGTGATGAGGTGGCTACAGTAGGCTTTTATGTTGCAGCTGCAGGTTTATTCGACGCGGCGCGCAGCGCCCGAACCGGGCGGCGTCCCGCTGCTTTTCCTGAACCGCAGACAACAAAAAACCCCCCATGCCTGCGCATGAGGTTTCTTCGTCTGTCTGATGCCGGGCCGTTGTATGCCGGGACTCCTGCCCGCCACCCTCCGGGCTGCACGGCGTGCTGTGCAAATTCGTTCCCGACGAATTTGTCCTCCTCAGGAGTGCGCTTACC
>NISF01000037.1 GCA_002270295.1 Enterobacter sp. 10-1 | reverse complement strand
ACGCCGCAGAACGACGCCTCCGGGTCGCTAATAAAAGACCTCAAGCTGCTGGCCGCAAATAGCCAATGGCGCATTGTGTTCATCTTTAATATTTTATTATTAACCGCCGTGGTTACCCGCGGCTCGGAGTTCTGTCAATAACTGTACGGGGCCCGCCGGATCGGACGAAAAAGCACCATCAGAAACGGCGGTGCCAGCTGATAAAACCGCGCCCGACAACAGTTCGGTGACAGCACTTCCGCTGAATAT
>NISF01000036.1 GCA_002270295.1 Enterobacter sp. 10-1 | reverse complement strand
CCATTGTGCAATATTCCCCACTGCTGCCTCCCGTAGGAGTCTGGACCGTGTCTCAGTTCCAGTGTGGCTGGTCATCCTCTCAGACCAGCTAGGGATCGTCGCCTAGGTGAGCCATTACCTCACCTACCAGCTAATCCCATCTGGGCACATCTGATGGCATGAGGCCCGAAGGTCCCCCACTTTGGTCTTGCGACGTTATGCGGTATTAGCTACCGTTTCCAGTAGTTATCCCCCTCCATCAGGCAGTTTCCCAGA
>NISF01000035.1 GCA_002270295.1 Enterobacter sp. 10-1 | reverse complement strand
CCCTAGGGGATTCGAACCCCTGTTACCGCCGTGAAAGGGCGGTGTCCTGGGCCTCTAGACGAAGGGGACACTGAAGTCTCAATCGCAAGACGCCTTGCTATTTACTTTTCATCAGACAATCTGTGTGGACACTACAAAGGCAGGTTCTTTCAGGTAAGGAGGTGATCCAACCGCAGGTTCCCCTACGGTTACCTTGTTACGACTTCACCCCAGTCATGAATCACAAAGTGGTAAGCGCCCTCCCGAAGGTTAAGCTACCTACTTCTTTTGCAACC
>NISF01000034.1 GCA_002270295.1 Enterobacter sp. 10-1 | reverse complement strand
CTTACCACTTTGTGATTCATGACTGGGGTGAAGTCGTAACAAGGTAACCGTAGGGGAACCTGCGGTTGGATCACCTCCTTACCTGAAGAACCTGCCTTTGTAGTGCTCACACAGATTGTCTGATGAATGATAAATTTCAAAATGTACTGTTAAGTGCATTGTGAAATTTTGCTCTTTAAAAATCTGGATCAAGCTGAAAATTGAAACGACACACTGTTTCCTTTCTCCGTAATAAGAAAGGAAAAATGGTGTGTTCGAGTCTCTCAAATTTTCGCAACGCGGACTGTTTTACGA
>NISF01000033.1 GCA_002270295.1 Enterobacter sp. 10-1 | reverse complement strand
AGAGCATGCCGAACGTCATCTTGTCATGGTGATGACGGCGGTGAACCGGATCGAGCTTCATGTAGTCGAGGGTGTCGTGCATCCAGCCGAGGTTCCATTTGAACCAGAAGCCGAGCCCCCCCGTCGAAGCGGGGCGCGAAACCCCGGCAAAGTCGGTGGACTCTTCGGCCATCGTTACCGCGCCAGGGGTCTGTTCGCCGAGCACGCGGTTGGTATTACGCAGAAACTCAATCGCTTCCAGGTTTTCCCGCCCGCCGTACTCATTCGGCACCCACTCGCCCTCTTTACGGCTGTAGTCGCGATAGATCATCGACGCCACCGCATCAACGCGCAGGGCGTCAATGCCGAAGCGCTCAATCCAGTACAGCGCGTTGCCCACCAGGAAGTTGCTGACCTCACGGCGGCCATAGTTGTAGATCAGCGTATTCCAGTCCTGGTGATAGCCTTCGCGCGGGTCGCTGTGCTCATACAGCGAGGTCCCGTCAAATGCGGCGAGGGCAAAATCATCGGAGGGAAAGTGGCCCGGCACCCAGT
>NISF01000032.1 GCA_002270295.1 Enterobacter sp. 10-1 | reverse complement strand
GGTTGCAAAAGAAGTAGGTAGCTTAACCTTCGGGAGGGCGCTTACCACTTTGTGATTCATGACTGGGGTGAAGTCGTAACAAGGTAACCGTAGGGGAACCTGCGGTTGGATCACCTCCTTACCTGAAGAACCTGCCTTTGTAGTGCTCACACAGATTGTCTGATGAAAAGTAAATAGCAAGGCGTCTTGCGATTGAGACTTCAGTGTCCCCTTCGTCTAGAGGCCCAGGACACCGCCCTTTCACGGCGGTAACAGGGGTTCGAATCCCCTAGGGGACGCCACTTGCTGGTTTGTGAGTGAAAGTCGCCGACCCCCATATCTCAAAACTAACTCAGTGAGTTACGTTTGAGATATTTGCTCTTTAAAAATCTGGATCAAGCTGAAAATTGAAACGACACACTGTTTCCTTTCTCCGTAATAAGAAAGGAAAAATGGTGTGTTCGAGTCTCTCAAATTTTCGCAACGCGGACTGTTTTACGAAACAGCTTCGGGTTGTGAGGTTAAGCGACTAAGCGTACACGGTGGATGCCCTGGCAGTCAGAGGCGATGAAGGACGTGCT
>NISF01000031.1 GCA_002270295.1 Enterobacter sp. 10-1 | reverse complement strand
AAAGTCTGGCAGGAGAAAATCCGTCAGCGCGAGGCTGACCTGAAAGCGCGGGGGCTGCTGCCATGATGCACTGTCCGTTCTGCAAAAAGTCGGCGCATGCCCGCACCTCCCGCTATCTGTCGGAGAACGTCAAACAGCGCTATCACCAGTGCACCAATATTGAGTGCTCGGCGACGTTCCGCACCACTGAAGCCATCGACGAGGTTATCCGTCCTCCGGCGGAGAAAGCGCCGCCTGTCGTGGAGCCGGTCACACCCCCGGCACCCCGTAAAGTGCAGGGCTGCTACAGCTCGCCATACCGTCATTAATCAGGGGAGAACTGACCATGACCACCCTCACGCTACAGCAGGCCTTTGAAGCCTGTCAGAAGAACGAAACCGCCTGGCTGAACCGTAAAGCCGAACTGGCGGCCGCAGAGCAGGAATATCAGGAACAGGTGCTGGCCGGGGATGAGCGTATACCGGGCAGAATGCAGACACTGCGCGACATTATCGATGTCAGAAAATGGGAGATAAATCAGGCCGCCGGGCGCTATATCCGCTCCCATGAAGCGGTGCAGCGCATCAGTATCCGCAACCGGCTGAATGACTTCATGCAGGCGCACGGGACAGAGCTCGCCGCCACGCTTGCCCCGGAGCTGATGGGACTCAGCCAGCAGCCCGCACTCCTGACCGGCCATGCGCTCGACCGTTCGGCGCATTA
>NISF01000030.1 GCA_002270295.1 Enterobacter sp. 10-1 | reverse complement strand
AGCACGTCCTTCATCGCCTCTGACTGCCAGGGCATCCACCGTGTACGCTTAGTCGCTTAACCTCACAACCCGAAGCTGTTTCGTAAAACAGTCCGCGTTGCGAAAATTTGAGAGACTCGAACACACCGCTTTTTCCTTTCTTATTACGGAGAAAGGAAACAGTGTGTCGTTTCAATTTTCAGCTTGATCCAGATTTTTAAAGAGCAAAACTTCGCAGTGCACCTTGTTCAGGAACACTCGGAAGTTTTCTTGTTTTGAGCAGTAAAGGATGGTGGAGCTATGCGGGATCGAACCGCAGACCTCCTGCGTGCAAGGCAGGCGCTCTCCCAGCTGAGCTATAACCCCATCGTAATTGCTTTCTCTGTTTACCGTAATTCGATATCGGGCAAGGCATGGTGACGCGAAGCATACTGAAGTATGTGAGTGTCGCCATAACGCAGCACGGTAGCGAATTTGGTAGGCCTGAGTGGACTTGAACCACCGACCTCACCCTTATCAGGGGTGCGCTCTAACCACCTGAGCTACAAGCCTGCAGAGATTTTTACTGCTTATTTTTCATCAGACAATCTGTGTGAGCACTACAAAGGCAGGTTCTTCAGGTAAGGAGGTGATCCAACCGCAGGTTCCCCTACGGTTACCTTGTTACGACTTCACCCCAGTCATGAATCACAAAGTGGTAAGCGCCCTCCCGAAGGTTAAGCTACCTACTTCTTTTGCAACC
>NISF01000002.1 GCA_002270295.1 Enterobacter sp. 10-1 | reverse complement strand
TAGCAGTATGGCACTGACTTTCGAGGTAGTTTGCTATTCGAAAGAGTAGCAGAACAAAAGCGAATGCTTTTGAACGTTGCGAAGCAACGGCCCGAAAAGTTATTGCCCGGTACCAAATTAAGTGTGCTGATATGGCTCAGTTGGTAGAGCGCACCCTTGGTAAGGGTGAGGTCCCCAGTTCGACTCTGGGTATCAGCACCAGTTTTTAAGTTAGAACACAGTATTTTAAAGAATTTGCCTGGCGACGATAGCGCGGTGGTCCCACCTGACCCCATGCCGAACTCAGAAGTGAAACGCCGTAGCGCCGATGGTAGTGTGGGGTCTCCCCATGTGAGAGTAGGGAATTGCCAGGCATCAAATAAAGCAGAAGGCCCAGTCGAAAGACTGGGCCTTTTTGCTTGCCTGCTATAAACGGCTGCATCTCTGTGCTCGTAGAGCAGCCTTTATAACCTGCAGTCTACTAAAAAAGGCCCGGTCTCTCGACCAGGCCCTTTCTTTATATCCGTTCTCTCATTGGGGAATGAACCCTGTCCACCGGGAAGGCAAGGGTTAACGGGTCAGCGCTACAATCCCCAGAGTTAATCCCGCTACCGCCGCCGCGCCGCCGGCAATTGCTCCAGCCGTTTCCCAGTTATCCTGAGTCGTGCCTTTCATGCAGGTATTGGTATGAACTAACCTGCCTTCAGAATCGTATACCGGCACGCAGGGAGAGTCATGTGCGCAGCCGGCGAGTAAAGTCGCCAGCAGCGTCACTAAAATAAATTTCTTCATAATATTACCTCTGAATAGTCCGTTTTTCTGCATCGGATGAGATACACGACGGAATAGCTTATTTTAGCATCGCGAATACAGAGGCCGGATAGAGGAAATCATCTCAATTTATGAGCTACGTAAATATCATGGAGATAAGCGAAGGATTGCGTAGAAAATATGCAGAATAAAATAATGAAATAAAGCCAGGGACTGCTGATTTTATAATTATTGAATATAACGAATGGCATCCAACTCATTGATTCGCAGAGTACAGGATAAAAAAAGCGCCGGAGTGGCGCCTTTGATGGAATAAGCGCTCCTCGCGCCGGGTAAAGCGGCCCCTTACAGCCACGAAGAACACCTCTACGAAAAGGATTACCGGCAGCGTAGCGGTTAACATTCCGTCCATTAGGCCGGTGTCCACCGCATTTTTCGCCTCGCATCCTGGCTTATGGTTAATAATTAAAAGCAGCACCCCGAGAATAAAAGCCAATGATGTCATGAGGATTGGAGGCAGGCGCATACGCGATATCTCGAGCGTCGGCTCGATAATTCTTTTACCTTCTTTACCCATAAGATCTTTAGCAGACCCGACGATCGGAATGGTATTTTTTGCCGATAAGCCAATCGCGGTTAATAAGCCGACCTGGAAATCAACATCATTATTTAGCCCGTTAAACGATGCTGCCGGCAACGCTCCAGGAATCCCTAAGAATGACCAAGGTTACAGAGAGCGGGAGATACCCGCTTTCATAGCGCGCAGGCGCCTGGCTTCCGGAGAGCCGTTCCTGAGACGACATTCCAGTCCAGTCATAGCCAGTTCCGTTCGGCAGCCTGCCTCCATCAGGAGCATTGTATCCCCGGTACTTTTTACCCGACGCGATGTGACGAACGAAGAGAGCGGCGCCATTTCACCGCTGGCGCTGCGCGCATACATATTGTTGATATTATCCGGCAGCGTACGGAAATGCGCGCCAGCTGCTCCGGATGCAGCCGGGCAGCTGATTACGCGCCTGGGTTAGCGCGCTGTGGCCGAGGTTGCCCTGATCGATAAGGTCAAAGTCAAAACCCGCTGCGCTACCGAGTTCGACAATGGCCGGCAGATTGAACGGTAAGACCATAGCGTCCTTCTTGCTGAAGGCGCCGGTAGGCACGTTGGATAATCGCCTTAACGCCGTTCTCTGCGTCGCTGCGTCGCTGCGTTCCTGCCACGGCCTGAGGCTGCGTAAGGCCATGAGCACCATCGCAGTACCAACGAGGGCTGTCGTGGAAGGCTCTCTTCAACCATCACGCGCTCGACGTTTTCACCGCTACTGTCGATGCTCTGCGTACCGAATCGTCGGACGGCGAGTTAACTCAGATGAGAAGTCAGCTGTCTGCTGCAGGGAGGGAGTAAACGCGAGGCAGTAAAAAGGCGCTTCCCCATGCCGAAGAGCGCCTTTTATTCAAGCAATTAACTGACTAGTATCAGTTCATGCCGTATTTTTTCAATTTTTTACGCAGTGTACCGCGGTTGATGCCCATCATCAGGGCAGCACGGGTCTGGTTACCGCGGGTGTATTGCATCACCATGTCCAACAGGGGCTGTTCTACTTCAGCCAGTACCAGCTCATACAGGTCACTAACGTCTTGACCGTTCAGTTGAGCAAAATAGTTCTTCAGTGCCTGTTTAACCGAGTCACGCAGGGGTTTTTGAGTTACCTGATCCTGAGAGTTAACGGTAGAAACGGTCAGTACGTCAGAATTTACGCGTTGTTCGAACATAGTTCTGTCAGCTCTTTATTTCTGTTTACGCAAAATTTTCGAAGTATGCCTCCAACGCCTCCAGCTGATCGCTGGCATCCTCTATGGCGTTGAATGTGCGCCGAAACTGGTCATTTGGAGCGTGCTCCTGGAGATACCAGGAAACGTGTTTACGCGCAATTCGGTACCCTTTTGCCTGACCGTAAAAGTCATGCAATTCCCGAACGTGAGCGCAAAGCAAGCGCTTAACCTCTGCCAACGGCAGGGGGGGCAGCAGCTCTCCAGTGTCCAGATAATGCTGGATTTCCCGAAAGATCCAGGGTCTTCCCTGAGCCGCGCGGCCTATCATAAGGGCATCAGCCCCCGTATAGTCGAGCACAGCTCTGGCTTTAAGCGGGTCAGTAATGTCGCCATTCGCGATAATCGGAATGGAAACTTTCTGCTTAACTGCCCGAATACTGTCGTATTCAGCGTCTCCGTTAAACAAACAGGCGCGCGTGCGTCCGTGAATAGTCAGAGCCTGAATGCCACACTCTTCAGCCAGTTGGGCAATTTCTACACAGTTACGGTGTTCCGGCTCCCAACCGGTGCGAATCTTGAGCGTCACGGGAACGTCCACTGCCTTGACGACCGCCGTCAGGATTAACTTCACCTGCTCGGGATGCTGCAAGAGGGCTGAACCTGCGAGCTTGCGATTCACCTTTTTCGCCGGGCACCCCATATTAATATCAATAATTTGGGCGCCGCTTTCCACGTTAATACGGGCGGCTGCGGCCATCTCTTCCGGTACGCTACCGGCGATTTGCACGGTACGAATACCGGGCTCATCAACGTGCACCATCCGCAAACGGGACTTGTCGCTCTCCCAAACCTGCGGGTTGGAGGACATCATCTCGGAAACGGTTAAACCTGCTCCCATCTCATAGCACAGCGTCCTGAATGGTCTGTCAGTAATGCCAGCCATAGGTGCTGCGATCAGGCGATTTCTAAGCTGGTAGTGTCCGATGCGCATGAGTTAAGAAATGACCATACTGTGACTGCAAGGCGGCGTATATTACGCATTTTTTGCACGAGATGAAAGGCCAAACTTTGAGCAATCCCCTGTCACAGATCAATGAATCCAGGGGTAACGAAAATGCCATGAATAAATTACTATATTAATCATTGTGTTAATGATGGGTGGGTAATTTGTGTCCATTTATAAAATCGTAAAACTTCTCTATTTTTCTTAGAAAAAGGGGGGCATTAACGGCATAAAACGCTGTTTTTGTAGCCAAAAAAGCGCTTCGTAGTGCGATCTGGCTCCCATTTCTTGACGTCATTTGGCGGTTACTGGAAACAAAAATGCGGCCCGCAGGCCGCATTGGCGCTTACTTCCGCTGGCCGGTAATGCGGCACCACTCTTCTTTTTCTACCACCGGGTCGAGATTAAAACGATCGGCGTAGGCTTCGCAGACGCCGTCAGCCTGGCTGGCAAGGATGCCGGAGAGGCCCAGCAGGCCGCCTGCAACGGGCAGCACGCTGATTAACGGAGCCAGCTCGCGTAACGGGCCGGCCAGAATGTTGGCGACCACGACGTCGGCGCTGAGAGCTTCTGGCTGATCCTGGGGTAAATAGAGTTCCAGACGCTCTGAGACGCCATTGCGTTCGGCGTTATCGCGGCTGGCCTGAATCGCCTGCGGGTCGATATCGATACCGATAGCCTTCGCCGCACCGAGCTTCAGGGCGGCAATCGCCAGGATCCCGGAACCACAGCCGAAATCAATAATCGTTTTACCCGCCAGATCCAGCCCATCCAGCCACTGCAGGCACAGGGAGGTCGTCGGGTGCGTACCGGTACCGAAGGCGAGGCCCGGATCGAGCATCACGTTAACCGCGTTGGCATCCGGTACTTCACGCCAGCTTGGGCAAATCCACAGCCGCTCGCCGAAGCGCATCGGGTGGAAGTTATCCATCCATTCGCGCTCCCAGTCTTTGTCTTCCAGCTGCTCGATTTTATGCGCGAAGCCGACGCCCAGAAGAGGATGCTGCTCAAGGATGGCAACGACTTCGTCCATATCGCTCTCTGCGTCGAACAGGCCGATAACGTCGGTGTCTCCCCACAGGCGGGTTTCCCCCGGCAGCGGTTCGAATACCGGCGTATCGTGGGTATCCTGGAAGGTGATAGAGACGGCACCGGCCTCCATCAGCGCATCGCTTAAATCTTCAGCGTGTGCGCCGGTCGTGTTCAGTTTCAGTTGGATCCATGGCATGGCAAAACTCTTTATTTATCAGTAGTCATAATAGGGGCTGGAGGGACGGGCTGACCGAAACGGTTGCCAATCACAAAAGCCAGCAAGCTTAACAGCAGCGAGGGCACAATCGGATGAAAGCCCAGGTACTGGATATTGAATGTCGCCAGCACGGCGTAGAGCACGCCGCCAACGATCATCGCGCTCAGGGCACCGGTCGCGTTAGCGCGCTCCCAGTACAGGCCCATAACCAGCGGCCATAAGAACACCGCTTCCAGGCCGCCGAAGGCCAGCAGGTTGAGCCAGATGATCATTTCAGGCGGCCGCCAGGCTGCCAGCATCATCAGGATCCCGATAACCAGGGTGGTGGCGGTGGAGATCCTTTTCAGCTTTTGCTCATTATGCCTTTTGGCAGGGCGAGCGCTGAGCCAAAGATCTTTAACGATCGTAGCCGATGCCTGCAATAAATGGGCGTTAACGTTCGACATGATCGCCGCCATTGGCGCCGCTAAAAACAGGCCTGCGGCCCACGGCGGCAGCACCTGGACCATCAGGGTTGGGATCACCCGATCGGGAACGGTGAGATGCGGCAGCACCGCGCGGCCCAGAGCGCCCGCGAGGTGCATACCAAACATCAGCAGAGCGATGACCACGGTACCGATGATGATCCCGCGGTGAACGGCTTTGCTGTCTTTATAGGAAATGCAGCGTACGGCGGTATGCGGCAGGCCGATCACGCCGAAGCAGACCAGCACCCAAAATGAGGTCATAAAGGTCGGGGTAAGGATGCCGTCGACGCCGTGCGGCGATACCAGCTGCGGATCGATCTTTTGTAAGGTATCAACGGCGTGATGCAGACCGCCCGCAGCGTGAACAACCCCAACCAGCAGCACGATAGTGCCAATCAGCATCACCAGGCCCTGCATGGTGTCATTGAGCACGCTGGCGCGAAAGCCGCCGAACGCGGTGTACAGGGCGATAGTGATGCCGAAGATCAGCAGGCCGTGTTCATATTTAATCCCAGCCGCGGTCTCCAGCAGGCGCGCGCCGCCGATAAACTGCACGGCGATCGCTCCGACGAAGGCAACCAGCAGGCTTATGCTGGCGATCCAGACGACGGCGCGGCTTTGGTAGCGAGCCTGCAGCATGTCGTTGAGGGTGATGGCGTTGTAGCGTCGCGCCAGAATGGCGAACTTCTTGCCGAGGATCCCCAGCGAAAGCCAGATCGTCGGCACCTGGATCATCGCCAGCAGCACCCAGCCGAGCCCGTACTTGTAGGCGGCCCCAGGCCCGCCGATAAATGAACTGGCGCTGATATAGGTTGCGGTGAGGGTCATGGCCAGCACGAAGCCGCCCATAGAACGGCTGCCGAGGAAATATTCGCTGAGAAAACTGCCGCTGCTGCGTTTGCGCATGGCGTAAAGCGACAGGCCGAAGACCACGAACAGATAGGCAATCAGGATAACGATGATTTCAAGCTGCATCGCTATCCTCCAGCGGAATGTCGCGGAATACAAAACGCACCATCGCCCAGCACAGCAGGATAAATACCAGCGGCACCAGCAGGCAGGCTATTTCGAACCAGTGCGGCAGCCCGGTGATGCCGATTGCGCTGTCCGGGAGATAGGCCGCAGCCAGCCAGGCGGCAAGATAGAGAAGGGTCAGCCACAGCGCCCAGCGCGCTTCTTTGTGGGCCTGAACAAAACGATTGTCCATTTTTTAGTCCCAGGAGGATGAAGAAAGCGGGGATTGTACCGCATGGCAAAGATGAGGGGAGAGAAAAAGAAAAAAGGCCGGATTATCCGGCCTTTTGCAGCGATACAGGATTATTTTTCCTGCATACCGAGCTTTTTCTCCAGATAGTGGATATTGGTACCACCATGCTGGAAGTGCTCGTCGTTCATGATGCGAATCTGCAGATCGACGTTAGTTTTGATGCCGTCGATGATCAGCTCCTGCAGCGCATTTTTCATGCGTGAAATCGCCACATCACGGTTTTCGCCGTAGCAGATAAGCTTGCCGATCATTGAGTCATAGTACGGCGGCACGGTATAGCCGGCGTAGATATGAGACTCCCAGCGAACGCCGAAGCCGCCCGGCGCGTGGAAGCGGGTAATTTTACCCGGGCTCGGCAGGAAGGTATTCGGGTCTTCTGCGTTAATACGGCATTCAACCGCATGGCCACGGACCTGAACTTCTTCCTGCTTGATAGACAGCGGTTGGCCTGCGGCAATGCGCAGCTGCTCTTTAATCAGATCCACGCCGGTGATCATTTCTGTTACCGGGTGTTCAACCTGAATACGGGTGTTCATTTCGATGAAGTAGAACTCGCCGTTTTCGAACAGGAACTCGAAGGTACCCGCCCCGCGATAGCCGATATCAACGCAGGCCTTGGAGCAGCGCTCGCCGATGTAGCGACGCAGTTCCGGAGTAATGCCCGGCGCCGGCGCTTCTTCGACAACTTTCTGGTGACGGCGCTGCATGGAGCAGTCGCGCTCGGCCAGATAGATAGCGTTACCCTGGCCGTCAGCCAGTACCTGGATCTCGATATGACGAGGATTTTCCAGGTATTTTTCCATATACACCATGTCGTTGCTGAAAGCGGCTTTTGCTTCAGCTTTGGTCATGGAGATGGACTGCGCCAGCTCGGCGTCGCTGCGCACAACGCGCATGCCGCGGCCGCCGCCGCCGCCGGAGGCTTTGATGATAACCGGGTAGCCGATGCGTTTCGCATGGGCGCGGTTAGCGTCCATGTCGTCGCCCAGCGGGCCATCGGAGCCAGGAACGGTCGGCACGCCGGCTTTCTTCATGGCGGTAATCGCCGACACTTTGTCGCCCATCAGACGAATAGTGTCGGCCTTCGGGCCGATAAAGATAAAGCCGGAACGTTCAACCTGCTCAGCAAAGTTGGCGTTTTCGGAGAGGAAGCCGTAGCCCGGGTGAATCGCTACCGCGCCGGTGATTTCAGCCGCGCTGATGATCGCCGGAATATTCAGGTAGCTTTTAATGGACGGAGCCGGGCCGATACAGACCGTCTCATCCGCTAACAATACGTGCTTTAAATCGCGATCCGCAGTGGAGTGCACAGCAACGGTCTTGATGCCCAGTTCTTTACAGGCACGCAGGATACGCAGTGCAATCTCGCCACGGTTGGCGATAACAATTTTATCCAGCATGTTCGCCTCGTTACTCGATGACTACCAGCGGCTCGTCAAATTCTACCGGTTGGCCGCTTTCGATCAGAATGGCTTTCACCACGCCGGCTTTGTCGGCTTCGATCTGGTTCATCATTTTCATTGCTTCGACGATGCACAGAGTGTCGCCCACGTTGACTTTCTGGCCGATTTCCACAAACGCTTTAGCGTCCGGGCTCGGGGTGCGGTAGAAAGTACCGACCATCGGGGAACGTACGATGTGACCACTGATTTCCGCTTTCGCCGGAGCTTCTGCCTGCGCGGCTGCCGGTGCTGCGGCAACAGGTGCCTGTGCCTGCATCATCGGAGCGGCATAAGCCTGCTGCATCACTGGATAGCCGGTGTTTGGAGCTGAGCGGCTGATGCGCACAGACTCTTCACCTTCAGAAATTTCCAGTTCGTTGATGCCAGACTCTTCGACCAGCTCGATCAGTTTTTTAATCTTACGAATATCCATGAGTGGGTTCCGTACTCTTTGTTTAGTGTGATTGTGACAGGCGTTTTACCGCCGTCTGTAAAGCGTATGAATAACCGTCCGCCCCGAATCCACAGATAACGCCTGCGGCGATATCCGACAGATAAGAGTGATGACGGAATGGTTCGCGGGCATGTACGTTGCTCAGGTGGATCTCGATAAACGGGATGCTCACCGCAAGTAGCGCGTCGCGGATTGCCACGCTGGTGTGCGTAAACGCGGCCGGATTAATCAGGATATAGTCGACAGCGTCTTTAGCCTGATGAATTCGGTCGATTAACGCGTACTCCGCGTTTGATTGCAGGTGATCCAGCGCCACGTTCAGAGCCGCAGCTTCTGATTCCAGACGGTTAACAATCTCAGAAAGCTTAAGGGTGCCATACTTCTCAGGCTCGCGTGTACCAAGCATGTTAAGGTTGGGTCCGTTCAAAAGCAAAATGCGAAACTTGTCAGCCATTGTGCGGCTATCTCCTGCCATTCTCGGGTAAAAAACAAAATATACCTTCGAAACGCGCTTGTCACCTTTTCAGGGTGTTAAAACCCCTCCAGGAAAACCAAAGTCGCACATTATAACGATTTCGTAGCATTTGGCAGCTAAATACTGGTCTTATCAGGGAAGATTATCAACCGCTATCGTTAAAAGAGTCGCGGTTGATAAAAGATCTGCGGGAAACTGCACATATCCGGGGATTAGCGCCACCACTGGCGGAACTTCTTGTAACGCCATGCCAAAAGCACAACCGCCAGTCCGGCATATATCAACGGCTGTGGGGATAATATCTTCACGGACCATAGATAGTGGATGGGCGCAAGGATCGCCACCAGATAGACGAAGTTATGCAACGTTTGCCAGCGTCGGCCTAATTTTCGCTGCAGCGCCTGAGTTGACGTTACCGCCAGCGCCAGCAGGGTAAGCCAGCTGATAAACCCCAGCGTCAGATATGGCCGGCTAACCAGCTCAGAACCCAGCAGCGCCAGATTGTTAATCCCTAGCTCCAGCAGCGTGTAGCTGGTCAGGTGCAGCGTCGCCCAGGCAAAACACCATAATCCCAACAGGCGACGGGTACGAATCAGCAGCGGCTGTTTAGCGTAGCGCGCCAGCGGTGAGACAAGCAAGGTTGCCAGCAGAAATTTAAGAGCCATCCTACCGGTAAAGTGTTGGATATCCTTTGCCGGATCGGCGCTGAAATACCCCTGCTGTGCAGCCCAGAATAGCCAGATAAAGGGGAGAAGCCCGGCCAGATGAAGGATGACCTTCAGCCAGGTAATCTGTTTTATGCTCAGACGCACTAGTAGTTCTCCCGCAAATTCAGGCCCCGGTAGAGCGATGCCACCTCATCAGCATAGCCGTTGAACAGCAGCGTCGGCTGGCGCTTAACGTCCAGCACGCCTCCTGAACCGATAAAACGTTCCGTTGCCTGCGACCAGCGCGGATGATCGACGTGCGGATTGACGTTGGCGTAAAAGCCATACTCATTCGGCCCCGCCAGATTCCAGGTGGTCGGCGGCCGCTCGCGGGTGAGTTCGATACTGACAATCGACTTAATCCCTTTAAAACCATATTTCCACGGGACCGTCAGCCGCACCGGCGCGCCGTTTTGCGGCGGTAGCGCCTTGCCGTAAACGCCGACGCTTAGCAGGGTGAGGGGATGCATCGCCTCATCCAGACGCAGGCCTTCTACATAAGGATAGGCCAGGCCGCCGCCGATAAAGCGATCCTTCTGCCCCGGCATCTGGTCAGGAGCATAGATGGTTTTAAACGCCACGTAGCGGGCGCTGCTGGTGGGCTCAACCAGTGCCAGCAGCTTATGCAGCGGGAAGCCCACCCACGGCACCACCATCGACCAGGCTTCGACACAGCGCATCCGGTAAATGCGCTCTTCGAGCGGAAAACGGGTGGTCAGATCGTGATGATCGAGCGTCAGCGGTTTGGCAACTTCTCCGCCGATGGTCAGCGTCCACGGATCGGTTCGCAGGCTGCCCGCGTTGGCCGCCGGATCGGCTTTATCCAGACCAAATTCATAGAAGTTGTTGTAGCCGGATACCTTATCCTCCGGCGTGAGCGTCAGCGCGTTTTGCCATTCGGCGGGTTTGTTGAACGTCAGCGCTTTGCCCGCCGGCGCGGGAGGGCGGTCGTGACCTTTGAACCAATCGAGAAGATCGGCTTTTGCCGTGGGGGAAAGAGAAAGGGCCGTAGCGGTAATCCCCAGGGTTTTCAGAACCTGACGACGCTGCAGCATAAACACGGATTCTGCCGTGACGTCGGCTTCCGTTAGCTTTTTGTGTTTCATGACATCCTCCGGCATGCTTTTTCCTAAGCATGACGGAGGCGGAGAGTTATCGCGAATATGTCACGAAAAATTGCATATTAGGCGATTTTCACCAGCGTCCGGCCCTGGATTTGGTTAGCCATAATCTTATCGGCAAAGGCCGGCGCTTCGGCGAGCGTAATTTCCGTGGCGCTTTGCGTATAGAAGGATTCAGGCAGATCGCGAACCAGCCGCTGCCAGGCTTCAGCCCGCCGAGCGGGTGGGGTCATTACCGAATCAACGCCCTGCAGACGGACGTTACGTAGAATAAACGGCATCACCGTCGTCGGCAGAGCAAAGCCGCCGGCCAGGCCGCAGGCGGCCACGCAGCCGCCGTAGTTCATCTGCGCCAGCACTTTCGCCAGCACCTTATCGCCGACGGTATCGACCGCGCCGGCCCACAGCTGTTTCTCCAGCGGACGGGTTTCGGCAAACTCCTCGCGCCCAACGATACGCTGCGCCCCCAAAGCTTTCAGGTAGTCATGGGTGCTTTCGCGACCAGAAACGGCGACAACCTGGTAACCCAGGTGATGCAGCAGGGCGACCGCGGTGCTGCCGACGCCGCCGCTGGCGCCGGTGACGACAACCTCGCCGTCCTGTGGACGAATGCCGGCATCTTCCAGCGCCATGACGCACAGCATGGCGGTGAAACCGGCGGTGCCGATAGCCATCGCTTTTCGGCTGTCCAGCCCTTCAGGCATCGCAACCAGCCAGTCGCCTTTCACGCGCGCCTGCTCGGCCAGGCCGCCCCAATGATTTTCGCCAACGCCCCAGCCGGTGAGAAGCACCTGCTGGCCTGCGTGGAAACGCGGATCTTCGCTGGTATGGACGATACCGGCAAAATCGATGCCAGGAATCATCGGAAAGTTGCGGATGATTTTTCCGCTGCCGGTGATAGCCAGCGCATCTTTATAGTTGAGGCTGGACCACTGGATATCGACGGTGACATCGCCCTGCGGTAGCCGGCTGGCGTCGATGGTTTGCACCGAAGAGATTGTTTTGCCATCCTGCTGTTCTAATATTAAAGCCTGCATATGCGGGTCCTTCTTATTGGTACAAAGATTGGAAAAATTTTTCTGCAGACTATACTCGCTATCGGCATTATTACGCCGATACAGCGCAATAAATTGCCAGATACGTCAGCTTTGATAGTATGCCTCGCACTTTAGAAAGTTAGTGCTTACTTTGGGAAAAGCGCCAGTACCGGAGCCCGAATATCTATCGGGCAGTCATTCACACGCGGAGTTAACACAGGGATGCGATTAACGACGAAATTCTCAGCATTTTTCACGCTGCTAACCAGCCTGACTATCTTTGTCACGCTTATCGGCGCGTCGCTGAGTTTTTATAACGGTATTCAGCAAAAAATGGAGAACCGCGTCCAGGCCGTGGCGACCGTGCTGGATAACCGCCTGATCTCTTCATCCTTTGCCCGGCTCGAACCGCAGATGGATGAGCTGATGACGCCGGTAGATGTTGTGCAGGTTGATTTTCTGCTTAACGGCAAATCGGTGTACAGCCACTCGCGTAGCGACAGCTACCGTCCGCTGGGCAGCAATAACCAGTTTCGGGAAATCACGGTCCCGTCGCTAAAACACCCCGGCATGACGCTTCATCTGGTCTATCTGGACCCGATGGTCAACTACTTCCGCTCGCTGCACATAACCGCACCGCTTTCCGTTGCCATTGGCTTTATGGTGCTGATGATCTTTTTTTCCGTTCGCTGGATCCGCCGTCAGCTGTCAGGGCAGGAGCTGCTGGAGCTGCGGGCGACAAGGATCCTTAACGGCGAGCGCGGGCCTCAGGTGCGGGGATCGGTGCACGAGTGGCCGGTGAGCACCAGCAGCGCGCTGGATATGCTGCTATCAGAACTGCAGTTTGCCAGCGATCAGCGAAGCCGTATGGATACGCTTATTCGCTCCTATGCCGCTCAGGACACCAAAACCGGGCTCAATAACCGTCTGTTTTTCGATAACCAGCTCGCCACGCTGCTGGAAGATCAGGAAAAAGTCGGCTCATACGGCATTGTGATGATGATCCGCCTGCCGGAGTTCGATTTGCTGCGCGATAACTGGGGCCGCGCCGCAGCGGAGGAGCATTACTTCACGCTTATCAACCTGCTTTCTACTTTTATTATGCGTTATCCCGGGGCGCTGCTGGCGCGCTATCACCGCAGCGATTTTGCCGTCCTGCTGCCGCACCGCACCCTGAAGGAGGCGGACAGCATCGCCGGGCTGCTGCTGAAGGCTATGGACGCGCTGCCGCCCACGCGCATCCTTGACCGCGATGACATGATGCATATCGGTATTTGCGCCTTCCGCAGCGGGCAGACGACGGCTCAGGTGATGGAGCGCGCGGAAGCCGCAACGCGCAACGCGGTCCTGCAGGGGAGCAATAGCTGGGCGGTTTATGACGATTCGCTGCCGGAGAAAGGGCGCGGCAACGTGCGCTGGCGTACCCTGATTGAACAGATGCTAAGCCGCGGCGGGCCGCGGTTATATCAGAAACCGGCGGTGAATCGCGACGGTCGCGTCCATCACCGTGAGCTGATGTCCCGCCTGTACGACGGCACGGAAGAGGTGATTGCGGCGGAATATATGCCGATGGTGCAGCAGTTTGGCCTGGCGGAAGAGTATGACCGCCTGCAGATCACGCGGCTGCTGCCGTTTTTAGGCTTCTGGCCGGACGAAAACCTCGCTTTACAGGTGACGGTGGAATCGCTGATCCGTCCTCGATTCCAGCGCTGGCTGCGCGATACTTTGATGCAATGTGAAAAATCGCAACGTCAGCGCATTATTTTTGAACTTGCAGAGGCAGATGTTTGTCAATATATCGGCCGCCTGCAGCCGGTTATGCGGCTGGTTAACGCTTTAGGTATACGAGTCGCCGTTGTTCAGGCCGGATTGACGCTGGTTGGAACCAGCTGGATCAAGCAGTTGGACGTCGAAGTTATCAAGCTACACCCGGGACTGTCGCGTAATATTGAAAAACGCAGTGAGAACCAACTGCTGGTTCAGAGTCTGGTAGAGGCCTGCAAGGGTATGCCGGTCCAGGTTTTTGCAACCGGAGTACGCAGTCGTAGCGAGTGGCAGGTCCTGTCTCAATGCGGTGTTACCGGTGGCCAGGGGGAATTTTTTGCCGCCTCACAGCCACTTGACACAAATGTGAAAAAATATTCGCAAAGATACTCGGTTTGATCTGCCGTTTGGCGTTATTTCACGTAGAATAACGCGCGCCATAGTGAAGGGGGTGTGCTTGTCTACCTGCCGGATTATCGCAATGTAAATGCCAGTAAATGACCTTTGACAGGTTGCAAATTGAAGCGTGGAGCGCTGCTGAAGATTTCAGCACCGAACGGAGGCGGAAAATTTGTAACGAAGGAAATGAACTGCACTAATTTTCACCGTAGCAGATGATTCTTGCGCCTTGTCGCTGCTGCGTGTGGTTGGTAAAGTAAGCGGATTTTGTTTTCCGCCCCAGCTTTCAGGATTATCCCTTAGTATGTTAAAAAAATTTCGTGGCATGTTTTCCAATGACCTGTCCATTGACCTGGGTACCGCGAATACCCTTATCTATGTAAAAGGACAAGGCATCGTATTGAATGAGCCTTCCGTTGTGGCCATTCGTCAGGATCGTGCTGGATCGCCGAAAAGCGTCGCCGCTGTCGGTCATGAAGCGAAGCAGATGCTCGGGCGTACACCGGGCAACATCGCGGCGATTCGCCCGATGAAAGACGGCGTTATCGCCGACTTCTTTGTTACCGAAAAAATGCTGCAACACTTCATCAAACAGGTGCATAGCAACAGCTTCATGCGTCCGAGCCCGCGCGTTCTGGTATGTGTGCCGGTTGGGGCGACCCAGGTTGAACGCCGTGCAATCCGCGAATCCGCTCAGGGCGCTGGCGCCCGTGAAGTCTTCCTGATCGAAGAGCCGATGGCGGCTGCGATCGGCGCAGGCCTGCCGGTTTCTGAAGCAACCGGGTCGATGGTTGTGGATATTGGTGGCGGTACCACGGAAGTGGCGGTTATCTCCCTGAACGGCGTGGTTTACTCCTCTTCCGTACGTATCGGCGGTGACCGTTTCGATGAAGCCGTGATTAATTATGTGCGTCGTAACTACGGCTCCCTGATCGGTGAAGCGACCGCAGAACGTATCAAGCATGAAATCGGCTCCGCTTATCCGGGCGATGAAGTGCGTGAAATCGAAGTGCGCGGTCGTAACCTGGCTGAAGGCGTTCCACGCGGCTTCACCCTGAACTCGAATGAAATTCTCGAAGCGCTGCAGGAACCGCTGACCGGCATCGTTAGCGCGGTGATGGTGGCTCTTGAGCAGTGCCCGCCAGAGCTGGCTTCTGATATCTCCGAGCGCGGTATGGTCCTGACCGGCGGCGGCGCGCTGCTGCGTAACCTCGACCGCCTGCTGATGGAAGAGACAGGGATCCCTGTCGTAGTTGCAGAAGATCCACTGACTTGCGTCGCGCGTGGCGGCGGTAAAGCGCTGGAAATGATCGATATGCACGGCGGCGACTTGTTTAGCGAAGAGTAGTCAGCCGAAGGTCTGGGGCGGCTCAAGGGCTGCCCCCGGTCTTAACTGACACGAGAATACGCATAGCCTATGAAGCCAATTTTTAGCCGTGGCCCGTCGCTACAGATTCGCCTTATTCTGGCGGTTTTGGTGGCGCTTGGCGTGATTATCGCCGACAGCCGCCTGGGTACGTTCAGCCAAATTCGAACGTACATGGATACAGCCGTCAGTCCTTTCTACTTTATTTCTAATGGTCCTCGGGAATTGCTGGATAGCGTATCGCAAACGCTGGCCACCCGCGATCAGCTCGAACTGGAAAACCGCGCGCTGCGTCAGGAACTGTTGCTGAAGAACAGCGACCTGCTGATGCTGGGCCAGTACAAGCAGGAGAACGCGCGTCTGCGTGAACTGCTGGGCTCCCCGCTGCGCCAGGATGAGCAAAAGATGGTGACCCAGGTCATCTCAACGGTTAACGATCCTTACAGCGATCAGGTGGTTATCGATAAAGGCAGCATCAGCGGCGTTTATGAAGGCCAGCCGGTTATCAGCGATAAGGGCGTTGTCGGCCAGGTTGTTGCCGTCGCGAAAATGACCAGCCGCGTGCTGCTTATCTGTGACGCCACCCATGCGCTGCCGATTCAGGTGCTGCGCAACGATATCCGCGTGATTGCCGCCGGTAATGGCTGTACGGACGATCTGCAGCTGGAGCATCTGCCGGCGAATACCGATATTCGCGTCGGCGACGTGCTGGTGACCTCAGGTCTTGGCGGCCGTTTCCCGGAAGGGTATCCGGTGGGCGTGGTCTCTTCCGTCAAGCTGGATACGCAGCGGGCGTATACCGTTATTCAGGCTCGCCCGACCGCAGGCCTGCAGCGTTTGCGCTATCTGCTGCTGCTGTGGGGGGCCGATCGTAACGGCTCCAACCCGATGACCCCGGAAGAGGTTCATCGGGTAGCGAATGAACGTCTGATGCAGATGATGCCGCAGGTTCTGCCTGCGCCGGATTCCGTCGGGCCACAAATGCCGGCTCCAGCTACCGGCCTGACGCCACCCGCGAAACCTCTGCCTGCAGGGGGGCAATAGTGGCAAGCTACCGTAGCCAGGGACGCTGGGTTATCTGGCTCTCGTTTCTTATTGCACTATTGCTACAGATCATGCCCTGGCCGGCGGACATCAGCGTCTTCCGGCCAAACTGGGTATTACTTATCCTGCTGTACTGGATCCTCGCGTTACCGCATCGGGTGAACGTCGGCACGGGCTTCGTGATGGGCGCTATCCTCGATCTCATCAGCGGCTCGACGCTGGGCGTTCGCGCGCTATCGTTAAGTATCATCGCTTATCTGGTCGCTCTGAAATATCAGCTGTTCCGTAATCTGGCGCTCTGGCAGCAGGCGCTGGTGGTGATGATGCTCTCCCTCGCGGTGGACATCGTTGTTTTCTGGGCAGAGTTTTTAGTGATCAACGTCTCTTTCCGTCCGGAAGTGTTCTGGAGTAGTGTAGTAAACGGTGTGCTCTGGCCATGGCTATTCCTGCTGATGCGTAAAGTTCGTCAGCAATTTGCGGTGCAATAAGGTTGATATGACAACTCTGTATCTTGCTTCAGGTTCTCCACGTCGACAGGAGCTGTTGACTCAGATGGGGCTCTCTTTTGAGCGCGTGGTTCCTGGTATTGAGGAGCGACGCCAGCCGCAGGAGAGCGCTCAGCATTACGTGACTCGCCTGGCGCGGGAAAAAGCGCAGGCAGGCGTTGTGCTGGCATCACGCGATCTGCCGGTGCTGGGGGCGGACACCATTGTCATCCTTAACGGCGAAGTGCTGGAAAAACCGCGCGATGCCGGGCACGCCGCAGAGATGCTGCAGATGCTTTCCGGAAAAACGCATCAGGTTATGACGGCGGTTGCCCTGGCGGATAAGCAGCAGGCGCTGGACTGTCTGGTGATAACGGAGGTGACCTTCCGCCTGCTGAGCGAGCAGGATATCGCCGGCTACGTCGCCAGCGGCGAACCTTTAGATAAAGCAGGTGCATACGGTATTCAAGGGCTGGGTGGCTGTTTTGTTAGGAAGATTAATGGCAGCTATCACGCCGTAGTCGGCTTACCGCTGGTAGAAACGTATGAGTTGCTGAGTAACTTTAACTCACTACGTGAAGAAAAGGGATAAAGATGACGGCTGAATTATTAGTTAACGTAACGCCATCGGAAACGCGCGTCGCGTACATTGATGGCGGTATTCTGCAGGAAATTCATATTGAGCGCGAAGCGCGGCGTGGGATCGTAGGCAATATCTACAAAGGTCGTGTCAGTCGGGTGCTGCCGGGGATGCAGGCGGCTTTTGTAGATATTGGTCTGGACAAGGCCGCATTTCTGCACGCTTCGGACATTATGCCGCATACCGAGTGCGTCGCCGGGGAAGAGCAAAAGCAGTTCACCGTGCGCGATATTTCCGAGCTGGTGCGTCAGGGCCAGGACCTGATGGTACAGGTGGTGAAAGATCCCCTTGGCACGAAGGGCGCCCGTCTGACAACCGATATCACCATCCCTTCCCGCTATCTGGTGTTTATGCCAGGGGCCTCGCACGTTGGGGTTTCCCAGCGTATAGAGAGCGAAGCGGAGCGCGAGCGGCTGAAGAAAGTTGTCGCCGACTACTGCGATGAGCAGGGCGGATTTATCATCCGTACGGCGGCTGAAGGCGTACACGAGCAGGAAATGGCCGCCGATGCCGCCTACCTCAAGCGCGTCTGGACGAAGGTGATGGAGCGTAAGAAACGCCAGCAGACCCGCTATCAGATGTACGGCGAACTGGCGCTGGCTCAGCGCGTGCTGCGTGATTTTGCCGATGCCCATCTTGACCGCATTCGCGTCGACTCTCGCCTGACCTACGAATCGCTGCTGGAGTTCACCGCCGAATATATGCCGGAGATGACCAGCAAGCTCGAGCATTACAGCGGCCGCCAGCCGATCTTCGATCTCTTTGACGTGGAGAACGAAATTCAGCGCGCGCTGGAGCGTAAAGTGGAGCTGAAGTCCGGCGGCTATCTGGTTATCGATCAGACCGAAGCGATGACCACCGTCGATATCAACACCGGGGCCTTCGTCGGCCACCGCAACCTTGACGATACTATCTTCAATACCAACATTGAGGCGACCCAGGCGATTGCCCGCCAGCTGCGGCTGCGTAACCTCGGCGGGATTATTATCATTGATTTCATTGATATGAATAATGAAGATCACCGCCGCCGAGTGCTGCATTCGCTGGAGCAGGCGCTGAATAAGGATCGGGTTAAAACCAGCATCAACGGCTTCTCCCAGCTTGGGCTGGTGGAGATGACCCGTAAGCGCACCCGTGAAAGCGTGGAGCACGTGCTGTGTAAAGACTGCCCGACCTGCCACGGTCGCGGCACGGTAAAATCGGTTGAAACGGTATGTTATGAAATCATGCGCGAGATCGTGCGCGTACATCATGCCTACGACTCGGATCGTTTCCTGGTCTATGCTTCTCCTGCCGTCGCGGAAACCCTGAAAGGGGAAGAGTCGCACGCGCTGGCGGAAGTCGAAATCTTTGTCGGTAAACAGGTCAAAGTGCAAATTGAACCGCTCTATAATCAAGAGCAGTTTGATGTGGTGATGATGTAATCATCTGGGTTGCCCTCGTTCAGCCTTTCGGGCGCGGTGATGCGTTGGCCGGCCGGCACGAATGAACGCAGCGCTGAGGGGCAGCTGAAGGATGAGGTGTAATAGTTTGACAAGGAGAGATGCGTGAGGCGACTGCCCGGGATATTACTGCTCACCGTGGCAACATTGATTGTTGTCATCGCACTGCTGGTGAGCGGTCTGCGTCTCGTGTTGCCGCAGCTTGACGCATGGCGTCCCCAGCTGCTGGAGAAAATCTCCGCGATCTCCGGCTCTCCGGTCGATGCTTCACGGCTGAGCGCCAGCTGGCAGAATTTTGGCCCCACGCTGGACGTCCGCGATGTGAAAGCCGGCCTCAAAGATGGCGGCGAGCTGTCGGTTAAACGCGTCACCCTCGCGCTGGACGTATGGCAAAGCCTGCTTCACATGCGCTGGCAGTTTCGCGATCTCACCTTCTGGCAGTTAAAAATCCACACCAACACGCCGATCCAGACCAACGATGGCGGCGAGAGCCTGAAAACCGACCATATCGGCGATCTGTTCCTGCGCCAGTTCGATCACTTCATTCTCCGCGACAGCCACCTGAGCTTCGTGACCCTCTCCGGCCAGCGCGCCGAGCTGGCCATTCCGCAGCTTACCTGGCTGAACGGTAAAAATCGCCATCGCGCGGAAGGCGAGCTGAGCCTTTCCAGCCTGAACGGCCAGCACGGGGTGATGAAGGTGCGGATGGATCTGCGTGATGAAAACGGCCTGTTGAACCAGGGGCGCGTATGGCTGCAGGCGGATGATATTGACGTGAAGCCGTGGCTGGGCCGCTGGATGCAGGACAATATCGCCCTGCAAAGCGCGCGTTTTAGCCTTGAAGGCTGGATGAGTATCGACAAAGGCGATATCGCCGGCGGCGACGTGTGGCTGAAAAAAGGCGGCGCCAGCTGGCAGGGGGATACGCAGCCCCATCGGCTGGCGGTGGATAACCTGACGGCGCACATCTTCCGCGATAAGCAGAGCTGGGGCTTCCACATCCCCGATACGCGAATCTCTATTGATGGCAAGTCCTGGCCTCGCGGGGCGCTGGCGATGGCGTGGATCCCGGCGCAGGACGTTGGCGGGGACGGCCATTCCCGGAGCGACGAGCTGCGTATCCGCGCGAGCAACCTTGAGCTGAACGGTCTGACCGGGCTACAGCCTTTTGCCGATAAGCTGGCGCCTGCGCTCGGCGAAATCTGGCGTACCACCCAGCCAAACGGCAAAATTAATCTTCTGGCGCTGGATATCCCGCTGCAGGCGGCGGAAGAATCCCGCTTCCAGGCCAGCTGGAGCGATTTCTCGTGGAAGCAGTGGAAGCTGCTGCCCGGCGTGGAGCATTTCTCCGGCAGCGTCGCCGGGAGCGTAGAGAACGGCTCCCTGCATGCCAGCATGACGCAGGCGAAAATGCCCTATGAAACGGTATTTCGCGCGCCGCTGGAAATCGCTCAGGGCGACGCGACCCTTAGCTGGGTGAAAAATGAAAAGGGCTTTATGCTCGACGGGCGCAATATTGACGTCCAGGCAACCGGCGTGCGTGCCCGGGGCGGTTTCCGCTATTTACAGCCGCAGGGTGATGAGCCGTGGCTGGGCATTCTGGCAGGGATCAGCACCAATGACGGCGGTCAGGCGTGGCGCTATTTCCCGGAAAACCTGATGGGCAAAGAGCTGGTGGACTACCTCAGCGGCGCGATTCAAGGCGGCCAGTCCACCGATGCCACGCTGGTTTACGGCGGCAACCCGCACCTGTTCCCCTATCTGCACAACGAAGGCCAGTTCCAGGTTTCCGTACCGCTGACCAATGCCACCTTCGCTTTCCAGCCGGACTGGCCGGCGCTGACCGGTTTGGACATCAACCTCGACTTTATCAACAACGGGCTGTGGATGAAGGCCGATAAGGTCATGCTCGGCAAGGTGGCCGCCAGCAACCTTGATGCGGCGATCCCTGACTATTCGCGGGAAAAGCTGCTGATCGACGCGGATATCAACGGTGCGGGCAAAGAGGTTGGCCCTTATTTCAAAGAGACGCCGCTCAAGGAGACGCTGGGCGCCGCGCTGGATGAGCTGCAGCTGGATGGTGGTGTGAGCGCTCGCTTACATCTCGACATTCCGCTGGACGGTGAGCTGACGACCGCTAAAGGCGACGTGAATCTCAAGAATAACAGCCTGTTTATCAAGCCTATCGATGCGACGCTAAACAACCTGAGCGGTAAGTTCAGCTTTGTGAACGGCGATCTGAAAAGCGAGGAGATGAGCGCCAGCTGGTTTAATCAGCCGCTGAATCTTAATTTTTCCACCACCGAGGGGCCGAAAGCCTTCCTGGTTGATGTGGGAATGAACGCCAGCTGGCAGCCGTCGCGAACCGGCCTGCTGCCGAAAGCTATCGATGGAGCGCTGAGCGGCAGCTTGCCGTGGGACGGCAAGGTGGCGATTGAGCTGCCGTATCGCGGCAGCGCAAGCTATAAGGTCGATATCAACGGCGATCTGAAAAATGTGAGCAGTCACTTACCTACACCCGTAGACAAGCCGGCAGGCGAAGCGCTGCCGGTGAAAATCAACGTCGCGGGCGGGCTAAACAGCTTTGATTTGACCGGCTCCATCGGCGCCAAAAACCACATCAACAGCCGCTGGCTGCTGAACCGCAAGCTGACGCTGGATCGGGCGATTTTAACCTCCGACAGCAAGGCCGTTTCTCCGCTCCCCGAGCAGGCTGGCGTAGAGCTCAATATGCCGCCGATGGATGGGGCGGAGTGGCTGGCTCTGTTCCAGGGCGGTGCGGCCAATGAGGTCAGCAGCAATATCATCTTCCCCGAGCGAATTACCCTGCGAACGCCGTCGCTGACCTTTGCCGGGCAGAGCTGGAATAACGTTAGCCTTGTCTCGCGTCCGGAGGCCGGTGGTTCGAAGGTTGAAGCACAGGGGCGGGAAATTAACGCTTCCCTGACGATGCGTCAAAACGCCCCGTGGCTGGCGGCCATTCGCTACCTCTACTACAACCCGGCCGCCGCTCAGAAGAGCGATGCGGCGCCGGGCGGCAGCAATCCTTTAGCCGATAGCCGCATCGATTTTCGCGGCTGGCCGGATCTTCAGCTCCGCTGCGCGGAGTGCTGGCTGTGGGGGCAAAAATACGGGCGTATCGACGGCGACTTCGCGATTAGCGGCGATAAGCTAACCCTTGCAAACGGGCTGGTGGATACCGGCTTCGGCCGTCTGACCGCCGATGGCGTGTGGGTCAATGCGGCAAACGGCGTACGCACGTCGTTGAAAGGTAAGCTCCACGGCAATAAAACGGACTCTTTCGTCGGCTTCTTTGGCGTATCAACGCCGGTGAAAGGCTCGTCGTTTGATGTCGACTACGATCTGCACTGGCGCGCGCCGCCGTGGCAGCCGGATGTGGCCTCGCTTAACGGGGTTCTGAAAAGCCATCTTGGAAAAGGCGAGTTTACCGACATTAGCACCGGTCACGCCGGGCAGCTGCTGCGCCTGCTGAGCGTGGACGCGCTGCTGCGTAAACTGCGTTTCGACTTCAGCGATACCTTCAGCGAAGGGTTCTATTTCGATTCGATCCGCAGCACGGCATGGATTAAAGATGGCGTAATGAATACCGATGATACGCTGGTGGATGGCCTGGAGGCGGATATCGCGATGAAAGGCTCGGTGGACCTCGTGCGCCGCCAGCTGGATCTGCAGGCCGTTGTCGCGCCGGAAATCTCGGCGACCGTCGGCGTGGCGACGGCCTTTGTGATTAACCCGATCGTCGGCGCCGCCGTTTTTGCGGCCAGTAAGGTGCTGGGGCCGCTGTGGAACAAAGTGTCTATCCTGCGCTATCGCATCACTGGTCCTATCGATCAGCCGCAAATCAATGAAGTGCTGCGTCAGGCGCGTAGCGACAAAAAGCAATGATTTGACGATTGCGGGGAATTATCGCACTCTCAATATATAGCGTTCTATACCCGTTATATTTCAAGCTACAGATGCGTTGGCTACGCTTGTTCGCCCCGGTCGCATGGTTATTCTGTGCTGCCGGAGGACTCTCAGCTGGCGCCTTTCTGCAACCTGAACTATTTAGGGTACCTATTTCCGCCTGACAGGCGGCAACAAATGAGTAGCAAACGATGAGTCTGAACCTGGTAAGTGAACAATTACTGTCGGCAAACGGCCTGAACCATCAGGACCTTTTTGCCATTCTTGGCCAGCTGGCCGAGCGCCGTCTTGATTACGGCGATCTCTATTTTCAGTCGAGCTATCACGAATCCTGGGTTCTGGAAGACAGCATCATCAAAGATGGTTCGTATAATATCGATCAGGGCGTCGGCGTTCGCGCGGTAAGCGGCGAAAAGACCGGCTTCGCCTATGCTGACCAAATCAGCCTGCTGGCGCTGGAACAAAGCGCGCAGGCAGCGCGTACCATCGTACGCGACAGAGGCGACGGTAAGGTTCGCACTCTTGGGGCGGTGGAGTATAGCCCGCTGTATGCCAGCATCGATCCGCTGCAAAGCATGAGCCGTGAAGAGAAGCTGGACATTCTGCGTCGCGTAGACAAAGCGGCGCGGGCCGCCGATAAGCGCGTGCAGGAAGTTTCTGCCAGCCTCAGCGGCGTGTATGAACTGATCCTGGTTGCGGCGACCGACGGTACGCTGGCGGCGGACGTTCGACCGCTGGTACGCCTTTCCGTCAGCGTGCTGGTGGAAGATGATGGCAAACGCGAGCGCGGCTCCAGCGGCGGCGGCGGACGTTTTGGCTACGACTATTTTCTCGGCAGTGAAGAAGGCGAGGTTCGTGCTGACGCCTGGGCAAGAGAAGCCGTGCGCATGGCGCTGGTTAATCTGTCCGCCGTTGCGGCCCCGGCCGGCATGCTGCCGGTGGTATTAGGCGCGGGCTGGCCCGGGGTATTGCTGCATGAGGCGGTAGGCCACGGCCTGGAAGGCGACTTTAACCGTCGCGGGACCTCGGTGTTCAGCGGCCATATGGGCGAACTGGTGGCATCAGAGCTCTGTACCGTGGTAGATGACGGCACCATTGCCGATCGCCGCGGTTCGCTGGCGGTTGACGATGAGGGAACGCCGGGTCAATACAACGTATTGATTGAGAACGGTATTCTCAAAGGCTATATGCAGGACAAGCTCAACGCCCGCCTGATGGGCGTTGCGCCTACCGGTAACGGCCGTCGCGAGTCCTACGCGCATCTGCCGATGCCGCGTATGACCAACACCTACATGCTGGCGGGTAAATCGACGCCGCAGGAGATTATCGAATCGGTTGATTACGGTATCTTTGCGCCAAACTTCGGCGGTGGTCAGGTTGATATCACCTCCGGTAAGTTTGTTTTCTCCACCTCTGAAGCCTATCTGATTGAAAAAGGTAAGGTGACCAGGGCGGTGAAAGGCGCGACGCTTATCGGCTCCGGGATTGAAGCCATGCAGCAGATTTCAATGGTGGGGAACGATCTGAAGCTGGATAGCGGCGTTGGCGTTTGCGGTAAAGAGGGCCAGAGCGTGCCGGTTGGCGTCGGCCAGCCGACGCTGAAGGTCGATAAGCTCACCGTCGGCGGCACTGCCTGAGTCTCTTCAATACGCCTTCGCATTCGTCGAAGGCGTAACCTTTCCTGTACTTACCCCGCAGCGCGTTATCTCCAGCGGCCACCGGCTAATGGTCGAGCCCGCGGCCGTGCATTCCCTGATAAATTTTCGCCACCTCGACAAAATATTCGGTCAGGTAGTTAATGCACACCTGTACCTTCAGCGGCAGCTTGTCCTTTTCGGTGTACAGCGCGTACACCGGGCGGGGATCCGACTGGTAGCTTGGCAGCAGGATCTCCAGCTCCCCGCGGTTGATCTCTTCGATCGCCCACATTAGCGGAACGTAAGCGACGCCGACGCCGGCGGTCAGCCAGCGCACCAGGGTCATCGGATCGTTAGTGACGAAGCGCCCCTGGGGGATCAGCTTCGTCGAGATCCCTTCCGGGGCGATGATTTCGAATTCGTTATCCGGACGCACGCTGTATTCAAGCCAGGAGTGGCTGGCGAGATCCGCCGGCTTTTCCGGGATCCCCGCCTGCTGAAGGTAGCTCTTTGCCGCACAGAGCAGCATCGGCATCGACCCCAGACGACGTGAGAAGAGGCTGGAATCCTGCAGCGCGCCGACGCGAATAACCACGTCCAGACCGTCGGCAATCAGGTCCGGCGCCGGGATCCCGGTGACCAGATTGACCGACAGTCCGGGGTACTCTTTGAGCATGCCTGCGGTAATATGGGCCAGGACATTCTGTGCCATAGTTGAAGAGCAGCCGACGCGCAGCGTGCCGATGGGCGTGTTGTTAAACGCGTAAAGCTGCTCATGCACGTCCTGGGCTTCAAGCAGCATTCGGCGGCAGCCCTGGTAATAAATTTTCCCGGCTTCCGTTAAGGCAAGGCTACGGGTGCTGCGGTTGAGCAGCTTTACCTGCAGCTCATCTTCCAGCCTGGATACGGTCTGGCTGATTGAAGAAACGCTCATCTGGAGCTGGCGGGCCGCGGCGGTAAATGAACCCAGTTCTACCACTTTGGCAAAAACGGACATGCGTTTTAGTCGTTCCATTGTTCACTCTGACTTAAAAGTGATTTAGATCACATAATATAGATCATGCTGCAATTGTTACGTTACTATATTGTTAGCTACATAATAAATGCTTCACGCTTACCACCTGCACGCTTCTTATCAAGGTCATCATGAGTCTGTTTCCTGTCATCGTGATTTTCGGCTTGTCGTTTCCGCCGATCTTCTTTGAGCTGTTAATATCGCTGGCCATTTTCTGGCTGGTGCACCGATTGCTGGTTCCTACCGGTATCTATGACTTCGTCTGGCACCCTGCACTGTTTAATACCGCGTTATATTGCTGCCTTTTTTATCTGATATCGCGTTTGTTCGTTTGAGGTTGATGTGAAAACACTAACAAGAAATATCTTCCGTACCGCAATCACTGTGATACTGGTTATCCTGGCATTTGTCGCAATTTTTCGCGCGTGGGTATACTACACCGCATCGCCGTGGACGCGCGACGCGCGCTTTAGCGCCGACATCGTGGCCATCGCTCCCGACGTCTCGGGGCTGATTTCGCAGGTTAATATCAAGGATAACCAGCTGGTTAAGCAAGGTCAGGTTTTATTCGTGATTGACCAACCGCGTTACCAGAAGGCGCTTGAAGAGGCCGAGGCCGACGTCTCCTATTATCAAACTTTGGCCCAGGAAAAACGCGTTGAAGCCGGGCGTCGTAATCGGCTCGGCGTTCAGGCAATGTCCCGGGAAGAGATAGATCAGGCCAATAACGTCCTGCAAACGGTGGAACACCAGCTGGCAAAATCGGTAGCCAGCCGCGATCTGGCGAAGCTCGACCTGCAGCGGACGGTTATCCGCGCGCCAGCCGACGGCTGGGTGACCAACCTCAACGTCTACGGCGGTGAATTTATTACCCGCGGCTCTACGGCGGTGGCGCTGGTGAAACAGGATACCTTCTACGTGATGGCCTATCTCGAAGAGACCAAGCTGGAAGGCGTGCGTCCGGGCTTCCGGGCGGAGATTACCCCGCTGGGCAGCAGCCGCACGATCAAGGGGACGGTTGACAGTATTGCCGCCGGGGTGACCAACGCCAGCAGCAGCAGCGATGCAAAAGGCATGGCCTCCGTGGACTCGAACCTTGAGTGGGTGCGCCTGGCGCAGCGCGTACCGGTGCGAATTCGCCTCGATCGGCAGCAGGGGAATATCTGGCCGGCGGGGACCACCGCAACGGTGGTGATCACCGGCAAAGAGGACCGCGACGCCCGGCAGGCGAATTTCTTCCAGAAACTGGCCATGCGCCTGCGTGAGTTTGGTTAATCGTCATGGGGATCTTCACTATTGCCCCCCGGCATCTCCGCTTCGCCGTTAAGCTCGCCTGCGCGGTGGTGCTGGCGCTCTTTGTTGGCTTCCACTTTCAGCTGGAAACCCCGCGCTGGGCGGTGCTGACGGCGGCGATCGTTGCCGCGGGTCCGGCATTCGCGGCCGGAGGGGAGCCCTATTCGGGCGCCATCCGCTATCGTGGGATGCTGCGTATTGTCGGTACCTTTATCGGCTGTATTGCGGCGCTGGCCATTATCATCCTGATGATTCGCGCCCCGCTGCTGATGATGCTGGTGTGCTGCCTGTGGGCCGGATTCTGCACCTGGATCTCTTCTCTGGTGCGGGTTGAAAACTCCTACGCCTGGGGGCTGGCGGGCTATACCGCGCTGATCATTGTTATCACCATTCATACCGATCCGATGTTGGCGCCGCAGTTTGCCGTCGAGCGCTGCAGCGAGATTGTGGTCGGTATTGTCAGCGCCATTGTGGCGGACCTGCTGTTTTCGCCGCGGTCGATCAAAAAAGAGATCGACCTGGAGCTGGATAACCTGCTGGTTGAACACTATCGCCTGATGCAGCTCTGCGTGGCGCATGGCGACAGCGAAATCGTGGATAAAGCCTGGGGAGCATTGGTACGCCGGACCAGCGCGCTGGAAGGTATGCGCGGAAACCTGATTATGGAATCCTCGCGCTGGGCGAAGGTCAACCAGCGCCTGAAGGCGATTAATACCCTCTCCCTGACGCTGATTACCCAAGCCTGCGAGACCTACTTAATCCAGAATTCACGCCCGGAAATGGTGACGGATGATTACCGCGAGCTGTTCGCCGAGCCGGTTGAGAACGTGCAGGATGTACATCGACAGCTGAAGAGAATGCGCCGTTTTCTGACCTGGAAAGGGGAGCATAATACGCCGGTAACGATCTATAGCTGGGTCGGGGCCGCCACGCGCTATCTGTTGTTAAAAAGGGGCGTTGTCGGCAATACCAAAATTAGCCGTATTGAAGATGAAGTGCTGCAGGGCGAAGTGGTGATGAAAGCCGAGTCGGCCGAGCGCCATCATGCGATGGTGAACTTCTG
The DNA here is from genome assembly GCA_002270295.1 of Enterobacter sp. 10-1. Lineage (GTDB taxonomy): Bacteria > Pseudomonadota > Gammaproteobacteria > Enterobacterales > Enterobacteriaceae > Klebsiella > Klebsiella scottii. Next base: position 790,571 of record NISF01000002.1, on the reverse strand, counting down.
GCGCACCTCCATTTCGTGCATTCTCGGCACGCTGTTCTGGCTCTGGACCGGCTGGACCTCCGGCAGCGGGGCAATGGTGATGATCGCGGTGGTCACGGCGCTGGCGATGCGTCTGCCGAACCCGCGCATGGTGGCACTGGATTTCCTCTACGGGATGCTGGCGGCTCTACCGCTGGGGGCGTTTTTCTTCCTCGTGATTATGCCCGCGACCCAGCAAAGCATGCTGCTGCTGTGTATTAGCCTGGCGGTGATGGCATTCTTCATTGGGATTGAAGTACAGAAGCGGCGGCTGGGATCGATGGGGGCGCTGGCCGGCACCATCAATATCCTGGTGCTGGATAACCCGATGCAGTTCCAGTTCAGCCAGTTCCTTGACAGCGCGTTAGGCCAGATAGTTGGCTGTTTCCTCGCGCTGATGGTTATCCTGCTGGTGCGAGATAATTCGCGGGCGCGCACCGGGCGCGTGCTGCTCAATCAGTTTGTCTCGGCAGCGGTCTCATCGCTGACCACCAATACCGCCAGGCGCAAAGAGAACCATCTGCCGGCCCTCTATCAACAGCTCTTCTTATTGTTGAACAAGTTCCCGGACGATATTGCCCGTTTCCGCTTAGCGCTGACGCTGATTATTGCCCATCAGCGCCTGCGGGATGCGCCGGTGCCGGTTAATGACGATCTGTCGGCATACCATCGCCAGCTGCGTCGTACTGCGGATCACGTAATCTCCGCAGGCAATGATGACAAGCGTCGGCGCTATTTCTCCCGCCTGCTCGACGAGCTGGATATTTATCAGGAGAAGCTGCGGCTCTGGGAAGCGTCGCCGCAGGTGACGGAGCCGGTCCGACGGCTGGTGGAGATGCTGCGCAAGTATCAGCATGTGCTGACGAATAGCTAAAGACCAAAACCGACGCCTGAAGCGTCGGTTTTTTTATCGCTATACTTACTCATCAACGGGACCCCTTCGATTCAGAAATATAAGGATGGCAAAGCGACCGTCCGGCGGTATGGTATTTAGCGGGGAATGGCGGCGGGTTTAAGCGGGGGCGGGCGATGACGGTCTACACGTTTGATTTCGATGATATAGCGGAACAGCAGGATTTCTATCGTGAGTTTTCCCGCGTCTTTGAGCTGAGCCGGGAGAGGGTAAACAACCTGGACTCGCTCTGGGAAGTGACCACCGGCGGCCTGCTGCCGCTGCCGTTGGAGATTGAGTTTATTCATTTGAGCGATAAGCAGCGTCGGCGCTTTGGCGCTTTGATTTTGCTGTTTGATGAAGCGGAAGAAGAGCTGGAAGGGGAATTACGTTTTAATGCCAGACAGGCATAAAAAAGCCCCCGACGGGCGGGGGCAAGTCGTCGGATAAGACGACGAGGGTTTATTTGTACAACTCAGCCGTAGCGTGCCAGGTATCGCCGGTACGGGCTTCAATAATACGGTAGCTGCTGGCGCCTTCTTTAGCGGCCTTAGCCGCCAGTTCCTGGCGCATATCCATCGGCGCGCTGCCTACCTGCGAGACAGAAACGGTGCCCATAGACTGTAGGTTTTGAGCCTGTTCGGCGTTGACCTGCTGTACGGCGGCGCTTGCGCCGAAAGAGAGTACGGAGGCCAGGCCCAGGGATGCGATGATCATTGCAGTTTTCATAATTTTTACTCCAACCATGTTGATTGCAGCGGCGGGAGGTTTGTTATGTACCTGGGCCGCTGGAGATATTCTGTATTCAGTGAATAACCGATAAGCGTTAAAACTTATTTATAAAGTTCTGCCGTCGCGTGCCAGTGGTCGCCGGTGCGCGCTTCGATGATGCGATAGGAAGAAGCCCCTTCCTCCTGCGCTTTTTTGTTCAGCATTTCATGCATATCCATCGGGGAAGCACTTACCGCGCCGACGGAAACGGTGCCGATTGGCTGACGGCTTTGAGCCTGATCGCTGTTGATTGAATCAGCGGCGAAAGCGCCAAAAGAGAGTACGGACAGGATACTGAGTGCAGCTACGGTTGTTTTGATTTTCATGATGTTCACCTCGTCGAATCTTATTACTGAGAGCTCTTTGTTTCGTGACCCTCATCACAAAATCAAGTATACACTAATCACCAAAAATATTAATACCGTGCTAATTGTTTTGCGTGTAAATAATTACATAGAAATGTCTTTTTTATAACGTATAAGAATTAGAAATGTCATTTATTAGCCACGGGCTCCCGCTATTTCTAATAAAATCATAAAGATGGATGTATTTGATATTTTGTGCGTTTTCGGCCCTTTCATTCAGTAAAGGAATGTATAGGAGGGAAAAACCACACTAAATGTTAAAGAAATGCTGCATTTTTTGAAGGGCCCTCCGGCGTCAGCCAGAGGGAGAGGGCTTAGAGTTCTTGTTCAAACAGGACCAGAATCGCGTCGTGCAGATCTTTGACGGTAAATCCTCTGGCCGGGGTGGTAAAGATGGTGTCATCACCCGCGATACTGCCAAGGATGCCTTCCGCTTTACCCAGGGAGTCGAGAAGACGCGCGATGAGCTGCGCTGCGCCTGGGCTGGTATGGATAACCACGACGGCATCGTTATAGTCGATGTCCAGGACCAGGTTTTTCAGCGGGCTGGAGGTTGTCGGAACGCCAAGCTCGGCAGGCAGACAGTAGACCATTTCCATTTTGGCATTACGGGTTCGTACCGCGCCAAATTTTGTGAGCATGCGAGAAACTTTCGATTGGTTGATATTATCGAAACCTTCTTCCTGCAGCGCCTGGACGATTTCACCTTGAGAGCTGAATTTTTCTTCTTTAAGCAGCAGTTTAAATGCTTTAACCAGTTCTTCTTGTTTTGCCGAACTTCGCATAAGTCACCCAGATTATGGTGGTAAAAACAACATCATTATGCATAATCATGAATTTTTATGCAAATAATCCGCAAGGGGATAAAGTAAATAATGTTATGAAGGGGGCATATTTTAGCAAATAACCCTGATAAGGAACATGCCTTCATCACAGCGCGTAAATAGCTGTAAAAGTAAATTAAATGTTATGAGATTGGTGTTGTTTTGCCGAACAGGCTGGGTGTATTGTAACCACTAGTCGGTCCGGTACTACGTTTTGCTGGATGGCCAGTCTCAGGGATGAAAATGCGAAGCGGATGCATCGCTGCGCACCAGAACGCATTCTTCAACCATACTTATTGTAATTGTTCATCTTGTGAATTAAGGTCCAGGCGACGGAGTAACGAAAGACGATATTAACCATAATAAGGAGTTTAGGATGAAAGTTGCAGTCCTCGGCGCCGCTGGTGGAATAGGCCAGGCGCTTGCCCTACTACTTAAGACCCAACTGCCTTCAGGTTCAGAACTCTCGTTGTACGACATCGCTCCGGTAACTCCGGGCGTGGCGGTTGATCTCAGCCATATCCCTACCGATGTAAAAATCAAAGGTTTCTCCGGTGAAGACGCGACCCCGGCGCTCGAGGGCGCTGATGTGGTGCTGATTTCCGCTGGCGTTGCGCGTAAGCCAGGCATGGATCGCTCCGATTTATTTAACGTTAACGCCGGTATCGTGAAAAATCTGGTTCAGCAGATTGCCAAAACCAGCCCGCAGGCCTGCATCGGTATTATTACCAACCCGGTGAACACAACGGTGGCTATTGCGGCGGAAGTGCTGAAAAAAGCCGGCGTTTACGATAAGAACAAGCTGTTTGGCGTGACCACGCTGGACATTATCCGCTCTAATACCTTTGTCGCTGAGCTGAAAGGTAAATCCTCATCCGATGTCGAAGTGCCGGTTATTGGCGGCCACTCGGGCGTCACTATCCTGCCATTACTGTCACAGATTGCTGGCGTAAGCTTCAGCGAACAAGAGGTGGCAGACCTCACTAAACGCATTCAAAACGCCGGCACTGAAGTCGTTGAAGCTAAAGCCGGTGGCGGATCGGCAACGCTCTCTATGGGTCAGGCGGCAGCCCGTTTTGGCCTCTCCCTGGTCCGCGCGATGCAGGGTGAGAAGGGCGTGGTGGAATGCGCCTATGTTGAAGGCGATGGTCAGTACGCTCGCTTCTTCTCACAGCCGCTGCTGTTAGGCAAAAATGGTGTGGAAGAGCGCCATTCGATAGGCACGCTCAGCGCCTTTGAACAGCAGGCGCTGGAAGGCATGCTTGATACGCTGAAGAAAGATATCGCCCTGGGCGAAGATTTCGTTAATAAGTGATCGTTCTGATTTGCGAATGATGTAAACGAGCGGGCAGCCTTGCCCGCTCGCTGTTTTTAAAGCCTCCGCCGTTTCGCCCCGCTGTTGATTGTTATCAAAATGTGATCGCCTCTGCAACTTCGGCAATCCCTTCCTGATTCTTGATTTTTTGGTCACGCCCCGCCCGAATTTCCACCCGGCTCTTAAGGCGGCCCGGCTTTTGGCTGGCTTATATTGATTCCACCTTGCCGCCATCACCGGGAAAAACATGACCTCCTTAATGCTCAAGCGCAGTGATTACTTCACTAGTGCCGCCCATCCGGTGGCGGTGGAGCACCGCTGCCCGCAGGATATCTTTCCTCTGCATCGCCATGATTTTGACGAAATCGTTATTGTCTGGCGCGGGAACGGATTACACATCTGGAACGGACTGCCGTACCGCATTACCTACGGTGACGTGCTGTATGTGACCCAGCAGGATAGCCATTACTATCAGTCGGTCGATAACCTCGAGCTGGGCAACATTCTGTTTTGCCGCGACCGCCTGCGCCTGGGCACCGACTGGCACAATCTGCTGCCCGGCACGGAAACCCACCAGCAAAGCCGTAGCTGGCGATTAACCCGGGAGTCGCTGGCGTTGATCCGCCAGCACGTTGAGCGTCTGGCCGGCGAGTGCGGCAGGCGTGACCCCGTTTCTTTACGCCTGAGCGAGTCGATATTTCTCGAACTGGTGCTTCTGCTGATGCGCCACCGCTACGCGCCGGACAAGCTGGCCTCTCACGCCCGCCAGGATATCGATCTGGTCATCGCCAGCCTCGGCTCGCGGCTGAATGAGAAATTTGAGCTGGAATCCCTCTGCGCGCAGCATCAGCTCTCTCCGCGTTCGGTGCGCGACGCCTTCAAACAGATAACCGGTATGACCATCAGCCGCTACCAGATGCAGCGCCGCCTGTGCCGCGCCATAACGCTGCTCGGCACCAGCGAACTCTCCATTGCAGAAGTGGCGGCGGTGAGCGGCTTTAGCGACAGCAACTACTTCTCGGTCATCTTTCAGAAAAGCTTTAACCAGTCCCCCAGCCACTGTCGACGAGCGCTTCAGGCGCGGGGGCTGGGACGCGGACATTTTCCTTTCTCAGACGATTTATCCTCATCAGGAGACAACCTATGAACGCACCCGCCACGCTTAATACCGCGCTGTTTGGTATCGGGCTCAACACCTACTGGCCGCAGTTCAGCGGCCTCGAACAGCGCCTGCTGGGCTATCTGCAGGAGATTGAAGAGCAGCTCTCTGCGCCTTCGCTGACTGTGCTGAACGGCGGGCTGGTGGATTCGCTGGAGAAAAGCGATGCGTTGGCCCTGCGCCTCAGGCAGTTTTCGCCGGACGTCATCGTGATCGCCATCAGCACCTATGCCCTGAGCTCCACGGTGCTGCCGCTGGTGCAGCAGTTCAGCGTGCCGGTGCTGATCCTTGCCCTCCAGCCGGATCGCACGTTGCCGTACAGCGTGATTCGCGATCTGCCCGATCGCGGGGCGCGCACCGGCGAGTGGCTGGCGCATTGCCAGGCGTGCAGCGCGCCGGAGCTGGCGAACGTCTTTAATCGCGCCGGGATTAGCTGGGAAATGATCGTCGGAGCTTTGCACAACGATCCCCACGTCTGGCGGGAAACACGCGCCTGGCTGACGGCGCTGACGCTGAAAAAGCAGCTGGCGCAGACGCAGATTGGCGTGCTGGGCCATTACTACAACGGCATGTACGACGTCTATTCCAACATGACGAACCTCTCAGCGAAGCTGGGCGTTCGCTTCCAACCGCTGGAGATGTGCGAGCTGCTGAGCTGGCGCGAGCAGGTTTCCGACAGGCAAATAGAAGAGAAGTGGCGGGAAATAAGGGAAAAGCTGGTCATCGATGACAGCTGTGATGAGCAGGAACTGCTGCGGGCAACGCACACCGCCGTCGCCCTCGACGACCTGGTCCGGGAAAACAAACTGCACGCGCTGGCGTACTACTACGAAGGCACGCCGGGCAGCGCCCATGAAAATATCGTCACCTCGCTGATTCTGGGCAATACGCTGCTTACCGGGCGGGATATTCCGGTCGCTGGAGAGTACGAAGTTAAAAACGTTATCGCGATGAAAATTCTCTCTTTACTCGGGGCCGGAGGCTCGTTTGCCGAGCCTTACGGCATTGATTTCGATGATGATGTCGTGCTGTGGGGGCATGACGGCCCGGCTCATCCGGCGATGGCCGAGGGTGAAGTGCGCCTCGTGCCTTTGCCGGTTTATCACGGTAAGCCCGGCAAAGGGATCTCGATCCAGATGAGCGTACGCAACGGGCCGGTCACCTTCCTGTCGGTGGTGGAGGACGTTAACAACCGGGTGATTTTGCAGTACGCCGAAGGGGAATCGCTGGCGGGAGAAGTGCTGGATATCGGCAATACCAACAGCCGCTACCGCTTTGCCTGCGGCGCCCGGGCCTTCACCGAAAGCTGGTCGCGCGGCGGGGCGGCTCATCACTGCGCCATCGGTATCGGGCACCACGGTGCGACGCTTGAAAAGCTTGCCAGCCTGCTCGGCGTGACGGCTACCCGCATTGTATAACCGCAAAGGAGAACCTTTATGAGTGCAAAAATTGGTATTTTCGCCATCGGCCTTGAAGCGTACTGGCCGCAGTTTTCGGGCATGAAAGAGCGGCTGATGGAGCATCATCAGCGGCTGCTGGAGAAATTCTCGCCGCGCGACGTCGTTGCCGCAGGCATGGTGGACAATCCGGCAAGGGCGCGGGAGGCGGGGCTGCGCTTTCAGGCGGAAGACGTGGATATTATTTTCTGCCACCTGACAACCTACGCCTCGTCCGAGTCCCTGCTGCCGGTAGTGCGCGCGCTGGGCAACGTGACGCTGGTGCTGCTGAACGTGCAGTCGGTTCCCGCGCTGGATCTGGACCAAACGCAGACGATAGACGACTGGCTGGGCAAAGGCTGTACCTGCGCCGGGCTGCCCGAAATGACCGCCGTGCTGCGCCGTTTCGAGCATCCTTTTGCGGTGGTTTCCGGCTACCTTGAAGGAGATACCATCCTTGATGAGAAGATTAGCCAGTGGTGCGACGCGGCCAACGCCTGCCGTCGCCTGAAGTCGGGGAACATCGGCATTCTTGGCCGTCCGTATCCGGGGATGATGGATCTCAACGTCGATGAGACGCAGATTTTCCGCACCTTCGGCAGCTACGTGAAGCATCTGAACTGGGAAGATATCGCAGCCAATATCGCCCACGGCTTTAACCAGGACGACATCGAGCGGGCGGGCCGGGAAGTGAAAGAGGTTTTCCGTCTGCCGGAGGATCTGGATGAGCAGCATCTGACCTCAATGATTGAGGTCTATCTGGCCACCCGCAGGCTGGTTGATGAGCACCGGCTGATTGCGCTGTCGAACCACTTCGAGGTGCAGCCCAGCGGCTATATGCACCAGATTATCTCCGCGTCGAATCCGGTCTTCTCCATGCTGACCCGGCAAGGGATCGCCTGCCCGGTTGAGGCCGACGTCAAAACGGCGATCGCGCTGACGCTGATGAAATCCCTGGCCGGCAGCGCAACGCTGACCGAGCTGTATTCGATGGATTTCAATCAGGATCTTTGCATCGTCGGGCACAGCGGGGCGGGCGATCCGGACATCGCCGATGAAAAATCCCTGCTCAAAATGAGCTCCGTCTTCCACGGCAAGCCGGGCAGCGGTTTTCTGACCCAGTTTACCCCGGCCACCGGGCCGGTAACCCTGGCTTCCGTTACTCAGGGGGCCGACGGTCAGTACATGCTGGTGCTGGCCGAGGGCGAGCTTGTGGAAGGCAAAACGCTGCAGCTTGGGGATACGAACGCCCTGTTCCGCTTCCGCAAAGGGCTGCGCGCTTTTGTGGATGACTGGTCCGCCTGCGGCCCGACCCATCACTGCGCGATGGGACGGGGATACCACGCCCAGGCGTTTCATAAACTTGGGCAGCTGTTGAAGATCCCTGTCCACGAGGTGTGATCTTCAGGCGCACGATCGTCCTGATCCAATTGCTGTCGCGCGCCGTACGACCTGTGGGAAGCCCGCTTTCTCCCATTTAATCCTTACTTTTTTGTGATACCCGCTATCGCCTGGCCTCCCTTTGCCGAAATTTGGCCCGGGGAGCCTGACTATTCTCTTGTGAGGTTAATATGAACACGTTATCGACCCCTCCCACGGCCGTCGCCCACGGCAGACGCTACAGCTTTCTGGTCGCCATCGGGGCAAGCATCGGCGGCCTGCTGTACGGCTACGACACGGGCATTATTGCCAGCGCCTTGCTCTTTCTGCGCGAGGATTTCGCCATCGCGGACAACGCCTTTATGCAGTCGGTGGTCACCTCCGCCACGCTTCTCGGCGCGATATTTGGCGCGCTGCTGACCGGCCCGCTCTCGGATCGTCTGGGGCGGCGCAGAACCGTCATCGTCATCTCAATACTGTTTGCTTTATTCGCTCTCGGCTGCGCTTTAGCGACCTCCCTCAATATGCTGATTGTCATGCGTTTTTTGCTTGGCCTGGGCGTCGGAGGCTCCTCGCAAATTGTTCCGATGTATATCGCCGAGCTGGCGCCTGCCCATCGGCGGGGCGCTCAGGGCGTGCTGTTCCAGATGATGATCTGCGTCGGCACGCTGCTGGCCTACGCCGTGGGCTATCTGCTTGGTCCATCCGGGGCCTGGGAGTGGATGCTCGGGCTGGCGGTTATCCCGGCGGTGATTTTTATCGTGATGATGCTGTATCTGCCGGAAAGCCCGCGCTGGCTGGTGGGCAAGCAGCAGGCTAAACGGGCGGAGGAAATCCTCGTCCGCGTAGGGCGCACCGGGCACGAAGCCGCTCAGGAAGTAAAGGAGATAGAGCGGCTGCATCAGGACCAGCAGTCGAGCTGGAGAGAGCTGTTCCAGCCCTGGGTGCGGCCCGCGCTGGTCGCCGGTCTGGGCATCGCTATTTTCTCTCAGGCTACCGGCATCAGCGCCATCATCTATTACGCCCCTTCCTTGCTGGTGATGGCGCAGTTTGGCAAGTCGGTGGCGATCCTCGGCTCCGTCGGGATCGGCGTGGTGCTCACGGTATTCACCCTGTTAGGGATTTGGCTGCTGGACGTGCTCGGGCGGCGGCGCCTGATGCTGATTGGCCTGCCCGGCGCGGTGGTGGTGCTGGCGGTGATGTCGATGCTGCTGCCCTGGTCCGCCCACGCGCAGGAGCTGCTGAGCGACGGCCATAAAATTATCGTGCTGGCCTGCCTGCTGGGATATTTCGCCTTCAACGGCGGCAGCCTGTCGGTTGTAACCTGGCTGTACTGCGCCGAAATCTTCCCTCTTGGCGTGCGGGGCAAAGGCACGGCTTTGTGCTCGTTTGCGCTGTGGGTCGTCAATTTCCTCGTCACCCTGCTGCTCTATTTCACGGCGGATGCGCTTGGCATCGGCCTGGTGTTCGGCGCGCTGGCGGTGGTCAATGCGCTCGCCTGGGTCTTCGTGTGGCGCTACGCCCCGGAGACGCGGGGGAGAACGCTGGAGGATATCGAACAGAGCCTGCTTAACGGGCAGTTCAATTCGCGCAATGCCGCTTCTTCGGGCGTTTTGCTCAATAAAATCAACTCAGACTGAGAGGTCGTTATGGAATTAAAAACGGATATTCCGGACAGCCAGCGCGCGCTGTTCCTGATGGCGAAAGAAACCCTTGAGCTACGGACCACCGCCGTGCCGCAGCCGCAGGCCGGGGAAGTGCTGCTGAAAATCGGCTCGGTCGGCGTGTGCGGTTCAGATAAGCATTTTTACTTCGACGGGCGCTGCGGCAGCGAAATGATTACCGCGCCGATGATTATGGGACACGAGTTTGGCGGTGCGATTGTGGCGGTGGGGCAGGGAATTTCGCCGCACCGCGTCGGGCAGCGCGTATCGGTGGATCCGCTGGTACCCTGCGGCCGCTGCCGGCACTGTGTGCAGGGCAATTATAATATCTGTCCGACGCAGAAGTTTTTCGGCGTGCCGGGCACCTACGGCGCCATGCAGCAGTATTTGTGCGTCCCTTCAGGCAACGCGCACGCTATCAGCGACGCCATTAGCGACGGCGCGGCGGCGATGGTCGAAACGATTTCAGTCGCTCTGGCAGGGGCGCAAAAAGGACGGATTGGCCTGGGTTCCCGGGTGTTAGTTACCGGCGGCGGCCCGGTGGGGTTATTCGCCGTTCAGGTCGCTAAAACTCTGGGCGCCACGGAAGTGGTGCTGGTTGAGCCTCAGGAGGGGCGGCGCAAAATTGCCCATGAGCTGGGGGCTGAAACGCTGAGCACTCTGGCCGATAACGACCGGCAGTACGACGTGCTGCTGGAATGCACGGGCGTACAGTCCGTGCGCCACGACGCCTGTCTGAGCGTACTTTCCGGCGGGCGGGCAATCATGATCGGCGTGGGTGAACAGGTGGGCGGCTTTCCCATGTCGGCGGTGATAGAACGTGAAGTCACCATTCACGGGGTTATGCGCTATAAATTCACCTGGCCTGCGGTTATCGCGGCGCTGGAGGAGCAGAGGCTGAACGCCGATATTTTGATAAGCAGACGTTTGCCGCTGGCGCGCGCCCAGGAAGCATGGACGCTCCCGATGACGAATGAAATTAAGACGATGATCGACGTTAACGCCTGATTGACGTTAACGTCAGTATCAAAAGCTAAAGCCCGGCCTGTCGGGCTTTAGTTGGTTGCCGGGTATTCCTGCACGGCGATATGCAGCGTGATTTTCTTATCTTCGCGCATGATCACCACCGGAATTTCTGAACCCGGACGGATCTCAGCAACCTGATCCATAGTTTCGAGGGCGGAAACCGCGGGCTTGTCATTTACCGAGATGATCACGTCGTTAGCGCGGATCCCGGCCTGAGCCGCAGGACCGTCCGGCGCAACGTCGTTAACCACGATCCCCTGCAGCTGATCGATCCCGCCGCCCTGCGCGTGTAACGGCGCGATCTCACGGCCGCTAATGCCGATGTAGCCGCGGATCACGCGGCCGTCGCGGATCAGCTTATCCATGATCTTCGTTGCCAGCTGGAAGGGGATCGCAAAACCGATCCCTTCCGGCGTTTCGCCATCGTTGCTTTTATCAAATGACAGCGTGTTAATGCCCATCAGTTCGCCCAGCGAATTGACCAGCGCGCCGCCGGAGTTACCGTGGTTGATAGAGGCATCGGTTTGCAGGAAGTTTTGTCGACCCGTCGGGTTAAGGCCGATACGACCGGTGGCGCTGATAATCCCCTGGGTAATGGTTTGCCCGAGGTTATAAGGGTTACCAATCGCCAGAACCACATCGCCAATATGCGGCACGCGTTTCGGATTAATCGGGATAACCGGCAGACCGCCGTTGGCGTTGATTTTTAATACCGCCAGATCGGTGAGGGTATCCGAACCGACCAGCAGGGCTTCAAAGACGCGGCCGTCCTGCAGCGCGATGATGATCTGGTCAGCGTCGTTAATGACGTGCTTATTGGTCAGAATATACCCGCGCTGGTCCATGATGACGCCGGAACCAAGAGTCAGCTGATTGTGGCTGGTGCCGTTGAGGGCGCGGTTATAGACGTTGACCACCGCAGGCGCAGCCCGGCGGACGGCAGGATTATAGCTGACGGGCGATTCATCCGCGCTATCGTACTGGGTCGTCGTCGTCAGATGCCATTGACGCAGCGAGGGCATCGCGGCCAGCAGCAGACCCCCGACGATCAAACCAATGAGTACTGAACGTAAAAGCTTTCCAGGCATGATGCAGGTATCGTTGATTAATGGACAGGCGCAGCATAGCACGACTTACAGGCGTCGTCTTTCACGTTACCGGTGCGCAGGCTGCGTCCCGTCGCCCGATATTCCGGACATCGCGGCGATCGCGATGTCCGGATCTGAGCATTAGCGCAGCAGAAGATAAATGCTTTCGTTACCGCGCATCACGTTAAGTGCGATGACCGCCGGTTTACTCTCCAGCACCTTGCGCAGCTCGGCGATAGAGCTAATGCGCTCGCGGTTAAGGCCGATGATAATATCGTCTTTATGCAGGCCGACCTGTGCCGCCGGGCTGGCTTTATCGACGTTATCAACAACCACGCCTTTGGTGCCGTCCTTCATCTGGCCATCGCTCAGCGATGCGCCCTGCAGGGCGGGGATGATCAGCTCGGCGCTGGCGCTGGAAGAGGTACTCTTATCCAGCGTGACGTCAACATTCAATGGCTTACCGTCGCGCAGAAGCCCCAGCTTCACTTTCGTTCCCGGCTCGGTGGTGGCGATACGCGACCGCAGTTCGGCAAAGCTGTTGAGCGGCTTGTCGTTCATGCTGACAATCACGTCCCCGGATTTAATCCCCGCTTTAGCTGAACCGGAGTTCGGCAACACCTCGCTGACGAAAGCGCCGCGCTGAACGTCGATATTCATCGCCTTGGCGATATCGGCGCTCATTTCAGTACCTTTAATTCCCAGCAGGCCGCGTTTGATTTCGCCAAACTGAATCAGCTGCTGAGCGAGTGTTTTCGCCATGTTGCTGGGAATGGCGAAGCCGATGCCGACGCTGCCGCCGCCCGGCGCCAGAATCGCCGTATTGATACCAATAAGTTCGCCATTCAGGTTCAGCAGCGCGCCGCCGGAGTTACCGCGGTTAATAGAGGCATCGGTCTGGATGAAGTTCTCCAGCCCTTCCAGGTTCAGGCCGCTGCGGCCGAGGGCGGAGATAATGCCTGAGGTGGCGGTCTGCCCGAGACCGAAGGGGTTGCCGACGGCGACGGCAAAATCACCCACGCGCAGCTTATCGGAATCGGCGATAGCGATTTGCGTCAGATGGGTCGGTTTTAGCAGCTGCAGCAGGGCGATATCGCTTTGATCATCGCTGCCGACCAGCTTCGCATCAAACTCGCGGCCATCGTTTAGCTGAACGCTTATCTTTTGTGCCTGGCTGATGACGTGATTATTCGTCAGCACATAGCCTTTTTCCGCGTCGATGATAACGCCAGAGCCAAGACCCTCAAAAGGCTGAGCCTGCTCCTGCGGCGCATTGTCGCCAAAGTATTTTTTCAGCTCTTCCGGCATGTTTTGCGCAGGGGAGGCGGTGCCTTCAACCTGGACGCTTACCACCGCAGGCAGCACTTTTTCCAGCATCGGCGCAAGGCTCGGTAGCGCCCCCTGGCCCGGTACCTGCGTGGGGATCGACGCCGTAGCCGTAGGTAAAACGGACAACGATAACCCTATGCTTAACGCTAACGCACTCAACAGCAAAGTCTGTTTCTTCATTAGATGCTGGCTCTCGTAACCTGAGGTGTGTGGAAAATCGTCCCGAATGGCCTGATGTTATTGAATTTTCGACCAGGTAACAACGTGGTCAATGTTTTAAATTGTAGCTGGGATGTAGGGGGGAAGACGGGCGCAAAGAGTGCGCCCGGAAAATATTTTTACGCTAACCTTAGGATTAGTCGCGTTTTGCACCGCCGCGCAGCAGGCCGGATGCGCCTTCAGAATAGTCGCGCGGCATCTGGACCGGCGCCTGATCGTTACCGGCTTCTGATTCCGCCAGGCGGTTGCGGAATGGATTGGCCTCCGCCATGGTATCCGGCAGCAGGTTGCTGGAGCTTTTTGCCATATGCTGGTACAGCTGGCGATAGTCATCGGCCATGTTATCCAGCAGTTCAGCGCTGCGAGCAAAATGGCTGACCAGCTCTTCACGATACTCTTCAAGCTCTGTTTTATTCTTTTCGAGTTCGAACTGCAGCGCCTGTTGTTGACGTAATTTGCGGTTGCCAAAACGCATGGCGACGGCACCGATGATGATACCGACAACTAGCCCAATTAGCGCATATTCCCAGGTCATGTACATCTCCCGTTGTTTTGTGGTTCCGTAGGGTGGCTATGAGGCTCTCCGCCTGCGCCCGATAGTGCCACTATAACCGCTAATTCCACAGAAGTGGAATCCTGGCGTATCATCGCGTAGTGTAGAACGGCCTTTTTTTCGACAATCGTGAGCTTTGACGTTACGATTTTCAAGGAATAACAATTAGATCATGCAAAGCCTGTCCCCAACATCGCGTTACCTTTTAGCTCTTAAAGAGGGCTCTCATCAGCCCGACGACGTCCAGCAAGAAGCGGTAAGCCGCCTCGATACTATCTATCATGAACTGCAGGCAAAACCCGCGCCGACGCCGCAAAGCGGCGGCCTGCGGGCGAAATTCGGCAAACTGCTTGGCAAGCGTGAGCCTGCGCCTGAAACGGGCTCCTCCCGCGGCCTGTACATGTGGGGTGGCGTGGGGCGCGGTAAAACCTGGCTGATGGACCTCTTTTATCAGAGCCTGCCCGGCGAGCGTAAGCAGCGCCTGCACTTTCACCGCTTTATGCTGCGCGTTCATGAAGAGCTGATTGCGCTGCAGGGGCACAGCGACCCGCTGGAGATCCTTGCCGACCGCTTTAAGGCGGAAACCGATGTGCTGTGCTTTGATGAGTTTTTTGTTTCAGACATTACCGATGCCATGCTGTTGGGCGGGTTAATGAAGGCGCTGTTTGCGCGCGGCATCACGCTGGTGGCGACCTCGAATATTCCTCCGGACGATCTGTACCGTAACGGCCTGCAGCGCGCCCGTTTCCTGCCGGCTATCGAGGCGATCAAGCAGCATTGCGATATCATGAACGTCGATGCGGGCATTGATTACCGTTTACGTACGCTCACTCAGGCCCACCTCTGGCTATCGCCGCTCAACGCGCAGACCCAGCAGCAGATGGATAAGCTGTGGCTGGCGCTGGCCGGCGCGAGGCGCGAGCAGATGCCTACGCTGGAGATTAACCACCGCTCCCTGCCCACGCTTGGCGTGGAGAACCAGACCCTGGCGGCGTCGTTCACTACGCTATGCGTAGATGCGAGGAGCCAGCATGACTACATTGCGCTGTCTCGCCTGTTTCATACCGTTATGCTCTTTGATGTTCCGGTTATGACGACGCAGCTGGAGAGCGAGGCGCGGCGTTTCATTGCGCTGGTTGATGAATTCTACGAGCGCCACGTTAAGCTGGCGGTCAGCGCGGCGGTGCCGCTGCACGAAATCTACCAGGGAGAACGCCTGAAATTTGAGTTCCAGCGCTGCCTGTCACGCCTGCAGGAAATGCAGAGCGAGGAGTATTTAAAGCGCCCTCATATGCCGTAACGCGCCTTTCTCCCTCTCCCGGCGGGAGAGGGTTGACGTGGATGCGCCAGGGCGCGCTCCGGTCGCGAAAAAACCAGGCCAAATCACATAAAGGGGTCGATCTTTACTCGTGACTTCTCTATAATCTTGCGACCCCACGTTACGAGAAGGTTTTTTTCCCAAAACTTTCTATGTGCCGGCATAGGCTATTCGAAGGGGTAGGTTTGCTGGACAATGTCGTGTGAACCTCAACTGACTAAACGTTTGGGTGTTCACCAACGTGTAACTTATTATTTGGGTAAGCTTTTAATGAAAACTTTTACAGCTAAACCAGAAACCGTAAAACGCGACTGGTATGTTGTTGACGCGACCGGTAAAACTCTGGGCCGTCTGGCTTCTGAACTGGCTCGTCGCCTGCGCGGTAAGCATAAAGCGGAATACACTCCGCACGTAGATACTGGTGATTACATCATCGTTCTGAACGCAGAAAAAGTTGCTGTAACCGGCAACAAGCGCGAAGACAAAATGTATTACCACCACACCGGCCACATCGGTGGTATCAAAGAAGCGACCTTTGAAGAGATGATTGCCCGCCGTCCTGAGCGTGTGATTGAAATCGCGGTTAAAGGCATGCTGCCAAAAGGCCCGCTGGGTCGTGCTATGTACCGTAAACTGAAAGTTTACGCGGGTAACGAGCACAACCACGCGGCACAGCAACCGCAAGTTCTTGACATCTAATCGGGATTATAGGCAATGGCTGAAAATCAATACTACGGCACTGGTCGCCGCAAAAGTTCCGCAGCTCGCGTTTTCATCAAACCGGGCAACGGCAAAATCGTTATCAACCAACGTTCTCTGGAACAGTACTTCGGTCGTGAAACTGCCCGCATGGTAGTTCGTCAGCCGCTGGAACTGGTCGACATGGTTGAGAAACTGGATCTGTACATCACCGTTAAAGGTGGTGGTATCTCTGGTCAGGCTGGTGCGATCCGTCACGGTATCACCCGCGCTCTGATGGAGTATGATGAGTCCCTGCGTGGCGAACTGCGTAAAGCTGGTTTCGTTACTCGTGATGCTCGTCAGGTTGAACGTAAGAAAGTCGGTCTGCGTAAAGCACGTCGTCGTCCTCAGTTCTCCAAACGTTAATTGTTTTCTGCTCACGCAGAACAATTTGCGAAAAAACCCGCTTCGGCGGGTTTTTTTATGGATAAAACGGTCGCTTTCCATGCCGAAGTCACCCATTCTTACCACTTTTTCAGCATTTCCAGAATCCCCTCACCACAACGTCGTCAAGATCTGGTAAACTATCATCCAATTTTCTGCCCAAATGCTGGTGATTGTTCGTTTTTTGTTTCTTTCATAAACGAGAATGTCTTCCCGCGAATGGGGTTTTTACATCTGGCTAGCCATGCGTGGCTGGTAGCAGTACAAAATTCTGAATATACCTGGAGGTTTTCATGGCTGTCGCTGCCAACAAACGTTCGGTAATGACGCTGTTTTCTGGTCCTACTGACATCTATAGCCACCAAGTCCGCATCGTGCTGGCAGAAAAAGGTGTTAGTTTTGAGATAGAACACGTGGAGAAGGATAACCCACCTCAGGATCTGATTGACCTCAACCCAAATCAAAGCGTACCGACGCTGGTGGATCGTGAGCTCACTCTGTGGGAATCCCGCATCATTATGGAATATCTGGATGAGCGTTTCCCACATCCGCCGTTAATGCCGGTTTATCCGGTGGCGCGTGGCGAAAGCCGTCTGTACATGCAACGTATCGAAAAAGACTGGTATTCGCTGATGAATACCATTCAGACCGGCACCGCCGCACAGGCTGATAACGCGCGTAAGCAGCTGCGTGAAGAGCTGCAGGCGATTGCGCCAGTCTTCACCCAGAAGCCATATTTCCTGAGCGACGAGTTCAGCCTGGTCGATTGCTACCTTGCACCGCTGCTGTGGCGTTTACCGGTACTCGGCGTAGAAGTGATTGGTGCCGGTGCGAAGGAGCTCAAGGGCTATATGACCCGCGTATTTGAACGTGACTCCTTCCTGGCTTCCTTAACTGAACCCGAGCGTGAAATGCGACTCGGTCGAGGCTAACCGATGGATGTATCGCAGCTAACGCCGCGTCGCCCGTACCTGCTACGGGCGTTCTATGAGTGGCTGCTGGATAACCAGCTGACTCCGCATCTGGTCGTCGATGTAACTCTGCCGAACGTTATGGTTCCGATGGAGTATGCACGCGACGGACAAATTGTTCTCAACATTGCTCCGCGCGCCGTCGGTAATCTGGAGCTGGCTAACGATGAAGTGCGCTTCAACGCCCGCTTTGGCGGCGTACCGCGCAATGTCTCCGTTCCGCTGGCTGCCGTACTGGCTATCTACGCGCGTGAAAACGGCGCGGGAACCATGTTCGAGCCGGAAGCGGCTTATGATGGGGACGCCATCAGCCTGAATGATGACGAAGCATCGTTAAGCAACGAGAACGAAACGGTAATGTCGGTGATTGACGGCGATAAGCCGGATAATCATGAGGACGACCCTGATGATACGCCGCCGCCTCGCGGTGGGCGACCGGCGCTACGCGTCGTGAAGTAATCCCATCTCGTCGATCGCAGATGACAGACCCTTCGGGGTCTGTTCTGTTTTTGACGCCGCAGCGGCGGTCATTGACTGCTCACGTAATAAAAAGCCCGCTGGCTCTCGCCTGCGGGCTTTGTCGTTTACTGAGCCCGGATGGATTGTTCATCCGGGCCCTGGCGTTACACTTCCAGGTAGTTCAGGATCCCGTCAGCCGCTTTGCGGCCTTCGGCAATCGCCGTAACCACCAGGTCAGAACCGCGCACGATATCGCCGCCGGCGAAGATCTTCGGGTTGCTGGTCTGGAACGCGTTTTCGTTACCTTCAGGGGCAATAATACGGCCCTGTGAGTCGAGCTCAACGCTGTGTTTCGCCAGCCATTCCATGCTGTGCGGACGGAAGCCAAACGCCATAACCACCGCATCTACCGGGATGACGTGCTCGGAACCGGCAACGATTTCGGCCCGACGGCGGCCCTTCGCATCCGGCTGGCCCATCTCGGTGCGCGCCATCTTCACGCCGCACACTTTACCGTTGGCATTCACTTCAACACCCAGCGGCTGAACGTTGAACTGGAACTCAACGCCCTCTTCACGCGCGTTTTTCACTTCGCGTTTGGAGCCCGGCATGTTCTCTTCGTCACGACGGTAGGCGCAGATAACGTGAGTTGCCCCCTGACGTATGGAGGTACGCACGCAGTCCATTGCGGTGTCGCCGCCGCCGAGAACCACGACGCGTTTGCCTTCCATGCTGACGTACGGCTCCTCCGGCGTTTCGCCAAAGCCCATCGTCTGCTTGGTGTTGGCAATCAGGAACGGCAGGGCATCATATACGCCGTTTGCATCTTCGTTTTCCAGTCCGCCACGCATCGACTGGTAGGTACCTACGCCGAGGAACACGGCATCGTACTCTTTCAGCAGATCGTCGAGCTGTACGTCACGGCCCACTTCAACGTTGAGTTTGAATTCAATCCCCATGCCGGTGAAAATTTCCCGGCGACGGGTCATGACCTCTTTTTCCAGCTTAAATGCCGGAATGCCGAAGGTCAGCAGGCCGCCGATTTCCGGATGGCGGTCGAATACCACGGCCTTCACGCCGTTGCGGGTCAGGACGTCAGCACAGGCGAGGCCCGCCGGGCCCGCACCAATGATGGCGACCGTTTTGCCGACCGGCTTGACGCCGGAAAGGTCGGGACGCCAGCCCATCTCGAACGCTTTATCGTTGATATAGCGCTCGATGTTGCCGATGGTCACTGCGCCAAACTCATCGTTCAGCGTACAGGAACCTTCACACAGGCGATCCTGTGGGCACACGCGGCCGCACACTTCCGGAAGGGTGTTGGTCTGATGCGACAGCTCTGCCGCTTCAAAAATACGACCCTCATTGGCAAGCTTCAGCCAGTTAGGGATGTAGTTGTGAACCGGGCATTTCCATTCACAGTACGGGTTGCCGCAGGACAGACAGCGGTCTGCCTGCGCCTTAGCCTGGCCCTCTGAAAACGGCTCGTAAATCTCGACAAATTCAATTTTACGGATCTTCAGCGGCTTTTTTGGCGGATCAACGCGCTGTAAGTCGATAAACTGGTATACGTTCTGGCTCATCTGAATTCCTTACTGCGCCTGCACACGCAGCTCTGCTGCGCTACGACTACGGTGACCCAACAGTGCTTTAACATCGCTGGACTTTGGTTTAACCAGCGCGAACTTCGCCGAGAAGGCCGGCCAGTTAGCCAGAATCTCTTCCCCGCGCGACGAGCCGGTCAGATGCACGTGTTCGGTAATCAAACCACGCAGATGCTCTTCGTGGATAGCAAGAGAGTCAACGTCCAGTACTTCCACCAGCTCCTGATTCACGCGTTTGCGGAAGTCGCCGGCTTCATCCAGCACGTAGGCGAAGCCGCCGGTCATCCCTGCGCCAAAGTTGACGCCGGTTTTACCGATCACGCAGACGATGCCGCCGGTCATGTATTCACAGCCGTTATCGCCGATGCCTTCAACGACGGTGATTGCGCCGGAGTTACGTACCGCAAAACGTTCACCTGCGCGCCCTGCTGCGTACAGGCGACCGCCGGTCGCGCCGTACAGGCAGGTATTGCCAATGATACTTGCTTCATGGCTGCGGAAGGCTGAGCCTACCGGAGGACGAATGGCGAGCAGGCCGCCGGCCATACCTTTACCCACGTAGTCGTTCGCATCGCCGGTCAGGTGCAGCTCCACGCCGCCGGCGTTCCACACGCCGAAGCTCTGGCCCGCGGTACCGCTGAAGTGGGCGGTGATCGGGTCGGCAGCCAGCCCCTGGTCGCCGTGAGTCTGGGCAATGTAGCCAGACAGCGAAGCGCCAACGGAGCGGTCGGTATTGCGGATATCAAACCAGAACGTTTTGCTCTGCTTGCCGTCAACAAACGGTTTTGCCTGCTGCAGCAGCTGCGCGTTCAGCACGCCGTTATCAAACGGCGGGTTGTTCTCGGTGCAGTACAGCGCTTTGCCCGCATGCGGCTCGGCGGTCTCCAGCAGTTTTGACAGATCCAGCTTCTGCTGCTTCGCGGTAAAGCCGTCCAGCACCTTCAGCAGATCGGTACGACCGATCAGATCCACCAGACGCTTCACGCCCAGCTGGGCCATCAGCTCGCGGGTTTCGCGGGCGATGAATTCAAAGTAGTTGGTCACTTTGAACGGCAGGCCGTGGTAGTGGTTCTTACGCAGTTTGTCATCCTGGGTCGCTACGCCGGTTGCGCAGTTGTTCAGATGGCAAATACGCAGATATTTACAGCCCAACGCCACCATCGGCCCGGTACCGAAGCCGAAGCTTTCCGCACCGAGAATCGCCGCTTTGATGATGTCGAGGCCGGTTTTCAGGCCGCCGTCCACCTGCAGGCGAATCTTATGCCGCAGGCCGTTGGCAACCAGCGCCTGCTGGGTTTCCACCAGGCCCAGCTCCCACGGACATCCCGCATACTTCACTGAAGAGAGCGGGCTGGCGCCGGTACCGCCGTCATAGCCGGCGATGGTGATAAGGTCGGCATAGGCTTTCGCCACGCCGGTCGCGATGGTGCCAACGCCCGGCTCGGAGACCAGCTTCACGGAAATCATCGCTTTCGGATTGACCTGTTTCAGGTCAAAAATCAGCTGCGCCAGATCTTCGATCGAGTAGATATCGTGATGCGGCGGCGGAGAAATCAGCGTGACGCCCGGTACCGAGTAGCGCAGTTTGGCAATGTACGGGGTGACTTTATCACCCGGCAGCTGGCCACCTTCGCCCGGTTTTGCGCCCTGAGCGACTTTAATCTGAATAACGTCGGCGTTAACCAGGTAAGCCGGCGTGACGCCGAAGCGGCCGGAAGCAACCTGCTTGATGCGCGACACTTTGTTGGTGCCGTAGCGCGCCGGATCTTCACCGCCTTCGCCGGAGTTGGAGAAGCCGCCGATGCTGTTCATCGCTTCCGCCAGCGATTCATGCGCTTCCGGGCTTAATGCGCCGATAGACATGGCTGCGGTATCGAAGCGTTTGTACAGCTCTTTTGCCGACTCAACGTGCGCGATATCGATCGCTTCATCGCCAGGATTCAGCGCCAGCAGATCGCGCAGGGTTGCGGCCGGGCGCTCGTTGACCAGCTGCGAATACTGCAGGTAATCGTGGTATTCACCGCTCTGAACCGCCTGCTGCAGCGTGCGTACGACGTCCGGGTTATAGGCGTGGTATTCGCCGCCGTGAACGTATTTCAGCAGACCGCCCTGGCCCAGCGGTTTGCGTACCAGCCAGGCGCGTTTCGACAGATTCAGCAGGTCCTGCTGGAAGTCGTCGAAGCCTGCGCCGCCGATACGGCTGACTACGCCGAGGAAGCAGAGATCGGAAACTTCGCGATGCAGGCCAACGGCTTCAAACAGCTTCGAGCAGCGATAGGACGCGATGGTCGAAATACCCATCTTCGACATGATCTTGTACAGACCTTTGTTGATGCCGTTACGGTAGTTCAGCATCACCGTGCGGTAATCTTTATCGATGGCTTTGCTATCGACCAGTCTTGCCAGCGTTTCATAGGCCAGATACGGATAGATAGCCGTTGCGCCGAAGCCCAACAGTACCGCGAAGTGGTGCGGGTCGCGGGCGCTGGCGGTTTCAACAATGATGTTGGCATCGCAGCGCAGGCTCTTATCGACCAGACGAGTCTGGATGGCGCCGACCGCCATTGGCGCCGGTACCGGCAGGCGATCTTTGGCAATGTTACGATCCGAAAGCACCAGCAGTACGGTACCGTTGCGTACCATCTGTTCCGCTTTGTCGCACAGCGCCTTCACCGTCTCGGCCAGGGTGGTTTCCGCGGCGTTAAAGGTGATATCCAGGGTATCGGCGCGATAGTGCTCCTCTTTCATGGTCGTGAGCTGTTTGAAATCAGAGTACAGCAGGATTGGCGATTTGAAGCTCAGGCGGTGCGCCTGGCCTTCCGCTTCGCAGAAGACGTTCATTTCGCGGCCAATGCTGGTGGCCAGAGACATCACGTGCGCTTCACGCAGCGGGTCGATCGGCGGGTTAGTCACCTGCGCGAACTGCTGGCGGAAGTAGTCGTAAATAATACGCGGCTGGCTTGAGAGCACGGCGAACGGCGTGTCGTCGCCCATGGAGCCGACGGCTTCCTGGCCGTTCTCGCCCAGCACGCGCAGCACGGAATCCAGCTCTTCAGCGCTGTAGTTAAACTGTTTCTGATAGCTGGCGAGCGTATCGTCATCCAGCTGGCGGCTGCCAACGTCTTCGTCAGGCAGGTCTTCAAACGGCACGAGGCGACGAACGTTTTTCTCCATCCACTCTTTGTAAGGGTGGCGGCTTTTCAGGTCGTCGTCGGTTTCCGCCGAGTGCAGAATACGGCCACCGCGGGTATCGATAACCATCAGTTCGCCAGGGCCAACGCGGCCTTTCTCAACCACTTCGTCAGGCTGATAATCCCAGATGCCCACTTCGGAAGCGCAGGTGATCAGCTTATCTTTGGTGATGACGTAGCGCGCCGGGCGCAGACCGTTACGGTCGAGGTTACAGGCAGCGTAGCGCCCATCGGACATGACGATGCCCGCCGGGCCGTCCCACGGCTCCATATGCATGGAGTTAAAGTCGAAGAACGCGCGCAGTTCCGGATCCATATCCGGGTTGTTCTGCCAGGCCGGCGGAACGAGCAGGCGCATCGCGCGAACGATATCCATCCCGCCTGCCAGCAGCAGTTCCAGCATGTTATCCATCGAGCTGGAGTCCGAGCCCGTTTCGTTGACGAACGGTGCGGCATCGTGCAGATCGGGGATCAGCGGGGTCTGGAACTTATAGGTACGCGCGCGTGCCCACTGGCGGTTGCCGGTGATGGTGTTGATTTCGCCGTTGTGCGCCAGGTAGCGGAACGGCTGCGCCAGCGGCCAGCGCGGCACGGTGTTGGTGGAAAAGCGCTGGTGGAACAGGCAGATTGCCGATTCCAGACGCAGGTCCGCAAGGTCCAGATAGAAGCGCGGCAAATCCGCCGGCATACACAGACCTTTATAGATATTCACCAGGTTCGACAGGCTGCAAACGTAAAAATCTTTATCATCCTGCAGGCGTTTTTCAAGGCGACGACGCGCGATGAACAGGCGACGTTCCATATCACGCGGGCGCCAGCCTGCCGGTGCGTTAACAAAAATTTGTTCGATACGGGGCAGCGAGGAGAGGGCGATTTCACCGAGAACCCCTTCGTTGGTTGGCACTTCGCGCCAGCCGACGATAGACAGGGTTTCACGTTGCAGTTCTTCTTCTACGATGCGGCGCGAGGCAGCAGCCAGTTCAGGATCTTTATTAAGGAACAGCATCCCAACGGCGTAATTTTTGGCTAAACGCCAGCCGCGTTCTTCCGCAACGATACGGAAGAAACGATCGGGTTTTTGCAGCAGCAAGCCACAACCGTCGCCGGTTTTACCATCGGCAAGAATCGCGCCGCGGTGCTGCATTCGGGCCAGTGCGTGTATAGCGGTACGCACTACCTTGTGGCTAGGTTCGCCTTCTATGTGGGCGATCAGGCCGAAACCACAGTTATCCCTCTCAAGGGATTTATCGTACAACATATCAGTGAACCTCCCCAGGCTCTACGGGACACCCTCCGATACCGATTGCGCACGGGCACAGAAAGAGCATGGCGACGGGGTTTGCACCTCGCATTCGCCCTCTTTAAATCCTTTTCGCATCGGTACGCAAGTTTGAGGACTTGCTGTAAGAGGGAATCTCAATTACTGCATAAATATGATGAGCAGAGAGCTCATCCAGAAAGCTTCCAGCGGATTCCCAACTTATCGGGAATCCACACTTACGTCAAATGGCAATCTTATTTATACAAAAATGTGCTATGAGGTGTTTAATGATATGATTATTAAAGATATTAACGGGTTTTTAACGCTATTGAAACGTACCGGGAAGCGTAATCTAGTGTGATCTGTCTCACTATATCGATAGCGGAACATTGTCGATCTGTGCTGAAGTGTCTTTTTATTGCAGAATATTTATCTGCTTATTATCTCTGGAGCCAGAAATAACACTGTTTTTAACCCCGGCGAAGATAATGGCAAACCAGAGGTTAAGTATAAGCAAAAGTCATCATAGAAATCGTGAATGAAATTGCAGTTATATTGAGTGTTTATGCAATGAGGTGAGCGGCCACTCTGACGATTGATCCAGGTCATCGCCGTAGGTGACTAAAAATGGCAGGCTTGGCCCCTTTTTTCAGGCCGGTCTATCAGATTATGCAGTTACAAAAATTAGTCAATATGTTTGGTGGGGATCTTATGCGCCGCTATGGCGAAAAGGTTCATAAACTGACGCTGCATGGTGGATTTAGCTGCCCAAATCGCGATGGCACCATCGGCAGAGGGGGCTGTACGTTCTGCAATGTCGCCTCTTTTGCCGACGAAGAGCAGCAGCACCGCTCGATTGCCGAGCAGCTGGCGCTTCAGGCGCAGCGGGTTAACCGCGCGAAGCGCTATCTGGCTTATTTTCAGGCCTACACCAGCACCTTTGCTGAAGTGCAGGTGCTGCGCGGGATGTATCAGCAGGCGGTGAGCCAGGCCAATATTGTCGGGCTCTGCGTTGGCACCCGTCCGGATTGTGTCCCCGCAGCGGTGCTGGACCTGCTGACGGAGTACCGGGAGCAGGGCTACGAGGTATGGCTGGAGCTGGGCCTGCAAACGGCGCACGACAAAACGCTGCGGCGGATTAACCGCGGCCATGATTTTGCCTGCTATCAGCGCACGACCCGACTGGCGAGAGCGCGCGGGCTAAAGGTGTGTTCACATTTGATTGTCGGGCTTCCGGGCGAAGGGCAGAGCCACTGCCTGCAAACGCTGGAGCAGGTTGTCGGAACCGGCGTGGATGGCATCAAGCTGCATCCTCTGCATATTGTCACCGGCAGCATTATGGCGAAAGCCTGGCAGGCCGGGCGTCTTAACGGCATTGCGCTGGATGACTATACCGTGACCGCCGGAGAGATGATTCGCCATACGCCGCCGGAGGTGATTTATCACCGAATCTCCGCCAGCGCCCGCCGTCCAACCCTGCTGGCGCCGCTGTGGTGCGAAAATCGCTGGACCGGGATGGTCGAACTGGATCGCTATCTGAACCAACACGGCGTGCAGGGTTCGGCGCTGGGACGCGCGTGGAACCCGCCCGCGGTGTAAGCCAGAACATGGCGCGGCGCCGGGGATAATTCAGCCGGCAGCCCGCACCGCTGCGGCCTGAAGTATGAAGAGGATCGGCATTTTTCGCACAACTTACGGCGCCTCGCTTAGAATTGGGTATTATTGTGCACAGTTGTGGCGAAGGAATCCCTTATGAAGCAAATCCGTATGCTGGCGCAGTACTATGTTGACCTGATGATGAAGCTAGGTCTGGTGCGTTTTTCCATGCTGTTAGCCCTGGCCCTGGTGGTGCTGGCGATTGTGGTACAGATGGCCGTTACGATGGTGCTGCACGGTCAGGTTGAAAGTATCGATGTGATCCGCTCTATCTTCTTTGGCCTGCTGATTACCCCGTGGGCGGTCTACTTTCTGTCGGTGGTGGTTGAGCAGCTGGAGGAGTCGCGACAGCGCCTCTCGAGGCTGGTGGAGAAGCTGGAGGAGATGCGCGAGCGGGATCTGAAGCTCACCGTGCAGCTCAAAGACAACATCGCGCAGCTCAATCAGGAGATTGGCGAGCGCGAGAAGGCGGAAGCGGAACGCGAAACGACGCTGGAACAGCTGAAGATCGAAATGAAAGAGCGTGAAGAGACGCAAATTCAGCTCGAACAGCAGTCCTCCTTCCTGCGCTCATTCCTCGACGCCTCGCCGGACCTTGTTTTTTATCGCAATGAAGATAAAGAATTTTCCGGATGTAACCGGGCGATGGAGCTGCTGACAGGTAAAAGCGAGAAGCAGCTTATTCACCTCAAGCCGCAGGATGTCTATAACGAGGAAGCGGCGGAGAAAGTGCTGGAAACGGATGAAAAGGTATTCCGACATAACGTCTCTCTGACCTATGAACAGTGGCTGGATTACCCGGACGGGCGCAAGGCCTGCTTCGAAATCCGCAAGGTTCCTTACTACGATCGCGTCGGCAAACGCCGTGGCCTGATGGGCTTCGGTCGCGATATTACCGAACGTAAGCGCTACCAGGACGCTCTGGAGCGCGCCAGCCGCGACAAGACGACCTTTATCTCAACCATCAGCCACGAGCTGCGTACGCCGCTTAACGGCATCGTGGGGCTCAGCCGCATCCTGCTGGATACCGAACTTACCGGCGAGCAGGAAAAATATCTGAAAACGATCCATGTATCGGCGGTGACGCTGGGCAATATCTTCAACGATATTATCGATATGGATAAGATGGAGCGGCGTAAGGTCCAGCTCGATAATCAGCCGGTCGACTTCACCAGCTTCCTCGCCGACCTCGAAAACCTCTCCGGCCTGCAGGCGCAGCAGAAAGGCCTGCGCTTTGTGATGGACCCGACGCTTCCGTTGCCGCATAAGGTGGTAACCGACGGTACCCGCCTGCGGCAGATCCTGTGGAACCTCATCAGTAACGCGGTCAAATTTACCCCTCAGGGCGGCAACGTGACCGTACGTATTCGCTACGATGAGGGCGATATTCTGCACTTTGAGGTTGAGGATTCCGGTATCGGCATCCCGCAAGCGGAGCAGGATAAAATCTTCGCGATGTACTACCAGGTTAAGGATAGCCACGGCGGGAAACCTGCCACCGGCACCGGGATTGGCCTGGCGGTGTCGCGCCGGCTGGCGCGCAATATGGGCGGCGACATCAACGTCACCAGCCAGCCGGGGCAGGGCGCAACCTTTACCTTAACCGTGCATGCGCCTGCGGTAGCGGAGGAAGTTGAAGACACGCTGGCGGACGATGAAATGCCGCTCCCGGCGCTGAACGTGCTGCTGGTTGAGGATATTGAGCTTAACGTGATTGTCGCCCGCTCGGTGCTGGAAAAGCTGGGCAACAGCGTCGATGTGGCGATGACCGGCAAAGCCGCGCTGGAGATGTTCGAACCCGGTGAATATGACCTGGTGCTGCTGGATATTCAGCTACCGGACATGACCGGCCTCGATATTTCGCGCCACCTGAAGCAGCGCTTTGCCGCCGACGAGCTGCCGCCGCTGGTGGCGCTCACGGCCAACGTCCTGAAGGACAAGAAAGAGTACCTGGATGCCGGCATGGATGATGTGCTGAGTAAACCGCTGTCGGTCCCGGCGCTAACCGCAATTATCAAAAAGTTCTGGGATTCGCCGGACGATGACCAGGATGAGGCGCCGGCCGCTGATATCGCGAAATCGGCGTCGGTGCTGGATATTCCGATGCTGGAGCAGTATATCGAGCTGGTGGGGCCGAAGCTTATCAACGACGGTCTGGCGGTTTTCGAGAAGATGATGCCGGGCTATCTGGCGGTGCTGGAGTCCAACCTCACCGCCCGCGACCAGAAAGGGATTGTCGATGAAGGCCATAAGATTAAGGGCGCCGCGGGCTCTATCGGCCTGCGCCACATTCAGCAGCTTGGACAGCAGATTCAGACGCCGGATCTGCCCGCGTGGTCAGATAACGTTGGTGAATGGGTTGAAGAGATGAAATCGGAGTGGCAGAACGATGTGGCCGTGCTGAAGGCGTGGGTTGCGGCGGCAGATAAAAAATGACCCCGGATAAACCGGGGTGCGCGAACACTGCGCCAACACCAGGGAACTGGTCGTTGCGCCACAATTTTTAGAGATATTTTTTACAGGGCGCAACCCGAGGATTTGGTTTGCTCGCTGATTAAGATAGCAAACCTTAAATTATTTGTTACATGAATCAGTCAAATATGTGAAGCAATGCGGGTAAATCAAAATTTTTGACTGGTTTCAGCAAGTTTGCACTAAGGAGCTGGGGTGATGAAAAAGATTGGTGTCGTATTAAGCGGTTGCGGTGTCTATGACGGCACGGAAATTCATGAGGCGGTTATTACCCTGCTGGCGATTGCTCGCGGCGGCGCCCAGGCGGTGTGCTTTGCTCCTGATAAAGCGCAAACGGATGTTATCAACCATCTGACCGGCGAGCTCCAGTCCGAAAGCCGCAACGTGCTGGTTGAAGCGGCGCGTATCGCCCGCGGTGAGATCCAGCCGCTGTCCGACGCCCGGGCCGATGATCTCGATGCGCTGATTGTTCCCGGCGGATTTGGCGCCGCGAAAAACCTCAGCAGCTTCGCCTCGCAGGGCGGTGAATGTACCGTGGACGACGAGCTGAAGGCGCTGACGCAGGCTATGCATCGGGCCGGTAAACCGCTGGGCTTTATCTGCATCGCGCCGGCGCTGCTGCCAAAAATCCTGCCCGCTCCGCTGCGGGTAACCATTGGCACCGATCTGGATACCGCCGAAGCGCTGGAAGATATGGGGGCCGAGCATGTGCCCTGTCCGGTAGATGACATTGTGGTTGATGAAGAGAATAAAGTCGTGACCACGCCGGCCTATATGCTGGCGCAGAATATAGCCGAAGCGGCGAGCGGGATTGAGAAACTGGTGGCGCGCGTGCTGGTTCTTACGGCATGAAGACCCGCTTTTCACCGCTGCGGATGGTAAAGCGTGGGCTGCTGCGCGTGCTGCTGGTTGCCGCCGCTTTTTGGGGGGGCGGTATAGCGCTGTTTAGCGTGCTGCCGGTGCCTTTCTCGGCGGTAATGCTGGAGCGGCAGGTCGGCGCCTGGCTGAGCGGTAATTTTCATTATGTCGCCCACTCCGATTGGGTGGGGATGGATGAGATATCGCCGTGGATGGGGCTGGCGGTGATGGCGGCTGAGGACCAAAAGTTCCCCGATCATTGGGGCTTTGATGTGCCGGCGATAGAAAAAGCGCTGGCGCATAATGAACGTAATGAAAACCGCGTTCGCGGCGCGTCGACCCTGTCTCAGCAGACGGCCAAAAACCTGTTTTTATGGGATGGTCGCAGCTGGCTGCGTAAGGGGCTGGAGGCCGGTCTGACGGTAGGGATAGAAACGGTATGGAGTAAAAAACGCATCCTCACCGTTTATCTGAATATCGCGGAGTTTGGCGAGGGGACGTTTGGCGTTGAAGCTGCGTCACAGCGCTACTTCCATAAGCCGGCAAGCAGGTTGACGCCTGCGGAAGCGGCGCTGCTGGCTGCCGTATTGCCTAATCCGATCCGCTTTCGCGCGGATGCGCCGTCGGGCTATGTTCGCAGTCGACAGGCGTGGATCTTACGTCAGATGCGTCAGCTCGGCGGAGAAGGGTTTATGCGGGAGAACAGGCTGTACTGATGCTGTCGGCAGTTGTTTTTCCCCGGTAAGCATCGCGCGACCGGGGGAATAACGCCAGCGTTAGTCTTCGTCAAAACCGGCGTTAAACAGCGCAATAACCGCGGCCAGCGCTTCGACTTCCTGCGGACCGTTGGCCTCAATCTCAATTTGCCGACCCTTCGCAGAGTCGAGCATCAGCAGAGCAATCACGCTATTGGCTTCCGCCTCCGTGCCCTCATCGTTGCGCAGCAGCACTTCAGCATCGAAATTTTGCATCAGCTCGAACAGCTTCATCGCCGGGCGAGCGTGCATGCCCAGCTTATTGGTGATCTCAACGCTCTGCTTTACGGTCATGATTTGCGTTTTTCCAGAGTCCGGTGACGCGACTGCACGTTTTTACCGCGCGAGCGGAAGTAGTCGGCCAGTTGTTCGGCGATATAGACCGAACGATGTTTACCGCCGGTACAACCGATAGCGACCGTCAGATAGCTGCGGTTATTGGTCTCCAGCATGGGTAACCATAGCTCAAGATAGCTGCGGGTCTGATAAATAAAGTTGTGAACTTCCGTGTGCCGGTCGAGGAAGGCGGCAACGGGCTTATCGAGGCCGGTCATCGGACGCAGCTTGGGGTCCCAGTGCGGGTTAGGCAGGAAGCGCACGTCGAAGACGTAATCGGCATCGATCGGAATACCGTGCTTAAAGCCAAAGGATTCAAAGACCATGGTGAGCTCGCGCTCGCGTTTGCCCAACAGGCGCGTGCGCAGCATTTCTGCCAGCTCATGTACCGACATTTCTGAGGTGTCGACAATCAGGTCGGCGCGGGAGCGCAGCGGCTCCAGCAGCGCGCTCTCTTCATCGATGGCGCTCTCAAGCGACAGGTTTTTACTCGAAAGCGGATGCAGGCGACGCGTGTCGCTGTAGCGACGAATCAGCGTGTTGCGATCGGCATCAAGGAACAGCAGCTGAGGAGAAAACGCCTCAGGCAGGTTCTTCATCGCCTGCTCAAAGATTTCTGGCGACTCCGGCATGTTGCGCACGTCAATGCTGACGGCGGCGGAAATGTTTCTGTCGGCCAGCGATCTCGCCAGTTCGGGCAGCAGCACTACCGGCAGGTTATCTACGCAGTAGAAGCCCATATCTTCCAGCGCCCGCAGGGCGACGGATTTCCCCGATCCTGAGCGGCCGCTGACGATCATCAGTACCATGTACCGTTTCTCCTCAGTACGATAAAGGGGAGGCTATGGCTCCCGTTATGCGTCATCGCTGCTTCCTGCTTCGGTGATAATCTCATACAGCTCTTCGTCGCTTTGCGCGGCGCGCAGGCGGCGGCAAATCGTTTTGTCCGCCAGCCGTTTTGCTACCAGCGACAGCGTATGCAAATGGGTTTTTGTCTGATCGGCCGGCACCAGAAGCGCAAACAGCAGATCGACGGGCTGATTGTCGATCGCATCAAAGGCGATCGGCGTTTCCAGCTGCACAAAAACGCCAACCGCGCGCAGCGTATCCTCTTCAAGCTTACCGTGCGGAATGGCGATGCCGTTGCCAATTCCGGTACTGCCCATTTTCTCGCGGGTGAGGATCGCTTCGAATACCACCTGGGACGGCAGACCTAGCTGCTTTGCCGCCAGCTCGCTGATGATCTCCAGCGCGCGTTTCTTGCTCTGGCAGTGCACCTGGCTACGGGTACATTCCTGGTTAAGGACATTGCTCAGTTGTAGAGCTGAATCGTTGTTCATCATAATTTCACCTGAGCTCGCTCCCTGCCAGCTGACGACAACAGCCGACGGCTGGCAGGGAGGATCGCCCGGACAATTAGTGTTGTTTTAGTTTATCTTTATGTTTTGTTAGCTGTCGTGCCAGCTTATCGATGAGACCATCGATAGCGGCATACATATCCTGCCCTTCCGCACTGGCATGGATTTCGCCACCGTTGACATGCAGATTGGCGTCCGCAATTTGCGTCACCTTCTCTACTTTTAACACAATATAGACCTGATTGATCCTGTCGAAAAACTGCTCCAGTTTGCTGAACTTCGCGTTGACGAACTCGCGCAGTGCCGGGGTTATTTCGACGTTGTGTCCTGTAATGTTGAGCTGCATAGTGTCTTCCTTATCGGTTGGGTCACACCAGCTGTTTACGCTGGTTAGACGGCGGAATGGATAAAGACTCTCGGTACTTAGCGACGGTGCGGCGCGCCACCATGATACCCTGTTCAGACAGAATGGTGGTGAGCTTACTGTCACTCAACGGCTTCGCGGGGTTCTCCGCGGCGATTAACTTCTTCACCAATGCGCGAATTGCGGTCGACGATGCCTCGCCTCCGCCTTCGGTGTTCACGTGGCTGGAGAAGAAATACTTCAGTTCAAAAATACCGCGCGGACTGTGCAGGTACTTTTGCGTGGTAACGCGTGAAATCGTCGATTCATGCATCTCGACGGCCTGAGCGATGTCCGCCAACACCATCGGTTTCATAAACTCTTCGCCCTGTTCAAAGAAGGCCTGCTGCTGTTCGACGATGCAGCGGCTGACGCGCAGCAGCGTATCGTTGCGGCTTTCCAGGCTTTTTATCAGCCAGCGGGCTTCCTGCAGGTTGCTGCGGATAAACTGGCTATCGGCATCGTTGCGCGTGCTGTTACCCATTGCGGCGTAGTGCTGGTTGATTTTCAGGCGCGGGATGCTATCGGAATTCAGCTCTACCACCCAGCGATCGCTGACCTTGCGCACCAGCACATCGGGAATCACGTATTCCGGTTCGCTGGTTTGGATCGACTGACCCGGGCGCGGATCTAACGACTGGATCAGATTAACCGCTTCTTTCAGAACGTCCTCTTTCAGCCGCGTGACGCGCATCAGGGAACGAAAGTCGTGGTTGGCGAGCAGATCGAGATGATCGCTGATGATGAGCCGGGCTTCTTCCAGCCACGGCGTCTCTTTGGCGTATTGTGATAGCTGAACCAGCAGGCAGTCGCGCAGATCTTTTGCCGCCACGCCAACCGGGTCGAAACGCTGGATGCGCTTGAGTACCGCTTCCACTTCTTCAAGGCCGATTTCGTCATCGTCGATGCTCTCGACAATATCTTCCAGGCGAATAGTGAGGTAACCGGTGTCATCAACGGCATCGACGATCGAGGTGGCGATCGCGCGGTCGGTATCGGTGAACGGCGTCAGCTCCACCTGCCACATCAGGTAATCCTGCAGGCTTTGGGTCGTTTCGCCTTGATAAATTGGCAGCTCGTCGTCCTGATAATCGACGCCGTTGCCCGACGGCGTGCCGGCGGTGTAGATTTCATCCCAGCTGGCGTCGAGCGGCAGCTCCTCCGGCATATCTTTTTGTTCAAGAGCGTCTACGCTATCCAGCGATTCGCGGTCCTCGACCTCTTTGGTTTCTACCTCATCGTGAAGATCGGTTTGCTCAAGCAACGGATTACTCTCCAGCGCCTGCTGGAGTTCCTGCTGGAGTTCTAACGTGGACAGCTGCAGCAAACGTATGGCCTGCTGCAGTTGTGGCGTCATGGCAAGCTGTTGGCTTAGCCTTAATTGCAAACCTTGCTTCATATTCAGGGCTAATATCTCCGGCTAAAACGTCTGTAACCTCTACCCTATCAGAGTCTGAAGTCTTCCCCAAGATACACGCGCTTAACCTGCTCGTCTTCAAGGATTTGCTGCGGTGTACCGTGGGCGATCAGGTGGCCCTGGCTGACGATATACGCGCGTTCGCAGACGGCCAGCGTTTCCCTGACGTTATGGTCGGTGATCAGCACGCCAAGACCGCTGTCGCGCAGGTGCTCGATGATGCGTTTGATATCGATAACCGAAATGGGGTCAACGCCGGCAAACGGTTCATCCAGAAGGATAAATTTAGGGTTCGCGGCCAGCGCGCGGGCAATTTCAACGCGGCGACGTTCGCCGCCGGAAAGCGCCTGACCGAGGCTATCGCGCAGATGCTCGATATGGAACTCTTCCATCAGTTCTTTCGCGCGATCGTCACGCTGTTCGCTGCTCAGATCGTCACGGATCTGCAGCACCGCCATCAGGTTGTCGTAGACGCTCAGGCGACGGAAAATCGAGGCTTCCTGCGGCAGGTAGCCAATGCCCCGGCGCGCGCGGGCGTGAAGCGGCAGCAGGCTGATATCTTCATCGTCGATGATAATATTACCGGCGTCGCGCGGCACGATCCCGACGACCATGTAGAAGGTGGTGGTTTTGCCGGCGCCGTTCGGGCCGAGCAGGCCGACAATCTCACCGGAGTTGACGGTCAGACTGACGTCTTCCACCACGCGGCGGCCTTTATAAGCTTTGGCGAGATTCTTTGCAGTTAATGTTGCCATAACGAATTACTTACCTTTCTTTGGCTGATCGGTGCCTTTGTCCTGCAGCTGCGAAGGAACCAGAACCGTAGTCACGCGCCCGCCTTTGTTGCTGAACGCCTGCATTTTCTGCTCTTTCACCAGATAGGTGATTTTGTCGCCCTGGATATTGCTATCGATCTGTTCCAGATGCGCATTGCCGGTCAGGACGACGAAATCATTTTGCAGTTCATAATGCATTTTTGACGCGCGGCCTTTAACCGGCTTGCCGTTATCCTGCATCTGGAAGAAGGTTGCCGGATTACCGTATCCGTCGATCACCTCTTTACCCCTCTCGCCGCCGGGACGAGTGACCACGACCTTATCGGCATTGATCTTGATGGTGCCCTGGGTCACGACGACATTACCGGTAAAGGTGACAACATTGCCCTGCATATCCAGCGACTGCTGATCGGATTCGATATGAATCGGCTGATCGGTGTCGCCAGTCTTTGCCAGTGCCGGCAGGCTGACGGCCAGTATGGCGCTGGCGAGCGCAATCTTAAGGCTGAGTTTGTTTGTTCTGAATTTCATAAGAGGTTCTAACCTTTTCAATCAGCTCGGCATTTTTGCTGCGCAGGTTCCCGCGCATTTTTAGGCCACTGGAATTAAATGTTGTCCCGTACAACGTCACCATGTCATCGGAGGTAACATCCTGCGTCACCAGGTTTATCTGGGCGTTATCCGTCGTAATTTTGCGCAGTTGAGAGTCTGGGCTTAGCGCATTTACCTCAACGTGCCCATAAAGATACAGCATACGATCGTTGGTCAGCTTGGCTTTATCCGCTTTGATTGACCAGCTCGGGGCTTTGTTGGTATCAAAGGTGGTCATCACCGGCTGAGTGAACCACGACAGCTCCTGCGCAGAAAAATACGCGACATGCTCGGCGATAAGGCGATAGTTAAGCGCCCCTTCCGGACTGTAAACGACGGTATCGGTATGCTCGCTGGTATAGGTTGGGTCATCAGGATTGACCTCCGGCTGAGCGGTATCGTCGGTACCCGCCAGGTTAAGGCCGATCAGGATCAGCGCGACCAGCGACAGTAAAATGATAACCCAACGTCTGGTTTTACTCATATTGATTGCCCTTTGGCCTCATCCAGCTTGCCCTGCGCCAATAGTAACAAATCGCAGACTTCGCGTACCGCTCCGCGCCCGCCGTTGATGCGGGTAACATAGTCTGCGCGTGGAAGCAGCAGCGGGTGCGCATCCGCCACTGCAACGCTTAAGCCTGTTTCTGCCATTACCGGCCAGTCGATCAGGTCGTCGCCAATATAGGCCACCTCGTCCGGACGGACGGCCAGCTTGCTTAATAAGTCACGGAAGGCCAGCAGCTTATCGGATTGCCCTTGATACAGATGCGTAATGCCTAACGTCTTACAGCGATCTTCTACCAGTTTAGCGTTTCGCCCGGTAATAATCGCCACTTCAATGCCTGAAGTCAGCGCGCAGCGGATCCCGTAGCCATCGCGTACGTTGAACGCTTTCAGCTCTTCGCCGTTGTTGCCCATATAGATAAGACCGTCGGAAAGCACGCCGTCAACGTCGAGGATCAGTAAACGGATCTTCGCCGCGCGTTCGAGAAATTCGGGGCTTACCGGTCCGTAGCAGGTCGCTAGCGGAGCATCAGCATTATTCATTATTTTATCCTTACTTACACTACGCCTGCGCGCAGGAGATCGTGCATATGTACCACACCCAACAGATGGTCGCCATCGGCAACTAATACGCAGGTGATATGACGGGCTTGCATCAGGTTCAGCGCATCGACCGCCAGAATGCCGGGACGGATGCGAATTCCACCCGGCGTCATGACCTCGGCGATGCCGGCATTACGCATATCGACCCCGGAATCGAACACCCGACGCAGGTCGCCGTCGGTGAAAATACCGATGATGTTCATGTCATCATCGCAGATAGCGGTCATGCCTAAATTTTTACGCGTGATTTCCAGCAGCGCGTCGCGCAGCGTGGCCTGCAGAGTAACGTGCGGGATTTCATCTCCGGTGTGCATGATATCATTGACCCGCAGCAGCAGCTTACGGCCCAGCGCGCCGCCGGGGTGGGAGAGCGCGAAATCTTCGGCGGTAAAGCCGCGGGCTTCCAGCAGCGCGACCGCCAGAGCGTCGCCCATCACCAGCGCCGCGGTAGTGCTTGACGTCGGGGCCAGGCCTAGCGGACAGGCTTCTTTTAGCACCTTCACGCACAGGTGGATATCCGCCGCGCGCGCCATGCTGCTTTCCGCACGGCTGGTCATGCAGATAAGCGGCACCCGCTGTCGCTTAAGTACGGGGATCAGCGCTAAAATTTCGTTCGACTCGCCGGAGTTCGACAGGGCGATAACAACGTCCTGCGGCGTGACCATGCCTAAATCGCCGTGGGCCGCTTCGCCGGGATGTACGAAGAACGATGGCGTACCGGTGCTGGCGAAGGTGGCTGCCATTTTACGCCCGATGTGGCCGGACTTGCCCATCCCCATGACCACCACTTTGCCGGCGCAGCGGAAAATCGTTTCGCAGGCGCGCGTAAAATCTTCATTAATGTATTGATCGAGCTGAGCCAGACCTTCACGTTCAATTTCCAGGACCTTGCGGCCTGCCTGTTGAAAGTCAAAATCCGTTGGCAAATCTATTTGCGACATAATGGTATCCCGATTCATTCACCAAAGAGCGGTGCTGCCCAGTACAGCATCGCCAACCAAACCACAAAACCGCCGACCAGCAGCGCCCCGGCGAGCCGGCTGGGCTGCCGTTTTCGGCGCCAGCACAGCAGGGCGAAAATTACGCTGACCAGCATCATGACGGCATAGTCGCGCGTAAACGCTTCGGGGGCGAAGGAGCCCGGCGCGATCAGCGCCGGCAGCCCGAGAACCAGGACGATATTAAGGATATTGGCGCCAATGATATTCCCGATGGCAATATCATCTTCCCCTTTACGTGCGCCAGCAATCGCGGTCGCCAGTTCCGGCAGGCTGGTGCCGATGGCGACCACCGTGAGGCCGACGGTCAGTTCGCTGATGGCGAAGTAGTTCGCCAGCACGGTGGCATTATCCACCACCATGCGGGTCGCCATCGGCATGACAATCATCGCCACCCCCAGCCACAGCAGGGCGACGGGAAGCGAACCTTCTCGCGGCAGCTCCGCTATCTGTTCCCGGGTCAGGCTATCGTTACCCTGACGTTCGGCGATGCGCGCTATTTTTACCGTGAACAGCAGCCATAGTATGGCTAACGCCAGTAAAAAAAGACCGTCCATGCGGGAGAGCTGACCGTCATACAGGACAAAGCTCGCGAGCAGGCTGACCAGCAACATTAGCGGCAGTTCGCGGCGCAGGATATCAGAATGTACGGTAAATGGATGAAGTAAGGCGGCGAGGCCAAGAATTAATAAGATATTGGTGATGTTCGATCCGATCGCCGTGCCGATGGCCAGATCGGTCTGTCCGTGCAGGGAGGCGGCCGCGGAGACGATGATCTCGGGCAGGCTGGTACCGATGCTCACCACCGTCATACCAATGATAAGCGGCGGGATCCCTATCATGCGGCACAGTATTGAAGCGGCGTAGACCAGACGATCGGCGCTGTAGACCACCAGCAGTAAACCAATTATTAACAGAGCCGTCGCTAAGAGCATCTAAAGTCCTTTCTTCAGGTATAATCGTCGCCTCGCTGACCGTCCGTACGCAGCGTAACGAATTCTTAATTTTGACTTTATGTTTGTCAAAAGTAAAACAAATGCCAGCTTTCGCTAACCCGGGCAGGTAAGATTCTGTAAAAATGTTGGGTTTATGGTGGAAGAAAGCACCATGCTTAGCCTGAGGGATGTTTTGTAAGGATGATTTTATGAGCCAAACTCTGGCGAATTTAGTCGAAGTACGCGGTATCAGCTTCTCCCGAGGCGATCGCGCGATCTTTGATGATATCTCGCTGTCAGTGCCGCGCGGTAAGATCACGGCGATCATGGGGCCATCGGGAATCGGTAAAACGACCCTGCTGCGCCTGATCGGCGGTCAAATCCCGCCGGATAGCGGCGAGATCCTGTTTGATGGCGAAAACGTGCCGCAGATGTCGCGTTCGCGCCTGTATACCGTGCGTAAGCGCATGAGCATGCTGTTCCAGTCAGGCGCGCTGTTCACCGATATGAACGTCTTTAATAACGTGGCCTATCCGCTGCGTGAGCACACTCATCTGCCCGAAGCGCTGCTGCATACTACCGTGATGATGAAGCTTGAGGCCGTTGGCCTGCGCGGAGCGGCAATGCTGATGCCTTCTGAGCTATCCGGTGGCATGGCGCGCCGCGCGGCGCTGGCAAGAGCTATTGCGCTGGAGCCGGATCTCATCATGTTCGACGAACCGTTTGTCGGGCAGGACCCCATCACTATGGGCGTGCTGGTTAAGCTGATTTCCGAACTCAATAGCACCCTGGGCGTTACGTGTATCGTGGTATCGCACGACGTACCGGAAGTGCTCAGTATTGCGGATTACGCCTATATCGTGGCCGACAAGAAAATTGTCGCCCACGGCAGCGCCCGCTCGCTGCGGGAAAATGCCGACCCTCGGGTTCGCCAGTTTATTGATGGTATCGCCGACGGCCCGGTGCCGTTCCGCTATCCGGCAGGCGACTATCAGCATGATTTATTAGGCATAGGGAGTTAAACGACTGATGCTGCTAAATATGCTGGCATCGCTCGGGCATCGGGGGATTAAAACCACCGCGGCTTTTGGGCGTGCCGGATTAATGCTTTTCAACGCCGTAGTGGGCAAGCCGGAGTTTCGTAAGCACGCGCCGCTGCTGGTGCGCCAGCTGTACAACGTTGGCGTGCTGTCGATGCTGATCATCATCGTGTCGGGGCTGTTCATCGGCATGGTGCTGGGCCTGCAGGGCTATCTGGTGTTGACCACCTACAGCGCGGAAACCAGTCTTGGTATGCTGGTGGCGCTCTCTCTGCTGCGCGAGCTGGGGCCGGTGGTTGCCGCGCTGCTGTTCGCCGGGCGTGCCGGCTCGGCGCTGACCGCCGAAATAGGGCTGATGCGCGCGACCGAACAGCTCTCAAGCATGGAGATGATGGCCGTCGATCCGCTGCGTCGCGTAATATCGCCGCGCTTCTGGGCCGGGGTGATCTCACTGCCGCTGCTGACGGTTATTTTTGTCGCGGTGGGGATCTGGGGCGGTTCGCTGGTTGGCGTTAACTGGAAAGGTATCGACAGCGGGTTCTTCTGGACCGCGATGCAAAATGCCGTCGACTGGCGAATGGATCTGGTTAACTGCCTGATTAAGAGTCTGGTTTTCGCCATTACGGTGACATGGGTAGCGTTATTTAACGGTTATGATGCTATCCCCACTTCCGCAGGGATTAGCCGGGCAACGACGCGCACCGTGGTGCATTCGTCGCTGGCGGTTCTGGGGCTGGATTTTGTGCTGACTGCGCTGATGTTTGGGAATTGAGTTCATGCAAACGAAAAAAAGTGAAATCTGGGTAGGCGTATTTTTACTGGTGGCGCTGCTGGCGGCGCTGTTTGTATGCCTGAAAGCAGCGAACGTGACCTCTCTGCGGACCGAGCCGACGTATCGTCTTTACGCGACGTTCGACAATATCGGTGGCCTGAAGGCGCGGTCGCCGGTACGCATTGGCGGCGTGGTCGTGGGCCGGGTGGCGGATATCACGCTCGATACAAAAACCTATCTGCCGCGGGTGGCCATCGATATCGATGAGAGCTACAACCATATTCCTGACTCCAGTTCGCTGGCCATTCGTACTTCGGGCCTGCTGGGCGAGCAGTACCTGGCTCTGAACATGGGTTTTGAAGACCCGGAGCTGGGGACATCTATCCTTAAAGACGGCGGGACGATTCAGGACACGAAATCGGCCATGGTTCTGGAAGATCTGATTGGCCAGTTCCTTTACAACAGTAAAGGCAGCGACAATAAGAATTCTGGCGATGATCCGATGGCCCAGGAAAGTCATACTGACGCAGCGCAGCCTGCCGCCACGACGCACTAATTTCAGGAGAGACCCGATATGTTTAAACGCTTACTGATGATCGCCATGCTGGCGATTGCGCCATTGACTGCTGCGACCGCAGCGGATCAGTCCAATCCGTACAAGCTGATGGATGAAGCCGCGCAGAAAACCTTCGACCGCCTGAAAAACGAGCAGCCGAAGATTCAGGCTAACCCGAACTATCTGCGCGAGATCGTCGACCAGGAGCTGATGCCGTATGTGCAGGTGAAGTACGCTGGCGCGCTGGTGCTGGGCCGTTATTACAAAGATGCGACCCCGGCGCAGCGTGAGGCCTACTTTACCGCCTTCCGCGAATATCTGAAGCAGGCATACGGTCAGGCGCTGGCGATGTATCACGGTCAGACCTATCAAATCGCGCCGGAACAGGCGCTGGGCGATGCGACCATCGTCCCTATCCGCGTGACGATCCTCGATCCTAACGGCCGTCCGCCGGTGCGCCTGGACTTCCAGTGGCGTAAAAACACCCAGACCGGCAACTGGCAGGCTTACGACATGATTGCTGAGGGGGTGAGCATGATCACCACCAAGCAGAACGAGTGGAGCGATCTGCTGCGTACTAAAGGCGTTGATGGCCTGACCGCGCAGCTGAAATCGATCTCCGCGCAGCCGATTACGCTGGAACAGAAAAAATAATGACCGGGCAGCTGAGCTGGACTCGCCGCGGCGACTGCCTGGCGCTGCAGGGGGAGCTGGACCAGGATCTGCTGGTCCCGCTCTGGGACGACCGTGCGCAGGCGACTGAAGGCGTATCGGCTATCGACCTGAGCGCGGTAACCCGGGTCGATACCGCCGGCCTTGCGCTGCTGGTGCATTTCGTGGCGCTGATTCGTCGTCAGGGCAGGGAGGCGCGGCTGATCGGCAAGAGCGATAATTTGCAAACGCTGGTCGGTCTTTACAACCTTCCTGCCGATATGATCCCATAGTTTTTCAGAGTGTTACTGCTGACGCTATCCGCAAAGCCTCATCAATATTTTCGATGGGGCTTTTTGCTTGTTTAAGACCGCGTCACTTTCCTCTAAGATGTTGGGCTATTTTCACTACCAGATAAAATTTGAACCCATGGAAAATCATGAAATTCAGACCGTGCTGATGAACGCACTCTCCCTCCAGGAAGTCCACGTCTCTGGCGATGGCAGTCACTTTCAGGTTATTGCTGTGGGCGAGCTGTTCGACGGCATGAGCCGGGTGAAGAAGCAGCAGACTATCTACGCCCCGCTGATGGAATATATTGCCGACAACCGCATCCATGCTCTGTCGATCAAGGCGTATACCCCGCAGGAATGGGCCCGCGATCGCAAACTAAATGGCTTTTAAGCTGTAGGGATGCTCCCTGCAGCGTATATGAATTCTTAACAGAGAACAGAATCAATGGATAAATTCCGTGTTCAGGGTCCGACTCGTCTCCAGGGCGAAGTCACCATCTCCGGTGCGAAAAACGCAGCTCTGCCGATCCTCTTTGCCGCACTGCTGGCAGACGAGCCGATTGAAATCCAGAATGTACCGAAGCTGAAAGACATCGATACCACGATGAAACTGCTGAGCCAGCTAGGTGCCAAAGTTGAGCGTAACGGTTCCGTATGGATTGATGCGGGCCCGGTTGACGTCTTCTGTGCTCCGTACGATTTAGTCAAAACCATGCGTGCCTCTATCTGGGCGCTGGGGCCGCTGGTGGCGCGTTTTGGCCAAGGCCAGGTTTCGCTACCGGGCGGCTGTGCGATCGGCGCCCGTCCGGTTGACCTGCATATTACCGGCCTGGAGCAGCTGGGTGCCGAGATCAAGCTGGAAGAGGGCTACGTCAAGGCATCGGTCAATGGACGTCTCAAGGGCGCGCATATCGTTATGGATAAGGTCAGCGTTGGCGCGACCGTCACCATTATGAGCGCCGCGACGCTGGCTGAAGGCACAACCATCATCGAAAACGCCGCGCGTGAGCCGGAAATCGTCGATACGGCCAACTTCCTCGTTGCGCTGGGTGCGAAAATTAAGGGCCAGGGTTCTGACCGTATTACCATTGAAGGCGTAGAGCGTCTGGGCGGCGGCGTATATCGCGTGCTGCCGGACCGTATCGAAACCGGGACCTTCCTGGTCGCTGCGGCAATCTCCGGCGGTAAAATCGTCTGCCGCAATGCGCAGCCTGATACCCTCGACGTCGTACTGGCCAAGCTGCGCGATGCGGGTGCCGATATTGAGACCGGCGAAGACTGGATTAGCCTTGATATGCACGGCAATCGTCCTAAAGCCGTCAACGTACGCACCGCGCCGCACCCGGGATTCCCGACCGACATGCAGGCGCAGTTTACGCTGCTAAACCTGGTGGCGGAAGGCACCGGCGTGATTACCGAAACCATTTTCGAAAACCGCTTTATGCACATTCCGGAGCTGATCCGTATGGGCGCGCACGCGGAAATCGAAAGCAATACGGCGATCTGCCACGGCGTGGCCCAGCTCTCCGGCGCTCAGGTCATGGCAACCGACCTGCGTGCATCGGCAAGCCTGGTGCTGGCGGGTTGTATTGCAGAAGGCACCACGATTGTCGATCGTATTTATCACATCGATCGTGGATACGAGCGTATTGAAGATAAGCTGCAGGCGCTGGGCGCGAATATCGAACGCGTAAAAGGCGAGTAAATCTGTTGTAGCAGCCCTCTGACGTCTGTCCGGGGGCTGTAGTACCCTCTATTACCTCGACTCACTTCTCACTTTTCTTTTGGCGTATCATCTGCGTTCTGTCGATAAACTGATGGGTAATCGGGTCGTGGTAGCGTGACGGCCAAATAGCCCAGGGTGTGGTTT
Source organism: Enterobacter sp. 10-1 (assembly GCA_002270295.1). Classification (GTDB taxonomy): domain Bacteria; phylum Pseudomonadota; class Gammaproteobacteria; order Enterobacterales; family Enterobacteriaceae; genus Klebsiella; species Klebsiella scottii. The sequence continues at coordinate 747,759 of NISF01000002.1, read as the reverse complement.
CCAGCGCATTAGCAATAATCAGTTCGCCTTTGGGCCACGGCCGGGTTAGTGCATTGGCCAGGGTAGAGGAGCTCAATCCGTTGCGTCGTGATTCCGCCGCCAGCGACGTTCCTTTTTTGCGTAATCCGGCGATAATATCGGCCGGGTGCCAATCGATGAACTTATCCATAAATTCTCCTGCTGATAAGGTTCCAGATCGCCCCAAGCGGACGACTGAATAACTATACCCCTGGTTTATTAAAGTTCTAACAAGTTCCAGTAAATGGATCGAATATTCAGAATTCATCAAGGTTAAAGGCGGGGTTTAGCGGGGAAGGTTTTTTTTGGAACTTTCCCGCGCCGGGCGCGGGAAGGGCGAAAGGGTCGTTAACGATCGCGCTGCACGGCGATGTGCGCAAGGCCGATGAGCGCTTCGCGCCACGGCGAGTCGGGTAAAACCTGAAGCGCGACAATCGCCTTATCGGCTTCTTCCTCCGCGCGTTTTTGCGTCCATTCCAGCGAACCGCAGGCTGCCATTGCCTCGAGGACTGCCGCCAGCAGGTGACGTCCGTTACCCTGTTCGATTGCGCCTCGAATCATTGCGGACTGCTCTGGGGTGCCATGACGCATCGCATGCAGCAGCGGTAGCGTAGGTTTACCTTCGTTCAGGTCATCGCCCACGTTTTTACCAAGACGTTCGCCGTCGGAGCTATAGTCCAGCAAATCATCGATCAGCTGGAAAGCGGTGCCCAAATAGCGGCCGTAATCCTGTAATGCCCGCTCCTGTTCCTCGGTACAGCCGGCGAGAATCCCGGAACATTGTGCGGCCGCTTCGAACAGTCGGGCTGTTTTGCTGTAAATCACCCGCATGTAGTTTTCTTCCGTGATGTCCGGGTCGTTAACGTTCATCAGCTGCAGGACTTCACCTTCGGCAATCACGTTAACGGCTTTCGACATAACTTCCAGCACCTTCAGCGAACCGAGGCTGGTCATCATCTGGAAAGAGCGGGTATAGATAAAATCACCAACCAGCACGCTGGCTGCATTGCCAAAAGCCGCATTGGCCGTGGCTTTGCCACGACGCATATCCGACTCATCAACAACATCATCATGAAGCAGGGTCGCGGTATGGATAAATTCGATCAGCGCGGCAATGGTGACGTGCGCATTCCCCTGGTAACCGACGGCGCGCGCCGCGAGGACCGCAATCATCGGACGAATACGTTTACCGCCTCCGCTGACGATGTAATAGCCTAACTGATTGATAAGCTGAACATCTGAGTCGAGTTGCTCAAGGATTGTCGCATTGACACCCGCCATATCTTGCGCGGTTAACTCATTGATTTTTTCTAAATTCATCGCAAAAGCCGGGCCACATGTCCTGTAACCGCGAATCCAGGTGGGTTCACAGCAGGATTAAGATAGAATTAAAAGAAGATACGATTGTACTGAAAAAATGGCATAGATAAACGTTAGCGTGAAAGTTGTGTTTTTTTTCTGCGTTGAGCGACGATCGCTCTTGTCAAAGGCTCGCCTTTTGCGTAATATTCGCGCCCTATTGTGAATATTTATAGCGCACTCTAAATCACATTAAGAGGTGCGCGGAAGCGGAGTTTTATATGTACGCGGTTTTCCAAAGTGGTGGTAAACAACACCGAGTAAGCGAAGGTCAGACCATTCGCCTGGAAAAGCTGGACATCGCAACTGGCGAAGCTGTTGAGTTCGCTGAAGTGCTGATGGTCGCAAACGGTGAAGAAATCAAGATCGGCGTTCCTTTCGTTGAGGGCGGCGTAATCAAAGCTGAAGTTGTTGCTCATGGTCGTGGCGAGAAAGTTAAAATCGTTAAGTTTCGTCGTCGTAAACACTACCGTAAGCAGCAGGGCCATCGTCAGTGGTTCACTGATGTGAAAATTACTGGCATCAGCGCCTAAGACCTGAGGAGAGATTTAAATGGCACATAAAAAGGCTGGCGGCTCAACTCGTAACGGTCGCGACTCAGAAGCTAAACGCCTGGGCGTTAAGCGTTTCGGTGGCGAAACCGTTCTGGCGGGTAGCATCATCGTTCGTCAACGTGGCACTAAATTCCACGCTGGTAACAACGTAGGTTGCGGTCGTGACCACACTCTGTTTGCTAAAGCAGACGGTAAAGTGAAATTTGAAGTTAAAGGCCCGAACAACCGTAAATATATCAGCATCGTTGCTGAGTAAGGTTTTCGAGGTCCGGTAACGGATTAAAGCCCCGCAACGTGTTGCGGGGCTTTTTACATTAGAAGTCCGGAAAATTTTCCGCAGGTAAAACGGGCATGAAGCAGCAGGCCGGCATAGGTATTGTTTTGGCGCTCACCACCGCAATGTGCTGGGGTGCGCTGCCCATCGCAATGAAGCAGGTTCTGGAAGTGATGGAACCGCCAACGGTGGTGTTCTATCGCTTTTTAATGGCGAGTATTGGCCTCGGGTTGATCCTGGCGGTTAAAGGTAAGCTGCCGCCGCTGCGTATTTTCCGTAAACCTCGCTGGCTAATTTTACTGGCTATCGCGACGGGCGGCCTGTTCGGTAACTTCATTCTGTTCAGCTCGTCCTTGCAATATTTAAGCCCGACGGCCTCGCAGGTGATTGGTCAGCTGTCCCCGGTTGGCATGATGGTCGCCAGCGTCTTTATCCTCAAGGAGAAGATGCGCGGGACGCAGGTTATCGGCGCGATAATGCTGCTCTGCGGGCTGGTGATGTTCTTCAACACCAGCCTGATCGAGATTTTTACCCGCCTGACGGATTACACCTGGGGTGTGATTTTTGGCGTGGCTGCAGCGACGGTGTGGGTGAGCTATGGCGTCGCGCAAAAGGTGTTATTGCGTCGTCTGGCATCACAGCAAATCCTGTTTTTGCTGTACACTTTATGTACTATCGCATTATTGCCGCTGGCAAAGCCGGGCGTGATATCCCAGCTAAGCGACTGGCAGCTGGCGTGCCTGATCTTTTGTGGTTTGAACACGCTGGTAGGTTATGGCGCACTCGCGGAAGCGATGGCGCGTTGGCAGGCAGCGCAGGTGAGCGCATTAATTACGCTAACTCCGCTGTTTACGCTGTTATTTTCAGATTTATTATCAATGGCCTGGCCCGATTTCTTCGTCAAACCGATGTTAAACCTGTTGGGTTATCTCGGTGCGTTTGTCGTGGTTGCGGGCGCGATGTTTTCCGCCATTGGTCATCGTCTTTGGGGACGCTGGCGTAAAAATGAAGCGGTAGTATATCCAAAATAATTCGGGTTGCAGGAAGGCGGCAAGAGAGCGAATTCCCGGGAACATAGATAGCTATGTCTCTGGAGTGAGCGAGCTCCGCCAACGCGCGTGCAGCTTGAAGTATGAAGGATATTTGTCCCCCGCTCAGGCGAATGATTTACGGAGAGTAAAATGAAGTTTGTTGATGAAGCAACGATCCTGGTCGTAGCAGGTGATGGCGGCAATGGTTGCGTGAGCTTCCGCCGTGAAAAATATATCCCGAGAGGCGGCCCGGACGGCGGTGACGGCGGTGATGGCGGCGACGTTTGGCTGGAAGCGGACGAGAACCTCAACACCCTGATCGACTACCGTTTTGAGAAAGCTTTCCGCGCTGAACGTGGGCAGAACGGGCAAAGCCGTGACTGTACCGGTAAGCGTGGTAAAGACGTATCGGTTAAGGTGCCCGTAGGGACCCGTGTTATCGATCAGGGGACCGGCGAGACCATGGGCGATATGACCAAACACGGTCAGCGTCTGATGGTCGCTAAAGGCGGCTGGCACGGCCTGGGTAACACCCGCTTTAAATCGTCCGTCAACCGTACCCCGCGTCAGAAGACGATGGGTACGCCGGGCGATAAGCGCGACCTGCAGCTTGAGCTGATGCTGCTGGCAGACGTTGGGATGCTGGGGATGCCGAATGCCGGTAAATCCACCTTCATTCGCGCCGTTTCTGCGGCGAAGCCGAAAGTCGCGGATTATCCGTTTACCACGCTGGTACCTAGTCTCGGCGTTGTGCGTATGGATAACGAGAAGAGCTTCGTCGTGGCGGATATCCCTGGGCTGATTGAGGGCGCTGCTGAAGGCGCAGGCCTTGGTATTCGCTTCCTCAAGCACCTTGAGCGCTGCCGCGTGCTGCTGCATCTCATCGATATTGAGCCGATCGACGGTTCCGATCCGGTAGAGAATGCGCGCATTATCATCGGTGAGCTGGAAAAATACAGCGAAGATCTGGCGTCGAAACCACGCTGGCTGGTCTTCAACAAGATCGACCTGATGGATAAAGCGGAAGCCGAAGCGAAGGCGAAAGCCATTGCCGAGGCGCTGGGTTGGGAAGAGAAGTTCTACCTGATTTCTGCGGCGAGCCAGCAGGGCGTGAAAGACCTGTGCTGGGATGTGATGACCTTTATCATCGAAAACCCAATCGTGCATGCGCAGGAAGATAAGCCGGCTGAAAAAGTCGAGTTTATGTGGGATGACTACCATCGCGAGCAGCTCGAAAGCGCTGAGATCGAAGTGGAAGATGACGAAGACTGGGATGACGACTGGGACGAAGACGACGAAGAAGGCGTTGAGTTCATCTACAAGCGTTAATTCTGGTTTGCATCCGTTCCCCGCGACGTAATGCTAAGCGGGAAACATCGCCGGATAGAACGAAAAGGGCCGCATCTGATGCGGCCCTTTTGTATTAGTTGTTTTGGTACAAATCCTTATACAGCCGGCTCTCGAAGCGCACCAGCGGAATTCGACGATTGCGCTGATCGGCTGGCGGTACCGCATAGCCTGACAGGTACTGCACGAAGGCGATTTTCTGCCCGCTGGCGCCGGTGATGAAGCCCGCCAGATTATAGACCCCCTGCAGGGAACCGGTCTTCGCGGAAACTTTACCATCAACGCCCGCCTGATGCAGGCCGGCACGGTACTGCAGCGACCCGTCATGACCGGCGAGCGGAAGCATCGAGATGAAGTTGAGTTCATTATCGTGCTGGGCAATATATTGCAGCACCTGCATCATCGTGGCGGGGGCAATCAGGTTATGGCGCGACAGGCCGGAACCGTCGGCAATAATCGTATTGCCCAAATCGACGCCGGCCTGCTGGCGCAGGATTTGGCGTACCGCATCGGAACCCGCGCGCCAGGTGCCCGGCACGCCGAGACGCGCGTGACCAATGGTGCGGAATACGGTATCGGCAATCATGTTGTCTGATTTTTTCAGCATGATGCGCAGGAGATCGTGCAGCGGAGCCGACTGGGTGGTCGCCAGCACGGTACCGGGATCGTTGGCCAGGGTTTGGCGTAGCAGGGTGCCGCTGTAGGTGATGCCGGCCTGGGTCAGTTCAGACTTAAGAATTACGCCGGCATAGCTGGCGCCGTCCTGAATGGCGAAGGCTAGCGGCAGCGGCTCGCTACGCTGCGGCAGACAGCCGGTCAGGGTGTAGCGGTTAAGATCGCCGGGAACCACGTCGAGCTCGCAGTACTGGGCTTCCGCAGAGCCGCGGGCCAGCGTGCGGACCTGGCTGAACATGGTGACCGGGTAATACGAGGCGACGCGAATAAATGCCAGGTCGCCGGGTTTCTGCGCGCTGTACAGCGAGATCGAGAAACAGTTGCGATCGACGATCGCAGCCGCCGGCGGGGCGCTAAAGCACTGCGTCATATCGTTCCACGGCCAGCCCGGCGCTTTGTCATGGCTGGCGAAGACCGAGGTATCGATCAGGACGTTCCCTTCGATCCGCTGGACGCCGGCCTTTTTGAGCGTGGCCACCATATTGCGAATATCCTGACGCCTGAGCGTAGGATCGCCGCCAAACCGGGCAATCAGGTCACCTTTCAGCACGCCGCCGTCGAGACTGCCTTTGGTTTCCAGGGTGGTGGTGAAACGGAAGTCTGGCCCCAGCTGGAGAAGGGCAGCCAGGGCGGTGATCACCTTCTGAGTACTAGCCGGTAGCGCCATTTGCTGGCTGTGAAAGTCTATCTCCGGCGTCGGGGAGCCAACCTTTTGCGCCATAAAGGCGAGGTTAGCACCCGCAGGAAGCTGGTTGATGTACTCGTCAATGTTCGCCGCCTGAGCGCTAAACGCAATGCCGGCAGTCAATCCGATGATAAATCTGGAAAATCGCATAATCTCGCGCTAACAACCTGAAACCGAGCCGTCATACTACGGTGCAACACCCTGTAAAGTAAACGATGACCCATAGTGAACTTCAGGGTAAAATACGTATCAAATTGAAAATTGCTGCTGACCTGGGGAATGTTTCCCGGGTTGGTTTTCTTTTTGCTCCTGTCCTGCTTTTTGCCTGGCAGGTTGCGGAACGGGGATATCCGTTCCATGAAGGAATGATAAAGAGGTATAACAAATGCAAGCTATTCCGATGACCTTACGTGGCGCTGAAAAACTGCGCGAAGAGCTGGATTTTCTGAAATCCGTTCGTCGCCCTGAAATCATTGCAGCCATCGCCGATGCCCGCGAACATGGCGATCTCAAAGAGAACGCTGAGTACCATGCGGCCCGCGAACAGCAGGGTTTCTGTGAAGGACGTATCAAAGATATTGAGGCCAAGCTGTCCAATGCGCAGGTTATCGATATCACCAAAATGCCGAATAACGGCCGCGTGATTTTTGGTTCGACGGTGAACGTTCTGAACCTTGATACCGACGAAGAACAGATTTATCGCATCGTAGGCGACGACGAAGCTGATTTTAAGCAGAATCTTATCTCCGTGAACTCCCCGATCGCTCGCGGGCTGATCGGTAAAGAGCAGGATGATGTTGTGACAATCCGCACGCCAGGTGGCGAGGTCGAATACGAAATTATCAAGGTTGAGTACCTTTAATTCGCATTTCCCGCTACGCTGTTGATGGATTGTAAAGAAAGGAAAAAGGCCGCATAGCGGCCTTTTATCAACGTCCAGAGCATGGCATTTTGCTCGTCTACCTGCAGAAATCCCTCGTTTTACACAATGTTGTGTCGAGATTCAGGATATTCTTAGCGTGGCAGCGAGATTTTACGCTCTTTAGATGGGCGGTACAGGACCAGCGTTTTACCGATGACCTGTACGTTACAGGCGCCGGTTTCGCGTACGATAGCTTCCACGATCAGGGTTTTAGTCTCGCGGTCTTCCGAGGCAATTTTCACCTTGATGAGCTCATGGTGCTCTAACGCTTGTTCGATCTCGGCCAGTACCCCTTCGGTCAAACCATTATTGCCAAGCATAACTACCGGCTTGAGCGGATGTGCCAGACCTTTCAGGTGCTGTTTTTGTTTAGTACTCAGATTCATCGTATTTTTTTGCTTACGTTGGGATTGAAAACGGTTCATTCTACCGCCATCTCCCATATATCGCCAAACTACAGTGTCGATTTTTACGTCGCAAAGTATGATGAACCCGAAATGGGAATGTTAAATGACAGGTAAAAAGCGTTCTGCCAGTTCCAGCCGCTGGCTTCAGGAACACTTTAGCGATAAATATGTTCTCCAGGCACAGAAAAAGGGGTTACGTTCCCGAGCCTGGTTTAAACTTGATGAAATACAGCAGAGTGACAAGATTTTTAAGCCGGGGATGACGATTGTTGACCTCGGTGCTGCACCCGGAGGCTGGTCGCAATATGCGGTCACGCAGATCGGAAACAGCGGCCGCATCATCGCTTGCGATCTTTTACCGATGGATCCAATCGTTGGTGTGGACTTCCTTCAGGGCGACTTTCGTGATGAATTAGTCCTGAAAGCGTTACTTGAGCGCGTAGGTGACAGTAAAGTACAAGTTGTCATGTCCGATATGGCGCCAAACATGTGCGGAACACCGGCGGTGGATATCCCCCGGGCCATGTATTTGGTGGAACTGGCGCTTGGAATGGCTCGTGATGTATTAGCGCCAGGTGGTAGTTTTGTAGTTAAGGTGTTCCAGGGCGAAGGCTTCGATGAGTATCTAAGAGAAATTCGCTCCCTGTTTACGAAGGTCAAAGTTCGTAAGCCGGACTCTTCCCGTGCTCGTTCGCGTGAAGTGTACATTGTAGCGACCGGGCGAAAACCATAACCGGTAGATTTCAAACGAAAGTTTGAAAGAAACTGGATATAGAGTATCCTGACGCTGTTTTTAACACAGTTGTAATAAGAGGTTAATCCCTTGAGTGACATGGCGAAAAACCTAATACTCTGGCTGGTCATTGCCGTCGTGCTGATGTCAGTATTCCAGAGCTTTGGGCCCAGCGAGTCTAATGGCCGTAAGGTGGATTATTCTACCTTCCTGCAAGAGGTCAATCAGGACCAGGTTCGCGAAGCGCGTATCAACGGACGTGAGATCAACGTTACCAAGAAAGATAGTAACCGTTACACGACTTACATTCCGGTTAACGATCCGAAGCTGCTCGATAACCTGTTGACGAAAAACGTCAAAGTGGTTGGCGAACCGCCGGAAGAGCCGAGCCTGCTGGCTTCCATCTTTATTTCCTGGTTCCCGATGCTGTTGCTGATCGGCGTCTGGATCTTCTTTATGCGGCAAATGCAGGGCGGCGGCGGAAAGGGCGCGATGTCCTTCGGCAAAAGCAAAGCCCGTATGCTGACGGAAGACCAGATCAAAACCACTTTTGCTGATGTCGCGGGCTGCGATGAAGCGAAAGATGAAGTGGCCGAACTGGTGGAGTATCTGCGTGAGCCGAGCCGTTTCCAGAAGCTGGGCGGTAAAATCCCGAAAGGCGTCCTGATGGTCGGCCCTCCGGGTACGGGTAAAACGCTGCTGGCGAAAGCGATCGCCGGTGAAGCGAAAGTGCCGTTCTTTACAATTTCCGGTTCTGACTTCGTAGAAATGTTTGTCGGTGTTGGCGCATCTCGCGTGCGCGACATGTTTGAACAGGCTAAGAAAGCGGCTCCGTGCATTATCTTCATCGATGAAATCGACGCCGTCGGTCGCCAGCGTGGCGCTGGTCTGGGCGGTGGTCACGATGAGCGTGAGCAGACGCTGAACCAGATGCTGGTTGAGATGGATGGTTTCGAAGGTAACGAAGGTATTATCGTTATCGCCGCAACAAACCGTCCGGACGTTCTGGACCCTGCGCTGCTGCGTCCGGGCCGCTTCGACCGTCAGGTTGTCGTTGGTCTGCCGGATGTCCGCGGCCGTGAGCAGATCCTGAAAGTTCATATGCGTCGCGTTCCGCTGTCGCCTGATATCGATGCGGCAATCATCGCGCGTGGTACCCCGGGCTTCTCTGGTGCTGACCTGGCGAACCTGGTGAACGAAGCCGCTCTGTTTGCTGCCCGTGGCAACAAGCGTGTGGTATCGATGGTTGAGTTCGAAAAGGCAAAAGACAAAATCATGATGGGTGCGGAACGTCGCTCCATGGTGATGACGGAAGCGCAGAAAGAGTCGACCGCTTACCACGAAGCAGGCCATGCGATTATCGGTCGCCTGGTGCCGGAACACGATCCGGTGCATAAGGTCACTATTATTCCGCGCGGCCGCGCGCTGGGCGTCACGTTCTTCCTGCCGGAAGGCGATGCAATCAGCGCCAGCCGTCAGAAGCTGGAAAGCCAGATTTCGACCCTGTACGGCGGCCGTCTGGCAGAAGAGATTATCTACGGCGTAGAGCATGTTTCTACCGGCGCGTCGAACGACATCAAAGTCGCGACCAACCTGGCACGTAACATGGTGACTCAGTGGGGCTTCTCCGACAAACTCGGTCCGCTGCTGTATGCGGAAGAAGAGGGTGAAGTATTCCTGGGACGTAGCGTAGCGAAAGCGAAGCATATGTCCGATGAGACCGCGCGTATCATCGACCAGGAAGTGAAATCACTGGTTGAGCGTAACTACAACCGCGCCCGTCAGATCCTCAATGACAATCTGGATATTCTGCATTCGATGAAAGATGCGCTCATGAAATATGAGACCATCGATGCACCGCAGATTGATGACCTGATGGCACGTCGTGACGTTCGTCCGCCGGCTGGTTGGGAAGATCCTGGCACCAACAATTCTGGCAATAACGGCACCCCGAGTGCGCCGCGTCCGGTCGACGAACCGCGTACGCCAAACCCGGGTAACACGATGTCAGAGCAGTTAGGCGACAAATAAGTTAGCCGCTGTTGATGTGGTTGTGCATATCTAAACCCTGGGGCGTCCGCTCTGGGGTTTTTCTTTTTATTAATCTCTCCTGATTCAGGGATCTCGTGATGAAACTTGTAGCCCAGGGCTCAACCCTCGATCTCACCCACCCGCACGTGATGGGTATCCTTAACGTTACGCCAGACTCCTTCTCCGACGGCGGGACGCACAATTCGCTGGTAGACGCGGTGAAGCACGCCAATCTGATGATTAATGCCGGCGCGACTATCATTGATATCGGCGGCGAATCGACGCGTCCGGGAGCTCTGGATGTCAGCGTTGAGGAAGAGCTGGCGCGAGTGATCCCGGTTGTGGAAGCCATTGCTCAGCGTTTTGAGGTGTGGATTTCGGTCGATACGTCGAAGCCTGAAGTGATCCGTGAGGCCGCACGGGTAGGGGCGCATATCATCAACGATATCCGTTCGTTAACGGAGCCAGGCGCGCTGGAGGCGGCGGCAGAGACCGGGCTACCGGTGTGTCTGATGCATATGCAGGGGCAGCCGAAAACCATGCAGGCTGCGCCGAAGTATGAAGACGTCTTCGCCGATGTGACGCGTTTTTTCACGGAGCATATCGTGCGCTGCGAGCGGGCTGGGATCGCAAAAGATAAATTGTTGCTCGACCCAGGATTCGGTTTCGGTAAAAATCTTTCCCATAATTATGAGCTGCTTGCTCGACTCGGTGAGTTCCATCATTTTGGTCTCCCGCTGTTGGTAGGCATGTCGCGTAAGTCGATGGTCGGCCAGTTACTGAACGTTGGGCCGACGGAGCGCCTCAGCGGTAGCCTGGCTTGCGCAGTAATTGCGGCGATGCAGGGCGCGCAGATAGTTCGCGTCCATGACGTCAAAGAAACGGTAGAAGCGCTGCGCGTGGTGGAAGCCACACTGGCCACAAAGGAAAATAAACGTTATGAGTAACCGTAAGTATTTTGGCACCGATGGTATCCGTGGCCGCGTTGGCGATGCGCCAATTACGCCGGAATTTGTGCTTAAACTGGGCTGGGCTGCAGGAAAAGTTCTCGCGCGTCACGGTTCGCGTAAAATCATTATCGGTAAAGATACCCGCATCTCTGGCTATATGCTGGAGTCGGCCCTCGAAGCAGGCCTGGCCGCAGCCGGTCTCTCCGCCTCATTCACTGGCCCAATGCCAACGCCGGCGGTGGCTTATCTGACCCGTGCTTTCCGCGCGGAGGCCGGGATCGTCATTTCAGCGTCGCATAACCCTTTCTACGATAACGGTATCAAGTTCTTTTCTATTGAAGGCACTAAGCTGCCGGATAACGTCGAAGAAGCGATTGAAGCCGAGATGGAGAAAGAGCTGACCTGCGTCGATTCCGCTGAACTAGGCAAAGCCAGCCGGATTGTCGATGCTGCCGGCCGCTACATCGAGTTCTGCAAAGGCACTTTCCCGAATGAGCTGAGCCTGAACGAGCTGAAGGTGGTTGTCGACTGCGCCCACGGCGCGACCTACCACATTGCGCCTAACGTCTTCCGCGAGCTCGGGGCACAGGTTATTGCCATGGGCTGTGAGCCCAACGGCCTTAATATCAACGAAGAGGTCGGAGCCACCGATGTTCGGGCCCTACAGGCTCGGGTGCTGGCGGAAAAGGCCGATTTGGGCATTGCCTACGACGGCGATGGCGACCGCGTCATTATGGTCGACCATGAAGGCAATAAGGTCGATGGCGACCAGATTCTCTACATCATTGCCCGCGAAGGCCTGCGTCAGGGCCAGCTGCGCGGCGGCGCCGTGGGCACGCTAATGAGTAATATGGGACTGGAGCTGGCGCTCAAACAGCTGGGCATCCCGTTTGCTCGCGCAAAAGTGGGCGACCGCTATGTGCTGGAGAAAATGCAGGAGAAAGGCTGGCGTATTGGCGCCGAAAACTCCGGCCACGTTATCCTGCTGGATAAGACGACGACCGGCGACGGCATTGTTGCAAGCCTGCAGGTCGTTGCCGCTATGGTACGTAACCATATGAGCCTGCACGATCTGTGTAGCGGCGTGAAGATGTTCCCGCAGATTCTGGTCAACGTGCGCTTTACCGATAGCAGCAGCAATCCGCTTGAGCATGAGAACGTAAAAGCGGTCACCGCAGAGGTTGAGGCGGCGTTGGGTAAACGCGGCCGGGTGCTGCTACGTAAATCCGGCACCGAGCCGTTGATTCGCGTGATGGTTGAAGGCGAGCACGAAGAGCAGGTGCACGAATTCGCTCACCGCATCGCTGATGCGGTTAAAAACGCATAGCTTGTGGCGCTAAGTGATTAAAAAGGCGGCGCTTGCCGCTTTTTTAATTGCCAATAAACGGTTTTTTGCTGTTTTTTTCTGCAGTTGATACAATGCGTCGAAATTGCCCTTGCGAAGGTCATTCGCTTTGGTTAGTATTCACACCCGCTTCAGTGGGAAACGTTAATGCGTCCCGCTTTATTGGTCGAAGCAATTGGTATGCGGCGAATCCGCAAGGAACAGGTTGATTATGCAAGAAGCTCTTTTAGTTGTTTTCCTTATTGTGGCGATTGGCCTTGTTGGTCTGATCATGCTGCAGCAAGGTAAAGGCGCTGATATGGGAGCCTCGTTCGGAGCAGGCGCTTCCGGCACGTTGTTCGGTTCCAGCGGTTCTGGTAACTTCATGACCCGCATGACCGGTATTCTGGCTGCGTTGTTCTTCATCATTAGTTTGGTGCTGGGCAATATCAACAGCAACAAGACCAGTAAAGGAAGTGAGTGGGATAATCTGAGCGCGCCGAAATCCGAGCAGACTCAGCCAGCAGCGCCGGCGCAGCCGAGCAGCGATATCCCGCACTGATAAGTAGTATCTGTACCGAGGTGGTGGAATTGGTAGACACGCTACCTTGAGGTGGTAGTGCCCTAACGGGCTTGTGGGTTCGAGTCCCATCCTCGGTACCAATATTCCAAAAAAAAGACGCTGAAAAGCGTCTTTTTTTTTGCCTTAAATCGACGGCTGTTTATTTATAAATAACTCTCCGCTGGCCTTGATCCCATCCAGGTCGCTAAAGTCGCGCTCATCTATTTATAAGAGGTGGGTAACGCCATGCAGCATTGCAGGCTGTTAACCGTTGCCGGGTTAATGAAGAGATCGATAAGGTACTGAAGGCCGTCCGTTTGGTAGCGTAAGGTTCAAGCGTCGCCAGCAGGCGATCAATCTCCCGCGGTGGTCTGACATAGGCAATGATTATTAGATACTGCGGCCGGTAAAATTATGGGCCCCAGGTTTTATGGCGCAATTCTGGGGAAAGAAAAAAGCCGACGGATTAGCGTCGGCTGAAAGAGGAGATGAAGTTAGATTATTTGTCTCTATTTTCCAGATTCTCAACCTGCGGAAGACCGGTAGTTGAAGAGGCGCTGAGCAGGCCGGATTGCGCGTAACCGAACAGCTTATCGCGGGTATCGGTAATATCCAGATTGCGCATGGTCAGCTGGCCAATACGGTCCTCTGCGGAGAACATGGAGTCGCCTTTTTCCATCGTCAGACGTTCTGCTTTATAGGTCAGGTTGTCGGAGACGGTGTTCAGAATGGAGTAATCATTACCGCGACGCAGCTCCAGCGTGACCTCACCGGTAATCGCGCTCGCCACCCAACGTTGCAGCGCGTCACGCAGCATCAGCGCCTGAGAATCAAACCAGCGTCCCTGGTACAGCAGACGACCCAGCTGACGACCGTGGGCATGGTACTGCTCAATGGTATCTTCGTTATGGATACCGGTCAGCAGACGCTCATAGGCAATATGCAGCAGCGCCATCCCAGGTGCTTCATAGATGCCGCGGCTTTTTGCTTCGATAATGCGGTTTTCAATCTGGTCACTCATGCCCAGCCCGTGACGACCGCCGATGCGGTTTGCTTCCAGCATCAGTTCCACATCATCGCTGAAGGTTTGGCCGTTGAGCGCGACCGGATGACCCTGCTCAAAGCGAATGGTCACTTCTTCCGCCGGGATCTTAACGCTCTCATCCCAGAACTTAACCCCCATGATCGGGTTGACGATTTTGACGCTGGAGTTAAGGAATTCCAGGTCCTTCGCTTCGTGGGTTGCGCCCAGCATGTTGGAGTCAGTAGAGTAGGCTTTCTCGACGGACATTTTGTAGTCAAAGCCGCAGGCAATCATAAACTCGGACATTTCCTGACGTCCGCCGAGCTCATCGATAAAGTCACTATCCAGCCACGGTTTGTAAATTTTCAGCTCAGCGTTGGTCAGCAGGCCGTAACGATAGAAGCGCTCGATATCGTTGCCTTTATAAGTGCTGCCGTCACCCCAGATGTTAACGCCATCTTCTTTCATCGCGGCAACCAGCATGGTGCCGGTAACGGCACGACCGAGCGGGGTGGTGTTAAAATAGGTCAGACCGCCGGTGGTGTTATGGAATGCGCCGCACTGGATCGCGGCAATGCCTTCAGCAACCAGCTGTTTGCGGCAGTCGATCAGACGAGCGCCCTCGGCACCGTACTCTTTGGCGCGGCGAGGAATAGCATCGTAATCCTCTTCGTCCGGCTGGCCCAGGTTAGCGGTATAGGCGTACGGCACCGCGCCTTTTTTACGCATCCACAGCAGGGCGGCGCTGGTATCCAGTCCACCAGAGAAAGCGATACCAATACGTTGACCAATCGGGAGATGCTTAAGAATCGTCGTCATAAAATAAAACCCTGCTAGATAGACTGTTGTGAGTTCGGTTTACCAGGTCCAGAACCTGTCCCATTTGACTATTCCGTTTGCCATTGAGGTTCAGGGTCATGCTTAAAAACCTTTATGTATAACCATACACGCCGGTCTTCTCGCGCTCTCCATGCCAAGGTGGCGTAAAAATTACGTCAAATGGGATATGTCCCTATTGCATGTTTATGCATTAATTATGAGTTTTCATTTAATCATCTTTTATGGATGACAGGAAGTGATTCATTACTTTTTTGCTAAAAAAGGGCGAAATGCCAGCACAAACGGGAAGCGGGCAATGTGAAATACATGTTGACAAAATATAGGGTTTATCAATACACTTTACCACGATTTTATGTCCCGTCCTCGGTACCAAATCCCAGCAGTATTTGCGTCTTTTGCTCAATAAGAGTAAAATATGCCACGTTTCAGGCGCGGGGTGGAGCAGCCTGGTAGCTCGTCGGGCTCATAACCCGAAGGTCGTCGGTTCAAATCCGGCCCCCGCAACCACTTTCCCTTTGAGTACTTTTTCAAATATACTGTGAGGACCTGGTCCTTCGTAGCCGAATTTGAAAGAATTCTCCTGGAAGTGTTCCAGATCGCAGTTGCGATCGCAGGGTTCAGTTATCTAAAACCCCGATTTATCGGGGTTTTTTGTTATCTGACTTCAGAATAACTGGGCTATACGCCCTTTTTTTATGTCTTGGGGGTGGGTTTGTCCACATTAGAGCAAAAATTAACAGAGATGCTCACTGCGCCGGTTGAAGCGCTTGGCTTTGAGCTGGTCGGCATCGAATTCGTTCGTGGTCGCACTTCCACACTGCGCATCTATATTGATAGTGATAATGGCATCAATGTTGATGATTGTGCTGATGTTAGCCACCAGGTCAGTGCTGTCATGGACGTCGAAGATCCGATCACCGTTGCTTATAACCTGGAAGTGTCTTCACCTGGTCTCGATCGCCCGATGTTTACCGCCGAACACTATGCGCGTTTTTCCGGTGAGGAAGTTTCGCTGGTACTGCGTATGGCGGTTCAAAATCGCCGCAAATGGCAGGGCATTATCAAAGCGGTAGATGGTGAAATGATCACGGTAACCGTCGAAGGCAAAGATGAAGTGTTCGCGCTGAGTAACATCCAGAAGGCGAACCTGGTTCCCCACTTTTAACAGTCTGGATTGAGGTGAAAGGCCCCGATGAACAAAGAAATTTTGGCTGTTGTTGAAGCCGTTTCCAACGAAAAGGCGCTGCCGCGCGAGAAGATTTTCGAAGCGCTGGAAAGCGCTCTGGCAACGGCTACAAAGAAAAAATACGAACAAGAGATCGACGTGCGTGTGAGCATCGATCGTCGTAGCGGTGATTTTGATACCTTCCGTCGCTGGTTGGTCGTTGAAGAAGTTACCCAGCCGACTCGCGAAATTACGCTTGAAGCGGCGCGTTACGAAGACGAAAGCATGAATCCTGGTGACTTTGTCGAAGACCAGATTGAATCCGTCACCTTCGACCGCATCACCACGCAAACGGCAAAACAGGTTATCGTACAGAAAGTACGTGAAGCCGAACGTGCAATGGTTGTCGATCAGTTCCGCGAGCACGAAGGTGAAATCATCACCGGCGTGGTGAAAAAAGTGAACCGCGATAACATCACTCTGGATCTGGGCAGCAATGCTGAAGCCGTGATCCTGCGTGAAGATATGCTGCCGCGTGAAAACTTCCGTCCAGGCGACCGTATTCGCGGCGTTCTGTACGCGGTACGTCCGGAAGCGCGCGGCGCTCAGCTGTTCGTTACCCGTTCTAAGCCGGAAATGCTGATCGAACTGTTCCGCATTGAGGTGCCGGAAATCGGTGAAGAAGTCCTCGAGATTAAAGCCGCCGCTCGCGATCCGGGTTCCCGTGCGAAAATCGCGGTGAAAACCAACGATAAGCGTATCGATCCGGTTGGCGCCTGCGTCGGCATGCGCGGTGCGCGCGTTCAGGCGGTTTCTACCGAACTGGGCGGCGAGCGTATCGATATCGTCCTGTGGGATGATAACCCGGCGCAGTTCGTGATTAACGCGATGGCTCCGGCTGACGTGGCGTCTATCGTGGTGGATGAAGACAAACACACCATGGATATCGCCGTTGAAGCGGGCAATCTGGCGCAGGCGATCGGCCGTAACGGTCAGAACGTGCGTCTGGCATCGCAGCTGAGCGGCTGGGAACTCAACGTGATGACCGTTGATGACCTGCAGGCTAAGCATCAGGCTGAAGCCCATGCGGCGATTGATACTTTCACCAAGTATCTCGATATTGATGAAGATTTCGCTACGATGTTGGTTGAAGAAGGTTTCGCCACTCTGGAAGAACTGGCCTATGTGCCGGTGAAAGAACTGCTGGAAATCGACGGTCTGGATGAAGCCACCGTTGAAGCACTTCGTGAGCGTGCGAAAAATGCGCTGACCACGTTGGCGCTGGCTCAGGAAGAAAGCCTGGGAGAGACTAAACCTGCCGATGATTTACTGAATCTGGAAGGTCTGGAACGTCTGATGGCTTTCAAACTGGCTGCCCGTGGCGTTTGTACGCTGGAAGATCTCGCCGAGCAGGGCATTGATGATCTGGCTGATATCGAAGGGTTGACCGACGAAAAAGCCGGAGAGCTCATCATGGCCGCCCGTAATATTTGTTGGTTCGGCGACGAAGCGTAATAAACTGTAGCAGGAAGGAACAGCATGACAGATGTGACCATTAAAGCGCTGGCCTCAGAGATTCAGACCTCTGTGGATCGCCTGATACAGCAATTTGCTGATGCAGGGATCCGCAAATCGGTCGATGACTCTGTGACCGCGCAAGAGAAGCAAACCTTGTTGACGCACCTGAACCGTGAACACGGCTCGGCGCCCGACAAGCTGACGCTGCAGCGCAAAACGCGCAGCACGTTAAATATTCCAGGTACCGGTGGAAAGAGCAAATCGGTACAAATCGAAGTCCGCAAGAAACGCACCTTTGTGAAACGCGATCCGCAAGAGGCAGAACGCCTTGCCGCGGAAGAGCAGGCGCAGCGTGAAGCGGAAGAGCAGGCCCATCGTGAAGCTGAAGAAACGGCTAAGCGAGAGGCGCAATTAAAAGCTGAACGTGAGGCCGCAGAACAAGCTAAACGTGAAGTCGCTGATAAAGCGAAACGTGAAGCTGCGGAAAAAGACAAAGTGAGCAATCAACAAACCGACGACATGACTAAAACCGCCCAGGCTGAAAAGAGCCGCCGTGAAAACGAAGCTGCAGAGCTGAAGCGTAAATCGGAAGAAGAAGCACGTCGCAAGCTTGAAGAAGAAGCGCGCCGCGTGGCGGACGATGCACGCCGTATGGCTGCCGAAAATGAAAAGAACTGGACCGAAACGCCAGAAACGCCTCCTGAAGAAACCTCTGACTATCACGTGACCACGTCTCAGCATGCCCGTCAGGCAGAAGACGACAACGACCGTGAAGTTGAAGGCGGTCGCGGCCGTGGCCGTAACGCCAAAGCAGCACGCCCTCAGAAGAAAGGCAACAAGCACGCTGAATCCAAAGCCGATCGCGAAGAAGCCCGTGCGGCCGTACGCGGTGGTAAAGGCGGCAAGCGTAAAGGTTCTTCCCTGCAGCAGGGCTTCCAGAAGCCGGCTCAGGCCGTGAACCGTGACGTCATCATTGGCGAAACCATCACCGTTGGCGATCTGGCTAACAAGATGGCGGTCAAAGGCTCTCAGGTCATCAAAGCGATGATGAAGCTGGGCGCAATGGCGACCATCAACCAGGTCATCGACCAGGAAACCGCACAGCTGGTTGCCGAAGAGATGGGCCACAAGGTTATCCTGCGTCGTGAGAACGAGCTGGAAGAAGCGGTAATGAGCGACCGTGATACCGGCGCCGCGGCAGAAGCCCGTGCACCGGTTGTGACCATCATGGGTCACGTTGACCACGGTAAAACCTCTCTGCTCGACTATATCCGTTCAACGAAAGTTGCCTCCGGCGAAGCGGGTGGTATTACCCAGCACATCGGTGCGTACCACGTTGAAACTGAAAACGGCATGATCACCTTCCTGGATACCCCGGGCCACGCCGCGTTTACCTCGATGCGTGCTCGTGGTGCTCAGGCAACGGATATCGTTGTTCTGGTTGTTGCCGCGGACGATGGCGTGATGCCGCAGACTATCGAAGCTATCCAGCATGCGAAAGCAGCGCAGGTGCCGGTAGTTGTTGCGGTCAACAAAATCGACAAACCAGAAGCTGATATGGACCGTGTTAAAACCGAACTGTCTCAGTACGGCGTTATGCCGGAAGAGTGGGGCGGCGAGTCTCAGTTCATCCCTGTTTCTGCGAAAGCCGGTACCGGTATTGACGATCTGCTGAACGCCATTCTGCTGCAGGCTGAAGTTCTGGAGCTGAAAGCCGTTCGCAACGGTATGGCAAGCGGCGCGGTCATCGAATCCTTCCTGGATAAAGGTCGTGGTCCGGTAGCTACCGTTCTGGTACGTGAAGGTACTCTGAACAAGGGCGATATCGTTCTGTGTGGCTTCGAATACGGCCGCGTTCGTGCAATGCGTAACGAACTGGGTCAGGAAGTGCTGGAAGCGGGTCCGTCCATTCCGGTTGAAATCCTCGGCCTGTCCGGCGTTCCGGCTGCGGGCGACGAAGTGACCGTTGTTCGTGACGAGAAAAAAGCGCGTGAAGTTGCGCTGTATCGTCAGGGCAAATTCCGCGAAGTCAAACTGGCGCGTCAGCAGAAGTCTAAGCTTGAGAACATGTTCGCTAACATGACCGAAGGCGAAGTTCACGAAGTGAACGTGGTACTGAAAGCGGACGTTCAGGGCTCTGTAGAAGCTATCTCTGACTCTTTACTGAAACTGTCCACCGACGAAGTTAAAGTGAAGATCATTGGTTCTGGCGTAGGTGGTATCACTGAAACCGACGCGACCTTGGCTGCGGCATCCAACGCTATCCTGGTTGGCTTCAACGTGCGTGCTGATGCATCTGCTCGCAAAGTGATTGAATCTGAAAGCCTGGATCTGCGCTACTACTCCGTCATCTATAACCTGATCGACGAAGTTAAAGCAGCAATGAGCGGCATGCTGTCTCCGGAACTGAAACAGCAGATCATTGGTCTGGCTGAAGTGCGTGATGTGTTCAAATCGCCGAAATTTGGCGCCATCGCGGGCTGTATGGTTACCGAAGGCACGATTAAGCGTCACAACCCAATCCGCGTACTGCGTGACAACGTGGTTATCTATGAAGGCGAGCTGGAATCCCTGCGCCGCTTCAAAGATGACGTTAACGAAGTCCGTAACGGTATGGAATGTGGTATCGGCGTTAAGAACTACAACGACGTTCGCGTTGGCGATATGATCGAAGTGTTCGAAATCATCGAAATCCAACGTACCATCGCGTAATCTTGGTCGACTATTGGGCCGCAGCGCCTTGTGCTGCAGCTCAAAATTGACGGAAGATCGCCGAGGGTAAGCCGGGTCAGCGAAGCGCCACCCGGCAATCATTTTAAAAAGGGGCTTATAGCCCCTTTTTTGTCTTTATTCTGGAGAATTTATTATGGCGAAAGAATTTGGTCGCCCGCAGCGCGTAGCTCAGGAGATGCAAAAAGAGATTGCTATCATCCTGCAGCGCGAAATTAAAGATCCGCGCCTGGGCATGATGACTACCGTCTCTGGTGTAGAAATGTCCCGCGATCTGGCCTATGCCAAAGTGTTTGTGACGTTCCTGAACGACAAAGATGAAGCCGCTGTTAAAGCGGGCATTAAAGCGCTGCAGGAAGCATCCGGATTTATCCGCTCGCTGCTGGGTAAAGCGATGCGTCTGCGTATCGTGCCGGAACTGACCTTCTTCTACGACAACTCGCTGGTCGAAGGGATGCGCATGTCTAACCTGGTGACCAGCGTGGTGAAGCATGACGATGAGCGTCGTGTGAATCCGGACGACGTCAAGGAGGACTAATGAGTCGTCCTCGTCGTCGCGGCCGCGATGTGCACGGCGTACTTTTGCTGGATAAACCCCAGGGGGCTTCCAGCAATGACGTACTGCAAAAAGTAAAACGTATTTATAACGCTAACCGGGCAGGACATACCGGTGCGCTGGATCCGCTGGCAACCGGCATGCTGCCGATTTGCCTCGGAGAAGCGACCAAGTTTTCCCAGTACCTGCTCGATTCTGACAAGCGTTACCGCGTAATTGCCAAACTGGGTCAACGCACCGATACCTCTGATGCCGATGGTCAGGTGGTGGAAGAGCGTCCGCTGGCCTTCAGCGACGCTCAGCTGGCCTCCGCGCTGGAAGGCTTTCGCGGCGAGACTCAGCAGGTGCCGTCAATGTATTCGGCGCTGAAGTACCAGGGTAAAAAGCTGTACGAATATGCCCGCCAGGGGATTGACGTCCCGCGCGAAGCCCGGCCGATTACCGTCTACGAGCTGCTGTTTATTCGCCATGTAGGCGATGAGCTTGAGCTGGAAATCCACTGTTCAAAAGGGACCTATATTCGTACGATTATCGACGATTTAGGCGAAAAGCTAGGCTGTGGCGCGCACGTGATTTTCCTGCGCCGCCTGGCCGTCAGCAAATATCCTGTTGAACGTATGGTGACGCTCGAACAGCTGCAGGCGCTGGTTGAACAGGCGCAAGAGCAGGATATTCCTGCCGCGCAGCTGCTCGATCCGCTGCTGATGCCGATGGACAGCCCGGCGTCGGATTATCCGCTGGTTAATATTCCAGAAACGTCGGCGGTATACTTTAAAAACGGTAATCCGGTCCGCACTTCGGGAGCGCCGAAGCAGGGGCTGGTACGCGTAACGGAAGGCGAAGACGAGAAGTTTCTCGGGATGGGTGAAATTGATGACGAGGGCCGCGTGGCGCCGCGTCGTCTGGTCGTTGAATACCCTGCCTGAGGGCTGATCTTGCGATAAAAGCTGGCTGCGAGTAGAATATCGCCGCCTGACGTCCGCAAAAGTGTTTTAACATTTTCGGGCGTCGCATCAGGGGTCGCTGAATTAGAGATCGGCACCCTTTCTTTCTTTTAATTTTTGGAGTTTTAAAATGTCTCTAAGCGTTGAAGCTAAAGCAAAAATCGTTTCTGAGTTTGGTCGTGGCGAAAACGACAGCGGTTCTACCGAAGTTCAGGTTGCACTGCTGACTGCCCAGATTAACCATCTGCAGGGTCACTTTTCCGAGCATAAAAAAGATCACCACAGCCGTCGTGGTCTGCTGCGCATGGTTTCCCAGCGTCGTAAACTGCTCGACTACCTGAAACGTAAAGATGTTGCACGTTACTCTTCGCTGATCGAGCGTCTGGGTCTGCGTCGCTAATTCTGCGAGTTTCAGAAAAAGGGGCCTCAGGGCCCCTTTTTTCGACCAGGCGGCAGCAATTAGCTAAAAACTCATGTATTGTTGCTATTAATGATCTTCGTGCAGAGGTTCGCGCGGCTAATGAGAGGCTTCATCCGCAGGGGCGGGTAAAGGTTGTCATTAGTCGCGAGGATGCAGAAGATCGGGTCATCTGACGCTATATCCTCGATATAGCGTCACTTTTTGATAAAAGGATAGAATTTTGCTAAATCCGATCGTTCGTAAATTCCAGTACGGCCAACACACCGTCACTCTGGAAACCGGCATGATGGCACGTCAGGCCACTGCCGCCGTCATGGTAAGCATGGATGACACTGCGGTATTCGTTACCGTTGTCGGCCAGAAGAAAGCGAAGCCAGGCCAGGACTTCTTCCCGCTGACCGTAAACTATCAAGAACGTACCTACGCAGCAGGTAAAATCCCGGGTGGTTTCTTCCGTCGCGAAGGCCGTCCAAGCGAAGGCGAAACCCTGATTGCGCGTCTGATTGACCGCCCGGTTCGTCCGCTGTTCCCGGAAGGTTTCGTTAATGAAGTTCAGGTTATTGCCACCGTTGTTTCCGTTAACCCGCAGGTTAACCCGGACATCGTTGCGATGATCGGTGCTTCCGCTGCGCTGTCTCTGTCCGGTATTCCGTTTAACGGTCCTATCGGCTCCGCGCGCGTGGGCTACATTAACGACCAGTACGTACTGAACCCGACTCAGGATGAGCTGAAAGAAAGTAAGCTGGACCTGGTTGTTGCCGGTACCGAAGCTGCGGTCCTGATGGTTGAATCCGAAGCAGAACTGCTGAGCGAAGACCAGATGCTGGGCGCGGTGGTATTCGGCCACGAGCAGCAGCAGATTGTTATTCAGACCATCAATGACCTGGTGAAAGAAGCGGGTAAACCGCGCTGGGAATGGCAGCCGGAAGTCGTAGACGCCGCGCTGAATGCCCGCGTTGCAGCCCTGGCTGAAGCTCGCCTGAGCGATGCTTACCGCATCACTGACAAACAAGAGCGCTATGCTCAGATTGGTGTGATCAAAGCTGAAACTATCGCTACGCTGACTGCTGAAGATGAAGCCCTGGACGCTAATGATCTGGGTGAAATTCTGCACGCTATCGAGAAAAATGCCGTTCGTAGCCGCGTACTGGCAGGCGAACCGCGCATCGATGGCCGTGAAAAAGATATGATTCGTGGTCTGGACGTTCGTACCGGCGTACTGCCGCGTACCCACGGTTCCGCACTGTTCACCCGCGGTGAAACTCAGGCGCTGGTTACCGCGACCCTGGGCACCGCGCGTGACGCGCAGAACATCGATGAGCTGATGGGCGATCGTACCGACTCCTTCCTGTTCCACTACAACTTCCCTCCGTACTCCGTAGGCGAGACCGGAATGGTAGGTTCACCGAAGCGTCGTGAAATTGGTCACGGTCGTCTGGCTAAGCGCGGCGTACTGGCCGTAATGCCGACCACCGAAGAATTCCCGTACACCGTCCGCGTGGTTTCTGAAATCACCGAATCTAACGGTTCTTCTTCCATGGCTTCCGTTTGCGGTGCCTCTCTGGCGCTGATGGACGCTGGCGTGCCGATTAAAGCCTCCGTTGCGGGTATCGCAATGGGTCTGGTGAAAGAAGGCGACAACTATGTCGTTCTCTCCGATATTCTCGGCGACGAAGATCACCTGGGCGATATGGACTTCAAAGTTGCGGGTTCCCGCGACGGTATCTCTGCGCTGCAGATGGATATCAAAATTGAAGGTATCACCAAAGAGATCATGCAGGTTGCGCTGAACCAGGCTAAAGGTGCGCGTCTGCACATCCTGGGCGTAATGGAGCAGGCGATTAACGCGCCGCGCGGCGACATCTCCGAATTCGCACCGCGTATCCACACCATCAAGATCAGCCCGGACAAGATCAAAGACGTGATCGGTAAGGGCGGTTCCGTCATCCGTGCGCTGACTGAAGAAACCGGCACCACCATCGAAATCGAAGATGACGGTACCGTGAAAATCGCAGCGACCGACGGCGACAAAGCGTTGCACGCTATTCGTCGTATCGAAGAGATTACCGCTGAGATCGAAGTTGGTCGTATCTACAATGGTAAAGTGACCCGTATCGTTGACTTTGGCGCATTCGTTGCCATCGGCGGCGGTAAAGAAGGTCTGGTGCATATTTCTCAGATCGCCGACAAGCGCGTTGAGAAAGTGACCGATTACCTGCAGATGGGTCAGGAAGTGCCGGTTAAGGTTCTGGAAGTTGACCGTCAGGGCCGCGTCCGTCTGAGCATCAAAGAAGCAACTGAGCAGACTCAGCCTGTAAGCGCACCGGAAGCTCCGGTCGCTGAGCAGGGCGAGTAAGGTTGCCGTTTGCCCTCCGCGTTTGCGGAGGGTGTATTACGGGCAGGACGCCTTGTTTGCAGCCGGGGAACTGGACGTTCATCCAATCGTTGTCTTCGGGAGTGGGAAATGAAGCCTTTTTTGCGCTGGTGTTTCGTGGCGACAGCTCTCACGCTGGCAGGATGCAGCAACTCTGCCTGGCGTAAGGACGCAGTCCTCGCGGTGCCATTGCAACCGACTTTGCAGCAAGAAGTGATTCTGGCGCGCATGGAACAAATTCTTGCCAGTCGGGCTTTAACCGATGATGAACGCGCACAGCTTTTATATGAGCGCGGAGTGTTGTATGATAGTCTCGGTCTGAGGGCATTAGCGCGAAACGATTTTTCACAAGCGCTGGCAATCCGACCTGATATGCCCGAAGTATTCAACTACTTAGGCATATATTTAACGCAGGCAGGTAATTTTGATGCTGCCTATGAAGCGTTTGATTCTGTACTTGAGCTTGATCCAACTTATAACTACGCGCACTTAAATCGCGGCATCGCCCTGTATTACGGGGGTCGTGCTAAGTTAGCGCAAGATGATCTGCTGGCGTTTTATCAAGACGATCCCAATGATCCTTTCCGTAGCCTGTGGCTTTACCTCGCTGAGCGCAAACTCGACGAGAAGCAGGCGCTTGAAGCACTGAAACAGCGCTTCGAGAAATCGGACAAAGAGCAATGGGGATGGAACATTGTCGAGTTCTACCTTAACGATATTAGCGAAAAAACGCTGATGGATCGTTTGAAGGCAGACGCAACGGATAACACCTCGCTCGCTGAGCATCTCAGTGAAACCAACTTCTATTTAGGTAAGTACTACCTAAGTCTGGGGGACAAGGACAGCGCTACGGCACTGTTCAAACTGGCGGTCGCAAACAACGTTCACAACTACGTTGAGCACCGATACGCATTGTTGGAATTATCGCTCTTGGGCCAGGAGCAAGATGACCTGGCAGAATCGGACCAGCAATAGCTGACGAACAAACATCAGCCCATTTTTTTATTGCCATCACCTTCGCGGGTGAGGGCGTTGTTGTTCGTTAATACACCTACTTTGAGCCGGTTCACACTTTTCAATGAAAATTACTGTAAATTTTCACGTTGAGTTATGTAGACTGGCCGCCATTAATTTTGAGGCACACGTACTACATGGCTGAATTCGAAACCACTTTTGCAGATCTGGGCCTGAAGGCTCCTATCCTTGAAGCCCTTAACGATCTGGGTTACGAAAAACCATCTCCGATCCAGGCTGAGTGCATTCCGCACCTGCTGGGCGGCCGCGACGTTCTGGGTATGGCCCAGACGGGTAGCGGTAAAACCGCAGCGTTCTCTTTACCGCTGTTGAACAATCTTGATCCTGAGCTCAAAGCACCGCAAATTCTGGTGCTGGCGCCGACCCGCGAACTGGCGGTACAGGTTGCTGAAGCGATGACGGACTTCTCTAAACATATGCGCGGCGTAAACGTGGTAGCCCTTTACGGCGGCCAGCGTTATGACGTGCAGCTGCGTGCTCTGCGCCAGGGACCACAAATTGTTGTGGGTACCCCGGGTCGTCTGCTTGACCACCTGAAGCGCGGTACTCTGGATCTCTCTAAGCTGAGCGGTCTGGTGCTGGATGAAGCTGACGAAATGCTGCGCATGGGCTTTATCGAAGACGTAGAAACGATTATGGCTCAGATCCCGGAAGGTCATCAGACCGCTCTGTTCTCTGCCACTATGCCGGAAGCGATCCGTCGTATTACCCGCCGCTTTATGAAAGAGCCGCAGGAAGTGCGCATCCAGTCCAGCGTAACCACTCGCCCGGACATCAGCCAGAGCTACTGGACTGCTTACGGTATGCGTAAAAACGAAGCGCTGGTGCGTTTCCTGGAAGCGGAAGATTTTGATGCGGCGATTATCTTCGTGCGTACCAAAAACGCGACCCTGGAAGTGGCCGAAGCGCTGGAGCGTAGCGGCTATAACAGCGCCGCGCTGAACGGTGATATGAACCAGTCCCTGCGTGAGCAGACTCTGGAACGTCTGAAAGACGGTCGTCTGGACATCCTGATTGCTACCGACGTTGCGGCCCGCGGCCTTGACGTAGAGCGTATCAGCCTGGTTGTTAACTACGACATCCCAATGGACTCCGAATCTTACGTTCACCGTATCGGCCGTACCGGTCGTGCAGGTCGTGCAGGTCGTGCGCTGCTGTTCGTTGAGAACCGCGAACGCCGTCTGCTGCGTAACATCGAACGCACCATGAAGCTGACCATTCCGGAAGTCGAGCTGCCGAACGCAGAGCTGCTGGGCAAACGCCGTCTGGAAAAATTCGCCGCTAAGGTTCAGCAGCAGCTGGAAAGCAGCGATCTGGATCAGTACCGTGCGCTGCTGGCGAACATCAAACCGTCCGCTGAAGGTGAAGAGCTGGATATCGAAACTCTGGCCGCAGCTCTGCTGAAAATGGCTCAGGGCGAACGTCCTCTGATCCTGCCGCCGGATGCGCCGATGCGTCCTAAACGCGAATTCCGCGATCGCGACGATCGTTTTGAACGTCGTAATGACCGTAACGATCGCAATGACCGTGGCCCGCGCGGCGACCGTCCTGAGCGTAGCGGTGAAGATCGTCCTAAACGCGAGCGTCGCGATGTTGGCGATATGGAACTGTATCGTATTGAAGTGGGCCGCGACGATGGTGTTGAAGTTCGTCACATTGTTGGCGCTATCGCTAACGAAGGCGACATCAGCAGCCGTTACATCGGTAACATCAAGCTGTTTGGTACCCACTCCACGATCGAGCTGCCGAAAGGCATGCCGGGCGAAGTGCTGCAGCACTTTACTCGTACCCGTATCCTGAACAAACCGATGAACATGCAGCTGATGGGCGATGCCCAGCCGCGCCCTGAGCGTAGCGGTGAACGTCGTGGCGGCGGTGAGCGTCGTGAAGGCGGCCGTGCCTTCGGTGGCGAACGTCGTGAAGGCGGTCGTGCTTTCGGCGGTGAACGTCGCGAAGGCGGTCGTGGTGATGGTCGTCGTTTCAGCGGCGAACGTCGTGAAGGCCATGCTCCTCGTCGTGAAGGTCATGCTCCGCGCCGTGATGATTCAGCGCCGCGTCGCGAAGATTCCGCCCCGCGTCGTGATGACTCATCAAGCCGTCGTCGTTTCGGCGGCGATGCGTAATTAGCGCTCGCTAGCGTAAAGTAAATGATACAGCCCCGATCTTAACGATTGGGGCTTTTTTTATTTCAATCGTACTCGTGTACTGGTACAGTGCTGCACGCTAACGATGAGCAAAGTATTATTGACTGGAGATTACGCTAAATGGCGACACTAACCACTACGGCATCGCGCCCGTCCTTATTCGGCGGCGTGGTGATTATCGGCGGAACCATTATTGGCGCGGGCATGTTCTCGCTGCCGGTAGTTATGTCCGGCGCGTGGTTCTTCTGGTCGCTGGCGGCTCTGGTTTTCACCTGGTTCTGCATGCTGCATTCCGGGCTGATGATTCTGGAAGCAAACCTGAATTACCGCATTGGGTCCAGCTTCGATACCATCACCAAAGATCTGCTCGGCAAGGGCTGGAACCTGATTAACGGCGTGTCGATTGCCTTTGTGCTCTATATTCTGACCTACGCCTACATCTCGGCCAGCGGCTCAATTCTGCATCATACCTTTTCCGAGATGTCGCTCAACGTTCCGGCGCGAGCGGCAGGATTTGGCTTTGCCCTGCTGGTGGCGTTTGTCGTGTGGCTGAGTACCAAAGCGGTAAGCCGAATGACGGCGATTGTTCTGGGGGCGAAGGTCATTACGTTCTTTCTGACCTTCGGGAGCCTGCTGGGGCACGTACAGCCGACGACGTTGTTCAACGTTGCCGAACAAAACGCATCCTATATGCCGTACCTGCTGATGACCCTGCCGTTCTGCCTGGCATCCTTCGGCTATCACGGCAACGTCCCAAGCCTGATGAAGTACTACGGCAAAGATCCCCGCACCATTACCCGC
This sequence comes from Enterobacter sp. 10-1, assembly GCA_002270295.1. Classification (GTDB taxonomy): domain Bacteria; phylum Pseudomonadota; class Gammaproteobacteria; order Enterobacterales; family Enterobacteriaceae; genus Klebsiella; species Klebsiella scottii. The sequence continues at coordinate 719,335 of NISF01000002.1, read as the reverse complement.
TGTCTGGTCTACGGCACGCTGCTGGCGCTGGGGCTGTACGTAATCTGGCTGCTGGTGACCATGGGCAATATCCCGCGCGCGGAGTTTATCGGCATCGCGCAGAAGGGCGGTAACATTGATGTGCTGGTACAGGCGCTGAGCGGCGTGCTGAACAGCCGCAGCCTGGATCTGCTGCTGGTGGTGTTCTCAAACTTTGCGGTGGCCAGCTCGTTCCTCGGAGTTACGCTGGGACTGTTTGACTATCTGGCTGACCTGTTCGGTTTTGATGACTCTGCGCTGGGGCGCTTTAAGACCGCGATCCTGACCTTCGTACCGCCGGTTATCGGCGGCCTGCTGTGGCCGAACGGCTTCCTGTATGCCATCGGCTATGCGGGACTGGCGGCAACGATCTGGGCGGCAATCGTCCCGGCTCTGCTGGCCCGCGCATCGCGTAAACGCTTCGGTAGCCCACAATTCCGCGTTTGGGGTGGAAAGCCGATGATTGCGCTGATCCTGTTATTCGGCGTCGGCAACGTTATCGTGCACTTCTTATCGAGCTTTAACCTACTGCCGGTTTATCAATAAATTCGTCAGCTTCCCGGCTGGGGCTACGCTCAGCCGGGAAGCTGCGACAGATGTTAACCCAATAATTCCTCTTTCACCTGCATCGCCAGCTCAAACGAGTGCAGGCGCGCCTGATGATCGAAAATCTGGCCGTTAACCATCAGCTCGTCGGCCTGCGTTTCGCGCAATATCGACTCCAGACCGTGACGTACCTTCGCTTTATCCCCAACCAGAGACATGCTCAGCGCCTGCTGTACGCCGTATTGCTCGGAGGCGGACCACAGCTGGGGCATATTCTCCACCGGCGGCGGCAACTGGCCGGTTTCACCGCGGCGTAGCTTAGCGAAAGCCTGCTGCATTGAGGTGAACAGGAACTCCGCATCGCGGTTGCTGTCGGCGGTAATAATATTGATGCAGACCATCGCGTACGGTTTTTCCAGCCGCGCGGAGGGCTTGAAATGAGTACGGTAGAGGTGCAGGGCCTGGAACAGCATCTCCGGCGCAAAGTGCGAAGCGAAGGCAAACGGCAGGCCGAGCTGCGCTGCCAGCTGGGCGCCGTAGAGGCTGGAGCCAAGCAGCCACACCGGGATCTGCTCGCCATAGCCGGGCACCGGGCGCACGTGCGGATTCGGGTCGCGGGCATCGAACCAGTCAACCAGCTCCGCAACATCGCGCGGGAAGTTATCGACGTCACCGCTCATATGGCGGCGCAGCGCGCGCATGGTGGGCTGATCGCTACCCGGGGCGCGCCCGAGACCGAGGTCGATACGGCCGGGGTAGAGGGTATTCAGCGTGCCAAACTGTTCGGCAATCACCAGCGGCGAGTGGTTGGGCAGCATCACGCCGCCGGAACCGAGGCGCAGGGTGCGGGTGTTGGCCGCCAGATAGCCGATAAGCACCGAGGTCGCGGCGCTGGCAATACCGACCATATTATGGTGCTCTGCCAGCCAGTAGCGGTGATAGCCGCGTTTTTCAGCCAGCTGCGCCAGGTCTAACGAGTGGGAGAAGGCTTCTTTTGCCGAAGAACCCTGCGGGATCGGCGCCAGATCGAGCACCGAGAACGGAACAGATTTGTCAGTCATAAAGGCTCACTTTGCTACAGCATAGTCATCAGATTGAAGGTCTTCTTCCAGCCTGGCGCATCCGGGACGCGCTGGCCAGAAAAGCTGCGACTTCAATAGTGCATTAAAAAGTGATGATAGCTATTAACAAAGTGAGCGGTTTATCAGCTCTGTAATTCCAGTCCTGCCAGCCGCTTCCAGTAACCATTGCACTCGCTGTTGGCGGTGAGCGGCAGCGGCGAGGCGCCGTTTTCGTTTGCCCGGAAGGCGTCAAGCATGGCAAAGACGTTGTTATCCAGCGCCGACAGGCGAACCATATCGACCAGGCCGCGCATCGACGCCAGCTCGTTACCAAGGTTATAGACGTATCCGCTCATGGTCTGAATGCCGTTGAGCACGAACACCTGCTGGTTTTCCTGCGAAAGCACGTCGCGCCCGTTGGGGTATTTGATGCAGCAGGTTTCACACTCATCCTTCGGTTTGTCTTCAGAGCGGGCGGTAAAGCAACGCGCAGAGTAGGCCAGCGGCAGATGGCCATAGCTCAGCACTTCAACCTCGAACTGCTTGCGGATCCCCAGCTCTTCACACTGCGTCAGCAGGTTCATCAGCCAGTCGCGGGAAAGCTCGACCGGCATGCACCAGCGCACCATTCCCTGCCTGAGCAGCAGGCGCAGGGTCACGGCGTTATAGCAGTTGAGCGCATGGCCGGCGACAAACGGCAGCTTACGCTCAGCGCACATATTGACGACGCCCAGATCGCTGGCCTCAATCAAAAACTCGCCGTTCTCGACGTAGCGTTTAAGCTCCCCCAGCTCAGAGGAGGCCTGAACCAGGGCGAGGGTCGAGAGGACCACCTGCTTCCCGCTGGCCGCCAGCATTTTCGCCATATCGATCCAGTCGCCGACCTTGGTCGCGCGACGCTTGCTGCACACCGCTTCGCCGAGATAAATCGTGTCGGCGCTACAGCCTGCCGCCTGCTGATAAAAATCTTCCAGCGTCTCTTTCGGCCAGTAATACAGCACCGGCCCTAACGAATATTTCATCACGTTTCTCACTGCCATTTACGGTGATATGCGCCAAGGGTGGTTTGCGTCCCCTCGGACATTGAGCCGAGAGTCTCCATCCATGCGGATTGTGGGACAAAGTCTTGTGGGGAGGCCTTGCAGCGATCGATTGCCTGACGCCAGACTTTCGCCACCTGGGTGACATAGGCCGGGCTGCGCTGTCGGCCCTCAATTTTCACCGAGGCAATATTCGCCGCCATCAGCTCCGGCAGCAGCTCAAGGGTATTCAGGCTGGTTGGCTCTTCCAGCGCGTGATAGCGCTCGCCGTCCACCAGATAGCGGCCTTTACACAGGGTGGGGTAGCCGGCATTTTCGCCGTCCTGATAACGGTCAATCAGGACTTCGTTAAGGCGTGACTCCAGGCCCTGCGGAGTCTGCTGCCAGCGAACGAAGCGCGCGGGCGAACAGGCGCCGACGGTATTCGGCGACTCGCCGGTCAGATACGAGGAGAGATAGCAGCGGCCTTCCGCCATAATGCACAGGCTGCCGAAGGCGAAGACCTCCAGCGGAACCGGGGTGACGCGCGCCAGCTGCTTGACCTGGTGGATGGAGAGCACGCGCGGCAGCACCACGCGGGCGACGTCGAAATTGCGGTGATAGAAGCGCACCGCCTCTTCGTTGGTCGCAGACGCCTGAACCGAAACGTGACGCTCAATATGCGGATAGCGCTCGGCGGCATATTCCAGCATGGCGATATCGGCGAGGATCAGGGCATCGGCTCCCAGCTGGGCGGCCATATCCACCGCGCGCTGCCAGCGGGCGTAGCCGTCCGGGTGGGCGAAGGTGTTGATCGCAATATGCAGCTTGCGGCGATGCTGATGGACGAAGCTGACGGCTTCCTGCAGCTTCTTTTCGGTGAAATTAAGACCGGCAAAGTGGCGGGCGTTGGTGTCATCTTTCAGCCCGATATACACGGCATCGGCACCGTTTTCGATGGCCGCCTTAAGCGCCGGGAGGTTACCGGCTGGGCAGAGCAGCTCCATAATTTTTCCTGAAAAACGCGGCCTGTCGGCGACGCTGAATGGTTAATGAGCAGGGATTTTAGTTAACCTTCTGGTGACAATTTTTGATTTGAGGCAGTTAAAAGCGTATTGGCGGCGCCAATAATAGGTACCCGTCATGGTGATTTTGTTGATTTACGCCGCTATGTTGTTTATTTGATATGGCACAATAGCGGAACTGTCGCTTTCATGGAGTAAAGCTTGTGTTGGATAAATTGCGTTCCCGGCTGGTCCACTTTGGCCCGTCTTTGATGAGCGTGCCGGTTAAGCTGGCGCCTTTTGCCCTCAAGCGTCAGGTGCTGGAACAGGTGCTCAGCTGGCAGTTTCGTCAGGCGCTGGCGGATGGAGAGCTGGATTTTCTCGAGGGTCGCTGGTTAAGTATAAATGTGCGCGATATTGGCCTGCTGTGGTATACCTCAGTAAACGAGGGTCGGCTGGTGGTTAGCCCAACGGCAGAGGCGGACGTCAGCTTTAGCGCTGATGCCAGCGATCTGCTGATGATTGCGGCGCGTAAGCAGGACCCGGATACGCTATTCTTCCAGCGTCGGCTGGTTATCGAAGGCGATACCGAGCTGGGGCTGTATGTAAAAAACCTGATGGATGCCATTGAGCTGGAGCAGATGCCGAAAGCGCTGCGCATAATGCTGCTGCAACTGGCGGATTTTGTTGAAGCAGGCTTAAACAGCCCGCGGAAACCTGAACAGACATCGGTAGGTGAGGCATGCTGATTCGAGTTGAAATTGGAATTGATGCACCGGGAATCGACGCTCTGCTGCGCCGAACCTTTGGCGGCGATGCCGAAGCGCAGCTGGTGCACGATTTACGGGAAGACGGCCTGATCACGCTAGGCGTGGTGGCAACGGACGATGAAGGTCAGGTTATTGGCTACGTGGCCTTCAGCCCGGTCTCCGTAGAAGGCGAAGAGCTGCAGTGGGTTGGCATGGCGCCGCTGGCGGTAGAAGAGAGCTACCGTGGTCAGGGGATCGGTCGCCAGCTGGTCTATGAAGGGCTGGATTCGCTGAATGAATTTAGCTACGCCGCGGTCGTTACGCTCGGCGAGCCGGCGCTGTATGGCCGCCTGGGCTTTGAACCGGCCGCGCGTTTTGATCTGCGCTGCCGCTGGCCGGACACCGCTGAGGCGTTTCAGGTACATCCTCTGGCCGATGACGCGCTGGAAGGGGTACACGGACTGGTTGAGTACAGCGACCACTTCAATCGCTTCTAAGGCTCTCCAGCAGGGTTTCAAACGAACCATCTCCGGCAACGAGGCGCTCTTTCTGGCGCTTCGTTAGCTGCTTGATGCGATACTCCAGCCGTAGTGCTAGTGAGTGTTCACCAACTTCCTGACTAAAGGCCAGCTGCAGCACGCCTTTCCCACGTAAAGCTTTCGCTCCTTTGCCATCCTGATGCTGGCAAAAGCGACGAGAGACGTCGGTGGTAATCCCGGTATAGAGGCGATTATCGGCGGTACGAATCAGATAGAGAAACCAGCGCACGGTCCAAAGGTCGGTATGTTAAGGTGTGTGCACCATAGCATACTGGAGAAAAAAGATGGATACGCTTGCCGCGATCGGCCGCTGGCTGAGCAAACAGCACGTCATCACCTGGTGCGTCGCCAGCGAGGGCGAGCTCTGGTGTGCCAATGCTTTCTATATTTATGATCCTGAAAACGTAGCATTTTATCTCCTTAGCGATGAAAAAACTCGCCACGGGCAAATGACCGGCGAGCGCGCTAAGGTTGCCGGGACGGTGAATGGTCAGCCGAAAACCGTGGCGCTGATCCGCGGAGTTCAGTTTAAAGGTGAAATCCGCCGGCTCCACGGAGAAGAGGAGGCAGAGATGCGTCAGCGCTACGTGAGGCGCTTTCCGGTTGCCCGCGCGCTACCGGCAGCGGTGTGGGAAATCCGCCCCGACGAGCTCAAGTTTACCGACAATACCCTCGGCTTCGGCAAGAAGCTGCACTGGCAGCGCGACGCTGCGATAGAGTAATTCCCCCTGCAAACGTGCAAATCCTTCCTTTTCTTGCATACTTTTTCTCAGGCTATCCGCCGCCTGTCGCGGCGGGACTTCAGGAGACATCATGAGCCAGGTGCTGATAACAGGCGCGACCGGTTTGGTTGGTGGGCACTTACTTCGAATGCTGGTGAGCGAACCGACTATTTCGGCGATAACCGCGCCCACTCGCCGCCCACTGGCGGATACGCAAGGCGTATTTAATCCCCATGACCCTCAGCTGAGCGACGCGCTGGCCCAGGTCGTTGACCCGATAGACACCGTCTTTTGCTGCCTGGGCACGACCCTGCGCGATGCGGGGAGCAAAGCGGCCTTTATCCATGCTGACTATACGCTGGTGGTGGATACGGCGCTGACCGGGCTACGGCTGGGGGCAAAGCATATGCTGGTCGTCAGCGCCATGGGCGCCGACCCGCATTCGCTGTTTTTCTACAACCGCGTCAAAGGGGAAATGGAGCAGGCGCTGCGCGCCCAGGCGTGGCGGAATCTGACGATCCTTCGCCCCTCTATGCTGCTGGGCGAGCGTGATAAAAAACGCGCGAATGAAGTGCTGATGGCGCCGCTGTTTCGCCTGCTGCCGGGGAACTGGAAGTCTATCGACGCCCGCGACGTCGCGCGGGCGATGCTCAGTGAAGCGCTCGCGCCCTCCCAGGAAGGCGTCACCGTTCTGCCATCGGCAAAATTGCGTGAAATCGCCGCCGGCGAGGCGTAGTATTCAGCGCTTCGCTTTATAACCATATTTCTTGCTGGGGAATGCTATGGCCGATCGGTCTTCATCTCAGGCGGCATCATCTTTTCAATGGTGGAAGCCCGCGCTCTTTTTCCTCGTTGTCATCGTCGGCCTGTGGTTTGTCAAATGGCAGCCATATTACGGTAAGGCCTTCACTGCCGCAGAAACGCACAGCATTGGAAAATCTATTCTGGCCCAGGCCGATAGCAATCCGCTAAAAGCCGCGTGGGATTACGCGCTGGTCTACTTCCTGGCGGTCTGGAAAGCGGCGGTGCTGGGCGTGCTGCTGGGCTCGCTGATTCAGGTGCTGATCCCGCGTAACTGGCTGCTGCGCACCCTCGGGCAATCGCGTTTTCGCGGTACGTTGCTGGGGGCGATTTTCTCGCTGCCCGGCATGATGTGCACCTGCTGCGCCGCGCCGGTGGCGGCAGGCATGCGTAAACAGCAGGTGTCGATGGGCGGCGCGCTGGCGTTCTGGATGGGTAATCCGCTGCTGAACCCGGCGACGCTGGTGTTTATGGGATTTGTGCTCGGCTGGCAGTTTGCCTTGATTCGCCTGGTGGCTGGCCTCGCGACCGTGCTGGTGGTGGCGACGCTGGTACAAAAATGGGTTCAGGAAGCCGCTACTCAGCCGGCAGTCGTGCCCGACCTTTCCCCACAAATTGCTGAGGGCGGTTTTTTCAGCCGCTGGCTGCGGGCGCTGTGGACGCTGTTCTGGAACACGATCCCGGTCTATATTCTGGCGGTGCTGGCGCTGGGGGCCGCGCGCGTCTGGCTGTTCCCGCACGCCGACGGCGTGGTCGGTAACACGCTGTTCTGGGTCATTGCGATGGCGATAGCCGGCTGCCTGTTCGTTATCCCGACGGCGGCGGAGATCCCTATCGTACAGACCATGATGCTGGCGGGAATGGGGTTTGCGCCAGCGCTGGCTCTGCTGATCACGCTGCCTGCGGTCAGCGTACCGTCGCTGATTATGCTGCATAAGGCGTTTCCGGCGAAGGCCCTTTGGCTGACCGGCGGGCTGGTGGCGCTGTGCGGCGCGGTTGTTGGCGGGCTGGCGTTAATCTGATGATTTTACCGGGCTACAAAGCACAAGGTTTGTAGCCCGGTAAGCGGTGCTTATTTGATATAGGTAAACGCGGTTGTTACGCGAGAAACGCCGCTTACCCGGCTGGCGATATCCGCCGCCGCGCGACCTTCGCGGTCGGTAACCAGCCCCATCAGGAACACTTCTCCGTTCTCGGTTGTCACCTTCACGTTTGATGATTTAACCTGGTCAGTGCCCAGCAGCTGGGAGCGCACCTTGGTGGTAATCCAGGTATCCGAAGAGGCGGTCCCTAAGCCTATCGGCTGACCCTGACGCACTTCATTAAAGACTTCCGTGGTTCCTTCGACGCCCATCGCAATTTGCTTCGCGCGCGCGGAGAGATCGGCCACCGGAGATTGACCGGTCAGCAGCACTTTGCCCTGGTAGGCGGTGACATTAATGCGGGCCTGCTTCTTAATTTGTTCATCTTTCGACAACGCGCTGTTGACGCGTAGCTCAAGCGTACTGTCATCGACCTGTGTGCCGACCGTCCGCGGGTCCGTTGCGGCTTTGGTGCCGACTGCTGCCGTTCCGACTACTGCTGCGGCAACGCATCCCTGAAGCAGTAGCGCAGAAAGAAGGATGGCGAGGGGCGAGAGAGCCTTCATGTGTTCTCCTTATTCGTCCTGGTGTGGAAAAAGCGTGTTATCAATCAAATCACACAGACAGTTGACGGTAAGCATATGCATTTCCTGAATACGCGCGCTGCGATGTGAGGGAATGCGAATTTCGACGTCCTGCTGACCCAGCAGGCCAGCCAGCTCACCGCCGTCATAGCCGGTTAACGCAACGATGGTCATATCGCGAGTGACGGCCGCTTCAACGGCTTTCACGATATCCCGACTATTGCCGCGGGTGGAGATCGCCAGCAGTACGTCGCCGGCGTGCCCAAGTGCGCGCACCTGCTTGGCGTAAACCTCGTCATGCAGGCGATCGTTGGCTATTGCCGTTAAGACCACATTATCGGTATTTAGTGCAATGGCAGGTAAACCAGGGCGCTCCGTTTCGAAACGATTGATCATGCTGGCAGCAAAATGCTGTGCGTTGGCGGCAGAGGTGCCATTGCCACAACAGAGGATTTTGTTGCCGTTGAGAAGTGACTGCACGAGGGTCATCGCCGCGCGGGAGATGGCGTCCGGGAGTGCTTCCGCTGCTGCAATTTGGGTTTGAATGCTTTCAGTGAAGCAGGCTTTAATTCTATCGAGCACGGGATCCCTTAAATTCGTTTACGCTATTCGCCAAAGGCGTTTTTCAGCCATTGGATGTCGTTTCCGGTGAAGGCTACCACATCGAAACGGCAATCCACAGTATCAAAGCTCCCATTATGTCGGGAGAGCCACAGACGCGCGGCATGGAGGAGTCGTTGTTGCTTTTTCAGCGTGACGCTGGAGGCGGCATCACCGTAGCTTGCGCTACGACGATAGCGCACTTCAACAAATACGGTAACCGCCCCGTCGCGCATAATAAGGTCAATCTCGCCGCCCCGTTCGCGAACGTTGGCGGCGATAAAACGCAGTCCCTGACTTTCCAGCCAGCGGCGGGCCTGGGCTTCCCAGGCGTCGCCGGTTTGTTTGGTTAGTTGGCTGCGACGATCTGTCCGCGCTGGTACTTGAGCCATGACAGTTTCCTGTTGATCACGCAGTCCTGCGTGGCCGTCAGATCGCCGGTGTTACCGTTCAGCTCAAAGCCCGGTACCTGACGTATTTGCGAGAAATGGTTGGCCAGCGACCAGGCATCGGCGCCCATCGCATACAGGCGAGCCAGCGAGTAGTCGTTACGCACGGCGGACAGCGCCTGCTGCATCAGCGCCGGGTTGCTGCCAGCCAGCATTGGGATTTCGCTGTACTGCAAGCCGTCCATTTCCAGACGGAAATCCGGGCCTGCTGTGCCCTGAGCGCTGCGGGAGCTGGCGTACAGCGTCACGTTGCTTTGGCTACCGTTGCGCAGGGCGATCATCGGTTTGATGTAGCCAATTTGTTCCGGCGTCGCCAGGATCCATGCGGCATCGACGCTGCCGCCGCTGCTGACCGGCACGTCGCTCGGGCTACCCAGCGCGCTGTCCTGGGCGGAAGGCAGGGTCGACACCGGGCTACCGGTCAACGAGATGCCGCTGTTGACGCTGGACTTCAGCTCAGAGGTTGAGCCAAAACGCTGCTCTAAAACCGTGCCGCCGCCGATCTTAAGCCACTCGTTGGCAAAGGCGCTGACCACGCGATCGCCCAGCGATCCGCGTGGAACCAGCAGCAGCGGAGTCTGTTTGCCCTGATCGTGAATATGGTGTGCCGCATCGCGCGCTTCGTCCTCCGGAGAGAGGGCGAAATAGCAGATATTGGCGCGGTTCTCGACTTTTTCCGGCTGGTTCAGCGCAAGGACGTTCAGCGAGGTGTTGCTTTTAATGACCTCTTCCACGTTGTTTTTGAGCAACGGCCCAACGACGATGGTAGCGCCGTCCTGCTGCACCTGGGCCAGCAGCTGGCTCATCGGCTGGCTGGTTGTGTCATAGATTTTCAGTTCGGCGGCAGGGTTCGCCGGGGTTGAGGCAACCGGCTGGGTCTGCGGCGCCGTAACCGGCGGCTGAGCGGCGTCGGCAGGCGCGGCGCTGGTGGCGGCCGGCGTAGCGCCCTGTGCGGCCGCCGGATCGGCGGTGGGTGCCGCGGTCGGCGCCGTCGCCTGGTCCGCTGCCGGAGTCTGTACCGGCGCCTGAGCGGCGTTTGCGGAGGTGAGATCGCTGATTTCCGCCTGCGACGGGCTGACTACTTCGCTACCGGCGGCGTTTGCCGCCTGTGCGACCTGCGCAGGCACCGCGCTTCCGGCAACCGCCGGGGCGCCGTTTTTCGCCGCTTCAAATCCCTGCTGGATCGTGCGGCCAAATACCGCGGCCTGGCCGTTTAGCGGCAGCAGCAGGGCGATTTTATTGGTTGATGCCGGCTTATAATTTTGCATATTCACCAGCGCCGTCGGCAGCATTTTAGCGCCCGGGTTCTGCGGGTAGCGGGTCTGCCAGTCTTTCACCCCGGCTTTGAGCAGGGTCGGATCGTTACGATTATCAAACCACATGCGCTGCAGATCCAGCCAGCCCTGCAGGACGTTCTCGTCGGCATTGATAACCAGCGCGTTGGCCTGATCCTGGGTCATCGAAGTCAGCGCTTTCCAGGTCTCGTCGATATTCTTCTGCTGCTGTTTCGGCTGGCTTAGCAGCGGGTGCTGGGCGATAAGTGCGCGCAGCAGGGTAATCGACGGGCGTCCCTGGCTGGCATCGATTTGCGCCTGCCAGTAGCGGGGCTGCTGGTTGGTCTCGAAGCTTGCCGGATCGAGCTTGCTCAGCAGCGCCTGAGCGCCCGGGAAATCGTTCTGAGCCAGCTTAACTTCGACCGCCAGAAGCGACTGCTCGCGGGCCTGAGTTTTATCGAGGCTAGCCGGCAGCTGGTTGAACAGATCGATGGCCTGCTGCTTTTTGCCCTCCTGCAGCAGTGCACGAATGGCGAGTAATTGCCAGTTGGTCTTGCTATCATTCGCGCTTTGCTGCATTTGCTGCAGGTAGTAACTGGAGTTTGCCTGTGCCGTACCCTGTAAAAACGCCGTGCTTTGATCCGGGGTATGGGTGCCGCAGCCAGCGAAGATCAGAGCAGCCAGCAGTACGGGCAGACAACGCGCGGGTTTAGAACGAAGAAATGTTGACGGTACCATATGTATCCAGTGATATTTTTTTGGCTCAATGCTCAATATTAATTCGGCAATACGGACGAGACAATGAAACAACACGAATCAGCAGATAATTCTCAGGGGCAGCTCTATATTGTGCCCACGCCGATAGGTAATCTGTCTGATATCACGCAGCGTGCGCTGGAGGTGTTGCAAGCCGTTGATTTAATTGCTGCAGAAGATACCCGCCATACCGGTTTACTGCTCCAGCATTTTGGAATTAACGCCCGATTATTTGCCCTGCACGACCATAATGAACAGCAAAAAGCTGAAACACTTCTGGCAAAATTGCAGGACGGGCAAAACATCGCGCTGGTATCTGATGCCGGTACCCCGCTGATCAACGATCCCGGCTATCATCTGGTGCGCACCTGCCGCGAAGCCAATATCCGCGTGGTGCCGCTGCCGGGGCCGTGCGCAGCGATTGCCGCTCTGAGCGCGGCGGGCCTGCCGTCCGACCGCTTCTGCTATGAAGGCTTTCTGCCGGCAAAGTCGAAGGGGCGTCGCGATACGCTGAAGGCGCTGGAAGAAGAGCCGCGGACGATTATTTTCTATGAATCCACCCACCGCCTGCTGGAGAGCCTGGAAGATATCTGCACGGTGCTGGGAGAGTCCCGCTACGTGGTGCTGGCGCGCGAACTGACTAAAACCTGGGAATCTATCCACGGCGCGCCAATCGGCGAGCTGCTGGCGTGGGTGAAGGAAGATGAGAACCGTCGTAAAGGCGAAATGGTGCTGATCGTCGAAGGATTCAAAGCCCAGGAAGAGGCCCTGCCAGCGGACGCGCTGCGTACGCTGGCCCTGCTGCAGGCGGAGCTGCCGCTGAAAAAAGCCGCCGCGCTGGCCGCTGAAATTCACGGCGTGAAGAAAAACGCGTTGTATAAGCACGCGCTGGAGCAGCAGGGCGAGTAGGTTACCCTGTATTCAATAAGCCGGGCGGGAGCAGCTCCGCCCGGCTGCTCCTACATTGCGTAGTACAAACAGGTTGCCTGCGAGTGTAGCCACAGGAACGATGCCGGAACGCGAGTTGATACTTTCCCTTCTCTGAACGCGGCGAACGCCTGCTGTTTTCCCTCACCTGCAACCAGCAGTAACACCTCTTTTGCCGCCAGAATATCCCTAAGACCGAGGGTGATCCCCTGCTCGACGGGCGCTGACGCCTGTTTCAGCATATCGTGCAGGCGGGTACGCTCATCGAGATAGGTAATATGGCAGGCGGGTTCCAGGACGTCGTCCGGTTCGTTAAGCCCTAAATGGCCGTTCTTACCTATCCCCAACAGGCAAAGGTCTAAACCGCCACACCGTGCAATCTGTTCAACAACCCGTTGGCATTCCTGTTCGTCAGGCTTATCGGAAGCAAACGCAATATAGCGATCGGGCGTGACGGCGAGCGGCAGGATAATATGCTGCTGCAAAAACGCTTCGCAGGTCGCCGGGTTATCGGCTGACAGGCCAACCCATTCGTCGAGCTTCACGAAGATGACCCGACTGGTATCCGCTTTTTGTGCCAGCGCCTTTTCAACAAACATTTGATAGGCCAGCAGCGGCGTCGCGCCCGTCGCCAGACAAATCACCGCGTCGGGCTTACGCTTAATGAGCGCCAGCAATCGCTCGCTGACCTCCTTGCTCAGCGCACGGTAATCGCTCAGTTCCTGAAACGTCATCCTGCTCATTTACAAAATCCCCAGCGCGGAACCCAGAATCGCCAGCACGAAGGTGACGGCAATCAGCAATACAGGGTGCGCTTTTTTCACCCGCAGCAGGTAATACATCAGCAGGGTATAGCCCATTGGTAAGATGTTTGGGAACACCTTGTCGAAAAAGTCCTGCTGCAGCGCAACGTTATGCGTGGCGTCGATGGCAAAGGTGGTGACGACGTTAATATGCACGTAGGACGCAATCAGGCCGCCAATTACCGTGATACCAAGTATCGTCGCCGAACGGGCGATCATCTGCGAGTTTTCCCGTACCTTATCGATCGCTTTTATCCCCACCGAATAGCCGACATGCGTCCAGCCCACGCGCAGGAAGAAGATGGCAAGATAGACCGCGAAGAACAAAATAGGCCCCAGCAGGTTGCCCTGGCTGGCGAAGGAGGAGCAGATCCCGGCCATAATCGGCAACAGGGTGAACCAGAATATTGCGTCGCCGATGCCGGCGATAGGTCCGAAAAGCGCGACTTTCAGCCCTTTGATGGTGCTGCGGTCTTCGCCTTTTTCTTCCATTGAAATCAGCAGACCCATCAGGAAGCCTACCAGGTTCGGGTGCGTGTTAATGAATTCCAGATGATCCTTCATGGCGGCGCTGAGGCCCTCTTTGTCGCCTTTGTAGATCTTCTTCAGGATCGGCAGCATTGCCCACGTAAACCCACCGGCCTGCATACGCTCATAGTTAAAGCTGGCCTGAAGCAGAGAGGAGCGAAACCCCAGGCGAGTAATGTCTTTTTTACTAATTTCAGATCCCATTGCTGTAATCCTCTGCATCGTTTTTCTGGGCTATCGCCTGCGCCTGGGCGGCATTTTTAGCTTTGGCATTAAAGAATTCATAGACCGCAAACCCGGCGCCTAATACCGCAACCGGCAGCAGGTTACTGACCTGGATATAGCATACGAACAGGAAGCCGGCGATGAGGTAAGGGATGTATTGGGCTTTGAACATGACGCGCAGCAGCAGGCCAAAACCTACCGCGGGCAGTATGCCGCCAGCGACTTCAAAACCATGCGTCAGCCAGGCCGGCATGGCTTTTACCAGCGCCTGCATCGCGCCCTGCGCAAGATAGGTACAGAGAAAGGCGATAACCGCATAGGAGCAGGCGACAATGAGCGTTGTGGTCCAGTTAAGACGGGAGAATGCCGCCGTATTAGCTTCTTTCGCGCACTTATCGGCTTTTGACATAAAGAGTGAAAATGCCGAGTAGAAAAACAGAATGACATACTGCATCAGCAGGCTAAACGGCAGACCTAAACCAATTGCGGTTTTCGCGTCCACCCCGGTTGTCCAGGCGATGACGGTCGTCATTACGCCTGCCATAATAGGGTTCGGCGGCTGCACGCCTCCGGCAGGCGTCAGGCCTGCAAAAGCCAGCTCGGTGAGGCCGCCGGTGATCAAACCAATATGGATATCGCCAAGAATCGCTCCGGTAAGGGTACAGACAATAATCGGACGAAAAAGGAACAGTGCTTCCAGCCAAAAATCTATCCCAAGAACAAAAACTAACGCGGCCAGGGATATTCCCTGAAGGAGTGTAATTTCGTGCATTTTGTTGCCTCGTAATGGTGACTTTAGCTATTAGAATACCGAGACTCTGCAATTAATCAGGAATGCCCTCTTTCGCATCACCAGGAACGTCCTGAATAAATAGATTAACGCCGCTGCGCTTGATAAATCGTAGATCGTCTAAATCACGATCATCGACATATACCTTGCTGCTGATCTGTTTTTTCCCCTCAGAGAAATGCATATTTCCTACGTTGACATCTTTTAACGACAGGCCGCCTTCGATCAGCTTTCTGACAATGGCCGGAGTGCGGCAGATTAGAAAAATCTTTTGATGAGGGGCTGCCTTTGAAATGATCGCGACTGTTTTCTCGATAGAGAAAAAACGAATGCCGAAGCCATAGGTATCAGCGGTAATGCCCATCAGCTTTTGCTGTATATCGTCATTTGCGACTTCATCATCCACGACAATCAGTAAGTTAGCGCCAATGGTTGATGTCCATGTGACGCCAACCTGTCCATGTACCAGGCGGTTATCAATACGGGTTAATAAAATATTTGGAGTACTCATATTAGTAATTCCTGCCGATATAGGCTGCGAGTTACGCGTTGTTGAAATAATATAATTATGTTCAATTTACGAAAGGGATGGCGAACAGGTCACTAATTTATTCGCTGAGCCGCAGACGTTGATTTTGCTTTTTACCACTTCTTTCATGGCGTCCATCCCGACACGCATGTAATAGCGCGGGTCATTGCCATCAGGATGTTCGCCAAACCATTGTTTTACGGCACCGGAAAACGCGATTTTCAGCTCGGTTGCCACATTGACTTTGCAGACCCCGAGTTCGATGGCGCGACGCACATACTCATCAGGCACATCGCTGGCACCGTGGAGTACCAGAGGAACGTCGACCACCTGACGAATTTCGCCTAAGCGCTGGAAGTCGATTTTTGGACGTTTGGTATAGAGCCCATGTGCGGTACCGATAGCTACGGCGAGACTATCAACACCCGTCAGCTCAACAAAGCGTTTTGCTTCCTGCGGATCGGTCAAAAACGCGCTTTCAGCATCAACGCTCATATCATCTTCCACCCCGCCCAGGCGACCGAGTTCAGCCTCTACGCTGCAATCGCGCGCGTGGCAAAAATCCACGACCGATTTCACCAGCTTCACGTTCTCATCGAAAGGGAAGTGGCTACCGTCGATCATCGCGCTACGCACGCCGGCGTTAACCTTGCGGCGGATATCGTCCAGCGTTTCATGGTGATCGAGATGCAGCGCCAGAGGCATCTCATAGCTGGTGGAGTAAGCGCTGCACAGCGCGTAGATCTCCTCCAGCGCGATATGTTTGAAGGTACCCGGCGTACCGGCGAGGATCACCGGCGATCGCATCTCGCTGCAGACTTCGAGGATCGCCTGGATCGTCTCGGCGTTATGAATGTTAAATGCAGGTATCGCATAGCCTTTTGCCTGGGCATCCAGCAGAAGATATTTTGTAGAAATAATGCTCATGATGCGCTCCTCTCAAGCATTCCAGGGGTGAATGACGACGCCTTGCACCACGCGGTTAACCGTACCGCTGGCGGAAGGGGTATCCGGGGTATTGCCAACGCTGATGGACTGCGCGAGCGCGAACGCCTGGGCATACATCAGGAAGCAGAAAGCCTGCTCGACATCGATAAAAGCGCGGGAAGGCGGCAGCAGGATGTGCGGACCCGCAGTGACAGGGGCTGCGGCTTCGGCGGCAATCGCCACCACGCGCATTGCCTGTTTGTCGCGACGCAGTTCAGCCAGCAGATCGAGGTCGTACTGGCGCGTGTACGGGTGGCTGGAGACAAACACCACCACCAGCGTTTCGTTATCCACCAGTGATTTCGGCCCGTGACGAAAGCCGGTTGGGGAGTCATAAAACGCCGCCAGTTTACCGGCGGTCAGCTCGAGGACCTTGAGGGCCGATTCGCGCGCCGCACCCTGTAATCCGCCGCTGCCTAGATAGACGATCCGTCGCCACGGCTCATTGCCAAATACGCTGCCGCTAAATTCGCCGAGCGAGGTGAGGATCGTCTGACAACGATCCGCCACGTCGCGGAAGGTCCTGCTGTTGATCGCTTCGGGCGCGAACACCGCAAGGCAGCTCGCCATCATGGTGGTAATACTGCTGGTCATCGCGAAGCCGCGGTCGTGCGTTTCTGTCGGCATCAGTAGCGCAAAGGCGTTGTCGCTGTTTACCGCGTTTTGATACAGGCTGCCGGCTTCATTACAGGTAATCGACAGGTGGTAACAGTTCGGGACGAACTGATTGGCCAGCTCTACGGCGGCGACGCTCTCCGGGCTATTGCCGGAGCGGGCGAAGGAGACCAGCAGCAGAGGGTGCGCGGCGTTCAGGTAGTCCATAGGATTGGTTACCAGATCGGTCGTTGGCACCGCGCTGATGTTTTTTCCGGTGTGACGCGATAGCCAGGGCGAAACGATCTCACCGATAAAGGCGGAGGTTCCTGCCCCCGTCAGAACAATTCGCAAATCGTCTTTACGCAGCAATGGCGCGAGGAAGTCGTCGATCGCCGAACGGAGATTGTCGATGTTGGTCAGCGAGCGGAGCCAGCTGGCGGGCTGTTGACGGATTTCGGCTTCTGTCCAGGTGCCGGTCGCGGCGGAGGTTGCGGTATAGGTTTCAGGCATAACTCAGTCCTTAGTCGTGTGAATTCCACATCAGACGCTGGCAAAATTGTCGCTATCTTTCGTTTCGTTTCACTTATTCATGTAATCAGTTAAATAAAATTTATAGCAAAGAAATCGAAAGTTCAATTAAAGAAATAAGAAATAAAACGAAAACTGTGATCAAAAAGCAATGAATTTATATATCTATATGATAAATATATTTTTTTAATTAAATAATCGCGGGGATTGACGCTATTTTCGCAAGAAAAAGAAAGGCCTTGCGCGCAGAGGGCGAAGGCCAACATGACACATAATGAAAGGGCTAAAGGGGGAGAGCCTGGCCCTGAATCCAGATTTGCTGAAGGTGTAGCCTGTCGTTTAGCGCAATAACATTCGCGCATTTCCCCGTGCGTAACGATCCCAATCGGTCGTCGATACCCAGCAGGCGGGCGGGGTGCAGCGAAGCCATATGGATGGCATCTTCCGGCGCAGCACCCGCCAGCTCGACCATGTTGCGAACGGCCGCATCAAGCGAGAGCGTACTGCCTGCGAGGCTACCGGAGGCCGTTCGTACGATACCGCCGCGCATCTCCACCGCTTCGCCGCAGAGCGAATAGCGGCCATCGGGCATACCGGCTGCCTGCATCGCATCGGTGATCAGGACAATGCGTTGCCCGGCGCAGCAGCAACACAGACGCATGGCGGCGGGATGGACATGATGCCCGTCGGCAATAAGCTCCAGCCACGCCTGCGGCGTGGTGAACCCGGCGCCGACCATGCCCGGTTCCCGGTGATGTAATCCGCTCATCCCGTTGTAGCAGTGCACCAGCCCGTCGGCGCCGGCAGCGAAGGCGGCACGGGTCTGGTCATAGGTGGCGGCGCTATGGCCCAGCATCACCCGCACGCCCTGCCGTTTAAGATGATGAATCGCCGCTATTGCCCCCGGCTTTTCCGGCGCCAGCGCCACCACCCGCAGGGTTCGTCGCGAGCAGGTAATCAAGGAGTCCAGCTCGGCGACGTCCAGCTCGCGGAACAGCTCAGGCGGATGGGCGCCTTTATTCTGCGGAGTGAAGTAGGGCCCTTCCAGATAGCTGCCCAGCACCTGCGCGCCGGGGCCACCGGAAAGCACTCGCCGGGCGATGCGTTCCAGCGCGCCGTGGATGGCCGGCAGCGGCGCGGTGACGGTGGTCGGCAGCCAGGCGCCGACCCCCTCGCGCGCTTTATATATTGCCAGCCTGTCGAGCGCGTCCGGTGTTTCGTCCATCACATCAATACCCGCGCCGCCGTGGACGTGAATATCGATGTAAGCCGGGCAAAGCAGATCGGCGTCGCGAGCGGTCACGCCGGCGGGAACCGGCTCGACTGCGGTGATGACGCCAGCTTCTATACGCAACTGATGATCGGCAAGCCAGCCCTGCTCGGTCAGCAGGCGTCTGGCGCGCAGAATCTGCGTCATATCCCTTCCTCTACCGGTTTCTCTTCGCGACAGCGCGCGAGCTCGTCGACCAGGCTGGTTAACCCGCGGTGCCCGCACTCCAGCGCCTGCAGACGAAACGCCTCGCCGTTCAGGCCCTCACGTTCCAGCACCATTTCCAGCAGCAGCTGCAGATTGGTGCCGGTGATCACTTCCCTCCCTGGTTTTTGCATCGCCAGCGTTGAGGCCACGCGAAACGGCGTCCCGCCCAGCAGGTCCGTCAGAAAAACGATATCGTCTTCAGCGTCCAGCTGGCTCACCGCCTGCTCAAGCTGTGAGGTGAGCAGTGCGGTCGTTGAGGTTTCCGGAAAATCGATAGCGATAAACTGCGACTGCTCGCCCAGTATCTGTTTCATCGCCATTGCCATACCGCTGGCAAAGCCGCCATGACCCGTCAAAATAATACCTAACATCGCATACCTCTTTGTATTTACAGAAAGTGGCAGAATTTACCCACGACACCCAGTACGACGGTGAGCGCGATGAGTCGCAGCGGGCTCCAGCCGCGGCGCACCAGCCAGAACATGGTCAGGGTATAAACCAGCGGTAGAAACGCCGGCATCAGCTTATCGATAACATCCGTTTGCAGTTTCACCACCGCATCACCTGCGGTGATCTCCAGCGTGGTGCTGAGGCGAACATAGGTTGCCACCAGCGCGCCAATCACCGTCATCCCGACGATTGACGCCGCGTGCCCGACCTTTTTGGTATTGGCTTTAATTAACGGTATCGCCGCCACGCCCATACGATAAGCATAGTGCGCAAGGCCAAAGCGCAACCCGAGATGCACCACGTTAAACAGCACAATAAACACCACCGCGCCGAGGATAGAACCTTGCAGCGCGAGGCTGGCGCCAATGCCGCCGCAAATCGGCAGTAGCGTCAGCCAGAACATCGCATCGCCAATCCCGCCCAGCGGGGCGCCGACGGCGATTTTAGTGCTCTGGATGCTGTTGACGTCCTGCTTGGAGCGCTCCATCGCAAGGATGATGCCGATGACAAAGGTCACCAGGAACGGGTGGGTGTTGAAGAACCCCATATGACCTTTCATGGCGCGTGCCAGGTCGCGTTTGTTGGTGTGGATCTTTTTCAGCGCCGGCAGCAGGCCGTACAGCCAGCCGGACGCCTGCATACGTTCGTAGTTGAACGAGGCCTGCAGAAGCATAGAGCGCCAGGCGACGCGGTTAATATCTTTTTTCGTCAGCTCCGCACCGAGGGTCTGCTCTTCGTAGACGTTTTCATTTACGCCGGAAAGCAGCGTCTCTTCGGAGGTGGAGACGCCTGGCAGAGTGGTTTGATTAGATGCCATCTTCGAATTCCTCTTTCTGTGCCGCCGGCGCAGCCGGTTCCGGAGATTTGCGCAGCAGGTCAATGAGCGCCATCGCCAGCGCCGCGGCGGCAATCGCCAGCACCGGTAGCTTCAGCCATGCTGCGGCGACAAAGCCGATGATAAAGTAGGGGATATAGACGTTTTTCATCATGATTTTCAGCAGTACGGCGAAGCCGATAGCCGGCATGATGCCGCCCGCCACGCCGAGGCCGTCAATCAGGCGCTCCGGTAGCACATCGATGGCGGTTTTCGCATGTTCCGCCCCGAAAAAGATAGGCAGGAAGGCGCAGAGAAAATAGAAGATCCCTAACGCCAGCAGGGCCAGATAGTTCACTCGCTCAATACCCCTGGTATCGGCGTTTGCCGCCATGCGGTCGCAGCGGGACATCACGCCGGACATCACCGAGAACAGGAAGGTGATCCCCATCTGTACCGCGACGGCGAAGGGGACGGCGACGCCGACGGCGACATCAGGCTTCACGCCTGTGGTAATGGCAAAGGTGGTACCGACGATAGTGCCGATAATCACGTTTGGCGGCTGGGCGCCCGCCAGCGGGGCCAGCCCCATCCAGACCAGCTCCAGCGTGCCGCCGGTTAAAATACCGGTATGCAGATCGCCCAGAATCAGGCCCACCAGCGGGCCGAGGACCACCGGACGGTGCATATGGGTTAACCCGTTGAACATATCCAGGCCGGCAATAAAGGCAAGAATACCTAATGCAAAAGCCTGCAACAGACTGATTTCCATTATGAATCCCTCAGAGTAGTTTAAAGAGATCCAAAGCGGGTTCTGTTGGAACGCCCTGAACGAAGCATTCCACCCCGGCGGCCTTGAGGCCGTTAAACGCGGCAATATCGTTCGCGTCTACAGAAACCGTTTTGGCAATATGCTGTTTGCCATTGGCGTAGTGCATATTTCCTACGTTGATACGCGTGACGGGAACTCCGCCCTCCACCAGCCTGAGGAAGTCAGCCGGTGTTTTACAGACCAGCAGAATTTTTTGCCTGTCGGCGGCGCGGTGGATATTTTCAATCACTTTTTGCAGCGACCAGAAGCGCACGGCGATCCCCTCCGCCAGCACCATCTCCATCAGATTTTGCTGTACCGAATCTTCAGCAACCTCATCGTTGGCCACCAGCACCAGGTTCGCTCCCGCAAACCCGACCCACTGGACGCCCACCTGACCGTGGATCAAACGTTCATCGATACGACTTAAGACAATGTTTGGCATCGCGTTTTCCTCTTCGTTGTTATGCGTTATGGGACGTAACGCCCTTACAGGCAGCGTGGTACTGCTGCAGTATGTCCTGAATGTGGTCGATGATGAGCTCCCGCGGTGCCGCCTTGAGATCGCCCTCGCGAACTTTGGTGTACTGCAACGGCATATACTGGCTGATGAGCGGCAGCGGAATCGTCCAGTCGGCAAGATTGCGCACCAGGCGTGCAAACGCCTCATCGATCTGGCTGTCCGGCCAGTAGTAGCGGACGCGGTCGGAGTAGCTGTATCCGCGCGCCAGGCGCCGCGCGTTGCCGTCGCCGTGATAGTGGTTTTGCCAATATTCCGGGCGATCGAGCATCACGTTTTCCAGCACCTGACGCAGGCCGGAGCACGCTTTCGCGGGCAGGAGTTCTTCCTCTATTGCCGCCAGCGAGAACAGCGCTTCACGCAGGGCGAAGGTGAGCGCCGGGCCGACCTTCAGAATGGCAAAATGATCTTTCACCAGCTGACGAAGCGCCTGCGGCGTCTGATAGTCCGTGGAGTGGGCTTCAAATATCAGCGTGTCATAAGCTTCCACCATTGCGCTCAGCGCTACGGCTTTCTGCGGCTGATAGTCGATAACGTTGATATGATCGAATTCGACGCCGGGCTGGACCACCAGCCCGATAATGCGCGGCCAGATATTGGTCAACCCGCGCTGCGCAAAGGCATGGCGATGCGCTTCCAGCGTCGCGCGCGCCGCGTCAGGAGTGGTGACCTGCAGTTCGGTAAGCGTTTCATGGGCGCCGCCTGGGACGGGCACTTCGGTGCCTATCACGTAGACCAGGTCGGATTCGCCAAAGTGCTTACGGCAGGTCTCTTCGGCTATCTTTGCCAGTCGGGCGGCGCGATCTGCAACGATCTCATCGGTTAACGGCAGCGGATCGCCCTCGCAGGACATGCTGCAATCGAGATGGATTTTCTTAAAGCCTGCTGCGACGTAGCTTTTAATGAGATCGTCGGCATTGGCCATCGCCTGGGCTGCGGGCAGATTTTGCCAGCGGTTAGGGCCGAGATGATCGCCGCCGAGGATCAGCTGCGACTGGGGAAAATCGAGCGAGCTGGCGAGCTGGCAGACAAAGCCGCGGAAATCAGTGGGCGTCATGCCGGTATAGCCGCCGAACTGATCCACCTGATTGGAGGTGGCTTCGATCAGCAGCGGAGCCTGCTGGGCCCGGGCGTAACGAATGGCCGCTTCAAGTACCAGCGGATGCGCGGAACAGACGGCATAAATTCCGCTTGTACTCCCTCGTTTATGCTGTGCCACCATTTCTGTAAGATGTTTCACTTTCCTCTCCATTTCGGATGGTAATGACATTAATCTTTCGTTTTGTTTCATTTAATACTGCGTCATGGTGCTGTAAAAATAAAACGAAAGATAATAGTTTTCCGATCTATTTCACAAAAGAAACATAATGAAAGGTTTCAGCGTCAGGATGTGGACCGCCGTAGCGCGTTGCGGGGCTTGCATTCCGCTAAAAGAAAGGTGTTAATAGGCAAAACGAAATGAAACGAAAGATTTAGCTAAAGGAATACTTATGAGCAGTACCGACTCTTCTGCAGATAAGCGCATCAGCGGCACCAGTGAGAGGCGCGAGCAAATTATCCAGCGGCTGCGGCAGCAGGGAAGCGTGCAGGTGAACGACCTTGCTCTGCTATATGGCGTCTCGACGGTGACGATTCGCAACGATCTGGCCTTTCTGGAAAAGCAGGGCATCGCCGTTCGCGCCTATGGCGGGGCGCTGATCTGTGACGGTACAACGCCCGCTGCGGAGCCGTCAGTGGAAGATAAAAGCGCGCTCAATACCGCGGTGAAGCGCAGCATCGCGCAGGCGGCGGTAGAACTGATTCAACCGGGGCACCGGATTATTCTCGACTCCGGCACCACAACGTATGAAATTGCCCGTATGCTGCGTCAGCATACCGATTTGATAGTCATGACTAACGGGATGAACGTGGCGAATGCGCTGCTGGATGCCGAAGGGGTGGAGCTGCTGATGACCGGGGGACACCTGCGCCGCCAGTCGCAGTCGTTCTATGGCGACCAGGCGGAGCAGTCTCTACAGAATTACCACTTTGACATGCTTTTTCTTGGCGTCGATGCCATCGATCTCGATCGCGGCGTGAGTACCCATAATGAAGATGAAGCGCGTCTGAATCGCCGGATGTGCGAAGTGGCGGAGCGGATCGTTGTCGTGACCGATTCAACGAAATTTAATCGTTCGAGCCTGCATAAGATTATCGACACTCAGCGGATTGATATGATTATCGTTGATGAAGGCATCCCGACCGAAAGCCTTGAAGGGCTGCGCAAGAGCGGCATTGATGTGCGACTGGTGAAGGGCTAAACGTGGCCCCTCTCCTCGCAGGAGAGAGGCTCAACGCTGCGCCGTCCGGCGGTAAATCAGGTTACCGGCGCCGGGTTAAACACCGCCAGCTGGTTATGCAGCCCCCACTGATCTGAGAAGGTTTTCTTCCGGCCGCTGGCGACGTCAAGAATAAACTCAAACAGCTTCAGGCCAACCTCTTCGATACTCTCTTCGCCGGTGGCGATTGTGCCAGCGTTAATATCCATCAGGTCATACCAGCGGTTCGCAAGCTCGGTGCGGGTTGCCATTTTTATGACCGGCACCGCGACGAGGCCGTATGGCGTACCGCGGCCGGTGGTGAATACCTGAACCGTAATGCCTGATGCGACCTGCTGGGTACCGCAAACAAAATCGCTGGCGGGCGTGGCGGCAAATATCAGCCCGCGTTTCGTCGGGCGCTGGCCCGGCGACAGCACCTCGACAATCGCACTTTTCCCCGATTTGGCGATAGAGCCCAGCGCCTTTTCCACCACGTTGGCGAGGCCGCCCTTTTTATTCCCCGGAGAGGGGTTGGCGCTGCGATCGGTTTGACCGAGGTCGAGATAGTTATCGTACCAGGCCATCTCTTCGAGCAGGCGTTTACCGACCTCCTCGTTCACCGCGCGTGGCGTTAGCAGATGAATGGCGTCACGGACTTCGGTGACCTCTGAGAACATCACCGTCGCGCCGCAGCGTATCAGCAGGTCGGAGGCATAGCCAACCGCCGGGTTGGCGGTGACGCCGGAAAACGCGTCGCTGCCGCCGCACTGCATGCCGACCACCAGCTCGGAAGCCGGACAGGTTTCGCGCTGGCGCTGGTTGAGCTTCGCCAGGTGACGCTCCGCAACCTGCAGAATATCGTCGACCATTGATTTAAAGCCAACGTGATGTTCATCCTGCAGCCGCACGATGCTGGCGCTGTCCACGGCGACAGGCTGGACATCTTCTGTCCCCTGCAGCAGGCGCTCCGGCTGCAGCTTTTCACAGCCCAGGCCAACCACCATCACCTCGCCGCCAAAATTCGGGTTCAACGAGATATTGTGGATGGTGCGGATAGGCACGACGGCCGCCGGCGCGTTGATGGCTACGCCGCAGCCGTAGAGGTGATTCAGGCCCACGACGCCATCGACGTTCGGATACTTCGGCAGCAGGTCGCGTTCGATGATTTTGACCACGTAATCGACAACCCCAGCCACGCAGTGCACGCTGGTGGTGATGCCGAGCAGATTCTTGCTCCCGACGCTGCCGTCGGCATTGCGATAGCCTTCAAAGGTATACCCTTCCAGTGCGGGCAGCGCCTGCGGGACTTTGGTGGCCAGCGGCAGGGTATTCAGCGGCGGCGCGCTGGGCAGTTCTACCGTGGATTCGTCAATCCAGCTGCCGCGCGCGATATCGCGAACGGCGTAGCCGATGACTTCGCCATAGCGGATGATTTCGCCGTGAACGGGAATATCCACCAGCGCCACCTTATGGCCCTGAGGAATATGTTCAATCAGCTCCAGTCCGTCCGGGAAACGACTCCCGGCTTTCAGACCATTATCATTAACAATAATTGCCACATTATCGGTGTCATGTACTTTTATATAAAACGCGCTGGGCGATTCTTGTCTAATTTCGATGTCGGCCATTGTCCAGTATTCTCCAGCCAGGTGGGGATAATAAAATAATAAACTCTATATATTTTGAATCTAATTGAGGATGTTCTCAGTATTGTGGAATTAGAATGTCAGGAGTTCGCCATCAAGAATGTGACCGCGATCACTCATTATCGTGATAGCCGCGCCAGCAGCGGCATCAAAGCGTAAATATGTGCATCAGCGCCCATTATTATATGCATATGTTTAAAGTAATATTTATATTAACCTAATTAATTGTGCGTTTGCACAATGCACGGCGGATGCCTGCTGTTTATACTGAATGACGATTTCATTACGCCAGATTTGCTATTTGATGTTTGTTTTTATTTGAAGGGCATCTTTAGTGTAACGCTCAAATAATAATAAAATAACTTCTCGAGTACCTGAGGTAAATAAAATGATGCTTGATACGGTTGAAGCAACAA
Source organism: Enterobacter sp. 10-1 (assembly GCA_002270295.1). Taxonomy (GTDB): domain Bacteria; phylum Pseudomonadota; class Gammaproteobacteria; order Enterobacterales; family Enterobacteriaceae; genus Klebsiella; species Klebsiella scottii. The sequence continues at coordinate 693,783 of NISF01000002.1, read as the reverse complement.
AAAAGGGATTCCCCACCCGATATTTAATTTTACTGATAATATTTATCGTCACCGCCGTTAACTATGCCGACCGCGCAACGCTCTCCATTGCCGGAACCGAAGTAGCAAAAGAGCTTCAGCTCAGCGCCGTGTCGATGGGATACATTTTCTCCGCCTTTGGCTGGGCCTATTTGCTGATGCAAATCCCCGGCGGCTGGCTGCTTGATAAGTTTGGCTCGAAGAAAGTCTACACCTACAGTCTGTTCTTCTGGTCGCTGTTTACCTTTCTGCAGGGCTTTGTTGACGTCTTTCCGCTTGCCTGGGCCGGGATCTCGATGTTCATTATGCGGTTTATGCTGGGCTTTTCGGAAGCGCCATCATTTCCGGCTAACGCCCGTATCGTCGCGGCCTGGTTCCCGACGAAAGAGCGCGGTACCGCCTCCGCTATCTTTAACTCTGCACAATATTTTTCACTGGCGCTGTTCTCGCCTCTGCTCGGCTGGTTAACCTTCGCCTGGGGCTGGGAGCACGTGTTTACCGTTATGGGGGTCATTGGTTTTATCCTCACCGGCCTGTGGGCAAAGCTGATTCATAACCCGACCGACCATCCGCGGATGTCAAAAGAAGAGCTGAAGTTTATCTCTGACAACGGCGCGGTAGTGGATATGGACCATAAAAAGCCCGGCGGCAATGCGGCCAGCGGGCCTAAACTCCACTATATCAAGCAGCTGTTAACCAACCGCATGATGCTGGGCGTATTCTTTGGCCAATATTTTATCAACACCATCACCTGGTTCTTCCTCACCTGGTTCCCGATTTACCTGGTGCAGGAAAAGGGGATGTCGATTCTGAAAGTGGGGCTGGTGGCATCCATCCCGGCGCTGTGCGGTTTCGCCGGCGGCGTACTGGGCGGCGTGTTCTCCGACTATCTGATTAAGCGCGGTTTTTCTATCACTCTGGCTCGTAAGCTGCCCATCGTTCTCGGCATGCTGCTGGCCTCAACCATTATTCTGTGTAACTACACCGATAACACCGCGCTGGTGGTGACCCTGATGGCGCTGGCGTTCTTCGGTAAAGGCTTTGGTGCCCTCGGTTGGCCGGTGATTTCCGATACCGCTCCGAAAGAGATTGTTGGTCTGTGCGGCGGGGTCTTCAACGTATTCGGTAACGTGGCGTCCATTGTTACTCCGCTGGTCATCGGCTATCTGGTCAGCGAACTGCATTCATTTAACGCAGCGCTGGTGTTTGTCGGTTGTTCAGCTCTGATGGCGATGGTTTGCTACCTCTTCATTGTTGGCGACATCAAACGTATGGAATTGCAAAAATAATTCACGGTTAAGTGACAAGGTATAAGCGATGAATAACGATATCTTCCCGAACAAATTCAAGGCGGCGCTGGCTGCTCATCAGGTTCAGATTGGCTGCTGGTCCGCGCTGGCCAGCCCCGTTAGCACCGAAGTATTAGGCCTGGCGGGCTTTGACTGGCTGGTGCTGGATGGCGAGCATGCGCCAAACGATATTACGACCTTTATTCCACAGCTGATGGCCCTGAAGGGCAGCTCCAGCGCTGCGGTTGTCCGGGTCCCGACCAACGAGCCGGTTATCATTAAGCGCCTGCTGGATATCGGTTTTTATAACTTCCTGATCCCTTTTGTTGAAAGTAAAGAAGAGGCGGTTAACGCCGTGGCCTCCACCCGCTATCCGCCGGAAGGCATCCGCGGGGTGTCCGTTTCTCACCGCGCCAACATGTTTGGCACCGTGCCGGATTACTTCGCGCAATCAAACAAAAACATCACCATTCTTGTACAGATTGAAAGCCAGCAGGGCGTAGATAACGTCGATGCCATCGCGGCAACCGAAGGCGTTGACGGCATTTTTGTCGGCCCAAGCGACCTCGCCGCGGCGTTAGGCCATCTGGGCAATGCCTCACACCCTGAGGTTCAGCGCGCTATTCAGCAAATTTTTGCGAGTGCGAAAAAGCACGGTAAGCCGAGCGGAATTCTGGCGCCGGTAGAGGCCGATGCGCGTCGCTATCTGGAATGGGGCGCAACCTTTGTTGCCGTCGGCAGCGATTTGGGCGCATTCCGCTCCGCCACGCAGAAGCTTGCGGATTCTTTTAAAAAATAACCCTCGGGATCAAAAGAGAGAGAACGTTATGACGATGAAAGTTGGTTTTATTGGCCTGGGCATCATGGGCAAGCCTATGAGCAAAAACTTGCTGAAAGCCGGTTACTCGCTGGTGGTCTCCGACCGTAATCCTGAAGCGGTTGCCGAAGCGATTGCTGCCGGGGCAGAAACAGCGGCAACGGCAAAGGCTATTGCCGAACAGTGCGATGTGATTATCACGATGCTGCCGAACTCCCCGCATGTGAAAGAAGTGGCGCTGGGTGAAAACGGCATTATTGACGGCGCGAAGCCGGGTACCGTACTGATTGATATGAGCTCCATCGCGCCGCTGGCCAGCCGCGAAATCAGCGAAGCGCTGAAAGCGAAGGGCGTGGATATGCTCGACGCGCCGGTAAGCGGCGGCGAGCCGAAGGCGATCGACGGCACGCTGTCGGTGATGGTTGGCGGTGATAAGGCTATCTTCGATAAATACTACGACCTGATGAAGACGATGGCCGGTTCGGTCGTGCACACCGGCGAAGTAGGGGCAGGTAACGTGACGAAGCTGGCCAACCAGGTGATCGTCGCGCTGAATATTGCCGCGATGTCTGAAGCCCTGACCCTGGCCACCAAAGCGGGCGTCAATCCGGATCTGGTGTATCAGGCTATCCGCGGCGGCCTGGCGGGGAGCACCGTGCTGGATGCGAAAGCGCCGATGGTCATGGATCGTAACTTCAAGCCGGGTTTCCGCATCGACCTGCATATTAAGGATCTGGCCAATGCGCTGGATACGTCCCACGGCGTGGGCGCTCAGCTGCCGCTGACGGCGGCGGTGATGGAAATGATGCAGGCGCTGCGTGCCGATGGTCTGGGTACCGCCGACCACAGCGCGCTGGCATGCTATTACGAAAAACTGGCGAAAGTGGAAGTCACTCGCTAACAAGAAGGGCGCGAAACGCGCCCTGTAATTCTTGCCTTGCGCGGCACTGTCAGGCTACATAACTATGAAAATCGTAATCGCCCCAGACTCTTATAAAGAAAGCCTTTCTGCCATTGAGGTAGCTCAGGCGATAGAAAAAGGATTTCGGGAAATTTTCCCCGATGCAGAGTATGTTTCCGTTCCGGTTGCAGACGGTGGTGAAGGCACCGTTGAGGCCATGATTGCCGCCACGCAGGGTTCTGAATATACCGCTCTGGTTACGGGGCCGTTAGGTGAAAAGGTGAATGCCAGTTGGGGAATGTCCGGCGACGGTAAAACGGCGTTTATCGAGATGGCGGCCGCCAGCGGACTGGGTCTGGTTCCGCCGGCGCTGCGCAACCCGCTGCTGACGACATCGCGCGGGACCGGCGAGCTGATTCTCCAGGCGCTGGATCATGGGGCGAAAAATATCATTATCGGCATCGGCGGCAGCGCCACTAACGATGGCGGCGCTGGCATGGTGCAGGCGCTAGGAGCCAGCCTCCGCGATGCTAACGGCAGCGAGATTGGCAACGGCGGCGGGAGCCTCGCCAGCCTGAATGCCATCGATCTCCGCGGTCTGGACGCCCGGCTTCAGGAGTGTGCGATCCGCGTAGCCTGCGACGTGACCAATCCGCTGACTGGTGATGTGGGCGCCTCGCGTATTTTTGGCCCGCAGAAGGGAGCGACCGAAGCGATGATCCTTGAGCTGGATCGCAATCTTGAACACTATGCCGATGTGATAAAAACGGATTTGCGCGTGGACGTGAAACAGGTGGCGGGAGCCGGCGCCGCCGGAGGTATGGGGGCCGCGCTGATGGCGTTCCTGAATGCCGAACTGCGCAGTGGGGTCGAGATTGTCACCCAGGCGCTGAATCTGGAAGAGCATATTCTCGACTGCTCGCTGGTGGTGACCGGCGAAGGGCGGCTTGATAGCCAAAGTATTCATGGCAAGGTGCCGGTCGGCGTGGCGAGCGTGGCGAAAAAATACCATAAGCCGGTGATTGGTATTGCCGGTAGCCTGACCCGCGACGTTGGCGTGGTGCATCAGTTTGGCATCGATGCGGTATTCAGCGTGCTGACCAACATTACAACGCTGGAAGAGGCGTTTCGCGGGGCATCGGACAATATTTATCGCGCGTCGCGCAATATCGCCGCGACATTGCGGGCCGGGATGGCGATGGAGGGATGACAACCGGCGGCAAACCCTCTATACTTCGCGCCGAAGCTGACCAGACAGTCGCCGCTTCGTCGTCGTCCTCCTTCGGGGGAGACGGGCGGAGGGGAGGAAAGTCCGGGCTCCATAGGGCAGGGTGCCAGGTAACGCCTGGGGGGGAAACCCACGACCAGTGCAACAGAGAGCAAACCGCCGATGGCCCGCGCAAGCGGGATCAGGTAAGGGTGAAAGGGTGCGGTAAGAGCGCACCGCGCGGCTGGTAACAGTTCGCGGCACGGTAAACTCCACCCGGAGCAAGGCCAAATAGGGGTTCATAAGGTACGGCCCGTACTGAACCCGGGTAGGCTGCTTGAGCCAGTGAGCGATTGCTGGCCTAGATGAATGACTGTCCACGACAGAACCCGGCTTATCGGTCAGCTTCAACTCATTCGACACCAAACCCGCTCCGGCGGGTTTTGTGCTTTCTGCGCGGATGAATGACTGTCCACGACGCTTTCCATGAAAAGAACGCGGCTTATCGGTCAGCTTCAACTTAATTCAGGAACCCCGCTTCGGCGGGGTTTTGTGCTTTCTGCACGGATGAATGACTGTCCACGACGCTTTCCATGAAAAGAACGCGGCTTATCGGTCAGCTTCAACTTTATTCAGGAACCCCGCTTCGGCGGGGTTTTGTGCTTTCTGCACGGATGAATGACTGTCCACGACGCTTTCCATGAAAAGAACGCGGCTTATCGGTCAGCTTCAACTTTATTCAGGAACCCCGCTCCGGCGGGTTTTGTGCTTTCTGCACGGATGAATGACTGTCCACGACGCTTTCCATGAAAAGAACGCGGCTTATCGGTCAGCTTCAACTTTATTCAGGAACCCCGCTCCGGCGGGTTTTGTGCTTTCTGCACGGATGAATGACTGTCCACGACGCTTTCCATGAAAAGAACGCGGCTTATCGGTCAGCTTCAACTTTATTCAGGAACCCCGCTCCGGCGGGTTTTGTGCTTTCTGCACGGATGAATGACTGTCCACGACGCTCTTTATGAAAACAAAGCCGCACGGCGGAGGTCAAAATGGCCTGGTCAGGCGGGATGAAGCGGCATCGGCCCCGGCAGGAGCCGATTTTGGGTATCAGGCGACTTTTTCTTCATCCTGAAGTCGTATCTCCGCATCGGCGACGATAGCCTCCAGCTCGCTTAGCATCTCTTCGTAGCCAAAGCTGACGACGTTTGTTGTTTCCGGCAAGGTCGGCTGAATCGGCGATGCGCTCTTCTTCGATTTTTTCTTACTCACTGATAAGCTCCATGACTCCCGTTTTTACACCGGTAAATCTATCAGTAAAGCGCGCAAAGGCGTATCGGCAACGAGGGTAATGTTAGCTTCATCACGAATAAATGCGCCGTCGCCGCAGGTCAGCGCCTGCTTTTCCTCTTCATGCGCCACGGCGTGCACGGTCCCGTGAATCGACTGCAGATAGGCGCGCGGTCCGTGAAGCTGCACGTTAATCCGATCGCCTTTAGCGAGATCGAGATGATGGATCCAGACCTGCTGGCGTAGCTGCAAACTATTCTGCGCGCCGTCGGGTGAAGCCAGCAGCTGCCGGGGACCTTCGGTGATACTCATCTTCTGTACCAGCGGATTTTCACGCTCCGGGCAGGCGTCCAGCCACAGCTGCATCCGCGTTAGCGAACGATCTTTACTCAGATTATGCTCGCTGTAGCTGACGCCCGGCTGGGTCGAAATCAGCAGCGCTTCGCCGGCTTTGGCGTGCATGTGGTTGCCGTCGCTATCGCGGTACTCCGCTTCACCTTCCAGGATCAGATTCAGGATATCGACTTTCGGATAGGTACGCGGCTGGAACGATGCGCCCGGTGCCAGAACTTCCTGGTTGAGCACGCGCAGGGAGGCGTAGCCTAACAGTTTAGGGTCGAAGTAGTGTCCAAAGGAAAAGGTGTAGCGGGCCTGCAGCCAGCCGAAATCTGCTTGTCCGCATTGTTTGGCTGTTCGGGTAGTAATCATTGTCTTGACCTCTCTTTACACTAAATCAATGGTAAAGGTATGGACGCTGTATTGTTAGCCAGATATTCTGCCCGGTATATTCAAATTTCCTGAATGAGAGCGCTATGGCTAAAGAGAGAGCATTAACGCTGGAGGCGTTGCGCGTAATGGATGCGATCGACAGGCGCGGGAGCTTTGCCGCCGCGGCTGACGAGCTCGGACGCGTCCCTTCGGCGCTTAGCTACACGATGCAAAAACTGGAAGAGGAGCTGGACGTGGTGCTGTTTGACCGCTCCGGTCATCGAACAAAATTCACCAACGTTGGCCGCATGCTGCTGGAGCGCGGACGCGTCCTGCTGGAGGCGGCGGATAAGCTCACTACCGATGCTGAAGCGCTGTCCCGCGGTTGGGAAACGCACCTGACTATCGTCACCGAAGCGCTGGTACCGACCACCGACTTTTTCCCGCTGATTGAAAAGCTGGCGACCAAATCGAACACGCAGCTCTCCGTCATTACGGAAGTGCTTGCCGGCGCATGGGAGCGCCTTGAGCAGGGCCGGGCGGATATCGTCGTCGCGCCGGATATGCATTTTCGCTCTTCGTCGGAAATTAACTCGCGTAAGCTCTACTCGGTGCTGAACGTCTATGTTGCGGCGCCGAATCACCCTATTCATCAGGAGCCGGAGCCGCTTTCCGAAGTCACGCGGGTGAAATATCGCGGCGTGGCGGTGGCGGATACCGCGCGTGAACGTCCGGTACTGACGGTGCAGCTGCTCGACAAGCAGCCGCGTTTAACGGTCAGTACGATTGAAGATAAGCGCCAGGCGCTGCTGGCAGGGCTGGGGGTGGCGACAATGCCTTACCCGCTGGTTGAGCAGGATATTGCCGAAGGGCGCTTACGGGTTGTCAGCCCGGAATATACCAATGAGATTGACATTATTATGGCCTGGCGCCGCGATAGCATGGGCGAGGCTAAATCCTGGTGCCTGCGGGAAATTCCCCGACTGTTTACCGGGAAGTAAATCAGCGCCGCGTGCCGCCCGAAGGCGGCGCGCGTTGTTCACGATGAAAGGGGTTTTGGATCGGGCCCGAAGCGGTTATTTCCGGGCGTTCCGCTTTGGCAATTGAACACCAGAATCACCAGCCAGCCAATCACCGGGATCAGCAGCAGCAGTAGCCACCACGCCGAGCGGTCCGTGTCATGCAAACGCCGAAACTGTACCGCCCACCACGGCAAAAAGATCAGCACGCCGTAAATCGTCGTCAGGATGCCTTCACCTCCCGCCCGCTGCCAGCCCAGCATTTTATCGATAATGCTGAGCACGCCGGTCAGGATGATATTGACCAGAATAAACATCCAGTACTCTTTACGGCGGGCGCGGCCGCCAAAGCCAATATAGTTTCTTATTACCCGTAGATACCAGTCCATTCTCATGCCTCGATTAGCCGTCAATCACTTGTTTTTAAAGAGATCGTAATAAGAATAGACGTGAATGAAAGGCGGGTAAATATCGCGGCTCTGAAATTTCAGGCGCCGCAAAGGGCGCCCGATACATCAGCGAAAAAGAAGATCGCGGCCGTGCGGCTCGTTGAGATCCTGCTGCGGACCGACGGAGATAATTCCGGTCGGGTTGATGGTTTTATGGCTGCGGTAGTAGTGGTTGCGAATATGGCCAAAATCAACGGTCTCCGCAATGCCCGGCATCTGGTAGATGTCGCGCAGGAAGCCGTACAAATTAGGATAATCGCTGATGCGCCGCTGGTCGCATTTAAAGTGGGTCACATACACCGGGTCGAAGCGCACGAGGGTCGTCCACAGACGAATGTCGGCTTCGGTCAGCTGGTCGCCCGTCAGGTAACGGTGCCGGGCAAGGATCTGCTCCAGGCGTTCCAGCGAAGCAAATACGCCATCAACGGCTTCATCATAAGCCTGCTGGCTGGTGGCGAACCCGGCTTTATAAACGCCGTTGTTCACGCTGTCGTAAATCCAGCCGTTCAGCTCATCGATGTTCTCGCGTAGCGCAGGCGGATAGTAATCTCCGGCCGTCGCCCCAAGCCCGTCGAAGGCGGTATTGAACATACGAATAATTTCAGCCGATTCGTTGCTGACGATAGTTTGCTGCTTTTTATCCCACAGTACCGGCACCGTCACTCTCCCGGTATATTGCGGGTCGGCATGCAGATAGAGCTGATAAAGGAACTGGTGCTGATACAGCGTATCGCCGGTAGCGTCAGGGAAGCTGCTATCGAACGTCCAGCCGTTCTCGAACATCAAGGGATTCACCACCGAGACGGAGATAAACGGCTCCAGGCCTTTTAGCTTGCGCAGAATAAGGGTGCGATGCGCCCAAGGGCAGGCGAGAGAAACGTACAGGTGATAGCGATCTTTTTCGGCAGCGAAGCCGCCATCGCCGCTCGGCCCCGGAGCGCCATCGGCGGTCAGCCAGTTACGGAAGGCCGAAACGGAACGCTTGAATCGTCCTCCGGTGGATTTGGTGTCATACCAGGTATCGTGCCAGACGCCGTCGACTAATTGGCCCATTTTTTCCTCCTTCAGACTGTAGATAGCAAAAGCGAGGAGATATCTCCTCGCTTTTCGATTCAGTATAGTGCGCTTACCACTTTTTATTCAGCACGCGGTCGATGCTGAATGCGCCCGGACCGGTGATAGCCAGCAGCAGGAAGCCGCCTGCGATGGTCAGGTTTTTCATGAACATCAGGGAGTTCATGCCTTCAGCAAAGTTGCTGTGGAACAGGAACGCGGTCAGCAGGGTAAAACCGGCGGTGAACAGCGCGGTAGTACGGGTCAGGAAACCGAACAGGATTGCCAGGCCGCCGCCGAACTCAAGCAGAATGGTTAACGGCAGTAATGCACCCGGTACGCCCATGGCTTCCATGTATTGTTGAGTGCCGGCATATCCGGTGATTTTTCCCCAGCCTGCGGTGATAAACAGGATTGGCATCAGGATACGTGCTACCAGTACACCAACATCTTCTAATTTTTTCATTTCTTACTCCAGAAAACCCAAAGGGCGGCGATTTTGTTTTTTGGCGCAAACCTGCGTAATTACGCGGGGTTGCTGTCGATGGAGAGAATATTAGCGAGAGGTTGAAGTAATTGTTAGCAAGGAAAACTGTAGATCTTCTTCAAGAATTCTGAGTAATTGCTTATGCGACAGGCAAATAAAAGGACCGGTTAAGGTCCTGAGAGCAGAGCGGGGGAAAAACTCAGCGCGATGATTGCTGGCGCAGCAGGCCTCTGACCATGCGCCAGGTACTCCAGGCGCCGACGCCGCGCCGGGTCCAGCGCAGAAGAAAGCGAGGATGGCGAACTGACCAGATTGCCATGATACCGCTGCCGACCATCGCCCACGAGCGAAGGTTTTGCAGCGTCAGCCAGCCTCGGTCGAGCGGCGCGGTGGCCGCCAGCCAGTCGCGGCGGCCGGCGGTTAAATCCAGCCGCTGCTGCTGGATCTGCCGCAGCAGAAGGGCCTTACGCCGATCACGTTCCTGTTGACTGCTCACGGTTGATCATCCTCCAGCAGCGCTCTGTCGTTAGCCAGCTCTGTGCGGGTGTGACGCAGGAATGTGGAACGCCGGGCCTTACGTAGCGTCCAGATACCGCCGATCAGCGAAGCGAGCAGCAGCACGACGGTGGTCGCTATCATGACGTTCAGGCGGTACTGCGGATCGACGGCCCAGATAATGAGCACCAGCAGGCTCATCAACCCGAACGCGGCGAACAGCAGGGTCAGCCCCAGCATCAGAAACAGCTGGAAGAGGTTAGACTTCTCTTCTTCCAGCTCCACGACCACCAGACGCAGACGCGTTTCCACCATTTCAACCAGCAGCGAGACGATGCGCTGGCCAATGCCGAAAACGCTCTGACCTGGTCCTTGCGTGCGTTGAGAGTCCGCCATAATTAGCGACGCGTCAGCAGGACACCCAGCACCAGCCCAACGGCTGCGCCAATACCTACGCCGGTCCACGGATTTTCGCGAACGTATTCGTCGGCGCGAGCGGCGCTTTCACGGGTCTGCCTGACGATGGCATCGCCGGTTTCACCCAGGCGCACGCGGCTTTCTTTCAGCGCGCTTTCCGCTTTGCTGCGCAGCTTGCCTATCTCTTCCTTCGATTTATCCGTGGAGGAGTTCAGCACTTCTTCCAGGGTATCAGCCAGAGTCTTCAGTTCTGCACGCAGGTCGTCTGCAACGTTATCTTTAGGCATCTTTCTCTCCTGTAAAGTGATCCATATACATACTAGTACTCACGTGACTCAAGCGCTTTCAGCTCTTGCTGCGCTTCATCAAGTTTACGCTGACGCTTGCTGATTTTCTCAGCATCGCCTTTCTGTTTGGCTTCGCGCAGATCGCGCTGACGTTCGCTAATTTCTTCCCGCTGTTTAGCGATTTTTTGCTGGTGATCGGCTTTAAGCTTGCTGTCGCTACAGTGGGCCTTAACTTCACTCAGCGCCTTGTTGAGGCCATCAATACGGTTCTGATTGTGATGTTTCTCGGCATAGCTAATCTCCCGCTGGATATCCTGCTCTTTTTCCTGACAGGGGGAGAGGGCAAAAGCGCTGGTGCTAAGCGAAGTTAAAACCAGGAGCAAAGCGATGCGGTGTTTCATGGATGCTACCTTCCATTGTGTGAGGGCATATTCATAAGATATACCCGATCCAGTTGATTAACGTCAGCCCGGTGGCTCCCGCAGTCTTAAGCATAGTAAGGAAAACAGGAAACCACCAAACTGCGTGAAAATATTCAGAATTTTGGCAATTATCCAAACCTGTGTGGCGTATCGCGCAGGCGGGAGAGCCATGCTGTCGGCGTGTTATCTTCCTCCAGCAAAGCAATAATATAGCCGTGCGGCAGGGCGCGTCCCAGCACTTCTTTCGCCGCTATTCCTTGGGCGCTGGAATCGAATTTGATCAGCAGGCCATCTTTTTGCGGCGTGATGCTTTTAAAACGAATGCCGTTGGCATCAAGATGGTGCCAGACGGAAAAACCGTCCGGCATGCCAACATCCTGACTTACAGGGTGGATAGCGAGAGTGGCTTCGTGGTGTTGCGCCGCCAGCCAAAGCCAGAACAGGGCGCACAGCAAAAGAGAACCGCCCAGCATCCAGCCTGTCTGACGCAGAGAAGGGCGTTTTTTAACCATCATCAGCCCCGACTTCTGTGTTTTTTCTTCCACATCACAATGAGCGAGCCGATTAAGCCAAACACCAGCAGTACCACCGGCAGCAGCATCAGGCAGGACATGAGCTGATCTTCATATTTCAGGAATACCGGCGTTTTGCCCAGCAGGTAGCCCAGTGAAGTCAGAATCAGTACCCACAGCAGGCCGCTCATCCAGTTAAAGAACTGGAAGCGCGCATTATTCAGCCCCGAGATGCCGGCAATCGTCGGCAGCAGGGTGCGAACGAAAGCGATAAAGCGGCCAATCAGCAGCGCGGAAAGCCCGTGCTTATGGAAAAGATGGTGTGCGCGCTGGTGGTAGTGGGACGGCAGATGCGAAAGCCAGTTTTGCACAATTCGCGTATTGCCCAGCCAGCGGCCCTGAATATAGCTCAGCCAGCAGCCGAGGCTGGCGGCGGCGGTGAGCAGCAGCAGCGTTTCGGGAAAGCCCATTGCGCCCTTAGCAATCAGGACGCCAACCAGAACTAACAGGCTATCGCCCGGTAAAAAAGCGGCCGGAAGCAGGCCGTTTTCGAGAAATAAGATCATAAATAAGACGAAATAGAGCATGCCAATCATGGAGGGATTGGCGAGAGTTTCGTAATCCTGGCTCCACAGAGCATTTAACAATTGGGTTAATAGTTCCATTCACGATTCCTGGTACATCGGTTAACGGTACGTCTGAACGCAGTGTAAATATAGCGACATAGGTTGTTATAGGATTATGGTCGCTGCTGATGCGATCTGAACGGATCCCTGTCTGACATCATCTTCTTCAGGTCGTTCCAGGCTACTTTGCGCGGAAAAACCAGCCCCACGTTGCCGGGTTTTTCTTTCTTTGCCCTCTGAACGCACCCTGAACTGTTTTGTGCATCAGATAAACATAAGCAAATGCGGGCTACAGAACGACGAAATGCATCTAATTGTAACAAAACCGCTGACTTTACGGCAGATAAATTGCAGTTTGTTGCATGTTGATTTTGCTGATTGCGGCGGCGGGTGGCGAGTGTCTTTACACAGGCTGACACTATAGATGTTTGCTTACCTGGTCAGGACTGCGGGCAGACGCTGGGCGCCGGCCCGGAATGAGGATAATCGCTTATTTTACGCCGTTGGCGGCGGTATCAAGGTGAACAACCGGATTTTCCGCAAACAGGTAGCGATCGGCGTTGAATTCAAAATCATCGCTGGTTTCGTTGAACAGCATCAGCTTGGTATTTTCCAGATGCTGCCACATCGCCAGCTTCGCGGCGTGCGGATCTTTACGAATCAGCGCTTTAAGGATCTGGTCGTGATCGTCGCACCAGCTATCGACGGTGCGCATGTCGATATGGTCGTGCAGTTTTTTCCAGTAGGGGTTGTGTACGCGCTGGGTCCACATTTTTTCGACAATAGCCGCGAGCGCGGTGTTCTGGGTCGCCAGCGCAACCTGAACGTGAAACTGGAGGTCCCACTCGGAATCGCGGAAGCACTTCTCTTTCCGCGCCTTCTCCTGGATCTCCATAAGCTTCATGATGTCCTGCTTGGTCACCTGGGTGGCGGCAAACTCGGCGATATTGCTCTCAATCAGCTGGCGGGCCTGCAGCAGCTCAAACGGACCGTAGTTCGCGAACTCCAGGCTTTCGTCGATCGGCTGCTGGTGCTTTGGATGATTGGAGATAACGTGAATGCCTGAGCCTTTGCGCACTTCAACATAGCCTTCTACTTCCAGCATGATAATGGCTTCGCGAACCACGGTACGGCTAACGCTTTTCTCGTCGGCAATGAACCGCTCTGCGGGCAGCTTATCGCCCACCAGGTAGACACCTTGTTCAATACGTGCCTTCAACTCTGCGGCAAGCTGTTGATACAAACGACGTGGTTCTGTGATTTCCATATTCGCTCCCGGAAGATGGCGACAATATTGGATTTGTTATACCACTTTTACGCGCATCCCACCACTGCCAGGCATGAAAAAGCCGCCTTTATAGAGGCGGCTTTAGCGGGTCAATCGAGCGGGGCAGGCGCTAGCTTTGCGTCGCCGGTTTACTCGCGCTGAGCGGAGTGGGGTCATCATCGTTCGCCGATTTGTTCTTCAGTACGGTCCAGATGACGACGGCGCCCAGCAGGTCGAAGACTGCCAGCACGGCGAACAGCGGGCTAAAGCCGATGGTATCCGCCAGCGCGCCGACCACCAGAGCAAACATGGTGCTCGCCATCCAGGCCGCCATCCCGGTCAGGCCGTTGGCGGTCGCTACCTCATTACGGCCAAATACGTCGGAAGAGAGCGTAATCAGCGCACCGGACAGCGCCTGGTGAGCAAAGCCACCGATGCACAGCAGAGCGATAGCCACGAACGGGCTGGTGAACAGACCAATCATACCCGGGCCAATCATCAGTACGGCGCCCATGGTGACGACCATTTTACGCGAGACGATCAGGTTGACGCCAAACCAGCGCTGGAACAGCGGCGGCAGGTAGCCGCCAACGATACAGCCGAGGTCAGCGAACAGCATTGGCATCCATGCGAACATGGCGATCTCTTTCAGGTTAAAGCCATACACTTTAAACATGAACAGCGGGATCCACGCGTTGAAGGTCCCCCAGGCCGGCTCTGCAAGGAAGCGCGGCAGGGCGATACCCCAGAACTGACGGTTGCGCAGAATCTGCCACGGCGACATTTTCTTACCGTTGTTGGTCTGATGCTGAGACTCCTGGCCGCCGATGATGTAGTCGCGCTCTTCGGTGGTTAATTTTTTCTGGTCACGCGGATGTTTATAGAACACCAGCCACGCCATTGCCCATGCGAAGCTCAGAACGCCGGAAATAATGAACGCCATCTGCCAGCTGTGCATCACAATCGCCCACACCACCAGCGGCGGCGCGATCATCGCCCCGATCGAGGAGCCAACGTTGAAGTAGCCAACGGCAATAGAGCGCTCCTTTGCCGGGAACCATTCAGAGCTGGCCTTCAGCCCTGCTGGGATCATGGCGGCCTCAGCGGCGCCGACGGCGCCACGAGCCAGCGCTAATCCGCCCCAGCTGCCTGCCAGCGCCGTTGAGCCACAAAAAATAGCCCAGGCGACAGCGAAGAAGGCGTAGCCGATTTTGGTACCCAGAATATCCAGCACGTAGCCCGCAACAGGCTGCATAACGGTATAAGCAGCCGAGTAGGCCGCGATGATATAGGAATACTGTTGGGTGGAGATGTGTAACTCTTCCATCAGAGTTGGCGCAGCCGCAGCCACAGTGTTACGCGTCAGGTACCCCAGCACGGTGCCCAATGTCACCAGCGCGATCATATACCAACGTAACCCTTTAATTTTACGCATGTAAAACCTCATCGTTTATTTTATATCCGCAGCGTGTGCGGCCATCTTCAGTTCTGTAACAGAGATGAAGAGGGAGAACGGAGGGCTCAGGGTGGGAAACCCGTATGGCCCGAACCTTGCCATCAATCGTTATGTTTAAGCCGGCATCCATACCGTTCAATCCGATGCGTGTTGTCATCGGTAATGCATTCCGTCGGTTCATATGTTTCGACGAAAGCAAGATAACTTGTCATACAACTTCAAAGGTTGAGTGCCGTCACAAAAGTGGGAAAGTTTATGGGGGTATTATTCTCTGCGAGCAAAGCCAGTGCTGGCGCGGCCTGGCGAAGCTTTTACTACTTTGGCGGTAATTTTTTTGTCAGCGTTTATTGATCTAACTCACGAAAAAGATTTCAGCCTCTGGAAATTGGTGTGATAACTTTGTCAGCATTATAGTCAATCATCTGAAGGGCTCCCCAAAGGGGCGAAGAGGAAAAGAAAATGACACCGTTTATGACTGAAGATTTTCTGCTTGATACCGAGTTTTCCCGCCGTCTGTACCATGACTATGCCAAAGACCAGCCGATTTTCGACTATCACTGCCATCTGCCTCCGCAGCAGATTGCCGAAAATTATCGTTTTAAAAATCTGTATGACATCTGGCTGAAAGGCGATCATTACAAATGGCGCGCGATGCGCACTAACGGCGTTGCTGAACGCCTGTGTACCGGCGATGCGTCGGATCGCGAGAAGTTTGCCGCCTGGGCCGCCACCGTACCGCATACTATCGGCAACCCGTTATACCACTGGACGCATCTTGAGCTGCGTCGTCCTTTTGGTATTACAGGTACGGTGCTATCTCCGGCTACCGCCGATGAAATCTGGGATCGATGTAACGAGCTGCTGGCGCAGGAGCGTTTTTCTGCCCGCGGCATCATGCAGCAGATGAACGTGAAAATGGTCGGTACGACCGACGATCCGGTTGATTCGCTGGAACACCACGCGGCGGTGGCAAAAGACGGTAGCTTCACCACCAAAGTTCTGCCGAGCTGGCGTCCGGATAAGGCGTTTAATATCGAACAGGCGACCTTTGGTGACTACATGGCGACGCTTGGCGAAGTATCCGATACCGATATTCGTCGCTTTGCCGACCTGCAGTCTGCGTTAACGAAGCGTCTCGATCACTTCGCGGCTCACGGCTGTAAAGTCTCTGACCACGCGCTGGATGTGGTGCTGTTTGCCGAAGCCAGCGAGGCCGAGCTGGATAGCATCCTTGCGCGCCGCCTGACCGGCGCCGTCCTGAGCGAGCGCGAGGTCGCGCAGTTCAAAACCGCCGTGCTGGTCTTCCTCGGCGCAGAGTACGCCCGCCGCGGCTGGGTACAGCAGTACCACATCGGCGCGCTGCGTAACAATAACCAGCGTCAGTTCAAGCTGTTAGGGCCAGACGTTGGCTTCGACTCCATCAACGATCGGCCGATGGCGGAAGAGCTGTCGAAGCTGCTGAGCAAGCAGAATGAAGAGAATCTGCTGCCGAAAACCATCCTCTACTGCCTGAACCCGCGCGACAACGAAGTGCTGGGGACCATGATCGGTAACTTCCAGGGCGAGGGGATGCCGGGCAAGATGCAGTTCGGCTCCGGCTGGTGGTTCAACGATCAGAAAGATGGCATGGAGCGCCAGATGACCCAGCTGGCTCAGCTTGGCCTGCTGAGCCGCTTCGTCGGCATGTTGACCGATAGCCGCAGCTTCCTGTCCTACACGCGTCATGAATATTTCCGCCGCATCCTGTGCCAGATGATCGGTCGCTGGGTCGAAGCGGGCGAAGCGCCGGCGGATATTCAGCTGCTGGGCGAGATGGTGCAAAACATCTGCTTTAACAATGCGCGTGATTACTTCGCCATTGAACTGAACTAAGACCAGAGGTCGGTTGATATGCAATACATTAAAATCCATTCGCAGGATAACGTCGCGGTTGCGTTGGCTGATATGGCTGCAGGTACTACGGTCACTATCGACGATGCGGTGGTGACGCTAAGCCAGGATATCGTCCGCGGGCACAAGTTCGCGCTATGCGGCATTGCGAAGGGAAAAAACGTCATTAAGTATGGTTTGCCTATTGGTCATGCGCTGGCGGATATCGCGCCAGGGGAGCATATTCATGCCCATAATACGCGGACCAACCTGAGCGACCTTGACGAGTATAGCTATCAACCGGATCTCGCCGAGCCGTCGGCGCAGCCCGCCGATCGCGAGGTACAGATTTATCGTCGGGCTAACGGCGACGTCGGGGTGCGCAACGAGCTGTGGATCCTGCCGACCGTTGGCTGCGTCAACGGCATCGCGCGTCAGATCCAGAATCGCTTCCTGAAAGAGACCCAGGATGCGGAAGGCACCGACGGCGTTTTCCTCTTCAGCCATACCTACGGCTGTTCGCAGCTGGGGGATGACCATATCAACACCCGCACCATGCTGCAAAACATGGTGCGTCATCCAAACGCCGGCGCGGTGCTGGTGATTGGCCTCGGCTGTGAAAATAATCAGGTCGACGCCTTCCGGGAGACGCTGGGCGATTTCGATCCGCAACGCGTGCATTTTATGGTCTGCCAGTCTCAGGAAGATGAAGTGGAAGCGGGGATCGAACATCTCCACCAGCTTTATCACGTGATGCGCCAGGACAAGCGCGAGCCGGGTAAGCTCAGCGAGCTGAAGTTTGGCCTCGAATGCGGAGGCTCGGACGGGCTGTCGGGGATCACCGCCAACCCGATGCTGGGGCGTTTTTCTGACTACCTGATTGCTAACGGCGGCACAACCGTACTCACGGAGGTGCCGGAAATGTTCGGCGCCGAGCAGCTGCTGATGAGCCACTGCCGCGATGAAGCGACCTTCGACAAG
Organism: Enterobacter sp. 10-1; assembly: GCA_002270295.1. Classification (GTDB taxonomy): domain Bacteria; phylum Pseudomonadota; class Gammaproteobacteria; order Enterobacterales; family Enterobacteriaceae; genus Klebsiella; species Klebsiella scottii. The sequence continues at coordinate 676,216 of NISF01000002.1, read as the reverse complement.
CTGGTCACCATGGTGAATGACTTCAAACAGTATTTCATTGCGCACAACCAGCCGATTTACGAGAACCCGTCGCCGGGCAACAAAGCGGGCGGGATCACCACGTTGGAAGATAAGTCGCTGGGCTGCACGCAGAAAGCGGGCTCCAGCCAGGTGGTGGACGTCCTGCGCTACGGCGAGCGCCTGAAGGTGCACGGCCTGAACCTGCTGAGCGCGCCGGGCAACGATGCGGTCGCGACCAGCGCGCTGGCCGGCGCCGGTTGCCACATGGTGTTATTCAGCACCGGTCGCGGCACGCCTTACGGCGGCTTTGTGCCGACGGTAAAAATCTCCACCAACAGCGAGCTGGCGGCGAAAAAGAAACACTGGATTGATTTTGATGCCGGCCAGCTGATTCACGGTAAAACCATGCCGCAGCTGCTGGAAGAGTTTGTGGATACTATCGCCGAGATTGCCAGCGGCAGGCAGACCTGTAACGAACGCAATGACTTCCGCGAGCTGGCGATCTTCAAAAGCGGCGTCACCCTCTGATTACCCGTTATCTTTCACGTCCCTGCCGCGTTTATTCGCCCCGGTCGCTGACTTCAGTAAGCTCCCGGGGGTGTCTGAACTTGCCGCCTTGCCGTGGCGTGAAATCTTTTGAGTAATAAAGGGGAGGCGGTTCAAAATCGGCGTTGCAGATAATGCCGCGCCGTTTTGTTTTATAAGGATTTTTCATGACTGCGTATTGGCTGGCCCAGGGCGTAGGTGTCATTGCCTTTCTGATCGGTATTACCACTTTTTTCAACCGCGATGAGCGCCGGTTCAAGCTGCAGCTTGCCGTCTATAGCGCAACCATTGGCGTACATTTCTTTTTGATGGGGGCATACCCGGCGGGAATGAGCGCCGAGCTTAATACCGTTCGAACTCTTATCTCAATGCGCACCCGCAGGCTGTGGGTGATGGCCGTTTTCATTGTGCTTACGCTGGTGCTGGGATTGGCAAAACTTCAGCATGCGATGGAGCTATTGCCGATTATCGGCACGCTCGCCAGCACCTGGGCGCTGTTTCGCTGTACGGGGCTGACCGTTCGCGGCGTGATGTGGTGCGCGACCGCCTGCTGGGTGGTACATAATTTCTGGCTGGGGTCGATCGGCGGCACGTTGATTGAAGGCAGTTTTCTGGTGATGAATGGGCTGAATATCGTTCGTTTCCGACGGATGCAAAAGCGGGGTATCGATCCGTTCAAGGTGGCGACAGCGCAGGTGAAAGAGAGCCCCTCCGCGCGCTAGCGGAGGGGGGCGGATTAGCCACGCAGGGCGTTTTTCGCTAAACGCGCATCTTCCGCCTGGCATACCGCAGCGGTAAACATCACGTCGGTGGAGGAGTTAACGGCGGTTTCGCAGGAATCCTGCAGGACGCCGATGATAAAGCCGACGGCCACGACCTGCATGGCGATCTCGTTGGGAATACCGAACATGTTGCAGGCCAGCGGGATCAGCAGCAGCGAACCGCCCGCGACGCCGGAAGCGCCGCAGGCGCACAGCGAGGCGACGACGCTCAGCAGCAGCGCCGTGGGCAGATCAACCGGAATGCCCAGCGTATGTACCGCCGCCAGCGTCAGCACGGTAATGGTGATGGCCGCCCCGGCCATGTTCACCGTTGCGCCCAGCGGAATAGAGACGGAGTAGGTGTCGCGGTCGAGATTCAGCTTTTCGCACAGCGACATATTCACCGGGATGTTGGCCGCCGAACTGCGGGTGAAGAATGCCGTCACGCCGCTTTCGCGCAGGCACATCAGGACCAGCGGATAGGGATTCCTGCGGGTCTGCGCGAAAACCAGCAGCGGGTTAACCACCAGCGCGACGACCGCCATGCAGCCAATCAGCACCAGCAGCAGCTGGGCGTAACCCCACAGCGCGGAAAAACCGGTGGTCGCTAGCGTGGATGACACGAGCCCAAAAATGCCGATCGGCGCAAAGCGGATCACCAGCCTGACGATAAAGGTCACCGCATCGGAGACGTCATTGACAAGGTTTTTGGTGCTCTGGTTGCCGTGACGCAGGGCAAAGCCGAGGCCAACCGCCCAGACCAGAATCCCGATATAGTTGGCGTTGATAAGAGCATGAACCGGGTTCGCCACAATGCTCATCAGCAGGCCGTGGATAACCTCGACGATACCCGACGGCGGGGTAATATCCGTGGCCCCTGTCGTCAGCTGTAGCGTTGAAGGGAAGATAAAGCTGAACAGCACCGCGATCAGCGCGGCGCTGAAGGTGCCCAGCAGATAAAGGAATAAAATGGGGCGAATATTGGTCTTTTGTCCCTGCTGGTGGTTGGCGATAGAAGCCATAACCAGCATCAGAACCAGCACCGGAGCGACGGCTTTCAGCGCGCCGACAAACAGCGTGCCCAGCAGGCCAACGGCGATGGCGGCAGGTTTTGACACCAGCGCCAGCAGCACGCCGAGAACCAGACCCAGTAAAATTTGTTTGACCAGGCTACCCTGGGACAGGCGCTTTAGCAGGCCCGATGGGGGAGTATGAGTCGTCATTATTCATTCCTTCCTGTGATGTTGCGTCCGTTCCGGGGCGTATTCTTTGCTACGTTTATGTCCGGATGTAAGTAAATGTTTGCCCGGTTGAGTATACGGAAACAGCGGCGAGGAGAAAGCGTAAAATGCTGCTTATTGCGTCAGGATGTGATTTTTTAACTGTATTTTAACGGTTTTGTGACATTGGTAGGGATAACGCGCGGTAAACGTGAAGGACCGGGGGAAATGGCGCTCCACCCGGTCCGCAAAGGGCCTACTGCAGCCGTTTTTTCTTATCGTGCTGCTGATTGACCCAGGCGTTAATCAGCAGCGTCAGCGTCAGAATACCGCCTACCGCCCCGAGCGAAACGCCGATCGGGATATGATAGAAATCGACGATCAGCATCTTGATACCGATAAAGACCAGGATGACCGACAGGCCGTATTTCAGCATCGAGAAACGCTCCGCAACGCCCGCCAACAGGAAGTACATCGCGCGCAGGCCGAGGATCGCGAACAGGTTCGAGGTCAGGACGATAAACGGATCGGTGGTGACGGCGAAAATAGCCGGAATGCTATCGACGGCGAAAATGACGTCGCTTATCTCCACGAGGATCAGCACCAGCAGCAGCGGCGTGGCGAACAGCACGCCGTTTTGCCGGGTAAAGAAGTGCTCACCCTCAATTTTGTCGGTCATCCGCAGGTGGCTGCGGATCCAGCGCACCAGCGGCTTATCGCCGATGCCGGAATCATCTTCTTTCGCCAGCGCCATCTTCACGCCGGTAAACAGCAGGAACGCGCCGAAGATGTAGAGCAGCCACTCAAACTGGGAGATAAGCCAGCTGCCGGCGAAAATCATCACCGTACGCAGCACGATCGCCCCAAGAACGCCGTATACCAGCACCCGACGCTGTAGCGCAGGCGGGACGGCGAAGTAGCTAAACAGCATCAGCCAGACAAAGACGTTATCGACGGCCAGCGCTTTCTCGATCAGGTAGCCGGTGAGGAAGGCCAGCGCCTGCGGATCGGCGACCGCGCGCCCTTCGGTTTGCACCAGATACCACCAGAAAGCGGCGTTAAAGAGAAGGGAGAGAGTGACCCACAGAATTGACCAGCCCGCGGCCTGCTTCATGGTCATGCTATGCGCACCGCGACGTCCCTGAAGCAGCAGGTCGATAGCCAGCATGATCGCTACGACCACAGCGAATCCGCCCCATAACAACGGTGTGCCGACACTATTCATTACGATATTCCTTACATAAAAACAAAACGGCTGACGTCGGAAGACGGCAGCCGCTGCGTGTTTATGCATAGACCTCGCCTTCCGGCAAGGTCTCACTTACAACGCTAAAAGTACCCGCCCACAGAACGCGGCCTTTTATCGTTGCCCGGCGACCGGATGCGCGTTTGACGCACATCGTAATGACGATCCACCAGCAAGGAAGTTACTCCCCTTTGCACGTAACAAAGTATTACAACTCATAAATGGCGTCAATGGTCGCTGACGGCCCCTTTACACTCTTTTACGCCGCCGGCAGGCTATCCGCCGGGAAAACGACTCCGGTCTGACGGCGAATCTCGCTCAGCAGCTGCGCCGTAATGCGGCTAACCTCCAGCCCCGGGTGAGTCACCTGATTGGCTTCAACCAGCCGGGCAAACTCTTCCGCTTCATACAGCATCGTATTGATATGCTGCGGCTGCGTCAGGTCCTGGGCTTTCCCGCCGCGCGGAATAAAGCACACCTTCTGGCATTCGGAGATTTTCTCGATCACCAGCGAGCCGGCTTCCCCCTGGATTTCACTCGGCAGCGTAGAGTCGCTCACTTTTGAATGGTGCAGGGTGACGTCGAAATCAGGATAGCTCAGCACCACCGTGCCCTGGGCATCGACGCCGCTCTCCAGCAGGCTGGCGCTGGCGTGGACGGCTCGCGGCTCGCCCCACAGCGCGACCGCCGAGGCCAGGCAGTAAAAGCCGATATCCATGATCGAGCCGTTAGAGAAGGCCGGATTGAAGGTGTTCGGGTTCTCGCCGTCGAGATAGCGCTGATAGCGCGAAGAGTACTGGCAGTAGTTGATAAAGGCTTTATGCAGGCGGCCCACTTTGCTCATCGACTGCTGCAGCAGCTGGAAGTTTGGCAGGCTGGCGGTTTTAAAGGCTTCGAACAGCACCACCTGGTTTTCCCTGGCGGCGGCGATCGCGGCCTCGGCTTCGCGGATATTGGAGGCCAGCGGCTTTTCGCAAATTACGTGCTTTTTATGCGTCAAAAACAGATGCGTTTGCGGGAAGTGCAGGGAGTTCGGGCTGGCGATATACACCGCGTCAACGGCATCGCTCTGCGCCAGATCGTCCAGCGAGGTGAACAGCTGTTCCACCGGATAATCGTTAGCGAAAGCCTGCGCTTGTTCAAGGCTGCGGGAGTAGATGGCGGTGAGCTTATACTTGCCGGTTTCATGGGCGGCATCGACAAACTGGCGGGTTATCCAGTTTGTGCCAACAACTGCGAAACGTATCATAAACGTTGACGAACTCCGTGAAAGGGAACCTTTCGTCACTCTAGCATGCCATCATGACAAAACCAGTGCGCTACTGCGCAGAACGATTTAGCGAAAGGTGCGTTAGCCACAGGCGGGTATCGAACTCCAGCTGGTGATACTGCGGCTCCATATAGCAGCAGAGCTGATAGAACGCTTTGTTGTGGTCCTTTTCTTTCAGATGCGCCAGCTCATGAACCACAATCATCCGCAGAAAGGCTTCCGGCGCTTCGCGGAACACCGTCGCGACGCGAATTTCAGCCTTCGCCTTCAGCTTGCCGCCCTGCACGCGTGAAATGGCGGTATGCAGGCCGAGCGCGTTGTTCAGAACGTGGATCTTGCTGTCATACATCACTTTATTCACCGGCGCCGCGCCGCGCAAAAAGCGGGTTTTCAGATCCTGGGTATATTGATACAACGCCTTATCGCTGTTGACGTCGTGGCTCTGTGGATAGCGTTTTTCCAGCACCGCGCCAAGGCGCTGCTCGGCAATTAATGTGCGCACCTGAGAGAGTAAACTCTCCGGATAGCCATGCAGGTAAGTTAGTTGACTCATCAAAGCCCCAAATAAAAAATAAAAAGGGTATACTCACGCACCCTTTTCAGGGATAACGCCAAAATTTTACCACTCAGGAGGGCCGATGAGCCACTTAGACAACGGTTTCCGTTCACTGACACTGAAACGTTTCCCGGAAACGGACGACGTTAACCCGCTGCTGGCGTGGGAAGCGGCGGATGAATACCTGCTGCAGCAGTTGGACGATACGGAGATTAACGGCCCGGTCCTGATTCTGAACGACACCTTCGGCGCATTGAGCTGCGCGCTGGCCGAACATACGCCTTACAGCATCGGCGACTCTTACCTCACCGAGCTCGCCACCCGCGAGAACCTGCGCCATAACGATATTGCGGAATCCAGCGTCAAGTTTCTCGACAGCACCGCCGAATATCCGCAGGCGCCGGGCGTGGTGCTGATAAAAGTGCCGAAAACGATGGCGCTGCTGGAGCAGCAGCTGCGCGCGCTGCGCCTGGTGGTGACGCCGCAAACCCGCATTATTGCGGGGGCTAAGGCGCGGGATATCCATACCTCGACGCTGGAGCTGTTTGAAAAGGTGCTGGGCCCGACCACCACCACTCTGGCCTGGAAGAAAGCGCGCCTGATCAACTGCACCTTCAGCGCGCCCGCGCTGGCCGATGCGCCGGAGACCCTGAGCTGGAAGCTGGAAGGAACGGAGTGGACGATCCACAACCACGCGAACGTCTTCTCCCGTACCGGGCTGGATATTGGCGCGCGCTTCTTTATTGAACATCTTCCTGCAAACCTCGAAGGCGAGATTGTCGATCTCGGCTGCGGCAACGGCGTGATTGGCCTGACGCTGCTGGAGAAAAACCCGCAGGCCAGCGTGGTGTTTGTGGATGAATCACCGATGGCCGTTGCCTCCAGCCGCCTGAACGTTGAAACCAACATGCCCGAAGCGCTGGACCGCTGCGAATTTATGATTAACAACGCGCTGTCGGGCGTGGAGCCTTTCCGCTTCAACGCCGTGCTGTGCAACCCGCCGTTCCACCAGAAGCATGCGCTGACGGATAATATCGCCTGGGAGATGTTCCACCACGCGCGCCGCTGCCTGAAGATCAACGGCGAGCTGTATATTGTGGCAAACCGTCACCTGGACTATTTCCATAAGCTGAAGAAAATTTTCGGCAACTGCACCACCGTCGCCACTAACAATAAGTTCGTGGTATTGAAAGCGGTGAAGGCGCGTAAGCTGCGCTGATTGACGAACTTGCCAGCGGCGGTTGCCCGGACGGACGCAGCGCCGCCGGGCAAGCGCGGCTAAATCTCCAGCGCCAGCCGGGTTCCCTGGGCAATTGCGCGGCGGGCGTCGAGCTCCGTCGCCACGTCGCAACCGCCTATCAGATGCACCGTTTTCCCCGCCGCCCGCAGCGGATCCGCCAGCTCGCGCTTCGGCTCCTGGCCGGCGCAGATAATCACCCGATCGACGCTGAACAGCTGCGCTTCGCCGCCGATGGTTACGTGTAGCCCCTCATCGTCGATCTTCTGATAGCTCACCGCCGGGATCATTTTCACGCCGCGAGCCAGCAGGGTGGCGCGGTGGATCCAGCCGGTGGTTTTGCCTAAGCCGTCGCCGGGCTTACCGGCTTTACGCTGAAGCATGACGATCCTGCGCGGGCTTTTCGGCAGCCGGGCGCCTTCCGCCCGCAGTCCGCCCGCGCTCTGCAGGCTGGTATCAATTCCCCACTCCTCGCAGAACCCGGCAATATCCTGGCTGGTGGCGGGCCCCGGCTGGCTAAGGTACATCGCGGTATCAAAGCCGATGCCGCCGCAGCCGATAATCGCCACGCTATCGCCCACCGGCACTTTATCGCGCAGCACGTCGAGATAGCTCAGCACCTTCGGATGAGTAATGCCGTCGATATCCGGCATCCGCGGGGCGATACCGGTGGCGAGGATCGTTTCATCAAACTCCATCAGCCGATCGGCGTCGATCGGCGTATTCAGCCGCAGATCGACGCCGGTCAGATCCAGCATCCGCCGGTAGTAGCGTAGGGTTTCATAGAACTCCTCTTTGCCGGGGATCTGCTTCGCGATATTAAACTGGCCGCCGATCTCTTTTTGCGCGTCGAACAGCGTCACATGGTGCCCGCGCGAGGCGGCGTTGACGGCAAAGGCCAGCCCGGCGGGGCCTGCGCCAACCACCGCCAGCCGTTTCGGCGCGGCGGCGGGGGTGACCGGCATCAGGGTTTCGTGGCAGGCGCGGGGGTTAACCAGGCAGGAGGTCACTTTACCGACGAAGATCCGATCGAGGCAGGCCTGGTTGCAGCCGATACAGGTATTGATCTCATCCGCACGGCCGCTTTGCGCTTTCGCCAGGAATTCACCGTCGGCGAGGAAGGGGCGGGCCATCGACACCATATCGGCGTCGCCGCGGGCGAGGATCTCCTCCGCCACCTGCGGATCGTTAATTCGGTTGGTGGTGATGAGCGGAATCGACACCGCGCCTTTCAGCTTGCGGGTCACCCAGCTGAAGGCGCCGCGCGGCACCGGGGTGGCGATGGTCGGAATGCGCGCCTCGTGCCAGCCGATGCCGGTATTGATAATCGTCGCTCCCGCCGCCTCAACGGCTTTTGCCAGCGTAATCACTTCCGGAAGGGTGCTGCCATCGTGCACCAGATCGAGCATCGACAGGCGATAAATAATAATAAAGTCGTCACCCGCGCGCTGGCGCACGGCCCGCACGACCTCGACGGCAAAGCGCATGCGCTGGTTGTAGTCGCCGCCCCACCGATCGTCGCGCTGGTTGGTGCGCGCGGCGAGGAATTCGTTGATCAGGTAGCCTTCCGAACCCATCACTTCGACGCCGTCGTAGCCCGCTTCCCGCGCCAGCTGGGCGCAGAGGGCAAAATCGTCGATCAGCCGCAGAATCTCATCGTGGCTCAGGGCGTGCGGGGTAAAGCGGTTAATAGGGGCCTGCAGCGCCGAAGGAGCCACCAGCTGCGGCTGGTAGCTGTAGCGGCCGGTATGCAGGATCTGCAGGGCGATTTTGCCGCCTTCCCGATGCACTGCGTCGGTAATGTGCCGGTGATGCGCGAGGTGGCTGGCGTCGTTGAGCACCGCCCCGCCCGCCATCGTAACGCCGGAGGCGGCAGGCGCCACGCCGCCGGTCACAATCAGCGCGACCCCGTGGCGAGCGCGCTCGGCGTAAAAGGCCGCCAGCCGCTCCGCGCCGTCGGCGTGTTCCTCCAGCCCGGTATGCATCGACCCCATCAGCACGCGGTTTTTAAGCTGGGTAAAGCCCAGATCGAGCGGAGCGAATAACGACGGATAGTGGCTCATAATGGCTTCCAGTAGCTAATATGTAACATTATTGTTATGTGGTCGGATGAGTTACTAATTTAGCCGTCGCGGGAGAAAAGGGAAAAGGGGAGTGCGGCGATTGTGATGGGATTCAAAGAATGATGTGCGGCGCCGCGCCATCGGCTCTCAGCGATGGCGCGGTAGCCGGTGGGCTACGTCCGGTGGCGAGGCGCTGCCGGAGAGAGCCCCGGCGCCTGCCACATGGAGGTGGTCAGCCCGCTGTCCACCAGTCCGAGCTGGTCGGCGTAGACCGACTGCCATTTGCTCATCATCTCCTGATAGAGCTCGCGGTGCGCCGGGTCAGGGGTAAACACCCGATGCCAGCCCACCAGCTTTTCACCCGTCGCCGCCATATCGTCGTACAGCCCGGCGCCGGTCCCGGCGGCGATGGCGCAGCCGAGCGCGGTGGCCTCACGCACCACCGGTACGCGCACCGGCAGGCCGGTGACGTCGCTGAGGATCTGGCTCCACAGCGCGCCTTTCGAACCGCCGCCGGCGAAGACCAGGCTATCGAACGTGACCCCCGAGAAGCGGGAGATTTGCGCGAGATTGCAGGCGGAGACAATCGCCGCATTCTCTTCCAGCGCGCGGAACAGGGTCGCCTTATTGCACTTTTCCGGGTCGATGGAGAGGTTAATAAACGACGGCGCGGCGTGGTACCACTGCTTAAAATGCATCGCATCGGAGAAGATCGGCATCACCCCGTGAGAGCCGGCGGGCACCCGGCTGGCCATCTCCTCCAGCAGGGAATAGGCGTCAACGCCGAGGCGCTCGGCCACCAGCTTCTCTTCGGCGCAAAAGGCGTCGCGGAACCAGCGCATGGTGAGGCCGGTAAAGAAGCTAATCGACTCCGCCTGGGCCATGCCGGGAATGACGTGGGGATTGACGCGAATATTCATCTCCGGGTCGGTGCGCGGCTGCGGCAGGTTGACCACCTGCTGCCAGAAGGTGCCCCCCAGCACGGCGGTCTGCCCCGCGCGCACCACCCCGAGGCCGAGGCAGCCCAGCTGCACGTCGCCGCCGCCCATCACCACTGGCGTGCCCGCCCGCAGCCCGCACTGCTGCGCCGCGGCGTCGGTGATCGCTCCCAGCAGCGTGCCGGTCTCTTTCACCGGCGAGAGGATATCGGCGCGCAGTCCGGCCATATCCAGCAGCGCCGGACGCCAGTCGCGGCTGAACAGATCGAGCATCCCGGTGGTGCCGGCGTTTGACGGGTCGACGGCCAGCTCGCCGGAGAGTTTTGCCGCCAGCCAGTCGCTAATCATGGTGATGGTTGCCGCCTGGCGGTAGATATCCGGGCGATGGTGGGCCAGCCACAGTAGGCGCGGCATGGCGCTGAGCGCCAGGGTTTGGCCGGAGACCTCATACACTTCGGACTCAAAGCGGAAATCGTGGATCTCTTTGAGCTCCGCCACCTCGCGGCTGGCGCGCGCGTCGACGTTGGCGCAGGCCCAGATGGCCTCGCCGCTGCGGTCGTACAGGACGATGCCTTCGCGCATCGAGCAGCAGGCGACGGACTGAATATCCGCCGCGCCGAGGTGAGCGGCGGCCAGCGCCTGGCGGATGCACTGGCAGGCCAGCTGCCAGTTGGTGCTAAGGTCGAACTCCATCGAGCCGGGAACATTTTCCACGCTTAGGTGTTTCCATTCGGCCTGGCCGACCGCCACCTGGCGCCCCGCAAGATCGAAAACCACCGCCCGAATGCTGCCGGTCCCGGCATCTAACGCTAACAGGTAACTCATGACATGCGCCTCGCTGGTATTGCGCGGCGCATGGCCATCAGGAGGCCAGCGTAAGCACCGCGCGTGCTGTTGTCTCTTCCGTTACCAGGCCATTAATCCGCTTGCCGATCAGAGCCGCGTAAATCGCCTGCGCTTTTTCCGTTCCTCCGGCAACGCCGACAATGGTCGGCAGCTGCGCCAGCTCGTCAAGGGTAACGCCGAGCAGTTCCCGGTGAATTTCCAGCCCCTCAACCCGCCTGCCGTCGGCCTGCAGGAAATAACCCAAAATGTCGCCTATCGCTCCTTTGCGGGCGTACATCAGCTGTTCGCCTTCGCTGATATAGCCGGAGCGCAGGATGGTGGCGTCGCGGCGCTGGTCGATAGCCCCGATGCCCACCACCGCCGCATCCGCCGCGGTGGCGGCGAGGATCACGTCGCGCACGCTCGACTCCCGACGCAGGATCTCGGCGACGTCGGCGGAAGAGACCCGCAGCGGCGCCGGAATAATGCTGACGCTACAGGCGGCGTCCAGCTGGCCGATGCCGGTCATGTAAGGACCCACGCCGCCGGAAAGGGTCACCAGCCGCACCTGCTGAGAGCTGATAAAGCCGCTCAGATGCTGCAGGCAGCTCATGGTGGCCTCGCCAAAACCGACCGCCAGCAGCTGCCCCGGCGCCAGCACGCCCATCAGCGACTGCGCCGCGCCGATCCCCAGGCGGGTGTTCATCGGCGGGGTATTCAGCGCCGGAAGAACGCGCGCAATCTTCAGATCGAAACGCCGCTGCAGCTCGGTCTCCAGCGCCAGGCAGCCTTCGTAGCGGGAGTTGATCTGCACGCGGATCACGCCGGACTGACGGCCTTTCTCCAGCAGCCGGGAGATCTTCAGCCGCGGCAGCCCCAGGCGTTCGCCAATGTCGTTCTGCGTCAGGCCATCGTGGTAGTAGCACCAGGCAACCCGAGCCACCAGCTCTTCCTCGGCTAACGCCAGCCCGGCGTAGCGGCTCTCTTCCGTAATGCGTTTTTCGCTCATAAATTGAACTCTTATAAAAATTTAGATCATATGTTCGCTATTGCACGGTCGGAAAATGTGAGCCGGCCGGCAAAACCGATCTTTGGCTGTTCGCTGGTTTTATTCAAACGATCTAAAGCATAAAACTGTGATCATCGCACGGTTGTAAATATAGTTCACGGTCTACGCTTTTGAACATTATTAAATTAAAAAATCATTTGTTCAAACCGAGGCGTGATAATGAAGCCACTGCTTGAAGCCCGCCAAATCTACAAACAGTTCTCCGGCATTAGCGTGCTGAAGGCGATTGATTTCACGCTATTTTCCGGCCAGGTACACGCCCTGATGGGCGGCAACGGCGCCGGGAAATCGACGCTGATGAAGATTGTCGCCGGAGTGGAAACCCCCGACGGCGGAGAGCTCACCCTCGGCGGCAGCACCTTTGCGCGCCTGACTCCCGCGCTGGCTCATCAGCAGGGCGTTTATCTGGTGCCGCAGGAGCCGATGCTGTTTCCCAACCTGACGGTGCGGGAAAACATCATGTTCCGTCTGCCGAAGCGCGCCGATAGCGCCGCGCAGCTGCAGGAAAAGCTGCGGCAGCTCAGCTGCCAGCTGAATCTCGACGCGGCGGCCAGCACCCTCGAGGTGGCGGATCAGCAAATGGTCGAGATCCTGCGCGGCCTGATGCGCAAAGCGCAGATCCTGATCCTCGACGAGCCCACCGCCTCCTTAACGCCGGGCGAAACGGCGCGTCTGTTTTGCCAGATCCGCGCGCTGCAGGATCTCGGCGTCGGCATCGTCTTTATCTCGCACAAGCTGCCGGAGATCCGCCAGATCGCCAGCCACGTCTCGGTCATGCGCGACGGCGCGGTGGTGCTGAGCGGGCATACCGCCGACTACAGCGACAATCAGCTGGTGAGCGCCATGACGCCCGTCGACCGGGAGCACGCCCTCAGCGATACGCAGAAGCTGTGGCTGGCGCTGCCGGGCAACCGACGCACCCAGCCGCAGGACTTCCCGGTGCTGCGGGTGGAAGATCTCACCGGCGAGGGGTTTATCGATCTTAGCCTCGAGATCTACGCCGGGGAGATCGTCGGCCTCGCCGGGCTGGTGGGGGCCGGGCGCACCGAATTTGCCGAAACCCTCTACGGCCTGCGGCCGCTGCGCGCGGGGCGGGTCTGGCTGGAGAACCGCGATATCAGCGGTGCCAGCACCCGGGCGCGGCTTGCCGGCGGGCTGGTCTATCTGCCGGAAGATCGTCAGGTTTCCGGACTGTTTCTCGATGCGCCGGTGCGCTGGAACACGGTGATGTTTAACCAGCCGTCGCTGTGGCAGCAGGATAAACGCGAGGCGGCGGTGGTGGAGCGCTATCACCGGGCGCTGGGGATCAAATTTGCCGATAGCGACCAGCCGGTGCGCACGCTCTCCGGCGGTAACCAGCAGAAGGTGCTGCTGGCGCGCTGCCTCGAGGCCAACCCGCTGCTGCTGATCGTCGACGAGCCGACGCGCGGCGTGGACGTCTCCGCCCGCGCCGATATCTACCAGCTGCTGAAAAGCGTCGCCGCGCAGAACGTCGCGGTGCTGATGATTTCCAGCGATCTGGATGAATTTGTTGGCCTGGCCGACCGGGTGCTGGTGATGCATCAGGGCAGACACAGCGGCGAGCTGGCGCAGCAGGCGGTGACCGTCGAACGCATGATGGCGCTGGCATTTGGAGGAGCGGCATGAAAACGTTATTGAAAAATCGCGAACTGAGCGCCTTTCTCGCCATCGTGGTGCTGTTCGCCGGGCTGGTGGCGCTCAATCCGGCCTACTTCAGCCTGCAGACCCTGGGCATGATCTTCGCCAGCTCGCAAATCCTCTGCCTGCTGGCGCTCGGGGCAACCCTGGTGATGCTGACCCGCAATATCGATGTTTCCGTCGGTTCCACCGTCGGCCTGTGCGCCATTGCGGTGGGCGTGGCGCTCAACGGCGGCTATGGCCTGACGGCAGCTATTGCTTTTGCGCTGGCGATTGGCGCCCTGGCGGGGGCCTTTAACGGCCTGCTGGTGGTGGGTCTGCGCATTCCGGCGATTGTCGCCACTCTTGGCACCCTCGGGCTGTATCGCGGGGTGATGCTGCTGTGGACCGGAGGTAAATGGATTGAAGGCCTGCCGGATAGCCTCAAGTCGCTCTCGGAACCGGCGTTTATCGGCGTCTCGCCGCTGGGCTGGCTGGTGCTGGTTCTGCTGCTGGCCGGGGCCTGGATGCTGTCGCGGACCGCCGCCGGCCGCGATTTCTACGCCGTCGGCGATAATCTGACCGCCGCGCGCCAGCTGGGAGTGGCGGTAAACCGCACGCGGATGCTCGCCTTCACCCTTAACGGCATGCTGGCAGCCTGTGCGGGCGTTGTTTTTGCCGCCCAGATTGGCTTCGTGCCCAACCAGACCGGCAGCGGGCTGGAGATGAAAGCCATTGCCGCCTGCGTGCTCGGCGGTATTTCCCTGCTTGGCGGCACCGGGACGCTAATCGGCGCGTTTCTCGGCGCCTTCTTCCTCACTCAGATTGATACCGTGCTGGTGCTGCTCAGGCTCCCGGCGTGGTGGAACGACTTTATCGCCGGGCTGGTTCTGCTCGGCGTGCTGGTGCTCGACGGGCGGCTGCGCCAGGCGCTGAGCCGCCACCAGCGAGCGCTGAAATATGCCCGCTTTCAGCCCGGTAATAAGGGGGGAAAGCGCGTAGCCCCGTTTACAAAGCGTAAAAACAAAGAGGTGGCGTGATGAAGCTCAGCTGGGAAAGCGCGCTGCTGGCGCTGCTGGTGGTGGAAATTCTGCTGTTCGGGGCCATTAACCCGCGGATGCTGGATATCAATATGCTGCTGTTCAGCACCAGCGATTTTATCTGTATCGGCATCGTGGCCCTGCCGCTCACTCTGGTGATCATTAGCGGCGGGATCGATATTTCGCTCGGCTCGACCATTGGCCTGTGCGCCATCGCGTTGGGAGTGATGATGCAAGCGGGCTGGCCGATGGGGCTGGCAATCCCGCTAACGCTGCTGCTTGGCCTGCTGTGCGGGCTGATTAACGCGGCGCTGATCCACTACACCGGTATCAGCCCGCTGGTGATTACCCTCGGCACCCTGTACCTCTACGGCGGCGGAGCGCTGCTGCTCTCCGGCATGGCGGGCGCGACCGGCTATGAAGGGATTAGCGGCTTCCCCGACGCCTTCACCGCCTTCGCCAACCTGACGCTGTTCAGCCTGCCGCTGCCGCTGGTGCTGTTTATCGTCATCACCTTTTTCTTCTGGCTGCTGGCCCACCGCGGGCGCTTTGGCCGCCACCTCTTTCTGCTCGGGCAGAACCCGCGCGCCGCGCGCTATGCCGCGCTATCGGTTAACGGCATACCGTACGTGCTGTATGGCCTGGTAGGCGTGGCGTCGGCGGTAGCCGCGCTGGTGATGGTCTCCTATTTCGGCTCGGCGCGTTCGGATTTAGGCCGCGACCTGCTGATGCCGGCGCTGACCGCCGCGGTGCTTGGCGGGGCGAATATCTACGGCGGGTCAGGTTCGGTTATCGGTACGGCGCTGGCGGCGCTGCTGG
Source organism: Enterobacter sp. 10-1 (assembly GCA_002270295.1). Classification (GTDB taxonomy): domain Bacteria; phylum Pseudomonadota; class Gammaproteobacteria; order Enterobacterales; family Enterobacteriaceae; genus Klebsiella; species Klebsiella scottii. The sequence continues at coordinate 660,988 of NISF01000002.1, read as the reverse complement.
TGGGATATTTACAACAAGGTTTACAGATGGTCGGCATCCCCAACCAGGTGTCGAGCGCGCTGTCAGGGGCGCTGTTGGTTGTGGTGGTGATGGGGCGCTCGCTGAGCCTGCACCGTGAATGGGTGCGAATGACCTGGCGACGCCTTTCTCGCGCATAAAACAATCGGAGCACACATACGATGAAAACCAAACGAATCCTGCAAATGAGCGCCCTGGCGCTGGCAATGAGCGTGGTGACCGCTCAGGCCGCAGACCGCATTGCCTTTATTCCTAAACTCGTTGGCGTTGGCTTTTTTACCAGCGGCGGCAACGGCGCCAAAGAGGCGGGCAAGGCGCTGGGCGTCGACGTCACCTACGACGGTCCGACCGAACCGAGCGTCTCCGGCCAGGTGCAGCTGATCAACAACTTCGTCAACCAGGGCTACAACGCGATTATCGTCTCCGCCGTGTCGCCGGACGGCCTGTGTCCGGCGCTCAAGCGCGCGATGCAGCGCGGCGTGAAGGTGCTGACCTGGGACTCCGATACCAAACCCGAATGCCGCAGCATCTATATCAACCAGGGCACCCCGCAGCAGCTCGGCGGACTGCTGGTGGATATGACCTCGCAGCAGGTGAGCAAACCGGCCGCTAAGGTGGCGTTCTTCTACTCCAGCCCGACGGTGACCGACCAGAACCAGTGGGTCAAAGAGGCCAAAGCGAAGATTGCCAAAGAGCATCCGCAGTGGCAGGTGGTGACCACCCAGTTCGGCTATAACGACGCCACCAAATCGCTGCAAACCGCCGAGGGAATATTAAAAGCCTATCCGGATCTCGACGCCATTATCGCCCCGGACGCCAACGCGCTTCCGGCGGCGGCGCAGGCGGCGGAGAACCTCAAGCGTCAGGGGGTGGCGATTGTCGGCTTTAGCACCCCGAACGTTATGCGCCCGTACGTCGAGCGCGGGACGGTGAAGGCTTTCGGCCTGTGGGATGTGGTCCAGCAGGGGAAAATTGCGGTTAACGTCGCCGATCGTCTGCTGAAAAAAGGCGATCTTAACGTTGGCGACAGCGTGGAGGTAAAAGATATCGGGACGCTGAAGGTCGAGCCGAACAGCGTTCAGGGATATCAGTATGAGGCGAAAGGCAACGGCATCGTGCTGCTGCCGGAGCGCGTGGTGTTCACCAAAGAGAACATCAACAACTACGACTTCTGACGGGGGATGAAATGGCAGATTTAGACGATATCAAAGAGGGGAAAAACTTTGGCCTGGACCGACCGCAGCAGAACGCGCTCTACGGGCTGAAGGGCTGCGGATCGCTGGAGTGGGGGATGCAGTCCCGGCTGGCGCGCATCTTTAACCCACACAGCAACCGCACGGTGATGCTGGCCTTCGATCACGGCTATTTTCAGGGGCCGACCACCGGGCTTGAGCGGATCGATCTCTCCATCGCCCCGCTGTTTGATGAGACCGACGTGCTGATGTGTACTCGCGGGATCTTAAGAAGCACGGTACCGGCGGCCACCAATAAGCCGGTGGTTTTGCGCGCCTCCGGCGGTAACTCAATCCTCAGCGAGCTTTCCAACGAATGCGTGGCGGTAACGATGGAGGACGCGCTGCGCCTTAACGTCTGCGCGGTCGCGGCGCAGGTCTATATCGGCAGCGAATATGAGCATCAGTCGATCGGCAACATTATTAAACTGGTGGATGCCGGGAACCGCTACGGCATGCCGGTGCTGGCGGTCACCGGGGTTGGTAAAGAGATGGCCCGCGACGCGCGCTATTTCTCGCTGGCCAGCCGGATCGCCGCCGAGATGGGGGCGCAGTTCGTAAAAACCTATTTTGTTGAAGAAGGCTTTGAAAAAGTGACCGCCAGCTGCCCGGTACCGATCGTGATTGCCGGCGGCAAAAAGCTGCCGGAGCAGGAGGCGCTGGAGATGTGCTGGCGGGCGATTGACCAGGGCGCATCCGGCGTCGATATGGGACGCAATATTTTCCAGTCCAGCGCGCCGCGCGCGATGCTGAAGGCGGTGAAGAAAGTGGTGCACGAGAATATGAGCGCCCGCGAGGCGTATCAGTTCTGGCAGGAGGAGAAGCAGGGGGAGCTGAAATGAACGTGACGCTGGTCGAAATCAATATCAAGCCGGAGCGGGTGCACGAGTTTCTCGACGTCTTTCGCGCGAACCATGAAGGGGCGCTGCAGGAGCCGGGCAACCTGCGCTTCGACGTTCTGCAGGACCCGGAGGTCAAGACGCGGTTTTTTATCTACGAGGCCTATAGGGATGACGAAGCCGTGCTGGCGCACAAAAAAACGCCGCACTATCTGGCCTGCATCGAGAAGCTGGATGAGATGATGTCGCAGCCGCGGCAGAAGCGCAGCTTTATAGGCCTGCTGCCGGAATAGCATTGGAAACTGGCCTGCGGGATCGTCCGGCGAACGGATTACCGCAGGCTAAGTCCCGGCTGGAGGGGGGCAAGGGACTTTTCCCTGGATACGGGGATGTACCACTTCAGGAGCCGGGTCATTGGTGGCGATTTTAACGCCGTGGTGAAGATAGATTTTATTGCTCAGTAAACCAAAGGGTGGTTCACAGTATGGGCCTTATCCATTAATTGATCTGGAAAATATAACTTTCTTCGGGAATTTAAATTTTCAATTGAGAGCCTCCTTCCATAAATAACCCTTCCGTACAACAGAATGAATTTATTCTCACGTCGCTTCTGCAATATTAGGTTTTACATGTATCATCCTTCACTATTCTTACCGCAGCGCACGGCGAGCTTTTTGTATTGTTGATATCGCGTGTATGGTTATGTCTCAATACCTATAGCAGCCTCAATGAATCCCACTCTTGATATATTCAGCATGTTTATATATACAGAAATGAACTGCTAACTAAATTATTAATTAACACTCTACGAATGAACAGTTCGAGAGTTTAAGGTGTTTTTTGTGATTTTCATTTGAGTTGTTTGTTTTTTCGGCATATATTTCCATTTAACAATATTAAAAGTAAGGACACTTTATGAAGGCCTCCAGCTATTTAAAGATGAAGTTACAAAGTGACAGGCAGTTAGCTGTTTATGGACAACAGGGCGTGACCTCCACATGGAAAGCAATGAAGGGTATTGGTTCTGATATTTACTCTGGAGTTGAGCGGGTAAGCTGGTATTCCTCATGTCTTATCCCCCGCTATCATGATGTTTGTAATAAATTAGTTTCTGAAGAACAGCGCATGTATAAGTCGATTCTTTCTGTTTTTCGTTATCACGACGTAATTGGTCATATGTTCTACCTCTATTTTGAAATGATCATTAACGATAGCAAAAATGACAATCAGCAAGGCAGTGTACGATATGTTGACTCCAAAATTACACAAATGGCTACGAAAGTACCCGTTGGTAGAGCAACTCGCTTTGCATTGGCTCTGACTCTTTCGAAAGCTCTTTCTGCATCCGATTTAGTATCTGACGCCGTAATTAAGCGCCTGTCAAAGCGCACACCGGCAATCGTCATGGCTCTTCAGCTTTTTGGTTCTGAGCAAAAATGCGCTATTGCCGCACGACAACTTAAAACACTCGATCCATCGTATTACGCAATCCTTTATAATGCAGAAGTTGAAATGTTGTATTATTTTATTGATCCCATTCTTTCAGATGTTATCAAGCAATATCAAATGCGATTCTATAATAACTACGATGAATTTTATGCTTATCTAAAGAGCCACTACCATGTTTAAAAGCTTGCTATCAATACTCTTTACGGAAATACTTTTCCTCGTTTGGATATTTGCAAGTGGATTAATTTTTATGTATTTAGTCCCTGAATACTGGTTTGTATTGACTGTGGTTTCAGTCATATTGTTAATTATTGTCCATCCTGTTTTATTCGGGCGATTTGATAAGTACGATAAATAATTACTACGAAAAGGATCTTTTATGTCAAACCCAGCTTATTTATGGTTGACGGATGAAAATGGTTCACCAATGGTTGGCCCATCGCTTGTATTGGGTCGTGAAGGTGCTATCGAGTTGAAATCATTCACCCATAATGTCAATATTCCAGTTGACGGCAATACCGGAAAACTGACAGGTACGCGTATTCATATGCCGATTATGTTCCAAAAAGAATTTGATCGTGTAACCCCCATGCTCTATCGCGCGCTGAGTACCGGGAAAACCCTACAATCTGCGATATTCAAAATGTACCAGATTATTGAGGCCGGATTAGAGCAGGAGTACTTCAATATTATTCTCGAAAACGTAAAGCTGACATCAATTACACCGGATTTATACCCAGGAGCAAATACAGGAACGCATCTTGAAACGATTCTTATGCGCTATGAAAAAATTACCTGGAAGCATTGCGATGGCAATATTATCTATACTGACTCATGGAATGAGTGGGCGACATATTAACTTTATGGGCAAACGGCGCATTGCATAAGGATGAAAGCCGGGCGATAACGCGTCTCCCGGGTCAGTATGGCGGAACGGCAGGCGTAAAAAAGCCCGGTGAATATCGCTTCCTCCGGGCTTTTTGTTGGCTATCGTCAGGCTTCTTCCACTGAAACCCGCAGCTCGGCCAGCGCGTTCCGCGCCGCCTTCAGCACCAGCTCGCACTGCTCAAGGGTCAGGGTCAGCGGGGGTTCGATGCGGATCGTCCTCGCGTTGTTCAGGGTGCCGGCCACCAGCACCCGCTGGCGGAACATCAGGCTGGCAAAGTCATAGCCGATTTCGTTATCCACGAATTCAATGGCCATCAGCATCCCTTTACCACGGACTTCGTTCACCAGCTCCGGATACTCGCGAGCCAGCAGGCGGAAGCCGTCCAGCAGCAGATCGCCTTTCTGTTCGGCCTGCGCCGGCAGATTCTCCGTCAGCAGAACGTTGATCGTTGCCAGCGCCGCGGCGCAGGCCAGCGGGTTACCGCCGAAGGTGGTGGTGTGCAGGAACGGATTATCGAACAGCACCGAGAACACCTCTTCGGTGGCAACCGTCGCGCCAATCGGCATCACGCCGCCGCCGAGCGCTTTGGCAAGACACAGAATGTCCGGATGAACGTTTTCATGCTCGCAGGCAAACATTTTGCCGGTGCGGCCCATGCCGGTCTGCACTTCGTCGAAGATCAGCAGCGCGCCAAACTCGTCGCACAGCTTACGGACCGCGGGGAGATAGCCCTGCGGCGGCAGGATCACCCCACCTTCGCCCTGGATCGGCTCAAGGATCACCGCCGCGACGTCATCGCCGGTTTTTTTACACTCGCTGAGCAGCGTGCGCATGGCGTTGATGTCGCCAAACGGCACGTGACGGAATCCCGGCAGCAGCGGCATAAAAGGCTTACGGAACGTCGATTTGGCGGTAGCAGACAGCGCGCCCAGCGATTTGCCATGAAAGGCGCCGCTGGTGGCCACAAAGGTAAACTTGCCGCGAGGGGACTGGTAGGCTTTAGCGAGCTTCAGCGCCGCTTCGACCGACTCGGTGCCGCTATTGGAAAAGAAGCTGTATTTCAGTTTGCCCGGCGTCAGGGCCGCCAGCGTTTTGGCCAGCATGGCCCGCAGCGGATCGAGCAGTTCCTGACTATGAAGAGGTTGCTTAGCGAGCTGATGCTCTACGGCGGAAACAACGACTGGATTACGGTGCCCTACATTAAAAATCCCAAAGCCACCCAGACAATCAATAAACTCTTGTCCCTGAGTGTCGACAAGCGTATTTAAACTTCCCGCCTGCCACTCTACGGCTCCGTAATCCCCGCCAGCGGTAACAGATTTTCGATACGCTAAAAAACCCGGATTTACGTGCTCTTTAAAGTACTCTCTGACCTCCTGGTTAAGTGCTTTCATCTCCTCATGATCGAGCGTTTGCTTTTCAATGAGATTCAGTGCGTGTGCGCTACAGGCCAGAGCCGATGCGCTGGAAGGTAACCTGTTCAAAGTGGGCTCCTGGGATGGGCGTATCACATGATACTGAATTAAGTATTGCAGGGATTACGCCACTTCGGTGGAGGAGCTGAAAATCGGGATAAACGCAGCGTGAAAGCGCAATTGCGCAATATTTAATCTTCCGGCGATATTTTTGGCATGCTTTACTCCTGAGCGGGCGCGGCATGCGCTCTGCGGGCTCTATGCCGCATGCTTCGCCGCGGTGCGCTTTGCCCAACGCTGGGGCAGAAGAGGGCCGGCTGGCGGGCGGCACGCGGCGATAGCTTAATCGAGCTGGGAGATTTCCATCGCCGCGCGGTCGATGACGGCAATAATCTGCTTTAGCTGCGCTTCGCTGATGGCCTGCTGATTAACTTTTAAATCCAGCACGGCTTTAAAATTTTCCAGCGCCCGCTTCATCTGCGGATTTTTGCGCAGTTCGCAGCCGACCATCCGCGCCTGAAGACGCTCCTGAATGTCGGCCAGGGACTGCAGATTCTCCGCGTGCAGGCGGCGACCGTCTTCGCTAATCGAGATTTTTTTACGCCCGTTTTCCTCCTCAACGCCGATCAGCCCCTGATCCTGCAGCAGGTCGAGGGTGGGGTAGATAACGCCGGGGCTCGGGCTGTAGTTGCCCTGAGTCAGGCTCTCGATCTCTTTAATCAGCTCGTAACCGTGGCTGGCGCTGCGGGTGAGGATATCGAGGATAACCAGCCGCAGCTCGCCGTGGCCGAAGAAACGCTGGCGCCGCCCGCCGCCTCTCCGCCCGCGATCGCCACGTTCACCGTGATGCTCGCGCGAGTCGTGCTCTTCTTCATGATGGTTGCGCATCGTTTTCTCCTGTCTGTTTTGATATATCTAATTTATATCTAAATGTAATATCATGGCAAGTTTGATTGCTTTGTTTTTATTAACTAATTGATAATTATTATCTTTATTTTGTTTTTTGGATTTTCATGTCTTTTGGTTTGACTATATCAAAAAAGAGCTTGCATTCTTTTTTAATGGCAATCATTATCATTTGCAAAGTATTTAGATATATCTGTTTAATTTCACGAAGGCCGCTGATGATGACAACAATGAAAAAAACGCAGTATCCGCAACGCGTACAAAACGAACTCCGTTTCCGCGAGCTCACCGTGCTGCGCGTTGAGCGCGTGGGCGCTGGCTTCCAGCGTATCGTGCTGGGCGGCGAAGCGCTGGATGGTTTCGTTTCGCAGGGTTTTGATGACCATACCAAGCTCTTTTTCCCGCAGGAGGGCGCGACCTTTACGCCGCCGCAGGTGACGGATGAAGGCATTAACTGGGGCGAGGGCGTGCGCCCGGCGAGCCGCGACTACACGCCGCTGTACGATGCCGAACGCCACGAGCTGGCCTATGATTTCTTTATTCATGACGGCGGTATCGCCAGCCGCTGGGCGCTGGCGGCAAGCGTCGGCGATAAGCTGGTGATTGGCGGGCCGCGCGGTTCGCTGGTGGTGCCGGAAGACTACGCCTGGCAGCTGTATGTCGGCGATGAGTCCGGGATGCCCGCGCTGCTTCGTCGCCTGCAGGCATTAAGCCAGCTGCCGGTTCAACCGCAGGTTACGGCGATCGTCACCATTGGCGATGAGTCTTATAAAGACTATCTGGCGGATTTTGATGGCTTCAATATCGAGTGGGTGGTGGGCCATAACCCCGCCGCGGTGGCCGAACGTCTGGCGCAGGTGAGCGTCCCGGCTGAGGATTACTTTATCTGGGTGACCGGCGAAGGCGCGGTGGTGAAATCGCTGCTTGAGCGCTTTAAAGGGGAAGAGATCGACCCGCAGCTGGTGCGCTCGCAGGCCTACTGGCACAGTAAATAAGCGGATGCCATGAAGTCCCGGGCCGCGGCTAACTTACTGTCCGGGCCGCATTGCCAAAATGCCCTGTATTCCCGCAGGCGCCGTGCGCCTGCGGGAATGTTTGACTAATCCTGCCTCTCTGCCAGCGCCTTAAACACCATCGCCACCGCGTGAGCGCCCGGGTCCATATTGCCCAGCAGGCTGTCGCTGTTCAGATACGACGCGCGCCCGGCGTTGGCTTTGCTGGCGTGGAGGGTGCTTTCCGCGCCGGCCTCGGCCGCGGCAAACGCCGCCTGCAGATTGTCAGGCGCGGCCAGCAGCGACGCCAGCGCCGGCTGCAGCGCGTCAATCATGGTGCGATCGCCTTCGTCCGCCCCGCCGTAAAACTTCATCTGCGCCAGGCCGGCGTTCAGCGCTTCGGCGACGCCTGCGCCCTGTTCCAGCTTCTGCCCGGCGGCGGTAAAGAAAATAGACATCAGCACGCCGCTGGAACCCCCCATCACCACGGTCAGGCGTTCGCCGATCAGCGCAAACAGGGTGGCGAGGTCGGCGAGCGGCAGCTGCTGGCGATGCAGCAGGTCAGCAACGTCGCGCGCGCCCGCGGCGAAGGTCGAGCCGGTGTCGCCGTCGCCGACTTTGGCATCCAGCGCGTTCAGGTGGGCCTCAAGGTCGGACAGCGTTGCGGTCACCTTCCCGACATAGCCCGCAACGAGGCTATTGTCTGAAGGCTGGAACTCCACGCGGCTACTGCGCAGCGAGCAGGGCATGACGCCGACGGCGCGCGGCTGAACCGGCTTCTGCCAGCTGGCGGTTTCCACCTCGGACAGCAGCGCTTTCTCAATGCTCTCTTCCAGCACGATCGCGGTAATCGAGAAGCCTTTCATATCCAGGGCGGTGACCAGCGAAGCCGGGCCAATCAGCCAGTCAATGCGCTGATGGAGCGGGGTATTGGCCAGCTCGCGGGTGAGGATCGCCATCTCCGCGACCGACACGCCGCCGAGATTATTGAGCATTACCGCCAGGCGGCCGGTTGCCGGCAGGGCCGCGGTCAGCTTCTCCGCCATCAGCTGCATAATCTGCCCGCTGTTCTGGGTAGCGATAACCGAAGCGCCGGGCTCGCCGTGAATGCCCATCCCCAGCTCGGCCCGATCCGGATGATGGCGCGGGGCCGTTTCGGCCTCCTGCGGCAGGTGGCAGCTGGAGAGCGCGAGGCCGAGGCTGCAGGTGTTGTTCGCCGCGTACTGCGCCTCGCGCAGCACGGTCGCCAGGTTATAGCCGCGTTCGGCGAAGTAGCCCGCCACTTTGTGTACCAGGATGGTCCCGGCAATGCCGCGCGGATGCTTGTTATCCGGCAGCGAAATATCGTCGCCGACAATCAGCATCTCGACGCTATAGCCCAGACGACGCGCTTTCTCCGCCGCGAGGCCAAAGTTAAGGCGATCGCCGGTGTAGTTCTTGACGATCAGCAGGCAGCCCGCTTCGCCGGTGACGGCCTGGATGGCCGTCAGCACCGCATCGACGCTCGGTGAAGCAAAAATATCGCCGCAGACGGCGGCGGTGAGCATGCCTTTACCAATAAAGCCCACGTGGGCCGGTTCGTGACCTGAGCCGCCGCCGGAGATCACCGCGACGTTGCTCTTATTCAGATCGCTGCGCACGACTACGCGGATCGCCGGATCGCTCTCCAGCCGCGCCAGGTTATTCCACGGGCTGGCGATAATCGCCCCTTCAATAACGTCGCTGACGAGGCTGGTGCGCTGATTAAAAAAGAATTGAGACATAACGGTTCCTGGAGGTTGAGCGAAAACAGAGTCCCCGGAGGCAGGGCCTCCGGCGTAAGGTCAGTGGGGCAGGCAACGGCTTACCCGCGGATAATGCGCTTTTCGGCGATATCAAGGGTGATGGCATCGCCGCCGTGCAGCGTTTTCAACGCGTCGCCCTGCTGGCACAGGCAGGCGATCCCGGCCTGGCGCGCGATAATCGCGCCGTGGGAGACGTCGCTTCCGCCCTGCAGGCAGATCCCTTTGACCTGCCGGGCGTCGAGCTGCAGTACGGTAGAGGGGAAGATATCATCGGCGATGATAATCACCGGTTCATTCACCGCCAGCGGCACCTCGCTGCGGCCCTGAAGATGGCGCAGCGTACGGTGAAGAAGATCTTCGATATCAATATAGCGCGCCTGCAGATAGGCATCGCTCAGCTGGCGATACTGCTGGCTGAGATCGACCAGCACCTGATACCACGCCCACTCGGCGCAGCACTGCTCCTTGCTCAGGATGGCGCAGGCGGCGTCATAGAGGTCCGGGTCGTCGAGCAGGGTATGGTGGCCGGAAAAAATGGCTGCGATATCGGCGGAATAGCGCTCCTCCGCCAGGCGGGTCAGCGCGTTGAGATCCGCCAGCGTCTGGTCAATGGCCTGCTTCAGGCGCCGCTGCTCTTTGGCGCTATTGGCGCTGTTTCGCCGTCTCGGCTCGGCATGCGGCAGGGGATAAAACAGCGCCTTCCCCTGGACACGGGCGGTGGAGGGGGCGGAAGCCGCCGGGGCGGCGTCCGGCTGCTCGCCAAAGTTCTCCGCCGCCAGCGCCTGGAATGCGGCCAGCGCCGCCTCGGCATCCGGCCCGCGGGCCAGCAGCCTTAGCCGGTCGTCGCGGCGCACCTGCAGCAGCGCGATTTTATTGATGCTGTCCGGCGCCACGCACTTCCCGCCTTTCTCCAGCAGCAGATCGGCGTTGAAACCGGCCAGCGCCGCCACCAGGCGCGAGGCCGGACGAACGTGCAGGCCGTTGTGGTTGCTAATCACCACCGAAACCGACCGCGCGCCGTCATCCTCGGCAAAGGGGGTCGCCTCAGGGGCGGCCTGAGCGGGCGACGGTAACCCCAGCTGAACGCGCTTAGCCTCCAGCGCATTCATGGCGTCCTCAATAACCTTGTCGATCGTTGAACCGGTCGCCGCGCTGACCGTGGCCGCCAGCGTACCTTCGACCAGCGGGGCCGCGCAGAGGCGAACCTTAGCGGCGATAGCGGGATCGAGAAGATCCAGCGCCGTCTCGGCGCTCAGCAGGGCGCTGCCGATATCCATCATCACCAGCACGTGATCGGCGTCGGCAACGGATTCAATCGCCTCCATCACCTTTATGGGATCGGTGCCGATCGGGTTCTCAGGATCGTCAATCCCGGCGGCGATCGCCAGACGGCAGCCGTCGCCGATTAACATCTGCCGGGCCAGTTCTCCGACACCTTCGCCCAGCCGGGCGCTATGAGAAACAATCACCAGGTTTACCATCGCTTTTTCCTTACTCTTTGGCTGCCGCAGCCAGCTCCTGAATCATAAACATCACCGAGGTCGCGCCCGGATCCTGATGTCCGATGCTGCGCTCGCCGAGATAGCTGGCGCGGCCTTTGCGCGCCTGCATGGTGATGGTGGAGCGGGTGGCGATTTCCGCCTGCTTGCAGGCGGCATCCAGCGCGGCGTGCATCGACAGATGCTGTTCGCTGGAGTGGCGCAGCGATTCAACGACCGGTAGCCAGACGTCGCACATCGTTTTATCCCCCGGCTCCGCCTTGCCGCGGTTGACCACGCCGTCCGCGCCTTCGCGCATCATCTGATACAGCTCGTCGAGGCTGAGGCTCTGGTGCGCCTGGGTTACCTGGGCCGCGCGGATAAAGAAGGTGCCGAACAGCGGGCCGCTGGCACCGCCAACGTTGGAAAGCAGCGTCATCCCGGTATTTTTAAGGATAAAACCGATGTCCTTATCGGCAATAGAAGGCAGCTTTTCCACCACCTTGCTGAAGCCGCGATGCATGTTCAGGCCGTGGTCAGCATCGCCAATCTCTTTATCCAGCCCGGTAAGAAAATCCCGCTCTTTGGTAAAGATCTCGCCGCAGCGATAGAGCCAGTTAACGATCTGCGTTCTGTTTAGTGACATGTTGTGCTCCTTAATGGCCCCAGTTCAGCGCCGGGGTATGGACGGGGGCATCCCACAGGGCCAGCGTATCGTCGTCGGCTTTCAGCAGGGTGATGGAAAAGCCCACCATATCCAGAGATGTGCAGTAGCTACCGATAAGGCTGCGGGCGATAGCGATCCTGCTCTCCTCGCAGCGTTCGGCGAGGCGGTTGTAGACGCCGTACAGCTCCGATAGCGGCGTGGCGCCGAGGTTATTGACCAGCGCGATAACGCGGTCGCCGCTCTGTAGCGCCTGTTTACTCTGCTGGACGTCCTGCCAGCTGCCTTTGGCCGGGTCCCACTGGCGCAGGGTGCGGCTGTAGGTACCGTTTTCCAGCAGGGTGGCGAACATTTCGTCCACGGTCTGGTCGAGGGAGCTGAAGGCGCGGCGGTCAATCCCCGGCTCGCCGTGGATGCCGACGCCGAACTCCATTTCATTATCCTGCAGCTCAAAAGAGGGCTGCCCGGCGGCCGGAACGGTGCAGGCCGCCAGGGCGACACCGATGGAGTGGCCGAGGTTGTTGAGCCTGCGGCCCAGCTCGGCGCAGGCTTCCAGCGAGTCGCCGCGCTCGGCGGCGGCGCCCACCAGCTTTTCAACCAGCACGGTGTTGGCTACGCCCCGGCGACCGGCGGTATAGAGGCTGTCCTTCACCGCCACGTCATCATCGATAACCACGGTGGTGACCTTGACGCCGCTCTCATGCAGCAGCTCGGCGGCGGTTTCGAAATTCAAAATATCGCCGGTATAGTTTTTGATAATCAGCAGCACGCCTTCGCCGCCGTCGATATTCATCGCGCACTCAAACATTTTATCCGGCGTCGGCGAGGTGAAGATCTCGCCGGGACAGGCGCCGGAGAGCATGCCCTGGCCGATGTAGCCGCAGTGCATTGGCTCATGTCCGCTGCCGCCGCCGGAAAGCAGCGCCACTTTTCCGGCAACCGGCGCATCGGCGCGGGTGACGTACACCGGGTCCTGATGCAGCGTTAATTCGGGATGGGCCTTCGCCAGGCCCGCCAGCTGTTCGCTCAGGACATCTTCGACACGGTTAATCAGTTTTTTCATCTTTATGCTCCGTCGCAGTGGTTCGATGCAGCCTCTCTGCTGGCGGAGGCGGTCATCGTGTAGGGGTTCGCCAGCCGATAAGCGCTGTCCGGCGATGTAGTGATTCTGGCTGAGTTAGCGAAAAAAAAAATCTGCCCGAAGAGGGTTTCATTCCGGAACGTGATTGCTGATAAATGTTCCGTAATGAAACGTTTATTGCGAAGAAAAAAGCAAAATGCGACCCAGAGCGGTTTTTTTCATACCGCCGCGAGGCGGATAAGCGGCGATGACGAAGCGGGTTTTTAGTTTTTTTTCGCGGCCAGGGGCCGATTTCCCGGTGAGCTATGCTGTTTGCCGGGCAAATTTACGCCGCACGGGCGGATCGGGATCGCAATCCCAGCGTTTCATGGTGATTAATGTTTCAATATGAAACGCAAAAAAATTTTCTCTGTTCCATATCAGAACAAAATTACGAAAGATTTTTTTGTTCTCCGCTCGCCCTACAGTGGTTGCATCGCTCCGGTAGCGCTCCCGTTCCCCTCATTAGCAGAAGGCGGAGCGGAGTGGCGCCAGGGCTCATTATGTAAAAACATGCACTTAGAGCCTATCCCATTAGGGCTATTTTACTTGCCATTTGGAACCTGGGCAGTGCTCGAAATCCTCACGTACTACGTGTACGCTCCGGTTTCTCCGCGCTGTCCGTGTTCAAACTGGCTACGCCAATTACGCCTGGTGGGATAGGCTCTTATTTGAGGGTGAAAGGAATGCTAAAAGTTATTCAATCTCCAGCCAAATATCTCCAGGGACCTGATGCATCCACGCTGTTTGGCGAGTACGCCAAAAACCTGGCGGACAGCTTTTTCGTGATTGCCGATGACTTCGTCATGAAGCTGGCGGGAGACAAGGTGCTTAACGGCCTGCATAGCCACAATATTAGCTGCCATGCCGAGCGCTTTAACGGTGAATGCAGCCATGCGGAAATCAACCGCCTGATCGCGATTCTGCAGCAGCACGGCTGCCGCGGCGTGGTGGGGATTGGCGGCGGCAAGACCCTCGATACGGCGAAAGCCATCGGCTTTTACCAGAAGCTGCCGGTGGTGGTTATCCCCACCATCGCCTCGACCGATGCGCCAACCAGCGCGCTGTCGGTTATCTACAGCGAAGCGGGCGAGTTTGAAGAGTATCTGATCTATCCGAAAAACCCGGATATGGTGGTGATGGATACGGCGATTATCGCCAAAGCGCCGGTGCGCCTGCTGGTGGCCGGGATGGGCGATGCGCTCTCCACCTGGTTTGAAGCGAAGGCCTGTTTTGATGCCAGGGCAACCAGCATGGCGGGCGGGCAGTCCACGGCGGCGGCCTTGAGCCTGGCGCGCCTGTGCTATGATACGCTGCTGGCCGAGGGTGAAAAGGCGCGTCTTGCCGCCCAGGCGGGGGTGGTGACCGATGCCCTGGAACGCATCGTGGAAGCCAATACCTACCTCAGCGGTATCGGCTTTGAAAGCAGCGGCCTCGCCGGCGCGCATGCGATCCATAACGGCTTTACCATTCTGGAAGAGTGTCACCATCTGTACCACGGCGAAAAAGTGGCGTTTGGTACCCTGACCCAGCTGGTGCTACAAAATAGCCCGCTGGAAGAGATTGAAACGGTGCTGAACTTCTGCCAGAAAGTGGGCCTGCCGGTGACCCTTGCGCAAATGGGCGTGAAGGAGGGCATTGAAGGGAAAATTGCGGCCGTGGCGCAGGCGACCTGCGCGCCGGGCGAAACCATCCACAATATGCCGTTCCCGGTGACCGCCAGCAGCGTCTACGCCGCGATTCTGACCGCCGACCTGCTGGGGCAGCAGTGGCTGGCGCGGTGATAGCGTGCCGGTAAGTCTCTTCTCTGGAGAGTAAAGAGACCTCTTCTCCCCTTCGGCAGCTTCTGCCGGAGGGGTTGTCGTTTTTAACACAGCGGAAATGGATATGACTGCGCAGACTCAGAGCTTTTCTTCGGTGATAACCCAGTCATGGCATCGTTGCAGCAAGTTTATGCAGCGGGAAACCTGGCAGGCGCCGCACCAGGCGCAGGGGCTGACGTTTGAATCCATCTGTCGGCGCAAGACCGCGCTGCTGACGATTGGCCAGGCGGCGCTGGAGGACGCCTGGGAGTTTATGGATAGCCGTCCCTGCGGGCTGTTTATCCTCGACGAGTCCGCCTGTATTCTCAGCCGCTGCGGCGATCCGCAAACCCTTGACCAGCTTGCTGAGCTGGGCTTTCGCGACGGCAGCTACTGCGCGGAAAGCATTATCGGCAGCTGCGCGCTCTCTTTGGCCTCGATGCTCGGACAGCCGGTGAAAACCGCCGGCGACAGCCACTTTAAGCAGGCGCTGCGGCCGTGGTCGTTCAGCTCGACGCCGGTGTTTGATAACCACGGCCGGCTGTTTGGCTCTATCTCGCTGTGCTGCCTGACGGAGCAGCAGGCGACGTCGGATTTATCGCTGACCCTCGCGATTGCCCGCGAGGTGGGGAACTCTCTGCTGACCGACAGCCTGCTGGCCGAGTCCAATCGGCACCTTAATCAGATGTACGGCCTGCTGGAAAGCATGGATGACGGGGTGATGGCGTGGAACGAGCAGGGGGTTCTGCAGTTTCTCAACGCGCGGGCCGCGACGCTGCTGCATCTCGATGCGCAGGCCAGCCAGGGACGCAATATTAACGAGCTGGTGACGCTGCCGGCGCTGCTGCGCAGGGCGATTAAGCACGCGCGCGGGCTGAATCATGTGGAAGTCACCTTCGAAAGCCAGCACCAGTTTGTCGATGCCGTGATTACGCTGAAGCCGATTGTCGAAGAGCAGGGCAACAGCTTTATTCTGCTGCTGCACCCGGTGGAACAGATGCGCCAGCTGATGACCAGCCAGCTGGGCAAGGTGAGCCACACCTTTGAGCAGATGTCGGCGGACGATCCGGAAACCCGGCGCCTGATTCATTTTGGCCGCCAGGCGGCGAGAGGCGCTTTTCCTGTGCTGCTGTGCGGGGAAGAGGGCGTCGGCAAAGAGCTGCTCAGCCAGGCCATCCATAATGAAAGCGAGCGGGCGGGCGGCCCCTATATTGCGGTGAACTGCCAGCTGTACGCCGACGGCGCGCTCGGGCAGGATTTTATGGGCAGCGCGCCGACCGACGACGAAAACGGCCGCCTGAGCCGGCTGGAGCTGGCCAACGGCGGCACCCTGTTTCTGGAAAAAATCGAGTACCTGGCGCCGGAGCTGCAGTCGGCGCTGCTGCAGGTCATTAAGCAGGGCGTATTAACCCGCCTCGACGCCCGGCGCCTGATCCCGGTGGACGTGAAGGTGATCGCGACGACCACCGTCGACCTCGCCAACCTGGTGGAGCAGAACCGCTTTAGCCGCCAGCTGTACTACGCGCTGCACTCGTTTGAGATCGTGATTCCCCCGCTGCGGGCGCGGCGCAACAGCATCACCTCGCTGGTGCATAACCGTCTGCGGAGCCTGGAAAAGCGCTTCTCGTCGCGCCTGAAGGTGGACGATGACGCCCTGGCGCAGCTGGTGAACTACTCCTGGCCGGGAAATGATTTTGAACTGAACAGCATTATTGAAAACGTCGCGATCAGCAGCGACAACGGGCACGTTCGCCTGAGCAACCTGCCGGAGTACCTGTTTACCGAACGTACCGGCACCGACACTTCCTCTTCGCTGCTCCCCGCCAGCCTGACGTTTAGCGCCATTGAAAAAGAGGCGATTATCCACGCCGCCCGCGTGACCAGCGGCCGGGTCCAGGAGATGTCGCAGCTGCTGAATATCGGGCGTACCACGCTGTGGCGCAAGATGAAGCAGTATGACATCGACGCCGGCCAGTTTAAGCGTAAACATCTGGAGTAGACGCCTACTCGCCGTACGGCGTCAGGGCAGCGGCGGCGTCGCGGTACAGCCATTGCGTCCGGCGCTGGGCCAGCCCCGTACGCTGCTGCGCCGTCGGGGGACGCTCGCTGACGACATAGTCAAAATCGCCGACGTGGCCGTTGCGGCACAGCGCCGTGCGGCCAAACTTGGTGCTGTCGATCGCCAGCACCGTGACGTCCGCGCCGGCGGTTAACGCCCGCCGCGCCACCACTTCATCATCGTTAAAATCGTACAGCTCGCCGGCTTCGTCGATGCCGCCGACGGACACCACGCCAATATCCACCCGGTAGCGGCTAAAGAACGCCAGGGCGTCGCCGCCGATAATATCCAGATCGCGCTTGCGGATACGTCCGCCGGCTATCGTCAGCGCGCAGTCGGGAAGCTGGCTGAGCGGCTGTGCCGCGTGCAGGTTATTGGTGAAGACGGCGAGAGAAACGCTCTTCGGCAGGGCGTGCGCCACCATCTCCACCGTGGTGCCGGTGCCGAGGAAGCAGCTTTGCGCCCCGCAGAGCAGCTGCGCAACCTGGCCGCCAATCCAGCGTTTGCCGTTGATATTGACGATCTTGCGCTGCTGCCAGGCGATATTTTCGCGCGCGAAAGGCGCGACCAGGCCGTGGCGGCGCAGCAGCAGCCCCTGCGCCGTCAGGTCCCGCAGATCGCTGCGTATGGTTTGCAGCGATACGCCAAAGTGCCTGGAGAGCGCTTCAATGCTGATTTCGCCGCGTTCTGTCGCCAGGGCGACAATGGCGCTGCGACGGGTTTCCGGTGTCATGTTCCCTTCCTGTCACGCTATTTTCGGCCATGCTAGCGCGGCAATATGAAACTATGACTACGAAAGAAAGTGGTCATATTTTTGTCAGATTCCCTTGTTTTAATCGTCGCAACGAAAACACGGGGACGGAACGATGAATAAAAAAAACGTGCTGGCGGCGATGCTGCTAACCATCATGAGCGCATCGGCTTTTGCCAAATCGACGCTGACGCTCTATACCAGCCAGCCCAACGAAGACGCGCAGACCACCGTCAGCGCCTTTGAAAAAGCGCATCCCGATATTGAAGTGAAATGGATCCGTGACGGAACCACCAAGCTGACCGCCCGCCTGCAGGCCGAGCTCGCCGCCGGCGCCGCCGCGCCGGACGTGCTGCTGATCGCCGATAGCGTCACTATGGAAGCCCTGAAGCAGCAGAATTTACTGGCCGGCTATCGCTCGCCGCAGGCCGGCCGCTTTGACGCGCAGCTGTATGATAAAGACGGCTACTACTACGGCACCAAGCTGATCACCACCGGCATCGCCTGGAATACTAAAGCGCCGGTTAAACCGACCTCCTGGCTGGATCTCCTGAAGCCGGAGCTAAAGAACATGACCACCCTGCCCAGCCCGCTTTACTCCGGCGCGGCGCAAATCCATCAGGCCACGCTGATGAACGCTCCCGATCTCGGCTGGCAATACTACGAGAAGCTAAAAGCGAACGGCGCGATGCCGCAAAGCGGCAACGGCGCGGTGATGAACGCCATCGCTTCCGGCAGCAAGGCTTACGGCGTGCTGGTGGATTACATGGCCATTCGCGAAAAGGCCAAGGGCGCGCCCATCGGGTTTACCTTCCCGAAAGAGGGCGTCAGCATCGTGACCGAGCCGGTAGCGATGCTGAAGAGTGCGAAAAACCCGCAGGGCGCAAAGGCGTTTATCGATTTCTTACTCTCGACCGAGGGGCAGAAGCTGGTGCTGCAGCAGGGCTACCTGCCGGCCGATGCTTCGCTGCCGGTACCTGAGGGCTTCCCGCCGCGCGACAGCATTAAGCTGATGCCGTTCGACGCCGCCAAAGCGCTGGCCGATACCGAGGCTAACAAAAAGCGCTTTGCCGACCTGTTCGGCAGCCGTTAATTGATGAGCGATATGACTCTGCGGCAAAACGCCGGCGGCAGCTCGCTGAAGGGGCTGCTGTGGCTATTATTATGCCTCGTGGCGCTGGTCAGCCTGCTGCCCAGCCTGCGCCTGCTTATCGCGGCGCTGATCGACTGGCGGCAGGGCAGCGACAGCAGCCTGTGGCGCGTGCTGAGCAATCCCGCCACCTGGACCGCGCTGTATAACAGCCTGTATACCAGCGGGCTGGGAACGCTGATCTCGCTGCTGCTTGGCAGCCTGTTCGCCTTTTGCCTGGCGTTGACCAATATCCGCTTTAAGCCGGTGTGGGTGTTCCTGTTTATGCTGCCGATGATGATCCCGCCGCAGGTCACCGCCCTGAGCTGGCTGCAGCTCTTCGGGCCGAGCAGCATTCTGCTCAACAGCATCGGCCTGGCGCCGGGATTTGGCAGCGCCAATCCGCTCTACTCCGCCGAGGGCATCGCCCTGCTGCTCGGCATTCAGCATGCGCCGCTGGTGTTTCTGGCCCTGCGCACGCAGCTGCAGTGCCTGCCGAAGGAGCATATCGAAGCGGCCAGGCTCAACGGCGCCTCGCTGTGGCGGGTCTTTTTCGATATCGTGCTGCCGCTGTGCCGCACGGCGTTATGGGGCGGGGCGGCGATTGCTTTTGTTTCCGCGCTCGGCAACTTCGGTATTCCGGCTATGCTGGGGATCCCGATCTCTTTGTTTGTGCTGCCGGTCTATATCTACCAGACGCTCTCCAGCTTCGGCCCGTCGATGCTTAATGAGGTGGCGGCGCTGTCGGTGCTGATGGGCGTGCTGGCGATCGGGATTGTTATCGTCCAGGGCCATATGCAGCGCCGCTACGCGCTGCCGCTGATTGGGATGGCGGGGCGCGCGCTGGGGTTCTCGCTGGGTAAGTGGCGGCTGGCGACGGAGGCGCTGCTGGGCGTCGTGCTGTTCGCTATTCTGGTCGCGCCGCTGCTGGCGCTGATCGCCACCTCGCTGGTGCCGACGCTCGGCGTGCCGCTCAACGGCGAGACGCTGACCTTTGCCGCCTGGCGCGGAGTCGTTGATGCGCAGAGCGCCACCTGGCGGGCGCTGAGCAATAGCATGCTGCTCTCGATTAGCGCCGCGGCGGTGCTGATGCTGCTCAGCCTGCCGCTGGCGTGGCTGCTGGTGCGCCATCCTTCCCGGCCGCTGCGCTGGCTGCACAACCTTATCGATATTCCCTACACCCTGCCCGGCGTGGTGCTGGCAATTGCCTGCATTCTGCTGTTTGCCCGCCCGCTGCCGCTGCTGAATATCAGCCTCATCGGGACGCTGACGATTATCTTTTTCGCCTATCTTGCCCGTTTTCTCACCATCTGCCTGAAGCCGGTACACAACAGCATGCTGCAGCTGGACCCGGCGATGGAGGAGGCCGCCAGCCTCGCCGGAGCGAACGTTTCGCAGCGCCTGCGCCACATCGTACTGCCGCTGATGGCGCCGGCGGCGTTTGCCGGCGCGCTGCTGGTGTTCCTCTCCGCCGTCAACGAGCTGACGGTATCGGCGCTGCTGTGGAGCGCCGGGAAAGAGACGCTGGGGGTGATGATTTTCAATCTTGATGAGAGCGGAGATAAGGTGCTGGCGTCGGCGGTTTCGGTACTGGTGGTGGCGCTGGTGGCGGTGGTGATGCTGCTGCTCAGCGCGCTCGGCAGATATTTACCCAAAGGAGTGATTCCATGGCAGAACTGAGGCTGGAGCGGCTCAGTAAAGTATTTGGCAACCAGACCGTGGTACGGGATCTCAATCTGACCATCCCGCAGGGCGCCTTCACCGCGCTGCTGGGGCCGAGCGGCTGCGGTAAAACCACCACGCTGCGCATTCTTGCCGGCCTTGAGCAGCTTAGCGATGGACGCCTGCTGCTGGGCGATCGCCTGCTGGCGGATACTGCCGTCCATTTGCCGCCGGAGCAGCGCGATATGGGGATGGTGTTTCAGTCCTACGCCCTGTGGCCGCACATGACCGTGGCGGAGAACGTCGGCTATCCGCTCAGGCTGCGTAAAGTTAACGGCGCCGCCCGGCAGAAGCGGGTGATGGAGGCGCTGGAGGTGGTCGAGCTCGGGGCCTATGCCGGGCGTTCGCCGCAGGAGCTGAGCGGCGGCCAGCGTCAGCGGGTGGCGCTGGCGCGCTGTCTGGTCTCCGAGCCGCAGGTGGTGCTGCTGGATGAACCGCTGGCGAACCTCGATCGGCACCTGCGCGCGACGATGGAGCAGACGTTCCGGGAATTTCACCGCCGTACCGGCGCCACCTTTGTCTACGTGACGCACGACCAGGCGGAAGCGATGGCGCTGGCCAGCCACATCGCGGTGATGCATCAGGGCGCGTTAATGCAGTGGGGCGCGCCGCAGGAGCTCTATCAGCAGCCGCAAAACGCCTGGGTGGCGCGCTTTATCGGTAAGGGGCAGGTGCTGTCTCTGGCGATACCCGGCCAGCAGCGCCAGCTGGACTGCGCTCTGCTGCATGAGGGATTTTCCGCGGGCCAGCATGCGGCGGCGCAGCCGGTGCTGGTGCGCCCGGAACACGTGCAGCTCGCGGAGAGCGGGCTGAGCGCGGAGGTGGAAAACTGTATCTATCAGGGAGAGCGTTATCTGGTGGATTTGCGCCTCGCTGACGGGCAGTCGCTGAGCGCCTTCCACCACTCGCCGCTGCAGGCGCAGCAGAGCGTCCGCGTACGGCTGACCCAGGGCTGGCGTCTGGAGGCGGCGTGAAGGGCGTGAAGATCGAAATCATTAGCGGCTTAAACCGCAAGGCTCCGGCGGCTATTTTGCTGAGCACGCCGCGCCAGCGCATCCTGCTGGATGCCGGCGGCGCGCTGGAGCCGGATGAGGCGCCGTGGCCGGTCCCGGCGGATATCGACGCGATTCTGCTAAGCCACGATCATGTGGATCATATTGCCGGGCTGAGCCGTCTGCCGGCGGAAATTCCTATCTACTGCAGCGCCGTCACCGGCCAGGCGCTGCCTGCGGGGCGCAACGTCCGCCCGGTAGCGGTGCGCGGTCAGTTTTCCCTCGGCGAGATAACCGTGACCACCGGCAGCTGCGGCCACGCCTGGGGCGGGATGTGGTTCCATCTGAACGTGGCGGGCGGCCTGTTTTACAGCGGTGATATCAGTATGGAATCCCTGCTGTTCCGCTTTGATGTTCCGCCTCCCGCGCGCCTGGCGCTGGTGGATGCCTCCTACGGTTTATACGATGTGCCGCAAAGCCGGCAGCGGGAAAAGCTGCGCGCGCATCTGCTGCAGCCGACCCTATGCCCGGTGCCGCCTTCCGGACGCGCCGCCGAGCTGGCGCTGTTTATGGCCCGCGAGCGGCGGCCGGACGTTGCCATGGACGCCGCCTGCCTGAGCATGCTGGCGCAGATGGCGGAGCATGACGATGGCAGCCTGCAGCATGGCGTCGCCGCAGAGCTGCGGGCGCTGGCCGCGGTGCTTCCGGTCTTTTCGCCCCACGCGCCGCTGGTATTGGCCGCCGACCCCGACGGCATGAGCGGCATGGCGGGCGCGCTGCGGGCACGGGAGGATTTTCAGCATCGAACCCTGTTTACCGGCCACCTGAATCAGCTCGCTCACCAGCAGTGGCTGGCAGGCGACGTCGATTTTTGCCGCTGGAATGTGCACCCCACCGTCAGCTGTCTGCAAACGCTGATCTCTCAGCTCTCCTGCCGCTATTTCGCGCCGCTGTTTACCGCCATTGACAACCCGCTTCTGTGGCAGCAGGCGTTGAGCTGCCAAATTATGACTCATCCGATGATCGAGATGGAACTATGCCAATAATCTGTAAGCCTTTTGTCTTCGTTCGCCACGGCGAAACGGCCCTTAACCGGGATAAATTAATCGGCGGAAGCACGGACGTACCGCTCACCGAAGAGGGCGAGCTGCAGGCGCAGGAGGTTCGTCCGCTGCTGGGGCGCTATCGCTGGAACGGCATCGCCGTCAGCCCGCTGCTGCGCGCGCGACAAACGGCCGAGCTGGCGCTCCCCGACGTGCCCTATACGGTGTTCGACGATCTGCGCGAGCGGGACTGGGGGGAGTTAGAACGGCGTCCGTGGAGCGAACAGCCGCCGTATGAAGAGACGCCGCCGGGCGGGGAAAGCTGGGAAGCGTTTTGCCACCGGGTGACCGGCGCGCTAAATACGATCCTGACGCAGTACGAGCGCCCGTTGATTATCGCCCATTCCGGCGTGTTTCGGGTGCTGCGCCGCCATGCGCTCGGTACGCCCTACGGCATCCGGCTTGGTAACGTGGTGCCGATGTGGATTTCACCCGGACAGCAGCCGAATGAGTGGCGCATCGTTCCGCTGGAGGAAGCCGACGAGCGCTAAGCTCGCGAGAGCGGGGATGATGCTGGCGGGATCGCCAATAAACTCGGTCCGGAACCGCCGCTCCCGTTAACGCCGCGCGCAGCCTCGATTCACCGCTTTACCCGCCCGCCTGACCTCGAAAATAGGCCATGATTGATAAAGCTGGCGCCGGCCGGTTGCCGGCGCCAGCTTCCCTCCGAACTCTTCCGACGCAGATGCGGCTAAAAAGCTTATTGAAAATGAGAATCATTTATGTGATTTATAGTGGCTTTGATGCAGGCTCTTCAGGGAAAAGTTAATGTCCAATATTGAGCTGCAGGTGCTGTTTGAGCGTCATGCCCAGCCGCTGTTGGCGTATCTGAAAAGCCAACTGCACGATGCGCAGCTGGCTGACGATTTGATGCAGGAGAGTTTTGCCCGCCTCTCCGAACATTATCCACAGGGAAAAATTCAGGACAGTGAATCCTATCTGTTCCGTACGGCGAGGAATCTGCTGTTCGATCATTACCGTCAGCAGCAGCGGCGGCAAACCATGGCGTTCAGCGATGATGAGATGGCCCACTTTCCCAGCGACGATCCGGGCGCTGAACAGCGCGCGATTGACCAGCAGCAGGTTGAGAGGATTATCGGCCAGCTGATGAATCTTCCGGAACGGACGCAGGCTATTTTTCGTCTTAGCCGGCTTGAGGGGCTGCCGCAGGCGGAAATTGCGACGCGGCTGGGCGTATCGCTTAGCACCGTAGAAAAACATCTGGCGCAGGCGCTGGCAACCCTGATGTGCGGAATACAGAAATAATGGCATTTTTTTTACGGGTTTTACCTGGTTCAAACGTCTTAATGATTAACCCGGATAGTCAGGAAGCAGTGAAATGAGTCAGTTGAGTGAGGCAATACGTCAGCAGGCCGCGCTATGGGCTGTGAAAATGGCCGAGCGGTCGCTGACGGATGATGAGGAGCGGGCGATGGTCGCGTGGCGGGATGCAGATCCGCAGCATGCCGACGCGCTGATTCAGGCGCAGCAGCTGTGGCTTATGCTCGGAACATTGCCGCGATCGGCCCCGGCCGCCTGCGGAGCGGATACGCTATCTCCCACGGTGGTTCCTTTGCCTTTGCCCGTTCCGCCGGCGGCGAGCGCTCGTCCCCGCTGGCGCCACTGGGCGACGGCCGCCGTCGTCGTGCTGGCGTCCCTGCCGGTACTGTTGATGCTTCCCGACGCCTGGCTGCGCTGGCAGGCCGATTATTACACCGCCGCCGGCGAAATTCGCCAGGTGACGCTGCCGGACGGCAGCCGGGTCGATCTCGATAGCCGCAGCGCCATCGAGCTGCATTTCAATGCAAAGGAGCGGCGCGTTACGCTCCTCTCCGGACACGCCTGGTTTACCGTGGCCCCGGTCGGCGCCAGCGAGATGCGCCCCTTTCGCGTAGAGGCGAACGGCGGCATTACGCAGGCATTAGGGACGCAGTTCAGCGTCGATATTGACGGCAGCGGAGCGGACGTGGCGGTGCATGAGCACAGCGTGCGGGTCAGCTATAAAGGGCAATCGCTGGTGCTGGCTGAACGGCAGGGCGCGCGCTATGCCGATAATAGCCTGACGCGGCGGCCGGTTTCGCCGGCGCAGTTCGCCTGGCGGCGCGGCTGGCTGATTATCGACAAGCAGCCGGTAAGCGAGGCGGTGGCGCAGATAAATCGCTACCAGAACCAAACGGTTATCGTCGTCAACCCGACGTTGAGAAAGCGGACCGTCAGCGGCGCTTTCGCGCTCAAGCAGCCTGAACGCGCCGTTGAAACCCTGCGCCAGACGCTGGGGGCGAAGCAGGTGACGCTGCCGGGAATGACGCTCCTGTACTAGGTCCTGCGGGCATTTTTGTGGCCCCATTTTTATATTTTTACTTTTTCTAAAAAATTTTTACGGGTTTGTGTACGTCGTTCGTCTTTATTGTTGAATGAGATTGATTACCATTATCAACGATAATCGAGTACACACATGCACCCATTACAGCCCCAATTTTGCAAAAGCCGTCGTCGCCTTGCTTTTGCCATATCGCTGACGTTAGCGCTGACCGCGCCTGCGCTAAGCCAGGCCGCGTCGGCGGCAACGGAAGCGGTAAAACAGAGCAAAACCTTCACTATTCCCCCGCAATCCCTGCAAAGCGCGCTGCTACGATTTGGCGAGCAGTCCGGCGTGCAGATCTTTTTTGAAGACCGCACGGTGCAGGGGATGAAGTCGCAGTCGCTTAACGGCACGATGCCGATCGCCGCCGCGCTACGTCAGCTGATTGGCAACAACGCCGTGGCGCCGGAATTTACCGCCGACGGGCAGATTATTCTCCGCACGAAGCGCGCCGATGAAACCCGCATCGGCGGGCCGGTGAATGACGATACCTTGACCGTTACCGCCACCTTAAATTATTCCGCGGATGACTGGGTCTACGAACAGCCTCGCTCCGTCAGCGTGATCGACCGCAAGAAGATGGACGACCGGCCGGCTCGGCACGCGGCGGATATCCTCGAACAGACCGCCGGCGTTTACTCCAGCGTGAGCCAGCAGGATCCGGCCCTGTCGGTGAATATTCGCGGGATGCAGGACTATGGCCGGGTCAACATGAACATCGACGGGATGCGGCAGAATTTCCAGAAAAGCGGCCACGGTCAGCGTAATGGCACCATGTATATCGATCCGGAGCTGCTGAGCGGGGTCACCGTCGAAAAAGGCACCACCGGCGGCATGGGCAGCGCCGGCACGCTGGGCGGCATCGCCACCTTTAACACCCTGAATGCCAGCGATTTTATCTATGACGGCAAAGAGCTGGGCGGCAAGCTGCACGCCAGCACCGGCGATAACGGCACCCGCTTTATCGGCAGCGGCGCGCTGGCGTGGGGCAATGAGACGGGGGATATTCTGCTGGCCGCCAGCGAGCGCCACCTGAGCGATTACTGGCCGGGTAATAAAGGCGATATCGGCGACATTCGCGTCAACAACGACACCGGCAACTACGATCGCTATGCCAGCGCCTTAAAAAACAATCAGATTACCGATAGCCGCTACAAGATGCTGTCGCGTATGGCGAAGGTGGGCTGGAATCTGCCCGCTAACCAGCGTCTGCAGCTGAGCTATCTGCAAACCCAGGTGAGCTCGCCGACGGCCAGCACCCTGACCGCCGTCGGCGAAGGCGATGACCGGACGCTGGGCTGGAAGCAGAGCGGCTACGACGTGGTGATGGCGCGCAACGTCGCCCTCGACTACAGCCTCGCGCCCTACGATCGCGACTGGCTCGATCTGCACGCCAAGCTCTACTACGTCGATACCGACTCGAACAGCGATACTTACGGCAGCGGGACGACGGACGATTACTGGACGCAAACCCGCCTGCGCACCTACGGCGCCCAGCTGCAAAACACCTCGCACTTCTCGCTGGCCGCGGAGCATACGCTGAAGGCTAACTACGGCGCCGAGTTTTACTATGACAAAGCCACCAGCCGCTCAACGTCTGAGGATATGGAGGGCGTGACGCCCGGCGGAAATCGGTCGATATTCAGCCTGTTCTCCACGCTGACCTACGAGTACGACGACTGGCTCACCGTCGAAGGCGGGCTGCGCTATGACCGCTATCGTCTGCGCGGCACCACCGGCATGAACTACCCCGAAGCGACTTACACCATTGATAACCCCTGCACCTCGCGTCGTCTGAGCGGCTGCCTCATTTCCAGCTCTTACCATGAATGGCTGGTGGATCGCGAAGAGTCCCGCGTCTCGCCGACGCTGGCGCTGGCGGTGAAGCCGGGCGTCGACTGGCTGGAGCTGTATACCACCTACGGCCGCTCCTGGCGTCCGCCGGCCATCACTGAAACCCTGACCAGCGGCAGCGCCCACGGCGACTCCACGCAGTACCCCAACCCGTTCCTGCAGGCGGAACGCTCCCGCGCCTGGGAAGTGGGGGTGAACCTGCTGAAAGGCGGTCTGCTGCAGGAGGAGGATCGCCTGGCGGTCAAAGTGGCCTACTTCGATACCAAGGTGTCGAACTATATCAGCATGGCGATTAACCGCGAAAAGCCGGGCATCACGCAGCCGGGGCTGGGCAACACCGCGTACGTCAATAACCTCAACAGCACCCGTTTCCGTGGGATCGAGTATCAGCTGAATTACGATGCGGGCTTTGTTTATACCGATTTCACCTACACGCACATGATCGGTAAAAACGAGTTTTGCTCGCGGAAAGCGTGGCTGGGCGGGAAGCAGCAGGGCGCCGGCAGCGCCAATAACTGGTACTGGGAAGATAATGATGAGGCGAACAACTTCGTGACCTGCGACGGCGGCAGCCAGTTCAGCTCCGCCGCGTTCCTCCCCGGCGATCGCGGCTCGTTTACCCTCGGCGGACGCGCCTTTGACCGCAAGCTCGACGCCGGCGTCACGGTGCGTTTTGCGCCGGGCTATCAGGATCACAGCGTGCCGACCAACTATCCCTATCTGGCCGACTGGCCGCGCTACACCCTGTTTGACCTTTACGCCAGCTACCGCGTGACTGACAACCTGACGCTGCGCGGCTCCGTGGAGAACGTCTCCAACCGCGCCTACGTGGTCAGCTACGGCGAAACCCTGGGCAATACCTTAGGCCGCGGCCGCACCGTGCAGGGTGGCATCGAATACCGCTTTTAACCCCCGTATGACGCGGCGCAGTTCGGGCGTGCTCTGCACGTAAAAAGGCCGCGATATCTGTAATATCAGGAGACCAATATGGCATTTTCAGTGGATTACGACAGCTCTGTAGGCAGCTATAGCATTCATGATTATCTGGCTGAATGGTCAGCCACATTTGGTGACGTTAACCATACCAACGGTAACGTGGACGATAGCAACTCCGGCGGCTTCTACGGCGGTTCGCTGTCCGGAAGCCAGTACGCTATCACCAGTACCGCGAATAACATCACCTCATTCGTGGCGGAAGGAAACTTAACCTATACCCTGTTTGCCGACCCGGCGCACACGCTGTACGGCTCCCTTGACGGCCTGTCGTTCGGCGACGGCCTGCAGGGCGGCAGCTCTTCGCCGTACAACATCCAGGCGCTGGACGTTAGCTTCAGCGGACTGGGCCTGAGCAGCGCGCAGTCCGAAGGTCATGACGGCATCGTGCATGAGGTGGTTTATGGCCTGATGTCCGGCGATACCAGCGCGCTGGAAACCGCGCTGAACGGCATCCTCGACCAGTACAACCTGAGCATCGATTCGACCTTCGATCAGATCGCGGCGGTCGTGGGCTCATCGGCAACCGCAGACCATACGGACCTGCTGGCGGCATAACCCTACCGTTTCCCCGCTGCGGCGGGGAAACGGTTCAGGCAGGAGAAAGAATGAGCGAAACTCAGGTGCCTCAGGCGGGACGGCAGGAGATCCTGGCGGCGTTAGCGACCTGCCGGCGCGGCTTCTGGTGCGTGGCGCTGTTCACCGCGGCGATCAATATTCTGATGCTTTCCCCGGCGCTGTATATGCTGCAGGTCTACGATCGCGTTCTGCCGTCCGGCAACCTTATGACGCTGACGATGCTGACCTTGATGATCGTCGGGCTGCTGCTGTTTCTTGGCCTGATGGAATGGGTGCGCAGCGGGCTGGTCATCCGCCTCGGCGCGCAGCTGGATATGCGTCTCAACGCGCGGGTTTTTGACGCCGCGTTCGGCACCAACCTGAAAACGGGTAATGTTCTGGCAGGCCAGGCGTTAAACGATCTCACCAGTTTACGGCAGTTCGCGACCGGCAGCGCGCTGTTCGCCTTTTTTGACGCCCCCTGGTTTCCCCTCTATCTGCTGGTGGTTTATCTGCTGCATCCGTGGCTTGGCGTTCTGGCGACCCTCGGCGCGGCGCTGCTGTTGGCGCTGGCCTGGCTCAATCTGCGCTTAAGCCAGCCGCTGCTGGAGCGGGCGGGAAAGGTAGCGCTCCATGCCAGCCAGCGGGCCAACGGCCAGCTGCGGCAGGCCGAAGCGATAGAAGCGATGGGGATGCTGCAAACCCTGCGTCAGCGCTGGCGCTGCCAGCACGCAGAGTTTTTACATTTGCAAAGCCGCGGTAGCGAGAGAATGGCGCTGATCACCTCCCTGACGCGTACGCTGCGGCTGGCTCTGCAGTCGCTGATGCTCGGCTGCGGCGCGCTGCTGGCGGTCAACGGCGATATTACCTCCGGCATGATGATCGCCGGCTCGATCCTGATTGGCCGCGTGCTGGGGCCTATCGATCAGCTGATCGGCAGCTGGAAGCAGTGGCTGGCGGCCCGCGAAGCCTGGCAGCGGCTGCAGGTGCTGCTGGCCGCGAATCCGCCGCAGCCCGAGCGTTTACCGCTGCCCGCGCCGCAGGGACATTTACGCGTTGAGCAGCTGACGATTACGGCGCCGGGAGGCCGTCAGCCGATATTGATGCAGCTGCAGTTTTCGCTGGCTGCCGGCACCGTTCTGGGGGTGATTGGCGCATCCGGTTCGGGTAAAACGCAGCTGATGAAGCAGCTGGTCGGCGTGCAGAAACCGCTATCCGGCAGCGTGCGGTTGGACGATGCTGAAATCCATCAGTGGGATAAAACGGCGCTGGGTCCGCATATCGGCTATCTGCCGCAGGATATCCAGCTGTTTGCCGGAACGCTGGCGGAAAACATCGCCCGTTTTGGCGAGGTGGATGCCGATAGCGTGGTGCTGGCCGCGCAGATGGCCGGTATCCACGCGCTGATTTTACGCCTGCCGCAGGGCTATGACACGGTGCTGGGCGAAGGCGGCAGCGGTCTGTCGGGCGGTCAGCGTCAGCGGGTGGCGCTCGCCCGCGCGCTCTATGGTTTACCGGCCCTGGTGGTGCTGGACGAGCCGAACGCCAACCTTGATAAAGAGGGCGAAGCGGCGCTGCAGCAGGCGATTCTGACCCTGAAAGAGAAAGGGAAAAGCGTGGTTCTGGTGACGCACAAACCGGCTATTCTGGCGATTACCGATCGTCTGCTGGTGCTGGCCGCCGGCAGAATGCAGCACGAAGGCCCGAGCGCCGAGGTGTTGAAAAAGCTGCCGGGCATGGCCGGCGCGCCGACCTCCGGCGCGGTGACGCCGATCGGCGCGGGCCGGCACGGCGGTTTTAACGTGGGCTATACCGCGGTGCAGCCGCGGGTACGCGCTGAGGGTAAATTATGAGAGCGCTGACGCAGCCCGAACAGCTGGCCTGGTATGAAGGGTCGTTCAGCGAACGCGCCTATTTACGCTGGGGATTATGGCTGGTCATCGTCGGATTCGGCGGGTTTCTCTGCTGGGCCAGCTTCGCGCCGCTCGACCGCGGCGTGCCGGTTTCCGGCAGCGTGGTGGTGACGGGAAACCGTAAAGCGGTACAGCATCCCGGCGGCGGGGTGATTGCGCAGCTGCGCGTCCACGATGGCGAGAAGGTGCAGGCAGGCCAGGTGCTGGTGGTGATGAATACCGTGACTACGCAAACCCGACGCGACGCGCTGCAAAGCCAGCTGCGCAGCCTGCAGCTGCAAATGGCGCGCTGGGCGGCGGAACGAACGGGTGAGAGCGAAATCGTGATGCTGCCCGAGCTGGCGGCGGTCAGGGATGAACCGGAGGTGGTGGAGCAGCTGGCGCTGCAGCGTCAGCTGTTAATCAACCGTCGCGCCGCCCTGCGCAGCGAGCTGGCGGCCATTGATGAAGGCGTGGCCGGTACCCAGGCGCTGCTCAGCGGCATGCAGTCTTTACTGAGCAGCAAGCAGCAGCAAAAGCGTCTGCTCAACGAGCAGCTATCCGGCATCCGGGGGCTGGCCGCGAAGGGCTACGTGGCGCGTAATCAGCTGCTGTCGATGGAGGGGGAGCTTGCCAGCGTGGAGGGGGAGATTTCACAAACCCACGGCAGCATCGGGCGGCTGCAGCGGCAGGCGATCGAGCTGCGGCTGCAGGCGCAGCAGCGTCGGGATGAGTACAGTAAAGAGGTGAATACCCAGCTGGCGGACGGCCAGGTGCAGATCGCCGCTCTGAAAAACCAGCTGGAGAAAGCGCAGGCCGATCTGCAGGATACGCAGATTAAGGCACCGGTGGCGGGAACGGTGGTCGGCATGGCGGTATTTACCGAGGGCGGCGTTATTCAGGCCGGGCAGCAGCTGATGGAGATCGTGCCGGAGGATTCGCCGATGGAGGTCGAAGCCCGCGTGCCGGTCGAGCTGATCGATAAGGTGCATCAGGCCCTGCCGGTGGAGCTGCTATTTTCAGCCTTCGATCAAAGCACCACGCCGCGCGTGGCGGGGGAGGTCACGATGGTCGGCGCGGACCGCCTGGTCGATGAACAAACCGGGAAGCCCTATTACGCGCTCCGTGTTAAGGTCACGCAGGAGGGGATGGACAAGCTGCAGGGATTAACGATTCGACCCGGCATGCCGGTTGAAGGGTTTATCCGCACCGGCGAGCGTTCGCTGATGAACTATCTGCTGAAGCCGCTGACCGACCGCCTGCATCTGGCGCTGACCGAATCCTGACGGGCGCCCGTCGGCGTAAACGGCCCGACGTTGGGAAAGCGGAAGAGGGGACTTGCGATGCACAAGTGGACTGCATCGTCGGCTCTAGCTGAAGCTTTACGCATCCCCCTGCCCGGCAGGGGGCTACAGGCGAAAGGGCTTAGCCAACTAGTTGAATACGCGCCATGATATCGGGAGTGTCGGTAACCTCGGCAAATTCATAGGCCATAGCGCTCAGGGAGATACGCTGAACCTCTGCTGCGCTCACTTCACCAAACCCCATATCAGGATAGGGCATTGCAGCATTTGCATCGCTCAGGGCTATCATTTTGTATTCCCGATGCACGCCATCGCGAATGGTGGTTTCACAGCAGACGTTGGTCACCGTGCCGCAGACAATCAGGGTGTCGATATCCTTCATTCGTAAAATCGCATCCAGGTCAGTGTTGTGAAAACCGCTGTAAAAAAGCTTATCAACCACAATGTCGCCTGGCCTGGGGGCGAGCGCATCAATGATTTCAACCGCCGGATTACCGCGTCCCAATAGTTCATTAACGTTAGGGTAGAAATCAAGCATCCGCCCGGTGTCTTCGCCGTCTCCCCGTACCACATGGCGCAGATAGATCACCGGCATTTTGCGCTGCCGCATCAGGCTGCTGAGGGCCTGAATGTTTTCGATAATATTCGCGGTCTCAGGAACATATAGCCCTTCGCCTTCGACGCAAAACACCTTTTGCATATCCACCACAATCAGCGCGGTACGAGCAGGATCAATAGCCCACGTCACTTTTCCCATCATTAAAGCGTCTCCTCTTCAAGCGCGGGCTTGCGTAAGCCGCGCACAAATACATTGATAATGAGGTTGAGGAAAATCAGCAGGATGATGCCAACAATCATCGGCTGCGCCACAATGCCCTTTAGGGCGTCGGGAAGCAGATTCAGCACCTCTGGCGGTAGATACATACTCCCCATGGAGAGAATGAAGGCTGGTGCTGCCACTGCGAGGTTCAGTTCATCCCAGTGAATTCGCGCCATTATCTGGATCCCGCTCAGGGTTATGATGCCAAACAGAATGGAGGAGGCGGCAGAAAGTACGGGTTGAGGAAGCGACGCCAGCAATAAGCCAACCGGCGGCAGTAACCCGATAAGCAGCGAGAGAACCCCGGCAGCCAATGTGACAAAACGGCTGGCAACGCCCGAGACGCGGATAATGCCAACATTTTCCGGGTACGACGTCGTGCCCAAACCGCCTGCCGCCGCGCCAATGGCGCAGCCGATAAACTCGGTAAACAGCCCGCGATTAATTCGCTGGGTCGTCAGCGTTTGACCGCCCCAGTCGGCCAGCAGTGAATACATGCCCATCGCTTCCGCTGAGGCCTGCAGAAAAGCCAGCATCATTAGCAAAACCACCGGCAGCGATACGCCGAATCCGAAAGCGAAGAAGTGCGGTAACGCGACAAGCGGCGCGTTGGCGAGATCGGGTAGATGCCACGTCGTCAGCAGCTTAAACACCACCACGCCAACGACGATCCCCCACAGCAGCGCACCGCGTTTTATCAGATCATGGCGGCCAAACACCATGCAGCCAATAATCGCGAGAACCGTCGCCAGAGCGGCGATAACGCTGGTGCCCAGAGTTCCGCCGCTGGCGGTGCTGAACCAGCCAGCAGGACCGATGCTGGCGAGCTGCGCGCCAATAATCACCAGAAGGGAGCCAAAAACGATAGGAGGAGATATATAGCGAATCAGCAGGCCGGTGATCCCTAGCCGCTTCAGCGGCATGGAGAGTACTGCGAAGATTAAAGCCGCCACAAACATCGATCCAAAAGCGGTGCCCAGCCCAACGCTATGCGCCGATCCCAACACGGCGATCATAAAGGCGGCCGTCGGGCCCTGCACGACCGGAAGGCGCAGAAAACGGCCCGATTGCAAAATGGTGACGATACCGGTCGTAAAAAAGCAGGCCTGTACGATGGTGCCGGTCTGCTGGTTGCTGAGATTCAGCGAGGCGCCAATGATGACCGGGAAGACCCATATCCCGGTCAACGCCAGCAGGTGCTGTAGAGCAAACATCAACGTGCGGGTGGGCGACACCTTGTCTTCGATTCCTACCGACAGTACTACCGATGTGTTGAGCATGCTGATACCTGTAAAAGAATGCGATGTTTATTGGCCCATGGCTTAATCAGGCAATAACCGTGCCTCTTGCGAATAAGCTTCCGTCAAGATAATGATATGCAATGGATTATTTTAAAGTCAGCCTGCCAGGACGCTCGGGAATGGCGTCGCTTCGCACCGCCATCGTGCCAAAAAAGGCGATTCTGAGCAGGCCGATGCCTGCCCAGCTCAGCGGTTAAACGCCAATTTTATAGCTGTGCAGCCAGGAGAAATGCTGTTGCAGGCTATTGAGTACCGCATTACGCCTGGTGCGATCCTGTCCGGCCGGAAGGTGAAGGCAATCATTAAGCCGCCTGGAGGATTGCTGAATTTTCTCGCCACGCCCTTTGCGCTCTTGCTCATAGCGTTCAAGCCCGCCAGCAATCGATGTCGTGGCGCTATCATTGAGGATATGCGCCAGGGCTACCGCATCCTCAAAAGAGGAGATCGCGCCCTGTCCGTGGTGCGGCATCATTCCGTGAGCCGCATCGCCAATCAGCACTGCCCGCCCGCGATACCAGGAGAACATCTGGCTAACCTGAAACATGCCCCAGCGCTCTGCCAGATTAACGTGTTCCAGCAGCTGGCCGACGGCAGGGTGCCAGCCGGTAAAATGGCTGCGAACACTCTTCGCATCTGCCGGGACACGCCACGATTCGTCCTGCCATTTTTCCGGCCCATCCATAAACACCACAATGGTCTGGTATTCGAAATTTTTGCCAACAGGAAAATTCAGTACGTGCATGCCGTTACCCATCCAGTCGGTAAAGGAGCGCGGCTCCGGCAGCAGATCGAGATCGGCTGTTTTCGCCAGCCCGCGAAACGCGCTGTTGCCGGTAAACACCGGTGACGCGTCGGGGCTGACATACTGCCGTACGACCGACTTAATGCCGTCTGCGCCCACCACTAAATCGGCGCTGTCCCTTGAGCCATCCGCCCAATGTAATATGATTTCATCGTCTGCCTCTTCCAGCCGTACCAGCTGTTTGTTCAGCCGAATGGTCTGTTTGCCAATCACATCGAGCAACGCCGACTGAAGATGGGGGCGGAATGCCCCGTAATAGGGATAGCCATACTCATTCCGATACCAGTTCTCCCGCGCCAACGGTTGAGATCCGGCCACGCTGCCGTCCTCATTTCTGAAGAACGCCATCTCCGTTTCACAGGATCGTGCCGCCATCTGCGCGGCGATGCCCATCTCTTCAAACAAGCGCGTGCCGTTAGCCCATAAGGAGATACCCGCACCCAGCTCGGCCAGTTCACTGGCCTGTTCATATATAGTCACCTGGTGCTGACCGTTTCTCATGACCGAAGCAAAGGCCAGACCACCCATGCCGGCGCCTACTATTGCGATTCTTGCCATCACGCTTCCTCTTATTTCTGGCCTGGATAGGTCAGATAGCTCATGCCGGTGATCCACTCCGGTACCGATTCATAGGCAACATAGTCCGGACGGGCCCCTTTCATTGCTCCCATTAGCGCCACCCAGTTCAGGGCCTCATGGCCACCGTGGCCGCCGCGATCTTCCACTTCGTCGTAGGTCAGCGCGCGCATGTAGTTGACGTCACCGGCTTCGAAATGTTCCAGCATTTCGCGGTCCCACTCTTCGTTGACCAACGGGTGGCTGTTACCCAGCGGCCACTCCATTTTGCTCATCATTTCAATTTCATACTGAGCGAAATCGGTATAGAGCGTCGGGTCGTTTATCAGAGCCTCTTTGCCGATGGTCTGGTAGACCTTCATACGCTGCAGCAGCTCATCGCCTTCCGGCGCGCCTTCCGTCCAGACCGGAGGCCAGTGCGACAGTCCCCCGGTGGCGAGAAAGTGCACGCGGAACTCATCCGGCAGAGCGTCGATGATTTCACGCACTTTCAGACCGAGATCGTAGGCGCGTGAATAGGGCATTAGCGGCGGAGAGAAGACGTTGATATATACCGGAACGACCGGGATATTGAATTCCGGATTAATAAATACCAGCGGCATCATCAGGTTATTACCGTATTCAATCGGCCCCATCCGGGTGGCTTCAAATCCGCCGTGGATCAACTTTTCCAGGAGCAGTTGTGCAATTTCAGCGTTGCTGGCAATACTGTGCTGTTTATCAAATTTCAGCGCTTCCATCATATATTCGGCTGGGCCGATATTCGCATCACTGACGGGTACGCCTAATGTCGGCATTAAATTACGAAAATTGTTCTCAAAGTGATCGTCTAAAAAGGCAATGATCAGATTGGGCTTAGTTTCATCGATACACTGTTTTAATCTGGCATGAATTTCCGCCAGCCGCTGGCGTTGTTCAGGGGAAGGCGCATCGGCCCAGCCTAATGCACCGGGAACGTGGGACATGCTGATTGCACTGACAATCTTAGCCATAAGGACTTCCTTCTTTTTATCAGATAATGGTATTGGTTAACTGCCCAA
Source organism: Enterobacter sp. 10-1 (assembly GCA_002270295.1). GTDB lineage: Bacteria > Pseudomonadota > Gammaproteobacteria > Enterobacterales > Enterobacteriaceae > Klebsiella > Klebsiella scottii. The sequence goes on along the minus strand of NISF01000002.1, from coordinate 625,142 downwards.
TTTCATTCATGGAAACCGTCACGCTATCGCCGCGGACAAGATAACGGGGCGGCGTAAATCCTAGACCCACACCTGCGGGAGTCCCGGTGGCGATGACGTCCCCGGGCAGCAGGGTAATATTCTGACCGATGGTTTTAATTAATCGCGGGATATCAAAAATCAGATCGGAAACGGACGCTTGCTGGCGCAGCTCACCATTCACATGGCAGGAGACCGTCTGGCTACCGGGGAGGCCAAACTCATCGGCGGTGACCAGAACCGGCCCCATCGGGCAAAACCCATCAATTCCTTTTCCCAGCAGCCACTGGCTGTGCAGTTTCTGCAAGTGGCGAGAAGTGACGTCATTCACCAAGGTATAGCCGAAGACGAAGGACATGGGGTCCTCGTCCTGTGCAATCCGTCCCTTTTTACCCAGCACCACCGCCAGCTCTGCTTCATAATCGATGGTGTTGTACGGATCCAGCGTGCTGTCGATGGCGTCATCAGGGCCACAGATGGAAGTGGTAGGTTTGCTGAAGATGATAGGATTCGCCGGTACGTTGCCCGCCGCCGCGCTGGAGTCATAGCCGCTGTTACCGAACTCCTCAGCGTGCGCATAGTAGTTTTTGCCCACACAGAAAATATTTCGCCGCGTGGCCGGGATTGGCGCCAGCAGACGCACGGCGTCAATGGGCACCGCGTTTTTGCCTGCACCTTCACAGCATAATTTTAAGCTGTTCTCTATTTCCGAAAAATGCTCGATAAGCACATTCATATCATTGGAGTTTACAATGTCGCTGACGTCGATAATATTTCCAGCGTGATTAATAACGCCAATTCTCTTACTGTCTGAATAGACATAAGTTACTAGCTTCATAATTAACCTTTCCTGCAGTCCTGTAATTAATCGCGTGCGCGGGCGACGGCTTCCACTTCAATCAGAAACTCTTCTTTCACCAGACGGTCGACCACCAGCAGGGTATTGGGCGCATAGTCGGAGGTTGCGAACAGGCTGGGAAAAAGCGCTTCACGATTTTTCATGAAGTTTTCGATGTGCTGCGACGCCACCAGATAGGTATTGAACTTTACCACATCATTAAAATCGCAATTGACGGCGCTGAGCACATCTCCGAGATTTTTAAATACCTGTGAAAACTGCGCATCGAAATCGCCTTTCCCGACCACGTTGCCGTCATAACCGACCGCAAGCTGTCCTGAGATATAATAGAGATCGCCTGCGCGGACTTTGGTCAGGTTAGAGTAGAGCCCCTGCGCCGGGCTGGCATTTTCAGGATTGATATATATAACGTTTTTAGACATAGCAACACTCCTTATAGCAGGATAAATAACGGTAAGAATGCTCAACCTATTTCTAATAAATACTGGCGATGAATATCAGTACGATTCGCGACGGCGAAATCGGTCAAGGACTACCGCCAGAATAATGACCACGCCGACAGCAAGCGTCTGGTAATATGCCGATACGCCGACCATGTTCATGACGTTGGAAAGCAGCGTCAGGACCACCACGCCGGTAATCACCTGGCGCAAATTTCCGGCTCCGCCGGTGAGCGCTACGCCGCCAAGTACTACGGCTGCCAGCGATTGCAGCGTCAGATTCGCTGCCGCAATCGGCTGGGCGGAACTGGTCCAGGCGGTGAGAATAATGGCGCCGATACCCGCGCAGAAGCCGCTGACCATATAAACCAGCACCGTATTAAGGCGGACATTAATGCCGGATTTGGACGCGGCGGAGACGTTAGAACCCATGGCGTAAACGTAGCGGCCAAACAGGGTGTATTTCAGGAGTACGCCAATAGCTGCTGTCAGCGCAACGGCAATCCATACCATCACCGGTATCCCCAGCAGCGTGCCGTAACCTACCGCGTCAATATAAGCGGCGGGAACGTCATATATTGGCACCCCGCCGGAAAGGATCAGCGCAAACGCCTGAGCGACTGAGAGCATACCCAGCGTGATCACCAGAGGCGAAGTATTAAAAAAGGAGATCAGCACGCCTGACGCCGCGCCGGTTAGGGAACCCACCAGCACCATCACCAGCAGCCCGGCGGGAATGCCGGCGTGATTCATCACCATGACCCCGGCCACTCCTGCTTCAGGCTAACGCTTGATTCATTGGGGCCATCATCGGATGCTTCTTGCCCCACCACATCGGCAATAATTGATGCCTTGTCGTGCTCATCCGGCGTGCGATAAGTGTTCACCACGCAGCCGTGAAACAGAGTCCAGACCGTATCGCACAGGGACATTGTTTCGGCTAAATCACTGGAAAGCAGGATCACCGAGACACCGCTGTTCGCCAGCGCCCGAATGCGTTGATGGATTTCGTATTTGGCATCGATATCCACCCCAGCAGTGGGTTCCTCCAGCACCAGCACTTTCTTTGCGCTTGCCATCGCCCTCGCCAGCAATACCTTCTGCTGATTGCCGCCGCTCAGGCTGGTCAGTAAATCGTGCTTGTCGGCGAACTTAACCCCGCAGGCTTTGAGAATCTTATCGGCGCTGGCATCAGCCTGACGGGAGCGGATGAATCCCGCTATGCTGAAGGCCTTCAACTGCGTCATCATCAGATTTTCAGCAATCGACAGCGTGGGATAAACGCCATTACTGGCCCGACCCGCAGGTAGCCACGCCACGCCGTTTTTCAGCGCATCCACCACGTTTTTGGGACGCCATTCATAGCCATCCAGCCGGAAACGAGACGAGGCGTCATACGGTGTGGGGATAAAGCCCACCAGGTTTTGCACCAGCACGTCGCCACCGCAACCGACGACGCCGTAGATCCCCAGTATTTCGCCTTTCCCTAAGCTGAAGACCCTGTTACCGCCGCCGCTGACCGGCAGATTTTCAAAGTCGAGCAGGGGAGGGAAATTCTGCTCCCTCTTGTTCTCCACGCGGTGGCTACCCGGCGCTTTACCCGTCAGCCGCGAGACGATGAAATCTGCCGTTACCTCCGGGCTTACCTGAAAGGCATCCACCACCTGGCCGTTGCGCATAATGGTGACGCGGTCGCTGACGGCGAGTACATCATCGATATGATGCGTGACCAGTATCGACGCGATGCCGGTTTCACGCAGTCGTCGCAGGACGCTGAAGAACATCTCTTTTTCAACGGCGCCGAGCATGGCGGTCGGCTCATCAAAAATAATGACCCGAGGTTGCGACATCAGCGATTTGCCGATTTCAATCAGTTGCTGAATCGCGACCGGAAAATGGCCAACCGCGCTTTCCATATCGATGTCGTCCAGACCAAGCTGGGTCAGGACTTCCATTACCCTGGTCTTCTCCTGAGCGCGACGAGTGAGCGAGAGGAGCGTTTTTCCTTGCTCCGCTCCCAGCCACAGGTTGGCGCGTACGGATAGACTCGGTGCCAGAGACAGCTCCTGATAAACCATGACGATACCTGCGTGCCGTGCTTCCCGGGAGCTGTTGAAGGCTACCCGCTGTTCGTCATACCAGATACTTCCCTCATCAGCGGGATAGAGCCCGCTGATGATTTTTCCGATGGTTGATTTTCCGGCGCCGTTTTCACCCAATAAGCAGTGGATTTCTCCGGCGGCAAACTGAACCGAGACATTGTTCAGCGCCTGGGTTGCGCCAAATCGCCTGGACAATCCGCTGATACGCAACAGGGGATAATTCGGACTCGTGGTGGTCTCTACATTGTGCATCCGTACTTCCCTCTGGTCGCGTTACTGCATCGCCGGGACTTTCCAGTCCGCCGGTGCAATTTCATAGGTTTCAAAGGGATGTGTCGCTACGTTGCTCTTGTCCAACACTTTATTCGGCACGTTATAGTGGGCGTAGCTCAGACCGTCGGCGCCAGCAGGGGCCAGATTGGGCAGGGGTTTATTTTCCATTTCGCGAATGGCGTACTGCACGATCAGGCGACCCATGATGATTCCCGGTTCGGAAACCACCGCCAGCATTTTGCCATCCTCAATCATTGGCACCGCCCGTTTCACCATTGCGGAGCTGACCACGGCAGCATCGCGATGCTGCTGGCGTATCGCCTGAACGGCCCCCATGCCAAGGGTAATCTGCGGGGTATAAATGAAGTTAATATCCGGGTTACGCAGCATCAGGTCGGACGCTTTGGCCAGCCCTTCCTGCAAATCAATGCCGCCGCCGAATGCCGAATCAATCACTGAAACCGGGCTGGTGCATTTCTGCGCTTCAGCTTTAAAGCCCTCGTAGCGTAGACGCACCCACTCGGCACCGGCCGGGCCCGGGATCATCGCCACTTTTTTCGGTTTTGCAGCGGCTTTACACACCGCATCGGCCATCAGCTTTCCAATATAGGTGTCATCCTGAAGCACACCAAAATCGATGTTCTTGCTGTCAACCGGGATACCGACCGAAGCGACCTTAATGCCCGCGTCTTTAAGGGATTTGATTATGGGATCGAAACCGTTATAGGCGGCTGGGGCCAATACGGCGACGTCGGCGCCAATGCTTTTAAAGGCTTCAAGCTGAGCAAACTGTTCACGGACGTTGCCGTAAGCACCGGCTACGGAAACCTGCACGACATTCACCCCAGTCCGTTTGGCTTCATCGGTAATGCCGTAAATGATACCTTTATAAAAGTCATCATTAAGGTGTACTACCGTCACCGCCAGTTTAAATGGCTTTGCTGCTGTTATTGCGGGGATAAGCCCCACCAGGCGATCCTCTTCCGCTCTGGCTGGCGAGGTCATTAATACTGAAAATATTATCGATGTAATAAAACAGGTTAAACGTAAAGATGCAGGTGTATTTTTATATTGAGACAGCCAGTTCATTATTGTTTCCTCGTTTCACAAAACACAGGGACAGATGTATCCCCCCAGATTTAATGGCGTTTTCGAAATAAAAGGCGGCATGTTTCCAGATGTAGTATTAACCCGTAATAATATAATCCGTGATAGCGACCTCGGGTAAAAGAAAAAGGATTAACTAAAAAGCTGATTTACCGCTGACAAAAAGGAGCGGCTTCGTTCAAACGCTACCGAATGCGAGCATCCATGAAGAATATAAAGATCGGCCTGTTTTATCTTTTTTGCCAGCACTTCAGAAGTTTCCGGCGGGAATGGAACATCTTCGCGGCCATGCAGCATGATTACCGGACAATTAATTGCCGACAATGTTTGTTCACTCAGCGTCGTTTGTTCTACATATTGCCGTGGGTCGCCGGAAAACATGCTGTTAAAGTAATCGGCATAGCCTTGGGCAAAAACAACCGGCTCACGTGCAGCAATATAGTCATCGTCAATAATGGATGTATCATGAATTAATGTGCTAAGTGCCGCCACTAATTCGACTCGATTTTCCGGGCAGCGCCATATACGTCTGGTTGCGTCGGATACGGAAAAAGGGGCACCAATGGCGCCGGTGGTTAACACTGCGGAAATTCGCCGATCGGCTGATGCCAGCTGCAGGGCGATTGCCGCCGACAGAGAATGACCAATAACGCCGATTTGCGGTGCGTCGATCAAATCGAGCATCGCTTTAGCCTGGCGAACCCACATTCCGAAATCGAAATAGGGCGGCGCAGTTTTGCGGCTGCTGACGCCAAAGCCAATCAGATCCATCGCATAGATGCGGTAACGCTGGCTCAGGTCATCCAGTACCCGGCTCCAGTTTCCCAGACTGGATGCGCCCGGGCCGGAGCCGTGAATCATCATGAGCGGTTCTCCCTCTCCGCCGCTGTAATAACCTACCTCCATACCTTCAAACTCAAAAAATGACCTCTTCAGTGTATGAGACATATCAACTCCTGCGTCGGATGGGGTGTAAGGCTGATAATACCCGGCGAAAAACTTTTTTAAAGTAAAAAATGGATTTTTTTGTTAATTATAAGTTTTTGGTATTAATATCTTCTTAACATCTTTTGTGCTACTATTAACACAATGATGGACTTTTAAAATTAACTTATTGAAAATTAAACAGAGGTTGCAATGAAAACGCTCAAGGAAGGAAGGTCGCTGAATCAGACGATCTATGCTCGTATCAGGGAACTGATTCTGACCGGACAACTGATACCGGGGAACAAGCTGAAGATTTCTGAGCTGGCCCATCGCTTTGATGTCAGCCTCAACGTTATCAGGGAAGCACTGAATCGTCTGGCGGGTGAATTGCTTGTAGAAGTGGCCCCTCAGCAGGGTTTTAGCGTTCGTGGGCTGGATGCTGATGACCTTCGGGATCTCACCGAGCAGCGAATTCTTTTTGAAAGTATCGCCCTGCGTAAATCAATTGCAACGCGAGATGTGGAGTGGCAGGCACGGCTGGTGGCAGCGAACCATCGGCTGGTGCATACGCCACAAACGCTGGCAGAAGAGCCAGGAAAGCTCAATCCAGGATGGCACTCTCGCCATGAGGATTTCAACTTTATCATGATGGAAAATTGTGGGAGTGACTGGCTGTTTCTGATGATAAAACAGCTGGCTGAGGCTTTTTCTATCTATCAGCGCGTTTTATTACCCGTCACAGCCGAAGAAGGGGAGCGCAACGCCGACCACAATGAGCTTTTGGAGGCGATCCTTGCCAATGATGCCGATCGGGCGACTGCCATACTGACGGAACATCTTAATCAAACCCGGGACGTCATGCTGAATGCGCTCAATGCGGTTTCTCCCGGGAAGAAGGCATCTTTTATCCCTTGAGTCAGAGGAGCGGTACGTGTGGATAAGCATGAAAGTCGCCTGTTACGCCCGGCCTGCATTCGCCAGATCGCCGACATCAACCCACGAATGACGCGTGTGGTGCTGTCTGGTGAGGCGGTGGCCCATTTTGCTGATGCTCTGCCCGGCGCCTGGGTGAAGCTATTTTTTACCCCGCCCGGCGAGGCTGAGGGCCCAGGCCGGGCCTACACGATCAGCAGCCTGAATCAGGAGGCGCAGACGCTTAGCCTTGATATTGTTCGGCATGGCAGCGGCCCCGCCATGAGCTGGATAAAAAGCGCACGCCCCGGAGAGATTGTTCGCCTTGCCGGCCCCAGAGAAGGGCTGGCCGTCGAGGGGGTCGGCTCCCTGCTGCTGTTCGGCGACGAAACGGCTATTCCTGCCATATTTGCTATTATTCCGACGCTGGCAGCGCATGTCACCGCGCACGTTATTTTGGCTCTTGATGACAAACAAGATTATCCGCCGCCGCCGGTCTGCTGCACGCTTAGCGTAACCCGATTGTCCCCCCGGTCTGATGATTTTTGCACGCACGTGATTAATACAATCCAGCGCCTTGCCCCTGAAAAGGTATGGGGGGCCGGAGAGCATGGCGATGTCATTCAAATTCGTCAGGCGCTATTCAAATCAGGACGTAGCCGGAAAAACGCGGATATCACCGCCTACTGGAAGCTGGGGGAAGCCGATCACCGGGATTGCTGATCTCCTCCCCGTTGATGCGGTTCTTCGTCGGAGAGCTTGTTTCACATTGATGCATCAGCGCGATTTCGTACCGGGCGCTGGCCCTGCAACTTTCTTGATTGCCACACCAGGGACGATAGTCGCCCTCGGTAAGCGGCCCGCTGTCCCTATGATAAACGCCCACCAGATATGGTCTTTTTTACGCCAGTAATAACATCGCGTAACAAAAAAGCCACTCTTTCGAGTGGCTTAATTATATGATTTTAAATCTAAAATTTGGTGGCCCCTGCTGGACTTGAACCAGCGACCAAGCGATTATGAGTCGCCTGCTCTAACCACTGAGCTAAGGGGCCGTGGCGAGGGATTATAAAGTAACTGGCAGACGCAATCCAGCCTAAAACGCGCGGCTGCTGTTTTTATAAACAACGCATTTTCAATCCTTTATAATCAGCTTTTAGCTATTGAGCAGGGGGCACGATGATTAACGATATTCTGGCACCGAACCTGCGGGTGGTCTTCTGCGGGATCAATCCGGGAAAATCCTCCGCCCATACCGGCTTTCATTTCGCGCATGCGGGGAATCGCTTCTGGAAGGTGATTCATCAGGCGGGCTTCACCGACCGGCAGCTGAAGCCGGAAGAGGAGCTGCAGCTGCTCGACACCCGCTGCGGGATCACCATGCTGGTGGAGCGTCCGACGGTGCAGGCCAGCGAAGTGGCGCTGCAGGAGCTGCGTAACGGGGGGCGAGAGCTGGTGCAGAAAATAGAGCAGTATCAGCCGCGGGCGCTGGCGGTTCTTGGCAAGCAGGCCTTTGAGAAGGCGTTTCAGGCCCGCAGCGTGCAGTGGGGCAGGCAGCAGGAGACTATCGGGGCGACCGAGCTATGGGTGCTGCCGAATCCCAGCGGACTGAACCGGGCGACGCTGGATAAGCTGGTGGAAGCCTATCGCGAGCTTGACGACGCGCTGGCGTCGCGCGGTCTATAGCTTCCGTCCCGGAGGCAAACGCCGGGCAAAAAAAAGCTCCCCGTAGGGAGCTTTTTGCATTTACTGCCTGACGATTAATCGTCCAGGAAGCTACGCAGGACTTCAGAGCGGCTCGGATGGCGCAGCTTGCGCAGCGCTTTCGCTTCGATCTGACGAATACGTTCGCGGGTAACGTCGAACTGTTTACCCACTTCTTCCAGCGTGTGGTCGGTATTCATGTCGATACCGAAACGCATACGCAGGACCTTCGCTTCACGAGCGGTCAGGCCAGCCAGAACGTCGTGGGTGGCAGCGCGCAGGCTTTCCGTGGTAGCGGAGTCCAGCGGCAGCTCGAGGGTGGTATCCTCGATGAAATCACCCAGATGCGAATCTTCATCGTCGCCGATCGGCGTTTCCATGGAGATAGGCTCTTTGGCGATTTTCAGCACCTTACGAATTTTATCTTCCGGCATCAGCATGCGCTCGGCCAGCTCTTCCGGCGTCGGCTCGCGGCCCATTTCCTGCAGCATCTGGCGGGAGATACGGTTGAGCTTGTTGATGGTCTCAATCATATGCACCGGAATACGGATGGTGCGCGCCTGATCCGCGATGGAGCGGGTGATCGCCTGACGGATCCACCAGGTTGCGTAGGTGGAGAACTTGTAGCCGCGACGGTATTCGAACTTATCTACCGCCTTCATCAGACCGATGTTACCTTCCTGAATCAGATCGAGGAACTGCAGGCCGCGGTTGGTGTATTTCTTGGCGATAGAAATAACCAGACGCAAGTTTGCTTCAACCATCTCTTTCTTCGCACGGCGGGCTTTCGCTTCACCGATGGACATACGACGGTTGATATCCTTAACCTGCTCGATGGTCAGGCCGGTTTCTTCTTCAATCTGCTGCAGCTTCATCAGGCCGCGCTGAACGTCTTCTTTGACGTCGTGCAGCTTTTCAGACCACGGTTTGTTCATGGCGACAGCCGCGTTGAACCAGGTTTCGCTGGTTTCATTGCCGGTGAACAGCGTAATGAAGTTTTTCTTCGGCATTTTGCACTGTTCGACGCACAGCTTCATGATGATGCGTTCCTGAGTACGCACTCTGTCCATCATGCTACGCATGCTGCCGACCAGGTAATCGAACTGTTTCGGTACCAGGCGGAACTGTTTAAAGACTTCAGACAGCTTGAGAATTTCTTCCTGTGCTGCGGCGTGGCTACGGCCTTTTGCTTTGATGGTATCGCGGGTCAGTTCGTATTGCGTACGCAGCTCACCGAATTTCTCGCGCGCCAGCTCAGGGTCGATGCTGTTGTCGTCATCGCTGCTGTCGTCGTCTTCTTCTTCTTCATCTTCTTCGTCGTCATCCATCTCTTCCTGAGACAGTTCGGAGCCGACGTGCGTGGCGGTTGGCGCCATGTCTTCTTCGGCGTTCGGATCGACGAATCCGGTGATCAGGTCTGACAGACGCGCTTCTTCAGCTTCAACGCGATCGTACTGTTCCAGCAGGTAGGTAATGGCTTCCGGATATTCGGCAACGGAGCACTGGACCTGATTGATCCCGTCCTCGATGCGCTTAGCGATGTCAATTTCGCCTTCGCGGGTCAGCAGTTCCACGGTACCCATTTCGCGCATATACATGCGCACCGGGTCGGTCGTGCGTCCGATTTCTGATTCAACACTGGACAGAACCTGTGCAGCTGCTTCTTCTGCATCTTCGTCGGTGTTGTTGCTGTTTTCAGCCAGCAGCAGATCGTCGGCATCCGGTGCTTCTTCCATCACCTGAATGCCCATATCATTGATCATTTGGATGATGTCTTCGATCTGATCGGAGTCGACGATATCTTCCGGCAGATGGTCATTGACCTCGGCATAGGTCAGATAGCCTTGCTCTTTACCTCGTTGGACAAGAAGCTTAAGCTGTGACTGCGGGTTTTGCTCCATAAGACGGTATCCACACTTAATTCGTTTGATTGGTGTTGACAGACAAACTGCCAGCATTTAAAGCGAGGGCGTACTTATATTATTGCCGCTGCGCCTCAGCGCGGCTGTCGGGGGCTTCCCGAACGATATTCGGCACTTAAGCCGTGCAATTCATTTTTTTGCCAGCTCCTGGCTGATAGTCCAGAGTTCCCGGCGTTCCTCACTGCTTAAGCCGTGCGTGCGATCGCGAGCTATCAACTCTTCCTGTCGCAGTTCAAGCAGTGAATCAAACATATGGTTGAGCGAGTCGGTGAAGGTTTTTTCTGCGATATCTTTATCTGCTATATCGTCCCACATCGACAGTTTTTCAAGGGTCGTGGCCTCATTTGTGCCGCGATACTGCTCTAAAAGTTGCCCGGTGGTCAGACCCGGCTGAGACAGACAGGTGTTAACCAGTTCGCTGAACAAGCCCAGTCCCGGCATTTTGCGCTGATCCAGGCCTGCCAGAGGCGGTACCAGCGGCGCCAGATCCGGATTTTGCACCAGCAGTCCTATCAGTATACGCATGGTCGTGCGTTTTAGCTGCGGCGCAGGGCGCGGTGCGCCACTTTCTGTCAGTTTCGGCATTAAACGTTCAAGCTGGGCGTCATCTAAAATCCCCAGCTTATTGCCCAGCTCCTGGCGCAAATAAATGCGCAGCGTCTCGCCCGGAACCTGAGTGATCAGCGGCAGCGCCAGCGTGCTTAGCTGCGCGCGCCCGTCCGGGGTGCTCAAATCAACCTGCGGCAGCAGGCTGTTAAACAAAAACGTGGAGAGCGGCTGAGCCTGCTCCATCCGCGCTTCAAACGCGGCCTTACCCTCTTTACGCACCAGCGTATCCGGGTCTTCGCCGTCGGGCAGAAACATAAAGCGTAGCTGACGGCCGTCGGACATATACGGTAGCGCCGTCTCCAGCGCTCGCCATGCGGCCTCGCGGCCCGCCCGGTCGCCGTCGTAACAGCAGATGACCTGATTGGTCGCCCGGAACAGCAGCTGAATATGGTCGGCGGTGGTCGACGTGCCAAGCGACGCGACGGCATAGTTAATGTCGTACTGCGCCAGTGCGACGACGTCCATATAGCCTTCGACAACTAACAAACGCGGCGGTTCGGCGTTGTTCTGCTGCGCTTCATACAGGCCGTACAGCTGACGACCTTTATGGAAAATATCGGTTTCCGGGGAGTTAAGGTACTTCGGCAGGGCATCACCCAGCACGCGACCACCAAAACCAATTACCCGGCCTCGCTTATCGCGGATCGGGAACATCACCCGTTCGCGGAAGCGGTCGTAACTGCGTCCCTTATCGTTAGTCACCAGCATGCCGGCATCGATAAGCGACTGGCGGTTTTCCTGATTGCCGCCAAAACGTTTTAAAACGTTGTCCCAACCGGGGGGCGCGTAGCCAATCGCAAAGCGCGCAATGACCTCGCTGCTTAAACCACGCTTCTCCAGATACTGGCGCGCGGGGTCGGCGGCGGGCTGCTTCAAAGACTGCTGATAAAACGCATTCAGACCATCCATCAGCTGATAGAGACTTTGCCGTTGATGGCGTTCTATCTGACTGGGTCCGTTGCCCGCTTCGTACGGCACTTCAAGGTTGTGCATGGCGGCCAGCTCTTCGACCGTCTCCACGAACTCGAGCTTGTCGTAGTTCATCAGGAAGTCGACGGCGTTGCCGTGCGCACCGCAGCCAAAGCAGTGGTAAAACTGTTTTTCACCGTTGACGGTAAAAGAGGGGGTTTTTTCGTTATGAAATGGACAGCACGCGTGGTAGTTCTTGCCCTGCTTTTTGAGCTTTACCCGCGCGTCGATAAGATCGACGATGTCGGTTCGCGCCAGCAGGTCATTGATAAATACGCGTGGGATTCGTCCAGCCATAGGCCCCGTAAATTATACACCTTATCCATCAAGCTGCTTCAGCGCCGATGCGCCCCCTGCCACTGACGTCAGCCAGCTCCTGGGATTCGCTCTTTTGCTGCTTTGGTGCATCCTGAAGGGTGGGGCGTATATGCTAATGCATAAACGAAAATAAGCCGCGCATTCCTTCCGGAAGCACGGCCTTACAACTTACAACTCAGCCTGAATTGAGGGCTTTAGCCCTCAACAGATTAGTACAGACGAGTGCGGCGTGCGTTTTCGCGAGCCAGTTTCTTCGCGTGACGTTTCACTGCAGAAGCTTTAGCGCGCTTACGTTCGGTAGTCGGTTTTTCATAGAACTCACGACGACGAACTTCCGCCAGAACACCTGCTTTTTCACAGGAACGCTTGAAGCGACGCAGAGCTACGTCGAACGGCTCGTTTTCACGTACTTTAATTACCGGCATGTGCCTCTCACCTTTGATTAATTCGGTTTGCTGCTGGCATCAGCGCCAGCTTATTTCAAAATGGTGCGGAATTTTACTGCAACTACTGCTGCTTTGTAAAGCACCTGCGCCCTTTTTGAAAGGACTTTTATAAGGGTGAGGAGTATACACGAGGGTTCTTCCTGGGGCGAACAAAGTTTTATGTCCGCTGCCCCGGAGTCCGTCCCGGGGCCAGCTTTTCTCGCCCGCCCCGCCCGCGTACCCCTTGTGGGCTCCGGGCCGTGTCGCGCTGCTGCCTGGAATTCTTAGGGTATACATCAACCCGCATTGGTCCTAAACTGCGCGGTATTAGAGCGAGGTAAAACAAGACATGCGTGTACTGGGTATTGAAACATCCTGCGATGAAACCGGCATCGCCATTTACGACGATAAGCAAGGCCTGCTGGCCAACCAATTGTATAGTCAGGTGAAACTACACGCTGACTACGGCGGCGTGGTTCCTGAGCTGGCTTCGCGCGATCACGTGCGTAAAACGGTGCCGCTGATCCAGGCGGCGCTGAAAGAGGCCGGGCTGACGGCAAAAGATATTGATGCGGTTGCCTACACCGCCGGGCCGGGGCTGGTCGGCGCGCTGCTGGTTGGCGCAACGGTAGGCCGTTCGCTGGCGTTCGCCTGGAACGTACCGGCGATCCCGGTACACCATATGGAAGGGCATCTGCTGGCGCCGATGCTGGAAGATAATCCGCCGGACTATCCCTTTGTGGCGCTGCTGGTTTCCGGCGGCCATACCCAGCTGATTAGCGTGACCGGTATTGGTCAGTATGAACTGCTGGGTGAATCGATAGATGATGCGGCAGGGGAAGCGTTCGATAAAACCGCGAAGCTGCTGGGCCTCGATTATCCCGGCGGCCCGATGCTCTCTAAAATGGCCTCCCAGGGGAGCGAAGGCCGTTTCGTCTTCCCGCGCCCGATGACCGATCGTCCGGGGCTGGATTTTAGCTTCTCTGGCCTGAAGACGTTTGCCGCCAACACCATCCGCAATAATGAAAATGACGAGCAGACCCGGGCGGATATTGCGCGGGCGTTTGAAGATGCGGTGGTGGATACGCTGATGATTAAGTGCCGTCGGGCGCTGGAGCAGACCGGCTTTAAGCGCCTGGTGATGGCGGGCGGCGTGAGCGCCAACCGCACGCTGCGCGCGAAGCTGGCCGAGATGATGAAAAAGCGCGGCGGCGAAGTGTTCTACGCTCGCCCCGAGTTCTGTACCGATAACGGCGCGATGATCGCCTATGCCGGAATGGTGCGCCTGCGGAGCGGAGCGAAGCCCGACCTCGGCGTCACCGTGCGCCCGCGCTGGCCGCTCGCCGAGCTGCCGGCGGCCTGATCCTGCTAACAGGCCGACCTCGCGTCGGCCTGTCTTTCTGAGCTATTCCATACTCTTACACAGCGAGCAAATCGCCCCCTGATGTTTTGCCGAGTGCATCACGTCCGGACGTTCGTACTCTTCCCGGCAGGTAATGCAGCGATACACGGTGGTGGAGGCGTTCCCCTGAGCGTCGTAGCGCGGTTCGGCAATGCCGTCATCGTGCTGTTTGATGTAGTAGCGGCCGCGGGTCAGAATGCCCATCAGCGGCGTCATCACCAGGGCGACAGCCAGCGCAATCAGCGGTGAGAACGGGGCCAGGGTGGTGCCGAGCAGGCCGAAGAATGCGCAGATAGAGAGCCCGGCGGCGAGAGCAAAGGAAACCACGCCCACCGGGTTAACGTTATGGATCATCCCCCGGCGATATTCCGGCTGGGCCGGCGCCAGCTTCAGCAGGCCTTTATTGACGGTAATATCGGTGGCGACCACCACAACCCAGGCAATGGCGAAGTTGGAGTAAAAGCCGAGGATCCACGACAGGGCGCTGAACATATCGCCTTCCATCAGCGCCAGCGCAATGGCGAGGTTGACGACAACAAAGACGATCCGCCCCGGATAGCTGCGGGTGGTGCGCGTCCAGGCGCTGGTCCAGGCCAGCGAGCCGGAGTAGGCGTTGGTGACGTTAATTTTAATCTGCGAGATAACCACCAGCACTACGGCCAGGGTCAGCGCCAGCCAGCCGGGCACCAGATTGTCAAAGACGCTGACGAACTGCTGAACCGGCTCGGTGTTATGTACAGCCGGGAAGCGGGTCAGCAGGTAGAAGCCGAGGAAGGCGCCAATAATCTGTTTAATCGCGCCCAGCACCACCCAACCCGGGCCGGCAGAAAAGACCGCCAGCCACCAGCTTTTGCTGTTCTCCGCCGTTTTCGGCGGCATAAAGCGCAGATAGTCAATCTGCTCGCCGATCTGCATGATCAGCGACAGGCATACCCCGGCGCCCAGCATAATGGCGGTTAAATCCACGCGCGAGGCGTCGTTCTTACCGGCGAAGTTCATAAAGCCATCCACCAGCTGAGGATCTTTAGCGATAAGCCAGGCCACCGGCACAACCATCAGCACCAGCCACAGCGGCGTGGTCCAGACCTGCAGACGGGTCAGGGCCTTCATGCCGTAAACGACCAGCGGCAGTACCATCAGGGTTGCGATGAGGTAGCCCATCCACAGCGGGATCCCGAGGCCGACCAGCAGCCCCTGCGCCATAATCGAGCCTTCAAGAGCGAAGAAGATAAAGGTAAATCCGGCAAAAATGATGCTGGTAATGACCGAGCCAAAATAGCCGAATCCGGCGCTGCGGGTGATTAAATCGAGGTCGATGTTGTAGCGGGCAGCGGTGATCGCCAGCGGAATGCCGGTCAGGAAAATCACCAGCGCGGCCAGCAGGATCGAGTAGATGGCGTTGGTGGTGCCCCACGCCATGCCAATGCTGGCGCCGATAGAAAAGTCGGCCAGATAGGCAATGCCGCCCAGCGCGGTGACGGCGACGACGCCTGGCCCCCAGCGGCGAAAGCTCAGCGGAGCGTAGCGCAGGGTGTAATCTTCCAATGTTTCACGGGAGCCGGATGTGCCGGTTTGTGCAGGTAGCTCAGTTTTAATATCCAGTGATGACATAGTCATTCCTTAATGGTCAGGTATGACTGTAATTAGCAAACCTTATGCCACTTCGTAGAGCAGGCGCCGCAGGGGGCTGTGGGGGAGGGGAGGATAAAAAGAGGGCGTCGAATGCACCATCCGGGCGCGGGCGCGTCCGGATGGTGCACGGGCCTAGCGGCGCAGCATGCCTTTGTCTTCGAGGAAGGCAATGATGCTCTGCAGGCCGTCGCCGCTCTTGAGGTTAGTAAAGGCCCACGGACGCTCGCCGCGCATCCGCATGGTGTCGCGCTCCATCACTTCCAGCGAGGCGCCCACATACGGTGCAAGGTCGGTTTTGTTGATCACCAGGAAGTCCGATTTGGTGATCCCCGGGCCGCCTTTGCGCGGGATTTTCTCCCCTTCCGCCACGTCGATAACGTAGATGGTCAGATCGGCCAGCTCTGGGCTAAAGGTCGCGCTGAGGTTATCGCCGCCGCTTTCGACGAAGATAAGTTCGAGGTTACCGAATTTTTCGCTCAGCGCTTCCACCGCCGCCAGGTTCATCGACGCGTCTTCGCGGATGGCGGTATGCGGGCAGCCGCCGGTTTCGACGCCGACGATACGTTCCGGCTCAAGCGCGCCAGCTTCGGTGAGAATGCGCTGATCTTCTTTGGTGTAGATATCGTTGGTGACGACGGCCAGCTGATACGTGTTGCGCATGGCTTTACACAGCGCTTCCAGCAGCGCGGTTTTCCCGGAACCGACCGGGCCGCCGACGCCCACGCGCAGCGGATGTTTGTAGTTGTTCATGCTTTCTCCTAAGAACGGAATAATCGGGAATACTGCGTTTCATGCCGGGCGGAGGCGATGGCGGCCAGCGGCGTGGAGGAGCCGATCGCGCCGTCCGGGGCGGCAAGCGCGCTGGCCATATCCGCCGCATAGCGATCGCACAGGCGGATGATCAGCTGCTGCGCGGCCTGTTGCCCAAAAGGCACCAGCTTAACGCCGGCCATCACCGCGCCCTCAATCCAGCTGTAGCCGAGGCTCAGCGCCAGATCGGCAAGGGGGATTTGCCAGCGCACGCCAAGCCAGGCCATCCCGGCAAGCTGGCTTTGCTGGCACAGCGTCCGCCACTCTTTGGGGCACTCCGGCTGCCAGTCGGCAAGCAGTCGGGTGAATGCCGCCCCGCGATTACGCTCCTCTTCGCGCAGCTCGCGGGTTTCTCTGCAGGCGAGCAGATACGCCGCCCAGCGCTGCGCCTCGGGCAGGTTGTTATCTTCGCAGGCGCGATAGAGGCGGGCGAACAGCGGCAGATCGACGGTAAAAAAGCTCTGCTCCATCTGCTGCAGCTGCCAGCGTTCGAAGGCCTGAGTATCGGCCACCCAGCCCGCTTCCACCGCCCACTCCAGCCCCTGCGACCAGCTATAGCCGCCGACCGGCAGGTTGCTGCTGGCCAGCTGCATCAGCCGCAGGCGTTTTTCCAGCGACGACATTCAGTGGCTGTGCTCATGGTGGTCATCGTGGCTATGGCCATGATGATGCCCGTGTCCATGCCCGTGGCTCTCGCTGGCGTAGGCGCCGGCTTCCGGTTCGAACGGCAGCCGGGCGAAGCTCACCTGCAGGCCGAACTGGCGCAGCATATCGTCCAGCACGTGGTCGTGGTGGTAGCGCAGCTCGCCGGGCATAATCTGCAGCGGAACGTGGCGGTTGCCGAGGTGATAGCAGGCTTTCGCCAGCGTAAACGGGTCCTCGCAGCGCACGACGGAGACGCCCTCATCGGCGGCAATGACTGCGACAAACTCGCTGCCCTCTTCATTACTCAGAACGTCACCGCCCCGCAGCAGCAGGCCGCGCGGCAGCAGCAGGCCCGCTTCGCGCCCATCGTTAAGGGTGACTTTGATTCGGCTTTTTACCCGCACATCAATCGGCAGCGTGACGCTGGCCGTTGCCTGCGCCGGCGTCTCCACGCGTTGGGTCAGATACAGCATCCGGACTCCTTAAAACAGAAAGTAACGTTGCGCCATCGGCAGCACTTCTGCCGGTTCGCTGGTTATTAGCTCCCCGTCAATGCGCACCTCGTAGGTTTGCGCATCAACGGTAATATTGGGCTGCAGGCCGTTATGGATCATGTCGGCCTTCTGCAGCGTTCGGCAGCCCTTCGCCGTGGCCGTGGCGCTGTGCAGATTGAGGCGCTGCGCCACGCCGCTGGCTATCGCCGCCTGCGGCAGGAAGGTCAGCCGACAGCGATGGCGGGCGCTGCCCAGCGCCCCGAACATCGGCCGATAGTGCACCGGCTGCGGGGTAGGAATAGAGGCGTTAATATCGCCCATCGGCGCGATGGCAATCATCCCGCCCTTCACCACGCACGCCGGCTTCACGCCGAAGAACGCCGGGGACCACAGCACCAGATCGGCCAGCTTGCCGGCCTCAATCGAGCCGACCTCATGGGCGATACCGTGGGTCAGCGCCGGGTTAATGGTGTATTTAGCGATATAGCGCTTAACGCGAAAATTGTCGTTGTCGCCGCGCTCTTCCGCCAGCGGGCCGCGCTGGACCTTCATGCGGTGGGCGACCTGCCAGGTGCGCAGCACCACCTCGCCGACGCGGCCCATGGCCTGCGAATCGGAAGAGGTCAGCGAGAAAGCGCCGATATCGTGCAGGACGTCCTCCGCGGCGATGGTTTCCCGCCGAATGCGCGATTCGGCGAACGCCACGTCCTCCGCGATGTCCGGGTCGAGGTGATGGCAAACCATCAGCATATCGAGGTGTTCATCGATGGTATTGACGGTGTAGGGCAGCGTCGGGTTGGTGGAGGAGGGCAGAATGTTGGGGTGCGCGCAGGCGGTAATAATATCCGGCGCGTGGCCGCCGCCGGCGCCTTCGGTATGGAAGGTGTGGATGGTACGCCCGCCAATCGCCGCCAGGGTATCTTCGACAAACCCGGACTCGTTGAGGGTATCGCTATGCAGCGCCACCTGAACGTCCATCTCATCGGCGACGGTCAGCGCGCAGTTGATGGCCGCGGGCGTCGCGCCCCAGTCTTCGTGGATTTTCAGGCCAATCACGCCAGCCGCCACCTGCTCGCGCAGCGCGTCCGGATTGGAGCCGTTGCCTTTACCCAGCAGGCCGATGTTGACCGGCAGGCTATCCGCCGCCTGCAGCATCCGCGATATATACCACGGACCGGGGGTGCAGGTGGTGGCGTGGGTGCCCGCCGCCGGTCCGGTGCCGCCGCCGACCATCGTGGTGACGCCGGAGACCAGCGCTTCTTCCGCCTGCTGCGGGCAGATCCAGTGGATGTGCGTATCGACGCCGCCGGCGGTGACTATCTTACCTTCGGCGGCAATGATTTCCGTCGCCGCGCCGATAGGGATGGTGACGTCAGGCTGGATATCCGGGTTGCCCGCTTTGCCGATGGCGAAGATGCGCCCCTCTTTGACGCCGATATCCGCCTTCACGATCCCCCAGTGATCGACGATCAGCGCATTGGTCAGCACCAGATCGACGCACTCCGCTGAGAGCATTTGGCCCTGGCCCATGCCGTCGCGAATCACCTTTCCGCCGCCGAACTTCACCTCTTCGCCGTAGGTGGTGAGATCGTCTTCGACCTCTATCCACAGCTCGGTGTCCGCAAGGCGGACCTTATCGCCGGTGGTGGGGCCAAACATATCGGCATAGGCCTGGCGTGAAATTTCACTCATCGTTTTCCTCCAGTTTTCCCATCACCGCGCCGCGAAAGCCGTACACCGCGCGGGAGCCGGCAAGAGCAACCAGCTCCACTTCTCGCTTTTGCCCGGGTTCAAAACGGACCGCGGTACCGGCGGCGATATTCAGGCGATAGCCCGTCGCCTGCTCGCGGTCGAACTTCAGCGCCGGATTCACTTCGGCGAAGTGATAGTGCGATCCCACCTGGATCGGCCGGTCACCGTGATTTTCAACGATTATGCTGCGGGTCATGCGGCCAACATTAAGGGCTATCTGGCCGGGTTTCACTTGGTACTCACCTGGGATCATCGCGGAACCTCAGATTATCGGATTGTGGACGGTGACCAGCTTCGAGCCGTCCGGAAAGGTGGCTTCGATCTGGATGTCGGGGATCATTTCGGGCACGCCCTCCATGACCTGACTGCGGGTCAGGACGTGGCGGCCCTCTTCCATCAGCGCCGCCACGCTATTGCCGTCGCGGGCGCCCTCCATAATAAAGGCGCTAATTAACGCCACCGCTTCCGGGTAGTTCAGCTTCAGCCCACGGGCCAGGCGGCGCTCAGCCACCAGCGCGGCGGTAAACAGCAGCAGCTTATCTTTCTCTCTGGGTGTCAGTTCCATAGCGCTCTCTCAGGTCAGCCAGATTCGGGGAGGAACCGGGGGTTTCCCGGTCAGATGCGGGCGCATAAACTGCCATATATCGCGCATCGCCCGCTGGCACAGCAAATTATCATCACTTAAAAATCGGACCGTCAGCAGGCCGTCGGTCAGGCTGGCGCCGGCGTAGCTGGCGAGCCCGGCGAGCCGTTCGCGCACGCCGTCGAGCAGGGTCTCATTAGCCGGATAGAACAGCAGCGTCCCCACCCACGGCCGCTGCGCGATGCAGGCCAGCTGGCCATCGGCGAGGCACAGCCGTTCCACCAGCAGCGGCGTCTCATCAACCCACACTTCCAGGCGGTTCGCGAGAGTGCCGTGGCTAAACGTTTCGCCAATCACCGGGCGGCCGAGGCACAGCAGATCCCAGGCTAAAAGGGTGCTGGTGGCGCAAAGATGGAAGGTGGTATGCAGATTAGCCCGCGCGCCGGGGAAAAAAATGGCGTCCTGCGGCAGCCATTCAAGAATAGCGTGCGCCGCGACGGTGAAGCGCTGGTGCAGATGCGCCTGCGCGCCGCTGCTGCGGTAAAACTTGCTGGCGCCGGGCATGGTCATCAGCGCGTGGCTGCCGCCGTCGAGGGCGGCCGTAATCGTCAGCTCATCGCCGCCAACGATGCCGCCCGGCGGATGTAATAAATAGAGGTGGCAGGTTTCTTCTTCGGGATAAAAAGGGCGCTGGACGGTTAATGGGCCAACGTGACGGGAAGAGGTCAGGACCGTTTTATCGCCGGTAGATTGAAAGCGGAGATCCAGCGTAGCCTGCCAGCCTTTTTTTGTCTGTGGTAACACGGTGCTGTGCAATGTTGCGCCCCTGCAAACTCAAGATAAAACAGCAGCGATGAGTATTGATCGGCCGCAAAGCATCCCGATCATATGAAAAGCTTATGGTTGTTGCCCCGTAAACCGCCCGGCGGCTGCGGATAGAGTCCGTCCCTGGACCTTCCCCCGCAGGCGGGATAGCTACATGTTGAAAGGTGAAGGGGCGGTAAAGGGCGTTCAGCGCGAGCGCCCGGTGGTAACGCTATTTATCCTGATAATCCTCGGCGTCGATGTCGTAGCCCGAAGGTTCCCAGCGGATGGCAAGCAGCGACAGCAGGCCGATAAGCGGCGCCGCGGCGATAACCCAAAAGACGCGCGTATCCAGCGCCGCGACCAGCAGCGGGAAGAGGAACAGCGATAGCGTTGAGCTGCTGCGCATCAGGGTTTGGTTCAGGCCGACGCCGACGCCGCGCAGTGAAGTCGGGTAGCTCAGCGAGGCAAAGGTCATGGTGTGCGCGCCGGGGCCAAAGCCCTGGCCGAAGAGGAACAGCGCCAGCATGGCAACCGCGGCGATCCCTTCGGCGGCGCCTTCCGGGCGGCCAATCAGCGCCAGCCCCAGCAGCGCCGCCAGCTGGCAGGCGTATCCCGCCAGCGACATTTTCCATGCCCCAAGGCGCGGCACCAGCCGTACGGCCAGCAGCCCGCCGACGAAGGCGAAGAGCAGGTTCAGCGCCAGCGAGATCAGAATCGTGGTCAGCATCGACTGGACGAAGAAGCTGGAGATAATCACCGGCAGGCCGAAGGCAACGGCGTTATAGGCAAATGATGAGACTACGGAGAGCAGCGTTGCCAGGGTCGTCCGCCGCAGGTAAACCCCCTGAAACAGGCGTAAGTAGTTGCTCCATTGCGCTTTTTTCACCACCGGCGCCGGTTTATCCAGCGCATCCTGCGCCACGTGGGCGTTGATGTTGTAGGCCTGGCGCAGAATGGAGGCCGCTTCACGCAGGTTGCCCTGATTGGCGGCCCAAACCGGCGACTCGCTCATATAGCGGCTGCGAATGGCGATAATCACCAGCGCGGGGATCGCGCCGAAGCCGAGAATCAGCCGCCACAGCCAGTCGCTGTGGCTTTCCGGCAGCGCGGCGTAGAAAAATAGCACCAGCAGATATGAGACGCTGATGGCGGCGTACCAGGTCGGGCACCACATGGCGACGCTGGCGGCTTTGTTGCCCGGCCCTTTGAGTTTAGAAAATTCGCTCAGGAAGGCCATCGCCACCGGCAGGTCGATACCCACGCCGAGCCCCATGACGAACCGGGCGCCGGTGAGGACGTATTCGTTGGGAGCCAGCGCGCAGGCGATAGCTGCAACCACGAAGAACAGCATATCCGCCATAAAGACGCGGTAGCGGCCGATTTTATCCGTCAGATAGCCGCCCAGCAGCGCGCCGACGATGGCGCCGAAGGTGATGGCTGAGGCCACCATGCCGGTGCCGGCGGGCGTCAGGTTGAATTCACGGGTAATGTCTTTCAGGCCAAAGGCCAGGGAGCCAAGATCGTAGGCATCGAGAAAAATCCCGCCTAGCGCGATGCCCATGACGATGCGCGCGTTGCTGCGCCCGCTGCTGCCCTCGTTAATCAGGCGCGAAACGTCCGCCGCGCCGCGTATCCATCGAACTTCCCCGTCAGGCGACCCTGCCGCTGCAATCGGCGCCGCATTGATTACGTCTGTCATATTATTGTTCTGTTGTGTCTTATCAGGAGATTCAGAGTAAACATCGCGGGGCGGGCGAATAAATCATTTTTGGTTATAAGACATAACTAAGTGATTGTAGCGAAAGGATTATCTTTTAAACGGCGGCGCGGTGGAATGATTGGCTGTAAGGCCGGGGGATCAAAAGATATTGTCGGGGAAAATCGTGCCCGGCAGCGCCGGGCGCGGAGATTATTTCTGTTCCGGCTTTTTCTTGTTCTTCTTCAGCCGGGCCCAGATTTTGGTTTCCTGACGACGCCACAGGCGCTGGATATTGTCATGATGGCGCAGGAGGATCAGGCAGGAGAGCATCGATACCGGAAAGGTGTACTGCGGTTTGAACCACCAGACGTAGAACGGCGCAATAAGCGCGCTGACGATGGCGCCGAGCGAAGAGTAGCCGCTGAGCAGGATGGTCAGTAGCCAGGTCCCGGCCATGACGCCGGTGAGATCCCAGCCGATAGGCGCGATGGCGCCGAAAGCGGTCGCAACGCCCTTGCCGCCGCGAAAATTGAAGAACACCGGCCAGATATGACCAATGCAGGCGGCAATCGCCACCAGGCCCAGCCAGAAAGGGGTCAGACCGAGTGCCCATGCGCCCCAGACCGGCAGCATGCCTTTGAGCACATCGAAAATAAGCACCGTTACGGCCGCTCCCTTGCCGCCAATTCGTAGGACGTTGGTCGCCCCAGGGTTGCCTGAGCCGCTATCGCGAGGGTCGGGCAGGCCAGCGAGGCGGCAAACCAGAATGGCGCTGGAAATTGAGCCGCAGAGGTAGGCAAGGATAACGAGTCCAGGCGCGATTGCACTCATCAGCTGTTCCATTTTGAAAGTGTCGTTTTATCCCCGTCATCCTTGGCGCAGCCGGTGCGTGGGCTCTCCTCGCGCGCCCGGATACATAGTGACGCTATGCTCCCGGAAGCTCGCTGCGCCGCCGCCTTCCTGCAACGCAAATTATTTAGGGGATGTCTTTGCATCTGTGGATAATACGCATAATTCGCCGGAAGTGGTATCCGGTTTAGCCAAAAAGCAGGCAGGTCGTGATGGATATTGTATTTATAGAGCAACTTTCGGTAATCACCACTATTGGTGTTTATGACTGGGAACAAACCATTGAGCAGAAGCTGGTGTTCGATATCGAAATGGCGTGGGATAACCGTAAAGCGGCGTCCAGCGATGATGTGAGCGATTGCCTTAGCTATGCCGATATTAGCGAGCTGGTTATCAACCACGTTGAAGGGGGGCGTTTTGCGCTGGTCGAACGCGTGGCCGAAGAAATTGCCGATCTGCTGCTGGCAAAATTCTCCTCACCGTGGGTGCGAATTAAAGTCAGTAAACCGGGCGCGGTTGCCCGCGCGGCCAACGTCGGCGTCATCATTGAGCGTGGCCTTAATCTGAAACAAAACTTTTAAGGTCATATTGATTAAACAATTTGGGCTTATACAGGTCTTAGTGCCGGCCGTCAGGTTATTTTATTTGCCATATTCTCCTCGAACGGGGCTCGAAATCCTCACGTACTCCGTGTACGCTCCGGAATTGACGCGCCGTCCGAGGCCAAACTGGCTGCACCAATGACGCCTGATGGCATGGCTCGTAGTGCCTGGTTTTTTCATTTTACTTTTAAAGGGTTTATTGGATGAGCGATATACACTCGCTGCTGGTGGCGGCAATATTGGGTGTGGTTGAGGGTTTGACAGAGTTTTTACCTGTTTCCAGTACTGGTCATATGATTATTGTTGGTCATCTGCTGGGATTTGAAGGTGATACTGCAAATACATTTGAGGTGGTCATTCAGTTAGGTTCTATTCTTGCCGTTGTCGTTATGTTCTGGCGTCGTTTGTTTGGCCTGATCGGTATCCATTTCGGTAAACCACCTGCGCATGAAGGGCAGGGCAGCGGTCGCTTATCGCTTATCCATATTCTGTTAGGGATGATTCCGGCGGTGGTGCTGGGCCTGATATTCCACGACACCATTAAGTCGCTATTTAACCCGGTCAACGTGATGTATGCGCTGGTGGTCGGCGGCGTGCTGCTGATTGCCGCTGAGGTGCTGAAGCCGAAGGAGCCGCGCGCGGTAGGCGTTGACGATATGACCTATCGTCAGGCGTTCGTGATTGGCTGCTTCCAGTGCCTGGCGCTGTGGCCGGGCTTTTCTCGCTCCGGCGCGACGATTTCCGGCGGCATGCTCATGGGCGTCAGCCGCTATGCGGCCTCGGAGTTCTCGTTCCTGCTGGCAGTACCGATGATGATGGGCGCCACCGTGCTGGACGTTTATAAAAGCATCGGCTTCCTGAATGCCAGCGATATTCCGATGTTTGCCGTCGGCTTTATTATGGCGTTTATCGTGGCGCTGATTGCGATTAAGACCTTCCTGCAGCTGATTAAACGTATTTCGTTTATTCCGTTCGCTATCTACCGCTTTATCGTGGCGGCGGTCGTTTACGTAGTCTTCTTCTAAGACCCTGGCCCTCAGTCTTGCGGCTGAGGGCAGCGTTCTTCCTTCCACTGCGCGAGCGCCAGAATACGCCGCCGCGTTAACTCCTCGCGAATCTCCGGTCCTTTAAAACCTTCCGCCACCACCTCTTTCGTCGAGACCGACCGGGCGATATGCCACGCTTCCAGCAGCAGGCGCCCCTGCGGATAGTCGCAGGCTTCGAAGCCGGTGCGGCCGCGAACGTCGGCCTCGCTGGTGAGGGCAATTTTTTCCACCCGCTGCGGCTTGCGCCAGGCGTCGATGCTGTCGAACAGCTTGACCAGGGTTTTGGGCTGCAGTATCGGCAGGGTATGAATCAGATCGTGGAATTCGGCGACCAGCTTCGCCAGGTCGCGGATCTCATTCGGGACGCGCAGGCGAGCGCAAAGCTGCTCGACCAGCTTGACGCCGGCCGGCCCGTGGCCGTGATGACGAGGCCAGAGCGCTTTCGGCGTCAGCCCTTTGCCCAAATCGTGGCACAGGGTTGCGAAACGCACGTCGATTTCCGGCGACAGCATTGCCGCCATGGTCAGGGTCATCAGGGTATGCAGGCCGGTGTCGATTTCCGGATGCCATTTGGCCGGTGCGGGTACGCCGTATAGCGCCTCGATTTCCGGGAACAGCACGCCGAGCGCGCGGCAGTCGCGCAGTGTCTGGAAAAAGACCTGCGGGTTGCGGGTGCCCAGCGCGCTCTCGGTCTCTTTCCACACCCGCTCCGGCGTCAGATGTGCCAGCTCGCCGGCATCGGCCATCGCGCGCATCAGCGTCATGGTGTCATCCGCAATGCGGAACCCGAGATGGGCGTAGCGGGCGGCAAAGCGCGCTACGCGCAGAACGCGCAGCGGATCTTCGCTAAAAGCTGGTGAAACGTGGCGCAGCAGGCGCTGGCGCAGATCGGACTGGCCGCCGTAGGGGTCGATAATCTGGCCGTCTGAATCCTGGGCGAGGGCGTTAACCGTCAGGTCGCGGCGGAGTAAATCCTGTTCGAGGGTGACGTCGGGCGCGGCGTAGCAGGTGAAGCCGGTATAGCCGGCACCGGATTTACGCTCGGTTCGCGCCAGGGCGTACTCCTCCCGGCTTTGCGGGTGCAGGAACACGGGAAAATCGCGGCCTACCTGCTGGTAGCCCGCGTCAAGCAGCTCTGAGGGCGCGGCGCCCACCACCACCCAGTCTCTGTCTTTGACCGGTAGTCCGAGTAATGCATCCCGGACGGCACCGCCGACCAAATAAATCTTCACGCCTGATTCTCCCGTATCTACTTTGCGCTGGATGATACGTAAGTCTGGCAGAGAAGACGAATTAGTTCATCCACCGGTCTTTACGCTTGCGGCTCGGGATCAGATGCGGCAGCACCAGCCCAAGCAGCAGGCCAACGCCCAGCACGCCGCCGCCGTACATAAACCACTGCATAATGATGGTGCGCTGCTTATCATCAAGCTGCAGATTCGCGGCATTGACCTTTTTCTGCGCGACAACCAGCTCATTTTTCAGCTTCTGGTTCTCATCTTTCAGGGCGTTAATAGCGTTATCGCTCCCGGCGACCTTCTTCTGCATGTCCGCCGTGCGCTGGTTCCAGGTGGTGTCGATGTTGTTAAGCTTGTCGGTCAGGGTCTTAACCTGATTCTCGAGATCCGGTACGCGGGTGCGCAGGCTGGGCTCATTGCTCAGCTCTTTCAGCGGGATCCAGGCGGTGCGGCCGTTGCCGTCGCGGATCTGGGCGTAATTCGTGCTGTCGTTGGTCTGCAGCAGAGAGACCTGCTCCCCGGCATTAATGGTTCCCTGGAGACGATAATTATCGCCAGGACCGGTGCGAACCCAGGTGTTCAGCTCATCAGAAACATAGCGTTTTTCTTCTGCATGAACCGCCGTAGCGGCGCTAAGCGCCAGCAAAGTTATCGTAATCAGGCGTAATTTTGGCATCAGGTCATCGTTTGGTCATAAAAAGTTGAACGATAGTAGTGGCATCACCATAGCGACGCAAAGTTTTCCGCCACAATCGGAAACATCCAGGAGGTGGCCCGGCAAAATGCGCATTGCATGGCGATTCGCCGCAAAATATTATCTACTGACAAGAAATATCGGCGTTAGTTCGCCGTATTTTCCCTGCAGAGCACAGAAGCGGAAAAATTCAGTCATGGCGCAAGAAATCGAATTAAAATTTATCGTCTCCGATAGCGGTGTGGAAACACTGCGTCAGCACCTTAATACGCTCAATGCGCAGCACACGCCCGCAGGACAGCTGCTCAATATTTACTATGAAACGGCGGATAACTGGCTGCGCCGTCATGATATGGGGCTGCGTATTCGCGGCGATCGCGGTCGTTACGAAATGACCCTGAAAATTGCCGGCCGGGTGGTGGGCGGGCTGCATCAGCGCCCGGAATACAACATCCCGCTGGAAAAACCGGAGCTGACGCTGGGCCTGCTGCCGGCGGAAGTGTGGCCGCAGGGTGAACTGCCGGCCGAGCTGGCGCAAAGCGTACAGCCGCTCTTCAGCACTGATTTTGAACGTGAAAAATGGGTGGTGAGCGAAGGAGATAGCCAGATTGAAATCGCCCTCGATCGCGGTGAGGTTAAGGCCGGTGAGCATCAGGAAGCCATTTGTGAACTGGAGCTGGAGCTTTTATCCGGCAATACCGCAGATGTCCTGATCCTCGCCCGTCGTCTGCTGGATACCGGCGCGCTGCGTCAGGGTAGTCTGAGCAAGGCGGCGCGAGGCTACCATCTGGCTCAGGGCGACGGCGAACGTCCGCTGACCGCGCTGGATATTCTGCCGGCTATAGCGAAGGCCAGCGTTGAGCAGGGAATGGAGGCGGCGCTGGAGAGCGCCCTGGCCCACTGGCTTTATCATGATGAAGTCTGGAGCCGCGGCAACCCGGCGGCAAAAGGCGAAATTCTGCGGGCGATTGCCCGCCTGCGTCATACGCTGGCGCTGTTCGGCGGCATCGTGCCGCGTAAAGCCACCGCGGCGCTGCGCGAGCAGCTAAGCGAAGCGGAGGCGGCGCTGTCAGCGGCTGAAAATGCGCAGGCGGCGCTGTTCAGCATCGCCACCGTCAGCGCGAAGCTGATGCTGACGGAATGGCTGGTAAGCCGCGGCTGGCGCGAGTTTCTCAACGAGAACGCGCAGAAGAAAATTGCCGGGTCTTTTAAACGCTTTGCCGATATTCAGCTTTCGCGGGCGGCGGCTGAATTGAAAAACGCGTTCCTGCAGTCGCTGGGCGATGAGTATGAGGGCCAGCTGCCGCGCCTGGCGCGCGAAATCGACACTATTCAGCTGTTAGCCGGCGCTTACGCCTACGCCGCATCGTCATGGCTGGAAAACTGGAAAGAGCTTCGTCGGGCCGTTGAGCACCGGGACAGCAGCGTCATTGAATATTTCCGTCGTCAGGCGCTGGCCGCGGAACCGTTCTGGCTGCATAGTGGAAAACGATAATTTCAGGCCAGGGAGACCCCTATAATGCCGCTTTCTTCGCAGTTACAGCAGCACTGGCAGACGGTTGTAGACCGGCTACCAGCGGATTTTCCATTACAAACGTTAAGTCCGCAGGCGCAGTCGGTTATGGCGTTCAGCGATTTTGTCGAGCAGAGCCTGGTTGCCCAGCCGCAGTGGCTGGTAGAGCTGGAGAGCTCGGCGCCGGAAGCGGATGAGTGGCGCCACTATGCCGACTGGCTACGGACGGCGCTGGCGGAGGTCAATGACGAAGCGGCGCTGATGCGCGAGCTGCGCCTCTTTCGCCGCCGGATTATGGTGCGCATCGCCTGGGCCCAGGCGCTGTCGCTGGTCAGCGAAGAGAGTAGTTTGCAGCAGCTCAGCGTGCTGGCGGAGACGCTGATTGTCGCCGCCCGGGACTGGCTATATGCCGCCTGCTGCCAGGAGTGGGGCACGCCCTGCAGCGCCGAAGGCAAGCCGCAGCCGCTGCTGATCCTCGGGATGGGTAAACTTGGCGGAGGAGAGCTTAACTTCTCCTCCGATATCGACCTGATTTTTGCCTGGCCGGAGCACGGCGCAACCCGCGGCGGGCGCCGCGAGCTGGATAACGCCCAGTTCTTTACCCGCCTCGGCCAGCGTTTAATTAAGGCCCTCGATCAGGCCACCCAGGACGGTTTTGTCTACCGCGTGGATATGCGCCTGCGCCCGTTTGGCGACAGCGGCCCGCTGGTGCTGAGCTTCGCCGCGCTGGAGGATTACTACCAGGAGCAGGGGCGAGACTGGGAGCGCTATGCGATGGTTAAGGCGCGGATCATGGGCGATAACGAAGGCATCTATGCCAGCGAGCTGCGCGCCATGCTGCGGCCGTTCGTCTTCCGTCGCTACATTGACTTCAGCGTGATCCAGTCGCTGCGTAATATGAAAGGGATGATTGCCCGCGAGGTTCGCCGCCGCGGGCTGAAGGACAACATCAAGCTCGGCGCCGGCGGGATCCGCGAAATTGAATTTATCGTTCAGGTCTTTCAGCTGATCCGCGGCGGCCGCGAGCCCGCGCTGCAGCTGCGGGCGCTACTCCCAACCCTGGCGGCTATCGACGAACTGCATCTGCTGCCGGAAGGCGATGCTTCCCGGCTGCGCGAGTCCTACCTGTTTTTACGTCGCCTCGAAAACCTGCTGCAAAGCATCAACGATGAGCAGACGCAAACCCTGCCGCAGGATGAGCTCAACCGCGCTCGCCTGGCGTGGGGGATGCAGGTTGCCGACTGGGAGACGCTGAGCGCGCAGCTGGAAGAGAAAATGGCCAGCGTACGGCGGGTGTTCAACGAGCTGATTGGCGATGATGAAGCGCAGTCGCCGGATGAACAGCTCGCCGAGTACTGGCGCGAGCTGTGGCAGGACGCGCTGGAGGAGGATGATACCAGCCCGGCGCTGACGCATCTCGATGATGCCGATCGGCGCAGCGTGCTGGCGCTGATCGCTGATTTCCGTAAAGAGCTGGACAGGCGCACCATTGGCCCGCGCGGGCGGCAGGTGCTGGATCAGCTTATGCCGCACCTGCTCAGCGAAGTCTGCTCGCGTGCCGATGCGCCGCTGCCGCTGGCGCGCATTACGCCGCTGCTGACCGGCATCGTGACCCGAACAACCTATCTTGAGCTGCTCAGCGAGTACCCCGGCGCGCTGAAACACCTGATCTCCCTGTGCGCCGCCTCGCCGATGGTTGCCAGCCAGCTGGCGCGCCATCCGCTGCTGCTGGACGAACTGCTGGACCCGAATACGCTCTATCAGCCGACGGCGACCGACGCCTATCGCGATGAGCTGCGCCAGTATTTACTGCGCGTACCGGAAGAGGATGAAGAGCAGCAGCTGGAGGCGCTGCGTCAGTTCAAGCAGGCGCAGCTGCTGCATATTGCTGCTGCGGATATCGCCGGCACGCTGCCGGTGATGAGAGTGAGCGATCACTTAACCTGGCTGGCCGAGGCGATGATCGATGCGGTAGTTCAGCAGGCGTGGATGCAGATGGTGGCGCGCTATGGCCAGCCGACGCATCTGCGCGACCGTCAGGGGCGCGGCTTTGCCGTCGTGGGCTACGGCAAGCTGGGCGGCTGGGAGCTGGGCTACAGCTCCGATTTGGATCTGGTGTTCCTCCATGATTGCCCGCAGGAGGCCATGACCGACGGCGAACGCGAGATTGACGGCCGCCAGTTCTATCTGCGTCTGGCGCAGCGCATTATGCATCTCTTCAGCACCCGCACCTCTTCCGGGATCCTCTATGAAGTGGATGCGCGCTTACGTCCGTCAGGCGCCGCGGGCATGCTGGTCACCACCGCCGATTCATTCGCCGACTATCAGCAAAATGAAGCCTGGACCTGGGAACATCAGGCGCTGGTCCGCGCGCGCGTGGTCTACGGCGATCCTGAGCTGCAGATCCGCTTTGATGAGATTCGTCGCGCTATCCTCACCCGCCAGCGCGAGGGGGCGACGCTGCAGACGGAGGTGCGGGAAATGCGTGAGAAAATGCGCGCCCATCTTGGCAATAAGCAGCGCGATCGCTTTGATATTAAAGCCGATGCCGGCGGGATCACCGATATTGAATTTATCACCCAGTACCTGGTCTTACGCTATGCCCACGACAAGCCGAAGCTGACGCGCTGGTCTGATAATGTGCGCATTCTGGAGCTGCTGGCGCAGAACGACATTATGGATGAAGAAGAGGCTCGGGCGTTGACCCATGCTTACACCACGCTGCGCGATGCGCTGCACCATCTGGCGCTGCAGGAGCAGCCGGGAAACGTCGCGCCGGAGGCCTTTGCTCATGAACGTGAGCAGGTCAGCGCCAGCTGGCAGAAGTGGTTGATGGCTTAACTAAAAAACCGGGTGTGCTATTATCGCGCGCAAAGTTTGCATCTCGCAGGAGAGAGTAATGAAAGTAACGCTGCCGGAGTTTGAACGAGCAGGAGTGTTGGTGGTTGGCGATGTGATGCTGGACCGCTACTGGTATGGTCCCACCAGCCGTATTTCCCCTGAAGCCCCGGTGCCGGTGGTGAAAGTGGAAAATATCGAAGAACGTCCCGGCGGCGCGGCAAACGTTGCGATGAATATCGCGTCGCTCGGTGCGACCTCGCGGCTGGTTGGCCTGACCGGGATTGACGATGCCGCCCGCGCGCTGAGTAAAGCGCTGGCCGACGTCAACGTGAAGTGCGACTTCGTTTCGGTGCCGACGCACCCGACCATCACCAAGCTGCGCGTGCTGTCACGCAACCAGCAGCTGATCCGTCTTGATTTTGAAGAGGGCTTTTCCGGCGTCGATCCGCAGCCCATGCACGAACGTATTCAGCAGGCGCTGGGTTCTATCGGGGCGCTGGTCCTGTCTGACTATGCGAAAGGCGCTCTGGCCAGCGTGCAGACGATGATTAAGCTGGCGCGGGATGCGGGCGTCCCGGTGCTGATCGACCCGAAAGGCACCGATTTCGAGCGCTATCGCGGCGCCACGCTGCTGACCCCGAACCTCTCTGAATTTGAAGCGGTGGCGGGGAAATGTAAGGACGAAGCGGAAATCGTTGAGCGCGGCCTGAAGATTATTGCTGATTTTGAACTGTCCGCGCTGCTGGTGACCCGCTCCGAGCAGGGCATGACGCTGCTGCAGCCGGGCAGACCGCCGCTGCATATGCCAACCCAGGCGCAGGAAGTGTATGACGTCACCGGCGCCGGTGATACGGTTATTGGCGTACTGGCGGCGACGCTTGCCTCAGGCAATACGCTGGAAGAGGCGTGCTATTTCGCCAACGCGGCGGCCGGCGTGGTCGTCGGCAAGCTGGGCACCTCAACCGTTTCACCGATCGAGCTGGAAAACGCGGTCCGCGGGCGCGCAGAGACCGGTTTTGGCGTGATGAATGAAGAAGAGCTCAAGCAGGCGGTTGCCGCGGCGCGTAAGCGCGGTGAGAAAGTGGTGATGACCAACGGCGTGTTTGACATTTTGCACGCTGGCCACGTTTCGTATCTGGCAAACGCGCGCAAGCTGGGCGATCGCCTGATTGTTGCGGTTAACAGCGATGCGTCGACAAAACGTCTGAAAGGAGAGTCCCGTCCGGTGAACCCGCTTGAGCAGCGGATGATCGTCCTGGGCGCGCTGGAGGCCGTTGACTGGGTGGTCTCTTTCGAAGAGGACACGCCGCAGCGCCTGATCGCCGGGATCCTGCCGGATCTGCTGGTGAAAGGCGGTGACTATAAGCCAGAACAGATTGCCGGAAGCGAAGAGGTCTGGGCAAACGGCGGTGAGGTACTGGTGCTGAATTTTGAAGATGGCTGTTCGACCACTAACATCATCAAAAAGATCCAGAAAGATAGCGGGAAGTAATGTTTTCCTGCTAAGCGGCGGCTCGATCATCGTCCTGGTAAGCACGACGCGGTCGGGAAGGTAGCGAGAAAGTCATGCTGGAGAGGCCTGCGATCGTCCGATCGCGGGCTTTTTTTATTTAATTGATGACGGAAATGATTCAGCGCAATAATTGTTCTTATTTTGCGCATTTTTCGCGCAAAAAAAGTTAACGTAAGGATAAATACTGAAGTCAGTAAAGCATATGACCAATCAGAACACCAACGGCTGAAGGAGTATGCGGATGAACCATAACGACCTGTATTCAATGAATAATTTCGATTTTCTGGCACTGAGCTTTGCCAGAATGCGCGCGCAAGGCCACGTCGTTGATCTTGAGGCAATTGTCGGCAATATGGATGAGGATCATCGTGAATGGTTTTGCCAGCGGTATGAGCTCTACTGTCGTCAGGTCAGCCAGGCAGAGGCGCCGGCGCGAGAGCTGGAGCACTGATACAACAACGGGCCTGATGGCCCGTTATTTTTTACTGCTTCTCTTCGACGCTCGGCGTTGCCGAACGGCTTTCCAGATCGCTAATGCGCTGTTCGAGTAAAGCCAGCTTTTCGCGGGTGCGCAGCAGCACCTGAGTCTGCACGTCAAACTCTTCACGGCCTACCAGATCCAGGCGGGTCAGCTGCGACTGGAGCACCTGACGGATCTTTTTCTCCACGTCTTCCCCAAGATCACGAAGGCCTTTCGGCATCGATTCATGGACCTGGCGGGCGATCTGTTCAATTTTTTTCGGGTCAATCATGGTGGTTTCCTGCTCTGGTCGATTTACCGTCCATTGTAGTGCGATCGGCGCCGCCTATAAACCAGAAATGTTTGAAGCTTATGCATTGCCGAGGATAATCAATAGCGTTATAGTTATCTCGCTTATTCTCAGGGCGGGGCGAAATTCCCCACCGGCGGTAAATCAACCATAGCGTTGAAAGCCCGCGAGCGCTTTTTGCGAAAGCAGAAAGGTCAGCAGATCCGGTGTAATTCCGGGGCCGACGGTTAGAGTCCGGATGGGAGAGAGTAACGGCTCAGTCGGATTGCATCCGCTTGCGTTGACTTTTGCCGCTTAACCGGCACTCCTAAGACTGCCCTGATTCTGGTAACCATAATTTTAATGAGGTTTTTTTACCATGAATCAGACGCTCCTTTCCTCTTTTGGTACCGCTTTTGAACGTGTGGAACACGCTTTAAATGCACTGCGCGAAGGCCGCGGTGTGATGGTGCTGGATGATGAAGACCGTGAAAATGAAGGCGATATGATTTTCGCCGCCGAAACCATGACCGTTGAGCAGATGGCGCTGACCATTCGCCACGGCAGCGGTATTGTTTGCCTGTGCCTGACCGATGAACGCCGCAAGCAGCTTGACCTGCCGATGATGGTGGAAAATAACACCAGCGCCTACGGCACCGGCTTCACCGTGACCATCGAAGCCGCCGCTGGCGTCACTACGGGCGTCTCTGCGGCCGACCGCGTCACCACCGTACGTGCTGCGATTGCCGATGGCGCAAAACCATCCGACCTGAATCGTCCTGGCCACGTATTCCCGCTGCGCGCTCAGGCGGGCGGCGTGTTGACCCGCGGCGGCCACACCGAAGCCACTATCGATCTGGTGACGCTCGCAGGCTTCAAGCCGGCTGGGGTTCTGTGTGAGCTGACTAACGACGATGGCTCTATGGCCCGCGCGCCGCAGTGCATCGAATTTGCTCAGCAGCACAATATGGCCGTGGTCACCATTGAAGATCTGGTGGCCTATCGCCGCGAGCACGAGCGTAAAGCCAGCTGATCCGGCTTCGCTGCATCCCAAAGCCCACGTAATCGTGGGCTTTGTTGTTTTTGGCGTTAGCCAATCCCCATCGCCTGCAAAGCCACGAGGCTAAATCCCATCACCGACATACCGCACAGCACGCCATAGCTTGGGTTGCTTTGCGGATCGATCTCTTTTGCCAGCGGCATGAGCTCATCAACCGACAGCGCCACCATAATCCCGGCGACGGCCGCCATAATGGCGCCCATCACCACCGGCGATACCAGACTGCCGAGGATCAGCCAGGCCAGCAGGCCGCCGAGGATCTCGGCCATTCCGGATAGCCCGGCCCAGAATACCGCCTTGCGGCGTGAGCCCGTCGCGGCATACACCGGGCCCGCCACCGCCAGCCCTTCGGGAATGTTATGCAGCGCGACGGCCAGCGCGACGCCTATGCCCAGCTCCAGGTTGTTGCTGGCCGTCACGAAGGTGGCGATGCCTTCCGGGAAGTTGTGCAGGCTGATACCGAGCGTCAGCAGAATTGCGGCGCGGCGCAGATTGCGCGGGCGGGGGACGCCGGGTGACATCAGATCCTGCGGATGGGCGTGCGGCAGCATATGGTCCAGCGCAAAATAGCCCAGCAGGCCGATAACAAACATGCCGTAAC
Organism: Enterobacter sp. 10-1; assembly: GCA_002270295.1. GTDB lineage: Bacteria > Pseudomonadota > Gammaproteobacteria > Enterobacterales > Enterobacteriaceae > Klebsiella > Klebsiella scottii. The sequence continues at coordinate 590,027 of NISF01000002.1, read as the reverse complement.
CGAGCAGCGCCGACATTCCCTCGGCGTTCAGCGCGGCGGGCAGCATCTCCATCAGCGAGATAAGCAGCATGATCCCGGCGGCGAAACCCAGAGAAAAACCCAGCAGGCGGTTGGAAGGTTTCTGGCCCAATACGCCGAAAATCGCGCCGATAAAGGTCGCGCTGCCGGCCAGCAGCGTCAATATTAGGGGGGATGACATCACTCAGCTCCTTTGATAATGATTATCATTCATAATATCCATATTGTCTGACGGCAGCGAGAGGGAAATGAGTCCTTTACCGCGACTTACATTCAAATTTTCTGATGATGATCATCACGCTTATCTGAGTTTATCCTGATGCAAAAACGCGTAATGTGAAGGCATCAAATCTCCTCTACTCAAGGATATCATCATGTCCCTTACCCGAATGCCAGCGTTGTTTTTAGGCCACGGCAGCCCGATGAACGTGCTGGAAGATAACATCTATACTCGCGCCTGGCGGCATCTGGGCGAAACGCTGCCGCGTCCGCGGGCGATTGTGGTGGTCTCCGCACACTGGTTTACGCGCGGTACCGGCGTCACGGCAATGGAAGCTCCGAAAACGATCCACGATTTTGGCGGCTTCCCGCAGGCGCTGTACGATACGCACTATCCGGCCCCCGGTTCCCCTGAGCTGGCGCAGCGCCTGGTTGAGCTGCTGGCGCCCGTACCGGTGACGCTGGATAAAGAAGCCTGGGGCTTCGACCACGGTTCGTGGGGTGTGCTAATCAAAATGTACCCTGATGCCGATATTCCGATGGTGCAGCTGAGCATCGACAGCAGCAAGCCGGCGGTCTGGCATCTGGAGATGGGGCGCAGGCTGGCGGCGCTTCGCGATGAAGGCATTATGCTGATAGCGAGCGGTAACGTGGTGCATAACCTGCGCACGGCGCGCTGGCATGGCGAAAGCACGCCGTATCCCTGGGCGGAGTCGTTTAATGAGTATGTGAAAACGAATCTGACCTGGAAAGGGCCGGCTGAGGAACATCCGCTGGTGAACTATCTGGCGCATGAGGGCGGGTCGCTCTCAAACCCGACGGCGGAACACTTCCTGCCGCTGCTGTACGTGCTGGGCGCCTGGGACGGCGAAGAGCCGATTTCCGTGCCGGTAGAAGGAATGGAAATGGGGTCGTTAAGCATGCTGTCAGTGCTTGTCGGCGCGTAGCGGGGAAATGGAGATGCCCCGGCAGGCGCAGTGCTGCCGGGGCGGGATACTACTCGACGAAAATGTGCGGATAGAAACGTGAAAGATCCTGGGTGATCAGCGCCCGATCTTCACGAACGCCGATCCCGGCTGGCTTATCGTTGATCAGCCAGCTGCCGATCAGCGTATAGCTATCGCCAAACTTCGGTAGCGGATAGAACTCCTGCACGATGGTACCTTCTTCGCCGTACGGGCCTTCTACCGCTTCCACCACCTTGCCGTTTTCAACAATCGACACGTTTGCGCCTTCGCGGGAGAAAATCGGCTTGATGACGTACTTCTCCATTTCGGGATGCGCGTCTTCGCTGAACCAGGATGCCAGCAGGTTAGGGTGGTTCGGGAACATCTTCCACAGCAGCGGCAGCAGCGCCTTGTTGGAGATAATGCTCTTCCATGCCGGCTCAAGCCAGCGTACGCCGGCGTCTTCCAGCTTGGTGGAGAACACCTCGCGCAGCATATACTCCCACGGATAAAGCTTGAACAGATTGCCGATAACCTGATCCTGAACATCGGTAAACTGGCCTTTTTCGCCCAGACCGATATCTTCGATATAGAGGAATTCGGTAGCGACACCGGCTTCGGCAGCGCAGTCCTGCAGATACTGTACGGTACCGCGATCCTCTTCGGTATCGCGGCAGCACGCCATGTGCAGCAGCTGGAAGCCAAACTGTTCGCGAAGCTCGGTAAAGCGCTCAATCAGCTTTTCCTGCAGGCTGTTGAACTGGTCGCTGCCTGCCGGCAGCTGGCCGGCGTTGAGCTGATCTTCCAGCCAAATCCACTGAAAGAAGGCCGCCTCATACAGCGAGGTTGGCGTATCGGCGTTGTTCTCCAGCAGCTTTGGTTCCCCAACGCCGTCCCACGCCAGGTCGAGGCGCGAATAGAGCGACGGCTGGTTGGTTTTCCACGACTGGCGCACGAAGCCCCAGGTGTGTTTGGGGATACGGAATTTGGCCATCAGCTCATCGCTGCCGATCACGGTTTCTACCGCCTGCAGGCACATCTGATGCAGCTCGGCGGTAACGTCCTCCAGCTTCTCAACCTGCGCCAAGGTCAGCTTGTAATAGGCCTCTTCGCTCCAGTACGGCTCGCCGTACATGGTATGAAAGCTAAAGCCATATTCATTCGCCTTTTCGCGCCAGTCCGGGCGCTCCGTGATGCTGATTCTTTCCATGAGTGTTAGCCGCCCATTGAGCGTTTGGATGAGGTGGTACCAGCGGCGCTACGCTGCATGGCGGACTGTTTCGCCACCGACTCGCCGAAGCCGCCGCGGGTCACGGTGCTGGTGGTCGCTGGTTTTGGCGCCATGGCCGTCTTCGGTACGTTCATCGTACGGCCAGGCTGCGCGGCGCCGTAGCTCTTGCCGCCGGCATCGGTGTACTGACCATAGGCCGGGCTGGCCGGGTTTTTCGAGCTGAACAGCGGCTGCTGTGCGCCCATGCCGCCGCCCATCATGCGGCCCATCATGTAGCCGGCCATCAGCGGCATCCAGAAGCTGCCGCTGCTTTGCGCCTGAGCCTGGTTTTCCGGCGCTACGCCTGCCTGAGCCGGCGTTTGCTGGCACTGGCCTTCACCGAACTCCGCCACGCAATCTTCACGCGTGGCGTATTTTGGCGCGGTACGTTCGGCTTCTTTGGTCGCGTTATTAAAGGCGGTTGTGCACTCTGCGCCTTTGCCAGGGTTGGCTGCAGAGCAGTCATCGGCATTTTGATACAGAGAAACCGTCTCGTCGGTTTTTTCGCAGCCGGCGAGCATAAAGACGGCCGTCACGGCAAGAGCGACCGGCGTCAGATGGCGTGCGCTCCAGCTTTTGCGGAACGAGGCATGATTAATATTTTTTGTCCGTTTCATTTTTGTCTTCCTGGACCCAGTGGTATGGCGGTTTGTTAACGCTCAGGATAGAGGATGAGTGGTGGAAAATGAAGCGAATAGGGACTGAAAGGAGGGGATCTTTACGTTGCCTTACGTTTAGCGCTCCGCTTAACGCAATCCGTTAAGCGAAGCGCTATGACGCAACGAAGATTATTGGCGGAAAGGATTCGCGCCGCTGGTTTTCGTGGTGTGAGCTGCCGCCGGTTTAGCCGCTGGCGCTGCGCTGTTGCCGTAGCCGTCGGCGCTGGCGTCCTGCTGCGGGGTTTCCGGCGCAACGCTATCCGGTGAGGTCGCGACAGGTTTGCCCAGCGTATTGTTCAACGCAACCAGATCCTGCTCATTCAGGGTACCGAGCGCGGACTTGATGTTCAGCTGGTTAATCAGGTAGTTATAACGCGCGCTGGAGAGCTGCTGCTTGGCGTTATACAGCGTAGTTGTCGCATCCAGCACATCAACGATGGTACGCGTACCAACGGAATAGCCGGCTTCCATCGCATCAAGGGAGCTCTGGGCAGAGACCACGGCCTGTTTGTAGGCATTGATGCTGCTGATTGAGGCGTTGATGTTATTAAAGGAAGAACGAACGGTCTGCACCACGGTGCGGTGCGAGCTTTCCAGCTGCTCGCTGGCGCCGACGAAGTTGTACTGCGCCTGTTTCACCTGCGAGTTAACCATCCCGCCCTGATACAGCGGCAGCGAGAAGCTCAGGCCGATTTTGTTCTGGCCCGCGTCGTTGTCGTTATACTGGTTGCTGTTATGGGTTTTTGAACCGCTATAAGAGGTGTTGGAGACACCTGTGGAGGCGGTTAAATCCAGAGTCGGCATGTGGCCGTCCTGCGCCTGGCGAATTTGCTCACGCGCCAGATCCTGGTTCAGACGAGCCTGCAGCAGCGACAGGTTGCGGTTTTCCGCTTCCTTCAGCAGCGCGTTAACCGTTTCCGGCTTGTTGGTTTTGAAGCCGTCAACGTTCAGCGACGACAGCTGCGGATAGTAGTTGCCGGTCACCTGACGCAGCGCTTCAACCGCATTATCGAGGTTGTTACGTGCGGTGACTTCGTTCGCCAGCACGGAGTCGTACTGGGAACGGGCGTTCTGCACGTCGGTAATGGCAACCAGGCCCACGTTAAAACGCTGAGTGGTCTGATCCAACTGACGATAGATCGCCTGTTTCTGCGCTTCGGTATAGGAGAGCGTATCGATGGCGCTCAGCACGTTAAAGTAGGCCGTAGCGGTGTTCAGGATCAGCGTCTGCTGGTCAGTCTGATAGGTGACGTCCTGAATACCAGCCGTTTTTTCCTGCAGCGTCAGGGCGCGCCATTTCGACATATCGAACAGCGTTTGCGTTAACTGCAGCGACCCGCTGGTGACGTTAGAGTTAATGCCGTTGCTGTCGCGATAGCCGTTGGTATAAGTATAATCTGCACCCAGACCGAGCTGAGGCAGTAACGGGCTACGTGCTTCGTTGATCTTTTCGAATGCAGCATCACGATCGGCTGCTGATTTACGCAGGTCAGGGTTGCTGATGCGCGCCTGCTGATAAACCTGCATCAGGTTTTCTGCCTGGCTTATGGCGCTGAAGCCAGTCAGGCCCAGGCCGATAAGGATGGGGAAAAATTTCTTCATTTGCATTCCTTGTTGTGAAGCATAAAGCGCTGCCCAAAATCTAAATATATCTGCTGATTGTATAGAGTCTGTCGCCGTAAAAAGTTGGCGTTACGTGCCATCCGGCGGTAATTTGCACCAATCTAACATACGGACTGTAAAACGGTAGCCAAACGGCTTATAAATCCCTACTTTCGAATTCGCAGGACACCGACAATGAGCAAGCCCAACAAGCAGGGAATTACCTTCGCTAAAAACGATGTAGAAATTATTGCACGCGAAACGCTTTATCGTGGTTTTTTTTCGCTGGATTTATACCGCTTTCGCCACCGTCTGTTTAACGGCGGGATGAGCGGCGAAGTGACGCGCGAAATTTTTGAGCGCGGGCATGCCGCCGTCTTGCTACCCTTTGACCCGATACGTGATGAAGTTGTGCTGATCGAGCAGATTCGCATTGCCGCCTATGATACCAGCGAGAGCCCGTGGCTGCTCGAAATGGTTGCCGGCATGATTGAAGAAGGCGAAACGCCTGAGGACGTCGCCCGGCGTGAAGCGGTAGAAGAGGCGGGCCTTGAAGTCGGACGAACAAAGCCGGTGCTGAGCTATCTGGCGAGCCCCGGCGGCACCAGCGAGAGGCTGTCGATTCTGGTGGGGGAGGTCGATGCGACGACGGCAAAAGGCATCCACGGCCTGGCGGATGAAAATGAGGATATTCGGGTTCATGTGGTAAGCAGGGAGCAGGCTTATCAGTGGGTAGAAGAAGGGAAGATCGACAACGCAGCTTCTGTCATCGCGCTGCAATGGCTGCAGCTGCACTATCAAAATTTACGTAATGAGTGGCTAAAATGAAGCGTTATACACCTGACTTCCCGGAAATGATGCGCCTGTGTGAAACCAATTTTGCCCAGTTGCGCCGCCTGCTGCCTCGAACCGATGCAGTGGGCGATATGGCGGGCTACCAGGTGGGCAGTGCGCAATACCGGCTAACTATCGTTGAATCGACCCGCTACACTACACTGGTGTCGATTGAGCAAACGGCTCCGGCGGTAAGCTACTGGAGTTTACCATCCATGACGGTACGCCTGTATCATGACGCGATGGTGGCCGAAGTGTGTTCGAGTCAGCAGATTTTTCGCTTCAAAGCGCGGTATGATTATCCTAATAAAAAGTTGCATCAACGCGACGAAAAGCATCAAATTAACCAGTTCTTAGCCGACTGGCTGAGATACTGTTTAGCACATGGAGCGATGGCGATTCCGGTTTGTTAGCGTCGTGAAACCTAAGGACACCATTTGGAAAGCCTGTTAAACCTTCCTTTGGCTGGTGAGGCCAGAGTCAGGATATTACAAATTACTGATACTCACCTGTTTGCTGAAAAACATGAAACGCTGTTAGGCATCAATACCTGGGAAAGCTATCAGGCTGTGCTGGATGCCATCCACGCCTCACAGCGCCAGTGCGATCTGATTGTCGCGACAGGCGATCTGGCACAGGACCACTCGGCCGCGGCCTATCAGCACTTCGCTGAGGGTATCGCGAGTTTTTCTGCGCCCTGCGTCTGGCTGCCGGGGAATCATGATTTTCAGCCGGCAATGTACAGCACGCTGCAGGAATCAGGCATTTCCCCCGCTAAACGCGTTCTGCTCGGCGACCACTGGCAAGTACTGCTGCTGGACAGCCAGGTATTCGGCGTTCCCCACGGTGAGTTGAGCGATTTTCAGCTGGAGTGGCTTGAGCAGAAGCTCGCGGCAGAACCTGAACGCTATACGCTGCTGCTGTTACACCATCATCCTCTCGCCTCGGGCTGTAGCTGGCTGGATCAGCATAGCCTGCGCAATGCCGGGGCGCTCGATCGCGCGTTAGCCGCTTTTCCTCGGGTCAGGCATCTGCTGTGCGGTCATATTCACCAGGAGCTGGATCTCAACTGGAGCGGGCGACGCATGATGGCCACGCCATCGACCTGCGTGCAGTTTAAGCCGCACTGCGACAACTTTACGCTGGATACCGTTTCTCCCGGCTGGCGCTGGCTGGATCTGTATCCCGACGGCACCCTGACGACCGAGGTCTGCCGCCTTAGCGGCGTGAAATTTCACCCGGATATCGCTTCTGAAGGATACTGATGGCTACGCTCCTCTATCTGCACGGATTTAACAGCTCTCCGCGATCGGCTAAAGCGACGGCGCTGAAGGCGTGGCTGGCGCAAAATTATCCTGAAATTAACATGGTGGTGCCGGAGCTGCCGGTTTACCCTGCTGAAGCGGCGGAGCTGCTGGAAGCGATTGTTCTCGAACATGGCGGAGAACCGCTGGGCGTCGTGGGCTCCTCGCTGGGAGGCTACTACGCAACCTGGCTCTCGCAGTGTTTTATGCTGCCGACGGTAGTTGTAAACCCGGCTGTGCGCCCGTTTGAGCTGCTGAACAATTTCCTCGGCCTCAATGAGAATCCGTACACGGGGCAGCAATATGTGCTAGAGTCTCGCCATATTTACGATCTCAAAGTCATGCAAATCGACCCGCTGGAATCGCCTGATTTACTCTGGCTGTTACAGCAAACGGGCGATGAAGTGCTGGATTATCGCCAGGCCGTTGGCTACTACGCCTCATGTCGGCAGACGGTAGAGGAGGGCGGCAATCATGCATTTGTCGGCTTTGAAGATCATTTCACTCAGATTATCGATTTTCTGGGCCTGCGCTAAGCATTCCTGGACTACCTACGAATACACACCATGACGCAATCTTCATACAACGCTGATGCCATTGAGGTACTCACCGGGCTAGAGCCGGTTCGCCGCCGCCCGGGGATGTACACCGACACGACACGTCCTAACCATCTTGGTCAGGAAGTTATTGATAACAGTGTGGATGAAGCACTGGGCGGCCACGCTAAACGCGTGGAAGTCATTCTTCATGCCGATCAATCGCTGGAAGTTATCGACGACGGGCGAGGAATGCCGGTCGATATCCATCCTGAAGAAGGGGTTCCGGCGGTTGAGCTGATCATGTGTCGGCTGCACGCGGGCGGCAAATTTTCAGGCAAGAACTACCAGTTCTCCGGTGGCCTGCATGGGGTGGGGATTTCGGTGGTTAACGCCCTGTCGAAGCGCGTTGAGGTTAACGTACGTCGCGACGGCCAGGTCTACAGCATTGCGTTTGAGAACGGCGATAAGGTTGAAGAGCTGCACGTCACCGGCACCTGCGGTAAGCGTAACACCGGTACCAGCGTGCACTTCTGGCCGGATGAAAGCTTCTTCGATAGCCCGCGCTTCTCCGTATCGCGCCTGACCCATTTGCTCAAAGCCAAAGCCGTACTGTGCCCCGGCGTGGAGATCGTCTTCCGTGACCTGGTGAACAGCAGCGAGCAGCGCTGGTGCTATGAAGATGGCCTGACGGACTATCTGCGCGAAGCGGTGAACGGCCTGCCGCTGCTGCCGGAACAGCCGTTTGTCGGCAACTTCTCCGGTGAAACCGAAGCGGTCGACTGGGCGCTGCTGTGGCTGCCGGAAGGCGGCGAACTGTTAACCGAAAGCTACGTTAACCTGATCCCGACCATGCAGGGCGGGACGCACGTTAACGGCCTGCGCCAGGGTCTGCTGGAGGCCATGCGCGAGTTCTGCGAATATCGCAATATTCTGCCGCGCGGCGTCAAGCTCTCGGCGGAGGATATCTGGGATCGCTGCGCCTACGTGCTGTCGGTAAAAATGCAGGATCCGCAGTTCGCCGGCCAGACCAAAGAGCGCCTCTCCTCGCGCCAGTGCGCGGCCTTCGTTTCCGGCGTGGTAAAAGACGCCTTCAGCCTGTGGCTGAACCAGAACGTCCAGGCCGCAGAGCTGCTGGCCGAAATGGCGATTTCCAGCGCCCAGCGCCGGATGCGCGCGGCCAAGAAGGTGGTGCGTAAGAAGCTGACCAGCGGCCCTGCGCTGCCGGGTAAGCTGGCGGACTGTACCGCTCAGGACCTCAACCGTACCGAGCTGTTCCTCGTGGAAGGGGACTCGGCGGGCGGTTCTGCCAAGCAGGCGCGCGACCGTGAGTATCAGGCGATCATGCCGCTGAAGGGCAAGATCCTCAATACCTGGGAGGTCTCTTCGGATGAAGTGCTGGCCTCGCAGGAGGTGCACGATATTTCGGTGGCGATCGGTATCGATCCGGATAGCGATGATTTGAGCCAGCTGCGCTATGGCAAGATCTGTATCCTCGCGGATGCGGACTCCGATGGCCTGCACATCGCCACGCTGCTCTGCGCGCTGTTCGTTAAGCACTTCCGCGCGCTGGTTAAACATGGGCACGTCCACGTGGCGTTGCCGCCTCTGTACCGTATTGACCTCGGCAAAGAGGTTTACTACGCGCTGACTGAAGAAGAGAAAGCCGGAGTGCTTGAGCAGCTCAAGCGCAAGAAGGGTAAGCCGAACGTTCAGCGCTTTAAAGGGCTGGGTGAAATGAACCCGATGCAGCTGCGTGAAACCACGCTTGACCCCAATACCCGCCGTCTGGTTCAGCTGATTATCAGCGATGAGGACGAGCAGCAGACCAACGCGATGATGGATATGCTGTTAGCCAAGAAGCGCTCGGAAGATCGCCGCAACTGGCTGCAGGAAAAAGGCGACATGGCGGATATTGAAGCCTGAGCCGACCGACCGGGACAAAAAAGGGAGCCATTGGCTCCCTTTTTGCTGGCCTGATACCGCAGGCCCGCTCGTTTACGTATTTGCTTAAACGCCCGGCTTCAGGATGCGAATGCTGGTTTCCAGCACGTCGCCCTTCACCGCTTCGCCATACGCTTTCATATGCGGGGTTTGCAGGTGCGCTTCGAGATGCGCCACGCTTTCCCACTGCTCAACCATGACGATAGAGTCAGGCGAGGTAGTCTGAAAACTTACGCCAGCGGCGTGGTCGACCAGCGGGGCATAGCCGTGGCAGCCCTCTTCTTGTAAAACCGTCGGAATAATTTTCGCGAACTGATCGAGCACGGCCTGGCGATGGCGCTGGCCAGGGCGGGTGCGAATTTCTGCAATCACTGTCAACATGATGTACTCAACTCCTTCTGTATGTAGACCTTTAGTTAACCAAAAATCTGCGCCAGATGCTTGCGATATTCTGCGATGTAATGCGGAACATCAGGCATTTTAATCACGTCGTTAGCGATAAATGTCGGCAGGGCGGTCATGCCGAGGAACTGATTGGCCTTGTGGAACGGCAGGTAAACGCCGTCAACGCCGACGCCGTGGAAGAACTGTTCCTCATCGGTAAAGGCGTCCATCGGGGCGTTCCAGGTCAGGGAGAGCATGTAGCGCTTGCCCTGAATTAAACCGCCTGAGCCATATTTTTTGCTGGCATCGGAGCGGGTGCGGCCGTCGCTGGCGTACAGCGAGCCGTGGCCTTCGGTGAAGACATCATCGATATATTTTTTCACGGTCCAGGGCGCGCCCATCCACCAGCCCGGCATTTGCCAGATAATAACGTCGGCCCAGAGGAAATTTTGTACTTCTGCTTTAACGTCGTATTCGCTTTCGGCGCGGACGATTTTAACATCATGCCCGGCGTCGCGCAGATAACCTTCCGCGACCTCGGTCAGGGTGTCGTTCAGCTGGCCGTTAGAGTGGGCGAATTTTTTCGCCCCGTTGATAATCAGAATGTTGCTCATTTTTTATCCCTGGCGTTTCAATTTTGTCGACTATTTTACCCCGCATGGCGGGGCGGTAAAATGAGCAAAATGTGCAAAGTCTTTTGCTTTTTTCGCAATAATCCCGCTACCAGCCGACCCGCGCTTCAAAGCCGCCGTCGGGGGCGTTACGGAAGGTGACGGTCATGCCGTGCAGGGCGGCAATGCGCCGGACGATAGACAGCCCCAGCCCGCTGCCCGGCTCATCCTGGCCGGGAGGGCGATAAAAGCGCTCGCCGATACGCGCCAGCGCTTCGGGGCTGATACCCGGACCATTATCGCAAACGCGAAACCCGCGGGCGTCGAGAATGATATCCACCCGGCTTCCGTGCGGGCTGTAGCGTACGGCGTTATCCAGCAGATTGCGTACCAGCAGGCCAAGCAGCAGCGGCTGACCAACGCGCGTCAACTTAGCGGCATGCGGATGCAGACGGAGCTCGATGCCCGCCTGCTGCGCCGCATGGTACATCTCCATCACCGCTGACTGCAGCAGCTCGTCGATGGCGATGCTATCCACGTCTTCGAGCGCGGCCAGGGAGTCGAGGCGCGACAGCGTCAGCAGCTGATCGACCAACCGGGTTGCGCGATCGATCCCGACGTGCAGCTGCGCCAGCGCCTTTTCACGTCCCTGCGGGTCGTCCATCGACAGCTGGGCCACCTCGGTTTGCACCTTCAGCGCCGCCAGCGGGCTACGCAGCTCGTGGGCGGCGTCGGAGGTAAAGCGGCGCTCGCGGATCATGGCGTCGTGGGTACGGGCAAACAGCTGATTCAGCGCATCGACCAGCGGACGGACTTCGCTGGGGATGCTATCGACGTTAAGTGATTCCGCTGAATCCGGCGCGCGCAGGCGCAGGGTGCGGGCGAGCCGTTTGAGCGGCGCCAGCTCCCGGCTGAGCAGGACAATCAGCAGCAGAAACATCAGCGGCAGCGCAACCAGCCAGGGGGTGAGCTGCGAGGTGACGATATCCAGCGCCATCTCCCGGCGATAGTCCCACTCCTGGCCGACGACAATGCGGTAGCGGCCGTCGGCGGTGGTGAGCTGAAGAAAGCGCCACTCATCATCATCGTTATGCAGGTAGCCGTCGCTGAAGCCTTCTCGTCGGTTATCCCACGGAATATCCTGCCCGTTTTCGCTATCGTGCAGCACCATGTTGCCGTCGGTGGTGAAAATGGCGAATGCCAGCGCGTCGTCGTCAAGGTGGCCATGCCTGACCTTCTTTTTCGCCCGCACCTGCGGGGGAGAGGTATGCAGCTCGTCGAAATTCATCGCGCTCAGACGGCGGGCAAACAGCAGCTGCTGAGTATCAAACAGCTTATCCAGCTTGTGGGTGGTCTGCTGCCAGGCAATAAACGAGGCGCTTCCCCAGGCCAGGCTGGTGAGCAGGAAAAAAAGCAGCGTCAGGCGAACGCGCAGGCTTAGCCGACCCAGCCGCTTCATGCGTCCCCCAGGGTGTAGCCAATGCCGTGGACGGTGCGGATAAACTCGCTGCCGAGCTTGCGGCGCAGATGGTGTACGTGGACCTCCACGGCGTTGCTGGAGACATCGCCGTCCCAGCTATAGAGCTTTTCTTCAATGAGCTTGCGCGGCAGCACGCGCCCGGCGTTACGCATCAGCAGTTCGAGCAGGGCGAACTCTTTGGGCTTCAGCGCCAGAGGCTCCCCAGCCAGAGTGACCGTCAGGTGGCCGGGGTCGAGGGTGACGTTTCCGTGGCGCAGCTCGCTGCTGCTCTGGCCGTGGGCGCGACGCATCAGCGCCTCCAGGCGGGCGGCAACCTCAATAAGCGCGAAAGGCTTACACAGATAGTCATCGGCGCCGAGCCGAAGCCCCTCAACCCGCTGGCTGAGCGCATCGCGCGCGGTGAGGATCAGCACCGGCTCGTGGTGACCTTTATCGCGCCATTCGCGCAGGATATCGAGACCGTCGATGCCGGGCAGCGTCAGATCGAGGATGACCGCGTCATAGGGAGCGGCGTAGAGCGCGGCTTTTCCCTCTTCGCCGCGCGTGAACCAGTCGATGCTGAAGCCCATTTTACTCAGCCCGGCCTTGATGCCGTCGCCGATGAGTTTGTCGTCTTCCACCAGTAAAATACGCATTGGCCTGCTCCTGTGGCTCGCGGATATACGCGCAGTAAAACGCGTTGCGGCGCCCTCTGTACAGCAATAAAATTTCTTTTTCCCGCTTAAGAAGTTGTTAAGTTTTGCCAGCTTTAATGGTGGCGATATCAACATCAAGGGAGAACACATCATGAAGAAAATCGCCGCAATTACCGCAATCGTTGCTTTAGTTTCTATGCCGGTGCTGGCCGCCGAGCAGGGTGGTTTTTCCGGCCCTGGCGCCGCGCAAACCAGCCAGACAACCGCGCAAAAAGGCGGCTTTGTGGGCCCGAACGGCAGCGTGACGACGGTAGAGAATGCCAAATCCCTGCGTGACGACACCTGGGTGACCCTGCGCGGTAAAATTGTTGAGCGCATCTCCGACGATCTTTATAAATTCCAGGATGCCTCCGGCACGGTGAATGTCGATATTGACCACAAACGCTGGAATGGCGTAACCGTGACGCCGAAGGATACGGTGGAAATTCAGGGTGAGGTCGATAAAGACTGGAACTCGGTGGAAATCGACGTGAAACAGATAAGCAAAGTCGGCCCGTAAAGCCTCTGAGCGGGCCGCCGCCGTCGCTCTCCATTGCAGAATCCTCAACCGGTCTAACGCCCTGTGACTCAGGGCGTTAGATAGGGTATTATCGCGGGTAGTTTTGCCGTCCGAACGGTCGGTACGCAGATTGAGGATTCACGATTAATGAGCGATATGGCAGAGCGCCTTGCGCTGCATGAATTTACGGAAAACGCCTACCTGAATTATTCCATGTACGTCATCATGGACAGGGCGTTGCCGTTCATTGGCGATGGCCTGAAACCGGTCCAGCGGCGCATCGTTTATGCGATGTCCGAGCTGGGTCTGAACGCCACCGCTAAATTCAAAAAATCCGCCCGCACCGTCGGTGACGTGCTGGGTAAATATCACCCGCACGGCGACAGCGCCTGCTATGAGGCGATGGTGCTGATGGCGCAGCCGTTCTCTTACCGCTACCCGCTGGTGGACGGTCAAGGCAACTGGGGCGCCCCGGACGATCCCAAATCCTTCGCCGCGATGCGTTATACCGAATCCCGCCTGTCAAAGTATGCGGAGCTGCTGCTGGGCGAGCTGGGCCAGGGAACCGTTGACTGGGTGCCTAACTTTGACGGTACGATGCAGGAGCCGAAAATGCTGCCTGCGCGTTTACCGAATATTCTGCTCAACGGCACCACCGGTATCGCTGTGGGGATGGCAACCGATATTCCGCCGCACAACCTGCGCGAAGTTGCCAAAGCGGCCATCACCCTGATTGAAAAGCCGCAGACTTCGCTCGACGAGCTGCTGGATATCGTTCACGGACCGGATTACCCCACCGAAGCTGAAATCATTACCCCGCGCGCTGAGATCCGCAAAATCTATCAGAACGGCCGCGGCTCGGTACGCATGCGCGCGGTGTGGAAAAAAGAGGACGGCGCGGTGGTGATTAGCGCGCTGCCGCACCAGGTTTCCGGCGCCCGCGTGCTGGAGCAAATCGCCGCGCAGATGCGCAATAAAAAGCTGCCGATGGTTGACGATCTGCGCGACGAGTCGGATCACGAAAACCCGACCCGGCTGGTGATCGTTCCGCGCTCCAATCGCGTGGATATGGATCAGGTCATGAACCATCTGTTCGCGACCACCGATCTTGAAAAAAGCTACCGCATCAACCTGAATATGATTGGCCTGGACAATCGTCCGGCGGTCAAAAACCTGCTGGAGATCCTGACGGAGTGGCTCACCTTCCGTCGCGATACCGTCCGTCGCCGCCTGAACTATCGTCTGGAGAAGGTGCTCAAGCGCCTGCATATCCTTGAGGGTTTGCTGGTTGCGTTCCTGAACATCGATGAAGTGATCGAAATCATCCGCCACGAAGATGAGCCCAAGCCGGCCCTGATGTCGCGCTTTGGCATCAGCGAAACGCAGGCGGAAGCGATCCTCGAACTGAAGCTGCGTCATCTCGCCAAGCTGGAAGAGATGAAAATCCGCGGCGAGCAGGGCGAGCTGGAAAAAGAGCGCGATCATCTGCAGGCTATTCTGGCGTCCGAGCGCAAGATGAATAACCTGCTGAAGAAAGAGCTGCAGACCGATGCCGACACGTTTGGCGATGACCGCCGTTCGCCGCTGCGCGAGCGTGAAGAAGCGAAGGCGATGAGCGAACACGATATGCTGCCGTCTGAACCGGTGACGATTGTGCTGTCGCAAATGGGCTGGGTACGCAGCGCCAAAGGTCATGACATTGACGCTCAGGGGCTAAGCTATAAAGCCGGCGACAGCTGGAAAGCATCGTCGAAGGGCAAGAGCAATCAGCCGGTGGTGTTTATTGATACCACCGGGCGCAGCTACGCAATCGATCCGATTACGCTGCCGTCGGCCCGCGGCCAGGGCGAGCCGATTACCGGCAAGCTTACGCTGCCGCCGGGCGCCAGCGTCGAACATATGCTGATGGAAGGCGACGACCAGAAGCTGCTGATGGCCTCCGACGCCGGCTACGGCTTTGTCTGCACCTTCAACGACCTCGTCGCGCGCAACCGTGCCGGTAAGGCGCTAATCTCGCTGCCGGAAAATGCACGGGTGATGCCGCCGCTGGTGATTGAAGACGAGTCCGACATGCTGCTGGCTATCACCTCTGCCGGACGCATGCTGATGTTCCCGGTCAGCGATCTGCCGCAGCTGTCGAAAGGCAAAGGCAATAAAATTATCAATATTCCGTCTGCGGATGCCGCTTCCGGGCAGGATGGCCTGGCGCATCTGTTTGTGCTGCCGCCGCAGAGTACGCTGACGATCCACGTCGGCAAACGGAAGATCAAGCTGCGTCCGGAAGAGCTGCAAAAAGTCACCGGCGAGCGCGGTCGCCGCGGTTCGCTGATGCGTGGACTGCAGAAAATCGATCGTGTGGACATTGATTCGCCTCATCGCGCCTCGGCGGGCGATAGCGAAGAGTAATATGGGCATCCTCCTCCGCAGGGAAGAGGATGTTAACATTTGCCGCCAAACCGTTGTTTATTCGGCCGTTGCGATTAACAATAGACGCAAAATCATTCAAGATAGCCCGGGGGCGTCAGTCGCTCCCGGCGTCTTCAACGGGCGAACAGCGAATCTGTATCCTGATTAATACCAGCGGCGGCCCGTAAGGGTCGGACAATGCAGCCTGCGCGCGAGCAGCCTGCGGTATAACGGGTATTATTCTCTGCGGTTTGGGTTTTAGAGGTAGCTATGCTATTTATTTTTCGACTAATTATCGTTGTTATTTACTGTATTTTTGTCTGCATATTTGGCTGTATTTACTGCTTATTCAGCCCGCGTAACCCGAAACACGTGGCGACCTTTGGCCATCTTTTTGGTCGGCTCTCTCCGGTATTCGGTCTGAAGGTGGAAACGCGCAAGCCCGCCGATGCGGAAAGCTATGGCAACGCGATATACATCGCTAATCACCAGAACAACTATGATATGGTGACGGCAGCAAACATCGTGCAGCCGCCAACCGTCACCGTGGGTAAAAAGAGCCTGATGTGGGTTCCGTTTTTTGGCCTGCTGTACTGGCTGACGGGGAACCTGCTGATCGATCGTAATAACCGGGCGAAGGCGCACGGGACGATCGCTCAGGTGGTGAATACGTTTAAAAAACGCAAAATATCTTTTTGGATGTTCCCGGAAGGAACGCGCAGCCGTGGCCGTGGCCTGCTGCCGTTTAAAACCGGTGCTTTTCACGCGGCAATCGCCGCTGGTGTGCCGATTATTCCGGTATGCGTTTCCAATACATCGAATAAAATTAATCTCAATCGCCTGAAAAACGGTCTGGTGATTGTTGAAATGCTACCGCCGGTTGATACCAGCGAGTTTGGTAAAGACGGCGTTCGCGCGCTGGCGAAACACTGCCGCGAGCTGATGGCTGCGAAGATTGAAGAGCTGGATCGCGAAGTAGCGGAACGTGAAGCCGCGGGTATGAAATAAACAGGAAACGCCGGGCTAACGCGAGCCTGGTGCTAGCGGGAAACGAATTCCCTTTTTGATTTATCAGTATTTCATGGAGTTAATATGTCACTCAGTCGGCGTCAGTTTATTAAGGCTTCAGGCGTAGCGCTGTGCGCGGGAGCCGCGCCGCTGAACGCACATGCCGCCGGCCAACAGCCAGCACTGCCCGTTCCTCCGCTGCTCGAATCCCGCCGCGGCCAGCCGCTGTTTTTGACCCTGCAGCGCGCGCACTGGTCATTTACGCCGGGCACCCGCGCGTCGGTGTGGGGCGTAAACGGTCGCTATCTTGGGCCGACTATTCGCGTGTGGAACGGCGATGACGTTAAGCTGATTTACAGCAACCGCCTGGCTGAAAACGTCGCCATGACCATTCGCGGCCTGCAGGTTCCCGGCCCGCTGATTGGCGGCGCGGCGCGGATGATGTCGCCGAACGCCGACTGGGCGCCGGTGCTGCCTATCCGCCAGAGCGCCTCCACCCTGTGGTATCAGGCGAATACGCCAAACCATATGGCCAAACAGGTCTACAACGGCCTGGCGGGGATGTGGCTGGTGGAAGACGAGGTCAGCAAAAATCTGCCCATTCCTAACCACTACGGCGTGGATGATTTTCCGGTCATTATTCAGGACAAGCGGCTGGATAATTTCGGCACGCCGGAATACAGCGAGCCCGGCAGCGGCGGCTTCGTCGGCGATACGCTGCTGGTTAATGGCGTACAGGGCCCGTACGTAGAGGTCTCGCGCGGCTGGGTGCGTCTGCGCCTGCTGAACGCCTCTAACTCCCGCCGCTATCAGCTGCAGATGAGCGATGGCCGACTGCTGCACGTTATCTCCGGCGATCAGGGGTTTCTGCCGGCGCCGGTTTCGCTGAAACAGCTCTCTCTGGCTCCCGGCGAGCGGCGTGAGATCCTGGTGGACATGACCAACGGCGATGAGGTGTCGATTACCTGCGGCGAAGCGGCGAGCATCGTCGATCGCATTCGCGGTTTCTTCGAGCCCTCGAGCATTCTGATTTCGACGCTGCTGTTAACCCTGCGCCCAACGGGCCTGCTGCCGCTGGTCACCGACAGCCTGCCGGTACGCCTGCTGCCGACGGATATTTTGACCGGGACGCCGACCCGCAGCCGCGATATCTCGCTCGGCGACGATCCGGGGATTAACGGTCAGCTCTGGGATCCGCAGCGCATCGATATTACCGCCCAGCAGGGAACCTGGGAGCGCTGGACGGTACGCGCCGACAGACCGCAGTCGTTCCATATCGAAGGGGTGATGTTCCAGGTGCGCAACGTCAACGGTTCCACGCCGTTCCCGGAAGACCGCGGCTGGAAAGATACCGTCTGGATCGACGGGCAGGTGGAGCTGCTGGTGTACTACGCCCAGCCCTCCTGGTCACACTTCCCGTTCCAGTTCCTTAGCCAGACGCTGGAGCTCGCCGACCGCGGCTCGATTGGCCAGATCCTGGTTAACCCGGCGCCGTAATACCCGCTACCCTAACCGGCCAACGGTTAGGGTAAGAGAAAAACTCCCTTCATTTCCTGTGGCAATCCGGCTTATAATCGCCGCCCTTTGGTTATTTTTTTATCATTTTTTCCCCCGGAAGCAATATGAGCGCAATATCCCTGATCCAACCGGATCGTGACCTTTTTTCCTGGCCGCAATACTGGGCCGCCTGTTTTGGCCCCGCGCCGTTTTTACCCATGTCACGCGAAGAGATGGATCAACTTGGCTGGGATAGCTGCGACATCATTCTGGTAACCGGCGATGCGTATGTCGATCACCCAAGCTTCGGCATGGCTATCTGCGGCCGCATGCTGGAGGCGCAGGGGTTCCGCGTCGGGATTATTTCCCAACCGGACTGGAATAATAAAGATGACTTTATGCGCCTGGGTAAACCGAACCTGTTCTTCGGCGTAACCGCCGGCAACATGGACTCGATGATCAACCGCTACACCGCCGACCGCAAGCTGCGCCATGACGACGCCTATACCGCGGGCAACGTCGCCGGCAAGCGCCCGGATCGCGCGACTCTGGTCTATACCCAGCGCTGTAAAGAGGCGTGGAAAGACGTCCCGGTTATTCTCGGCGGCATTGAGGCCAGCCTGCGTCGCACCGCGCACTATGACTACTGGTCCGATACCGTGCGCCGCTCGGTGCTGGTTGATTCCAAGGCCGATATGCTGATGTTCGGCAACGGTGAACGCCCGCTGGTAGAAGTGGCGCACCGCCTGGCCGCGGGCGAGCCGATTACGCAGATTCGCGACGTGCGCAATACCGCAATCATGGTGAAAGAAGCGCTGCCGGGCTGGAGCGGCGTCGATTCCACCCGTCTCGACACTCCGGGCAAAATTGATCCGATCCCGCATCCGTACGGCGAAGATCTGCCGTGTGCGGACAACAAAACCGTTCAGCCGGCAAAACAAGAGGTTAAACCGGTCACCGTTCAGCCGCCGCGCCCGAAACCGTGGGAAAAAACCTACGTCCTGCTGCCGTCCTTTGAGAAGGTCAAAGGGGATAAGGTCCTGTACGCCCACGCGTCGCGTATTCTCCATCATGAAACCAACCCGGGCTGCGCGCGCGCGCTGATGCAAAAGCACGGCGAGCGCTATATTTGGGTTAACCCGCCGGCCATTCCGCTGTCGACGGAGGAGATGGATAGCGTGTTTGCGCTGCCGTATCAGCGCATTCCGCACCCGGCGTACGGCGATAGCCGCATCCCGGCATATGAGATGATCCGCTTCTCTATCAATATTATGCGCGGCTGCTTCGGCGGCTGTTCCTTCTGTTCGATAACCGAGCATGAAGGGCGCATTATTCAGAGCCGTTCCGAAGATTCGATCATTAACGAAATCGAGGCGATTCGTGACACGGTTCCCGGCTTCACCGGGGTGATTTCCGACCTCGGCGGCCCAACGGCCAATATGTATATGCTGCGCTGCAAGTCGCCGCGTGCGGAGCAGACCTGCCGTCGCCTGTCGTGCGTATATCCGGACATCTGCCCGCATATGGATACCAACCACGAGCCGACGATTAATCTTTATCGCCGCGCCCGCGATCTGAAGGGGATCAAGAAAATCCTCATTGCTTCCGGGGTGCGCTATGACATTGCCGTGGAGGATCCGCGCTATATCAAAGAGCTGGCGACCCACCACGTCGGCGGCTATCTGAAGATCGCCCCTGAGCATACCGAAGAAGGGCCGCTGTCGAAGATGATGAAGCCGGGGATGGGCAGCTACGATCGCTTCAAAGAGCTGTTCGATAGCTACTCAAAACAGGCGGGGAAAGAGCAGTATCTGATCCCGTACTTTATCTCCGCGCACCCGGGCACCCGCGATGAAGATATGGTGAACCTGGCGCTGTGGCTGAAGAAAAACCGTTTCCGTCTGGATCAGGTGCAGAACTTCTATCCGTCGCCGCTGGCGAACTCAACCACCATGTATTACACCGGCAAAAACCCGCTGAGCAAAATTGGTTATAAAAGCGAAGACGTGGTGGTACCGAAAGGGGATAAGCAGCGCCGCCTGCATAAAGCGCTGTTGCGCTACCACGATCCGGCAAACTGGGTCCTGATCCGCCAGGCGCTGGAGGCGATGGGTAAAAAGCACCTGATCGGCTCACGCCGCGACTGCCTGGTGCCTGCGCCGACGCTGGACGAGATGCGTGAAGCGCGTCGCCAGAATCGCCATACTCGCCCGGCCTTGACAAAGCATACGCCGGTTGAGCATCAGCGGCAGGCGCCTGCCGGCGGAGCGAAAAAACGCGTTCGCTCAGCGTCCCGCTAAAACGAAGTGCCCCGGCAGCGCAAGTCTGGCCGGGGTGACGGAATAAAGGGATGAGGTTGCCCGGAGAGGGCGGCCGCTGCGCCACCGTCCGGGATAACCGAAAAACCGCCCTGCGGTCAGGAAGGAAGGTTAACCGCCAAACTGGTCAGGGTCTGGCCCGAGGCGCTTGTTAATATCCAGCTTCGCCATTGCTCCCAGTTCGTCTTTATCGAGACGGAAGTCCCAGACGTTAAAGTTCTCCACGATACGCGAAGGGGTCACCGATTTAGGGATCACCACCAGGCCGTTATCGAGATGCCAACGGATCACAATCTGCGCCGGCGTCTTGCCGTACTTATCGGCCAGCTCGCGGACGATTTTCTGATCGAATACGCCTTCGCCGCCCTGAGCCAGCGGGCTCCAGGATTCGGTCTGGATTTTGTGCGTCGCGTTCCAGGCGTGCAGCTGGCGCTGTTGCAGCAGGGGATGGAGTTCGACCTGATTAATAACCGGTACCACGCCGGTTTCATCGAGCAGCCGCTGCAGATGGTGGACCTGGAAATTACAGACGCCAATGCTTTTTGCCAGCCCCTGTTTTTGGAGCTCAATCATGCCCTTCCAGGCTTCAACAAAATGGTCGATCGCCGGAACCGGCCAGTGCATTAAATACAAATCGACGTAGTCGAGCTGCAGCTTGTTCAGGCTCTCCTGCAGCGCTTCGTGCGGGCGTTTTTGATCGTCGTTCCATAGCTTGGTGGTGATAAACAGCTCATCGCGAGGGACGTCAGCCTGGCTCAGCGCGCTGCCGACGCCGGCTTCGTTTTGGTACGCGGCGGCGGTGTCAAAAGAGCGATAACCGACTTCCAGCGCCTTGTGAATGGCGGAGACGACCTCCTCGTTGCCTGCTTTCCACACGCCGAGGCCCAGCTGTGGCATCAGGTTGCCGTCGTGCAGTTTTATCACGGTTGGATGTGTCATGCCTTCCTCCTGTTAATGAAACTTAGCGGGGTACATTTCGCTAAGGGGTAGCATTAAGTCTGGACGAAATAGCTAAAAACGGTAGTTAAACTCCTCTCCTTCGCATCCGATGACCCGAAGGAGAGGGCGTATCAGCAGGGGAAAATTAGCGTGCAGCCTCGTAAATACGGCGGCTGACGTCGAGAGTGATATCCTGGTTTTCACCGAGCTGAGTCATCCCGTGTTCTTCCAGTTTAGCCAACAGCGCCGGGATGGAGCTACCGTCAAGACCGTAGCCGCTCAGGCGAGTCGGTACGCCGAGCTGCTCGAAGAAATTGCGCGTTGCGGCGATAGCCGCGTCGATACGCTCATCTTCAGAACCTTCGGTGATATTCCACACGCGGGCGGCGTATTGCAGCAGCTTAGCGCGTTTGGTATCGCGTTTTTCATTCCACAGCACCGGCAGAACAATGGCCAGAGTCTGGGCATGGTCAAGGCCGTGCATGGCGGTGAGCTCATGTCCCAGCATATGCGTTGCCCAGTCCTGCGGAACGCCGGCGCCGATCAGGCCGTTTAACGCCTGGGTCGCGGCCCACATAATGTTGGCGCGCACGTCGTAGTTTTCCGGCTCTTTCAGCGCTTTCGGGCCATCTTCGATCAGGGTCAGCAGGATGCCTTCGGCAAAGCGGTCCTGGATTTTGCCATCAACCGGATAGGTTACGTACTGCTCAACGGTATGGACAAATGCGTCAACCACGCCGTTGGCAACCTGACGCGGAGGCAGGGTGTAGGTGTAGACCGGATCGAGAATCGCAAACACCGGCTGCACGTGGGAAGACATAAAGGCGCGCTTGTCCCCGGTGGTTTTACGTGAAACTACGGCACCTTTATTGGACTCGGAGCCGGTCGCCGGCAGCGTCAGCACGGAACCCATCGGGATGGCGCTTTTGACATTTTTACCGTAGGTTTCGAGGATTTCCCACGGATCGACGCTTTCATCATAATGCGCGGCGGCCGCGATAAATTTCGTCCCGTCGAGCACGGAACCGCCGCCAACCGCCAGCAGGAAGGTGATCTGCTGTTCACGGGCAATTTTGACCGCGTTCATCAGCGTTTCGTAGGATGGGTTCGGTTCAATACCGCCGAATTCCAGCACCTCAAAATCGCTGAGCGCGCTCAGGGCCTGATCCAGCACGCCGGTTTTTTTCACGCTGCCGCCGCCGTAGGTGACCAGAATACGGGCTCCCGCCGGGATTTGATCGCGCAGGTTTTCGATGGCACCTTTACCAAAGAGGATACGGGTTGGGGTATACAGATCGAAATTGTTCATTGCTCATCACCTCAATAAGAGAAAACTGCCGGCAGAGAAGATATCCCGGCCAGATGACGGACATTGTGGTCCCCTCATCCGTTCCCCTCAATGCACATTCCTGCCGATGTCTTGCCCATTTCTCCGTGGGGCTGGAGAAAAAGCTGCGGAATGCGCACAATGAAGTCGTGAAAAAACGACTGGAGAGTCACCGTAAATGAAGCGTTCCCAGATATGTCAGCTGCTAACTGAAAAGGTTAACAATCTGAAAAATAACGAAGAAAAACTCAGCGAACTCCTGCCTGATATTCGGTTATTGTACGGCACGCAGCCGGGAACGCGCACGCCGGTGATGTATCAGCCAGGCATCGTTTTTCTCTTTTCGGGTCATAAAATTGGTTACATAAATGAGCGGACTTTTCGTTACGACACCAATGAATATCTGCTGCTGACGGTACCGCTGCCGTTTGAGTGCGAGACCTTCGCGACGCCGGAGGTTCCGCTGGCGGGGCTACGGCTGAACGTTGATATTCTGCAGCTGCAGGAGCTGCTGATGGATATTGGCGAGGATGAGCGCTTCCAGCCCGCGGTGGCATCGAGCGGAATCAACTCGGCGGCGCTCTCTGAGGAGATTTTGTGCGCCGCTGAACGGCTGCTGGACGTGATGGAGCGGCCGCTGGATGCGCGCATTCTGGGCAAACAGATTATTCGCGAGATGCTTTACTACGTGCTGACCGGGCCGTGCGGCGGGGCGCTGCTGGCGCTGGTGAGCCGGCAAACCCACTTCAGCCTGATCAGCCGCGTCCTCAAGCGCATTGAAAGCCAGTACACCGAGAACCTGAGCGTCGATCAGCTGGCGGCAGAGGCCAACATGAGCGTCTCGGCGTTTCATCACAATTTTAAATCGGTCACCAGCACATCACCGCTGCAGTATCTGAAAAGCTATCGCCTGCATAAAGCGCGGATGCTGATGATCCACGACGGGATGAAGGCCAGCGCGGCGGCGATGCGCGTAGGCTACGAAAGCGCGTCGCAGTTCAGCCGGGAGTTTAAGCGCTATTTTGGCATGACGCCGGGCGAAGATGCGGCGCGGATCAGAACGATTCAGGGGATGTGACAGGAAGCGTACGCTCCGGGGAAGGCGCGCCGGCGCCCTCCCGGGAAGGTCAATCAGGCGCTGCAGAACTTTTTCTTAATGACCACCACCAGCGTACCCAGCAGGCCGGCAACCAGCAGAGCGATAGGCAGGATCATCAGGCAGGTCATCACCTGATCTTCGTGGCGCTTGACGAAAGGGATCATGCTCAGCGCATATCCGAGTCCGGTAACCACGCCGACCCACAGCAGCGCGCTGAGCCAGTTGAAGAACTGGAAGCGGCGGTTGGAGAGCCCGGAAATACCGGCCATTGTTGGCAGCAGGGTGCGCACAAAGGCCAGGAAACGCCCGGCCAGCAGGGCCAGCAGCCCATGCTTATCAAACATGCAGGTCGCACGCTGATGATATTTTTGCGGTAGATGGGAAAGCCAGCCCTTAACGGTCTCGGTATTGCCGAGCCAGCGCCCCTGGACATAGCTCAGCCAGCAGCCGAGGCTGGCCGCCGTCGTCAGAATGGCGAGGGTGGGCACAAAGTCCATGACGCCTTTAGCAATCAGCGCGCCGGCGAGCAGCAGCAGGCTGTCACCGGGTAAAAATGAGGCCGGCAGCAGACCGTTCTCGAGAAACAGGGTCGCGAACATGACCAGATATACAACGCCCACAACGTGAGGGTTCGCCAATGCGGCAAAATCATGTTGCCAGAGCGCGGCGACAATCTCTTGAATAACAACCATGGACTTTCCTAAGTGGTACCGTATTTTTGACTAGTGTACTCCTGAAGAGGCCCGAACACCTTGATCCCGGGCGCAACAAAAGCGGCCGCCTCTAACAGAACGTCCGCAATTATTGCCACTGGCTGTCACTTTACACGATACGCGCGAAGCCCGCCGCTAAATCCGCCAACAGATCGTCAACATTTTCTAAACCGATATGGACGCGGATCAGCGTGCCGCTGAAATCGACTTCAGCCTCAGGACGGATGGCGGCGATGTGCTCCGGCTGGTTAGCCAGGATCAGCGATTCAAACCCGCCCCAGGAGTAGGCCATGCTGAACAGGCTGAAGTTGTCCAGATAAGCGGACAGCTCGGCATCGTTCAGCCGCTTATTGAGAATAAACGAGAACAGACCGCTGCTGCCGGTAAAGTCGCGCTTCCAGAACTCATGCCCTTTGCTGCCCGGCAGCGCTGGATGGTTGACCCGCGCCACCTGCGGGTGCTGCGCCAGCCATTCGGCGATGCGCAGGCTGCTCTCGTGGTGCTGACGCAGGCGCACGCCGAGGGTGCGCAGGCCGCGGCTGGTCATATAGGCGGTATCCGCGTCGAGCATCTGCCCCATCAGATAGGCGTTCTCACGCAGCTGGTCCCAGCAGCGCGCGTTGGCGACCGCGGTGCCGACCATCGCATCGGAGTGGCCAATCAGGTATTTGGTGCCGGCCTGAATAGAGATATCGACGCCGAAATCCAGCGCCCTGAACAGCACGCCTGCAGCCCAGGTGTTGTCGATCATGATGATCGCTTCCGGGGCAACGCTGCGCACGGCCGCGACGATCGCCGGAACATCGTGGACCTCCATAGTTATCGACCCCGGAGATTCGAGAAATACCACGCGGGTATTCGGCTGGACCAGACGGGCGATATCGGCGCCAATCAGCGGATCGAACCAGCCGGTGCTCACGCCGAGTCTGGCAAGCACTTTGGTACTAAAATCCTGGCTCGGCTCATAGGCGGTATTGGTCATCAGAACGTGGTCGCCCTGCTCAACAAACGCCAGAATCGTATTGGCCACCGCCGCCGCGCCGCAGGGGAACAGGGCGCAGCCGGCGCCGCCTTCCAGCTCGCACATGGCTTCCTGCAGCGAGAAGTGGGTCAGCGTGCCGCGGCGGCCGTAAAACAGCTCGCCTTTCGCCCGGTTGCGGGTGGCATGTTTCTTATCTTCGACGGTATCGAATACCAGCGATGAAGCGCGCTGAATCACGCTGTTTACCGATCCTAAGGTATATTTTTTACTGCGCCCGGCGTGGACCAGAGCGGTATCAAGATGTTTGTCAGCCATGTTTTTGCCTGTTTTTATACGTCTGGACGTCTAAACTAGCATGAATACCCGGATGTGTACCGGCTAACGGCGGATACAGGCAAAAATTTTACCAAATCCCCGGCGGCCACTTTTTTACTGCGTAAGCGCAAGGAAAATAAACGTGATTTGCTGCACAGTGTAAATACTAATGAGAACCACTATCAATTCGATGCCGTTTTGATATTATTATGCTCAGATTTTGTGATTTACGTCCTGGAGACTCAGAGTGGGTAATAATTTGATGCAGGCGGATCTTTCCGTTTGGGGTATGTATCATCATGCCGATATTGTCGTTAAGGTCGTGATGATCGGCCTGATTCTGGCGTCGATAGTCACATGGGCTATCTTCTTCGGCAAGGGTGCGGAAATCCTCTCCAGCAAGCGCCGCCTCAAGCGCGAACAGCAGTTACTTGGCGAAGCGCGCTCCCTCGATCAGGCCAGTGATATCGCCAACGCTTTCCATCCTAAAAGCCTGAGCACGCAGCTTATCAATGAAGCGCAAAACGAGCTGGAGCTTTCGGCCGGCGTCGAAGATAACGAAGGCATTAAAGAACGTACCGGTTTCCGCCTTGAGCGCCGCGTGGCGTTTGTGGGTCGTTATATGGGCCGCGGTAACGGCTATCTGGCGACCATTGGCGCCATCTCCCCGTTCGTCGGCCTGTTTGGTACCGTCTGGGGCATCATGAACAGCTTCATCGGCATTGCCCAGACTCAGACCACCAACCTCGCGGTTGTCGCGCCTGGCATCGCGGAAGCGCTGCTGGCAACGGCAATTGGCTTGTTCGCCGCTATCCCGGCGGTGGTTATCTATAACATCTTCGCCCGTATGATCGGCAGCTACAAAGCCACCCTCGGTGACGTTGCCGCCCAGGTATTGCTGCTGCAAAGCCGCGATCTGGACCTTAGCGCCAGCGGCACTTCCCCGGTACGTACCGCGCAGAAATTACGAGTAGGTTGATGCTTTATGGCAATGCATTTTAACGAAAACCTCGATGATAACGGCGAAATGCACGATATTAACGTGACGCCGTTTATCGACGTCATGCTCGTGCTGCTGATTATCTTTATGGTGGCGGCTCCGCTGGCGACGGTTGATGTGAAGGTGAACCTGCCCGCGTCCTCCAGCCAGCCGCAGCCGCGTCCGGAAAAGCCGATCTATCTGTCGGTGAAAGCGGATAAAGCCATGTTCCTCGGCAACGATCCGGTCACCGAAGAGAACATGATCGGCGCGCTGGATACGCTGACTGAAGGTAAGAAAGACACCACCGTCTTCTTCCGCGCGGATAAAACCGTGGACTATGAGACGATGATGAAGGTCATGGATACCCTGCATCAGGCGGGTTATCTGAAGATTGGTCTGGTGGGCGAAGAGACCGTTAAAGCGCAGTAGCCCTCACCGACATCTCTCCCCAGGCTGGCCTTGTGCCAGCCTTTTTTATGTCTGCCGATCCGCGCGCTGACGGGATGTTGCATTCACGCTGGCAGGTTGCGATATAATGCCGGTCGTTTTTTTTAACTTACAGGGTCTTATGGAACGTTTTCTGGAAAATGCCATGTACGCCTCACGCTGGCTGCTGGCACCGGTTTATTTTGGCCTCTCTCTGGGGCTGGTGGCGCTATCGATCAAATTTTTTCAGGAGATTCTCCACATCCTGCCGCATATCTTCAGCGTGGGGGAGTCGGACCTGATTCTTACCCTGCTGTCGCTGGTGGATATGACGCTGGTCGGCGGTCTGCTGGTGATGGTGATGTTCTCGGGTTATGAAAACTTTGTCTCTCAGCTGGATATCAACGAGGGTAAAGAGAAGCTCAGCTGGCTGGGGAAAATGGACGCCACCTCGCTGAAAAATAAGGTGGCGGCCTCCATCGTCGCTATCTCCTCGATCCACCTGCTGCGGGTGTTTATGGATGCGAAGAACGTGCCGGACAACAAGCTGATGTGGTACGTCATTATCCACCTGACATTCGTGCTGTCGGCGTTTGTGATGGGCTATCTCGATCGCCTGACCAAAGTTAAGCACTGATCCCTGCTTGCCCGGCAGCGTTTGGCTACCGGGCCAGCGATTTACTTATCCGACGAAGCCTGCCACAAATTCAGCTCACCATCCGCCACGTGCTGGTCGATCTGCGTCAGCTCTTCGGCGCTGAAAGTCAGGTTTTCCAGCGCCTTTACGTTCTCTTCTAGCTGCTGCGGACGGCTGGCGCCAATCAGTACCGACGTCACCCGGCTGTCTTTCAGCAGCCAGCTCAGCGCCATTTGCGCCATGCTCTGACCGCGGCCGTGCGCCATCTCCTGCAGCAGGCGCAGGCTCCGGACGTTTGGCTCGCTGAGCATATTTTCCGTCAGGCCACGATCTCTCTTCCCTTCATAAAACATTCGCGAACCTTCCGGGATCTGCTGGAGATACTTGCCGGTCAGCAGGCCCTGTGCCAGCGGCGTAAAGGCGATGCAGCCTACGCCGTGCTCCTCCAGCGTATCCAACAATCCGCTACTGTCGACCCAGCGGTTAAGCAGGTTATAGGAGGGTTGATGGATCAGCAGCGGAATTTTCCACTCGCGCAGGAGCGCGGCCATCTGCTGCGTGCGTTCCGGCGAATAGGAGGAGATGCCGACGTACAGGGCCTTACCGCTCTGCACCGCCTGCGCCAGCGCTGCGGCGGTCTCCTCCATCGGCGTGTTCTCATCAACGCGATGAGAATAGAAAATATCGACGTAATCCAGCCCCATGCGCTGCAGGCTCTGGTCGAGGCTGGCCAGCAGATATTTTCGTGAACTGCCGGAACCATAGGGTCCCGGCCACATGGAATAGCCGGCTTTGGTCGAGATAATGAGTTCGTCACGGTGGGCGGCAAACTCTTCCCGCAGCAGGCGGCCAAAGTTTTCCTCGGCGCTGCCGGGCGGCGGCCCGTAGTTATTGGCCAGGTCAAAATGGGTAATGCCCAGATCGAAGGCCTTGCGAAGCAGGGCTCGTTGGTCATCCAGCGCGTTACCGTGGCTAAAGTTATGCCACAGGCCCAGCGACAGCGCGGGCAGCTGTAGGCCGCTTTTGCCGCAGTAGCGATACTGCATCCGATCGTAGCGGCCAGGGTTAGCGAACCAGGACATGATCTCTCCTTTTTAATTTAAAACGACGTTCTACTTTAGACGCTAAGTCGCCGATGAGGCGTTTGCTGGATCACACTGCGCGAGATTTCTGGCATCCCGGCGAGCTTATGCTTTGCTTAAAGGGCCTTCACTTACGGAGAACATGCGATGACGCGACTGACGGCCAAAGATTTCCCGCAGCAGCTGCTCGAGTACTATGACTACTATGCCCACGGTAAAATCAGCAAACGCGAGTTTCTCCAGCTGGCGGGGAAATATGCCGTGGGCGGAATGACCGCGCTGGCGCTGTTTAACCTGCTGAAACCGAACTATGCCCTGGCGGAACAGGTGGCGTTTACCGACCCGGATATCCGCGCGGAATATATTCACTATCCCTCTCCGGACGGTCATGGCGAAGTGCGCGCTTACCTGGTGACGCCGACGAAGATGGCCGGCAAAGCCGCGGCGGTGGTGGTGGTACATGAGAACCGCGGCCTCAATCCCTATATTGAAGACGTTGCCCGGCGGGTAGCGAAGGCGGGCTATATCGCCCTGGCGCCGGATGGCCTGAGCTCCGTCGGCGGCTATCCCGGCAATGATGATGAGGGGCGAGAGCTGCAGCAGAAAGTCGATCCCGTGAAGCTGATGAACGACTTTTTTGCCGCGGTGGCGTTTATGGCGAAGCATCCGCAGGCGACGGGAAAAGTCGGCATCACCGGTTTTTGCTACGGCGGGGGCGTTTGCAACGCCGCCGCGGTGGCGATCCCTGAACTGGCCTGCGCGGTGCCGTTCTACGGCCGACAGCCGCCGCTCAATGAAGTCGACAAGATTCAGGCGCCGCTGCTGCTGCACTACGCCGGCCTCGATAGCGGAATCAATCAGGGCTGGCCGTCCTATGAAGAGGCGCTCAAAGCGCAGCATAAGGTCTATGAGGCTTATATTTACCAGGGGGTTAATCACGGATTTCATAATGACTCCACGCCGCGCTATGACCGGGCCGCTGCGGAGCTGGCGTGGCAGAGAACCCTGGACTGGTTCGGGAAGTATTTACGCTAGCGCGATCGGCTGAAATAGCGCTACCCATTGCTTAAAAAATCGCTATATAATTTTGTATATAACGATTGAGGGGAAAGCGATGGATAACCATTTTGGTAAAGGTTTAATGGCCGGGCTGCAGGCGGCTCAGGCTGACAGCGCCAGCAGCGCCGCGAATTTCTGTGCCGACTATAAGCGCGGGTTTGTACTCGGCTATTCTCAGCGGATGTTTGAAAAAACCGGCGATCGCCAGCTTAGCGCGTGGGAGGCCGGGATTCTCACCCGTCGCTATGGCCTGGACCGGAACATGATTATGGATTTCTTTAAGGAGGGGAGTTCCTGCACTGCGATGCGCTACTTTATGGCGGGATATCGCCTGGAGCGCTAATAGCCGAAGGCCGAAGCCTTCGGCTGGCGTGGCCTTATGCCTGGCGCTTGTCTTCCGTTTGGCTGTCGAAGTCGCTGGCGCTATGGCGCTCGTGAAGCTGTTCGTCGAGCGGGCCGTTGGTGCGGTTAACGATCCGCCCGCGCTGAACCGCCGGACGGCTGCCTACGTCCTGCGCCCAGCGCAGGACGTTTTTATAGCTCCCGGCGTCGAGGAATTCAGCGGCGTTATAGACGCCACCGAGTACCACGTTGCCGTACCACGGCCAGATAGCCATATCGGCGATGGTGTACTCTTCTCCGGCAACGTAGCGGTTATCGGCGAGCCGTTTATCCAGCACGTCGAGCTGGCGCTTGGCTTCCATCGTGAAGCGGTCGATTGCGTACTCGATTTTCACCGGCGCGTAGTTGAAGAAGTGGCCAAAACCGCCGCCGAGGAACGGCGCCGCGCCCTGTAGCCAGAACAGCCAGTTCAGCGTTTCGGTGCGCCCGGCCGGATCTTTGGGCAGGAAGAAACCGAACTTCTCCGCGAGATAAAGCAGAATGCTGCCGGATTCAAACACGCGCGTTGGCGGCGTGGTTGAGCGATCGCTCAGCGCAGGGATTTTTGAGTTCGGGTTCACCGCAACAAAGCCGCTTGAGAACTGATCGCCTTCGCCGATCCGGATCAGCCAGGCGTCATATTCCGCATCGCTTACTCCCAGCGCCAGCAGCTCTTCCAGCAGGATCGTCACCTTCTGGCCGTTAGGCGTTCCCAGGGAGTAGAGCTGAAGCGGATGTGAGCCGACCGGCAGCTCTTGTTCATGAGTTGCGCCGGAGACAGGACGGTTGATGTTGGCGAACGCGCCGCCGTTGTTCTGCTTCCATTCCCACACTTTCGGGGGTTGGTAGTTATTCTCTGACATGCTGGTCTGCCTTTGTAGTGAGGTGTTCAGGGAGTGTAGCAGGTGGAATATTAAGGATTTAACAGTGTGAGGCTTATTCACCCGCTGCCGATATTCCCGGACGGCTTCCCCGGCCGCGTTACGCTCGCCGGGGCAGCGCCCTAAATCAGGCCATTATCCGCGCGGCCCAGACGCTGATATCGTCGCCGCTGCCGAGATCCGCCTGCACCAGCCCGTTGACCATAAAGGTCGGCGACACGTGGATACCGTTCTGGCGCGCATATTTGCTATGCCATTTGATCTCCGTCTGCAGCTCCGGGCGGGCGAACGCGGCGGAAAGCAGAACGTGGCTGTAGCGCTCGATACGCTCAACAATTTGCTGCGGAGTTGCGTTCATATTCGGCCCGCTGCAGTGGTCGGTAAATTCGAATTCTTCGCGATGGTCGGCAACCGCTTTCAGCACCTTATGCGCCTGCTCTCTGCCGTGCGGCAGGGTGGAGGCCGCCAGAATACAGCGCACGATGACCCCCGAGAACATATGCCAGGGCTGGGACTGCAGGCGAACTTTGATGGTCACGTTATCCGCGCCGACCTCGTCGAGCAGGTCGTCGAGCTTGTTGAATGCGCGTACCGAATACGGGCAGGTTGGTTCCAGGAAAACCTCAAAAGTACGCGGACCATGTCCCCAGACCAGCGGTTGTGCTTGCAGATGTGGTTGTGTGCTCATAATCAACTCCTGACGTTAATTCGCGATTTGTTGTTATATCTCAGATAAACGATATCACTTTTGCCCTGCGGCGCAGGGTTATTTTCCGTAAGGGCACAATTAGCGAATCGAATGAGTGGTATCATTATTCCACCTCTGTCTGGTAAGTGCCTGCGGCAGGATAAGAAGAGGGAGTTTTGTTCCGCCAACTGCCCGGGCTGCATTAATTTGAGGTCAGGCTAATGAGTAAAGGATCGACAAGCAGTGATGCCCCTTTTGGTACATTGTTAGGCTACGCGCCGGGCGGCGTGGCAATCTATTCATCGAACTACAGCAGCTTAAATCCGCAAGACTATCCGGATGACGCCACGTTCCGCAGCTATATCAATAATGAGTATATGGGGCACAAATGGCAGTGCGTTGAGTTCGCGCGCCGCTTCCTGTTTCTCACCTACGGTTTTGTCTTCACCGACGTCGGCATGGCGTATGAAATCTTCTCCCTGCGCTTTCTGCGCGAGGTGGTTAACGACAACATTCTGCCGCTGCAGGCCTTTGCTAACGGCTCGCGTCGTCCGCCGATGGTGGGTTCCCTGCTGATCTGGCAGAAGGGCGGCGAGTTTAAGCATACGGGCCACGTGGCGGTGATTACGCAGCTGGTGGGTAATAAGGTCAGGATCGCCGAGCAAAACGTTATCCACACGCCGCTGCCGCAGGGCCAGCAGTGGACGCGTGAATTAACCCTCGACGTGAAGGACGGCATCTACACCCTCAAAGATACCTTTACGGACACTCAGATCCTCGGCTGGATGATCCAGACCGCCGATACCGAGCACAGCCTGCCGCAGCCGGTGCTGCCGGGCGAGGCGATGGCCATTCGGGGCGCCCGGCTGCCGAATAACGGGCAGTTTCGCGGTAAGTGGCTGAATGAGAAAGATACGCTGCAGAAAGCCTACGTTGACGCCAACGGCCACTTTATTAATGCCGATCCCTACCAGTATTTCACCATTACCGAAAGCGCCGAGCAGGAGCTGATCAAAGCGACCAACGAGCTGCATTTGATGTACCTGCACGCCACCGATAAGGTGATGAAAGACGACAGCCTGCTGGCGCTGTTCGATATCCCCAAAATTCTCTGGCCGCGTCTGCGCCTCTCATGGCAGCGACGTCGCCACCATATGATTACCGGCCGCATGGATTTCTGTATGGATGAGCGCGGGCTGAAGGTCTATGAATACAATGCCGACTCCGCTTCCTGCCATACCGAAGGCGGGCTGATCCTCGAACAGTGGCTGAAACAGGGCTACTACGGCAGCGGGCATAACCCGGCGGAAGATCTGCTGGATGAGCTGGCGGGCGCGTGGAAGCACAGCCGGGCGCGGCCTTTTGTGCACATCATGCAGGATAAGGATCTGGAGGAGAACTACCACGCGCTGTTTATCCAGCGTTCGCTCACCCAGGCCGGATTCGACAGCAAAATCCTCTTTGGTCTTGATGAGCTGCGCTGGGATGCCGCCGGGCAGCTGATTGACGGCGACGGGCGCCTGGTTAACTGCGTCTGGAAAACCTGGGCATGGGAAACCGCCATTGAGCAGGTGCGTGAGGTCAGCGCTGACGAGTACGCCGCCGTGCCGATCCGCACCGGACATCCGCAAAATGAGGTGCGGCTGATTGACGTCCTGCTGCGCCCCGAGGTACTGGTATTCGAACCGCTGTGGACGGTGATCCCCGGCAACAAGGCGATTCTGCCGGTGCTGTGGTCGCTGTTCCCGAATCATCGCTATCTGCTGGATACCGATTTCGTCGTCAACGACGATCTGGCGAAAACCGGCTATGCGGTTAAGCCTATCTCCGGGCGCTGCGGGAACAATATCGATCTGATAAGTCCTGACGACGAGGTGCTGGATAAGACCAGCGGGAAGTTTGTCGATCGCAAAAATATTTACCAGCAGCTGTGGTGCCTGCCGAAAGTGGATGGTAAATACATCCAGGTATGCACCTTTACCGTTGGCGGTAACTATGGCGGCACCTGTCTGCGCGGCGATGATTCGCTGGTCGTCAAAAAAGAGAGCGATATTGAACCGTTAATTGTGCTGAAAGACAGCGATAGACGATAATTCTGGCGGCGCCGAATCGCACGGGCCGCAAAAGCCCCGGTAAGCGTAGCGCTGCCGGGGCTTTTGCGGTAAAAATTGGTACCAAATAGTTAACAAACCACAACAACAAGACAGACAAAAAAGGAACATAATATGCACGATCGGCGACTCGCCGCCCGCGCGGGTGAACTCAAACCCTCCGCCGTCCGCGAACTTCTCAAGCACAGCAAACTGCCCGGCGTTATCTCTCTGGGTGGTGGGATCCCGGCTCCGGAGCTGTTTGATACCGAAGGTCTGAATCTGGCGGTGCAGCAGGTGATGAGCGGGCGTTTCAACGATGCGTTCCAGTACGGTTTGACCGAAGGCTATCCGCCGCTGCGTCAGGCCGTTAGCGAACTGTGTCAGGCGCGCGGCGTTGCCTGCCCGGCAAGCCATGTCTATATCACCTCAGGTTCGCAGCAGTCTTTGGATATTGTCGCGCGTACGCTGCTCGATCCGGGCGATGCGATCGTTGTCGAGCGCCCGACCTACCTGGCCGCGCTGCAGGTGTTCCAGCTGGCTCAGGCTAATATCCTCAGCGTCGATACCGACGACGACGGCATGCTGGTGGAGCAGCTGGCGGATCTGCTGGAGACCACCAGGGTGAAGGCCGTGTATCTGGTGCCAACCTTCGGCAACCCGGGCGGCAAAACCCTGAGCGCCGATCGCCGCCGTCGGGTGGTTGAGCTGGCGAAGCAGCATGATTTCGTGATTATCGAAGACGATCCCTACGGTGAAATCAGCTTTACCGACGAAGTCCGCCGCCCGCTGTATCAGTATGCGCAGGAGCTCGGCTGCGAGGAGCAGGTGGTGTACACCTCGACGTTCTCCAAGATCCTCGCCCCAGGCATGCGTATTGGCTGGATTGTGATGCCGGACTGGCTGGCGCAGCAAACGGTGATCGTTAAGCAGGCGGCGGATCTCCACACCAACATGCTGTCGCAGGTGATTACCGCGGAATATCTGGCGATGAATCGTCTGGAGAACCAGATAGCCCTGATCCGCGAAGACTATCGCAGGAAGTGCGTCGCGCTGGCCGATGCCCTTGAGAGCCAGCTTGGCGAGCATCTGGAGTTCAGCCGGCCAAAAGGCGGCATGTTCCTGTGGGCCCGTTTCCGCTATCCGTTCGATACTATGGAATGGATGAAAAAGACTCTCGAAAACGGCGTGGTCTACGTGCCGGGTGAAGCGTTCTATAACGACAATCCGGACACCCGCACGCTGCGCCTCTCCTACTCAACGGTGTCGGAAGCGGGTCTGCTGACCGCCGTCGAGCGCCTGGCGAAATCGCTGTAACGACCGCGCTTTCACTCCGCGTCGCGAAACGGCGCGGAGCCTTCACGCTTTCCCGCAGAACGGTGAGTTTATCGGGTGCAGCTGGAACAGCCCGTAGCGCTGCACGACGAGCGCATACGGGCATGTAAAATAAGAGAAGGGAACTGCGCGCCGGGGTTTAGTCCTGCTCGCTGATGCGATCGTCGAGCCAGATCAGCATTAATGAAGAGAGAAAAGCAACTGCCGCTGTGCCAATAAATAGCAACATAAGAAATACCTCAGAGGTTTTTAATTATTTTTCTAATTTTACCGGTGAGTGGGTGTTTTTGTCGGAGATGGTGATTTTGGTTGCGTGTTGGGATGTCGCGAGGGTGAAGAAATCATCGGCATCAATATCAAAATTAAGAACTATTTCCTTATATTTCCCGCAGTTAACTAACTCTTTAGCTTCTTTCATACTACCAGCTGTAATAGTAGGCATCGTTTTATCTCGTTTGAAAAACTGATAAGCAAAATAAGAGCTTGTGCGTATCAGATCAACTACTTTTTATGGTAACAGCAGCCATTGCCAACGGTGATGATGGCGAACTATCTGATTTTTTGAAACATAATTTTTGTTTTGCCTTTACGCATGGCGTAACGTTTTGCCGATCCGCCTGCATTCTGCGCAAATAATCGGCGGCGACGAAATTAATGACGAAATAGTTACAGCGTCGGCATCCGGCGAACGCCCGCAGGGTCGCGGGCGTTCGGGTCATCAGGTTGGCGGGCCTTCGGCAAGGGTAATCATCGCTTCGCCAACGGGCAGGGTGTTACAGCAGGCCGGCTTCCTTCGCCGTACGGTCGATAGCGCGTTTGGTCTTTTCGACCAGCTCATCCAGTTCGCTACGTCCGGCGATCAGCGCCGGCGCCATAATCATGCGCCCCAGCGTCGAGCGAATAATCACCCCCTCCTCAAAACCGATTGTCCGGCAGCGCCAGGCCAGCTCGTTCTCATTGGCGAAGCGGCGACGGGTGCTTTTATCTTCCGCGAACTGCAGGGCCGCGACGAGGCCTGCGCCCTGAACTTCGCCGATCAGCGGATGATTGTCGAACACCTCCCGCAGGGTTTTTTGCAGATACGGGCCGGTGTTATCGCGTACGTTGGTGACGTGATTTTCATCACGCAGCGCCTTCAGGTTGGCAATCGCCACGGCGGCGGCAACGGGGTGGCCGGAGTAGGTCAGACCGTGGGCGAAGACGCCGCCTTTTTCAACCAGCACTTCCGCCATGCGCTTGCTCAGCACCAGGCCGCCCATCGGCACGTACCCGGAGGTCAGCCCTTTGGCGATGGACAGCGTATCCGGCTCGAAGCCGAAGTACTGATGCGCGAACCACTCGCCGGTTCTGCCAAAGCCGCCAATGACCTCATCGGCGCACAGCAGGACATCGTACTTCCGGCAAATACGCTGGATCTCAGGCCAGTAGCTTTCCGGCGGGAAAATCATCCCGCCCGCGCCCTGGAACGGCTCGGCGATAAAACCGGCCACGTTTTCCGCGCCCAGCTCGAGGATTTTCTCCTCAAGCTGACCGGCGCAGCGCAGGCCAAACTCATGCGGCGTCAGGCTGCCGCCGTGCATGTACCAGTAGGGCTCGTCGATATGGGCCACGTCGGGGATCATGCCGCCCATGGCGTGCATCGCCTTCATCCCGCCGAGCGCGGTGGCGGCCAGAGTTGAGCCGTGATAGCCGTTCCAGCGGCCAATCATCACCTTCTTCTGCGGCTTGTCGAGGATCTGCCAGTAGCGGCGAACGGTGCGGATCAGCACTTCGTTCGATTCAGAGCCTGAGTTGGTGTAAATCGCATGGCTGTAGTGCGGCGGCAGCAGGCTGAACAGCAGCTCGGAGAGCTCGATCACCGTCGGGTGGGTGGTATGGAAGAACATATTGTAATACGGCAGCTTTGCGAACTGCGCCGCTGCCGCATCCGCCAGATCCTGGCGGCTGTAGCCGAGCTGGGTGCACCACAGGCCGGACATCCCGTCGAGATACTTGTTGCCGTCGTTATCCCAAAGGTACAGACCCTCCCCGCGTACCATAACGCGAGGCCCTTCGGCATTCAGCGCCTTTTGGTCGAGAAAGGCGTGGATATGGTGTGCTGCATCCGCGCTTTGATAATCCGGGGTGCTGCGCTGCGGGTTATTCGAGGTAGTCATCTTCTTCTCTCCTGTAAGCGGAATCTAAAAATGCGAAAGCTGCCGGGTGCTAGCGAAACTGGAACCAAGTCGTTTTGAGGCTGGTGAACTTGTCGAAGGCGTGCAGCGACAAGTCGCGACCAAAACCAGACTGTTTATTGCCGCCAAACGGCACGGTGACGTCCAGCGCGTCGACGGTATTCACCGATACGGTCCCGGCGTTGAGCATTCCGGCAACGCGATGGGCGCGGTGGATATCGTCGGTCCAGAGCGAAGCGGCGAGGGCGTAAATGTGCTGATTGGCCAGGGTGACGGCCTGCTGTTCGTCGTCAAAAGGCATCACGGCAAGCACCGGGCCGAAAATCTCCTCCTGCCACAGCGAGGTATCGGTATTTGCGACTTCGATCAGCGTCGGTTCAACGTAGTTAGCGATGCCGTCGATCTCAATCTCGCGACCGCCGATAAGGACGCGGGCGCCGGCGCGCTCGGCTGCGCGGATGGCGCTCATAACCTTTTGCGTATGCGCCGCGCTGACCATCGCGCCCATTTTGGCTTCAGGATCGAAGGGATGAGACGTCGCCCACGCCTGCATTTTTTCCCGCAGCTTAGGGATAAATTCGGCGTAAATTGTCCGCTCGACCAGCAGGCGAGAGTTAGCCGAGCAGACCTCGCCCTGGTTGAAGCAGATGCCGAAAGCCGCTTTTTCGGCGGCCAGATCGAGATCCCGGCAGTCGGCGAAGATGATATTGGCGCTTTTGCCGCCGCACTCCAGCCAGACCTGCTTCAGGTTGGACTGCGCGGAGTAGGCCATAAAGGCTTTACCGACGGCGGTAGAGCCGGTGAAGGTGATGGTATCGACGTCGTTATGCAGGCCTAAGGCGCTGCCGGCTTCGGTACCCAGCCCGGTGACGACGTTCAGCACGCCCGCCGGGAGACCCGCTTCCAGCGCCAGCTCCGCCAGGCGCAGCGCCGAAAACGGCGAGTTCTCGGAAGGCTTGAGGATCACGCTATTGCCGGCCGCCAGCGCCGGGCCGAGCTTCCATGAGGCGAGGTCGAGCGGGAAGTTCCACGGCACGATGGCCGCCACGACGCCAATGGCTTCGCGGGTGATGGTCGCCAGAGAGTTCTTCCTGGCGGGCGCTACCTCGTCGTAAATCTTATCCACGCTTTCGGCGTACCACCTGAAAACGTGCGCCGCGCCGGGAACGTCAACGTTCAGCGCATCGTTGACCGGTTTACCCATGCTCGCGCTCTCCAGCAGCGCCAGCTCTTCGCGATGTTCGAGGATCAGCCCCGATAGCCGCAGCAGAACGGCTTTGCGCTCCTGCGCGGATAGCCCTGACCAGATGCCTGAGTTAAAGGCCCTACGGGAAGATTGTACTGCGATAGCAATATCTTCTGCCTGAAGCGCCGTGACCTCGGCGAGCACCGCATTGGACGCGGGGTTGATGACCGGGAAAACGCGGCGGCTTTTGGCGATGTAGGGTTGTCCATCGACGATGGCATGGCCGATCAAGCGCTGCTCCTGCAGCCTGCTCTGCCAAAAGGTTCTATCAGTCATAAGCCTCTCCGTTATCGTGTTGCGTAATTGTTATTTATTTGTTGCCGTTAATTCATGATGCCGGAGGGGGGATAAGTGAGAAAGGACTAAAAATCTAGGTAACCTCCATAAAAAACTTTGTTAGCCCGGCAAAGCGCTGCGGGCCCGATGTTTTTGCCGAGGAAAATTTGTGTGACGCCGCTCAAAGGAGTTCGTCAGCCTTGATTTTAATATTATGTAATTAAAGAGTTTTTATTTTATCTGCGGATTTTTAATACCGGCTCGCTATGCTGTCTCTGACAATGTTTAATATTCTCAGATGCCTACTTAAGGAATTAAAAAAATATAGGCGGCTTTTTTATCTTCAGCTGTCACGCCGCCGTCCCGTGACGGGGCCGCCGTTTTTTCAGCGCCTGCATGTTAATTTTCTGTAAAAACCTGACCGATGTCGGATTGTTGATCTTTATTTGCTGGCGGGGTTGCGCATGAGGGGGAGCATAGTTTAATCCTGTTTAATCCGTCTCTTTGCCAACAAAAAATAAGGTATCGTATGCCCCATTTCACCCTGAAACAGCTCAAATACTTTGTTGCCGTTGTCGAAGCGGAGAGCATTGCCGAAGCCTCCCGGCAGCTCCATATCGCGCAGCCCTCCATCTCCATTGCGGTTAAAACCCTGGAGGATATGTTTGAGCAGCAGTTTTTTATTCGCCACCATGCGCAGGGGGTTTCCATGACCTCCAGCGGGCAGCGCTTTTATGAAAAAGCGAAGGAGCTGCTCCGGCTCTCATACCAGTTCGAGCAAAACTCCAGGGCGGATAATGAGCTGGTGTCAGGGGTGGTTTCTGTCGGCTGCTTCGAGACCGCGGCGCCGCTCTATTTACCCTCGCTCATCGCCGGGTTTAAGACCATTTATCCGGATATCACCATTAAAATTTACGATGGCGAGCAGCATGAAATTGCCCACGGCCTGCACCGCGGCCGCTTCGACCTGGCGTTTATGTACGATCTCGAGCTGGATGTCTCGATTCACACCGAGAGCCTGAACGCCCCGCAAAAGCCCTACGCGCTGCTGCCGGCGAATCACCCGCTGGCGCAGCGGGCGTCGGTCAAACTATCGGAGCTGAGCCACCTGCCGATGGTGCTGCTGGACGTCGTCCCCAGCCGTAACTATTTTATCAGTATTTTCAAAGACAAAGGCTACAACCCGCAGGTTGCCTATAGTTCGCCGTCGATTGAGATGGTGCGCTGTATGGTCGGTCAGGGGCTGGGCTTTTCGGTTCTGGTGACCCGCCCGGTTTCTGATATCACCTACGACGGGCAGCAGGTACGCTGCGTCGATATTCAGGATGAGATGGCCAACTCGACGCTGGTAATGGCCCATCTGCGCAGCAGCGAGCCCACTAATCCCGCCAAACTGTTTATGGAATATTGCCGCAACGCGGTACTCAGCCCGCCGCAGCAGGAGGCGCGGGTGGCCTGACCCTGGTTTTATTCATCACAGCGGCTCGCGTTAGCGGCGGGTCGTTTTTATATTTAGCGGATCATTTACTGAATATAAAAAAACGATCCTCTGAATATATTTTTTATATCCCCTCGGGGGCGCTCCCGCGCCGTCGCTAAATAATCGCTAAGCGCAAAATTATCTGGCGAGTTATTTTGCGATAAATCTACTTTTATCTTTTAGATTCAATACGCTGCGTTCTGCATCACTATTTTATTCTCAGGATCTAAATTTATAATAATTTACCTGTTTGTTACTGTTTATTAACCTCGGTCCTGCGCAGTGGTTTATTCCTGGCGATTGAACTCCATTCGAAGGACACATTTATGACCGTAGAAAAAACACAAATTGATACGCTGATTGTTGGCGGTGGTCAGGCCGGTATTGCCATGAGTGAGCATCTGACTCAGCAGGGGATCTCGCATCTGGTTATCGAGAAAAACCGTATCGCGGAGGCCTGGCGTACCGGGCGCTGGGATTCGCTGGTAGCGAACGGCCCGGCGTGGCACGACCGTTTCCCGGGAATGGAGTTTAAAGGCGCCCAGCCGGATAGCTTTATTCCCAAGGACGACGTTGCGCAATACTTTGAAGATTACGTCAGGAAATTCTCCCTGCCGGTGCGTACCGGCGTGGAGGTAAAAAGCGCGGTTCGCAACAGCGGGCGCCCAGGATTTACCGTTGAAACCACGGATGGGGTGATCGAAGCGCAGCGTATCGTTGCCGCGACCGGGCCGTTCCAGCAGCCGGTTATTCCGCCGATTGCGCCGAAAGAGGGCAACATTCATCAGATCCATTCCGCCAAATACTACAACCCGGAGCAGCTGCCTGCCGGCGCGGTGCTGGTGGTTGGCGCGGGTTCTTCCGGCGTGCAGATCGCCGATGAGCTCCAGCGCGCGGGCCGCCAGGTCTATCTCTCCGTCGGCGCCCACGATCGGCCGCCGCGTGCCTACCGCAACCGCGATTTCTGCTGGTGGCTGGGGGTGCTGGGCCTGTGGGATGCCCCCGCCAGCGAGCCGGGGAAAGAGCACGTCACCATCGCGGTGAGCGGCGCCCACGGCGGGCGGACGGTGGATTTTCGCGAGCTGGCGCAGCGCGGCATCACCCTGGTCGGGCTGACGAAGGCGTTTGCATCCGGCGTCGCGACCTTCCTGCCGGACCTGTGCGACAACATCCGCCGCGGCGATGAAAACTACCTCTCGCTGCTGGACGCCGCTGACGCCTACGTTGCGGCCAACGGCCTCGATTTGCCGCTGGAGCCTGCGGCGCGTGAATTTTTAGCCGATCCGCAGTGCATGACGTCGCCGATCCTCTCTCTGGACCTGGCGCAGGCCGGGGTGACGAGCATCATCTGGGCGACCGGCTACGCCGTAGACTACGGTTGGCTCAACGTTAACGCCTTTAACGCGCAGAATCGCCCTCAGCACCAGCGCGGCGTCTCCAGCGAACCGGGGGTCTATTTCCTCGGCCTGCCGTGGCTGTCGCGTCGGGGTTCGACCTTTATCTGGGGCGTTTGGCACGACGCGAAGCACATCGCCGACCATATCGCCACCCAGCGGAAATACAGCCAGTACCGGGATGCCGGTCAGCGCTGAACTGTAGCTATTAATCAGGATAAAAATGATGCCGACACATACGCGTATTCGCATGTTTAACACCAAAGAGACCTATCCTAATCAGACCCTGGACAACGATTTGTGCCAGGCCGTGCGCGCCGGTAACACCGTCTACGTGCGTGGCCAGGTGGGCACGGACTTTGAAGGCAATCTGGTGGGGCTGGGCGACCCGCAGGCGCAGGCCGAACAGGCGATGAAGAACGTCAAGCAGCTGCTGGAAGAGGCCGGAAGCGACCTGTCGCATATTGTGAAAACCACCACCTATATTATCGACCCGCGCTACCGTGAGCCGGTCTATCAGGAAGTCGGCAGGTGGCTGAAGGGCGTATTTCCTATCTCCACCGGGCTGGTTATTTCCGCCCTGGCGCAGCCGCAGTGGCTGATGGAAATTGACGTGATCGCCGTGATCCCCGATGACTTTGTGAAATAAGGAGCAGCCATGACGTTTTCTATCGCGGCATTCTGCCCGGAAACCGGGCAGTTTGGCATCGCCATAAGCTCCTCCAGCATTGCCGTCGGCGCCCGCTGTCCGTGGCTGCAGGCGGGAGTCGGCGCGGTATCCAGCCAAAATATCACCCTGCCTGCCCTCGGCCAGCTGACGCTCGCGCAGCTGGAGCAGGGGCTGGCTCCGGAAAAGGCGCTACGCAAGGCGCTGGCGGAGGATGATTTCAGCCGCTATCGTCAAATTATCGCCATCAATGCCAGCGGGGAAACGGCCTCGTTTAGCGGCGATAAAACCCTCGGCATCTATCACGTCGCCGAAGGGGTGAACTGTATCGCCGGCGGCAATATGCTGGCCAGCCCCGCGGTGGTTGAGGCGATGGTTGCCGAATTCCAGCAGGCCGAAGGGGAGATGGCGACGCGCCTGCTGGCCGCCCTTCAGGCAGGGCTGGGCTGCGGCGGCGAGGCCGGGCCGGTGCACTCTGCGGCGGTGAAAGTGGTGGATGATTACTCCTGGCCGCTGGTCGACCTGCGCGTTGACTGGCATGAGCAGGATCCGATTGGCGAACTTAGCGCATTGTGGCTGGCGTACGAGCCGCAGATGCAGGCCTATATTACGCGCGCGCTCGACCCGCGGGAGGCCCCCAGTTACGGAGTACCCGGTGATGAATAGCGACCTGAAACGGATCCTGGCAACGCTGCTGGCATTCGACACCACCAGCCGCGAATCGAATCTGCAGCTGATTAACTATATCGATGAGTATCTCCGCGGTTATGGCATAACCACGCAGCTTTTCTTTGATGAGGAAGGCAAAAAAGCCAACCTCTACGCCCGCTTTGGCCCGCAGGGGCCGGGGGGCGTGATGCTGTCGGGGCACACCGATGTGGTCCCGGTTGACGGGCAGCGCTGGACGGTGCCCCCTTTTGAACTCACCCTGCGCGACGACCGGTGCTACGGCCGCGGCAGCACCGATATGAAAGGCTTTATCGCCTGCGTGCTGGCCGCCGTTCCCGACTTTCTCTCCCAACCTTTACGCATGCCGCTGCATCTGGCTTTTTCCTACGATGAGGAGGTCGGATGCCTTGGCGTACGTAGCCTGGTGGACCACCTTAAAGCCTCGAAGGACAAGCCGGCGCTATGCATCATCGGCGAGCCCACCGAGATGCGTCCGGTCTACGGCCATAAAGGCAAGCTGGCCATGCGCTGTACGGTGCAGGGCAAGGCCTGCCATTCGGCCTACGCCCCCCACGGCGTAAACGCCATCGAGTATGCGGCAAAGCTGATCACCCGTTTAGGTTCGCTCGGCGAAAAGCTGGCGCAAAGCCAGGATACCCGCTTTGATCCGCCTTACAGCACGCTGCAGGTTGGGGTGATTAACGGCGGGGCGGCGCTCAATATTGTGCCGGAAAGCTGCCAGTTTGATTTTGAAATTCGCCATCTGCCGGACGTTTCGCTTGAGCCGACGCTCGCCGAGCTGCGCGGCTATGCCGCCGGCGAACTGCTGACCTCGATGCGGGCGGTTGCGGCGCAGGCGGATATTACCTTTCGCCCGCTCAGCCGCTATCCGGGCCTGCTAAGCGACCCGCAGTCGGAATTTGCCGGCTGGCTGGCGCAGTGGGCGCAAAGCGAGGCGTTTTCCACCGTGGCCTTCGGTACCGAGGGCGGTCTGTTTGATGAAGCGGGCGTAGCCACGCTTATCTGCGGGCCTGGAAGTATGGAGCAAGGACATAAAGCGGATGAGTTTATCGCCCTGGATCAGCTGGAGAAGTGCCTGACGATGCTGGGTAATTTGCGCCGCTGGATGGCTCTGTCTTAACGTTTACGCGCCTGAATTAAGGCGCGTTTTTTACCCCCCGACCTGTGCCTGTCCCTCCTTCCTTCTGTGTTTCAGCCTTGCTCTGTAGCCGTATATGGATAAAAAAACTCCGGATGGTTTATCCGGAGTCAGTAAAACGTACTGAATATACCCGCTATACCTCAAGCTGCCGCCTTCCTGATGTTCGGGTTATTTCGGGTATAGAAAGCGAAGCGCTAAACTTTCTCTTTCACCAGGGCGATATTCTTCACCGCCTTCGCTTTAGAGAGGGTGTAATAGACCGGTGAAACCACCAGCAGGCCAATAATCCATGATAAATCAGCCCCGCCAAATGCGGTTGCAACAGGGCCGGTATAGATCGCCGTCGACATAAACGGCACCTCAACTAATATCCCCAACAGGTAGCAGAAGATGGCGGTAGCATTAAAGTAGCCATATATTCCGCCGTCACGCTTAAAGAA
This sequence comes from Enterobacter sp. 10-1, assembly GCA_002270295.1. Classification (GTDB taxonomy): domain Bacteria; phylum Pseudomonadota; class Gammaproteobacteria; order Enterobacterales; family Enterobacteriaceae; genus Klebsiella; species Klebsiella scottii. Next base: position 545,352 of record NISF01000002.1, on the reverse strand, counting down.
GGACTCAACATCATATTCACCGTGCGCGACCAGGTAATAATCCACCAGGTTAATTGCCGTCCACGGCACCAGAACATATAGCAGGATGGTAATAAAGTTGGTATAGATTAATAAGAAGTTTTCCTGTCCATAGATCGCCAGCGCTATTTCGAGGAGCATCGTGAGGATGGCGGTGATTATCCTGGCGCGAGCCATCGGCGACCAGCCGTCAATAAAGGTCTGACCCAGAGTCAGCGTACAGAGCACGCCGCAGTACAGCATCATGGAGTTAGTGGCGGCAATCCCCAACGCCAGCACCACGATGACCACCGCGCCGAAGCCGCCGGTGAGGTCAATAATGCCTTGAATAATATCATCGCTACCAATACTGGTCGCCACCAGCACCCCGAGAACCATCGGCAGATAAGAGCCTAAGATGCAGCCAAAGTAGCTGGCGTAAAAGACGCTTTTATCGTTGGTGCTGTAAGGCATATAGCGCGAGTAGTCAGAGACATAGGGGGCGTAGGCCAGCTGCCACAGTGCAGCAATAGAGACCGCGCCGAGGAAGCCGACTTTGTTGAAGCCGCCGCGATCGAGAAAATCTACCGGCAGCCCGTGGATAAAGACGATCCACAGAAAGGTTGCGGCCAGCACAATACCGGATATCCACGACATAATTCTGGCGTAGGAGTGAATGATCTTATAGCCGAAAATTGTGGCAAACAGGCTCAGGGCGCCGACGATAATAATCCCCACATCGGAGTTCATCGGCTTATAGATGGCGTGCATGGACTGCCCGCCTAATACCAGACTGGAGGCAGTAAATCCGATATACATTAATACGACGATGGACACCACCAGCACCGAACCATAGGAACCAAACTGGCCCTTGGTTTGCACCATTTGCGGCACCCCCAGCCTGGGACCCTGTGCGGAATGCAGGGCCATAAACAGCCCGCCGACCAGGCTGCCGATAAACAGCGCAACGACTGACCAGAAAAAAGAAAGATGGAAAATGGTTACCGACATCGCCCCGGTGATAACGGTTAACAGCATGATGTTAGAGCCAAACCAGATGGTAAACAGATCGCCCGGTTTGCCGTGTCGCATATTCAGAGGGATAGGTCTGATGGTATTGCTTTCGAGATTTTCAACGTTGACAGGTTGATGTTTAGTCATGGTGCTCTCTCATCACTGCGGGTCTATACCGTGAATGATTCGGGCAACAGCAGGCCGCTAGCTGAGCGAACGCAGCCAACAACGATGGCGCCTGAGGCATCATGGGTATAAATCAGCGTTAGATTGATATTCCAATGAGGAGTACAGCTAATCTACTCATCATAACATTTCGTTTACTATTCTCACAATCTCGTATCATTTTGGAAATTATTAAAAATGTCGAACGTCGATATAAAAAAAGTGCTTTACCCGGGACCCGTGGCCTGATTGTCGTTTCCGGACGGCCATCTTCCGCTGTTTTTTAGAAGTTTATGCTGCGGCCTTGCTTGTTTTATATTTAACAATCTGGGCGGATATTTTAAGCGAGATAATTATTCGAGCAGGAAGATGCGGCGTGGAATGATTGATTGTCTGAAATAAAACCAAAGGCCTGTTTATTGTAGGGAATATAAAAGGCGCTTTAATTCGGCAACCCATGACCATAAATCAGAGAAATGGTAAATCTAATCTGAGGTAAATCATCGCGTTGCTGAGCGGAATCGGTGGAGATCAGCTGCTGCGCATAAATAAAATATGCGAGGTTCTTCACAATAAAATTGATTTATTCATAGTGTGCGATGGATCAATATTTAAAACACGTCGCGTCGGCTTTTATCTGATTCACGGGGAAGAGATGGCCTCTGCATATATAAATAATAACCCGCCAGCATCACGGGTTATTATCATCGGGCGGAGTATCAGTAGCCGACGGTGTATATCCGACCGCTCTGGATCCCCTCCACGCTGCGGCGATACGCCTGGGCCACCGCAGCGGCCGGGACGCTGGCAAAGCCCGGGAAGAACCCGTCATAGGCGGCGGCTGATTCGGTCAGCACCGTAGGGCTGATCAGATTGATGCGGATCCCGCGCGGCAGTTCGCAGGCGGCGGCGCGGACGAAGCCCTCCAGTCCGGCGTTAACCGTTGTGGCGTTGACGCCCTGGGCAATCGGCTCATGCGCGACAATTCCGCTAATCAGGGTAATGGAGCCGCCGTCGTTCAAATAGCGCTGGCCGGTTAGCGCCAGGCGAATTTGCCCCAGCAGCTTGTCCTGCAGACCCTGGTTGAAATCCTCGTCGGTCATGGTGGCCAGCGGGCCAAAGAACAGGTTTCCGCTCGCCGAGACAATCGCATCAACCTGACCAGTTTTCTCAAACAGCGCATGCACGCTGTGCTGGGAGGTGATATCAACCTGATGGTCGCCCTGAGTACGACCGACGCGAATGACTTCATGCTGACGACTAAGTTCTGCGGTGACCGCACGGCCCACGGTACCGCTGGCGCCGATAACGACGATTTTCATGGCTGACTCCTGATAAGTTGTGAGCCTCTATTCTTTAATGAAATGGATATCGGATAAACTGGCAAAAAGTTAGATGATTACTAACCAGAGGTTTGGAATATGGATAAGCTGCGCGGAATGGAAACGTTTATCGCCGTGGTGGAGTACGGCAGTTTTACCGAAGCGGCATCGCACCTGGAGATGTCGGCGGTGATGGTGGGCAAATATATCGCCCTCATCGAACGTCAGCTGGCGACCCGCCTGCTTGAGCGTAATACCCGTCGTCAGAGCCTGACCGACGCCGGGCGGGTCTACTATGAAGAGGCGAAACGCGTTCTGGAGCAGGTCTCGATCGCCGAAAGTTCGGTTGAACGACTGCGGCTGGCGCCCGCGGGGACGCTGCGCATCAGCGCGCCGACCTCATTTGGCGCCTGCGTCATGGCGCCGCTGACCGCCACTTTCCTCCAGCAGTGGCCGGACGTGCGCGTGGAGCTCGATCTGACCAACCGGCTGGTCGATCTGGTCGATGAAGGGTTCGATCTGGCGGTCCGCATTGGCGATATTCACCAAACAGACCTGGTGGCGAAATATCTCTGTGCCTACCGGATGGTGATCTGTGCCGCTCCCGCCTATCTCAACCGGCACGGCACGCCGCTCACGCCTGCCGATCTTGCCGGCCATCTCTGCCTCTCCCATACGGTGTGGACCGCGCGCAACGAGTGGAAGCTGCCGGGAATAACGGAAGAGGTGCGCTGGAGGCGCGATGCGATCCTCCGCTGCAACGACGGCTACGGACTGAGGATGGCGGCCATCGCCGGAGCCGGCCTGCTGCTGCAGCCGGAAGTGCTGCTGGCGGAGGATCTTGCCAGCGGAAAACTCGTCCGCATACTTGAGGCCTATACCCCCGAACCGCGCCCGGTACATCTGCTCTGGCGTCAGGATCTTCGTCCGTTGCCGAAGCTGACCCGGTTTGTCGAGCACGTGCTGAACGAGGGCGGGCGCTATTTATGAACTATTATTATCTGGTCTGGTCTGATGAACGTTCTTCATAGATCACTTCTGCTAAAAGGAGATTGGTATGAGTTTATTGAGTTTTGTGAAAGAAGCGGGCGAGAAAATCTGGGATGCCGTTTCGGGCGGGGACAAAGAGAGCCAGGCCGATAAGCTGAAAAAGCATATCGATGCGCTTAATCTTCCCGGCGCGGATAAGGTCAGCATCACCGTGGCCGAAGACGGCACCGCGACGGTCAGCGGCGACGTCGGCTCGCAGGAGGATAAAGAAAAAATTATGGTGGCGGTGGGTAACGTCACCGGCATTGCCCAGGTCAGCGACAACGTTAGCGTGACGCAGAGCGGCGCCGAGAGTCGCTACTACACCGTGAAATCCGGCGATACGCTGAGTGCTATTTCTAAAACCGTGTATGGCTCGGCGAATGACTATCAGCGGATCTTTGAAGCCAACAAGCCGATGTTGAAGCATCCCGACAAGATTTATCCGGGACAGGTGCTGATTATCCCGAATAAGTAAGGCGGGAAAAGCGGCGTTTATGCACGATCTATTGTTACGGAGTCGGTAATGGGACTACTTGATCAAATTGGCGGCATGCTCGGCGGCCAGGCCGGTAAAGCGGAGCAGCTGCAGGCAATCATGGCCTGGGTCCAGCAGCAGGGGGGCGTTCAGGGGATCCTTGAAAAATTCCGCAGCGGCGGCCTGGGCGAGATAGTTGAATCCTGGATCGGCCAGCAGGGCAATATCCCGGTCTCCAGCGACCAGGTCACCTCGGTTTTCGGATCGCCAGCGCTGCAGGATCTTGCGGCAAAGCTCGGGATCGACCCGCAGACCGCCTCGTCGCTCATCTCCGAGTATCTGCCGAAAATTGTCGACGGTTTATCCCCTGAAGGCGAGGCTCCTGCGCGGCAGGATCTGCTGTCTGAAGGCGTGAACCTGCTTAAAGGCAAGCTGTTTGGCTGAGCGCGGTTACGCGCAGCCGATACGCCAAAAGTAAAACCCGCCGGCCGGCGGGTTTGTTGTTTAGTCCCGCAGCGCCTGCTGCCAGTCGGCAATCAGATCCTGCGCGTCCTCAATGCCGACGGAGAGGCGAATGAGCTGGGGCGTAATGCCGTTTGCCAGCCTCTGCTCCAGAGGAATGGAAGCGTGGGTCATGCTAAACGGCTGGCTGACCAGGCTTTCCACGCCGCCGAGACTCTCCGCCAGCGTAAACAGGCGCAGCCTGCCGATAACCTGCTCCGCATAGCGATCGTCGCCTTTCACCACCAGCGAAATCATACCGCCAGGCAGCGCCATCTGCTTACGCGCCAGCTGATGATGCGGGTGCGACGCCAGCCACGGGAACCACACCTTTTCCACCTGCGGCTGCTGTTCCAGCCATTCGGCGAGCGCAAGCGCGTTGCTGCTGTGGCGCTCCATACGCAGAGCGAGGGTGCGAATACCGCGCAGCGTCAAAAAGCTGCTGAAGGGGTCGAGCACGCCGCCCACCGCATTTTGCAGATACCCGAGCCGGTCCGCCAGCTCGGGGTTGTCGCCGACCACCGCGAGGCCCGCCACCACGTCGGAATGGCCGTTCAGATATTTTGTCGCCGAGTGCACGACGATATCAAACCCCAGTTCGAGGGGACGATGAATGACCGGTGAGGCGAAAGTGTTATCGGTGACGCTGATGAGATTGTGCCGCCGGGCAATCGCCGCGATGGCGCCGAGGTCCGCCAGCTTGAGCAGCGGGTTGGTCGGCGTTTCAACCCAAATCATTCGCGTGTCCGGCCTGATGGCCGCCTCAATCGCCGCCAGGTCGTCGGGTTTGACCCAGCTTACCTGCAGGCCGGCGCTGCGGCGACGGACGTTTTCGATCAGCCGCCAGGTTCCGCCGTACACGTCGTCGACGGCGACCAGATGGCTGTCTTTATCCAGCAGCTCAAGCACCGTGGAAATCGCCGCCAGCCCGGAAGCAAAGGCGTAGCCGCGGGAGCCGCTCTCCAGTTCGGCAATGGCCGTTTCCAGCGCATGGCGGGTAGGGTTGCCGCTGCGCGAGTACTCATAGCCCGTATGCTGCCCGGGTGCCGGTTGTGCGAAGGTGGAGGTGGCATAAATGGGCGGCATGACGGCGCCGTGCGCATCATTAAAGGTGCCGCCGTGGACGCTCAATGTATTTAAGTTTTTCATGGACGATCCTTAGTGTTCAAGTCGGTTACGCCAGGTGGTCAGCACGTCGCTGCGGGTGATCAGGCCGAGAAAACGATCGTTATCGGCGATGACGGCCACCAGGCCGCGATCGAAAATGGCTTTCAGCGCGCTTTCCGGCGCGCGTTTATCGAGGGTTTCGACGTTGCGGGTCATAGCCTCTCTGACCGGCAGCGCAAAGCGCTGGCTGTCGCCCTCGACGTGGCTAATCAAATCCCACTCATCGACGATCCCAACGACGCGGCCATTTTCCAGTACCGGCAGCTGGGAGATGTCGTACAGGCGCATGCGCGCAAGAATGGTGGCCAACGTGTCGTCCGGCGCGGCGGTGACGGTGGCGTCTTCGTCATGGCGCAGGGCGATAAAATCGGTTAAATCGCCGCGCGAGGGGCGGGTCAGCAGCCCCTGCTGGCGCATCCAGTCATCGTTGAACATTTTCGACAGATACTTGTTGCCGCTGTCGCAGGCAAAGGTCACCACGCGCCTGGCGGTGGTCTGCGCCTGACAGTAGCGCAGGGCGGCGTGCAGCAGCGTTCCTGTTGAAGAGCCGGCAAGAATGCCTTCGGTCTGCAGCAGCTCACGCGCGGTAGCAAACGCCTCCCTGTCGGTGACGCGATAGGCGGTATGCACGCCGTCGAGATGGGCCAGCGGCGGAACAAAGTCTTCGCCAATCCCCTCGACCAGCCACGATCCCGCCTCGCCGGAGCGGCCGGTTTCTACCCGATCGGCGAGGATCGATCCCGCCGGATCGGCAAGAATAAATTCCGTTTTCGGCGAGTGTTCGGCAAACCACGCCTGCAGCCCGCCGAGGGTACCGCCGGAGCCGACGCCAACGACAATGGCGTCGATATCGCCATCCAGCTGGGCGAAGATTTCTGGCGCGGTGGTACTGATATGCGCCAGCGGGTTGGCCTCGTTATTAAACTGATCGATATAGAATGCCCCCGGCGTCTCCTCCGCCAGGCGACGGGCGTAATCCTGATAGTAGGCCGGGTGGCCTTTATTAACATCGGAGCGGGTGAGCAGCACCGTTGCCCCCAGCGCCCGCAGATGGAATATCTTCTCGCGGCTCATTTTGTCGGGGACGACGAGGATCAGGCGGTAGTTCTTTTGCGCCGCAATGAGCGCCAGGCCGAGCCCGGTATTGCCCGCGGTGGCTTCAATAATCGTGCCGCCTGGCTTTAGCTTACCGAGGCGTTCAGCCTCGTTAATCATCGACAGCGCAACGCGATCCTTAATAGAACCGCCGGGATTTTGGTTTTCCAGCTTCAGGAACAGGCTACAGGGGCCGGTTTCCAGCTTGTGCAACTGAAGCAGGGGCGTGTGGCCGATAAGTTCGCTAACAGAATGAAAGAGTGACATGACTATTTACCCATTCGTATCGAGATGACGAATGGTAGGTCTGTGAATTTGGCAAATTAAAGAATATTTAACCGCTCATAAGAGCAAAATGGAATATAAGATTCTATTTAGCCATCCGGAGGGAAAGGTTGTTAGCCGCCTGGGTGTATTGATATCTGAAAATTACTATTTTTGGCGTAATTTTCAGCGATTAATGCATTTTTGCGGCGACGCAAATGCGTTTTTCAGAAAAGGATGGCTAAAAAAATCATAGCGACAAATATCCAGGGGGAGGTGCCTGAATCAGGCTGCTGGAGCATAGCTTTTTATCGAAAACAAATAACAAAGCCAGATATTCAATACCGTTTTTGATAGATACGTGCGAGCCCGGGCGCATGATAACCTTTATTAAATTAGAACGATTTGCTATTGCGTCCGGGCTTATTCAGCAAGCGCCGGAAGAAAAGGTGAGATGTGCCTGAATTTATATCATTAGCGATAAGTTCATTCTGGCCGATGCTTTATGCCGGGCTGGTTTTTACTATCCCTATTACGTTAATTTCGTTTGCTCTGGGCCTCGGGCTGGGGTTTGTCGCGGCGCTTATCAGGCTGTACGGGCCGCGGCCGCTACGGCTGCTGGTGCGTTTTTATGTCTGGGTTATTCGCGGCACTCCGCTGCTGGTGCAGCTGTTTCTGATTTTTTACGCGCTGCCGGGTATCGGAATTACTCTCGACGCTTTTCCTGCCGCGGTTATTGGCTTTACGCTGAACGTCGGGGCCTTCACTTCTGAGGTTATCCGGGCGACGCTGCTTTCCGTCGCCAGGGGGCAGTGGGAGGCCGCGCACTCGATCGGCATGAACTGGTGGCAGTCGCTGCGCCATATTATTTTGCCGCAGGCCGCGCGGGTGGCCGTACCGCCGTTATCGAATACCTTTATTTCGTTAGTGAAAGATACTTCACTGGCGTCAGTGATTACCGTGCCGGAGCTTTTTTTAGCTGCTCAGAGAATTGCCGCCGTGACCTATCAGCCATTAATACTGTATACCGAAGCCGCTATTATCTATTTATTAATCAGCTCGGTGCTGTCGTACCTGCAATCCAGGCTAGAGGCCCGGTTAGAAAAAAATACCTCAGGCAAGGAACATAATAATGATAACCCTGTCCGGGCTTGAGAAAAGTTTCGCTGGGCAAAAGGTCCTGCACGATATTTCGTTAAATATTGCCGAGGGGAGCGTTACCGCGCTTATTGGGCCATCGGGAAGCGGCAAAAGTACGCTATTACGCTGCATTAACCTACTTGAGCTGCCGCAGGCCGGGAAATTAACTATTGGCCAGGAAAATATTGTGTTCTCCGCCGATGCGGCGCCGAAGAGAAAGGATATCAGGCGTATTTGCCAGCAAACCGGGATGGTTTTCCAGAATTTTCAGCTGTTCCCTCATTTGTCGGTACTTGAAAACATTATGACGGGGCTGATTGTGGTGCAGAAATGGCCTGTCGAACGCGCGAGGGCCCGCGCCGAGGAACTGCTGGCGAAGGTGGGTCTGCTGCATAAGCGTCATGCCTGGCCGGCGATGCTGTCCGGTGGCCAGCAGCAGCGCGTGGCTATTGCCCGCGCGCTGGCGCCTTCACCTAAGGTGCTGCTCTGCGATGAGCCAACTTCGGCGCTCGATCCTGAGCTGTCGCTGGAGGTGATTTCTGTTTTGCGTCAGCTGGCGCAGGAGGGGACAACCATGCTGATGGCCACTCACGATCTGCGGCTGGCCGCCAGTATAGCCAGTCAGGTCGTGTTTCTTGAGTCCGGACAGATTATCGAGAGCGGTAGCTCGCGGGATATTTTTACCCATGCGAGGAAAACGCGGACGCAAATTTTTATTTCCACATTGACCGAAACGTTTCCTGATTCCTGGGAAATTTAAAACAACAACACGGCATAGCAGACTAAGGAGTTAATGATGAAAGTACTGATGACGGCATTACTGGCTACCGCGATCCAACTGGGCGTGGCGCATGCGGCGGCTGCGCAGGACGACCTGGCAAAGATAAAAACAGCGGGCGTGTTTAAAGTCGGCACCGAAGGGACCTTCCCGCCGTTTACCTACCACAATACGGCGGGAAAGCTGGTGGGTTTTGATGTTGATATCGCGCGTGAAATTGCCAGACGGATTGGCGTAAAGGCCGAGTTCGTTGAAGGTAAGTGGGATGGCCTGGTGGCCGGTCTGGATGCTAATCGCTACGATGCGGTGATAAACCAGGTATCCATTACGCCCGAGAGGGAGGCGAAGTATGACTTCTCCGATCCCTACATTTCCCCTAAAGCCGTACTGATCGTGAATGAGAAAAACACCGACATTCATACCTTTGCTGATTTAAAAGGCAAGAAATCGGCGCATACCTTGACCAGTAACTATGCGCAAATTGCCCGCGAAAATGGCGCTGAAGTGGTGGGAACCGATGGCTTCGATCAGTCTATCGCGCTGGTGTCGCAGGGACGCGCGGATGCGACTATTAACAGCAACCTCTCGTTCCTCGATTTCAAAAAGCATAAGCCCGACGCCCCGGTAAAAATTGTGGCGGAAAGGGCCGATGCTGAGCGGGAGGCGGTATTAATCCGCAAGGGGAATCCGGATCTGCGTCAGGCTATCAATACGGCGCTGGCGGGAATCAAATCCGATGGCACCTACCAGCGGATCTCCAACGAGTATTTCGCCGCAGACGTATCAAAATAAGACGCCGGCGGCGACGCTCGTTACTGGTAGGAAAACGTAATGCTCACGAGGGCGTTTGCGCTTCCCGGCACCAGCTCCCCGGTGCGGACGTACTGCGCCTGGAACGGTAGCGACACTATTTGGGTCGTCGCCGTGGTCTGGATAAAGAACTGGTTTACGGTACCCGCTGCGGAGCTGTCCGGCCCCATCATCAGCGGGCCGCTGCCGTTATAGAAGAACTGTACGCCGATGCCGGAGGCGGTAGAATCGTTGGTCAGCGTAACGACAGAGGAGGTGTTGTCTGGCGTGGTCTGATCCGTCATTACCGCATAGAGCGCCACCTGTTCGTCGCAGGTCAGGCTGACGTTAAATGAGCCCGATAGCGAGGTGCTGCCCACGTTGGGCAACGTATGAATATCCGGAGCGCCGAGATCGATGCTGGCGCTTTTGGTGCTCACCGTACAGCCGCTGGCCGTCACCGTAATGGTCGTCGGGTTGATGATCACCTGTGCCGTTTTGGTTTCGTTATTATAAGCCGTCAGGATTGCGGCGTTGATGGCTGGGATCTGGTATACGCCTGACTTCAGCGCGCTGTCCGTTTTAATGTACGTTAATTTTGCCGACCAACCTAAATCGAAAGCCATGCCGTTGGTGCCATCGGCGGGGTAGCTTTGGGTCACGCCGGTTTGTAGCGGCACGTAGGTTGTGCCGTTAAAATCCTTCAGGCCGATGATATAGCCGATGCCGGGGATGCCGGTTTCAAAAACGCTATAGCTTACGCCATCGACGTTGACGGCGATCCCCGCAGACACGGCGCTGCTGCCGGGTTCGAGAGTTCCTTTGGTACAGACGAACAGGTATCCGCACCAGAACACCCGCTGCACGCTGGCCGTGGCGCTCCACGCTGAGCCGATAATATTTCCCGGCATAACGGAGTCCGCGGGGCCGGTGTAGGTCATCGGCTGGGGCGAGAGCGTAATGTCGGATACCCAATCCAATGCCAAAACCCTGGCGCTGACGCACAGCCAGCAGACAAGCAGTAAGAAACGCATTATTGATACTCCGTAGTCCAGGTCGCGATGGCCGAAACGTCACCGGCGCTGACGGCGGCGCCGTTGGCCGCCAGCCGGGCATAAAATGTCATCTGCACGCGTTCGTCTCCCGACGCCCCGTAGGCCGCCGTTTGGGCTTCCAGCGGGATCGGTACCCCGTCTTTATCGAGGATTTGTACCGCCACGCCGCTCGCTCCGCCGTCGTCTACCTTAATCAGCTGTGGGTTGAGGTCATCCGGCGTGCCGCTAAAGCGGATCTTCACTCCGATAAAGGTTGGGCCGCACTCTTCCAGCGTGAGCGTGAAGGCCCGTTTGATATTGCTTACCGCTCCCGGCGAGTGAAACTGCTTCATGCCGATGGTGCCCAGCGGGACGGTTTGTTCTGCTGAATCGGCGGAAACCACGCAGGTATTGCCGATCAGGTTTCCGGTTACGGAGACCAGCACGTCGTAGCCGCAAGCCGGGGCGGCGAGGGCAATAAGCAGCGCTATGCCTGATATCCGGGCTGCTACTGACATACCGCCTCCTGCGTATAAAGGCCCGTGCGGGCGCTGTAATCCTCCGGGTTCAGACGATATTTAACGACGCACCTTTTGTCGCTGTCTTGTCCCCAAACGGCGCTGAGCGTGCCTTCAGCCGGCAGGCCGGCGAGATAAAGGCTGCCGCCATCCCCCACGATGCCGCTGGTCTGCTCATCGGCGAGCGATACGATGGCGCCAAACGGCAGCGCCTCGTTGCGGTAGCCGATCGTGAACAGGGCCTTCGCGCCCCGGCGGGTGACGATGGTTGCGCGCACCAGCGCGCCATCGGTCGGCGTTTTGCTCACGATGGCGTTCTCCAGCTCAACGTTGTTTCCGGCGGTAGTGACATCCAGCGCGACCTGGTTGATGCGATACGGCGTGGCGTAAGGAATGACGGCATAGCCGCGGCTATCGGTTTTGACTCCTTTATGATTAAGCACCGCCACGCTACCGGCCCCCGGCGCTTTGATCAGGATGTTAGTATTCCCCAGCGGCTGGCTGAGCGTCAGGCCATCTTCATGTAGCACCGCGCCGCCGCTCATGCCGTAGCTGAGGCTGCGGGAATCGCTGGAGTAGCTGTAGCCCAGGCTGTAATCGCCGCGCTGGCCTTCGTACTGCAACGCGGCATCGCCGCCGTACCGCAGCTGCGCGCCGTAGCGCTGATTAACGTTATAGAACAGGCTCTCCTGTCCGGGAACGTAGCCGCTTACGCCGGCGCTGCTGGTGGCTCCCGTTGAGTCCGCATGGGTGGTGGTAAAACGCGCCCTGGTGGCCAGCTGCGGGTTGCCGAACGGCACGGAAAGCGACATCGCCACAACGTTATCTTTATGGTTATCGAACAGGCTGGTGCTGCGCTGAAAGCTCACGCCAACCGAGACGTTGCGAACCATAGCGTTCCACGCAAACTGCATGCTTTGCGTTTTGCTGGCGGTGCGCCAGTAGGTTTGCCGATCCCATGACAGAGAAAGCGAGCCAAACCTACCCATTGGCTGCGACAGCAGCAGCTGATTTTTCGCTTTGCGCGACATATGCAGGTTATACACGTTCTCATAGCTGGTGGTGACGGTGCCGTCTGCCTCCGTGACCTGCTTCGTCATACCGCCCGTCATCCCCTTATAGGCGGTATCGCTGAGGGTGTAGAACCCCTGCGTTGAGTAGCGCAGCGAATAGAAGTTAAAGCGCGTGCCGATATTGTTCAGCAGCTTGCTGTAGCGCAGGCGCACGGAATCCCCGGTGTAGGGCCGATCGTCGGCCAGTATGCTGCGCGCGTGGGTCACATCGACGGAATACGCGCCAAAGCGCCCGAGATTTTGTCCAATGCCCAGCGCGAGCCCGCTGTAGCGCTCTGCAAGCTGAGCGCCGCCGTAAAAGGTGAGGCCGTATTCCCAGCCGAAAAACAGCTCTCCCTGGGCAAACGTCGGGGTGTTCTGATTGCTGACGGCGCGAAGTTTCCCGGCGCCGAAGGCATATTTTATCTGCCCGCTGCGCACGAGGTTCGGCACGCTGGCAAACGGAACGGTATATTGCGTTTTGCTGCCGTCGCTCTCCTGAATCGTCACCAGCAAATCTCCGCCGGACGACGTGGGGTAGAGATCTTTCAGCATAAACTCCCCGGAGGGGACGCTGGTCTGATAAATGGTGTTGCCGTTCTGCTGGACGGTAACGGTCGCGCTGCTGCGGGCGATGCCGCGAACCTCCGGCGCATAGCCGTTCAGGCTGGCCGGCAGCATGTTATCGTCGGTTTTCAAGGCGATACCGCGTAGGCCTACGGAGTCAAAGACCTGAGCGGAAGTGTAGGTTTCCCCAGCGTACGCCTGCGCTCGTAGGGCGGGTATATCCCGCTGCAGCCAGGTTTGTACGTGGGTAAGCGTATTCGCATCTTTGGTCCACGTCGTGTAGTCGCGCAGCCGCCACGCGCCCAGGTTCACACCGCTGTTCAGGCTAACGAACAGCTGCCGGGTGCGGGTGCGCTTATTGCCCCGGTACTCATTGTTGGCGCCGTTAACGACATAGTTCAGCCACGCAGCAGGGATCCCGGACTCCCAGCTCTCAGGGCTGACGTATCCACGCGGAAGATTACGCATATAGCTCTGCGGCAGGCTGAGATTGAGCGTCAGCGTCTTCTGGTCGAAGTCAAAGCTGGCGCCGGGGAACGCGTGATTTAAAAAATAGCATTGCCGGGTCAGCGGCAGCCGCTCTTCTGCGGCCTGGCGGCTATCAATGCCCAGGGCGGCAATCTGCTGCGCCGTGACGCAGGGCTGGGCGTCGTCCTGCGCTGTATTTTTATCAACGCTGAATGCCACGTTTCCGGTGAAGGCGTAATTTTTATTGATATATACGTTAATGTTGTATTCGCCCGGCGGTAAGGCGCTCCCCGCATTGACCCATGAGAGGTCGACAATATTTCCACTTTCACCGTTGAGGAACGCAGGATTAAATTGCAAATCGTTCTCTGCGGCAGAGACATACCGAATGGCATGGCAGATCATCAGGGCACAGACGATTTTTGCTTTCACGCGATCGCACCTTTTTTATTTTATTTCCGGTTCAACGACAGGCTGACGGTGGGCGTCCATGCGCCGTAATCATTGATGGTCTGATAGCTAAAAGCGCTTGCCTGACTGAATGAGCCCGCCAGCGTGACGCTTGCTTTTGGTGGGACCATCGCCGGCTGCACCGGCTTACCATCGACTTTTAAATTGATGGTGGTGAGGTAATAAGGCGTTGGGTTATTGAGCGTAATTTTGCCCGCGCGGTAGTCGCCGGTTATTTTTTTCCACCCCTCGCTGGCGCCGCTTTGCAGCCCTTCCGGGCGGTAAAAAACTTTTATGCGGTTCGCTGAGGCAAACTGCAGCGAATTGCTGGAGGCGCTTTTGGATTGCTGCGGAATGGCTTTGACCGTAATCCAGTACAGCGTTTCCCGGTCCTGCGGCAGAGATTTACCGCTAAACATAATTTTCACCACGCTCTCGGTTGCCGGTTTTAAGACATACAGAGGCGGCGTAATGACGAAATCGTTGGAGTGCCGATCTTGCTCATTTTCAACCCATGACTGGATGAGGAATGAGGCGTCGGGATGCGTATTTCTGACCTGCAGCATCGACTGGTTCGCGCTGCCGAGGTAGACCATTCGCGTTGCGCCCAGGCCCACGCCGCCGGCACAGGCTGCGGATGAGCACAGCGAGCCGAGCAGACAAATCCATGTTAATGAGCGCATAGCGTCTCTCCTGAAAGTTGAGCCTGGCCCGGCGACCCGCCCGGGCCAGAGGATTACGAATAGGTTACGGTGTAGGTGGCTACAGCGCTGGCATCGCCAGCCGTGGCGTTGCCCTGCGGAGAGTAGTATTTGGCGCTGAAGTTTAGGGTGTTCGAGCCGCTACGCAGCTCGACGGGCGCGGCGGACTCGCCAAGCCTCACGACGTTGCCCTGTTCGTCATACAGGCGAATAGCGACGTTTTGCGCCGAGCTGCTGCTGCCGTTTGAGCCGACGGCCAGGCCGTCAGCATCGGTGCTATCCGGGATGCCGGTGAAGGTTACGGAAACCGTAGTCGCCGGGATTGGGTTTTCCTCGGTGCCGGCGGAGGTATCGGCGATTTCACAATCTTCAAGGGTGATGGCGAACGCTTTTGCCGTGTTGGCTTCACTGCCCGCCGCGGCCAGCGTGGCGGTACGAACTTCACCCAGATCGACGTCAATGTTGCCACTGTTGGCGCTGATGGCGCAGGCTGAGGTCACGACGCTGCCGCTGAAATTTACGGTGCCGCCGCTGGTGGTGGCAGCCAGCGAGGAGCCCGCAGGCAGCAGGGCCGCAATGCCCAGCGCCAGCAGAGTTTTGCTATTTAAGTAAGCTTTCATTTTTCTGATTCCATAGTTTTGTTATTACGAGACTGGCTCTGAAGGCTGCAGATTTAGCTGGTTAAAAACACCAGTAAATCTGTTTTATTCCTGAGCCCGAGTTTTCTTATTGCTGAGCTTTTTAACGCGCTGACACGGCGGTATGAAAGCTTCTCTATTTCTGCTATATAACGTATATCCAACCCATTTCTCAGTTTCTTCAATACCCTCCATTCCCCTGGCGTTAGCGAAAGCGCCATTGATTTCTTTTTCGGTTGATAGCGGCTTTCCGCCACTTTTAATAAACAGGTTCGCCAGCGATAAAGCGGATCCTGTAATGAAATATAGGCATCAATATCACCGTGTACCCACAACAATGAATTCACTGCTGCGGAATACATATATATAAGTACCTCCGGGTAACTGGCTTTAATCGTTTTGATGTACGCCAGACAATCCATTCCGGTATGGTGTTTTTCTATACCTGAAATAAAAATAACGTCAATTTTGGTCATTGCTAAAAGATCGTCAAGGTGCTGGTAATCATTCGTCGATGTTGTGATTTGAATACCAGAATACATTCCTTGCAATAAGGCGGTAATGCCACAGCGTGCAAAGCGATCGCCACCGATTAACGCAATATTTAAATGATGCTGTAGTTCAAGCTTACTCGCCATGTTATTCCCTCGATTTATAATAATAATGAGGTCAGCCCGTATGCGTATGACAGGTATCAACCTGTATTCCTGTATTTTTAAAGCAATTAAGCCTTTCACTCTGTGGAACTACTATACCCCGGGAGATGACTACGTAATCTCAATTAATCTTAATTTATATTAATTGCAAAGCGTGAGGCCGTCCGATGAACCCGTTCGCCGAACTATATTGGCTTAATCGTGGACGAACGGGCCTCAGTTCCCCGCGCCGACAGGTTTTTCGTACTCCTTATTATCGTTTTTTCTCAATGCCTAAACCTCGCGTTAAGCGAAGTTCATATTTTTATTTTTCCTTTTGTATCAGCTGCTTGATGGAGGTTTTCTACGGGAGATATAGCGGCGAAGCGAATGGTCAGGGCACGGGAATCGGGCCGCAGGAAAGCGCTCTCCCGTCGGTTGAGTGAAGATAAGATCTACTTAAGAAAAGATAAGAGAAGGGCGTTGACGCCCGTCAGGCGGCGCTCGGGAACGGGGTGAGGAATGGGGTTAGCGTTTATTGTACTTCAGTTAACCTGCAGAGCAATGACAGGAAAATAAGATGTTTCGCCAGTTGCTGTGATATACAGCAACGAATTTATCGGCCATATTACCCTCAGAGAGGAGAAGGATTAATCTCTTCTCATCCATATGGTGATAAGACCTGGGTACTACCGACATGCTTTAACCGGAGATTTTTCACCGATTGTATGCACAAGCATTATATTATCAATGAAATAGTTGAGTTTCATCCTGTGGACGGCACGCTGCGCGATCTCAGCAACCCGGATCGCGTGGTGGTACTCAATTCGCCCGCAGGGCGCTGTTTATTATTATTAATAGAGCGAGCCGGCGCCATTGTCACGCAACAGGAGTGCATGGATATCGTCTGGCAAAGGCGAGGGATGCTGGTTTCACCCAATACCTATTACCAGAATATTTCTGTTCTACGCAAGGGATTGAAAAAAATTGGCTTCAATAGCGATCCGATCGTCACGATCCCGCGTATTGGATTAACATTATCCAGCGAAACTACGATAACGATTAAAGAGGTTCCGCGGCAAACGTCAGATGATGAAGTATATGATACTGCGCTTTCGGATGCGGAGAGCGTTCCGCAGGCTGAACCTACAGTGCAGCCTGTAATAGCGGCTTATTCACCTAAACGCCTGCGGTGGTGGACGAAAGCGTTATTTTTAGTTTTGTTATTCACAGGCGCAGGAATGATTAATCATAGTTTTTCCCGGGAAACTCTTTTTATCGATGGTTATTACTTTGCGGGTACGGTGGGAGAGTGCCGGGTTTATCTGACCAATAGCATCCAGACGCAGGATGAGCGGGCCAGGGCGCTGACCTACGCCGGGCAATTTAAAGATGGCTGCGTGAATTATCCATGGGTGTATATCGGCAGGTATGCTCTGCTGCCTCGAGCCTCCGTTATTCGGTGCGATCGGTCGATGAAGGAGCCAAACCGCTGCATTTCGGACTATTTTATTGAGGATCGTTAGCATGGCCCATCATCGTCAGGTGCTTTACCTGTCCTGCTTTTGCCTGCTGCTCGGCGCCGTGCTGGCGAGTTATTTTTTGTGGTGTCGCTATTATGTCGCGCCGTTCTCCTGTCGGGTGAGTTTTGTCCAGCATCATCCGGATACGACCCTCATTCTGTGGATGAATTACACCGTAGACGGGAAGAGCGGGACGCTCAGCATTAACGGTCACGTGCAGGGGGAGCCGAACAGAGTTATTAACCGTAAAATATCGTTTTTGGTGACGCGCAAAGGCCGTGTCTGGTACCTGGTATCAGAACACAATATTAAATTCCCGGACGATAACGTGCCGGATAGCTGGCTGGAAAAATATGAGCCGCTGTTTTTCGTCTATCCGGGAAAAAATATCTATATGCGTATTAATGAACAGAAAAATGGTAGCTATCTCTTTCTTTTGGGAACGCTGCCGACCTATATGTGCAGTAGCGCCACGCGTCCGGCTGCGAAAATGTAAAAGCCAACCACGGGCTGGGTTTTCTGTTTACCGCTCCTGCGCACCTGTCCTCGCACTCATTGCGAGACGCTCTCTCTCATCACTCATCGCCAACTGTCGCCTGTAGCCGGGCCAACGCGGAGCGGTCTGGTGAGACGCTGCGCCACGGCGCGGCCGTTCTCAATGAAACCACGGGGGGCGCGTGCCGGCAAGTCTGATGCAGATAGCGACGGCAGTCATTCAGCGCTCTGAGGTATTAAAGCGCCTGAAAACAGAACGCCGAAATAATCCGACCGCAGCGGCTGTTGAAAATAAAAGATGAGTTATATTGTTGGCACGTTCTTTACGCCACCGGTACTTACTCCCCTTATATTGGAGATATCTGTATGAAACTATTACAACTAATCGCACTGGTTCCTGTATTACTGCTGCCAGCTGGCGCATTTGCCTCCTCAGAGGCAGCGTGGAAAGAATTTGATAAAACTATCCAACGCTCATGCCTGGCAAAGAGCGACCTGCTGCATAAAAAGGTGACAGGACAGCGCATAGATTTTAGTGATGATGTCGGTTACTCGGCCCTCATTATTTCCGGTAAAAGAATGGATAATGGCAAATCGCAAACGATGAAATCTCTCTGTCTGTATAACCGGCAAAAACAAACTGCCAGTCTTGCTGATATGCCATGAGTCGACACCTTTCCCCCTGAAGGGCGACATTTCCTGCAGCATTCGGATCGAAGCTCCGCCGGTTTCGGCCTCTGCGGACGTCAGCCAAATTTACGCGGAAGTATCTTTTTTAATATTCTCTAATCTTCTGTTTCTAAAGAAATATAAATTGTAGCGCTCCCACCTCTCCCTACCCGGCGAAAGTTATCACAAATTTGTGAACGTTTCGGGAGGATTTGATAAGAACTTCCTCTGTAAGTTGACATCATTCCTTTTCCACAGAACGCGGGGCGATGATGTTAAACCGACGAAATTTTCTGCTGGGAGGCAGCGCGATCGCGGCCGGCGTACTGGCGGTAGGGCGCTTCCCCTCTTTGTTTGCCGCTGATGGCAAAGCGACTGCTGCCCCGGCGGGGGCAAAGTTTGCCATAACCCATAGCCCGCAGGAGTGGCAGAAGCTCCTGACGCCTCAGCAGTATTACATCCTGCGGAAGGCGGGGACCGAGAGACCTTATTCCAGCCCGCTGAACAATGAACACCGGCGCGGCACCTTCGTCTGCGCGGGCTGCCAGCTGCCGCTTTTCTCCTCCGCCGCTAAATTTGACAGCCGCACCGGCTGGCCCAGCTTCTGGCAACCGCTGGATGACGCGGTGGCAGAGAGCCGCGATAGCTCATTTGGCATGGTGCGCGACGAAATTCATTGCCGCCGCTGCGGGGGGCATCTGGGCCACCTGTTTAGCGACGGCCCGGCGCCGACCGGACTACGCTATTGCATGAATGGCTATGCGATGCTGTTTAGACCGGAAAAAATATAGCCCCCACTGTCCACAATAAGGACGCTGATTATGCTGGTTATTTTTCTTGCTTATCTTGGGGGCCTGTTGACCATCGCCAGCCCCTGTATTTTACCCGTGCTGCCGTTTGTTTTTGCCCGTTCGGATCGGTCGTTTATGCGCACCGGTCTGCCGCTGCTGGCGGGAATGGCGATAACCTTTACGCTGTTTGCCACGCTGGCTGCCGTGGGCGGAGGCTGGGTGGTGGCGGCCAACCAGTATGGTCGTGACGCCGCGCTGGTGTTGATGGCGCTATTTGGGATAACGCTGCTGTTCCCCCGCCTGGCGGATCGGATCATGCATCCGCTGGTCTCTGCCGGGAATTCCCTGTCAAACCGGATTACCGTCGGTAAATCCTCCGGCGCGGGCAGCTCGTTTTTGCTGGGTATTGCCACCGGTTTGCTATGGGCGCCGTGTGCCGGGCCGATCCTCGGGCTGGTACTGACCGGTGCGGCGCTGCAGGGCGCGAATATCAACTCCACCTTGCTGCTGCTGGCTTATGCCGCCGGTGCGGCGACCTCGCTGGCGCTGGCGCTGCTGATTGGCGGTAAAGTCTTCGCCACCATGAAGCGCTCGCTGGGGGTTGGGGAGTGGATCCGCCGCGCGCTCGGCGTCGGTATGCTGATGGGCGTGGCGGCGATCGGTTTCGGACTGGACACCGGCGTCCTGGCGCGGATTTCGACGGCATCAACCGGCGGTATTGAACAATCCTTGATACAAAAACTCTCTCCGGGCAGCGGAAAATATGCCTCGGCGCCTGCGGCAACCCCCGCCAGCGCCGTAGCCAGTACGGCTGATAACGGTATGTCATCTTTGCTGAGCGATGGAGGATTGGCGCCGCCACTGACCGGCGCCGTGCAGTGGCTGAACTCGCCGCCGCTGACCCCGGAAGCGCTGCGCGGCAAAGTCGTGCTGGTGGACTTCTGGACCTACTCTTGTATCAACTGCCTGCGTTCACTGCCTTACGTTAAAGCCTGGGCGGAGAAGTACCGCGATCGGGGGCTGGTAGTGATTGGCGTGCACGCGCCGGAATTCGCCTTTGAAAGAGATATTCGCAACGTTGCGAAAGAAGCGAAAAAGCTGGGGGTCACTTATCCGGTTGCGATCGATAACGACTACCGCATCTGGCGCGCCTTTCATAACCAGTACTGGCCAGCGCACTACTTTATTGATGCCAGCGGGCATATCCGTTACGAACATTTCGGCGAAGGCGATTATGACCGCTCCGAACATGTGATTCAGGAGCTGCTGCGTCAGGCGGGGGCGAAAAATGTCGATAATAGCGTCAGTACGGTTTCAGCTACGGGCGTTGAACAGGCTGCCAGCGGTCAAAGCAATATCTCACCGGAAACCTACCTCGGCTATTCGCGCGGAGCAAACTTTGCCTCCGATAAGGTCAGCGAAGACCAGCCCGCTGATTACCATATTGCGGCGCTGCCCCTCGATTCATGGGGGCTGGAAGGACGCTGGACCATCGGCGACGAGCATATCACGCTGAACGGCGGCACCGGCAAGATTGCCTATCAGTTCCATGCTCGCGACCTGCATCTGGTTCTGGGGCCGGGTAGGGACGGGAAACCCGTTCGCTTTAAGGTGTTGGTCGATGGCCAGGCTCCGGGCAGGATGCACGGCGCCGACGTGGCCGCCGACGGTAGCGGCACGGTGACGGAACAGCGTTTGTATCAGTTAGTTCGCGGGTCTGATGGGGTGGGGGAACACACCTTCAGCATTGAGTTTAAAGATCCGGATGTAGACGCATACGCTTTCACATTTGGTTAATACAGGTGGCTACGAAGATGAAAAAAATGACCCATTGTATCCGTGCCGTAGGCGCTTCGGCTCTGGTGGTTAGCGCGCTGGTATTCCAGAGCGTCGCCTGGTCTGAAGCTGAACCCGCGGTAATTATTCCCGCGCCGCTGCAGGATGAGGCTCCTGGTTCGACGCGTCTGGAAACCGCCGTCCTTGCCGGCGGCTGTTTCTGGGGCGTGCAGGGCGTTTTCCAGCACGTCAAAGGCGTCACTAATGTGACTTCCGGTTATGCCGGCGGCAAAGCCCGCACCGCCTATTACGATAGCGTGAGCACCGGTATGACCGGTCATGCCGAGTCGGTACAGATCACTTTTGATCCGCAGCAGGTAACCTACGGCCAGCTGTTACAGGTTTTCTTCTCGGTCGCGCATAACCCGACGGAGCTGAACCGGCAGGGGCCGGACTACGGTACGCAATATCGCTCAGCGATATTCCCGATGAATGATTCGCAGGAGAGCGTAGCGAAGGCCTATATTGCCCAGCTTAACGGCAGCCACCGTTTCAACGCGCCGCTGGTGACTACGGTTGAGGAGCGCGCCAGCTTCTATCCGGCGGAGAAATATCATCAGAACTTCCTCAACGACAACCCCGATTACCCGTACATTGTGATCAATGACAAACCCAAAGTTGAGCAGCTGAAAAAAAACTTCCCGGCGCTGTGGAATAGCGAACCGGTGCTGGTGAAAGGTTAATGATTCCCCACCGCGTCGCCGTCAGGGGGCGCGGTTTGCCCTACGGGGCGGCATTTTTTCCGGCTAGCAGCCGGCCGACATCGGGAGAAGAGATATTTTACGACCGGCTGCTTATGTTGCGCTTTCGACCGCGGGGGAAAATTTATATCCCATTCCCCAGACGGTTAGCAGGCGCTCCGGTTCCGCCGGGTTATGTTCAATCTTGATCCGCAGGCGGTTAATGTGCGTATTGACCGTATGCTCATAGCCTTCATGCTGATAGCCCCAGACCTGATTGAGCAGGCTCATGCGCGAGAACACTTTGCCGGGGTTTTTAGCGAAAAAATAGAGCAGATCGAATTCACGCGGCGTGAGTTCCACCGGTTTGCGATCCAGATGTACTTCACGCGCGATGGGATCTATCACCAGGCCGGCAAAACGCAACATTCCTGCATCCATTTTCATGGCGCTGATCATCGCTTCCTGACGGCGAAACAGGGCCTTGATGCGGGCGACCAGCTCCAGCATGGAAAACGGTTTTGCCAGATAGTCGTCAGCCCCCAGCTCCAGGCCAAGCACGCGGTGTATTTCGCTGGAGCGGGCGCTGATAATAATGATGGGCGTATAGCGGGCCATATTACGCGCGCGACGGCAGATCTCCAGCCCGTCGATACCGGGGAGCATTAAATCGAGGATCAGCGCATCCCAGCCGCCGCTTTCCAGCAGGGCGACGCCTTTATTACCGTCATTAGCATGGGTAACGTCATAGCCCTCATCATGCAGGTGAAGGGCGAGAAGGTCGGCAATGTCGGCGTCATCTTCGACGATCAGGATTTTTTTTGCGGTTACGCCTGTCATATTTAACCCCCCATTTTCCCGTCTACTCTTGCAGCTTACACAACTCCCTCTGCTGCCGTTGAAATATCACATTTAATTTAAATTTGCGTGAGGCTTTGGGGAACAGATGTGGCGGATAGTCGGTAATGGTATCGCGGGTGTATCGACAATAACTGAGGAAAATATTATGAAAAAATTAGCTATTTTCGCACTGTCAGCCGTCTGTGCTATGGGCTCCGTGACGGTGAGCTATGCGGCAGATACGACGAGCGAAACGTCATCGACCACCATGATGAAAGCAGACCATAACTCCGGCGCGATGATGAAGGCCGATGATCATTCCGCAACCATGATGATGAAAGCTGATAAACATCCTGGCACCATGATGACGAAGGAGAAAAAGCCTGGCGCCGGGATGGCGATGAAAAAAAAGGACGAAGTTAAAAAATCCATGTAACGGGAGGCGCTGGCGCGGCGTTTCGGTGAAAGGCACGCCGCCAGCGTTTTTTGTGGAAACGTCGCAGTTCGGCGCTGCCGAACTGTCTTGATGCGCAGCGCAATCAGTACAATAATCGCGCATATGGATGTTTCCTCCCTGAATACAGGCTGCCATGATCATAAAAATCGTTTGTCTGAGTCTTCTTTGCATCATCCTGCTCTCTCTTGGCGCCAGCCTGGCCCAGGCGATGCATCAGCGTGAGCAGCGCTCGCAGGAGGGCTGGTGGTCCGCCCGCCGTGACTCAGCGGGGCTGGCGCCCGACCCTCAGCAAAACGCCAGGCTGGCCATTGTGCAGGTCTACGCTGCGCCGACCTGGGGATGGAGAGGGGTGGTGGCGGTACATCCATGGATCATCTATAAACGCGCCGGGGAGACGGAATATAGCCGTTACGAAGTGATTAGCTGGGGAGGCGGGGAAAAGGTGCGCCGCAATCGTAACCCTCCGGATGGCTACTGGTTCGGGGCGAAGCCCCGTTTGCTGGTGGAACACCGGGGGCAAGAGGCCGAAGCCATGATTCCGCAGATTGTCGCGGCCATTGCCACCTATCCCTGGCCGGATACCTACCACGCCTGGCCAGGGCCCAACAGTAACACCTTTATTGCCCATATTGGGCGCGAGGTGCCTGCGCTCAAGCTGGATATGCCCGCCAACGCGGTGGGGAAAGATTTTCGCTCGCTGCTGGATCCCATCGGCCTCCCGCCATCCGGACGCGGGGTACAGGTGTCGGTGCTGGGGATTGCCGGTGTTACGCTGGGGGCTGAAGAGGGATTTGAACTCAACCTGCTGGGGCTGAACGTGGGGCTGGATTTCACGCCGTTACGTATAC
Organism: Enterobacter sp. 10-1; assembly: GCA_002270295.1. Classification (GTDB taxonomy): domain Bacteria; phylum Pseudomonadota; class Gammaproteobacteria; order Enterobacterales; family Enterobacteriaceae; genus Klebsiella; species Klebsiella scottii. The sequence goes on along the minus strand of NISF01000002.1, from coordinate 521,411 downwards.
GTCTGCCGTTTATTGGCGGCCTGGGCGATGACAATTTGCGAAATGACCCTGCTAAATAACGCTAATGTCCACCGCGCTGGCATGGATTCGACGGCCGGATGAACGGGGACGACCCCACGGGGCCCGGGGACCTCCTTGAACGCTTGCGCTACGCGGTGATGTAAACAGATGAACGTCGCCTTGCGGGCTGCACCTGGAGTTAAACAAACATTGTTTATATCCCCTCTTGCCGGCAAGAAAGAGCGGTATTGGCATTTTTATTGTTATGTTATGACTTAAACTAGCGCCAATATATTACTCAGATTTATCGCTAGAATATTCAATTCGATAATATTTGCACTCTAAAGAGGCAAGTATTGAATTATCGCCCTGAACGCGCGGGAAGCCCGGAAACCTGATACGGCTATGCAAGCCGATATACATCCGGTAGCACTGGAGATCCGGAACCTGAGTTTTCGTTATGACGGTCAGTCTGCGCCCGTTTTCAGCAACCTGAACACCAGTATAAAACCAGGAGAAATTGTGGCGATTATCGGGCCTTCAGGTTCAGGGAAAATCACCCTGGTAAAGGTACTGTGCGGGCTGTTTGTACCCGAGTCCGGCAGACGGTACGGATATCAGGTCGCTGGGTGTCAATAATTATCACAGAATGATTGCCTGTGTGATGCAGGATGACCGGCTGTTTTCAGACTCTGTTCGAGAAAATATCTGCGGTTTCGCTGAAAATATCGATGGGGCGTGGATGGTGGAGCGCGCCGCCAGATCCAGCTTTATTCACGAAGTTATCATAAAAATGCCCGTGGGTTATGAGGCGCTGATTAGCGAACCGGTAGCAAGATTTTCTGGCGGGCAGAAACCGCGGGTTTTTATTGCACAAGCGCTTTACCGTTGTCCCGGTATTTTATGCATGGATGAGGCCATAAGTGCGCTGAATACTGAGAGTGAAAATTATGTTAATCAAGCGATAAAACATCTTAATATAACACGGATAATTATCGCTCACGGAGAAATAACAGTAAAATCGGCCGCGCGGGTAGTTTTATTGAATGCGTCTGCAGGACACGACTAAAGCAATGCTATTAATATTTCTTCGTCAAAGGCAGGTATCCAGCCTGTACTTACTTACCTGAATCATTCGATACTAAATAAATCTGGTCAAATGAAGAGGAAATGTAACACACTACTACCTGACGAGTCCGAGGCCTTACGCGATGGTAAATTTCGGCTATGGTCTTAAGTTATTGATTTGTATCAGGAATGATGAAATGGAAGACAAAAAATACAGCTGTGAATATATTGAAAGAAACAAATCCGTATCCGGATGTTTTGCTATGTTCATACTGTTCTTCGGGATAACCTTTATCCCCTTATTTTTAAGAAACGGTGCAGAACTTATGGCGCGAGGGCTTCTGATTCCGTTACTCATTACTCTGGAATTTATGTTCATTATTCCTCTCTATTATATCTTTTTCCGTAAAAGAGAAGGCATGGGGGTCGGTAGTTTTCGGCTTAAAACGTTTATGATACTGTTTCTTATTATTCTGCTTGTTCAGTATCTTTTCCCTTATCTTTTCGGGATAAATAAAGCTGAAAAATGGTCCGAATCCCAGGCGACTCTCGGAGGATACATTTTTTGGATTAATGCCATTCTGCTAATTTTCATTGCGCCTGTCTATGAAGAAATCGTCTTCCGTGGATGCCTGTTTAACATACTTAAATTCTGGTTTCGGGGAAATATTTATGGTGCCGCTATCATCGTGTCCTTGATATTTTCGGCAGTCCACTTGCAGTATACGGAAATAAGGACCTTTATCATGTTGTTTTTGGTTTCTTTAACCCTCACGGCGGCGCGGGTGAAGAGCCGGGGGCTTTTGATGCCAGTGATTCTTCATATGCTGATGAATGCAGTAGTTACCGGTACACAGTATGCGGCTTACATACTTTTAGCCCCTCAAAGTTAATTATTTGGTGTAAGGGATTTTCGTTATGCCTGCGATATTAAATGCAACTCAGTTCCCGGTACTCGGACTACCGGCGGTGACACACTCAGCATTCCGCTGATGACGCTCGACAGCGGATGGCAGGCCGCTTACATTGAAGCAATCTTCAGTGGCGGGTATGTAGCTATAACACAGGTGTATAGTACGCCTGACGAGAAATATCCGGAAGCAGCCCCGTCCGGCCGCAGAAATGCAAAAACCTGCCTTTTGGGCGGGTTCTCTGAATAGTGGTGCCCGGCTCGGACTAACGCCGAAGGCGTTGAACGGCGCGCCTGTCGCGCCGGCCCCGCAGGGGTGAGCCGCTGGCGGCGAATAATCGAACGTAGTTCGATGGAGAGTCCGGCCGTAGAAATGCAAAAAACCGCCTTTTGGGCGGGTTCTTTAAATAGTGGTGCCCGGCTCGGACTAACGCCGGAGGCGTTGAACGGCGCGCCTGTCGCGCCGGCCCCGCAGGGGTGAGCCGCTGGCGGCGAATAATCGAACGTAGTTCGATGGAGAGTCCGGCTGCAGAAATGCAAAAACCCAGCCATCGGCTGGGTTCTCTGAATAGTGGTGCCCGGACTCGGACTAACGCCGGAGGCGTTGAACGGCGCGCCTGTCGCGCCGGCCCCGCAGGGGTGAGCCGCTGGCGGCGAATAATCGAACGTAGTTCGATGGAGAGTCCGGCTGCAGAAATGCAAAAACCCAGCCATCGGCTGGGTTCTCTGAATAGTGGTGCCCGGACTCGGACTAACGCCGGAGGCGTTGAACGGCGCGCCTGTCGCGCCGGCCCCGCAGGGGTGAGCCGCTGGCGGCGAATAATCGAACGTAGTTCGATGGAGAGTCCGGCTGCAGAAATGCAAAAACCCAGCCATCGGCTGGGTTCTCTGAATAGTGGTGCCCGGACTCGGAATCGAACCAAGGACACGGGGATTTTCAATCCCCTGCTCTACCGACTGAGCTATCCGGGCAACGGGGCGCATTAAAACCGATTCGCCTCGCTGCGTCAACGAAATTTCATCAAATCAACGCAGGATGGACAATCTATCACCACATTGCATTAAAAGCACGCAGCTTCAGGCGAAAAAGAGGCTCCAGGCTGCCGATAGCGGCATTGCCAGCACCAGCGCCGGCAGCATATTAACCACCGCAAACATTTTGATACCGCAGATGCGCAGCCCGGTCGCCAGCAGCAGCATTCCGCCAACGGCGCTGAAATCGGCCATCATCATCGGGGTCGTCAAGGGCATAATTAACGCAGCGCAGGCCGCCAGCGTGAGCTGGATAACCAGCATCGGAACGCTTATCGCCGCGACGGCAATGCCAAGAGAACAGGCAAAAATGGTGGCGGTGAAAAAGTCGAGGAACGCTTTGGCAATAAGAATGCTGGCGTCGCCGGTCATGCCTTCGCGCATCGCGCCGAAGATCCCGGTGCCGCTGGCGCAGAACAGCACGATAATCGCGACGTAGCTCTGAACAAAAGAGTCATGGGCGGCAACCCGCCGCTTGCCCTTCGGCGAAAATATCTGCTGGAGCTTGCCGACCAGCGCGTTGGTCCCTTTCTCCATATTACACACTTCGCCAAGCAGGGCGCCCAACAGGGTGGCGAGCACCATCACCGGCAGGTTGGCGCATTTAACCACTAATAAAATACCAATGCCCAAAGAGGCGAGACCAAAAATAGAGGTCATCGATGTGCGGATGCGCTCCGGCAATCTCTGGCTTAACAGTGCGCCAATGATGCCGCCTGACAGCACCGCGCAGGCGTTAATAAAAGGTCCTGTAACCACAGCGTGCTCCCGTTAATTATCCCTAATAAGTGCATTATTATGAACCTGCCACGGCGTAAAGGCTCGTGGAACAGTGATGTGACTGCATATGTAATTCATCTTGCCTGGGTATGGCAAAGGTGACATTATTGCGCGAATTTTCTTCTCTTCAACTATGAGGCCGCCGGGATGACCACATCGCCAACGCATTGCCGCCGCGCGCAGATGCGTAAGCCGCCTCATCTTGCTACTCTTAGTCTCGATCCTCTTCCCCGCATGCGGTGAAGGCAGCGTATGCTCACTGCAGGACAACAGTAAAAGCGGACCCGGTCTGCTTTTACTGATGTCGGGCGGTCGGAGCTGGAATCCAGTCGGACCCTGACATTTCGTTGGACAAGGCGTGAACGCCCTGTCTGAGGCCTTTTACTCTCCGGAAACGGGTATTCGCGCTAATGAAATCAATGCACATTGCCGCCAGCTGCGAGCTGGTCCCCCATCTGTCCACCCACCGTCGCGTGGTCGCGCTGGACAATACTGATTTTACCGATGTGGCGGCAGTCGTCATTACCGCAGCGGACAGCCGCAGCGGCATCCTCTCTCTACTTAAGCGTAGCGGGTTTAACCTGCCGGTCTATCTGCTTAGCGAGACCGAAATGGCAAAGCCGGACGGCGTCGCGGCGGTGATGACCGGCAAAGAGCAGGATTGGCTGGAGCTGGAGGCGGCGGCCTGCCGCTATGAAGACAACCTGCTGCCGCCGTTCTTTAATACTCTGACTCAATACGTCGAGATGGACAACAGCACCTTTGCCTGTCCGGGACATCAGCACGGGGCATTTTTTAAAAAACACCCCGCGGGCCGTCAGTTCTTTGACTTCTTTGGCGAGAACATCTTCCGGGCCGATATGTGCAATGCCGACGTCAAGCTGGGCGATCTGCTGATTCACGAAGGCTCCGCCAAACACGCGCAGAAGTTTGCGGCGAGGGTGTTCAACGCCGACAAGACCTATTTCGTCCTTAACGGCACTTCGGCGGCGAATAAGGTGGTCAGCAACGCGCTGCTCACCCGCGGCGACCTGGTGCTGTTTGACCGTAATAACCACAAATCCAACCACCACGGCGCGCTGATTCAGGCCGGGGCCACGCCGGTCTATCTGGAGGCCTCGCGCAACCCGTTTGGCTTTATCGGCGGCATCGATGATCGCTGCTTTGATGAAGGCTACCTGCGCAACCTTATTCGCGAAGTGGCGCCGGAAAAGGCCGATGCGCCGCGGCCGTTCCGTCTGGCGGTGATTCAGCTTGGCACCTACGATGGCACCGTCTACAACGCCCGTCAGGTGGTGGATAAAATTGGCAGCCTGTGCGACTACATCCTGTTTGATTCCGCGTGGGTCGGCTATGAGCAGTTTATTCCGATGATGGCCGACTGTTCGCCGCTGCTGCTCGATCTGACTCCTGAAGATCCGGGCATTTTCGTCACCCAGTCGGTGCATAAACAGCAGGCCGGTTTCTCGCAAACGTCGCAGATCCACAAGAAGGATAACCACCTGCGCGGCCAGGCGCGGTTCTGCCCGCACAAGCGGTTGAATAACGCCTTTATGCTGCACGCGTCGACCAGCCCGTTTTACCCGCTGTTTGCGGCGCTGGATGTGAATGCCAAAATTCATGAAGGCGAAAGCGGCCGCAGGCTGTGGGCTGATTGCGTAGCGCTGGGTATTGAAGCGCGCAAGGCGATCCTCGCCCGCTGCAAAATGATTCAGCCATTTGTGCCGCCGACGGTGGCCGGGCGCCCGTGGCAGGATCATCCGACCGAAGCCATCGCCCGCGAGCGGCGCTTCTTCAGCTTTGAGCCGGGCGCCAGCTGGCACGGTTTTGAGGGCTATGCGGGCGATCAGTACTTCGTTGATCCCTGCAAGCTGCTGCTGACCACGCCGGGCATCGACGCGCAAAGCGGCGAATATACCGATTTTGGTATCCCGGCGACGATTCTGGCGCACTACCTGCGCGAAAACGGCATTGTGCCTGAGAAGTGCGATCTGAACTCGATTCTGTTCCTGCTGACGCCGGCCGAGAGCGCTGAAAAAATGGCGCAGCTGGTGGCGATGCTGGCGCAGTTTGAACAGCATATCGAAGCCGATACCCCGCTGGCTGACGTGCTGCCGACCATCTATAACAAATATCCGGTGCGCTATCGTGATTACACTATCCGCGAGCTATGCCAGGAGATGCACAATCTGTACGTCAGTTTTGCGGTTAAGGATCTGCAAAAAGAGATGTTCCGCAAGCGGAGCTTCCCGCGCGTGGTGATGAATCCGCAGGATGCGAACCGCGAATTTATTCGCGGTAACGTCGACCTCGTGCGCCTGAGCGAGGCCGAAGGTCGCATTGCGGCGGAGGGGGCGCTGCCGTATCCGCCGGGCGTGCTGTGCGTGGTGCCGGGCGAGGTGTGGGGCGGGGCGGTGCTGCGCTACTTCCTCGCGCTGGAGGAGGGCGTCAATATGCTGCCCGGCTTCTCGCCGGAGCTGCAGGGCGTCTACAGCGAAACGGATCCTGACGGCATCAAGCGGCTGTACGGCAACGTGCTGAAGGCATAAAAAAACGCCCCGGCGCGAGCTCGGGGCGTGGCGTGTTGTTGCCCGGCAGGCGTAGCGCCGCCGGGCTGTTATCAGGCGCTCTGCTGGACTGCGGCAGGCTGTCTGACGTGTTTGTACTTAAACAGCGCGACGAAGGCGAAGGCCAGAACCAGCGAGTATCCGGCGAAGATCAGCCACACCGGCTGCCAGTTGGTGATGCCGTCGGTGGTATACATCTCTACCACTTTCCCGCTCACCACGCCGCCGAGAATGCAGCCAAAGCCGTTGGTCATCATCAGGAACATCCCCTGGGCGCTGGCGCGAATTTCCGGTCTTACCTCTTTCTCGACAAACACCGAACCAGAGATGTTGAAGAAGTCGAAGGCGCAGCCGTAGACAATCATCGACAGAACCAGCAGCACGGTGCCGAACGGCGTTGGGTCGCCGTAGGCGAACAGGCCGAAGCGCAGCATCCACGCCACGATACTGATCAGCATGACGTTCTTAATGCCGTAGCGGCTCAGGAAGAACGGAATGGTCAGGATAAACAGGGTTTCGGAGATCTGGGAAATCGACATCATTACCGACGCATGCTCGACGATAAAGCTGCCCGAGAACAGCGGGTTATTGTCGAAGCTGTGCAGGAAGGTATTACCGAACATGTTGGTGATCTGCAGTTCAGCGCCTAACAGCATGGAGAAGATAAAGAAGATCGCCATCCGCTTGTTTTTGAACAGGGCAAATGCGTCCAGGCCCAGCATGGTGCTCCAGCTCTGGTTTTTCTGCTGGTTAGAGACCGGAATATGCGGCAGCGTCAGGGTGAACAGCGCCAGCACGACGGAGAGCGTTGCGCCGATATAAAGCTGCATATGGCTCAGCTCGAAGCCGGCGAAGCTCACGGCCCACATCGCGATGATAAAACCGATGGTTCCCCAGATACGGATAGGCGGGAAATCGGCGACGATATCCATGCCGGCGGATTTCAGACGATAGTAGGAGATGGTGTTAATCAGCCCCAGCGTTGGCATATAGGCCAGCGAGTTGAGGAGAATAACCAGGAACATCTCACCCGGCGTGGTGACCTGGGCCGCCATAAACAGCGTTCCCGCCCCGACCAGATGGCATAGCGCATACACCCACTTCGCGCTGATCCACTTATCCGCCACGATCCCCAGCAGCGTAGGCATGAACACGGCGGCAATACCCAGCGAGCTGTACACGGCACCGATAGACGCTCCGTCAAACTTAAGCGTCACAAACATATAGGAGCCCAGCGTAGTCAGCCAACTACCCCAAAGGCAGAACTGCAGAAACGACAATATTTTAAGCTGCAGCTTAAGGTTCATGTTATTTTCCTCACGAGTAAGCGGGGGAGCTGTTGTTATGGTTACATTCAGGACTACGATTTGATGAAATTCTATCAGCAAGCGGCATCATGTTTTGTTACCTTCCGCAAATAAATGCAATCCATATTAATTTGCAGATTAGATTGTGATGCAAATAACGTTTTCGTATGGCGCGTAGCGAAAAGGGCGCCGAACGACCCGGCTCTCGTGCGCGTAACGAGAGCCGGGTAAAGGATAAAGACCCTATTTGCGGCGGTAGGATTTCTGCGCCGTGTTGACTTTATACAGGTAGCGGCGGGATTCCCCGGAGGGGTGGCGGGTGGTGAGCGTCGAGTAGACATCGCCCGGCGTCATGCTGTTAATGATGTTGGCAGCCTGAACCTTATCGCTGGAGAAGACCCGCAGTACGCTTCCCGCGCCGCCGTTATAGGCGGTGATGACGGCGTAGCGGCGCGAGGTGGGGTTGTCGATACCGGCAAGATAGACGTTGTTCAACATCGCCAGGTACGCGGTGCCGGTATCGATATTACTGGCCGGATCGAACAGGAAGCTGCGGCTCGGCAGGCCCGATTTTCCCTGGGAACGGAAAACGTCTTTCCCGGCGCTGTGCTGGACGACCTGCATCAGGCCCAGCGCGTCGGCATGGCTGACGGCGTAAGGGTTGAAAGAGGACTCGGTCTGCATTATCGCCAGGATCAGCGATTCATCAATGCCGTACTTCCGCGCCGACTGGCGCACCATGCCGATATATTTATGCGCACGCTTATCGAGGTGGTTCGGCACCAGGTTGATGGTGATGCTGTAAATGATTCGCAGGCCGTTGCTGCGGCTTTTCAGCCGCGTCTGCAGCAGATAGTCGGCGTAACGCGAGGCGCGCCACTCCCAGCGAATCGGATCGCCGTGATTGTCCACCACCTGGCCGTACAGGAACGGCTCTTTCGAAATCTGGATATCGTCGGTATCGGAATAGAGGTCAATGGAGCCCGGATCGTCCCCCATCAGCAGCGTTTTAATGATCGTCTGACGAAGACGCCCGGTGGGATCGGTTCCGGCGAGGGTCTCGACGGTGATGGTACCCTCATCAAAGTTGATGTGGCTGCGGGTCTGGTACCCGTCGGTATATTTAACGTAGTCTTTCGGCCCGGCGAGCAGGACTTCGTTATACCCCCAAATATTTTCGACGTTATGGGCAAACTGTCCCATCAGGATATCGAAGCCGTTAGTGTCCTTTACCCACGCTTCGTCATACCCGGCGCCCTTTTTATTCGAGCTGGAACACGAAACGAGCAAAGGCGCAATGAGCGCTAGCGCTAAATATTTTTTCATCATTCCGGGAGCGTGCGTTGTGTTGGTGGGGGCAAGAGCCGTCGGCCCTTACCGTTTTTCCTGCGGCGTATAGCCTTCGATATGCACATCTTTCCCTTCAAACAGGAACTGGATCATCTCCTGCTCCAGCAGCTTGCGGTGCTCCACGTTCATCATGTTGAGCTTCTGCTCATTGATCAGCATGGTCTGCTTGTGCTGCCACTGGGCCCAGGCCTCTTTGGAGATCTCGTTATAGATGCGTTTGCCGAGATCGCCCGGGTACAGCTGGAAATCCTGGCCATCCGCTTCGCGCTGCAGGAAAGTACAAAAAATAGTTCTGCTCATGATTCATCCTCTTTAATTCGCCAGAACGCTATACCAACGCCCCGGCCTTCAGCTGTTGCAACAGGCGTTCCACGGGAGCCGCCAGACCGACCGACGGCGGCTGCGCTAAGTTATACCAGAGTGCGCCGCCTTCATCCATGCATGCGCCGGATGAGTGCACTGTAAGCCACATCGGTACAATATCCAGGTGGAAATGGCTGAAAGTGTGGCGAAACGCGGTCAACTGCGTCAGATTATCGGCCTTAATCTGCCGCTGTACCAGCCACTCGCGCAGCGTCTCTTCATCTTCAAACTGCGGAAAACAGAATAATCCGCCCCATAATCCCACCGGCGGACGCTGGGCGAGAAACACCTCGTCGCCGTGCTGCATCAGCAGAAAATAGCCGGTGCGTTCCGGAATAGTCTGCTTCGGTTTCTTGCCTGGATATTGAGTCCATGAATTATTGGCGTACGCCTCGCAGCCGTTATTCAGCGGGCAAAGCGCGCATTTGGGCTTCGAACGGGTGCAGACGATCGCCCCGAGATCCATCATCGCCTGGTTAAAACGCTCGACCCCTTTGGCCGGCGTGACCTCTTCGCTAATCCCCCAAAGCCGCTTCTCGACCTCTTTTTTTCCCGGCCAGCCGCTTACCGCATAGCAGCGGGCCAGCACGCGCTTTACGTTGCCGTCGAGAATCGGATAATGCTTGCCCAGAGAGAGCGATAAAATGGCGCCCGCCGTCGAGCGCCCGACGCCGGGCAGCGCGGCCACTTCATCAAAGGTCTGCGGGAATTCGCCGCCGTGCTGGTTTGCCACCTGCTGCGCCGCCTTATGTAAATTGCGCGCCCGGGCGTAGTAGCCGAGGCCGGTCCACAGATGCAGGACTTCATCCAGCGGGGCATTCGCCAGATCGATAATCGTTGGGAAACGCGCCATAAAGCGTTCAAAATAAGGGATAACCGTTGCCACCTGAGTTTGTTGCAACATCACCTCGGAGAGCCATACTTTGTAAGGCGTTTTGCCGATTTGCCATGGCAGGGTTTTACGCCCGTATTTGTCGTACCACTCCAGCACCTGGGTTGAAAATTGCGCGGCGAGAAAAGTCAAAGCTGCAGCTCCGGAATTGCGATAACAGGGTGGCAGATTGCAGCACAAGGGCGAGAGGCTGTAAACCCTTGCATCCGTCGGGTAACTTTGGATAATGCCCGTTTTCCGCACACATTCACAAGCAGACCTAACCTTTATGAAAAACGACGTCATATCTCCGGAGTTCGATGAAAACGGCCGTCCTCTGCGCCGCATTCGTAGCTTCGTCCGCCGCCAGGGCCGCCTGACCAAAGGGCAACAGCACGCGTTGGATACTATCTGGCCGGTGATGGGCGTTGAGTTCACCGATGCGCCGCTTGATTTAGCTTCGCTGTTTGGCCGCGAGGCGCCGGTCACCTTAGAGATCGGTTTTGGCATGGGCGCCTCGCTGGTGGCGATGGCCAAGGCGAAACCGGAGCAGAATTTCCTCGGTATTGAAGTCCATTCTCCGGGCGTCGGGGCGTGCCTTGCTTCCGCTGAGGAAGAGGGTGTACAAAACCTGCGCGTGATGTGTCACGATGCGGTCGAAGTGCTGCACACCATGATTGCGGATAACTCCCTTAATATGGTGCAGCTGTTTTTCCCTGACCCGTGGCATAAAGCGCGGCATAATAAACGCCGCATCGTGCAGGCGCCGTTTGCTGAACTGGTGAAAAGCAAGCTCAAGCTCGGCGGCGTCTTCCATATGGCGACCGACTGGGAGCAGTATGCCGAGCATATGCTGGAAGTGATGTCTTCGCTCGACGGCTATCGTAACCTGTCTGAAAGCAACGACTATGTACCGCGACCGGAATCGCGCCCGGTAACCAAATTTGAACAGCGTGGCCATCGTCTTGGCCACGGCGTATGGGACTTAATGTTCGAGAGGGTGAAATAATGGCAAAGAATCGTAGCCGTCGTCTGCGTAAGAAAATGCATATCGACGAGTTTCAGGAAATGGGCTTTTCTGTCGCCTGGCGTTTCCCGGAAGGGAGCAGCGAAGAGCATATCGACCAGACCGTAAATGACCTGATCAATGAAGTGATCGAGCCGAACAAACTGGCGTTTGACGGCAGCGGCTACCTCTCCTGGGAAGGTCTGATCTGCATGCAGGAAATCGGTAAATGCACCGAAGAGCATCAGGCCATTGTCCGCAAGTGGCTGGAAGAGCGCCAGCTTGCCGACGTGCGCACCAGCGAACTTTTTGACGTCTGGTGGGACTAAGTTTGACAAGGGTCGGCAATTGCCGACCCGCTTTGTCTGAAGGGAGCTTTATGATGCGCAAAACGCTGCTGGCGGTGGCGCTGTCCGTCACCGCTTTGACCGCGCATGCGGACTACCAGTGTAGCGTCACGCCGCGTGACGACGTGATCCTCAGCCCGCAGAAGGTGCAGGTGAAAGGGGAGAACGGCGATCTGGTGATTATGCCGGACGGCAGCCTTACCTGGAACGGAAAACAGTATTCCCTGAATGCGGCCCAGCGCGAGCAGGCTCAGGATTATCAGGCCAGCCTGCGCAGCAGCCTGCCGTGGATTGACGACGGCGCGCGCGCCCGGGTTGAAAAAGGCCGCACGGCGCTGGATAAAATCATCACCGAGCAGGTGGGAACCAGCAGCAGCATGCACGGTCGCCTGACCAAACTGGACGCGCAGCTAAAAACGCAGATGAACCGGATTATTGAACGCCGCAGCGATGGGCTGACCTTCCATTATAAAGCGATCGATCAGGTCCGCGCCGACGGCCAGCAGTTGGTCAATCAGGCGATGGGCGGCATCCTGCAGGACAGCATTAACGAGATGGGCGCGAAGGCGGTTCTCAAGGGCGGCGGCAATCCGCTGCAGGGGATCCTCGGTAGCCTGGGTGGCCTGCAAACGGCGATTCAGGAAGAGTGGAAGAATCAGGAAGCGGATTTCCAGCAGTTCGGCAAAGATGTCTGCAGCCGGGTGGTTTCCCTTGAAGATAGCCGCAAGACGCTGGTGAGTTCACTGAAATAACCTTTTCATTGCGCGGCCCGTTACGCCCGAGCCGCGCACTATTCTCTTTAATCCTCTCGATTCAGGCACGCCCGTGCGATACGCGGGAGCGGCGGGCCAGAGAGTCGATAATCACCGCAATCGCCAGCACGCAGCCGGTAATGATATAACGCAGGGATGACGGCAGATTCAGCAGCGTCAGACCGTTCGAAATCGACTGAATCACGATGATCCCCAGCAGCGCGGACCAGGCGCTGCCGCGCCCGCCAAACAGGCTGGTGCCGCCGATCACCGCCGCGGCGATGGCGTTGAGGTTAACGTCGCCGGTACCGGCCTGCTGGCTGGCTGAGGCCAGGCGCGAAGCCGCCAGAATCCCCCCGAATGTCGCCAGCGTCGCGCAGAGCACAAAGGCGCTGACGTAAATGGCCCTGACGTTAATCCCCGAGCGCCGCGCGGCCTCCCGGTTGCCGCCGACCGCAAACATCGAGCGGCCCCATTTTGTCCGCTTCAGCGCATAGTTGAGCACCATAGCCGCCGCGACAAACAGACCGAAAATCCACGGTACGCCGCGGCCCAGGTTGAGGTAGAAAACGGCAGCCTCAAAAATCACCGTCAGCAGCGCCGCGCGCAGCAGCAGCGAGCTGACGGACTCCGCGGAGAGGTTGGCCTGCAGGCGGCGTACGCGGGTTTTAAGGCCAAACGTCAGCAGCGCCAGACCGGGCAGCAGGGCCAGGGTATGGGAGAACCAGCCCGGCATGACCATCAGCTGGCCGAAGCGAACCAGCGGCGAAGCGTAGGGCAGGTTGATGCTGCCGCTGGGGCCAAGAATGTACAGCTGCATCCCGAGCAGCGCGAGCAGGCCGGCGAGCGTCGCCACGAAGCTCGGCATCCCGACGCGGTTATAGAGCAGAGCGTAAATCAGGCCGACGGCGATACCGCACAGCAGCGCCACGCCAATAGCCGCCGCCACCGGCCAGCCCGCGTTGACCCACAGGACGCCGACGATTGCCGAGGCAAGGCCGCTCATCGAACCTACCGAAAGGTCGATTTCCCCTAGCATCAGCACGCAGACGATCCCCAGAGAGATAAAGCCTACGGTGGCGCAGTCAAAAAGCAGGTTAACCAGGTTATTCGGCGCAATAAACACCGGGTTGAGCCAGGTAAACACCAGGGAGATAACAATCAGTCCGGCAATCACCGGGGCGGTGCCGAGATCGCCGGTCCTGATACGATTGATTTGCGCACGCACCACGCCGAACAGACCATCGTTGTGCTGGACGCGCTCGTCGCTGCGATCCAGGGCCGGGCGGGATTCTGTCTTGCTGTTCATAAAATTAAATCACTCCAGAAGAACTTAACTGTGATTTACGTTCAACGCGGCGCGAAACGGCGTTTTCCGTTGCGCCGGTAATGGCGGCGACCAGATCCTGGTTGGAGGCGTCGGGGGTGAAGATCCCTTTATTACGCCCGAGGCGCAGCACCACGATGCGATCGGCAACCGCCCGGACGTCTTCCATGTTATGGCTGATAATAATGACGCCGAGGCCGCGTTCGCGAACGCGCTCGATCAGGTTGAGCACTTCCGCCGTCTGGGCGACGCCGAGCGCGGCGGTCGGCTCATCCAGCATGATAATTTTGGGATTCATCAGCAGAGAGCGGGCAATGGCTACGGTTTGACGCTGGCCGCCGGAGAGCGAAGCGATGGGCTCTCGCACCGACGGAATACGAGCCGCCAGCTCCTGCAGCAGCGTCCACGCCCGTACCTCCATGGCAACCTCATCCAGCTGTAAAGGCGAGATCTCCTGGCCTAAAAACAGGTTGGCCACCACGTCCAGGTTTTCGCACAGCGCTAAATCCTGAAAAACCGTGGCGATACCGTATTCCAGCGCTTTCCCCGGACTATCAAGCGTGACGACCCTGCCGTCGAACTCAATGGTGCCGTCGGTAGGCTGATGCACGCCGGCGAGAATTTTAACCAGCGTAGATTTTCCCGCGCCGTTATCGCCAACCAGCGCCACCACTTCACCGGCGTGGACCTCCAGCTCGATATCCGCCAGGGCGCAGACGGCGCCAAAGTGTTTAGAGACGTTGCTTAGCTTCAGGATCGGTTGCCCGGCCGTCGATACTTTCTCTTGTTCTTGCGACATGGAAGAGACCTCAATTATTGCGAAACTACGCCCGCCGTTGGATGACGGGCGTATGGGCAAAATTACTTTTCGATGCCTAACTTCTGGCAGGCTGCAGCGTATTCGCCGGTACAAACCTGAGCGTAGGTCTGGATCTTTTTATCGAAGATTTCCGCTTTAATATTTTTCGCGGTGATCACCGCCGGGGTGAAGAGCTGCGACGGGGTGTTGTACAGGGTGGTGCTGGCCTGAGGCTTCTTACCCTCAATAAACTCAACGGCCACTTTCGCCGCCGCCGCCGCGACGATCTCAGACGGTTTTGAGATGGTGTTGTACTGGTCGCCGGCGATGATGAGCTGCAGCGCGGCGATGGTGGCGTCATTGCCGGTGACCGGCGGTAACGGCTGGACGCCAGCGGCTTTGAAGGCGGCAATCGCCCCGCCGCCGGTGCCGTCGTTGGCGGCAACCACGCCTTTAATTTTGTCACCAAAGCGGGTTATCTGCCCGGCAGCCCACTCCTGCGCTTTTGGCGGCGCCCATTCCGGCGTATCAAATTCCGCCAGGGTTTTGTAGCCCGACTCTTTCAGGCCGCGGTGGATACCGTCGCGGATCAGTCCCGCCGCCGCGTCGGTAGGGGAGCCGTTGATTTGCAGCACGCCGGCATCCTGCGGTACGCCGCTCTCTTTCAGGTGGCTGGTCAAGGATTTAGAGATGGCATAGCCAATCCCTTCGTTATCAAACGAGACGTAGAAATCTGCCGGTTTCGCCGGGATAGGGCGGTCGTAGGCGATCACTTTGACATCCTGCGCCTGGGCGTTGGCAACCAGCGCGGCGGCGGCGGAAGAGTCCACCGGATCGAGAACGATGATTTTCGCTCCCTGGGCAATGACCGAGTTGAACTGCTGCTGCTGCAGGGTGGCGCTGGCGTTGGCGTTTTGATAAATGACCTTGCAGTCGGCGCACAGTTTGCTCATTTCCGCCTTGAAGCCGGGAAAATCATGCTGCTCGTAGCGCGTCGATGCCTGGTCGGGCATTAAAAAGGCGACCGTGGCGGATTCCGCTGCCTGTGCTGAAGCGGTAATGCCGGCGGATATTGTTGCAAGTGCGATAAAAACTTTACGGTAATTCATTGCCTTACCCTCTTTTTTATATGCTTGAGCCCGCCGGCCTCGGCCGACGTCATAAAGACTTTTTTAATAAGAGTTACCAATAATTCACATGTAGGATACTTCGGTTTTACATTTGCTCAACCGATGAAGCAGGATTACCACTGCGCAAAAAAGGAGTCAAGAAATGGAAAAATATCGATGTGTATTTGTGATTGGCTGCAAAGATCTGAATAAAAAAGGAGCAGGCGTTTTGACCGAAGCGCGGAGGAAAAAACGACCTTGAAAAGGGGGATCGTGCGGCAAAAAAACGGGCGGCGAAGGGCCGCCCGGATGCTTAATCTTCGCTCAGGAACAGCTCCAGCAGCGAGTTTAAAAACAGCTTACCGTGCTCGGTTATCTGCCAGCAGTGCGCGTCTTCAGCCAGGTAGCCCTGGGCGATGGCGGCGGCAATTTGCGGACGAATCACGCTCTCATCAAGGCCGGTATAGCGGCTGAATTCGTCACGCGGCGCGGCTTCGAGCAGGCGGAAACGGTTCATAAAGAATTCGAACGGCTTATCCGCCGCCTCGACGTCGTGCTGGCGCTCAAGGTAGCGGCCTTCCATGTACCCGCGCGGATGGCGCGTTTTTGCCGTTCGCAGAATGCGTCCGTCAGGGAAAGTCACCTTACCGTGCGCCCCGCAGCCGATGCCGAGGTAGTCGCCAAAGCGCCAGTAGTTAAGATTGTGCTGACACTGGTAGCCGGGTTTGGCATAGGCGGAGGTTTCATACTGCTGATAGCCTGCCGCCGTCAGCAGCTGATGCCCCTGTTCAAAAATATCCCACAGCGCATCGTCATCCGGCAGCACCGGCGGACGGGAGCCGAAGAGGGTATTCGGCTCAATCGTCAGCTGATACCACGACAGGTGCGGCGGGTTGAGCTCGATGGCCTGGCGCAGATCGTCCAGCGCTTCATCCAGCGACTGGTCCGGCAGGCCGTGCATCAGGTCGAGGTTGAAGCTGCGCAGACCGAGGCCGGTGGCCAGATGCGCCGCGCGTTTCGCCTCGGCCGGGCCGTGAATACGTCCCAGACGCTGCAGCTTTGCCTCGCTAAAGCTTTGCACGCCGATGGAGATCCGGTTGACCCCCGCGCGCTGATACTCAACAAAGCGATCGGCCTCCACGGTGCCGGGATTGGCCTCCATGGTGATCTCGGCGTCGGCGGCCAGCGGCAGGCAGGCGCGAACGCCGTCGAGCAGGGTCCGCATCGCCGGCCCGGAGAGCAGGCTTGGCGTACCGCCGCCGATAAAAATAGTCCTGACTTCACGGCCCTGGGCGTAGTGCGCGTCGGCCCGCAGATCGTTGAGCAGGTGCTGCACGTAGTCGTCGTGCGGTACCTCGCCCTTCAACGCGTGCGAGTTAAAATCGCAGTACGGGCACTTCTGCACGCACCACGGGATGTGAATATACAGGCTCAGAGGTGGCAAATTAGCCATTACGTAATGCTTCCAGTAACAGTTTCAGCGCGCGCCCGCGGTGGGATATCGCGCTTTTTTCTTCACGACTCAGCTCCGCCGCGGTTTTACCCTCAGACGGAACAAAGAAAATAGGATCGTAGCCAAAGCCGCCGCTGCCTGCCGCGCTGCGGGCAATCACGCCGGGCCAGCTGCCGTGACAAACAATCGGCGTTGGATCTGCGGCATGACGCAGGTAGACCAGCACGCAGTGGAACTGCGCCTGACGCTTATCGTCAGGGACGTCGCGCAGGGCGACGAGCAGCTTTTCCAGGTTCTGCTGGTCGCTGGCATCTTCGCCGGAGTAGCGCGCGGAGTAGATCCCCGGCGCGCCGCCTAGCGCATCTACCGCCAGGCCGGAGTCATCGGCAATCGCCGGCAGGCCGGTAATTTGTGCGGCATGGCGGGCTTTCAGAATGGCGTTTTCGATAAACGTCAGGCCGGTTTCTTCGGCGTTGTCTACTCCCAGCTCGGTTTGAGCAACGATATCCAGACCAAAATCTTCCAGCAGCGAGGCCAGCTCGCGGACCTTTCCGGCATTGCCGGTGGCGAGAACAACTTTTTGCATGATTAATCCTGTTTAGAGCCAGGCTCTTATTCTGTCAGCGCCGCGACCTGAGTCGGGATCTGTTGCGGGTTAATGATTTTTATCTGCTTATGACGGCCCAGTTCGCCTTTTTCAAGAAGCACCTGGCTTTTCGCGACGCGAAACTGTTTGGCGAGGAACTTAATCAGATGGGCATTTGCCTGACCATCAACGGGCGGGGCGGTAATGGCGACTTTGAGCTCGTCGCCATGTAAACCAACGATGCTATCACGGCTGGCCTTGGGCTGAATATACAGCCGCAAGACCAGCCCGTCGGCGCAGGCTTCGACGGCACTCATAGCGCCATCCACAGCCCCGGAAGCAGAACGTTACCGGTTGCCTGAAGCAGTTCGGAAATGCCCATGTTAATCACGTACAGCAGCAGAACCAGCACCATCGGCGAGAAGTCGATCCCGCCCATTGACGGCAGCAGCTTGCGAATAGGGCGCAGCAGCGGGTCGGCGAGCTGCATCAGCACGTATTCAACCGGGCTGCGGCCCTGGCTCACCCAGCTCATAATCGCCATCAGCAGCAGCACCCAGAAAATCAGCAGGCCGATAGTCTTAATCAGGATCAGCAGCGCGGAAATCCAGATGATCGGCTGGAAGGTGACCACCATAAACAGCACGATGGCTTTGATGACGCAGAGAATAAAGGCCAGCAGCATCGAGGCGCTGTCGAGCGGCCCCAGGGCCGGGATAATGCGGCGCAGCGGCCCAACGACAGGCTGGGTTGCCTTCACCACAAACTGCGAGAAGGGGTTGTAAAAGTCGCAGCGAGCCCACTGCATCCAGACGCGTAACAACATGATCATGGTGTAGAGTTCAATGACCGTTGAAAGCAGGAAAGTCAACGTCTTCATGGCGTTCCTCAGATTCCTTAATTTTTGCTGTAGTCGCGCGCACCGAAGATTGCGGTACCGATGCGCACCATAGTGCTTCCCGCCGCGATAGCGGCTTCCATATCATCCGACATTCCCAGAGACAGCGTATCGACCGCAGGGTAGTGCGCCTTAAGTCGCGCAAATGCTACCGCCATTTGTTGGGCGACGGCAAACTGCCTTACATACTCTGACTCTGGGGCCGGGATGGCCATTAATCCGCGCAGCTGCAGATTCGGCAGGGCGTCTATCTCTGCCGCCAATGCATCCAGCTCCTCAGGCGGGATCCCTGATTTGCTTTGCTCGTCGCTGATATTAATTTGAATCAACACGTTAAGCGGCGGCAAATGCGCCGGACGCTGCTCGCTAAGCCGGGCGGCGATCTTCAGCCGGTCGACGGTGTGGCACCAGTCGAAATGTTCCGCCACCAGACGACTTTTGTTGGACTGCAGCGGGCCAATAAAGTGCCACTGTAGATGGCGAACCCCGGCATCCTGAAAGTGGCGAATTTTTTCCACCCCTTCCTGCACGTAGTTTTCACCGAACGCCCTCTGACCGGCAGCCACCGCTTCTTCAACCGCGCTCGCAGGTTTGGTTTTACTGACTGCAAGCAGCGTAACTTCTTCTGGCGAGCGGCCGCAGCGAGCGGCAGCGCCTGAGATTTTGTCCCGGACCTGTGCCAGGTTATGCGCAATATCGTTCATATTCCGAGGATGAGTTATGGAGCTGGAAGAAATAGTGGCCCTTAGTGTAAAGCATAACGTCTCCGATCTACACCTGTGCAATGCCTCGGCGCCGCGCTGGCGTCGCCAGGGGAGGCTGGAGCCCGCACCCTTTACGTCGCCGGAGATCGGCAAAATACTCGCGCAGTGGCTCAATGATGAACAGCAGGCCCAGTGGCAGGCCGGCGGACAGGTTGATTTTGCGCTGGCGCTACCCGGCGGGCCGCGCCTTCGCGCCAGCGCATTCGCCCACACGCGCGGGCTGTCGCTGGCGCTGCGCCTGCTGCCGGAAGCCTGCCCGCGGCTTGATGCGCTGTGCGTCCCCGCCGCGCTAACCGAGCTGCTCAATGAAGAGAGCGGGCTGATCCTCGTGACCGGCGCTACCGGCAGCGGTAAATCGACCACCCTCGCGGCGATGGTTGGCTATCTCAATCAGCGCCTCGATGGCCATATCCTGACCCTTGAGGACCCGGTGGAGTTTGTCCATGACAGCGAACGATGCCTGGTCCAGCAGCGCGAAATTGGCCGCCACGCCCCGTCGTTTGCTGCGGCGCTGCGGGTGGCGCTGCGCCAGGACCCGGACGTCATTTTGCTGGGCGAGCTGCGCGACAGCGAGACCATCCGCCTGGCGCTGACGGCGGCGGAGACCGGGCACCTGGTGATGGCCACGCTGCATACCCGCGGGGCCGCGCAGGCGGTTGAGCGCCTGGTTGACGTTTTTCCTGCTCAGGAAAAAGATCAGGTTCGCGGCCAGTTGGCGGGAAGTTTATGCGCCGTACTGGCACAAAAATTATTGCCGGATATATCTGGCGGGAGAGTTGCGCTATTCGAGCTTTTGGTAAATACACCGGCGGTGGCAAATTTGATCCGCGAAGGTAAAACCCATCAATTACCCGGAGTGATGCAGACCGGACAGCAGAGCGGGATGCAGACTTTTACGCAAAGTTTTCAACAGCGTGTGTCATCAGGCCGCCTGTAGCCGGAGGTTTAATATTCAGTCGTCATGCCAGTTTGTTGTTATCGTAATGTTTTATTAATGTTCTTTGATATTGATTATAAATATAGATGAACGTAAATGATTGATGCAGAATAATGAGCGGCGGGAATTGATTTAGACATTATCCTCGCAGAAATGGGAAAAAATTTAGATTATCTTTTGACACTTTTAATGAATTCGACTTATGCTGTTTATGGGCATAGGATGATTCCCATAAAATATTTTTTTATTATGTAAGATTATTTCAGTTTATTAATGGATATGTGATTTTTTGTTTTTAATTCATTTAACCACCATGATGGTGGATGCTTGCTAAGGAGAGTTTTAAGTGATTAATTTATCAGGTAATTCAAATTATTCTCGGCAGATTGTCTTTATTACTCATCCCTCGATTCAGAGTAAG
This sequence comes from Enterobacter sp. 10-1, assembly GCA_002270295.1. Lineage (GTDB taxonomy): Bacteria > Pseudomonadota > Gammaproteobacteria > Enterobacterales > Enterobacteriaceae > Klebsiella > Klebsiella scottii. The sequence continues at coordinate 500,764 of NISF01000002.1, read as the reverse complement.
TTTTTTGTCAACAGACTGGCGGAAAAGCTATCGATTGCGGTGACCCTGCATAATATCAATAAGCCTCTGATGCAGCGCTTAGCGAAAGGCTCCGTAATATTATTTGATATTGCCGTGTCGAATAAAAAGCTGAACGGAGTGTGGCGAGATATTATTCGATCGCAGGTAGAGAACCCGCGCCTGCTGATTATCAACAGCGCACAAAAGTATGAACTCTATGAGATGGCGCAGTGGCCCGCGCTCTACGGAGTCTTCCGCCATGACGATGATGAATCGCGTTTAATTGAGGGCGTTAAGGCCGTGCTGAACGGCCAACAGACGGCTGAATTGAGCGTTATGCACCCGGCGATGTACGCTGCGAATCATGCATCGGTACCGGCGGAAAACTCTCCGCTGACGGAACGTGAATGTGAAATCTTAAACGAGCTGCGCTGCGGTGCGACGAATATGGATATTGCTCGTGCGCTGTTCATTAGTGAGAATACGGTGCGCACTCATCTGTATAACGTCTTTCGCAAGCTGAGCGTGAAGAATCGTACCCAGGCGGTGAGCTGGGCTAACGAGCATCTCCGTCACTAGGTCATAGCGATGATGGCGCCGGTTCGGCGGCGCCATCATCGACGGGCTTAAAAACCCTGCTCGAAGTAGCTTTCCAGAATAACCACCGCCGAGGCCGAGTCGATGCTGCCTTTATTCAGGGCGCGGAATCCGCCGTGCTCGAAAAGCCCGGCGCGGGCTTCCACCGTACTCAGACGCTCATCGTGCAGGGTAATCTGTACCCCAAAGCGGCCGTGAATTTTATTGGCGAAGTTGCGCGCGCGCGCGGTTAGCGGCTGCTCGGTGCCGTCCATATTCAGCGGCAGGCCGACGATAACGGCTTCCGGCTGCCACTCTTTCAGCAGCTTTTCGATAACGTTCCAGTCCGGTTTCCCATCCTGCGCTTTGAGCGCAGGAAGAGGGCGGGCGGTGCCGGTAATGCGTTGCCCTATCGCGACGCCGATGCTTTTGGTGCCAAAATCAAAGCCCAGTAAGGTTCCGCTCATTATGCGTGCCCCGCAACGCCGGGCATCGTCACAATATCGATCCCAATCAGCTTTGCCGCTTCGCGCCAGCGATCGGCTATCGGCGTTTTAAACAAAATATTCTGATCGGCCGGGGCGGTGAGCCAGGCGTTATCAAGCAGCTCCTGCTCCAGTTGTCCCTTCTCCCAGGAGGCGTAGCCCAGCGCGACCAGTACGTTGCTCGGCTGTTTATCGGTTCCGAGGGTTTCCAGCACGTCCCGCGACGTGGTGATCACGGTATTGTCGGAAATACGGATACTGGAAGAGAAATCAGAGGGCGGCGAGTGCAGAATAAAGCCGCGATCTTCCGCCAGCGGGCCGCCAAGCATGACCGGCTTATCGAGGCGAATATCGGGATTGCGCGGCTCAGCGACAATTTTCAGCTTCTCCAGAATCCCGTCAATCTGCAGATTTTCCAGCGGTTTGTTGACGATAATACCCATGGCACCATCATCGTTGTACTCGCAGATATAAACCACGGAGCGGCGGAATATGGGGTCCTGAAGAGCAGGCATGGCAATCAAAAAGTGATGCTGTAAATTCATTGTCAGAGGTTCTGTTCCTGGTTCAAAAAAGCAGCACCTAGTATGCGGGCAAAGTGCCGCTCTGTCGATTCAACTTTATCTTTCACGCTACAGGTGCGTTGGCTTCCTCACTCGCCCCGGTCACATAGTAAACTATGCTCCCGGGCGCTCGCTGCGTCGCCGCCTTCCTGTAACCTGAAATCTTTCGTTGAATCAGTTTGGCCGATTATCGGTTCGAAAAGGGCGAAGAGTAAAAAGCGAAAGATAAAGGGTAAAAAGCGAAGAGCAAGGAGCAAGAGAACAAAAGAGCAAAAGAGCAAAAGAGCAAAAGAGCAAAAGAGCAAAAGAGCAAAAGAGCAAAAGAGCAAAAGAGCAAAAGAGCAAAAGAGCAAAAGAGCAAAAGAGCAAGAGAACAAAAGAGTAAAGGGGCGTTGGCCCCTTTACTCTTTAGCTTTCGTTGAAGCAAGCTGGCTTGTCCCGGATGCAATAAGGACGCTGCGTTTTCAACTGGCTCATCCGTGAGCCTCGGGCTTACTTAGCGATGCGCTTCTCAATGGCGTCCATCAGCATGCCGGTGATGGAGATCGGGAAGGCGGCCTCAATCTCGCGTACGCAGGTTGGGCTGGTGACGTTAATTTCCGTCAGGCGATCGCCGATGATATCCAGACCGACGAAAATCAGGCCCTTGGCCTTCAGCGTAGGGCCGACGCGGCGGGCAATCTCCCAATCGCTCTCGGTCAGCGGGCGCGCTTCGCCGCGACCACCGGCGGCGAGGTTACCGCGCGTCTCTCCGCCCTGCGGAATACGCGCCAGGCACCAGGGAACCGGCTCGCCGTCGACAACCAGCACGCGCTTATCGCCGTCCTTGATGGCCGGCAGATAGTTTTGCGCCATGCAGTAGCGGCTGCCGAGATCGGTCAGCGTTTCCGCAATCACCGGCAGGTTAGGATCGCCCTCTTTCACGCGGAAAATAGATGAACCGCCCATGCCGTCCAGCGGCTTGAGAATAATATCGCCGTGCTTTTCCCAGAAGGCTTTCAGCTGCGCCTTGTTACGGGTGACCAGCGTTTCCGGCGTCAGGTCGGCAAACCAGGCGGTAAACAGCTTTTCGTTACAGTCGCGCAGGCTCTGCGGCTTGTTGACGATAAGCGTGCCCTTATCTTCAGCGCGTTCCAGAATATAGGTGGCGTAAATGAACTCGGTATCGAACGGTGGGTCCTTACGCATCAGAATCACGTCGAGATCCGCCAGCGGCAGATCCTGCTCGCCGCTGAACTCGTACCACTTGTCGTAGTTCTGCTCTACGCTCAGCGTGCGCGTACGGGCGCGGGCCTCGCCGTTGATTAAGTACAGGTCGTTCATCTCCATATAATGGAGTTCGTAGCCGCGACGCTGGGCTTCCAGCAGCATGGCGAAGCTGGTGTCTTTCTTGATGTTGATGGTTGCGATGGGGTCCATCACGATGCCGAGCTTGATCATTATTATTCTCCGTTAACGCTTCAACCTAAGTCGCCAAAACGCACCTGTAGCGCGGTAATGGCAGTTAGCGCAGTTGTCTCTGTACGCAGAACGCGCGGTCCCAACAGAATATCAGTAAACCGGTAACGAGCGGTCATCGCGATCTCTTCCGCTGACAGCCCCCCTTCAGGGCCAATCAGCAGACGAATGCGCTCCACCGGCAGCGGCAGCGTGTTAATGCTGGCGCTGGCGCGAGGGTGCAGGTTCAGCTTCAGGCTATCATCCTGCTCCGCACACCAGGCCTCCAGCTGCATGGCCGGGCGAATCTCTGGCACCACGTTGCGGCCGCTCTGCTCGCAGGCGGCAATGGCGATTTTTTGCCACTGCTGGATCTTCTTCTGCAAGCGTTCGGCATCCAGTTTAACGCCGCAGCGCTCGGAAAACAGTGGCGTAATGAGGCTTACTCCAAGCTCGATCGATTTCTGGATGGTGAATTCCATCTTTTCGCCGCGCGACATCACCTGACCGAGGTGAATATGCAGCGGCGATTCGCGATCGTCCCTCTCGCCGCTGACGATCTCAACCGTCACGTTTTTCTTGCCCGCGTCGACGATAGTGGCTGCAAATACCTGATTACTACCGTCAAAAAGCTGAATGGCCTGGCCTTTACCCATTCGCAATACGCGGCCAACGTGGTTCGCAGCGTCGTCGGAAAGGGCTATCTGGCTACCGACGATAATCGGCTCAGGGTGGTGGATGCGGGGAGTGCGCATGCTTGATATTCCGTTCTTCGCGCAGGTCCTCTCTTTCCCGCGGTCGCGGGAGAATAGCGGGACCTGCAAATTAACAATTGCCGCTAGTGTAGGTTAGCTCTTTTGTGCCTGGCAAGCCTGCTGGACGTAAGGATTGTGGTTGCCCTGAACTTTAGCGATACGCTCATCGCGTTCGCACTCCCAGCGGGTTACCGGGTAGGTCTTATTCCAGGCGCTAAAAAGCTGGGTTTGCTGACGGGAAAGCGTGAGCTGATAGCTATCGCGCATATAGAAGTAGGTCCGCGCAATTGCGCCGCGAGCGCGCACCGGCGGCTCGGCAACCTTCTCTTTAAAATCCACCTTCATCGCGCACTGACCGTACTGGCCTTCGCCGCCGTTCCACTGGCTGTACATATAGTTAGCGCGGTCGCCGTTGACCTCGCCGACCGCCGGCTGCAGGTTGTGCATATCGCTTTCCATCCTGCGGTAAACCGGATCTTTGGCGCAATTTTTACGCCCGCCGTCCTGCCAGCACTGGCGCTGGTGGCCAAACTGCCACGCCGGAACGACGTGCTCCCACTCGACGCGGCTGGCGCGGTTTTCGTTTTTACGCACCTTATAGCCGCAGGATTGCAGGTTGATAACGCCTTTTTTACCCTGCCAGTCGATTTTGCAGCCGCAGTAGAAGTCACCGGGGGCATCGGCGTTAACCTTCACTCCGGCGGCTTTTGCCTGGGAAAAACTATTGATTCCTTCGGCCATAGCCTGACCGCTACAGGCCGCAGTCAGAAACGCTGCGGCAAAAATATGAGTACGGGACATCGTGAACTCCGTGTCAAAACGAGCCCGCAACGTAGCGAATGAGATTGTCAGATGCAATCAGTCAGATCAGAAAATTTCCAGTTATACCCGATATTTACTCTTCAGCGACCAGCAGATCGCCGCAGCGAACGCAGCGGTAGGTTGCTTCCCCACGCATCACGCGATTATGACGGCGAACGGTCAGCTGGTGCTGCTGGCATTGGCAGCGGTAGGGGAAGGTATTTCTGCGCACGGAATCAAGTTCGAAGCGATGGGTGCGTCGGGCCGGCACTTCCAGCACGCTTTCCATCATCCATTTCCACTCTTTGCCGTGCGGCGCCACGCGGCCGAAGTGCTTCCACACCAGCAGGTGCGCGAGCTCGTGCGGCACCACCTCATCGATAAACGCCTGCTGATTTTCCAGCAGCAGTACCGGGTTGAGGCGAATTTCATTCTTTTCCAGCCAGGCGGTGCCGGCGGAGGTTCCCCGCTGCTGATAGACCAGCGCGGGTTCCGGATAGCGGCGCTCAAGCTTGAGGTTCGCCAGGGCGAGTTTTTCCCGCAGGCTGCGCATCACGGCCTGCTGCGTAGCGATGGGAATTCGGGGTGTCTTCATAGCGCCAGAGGATAGTGCGGCGAGGAGATGAGAGCAAGAAGAAGCTTCCTCCCGCGGGGGGAGGAAGCGCGGTGATGACTAGTCGCGAGCGCCGATTTCACGCAGCGGGCGGCCCTTCATCAGGTTACGTTCGATATGTTCCAGCGAAACGTTTTTGGTTTCCGGAATAAGCCACAGGGTCAGGAAGATGAACAGGATATTCAGACCGCCATAGACCCAGAAGGTGTTCGCGCTGCCCAGCGAGTTCAGCATGGTCAGGAAGGTCGCACCGACGATCATGTTGGCGATCCAGTTGGTGGCCGTGGAACAGGTGATGCCGAAATCGCGGCCCTTCAGCGGCTGAATTTCTGAACACAGCACCCAGATCAGCGGGCCTGCGCTCATGGCGAAGCCGACGATAAACATCAGCAGCATCAGCACGGAGAAGTACTGTGCGATCGTGGAGTGGATGCCGATATGCATCATGCTGCCCAGCACGCCCATGCCGACGGCCATGACGATAAAGCCGAGGATCAGCGTTGGCTTACGGCCCCAGCGGTCAACCAGGCCGATCGCGATAAAGGTCGCCAGCACGTTGGTCAGGCCGACGATAACCGTCCCCCACATCTGCTCGGTGGTGTTGGCGTAGCCCGCCAGTTCAAAAATCTTCGGCGCGTAGTACATGATGACGTTCATCCCGGTGAACTGCTGCATCACCTGCAGCAGAACGCCGAGGAACACCGCGCGGCGGAAGTTGCTGTTCTCTTTAAACAGCTCCCAGCCGGACTGTTTGACCTTCAGGCTTTCACGGATTTCATCGAGCTCACGTTTGGCTTCCGCGCTGGTATCGCGCAGGCGCAGCAGCACGCGTTCAGCGTCGACAAAGCGGCGTTTGGCGGCAAACCAGCGCGGGCTGTCCGGCAGGAAGAAAACGCCAATCAGCAGCAGAATGGCCGGGATGATTATAACCCCGAGCATCCAGCGCCATGCGCCGCTGTAGCTGAACGCGGTATCCGACAGATAGGCGCCGAGAATACCGATGGTGATCATCAGCTGATACATCGAGATCATGCTGCCGCGGATTTTCTCCGGCGCAATTTCGGACAGGTACAGCGGGGCGGTGTAGGAGGCGACGCCCACCGCGAGGCCGAGCAGTACGCGGGAAATCAGCAGCACTTCAACGTTCGGCGCGGCGGCAGAGCACAGGGAGCCGACAACGAACAGGATCGCGCCGATCATCAGGCTTTTCTTACGGCCCAGTTTGAAAGAGAGCCAGCCGCTGCCGACCGCGCCGACCGCGGCGCCGAACATCATCGAGCTCACCACCCATTCCTGAGTGTGAGCGGTAATTTGAAACTCGTTGGCAATAAAGGGCAGGGCACCCGCAATGACGCCGATATCAAGGCCAAAAAGCAGGCCGGCCAGTGCGGCGAGGAAACAGACAAAGAACGTCATCGTTTTGTTCGAGCGCCCTTGTTTTTTGTTGTCAGGCATAACGCCCTCCAGTTGAGTTATTGATTCTGTCGATGCTTAGAGTAGGGGAGTGCGTAGCAAAAAAATGTGATTGTAATCACGGCTGTGTAATCGTTTACACTAAGGTAAAGAAACGCAATCAATAAATAAACATATAAATCAGTATTATATGTAATTTTAGTCGACGAGATAAAAACGGGAATCAGACTTTCCTGAAACAGTATGTAACATTGTGAAAGGTTGTTTCATTGACGCCGCATCGCAGCTAACTAATGGCTTTTAATCTGATGTAATCGCTTTCATTTTTTTGACATATAAGAGCGGAGAAGCGGAAAGACGCGGAGCGCAGGGGGGGAAGGTATGGAGAAGAGATAAAGAAAAAGGCCAGCGCGAGGCTGGCCTTCGAAACGGTAAAGCTTGCGCTTATTTCAGGCCGGCAGCTTCGCGCAGCAGGGCGGCTTTGTCGGTTTTTTCCCATGGGAAATGTTCGCGACCAAAGTGACCGTATGCCGCGGTTTCTTTGTAGATTGGGTGCAGCAGATCCAGCATCTGAATCAGGCCGTACGGACGCAGGTCGAAGAATTCGCGCACCAGCAGAGTCAGCTGCTCGGAAGCAATTTTTTCGGTGCCGAAGGTTTCAACCATGATAGAGGTCGGTTCAGCCACGCCGATAGCGTAGGAAACCTGAATCTCACAGCGATCGGCCAGGCCTGCGGCAACGATGTTTTTCGCTACATAGCGCGCTGCGTAAGCTGCGGAACGGTCAACTTTAGACGGGTCCTTACCGGAGAACGCGCCGCCGCCGTGACGAGCCATGCCGCCGTAGGTATCAACGATGATTTTACGTCCGGTCAGGCCGCAGTCGCCCATCGGGCCGCCGATAACGAAGCGACCGGTCGGGTTGATAAAGAATTTGGTGGCGCTGTTCAGCCATTCGGTCGGCAGAACCGGCTTAATGATCTCTTCCATCACCGCTTCCTGCAGCGATTTCTGATCGATATCTTCCGCGTGCTGAGTCGACAGCACCACCGCATCGATGCCGACGATTTTGCCGTCGTCATACTGGAAGGTCACCTGGCTCTTCGCATCCGGACGCAGCCACGGCAGAGTGCCGTTTTTACGCACTTCAGCCTGACGCTGCACCAGACGGTGAGCATAGGTGATCGGCGCCGGCATCAGCACGTCGGTCTCGTTCGTGGCATAGCCAAACATCAGGCCCTGGTCGCCCGCGCCCTGCTCCAGCGGATCGGCACGGTCAACGCCCTGGTTGATGTCCGGGGACTGCTTGCCGATTGCGCTCAGAACGGCGCAGGAGTTGGCGTCAAAGCCCATATCGGAATGCACGTAGCCAATTTCACGAACCGTATTACGGGTGATCTCTTCGATATCAACCCATGCGCTGGTGGTGATTTCACCGCCAACCAGAACCATGCCGGTTTTGACGTAGGTTTCACACGCGACGCGGGCCTTCGGATCCTGTTCAAGGATCGCGTCAAGCACGGCATCGGAGATTTGGTCAGCAATTTTGTCTGGATGCCCTTCTGATACGGACTCGGACGTAAAGAGGTGTTTTGCCATGTTTTATTTTACCTGTGGAGTATTCGTATAGCTCATACTGTTGTGTGGAGAGGCTTTGTTAGACGACTCTACCAAAGCTTGCAGGTAGTGACACGAGCAGTCTGAGTGTTAATCAGTATAGACGGATTAACTTCTGGACGGCTATTTTAGGTCAAATCTTAATCCCATTTCCAGACTTTTTTGATGCGCATCGCATTTATGCGCAATAGTCGGTGGAAATTTTTCCTGCCAGATGCGGCAACACGCATATTTTTATTTTGCATTTTAGCCTGCTTATCGGTATAAAACGCCGCGCGCGGCTCATTATGACAGCGCACGAAGAGTACCTCGTGACGCCACTTCCAGCCGGGTTAAGCACTCTGTATTTACAGAATCCCGCAGCGGCCTTTGCGCCTGCTGCCAGGTATATAGCTTTGACTTGTCGCTGGCCCGTTTCGGGGCAGTGTGGAGGTGATACCAGATAATGAACCCACGTTTTTCACCTGATTCGTCGCGTCGTTCCGTCGCGCGTCAAGATCCCGCAATCTGCATCTCTTTCATGCATACCTGCCGATGTTCTACCCATCTCGGCGCTTCTCAGGATTCCAGGGCCGGAAGGTCGTCAGAAAACTGAACAAGGGCTCTCTTGCTCTCTATCGCAAGAGTTTTCTCGTGGTTTCTCCGGACTGTCACACTACGTTCGGGTACGTGTTTTATTATCATATGAAGAAGAAACCGGTCGCGCAGTCGCAGCGCCAGCACTATCTGCTGGGGTTTAGGACTGTTCATGGGTTGTTATCGCGTCTTTGGACTGCGATAGTAGTTAACTGTCTTACACTTATTATTAAAAATTGAGGTTCGCTATGTCTGACGACATGTCTATGGTTTCGCCTTCGTCAGCAGGCGAACACGGTGTACTACGTTCTATGCAGGAGGTGGCGATGAGCTCCCAGGAAGCTAGCAAAATGCTACGTACTTATAATATTGCCTGGTGGGGTAATAACTACTACGACGTCAACGAGCTGGGCCATATCAGCGTTTGCCCGGATCCTGACGTACCGGAAGCGCGCGTCGATCTTGCCGAATTAGTCAAAGCGCGCGAAGCGCAAGGGCAGCGCCTGCCTGCACTGTTTTGCTTCCCGCAGATTCTGCAGCATCGCCTGCGCTCGATTAACGCCGCCTTCAAGCGCGCGCGCGAATCCTACGGCTATAACGGCGACTATTTCCTGGTTTACCCGATCAAGGTTAACCAGCATCGTCGCGTGATTGAGTCGCTGATCCACTCCGGCGAGCCGCTGGGTCTGGAAGCCGGTTCAAAGGCCGAGCTGATGGCGGTGCTGGCGCATGCGGGCATGACCCGCAGCGTGATCGTCTGTAACGGCTATAAAGACCGTGAATATATCCGCCTGGCGCTGGTGGGCGAAAAGATGGGCCACAAGGTCTATCTGGTCATCGAAAAGATGTCGGAAATCGCCATCGTGCTGGAAGAAGCCGCGCGCCTGAACGTGGTGCCGCGTCTTGGCGTCCGCGCGCGTCTGGCCTCGCAGGGCTCCGGTAAATGGCAGTCCTCCGGCGGCGAGAAATCCAAATTCGGCCTCGCGGCAACGCAGGTTCTGCAGCTGGTTGAGATTCTGCGCGCGGCGGGGCATCTGGAAAGCCTGCAGCTGCTGCACTTCCACCTTGGCTCGCAGATGGCCAATATCCGCGATATCGCCACCGGCGTACGCGAATCCTCACGCTTCTACGTCGAGCTGCATAAGCTGGGCGTCAATATCCAGTGCTTTGACGTCGGCGGCGGTCTGGGCGTGGACTATGAGGGCACCCGTTCGCAGTCCGACTGCTCGGTAAACTACGGCCTGAACGAGTACGCTAACAACATTATCTGGGCGATTGGCGACGCCTGCGAAGAGAACGGCCTGCCGCACCCGACGGTGATTACCGAGTCCGGCCGCGCGGTCACCGCGCACCACACCGTGCTGGTCTCCAACATCATCGGCGTTGAGCGTAACGAATACACCGAGGCGACCCCCCCTGCGGCAGATGCGGCGCGCCCGCTGCAGAGCATGTGGGAAACCTGGCTTGAGATGCACGAGACCGGCAACCGCCGCTCGCTGCGCGAATGGCTGCACGATAGCCAGATGGACCTGCACGATATTCATATCGGCTACTCTTCCGGCACCTTCAACCTGCAGGAGCGCGCGTGGGCGGAGCAGCTGTATCTGAACATGTGTCACGAAGTGCAGAAACAGCTCGACCCGAGCAACCGCGCGCACCGGCCAATCATTGACGAACTGCAGGAGCGGATGGCGGATAAAATTTACGTCAACTTCTCCCTGTTCCAGTCGATGCCGGACGCGTGGGGTATCGATCAGCTGTTCCCGGTGATGCCGCTGGAAGGGCTGAACATGGTGCCTGAGCGCCGCGCGGTGCTGCTGGATATCACCTGCGACTCCGACGGCGCTATCGATCACTACGTCGACGGCGACGGGATCGCCACCACCATGCCGATGCCGGAATACGATCCTGATAACCCGCCGATGCTGGGCTTCTTTATGGTTGGCGCCTACCAGGAGATCCTCGGCAACATGCACAACCTGTTCGGTGATACCGAAGCGGTTGACGTGTTCGTCTTCCCTGACGGCAGCGTTGAAGTTGAGCTCTCCGACGAAGGGGATACCGTGGCGGATATGCTGCAGTACGTGCAGCTGGATCCGAACACGCTGTTGACCCAGTTCCGCGATCAGGTGAAAAACTCCGGTCTCGACGAGGCGCTGCAGCAGCAGTTCCTCGAAGAGTTCGAAGCGGGCCTGTACGGCTACACTTATCTGGAAGACGAGTAACATGCTGCGCGCCCTCTCTTGTGAAGGAGGGGGCATCAGGTCGCACAAACGCGATACCGACTTGAACCCGCAGGCATTAACGGCGATAATTCGCCCAACAAGCAGTCACCCTATTCAAACCCTTCCTCGTCGGGCCTAACGACGCGGAGGGGTTTTTTTATGTGCATTTTTAACTATATCGCCTGTAAAAAGAGGTCACACCCATGAGCACTTTAGGTCATCAATACGATAATTCCCTGGTCTCTAACGCGTTTGGTTTTTTGCGTCTGCCGCTGAACTTCCAGCCGTACGACAGCGACGCTGACTGGGTGATCACCGGCGTTCCTTTTGATGCGGCAACCTCCGGCCGCGCGGGCGGGCGTCACGGCCCGGCGGCGATTCGTCAGGTTTCCACCAACCTTGCCTGGGAAGGCAACCGCTTCCCGTGGAACTTCGACATGCGTGAACGTCTGAACGTTGTCGACTGCGGCGATCTGGTTTACGCCTTCGGCGATGCGCGCGACATGAGCGAACGTTTGCAGGCCCACGCTGAAAAACTGCTGGCGGCCGGGAAACGTATGCTCTCCTTCGGCGGCGACCACTTCGTCACTCTGCCGCTGCTGCGCGCGCACGCAAAACATTTCGGTAAAATGGCGCTGGTGCATTTCGACGCCCACACCGACACCTACGCCAACGGCTGCGAGTTTGACCACGGCACCATGTTCTACACCGCGCCGAACGAAGGCCTGATCGATCCGAACCATTCCGTACAGATCGGTATCCGCACCGAGTTCGACAAAGACAACGGCTTTACCGTGCTGGATGCGGGCCAGGTTAACGATCGTACCGCTGACGATGTTATCGCTCAGATCAAACAGATCGTTGGCGATATGCCGGTCTACCTGACCTTCGACATCGACTGCCTGGATCCGGCGTTTGCGCCGGGCACCGGCACGCCGGTGATCGGCGGGCTGACCTCGGATCGCGCGATCAAGCTGGTGCGCGGCCTGAAGGATCTGAACATCGTCGGCATGGACGTGGTGGAAGTGGCGCCGGCCTACGACCAGTCCGAGATCACCGCCCTGGCGGCGGCGACCCTGGCGCTGGAAATGCTCTATATCCAGGCGGCGAAAAAGGGCGAATAATCCCTAAGTGCTCACGGCTGCTGCGCGACGCATGCGCAGCAGCAGTACCCCTCCGGCAAGCAGGGTGACCACCTGTGACGCCACCAGTACCGAAAATCCTGAACTGACCGACCCGACCGACTTCATCACCAGCCCCATCAGCAGCGGGATAAACGCCGCGCAGATATTGCCGATACCGTTAATGATGCCGTAGGCGCTGCCAACCGCCTCCCTCGCCGCGTGATGCTGCACCACCGCCGGTATCGCCGCCCCCTGAAGCCCCCAAAAGATATTGGCCGACAGCATAAACAGCGCCAGCCACGCCGGCTGGTGGCTGAGCATCAGCGCCAGTATCGAGCAGGCCGTCAGAAAGCCGCCGCTGATAAACAGCAGCGGGGCCTGTTCAGGACGCATTTTATCGAGCAGCACGCCGCCAAGAAGTTTTGAGCCCAGGCTGAGCAGAAAGGGGATCGCCGCCAGAACGCCGGTGGCCTGTAGCGAGAAGTGATGCTCATCGCGCAGCCACGCCGGCAGCCAGGCGCTGCTGCCCCACAGATAGCTGAGGGTGGCGATCTCGACCAGCAGGATCCAGCCGAGGAGCGGCGTACGCCAGGCTAGCTGAAACGTCTGCCTGAAGCCGGAGCGAGACCTTTGCGCCGCCGCGGCCGGAGCCGGCAGGAAGCGCCAGATCAGCCCGCCGCCGAGCAGCAGATTAAGCGCGGCCAGGCTATAGAAAGAGCCTTGCCACCCCTGATGCTCGATTAAAAAAGTGACCAGCGGGAAGCCCACCGCCAGCCCCAGCGAGACCCCGAGCGCGGTGACCGCGTTCGGTTTGCCGATCTCGCTGGCGGCGAAACTGTCGCTGATAAAGCGCGTTTTGAGTGAAAATAGCGGCCCTTCCGCAATGCCTAAGATAACGCGGGCGATCAGCATCCCGAACAGCGAGCCGAGCAGCGGAGAAACGGCGCATACCGCCGCCCAGATAGCGATGCTGATTAATAGTCCCTGCCGGTAGTGCAGCCGGTTTTCTATCACCGGCGTTAAGAGTAATGCCGAAATGCCATAGCCCACAAGAAAGCAGGTCATCAGCATTCCTTGTAACATTCTGTTTTCATTTAACTGGAAGTGGGCAGCAAATTCAGGGTTCAGTATCATCACTGAAATATTTACCCGATCAATATAAGAGATGATAATTAACAACAGTAGCGCGATTGTTCCTTGCCATTTTGCGGTCATTTTTATTCTTTTCCCCCGGTCATTTATGAATCAGCTTCATTATTTTTAAATAGCGGTGATAGTCACGGATGTAAAATGATTCATAGGTGAAACTCATTGTTTTATAAAAAATTAATTAAAATTTGTTTCACCTGTGAAACTTGATGTGAAGCCGGCTTTATCATTTTTAATGATTATATGGAAAAGAAGTCAATAGTCGTTTTCGAAAAGTTAAGTTCCCGCTTAATTTATTTTCACGCCACGTTTTAAATATCACAATTTCATATTACCGCAATTTTTCGTGATCGATTGCACACTTAGCTAATTAAATCACGACTACTTAACAAATCCTTCACATTGCCGCTTGACGAAAGATTGAACGCTTTTATATTGACCGTATTAAATAAGAAACAGAGTTTCATATATGAAACAAAGCCTGGAGGATCGTGATGAGCTGGATAGGCGTATGTGACGCAGAGCAGGTACAGGAAGATTTCCCTTATAGCGGCAATATCGACGGTAAAGAAATCGGCATTTATCTGATTGATGGCGAGTATTACGCGCTGGAGGACGTATGTCCCCATGCCTACGCGCTGTTAAGCCAGGGCTTTGTGGAAGACGGCAAGGTCGAATGTCCGCTGCACGAAGCGGTATTCGATGTGAAAACCGGTCAATGTCTGCATGGTCCGGGCGGTCGTAACCTCAATCGTTACCCGGTGCGGGTATTCGACAATCAGATCCAGATTACTTTTATCGAGGAGAGCGTGGCATGAGCGAAACCCTGAACTTCAACCCGGCGCTGCCGGAAAGCCGCCAGTTTACGCCGCCCGCCGAAGGCGGAAACGGCAATATTCACAAGCCGGGCGACTACGAAAATCTTATCTGGCAGACCCGCAGTCGCGTCCCAGAAAGCTGGGAGCTGCAGCTTATCGCCACCCTTGAAGGGCTGTTTGAGCAGGGGGCGGAAAACCTGACGCAGCTGGTGGACGGGCTGAACGGCCTCAGGATGCACGACCAGCAGGGCGAACCGTGGAGTGAAGCCAGCTTTGAGGCTTTTTTGCAGGTAAACGGATACTGAGGACACAGCGATGACGACAACGGTACAGAACTATCTCGATAAAGGTTTACGCGGCCTGTGGTATCCGGTGCTGGCAAGCTGGGAAGTGCAGTCCGCGCCGGTAGGCATCACCCGTCTCGGCGAACAAATTGTGGTGTGGCGTAACAAAGACGGTCAGTTGCAGGCGCTGGAAGACCGCTGCCCGCACCGCGGCGCACGCCTGTCGATGGGCTGGAACCTCGGCGACCGCATCGCCTGCTGGTATCACGGCGTGGAAGTGGCGGGGAGCGGCGAAGTGAAAGATGTCCCGGCGGTCGACAAGTGCCCGCTGGTGGGCCAGCAGTGCGTGCGCAGCTATAGCGTTCAGGAAGCGCACGGGGCGATTTTTTTATGGTTTGGCGCGACGGCGAACCAGCAGCCGGATGAGCTGAGCTTCCCGGAAGAGCTGGCTAACGGCGACAAATACAGCAACTTTCTCTGCACCGCCGCGTGGAAATGCAACTATCAGTACGCGCTGGAAAACGTTATGGACCCGATGCACGGCACCTACCTGCACTCCTCTTCACACTCGATGGCGGAAGGTGAGCGTAAAGCGGACATGGTGCTTCAGCCGACCAAAACCGGCTTTATCTTTGAGAAAAAAGGCCAGAGCGGCGTCAACTTTGACTGGGTGGAGCTGGGTAACAGCGGGGCCTGCTGGATGCGCCTGTCGATCCCGTACCAGAAACGCTTTGGGCCAGGAGGCCACTTCTTTATCGTCGGCATGGTGGTACCGGAAGATAATGACAACTGTCGGGTCTTTTTCTGGCGTATCCGCGGCGTACAGGGCTGGCAGCGCGATATGTGGCGCTTTATGTACCGCAACCGTCTGGAAAAACTGCACTGGGAAGTGCTGGAGCAGGATCGCGTGGTGCTGGAGAGCCTGGCGCCGAACGCCCGCGACCATGAATACCTCTATCAGCACGACGTCGGGCTGTCGCGCCTGCGCCGCATGATGCAAAAAGCGGCCAAAGAGCAGCTGGCGGCGCGGGATGAACAGCAGGGCGCCGCCTGATGAACGGACTATTGAAAGGTAAACGCATCGTGGTGACCGGGGCCGCGCGCGGGCTGGGCTATCACTTCGCCAAAGCCTGTGCGGAGCAGGGCGCGAAAGTCGTGATGTGCGACATCCTCGAGGGCCAACTGGCCGAGAGCGCGCATGGGCTCAGCGAACGGGGTTTTGCCATCGAGTCTTACGTTATCGATCTGGCCGATCCGCGCTCAATCGAGCAGGTTTTTAGCGCGATTGGCGAACGGGGCTCCATCGACGGGCTGGTGAATAACGCCGCAATGGCCACCGGCGTCGGCGGCAAGAATATGATCGATTACGATCCGGATCTGTGGGATCGGGTGATGTCGGTTAACGTCAAGGGCACCTGGCTGGTCACCCGGGCGGCGGTACCGCTGCTGCGTGAAGGCAGCGGGATCGTTAACGTGGCGTCGGACACCGCGCTGTGGGGCGCGCCGCGTCTGATGGCCTACGTCGCCAGCAAAGGTGCGGTCATCGCCATGACCCGCTCAATGGCGCGGGAGCTTGGCGAGAAGCGCATTCGCATTAACGCTATCGCTCCGGGGCTGACCCGGGTTGAGGCAACCGAGTATGTTCCGGCTGAACGTCATCAGCTGTATGAGAACGGCCGGGCTCTGAGCGGCGCCCAGCAGCCGGAGGATGTTACCGGCAGCGTGGTGTGGCTGCTCAGTGAGCTGTCGCGGTTTATCACCGGACAGCTGATCCCGGTCAACGGCGGATTTGTTTTTAACTAAAGAGGCGAGGCGGTATGGCAAACGAGCGGGAAGTGAAGTACCTGGTGCCGGGCCTGGAGCGGGGGCTGGAGCTGCTGCTGGCATTTGGCGAGCAGCATCGCGATCTCACCTTTGCCGAGCTGCATCGGCTGGTGGATATGCCGAAAGCGACCGCCTATCGCGTGGTGCAGACGCTGGAATATATGGGCTTTCTGGAGCGCAATCCGCGCACCAATACCTTTTCGCTCGGGATGAACGTCCTGCGTCTTGGCTTTGAATATATCGCCTCCCTGGATGTGGCGCAGGTCGGCCAGCCGGTGATTGAACAGCTGCGCGATACCAGCCAGTGCAGCAGCCACCTGGCGATCCGCGACGGGCGCGACATTATCTATATCGCCCGCGTCAGCGCCGCCGGCTCGCGCATTAATCAGGTCAGCATCGGCACCCGGCTGCCGGTCCACTGCACCTCGCTTGGCCGCATGCTGCTGACCGACGTCTCCCGCCGTGAGTTTGAACAGCTGTTTCCTGACGAACGGCTGCCGGGCAATACGCCGGGGCAAATTCACGACCGCGAGGCGCTGTGGCAGATGGTGCAGCAGGATAAAGCGCGGGGCTTTGTGATTGGCGAGTCCTTCTACCGTCACGGGATCTCCTCCATCGTTTACCCGGTCTACGATCGCAGCGGACGGGTGGCGGCGGTCGTCAGTATCCTGGTGCCGTCGGATGAGATCCCGCAGGCCGACCGCGAGCGGCTGCAAAACGATGTCAGCATGGCGGCGGACAAAATTTCAGGCTTCCTCGGGCATTTAGCTCAGGCTATTTAAATCAATACGTTAACTGCAGGCGCTTGGGTGCGTCGGGCATGTTTTACGCCCAAATCCGGGCGACAGAACGGTAAAGAGGCAACGAACGATGAGTGTAACCGGAATTGAAAAGCTGGAATTTGGCGTCGACGACCTGACCCATAGCGCCAAATTTATGCGTGATTTTGGCCTGACGAGCGATGCCGACGGCCGGCGTTTTACCACCCTGAGCGGCGCTCAGGTGCTGCTGAACCCGATCAACAGCCCGGATCTGCCGCCCGCCTTTGAGGCGGGTAATACCCTGCGCCGGATGACCTGGGGCGTGGCGGACCAGGCGGCGCTGGACGCGCTGCGTCCGAAGCTGGCGCAGCAGCCGGCCTTTCGCGAAGTGGACGGCGCTCTGGAGTGCCAGGACCCGAACGGCATGACGCTGCGGGTCCAGGTGAGCCGGCAGACGCCGGTCGCGCTGGAGGTCGAGCCGATAAACCAGTGGGGCGACGTGCGGAGGATCGATACGCCTAGCCCGGTTTATGACCGCGCTCAGCCGATCAACATCGGCCACGTGGTGTTCTTCGTTGAGGAGCTGGCGGCGGTAGAGACCTTCTACCGCGAGGTGCTGGGTTTCCAGGTTTCCGATCGCTATATCAACCGCGCGGTGTTCCTGCGCTGCGGCGTCCGCGGCGGTCATCACAATCTCTTTTTATTACAGCTGCCGACTCGCAAGCGCGGCCTTAACCACGTCGCCTTTACGGTGCGCGATATTCACGAAGTGATCGGCGGCGGGATCGCGATGAACAAAAGCCAGTGGAGCACCTTTATCGGCCCCGGCCGCCACCCGGTCTCTTCGGCCTATTTCTGGTACGTCAACAGCCCGACCGGCGGGGCGTTTGAGTACTACACCAACGACGACTATCTGACGGAAAACTGGCAGCCGCGCGAGCTGGAACACTCCCTGGTTTCCTTTACCGAGTGGGCGGTGGAGGGCGGTATCGACCACGATACCCGCCGCCAGCAGAAAAAGCCGGAGGCGGTATGACGGTGCGGATAGTGATTATCGGCGGCGGCCAGGCCGGCGGCTGGGCGGCAAAAACGCTGCGTGATGAAGGCTTTGACGGCGAGATTTGCGTCATCGCTGAAGAGGAGTGGGATTTTTACGAACGTCCGCCGCTATCGAAAGCGGCGCTGCTGGAGGCCGAACCGGCGCTGCCGCGTCTGTTTAGCGCGGAAGCTCAGCAGGCGCTGAACCTGACGTGGTATCGCCCGCAGCGGGCGGAGGCCATCGAGCGCGAGAGCAAAACCGTGCGCCTGAGCGGCGGCGAGCGGCTAACCTACGACCGCCTGCTGATCGCCACCGGCGGCCGCGCCCGCCTGCCCGGCGAGGCCTGGGCGCAGCATCCGCAGGTCTACACTCTGCGCCACTGGCAGGATGCCCGGCGGCTGAAGCAGCGTCTGGCGGCCAGCACCCGGCTGGCGATCGTCGGCGGCGGCTGGATTGGCCTGGAGATTGCCGCCTCGGCGCGCAAAAGCGGCGTCGAGGTCACGCTATACGAACAGCAGCCGGCGCTGTGCATGCGCTCGGTGAGCGGCGAAGTGTCGCAGGAGCTGGAATGGCTGCACCGGGATCAGGGGGTCAACGTCCGCACGGGGTGCGGCGCGCTTGGCCTCGAAGATAGCGACGGCCTGCCGGTGATCCGCTGCGACGGCCGACGTCAGACCTTCGATGCGGTGGTGGTGGGGATCGGCGTCGATCTTAACCTCGAGCTGGCGCAGGAGGCGGGCCTGCCGGTCGATCGCGGGATCGTGGTCGACGCCCAGGGGCGGACCGCGGATCCGGCTATTTTCGCCGCCGGCGATGTCGCCCGCCATCACCGGTTCGGTCTGTGCATTCAGTCGTGGGCCTTTGCCCAGAATCAGGCGGTGGCGACGGCAAAAGCGATGCTCGATCCGCAGGCTGAGGGCTACGACGAAGCGCCGTGGCTGTGGTCGGATCAATACGCGCACAATATTCAGATCCTCGGTATTCCGCAGCCGGGAACCCGGACGGTGGTTCGCCGCGATCCCAAAGGGCCGCTGTTTTTCTCGATCGCTGGCGACGGCCGCCTCAGCCAGCTGGTGGCGTTTAACGATGCGCGCGCCGTCAAGCTGGCGAAGCGCTGGATGGCGGCGGGGAGGGATCTTTCCGCCGTGCCGCTCGACGATCTGACCTTTTCGCTGATGTCATTGCGATAACACCCGCGCACCCTTAAGGGGGAGAGATGACCACATTAGAGACCAACACCGCGCCCTCCGTGGCGGGCGGTGAGGGCGTCCACGCGCCTGAAAAAGCGGTTCGCTGGGCCATTCCGCTGTCGTTACTGGCCTGCGTGCTGCTGGCGTTCTTCGACAAAATCAGCATCGCGGCGCTGTTTTCCGATAGCCATTTCCAGCAGGCGATGGGCATCGATTTTGATACCACCCGCCTCGGCATCCTGATGAGCGCTTTTTTACTGAGCTACGGTTTCTCCTCGGTTCTGCTCAGCGGGCTGGGAGACCGCATCGCGCCGCTGCGCCTGCTCACCGGCATGATGGTGGCGTGGTGCGTATTGATGGTGATGATGGGATTCACCCACAGCTACAGCGCCATGATCGTGCTGCGCGTGCTGCTCGGTATCGCCGAAGGGCCGCTGTTTCCGCTGGCCTTCGCCATCGTGCGCCACACCTTCCCGCAGCGTCTGCAGGCGCGCGCCACCATGCTGTGGCTGCTCGGTACGCCGGTTGGCGCGGCCATCGGCTTCCCGCTCTCCATCTGGCTGCTCAGCACCTTCGGCTGGCAAAGCACCTTCTTTGCGATGGCGATGCTGACGGCGCCGGTGCTGATTTTTGTCCGTATCGGCCTGCGCGGGATCCAGCTGGAGGGCAAAACGTCCGCAGCCGAGAGTTCGCAGGAAGAGCGGCGTAGCGCCCGCCGGGAGCTGTTTGTCAGTCCGCACTTCTGGATGATCTGCGTCTTCAATATCGCTTTCCTGGCCTATCTGTGGGGCATCAACGGCTGGCTTCCCGGCTACCTGGTTAAGGGCAAGGGTATCCACCTGGAGCACGCCGGCTGGCTGTCGTCGATGCCGTTTATCGCCATGCTGCTCGGCGAAATCATCGGGGCGTGGCTTTCAGACCGGGTGGATAAACGCGCGGCCGCCTGCTTTATCTCGCTGGCCGGAGCGGCGGTGGGTCTGGCGGCGGTGATGCACTTCACCACTCCGCTAACGGTTATCGCGGCGATGAGCTTTAGCACCTTCATGTGGGGAACCGGCGCCCCCAATATTTTTGCGCTGCTGGCGAAGGCGACCCATCCCCGGGTCAGCGCCACGGCGGGTGGGATTTTCAACGGGTTGGGAAACTTTGCCGGCGCCCTGTCGCCTGCGGTGATGGGCGCGCTTATCGCCTTCACCCACAGCATGGATTCCGGACTGATCTTTCTGGCGGTGATGGCGGTCGTAGGCTGTCTCCTGTTGCTGCCGCTGCTAAGACGTTACTGAGGAGAAGACGATGACAGATTCAAGCGTAACTGCAAAACAGGGCCTCAAGCCTGAGCACCTGACGATGGAAGAGTGGATTGAGTCGCGTATCGCGCGCTTTGAAGGACGCAAATATGACTGGAATGCGCTGAAGTTCCAGGCCGATTTCGACCCGAAATACCGCCGCGCCCAGATGCGCTACATCGGCACCGGCGCCACCGGCGTCGCCAACGACACCAATACCGTGGCGGCGGAGAACTTCACCTTCTCCACCATGGTGCTGCCGGCGAAGTGCGAAGGGCCGCTGCACCTGCACGACGATGTCGAAGAGGTGTTTTTCATGCTCAAGGGGCAGATAACCCTGATGGTTCAGGACGGCGACAGCTACACCGAAACCGTGCTGCGCGAGCGCGACCTGATCTCCGTCCCGGCGGGGATCTACCGCGGGCTGTTTAACCACGGCGAAGAGGAAGCGCTGATGTGCGTGATGCTCGGCACCCGCAAGCCGAATATCCCGACCTATCCGGAAGATCATCCCCTGTCAAAAGTGAAGCGCGGTTAAGGAGGCGGTATGACGGGTTTTCGTCAACAGGGGAGCGGCACGCCGCTGGTGCTGCTGCACGGTATCAGCTCCGGCGCGGCCTCCTGGCATAAGCAGATGGCGCTGCCCGGCTACCGCGTGCTGGCCTGGGATATGCCCGGTTATGGCGAAAGCCCGATGCTGCCGGTCGCACAAGCCGATGCCGGCGACTATGCCGAGGCGCTGGCGCGCCTGCTGGACAGCGCCGGCGTTGAGCAGGCGGTGCTGGTGGGCCACTCGCTGGGCGCGCTGGTGGCCAGCGCCTTTGCGGCAAAGTATCCCGGGCGCGTTCTGCGCCTGGTGCTGGCCGATGCCGCTCAGGGCTACGGCCGGGCAGAAGCCGCGCAGCGTGAAAAAATCTGGCTGGGCCGCCGGCAGCAGATGGCCTCCGGCGGCGAAGCGATGGCGCAGAGCCGGGCCGCGAAGCTGCTGCACCCCTGTACGGATGAGGCCAACGTCGTCGTCGTCGCCGCCGGCATGCGCAGGCTGCGCGCCGAGGGCTATCTTGCCGCGGCGTGGATGCTGGCCCATGACGATATTCACCGCTGGCTTGGCGATTTTGGCGGCCGCTTTGAGGCGTGGTGCGGTGAGCAGGATGCCATTACCCAGCCGGAGCTGGTGCAGGGGCTGGCGCTGCGCTACGCCATGCCGTTCGTCGGCATCCCGCGAGCGGGGCACGCCAGCTATCTCGATAACGACATATTTTTCAATCAACAGCTTTTACGGGTAAGGGAAGAGGTGCGCGATGAATGCACAAATTGAAGGCCGCGTAGCGGTGGTTACCGGCGGGTCGTCAGGGATTGGCTTTGAAACGCTGCGCCTGCTGCTGGCCGAAGGGGCGAAGGTCGCCTTCTGCGGCCGCGATCCGGACCGGCTCGCCGGCGCCCATGCGGCGCTGCAAAACGAATATCCCGGAGCGGAGGTCTTCTCTTACCGCTGCGACGTGCTGAAAGAAGACGAGGTGCGGGGCTTTGCCGAGGCGGTAGCGGCCCGCTTTGGCGATGCCGACATGCTGATTAATAACGCCGGCCAGGGGTACGTGGCGCACTTCGCCGATACGCCGCGGGAGGCGTGGCTGCATGAGGCTGAGCTCAAGCTGTTCGGGGTGATTAACCCGGTAAAAGCCTTTCAGGCGCAGCTTGAGCGCTCGGATATCGCCTCGATCACCTGCGTGAACTCGCTGCTGGCGCTGCAGCCGGAGGAGCACATGATCGCCACCTCCGCCGCCCGCGCGGCGCTGCTCAACATGACCCTGACGCTGTCGAAGGATCTGATAGCCAAAGGCATTCGCGTGAACTCCATTCTGCTCGGCATGGTGGAGTCCGGGCAGTGGCAGCGGCGCTTTGAAAACCGCACGGACAGGAGTCAGAGCTGGCCCGAGTGGACGGCGGATATCGCGCGCAGGCGCGGCATTCCGATGGCGCGTCTCGGCAGACCGCAGGAACCGGCACAGGCGCTGCTGTTCCTCGCCTCGCCGCTGGCGTCGTTTACTACCGGCGCGGCGCTGGATGTCTCCGGCGGCTTTTGCCGCCATCTGTAAGGAGTTGAGATGAAAAAGATCATGCTCATCGGCTATGGCGCGATGGCGCAGGCGGTGATTGAACGCCTGCCGCCGCAGGTTGCTCTGGGCTGGGTGGTGGCGCGCGAGGCGCATCACGCGGCGATCCGCCAACGCTTCGGCGACGCGGTGGTGGCGCTGGACGACCCGCAGGCCTGTACGCAAACCCCGGATCTGGTGCTGGAGTGCGCCAGCCAGCAGGCGGTGGCGCAGTTTGGCGAAGCTATTCTCAAGCGCGGCTGGCATCTGGCGGTGATCTCCACCGGCGCGCTGGCGGATAGCGAGCTGGAAAAACGTTTAACGAGCGCCGGAGGCCGGCTAACCCTGCTTGCCGGAGCCGTGGCCGGTATCGACGGCCTGGCGGCAGCGAAAGAGGGCGGTCTTGAGCAGGTGACCTACCGGTCGCGCAAAAGCCCAGCCAGCTGGCGCGGCAGCTATGCGGAAATGCTCATCGACCTCAACGCG
This sequence comes from Enterobacter sp. 10-1, assembly GCA_002270295.1. GTDB lineage: Bacteria > Pseudomonadota > Gammaproteobacteria > Enterobacterales > Enterobacteriaceae > Klebsiella > Klebsiella scottii. The sequence continues at coordinate 477,649 of NISF01000002.1, read as the reverse complement.
GTCAGTGAAGCAAAAATCTTTTTTGAAGGCAGCGCGCGCGAAGCGGCTCGTCTGTTTCCGGCGAACGCCAACGTTGCGGCAACCGTCGCGCTGGGCGGCATCGGGATGGACGATACCCGGGTACAGCTGATGGTCGATCCGACGACCAAACGCAATACCCATACGCTGCATGTACAGGGCGCGTTTGGCGAGTTCCACCTGGAGCTCAGCGGATTACCGCTCGCCAGCAACCCAAAAACTTCCACCCTGGCGGCACTGAGCGCGGTTCGCGCCTGCCGCGAACTGGCATAGCGCAAAGAGGCGGCGATGGATGAGTTAAAGATTTTTATCGGCGGTCGCTGGCGCTACGGCGGCGGCAACCTGATGCACAGCCTGTTTCCGGCCGACGGCTCGGTAAACGCCGCGCTTCATGCGGCAAGCCTTGACGATCTGCATGAGGCGATCGCGCTGGCCGAAAGCGCCTGGCGCCAGCCGGCGTGGCGCAGCATGCTGCCCCATCTGCGGGCAAAGATCCTGCATAAAGTGGCGGATATTATCGAATCCCGCCTTGAGGAGCTGACGCGGATGCAGAGCCGCGACAACGGCAAGCCGCTGGCGGAGGCGCGAGGCCTGGTGATGAGCGCGGCGGGCAGCGCCCGCTACTTTGCCGCCGCCTGCGAACTGCTGGAGGGCGAACTGCCGACCCCCCGGCAGGCGGATCTGCTGACGCTCAGCCGCTACGAGCCGCTGGGCGTGGTGGCGGCAATCACGCCGTGGAACTCGCCGATCGCCAGCGAGATGCAAAAAGTGGCCCCGGCGATCGCCGCCGGTAACGCGGTGATCCTCAAGCCGGCGGAGGCCACGCCGCTGATGGCGCTGGAGCTGGCGCGGATCTTCGAACAGGCCGGCCTGCCGGCGGGTCTGCTCAGCGTGCTGCCGGGTAAAGGATCGGTGATTGGCGACGCGCTGGCCCGCCATCCCAAGGTCCGCAAAATTTCCTTTACCGGCGGCACCAGCACCGGACGTCATCTGGCGCACGTAGCGGCGGAAAAGCTGATCCCGGCGTCGCTGGAGCTCGGCGGAAAATCGCCGACTATCGTGCTGGAAGATGCCGATATTGAGCAGGCGGCGCGGGGCATCTGCTACGGCATCTTTAGCTCCGGCGGCCAGGCCTGCATCGCCGGCTCGCGGCTGTTTGTGCATGAAAATGTCTACCCGCAGCTGATGGCGCGCCTGCTGGAGCTGACCCGCGGGCTCAGAATCGGCCATCCGTTTAGCGCAGAAACCCACGTCGGGCCGCTGATTAATGCTAAGCACCGCGACAGCGTGCTGGAGTACGTCGAGCTGGCTAAACGCGAAGGCGGCCGGGTGCTGTGCGGCGGCGAGATCCCGGCGGACCCGACGCTGGCGGCAGGCAGCTATTTTCAACCGACCATCGTTGAAGGGCTGACCAACGCGGCCCGCGCCTGCCGGGAGGAGATCTTCGGCCCGGTGCTGGTGGCGATGACCTTCAGCGATGAGGAGGCGCTGATCCGCGAAGCCAATGATTCCGTCTACGGCCTGGCGGCAGGGGTCTGGACGCGGGACAGCGGACGCGCCCTGCGCTTAAGCGATCGCCTGGAAGCCGGGACGGTGTGGATCAACACCTACAAGGTTTTCTCCATTTCCACCCCGTTCGGGGGCTTTAAAGAGAGCGGCCTGGGCCGCGAAAAAGGGATTCAGGGGCTCAAGGCCTGGATGCAACAAAAGAGCATTTATCTGGCGACGGGTAATAGCGTCAACCACTGGTGCGACTAAGAGAAGGGTGTGCAATGAGCGAAATGATAACCGTCGGCGAAGCCATCGCCAGAACGCTGGAGCAGTACAACGTTGAGGCTATTTACGGCGTCATCTCTATTCACAACCTGCCGATCGCCGATGCGGTAGGCCAGCGCGGAAATATCCGCTTTGTTCCGGCGCGCGGTGAGGCCGGATCGGTCACTATGGCCGACGCCCACGGGCGCTTTTCCGGACTGGGCGTGGCGTTGACCAGCACCGGCGCGGGGGCCGGCAACGCGGTAGGGGCGCTGGTGGAGGCGATGAACGCCTGTACGCCGCTGCTGCACCTCACCGGTCAGGTGGAGAAAACCTGGCTCGATGCCGACACCGGCTTTATTCACGAAACCCGCGACCAGCTGACCTTCCTGAAGGCCAGCTCGAAGCGCGCGTACCGCATCAGCAACGCCAGCCAGGCGCTGGCTATCCTGCATAAGGCGATTCAGGAGGCGCAAACGCCGCCGTGCGGTCCGGTCTCGGTTGAGATCCCGATTGATATTCAGGGCGCTAAAATCCCGGCATCGCTGGTGACCGCCGCGCTGAAAGCGGCCCCGGCTGCGGCTGCCGATAGCGCCGCCGTCGATGCGCTGTGGGCGCAGCTCAGGCAGGCTAAACGGCCGCTGCTGTGGCTGGGCGGCGGAACAATAGGCAGCGCGGCGGCGGTGAAAAAACTGGCCGATGCCGGAATGACCGTGATCTCCAGCACCCACGGCCGCGGTGTGCTGCCGGACGGGCACCGCGCCAGCCTGCGCGCGTTCCACAATTCGCCGTCCGTTGAAGCGCTGATGGCGCAATGTGACTTTACCCTGGTGGCGGGCTCGCGCCTGCGCAGCAACGAAACCCGCTCCTGGACCCTGGAGCTGCCGTCGCCAAGGGTGCAGATTGATATCGATCCGGCGGCGGCCAGCCGTAACTATCTGATGGATAACACGCTGATCGCCGACTGTGCCACTTTGCTGGCGGCGCTGGCGGAAAAAGCGCAGGGGCGTGAATGGGGTAATGTCCAGTGGGATGCGCAGGTCAAAGAGGCGGTCGCGCTGGCGGAGATTGGGCTGCGCGAGCAGTGCGGCGCCTACGCGCAGCTGAACGACGCCATCGCCCAGGCGCTGCCTGACGACGGGATCCTGGTGCGCGATATCACCGTTTCCGGCAGCCTGTGGGGGAGCCGTCTGTTCCGCGCCCACGGCCCGTTAATGAACATCCACTCGCTGGCCGGAGCCATTGGCATGGGCCTGCCGATGGCGATCGGCACGGCGATTGCCAATCCGCAGCGTAAGGTGGTCGGCCTCGTCGGCGACGGCGGGCTGAGCCTGAATCTGGGGGAGCTGGCGACCCTGGCGCAGGAAAAAGCTAACGTCACTCTGCTGATTATGAACGACGGCGGCTACGGCGTGATGCGCGGGATTCAGGATAAGTATTTCGGCGGCCGCCAGTATTACAACGAGCTGCATACCCCGGACTTCACGCTGCTGGCGCAGGCCATCGGCCTGCAGGCGTGGAGCGTTGAGCGGGCGGAGGATTTCCAGTCGGTGATGACCGAAGCGCTGGCGATGCCGGGGCCGTCGGTGGTGGAGGTCAAAATGGGGCAGATTGGCGCCCTGCGCTTTGCCGGGCCGCCGCAGAAAACGCTGTATTAAGCCGTTACCCCCTCTCTGGCGCTGCAGAGAGGGGCTCCGGGATTATTTAATGCCGTCCGCCTTCATGCGATCGCGGATGTGCTGAGCGCGCTCCTGCGATGCCGGGTGATCGTCAAACATGGTGCTTTGACGCCCGGCTTCCAGTTTAGCCAGCTTCTCGAAGCTGGTGGCCAGTCCCGACGGATTGATCCCGCGCTTACGCAGCAGATCGTAGGAGTAGTCGTCCGCTTCGGACTCCTGGCGCTGGGAGAACTGCGAGTTCACCAGCTTTTCGCCCAGAGCGCCCAGCTGAGACTGCGACAGGCTGCCGACGATACCGCCCGCCGACGCGGCGGCGGCGCGAACGGCGTTGGTGCCGAGCGCCACCTGCATGCCTTTCTTCACATGACCCAGCGCGACGTGGCCCATTTCGTGGCCGATAACCGCTTCCACTTCGTTATCGTTCATGATGTCCATCAGGCCGCTATAGACGCGGATGCAGCCGTTAGCCATCGCAAACGCGTTGACGTCTTTGGTTTCATAGACTTTGTAGTTGACCGGCTGGCCGTTGATATTGTCGCCCAGCGCGGCGGCGATTTTATTCAGACGCTTGCTGTATTCGCTGCCGGCCGGCGAAAGGGTAGCCTTGCTATCCATCTCTTTACAGGCCTGGTCGCTGAGGGTTTTGACCTGCGCGTCGCTCAGAGAATAAGCCTGAAAAGCTTCGGCGCCGGAGCTGAGGAGGGCGTTGGAGTCCATGTTCTGACATCCGGTAAGGGTTGCTGCAATCCCAAGGGCAAGAATAGTTGAGCGAATTTTCATTTTTATCTTCCACAATCTTACGATTTTTTGTCTGAAAAAGGCGACGATAAGCATGTCGCATCCTGCACAAATTATAAAGAGTATTGCGTGATACGGGCGAGAGGATTCCGGGGCAGCACAACGTGTTCCGGAGATTTCTTAAACCACAAAAGGATGCTCCATGTACATGCTTTGTCGCTTGGGTTACATTGTTGACACTTTTTTCTGGCGTAGCCCAAAACGCGCTCTCGTCAAGTCGTTAAGGGTATGGCCTTCAACAGTCCGAACTGGAGTCAAAATGTCCTCACGTAAAGAGCTTGCTAACGCTATTCGTGCGCTGAGCATGGACGCGGTACAGAAAGCCAAATCCGGCCACCCGGGTGCCCCGATGGGTATGGCTGACATTGCCGAAGTCCTGTGGCGTGATTTCCTGAATCATAACCCGAACAACCCGACCTGGGCTGACCGCGACCGCTTCGTGCTGTCCAACGGCCACGGCTCGATGCTGATTTACAGCCTGCTGCATCTCACCGGTTATGACCTGCCGATTGAAGAACTGAAAAACTTCCGTCAGCTGCACTCCAGAACCCCGGGCCACCCGGAAGTCGGCTACACCGCCGGCGTTGAAACCACCACCGGCCCGCTGGGCCAGGGGATTGCCAACGCGGTCGGGATGGCGATTGCCGAAAAAACCCTGGCGGCGCAGTTCAACCGTCCGGGCCACGATATCGTTGACCACTTCACCTATGCGTTCATGGGCGACGGCTGCATGATGGAAGGCATTTCTCACGAAGTGTGCTCCCTGGCCGGTACCCTGAAGCTGGGCAAGCTGGTGGCGTTCTATGACGACAACGGCATCTCCATCGACGGTCACGTTGAAGGCTGGTTCACCGACGATACCGCTAAACGTTTCGAAGCCTACGGCTGGCACGTGGTGCGCGGCGTGGACGGCCATGACGCCGACGCCATCAAACGCGCGGTGGAAGAAGCGCGCGCGGTGACCGACAAACCGTCCCTGCTGATGTGCAAAACCATCATCGGCTTCGGTTCGCCGAACAAAGCCGGTACCCACGACTCCCACGGCGCGCCGCTGGGCGACGCGGAAATCGCGCTGACCCGCGAGGCGCTGGGCTGGCATCACCCGGCGTTTGAAATCCCGTCTGACATCTACGCGCAGTGGGATGCAAAAGAAGCCGGTCAGGCAAAAGAAGCGTCCTGGAACGAGAAGTTCGCGGCCTACGCCAGCGCCTTCCCGCAGGAAGCGGCTGAATTCACCCGTCGTATGAAAGGCGAGATGCCGGCCGACTTCGGCGCGAAAGCGAACGAGTTCATCGCGAAGCTGCAGGCTAACCCGGCGAAAATTGCCAGCCGTAAAGCGTCGCAGAATGCGATTGAAGCCTTCGGCCCGCTGCTGCCTGAATTCCTCGGCGGCTCAGCTGACCTGGCGCCGTCGAACCTGACTATCTGGTCCGGCTCGAAAGCCATCAACGAAGACACCGCGGGTAACTATATCCATTACGGCGTGCGTGAGTTCGGGATGACCGCGATTGCCAACGGTATCTCCCTGCACGGCGGTTTCCTGCCGTACACCTCCACCTTCCTGATGTTCGTGGAATATGCCCGTAACGCGGTGCGTATGGCGGCGCTGATGAAGCAGCGTCAGGTGATGGTCTACACCCACGACTCCATCGGTCTGGGGGAAGACGGCCCGACGCACCAGCCGGTCGAGCAGGTGGCTTCGCTGCGCGTGACGCCGAACATGAGCACATGGCGTCCGTGTGACCAGGTGGAATCGGCGATTGCGTGGAAATACGGGGTTGAGCGTCACGACGGCCCGACGGCGCTGATCCTGTCGCGTCAGAACCTGGCGCAGCAGGAGCGTACGGCAGAGCAGCTGGCGAACGTTGCCCGCGGCGGCTACGTGCTGAAAGATTGTGCCGGCCAGCCGGAGCTGATCTTCATCGCCACCGGTTCAGAAGTTGAGCTGGCGGTTGCCGCGTGGGACCAGCTGTCTGCGGAAGGGGTGAAGGCGCGGGTGGTATCCATGCCGTCCACCGACGCGTTCGACAAGCAGGATGCGGCGTACCGTGAATCGGTGCTGCCGAAAGCGGTTTCGGCTCGCGTGGCGGTGGAAGCGGGTATCGCCGACTACTGGTTCAAATACGTGGGCCTGAACGGCGCTATCGTCGGCATGACGAGCTTCGGCGAGTCTGCGCCGGCCGAGCTGCTGTTCGAAGAGTTCGGCTTCACCGTTGAGAACGTTGTCGCTAAGGCGAAAGCGCTGCTGTAGTTCTGAGCAACGCGCGCCGCGACGCGAGTATAAGAATGAGCCGGGCTAACGCCCGGCTTTTTTGTTGCTGTTATTCCCGATGCTCGTCATGAAGCTGCATATTATTCCAGTGAAAATGTGATGTAGGTCAGATTACAGGCTTCTCGTGCTGGACAAGCATTCCTTTTATTCCTCGTTTGGCTTATTCTAGCTGAAGCGTTTCAGTCGTCTAAATGTTCGACAATTAATCAATCAGTCGCAGTTTGCGACGGGTAAGGTTTCCCTCCGGGCGTTGCTGGATTACTCTGTCAGCCACCTCACATCAGGGATAACCTTGCAGGAGACCTATGACCATACGCATTGCGATTAATGGCTTCGGTCGCATAGGACGCAACGTGGTTCGCGCTTTATATGAATCCGGGCGTCGTGCGGAAATTACCGTGGTGGCAATCAACGAGCTGGCGGATGCTGCGGGCATCGCGCACTTGTTGAAATATGACACCAGCCATGGGCGCTTTGCCTGGGACGTTCGCCAGGAGCGAGAGCAGCTTTACGTTGGCGATGACGTCATTCGCCTGCTGCACGAAGCTTCAATAGAGGCGCTACCCTGGCAAGAGCTGGCGGTTGATATCGTACTTGATTGTACCGGGGTTTACGGCAGCCGTGAGCATGGCGAAGCCCATCTTCAGGCTGGGGCGAAGAAAGTCATCTTTTCGCATCCCGGGGGTAACGATCTCGATGCCACCGTCGTGTTCGGCGTTAACCATGATGAGCTACGTGCAGAGCACCGCATTGTCTCCAACGCCTCCTGCACCACCAACTGCATTATTCCGGTCATTAAACTGCTAGATGATGCCTACGGCATTGAGTCAGGGACGGTAACGACGATCCACTCCGCCATGCACGATCAGCAGGTTATAGACGCCTATCATCCGGATTTACGCCGTACGCGTGCGGCCAGTCAGTCAATTATTCCGGTTGATACTAAACTTGCGGCGGGGATCGCGCGTATTTTCCCTCAGTTTAACGACCGTTTTGAAGCGATTGCGGTTCGTGTACCGACGATAAATGTGACGGCGATCGACCTGAGCGTAACGGTGAAAAAACCGGTAAAGGCTAGTGAAGTCAACCAGTTGCTGCAAAAAGCAGCGCAGGGAACATTTCATGGTATAGTTGACTATACGGAATTACCGTTAGTCTCGACAGATTTTAACCACGATCCGCACAGCGCCATCGTTGATGGCACCCAGACGCGGGTGAGTGGAGCGCATTTGATCAAAACGTTGGTCTGGTGCGATAACGAATGGGGCTTTGCTAACCGGATGCTCGACACGACGTTAGCGATGGCCGCTCAAGGTTTCAGGTAAGACTTACCGTGTACGGAATCTTCAGGTTGCGTCGAGGCGGCAGCTGAATGAATCCCAGGCGTTTACAAAGTAGGTGACTGGGGTGAGTGGGGCAGCCAGCAAAGAGGCAGCTTGCAGGATGAAGCGCATGGCGTCTGCAAAACTTTATGAATCAAATTGAGAGGATTCACCATGTCTGTAATTAAGATGACCGATCTGGATCTGGCTGGTAAACGCGTTTTTATCCGTGCCGATCTGAACGTACCAGTTAAAGACGGTAAAGTAACCAGCGACGCGCGTATTCGTGCTTCTCTGCCGACCATTGAGCTGGCTCTGAAGCAGGGCGCTAAAGTGATGGTCACTTCTCACCTGGGTCGTCCGACCGAAGGCGAGTACAACGAAGAATTCTCTCTGCTGCCGGTTGTTAATTACCTGAAAGACAAACTGTCCAGCCCGGTACGTCTGGTTAAAGATTACCTGGACGGCGTTGAAGTTGCCGCCGGTGAACTGGTTGTTCTGGAAAACGTTCGCTTCAACAAAGGCGAAAAGAAAGACGACGAAGAGCTGTCTAAAAAATACGCGGCGCTGTGCGACGTGTTCGTTATGGATGCATTCGGCACCGCCCACCGTGCCCAGGCTTCTACCCACGGTATCGGTAAATTTGCCGACGTAGCCTGCGCCGGCCCTCTGCTGGCTGAAGAGCTGGACGCGCTGGGTAAAGCGCTGAAAGAGCCGGCTCGCCCGATGGTTGCCATCGTCGGTGGTTCTAAAGTTTCCACTAAGCTGACCGTTCTGGACTCCCTGTCTAAAATCGCTGACCAGCTGATTGTCGGTGGCGGTATCGCCAACACCTTCGTCGCCGCTCAGGGCCACAACGTCGGCAAATCCCTGTACGAAGCTGACCTGGTTGACGAAGCTAAGCGTCTGCTGACTACCTGCGACATCCCGGTTCCGACCGACGTTCGCGTAGCGACTGAATTCTCCGAAACTGCGACCGCAACCCTGAAATCTGTTAACGACATCAAAGATGAAGAGCAGATTCTGGACCTCGGCGACGTTTCCGCGCAGAAGCTGGCTGATATCCTGAAAAACGCCAAAACCATTCTGTGGAACGGCCCGGTCGGCGTGTTCGAGTTCCCGAACTTCCGTAAAGGGACTGAAATCGTGGCTAACGCTATCGCCGACAGCGAAGCTTTCTCCATTGCAGGCGGCGGCGATACCCTGGCTGCAATTGACCTGTTTGGCATCTCGGACAAAATTTCCTACATCTCTACTGGCGGCGGCGCGTTCCTCGAATTCGTGGAAGGCAAAGTACTGCCAGCAGTAGCAATGCTCGAAGAGCGCGCTAAGAAGTAAGTTTGTACAGGCGGGTAACACCGCCTGTTTTTCAAATTCTATTCAATTGTCGCTCTAAATAATTCGCGTTGCCGGAAGGCAGCGACACGGCGAACCCCGGCGGCTTACGCAAGTTAGCGGCGGCGGTAAGCGAGAAGAGCCAACGCACTGGCAGCACGAATTGTGACGAGCAGAAACGGCCGAAGATACAGGACTACGTAACATGTCTAAAATTTTTGATTTCGTAAAACCTGGCGTGATCACTGGTGATGACGTTCAGAAAGTGTTCCAGGTAGCTAAAGAGAATAACTTCGCACTGCCAGCGGTTAACTGTGTGGGTACTGACTCCATCAACGCCGTTCTGGAAGCAGCTGCAAAAGCTAAATCTCCGGTTATCGTTCAGTTCTCTAACGGCGGCGCTGCGTTCATCGCGGGCAAAGCGGTTAAAACCGACGTTCCTCAGGGTGCGGCAATCCTGGGCGCTATCTCTGGCGCGCATCACGTTCACCAGATGGCTGAACACTACGGCGTGCCGGTTATTCTGCATACCGACCACTGCGCGAAGAAACTGCTGCCGTGGATCGACGGTCTGCTGGACGCGGGTGAAAAACACTTCGCCGCTCACGGCAAACCGCTGTTCTCTTCCCACATGATTGACCTGTCCGAAGAGTCCCTGCACGAAAACATCGAAATCTGCTCTAAATACCTGGCGCGCATGGCCAAACTGGACATGACCCTGGAAATCGAACTGGGCTGCACCGGCGGCGAAGAAGACGGCGTGGACAACAGCCACATGGACGCTTCTGCCCTGTACACCCAGCCGGAAGACGTTGATTACGCGTACACTGAACTGAGCAAGATCAGCCCGCGTTTCACCATCGCTGCTTCCTTCGGTAACGTACACGGCGTGTACAAACCGGGCAACGTGGTTCTGACCCCGACTATCCTGCGCGACTCTCAGGAATATGTTTCTAAGAAACATAACCTGCCGCACAACAGCCTGAACTTCGTCTTCCACGGCGGTTCCGGTTCTTCTGCTCAGGAAATCAAAGACTCCGTAAGCTACGGCGTGATCAAAATGAACATCGATACCGATACCCAATGGGCAACCTGGGACGGTATCCTGCAGTACTACAAAACTAACGAAGCTTACCTGCAGGGCCAGCTGGGCAACCCGAAAGGCGAAGACCAGCCGAACAAGAAATACTACGATCCGCGCGTATGGCTGCGCGCTGCTCAGACGTCCATGGTGACTCGTCTGGAGCAGGCATTTAAAGAGCTGAACGCGATCGACGTTCTGTAAGAAAATTCCGTTTCTTACCCTGAAGCCCGCTTAATTGCGGGCTTTTTCGTTTCTACTCAAAAGGATATTCCAGGGAGAAACTGTGATCGGCTTGGCAAAATACGTGCTTATTGTTTACCCTTAACCTACCTGCCGTTTTGCAGGCCTGGTTTTTTATTTCCCGCCCGGGTATTTATAAGGAATGTTAAATGGAAGATTTGAACGTTGCCGATAGCATACACAACGCCAGCTCATGGCTGGTGCGTAATCAGGAGCTGCTCCTGAGCTATGCCGTCAACATCGTCGCGGCGATCGCGATTATTATCGTCGGGATGATCGTGGCGCGCATGGTGTCGAACACGGTTAATCGTTTGATGCTGGCGCGTAAGATTGATGCCACCGTTGCCGATTTTCTTTCCGCGCTGGTGCGCTACGCTGTTATCGCCTTTACCCTGATTGCCGCCTTAGGCCGCGTAGGCGTGCAGACGGCGTCGGTGATTGCCGTACTCGGTGCCGCCGGTTTAGCCGTTGGTCTGGCGCTGCAGGGCTCGCTGTCTAACCTCGCCGCTGGCGTGCTGCTGGTGATGTTCCGCCCGTTCCGCGCGGGTGAATACGTCGATCTCGGCGGCGTGGCCGGTACCGTGCTGAACGTGCAGATTTTCTCCACGACCATGCGTACTGCCGATGGCAAAATTGTGGTGATCCCGAACGGTAAAATTATCGCCGGTAATATCATTAACTTTTCGCGTGAGCCGGTTCGCCGCAACGAATTTATTATTGGCGTTGCCTACGATGCCGATATTGATAAAGTGAAACAGCTGCTGACCAATATTATCGAATCAGACGATCGTATCCTGAAAGATCGTGAAAGGACCGTACGCCTGAATGAGCTGGGCGCGTCGTCGGTTAACTACGTGATCCGCGTCTGGAGCCAGAGCAGCGATCTGCAAAGCGTTTACTGGGATGTTCTGGAGCGTATCAAGCGCGACTTTGATGCCAACGGTATCAGCTTCCCGTACCCGCAGATGGACGTGCACGTTATCCGTCCGCAGGAGCAGGCGGAGTAGCTCAGCGCCAGCAATAACCTAAGGCCAGCACCTGCTGGCCTTTATTGTATCTGTATTATTAGCCTGGCTTATTAATGATTAATATTATCAATTTCCTCTAATGATTTGTTCGCGCTATATTCACCTGCATTAACGACCTCATCGGAAAAACCACTATGTTATCGTATTACTTTCAGGGGCTTGCCCTGGGAGCGGCTATGATTTTGCCGCTTGGCCCGCAGAATGCGTTTGTAATGAATCAGGGGATTCGCCGCCAGTATCATCTGATGATTGCGCTGCTGTGCGCCATTAGCGATCTGCTGCTGATCTGCGCCGGTATCTTTGGCGGCAGCGCGCTGCTGATGCAGTCGCCGTGGCTGCTGGCGCTGGTAACCTGGGGCGGCGTGGCCTTCCTGTTATGGTATGGTTTCGGCGCGCTGAAAACGGCTTTTAGTAACAATCTGGAACTGGCGAGCGCGGAGGTGATGAAGCAGGGGCGCTGGAAAATTATTGTCACCATGCTGGCGGTAACCTGGCTGAATCCGCACGTCTATCTCGATACTTTCGTGGTGCTCGGCAGCCTGGGCGGGCAGCTGGCGGTTGAGCCGAAGCGCTGGTTTGCGCTCGGCACCATCAGCGCTTCGTTCCTGTGGTTCTTCGGCCTGGCTCTGCTGGCGGCCTGGCTGGCGCCGCGTTTGCGCACCGCCCGGGCGCAGCGGATCATTAACGTGCTGGTTGGCCTGGTGATGTGGCTGATCGCCGTCCAGCTGGCGAAAGATGGCTTTTTACACGTACAGGCGCTGGTCAACCAGGCTTAGTCCGATGGACTTTTCGCTTATACGCGTTAAGCTTGCTGGCATGCGTCCGTATATGGGCGACCAATGTAGATGGAGAAACGACAGTGAAGTTAAAGCTCATGGCCCTGGCGGCAGCAATCGGATTCAGCTCAATGGCAGCTCAGGCAAATGAATTGCCAAATGGCCCCCACATTGTGACTTCGGGGACCGCCAGCGTTGCTGCGGCGCCCGATATTGCGACCCTGGCAATTGAGGTCAACGTTGCCGCGAAAGATGCCGCATCGGCGAAAAAGCAGGCCGATGACCGCGTTGCGCAATACCTCTCTTTCCTGGAAAAGAACGGCATCGCCAAGAAGGATATCAACTCCGCGAACTTACGCACCCAGCCTGACTATGATTACCAGAATGGCAAAAGCATCCTGAAAGGCTACCGTGCCGTGCGCACTGTCGAAGTGACGTTGCGCCAGCTGGACAAGCTTAACGGTCTGCTGGACGGCGCGCTGAAGGCCGGTCTGAACGAAGTTCGCTCCGTATCGCTGGGCGTTGCGCAACCGGATGCCTATAAAGATAAGGCGCGTAAGGCGGCGATCGACGACGCCGTGCACCAGGCTCAGGAGCTGGCTGCCGGCTTCCATAGCAAGCTGGGCCCGGTTTATAGCGTTCGCTACCATGTCTCGAACTATCAGCCGAGCCCGATGGTTCGCATGATGAAAGCCGCCGATGCCGCGCCGGTTTCCGCCCAGGAAACCTACGAGCAGGCGACGATTCAGTTTGACGATCAGGTGGATGTGGTCTTTGAGCTGCAGCCAGCCCAGCCGGCGGCGCCGGAGAAACCGGCCGCCGCGGCGCAGTAAGCCAGATGCAAAAAAGCCACTTCAGCTGAAGTGGCTTTTTTTATGCCCGGCGTTTAGTCCTGGCGCAGCACCTTGTGACCGTAGGCAATCAGCGCATCGGTGACCCGGCGCATCATCCGGCTTTCCGGCGCGAAACGATGCCAGTAGAGCATCCGGCGCTGGAACAGGCCCGGCGTTAAATCGATAAGCTCGCCGCTGTTCAGCTCTTTCTCAATCTGCAGATGCGGGATCATACAGCAGGTGGTGCCCTGGCGTGCGAGCTGCACAAAGGCCTCCGATGAGTTAACGATATGACAAGGCACGCTGCCCGGCGGCAGATCGAAGTTCTGCTGCAAAAACGCCTGGTGCATGTCGTCGAGATGATCGAAGGCGACCACCGGCGCTTTGAGCAGCGCCGAGCGGGTTACGCCGTTGGGAAAATAGCGTTGCGCAAACTCTTTCGAGGCGACAAACAGGTAGTCCAGCGCCCCGAGCTGATCGACCAGGCAGCTTGGCAGCGCCTGCGGCTGAATACTGACCGCCCCGACAACCTCGCCGCGGCGCAGGCGCTCCTGGGTGCGGGTTTCGTCTTCCACCTGCAGGTTCAGGCGAATAGGGGAGTCGGAAAGCACGCTGGAGAGCGCCGGCAGCAGCCAGGTCGCCAGACTGTCGGCGTTCACCGCCAGCGACAGCAGCAGCGGCGTGGATCCGGTTTGTTCATCACCCAGCCACTCCTCTTCCAGCAGCTCAACCTGGCGCAGCAGGGCCAGCAGCTTCTGCCCCTGCTCGGTAGGACGCGGCGGTACGGTACGCACCAGCAGCGGCTGGCCGAACATGTTTTCCAGCTGTTTAATACGCTGAGAGACGGCGGACTGTGTAATGCATAGCTTCTGCGCGGCGCGCTCAAACCCACGTTCTCTTATCACCGCGTCCAGCGCTTGTAGTGTTCTGTAGTCCGGTCGTTTCATTGCTCTGGCGTACCCCCATAACTTTTCATTAACTTGCACTATGACATAAATTTCTTTTTGATGAAGACGAAAATAGTCTGCTCAGTTGTGTGATCCCCGTCGCAGGGACAATAACACCCCTGATGTTCTATAATGCGCCTCAGGTATTCACATCTCGGACCATAATCATGACGCAAGATGAACTGAAGAAAGCAGTAGGCTGGGCGGCATTACAGTATGTACAGCCGGGCACCATCGTCGGTGTCGGCACCGGCTCCACGGCCGCGCATTTTATTGATGCGCTGGGCACAATGAAAGGGCAGATCGAGGGTGCCGTTTCCAGCTCCGATGCCTCCACCGAAAAACTGAAAAGCCTTGGCATTCCGGTTTTCGATCTCAATAGCGTCGACCGTCTGGGAATTTACGTTGACGGCGCCGATGAGATCAACGGCCATATGCAGATGATTAAAGGCGGCGGCGCGGCGTTGACCCGCGAGAAGATTATCGCCTCGGTTGCGGACAAGTTTATCTGTATCGCCGACGCCTCCAAGCAGGTCGATATCCTCGGCAAATTCCCGCTGCCGGTAGAAGTTATTCCTATGGCTCGTAGCGCCGTGGCGCGTGAACTGGTGAAGCTCGGCGGCCGTCCGGAGTACCGCCAGGGCGTGATCACCGATAACGGTAACGTTATCCTCGACGTTTTCGGCCTCGAAATCCTCGACGCGATCGCGCTGGAAAATGCCATTAACGGTATCCCTGGCGTAGTGACCGTGGGGCTGTTTGCCAACCGTGGCGCCGATGTCGCGCTGATCGGCACCGCCGATGGCGTTAAAACCATCGTAAAATAATCCGATCGGAGGGAGCGCGAATCGCTCCCTCGCAAATATTTTTTCTCCAGGCTGAATTTGGTGACTTCTGTCACATTTATGCAACTAGCCTGAGTAACAATCTACCTTTCTTTCCCTTTCTGGTTTTTTGTCCTGCTATTTCCCTCTGAGTGATATTTCTTCAGGACGTCGACGCAAACGTTCATATTGCCGCGATAGTTTTTTTTGATATGTTGCTGGGATGAAGTGTCGTTCCGCACGACATCAGATAAGACAAAAACAGGACGGGGAAATGGCTAAGGTATCACTGGAAAAAGACAAGATTAAGTTTCTGCTGGTTGAAGGTGTGCATCAAAAAGCGGTGGATAACCTCCGCGCTGCAGGCTATACCAACATTGAATTTCACAAAGGCGCGCTGGATAGCGAAGCGCTGAAAGCATCGATCCGTGATGCCCATTTCATTGGCCTGCGCTCCCGTACTCATTTGACGGAAGAGATTTTCGCTGCCGCAGAAAAACTGGTCGCCGTCGGCTGCTTCTGTATCGGAACCAATCAGGTTGATTTGGACGCTGCGGCCAAACGCGGTATCCCCGTTTTTAACGCCCCGTTTTCTAACACCCGCTCCGTTGCCGAACTGGTCATTGGCGAGCTGCTGCTGATGCTGCGCGGCGTCCCTGAAGCTAACGCCAAAGCGCACCGCGGCGTGTGGAACAAACTGGCGGTCGGCAGCTTTGAAGCGCGTGGCAAAAAGCTGGGTATTATCGGCTACGGCCATATCGGTACGCAGCTGGGCATTCTGGCCGAATCGCTGGGGATGCACGTCTATTTCTATGATATTGAAAGTAAACTCACGCTCGGTAACGCCACCCAGGTGCAGCATCTCTCCGACCTGCTGAACATGAGCGACGTGGTGAGCCTGCACGTGCCGGAAAATGCCTCCACCAAAAATATGATGGGCGCGGAAGAGCTGGCGCTGATGAAGCCTGGCGCGCTGCTGATCAACGCCTCTCGCGGCACCGTGGTCGATATCCCGGCCCTGTGCGATGCGCTGGCGAGCAAGCATCTGGCAGGCGCGGCAATTGACGTCTTCCCTACCGAACCGGCGACCAACAGCGATCCGTTCACCTCGCCGCTGTGCGAGTTCGACAACGTGATCCTGACGCCGCATATCGGCGGCTCTACCCAGGAAGCGCAGGAGAACATCGGTCTGGAAGTGGCGGGCAAGCTGGCGAAGTATTCCGACAACGGCTCAACTCTTTCTGCGGTTAACTTCCCGGAAGTGTCGCTGCCGCTGCACGGCGGCCGCCGTCTGCTGCATATCCACGAAAACCGTCCGGGCGTCCTGACCGCAATCAACCAGATCTTTGCCGCTCAGAGCATCAACATCGCGGCGCAGTATCTACAAACCACCCCGCAGATGGGCTATGTGGTTATCGATATTGAAGCCGAAGAGGATGTGGCGCAGCAGGCGCTGCTGGCAATGAAGGCGATTCCGGGCACCATCCGCGCGCGTCTGTTGTTCTAATCTTTTTGCGACTGGCGGGCTGGCTAGCGGCCTGCCTGAATCAGCTTAAAGCGTCATCCGCGTCGGTTAACCCGGCGCTTTACCAGCTCCAGGTTTTCGACGGCGTAACCACCGCGGGCAGCGGGATATCCCACTGCTCCGTCGGCAGCGCGTCGACCTGCTGGCAGTCGTGGGCGTAGCCGACGGGCTGCAGATGATACTGCCGCCAGTTTTGCAGCGTTCTGTCGTAAAATCCCCCACCCATTCCCAGGCGCTGACCGAGCGCGTCAAAGGCGACCAGCGGCGTAATCAGCACATCAAGCTGGGACAGCGGCAGAACGTCGCGCACGTCAAGCTGTGGCTCGTGAATTTTCAGGCGGTTTATCACCAGATCGCTTTGCGGATGGTAGTGCAAAAACAGCAGGTTTCCCGGGCTGAAAGGGTGGAGCACGGGGAGATAGACGCGTTTTCCCGCCCGCCACAGCTGTTCAATCAGCGGTTGGGTATCCAGCTCGCCGTCAAATGAAAGAAACAGCGCGACGGTTCGCGCGAGGGTCACCGGCGGATAGGCCATCATGCGGTTCGCGCCAAGCCCGGCGAAGCGTGCCTGCTGTTCAGGCGTCAGCGCGCGTCGAAGCTGGCGGATGTGTTGGCGAATCTGCTGTCGGGTTGAGCGGGTATCAGAAATTTGGGTCATGATAGATCGCCTGATTTGGCATTATCACGTCACGACGTGAGCCGGTTATGCATGTAGGCGTAGTGTAATACACAGAAGGTGAAATGCTGAAAGCGAAGTCGTGCGAAATGAAGCGCTAAAAGAAGGGAATCTCCGAGATGCCGCCGCAGGCTGTAACCCTTGAACCCTTGGTTCAAGGTGAATGCGTCGTCACAGTTTTAAGGCTTCTCGGACGAACCGAGCATGCTCACCAACCGTGGAGCGCCACATTCTTGTGGTATGAAATATCGGCTCAGGGGACTGGCCCGCTTGCAAACATCTCAGAGAAATTTTGTTCTTGCGATTACTCTAACACAGTTAATTGCAAAGTGTTATTCAAACTTCGGCCCGGTTCTTTCGCTTATGCGACCTTGCTCAAGCAACGCTTGTTCGATGGTCTGCTGAAGCATCCGAATACGCTGTTCCATACTGGAGGCGTAGTCGCGGGTTTTCGCTTTTTCCTGAGTTAACTCATAGCTGATGTTCAACGCGGCGATGAAGACCAGCTGCTCAGTATTTGTGACTCTAGTGCGTTCTTTTAAATCTTGCAACCGCTGATTCAGGTCGTCAGCTGCCTGACTCAAGGCATCCCTTTGTTCAGGCGGGCAATTCACGCGGAGTGAACGGCCAAAAATTTGGAGATCGACGGGTTGTGCAGACATGCCACCTTCCTGCTGATTGACTGCGCGGCCTTCACGCCCATACCCCGGGCTACGAAGGGGCGACACTATAGCTACCCTGATGCGAAGGTACAAGCCCTATTCTGGTTCACCAGGGTCCAAAGTGGTAGCATATCATGAATATTCCTCCCAACGATGACGAATGCGCATGTCTATACAGAACGAAATGCCTGGTTACCACGCCGTAGACCAGTTACTGAACCAACAGGGCGTGGGCTTAACCCCGGCCGAAATGCACGGTTTGATCAGCGGTATCCTGTGCGGCGGCAATAAAGACAGCAGCTGGCAGCCGCTGGTGCATGACCTGACTAACGAAGGTCTCGCGTTTGGCCACGAGCTGGCGCAGTCTCTGCGCAACATGCATTCCGCAACCAGCGACTCGCTGGAAGACGATGGCTTTCTGTTCCAGCTCTATCTGCCGGAAGGGGATAGCGTGACCGTATTTGAACGCGCCGATGCGCTGGCCGGTTGGGTTAACCACTTCCTGCTAGGCCTTGGGGTGACTCAGCCGAAGCTCGATAAAGTCAAAGATGAAACCGGCGAAGCTATCGACGATCTGCGCAACATTGCGCAACTGGGCTACGACGAAGACGAAGACCAGGAAGAGCTGGAGATGTCGTTAGAAGAGATTATCGAGTACGTACGCGTTGCCGCGCTGCTGTGCCATGAAACCTTCTCGCGCCAGCAGCCAACCGCACCAGAAGTACGCAAGCCGACACTACACTAATTACAATTTGTTGAGGGGGCGTCATGACACAGCAGGAATTTCTTTCTCGTCGCCAGGCTCTGTTAGCGCAGATGCAGCCAGGCAGCGCGGCGCTCATTTTCGCCGCGCCGGAAGCGGTACGCAGCGCAGATTCAGAATATCCCTACCGGCAGAACAGCGATTTTTGGTACTTCACAGGCTTCAATGAGCCTGAAGCCTTGCTGGTGTTGATTAAAAGCGACGAGACCCATAACCACAGCGTGCTGTTTAATCGCGTCCGCGATCTGACGGCGGAAATCTGGTTCGGCCGTCGCCTTGGGCAGGACGCCGCGCCCTCGAAGCTCGGCGTCGATCGCGCTCTGGCATTCAGCGAAATTAACCAGCAGCTATACCAGCTGCTGAACGGCCTTGACGCCATCTATTTTGCGCAGGGCGAATATGCCTACGCCGATAAAATCGTCTTCACGGCGCTGGAAAAGCTGCGTAAAGGCTCGCGCCAGAACCTGCAGGCGCCAAATTCCGTCATCGACTGGCGGCCGATAGTGCATGAGATGCGCCTGTTCAAATCGCCAGAAGAGCTTGATGTGCTGCGCCGCGCCGGAGAAATTTCCGCGCTGGCCCACACCCGGGCGATGGAAAAATGTCAGCCGGGGATGTACGAATATCAGCTGGAAGGCGAAATCCTTCATGAATTCAACCGCCACGGCGCCCGCTTCCCTTCCTATAACACCATCGTTGGCGGCGGTGACAACGGCTGCATTCTGCATTACACCGAAAACGAGTGCGAGCTGCGCGATGGCGATCTGGTGCTGATCGATGCCGGCTGCGAATACCGCGGCTATGCGGGCGATATCACGCGCACCTTCCCGGTGAACGGCAAATTTAGTCCGGCCCAGCGCGAGATTTATGACATTGTCCTCGAATCGCTGGAAACCGCGCTGACGCTCTATCGCCCGGGAACCTCTATTCAGGAGGTAAATCAGAAAGTCGTGCGGATAATGGTCGTCGGCCTGGTACGCCTCGGCATCCTTAAAGGGGATGTTGAAGAGCTGCTGGCTAACAATGCGCACCGCCCGTTCTTTATGCACGGCCTGAGCCACTGGCTGGGGCTGGACGTGCATGATGTCGGAAACTACGATGTCGACCGCTCGCGGGTTCTCGAACCGGGCATGGTGCTGACCGTTGAGCCGGGGCTGTATATTGCGACGGACGCCGACGTGCCGCCGCAGTATCGCGGTATCGGTATCCGCATCGAAGACGATATTGTGATAACCGCTGACGGCAATGAAAATCTGACCGCCGGAGTGGTGAAAAGCGCGGACGACATCGAAGCGCTGATGGCCGCGGCACAGCGATCATGAGCGTGCTGATCGTTGGCGGCGGAATGACCGGCGCGACCCTGGCCCTGGCTATCTCCCGGTTGACCGACGGCGCGCTGCCGGTTCATCTGGTGGAAGCGGCAGCGCCGGACTCTTCTCAGCATCCTGGATTTGACGCCAGGGCGATTGCGCTGGCGGCAGGAACCTGCCAGCAGCTGGCGCGCGTCGGTATCTGGCAGGAGATCGCCGACTGCGCGACGCCGATTCAGCGCGTGCACGTCAGCGACCGCGGCCACGCGGGGTTTGTCACTCTGGACGCGCAGGACTATGGCCTTGCGGCGTTGGGCCAGGTCGTCGAGCTGCACGACATCGGCCAGCGCCTGTTTGCGCAACTGCGCGATGCGCCGGGTATTACTTTGCACTGTCCGGCAAAAGTAGAAAACGTCAGCCGATGGGAGGAGGGCGTCAGCATCACGCTGGACAGCGGCGAAACGATCGACGGCAGGCTGCTGGTGGCGGCGGACGGATCGCGCTCGACGATCGGCGCCCGCTGCGGTATCAGCTGGCAGCAGCAGCCCTATCAACAGCTGGCGATTATTGCCAACGTTAGCACCGCTTTGCCCCACGAGGGGCGCGCCTTTGAGCGGTTTACCGAGCACGGTCCCCTGGCGATGCTGCCGATGTCGCAGGGCCGCTGCTCGCTGGTGTGGTGCCATCCTCAGTCACGGTATGACGACGTCCTGAGCTGGTCTGATGAACGTTTTTGCCACGAGCTGCAGCAGGCGTTTGGCTGGCGGCTGGGGCGTATTACCCACGCCGGGGCGCGCAGCGTTTATCCGCTGGCGCTAACCACCGCCACCAGCGCGGTTTCCCATCGCCTGGCGCTGGTCGGCAACGCGGCGCAGACGCTGCATCCCATTGCCGGGCAGGGGTTTAACCTTGGCCTGCGGGATGTGATGAGCCTGGCTGAAATTGTGGCCCAGGCCAGCGGCCGCGATCCCGGCGATTATGCTTTGCTTGACCAGTATCAGGCGCGGCGAGCGGATGATAAGTCCGCCACTATCGGCGTGACCGATGGCCTGGTTCATCTGTTTGCCAACCGCTGGGCGCCGCTGGTAGCGGGGCGTAACGTCGGCCTGATGGCGATGGAATTATTTACTCCGGCGCGCGATGCGCTGGCGCAGCGTACCCTCGGTTGGGTCCCCCGTTAAGGAGTTGAACGTGCAAAGTGTTGATGTGGCCATTGTGGGCGGTGGCATGGTGGGGCTGGCGGTGGCCTGCGGATTGCAGGGCAGCGGGCTGCGCGTAGCCGTACTTGAGCAGGCTGAACCACAGCCGTTGAGCGCCGATGCGCGGCCAGCGCTGCGGGTCTCAGCGATTAACGCCGCCAGCGAGAAGCTCCTGAGCAAGCTTGACGTCTGGCCAACAATTATCGCCCGGCGCGCCAGCTGCTATCACGGTATGGAAGTGTGGGATAAAGACAGCTTTGGCCGCATCAGCTTTGATGACCAGAGCCTGGGCTTCAGCCATCTCGGGCACATTATTGAAAATGCGGTCGTTCACCACGCGCTGTGGCAAAAGGCGCAGCGCTGTTCTGACGTCACGCTGCTGGCCCCGGCGCAGCTGCAGCAGGTCGCATGGGGTGAGAACGAAGCGTTTCTCAGCCTGCAGGACGGCAGCATGCTGACCGCCCGGCTGGTGGTCGGCGCCGACGGCGCCAACTCCTGGTTGCGCAACAAAGCCGATATTCCGCTGACGTTCTGGGACTATCGCCATCACGCGCTGGTGGCCACTATCCGTACCGCAGATCCGCATCAGGCTATTGCGCGCCAGGCCTTCCACGGCGACGGTATCCTCGCCTTCCTGCCGCTCAGCGATCCGCACCTGTGCTCTATCGTCTGGTCGCTATCGCCGCAGGAAGCGGAGCAGATGCAGCAGGCGGATGAGGCGACGTTTAATCAGGCGCTGAGTATTGCCTTCGATAACCGCCTTGGCCTGTGCCAGCTTGAGAGCGAGCGCGAAGTGTTCCCGCTCACCGGCCGCTATGCGCGCCAGTTTGCCGCCCATCGGCTGGCGCTGGTTGGCGATGCCGCTCACACCATCCACCCGCTGGCCGGGCAAGGGGTGAACCTGGGCTTTATGGATGCCGCAGAGCTTATCGATGAGATCCGGCGCCTGCATGCCCAGGGCAAGGATATTGGCCAGCATCTGTATCTACGTCGCTATGAGCGCAGCCGCAAGCACAGCGCCGCGCTGATGCTGGCGGGGATGCAGGGCTTTCGCGAAATGTTTGCCGGCAGCCATCCGGCGAAGAAGCTGCTGCGCGATATCGGTCTCAAGCTGGCCGATACGCTGCCGGGCGTGAAGCCGCAGCTGATCCGCCAGGCGATGGGGCTAAACGACCTTCCGGCCTGGTTACGTTAAGCGCGTCACACTTCTCTCTCCCGGCCCTCGCGCCGGGTTTCCCCCTCTCATTTGAAATAATCTAATCTCACCCGTTTTTTCGCATTAGTTTTATTAATGTCTCTCTTTTTTTGTGAAAGAAATCAGGCCCGTTTATTCGCATAAAATATCATCATCACCTGCTTAGTTCTTTTGTTATGTTAATTTTATGTGGCATAAATCGCTTTTTACCAGTCAATAATTCTGTAGAGTTTTCGGCGAGATTTGGTCATAAGCTAATGTGATGTCCTGATTTACCTTATGGTTTAACGCCGGTTTCGGTGGTAAGTTCAGGCCAAAGGTAACGTTTGCGTCGGCGCCAGCGAAGGGCGTCGATGCCGGATTTCGCGGGGCGAAATCGCCGCCAAAAAAAGTAGCTGGTTCCGTTTTATTCGACGAGGAAAAGATGGCTCAACAGACTCCGTTGTATGAACAACACACGCTGTGCGGCGCTCGCATGGTGGACTTCCACGGCTGGATGATGCCGCTGCACTATGGTTCCCAGATTGATGAGCACCACGCGGTGCGCCGCGATGCCGGCATGTTCGACGTCTCGCACATGACCATCGTCGACTTCCACGGTAGCCGGGTTCGCGAGTTCCTGCGCTATCTGCTGGCTAACGATGTGGCGAAACTCACCGTCCCGGGCAAGGCGCTGTACAGCGGAATGCTGACCGCTTCGGCGGGCGTTATCGATGACCTGATTGTCTATTTCCTGACGGAAGATTATTTCCGCCTTGTGGTTAACTCCGCGACGCGCGAAAAAGACCTCGCCTGGATCGGCGAGCAGGCTGAACCTTATGGCCTGGAGATAACCGTGCGCGACGATCTGGCGCTGATCGCCGTTCAGGGGCCGCAGGCGAAAGAGAAAGCCGCCACCCTGTTTAACGAGCAGCAGCGCCAGGCCGTCGCAGGCATGAAGCCGTTCTTTGGCGTGCAGGCGGGGGAGTTATTTATCGCCACCACCGGCTATACCGGCGAGGCGGGCTATGAGATTGCGCTGCCGAAAGAGCAGGCCGCAGATTTCTGGCGCAGCCTGCTGGACGCGGGCGTGAAGCCTTGCGGCCTCGGCGCTCGCGATACGCTGCGTCTGGAAGCCGGGATGAATTTGTACGGCCAGGAGATGGACGAAGGCGTCTCCCCGCTGTCGGCAAATATGGGCTGGACCATTGCCTGGGAACCTGCCGATCGCAACTTTATTGGTCGTGAGGCGCTGGAGCTGCAGCGTGAAAAAGGCACCGAGCAGCTGGTTGGCCTGGTGATGACCGAGAAGGGCGTGCTGCGCGGCGGTCTGCCGGTGCGCTTTACCGACGCTGACGGTAATCAGCAAGAGGGTATTATCACCAGCGGGACGTTCTCCCCTACGCTGGGCTACAGTATTGCACTGGCACGCGTACCGGCAGGCATCGGTGAAACGGCCGTTGTACAGATCCGCAACCGCGAAATGCCGGTAAAAGTGACTAAACCCGTTTTTGTTCGTAACGGCAAAGCCGTTGCGTGATTCCCCCTTTTGGAGATGAATTGATGAGCAACGTACCAGCAGAACTGAAATACAGTAAAGAACACGAATGGCTGCGCAAAGAAGCCGACGGCACCTACACCGTTGGCATCACCGAGCACGCGCAGGAGCTGCTTGGCGATATGGTTTTCGTCGATCTGCCGGAAGTCGGGACGGCCGTTGACGCCGGCGATGACTGCGCCGTTGCGGAATCGGTAAAAGCGGCCTCGGATATTTATGCCCCGATTAGCGGCGAGATCCTTGCGGTGAACGAAGAGCTGAACGACTCCCCGGAGCTGATTAACAGCGAACCGTACGCCGCTGGCTGGATTTTCAAAATCAAAGCCAGCGATGAAGCTCAGGTCGCGGCGCTGCTGGACGCGACGGCCTACGCCGCGCTGTTAGAAGACGAGTAAGTACCTCCATCCTTCACGCCGCAGGCTTTTGTCAGCACCAGGGGTGTCGCTGCCCGCCGCGTGAATGATTTTGCGTATTAAAGCCCGGCGAGCATTAGTGCTCCACCGGGCGAACCAGTCAGACAATTACGATTCACTGCACGTTTCAGGAACCATCGCTCATGACTCAGACTTTAGGTCAGCTTGAAAACCGCGGCGCCTTTATTGAACGTCACATCGGTCCGGATGCTCAGCAACAGCAGGAGATGCTGAAAACCGTTGGCGCCGATTCGCTTAACGCCCTGATTGGCCAGATTGTGCCGCAGGATATTCAGCTGGCAACGCCGCCTCAGGTCGGCGATGCGACGACGGAATTCGCCGCTCTCGCGGAACTGAAGGCGATCGCCGGGCGTAACAAGCGCTTTAAGTCTTACATCGGTATGGGCTACACCGCCGTGCAGCTGCCGCCGGTTATTCAGCGCAATATGCTGGAAAACCCGGGTTGGTATACCGCGTATACCCCTTATCAGCCGGAAGTGTCGCAGGGCCGCCTGGAATCGCTGCTGAACTTCCAGCAGGTCACGCTCGATCTGACCGGGCTGGATATCGCCTCCGCCTCGCTGCTGGATGAAGCAACCGCCGGCGCAGAAGCGATGGCGATGGCGAAGCGCGTCAGCAAGCTGAAGAACGCGAACCGCTTCTTTGTGGCTGCCGACGTGCATCCGCAAACGCTGGACGTGGTCCGCACTCGCGCGGAAACCTTCGGCTTTGATGTTATCGTCGATGACGCGGAAAAAGCGCTCGATCATCAGGACGTTTTCGGCGTGCTGCTGCAGCAGGTCGGTACTACCGGCGAAGTGCACGATTACTCAGGCCTGATTGCCGAGCTTAAAGCGCGCAAGGTCGTGGTGAGCGTCGCCGCCGACTTTATGGCGCTGGTGCTGCTGACCGCTCCGGGCAAGCAGGGGGCCGATATCGTCTTCGGTTCCGCCCAGCGTTTCGGCGTGCCGATGGGCTACGGCGGTCCGCACGCGGCCTTCTTTGCAGCAAAAGATGAATTCAAACGCTCCATGCCTGGCCGTATTATCGGCGTATCGAAAGATGCCGCCGGCAACACCGCGCTGCGCATGGCGATGCAGACCCGCGAGCAGCATATCCGCCGCGAGAAAGCGAACTCCAATATTTGTACTTCCCAGGTGCTGCTGGCCAACATCGCCAGCCTGTATGCGGTCTTCCACGGACCCGCTGGCCTGAAGCGTATCGCCAGCCGCATCCATCGCCTGACGGATATTCTGGCCGATGGCCTGCAGAAGAAAGGGCTCAAGCTGCGCCACGCGCACTACTTTGACACCCTGTGCGTCGACGTTGCCGACAAAGCCGCGGTGCTGGCGCGCGCCGAGGCGCTGGAAATTAACCTGCGCAGCGACATTCACAACGCGGTCGGTATCACCCTTGATGAAGCGACCACCCGCCAGGATGTGCTGAACCTGTTCCGCGCGATCCTTGGCGACGCGCACGGGCTGGATATCGATGCGCTGGACAAAGACGTGGCGCTCGACAGCCGTTCGATCCCTGCCAGCATGCTGCGCGACGATGCGATCCTGACCCACCCGGTATTTAATCGCTACCACAGCGAAACCGAGATGATGCGCTACATGCACTCGCTGGAGCGTAAAGATCTGGCGCTGAATCAGGCGATGATCCCGCTGGGCTCCTGCACCATGAAGCTTAACGCCGCGGCGGAAATGATCCCGATCACCTGGCCTGAGTTTGCCGAGCTGCACCCGTTCTGCCCGGCGGAACAGGCGGAAGGCTACCATCAGATGATCGCCCAGCTCTCCGACTGGCTGGTGAAGCTGACCGGCTATGACGCCGTCTGCATGCAGCCGAACTCCGGCGCGCAGGGGGAATATGCGGGCCTGCTGGCGATTCGCCACTACCACGAAAGCCGCAATGAAGGCCATCGCGATATCTGCCTGATCCCAAGCTCGGCGCACGGCACCAACCCGGCATCCGCGCAGATGGCAGGGATGCAGGTAGTGGTGGTAGCCTGTGATAAAAACGGCAACATCGATCTCGCGGATCTGCGCCTCAAGGCGGAGCAGGCGGGGGAAAATCTCTCCTGCATCATGGTGACCTACCCGTCAACGCACGGTGTTTACGAAGAGACCATCCGCGAAGTGTGCGAGATTGTGCACCGCTTCGGCGGCCAGGTTTACCTCGACGGCGCGAACATGAACGCTCAGGTGGGGATCACCTCTCCGGGCTTTATCGGCGCGGACGTGTCGCACCTCAACCTGCATAAAACCTTCTGCATCCCGCACGGCGGCGGCGGCCCGGGCATGGGCCCAATCGGCGTGAAGGCGCATCTGGCGCCGTTCGTGCCGGGCCACAGCGTGGTGCAAATTGAAGGCATGCTGACCCGTCAGGGCGCGGTTTCCGCGGCACCGTTCGGCAGCGCTTCTATTTTACCTATCAGCTGGATGTATATCCGCATGATGGGCGCGGAAGGGCTGAAGCAGGCCAGCCAGGTGGCGATCCTCAACGCTAACTACATTGCGACGCGCCTGAAAGAGGCTTTCCCGGTGCTCTATACCGGCCGCGACGGCCGCGTGGCGCACGAATGTATTCTGGATATTCGTCCGCTGAAGGAAGAGACCGGCATCAGCGAGCTGGATATTGCCAAGCGTCTGATCGACTTTGGTTTCCATGCGCCGACGATGTCCTTCCCGGTGGCCGGTACGCTGATGGTTGAGCCGACCGAATCGGAAAGCAAAGTTGAGCTGGACCGTTTTATCGAGGCGATGCTGGCGATCCGCGGCGAAATCGATCGCGTGAAAGCGGGCGAGTGGCCGCTGGCGGATAACCCGCTGGTGAACGCCCCGCACACCCAGGGCGAGCTGGTTGCTGAGTGGAGCCATCCGTACACCCGCGAGCTGGCGGTGTTCCCGGCAGGCCTGGCGAATAAATACTGGCCGACGGTGAAGCGTCTGGACGATGTTTACGGCGATCGTAACCTGTTCTGCTCCTGCGTTCCGCTGAGCGAATATCAGTAATTAGCTGATTAGACTATCTTTTAAAGGCGCTGCGGCGCCTTTATTTTTTGGGAGAATGCGATGACGGTAGCACTGATTAGCGGCGCGAGCCGCGGAATTGGCAGGGCGACGGCGCTGCTGTTGGCGCAGGAAGGCTATACCGTGGCGGTGAATTATCATCACAACGTGAGCGCGGCGACGGAAGTGGTGAATGAGATTATTGCCCAGGGCGGCAAGGCTATCGCGCTGCGCGCGGATATCAGCGACGAAGCGCAGGTGATGGCGATGTTTGCCGGCATCGACCGCCTTGGCGAACCCCTGGGCGCGCTGGTGAATAATGCCGGTATTCTGTTTACGCAGAGTTCTGTTGAAGACCTGACCGCCGAGCGGATTAATCGGGTGCTGAGCACCAACGTCACCGGCTATTTCCTCTGCTGTCGCGAGGCGGTGAAGCGGATGTCGCACCGTCACGGCGGCAAGGGCGGGGCCATCGTCAACGTCTCTTCGGCGGCGGCGCGTCTGGGCTCACCGGGGGAATACGTTGATTACGCCGCGTCGAAAGGGGCGGTCGATACGCTGACCACCGGCCTGTCGCTGGAGGTGGCGGCGCAGGGCATTCGCGTTAACGGCGTGCGTCCGGGGTTTATCTATACCGACATGCACGCCTCCGGCGGCGAGCCGGGGCGCGTGGAGCGGGTGAAAGCGGCGCTGCCGATGCAGCGCGGCGGGCAGCCGGAAGAGGTCGCCCAGGCGATCGCCTGGCTGCTGAGCGATAAAGCTTCCTACGTGACCGGCAGCTTCCTTGAGCTGGCCGGAGGAAAATAACCTCCGGCCAGTGCGCAATACGGGCGGCGGCCTGCGCTTTGCCCGGGTTCATGAGGTTATGACGCCAGCCATAGCCGCAGGCGCACTCCCCAGCCGCTGCTCCAGCCGGTGGCGATGGATTTCACCTCGCCGCGAGAAATCACCTCCAGGGCTGGCGTGACCTGTACGTCCCGCTGGCCTGAAAGCCGCCCGTCGGGGTCGTTAACCGTCGGCAGCGCCATTTTTTTGCGTGCCAGCCACCTCTCCAGCCCCACCATACGCTGCGCATACCAGCACCACCAGACAGGCAAGGACTACAAGAAGAATGGCTTTTCGCTGTCGCTTAATCATGATCGCCTCAGTTATTCACATGGCCTATCTTCGCGGGTGGAAGCGTTTTGGCAATGCGAAGCTGTAAAGACGTGTCCGGGCGGGGGGGACTCCTCTCCCGGCAGGGGAGAGGAGGAGGCAGAGCATGAAATCAGAGCTTTTCGCCGTTGCTGGCAATCACTTCTTTATACCAGTTGAAGCTCTTCTTACGCGAGCGGGACATATCGCCGGTACCGTCATCGTGCTTATTGACGTAGATAAAGCCGTAGCGCTTGCTGTACTGGCCGGTAGTGAAGGAGACGCAATCGATGCAGCCCCACGGGGTGTAGCCCATCAGCTCGACGCCATCGTAAGTGACCGCTTTTATCATCTCTTCAACGTGGGCGCGCAGGTAGTCGATGCGGTAGTCATCGTTGATGCTGCCGTCCTCTTCTACCTTGTCATAGGCGCCAAAGCCGTTTTCAACGATAAACAGCGGCTTCTGATAGCGTTCGTACAGCTCGCACAGCGAGTAGCGCAGGCCCACCGGGTCAATCTGCCAGCCCCAGTCGGAGGCCTTAACGTGCGGGTTCGGTACGCTGCCTTCAAAGCCGGAAATGGCATCGCCGCTGCCGCCTTCGGCCTTCACCGCGTTGGTCATGTAGTAGCTGAAGCCGAGGTAGTCGCAGGTGCCTTCGCGCAGGATCTGCTCATCGCCCTCTTCCATCCTGATGCTGAAGCCGCGTCGCTCCCACTCGTTCAGCACGTAGGTTGGGTAGTAGCCGCGCAGCTGCACGTCGGTGAAGACGTAGCGTTCGCGCATCGACTCCTGAGCGAACATCACGTCTTCCGGCTTGCAGGAGAACGGGTAGAGGGCGACCATCGCCAGCATGCAGCCAACCTGCATCTCCGGGTTGATGCGTCGCGCCGCCTTCACCGCCAGCGCGCTGGCCACGAACTGATGGTGCAGCACCTGGTACATGGTCTCTTCCGGGTTTTCATGCTCGGTATAGACCACGCCTGAGCAGCAGTAGCCGAACAGCGGCGCACGCCAGTTACGCTGGTTGTTGATCTCGTTAAAGGTCATCCAGTATTTCACTTTGTGCTTATAGCGCTCGAAGACCACTTCGGCAAAGCGCACGAAGAAATCGACGACTTTACGGTTCGTCCAGCCGCCGTACTGCTGCACGAGGTGCAGGGGCATTTCAAAGTGGGAGAGGGTGATAACCGGTTCGATGTTGTACTTCAGCAGCTCATCGAACATGTCGTCATAGAATTTCAGCCCCTCTTCGTTCGGCTGAGTTTCGTCGCCGAGCGGGAAGATGCGGGTCCAGGCGATGGAGGTGCGGAAACATTTGAAACCCATCTCGGCGAACAGCTTGATGTCTTCTTTGTAGCGGCCGTGGAAATCAATGGCTTCGTGGTTCGGGTAATATTTACCCGGCTCTACCTGGTGGGTAATCTCGCGCGGCACGCCGTGGGCGCCGCCGGTCAGCACGTCGCAAATGCTCGGGCCTTTGCCGTCTTTATTCCAGCCGCCTTCCACCTGGTGCGCCGCGACCGCGCCGCCCCATAAAAAATCTTTCGCTAAGGGTATTTTTTTCATTGTTGCTAATCTCGTCTGATGTTTCGTTGTTTTCGAGTCTAGCAAAGAGCATATAAATGTCACGATATAACAATTTCCTGCGCCTGGAATATGTTACATCGAAAAAACAGGGTGTTATTTTCAGGCTATTTTGCGGGCTAATTTACGCCCCAGACTTTCAAGAATATAAATAACCGGAATTTGCGTCGTAATATCGTAGACGCCGCCGATGCGCGTTTGCGGTATGTGCCAGGAGAGGTTGAAATCAGCCAGCTTCGCCAGCCGCGAGTGTTCGTGGCTGGTTATCGACATCACTTTACAGCGATGCAGGCTGAACTGGCCGGCAAAGCGCAGGATCTCTTCGGTTTCACCGGAAACGGAGAGGACGATTGCCAGCGCGTTGCGCGCCATATCGTTAGTCACCGGAAAATAGGGATCGTCGATATGGTTGCTGAATTTCCCGACGTTGGAGAAGAACCGTGCGCCATATTTCGCCAGCGCGCCGGAGGTTCCGGCACCGACGAAAATAATACGCTCTGAGGCGAGGATAATATCCACAGCGCGTTCGAGTAAATCATCAAATTCATCGTTATTGACGCTTTTAAAAAAGCTCATAATTTCGCTGGCGCCGATATTTGCCTGTTGAGGCTCATTCTGCTCCAGATATAATTTAAAGCGTATGCGAAACTCTGAGTACCCCTCACACTGCAGCTTGCGGCAGAAACGCAGCACGGTGGTGGTGGAAACGCCGGCGGCTTCCGCCAGCTCGCGGATGGTCATATACATCACTTTGTCACGATTCTTAATGACGTAGTGGTAGACCATCATCTCAAGATTATTGAGACTGGCAATAGCGGCGTGGGAGAACATACTCACAGTAATAACTCACAATTCAGAATGACCAGGACGGAATGATATCATGCAGCCGAATGACATAACCTTTTTTCAGCGCTTTCAGGACGACATCCTTAGCGGCCGCAAAACGATCACCATCCGCAATGCCGCGGAGTCGCATTTCAAAGTCGGGGACGTGCTGCGCGTCGGGCGCTATGAAGATGACGGCTATTTTTGCACGATTAGCGTGGTCGCAACCTCAACGGTAACCCTGGCGACGCTGAGCGAACGGCATGCACAGCAGGAAAATATGACCCTCGCGCAGCTGCGGCAGGTCATCGCGGAGATCTACCCGGATGAAGACCAGTTTTATGTCATTGAATTCAAACTGCTTTGATAAATAGCGAACGACTGTTAGGTGAAATTTTGATGTAACATTATGATTTTAAACTACTTACAAATATTCATCGTTTTATTTTAGCTAACAGGTGTTCACTGGAATCATTCTCAGTTACCCTAGGTGAGCGTTGAAAGCTTTCACGTTTTCGGAGTCAAATATGGTTCGCAAACCATTAATCACCCAGGGATATTCTCTGGCAGAGGAAATTGCCAACAGCATCAGTCACGGGATTGGGCTGGTGTTTGGTATCGTTGGCCTGGTGCTGCTGCTGGTGCAGGCGGTGGACGCTAACGCCAGCGCTATGGCGATTACCAGCTACAGCCTCTACGGCGGCAGCATGATTTTGCTGTTCCTCGCCTCTACGCTTTATCACGCGGTTCCGCATCAGCGGGCGAAGCTATGGTTGAAAAAATTCGACCACTGCGCCATTTATCTGCTGATTGCGGGTACCTATACTCCTTTTCTGCTGGTGGGGCTCAACTCGCCGCTCTCGCGCGGCCTGATGATCGTTATCTGGAGCCTGGCGCTGCTGGGGATCTTGTTTAAGCTGACCATCGCGCACCGCTTTAAAATTCTGTCTCTGGTCACCTATCTGACGATGGGCTGGCTGTCGCTAATCGTGGTTTATCAGCTGGCGATTAAGCTGGCGGTTGGCGGGGTGACGCTGCTGGCGGTCGGGGGGATCGTCTATTCGCTGGGGGTTATCTTCTACGTCTGCAAGCGGATACCCTACAACCATGCCATCTGGCACGGCTTTGTTCTCGGCGGCAGCGTTTGTCACTTTCTGGCGATCTATCTGTACGTCGGGCAGGTTTAAATAAATCAGCCTGCCCGGGCGCGGCGAAGGTTTGGTCGCGTGGGTCGCGTGGATAGTAGCGTCAGCGCAGAGCGCTGGCGCCATTATCCGCGAACGGAAAGCTACTCTTCTTCCAGCGAGTACGGCAGCGGGGTGATGCTTAACGTTCCGGCATCATCGCGTACGCGGAACACGCTGTCCGCCTCCATGTCGTTATTCATCACCACCTGTACCAGCAGATGACCATCATCTAACTGTACGGCGGCCAGCACGGTGCCGGTTCGGCGCCAGTTCTCGCCCATCTGCAGCTCAAGATCTTCCCCGGCCTGCGGAACGCGGCTGGCTTTCCCGGTCAGAGACCACAGCGCCCGCTTGTTGGCTCCGCGGAATTTTGCCCGGGCGACCATCTCCTGCCCGGTATAGCAGCCTTTTTTAAAGCTGATGCCGCCCAGCGCCTGTAGGTTGGTGGCCTGCGGCAGAAACTGCGCGCTGTTGGCGCTATCGATGACCGGCAAACCCGCTTCAATATTTAGCGCCAGCCACTGCTGGCTATTATTCAGCTGCGCATCGCTGCGCAGGGCTTCGGTCACCCGGATGGCGGTCTCAGCGTCGGTAACCAGCAGGAAACGTTCCGCCGGATGCGCAAACCACAGCAGGCTGGTCGCGCCGTCGGTAACCACCTGCTTATCGGCATTCGGCAGTTCGCTGAACAGCGGAGCCAGCGCGGCGCGGGCCTGGAAACCGGCGACGCCCAGCAGGACGTGTTCATCATCCGCGGCGATGGTCACTTTAGAGAACACCGCGTACTTTTTCAGTTCGGTCAGCTGCGCGTCGCGCAGGCTGCGGCGCTCAATCCACGCGAAGCCACCGTCGCGGTGAAACACGCGCAGGTTGCTCCACATTTTACCCTTGGCGTCACAGTGCGCGGCCAGCAGGTGGCGATCGTCAGTCAGCGCGCTGACATCAGCGGTGATCTGCCCCTGCAGATATTTCTCCGCATCCTGACCGGTGATTGTCGCCAGCGCCCAGTCATCCAGGGTCATCAGCGTTAACGGCAGCCGCGCGGAAGAAGAGGGCTGACGTGGAGGAAAAGGTGTAAAAGCCATAGTCATGTCCTGAATAGCTTAACGCAGAGTGAATGACTAATGGTAAAAGAGCTATGGTGCAATGCAAGCGCTTTCGGCAGGCCATTTGTGCCCTAAGGGCGTAAGGAGGCGAACGAAGGAAATGGATAAAACCATAATAAATTTACGGTTTTTGTGGAATGCTGCTCGCGCTTCTCGATAATGCTGTAAAGTAAGTGCTAAAAACGGGTTAAACTAACCTATAGCCTAAATAATTCGAGTTGCAGGAAGGCGGCAAGTGAGCGAGTCCCCAGGAGCTTACTCGGGTAAGTGACTGGGGGGAACGAACGCGGCTAACGCACATGCAACTTGAAGTATGACGGGTATATCCCTTTACGCTGGAAGGATAACATGGACATTAATAATAAAGCCCGCATCCACTGGGCATGCCGCCGGGGTATGCGTGAACTCGACATCTCCATTATGCCGTTTTTCGAGTATGAGTACGATACGCTCAGCGATGAAGACAAGCTGCTGTTCATCCGGTTGTTAGAAAACGACGACCCGGATCTGTTCAACTGGCTGATGAATCACGGCGAACCCTCCGACGCGCAGCTGCAGCGGATGGTAAAATTAATCCAGACTCGGAATCGGGAACGTGGTCCTGTGGCAATCTGATTTACGCATTTCCTGGCGTTCGCAGTGGTTCTCGCTGCTGCTCCACGGCGTGGTGGCGGCTATCGTCCTGCTGATGCCCTGGCCGCTCAGCTACACCCCGCTATGGCTACTGCTGCTCTCTCTGGTGGTGTTTGACTGCGTACGCAGCCAGCGGCGGATCCACGCCTGCCAGGGAGAAATAAAGCTGATGACCGATTCCCGACTGCGCTGGCAAAAAGCGGAGTGGGAGATCGTCGGCATACCGTGGGTGATCAACAGCGGGATGCTGCTGCGTCTGCGCCATACGCAAACGCGTCGCAGCCAGCACCTGTGGGTGGCGGCTGATAGCATGGATGCGAGGGAGTGGCGCGATTTGCGCCGGCTGGTGTTGCACAAACCGGCGCAGGACTAAGAGCCTGGCGCGTCAGGCTCGCCGCTAAAATCAGGCGAACTGTTCGGCCATTTCCCCAAGGATTTGCTCGCACCAGCTCTGGATACGATCGTCGCTCAGGTCATACTGGTTCGTTTCATCAAGCGCGAGGCCAACGAACAGTTGGCCATCGGCGACGATCGGCTTCTGGCTGGTGAACTCATAGCCTTCGGTCGGCCAGTAGCCGATAAACTTCACGCCCCGGGTAGCCAGCCTGTCGTGCAGCATGCCCAGCGCGTCGAGGAACCACTCGCCGTAGCCCAGCTGGTCGCCCATGCCGTACAGCGCCACTATCTTATCCTGCAGATCCAGCGTCCCGAGCTGCGGCCAGATAGCCTCCCAGTCTTCCTGAATCTCGCCGAAATCCCAGGTCGGGATGCCGAGGATCAGCACGTCGTAGCGGGTCATCAGCTCAGGGGAGTCATCTTTCAGATTGTGCAAGGTCACTAATTCAGGGCCGATAATATCGCGGATTTTCTCCGCAGCCATTTCGGTGTAGCAGGTACTGGAACCGTAAAAAAGGCCTATGTTCATTGCGTAAACATCTCAATTCATGCTGTGACTTTGCGTCTAGTCTACCAGAAAGGTGATGATACCCGTCATACTTCAGGCAGCCCGTCGCCGCCGTTTTTGTCCAGTCGTGCGGCTTATTTGGGTATACTGGGGACGATTTAACGAGCAAAGAGGCCGATGTGGAACAGGATCTGGCACAAATCGAACAGTTTCTTGATGCCCTGTGGCTGGAGCGCAACCTCGCGGAAAATACGCTGAGCGCCTACCGTCGGGACCTGA
Source organism: Enterobacter sp. 10-1 (assembly GCA_002270295.1). GTDB lineage: Bacteria > Pseudomonadota > Gammaproteobacteria > Enterobacterales > Enterobacteriaceae > Klebsiella > Klebsiella scottii. The sequence continues at coordinate 442,791 of NISF01000002.1, read as the reverse complement.
CGATGGTCGTGGAATGGCTGCATCATCGCGGGCTGACGCTTGTCAGCGTCAGCGGGGAGGACCTCCAGTCGCTGCTGGCCGAAAGGCAAACCGGCGGCTATAAGGCCACCAGCACCGCGCGTTTGCTAAGCGCGGTGCGCCGTTTTTTCCAGCATCTGTATCGGGAAAAAATCCGTACCGACGATCCCAGCGCGCTGCTGGCGTCGCCAAAGCTGCCGCAGCGTCTGCCGAAAGATCTCAGCGAAGCGCAGGTGGACCGCCTGCTGCAGGCGCCGCTGGTGGAGCAGCCTCTGGAGCTGCGCGACAAGGCCATGCTGGAGGTGCTGTATGCCACCGGCCTGCGCGTCTCGGAGCTGGTGGGCCTGACGATGAGCGATATCAGCCTGCGCCAGGGCGTGCTGCGGGTGGTGGGGAAAGGCAACAAAGAGCGGCTGGTGCCGCTCGGCGAAGAGGCGGTGCTGTGGGTTGAGAACTACCTTGAGTACGGACGTCCCTGGCTGCTGAACGGCGTAGCTTCCGATGTGCTCTTTCCCAGCCAGCGCGCGCAGCAAATGACCCGACAGACTTTCTGGTATCGAATTAAGCACTACGCGGTGCTGGCGGGGATCGACAGCGCGAAGCTCTCCCCGCACGTTTTACGTCACGCGTTTGCGACGCATTTGCTAAATCATGGCGCTGACCTACGCGTGGTGCAGATGCTGTTAGGACACAGCGATCTCTCGACGACGCAGATTTACACCCACGTGGCGACCGAGCGTCTGAGACAACTTCATCAACAGCACCACCCGCGGGCGTGAGTGCTGAATAAAAAGGATTGAGTATGAAAAAAGGTTTACTGATGTTCACCCTGCTGGCGGCAACGCTCTCCGGCGCAGCGCACGCCGACAGCGCGACGATCAAGCAGTCGCTGGCCAAGCTGGGCGTGCAGAGCACGGACATTCAGCCTTCGCCGGTTAGCGGCATGAGCACCGTACTGACCGACAGCGGCGTGCTGTACGTGACCGACGACGGTAAGCACGTAATTCAGGGACCGATGTATGACGTCAGCGGCGCCCAGCCGGTTAACGTCACTAACTCGCTGCTGGTGGGTAAGCTGAACGCGCTGGAAAAAGAGATGATTATCTATAAGGCGCCGCAGGAAAAACACGTCATCACCGTCTTTACCGATATCACCTGCGGCTACTGCCACAAGCTGCATGAAGAGATGAGCGACTACAACGCGCTGGGCATCACCGTTCGTTACCTGGCCTTCCCGCGCCAGGGGCTGCAGAGCCAGACGGAGCAGGATATGCAGGCCATCTGGTGCGCCAAAGATCGCAATAAAGCCCTGGATGACGCGATGGGCGGCAAAGGCGTACAGCCGGCCAGCTGCGGCGTGGATATCAGCAAGCACTACACGCTTGGCGTGCAGTTCGGCGTCAACGGTACGCCGGCAATGGTATTGAGCAACGGCTACGTGCTGCCGGGCTATCAGGGACCGAAAGAGCTGAAAGCCTTCCTCGATGAGCATCAAAAACAAACCAGCGGTAAATAATTCGCGTGAAACAACAGACACAACTGCGCCGCCGTGAGGCGGCCGATGGCGCGGAGCTTCCCGCCGACCTTTCGCCGCTGCTGCAGCGGCTCTACGCGAGCCGCGGCGTACGCAGCGCGCAGGAACTGGAGCGCGGCGTTAAAGGCATGCTGCCGTGGGCGCAGCTGAACGGCATCGATAAAGCCGTGGAGATGCTCTACGACGCCTTCCAGCAGGATTTGCATATTGTAATCGTCGGCGATTTTGACGCTGATGGCGCCACCAGCACCGCCCTGAGCGTGCTGGCGCTGCGCGCGCTGGGCTACGGCAACGTCTCCTATCTGGTACCGAACCGTTTTGAAGATGGCTACGGTCTGAGCCCGGAAGTGGTCGATCAGGCCCACGCCCGCGGCGCGCAGATGATTATGACCGTCGACAACGGCATCTCCTCGCATAGCGGCGTCGATCGCGCGCACGATCTGGGGATCCCGGTGGTGGTTACCGATCACCACCTGCCGGGCGACACGCTGCCGGCGGCGGAAGCTATCGTCAACCCGAACCTGCGCGACTGCGGCTTCCCGTCAAAATCGCTGGCCGGAGTCGGGGTGGCGTTTTACCTGATGCTGGCGCTGCGCACCTTCCTGCGCGATAAAAACTGGTTCGAAACGCGGGGAATTGCCGCGCCTAACCTCGCGGAGCTGCTGGATCTGGTCGCGCTGGGAACGGTGGCTGACGTGGTGCCGCTGGATGCTAATAACCGCATCCTCACCTGGCAGGGGCTGAGCCGCATTCGGGCGGGCAAGTGCCGTCCGGGGATTAAGGCGCTGCTGGAAATTGCCAACCGCGACCCGCAGAAGCTGGCGGCCAGCGATCTCGGCTTTGCCCTTGGCCCGCGGCTGAACGCGGCGGGAAGGCTGGACGATATGTCGGTCGGCGTGGCGCTGCTGCTGTGCGATAACGCCGGCGAAGCGCGGGTGCTGGCCAACGAGCTGGATGCCTTGAACCAGACGCGCAAAGAGATTGAGCAGGGGATGCAGGCGGAAGCGCTCACGCTGTGCCAGCAGCTTGAACGCAGCAGTGAAGCGCTGCCCGGCGGGCTGGCGATGTATCACCCGCAGTGGCATCAGGGCGTGGTCGGTATCCTGGCCTCGCGAATTAAAGAGCGTTTTCACCGCCCGGTTATCGCCTTCGCGCCGACGGGCGACGGGCTGTTAAAAGGCTCCGGCCGCTCTATCCAGGGGCTGCACATGCGCGATGCGCTGGAGCGTCTCGACACGCTGAACCCGGGGCTGATCCTCAAATTTGGCGGCCACGCGATGGCGGCAGGGCTGTCGCTGGAAGAGGCCCGCTTCGAGGAGTTTCAGCAGCGCTTCGGCGAGCTGGTGACCGAGTGGCTGGACCCCGCGCTGCTGCAGGGGGAGGTGGTTTCCGACGGCCCGCTGGACGTCGGGGAGATGAGCATGGAGGTGGCGCAGATGCTGCGTGAGGCCGGGCCGTGGGGGCAAATGTTCCCGGAACCGCTGTTCGACGGCCGTTTCCGCCTGCTGCAGCAGCGTCTGGTGGGCGAGCGACACCTCAAGGTGATGGTCGAGCCGGTTGGCGGCGGGCCGCTGCTGGACGGGATTGCCTTTAACGTCGATACCTCGATTTGGCCGGATAACGGCGTGCGCGAAGTCACTCTGGCCTATAAGCTCGATATCAACGAGTTTCGCGGCAACCGCAGCCTGCAGCTTATCATTGACCATCTTTGGCCGGTCTGATGAAAAAACCGGCAACAAAGAGGCCGCCTGAAGGCTGAAGTGTGTATAAAAGAGAGCGGGGATCCGGTACAATTCCGCTCTTATCACCGCATTTTGACCAATCCATTAAAAGAAAATCGATCATGTTTGAAATAAATCCGGTAAAAAACCGTATTCAGGACCTCACGGAGCGCTCCGACGTTCTCAGGGGGTATCTTTGACTATGATGCTAAGAAAGAGCGTCTGGAAGAAGTAAACGCCGAGCTGGAACAGCCGGACGTGTGGAACGAACCCGAGCGCGCACAGGCGCTGGGTAAAGAGCGTTCTTCACTGGAAGCCATCGTTGACACCCTCGATCAGATGTCCCAGGGCCTGGAAGATGTTTCCGGCCTGCTGGAGCTGGCTGTCGAAGCCGAGGACGAAGAGACCTTCAACGAAGCCGTCGCCGAGCTTAACGTGCTCGACGAGAAGCTGGCTCAGCTTGAATTCCGCCGCATGTTCTCCGGCGAGTACGACAGCGCCGATTGCTACCTCGATATTCAGGCCGGCTCCGGCGGCACCGAAGCGCAGGACTGGGCCAGCATGCTGACGCGCATGTATCTGCGCTGGGCCGAAGCGCGCGGCTTTAAGACCGAAATTATCGAAGAGTCTGAAGGCGAAGTGGCGGGCATCAAGTCCGTGACCATCAAGATTATCGGCGATTATGCCTACGGCTGGCTGCGTACCGAAACCGGCGTTCACCGCCTGGTACGTAAGAGCCCGTTCGACTCCGGCGGCCGTCGCCATACCTCCTTCAGCTCCGCGTTCGTTTACCCGGAAGTCGATGACGATATCGACATCGAGATCAACCCGGCGGACCTGCGTATTGACGTTTACCGTGCCTCCGGCGCGGGCGGTCAGCACGTTAACCGTACCGAATCCGCGGTGCGTATTACCCACATTCCAAGCGGGTTAGTCACGCAGTGCCAGAACGACCGTTCACAGCACAAAAACAAAGACCAGGCCATGAAGCAGATGAAAGCCAAGCTTTATGAACTGGAAATGCAGAAGAAAAATGCCGAGAAGCAGGCGATGGAAGATACCAAATCGGACATCGGCTGGGGCAGCCAGATCCGTTCTTACGTGCTGGATGATTCCCGCATTAAAGATCTGCGCACCGGGGTGGAAACCCGCAACACTCAGGCGGTGCTTGACGGCAGCCTGGATCAATTTATCGAAGCAAGTCTGAAAGCAGGGTTATGAGGAACCAACATGTCTGAACAACAAGCACAGGGCGCTGACGCGGCAATTGACCTTAATAATGAACTGAAAAGCCGTCGTGAAAAGCTGGCTGCGCTGCGCGAGCAGGGTATTCCGTTCCCGAACGATTTTCGTCGTGACCATACCTCTGACCAACTGCACGCTGACTTCGATGCGAAAGAAAACGAAGAGCTGGAAGCGCTGAACGTTGAGGTCTCGGTGGCTGGCCGCATGATGACCCGTCGTATCATGGGTAAAGCCTCCTTCGTGACCCTGCAGGACGTCGGCGGCCGCATTCAGCTGTACGTGGCGCGTGACGATCTGCCGGAAGGCGTCTACAACGAGCAGTTCAAAAAGTGGGACCTCGGCGACATCATCGCCGCGCGCGGCAAGCTGTTCAAAACCAAAACCGGCGAGCTGTCTATCCACTGCACCGAGCTGCGTCTGCTGACCAAAGCCCTGCGCCCGCTGCCGGACAAATTCCACGGCCTGCAGGATCAGGAAGCGCGCTATCGCCAGCGCTACCTGGATCTGATCTCCAACGACGAATCCCGCAACACCTTCAAAGTGCGCTCGCAGATCCTGGCCGGCATTCGCCAGTTCATGGTCGGTCGCGGCTTTATGGAAGTTGAAACCCCGATGATGCAGGTGATCCCAGGCGGCGCCTCCGCCCGTCCGTTCATCACCCATCACAACGCGCTGGATCTGGACATGTACCTGCGTATCGCGCCGGAACTGTACCTCAAGCGTCTGGTTGTCGGCGGCTTCGAGCGCGTGTTCGAGATCAACCGTAACTTCCGTAACGAAGGCATCTCCGTACGCCATAACCCTGAGTTCACCATGATGGAACTCTATATGGCGTATGCGGACTATAAGGATCTGATCGAGCTGACCGAATCCCTGTTCCGTACCCTGGCGCAGGATATTCTCGGCAACACCGCGGTGCCTTATGGCGATCAGACCTTTGACTTCGGCAAGCCGTTTGAAAAGCTGACCATGCGCGAGGCTATCAAGAAATACCGTCCGGAAACCGAGATGGCGGATCTGGATAACTTCGACTCTGCGAAAGCGATTGCCGCCGCCGTCGGCGTCAAGGTTGAGAAGAGCTGGGGTCTGGGCCGCGTTGTGACCGAGATCTTTGAAGAAGTGGCCGAAGCGCACCTGATTCAGCCGACCTTCATCACCGAGTACCCGGCTGAGGTTTCTCCGCTGGCGCGTCGTAACGACGACAACCCGGAAATCACCGACCGCTTTGAGTTCTTCATCGGCGGACGTGAAATCGGTAACGGCTTCAGCGAGCTGAACGATGCTGAAGACCAGGCGCAGCGTTTCCTCGATCAGGTGAACGCCAAAGCCGCCGGCGACGACGAAGCGATGTTCTACGACGAAGACTACGTGACCGCGCTGGAGCACGGCCTGCCGCCGACCGCTGGCCTGGGCATTGGTATCGACCGCATGGTGATGCTGTTTACCAACAGCCATACCATCCGCGACGTGATCCTGTTCCCGGCAATGCGCCCGGTTAAATAAGACCGATCGCGAATGATAAAACCCCGGCCTGCGTGCCGGGGTTTTTTATTGGTGCGCCGCGATCCTGCGCGATGGCCGTATGAGGCGAAGCTCAGCTCAGTGACGCAACGTATTTTTGCAGCGCCGTGCGGGCGTCCTCATCCGTGGCCTCCAGCACCATCCACGGGCTGAAGGCCCACGGCGTTATCGCCAGCGCGTTTAGCAGATCCTCCAGCCTGCACCATTGATAGTCCATAACCTCATCGCTATTCGGCCGCAGCGGGCCGGTGACGCGGGCGGCGTATACCGGGCAAACTTCGTTCTCGACGATGCCGTTGGGGGCGACGGCCCGGTAGCGGAACCGAGGCGCGACCGGCGCGATGCCGGTAATTTCGATGCCGAGCTCAAAGCGGCTGCGCCGCGTGACGGCCTGCTCGAACGTTTCGCCCTCCTGAGGGTGCCCGCAGACCGAATTGGTCCACACGCCCGGCCAGGCTTTCTTCTCCAGCGAACGCCGGGTGACCAGCAGCTGGCCCCGTTCATCAAACAGCCAGCAGGAAAACGCGAGGTGTAGTGGGGTATCTAAGGTGTGAGCGGCATACTTTTCCAGCATGCCGGCTGGCTTATCCTGCTCGTCCAGCAAAATGACGTGTTCCCCGGTCATGACGACTCCTGAAAATAAAAAATGACCCGGTACAAACCCGCCGGGCCATGTACTCAGGCCGTTAGGGTAGATCATTTGCGGACGAAAGGCATTATCAAAACAAGCCCAGGCTCCTCGCGGACGGCGGGAAGGCGCTATATTGGCCGCTTTCCGCCGGGCGTTTAATCCTTAAGGATAAGAGGCGTATCGATTGGGGATCCGGCTATGGGCTGGTATGATATTCGTCCATTCTGACGAGGTGAGAGTTTGTGTTGAGTGCAGGACGCCTGATGAGAAAACGCTTTTATATCACGATGATGTTGGTTAGCAGCCTGGTGATTGCCGGATGCTCCAGTTCATCTGATTCTGGTTCCGCCTATACCGTCAAACGCGGTGATACGCTGTACCGAATTTCCCGCACCACCGGCACCAGCGTCAAAGATCTGGCCCGGCTGAATAATCTTTCGCCGCCTTATACCATTGAAGTGGGACAGCGCCTGAAGCTGAACAGCGCATCGGGAGCGAGCGCCGGAAAGGCCGCTAAGAAAAGCAGCGCGACCCGCACCGCTGCGGCTAAGTCGCCGGCCGCCCTGCCGCCGGTATCGTGGCCGCCGGTAGGACAGCGCTGCTGGCGCTGGCCGACCAGCGGTAAGGTCATCCTGCCTTATTCCTCAAACGATGGTGGCAATAAGGGAATTGATATCGCCGGTACGCGCGGCCAGCCGGTGTATGCGGCCGGAACGGGGAAGGTGGTGTACGTCGGCAGCCAGCTGCGCGGCTACGGTAATCTGATCATGATTAAGCACAGCGATGATTACATCAGCGCCTATGCGCATAACGATAAAATGATGGTCAATAACGGCCAGAGCGTGAAGATAGGCCAGCAGATCGCCACGATGGGCAGCACCGATGCCGACTCCGTGCGTCTGCACTTCCAGATACGCTACCGGGCAACGGCCATCGATCCGCAGCGCTATTTACCGCCGCAGGGCAGTAAGCCTAAGTGCTAACGGGTTATTTTATCAGCAGTTAGCATGGTTCAGTCTTGTCAGACGGTGCGTAAGGTCTATAATGACCCTCGCACCTCTTTGCGGGCGTAGTTCAATGGTAGAACGAGAGCTTCCCAAGCTCTATACGAGGGTTCGATTCCCTTCGCCCGCTCCAGATCTCCTGCATCATCAACAAGTTAGATTATTCAGTTAGTTACGTTGCCCTGCTTTACAGGTACAACTTTAACTACCCGTTGAACTACGCCCGCACCTGTCGCGTGATTGGTCTGTGGTATATGGGGAGCATACCACCACGCTGGCGGTGGTTCCGGGTTCTTACCGCGATAGCACAACAACGAACAAAAAGCCGTATACCTGGCCTGGCACAATTCCCGAAGCAGATTGATTACATGCATTTAAGCCCGATGTGTGGCTCTATGAGCCACGTAAACAGGTGAATAGTGGAACGCCCCGGTAGCTACAGAACCGGCTCTGCCAACGCTTCGCTCACGCTCCTAACGGTACACGAGCACCCGATAAGGCGTGATCCCTCTGGCAATCTGATGAAGTCGCTACGCTCCACTTGTCTCCTTACCACTAACGGGGCTTTATGGCTTCTATTGCCTAAAATCAGAAATTTCTTTGAAGATATCTTTCCCGTATCCGATTGCGTAGGTGTACGATTAACGATCAATACCTATGTTAAATAAAGGGTTATTGTGGCTCTACAAGGAAAGTTGATACTGAACGGGGCAGATTATGCACCTTTCAACCTGTACGGCGTGGGTGTGTTCATGGCCCACTCTGGCAAAGGCATATATCGCAATAAGGGCGGCTGTGGAGCCGTACCCGATAATGGCCCGATTCCACCTGGCAAATACTGGATAGTTGAACGTGGATCAGGTGGTTTAGGATCGTGGGCGAAGGCTAAAGCGCAAGACTTATTCAATAAGATGTACTACGGAACCGAGTTTGGGCGTGATGAATGGTTTGCTTTGTATAAGGATGATTGGGGCATTGATGATGGTACCTGGATAAACAATGTTCACAGTGGATTGTTTCGGCTTCACCCTGGCACTGTCTCTGAAGGTTGCATAACGATAGCTCATAGCTCAGATTTTGCCACCATCCGAAACGCGCTATTAAATAAACACATCCCCTATTCAGGTTCCCTGTATGCGTTCTCTTATGGCTCGTGGTTGGGTTGAGGTGGTAGCCAATGGCTCGAACACTTGCCCGTAGAGTTATCAAAGTAGCATTTTACATCCTTTTATCTTTGGTTGTTGGTCGCACACTCGGAAATCCTGAAACATGGATGAGCCATGAACTAGCCAGCCAGATTGGGCATATAGTTTACGGGCCTGGAGAGGTTGGAGCCGACAACTTTTATGATCTCTATTTTTATATATCTGTAATCGTTGTTTTTTCTATAACAACTGTTCTTTACCGTTTAACAATGATGTTACTTAGAAAAATAAGGAGCAAATAAAATGCCAATTCCCCCGTATATGTGGCTTAAAGACGATGGCGGTGCAGACATAAAGGGATCTGTTGACGTTCAGGATCGTGACGGCAGCATTGAGATCATCGGACTGAGCCACTGAATCAACTTACCTGTAGACAATGCCAACGGTAAGATCACCGGGACCCGTCAACATTCATCAATGATGATTGAAAAGGAAGTTGATAGCTCTACTCCGTATCTTTATAAGGCCGCTGCAACTGGTCAGACACTGAAAAGCGCGGAGATTCGTTTCTAGCACATCAACGACGCAGGGCAGGAAGTACCGTATTACTCTGTGCTGATGGAAAACGTGAAAATCACAGGTGTTAACTGCGGTGTTCCTAACTGCAAACTTGCAGCTAATGACAAAATGAACCACGTTGAAAGTGTCAGCTTGCAGTACGAGAAAATCACATGGAAGATTCACGACGGGAATATTCAGTTCACGGATGCCTGGAACGAGCGACCAACCGCATAACCTCAGAGGGGGAGTAATTAAATTTTGCTGAGACTGTTACGCGGCAGATCGGTTTGTCTTTGGCCCGGTTGCTGTCAACTTCGAAGAGATATTCATGCCCTGGATTATCAGCGCGGCGCTGTGCAACTAGTTCGAGCGCTCTCGCTGCCAGCATAATAGAACGGGTTTTCCCGGTCTTTTGCTCCTTCAGGTTCAGAATGTTGCCTTCCAGATGATTAAAATCTGCATATCGTAATTTGAGTGCGTCACCAGCTCGCGCGGCTGTCTGGTTCAGGAATACCCACAAATCACCATAAATAGGGCTGCTATTACCTCAGCGCTTTATAGCTTTCAAAACCGTGTCGGCACAAACAAACGCAGCTCCAGGAAAGCCCTTGAAATGCTATGCCATCACAGACCCTGTAAATAATTCTGTGTAACTGCCACCGTATTAAAGGCGATCGCTCAGGCGGTCACCGAACTCGATAATAAAACGGCTCATTGCCAACCGCCAGTTCTGGAGCGGCATACTCCATTTTTGACGCATCCCGGCGCCATCATTGATAACGCCGCACCTTGCGACTGGTTTCTTTTGACGTTTTGTTATTTTGCGCAAGATCGGTCAGGCAAATCAAATCGCCTTTGCGCATATTAAGAGGCACGGAGGAAGCCATGTGTGATAACAAAACCGATAGTTACGCCAGACGTTTTAATCAGGTTTTCGATTATATTGACCGCCATCTTGACGACGCGCTGTTGCTGGAAAAACTCAGCGAAGTGGCCCACTTTTCGCCATTTCATTTCCATCGTCAGTTTTGCAGCTATTGCGGCATGTCGCCTGGTCGTTACATCCAGATGATGCGCTTAAAACGCGCATCCTATCGGCTGGCTTTTAATCCGTTAGAGAAAATCACTGATATCGCGTTCGACGCCGGTTTTCAGCATGCCGAATCATTTAGCCGCGCCTTCCGGCAAATGTTTGGTCTGTCACCGACGCAGTTTCGCCAGCAGCCCCCTTGGGTAGAGTGGCATCAGCGGATATCAGAACCTTATCAAACGAGGAGAAAAACGATGCAAGGTCAGGTCAGGATCATTAACTTTTCCGCCACGTCGGTTGCCATGTTGAGCCACCGTGGCCAGCCGGAGCTCATAAACGAAACTGCGGCCCGCTTTATTGAATGGCGAAAAACCACGGGTTATTCGCCCGTTGCCAGCAGCCAGACGTATGGTCTTGCTCCGGACGATCCGGCTACAACGCCGTCGGATGAATTTGCGTTCCATATTTGCGGAACGGTAACCTCACCGATTGCCGAAGACAATCGCTTCGGGGTGGTTAATAGCGACATCCCCGCGGGCCGATGCGCGGTGCTGCGCCATCAGGGATCGCACGACGCGTTAACCGGGCTGGCGCAGGCTCTGTACCGCGACTGGCTGCCCGGTAGCGGAGAAGAGCTGCGCCACTTCCCGCTCTTCTTTCATTACCACAACTTTGTGCATGAGGTGGCGGAACATGAATTGCTCACGGATATCTATTTGCCGCTGAAATAAACTGATTCGGCCGGCCCCGTTCGTCGTCGCCTCAGGCGTGGGGCTTCCCCGAGCAGCTCTCCCATCTTTCTTTCGGCCGGGAGAGCTTCTTATCGGTTCGTCTCTCTCTTATCCCCGATTAAAGCGCGTTTTCGCTGCTTCCGTTACCGGAGTATAAAGTGAAATCAACGAGCCTTCGGGATCGCGAAACTGTGCCGTCCTGTTTCCCCAGGGTAAATCTTTAGGGGGATGAACCACTTCAACTTGTTCTTTTAAAAGATTAAATTCGGCATCGACATCTTCGACCCTGAACTCCAAAATTACCGAGCGATTCAATGCGGGCTGGGCGCTGCCCTCTTTGAACAGAGCTACCGTCTCAACGCTACCTATGGCGATAACGGCTACCGGCGTGACGATTTCCGCAAAAACCGGGGCTAGCCAGTCAGCCTTGCTGCGGGTAACTAATTCATAAAACTGCACAACGTCTTTGATGTTTTGCGCAATCAGGCGGACAGATACGAATTTCATAGCGAAGCTCCATTATGGCGGCGAATAGCGCGGCCTCTGAAAAATATCTTCACTCAGGTATGCTGACAGCGTGGTGGCAACAGGATGAAAAAATGCGACGTGCAGACAGGCTGTTTCAGATTCTCCAGATACTCAGGCGTTCGACGCTTCCGGTCACCGCGGCGAAATTGGCCGAAGAGCTTGAAGTATCAAAGCGAACCATTTACCGGGATATTGCGGATCTCGCAGGGCAAAGGGTTCCGGTAGAGGGGGAGGCGGGTTGTGGCTATGTTTTAAGTGCAGATTACGACATGCCGCCTTTGATGTTTACGGCCGAGGAGCTGGAAGCCATCTTTCTTGGCGCAGAGCTGGTGCGGCGCTTACCGGATGCGACTCTGGCGAATAACGCCAGCGATGTGCTGGCAAAAATCGCCTCGGCAGTCCCCGCAAGGCTGCTCGGTTGTTTATCTTATTCGGCGGTAGGGATAAAACCGGATGAGTCAGGCAGCTTCAAACCCGATACGCGGAATATACGCATCGCCATTCGGGAAGGCAAAAAGCTGTTGCTGGATTACTGCTCCAGGTCCGGTGACATCACTCAAAGAACCGTTTGGCCGGTGGTGTTGGGCTATGACCAGAACTGCTGTCTCCTCATTAGCTGGTGCGAACTACGCGGCGGCTTTCGTCACTTCCGGGCTGAGCGCATACGCCAGGTGACGATATTGAATGAAGATATTGGCACCAGCAGGAGTGAGCTCAGGAACCGTTGGGAACGCTGGCGGGATAATGAGATGAGACAGCTCAATGCAGAGTAATGTACAGGCACCCTCGGCTATTCGAGGACAAGAAGGTTAACTCGCCGCCTGGGAAAAATCAGGCCGATCTCCGTTCGCAAATATCTCTCATCATCCCCGATAGGTCCGGGCGACGGCTCCGCTATCATTTTTTGTGCGGGCCCTTTTCCCGGTTCAGCTAAATCCTAACGCACGCTACCAGCAGCCTCTCCGCTACCTGTCCATTTCCCATCTGCCCGCCGTTGCTCAGTTCACCACAACCTTTTGTCAGCCAGCGGCTAAGCATTTTCTTGTTCCGTCCAGCTTTCTCCACTCATTGTTGCTTACATCACAAAAACAACTGATCAATTAACGATCAACATCACGTTAATATTTCACTAACACATCTACCATTGGTATTACCACTACAGACCACTGGTGAGATCACATGGAAATCAGGCGCGAAAAGACAGAAGCCGGCAGCGGCTACGACCGAGTTGTAAAGTTTTTGCGGGATCAGCTACTCAATGGCGAACTGAAAGCCGGAGATAGCCTTCTGCCGGAGCGTGAGCTTTCGGCAAAGTTAGGCGTGAGTCGCCCCGTACTTCGCGAGGCGCTGCGGGCGCTCGCCATGGTCGGGGCGGTGGAGATCCGCCACGGCATTGGTACCGTGGTAACCAAACCTGATGTCTCAATTCTCGGCGAATTCTTTACTTTCGTTCTTGCCCACCAGCCCAACGTGGTAGATGACGTCATGCAGGCACGAATCGCTATTGAGCGTCAGGCCGTTCGTTTAGCCTGTCGCCGCGCGACACAAAGTGACTACGATCGCCTGGCCGCCTGTCTCGGTGAAATCATCGAAACCATTCGCACCCCCGAACTCGGTGCTTTAGCGGATTTCAGGTTTCACGAAAGCATCGTCACCGCATCCGGTTCGCCCACGCTTATCAATATTTATCAGTCCATCAGCATGCTGATGCGCCGTTCACACCTTGACCGCCGCGAGCAGATCATTCAGGTCGAGGGTATTGAAGAGTTCCTCATTAACCATCACCGCGCCATTTTTTCCGCCATCGTCGAACGTGATGAAAATAAAGCCGATGAGTTACTTGGCCGCCACTTCGAGATTGGCTCAGATTTTCGCCGCCGCGCCACCATCCTCAAGGCCAGCAGCGGTTCATCGACCTTCACTACTCCGTAAAAGGAAAACAGCAGATGCAGATTGTGATTGGCAGTGACCACGCAGGATTTCACCTCAAGCAGGAGCTTAAACAGTGGCTGCATCAGGCCGGATATCAGATTGACGATGTCGGCAGCCACGACCCCGAACCGGTTGATTTTCCGGATATCGCCTTAGCGTTATGCAGCAAGGTGCGCAGCAGCGCAGATCGGCGCGGCATTCTGGTATGTGGCACCGGCGTCGGGGCGGTTATCGCCGCTAACAAAGTAAAAGGTATCCGCGCGGCGGTCTGCCACGACGTGCACTCCGCGCACCAGTCGGTGGAGCATGACGATGTCAACGTCATGTGTATGGGGGCGCAAATTGTCGGGCCGTGGCTCGCTCGCGATCTGATTATGGCTTTCCTCGAAGCGAAGTTTGTGCATGACGACGACTTTGTTCGTCGCGTCGCGAAGCTCGCTCAACTGGAACAACTTAACTAACCATCAACCTGGAGCATAACGATGAGTAACAGCACTTCCGGCATTGTCGGGTTTATTGGACTTGGCGTCATGGGCCGCGAGATGGCGCGTAATCTGGCACAGGCAGGTTTTACCGTTCGCGCGTTTGATGTCGTCACAACAGCAGGTGATGCGCTCCGCCAGTATGGCGTGGACGTAGTCAGCGATCTTTCCAGCGCTATCAGCGATGCCGATATCGTCATCTCCATGCTGCCCGACACCCCGCAGGTTGAAGAGATAGTGCGCGGTGCCGGCGGACTGCTGAGCAACCCGCCGCGCGGGAAACTGTTTGTTGATATGAGCACTATCGCACCCGCCGCGACGCGCCAGCTAAGCGAATCTCTGGCAACAATTGGCGTCACGATGCTGGATGCTCCGGTTTCCGGTGGCCCGGTCGGCGCAAAAAACGGCAATCTGACGATCATGGTGGGCGGCAGCGCCGAGGGCTTTGCTCAGGCTACTCCTTATTTGCGCGCGATGGGCACCACGCTCAATCACGTTGGCGCATCCGGCGCGGGGCAGACGGTAAAACTATGTAACCAGCTGATTTGTGGCATCAATATTCAGGCGATTTGTGAAGCGTTAGCGCTGGCGCGCGCCTGGGATATTAATCTTCCTCAGATGCGCGAGGTGCTGATGGGCGGTTCGGCAGCCTCCTGGATGCTCGATAAGCTGGGGAGCGCCATGATTGACGGTGATGTCTCCGCAGGATTTCGCATCGACCTGATGATGAAGGATCTGCGTCTTGTGCTGGAGGCCGCTCAGAAGCATCCGGTCCCACTGCCCGCTACCGCGCTGGTCGCCTCACAGTATCAAAACGCGCAGGCCTATGGCGAAGGTGCCAACGGCAATCAGGCGCTCTTTAAAGTTTACGACCGCCTGACCGGCCAGCAAAACAGCGTAACAAAATAACCGGGGTTGACCTTATGATGCTCGATTTCACAGCAATTCTCGCGCAGTGGCAGCTTCTGTGGAGTGGCGCGCTACTCACCGCCAAACTGGCTTTGGTGACGACGTTAACCGGTTTTCTGATCGGCACGCTTTGCGCAGCGGCGCGTCGTTCTGATTCGGTTTGGTTGGCGCGCCTGACGGGCGTTTATGTCGAGTCGATTCGCAATACGCCTTTTCTGGTGCAGATCTTCCTGGTCTATTTTGGTCTCTCCAGTCTGGGCTTCTCATTCAGCGCTTTCACGGTTTCAGTCATTGCACTCACCATCAACGTCGGGGCGTATACGGCAGAGATTATGCGCGCCGGCTTCGAGTCGATTCACAAAGGCCAGTGGGAAGCCGCCGAAACGCTGGGGCTGAATCGCTGGCAGCAATACTGGCATGTGGCGCTGCGCCCGGCGATTGAGCGCGTTTACCCCTCGCTAACCAGCCAGTTTATTTTGCTGATGCTGGCATCATCGGTGACATCGCAAATTTCAGCGGAAGAGCTCACGGCAACGGCCAATTTTATCCAGTCAGAAACCTATCGCCCCTTTGAAACGTTCTTCATCGTGGCCTGTATTTACATCGCGCTGTCGCTGTTGATGCGAGTGATATTCTGGCTATTTGGTCAGGTGATTTTCCCTCGCCGCCGCCGTCTTGGCACGTCGATTTAAGGAGAGTCGTAGATGAATATTCCTCTTAACTTTGCCCATCTACAGTTTCTGCTTGATGGCACGCTGTGGACGGTGATTTTGTCACTAATGGCCTTTGGCGGTGGCGGTCTGGTGGGGTTCCTCATTGCGCTGGGACGCATTGCGCCATTGAAGCCGCTGCGTCTTCTGGTCAGCGCATGGGTGCAGCTAATTCAGGGTACGCCGCTACTGATCATCATGTTTATGGTCTACTTCGGCTTACCTCAACTCGGTTATTCGATAGCTCCTCTGCTGGCAGCAGGTATCTCTCTTACCATTTATGCCAGCGCCTATCTCGGTGAGATCTGGCGCGGCTGCATACAAGCGGTTCCACGCGCACAGTGGGAGGCGGCCGAATGTCTGGCACTGTCGCGCACTCAGCGCATGTTCAAAGTGATTATGCCGCAAGCAATCAAGCTGGCAACGCCACCTACCGTTGGATTCTCGGTACAGATAATCAAAAACACCTCGCTGGCGTCGGTGGTGGGTTTTGTCGAGCTGGCGCGTGCTGGCCAGCTCATCAACAACTCGATTTTCCAGCCCTTTATTATCTATCTGATCGTTGCCGTCATTTACTTCTGCCTGTGTTTTCCGGTTTCAGCATTAAGCCGCAGGCTGGAACGCGGAGCACCACAGAAACAGGCTAAGCGCCTGCAGGCCATTGCGGCGCGCGTTAATCGAGGATAAGGATAAAGTTATGTCAATCATTACCTTAAGTAACGTACAGAAGAGTTTTGGTCATAATTCAGTGCTGAAAGATGTCTCGTTTTCAGTGAATCAGGGCCAGGTCGTGGCGCTGATTGGTGCCAGCGGCTCGGGCAAAAGCACTGCGCTCCGCTGTATCGATCGGTTAGAAACCATCAATGGCGGCAGTATCGAAGTGTGTGGCTATAAAGTGGAGGATCCCAAAGTCGATTTGCGTAAGTTACGCCAGGACGTTGGTATTGTATTTCAGAGCTACAACCTGTTTCCCCATCTCACCATTGAGCAGAACGTTACGCTTGGTCCGGTCGCGGTGAAAAAAATGCCGAAAGCAGAAGCCAGAAGGCTAGCGCTCTCCGTTCTGGAACAGGTCGGGCTCGCGGATAAAGTGGACAGCTATCCTGAGCAACTCTCCGGTGGGCAGCAGCAGCGTGCCGCTATCGCCCGCTCTCTGGCGATGAAACCAAAAGTGATGCTTTTTGATGAGGTCACTTCGGCGCTGGATCCTAAATTAACCGGCGAAGTGCTGCGCGTTATTGAGCGGCTGGCTGGGAGCGGCATGACGATGATCATGGTGACGCATGAAATGAATTTTGCACGCAAAGTCGCCGATAAAGTGATCTTCATGCATCAGGGAAAAGTGCATGAAAGCGGGAGTGCCGCCATTTTGCAAGCGCCGGAAACCGAGGCCTTAAAGGAGTTTATTGCCAACGATCTGTAATTCACCCGATACCCTGTACCCATCCTCATCAGGAGAATAATAATGAAATACGCAAAATCGATTGCCCTACTCGCCAGCATGGTAACAGCACTTATCGCCCAGCCGGCCTCGGCAAACGCGCTGGAAGACATTCAACAACGCGGCGAACTGCGTGTCGCCACCGATATGTCACTGCCGCCTTCAGGCATGCTGGATGCGGCGATGAAACCGATAGGATCCGATGTTGAAACCGCTGAACTGCTGGCGAAGGATTGGGGATTAAAACTGAAATTTATTGAAACTACCGGACCGACGCGTATTCCGAACCTGCAAACGGGTAAGGCAGATATCGTCATTTCAACCCTGTCCGTCACGCCACAGCGTGCGCAGGTGATTGATTTTACCCGTGCTTATGCAGGCTTGCGCTCTGTTATTGCGGCACCTGCCGCCACCAAAGTCAGTGACTGGGCCGATTTAAAAGGGCATGCAATTACCGTTACGCGCGGCACCACTCAGGACTCAATGCTGAGTCAGGATGCGATGAAAAAGGGCTATAGCATTCAACGCTATGATGATGATGCAACCTTAGTCACCGCCGCCGTTAGCGGTCAGGCATATGCGGTCGCCACTTCCGCCACGCTGGTTAACCAGATTAAAAAACAGAATCCTAAATTAAGCTTTGAGCCCAAATTAACCCTAACGGTATTTGATTTAGCCATCGGAGTTAAAAAAGGTGAACCGGAGTTGAAAGAAAAATTAAATGAATGGATTGTCACCAATCTTAAAAATGGAAAACTAAACGCCATTTACGAAAAATACCACGGCGAAGCTATCCCGGCGGAAATAATAAACCGTAAATAGTTTATCGCCCCTTGTCACAGGGTAATTGCAGGCAGCGCATCCATTTAGCTAACTCGGGTGGAGGAGGGGAACTTGCCGACGAAGCTAACGGCTCCAGGCTGCAACCCGGGGAGGTAAGGGCCGCTTAGCGGCCCCGATAGCGCGCCTGCCTGCCCCTGGTTAAACCAGCCGGTTCTCCCCATCCTCAGCGGTGATTTTCCTCCACAGCGCTTCGCCAACGGGAGGATCTTGCTGAAAATAGTCCATCAGGAAATCGATGCATACCTTCAGCGCCTTTGCGATCCCCACACCAGCGCCATGCCTTCGCTCTCCGGGCGCACCAGCTGAAAGCCAAATTTTTTATACAGCTCGGGAACGTCGGCGACCAGGCTGACGTAGGCGCCCGCCGGCGCATGCAGCTCAAGCCAGGCCATCAGATGCTCCATGATTTTTCGCCCCAGCCCCTTTCCCTGATGCGCCGGATCGACGGCAACATCGACGATCTCGAAGTTAAGCACGCCGTCGCCAACGATGCGTCCCATGCCGACAATCAGCCCGGAATACTCCACGTATACGCCGTGGCAGCTGCGGGGCAGCGCGCGTTTAGCCGCCTCAAGAGGGCGGGGCGTTAAACCGGAGATGACGCGCAGGCGACAAAAATCGTCTGCCGGGGGAACGGTTTCCACAAAGGCGTATGCTGCTGACATTTATTGATCTCCGTATTAAGCGTTCCCCTGTTTACCATCAACAACTCATTCGCTCAACCGCTACGCGCGTCGCCGGCAAACCGGCTCATTACCGATCCGCCGGCAAAAATAGAAATGAATAAAAACGGATCCAGGCGCGTTTACCGGCTATCGACACTGAGGATAACCCACTATGACGCGCACTGTTTCCGCTATGGCCTTCGGGCTCTTGCTCGGCCCCGCTGTACGCGATGCCGGTTAGCTACGGCATCAGCACCCCCGACACCGCTATCGGGCTTTCATGGCACGCTTTCGGCGGCACCTCGCAGACGCATCTTGCCGGCGTAACGGGGGAGCTGACGCTGGATATGGACAATGACATGGACGATCGTCTGAGCGTCTCCATCCCGGTCGCCACCCTCGCGGCCTCCAATAGCCTGCTGACCTGGCAAATGAAAAGTAGCCTTTTTTTCGACGCCGATCGCTACCCGGCGATCCGGTTTACCAGCAGCCGGGTGGTGGCGCTGGTGGGGGATACCGTCACCATTGATATCGCCATCGAGGCTAAAGTCCGGCATCGGGCCTAAACTCCCCCGCGCGCTATTCGCGCGGGAGGGCAGGGATTAACGGCCGGTGCGACCGGGCAGCATGCGGGACAGCACGTTATCGCGAAACAGGTAGTGGTGGGCCAGCGCCGCCAGCGCGTGGGCGCAGGCGAGAATAATGAGCGCCCACGCCACGTTGTTGTGCCACTCCCCCAGGCTATGCCTGAGCGCGGGATCGATGTTCACCCAGCCGGAGAGATCGAGCCCGCCAAAAAAGCGGAACGGTTCCTGTTGAGCCCAGCGAAACAGAAAGTCCAGCGCGGCCTGGGCGAACAGCAACAGGTACAGCATCCCGTGGACGGCGTGCGCGGCAAGCTTTATCGGGCGCGAATCCCGGGTCGGCGGCAGGGCGTAGCGCGGGGAGCGCTGGCTGATAATACGCCACAGCAGGCGCACGACGATCGTCAGCGCCAGCACGATGCCGCACGAGATATGCAGGGCCTGCAGCTCTTTTCGCAACGGCGTGCCGCGTTCCAGCCACGCCCAGATGTGGGCGCTGGAAAAGAGAAAGATGACGCAGGCGGCGGTCAGCCAGTGCAGCGTCAGCGTCAAGCCGTCATAGCGCTGGCGCTGCGCGGTGGGGGATAGTTCTGTCATAACAAGGGACTCCATCAGCGGTGTTGGTGATGGGTAAACGCGGCAGGGGGAACATCTATTCGGAAAATTTTTCTATCGGGCGATCTTTTGTACGGGGCGGTTTATTGCAATTTTGTTACATGCATTACATAACGGCGGCTGCGGCATTGCCTGCGCCGCGGTAACAGGCATCATAAAACGACCTTCCGGCAAGAGTATTTCATCATGATCAAAGTCGCCCTGGTGGATGACCATGTGGTCGTTCGATCCGGTTTTGCCCAGCTATTAAATCTGGAAGACGATCTTATCGTGGCGGGACAGTACAGCAGCGCCGCCGAGGCGTGGACCGCGCTGATGCGCAGCGAAATTGACGTTGCGGTGCTGGACGTCGCCATGCCGGACGAGAACGGCCTGAGCCTGCTCAAACGCCTGCGCCAGCAGCACCCCGGATTTCGCGCCATTATTCTCAGCATCTATGACACCCCGGCTTTTGTGCAGAGCGCCATCGATGCCGGGGCGAGCGGTTATCTTACCAAACGCTGCGGCCCGGAGGAGCTGGTGCAGGCGGTACGTTCGGTGGGGATGGGCGGCCACTATCTGTGCGTTGATGCGCTCAAAGCGCTGCGCGGCGGCGAATCATCGCCAAAAGCGCTCGACGTCCTGACCCCGCGCGAGCGGGAGATATTCGAGCTGCTGGTGAAAGGGGAGAGCGTTAAGGCGATCGCCTTCAGCCTGGCGCTGAGCCATAAAACCGTCCACGTGCACCGGGCTAACGTGCTGGGTAAGCTGCAGTGCGGCAGCACCATTGAGCTGGTGCATTTCGCTCTCGATAATCAGCTGCTGACGGGCCATTGATGACACGCGCGTCCCGTCATCTGATCCTGACGCTGTTTATCACCCTGGCCTGGGGAAGCGGCTGGCTGATGCTGTGGACGCTCAGCTTTTATTTGACCCACAACGGCCAGCAGGCGGTGCTGTTCCTGCCGCAGGGCGTCTATCTGGCGCTGCTGATCCTGCTGCCGCGCCGCTTTTGGCCGGCGGTTGTCCTGCCGCCGCTGGCGGCGATCGTCTGGCTGCGAAGCGAGCAGCTGCTGACCGGCTACACGATTGCGATCGTCCCGCTGGTGGGCATGCTGTCGGCGTATATGGCGCAGCGTTTCTGGTACCGCTTTCCGCTCTACTGGCAGCGGCTGTCGCTGCTGATTGCGGCGGTCAGCGCCAACGCGCTGCTCCAGACCCTGGCCCTGATCGCCTTTTTGCAGAGCCCCGCGACGCTGCTCGGGCTAGCCTCGTTTACCGGCGGCGTGCTGCTGGCGCCGTTTGTCTATCTGATGTTCGAGTTTTTGCGCCAGCAGCATCGCTATCAGCTGCTGGGGCTGGATACCAGCAACCCGCCGCTGCGCGCCTCGCTGATTATCTGGTGTAGCCTGTTTTTTATCATCGGCATCGGCACCCAGATGGTGCTCTCCCCGGCGCTGGAGCGGCTGCTGCTGATCGTGGTGTTTTTGCCTAACGTGGTGATGGCGTGGAAGTTTGGCTGGCAGGGCGGCGTGCTGTCCGGTCTGCTCGGCAGCATGATGATCGCCATCGCGCGCCAGGTGGGCGGCGGATTTACGGACCTGCTGGAGCTTGAAATTTTCCTCGCCACCCAGTCGCTGCTGGGGATCGGCCTGGGTATCGCCATCAGCCGCCAGCAGCACCTGGCGCTCAATCTCGATCGCTATCGCCGCCGGCTGGAGCAGGAGCTGCAGACCCGGCGCGAGCTGACGGAGAAGCTGATCCACACGGAGGAGGACACCCGCAAGCATCTCGCCCGCGAGCTGCATGATGAAATCGGGCAGAACATCACCGCCATTCAGATCCAGTCGCAGCTGGTCAAACGGGCCGGCGGCACCGCCCTGGCGATTGAGGCCGCCGGACAGATCGGCGAGCTGGCCCAGCGCATTCACCACTCCACCCGCCAGATGCTGCGCCAGCTGCGCCCCCCGGCGCTGGACGAACTGTCGCTCAAGGAGGCGCTGCACCATCTGGTGAAGGAGTTCGCCTTTGCCGAACGCGGGATTAACTGCCGCTTTGACTACCGGCTGGCGGCCCCGCCGGCCAACGAAACCCTGGTCTTTACCCTCTATCGCCTGCTGCAGGAGCTGCTCAATAACGTCAGCAAGCACGCTGGCGCCAGCGAGGTGGCGATCCTGCTTTGCCAGCAGGGCGACGGCCTGTACCTCGAGGTGCGGGACAACGGCAGCGGCCTCGGCCCGCAGAATACGCCGGGCTTTGGCATGCAGGGCATTCGCGAGCGCGTCCACGCCCTCGGCGGGGAGCTGACCCTGGAATCACGCGGCGGCACGCGCGTAATTGTTAACCTGCCCACATTTTCGTCACAAACACTTCGCTAACCAGGAAAAAGTCTTAGCCGCACCGGACTTTCTCTCATCCATTTTGCCCCGCGCTTTTATATCGTCAGCCTAAACGGAGAACGCTATGCCCTCACTGTCTGCTGCACAGATCGCTCAACGCTACCGGACCCAGCGCCCGAGGCTGCTGCTGTGCATGGTGATTGGCTACGCCGCGTTCTACCTGACGCGTAAAAGCATCAACTACGTGCTGCCGGTTTTGCAGCTGGACATGGGGCTGAGCAAAAGCGACATCGGGCTGATCGGCTCGCTGTTTTATCTGAGCTACGGCCTGTCGAAATTTGCCGCCGGATTGTGGCATGACGGCCACGGGCAGCGGGCGTTTATGGGGATTGGCCTGCTGGCGACCGGAGTCCTGAACGTGCTGTTCGTGTTTAGCCACTCCCTGCCGGTGCTGCTGTTTATCTGGACGCTAAACGGTTTTTTCCAGGGATGGGGATGGCCGCCCTGCGCCCGGCTGTTAACCCACTGGTATTCGCGCAACGAACGCGGCTTTTGGTGGGGATGCTGGAACACCTCCATCAATATCGGCGGGGCGATCGTGCCGCTGGTTTGCGCCTTAGCCGCCCACTTTTTCGGCTGGCGGGCGGCGATGCTGGCGCCGGGTCTCATCAGCATCGTGCTCGGCATCTGGCTGACCACGCAGCTGCGGGGCACGCCGCAGGAGGAGGGGCTGCCGACGGTGGGCGAGTGGCGCAACGATCCGCTGGAGCTGCGCCAGGAGCTGCAGAGCCCGCCGATGGGGCTGTGGCAGATGCTGCGCACCACCATGCTGCAGAACCCGATGATCTGGCTGCTGGGCGCCTCATACGTGCTGGTGTATCTGATCCGCATCGCGCTCAACGACTGGGGCAACATCTGGCTGGCGGAGAGCCACGGCGTCAACCTGCTGAGCGCCAACGCCACGGTCATGCTGTTCGAGGCCGGCGGCCTGCTCGGGGCGCTGTTTGCCGGCTGGGGTTCAGATTTGCTGTTCAGCGGCCAGCGCGCGCCGATGCTCCTGCTGTTCACGCTGGGGTTAATGGTCTCGGTCGCCGCGCTGTGGCTGGCGCCGGTGCACCACTACGCGCTGCTGGCGATGTGCTTTTTTAGCGTCGGTTTTTTTGTCTTTGGTCCGCAGATGCTCATTGGTCTTGCCGCCGTTGAGTGCGGGCACAAGCAGGCGGCGGGGTCGATCAGCGGTTTTCTCGGCGTATTTGCCTATCTGGGGGCCGCGCTGGCCGGGTGGCCGCTGTCGCAGGTTATCGAACGCTACGGCTGGTCGGGGATGTTCAGCTTGCTCTCGCTTGCCGCCGTATTGATGGGTTTATTACTGATGCCCCTGCTGATGGCGGGCGTCACCGTTTCTCGCAATCACACAACATCCTGAAGGGCTGAATAATGAAAATAACGCTTCTCTCTACCCTCATTGCTTCCGGGCTCGCGCTCGCCGCCCTTACCGGCGCGGCGCAGGCTAAAGGCCGCCTGGTGGTCTACTGCAGCGCCACCAACGAAATGTGCGAAGTCGAAACCAAAGCGTTCGGCGAAAAGTACGATGTTAAAACCTCATTTATCCGCAACGGCTCCGGCAGTACCCTGGCGAAGGTGGATGCGGAGAAGAAAAACCCGCAGGCCGACGTCTGGTACGGCGGAACGCTGGACCCGCAGTCGCAGGCCGGTGAAATGGGGCTCCTGCAGGCCTACCCGTCGCCAAATCTGGCGCAGATCATGGAGAAATTCCGCGATCCGGCGAAGGTGAAAGGCAACCTCTCCTCGGCGGTTTACGTCGGGATCCTCGGCTTCGGCGTCAACACGCAGCGGCTGAAAGAGAAGAATCTGCCGGTGCCAAAATGCTGGAAAGATCTGACCAAAGCGGAATACAAAGGCGAGATCCAGATTGCCGATCCGCAGAGTTCAGGCACCGCCTACACCGCGCTGGCGACCTTCGTCCAGCTGTGGGGTGAAGACCAGGCGTTTGATTATCTGAAACAGCTCAACGCCAACGTTTCCCAGTACACCAAATCCGGCATCGCCCCGGCGCGTAACGCCGCGCGCGGCGAAACGGCGATCGGCATCGGCTTCCTTCACGACTACTCGCTGGAAAAAGAGCAGGGCGCGCCGCTGGAGCTGATCTCCCCGTGCGAGGGAACCGGCTACGAGATTGGCGGCGTCAGCATTCTGAAGGGCGCGCGCAACGCGGAGAACGCGAAGCTGTTCGTTGACTGGGTGCTGTCGAAGGATGCCCAGGAGCTGGCGTGGAAGAAGGGCAAATCTTATCAAATCCTCACCAACACCACGGCGGAAACCTCGCCAAACTCGCTGAAGCTCGATGACCTCAAGCTTATCAGCTATGACATGGATAAGTACGGCTCAACGGAAGTCCGCAAAGCGCTCATTAACAAATGGGTCGCCGACGTGAAGATGGGTCAATAAGCCCGCGACAAGTGGTTATCGCCCGGCGTCCGCGTCGGGCCAACAACACCCGGAAAACTTATGTCACACACATTAGCTCTTCATCCCGCGAAAAAACGGGATGCGGTATTCCTGTGGGTTTTACTCGGCTGGCTGGCGTTTGCCCTGCTGCCGGGCTGGAGCCTGGATTACGGCCTGCTGGAGTCGACGCGCGATGAGATCCTCGCCGCCTACGGCTGGTCGCAGGTCAACGTTAGCTGGCTATGGTATCTGCTCCCGAGCCTGCTGCTGGTCCGCCCGCTTAGCGAAGCGCGCCGCGAGCAGCGGGCCCGCCACTATTTTGACGCCGGCTGGGCGCTGCTGTGCATGGCCTTTATCGTCATCAGCGCCAGCGTAGAGGGCCGGGGTTTAGGCTACGCCGCCATCGTGCTGTTCGTGGCGCTGGGCGCGATCATGACCCTGGCGCTGACGCGCCTCGAATGGCTGGGCGGCGACCGCTTTGTGATTGGCTCGCTGATTACCATCATCGCGCTGATCGGCATTTTTATCGTCTGGCCGAGCATCGCCATTTTTATCCCGATGTTCACCAATGCGGCCGGGGAGTTCGCGCCGCTGGCGTTCCTCAGCGTCCTCTCCCAGGCTCATATCGTACAGGTCATTATCAACTCGATCCTGCTGTCGATTGCCGTCGGGATCGGCTGCACCTTCTTCGGTCTGGTGCTGGCGATTTACACCACCCGCATCGCGAAGCGCAGCGCGATCATCGGGCGCATCTTCTCGATTCTGCCGATCGTCACTCCGCCGTTCGTGGTGGGGCTTGGCGTTACGCTGATGATGGGGCGCTCCGGCTACGTGACCGAATTTATGGTGACCTGGTTCGGGCTGACCAACACCAACTGGCTGTACGGTTTTACCGGCATCTGGCTGGCGCAGGTGCTGGCCTTTACCCCGATGGCGTTTATGATCCTCGACGGCGCTATCAAGACCATCCACCCCTCGCTGGAGGAGGCGTCGTATACCCTGCGCGCCAGCCGCTGGCAAACCTTTAACGGCGTATTCGTCCCGCTGCTCAAACCGGCGCTGGCGAACGCCTTCCTGATTGTTATCGTGCAGTCGCTGGCCGACTTCAGCAACCCGCTGGTGCTGGGCGGCAACTTCGACGTGCTGGCGACGCAGATCTACTTCTACATTACCGGCTCGCAGCTGGATTATCAGGCCGCCAGCACCCTCGGCGCATTCCTGCTGCTGTTCTCGCTGCTGGTGTTCTGCGTGCAGTATATGTGGATTGGCAAGCGCTCCTACGTGACCGTTTCCGGCAAGTCCTACCGCGGCGACGTGCAGCCGCTGCCGGCGATGCTGGTGCGGGGCGTGGTGGCCCTGCTGGCGATCTGGATTGCCTTCAACGCCCTGCTCTACGGCAGCATTTTCTACGGCAGCTTCACCGTCAACTGGGGCGTGGACTATACCCTGACGCTGGATAACTTTATTAAGCTGTTTGGCCAGGGGATGAGCGACGGCGCGTGGCCTTCGCTGCTTGATACCCTGCTGTACGCCGGGATTGCGGCGCCCATCACCGCAGGTTTTGGCCTGCTGATCGCCTGGGTCGTCGTGCGCCAGCAGTTCAAGGGCAAAAAGACCATCGAATTTACCACCATGCTGTGCTTCGCGGTTCCCGGCACCGTGGCGGGGGTGTCGTACATCCTGGCCTTCAACAGCGCGCCGGTTTATCTCACCGGTACGGCGGCGATTGTGATTATGTCGATGGTGATGCGCAACGTGCCGGTCGGCATTCGGGCGGGCATTGCCGGCCTGGGCCAGATCGATAAATCGCTGGATGAGGCCTCGCTCAGCCTGCGCGCCGGGAGCCTACGCACCATTACCCATATCCTGCTGCCGCTGCTGCGGCCGGCCACTTTGTCGGCGCTGATCTACAGCTTCGTCCGCGCCATTACCACCGTCAGCGCGATTGTTTTCCTCGTCACGCCGGATACCCGGGTGGCAACGGCCTACATTCTCAACCGGGTAGAAGACGGCGAATATGGCGTGG
Organism: Enterobacter sp. 10-1; assembly: GCA_002270295.1. Lineage (GTDB taxonomy): Bacteria > Pseudomonadota > Gammaproteobacteria > Enterobacterales > Enterobacteriaceae > Klebsiella > Klebsiella scottii. The sequence continues at coordinate 416,128 of NISF01000002.1, read as the reverse complement.
CGATCGCCTACGGCTCCATTCTGATAGTCGTGATGCTGGCGATTATTTTCCTCTTTGACTGGCTGATCGGCGAGGCGCGAATCTCCCGCTCAAAAGCCAAAAATCAGGCGTAATTCTATGACTCAAAAACATTTCGTTGAGCTGCGCAACGTCGGCAAGCGCTTTGGCGATAACACCGTTATCGAAACCATTAATCTTGCCATTCCGCAGGGGCAGATGGTGACGCTGCTCGGCCCGTCCGGCTGCGGGAAAACCACGGTGCTGCGGCTGGTGGCCGGGCTGGAAAAGCCCACCAGCGGGCAGATTTTTATCGATGGCGAAGACGTTACCCACCGCTCCATCCAGCAGCGCGATATCTGCATGGTGTTCCAGTCCTACGCGCTGTTCCCTCATATGTCGCTGGGGGAAAACGTCGGCTACGGCCTGAAGATGCTCGGCGTATCGCGCAGCGAGACAAAAGCGCGGGTGAAGGAGGCGCTGGCGATGGTCGACCTGGAGGGCTATGAGGATCGCTTTGTCGATCAGATCTCCGGCGGGCAGCAGCAGCGCGTGGCGCTGGCCCGGGCGCTGATCCTCAAGCCGAAGGTGCTGCTGTTCGACGAGCCGCTGAGCAACCTTGACGCCAACCTGCGCCGCAGCATGCGGGATAAGATCCGCGAGCTGCAAAGGCAGTTCAATATTACTTCGCTGTACGTCACTCACGATCAGAGCGAGGCCTTTGCGGTCTCCGATACGGTGCTGGTGATGAACAAAGGCAGCATCATGCAGATTGGCTCGCCGCAGGCGCTGTACCGTCAGCCCGCTTCGCGCTTTATGGCCAGCTTTATGGGCGACGCGAACCTGTTCCCGGCCAGCTTCAGCGCCGATTGCGTGGAGATCCACGGCTACCGTCTGCCGCGTCCGCCGCATTTTACCGCCAGCGGAAGCGGCACCGTTGGCGTCCGCCCGGAGGCGATTACCCTCAGCCAGCAGGGGAGCGAGAGCCAGCGCTGCGTCATCCGGCACGTGGCCTATATGGGGCCGCAGTATGAGGCGATCGTTGAGTGGCACGGCCAGCAGATTTTGCTGCAAATCAACGCCACCCGCCTGCAGCCTGACGTCGGGGATAGCTACTTCCTGCAGATTCATCCGTACGGGATGTTTATTTTACAGGACGCCGCATAGGCGTCTGGCCCCCTGCTTAGCGGCGGGGGGCCGCTGGCGCCCGACGACCGGCGCCAAATCAATAGCCGTATTTATCAGCCTTTCCCGACACAGACTCTGCCAACCGCGTATTTACCCTACTTTTAATCACGTTATTCCGCCGCCGCTGGCTATCCATCTTTGCTGAATGGATATTCATTAACTTTATGTTTATAAACAATAAAATTATAAAAATCCCCGAGATGGCAATGTCAACAGCATTCACACCTGGACAAACTTAAAATCTATAAAAGTAGACGTTTGTCGACTTTTCATCTAAAAAGTCTGGGTAAGGGGCTAGACAAAACCACTATCCGGTTATCAAATGGTTAAATAATATTAAATTTTAAGTAAATGATTGGCCAAATGAAAAAATGGTCAACGCGCTTTCCGCGATTTACAGGCGCTTCGGCGCACCTTATTGGGAGAAGTTATGCATTCCTCTGTTAATAAAAACGAAAGTCGGACCTTCTTTGGTCATCCCTATCCGCTAGGGTCGCTGTTTTTTACCGAAATGTGGGAGCGATTCTCTTTTTACGGCATTCGCCCGCTATTAATCCTGTTTATGGCCGCCACCGTCTATGACGGCGGAATGGGGCTGGCGCGCGAAAACGCGTCGGCGATCGTCGGTATCTTCGCCGGCAGTATGTACCTTGCGGCGCTGCCGGGCGGCTGGCTGGCGGATAACTGGCTGGGTCAGCAGAAGGCCGTCTGGTATGGCTCGATTCTGATTGCGCTCGGCCATCTGTCGATTGCCCTCTCTGCCTGGATGGGCGACACCCTGTTCTTCATCGGGCTGATGTTTATCGTGCTCGGTTCCGGCCTGTTTAAGACCTGTATCTCGGTGATGGTCGGCACGCTGTATAAGAAGGGCGACGCGCGCCGCGACGGCGGATTCTCGCTGTTCTATATGGGCATCAATATGGGCTCGTTCATTGCCCCGCTGATCTCCGGCTGGCTGATCAAATCCCACGGCTGGCACTGGGGCTTTGGCATCGGCGGTATCGGGATGCTGGTAGCGCTGGTTATCTTCCGCCTGTTCGCCGTTCCGGCCATGAAACGCTATGACGGTGAAGTGGGGCTGGACTCCACCTGGAATAGTCCGGTGGCGAAGAAAAACGGCGTCGGCGCCTGGCTGCTGGCGCTGGCGATTGGGGTTGCGGCGGTGATTACCCTGATTGCTCAGGGCATTATCGTGATTAACCCCGTGGCGGTCGCCAGTACGCTGGTGTACGTCATTGCGGCGTCGGTCGCGCTGTACTTTATCTATCTGTTCGCCTTTGCCGGCCTGAGCCGCAAAGAGCGCGCTCGCCTGCTGGTGTGCTTTATCCTGCTGGTCTCAGCCGCCTTCTTCTGGTCGGCCTTCGAGCAGAAGCCAACGTCGTTTAACCTGTTCGCCAACGACTACACCAATCGCACCATCGGCAGTTTCGAAATTCCGGCGGTATGGTTCCAGTCGATTAACGCCCTGTTTATCATTCTGCTGGCGCCGGTATTCAGCTGGGCATGGCCGGCGATGGCGCGTAAAAACGTCCGTCTGAGCAGCATCACCAAGTTTGTTATCGGTATTCTCTGCGCCGCCGGCGGCTTCGGTCTGATGATGCTGGCCGCTGAAAACGTGCTGAGCAACGGCGGGGCAGGGGTATCGCCGCTGTGGCTGGTCGGCAGTATTCTGATGCTGACGCTGGGCGAGCTGTGCCTGAGCCCGATTGGTCTGGCGACCATGACGCTGTTGGCTCCGGAAAGAATGCGTGGTCAGATGATGGGGCTCTGGTTCTGCGCCAGCGCGCTGGGTAACCTGGCCGCCGGCCTGATTGGCGGGCACGTGAAGGCCGACCAGCTGGATATGCTGCCGGACCTCTTCGCCCGCTGCTCGATCGCGCTGCTGATCTGCGCCGCCGTACTCTGCGTGCTGATTGTTCCGGTACGCCGGATGCTGGAAAATACCCAGACCAAAACCGCACAGCAGCCGGCGGCGAACGCCTGACGGTAAAAGAAGCGAGATCCTGCAAGCCGGCGCCTGATGCGCCGGCTTTTTTTCGTCTGCGAGCTACGGCTCCCGGCGCGTGCAGCGGTAAATGAGCGGCACGGCAAACGCGTACAGCACCACCACCGACAGCCAGATGGCCCCGGGCCACCATGTTCTGAGTCCGAAATAGAGCGACGAAAAGGCCAGCGGCGCGACGATCGACGCCAGGCTGACGGTGGAGGCCAGTACGCCCTGCAGCTGCCCCTGCCGATCGGCGTTGACCTGGCGGGTTGCCAGCGCCTGCAGGGCGGGCGCGCCGATGCCCCCGAGGGCGATCAGCGGCATCACCGCAAAGACAACCCAGCCCTGGTGGGCCAGCGACAGGATAATCAGCGCTATGCTGGCACTGGCGATGCCGCAGAGAATAGCCCCGCGCTCGCCGAGCCTGCGGGCTGCCGGGCCGGGCAAAAAGGCCTGCGCCAGCGTCTGGCACACGCCGAACGCGCCCAGCGACAGGCCAACCCACAGCCCATTCCAGTGAAACATATCCTGCCCCCACAGCGTCCAGCAGGTACCGTAGACCTCCCCGGTGGCGCTTAAGAAAAAGAACACCAGCGCGATGCTGAGCAGCCCTTTGGCCGAGAATAGCCAGCGCATAGGCCGGAGGGGATTGAGTTCGGCGAGCGCCATTTTGCGCTTCGCCGGCCGGCGCGACTCCTGCAGGGCCAGCAGCGCCAGCAGGAAGTTAGCGCCGTTCAGCACTGCGGCGACGAGGAACGGCAGGCGCAGGGCGTAATCGCCCAGTACGCCGCCGAGCACCGGACCGATAATAAATCCCGCGCCGAAAGTGGCGTTGAACAGCCCGAAGCGGCCGGCGCGCTTTTCCGCCGGCGTCACGTCCGTCAGCCATGCCATCGCCACCGAAATGTTGGCGCTGGTGAGGCCGGCGATAGCCCGCCCGAGCAGCAGCGGCCAAAGATGGCTGGAGAAAGCCATCAGCAGATAGTTGAGCGCCGCCCCGGCCAGTGAAATGAGCAGTATCGGGCGGCGGCCGAAATTATCGCTTAGCGCGCCGAGCAGGGGGGCGAAAATAAACTGCATCAGGGCATACAGCGCCGCCAGAATGCCGATGTAAGGGGAGATATCGGCGGTGTGAACCACCTCTTTAAGCAGCTGCGGCAGCAGCGGGAAAATAAGCCCGATGCCGACGGCGTCGAGCCAGATAGTGATAAAAATAACGCTCAGGGTTCTGTTCATGGTCGGCTCAACGCGGGGCGCTACGCATAGGGAGTATCCTGCGCGGCGGCGCTGGCGGCATGAAAACTACGTTCGAGAAGCGCGAGGAAATGCTCGCGAACGGCGTCTGCGGGCTGGTCCTGCTGCAGGCGCAGCGCGTCGCTAAAGGCAATGCGCCAGCCGTTGAGCACGATGCTGGCGATCAGCTGCGCCAGCGGGTCCTGGTCGGGCCGCTGAAGGCGCGACGAGATCACGGCGCCTAGCGCCTGGGTCAGGAGGGCAAACTGCTCAAGCGCGTAGGCCTGCAGCGACGGGCTGGCGTGAACGCCCTGCCAGAACGCCGCCACCCGCCGATCCATTCTGACCAGCGGATGCTGCTGGCTCATCAGCTCCTGGACCAGCGCGGAGAACACCGCGACCGGCGCCAGCCCGGGATGCCGATCGAAGGCCTGCTGCAGCAGCTGGTGGATTTCGTCGATGCGATCGAAATAGAGTTCCTCTTTACGCGGGAAATAGTTGAACACGGTCATTTTCGAGACGCCGGCCGCGGCGGCAATATCGGCAATGGTGACGTTATCAAAACCGTGCTGAATAAACAGTTCGGTGGCGGTATTGGAGAGCTGCTGACGCGTAAGGCGCTTTTTTTGCTCACGCAGCCCCTGCGTATGTTGGGGGGTATTCACGTATTTGCTCCGTCGGGCTGATGTCGATGTCGACAGGATAATTTTATGTCGGGTAAAATATTATGATCGATATAAAATTAAGTCCAGCGCTATGATGCATAGCCGGCAGGCGTGCGGGTGAAGTTAAGCGAGAAGTTAAGTCAGAAGTTAAGCGGCAGAAGGCGTGCGGAAGAAGGGCAATGTCAGCCGAACCGCGGGGTGAAGGCGGCCCGGCTTCAGGATTTAGCGGTAGACGATGCCGCCATCGATCAGGATCGCCTGACCGGTAACGTAGTCAGAGTCCGGGCCCGCCAGATAGGAGACCAGGCTGGCCACGTCGTCCGGCGTTTCGGCACGGCCCAGCGCGATGCCTTCCACGTATTTTTTGTAGGTTTCACCGACCGGCGTGCCGGTAATCTCGGAGAAACGTTTGTCGATTTCGGTCCACATGCCGGTACCGACAATCCCCGGACAGTAGGCGTTGACCGTGATGCCGCGGCTGGCATACTCTTTGGCCGCCGCCTGGGTCAGCGCGCGTACGGCAAATTTGGTTGCGGAATAGATCCCCAGCAGGGCGAAGCCATCGTGTCCGGCAATGGAGCAGGCGTTGATGATTTTACCTTTCTGCTGGCGGTCGATAAATTTTTTCGCCGCCGCCTGAATGCCCCACAGCGTGCCCTGGACGTTGATGCGCATGATGCGATCGACCTCTTCCGGGGTCACGTCGGCCAGCGCCTGCACCTGAGCAATACCGGCGTTGTTAACAATAATATCAAAGCCGCCCAGCTGCTTTTCCGCCTCGTCAATTGCGGCGTAAACCTGATCGCGGTCGGCAATATTCGCCACGAACGTGGCCGCCTTGCGGCCCAGGGCCTCGACCTCAGCCGCGACGGCGGCAATTCCTTCCGGGTTGACGTCGACGAGCATCAGCGACGCGCCATCTTTAGCCAGACGTAAAGCAATCCCGCGGCCAATGCCCTGACCCGCGCCGGTGACCAACGCCACTTTATTTTCGATAGCCATTCTGTACTCACCTTGAACTGATTAATAAACGATGGCGGCCCGATGCGTAGCAGGCCCGGCGCGAGAAGGGCGCAGCGGGCCAGGGGAGCATCAGCGCCAGAGAATGGAACTACTGTATAGCGGCGGATAAACGTGGCCTACCCCCCAGCTGGGGGGGATAAGGGGGCCAGCGACGAAAAGGCGGGCAGCGCCCTGGGATCGCAGCGATGGCTTGGTTCAACCTCCTCTCCTTGAGTTACACTCGGGGGATGGACTGGATGAAAAGGTAACGGCACGATGGAATTTTTGCCCTTAACGGATGACTCGCTGAGTGAATTTGTTCCCGAACAACCTTTGGGTTTTACGCGCAAACTGCCGCTTATCGCCACCCGCTTTACGCCGCCTCGTTCACCCGGCTCGCTGCAGCTGCGCGACCGCCTGCTGCAGCGTCTGGATGCCGCCGCCGGCAGCGCGCTGACGCTGGTGTGCGCCCCGGCCGGGTTCGGCAAAACGACCCTGCTGGCCCAGTGGTACCATCATCGGCAGCAGCAGGGGGATGCCATCGCCTGGCTGAGCATTGATGAAGACGACGGCCCGCCGCCGCTGTTTATGCGCTATCTTCAGGCGGCGCTGGCGCCCTTGTGGCAAGGGTGGAGCCCGGCGTTTCTCCAGCAGGCTGATGACAGCCTTGCGGCCGATTTCACGCTGTTTCTGGCGGAGCTGGTTAACCAGCTCCACCGCTGCCCGCACCCGCTGTATCTCATTGTTGATGACTACCAGAACATCTCCCACCCGGCGATCCATGCGGGGCTAAGCTGGCTGCTGAACCACGCCCCGCCCGCCCTGCACCTGATTATCGGCAGCCGCTGCCAGCCGACGCTGGCGCTGAGCCGGCTGCAAATGCAGGATCAGCTGGTGGAGGTGGACGATAGCGAGCTGCGCTTTAACGTCGGCGAAGCCAGCGCCTATTTTTCCGCCGCGCTATCGCCGGGATATAGCCAGCAGGAGATCCCCCGGCTGGTGGCCCTGACGGAAGGCTGGGTCGCGGGGATGAAAATGGCCACCTTATCCAGCGGCCGCGCGCCTTCCCATCCGGCTGCAGGCGGGCTGAACGCCGGATCGCGCTCAATCGCCCGCTATCTTGACGAAGTCATTTTTGCCCCTTTGCCCGCCGAGGTGCTCGACTTCCTTCTGCAAACGTCGGTGCTCAACCGGCTGCATCCGGCGCTGTGCGACGCCGTGACCGGCAAAGCTAACGGCGAAGCGATGCTGGCATGGATTGCGCAGCGCAACCTGTTTCTTTCCGCCCTCGACGAGGGCGGGCTGTGGTTTCGCTACCATCCGCTGATGCGCGACGCGCTGCTTTCTCGCCTGCAGCACGGCGGTGAGGAGGATATTCGCCAGCTGCACGAGCGCGCCGGCAGCTGGTTTGCCGGACAGCAGCTGTGGGCGGAGGCGATACGCCACGCCCTTGCCGCGGGTAAGGGCGGCGCCGGGCATGCGGAAGCGGGGGCGCAGTCGCTGGCGGAAGAGGGGGATATCGACACGATGGTGCGCTGGCTCGGCTATCTGCCGGCGGATCTGGACCCTTCGCGGATCGAGCTGCAAATTAACCTCGCCTGGGCGCTGGCGCACCGCTTTCGCTTTCAGGATGCCCGCCGGCTGCTTGATGCGCTCGAAACGCTGGCGGCGGCCAGCGGCGAAGGATTAGCCCACAGCTCGTGGGTCAAGCTGCGCGTGGTGCGGGCGATTTGCGAAGCCTTTGCCGAGAATATTCCGCAGAGTATTACCATCGTCGAGCCGCTGCTGCGGGAGGTGCCCTGCGGCGACGTGTGGGTCGATGGCCTGGTGTGCAATATTCTCAGCTACTGTCATCTGGCCAACTCCCGGCCTCAGCAGGCGCTCGACGTGCAGCAGCGGGTATCGGGCGCGCGCGAGGCCAACCGCAATCTGTTCGTCGGCGTGTACCGGGCCTTCGTCATGGCCCAGGGATACCTGCGCCAGGGCAATCTGGCGGAGGCGGAACGCCAGGCAAGCCGGGCGCTGCACGCTGCGGAACGGCAGACCGGCGCCCGCTCCAGCAGCGGCGCGACGCTGGCGCCGATCCTCGCCGAAATCGCCTGGGAGCAGGGGGAGACGCAGCGCATTGATGCTCTGCTGACGCTGCGCCTGGAGATGATCGATGATTTTTGTCCCCCCGACGGCTTCAGCCGCTGCTACATCGTGCTGGCGAAGCTGGCGCGACTCAACGCCCGCAGGGAGGACGCGGCGTCGCTGCTGCTGCACGCCGAAGGGCTGGCGGTTCAGCGCGGGTGGCTGCGGGCGCAGGCTCCGCTGCTGGCCGAGCGAATCAGCCAACTGCTGCAGGACGGCGATACCTCCGCCGCCGAAGCGCTGCTCTCCCGGCTGCAGGCGCTGGCCGGCGACGCGGGCAAAAGCGATGTGGCGCACGCCTCGCTGGCCTTAAGCCACAGTCGGGTGCTGATGGCCCAAGGGGAGCCGATGGCGGCGGCGCAGCGGCTCGATGCGCTGGCGACCGCCCAGGAGCGCTGCGGGGAGTGGCTGTTCGCCGTGCGCCTGCGGCTGCTGCAGGCGCAGGCCCTGTGGCAGGCGAATGCCCAGGATCAGGCCGTCGCGGTCGGCGTTCCCGCGCTGCGGCGGGCAATACGCCAGAAGCTGCTGCGCAGTCTGCTGGACGGCGGCCCGGCGCTGGCGTCGTTACTGCAGCTGATCGCTAAACGCGGCGCGGCAGGGGCGGAGTTCAGCGCCGATCTGACGCAGCTTTTGGCGCAGTTTGCCGCCGCCGGAGTCCCGGTTAACGCCGGGCGCTCCGCGCCGGTAGCCGTACGCTTAACCGAGCGGGAACGGCAAACCCTGCGCCTGATTGCCGAAGGCTACTCGAATAAGGGAATGGCGCGGGAGCTGGGGATTTCGGCGGAAACCGTGAAATGGCATCTCAAGCAGCTGTACGAAAAGCTGCAGGTCAGCGGCCGCATCCAGGCGGTCAATCAGGCGCGAGAGTGGCAGCTATTAAACTAAGCGCGCGGTCACTTCTGCGGGGCTGCGTTCGCCGCCCCGGACGCGTTACTTCGCGCTGATTTCAGCCAGCGGGCTGCGATAGTCGCCGCCCAGCGCTTTGATCAGCGTCACGTCGGTGCTCAGGCGCTGGGCCTGGATATCCAGCAGCATCAGCCGCTGGGCGATGGCCGGCCGACGCGCTTCCTGGGCGGCGTAGTAGCTGATCAGCCCGCGCTGATAGTGCGCGCTGGCGCTGTGGGTGGTGGCCAGGGCGGCGGTCACCTTCAGCTTCTGTAGCGCCGCCTGCTGGTTGAGATCGTTGAGCTGGCTTGAGCTTATCGCCACGTCGCGAACGGCGTCGAGAACGGCCTGGTTGTACTGCTTAATCAGAATATTGCTGGCGGTGCGCACCGAGCGCAAGTTGGCGTTCAGGCGGCCGCCGTCGAAGATCGGCAGATAGAGGCCGGGCAGCAGGTTGATCTGCTGGAACGTCGATTTAAACAGATCCCCGACGCTCAGCGCGTTATATCCCCAGAAGGCCTTGATATCAAAGTGCGGGTAAAACGCCGCCTTCGCCGCATCGACCTGGCTTAACGAAGCGCTGACGTAGCCGCGCAGCGCCTGCAGATCCGGGCGGCGGGCCAGCAGCTCGAAGGAGAGCGAGTCGGGCAGCGTTTCCTGCAGCGTCGGCAGCGGAACCGGGTGGAGCTCCGGCATGCTGTGCGCGTCGGCGCCAATCAGCGCGCGCAGGGTTTCGCGATACTGGGTCAGGGTGCCTTTGGCGGCAATCGTCTGCTGCTGCGCCGCCAGCAGCTCGGCCTGGGCGTTGGCGATATCGACGCTATCCTCCACGCCCCGGCGGGTGCGGTGCTCGTGCGCCTGCACCGACAGGCGGGCAATCTCTTCCAGCTGGTTGAGCAGCTCGATTTTCTGGAAGGTGGCCTGCATCGCGAAGTACAGCTGCGCCACGCTGCTGGCGAGATCCAGCTCGATACCGGCGGTTTCCGCCTGGCGCGCGTTCTTCTCGCCGATGGCCGCCGCGACGTGGGCGCGGTCGGCGCCCCATAAATCGATATTCAGCGTCGCGCCGACGCCCACCGTATTCAGGGTGTACCAGGGGCCGTTTTTATCGACCGGCAGAGAGTAGGAGTAGGGCCAGGTGAACTGCTTATTGGTCACCCGCAGGCGGTTTTGCGCCGCCACCGCGGTGGCCTGCACGCCCATTGCCGACTGCGCCAGCTCTACGGTTGACTGCGATTGCGAAATGCGCAGCCGGGCGGCCTGCATGGTCGGGGAGTTCTGCAGCGCGCGGTTCACCAGCATGTTGAGCTGAGCGTCGTCATAGCCTTCCCACCATCTGGCCGCCGGCCAGCCGCTGTTCGCCAGATGAATCACCTGCGCGAGTTCCGCCTGCTGAGGGTTGACTATCCTGACCTGCGCGGGCTCGTCCTGAATCAGCGCGCACCCGGCGAGCAGGAGGAAAGCGAGGGGTGAGTAGCGCAGATAGCGTGCTGCGGTGTCCATTTTTCTCATGACTTATCTGCCTGTCGCGGAATAGCTGAAGGTGCGGACGACCACGTCGGTAATGTCGTCAGTAATGTCGCCAGCGGCGGACCAAAGGGATTGTGGCGATCCGGATGAAGCCCGCGGAGCGGCTCCGGCGCGGCCTGCTGGCGTTCGATATCATCAGCGTAGGCCTGAAGCTGCGCGGCGCTGCGCTGCAGGAAATCATCTCCCGGCGCGGCGTACAGCCGGTAGCCTTCGCTTAAGCGCACGATCTCCTGGGCCTGGAGCCAGGTCGCTTTGACCGGCCAGGTTTTGGCCTCCGGATGCGGGTGGGCCCAGGCGTTGAGCGGCTCGGCCGCCACCCGATGCATCAGCGTTTCGGCACCGTTCAGGGAGTGGAACAGGGGCACCAGCTTGACCTCATCATCCCCGGCGCGCAGGTAGCCGGCGATCTGCCGGTAGAGCCGCGCCAGGCGAGATTTTAGCTGCACGGCTTCGCTATCCGGCCACAGGTAGAGGTGGACGATCGAAGAGACCAGCACCCCGAGCAGGATGCCGATAACCCGATCGCGCAGCTCGGTTAAATTGGCCAGCGGCCCGAACCAGTTGAGGAAGGCCAGCGAAAAGGTAAAGCCAATCTGGATCCCGGCGTAGGCGATGCGCTCCGAGCCGGCCGCGATCCAGGCCGACAGCGCCATCACCGGTAGAGTCATCCCCAGCAGCCCGACGATAGACTCGGTATGCGGCTGAACGTAGACGATCAGCAGCAGCGCCAGCAGGGTCGCGAGCAGGGCGCCGCCGATGCGCAGCCAGGTCTTCTGCAGGGTCGCCCCTAGCCCCGGCTGGGCGACAATCACGCAGCTCAGCATAATAGTATGAATACCCTGCCAGTCGGCGGCGGTATAAAAAACGTAGCACAGCAGGGTCGCCAGCAGCGTTTTGAGGGCGAAGTGCAGGTAGGCCGGATTGCTCCAGGCATCGGGCAGCAGCAGCGGGGCTTTTTCCTCTTCCCCGGCCGGTAGCGCAACCGCTTCGCCGCGGGCCAGCTTGCCCAGGGTGGCGGCCATCTCCTGCAGGATCACGCCGTTGGCGGTATCCTGGGCGACGATCTCCGGCTGCGCGGGCAGCGCGTCGGGGTGCAGGTTCCCGGCCAGCGCCGAGAGCGCGGCGGAGAGCTGCTGGCGCTCCGCGGGATGGTCATCTCCCGGCTGAAGCAGCGCGGCAAGGTGATAGCAATGCAGCGCGGCGGCCATCAGCGATTGCCACCCCTGCGGGTCGGCGGCAATCTCCGGACTGGAGCGGGTGGCCTGCTTATAGAGCGAGTTTAGCTGGGCAAAGTTTTCGGCGATCTCTTTAAACGTCGGCTGGTTTTTCAGCGGCCCCGGCTGAACGAGGAGCTGCGCAACCTGGCGCAGCAGCACGACGATCCGCGCCTTGAGCTGGTAGCCGGGAAACGCCTGCTGAAAACAGGCGTTAACCAGCAGCGTGACCACAATGGCGGTATTAATAACCACCCACAGCCACAGCAGCAGGCGCACCAGAACCTCGCTCTGGCTGGTCATCGACGGGAAGGTTTGCGCGTAGATAACCACCAGCGCCACCACGAAGAAGGCCATCCCCAGCTTGCCCAGCACCCGCATCAGGTAGATCGCGCCGAAAAACAGGAATACCGAGGCCACCAGGCGGATCAGCGGATAATCATAGGTCCATTTGATGATCAGCAGCACGCTGCCCAGCGCCACGCTGACGGTGATAAAAAACACCACGCTCACCAGCTTGATCATCAGCACGTTAGGCTGGCTGACGTAAAACACCACGATCAGCGCGACGGCCAGAAAGGGGATCTGCAGGGTCATAAACAGGACGATCAGCACCGCGCAGCTTAGCGTCAGGCGCAGGGTATAGTTGGCCCGGCCCGGCACATCGCGGAGTTCCCGGCTCAGAAATGACCACATGTTTTGCATGCCTTCCCCTTACTGCGGCTGAAGCACGGCGCTGGCGGAGGCGCCCATGCGGAACAGTTCAGGGTCGGGATCTTTGACGGCGATCTTCACCGGGAAGCGCTGGGAAACGTGGACCCAGTTGATGCTCTTCTGAATAATCGGCAGGCCTTCAATCACGCTCCCGCCCTCGGGCAGCACCCCGGAGCCCACGGAGTCCACCACCCCGGCGAAGGATCTGTCGTGGTTGGTCATGACGGTGACCCGCGCCGGAACGCCGGGGCGGACGTTTTTAAGATCGGTTTCGCGGAAGTTGGCGATCACGTACCAGCGGTCGTCATCCATTAAGGTAAATACCGGCTTGAGCGCCGAGGCGTACTGGCCGACGGTGGTTTTCAGCGCCACCACCACGCCGTTGAAGGGGGCATGGACTTCGGTAAATTCAAGGTGCAGTTCCGCCAGCGCAATCTGCGCCAGAATCCCCGCCCGCTGGGCAACCATCGCGTCTACGCCGGAGACGGCGGCGGAGGCCTGCTTCGCCTGCAGCAGCGTCGCCTCCAGTTCGGCGCGGGCGGCCTTTTCCGCGGTTCTCGCCTGGTCGAGATCTTCCTGCGAGGCAAAGCCCTGCGGCACCAGCGGCTCAAGGCGGGTGCGGGAAGAGGTGGTCTGCTTAACCAGCGCCCTGGCGCGCTCTACGGCGGCGGCCACCGACCGGGCGTTGTACTCCTGGGCCTTAATCGTGCGCTGGGTCAGCATGATTTGCGCATCGAGGGTCGTCAGCCGGGCTTTGGCATCGTCGAGCATCGCCTGGTAGGGGCGCGGATCGATGCGGAACAGCAGATCGCCTTTTTTCACCCGCTGATTGTCGCGGATCGGCATCTCGACGATCCGCCCGCTCACTTCCGGCACCACGTCAATGGTGTCGGTATAGACGTAGGCGTCGTTGGTGGCCGGCGAGGTCTGGAGCTGCCAGATAACCACAATAAGCGCCACGATCGCGGCGAGGACGAGGGCCAGCAGGGGCCACTTTTTCCGTAATACGCTTGGGCTGGAGTTTGTCATAGCGGCTTAGTTAACAAAGAAAAGGAACCACAGGATCGTGGCGAACAGGAACATCAGCGCCAGGTAGCTGAAGACCAGCGGCGAAAATCGCGACTGCCAGCCCCGGCGGACGATCAGGATATGGCAGGGAATGAGTAAAAATACGCCGCCCAATAAACAGAAGAACCAGCCTGGAAATGCGGCGCCTAATACCGGAATCGCCGGCGATAAAGAGCAGCCGGAAATTAAAGGCGAGGTTAATAATAGTGCCGGAGGGGCCAGCTTCACTATACGATTCAAGGGAGGGTACCTGCGCGCTCATATCATTGTGGAATGAGTTTAATCCCCCTGCGAGCAATCAGGAAGACTCAAGGCCTATATTTCTGCCTCCGGTTGAGGCTCGGTTTTACAAAACTGGTGAATATCAACGCATTTATTTTGCATTAATGGCGCCGGGGCCGGCGAAATAGGGGCGGAGGGTTTCTGTTGCTGCCCGTAGTCAGCGCCTCCCGCCAGGACTATGCTTAGGATCTGAACAATAAAAATAATGGGGCAATGTCATGGATAAGCAGCTACTGGACGCGGGGTTTCGCGCCTACAGGGGAGAGAAAATCGATGTCTACTTCAATACGGAAATTTGCCAGCATTCGGGGAATTGCGTACGCGGTAGCGCGAAGCTCTTCAATCTGAAACGTAAGCCGTGGATCGTGCCGGATGAGGTGGATGTCGCCACGGTCGTGCGCGTCATTGATACCTGCCCGAGCGGCGCCCTGAAGTATCGCCAAAAATAAGTGAGGAAGTGATGGAAATACTGGAAGGTCACAACAAGTTTTACGTCAATGACGCCGAGGGCAATCAGGTTGCCGAAATTGTTTTTGTGCCCACCGGGGAGCATCTCAGCATTATTGAACATACCGACGTGGACGCGAGCCTGAAAGGGCAGGGCGTAGGTAAACGGCTGGTGGCGAAGGTGGTGGAAAAAATGCGCGGCGAGCAGCGTAAAATTATCCCGCTATGTCCGTTTGCTAAACATGAGTTTGATAATACCCGCGAATACGATGATATCCGCGCCTGATATAAATACGCCGGCTTTCGCCGGCGCTAAATTTCAGGGATGAACGCAGGCGCGCTCCTCGCATCCGGGATCTATTTTTTGGCGCTTATTTCGTTGAGAAAGAGCTTAGCCATAATTTTTTGCCGGAGCCGTGCCCGTCAATATTATTTCAGCAGCACGTTTCCGGCTTCGCGCATAAAGTACGCCGCATCTCCAGGCTTTGTTTCTGCTATCAGCGGGTGCCTTCATTTTCCAGCTTCTGCCTTTTACGCAGATGCGGGAAAATGGTCATCCATACCGCCACCACCACCAGCGTGCCAATCCCGCCAAGCGCCGCGGCCGGTACGGCGCCCATCCACGCCGCCAGCAGGCCGGATTCAAACTCGCCAAGCTGGTTTGAGGTATTGATGAAGATGGCGTTCACCGCGTTCACCCGGCCGCGCATATCATCCGGCGTATCCAGCTGCACCAGCGCGCCGCGAATGACCATGCTCACCATATCGAACCCGCCCAGCGCGGCCAGCGCCAGCAGGGAGAGCCACAGCTTTGTCGAGAGCGCAAACAGCAGCGTCGCCAGGCCAAAGCCGGCCACCGAGGCGAACATGATCAGGCCCACGTTCTTCTCCAGCTTGTTGCGGCTGAGCCAGACGCCCACCAGCAGCGCGCCGACCGATGGCGCACCGCGCAGCATCCCCAGCCCCCAGGGGCCGGTGTGCAAAATATCCTGGGCGAAGATCGGCAGCAGCGCCGTCGCCCCGCCGAGGAGCACGGCAAACAGATCGAGCGAGATCACCCCCAGCACGTCTTTTCTCTCGCGGATAAAATGCACGCCGGCAAACAGGTTCTTGAGGTTCATCGGCAGGCGGGTTTGCGGCGGCCGCTCGTAGCGCAGCCGGCTCACCAGCACAATCGAGAACAGATAGAACAGGGCGGAGACGCCGTACACCACTTCCGGACCCGCCACGTACAGCAGGCCGCCCAGGGTTGGGCCGACGATCACCGCCGCCTGTCCTCCGACGGAGCTGGCCGCCATCGCGCGGGCGAGGATCGGCGGCGGCACCAGCGCCGGCAGCATCGAGGTGATCGCCGGCCACTCCAGCGCTTTTGCCACCGAGATTAAGAAGACCAGCCCCCAAATCTCAACTTTGTCCGCCCAGTGCAGCAGCGTCAGTGCCACCAGCCCGAGTAAGGCCGCCCATTCGATGAGCTGGCCTAACAGCACAATGCGCCGGCGATCGAACTGATCCGCGAGGTGTCCGGCGGGCAGGGCCAGCAGCACTGAGGGGAGGAACTGCATCAGACCGATCATCCCCAGCGCCATCGCGCTGTGGGTGATGGCGTAAATTTGCCAGCTAACGGCAACCGAAAACATCTGAAAGCCAAACGATGAACAGGTGCGCGCCAGCCAAAAAGTGACGAACGACCTGTGCCGCAGCAGCGAATCGTCCGCTGCGGATACCAGTGAACCCATAGTCTTATCCCATTCAAAGCCAATATTCCGGCCAGCATCGTGGTACCGGCCTGGTGAGCAGCCCGTAACGGGCGCTTGTTATCTTTTTTTGCACATTGCAGAGTGCGGCATCTTGTCCGTGCGGACAGTGGCGAGGCGTGCGCTTAGCATGCGGTTGATTATCTTAAATGGGTTTCAGCATGCGCGTCTAAGTATTAACAGGCCTGTAATCCGGGGGGAGCGGCAGGTAAATGGTTTCGGTTACGGCGGGAGGTCAGGGCCGCCGCAATGAGCGGCGGCGGATATCGCACCTGCGTGCGGCCGCGGTCCTGCAAAATGCCCGTATGCTATAGTTTTAAGCTTCTCGGTGAATGAGAAGGCGTTTAATCCCCCCACCACGACAGGAAATGTAATTTGCCTCAACCCCCGGAACGGTCGATGCGTCGGACCGCATTTATTGCAGATACCGCTGCGCTGATCCTCTTCTTCACGACAACCGGCATTATTAACGAACGGGTGATAGCCGGTATGACGTGGGAGCAGGTTCTCCACGCCCGTCTTCTGGGAGCGGCCCTGATGGTTCCGGTCGCAAGACCCTACGGCATCTGGCGGGATTGGCTGATGCTGCGCGCCGGCCCTGGGCGGGTGTCTCAGCTGCTATGGGACAGCGCGGCCCTGGTCAGTTTCCAGGTGCCGATCTATGCGCTGATCATTGCCTTCAGCGGCGCCTCGGGAAGCGGGCTGATTCGAGGCACTCTCGGCGCCGCGCTGATGATGCTTTGTCTGGGCAGGCCTTACGGCGCGTTTCTGAACTGGGTGCGTCGGTTATTTGGCCTGCCTCCTGGGGGGAGTAAGCCGATGTCATTGAACAGCTGAGCGGGGCTACGACCCGCTGCGCCTTTAGAGTCCGGGCCACATGCCACCAACGCGGCCCATCGGAACCTGGGCGAACATGGGAAGCACCGACCGGTCAATGTCTTCCCACCGCGCATCGTAAGCCAGCCCGATATTTTTAGCCGTTTGACGAAAGGCTTTATCCAGGCTGGAGCTATGAATGGTGCCGGGTGAAACGGTATTCACCGTTTGCAACCGCCCCGAACAGGAATAACGTTATGTAATCTCCCGGCCTTCGCCGCAGCATAATCTGGCCTCTTGTCCGGCGGCATCAGCGCTGCCAGGCTCGAAATATTAATGACTCTTCCCCATGCCTGAGCGCGCATACCCTTTCACCGAGATTTCTTTCCGCTGGTTTTCTGCGCCATCGTGCCGGTCCATCGCCACCAGGTATAGATACGGGGTGCTTACACCTTCATTGACTCCGTAAAAACAGGCGGTGAAAAAGATCGGTCAACAGGTTAGAGACAATAAACACGCAGGCGGCGAAAATGGTGGTGCCAATCACTACCGGGAAATCGCCGTCCAGCGCCGCATCAATCGCCAGCCGTCCGACGCCGTCGAGGCCGAACATCTTCTCGGTGACAATTGCGCCGCCCATAATCGCCGCCAGCTCCAGCCCGGTGAGCATCAATACCGGGCTAAGCGCTGGCTTTAACGCGTGATCGAAGTATACCCGCCACTCGCGCACCCCTTTTGCCCGCGCGGTACGGATATAGTCCTTGTGCAGCACGTCGAGCATACTGCTGCGCAACACGCGTTGAAAAATAGCTGTTTCAGCCAGCGTCAGCGTCAGCCACGGCAGCGCCAGATGCCGCGCCCACTGCCACGGGTCATCGCGCAGGGCCACATAGCCGCCAGCAGGAAACCAGTTTATGTTATACAGCGACAGCTGATAAAACAGGAAGAAGATAATCAGCATCCCGCTCAGGAAGGTGGGTAGCGACAGCGCGACGTAGGCGAAGAACGCCAGCAGGCGGTCGACAAAGCGGTCGCGGTAGCGTGCCGCCAGCACGCCGGTGAGCAGCGACACCACCGTCCAGATAACCAGCGCCCCCAGCGCCAGCGACAGCGTAACCGGCACCTTCTCCAAAATCAGCTGGGTGACCGGCGTCTGGAAACGGAACGAGTAGCCCAGCGCTGGCGGCCAGTGCAGCATGCCCACCGGCGCGCCCTGGATCTCCGGGCCACGCAGCAGGAAATAGCGCAGCTGCTGATACCAGGGATCGTTGAGGTGCAGCGCCCGGGCTATAGCCTCAACGGCCTCTGGCGTGGCGTTTCGCGGCGCCAGCATCACCGCCGGATCCTGATAGGCGATACGGGTGAGTAAAAAGGCGACGATCAGCACCAGCAGCAGCGTCAGGGCGCTACGCAGCAGCGTGTTAAACAGAGTGGAAAAAGTCATGACTATCGTCGCTCCAGATGAGGGTCCAGTACGTCACGCAGGCCGCTACTGAGGCAGTTAAAACCGAGTACGATGAAAAACAGCGCCAGCGCGGGTGCAGCCAGAAACCACGGCTGTACCTGATACATCGCCGAACGCTGCACGTCGGCAATCATATTGCCAAGGCTTGCGGCGGGTGCGGGAATGCCTACGCCAAGGAAGGAAAGGGTGGCTTCAGCGATGATGTTGGTAGGTAGTTGGATGGCCCAGTACACGCCCATCGTCGGCAACACGCCGGGAATGATATCGCGCCACAAAATGCGCCACTGGCTTTCACCCATCAGCACCGCGGCAGCCACGAACTCCTGCTGGCGCAGATCCAGCACCAGCCCTCGGCTCAGGCGCGCAAAGTAGCCCCAGGAGAAGAAGGTAATCACAAAGATCACGACCCACACAGGGTCGACGCGCGGACCGCTCTCGCCGCCTTGATTCAGCGCCAGCAGGCTGAGCGCCGTGACCACGAACGGAAACGAAAGTACCAGATTGATCAGCTGTTGACACAGCGCGTCAATGCGCCCGCCGCGATAGCCGCCAAACAGCCCGACGAACAGGCCAATCAGCATTGCCAGAGTGGTGGCGGGGACGGCGATCAGCAGCGAAATGCGGGTGCCGTACAGGGTGCGCACCAGCACGTCGCGACCGTTATCATCCGCGCCGAGCGGAAACGCTGCACTCGGCCCTACGGGAAGGCCCATATCCGACAGCGCGCTATCACGGAACTGCCCGGTTTCGCTATGACCTAGCCATGCGGCGACCATTGGCGCAGCTAGCGCCGCAAGTACCATCAGCGCCACAATCACCAGTCCACGACGGGCGCTCGGTTCCCGCCACAGCCTCTGCCAGAACGTCACAGGCGGGAGGGCGAACGGCTCAGAAAGCAGCGGCTGACTCATAGACTACCTCCTCGCTAAAACGATGGCCGGTGCCGGGAATGGCCGCAAGCAGCAGGCGCGTCCATGCGTGCTGGGGCCGCTGGAAGATCTGCTCGGTGCTGCCCTGTTCGATAATGTGCCCTGCCTGCAGTACCAATACGCGGTCGCACAGCGCCGCCACCGCATCGAGGTCGTGCGAAATAAACAGAAGTGACAGGCCATAGCGGCTACGCAGTCGGATAAACAGCTGAATGATGCGGTGCTGGGTGGTGATATCCAGCGCCGACACCGCCTCGTCGGCGACGATAAGCTTCGGTTTCATCGCCAGCGCACGGGCAATAACCACCCGCTGGCGCTGGCCGCCGGACAGCTGCGACGGGTAGCGCGAGGCCGCTAAAGCGGGCAGCTCCACCTGCGCCAGCAGATCGTCGATAGCCGCCCTGAGCGCCAGCGGCGACAGCGGCTGGCCGCGTTCGCGTAGGGCGGTTAGCTGCAGCGGTTGAGCCAGCGTGTCGTCAACGCGCCGCCGTGGATTGAGGCTGCTGTAGGGATCCTGAAACACCATCTGCACCGCGTGGCGTTCCGGGTGATGGCTACCCGGCTCCTTCCACGGCTGGCCCGCCAGCGTCAGCGTGCCGCCGTCCGGGCGGTCCAGTCCGACGACGATGCGCCCCAGCGTGCTCTTCCCGGAGCCGGACTCGCCGACCAGGCCGAGAATCTCCCCCTCATGCAGACTAAAACTGATGCCATCCAATACCGGCGCGGCCGCTTTTCCCGGCCAGAGCCGCGAGGGTCTGACAAAGCTGCGCGAAACCTGACTCACCTCCAGCAGCGGCGTCGCCTCGTCGTAACGGAAGGGAGACGGGGCGCGCGGATGCCAGCCCGCCTGCAGCAGTGAGCGGGTATAGTCATGCTGCGGCGCGTCGAAAAGGGCGCGTGCTGCACCCTGTTCGACAACCTGGCCGTGCTGCATTACCACGATCCTGTCGGCAATATCAGCCACCACCCGTAGGTTGTGGCTGATAAACACCAGCGCGCAGCCATGCTGGCGCTGGAGCCGCTTCAACAGGCGCAGAATTGAGGCCTGGACGGTGGCGTCCAGCGCGGTAGTTGGCTCATCTGCGATAATCAGCGACGGATTCAACGCAATGGCGATGGCGATCATCACCCGCTGGCGCTGGCCGCCGGAGAACTTCGCCGGACGCTCGTGATAGCGGCGGGCGGCATCCGCAATGCCCACCTCCGCCAGCAGCGATAGCACCTGCGTGCGTAGGGCCTTACGCCCCACGCGCCGGTGAGCGAGGATCGCCTCCTCGATTTGCCGCCCGACGCTTTTCAGCGGGTGCAGATTGCTTAGAGGGTCCTGCGACACGTAGCCTATCTGCGCGCCGCGCAGTTGGCGCTTTTGATTCGCCGTAAAGGCGTGCAGCGGCTGGTCGTTAAAGACAATCTCTCCCTGCACGCGCATCTGTGTCGGTAACAGGCCAAGCACCGCCAGCAGGCTCAGGCTTTTCCCCGACCCTGACTCGCCCACTACCGCCAGCGTTTCTCCCGGCTCGACGTGAAAACTGACGCCTTTGACCAGCGTACTACGCGGGTCAAGGCCAATTGTTAAGTCGCGTACATTGAGTAATGGCATGACGCCCCCTTAAGGCTTCAGCGCAATATTGGTGATATCGGCCTGGGTCGCCAGCGAAGACCACGTCCAGTTTGTGACGCGCTCAGACGTCACCGCAATGCGGCGTTTCTCAAACAGCGGGATCCACGGCAGGTCAGCGGAGACCAGGCGGTCAGCTTCCTGCCAGATAGGGCCAGGGTTGTCCGAGCTGTAGGCCTGCTTCGCTAACTGGTTCAGCTTGTCGTTGCTGTAGCAGATGGCGTAGACGTTGCCGCGCCCGCATGGCGAGGCATCTGAATTCAGCCAGCCTCCGAGCAGCATGCGCGTCGCCGGACCTTGCCAGTCAGGGGAGGTCTGACCGAGTGCAAGATCCCAGCGGTTTTCCGGGCTTTGTAAATACGACATAAACTGCGGCGGCGGCACCGGGATCAGGTTCAGGCGAATCCCCGAGCGGGCCAGATCTTCTTTGAGGATCACCGCCAGGGTGCTGAACTGGTTATTGGCGCGATAGACCAGATCCAACGTCAGCCCATCCGCCAGTCCGGCCTCTTTCAGCAGCGCTTTGGCTTTTTCCGGGTCGCCTTTACTGTCCGTGGTGGCGTACGGATCGAACGGCTCATGGCCGAGCAGGGTGCTGGTGATAATCTGCCCCAGCGGCAGCGCGGCGATTTTCCCACCCTGCGCCTGCACCAGGTGCGACTTGTTCACCGCGTAGGCCAACGCCTGGCGCACGCGCAGGTCGCGCAGGGCTGTTGCGCCGGCGCTCTTCGCCTGCGGCTGAGCGTTAATGGCGATGAAGTTCGCCGCACCGCTGTTGGCGGCGTGCAGATACGGGCTCTTTTTCAGCAGATACTGACGAACCGCGGCCTGCGGCGGTACGTCAAGGTACAGCGACAGATCCGCATCGCCCGCCTGAATACGCTGCATCACGCTGTCTTCGTTGTTGCCGGTAAAACTCACCTCGATGGCGTCAACCCAGGCTTTACGCGCCGGGTCTTCCGCGTGGTTGTAGTCTTTCACTTTGCTTAATACCAGCTTCTGGCCGCTGGCGTAGCTGGCGACTTCATACGGCCCGCTGGACGGAAAGTTTTTGCGAAACTCCTGTGAGTCCGGGAAGTAGCGCGAAGCGACCTCTTCCGGCAGCGGGGTGACGAAGTTCATCGACAGAATGTTGAGGAAGTCGTAGTTTTTGCTGTCGGAGCGCAGTACCAGCGTTTTGTCGTCTGGCGCGCTGACGCCTGCAATCTCGTGGCCGTCAATGAACGCCTTGCTGGCGGCAAGATCGCCGGTAGCGACTTTACTGAACGCCTGGCAGTAATCGGCAAACCCGGAGAAAGCGAGGTTAAAGTAGTTCACCGCCGCCACCTGCTTGTTGGGATCGCAGAAACGCTTGATAGCGTAGACGAAGTCTTTTGCCACAATGGGCCGCGTCGTCGGCCCGGCGAAGCGAATACCGTCGCGCAGGTGGAAGGTGTAAGTTTTGCCATCGGCGCTGACGTCCCATGATTTTGCCAGATCGCCAACCAGCGTGGTGTCATCCTTCAGGCTGCTGGTCGAGCCGGGGTAGGTGACCAGCTGGCGGGTGACCGCCCGCAGGATCTCCCACGAGTCAACCGAGTAGCCGGTCAGCGGATCGAAGGCGTCAAGATCCGGCTGTAATGAGGCAATCTTCAGCGTGCCACCGGGCTGTGGCGCAGCCTCTTCGGCAAACGCCGGAACCATTGCGCTAGTGATGAAGGCAACAAAAAGGGCCTGGCCCATCAGGGGCCAACGAATGCTGTGCATCAAAAAATCTCCAGAAAAAGTTAGAAGAAAATCCCCGACCAGGGATGTTCATGACAGGCCAGCAAGCGCGTCAAACGCGCGGTGGACTGCGAATGGTGAGGCTGAATACGGCGTGCGGCCACGAGCTGGTGAGCGGTGTATTCGCCGAGCAGCAGCATGGCAAGCGCATCGATACCAAGCGAGATATCCGGTTGGCCGGCGCTGCGCTGAATGCCGCCAGACGATAGCCGCCAGACGCCGCGGTTTGCCTCAATCAGAGGGTCATCAATCGCCAGCGTGAGCGCCTCGCCGTCGCCAAGGGCTCGGGCGTTAAACGTCCGCTCGACGTTGAGGATTCGCAGCCAGCTTTCGTCGACGCGCCTGACTTGCTGCACCGCGCGAGGATTTGCCAGCAGCAGCGGCAGGGCGTCATCCACCGGGCGGTGCGGCAGTTCGATATAGCGCGCGATATCAAGCTGCAGCAGATAGCCGAACAGCTGCGCGGCTATCTGCGGGTCAGCGGCGTGCAGATCGTCAACCACCAGCGTGCGCTCAGCGCTGTACAACCAGTTGTCGTCGGGCCTGGCGTGATAACGCACAAAGCCCTGAGGCTCGCCATCTTTGAGCGCCAGCGCCACATAATGGTTCAGGCTGCTGTGCGCCAGACGATGCTGCTGGAGCGCCCACCACTGCGGCCAGCGGGTCAGCGTGCCGGCGTGGCGCTGCGGGTAGCGCGTCACGACGGTTTGTTGCGCCTCCCAGGCGTCGGCGTGAGGCAGCAGGCGAATATCACCTTCGGCGGCGGGCAGCGATGACAGCTCGCGTTTGTCAACTCTAAGATCCTGAATAGCCGTGGCGATACCGTAGCCGAAGCGCCCGTAAATGGTGCCCTGCGAAGCGCGCAGCGTGGCGACGGCTACCCCCTGCTGGTAAAGATCGGCCAGCTGTTGGCTGAATAGCGCCCGCAGCACGCCGCGACGGCTGAAGTGGGGCAGGACGCCGACGTGGGTGACGGCGGCATGCGGCACTCGCTGGCCGCCCGGCAGAGTCAGTTCGCCGGGGAAACTGTTGCTGGTGCCCGCTAATTGGCCGTCGAACGAAGCGGTATAAACGCGCCCCGGCACCACGTAGCGTTCGGCCCACGCCTCCACCGGCGTGACGCCCCCGGGGAGGCCGAACATCGCCTGGCGAAACAGCGTCGCGGCAGCGAGCAGCTCGGCGGGGTCATAGATAATCCGAATCTCCGGCATCGTCGCTTCCTTAGCGTTTCGGCGGCGAGTAGACGCGCGGCGTCGGCAGCTTGCCGCTCAGCACGTAGTCGCCCACTTCTCGCGTACGATAGGTCACCGGATCGTGCAGCGTGTGGGTACGCACGTTACGCCAGAAAACGTCCAGCCCGTACTGATTGCTGGTGGATCGCCCGCCGGTCAGCTCAAAGATCTCGTTGCTGATTTTTAGCGCCACGTTGTTGGCTATGACCTTGGCCTGGTCGGTTAGCAGCGCCAGTTCGCCCCATTGGGTTTCGGTGAGATCGTCGCCGGCATGGAAGGCATCCTGGAAGGCGTGCGCGGTTTTTTCCGCCAGCGCGATCCCGGCGGCGAGATCGGAGGAGAGCTCGCCCGCTTTCAGCCGGTGATACGGGTCTTCCAGCGCGCTCTCCACGCCGGACTCCGGCCACGGGCGTACGGTGTCACGGAAATAGGCGGCGGCCTGCTTCAGCGCGCCTTCGGCAATGCCGAGGTAGAAGTGGACAAAAATCAACTGGCTGAACTGGTTGCGCAGGGCGTTGCGCAGCAGCGCGCTCTCCGGCTTCTCCTCCAGCCCGGTGAGGCGATCTTTCTCCTGAAGACGCACGCGGTTGAATTCCAGCGTACCGCTGGCGGTCAGGCGCTGGCCGAGGTTGTCCCAGTCATCGTTAAAGACGATCCCCGGCCGATCGGCGGTAACCTGGTACTGCACCAGCCGATCCTCTATCCATACAGCGATGGTCATTACCTGCGAAACGGCAGCGCCAGTGGCAAAAGTGCGACGCCCGGTGACGTAGAGATCGTTACCGTCCCATTCCAGCTTCAGGCGCGGGTCACGCGGGTTGCTGATGCTCGACTGGAACCAGCCTTCGTTGGCGACGCCGCGGGCGATAAACTCCCACTGCTCGCGGTTGCCGAGAATGTAGCTCCAGACACCGTTGGAGTAGTGGTAGGTGATCAGCTGGCCGATCGAGCCGTCGGCAGCAGAGATAATGCGGCCAATCTCCAGCGCCTGCACCAGATTCGCCCCTCCACCGCCCAGCGACTTCGGCACCGCCAGCTTGAGCAGGCCGCTCTGACGCAGCCAGTCTATCTCTTCAAACGGATGTTTATTGGCGCGATCGCGCTCCAGCAAGGTGGCATAGAGACGGTCCGCGACTTCCTGAGCCACTACTTTCCAGTGGACGAATTCCTGGTGGTTAAGTCCTGCATAAATGTCCTGAGCATGGCTCATAGTTCCTCTCTTAGGGGCGATGTTTTTTTATGGTTGGTGTGGTGAGTGCAGCAGTCCGCTGCGGCGTAGCAGGGCACCTGCGCCCTCGGCAAACCAGTAAGCTTCTTCAAGATGCGGCTGACCGGATAAAATAAAGTGTTCAATGCCCAGCGCGTGGAAGGCCTGGATCTTCTCCGCGACCTGCTGGTGGCTGCCGACGATGGCGGTACCTACGCCGCCGCGCACCAGCGCGTAGCCGCTCCAGATGTTAGGGGCGATCTCCAGCAGACGGACGTTTTCCGGCGTTACCTTCTCGGCCTGAATATCGTCAAGCAGAGCACTCATGCGCTTTTGCCCGACGGATTCGGTGCGCCCCAAAAGCAGCTGGGCGCTTTGAATGCGCTCCGGGGTTATGCCGAGCAGCAGGCGGGCGGCCTCACGCCAGGCCTCTTCTTCGCTGTCGCGGCTGATGACGTGAAAGCGGATGCCGAAGCTCGGCGTACGCCCTTGGGCGGCGGCCAGCGCGCGCACCGTCGCCAGCTGCTGAGCGACCTGTTCGGGAGGTTCGCCCCAGCTAATCCAGGTGTCGGCCTGCGCGGCGGCAACCTGCTGGGCTGCCGGGCTGGAACCGCCGAAGAACACCGGCGGCACTGACCACGGCGAGGGTAGCAGGGTGGCCTGCTCAAGCTGATAGTGCTCGCCGTGAAAATCGAACGGCTGGCCGCTGTTCCTGGCGTGACTAACGCCTTTAAACGCGGCGATAAACTCGCCGCTGCGGGCGTAGCGCTGGTCGTGATCCAGCCGGTCGCCGTAGCGGCGCTGCTCAACCGGATCGCCGCCGGTGACGATATTGATCATCAACCGTCCCTCGGTCAGCCGCTGGAAGCTTGCCGCCTGATGAGCGGCCAGCGTTGGCGAAATAAAACCCGGACGGAAGGCAACGATAAACTTCAGCCGCTCGGTGTGTTGGCTAATAGCCATGGTGCTGAGCCATGCGTCTTCGCACCAGCTGCCGGTCGGTGTCAGTACGCCTTCAAAGCCCAGGCGCTCTGCGCTGCGGGCAATATCGATCAGATAATCGAGGGTGGCGGGGCGGAACTGGCCGCTGATGCCGCTGATGTGCTGAGAGTCATCGCCTGCGCCGACGATCCCCCGGCTGTCGCCATTGGTCGGCAGGTACCAGTGCAGATGGATACTCATTGCACCTCCTGAGGATAGCCATCTGTTAGTTGACGAAAGCGGGTGCCGGGGTGATCGTCGCGCAGCCGCTGCTGCCCGCGACCCTGCAGGCGTTCGCGTAGGGTGAGCGACGTACCGTCCGCCCGACGCATGCGTCCCCGCGCCTGAAGTTCCGGCACCACCCAGCGGACAAAATCTTCGAAACTGCCGGGGCTGATGGCGTAGGCGAGGTTGAAGCCATCAACCCCGGAGGCGTCGGCAAAGGCTTCCAGCTGGTCGGCGACGCTCTGCGGGCTACCCACCAGCGTCGGGTGAATGCCGCCGATGCCGATGTAGTTACTGATATCGCCCACCGTCCACTGGCGCTCGGCGTCAATGCGCGTCAGCCCGGCCAGCGCCGAGCGGCTGGCGTTGGTTTCGATATATTTGAGCGGCTCGTCCAGCGACCAGCCGGACCAGTCCACTCCCGTCCAGGCAGAGAACAGCGCCAGCGCCGCTTCCTGACTGGTGTAGTTGAGGTAGTCCTGGAATTTGGCGTGTGCCCTGGCATCGTCCTCATCGACCACCACGCTGATGGCGGTGATAAAGCGAATTGCCTCGGCGCCGCGCCCCTGTTCATGCGCCAGGGTGCGAATTTTGTCGATATTCTGCGCGATCGACTGCGGCGTGGTGCCGCCGAGGAACACGACTTCGGCATTCTGTGCGGCAAACAGACGACCCCGGTCAGAGGTGCCAGCCTGGAACAGCACCGGCGTTCGCTGCGGGCTGGGTTCAGAGAGGTGCGCGTCCGGCACGGTAAACCAGCGCCCCTGATGGCGGATCGGGTGGACTTTGGCGGGGTCGGTATAGACGCCCGCCTCGCGGTCACGGCGTACCGCATCGTCTTCCCACGAGCCTTCCCACAGCTTGTAGGTCACCTCAAGGAACTCCTGCGCACGCTCGTAGCGTTCGTCGTGGTCCATCTGTTTTTCCAGCCCGAGGTTACGCGCGGCGGACTCCAGCACCGACGTCACGATGTTCCACGCCACTCGCCCCTTGGTCAGGTGGTCGAGCGTGGTGAACTTGCGCGCCAGCAGATACGGATGCTCGTAGGTGGTTGAAACGGTGATGCCAAACCCCAACTGTCGGGTGGCGGCGGCCATCGCCGAGACCAGCAGCAGCGGATCGTTGACCGGCGACTGCGCGGCGGTACGCAGCGCGGCATCGGGTTTGCCCTGGTAGACGTCTATCTGCCCCAGCGCGTCGGCGATAAACATAGCGTCAAAACCGGCCTCATCGAGCAGGCGCGCAATGTGCAGCCAGTAGTCGAGAGTCGTGTATTCGCTGGCTCGGTCATCGGGGTGCCGCCACAGTCCGGCGGAGACATGGCCGACGACGTTCATCATAAAGCCGTTGAATAACAGCTGTTTTTTTGCGGTTGTCATGGTGCGTCCTTATTAAAATGGGTCAGGCAAAACGTTTTAATGCCGCGTCCGTCGTGCCCGTTGGCAGCAGGTAGCTGGCGGCCAGCAGCTGCCGGGTGATCGGATGACGATCCGCGGCGTACAGCGCGTGGCGCGGGAAATCGTCCACTATCTGGCCGCGGGCCATCACCACAATGCGCTGGCAAAACTGCGCGACCAGGGCCAGGTTGTGACTGATAAACAGGCAGGTCAGGGCGTGCTGGCGATGCATACGAGTGAGCAGCGCCATTACCTGCGCCTGTACCGTGAGATCCAGCGCGGAGGTGGGTTCGTCGAGCAGCAGGAAGCGGGGATTTACCGCCAGGGCGCGGGCAATATTGGCGCGCTGGCGCTGACCGCCGGAGAGCTGGTGCGGATAGCGCTGCAGCAGAGCGACGTCCAGCCCAACTTCGCTAAACAGGGACCTGGCGCGCGCTACCGCCTGCGGACGCTGTGCGACCGTGCCAAGACGGAACTGCGGGCGAACCAGCTGCTCTTCCAGCGTCAGACGCGGGTTGAATGAGGCCAGGCTGTCCTGAAAGACGCACTGAAGCTGACAACGCAGAGTAGTGATGCTGTCCTTATCCTTGTTGCTCACCAGCTCGCCAGCAAAGCGCATTTCGCCGCGATCGCCTGGGATCAGCTGCGCCAGCAGCCGCGCCAGGGTGGATTTTCCGGACCCGGACTCGCCGATAATGCCGACAATTTCGCCGCGCTGAACGGTCAGGCTGACGTCGTTAACCGCCGTAACGGCCACCTTTTTCGGCCACCATCCCCGCGTCTCCCGGCGCCAGAAATCTTTTCCCAATCCGCGGGTTTGCAGCAGCGGCGCGTCTTCGTCGTGGTATTCGGCCACCGGCGTGGTGTTCGGCCACGGTACCGCCGCCAGCAGCGATTGGGTATACGGGTGCTGCGGCGCGGCGATAAGGTCAGCCGTTGACCCCTGCTCAACGATGCGCCCGTGCTGCATAACTGCGACGCGGTCGCTTAACGCGGCCACCACGCCGAAATCGTGAGTAATGATCAGCAGCGCCATCTGCTGCTGCTGGCACAGCTCTTTGAGCAACTGGAGCACCTCGCGCTGCACGGTGGCGTCCAGAGCGGTGGTGGGCTCATCGGCAATCAGCAGCCGCGGGCGGCACATGGCGGCGAGGGCAATCAGGATGCGCTGGCGCATACCGCCGGAAAGCTGGTGCGGATAGAGCGCCATTACCTGCTCCGGCTGACGGATTTTCATCCGGGTAAGCCACGTCAGCGCCTCATCACGCAGAGCGCGCCGCCCCAGCGCCGGATGCAGGCGGCGCAGATTGTGCTGCAGCTGCTTGCCCACTCGCCATGACGGGTCTAGCGTGGAAAGCGAGTTCTGAAACACCATCGCAATATCGTGTCCGCGCAGACGATTAAGCCGCGCGGTGGATTGGTGCAACAAGGGCTGGCCGTCAAAAGCGATGCTGCCGTTGACCGTCGCCTGGCCCGCAGGCAGCAGGCCGAGAATGGCGGCGGCGGTGACGCTTTTTCCGGAACCGGATTCGCCCGCAAGCGCCAGCACTTCTCCGGGAGCAACGGTCAGGGAGACATCGTCCACCGCCTGCACGTTCTGGCGGTGAAAAAGCACGTTAAGGTGGGCAATCTGCAGCAGGCTCATGGTTGCCGCTCCTTATTGGTAAGGGTCAAGGAGATCGCGCAAGCCGTCCCCCAGCCAGTTAAAAGCCAACGACAGCAGCACGATCGCCAGGGCTGGAGCGGTAGCGACGTGCGGCGCACCGAGGATCATCATCTGCGCGCCTTCGCCAACCATGCGTCCCCAGTCCGCCTGCGGTGGCTGTACGCCGAGGCCGAGGAAGCTGAGGCCGGCCAGAAATACCACCATGCCGCCGAGCAACGAGGTGGTGTAAACCAGCAGCGGCGTCGCCACGTTGGGCAGGATTTCACGGAACAGAATGTCGACGGTCGACGCCCCCTGGGCGCGTAGCGCCTCGACGTACTCTTTCGCCGCCTCGGCGCGAGTATCCCGATAGACCACGCGGGTGAGGTAGGGAATGACGCTGCAAATCAGGGTGATGATGAGCGTCGGATAGCCGCTGCCCAGCACTGCTGAGAGGCCGATGGCCAACAGCACCATCGGGAAGGCGAACAGCATGTCCATACTGCGCATAATCAGTTCGGAAAAGGCCGAGGCGCGAAAACCTGCCAGCATGCCGAGCGCGAGGCTAATCAGCGCGGCGAAGATAATCGGCAGCACCGAAGCCGTAAGCAGGCTACGCCCGCCCCAGATGATTCGGCTCAGTACGTCGCGTCCCTGATTATCCAGGCCGAGTAAATGACCCGGCGTTCCCGGCGGCGCCAGGCGCAGGCCGTCAAACGAAGCGAGCGGGTCGTATGGCGAAAGCCACGGAGCCAGCAGAGAGACCAGCAGCGCGGTGAGCAAAATAAACAGGCCGAACAGTGCCAGCCCGTGTCGGGAGAGCCGGCGCAGGAACAGGGTCGTGGTCATGATTAGCGGGCTCCCTGGTGGCGCGGGTCGAGCCAATCCTGCAGGATGTCGCTGAGCAGGTTGACGGCGAGGAAGCAAGCGGCAATCAGCATCACCCCGGTCTGAATGGTGGGGTAGTCCTGGCCAGCCGCGGCGTTGTACAGCTGGGTGCCAATGCCGGGCCAGGCGAAAATTTTCTCGATAAAAATGACGCCGCTCAGCAGGTAGCCGATTTGCAGCCCGGTAATGCTGACAATTGGCGCCAGAAGATTGCGTCCGAGGTGCCGCCATAGCAGCAGCGCGGTGGGATAGCCTAGCGCACGGTAGGTGCGGATGTAGTCGGCATTCATAATGCCAATTACGCTGTTACGCACCTGACGAGCGAGGATCAGCATTGAGATCAGCGCCGTCGAAAGCGCCGGTAAAAACAGATGGTGCAGAAGATCGCCGAGTCCGCGATCGCCGCGCATGTCGTACATGCCGGAGACCGGAAACCAGCGCAGCTTGACGGCGAACAGCCAGATGAAAAATACCGCCAGCCAAAAGATGGGGACGTTGTGGCCGAGCTGCACCAACAGCATCACCAGACGGTCACGGCGGGTGTTCTGCCACAGACCGCACGCCACGCCGACCGCCACGCCGGGGATCAGGCACATCAGCACCGCGGCGCCGGTAAGGATGGCGGTATTGGCGAAGGCGCTACTCAGTACCTCTACCACCGGCGCGCGCAGGGTCAGCGAAGTTCCCCAGTCACCGCTGAACAGATTTTTCAGCCACAGCAGGTACTGGACCGCCGCCGGTTTATCCAGCCCGTAGACGTGACGGATCTGCTCGATAGCTTCGGCGGAGAGCTGGCCGGCCAGCGCGTTGGCGATCGGGTCGCCGGGTACCAGCTTAGCAATCAGGAACACCAGCAGCGAGATCAGAAACAGCAGCGGGACGGCCTGCGCCAGCCGAAGCAGTACGATGCGTATCATGATTTCAGCCACACGCGGGTCAGGTCGTAGAAGTTCTGCGCCGGTACGTTAAAGCCCTGGACGGCAGGCGATGTGGTAAACACGCGGTTCAGCTCCAGCAGCGGGACGAACGCCGCCTGCTGCTGGAACTGCTGGTTGACCTGGTGCCACAGGGTCAACGCTTTCTGACGGTCGATGGTTACGCTGGCCTCGGCAATCAGCGGCGCGACGCCGGTAATCACCTTTTCGCCTTTGCCCCGCGAAACCACGTAGTTTTTCCACGCCACGTTCAGCCACTGCGGGCTAATCAGCCCCCACTCCATGGTGAACAGCCCGGTGTCATCGGCGAGGTTGGCCAGATGCGAGCTGTAGGTGATCCACTCCTGCGACACGACCTTCACGGTAATGCCGACCTTGCTGAGATCGCGCTGGATCCACTCGATAACCGGCTGGTTCTGGTCGTAAGTGATGATGGTGAAGCTCACTTCGCCGGGCTGGTAGCCCGCATCGGCCAGCAGCTTTTTCGCCCCTTCCGGGTCGTAGGCATAGTCTTTCTGCTCGGCCAGAAAAGCTTCATTAGAACGGTTGAGTATGCTGTAGCTCGCCACCGCGTGGCCGTTGAGCAGCGATTTCACCAGCTCTTCGCGGTTGATGGCCTTAATCACCGCCTGACGGACCGCCAGCTGGCTGGTATATTTATTGGCAAAGTTCCAGCCGAGGAACAGCTGGTTGGCCTCTGTGCTGTCGTGCACCGTATAGCCGCTTTGTGAGAGCAGATCTACCGCGTCGGTCGGGGTACGTGACAGGATATCCACCTGGCCCGATTGCAGCGCGCTGACGCCTGTGCTGCCGTCGAGAATTGGACGGAAGATCAGCCTTTCCATATACGGCTTTTTGCCCCACCAGTCGTCGTTGCGAACCAGCTCGGTGCGGTCGTTGCGTACCCGCAGCACAAAGCGGTACGGGCCGGTGCCGGTAGGGTGCTCCGCCAGCCCGTCCTGACCCCATTTTTTCAGCGCCTCCGGGCTGAAAATACCGGAAACCCAGTTGCCCTGCGGCAAGAAACGCAGGAAATCAGGGAAAGGCTGGTTGAAGGTGTAGCGGACGGTAAGCGGATCAACGACCTCAATTGCTTTCAGATCGTGATAGACCTGAGCCATGGTGGCCTGTGAGCGGGCGTCATAGTATTCAAACTGTGGATCGGTATAACGGCGCACGTTAAAACGCACCGCTTCGGCGTCAAACGACGTACCGTCATGGAACTTGACCCCTTCGCGGAGATGGAAGGTAAAGACGGTTGCATCATCATTGATTTCCCAGCGGGTCGCCAGTCCGGGGACGATCGGCGGGGTGCCCTGCGCCGCGGGTACGGAGAGATCTTCTGCGACCAACGACTCATAAATATGTTTATCAACCCGGTAGGTTTCATAAGAATACTGTCGGTTAGGATCGTAAATCGTCGGTTCCAGAGCCTGACCAATAATTAAGATTTTGCCATAACGAGATTTCTCATCGCTATCCTCAGCAAAGGACAAACCGGGCAGTCCTAATCCCATTAATAATGTGGTGGAAATAGCCGTAAGCTGTAATAGCTTACGACGAGATAATAATATCCCGGATGGAAAGTTCTTGTTTTTCATGGCGATGTCCAAGTTTTGAATGCAGGTCTTTGTAATATTTGCCTGAATTTTTTGTCTTTCCATCAGGTCTGAAGGCGATGTTAGCACTGGAAAAAAAAGAGCATAAATGCGCATTTGTGATTTTATATTCTATTTTTTTAATTTGCGGTTTTCGACTTTGGTTTGCCGGATTTAATAATTGTCGATAAAAATGGTTTTATTTATTGTCAGTTCTTTTTATTTCGGTAAATGACATGCGCAATAACATTATTCTCAGCGGGTTTACGATGGCGGCGGTTTCACATATTAACTACGGTATGTGGCGCGACCCGCAGGACCAAAGCCATCGTTATACCGATATTGAGTACTGGGTAGGTCTGGCGAAGCTGCTGGAAGAGAACGATTTTGACTGCCTGTTTATTGCCGATGCGCTGGGGCTGATTGACAGCTGGCAGGGCAGCCCTGCGGCCTCGCTTAAGCAAGGCATCCAGTCTCCGCTTATCGATCCGCTGCTGCTGGTCTCCGCCATGGCGGCACAGACAAAGCGGCTGGGGTTCGGTATCACCGTCTCCACTACCTATGAGCAGCCTTACCTGCTGGCGCGAAAATTTACCACTCTCGATCACCTGACCAATGGGCGTATTGCCTGGAACGTCGTAACCTCACAGTTGGAGAGCGCGGCGCGCAATCTCGGACTGGAAAAGCAGATCGATCATGACGAACGCTACGAGCGTGCCGACGAGTTTCTGACAGTTAGCTACAAATTGTGGCAGCACTCCTGGGAGCGGGCGGCGCTGAAGCGTGATAAGAGGGAGGGGCTTTATACCGACCCCGCCAAAGTCCACCCGATCCGCCATCAGGGGCGCTGGTTTACCGTACCGGACGCGCACCTCTCTGAACCCAGCCCGCAGCGGACGCCGGTCATTTTTCAGGCCGGGGGCTCGCCACGCGGCATTGATTTTGCTGCTCGTCATGCGGAGGTGGTGTTTGTCGCCGGGCTGGACGCCAGCGGCGTCCGTCGACAGGTCACGGCCATTAAGTCGCGGGCGGCGGAGTTTGGTCGCTCGCCGGGGGCAATTAAGTTTATCAGCGCGGTAACGGTCATTACCGCAGAGACCGAGAGTGAAGCGCAGCAGCGCTATTCAGAACGAAGCGCGCGCTATGATTTACAGGGCGCGTTGATCCATTATGGCGCCAGCACCGGCGTCGATCTTTCCGGCCATTCGCTGGATGCGCCGCTGGCATGGCAGCAGACCAACTCTAACCGCTCGCTGCTGAAAATGGTCGCCGGCGAGGATGGACAACCGAGCCGCACGCTGCGCGAAGTATTTCATCCTGAGCAGGGGCTAGGGCGGCAGAAGACCTTTGTCGGCAGTGGTGCCAGCGTTGCCGGGCAGTTGGCGCAGTGGCTGCAAGAGAGCGATACCGATGGCATTAATCTTGCGCAGTGGCTTTCTCCAGGCTGTTTTGAGGATTTTGCCCGTTGGGTGATCCCGGAGCTGAAACAGCGCGGCCTGTTAGGGAACCCGACTGAGACGCTGACGCTGCGTCAGCGGCTATTCCCCGAAGGCGGTGCCGAGCCTGCAGCCGATCATCCGTCGCAGCAAAATTAGCGCACAGAACGAAAGTCGGAAGCTGCATATCTGAGTGGTGTTAGTCCTGGGGACGCGAATAGCATTGCACCTGAGTTTAGTGGGAAGTATCTATTAGTTGAGTGTTATGAAACGAATGAAGGGCAGCAGGGAAGCAGTAATAAACTCGCCTGGCTGCAAGAATTCAACGTATTTGTCCCGGTCTCTGTGCAAGTAGGTGATAAACCTGAAAGTTCAGTGAAACTGGAAAATGTTAGCGTGATACGTTAATAAGCAAGCAGGCTCACCGTTTTCGTCGGTGAGCCTTTTATGACCCTGGCTCGAGTATGGTCCAGACCTGGTCAAGATTAACTGGCGGTGAGAACAATTTCGAATTTCCTCTACTCGCTCAAATCGGCCATTTA
This sequence comes from Enterobacter sp. 10-1, assembly GCA_002270295.1. Lineage (GTDB taxonomy): Bacteria > Pseudomonadota > Gammaproteobacteria > Enterobacterales > Enterobacteriaceae > Klebsiella > Klebsiella scottii. The sequence goes on along the minus strand of NISF01000002.1, from coordinate 381,351 downwards.
AGTCGCTAGTTAAGCGATTAGCAGAAGAACATTCCTGTCAGTGATTATAATCCCTCAGAAAAACTGTCAGCACATCTTTCGGAGGAATACCCCCGCACAAACACGATCCTTTCATTTCAAACCTTACTGGTCCAGTCCGATAATGCTCAAAACAATATTATTTTTCACTGCGCTGAAAAGCATTCAATTATTACGGTTGTTATCAGTCTGAGGGTGCTGGCGGTGGTACTGCAAAGAACTCTTTATTAAATTAAATATGAGAACTGGGCAGACTCAGAAGAGAAAAAGGCCGCCTCATGGCAGCGGCCAGTGAATGACTATAGAGGTGATACCGTCTGGACATTGTGTTGGAAAACGTAAGGATCAGATAGCAACTCAAATTGCTCGTCATCCGGATAGGTGACTGCAATCTGGTACTGTTCGCCTGCGAATGCTTTCACGGCATCAAGATCTTTCCAGTAAGTTGCCAGGAAGAAATGCTCCCATTCACCCTGCGTCTCTCTGCGTACATATGCTCCCAGATTTCCTGGTGTCCCTTCAGAATGTTCAACACCTGTCTTTTGCAGATGATTTGCAAAGCCTTCTGCATGCCTGAACGGTACGCATCCGTGCCATGTTCTGACTACCATGCATCTATCCTCATGTTATGAAAGTTTTTAACCATAACATGGTATGGGAGGAAGTGTGATTCGCGATCGGGATGTTATGGTAGATTGCTTGTCAGTTAGAAAGCAGCCTAACCAAACAACCAGGGAAAGGAGAGTCATCGGTATGACGATTTTAGTGACGATACAGGCTCAGCTCATTACTGGAGAAGCGCAGGTGATAAAAAGCCTGGCTCCTGAGGGGATGCTGGCCGCCGTATTTGAAGACGACGGCCAGACCGGGTATTTCTACGCGCTCGATGAGTCCGTTGATGGAAACCCGATTCAGGATGCAGTACATATCTACAATGTCGAGGATATTTCAGACGGCCACATTCCTTCTGACGTTAAAATCGGCTGGTCAGAAGACAGTCAGAAGTGCGTGCTCCTTATCAACGGATATCCGCATGGAGCGTTCGATTTCGTGGGGAAAAATGGGTACTGCAGAAGCGGATTTCCTCCCCCGATAAACAAGGTATGGTCTGTGTCCGGCCATGAGTGGAGCGATTCGGTGGATGACTTTTTCCGGTGAGTTACGGTGGGCTTAACGCCTGACTTTATTCTCTATCCATATTTATAATGTCACTCTGAAGAGGGCGGACGATTTCCTGGACTCTCAGGAGATAAACTATGTATTCCGAATGTCCGCTTCTCGCTCAGCGCTGCCCTTTAGTGTTGCCGTTCACCTCGTTGCCTGTACATCTGACTCGCCACTGTGTCCAGGGTATGGGCGGAGGTGTTCGGCAGTCCGCCATTCTTGATGGAGGGCAGGGGATGCATACCATCAATGCCGCTACTGATGGCAGAAAAACGGTGTGTCCTTATTAATAATGCAACGTTACATGAAATTATATTATTCCCTGAATCCACTTCGCAATAATCAACAATGTCTATGCAATATATACTGTGTTTTTATTCAGTGCGATATAATGAAGCCAGATAAAACTTCTCTTGTCATAACTGAGGGATGGAATAAACAGGAAGGTTTTTAAAGAGCGCGGTAAGAAGGTGTACCACCACCTTTTTACCGCTAACCACAGACAACTGAACAGGAGTTGAATATGGCTGAGCAGAATTTTAAGCCAGAAAGTGCTATTGCCAAAATAGAATCTGATGAATCAGAAACTAGTGGCGAAAATTGCGAGCTGTTACGTAAAAAATCCGTTAAGCACTTGCAGAATAGATCCACAACGGAGTCATCACAACCGCTTAACCGCACGGAGTTTTATGACCGTATGCGGCATGACTATATCCCTCTCCAGGGTGACTGGCTTTCGCAGGCCGGATTTACACCGGGTATGCCGATAAAAATCAGAGTGATGCCAGATTGCATTGTGATCACCGCCCAGAACAGCCGGGAGTTGTTCGGTTGTGCCGAAGGGTTAAGCGCGGCTCATTTCAGCAAGAAGAAAATGGACTTATGGATCAAGATGTTCCCCGGTGCGCTTAATAATACCGGTGACCTGCCGGTCATCCGGCGGGAGAAGCCCCGCTATGATTGCCTGAATCGAAGCCGTGACTGATCCTTAAAGTAAAATCCCGGCGGCTCAGGCGGCCGGGTTTTTTGTGAAGATCAATCAGGATCTGAAGGAGGTAATTTTCGCGAGTTGTATTTATCTATTAAATTAAAAACTATAGTTGCTAACGTAATAGCCACCCCTGCAATGCATCCAAAAACAATTGCTCTTTTTATCTGTCCTTCGGGGATCAAAAAGTAACCGTTTTTAATATGTTCGATGAATGAAGCTCCAACGCCTAAAATAAAACAGACCAATATGCAGAAAATGCAAGAGTAAATTAATAGTTTGATATATGAAATCATTTTTTCCTTCGTTATCTTGTTTAGATGTATCTTTCTGCACAGGTTTATTTAGTAACTCTTTTGTATACCCACCTAAAAACTCTGTTCCAAGTGAACCTACGGTATCAAAAGTGAAACCAGGTACTTCCTTTCCTGTTATTGAATTGATGACTCCAGGTGCATATTTACCAAAATTTCCACCTAGCCAAGCGCCTGTTGTTGCTATACCAACACTTATAGCCATCCACAATCACTTCTGTGATGTTATCACCTTCAGGCAGGTCACCTTTAGCCAGTTTATCCAGTCCAGCCTGTGTCTGCTCCACAGTAAGTACTCGTTAAAGATAAAATCCCGGCTCAGTGGCCGGGATTTTATCATTCAAGACTGATAAATTATTTCGTATTCATTCCCTAGTTCTTCACGAAGACGTTGGGCTAATTTATAGCCATCGTCAATAAACAACTTTTCTTCTTCCTTATTTTTAAAACCCGATGATGCAGGATCATCGATATTGAGAATGGCATCATATCGCTTAGCCCACTCTTCAAGACTACTTTTTAATCCTGAAGATATTGGCAATTTTTCAGGTGATATATCACCAAGTTCTTCAGGAGCTACTCCCCACAATGGATGACACTGATAATCAGCCATTAATTTTATTTTTTTCATTTTACTGAACCTCGTAAATTGGCTCCCACGATATACCCGTTATTTCCTACGGTGACAGCAATATTATATTTCTTACCGTTTATCATGGTCTCATAAATTGGACGGCCAGTGCCATTGCCTTGATAACCAACTATTTTACCATCAGTGACGGCTTTCATTACTATATCAGGAATGCGCGCCTCTGATACACCTATTTGCGCAAATTGGCTACCATGGCTTTCCACAATATGTTGCAGCCCTGCTTTGGAGCTACCTTTTTCAAGAAAAATAATCTTGCCGCTACTGTCTTTTGCAGCACTCACAACATTTTCAGGTGTAAACTTAATACCCTGAGCTGTCATTTCATTAAATAATGACTTAGTTGTAAAACTATTTTTTGCTATCAGTACAAGATCTTTACCTAACATTCCCAGTGATACTAATGCAGCCTGATTTTCTGGATCAGATACGAACGCGGCATACTTCATCCATTCAGGACTATTTTGATCTATTTTCGTCAGATCCCGGCCGTTCCACTGCTGAACGTAGGCTTTGGCCTCATCACTGCTCATTACATCGGCACCAATGCCATTCAACCAGTCAGGGCGATCGGCCATATCAATACCGCCCTGAGCCACTTCTTTATCAACAACTACGGCTTCCAGCGGGTTATCCTTCAGCTTCTGATCGGTTTCAGCACTTTGCTTATCGCTAACTTGCTTCCACTTATCAATAACGGCCTGGCAATCACCTCCTGATTTCCGGCAATCTGCAAGCTCCTTATCAAAGGCCAATGCCTGAGTGCTGCTTAAATAATTATTTTCAACCGTCGTTTTCCCGGCCTGCGCGCCGGAAACCGCAGAGGCGCTGCTGTCTCCTGCCAGCCCACCCGCCAGTCCCGCCGCCAGCATTGCCAGGGTCGAGACGGTCTGCTTCTGCGTTTCGTCCAGTTCGCTGACCGTTTTGCCGTACATCTGCGTGGCGATGATGCCGATCAGTTCGCCGGTTGCAGCGCCAGCGGCGCCGGCGAGGGCGTTCTGGTTCTGCGCGGCGGCAAGGGCGGCGTTGACCACCGCATGCGCGGCGACCTTGCCCGCATCATCCAGATTACTGTAGTGGCCGATAACCTCCGCCACATACGGCGCCGCGCCGCCGGCCAGCGCCGCCTTCAGGTCGCTGCCCGCCAGGCCCTGCACGGCGGCGGTTGCCGCCTGAATCGCCTGCTGGACGCTGCTCCCGGTCCCCCATTGCTGCTGCGCGGCCTTATAGCCTTCGGTGGCGGCCACCTGAGCGTTATATTGCTCCCAGGCCTCCTTGCTGGCGCCTTTCTCCGGCTCGTGCACATCGTGGGCCGCCAGCTCGGCCTTGCCTGCATTGATGGCGCTAATCTGTCCTTCGGTGCGCGCAATATCCGCCACCTGGTTGCCAATCTCGCCAATCAGTTGGGTCTGCTGCAGGCGCTGCTGCTCCTTCTCCTTATCAAATATCGGCGACAGGGTCTGGTTGGCATGCTCCACGTCGCGGCTGAGGTTCGCCACGTCCTGCTGTTGCTTATCCTTATCCCGCACGATGATGTCACCATCGCTGACCGCCGCGCGGGTGGTGCTGCTGTCATGGCCCTCGTTGTTCCCGCCGGTCAGCAGGCCGTTGGCCATGTTACCCGCGAACTGGCTGCCGATGCTGCCGCCGCTGCTGAAGCCGACGCTCTGGTGCTCGGTTTTAAAATCGGCCCGGTTGTCGATATCGCCCCAGCCCAGCGTGCCGGTGTCGAGGCGGTTTTTGTCCGCCGTCGCCGTCGAGCCAATCACCGCGCCATCCAGCTGCGTATGCTCGCCGACGGTGATGTCATAGCCGCCTTTGCCGGCAAAGATGCCCGTCTGCTCCACCACAGAATCGTAGTTGCTGTGCATCTTGTCCTTGCTGAGGTTGACGCTGGCGGAGCCGCTCATGGAGCCAAAGGTGAAGCTGCCTCCGGCGCTGGCGTTCTGCTGTTTTGAGTCGTAGCGGTCTCTGTCCTGCTCGGAGGTGAGGGTCAGGTTGCGGCCCACGTCCATTATGACTTTATCCCCGCTGACCTGAGCACCGGTGAGGGTGGTGTCGCGTCCGCTGTTGAGGATGAGGCTGTTGCCGGCATCGACGGTGGTTTCGCTGTGGGTGGTGCCGTTGCCGCTTTCGCTACCTTTGCCCTTGTTGGCGCTGGCGGAGACGCTGATCCCCCAGCCGCCGGAGCCCACGCCAATCCCGACGCCGACCGTGCCGCCTTTGCTTTCGTTTTTGCCTTCAAGCAGCGAGGTATTTTCAGCAGAGATCAGGTTCAGGTCGCGGCTGGCGGAGAGAGCCACGTCGTTGCCCGCCTTCAGCTGGCTGCCGACCGCATTCAGGTCGCCTTCGCGGGCGGTGATGCTGAGGTCGCGACCCGCCGTCAGGCTGCTGCCCTGGGCGGTGGTCTGCTCGCTGCGCCGGGTCGATTTCGACGACTGGCTGCCGTAAGAGAGGCTGACGCCAACGGTATTGTTGTTGGCCGGATCGTTGCCCTGCGCCGCATCCAGACGGGCGGCCTGACCGGCCTGCACGCCGGAGAGGGCCGCCTTCACCCCCTGCAGGGCCTGCAGGCGGCTGCTGCCCGCGGATTTGGCGTCCTGGGTGGCCTGCACCACGCTGTTGAGGGCGCTGCCCGCCGCGCCGGAGAGGGCCAGGGTCAGGCCGGAGGTTTTCTGTTCGACCACATGGGTCTGCCGGCTCTGGTTTTCGGCGGCGGTAATGGCGACGTTTTTGCCGCTCAGGGCCATGTCCTGCCCGGCGATCAGATCGGAGCCGTTGACCGTCAGGTTGTCGCCCGCGCGCAGGGTCAGGTCGCCGTTCACGCTGCCGACGGTGCTGCCTGCCCGGGTAACATCCGCCCCGGTATCGGTGGTTTTAACGCTCTGGGTGCCGTAGCTGAAGCCGATCCCGCCGGAGCTCATCAGCCCCGATTTTTTCTCCTGCTTCAGGTGCTGCTCGCTGTTGTACTCATCCTGGGTGTCGATCCGCAGATTGTTGCCCGCCCGCAGGGCCACGTCGCCGCTGCCGGCCACGCTGCTGCCGCGCACTGTGAGGTCGTTGCCGGCGGTGATGCTGACGCTGTCGCCGTTCAGCTCGCTGCCCTGGGCCGTCTGCCGCGACACGCTGTCCTGGGTGCGGGTGGTGGTTTTGGACAGCCAGCCGCTGCTGCCGGTGACCTTGTGGCGCTCGTCCAGGTCCTGGCTGTTTTCGCCCGCCGCGAGGGTGAGGTTATTGCCTGCGCCGAGGTTCAGCGCTGCGCCGGAGGAGAGGAGGGCGCCGCGGGCGCTGAGGTCGTGCCCGGCGCTCAGCGTGACGCTGCCTTTGCCGGTCACTTCGCTGCCGGTGCTGCTGCTCTGGCTCTGGCTGAGGGCGTTGTCGGCATCCCACACCAGACTATCGCGCCAGGCGGTGGTGACGTCGTTGAGCTGGATATCGCGCCCGGCGACCAGCCGGACTTCGCCGCGTTCGCCGCTGGCGACCACCTGCGCGCCGCTGAGGGTGATATCGCGGCCGGAGTGCAGCGTCAGACTGCCGTCATCGCCCTGGACATAAATGCCGGAGACGCTGTCGATGGTGGTGCGGCTGAAGCGGTTATCGCCGCTGACGCTCCGGGCGTCGGCGAGGGTGGTGGTGGCGTTGATGTCCCGTCCGGCCACCGCCTGCAGGCTGCTGTCGCCCTGGATGATGCCGCCGATGTTATTGATATCGTTGCGGGCGCTCAGGCGCACGTCGTCGCCGGTCAGGGTACCCGCCCGGTTGGTGATATTGTCGGCGTCAAGCTGCAGGACGCGGCGGCCGTTAAGGGTGCCGCTGCTGAAGAGGTCGCCGTTGAGCCTGATGCTGACGTTATTCCCGGCGAGCAGCGCGCCGGAGCCGTCGATGTCGCCCGGTTTAACTTTGGCGTAGACCTGCGGCACCAGCACGCTCTGCAGCGAGCCGTCCGGCATTTTCACCGTGGTGTTCACCAGCCAGACGATATCGCCGGTCAGCAGCGCCATCTGCTCGGGGGTCAGCGCCACGCCGCTCTTCAGCGCGTACTGTTTGCCGAAGGTAATACCCTGATCCATCAAGGCTTTAAACTGCTCTTCGTCGCTGGTGTAGCCGTCAAGGTAGCGCTGGCCGGTCAGGGCGATCACCTGCTCGCGGATCAGCCGCTGCTCATAGTAGCCGTCTCCCAGCCGTTTCAGCGTCGTGTCGCCGTTGCCGGCCAGCGCCTGCTGCATGTAGTCGCTGCCGAGCCACTGCTTCTGGTTGGTGAAGCGCGGATCGGTCTCCACCAGATACGGCACGTCGCTGGCGGGGTTGACCGTAAACAGGCTGTTATCCGGCAGGGTGGTGTTCGGGCCGACGATGCGAATCGCCCCTTCCGCGGGCGTGACCTCAAACTGCTGGCCCGCCGGCGGCGTGACCGGCTCGCCGGGCGAAACGGTGTGCTGACCGGCGACGGCGCCCGCCACGCCGATCGCCGCCGCCGTGCCCTGCGGGGTCAGCGGCGCGATGGTGAGAGGCGTGCCCTCGACGCTGCCGCCGCTGATAAGCTGCCCCGGCTTCAGGGAAATGCTCTGAATTTCGGTCGGCGGCGTATATGCGGTACGGTCGCGGCCCTGCTCGTCGCCCCCTTTGTGGCGAATGCGGTAGTAGTGGGTGGCGGTACCGACGTCGGTGGTTCGCCGCTCGCCCGTTACGTCGTCGTTTTTCACCTCCTGCAGGCCGGCGATCGCCAGGGTACCGCCGGCGATGACCTGGCTCTTATCGTTCAGCAGGCGGTCGCCGGTGAGCGTTATATTGCCGCCGGCGAGGATCTTCGCCGGGTCGGATTCGAGGACCCGCGTCTCTTCCACCGTGCGGGTATAGTCGAACTGGTTGAAGCTATCGTTATTACTGCCGGTGTCGTCCGGGGTATTCAGATTGCGCAGGCCATCGGCGGAGTTCCTGTCGACAAACACGCCGTCGTCCGCGGCGTTCCAGCGGTTGGGGGAGCCGGTGTGCTGATATTCGGTCACCTGCTCCTGAGCAACGGTGACGATCCCGATGGCGAAGCGATCGTTGATGTTGTTGATCTGCCCGGCGGCGATCGTCATATTTCCTGCGGACTCGATCGTCGCGCTGTGGTTATCGATCGTTCCCGCCCGGCCGATCGCGGCGCCGTTATCCCCCAGCGCGCCGCCAATCAGCAGATCGCCGCCGCTGTAGATCAGCCCGTGGTCGCGGTTGTTCAGGGTCTGCACCCCGAGGTCGACGCGCTCGCGCCCGGCAAGGGTCGCCGCCGTGCCGTTTTCCGCCAGGTTGTTGAAGGTGACGGCGTTGACGCCAATGGCGTTGCCGTAGATGCGCCCGCTGCCGCTGTTGGTGAGGGTTCCGGCGTTAATCCGCGTATAGCCGCCGTCGATCAGCCCGGCGTTGAACAGCGTGTCGCTGACGTTAAGCGTGTTTTGCCCGGCGTTAATTTCGCCGCTGGCCTCGTTGTTCAGGCTGCGGCCGGTGAGATCGAGCCTGCTGCCCGCCAGCAGCTTACCGCCGTTGGTGATATCCCCCGCAGAGATGAGCGTGAAGCTGCCGTTGGCCACCATCGTCCCGCTGTTATTCAGCGACTGGCGGCTGCTCAGCGCCATATCGCCGAGTGACAGCAGCTGGCCGCCGCCGTCGAGACCGTCCGCGTCGATGCGCAGCATCTCGCCGGCTTTCACCGTGCCGCCCTGGTTTAGCAGCGCCAGCCCGTCGCCGCGAATATCCACCGTCCCGGAGGCCGCCAGCCCGCCGCTGCGGTTGTTGAGCTCGCCGTCGTTGCGTACCGTCAGCGATTTATCGGCCAGGATCATCCCGCTCTGGTTATCGATCGTCTCGGTTGCCAGGGCGATGTTCTGCGCCTCCAGCCCCTGATTGTCGCCGAGAGTATTCTGGTTGATAAGCCTGGCGGCCGTGAGCGTTAGCGTCGCGCCGCTGCGCATCAGCCCGGAAATATTGTCCACGATGCCGCGGGCGCTATCGATCAGCAGATCGCCGACGCTCTGGATCTCTCCCCCGCCGTTGTGCAGGTGCCGGCTGCGCAGGGTGGCGGCTGCGCTGCTGATGATGCTGCCGCTGCGGTTGCTGATATCGTCGGCGGCGAGAGTCAGGCCCTCGCCGCTCTGGATCAGGCCGCCGCTATCGTTGACCAGCTGCCCGCCGTTAACGCTCAGCGTCCGCTGCGCCGCCAGCTGGCCGCCCTGGTTGTCCAGCCGGTCGGCGTGGAGCAGGGTATCCGCGTTGCTGAACAGGGTGCCCTGGCGGTTGTCGAGGCTGGTGACGCCAACGTCGAGCGCGCCGCCTGCGCCGACGATCCCGCGAGCGTTGTCCAGCGTGCCGCCGTTCAGCGTCATCGCGCCCAGCGCCTTCAGGCTGCCCTCGTGGTTCTGGAAGGCGCTGAAGCTGGCGTTCAGGGCCTGCTCCGCTGCGAACTGACCGGCACGGTTATCAACATCGCCCCCTTTGAAGGTGAGCGTGCCGCCGCTGGCGAGGTAGCCGCGCTGGTTATTGAGCGCGCCGCTGTGAATATTCAGCGCGCTGTGCGAGTACAGCGAGCCGGACTGGTTGTTGAAGGTGCCGTCGGCGAGCGCCAGCGTGGCCCGGTCGGCGACGATAACGCCCTGCTGGTTATCCAGCCCGGCGGCGCTGATGGTCTGCGTTTTGGCCGCTTCGATGCGCCCTTTGCCGTTGCTGACCGCCTGCGTGCTGCGGATCTCGCCGCTGCCGGTGGCGGCGGAAATCAGCCCCTCGTTATTATTGAGAATGCTGGCGTCGAGCCGGGTATCGCCCGCCGCGGCGAGGGTGCCTTTGCGGTTATCCAGCGTCGTCCCGGCGTGTGCCGTCAGGCTGCCGCCCTGCGCCGCCAGCACTTTCCCGCCCTGGTTATCGACGGAGTGCGCCGCGAGCTGAATATCGCCGTTGGCGGCAATCTCCCCCTCCCGGTTATCGATATCGCCAGGCAGATTGACCGCCAGGGTGCCGCCGCCGGTCTGCACCAGCTTGCCTTTGCGGTTCGAAAGATGCCGGGCGGAGAGGGTTATCGCGTCGGCGCTGAGCGTGCCGCCGTCGTTGTTGAGCGTTTGGCCGCTGCGCAGGGTCAGATCCCGGGCGTTGACCTCGGCATTTTGGGTGAGCAGGTGGCCCGCGCCGCTGTCCAGCTCGACCCGTTGGCCCTGGGTCCGGCTGCCGCTGACGTCCACCCCCTGGCCGCTGGCGTGCAGGTTTCCGCCGGCCAGCGTCTGGCCGTGGACGCTCAGCTGGCCGTCGGCGTGCAGCCGCAGGTCGCCGCTCTCCGCCAGCTTACCGTCATTTTGTACTCCGGCGGCCAGCACGCTGCTGCGGCTGCTGGTGAGGCTGGCCGCCTGAATGTCCACATTATGGCCGGCGGTCAGCGCGCCGCCGTTGCTGAACTCGCCGGCGGTGCGGACGGCGGCGTTTTCGCTGGCGCGCAGCGTGCCGCTGTTTTCAATGCGGCCGTCGGCGGTCAGGTTCACGCTCCCGGCCTGGGCGCCAATGGCGCCGGCGTTGCGCACCCCGACGCCGCTCTCCGTGCCGACCATGCGGATTTTACCCGCGTACATGCCGCCGAGGCTGGCGACATCCACCGCCAGCTGCGGACGGGTGGCCGGATCGTCGCCGGTTTTTTCGATGCGCTGGTGGGCGGCATCCACCCGGTTGCGCCCGGTGGTGACCCGCAGATCTTTGGCCCACAGCCCGGCGTTAACCTTCACCGAGCGGGCGATAATATCGGTGTAATCGGCCCCCGAGCTCTCCATCCCGGCGCCTTCGATGGTCACTTCGCCGCGTTCGACCTGATAGCCGGTGAGATTGCCGTTATTAATCTGCGCCTGGCCGGTTGTCAGGGTGGCGCGGTTGGCGTTGATAAAGCCGCAGCCGTTACAGGTAATGCCGGACGGGTTGGCGATCACCACCTGGGCCTTTTTCCCGGCCACTTCTATCATCCCGTTTAGCCGGCTGGGGTCGCGCGAGTTGACCTCGTTCAGAATGACCTTCGCTTTCCCTTTCGCCAGCCAGGGATTCCCCGCCACCATGCCGCCCAGCTGGGTCTGCACGTTTTTATGCGAGTTATTGAGGATCGCCCCCTGCTGGTTGACGTCGAACTGGCTGTAGGTATTGCGCGATACCCCGGCGGCCGACGGGGTCTGAATATTGACCTGCGGCGTACCGTTGGCGCTCGGCAACACCGTTGGCTGCTGGTTTTTCGGCGCTCCGGCGTCGGCGACGATATTGGCCTGCGCCGGATGAATAACGCCCATCGCCAGCCACAGGCTGAGGCTGATGGCGCTGACCTTGCCGTGCAGCTGGCGCGGGAGGCGTCCCGGCGCGGAAGAACGTGCGGAGCCGGCGCGTCCGGATCGGGCGATGTCCGCCACCACCATCAGCATGCCGCGCGCTTTGTTGAACACAATACGGTAGAGGTTCTTATTCATGGTTTAGTCCTTTAAACGCTTCCGGCAGGTTGACGGCGAGCGGGTGAGTCCGCCGCCAGGCCCTGGCCTGTTCGCGGCTGACGCGGCGGCCGTGGAACGTCACCACCCGCTTGCCGCGCTGCTCGCCCCGGTGATAGAGCGCCCGTGCGCAGTGGTCGGCAAAGATGTCCTGGCGCATCAGGGCGTTCATGGCGGCGGTATGGCCGAACGGCGCGATCCAGTCGCAAAACCACATCCGGTCGCCGCTGTCCCAGTCAGTCTCGCGCATCTCAATCGCCGGACGGGTGAGGTAGCGGGCTTCCGACTCCCGGCTGAGCCACGCCCAGCTGAGAAAAAACACCGGCCGCTCGTTTTGGATAACCAGCACATACTGACGGCGCTTGATGATCGGCATCAGCAGCGTGGGCAGGGCGTGCAGCGGGGCATCCCGGTGCATCGGCGAATGCATCCATAGCCAGACGCTGGCCCCCAGCACTTCGGCTTCGTTGTCAGCGCCGCCGAAGATCAGCGGCGCCTTAATCTCGTATTGTCCAACGCGCATCACCAGCTCCAGTTCAGGTTGAAGCCAAGAGTCACGGCGCTGGTGTGGAACCCATCCGGCTTCGAGAATGGCGTTCCGGCGAACAGGTCATAGCCGGTATTGAAGGCGCTGCCGCGAACGCCGATCGCGCCGCCCGCCAGGTGCTGGCCGATGAGGTAATCAGAGCTGTAGCCGCCGACTTCACCGTAGTCCGCGCCGAGATAGAGCTCCTGGCTCTCCAGCGGGGTGCGCCAGGCCAGATCGTTGCGGACGTACCAGCCGTGGCTGGCGCTGAGGGTGCGCTCGCCGTCGAATCCGCGCACCGTCCAGCGGTTGCCGATGGCGAACTGATCCTGCGGCGTCAGCGGGGTGTTGCTGATCTGGCGTAGATACTGCACGTTGTAGCGGAAATTTTGTGTCCCAAGGGTAAAAGGCAGGTCGAGCTGGGCGTTGAGCTGGGTGATTTTGCTCAGCGCGGTGGCATCGCCGACGTACTCTTCCGGCGCGGGCCGCGCGCCAAACCAGCGGGTGCCGCGCTGGTAGCTGGCGCCGAGGTCGAGAGTGGCCTGACCGATATAGTGGCGATGCTGTAGCCCCACGCGCCAGGCTGCCGTCTGGCGACGCTGTACGCCGACTTCGGTATCGTCGATGTAGTTGCGGGTTTCGCGGGCCAGAACGTCGTAGGTGAAGGTCGTTTTCTGCGTACCGCTGCGGTGCAGTACGCGGCTTAGCTGCACGTCGAGATTTTTACTTTTGCCGCTGTAGCGGTAATCGCTGTTGAGGCCTGCCACCGTCTGGTGATAGTCGTAGTCGCTGCCGGTGACCCCTAGCATCCAGTAGCCGTAAGGCACCGAGTAGTGGGCAATGTAGTTGCGGCTGCTCTTGCCGCCGCTATCGTTCAGATCGTGGCTGGCGGAGAGATAGAGTAAATCGCTTAGCGAGAAGGGGTTGTCCAGAGATAGCGTCACGCCGCCCTGATAGCGGCCGGTGGTTTCCGTGCCCGAGTCGTCCAGCGAGAGCCCCAGACGCCACATCTTCGACTGTTTGCGCGTAATAACGATATCGCTCTCGCCGGGATTGTCGCCGGGGACAATTTCCATACTGGCCTCGACGGTAGGCAGACGCTGGAGATTTTCCAGCCCCTGTTCGATATCGCGCAGGTTGAGCAAATTGCCCTCATGGGCCGGAAAAGCGCTATACAGCTGGATGTAGTCGTCGCTCTGCGGCGTCAGCCGTACGTGACGCACGTAGCCCGGCACAATCGCCAGCTTCAGCGTACCGCTTTTCAAATCCTGGGAGGGCGCCAGCACGCGGGTGGTGATCCAGCCGCGATCGACCAGCTGGTTTTGCAGGGTGCTCATCAGCAGGTTAATCCCTTTCCCTCCGAGACAGCGCCCCTGCGCCTGGTCGGCAATGCGCTGCAGCGGCAGCCAGCGGGGGAGCGCCTGCTGGCCGCTCAGCGCCACGCGGTGGATGGGAAAACAGGGGGTTTCCGTCGGAAAAGGGATACGCCCGAAGCTGGAAGAGGGCTCAGAAAGGCGCACGTCCGGCGTCGGCGGCGTCAGCTGCTGTTCCAGCGCCTTCTGACGCTGCTGCTGAATAATAAACTGATCGTCAGGGCCCGCGGCGTGGGCCGGCAGCAGAAAAAACAGGCCTATAGCTGAGGCGATCGCTTTGCAAATAATGGCTTCGCGGTTCATTGGCATCCTTGCAATGTGAAAAATGAACAAATGTGAGTTTGTGTAAAATTGTTCAATTTTTGTCAAGGAAAGGGAACCAGGCATATTCCGAAAAAGAGCGCCCCCCCTGCCGGGATGCAGGAGAGTGGAGGGTGGGAGCTGGCATAAACCGCCGTGATTTCAGTAAGAAGCGCGCGTTACCCGGCAACGGGCGTGGCATATCGCCCCGGTGAAAAGCGTTGAATAAGATCTTCGAGGTTTTCGCGATTGACCGGGGGGGAGATCAGATAGCCCTGAAACCTGTCGATCCCCAGCGCCTTCAGCATATTCAGCTTTTCCAGACTATCCACCCCCTCGGCAATGCAGCGGCTTCCGGTCAGCTGGCAGTAGTAGATCAGGCTTTTTACCAGCGCCAGCGCGTGGGCGTCGTGCTGGAAATCATTCACGATGCTCATGTCGAGCTTGTACTCGCTAAAGCGCACCGCGCGGACCGGAAACATCACGCTGCTTTGTGAAAAGCAGTCGTCGAGCATAATACGAAAGCCCTGCTGCTGTAATTTCACGATATTGTTGCCGATCTTACCCTGACGGTTGAGATCGACGGTTTCGGCAAATTCCAGTACCAGCCTCTCCGCCCAGCGTGGTTCAAGCAGCTGCTGGCGGGCCGCTTCCATCATGCGGATGAGATTGTCATGACCGGCGATGACCGGCGGGACGTTCACCGAGAAGTAGTATTCGCCGCTATGCTGGTTGATCCCCTGTACGGCTTCCCGCAGCGCAAAGGCCGTTAACAGCAGCCACGCATATTCCGCACGCACCTGCGGCAGAAACTCGCCGGGCAGCAGCACATTGCCGTTGCGTCGCCAGCGCGACAGCACCTCGATCCCCTTGAGCATCAGCCGGCCATCGGTAATGGGCTGGAACACCGGAAACACCTGCCGACAGTGGATCGCGTGCACGAACTCGCGCTCAAACGCCGAAAGCGTGGCGAAAGCCTGCGCTTTGTGCCCTTTTGCCTGGCTTCCGGGGAAGCGGGTAGCGAGATGCGGATGATGTTCCACCATCTTTTTCAGTCCTGACAATCTCTGGTTATAAAGGGTTTTATGGCTAACGCCCCGCAGCTCGGCCTGGCGAGTGATGCTGTATCCGCGCAGCCAGTCCAGCGCGGCGTTGAATTCGGGTTTGCTCAGGCCCGTCGGGGGAATGCCGCGCGCGGCCGCCTCTTCACAGGCCAGCGTCTCCAGCGAAGGGTAGTCCGGCGCAGCCTGGCCCAGCAGCGAGGCCAGCTGCCGGCAGGGCAGGTCGGAGGCGACGGTTTTGACGGCGGCAAGGCGGCGCCGGCTGCCCACCAGATACAGCAGCGTTTGCCACAGCCAGCCGGCGGGGCTGCGGCTGAGGATCAGCATCGGCAGCGCGCTGGCGCTACGGTCGAGCAGCAACGCTGCCTGGCGCAGGGTAAACAGCAGCCAGAAGGGATCGTCGGGCAGAAACACCACGATCCGTCTGATGGTCGCCGGGTCGGGAAGCGACGGCGCGTCATGAGCCTGAGGAGATAAAAACGTTGGCCGCCGCCCTCCCGCGCCGAGCATCGAAGACAGTCCTTCCGCGGCCATCGAACACGGCGAGAGGATGCAGTCCACCGCTGGGGCGGGCAGCGGGATCGGCGCCTTACTGGTAGACAAACGTCACCCCAATAATTGACTGCACGTTGCCGGCGGTGACCTGCCCGCTGGTGCGCGCATACTCTGCCGTCAGCCCAAGGCTAACCGGCGACGTTCCGACCGTACCCAGCGATACCGGGCTGTTGGCGGCCACCGCCGTACCGCCGCGGGTTAGCTGCACGCCGATCCCCTGCGCCGGCGAGGCGGAGGCGGTATTGGTGAAAATCGCGTTGCCGGAGCCGGTGGTGGTGCCCGACAGGTAGTAGCCCAGCGACTGGTTCTGCGCGCAGTGCACCGTCAGCGGGACGGCCATCGAGCCGGGATAGTCCGGCAGCGTCACCGTCACGTCGCGGGCGGAGACGTCGCAGCCGCCGGTCGGGACCACCACGTCGTTATTGGCATAAATGTTCCAGACGAACTGGTAGGAATCGCTGTTGTAGTTGTTGGTCTGATGGAGGATCAGCACGGCGATAAGCGAGCCGGAGGTAATGGCGATCCCGCCGGCGGTGCTGACCGGCGTCAGGTAGAGCACGGCTGGCCACGGCTTATCGGTGGTCGAGTCGTAAATCACCCGCGAGGTTTCCGTGGTGGTCGGGAACGGATAAGAGCTGCCGTTGTATTTTACGGTACCGGAGAAGCTCGATAGCACGCCGCCGTAGGCGGAGCCGCGCTGCAGGGTCACGTAGTCGGTGATGGTCTGCGGATAGTCGTTATGGCAGAAAATCTGCGTCGACAGATCGACCACCAGGTTTTGCCCGACGCTCACCGCGGGAGAGAGATTCACGTAGACGTTGGCGCTGCCGCCGCCGATGGGGATCGTTTGTCCGCTGGCGGTTTTACAGGCGAAGGACCAGGCGTTGATCGACCAGCCCATCATCGCCAGCGCGGCCAGCAGGGTGACTATTTTTTTCATAAACGTACTCTCCTGATTCAGGCGTAGGTGTAGGTGACGTTAATCACCGCCTGAATGGTTCCCTGGGTGGCGCCGCCGTTTACCGTCAGCGCTCTGACCTGCAGCGGGAAATGGGCGGACTGGGTGGCGTCATCGACCTGCACCGATTTATTGGCGCCGTTGTTCAGCGTGGTGCCGCCGCTGTCCTGCAGCTCAAGCTGGATATTGCCGGCGGTGCCCTGGTTTTTGTAATAGCCTGTGCCGTCCGCGGTGCCGCTGAAGGTGGCGACCACCCGCGAGGTGCCCACCGGGCAGTTGCTTAAATCGAGTGCCACGCTGTGCCAGGCCGAAGCGGCCCCCGCTGAGACCAGGCTGAAGGTGTAGAGATCGCCGAGGTCGACGGTGGCGTTCGTGGTCGACACCGTGCACGGTTTTGCCACCACCTTGCCGTTAACGGTGATGGTGACGTCGGCGGCCTGTAGCGAGAAGGCCGCCATGAGCAGCGCTCCGGCCACCAGCCATCCTGGGTGAGTCCATTTCATCTCAGCCTCCGGTTACTGAAATTCCAGCGTAAAGGTCGCTGTGGCATTAACGTGCCCGGCGGTGACCGGGACCTGGGTCGCCATCAGGCGGGCGTAAAAGTTCAGGATATTGGTCTGCCCTGGCGTCAGGGTGGTCCAGGCTATCGCCGAGGAAGCGGCGTTCAGCGGCAGCATCGCCTGCTGAGTATCGAGGATCTGCACTCCCATCCCCGCCGCGGCCGACGCGCCGCTGTCCAGCTTTAACAGGCTGGTGTTGTTGTTATCCGCCACCCCGGTGAAGCCAACCTTTACCGCGGTAACCGAACTGCCGCAGGGCGACAGGACGATGCGAAACGGCACCACGGGAGTGGTTGCGCCGACGGCATGAAACTGTTTGGCGGCGTTATCCAGCAGATCGACGGTAAAATCCTTTGATTCTCCCGCCACCGCGCAGGCGTTATCCCGAACATAGCCGCTGATGGAGATCGTGCTGTCGGCGGCGAAAGCGTTGGCCACGGCAAGCGACAGCACGGCCATCAGCAAATAGAGCGATTTTGTCATCATGATCCTTTCCTTAGCGGCACACGGCAGATAGCTGGCTGAGCGCCTGCTGCTGGCTCTCCGGCGGCAGGCGATAATCGGCCACGCAGCCGGCATCCGGCCCGTCTCCCCACTTCACCTGTACCTGACCGGCCAGCGGCATCCCGCTCAGGTAGACCTGCCCGTTATCGGCGACAATGCTGCCGCTCTGATTACTCGCCGAGGTCACCATGGCGCCGAACGGCACCGGCTTGCCGTTGCGGGTGAGGGTCATCAGCAGCTTCATCCCGACGTGGGCCTTGAAGTCGGCGCGCACGATCGCGCCATGCGTTGGCACCACGCTGACCACGGCGTCGTCAAGATCGACGTTGTCGGCGAGGGTGTTGGTATCCAGCGCGATCCGGTTCTCCCTGTACTCGGTGGCGTAAGGCAGCACCGCATAGCCGCGCCAGTCGGTGCGCACGCCGGTCTGGTTTTCCACCTTCACTTTTTCCGCGCCGGGCGCTTTGATAAGGACCACCGTGTCGTTCAGCGGCTGGCTTAAGGTCACGCCGTTGGCATGGGCCAGCACGCCGCCGCTGACGCCGTAGTAGAGCTGCTTAAAGCCGTCGCTGCGGCTGTAGCCCACGTTGGCGTTGCCGTAGCCGCCGCGGTAGTTCAGCGCGGTATAGCCCGTGCCGCCGCTGTTGCCGGCGCCGCCTCCGGCATAGCCGGTCTGCACGCTGTAGCTGAGGTTGTTATCCTCCAGCAGCGTGCCGTAGAGCCCGGCGAGGTTGGTCATCCGGCCATCGAGATCGTGCGACATGCTGTAGCTGGCGCTGGCGTGGCGCCACGCTGATTTGCTGTCCGAGCGCAGCCAGTGGCTGAACGGAATGTTGACGTTGACCGCCAGCATCTGGTCGCGCCCCTGCTGCCAGGCGTTTTTGGTCAGGCTGTAGCTCAGCGTCCAGTTGATATCGTCCACCGCGGCGTTCAGCCCGGCCTGCAGCTGCTGGTCCGCTTTGCCGGTTGACCAGTAGGTCTGGTGGCTGCCGCTCAGGTAGAGCGTGGCGGTGCGTCCCAGCTGCTGGGTGACGCTGACCTGCACCTTGCCGCGCTTGCTGTAGGCGAGGTTGTAGTAGTCGGTGAATTTGGGCTTCACCTGGATAACGCCGTCCTGGGTCTCGACGTCGTAGCCGCTCATCCGGCTATAGGTGGTATCGGCAAAGCTGTAATAGCCCCGCGTGGAGTAGCGGTAGCCGACCAGCTGAATATTGGTGCCGATTTCGTTAAGCGATTTGTTATAGAGAAAACGCAGCGACTGCCCCTGATGCTTGCTGTCGTCCGGCAGGGTGGCGTTTGCCTGGGTCACGTCCAGCGACACGGCGCCGAACTCGCCCATGTTTTTACCTACGCCGAGGTTAAAGGCGCGGTAGCGGTCGGCCAGCTGGGAGCCGCCGTACAGCGTCCAGCCCGCCGCCAGGCCGTGCAGCAGCGTCCCCTGGAAGAATTTCGGCTTCTCCTGCTGGTCGTTGCCGCTGCGATATTCCCCCGCCGTCAGGGCGAAGCGCGAATGGCCCTCGCGCTGCAGCACCGGCACCGTTGACCACGGCACGGTAAAGACCTGGCGGGTGCCGTCGGTCTCTTTGATGGTGACCTGCAGATCGCCACCGTTACCTGCGGCATAGAGGTCGTTGATGGTGAACGGCCCGGGCGGCACCGTGCTCTGATAGATCTCGTAGCCGTTTTGCCTGATCGAGACCTGCGCCGTCCCGCGGGCAATCCCGTGAATGACCGGGGCGAAACCTTTCTGGCTGTCCGGCAGCATATTGTCGTCAGAGGCCAGCTGGGCGCCGCGGAAGTTGATGCCGTCGAACACGTCGCCGTTGGTATAGCTGTCGCCGAGCGTCAGGCGCGAGCGAAGGGGGACAATATCCCGCTCCAGCCAGCTGTTAACGTGCTGCCACTTATTCTCGTTGCTCGATGAGCTGCCGCCGCTGCTGTAGCTCCAGGTGGTGTTATCGCGCAGGCGCCAGGCGCCGAGGTTGAGGCCGCTTTGCAGATTCAGGTAGGCATAGCTGCTGCTGCCGCCAATATCGTTGTGCACGTTGTTGCCGGTAAAGTTGTAGTTCAGCAGCCCGGCGTTAATTCCGTCATCCCAGAGCTCAGGGGGAATATAGCCGCGCGCGCGGTTGCCCATAAAGGCCTGGGGAACGGTCAGGTACAGGCGCTGCTGGCCGACGTCGAAGCGGCTGGTGGACTCTTTGATCATGGTGGTCAGCGGTACGCAGGCATCGGCGGCCAGCGCATCCATTCCCGCCACGGCGGGAGTATTGACGCCCATACTCGCCAGCTGTCCGCGGGTCAAACAGGGCGCCAGCCGATGATCCTCTTCCCCGGCCTTAAAGGTCACGTCGCGGGTGGTCATAAAGCCGTTGTTCAGGTAGATATCGACCCGATAGGTGCCGGGCGGTACCTCCTGTCCCTTTTCGAAACTGGAGAGGTCCGCTACCGCCGCCGGATCGTCAGCCAAAAAACGCGGGTTAAAATAGAGTTCCGCCCGCGCGGCAAAGGCCTGCGTGGCAAGCGCAAGCAGCAGCGGGAACTGCACCAGCCGTCGTGCAAAAAGCGGGGCATGACGCCGGGCGCGAGGAGAAACCAAACGGTTCGGTCCATATTTCAGATGTGACATAATCCCTCCGGTCCGAAGTCGCCCGGCAGTCAGTTCTTATTATATTTCAGGGGATAACGCTGGTTTCCCCGTAGCTATTGCGCGACGCCCTTCATCCGCGGGGTCAGCGCGCCGTAGTCGTTAATCGTCCGCCAGGAGATCTCGCTGCCGGCGTCCGGCGGCAGCTTCACCGAGGCTTCGCCCATCGGCGGAACCAGCGCGTTTTCCAGCACCCGGGTTCCGGCGTTGAGTTCGGTCACCGTCAGGTAGTAGGGAGTAGGGTTAATCAGCGTGAGGGTGTTCGCACTGCGGCGAAAGCGCAGCTTATCCGTCGCCTGGTCCGGCGAGAGCGCCAGCTTAGCCGGGCGATAGTAGAGCTTGATGCGGCTGATAATCGCCAGCTGCAGGGTATTGTCGCTGAGCTTCGATTTATCCATCGACGGGATCGCCTTAACGTTCATCCAGAACAGGCTTTCGCGATCCTGCGGCAGCTGATTGTTGGTGGCGTCGATGATCCGCAGGGTGTTCTCTTTTTTACCCTGCATGGCGAACAGCGGCGGGGTGATCACAAAGCGTCCGTCCTTCTGACCGTCGGCATTTTCTACCCACGACTGAATCAGATAGGTGCTGTTGTCATCGTTATTGGTTACCGCCAGCTGGACCTGCTTTTGCCCGGCAGGATAGATAACCCGGGTGGCTCCCAGCGCCACGCCCGCATCGGCATAGGTGCTAAACCCGCCGGTGGCTATCATCAACAATCCCGCTAACAGGCTGCGCGTTATCCCCAGTCTCTTTCTCACGTTTTCCCCTTTTATACTCACCGTTGTTTCCCGTATCCGGTATGCCTGCTGGCTGGTTACTGATAGGTCAGCGAAAACCAGGCCTGAGCATTTGCGGCTCCGCCGGTCACCTGACGTCCGGTCGCCCGATATTTGGCGACAAAATGTAGCGTGGTTGGTCCCGTATACAGCTGTGACCAGGTCGTTGGTGGGCTATTAAGCGGGATCAGATGGTCCTGGCTGTCAAACAGCGCGACGCCGACGCCGGTAGCGATCCCTGGGCCTTCGCCCACCGAGAGCACGTCCGGATTTTTGCCATCAGCAACGCCGTGAAACGTCATTCCCACCCGCTGGCTGACCGCGGTGCTGCAATCCTGTAAATGGATCGCGAAAGGGACGGGGTCAGTATCTTCTCCTGCTGAATGAAACCGATTGCTGCTGATTTGCCCCATATTGACCGTCAACTGCCGATCCCCTGCTTCAACGCGGCAGGATTCGGCGATAATGACGCCCTGGAAACGCATGTTGCCGCCGGGCAGGGTTACGTTCCACTGGTTACCGGCCAGCGCCAGCGGCGGCAGCAAAAAGATCAACAGACCTGATTTCATTCCTTGCATCGTGATTACCCCAGTCCTGTATGGATAACGGGCCATCCTGGCCCGACGAGCATCCGTGCGTGATGTGTCAATTACTCGTACTGAACTTTGAAGGTCGCGTCGGCGTTAGCGGTACCGGCAGTTGCCGCGCCGGTTGCATAGTAGCGAGCCTGGAATGGAATGATGTTGGTGCCATCATTCAGCGTGGTGGCGGCACCGAAAGTTGCGCCGTCAAGCGCCAGCGCGGTGCCGGTGCTGTCGAGGATCTGTACGCCGACGTTAGTTGCGCCGCCGGCTGCAGAGTTTTGCAGCGCCAGTACGGTAGTGTTGGTGCTATCGACCGCCGTGCCGGAGAAGGCGACGGATGCTTTAGTTGCAACGCTGGTATCACAGTCATCCAGCTGGATGTTGAAACCAACGGCGGAGCTGGTGCTGCCCGCGGTAGCGAGTTTGGCTGAACGCACCTGGCCCAGCTGTACGGTTTGATCGATAGAGCCGGCGTCTACTGCACAGGCTGCGTTGACCACTTCCCCTTTAAAGTGCACCGTCCCGCCGTTTACCGTGGTGGTATCGGCCAAAGCCGCCGCGGAGCTCAGGGACAGGGCTGACAGAACAACGATTGCCAGTGTTTTGATTTTCATGTTGTTTTCCTTTAAACAATGTCGATATTACGAACCGAAATTGGCAGTCTTTGTGCCTTCCAGGCATTCCATATGTCAGCCGAATGGTCCGACTGCCGGCTCTGCTCAGTTTTTGCCCCAACGATGAGTCAATTGGGGCCATTTTGACTCATTGGACTAAAATGCTTAAAGTGTGGATTATTCAGTGTTTATTTGGTTTTTAAGGCCTTTTGTTTTCTATTTTGTGGTTTTTTATGCTGTATTTTTATTTTTGGTAGCGTAGGCAGAGCGGCTGAGTCAGCGGAGAGGACAAGGCAGAGTTACGAATGGTATGGAAATGAAAGTAAATAAATGTCGGGGTAAAAAGTGTTCTTAATCAATTAGATATTTATTATTTTTGGAAATATATGCACTTGCCAGTTGCAAAAGATTACAAAACATTTTTATGATATAAACAGTTTGGCCCCAATTGACCTGTTCATTCACGAAATTTATCTTATTTATCAAAGTAATAATTTATTTCTTCTGCTCAGGGACGCTTTTATCCAGCAAATTATTTCTTTCCCATAATCCGGCAAAACGTGCGGCATTGCTGGCGGTATAGCGCACCGTATGGCGAATATTTCGATGTCCCAGATAATCCTGAATCAAACGCGTATCTGTCCCTCTTTCGGCGAGCTCATAGCCGCAGGCGTGACGCAGCATGTGCGGGTGGGTGTGGGTCGCGGTTCCGGCCTCTTCGCCGGCGCTGCGGATAATACGATACGCCTGCTGCCGCGAGAGCTGGGTGCCGCGGCGGGAGATAAAAATAGCGTCGCTTGTTTGCGCGGCCTTCCAGCCGGCGCGGACCTGAGTCCAGCGCTCAATCGCCTCCAGCTCGTCAAAGCGCAGCGGGTGGATGGTTGAAAATCCGTTCTTCAGCCGGCGGACGTTGATGCGCCCCTCGCTGAGGTCAAGATCGCGGTAGTGCAGGTTGAGTAATTCACTGATTCGCATGCCGTGGCGAAACGCCAGCAGAATAAGACAATAATCACGTTCGCCGGTTGGTCCGTGCCGTACGGCCAGCATCATAGCCTGAACTTCTTTGGCGGTAAGAAAACGACGTCGATTCACAATACATTGCTCCTGTATTTAATTTACACGAAGGCCTCAGCCTGAAAAAATGTTCAGGCTGATTAAAAAATAATCCGCGATGTTAAAACCGTATTATATGAAGGTATTTAAGTTCAAATAGGCGATCACATTACATTTACACATAGCCAAAATATCGCCACGCGATAATTCTTATTTTTATGGATTTTATTCAATACCACAATAGAGTCGCCGGTAATCGTTGCCAGGTCCATAAAATCAAAAGGGAAAAAGATATTGGTGGCGATATTATAGATGAAAAATAGCGCTGAATGGTTTCGAAGCTATCCCGTCAGGCTATTTATTTGCCACGTCCTGCAGGGCGCTCCAATGGGTAAACGTGGCGAATAATCCTTACGTACCAGGCGTACGCTCCGGCTGCTCCGCGCTGTCGGTGTCCAGACTGACTGCGGCAATTACGTCCGGCGGGGCAGGTTCCTGGTCTGGTTATAAATAGCGAATGGATATCCGGAATATATACAGGGATATCGCTATTTGATTCTTTGCTGAGTAAATAAGAACTTGCGGGAACATTAATCTCAATTAACGCATGGTTAATATTTATTAATGTTTCCCCGCTTACTGCTCGTGACAACGCCTTCCCTGGCGTCAGGTAAGATTACTGGATAAGGCTAATACGCCGCTTCTCTTTGGCGTTGTCCCAGATACCGTAAAAGCGGCCGGCGTTACTGGCGGTGTACCAGACGGTATGGCGGATATTTCGATGTCCGAGATAGTCCTGGATTAATCGCGTATCTATCCCCATGTTGGCTAACGCGAATCCACAGGAGTGGCGGAGCATGTGCGGATGTATTTCCAACGACAGCCCGGCATGGCCTCCGGATGAAGAAATAATTTGGTAAAACTGCTGGCGTGAGAGGGGATTGCCTTTACGTGACAAAAATAGCCACTCGCTGTCGCTATCGGGATAGCCGGTACGGATATCCAGCCAGTTTTTTAATGCCTGAATCTCTTTATTTAGTAACGGGTGGGTAGTAGAGAATCCTTTTTTCAGACGATGAATATAAATACATTTTGAACGGAGATCGATATCGGATATTTGCAGGCGGCATATTTCACTGGCGCGCAGACCATGAATAAAACACAATAATGTCAGGCAGTAGTTACGCGCGGCGTGCACTCCTGTATTGGCAGCTTTCAACAGCGACTCTATTTCGGCTTGAGTCAGGAAGTTCCTTTTTTTGATATCGGTGTTATTTTTCATTATCATCCCTTTTAATTGCAGGCATACATTACGTTCTGGCCATCGTCAGCAGGCCAGCTTTTACATCCGACTGTAATTTGTAATCGTTAACTCTACCTCTCCGCGGTACTTTCAGGGGAGCAGGAAAAGTATTCCAGCATATATTACTGCCGGCAGGTCATTATGTTTGAGATAATGAATGAAACATAAAGATCCCCGCAGTTGAGGAGCGGTGGCTTCATAAAGAGTGACGGATGGTTTTTTATCTTGTTGAAAGAATACGGTTTTCCTGGGGGCTTCAACGTCCGGTTCATCCTGCTTTTCTCCTGATTATGCGCTCCGTAAATATAGAGGCATAGGCTATGGGTCTGGAGCTTTCCTGACTCATAGTACTGTAATAATTAAACTCCCGGCGGGCTCGCCATCATTCCCTGACGGAGGGTTCTGGCCGCGTACCGCAGATGAATATTGCGTAAATGTCCCGCAGCTTGCGAAGAACGATATGCACGCCGGATAGCATTCACTGCATCACTACAACAGCGGTTAAACCATACTGCAAAATTCAGGCGGAGAATAGTAATAATAAGTAAAGCGATATGTGTGGCGCCAGCGATCAATTATTAACGCGGCGGTGAGGGCGAAATCTCCCCGGCGCCGCTGAACCAGCTGAACGCCTTGTTTACGGGGGTTTGGAGTCTTTTGGAGCTATCTGGAATTTTCGGTGCCGGTGTTTTTTACGCCTGAATAAGCAGGCTAATTTTATCGGGTTTTTTGACGCTATTATTATTTGCGTCTGAAGCGATCTTTTTGATCCGCGCCGGAGGGTATTCCACGAGGCGGAATCCACGCCGGGAAGCTGACCAAAATAGTGCTGGCCGCTGCGCCATAAATTTACGCAGCGGCGTCAGGGATTAAACGATCAGGACGATATTCCTGCCTTTGCGCCCGTACGGCGGCATTATCCGAGCTGCTCGTAGAATAATAACAGAGCAATTATCACCATGATGATGCCTGAAAGTATGCTGACTCTTTGCGCCATCTGGGGTCGGGTGCCTAATACCGTTTTCGATCCATAGCCGACCAGTAAATAGATAAACGTGCAGGTTATCAGGTGCAGGCAGCCAAGTGCCGACATCTGCATCGCCACCGACCAGCTGCCTTGCGGATCGGTAAACTGCGGCAGCAGGGCGAGGAATAAAAGAAAGACTTTTGGATTCAGGCCGCTAATGCAAAGTCCTTTTATTGCCCAGCCTTGCCAGCTATCCGCCCGCTGCTCTGCGGCCGACGGCGCCGACGGATGGCGCAAAATGGCGATACCGAGCCACAGCAGATAGGCCGCGCCGAACAGCGTGATGGTCGACAGCGCCAGCGGATGCCCGGCGATCAGCACCCCAACGCCGGCGACCACCGCGAGGGTTGCCAGCAGATGCCCGGACATCAGTCCTGCTACGGCAGGAACCACCCGTCGCCCGTGAATACCGGCGCTGATAGCGTAGGCCCAGTCGGCCCCTGGCGTGATAATCAGCAGAAAAGAGACCAGCCAGAAGCTCGCGATAAAACTCATTTCCATAGTGAGCGGTCCCCACCGTGGTTTGGTGCATTTTGCATGGCTATTGCGCTCAAACTCTTGCGAAAAGTTAACAGCAAGAATATCGGGAATGATGCGCAATGAGCTTTCAATGTTATGCTTAAAACACCCTTTAAAAGTGAAAATCTTCCAAATGGACAGCATAGATCGAAAAATTCTTGCCGAACTGCAGGCCGATGGCCGCCTCTCGATAACTGAACTGGCGGAGCGGGTCAATCTCAGCCTCTCGCCGTGCCATCGACGGCTGCGCGCGCTGGAGCAGGACGGTACTATCACCGGCTATCGCGCCAGCCTCGACCCGGTAAAAATGGGCTTTAACTTTACGGCGATCGTCTTTGCAACCTTAAAAGAGGGGGACAGGCGAGCGGTGAGCGCCTTTGAAGAGGCGGTTGAAGAGATCCCGCAGATCGTGCTGGCGCAGCGCCTGTTTGGCGATCCGGATTATTTGATGCACGTGGTGACCCGCGATCTTCCGGCGTTTCAAAAACTGTATGACGACAAGCTATCCGCGATGCCCGGCGTTCAGCACCTGCGATCGACGCTGGTCATGAAAACCGTGGTGCAGGATCGTCCGTTTCCGCTGGAGAGCCTGAATCCGTCGCGATAGCGCCGCTGAAGGCGCGGTGAGTGAGGGGATAGGGGGATTCTACGTGTGATGAACGGCCGCGCCCGTCGCTGGCGCTGACGTGGGTGGTCAGCAGGCCATCGTCGCGCAGGCGGCAGACAATTTTGGTGACGGTGGGCATTTTGCTGACGGCGTATTCAGTGATGCGGGAGATGCTGGCCCGGTGGTACTGATGAACCAGCATCAGCACCTGAAAGCGGGAGAGGTCGATGTCGATTTTTTTTAATTCGACTTCCATCTGCCGGGTATACTTTGCATAGACGTTGACCACCCAGAAAAAGGGGAGCTCTTCTTTATGGAAGCGGCTTTCGTGGCTGTCTGGGCGCTCAGAAGCGGTATGGTGTTCCACAAGCATCTCCTTGCCTGACGACGATAGATTGGGCTGATGTTATGCGTATTTAGCGGGCTGGCGGAGGAGGAACGTAGTCCGCCCGGCGGTCAATTCAGATCCACTTAATGGCGAAAAATGATGACAACTCGCATTCTCGCGCGTGACTGGCGCCTGCTGTCGCTGGGCTTGCCTGCGCTGGCGTTATTGTCGTGCGGATGGGGGCTCCATGCGCACTGGGGCGCATTTATTCAGTGGTGCCTGGCAACGCAGATCGCGCTACACCGCTATCTGGTGATGTATCTTTTGCAGCTCAACAACCATCAATATAGCGGCGGAGTATGGCTGCTGGGCGGGGCGTTCCTCTACGGCGTGCTGCATGCCGTGGGGCCGGGGCACGGAAAATTTATCGTTACCACCTATCTCAGCACTAATCAGGAGGGCCTGCTGGCGGCGCGGGCGGTGCCGTTTCTCGGCAGCCTGATGCAGGGCGTGTGCGCCATCCTGTTTGTTTTTATTCTGGCGGTAGGGCTGAATCTTGCCTCCGGCGATCTCAGCGCCAGCCGCTGGTACGTGGAAAAAATCAGCGCGCTGATGGTCGGTGCCTTCGGTGCATTTATTATTTATCAAACGCTAAGAAACCTACGGCCGCGAAAAATAGCGATCGGCACGCTGACCCCTCTGCGCGACCATAGTCCGAACTGCGGCTGCGGCCACCACGGCGTCGGGCGCGAGCTGGCGCAGGTGGACTGGAAAACCCGTCTCGGGGTGGTGCTGGCGATAGGCGCGAGGCCCTGCAGCGGGGCGATTATGATCCTGCTGTTTGCCAACGCGCTGGGGATCGTTAGCTGGGGGATTGCCGCGGTGATGGCCATGTCGCTGGGGACGGCCCTGTCGATCCTCGGCCTGTCGCTGGCGGTACGCTACGCGCGCGAACGGGCGGTCAGCCTGTTTGCCGGTAACGGCGGTCGCCTGAAGCTGCTGGTTCCGGCGGTGAAGATTGCCGGCGGCATCATTCTGATTCTGTTTGCCTGCGTGCTGTTCCTGACGGTGATCCCGATTAGCGCCAACGGCGACTATATCGCCGCCGGCTGCTAATTCTCTTCCAGCAGGCGCATCAGGACCGTCAGCGCGTCATTCAGCCGCTGGCGCTGTTCTGCAGAGAGTCCCGCCAGCAGCTGGCGTTCGTTTTCGACGTGCGTTTCGACCGCGCGATCGATTCGCTCCCGCCCCTCTGGCGTCAGGGCCACCAGCATGCTTCGCGCGTCCTGCGGATTCGCTAAGCGGTGTATGAATCCCCGTTTTTCCAGCGCTTTCAGACGGTGGGTCATGGTGCCGGAGGTGATCATCAGCGTTGAAAAAAGCTGGGTCGGCGAAAGGGTAAACGGTTCTCCCGCCCGGCGCAGGGTCGCCAGCATGTCAAATTCCCAGCGCACCAGATCGTGCTGGATAAACGCCGCTTCGACGCGCGGTTCCAGCAGCATGGCGCAGCGCTTCAGGCGGCCAATCGGCCCCATCGGGCTACAGTCAAGATCGGGACGTTCCCGCTTCCACTGTTCAAGAATTCGATCTACGGCGTCTGCCTGAGGTGATTTGTCCATTCGTGCCCACTTACCTTGATATCAAGATATCTATCGATACATACTTTGCTGACTAATTTACCTTGATGTGAAGATAAAATCATGACCTTTCTCTCGCGCTCGCCCGTTTTTGACCTGCTGTTGACCGCCCTGGCTCCGGCTATCTGGGGGACGACCTATATCGTGACCTCGCAGCTATTACCGGCGGACAGGCCGTTTATCGCGGCGCTGCTGCGGGTGCTCCCGGCGGGGATCGCCCTGTTAATCTGGTGCCGCCGCTTTCCTCTTCGCGATGAGTGGTGGAAGCTGATCGTCACCGGGATCCTCAATATTGGCGCATTCCAGGCGCTGCTGTTTATTGCCGCCTATCGCTTACCCGGCGGGCTGGCGGCGGTGATCGGCGCCATTCAGCCGCTGCTGGTGATGCTGCTGGCCTGGTCCGTGGACAGGCAGCGATCGCCGTGGATGGCGGTTGCTTCGGCCTGTACCGGTATTATCGGCATGGCGCTGCTGCTGCTTTCTCCGCAGACGGTGCTGGAGCCGCTGGGCATTGGCGCGGCGTTTTTAGGGGCGCTAAGCATGGCGCTGGGCACCTGGCTCTCCCGACGCTGGGCGATATCGCTCCCGGTGGTGGCGCTGACGGGCTGGCAGCTGCTGATTGGCGGTATAGTGCTGGCGCCGATTGCGCTGCTGGTCGATCCTCCTTTACAGCAGGTGACCCTGACCCAGGCGGCGGGCTATCTGTGGCTGTGCGTGGCGGGGGCGATGCTGGCGTACGGTCTGTGGTTCCGCGGGATTAGCCGCCTCTCGCCGGTGGCCGTATCGGCGCTGAGCCTGCTCAGTCCGGTTACCGCGGTGCTGCTGGGCTGGATTGTTCTCGGACAGAAGATTCAGGGGCTGGCGCTGGTGGGGCTGATCGTGGTGCTGCTCAGCGTGCTGTCGATTCAGCGCGCGCTAACAAAAAAGGCCCCATAAAGGGGCCCGACATTGCTGCATGGTTATTGCGCGGCGGGAGCCAAACGGGCCGCCTTCAGGCGACCAGTCCGGCAGCTCCCTCTGCAACCATTCTCTTATTTGGACAGCTCGGCGGTCATATGAACCTGGTTACCGGTATAGGCTTCGGTAATGTGGTAAGACGCGCCCTGATCTTTAGCGATGGTCGCGATTTTAGCTTCCGCGTTGTCCAGAGTATCTGCGGTCACGCTGACCGGGTGCTGAGCGAAGCTAGCAAAAGAAACCAGGGACAGCATACCGGCGGCGGCAAGTAATTTTACGTTTTTCATGGTGTTTTTCCTTTTAACTTTTCAGGTGGAAAGCGCTGTGCTTTCGATGGGTTTATAATAAGCTTGCTAACTATAACGTGCGTTGCAAAAAGTGCGATTTAGATCACACTTTTGTGCCATTAAGATGACGGTGAGGTGACGTTTTAATTTTACTTAATCAATAAAAACAGCAGGTTGTTGAAATTCTCTGTGATTTATTGCTCAGGCGAAATAAACGCCGACGGCGCTGAGATTTTTCTTCCCCAGGGCCTTAGCTATTGTTTTGGTGAATGCATTGGCGGTTTTTTGACCCGTTCGGCGCAGGGAATACTTCGCCCGGCGGCGAAGCATTGGGGGCGCGGGAGGCATAGAGTGGCGGCACCGCTGAATAAATAAGGATGACACAATGATTGCCGTACTCTTTGAAGCCGAGGTTGCGCCAGCAGGCCAGGCGCGTTACCTGGAGCTCGCGGCGGAGCTTAAGCCGCTGCTCAGCACCATCGATGGTTTTATCAGCATTGAGCGTTTTCAGAGCCTGACGACGCCGGGGAAGATCCTGTCGCTTTCCTGGTGGCGCGATGAGCAGGCGGTGCTGGCCTGGAAAAATAACCTCGCCCATCGGGAGGCCCAGCAGGAGGGAAAAACGAATATCTTTGCCGCCTATCAGATTCGCATTGCCCGGCTGATCCGCGAATACGGCGCGGAAAAAGGCGAGGATCGCGGCCATGTATGATATTTATGTGATTCTGCCAAATCGGCCGGGAGCGCTGGCGCTGCTCGGGCAAACCCTCGGCAGCGGCGGCGTGGGCCTGGAGGGCGGGGGCGTTTTCACCGTGAACGACCAGTGCCATGCCCATTTTCTGGTAGCCGATGGCGCGCGCGCCAGAGCGGTGCTGGAACAGGCCGGGATCCCGGTGATGGCGGTCACTCAGCCGCTCATTCGCCGGCTGAAGCAGGAGCAGCCGGGAGAGCTGGGGGCTATCGCCCGCGCGCTGGCCGGGCAGGGGGTTAATATTTTGACCCAGTACAGCGACCATGATAATCGCCTGATTCTGGTTACCGATAATTTCCCGCTGGCGCAGGAGGCGACGCGCCGCTGGGCCACTAACGCGTGAGGCATTATGCTCAAACCTGCCGCAGTCATTACCGATGATGAGTCGTTGGCCGTCGCCGTGGCGGCGATAGCTTCCGCCATGGCCGATAGCTCGCGGGTAAAGATGCTTTGCGCCCTGATGGACGGCCGGGCCTGGACGGCTACGGAGCTTTCCACGGCGGCGGACATTTCCGCCTCTACTGCCAGCGCGCACCTGAGCCGCCTGGTGAACAGCCGCCTGCTGGTTTGCCTGGCGCAGGGGAGGCACCGTTACTACCGGCTGGCGGGCGCGGACGTCGCCGGCCTGGTGGAGAATATGATGACTATGGCCGGGAAGGGCGCGCTGACGCTGACGACCCGGACGCCGGTTAATTTACGCCGGGCCAGGACCTGTTACGATCACCTCGCCGGCGAGCTGGCGGTGGGCATTTATCACTTTTTACTGCGCGAGGCCTGGATTACGCCCGACGGTTCGGCGGTGACGCCGGCAGGCGAAGCGCACTTTTCCCGTCTTGGGATCGTATTAACCGGCGATAGCCGACGCAAAGCGTGCTGCGCCTGCCTGGACTGGAGCGAAAGGCGCTTTCATGCCGGCGGGAGCGTCGGCGCCGCAATACTACGGCATGGTCAGCAGAAGGGCTGGTTTGTTCTGACGCCGGGCTTTCGCGAGGTTTCCGTTAGCGAGGAAGGACAGCGCGCCCTGGCCCGGCACTTCCAGCTGCAGCTGTAGGGCCAGCGGGCGCCGGGCGCGGCCGTCACCTCAGCGCGGCGGCAGAACGTTTTGTATTGGATTTTGCGTCACCCTATCATCGCTATTATTCAGATTGTTCCCGATGGTCATCAAATAGCAATATTTGTCATTATATTTCCCCCCCACAGATATATCCTTTGCGCCTTATCCTTGCTGAAGTAAATAACAAACACATCGTTTTTGATTATTGTTTATGGATAATTAATAGGTGATGGCTATCGTCAGCGTGATGTAACAAGTTATAAGCAAATGTATATTTATCAGCGAAAAATAGCATTCTTTGACGCCGACAGCATTATCGAATTCATTATTTGAATTCGCGTCCTGACGCCTTAAATATTGCGGCTTCCGGTCAGTCGAAGTTTCTATTCACAGTTGCAGCGGTGGGCATCGCATAACGCTTCTTATCGTCTGCAGATTTACTGTTGGTTTATTGATACAAAACTCACTCTGACAAGGAAATGGCAATGAAAAAGGTTCTTCTCTCTGCAGCAATGGCAACGGCATTTTTCGGTATGGCAGCGGCAAATGCGGCTGATACCAGCGTTGGCGGTGGCCAGGTTAATTTCTTCGGTAAAGTTACCGACGTATCTTGTACTGTTTCCGTAAACGGTCAGGGCAGCGATGCTAACGTTTACCTGTCTCCGGTAACCTTAACTGAAGTGAAAGCGGCGGGTGCAGACACCTACCTGAAACCGAAATCTTTCACCATTGACGTCTCTGATTGCCAGGCTGCCGACGGCACCAAACAAGACGACGTATCTAAACTGGGCGTGAACTGGACCGGCGGTAACCTGCTGGCTGGCGCTGCCGGCAAACAGGTTGGCTACCTGGCTAACACCGAAGCTGCCGGTGCACAAAACATCCAGCTGGTTCTGTCTACAGACGATGCCACTACTCTGAACAACAAAATCATCCCGGGCGACAGCACTCAGCCTAAAGCAACTGGCGATGCTTCTGCCGTTCAGGATGGCGCGCGCTTCACCTACTTCGTTGGCTATGCTACCAGCACCCCGGCTACCGTAACTACCGGCGTGGTTAACAGCTACGCGACTTACGAAATTACCTACCAGTAATTATCGTCTGAAAATAAACCGCCTTGATTGAGGCGGTTATATGCATTGATAAAGCGGCAGCCGCTGCCGCTTATTTTTCCCGTCTGAGGTCAGCATGAAGCGTATTGCCCTTTATTTCTGTTTCATTTTTAGTTTTGCGGCCCACGCCAATAATATTATTGTTAACGGCACCCGCTTTATTTATCCCGGAAATGAAAAAGAAATAACGGTACAGCTTTCTAATACCGCAGATCGCCCGGCGCTGGCGCAGGCATGGCTGGATAACGGCAACGCCGACGCCACGCCGGATACGATTACCACGCCATTTATTATTACTCCGCCAATATCCCGCGTGGATGCTAAAAGCGGGCAGACCTTACGTATTAAGCTTGGCAGCAGCGCCGGGCTTGCCAAAGATAAAGAGACGCTGTGGTGGCTTAATCTGCTGGAAATACCGCCGGTAGAGGCTAATCAAAAAAATGAAGGACAGAACATCCTGCAGCTGGCAATTCGTTCGCGCTTTAAGTTTATCTACCGCCCGACCGGATTGGGCAACCGTGACGCTGCGCCGGAGAAATTAGCGCTTTCAGCCAGCGGTAGCAGCCTGTCGGTCAGCAACCCTACGCCATTTTATCTCACCGTGAGCCGTATTTCCCGTGACGGCGGCAAAGCCCTGAACAGCAAAACGGTGATGCTTGCTCCACAGTCCAGTCAGACCGTTGCCCTCTCTTCTGCCGTTAGCCGAGGCGAGACCCTGACGATTAATAATATCAATGACTATGGTGCAGATGTGGCAGTGAAAGTAGCCGTTAAATAAGGGACACTATCATGAAGCAGAGGACCATCTGCCCGGGAAGGTTAAGTTCGGCGATCGCCATGGCGCTGTTCTGCTTTCCGCCATTTTCCAGCGGACAGGAAAACCCGGGAACGGTATACCAGTTTAACGACGGTTTTATCGTTGGCAGTCGGGAAAAGGTCGATCTGTCACGCTTCTCCGCCAGCGCGATCTCTGAGGGGACCTATTCGCTCGACGTCTATACCAACAACGAGTGGAAAGGGCGCTATGAGCTGAAGGTTACCCGTGATAAAGACGGCAACATGGGGATCTGCTACACCAAAGAGATGCTCGAACGTTACGGCATTGCCGCGGAAAAGCTCAACCCACAGCTGGGGAAGCAGGAAGGCTACTGCGGGCGCCTGAAGGAGTGGCGTAGCGAAGAAAACGTTAAAGACAACCTGATCCAGTCCTCTCTGCGCCTGGAAATTTCCGTGCCGCAAATCTACGAAGATCAGCGCCTGAAAAACTATGTCAGCCCGGAATTCTGGGATAAAGGCATTGCGGCGCTGAACCTCGGCTGGATGGCGAATACCTGGACCAGCCACACCTCGGCAAATAATGGCTCTGATAACAGCAGCGCCTATCTGGGGCTTAACGCGGGTCTCTCCTGGGACGGCTGGCTGCTCAAGCATGTCGGCAACCTGAACTGGCAGCAGCAGCAGGGGAAAGCGCACTGGAACAGCAACCAGACCTATCTCCAGCGGCCGATCCCGCAGATCAACTCGATCGTCAGCGGCGGGCAGATTTTTACCAACGGTGAATTTTTCGACACCATTGGTCTGCGCGGGGTAAACCTGGCGACCGATGACAACATGTTCCCTGACGGAATGCGTTCCTACGCGCCGGAAATTCGCGGCGTGGCGCAGAGCAACGCCCTGGTGACGGTGCGTCAGGGAAACAACATTATCTATCAGACCTCGGTACCGCCGGGTCCGTTTACTCTGCAGGACGTATACCCTTCCGGCTACGGTAACGATCTTGAAGTCTCGGTCAAAGAGGCCGATGGCTCGGTGCAGGTGTTTAGCGTTCCCTATGCCTCGGTGGCGCAGCTGCTGCGTCCGGGGATGACCCGCTATGCGCTGTCGGCCGGTAAGGTCGATGACAGCGGGCTGCGGAATAAGCCGATGCTGTACCAGGCAACCTGGCAGCACGGCCTGAATAACGTCTTTACCGGCTATACCGGCGTTACGGGATTTGATGACTATCAGGCGTTCCTGCTGGGGACCGGGATGAATACCGGTATCGGCGCGCTGTCGTTAGATATCACCCACTCCCGGCTGAAAAGCGACACCCTCGACGAGAGCGGCCAGAGCTACCGCGCCACCTTTAACCGGATGTTTACCGATACCCAGACCAGCATCGTTCTGGCGGCCTATCGCTACTCCACCAAAGGCTACTACAACCTGAACGACGCGCTGTACGCCGTCGACCAGGAGAAGAACCGCAACAGCAGCTACACCCTGTGGCGGCAGAAAAACGGCATGACCTTCACCGTTAACCAGAACCTGCCGGACGGCTGGGGCGGTTTTTATCTGAGCGGCCGGATCTCCGATTACTGGAACCGTTCGGGCACCGAGAAGCAGTATCAGCTCAGCTATAACAATATGTTCGGCCGCCTCTCGTGGTCCGCCAGCGCGCAGCGCGTTTATACGCCGGACAGCTCCGGCCACAATCGCGACGATCGCATCTCGCTTAACTTCAGCTATCCGCTGTGGTTTGGCGAAAACCGGACCGCCAACCTGACGTCGAATACCTCGTTTAATAACTCCCGCTTTAGCAGCTCGCAGATCGGGATCAACGGTTCGCTGGATAGTGAGAACAACCTCAACTACGGCGTTTCAACGACCACCGCCACCGGCGGCCAGCATGATGTCGCGCTGAACGGAAGCTACCGCACGCCGTGGACCACGCTGAACGGCAGCTATAGCCAGGGCGAGGGGTATCGCCAGAGCGGCCTGGGCGCCAGCGGGACGCTGATCGCCCATCGCCACGGCGTGGTGTTCTCGCCGGAAAGCGGCAGCACGATGGCGCTTATCGAAGCGAAAGATGCCGCAGGCGCTATGCTGCCAGGCTCACCGGGCACCCGCGTCGACGGCAACGGCTACGCCATCCTGCCATATCTGCGCCCGTACCGGATTAACTCCATCGAGATCGATCCGAAGGGCAGCCAGGATGATATCGCCTTCGATCGTACCGTGGCCCAGGTCGTGCCCTGGGAAGGTAGCGTCGTGAAGGTCTCGTTTGGCACCACGGTACAGAACAACATTACGATTCAGGCGCGCCAGGCGAATAACCAGCCGCTGCCGTTCGCTGCCAGCATTTTCGATCCGAGCGGCAAAGAGATTGGCGTTGTCGGCCAGGGCAGCATGATGTTTATCAGTGACGCCAGCGTTCAGCACGCGACCGTTAAGTGGAGCGGCGGGCAGTGCACGGTGGAACTGGGCAAGGCAAAATCAAAGGAAAGGGTATGTCGCTGAGTAAACAACTGACGCTTTTTATTGGCTTAATGGCGCTGGGGACCACCTCCGCCTGGGCCGCCTGTACGCGCCTTTCGCAGCCTACGGTGAACCTGGATATGGTGGTCGGCAGGGTTGTGGTTCCCCCCGATCTGCCGGTGGGCTCGGTGATTGTCTCCCGGGACTGGACGATGAATGCACCGGGCGGGGCCAGCTACAGCTGTACCGCCGGTACCAACCGCTTTGCGGCGAAGATTGTCTCTACAGGCTCCACCGATCTGGGGAATAAGATCTACTCTACCAACGTGCCCGGTATCGGCATGCGCTTTAGCCGCGGCGGCGCGACGGTGAACATCACCTATCCCGACGTTTTCTCATCCACCATCAACCGGACCACCAACTACTCGCTGGAAGGCTCCCGCTTTACGCTGGAGATTATTAAAACGGCCGCGACTACCGGCAGCGGTACTCTGGCGGCGGGGAAATATACCTCCTACGACTGGGAGCGGGGCAACAACCCGATTCTGGAAACCTACCTGAGCGCGAATGCGATTACCGTGGTCTCGCCGTCCTGTACGGTACTCAGCGGTAAGAATATGAACGTTGATGTCGGGACCATTAAGCGCAGCGATCTGAACGGCGTCGGCACTTACGCCGGCGGCAAAAATTTTAATATTGAGCTTCAGTGCAGCGGCGGGCTAAGCGCATCCGGATATGCCAATATCGAGGCCTCTTTCTCCGGTACCCTGGCTACCGGCACTACCGTCACCCGCGGAGCGCTGCTGAACGAAAAAGCCGGCAGCTCTATTGCCAAAGGGATTGGGATTCAGGTGCTGAAAGACGGCGTGCCGGTTGAGTTCAACAAGAATTACAACGTCGGCACCTTGAGCAGTCAGGAAACTCGCTACATCACGTTGCCTTTCCTTGCGCGTTTTTATCAGTATGCGGCGGCCACGAGCACCGGCGAGGTTGAGTCTCATATGATCTTTAACCTGACGTACGATTAATTCGGGAGGCGGGTATGAAGGAAAATGGATATAAGAAAAACGGCAAACGACTTGTCGGCCTGATGGCGATGAGCGGCCTGCTTGTCGCTTCTTCCGCTTCGGGTTTTATGACCAACTATGATGACGGGCGGGTGGATTTTGTCGGCCGGGTCACCGATATCTCCTGCAGCGTGGCGCTTAACGGTGGCCATAATGCCGGCAGCGGCAGCGTCTGGCTGGCGCCGGTAAGCCTGGCGGAAGTGCACGATCGCGGGGCCGGGGCCTTTATGAAAGCGCAGCCTTTTACCCTCGAACTGTCGAATTGCCAGCTGCGTCACAATGGCGGTGCGGCGGATCAAAGCGAAGTCCGGTCGGTGAACGTTCGCTGGATCGACGGGTTTATGGTGAACACCGTCGACAATGAAAATGCGGGTTATCTGGCGAACACCCTGCCGGACGGCGCGCGTAACATTTATCTGGCGCTGTCGACCAATGACAATAATACGCTGGATAAGAGCAATAAAATTGTGCCGGCCGATCCGCTGCAAAATCGGGTACAGATTAAAGAAAAAGCGGTAGATGGTGGCGTATTTACCTATTATATCGGGTACGTTTCCCCGGCGCCGGAAAAAGCCACCTCCGGTCCGATGACCAGCTGGGCAACCTGGGAGCTGGTTTATAATTAAGAGCCTATGTCAGCAGGCTCAAAAACGCGCGTTGCGGCGGATCGTTTACATTATCCGAACGAAAAAAATGCCGGCGAGCCCGGCATTTTTTAAATCACTTTATCTTCTTCGACCAGCTCTTCAATGCTGACCTCTTTCCAGTAGTGGCCCTGGATCGCAAACCACGACATTCCCTGTAGCCACTTTTTATGCGCCTCGCTTTCGACCCCTTCAATAATAACGTTGTGGTTATTATGGGACAGGAAGGTAACCAGCGCATCCATTAGCGGTCGACCGGACTCTTTTTGCATTAAATGCCAGAAAAAGTCTTTGTCGATTTTTACATAATCGAAATGATATCCCCGAATGGCGTTAATGCCCGCATTGCCGGCGCCGAAATCATCCAGCCAGAGGGTGGTGGTTTGCGTGCTTTGCCAGGCGCTAAGTGCATTATTAAGCAGGTTATTAGAATTTTCCGTCACTTCAAAATGTACGCAGCCCAGGCGCTGGATATACTCTTCGATCTGCGGCTGGCGTAAAATGCTGAGGATATGGTCGTCCACGTTGATGGTGGCAGAAATATTATTCTTAATAAACCATGCTTTATGCTTCTCAATCAGCGCCAGCTGCTCCATGAAAATACTTTCACGGAGCGCTTTATTGGCGTGGCGGAAGAAATACTCAGGCGCCACGGGAATATGATCGAAGCGGCTCAGGCATTCCACGGCAACCAGTGTGTCCTGCGGTGAGAACATTTTCTGAAAAACATAACGAACAGAGATATCGCCACGTGATAAGTTATGGTCTGAAAATATATTAGCGTTCATTTTCTCGTGTCGGAAATTTAGCAAGCGTAGGCTGCAGGGTGAAAATATTATAAGTGACCTTTATGCCGATGTGAATTTTTATTAAAAGCAAGTGACCAATTGATGACAGTATTTTGATTGGTCACTTGCTTTTGTTTTCAGGCCGGGTCGAAAAAAACGTCTAACACTGATGCATGTGGACTATTTTTGTATTCATAACCCGGGAACTGCCCATGCCGAGTTTTTTCATGATGTGAATTCGATGGCTGTGTACCGTTTTATGGTCAATGTTGAGAACCGCGGCGATACGCTTGTTGTTATAGCTGGCCATAATCAGTTCCAGCACCTGAACCTCTCTCACCGAGAGCTTTTTTTGGGTTAACAGAAACCGGTAATCCACGGCGGAAGTCGGCATGTTTGTTATGTCTGAAAAATCGTTAAGTGATGATTTTTCAGTTAAAATTATCAAGTTTTCCAAAAAAATCAGCTCCCGACACAGTCCGGCGATATCGCTTCTGACGATCAGCACCAGCCGCACGCAGCGCGCCAGGCAGAAGCGCAGTTTGTTAAGTAAATGCACCGTGTCAGCAGCAGAAATATCCTTATGAATAACGTTGAAAATAATGATTTTAGCCTGGGGGACGGCGGCGCCCCGCATGATGTTCTGATAACTTAAGGCGGTAATGTTTTTATCGTTATCAATCATGTAACGATGTATTGATTGACCAATGAGGTTATCATCGGTGTATAGCAATATACTGTCCAAGGGCTTAAACTCTCTTTTTTCTCTTGGCTTCCAGAATCAAATCAAGCAAGATTTTCTCTATCTTTCTCTTATCATCGTGATGTCGAAACTTAAACTGACAGGAAACCTGATGATAGCTTTCCCCCTTTTCATCATCCTCATCGAGGGTCACCATCACGACATTTTTGACCACCAGGTCGACGGTGATTTCTCCATATTCGGCGACGGAAAGAATCGAATTTTTGAGGATTGAATTGTGGGTGAGAAACTTGAGGTTGGGATTTTTGGCCATCAGCGCACAGCCGCCATCTGAAATATCTTTAATTTCAAACGTGTAGTTCTCCCCATTTTTATGGCGGCCATGACAAAAAAAATCATGCTTATGCTGTAAGCGAAATCGCGGGTCCCGCCGTCTTTGAACCACCTGGATACATTCAGGTAGGGTAAATGAGACTTTATTGCTTTTAGCCGTACCACTCCCTGAATGTTTCTTCAGGGTTGAACAGAACTCTATCTTCCCTGAATCGCTATGCAGAACAAATTTGAATTTATGTCCCGGAGGGATTTTACTGTTGGTGACGATGTGGAATTCTGAAAAATCTACACGCGCCAGTTGTGTAATGAAGTTTTTGTTATTATAGAAAATTTCTATCTCAGACTGTTTTCTGAGTTCCTCCCTGAAAATAGCAATGATCTCATACTTACTGGTCTTTATTGTTCCCTCTGTCATGTGAAGTCCTTGTTAATTTTATATTGTGTGTGTGGATTTTTTTTTATAGCAATGACAACATTCTGATTGTGTTAATCAGATGTTTTAATGAGCATTTGATGTTATTAGCTATCTTTGCAGCTAAATTGATTTGTATAAACGTCGAATCAGCGGTTGTTTTTCCTGTAATCAAGAGTTCAAAAAATTAGGATAGATACAAACGACCGCGGCCTCCAATAAGGAGGCCGGTCGAAATAGTATAAAATGATGCTATGTATAGGGTTACTTGCGAAAGGACGGCTGGGGCAAATACCCATTTGTAGGATCTATAGTGCCAGCAGCGTTGAGTTAATTCCAGGCAAATATTAGCGACAGAATACCCCTGTCGCCATGGGCTTAGAAATGCCATGGGCAGGGGAGTGGCTCAGACTTTGAGGTTATCTAATATGCTGAGCGAATCGGCGGGCAGGGTTAAGGTGGCGGCGGCCAGGTTTTCTTCGAGATGCTGGAGCGATGAGGTGCCGGGGATCGGCAAAATATTGGCTGAACGCTGCAGCAGCCAGGCGAGGGCGACCTGCATTGGCGTCGCCTCAAGCGCGGCGGCGATATCGTTCAGCTCCTGTGCCTGAAGCGGAGTGAAACCCCCCAGCGGGAAGAAGGGAACGTAGGCAATATTCTGTGCGGCGAGCGCGTCAATAAGCCCATCGTCCAGGCGATTCGCGACGTTATATTGATTCTGAACGCAGGCAACTGGCGTCAGCTTTTGCGCGTCAGCGACCTGTTTGGCCGTGACGTTGCTGAGCCCAATATGGCGGATTAACCCTCGCTCTTTCAGCTCAAGCAGCGTCGTCAGCGGGCCTTCCAGCGACCCTTCCGCCGGGCCGTGGGTACCCAGCATACTGCGCAGGTTCACAACCTCCAGCACATCGAGATTGAGGTTTCGCAGATTATCCTCGACCGCCTGGGTCAATTCCGCCGGCGACATGGCCGGGAGCCAGTTACCTTTTTCATCGCGGCGGGCGCTGACTTTCGTCACGATACACAGATCATCAGGGTAGGGATGCAGCGCCTTGCGGATCAATTGGTTGGTGATATGCGGACCGTAAAAATCGGAGGTATCAATATGGTTGACCCCCGCGGCAACCGCCGCCTGCAGTACGCGAATCGCGTTGTCAGGATCTTCCGGCGGGCCGAATACGCCCGGGCCTGCCAGCTGCATTGCCCCGTATCCCAGACGATAAACCTGACGGTCGCCTAAAGTACCGGTTCCGGATAGCTGTACGTTGGACATGGAAACTCCCCCTGATAATGTGCAAGTCCTAAGTGTAAACCGGTCAGGAGGTTTCTAGCGGCGGGAATATTAGCAGAACGTGCGGCAACGGCAGTAGCCGTCGCCGCGGGGGGAGAATTAGCTGAAGAACATCACCGAAACGCACAGCAGGCCGACGACCAGGGTGATGAAATTACCCAGCGATCGGTACGGCTTGAGGGCGGGAATGATGTACGTCGATAGCGTCGGCATGATGAACAGGATCATGGCGATCAGCGGTCCGCTGATGGCATATATCATCGAGATGGCGTTGGGATTGATAAAGCACACCGCGAAGGTCAGCGCCGAGACCAGCAGGATCGACATCGCGCGGTTAAAGGCGCGGCTTTTGCGAATTCCCATCTGCCCCAGCGAGGTTTTCACGATTTCGCTGGCGCCCTCAATCACCCCGAAGTAGGTCCCGAGGAAGGATTTTGACATCGCCACGACCGCAACGATAATTCCGGTGACCGCCAGCCAGGCCGGTGAGCCGGGCATCATCGATAGCGCGGACAGGATGGTGACGCCTTCATTTCGCGCGCTTTCAATATAAGAGGCCGGTATCGCCAGCAGGCAGCTGACGACAAAAAACAGCACGCTGGCGCAGATGATGGTGTAGGCCACTTTCATGATTTTTTTGCATTTACCCATGGCCAGCTCGCCGTATTTCTCCTGCTGGTCGATAGCAAAAGTTGAAATAATCGGCGTATGGCTAAAAGCGAAAACCATCACGGGGATTGAGATCCAGACCTGGTGGAACGTATGCGAGTTCAGCTGCATCTGGCTGGTGAGGTGCTCGGGCTGCCAGTCGCCGATTAAGTAGATAGACAGGAACAGGAAGCAGGCAATCAGCGGGAACACCAGAAAACCCATCACCTTAATCGTGATGTGACGACCCATCAGGAAGATCAGGTTCAGCACCAGGACGACGGCGAGGCTGAGCAGCGCGCGGACGCCGGCGGTAATCGGCATATGTCGTGCCAGCTGTTCGGCAAGAGAGTTGGTGATCGCCACGGCGTAAATCAGGACCACCACGAAAAAGGCGAGGAAGTAGAGCCCGGTGATCAGATTCCCGACCTTCTTACCGTAATAGTGGTTGACCGCACCGGTGATGCCAACGCCGGGAGCAACCTTAGCGGAGAGGATAAATTGACTCAGCGCCTTGTGCGGCCAGTAGGTCAGCGGCCACGCGACCAGCGCGGTGATGAGCAGAACAACGGCGCCAGCGGACCCTAGCTGGATCGGCAAAAACAGAGTGCCGGCGCCTACGGCAGTGCCATATAAGGCAAAACTCCAGAGAGTTTCTTCTTTAGACCAAATTTTAGACATTGTATGAATTTATCAACCGTAAAACCAAAAAAAAGGAGTGTAATTTACCACATCTATGTTTTGGTCGTGGCGATAGTTTTATACGATGGGTAGCACGGCGGATCGCCGGGAGTTCCCGCGGCGATCCGCCGGCGCTTAGCTACGCGCGGGGATCCGCTGCCGGCGGCGCTTCAGCACCCGCACGCGCAGCGTGTCCCATGCCCAGTTGAACAGCATGGTGTAGGGCAGGAAGAACAGCATAAAGCCGATTTCCAGCATAAATGCCTGCATCAGCGACACGCCGAGGAGCAGCGCGACGGCGGTGACGCCGATGATGATAAACCCGCTCTCAAAGCCAATGGCGTGCAGGGCGCGAACCTTCAGGTTTCTTGTGACGCGGGAAACCGGCCAGATACGGTCAAAGGCCGCGTTATAGATCAGGTTCCAGACCATCGCCAGCGTCGCGAGCAGAACGCTCAGGCCGCCCATTTCGACCACCGAACGCTGCATCAGCCAGGCCGCGGTGGGGGCGAGGATCAGCGTGGCGAGGCCCTCAAAGCTGACCGCGTGAATAATACGTTCCATCAGCGACTTACGCTGCAGGTTGCTCTGTTGCATGGTTTTTACCTCCGGGTAAAGCCGTCGTTCGCAGCCGTTTAATCGCGATGCCGGCTGAACGGGTGATAAGAAATTACTCCGCATTTTATGGGAAAATATGATAAACAAAAGATAGTTCCCATCGATAAAGTAGATAGGTCATGCGCTATTCTCCCGAAGCTTTAACCGCTTTTGTCGAAGCCGCTGCCTGCGGATCGTTTTCTGCCGCCGCGCGCCGCTTGCGTAAAAGCCAGTCCACCGTCAGCACCGCCATCTCCAATCTTGAAGCCGATCTCGGCGTGACGCTGTTCGATCGTTCAGCCCGCCAGCCGGTGCTGACGCCGCAGGGCGAGCAGGTGCTGGGCTATGTGAAAGCGATTCTGGCGGCAAGCGACCGGCTGGACGAGCTGGCTATTTCTCTGTCCGGCGAAACGGAAGCCCGGCTCACCTTTGTGCTCTCCGATACGCTGCATCCCGATGTCCTTGAAGATCTGCTGGAGCAGTTCGACCGTCGTTTTCCGCACACCGAATTTGAGTGCCTGATCGGCGAGGATGAGGACGTCGTCGACCTGCTGCAAAAGGAGCGGGCGCAGGTGGGGCTGATTGAGGCCAGGGATAGCTATCCTCCGGAAATCGGCTGTACGCGCCTGCCGCTACAAACCGCGATGGCGATTTACGTGGCGCCTCGGCACCCGCTGGCGGCGCAGGGGAGGGTTGTCTGGGATGAGCTGCATAGCTGGCGCGAGCTGCGGCTGAGCACCTACCTGGAGAGCCGGGCCGATCCTGCCCAGGGACAGGTGTGGTCGGCACCCAACTATCTGCTGCTGCTCAGCATGACGGTACAGGGGCTGGGGTGGTGCATTTTGCCCTGCGCGCTGGTTGAGGAGTTTGCCGGCGTCGGAACGCTGGTGCCGCTCGACATTGCGGGCTGGCCGCGGGCGATATCCGTGGATTTATTATGGAATAAGCGGGCGCCTCCGGGAGTCGCGGGGAGCTGGCTACGCCAGCATTTACAGCGCCAGGAGCAGTAAAATCGCCGCAAATCTTTGTGATTCACCTCACTTTTTTTAAACATTTGCGAAATTTTTTGATAACAATTCTCTACTATGTTGTTGTTTCTTTGCACAGAGGCAGGCAGAGGTAGAGGATGAAAGATGTCGTGATCGTTGGCGCGCTGCGGACGCCTATTGGCTGCTTCCAGGGGACGCTATCACGCCACTCGGCGGTGGAGCTGGGGAGCCTGGTGGTTAAGGCTTTAGTCGAACGCGCCGGAATCGATCCCCACGCTATTGATGAAGTGATCCTCGGGCAGGTTCTAACCGCCGGCACCGGGCAGAACCCTGCGCGCCAGTCGGCGATCCGCGGCGGGCTGCCGAATACCGTTTCGGCAATCACGATTAACGACGTTTGTGGCTCCGGGCTGAAGGCGCTGCATCTCGCCACGCAGGCCATTCAGTGTGGCGA
Source organism: Enterobacter sp. 10-1 (assembly GCA_002270295.1). GTDB lineage: Bacteria > Pseudomonadota > Gammaproteobacteria > Enterobacterales > Enterobacteriaceae > Klebsiella > Klebsiella scottii. The sequence continues at coordinate 336,801 of NISF01000002.1, read as the reverse complement.
GGCGGATGTGGTGATTGCCGGTGGCCAGGAGAATATGAGCCGCGCGCCGCACGTGTTAACCGATAGCCGCACCGGGGCGCAGCTGGGAAACAGCCAGCTGATCGATAGCCTGGTTCACGACGGCCTGTGGGATGCGTTCAATGATTATCATATGGGCGTGACGGCGGAAAATCTGGCGCGGGAGTACGGCATCAGCCGCGAGCTGCAGGACGCCTGGGCGCTGAGTTCACAGCACAAGGCGCGGCGGGCGATCGACTCCGGGCGCTTTCGCGACGAGATTGTCCCGGTGATGACCGAGCAGAACGGCGCGCAGCGGCGGGTGGATACCGATGAGCAGCCGCGGGTTGACGCCAGCGCGGAAGGCCTGGCCTGTCTGCCGCCGACCTTCGACCGCCTGGGTTCGGTGACCGCAGGCAATGCCTCCACGATTAATGATGGCGCGGCGGCGGTGATGATGATGAGCGAGGCGAAAGCGCTGGAGCTTGGCCTGCCGATCCTCGCGCGGATCCGCGCGTTCGCAAGCGTAGGCGTCGATCCGGCGCTGATGGGTATTGCGCCGGTACATGCGACCCGCCGCTGTCTGGAAAGAGCGGGCTGGCGGCTGGACGAGGTTGACCTTATTGAAGCCAACGAGGCGTTTGCCGCGCAGGCTATTTCGGTGGGCAGGGTGCTGGAGTGGGACGAGCGGCGGGTCAACGTCAACGGCGGCGCCATTGCCCTCGGCCACCCTATCGGCGCCTCCGGCTGCCGCATTTTAGTTTCTCTGGTCCATGAAATGATCAAAAGGGACGCCCGTAAAGGGCTGGCCACGCTGTGCATCGGCGGCGGCCAGGGCGTCGCGCTGGCGGTGGAACGAGAGTAGCGGCCAAAAAAGAGTTTCCCCTTCTTAGCCTCCTGTTAGCAGGGGGCTTTTTTTCGCCACCGGGCACGATTTCCGCGATAGATCTCAGCAAAAAGGGCGAATAACGGCCCTATTTGTTGAGCTTTGTCACGTCTTTATGTGCCATGTTTTTTGAAACAAATAATTACGATCTCGATCACTAAAACATCATCCCTTAAAAAATAAAATGCAGTTTCATAAAATAGAAACATAATTTTACTTTTGAGGGGTACCCTATGTTTGCACGATCTCTGGCCCTTGCTGCTCTCTGCGCCGCGTCTTTTGCTGCTTCGGCCGTCACGGTGGATTTGCGTCATGAATTCATCGACGGCGGTAAAACCGATAAAACCAACGCCGACCGCGTCTCCGTGTCGCACCGGTTCGCCAACGGTTTTGGTTTCTCCGTTGAGGCAAAGTGGAAATCAGGAGGGGATAACACCGATCAGCCTTATTCAGACTTTGTTGGCAACGGGCATGAAGAAACCATCAGCTGGCAGTGGAAGGCGAACAAGAATTTCTCCGTAACGCCGGGCTTCAATATTGAAAGTAACGACAGCCGCTCGATCTATAAGCCGAATTTGCGCGTGCAGTATAGCTTCGATAACGGTTTCTACGTTGCCGCCCGCTACCGTTATGACTACACCCGCTATCCGGCAAACGCGGGCAAAGAGGATGATAAAGTTAACCGCGGCGATGCGTGGGCTGGCTTCGTGATGGGCGACTGGCGTACCGAGCTGAACTACGTTTATGCCCGCAGTAGCGAAGGCGTAAATCGTAACGACAATAAACCCTACTCCCAGGAATATAACGTTAAGCTGGCCTATAAGCTGGATAAAAACTGGGCGCCCTACGGCGAGGTGGGTAACGTTGGCGTCAATGACCGCAGCGACCGCCAGACCCGCTTCCGCGTAGGCGTGGCGTATACCTTCTGACATAAACAACAGCCTCATCGTTTACCCCGGCGCAGTTAGCCGGGGTTTTGTCGTTAATCAGCCGCCGTCCTCCGTTGATTATTACGCGCGAGGACGGCCTGAATGTGGCCGGCAGCAGGCCAAAAAAAAAGCCCTCCAAAAGGAGGGCAAGGCCAGTTACAGAAACACTCAATCAAACTCAGGTCACAACGCGCTATGCCTGCAGCATTTCGCGCTGCTCAGGGATCTTCGCGATATAGATAGCCGGTTTACCGTCTTTATCGGAGCTAAACAAAATCGCGCTGTCGTCCGGCGTAAAGGAGGGGTGCGGATGGGTCACCTGGCGGCTGTTGGCGATCGTCGCCCATGAAGTATCGTGGCGCGCAACGCGGAAATAAGCCCGTTTCGCCACGTCGAAAACGTACAGATAGGGGTCGTTATCGATGGTATAGCCGCTGGTATCTTTCACGTCCACCGGGGTGCCGGAACCGTCGCCCACCAGCAGAGTGCCGTCAAAATTACTCATCAGATGCGAACAGGCGGGCATCTGCATCAGCGCTTCGTTCACGCCGCTATCCGGGTTAAAGCTGTAAATGGTTCGTCCCTGCTGACCCTTCAGGTAGGAGACGTACACCAGCGCGGAGCCGTCCGGCACCCAGAACTCGTGGGTGCAGCTTTCGCCTTGCGCATGTTCTTTGACTTTACGTACGCCGGTGCCGTCTTCATTCACCATCCACATGCGCGCATCAACGAGATCGTGCGGGCCTTCGTGGCAGAAGGCGACGGTGTGGTCATCAAACGGCCGATAAATAGGATGACCCAGCCAGTTTTTCTCTTCATGGATGGTGCGGCTTTCGCCGCTTTGCAAATCGACGCGCAGCAGGCGGCAGTGCGGGCCTTTATGGAAGAAGTCGTGGAAAGTCTGCCAGTCGTTAAGCGGCGTCCAGTCGCTTTTGGCGATCTCAATGCCGACCAGCTTGCTGCAGTCGCTGTTGGCGACCCAGGTTCCGTAGCCAACCCACTCATCGGCGACGCGATAGACTTCGCGCTCCTGCAGCGTAGTGAGGTTAACTTCCAGCAGCGTGCGGTCATTTTTAACGTAATAGAGCGAAGTATCGTCCGGCGAGAGGAAGCCGCCGAAGGTATTGTCGCCAGCCCCTTCGGTGAGCTGGACGGCTTCGGCCGCGGCGATATCCAGCAGGTAGTAGTTCCAGTGTCCGTCGAATTCACCGGCGAACAGCAGGTGGCTACCGTCATTGAAAAAGCATTTCTGATAGAAATAGTTACGATGGCAGGTCACTTCCGGTGGGGTTAAGCGGGTGACCTCTGCCCCGGTATCGGGGTCGCGGCTGACTTCATAGTTGAGTTTTACCCGCATGCCTTTAGCCATGATGTACTCCTTTTTCCTTCCTGCGGTATCGCTTCCCAAAGGGACGTTTTACCAGATGAGATTGATTTAAAAGATGGGTATCAATTTATCAAAACATTGTTTCATTATTTGTGATGGCGAGCGCAGTTCGCAATAACTTCCTGCTCTGGATCGCACTTTTTTTGGCTGCTGAGAGCGGTATAGAGAGGGGGACTTTGTTTTTATGCTGACTTTTTACGATCTGATGCCGATTTTCTAAGTTTATATAATACATTGTATTTAAATGAATTTAATTCGTTTTTCCCTCATGTCGGGCCAACGCTTCGTGATCTGTTTTGCATTTTTAGCATTTGCTTACCTAAAAATTGAAACGATGTTTTAATAATAATTGAAAATGACTTTGCCCGGAGATAAGATGGTTACACTAGCAAAACGGAACTCTGTTTTATTTTTATGATGGGGCCACCCCAGAGAGTTCTTCTTACCATAATGGCCAGCGCAAGCAGCCGGTCGAACCGATAGAACCTCGCCTGTGTAGTACGGGCTATCTGAAAGATAAAGGAACCAGGTATGATACTCGATACATTCTCTCTCCAGGGTAAAGTGGCCGTTGTGACCGGATGTGACACCGGGCTGGGCCAGGGCATGGCGGTAGGGCTGGCGGAAGCGGGCTGCGATATTGTCGGTATCAATATTGTTGAGCCAACGGAAACGATTGAGCGCGTTACCGCGCTGGGCCGTCGTTTTCTCAGCCTGACCGCCGATCTGCGCCAGATTGAGGGGATCCCGCAGCTGCTGGAGCGCGCCGTCGCTGAATTTGACCATATCGATATTCTGGTCAACAACGCCGGCTTGATTCGCCGTCAGGATGCCCTCGAGTTCAGCGAAAAGGACTGGGATGACGTGATGGATCTGAACATCAAGAGCGTGTTCTTTATGTCTCAGGCGGCGGCGAAGCATTTCATTGCCCAGGGCAACGGCGGCAAAATCATCAACATCGCTTCCATGCTCTCTTTCCAGGGCGGCATTCGCGTTCCCTCCTACACCGCCTCGAAAAGCGGCGTGATGGGCGTGACCCGGCTGCTGGCGAACGAGTGGGCGAAGCACAATATCAACGTTAACGCGATCGCGCCGGGCTACATGGCGACGAATAATACCCAGCAGCTGCGCGCCGACGAGCAGCGCAGTGCCGAAATCCTTGAGCGCATTCCGGCGGGCCGCTGGGGTTTGCCGGGCGATTTGATGGGGCCGGTGGTGTTCCTCTCTTCCAGCGCGTCTGATTACATCAATGGCTATACCGTCGCGGTTGATGGCGGCTGGCTGGCGCGCTAATTTTTCCCGCTGTGCCGTACAAAAACCTGCCGCAGACGGCAGGTTTTTTTATGTGTGAACATTAATCGTCCATATCGATAAACTAAAAAAATCCATATTAATTAGTTATAGAGTGACAATGAATCGCATGGATATTAAGAATTTTTATGTTGATGAGAAATCGTCTCGCCTTTATGAAAGTTGAATGTCCATCACAAAACGATTGATGGTAGCTATTTAGTCCATATCTTTGGCATCTCCACCCTGACACATTGCCCCGCCGATCCCGTACTTTCTGATCACGTCTTACTATGTTCTGGCAGGGAAAAATGACCTCAATTAATAATGACTCTACGTTAATGCCGCGTACGCAGCGCGATACCCGGCGCATGAACCAGTTTGTCTCCATTGCCGCTGCGGTGGCCGGGCTCCTTTTTGGCCTCGATATTGGGGTAATTGCCGGGGCATTGCCCTTTATTACCGATCATTTTGCCTTATCCAGCCGCCTGCAGGAGTGGGTGGTGAGCAGCATGATGCTGGGCGCCGCTATCGGCGCGTTGTTCAACGGCTGGCTCTCTTTCCGCCTCGGGCGTAAATACAGTTTAATGGTCGGGGCGATACTGTTTGTTGCCGGCTCCATCGGCTCCGCCTTTGCCGGCAACGTGGAGGTCCTTCTGCTGGCGAGGGTTCTCCTTGGCGTTGCCGTCGGGATCGCCTCCTACACCGCGCCGCTTTATCTCTCTGAAATGGCCAGTGAAAATGTCCGCGGTAAGATGATAAGCATGTACCAGCTGATGGTGACGCTGGGTATCGTGATGGCGTTTTTATCCGATACGGCATTTAGCTACAGCGGCAACTGGCGCGCCATGCTGGGGGTGCTGGCGCTGCCTGCGGTCCTGCTGATTATTCTGGTCGTGTTCCTGCCCAACAGCCCGCGCTGGCTGGCGGAGAAGGGGCGGCACGTCGAGGCGGAAGAGGTGCTGCGCATGCTGCGCGATACCTCGGAAAAAGCCCGGGACGAGCTCAATGAAATTCGCGAAAGCCTGAAGCTCAAGCAGGGCGGCTGGGCGCTGTTTAAGATCAACCGCAACGTCCGTCGGGCGGTGTTCCTCGGTATGCTGCTGCAGGCGATGCAGCAATTCACCGGGATGAATATCATCATGTACTACGCGCCGCGTATTTTTAAAATGGCGGGTTTCACCACCACCGAGCAGCAGATGATGGCGACCCTCGTCGTCGGCCTGACCTTTATGTTTGCCACCTTTATTGCGGTGTTTACCGTGGATAAAGCCGGGCGTAAACCGGCGCTGAAAATCGGCTTTAGCGTGATGGCGCTGGGCACGCTGGTGCTCGGCTACTGCCTGATGCAGTTTGATAACGGCACCGCCTCAAGCGGCCTGTCCTGGCTTTCCGTCGGCATGACCATGATGTGTATTGCCGGCTACGCGATGAGCGCCGCCCCGGTGGTGTGGATCCTGTGCTCGGAAATTCAGCCGCTGAAATGCCGCGACTTCGGCATCACCTGTTCCACCACCACCAACTGGGTGTCGAATATGATTATCGGCGCGACCTTCCTGACGCTGCTCGACGCGATCGGCGCCGCCGGCACCTTCTGGCTGTATACCGTGCTGAACGTCGCCTTTATCGGGGTGACCTTCTGGCTGATCCCGGAAACCAAAAACGTCACCCTTGAGCACATCGAGCGCAATCTGATGTCCGGTAAGAAACTGCGCGATATTGGCAACTGATTACAGCGAGTCCCTCGGAAGCCAGGGGCTGGCAACCCGCACCGTATCCCGATGGCTGTCGCCGTTAATAATATGCAGGGCGCTCAGGCGCCCTATTTCATAATGCGGAAGCTGCACCGTTGAGAGCGGCGGTAAAAACAGATCGCCAATGCCGACCATATTATCGTAACCCACCACCGCCACGTCCTGCGGGATGCGCAGGCCCTGCGCCAGCAGCGTCTGATAAACCATAAAAGCGATACGATCGTTACCGCAAATCACCGCATCGAACTGCGGCTTACCCGCGCGGATATTTGCCAGCAGCATCGCCGGAATATCGCGGTAGTGCTCATCGCCATACTCCATGTAGCAGTGTTCGAGCGTATGCGGATCGAGATCCGCTTCCCGGCAGGCGCGCTCCAGCCCCTGACGTCGGCGCACGGTCGCCAGATGTTTAGCCGGCAGATGCAGGCACAGCGGACGGCGATAGCCCGCCGCCAGCAGGGCCTGCACCGCCGTATACTGACCCTGCTCATCGTCCGGGATATAGCTGGCCACCGGGTCGTGCAGGCTTTCGCAGTTGGCCAGCACGCAGGGGATTGTCAGCAGCTTGGCCGGGAGCGGCACCTGGCGCAGCCCCATCGTGGTGTAGATAATCCCGTCCGGCCGGTGGGAGAGCAGCAGATCGACGATGGTTTCCGGGCTATCGTCGGAAAACATATTGACCACGAAGCTGTTCCAGCCGTGCGCCCGCGCGGTTTCTTCGATTGAGAGCGTAATTTCCACCGAGAAGGGGGTGGTGACGGTATCCAGCGCCAGTACCCCGATGGTGTTTGGCGTCGCGTGGGCGCCGCGTATTTTCTTGGCGGAGAGATCGGGGACGTAGTTGGTTTGTTCAATGGCGGACTGGACGCGAGCCAGAGTCTCCGGCTTCAGGCGTTCCGGGCTGTTCAGCGCGCGGGAAACCGTCATCAGAGAGACATTTGCCAGTTTTGCCACATCTTTCAAGGATGCCATATTTACTACTCCAACGTTGCCGCCAGGCAACAGGCTATACAACTAAGTCGCTGATGTAAAAGGATCATGCGATATTCTATCGCAGGTTGTGCGGCCGCGCTGACGAGGAATATTTGATCGCGATCGCATCTCTGTTATGTTAACGTTAACTTATGTGATTAACATCATGTATCTCAGCGAAAGGGCATGAGTTTTGGGTTTTGTTAACGTTACCATTGACGCATTACTCCAACAGAGAACGTCATGATGAAAGCACATCACTCTCACAGCTATCCGATACTCAGCGCCTTACTGTTTTTCTTTTTCGTAACCTGGTCTTCGTCCGGCTCTTTGCTCTCTATCTGGCTCCATCAGGAGGTCGGCCTGAAGGCGGGGGATACCGGCATTATCTATGCGGTTCTCTCCGTCTCAGCGCTGTTTGCCCAAATTTGCTACGGCTTTATTCAGGATAAGCTCGGCCTGCGTAAAAACCTGCTCTGGTATATCACCGCGCTGCTGATCCTTTCCGGGCCGGCCTATCTGCTGTTTGGCTACCTGCTGGGCATTAACATTTTTCTCGGCAGTATTTTTGGCGGGATCTACATCGGCCTGACCTTCAACGGCGGGATCGGCGTACTGGAGTCCTACACCGAGCGCGTGGCGCGCCAGAGCCAGTTTGAGTTCGGCAAAGCGCGGATGTGGGGTTCGCTGGGCTGGGCGGTGGCGACCTTTTTTGCCGGCCTGCTTTTTAACATCAACCCGAAGCTGAACTTTGCGGTCGCCAGCTGTTCCGGCCTGGTGTTCTTTATACTGCTGGCGCGGCTGCGGGTCTCCTCTGCGTCGCAGGCGATGGAGGAAGCGGTGGCGGGCGGCAAGGTGACGCTGGAAGACGCGCTGCGTCTGCTAACCCTGCGCCGCTTCTGGGCGCTGGTGTTTTTCGTCGTTGGCACCTGTATTTACGGCGTCTACGACCAGCAGTTCCCGGTCTATTTCTCCTCGCAGTTCGCCACGCTGCAGGAAGGCAACGCCATGTACGGCTATCTGAACTCATTCCAGGTGTTTCTTGAGGCGGCGGGGATGTTCTGCGCGCCCTGGCTGGTTAACCGCATTGGCGCGAAAAATGGCCTGATTTTCGCCGGCATGGTGATGGCGCTGCGGATGGTGGCCTCCGGGCTGGTGGAGGGGCCGCTGCTAATCTCCATAACCAAGCTGCTGCATGCGGTCGAGCTGCCGGTTCTGCTGGTATCTATCTTTAAATACAACAGCTTAAACTTTGATAAACGCCTCTCATCGACGCTGTATCTGGTGGGCTTTGCCTGCACCAGCTCGGTTATTGCTACCGTGCTGTCGCCGCTGGCGGGCTATAGCTACGAGATATACGGCTTTGCCCGGTCCTATTTGATTATGGGCCTGCTGGTGTTCTTCACCACCTTTATCTCCATCTTCTTGCTGCGATCGGCTAAGTCGCCTTCGGACCCGCTGATGCCGCAACCCTCCGTTATTTGAATGAAAAGAGTGAAGACTATGACGTACTCAATTAGCAACGCCGAACAGGAACTGCAGGCTAAAAGCGACGCGCTGAACCTGCGCTGGTACCCGCGCTACCATCTTGCCGCCCGCGCGGGCTGGATCAACGATCCTAACGGCCTGGTGTGGTTTGACGGCTGGTACCACGCCTTTTACCAGCATCATCCCTACTCAACGCAGTGGGGGCCGATGCACTGGGGCCATGCGCGCAGTAAAGATTTGGTGCATTGGGAGCATCTGCCGGTGGCGCTGGCGCCGGAAGGCCCGGAGGATAAAGACGGCTGTTTCTCTGGCTCCGCGGTGGTCGACGGCGATACGCTGGCGCTGATTTATACCGGGCATAAATTCCACGGCGATCCGAGCGACGAGGCCAACCTTTATCAGGTGCAGTGCCTGGCGACCAGCCGCGACGGCATCCACTTTGAGCGGCAGGGGATCGTCCTCGATACCCCGCCAGGGCTGCACCATTTCCGCGATCCTAAGGTGTGGCGCGAGGGCGATAGCTGGTACATGATTGTCGGCGCGCGCCTCGGCGATGTCGGCCAGGTGCGCCTGTACCGTTCGGCCGATCTGCGCCAGTGGCAGGACGCGGGCGTGCTTGATGAGGCGGAAAAAGAGATGGGCTATATGTGGGAGTGCCCTGACTTTTTTGCCCTCAACGACAGGCGCGTGCTGATGTTTTCTCCGCAGGGCATGGCGGCGCAGGGCTATCAGAATCGGAACCTGTTCCAAAGCGGCTATATGCTCGGCGACTGGCAGCCCGGCGGCGCCTTTGTGCGCGAAGGCGAGTTTGTTGAGATGGACAGCGGGCATGATTTTTATGCGCCGCAGAGCTTCCTGGCTCCGGATGGTCGCCGGATCGTTATCGGCTGGCTGGATATGTGGGAATCGCCGCTGCCGGAACAGCAGGACGGCTGGGCGGGGATGCTCTCGCTGCCGCGCGAGCTGAGCCTGAGCGCGGACAACCGGCTGCAGATGCGCCCGGCTAAGGAGGTCGAAAGCCTGCGCGGGGCATGGTTCCCGTGGCCGGTGAGCACCTTGAAAAACCAGCAGACCATGCTGGTGGAAAACTGTGAGGCGATGGAGGTCATCCTGCACTGGGATAGCGCCAGTTGCAGCGCTGAGCAGTATGGCCTCAGCTTCGGCGACGGCCTGCGGGTCTACGTTGATGCGCAGATGCAGCGCCTGGTACTGGAACGCCATTATCCGCAGCATGGCCTGTGCGGCGTGCGCAGCGTTCCGTTAACCGCCGGGGCGCCGCTCAGGCTACGGGTATTCTTCGACAGCTCTTCCGTGGAGGTCTTCGTTAATGATGGTGAAGCCTGCCTCAGCAGCCGTATTTATCCGGATGGCGCGCGTCGTGAATTAACATTATTTGCCTGGAGCGGATCGGCCAGCTTATCTGAGGCCGGCGCCTGGCAGCTCGAATAATATAATTACTGTTTATTCTGTCGTTAATAACCCGTCTTCGACGATGGGCGGGTTATTATTGTCATCATCGTCGTGCTTTACCCATAACTAAAAAACTTTATTTTATTAAATAATAAAAGGGTTTACCGATGAATAAAATCTGGGTCGGCTGCATGCTGACGTCTTTATTTACCCCTCTGACCTATGCCGGGCCGTCGTTATCTCTTGAGGAACGGCTGGCGCAAATGGAGCAGCGGCTGCAGGAGACCGAACAGCGGGCGACCAGCGCCGAGGCGGAGATTCGTGCGCTAAAACGTCAGGAGAAGCCAGCCGCGGCGGTCAGCGCCGCGGCGGCTAAACCCACGCTGCAGCTCAATGATTATGGCGAATTAAAATTTTATGGCGACGTTGAGTTTAATATGGACGGCGCCAGCCGCAGCGGTAGCCTGACCTCGGTGAGAACCAGCGCGAATAAAAGCTGGGCGCCGGGAAAAAAAGAACGCTGGGATATTAACGGGCGTATTCTTCTCGGCTTTGATGGCCAGCGGAAAGGGGCTGATGGCAAGTATGCAGGCTTCAGCGTGCAGCCGCTGGCGGATATTAATGGCAAGATGAATCTGGACGATGCGGCCTTTTTCTTTGGTCAGCAGGATGACTGGAAAATTAAAATTGGCCGCTTCGAAGCCTATGATATGTTCCCGCTTAATCAGGATACCTTTATTGAATATTCCGGCAATACGGCGAACGATCTTTACAGCGACGGCTACGGCTATATTTACATGATGAAAGAGGGGCGCGGTCGCAGCAGCAGCGGCGGCAACTTCCTGCTGAGTAAAACCCTCGATAGCTGGTACTTTGAAGTGAATACGCTGGTGGAAGACGGCAGCACGCTTTTTGTCGATCGCAACTATCACGGCAACGCGCTGGATAACCAGAAAAACGTCGTCTACGTGCGCCCGGTGGTGGCGTGGCAGTCCGGCGCGTGGTCGGCGGCGGCGGCGCTGGAGAGCAACCTCGTCAATAACGCCTACGGCTATCAGGACCCGCGCGGCCGCTGGGTCGATCAGTCGAGCCGTACCGGCTACGGCATGACCATGAGCTGGAACACGCTGAAAACCGATGCCCGGGATGGCGCGGTGGTGAATCTGAGTACCGCCTATCTTGATGCCACGGATGAGCAGGACTTCAGCGCCGGTATCAACGCGTTATGGCATCGCGTGGAGCTGGGTTACATCTATGCGCATAACAAAATCGACCAGTTTAATCTGGCGGGGGTCAGCGCAGAATGCGACAACGATTGTGCCGTGCTCGCCCCGGGGCGTTATGACATCCACACGCTGCATGCCTCATGGCTGCTGCCGAATATCATGGATATGACGAATTTTAATATTTACCTCGGCGCCTACGCTTCGTGGCTGGATTCGTCGGCGGAGAAAAGCACGGGCCCGGACGAACGCTACGGCGCGCGCGTGCGCTTCAAATATCTCTTCTGAGGGTAAAGCAGGTCGCCCGGTCGCAAAGCCCGGCGGGATGATTTTGCCTTTCGTGACGGGCGCCGTGCGAAAAAATCCCCCGCAGCCTGAGCCGCGGGGGAGGTTCGGGGGACGCGTAATTAGCGCATGGCGCGCTTGAGAATGCGGTCTGACTGACGCTGGAAGTCCGCCGCCGTCTCTTCTACGGATTTCTGCCCGTAATCGATGTACTGCAGGGAGGTGCCGAACTGGGCTACGATCTGCGGGTCGTCGAAGTAGGGCGACACGGAGAGTTTCGCCGGCAGGGACTGCGCCAGCTTCAGCCCGGAAACCGCCGGATCGTCGGCCTTGATCGTGCCGTCTTCGGTCAGGTACTGCACCGCCACTTTACTCAGCGGCACGCCGCGCTCGAGTCCTAAGGTATCGACCCCGGCTTTGCTGTTCAGCAGGAAGTTAATGACCTTTGCCGCCGCTTCCGGGTTTTTCGTTGATTTACCGATCGAGAGCATCTGCGCGGGTTTAAAGAACAAACCGGCGTCGGTGGCTCCTGGCAGCATTGGGTATTCACCCAGCTCCAGCTTCGCCGGCGGCTTCAGGTTGTCGGAGTATTTATTGATGGTGGAGTTCCACATGTAGGTTCCCGCCCACTCGCCCTGAATCCACGGCTTCATCTCGTACATATTGCTTTTGCCGAAGGAGGCGTAGTATTTGGTATCCGGCATAACGTGGCTGTCGATAAGCTTTTTATACATCTGGAAAAACTCTACCCACTGCTCTTTGCTGTAGGAGAATTTTTTGGTTTTATCGTCGATAGCCGGCTGGTTGTACTTCTGAATCATATAGGAGTTCAGCAGCGCCAGGGTGTCCTGGTGCTCCAGCACCACCGGGTAGTACTGCTTGCCTAGCTTGCTTTCAAAGGCTTTTCCCGCCGCCATCAGCTCGTCCCAGGTTTTGGGATAGGCGACGCCGGCTTTTTTCCAGGTTTCGTCGTTAAAGTAGAACACGCGGGCGGTCACGGAAATGGGAATGCCGTTGAGCTTGCCGTTCACGGTGGTGGACTGCAGTTCCTTCGCGTCAAACTGGCTGAGATCGATGACGTCCTTCATCTTATTCAGATCGTAAAAGCCGTCGCCGTTTTTCGAGAAAATAGGCAGCCAGTTCCAGTTGGTCTGCATCACGTCAGGCTCGGTGCCGCCAGCGATTTGCGTGGTCAGGCGCGAGAGGTGGCCGTCCCAGCCGGTGTATTCCGCTTTGACGTTAATATCCGGATTCTGCTTATGAAATTCTTCCAGCGCTTTCAGGGTCACCTGATGGCGGCCGTTGCCGCCCCACCAGGACATGCGCAGGTCGACATCCTGTGCCAGAGAAGGTAGCGCGGTCAGGCCCAGAGTGGCGGAGATTGCGGCGCTTAAGAGCACTTTTTTCATTTTAATACTCCAGTGATTACAGAGAGATGTTCTGTTCGGTCGCCGCATCAAAGAGGTGGCATTTGTTGAGATCGAACCGGTAATAGACCTTACGATGCAGACCTTTTTCGATCATCGGCCTGGCTTCGTCGGAAGGGACGCGGGCGGTCAGCTCATAATCGGCGACCTTCATATAGACGAAGAACTCGTGGCCCATATTTTCCACGCGAACCATCTCGCCGGAGCCGCAGCCTTCGGCGAACGGCTGGTCCGCAATGGAGACAAACTCCGGGCGCACGCCGTAGAACAGCGTCTGGTCCTTGTAGCCTTCGGCTTTGCTCTGCAGCACATCGTTGAGGGGCAGCAGTTCGTCACCGATGTGCATATGCAGGCGGCCGTCGCGCTCAACCAGCTTGCAGGGACGGATGTTCATCTCCGGCGCGCCGATAAAGCCCGCGACAAACATATTTTTTGGCTTGTGGTACAGATTGTCCGGGGTATCAACCTGCATGATGTGGCCCAGCTTCATCACGCAGATGCGGTCGCCCATGGTCATGGCTTCGGTCTGATCGTGGGTGACGTAGACGGTGGTCGCCGGTTTGCCGGACTTCTTCAGCTGCTTGTGCAGATCGGAGATACGAATACGCATTGAGGCGCGCAGCTTGGCGTCGAGGTTAGAGAGCGGCTCATCGAACAGGAACACGTCCGGCTTTTTAACAATCGCCCGGCCAACCGCCACGCGCTGGGCCTGGCCGCCGGAAAGCTGGCGCGGCAGACGGTCGAGCAGCTCTTCCAGCTCGAGGATTTTTGCCGCTTCGTTAACCTGGCTTTCAATCTGATCCTTTGGCAGCTTGCTCAGCTTGAGGCCAAAAGCGAGGTTTTCACGCACCGTCATATGCGGATAGAGCGCGTAGTTCTGGAACACCATCGCAATCCCGCGCGCTTTTGGCGCGAGGTTGTTAACGATTTTCTCCCCGATACGCACTTCGCCGCCGCTGATGGTTTCCAGGCCTGCCAGCATGCGCAGGGTGGTGGATTTGGCGCAGCCGGATGGCCCGACGATCACCATAAACTCCCCGTCAGCGATTTTCAGGTCGATAGCATGTACCGCTTTGAAGCCGTTGGAGTAGACCTTTTCCAGTTTTTTGAAAATAACTTCAGCCATGATATTTCCCTCTTAACCTTTAATTCCGCTGCTGGTTACGCCCTGTACGAAGTAGCGTTGAGCCAGGAAGAATACGATGATGGATGGCAGAATGGAGATGCTCGCCATTGCCAGAATTTCGTTCCACGGAGCGCCTTCCGTGACGTCGATGGACATTTTCAGCGCCAGCGCGATCGGATACTTATCGACGCTATAGACGTAAATCAGCGGACCAATAAAGTCGTTCATTGACCACATAAACTGGAACAGCGCGACCGAGATAATCGCCGGTTTTAAAATCGGCACCACCACGTACCACAGCACCTGGAAGGAGTTGCAGCCGTCAATTTGCGCCGCCTCTTCCATATCGCGCGGCACGCCGCGCAGGAACTGAATCAGCATGAAGACGAAGAATCCCTGGGTGGCGAAGGCCAGCGGCAGGTACAGCGGCAGATAGCTGTTCAGCATGCCCATTTCGCGGAACATCAGGTACTGCGGGATAAGCAGCACGGTGCTCGGCAGCAGCATGGTGGTGATGAGGGTGGCGAACCAAAATTTCTTCCACGGGATCTCGAAGCGGGCAAAGCCGTACGCCACGATGGTGGAGGAGATAATGGTCAGGATCACTTTCGGGATGACGTACTTGAAGGTATTCAGCATGTAGTGGCCGAAGTTGTATTCAGTCCCGGTCTTCCAGCCGTTGATAAACCCGTCCCAGGTCGCGTGAGCGGGCCACAGGCTCAAGGTGGTGAAGATCTCGTGGTTCGGTTTGAACGACGCCGAGAACATCCACACCAGCGGGTAGAGCATCAGCAGGCCAACGAACAGCAGGATCACATAGCGGATGCTGGCGTTCATTTTTTCACGCCGCAGCGTTCTGGCAACCTCGCGCTCGGCGATGTCCCGGGCCGCGGAAATTTGTTGGATATCAGCCATTTTTGCCTCCCTTATCGGCGGAGTAGAACACCCAATATTTCGAAGACTTAAAGGCGATAGCGGCAAATACCGCGACGACCAGGAACAGCACCCATGCCAGCGCCGCGCCGTAGCCCATATCGAAGTACTTAAAGGCGGTGTCGTAGATATAGAGTGAGAACAGATAGGTGGAGTAGGTTGGGCCGCCGCCGGTTATCACGTACGGTCCGGTAAACTCCTGGAATGCCTGGGTGGTTTGCATAATGAAGTTGAAGAAAATCACCGGCGTAATCAGCGGCACCGTCACCTTCATAAACATCTGCCACTTCGAGGCGCCGTCGATCATCGCCGCTTCGTATTGCGATTGCGGAACGTTCTGCAGCGCCGCGAGGAAGATAACCATCGCCGAACCGAACTGCCAGACGCGCAGCAGGGTCACCGACATCAGCGCCAGCGACGGCTCGCCGAGCCAGTTGACCGGGTCGAAGCCCAGCACGCCGATAAAACTGTTCAGCAGGCCGTCGATAGCGAACAGCGCGCGCCACAGCACGGCGATGGCGACGGAGCTGCCGAGGATCGAAGGAATGTAATAAGCGGTACGGAAAAAACCGATGCCGCGCAGCTTAAAGTTCAGAACAAACGCGATGCCCAGCGCAAAGGCCAGCTTCAGCGGAATGGTTAAAAAGACATAGGCGAAGGTGACGCCCATAGACTTCCAGAAGAGAGAATCTTCGGTCAGCATGTAGCGATAGTTTTCAATGCCGTTAAATACCGGCGGACTCATCAAATCGTACTCAGTGAAACTGAGGAAGAAAGATGAAACAAAGGGAAAGGCGGTAAAGATTATCAGCCCGATGATATAGGGCGATATCCATGCCAATCCCAGCAGCTTGTTTTCATTCATACATACCTACCTGGCTTACGAGTTTGTAAAACGGATTCGGTTTATACCCGGCGTACTTCAAGCTGCGTGCGTCATCCGCGCAGAAATCAGCCGGAAAAGTTGATCTGTTGCTGGTGTCTGTGCTGGCGCTTCCTTCCCTGTTGGACCCTGTTTTTGTCATGGTTTGTCACCCGCAGCTCCCTGCTGAGCGTGCACCGGTTCGGCTTTGCTATGCCCGGCGCCTTTAATTTTATAAAACGCCGTTTTAAATTTATTTTATTGCGATTTATTACAGAGTCATTCGATTCATAACGGAAATGTGATCGAAGTCGAAACGATGTTTCAAAAAATGAGATGGCGGGCGTTTTGTCCGGACCATAAGGGCTGGTGAGCGATGCCGGGAAGGTGAAGCTGCGCAGGTTTGCGATGTTTTATTGCCCGACTAATGATTGTGTTTGCACATATTTTTTAACAAATAATATTGCGGAGGAGGGATTGCTCGGGCGGGGGAGGGGCATGCCGGACATGCCCAGGGAAGATTAGCTTTGCAGAAAATCCTGACGCACGGGCGTAAAGGTATCCAGCAGGGTTCCCGCCTTCAGGCACACGCAGCCGTGCATAATATTTGGCCGCTTGTAGAGCGTGTCGCCGGCGCTAACCACATGTTTCTCATCACCAATAGTGAATTCGAACTCGCCTGAAAGCACGTAGGTCAGCTGTTCGTGAGGGTGGTTATGCATAGGCCCGATGGCGCCGGCGTCAAAGTTAACCTCAACCGCCATCATTTTGCCATCGTGCGCCAGAATACGCCGGGTCACGCCATTGCCCAGATCGTCGAGGGTGGTCTCTTTATGAAAAATAAACATCCGCTGGTCCTGTGGTTAAGTGAAACAATGTTTCATTTAATTTATCCCACAATTTTCTAAAAAGAAACGATCGACGGGAGAAGTGGAAAGTTGATCACAAGTTTGTTTCACTGGGGGGTAACCATAAAAGGAGCGAATAATGAAAACGATTGGCCTGTTGGGGGGAATGAGCTGGGAATCCACCATTCCTTATTACCGCCTGATCAATGAGGGTATCAAAGCGCGTTTGGGCGGGCTGCACTCCGCCAGGCTGTTGTTACATAGCGTTGATTTCCATGAGATTGAAGCCTGTCAGGCCGCCGGTGAATGGGAACGTGCCGGCGATATGCTGGCGCAGGCGGCGCTGGGCCTGCAGCAGGCGGGCGCCGAAGGCATCGTGCTCTGTACTAACACGATGCATAAAGTGGCCGATGCCGTTGAAGCGCGCTGCGGCGTGCCGTTTCTGCACATCGCCGATGCGACCGGGCGGGCGATTGAGAAAAAGGGCATGCGCAACGTCGCCCTGCTGGGGACGCGCTATACCATGGAACAAGAATTCTATCGCGGCCGCCTGCAGCAGCAGTTTGCTATCGAGACGCTGGTTCCGTCCGCTGACGATCGCCAGCGGATCAACCAGATTATCTTTGATGAACTCTGTCTCGGCACCTTTAGCGAGGCTTCGCGCGACTATTACCTGCAGGTTATCGAGGCGCTGGCGGCGCAGGGGGCGGAAGGCGTTATCTTCGGCTGCACCGAGATTGGCCTGCTGGTGCCCGTAGAAAGCAGCCCGCTGCCGGTATTTGATACCGCGGCCATTCACGCCGCGGATGCGGTGGAGTTTATGCTTTCTTAAGCACCGTATCGAGCGGGCGCTGGATCTGCGCCAGGCTGTGCTGCAAGTGGTGAATAAAGGCGTCGACCAGCGCCGATCCGGGGCGGTGCAGCGGGCGGATCATGCTGACGGTAAACGGCACATCGATGCTGAAGCGGCGCACCGCGACGCCGCTTTCGGCATAATCGAGGGCGGTGAGCGGATTAACCACCGAGATGCCGACGCCCGCGCGCACCATCGCGCAAATCGACGCGGCGCTGTGCGTTTCGACCACCATCCGCCGCTTGACCTGATGTTCAAGGAACAGGGCGTCAAGCAGCTGGCGATAGCTGTCGGTCCGCGACAGGCTGATGTAGTTTTCAGCGTGGAAATCGGCGGGGGTCAGAACCTGCTTCGCGGCGAGCGGATGGCCCTGCGGCAGGACGCAGACTTCATTCAGCGTCAGCAGCGGCGTGCGTTCGGTTCCGGCGGGCGTATGCAGGGTTTCGGTCAGGCCAAGATCGTGGCGCTGGGCGGAGAGCCACTCCTCCAGCAGAGGCGACTCCTGGGGGACGATTTGCAGGCTGACCTCCGGATAGCGCGCCAGAAACGGCTGCAGCAGCAGCGGTAAAAAGGACTGGGAAAATACCGGCAGGCACACCACCGACAGCTCGCCCTGGCGAAACTCGCGCAGGCTTTCCGCCGCGCTGACGATCCTGTCCAGCCCGTACCACGACCGCTGCACCTCTTCAAACAGCCGCAGCCCCTGGACCGTGGGCTGCAAGCGGCCGCGAGCGCGCTCAAAAAGCTTCAGTCCCAGCACCTTTTCAAAGCGCGCCAGCTCCCGGCTGACCGTCGGCTGCGAAGTATGCAGCATGCGGGCGGCCTCGGTCAGATTACCGGTGGTCATCACCGCGTGGAAGATTTCGATATGACGCAAATTGACGGCGGGCATGGCGGCTCTCGGGTGGCATCAGGTGTCCATATCATTTTTGCATAGACTCACGATAAAACGATATTTTTTATTCCCTTCAGGCTATGGCGTAATCATAAAAAACACGCACAACGCAGACAACGCCGGAGTTCACCATGCCACGCTCGCTTTACGCCACCGATACCGACCTGACCGCAGATAACCTGTTGCGCCTGCCCGCCGAGTTTGGCTGCCCGGTATGGGTCTACGACGCGCAGATTATTCGCCGCCAGATTGCCCAGCTCAGCAAGTTTGACGTGGTGCGCTTTGCGCAGAAGGCGTGTTCGAATATTCATATCCTGCGCCTGATGCGCGAGCAGGGCGTGAAGGTGGATTCCGTCTCCCTCGGGGAGATTGAGCGCGCGCTGGCGGCGGGCTACGATCCGCAGCAGCATCCGGAAGATATTGTCTTTACCGCCGATCTGATCGACGACGCAACGCTGGAGCGGGTGAAGGAGCTGCAGATCCCGGTGAACGCCGGGTCGGTGGATATGCTGAGCCAGCTGGGGGAAGTTTCGCCGGGCCATCGCGTATGGCTGCGGGTCAATCCGGGATTCGGTCACGGCCACAGCCAGAAAACCAATACCGGCGGTGAAAACAGCAAGCACGGTATCTGGTATAGCCATCTGCCGGCGGCGCTGGAAGTGATGCGCCGCTATCAGCTGCAGCTGGTGGGTATTCACATGCACATTGGCTCAGGGGTGGATTATGCTCACCTGGAGCAGGTGTGCGGCGCGATGGTGCGTCAGGTGATCGAGTTTGGTCAGGATCTGCAGGCGATCTCCGCCGGCGGCGGACTGTCGATCCCTTATCACGAGGACGAAGAGGCGATCGATACCGATCACTATTACGGCCTGTGGAACGCCGCCCGCGAGCAGGTGGCGAAGCATCTGGGGCATCCGGTGAAGCTGGAGATCGAACCGGGTCGTTTCCTGGTGGCGGAATCCGGCGTTCTGGTCTCCCAGGTTCGCAGCGTGAAGGAGATGGGCAGCCGTCACTTTGTGCTGATTGACGCCGGCTTTAACGATTTGATGCGTCCGTCGATGTACGGCAGCTACCATCATATCAGCGCCCTGGCGGCGGACGGTCGCGACCTCAGCGCGGCGCCGATGATTGAAACCGTGGTCGCCGGGCCGCTGTGCGAATCCGGTGACGTCTTCACGCAGCAGGAAGGGGGGAAAGTGGAAACGCGCCTGCTGCCTGACGTGGCGCCGGGCGACTATCTGGTGCTGCACGATACCGGCGCCTACGGCGCGTCTATGTCCTCGAACTACAACAGCCGCCCGCTGCTGCCGGAAGTGCTGTTCGATAACGGCAGCGCGCGGCTGATTCGCCGCCGCCAGACCATTCAGGAGCTGCTGGTCTTAGAGCAAGTCTGATCTAAAAAGGGACCCGTCGTTACCGACTCGCGCAGCACCAGCGTGCCGGTAAACGGCGGGATCGTTTCGATCGGCTGATGGTTGGCAAGCTTGATCGCCTGGTCGATGGCGGTGGTGATCATATTATCGATGGGCAGATAGACCGTCGACAGGCCCGGCTCCAGCCATTTTGCGCTGGGGGCGTCATCAAAACCAAATAGCGAAACGTCCTGCGGGATCCGCAGCCCGGCCTGATGCAGCGCTTTTGAGGCGCCGAGCGCCATATCATCGTTACAGGAAAAAAGCGCGCTGAACGGCGTTTTTTCCTCCAGCAGCTCCCGGCACAGCTCGTAGCCGCGGGTCATCGTTGAATCGCCGTATTTAACTTTCTCCGGGTCCCACGCAATACCATTTTTCTTCAGCGCCTTACGGTAACCCTGCAGGCGGGCTTTGCCCGTTGGCGTGTGCATGGGGACGGTCAGGCAGGCGATCTCGCGATGGCCCTGAGTAATCAGATAATTAACCGCTTGGAATGCGGCATCCTCCTGCTCGAAGAACACGCAGCGCTCGCGCGCAAGGCTGACGTCGCGGTTAATCACCACCAGCGGCATATCGACGGAGTCGATCAGCGACATGATCTTCTTTTCGCTCATATGGCGGGTATAGAGGATGATGGCGTCGCACTGGCGATCGGCAAGCATCTGCACCGCTTCTTCTTCGCGCTCCGGCGCATCGTGGCCGTCGGTGACAATCAGCTGCTTGCCCCAGGCTTCCGTCTGGCGCGAAGCCTGCTGCAGCAGACGGCCAAAGTAGAAGCCGTCGAAGGTGGACACCACCAGTCCGATGCTGTTGCTCGTGCGGTTGGCCAGCGAACGGGCGAGAAAGTTCGGCCGATACCCCAGCTCCTCCATCGCTTTGAATACCTGTTGGCGGGTACTCTCTTTTACCTGACCTGTGCCGTTCAACACGCGGGAAACCGTCGCTTTAGAGACGCCTGCGCGAATTGAGACATCCAGCATTGTAGCCATTCATCGATTCCTGATATCACGTGGTGTTTTGCAGTTTATCACAGACATTCAGGGGGATATGACCTCTACGCCGTGCAAAAAACTATCGGGATCACGCTTTTTGCAGGAACTGCGCCGCGGTGAAAGCGATGCCGTCAATGTGGTATGCCAATATTTAATTTTATAAAAATTTGGAATACCAAATAGCGCATTGAGATCTTAATCACAGAAGTTTTTACCACCTCTCACTATTTTTTGGTATGCCAAAAGGTGTTCGGCTGTACACCTGGCGCGCAAGAAGCCCTTAAACCTGAGGTATCCTTTATGGCATTGCAGGAAAAATTGATCGACTCACTGGGGAGTTTCGCCACGAAATTCAACAGCTACCGCTACATCATGGCGATAAAATCCGCCTTTATTACCCTGATGCCGGTGATCATCGTTGGCGCCTTTTCGGTGCTGATCTCAAACATGGTGCTGGACCCGAAAAACGGACTCGCCAGCTTTCAGTCGCTATCGTTTCTCGCCGCGCTCAAGCCGATTACCAGCGCTATCAACTATGCGACCCTCAACTTCCTTAATATCGGCGCGGTGTTTCTGATCGGCATCGAGCTGGGGCGCATTAACGGTATCAAGAGCCTGTTCCCCGGCCTGCTGGCGGTGATTTGCTTTATCTGCGTCACCCCAACCACCGTCGAGATGATGGTTGACGGGCAGCTGCACGTGGTCAAAGACGTGCTGCTGCGCCAGTTTTCAGATACCCGCAGCCTGTTCCTCGGCATGTTTATCGCCATTTTGTCGGTAGAGATTTACTGCTGGCTGGAGACGCGCAAGGGCCTGAAGATAAAGATGCCGGATACCGTGCCGCCGAACGTGGCGGCGTCGTTTTCGGCGCTGATCCCGGCGATTATTACCACCACCGCCATCGCCACCTTTGGCTTTATTTTCCATCAGCTAACCGGCATGTATCTGTATGACGCGGTCTACCTGGTGGTGCAGCAGCCGCTGGAGCGCGTGGTGCAAAGCCTGCCGGGGATCCTGCTGCTGATGTTCGTCGCCCAGCTGTTCTGGGTTATCGGTATTCACGGCAATCAGATGATCAAACCGATCCGCGAGCCGCTGCTGCTGGGCGCGATTACCGTCAATATGAGCGCCTTTGAGCAGGGAAAAGAGGTGCCGAACATCATCACCATGCCGTTCTGGGACGTCTATATGAGCATCGGCGGCTCGGGGCTGACCATTGGCCTGCTGATTGCGGTAATGATCGCCAGCAAGCGCAAGGAGATGAAAGAGATCGCTAAGCTATCGATTGGCCCGGGGCTGTTCAATATTAACGAACCGGTGATTTTCGGTATGCCGATCATGCTCAATCCGATCCTCGCGATCCCCTTTATCATCACGCCGCTGGTGACCGGCAGCATCGGCTACTTCGCGACGGTGGCCGGGTTTGCCGGAAAAGCGGTGGTGATGGTGCCCTGGACCACGCCGCCGCTGATTAACGCCTGGCTCTCTACCGCCGGTTCGATGGGGGCGGTGGTGACCCAGCTGGTTTGTATCATCGCCGCGGTACTGATTTACCTGCCGTTTGTGAAGATTGCCTCCCGCCGTCTGGAAACCGCGCAGCGGCAGGCGGAAAACTCACAGATCGCCAACAACGCCTGAGGATATGATGAGTACAAAAAGGATTGCGATTCCCGACGATTTTATCCTTGGCGCGGCGGCCTCCGCCTGGCAGACCGAGGGCTGGAGCGGCAAGAAAGAGGGGCAGGACTCCTGGCCCGATCTCTGGTACAAACGCGACCGCCACGTCTGGCATAACGGCTACGGCCCGGCGGTGGCCACCGATTTTATCAACCGCTTTCGCGAGGACGTCCAGCTGATGAAGCTGGCGGGCCTGACCCACTACCGCACCTCAATCAACTGGTCGCGCTTTCTGACCGATTATGAAAAAGTCACGGTTGATGAGGAGTATGCGGCCTACTATGACCAGCTGTTCGACGAGCTGCTGGCTAACGGCATCGAGCCGATGATCTGCCTTGAACACTACGAGCTGCCGGGCTACCTGCTGGAGCAGTACGGCGGCTGGGCGGCAAAAAAGGTCGTCGAGCTGTTCGTCCGCTACGCGGAGAAGGTGTTTGCCCGCTATCACCAGAAGGTCACGCGCTGGTTTACCTTCAATGAACCGATTGTCGTGCAAACCCGCGTCTACCTTGACGCGCTGCGCTGGCCCTACGAGCAAAATACCGGGACCTGGATGCAGTGGAACCACCACAAGGTGCTGGCGACGGCGAAGGTGGTCAGGCTGTTTCGCGACAAGGGCTATCGCGGAACGGTAGGCTGCATTCTCAATCCGGAAGTGACCTACCCGCGCTCAGCGGCGGCTCACGACGTGCGCGCCGCCGAAGTTTACGATCTGTTCTATAACCGCATCTTCCTCGACCCGCTGGTCCACGGCGAATACCCGCCAGCGCTATTTGCGCTGCTGGCGCAGCACGACGTCGCCTGGGACTACAGCGCCGAAGAGCTGGCGATTATCCGCGACAATACCGTGGATGAGCTGGGCATTAACCTCTACTACCCGCACCGGGTCAAGGCGCCGTCGCGCGCCTGGCACCCGCAGACGCCGTTCCATCCGGCCTGGTATTACGAACCCTTCGAGCTGCCCGGGCGGCGAATGAACGCCTCCCGCGGCTGGGAAATCTATCCGCGTATCGTTTTTGATATGGCGATGCGGATTAAAAATGATTACCGCAATATTCCGTGGTTTATCGCCGAAAGCGGCATGGGCGTTGAAAACGAAGGGCAGTTTCGCGACGGCGAAGGCATGATTGTCGATGAGTACCGCATTCGCTTTATCAGCGAGCATCTCTGGCAAACGCTGCTCGCGCGGGAGGCGGGAGCCAACTGTCACGGCTACATGCTGTGGGCGTTTACCGACAACGTGTCGCCGATGAACGCGTTTAAAAATCGCTACGGGCTGATTGAAATCGATCTGCAGAACGACCGGGCGCGGCGGCCGAAGGCTTCCGCCAGCTGGTTTCGCACGCTGCGCGAAAGCCGCGAGCTGACGCTGGATATCGACGATGAGTTGCGCTAGCCCGGCGTAAATTTTGCTAAGATAGCGCCGATATGGATTCACTCGCAGACAAGGCACAGGTGATATTGTGGAGAAGGCTATCATTCCGCCGGAAAAGAAACCCTACCAGGAAATTGGCGATGATTTACGCGCCCAGATTGCGCAGGGGCGTTACCCCATCGGGTCGCGACTGCCGCCGGAACGCAATATCGCTGAAACCTACGGCGTCAGCCGCACCATCGTCCGCGAAGCCCTGCTGATGCTGGAGCTGCAGGGCACGGTCGATATTCGCCAGGGCTCGGGAGTTTACGTGATGCGTATCCCCCACGAGGATGATAGCGAGGAAGAGCAGATGCTGAGCAGCGACGTCGGTCCGTTTGAAATTCTGCAGGCCCGCCAGCTGCTGGAGAGCAATATTGCCGCCTTTGCGGCAAAAATGGCGACGCGTGCCGATATCGACAACCTTAAGCGCATCATCGAGCAGGAGCAGCGGGCGATTGCCGGCAACGACGCCTCCCAGGATAACGCGCGGATGTTTCACCTGGTGCTGGCCGGGGCGACGCAAAACCAGATGCTGCTGGCAACGGTTGAACGTATCTGGCTGCAGATGGACAGCAGCCCGCTCTGGCAGCAGTTTAACGCGCATATCGCCAGCCGCGCCTATCGCCTGAAGTGGCTCGGTGAACGGCAGGCGATTCTCGCCGCGCTGCGCCGTCGCGACGTGATGGGCGCCTGGCAGGCGATGTGGCAGCACCTGGAAAATGTTAAAAACAGCCTGCTGGAGCTGTCGGACGAAGACGCGCCGGATTTTGACGGCTACCTGTTTGAGTCGGTACCGATCTTTCAGGGAAAGCCGGTATGACCATTCTGCCCCTGTACGCCGCGCCGCAGCACGCGCCGCAGGTAGCGGAGTGGCTGTGGCAGGCCTTTGGCGGCGAGACGCTGCCGCGGGCGTTTTTTGCCAGCATCGTCGCCCACAGCCAGACGCCGGGGGCGCTGCCGCTGACCTTTATTGCCGTTGAGGGCGAGCTTCTGCTGGGAACGGTGGGGCTCTGGCGCTGCGATCTGATCAGCCGCCAGGACCTGTTTCCGTGGATGGCGGCGCTGTACGTTGCCGAAGAGGCGCGCGGGCAGGGGCTGGCGGGGAAACTGCAGCAGCATGTTATTGATTATGCCCGCCGGAGCGGCTATCCGCAGCTGCATCTCTACTCCGCCTGCCGGGATTTTTATGAGCGCTTCGGCTGGCGCTATATCGGCGAAGGCCTCGATTATCCGGCCACCGCCGTGCACCTCTACCGCTACGACCTGTCGCTCTCTAATGGGGCGATCACCGAGTGACGGCGAACCAGCGTCGGGCTGAACAGGTGGGTGATTTCCGGCGGCGGGAGCCTGTCCGCCAGCGCTAGCGCCAGTTCGGCCGCCTGGGTCGCCATGGTGACAATCGGGTAGCGCACCGTGGTCAGACGCGGGCGAACGTAGCGGGATATCAAAACATCATCAAAGCCAATCAGCGAAATCTCGCGCGGTACGTCGATGCCGTTATCGTTCAGCACCCCCATCGCGCCTGCGGCCATCGAGTCGTTGTAGCAGGCGACGGCGGTGAAATTCCTGCCGCGTCCCAGCAGTTCGGTCATCGCCTGTTCGCCGCCGCTTTCATCCGGCTCGGCAAACGTCACCAGCCGATCGTTAATGGCAATGCCGCTCTCTTTGAGCGCGTCGTAGTAGCCCTGCAGACGATCTTCGGCATCCGAAATCGCATGGTTGGAGCACAGATAGCCGATGCGGGTATGGCCCTGCTGGATCAGATGCCGGGTCGCCAGCCACGCGCCGTAGCGGTCGTCCAGGGCCACGCAGCGCTGCTCAAAGCCGGACAATATGCGGTTGATAAGCACCATGCCGGGAATTTGCTTCATCAACCCGGCAAGCTCGTCATCGGGGATCATTTTAGCGTGCACCACCAGCGCCGCGCAGCGGTGGCGGATAAGCTGTTCAATCGCCTGGCGCTCTTTTTGGATGCTGTGGTAGCCGTTGCCAATCAGCAAAAAGTTGCCGGTATTGTAGGCGACCTGCTCGACGGCTTTGACCATGGCGCCGAAAAAGGGGTCGGATACGTCGCCCACCACCAGGCCTACGGTTTCCGTTGACTGCTGCGCCAGCGCTCGGGCGTTGGCGTTCGGGTGGTAATTCAGCGTTTCCATCGCCGCGGTGACCGACTGACGGGAAACCTCGCTGGCTTTCGGGGAGTTGTTGATCACGCGGGATACGGTAGCGACGGACACTCCAGCGAGTCGGGCTACATCCTTAATTGTCGCCATACCAGACCTTTTATAGGGTAAGCGTTTACATTGAGGTTATGTTACGGGAAAGCTCGGCAGATTCAAGGATAAGGGCTAACGGGTTAACGCAAATGTGATGCAGGTTTGCCTTGCTGATGACAAAGTTACACACAGCCGGCGCGGTGAATGAAACGGCGAGCGGTAAATTCACACCTTTGGTTACACTTTGCGATTAGCTGTTGCGAATGTTCGCTGGTTTCTCTGTTCACTGCATTGATATTCTTGTTATCCCAGAGGTATTGATAGGTGGAGTCGACTTCACGTTGACCACTCTAATTACACCAGCCTGCGCAGATGCGCAGGTTTTTTTTGCCCGTCGTAACGCCCCGTGCCGTTCACCCGCAGCGGAAATCATCAGGATGCGCGCACCAACCCTGAACGGAACCTTCCTCCGAACACAGAGAAAGAAAACGTCCTCACCCAAACCAGCCTGAACACAAAAAAACCGCCAAAATCCTCGCACCGTTTTTTCCTGCTATCCGCCGCTGTTACAGTTAGCGAAAATGGTAATAACTGGTTGCACTTAGGCTTATTCCCTTGCGTTTTAACGCTGGTGTCTCGGGGCTAAAAAACCTGACAATCAGGGTCCCAGAGGTATTGATAGGTGAGTTTGTTAAGTACGCATTTCGTACTGATTATCTTGCACCGGCCTGCGCAGATGCGCAGGTTTTTTTTATCCTGAAAATTCTCCCCCACACTGCTTTCAAGCGCCTTCTCGTGTAACCTGCAATGACTTAATAACCGGTCAAATGGAGTTGTTATGCTTTTGGCATTTTTCAGGCTGCTGTTCAAAGGAATGTACCGGGTCAGGCTGACCGGTGACACGCAGGCTCTGCAAGGCAAAAAGGTCCTGATTACCCCGAACCACGTCTCTTTCCTTGACGGGGTCCTGCTGGCGCTGTTTCTACCCGTTCGCCCGGTCTTTGCGGTGTACTCTTCCATCAGCCAGCGCTGGTTTATGCGCGCGCTGTCGCCGATTATCGACTTTGTCCCGCTTGACCCGACAAAACCGATGTCGATTAAACACCTCGTGCGCCTGATTGAGCAGGGGCGGCCGGTGGTTATCTTCCCGGAGGGACGCATCTCGGTGAGCGGATCGCTCATGAAAATCTATGATGGGGCCGCGTTCGTTGCCGCGAAGTCGCAGGCCACCATTATTCCGCTGCGTATCGAAGGCGCCGAGCTGACCCCGTTCAGCCGCCTGAAAGGGCTGGTCAGACGCCGCCTGTTCCCGCGTATCCGGCTGCACCTGCTGCCGCCAACGCATCTGCCGATGCCGGAAGCGCCGCGGGCCCGCGATCGCCGCAAAATTGCCGGCGAAATGCTGCATCAGATAATGATGGAAGCGCGGATGGCGGTACGTCCGCGGGAAACGCTGTATGAATCTCTGCTGGCGGCGCAGGACCGTTTCGGCGCGCGGAAAAACTGCGTGGAAGATATTAACTTCCAGCCGGATACCTATCGCAAGCTGTTGACCAAAACGCTGTTTGTCGCACGTATTCTGGAAAAATACAGCGCTCAGGGCGAAAAAATCGGCCTGATGCTGCCGAACGCCGGGATCAGCGCGGCGGTGATTTTTGGCGCGATTGCGCGCGGGCGTATTCCGGCGATGATGAACTATACCGCCGGGGTAAAAGGCCTGAGCAGCGCGATTACCGCCGCTGAAATCAAAACCGTGTTCACCTCCCGCACCTTCCTCGATAAGGGCAAGCTCTGGCACCTGCCGGAGCAGCTGACCCAGGTGCGCTGGGTATTTCTGGAGGATTTAAAAGGCGAGGTGACCAGCGCCGATAAGCTGTGGATCTTCAGCCATCTGCTGATGCCGAAGCTGGCGCAGGTCAGGCAGCAGCCGGAAGATGCGGCAATCATTCTCTTCACCTCCGGTTCGGAAGGCCACCCCAAAGGCGTGGTGCATAGCCACAAGAGCATTCTTGCCAACGTCGAGCAGATTAAAACCATCGCCGATTTTACCGCCAACGACCGCTTTATGTCGGCGCTGCCGCTGTTCCACTCCTTTGGCCTGACGGTTGGCCTGTTCACGCCGCTGTTTACCGGAGCGGAAGTGTTTCTCTATCCCAGCCCGCTGCACTACCGCGTGGTGCCGGAGCTGGTATATGACCGCAACTGTACGGTGCTGTTCGGCACCTCAACTTTCCTCGGGAACTATGCCCGCTTCGCCAATCCCTACGATTTTTATCGTCTGCGCTACGTGGTGGCCGGGGCGGAAAAACTTCAGGACAGCACTAAACAGCTGTGGCAGGACAAGTTTGGCCTGCGCATCCTCGAAGGTTATGGCGTAACCGAGTGCGCGCCGGTGGTGTCGATTAACGTCCCGATGGCGGCGAAGGTGGGCACCGTTGGCCGGATACTGCCGGGAATGGACGCGCGGCTGCTGGCGATGCCGGGCATTGAACAGGGCGGTCGCCTGCAGCTTAAAGGGCCGAACATTATGAACGGCTATCTGCGGGTGGAAAATCCGGGCGTGCTGGAAGCGCCGGAGGCGGAAAACCAGCATGGCGAAATGGAGAGCGGCTGGTATGACACCGGGGATATCGTCGTCTTCGACGAGCAGGGATATGTTCGTATTCAGGGGCGAGCGAAGCGCTTTGCTAAAATTGCCGGTGAGATGGTGTCGCTGGAGATGGTCGAGCAGATGGCGCTGGCGGTCTCTCCTGACAGGATGCACGGTACGGCCATCAGGCAGGATGCCAGCAAAGGCGAGGCCTTAGTGCTCTTCACCACCGATAATGAACTGAATCGTGAAAAGCTGCTGCGCTACGCTCGTGAACACGGCGTGCCGGAGCTGGCGGTTCCGCGCGACATTCGCTGGCTGAAGCAGCTCCCGGTTCTGGGCAGCGGCAAGCCGGACTTTGTCACCCTTAAAAGTATGGTTGAAGAGACGGAACATTCTGATGAGTGAGTCAGTACACACTAACAATTCGCTGTACTCGAAGGGGATGGTGGCGGTTATCTGCGCCCAGTTTTTGTCGGCATTTGGCGATAACGCGCTGCTGTTTGCGACCCTCGCGCTGATGAAGCAGCAGTTCTACCCTGACTGGAGCCAGCCGGTGATGCAGATGCTGTTTGTGGGCGCTTACATTCTCTTTGCGCCGTTTGTCGGGCAGTTTGCCGACAGCTTCGCCAAGGGACGGGTGATGATGGTCGCCAACGGCATGAAGCTGGTTGGCGCCGGCTGTATCTGCTTCGGCGTGAACCCGTTTCTCGGCTACACCCTGGTCGGCATCGGCGCGGCCGCCTATTCCCCGGCGAAATACGGCATCCTGGGCGAGCTGACCACCGGCGATAAGCTGGTGAAAGCCAATGGCCTGATGGAGTCCTCGACCATCGCGGCGATTCTGCTGGGCTCGATGGCGGGCGGCATCCTTGCGGACTGGCACGTTCTGGCGGCGCTGGCCCTCTGCGCGCTGGTTTACGGCGCAGCGGTGGTGGCGAACCTGTGGATCCCGAAACTGCCCGCGGCCCGTCCGGGACAATCATGGCGCTTTACGCCGATGACCCACAGCTTCTTCAGCGCCTGCAAAACGCTGTGGCGCAACGGGGAGACCCGCTTTTCGCTGGTGGGAACCAGCCTGTTCTGGGGGGCCGGCGTAACGCTGCGCTTCCTGCTGGTGCTGTGGGTACCCGTGGCGCTTGGGATCGCCAGCAACGCCATGCCCACCTACCTTAATGCGATGGTCGCGGTGGGGATTGTGCTGGGTGCGGGTGCGGCGGCGAAGCTGGTGACGCTGCAGACGGTCTCCCGCTGCATGCCTGCCGGGATTCTGATTGGTATCGCGGTGATCTTTTTTACCCTTCAGCATGCGCTTCTGCCGGCGTTTGGCCTGCTGCTGCTGCTCGGCGTGTTCGGCGGCTTCTTTATCGTGCCGCTTAACGCGCTGCTGCAGGAGCGCGGCAGGCATACCGTCGGCGCGGGCAACGCGATAGCGGTACAAAACCTCGGCGAAAACGTCGCCATGCTGCTGATGCTGGGGCTCTATTCGCTGGCGGTCAAGGCGGGTATTCCGGTCGTTGGCGTCGGGGTTGGTTTTGGTGCGGTGTTCGCGCTGGCCATCGCCGCCCTGTGGCTCTGGGGACGGCGGCGCTAGAACGTCTTGCGCTTACCGGGCTACGACGGTGCGGCTGCCGTAGCCCGGATAAGCCGTTTACGGCGCCGGGTAGGTATAAATCCGGTGCACCGCTTCAATCTCCGCCAGAACCTCCTCGCTGAGCTCAAGATGCAGGCTTTCGACGTTGGTCTTCAGCTGATCCAGCGAAGTGGCGCCGAGCAGAGTGCTGGCGACAAACGGCTGACGGCGCACGAAGGCCAGCGCCATTTGTGCCGGATCTAGGTTATGCCGTTTTGCGATATCGACATATGCCGCGACCGCCAGCTGTGTCTGCTCGCCGCTGTAGCGCGTAAAGCGGCTGAACAGGGTGTTGCGCGCCCCGGCCGGCTTCGCGCCGTTGAGATACTTCCCGGTCAGCGTACCGAATGCCAGGCAGGAGTAGGCCAGCAGCTCTACGCCTTCATACTGGCTTACCTCCGACAGCGCAACCTCATAGCTGCGGTTCACCAGGCTATACGGGTTCTGGATGGTGACAATACGCGGCAGGTCGTGCTTATCCGCGAGGTGCAGATAGCGCATCACGCCAAACGCCGTCTCGTTGGAAACGCCGATATAGCGGATTTTGCCGGCGCGCTGGAATTCGGTTAGCGCTTCCAGGGTATCCAGCAGGGTGACCACCGGCGCGGAGTCGGTCCAGGTGTAGCCCAGCTTGCCGAAGCAGTTGGTCGGGCGCTGCGGCCAGTGAACCTGGTAAAGATCGAGATAATCGGTCTGCAGGCGCTTCAGGCTATCGTGCAGAGCGTCGCGGATATTTTTGCGATCCAGAACGTGATTTGGACGGATGCTGCTGTCGTTGTTACGCGCAGGGCCGCTGACTTTGGAGGCGATAACCAGCTTTTCGCGGCTGCCGTGTTTCGCCAGCCAGTTGCCGACGTAGGTTTCCGTCAGCCCCTGAGTTTCCGGGCGCGGCGGGACAGGATACATTTCAGCGACATCAATCAGGTTGATGCCCTGGCTGACAGCGTAGTCGAGCTGTTGGTGAGCGTCGGCCTCGCTATTCTGTTCACCAAAAGTCATAGTGCCCAGCCCCAGCGTGCTGATTTCGAGAGAACTGTGTGGGATACGGTGATACTGCATAGCCGGCTTCCTTTTTTATCGACAAGGTCAGGCTTTCCCCGACAAAGGAGTATCAAAATGGCAGAGGGGAAGAAAAAGAGGAAGTAAAAAGATCAAAAAAGCCGGGCTGGTGGGGTCCGCAGGCTGCTGTCGCGGACGTATCAGGTTTACCCGACT
The DNA here is from genome assembly GCA_002270295.1 of Enterobacter sp. 10-1. Classification (GTDB taxonomy): domain Bacteria; phylum Pseudomonadota; class Gammaproteobacteria; order Enterobacterales; family Enterobacteriaceae; genus Klebsiella; species Klebsiella scottii. The sequence goes on along the minus strand of NISF01000002.1, from coordinate 305,084 downwards.
CTTTTCTCAACACCGAGGCTGGTTGCAGAGGGCGCGTTGCCAGGCGATTGCCGGCAAGCGGCGAGCCGCCGCAATCTTTTAGCGCTTAATAATTTGTGAAACGTCGTCACGATTGATCTGCATTTTATTGCCCTGCTGATCTTCGTAGCTGATAAGACCGGTATCGTCGTCAACCGCCGGCTTACCGTCGGTCAAAATCATGCGCCCGTCTTTTGTCGCCATAACGTAATCGCTGCTGCAACCGGAAACCGAGAAGGCCAGTCCTACGGCGGAAATCAACACTGCCCATTTTTTCATCGTTAACACCTCTATAATGGTCGCACCTCACACCAGTGTATTAATAGCCTGATTTGTGAGACATAAAAAGCAGTAAAGTCTTAAAAAAGATTGCAGCCCAGGTTTGGGCTGCATTTTTGCGGGTTACAGCGGATTTTTTTTATTACGCAGCAGGTTGAGGCTTTCGACGGCAATCGAGAAGAACATCGCGAAGTAGATGTAGCCTTTCGGGATATGGATACCGAAGCTTTCGAGCATCAGGGTAAAGCCAACCAGAATCAAAAACGCCAGCGCCAGCATTTTCACCGACGGGTGGCGGTCAACAAAGTCGCCAATCGAGCGGGCGGCAAACATCATCACCAGCACCGCGATAACCACCGCGGCCATCATGATGAACAGATGGTCCGAGAGCCCAACGGCGGTGATCACCGAATCGAGGCTGAAAATGATATCCAGCAGCATAATCTGCACAATTGCGCCCATAAAAGAGTGGACGTTGGTCTTCGGCCCTTCCTCTTCCCCCTCGATCGATTCGTGGATCTCTTTACTGGCTTTCCAGATCAGGAACAGGCCGCCGAGCAGCAGGATCAGATCGCGGAAGGAGACGTCGTGGCCGAACGCGCTAAACAGCGGATTGGTCAGCTTAACGACCCAGGCGATAGAGGCCAGCAGCCCAAGACGCATGAGCATTGCGCCCATTAACCCGATGCGTCGCGCGTGGGCGCGCTGGGCGGTGGGTAGTTTGGCAACAACCAGAGAGAGAAAAATAATATTGTCGATCCCGAGTACGATTTCCAGCAACGTCAGCGTACCCAGCGCCAGCCAGGCGTTAGGATCGGTTATCCATGCAAATAACATTGTTCAAAGTCCTGCAAAAAAGAAAGTAGCAATTATATGCAACCCGGCAGGCAGAACAAAAAATTAATCGTGGCTGAGCAGAAAATGGCGAGCCAGCAGGGCGGCGGTGAAGTTTTTCTTCAGGTAGAAACCGCGCGGCAGGGTGAGGATCGGTTCGCCGTGTGCGCCGATAGCCTCGGTTAAGGCTTTACTGTTGGCGGCTTTCGGGCGCAGCTGCAGCACTTCGCCGTGGCGGGCGGTAATGCGTTCGACCTGGCCCAGCACGATCAGATCCATTAACTCTTCCCAGTCCATTCGCAGCTGCCGATCCTCTTCTTCGTTGGGGGTCCAAAGCAGCGGCGCCCCGACCCGACGCTGCGCGAGCGGGATCGCGCGATCGCCCTCTACCGGCACCCACAGTACGCGCTTGAGCTTATGGCGGACGTGGCTGCTCTCCCAGGTGACTCCGCTGTTGCCGGTGAGCGGAGCGACGCAGACAAAGGTGGTTTCCAGCGGCCGCCCCTGGGCGTCCACGGGGATCGTTTTCAGCTCGACGCCCAGCGCGGCGAAATCCTGCTCGGGTTTACTCCCGGCGCTGGCGCCTAGCCAAATCTCCAGCAGGATGCCCGTCCATCCTTTATCGCGCTTCAGATCGCGCGGAATCGGAATACCCGCCAGCGCGGCTAGCTCACCCAGCGAATAGCCCGCCAGCCGCTGGGCCTGGGCTAAAAGCTGCTGCTGGGTTTGCGGCGGTGCAAGCAGGGGCGAGAGGGTGGGCATAAGATGAAACCTCTGGTTAAAAAATAAGCGCTATTTTTGTGCGTTGTGGATAGAGTTTACCTTTTCCTGGGTAAGTATGACAATTTGATGATTCATATGACTTTTTTTTGTCTTTTTTGCCGCGAAAAAAATTACCGCGGCGGGTTTTCCAGAACTGGTCACTGGCAATGAACAGGATCTTACACCATGTTATCCACAGAAAAGTGGGATAACTGGGGAAAAGCGTCACTACTGTTTCCATTTACAGCCTTGACGTGCGACGAAAATCGAATTTTTAGACAAAATATGTCCGATGAGCTCGCGTAATCTGTGGATAAAACCGACATTGTTCGATCTTTCATCAGTTCCGGGATCGCATGTGTGATGATCATCACGTTATGCTGTAATTTATGAAAATAATGCATTCTAACTTAATGAATATAATGCCATTATTAAATATGGCTATGGGTAAGCGTTTAGGACTACTCCGGGTTTTCCCTGGGTAATTCCATACTTCTTCACAACTCTATCCACAGAAAAAGTGAATAAAATGGCGCTGTGATAGCTAACGCTGTTTATAACTCTGCTGATAACTGTGAGTTATTCAAATGTTATTCGTGAGCCGTGTGGCAACAGAGTGGTTTACCGTTTCCGGCGAGTGTGAAACAATCGTTCACATTGAAGATTATTTTGAGGTAGTCCGGTGATTGATGACGATGGCTACCGCCCAAATGTCGGTATTGTAATCTGTAATCGCCAGGGCCAGGTTATGTGGGCCAGGCGCTATGGTCAGCACTCGTGGCAGTTCCCGCAAGGGGGCATTAATCCAGGAGAATCAGCCGAGCAGGCAATGTATCGGGAATTGTTTGAAGAGGTTGGGCTAAGTCGTAAAGATGTCCGCATTCTGGCCTCTACCCGTAACTGGTTGCGTTACAAATTGCCTAAACGTTTGGTGCGTTGGGACACGAAGCCGGTTTGTATCGGCCAGAAACAGAAGTGGTTTCTTCTGCAGTTGATCGGCAGCGATACGGAAGTCAATATGCAAACCAGCAGCACGCCTGAGTTCGACGGCTGGCGCTGGGTAAGCTACTGGTATCCGGTTCGTCAGGTGGTATCGTTTAAGCGCGACGTTTACCGCCGGGTGATGAAAGAGTTCGCCAGCGTCACGATGTCGCTGGCCGAAACGGCACCTAAGCCGCAAAGCGCGCCTGCATATCGACGTAAAAGAGGTTAAGCCACGCACATTATGCTCACTCGGTTACGAGAAATCGTCGAGAAGGTCGCGAGTGCCCCGCGTTTAAACGAGGCGCTGGATATCCTGGTTACGGATATCTGCAAAGCGATGGAAACGGAAGTCTGCTCGGTTTATCTGGCCGATCACGACCGACGCTGCTACTACCTGATGGCGACTCGCGGGCTGAAAAAACCTCGCGGTCGCACCGTTGCGCTCGCTTTTGACGAAGGCCTTGTGGGTCTTGTCGGGCGCCTGGCGGAGCCCATCAACCTTGCCGATGCGCAAAAACACCCCAGCTTTAAATATATTCCGGCCGTAAAAGAGGACCGCTTCCGCGCTTTTCTTGGCGTGCCGATTATCCAGCGCCGTCAGCTGCTGGGCGTGCTGGTGGTGCAGCAGCGCGAGCTGCGTCAGTTTGACGAAAGCGAGGAGTCCTTCCTCGTTACCCTGGCGACGCAGATGGCCGCCATTCTCTCCCAGTCGCAGCTGACCGCGCTATTTGGCCAGTATCGCCAGACGCGAATCCGCGCGCTGCCCGCCTCATCGGGGGTGGCAATCGCCGAAGGCTGGATGGACGTCAGCCTGCCGCAGATGGAGCAGGTGTACGAAGCCTCAACGCTGGACACGGCTTCCGAGCGCGAGCGTCTCACCGGAGCGCTGGAAGAGGCGGCCAGCGAGTTTCGTCGCTACAGTAAGCGCTACGCCGCCGGGGCGCAAAAAGAGACGTCGGCTATCTTCGACCTCTATTCACACCTGCTCTCCGACGCGCGCCTGCGTCGCGAACTCTTTGCGGAAGTAGACAAAGGGGCCGTCGCCGAATGGGCGGTGAAAAAAATTATCGAGAAATTCGCTGAGCAGTTTGCGGCGCTCAGCGACGGCTATCTTAAAGAACGGGCCGGCGATCTGCGCACGCTGGGCCAGCGGCTGCTGTTTCATCTTGACGATACGACTCAGGGGCCAAACACCTGGCCGGAACGTATCGTCCTGGTCGCCGACGAGCTCTCGGCGACGACGCTGGCGGAAGTCCCCCAGGACAGGCTGGTAGGTGTTGTCGTACGCGATGGAGCGGCCAACTCGCATGCTGCCATCATGGTGCGCGCGCTGGGGATCCCGACGGTTATGGGGGCCGACATTCAGCCTTCATTGCTTCATGGGCATACCCTGGTCGTGGACGGCTACCGCGGCGAGCTGCTGGTCGACCCGGAACCGGCGTTGCTGAAAGAGTATCAGCGCCTGATCAGCGAAGAGAACGAACTCAGCCGCCTGGCGGAAGATGACCTTGAGCGCGCCTCTGAGCTGAAAAGCGGTGAGCGGGTTAAGGTCATGCTGAACGCCGGCCTGAGCCTCGGTCATGAAGAGAAGCTCGGCGGCTTTATTGACGGTATCGGCCTGTACCGCACCGAAATCCCCTTTATGCTGCAGAGCGGCTTTCCGTCGGAAGAGGAGCAGGTCGCCCAGTATCAGGGCATGCTGCAGATGTTTAACGAGAAGCCGGTTACGCTGCGTACCCTCGACATCGGCGCGGATAAGCAGCTGCCGTATATGCCGATCAGCGAAGAGAATCCGTGCCTCGGCTGGCGCGGGATCCGCATTACGCTCGATCAGCCGGAGATCTTCCTGATTCAGGTGCGGGCGATGCTGCGCGCGAATGCCGCCACCGGCAACCTCAGCATTTTGCTGCCGATGATCACCAGCCTCGATGAGGTCGACGAGGCGCGCCGTTTGATCGACCGCGCCAGCCGCGAAGTTGAAGAGATGATTGGCTACGCCATTCCGCGCCCGCGCATCGGCGTGATGCTGGAGGTGCCGTCGATGGTCTTCATGCTGGCGCAGCTCGCCAGCCGCGTCGATTTTATCTCCGTCGGCACCAATGACCTGACGCAGTACATCCTCGCCGTCGATCGCAACAATACCCGGGTGGCGAATATGTACGACAGCCTGCATCCTGCGGTGCTGCGGGCGCTGGCGATGATTGCCCGCGACGCCGAGCGCTTCGGCATCGACCTGCGTCTTTGCGGTGAAATGGCCGGGGATCCGATGTGCGTCACCATTCTGATTGGCCTTGGCTATCGCCACCTGTCGATGAACGGCCGGTCGGTGGCAAGGGTCAAATACCTGCTGCGCCGCATTGACATCGAAGAGGCCCAGGAGCTTTCCCGGCGTAGCCTGGAGGCGCAGATGACGACGGAAGTTCGCCATCAGGTTGCGGCCTTTATGGAGCGTCGAGGGTTGGGCGGCCTGATTCGCGGCGGTCGATAGTTCTGATGAGGCGTTTGCGCCGCTCTCCGGGTATTCCCGGCCCGGACGGGCGTAGCGCGCCGGCCGCAGGGAAATTTTCCGGCGCTTATTCGCATTCGTATACATATCTTTTACACGCCCGGCGCGGATCGCGCCTGGCGCTTATGCTATCATTCGCAACCTTTGGAGCGCCCGTTTTCTGCGAGTGCGCAAGATCACCGCTGTCCACTTTCGGCGGAATAACAAGTCTTTATGGTGACAGATGAATAGTGGCTACCTGCATTTTCCGGAGTTTGATCCGGTAATATTTTCCGTTGGGCCAGTCGCCCTTCACTGGTACGGCATGATGTACCTGGTCGGGTTTGTTTTTGCGATGTGGTTAGCCACCCGTCGGGCCAATCGTCCGGGCAGCGGCTGGACTAAAAACGAAGTTGAAAACCTGCTCTATGCCGGGTTCCTCGGGGTCTTCCTCGGCGGGCGTATCGGCTACGTCCTGTTCTACAACCTGCCGGTGTTTTTGCAGGATCCGCTCTATCTGTTCCGCGTCTGGGACGGCGGTATGTCGTTCCACGGCGGTCTGATCGGGGTGATTCTGGTGATGATCATTTTCGCCAAACGCACTAAGCGCACCTTCTTCCAGGTTGCTGATTTTATTGCGCCTCTGATCCCGTTTGGCCTCGGCGCCGGTCGTCTGGGCAACTTCATTAACGGTGAGCTGTGGGGCCGCGTCGATCCGAGCTTCCACTACACGATGATCTTCCCCGGCTCGCGGGCGGAAGACATGGCGCTGCTGCCTTCGCATCCGGAATGGCAATCGCTGTTCGACACCTACGGAGCCCTGCCGCGACACGCCTCGCAGCTGTACGAGCTGGCGCTGGAAGGTATCGTGCTGTTCCTGATCCTGAACCTGTTTATCCGTAAACCGCGCCCGACCGGCTCAGTCTCAGGCCTGTTCCTGATCGGCTACGGTCTGTTCCGTATTATCGTTGAATTCTTCCGCCAGCCGGATCAGCAGTTCACCGGCGAATGGGTCCAGTACATCAGCATGGGGCAGATTCTTTCGATTCCAATGGTGCTTGCGGGTATCATTATGATGGTCTGGGCGTACCGTCGTCCTCCGCAGCAACAAACTTCTTGAGGAACCATGAAACAGTATCTTGATTTGATGCAGAAAGTGCTCGCCGAGGGCACGCAAAAAAATGACCGCACCGGTACCGGCACGATTTCGATTTTCGGCCATCAGATGCGTTTTAACCTGCAGGAGGGATTCCCGCTGGTGACGACCAAGCGCTGTCATTTACGCTCCATCATCCATGAACTGCTGTGGTTCCTGCAGGGTGACACCAACGTTGCGTATCTGCACGAAAACAACGTCACCATCTGGGATGAATGGGCGGATGAAAATGGCGATCTGGGGCCGGTATACGGCAAACAGTGGCGCTCCTGGCCTGCGCCGGACGGCCGCCATATCGACCAGATTAGCACCGTGATGGAACAGCTGAAAAACGACCCGGACTCGCGCCGGATCATCGTTTCGGCATGGAACGTCGGCGAGCTGGATAAAATGGCGCTGGCGCCGTGCCACGCGTTCTTCCAGTTCTACGTCGCGGACGGCAAGCTCTCCTGTCAGCTCTATCAGCGCTCCTGCGACGTGTTCCTCGGCCTGCCGTTCAACATCGCCAGCTACGCGCTGCTGGTGCATATGGTGGCGCAGCAGTGCGATCTGGAAGTGGGTGATTTTGTCTGGACCGGCGGGGATACTCACCTCTACAGCAACCACCTTGAGCAGACCGATCTGCAGCTGAGCCGCGAGCCGCGTCCGCTGCCGAAGCTGGTGATCAAGCGCAAACCGGCGTCGATTTTTGACTACCGTTTTGAAGACTTTGATATCGAAGGCTACGATCCGCATCCGGGCATTAAAGCGCCGGTGGCGATTTAATTCCGCAGCTATCTCGCGATAAGCAAAGCCGGCGCCCGCCGCGCCCATGCCAGTCAGCTAAGCCGCCGACTGGCATTTTTTTTGTCCCGGCCGCGATAATCGTCGCTGGGCGTAACTTCTGTTAACCAACCGCGATGACGCGCGTTGCGCCGGTTTTTGCGCCCGGACTTCTTGGGCCTTTCGCCGGACTGAGCGTTCTGGCCGGCGCCGCTTTTGCTCGCCCGCTTCCTGATTTTCTGCAACTCCCTGTAAATCTCCCGATACTCTTCGACGCGCTACGCTAATGGCTGATCTGCCCCTCGCGCCGGGGCCGGGTCATCCCCATACTCGCCCTATGAACAGACAACGTGGCTATACCCTTATTGAAACCCTGGTGACGCTGGCGCTGGTGATGATTCTCGGCGCCAGCGGGATGTTCGGCTGGAATAGCTGGCAGCAGCAGCAGCGCTTGTGGCAAACCGCCGTTCAGGTCCGCGACTATCTGGTGCTGCTGCGCGATGACGCCAACTGGCATAACCGCGATCGGCTGCTGAGCGTTGGGCAAGCAGCGCAGGGCTGGTGCCTGAGCGCCTCTGACACCCCGGCCGACTGCGCGGCGAAGGGGCCCTTTACGCTGCATCCGCACTGGCCTGAAGTCTCGCTGACAAACATCACGCCGGGCCTGGGCTTTTACGGCCTGCGCAACAGCGCCTGGGCCGGGCATATCCGTCTGCAAAACGCCGGCGATGGCTGGAATATCATCGTCTCTAACTGGGGGCGTATCCGCCTTTGTCGCGGGATGGAGACGGCATCATGTCTGTAGACGCGCGAGGGTTCTCGCTGCCAGAGACGCTGATTGCGATGGCCATTGGCTCCGTTTTGCTCCTCGGAACCGCGCGCTTTCTGCCCGCGCTGCAGCGACAGGTGCTGAAACAGACCCAACAGCACTCCCTGGATAATGAGCTCTGGCAGCGGCTGTTCACGGTTGCTAAGCATTTGCAGCGAGCCGGCTATTGTCGCGGCAGCTGCGTTGGGCAGCCGCTGCACATTGCCGGCAGCGGTGATTGCGCGATCGTCCGCTGGGACAGCGCGAGCGACGGCGTCTGGAATACCTCGCCGGAGGCTATGTCTGATGCGACGGGGTTTCGGCTGCGCAATGGCGCGCTCGAAACCCGGCGCGGCGCGACCAGCTGCGGCGAGCAAGGCTGGGAGAGAATGACCAACCCCAGCGCCATCGAGGTGACCCGCTTTCAGGTTAAGCGCCACAATATTACCGGCTTCGCTCCGGAGCTTAGCATCATGCTGGCCGCGCGCTCGACGCTGGATCACCGCATCACGGCGCAGGCGGAATACAGCGTGACGGGGTATAACCTGTGAACCGTCAGCGCGGGCTCTCTTCGCTGCTGATGGTGCTGCTCCTGCTGGCGCTCGGCAGCCTGCTGCTGCAGGGGCTCAACCAGCAGCAGCGCTCGCTGCTGGCGCAAACCGCCGGCGAAACCCGGGCGCTGCGCGATACCGCTGGCGCGCACTCCGCCCTGCAGTGGGGGAAAACGCTAACCTGGTCAGCGCAGGATGCGCAGGCGTGTCGACGGTCGGGCGCCGAAGGCTGGCACGTCTGTCTGCGGGTATTTAGCGATGCGTCGGCGCTGCTGATCGCCGCCAGCGGCCGCGTGCTGCTGTGGCACTCTGGCCGGGTGGAGCAGGGAAGCGTGCGCTTCTCGCCCCACGGCTGGAGCGATTTTTGCCCGCTGAAGGAGCCGAGCCTATGTCAGATGCCCTGAGCCGCCAGCGGGGCTTTAGCCTGCCGGAAACGATCCTCGCAACGGCGCTGCTGGTGATGGTTATTACCGCCCTTAGCGGCTACCAGCGGGGGCTGGCCGGCGGCTTTACTCAGCTAAACCAGTATCGCCAGCTGTGGCGAGACGCGTGGCGCTATGGGCAGCTCAAGCCGCCAGAATCCCCGGCAAGCGGGAGCATTACCCGCTTGCAGACATCGACAGCAAGATGTGTCAGCATCACGGTAACGATCACCATGCCGCTGGAAAAGCGGGTACAGATGACCCGGCTGCATTGTCCGGTCAGCCAGTAGTCAGGAGCGAATATGTTAAGGGTGTACCACTCAAACCGTCTGGATGTCCTTGAAGCGCTGATGGAGTTTATCGTCGAGCGCCAGCGGCTGGACGACCCTTTCAAGCCGGAAATGGTGCTGGTGCAAAGTACCGGGATGGCGCAATGGCTGCAGATGACGCTGGCAAAACGCTTCGGTATTGCCGCCAACATCGAGTTTCCTCTCCCGGCGAGCTTTATCTGGGATATGTTTGTGCGCGTGCTCTCCGATATCCCCGGCGAAAGCGCGTTTAGCAAACAGAGCATGAGCTGGAAGCTGATGACCCTGTTGCCGCAGAGGCTGGATGACGAAGCCTTCGCCCTGCTGCGCCACTACCTCAGCGACGACAGCGACAAGCGTAAGCTATTCCAGCTGGCCGCCAGGGTGGCGGATCTCTACGACCAGTATCTGGTCTATCGCCCGGAATGGCTGATGCGCTGGGAAGCAGACGAGCGCGTTGACGGTCTGGGAGACGCCCAGCAGTGGCAGGCGCCGCTGTGGAAGGCGTTAGTCGAACATACCGCCGAGCTGGGACAGCCACTGTGGCATCGCGCCAACCTGTACCAGCGTTTTATCAGCACGCTTGAGGCCGCGGATGAGCCGCCGGCCGGGCTGCCGTCGCGGGTCTTTATTTGCGGTATTTCGGCGCTGCCGCCGGTCTACCTGCAGGCGCTGCAGGCTCTCGGAAAACACGTTGATGTATACGTTCTTTTCACCAACCCGTGCCGCTACTACTGGGGCGATATTAAAGATCCGGCGTTTCTGGCAAAGCTGATGTCGCGTCAGCGCCGCCACCATCGCGAGCCGCGAGAGCTACCGCTATTTCGCGATGCAGAGCAGGCACCCGGCCTGTTTAACGACGACGGTGAACAGGATATCGGTAACCCGCTGCTGGCCTCATGGGGCAAGCTGGGGCGGGACTACATCTATCTGCTGGCCGGGCTGGAGCGTTACGAAGAGCTGGATGCATTTGTGGATATCGCTTCGGATAACCTGCTGCATAACCTGCAGTCTGACATCCTTGAGCTGCGCAATATGGCGGTGGCGGGGCGTACGGCGCAAGAGTTTGCTCATAGCCGCAGCAAGCGCCTGCTCGCTCCCAACGACCGCAGCCTGAGCATTCACGTTTGCCATAGCCCGCAGCGCGAAGTAGAAGTGCTGCACGACCGGCTGCTGGCGATGCTGGAGGAGGACCCCGACCTTACGCCGCGCGATATTATCGTGATGGTGGCGGATATCGACAGCTACAGCCCCTATATACAAGCGGTGTTCGGTGCCGCCAGCGGCGAGCGCTGGCTGCCGTGGGCCATCTCGGACCGCCGGGCCCGCGAATCGCATCCGGCGCTGCAGGCGTTCATCACGCTTCTTTCCCTGCCCGACAGCCGCTTTGCCAGCGAAGACGTGCTGGCTCTGCTGGATGTCCCGGTGCTGGCGGCGCGTTTTAATATCGACGAAGAAGGGCTGCGCTACCTGCGTCAGTGGGTGAACGAATCCGGCGTGCGCTGGGGCATGGATGACGATAACGTGCGCGAGCTGGATCTCCCCGCCACCGGGCAGCACACCTGGCGCTTTGGCCTCACGCGTATGCTGCTGGGCTACGCGATGGACAGCAGCCAGGGAGAGTGGCAGTCGGTCCTGCCGTACGACGAGTCCAGCGGGCTGATTGCCGAACTGGTGGGCAACCTGGCGTCGCTGCTGATGCAGCTCAACCTCTGGCGTCGGGAGCTCGCGGTTGAACGTCCGCTGGCGGAATGGCTGCCGCTGTGCCGGGGCCTGCTGGACGACTTTTTCCTGCCCGACAGCGAAACGGAAGCCGCGCTGGCGCTGATTGAACAGCAGTGGCAGGCGGTGATTGGCGAAGGCGCGCAGGCGCAGTATGCGCAGACGGTGCCGCTCTCTTTACTGCGCGATGAGCTGGCGCAGCGCCTCGATCAGCAGCGTATCAGCCAGCGTTTCCTGGCCGGCCCGGTCAATATCTGTACCCTGATGCCAATGCGCTCTATCCCGTTCAAAGTCGTTTGTCTGCTGGGGATGAATGACGGCGTTTACCCACGCGCCCTGGCGCCGCTAGGCTTTGACTTAATGAGCCAGAAGCCGCAGCGCGGCGACCGCAGCCGCCGCGATGATGACCGCTACCTGTTCCTCGAAGCGCTGATGTCGGCCGAGCAGAAGCTCTATATCAGCTATATCGGCCGCTCAATCCAGGATAATAGCGAACGCTACCCATCGGTGCTGGTACAGGAGCTGGCGGATTATATCGGCCAGAGCCACTGCCTGGCGGGCGATGAGGAACTGGACTGTGACGCCAGCGAGCGGCGGGTCAAAGCGCATATTACCCATTTGCATAGCCGCATGCCCTTCGATACGGCCAACTTCCGCGACGATGAAGAGCAAAGCTACGCCCGGGAATGGCTGGCTGCCGCCAGCCAGCAGGGGGAGGCGCACGGCGACTTTATCCAGCCGCTTCCGGCGGCGGAAATCGACACTCTGCCGTTTGAACAGCTGCTGCGCTTCTGGCAGCATCCGGTTCGCGCCTTCTTTCAGCAGCGGCTGCGGGTAAATTTCCGCTCAGAAGAGAGCGGGATCCCGGACGACGAACCGTTCACCCTCGAAGGGCTGAGCCGCTACCAGCTCAATCAGCAGCTGCTGAATACGCTGATTGAACAGCAGGATGCCTCGGTGATGTACCGCCGCTTCCGCGCGGCGGGCGAATTACCCTACGGAGCCTTCGGCGAACTGGCCTGGGAGACCCAGCGCCAGGAGATGCAGAACCTCGCGGAACGGGTGGTGGCCAGCCGCCAGCCGGGGCAAAGCATGGAAATCGATCTGCAATGTAACGGTGTCAACATTACGGGGTGGCTGCAGCAGGTACAATCTGACGGCCTGCTGCGCTGGCGGCCTTCGCTGCTCAGCGTGGCGCAGGGAATGCAACTTTGGCTGGAGCACCTTGTCTACTGTGCTGGCGGCGGCTCCGGCACCAGCCGTCTGCTGGTGCGTAAAGAGGGCGAATGGCGTTTCCCGCCGCTGGCGCAGGAGCAGGCGAAGGCATATCTTGATGAGCTGGTTGCCGGCTATTTACAGGGCATGTCAAAGCCGCTGCTGCTGCTGCCTGAAAGCGCGGGGGCATGGCTAAAAGCCTGTTATGACGCCGAAAAGGATGTCATGTTATTGGACGACGAGACGCAGCAAAAAGCGCGCAGCAAGTTTCTGCAGGCGTATGAAGGCAATATGGTGATTAGCGGTGAGGGTAGCGATGTCTGGTACCAGCGCCTGTGGCGCACCCTTGAGCCTGCTTACTATGACGAAATTATTGCTCAGGCGCAGCGTTATCTGTTGCCGGTATTTCGTTTCCATCAGTCCGAATAAAATTGTCATAGTATAAAAATTGCGCAGATGACGGCTCTTCAATTATCATGCGCAACGAATCACGGACTGATGTTTTTTATCAACGCTGGCTCTGCACAGCGAAAAGTTTGTTAATGGTGAGGTCCGTGAATGCCCCGTAGTTTATGGTTCAAGGTTATTGTAGTGCTGGCAGCCCTTTGGGCGCCGTTAAGTCAGGCAGATAGCGGATGGCAGCCCGTTCAGGAATCCATCCGTAAAAGCGAAAAAGATCCGCGTCAGTATCAGGCGATCCACCTCGATAATGGCATGATCGTTCTGCTGGTTTCCGATCCGCAGGCGGTAAAATCACTGTCGGCGCTGGTGGTGCCGGTGGGGTCGCTGCAGGACCCGGAAGAGCACCAGGGCCTGGCGCACTTTCTCGAGCACATGACGCTAATGGGCTCGAAGAACTATCCGCAGCCCGACAGCCTCGCAGAGTTCCTGAAAATGCACGGCGGCAGCCACAACGCCAGCACCGCGCCCTATCGCACGGCTTTCTATCTCGAAGTTGAAAATGATGCGCTGGACGGGGCGGTCGATCGCCTGGCGGATGCCATTGCCTCTCCGCTGCTGGATAAAAAATATGCCGACCGTGAGCGCAATGCGGTCAATGCCGAATTGACCATGGCGCGGACCCGTGACGGGATGCGCATGGCTCAGGTGAGTGCCGAAACCATAAACCCGTCGCACCCGGCGGCGCATTTTTCCGGCGGTAACCTTGAAACGCTAAGCGACAAGCCGGGAAAACCGGTTCTTGATGCGCTGCATACCTTCCGCGACAGCTGGTACTCCGCTAACCTGATGAAGGCGGTTATTTACAGCAATAAACCGCTGCCGGAGCTGGCGAGTATCGCCGCCAAAACCTACGGCCGGGTGCCGAATCATAATATCGACAGGCCGGTGATTAACGTTCCGGTAGTGACCGATGCGCAAAAGGGCATCATCATCCACTACGTGCCGGCGATGCCTCGTAAAGTGCTGCGCGTTGAATTCCGCATCGATAACAACAGCGAGCAGTTCCGCAGCAAGACCGACGAGCTGGTGACCTATATGATCGGCAACCGCAGCCCCGGCACGCTGTCCGACTGGCTGCAGAAGCAGGGCCTGGTTGAAGGTATACGCGCGGACTCCGATCCGGTGGTGAACGGCAACAGCGGGGTGCTGGCGATTTCCGCAACCCTGACCGATAAGGGCCTGGCGCATCGTGACGAGGTTGCCGCGGCGATCTTCAGCTACCTCAGCCTGCTGCGCACCCAGGGCATCGATAAGCGCTATTTCGACGAGCTGGCGCATGTCCTGGCGCTCGACTTCCGCTATCCCTCAATCAACCGCGATATGGACTACGTTGAATGGCTGGCGGACACCATGATCCGCGTGCCGGTAGAGCATACTCTGGACGTGGTGAATATTGCCGATCGCTACGATCCGCAGGCGATTAAAGACCGCCTGGCGATGATGACCCCGCAAAACGCGCGCGTTTGGTATATCAGCCCGCAGGAGCCGCATAACAAAACGGCCTATTTCGTCAACGCGCCGTATCAGGTCGATAAAATCAGCCCGCAGACCTTTAGCGACTGGCAGCAGAAAGCCAGCGCGATCGCGCTGAATCTGCCGGTGCTGAACCCCTATATTCCGGACGACTTCACGCTTATCAACAGCGATAAAGCCTATCCGCATCCGCAGCTGATCGTCGATGAGCCGACCCTGCGGGTAGTTTATGCCCCGAGCCAGTTCTTCGCCAGCGAGCCGAAGGCCGACGTGTCGCTGGTGCTGCGTAATCCGCAGGCGATGGACAGCGCCAGAAGCCAGGTGATGTTTGCCCTCAACGATTATCTGGCGGGGATTGCCCTCGACCAGCTCAGCAACCAGGCCGCGGTGGGAGGCATCACTTTCTCTACCGGCGCTAACAACGGGCTGATGGTTAACGCTAACGGCTATACCCAGCGGCTGCCGCAGCTGTTCACCGCGCTGCTGGACGGCTACTTCAGCTACGCGCCGACCGAAGAGCAGCTGGAACAGGCGAAATCCTGGTACGCGCAGATGATGGACTCGGCGGATAAAGGCAAAGCGTACGATCAGGCGATTATGCCGGCCCAGATGGTGTCGCAGGTGCCGTACTTCCAGCGTGAGGAGCGCCGGGCGCTGCTGCCAGCAATCACCCTCAAGGAGGTTCTGGCATACCGTGACAACCTGAAAGCGAAAGGGCGTCCGGAGCTGCTGGTGATTGGCAACCTGACCGCCGGGCAATCCACCGATATGGCGCGCCACATTCAGCAACAGCTGGGCTCCGACGGGAACGAATGGTGCCGGAATAAAGACGTGCTGGTGAATAGCAAGCAGCTGGCCATTTTTGAAAAAACCGGCAGCAGCACCGACTCGGCGCTGGCCGCGGTCTTTGCGCCGCCCAATATCGATGAGTACAGCAGCTCTGCCGCCAGCTCTCTGCTCGGGCAAATTATCCAGCCGTGGTTCTATAACCAGCTGCGTACTGAAGAACAGCTGGGCTATGCGGTGTTCGCGTTTTCGATGAACGTCGGTCGCCAGTGGGGCGTTGGCTTCCTGCTGCAAAGCAGCGATAAGCAGCCCGCCTTCCTGTGGCAGCGTTTCCAGGCCTTCTTCCCGACGGCGGAAGCAAAGCTGAGGGCGATGACTCCGGAAGAGTTTGCCCAAATTCAGCAGGCGACGATCGCCCAGATGATGCAGGCACCGCAAACTTTGGGCGGGGAAGCCTCGCAGCTGAGCAAAGATTTCGATCGCGGTAATATGCGCTTCGATTCACGTGATAAAGTAGTGGCTCAGATTAAACTGCTGACGCCGCAAAAGCTTGCCGACTTCTTCCATCAGACGGTGGTGGATCCGCAGGGCATGGCGATATTATCCCAGGTATCCGGTAGCCAGAACGGTAAAACGGATTACGCCCTTCCGCCGGGTGGCAAAGTCTGGGAAACCGTCAGCGCATTGCAGAAATCCTTACCCCTGATGCGAGAGAATGAATGACCGAAACCGCCGAGCCTCTTGACCCCCTGCGCTTGCCCCTGACGGGCGAGCGCCTGATAGAAGCCTCTGCGGGCACCGGAAAGACCTTTACCATCGCGGCGCTGTACCTCCGGCTGCTGCTGGGGCTGGGCGGAGAATCCGCCTTTCCCCGGCCGGTAAGCGTGGAGGAGCTGCTGGTGGTGACCTTCACCGAGGCGGCGACCGAGGAGCTGCGCGGTCGTATCCGCAGCAATATCCACGCTCTGCGTATCGCCTGCCTGCGTGAAACGGCCTCCGACCCTCTCTACGCCGCGCTGCTGGCGGAAATTCCGGACAAAAACCAGGCCGCGCAAACGCTGATGCTGGCGGAAAGGCAGATGGACGAAGCGGCGGTTTTCACCATTCACGGCTTCTGCCAGCGCATGCTCAGCCTCAACGCGTTTGAGTCCGGCATGCTCTTCGAACAGCAGCTGATCGAGGACGAATCCCGGCTCCGTTACCAGGCCTGCGCCGATTTCTGGCGCCGCCACTGCTACCCGCTCCCGCGCGAGATCGCGGCGGTTATCCACGAAGCGTGGAAAGGCCCGCGCGATCTGTTGAAATCCCTCGACCGCTGGCTACAGGGCGAAGCCCCGCAGCTTAAATCCCCGCCGGCGCAGGAAGAGACGCTGGCCGAACGCCATCGGCAAATCATCGATCGCATCGACGCGGTGAAGCTGCAGTGGCGCGAGCAGGTGGGCGAGATTGAAAGCGTGCTGGAAAATTCCGGCCTCGATCGGCGTAAATTCAATCGCGGCAATCAGGGGAAATGGATAGAGAAAGTCAGCCTCTGGGCGCAGGAAGAGACCCTGAGCTACCGGCTGCCGGAGGCGCTGGAGAAATTCTCCCGGCCGTTCCTGCATGAACGTACCAAAGCGGGTGGCGAACCGCCGGTTCACCCGCTGTTTAGCGCGATTGAGGCGCTTCTCTCCGCGCCGCTGACCCTTACCGATCTGGTGATCGCCCGGGCAATGGTGGAGATCCGCGAAGCGGTGGCGCGGGAAAAACGTCGCCGCGGAGAGCTCGGTTTTGATGACATGCTCAGCCGCCTCGATGATGCCCTACGCAGCGAAAGCGGCGAAGCGCTGGCCAGCGCGATCCGTCAGCGTTTTCCGGTGGCGATGATTGATGAGTTCCAGGATACCGACCCGCAGCAGTACCGCATTTTTCGCCGCATCTGGCGGCGGCAGCCGGATACGGCGCTGCTGCTTATCGGCGATCCCAAACAGGCCATTTATGCCTTTCGCGGCGCGGATATCTTTACCTATATGAAGGCGCGCGGCGACGTTGCCGCTCACTACACGCTGGATACCAACTGGCGCTCCTCTCCGGGGATGGTGGATAGCGTCAATCGCCTGTTTAGCCTCAGCGATAATCCGTTCATGTTCCGCGAAATCCCGTTCCTGCCGGTGAAGTCGGCGCCGAAAAACCAGCATCTGCGTTTTACCGTCGACGACGACGTGGTTCCGGCAATGAACATCTGGCTGATGCCGGGCGAAGCGGTGGGCGCGGGGGATTATCAAACCTTTATGGCGCAGCTCTGCGCAGCGCAAATTCGTGACTGGCTTAGCGCCGGCCAGCAGGGGCGGGCGCTGCTGTGGCGCGACGATCGCGCTCGGCCGGTGCAGGCTTCCGATATCACGGTGCTGGTGCGTAATCGCCAGGAGGCATCGCTGATCCGCGATGCGCTGCAGGTTCTGGCCATTCCATCGGTCTATCTCTCCAACCGCGATAGCGTATTTGAAACGCCGGAAGCGCAGGAGCTGCTGTGGGTACTACAGGCGGCGCTGGCGCCCGAACGAGAAAACACGCTGCGCAGCGCGCTGGCGACCTCGATTTTCGGTCTGAACGCTCTCGATATTGAAAACCTGAACCAGGATGAGCGCGCGTGGGATGCGCTGGTTGAAGAGTTTAGCGACTATCGCCGCATCTGGCGCCAGCGCGGGGTCATGCCGATGCTGAGAGCGCTGATGACCACCCGGAACATCGCCGAAAATCTGCTGGTGACGAGCGGCGGCGAGCGGCGCTTAACCGATATCCTGCATATCAGCGAACTGCTGCAGGAAGCGGCCAACCAGCTGGAAAGCGAGCATGCGCTGGTGCGTTGGCTGACGCAGCGCATCGCCGAGCCGGATAGCAATGCCTCCAGCCAGCAGATGCGCCTGGAAAGCGACAAGCATCTGGTGCAAATCGTCACCGTACATAAATCGAAAGGGCTGGAATACCCGCTGGTGTGGCTGCCGTTTATCGCCCGCTTCCGTAAGCAGGATCAGGCGTTTTATCACGATCGCGACTCCTTTGCGGCGGTGCTCGACCTTGAACAGAATGAGGGGAGCCTCGAGCTGGCGGAAGCGGAGCGTCTGGCGGAGGATTTGCGTTTGCTATACGTGGCCCTGACGCGAGCGGTCTGGCACTGCAGTCTTGGCGTGGCGCCGCTCAGCACCCGGCGCAGCGACAAGCCGGGCGACAGTGATTTTCACCACAGCGCGCTGGGGCGCCTTCTGCAGGGAGGCGAAGCGATGGATGCCGCGGGGCTGACGGCCCGCCTGCAGGCATTCTGCAGCGCGGATATTGCGCTGCAAACCCCCGGCGTCGCCGATCGGCAACCCTGGCAGGCGCCGCAGGAGGTTCTCCCCCCGCTGTCGGCACGAATGCTGGCGCGTGCGATCGTCGATGACTGGCGGGTCACCAGCTACTCCGGGCTACAGCAGCATGGCCACAGCCCGGCGCAGGATTTACTGCCCCGTCTTGACGTTGACGCCGCCGGCGTGGGAGAGGTGATCGAGGAGCCACAGCTCACTCCCCATCAGTTCCCGCGCGGGGCGTCGCCGGGGACATTTCTGCACGGCCTGTTTGAAGATCTCGACTTTACCCAGCCGGTTCCCGCCGGCTGGATGGCGGAAAAGCTGCAGTCCGGCGGATTTGGCGAACAGTGGACGCCGGTGCTGACCCAATGGCTGGATGATGTGCTGCGCACGCCGCTGCCGGGCGCCGGTATCGCGCTGAATCAGCTGACTGCGGCGGATAAGCAGGTTGAGATGGCGTTTTATTTACCCATTGCGGCCCCGCTGGATCCGCGGCGCCTGGACGCGCTGGTTCGCCGCTACGACCCGCTTTCGGCGCAGTGCCCGGAGCTTGATTTCCGTCAGGTACGCGGAATGCTGAAAGGGTTTATCGACCTGGTGTTTCGTCATAACGATCGCTACTACCTGCTGGACTACAAATCCAACTGGCTGGGGGACGATCGCGAAGCCTACACCCGACAGGCGATGGCGCAGGCGATGCGCACGCACCGCTATGATTTACAGTACCAGCTCTATAGCCTGGCGCTGCACCGCTATTTACGCCACCGCATTGCTGACTATGACTATGAGCGCCATTTTGGCGGCGTCATTTATCTCTTTTTACGCGGAATGGACGGACAGGACGGCGGGCAGGGGATATTTACCACGCGCCCCGAGCGGCCGCTAATCGACGGCCTGGACGCCCTGTTTGCCGGCGAAGTTCAGGAGATCGCCTCATGACCATGGATGAGCTGCTGCTTGAGGCAGCAAACCAGCGTTTGTTACGTCCGCTTGACGTCCAGTTTGCGCTGATGGTCGCTCAGGATGCGCACCCGGCGGTGAGGCTGGCGGCGGCGATACTGAGCCGCGATGCCGGCGAAGGGCACGTATGCCTGCCGCTCTCCCGCCTTGCGGCGGACGATGCGCTGAGCGGGAAAGCCGCCGCTCTGCGCGAGAAGCTGCTGGCGCAGGCCGGAGCGCCTGATGACTGGTCGACGCTGCTGCTCTCTTCTGCGGCGGTGAGCCGCGGGGAGCGCCCGACGCCGATGATCCTCTGCGGGGAACGGCTTTACCTTAACCGTATGTGGCGTAACGAGCTGACCGTCGCGCGCTTTTTTAACGAAGCCAATCAGGTGCTGAGCGTGGATGAAACGCGCCTGGCGTCGACGCTGGATGCGCTATTCCCCGCCGGGGACGATATTGACTGGCAGAAGGTGGCGGCGGCGGTGGCGCTGACCCGGCGCATTGCGGTTATTTCCGGGGGCCCAGGCACCGGTAAAACCACCACCGTCGCCAGGCTGCTGGCGGCGTTGATTCAGACGACGGATAGGCCCCGCTGTCGTATCCGCCTGGCGGCGCCCACCGGGAAAGCCGCCGCGCGCCTGACCGAATCGCTGGGCAGCGCGCTGCGCCAGCTGCCGCTGACGGATGAGCAGAAGGCGCAGCTGCCGACAGAGGCCAGCACCCTGCACCGTCTGCTGGGCGCTCAGCCGGGCAGCCAGCGTATGCGCTATCACGCCGGCAACCCGCTGCACCTCGACGTGCTGGTGGTGGATGAAGCCTCGATGATTGACCTGCCGATGATGGCTCGCCTGATTGACGCCCTGCCGGCGCACGGTCGGGTGATTTTTCTCGGCGACCGCGATCAGCTTGCGTCGGTGGAAGCCGGCGCGGTGCTGGGGGATATTTGTGCCTGGGTTAATGCCGGCTATACCGCCGATCGCGCGGCGCAGCTAAAGCGGCTGACCGGACTGCCGGTACCTGCCGGCGAGGGCGAGGCGGCGGGTGCCCTGCGCGACAGCCTGTGCCTGCTGCAGAAAAGCTATCGTTTTGGCAGCCATTCCGGTATCGGTAGCCTGGCCCGGGCGGTTAACGCCGGCGATCGGCATGGCGTCAAAACGACCCTGCGTCAGCCGTTCGACGATATCGCCCTGCACCCGCTAAGCACCACCGAGGAGTATGAAACGATGCTGACGCAGGCGCAGGCCGGCTACGATCGCTATCTTCGGCTGCTGCGCGAGCGGGCGGAGCCGGAGGCGGCGATTGCCGCTTTCGGCGAGTTCCGGCTACTGTGCGCCCTACGCGAGGGCCCCTACGGCGTCAGCGGGCTGAACGAACAGCTGGAGCTGATGCTCAATCGTAAGCGGGCTATTGCGCTGCCGCGGCATTCGCGCTGGTATGAAGGCCGCCCGGTCATGATCTCGCGCAACGATAGCGCGCTGGGGCTGTTTAACGGTGATATTGGCATTGCGCTGGAAAGGGGAGAAGGGCTTCGCGTCTGGTTCCCGATGCCGGATGGCAGCATTAAGTCGGTGCAGCCGAGCCGTCTGCCGGAACACGATACCGCCTGGGCGATGACGGTGCATAAATCGCAGGGCTCGGAATTTGACCACGCGGCCCTGATTTTGCCTTCCCGCAGCGTGCCGCTGGTGACGCGTGAGCTGGTGTATACCGCGATAACGCGAGCTAAAAGGCAGCTGTCGATTTATGCCGATGAGCAGGTGCTTACTCAGGCTATCGTGGCGCGCACCGAACGGCGCAGCGGGCTGGCGGACATCTTCGCCAGCGTCGGGTAGCCTCAACCTTCAGCGCTTCACCTTTCCCGGCCCGCGCTACGCTTAGCCGGGAAGGGGGCGCTCACTTAGCCAAGGTCGGCCATCATCACCTTGGAACGGCGCTGATAGTTGTACATCTCTTTCTTACTCTCCGGCAGCAGGTCGATATCCACCGGCGTAAAGCCGCGCTCCTGGAACCAGTGGATGCTGCGGGTAGTCAGCACGAACAGTTTGCTTAGCCCCATCTGCTTTGCCTGGGTCGCAATGCGGTTCAGCAGCACTTCCCCGCGCGATGAGCTGCGGTAGTCCGGATGGACCGCCACGCAGGCCATTTCACCGATTTTCTCTTCCGGGAACGGATAGAGCGCGGCGCAGGCAATTGTTGTGTTATCGCGCTGAATGATGGTGAATTTATCTATTTCCATCTCCAGCTGCTCGCGGGAGCGACGCACCAGAATCCCCTGCTGCTCCAGCGGGCTGATCAGCTCAAGAATGCCGCCAATATCGTTGATGGTGGCGCGGCGAATCTGCTCGGCGCTTTCCATGACGATCTGAGTACCGATACCGTCGCGCGAGAACAGCTCCTGCAGCAGAGCGCCATCTTCCTGGTAGCTGATCAGGTGGCAGCGACGCACGCCGCTGCGGCAGGCTTTCACCGCGCCGCGCAGGAAACGCACGGTACCGGAGTTGTAGTCCTCTTCCGCTTCCAGCTCTTCAACCCGCGCCTGGGCTTCGTTCGGGAACAGTTCGGGAACGATCTCACCCTCCTGGCTGTACACCCCTTGTGAAGAGCAGAAGCCGATCATTTTTTCCGCTTTCAGCTTAATAGCCAGCTGGGTGGCAATCTCTTCTGACGTCAGGTTAAAGCTTTCGCCGGTGACCGATACCGCAACCGGGCCCATCAGCACGATGGCGCCATTATCAAGCTGGCGATGGATCGCTTCTTCATCGATACGACGAATGCGCCCGCTGTGGCAATAATCGACGCCATCATCAACGCCAAGCGGTTGGGCAATAATGAAATTGCCGCTCACGACGTTGATGTGGGCGCCCTGGAGCGGAGTGTTGTTGAGGCTCATCGACAGGCGCGCGGTAATTTCCAGCTGCAGCATGCCGGCGGCCTGTTTAACCAGTTCGAGGGTTTTGGCGTCAGTCACGCGCGTCTGTTTGTGGTAAAGCGGCTCATGATGATGTTCGGCCAGGTTGGCGTCTATCTGAGGACGCGCGCCATAGACCACCACCAGGCGAATGCCCAGACTATGTAACAGACCAATGTCATTGACTATGCTGGAGAAATTCTCATGCTCAATGGCTTCGCCACCCAGCATGATGACAAACGTTTTTCCCCGATGGGCGTTAATATAGGGAACAGAATGGCGGAATCCTTCTACCAGTTCGGTGCGACGTTCCTTCACCATGACAACAACCCTCAATGCATGATTATTCGTAATAAGTGTATTTTTATTCTGTTTTCCCCGTAAACGCAAGCCAAAATTTGTCCCGAACCTGCGAAAGAACTGTGACTTAAAGCGCGCTACCAAAGATTGTTTACCCTTTTATTGATGACAGGTTATACGGCTTTCGTTAAAGTTTCTGGTCAATCTGTTTGTTTTGGATACGAATGCGTTTTTATTGCTTGGGAGTGGCATGCCGGGATACAAGTCAGGATTAAGCCGTCGCCGTTTTTTACAGGGGGCGAGCGCTATGTGGTTAATGAGCGTCAGTCCGGTTGGTTTAGCTGCCGTTGCACAGGTCGTCGCCGTGCGCGTCTGGCCGTCGTCAACCTATACGCGCGTTACGGTGGAATCCAACCATGTGCTGAAATATCGGCAGTTTGCGTTGAGCAATCCGGAGCGGCTGGTGGTCGATCTGGAAGGGGTTAACCTTAATTCCGTGCTAAAAGGCATGGGAACCAGCATTCGCGACGACGATCCCTATATTAAGTCCGCTCGCGTCGGGCAGTTCGATCCGCAAACGGTGCGCATGGTGTTTGAGCTCAAACAGAATGTGAAACCGCAGCTCTTTGCCCTCGCGCCGGTTGCCGGCTTTAAAGAGCGCCTGGTGATGGATCTCTATCCGTCTACGGCGACCGATGTGCAGGACCCGCTGCTGGCGCTGCTGGAAGATTACAACAAGGGCGATCTCGATCGTCAGGTGCCGCCGGCAGAAAGCGGGCCGAAGCCGGGTAAAGCCGGGCGCGACCGGCCGATTGTGATTATGCTCGATCCGGGACACGGCGGTGAAGACTCCGGCGCGGTAGGCAAATACCATACCCGCGAGAAAGACGTTGTGCTGCAGATTGCCCGCCGGCTGCGGGCGCTGATCGAAAAAGAGGGGAATATGAAGGCCTATATGACCCGCAATGAAGATGTCTTTATTCCCCTGAAGGTGCGCGTCGCCAAGGCGCAAAAGCAGCGTGCCGATCTGTTCGTCTCGATTCACGCCGATGCCTTTACCAGCCGCCAGCCGAGGGGCTCTTCGGTATTTGCGCTCTCAACCAAAGGCGCTACCAGCACCGCGGCTAAGTATCTGGCGCAAACCCAGAACGCCTCCGATCTGGTGGGGGGCGTCAGCAAGAGCGGCGATCGCTACGTCGACCATACGATGTTTGATATGGTGCAATCGCTGACCATCGCCGATAGCCTGAAGTTTGGTAAGGCGGTGCTGCAAAAGATGGGCAAAATTAATAACCTCCACAAAAACCAGGTTGAACAGGCCGGCTTCGCGGTGCTGAAAGCGCCGGATATTCCGTCGATCCTGGTCGAAACCGCGTTTATCAGCAACGTGGAGGAGGAGCGTAAGCTGAAAACGGCGACCTTCCAGCAGGAAGTTGCCGAGTCGATACTGGCGGGGATTAAGGCCTACTTCGCCGATGGCGCAACGCTGGCAAGGCGTGGCTGATAAAAGGAGCGGGATATGGCTCTGTTAAAGAGCGCGCATGGCGGCAATACGCGGGAGGCGGCGGCGCTGCTGGGCATTAAGCCCGATCGGCTGCTGGATTTTAGCGCCAATATTAATCCGCTGGGCATGCCTGAAAGCCTGAAGCGCGCTCTGATCGATAATCTTGACCGCGCAGAGCGCTATCCCGACGTGGACTATCAGCAGCTGCACGAGGCCCTGGCCGAGCATCACCACATTCCCGCCTCGTGGATCGTGGCGGGGAATGGCGAAACCGAATCTATTTTCACCGTCGTAAACGGCCTGAAGCCGCGTCAGGCGATGATCGTGATACCCGGCTTTGCCGAATATCGCCGCGCGCTGAGCTCGGTGGACTGCGCGATCCGCGAGTTCGTTCTGCGTGAAGAGGATGGCTGGCAGCTGACCGAGGCCCTTCTCGCGGCCCTGACGCCAGACCTGGACTGCCTGCTCCTGTGTACGCCCAACAACCCAACCGGCCTGCTGCCGGAGCGCCGGCTGCTGGCGGCGATTGCCGAGCGCTGCAAAGCGTTAAGCATCGCGCTGGTGCTGGATGAAGCCTTTATCGATTTTATTCCCGACCAGCCGGGGTTTATCCCTCTGCTGCGCGATAACCCGCATATCTGGGTACTACGCTCGCTGACGAAGTTCTATGCCATACCCGGCCTGCGTCTGGGGTATCTGGTCAACGGCGATGAGCGCGCCGTCGCCCGGATGCGCGAGCGGCAAATGCCGTGGTCGATCAACGCGTTTGCCGCGCTGGCGGGGGAAATTATTCTGCAGGATAGCGCCTACCAGCAGAAGACCCGGCAGTGGCTGGCCGAAGAGGGGCGGCGTTTTTACCAACAGCTCCGCCGGCTTCCCGGCTTAACGGTATATCCGGGTCAGGCAAACTATCTGTTTCTGCGCGCCGATATGCCGGGCATCGACCTGCAGTATGCGCTGCTGCAGCAGCATATTTTGATTCGCAGCTGCGCCAACTATCCCGGCCTCGGGGCGGGCTATTTCCGCGTGGCGATCCGCAGCGCGGAGGAGAATCAGCGGCTGATTAGCGCATTAAGGCGCATCGCTGGCGCGAACGCCTGAAGCGGCAAGCAGGCGGGCGCCGCCCTGCACCATCTTCAGCAGGTGCTGCCGCGGCCAGTGCTCGCTCATGCTCCTCTTCGCCAGCGCCCACTGTATATAGCCGATATCGTGCCGCCGCCGGTCCAGCATCAGGCCGACAACGCTGCCGCTGTGAGCGACGTTCAGACCGTATAAGTCGCACTCTTCCACCAGCGCCAGCAGCGAGGTAAAACCGGGTTTTGCCAGCAGCAGCTGGCTGGCAATCGCGCTAAGCGTCGACGCTTCCCCCATCCGCCGCGGGCAGCCGCTAAGACAGGCATCCTGTATCTTTTCCCACGCCAGCTGTAGCGTAGCCGAGCTGGCGAGCAGCCGGGACCGGCGGGGCAGGCGATGATAATCCGTTGTGCGTAGCGTTACGGGACTTTCGAGAACGTAAAGATCGAGCTGTGGCTGGGACTTGCAGGCAATTTGCGTCGAGGCGTCGTTATGGTCGAAAAGCGTGAGCTGGCGAAAAATGGTGCTGTCGGTGGGTTCCAGGGAGACGCAAAGCCGCGCCAGCTCGGACTCCGACAGCGTATGGCCGAGATGATGCGCCGTGGCCACCGCGGTAGCGGCAATATCTGCCGTACTGCTGGCCATCCCTTTGGCGACAGGAATCGACGAGTGCACCTCGATACGGATGTCGTGGCTCAGGCCTGCCGGGTATTGCCAGTAGTCTAAAAGCCGCTCGACCATTGCCCGGGAAAGCGGGCGTTCATCAGGCAGAGGCGGCGCGGCGCTCACCTCGACGGTGCTGTACCAGTCGACGGGGCAGGAGACCAGCTTTTCACTGCCAAGGATCCAGCCCTGGATGAGCTCTCCGCAGGATGCGGGACATTGTGCAACGGCCACCGGTTCACCTTTCCACTCGATTTTTCATGGCGCATAGTGTCATGGCGATCCCGCTATTACCATGATTTCACTCAAGCCTGAGGGCGGCTGTTTTACGCCGAAACGCACAGATCCGCCCGCGCGGAGAGGGCGATGCGCATAACGTCGCGGGCGATCATCAGCTCTTCATTTGTATTCACAATCGCCACTTTAACGACCGAGCCGTCGGCCTGGATAAAGGCCGCATTCTGCTGGTTTTTCTCGCTATCGATCGACAGGCCGAGAAAATGCAGGTTATGGCAGATTGCGGATCGCGCGCGCGCGGAGTTTTCGCCAATGCCGCCGGTAAAAATCAGCGCGTCCAGGCCGCCCATCTGCATAATGTAGCTGCCGATCGTCGCGCGGATCCGCTCGGCAAAAAGCGACAGGGCGAGAGCCGCCCGGTGATTGCCTGCATCTGCCGCCTGCTCGACGTCGCGGTAATCATGCGAAACGCCGGAGACGCCGAGCAGCCCGGACTCATTGTTTAACAGATGATTAAGCTGCTGGGGCGTTTTCCCCTCCCGCTGGGCAATCCACGGCAGGATTGATGGGTCAATATCGCCGCTGCGGGTCCCCATCATCACGCCGGACTGGGGCGTAAATCCCATTGAGGTATTGATAGAATGGCCGCCTTTAATCGCGCAAACGCTGCTGCCATTGCCCAGGTGGCAGCAGATCACCCGCAGCGCGCTGAGCGGAACGCCGAGCTGTTCTGCGAGCAGGGCGCTGACGTATTTGTGGCTGGTGCCGTGGAAACCATAGCGGCGGATACCAAGTTCACTGTAATAGCGCCAGGGAAGAGGGTAGAGATAGGCGCGCTCATCCAGCGTCTGGTGAAAGGCGGTATCAAACACTGCGACGGCGGGCGTGGTGGGCAACAGCTGGCGAAAGACGTTAATGCCGAGCGCATTGACCGGATTATGCAGCGGCGCCAGCTCCGCAAGGCGTTCAATTTCAGCCAGCGACCCCTCGGTAATCAGCGCGGAATCCTTAAAGTGCTCTCCACCGTGGGCGACGCGATGGCCGATACCGTCAATCTCATGCAGGCTGCCGATCACGCCGTGGTGGAGGAGCTTTTCCAGCAGCAGAGTCACGGCTTCACGATGATCGGCAACAGGGACCCTCTCCTGCCAGCCGTGGGCTGGCGTTTTTATCGTCACCCGGGCGTCCGCCATACCAATACGCTCTATCAATCCCTGGCAGAGCATTTCACCCTGAGGCATTGCCAGCAGCTGAAATTTTAGCGATGAGCTGCCGGCGTTAATGGCCATTATTTTGTGAGACATAGGGGTTCCTTCGCATTCAAAAAAGCCAGTACGGCGGTGAGTCCCGATTTATTGAGCGCGCTGGTAATAAAGATCCGCTGCGCGCCGGCTTGTTCAAGCCAGCCCTCAATCAGAGAAAGGCGCTGCGGGGGCGCTAAATCGGCCTTGGTCACCAGGCCGATGGTCGGGCGGTTCATCGGGGCGGTAAAACCGGGAGAAAACGGCGACCACTGCGCGTCGGCATTCAGCACCAGTGCGATAACGTCGGCTTCGCAGGCGCTGGCCAGCAGCGCGCTGTAAAGACAGCGGTTTTCGAGGTATTCACCCGGCGTGTCGATGGCCATCGGGGACCATTCAATCGCCTGCGTTTTTTTATAATGGAGCGCTTCGCCGCGCAGGCTTTGGGTCAAGGACGTCTTGCCGCACTGGCTGGGGCCGATAAGCATCAAACGTTTCATGAGCTTAGGTCCGTGTAATTGGGCAAGCGGTGAAGCGCATCATTTCGCCCAGCGTGCGTGTAACCTGCTTCAGCGCATATTCAACGGCGGAAACGTCCCCGGTAAGCACCACGGCGCCGGTAAAGCGATCGAGAAAGCCTATCTCTACCGCGCCCGATTTGGTGGCGATATCGCAGGCAATTATTGAGGCTTCACTGGGGGTAATGGTGAGAATGCCGATCGCCGATACCGCATTCTGCAAACCCAGCTTTTTGAACAGGTCCTGACCTGGATTAGCGATAAGGTGCGCCAGCGTGACCTGTTTACCCGGGACGTATTCCTGAATCATGCGATCTGTTGTTTGCTGCTTTTCCATTATCCCTCCACCATCTGTCGCCACATTGACTCATGCGGGCGCGGAATTACCGAGCGGTAAACCAGCAGCCCCTTTTCACCCGCGCTTTCGCTACCCACAGCTACCGCATTGTTGACGTCTGAAATCTCACCCGCGACGACCATATAGCACTTGCCGCCGATACCGAATGCCATATGCACGCGTACCAGCGTAACGTTCGAGGCTTTTACCGCCCGATCTGCCGCGCTAATGCAGGCCGCGACGCTCCAGGTTTCGACGATCCCGACGGCCTGGCGCTGGTCAACGCTATTCAGGCCGCTTATTGCCGGGAGAATATCGCGGTGAAGATTGGGCAGCACCAGACTGTCGACCAGCATTTCTCCTGCAAGCGAGGTGCCGGTTTCAATCGCCTGCTGTACCGCGCCGACGTCGCCGCCGAGCATTAACAGAAATTTACCTGGACAAATGGTCTTGCAGACCAGCAGGTCGACGTTCGCGCTTTTCAGCATCGCATCGCCGAGCTCCATTCCCCTGGCGATGCTGGTGAGTTCTAAAATACCGATAGCCTGAGACATAGTTAACCTCTTACAACCGTAATAGCCTGTTCGCTGATGGCCGAAACCGTGCCGTCAATGCTGGCGTGCACAGGGGCGCCCAGCGCGCCCGCTGGAATATCGGCGACGCATTGCCCGCGCACGACGGGTTGCCCTACTGCCACGCACGGCGCTGCGCTTGCGCCAATATGCTGGCGTAACAACAGCGTGACTTTTTCGGCAGAAGGTTCGCACCCGGACAGCGGCGCTTCCTGATACCAGGGGCTTAGCCCCAGTTTGGCGATCAGCCGCTTCACCGGCACCAGGCGATATTTCGCCATCTGGTCGGCCGGATGCAGCGGCCCTTCATAGCGCAGGTTTTTCGCCCGCAGCTCGCGCTTCAGCAGGCGATTAATGCGCATTGGCGAGATGCCTACCGGGCAGGCTACGCTTTCGCAGACGTTGCACTCCGAACAGGTGAGTGCGCTAAGCAGCAGCTGCGGCGTAGCGCCCTGCAGGTAGTTCACTGCCCGAACCAGCAAATGGGGCGAGAGTTCGTGGCCAATCAGGTGTCTTGGACAGAGATCGGTGCACAGCCGACACTGTTCGCAGACGGTGCGGGCAACGGAAAGGATCGTGCGGTCGTCCTGCATCCGTCGCTGAATGAGAGGATGGCTTTTCGGTAGCACCAGCAGCCCACCGGTGGTTTTGGTCACCGGAGAGTCCAGCGATTTCACCAGGCTTCCCATCATTGGCCCGCCGTTAATAAACCCCGGATTGTCGACGGTTGCCCCGCCGGCAAGGTTGAGGATTTCGCGTAACGACATGCCGATAGGCACGGTGAGCGTTTGCGCCCTGGCAACGGCGCCGTTGACGGTCAGCGTTCGGCGCGTTACCGGATACCGCAGCTCGACCGCTCTGGCAATATTGAGGACGGTTTGCACGTTATTAACGACCACGCCGACGCTGGCCGGCAGCGCGGCAGGCGCGACCCGGCGACCGGTAGCCAGCCAGATGGTCAGCACCTCATCGCCAGCCGGATAGACATCGGGCAGGATGTGGAGCCGGATACCTGCAGGCAGCAGCGGGGTTAGCGCATCGATGGCCCGGCGATATTTTTCTTTCAGGGCTATCACCCCTTCGCGCGCGCCGGTTGCCGTCATCGCGTACTGCACGCCGCGTACAAGACGCGAAGCCTGCTGCCACATCAGCTGCTGGTCAACCTTGAGCATGGGTTCGCACTCGGCGGCGTTAACCAGAAAGATCTCCACCTGCGCCTGGAGCTTAACGTGAGCGGGAAACCCCGCGCCTCCCGCACCAACCACGCCCGCAGTGCGAACGCGCTCACGAATTTCATCCGCGCTATGGGGCATTGCAACGGTGTTGGCGGCGGTACTCATAGCAGTTCCTCCAGCAGTTCCCGAATTTCCTCGGCGCTGGTCGGGCGCGGATTAGTGCGTAGCGTGACGTCAGCCAACGCGGCCCGCACCATTGCCGGAATGCGCGCTGAAAAGTCGGATCTTCCTTCTTTAAGCGCGACGGCCAATGAGGGGAGAGCGCAGCGCTGCTTGAGGCGTTCGATTTGCTGAATCAGCGCATTTATCGCCGTGACATCATTGGCCTCTGGCGGGCAAAAGCCGCAGGCTTTGGCCAGCCGCGCGTAGCGTTTGGCGGCACGTGGAACGCCGGCGTTAAAGCGGATAACCGGGGTTAACAGCAGCGCGTTGGCCAGACCGTGCGGCAGATGAAACTGCCCGCCGAGCTGGTGGGCTATTGCGTGGTTAAGCCCGAGCCCGGCCTGGCTGAACGCCATACCTGCGAGCGTTGAGGCGTTATGCATTTTTCCCCGCGTCGCCACGCAGTCACCTTTTTCCACCGCAGTGGGCAGATAGCGGAATACCAGTTTGGCGGCTTTTTCCGCCAGCGCATCGGTAAAGTCGCTGGCGTGTGGCGAAACCCAGGCTTCCAGCGCGTGGGTCAGTACGTCCATTCCGGTATTGGCCGTGATCTGCGGCGGGACGCTGACCACCAGCTCCGGGTCGAGGATCGCCATATCCGGATACAGCGCATTGTTGAACAGCGGGTATTTGATGCCTTTATCAGGGTCGCTAATTACGCAGGCGCTGGTCACTTCTGAACCGGTACCGCTGGTGGTAGGAATGGCAACGCAGGTTTCAATTTCAATGCCGAACCGATGGCTGAACCAGACGATAGCCTTCGCCGCATCCAGCGCCGATCCGCCGCCAAACCCGATGACGACCTGGGGCTGCAGATCCTGCATTTGTGCAATCCCCTGGACGACGGTATCGATAGTAGGGTCCGGCGTTATCTCACTAAAAATAGTGATTCGATTATCCGCCGGCAGCGCAGCGCGCAGCGTCCCGATGAGCGGCGAGCTCGCGAGGAAGCCATCGCAGATTATCCAGATATGCTTGTTGGTAAAGCGTCTGAGCACCTGCAGGCTCCCCTGACCGCTGTACAACCGGGTTTGTAGCGAAAAGGTCTTCATCACCCTACCTCTTTAGCGGATAGAAAAGCCGTTGGTCAGTACGCAGCGCCGGGAGCGAGCAAACGTTCGCGCTGAGGTGGTGCCTTCACCCGTTGGCGTAGCGATAGTAAAGGTCGTAAAGCCCTCGCCGCCGACCCCGATACCCGCATAGGACGGCCCATTTTTCACGAAGATGGAGGTCTGCAGCGTGCGGGCTGCGAGGTTCAGGCGTGAAACGTTTTGCGAGTGCATGATGGCGGTGTGGTGCAGGCCGTCTTCCACCTTCAGGGCCAGCGCCAGCGCGCTATCAAAATCGCTCACTTTGACAATGGGCAGCATCGGCATCAGCTGTTCGCTGGTGACCCACGGATCGTCGGCGCTGACGACGGCTATCAGCAGGCGAGGTTGTTTTGCCGGCGCGCTAATGCCGGCCGCCGTCAGCAGAGCTGCCGGGCTTTTTCCGACCAGCTTTTTATTCGCCTGTCCTTCCGGCAGGCAGACGGCGCGGAGCCTGTCGACCTCTGCGGTGGTTAGCAGCAAGGCGCCAAATGCCTGCATTTGCTGTACCAGACTATCGGCGACGCTCTCCACCACAATCAGGCTCTTCTCGGCAATGCACGGCAGGTTGTAATCGAACGCCGCGCCGTTGATGATATCTTCGGCGGCTTTGACTAAATCAGCGGTTTCGTCAACGATACAGGGCGGGTTACCGGCTCCGGCGCCCACGACTTTTTTCCCGCTTTTCATTCCCATAGCGACAATTCCCGGACCACCGGTAATAGCCAGTACGGCAATCTTTGGATGGGCCATCATCTGCTGGGTGGCTTCAAACGTTGGCTCCGCGGCGGTGACCACCAGGTTACGGATACCGCAGCAGCGGAAGGCGATCTCTTCAATCATGCTGATGAGCTTCAGAGAGACGGTTTTTGCTCCCGGGTGTGGGCTAAAATAAACGCTGTTGCCCGCCGCCAGCATGCTGATGCTGTTGTTGATGATCGTTTCCGTCGGGTTAGTGCTCGGCGTAACGGAGCCGATAACGCCAAACGGTGAATATTCAAAAAGCACCATCCCGCCATCGCCGGTGAGCGCGGTAGTGGTTAAATCCTCGATTCCCGGCGTGTTGTCCAGCGCTGCCTTATTCTTGAGGAACTTATCCTCTTTATTGCCCATTCCCGTTTCTGCCGCGCTTTCGGCGGCAAGGGGAGAAAGATGGGGCGTCAGCTCCAGGCGCAGGGCGCTGATAATGGCGCTGCGAGTTTTGAGCGGACACTGCTGGTAGCGTAAGAAAGCCTGGTGTGCGGCATCAACCGCTGCGTTGACGGACTGAAAGACGCCGCTGCCCTGCGGTTGATGAGGCGCTTGTGCCAGGGCCAGCTGCTCGCTCAAAATGGTGCGGATAAGGGTTTCGAGTTCACAAGTATTCATTGATTAGTTCCCACGTTAATAGCCGCTATGGCGGCCTGTGCAATATCCATGTCCTGTTCAACGCTGCCGCCGCTGATACCCAGGCCGCCAATCAACTGGCCTTCACGCCACAAGGGGTATCCGCCGCCAAAGGTGACGACCTTTCCCTGCATCTGGCTCTCCAGACCATAAAGCGGCGCGCCGGGCTGCACCGCGCTTGAAAGCAGGTGAGTGGCTGTTTTCATCGCCACCGCGGTCCAGGCTTTCTTTGGCGCCAGCTCGCTGCTGACCAGCAGAGCGTCCGGCATCCGCCAAATCACCGTTTGCGTGCCGTGCGCGTCGACGATGCCGATCGCTACCGGCACCTCAAGCTGCCGGGCGCGCTCAACGGCGGACCGCGTAAGCTGATGGAGATCGTTGAATGAGAGGGCCATAAGAGTCTCCTTGCTGCGGGGGGGCT
The DNA here is from genome assembly GCA_002270295.1 of Enterobacter sp. 10-1. Taxonomy (GTDB): domain Bacteria; phylum Pseudomonadota; class Gammaproteobacteria; order Enterobacterales; family Enterobacteriaceae; genus Klebsiella; species Klebsiella scottii. The sequence goes on along the minus strand of NISF01000002.1, from coordinate 272,143 downwards.
GGCTGGCAGCCAGATAGCGCGCGCTGATTTCACTTATGATGCTGTTGCGATGCGCAACGCTATCTTCGGCACGAGCCAGCGCGTACAGGCAGTCCGATAGCCGGTTGAGGTAGCGCATCAATACCTGGCGAACGTTAACTTCTCCCGCCAGCTCAACCAGGCGACGTTCGGCCCGACGGGCCAGCGCACGGGCAAAATGTAGGCGGCTCGCGGCTTCGCTGCGTCCGGGTAAAATAAAACTGTGAAGCGGTTCGACGCGGTCCATCGCCCGATCGATTGCGGCCTCAAGCGCGGAGATCTCTTCGCTGTTGATGTAGCGCTGCTTTGGTGACGGCTGCTCGCTGTCGCTGGCCAGCTCGGCGCTAAACCAGAAAATCTGCTGCTGGATGGCCTCAAGTAAGGTGCGATGGTTTTCATCCGCGGCGGCGCAGGTACACAGGCTCAGCGCCGCATTCAGCTCGTCCAGCGTGCCGTAGGCTTCAACGCGTGGGTGGGTTTTGCTCACGCGCTGGCCGGTATATAGTGAGGTGGTGCCTGCGTCACCCGTTCGGGTATAAATCGCCATAACTTCCCCTTAACGCGAAAGCGTATCGACAATGCCAACCACGGCGAGGTCAATGGCCTCATTCGGCCCGGAAAAAACATGTCTGGCGCTGGAGCCGCTGCTGAGCAGCACCAGTTCACCGACGCCTGCGCCTACGGAGTCAACGGCAACCTCATCGCCTGACGTCGGCGATGCGGGAAGTTCGCCATCGGCGCTGACCCGACGGACCAGCAGCAGCTTTTTCCCTATCAGGGAGGGCGATTTTTGCGTGGAGACAACCGCGCCCGTGACTCGTGCCAGATGCATGATTTACTCCTGCTTGATTAATTGAATATTGCGCGCGCTCGCTGCCTCCCGCGCCAGAGCGGTAACCACGCACCGGCGGTGGAGGACCACGCGCCCGGCGTCCCGACCGGCGACATCGCGATAGCTGAGCACCGGGGCGGCATGCAGAACGAGCGGCTGCCCATGCTCGTCGGTAAACGTCACCGGTAGACGGGCCAGTTTTTTTAGTGGCATAGCCTGCAGCAGACCGCTATGCAGGGCGAGCTCGACGTGGATACCCAAAGCAATGGCGTGATGAATGATCGCGACCCCCGGATCTGCGGTTTCCCTTTGTACAAGCCGGCCCAGCAGGGGAAGGTCGATGAGCACAATGCGCAGCGAAGCGTACTGACAGCACAGGCTCAGGCCGTCCATCTGGCGAAGCTGCGCCACGCTCAACGTGGCCGTGCTGCGGGCGCGCTGCTGCAGCCGGGAGACGACCTCCTCAATAACTCGCCGCAGGGTTTCGCCGTTCATCGCGAACTTACCAGCCTGGCGAAGGCTTGCGGGTTATCGGCACCTGCGGCGTTGGCTTCGTCGGTATCAATATGCATTTCGAGGCGCATTTCCGCCGCCACGCGCACGGCGACGTTGTCGAAGATCAGCCGACGGTCGTTACCTTCAATCGCCACGCAGACCCGGTCGCCGTGGGCTACGCGAAGGATCAGCGCATCAAGGGGCGACATATGAATATGCCGCTGGGCGACGATAACCCCGGAGGGTAAATCCAGTTCGGCAAACGGGCTGACCAGGCGGATGCCGGGCGTCCCCTGCAGGTTACCGGACATTCTTAACGGCGCCGTAATCCCCAGCGTGCGGGCATCCGTGCGCGATATTTCTACCTGACTTGCTGAGCGCAGCGGCCCCAGCAGGCGCACGTTATTTAGCTGGCCCTTCGGACCAACCAGGGTGACGGTCTGCTCGGCGGCATACTGTCCTGGCTGCAGCAGCGCTTTTTTCTCCGCAATCGGGTGGCCGGGGAAAAGCCTCGCGTAATCCTGTGCGGACAGATGGATATGGCGGTTCGAGACGCCCAGAGGAATCGGGCGCTCGCGCATCTCATCGAGAACTTTGCTCACCGTCGAGGCCAGCAGCTGTTTATCCATTACTCTTCACCCCGCTTACCTGAATGCAGGCAGAGTGAACGAGGATCGCCCTTCTGGCGCCGGCATTGTGGGTCCAGACACAGGTTGCAACTGACCCGTTCGGCGGTCGACGACTCTTCATCTGCCGGCGCTTCTGCAACGATGACGTCAGCCGTATCGGGTTCATTGGATTCAGGCGGCATAACGGAGGAGAGAGGGGAGTCCGTAGGCAGGATCCCTTCTCCGGGTCTGGCGATAACCTTGTGGGCAACCAGACCGCTATGCCGTTCGGCAAACTGTTTACCGGTCATAATGGCCGCCTGCACGGAGGCCACATCCCCGGTAATTTTGATAACCATCCAGCCTGACCCATTGGTTTTTTCGAGGGCGACCAACGTGATAGCAGCGGATTTCGCCATGATATCGGTGCAGCTGATAGCCAGTGCCAGACCACAAACTTCGAGTAATCCCAGTGATTGCTTCACGCGGTGTTCCTTATTGGCTTCGATCAGGCTGATTTCGGTAAAATGGCCTCAACGTCGCTGTGCGGCCGTGGAATAACGTGGCAGGACTTCACTTCGCCAACCACGCTTGCCGCCGCGCTGCCCGCATCGACGGCTGCTTTTACCGCGCCGACATCACCGCGCACCATCACGGTAACAAGGCCGGAGCCAATTTTTTCGTAGCCAACCAGCTGCACGTTGGCGGATTTCACCATCGCGTCAGCAGCTTCAATGGCACCCACTAACCCTTTTGTTTCAACCAGTCCCAGTGCGTTGTTCATACTACGGTTCTCCTGTTGCTTAGCTATTTAGATCCCGAAAAGGGATCCCTTTGACAAGCCGTGCCGCGTTGTTACCTGTACTGCGTTGGGCCTGACTGTCCTGATGGCGCATCAGCGTAAAAAGCGGCGCGGATGCGGATAAATTCTTGTAGTGCACGACCAGCGTGCGTTGGTCGCAGGCGATGCCAACCAGCAGCGGCGAGCTTCGCGCCGCCTGCCATGCGCAGCTGGTTACGTCCCCGGCCGATTGCTGCTGAAGCAGGAATGGAATGCCTTCCTCTTCAATACCCAGCAGCACTTCGCGCCAGAGGTTGATGCAGTCGGCCAGGGCGATAATGATGATTGCCGGCGCGGTGTGGTTACTCTCCATGCGCAACCTCCTTGTACCAGGAGAGGATCAGCCCGGTAGCCACCGCGTTTCTTGGGCCTTCGCTACCGCGAATATTTCCCCGTCCGGCGACCAGCCGGTAGTGGGCCAGCGCATCGGTAACGAGCTGAGGAACTTCAAAATCAAGGGCTGACCCGCCCACTAGCACCACAAAAGGAATGTCGCGAATGTTGCCGGTAGGGCTGACCTGACGCAGCGCGCGCAGCGCATTGGTAACAAAAACACGCTCTTTGGCGCTACGGCGAATGGCGCGCACTTTTTCCAGCGCTAAATCGCCGGGAAGAGGCAGCAGTTCATCGGGTTTCACCACGCAGACGCGTGCAAAAACGCCAGCAGGGAGCGGTGTCGGGAAAAACTGGACGCTGCCGTCTTCATGGCGCAGATGGAAAAGGCTTTCAACTTTGGCTAACGGGTATTTTTTAATCTCTTCTGCCAGGTAGCGGTCGCTAAGCCCGAGCTCACGGGCAATAATCATCGTGACCATATCCCCGGCGCCCGCCAGATGGGTTGCGACGATCTCGCCTTGAGGGTTGATGATTGAAGCATCCGTTGAGCCGGCGCCGAGATCGAGAATCGCCAGCGGGCGCGTCGTACCCGGCGTGGTTAGCGCGCCTAAAATGGCGGCTTCCGCTTCGGCGCCGCCAACCTGGACGTCAATGCTGAGCTTGTGCTTTATTTCCTGGGCAATCATCGCCATTTGCAGGCGGTCTGATTTCACCATTGAGGCAATGCCTACGGCCTGCTCCAGCGAGAACTCGCCGGCAAGCCCGCCGGTCACGCTAACCGGCACGGAGGTATCGACGGCCAGCAGATCCTGAATAAAGATTTCGCTGCTCGGTTTGTTCGTCAGGACGGCCATCGTCTGACGAACATTCTCCAGCATGCCGCCAATGTTGGTTCCTGCCTCCCCGATGACGTTATCCAGCCGGCTGCAGGCGGAAACTGCTTTCATGATGGTTTCCGCTCCGGCGGCGACATCGACGCGCACGGTTTTTCCCTGCGCAAGCAGCTCAATATTTCCGGCCGGGATAGCGCGGGCTTTGACGTCTCCGGAGGGCGTTTTAACCACCACGGCGGAACGGTTGCCTATGAGCGCGCGGGCCATTGGCACGATGTTTTTTGTCTCATCGGCAGTGAGATTAAACACGGTGGCGATGCCGTAAGGGTTGGAGAGTGTTTCAATAACCTTCCCCGGAACGGCAACTTCAATCGCCGCCAGCATCCCCAGCGGAATACGGTCGATGTGGCGCACTTCATCGATAACCGGCGCTATTTTTTCCAGCCGGTTGCTAACCAGCACACCATCGTCACGCTGCAGAATGACGCCGGTAATCCGATATCCGGCGCGTACCGCAGCGTTAATCATGGTCGCGACATCGGCGAAATCGAAGGCTGATGAAACGACCAGGATATAGGGGCTATCCGCCGGGCGCGTCAGCAGCTCCTCTGGGGTAATCGTCAGCCCAACGCCGATACCCACTCCGCCCGGCGTTTTCGGGTTATGGCCGATCATGGTCGATTCGGTAATGATGGTTTCGGTAATGGTCTCCATGGCGACATCGCCAATAACCGGCGTGGCCTCGTTGATACGAATGAGCGAAATATCGCTGACATTGATCCCTGCGCGTCTTGCCGCGAGGGAGAGCGCTTCCTGAATGCCAAACACGTTACGCAACGTGCCTTTGATTCCGGTCGTCTCCGCCAGCGCGCTGTGGGTCATCGTCAGCACGCCAGCCTCATCAAGTCGCGCCAGCGCGACTTCTGTCGATGAGTTCCCAATATCAATGCCAGCTATATATCTCATCCCGGCTCCTTAATCGTCGCCTTTGAGCTTTTTACGCTCGACGTACAGCACCGCTGCTTCACGAACGAAAGCTGCGCAAATCTTTGCCTGATAACGGCTTTCGAGATCGTCAGCAATAGCCACCAGCTCTTCTTTCGTTGAGCGGTACGGACGAAGAGCGTTATAGATTTCAAGAATGCGGTCATCCGGTACGGCGGTCAGTTCGGCGGCTCGCTCAAAGTTCATCGCCAGCCTGTCGCGGCCCGCATCTTTAGCAATCGACGCCTGTAGACGCAGGGTTTCCGGGGTAATTCGCATATCCTGAGCGGTGACTTTGTTACTCAGTACGTTTTCCAGGGTGAAGTCATCCAGCGTTTTGCCGGTGGCGGTTTTAACCCATTCAGGGTGCTTATTGGCTAGCGGATAGTCGCTCACCTTAGCCTGGCCAGGAGCGCCGCTGCTTGCCGTTGCGGGGGCGTCATCCTGCAGGCTATTCATGCGGCTTAAAACGTCCCGGACCATTGATTCAATTGCTTCGGTATTCATGGGGTTATCCTTTATCAGAGCGCCACGCGCAGTTCCTGCGGGTTTTTGCCTGTCACGACGTATTTGGTCTCTTTAATGTGCAAAATGGCCGACTTCGCCTGGTATTTTGGGCGGGCCATCTGGTCATTTAGCGTCGGGACCGGCTGCGGCGACTCGCGCTTCGCATAGCGCGCGGCGTTTTTACCAATCTGGCGATAGGTTTCCAGCGTCAGAAGCGGGGCCTGGGGGAACAGCTCGAGGTTGGAGAGCGGCGGCAACCCCTGCTGGTGGATAACCGTGGTGCCTTTTGACTGGATACCGATGGAGATTCCTGAGCCGCTCAGCCGGTTGCCTTCAACGGCGACGAACGCCACGTCCGAGGATTTGAAGCAGCGAATTACGCGCGCTTTGATCCCCTCTTCTTCAATACCGGCGATCACTTCGCGCAGGATGTTTTTATGCGGTATGCCGACGATATTAACGGTCTGAGACAGGCCGAATGCCGGACCAACGGCGATAATCACTTCGTCCTGCTGCGTGCCCTGGCGGGCTTCTCCAGCTTCTGTCAGAAAGCTGTCGCCAGCGGGCGCAGCGGCCTGTTGGACGGCAGATGCTGCCGGCGCATTAAATGAGACCGGTTTATCGCTGCTCTTCATTTCACTGAGCACATCTTCAATTATCTGGCGCAGCAATTTTTCATTAATTTCCATTTCTCACCCCTTAACCGAGCTCGTTAGGATCAAGTGCGCCAGGGATGTTTTTAATCTCTTCCCAGCGTTCACCCTGCAGGCGATAGCCCGTTGCCGGACCGGCATAATCATTGACGTCATTCACGGCCGAAAGCACCTGTCCGTCGCCGACGATAATGGCCGAGGTATGCAGGTAGTCGCCGGTCAGCTTGGCTTTCTGGATATTGAGCATGTCCTGCGCAACATCGGTAAACCCACCCTGAGCGAGGGCCTTTACCACCTCCAGGCCATTACGGTTCTTATTGATGATTTCCTGGGCGAACTTGATGTCTTCGACGATATTGCGCTCTGGCATATCTTTCGAGCCGTGGGCGTAGGTCGCGGCTTCGACCTCTTCATCGGTAATCGGCGGCAGGCCCATTCCGGCAAATACGGCCTGCAGAGCGCGGGCGGCTTTATTCCGAATTGCGATAACGTCCTCTTCACGAACCGGGCGCAGACCGCCGTCCACTTTCAGGTCACGCTGGATAACGTTGTAGTCGTCAAAATCTTCCGCATCTTCGTTGGAACCGGCGAACATGTTGTCGTAGTTCGGCACCGCGGAATAACCCGAAGAGATAAAGTCGGTGCCCGGCAGGAACTGCATCAGCAGACGCGCGGTGCGGCGCATATCGGAGTGGGTGAAGGTCTGGTCATTGCTGGAGGCGCATTCCAGATCCAGCGCGGAGCAGATCAGGTTTTCCGCCAGTACCGCACGAATACCCGAGGGCACCGCTGAGGGAACGCCGATGCAGCTTACGGAGCCGTTTTGCAGACCCTGCACGCCAGCGGCTTTGGTGATGTAGATGCAGCGAGCTTCCAGATAGAGCATCGATTTACCTTCGGCATAGCCCATTTGAACTTCTGAACCAGAGCCTGAGGTGAAGCGCATTTTTAAACCGCGCGATGCGTAAGACGAGGCGAGAAAGCCTTTCGACCACGGGGTGTCGTCACCGTCGGTGAAGACGGGCTCAGTCCCGTAGACCGAAATGGTTTCGGCGTAGCAGGTGTGGCCCAGCATGCCGAGCTTGAGTTCGGTGGCTTCTTCCAAAGAGCATTGGGTCAACACGCCGGGACGGCCAACCTGTGAGCCAACCAGCAGGGCAATCGCATTAAACGGCGCGTATCTGGCAACGGCGACGGTCGTTTCCTGCTCATCAAACCCGCGCCATGCGCCTTCGGCTGCGTCGGCGGCAATTTGTACCGGGTTATCTTTGACGTTAGTGACATGCGCCTGCTGCGACGGCGTACGACGAGCGCGCATTTTCTGCATCGCCATCATCATCTCAACGACGTTCATATGTGACACGACTTCGACAATTTTTGCCGGGGTCATGGCCGTCGTCAGGGGGACAATATTGCTGCGCTTAACGTTAGGATCGCACAGCATGTTGGCAAGCCTGACCGAGTCCATCGCCATAACTTCTTCGGCACGGTTCAGGTTGATGCCGTAGCGGGCAATAAAATGGTCGATCAGGTCAAATTCGCTGACCGGTTTCCCGTCCAGCTCGGTCACCGCGCCGTTAGCGATTTTAATGGAGGGTTTTGGGTCGTTCGGGCTTTCCATCGCGATAAAGCCTTCTTCGATCCACTCCTTAACGAAGCCGTCCTGATTCACCGGGCGTTTCGCGAGTGCTTCAAATCTTTTCGATCTCATGAGTCAGCCTCGTGGGTATCAAATGTAGGACGGGCGATCGTTTTTCGGTTCGCAACCGAGGGTCGCCAGGACGGTTTTGCCGATTTCCCGGGCGGAGATAACCGCCTGGCGTACCGCACCCGAGTCGCCGGAAATGACCAGAATGGCTTCGTTGCTAAAGCTGGTGCCATGCGCCGGCGAGCTATAGGCGACAACCTCGACGTTGGCCGACTTAAGCGCGGTATCCGCCATTAGCACCCCTACGGAAGCGGGTGCGCCGACGATAATGCCGCAGGCCCGGCCGATGGGGGCGCCGAAGGCTTTTTCGAGGGCGTAGCTGGCGCGAGCGGTGTACTGGAGCTCGATGTGGCCCGCCTCGTTGGCGTAAACGTCGCCGAAGGTGCGGTCGAGCTCTTTCAGCGCGACTTCGATCCCGCGTTTGACGTCGGAAACGTCGTTACCGCCTAAAATAATCAGCGAACCGTGGCCCGCTCCCCCTTTGGTATCGCGGGGGAGTTCGATGCTGACCACTTCGGTGTTAGTGGCTTTAACCGCTTCGTCTGCGGCCATAATGTGCGGGCCCGCGCCGGTTCGCGCGCCGAGAATGCCAATGGAGCGATAGCGTTTCTCAAGCTTCATCGCTTCCAGCAGGGCGCTATCGACGTTGGCGATAACCAGACCCAGGGTGTCGCCAATGGCGGTCCCGACAAACTCCGTTAAACTGCAGCTTTTCTCTGCCATAGCCGTCTCTCGTATTGGATGGGTTTCAGTAGGGATGACCTGCCGTTCCGGCGCTGCCACTCGGGCAATCACCTGCGCCATGATCTGTTCCACCAGCTCATTGCTGCTCATTGGCTAATTCCCTTCGGTAAGATTTTTTCTACATCTGAGTGGGGGCGGGGGATGACGTGTACGGCTTTCACTTCACCCACGTGGCGTGCGGCTGCGGCACCGGCATCGGTGGCGGCTTTTACCGCACCGACGTCGCCGCGCACGATGACCGTCACCAGCCCGGAGCCAATTTTTTCGTAGCCTACCAGCACCACGTTGGCTGATTTCACCATTGCGTCAGCGGCCTCTATGGCTGCGGTTAAGCCCTTGGTTTCTACCATTCCTAATGCTTCTTGTTGCATAAAGACCTCGCCTGGATTGTTCCAATGCTGATGACTATAAAAAGAAGCAAGGGAAAAGAATGGCTGACTTGAATTTTAAAACGGGGAAATAGTTGTCTTATAATAATAAAAAAACAGATGAATTAATTTTAATGCATTGTTTTTGTTGTCTTTTATTTTTATTGGTTATGTGATTATTTTGTTTTTTATATTCCAGTTTTACATTTTAATAGATGACAGATTAATTGTTGTTTGCTATGTGGGGGAATGCATATGTGATACCGGTTTGAAAAATGACATTCAGGAATTAGCAAAATATTGCTATGTATATTTATCCGGAATATTTGCGGAATAAGGCATCAAGCCTGTGCGGAACAATAGCGGAAGAGCAATAATTTGTTACTCATGAACGATTTTTCAGAGCCCAGCGTCGACAGATTGCCAACAATTTGTGGGCGCCAGTTTCTATAGTGATGCTCGCTGTACCCATTGCCAGCATAGCTTGGTGCTGGTCAGGACACGAACTCTGCTAAGAAGGTGTCACCATGAATGATTCGCTAAAAGCACAATGCACTGCCGAGTTTTTGGGCACCGGGCTGTTTCTGTTTTTTGGTATCGGATGCCTGAGTGCGGCAAAGATCGCCGGGGCAAGCCTTGGTCTTTGGGAAATTTGTATTATCTGGGGGTTGGGGATTTCTCTGGCCGTCTATCTGACCGCCGGGATATCGGGCGCACATCTCAATCCGGCTATCACCGTCGCCCTGTGGCTGTTTGCCTGCTTCCCAGGCAGGAAAGTCGCGCCTTACATTGTTGCGCAGGTCGCGGGGGCTTTTGCCGGCGCGCTGTTGGCGTACCTCCTTTACAGTAGCGTATTTACCGGGTTCGAAGCGACGCATCAGCTGGTGCGTGGAAGCGTTGAGAGTCTTCAGCTAGCCAGTATATTCAGTACCTACCCGGCAGCAGAGCTGAGCGTCTGGCAGGCGGCATTCGTTGAGATAGTGATAACCTCAATTTTGATGGGCATGATTATGGCGCTGACCGATGACGGCAACGGCGTACCGAAAGGGCCGCTGGCCCCTTTGCTTATTGGCCTTTTAGTCGCGGTGATTGGCGCCTCCACCGGGCCGCTCACCGGCTTTGCCATGAATCCTGCCCGCGACTTTGGGCCGAAAATCTTCACCTGGCTTGCCGGCTGGGGCAATATTGCCATGACCGGCGGACGAGAGATCCCGTACTTTATCGTACCGATCGTTGCGCCATTAATTGGCGCCTGCGCCGGGGCGGCCATTTATCGATACTTTATTGGTAATAACCTGCCTTGTAATACCTGCAAGCTGGAAGACAAGGAAGGCAAGTTCCACGATGCGTGACGGTTAATGAAATACTGAAAATGATTCATGAACCGGTATCACGAACTGGTCAAAAAGTCTCCCGCAGGTGGGAGACTTTTGTTATCGTCACCCTACTTTCTATCATGAATTTTAGTTGCAATAATGAAAAGTAAATATGAATAGAATGTTTTATTCATAACAATAAATTAACTGGGAGGTTTTATCATGATTTCTGCGAGCTCGCTTAACTCAGAACTCATTAATAAAATCGCGCAGGATTTTGCTCAGGCCACCAGTCTGGCAGTAGTGGTTGTGAATATTCATGGTGATGAAATTTCTGAGCTGTTTAATTTTACGTCCTTCTGTCAGCTCATGCGTCAACATCCTCAGCATAGCATCCGCTGCCGTATGAGCGATCGCTGTGGTGGCCTTGAGGCCTCAAAATCCGATCAGCCGTGCATTTATCGCTGCCATGCAGGCTTAACGGATTTTTCCATCCCGCTGGTGATCGCCGGGCATCTCGTCGGGTTTGTTCTGTGCGGGCAGGTTCGCCTGCGCGAGGATGTCGAGCTGGTCGATATCCTGAACGTGGATATAGGCTGGCAGGCCGATTCTGAACTATTGAGCGAGTTTCGCAACGTCCCGGAAATGGACTATTCCAGGGTCATTGCCTCGGCCGACCTGCTGAAACTTATCGTGGAAAACTGCCTGAAAAAACAGCTTAACTTTGTTGTTATTAAGGATAATCAGCAGCAGCCGGAGCCCGTGCGAACCCAGCGGGGCGTGAACCCTCACGATGGCAAAATGAAAAAGGCATTGCGCTATATCGACGCGCACCTGTCTGACGAACTACGCCTGGAGGAGGTCGCGAACCATGTTTATCTCAGCCCCTACTATTTCAGTAAGTTATTCAAAAAGTATCAGGGAATTGGCTTTAATGCCTGGGTGAATCATCAGCGTATGGTGAGCGCGAAGGAGCTGCTTTCTCACAGCGACTGGAGTATCGCCAGCATTGCACGTAATTTAGGATTTTCTCAAACCAGCTATTTCTGCAAAGTTTTTCGTCAAACCTATCAGATCACGCCGCAGGCTTTTCGCCAGCAAATAAATTCCGGATCACAAACTGAGCCATTTTAAATGACAATATTTTGTTATGGCTTTTTTTTGATATGTCTACGTATCCGCCTCATTATAAAAATAAAACCCCCCCTCCAAAGCAATAAATTGTCATAGCGCAACAAAATAATGAGCGGAGCAGGATAAGCTGCACCAGTTTTTATTTCTTTGATGGAGTAGAGTGACATCAGAAATTACCTTTCGTTTTCCAGCGTCTGAGGAAGGGCGCAGTGACGAAGTAGATAAGCTGAAAATAAGCGATGGCGAGAGCCTCGGAGCTCTGGCCATAAAACCGACAGGTACGGCACGAAACGTGCCAGGGAAGGGGGTGAAAATCCCCCGCAGCCCCCGCTGCTGTGATGCTGACGAACCCATATTTACCTAAATATTCACGTTGCAGGATAACAGGCTCCAGCCGCTTTCAAACCGCGCCTGAGCCGGCCCCGCAGGGATGAGGCCATAGACGGGCCTGCTGCTGTCGCCAGCGGGCGCAACGTGAAATATGCCGGGTAAAAACCACTGATCGCAAGATTGGGAAGGATGGGAGAGGATGACGCTAAGCCAGAAGACCTGCCTGTCCGTGATTACCAACAACTTCGGTGGGAAGTGGGTTGCTCAGAGGCGTACGGTCGAAAGACCAGGGTATATCTCTTACATCATTCAGGTCTCAGCCAGGCGGCGACGCGGCGGGGCTCCGCAAGCTTGCAAAAGCAGGTGATCGGGGCGAAAGCGCGGGCCAGCAGCGCTGTCACCTGAGGAATGACGGGTATACGCACCTTTACATCCCTACCACCCTGAACAGGATCGGGGTATGGCGGCAAGGCTTCACGCATTTATTCTCGCAGGTACCGGCAGCGGCTGCGGTAAAACCACGGTTACGCTGGGGCTGCTTAGCCTGTTGAAAAATCGCGGCATGCGGGTTCAGCCCTGCAAGGTTGGCCCCGATTATCTTGATACCGGCTGGCATACTGCCGTTTGCGGCACAGCTTCCCGTAACCTCGACAGCTTTATGCTGCCCGAACCCGTTCTCAACGCGCTGTTCTGCGAGCGGATGCAGCAGGCGGATATCGCGGTCATTGAAGGCGTGATGGGCCTTTATGACGGCTACGGCACCGACCCCAACTACTGCAGTACCGCCGCGATGGCTAAGCAGCTCGGCTGTCCGGTGATTTTGCTGGTGGATGGCAAAGCGGTCTCCACCTCCATCGCCGCAACGGTGATGGGGTTTCAACACTTCGATCCGAGCCTCAATATTGCCGGCGTTATTGTTAATCGCGTCAACAGCGAATCCCATTATCAGCTGCTGAAAAGCGCCATTGAACGTTACTGCGCGCTGCCGGTTCTCGGCTATGTCCCGCGGATGGACGGCGTTGCCTTGCCCGAGCGGCATTTGGGGCTGGTTACCGCCCGAGAATCGGTGGTCAATCAGCAGCCGTGGCAGGATTTTGCCGACACGCTGGAGCGGACGCTGGATATTACGCAGCTGCTTGCCGTCAGTCGGCTCCCGGCCCTACCCGCCGGGGAGTGTCCCGCGCTGCCTCTGCCTGAGTCCGGCGCGGGCCTGACACTCGCGCTGGCCGACGACGAAGCCTTCAACTTTTACTATCCGGATAACCTCGCGCTTCTCGAACGCTGTGGGGTGAATATCGTCCGCTTTAGCCCCCTGCATGACCGCGATTTACCCGCCTGCCAGATGATCTGGCTGGGCGGCGGCTACCCTGAAATTCACGCGGCCGCGCTTGCGGCGAATACGACCATGCTGGCCCAGCTGCGGGCGGCGCACCAACGGGGAGTGGCCATTTACGCCGAATGCGGCGGGTTGATGTACCTGGGAACCTCGCTGACGGATGCCCGCGGCGAGGTTTACAGAATGGCGGATATTATTCCTGGCCACAGCCAAATGGGCTCACGGCTGACTCGCTTTGGCTATTGCGAGGCGCAGGCCACTCGGCAAACGCTGCTGGCGGCGCCGGGAGAGCGGCTGCGTGGGCATGAGTTTCATTACTCGGATTTTACGCCTGATACCCCCGCAGTTCTGGCATGTCGCAAGGTGCGTGACGGTATGACCCTGCTGGAGTGGTCCGGCGGCTGGCAGGTAGGCAACACTTTTGCCAGCTACCTGCACGTTCATTTCGCCCAGCGCCCCGCAATGCTCAAGCACTGGCTGACGGCCGCAAGGGAGGCGCTATGACGCTGCTGGCCTGGTGCGTGGCCTGGACCCTCGATTTTATTATTGGCGATCCGCAGGGCTGGCCTCATCCGGTACGCTGGATCGGCAACCTCATTACCGCGATCCAGCGCCCGGTGCGCCGCTACTGCCGCAGCGATCGCGCATTAAGGATCGGCGGAGGGCTAATGTGGCTGGTCGTTGTTGGCCTCACCTGGGGGATCTCCTGGGGCGTACTGACGCTGGCAGAAGCGATTCACCCCTGGCTGGGCTGGGCTATCGAGGTATGGATGGTCTTTACGGTGCTGGCCGGGCGCTGTCTGGCCAGCACCGCCCGGGAAGTCGAACGCCCGCTGCGCGCGGGCGACCTTGCCGCGAGCCGCGAGAAGCTCTCGTGGATTGTCGGGCGCGACACCTCGCAGCTGCAGCCGCAGCAGATTAACCGCGCGGTAGTGGAGACGGTGGCGGAGAACACCGTCGATGGCGTTATCGCGCCGCTGTTCTTCCTGCTGCTGGGCGGCGCGCCGCTGGCAATGGCCTACAAAGCCATTAATACCCTCGATTCGATGGTCGGCTATAAGCATGAAAAATACCGCGCCATCGGTATGGTCAGCGCGCGCCTTGACGACGTCGCCAACGCGATCCCCGCCCGCCTGAGCTGGCTGCTCTTCAGCGTCGCGGCATATTTGTGCCGCCTCGATGGCGCCCGGGCCTTCCGTATCGGCTGGCGCGACCGCTACAACCACAGCAGCCCCAACTGCGCATGGTCGGAAGCCACCGTTGCCGGCGCGCTGGGTATCCGCCTCGGCGGCCCGAATGACTATTTCGGCCAGCGTGTAGACAAGCCCTGGATAGGCGACGCGGTACGCGACGTTTGCGTTGACGACATTTCCCAAACGATTCGACTGATGTGGGTCGCCTCAACTCTGGCACTGGCGCTGTTTATCGCGGCGCGGTACCTGTTGATTGGTGCGGCCTGAGGACAAAACGATGCACTACATCCAGCAGCCGCAGGCAATTGAAGCGAAAAGCTTCGACATTATTGGCGAAATTATTGCGCAAACCCGCCCGGACTACCGCTTTGCCAGCCCCCTGCACGAAGCCATTATCAAACGGGTTATCCATACCACCGCCGACTTCGAATGGCTGGATATCCTGTGGTTTTCCAGCGATGCGCTGGAACGGCTTTGCGCCGCGCTCGAACGTCGATGCGTGATTTACACCGATACCACGATGGCGCTTTCAGGAATCAATAAAACGCTGCTGGCGAAGTCGGGTAGCGAGTGCCGCTGCTATATCAGCGACCCGCGGGTGGTGAGCGCGGCCAAAGCCCAGGGGATCACCCGCTCAATGGCCGCCGTCGATATCGCGGTAACCGAAGAGGGCGAGAAGCTGTTTGTTTTCGGCAATGCGCCAACCGCGCTGTTTCGTCTGCTCGAACACGATGCGGCGGTTAGCGGCGTGGTGGGGTTCCGGTGGGTTTCGTCGGGGCTGCGGAATCAAAAGATGCGCTGACGAAAAGCCGCTTTCCGGCCATTGCCGCCCTCGGACGCAAAGGTGGGAGCAACGTTGCCGCCGCCATCGTCAACGCGATGCTCTATTACCTGGAGCGCACACGATGAGCGAGCAATCCTTTGATGCGCCGGTCTGGCACAACGGGAAGGCGCTGCGTAAAGGCTATACCACCGGGTCCTGCGCTACCGCGGCGGCGAAAGTTGCGGCGCTGATGGTCCTGCGCCAGCACCTGATTCATCAGGTCTCGATCGTTACGCCATCGGGCGTGACCCTCTCTCTGAACGTTGAGTCGCCGCATATCGAGGGGCAGCAGGCGATTGCGGCCATCCGTAAAGACGGTGGCGATGATGTCGACGCCACGCACGGGATGCTGATTGTTGCCCGGGTCACTCTCAATGAGAGCGGTGAAATTAGCCTGCAGGGCGGCGAGGGCGTCGGCACCGTGACGCGTAAAGGGATTGGTCTGCCGATCGGCAGCCCGGCGATTAACCGTACGCCTCGGCAAACTATCGAGTCGGCGGTGCGAGAAGCCATCGGCCCCGCGCGCGGGGCGCAGGTGGAGATTTTTGCCCCGGAAGGCGAAGAGCGGGCGCAAAAAACCTATAACTCGCGGCTCGGTATTCTGGGCGGTATTTCGATAATCGGTACCACCGGGATCGTCACGCCGATGTCCGAAGAGAGCTGGAAGCGCTCGCTGTCGCTGGAGCTGGAAATCAAGCGCGCGGCGGGCCTGGAGCGGGTGGTGCTGGTGCCGGGCAACCACGGGGAGCGCTTCGTGCGCGAGCAGATGGGTATTGATTCCCAGGTCGTGGTCACCATGAGCAACTTTGTCGGTTACATGATCGAAGAGGCGGTTCGGCTGGGCTATCGGCAAATCGTGCTGATCGGGCATCCGGGTAAGCTGGTCAAAATTGCCGCCGGTATTTTTCATACCCACAGCCATATTGCCGATGCGCGGATGGAAACGCTGGTGGCGCATCTGGCGCTGCTCGGCGCGCCTCTCGAACTGCTCAAACTGGTCAGCGACTGTGACACCACCGAAGCGGCAATGGAACATATCGACGCCTACGGTTTTCAGCATCTTTATAACCATCTTGCCGAGCGGATCTGCCTGCGCGTGATGCAGATGCTGCGCTTTACCAAAACGCCGCCAGTCTGCGATGCGATCCTGTTCTCCTTTGATAACAAGGTTCTCGGCAGCAGTCGCCCGGTCGCAGAGATTGCGCGGGAGATGGCATGTTAACGGTGGTCGGCATGGGGCCGTCGGGGCTGCACCTGATGACGCCTGCGGCGCGGGAAGCGGTGGCGGCGGCAGACGCTCTGGTCGGCGGCCAGCGCCATCTGCAGCAGTTCCCCGAATTTCGCGGCGAACGCTTTGCTTTGGGCGCCAATATTCCTCAGCTGCTGGCGTGGCTCGGCGAGCGTGAGGCGCAGCGCGTGGTGGTCCTGGCTTCCGGAGACCCTCTGTTCTACGGCATCGGCAGCCGTCTGGTTGCCCACTTTGGCCTGGAACGCGTGCGCATTATTCCCGGTATTAGCGCCGTGCAGTATCTGTGCGCGCGTTCGGGGATCGATATGAACGATATGTGGCTCACCAGTAGCCACGGCCGCAGCGTCAGTTTTGACGAGCTGGCGCGCCATTGCAAGGTGGCAATGGTAACGGATGCCCGCTGCGGCCCTCGTGAAATAGCCGCCCAGCTCACGGCACGCGGCAAAGGGTATCGCTGGATGGTGATTGGCGAAAATCTGGCGATGGATAACGAGCGGATCCACTGGCTACCGGTCAGTGAGGTCGACGCCGAATATGAAATGAATGCGGTGGTGATCCTTGATGAAAGATGAGCTTTTTCTGCGCGGTGAGAAAGTCCCGATGACCAAAGAGGCGGTACGCGCGCTGGCCCTTGCAAAGCTGGAGCTGCATCAGGCCAGCCATCTGATTGATATTGGTGCCGGGACCGGCAGCGTCTCGATTGAAGCGGCGTTGCAATACCCCTCCCTGCGGGTGACGGCAATCGAACGAAACCCGTCGGCCCTGCGGCTGCTTGACGAAAATCGCCAGCGCTTCGCCTGCGGCAACATCGACATCTACCCCGGTGAAGCGCCGATGGTTATCACCGAGCAAGCCGACGCGATTTTTATGGGCGGCAGCGGCGGCCATCTCGAGGCGCTGATTGACTGGTCGCTGCAGCAGCTCTATCCCGGCGGCCGGCTGGTGATGACCTTTATCCTGCAGGAGAACCTCAGCGCCGCCCTGGCGCACCTGCAGCAGTCCGGCATCACCGGGCTTGATTGCCTGCAGCTCAACGTTTCGTCCCTGACCGCGCTAGGTAGCGGCCACTACTTCAAACCGAATAACCCCGTTTTTGTTATCGCCTGTCAGAAGGAAGAAAACTATGGCTGAGACATTTGATTCCCGTTGTGTATGGTTCGTTGGCGCAGGGCCGGGGGACCGCGAGCTGATTACCCTCAAGGGCTACCGGTTACTGCAGCAGGCCCAGGTGGTTATCTATGCCGGATCGCTTATCAACACCGAGCTGCTGGCGTACTGCCCGGCGGATGCGGAGTGCCACGACAGCGCTGAATTGCATCTCGAACAAATTCTCGACCTGATGGCGGCGGGCGTAAAAGCGGGGAAGACGGTGGTACGCCTGCAGACGGGAGACGTGTCGCTCTACGGTTCCGTGCGTGAGCAGGGCGAAGAGCTGACCCGTCGCGGCATCGGCTGGCAGGTGGTGCCGGGAGTCAGCGCGTTCCTGGGCGCTGCGGCCGAGCTTGGCGTTGAGTACACCGTTCCGGAAGTCTCGCAGAGCCTGATTATCACCCGCCTTGAGGGGCGCACGCCGGTGCCGGAACGCGAGCAGCTGGAATCCTTTGCCAGCCATCAAACCTCGATGGCGATTTATCTCTCGGTTCAGCGGATCCATCGGGTCGCCGAGCGCCTGATTGAGGGCGGCTACCCGGCGGCCACTCCGGTGGCGGTTATCTATAAAGCGACCTGGCCTGAGAGTCAGACCGTACGCGGCACGCTGGCCGACATTGGCGATAAGGTTCGCGAGGCGGGGATCCGCAAAACGGCACTTATCCTGGTCGGCAATTTCCTCGGTACGGAGTACCACTACTCCAGACTCTATGCGGCGGACTTTAGCCATGAATACCGTAAAGCCTGAATCCATAGCTCTTTTTTGCCTGACGCCCGGCGGCGTGCTGCTGGCTAAACGGCTGGCGGCGATGCTGCCGGTCACCTGCTTTACCAGCGAGAAGCTGCTGGAGGAGGGATTTACCGCCTTTGACGGCGGGTTTGCCGCCAGCGCGCGCGACGCTTTCGCCAACTATTCCGCGCTGATTTTTATCGCCGCGACCGGCATCGCGGTGCGCGTGCTGGCGCCGCTGGTTAACGACAAGTTTAGCGACCCGGCGGTGGTGGTGATTGACGAGCGCGGCCAGCACGTGATCAGCCTGCTTTCCGGCCATGCCGGCGGCGCCAACGCCTTGAGCCGCTATCTGGCCGGCATGCTGGGCGCCGATCCGGTGATTACGACGGCCACCGACGTCAACGAAATGGCGGCGCTGGATACGCTGGCATTCCAGCTTAACGCCCGGATGAGCGACTTTCGCACGGCGGTAAAAATCGTCAACCAGCTGCTGGTGAGCCATAAGCGCGTCGGGCTGTGGTGGGACGAGGAGCTGGCTGAGGACGTACGCCACTGCGATCGCCGGGGGTTTATCACCGTCAGCGACCTGCAGCGGCTTCCCGCACTCGATGCGCTGGTGTGCGTCAGCCTGCGCAACGACCTTCCCGAGCTCCCGGTTATGCACTGGAAGCTGGTGCCGCAGCGGGTTGTGGCCGGA
Source organism: Enterobacter sp. 10-1 (assembly GCA_002270295.1). Classification (GTDB taxonomy): domain Bacteria; phylum Pseudomonadota; class Gammaproteobacteria; order Enterobacterales; family Enterobacteriaceae; genus Klebsiella; species Klebsiella scottii. Next base: position 253,256 of record NISF01000002.1, on the reverse strand, counting down.
ATCGGCTGTCGCCGCGATACGCCTTTCCCGCTGCTGGCAGCGCTGCTGGCCCGGCAGCTTGCGGCACAAAAGCTCGACCCGCTGGCGCTAAAAGCCATCGGCAGCGTCACGCTTAAAAAAGATGAGCAGGGGCTGATTCAGCTTGCCTCCTGCTGCCGCGTGCCGTTTGAAACCTTTAGCGCCGACGCCCTGCGCGAACATGAACACCGCTTTCCGGTGTCGACGTTTGTCCGCCAGACCGTCGGTACAGGAAGCGTCTCCGGTCCGGCAGCGTGGCTGCTGAGTCATGGACAGCTGTTAGGCGAGACCCTGCGCGAACAGGGCGTCACTATTACTTTGGGAGTTTCACACTGATGTTAACCGTTATTGGGATTGGCCCCGGCTCGCAGGCAATGATGACTATGGAGGCCGTTGAAGCGCTTCAGGAGGCGGAAATTATTGTCGGTTATAAAACCTATACCCATCTGGTGAAGGCCTTTACCGGCGAAAAGCAGGTGATAAAAACCGGGATGTGCAAAGAGATTGAACGCTGCCAGACCGCGATTGAGCTGGCGCAGGCCGGGCACAAGGTCGCGTTGATCAGCAGCGGCGATGCGGGAATTTATGGCATGGCGGGGCTGGTGCTGGAGCTGGTCAGCAAGCAGAAGCTGGACGTCGAGGTTCGTCTGGTTCCGGGGATGACGGCCAGCATCGCCGCGGCTTCCCTGCTCGGCGCGCCGCTGATGCACGACTTTTGTCATATCAGCCTCAGCGACCTGCTCACGCCGTGGCCGGTTATCGAAAAACGCATTATTGCTGCCGGCGAGGCTGACTTTGTTATCTGCTTCTATAACCCGCGTAGCCGGGGCCGTGAAGGCCATCTGGCGCGCGCCTTCGAGCTGCTCTCTGCCAGTAAAAGCGCGAATACGCCGGTGGGCGTCGTGAAATCGGCCGGGCGTAAAAAGCAGGAGAAATGGCTGACGACCCTCGGTGAGATGGATTTTGCACCGGTAGATATGACCAGCCTGGTGATCGTCGGCAACAAAGCCACCTATGAGCAGGATGGCCTGATGATCACCCCGCGAGGCTACACGCTGTGAATGGGGGCGAGGTGCTGGTGATAGGCGGAACCAGCGACGCCCGGGCGCTATGCCAGCAGCTGGATGCGGCGCAGGTCAGCTATACCCTGTCGGTTGCCACGCCCGTCGGCAGGGCGCTGGCCGGTAATATCAAAGGCCGGATACGCTGCGGCCGCCTGGAGCTGAGAGAGATGATCGCCTGGCTGCAGGAAAACCGTACCCGCTGGGCGATCGACGCCTCGCATCCCTACGCCGAGGCGGTGAGCCGCAATATTGTGCGCGCCTGCGCAGCGACAGGCGTGCTGCTGAGCCGCTATCAGCGTCCCGAACAGCTCAGCGAATTGACGCATCCGCAGCTTTATCCCGTGCAAAGTATTGCGCAGGCCTGCGCTGTCGCACGGCGCTTTGGCGAGCGCGTGCTGTTGACTACCGGCAGTAAGGAGCTGGGGCTCTGGCGGGAGGGATTAGCCGGGAAAACGCTGCTGGCGCGCGTGCTGCCCGTTGCTGAGGTGATGACGCAATGCGCCGAACTCGGCTTTGGCGTCGGCGAAATCTTCGCGCTTTGCGGGCCGTTTAGCGCCGAATTTAACGCCGCCTTTTATCGTCAGTGCCGGGCCGATGTGGTGATCACGAAAGCCTCCGGCGCCGAAGGAGGCTATCGGGAAAAAGTTCAACCCTGTCTGGATGCAGGTATTCCCTGCATCGTAATTACCCGTCCGGCGCCGCTGGTGACCGGTGACGAATTACTGGAAAGTCAGGCCGCATTTGCCGGGCGCTTAGCGCGCTGGCTAGCTGCTGCTTAAGGAGTCAGAAATGAAAAAAGCGCTTCTGGTGGTCAGTTTTGGCACCAGCTATCACGATACCTGCGAAAAAAATATTGTCGCCTGCGAGCGGGATCTGGCGGCCAGCTGCCCCGACCGCACTCCGTTTCGTGCTTTCACCTCAGGGATGATTATCCGCAAGCTCAGGCAGCGCGACGCGATCGAGATTGATACGCCGCTGCAGGCGCTACAGAGGCTGGCCGAGCAGGGCTATCAGGATGTGGCGGTTCAGTCGCTGCACATTATCAACGGCGATGAATACGAAAAAGTTGTTCGCGAGGTACAGAGCATGCGCCCGCTGTTTGCCCGCCTGACGCTGGGGACGCCGCTGTTGAGTAGCCACCGCGATTATGCGCAGCTGATGCCGGCGCTGCTCCAGCAGATGCCGAAGCTGGCGGCGAGTGAAAAGGTGGTGTTTATGGGCCACGGCGCCAGCCATCACGCCTTCGCCGCCTACGCCTGTCTCGACCATATGATGACGGCGCAGCGCTTTCCGGCCCGGGTTGGCGCGGTGGAGAGCTATCCGGAAGTCGATGTCCTTATTGAAAGCCTGCGCCAGGAGGGGGTCACCGCCGTGCATCTGATGCCCCTGATGCTGGTGGCTGGCGATCATGCCATCAACGACATGGCTTCTGACGAAGAGGACTCGTGGAAAACGCGGTTCAATGCCGCCGGTATTCCGGCCACGCCGTGGCTTAGCGGGTTGGGAGAAAACCCGGCGGTGCGCGCGATGTTCGTCGCCCACCTGCAGCAGGCGCTGAATCTGGCGATGGAGGAGGCGGCATGAGCGGCAAACTGTACGCCTTGAGCACCGGGCCGGGAGCTGCCGATCTGATCACCGTTCGCGCGTCGCGCATTCTCGGCAAGCTGGATATCCTCTACGCCCCGGCCGGGCGCAAAGGCGGAGACAGCCTTGCGCTGTCGATCGTCCGGGAATACCTCGGCGAACAAACCGAAGTGCGCTGCTGCCATTTCCCCATGAGCGCCGACAGCGCTGAGAAAGAGTCCGTCTGGAACGACGTAGCCGCCGCCCTGGTTCAGGAAGTCGAGGCGGGTAAGCAGGTCGGATTTATTACCCTTGGCGACGCCATGCTGTTTAGCACCTGGGTCTTCCTGCTCCAGCGAATCGGCAGTCGGGAATGGCTGGAAATTGTTCCCGGCGTAACCTCATTTGCCGCCATCGCCGCCCGTTCGCAAACGCCGCTGGCTATGGAGCAGCAGTCGCTGGCCGTTGTCTCCTGCACCGCGCCGGAAGCGGAGATTGAGCGGGCGCTACGGCAGCACGATAGCCTGGTATTGATGAAGGTATACGGCCGCTTTGCGCAAATCAAAGCGCTGCTGATCGGGACCGGCCTGCTGGATTCGGCGCTGATGATGTCCGAGGCCACGCTGCCGGGCGAACGGTGCTGGCGCCGCCTGAGCGACGTGAGCGACGACCAGCCGCTGCCTTATTTCTCGACCATTTTGGTCAACAAACAGTGGGAGTATGCGGAATGAAACTTGAACAACAGCTAAAACAGCTGTCTTTCAGCGGACTGGCTGCGGCGCTATTGCTGATGATTGTCCCTGAGAAGGCGTTCGCGATGCACATTATGGAGGGTTTCCTGCCGCCGATGTGGGCGCTGGCGTGGTGGCTGCTGTTTTTACCCTGCCTGTGGTACGGGCTGGTGCGCCTGCGCCGTATCGTCCAGCAGGACCATAATCAGAAGGTGCTGCTGGCCCTGTGCGGCGCGTTTATTTTCGTTCTGTCAGCGCTAAAAATTCCGTCGGTGACCGGCAGCTGCTCGCATCCGACCGGCGTTGGCCTGGCGGTGATTCTCTTTGGGCCGGGCGTGGTGGCGATCCTTGGGGCTATCGTCCTGCTGTTCCAGGCGCTTCTTCTGGCGCACGGCGGGCTGACGACGCTGGGCGCTAACGGTATGTCGATGGCGGTGATTGGGCCGGTCGTCGGCTACCTGGTGTGGAAGCTGGCCTGCCGCGCCGGGTTCCGTCGCGACGTCTGCGTCTTTCTTTGCGCCATGCTGGCGGATCTGGTGACCTATTTTGTCACCTCGGTCCAGCTGGGGGTGGCGTTCCCGGACCCCGCCACGGGCGCGACTGGCTCGATCGTCAAGTTCATGGGGATCTTCTGCCTGACGCAGATCCCGATCGCCATCGCCGAAGGGCTGTTAACCGTGATGATCTACGACCAGTTGACCAAACGTCAGCTGATTACCGCACAAGGACATTAAAATGAAAAAGATGCTGATACTGTTGGCGATGGTGGTTGCGCTGGTGATCCTGCCGTTCTTTATCGATCATGGCGGCGAGTTCGGCGGCTCGGACGGCGAGGCCGAGAGCCAGATTCAGGTTGTCGCTCCGCACTATGAGCCCTGGTTCCAGCCGCTGTATGAGCCGGCAAGCGGTGAAATTGAAAGCCTGCTGTTTACGCTGCAGGGGTCGCTGGGCGCGGCGGTCATTTTCTACATTTTAGGCTATAGCAAAGGCAGACAGCGCCGTGATGACCGGGTTTGACAGGTTAAGCTATCAAAGCCGCTGGTTCCACGTTGCGCCTGAACGTAAGTTCTTGTTTTGGCTTATTATGATGGTGCTGGCCTTTACCCTGCCTCCGCTGGGACAGGGTATTGAACTGCTGCTTATCGCCGGGCTGACCTGCCGGCTGCTGCGGGTCTCCTTCTGGCGCTGGTGCCGCTGGATTGCCCTGCCGTTTGGCTTTTTAGCCGTAGGGGTCGTGACGATTTTGTTCAGCGTAAGCCGCGATCCGCAGACCCTGCTGGTGAGCCTGCCGCTGGGAGACTACTGGCTGGGGATCGCCGCCTCCGGGCTGAACACCGCCAATGAAACCTTCTGGCGCAGCCTCGCCGCGCTGGCGTCAACGCTGTGGCTGGTGCTGAACCTACCGTTTCCCCAGCTGATTGTGCTGCTTAAGCGGGCGCGGGTACCGCGGCTGCTGACCGAGCAAATCCTGCTGACCTGGCGCTTTATTTTTATTTTGTTTGATGAGGCGCTGGCCATTCATCGCGCGCAGACGCTGCGCTTTGGCTACCGTAGCCTGCCGCAGGGCTATCGCTCGCTGGCAATGCTGGTCGGGTTGCTGTTTACCCGCGTGCTCATTCGCTATCAGCAAATGAGCGCCACGCTGGATATAAAATTGTATCAGGGTGATTTTCACCTCTAAGGAAAAGCATGCTTGCCACGACAGATCTCTGGTTCCGTTATCAGGATGAACAGGTACTCAAGGGGCTGACGCTGGATTTTTCCCAACATTCCGTGACCGGCCTGGTGGGCGCGAACGGCTGCGGAAAATCGACGTTGTTTATGAACCTGAGCGGCCTGCTGCGGCCGCAAAAAGGGGCGGTGTTGTGGCAAGGAAAGCCGCTGGAGTATAGCAAGCGGGCGTTGCTGGCGCTGCGCCAGCAGGTCGCCACCGTTTTTCAGGATCCGGAACAGCAAATTTTCTATACCGATATCGATAGCGACATCGCCTTTAGCCTGCGTAATTTAGGCGTGGCGGAAGCCGAGATTGCCCGGCGCGTGGACGATGCGCTCACGCTGGTCGATGCCCGGCATTTTCGCCATCAGCCGATTCAGTGCCTGAGCCACGGGCAGAAAAAGCGGGTGGCGATTGCCGGAGCCCTGGTGCTGCAGGCGCGCTATCTTCTGCTGGATGAGCCTACGGCGGGCCTCGATCCCGCCGGGCGGACGCAGATGATCGCCATCATTAAGCGGATCGTCGCCCAGGGAAACCATGTGGTGATCTCCAGCCACGATATCGATCTGATTTATGAAGTGAGCGATGTCGTGTATGTTCTGCGCCGCGGGGAAGTGCTGGCGTACGATGAGCCGGGGGCCGTTTTTTCCCGTACGGAGCTGATTGCCGAGGCCGGGTTAACCCAGCCGTGGCTGGTGAAGCTGCATGCCCGGCTAGGGCTGCCGCTGTGTAAAACAGAAGATGAGTTTTTCATACGAATGCGACAGAACGCGATAAAGGAGGCCTTATGACGCAGGCAATCATGTTGCAAGGTACGGCATCCGACGTGGGTAAAAGCGTGCTGGTGGCGGGGCTGTGCAGAATTTTTTATCAGGATGGCCTGCGTACCGCGCCGTTTAAATCGCAGAATATGGCGCTGAACTCCGGCATCACGCCGGACGGCAAAGAGATGGGGCGGGCGCAGATATTTCAGGCCGAAGCGGCGGGTATTGTCCCGGATGTGCGCATGAACCCAATACTCCTGAAGCCCACCAGCGACCGTAAAGCGCAGGTGGTGCTGATGGGGCAGGTCGCGACGGATATGGACGCGGTGAGCTACCACGAATATAAGCCGCGCCTGCGCGAGCAGATCCTGGCGGTCTATCGCAGCCTGGCGCAGGAGTATGACGTGCTGGTGCTGGAGGGCGCCGGCAGCCCGGCGGAGATCAACCTGCGCGATCGCGATATCGTCAATATGGGCATGGCGGAGATGGCGCAGTGTCCGGTGATCCTCGTCGCCGACATCGACAGAGGCGGCGTGTTCGCCGCAATCTACGGAACGCTGGCGCTGCTTGAGGAGCAGGAGCGCGCCAGGGTGAAAGGGGTGATCATCAATAAATTCCGCGGCGATGCGGCGCTGCTGTACTCGGGAATCGAACAGATTGAAGCTTTGACCGGCGTTCCCGTGCTGGGGGTGATGCCGTGGCTGGAGGTCGATCTGGAAGATGAAGATAGCGTGGCGTTGCAGAAAGGGAAATATCTGAGCACCGCGAAGCGGGAGATCGACATTGCGGTCGTTCAGCTGCCGCATACTTCCAACTTTACCGATTTCAACGCGCTGGCGGCGCAGCCGGACGTCCGCGTGCGCTACGTTCGTTATCCCCAGGATTTGACGGCGAGCGATCTGGTGATTCTGCCCGGCAGCAAAAATACGCTGGGCGATCTGCAGTGGCTGCGCGAAAGCGGGATGGAGCAGGGCGTGCTGCAGGCGCATCAGCAGGGGATACCGGTGCTGGGGATCTGCGGCGGCTACCAGATGCTTGGCGAGACCATCATCGATGAAGTGGAGTCCGGCCTGGGAAGGTTGCCCGGCCTGGGGCTGCTCAATACCGTGACGCAGTTTGCCCGCCATAAAACCACGACGCTGGTTGAGGCGACGATGGCGGCCGCGCTCCCTGGCTGGCTGGCGGGCGCTTCCGCTCTACGCGTGCGCGGCTATGAAATTCATATGGGTGAAACGACCCGGCAAGGCGATTGCCAGCCTCTGGTGCAGCTGGAAAAAGAGGGGCGGCCGGTGGCGGACGGGGCGACGACGGACGACGGGCTGGCGTTTGGTACCTACCTGCACGGCCTGTTCGACAGCGATGATTTCACCCGCGCGCTGGTCAACGGCCTGCGTCAACGTAAAGGCCTGGAGGCGCTGGATACCACGCTCCACTACGCGCGGTATAAATCACAGCAGTTCGATATTCTGGCCGACGCAATGCGCCAACATATTGATATTGAAAAAATTTACCACATTATGCAGCAGCATCAGGAGCCATCATGCTGATTCTGGTCACCGGCGGCGCGCGCAGCGGCAAAAGCCGTCACGCCGAAGCGCTGATCGCCGGCTCACCGCAGGTTTTATATATCGCCACCTCGCAGATTTTTGATGAGGAGATGGCCGCGAGGATCCAGCACCATCGCGACGGCAGGCCGGCGCACTGGCGCACAGCCGAGCGCTGGCAGCAGCTTGATGAGCTGATTACGCCGCACAACGATCCTGCGGAAGCTATTTTGCTGGAGTGTATCACCACGATGGTGACCAACCTGCTGTTTGCGATCGGCGGCGATGCCGACCCCGACGGCTGGGACTACGCGGCGATGGAGCGGATGATCGACGACGAGATCCGCGCGCTGATTGCGGCCTGTCAACGCTGCCCGGCGACGGTAGTGCTGGTCACCAATGAAGTCGGGATGGGGATCGTGCCGGAAAATCGTCTCGCGCGCCATTTTCGCGATATTGCCGGACGAGTTAACCAGCGTCTTGCGGCCGCGGCGGATGAGGTCTGGCTGGTGGTATCAGGTATTGGAGTCAAAATTAAATGATCAAATTATTCTGCGCAACGCTCTCTTTTATTAGCCGCCTGCCGGTGCCCGCGCGCTGGTCGCAGGGGCTGGATATTGAGCAGTACGTCCGCGGGATTGTCACTTTTCCGCTGGTCGGCGCGCTGCTGGGGCTGCTGAGCGGCGCGGTATTTATTGCGCTTCAGGCCTGGTGCGGGATCCCGCTGGCGGCGCTGTTTGCCGTGCTGGCGCTGGCGCTGCTGACCGGCGGCTTCCACCTCGACGGGCTGGCCGATACCTGCGATGGGGTGTTTTCCGCCCGACGCCGCGAACGCATGCTGGAAATTATGCGCGACAGCCGGCTAGGGACTCACGGCGGGCTGGCGCTGATTTTTGTGCTGCTGGCGAAGGTGCTGGTGGTCAGCGAACTGGCATTGCGCGGAACGCCGATGCTGGCGGCGCTGGCGGCAGCCTGCGCGGTAGGGCGGGGGACCAGCGTGCTGCTGATGTACCGCCATCGCTATGCCCGGGAAGAGGGGCTGGGCAACCTGTTCATCGGTAAGGTGAGCGGGCGACAAACCTGCGTAACCCTGGGTTTAGCGGTCATTCTGGCCGCCGTGCTGTTGCCGGGCATGCGCGGAGTGGCGGCGCTGGCGGCTACCGCGGCGGCGATTTTCATTCTCGGTCAGCTCTTAAAGCGAACCCTCGGTGGGCAAACCGGCGATACGCTGGGAGCGGCGATTGAACTTGGCGAACTGATCTTCCTGCTGGCTCTGCTGTGAGCCGGCCACTACCACGAGAACTCTTATGCAGAATTTATCTTCAATACTGCGCGCCATTCCCCCTGTGGATGAGGCGGCGATGGCGGGTGCCCGGCGGCATATTGATGGCCTGCTGAAGCCGCCCGGCAGTCTTGGCCGCCTGGAAGCGCTGGCGGTACAGCTGGCGGGGATGCCGGGGCTTAACGGCGTACCGCACGTCGACAAGAAAGCGATACTGGTCATGTGCGCCGATCACGGCGTCTGGGACGAAGGCGTCGCCATCTCGCCGAAGGCGGTCACCGCCATTCAGGCGGAAAATATGACGCGCGGGACTACCGGCGTCTGCGTGCTGGCGGCGCAGGCGGGCGCGAAAGTTCACGTGATTGACGTGGGCATTGACGCCGAACCGGTTCCCGGCGTGGTGAATATGCGGGTTGCGCGCGGCTGCGGTAATATCGCCAGCGGCCCGGCGATGAGCCGTACCCAGGCCGCAGAGCTGCTGCTGGAGGTGATTCGCTATACCCGCAAGCTGGCGGAAAGCGGCGTGACGCTGTTTGGCGTCGGAGAGCTGGGAATGGCTAACACGACCCCCGCGGCGGCGATCGTTAGCGTGCTGAGCGGCAGCGATGCCGAAGAGGTGGTGGGGATTGGGGCCAACCTGCCGCTGGCAAAGGTGGGCAATAAGGTGGCGGTGGTGCGGCGGGCGATTGCCGTCAACCGGCCTGATCCGCACGACGGAATCGACGTGCTGGCAAAAATTGGCGGTTTCGATCTGGTGGGAATGGCCGGCGTGATGCTCGGGGCGGCATCCTGCGGATTGCCGGTGCTGCTGGACGGCTTTCTCTCATACTCCGCGGCGCTGGCGGCGTGCCGGTTAGCGCCGGAAATTAAGCCGTACCTGATCCCGTCGCACTATTCGGCGGAGAAGGGCGCGCGGATTGCGCTGGCGCATCTGGAGATGGAGCCGTATCTGAATATGGGGATGCGTTTAGGTGAAGGCAGCGGCGCGGCGCTGGCGATGCCGATTGTTGAGGCCGCCTGCGCCATGTATCGCGACATGGGCCAGCTGGCTGCCAGCAATATCGTCCTGCCGCAGCATTAGGCGCGTGCGCAAGGAAGCGCAGAAACAAAAAAACACCCGGAAGGGTGTTTATTGTGTTGGTTGCGGGGGCCGGATTTGAACCGACGACCTTCGGGTTATGAGCCCGACGAGCTACCAGGCTGCTCCACCCCGCGTCCGTCTTTACTCTTCATCGAGTAAACTTTGCATCAGATTTTAATTGGTTGCGGGGGCCGGATTTGAACCGACGACCTTCGGGTTATGAGCCCGACGAGCTACCAGGCTGCTCCACCCCGCGTCCGTCTTTACTCTTCCATCGAGTAAAGCTTACTTCTCTGATTTTAATTGGTTGCGGGGGCCGGATTTGAACCGACGACCTTCGGGTTATGAGCCCGACGAGCTACCAGGCTGCTCCACCCCGCGTCCGTGGATGCGCACTATACTCTGCTAACGTTTTGATGCAACCCTTTTTCAGCTAAATCGATAATTTTGTAATGAATGATGTAGAAAGAACCGTTTTTAGCGCGTTTTTTAGCCGATTTTGTATTTGTGCTGCTTTATCGCATTTCAATAGCCCTGGCGGTTTGTTATCTTCCCTCATCACCAACCGGTACTAAGCAGCAAAAGAAGAGATACCATGAAAGGATGTTGGGCAAAGTATGTTGCAACCGGAGCAATGCTGGCGATGCTCGCCGGCTGTTCCTCGAAACCGACCGATCGCGGTCAGCAGTATAATGAAGGAAAGCTTACCCAGCCGTTTTCACTGGTTAACCAGCCTGATGCGGTCGGCACGCCGATTAACGCTGGCGACTTCTCCGAACAGGTCAGGCAGATCCGCAGCGCCTCTCCGCGCCTCTATAATAGCCAGAGCAACGTCTATAACTCCCTGCAGCAGTGGCTAAGCGCCGGTGGCGATACCCGCACGCTGAGCCAGTACGGGATTGACGCCTGGCAGATGCAGGGCGCCGATAGCTACGGCAACGTTCAGTTTACCGGCTACTACACCCCGGTGGTGCAGGCGCGCCACACCCGTCAGGGTGAGTTCCAGTACCCCATTTATCGCATGCCGCCGAAGCGCGGCAAGCTTCCGTCTCGCGCCAGCATCTACGCCGGTGGGCTGAGCGACAGCTATATCCTGGCCTACAGCAATTCGCTGATGGACAACTTCATTATGGATGTCCAGGGCAGCGGCTATATCGATTTTGGCGACGGCTCGCCGCTGAACTTCTTTAGCTATGCCGGGAAGAACGGCTGGTCGTATCGCAGCATCGGCAAGGTGCTTATCGATCGCGGCGAAGTGAAGAAAGAAGATATGTCGATGCAGGCGATCCGCGAATGGGGGGAAACCCATAGCGAAGCTGAAGTTCGTGCGCTGCTCGAAGAGAACCCTTCTTTTGTCTTCTTTAAACCGCAATCCTTCGCCCCGGTGAAAGGCGCCAGCGCGGTGCCGTTGATTGGCCGCGCGTCGGTCGCCTCTGACCGCAGCATTATCCCGCCGGGTACCACCCTGCTGGCGGAAGTACCGCTGCTGGATAATAAAGGCAAGTTTAACGGTCAGTATGAGCTGCGTCTGATGGTTGCCCTGGACGTCGGCGGCGCGATTAAAGGCCAGCACTTCGATATCTATCAAGGTATCGGCGCGGATGCCGGGCATCGTGCGGGCTGGTATAACCACTATGGTCGCGTCTGGGTGCTGAAAAACGCGCCGGGTGCTGGCAACGTCTTTAGCGGCTAACGCTCTTGTTTCCGCTTCCCCGGCGGCATGGGCGTGTCGGGGAAGCGGCCATTTTATTCTGAGGTTTTATGTCTGTTGTAATTAGCGACGCCTGGCGCCAGCGTTTCGGCGGTACGGCGCGTTTATATGGTGAAAAAGCGCTGCAGTGCTTTGCCGACGCGCATGTCTGCGTCGTGGGCATCGGCGGCGTCGGCTCCTGGGCTGCGGAGGCGCTGGCAAGAACCGGGATCGGCACCATTACCCTTATCGATATGGACGACGTCTGCGTCACCAACACCAACCGGCAGATTCATGCGCTGGGCGGCAACGTCGGGCTGGCGAAAGCCGAGGTAATGGCGGAGCGTATCCGGCTGATCAACCCTGAATGTCAGGTTACGGTAATTGATGACTTTGTGACGCCGGAAAATGTGGCCGAATATATGGGCGCGGGCTTCAGCTACGTGATTGATGCTATAGATAGCGTGCGGCCAAAGGCGGCGTTAATTGCGTACTGCCGCCGCTATAAGGTGCCGCTGGTGACCACCGGCGGCGCGGGCGGGCAAATTGACCCAACGCAGATTCAGGTGGCTGACCTGGCGAAAACCATCCAGGACCCGCTGGCGGCGAAGCTGCGCGAGCGCCTGAAGGGCCAGTTCGGGGTGGTGAAAAATAGTAAGGGTAAGCTCGGCATCGACTGCGTGTTCTCGACCGAGGCGCTGGTTTATCCGCAGGCTGACGGCAGCGTATGCGCCATGAAAAGCAGCGCGGAAGGACCTAAGCGGATGGACTGCGCGTCGGGCTTTGGGGCGGCAACGATGGTTACCGCCACCTTTGGCTTTGTCGCCGTATCCCATGCGCTGAAGAAGATGCTGGCGAAAGCCGGGCGTCAGGGCTAAGCGCCGTTCTTATTCCAGATTAAGCCTCGCGGGCCGCGGCGAGCACCGCTGCGCCCAGCGCGGCGAGTCCCTGGCCGCGAGAGGCGCTCAGCTGCGCACGCAGCCCCAGCTCATCGAACAGCGCCAGCGGATCGTGGTCCAGCAGCTCGGCGGCGCTTTTCCCCTCAACGGCGGTCAGCAGCACGGCCAGCAGGCCGCGAACGATCCGCCCCTCGCTGTCGCCGAAGAAATGCAGCCGACCGTCGCGCAGGGTATGCCCCAGCCAGACGCGGTTTTCACAGCCGGCAATCTCCGTCGTGCGGGCTTTCGCCTCGTCCGCCAGCGGCGGCAGCTTTTTGCCTAACAGGATCAGCTGGCGGTACTTATCTTCCCACTGGCTCAGCGGGACGAAGGTTTGCCGCAGCGTCGCTTCAGTGATGGCGGTGCCAAACGGATGGTTCTGCGGATCGGGAGTCGTCATTAGTCCACCAAAATTTCCAGAGCGCGGTCAACGGCATGCACCAGCGCGTAAACATCATCCTGGGTATTATAAGGCGCAAACGAGGCGCGCAGGGTTCCGCTGACGCCAAGCGCCGCCAGCAGCGGCTGGGCGCAGTGCTGCCCGGCGCGAAGCGCGATGCCGGACTCCGCCAGCAGCGTCACCATATCGCTGTGGTGAACGCCGGCGAAATCAAATGCCAGCAGGCTTGAGCTCTGACAGCGGAAGGAGCGAAAGCCCGGACGCTTGGTCAGCTCGTCTTCAGCCAGCGTCGCCAGGCTGCGGCTCCAGCTTTCGGCCTGGGCGATATCCGTCTCCTGCAGCCACTCCAGCGTCGCGCTCAGACCAATGACCCCGGCGACGTTTGGCGTGCCGGCTTCCAGTCGATAGGGCACGGGCTGGGTTTTAAAACCCTCGAACGTGACTTCGGTAATCATTTTACCGCCGCCGAGCCACGGCGACATGGCGTTCAGCAGCTCGCTTTTACCGTACAACGCGCCAATCCCCGTCGGGCCGTACAGCTTATGGCCTGAGAAGGCGTAAAAGTCGATATCCAGCGCCTGAACGTCGGCCGGGAAATGCACCGCGCCCTGCGCGCCATCGACCATCACCACCATTCCGGCTTCATGCGCGAGGCGGATCGCCAGCGCCAGGTCCGGGCAGCCGCCGGTTACGTTCGACATCTGGCCAATGGCCAGCACCCGGCTACGCGGCGTAATAAGGGAGGGCAGGCTCGCGACGTCAGGCAGGCGATCGGCGCCGATGGGCAGCTTCACCACCCGGGCGCCGGTCTGCTCCGCCACCATCAGCCAGGGAACCAGATTGGCGTGATGCTCCGCTTCGCTGACGATGATTTCGTCGCCGGGCCGCAGGCGCGGGCGAACGTAGCTTTGCGCCACCATGTTAATGGCCTCGGTGGTGCCGCTGGTCCAGACGATATCTTTGCCAGACGGCGCGTTTAGCAGCGCCGCGACGCGCTCGCGGGCGTCTTCATAACGTTCGGTCAGACGCCGGGCGGCGGCAAACTGGCTGCGGTGCACGTTGCCGGCGCTGAGGCGATAGAACCGATCGCTGGCATCAATGGCGGCCAGCGGCTTTAGCGCCGTCGCCGCGCTATCAAGGTAAACGCCGGCATCGGCCAGAGCAGGAAACTGCGCGCGAAACTGAGCGGGATTGAATGCGTTCATGGAACTCCTCGTTGCAATACGACGATCGTCGCGCAATTTATCCGTCAGGGCAAGGCTGACAAGCACGGGATAAGGAAGAGAGGGGAAATTCAGGGCAAAAAAAAGCACCGCGCATTGCGGTGCTACATTAAATCACTATGGACAGACAGGGTAAATGTACAGGAAGTGAAAAGGGGGTAGCTTAGCCACCGTGGTCCGCAAAGACAGACCAATTGCAAACACAACAACACAACATCACAACCGTAAGCCAAAAGCTTGTTGGAACACGCATTCCAAAAAAAGCTCTTCGTTCCGGCTCAGGAAGTGCGGCCACTATAGGTATTTGCTGGTAGAACCTCAACGGACAAATTATAATGTCTCAGATAAAAAAAACTAATAGGTTAACTGTTGTTTCCTGTTTGTTAAATTGCCTTAACATCTAAGCCAGAATAACCATGTCAAAGCGATTACCACCTCTGAATGCATTACGTGTTTTTGATGCAGCCGCACGTCATTTAAGCTTCACTCGCGCAGCCGATGAGCTTTTTGTGACCCAGGCCGCAGTAAGTCACCAAATCAAGTCACTAGAGGACTTTCTTGGGCTGAAGCTGTTTCGGCGGCGCAATCGATCGCTGCTGCTGACGGAAGAAGGTCAGAGCTATTTTCAGGATATTAAAGATATTTTTTCGCAGCTGACGGAAGCGACGCGTAAACTGCAGGCGCGTAGCGCAAAAGGGGCGTTAACGGTCAGCCTGTTGCCCAGTTTTGCGATTCAGTGGCTGGTCCCGCGCCTTTCAAGCTTTAACTCAGCTTATCCGGGAATCGACGTCAGAATCCAGGCGGTGGACCGTCAGGAGGATAAGCTGGCGGATGACGTTGACGTGGCGATTTTCTACGGTCGCGGCAACTGGCCGGGACTGCGCGTCGAAAAATTGTACGCCGAGTATTTGCTGCCGGTTTGCTCCCCGGTGCTGCTGACCGGCGACAAAGCGTTGAAAACGCCTGCGGATCTGGCGCAACATACGCTATTACACGATGCTTCCCGTCGCGACTGGCAAACTTATACCCGCCAGCTGGGTCTAAGCCATATTAACGTCCAGCAGGGGCCGATTTTCAGCCACAGCGCAATGGTGCTGCAGGCGGCAATTCACGGGCAGGGGGTCGCGCTCGCCAATAACGTGATGTCCCAGTCCGAAATCGAGGCCGGCCGCCTGGTCTGTCCGTTTAATGATGTTCTGGTCAGTAAAAATGCCTTTTATCTGGTTTGTCATGACAGTCAGGCTGAACTGGGTAAAATAGCCGCCTTCCGGCAGTGGATACTGGCGAAAGCGGCGAGTGAACAAGAAAAATTTCGCTTTCGTTACGAACAATAAATGATTGTAGGGTAATAACATGACCAGCCGTTTTATGCTGATATTCGCCGCGATAAGCGGTTTTATCTTTGTTGCTCTGGGCGCCTTCGGCGCGCACGTGTTAAGCCGGTCGCTGGGCGTTGCGGAAATGGGCTGGATCCATACCGGCCTTGAGTACCAGGCCTTCCATACGCTGGCCATTTTTGGCCTGGCGGTGGCGATGCAGCGCCGCATCAGCATCTGGTTTTACTGGAGCAGCGTCTTTATGGCGCTGGGTACCGTTTTATTCAGCGGCAGCCTTTACTGCCTGGCGCTGTCGCATTTACGCCTGTGGGCGTTCGTTACGCCGGTGGGGGGCGTCAGCTTCCTCGCCGGCTGGGTCTTAATGTTAATTGGTGCAATTCGTCTGAAACGTAAGGGCGTTGTTCATGAATAAGGTTGTCCTCTATTGTCGCCCCGGGTTTGAGAAGGAGTGCGCAGCAGAAATTACCGATAAGGCATCCCGCCTTGAGGTGTTTGGTTTTGCCCGCGTTAAAGATAACGCCGGGTACGTGGTTTTTGAATGCTATCAGATGGAAGATGGCGACAAGCTGGCGCGCGAGCTGCCGTTCAGCTCGCTGGTTTTTGCCCGCCAGATGTTTGTGGTGGGCGAGCTGCTTCGCGACCTGCCGCCGGAAGATCGCATCACGCCGATTGTCGGCATGCTGCAGGGCGTAGTGGAGAAGGGCGGCGACCTGCGGGTGGAAGTTGCCGATACCAATGAAAGCAAAGAGCTGATGAAGTTCTGCCGTAAGTTTACGGTTCCGCTGCGCGCGGCCCTGCGTGAAGCGGGCGTGCTGACCAGCTACGAAACGTCGAAGCGTCCGGTGGTGCACGTGTTCTTTATCGCCCCGGGCTGCTGCTATACCGGCTACTCTTACTCCAACAACAACTCTCCGTTCTATATGGGGATCCCGCGGCTTAAATTCCCTGCCGATGCGCCGAGCCGCTCTACGCTTAAGCTGGAGGAGGCGTTCCACGTCTTTATCCCGGCCGATGAGTGGGACGAGCGCCTGGGCAACGGCATGTATGCGGTGGATCTTGGCGCCTGTCCCGGCGGCTGGACCTATCAGCTGGTGAAACGCAACATGTGGGTTTCGTCGGTCGATAACGGCCCGATGGCGCAGAGCCTGATGGATACCGGGCAGGTGACCTGGCTGCGCGAAGACGGCTTCCGCTACCGTCCGACCCGTAACAACATCTCGTGGATGGTGTGCGACATGGTGGAAAAACCGGCTAAGGTTGCGGCGCTGATGGCGCAGTGGCTGGTCAACGGCTGGTGCCGCGAGACTATCTTCAACCTGAAGCTGCCGATGAAAAAGCGCTATGAAGAGCTGTCGCGCAATCTGGCCTACATCCAGGAGCAGCTGGATGAGCACGGCATTAACGCGCAGATTCAGGCGCGCCAGCTGTATCACGATCGCGAAGAAGTGACCGTTCATATTCGCCGCCTGTGGGCTGCGGTTGGCGGTCGTCGCGACGAACGCTAATTTGTCGTCGTATCCCGGATAGCGGCGCCGTTATCCGGGCTCTCTTCTCCCTTCTCCTGCCGGCTATTTCGCCGCGATGGGCTCATCAGAAATGATGTGCGTCACGTCATCGAGATGGCCAATGCTGGCCTCGCCCGAGCGATTAAACTTACTCTTATCGATCAGCAGTAAAGACTGCGCCGCGCGCTTGAGCAGCAGGGATTTGAACTCGGCGTTAACCGTATTTGAATCCCAAAGCGCGCCGTTGCTATCGATGCCTTCGCAGGAAAAAACGAACAGATCGATCTCCAGGGACCTGAGCTGCGGGATAAGCGAAGCGCTCACGTAGCAGCCGTATTTACGCTGCAGGGTGCCGCCCGAGCAGGTGAGCTGGATGTGCTCGCGCTTGCTGAGCTCCTGGCAGATGGGCTGGCTGTTGGTAAACACGCGAAGGTTGACGTCGGGGAGCTGACGGGCCAGATACCAGCAGGTGGAGCTGGCATCGAGGGCGATAACCATCCCTTCTTCTATCCAGGCAAGGGCCTCGCGGGCGATATCGGCTTTGTGAGCATAGTGGCTTTTGAGGCGGATATGAAACGGATCGCCGCTGTCCTGGCTCTGCCGGTGGATGATCTTGACGCGTCCGTGGTTACGCAGCACTTTGCCCTGCGACTGCAGTTCGCTGAGGTCGCGACGAATCGTCTCTTTACTGACCGCGAGCTGCAGCGATAGGGCTTCAGTCGTCAGGCTGCTATGGTTGATCAGCAGGTCTATGATCGCCTGCTGGCGTGCCGCTTTCATTTTCTCTCACCCTGTCAGTCAATAAACGCCCGCATCAGGCGGGCGCTCCGGCATGAGATTACGGCGTTACTCCTTTTTTTAAAAGAATATTCCCGTACTTCGCGCGCTCCCCTGTGATAACGATCGCAAAGGCTTTTTGCGCCCGCTCGTAGAACGCAAAGCGATCGATGCGGGTGATTTCCGGACAGGGCGACTCCCGGGAGAGCGCATCGCGATAGCGTTGCTCAACGCCGGGATCGAGCGCGTCGCCCGCCACCGCCGCCATCATCACCAGCGGCGGCGCGTAGCCGTCGAGTTCAAACAGCGGCGCGATCGCCTGCAGGAGGTCGCTGACCTGCAGGCCGTCGGCGCGAATGACCTGCGGCCCCATACTGTGGGCCGGGAAGTGGGCGTCGGAAAAAATAATTTCATCCCCGTGGCCCATCTCGGCCAGGATCTTAAGCAGCTCGGGGGAGATGAGTGGCGAGATCGTTTTTAGCATGTCATACCTCATCTATCAGTTCAGGTTCGGTTTGTGGATAAAAGTAGCGGTACTGGTAGCGCACCTCGGCTCTGGCCTGCTCCGGGCTGGCAAACTCGCCCGCGCCAAACCAGCCGTACATCGCCGCGCCGGCAACGGTCGTTTCAGCGTCGTCCAGAACCTTAACCGGCATATCGAGCGCGTTGGCTTTTATTTGATTCCACAGCGCGTTGCGGCTACCGCCGCCCACCAGCAGAAGTTCGCTGGCCTTAAAGCCGCCGATTTTCTCCAGGGTGCGCAGGTGGCTCTGCAGCTGGGCGGTCAAGCCCTCCAGCGCGGCGCGATAAAAGTGCGCGCGGGTGGTATTCAGCGTTACGCCCTGCCAGCCTGCGTCTTGACAGGCCAGCAGATCGCACTGCATCTTCACGCCTTCGGCTCCGGCGGGAATGAGGCGCGCTTCCTCAATCAGCGTTTGCCACGGCGTCTCCGGCGTCCATAGCAGCTGGCGCACCCACTCCAGCACGCCGGACGCCAGCCACTGCATCCCGGGGTTGGTCAGTCCGGGCTGGCTGTCCAGCTCGCAGGTTGAGCCGGGGTACTGACTCAGCAGCGGGGTGTTAACCTCGGCGCTGCGCACCATCAGAATTTCCCAGGTGCCGGACGAGAGTACCGGTTCATTCTGCTGCGCTCCGGCGCCAAACAGCGCAAACTGCGTATCGTGCCCGGCGGAGAATACCGGTATCCCCGCGGGGAGCTGCAGCAGCGCGGCGGCATCGGGCTGGAGGGTGCCGATCTTCTCTCCCGCTTCCACCAGCGTAGGGAACAGCCGGCGCGGGATCCCCGCGGCCTGCAGGATCTCGGGGCTAAACTCCCGCCGGTGAATATCCAGCATCTGGCCGGTACCCGCCATAGTGATATCGGTGGTGAATTCGCCGGTTAAGCGGTGGTTGATAAGCGATGAGATAAACAGCCAGGCATGCGCCTTTTCCAGCAGCTGCGGGTGGTTCTCTTTCAGCCACACCAGCTTATATAAGGTATTGAAGCTGAAGGCCCCGACGCCGGAGATTTCCTGCAGCCGCTGCGCCGGCATTATTCGACCGATGTCGCGCATCACCGCCGCGGTGCGCGGGCATTTCCAGCTGATCGTCGGGTAGAGCAGGGCGCCGCGCTCATCGACCAGCGCGCCGTCCACGCCAAAGGTGGTGACCGTAATACCGCGAATGCGGCAGGCGGCGAGCTCCGCCGCGAGCGTCTGACAGCAGCTGGCGAAGCGCTGCAGGATCGCTTCCAGAGACCACTGGTGCCAGGCGCCGTTTTCCGCAGCGGCATCGCTGGCGTTGGGGGTCGATGCGCGGGCGACAATCTTCCCCTGCCGATCGACAGCGATGGCCCGGACGTTGGTTGCCCCGCAGTCGAGGACCAGAATAACGTCTTGTTTCATCATTGCTCCTGAAACAAAAAAAGCCCTTTCGCGATGAAAGGGCGGAAACGTATTAACGTTTGTACAGCGGGCCATAGTTCTGGCAGGCGCGGTAGTCCTGACCTTCAGTATCCATACCGTGCGCAGACCAGGTTGAAGGGCGATAGATTTTCGCCTCTTCCACGTTATGCATGCAGACCGGAATACGCAGCATGGAGGCGAGGGTGATAAAGTCCGCGCCGACGTGGCCAATGGTCAGCACGCCGTGGTTTGCCCCCCAGTTCGCCATCACCGAATAGACGTCGGAGAACGGGCCCTTGCCGGTCAGACGCGGCGCAAACCAGGTGGTTGGCCAGGTGGAGTTGGTGCGAGCGTCCAGCTGGTCGTGCATCTCTTTCGGCAGCTCGACGCTCCAGCCTTCGGCGATTTGCAGGACCGGCCCGAGGCCTTTAATGATGTTCACCCGGGTCATGGTAAAGGGGACGCCGCCTTCGGTGAGGAAGCGCGAGGAGAAGCCGCCGCCGCGGAAATACTCGTGGATCGCCGGGCACCACTCGGTGGCCGCGAGGCAGGCGTCGGCCTCCTGCTGCGAGATTTCCCAGTGCGGTTTCATGGTCGGATTGCCCTCGGCATCGCGCTGTTTACAGGAGCCGTCCAGCGCCGCGGAACCAGAGTTGATCAGGTGGATAATGCCGTGTTCCGCCAGCCCGGTAAGCGGCTGGCCCGTCACCCGTTCGACCGCATCCGGCGACCAGTAGGTCCGGACGTCGGCAAATACCTGGGCGGTGCCGGTGAGCTGATGGCCCAGCAGCATTGCCACCCCGTTGAGGCTGTCATTTTCGGTCGCGACAACCAGCGGCTCGCGCACCCCGTGCCAGTCAAACGAGCTGTTCAGCAGCGCTTCGGCGGTATCGCCGTTCGGGTATTGATCGGTCCAGTGGCGCTGGCCCTGAAAACCGGCGGCAATGGCGTTATAGCCCAGCGACTCTTCTACCAGGCCCTTCTCCGCCAGCTTCGCGTTGCCCTGCATCATGTCGCGGATACAGATCGCCATCAGCAGGCTCTCTTTCAGGACGGCCCGGCTCTGCTCCGCATTGCGTTTGTACTGCCTGGCGTTCTGATCCTCACCGTAGCGGAAGTTTTTATCCGCCCACGCCAGCGCCATTTCCAGCTCCACCTCATCATAGATTTTCTGGTCGATGCGCCGACGCAGCTCGGTCATATCGACCGCCTGCACCTTCATGCCTAGCCAGGATTCGAAGAAGTTATGATCGACGATGGAGCCGGCAATCCCCATGGATACGCCGCCGACGGAGAGGTAGCTTTTGCCCTTCATGGCGGCAACCGCCAGCCCGGCGCGGGCGAAGCGCAGCAGCTTTTCTTCGACGTCCGCAGGGATCGAGCTGTCGTCCGCGTCCTGAACGTCGTGACCATAGATCGAGAAGGCCGGAATGCCCTTCTGGCTGTGGGCGGCCAGCGCGGCGGCGAGATAGACCGCTCCCGGACGCTCGGTGCCGTTGAAGCCCCAGATGGCTTTCGGGCGCATCGGGTCCATATCGATGGTTTCGCTGCCGTAGCACCAGCAGGGGGTGACGGTAATGGTCACGCCGACGTTGTGGTGACTAAATTTCTCTTCGCAGGCCGCCGACTCCGCCATACCGGCGATGCAGGTATCCGCAATGACGCACTCGATCTGCGCGCCGCAGGCGTGGCGAAGCTTCTCGCCGATCAGCGCGGCGGTGGCCTGCGCCATATTCATGGTTTGCTCTTCCAGCGATTCGCGTACGCCCATGCGACGTCCGTCAATGACCGGGCGAATGCCTATTTTCGGTAAGCTGATTTTTTTCATTCCAGACTCCTCACGTTATTCGGAAAATGTTCAGTTTGTTGCCGTTTGTGAACGGAAACGGGCAAAAATAAAGATGATGGCGAAGCACAGCGTCGGGACCAGTTCGGCGGTCGGAATATTGCCCGCCGCATCGCTGACAAATCCCATGACCGGCGTGACGATCCCGCCGCCGATAATGGTCATGACGATAAACGACGAACCGTATTTAGTGTCCTGCCCCAGATTTTTGATCCCCAGAGAGAAAATGGTGGGGTACTGAATCGACATAAACGCGCTGCACAGGGTTAGCGCCAGCAGGCCGATATGCCCGCCGCTGAGCGCGGAAATCAGGCACAGCGCCATCGACAGCAGGGCGTAGGCGGCGAGCACTTTATGCGGGGCAAAGCGGCTGATGAGCCAGGTGCCGCTAAAGCGGCCGATGAAGAAGCAGACCATAGTGCCGGTCAGGTAGTTCGCGGCGAAGCCGGGCGTCATGCCGGGGATCTCTTCGATAGCATAGCGAATCAAATAGCTCCAGCAGGCCGTTTGCGCGCCAACGTAGCAGAACTGCGCCAGAACCGCCCAGCGCCAGTGGCGAATGCGCACCAGCCTGGAGAAGGAGGCGGTCAAGGAGCTCTGGGCGCTATCTCCGTGGTCGTCGCTTTGCAGAGAAGGGAACTTTGTCAGCGCGATCAGCACGGCAACCAGCAGCACGATCGCCACGATAATCATATACGGCGTCTGAACCGATAACACCAGGCTGTGCTTATAGGCGCTGAGCTGCTCGGGCGCCATTTTATCGAGCACTTCCTGAGATTGATGCGGCACGTTAGACAAAATAAGACTTTGCCCAAAGACGACGGCAATAATGGCGCCAAAGGAGTTAAAGGTTTGTGCCAGGTTGAGGCGGAAATGACCGCCGCTTTCCGGGCCAAGGACCGTAACGAAAGGGTTGGCGGCGGTTTCAAGACATCCCAGACCGGCGGCAATAATAAAAAGGCCAATCAGGAATAAAGTGTAATTCATTATTTCCGCAGCTGGCCAGAATAAGGCGGCGCCGAGTGCGTAAAGGAATAGCCCGGTAATTATCCCGGCTTTATAGCTGAGCTTTTTCATCAGGATCCCGGCGGGAACGGGAATGACGAAGTAGCCAAAATAAAATGCTGATTGAATCAGCCCGGCCTGAAAATTAGTTAAGGTAAAAGCCTGCTGGAATTGCGGCAGCAAAATGTCATTTAAATTATTGGCAACGGCCCACAGGAAAAATAGCGAGCACAGCAGGGCGAATGGAATAATATAGCGCTTACTTTGGCCGACATCTATCGCACGAAAACTCTGCGTTTGTATTGTTGTGTTTCCCATAGCATCCTCATCAGTTCAGAAGCGTGTCCAGCATCTTTAGAGTGCGGCTGGCAACTCTCTCCAGCCGGCAAAACAAGGTGAGTTCCGATTAAGCGGCAGCGAATAAAATGCTCTCATGGATGAACTCATGAATTCATTTTCAAATAAACAACGCCTTTTAATATGATGGCGGTCACATTTGGCCCGAAGACTATGGCTTTATGTGATTAGCATCACTTTAATTTATCTAAAACAATGACCGTTTGAGATTATTTAATTTAAAAGCCACAGCGGCGCTGCCCGATTTAATTTATTGCGGCGCAAACGGGCAATTGTTAAAGGCGGAGGGAAATGCCCGTTTTAAAAAAGAAAAATAATAACGGGCAGTTTTCTTTAGTGAAAGTAACCGGCGCTTTATTTATTCGCGGAGATTAATTGATGGCGGTCACAGAATACGCTGATATCAATTCCATTCTGGTTATTCAATATGATGATGGTAAGTAAATATCCAATTAATTCGACAGAGCCGGGATGATGTTAAGTGAGGATTCTGTTGGTCTGTTTTGAAACGCTGAGAGAGGTAAAGAATGGAACGAAATACGCTGGCGCGGCAGATTATTGATACCTGCCTGGAAATGACCCGGCTGGGGCTGAATCAGGGGACCGCAGGCAACGTGAGCGTGCGCTATGAAGGCGGCATGCTGATTACGCCGACGGGCATCCCGTACGAAAAGCTCACCGAATCCCACATCGTATGGATTGACGCCAACGGCCAGCATGAGCAGGGCAAGCTGCCGTCAAGCGAGTGGCGTTTCCATATGGCGGCCTACCAGACCCGCCCCGACGCGCAGGCGGTGGTCCATAACCACGCGGTGCACTGTACCGCGGTGTCGATCCTTAACCGGCCCATTCCGGCGATCCACTACATGATTGCCGCCGCCGGCGGCAACTCCATCCCCTGCGCGCCCTACGCCACCTTCGGAACGCGCGAGCTCTCCGAATATGTGGCCGTCGCGCTAAAAAACCGCAAGGCGACCCTGCTGCAGCATCACGGGCTGATTGCCTGTGAAGAGAGTCTGGAAAAAGCGCTGTGGCTGGCGCATGAGGTGGAGGTGCTGGCCCAGCTGTACCTCAGCACGCTGGCGATTATCGATCCCGTGCCGGTACTGGATGACGAAGCGATAGCCATCGTGCTGGAAAAATTCAAAACCTATGGGCTACGTATCGAAGAGTGATCCCGCACGACAAACAGGAGACGGGCAATGGCGAACAGAATGATTTTGAACGAAACGGCGTGGTTTGGCCGAGGGGCGATAGCGGCATTATCCGACGAAGTGAAGCGTCGCGGCTATCGTAAGGCGCTGATTGTCACTGATAAGACGCTGGTTCAGTGCGGTGCGGTTAGCAAGGTCACCGACAGGATGGATGCCGCCGGTCTGGCGTGGGAGATCTTTTCCGCCGTGATCCCGAATCCGACGATTGCGGTTGTACAGGAGGGGCTGCGGGTTTTTCAGCAGAGCGGGGCGGACTACCTGATCGCCATTGGCGGCGGCTCGCCGCAGGATACCTGTAAGGCGGTGGGGATTATCAGCGCTAACCCTGAGTTTGCCGACGTTCGTAGCCTGGAAGGGCTATCGGCAACCCGCGCCCCGAGCGTACCGATTATGGCCATTCCGACCACCGCCGGAACCGCGGCGGAGGTGACGATCAACTACGTGATCACCGATGAGGAAAAGCGGCGTAAATTTGTCTGCGTCGATCCGCACGATATCCCCCAG
Source organism: Enterobacter sp. 10-1 (assembly GCA_002270295.1). GTDB lineage: Bacteria > Pseudomonadota > Gammaproteobacteria > Enterobacterales > Enterobacteriaceae > Klebsiella > Klebsiella scottii. The sequence goes on along the minus strand of NISF01000002.1, from coordinate 228,795 downwards.
GCGGCGTTTATCGATGCCGATATGATGGACGGGATGCCGCCGGCGCTGAAAGCCGCCACCGGCGTCGACGCGCTGACCCACGCCATCGAAGGCTACGTTACGCGGGCGGCCTGGGCGTTAACCGACGCCCTGCACCTGAAGGCGATAGAGATTATTGCCGGCGCGCTGCGCGGATCGGTGGCCGGCGAGAGCCGGTCCGGTGAGGCGATGGCGCTGGGGCAGTATATTGCCGGGATGGGTTTTTCCAACGTCGGCCTCGGGCTGGTGCACGGCATGGCGCATCCTTTAGGCGCGTTTTACAACACGCCGCACGGCGTGGCCAACGCCATTCTGCTGCCCCACGTGATGCGCTATAACGCCGCGTACTGCGGAGGCAAGTTTGCCGATATCGCCCGGGCTATGGGCGAGAAAGTTGAAGGCAGAAGCGAAGAGGAGGTACGCCAGGCGGCGGTAGAGGCGGTGTGTAAACTCAATCGTGACGTGGGGATCCCGCCGCATCTGCGCGATGTCGGGGTACGTAAAGAGGATATTCCGGCGCTGGCGCAGGCGGCGTTTGACGACGTTTGCACCGGCGGCAACCCGCGGGAAGCCAGCCTGACGGAGATTATCGAGCTTTACCACTCCGCCTGGTAAACGCTGCCGGGGGCAAGGGCGATGCTGGCTATCGCCCTTTCTGGCTGAACCTCGGCCGCCAGCTATACCGACTATGCCAGCGACACCGACTACGCCGTCAGCCGCAGCTGCTGCAGGTTGCCGTCGAGCTGTAAATCGGTCTGCAGACGGGCGATTTCGCGGCAGGTGAACGCCATCTCTTTATGCTCTTCCAGCTTCTTGCGCCACTTCTCCGCGACCTCGTCGAGACGGGCGTAAATCCCCTCCAGATCGGTAAACTCAGTTAACAGCTGGGCGGCGCTTTTAGGGCCGATACCCGCCACGCCCGGTACCTTCGAGCTGCTAATGCCCGCCAGGCCCCAGTAGTCAGGCAGCTGCTGCGGGGTCACGCCAAACTCTTTGGCAATAAAGGGGGCGTCCAGCCAGCGCTTCTGGAAGTAGTCGCGGATGCGAACCGTGGGCGAAAGCAGCTGGCAGTAGCCTTTATCCGTGGAGACGATGGTGGCCTGGTGCCCGGCCAGGGCCACCTTCATCGCCAGGGTGGCGGCGAGATCGTCGGCTTCGTTGCCCGCTAAGGCCCAGCAGCGTATTCCGCGCTGTTCAAACGCCGCACGGAGCGCGGGCATTTCGGCCTCCAGCGTCTCCGGCATCGGCGCGCGGCCGGCTTTATATTCAGCCAGACGCTGGTGCCGCCAGCTGTGGGCGCGATCGTCATCATCAAATACCGCCACCGCGTGCGTTGGCTGACTATGGACGATCAGCTGCTCCAGCGCGTGCAGGCAGGTGTCAACGCAGGGCGAACCCTGCACCGCGTGAATGCGGCGAATCAGATTGAGCGCGTCGACGATTAACAGATGAACGGCCACAGGTCTCTCCTTATCATTTAGCCCGGCGGATGAGCGGCCGGCCTGGCCGGGCGCCGTGCCCGACCAATGTTCTCAGAAATGTAAGGGTATCATTGCCGTGCGGAGGAGGCTATCGGCACGGGGATAATCGGGAACGCGCCTCGTAAAGCGGCTTAATCCGCGTGCAGCAGCAGGCCCAGGTCGCTATGGGCCGCTTCCCCGTACCAAACGGCTTCGCGCACGGAAACCGGTTTGCCGATCAGTCCGAGGGCATAAAAGCGGTCGGCGATGGTCTGCTGCGCGCGGATGACCTTAAGATCCATCATCCGTGGGCGATGGCTGCGCCGCGCGAGGGCGAGGGCCAGCGAATCGACGTTAATGCCTAATTCGGCGGCAAGCAGGCCGGCGGCCTCCTCGCGCCGGCGGTCGATAAACTGCCCGGTTTGCGTCAGCTCGTGCAGCAGGCGCTGCATGATGTCGCCGTTGCGATTGACGTAATCGCGGCGCGAGAGATAGAACTGATGGTTGTGTACCCGGCCCTCGCCGCTGGCGACCACCCGCAGCTCTCCGGTATGTTCGGCGTCGCTGAGCAGCGGGTCCCACATCATCCACGCGTCGACCGCCAGATAATCGCTGGCGGTGAGAGGGTACTTCGGCGGGATGTAGACCACCTTCACGTCATTCAGGCTCAGCCCGGCCTCTTCCAGAATCTGCAGCAGCAGCCAGTGCACGTTTGAGCCCTTATTCAGCGCAATACGCTTGCCGCGCAGATCGCTGAGGGCGCGGATATCGCTATGCTGCGGCACCACCATCGCCACGCTTTGCGGCGCCGGCGGCTCCCACGCGACGTACACCAGCTCGGCGTTGCTGGCCTGAGCAAAGACCGGCGGCGCTTCGCCGGTGGTGCCAAAATCGATCTCATTGCAGGCAAGGGCGTGCAGCAGCTGCGGCCCGGCGGGGAATTCGCTCCACAGCACGCTGACGCCAAGGCTGGAGAAGGCGCTCTCGAGGCTCTGCCGGGCCTTTAAAATGCCGAGGTTGCCGAAGCGCTGATAGCCGATGCGCAGCTCGCGGTCTACGGACGCGGTTTCGGCTAACCGGCGCGGAGCCGATTCCACCCGGCGGCGGCTTTTAATCATGCCGATGTTGGCCAGCTGGGTACGCAGGGTGTGGCGACTGATCCCCAGCAGCGCGGCCGCCTGGCTTTGATTGTCGTCGCAATGGGCCATAGCGCCGCGGATCAGCGCGCCGGTCATGCGCTCCCACAGCGCGTCGCCGGGCTGGGCGAGCTGCTGGTGGATAAAGTCGTCCAGCTCAATATCCGTTGCCGTCAGCGGCGCGGCGTGCAGCGTGGTCAGGCGCAGCTGTGCGGGCGTAATCTCCTCCTCTTTGCTGAGCAGAACCGCGTTATGCAGCGTGTTTTCAAGCTCGCGGATATTGCCGGGCCACGGGTAGTCCATCAGCCGGGCTAACGCCTCAGGCGCCAGATAGCGGGTTGGGCGCCCCAGCCGACGGGCGTAGAGCGATAAGAAATGATTGGCCAGCAGCGGAATATCCTGGCGGCGCTGGCGCAGCGGCGGCAGCGGGACGATGGCGATATTCAGGCGGTAATAGAGGTCTTCGCGGAAGCGGCGCTCGCGGATCGCCTGCGCCAAATCTACGTGGGTGGCGGCAATGACCCGCACGTTGACTTTAATCGCCTTGCGCGAGCCGACGCGGGTAATCTCGCGCTCCTGCAGCACGCGCAGCAGCTTCACCTGCAGCGGCAGGCTTAATTCGCCAATCTCATCGAGCAGCAGCGTGCCGCCCTCGGCGGCCTCAAACCAGCCGGGATGCCCCTGCACCGCGCCGGTAAACGCCCCCTTTTCGTGACCGAAGAGCTCCGCTTCCGCCAGGCTCTCGGTGAGCGCGCCGCAGTTCACGGCGAGAAAAGGCTGCTGGCGGCGGCTGCTGTGGTGATGCAGGTAGCGGGCGACCACCTCTTTACCGGTGCCGGTTTCACCGACGATCAGCACGGTGGCCTCCGTGGGCGCCAGTTTATCCAACAGGTTCTGAAAGGCTTTTGACGCCGGATCGATCAGCACCGGGGTATCGGCTGGGGGTTCAGGATTGAGCATGGTAGTCCTCCGCTAAATAACGCCTTGAACTTATCCTCTGTCGGCGGCGGTAAACACGGGCAAACTCTGTGGTTTTGTTGCAAAAGCGGCAGCCTCGCCCCATCTGCTGGCGCATTTGCAACAGCCTGGCGGGCGCAGAATTTTATTAATTATTTGATTTTGTTGTCTTAATTTTCCTGTCCGCATTGGCACGATTATCGCTAACACTCATATAACCAAATTAAAACAACTCTTCGATGAATATCGAATATGGTTATATAGGAAATGGATAATGACGCAGAAAGCTAGCGATAAGATCAACGTGTTTTGGTTCTTACCCACCCACGGCGACGGCCGCTATCTGGGCACCACCGAAGGCGGACGCCCCGTTGATTTAGCGTACTTACAACAGGTTGCTCTGGCCGCCGACAGCCTTGGCTACTACGGCGTGCTGATCCCGACCGGCAAAAGCTGCGAAGACTCCTGGCTGGTCGCCTCGGCGCTGGCGCCGTTAACCCGCCGCCTGCGCTATCTGGTTGCGGTGCGTCCGGGACTGCAGCCGCCGACGCTGGCGGCGCGCATGGCGGCGACCCTCGACCGCCTGTCGGAAGGCCGGCTGCTGATCAACGTGGTAACCGGCGGCGATCCGGTGGAGAACAAGGGCGACGGGATTTTCCTCGACCATAGCCAGCGCTATCAGGTTACCCGTGAATTTCTTGACGTTTACTCGCGCCTGCTGAAAGGCGAAAAGGTGGATTATCACGGCGAGCATATTCAGGTTGAGGGGGCGGAAGTTCTCTTCCCGCCGGTGCAGGAAAACGGCCCGCCGCTCTATTTCGGCGGCTCTTCAGAGGAGGCCATTGACGTTGCCGCCGGGCAAATCGATAGCTATCTGACCTGGGGTGAACCGCCTGAGCTGGTGGCGGAGAAGCTGGCCATCGTGCGCGAGCGCGCCGCCGCCCGCGGCCGCACCCTGCAGTACGGCATTCGCCTGCACGTTATCGTCCGTGAAACGGAAGAAGAGGCCTGGGCCGCCGCCGACCGTCTGATTGCCCATCTGGATGATGACACCATCGCCCAGGCGCAGAAGATCTTTGCCCGCATGGATTCCGCGGGCCAGGCGCGAATGAGCGCCCTGCATAACGGCTCCCGCGACAACCTGCGCATCGCCCCGAACCTGTGGGCGGGCGTTGGCCTCGTGCGCGGCGGGGCGGGTACGGCGCTGGTCGGCAGCCCGCAGCAGGTCGCGGACCGCATTCGCGAATATCAGGCCCTCGGCATCACCAACTTTATCTTCTCCGGCTATCCGCACCTCGAAGAGGCCCACCGCTTTGCCGATTTGGTCATGCCGCTGCTGCCGCTTGCCGGCAACGCCCTGCCCAAAGCGCGCGGCGTGAATACCGGCCCGTTTGGCGAAACCATCGGCGGCGATAAGCGGCCGGTTAAACAGGTCAGCGCCAGCTGAGCGGGAGGTGGACATGCTTTTCTGCCTCCAGAGGGGGATTGCCGATGAGCGCTGAACCGCAGGTGGTCATTATCGGCGGCGGGTTCAGCGGCGCCGCCGTGGCGATTGAGCTTCTGCGCCTGGCCCCGCACGGGCTGCGGGTGACGCTGCTGGAGCCTCGCGCCGTGCCCGGCGCGGGGGTGGCCTACTCCACCGCCGAGCCCTCCCATCGCATCAACGTCCCCGCCGCGCGGATGCAGCTGGCGGGCGAGGAGGAGGGCGCTTTCGACCGCTGGTATCGCGGCCAGCCGGCATTCGCCGACGACCCGCAGGCGCGGCGTGAGGACGGCGCGCTCTATCCGCAGCGCGGCCAGTTTGGCCGCTACGTCAGCCAGCGCTTTGCCGATGCGCTGCGGGCGAGCGCGGGACGGCTGGCCCACCTGCGTGAGCAGGCGCTGGCCTATGACCCGCGCGGCGTCACCACCGCCAGCGGCCGGCTGCTGAAAAGCGATCTGCTGATCCTCGCGGTGAGCCATCCGCCGCCGGCGCTGCCGCGCCTGGCGGCCCCTTTCCACGACCATCCTGCGCTGATTGCCAATCCGTGGCGTGCGGACGCGCTTGCCGACATTGCGCCGGATGCGCGGGTGGCGGTGATGGGTACCGGTTTGACGATGGCCGACACCATCGCCACCCTGTCGCGGCTCGGACATCGCGGTCCGGTGACGGCATTTTCGCGGCACGGCCTGCTGCCCAGAGGAAACATCAGCGGCGCTGCCGAGCCGTGGCCCGGCGACTATCGCCAGGGCACGCTGCGTCAGCGGCTGCGGCGGGTGCGGGAAGATGTCCGTCGCGCCGCGGAGCTGGGGCAGCCGTGGCAGGTGGTGCTGGACGCGGTGCGTAACCAGGGGCAGAGCATCTGGCAGGGGCTGACCTTTGCCGACCGCCAGCGCTTCCTGCGCCATCTGCGCAGCTACTGGGATGTGCATCGCTACCGCATCGCCCCGCAGGTCGCCGATGTGCTTAGCCAGCGGCAGCGCGACGGCAGCCTGAAGGTGCAGGCGGCAAGGCTGACGGCGCTGGAGGGCGATGCCCGCCGGCTGACCCTGACCCTGAGTCCGCGCCACGGCGACCCTCAATCGCTGACCGTCGATCGCCTGATTCTGACCACCGGCCCCGCGCACGGCGGCCTGATCGACAGCCAGCCGCTGCTGCGCGACCTGGCGCAGGAGGGGCTGATCCGCGCCGACGCGCTCGGGCTCGGGCTCGACGTCGACTCGCGCTCCCGGGCGATTGGCCGCGAGGGCGTGGTGACGCCAAAGGTACTGATTTCCGGTCCGGCGGCCCGCGGACGTTTTGGCGAGCTGATGGGTCTGCCGCAGGTCGCCGACCATGCCGCCGCGGTCGCCGCCGAAGCGCTGGCGACGCTGGGGATCGAGAGTTCTTTCGTTATTCATGATTAAGCGTGCGCCCCTCGATCGGGACGCACCGTGGAGAAGTGCTATGTCATCACAACGCGAAATTCGTCTTAATGCTTTTGATATGAACTGCGTCGGCCACCAGTCGCCGGGGCTGTGGACCCATCCGCGCGATCGCTCATGGCAGTACAAGGATCTGGACTACTGGGTTGACCTCGCGCGTCTGCTGGAGCGCGGGAAGTTCGACGGCCTGTTTATTGCCGACGTGCTGGGCATCTACGACGTGCTGAACGGCAACGGCGATGCCGCCATTCGCCAGGCAACGCAGGTGCCGGTGAACGATCCGCTGGCGCTGATTACCCCGATGGCGCTGGTGACGGAGCACCTCGGCTTTGGCCTGACCGCATCGCTGTCGTTTGAGCATCCGTATCCGTTTGCCCGCCGCCTGTCGACCCTTGACCATCTGACCAAAGGCCGGGTGGGCTGGAATATCGTGACCTCATACCTGGAAAGCGGGGCGCGCAACATTGGTCATCAGGCGCAGACCGATCACGATGCGCGCTACGACTACGCCGACGAGTACCTCGACGTGGTCTATAAACTGCTGGAAGGCAGCTGGGAAGACGGGGCGGTGCTGCGCGATCGCGAACGGGGGATCTTCAGCGATCCGCAGAAAATCCATCCGATCAACCACCAGGGCAACTTCTTCTCGGTTCCGGGGATCCACCTCTGCGAACCCTCGCCGCAGCGCACTCCGGTGCTCTATCAGGCCGGGGCGTCGAGCCGCGGGAAGCAGTTTGCCGCCGGGCACGCCGAGTGCGTGTTTGTCGCCGCGCCGTCAAAAACGCTGCTTAAAAAGACCGTGGCCGACATTCGCCGCCGCGCCGCGGAGGCCGGACGCGATCCGCGCAGCATCCTGATTTTTAACCTGCAAACGGTGATCGTCGGCGAAACCGACCGCGAGGCGCAGGCCAAATGGCAGGAGTATAAATCCTACGTCAGCTATGAAGGGGCGCTGGCGCTGATCTCTGGCTGGACCGGGATCGACTTCGGCCAGTACCAGCCGGATCAGGTGCTGAAATATCTGCATACCAACGCCATTCAGTCGGCGGTCGAGGCCTTTTCCACCGCCGATCCGGACCGTCAGTGGACGGTGCAGGCGCTGGCCGACTGGGTGGGGATTGGCGGCTTCGGCCCGCTGATCGTCGGCAGCGCGGAAACCGTGGCCGACGAGCTGCAGTCGTGGGTCGAGGAGACCGATGTCGATGGTTTTAACCTCGCCTACGCCGTCACCCACGAAACCTTCCGCGATGTGGTGGATCTGCTTATTCCCGAGCTGCAAAAGCGCGGCGTCTTCAAGCAGGAGTACCGCGAAGGCACGCTGCGCGAAAAACTGTTCGGCGCCGGGCCGCGCCTGGTGGCTCCGCATCCGGGAGCCGGCTACCGGCGCGGCGTGCGCATCGACGCCGGGGCGGGGGAGAAGGTGACATGATTGAGATAGACGACCTGCATAAAAGCTACCGCACGGCGGGGGGGCGGGTCAGCGAGGTGCTGAAAGGGCTGTCGCTGCGGGTGCCGACCGGCTCCATCACCGCGGTGGTGGGGCCAAGCGGCGCGGGTAAATCGACCCTTGCGCGCTGCATCAGCCTGCTGGAGCGCCCCGACAGCGGCAGCATCCGGGTTAACGGCAACGATTTGTCGCTGCTCAGCGGCGAGGCGCTGCGCCGCGAGCGGCGGGCGATCGGCACCGTTTTCCAGTCCTCGGCGCTGCTGAACCGCAAAACGGCCTGGCAAAATATCGCCCTGCCGCTGGAGTACCTCGGGGTGGTGGAGCGGGATGTTAAAGCCCGGGTTGGCGAACTGCTGGAAAGCGTCGGCCTGAGCGATAAAGCCGACGCCTGGCCGGCCCAGCTCTCCGGCGGCCAGCGCCAGCGCATCGGCATCGCCCGCGCCCTGGCGCTGCGTCCTTCGGTGCTGCTGGCGGACGAGGCCACCTCCGGGCTGGACCCGCAGGCCACCGCCGCGGTGCTCAATTTGCTTAAACGCCTGCGCGATGAGTATCGCCTGGCGATCGTGCTTATTACCCACGAGATGGACGCGGTACGCGCGGCGGCGGATGCGGTCGCTGAAATTCGCGACGGCGCGATCCTCCAGTTCGGCGAGGTGAAAGAGCTGCTGGCGCGCCCGGATTCTCTGCTGGGCCAGCAGCTGCTGCCGCTCTCTCCGGTGGCGGCCCATAGCGATCTGCTGCTGCGCCTGAGCTATCGCTGGGATGTGCCGGTGGCCACCGACTGGATCAGCCGCCTGAGCCAGCAGTTTGCGCTGCAGATCGACCTGCTCGGCGGCCACGTTGAGGTGATCAACGGCCGGCTGGCGGGACGGCTGCAGGCGGGGGTGCGCTTTCAGGGCGAGCGCCTGTCGGCGGCGCGGATGCTGGCGCTGCTGGCGCAGCTTGGTATCGCGGCGGAGGTGCTTGACGGCGCGCCGGAACTCAAGGAGGCGGTATGAAACCTTCGGTAATCAGCCAGGATACCCCCTGGAGCGAGATCCATACGCTGCTGCTGCCCGCCTACGGCGAAACCTGGCTGATGGTGGCCATTGTGATGCTGTTTGTGGTGACCCTCGGCGGAGCGGTCGGCGTGGTGCTATTCAACGCTTCGTCGCGGGGCCTGTTCCCGCACGCCGCGCTGTACCGGGTGCTGAACTGGGTGGTGAATATGGGGCGCTCTCTGCCGTTTCTGGTGCTGATGGCGGCGATTATTCCCTTCACCTTCTGGCTCACCGGGACAACGATCGGCATTCCTGCCGCCGTGGTGCCGATGATCGCCGCCGGGGTGCCGTTTTTCGGCCGGCTGGTGGAAAACGCGCTGCGCGATCTGCCGGCGGAGGTCACCGCCGTGGGGATCGTCTGCGGCGGCTCGCGCTGGCAGATTATCCGCAGCGCCCAGCTGAGCGAAGCCCTGCCCGCGCTGGTGGCGGCGGTGACGCTCAACCTGGTGTCGATGATCGAATATTCCGCCATTGCCGGCACCATCGGCGCGGGAGGGATCGGCTATCTGGCGGTGGTGTACGGCTACCAGCGCTTCGACAATCACATCATGATCGCCACCATTATCGCGCTGATCGCCACTATCCAGCTGATTCAATTTTTCGGTGACCGTCTGGTCAACAAACTTCGCCACACGCAGGGGATCTCTTCATGACAACAGAACAGTTTGAGTTACGTAAGGCCCGCCGCTGGCCGTGGCTGGCGGCGCTGGTAGTGATTGTGGCGCTGGCCGTCGCCTTCTGGTGGTGGCGGGGAGAGGCCCGGTCGCAGCAGGTGGTGTTCGGCACCACCCTGAAAATTCATTATGAACCGGCGATGGCCGGCGAGCAGCGGATCATCGAGTACATCGGCGAGCATATCGCGCCGGATTACGGCCTGAAGCTGGAGGCGGTGGGGGTACAGGATCCGGTGCAGGCGGATCGCGCGGTGGCGCAGGGGGAGTACGCCGGAACCATCTATCAGCATCAGTGGTGGCTGAAGCAGGTGGTGGACGCTAACGGCTTCGCGCTTTCCACCACGGTGCCGGTGTTCCAGTGGGCCTTTGGCATTTACTCCGATCGCTATAAATCGGTTAAGGATCTGCCGAATGGGGCGACGATCGTGGTGCCGGATGATGGCGCCAACCAGGGGCAGGCGCTGTGGCTGCTGCAGCGCATCGGCCTGATTACGCTCGACCCGGCGGTGGAGCCGCGCACGGCGAAGCTGAAAAATATCGTCGGCAACCCGCATCAGTTTAATTTCAAAGAGCTGGACCTGTTAACCATGCCGCGGGCGCTCAATTCGGTGGATGCGGCAATCGGCTATGTCTCGCAGTTTGATGCCGGAAAAGTATCGCGTGACAGAGGCATTTTATTCCCGCCGGCGCCGCGCACCTTCGCTTCGCAATTGGTCATCGGGACGCCTTATTTGTCGCAGGAGAATATCGTCAAATTAAAACAGGCGTTTTCCGACCCGCGGATCCAGACCTGGCTGAAAACCACCGACGATCCGCTGGTGAAAGACGTGCTGGTGCCGGTTTCCGCCGAATAATCTGCGCTGATGAGCGAACTCGCAGGACGAGCGAAAGCTCGTCCTGATTTTGCCGTTTTATTCAATTAACTTATTGAATATATTGATTTTTATATGCGTATTTGTTGGTTCCACTTTATCAGCGGTCGGCCTATAACTGCGATCGTCTGCACAACATAATAAGGTGAAAACATGAGTACGCTGTCTGTTGATAATCCCGGTGTGGCCTCCGCGCCGGTGAGTAGCGTCGGGGATGTGGCGCGGCTAATTAATTCGGGCAAGGATCAGGCTAAATATGCGCGGATGATTGTCTTCCTCGCTCTCGGCGGCGTCTTCCTTGACGCCTATGATTTAACCACGCTCTCCTACGGCATCGACGACGTGGTGCGTGAATTCCAGCTCTCGCCGCTGCTGACCGGCCTGGTCACCTCATCCATTATGGTCGGCACCATTTTTGGCAACCTGATCGGCGGCTGGCTAACGGATAAATATGGCCGCTATTCGGTGTTTATGGCCGATATGCTGTTTTTTGTCGTCTCGGCTATCGCCGCGGGGCTGGCGCCCAACGTCTGGGTGCTGATCGGCGCCCGTTTCCTGATGGGCATCGGCGTCGGTATCGATCTGCCGGTCGCCATGTCCTACCTCGCTGAATTCTCTCGTTTTACCGGCAAAGGCAACAAGGCCTCGCGCCTCGCCGCCTGGTGCCCGATGTGGTACGCCGCCTCGACGGTCTGTTTTCTGATTATCTTCGGCCTCTATTTTCTGCTGCCAAAGGAGCATCTCGACTGGCTGTGGCGCGCCTCGCTGCTGTTTGGCGCGGTTCCGGCGCTGCTGATTATCGCCGTGCGCAGAAAATTTATGAATGAATCGCCGCTGTGGGCGGCAAACCAGGGAGACCTGGCCTCGGCGGTGCGCATTCTGCGCGACTCTTACGGCATTGCCGCCCATGAAGCGCCGGCTGAACGCCCCGCGCCGCCGCCGAAGGTGAGCTTCCGCGTGCTGTTTGAAAAGCCGTACCGCGAGCGCACCATCGTTGCCGGGGTGATGAATATCTGTATCTCCTTTGAGTACACCGCCATCGCCTTTTTCCTGCCGTCGATCCTCGCGCAGTTTCTCGGGGCCGGCGTGTTTGAAACCATCTCCGCTTCGCTGGGGCTGAACGCGCTGTTTGCCTTTACCGGCGGTCTGCTGGGAATGCATCTGGCGTGGAAATATCCGTCGCGCCACGTGGCGATTGCCGGCTTCGCGCTGCAGTTTATCGCCCTGATTGTGCTTGCTCTGGTGGGTCAGCCGCAGGCCACCGTCGGCGTGGTGCTGGCGATTGCGATGCTTGGGCTGTGGCTGTTTGCCGAGGGCTTTGGCCCCGGCGCGCAGCTGATGATCTATCCGGCGCTCTCCTATCCAACCTCGATTCGCGCCACCGGCGTCGGCTTCAGCCGGGCGCTCTCCGGGATCGGCAGCGCGCTGGCGCTGTTCGTGCTGCCGCTGCTGCAGGCCTCCCTCGGCACGCAAATGTTCTGGGTGGTATCGCTGGCCGCCCTGATTCCGATCTTCTTCCTGCTTGCGGTTCGCCACGAGCCGACGCGTCACGACATTGACGACAGCCACCATTAAGGAACAGATGATGACACTACTTTCTACCGGTACCGATTACGAACAGCTGGCGGCGGCCTTTCGGCCGATTTTCTCGCGCATTGCGCAAGGGGCGGCTAGCCGCGAGCAGCAGCGTATTCTGCCCGAGGAGCCGATTCGCTGGCTGAAGGAGGCGGGATTCGGCACGCTGCGCATTCCGCGGGAAAAGGGCGGCTGGGGCGCGTCGCTGCCGCAGCTGATTGCCCTGCTGATTGAGCTGGCCGAGGCTGATTCAAACCTGCCGCAGGCGCTGCGCGCTCATTTTGCCTTTGTTGAGGATCGTCTGAATCAGCCCGATTCCGCGCAGCGCGATCGCTGGTTCCAGCGTTTTCGCGACGGGGAGCTGGTGGGCAGCGGCTGGACCGAAACGGGGGCGGTAAAGCTTGGGGAGGTGAATACTCAGGTGACGCCGGACGAGCACGGCTGGCGGCTCAGCGGCGAGAAGTTTTACAGCACCGGGACGCTGTACGCCGACTGGATTGACGTCTTTGCCCGCCGCAGCGACAACAACGGCGACGTGATAGCGCTGGTCAGTACCAGGCAAAGCGGGGTGGAGCGAGAGGACGACTGGGATGGCTTTGGCCAGCGTCTGACCGGCAGCGGCACCACCCGCTTCCGGCAGGCGCAGGTTGAGCAGGAACATGTCTACGATTTTGCCGAGCGCTTTCGCTACCAGACCGCCTTCTATCAGCATATCTTACTGGCGACGCTGGCGGGTATCGGCCTGGCGGTAGAACGCGATGCCGCCGAAGGGGTGAAAAAACGCTCCCGTATGTACAGCCACGGCAATGCCGCCGTGCCGCGCGACGATCCTCAGGTGCTGCAGGTGGTAGGGCAAATCAGCAGCTGGGCGTGGGCGACCCGCGCGGCGGTGCTGCAGGCGGCGGAGTCTTTACAGCAGGCCTATATCGTTCACGCCAGCGGCGACGAGGCGCTGATTGAGCAGCGTAATCGTCTGGCGGAGGTTGAAGCGGCGCAGGCGCAGGTGATTGCCAGCGACTGGATACCGCGCGCGGCGACCGAGCTGTTTAACGCCCTCGGCGCGTCGGACACCCGGGTAGGCAAAGCGCTCGATCGCCACTGGCGCAACGCGCGCACGGTGGCGTCGCATAATCCGGTTATCTATAAAGCGCGCAATATCGGCAACTGGCTGGTCAACGGCGAAGCGCCGACCTTTATCTGGCAGATAGGCAACGGCGAGAAAACGCAGGGGTAAGGAGGGAGGCGATGGGGAAAACCGTCGCCGTTAATCACTATTTATCCTGCGACCAGGTGGCGCTGCGCACGTCCACTTTGACCGGCAGCAGGCCAACGCGGGTGAAGGTATCCGCCAGCGCCTGCTGTTCGTTATAGACCGCAGGCGTCATGCGTTCGGCGCCGTAGGGCAGGCGGGCGAGCGCTTTCAGCCAGATAGCCTTATCCAGCCCGGTTGAGGTCGCCAAAATCCCGGCGGCGTCGTCCTGATGAGCGTTAGCCCAGTCGCTGAGCTGGCGTAACTCATCCACCACCTGTTTTGCCGTATCCGGGTGGTTTTCGGCAAATTTGCGGCTGGCGAGATAGAAGGTGTAGTGCGGCACCAGCCCTTCAGCGTTGCGGATCTGCCGCGCCCTGGCGTTGGTTTCGACTTCGGCAAGGTACGGGTCCCAGATAACCCAGGCATCAATGGCGCCGCGCTGGAAGGCGGCGCGGGCATCGGCCGGAGGCAGATAGACCGGCGTGATATCTTTATAGCTCAGTCCGGCTTTTTCCAGCGCGGCCACCAGCAGGTAGTTGACGTCAGAGCCTTTATTCAGCCCCACGCGCTTGCCTTTCAGGTCGGCCACGTTGTGGATCGTCGAGTTTTCCGGCACCACGATGGCTTCGGTTTTGGGGTTCGCCGGGGAGTGGGCGAGATAAACCAGATCCGCCCGCGCCGCCTGAGCGAATGCCGGCGGAGCGTCGCCGGTGGCCGCCAGGTCGATACTGCCGACGTTCAGCCCTTCCAGCATCTGCGGACCGGCAGGAAACTCTATCCAGCGGACGGCGATGCCCTGTTTTTTGAAGGTCTCATCGAGGGTTCCGCGATATTTCAGCAGGGCGAAAATATTGGCTTTTTGATAGCCGATGTTAACGGTTTCCGGCGCCTGTGCCAGCGCGGAAGCAGAGAGGCCGAGCACCAGCGGCAGCAGGGCCAGATGGAACCTTTTGGACATGATTTGTTCTCCTGTAGCGGTTAACCGTAAGGTAACAAATTGCCCTTATAACCAATAAATAACTAAATCTTAGTCTATATAACAAAAGTATCGGTCGGCGCGGCGGGGAGTGCGGGAGAGTGCCCGGCAGGCGCGGCTGCCGGGCCGGGGAGGGCTTAATCGCAGGTCACGATTTTCATCGCCAGGCCACCGCGCGACGTTTCACGGTACTTGGCGTTCATATCCTTGCCGGTTTCGTACATCGTCTCGATAACCTTATCGAGGCACACGCGCGGTTCGCTGGTGCGGCGCAGCGCCATCCGGGCGGCGTTGACGGCCTTCACCGAGGCGATGGCGTTACGCTCGATGCACGGCACCTGAACCTGGCCGGCAACCGGGTCGCAGGTCAGGCCCAGGTTGTGCTCCATACCGATTTCCGCGGCGATGCACACCTGGCCCGGGCTGCCGCCCAGCAGCTCGGTTAAGCCGGCCGCCGCCATCGAACAGGCCACGCCGACCTCGCCCTGGCAGCCCACTTCGGCGCCGGAAATCGAGGCGTTCATCTTATACAGCGAGCCAATTGCGCTGGTCACCAGCAGGTAGCGCGCCAGCGAGTTAGCGTTGACCTTGCGGATAAACTTATCGTAGTAGGCCAGTACCGCAGGCACGATCCCGCAGGCGCCGTTGGTCGGCGCGGTGACCACGCGGCCGCCGGCGGCGTTCTCTTCGTTCACCGCCAGGGCGAACATATTAATCCAGTCAACGACCGCCATCGGATCGCTGTTGGTATTGTCCTGGCTGACCAGCATCCGGCGTAACGCGGCGGCGCGGCGCGGGACCCGCAGCTTGCCCGGCAGAACCCCTTCGGTGCTGATGCCGCGTTCGATACCGCCGCTCATCACTTCCCAGACGGCGGCAAAGTGCTGCTCCAGCTCTTCTTTGCTGTGCAGCGCCAGCTCGTTTTGCATCATCAGGCCGGAAAGCGAGAGCCCGCTTTCGCGGCAGTGCCGCTGTAAATCAGCCGCATTTTGGTAGGGATAAGGTACCGAGACCGGAGCTTCGTTGCTCTGGCCGAAGTGCTGTTCGTCGACGATAAAACCGCCGCCGATGGAGTAGTAGGTCTGGCTATAGAGCACCTTGTCGCCGCCCAGGGCGGTAATGCGCATGCCGTTTTCATGCAGCGACAGGTTGTCAGCATGAAAATTCATGCAGCGGTCAACCGGGAAGTCGACTTCCTGCTGGCCGTTTGCCAGCATCAGGCGCCCGTGGGTGTTGACGTCCTGAATAAACGCAGGGATCGCGTCAATATCGACGCTATCGGGCATGTTGCCCGCAAGACCCATAATAATCGCAATATCGGTATGGTGGCCTTTGCCGGTCAGGGAAAGGGAACCGTATACGTCGACGATGACGGTGGTGACGTTGGCAAGCAGCCCGCGCGCGATAAGGTCGTCGGTGAATTGTTTGCCCGCTTTCATTGGCCCCACGGTGTGGGAGCTGGAAGGGCCAATGCCGATTTTAAAGATATCGAATACGCTGATCATGATGCACATCCAGAGCTGTCGGAAAGCGCGCCGCCGGCGGGCGGCGCGAAGGGGAGATTAGCTGAACAGAGAGTAGAAAATTGCGGAGATAGCAATCAGGCCCATAAGCACCACGAAGACGTTGCTGACGTGGCCGCTGTATTTGCGCATCGCCGGGACTTTCTGAATCGCGTACATCGGCATCAGGAACAGAATCATCGCGATAATCGGGCCGCCGAGGGTTTCGATCATACCGAGAATGCTCGGGTTCAGCGTCGCCACAATCCAGGTGGTGACCAGCATGAACAGCGCGGTGATTTTGTTCAGCTTATTGATTTCGATGGATTTACCTTTACCGCGCAGGGATTTAATCACCATGCCGTTAAAGCCTTCACGGGCGCCAAGATAGTGGCCGAGGAAGGATTTGGTGATGGCAATCATCGCAATGATCGGCGCCATCCAGGCAATCAGCGGGGCGTTAAAGTGGTTCGCCAGGTAAGAGAGAATCGAGATGTTCTGATCTTTTGCCGCCGCCAGGTCCGTCGGGGAGAGGCTCAGTACGCAGCTGAAGACGAAGAACATAACGGTAATCACCATCATGATGTGCGCGCGGGCGAGGATGCTGGAGCATTTTTTCTCAGCGCCCTGGCCGTACTCTTCACGCTTCGCCACGGCGAAGGAGGAGATGATCGGTGAGTGGTTAAAGGAGAAGACCATGACCGGAATCGCCAGCCACAGGGTCATCCACAGGCCGTTGCCGGTAGAGGTTGCGCTGCTCAGGGAGAGCGTTTCCAGCGCCGCGCCGTTCCACTCAGGGATCAGATACAGCGCCAGAATCATCAGGGCGACCACGAACGGGAACACCAGCACGCTCATCGCTTTAACGATCATCTGCTCACCGAAGCGCACGATGGTCATCATGCCGACGATCAGGATCAGCGAGAGGATCGCGCGCGGCGGCGGCGTCATGTGCAGCTGGTGCTGCATAAAGCTCTCGACGGTATTGGTAATCGCGACGCTATAAACCAGCAGGATCGGGTAGATAGCAAAGAAGTAGAGCAGGGTAATCAGCTTACCGGCGCCAACGCCAAAGTGTTCTTCGACGACTTCGGTGATGTCCTCGCCCGGATTCTTACCGGAAAGCACAAAACGGGTCATCCCGCGGTGGGCAAAGAAAGTCATCGGGAAAGCCAGAATAGCCATGATGATCAGGGGGATAAGGCCGCCGACCCCGGCGTTGATCGGCAGGAACAAAACGCCCGCGCCGATAGCCGTGCCGTACAGGCCCAGCATCCACATGGTATCCGTTTTGCGCCATCCGCTGCGGGTTGCGCCCGAAACGACAGTGCTGGTTTGCGTGGTTTCCATCTGTATCTCCTGGAGGAAGCAACAAAAAATAATAAATAAAATCAATTAAGTAATATAAAATTCGTTTGTTTACGGTTTTTTAGTGATTTTCTCCGTAACAAGTGGGGCGGAAAGATACATTCATATTGGAAATCTATCAGTGATCTCGATCTCAATTGCAATAATCCACTTTCAAGGTGGGTATTTTTAGTCCAACAGTCTGTTTCTGATGTTCAGCCAGATATTTGTGGCGCGAAGGCTATCATTCGCAGCATATGAGATAAAAGCATGACGGCGTAATAACGAGGTTTTTGCTGTAAAAATGAGATGTTCTCGATGTTTTAGCTCTCAAATATCTTTTTTGTGGTGATATTTGTTGCTGTTTTTGGAAAGGCAAACGATTGGCTTTGTAAAAAGCTACAAAACATTCACAAAGGAAATAGATTTCTGACAGGGCGCGCGGCGAAGCCGGTGGGTCGGCAGATTATCGTGCTGGAGTGCTGGAGTGCTGGAGTGCTGGAGTGCTGGAGTTCAGGTTGGGCTGCCCGGGCAGGACGTCAGCCGCCGCCCGGGAAGGGTTACAACAGGGCTCAGGAGCCTATTTCATAGCAAGGAATATAGGCGCTGCCGCCCGGCAGCTTCATGCGGTGCTGGGCGACGAAGCCCTGCAGCAGATCGTCCATGCGGCGCATGATCTCCGCATCGCCGTGCAGCTTATAAGGGCCGAATTTTTCAATCGCCTGGATGCCGACCTCTTTGACGTTCCCGGCGACGATCCCGGAGAAGGCGCGGCGGAGATCCGCGGCCAGCACTTCTACCGGCTGGTCCGGGTAGAGCTTGAGGTTGGCCATGTTTTCGTGCGTCGGATCGAACGGCATCTGCAGGTCCGGCGAAATACGAATCGACCAGTTAAAGCTGTAGGCGTCGTCGGTTTCCCGGCGGCTCTCTTTCACCAGCGGCATTGCTTTCTTCAGCTGACGCGCAACTTCGCTGGCGTCGTCAATGATAATCCGGTAGTGGCGGCGCGCCGATTCGCCCATAGTGTGGACGATGAACTCATCCAGCACGCGGAAATAGTTCGCGCTCTCTTTTGGCCCGGTAAGGATCAGCGGCAGTACCTGCGCCTTGTTGGCCGGGTGCATCAGAATGCCCAGCAGATAGAGCAGCTCTTCCGCCGTCCCCACCCCGCC
This sequence comes from Enterobacter sp. 10-1, assembly GCA_002270295.1. GTDB lineage: Bacteria > Pseudomonadota > Gammaproteobacteria > Enterobacterales > Enterobacteriaceae > Klebsiella > Klebsiella scottii. The sequence goes on along the minus strand of NISF01000002.1, from coordinate 210,463 downwards.
CGGGAAGATGATGATACCGTGGGCGATGCGCACGAACGCCTCAAGGCGTTTTTCGATGTCCGGCATGATGATCAGTTCGTTCACCAGCGGGTTCGGCGGCTCGGCGGCAATAATAGAAGGTTCGGTCATGCCGATAAAGCGGCTGTCTTTGTAGCGCTGCTGGGCATGGCCAACCGCGGCGCCCTTCATCGGAGCTTCCATCGCGCCCGGGCCGCAGCCGGTGCAGATATTCAGCTCGCGCAGGCCGAGCTGGGTCCCGACGCGGCGGGCGTAGAGATATTCGGTCTCATTGATCGAGTGGCCGCCCCAGCAGACGATCATATTTGGCGCTTCGCCGACGTGCAGGGCGCGGGCGTTACGCAGAATCGAGAATACCAGGTTGGTGATATGCACCGAACTTTCGAGGTCGAGGTTCGGGAGACGAACGGTATTATGAATCTGCCCGTAAACGAACAGGATGTCGCGCAGCACGGCAAACAGGTTGGCCTGCAGGGAACGGATAATACGCCCGTCAACGAACGCCTCTTCCGGCGGGTTGATCAGTTCCAGCTTCACGCCGCGTTCGCGACGCAGCACGTTAATATCGAAGTTTTCAAAACGAGACAGTAGCTCTTTGCTGTTATCGGTCAGGCTCCCCGAGTTGAGCACGGCAAGCGAACAGTTGCGAAAGAGCTGATACAGGTCGCTGCTGGCGGTGCGTTTAAGCATATCCACTTCCAGCTGTGACAGCATATCCATTGAACCAAGCGGGCTAACATGTGTAATCAAGTGAACTCCTTAACAGGACGATTATCGTCTTCCTGTGATTACAATAGCCTTGCCTGCGGCGTTTCCACAACCTTGCGTACGCGTGAACGCACGCAAAGTTGTGAAAATTCTTTACTACTGGCGCGCCAGGCGAGCGATAGCCGGAACAAAGTCCGCGTTGCTGCGCCACGGGTTGATGTCGAGGCCGCCGCGGCGGGTATAGCGGGCGTAGACGGAGAGCGATTGCGGCCGGCAGAAGCGCAGAAGGTCGTTGAAGATCCGCTCGACGCACTGCTCGTGAAACTCGTTGTGATGACGGAACGAGACCAGGTAGCGCAGCAGCTTTTCGCGATCGATTTTTGGCCCACGATACTGGATTTGCACCGAACCCCAGTCCGGCTGATGGGTGATCAGGCAGTTGGATTTCAGCAGATGGCTCACCAGCGTCTCTTCGACGATGTTGTCGCCGGCGGCGCCCAGCAGGTAGTCGGTGCTGAATTCATAGTTATCAATCTCGATATCCTGATCGTCGATGCAGGTGCCGTGCAGATGGGCCACCGGCTGGCCTTCGAGCTCGTCAAGGCGATAGAGCGCAACCGTGACCTCGCCCTGGGCGCAGGCGCTAAGGTCGCGCGCCAGGGTCGCCTGCACCTCTTGCCAGCTGGTAAAGCGGGTCTGGTTAAAGCTGTTGAGATAGAGCTTAAAGCTCTTGGATTCCACCAGGTTCACGCTGGTATCGCTCAGCTCGACGTGGCCCACCGCCACCTGCGGCAGGCCTTTTGCATTCAGCCAGGAGAGTTCGTACAGCGTCCAGATATCGCCGCCGTGGAAGGGCAGGCTGTCGGCGTGGAGGCCCAGCGGATCGCGGTTCAGGCTGCGCGGCACGCCCTGCAGCAGGGATGCGTCGTAGGTATCACGGTAATCGGTTGATTTACCGAGCGTCAGGCCAGCCAGAGCCTGATGATTCTCATAAGAAGACATGTTTCACCATAGTAAAGCGGGTACACTATTTGCTAAGTGTATCCTGGCTAACGTGAAGAGAGAAACCGGTGGACAATCAGACCGCAGAAGCGCTGCAAGCATTTACCCAACGTTATTGCGACGCCTGGCAGCAGCAGCGCGCAAGCCTGCCGCGCAGCGAAGAGCTTTACGGCATCCCGTCGCCCTGCATCAGCTCGACGGACGCCGACGCCGTTTTCTGGCAACCGCAGCCCTTTTCACTCGCCGCCAATATCAGCGCGGTTGAAAGGGCCTTAGATATTGTGGTACAACCGCCGACTCATAGTTATTATACCACCCAGTTTGCCGGCGATATGCAGGCGCGCTTGGCCGGTGAAACGATGACCCTGCTGCAAACCTGGAGTCCGGATGACTTCCAGCGTATGCAGGAAAATCTGATTGGTCATCTGGTGGTGCAAAAACGCCTGAAGCTGTCGCCGACGCTGTTTATCGCCACTCTGGACAGCGAGCTGGAAGTTATCTCCGTTTGTAACCTGAGCGGTGAAGTCCTCAAAGAGACGCTCGGCACGCGCAAGCGTACGACCCTTGCTCCCTCCCTTGCGAGTTTTCTTAACCAGCTTGAGCCGGTTCTGTAACCCATTGTGCCTGTCCATTTGTGAGAGATCTCTTACAAGACCTGTAAGAGATCGTCATCATTTAAGTCATTTTTCAACTATTTAATTTTTAATAAATCAATTAAATTCAGTTGGTTAGGTTTTGTATCGTCTTTTTCAGTGGTGACTAATCTTAAGAGATTGTCGTATGAAGGCTTGTAAGACGAGGCGGAATCAGGGATCCTATGTACGTCGACAGGAAGTCGCGAAATGAAGTGAACATCAGGATGATGACGCTTCTGCAGGACCCGCCGGGAAGGCGTAGCAAGGACAGGCTTCAGGATGAAGCACAGGATAACGCAGGAACGCGTAATGGACACCTCCAGGATGGAGAACGTGAGCCGCTCATGATGAACGGTGGATCAGGAAGATCGGGATAGACTTAAGGACAGGTAATTTCACATCGGGGTGGTGTGAAAGCAGGACGCACTGGTTTATGGATGAACATGGTCAGGAGACCTCAGGAAAAGTTTTCACGGACGAGCAGGGAGCACCAATGTAGCTGGATTGCTGCGAAACGAACCGGGAGCACTGTTTATACAGTGCTCCCTTTTTTTATTTCTCTTCTGAATTTGCTATTCTGCGCCGGTTTACAACTCATCGAGGTTTCCCCATGACTCTTCACCTCAGCGTGCGCGAGCGCCTGCACGCGATTGAAGCGCTGCTGCGCGAAACGCAGTACTGGCAGGAAAGCGCGCCGCAAAGCAGCGCCTTTGCCAGCGACAGTCCGTTCTGCATGGATACCATGGAGCCGCTGGAGTGGCTCCAGTGGGTGCTGATCCCTCGTATGCATCAGCTGCTGGATGGCGAGCAGCCGCTGCCGCAGAGTTTTGCCGTCTCCCCTTATTATGAGATGGCCCTTGATGCCGCCCACCCGCTGCGCGATCGCGTGCTGGCCGAGCTGCTGCTGCTCGATACCCTTTTTGCGAGCGATAACGCCTGATGCTGGAAATTATTTATCAGGACGAGTGGCTGGTGGCGGTCAATAAGCCTTCCGGCTGGCTGGTCCACCGCAGCTGGTTGGATCGCGATGAAAAAGTGGTGGTTATGCAAACGGTGCGCGATCAGATTGGCCAGCACGTCTTTACCGCCCATCGGCTCGACAGACCGACCTCCGGCGTTCTGCTGATGGGGCTATCAAGCGAGGCGGGAAGGCGGCTGTCGCAGCAGTTTGAACAACACCAGATGCAAAAACGCTACCACGCCATTGCCCGCGGCTGGCTCACCGAAGAGGCGCTGCTCGATTATCCGCTGGTTGAAGAGCTGGATAAAATAGCCGATAAATTTGCGCGCGAAGATAAAGGCCCGCAGCCGGCGGTGACCCACTATCGTGGCCTGGCGACGGTGGAAATGCCGGTCGCCACCGGACGCTATCCGACGACGCGCTATAGCCTGGTTGAGCTGGAGCCTAAAACGGGACGTAAGCATCAGCTGCGCCGCCATCTGTCACACCTGCGCCACCCGATTATCGGTGACAGCAAGCACGGCGATCTGCGGCAGAACCGCAGCGCGGTTGAAAACTTTGCCTGCGACCGCCTGATGCTGCATGCCAGCCAGCTCTCGCTAACTCATCCGTTTACCGGCGAGCCGCTGGTCATTCGCGCCAGCCTGGACGATGTGTGGATGCGGGCTCTGTCGCAGTTTGGCTGGCGAGGCCTTCTGCCGCTAAATGAAAGGGTTGAGTTTGCTGGCGACAGCGGTCAGGATGAACAGATTGAGGTCAATCCAGGGAGATAAACATGGCAGAAGTCGGGATTTTTGTCGGTACGATGTATGGCAACGCGCTGCTGGTCGCTGAAGAAGCTGAAGCCATTTTGAGCGGTCTGGGCCATAAAGCGAAGGTGTTCGAAGACCCGGAGGTTCAGGACTGGGAACCCTACAGCGGAAAATATGTCCTGGTCGTGACGTCAACGACCGGACAGGGCGATCTGCCGGATAGCATCGTCCCGCTGTACGAAGGCATTAAGGATATGTACCAGCCGCACCTGCGCTACGGAATCATCGCGCTCGGCGATAGCACCTACGCTAACTTCTGCGGCGGCGGCAAAACCTTTGATGCGCTGCTGCAGGAGCAGGGCGCAAAGCGCGTCGGCGAAATGCTGCTGATTGACGCCAGCGAAGACCCGGAACCCGAAGGCGTTTCCAACCCGTGGGTTGAACAGTGGGCGACCCTGCTCGAATAGGCGGATGAAAAGTGACGCTCTCCCCCTACGTAGAGGGCGTCCCTTCTGAAGGCCAGCGCCGGATAAACGCTCAACGGGATCATACCCGTTCCCGCTCGCCAGGAGTTCAGGCATCTGCATAATAACCGCTTATACAGAGTGGTTTTTTCCAGGTGTTTTCACCGGGTCAAGAGAGATATTTCACACTCCTGCCGTTTGCACCGTCGCTGGCAGCGCTAAGCGGCGGCTGCTTTTCATTTCCGTGAACTACCCCCCATCTGATTAGGCATAAGCCATAAATCGATTTCAGCACGTCCCGCAAAGCTGTGTATGTGCACGGTGAGCCAGCCATGTCCTCTTTTTATACTTTCTCTGCCAGTTTGAAAAAGCAAAATGCCAGATAAAACGAAAACACTAACACGTCATTCTGACTACCCTACAGGTTGTGCTGTTCAGAATGAACGTAGCTAATTGCTATGATTCAGGAGTGCAACAATGAGTACATTAAGTCAGGCGGCGAGCGGCGCGGAAAAACGCACCAACGCCCGCTACTGGATAGTGGTGATGCTGTTTATCGTCACTTCTTTTAACTATGGCGACCGCGCGACGCTGTCGATTGCCGGCTCGGAAATGGCCAAAGATATTGGCCTCGACGCGGTGGGCATGGGCTACGTTTTCTCGGCGTTCTCATGGGCCTACGTGATTGGTCAGATTCCCGGCGGTTGGCTGCTCGATCGCTTTGGTTCAAAACGGGTCTATTTTTGGTCCATCTTCATTTGGTCGATGTTTACCCTCCTGCAGGGTTTCGTCGATATCTTTAGCGGTTTTGGCATCATCATCGCGCTGTTTACCCTGCGATTCCTCGTCGGCTTAGCGGAAGCTCCATCCTTCCCCGGCAACAGCCGCATCGTCGCGGCCTGGTTCCCGGCGCAGGAGAGGGGCACCGCGGTTTCTATTTTTAACTCCGCCCAGTACTTTGCCACCGTTATCTTCGCGCCGATCATGGGCTGGCTGACCCATGAGGTCGGCTGGTCGCACGTCTTCTTCTTTATGGGAGGGCTGGGGATCGTGATTAGCTTCGTCTGGCTGAAAGTGATCCACGAACCGAATCAGCACCCTGGAGTGAACCAAAAAGAGCTGGAATATATCGCCGCCGGCGGGGCGCTGATCAATATGGATCAGAAGAAAGACGCCAGGAAGGTTCCGTTCAGTGAAAAATGGGGTCAGATCAAACAGCTGATCGGATCGCGAATGATGGTCGGGATCTACATCGGCCAGTACTGCATTAACGCGCTGACCTACTTCTTTATCACCTGGTTCCCGGTTTACCTGGTGCAGGCGCGCGGTATGTCGATTCTGAAAGCCGGGTTTGTCGCCTCCGTTCCGGCCATCTGCGGTTTTGTCGGCGGCGTGCTGGGCGGCATTATCTCCGACTGGCTGATGCGCCGCACCGGCTCGCTGAATATTGCCCGCAAAACTCCCATCGTGCTCGGCATGCTGCTGTCGATGGTGATGGTGTTCTGTAACTACGTTAACGCGGAATGGATGATTATCGGCTTTATGGCGATGGCCTTCTTCGGCAAGGGCATCGGCGCGCTGGGCTGGGCGGTGATGGCGGATACCGCCCCGAAAGAGATAAGCGGTCTCTCCGGCGGTCTGTTCAACATGTTCGGCAATATCTCCGGTATCGTCACGCCTATTGCGATCGGCTACATCGTCGGGACGACGGGCTCGTTCAACGGTGCGCTGATTTATGTCGGGATACATGCGCTGGTGGCGGTGCTGAGCTACCTGGTGCTGGTGGGGGATATTAAACGCATAGAACTGAAACCTGTTGGGGAACGCTAACGATGAATACTCAATCTACTCCGATCGTCACCGACATGAAGGTGATCCCGGTTGCCGGGCATGACAGTATGCTGCTGAATATTGGCGGCGCGCACAACGCCTGGTTTACCCGCAATATTGTGGTACTCACCGACAGCGCGGGCAACACCGGTATCGGCGAGGCCCCCGGCGGCGAGGTGATCTATCAGACGCTGGTGGACGCTATTCCGCAGGTGCTGGGGCAGGAAATTGCGCGCCTGAACAAAGTGGTTCAGCAGGTACATAAAGGTAATCAGGCGGCGGATTTCGACACGTTCGGTAAAGGCGCCTGGACCTTTGAACTGCGGGTTAACGCGGTCGCGGCGCTGGAAGCTGCGCTGCTGGATCTGCTGGGCAAAGCGCTGAATGTTCCGGTCTGCGAACTGCTGGGACCGGGCAAACAGCGCGACGCGGTCACCGTTCTGGGCTATCTCTTCTATATCGGCGATCGCAATAAAACGGATCTGCCGTATCTGGAGACCACCCCAGGCCAGCACGACTGGTACCACCTGCGGCATCAGGAGGCGCTGAGCGGCGAAGCGGTGGTCCGCCTCGCCGAAGCCGCTCAGGATCGCTACGGCTTTAAAGATTTCAAGCTTAAGGGCGGCGTGCTGCCGGGCGAGCAGGAGATTGACACCGCTCGCGCGCTGAAAAAACGGTTCCCGGATGCGCGTATTACCGTCGATCCGAACGGCGCCTGGCTGCTTGATGAAGCCATTGAACTCTGTAAAGGCCTGCAGGATGTGCTGACCTACGCCGAAGATCCCTGCGGCGCCGAACAGGGATTTTCCGGTCGGGAAGTGATGGCGGAATTCCGCCGCGCCACCGGCCTGCCGGTCGCAACCAATATGATTGCCACTAACTGGCGTGAAATGGGGCACGCGGTGATGCTCAATGCGGTGGATATACCGCTCGCCGATCCGCACTTCTGGACGCTGTCCGGCGCGGTGCGGGTCGCGCAGCTGTGCGATGACTGGGGGCTGACGTGGGGCTGCCACTCAAATAACCACTTCGATATTTCTCTGGCCATGTTTACCCATGTCGGCGCGGCGGCGCCGGGCAATCCGACCGCCATCGATACCCACTGGATTTGGCAGGAGGGCGACTGCCGCCTGACCAAAAATCCGCTGCAGATTGAAAACGGCAAGATTGCCGTACCGGACGCACCGGGTCTGGGTGTGGAGCTGGACTGGGAGCAGGTGCAAAAAGCGCACGAGGCCTATAAGACGCTGCCCGGAGGGGCGCGTAACGACGCAGGGCCGATGCAGTACCTGATCCCAGGTTGGAAATTTGACCGCAAACGTCCCGTTTTCGGCCGCGATTAATTAGAAAAGGATTCAATAATGACGACGCAATTCTCAACGCCGGTAGTCACCTCTATGCAGGTTATCCCGGTGGCCGGTCACGACAGCATGCTGATGAATCTCAGCGGCGCGCACGCCCCGTACTTCACCCGCAATATTGTGATTATTAAAGATAACTCGGGTCATACCGGAGTGGGCGAAATTCCTGGCGGAGAGAAAATCCGCCAGACGCTGGAGGATGCCGCGGCGCTGGTTGTCGGCAAAACGCTCGGCGAATATAAAAACGTGCTGGGCGCCGTTCGCCAGCAGTTTGCCGACCGCGATGCCGGCGGCCGCGGTTTGCAAACCTTTGACCTGCGTACCACTATTCATGTAGTGACCGGGATTGAAGCGGCTCTGCTGGATCTGCTTGGGCAGCACCTTGGCGTGAACGTGGCTTCGCTGCTGGGCGACGGGCAGCAGCGTAGCGAAGTGGAAATGCTTGGCTACCTGTTCTTCGTCGGTAACCGCCAGGCCACGCCGCTGGCCTACCAGAGCCAAACGGATGAGAAGTGTGACTGGTACCGGCTGCGCCACGAAGAGGCCATGACCCCGGACGCCGTCGTGCGCCTGGCGGAAGCGGCCTACGAAAAGTATGGCTTCAACGATTTCAAACTCAAAGGCGGCGTGCTGGCCGGCGAGGAGGAAGCAGAGTCCATCGTCGCGCTGGCGAAACGCTTCCCGCAGGCGCGGGTGACGCTTGACCCGAACGGCGCCTGGCTGCTCGATGAGGCCATCGCCATTGGTAAACAGCTGAAAGGGGTGCTGGCCTACGCGGAAGATCCGTGCGGAGCTGAACAGGGGTTCTCCGGCCGTGAGGTGATGGCTGAATTCCGCCGCGCCACCGGTCTGCCGACGGCGACCAATATGATTGCCACCGACTGGCGGCAGATGGGGCACACCCTGTCGCTGCAGTCGGTTGATATCCCGCTGGCCGATCCGCACTTCTGGACCATGCAGGGATCGGTTCGCGTTGCCCAGATGTGTCATGAATTTGGCCTGACCTGGGGTTCGCATTCCAATAACCATTTTGATATCTCGCTGGCGATGTTCACCCACGTCGCGGCGGCGGCGCCGGGCAGGATCACCGCCATTGATACCCACTGGATCTGGCAGGAAGGGAATCAGCGTTTGACCAGACAACCTTTTGAGATCAAAGGTGGTATGGTGCAGGTACCGTCGACGCCTGGCCTTGGCGTAGAGCTCGATATGGACCGCGTTATGCAGGCTAATGAACTATATAAAAAGCACGGTCTGGGCGCTCGCGACGATGCGATGGCGATGCAGTATCTGATCCCCGAGTGGACGTTTGACAACAAGCGCCCGTGCATGGTGCGCTGAGGACAAACCGGTTCCTGCGGGAGCCGGTAGCTTTTGGATAGCTGGCGTTGGTTCATGTTAAGGACAGCTTATGAAAATAGTAATTGCACCGGATTCCTATAAGGAGAGCCTGAGTGCGCTGGGCGTAGCGACCGCGATAGAGCAGGGGTTCAGGGAGATTTATCCCGACGCAGAGTACCTCAAGCTACCGGTCGCCGACGGCGGGGAGGGGACCGTTGAAGCGATGGTCGCCGCCACTCAGGGGCATCTGGTGCGGGCTGTCGTTACCGGCCCTCTCGGCGAGCCGGTGAACGCTTTTTACGGCCTTTCCGGCGACGAACGCTGCGCCTATATCGAAATGGCGGCGGCCAGCGGTCTGGAAAGCGTACCGCCGGCGCGCCGCAATCCGCTGCTCACCACCAGCTGGGGGACCGGCGAGCTGATCCGCCACGCGCTGGACAGCGGCGTGAAGCAAATTATTATCGGTATCGGCGGCAGCGCCACTAACGACGGCGGCGCCGGGATGGTGCAGGCGCTGGGCGCAAAGCTGCTGACGAAAGATAACCGGCAGATCGCGGCCGGCGGCGCGGCGCTGGAGCAGCTGGCGAAGATTGACCTCAGCGAGCTGGATCAACGGCTGGCGGATTGCCGCATCGAGGTTGCCTGCGACGTGACCAACCCGCTAACCGGCCCGGAAGGCGCAACGGCGGTATTTGGCCCGCAGAAAGGGGCGACGCAGGAGATGATCGCTCGCCTCGATCGCGCGCTGGCGCATTTCGCGCAAATTATCCATCGCGACCTCGACATTGATGTCCTCAATCTTGAGGGCGGCGGAGCGGCGGGCGGAATGGGCGCCGCGCTCTACGCTTTTTGCGGGGCGAGGCTGCGCCCAGGTATTGAGATTGTGACCGACGCGCTGCACCTCGCGGAGCGGGTGGCGGACGCTGACCTGGTTATCACCGGCGAAGGGCGCATTGACAGCCAGACTATCCACGGCAAGGTGCCGGTTGGGGTGGCTAAGGTGGCGAAAAGCTACAATATCCCGGTGATTGGCATTGCCGGCAGCCTGACCGCAGACGTGGGCGTTGTGCATCAGCACGGGCTGGATGCGGTCTTCAGCGTGCTCTATTCCGTGTGCACGCTTGAAGAGGCGCTGGAAAATGCCGCCGATAATGTGCGCATGACGGCGCGCAACGTGGCGGCGATACTGAAAATGGGGCACAGACTGTAGCTGCGCTCCGCGGGGCCGGGTCGTTGCCTGGACCCGCAGAGTCAGCCGGGCTAGATGCCCATCAGCTTGCACGCTTCCCGCGTGACGTTATCCATCTCATCCAGCAGCTCCAGAAGCTCGGGCTCCAGATCCTCGGCGGTGGTTCCCGCGCGCAGCTGGCTCTCGATGGTCTGACACAGCTTCTTCAGCCGCGGCACGCCGCTGTAGCTGCAGCTCCCGTGAAGCTTATGAATCAAATCCAGCAGCCCTTCCGGCTCTTCGCCCACCAGCTGCTCTTCAACCTTGTTACGAACCTCCGGCATAAAGGTGAGCAGCATCTGCAGCATCTCCCGCGCCAGATCCGGCTTCATCGCCGCCTGCCGTAGCGCCAGCTGCCAGCTGAGGGTAACGTTATGATCGACCGGGGCTTCAATGATGTCGGCCGCCAGCGGCGCGGCGGCGTGCATTCCCGGCTGGTAGCGCAGCAGCAGGCTGTGCAGCTTGTCCTCTTCAATCGGTTTCGCCAGGTAATCGTTCATGCCGGCGCTCAGCAGCTTCGCTTTTTGTCCCTCCAGCGCGTGGGCCGTGACCGCGATGACCGGCGTTTGCTGATGGTGAGGGAGGTGGCGGATGAGCTCGCAGGCGCGAATGCCGTCCATATCCGGCATCTGAATATCCATCAGCACCAGATCCAGCTGCATCTGCTTGGCCAGCTCCACGGAGCGCTGGCCGCTCTCGCATAGCGTGACGTGCTGGACCAGGTCTTCCAGCAGCACGCCGATAAGCTTCAGGTTTGCCGGGTTATCGTCAACCGCCATGACCGTCATCGGCAGCTTGCTGCTGTCCGTATGCGGCAGCATCACCGCCGGCTGTACCCGACAGGAGGCCGTTAGCGCTGGGAGTAACCGGGTTGAGGTCAGCGGTTTAAGCAGGCAGGCGGCCACGCCCTCGCGCTTCAGCGCTTCGGCGTTTATCTGCGCGTGGCAGGGGAGCGCGAGAAGTAAATGATCGGCCATCGAACAGGCTTTTGTGAGCTTATCCTTCTGCTGATTAAGGTCGCGCATTGAAACCGGAATGCCGGCCAGCAGAATATCGTAATGCGTCTCCGGCAGAGCAGAGAACGTCGGGCTGTAGACCACTTCCAGCGGCGTGCTGGCCAGCAGCTCCATCGTGCACTGGGCCGCCGCCGCGTTGGCTTCGATATAGGCCAGCGTTTTCCCCCGCAGACAGTCGGTGAGCGGGCTATCGGGAATGGCGTTCGGGTTGAGGTCGAGGCTGATATGGAACCAGAAGGTAGAGCCGCGATTAGGCTGGCTGTGGAAGGAGATATCGCCCCCCATCTCCTTCACCAGCCGCTGGGTAATGACCAGCCCCAGCCCGGTGCCGCCGTGACGGCGGGAAATGCTGGCATCGGCCTGGCGGAAAGCCTGGAACAGCCGCGACTGGTCGCGCTCCGGAATGCCGATCCCGGTATCGTGGATTTGGATCTCGATCTGCACGCGGGAATTCGTGATTGCGCGCTGCTCCACCAGCACGTCGATATTACCGTGCTCGGTGAACTTGATGGCATTCCCCACCAGGTTGGTGATGATCTGCTGCAGGCGCAGCGGGTCGCCGATAATATTATCCGGAACATCATTTTTGATGTTCAGCGTCAGCTCCAGTCCCTTATCGTGCGCCGAGTGGGCCAGCAGGGTCACCACCTCATCCAGCGCATTGCGCAGCAGGAAAGGGATGCTCTCAAGAATAAGCTTCCCTGCTTCCAGCTTGGAAAAGTCCAGCACGTCGTTGATGATAGCCAGCAGGTTGTTGGCGGAGCGCTCGATGGTCGTCAGATGATCGCGCTGGGTGGTATTTAAATCGGTTTTCAGGGTCAGGCGGGTAAAGCCGATCACGCCGTTAAGCGGCGTTCGCAGCTCGTGGGACATATTGGCGAGGAACTCTGATTTTATGCGCGCGGCTTCCTGAGCGCGCTTTTTCGCCAGATCCAGCTCAACGTTTTGGATCTCCATCTGCTCGAGGGTTTCGCGCAGATCCGACGTCGCCTGATCGATATTGTGCTGCATCTCTTCATGGTAGGCCGCCAGCGACATCGCCATAGAGTTGATGCCGTTCTTCAGCATATCCAGCTCGCCGAGCATAAAGCCTTCGACGCGGCTATCCAGCTGCCCGCGGCGAATGCGGTCAACGGTATTCACCATATTGCGGATTGGCCCGGTGACGTCCCGCATCAGCCGCCAGCCGAAAATAAGCGCAATCCCGATACAGAACAGCATCATCACGCTGGAGATAAAAATCTCTTTGTACTGCTGCAGACGTACCGATTTGAGATCCAGTTCGAGGGCCACGTAGCCCAGCATATTGCCGGGCATTTTGGCATCGGTCACCGGCGACTCATCGGGCGAATAGCTTTCCGAGATGATAGGGGTACGCAGAATCATCACGTCGCCTTTGCGGGTCACGCTGAGCTGGCGGGGGAATTTTGCCCCCTTTTCCAGCCGCAGCTCGCTGGGGTTAAGCTGAAAATTGGAGGTAACAAAGAGCTTGTTTTGCGAATCATAGATTGAAATTGCGCGCACAATATCCGAGTGACGACGGTGCAGGACGCTTATCAGCTGCCCGATAGATTCGCGGTTTTGCAGATTCATGCCATATTCACTGGAGACCGCCAGCGGCTCGATAATACTGGCTCCGGCGTCTTCCAGCTGCCGCTGCAGGTCGTGGTAGCGATGCGCGACGAAGAAAATACTGAGCAACAAACCAATAAGTACGGTAGGTGCCAGAATAAGAATCATCATGCGAGCACGTAGGCTGTAGTTGGTCATGCGGTTCCGTTATGGGAGAATAAGAGTCAGTATATTTGATTGAGACAAATCTCTACGATGGCGCAATTCTACTCTGCAAAACGGCGTGTGACGACGCGCCAGATCATAACCGTTACAGTCAATGACCTCGATCCCTTTGGTCAGGGCGTTGCTCGTCACCAGGGAAAAGCGCTATTTGTTCGCGGCCTGCTGCCGCAGGAGCAGGCCGAGGTCGTGCTGGTTGACGATAAAAAACAGTACGCTCACGCTAGGGTTAAACGCCGCCTGAACGACAGCCCGCAGCGCCAGACGCCGCGCTGCCCGCACTTTGGCGTCTGCGGCGGCTGCCAGCAGCAGCATGCCAGCGTTGAGCTACAGCAGCAAAGCAAGCGCGCCGCGCTCGGTCGGCTGATGAAGCGCGATGTCGATGAGATTATAGCCGCTTCGCCGTGGGGCTATCGTCGACGCGCGCGCCTGAGCTTGAATTATCAGCCAAAGACCCAACAATTACAGATGGGCTTTCGTCAGGCCAGCTCCAGCGACATCGTCGACGTGGTGCAGTGCCCCGTTTTGGCGCCCGCTCTTGATGCGCTGCTGCCGGCGGTGCGCGAATGTCTGAGCGGTCTGAAATCCATGCGTCAGCTGGGCCACGTTGAGCTGGTGCAGGCCGATAACGGGCCGCTGATGGTATTGCGTCATACCGCTGCGCTGCCCGCCGGCGATAAAGAAAAACTGGAACGATTTTCGCAATCTCACGGTCTTTCCCTGTACCTGGCGCCGCAAAGCGAGATACTTGAACATATTGCCGGGGAAGCGCCATGGTATACGTCAGACGGACTACGCTTAGTGTTCAGTCCGCGCGACTTTATTCAGGTTAACGATGGCGTTAACCAGCTGATGGTGCGTACGGCCCTCGAGTGGCTGGATATTCAGCCGCAGGACCGGGTGCTGGATCTGTTCTGCGGAATGGGTAATTTTACCCTACCGCTGGCGCAGCGCGCCGGGCAGGTTGTCGGCGTTGAAGGCGTTCCTGCCCTGGTCGAGAAGGGGCGCGAAAACGCCGCGCTTAACAATCTGCATAACGTCACATTCTTCCACGAAAATCTGGAAGAGGACGTGACGCGCCAGGCCTGGGCGAAGCATGGCTTTGATAAAATATTGCTCGACCCGGCAAGAGCCGGTGCGGCCGGCGTGATGTTACATATTATAAAATTGGCCCCGCAGCGCGTAGTCTATGTCTCCTGTAACCCGGCGACGCTGGCGCGCGATAGCGAACTGCTTTTAGAGGCGGGGTATAAAATCCAACGCCTGGCGATGCTGGATATGTTCCCGCACACCGGGCATCTGGAATCAATGGTGCTGTTTGAGCACAAGCTTACATAAAATCATACGAATCGCATCGAGGTGGCAGTAGAGTAAATCCTCAGCGGCTTGCGCAGCTCAGCGACTGAGGTGGGCGACGGAAGCCGGCGCTGATACGATTTGCAGGATGACGTGTAAAAGTTGAGGCTTGCCGACTTCGGCAGGCCAGGTCCCTTAAGGAGAGGACAATGGTTGCGGTAAGAAGTGCACATTTAAATAAAGCTGGTGAATTTGACCCGAATAAATGGATCGCGAGTCTGGGAATTTCCAGCCAGCAGTCGTGTGAACGCTTAGCCGAAACCTGGGACTATTGTCGCGAGCAAACGCAGGGACATCCGCGCGCGGACCTCCTGCTATGGCGCGGCGTGGAGATGGTTGAAATCCTCTCCACATTGAGCATGGACATCGATACGCTGCGGGCCGCGATGCTGTTCCCGCTGGCGGACGGCGAAGTCGTCAGCGAAGAGGTGATGCAGGAGAGCGTCGGCAAATCCGTGGTGACCCTGATCCACGGCGTGCGCGACATGGCGGCCATCCGCCAGCTCAAGGCGACCCACACCGACTCCGTCTCCTCCGAACAGGTGGATAACATTCGCCGCATGCTGCTGGCGATGGTCGACGATTTCCGCTGTGTGGTCATCAAGCTTGCCGAACGTATTGCCCACCTGCGGGAAGTCAAAGACGAGCCCGAAGATGAACGGGTTCTGGCGGCGAAAGAGTGCACCAATATCTACGCGCCGCTGGCCAACCGCTTAGGTATCGGCCAGCTGAAGTGGGAGCTGGAGGATTACTGCTTCCGCTACCTGCATCCTGACGAATATAAGCGCATCGCGAAGCTGCTGCACGAGCGGCGAATCGACCGCGAACACTACATTGACGAATTCGTCGGCCACCTGCGCTCAGAAATGAAAACGGAAGGCGTTAAGGCCGAAGTGTACGGCCGGCCGAAGCATATCTACAGCATCTGGCGGAAAATGCAGAAAAAGCATCTCACCTTTGATGAGCTGTTTGACGTGCGGGCGGTGCGCATTGTCGCTGAGCGCCTGCAGGACTGCTACGCCGCGTTGGGGATAGTCCACACCCACTATCGCCACCTGCCGGATGAGTTCGATGACTACGTCGCTAATCCGAAACCTAACGGCTACCAGTCTATTCATACCGTGGTGCTCGGTCCCGGCGGCAAAACGGTAGAAATTCAAATTCGTACTCGCCAGATGCATGAGGATGCCGAGCTGGGCGTCGCCGCGCACTGGAAGTACAAAGAGGGCGCTGGCGCAGCGGTGGGCGGCGGGCGCGGTTACGAAGACCGCATCGCCTGGCTGCGTAAGCTGATCGCCTGGCAGGAAGAGATGGCGGATTCTGGCGAAATGCTGGATGAAGTGCGTAGCCAGGTCTTTGACGACCGGGTTTACGTCTTTACGCCGAAAGGCGACGTCGTGGATTTACCCGCCGGCTCGACGCCGCTCGATTTCGCCTACCATATCCACAGCGATGTCGGCCACCGCTGCATCGGGGCGAAAATTAGCGGACGCATTGTGCCGTTTACCTATCAGCTGCAAATGGGCGATCAGATTGAAATCATCACCCAGAAGCAGCCCAATCCAAGCCGCGACTGGCTGAACCCGAACCTCGGCTATGTGACCACCAGCCGCGGGCGCTCCAAAATTCACGCCTGGTTCCGCAAGCAGGATCGCGACAAGAATATTATCGCCGGGCGGCAGATCCTTGACGATGAGCTTGAGCATCTTGGCATCAGCCTGAAGGATGCAGAAAAACATCTGCTGCCGCGCTACAACTTCAACGAGCTGGATGAGCTGCTGGCGGCCATTGGCGGCGGAGATATTCGCCTTAACCAGATGGTCAACTTCCTGCAGGCGCAGTTCAACAAGCCGAGCGCGGCCGAGCAGGATGCGGCGGCGCTGAAGCAGCTGCAGCAGAAGAGCTGGGCGCCGCAGAATCGCAGCAAAGACAACGGTCGGGTAGTTGTGGAAGGCGTCGGCAACCTGATGCACCACATCGCGCGCTGCTGTCAGCCGATCCCCGGCGATGAGATCGTCGGCTTTATCACCCAGGGGCGCGGGATCTCGGTGCACCGGGCTGACTGCGATCAGCTGGCGGAGCTGCAGTCGCACGCGCCGGAGCGGATCGTTGATGCGGTCTGGGGGGAGAGCTATTCGGCGGGCTACTCGCTGGTGGTGCGCGTGGTCGCCAACGATCGCAGCGGGCTGCTGCGCGATATCACCACCATCCTCGCCAACGAGAAGGTCAACGTGCTGGGCGTTGCCAGCCGTAGCGATACGAAACAGCAGCTGGCCACCATCGATATGAATATCGAAATCTATAACCTGCAGGTGCTGGGCCGCGTGCTCGGCAAGCTGAACCAGGTGCCGGATGTTATTGATGCCCGCCGCCTGCACGGCGGGTAATGGTTTATCCCTCCATCCATGACCCTCTCTCCTCCGGGGAGAGGGCAACCGCGCTGATTTTCTCCTGCGTTTTCACCGGGGGAAGCGAAAAAGACCAACATTTTGCAAGGAATCACCATGACTCAAATCGACCGCCTGCTCGGGATAATGCAACGGCTGCGCGACCCGGAGAACGGCTGCCCGTGGGATAAAGAGCAGACTTTTGCCACCATTGCTCCCTATACCCTCGAAGAAACGTATGAAGTGCTGGATGCTATCGCCCGCGAAGATTTCGACGATCTGCGCGGCGAGCTGGGAGACCTGCTGTTCCAGGTAGTGTTCTACGCCCAGATGGCGCAGGAAGAAGGGCGTTTTGCGTTTGACGACGTTTGCGCCGCTATCAGCGACAAGCTGGAGCGCCGCCATCCGCATATCTTCGGCGATGCCAGCGCCGGTACCAGCGCGGAAGTGCTGGCGCGCTGGGAAGAGATTAAAAGCGCCGAGCGGGCGGAAAAATCCCAGCACTCCGCGCTGGATGATATTCCGCATAGCCTGCCGGCGCTGATGCGCGCGCATAAAATACAAAAACGCTGCTCGGGGGTTGGCTTTGACTGGACCTCGCTCGGTCCGGTGCTGGACAAAGTGCACGAGGAGATCGATGAGGTGATGCACGAAGTGCAGCAGGCGGTGGTAGATGAAGCTAAACTGGAGGAGGAAGTTGGCGATCTGCTGTTTGCGACGGTCAATTTATCCCGCCATTTAGGCGTTAAAGCCGAAGTCGCCCTGCAAAAAGCCAACCTGAAATTTGAGCGTCGCTTCCGCGAAGTTGAGCGGATTGTGACCGCTCGCGGGCTGGAGATGACCGGCGTTGACCTCGATACCATGGAAGAAGTGTGGCAAGAGGTAAAGCGGCAGGAAACTGATCTCTAACGAAATTTTGCGATCAAGCGCAATTTGTGTGATTTTTTAAATGACAAGCGCTTGATTTGCGTCAAAAACATTTACCCAAAAGGAGCTATTTTCTCACTCCTTATGATTGTCATGACCTGGAAAGGAGACGGAGAATGAAAGTTTGTGGCGCTCGTCGTGTTCGGGTATACTACTTTCCCGTCCTGGTTATTCCATCGTTTCACCCTAACTTCTCAGGTTCAGCATGACAACGAACTATATTTTTGTGACCGGCGGGGTCGTATCCTCTCTGGGTAAAGGCATTGCCGCAGCTTCCCTCGCAGCTATTCTCGAAGCCCGTGGGCTTAACGTGACCATGATGAAACTGGATCCGTACATCAACGTCGATCCGGGTACCATGAGCCCTATCCAACACGGGGAAGTGTTCGTTACTGAAGACGGCGCTGAAACCGATCTGGACCTGGGTCATTACGAGCGTTTCATCCGTACCAAAATGAGTCGCCGCAATAACTTCACTACGGGCCGTATTTACTCCGACGTTCTGCGCAAAGAGCGCCGTGGTGATTACCTGGGCGCAACCGTACAGGTCATTCCGCACATTACTAATGCCATTAAAGAGCGCGTGCTTGCCGGTGGCGAAGGTCACGACGTGGTGCTGGTTGAAATCGGCGGTACCGTGGGTGATATCGAATCCCTGCCGTTCCTCGAAGCTATTCGCCAGATGGCGGTAGAAATCGGCCGTGAGCATACCCTGTTTATGCATTTGACCCTGGTGCCGTACATGGCAGCAGCCGGTGAAGTCAAAACCAAACCGACTCAGCACTCCGTAAAAGAGCTGCTTTCTATCGGTATTCAGCCAGATATTCTGATCTGTCGCTCCGATCGGGCGGTACCGGCGAACGAACGTGCTAAAATTGCATTGTTCTGTAACGTCCCGGAAAAGGCCGTTATTTCTCTGAAAGATGTCGATTCCATTTATAAAATTCCAGGCCTGTTGAAATCTCAGGGGCTGGACGATTATATTTGTAAACGATTCAGCTTGAACTGCCCGGAAGCAAACCTGGCCGAATGGGAACAGGTTATCTACGAAGAGGCTAACCCGGCAGGCGAAGTCACCATCGGTATGGTCGGCAAGTACATTGAGCTGCCGGATGCCTACAAATCGGTGATTGAAGCGCTGAAACACGGCGGTCTGAAAAATCGCGTGACCGTGAACATCAAGCTGATTGATTCGCAGGATGTGGAAACGCGCGGCGTCGAAATTCTGAAGAATTTAGATGCTATCCTGATCCCGGGCGGCTTCGGCTACCGCGGCGTTGAAGGTAAGATTGCCACCGCGCGCTTTGCGCGTGAAAACAATATTCCATACCTGGGTATTTGCCTGGGCATGCAGGTTGCGCTGATTGAGTTCGCGCGCAACGTAGCGGGGATGGAGAACGCCAACTCCACGGAATTTGTGCCAGACTGTAAGTTCCCGGTAGTGGCGCTGATTACCGAATGGCGTGATGAAGAAGGCAACGTTGAAGTTCGTACTGAGAGAAGCGATCTCGGCGGCACCATGCGCCTGGGCGCGCAGCAGTGCCAGCTGGACGAAGAGAGCCTGGTGCGCCAGCTGTACGGCGAGCCGACAATCACCGAGCGCCATCGTCACCGTTACGAAGTCAACAACATGTTGTTGAAACCTATTGAAAATGCGGGCCTGCGCGTTGCGGGCCGTTCCGGGGACGATCAGTTGGTCGAGATCATCGAGGTGCCGAACCATCCGTGGTTTGTGGCCTGCCAGTTCCACCCGGAGTTTACTTCTACGCCACGCGATGGCCATCCGCTGTTTGCAGGTTTTGTGAAAGCGGCAAGCGAGTATCAGAAGCGTCAGGCGAAGTAAAAGAGTTAGAACGGCAATGCACCCATCCGGGTGCATTGTTTGTCTGGAGTTTTAGTTTAACTTGTACTGAGGAAAATCTAATGTCCAAAATCGTTAAAGTCATCGGTCGTGAAATCATCGACTCCCGTGGTAACCCGACTGTTGAAGCCGAAGTACACCTGGAAGGTGGTTTCGTTGGTATGGCAGCAGCTCCGTCAGGTGCTTCTACTGGTTCCCGCGAAGCGCTGGAACTGCGCGATGGCGACAAATCCCGTTTCATGGGCAAAGGCGTACTGAAAGCTGTTGGCGCGGTTAACGGCCCGATCGCTCAGGCAATCCTTGGCAAAGACGCCAAAGACCAGGCCGGCATCGACAAGATCATGATCGATCTGGACGGTACTGAAAACAAATCTAACTTCGGTGCGAACGCAATCCTGGCCGTGTCCCTGGCGAACGCCAAGGCAGCAGCCGCTGCTAAAGGTCAGCCGCTGTTCGAACACATCGCCGAGCTGAACGGTACCCCGGGCAAATACTCCATGCCGGTTCCGATGATGAACATCATCAACGGCGGCGAGCACGCGGACAACAACGTCGACATCCAGGAATTTATGATTCAGCCGGTTGGCGCTAAATCCCTGAAAGAAGCCGTACGTATGGGTTCTGAAGTGTTCCATAACCTGGCTAAAGTTCTGAAAGCTAAAGGCATGAACACTGCAGTTGGTGACGAAGGCGGCTACGCGCCGAACCTGGGTTCCAACGCTGAAGCTCTGGCGGTTATCGCTGAAGCGGTTAAAGCTGCTGGCTACGAGCTGGGCACAGACATCACTCTGGCGATGGACTGCGCGGCTTCTGAATTCTACAAAGACGGTAAATACGTTCTGGCTGGCGAAGGCAACAAAGCGTTCAGCTCTGAAGAGTTCACTCACTTCCTGGAAGACCTGACCAAACAGTACCCGATCGTTTCTATCGAAGACGGTCTGGACGAATCTGACTGGGACGGCTTTGCATACCAGACTAAAGTTCTGGGCGACAAAATCCAGCTGGTTGGTGACGATCTGTTCGTAACCAACACCAAGATCCTGAAAGAAGGTATCGACAAAGGCATCGTTAACTCCATCCTGATCAAATTCAACCAGATCGGTTCTCTGACCGAAACTCTGGCTGCGATCAAAATGGCGAAAGACGCTGGCTACACTGCCGTTATCTCTCACCGTTCAGGCGAAACTGAAGACGCTACCATCGCTGACCTGGCTGTTGGTACCGCTGCAGGCCAGATCAAAACCGGTTCTATGAGCCGTTCTGACCGCGTTGCTAAATACAACCAGCTGATTCGTATCGAAGAAGCTCTGGGCGAAAAAGCACCGTACAACGGTCGTAAAGAGATCAAAGGTCAGGCATAAGCCGGTCTTTATCTGATATAAAAATGCCAGTCTGCGGACTGGCATTTTTTTTGTCTGCACAGCGGCGATTATTTAAAGTCGACGGCCATTTGCTGCGGGATCGAAAGCCCGCGGGTAGTTTGCACGCAGCGGTCAATATAATCGGTAAAGCGCGGCGGTTTGGGCATCCCCATACTCAGCAGCTTATCGTTACTGAAGCGTACGTTAAGCGTGGCGAATGCGCCATACAGACGCATGGCTTTCAGCATCAGGCGCTCATTGCACGGACCAAAGATGTCCTTTAGCTCACGGCGCATCTTAACCAGCGTCTCATAGCTCACCTGGGCATAGCTGTCGCCGACGGGCAGCCGCTCCAGCGCGGAGGCCATCGCGCTATCAATCTCGGCAAACCTGACGCTGTTTTCTTCCCCCGCCGATATATGCACCACTTCACCACGGGCAAGCGGGCTGTCGAGCAGCATCAGCAGCGCGTCGGCACAGTAATCAACGGGAATAACATCAATCCTGTCCTCCATTGAACACATGAACTTTTGCAGCATCAGGCCCATGCTGAATACCCAGAAGATGCTGCTGGAGGGCTGGCAGCCGTGATGGGTATGGCCGACGACGATAGAGGGGCGGGCGATAGCCAGCGGAAGCGTCGGGCACTCCTGCCGCATCAGCCGCTCGATGGTCGATTTAGAATGCGTGTACTCGACAAGATGTTCGGCGCGCTCGCGGAATTCGGCGCTTTCCGCGACCAGAGAATCAGGCTCCGGCGAGCACGACATTGCCGTGCCAACGTGCAGGAAGCGCTGCAGCCCGGAGACCTCGGCCATGCGTTGGGCAAAGCGGAGCGTCCCTTCGACGTTGACCTTCCAGATCAGCGGATTATTGCCGAACGAGGCGACGGCGGCGCAGTTGAGCACGTGGGTAACGCGCTCAAGGCGCGGATCGGCAAGGAATTCTTCAGGATTTGCCAAATCGCCCAGCAGTATGTGCCGGGTGCTCAGCGTCGCCAGCGTCTCCTCAGCGATATTGAATTTACGCAGATTGTCTTTAACCCGGGCAAGCGCTGCTTCACCATTATTGGCACGAACTAAAAGCAGCAGATTAACCCCATTTTTTTGATTCAGGATATTCTCTAAAACTGCTCCACCCAGAAATCCGGTAACGCCTGTAATTAATAATGTATTCATGAATACAGTCTCATCATGGTTAGTCGAGTGGATTCTAGGCGGGCTAAACTAAACGGCGGGTAAATGGAAAATGGGCCATTTAAACCAATTCTTAAGACTGTTTTAAGGTTATGAACGGGCGTGGATTGGATTCGACATCAGGCTATTTATAAAGATTCGAACTTTCATGTATCAGTTTGTACATTAATGATTTTATTGATTATTTTATTTATTTCTCAGGTTTTAATATTTTTCATTAATGTAATATTTAAAATTTTTTGTTACATCAAAGGCGCGAATCTAAAAAATAAAATGAATTATTAATACGGTGCGGATAATCCATAAATCTGGCAGCGTAAAGATGAATAATAGCCGCAGTTTTATCGTCAGATGGCGGATAGGGCGTTGCTTAGGGTATGGGGGGCGAGGCACGCGCCATCGCAGCTGAGGACAAGACCTGGGCGCGCAAATCTGCGATAATGATCGTTTAGAACCTAAACAGAGATGATTATGCAGTACCCGATTAACGAGATGTTCCAGACCTTGCAAGGCGAGGGTTACTTTACCGGCGTGCCCGCCATTTTTATTCGCCTGCAGGGATGCCCGGTTGGTTGCGCCTGGTGCGATACCAAACATACCTGGGACAAACTTGCCGATCGGGAAGTGTCGCTGTTCAGCATTCTGGCGAAAACCAAAGAGAGCGATAAATGGGGCCCGGCCAGCGGCGAAGATCTGCTGGCGATTATTGGCCGTCAGGGGTGGACCGCTCGTCACGTGGTGATCACCGGCGGCGAGCCCTGCATCCACGATCTTACCCCGCTGACGACCCTGCTTGAGCATAACGGCTTCAGCTGCCAGATTGAAACCAGCGGCACCCATGAAGTGCGCTGCAGCCCGCGGGCCTGGGTGACGGTTTCCCCTAAGGTCAACATGCGCGGCGGTTACGACGTGCTGTCGCAGGCGCTGCTGCGGGCGGATGAAATCAAGCATCCGGTGGGGCGCGTGCGCGATATCGAAGCGCTGGATGAACTGCTGGAAACGCTCACCGACGACAAGCCGCGGATTATTGCTCTGCAGCCTATCAGCCAAAAAGAGGATGCGACGCGTCTGTGTATTGAGACCTGCATCGCCCGCAACTGGCGGCTATCGATGCAAACGCATAAGTATCTGAATATTGCCTGATAAATCGCCGGGTAGATGCGTTCTACCCGGCGCGTCCGCTACGCGTTCGACCAGCTTTGAATCGCGTCAACGTTTTCCAGGCTACCGTGGGTGACCGCATACGACTTTTTCAAAATCGTATCCGTATACGTGGTTAACTCCCTGAAGATCCCCTTATTTAATGCCTCATACCTGTTGGCATTCTTCTCTACTGGCATAAAGGTATCTTTTACCCGCACCATATTTGCAACCGCTGCCGCGTAGGAGGGATACAAACCCAATCCAACCGCGGCGTTGATTGCCGCCCCGAGGCTTGCACAGCCGTTAATAGCGTTGCGTCTGGCCGGCAGGTTAAATACATCGGCGAAGATCTGCATAAAGAGGTCGCTGTTCGAACCCCCGCCGGTAATGATGATATGTTTAGCGAATCGATTCATTTCATTGCACATATTGTCGTAGTTATTTTTCAACGTCAGCGCAACGCTCTCCAGAATGGAACGATAAATCCACGCGTAGTCCATGCCGGAATCAAAACCGATCATTATCCCGCGCTTATAGGGCTCCCAGGGATTCGTTAACCAGTCCAGTACGGTCATTAAACCGTTGCAGCCCGGTGGCACCGTTGCGGCCTTTTTATTTAACAGATCTTCCGGCGACAGGCCCTGGGCCCCGGCGTCCTGAATTAAGGATTCGCCCAGCATGTCCCGCAGCCAGCTAACCGTCCACATTCCCTTGCGAATACCGTACCCCTCGTACAGCAGCGTCTCCGGAATGGAGGACATAATCGGCCAGTAGGCGACGGGATTTTTCGGCAGCGCTTTGCCGTTCATCATCAGGGCGATGTAGGTGCCTAATGAGATAACCGCCGTTTCATCATCCAGTAGCCCTGCGCCGAGCGCCTCAACCGGCTTATCGCTGGTGGTGCAGATAACGGGCAATCCTGCCGGGAAGCCGGTCGCGAGAGCCGCCTGGCCGGTGAGATGACCCAGAATCGTGCCGGGCATCTGCACGTCGAATAGCATCCGGCGCGGAATATTAAACTGCTTAACGACCTCATCATTGTCGCTCCACCCCCAGGTTTTGTAATCCACCGGCCACTGACCAAAGTAGTTGGCGATATTGTCCTTAAATTCGCCGGTTAAGCGGTGCGACAGATAGCCGGAAAATGAGGTGACCCAGGCCACGTCGGGATTGGTGTGTTCATAAGGCCGGGTGACGCGGGCATCCTGCCAGCTAATGAGAGGTTCTGCGGGCGTACCGTCGGCTTTAAGGAGCGCGCGGCAGCAGCGGATGGAGCCCAGACCGATGCCGACAATATCTTCTTTCTGGCCCGCGAACCGGCCCATCAGATCCCGTCCGGCGGCGCAGAGAGAGGTCCACAAATCATCATCAGGGTGCTCCGCCGTATCGGCGTCCGGCGTGTGCATTGGCTGCAGCAGGCCTTTTCCCTCGCAGACCACGTTTCCCTGCAGGTCGTACATCACGACCTTGGTGCTCTGGCTCCCGCCATCAATTCCAATGATGTATTTCTTCGACATTATTATTCTCCTTTAAATTTTCACCATCACTCGCCAGCAGTTTCTGCGGCCAGCGATGCCTCGCGTTCTGTCGCGGCGTCGGTGCGGCGTATTTTACGAAACAGCAAAAAGGTAAAGAGGATCACCATGCACAGCGCGGCCAGGCCCATTAGCCACATATTGTGGTAAGCGTCTGCGGCAGGGAGGGTGTCCTGCCAGTGGCCGACGATCGGATAGACAAAAACGTCAGGCAGGAAGCCAATAACCGAGCAGATACCGACGGTTGTTCCCATGATGTAGCCCGGCGTCCGCGCTTCGCCGGGGCAGGCCCAATAGAGCCCGCGCGAAGCGTAGCAGGTGAAGCCCAGCAGCAGGATCAGGCCGATCCCCATCGCAACGGACTGCGGGTTTGAATTGGTGGCTAACAGCGCTATAAGCGCCAGAACCCCCACGATCGACAGCAGCTGAATGACGCGAGTCGGGGATTTCACTCTGCTGTAGGTGGTAATAATGCCGCCCAGCGGGCCGCAAATCGCGCGGAAGATTTTGTTGATGACAATCCCCATATAGCTCGCGGCCACCAGCGACATACCGTACATCTCCGTCAGATAGTTGGTGGAGTAGCTGAGGATGGCGTAGATGGTAAAGACGCCAAAAATGACCATGCTGCAGTACCAGGTCGTGCTGATGCGCAGGACGGCGAGAATATCGCTCAGCTGAAACGCCTTTTTATCTTCCTGCGCCGCGCCGCCGCGCTGAGGCGCGTCGCTGACGAAGAACCAGCACAATATCCCCAGCAGGATATAAACCACGCTGTAAATCAGGATAACGACCTTCAGGCTGTTGCTATCGTCAGGGGCGAAGCGGGAAAATGCCCACATGGTAAATACCGCCAGCGACATAACGCCAACGCCGCGCAGCCCCTCCATCCAGCCCATGATTTTCCCCTGCTCGCTATGATCGCCGAGCAGCGAGGCGGCTTTAATTGAAACGGACCACAGCATCAGAATGGTGGTGATGGCAAAGGCGACCTGAATACAGAGCATGGCCCACAGCGGTGGATAGGTCGCCATTAATAAACCGAGCAGGCCGGTAACGATCATCGCTGAAGTAATCATTTTACGATGGGAAAATTTATCAGCAATAACCCCGCTGGGGGCGTAAAGAATAATAGCAGTAATACCGAAGGTGCTCATAATTAAGCCTATTTCGGTATTGCTAAATCCCATGAATTTTGCCATTGGGATTTGATAGATATAGCGTAAATAGGCAAGGTCAAAGCTGACGCCGCCGCTAAAGCTAATAATGGCAAGGGTTATCCAACGGCGATATGAATTCTGTTGCATATCGTGATCTCATTTTAAATAGACGAAAAAAAGAGAAAAGTAAACCGCCTTTGCAGGTGGATTACTTTTCTCTGGTCTCTAGTAATTGCGATTAGGAATAACATGTCAGCGTGGGTTTTAGTGTGAGAATAATCACGCTTCATAGCTTTGCGCATAATTTATGAATGAAATATTTATCTGTGATTGCGATCACATTAGGTGCTCGGGCGCTGTGCTAAAAAATTAGCTCAGTTACCAGAGACAATGAGAAAGGTAACTTCCCTCTCGTGGGGGAAGTTACCTTTCTTTTTTTTTGCCTAAAGGAATTTGGAGCCAACTATGTCAATCGAATCTCTTAACGCGTTCTCAATGGATTTCTTCTCTCTGAAAGGTAAAACGGCAATTGTGACCGGCGGCAATAGCGGGCTGGGTCAGGCCTTTGCTATGGCGCTGGCTAAAGCGGGAGCGAATCTGTTTATCCCAAGCGTCGTCAAGGATAACGGAGAGACGAAAGAAATTATTGAAAAACAGGGTGTTGAAGTTGAGTTTATGCAGGTGGATATTACCGCCAAAGGCGCGCCGCAGCAGATCATCGCCGCCTGCTGTGAACGCTTTGGCACGGTCGATATCCTCGTCAACAATGCCGGAATTTGTAAACTGAATAAGGTGCTGGACTTCGGGCGTGCGGATTGGGACCCGATGATCGATGTTAACCTGACGGCACCCTTCGAGCTCAGCCATGAAGCGGCAAAAATTATGATCCCGCAACACAGCGGCAAAATTATTAATATCTGCTCATTATTTTCTTACCTTGGCGGCCAGTGGTCACCGGCTTATTCTGCAACTAAGCACGCGCTTGCCGGTTTTACTAAGGCATATTGCGACGAGCTTGGTCAGTATAATATCCAGGTCAACGGCATCGCCCCGGGATATTATGCAACCGATATTACGCTGGCGACCCGCAGCAATCCCGAAACCAATCAGCGCGTGTTGGACCATATTCCGGCAAACCGCTGGGGCGATACTCAGGACCTAATGGGCGCAGCCGTATTCTTAGCCAGTCAGGCATCCAATTATGTTAACGGCCATCTGTTGGTTGTCGACGGCGGTTATCTGGTGCGTTAATTCTTAACCGGTGGTTTCTGTGTTTTTATTAATTATGTCACAAAATATCATTCAGGATGCGTCGAGGCCGTAAGGAAATAAATCTCCGGTAATATAGAACGCAATGTTATTGGGGTTTATAAAAGCCGTTAATAAAGAGGCAGCTTGAAGGATGAAGTGTCTGTTCCGAATTAATTATCAGGAAGGTATTACTATGTCTTTATCCCGTGAAGCGATTGTTGACCAGTTAAAAGAAATCGTCGGTTCCGATCGCGTGATCACCGATGAAACCGTTTTAAAGCGCAACAGTATTGACCGCTTTCGTAAATATGCCGACATCCACGGCGTCTTTACGCTGCCGCTGCCCGCCGCGGTCGTTAAGCTAGGCTCGACCGAACAGGTTTCTGACGTACTGTCCTTTATGAACCAGCATAAGATCAACGGCGTACCGCGTACCGGCGCCTCGGCGACCGAAGGTGGCCTCGAAACCGTCGTGGAAAATTCTGTGGTGCTGGACGGTGCCGGGATGAACCAAATCCTGAATATTGATATTGAAAATATGCAGGCAACCGCGCAGTGCGGCGTGCCGCTGGAAATTCTCGAAAACGCGCTGCGGGCAAAAGGCTACACCACCGGGCACTCGCCGCAGTCCAAGCCGCTGGCGCAGATGGGCGGCCTGGTGGCAACCCGCAGCATCGGCCAGTTTTCCACGCTCTACGGGGCGATCGAAGATATGGTAGTCGGGCTTGAGGCCGTGCTGCCCGACGGCACCGTCACCCGCATCAAAAACGTTCCGCGCCGCGCCGCCGGGCCAGATATTCGCCATATCATCATCGGCAACGAAGGTGCGCTGTGCTATATCACCGAAGTGACGGTGAAAATCTTCAGGTTCACGCCGGAAAATAACCTGTTCTACGGCTACGTGCTGGACGATATGAAGGTGGGCTTCAGCATCCTGCGCGAGGTCATGGTGGAAGGTTATCGCCCGTCGATCGCCCGTCTGTACGATGCCGAGGACGGCACCCAGCACTTTACCCATTTTGCCGATGGCAAATGCGTGCTGATCTTTATGGCCGAAGGCAACCCGCTGATGGCGAAAGCAACCGGGGAAGGTATTGCGCAGGTTGTCGCGCGCTATCCGCAGTGCCGGCGCGTAGACAGCAAGCTGATCGAAACCTGGTTCAACCACCTCAACTGGGGCCCGGAAAAAGTGGCTGCCGAACGCGTACAGATCCTCAAAACCGGCAATATGGGCTTTACCACGGAGGTGTCGGGCTGCTGGAGCTGCATCAATGAGATCTATGAAAGCGTAATCAACCGCATCCGCACCGAGTTCCCGCACGCGGACGATATCACCATGCTGGGCGGCCACTCTTCTCATAGCTATATGAACGGCACCAACATGTACTTCGTCTACGACTACAACGTGGTGGACTGTAAGCCGGAAGAGGAAATTGATAAATACCATAACCCGCTCAACAAGATCATTTGCGAAGAGACCATTCGCCTCGGCGGCTCAATGGTGCATCACCACGGAATCGGTAAACATCGCGTTCACTGGAGCAAGCTGGAGCACGGCAGCGCGTGGCCGCTGCTGGAAGGGCTGAAGAAGCAGTTTGATCCAAACGGAATTATGAATACCGGAACGATTTACCCGATTGAAAAATAATAGTTATATCCCAAATAATTCGAGTTGCTCGCAGGCGGCAAGAGAGTCAATTCCCTGGAGCATAGATAGCTATGTTGGGTGAGCGACAAATCTGTCCGGAACAGATTTGAACGCCGTGTAGCGGCGGTCCTCAAGGGCGAGGCTCATGGATGAGCCGGGTAACAAAGCTAACCCACAAGCCGCTTGAAGTATGACGGGTATATACGGCTTCTCAACCGGGAAGCCGCCTTTACCGGACCATGAAGGGGTAGAAATGAACGCTTCACCGGTGAGAATGGACGACCTGCCGCTTAACGGTTTTCACTGCCGGATTGCTGCACTAACCTTCGGCGCGCACCTGGTTGACGGCTACGTCCTCGGCGTCATCGGTTACGCCATTATCCAGCTGACCCCCGCCATGCACCTGACGCCTTTTATGGCCGGGATGATCGGCGGGGAGGCGCTGCTTGGGCTGTTTATTGGTAGCCTGATCCTTGGGTGGGTCTCGGATCGCATTGGCCGCCAGAAGATTTTCAACCTCAGCTTTGTCCTGATTACCATCGCTTCTTTTCTGCAGTTTTTTGCCACCACGCCTGAACAGCTTATTGGCCTGCGGATCCTGATAGGCATTGGGCTGGGCGGGGATTACTCCGTAGGCCATACGCTGCTCGCCGAATTTGCGCCGCGCCGGCATAGGGGCATCCTGCTCGGGGCGTTTAGCGTGGTGTGGACCATCGGGTACGTTCTGGCAAGCCTCGCCGGGCACCACTTTATTAGCGAAAACCCGGAGGCCTGGCGCTGGCTGCTGGCCTCATCCGCGCTACCGGCGCTGTTAATCACGCTGCTGCGCTGGGGGACGCCGGAGTCTCCGCGCTGGCTATTACGCCAGGGCCGCTTCGCCGAGGCTCATGCGGTGGTGCGCCGCTGCTTTGGCCCGCACGTGCTGCTCGGCGACGAGGTGGTGACGGCAACCAATAAACGGATCAGAACGCTGTTTTCACCGCGCTACTGGCGGCGAACGGCATTTAACAGCATCTTCTTTGTCTGCCTGGTGATCCCGTGGTTCGTTATCTATACCTGGCTGCCCACCATCGCCGAAACCATCGGTCTTGAAGATGCGCTGACCGCCAGCCTGCTGCTGAATGCGCTGCTGATCGTTGGCGCGCTGCTGGGCCTGGTATTAACCCATCTGCTGGCCCATCGTCATTTCCTGCTCGGCAGCTTTCTGCTGCTGGCGACGACGCTACTCGTCATGGCCTGCCTGCCGGCAGGCAGCCCCTGGACGCTGCTGCTTTTTATCCTGTTTAGTACCACGATTTCGGCGGTCAGCAATCTGGTGGGGATCCTACCGGCGGAAAGCTTTCCTACGGATATCCGCTCGCTGGGCGTTGGCTTCGCAACCGCCATGAGCCGGCTTGGGGCCGCGATCGGCACCGGCCTGCTGCCCTGGACCCTGGCGCAGTGGGGGATGACGGTCACCCTTTTGCTACTGGCCGGCGTACTGCTGATCGGCTTTGTGGTGACCTGGCTGTGGGCCCCGGAAACCAAAGCGCTGCCGCTGGCTGCTGCCGGGAGCGGCGACAAAAGACAAGGAGGAGCGAATGAACATTCTGTTGGCGTTTAAGCCGGAGCCTGACGCCGGCATGCTGGCGGAAAAGGACTGGCAGGCCGCCGCGCTGGATACCTGCGGGCCGGATGTCGCACTATTGCGCAGCGCTATCGGCGCCGATGAGCAGGCCGCCGCCGCGCTGCTGCTGGCCCAGCGCAATGCGGGCTGCGAGATGACCTTGAGCGCATTAAGCATTGGCGACGAGCGCGCGCTGCACTGGCTGCGCTACTTTGCCGCGCTGGGGTTTGACCAGCGGGTGCTGCTGGAGACGGCAGCGGATCTGCGCTTTGCGCCATCGTTTATCGCCGGACAGATCGCAGACTGGCAGCGCAGCCACGGCGGGGAGCTGATCGTGACCGGCTGTCAGAGCAGCGAAGGGCAAAATGGCCAGACGCCGTTTCTGCTGGCGGAAATGCTCAACTGGCCCTGTTTCAGCCAGGTTGAACGCTTTACGCTCGAACCGCCTTTCGCCGTTGTCGAGCAGCGAACGGACTCCGGCATCCGCCGCTGCCGGGTGCGGCTACCGGCGGTGATTGCCGTCAGGCAGTGCGGCGAAGTGGCGCTCCCGGTGCCCGGCATGCGCCAGCGCCTGGCGGCGGCAAAGGCGGACATCGTGCGCCAGGCGGCGACCGTTGAGGCGACGTCTGACGTTCAGTGCCTGCGCCTGATGCGCCCGGCGCCGCGGCGCGCGGCCGTTATCGTTGAGGGCGCGACGGCGCAGGAGAAAGCCGGGGCGCTGTGGGAGAACTATTTATGCCAGAGGATGCGGCCATGAAGATAGCGATAGTTATGGCCGCCGGCGATCGCGCCGCGATGGGCGGCTGGCTGGCGGCAAACGATCTCGCTGCGGCGGACCTCGAGCGCTGGACGCCAAACGCCGGGGCGGAGGTTGCCGGGCAGCTTCTGGATGCGCTGGTCGCTCAGTGGCGACAGACGCCGGTGGATATGGTGCTATTCCCGGCGGGAACGCTGGCCGATGAGCTGGCCACGCGGCTGGCCTGGCGCCTGCGGGGAGGCAGCGTATGCCAGGTGCTATCGCTGAATGCGCCGGAGGGTCGGGTAACGAAGTCTCATTGGGGCAATGCGCTCACGGCCACGCTGGAGGTGAGCGCCCGGCCGCTGTGCCTCTCCCTGGCGCGCCAGCCCGGAGGGAATGCGTCCGGGGATTTTCCTGACGGCCTGCCGGAGCGCCGTATCGTACCGGCGGCGCAGCCCGAGTGGCTGACGGAGATTGAGCGCGTTGAGCGCGCGGGCGCGCACCCTTTGCTGGCGGCGGAGCGGGTGCTGGTTGTCGGGCAGGGCGGGGAAGAGGCCGATGCGGGAGGCATTGCGGCGCTTGCGCAAAACCTGGGCGCGGAAGCGGGCTACAGCCGAGCGCGAGTGATGAATGGCGGCTATGATGCCGATCGCCTGGTGGGTATTTCCGGCCATCTGCTGGCTCCGGATATCTGCATTGTGGCTGGCGCATCAGGGGCGGCGGCGCTGATGGCGGGAGTGCGCGGGAGCCGATTTATCGTGGCGATTAATCATGACGCCAGCGCGCCGGTATTTTCTCAGGCGGATGTCGGCATCGTGGATGACTGGCTACCGGTACTGGAAGCACTGGTAGCCTGTACGCAGGATTAATTAAGCTGCTTCGCTAATTTCCAGACGCTGGTGTTGGTGGTCGACAGGGCCGCAACGCCGGCTTTCATCGCATTGCGCGCATCTTCTTCATCGCAGACCAGGCCTCCGGCAATCAGCGGCTGGTGAATCTTCTCCGTCACCCATCCCAGCACTTTTGGCATGCAGCCCGGCAGGATTTCAATACAGTCCGGGTTGGACTGCGCCACCTGCTTGTCGATATTGTGAAAGGAAATAGAGTCGACGATAAACAGGCGATGAATGCAGAAAAAGCCTTCCGCTCTGGCCGCTTTTAGCATCGGCGCTTTGGTGCTGATGATCCCGTCCGCTTCGGTAACCAGCTTCAAAAACTGAATCACCACCTCTTTATTCGACGCCCCCTCCAGCAGGTCGACATGAATAAACGCGTATTTACCGGCGTTTTTGATTTTCTTCACGATATTGCTGATGGTGCAGATATTACCGTACAGCACGGAAATAAACTGGCACTCGGAATCGATGGCTAACTGCAGGCTGGCGTTATCTTTGACGGCCGCAATGACCGGGTTTTGTCGTAGCAGGTGTAACAGGGGCATGGTGTGTCCTTCGTATTTTACTCGTCATCATTCAGGCTGCGGGGGCGCGAGCGTTCCTGCAGCCTGAATTATAACGAGTCGTTTTATTAGCCGAAACGGAACGTAATACCGAATCCAGAGTCAGGATAGCGCCATTCTTTCAGCGTTGCCTTATCGCATAATAGCCGGCAGGTGCCGCACTCCAGGCATCCCCGGTAGTCGACCTGCACGCCGCCGTCCGCCGTTCGTGAAAAAAGCCCGGCGGGACAGGAGGCAATAAGCAGTTCGACGACTTCCCGGTCGGGCGTAGCCGTCGGGACAATATGCGGGGCGTCGGCGGGACGCCAGACGTTACGTGCTACAGACATCGTAAGCTCCGGACAAGATCGCCTGCCAGATGACGCAGGCCGTGACGGCGAAGATGACGCCAGACTATCTGGCGCAGCGGCGGAACCGGACCTTCGCCCTGCTGCCAGAGTTCGCGGGAGATATCGTCCATCAGCGCGGGCCAGCGGCGATACCAGCCGGGGCGCTGCAGCAGCGCGGGAACGTGCCGGTAGCGCTGGAGCACGTCCCACAGCAGGCTGCGCTCGATCTCCTGATGGTATTGCGCAAACAGATTTTGCGGCGCGCCGTGCCGACAGGCCCGGATTAACGTTTGCGCCGCCGCCTGGGCGCCGATTAAGGCCATGTCCATCCCGCGCACGGTGAAGCCGGTATTGACGCAGGTGCGCAGCGCGTCGCCGACCAGCAGCCAGCCTTCTCCGGCATACTGCGCCGGCATGCCGTGCAGGCCGCCTTCAGGTACCAGATGCGCGCCATATTCCAGCGTTTCGCTACCGTGCAGCAGAGGACGCAGGGCCGGATGCGATTTGAGACGATCCAGCAGCCCGGAGGCAGGAACCGCACCTTTTCCCAGCGAGGAGAGTGGACATACGATACCGAATGAGAGCGTATCCTGATTGGTATAAAGGAACGCGCCGCCGGGTAAATCGCCGCAGACTCCGCCGGTGAATATCATGGCGGAGCCCTCGTTGCCCTCGAGGCGGAAACGATCCTCCAGCGTCTTGCGCTCCATCGCCAGCACCGCTTTGATCCCCAGCGCCATGGCGGTTGGGGACGGGCGAGGGAGTAAACCGTGACGCTCCGCCAGCTCGCTGTTGGCCCCTTCCGCCAGCACGACATAGCGGGAGCGCAGCGTTTCGTTATCGCAAATGACCCCGCAAACCCGGCCGTTTTCGCGATGCAGCGCCGCGACCGTCGCGCCGGTAATACACTGTACGCCTTCGCCTTCGGCCTGGTTAACCAGCCACGGATCGAAACGGGCGCGCAGTAAACTCCAGGAGTCGCCGCCGGGCTGAAGGCTGGAATAGGTTGTGGCGCCCTCGTCGGTCAGCAGGGTCAGGTTTTCCTGGGTGATACGGCGTTCAAGCGGGGCGGATTGTTGAAAATGAGGGAGAAGTTCGGCGAGAGCTCGGCAGTACAGGCGCCCGCCGGAGAGGTTTTTGCTGCCGGGAAGTTCGCCGCGTTCGAGCAGCAGGACCGAAAGTCCTGCCCGCGCGCAGCGTAGAGCACAAGCGGTGCCGGCTATCCCTGCACCGATGATAATAATATCAAAATCGTCAGCCATATTGCGCCCCAGATACCCAGAGCGCATAGGCTAGCATGGCGTTATCTAAGGAATATTGACCATCGACACAAAGGCTTTAATCACTCGCCGCGATAGACGCAGCCCGCCGTGCAGGTCTCTTTAATCATCACCGCGCTCAGCAGCGGCACAACGGGTTTAATCTGTTGCCAAATCCAGCGCGACAGAACTTCGCTGGTCGGGTTCTCCAGCCCTGGAATATCGTTCAGATAGTAGTGATCCAGGCGATCGTAGGTCGGCTTGAAGGCGGCTTTAAGCTCGGCAAAATCCATGATCCAACCTGTATGAGGATCGACTTCGCCGGTAATCTCCAGACGTACCATAAAAGAGTGACCGTGCAGGCGACCGCACTTATGACCTTCCGGTACGTGGGGCAGGCGGTGGGCGGCCTCGAAGGTAAAATCTTTAAACAGGGTGGTGGACATCTTTTACTCTCAATAAGACAAAAAAACCGCCGTAGGGTACCGGAAAGTACATTTTTTAGCATTAACTAAAACGGCCCTGAGCGGAAAATCGCCGCATCCGCCGCGCTGATGCATATTATCTCTTTATATTTCATGTGGTTATTTAATCGATTTTGTTGTTAATAACTATAGATAAAACAGGTTAGTTCATTTGGTTATTTGTTATTTCCATCCCTTATTTAATTGTTACTATCAGCGCCGTTAACCTTACATTCTCTTCTGTTTTTGCCGCGCTGACAGGGTGCGAATAACAGCTTTGCTTACTGGAACATAACGACGCATGACGACACAGGTCCCACCTTCCAATTTGCTGCCGCTAAACCCGGAGCAAATGGCGCGCCTGCAGGCGGCCACGACAGACTTCACACCGACCCAGCTTGCCTGGGTTTCCGGCTATTTTTGGGGCGTGCTGAATCAGCATTCCGGCGCGGCAGCTGCCGCTCCGGCTCAGGCTGTGGAAGTCCCGAGCATTACGCTGCTTTCCGCCTCGCAAACCGGCAACGCCCGCCGCGTGGCAGAAGCGCTGCGTGACGACCTTCAGGCAGCGCAGCTGAACGTCAAGCTGGTTAACGCAGGCGACTATAAATTCAAACAAATAGCCTCCGAAAAACTGCTGATCGTCGTGACCTCAACCCAGGGCGAAGGTGAGCCGCCGGAAGAAGCCGTCGCGCTGCATAAATTCCTGCTCTCGAAAAAAGCGCCGAAGCTCGAAGGCACCGCTTTTGCGGTCTTTGGTCTTGGCGATACCTCCTACGAATTCTTCTGCCAGTCAGGTAAAGATTTCGACAGCAGGCTGGCCGAGCTGGGCGGGGAGCGCCTGCTCGATCGCGTTGATTCTGACGTCGAATATCAGGGCGCAGCGGCCGAATGGCGCACCCGCGTGGTCGATGTGCTGAAAGCCCGTGCGCCGGCGGCGACGCCGGCTCAGCTGGCGACGAGCGGGGCGGTCAATGACATTCACACCAGCCCCTATACTAAAGAAGCGCCGCTGACCGCGACGCTTTCGGTAAACCAAAAAATTACCGGTCGCGATTCGGAAAAAGACGTGCGCCACGTGGAAATCGATCTGGGTGACTCCGGCCTGCGCTATCAGCCTGGCGATGCGCTGGGCGTCTGGTATCAGAACGATCCGGCGCTGGTTAAAGAGCTGGCTGAACTGCTGTGGCTGAAGGGCGATGAGCCGGTTAGCGTTGACGGTAAGACGCTGCCGCTGGCCGAAGCGCTGACGTGGCACTTTGAGCTGACGGTGAACACCGGCAACATCGTTGAGAACTATGCCACCCTAACGCGCAGCGAAACGCTGCTGCCGCTGGTGGGCGATAAAGCGCAGCTGCAGCACTATGCGGCCACCACGCCGATCGTCGATATGGTGCGCTTCTCTCCGGCGCAGCTGGATGCCCAGGCGCTGATTGATCTGCTGCGCCCGCTCACGCCGCGCCTGTACTCGATCGCCTCGTCGCAGGCGGAAACGGAAAACGAAGTTCACGTGACCGTCGGCGTTGTGCGCTATGAGATCGAAGGCCGCGCGCGCGCCGGCGGCGCTTCCAGCTTCCTCGCCGATCGCGTGGAAGAAGATGGCGAAGTCCGCGTCTTTATCGAACACAATGATAACTTCCGCCTGCCTGCCAACCCGCAGACTCCGGTCATCATGATTGGCCCGGGTACCGGCATTGCGCCATTCCGCGCATTTATGCAGCAGCGCGCGGCGGAAGGCGCCGAGGGCAAGAACTGGCTGTTCTTCGGCAACCCGCACTTTACGGAAGATTTCCTTTACCAGGTTGAATGGCAAAGCTACGTCAAAGAGGGCGTACTGAGCCGCATCGATCTGGCATGGTCCCGCGATCAACAACAAAAAGTCTATGTTCAGGACAAGCTGCGCGAGCAGGGGGCCGAACTGTGGCGCTGGATTAATGACGGCGCCCATATTTATGTCTGCGGCGACGCCAATCGCATGGCGAAAGACGTTGAACAGACGCTGCTGGAAGTGATTGCCGAATTCGGCGCGATGGACGCCGAAGCGGCGGACGAATTTTTAAGTGAGCTGCGCGTTGAGCGCCGTTATCAGCGAGATGTCTACTAATGAGCGAAAAACATCCTGGACCGCTGGTGGTCGAAGGTAAACTGACCGACGCCGAGCGTATGAAGGTAGAGAGCAACTACCTGCGCGGCACCATCGCAGAAGACTTAAACGACCCCCTCACCGGTGGCTTTAAAGGCGATAACTTCCTGCTGATCCGCTTTCACGGCATGTATCAGCAGGATGACCGTGACATCCGCGCCGAACGCGCGGCGCAGAAGCTGGAGCCGCGTCACGCGATGCTGCTCCGCTGCCGCCTGCCGGGCGGGGTGATCACCACCAAACAGTGGCAGGCGATTGATAAGTTTGCCGCCGATAACACGATCTACGGCAGCATTCGTCTGACCAACCGTCAGACCTTCCAGTTCCACGGCATTCTGAAGAAGAACGTCAAGCCGGTGCACCAGATGCTGCACTCGGTGGGGCTGGACGCGCTGGCGACGGCCAACGATATGAACCGTAACGTGCTGTGCACCTCTAACCCCAACGAGTCTCAGCTCCATGCTGAAGCCTACGAGTGGGCGAAAAAAATCTCCGAGCACCTGCTGCCGCGCACCCGCGCCTATGCGGAGATCTGGCTCGATCAGAAGAAGGTGGCCACCACGGACGAAGAGCCGATCCTTGGCCAGACCTATCTGCCGCGTAAGTTCAAAACCACCGTGGTTATCCCGCCGCAGAACGATATCGATCTGCACGCCAACGACATGAACTTCGTGGCGATTGCCGAAAACGGCAAGCTGGTGGGCTTTAACCTGCTGGTGGGCGGCGGTCTGTCTATTGAGCACGGCAACAAGAAAACCTACGCGCGCACCGCCAGCGAATTCGGCTATCTGCCGCTTGAGCACACTCTGGCCGTGGCGGAAGCGGTGGTCACTACCCAGCGCGACTGGGGCAACCGTACCGACCGCAAAAATGCGAAAACGAAATACACCCTGGAACGCGTCGGCGTTGAGACCTTTAAAGCCGAAGTTGAGCGCCGTGCCGGCATTAAATTCGAGCCGATCCGCGCCTACGAGTTTACCGGTCGCGGCGATCGGATTGGCTGGGTAAAAGGTATCGACAATAACTGGTACCTGACGCTGTTTATTGAAAACGGTCGTATCCTTGACTATCCGGGGCGTCCGCTGAAAACGGGTCTGCTGAAGATTGCTAAGATCCATAAAGGCGAGTTCCGTATTACGGCGAACCAAAACCTGATTATTGCCGGCGTGCCGGAAGATCAGAAGGCGAAGATCGAAAAGCTGGCTCGCGATCACGGGCTGATGAATAGCGTCACCCCGCAGCGTGAAAACTCGATGGCCTGCGTCTCTTTCCCGACCTGCCCGCTGGCGATGGCCGAAGCGGAGCGCTTCCTGCCATCATTTATTGATAAGGTGGACGGCGTGATGAGCAAGTACGGCGTGGGCGAGGAGCATATCGTCACCCGCGTGACCGGCTGCCCGAACGGCTGCGGCCGCGCCCTGCTGGCGGAGGTTGGGCTGATCGGTAAAGCGCCGGGCCGTTACAACCTGCACCTTGGCGGCAACCGCAGCGGAACGCGCATTCCGCGCATGTATCGCGAAAATATTACCGAGTCGGAAATTCTCGATTCGATAGACGAACTGGTCGGGCGCTGGGCGAAAGAGCGCGAAGCGGGTGAAGGCTTCGGCGACTTTACGGTGCGTGCGGGTATCGTGCGTCCGGTGCTCGATCCAGCCCGTGATTTCTGGGAATAAACCTATTCATCTGCGCCTGACGATTCCCTCCCTGCTTACGGGGAGCGGAATGAGGTGAAGGGAAAATAACGAGGTAACTATGTCCGTACTCGATCTCAACGCGCTAAATGAACTGCCGAAAGTTGAACGCGTACTGCAGCTGGCGGAAACCAACGCTCAGCTGGAGAAGCTCAGCGCCGAAGAACGCGTGGCGTGGGCGCTGGAAAACCTGCCCGGCGACTATGCGCTCTCTTCAAGCTTTGGTATTCAGGCGGCGGTTAGCCTGCATCTGGTTAACCAGATCCGTCCGGATATTCCGGTGATCCTCACCGATACCGGCTACCTGTTTCCGGAAACCTATCAGTTTATTGATGAACTTACCGATAAGCTGCAGCTGAATCTGAAAGTTTATCGGGCGCAGACCAGCCCGGCCTGGCAGGAAGCCCGCTATGGCAAACTGTGGGAGCAGGGCGTTGAGGGCATTGAGAAATACAATGACATCAACAAAGTCGAGCCGATGAACCGCGCTCTGCAGGAGCTGAACACCCGTACCTGGTTTGCCGGCCTGCGCCGCGAACAGTCCGGTAGCCGGGCAACCCTGCCGGTGCTGGCGATTCAGCGCGGGGTATTTAAGGTGCTGCCGATTATCGACTGGGATAACCGCACTGTTTATCAGTACCTGCAGAAGCACGGCCTGAAATACCATCCGCTGTGGGATCAGGGATACCTTTCGGTGGGGGATACCCATACTACCCGCAAATGGGAGCCGGGGATGGCGGAAGAAGAGACGCGCTTCTTCGGCCTGAAGCGCGAGTGCGGACTGCACGAAGGGTAGGTCTCGATCGCCTTTGTTTTAAAGACGTTTGCTTTAAACACATTGAGTTTTAAAAAAAGCCCTCGCGTTTCACGCTGAGGGCTTTTTCGTGCAACCGGCAGCAGCAAAACGCCAGCTAGCCGCGCTTATCGGCCTTCGCCAGCTCTTTTACCAGCGGCAGCATCACCTTGACGACGTCGCGGCTGCGCCGCTCGATGCGGCCGGGCAGCGCTTTGTCGATATGCTGCTGATTATCCAGCTGCACGCTGTGCCAGCTGTTGCCGTCTGGGAAGGCGGGTGATTTTGCCCGCTGCTGAAAACCATCTTTCTTACCGAGCGACCAGTTAGTGGCCTCCACCGACAGCACCGGGATCCCGGCGCTGTCAAAAACGCTGGCGTCATTACAGCAGCCGGTGCCCTGCGGATAGTCACGGTTCAGCCCTGGGTTGCTGAAGGCGGCAACCCCTTTGCTACGCGCGATGGCCAGCGCCCGGTCGCGGGTGAGCTTGCGAATCGACGCGGGCGTGCTGCGGCCGCTATTAAAATAGAGCTTATCGCCGACCACCAGATTATCGAGGTTGATCACCAGCAGGGTATTTTTCTTCTCCTCGTCGCCCATACGCTTCAGCAGATTCTGCGCCCCGAGGCGGCCCTCCTCTTCACCGCTGGAAGCGATAAAGCGAATGCCATAATGGGTGGGCACGTTCTTGAGTCGTTCGGCCAGCTCCAGCATCACGCCAAGGCCAAGGGCGTTGTCGTCAATCCCCTGCAGGGTTAAACCGCCGAGGTTTTTTTCCACGTCGCTATCGCTCATGGGAGCGTAGGTATCGAGGTGCGCCATGATGATGATTTGCTGGCGCGCCTTGCCCTCGTGGGCGGCAATCACCGTGCTGCCGGTGACGTTTTGCCAGTTCTGTCGCTGATTTTTGGTGGTGTAGATATAGCGCGTATGAAAGCTGCGGATATCGCTTTGGTAGCCCATCTGCGCGAACTGCTGACGCAGGTAGTCCGCCGACAGCATCTCTGCGGGCGAGCCGGTCATTCTTCCGGGGAAAAAGGTCGCTATATGACGAGCCTGAGTATTAGCGGTTTCGCCCATAGCGCTAAAAGCCGGGGCGGAGAAGACAAAACCTGCGCCAAGCGCCAGTGGAAGCAGGCGGCGGCACAACGCGGAAAACATAAGAGGGTCCTTACGGCAACAGAACAATTTGACCCGCTTAGTATGAAACTGTGACCGAGGTTAAACAATTTCATTTGCTCTTAAATAGCGGAAAAGTCGCATGTTAAGCACTTTTTGATCTTTGCTTTCCCAGGTCGTTATTCCTTTGAGTAACAACTCATTCCATTTCGTAATTTCATTTGCTCTAAGTGGCACCCTATAGTCGCACTATGACTGATTGTAAGCGAGTTATGGCATCGTGGACTATTTGCCCTTATTTGCCGAATTAAAAGAGCGGCCGGTGCTGGTTATCGGCGGCGGCGAGATTGCCGAGCGCAAGATCATGTTTCTGCGTCGGGCGGGGGCGAAAGTGCAGATTGTGGCCGCTGCGCTATCCGATGAGCTTGCTGGGCTGGTCGAGCGCCAGGAAATAACGTGGCGCGCAGAAGCGTTTCAGGAACAGCAGATCGACGACGTTTTCCTGGTGATTGCCGCCACCGAAGACGACGCGCTGAACCAGCGGGTTTTTGCCGCCGCGAACGCGCGCTTTCGCCTGGTGAACGTGGTGGACAATCAGCCGCTTTGTTCGGTGGTCTTCCCCTCCATTGTCGATCGCTCCCCGCTGCTGGTGGCGATCTTTTCGGGCGGTTCGGCGCCGGTACTGTCGCGGATGATACGCGAAAAAATTGAAGCGCTGCTGCCGACCAATCTGGGACGCGTTGCCGAAGCGGCAAGCTACTGGCGGCATCATATTAAAACGCATCTGACCACTACCGCGGCGCGGCGCCGTTTCTGGGAGCGCGTTTTCAACGGCCGCTTTGTCAGCCTGATGATTGCCGGCAACAGAGCCGCCGCGGATAAGGCGCTGGAGGATGAGCTGTATCAGCCGGAAAAACGGTTGGGTGAAATCATCCTTGTCGGCGCCGGGCCGGGTGATGCCGGACTCCTTACGCTAAGCGGCCTTCAGGCGATTCAGCGGGCGGACGTAGTGTTTTACGATCGTCTGGTAACGCCGGAGATACGCGAGCTGGTGCGTCGCGATGCGGAGATGATCTGCGTCGGTAAACGCGCCGGAGAGTATTCGGTACCGCAGCATGAAACGAATCAGATGCTGGTCGCGGCGGCGAAAGAGGGCAAAACGGTGGTGCGCCTGAAGGGCGGCGATCCGTTTATTTTCGGTCGCGGCGGCGAGGAGCTGCAGGCGGCAGCGGCTGCGGGGATCTCCTTTCAGGTTGTTCCCGGCGTGACCGCAGCAGCGGGCGCGACGGCGTATGCCGGAATTCCGCTGACCCATCGCGATTACGCGCAGAGCGTGACCTTTGTCACCGGCCACTACAAGGCGGACAGCGCGCCGCTCGACTGGGCGCTGCTGGCGCAGAGCCGGCAAACGCTGGCTATCTATATGGGCACGATGAAGGCGGCGGAAATCAGCGCGCAGCTGATCGCGCACGGGCGCGACAGGAACACGCCGGTAGCGGTTATCTCCCGCGGCACTCGCGCCGATCAGCAAACGACGATCGGCACGTTAGAACAACTGGAACACCTGGCGAAAGATGCCCCGATGCCGGCTCTGCTGGTGGTGGGCGAAGTGGTGCAGCTACATCAGCAGCTCGCCTGGTTTCAACACACAACGAACGCAGAAGGGTTTGGCTCTTCTGTGGTCAATCTGGCTTAGGCCCGGCGCAACAGGCCTTATAAGGAACGGTTAATGGACCAAAAACGACTCACTCACCTGCGACAACTGGAGGCGGAAAGCATCCATATCATTCGCGAGGTGGCCGCAGAATTCTCAAATCCGGTGATGATGTACTCCATCGGTAAAGATTCCAGCGTGATG
Source organism: Enterobacter sp. 10-1 (assembly GCA_002270295.1). Classification (GTDB taxonomy): domain Bacteria; phylum Pseudomonadota; class Gammaproteobacteria; order Enterobacterales; family Enterobacteriaceae; genus Klebsiella; species Klebsiella scottii. Next base: position 168,070 of record NISF01000002.1, on the reverse strand, counting down.
CTGCATCTGGCGCGTAAAGCGTTTTATCCGGGAACCCTACCGTTCCCGCTGCTGCACGTTGATACCGGCTGGAAATTCCGTGAGATGTACGAGTTCCGTGACCGTACCGCGAAGGCCTACGGCTGCGAGCTGCTGGTGCACAAAAATCCGGAAGGGGTGGCGATGGGCATCAACCCGTTTGTCCACGGCAGCGCCAAGCATACCGATATCATGAAGACCGAAGGTCTCAAGCAGGCGCTGAACAAATATGGCTTTGACGCCGCGTTCGGCGGTGCCCGCCGCGATGAAGAGAAATCTCGCGCTAAAGAGCGTATCTACTCGTTCCGCGACCGCTTCCACCGCTGGGATCCGAAAAACCAGCGCCCGGAGCTGTGGCACAACTACAACGGCCAGATTAACAAAGGCGAAAGCATCCGCGTGTTCCCGCTCTCTAACTGGACCGAGCTGGATATCTGGCAGTACATCTATCTGGAAAATATCGAAATCGTGCCGCTGTACCTGGCGGCAGAGCGCCCGGTTCTCGAGCGTGACGGCATGCTGATGATGATCGATGACGACCGCATCGACCTGCAGCCGGGCGAGGTTATCAAACAGCAGATGGTGCGTTTTCGTACCCTCGGCTGCTGGCCGCTGACCGGCGCGGTGGAGTCCAACGCGCAAACGCTGCCGGAAATTATTGAAGAGATGCTGGTCTCCACGACCAGCGAACGTCAGGGTCGCATGATTGACCGCGACCAGGCAGGCTCAATGGAGCTGAAGAAACGTCAGGGGTATTTCTAAGGAGCCGCCATGAATACGACAATTGCACAACAAATTGCTGATGAAGGCGGCGTCGAAGCCTACCTGCACGCGCAGCAGAACAAAAGCCTGCTGCGTTTCCTGACCTGCGGCAGCGTTGATGACGGAAAAAGCACGCTGATTGGCCGCCTGCTGCACGATACCCGCCAGATTTATGAAGACCAGCTCTCATCGCTGCATAACGATAGCAAGCGTCACGGAACCCAGGGCGAGAAGCTGGATCTGGCGCTGCTGGTGGATGGCCTGCAGGCGGAGCGCGAGCAGGGCATCACTATCGATGTGGCCTACCGCTATTTTTCTACCGAAAAGCGCAAGTTTATTATTGCCGACACGCCGGGGCACGAGCAGTACACCCGCAATATGGCGACCGGCGCCTCAACCTGCGATCTGGCGATCCTGCTGATCGATGCGCGCAAAGGGGTGCTGGATCAGACCCGTCGTCACAGCTTTATTTCAACGCTGCTGGGTATTAAAAACCTGGTGGTGGCGGTGAATAAAATGGACCTCGTGGAGTTCAGCGAAGCGCGGTTTAACCAGATTCGCGAAGAGTATCTGACCTTTGCCGAACAGCTGCCGGGCGACCTCGATATTCGCTTCGTGCCGCTTTCCGCGCTGGAAGGGGACAACGTTGCCAGCCAGAGCGAGAAGATGGGCTGGTACAGCGGCCCGACGCTGCTGGAAGTGCTGGAAACCGTTGAGATCCATCACCAGGTCGAAACCCAGCCGCTGCGTTTCCCGGTGCAGTTTGTGAACCGTCCAAACCTCGATTTCCGCGGTTTCTCCGGTACCGTAGCCTCCGGCAAAGTGACGGTTGGCCAGCGTCTGAAGGTGCTGCCGTCGGGCGTGGAGTCCAGCGTGGCGCGCATCGTGACCTTTGACGGCGACCTGCAGGAAGCCGGAGCCGGGGAAGCGATTACTATCGTGCTGAAGGATGAGATTGATATCAGCCGCGGCGACCTGCTGGTCGATGCGCAGGTACTGCTGCCGGCCGTGCAGAGCGCCAGCATTGACGTGGTGTGGATGGCTGAACAGGCGCTCTCTCCGGGCCAGAGCTTTGATATTAAAATTGCCGGCAAGAAAACCCGCGCCCGCGTGGACGGCATTCGCTATCAGGTTGATATTAACAATCTGACCCAGAGTGAGGTGGAATCGCTGCCGCTCAACGGCATCGGCCTCGTGGATTTGACCTTTGATGAGCCGCTGGTACTGGACAAATACCAGGACAACCCGGTGACCGGGGGGCTTATTTTTATCGACCGCCTGTCGAACGTCACCGTCGGCGCCGGCATGGTGCGCGAACCGCAGGAGCACGCTCAGGCGTCCGCTTCGTCGTTCAGCGCGTTTGAGCTGGAGCTGAACCAGCTTATCCGTAAGCATTTCCCGCACTGGGACGCTCGCGATCTGCTGGGAGGCAAGTAATGGCGCAGCATGACGAAAACGTCGTCTGGCATGCCCATCCGGTCACTCAGCAGCAGCGCGAGCAGCGCCACGGCCATCGCGGCGTGGTGCTGTGGTTTACCGGGCTCTCCGGCTCCGGTAAATCTACCGTTGCCGGCGCGCTGGAGGAGGCGCTCCAGCAGCTAGGCGTCAGTACCTATCTGCTGGATGGCGATAACGTGCGTCACGGCCTGTGCAGCGATTTGGGCTTTAGCGACGGCGATCGGAAAGAGAATATTCGCCGCGTGGGCGAAGTGGCTAAGCTGATGGTTGAGGCCGGGCTGGTTGTGCTGACGGCCTTTATCTCTCCGCACCGCGCCGAGCGCCAGATGGTGCGTGAGCGCCTGGGGGAAGGGCGCTTTATCGAAATATTCGTCGATACGCCGCTGGCGATCTGCGAGGCGCGAGATCCGAAAGGGTTATACAAGAAGGCGCGAGCGGGAGAATTACGCAATTTCACCGGAATTGACTCAGTTTATGAAGCACCGGAAAAGGCGGAAATTCATCTGGATGGTGAACAATTGGTAACAAATTTGGTGCACCAACTATTAGACCTGCTCAGACAGAGCGATATTATCAGATCCTGAAACGGTGGCGGCACTGAGATGTTGGCCGCCCGGTGAACAGGATTCGATATGCGCAATACCCAGAACCTCAGTATGATTCGTTCAGAACCACCCCCGGTGGCGAATGACGAGACCACCTGGTCTTTGTCAGGCGCCGCCGTGGGATTTATCTCATGGCTGCTGGCGCTGGGTATCCCCTTTCTCATCTATGGCAGCAATACGCTGTTTTTTCTTCTCTACACCTGGCCGTTCTTCCTTGCACTGATGCCGGTTGCCGTTGTGGTCGGTATTGCGCTGCATTCGTTGTTGAATGGTAAACTCCTCTACAGCTCGTGCGCGACGATTTTAACCATCGGACTGATGTTCGGCCTGCTGTTCCTCTGGCTGCTGGGATAGTCTTTTTGGCGTATGAATCAAGCCTGGGTATCGATGACAAAAATGTGGTACAGTCCCCGCGTTACGCGGCATCGTCCGCGCGTCGGAGTAAAACGCTCGGGCGAGTTATCGGATGATGATGCCGTTTTTCAGGGGGCAGGATGGGTAAATTAACGCTGCTATTATTGGCTTTGCTGGTCTGGCTACAGTACTCGCTGTGGTTCGGTAAAAATGGTCTGCATGACTATAGTCGGGTTAATGACGATGTCTCCGCTCAGCAAGACACTAACGGTAAATTAAAGGCGCGCAACGATCAGCTGTTTGCGGAAATCGACGACCTCAACGGCGGTCAGGAAGCGATCGAAGAACGCGCGCGCAACGAGCTAAGTATGACCCGCCCGGGTGAAACGTTTTATCGTCTGGTCCCGGATGCGTCTAAACGCAATCAGGGATCGGCGCAGAATAATCGATAAATAAGCCCAGGATTACGACATGGCAGCCACTTTTCCGGGCGTTTGCGCCGTGGTGCCGGCGGCCGGTTTTGGCCGTCGTATGCAAACGGAATGCCCGAAACAATATCTCTCAATCGGTAACAAAACGATTCTCGAGCACGCGGTCGCCGCGCTGCTGACCAACGCCTGCGTCCAGCGCGTGGTGATTGCCGTCAGCCCCGGCGATGTCCGCTTTAGCCAGCTGCCGCTGGCCTCCCATCCGCAGATTACCGTCGTTGATGGCGGCAGCGAACGCGCCGACTCCGTTCTTGCTGGCCTCAAGGCGCTGCCCGATGCGCAGTGGGTGCTGGTGCATGACGCCGCGCGCCCGTGCCTGCATCAGGACGATCTCACCCGCCTGCTGGCGCTGCGTGAAACCAGCCGCGTTGGCGGCATCCTGGCGGCACCGGTTCGCGATACCATGAAGCGCGCCGAACCCGGCAAAGCCGCCATTGCCCATACCGTCGATCGCAACGACCTGTGGCATGCGCTGACGCCGCAGTTTTTCCCGCGTGAATTACTCTTTAACTGCCTGACGCGTGCGCTCAACGAAGGCGCAACCATCACCGACGAAGCGTCGGCGCTGGAGTACTGCGGCTTCCATCCCGAACTGGTAGCCGGACGCGCTGATAATATTAAAGTGACGCGCCCGGAAGACCTGGCGCTGGCAGAATTTTACCTTACCCGTTCCCGACACCAGGAGAAGGCTTAATGCGAATTGGACATGGTTTTGACGTACACGCTTTTGGCGGTGAAGGCCCAATCATTATTGGCGGGGTGCGCGTTCCTTACGAGAAGGGGCTGCTGGCCCACTCCGATGGCGACGTCGCGCTGCATGCGCTGACCGATGCTCTGCTGGGCGCGGCTGCGCTGGGGGACATCGGTAAGCTGTTCCCGGACACCGATCCGGCCTTCAAAGGCGCCGACAGCCGCGCGCTGCTGCGCGAAGCCTGGCGCCGGATTCAGGCGAAAGGCTATACCCTCGGCAACGTTGACGTCACCATCATTGCCCAGGCGCCCAAAATGCTGCCGCATATTCCGCAGATGCGCGTTTTTATCGCCGAAGATCTTGGCTGCCATATGGACGACGTCAACGTGAAGGCGACGACCACCGAAAAGCTCGGGTTTACCGGCCGCGGCGAAGGCATTGCCTGTGAAGCGGTGGCGCTGCTGCGTAAGGCGGCACAATGATCGCCTTCAACGAACTCACCTGGCTGCACGGTAAACCACTGGGGCAGGGGCTGCTGAAAGCCAGCCCGGAAGACTTCATGGTGGTAGAAGACCTCGGCTTTGAGCCCGACGGCGAAGGTGAGCACGTGCTGGCGCGGATCCTCAAAAAGGACTGCAACACGCGCTTTGTCGCGGACGCGCTGGCAAAATTCCTTAAAATCCATGCCCGGGAAGTTAGCTTTGCCGGGCAAAAGGACAAGCACGCGGTGACCGAACAGTGGCTCTGCGCCCGGGTGCCGGGTAAAGAGATGCCCGACCTCAGCAAGTTTCAGCTCGAGGGCTGCCAGGTGCTGGAGTACGCGCGCCATAAGCGCAAGCTACGCCTTGGGGCGCTGAAGGGCAATCAGTTCACCCTGATCCTGCGCGAAGTCAGCCACCGCGATGATGTCGAGCAGCGCCTGCAGGCCATCGCTGCCGGCGGCGTGCCAAACTATTTTGGCGCTCAGCGCTTTGGGATTGGCGGCAGCAACCTGCTGGGCGCGCTGCGCTGGGCAGAGAGCGGAGCCCCGGTGCGCGATCGAAATAAACGCAGTTTTTGGCTGTCGGCGGCGCGTAGCGGCTTGTTTAATCAGCAGGTCAGTATTAGATTAAAAAAAACAGAATTTAATCAGGTTGTTGATGGCGATGCGCTACAATTAGCGGGGCGCGGCAGCTGGTTTGTCGCTGCGCCTGAAGAGCTGGCGGAACTGCAGGGGCGGGTTGATAACCGCGAGCTGCTGATTACCGCTGCGCTGCCGGGCAGCGGCGACTGGGGCAGCCAACGCGATGCGCTGGCCGCCGAACGGGCGGCGGTGGCTGAAGAGACGCCGCTCCAGGCGCTGCTGGTGCGTGAAAAAGTAGAGGCCGCGCGCCGGGCGATGCTGCTCTATCCGCAGCAGATGAGCTGGAACTGGTGGGATGACGTAACCGTTGAACTGCGTTTCTGGCTGCCAGCGGGCAGCTTCGCCACCAGCGTGGTAAGGGAACTTATCAACACAACGGGTGACTATGCGAATATTGCTGAGTAACGATGACGGGATTCATGCGCCGGGCATTCAGACCCTGGCGAAGGCCTTACGGGAATTCGCTGAGGTCCAGGTTGTCGCACCCGATCGTAACCGCAGCGGCGCATCGAACTCCCTGACGCTAGAGTCTTCACTACGCACCTTCACTTTTGATAATGGCGATATCGCCGTCCAGATGGGCACTCCGACGGACTGCGTCTATCTCGGCGTCAACGCCCTGATGCGCCCCCGTCCGGATATCGTGGTTTCTGGTATTAACGCCGGGCCGAATCTTGGCGATGACGTAATCTACTCCGGTACCGTGGCCGCCGCGATGGAGGGCCGGCACCTTGGCTTTCCGGCGCTGGCCGTGTCGCTAAACGGCCATCAGCATTACGCTACCGCGGCGGCCATCACCTGCACTATTCTGCGCGCGCTCAGCCGCGAGCCGCTGCGCACCGGGCGCATTCTCAATATCAACGTACCCGATCTGCCGCTTGAGCAGATTAAAGGCATCCGCGTGACCCGCTGCGGCAGCCGCCATCCGGCCGATCAGGTTATCCCGCAAAAAGATCCGCGCGGCAATACCCTGTACTGGATTGGTCCTCCGGGCGAGAAGCACGATGCCGGGCCCGATACCGACTTTGCGGCAGTAGATGAAGGCTACGTGTCGGTTACGCCGCTGCACGTTGATTTAACCGCCCACCAGGCCCATGAAGTGGTCACCGACTGGCTCGAACGCGTCGGAGTAGACAGCCAATGGTAAGCAAACGTGTTGAAAGCCTGCTGAATCAGCTCCGTACTCAGGGCATCGTCGACGAGCGCGTGCTCGAAGCGATTGCGCTGGTGCCGCGGGAAAAGTTTGTCGATGAGGCCTTCGAACATAAGGCGTGGGAAAACACCGCGCTGCCGATTGGCCAGGGGCAAACCATTTCGCAGCCCTATATGGTGGCGCGGATGACGGAGCTTCTGACGCTGACGCCAGAGTCCAGGGTGCTGGAAATTGGCACCGGCTCGGGCTATCAGACGGCGATACTGGCGCAGCTGGTGCACCACGTCTGTTCGGTCGAGAGAATTAAGAGCCTGCAGTGGCAGGCGCGGCGTCGCCTCAAACAACTTGATTTACATAATGTTTCAACCCGTCATGGTGATGGATGGCAGGGTTGGAGGGCGCGAGCACCTTTTGATGCGATTATCGTCACCGCCGCGCCGCCGGAAATTCCGCCGGCGCTGCTGGCGCAGCTGGATGAAGGTGGCGTGCTGGTTTTACCGGTAGGTGAAGAGCATCAGTTTCTGAAACGGATCCGTCGTCGCGGTAATGAGTTTGTTATTGATACCGTTGAAGCCGTTCGCTTCGTTCCCCTGGTTCAAGGTGAGCTGGCGTGAGACCCGGATTATTCCAGGTTTTTTTTGCCTGATTTTAGGCGTAGGGTGGACACATTTTCAGTGTCCTGGCCGGGCGTTGCCCGGTAAGCAAGATATTGGTAGTTAACCTATTCCTGGGGGATAAATGAGCGCGGGAAGCCCAAAATTTACCTTAAGCCGTATTGCGGCACTATCGCTGGTTTCACTGTGGCTGGCAGGCTGTTCGAATACGAATAATCCGCCTGCGCCGGTCAGTTCGGCTGGAGGCGCCTCCTCCTCCGGGACCAGCTCCGGGATGCTGATTACCCCGCCGGCGAAAACGGGCGTTACCGCCGTGCCTCAGGTGCAGCCGGTTCAAACCCGGCCGACGCAAATTCAGCCGATGGAGCAGCAGCAGCCGCTGCAGACCATGAACGGCAAGATCGTTTATAACCGCAAATATGGCGATATTCCGAAAGGCAGCTACACCGGCGGCAGCACCTACACCGTCAAACGCGGCGACACGCTGTTCTATATTGCCTGGGTGACCGGCAACGATTTCCGTGACCTTGCCCAACGCAATAATATCCCGGCGCCGTACGGCCTGAACGTCGGCCAGACTCTGCAGGTTGGCAACTCCGCGGGCCAGCCAATCACCGGCGATAACGCCGTTGCTCAGGCCAGCGCTCGGGCAAGCGGAGGTGCGACGGCGGCCTCACATCCTGCACAAAAATCAACCGCAGTGGTTGCGTCACAACCAACTATTACGTATTCTGAACCCTCAGGTGAACAGAATGCTAATAAGATGTTGCCGAACAATAAGCCTGCGACGACAGTCGTTGCGCCGGTTACGGCTCCAGCTATCAGCAGCAACCAACCGACTGCAAGCAGCACGTCAACCAGTTCGCCGATCTCTTCATGGCGCTGGCCGACTGAGGGCAAGGTTATCGAGAACTTTAGCGGCGCCGAAGGCGGTAATAAAGGCATCGATATTGCAGGCAGTAAAGGACAGGCTATCGTCGCGACCGCTGATGGACGCGTCGTCTATGCCGGTAACGCACTGCGCGGTTACGGTAATCTTATTATCATCAAACACAACGATGATTACCTGAGTGCCTACGCTCATAACGATACCATGCTGGTCCGGGAGCAACAGGAAATTAAAGCGGGGCAGAAAATCGCTACCATGGGTAGCACCGGAACCAGCTCGACAAGATTACATTTTGAAATTCGTTACAAGGGGAAATCCGTCAACCCGCTGCAGTATTTACCGCAGCGATAATTTGGCGAAGTACGCATAAGCATAACGTCAGTTAAAAGGCGCCGGGGCGGTGAACGCCGCTCTGCATTGGGGCTAAAAAGCTGTCCTGGCGACGTTTGAATGATATTTAGCGAAGGTGCTTTGCTCAGGGATCACGGGTAGGAGCCATCTTTATGAGTCAGAATACGCTGAAAGTTCATGATTTAAATGAAGACGCGGAATTTGATGAGAACGGAGTTGAGGTTTTCGATGAGAAAGCCTTAGTAGAAGAGGAACCCAGTGATAGCGATCTGGCCGAGGAAGATCTCCTGTCGCAAGGCGCAACGCAACGCGTGCTTGATGCGACTCAGCTCTATCTTGGTGAGATTGGTTATTCCCCGCTGCTGACGGCTGAAGAAGAGGTCTACTTCGCCCGACGCGCGTTGCGTGGTGATGTCGCTTCACGCCGCCGGATGATAGAAAGCAACCTGCGTCTGGTGGTAAAAATTGCCCGTCGTTATAGCAATCGTGGTCTGGCGCTGCTGGATCTGATTGAAGAGGGCAATCTGGGGCTGATCCGCGCGGTTGAAAAGTTTGACCCGGAACGTGGGTTCCGTTTTTCAACTTATGCAACCTGGTGGATCCGTCAAACGATTGAACGGGCGATTATGAACCAAACCCGTACCATTCGTTTACCTATCCATATTGTGAAAGAGCTGAACGTCTATCTGCGTACCGCGCGTGAGTTGTCCCATAAGCTGGACCACGAGCCGAGTGCGGAAGAGATTGCCGAACAGCTGGATAAGCCGGTTGATGACGTTAGCCGTATGCTGCGTCTGAACGAGCGCATCACCTCGGTGGATACCCCGCTGGGCGGTGACTCGGAAAAAGCGCTGCTGGATATTCTGGCCGATGAAAAAGATAACGGCCCGGAAGACACCACGCAGGACGATGATATGAAACAAAGCATCGTCAAATGGCTGTTCGAACTGAACGCCAAGCAGCGTGAAGTCCTGGCGCGTCGTTTTGGCCTGCTGGGCTATGAAGCCGCTACGCTTGAAGATGTAGGTCGTGAAATTGGCCTGACCCGCGAACGCGTGCGTCAGATCCAGGTTGAAGGCCTGCGCCGCCTGCGGGAAATCCTGCAAGGTCAGGGGCTGAACATCGAAGCGCTATTCCGCGAATAAGACATTTTTCTTAAAAAAGGCCCGATCGGTTGATTGGGCCTTTTCCTTTTTTAGCCAGCCTTATTCTACCCCAGCCAGGTCTCCTGCAGGTGGCGCCACAAAATCCGCTCATCCTCCTGCCTGAACACTACCGTTGACCAGCGCACCGTCGTCACCTGACCGGGAAGTGTCTGCGTTTCGCGATAGAGAACCGCCGCGCCGTCGTGCCAGCTGGCAAGCTCCGTGAGGCTATCAATAGCGATCTTCAGGCCCGGGCGGCTGCCGCCAGCCTGCTGAAAAAAATTGCTGACCGCCCGGCGATCCATACGGGCGCCGCCCGCGGCGACCAGCGTAAAATCGTGGGTAAAGCGCGTCATTAACGCCTCAGCGCTTCCTTCCTTACGGCCTAACCAGTTTTCAATGATGACGTGGGCATTGAGGACTTCCTCGAAATATGCGCTCATTTCTTCTCCATTTTGCTATGCAGACGCAGGATCAGCGCCCGGTTGTCGAATCGCAGGCAGCTCAGCAGGGGGATGAGGGTGATCCCGGCTGCGGTGATAAAAACCCCGCGCCATGCCAGCGCGGTGGAATAGTGGTGGAGCAGGGCGCTGAGCAGCGCGGCCAGCAGCGCCGCGCCGGCTAAAAAGCTGAGCTGACGGTTGATATTCCACAGCGCGCTGGCGTCCGGCAGGTGGTGGTTGGCGATATTCAAAAAGGCGCTGCTTTGTGCCGTACTGCTGCACAGGCTGCCGCCCGCGCCCATCAGCGTGAAGGCGCTTATCAGGGTGCTCGCCGATGTCTGCGGGCTTACGCCGATCAGCAGCAGGATCCCCGCCGCCTGAAGCAGGCATCCGCTGATAATAAACGGCCGGGGGCCGAATCGATTGTAGTATCTGCCGGTCAGCGTTATCGCCACAAACGATGCCAGCGACCACGGCAGCATCAATGACCCGATGGCTGAAGGCGACATCCCGGTGAGGGTCTGCAGGTAAAACAGGCCGACCACGTTGATGCCAATAAACGTGCTGGGGACGCAGAGATAAATCAGCATCGCGAAGCGCAGCAGCGGGTCGGCCAGCAGCGGCAGGTGTAAAAAGCGGCCCGGGCGCGTCGTTGTCACCTCTTTCTCAAGCCAGCAGGCGGCTAAGATCAGCGTCAGAAAAGCGACGGGCAGGCTGGCAAAGAAGACCCATCGCCAGCTGAACGTCTGCACCAGCAGCCCCCCAAGCGCCGGAGAGCAGGCGGGAGCCAGCAGCCCGACCAGCATCACGGCGGCAGAGAGCTTTGCCCGCTCGTGGGGCTTAAAGTAGCGCCAGGTCACCGCCTGACCAACGGGAATTAATAGCCCGCCGCCCATCCCCTGAAGCGTGCGCCAGAAAACCAGCGCGCTCAGCGAATCCGCCATTCCTGCTCCCAGCGCCGCCGCGCTGAACAGAAGCAGCGACAGCAGAAAAACGCGCCGGGCGCCAAATCGCTGTGCGAGCCAGGCGCTGAAGGGGATCACCAGCGTGAGCCCGGCGATATAGCCGTTGCTGACCCAGGTCAGCTCGCCCACGGAGGCGTTGAGCGCCCGACTCATATCGGGAAAGGCAACGCTGGCGATAAACATATTGATTAAGTCGAGAAAGAAACCGAGCAGAAAAACGGTGGCAACCTTGCTGCGATAGGTCATGGCGATCTCCGGTAAAGAAGGTCGCTACTCTAAACCTCTGCGTCGGGGGGATAAACGCGGCGAAGCGGGATATACTGTCTGATAATTTTTGACAATAAGCTGAGTTAGCATGCTGAATCTGCAACGAATGGCCATGTTTGTGGCGGTGGTGGAGTGCGGAAGTTTTACCGCGGCGGCGGTCGCCCTGGCCCAGACCAAGGCGGTGGTGAGCTTTAACGTGCGGCAGCTGGAGAGCGAGCTTGGCGTCACGCTGCTTTTACGCTCCACGCGGCGGCTGACCCTGACGGATGCGGGGACGGTGTTCTATCACCGCGGCGTCGGGCTGCTGAAGGCGGCGGAAAATCTCCAGGACGAGGTGCGGGCCAGCCACGCCGGATTGAGCGGCGAGCTGCGCATCACCACCACTCCGGAGTACGGCGCACGGGTGATTATTCCCGCCCTGGCCGAGTTTAGCCAGCTGCACCCGGCGCTGCGCGTGCGCCACGTTTCATCCTCGCATCATGCCGATTTAATTTCTGAACGCTTTGATGTCGCCATTCGTCTCGGGACGCTGGCGGACTCGCGCTACCGCGCGGCGCTGATTTCGCGTTTCGCGATCCTGCCCGTGGCCGCGCCTGCGTGGCTGGCGCAGCATCCGCTGGCAACCCTCGAAGACCTGGCCCAGGCCGAGTGGATTATTCATGAGCGCCTGCAAACGCCGCTGCGCTGGCAGCTCAGCGGGCAGGATCAGGAGGCGTTCGGTTTTGAAATTCAAAAGACCCCGCGTCTGTCGGCGGATAGCGCCAGTGCGCTAATGGCCTTCGCCCTTGCCGGCAGCGGCGTGGCGCTGTTGCCGGAGTGGCTGGTGGCCTCATCGTTGGCTCAGAAGCGTTTGATCCATTTGCTACCGGAGGTAAGCTTTCCGTCGCAGGGAGTTTATGCGGTCTATCCGGATGCGCGGCACGTGCCGACTAAGGTGCGGGCGTTTATCGATTTTTTACGTCAGCGGGTGGGGTAACATACCGGTTTCTGCGGCCATTTCTGCGGTTCACTCCCGGGCGAAGCATTGCTGCCCGGGAGTGACGTTCAGAGGATAAGAGGATTACGCCAGGCTTTTAAGCCGATAGATCCACTCCAGGGCCTGACGCGGCGTCAGCGTATCGGGGTCAAGATGCTCCAGCGCTTCGAGAGCCGGGGAGGTCTCTTCCGGAGCCGACAGCAGCGACATCTGCGTACCGTCAACCTGGGTCGCCGCCGCGTTGGGCGAAATGCTCTCCAGCTCGCGCAGCTTCTGCCGCGCGCGCTTGATCACCTCTTTCGGCACCCCCGCCAGCGCCGCGACCGCCAGGCCGTAGCTTTTGCTCGCCGCGCCGTCCTGAACGCTGTGCATAAAGGCGATAGTGTCGCCGTGCTCCAGCGCGTCCAGATGCACGTTAGCCACCCCTTCCATTTTCTCCGGCAGCTGGGTGAGCTCGAAGTAGTGGGTGGCAAACAGGGTCAGCGCTTTTATCTTATTCGCCAGGTTCTCCGCGCAGGCCCACGCCAGCGACAGGCCGTCGTAGGTCGAAGTGCCGCGGCCGATTTCATCCATCAGCACCAGACTGTGTTCGGTGGCGTTATGCAGAATATTGGCGGTTTCGGTCATCTCGACCATAAAGGTTGAGCGGCCGCTTGCCAGATCGTCCGCCGCGCCGACGCGGGTGAAGATGCGGTCAATGGGGCCGATTTCGACCTTTTCAGCCGGGACGTAGCTGCCGATCCACGCCAGCAGCGCAATCAGCGCGGTCTGGCGCATATAGGTACTTTTACCGCCCATATTCGGACCGGTAATAATCAGCATCCGCCGCTGCGGCGACAGGGTGAGCGGGTTGGCGATAAACGGCTCTTTTAGCACCTGCTCCACCACCGGATGGCGGCCTTCGACAATGCGGATGCCCGGTTTATCGCTAAAGGTCGGGCAGCAGTAGTTAAGGGTTTCGGCCCGCTCGGCGAGGTTAATCAGCACGTCCAGCTCCGCCAGCGCGCTCGCGCTCTGCAGCAGGTCGGCAAGATGCGGCAGCAGCATATCAAACAGGCGGTCGTAGAGCTGTTTCTCCAGCGCCAGCGCCTTGCCTTTCGAGGTTAGCACCTTGTCTTCATACTCCTTGAGCTCAGGAATAATGTAGCGCTCGGCGTTTTTTAACGTCTGGCGACGCACGTAGTGAATCGGCGCGTGCTGGCTTTGGCCGCGGCTAATCTGGATGTAGTAGCCGTGAACCGCGTTGTAGCCCACCTTCAGCGTATCCAGCCCCAGCCGTTCGCGTTCGCGAACCTCCAGCTTATCGAGATAGTCCGTGGCGCCATCGGCCAGCGCGCGCCACTCGTCGAGCTCTTCGTTATAGCCCGGGGCAATCACGCCGCCGTCGCGCACCAGCACCGGAGGCGCGTCGATAATGGCCTTTTCCAGCAGCTCGCGCAGCTCGGCGAACTCGCCCATTTTATCGCGCAGCTGCTGCACCGGGGCGCAGGGGACGTCGGCCAGCATGTCGCGCAGCGCCGGCAGCTGCTGGAAGGCATGACGCATGCGGGCTAAATCGCGCGGCCGCGCGGTGCGCAGCGCCAGGCGCGCCAGAATACGTTCGAGATCGCCGACCTGGCGCAGCACCGGCTGCAGTTCGCCATAGCGCTCCTGCAGGGCGCCGATGGTCTGCTGGCGCTCGATCAGCACCTCGCTGTTGCGGATTGGCATATGCAGCCAGCGCTTAAGCATCCGGCTGCCCATCGGGGTGACGGTGCAATCGAGGACCGAGGCGAGGGTATTGTCGGTGCCGCCGGCCAGGTTCTGGGTGATCTCAAGATTACGGCGGGTGGCGGCATCCATAATGATGCTGTCCTGCTCGCGCTCCATGGTAATCGAGCGGATATGCGGCAGGGAGGTACGCTGGGTATCCTTGACATACTGTAGCAGGCAGCCCGCCGCGCACAGGCCGCGCGGGGCGTTTTCGACCCCGAAGCCCACCAGGTCGCGGGTGCCGAACTGTAAATTCAGCTGCTGGCGTGCGGTGTCGATTTCAAACTCCCACAGCGGGCGACGGCGCAGGCCGCGGCGGCCTTCAATCAGCGCCGCTTCGGCAAAATCTTCGGCATACAGCAGCTCTGCCGGGTTGGTGCGCTGCAGCTCCGCCGCCATGGTTTCGCGATCGGCCGGCTCGCTGAGGCGAAAACGCCCGGAGCTGATGTCCAGCGTCGCATAGCCGAAGCCTTTGCTGTCCTGCCAGATGGCGGCCAGCAGATTATCCTGACGCTCCTGCAGCAGCGCTTCATCGCTGATGGTGCCGGGCGTGACGATGCGTACCACTTTCCGTTCGACCGGTCCTTTGGTGGTGGCCGGATCGCCAATCTGTTCGCAAATCGCCACCGACTCGCCCTGATTCACCAGCTTCGCGAGGTAGTTTTCCACCGCATGGTGCGGGATCCCGGCCATCGGGATCGGCTCGCCCGCCGAGGCGCCGCGTTTGGTCAGCGAGATATCAAGCAGCTGCGAGGCGCGTTTAGCGTCGTCATAGAACAGCTCGTAAAAGTCGCCCATGCGGTAGAACAGCAGGATCTCCGGATGCTGCGCTTTCAGCTTCAGATACTGCTGCATCATGGGGGTGTGGGCGTCGAGATTGTCGATTGTACTCATAGAAAGTTATCCAGCTCCCTGGGTTTTAATGGGTTGCGATCTTTTTTGTTTTCGTTGGTATCACATGGGAGAGACATCATAACGGAGATACGACTTTCAGGGAAAGTGACGAAACGAGATGTAGCGATCCGCGTTCCAGTTGCTAAAGCGGGTAGCGCGGACGAGCGCGCTACCCACGGCGGAATTATGGCGCCAGATAGACCTGGGGGATCGGGTGATCGGGGTGCTGGCCGGTGCGCACGTCGGCGCCGTACCAGCGGCTGATGATCGGCTGCTGTATCACCTCATGCGGCGTGCCTTCCGCCGCCAGCTTTCCCTGATGCATCAGCAGGATATGGTCAGCCCATAGCGCGGCGAGGTTAAGATCGTGCAGCACGATGCAGACGTGCAGCAGGCCGCTGCGGGTCAGCCGTTTCAGCAGGCGCAGCAGGTGCTGCTGATAGTAAAGATCCAGCGCCGAGGTCGGCTCATCAAGAAACAGCCAGCCCTGCGGAGCGTCGTCGCGCCACAGCTGGGCGAGACAGCGGGCCAGCTGCACCCGCTGCTGCTCGCCGCCGGAGAGCGAAGGGTAGCGCCTGCCGGCCAGATGGTCGCAGCCGGTCTCCGCCATCACCCTGCGGACCGCCTGGAGGTCCGGGGTTTTGCCCCACGGGGAGCGTCCCATAGCGATCACCGTCTCAACGGGCCAGTCGGCGTGAAGCTGGGTACGCTGCAGCATCACCGCCCGACGGCGGGAGAGCGCCTCCGGCGTCCAGCTTTCCAGCGGTCGGCCCTCTACGCGCCGTTCGCCGCTGTCCGGGGTTAAAAAACCGGTCAGCAGGCGGAGCAGGGTCGATTTGCCCGCGCCGTTCGGGCCAATCAGCGCCGTCATTCCGGCCGCGCTCAGCTGCAGTGAAATATCGTCAATCAGCAGGCGTTGGCCGACGCGCAGCGACAGCGAGCGGGCGATATAGCTGTTATCCATTGATCGTCCTCTGCTGGCGGAAAATAAGCCATAAAAACCACGGCGCGCCGAGCATGCTGGTCAGCAGGCCGACCGGCATTTCGGCGGGAGCGGCGACGGTGCGGGCGAGGGTATCGGCGAGGAGCAGTAAAATCGCGCCGGCGAGCAGCGAGCCGGGGACCAGGCCGCGATGGTCCGGCCCCAGCCACATCCGCATCAGATGCGGAACCACCAGGCCAATAAAGCCGATCACTCCGCTGATGGCTACCGATGCCGCCACCAGCAGCGCGCTGCACAGCAGCAGAAGCCGCTGCAGCGCCCGGACGTTGACCCCAAGGTAGTGCGCTTCCTCATCGCCAAGCTGCAGCAAATTGAGGCGCGAGGCCATCAGCCATACCGCCGCTGATGCCGGGACCATCAGCGTGGCCGCCACCAGCAGCGTAGACCACTCCGCCTGGCCGAGGCTGCCCATCCCCCACAGGGAAAGCTGGCGCAGCTGGGTATCGTTGCTTATCCACGCCAGCGCGCCCACCAGCGCGCCGCACAGCGCGTTGATGGCAATCCCGACCAGCAGCAGGCGCGACAGCGAGCCGTCGCCGGCCCGGCTGAGGATAAAAATCACCACCATAACCGCCATGCTGCCGATAAAGGCCGCCAGCATCGGCGCATACAGCGCCACCAGTACCGGCACCGACAGCGGCAGCACCAGCCAGCAGGCTACCGCCAGCGCCGCGCCGCTGCTGATCCCCAGCAGGCCCGGGTCGGCGAGCGGGTTGCGAAACAGCCCCTGCATCACGCAGCCGGAGAGCGCCAGCGCGGCGCCCACCAGCAGCGCCAGCAGCACGCGAGGCAGACGAATCGTCAGCCAGATATGGCGCAGCACCTCATCTCCTGACGGCCACAGGCTGGCGAGCGGCAGACGCATCGCCCCGAGGGTGGTGGCGAACAGCGTCAGTCCTGCCAGCAGCAACAGCATTAGCCACAGAGTACGGGCGGGAGCGGCACGCATCAGGGCAGCTGCTCCGCTTTTTGCCGCAGCGTGATGACCGCCTGCGGCGTGCGTGGGCCAAACCCGAGCAGCGCCATATCGTCAATCACCAGCACCTGCTTATGGCGTCCCGCCGGGGTTTGCGCCAGGCCGGGGAGTTTCCACAGTCCCGCTTCGCCCCCCATGCCCTTAAGCCCGTCGGCGGAGATGACCACCAGGTCCGGCAGGCTGGCGACCACGCCCTCCTGGGACATGCTGCGGTAGTGGTCGAAGCCCTGCATCGCGTTCTGCAGGCCGGCGGCGCGGATCGCGCCGTCAGCCGCCGTCTGCTTCCCGGCAACCAGCGTGTTCATCCCGCCGTGGCTGAGAATAAACAGCACCCGCTTGTTAAGCGGCTGGGTGGGGATTTGCGCGATCTGCTGGTGCAGCTTCTGCAGCAGCGCATCGCCCTGTTCCTGTTTGCCTAAGGCATCAGCAATCGTGGCGACCTTTTTATCAATTGACGCCAGGCTGTAGCCCCCCGGCACGTCAATAACCTTCACGCTGCTTTCCTGCACCTTTTTTAGCACCAGCGAAGGCTGGGCCTGGGCGCTGGCCAGCACGAGGGTCGGACGTAGCGAGAGGATCCCTTCGGCGTTGAGCTGGCGCAGATAGCCCACGTCCGGCAGCGACTGCGCCTCGGCGGGCCAGGTGCTGGTGCTGTCTTTGGCGACCAGCTGCTGCTGGGCATTGAGGGCGTAAACCACTTCGGTGACGTCGCCGCCGAGAGAGATGATGCGTTCGGCGGCGGCGCTGGCAACCAGCGGCAAGACCGTCAACAGTACGAGCCAGCGTTTCATGCGGTCTGTCCTTCCGTCGTCAGACGGTCAACCTGGCTGCGCCACTGCTCCTGCTCCGGGTGGCCTTCGCTGCGCTGGCCGAAGAGCTGGGCGATCTGCGTGCCGTCTTTGGCGAACAGCTCGACGCTGGTGACGTGACCGTCAGTGGTCGGCTTGCGGGTCACCCAAACCTCGTCAACGCTGTCTTCGCGCAGGTGTAGCGTAAAGGTGCTGTTGAAAATATTGAGCCAGCCGCGCATCGGCAGCAGCTTTTCGATCGCGCCGGTAAAAATTTGCACGCAGCCGCGGTTGCCGACGAAAATCATAATTTCGTTGCCCTCTTCGCGGATGGCGCCCAGCAGGCGCGGCAGGGCATCGTTTTCAATGCGGCAGGCGAGGTCGTCGCTCACCGCCCGGAAAGCCTGCTGGCGCGACAGATTATGCTTTCTCAGCAGGACGAAGAACTGGTGCACATCGGTCATCGCGCGCCACTCGCTCTCCAGCGCGGCGCCGTCGACGGTGTCTGCATATTTTGCGATCTCGACGGGACGAATCGCCAGCGGCGTCGGCGCGTTCTGGGTGTGCTCAGCAATCAGCGCGTCCCAGGCGGCCATATCGGTTTGTTCGGTGGCGTAGACCTTCAGCAGCGCGTCGCCGTGATGATCGAAGAACTGAATGCTCTGGCGATCGTTGTCGGTCAGGTGGAAAGCGCTGGCCCACTGGCTGAGAAACAGGCGCAGGTCGAGGGCCCGCGGGTTGAGCACCAGCCCGGCGTGGCCGTTGAGGTGCTGGTGGGTAAATTCGCCGACCTGCTCGTGTACCGCATATTCGTTGCGGCAGATACACTTCGTTTCGCCGACGGCTTCCAGCGCGGCCAGGATAGCGCGCGCGTCGTCCTGCAGGCGCACGGCATCGTAGCCGAGGCGGGCTTCGGTCAGTTCGGCTTCGCTAATCCCCATTTCGGCGGCGATATCGCGGGCGTATTTGGCGGAGGATTGCGCTTTAGTGGTCAGATAGCGCTGCCACAGCGGGGCAGGTTGATGTTGAGCGTCTCGCATAATTCACATCCTTCTCTACGATGAGTAACCCCGGCACGATGGCCGGGGGCAGGTTTCTTATTATTGGATCTATCAAAAATCGACGTTCACGCCCAGCTGCCAGGTACGGCCAGGCATCGTCGCCAGCGCTTTGTCATTGGCATCCTGGTTGGTCGATGTCTCGATATTACGGCTACTCAGGTAATCCCAGTATTTACGATCGGTAATGTTGTAAACCCCGCCGTTCAGGCGCACGTTCTTCGCCACCTGCCAGTAAGCGGTCCAGTCGAGCATGCCGTAGCCAGGCACGCGCATATATTCGCTGGTGGAATCTGTGATCGCCGAGCCGGTGTTGGTATAGCTTTCGCGGTTGGTGGTGCTGGCGCGTTTGCCCTTAACAAAGGTCGCGGTCAGCGCGGTACCGTACACTTTTGCCGGGTCGTCCCAGGCCACGCCGACGATAGCCTTCATTGGCGCGACGCTATCGAGGTCGACGTACTTGTCGCCGTTATAGCTGGACTTCGATTTCCCTTCGCTATAGCCGTAGGCGAGGGTGGCGCTCAGGCCGTTAACCTCTTCAAACCAGGTGCCAAAGTTAAATTTGGCGCTGATTTCGCCGCCGTAGATATAGGCCTTATCGCGGTTTTCCGCCTGATAAATGGTATAGATATTCGATGGTACGTTGGTGAATTGGTCCGGGTTGCCGGAGCGCGTGTAGCGGCTATAGGCGATAAAGTTTTTATAGCTGTTGTAGAACAGCGCGGTACGCATGGTGATGCCTTCCGTCACCTCGCCTTTCATCCCCCACTCGAAGTTATCGCTGGTTTCGGTTTTCAGATCGGTATTGCCGATCAGCGCGTACTGCGCCCGTCCGGCATAGCTGGAGCCGAGGTTCCATGAGCCGTACAGCTGGCTGGCGTTCGGGAACTGCGCGCCGCGCTGGTACTGCAGGTAGGTCATCAGGCGCGGAGTCATATCGTACTGCAGGGTCAGCGACGGCAGCGCCTGGGTATCGGAGTTCTTACCGTACAGCGTCGAGACGGCGGAGCCGGTCAGCACGCTGCTGTTGGTGGTCAGATCCGAGAGGTTCTCAGGTTTGGTCGATTGGTGCACTACGCGAATACCCGGGATCACGGCGAAGTTATGGCTGTCGAGATCGAAGTTAATCTTATCCTGCACGAAGCCGGCGATGACGTAGCCGCGGCTATCCGCTTCCGGCTGCATGATCGCGCTGTAGACGCTCGGTACCGGCGACTGGCTGAACGGACGCTGGGTTTTGGTGGTGCTGGCGTTGAGGCCGCCGCTCAGGTCATGACGGCCCACGGATTTGGCCAGCGCGGTCTGGAACCCCCAGGTGTCGGTGTCAAAGTTCGAGTTCACGGTCTCCATTGCCAGGGAGGTGCTATCCGGCATATAGGTCCAGTCATGGGCCTCGGTATGCTGGTAGTAGACCTTAGTCGACACGCTATCGATATAGTCGTTCATCGGCGTCCAGTCGTCTTTCAGACTCAGGCCCCAGCGACGCGTCTGGCTGGTCTGGTTGGCGGTGCCGATAACGCTGCCGCCGCTGGAGTCCCAGGTGTCGTAGTGCGTATGGTTGGTTTTATGGTAGTAATCGAAGGTGCCGGTCAGCTTGTGCTCTTCGTTTGGCTGCCAGATCCCGGAGGTCATAAAGGCGTCGGAGTGCCAGTTGGCCGGATATGAATCGACCGTCCCGCTGTTATTTTCCGTTTCCTGACCGTCGCGACGGCTGTAGACGAAGATCCCGCGCAGGGTCTCATCGCCGCCGGCGATGGTGACGCCGTTGTGCCAGCTGCGGTCGGCGGAGTCGTAGCCGCTGCGGTAGCCAAAGGCGCTGGTTTTACCCGAGTGCAGATAGTCATCGGCAGATTTCGGACGGAAAGAGACGTTACCGCCGATGGAGCTGTTGGCCGTTTCGGTAGAGGTGGCGCCGGACTGAATATTGATGCTGCCGTACATGTACGGGTCAATGTAGTCGCGGCCGATGCCGAAGGTGTTGAGGCCCGCTCGGCTGACGTAGCTGCGTCCGGTCGCGTTCGGCTGGGCAATGCCGTCGACGTCGATGCCGACGCGGTTGCTCTCCATGCCGCGAATGTTGTAGCCGGTATAGCCGCCGCGGTCGAAGCCGCTTTTACCGTTGCCCGATCCGCCGCTGGCGCCGGTGGCGCCAATCAGCGGTTCATAGCGCATGATGGAGCCAAAATCTTTCGCGCCTTTATCCTGCAGATCCTGGGCGCTAACGGAGTGTTCGCTGCCTGCCTTCAGCTCGGGCGCGGGTGCGGTCACGGTCATCAGCTCCGAACTATCATCGGATGATGCATCGCTGGTGAGATTTTTATTGGTGCTGTCAGCCGCCCCGGCGGAGGTCTGATAAATTGCTGCGAGCAAAGAAGTCACCAGCAGGCTTTTTTTAAACCATGCTGTTGATTGAGTGGATTTGTACATAGTAGCCACGCCTTGATAATTATTAGTATCGGCTCACGCGTTACTTCCAGATTTGTCGATTCACCCCGTTATTTCCTTTCGCTGGCGAATTCATTCCCTGTAATTTTGCGAATACTAATGATAAGTATTTCCATTTGCAACTAATTCATTATATCTCCACATTTTATTCATAAAGTTGCTTACAATTCGGCTTAACGATTAACTAACCTGATCATTCAGGTAGGAACTATTGAGGATAACAATGACTAAGCGCGCCATTACCATCACCTACTGCTCCCAATGTAACTGGATGCTGCGCGCCAGCTGGATGGCGCAGGAGCTGCTGCACACCTTCAGCACCGATATCGGCTCGGTAACGCTGGTGCCGGGAACCGGGGGAATATTCACCATCAGCGTAGACGATGTGCAAATCTGGGATCGCAAACAGGACGACGGTTTCCCCGATGCGGCGGAGCTCAAGCGTCGGGTACGCGATGTCTGCTTCCCGGAAAAACCGCTGGGGCACGTGGATAAGCCGGCCTAATCCTCAGGGAGTAACCGGCTGCACCGCGCCGCCTTAAGGTGTATTATAGGTGCATCTTTGTTGCCGGGGGCAGGCTATGGCGGGTAAACGTATCGATCGCGAAAAAGAGACCATCAGCAGGATGATTTCGCTCTATCGGCGCCGCTGCCCGGAGGCTACAGGCGACGCGGAGCACTATCAGGCGCTCAATGCCTATGCCGACAAGCGGCTGGATAAATGCGTGTTTGGTGAAGAAAAGCCGGCCTGCAAGCAGTGCCCGGTGCACTGCTATCAGCCGGCAAAACGCGAAGAGATGAAGCAGATCATGCGCTGGGCGGGGCCGCGAATGCTCTGGCGCCACCCGATATTAACCATTCGTCATCTGATTGATGACCGGCGCCCGGTACCCGAGCTGCCGGAAAAATACCGGCCAAAAAAATAGCCGGCACCTTTCCGGGCCCTGGCGCTAGCCGCGGCCCTCGACCTCTGCGGAGTCGGCCTGCGTCTGGCTATCGCGCATCGAAGTATAAACGAACGTAATGATGAACAGCGCGGTGAACAGCACCACGATGGTGGGCGCCGGGGCGCTATCGAGATAAAACGACAGCCAGACGCCGCCCAGCGAACAGCTCACGGCGAGCGCCACCGCCAGCAGCAGCGCGCTGATAAAGCGCCGCGTCAGCAGCAGCGCGATAGCGCCCGGCGCTATCAGCAGCGAAATCGACAAAATAATCCCCACCGCTTTCAGCGTCGCGACGATAGTCAGCGCAATCATACACAGCAGCCCGTAGTGCAGCAGCCCGCAGCGTAAACCGCTGGCCTTGGCCTGATGCGGGTCGAAGGCGTGCAGCAGAAAATCGCGCCACTTCAGCCCAATAATCAGCGCAATAGCCAGCGCGATCAGCGACGTTTGCGCGATATCGCTCGCGGAGATGCCCAGCATATCGCCGAACAGAATATGGTCGAGATGAATCTCGGACTGAATGGCGACGTATAGCACCAGCCCTGCGCCAAACATGCCGGAAAAGACAATCCCCATGATCGTGTCGCGCTTGATGCGGCTATTGTCATCAAGATAGCCGGTGGCAATGGCGCAGAACAGCCCGGCAATAAAGGCGCCGATGGCGAATGGAATGCCGACGATGTACGCCACCACTACCCCCGGAAACACCGCGTGGCTCATGGCATCGCCCATCAGCGCCCAGCCTTTAAGCACCAAAAACACCGACAGCAGGGCGCAGGGGACGGCAACGATAGCCGCCACCAGCATGGCGTTAATCATAAAAGAGAACTGGAACGGTTCGAGCAGAGCGGTCAGCATGAGGCCTCCCTGGCGCGACGGCGGCTGGCAAGCAGGCCGTGCTTTGGCGCGAAGATAAATGCCGCCAGAAACAGCAGCGTTTGGGCCACCACGATAATGCCGCCGGTGGCGCCGTCCAGATAGTAGCTCAGCCAGGCGCCGAAGAAGCTGGTCAGGCTGCCGATGGCGACGGCAATCGCCAGCAGGCGCGGAAAGCGGTCGGTGAGTAGCCAGGCGGTGGCGCCGGGGGTGACCACCAGGCAAATCACCAGAAACGCGCCCACGGTTTGCAGCGCCGCAACGGTACAGGCCGCCAGCAGGGTGAAGAACAGCAGCTTGAGTCCGGTGGTGTTCAGGCCGATGGAGCGAGCGTGGCTTTCATCGAAAAAGGTCACCATCAGATCTTTCCATTTCAGCAGCAGGATGACTATCGAAATAAAGCCAATCGCCGCCAGCTGGATAATATCCTCCGGGGCAATCGCCAGAATATTGCCAAGGATAATGGTCTGAATATTTACCGAGGTCGGGTTGAGCGACACCATAAACAGCCCGATACCGAAGAAGGAGGAGAAAATCAGCCCGATAATGGCATCTTCCTTGAGCTTTGAGCGCTGGTTGAGAAACAGCATGCTGCCCGCCGCCAGCCCGCCGGAGAGAAAGGCGCCCAGCGCAAAGGGCAGGCCGAGCATATAGGCTCCCGCCACGCCGGGGACGATCGAGTGGGAAAGGGCATCGCCAATCAGCGACCAGCCTTTAAGCATCAGGTAGCACGAGAGAAATGCGCACACGCCGCCGACCAGCGCGGAGACCCACATCGCGTTCAGCATATACTGATAGCCAAACGGCTCGATCAGCCAGTTCATCCTTCGCCTCCTGTTGCCCGGCGGCTGATAAACGGCCGTTCATCGTCGGTAATGATGCGATCCTCGCCGCCTTTCAGCACCACGTGGCGCAGCACGCCGCTAAAGGCAAGCTCCAGATTCTCGGCGGTAAAGGTGGTCTCGGTCGGGCCGCTCGCGAGAACGGTGCCTTTGACCATCACGGTGTAGTCGCAAAACTCGCTGACCGAACCGAGATTGTGGGTTGAGACCAGCATGGTGCAGCCTTCATCGCGCAGCTCCCGCAGCAGGGCGATGATCCGCGCTTCGGTCTGCACGTCGACGCCGGTAAAGGGTTCATCCAGCAGGATCACCTTGCCCTGCTGGGCGATGGCTCTGGCAAGGAACACACGCTTTTTCTGGCCGCCGGAGAGTTCGCCGATCTGCCGCTGGCGGTATTCGCTCATGCCTACGCGCGCCAGCGCCGCGTCAACGATCTCGTGGTCGCGAGCCTTTGCCCGCCGCAGCCAGCCCATATGGCCGTAGCGTCCCATCATCACTACGTCCTCCACCAGCACCGGGAACGACCAGTCGACCTCTTCGGACTGTGGGACGTAGGCCACCAGATTTTGCCGCAGCGCCTGGTTGACCGGCCGGCCGAGAATCGCAATATCGCCGCGCGCCAGGCGCACGAAGCCCATCAGCGCTTTAAACAGGGTCGATTTCCCCGAGCCGTTCACCCCAACCAGCGCGGCAATCGAACCCTGCGGGACGCTGAAGGAGGCATCCCGCAGCGCGGTATGGCCGTTGCGGTAGGTTACGCTGACCCGATCGATGACCAGCCCCGCCGTTCCTGCGCTCATGGCTGTTTCCTCAGGCCGTCGTTGATGCCTTGGACGATGGTTTGCGTGGTCACCCGCAGCAGATCGAGATAGGTAGGTACCGGGCCGTCGGCGGTGCTCAGGGAGTCAACGTAGAGCACGCCGCCGTAGTGGGCGCCGGCTTCGCGCGCGACCTGGCGCGCCGGCTTATCGGAGATGGTGCTTTCGCTGAAGATGGTCGGGATATGCTCTTTTTTCATGGTGTCGATGGTTTTACGCACCTGCTGCGGCGTGCCCTGCTGGTCGGCGTTAATCGGCCATAAGTAGCGCTCCTGCAGGCCGTTATCGCGGGCGAGGTAGGAGAAAGCGCCTTCGCTGGTGACCAGCCAGCGCTTATCTTCCGGCAGTTTCGCCAGCTGCGCTTTCAGCGGCGCCATGGTCTGGCGGATTTTTTCCTTGTAGGCCTCGGCGTTGCGGCGATAGACGTCGGCGTTGTCCGGATCGTATTTCACCAGCGCGTCGCGGATGTTATCGACGTAGATTAAGGCGTTGTCCGCCGACATCCACGCATGCGGGTTGGGCTTGCCGTTATAGGGGCCGTCGCTGATGCCCATCGGCTGAATGCCGTTGCTGACCACCACTTCCGGCACGCCGTTTAAATGCTGGTAGAAGCGGGCGAACCACAGTTCGAGATTCAGACCGTTGGCGAGAATGAGCTGCGCTCCTTGGGCGCGCTTGATATCACCGGGCGTGGGCTGATACTCATGGATTTCGGCCCCCGGTTTGGTAATTGAACTCACCTCGGCGGCATCGCCGGCCACGTTCTGCGCCATATCGGCGATCACCGTAAAGGTGGTGATGACCTTAAATTTATCTTTCGCCTGCGCGGGGGCGACGGCGAGGATCGCCAGAGTAGCGGCAAACATCAGGTGTTTCAGCGGTGGCAGGTGCAGCATAGGTTCCCTCACAACGTTGCGATTAATTAATCATCATTTATAGCCTGTGCTATGTTATATAGCACAGGCTATTGCTAAATGAAAATGATTATTATTTAGATGGTGGGCGAATAATGAGCGTGGAAACGATAGATCGGCATAGCGGCGGAGGGGAAACGGGCGCGAAATCGACGCCCGATCGGCGCAGCGCCAGCGGAAAAATGCCGAAAGGCGCTGCTGACGCGGAGGTTTGCAATGAACGCTGTTTCACTCAAAGTGAAGCAGCGCTTTGAGTCTGACTCAGGCGCGGGTTGCGAGGAGGATCGCCGACGCTTTGATCAGCGCAATCACGCGGCTGCCCTGCGCGAGCTTCATTTCCTGCTGGCTTTCGTTGGTGACGACAGCGACAATCTCAAAACCGGCATCGGTTTTAATATGTACGGTGTCGTTGACCGCGCCTTCCGTTACGCGGGTCACGCTGCCGGCAAACTGGTTGCGTGCGGAGAACTTCAGGCCGCAATCCTCGGTCGCGAGGGTGACCCACGGCGCTTTAATCAGCGCAATGGCCTCTTTTCCTGCGACCAGGCCCAGCGCTTCCTTGCTGCTGTGGGTGACAATTGCCACCAGCTTTGCGCCGCCCGCGAGGGTTAATTCAACCTCATCGTTAACTGCGCCCGTGGCTACCGCGCTGACCGTGCCGGTGAGCTGATTACGTGCTGATACCGCCATAGAATCTCCTTGTACCTGGTTGAGTGCGTGTCGGACCTATACTAGCTCATCTTTTGTAATACCCAATCTTTTCATCCGCGACAGCAGGGTCGTGCGCTTTAGGCCAAGACGCTGGGCGGCGCCTTTGGGGCCGGCAACCACGCCGTTGCTCTCTTTCAGCACGCGGACGATAAGCTGATACTCGTCTTCGCCCTCCTGCGGCAGAATTTCTGCCGCAGGAGGTTCCGGATCGCTGTTCAGCTCGGGCATGGATAGCTGCAGCACGCTGCCGCGGGTCAGCAGCACCGCGCGCTCAATGACGTTTTCCAGCTCGCGGACGTTGCCCGGCCACTCCATGCGGCTTAGGGTGCGCAGGGTTTCAGCCGGAATGCTGTCGATATTGCGCCCAAGACGGCGGGCAATTTTAAAGGTGAAGGCTTTGACCAGCAGCGGAATATCATCCGGACGTTCGCGCAGCGGCGGGATATGGATCGGGAAAACGTTGAGCCGGTAGTAGAGATCGCTGCGGAACTCGCGATCGGCGACCATCTGCTTGAGATCGCGGTTGGTCGCGGCGATCAGCCGCACGTCGGTGCGGATCAGCTTATTGCTGCCGAGGCGCTCAAACTCCTGCTCCTGCAGCACGCGCAGCAGCTTCGGCTGGAGCTCAACCGGCATATCGCCGACCTCATCGAGAAACAGCGAGCTTTTGTCCGCCAGCTCAAAACGACCGATGCGCTGGGCGCTGGCGCCGGTAAAGGCCCCGCGCTCGTGGCCGAAGAGGTCGCTTTCCAGCAGCCCGGCGGGCATCGCCGCGCAGTTCATTTTCACCATTCGCCGGGCGTTGCGGCCGCTGAGGTTATGGATCGCGCGGGCAATCAGCTCTTTACCGGTGCCGGTTTCGCCGAGGATCAGCACGGTGCTGTCGCTGTGCGCCACCATTTCGACCTGCTTGAGCACGCTGTGCATCGCTTCGCTGCGGCCGATTATCTCGCCAAACTCGCTCTCGACGTTGTTCAACTGCTCGGTCAGCGCGAGGTTCTCATCAACCAGCCGCTCTTTCAGGCGCTGGATCTCGCGATACGCCAGCGCGTTATCGACGGCGATCGATACGCGCTCGGCAATCTGGCGCAGCAGCTTGAGGTTGGTGGTGGTGAAGACCTTCTCATCGCACTGCGCCAGCTTCAGGACCCCAAGCAGGGTATTGCCGGACATCAGCGGCAGCAGGCACAGGGTCTGAATCTGGTTACCCCACATCTCGAAGAGCATTTTTTCGTACGGCGCCAGGGAGTCGTGTTCGTGCAAATTGAGCAGCAGCATCTCTTTGCTTTTAAACACCCGCTCGGTCAGCGTTCCGGCCTCGTTGACCTCGCTTTGGTCGTGCACCGGATGGCTGGCGTCGAGGTAGTGGGTCGAGTAGATATTCAGCTTGCCTTTGCGGCCGCTGCGCAGCACCACGCTAATGGCGTCGATGCGGAAATAGCGGTGGATCTCTTTGGCGACCTCGCTGACCAGCTCATCGATATCCAGCCGGGAGAGCACGGCGTTGGTGATGGCAACCAGAATGCGGAAGTTATCGCGCTCGTGGCACAGCAGATCGTAATCAACGTTATTGCTGACCCGGCTCTGGATCTGCTCGGTGACCACGGCGACGATCTGCGTGAAGGTATGCAGGCGCTGATACTCTTTTTCCGTCCACGGACGCGCATCGTTGCGGATAAATTCGCAGCCGCCGAAGATGCGGCCCTCTGCCGCCAGCGGCAGCAGGCAGTAATGGCCGAACGGCGGGTACAGGCCGCTATCGGCCAGCAGCGGCCAGGCTTCGACAAATGTGGCGCGATCGCAGTGCAGCGCGTCGGGGCGCGAAAGCAGGCGCCTCACCGGCCCGTGCGCCAGCACGGTCTCATCTTCGTAGCTCACCGGCAGGCCCGCTTCGTCGCAGGCGTATCTTGCCGCGCGGTGGTTGCCGGCGTTCCAGAGAATAATAGCGGCGCGATCCGCCAGCGCAGATTGCCGGACCAGACGCGTCAGCGTTTCGCTCAGCGCGGCCAGATCGGGCTGCTGTAATAAAACACGGGTGATGTCGAACAGACCCTGCTGCCCGAAATCGCCCAACGGTGTATACGACATTGCTTACGTCCAAAAAGCGCCGACAAAGCAGCGCATAAGAAAGTGATGACATAAATATACCCGTCATACTTCAAGTTGCATTTGCGTGGGTTGCGTTCAGTCACCCGAATCACTTACCTGAGTAAGCTCATCGGGATCCCCTCGCTTGCCGCCTTCCTGCAACTCGAATTATTTAGGATGTAATAGTATGTTAATAAAGCATTTTTGCGCCAGTCGGGCGCTTTCCGCCGCAACGCTACCCCGGCGGCCAGAGGCGACTAGCAAATTCGCGGCAGCGGCTCGGCGTGAGGAAGATCGAGGGTGCGTTTCACGCCGTACAGGCCGACGGACCGCACGCCGCTGCGCTCAACTACTTCGCCGACTATCGCCGCGCGGCGGCCGAGCGGGTGCGCCCGCAGCCGGGTCAGCGCCGCTTCCGCCGCATCGCGAGCGACGGCGATAACCAGCTTGCCTTCATTGGCAAAGTTGAGGGCATCGAGCCCAAGCAGTTCGCAAACGCCGCGTACGGTATCGTTGACCGGCAGCTCTCGTTCGTGCAGCTCAATCCCGCAGCCGCTGGCCGCGGCAAATTCATGGGCCACCGCGTTAACGCCGCCGCGGGTGGCATCGCGCAGCGCTTTCACGCCGGGAAGGTCGCGCAGCGTCTGAATCAGCGGCGTTAATACCGCACAGTCGCTGGAGAGCGCGCCGTCCAGCCCGAGCCCTTCGCGCAAATTCAGAATGGTGGCGCCGTGATCTCCCAGCGTGCCGCTGACCAGCAGCACGTCGCCGGGCGTAATCTGCCGCGCTCCCCAGCGGATCTCGGGAGGAATCGCGCCAATCCCGGCGGTATTGATAAACAGCTTATCCGCCGCCCCGCGCGGCACGACTTTGGTATCACCGGTGACGATAGCGATATCCGCCGCCTGAGCGGTCTGCGCCATGCTGTTCACCACCTTCTCAAGGGTGGTTATCTCCAGCCCCTCTTCGAGGATAAAACCGCAGGAGAGGTAGCGCGGCAGGGCGCCGCTTACCGCCACGTCGTTAGCGGTGCCGCATACCGCCAGCTTGCCGATATCGCCGCCGGGAAAAAACAGCGGATCGATAACGTAGCCGTCGGTGGAGAAGGCGAGGAGATCCCCCTGGGCGGCAAGCTGCGCCAGGTCAAGCCGCGCCTGATCCTCCTGCTCCGCCAGCCACGGATTGGCGAAGGCCTGCATAAACAGGGAGGCGATCAGCTGCTGCATCGCCTGACCGCCGCTACCGTGGGCTAACTGGATGCTTTTCATGCTTCGTTTTCCTGACTGCGATATTGATACCAGGCGGCGCAGGCGCCTTCTGATGAGACCATCAGCGCGCCGAACGCGCTTTGCGGATTACAGACCTGCCCGAATAACGGGCACTGATGCGGTTTGCAGCGGCCGGTCAGCACCTCGCCGCAGCGGGCTCGCGGGTCGTCACAAACGCGCTGGGGCGCCGGGCGAAAATGGGCTTCGGCGTCGAAACGCTGATATTCAGGCGTCAGCCCTACGCCGGAATCGCTGATGACCCCAAGCCCGCGCCATTCGCTGTCGCCGGAGAGACAGAACACGTCGGCAATCGCCTGCTGCGCCAGCGGATTACCTGCATCGGGTACCACGCGACGATACTGGTTCTCGACCCGGCTGCACCGCGCTATTGTCTGCTCAACCAGCATCACCGCGCCTTGCAGTAGATCAAGAGGTTCGAATCCAGCAACCACTAAAGGCCGGCGGTAGTCGCTGGCGATAAACCCGTAGGCTTCGGTACCAATGACCATGCTGACGTGACCGGGGGCGAGGAAGGCGTCGATACCGTTGTCCGGAGTATCGAGCAGGCTGCGCAGGGTCGGGAGCAGGGTAATGTGCTGGCAGAAAAAGAAGAAGTTATCGACGCCGCGGTCGCGCGCCTGGCGTAGGGTCAGCGCGGTGGCGGGCATGGTCGTTTCAAAGCCCAGCCCGAAGAATACCACCTCGCGGTCGGGGTTTTGCTGCGCCAGCTTCAGGGCATCGACCGGCGAATAGACGATGCGCACGTCGGCTCCGCGCGATTTTGCCTGCAGCAAGGAGCCGTTTTTCCCCGGTACGCGCATCGCATCGCCGAAGGTGCAGAAAATGACGCCCGGGCGGCCGGCAATTTCAATGCAGGCGTCAATGCGGCCCATCGGCAGGACGCAGACCGGGCATCCGGGACCGTGGATAAATTCAATATTTTCCGGCAGCAGCTGGTCGAGGCCGAATTTAAAGATGGCGTGGGTGTGGCCGCCGCAAACCTCCATAATCCGCAGCGGACGGGCGGCGGTATACGGCAGCAGGCGAGCGCGCTCCCGCAGGCGATCCACCAGCTGCAGCACCTGCTCCGGCGCGCGGTATTCATCAACGAAACGCATTATCGCTCCTCGCCGAACAGCAGGGCGCCGACGTCCGGCTCGACCTCAAACATATTTTGCAGCGCCGCGAGGGTATCGCGGGCTTCGGCTTCATTAATGATGCTCATGGCGAAGCCGACGTGCACCAGCACCCACTGGCCGAGCCGCGGCCGGCCCTGCTCATCGACGGCGCCCACCAGCGTTAAGTCGACCTCGCGCTGGATGCCGCAGATCTCGACCCTGGCCTGGTTGCCCTCAATGGCGCAAATTTGTCCCGGGACGCCTATGCACATTGCTGCGCCTCCAGCCAGTTAAGCCACTGCTCCATGCCCTCTCCGCTGGTGGCGGAAAGCAGGATGATTTCAATATCAGGGTTTACCTCCCGCGCGCAGGCGAGGCACTGCTCAACGTCAAAATTGAGGTACGGCAGGAGATCGATTTTGTTCAGCAGCATCAGGCTGGCGGCGGCGAACATATGCGGATACTTCAGGGGCTTGTCTTCACCTTCGGTCACCGACAGGACCGCCACCTTGTGCCGCTCGCCGAGATCGAAGCCCGCCGGGCACACCAGGTTGCCGACGTTTTCAATAAACAGGATGCCGCTATCGGCAAGTTCCAGGCGTGGGGCGGCCTCGGCGATCATCTGCGCGTCGAGGTGACAGCCCTTGCCGGTGTTGACCTGAATGGCCGGCGTGCCGGTGGCGCGAATGCGCGCCGCATCGTTGACCGTTTGCTGGTCGCCTTCAATCACCGCGCAGGCGGTTTTCGCCTTCAGGCGCAGCAGGGTTTCGGTCAGCAGGGTGGTTTTGCCGGACCCGGGGCTGGAGACCAGGTTCAGCACCAGCTGGCCTTTGGCCGCAAAGCGGGCGCGGTTGCGGGCGGCCAGACGGTTGTTCTTCTCCAGCACGTCAATTTCAACGTCCAGCATTTTACGCTGGCTAATGCCCGGCGCATGGGTACCCGCCTCGCCGTGGCCGTAGTGCAGGTCGCCCTCAGCGGAGCGGCTGGGGGTAAAACCGTCTGTTTTGACGCCGGTAATGGTCATCAGCCGGCGCGTAGCCGGCGCGAAGGGGGCGCTGCGAAACGCCGAGTGGGGGTTACGTTCGTCACCTTCTATATAAAGGTTGCCTTCCCCACAGCCGCAGGTGGTACACATAATTTTACTCCTGGTCTATCCCGCCATACTGCGCGTTGTTTCTCTGCTGGCGGCGCTCGCGCGCCTGCCGCCGCGATCCCGGGCGCACTATGCGGGGATCACTTCTATTCTCTGAATCTGTAAGCCATCGTCCGCCACGATCTGCAGCCTGTCGCTCTGACACCGCGGGCAGCGCCGCACGTGCTGAGAGATCAGGCGCACGTACTGCTGGCAGGACTCACACCAGCATTCGGCCTGCTGTTCGGCGATATGCAGCTCGCAGCCTTCGGCCAGCGTGCCGCGGCACACCAGTTCAAAGCAGAAGGTCAGCGCGCTGGCCTCCACGCAGGAAAAGGCCCCGACCTTGAGCCACACGCCGGTGACCCGACGCGCGCCGGCCTGCTGCGCCTGCTGTTCAATAATTTCCAACGCCCGCTGGCTAAGCGTGATTTCGTGCATGGTGGCCTCCACATCGCCGCAATGGGCCATATATGCAATAACGATGCCAGGGCATCGGTACTGTCGGAGAAACTGTCGATGACGATGGCCTGATGACGTCGTCGACATGTCGCTGAAGGCCCCGACTTTTATTAATTTTAATAAATATCAATAAGATAAAATTTGGCATAGAAAATGCTAGTGCAGTGCATCTCATGCAACCGGGAGATCCGAGATGACTATTTGGGAAATAAGTGAAAAGGCGGACTACATCGCCGATCGTCACCGCCAGCATCAGGAGCAGTGGCATACCTACTGCAACTCGTTGGTTCAGGGCATCACCTTGTCGAAGGCGCGCCTGCATCATGCGATGAGCTGCGCGCCGGACAAAGAGCTGTGCTTCGTGCTGTTCGGCCACTTTCAGGTTTTTGTTGCGCTGGCGGAAGGCTTTAACAACCACACCATCGAATACTACGTACAAAGCAAAAATGGCGAAGATAAGCGCTTGATCGCGCAGGCTACGCTGGCTTCTGACGGCACCATCGACGGGCGCATCAGCAACCGCTCCCGCGAGCAGGTGCTGGAGCATTATCTGGCGATCGTGGCGACCGTATACGACCGCCTGTACGACGCCATGGAACAGGACCAGCCGGTGGATTTAAGCCATCTGCAGCTGGACGATTAAGCGCAAGGTGTCGACGGGTGTCGAAAATGACATCTGCACCACCTGATTTCGTCAAAAATGACTTTCACCCGAGGAAGACCCGGTGAACCGTTTTGTAATTGCTGACTCCACCGTCTGTATCGGCTGCCGCACCTGCGAAGCCGCATGCGCTGAGACGCATCGCCAGCAGGGCCTGCAGGCGATGCCGCGACTGCAGGTCATGCGTAATGAAAAAGAATCCGCGCCGCAGATGTGCCACCACTGTGAAGACGCCCCCTGCGCCGCAGTATGCCCGGTTAACGCGATTAACCGCATCGACGGCGCGGTCCAGCTAAACGAAAGCCTGTGCGTAAGCTGCAAGCTGTGCGGCATCGCCTGCCCGTTTGGCGCGATCGAATTTTCCGGCAGCCGGCCGTTGGATATTCCGGCAAATGCGAATACGCCGATGGCGCCCGCCGCGCCGCCCGCGCCCGCCCGCGTCAGCTCGCTGCTCGACTGGGTACCGGGCGTACGCGCCATCGCGGTGAAATGCGATCTGTGCCATTTCGATGAGCAGGGACCTGCCTGCGTGCGTACCTGCCCGACAAAAGCGCTGCTGCTGGTTGATATCCGCGACATCGCCCTGGCCAGCAGGCGTAAGCGCGAGCTGACTTTTAACACCGACCTCGGCGATTTGTCGCTGTTTCAGGCGCAACAAGGGGGCGTGAAGTGAACATTATCTCTTTAGTCAATCAGGCGGTGGTTTGGTACGCCGTCAGCGCCGTGCTGGCGCTGCTCTTTAGCCTGAGAAAACCGCTAAGCGGCGCGATCGCCGGGATCGGCGGGGCGGTTGCCAGCGCGATGCTGATCGTCGCCGGGATGGCGACGCTGCTGATGCCGGGCCGGGTGAGCACCGGCGTGCTGCAGATGATCTCGCTGCCCGTGCGGGTTAGCGGGGTTAACGCCCTGTGGCTGCTGGCCATCGGCCTGTCGGCATTACCGATTTCGCTATTTAATATCTCCTGGCACCGCCATCCGCAGGTAAAAGCTAACGGCCTGCTGGTCAACCTGCTGCTGGCGGCCGCCACCTGCGCCGTCGTGACGACCAGCTTTGGCAGCCTGGTGGTGATGGCGGAAATTATGGCCCTGTGCGGAGCCTTCCTTACCGGCTGCGCCCAGTCCGGCAAGCTGTGGTTTGCGCTGGGCCGCTTCGGCACGCTGCTGCTGGCGTGGAGCTGCTGGCTGGTGTGGTCGTTTTACGGCACGCTCGATCTGACGCAGATTAGCCTGCTGGCCGCCGGAGCCCCGCAGCAGATGCTGCTGTGGCTCCCGGCGCTGGTCGGTTTTGCGCTGCTGGCGGGGATTATTCCGCTGCACGGCTGGGCGCCGCAGGCCCATGCCGGCGCTGGCGCGCCGGCCGCCGCGCTGTTCTCCACGGTGGTGATGAAGGTTGGCCTGTTCGGCGTCCTGACGGTCTCCCTTGCCGGCGGCGTCCCGCCGCTGTGGTGGGGCGTACTGCTGCTGGTGCTGGGGATGATCACCGCGTTTATCGGCGGGCTCTACGCGCTGATGGAGCACAATATCCAGCGCCTGCTGGCGTACCACACTCTGGAAAATATCGGCATCATCCTGCTGGGCCTCGGCGCGTTTGTCACCGGCGTGGCCCTCGGTAACGCCAGCCTGATGGTGCTGGGATTTATCGGCGGGATGTATCACCTGATCAACCACAGTCTGTTTAAAACCACGCTGTTCCTTGGCGCCGGGGCGGTGTGGTTCCGCACCGGCCATCGCGATATCGAAAAGCTGGGCGGCATCGGCAAAAGAATGCCGCTGATTTCGCTCTCTATGCTGGTTGGCCTGATGGCTATGGCGGCGCTGCCGCCGCTGAACGGCTTTGCCGGCGAGTGGGTTATCTATCAGTCGTTCTTTAGGCTCAGCACCGGCGAGGCGTTTATCGGCCGCCTGCTCGGGCCGCTGCTGGCGGTAGGCCTGGCGATTACCGGCGCCCTGGCGGTGATGTGCATGGCTAAAGTCTACGGCGTCACCTTCCTCGGCGCGCCGCGGAGCCAGCAGGCGGAAAACGCCACCAGCGCCCCGTGGCTGATGACCTTCAGCGTGGTGTTTTCCGCGCTCTGCTGCGTGATTGGCGGCGTGGCAGCTCCGTGGCTTCTGCCGCTGGTGAGCGGCGTGGTCCCGGCCCAGGCTCAGGTATCGAGCGTGGTGTCGCAGCCGCTGATTGCCATTCTGCTGATCGCCTGTCCGCTGCTGCCGCTGCTGCTGATGATTTTCTACAAAGGCGACCGCCTGCCCGCGCGCTCCCGCGGCGCGGCCTGGGTCTGCGGCTACGACCATGAAAAATCGATGGTGGTGACCGCCCACGGCTTCGCGATGCCGGTCAAAGAGGCCTTTGCTCCGCTGCTCAAGCTGCGCCACTGGCTGAACCCGGTACGCCTGATCCCCGGCTGGCAGAACGGCTCCGCGCCCGCGCTGCTGCGCAGCGTTGCGCTGATTGAGCTGGCGGTGCTGGTCGTTATTGTCATTTCACGAGGAGCCTGAGAATGAGCGTATTCGTTGCATTGTTGCAGGCGCTGGCGCTGTTTGCCGCCGCGCCGCTGCTGTCCGGCATCACCCGCGTCGCCCGCGCCCGTCTGCATAACCGCCGCGGGCCGGGCGTGCTGCAGGAGTATCGGGACATTATCAAGCTGATGGGGCGCCAGAGCATCGGTCCGGATGCCTCCGGCTGGGCGTTTCGCCTGATGCCGTACGTGATGGTCGGCGTGATGCTGACCATCGCCACCGCGCTGCCGGTGGTTACCGTTGACTCGCCGATGGCGGGGCTGGGCGACCTGATTACGCTGATCTATCTCTTCGCCATCGCCCGCTTCTTCTTTGCTATCGCCGGTCTGGATACCGGCAGCCCGTTTACCGCCATCGGCGCCAGCCGCGAAGCGATGCTCGGCGTGCTGGTTGAGCCGATTCTGCTGCTGGGGCTGTGGGTGGCGGCGCAGGTTGCCGGCTCGACCCATATCAGCAGCATCACCGACACCATCTACCACTGGCCCGCCGCGCGCAGCATTCCGCTGATCCTCGCGCTGGCCGCCTGCGCTTTTGCCACCTTTATCGAAATGGGCAAGCTGCCGTTCGACCTTGCCGAGGCGGAGCAGGAGCTGCAGGAGGGGCCGCTGACCGAATACAGCGGCAGCGGTTTCGCGGTGCTGAAGTGGGGGATTAGCCTCAAGCAGCTGGTGGTCCTGCAGATGTTTGTCGGCGTGTTTATTCCGTGGGGGCAGATGACCAGCTTTAGCGTCGGCGGGTTGCTGCTGGCGCTGGTCGTCGCCGTCGTCAAGCTGGTGGCCGGCGTCCTGATTATTGCCCTGTTTGAAAACAGCATGGCGCGCCTGCGCTTTTGTGCCACGTCCCGCGTTACCTGGGCCGGTTTTGGCTTTGCCTTTTTAGCCTTCGTCTCCTTGCTGGCGGCGTGATTTAAGAGAGTTTTATATATGAACGAAGAAAAACCGGGTCAACGCTATCTCGCCGCGCTGCATCAGACCTTCCCGGGCGTGGTGCTGGACGAGGCCTGGCAGACCAACGATCAGCTCACCGTCACGGTGAAGATCAACTATCTCCCGGAAGTGGTGGAGTTTCTCTACTACCAGCAGGGCGGCTGGCTGTCGGTGCTGTTCGGTAACGACGAACGCAAGCTCAACGGCCACTATGCCGTTTACTACGTGCTGTCGATGGAGCAGGGGACGAAGTGCTGGATAACCGTGCGCGTGGAAGTGGACGCCAATAAGCCGGAATATCCGTCGGTGACGCCGCGGGTGCCCGCTGCGGTATGGGGCGAGCGCGAAGTGCGCGATATGTACGGCCTGCTGCCGGTTGGCCTGCCGGATGAGCGCCGTCTGGTGCTGCCGGACGACTGGCCGGACGAACTCTATCCGCTGCGCAAAGACAGCATGGATTACCGTCAGCGTCCGGCGCCGACCACCGATGCGGAAACCTACGAGTTCATTAACGAGCTGGGCAGTAAGAAAAACAACGTGGTGCCGATTGGCCCGCTGCATGTCACCTCCGATGAACCCGGCCATTTTCGCCTGTTCGTTGACGGGGAAAATATTATCGACGCCGACTACCGTCTGTTCTACGTCCATCGCGGGATGGAGAAACTGGCGGAAACCCGGATGGGCTACAACGAAGTGACCTTCCTCTCCGATCGGGTGTGCGGCATCTGCGGCTTTGCCCACAGCACCGCCTATACCACCTCCGTAGAAAACGCGATGGGCATCGTGGTGCCGGAGCGCGCGCAGATGATCCGCGCCATTCTGCTGGAGGTGGAGCGTCTGCATTCGCATCTGCTCAACCTCGGCCTCGCCTGCCACTTTACCGGCTTTGACTCCGGCTTCATGCAGTTCTTCCGCGTGCGCGAGACGTCGATGAAGATGGCGGAGATCCTCACCGGGGCGCGTAAAACCTACGGTCTGAACCTGATTGGCGGCCTCCGTCGCGACCTGCTGAAAGAGGATATGCTCCAGACCCGCCAGCTGGCGCAGCAGATGCGCCGCGACGTGCAGGAGCTGGTGGAGATGCTGCTCAGCACGCCGAACATGGCGCAGCGTACCGTCGGCATTGGCCGTCTCGATCCGCAAATCGCCCGCGACTTCAGCAACGTTGGCCCGATGGTGCGCGCCAGCGGCCACGCGCGCGATACCCGCGCCGACCATCCGTTTGTCGGCTACGGCCTGCTGCCGATGGAAGTGCACAGCGAGCAGGGCTGCGACGTGATTTCGCGCCTGAAGGTGCGCATCAACGAGGTCTACACCGCGCTAAATATGATCGACTTCGGCCTCGACAATCTGCCGGGCGGCCCGCTGATGGTGGATGGCTTCACCTATATTCCTCATCGTTTTGCGCTGGGCTTCTCGGAAGCGCCGCGCGGGGATGATATCCACTGGAGCATGACCGGCGACAATCAGAAGCTCTACCGCTGGCGCTGCCGGGCGGCGACCTACGCCAACTGGCCGACCCTGCGCTATATGCTGCGCGGCAATACCGTTTCCGATGCGCCGCTGATTATCGGCAGCCTCGATCCCTGCTACTCCTGTACCGACCGAATGACCGTGGTCGACGTGCGGAAGAAGAAAAGCAAAGTGGTGCCGTACAAAGAGCTGGAGCGCTACAGCATCGAGCGTAAAAACTCGCCGCTGAAATAAGGAGCCGCCATGTTTACCTTTATTAAAAAAGTTATTAATACCGGCACCGCGACGCACGCCTATCCGCTGGAGCCGATGCCGGTGGATAAAAACTTCCGCGGCAAGCCGGAACACACTCCCCAGCAGTGCATCGGCTGCGCGGCCTGCGTTAACGCCTGCCCGTCGAATGCCCTGACGGTGGAGACTGACCTCGCCGCTAACCAGCTGGCGTGGCAGTTCAACCTCGGGCGCTGCATCTTTTGCGGCCGCTGCGAAGAGGTGTGCCCGACGGCGGCGATTAAGCTCTCGCAGGAGTACGAGCTGGCGGTGTGGAAGAAAGAGGATTTCCTCCAGCAGTCGCGCTTTGATATGTGCCACTGCCGGACGTGCGCGCGTCCCTTCGCCGTGCAGAAAGAGATCGATTACGCCATCGCGCTGCTGGAGCACAACGGCGATACCCGCGCCGGGATGCGCCGCGAAAGCTTCGAAACCTGCCCCGAGTGCAAGCGCCAGAAGTGCCTGGTGCCGTCCGATCGTATTGAACTGACTCGCCATATGAGAGAGGCCAGCTGATGAGTAATTTACTGGGCCCGCGCGATGAAAACGGTATTCCTGTGCCGATGACGGTAGACGAGTCTATCGCCAGCATGAAGGCATCGCTGCTGAAGAATATTAAGCGTTCCGCCTACGTGTATCGCGTGGACTGCGGCGGCTGCAACGGCTGCGAGATTGAGATTTTCGCCACGCTTTCGCCGCTGTTTGACGCCGAACGCTTTGGAATAAAGGTCGTTCCATCGCCGCGTCACGCCGATATCCTGCTGTTCACCGGGGCGGTGACCCGCGCCATGCGCTCACCGGCGCTGCGCGCCTGGCACTCCGCGCCGGACCCGAAAATCTGTATCTCCTACGGCGCCTGCGGCAACAGCGGCGGCATCTTCCACGATCTGTACTGCGTATGGGGCGGCACCGATAAAATTGTGCCGGTCGACGTCTATATTCCCGGCTGCCCGCCGACGCCGGCCGCGACGCTGTACGGTTTTGCGATGGCGCTGGGCCTGCTGGAGCAGAAAATTCACGCCCGTCTGCCGGGCGAGCAGGATGATAAGGCGGCGGAAATTCTGCATCCGAATATGGTCCAGCCGCTGCGGGTGCGCATCGACCGCGAAGCGCGCCGCCTGGCGGGCTATCGCTACGGTCGGCAGATTGCCGATGACTATATGCGCCTGCTCGGCCAGGGCGACAGCCAGGTCGTGCGCTGGCTGGAGGCGGAAAAAGATCCGCGTCTGACCGAGATCGTTACCCATCTCAATCAGGTGGTTGAGGAGGCGCGCATCCGATGAGTGAAACGGTGGTGTTCAGCCAGCTGAGCCGTAAATTTATTGATGAGAACGACGCCACGCCTGACCAGGCGCAGCAGGTTGTCTATTACAGCCTGGCGATTGGTCACCATCTTGGGGTTATCGACTGTCTGGAAACGGCGCTGAGCTGCCCGTGGGACCAGTACCAGGCGTGGATTGCGACCCTTGAAGCGGGCAGCACCGCCCGGCGTAAAATGGAAGGCGTGCCGAAATATGGCGAAATCGTTATCGACAGCAATCACGTGACGATGCTGGCCAACGCCTTTGATAACGCGCAGGTTGCGCAGACGCCGCAGCAGCAGGCGTGGAGCAGGCTGATGCTCAGCATGCTGCATGATATTCACCAGGAAAGCGCCATCTATCTGATGGTGAGGAGACTCCGTGACTGACGTTTTACTCTGCGTGGGCAACAGCATGATGGGCGACGACGGCGCGGGTCCGCTGCTGGCGGAAACGTGCGCGGCAAACCCGACGGGCCGCTGGGTGGTCATTGACGGCGGCAGCGCCCCGGAAAACGACATCGTCGCGATCCGCGAGCTGCGCCCCGATCGCCTGCTGATCGTCGACGCGACCGACATGGGGCTCAGTCCCGGCGCGATCCGCATCGTCGATCCTGACGATATCGCCGAAATGTTTATGATGACCACCCACAATATGCCGCTCAACTATCTGATCGATCAGCTGAAAGAGGACGTCGGCGAGGTGATTTTCT
Source organism: Enterobacter sp. 10-1 (assembly GCA_002270295.1). Lineage (GTDB taxonomy): Bacteria > Pseudomonadota > Gammaproteobacteria > Enterobacterales > Enterobacteriaceae > Klebsiella > Klebsiella scottii. The sequence goes on along the minus strand of NISF01000002.1, from coordinate 127,816 downwards.
TAGGCATTCAGCCGGATATCGTCGGCTTCTACTATCCGATGACCCAGCCGATTAAAGACGCGGTGGCCGAGGTTTACCGGCGGCTGAACGGCTGGCAGGGCCTCGGCGGGTTTGCTCCGCTGGAAGCGGTGGCGGAGTGAGGTTTCCCCGGAGAGGCGTCAGCGCCGCTATCCGGGGGATTGCCGTTACGCCAGGTCTTCGCCGTTGCTGGCAATGACCTTTTTATACCACCAGAACGACTTCTTGCGCTTACGGTCGAGAGTGCCGTTGCCGGCGTCATCGCGGTCAACGTAGATGAAGCCGTAGCGTTTGCTCATCTCGCCGGTGGAGGCGGCCACCAGGTCAATGCAGCCCCAGCTGGTATAGCCCATCACCGGAATACCGTCTTCGATAGCGTCGCCCATCGCTTTGATGTGCTCGCGCAGATAGCTGATGCGATAGTCGTCGTTAATCTCGCCGTTGGCGTCGATTTCGTCCCGCGCCCCGAGGCCGTTTTCCACGAGGAACAGCGGCTTCTGGTAGCGGTCATACATCATATTCATGGTGATGCGCAGGCCGAGGGGGTCGATTCCCCAGCCCCATTCGCTGGCCTGAATATGCGGATTTTTTAACGACTTCACGATATTGGCCGCGTTGGTATTGTTGGCGTTCATCTCCGCCGAGGCGCAGCGCGAGGCGTAGTAGCTGAAGGAGACAAAATCGACGGTGTTGCGCAGGATCTCGTCGTCGCCCGGCTGTTTGACAATCGTCACGCCCTTCTCGCGGAGCACCCGCGCCGCCCATACCGGCCAGGCGCCGCGCGCCTGCACGTCGATGAAGAGCAGGTTTTCGCGATCTTTTTCCAGCGCCATCCACACATCTTCCGGCTTGCAGGACCAGGGGTAGAAGTTGCCGCCCGCCAGCATACAGCCAACCTGATTTTGCGCGTTCACCTCGTGGGCGATTTTGGTCACCTGGGCGCTGGCAATCAGCTCATGGTGCGCGGCCTGGTACTTCACCTGCTCCTGATTCTCGCCCTCTTCGAACGCCAGGCCGGCGCCGGAGTAGGGACTATGGAGCATGATGTTGATTTCGTTAAAGGTCAGCCAGTATTTCACCAGCCCGTCAAAGGCTTCAAAGCAGGTGCGGGCGTAGTGGGTAAAGAATCCCACCATTTTGCGATTGCGCCAGGAGCCGTATTCGGTCACCAGATGCATCGGCACGTCGAAGTGGCACAGGGTCACCAGCGGCTCGATATTGTGCTTTTTACACTCTTCAAACAGCGAACGGTAGAAGGCGATCCCCTGCGCATTCGGCTCCTGCTCGTCGCCGTTGGGGAACAGGCGGCTCCAGGCGATGGAGGTGCGAAATACGCTAAAGCCCATCTCCGCCATCAGGGCGATGTCTTCTTTATAACGATGATAAAAGTCTATCGCTTCATGGCTTGGGTAGAACTCATCGTCACGCAGCTGAAAGCGCTTCTCCAGCCCCAGCTTAACCGGCAGGCGCCTGGCCCCGTGGGGAAGGGTATCGACGGTAGTCAGCCCTTTGCCGCCCTCCAGATATGCCCCTTCAGCCTGGTTGGCGGCCAGTGCGCCGCCCCATAAAAATCCGTGTGGAAAAGTCGCCATGCGTTACCTCTGTGTCAAAAATTATGTTCAGGCGTGCGATGCTTCGGCCGTCGCCTGGCGCTGTCGGGCATCGGCGGCGGCATCTTCCACCGGGATATCCTCAAAGCCGAGCAGCAGGGTCAGAACAAACGACAGCACCACCGCCAGCGCCATCACGCCGAAGACCCAGACGAGAGTCATGGGATTCGCCGGATCGAAGAACTGGACGCTGGTAAACAGGCCCGGTGCCGCCATTGAATGGCTGGCAAGCCCGGCGATGCCGGCTACCGCGCCGCAGATAAAGCCGCTGATCAGGCTGGCGATCAGCGGGCGCTTGAGCCGTATCGCGACCCCGTACAGCGCCGGTTCGGAGATCCCGGCGAGAATAGCCGACGCCGCCGCCGCCAGCGCCGTCTGGCGCAGCTCCGGGTTTTTCGTTTTCCACGCCACCGCCAGCGAAGAGCCGCCCAGCGACAGGTTGGCGCCGATTTCCGACGGCATCACCATGCCCTCTTTGCCGGTTTCGGCAATGGTCTGAATGATCGTCGGCGTAAAGACGCGGTGCATCCCGGTCATCACCAGCAGCGGCCACAGGGCGCCCATAATCGCCACCGACAGCCAGCCCAGATAGTGATGAATGGTGTACACCAGCGTCGAGATGGCGCTACCGATCCAGATCCCGAGCGGGCCGATCAGCAGAATGGCCAGCGGCGCGGCGATCAGCACGATCAGCATCGGCTTGAGGAAGTTTTTCGTCACCGCCGGAGTGATTCTGTCGACCCAGCGCTCGATATAAGAGAGGCACCAGGTCATCACCAGCGCCGGGATCACGGTGTAGGTATATTTCACCGCGGTGACCGGAATAAAGGCGAACTCGACGTGCTCGCCCTGAGCGGCTTTGGCCATCAGCTCAATAAAGCTCGGATGCACCAGCACCCCGGCGAGGGCAATCGCCAGCGACATATTGGTTTTGAATTTTACCGCCGCAGAGGCGGCGACCATCAGCGGCAGGAAGAAGAATGCGCCGTCGCCGATCGTCGTCAGAATGGTGAGCGTCGGCGCGCCTTTCGGCAGGAGGCCGCTCATCTCGAGGATCATCGCCAGCAGCTTGACCATCGATCCGCCGATAATCGCCGGGATCAGCGGCGACATGGTGCCGATCAGCGCATCGAGGATCCCGGCGCCAACTCGCCTGAAGGTCAGCGGCGGTTTGCCCACGGGCTCCGCCGGGCGCATATCGCCCGGCAGCAGGCCAACGACTTCGCGATAGGCCTGGGAGACGGTATTGCCGACGATCACCTGGCACTGGTTATCGCTTCGCACGACGCCAAGTACGCCTTTCAGCCCTTTTAGGGTCGCGCTATCCACCTGCTCGTTGTCTTTGACCACGAAACGCAGGCGGGTCATGCAGTGGGTGACGGCGGTGACGTTTTCAACGCCGCCAATCGCCGAGACGATCTGCTGTGCCAGGGCTGCATAATTTTTAGACATCGGATTTTATCCTGTTTATCAATGGGGTACTGGCTTTTCACCGCGCCGTAAAGCTGCGTGGCGTCGTGCATATGTAGGAAACCGGTTCCACAAAATCATGATTAGTTTCATCGATTCATACAAGATCTAAAAAAATCAGTTTTCAAATTTGTGATTTTGATCGCTTTGTCGCGAAGAGGGAAAACAGGCCGTCAGCAACGTGAAGGCTGTAAAACGGCAGGGCGTGCAGTACACTGCGAGCATCTTTTGCAACAGGAAGAACAACATGGCAACGATGCTGGAGGTCGCTAAGCGCGCAGGGGTGTCGAAGGCGACGGTTTCGCGGGTGCTATCGGGCAACGGCTACGTCAGCCAGGAGACGAAAGATCGCGTGTTCCAGGCCGTTGCTGAAAGCGGCTACCGGCCGAATCTGCTGGCGCGCAACCTGGCCACCAAAAAGAGCCAGACCCTGGGACTGGTCGTCACCAATACCCTCTATCACGGGGTTTACTTCAGCGAGCTGCTGTTTCAGGTGGCGCGGATGACCGAAGACAAGGGGCGTCAGCTGATTCTGGCCGACGGCAAGCACAGCGCCGACGAAGAGCGCGAGGCGATTCAGTACCTGCTAGACCTGCGCTGCGACGCGATTATTATTTACCCGCGCTTTCTTAGCGTCGATGAAATGGACGAGATCGTCGAGCAGCACGACCGGCCAATCATGGTGCTTAACCGCCGCCTGCGGCGCAACGCCAGCCACTGCGTCTGGTCCGATCAAAAAGCCTCGGCCTTTGCCGCGGTACAGCAGCTCATCGCCCGCGGCCACCGTGAGATTGCGTTTATCACCGGCTCGCTGGATTCACCTACCGGCATCGAGCGCCTCGCCGGCTACAAAGATGCGCTGGCTCAGCACGACATTCCGCTCAATGAAGGGCTGATCGTGAAGGGAAAATGGACGCCGGAAACCGGTGCGGCCGGGGTTGAGACGTTGCGCCAGCGCAACGCCGGCTACAGCGCGCTGGTGGCGAGCAACGACGATATGGCGATTGGCGCGATGAAGCAGCTGCATCTGCACGGCGTGAAGGTGCCGGAGCAGGTCTCGGTGATTGGCTTCGATGATATCGTGCTGGCGCCCTATATGATCCCGGCGCTTTCCAGCGTCAAAATCCCGGTGACGGAGATGATCAAAGAGAGCATTAACCGGCTGATTTTCATGCTCGACGGCGGTGATTTAAAATTCCAGCAAACGTTCCCCGGCGAGCTGATTGAGCGCGATTCTCTTGGCGCAGGCCCCGGCGCCTGAGATCGTCACCTGTCATCGTCAGATGTGACGATGACAGAAATCACCCGATTAATTACCTTTACTATCAATTAGATAATAATTGGAACGTATTATGCATACTCCGGCGCGTAACCTTCTTACTGCTGGAGAAATGGATGAACCGTTTCATTATTGCCGACGCGAGCAAATGCATCGGCTGTCGTACCTGCGAAGTGGCCTGCGTGGTCTCTCATCAGGCCAATCAGGACTGCGCCGCGCTGACGCCAAAATCCTTTTTACCGCGTATCCATGTCATCAAGGGTGTCAACGTGTCGACGGCCACCGCCTGTCGTCAGTGTGAAGATGCGCCCTGCGCTAACGTCTGCCCGAACGGGGCCATCAGCCGCGATAAGGGCTTTGTCCACGTGATGCAGGAGCGCTGCATCGGCTGCAAAACCTGCGTGGTGGCCTGCCCGTATGGGGCGATGGAGGTGGTGGTGCGTCCGGTGATCCGCCATAGCGGCGCGGGCCTGAACGTGACGGCGGAAAAGGCCGAAGCCAATAAATGCGACCTTTGCCATCATCGCGAAGAGGGGCCCGCCTGTATGGACGCCTGCCCGACGCACGCGCTTATCTGCGTTGACCGCAATAAGCTTGAGCAGATGAATATTGAAAAACGTCGCCGTACGGCGCTGGCCTGGTAGGGCGATAGCGGCATGAACGGGGTGAAAATCCGCATCCGCGGTAAGGTGCAGGGGGTGGGATTTCGCCCCTTCGTCTGGCAGCTGGCGCAGCGCTTAGGGCGCCTCGGCGACGTGTGCAACGACGGCGACGGCGTGCTGGTTCGCCTGCTGGGCGACGAGGCGGAGTTTGTCGCCGCGCTGGCCCGCCGCTGCCCGCCGCTGGCGCGTATCGACAGCGCGCAGGCCTCACCCTTTGCCTGGGAATCCCTGCCGGAGGCGTTCACCATCTGCCGAAGCGGAGGCGGAACCATGCGCACGCAGATTGTTCCCGATGCCGCCACCTGTCCGGCGTGCCTGGCGGAAATGAACGATCCGCGGGAGCGCCGCTACCGCTATCCGTTTATCAACTGCACCCACTGCGGACCGCGCTTTACCATTATTCGCGCCATGCCCTACGATCGTCCGTTTACCGCGATGGCGCCGTTCCCGCTGTGCCCGTCCTGCGAAGCCGAATACCGCAATCCGGCCGACAGGCGCTTTCATGCCCAGCCGGTGGCCTGCGAATCGTGCGGGCCGCGGCTTGAGTGGCGCAGCGGGGAGGAGAGCCGCTACGGCGAGGCGGCGCTGCGGGCGGCAACAGACCGGCTTGCTGCCGGGCAGATTGTGGCGATTAAAGGGCTTGGCGGCTTCCATCTCGCCTGCGACGCCGGGAACCCACGCGCCGTGGCAATCCTGCGCCAGCGCAAGCATCGCCCGGCTAAGCCGCTGGCGGTGATGCTGCCGACGGCGGAGGGACTGCCGGCCGAGGCGCTGGCGCTGCTGTCGTCGCCCGCTGCGCCGGTGGTGCTGGTGGATAAAACGCGGATCGACGGCCTATGCGACGATATCGCGCCGGGGCTGGCGGAGGCGGGCGTCATGCTGGCGTCGAACCCGCTCCAGCACCTGGTGCTGCAGGCGCTGGCGCGCCCGGTGGTGATGACTTCGGGCAATCTCAGCGGGCGCCCTCCGGCGCTGGCTAATGACCGGGCGCTGGCGGATTTAGCCGGGATTGCCGACGGATTTTTGCTGCATAACCGCGATATCGTGCAGCGAATGGATGATTCCGTGGTGCGGCAGAGCGGGGAGATGCTGCGCCGTTCGCGCGGCTACGTGCCGGATGCGCTGCCGCTGCCGCCGGGGTTTCACGACGTCCCGCCGCTGCTGTGCCTCGGGGCGGATATGAAAAATACCTTCTGCCTGGCGCGCGGCGATGAAGCGGTGCTGAGCCAGCATTTTGGCGACCTCGGCGATGAGGGCGTGGAGGCGCAGTGGCGCGAGGCGCTGCGCCTGATGCAGGAGATTTACGCCTTCACCCCGCAGGGGATCGTGACCGATGCGCATCCGGGCTATCGTTCGACGCGGTGGGCGGCGTCGATGGCGCTGCCGATCGAGCGGGTGCTGCATCATCACGCCCATGCCGCCGCCTGTCTGGCGGAGCACGGCTGGCCGCTGGCGGGTGGGGACGTCATCGCCCTGGTGCTGGACGGCATCGGCATGGGGGAGGGCGGCGCGCTGTGGGGCGGCGAATGCCTGCGGGTCAACTACCGCCAGTGTGAACATCTGGCGGGCCTGCCGGCGGTGGCGCTCCCCGGCGGCGATCTGGCGGCTCGTCAGCCGTGGCGCAACCTGCTGGCCCACTGTCTGGCCTTTGTGCCGGACTGGCAAAACTATCCTGAAACCCAGGTTCTGCTCCGGCAGGCGTGGCCGCTGGTTGCCCGCGCCGTCGAGCGGGAAATTAACGCGCCTAAGGCCTCTTCCTGCGGGCGGCTGTTTGATGCCGTGGCCTGCGCGCTGGGCTGCGCGCCGACGAGCCTGAGCTACGAAGGGGAAGCGGCCTGCCGGCTGGAGGCACTGGCGGCGACCTGCGAGGGTGTCGATCATCCGGTTAGCCTGCCGTGGCGCGACGGTCGGCTGGATCTCGCCACCTTCTGGCGCCGGTGGCTAGGCTGGCAGGCGCAGCCGGCGCACAAGGCCTGGGCCTTTCACGACGCGCTGGCCCGCGGGCTGGCGGCAATGGCGCGCGACCACGCCGTCAGGCGCGGCATCTCTACGCTGGTGTTTAGCGGCGGTGTGCTGCACAACCGGCTGCTGGTTTGCCGATTGACGTTTTATCTGGCGGATTTTACTCTGCTGTTTCCGCATCAGCTGCCTGCCGGTGATGGAGCGATAGCGTTTGGTCAGGCGGCGGTCGCCGCCGCCCGCCGGCAGGCTCACAGGACACCATCATGATAGTGACGATTTTACGCCAGCAGCCGCGCGCTGCGGCGCTGGTGCTGGGGCTTATTGTAGCCAACCTGATTGCCTGGGTCTGGGCGTGGCAGGCCTTTGGCGACAGCGGCGCGCTGATGGCCGCCAGCCTGCTGGCCTGGGGATACGGCCTGCGCCATGCGGTCGATGCCGATCATATTGCGGCGATTGATAGCGTGACGCGCAAGATGATGCAGCAGGGGCGGCGTCCGTTCGGCGTTGGCGCCTGGTTCTCTCTGGGGCACTCGTCGATTGTGGTGCTGGCCTCCGCCGCCATTGCCGCCACCGCGACGGCGTTCGGCCAGCAGATGAGCTGGTTTCACGATACCGGCAGCGCGATCGGCACCGCCGTTTCGGCGCTGTTTCTGCTGCTGATGGCCTTTATCAACCTGGTTATTCTGCGCAGCGTCTGGCGCAGCTTTCAGGCGTGGAAACGCGGGGAGAAGGTGGGCGATGAGGTAGCGGCGGGCGGCGGGATGATGAGCTGGCTGTTCGGCAAAACCTTCCGCCTGATTAGCCGCAGCTGGCAGATGTACCTGGTTGGCTTTCTGTTCGGCCTCGGGTTTGATACCGCGACCGAGATCGGCGTGCTGGGCATCTCCGCCGCCAGCGCCTCGAGCGGCATCTCTATCTGGTCGATTATGGTCTTCCCGGCGCTGTTTGCCAGCGGCATGGCGCTGGTGGATACCCTCGATAATGTGCTGATGGTGGGCGCCTACGGCTGGGCGTTCAGCAAGCCGCAGCGCAAGCTCTATTACAATATGACCATTACCGGGACTTCGGTGGTGGTGGCGCTGTTTATCGGCGGCATGGAGGCGCTGGGCCTGCTGATGGATAAATTTGCGCTCAGCGGCGGGCCGTGGCGCTGGGTGGGGGCGCTGAACGATAATCTTGGCAACGCCGGCTTCGTGGTTATCGGGCTGTTTGTCGCCTGCTGGGTGCTGTCGGTGATTAACTATCGCTGGCGCGGATACGATAATCTGGCGCAGTAGGTCGGGCCTTTTAATGGTTCGGGGTCCCGGCTCGCGCATTATTCACCAGGGCCGGGAAAGGCAGCTATTTAGATGAGCGTAAAGCCCGTAAATCACCGCCTTCAGATGCTGATTGATCTTCATAACAATCCCGGCCGCCTGAGCCGGGATTTTACCTTAAGGATCAGTCACGGCTTCGTTTCAGGCAATCATAGCGGGGCTTCTCCCGCCGGATGACCGGCAGGTCACCGGTATCGTTAAGCGCCCCGGGGAACGTCTTGATCCACAAATCCATTTTCTTCTTGCTGAAATGAGCCGCGCTTAACCCTTCGGCACAGCCGAACAGCTCCCGGCTGTTCTGGGCGGTGATCACAATGCAATCTGGCATCACTCTGATTTTTATTGGCATACCCGGCGTAAATCCGGCCTGCGAAAGCCAGTCACCCTCGAGCGGGATATAGTCATGCCGCATACGGTCATAAAACTCCGTGCGGCTAAGCGGTTGCGGTGACTCCGCTGTGGATTTATTCTGCAAGTGCTTAACGGATTTTTTACGTAACAGCTCGCAATTTTTACCACTCGTTTCTGATTCATCAGAATCTATTTTGGCAATAGCACTTTCTGGCTTAAAATTCTGCTCAGCCATATTCAACTCCTTGATAGTTGTCTGTGGTTAGCGGTGTGGAGGTGCTGGTAACACTTTCATACCGCGCTCTTTAAAAATCTTCCTGCTTATTCCATCCTTCCGTTATGACAGGTGAGGATTTTATCTGGCTTTATTTATTACACCGTGCTGAATAAAAACACAGTATATATTTCATGGACAGTATTGATTATTGCGAAGGGGATTCAGGAAAGAATATAAGATCATGCAACGTTGCATTATTAATAGGAGTACACGGTACTTTTGTCATGGGTAGCGGCATTGAGGGTATCTATCCGCTGCCTTCTGTCAAGAATGGCGGACTGATGAATACTTCCTTCCACCCTGGATACTGGGGCGAGCCAGAGTACGGGCAACGAGATGAACGGTAAGGCTAAAGGGTATCTATGAGCGAATATCGGACCTAAGACTTTAAAAATTTCTTTCTTTTTTATTGTTGTCATAATCTAATACCACGTCAGTATATTGTGATGTTGAGTTTAACGAAATAATATTGTAAGGGATGTATATGAATTTAGATGCTACAGCTAAAGACTTTACGTGGCCGATTAATGTTGAATATTCATTGGTCGATAACCTATATACGAAAGCAACAATACAAATTGGGCCAGGGATTACAACGCTGGTTGGGCCAAATGGTAGTGGTAAAACTCGAGCACTACGTGCAATAAAATTAAAATTAATGAGTGGAAATATGATGACTGCTCAAAATAGGAAAGTACATTTTCTTTCGGCAGGACGTAGTAGCCCATTTGAATCCTATAGGTCTAGCTCAGATAGTCCTCATGGTGTCAATTCTGGCGATGCAGCAATTGGAAACGTTAGTTACCTTGAACACTGGTGGAATTATGAAAGTGTTACTGGTGACTTAATGGTTTTAGACCGGCGACCTGACCTCAAACTTAAAATTGAAGCACGTTTGCAACAGTTGTTTGATCGAAGCGTTGAACTAAAGTGGTCTCAAAGTGGAATGACTATTAGAATAACATCCCTCACTGGCGGCGATGGCTATGCAGCTAATCACGAAGCAAGCGGAATACTGCAGGTTGTCGCGTTACTATCTGCAATTCATAACGACGAGATAGGCGCATTGATTATCGATGAGCCAGAGATCTCACTACACCCACAACATCAAGCATTCCTGCTTGAAGAGATGGAATTGGTAGCAGGCGATCCCAATAATCCAAATAAAAAGTTGATTATCATAGCAACACATTCACCTTCAATGTTGCCGCTGCGACGAATTGGAGAGTTATCAAAAATAATATTTTTTAACTCAGCACAGCAGATTCCAGCTCAGATCTCAAACAATGCGGACATTCTTAGAAATAAAAAACTGGCTGCATTAATAGCACGCCTTAGCGCTACCCATCGAACAGCTATGTTCGCTGAGCATGTATTATTAGTCGAAGGACCTAGCGACGAAATAATCGTAACACAACTGGCGAGAAAGTTCGGTCTCCGTCTCCTTGCGCGTAACGCTCAGATACTTCCAGTTACTGGTAAGGGAGAATTTATAGAAGCTGCGAAGCTTTTTCGCCTGATGAACAAGCGAGTTAGTTTGCTTGCAGATCTCGATGCTCTAGCTGACGAGAATGATTTAGTGAATTTTTTCAGTGGATTACCAGAAGCTGGGACGATTGCAGACCAGGTAGGGCGAACAAATCTCGCTGATCTTGACAGAGATTTGCGAGTAGCAATTACAACCTTCATTACTGACTTTAAGGAGGAGGTAGATTTAGCGGCTGAAAATTATCTTGATTGGTCAAGTAAAGATTCTGGGGCTGATGCCAAACGTCGCGTGACGTTAGCACGTATTCTTACTGAACCGAAAAGTTTTGGTGCCGAAGCATCATCTAGAGCTGAAAGTCTTAGCAAAAAATACGATGTGCTATTGAAATCGTTACACAATCTTGGATGCTTTTTTTTACGTCGGGGGGCAATAGAGAATTATTATGGAGTGACAGAAGAGATTGGAACAGGAAAGCCAGATCGTGCAGCACTAGAGGCTGCTGGATTTGAAACTCGAGAAACACACGAACTTGCAGCATGCTATGATGATATTTATGCTGCCTTACATTATGCTGCACCAAACCAGCTTGTCGATGAAGATCATCTCCTTCGTATGAAACTCGGTGCTATTTTGACACCAGTGATGCTTGGCATGACATTCAACAGTAGCGATCAACAACTTGATATAATAGCCAGATCTACAATCGGGATTGATGCAACAGTTTTCAAACTAACTAATAAATCTACCGAGCAACACCTTAAGTTTGAAGTTGATATTTCATCACCATTATTTGAACGTGCTGCGTTCCCTTTCGAAATATCTCCATCTGATAATCCAATTACGATTATTCCAAGAGTTTTGCCAGGAATTAAAAAATAAAACGTGAGCGCTGTAGTTTATGTAAATTTATGGTCTATGATCGTTCGCTAATGATATTTTTATATAAGTTAGTAGAGTTGAAAGCATTAGGGTCAAAGAAATCATCAGGGCTGCTACAGCCCTGATGAATCAATTACCCAATCATCTTATTTATTAATAATGTACAATAGACTTCAGTTTATAAAAAGAATTGTGCTTTTCATTTTTAATACCGTTCAGTAGAAATTGATTACAAGGTAGTCCTTAGCTTCTCGCACATCAGGTAAGGTTAAATGATGTCCGCCCGTGGCACTCATGGCACCTACACAACGGCGCCCATCGAGGCCCAGTTGGACAGTAAAATGTGTTTGTCCAGCGGTACCTGCCTGTGGCATCTATCTCAGCAATACCTGAATCAGCTGAACGAAGATATACACCGTCGCTGCCGCTTGTACTGCCCGGAACCCCCATCTGAGATAGCGCCATTGATGGCGTTCCCTGGCATCAGCGGCTTCAATAGCGGGGTCAGAAGTTTTTCTTTTCCTGGTCCGGAATTCATCGATTACCCACAGGATGAGAATAAAGATGATGAGGGTTTTCTGAAGAATGGGATTATCCACAAAGAGGGACTCCGGCCTGCTCGCTGATAAAGGCAGAATAGATGAACCTCCTTCACGTAGCCACCACTAAATGTAGGGGTAAAACTAATTTTCATCCTGAAGGATTTTGCGGTGATTCTGTCCGTGGCGGGGGAGCGTAAATCTGCAGGGCACTCTTCACCTTCCACACACGTCTTTTGCGTTAGCCCATTCACTTTGCGAAACAAGGGAGCAATGGACGCAATTGGTTGAGCATTTTTACCAGATAAACATTTCTCATAATAAGCTGGCCTGGCTGAAGGCGCTCTGATAAACAAGCCGATAGCCCGAAGGGAAGCTGGCGCGCAGATAGCATCCTGGCCGTATACGGTGGTGATGGTGATGGTGTTGAGAGAGGGGCCGGATATACGAACGCAATATACCCCCGTTACACAACTGAAGAGATGGGTTGTATAACGGGGGGCATCCATACACGGGCAAGGCGTTGACGTCGCGACCCAGGAAAGCGCTTAGCTCACCAGCTGCTTCAGCAGCGCAAAGGCCTCTTTCATCCGGTCTTCGCTGACCACAAAGGCGCGCAGCTGGTTTTCCGCATCCACGCCTTTAGCCACCAGGCCGTCGTTGGCGGCCACGATATTCCACGTTAAATCTTCGCGCCGCGTATCTCCGGCCAGATGCAGCGGGAGAGCCGGGGTTTTCACCTTCACCAGCATCGGCGGCAGCTTCAGCTCGCCCGGCTGCTCCAGCAGATTTTTGCTCAGGCACATGGCGCTGAGCAAAATAGGCTGCAGGAACGGCAGCACCATGCCGTTAATTTCGGCGCAGTCGCCGAGGGCGAAGATTGCCGGATGGCTGCTGCGCAGGCGGCTATCGACCACCACGCCGCGGTTAATCTCAAGGCCTGCTCGACGCGCCAGGGCGGTTTCCGGGCGCAGGCCGGCGGCGGCAACCACCGCGTCCACGGTCACGCTGCGCTGACGATCGACGGTTACGCGGATGCCGTCAGCGGTTTGCTCCAGCCCTTCGAGCTGGGTTTTCAGCATCAGGTGCACGCCCATATCGGTTAACCGATGCTGCAGGCGGCTGCTGGCCTCCGGCGGCATCAGCGCCGACAGCACGCTGGCGGAATTGTCGACCACCGTCACCGCTTTGCCGGCGCGGCAGAAATCCATCGCCAGCTCGCAGCCGATCAGCCCGCCGCCGACGATCAGCACGCGCCGCGCGTCGTGGAGCCGGGTTTGGGCGGCGCCGTATTCTCGCTGGCTGTTGAGGGTGAGCATCAGCTCGCGGCCCGGCACCGGCGGAATAAACGGCGCGGCGCCGGTCGCCAGCACCAGCTTGTCGTAGCGCCACTCGCGATCCTGACTTTTGACCACTTTGCCCTCGGCGTCGATATCGCTCACCCGGACGTGGGGGAACAGGCGCAGGTTATACTGTTCGGCAAACTCCCCTGCGGTTTGCAGGGTCAGATCCTCGGCATTCTGACCGCGGCTGATGACGTGGCTGAGATCCGGTTTGTTGTACTCATCCATGCTGTCGGCGGCGATCAGCGTCAGCGGGATCTGCGGGTCCTGCTTACGAATATTTTTTACCAGCTGGCGGGCCGCGAAGCCCGAGCCGATGATGACGATACCATCACTCATTTTGCCTCCGTTGCCAGAACGTCAAAGACATCTTTGCCGAGAGAGCACTCAGGGCACAGGAAGTTATCCGGTACGTCGCTCCACGGGGTGCCAGGCTGGACGTCCTGGTTCGGTTCGCCTTTCGCCGGATCGTAGATCCACTGGCACACGCTGCACTGCATCGACGGGCCGAGGTCGGCCGCGGCGGCAGCGGCGCAGGCGCTCTGTTCAGCCGACGCTTTTTTATCGGCGCTGGCCGGCAGCGGGGAGAGGGCCCACTGGCGGGCGATTTCACGGCCGTGCTCGCGGCAAATTTCCAGCGCATCCAGATCCGGGCGCCATTTCGCCTTCAGGCTCAGGGACATTTCAAAGCCGGCATCCTGCAGGCGGGTAGAGAGGCGGTCAACCGCGCCGCCGCTCCAGCCGTGGGAGCCAAAGGCGCTGGCGCGTTTATTGCGAAAACGCAGGCCGGTCATCTCTTCCACCAGGCCGGCGATTTTCGGCATCATGACGTTGTTCATGGTCGAGGTCCCCACCAGCACGCCTTTTGAGCGGAACACGTTGGTGAGAATTTCGTTTTTGTCGCTGCGGGCGACGTTAAAGATTTTCACCGCCACGCGCGGGTCGATGTCGGTGATGCCCTGGGCGATAGCGTCGGCCATCATGCGGGTGTTGTTGGACATGGTGTCGTAGAAAATGGTGATGCGGTCTTCCTGATAATCCGCCGCCCATTTCAGGTACAGCTCGACGATTTGCGTCGGGTTGTCGCGCCACACCACGCCGTGGGAGGTGGCGATCATATCCACCGGCAGGTTGAATCCGAGGATCTCGGTAATTTTCGGCGTCACCAGGCGGCTGAACGGCGTCAGGATATTGGCGTAGTAGCGCTGGCACTGTTCGAACAGCTCGGTCTGATCCACTTCGTCGTTGAACAGGTGTTCGTCGCAGTAGTGCTGGCCGAAGGCGTCGTTGCTGAACAGCACCGCGTCTCCGGTCATATAGGTCATCATGCTATCCGGCCAGTGCAGCATCGGGGTTTCCACGAAGATCAGCTGCTTACCGTTGCCGAGATCGAGGCTGTCGCCGGTTTTCACCACGTTGAAGTTCCACTCCGGGTGATGGTGGTGGCCGGTGATGGAGTCGATGGCGTTGGCGGTGCAGTAAATCGGGGTGTCCGGGATTGAGTTCATCAGCTCGGTCAGCGCGCCGGCGTGGTCCTCTTCCGCATGGTTAATCACGATGTAGTCGATATCGGCGAGGTCGATTTCGCTGCGCAGGTTCTGTACGAACTCGCGGCTGAATTTATGATCCACGGTATCGATCAGGACGTTCTTTTCTTCCCGGATCAGATAGCTGTTGTAGCTGCTGCCGCGCAGCGTTTTATATTCGGTTCCGTGGAAATCACGCACTTCCCAGTCGCGTTGGCCAACCCAATGAATGTTATTTTTAACCAGAATAGACATAGCAACCTCAATTAATTCAGCGTTTTCAAAATAAGATGTTTTGCTTATATCAAGCTGCGTGCCAACTTTTTAATATATTGATTTTATTTGATTTATTATTTTTTGCTAAAAGCGTTGCTGTCAAAATGACAATGGTTAAAATAGTCGTTATGACTATTGTGATTGTCAAAATGACAGTGAGGCAGCGATGAGCTTTTCCGTAGAGGCGCTGGCGAAAATCGCCATTGATTTGCAAAGCGATATCGGCCATGCCGACCGCTTCCCGCGGCTGATTGCCACCCTGCGGCAGATCCTCGGCTGCGATGCCTCGGCGCTGCTGCGCTATGAGGCGCATCAGTTTGTGCCGCTGGCGATCGACGGCCTCGCCCAGGACGTGCTGGGGCGGCGCTTTTCCCTCGAAGGGCATCCGCGCCTGGAGGCGATCGCCCGAGCCGGCGACGTGGTGCGCTTCCCGGCGGATAGCGACCTGCCGGACCCGTATGACGGGCTGATCCCCGGCCAGGAAAGCCTCAAGGTTCACGCCTGCGTTGGGCTGCCGCTGTTTGCCGGGCAAACGCTGATCGGCGCGCTGACCCTCGACGGCATGGACGCCGACCGCTTTGACAGCTTCAGCGATGAGGAGCTGCGGCTGATTGCCGCGCTGGTGGCGGGGGCGCTGAATAACGCGCTGCTGATCGCCCGCCTGGAGAACCAGAACGTGCTGCCGGAGCCGAGCGTGAGCTACCCGGCCGCCGAGCGCCAGGAGATTATTGGCCTTTCGGCGCCGATGCTGCAGCTGAAAAAGGAGATTGATATCGTCGCGGCATCGGATCTCAACGTGCTGATTGACGGTGAAACCGGCACCGGCAAGGAGCTGGTGGCGAAAGCGGTGCATCAGGGCTCGCCGCGCGCCGCCAATCCGCTGGTCTATCTTAACTGCGCGGCGCTGCCGGAAAGCGTGGCCGAGAGCGAGCTTTTTGGTCACGTAAAGGGGGCGTTTACCGGGGCTATCAGCAACCGCAGCGGCAAGTTTGAAATGGCCGATAACGGCACGCTGTTCCTCGATGAGATCGGCGAGCTGTCGCTGGCGCTGCAGGCGAAGCTGCTGCGCGTGCTGCAGTATGGCGACATTCAGCGCGTCGGGGACGATCGCAGCCTGCGGGTGGACGTGCGGGTGCTGGCGGCCACCAACCGCGACCTGCGCCAGGAGGTGGTTGAAGGGCGCTTTCGCGCCGACCTTTATCACCGGCTGAGCGTCTTTCCGCTGTCAGTGCCGGCGCTGCGCGAGCGGGATCAGGACGTGGTGCTGCTGGCGGGCTATTTCTGCGAGCAGTGCCGCCTGCGGATGGGGCTGGGGCAGGTGGTGTTAAGCGGCGCCGCGCGGGCAAGGCTGGGCGCCTGGTCGTGGCCCGGCAACGTTCGCGAGCTGGAGCATGCGATTCATCGCGCGGTGGTGCTGGCGCGGGCGACCCAGGCGGGGGATGAAATCGTGCTGGAACCGCAGCACTTTCAGTTTGCCGGCGACGCGCCGAACCTGCCGAGCGCCGCGCCGCCGGCGCCGACGCAGGCGCTAAACCTGCGTGAGGCGACGGAGTCATTCCAGCGCGAGGCGATCGCCAGGGCGCTGGCGGAGAATAACCGCAGCTGGGCGGCGGCGGCCCGGGCGCTGGCGCTGGACGTCGCCAACCTGCATCGGCTGGCGAAGCGTCTGGGGCTTAAAGAATCCCGGCCTGATAAAAGTTCTGCAGGTTAATCGCGCCGACCAGCTGGCCACTTTCATCCACTACCGGGGCGGCGCTGATTTTGTGCTTCATCAGGCGCTCTTTGGCTTCAACCGCGCGGCTCTCGGCCTGCAGCGTCACGCCGCTGCGGGTCATCGCCCGGCTGACGGTATCCTCAAGGGTGCCGCCGCCCACCAGCCAGCGGCGCAGGTCGCCGTCGGTGAATACGCCCTCGACGCGGTTTTGCGCATCGCATACCGCTACCAGCCCCAGCCCGGTGCGGCTGAGTTCAAGCATGGCGGCCATCACGCTGGCGGTGACGTCAACGCGCGGCACCTCCTCGTCGCGACGCATCAGATGGTGGACTTTATTCAGCAGCCGCGCGCCGAGCGCGCCGGCCGGATGCGAGCGGGCAAAATCTTCTTCATTGAAGCCGCGGGCCTGCATCACCGCCATCGCCAGCGCGTCGCCGAGCATCAGCGTGTTAACGGTGCTGGAGGTCGGTGCGAGGTGCATCGGACAGGCTTCGCGCTCTACGGCAATATCCAGCACCGCCCTGGACGCCAGCGCCAGCGGGGATTTCGATTTGCCGGTCATCGCCAGCAGAGGAATCGATTTTTCTTCCAGCCGCGGCACGATCAGGTCGAGCTCCTTCGCCCCGCCGGAATAAGAGATAAAGAGCATCACGTCGCGGCCGTCGAGCATCCCCAGATCGCCGTGCAGCGCCTCCGCCGGGTGGACAAAAAACGCCGGCGTGCCGGTGCTGGCAAAGGTGGCGGCCAGCTTTTTGCCGATATGGCCTGATTTACCGATGCCGGAAACAATCAGTTTACCCTCGCAGTGGATGATGGTTTCCGCCGCGCGGATGAAGTCGTCGCCCAGGCGTTCAGGCAGGCGGCTCGCCTCCTGGAGCTCCAGCAGCAGGGTCTGGCGTCCGGCTTCTAACAGAAAGTTACTCATGATCTTCTCCAGTAATAATCACTTTGATGCCTTGCTCTTCCAGCGCCCGCTGGAACGTCGGGTCGATACCGGCATCGGTAATCAGCATATCCACGCTTTCAAGGCCGCAGACGATGTTTGGGCTCTTACGGCCAAACTTCGATGAGTCGGCCATCAGGATCACTTCCCTGGCGGCATTGCACATCGCTTTGCTGACGGTATAAACCTCGTTGAAGGTGGTAACGCCGGCGTTCAGATCGATGCCGTCGGTACCCATAAACAGCTTATCGAAGCTGAACTGCTCGAAGGCATTCTCCGCCAGCTGCCCGTGAAAGGAAGCTGATTTTTTGCGAAAGGTGCCGCCGGGCATCAGAATCGTTTGTTCATTGTCGAGCTCAGAGAGGGCGTTAACGATATGCAGGCTGTTGGTCATTACCGTGATGTTATTGAAGCGGCTGAGCAGGGGCACCATCTGTAGTACCGTACTGCCGGCATCGAGGATGATCGAGTCGCCATCGTGAATAAAGCGCACGGCGGCTTCGGCGATGCGCGCTTTCTTCGCGGTATTGATCAGCGTCTTATGATCGATAGGCGGGTCGCTTTCGTCTTTATTCAACACCACTCCGCCGTAGGTGCGAATGACGGTTCCGGCATGTTCGAGGGTCACCAGATCCTTGCGGATTGTCGTACCGGTGGTATCGAAGTGTTGCGCCAGCTCTTCGACCGAGCATTTACCCTGCGACTGCAGATGCTCAAGAATAGCGGCCTGTCGCTGACGTGGTTTCATAGCGGTTACATCCTGCGTTTAAAGTTTCGATATGATAATTTCGCAAGATATTTACTTTTACAACGAAATTATACATGTTTCGGTTTAAGCGCTAATGATAGTGCATTCCGACAGAGCGGATCATGGGGAAAGATCATATCCGGCTGCAATTCCTGCAAAAGTTTGCCGTCAAGCGCCGGGATTGTTTGCGGACGCGCGAAGACGGTCAGGCCCTTCATCAGCAGCGTGCCGCTGATGCGGTCGTGTTCATCAACCGCAATGGCGACGATGGCCCGCGGCTTGAAGCGGCCCGCTGAGCGTCCGACGCCGACGCGGCCCTGCTGACAGAGTTTATCGAACTCGCGGTTAAAGCGGCGGATCTGCCAGCCGCCGAAGGCGAGCTGGGCGATCCAGGCGATGGCGGCGACGGTGATTAATGCGCTAACCATAAAATCTCCTTAAGGCGTGGCGTCGGGAAGAACCCGGATCGCGGCGCGACCCGGGAACCGGCGGTTAAAACATCACCTGCCCGCCGGTGACGTTGATGGACTGCCCGGTGCAGTAAGAGGCCTGTGGGCTGGCGTAAAACATCAGTACGTTGAGCACGTCCTGATAATCGCAGCCGCGCTTCAGCGGAACCTTGTCGACGTAGTACTGCTCGACCTGATCTTCGGCAATACCCAGCTTGTGGGCATACTGCGGCAGCAGAGACTGGAACATCGGCGACTTCAGCAGGTTGCCGAGCATCAGCGCGTGCACGGTAATACCGTACTCCGCCAGATCCAGCGCCAGCGACTGGGTCAGCCCCACGCCGCCAAACTTCGCCGCGCTGTAGCCGGAATTATGCTTGCTGCCCACTTTGCCGGATTTGGAGTTGATCTGAATGATGCGTCCCTGAATGCCGTCGCGGATCATCAGCCGTGAAAACTCGCGGGCGCAGAGGAAGTAGCCCACCAGATTGACCTGCAGCGAGCGGTCGAAGTCGCCCAGCGCAAAATCGCTGATAAAGGCCGCTTTGGCGATCCCGGCACTGTAAACCAGCAGATCCACGCGGGCGAATATCTCGTCCACGCCGCGGGCGAGCGCGACGACGCTGGCCTCGCTGGTCGCATCGGCGCCAAAACCGTACGCCGTCCCTTCGCCATACTCGGCGTTAATCGCCTGCGCCACGCGGGTGGCCTTATCGCTTTGAATATCAACCACCGCCACGCGATATCCTTGCGCGGCGAGGCCACGACACAGAAACTCACCTAAGGTTTGTCCTCCGCCGATGACAACAGCAACCTGACTCATAGTTCTCTCCTTACAGCTTAAGCAAAAAATTTCAGTACACAGCCGGGGGCGATTGCCTCCGGTACCGGGCCGGCCACGTGAACCGTCCCCGGAAACTCCGCCACGCGGTGGCCGTCGAAACGCAGCGTGATATGGCCCAGCTCGCGCAGATTCTGTTCCGCCACGTCGCCCACCGCGGTGACCGGGTAGCGCCGATCGCCCAGCTGGAGCTCCGCCCCCGGCGCCAGCGAGCCGACGAGCTCGCCGTGGTTGTGAATAAAGCAGTACTCTTCGATATCCGCCGGCGCGCCCTCGCGGAAGGTAATCAGCATCCGATCCTCAAGCGCCATCGTCGCGCTGGCGCCGATATGCGTAATGGTGGTCTGGTAAATCACGGTCATCTTCAGGAACCTCTTATTGGTAAATAAATCCGGAAACGAACCAGGCGATCAGCACCGTTGGCGCGCCGGTCAGGAAGCGGCTGACCAGCACCGAAGGCACCCCGACGCGCACCGTCTCCTGACGGGCTTCGGCGAGCGACAGGCCGACCGGGATAAAGTCGCAGGCCGCCTGGGCGTTAATCGCAAACAGGGCGGGGAGGGCGAGATGCGGCGGAATATTACCGAGGCCAATCTGCACGCCGATCAGCACGCCGATAACCTGGGCGATAACCGCGCCAGGGCCGAGGAACGGCGACAGCAGCGGGAAGGAGCAGATCAGCGCCAGCGTCACCAGCCCCAGCGGATGGCTGGCGAGCGGCGCCAGGCCGTGGGCAATCCAGTCGCCAATGCCCGAGGCCATGATGATGCCGATCAGCGCCGAGACGAAGGCCATAAACGGCAGGATCGTTTTCAGCACCGTGTCGATGGTGTCGCGCCCGGCCTGGAACAGCACCGCCACCACGGAGCCCATTCCCATACCGACCCTGGCCAGCAGGCCGTCGCTCTGCTCGGTGATTTTTTTACTGGCATCGTAATCGCGACCCGCAGGCTGATGCGGGGCCGGTTCGTCGGCGCCGGCATCAGCGACGGAGTGGATATTCTCTTCCTTAACGCCTGAGACGTAGATGTCCTCAAGGATATATTGCGCCAGCGGCCCGGACTTGCCGGTGGCGTGGATATTGATGGTCGGAATACGCCGCTTCGGGTAGATGCCGCAGCGCAGGGTGCCGCCGCAGTCAATAATCGCCACGCCGATCTCAGCTTCCGGCGGTTCCCCCTCTTTAAAGCCGTCCACGGCCTGCCAGCCGGTGAGCCGGGCGATCTTGTCGACGATGGCCGGGCGGGTTCCGGCGGTGATATAGACTATTTTTTTGCCTTCGACGGCGTCCAGCTCAAGCGGGCCGCCCCAGCCGCTGGCCCCTTTTTCAATACGAATACGCGTCATGATGCAGCTCCGGACAGATGCACTTTTTGTGCAAGCTGGATGGCCATTTTTTTCTCAAAAATGGAGGTTGTCAGATCGGTCACCCAGCCGCGGAAGAAGTTGGTCACCAGGCCAACCAGCAGATAGCTCACCGCCAGCGGCCCCAGCGGCAGGCCGAGGGTGGTTAAGCCGTTGGCGATCCCGAGATAGACAAACAGCTCGCCGGGGTTGATATGGGGAAACAGGCCGTTCATGGAGTGGCAGCTGTAGGAGGCCGCCGCGTAGTAGCTGGGCTTGTACTTCTCGGGCATAAAGCGCCCCAGGCTCAGGGTCATCGGGTTACAGAAAACGAACGTTCCGATACAGGGCAGCAGCAGGTAGCGGGAGACGGGATTCCCGGCGCAGCGCTGCGCCAGCTTTTCGATCCGCTGCTGGCCGATAAAGTTGATCAGCGCGTTCATGATAACCAGTAGACTGATCAGCAGAGGGAGGATCCCGGTAACCATACCGGTAAAGACCTCGCCCCCCTTCTGAAACAGGCCGATAAACCATTCGGCGCCGTGGGTAATAACTTCAATCATCATTCTCTCCTTTGTAGCGTTATTTTTCTTGCTAACTGGCAGCTGATTTTAATCACTTTGAAAGGTTTAAAAGTGTTAAATTGATCGCAAAATGAAAGATAAATATTTTAATTTGAAAGTTTATTGCCGATGGGATGAAAATTTCACCCTGCAAATTGGCCGGGAAGAGGATCTTCGGGCGGGGAGAGAGGGGGCGGGCAGGACTATTTTGTCCGCGAATACATTGCCGCTTCCTTGTTGACGGCCGCATGCTTTACCATAATTACCCCTTGCCGAATTTGTTAAATGGAAGTCCCATGTTGAAGCGTCGCTATCTGGCACTACTCCCGCTGTGCGTACTCCTCGCTGCCTGTAGCAGCAAACCTAAAGCCACCGCAGTAACGGAGACCACGGGAGGATCCGGTGGCTTCCTGCTGGAGCCGCAGCATAACGTTATGAATATGGGGGGAGATTTCGCCAACAATCCTGCTGCGGAGCAGTTCATCGACAAAATGGTGAGCAAGCACGGATTTGACCGGCAGCAGCTGCACGAAATTCTCTCCCAGGCTAAGCGTCTGGATTACGTCCTGCGCCTGATGGACCGCCAGGCGCCGAGCGGACTGCCGCCGTCCGGGCCGAACGGCGCGTGGCTGCGCTACAAAAAACAGTTCATCACCCCGGATAATGTGCAAAACGGCGTGGCGTTCTGGAATCAGTATCAGGATGCGCTGAACCGCGCCTGGCAGGTCTACGGCGTACCGCCGGAAATCATTGTCGGTATTATTGGCGTGGAAACCCGCTGGGGGCGCGTGATGGGGAAAACCCGCATTCTTGACGCCCTGGCGACGCTCTCCTTCAGCTATCCGCGACGCGCCGAGTACTTCTCCGGCGAGCTGGAAACCTTCCTGCTGATGGCGCGTAGCGAAAGCGACGATCCGCTGAACCTTAAAGGCTCCTTCGCCGGCGCAATGGGCTACGGTCAGTTTATGCCCTCCTCGTATCGCCAGTACGCGGTGGATTTCAACGGCGACGGGCATATCAACCTGTGGGACCCGGTGGATGCGATCGGCAGCGTTGCCAACTACTTCAAGCAGCACGGCTGGGTGAGCGGCGATCTGGTCGCGGTACCGGCAATGGGTCAGGCCCCGGGTCTGGAGAACGGCTTTAAGACCAATTACAGCGTATCGCAGCTGACGGCGGCCGGCCTGACGCCAACGCAGCCGCTGGGTAACCATCAGCAGGCGAGCCTGCTGCGCCTCGATATTGGTACCGGCTACCAGTACTGGTACGGGCTGCCGAACTTCTACACCATCACCCGCTATAACCACAGCACCCACTACGCGATGGCCGTCTGGCAGCTCGGCCTGGCCGTTTCTCAGGCCCGCGGACAGTAAGCCTGCCCCGAGACTTCCCTCTGCCTGGAGGGGAGTCTGTTACATTTTGCAGCATTTCCCTTCGTTGACGCTGATTTACATTATTCCGCCGATCCAATAGTGTTATGTTATAACGTATTGAATGAGGCAAAGATGTTCACTTCTCTTTTTTCAAGCTCCGCCGCGCTGCGCGTAGGCTTCGCCTGCGTCCTACTGGCGCTGCTGTGGCTGGCGACATGGTGGGCGGTAACCTTGCCATGATTGAACTGGAAAACCTGGTTGCCGGGTATGACGAGCTGGCGATTACCCCGGCGCTGAGCGGCGTTATCGCCGCGGGCAGCCTGATGGCTATTGTCGGTCTGAACGGCTGCGGTAAATCGACTTTATTAAAAACGCTGGCCGGGTTTATTCCCCCGGTGAGCGGCCGCCTGCACTGGCGCGCGTCGCGCCCGGTTATCGGCTGGCTGGCGCAGCGGCATTCGCTGGAATCACAGTTTCCCCTCGTGGTTCGGGACGTGGTGAGCCAGGGCGCCTGGCCGCAGGTCTCGCTTCTGAGCGGACTGCGCGGTGAGCTTCGCCGGCGCATTGACGCGGCGCTGGATCGCGTCGGCCTGGCGTCAATGGCGAAAACGCCGATTGAAGCGCTTTCCGGCGGGCAGTTTCAACGCATGCTGTTTGCCAGGGTGATGGTCCAGCAGGCTCCGCTGGTGATGCTCGATGAACCCTTTACCGGGATTGATGAGTCGACCAGCCGCGAGCTGATGACGCTGATCCTTGAGATGCACCGGCAGGGACAGACCGTGCTGGCGGTGCTGCACGATAATCAGCGCGTCGCCGAATATTTCCCGGAAACCCTGCTGCTGGAGCCGAGGAATGCCCGCTGGGGCGAGACCGGCGACGTGCTTCCCGCCTTCGATTCCGCGAGGCTGGCATGATCTGGCACACCTTCTTTCAACCTTTTATCGAATTCGGCTTTATGCGCCGCGCGCTGGTGGTGTGCCTCGCGCTCTCGCTGAGCACCACCATGCTCGGGGTTTTCCTGCTGCTGCGACGCATGAGCCTGATGGGCGATGCCCTGTCGCATGCGATTTTGCCCGGCGTCGCGGTGGGCTATCTGCTTAACGGCATGTCGCTGCTGGCGATGTCGGTGGGCGGTTTTATCGCCGGCATTGCGGTAGCGCTGGTGGCGGGGTGGGTCAGCCGCCGCACGCCGCTTAAAGAAGACGCCAGCTTCGCCGGGTTTTATCTGGGCTCGCTGGCGCTGGGGGTGACGCTGGTTTCGCTGCGTGGCTCCAGCGTCGATCTGCTGCATTTGCTGTTTGGTTCGATTCTGGCGGTGGATAACGACGCGGCGCTGTTCGTCGCCGGGGTTGCCAGCCTGACGCTTATTTGCATCGCGCTGCTCTATCGCGGGCTGGTGAGCGAGGCCTTTGACAGCGCGTGGCTGCAGGTGAATAACCGCCGGCTGCCCGCGCTACTGCACGGCCTGTTTCTGGCGCTGCTGGTGCTGAACCTGGTGGCGGGTTTTCAGGTGCTGGGCACCCTGATGGCGGTGGGGGTGATGATGCTCCCGGCGGTGGCCGCCTGCTGCTGGGCGCGAACGCTGCCCGCCATCCTGCTGCTGGCGGCGCTGATCGGCAGCGCCTGCGCCTGGATGGGGCTCAGCCTGTCGTGGGCGGCGAATTTGCCCGCCGGCCCCGCCATCGTGCTGACCGCCAGCGGGATCTTTTTTATTTCGGTGTTTTTTGGCACGCGCAGCCGGCTGGTGGTCGGCTGGCGCAAATTAATGGGGTAAGGAAAATATGATGAAACGTACCGGGGTAGTTTTAGTGCTGGCGCTGGGCCTGGCGGCGCAGGGGGCGATGGCGAAAACGCTCAACGTGGTCAGCAGCTTTTCGGTGCTGGGCGATATCGTTCAGCAGGTTGGCGGCGAGCATGTTCATGTCGATACGCTGGTGGGCCCCGACGGCGACCCGCACACCTTTGAGCCATCGCCGCAGGACAGCGCTTTACTCAGCAAGGCCGACGTGGTGGTGGTTAATGGCCTCGGGCTGGAGGGGTGGGTCGATCGGCTGATTAAAGCATCGGGATTCAAAGGCGAGCTGGTGGTGGCATCGACGGGCGTAAAAACGCATACCCTCGATGAGGACGGGAAAACGGTGACCGACCCGCACGCCTGGAACAGCGCCGCCAACGGCGCGCTTTACGCGCAAAATATCCTCAGCGGGCTGGTCAAAGCCGACCCTGAGGATAAAGCGGCGCTTGAGGTCTCCGGCAAGCGCTATATCGGCCAGCTCAACGAGATTCACGGCTGGGCGGAGAACCAGTTCAGCGCCATTCCGCAGGCGAAACGTAAGGTTCTGACCAGCCATGACGCGTTCGGCTACTTTGGCCGCGCTTACGGCGTGACCTTCCTTGCGCCGCAGGGGCTGTCATCGGAAAGCGAAGCCAGCGCCGCGCAGGTTGCGGCGCTGATTAAACAGATTAAAGCCGATAACGTGCACACCTGGTTTATGGAAAACCAGCTCGACCCGCGGCTGGTGAAGCAGATTGCCAACGCGACGGGCGCGCAGCCGGGCGGCGAGCTCTATCCGGAGGCGTTGTCAAAACCGGGCGGCGTGGCGGACAGCTACGTGAAAATGATGCGTCATAACGTCGAACTGATTTCCGGCAGCATGAAGTAAAGCACTATTTTACGGTCCCGGCCCTCGGGACCGTCCTTTTTCGGAAGCCCCCTCGTAAATTCATCTCCCGATCCCCACATCTGTGCTGAAAGTGCTATCTTTGATGGCCTCTTTATCTGGCTTAAACGGGGCGACGATGACAGATTCGGAATTAATGCAGCTGAGTGAGCGGGTTGGGCAGGCGCTGAAGGCGCAGGGCGCGACGGTGAGCACGGCTGAATCCTGTACCGGCGGCTGGATTGCTAAAGTGCTTACCGATATCGCCGGCAGCTCGGCGTGGTTTGAGCGCGGTTTTGTCACCTACAGCAATGAAGCTAAATCCCAGATGATTGGCGTCAGCGAAGCGACGTTAGCTGAGCACGGCGCGGTGAGCGAACCGGTGGTGGTGGAGATGGCTGTTGGTGCACTGCGCGCCGCGCGCGCCACCTACGCGATCTCGGTGAGCGGCGTTGCCGGGCCGGATGGCGGCAGCGCAGAAAAGCCCGTCGGAACGGTGTGGTTTGGCGTCGCCTGCGCCAACGGGCAGGGGATCACGCAGCGCGAATGTTTCGCCGGAGACCGTGAGTCGGTGCGCCGTCAGGCCACGGCCTACGCCCTGCAGCTCCTCTGGCAACAATTTCTACAAAACACTTGATACTGTATGAGCATACAGTATAATTGCCTCAACAGAACAGAATTCACTACCCGGTTCCACCCGGCATGACAGGAGTAATAATGGCTATCGACGAAAACAAACAGAAAGCGTTGGCGGCAGCACTGGGCCAGATCGAAAAACAGTTCGGTAAAGGCTCCATCATGCGCCTGGGTGAAGACCGTTCCATGGACGTGGAAACTATCTCCACCGGCTCGCTTTCACTGGATATCGCCCTCGGCGCCGGCGGTCTGCCAATGGGCCGTATCGTCGAGATCTACGGGCCAGAATCTTCCGGTAAAACGACGCTGACTCTGCAGGTTATCGCCGCCGCGCAGCGTGAAGGTAAAACCTGTGCCTTTATCGATGCAGAGCACGCGCTGGATCCGGTGTATGCCCGCAAGCTGGGCGTAGATATCGACAACCTGCTGTGTTCTCAGCCGGATACCGGCGAACAGGCGCTTGAGATCTGTGACGCGCTGGCGCGCTCTGGCGCGGTAGACGTGCTGGTGGTCGACTCCGTTGCGGCGCTGACGCCGAAAGCGGAAATCGAAGGCGAGATCGGCGACTCTCACATGGGCCTCGCGGCGCGTATGATGAGCCAGGCAATGCGTAAGCTGGCCGGTAACCTGAAGCAGTCCAACACGCTGCTGATCTTCATCAACCAGATCCGTATGAAAATCGGCGTGATGTTCGGTAACCCGGAAACCACTACCGGCGGTAACGCGCTGAAATTCTACGCCTCCGTGCGTCTGGATATCCGCCGTATCGGTGCGGTAAAAGATGGCGATAACGTCATTGGCAGCGAAACCCGCGTGAAGGTGGTCAAGAACAAAATCGCCGCGCCGTTCAAGCAGGCGGAATTCCAGATCCTTTACGGCGAGGGCATCAACTTCTTCGGCGAGCTGGTCGATCTGGGCGTGAAAGAGAAGCTGATTGAAAAAGCGGGTGCCTGGTACAGCTATAACGGCGACAAAATTGGTCAGGGTAAAGCGAACGCTATCTCCTGGCTGAAAGAGAACCCGGCTGCGGCGAAAGAGATCGAGAAGAAAGTTCGTGAGCTGCTGCTGAACAACCAGGACTCCACGCCGGACTTCGCGGTTGACGGTAAAAGCGAAGAAGCAAGCGAACAGGATTTCTGATATCTTCAGGTAATGGTCTCCTGAATAGTTCAGGTTGCAGGGCTGGCAGGGCCAGCGTGCATGCGATTTGAAATAAGACGGGAAAACAAGGGGCTGCTTATGCGGCCCTTTTGCTTTTTGATTATCGAGGTGCTCGTGACTGAATCTTCATCCCGCCGTTCCGGCTACGCCCGCCTGCTGGATCGCGCGATTCGTATTCTGGCAATGCGCGACCATAGCGAACAGGAGCTGCGGCGCAAGATGGCCGCGCCGGTCATGGGGAAAAATGGCCCCGAGGCGCTGGACGTTACGCCGGAAGAGGTCGATCGCGTTGTGGGCTGGTGCATCGAAAACCGCTACCTCGATGACCAGCGCTTTGTCCGCCAGTTTATTGCCAGCCGGAGCCGCAAAGGCTACGGTCCGGCGCGCATCCGCCAGGAGCTGAACCAGAAAGGTATCGCCCGCGAAGAGAGCGAGCGCGCAATGCGCGAGTGCGAAATCGACTGGGCGCTGCTGGCGAAGGAGCAGGCGCAGAGAAAGTATGGCGATCCGCTCCCCACCGTATTTGCAGAAAAAGTTAAAATACAGCGCTTTTTGCTGTACCGCGGTTACTTAATGGAAGATATCCAGAAAATCTGGCGAAATTTTGCAGATTGACCCATCGGGGATTTTACTTCCCCGTAAAGAAAACTTATCTTATTCCCACTTTATTCCGTCCGGCCGCTGGCTGTTTAAAAGGCAATCAGCGCCCAGGACGATTATTCCTTATACACAAAATCATTCACGCTGCATCAAGGCAGCAACGGAGTGAGTCCCTGGGGCGTACGCAGGTACGTGACGGAGGTGAACGCGCGCAGCCAGCGTCGAGGCGGCGTGAAGGATGAAGTGTATAGCTTGATTTCAGGATAATTATGAGCAAGAGCACTGCTGAGATCCGTCAGGCGTTTCTCGATTTTTTCCATAGTAAGGGACATCAGGTAGTTGCTAGCAGCTCCCTGGTGCCGCACAA
Organism: Enterobacter sp. 10-1; assembly: GCA_002270295.1. Lineage (GTDB taxonomy): Bacteria > Pseudomonadota > Gammaproteobacteria > Enterobacterales > Enterobacteriaceae > Klebsiella > Klebsiella scottii. The sequence continues at coordinate 99,420 of NISF01000002.1, read as the reverse complement.
CGACCCGACCCTGCTGTTTACCAACGCCGGGATGAACCAGTTCAAGGATGTGTTCCTTGGCCTCGACAAGCGTAATTATTCCCGTGCGACCACCTCGCAGCGCTGCGTTCGTGCGGGTGGCAAACACAACGATCTGGAAAACGTCGGCTATACCGCGCGCCACCACACCTTCTTTGAAATGCTGGGCAACTTCAGCTTCGGCGACTACTTCAAGCAGGATGCCATCAAGTACGCATGGGAGCTGTTAACCGGCGAAAGCTGGTTCGCTCTGCCGAAAGAAAAGCTGTGGGTAACCGTTTACGAAACCGATGACGAAGCTTTCGACATCTGGGCCAACGAGGTTGGCGTTCCGCGTGAGCGCATTATTCGCATTGGCGACAATAAAGGCGGCGCGTTTGCCTCCGATAACTTCTGGCAAATGGGCGATACCGGTCCTTGCGGCCCGTGCACCGAAATCTTCTTTGACCACGGCGACCACATCTGGGGCGGCCCTCCGGGAAGCGCGGAAGAGGACGGCGATCGCTACATTGAGATCTGGAACATCGTCTTCATGCAGTTTAACCGCCAGGCCGACGGTACCATGGAGCCGCTGCCGAAGCCGTCCGTTGATACCGGTATGGGCCTTGAGCGTATCGCCGCCGTTCTGCAGCACGTGAACTCCAACTATGATATCGACCTGTTCCGTCAACTGATCGAGAGCGTGGCAAAAGTGACCGGCGCCACCGATCTGACCAACAAGTCGCTGCGCGTGATTGCCGATCATATTCGCTCCTGTGCGTTCCTGATCGCTGATGGCGTGATCCCGTCGAATGAGAACCGCGGCTACGTGCTGCGTCGTATCATTCGTCGTGCCGTCCGCCACGGCAATATGGTCGGTGCGAAGGATACCTTCTTCTGGAAGCTGGTTGCGCCGCTGATTGAGGTCATGGGCTCCGCTGGCGAAGAGCTGAAGCAGCAGCAGGCTCAGGTTGAGCATGTTCTGAAAACGGAAGAAGAGCAGTTTGCCCGCACTCTGGAACGCGGCCTGGCGCTGCTGGACGAAGAGCTGGCTAAGCTGAAAGGCGACACCCTGGACGGCGAAACGGCCTTCCGCCTGTACGATACCTACGGCTTCCCGGTTGACCTGACCGCGGACGTGTGCCGCGAGCGCAATATCAAAGTTGACGAAGCAGGCTTCGAAGCGGCAATGGAAGAGCAGCGCCGTCGCGCGCGTGAGTCCAGCGGTTTCGGCGCCGACTACAACGCGATGATTCGCGTTGAGGGCGCTTCTGAGTTTAAAGGCTACGATAGCCTGGAGCTGAACGGCAAGGTCACCGCGCTGTTCATCGACGGCAAAGCGGTTGATACCGTCAGCGCCGGTCAGGAAGCGGTTGTTATTCTGGATCAGACGCCGTTCTATGCCGAGTCCGGCGGCCAGGTCGGCGATAAGGGCGAGCTGAAAGGCGCGGGCTTCTCGTTCATCGTCAGCGATGCGCAGAAGTACGGCCAGGCTATTGGTCATATCGGCAAAGTGGCTGGCGGTACCCTGAAAGTGGGCGACGCGGTGCAGGCCGATGTCGATCGCGCTCGCCGCCAGCGTATCCGTCTGAACCACTCCGCGACCCACCTGATGCATGCCGCGCTGCGCCAGGTTCTCGGTACGCACGTGGCTCAGAAGGGCTCTCTGGTAAATGACAAAGCGCTGCGCTTTGACTTCTCGCATTTTGAAGCGATGAAGCCGGAAGAGATCCGCGCGGTTGAAGATTTAGTCAATGCGCAAATTCGCCGCAATCTGGCTATCGAAACCAACATTATGGATATCGATGCGGCTCGCGAATCTGGCGCCATGGCGCTGTTCGGCGAGAAGTATGATGACCGCGTTCGCGTCCTGAAAATGGGTGATTTCTCCACCGAGCTGTGCGGCGGTACTCACGCTTCACGTACCGGCGATATCGGCCTGTTCCGCATCACCTCCGAATCCGGGACCGCCGCGGGCGTGCGCCGTATTGAGGCGGTGACCGGTGAGGGCGCGATTGCGAGTCTGCATTCCCAAAGCGATCTGCTGGGCGATATCGCACAGCTGCTGAAGGGCGATAGCCATAACCTCGGTGACAAGATACGCTCCGCGCTGGAACGTACCCGCCAGCTGGAAAAAGAGCTGCAGCAGCTGAAAGAGCAGGCGGCAGCGCAGGAGAGCGCAAACCTCTCCAGTAAAGCGGAAGAGATTAACGGCGTTAAGCTGCTGGTCAGCGAGCTGGTCGGCGTTGAGCCAAAAATGCTGCGTACTATGGTTGACGATCTGAAGAACCAGCTGGGTTCAACGGTTGTAGTGTTAGCCACGGTTGCGGATGGTAAGGTTTCTCTGATTGCCGGTGTGTCTAAGGATGTGACAGATCGCGTGAAGGCAGGGGAGCTGGTTGGTATGGTCGCTCAGCAGGTGGGCGGCAAAGGGGGCGGTCGTCCGGATATGGCTCAGGCCGGTGGTACCGATGCGTCTGCTCTCCCTGCTGCGTTAGCCAGTGTGAAAGGCTGGGTAAGCGCAAAACTGTAATAACTATAAACGCATAGGTGCCGTGATCTTCGGATTACGGTATCTTGCAAGAGAAGCACTGATAACGATAAAGTCGGGTTGAAGTTGTGTATATCGGCTAAACTTAGGTTTAACAGAATGTGATGCCATGACTGCGTTACGCCGTGAGGCGTTTGTCATCGCTTACTTTTTGGCGTTATATGATGGATAATGCCGGGATACGAGAGACCCGACTCTTTTAATCTTTCAAGGAGCAAAGAATGCTGATTCTGACTCGTCGAGTTGGTGAGACCCTCATGATTGGAGATGAGGTCACTGTGACAGTTTTAGGGGTTAAGGGTAACCAGGTACGTATTGGCGTTAATGCCCCTAAAGAAGTCTCCGTGCATCGTGAAGAGATCTACCAGCGTATCCAGGCTGAAAAATCCCAGCAGTCCAGTTACTAAGGCTTTCGCGCCTCGCGATTTCGTGAGGCGCATCCCACAGCCAGTCGATTTCTCTCTATTTTCTACTTCAGACGCCTCTCTTTTCCGTTACTTGCCCATCGTCGGCTATCTTTATTTTTTGCCCGTAGCAGGCCGTAAACCCTGAATTTCTGTTGATTAAACGCTCTTTTTGCCGTTTTTGCAGGCTGATTGCGCGGTAAGTGTGCAAACGGAAAAAAGGTCTCGAAAAATTGTTTGACTTATAAGTACCAGAAAGTAATATGTGCGCCATCGCAGCGACGAAGAGCAGAAACAAGTTCTTCGAAGCACTCGAAAGAGGCGTGTGGTGAGGTGGCCGAGAGGCTGAAGGCGCTCCCCTGCTAAGGGAGTATGCGGTCAAAAGCTGCATCCGGGGTTCGAATCCCCGCCTCACCGCCATTTTGCATCCGTAGCTCAGCTGGATAGAGTACTCGGCTACGAACCGAGCGGTCGGAGGTTCGAATCCTCCCGGATGCACCATCTTCTCTGAGATAACAGCCATTCTGTTGTTTCATGGTCTGCGAGATAATCGCCAGTACCAGGGAGGATAACGTCGCATAAGCGACGGCCCGTAGGGCGAACACAGTGAGTCATCCTCCCGGATGCACCATCTTGTGAAGCGTGGCAATGGTTAATTTGCGGCGCTTGCTGGTAGTAAAGAAGTTCTCCCTGATGCATCCGTAGCTCAGCTGGATAGAGTACTCGGCTACGAACCGAGCGGTCGGAGGTTCGAATCCTCCCGGATGCACCATCTTCTTCGAGATAACAGCACTTTTGTTGTTTCATGGTCTGCGAGATAATCGCCAGCGCCAGGGAAGTTAACGTAGTAAAGAAGTTCTCCCTGATGCATCCGTAGCTCAGCTGGATAGAGTACTCGGCTACGAACCGAGCGGTCGGAGGTTCGAATCCTCCCGGATGCACCATCTTCTTCGAGATAACAGCTATTCTGTTGTTTCAAGGTCTGCGAGATAATCGCCAGTACCAGGGAGGATAACGTCGCATAAGCGACGGCCCGTAGGGCGAACCCAGTGAGTCATCCTCCCGGATGCACCATCTTCTTCGAGATAACAGCAATACTGTTGTTTCATGGTCTGTGAGATAATCGCCAGCACCAGGGAAGATAGCGTAGTAAAGAAGTTCCCCCTGATGCATCCGTAGCTCAGCTGGATAGAGTACTCGGCTACGAACCGAGCGGTCGGAGGTTCGAATCCTCCCGGATGCACCATCTTCTCCTGAACTAACCCCAACATTATTGCTTCATGGTCTGCGAAAAAACCGCCAGCACCAGGGAGGATAACGTCGCATAAGCGACGGCCCGTAGGGCGAACCCAGTGAGTCATCCTCCCGGATGCACCATCTTCTCCTGAAATAACCCCAACATTATTGCCTCATGGTCTGCGAGATAGTCGCCAGCACCAGGGAGGATAACGTCGCATAAGCGACGGCCCGCAGGGCGAACCCAGTGAGTCATCCTCCCGGATGCACCATCTTCTCCTGAAATAACCCTGACACAATTGTTCCACGGTCTGCGAAATAGTCCCGCGTTCGAAAACCTTATCGCCCAACCACCCCGTCAGCCGCCGTCGCTTAGCCGTTTCTGCACGCTCTTGCGCACTTTTTAATATTGGCAAGTTGCTCTTTCCACTATAATTTACCCCTGTATATCGACCTGATTCGGGTGAGATGAGTGCAAGGAGAGAAATCCATGAAATGGTTCAAAGCAATACCTGCCTTTTGCGCGACGCTTCTGGTTGCCGTATCTCTGGCTGGCTGTGCCGGATCGGCCACGAAGGAAAGTACCGGCGGCTATATCGACGACACCGTCGTGACCACCAAAGTCAAAACCGCGCTGTTTAACGAAAAAGAGATTAAATCCACTGAAATTAGCGTGCAGACCTTCAAAGGCCGCGTTCAGCTGAGCGGTTTTGTTTCGTCGCAGAAGGATGCTAATCGCGCCGTAGAGGTGACCCGCAGAGTGCAGGGCGTTCGTTTGGTTGAGAATGATTTGAAAATCAAATAAGCCGATGCATCGATATAATAAAGGCGCCCTGTGGCGCCTTTGCTGCTTCTGCCTCCACCCGCGACAATATGCGCCTTTTGCGATAAAGTAACCTTTCCTTATCCGGTTTGTGAGAACACGATGTACGAACGTTACGCAGGACTTATCTTTGATATGGATGGCACTATTCTTGATACCGAGCCGACGCATCGTAAGGCCTGGCGCGAGGTTCTGGGCCGTTACGGAATGCGTTTCGACGAACAGGCGATGGTCGCGCTCAACGGTTCTCCGACCTGGCGTATTGCCCAGGTGATTATCGAAATGAACCAGGCGGATTTAGACCCCCATCGCCTGGCTTTGGAGAAAACCAACGCCGTCAAGGCGATGCTGCTGGATAGCGTGCGCCCCTTACCGCTGATTGAGGTGGTAAAAGAGTGGCACGGCCGTCGCCCGATGTCGGTTGGCACCGGCAGCGAAAGCGCCGTTGCGGAAGCTCTGCTGGCCCATCTCGGCCTGCGTCACTATTTCTCCGCGGTCATTGCCGCCGATCACGTAACAAACCACAAGCCTGCTCCTGATACCTTCCTGCTGTGCGCCGAGCGCATGGGCGTTGCGCCGGAAAAATGCGTGGTGTTTGAAGACGCTGACTTTGGTCTGCAGGCCGCACAGCGCGCGGGGATGGATGCTGTCGACGTTCGGCTGCTGTGAGCGACGCGCTATCGCTGATATCGCTGTTTGCCAGTAGCTTTCTCAGCGCCACGCTGCTTCCCGGTAACTCGGAAGTTGTGCTGGTTGCTATGCTGCTTACGGGAGCGAGCCAACCGTGGATGCTGGTATTAATAGCAACAATCGGCAATAGCCTTGGAGGGGTAACTAACGTTATTCTGGGGCGCCTGTTTCCGCTGCGCAAAACGTCGCGCTGGCAGGAGAAGGCTTCCGGCTGGTTAAAGCGCTACGGTGCGGTCACATTATTATTAAGCTGGACGCCGGTGATAGGCGATTTGCTGTGTTTACTGGCGGGATGGATGCGCATTTCCTGGGGACCAGTGCTCTTTTTTTTATGCCTTGGTAAAGCGCTGCGCTATATCGTCATTGCGCTGGTTACGCTTCAGGGCATGATGTGGTGGCACTAATTGTGGAACTGAGGCTCTCCGGACAGGCTGTAACAATAACGTCTGCTGGAATAACCTGTATGGTCACCATTACAATTATGCTTATTCAAATGATTTCGACAGGCGGGAGGTCAAATTGATCCCGGACGTATCACAGGCGCTGGCCTGGCTGGAAAAAAATCCGCAGGCGCTAAAGGGCATTCATCGCGGCCTTGAGCGCGAAACGCTGCGCGTTAACGCCGATGGCTCGCTGGCCACTACCGGCCATCCTCAGGCATTGGGTTCGGCGCTGACCCATAAATGGATTACCACCGATTTCGCTGAAGCTTTGCTGGAGTTTATTACGCCGGTTGATGGCGATATTCAGCACATGCTGACTTTTATGCGCGATGTTCATCGCTATACCGCCCGCCATATCGGCGATGAGCGGATGTGGCCGCTGAGCATGCCCTGCTATATTGCTCCGGGCCAGGACATCGAGCTGGCGCAGTACGGCACATCGAATATCGGCCGTCTGAAAACGCTGTATCGTGAAGGGCTGAAAAACCGTTACGGCGCGCTGATGCAAACCATCTCCGGCGTGCACTATAACTTCTCTCTGCCGATGGCGTTCTGGCAGGCGAAGTGCGGCGTTGAGGACGAGGAAAGCGGGAAAGAGGCCATTTCGGCGGGCTATTTCCGCTCAATCCGCAACTACTACCGCTTTGGCTGGGTGATCCCGTATCTGTTCGGCGCTTCCCCGGCGATTTGCTCCTCTTTCCTGCAGGGGAAACCGACCACGCTGCCGTTTGAGAAAGCGGAAAACGGCATGTATTACCTGCCGTACGCGACCTCCCTGCGCCTGAGCGACCTCGGCTATACCAATAAGTCGCAAAGCAATCTCGGAATTACGTTTAACGATCTGCAGGAGTATGTGGCAGGATTGAAGCGGGCGATTAAAACCCCGTCGCAGGAATATGCGGAAATTGGCCTCGAGAAAGACGGCAAGTACCTGCAAATTAACAGTAATATTCTGCAGATTGAAAACGAACTCTATGCGCCAATCCGCCCGAAACGCGTGACCCGCAGCGGTGAGACGCCGTCTGACGCGCTGCTGCGCGGCGGAATCGAATATATCGAAGTTCGTTCACTGGATATCAACCCGTTCTCGCCGATTGGCGTTGACGAGCAGCAGGTGCGCTTCCTCGATCTGTTTATGGTCTGGTGCGTGCTGGCCGATGCGCCGGAAATGAGCAGCGACGAGCTGCTGTGTACGCGCACTAACTGGAATCGGGTGATTCTTGAAGGGCGTAAGCCTGGCCTGACGTTGGGGATCGGCTGCGAAAGCGCGCAGTTCCCGCTGGCTGAGGTAGGTAAAGATCTGTTCCGCGATTTGCGCCGCGTTGCGCAGATTCTGGACGGTATTCATGGCGGCGACGCCTATCAGCAGGTGTGCGATGAGCTGGTTGCCAGCTTCGACGATCCGGAATTAACTTTCTCGGCGCGCATTCTGCGTTCTATGCTTGAAGAAGGGATTGGCGGCACCGGTAAGGAGCTGGCCGATCGGTATCGTACGATGCTGCGGGAAGAGCCGCTGGAGATTTTACGCGAAGAGGATTTCATTACCGAGCGTGAAGCGTCAGCCGTGCGTCAGCAGAAGGTAGAAGCGGAAGATAGCGAACCGTTTAGCGCTCTGTTAGCGAGACACGCGTAGCAAAAAGCGGTACAAAAGAAAAAGGCCACATCAATGTGGCCAAACTTTCATCTCTGATTCAGGGATGATGATGATAATAAATGCGCGTCTTTCACATACTCAGACTAGCGGGTGTAAAAAGAGTTCATTTTATTTTAAAAAAAATCACTATCGGAGGTGAAGAATGCCGTTGTTAGATAGTTTCACAGTCGACCATACCCGAATGGAAGCCCCTGCGGTGCGCGTCGCGAAGAAAATGAACACGCCGCACGGCGATGAAATTACCGTTTTCGATCTGCGTTTTTGCATACCGAATCAGGAAGTGATGCCGGAAAGAGGCATTCACACGCTTGAGCACCTGTTCGCGGGCTTTATGCGCGACCATCTCAACGGTAAGGGTGTGGAAATTATCGATATCTCTCCGATGGGTTGCCGCACGGGCTTCTATATGAGCCTGATCGGTACGCCGGACGAGCAGCGCGTAGCGGATGCCTGGAAAGCGGCGATGGCCGACGTGCTGAAGGTAAAAGAGCAGAGCCAGATCCCTGAGCTCAACGTTTACCAGTGCGGTACCTACACCATGCACTCGCTGGAAGAAGCTCAGGACATCGCGCGTCATATTCTTGAGCGCGACGTACGCATCAACAGCAATGACGAGCTGGCGCTGCCGAAAGAAACGCTGCAAGAACTGCATATCTAGTTCTTCTGCCACGGCCCGGCGATAGCGTCGGGCCGATATCCTCACGCCGCGATGTCGACGACTTCCCGCTTCTCCTTTCAGCATCGCTCCCTGGTGCCCTTTGCCCATGATTACGCCCATGGCGATAGCGAGCCGTGGCATCAGCATGACTGCGTCCAGCTGCTGCATATCCTGAGCGGCGTGGTGCGGGTTGAGACGCCGGCTGGCTACTGGGTTGTCCCGCCGGGGCGCGGCGTTTGGCTGCCGGCGGGTACGCCCCACGCGCTGCGGATCACCGGCGCAGTCGCGGCGCGCACGCTGTTTATCGATCCCCTTGCCCGCGCCGATCTGCCGTCATCGTGCCAGATCGTGCAGATCTCGCCGCTGCTGCGCGAGCTGATCGTCACCTCGCTGACGCTGGCCGAACGCTACGATCCCGGCAGCCGCGACGAGCGAGTCTATGAATTAATTCTTGATGAGATCCGCGGCATGACCGTGCTGCCCTTTGGCCTGATCGAACCGCAAAGCGAGGCGCTGCGCCGGCTATGTCAAAAGGTCCGCGAAACGCCGGGCGACGCCTGGAGCTGCGTCCAGGCGGCAAAAGAGAGCAATATGAGCGAGCGGACGCTCAACCGCCACTTCCAGCAGCAGACAACGCTGACCTGGAGCGAATGGGTGCGCCGGGCGAAACTAATGGAAGCGCTGGTGCGCCTGGCGCAGGGGCAGTCGGTCCTGCGGGTGGCGCTGGACCTTGGCTACGGCAGCCACAGCGCCTTCAGCGCCATGTTCCGCCGGGTGATGGGGATGGCTCCCAGCGATTACTTCCGCTCGCCGGAGGAGTGATCGCCGCCGCTGAGCGCATTGCATAGCGCCTGGAGCGAGGCGCGGGCGACATCGTTATCGATCCCGACCCCCCAGCGGCTGTCGCCATTCGGCAAGACGCAGCGGATATAGGCCACCGAACGGCTGTCGCTGCGCTCGCCGAGGGTATGCTCGTGATAATCCTTAATCACAAACTGTTGCTTAAGCAGCGCGCTAAGCCCGCTCGCCGCGGCGGAAAGCAGCCCGTTGCCGTTCCCCTGCAGCCTGCGGGTCTCGCCGTAGACCCTGAGCGTCGCCTGCAGCGAGAGCTGGCCGTCCTGCTGGCCGTCGCTTTGGTAATCCAGCAGCGCCAGCGGCGGTGCAGCCACCAGGCCGTAGCGCTCGCGGAACAGCTGCCACAGGGCGTTTTGCGTCATCTCCTTGCCGTGGCTATCGGTTGCGCGCTGCACGTGCAGGCTGAAATCCTGCTGCAGCATGCGGGGCAGCTTTAAGCCGTGATTCTGCTCAATCAGCCATGCGCTGCCGCTCTTACCCGACTGGCTGTTGACGCGGATAACCGCCTCATAGCTGCAGCCGATGTCCTGCGGGTCGACGGGCAGGTAGGGCATTTGCCAAATTTCGCCGGGCCGACGGGCGTCGAAACCTTTCTTAATCGCATCCTGATGCGAGCCGGAAAATGCGGTATAGGCGAGGCTTCCCGCCCACGGATGGCGCGGGTGAACCGGCAGCTGGTTACAGCTCTCGACGATCTCCACGACCCGCTTCATCTCCGGGAAGGTGAGCTGAGGGTCGACGCCCTGGCTGTAGAGATTCATGGCGAGGGTGACCAGACAGACGTTGCCGGTGCGTTCGCCGTTACCAAACAGGCAGCCTTCAACGCGATCGGCGCCGGCCATCACCGCCAGCTCGGCGCTGGCAACGCCGGTTCCGCGGTCGTTATGCGGGTGGACGCTGATGCAGACGTCGGCGCGGCGCGAGAAATGACGGCAAAAATACTCGATTTGATCGGCATAGACGTTGGGGGTGTTGACCTCCACGGTGGCGGGCAGGTTGATGATCATCGGGCGTTCGGCGCAGGGCTGCCAGATGTCCGCCACCGCTTCGCAGATCTCCAGCGCAAACTCAGGTTCGGTAAAGCAGAAGGTTTCCGGCGAATACTCATACTGCCAGCGCGTTTGCGGCTGCTGTTCGCACTGCTGGCGGATCAGTCGGGTGGCGCGGGTCGCCAGCTCAACCACCTGCGCTTTTTCCATACCGAAGACCAGCCGGCGAAACAGAGGCGCGGTGGCGTTATACAGATGCACGGTGGCGCTGTGGGCGTCGCGCAGCGATTCGAAGGTGCGCAGGATTAAATCTTCCCGCGCCTGGGTCAGCACCTGAATGGTGACGTCCTGGGGGATACGCTGCTCCTCAATCAGCTGGCGAACGAAGTTGAAATCAGTCTGCGATGCGGACGGGAAAGCGACTTCAATCTCTTTGAATCCACACTCCAGCAGCAGGTTCCAGAACTGCAGCTTGCGCGCGCCGTCCATCGGTTCCGCCAGCGCCTGGTTGCCGTCGCGCAGGTCGGTAGAGAGCCAGCGCGGCGCGTGGGCGATCTGCCGGTCCGGCCAGCGGCGGTCGGGCAGGGATACGATCGGCGAGGGGCGATATTTTTCGTGAGGATTTTTCAGCATGATTATCTCCTTATGTCGGATCTTTATCCTGCACGATAAGAAGAACGGGGCGCTTTAGCGAAGTGGACAGAAGCTAGCGCGAACTGGACAGGCGGGCGTTTTTATCCGCCAATAAAAAAGGGATCCGCAGATCCCTTGGTGTTAACGCTAGTGAGCTCCGCCTCCGCCGCCGCCCGCGCTGAACGGCGGCCGGGCAAACCACACCAGGCCTAACAGCAGGATAAAGATCCCCGCCGAGACCCAGAATATTTCGTTAGCGGAAATAATCAGCCCCTGGTTGGTTATCTGCTGGGCTATCCAGCCGGATGCCTGCTGCTGGGTCATCCCCAGTCCCTCCAGCTGGTCGTATATTTGCTGGGCGTTAGGGTTATACGGCGTGACCGACTCGGTGAGCTGCGCATGGTGCAGCGCCTCGCGGTTGGTCCACATGGTGGTGGTTATCGAGGTCCCGATAGAGCCCGCCAGCGTACGGGTGAAGTTCGACAGGCTTGAGGCCGCCGCCAGCCGCTCCGCCGGCAGGCCGGACAGGGTGATGGTGGTCAGCGGCATAAAGAAGCAGGCCACCGCGAAGCCCTGGATAAACTGCGGCCAGGCCGATGCGCCGAAGTCCATCCCCGGTTCGAAGGTCCATGCGCGCCAGTAGAAGCACACCGCATACATGATAAAGCTGAAGGTCACCAGCCGACGCATATCGAGCTTATGGGCAAAGCGGCCGATGATCGGCGAGAGAATGACCGGGATCACCCCCACCGGCGCCGACGCCAGACCCGCCCAGGTCGCGGTGTAGCCATAGACCTCCTGCAGCAGCTGCGGCAGCAGAACGATAGCGCCGAAGTAGAGCATATAGGCGAGGCTGATGCACAGGCAGCCGATGGTGAAGTTTCGCGACTTAAATAGCGAAAGGTCGACTATCGGGTTGTCGTCGGTAAGCTCCCAGACGATAAGGAAGCTGATGGCCACCACGGCCACCACCGTCAGGACGATAATCTCCGTGGAGGCGAACCAGTCCAGCTCCTTACCGCGATCGAGCATCACCTGCAGGCTGCCGATGCCAACCACCAGCAGCGCCAGCCCGACGCCGTCGATGCGCCGCTGCTCGGTACGGGTTTCCCGGCTGCGCAGGGTTTGCAGCGTCATTATCACCACCGCAACGCCGATCGGGACGTTGATAAAGAATATCCAGCCCCAGTGGTAGTTGTCGCTGATATAGCCGCCGAGGATCGGCCCGCAGATTGGCGCCACGATAACCGTCATCGACCACAGCGCCAGGGCGATGGAGCGTTTTGCCGGCGGGTAGTTGTTGAGCAGCAGGCTCTGCGATAGCGGGATCAGCGGACCGGCGACGATCCCCTGAATCACGCGGAAGAAAATCAGCATCGTCAGGCTGTTGGACATGCCGCAGGCCCAGGAGGCGATGGCAAACGCCACCGTTGACCACAGGAACAGCTTCACTTCCCCCACGCGTTTTGCCAGCCAACCGGTTATCGGAATGGAGATGGCGTTTGCCACCCCAAACGAGGTAATCACCCAGGTACCCTGGCTCAGGGACGAGCCAAGGTTACCGGCGATGGTTGGGATAGCCACGTTGGCGATAGTGGAGTCCAGCACCTGCATGAAGGTCGCAAGCGACAGCGCAATGGTCATGATGACCAGCTGCGCGCCCTCCAGCGGTTTTTGCTGTTGCATTACGCTCACCCCGAATTATCCGGCGTTAGCCTGGATGATGCCGTCGATCAGTTTGTCTACCGGGTCGAGAGCGATTTCACGGGCATTACTTTCATACGCCGGAGACTTACGCGTCTCGTTCGCCAGTATCTCGCCGTCGCGGTTGGAGGTATCCACTTCAACCAGCGTAGAGAGGCCAATACGTAGCGGGTGCGCCGCCAGCTGCTTCTCATCGAGCTCAATACGCACCGGCAGACGCTGGACGACTTTAATCCAGTTCCCGGTGGCGTTCTGCGCCGGCAGCAGGGAGAAGGCGCTACCGGTCCCCATATCCAGCCCTACGACCTTACCGGTGTATTTCACATCGTCGCCGTAGATATCGCTGATTACGGTGGCCGGTTGGCCGATGCGCATATGCGCCAGCTGGGTCTCTTTAAAGTTGGCGTCGACCCACAGATTCGTCGCCGGAACGACCGCCATTAGCGGGGTGGTCGGGCTTATCTGCGCGCCGGGCTGTACCGAACGACGGGAAACGTAGCCGCTAATCGGGCTGACGATCTGCGTACGCTGCAGGGCCAGCCAGGCGTTACGGACGTCGGTGGCCGCCTGCAGAACGGCAGGCTGCTGCTCAAGGCGGGTCCCCAGAACGATGGCCTGGTTGGCGTTAAACTGCTGCACCGCCACGTCGAGCTCGGCCTGGGCGCTGGCGACGGTATCGCGAGCGTGCTGCAGCTCCTCGCGGCCGATCAGGTTAGCGGCTCCCAGGGGGATACGGCGGTTGAGGTCGGTTTGCGCCTGCGAGAGCGCGGTTTTTTTGACGTCGATATTGGCCTGCAGCTGCTTGCTGTTGATCATCGACTGACGGGTTTGACGCACGCTGGCGGCCAGCTGGGTTTGCGCTTTCTCAAACGCCTGCTGGGCATCGGTCTGGTCGAGGGTGACCAAAGGATCGCCTTTCTGCACAAAATCGGTGTTGTCGGCCCAGACTTTCGTCACGCTGCCGGACACCTGCGCCATAATCTGTACCTGATTCCCTGCCACATATGCGTCATCGGTCTCTTCATAATGACGCAGTACCAAAAACCAATAAATCCCATATGCCACGGCAACAATAATAAAGAGCAATGTCAGCAACAGAAGGGCACCTTTGCGCTTCCCTTTCTTGCTGCCCGGTTGCTGCGGGGTTTGGCTCTCCGCATTTGCGCTCATGTTATTCTCCACGATCTTATTATTTCACATCGGCTGGGCCGACCTGTTTATCAGAAAGGCCAGCAGAAGATCTGCTGGCCTGGTCTGTTTTTCCTTGTCAATTCAGAAAGATTTCTAGCGGTTCCGTGCTTAGCGCAGAGACTCCGCAAGCACACCGTCCTCTTCCATCTGGTCAAGACGACCAAGCAGTTTACGGGTGATGTGCTCGAGCTGATCTTTTTCGCTGGTGCTTAAAGAAGACCAGAGCTGATGCAGGCAGTTGTGCTGCGGAGGCAGAACCTCACGCAAAAACTGATGACCTTTGTCGGTAAGCTGCAGATGCAGACAGCGGCGATCGTTATCGCTTTCACGGCGTTCAATCCAGCCGCGTTTTTCCAGCTCGTCGGCAATGCGCGTGGCGTTGGTGCGTGACGACCCCAGGGCGCAGCTCAGCTCGGAGGGCTGAATGCTATGGTTTTCCTGAGATTCCAGGGTGATCAGCGCCATAAATAATGTCTCGTTAATTCCCTGCGCTTTCAGCATTTTATTGCGATTTTCCAGCAGCTTACCTTGCATGTGCATGCAGAGGCGAGTTAACAGAATCTCCTGGAAAGGGAAATCTTCGTGACGGCTGGCGCGGAATTTGAGCATTTGCTCAATGGGAGTAAACGAACTATCCATTTGGGTATGACCTCATTAATTACAGCCGATATAATAACTATTGTGACAAATAAATCAAATGAATTATTGACTACAATTGATACGTTAAACCTATAGCCAGGAATAAAATCTCTTTGCCGGTTCGTAGGTTAGCGCACATTAGCGATGGGAGATACTGAAGCGGAAGGAGCGGAGGTGGTTTTGTGGAATAGCGAAAGAGAAGCGGTGCCCGGGCAGGGCGCAGAAGACGATACCCGGGAACCTCCGGCGGCATAACGCACGCCGGAGCGACATGGCATTCTGACGAGGGCGGATTATTTCTGCGCCGCCAGCGCCTCTTTCAGCCAGCCGTCAAACTGCTGCTGGTGGGCTTTGATCCAGCCGTCAACGTGGCCCTGGATATCCGTTTCCGAAGCGTGGCCTGCATGCATCATGGCGTTTTCGGCGTTAATGTCGGCAATCGGCAGCTTCATGATACTGAACAGCTTCGCCGCCGCCGGGTTTTTCTCGGCCCAGGCTTTGTTGGCCACAATATGCATGGTGCTGACCGGGAAGCCGTAGTTCGCGCCGTTAGCCAGTTTGGTGTCGATGTTCTTCTGTACGCCTGGCAGGGAGGAGAACGGCACCTGCAGCCAGACCACATCTTTACCCGGTTTCAGCACGTCGCTGACCCAGTACGGCGTCCAGGTGTAGTAAATCACCGGCTTGCCTTCTTTATAGCGAGCGATGGTATCGGCCATCATCGCGGCATAGTTGCCCTGGTTGTGCACCACGGTGTTGCTCAGGCCATAGGCATCAATCTGGTGGTTAATCACCGCTTCACAGCCCCAGCCCGGCGTACAGCCGGTGAGATCGGCCTTACCATCGCCGTTAGTATCAAACAGTTTGGCGATTTTCGGGTCTTTCAGCTGATCGATAGATTTAATGTGATACTGCTCGGCGGTTTTCTTATCAATCAGATAGCCCTGCGCGGCGCCGTTAACAAAAACGCCTTCGCGGTAGAAGCTCTTGTCCCCGCCGGCGGCGGCGTACATGTCGTCATGCAGCGGCTGCCAGTTAACGGCGGTAAAGGTGGCGTCGCCGGAGGCGAGCGAGGTGTAGCCGACGTTATAGTCAACTTCACTCGGCTTATCGACGGTGTAGCCCAGCTTCTCCAGCGCGCGGCTGACCAGCAGGGTCTGGAAGGTCTCTTCGGTGATGGTGCTCTGAATCGGTTTTACGGTGATGCCTTTACCCGGCAGATCGGCGGCAAAGGCGCCGGTGGCAATGAGTGCGGTGAACGCTGTGGCAAGAATCGCTGTATGTCGCATCGTTGTTCCTCATAAATAAGAAAGGATGACTGCTGGCCCGGCAGGCGCAATGCCGCCGGGCGATGAGATGATTATTTACTGAAGGGACGGGTGATTAGCCCCAGCGGGCCGGTGGTGTACCAGCGGCGGCTGCCGCGGCTGCGCGAATCGCGCCCAACGGCCTGAGTCAGGCGGTCAAGAATGATGGCGAGGATAACAATCCCGACGCCGCCGACGCTTGCCAGGCCCATATCCAGGCGGCCGATCCCGCGCAGCACCATCTGGCCGAGGCCGCCGACGGCGATCATCGAGGCGATAACCACCATCGACAGCGCCAGCATCAGCGTCTGGTTGACCCCGGCCATAATGGTCGGCATCGCCAGCGGCAGCTGAACTTTAAACAGCAGCTGGCGCGGGCTGGCGCCGAAGGAGCGCGAGGCTTCAATCAGATCCGCCGGCACCTGGTTAATCCCCAGAATGGTCAGACGCACGATGGGCGGCAGGGCAAAGATAATGGTCACCACCACGCCTGGAACGTTACCAATCCCGAACAGCATAACGATGGGCACCAGGTAGACGAACGCCGGCGTGGTCTGCATGGCATCGAGCAGCGGACGGATAATTTTTGCCGCGCGCGGGCTCCGCGCCAGCCAGATCCCCAGCGGCAGGCCGATCAGCATACAGAACAGCAGGGCGGTCAGAACCAGCGCCAGGGTGACCATCGCCTGCGACCAGGCGCCGATAGCGCCGATAGCCACCAGCGAGATCAGCGTGGCGACACCCATTCCGACGCTGGAGATCTGCCAGGCGATCAGGGCGAATATCACAATCGCCACCGGAGCGGGCATCCCTAACAGCAGCTGCTGGAAGGCGCTGAGTATGTAGTCCACCGGCACGCGGATCCCCTGGAACAGCGGGCGGAAGTGGATCACTATCCAGTCGATACCGTGCGTCACCCAGCTATCCAGCGGGATCAGCGTCTTATGGAACGGGTCCATGATGTTGAAATGTTCCGGCTGCGCCTGCGGCGCGCTGGTCAGCCAGTCGGCACCGCCGCCGTCGGCCGGCGCGGCGGCCGGAGTGCCCCAGGCATCGGCAGATTGGGCGGCGCTATCCGCCGCCGGTGCGGTATCCCACGGGTTAGATTGATCAGCCATTGTTTGTCCCCTCGCGATCTAAAGCCTGCAGCAACATTCGTTTAGAAATGATGCCGATATACTGATGCCCTTCATCCACAACCGGCACCGCGCACGGTGCCTGGCCTACGTGGGAGAGCAGGTCGCTAAGCGACGTTTGCGCATCCACCGCCTGCGGGGAGTCGAGTAACGCCGCATCAATTCCTTGACCTTCGCTCAGCGCGGATTTCAGTGAATCAATGGAGACAATGCCGACAAACTTATTACCGCGTTCAATCACATAACCATATTCGCGGTCTTCATCCTGCAACAATTTCAGCGCCGAACGGGGGCCAAATCCCGGCGTTTTACGAATTAAGCCTACCGGGCTACGGCGGGCAATATCCTTGGCGCTGAATACCTGGCTAATATCGACGCCGCGGAAGAAGGTTTTCACGTAATCATTGGCCGGATTATTCAGGATTTCATCCGGAGTACCGACCTGAATAACTTCGCCATTTTGCATGATGGCAATCCGGTCACCGATGCGCATGGCTTCATCAAGATCGTGGGAAATAAAGACCACGGTGCGCTGGTGTTTGGCCTGTAATTTTGTCAGCTCATCCTGCATTTCGGTACGAATTAAGGGATCGAGGGCCGAGAAGGCTTCATCCATTAATAAGATATCGGGGTTAATCGCCAGCGCGCGGGCGAGCCCGACGCGTTGGCGCATCCCGCCGGAGAGTTCATCCGGCCAGGCATGAGCGTAGTTTTCCAGACCGACCTGGCGCAGCGCCTCCAGCGCTTTCTCCTGGCGTTGCTGGGTGGAGAGGCCCGCCAGCTCCATGCCAAAGGCGGCATTGTCCAGCACGGTCATATGCGGCATCAGCGCAAATGATTGAAAAACCATTGCGATCTTTTTTCTGCGCACCTCGCGCAGCTCGGATTCTGAAATTTTGGCGATATCGACGCCATCAATCAGCACCTGCCCGCGGGTGGGTTCAATCAGGCGATTGAGAAGGCGAACCATGGTGGATTTTCCCGATCCGGAAAGCCCCATGATGACGAATATCTCGCCTTCTTCAATGGTCAGACTGGCGTCTTTTACGCCAAGTGAAAGCCCCGTTTTTTCCAGCAGTTGTTCTTTAGTAAATCCTTTTTCAATATATTTGAACGCTCGCTGCGGATGCTCGCCAAATATCTTATAGAGATTCTTTATTTCTAATTTAATTGCCATGCAATAGAGAGTTTCCCGTTATTTGTATTATGTCGATATAGTACCTGGTGGAGATATTTACCTGTTTACACCCTAACATACTCAGATTCTGTGACAACCCTCAATGTCCGCGGCGGGAGGATATGGCGCGGCAGCAATGCCGCGCATTCCCCGTGATATAAGGGCTGAGCGTTGATTACGCCGTAGTGATATTTTTTAATGCTTACCGGAGAATTATTGTCAAAATCACGGGATTTCTACTAAATATTACGAGAGGATTTCCTGAAAATGTCAGAACAGATAATGGTGTGATGAATGGAAATAATGTGAAATAGATCACCAGGAATCAAGTGAATATATTCCTGGTGAAAGTAAGGTTAAAAGTCCCAATCGGCGTCGGCGGTTTCTTCCGTTTTACCCATCACGTAGGACGATCCTGAGCCAGAGAAAAAGTCGTGGTTTTCATCGGCGTTTGGCGAGAGCGCGGCGAGGATCGCCGGATTGACCGCGGCCATTTCCGCCGGGAATAGCGCCTCATAGCCCAGGTTCATCAGCGCCTTGTTGGCGTTGTAGCACAGGAAGGCGGTGACCTCCTCAGCCCAGCCGCTGTCGGCGTACAGTTCATGGGTATAGGCCAGTTCGTTATCGTAGAGATCCATCAGCAGATCGAGGGCGAAATTCTTCA
The DNA here is from genome assembly GCA_002270295.1 of Enterobacter sp. 10-1. Taxonomy (GTDB): domain Bacteria; phylum Pseudomonadota; class Gammaproteobacteria; order Enterobacterales; family Enterobacteriaceae; genus Klebsiella; species Klebsiella scottii. Next base: position 80,669 of record NISF01000002.1, on the reverse strand, counting down.
ACTCCTCCCGCTTTTCGGCGCTGACTTTTTCCAGCCCTTTTTGATATTTGTAGCCGATGTAATATCCGTGCACCGCCTCGTCGCGGATGATCAGGCGAATCAGGTCGGCGGTATTGGTCAGCTTACCGCGGCTGGAGAAGTACATCGGCAGCCAGAATCCGGAATAGAAGAGGAAGGATTCGAGGAATACGCTGGCGATTTTCTTCTTCAGCGGCTCATCCGCGTGATAATACTCCAGCATCAGCTCGGCTTTGCGCTGGAGCGGGGCGTTCTCTTCACTCCAGGCGTAGGCGGCGTCGACGTCTTTGGTCTGGCACAGGGTGGAGAAAATCGAGCTGTAGGAGCGGGCGTGCACCGCCTCCATAAAGCTGATATTCGACATCACCGCCTCCTCATGCGGGGTGAGGGCGTCGTTCATCAGCGCCGGCGCGCCGGCGGTGTTCTGAATGGTATCGAGCAGCGTCAGGCCGGTGAAAACGCGGATGGTCAGCTGCTGCTCCGTCGGGCTGAGGGTCTGCCACGCGGGGATATCGTTGGACAGCGGCACCTTCTCCGGTAGCCAGAAGTTGCTGGTCAGGCGGTTCCACACCTCCAGATCCTTGTCGTCCTGAATCTTGTTCCAGTTAATGGCGCTAATGCGCGATAGATGGGTCATCGGGTTCTCCTTACAGCGCGCAGGACACGCAGCCCTCAATTTCAGTACCTTCCAGCGCCAGCTGGCGCAGGCGGATGTAGTACAGCGTCTTAATGCCTTTTTTCCACGCGTAAATTTGCGCCCTGTTGATATCGCGGGTGGTGGCGGTATCGGGGAAAAACAGCGTTAAAGAGAGCCCCTGATCGACATGCCGCGTGGCCTCGGCGTAGGTGTCGATAATTTTTTGCGGGCCGATTTCATACGCGTCCTGGTACAGTTCCAGGTTGTCATTGGTCATAAACGGAGCCGGATAGTAAACCCGACCGGTTTTGCCCTCTTTGCGGATCTCGATCTTCGAGACGATCGGATGGATGCTCGACGTCGCATGGTTGATATAGGAGATAGAACCGGTGGGCGGCACCGCCTGCAGGTTGCGGTTATAGATACCGTAACGCATCACGTCATCGCGCAGCTGCTGCCACATTTGACGGTCGGGCAGGGCAATACCGGCGCGGGCGAACAGCTCGCGCACCTTCGCCGTTTTCGGCTGCCAGTCGCCCTGCAGATACTGCTGGAAATACTCGCCGCTGGCGTAGCGCGAACGGGCGAAACCGGCGAAGCGCTGGTCGCGCTCGCGCGCCATCAGCATTGAGGTATGCAGCGCATGCCAGGTCACGGTGTAAAAATAGAGGTTGGTGAAATCCAGCCCCTCCGGGCTGCCGTAGGCGATACCTTCCCGCGCCAGATAGCCGTGCAGGTTCATCTGCCCCAGCCCGATGGCGTGAGAGGCCGCGTTACCCGCCGCCACCGAAGGCACCGAGCGAATATCGCTCATATCGGATACCGCCGTCAGGCCGCGAATGGCGACTTCAACCGTGCGGGCAAAGTCGGGCGAATCCATAGTATGGGCGATATTCAACGAGCCGAGATTGCAGGAGATATCCTCGCCGACGCTGGCGTAATCGAGGTTTTCGTCAAAGGTCGATGGGGTGTTGACCTGCAAAATTTCTGAGCACAGGTTGCTCATGTTGACCCGTCCGGCAATCGGGTTGGCGCGGTTCACGGTATCTTCAAACATGATGTACGGATAGCCGGACTCAAACTGAATCTCCGCCAGCCGCTGGAACAGATCGCGGGCGCGGATCCAGCGCTTGCTGACCCGCTCGTCGGCGACCAGCTGCGGGTACATCTCGCTGACGGCGATATCGCCGAACGGTTTACCGTACAGCCGCTCGACGTCATAGGGCGAGAACAGCGCCATCTGCGCGTCGTCTTTCGCCAGCTGGAAGGTCACGTCCGGGATAACGACGCCGAGCGACAGGGTTTTGATGCGGATTTTCTCATCGGCGTTTTCGCGCTTGGTGTCGAGGAAGCGCAGGATATCCGGATGATGGGCATGCAGGTAGACCGCTCCGGCCCCCTGGCGGGCGCCGAGCTGGTTGGCGTAGGAGAAGGCGTCTTCCAGCATTTTCATCACCGGCACCACCCCCGACGACTGGTTTTCGATACGCTTAATCGGCGCCCCGGACTCGCGCAGGTTCGACAGCAAAAACGCCACGCCGCCGCCGCGTTTTGAGAGCTGCAGCGCCGAGTTCACCGCCCGGCCAATCGACTCCATATTGTCTTCGATGCGCAGCAGGAAGCAGGAAACCAGCTCCCCGCGCTGCTGCTTGCCGGCGTTAAGGAAGGTGGGGGTCGCCGGCTGGAAGCGCCCGCTCAGGATCTCATCGGTCAGCTGGCGGGCCAGGGTTTCGTCGCCCTGCGCCAGGCTCAGCGCCACCATGCAGGTGCGATCGGCGAAATGTTCAAGGTAGCGTTTGCCGTCGAAGGTTTTCAGCGTATAGCTGGTGTAGAACTTCCAGGCGCCGAGAAAGGTCTGGAAGCGGAAACGGTAGCCGTGGGCCTGCTCAAACAGCGCGAGGACGAAACGGCGGTCGTAGCGGGCCAGCACGCCGGCGTCGTAGTAACCTTCGGCCATCAGCCACTCCAGCTTATCGTTCTGGCTGGCGAAGGGGACGGTGTTGGCGTCGACATGCGTCGCCATAAAGGCGTCCACCGCCTGGCGGTCCTTTTCAAACGGAATGCGGCCGTTGCTGTCGTACAAATTCAGCATGGCGTTCAGGGCGTGGAAATCCGGCGCCTCTGCGGTTAGACGTTCTGCGGTTGTTGTTGCCAAAATTCGCTTACTCCTTTGCGTACGTTAGCGACATCTTGTGGGGTACCCATCAGCTCAAAGCGATAGAGGTACGGCACGCTGCATTTCTGCGCGATAACGTCGCCGGCCCGGCCGTAGGCGTCGCCAAAGTTGCGGTTGCCTGCGGCGATGACGCCACGAATTAACTGACGATTGTGGGGATCGTTTAAAAAGCGGATCGCCTGGCGCGGCACCGCGCCCGCGGTACCGCCGCCGCCGTAGCTGGGGACGATGAGAATATAGGGTTCGTCTACCTGGATACGCTCCCGCTCGTTAAGCGGAATGCGCACCGCGGGCAGCCCCAGACGCAGGACGAACCGATGCGTATTTTCGGAGCTGCTGGAGAAGTAGACGATGAGGCTCATGCGCTGGCCGCCGTGACGGGATGCAGGCGATTAATCATATCCGGACGGAAGCCGGACCAGCGGGTCTCGCCGGCAATCACCACCGGCAGCTGGCGAAAGCCCTGCTCGCGCAGCATCTCTGCGGCATCGGGATGATGCTCGACGTTGACCATCTCGAAGGCAAAGCCGCGGCTCTCCATAGCGCGCTTAGTAGCATGGCACTGAACGCAGTCATTTTTAGTGTAAATAGTAATGCGCATGATTCGTATTTCCATTTAAGATAACAGGACGGCGCAAAAAGGCGCAGCGGTTGGTATCGATTAACTGTTCAGGAAATACTAGATGTAGTTGTAGAAAAGTTCAACCACGCAATATATAGCGTTTTAAAATAAGAAAAACCCCCAAGGAGCGATCCTGTGAGGGCGGGGGCGGTCGGGCGTAAAACTACAGACGCATGCTGACGGCAAGACGGTTAAAGGCGTTCATCAGGCTGATGGCGAAGGTTAAATCGCTGATCTGACGGGGGCTAAAATGTTCCAGTAACGGCAGATAAACCTCATCTTCCGCATGGCTGCTGGCGATGTGGGTCACCGACTCCGTCCACGCCAGCGCCGCCCGCTCCGCGGCGTCAAAGTGGGCGCTTACCCGCCAGCCGGCCAGCGCGTCCAGACGGCCCTGGGCGACGCCGGATTTGCGCAGCGCTTTACTGTGCATCTCCAGGCAAAAGGCGCAACCGTTAATCTGCGACACGCGCAGGTAGACCAGTTCCAGCAGCGTGCCGTCGAGCGCGCTTTTTTCCAGCGCAACTTTCGCCTGTACCAGCGCGTTATAGACTTCCGGACTCAGTTCATTGTAGGGCTGACGCAGTGTGTTCATTTTTCTCTCCACATTAAGAGCTATCCCTTTGGCTACAGGGCCCTGCTGCGGGCCCCAAACGGACATCAACGGTGATGTCGGATGAGATAGTCTCTAAGACGGCAGCCAAAATAGCACTATAATGGACTGCAAAAGATAGCCATATTTTGATGAAAAAAGCAGACCATAATGGAAGCCAAAAAAGCGCCGCACTACCAGCGTATCGCCCGCCAGCTCAAATCCGCCATTGAGCGCGGCGAGCTGCCGCCGGGCAGCCGCCTGCCCGCCAGCCGGGTATATGCTCAGGAGCTTGGCGTATCCCGGGCGACGGTGGAAAATGCCTGGGGTGAGCTGGTGGCCCAGGGATGGCTCGAACGGCGCGGCCAGGCGGGAACCTTCGTCAGCGAGCGTCTCAGCCCGCAGCAGGAGGCGCCGACGCGTTTGGCGACGGGCAGCGAGCCGGCCGCGCCGCTGCCGTTTAAAATGGGCCTTCCGGCGCTGGATCTTTTTCCACGCGGCCTGTGGGCGCGGGTGATGGGCCGCCGCCTGCGCAGGCAAACCCGCTTCGATCTGGCGCCGGGTGAGCCCTGCGGCGAACCGATCCTTCGTCGGGCGATTGTCGATTATCTACGCCTTTCGCGCAGCATTGAGTGCCAGCCGGAGCAGGTGCTGGTAACCGGCAGCTATGCCGCATCAATGACGCTGATCCTGCGTACCCTGGCGCGGCCCGGACAGGCAATGTGGATGGAAGACCCCGGTTTTCCGCTTATCCGCCCGACGATCGCGGGGCAAAATATCATCATTAATCCGGTCCCCGTGGATGATGAAGGAATGGATGTGGAGCACGCTCTGCGTCACTTTCCGGACGCGCACTTCGCGCTGCTGACCCCCGCTCACCAAAGCCCGACCGGCGTTGCGCTCTCGCTTGCAAGACGCAGGCAGCTGCTGGCATGGGCGGCGCAAAATGACGGCTGGATTATCGAAGATGATTACGATAGCGAGTTTCGCTATCGGGGCAAGCCGCTGCCGCCGTTGAAAAGCCTCGATGCTCCGCAGCGCGTGATCTACTGCGGGACGTTCAGCAAATCACTATTCCCCGCGCTGCGCACAGCGTGGCTGGTGGTTCCGCCGCCGCAGGTGCCCGCATTCCGGCGCCAGGCGGAGCTGATGAGCTGCAGCGTTCCGACGCTGTGGCAGCAGACGCTGGCTGATTTTATTCAGGAAGGCCATTTCTGGCGCCATCTGAAAAAAATGCGCGCCAGCTACGCCCTGCGCCGTCAGTGGCTGGAGTCGGCGCTTTCGGCCGCCGGTTTTGCGGTGGTTCCGCAGCTGGGCGGCATTCAGCTGGTTATTGCGACGCGCGGCGACGATCGGCTGCTGGCGCGGCGGGCAAGGGAGGCCGGGCTGGACGTTCAGGCGCTGAGCGACTGGCGGATGCAAAGCCGCGGGGAGGGAGGGCTGCTGGTCAGTTTTACCAACCTGACGTCACCAGAGATGGCTGCTGACCTCGTGGGTCAGCTCAGGCTGGCTATCGGCGAGAAATAAAAAACCCCCGCATACCGACGGCATACAGGGGTTGACGCGTATTTGTTATCTTCGTCTTACGTTTATATTATCGGCGTAAATTCAGCAATACGCCAATAAATAGCCCAACTGCGGCGGCGGCGCCGACGCTTTGCCAGGGTTTGTCGCGCACGTAGGTGTCGGCACAGCCGACGGCATCACGCGCGGCCTGCTGCACGCGGTTGTTGCCGTTGATGCGCGCGCGGGTTTCTTTCAGCAATGCCTGCGCCTTTTTCCGCGCAGCCTCCGCTTCGTCTTTTGCATCGCTGCCCCACGATTTCAGCACTTCTTCCAGCGTATCCGCTAATTGGCTGACATCGTTATGAATATCCTCAGCGCTTTCATCTACATTGTTGCGATTCACACGGTTGGCCATTGATTTCTCCCTTAATTTCATCGATACCCGCCATACTTCAGGTTGCACTCACGTTGCTGTCGCTTTGCAATCTGCATTATTTAGGGTAGAGCGATTAAGTGTAGGACAAGATTTTGAATTATGCTTTTAAACCGTGGTTTCTGGAATTTTCCGAAAGCCCTGCCAATCATGAATAAGGTAAGGTAAATGTGCGGTAAAAGATAACGAGGAATGAGTATGTATTTAAGACCCGATGAGGTGGCGCGTGTTCTTGAAAAAGCCGGCTTCACCATGGATGTTGTGACGCAAAAAGCGTACGGCTATCGCCGTGGCGATAATTATGTTTATGTGAACCGCGAAGCGCGCATGGGGCGTACCGCTTTAATTATTCATCCGGCGCTCAAAGAGCGCAGCAATACGCTGGCGGACCCCGCTTCGGATATCAAGACCTGCGATCATTACGAGCAGTTCCCGCTCTATTTAGCCGGTGATGCGCAGCAGCATTATGGTATTCCACACGGATTCAGTTCACGTATTGCGCTTGAGCGCTTTCTGAGTGGCTTATTCGGCGAAGCGCAGTCGACGATGTCCCATAATTAACTAGCGGATTTCCGCATCGATGTGCGAACCGATCGCAGCTGAGGGATGATAACAAGGATGTGAATGCAGAAAGCGACTGGCGCTTGCCAGTCGCTGGTTGGCTATGGGCTCAGGCTTTCGCCTGGCGGTAGGCGCTGACGCGGAACAGGCGGCGGCAGTAATCAAGAAAGTAGCCATACGCCGCGCCCATCATCATCGAAATGACGATATTCGAACTCACCGCGGCGGCAATCTGATGCCAGTCGGCACCCACCACAAACAGAATCGCGACGTACACCGGCGACTGGAAGGTTACATAGGCGACGACGTCGGCAATGTTCTTCATCCAGCCTGTCGGGCTGATATGGCGCGCCAGGCGCATCGCGCGGTCGCGATAAAAACCGTAGGGTACGGCAATAATAATGTTTACCGGAATAGCGACCAGACGTGAAGATAACGACTGCTCAAAAGTCATTCCGGAGAGGAAAATCTCGATCATCATGTTCACGACGGTGCAGTACACGACCATCGCAAAGGTGTCTGCTACCGCATGACGCAAGCGGGACTGCGCAGAGAACATCGGTATGCTCCTCGAAAATAAAGTCTGTTACGCCAAAAAATGCGCGCTGTTATAGCGTTTTTGGGCTGTGTGTTTTGATGTGAGTAGGTTATATCTCTGGCTTGTAGGTGGCAACTAGCTGTAAATTTTTATTTAATGGCTTTTTGTCTATAAAATACTCTGCGGAAGAGTGTTCGCTGAGCGTTTCGCTAGTTTTATGCTGATTTTTATTTTTATCATTAATTATCAGTAAGTTATTGTTGTTATAAGTATGTTGCGTAAAAGATAACCCCGATGGGTAAGTCCTTATCCAGCGCAATTTTCTGGCAGTGGTGTGATATTTATCACTTTTAGATTTATTATGCATATTATGCCGATTAATCCAGCATAATATGCTGTTACGGACTCCTTTTTGCCATTCGATTTTAATGAATGTTTATGCAGAAGCTGGCGGGCGCGGCGCGCTTCGCCATTGGCGATATTATGCAAAGGCTCCCCGCATCCTCGCCATATCCGCATGACGGAGCACGCGCGCTCCTTCTGGTTATTTTCCATTTCGCGACGCGGCCCTCAGGGTAATTTCAGCGAGCAGATTGCCGTTGCGCTAATCTGAATAATTCGCAACGCCCGGCGCTATAACAGACCCTATCCGCGCAGGCCTGCCGTCCAGCTTGTGTATAAAATAATTCACACTGGAATTATCTTTATATATTTATGCGGGAATGTTAAGGGTGGTAATAAATAACCTCGGCCATTAAAATGGCGGCGTAATTTTGTTTCGTTTTTTAGCTGGAGTCTTTTGGAAATTTATGTCTTTAATATTACGCAAACTGAATAATATCCGCTCGCTGCGTGTCATGACGCGTGAATTCTCCATTGACGTTCTTGACGATATGCTGGAAAAGCTCAGGACCGTCACTGAAGAAAAGCGCGCCCGGCAGCAGGCTGCTCGCGAGCAGAAAGCTGAATATCAGGAAAAAATGAGTGCCTGGCTGGAGCTGATGATGGCCGATGGCATTACGCCGGATGAGCTGCTCGGCCAGCAGACGTCGCCGGGAACGAAGAAAGCGCGCCGGCCGCGCCCGGCAAAATATCGTTTTATCGATTTTAACGGCCTGGAAAAAACCTGGACGGGCCAGGGCCGTATGCCGAAGCCAATTGCCCGCGCGATCTCCGCAGGTAAAACGCTGGAGAGTTTCCTGATTTAATATTTCTCCCCGCAGCTGCAGCCTTGCTGCGGGAGAGATTAATCACGGTGGGGCTACCCACCGTGAATATCAGCAAACGCCGAAATCGCCGTCTTCGGTATAGGGCGTAACGTCGGCCGATTTGAAGGTAAATTTCTCGCCCTGCTCATTGCTGGCCTGCACGGCGATAATTTGATCGCCCTCGACGGCCACCACTTTAAGCTTTGGACCGCCCGTTCGCGGCTGTACCAGATCGCCCGGTGAATACATTATCTCTCTCCTCTGCATGAATAATCCGACGCTTCATCCTGCTACCTGCCGTGACCCTGCGTCGCGATTGCGGATATTAACCATAGCTCAGCCAAACGGCAGGAGACAACTGACCTGAAGGAGTAGGTCTCAGCGTCGGTTCCACGGCATCACGGCCAGCAGCCGCGCCATGCCGCAAAAGCCGGTGATACCGGCGAAGGTCAGCCCGACGCCGACGAAGGCGCTCAGCAGGAAAAAGCCGCTGCCGAAGCCGTATCCCAGCACCACGCCGAGGAGTATCAGCCCGCCGGCGGCGATCTGTACCTGACGCATCAGCGGTAGCGGCTGGGATTTATCCTCTTTGACCGGCAGGCCCGCCGCTTTCCAGGCCTGAATACCGCCGGCCAGCAGCCTGACCTGCGCCGGAGCGGCGGCGGCCAGCAGGCGAATGGCGTTATTTTGCGTCCGCGATCCCGCCTGGCAGTGGAAAATAATCGTCTGATCGGCGGTGGCTTGCAGCGTGGCTCCGCCGTTCAGAGCGCTGAGCGGGACCAGCTCGGCGTCGGGAATGTGCTCGCGGGCATACTCATCGGCGTCGCGGATATCAATTAATCTGGCGCCCCGGGCGATTTGCGTCCGGGCTTCTTCAGGAGAAAGGGTGGCGATAGTCATGGCGGCTCCTTAAGGGCAATAGATGGCCTTCAGCGTGGCGATAATCTGCTGGACGGCAGGATCGGTGATGAAGTAATGGATGCGCTGCGCCTCGCGCCTGCTGTCGATGAGGCCTTCGTCGCGCATACGCGCCAGATGCTGTGAGGTTGCGGAAGGGCTCAGGCCGGTAATCTGCGCCAGCTCGCCGGCGCTGGCGTGCGGCGCGTCGCAAAGCATGCACAGAATCATCAGCCTGTTTGGGTTACTCATTGCTTTTAACAGGGCCGCGGCTTCCCCGGCGCTGACCTGCAGCTGCTGTGGTGTATTCATCTCTTTATTTTAGCATTGTCTAAATTTAGATTATTCTAAAATAAAGCGGCGGATTACGCCAGCGCGAAGGGCGGCGTGTTGACGTCGTCGCTGCGATCGCGGGGCGCGATGCCCCGCAGAGGGCTAATTGCGTCCCGATCGCGCGGCCCGGCGATAGAGCGTGCTGCGCGCCACGCCCAGCGCCTGCGCCGCTTTACTGATATTACCGTTGTAGGTGGTCAGCGTATCGGCAATCAGCTGGCTATCATGCTGCTGCAGCCCGCGCGGCGCGGCGGATACCGGAGCCGCCCGGTACTCTGCGGGTAAATCGTCGACCTCGAGGCGGGCGCCGTCGTCGGCCAGCGCCAGCAGAACTTTCATCAGGCTTTGCAGCTGCCGCACGTTGCCCGGCCAGGGCTGACGGGAGAGATTCTCCAGCAGGCCCGGCGACAGCAGCACCCGGCGCTGGCCCGCTCCAAGCGCCTGCCATAGCCGCTGGATAAATGCCGGGAGCGCCGGCCAGTCGCGCAGCGGCGGAATGGTTAAGGCAAATTCCCGCAGGCGATAGAACAGATCCTCGCGAAACTCGCCGTCGGCGACGCGCTGCGCCAGGTTACGGTGGGTCGCACAGATCACCGCGAAGTTGACCGGGGAGCTTTGGCTGGCGCCGAGCGGAGTGACCTCTTTTTCCTGCAGCACCCGCAGCAGCCGCGTCTGCAGCAGCATTGGCATATCGCCAATCTCATCCAGGAACAGCACGCCGCCATCGGCCTCGCGAATTTTACCGATATAACCGTTTTTGCTGGCGCCGGTGAAGGCGCCCGGCTGATAGCCAAAAAGCTCTGACTCAATCAGCGATTCGGGAATAGCGGCGCAGTTGATGGCGATAAACTTACCGCTGCGCCAGCGGCTATGCTGATGCAGCGTACGGCTGACATACTCTTTTCCGCATCCCGTTTCTCCTTCAATGCACAGCGCGATACCGGCATTGAGCAGGCGCAGCATTTTTTCCCCCTCGCGCGGGCCGGCGAAGGGGAGGTCGACGCCGGGAGGGGCCGCTACCGCCACCGCGCTGCGGGTGGGAGCGCGTAACCGGTAATAGTAGCTTTGTCGCCGGACGGTGAGCGGCAGCGGAACGCTGACCGCGGTTTGCGTCAGCAGCGGAAAGAGCTGCTGGAAGGTGATGTGGCCCAGCTGCTCGCTGCCGAGCCCCAGCTCGCGCATCGCCAGCCGGTTGCCGGCGGTGAGCACGTTATCGGAAAAGACCAGCAGGAGCTCTTCGACGCTGTCGAGCTTTTGCGGTTGAGAGTGCAGGCTCATCAGCCACTGCTGCGGGTGCAAACTCTGTTTTACCCACAGATACTCTATCTGTTTGGCCGCCTCTTTCACCCATCCCAGGGTATGCGGATGGGGGAAATGAGCCGGCCCGGAAATATCCAGCACGCCGGCAATTTGCCCGTCAGGACTCTGAATGGGGATGGCCGCGCAGTAGAGATCCTGGTTACTGGTGAGAAAATGCTGGCGGCCGTCAATTTCACAGCTGTCATCAATCGCCAGCGCGGTACCGATAGCGTTGGTCCCGCGGCCGCTCTCGCTCCATAAATTTCCCGGCGCGAGAGCAAAGCTCTGCGCCTTGCGCATGGCGTGCATGTTGCCGAAGGTTTGCAGCACCAGGCCGCTGGCATCGGAGAGGATCACCACCGACTGCAGGTCGGCGACTTTACGCGACAGGGCGCTAATCACCGGCTGCGCGAGCTGCTGCAGCCCGCTATGGCTGGCCAGCAGATCCGCCAGCTCGCCGGATCGCAGGCGCGGGAAGTCATCCGTCGTGGGCTGCAGGCCATACAGCTGGCTGCGAAACCACGAATCGCTGAGCAACGGATTAGCTGTTACCTCCGGGGCGAGGGTAAACGGGTTTCCTTGCACGGAGCACCTCATGGTCGGCTGAGTTATGTTGCAACATTGTAGCTTTACGGTTTCTTATGTGTTGCGATTTGCGACACAGAAGCAGAAATCAATGCGGCAGCAGGCGCCATGCAGACGAGAATTCGCTATTAATTATCTGATTTTATTTATTATTTTAAAGGAGGGTAAAACTGGCACAACCCCTGCAATAGCGTTGATGCAGCAGGCAAGAGCAAAAAACCAATACGCCGCTGCGCCTCAACCCTACAAGAAGGAGATTGCAATGCGTTATGCTCATCCTGGCACCCCGGGCGCGTTAGTTTCACTCAAATCCGCCTACGGCAACTATATTGACGGTAAGTTTGTCGAGCCGCTCGGCGGCGAATTCTTTATGAATACCTCCCCCGTGGACGGTAGCGACATTGCGCAATTTCCTCGCTCCGATGCCAAAGATATTGATTTTGCCCTTGATGCCGCGCACCGCGCCGCGGACGCATGGGGGAAAACGTCGGTCCAGCAGCGCTCCAATCTGCTGCTGGAAGTTGCCGATCGCATCCAGAAAAACCTCGAGTACCTGGCGGTGGCGGAAAGCTGGGATAACGGGAAGCCGATTCGCGAAACGCTGAACGCCGATCTGCCGCTGGCGGTCGATCACTTCCGCTATTTTGCCGGCTGCCTGCGCGCGCAGGAGGGAAGCACCGCCGAGATCGACGAAACCACCGTGGCCTATCACTTCCACGAGCCGCTGGGCGTGGTGGGGCAGATCATCCCGTGGAACTTCCCGCTGCTGATGGCGGCGTGGAAGCTGGCGCCGGCGCTGGCGGCGGGCAACTGCGTGGTGCTCAAGCCGGCAGAGCAGACGCCGCTCAGCATTACGCTGCTGCTGGAAATTATCGGCGATATCTTCCCGCCGGGCGTGCTGAACGTCGTGCAGGGATTCGGTAAGGAGGCCGGGGAAGCGCTGGCGACCAGCAAACGGATCGCGAAAATCGCCTTTACCGGCTCCACGCCGGTCGGCCGGCATATTATGGCCTGCGCCGCAGAGAATATTATTCCCTGTACCGTTGAGCTCGGCGGCAAGTCGCCAAACATCTATTTTGCCGACGTGATGGAGGGTGAAGACGAGTTCATTGAGAAGGCGGTGGAAGGGCTGGTGCTCGGCTTCTTCAACCAGGGCGAGGTTTGCACCTGCCCGTCGCGGGCGCTGATCCATGAATCCATCTACGAGCCGTTTATGGAGCGGGTGATGGCGAAAGTCGCGCAAATTCGCCGCGGCGACCCGTTTGATACCGATACGATGATCGGCGCCCAGGCCTCGCGTCAGCAGTTCGATAAGATCCTGTCGTACATTAAAATTGCTCGCGAAGAAGGCGGTCAGATCCTCACCGGCGGCGAGCGCGCCAGCATCACCGCGGAGCTGGATAACGGTTACTATATTCAGCCGACCCTGATCAAGGGGCGCAACGATATGCGCAGCTTTCAGGAGGAGATTTTTGGCCCGGTAATCGGCGTGACCACCTTTAAGGATGAAGCGGAAGCGCTGGCGATCGCCAATGAGACCCAGTTTGGCCTCGGGGCCGGCGTCTGGACGCGCGACACGAACCTGGCCTATCGCATGGGGCGCGGGATTAAAGCGGGCCGCGTGTGGACAAACTGCTACCACGTCTATCCGGCCCACGCGGCGTTTGGCGGCTATAAGCAGTCCGGCGTCGGGCGCGAAACCCACAAAATGGCGCTGAACGCCTACCAGCAGACGAAAAACCTGCTGGTGAGCTACGGCACCGCGCCGCTCGGTCTGTTTTGATTGAAACTCCGCCGCGTCACTCCGTGACCGGTAGATAAAACCCGCCACCTTATGCTCAGGTGGCGGGTTTTTTTAGTTTACGCCGCCGCGGGCAAGGGCCTCCGCCTGCCAGCAGCGGGCCGAGGTGCCGTTAGCCAGCGGGCGCAGCGGCTGCGGCTTTTCACAGCCTGCGCCGGCGAAGGGGCAACGATCGCGAAAATAGCAGCCCTCCGGCAGATGCCGGTTGCCGGGCAGCTCGGTGTTGCGCGGCGCGTCGCCCAGCGGCATGCCAATGCGCGGCACCGAATCCATCAGCAGCCGGGTATAGGGATGAGCCGGGGCGTCGAGGACCTGACGCGCCTCACCCATTTCCACGATTTGCCCGAGATACATCACCGCCACGCGGTCGCTCATATGGCGCACCACCGAGACGTTGTGCGAGATCAGCACGAAGGTCAGGTTCTGCTGTTTTTGCAGCTCAACCAGCAGATTGAGGATCTGCGCCTGCACCGAAATATCCAGCGCCGAGGTGGGCTCATCCAGCACGATAATATCCGGCTTCGCCGACAGCGCGCGGGCGATCGCAATGCGCTGCCGCTGGCCGCCGGAAAAGGCGTGCGGCAGGCGGTCGAGGTACTCCGGGCGCAGCCCAACCTGTAGAGCCAGCCGTTCGGCGAGCTCGCGCCGCGCCTTCTCGCTGGGCCGGGACTGGATCCACACCGGCTCGGTAATGGTCCGCCAGACGGGCAGGCGCGGATCCAGAGAGGAGAGCGGGTCCTGAAAGACCATCTGCATGCTGCCGGCGGAGCGCCCGGCAGCGGAGTCTCCGCCGCGTTCGAACTGGCCGGAAGAGGGTTTGAGCATGCCCATCAGCAGCCTGGCGAGGGTGCTTTTCCCGCAGCCCGATTCGCCGACGATGCCCAGGGTTTCGCCGCGATATGCCGTCATATCCAGGCCGTTTAGCGCATAGACGCGCTCGACGACCTTACCGCGCCAGTTCTTGCGCGCCGGGAAGTTAAGATGAACATCGTTCAGCATTAATAGCCGGTCAGACATGGGCGTTCTCCCGTTGCGGATACCAGCAGGCCGCCTGCTGTTCGGTGGGTTCGATTAGCCGCAGCATCGGGGCGATCCCGCAGCCCTCGCCGGCGGCGAAGCAGCGTTCGCGGAAGGCGCAGCCGCCCGGCAGGCGCGCGAGATTTGGCACCGTGCCGGGAATCGATTGCAGCAGCGATCGCGGTTCGCCGTTATCCGGAGCGCTGTTCAGCAGGCCGACGGAGTAGGGATGCAGCGGATGGTGCAGCACCTGCGGGGTCGAACCGCTTTCGATAACCGCCCCGGCGTACATAACGTACAGCCGATCGCAGACCTGGGAAACCACCGCCATGTCGTGGCTGATAAACAGTACCGCCGTTCCCGTGGCCTGCGCTTTCTGTTTTAACAGACGCAGGACCTGGCGCTGGACGGTGACGTCCAGCGCGGTGGTGGGTTCGTCGGCAATCAGCAGGTCCGGCTCGCAGGAGAAGGCGATGGCGATCATCACCCGCTGGCGCATCCCGCCGGAGAGTTCGAAGGGGTAGCGCTCCATCACCCGCTGCGGGTCGGCGATCTGCATATCCGCCAGCAGCGCGGCCGCCCTGGCGCGCGCCTCGCGGGCGGAGAGCGGACGGTGCTGGCGGATAACGTCCACCATCTGTTTGCCAATCCGCCGCGTCGGGTTCAGGGCGGTCATCGGCTCCTGGAAAATCATCGCCACCCTGCGGCCGCGAATAGCGCGCATCTCTTTTTCAGTTGCGCCGAGGATATCGTCGCCCATCAGGGTTACCTGGCCGCTGTGAATCCGGTAGCTGCCCGGCGGCAGCAGACGCATCGCCAGCATCGCGGTAACGGATTTCCCCGAACCCGACTCGCCCACCACGCCAACAATTTCACCGCGGTCGATATGCAGGGAGACGGCGTTCAGGACATGCACCGCGCCCTGGTAGACAGGGAAGCTTAAACGGACGTTATCGATAGTCAGAACCCGGTTATTCATTAGCTGCGTCCTCCGGACTTCGGATCCAGTAAATCCTGAATCCCATCACCAAACAGATTAAAACCGACGGCGGTAATCAGGATGGCGGCGCCGGGGAAGGCGCAGTACCACCACTGATCGAGAACATAGTTGCGGCCGTTGGCCACCATCGCCCCCCATTCGGCGGTCGGCTGCTGGGCGCCGAGGCCGATAAAGCCTAACGTCGCCGCCATCAAAATGGCGCTGCCGATATCCAGCGAAGCCTGCACCACCAGCGGCGGCAGCGCATTGCGCAGGATATGCCAGCTGATCAGATGCCAGCGGGAGGCGCCGAAGGTCACGGAGGCCTCAACGAAGCTGTGCTGGCGCACCACCAGCGTCTGCCCGCGCGCCAGGCGGACGTAAAAGGGGATCCGCACGATAGCGATCGCCAGCATGGCGTTGAACAAACTCGGGCCCAGCGCCGCGGCCAGCGCCATCGTCAGCACCAGCGAGGGGATCGACAGCATGATATCCATCAGCCGCATGATCAGCGCATCGCTGCGCCCGCCGAGGACCCCGGAGAGGCAGCCCAGCAGCGAGCCGCCGATCCCGGCGATCAGCACCACCGCCAGCCCGGCGGCGATCGATTGCTGGCTGCCGATCAGCACCCGGCTAAACAGATCCCGGCCCACTTCGTCGGTGCCAAACCAGTGGCTCAGCGACGGCGCCTGCAGTCGGGCGGTCAGATCGATGGCGTTGGGATCGTGCGGCACCAGCCAAGGGGAGAAGATCATCAGGAACAGCATGATCAGCATAATGCCGCCGCCGATCAGCGTCAGCGGGCTTTTACGTATCAGCCACAGGCGGCGTTTCCACGCGTGGCTGCGGCTGATTTTCACGCCGACGCCGGGACGTTCCTGGGTCATCATCACTTAGCTTTCTCCCCGACCCATACGCGGGTCTATCCATAAATAGAGCAGGTCAACGAGCAGGTTGACCAGCACGTAGGCAAATGACACCACCACGGCGAACCCCATCACCGCCGGGAAATCGAGCGCCTGAATCGAGGAGACCACGTAGGCGCCCATCCCGGGCCAGGCGAAGACGGTTTCGGTTAGCACCGCGCCGTACAGCAGGTCGCCCAGCGCCAGCCCGAGCACGGTGACCGAGGGGATCAGCGCATTGGGCAGCGCGTAGCGCATCACGATGGTCCACTTCGGCAGGCCGCTGGCCAGCGCGGTGCGGATATAATCTTCGCTGAGCTGCTCCAGCATCGCCGAGCGAATCTGGCGGGCAACAATTCCCAGATGGACGAAGGCCAGGGTGGTGGCCGGCAGAACCAGGTGCTGAAGCGCGTTAAAGAATACCTCCAGGTTGCCTTCCAGCAGCGAGTCGATCAGATAGAAACCGGTCACGTGGGTCGGCGGGTCAAACCAGTCGTCAAGGCGTCCGCTGCCCGGCAGCCAGTTCAGCTTGCCGTAAAACAGGACAATCACCCCCAGCCCCAGCCAGAACGCCGGGGTGGAAATCCCGGTCAGCGCCATCAGGCGCACCAGATGATCGGTCCAGCGGTTGCGGTACACCGCCGAGAGCACGCCGAGCGGAATGCCGACCACCAGGGCGATAAACAGCGCGCATATCGCCAGCTCCAGCGTCGCGGGGAAAAAGGTTTTCAGATCCTCCAGCACCGGGCGACCGGTACGGATAGAGGTGCCGAGGTCGCCGTGCAGCAGCGCGTTGACGTAGTGCAAAAACTGCTGCCAGAGCGGTAAATCCAGCCCCAGCTGCTGGCGAATATGGCGCACGATCTCATCGCTCGCGCGATCGCCCGCCAGCAGCCGCGCGGGGTCGCCGGGAATAAGGTGCGAAATAATAAACGTGATTGCGCATACGCCGGCGACGACGAGGATCAGTCCCCAGCTGCGTTGTCGTAGTAAACCCCAGAAACTCATCATGACGTCCTCTGCCGGGCCGATGGCTGCCCGGCATCACAAGGTTAAGGTGCGGCCCGCTATTTGTGCATCTCGGCAATATTGAAGATCTGTTCGAGCATCGGGTTAAAGACGAAGCCTTTGACCTCTTTGTTCATCGCCACCTGATAGTTTTTCTGGAACAGATAGACGTAGGCGGCCTCATCGATAACCGTTTTCTGCGCCGCCTGATAATCCGCGGTTCTCTGCGCCTGATCGGCGGTGGAGACCGCCTTCTTGAGCAGGGCGTCAACCTGAGGATTTTCATAGAATGAACGGTTGCCCGGCAGCCCTTTTTTATCCGACTCAAACCAGTAGTTCATGAACATATAGGGGTCGGCGAAATCCGGGCTCCAGTTGCCGATGGCGATGTCGTAATCCCCTTTGCCAATCCGCTCGCGCATGGTGGCGTTAGCCAGCTTTTCGAGCTTCACCTGGATACCCAGCGCCTGCAGATTCGCCTGGGTGGAGAGGGCGATAGGCTCCCAGTTAGGGTCATTATCGGAGTAGAGGAACGACAGGGTTTTGGGCTTATCCGCCACTTTCTCCAGCGCGGCTTTGGCTTTGTCCATATCGAGGGAGTACTGCATGGCGCTGGCGTCAAAGCCCCACATGCCGTCCGGGATCGGGCCGCGCATCTGCTTGCCGTTGCCGCCGAGGATGCCGCTGACCATCCCTTTATAGTCGGTGGCCCAGGAGACGGCGCGGCGTAAATCGACCTGATTCATCGGCGCCTTGCCGTTGTTAAGGTACAGGTAGGTGACGCGCAGCGCCGGATAGTCATATACCGCGACGCTATCCTCTTTTTTCAGCGCCGCGAACTGGTCTACCGGCAGGGCATCGGCAATATCCAGATCGCCCTTGGTCAGCTGCAGGCGACGGGCGGAGCTTTCGCCGATAATCTTCACCGTTACCCGCTTAAAGACGGGTTTAATGCCGCTGTAGTGCGGATTGGGCACCAGCACCAGCTGCTGGCCTTTCTGCCAGCGCTGCAGCATGTAGGCGCCGGAGCCGGCGGTGTGCTCCGCCAGCCAGCCGCGGGCGTCGTCGGCGGCGTTGGCCTTCAGCACCGCCGGGTTAACGATCGACGCGCCGTCGTTGGCGAGGGTATGCAGGAACGGAGCGAAAGGCTCCGGCAGAGTGAAGCGGACCGTGGTGGGATCGACGGCATCAATTTTCAGCCCGCTCGGGAAGGCTTCCGAAGGACCCTGCTTAATGCGCATCAGGCGCTCGAACGAGAGCTTGACCGCCTCGGCCGTCACCGGCGAGCCGTCGGCAAACTGCATGCTTTTGTGCAGCGTAAAGGTCCAGGTTTTGCCGTCATCAGAGACCAGCCAGCTTTCCGCCAGCTCGCCCTCGACGTCCGTCGAACCTTTCCCGTCCTCGGTTTTATATTTTACCAGCCGCTGGTAGGCCGGGTAGGTGACCGTCCAGTCGTTGTTATCGATGGTCACGGCCGGATCGAGGGTCTGCGGATCGGCGGCTTTGCCGATGACCAGCATATCTTTGGGGACCGCGGCATAGGCCGGCGCGACGGCGGCGGCCAGCGCGACGGCCAGCAGCAGTGGGCGAAAAGCGGTTAAGGGGGTGCGAATCATTTTCATGGCGTAACTCCGTCAGTCCTGGCCGGGGCCAGGCAGGCAAAAACATCATCAAGGAGCGGATAACCGGCCGCGTCCGGTAGTTCGAAGTGCCACCATTCCGTGGAAATACCCTTAAAGCCGCCGCCAAACATAATGGCGTTCAGCAGCAGGCGGTTACGCTGAGCGGCCTCGGGAAGCGCCGGGTGGTAAGGGTGGGACAGGTCATCCATCTCATCGAAGGCGGTGCCCATATCCAGCGGCTGGCCGTTTTCGTCGAGTAACGTCACATCGATGGCGGTACCGCGGCTGTGGTTCGAACCCAGCGCAATCGGCACCACGTAGTCCTGATTCGGACAGGCGTTCCACAGCAGCTGCTGAGCCTGCTGCGGACGATAGGCATCGAGAACCAGCAGCGTCAGGCCGGCCAGCCGGGCGATGCGCAGAGACTTCTCCAGCGCCGCCGCCGCATCCGGGTGCAGCAGGCAGCGGGCTTCGGCATAAATGGGCTGGCCGGTAATGTTATCGGCGCTGGCGTACTTGAGGTCGACGGGGAGCGCCGGAAACCGCGCGCGGATATCGACCAGAGAGACTTGCTGATTCATCTGTTATTTCCTGTCCTGGAGCCTGGCGAGCAGGCGCTTATTCACGTTCAAATTGACCAAATTCCTGCTGCAGCGCGCGGTTCTCAGCCAGGCGCTGCGACAGCGACGGGCCGAGCCGTTCGACCACCGCCGAGAGCAGCAGGTTGAAAAGACAGCTGATTGGCGCGGGCGAATCCCAAAAGTGGCCGGTATCGGTTTTGACCTGCAGCAGATCGAGCGGATAGTCGCGGGCCCACGGGCACCAGATGTCGGTCACCAGCGCGGTGGCAATGCGCCGGTCGGCGGCCACCCGGCAAAACTGGCGGGCGGTGCTGGAGTAGGCGCGGGTATCGGTGATCACCACATAAGGATGCTCATATTCGGAGTTCAGCGCCTCCAGCCAGCTGCCGGAGCTGCCGTCGGCGTAGGTCACCCGCGGGCGCAGGTATTCAAGATGGCTAAAAAAGGTGTTGGCAAGACCGCGCGTTGACTGAATGCCGATCACAATCACCGTGTCGGCCTGCGCAATCCGTTCGCTGATGCGGGCAAAGGTCTCTTCCTGCGCCAGTTGGTAGACGTAGCGGATAGCGTCAAGCTCCATCTGCAGCGACAGGCTGGCGCGGTCGGGCTGCGCCTGCTGCTGCTCCCAGGAGTCGAGGCGATCGATGACGCCCCAGTGCTTATAGGGCACCGGCGCGCGATCCTTCAGGCTGTTTTTGACGTCGTCGAGGTTGCGGTAGCCCAGCTTGCGCAGATAGCGTCCGACGGTGATCCCGCTGGTACCGGTCGCCTGGGCAATGCTGTCAGCGGTCTCAAAGGGGATATGCTGGCGATGGCTCAGCAGCCAGCTGCCGATGCGCTTTTCGCTAGGCGTCAGCTGGCTAAAGGTCGCCTCAATGGTGCGAAACAGCCCATCGCTATTATCGTTCATCCTTACCCCCCGGTGATATTTGGCTCTCATAAACCATTCCGCTGTTACTCAGCTAACAAAGCACGATGCATGCCATCTATTACGGAACACCGTCGTTTGCGGTATTACGGGGAAAAGAGTGGAGGCAGGCGAACTATGAGCGTAGATTTTCGCCAAAATATGCACAAAGAAGGTGCAACATTTCCTGGTTGTGCATCACAAAAAGAAAACATATGGTTAACAAAATTATCATTAATGCCCGTTAACGAAAAAAGAAAACCGGCGGACATCAGGCGTGAAGAATTAACATAACTGACTAATTAATAAGGATGATTGTATGAAGATTAAGGTTTGTATTGCCCTGGCGCTGGCGAGCATTGCCTGCAGCAGCCTGGCACGTGATATGCAAACAATTCAGCAAAGCGGCGAGCTGAAGGTCGGCGTGCCGGGAGATTACGCCCCGCTGGCGTTTCATAATGGCGTCGGCGAGCTGCTCGGTTATGACGTTGATATGGCAAAAGATCTTGGCGAGAAGCTGGGCCTTAAGGTGACGTTCGTGCAGACCAGCTGGCCGACTCTGTCGGGCGATCTGCAGGCCGATAAGTTTGATATCGCCATGGGTGGCGTCACCGAAACGCCGGAGCGGGCCAAAGATTTCGCCCTCAGCCATCCGGTGGTCGCCAACGGCAAAATTGCCCTCGCCAGCTGCATGGCCGCGCCGGCGCTGGGGAGCCTCGAAAAAATCGATCGGCCGAACGTGAAGGTGATTGTGAACCCCGGCGGTACCAATCAAAGCTATGTTGATGCGCATATTAAACATGCGCAGATTATCCGGGTGAAAAACAACGTTGATAACCTGGAAGCGCTGCGGCAGAAAACCGCCGATATGATGGTGACCGACCTGATTGAGGGCATCTATTACCAGAATAAAGAGCCCGGCGTCTTTTGCGTCGCCAACGAACGGCCCTTCCCGGGAACCGCCAGTTTTAAGGTGTACATGATGAAAAAGGATAATCAGCCGCTGCTGGAGAAGGTCAACCGCTGGCTGGATAGCCAGGATAAAAATGTGCTCAAGCAGAAGTGGAAAATTCACGAATAGGCGCTGGCGATTGTCTCGTTGCCGGGTAAAGTGACTGTTTTACCCGCCGCGCAGGCGTGCTGCGGCCGCATCGAAACCGGATAACGAAAATTTATGAACGCTGAGATAACCCTGCCCGTCAGGCAGCAAAACAACAATATTATCCGTCTGGCTACGGCTCAGGCGCTGGCGGGGGCCAACTCGGTGGTCTTTTACGCCACCGGGGCGATTGTCGGCAACGCCATTGCCCCCGATAGCACCCTTGCCACGCTGCCGATCGCCATTTTTGTCCTCGGGATGGCGGCCTGCATTTTACCCTTTGGCTTTCTTGCCAGAAAGCGCGGGCGCCAGGCGGTCTTTATGCTGGGAACCGGCGCCGGGGTCCTGACCGGCCTGCTGGCCGCTCTGGCGGTGGTGCTCGGCGCATTCTGGCTCTTCTGCGTGGCGGCATTTTTGGGCGGAGCCTACGCGGCGGTGGCGGTCTCGTTTCGTTTTGCCGCCACGGACGGCGTCGGCGTTGAGCGCCGCGCCCGGGCGCTGTCGCTGGTAATGGGCGGCGGCGTGGCCGCCGGGGTGATCGGCCCGATGCTGGTGACCGGCACGATGGACCTGTGGCCGGCGCATACCTTCGCCATGACCTTTATTGCCCAGGGCGCGGTGGCGGCGGTTTCAGCGCTGGTGCTGCTGGGGGTCAAGTCCGCAGAGCCGGTGGCCCAGGCGCGGAGCGGCGGCCGCCCGCTCGGGGAGATCGTGCGCCAGCCGGGTTTCGCCCGCACGGTATTCAGCGGGGCGGTGGCCTACATGGTGATGAACTTCCTGATGACCGCCGCGCCGCTCTCCATGCACCTGCACGGGATTTCACAGCAGGCGTCGAACCTCGGCATTCAGTGGCACGTGGTGGCGATGTACGGCCCCGGCTTTTTTACCGGCAGGCTGATCGCCCGCTTTGGCGCCGGGCGAATTAATGAGGCGGGGCTGGCTCTTCTCGCGCTGTCGGTACTGGTTGGGCTGGCCGGGACCGAGGTGATGCACTACTGGATATCGCTCATTCTGCTGGGCATCGGCTGGAACTTCGGTTTCACCGGCGCCTCGACGCAGATTATGGATTTCCATCGTCCGGAAGAGAAAACCCAGGTGCAGTCGCTGAACGACTTTATCGTCTTCGGCGTGATGATGGTGGGGGCCTTCGCCTCCGGCGCGCTGATGAATCTCTTCGGCTGGAACGCCGTACTTTGGGGCTCGCTGGTTCCGGTGATGGCGGCGCTGGCGGCGCTGCTTATCGGCGCGCGTGCTAAGCGCCAACCCTGAGGCACCTATACGATCCGCCCCGACTCCAGCTTGATAATGCGGTCCGCGAGGTGGAAGTAGCGATCGTCGTGGGTGATGGCGACGATGGTTTTGCCCTCGGCCTTCAGCATCGGCAGGAGCTCAAGATAAAACACCGCCTTAAACTCCGGGTCCTGATCGGCCGCCCACTCGTCGAACAGGTACAGCGGGCGCTCCTCAAGCCACGCCTGCAGCAGCGCCAGCCGCTTGCGCTGTCCCTGCGACAGGGCGGTGGTTGAGAACCGTCCCTCGGTAAAACGGACCTTGTGCTGCAGCTTCAGGAACTGCAGCAGATGGTTAACCTGCTCCGCCGTGCGCTCGTGGACAAACGCCACGTCGTCGAAAAGGAAAAAGTCGTTAAATACCGCCGAGAATAGCTGGCGATAGCCCTCCTGCTGGTCGCCGGCGACGGCGCGGCCGTTAAGCACAATCGCGCCGCTATCCGGCGGATAGAGTCCCACCAGCAGGTTAGCGAGGGTGGTTTTACCGCTGCCGTTGCCGCCGACGATAAACACCAGCTCGCCCGGGGAGAAGCGCATATCGAGCGGGCCGAGGGTGAAGCGCTCCCCATCTTCGCCCTGGTACCGATAGCGGATCTCTTCCAGCGCCAGGGAGCGAAAGGGTTCAACAGGCAAGGGGCGCTGCGGCTGCTCCGGCGGCAGATCGTCGCGCAGCTGCTGCACCCGCTGCAGCGCGACCCTGGCGCTGGCGAGGGTCGGCAGCGACGACAGCACACCCTCCACCGGCACAATCATATACAGAAATATCATGACGTAGCCGGTGATGGTCGCCGGCTCCAGCAGCAGCAGATCGCGCAGGCCGAACAGCACCAGGCCGATAAAGGCAAAGAACAAAATGCTGCCCCAGCTGGTGGCGAGTCCGTACAGCACGTAGCCGCGGGTACGCTGCCGGCGCACGGCCTCGATATTATCGGCCAGCTCGCCGGAGACAAACCGACGGCGACGGTCGGCGTTAAGCCGATATTCGCGTCCGCCGTCGAACAGCTTTTTGCACTGCTGAATCAGGGTATCTTCCCGCTGCCGCGACTGGCGCAGCAGCCCCATCGCCCGACCGTGCGCGGCGCGATAGCCGAGGCTGCCGAGGGCGATTGCCGCCAGCGCCAGCCCGAGGACGCTGGCGGAGAGGGTGGCGAGATAAACCAGGCAGCCGGCGATCACCGCGCCGTAGATGAACAGGTTGGGCAGGCTGACGAAAAACACCACCAGGGTGTCGAGGTCCTGGGTGAGCACCGATATCGTTTTGCTCATCCCGGACTTCTCCAGCTGCAGCCAGCGGGTTTCGCTGACCTGCCGGGTCAGCTCGCCGCGCAGGCGGGCTTTCACCTTCTGGCCGAGATACATAAAGGTAGTCTGCGAGATCACGCGGGCTGCCAGCATCAGCAGCGCCAGCAGCGCAAACTGGACGCCGGGCCCGAGCCAGCGCTCGGTCTGCGGCAGCGTCAGGCTGTGGTTAATCATGGCCAGCAGCGAGGCGTTGCTAAAACCGCTAATCAGCCCGGCGACCACCGCCAGCAGCAGCCAGCCGCCGACCATTCGAAATAAAATCAACAACACCGACATGCGAAATTCCTTATTCATTGCTCACAACGCGTTATGCGGATTGACGATGGGCCCTGGAGCGGATCAGCGGCCAGACCAGCAGCGGAACGCCGATAAGCGATGCCACCAGCCCAACCGGCAGCTGGCGCGGATAGAGCGCATTGCGCCCTAGCCAGTCGGCGACCGTCATAATGCCCGCCGACAGCAGCGCCGCGGCGTACAGCTGAGCCAGCGGCCCCTTGACCCCGAGCCGGCGCGCCAGATGCGGCCCCAGCAGGCCAATAAACGACACCGGGCCCACCAGCAGGGTCGCCAGCCCGGTCATGACCGCCGCCAGCGCCAGCACGCCCAGGCGGGCACGGGGCAGGGAAACGCCCAGCGAGCCGGCGACGCTGCCCAGCGGTAGCAGTACCAGCCAGCGGCGAAACAGCGGCGTCAGAGCCAGCAGGATCAGGGTGGCGATAAATAAAACCTGAGCCAGCGGGGCGCTGATGTAGTAGGTGCTGCCGGTCATCAGCGGCAGCAGTATCGAGCTGGCGGCAAGGTTGTTGAGCATCACGATGCTCACCGCCGCCTGACAAAGGGCGTTCAGCGCCAGGCCGTTGAGCAATACCCGCTGCGGATTAAAGGCGCTGCGGCGGCTATTCCACATCGTCAGCAGCAGGCTGATGAGCGCCCCGGCCAGGCTGCTGAGCAGCAGAAAACCGCTTCCCTGAGCGGGGAACAGCAGAATATAGACCGTTACTCCCATCGCCGCGCCGCCGCCGATGCCCAGCACTTCCGGGCTGGCCAGCGGGTTGCCGCTGACCCGCTGCATCAGGACGCCCGCTGCGGCCAGCAGGGCGCCGGCGCTGATGGCCGCCAGCAGCCGAGGTATCCGCAGCGGCAGCAGCTGCGCCAGTTCGCCGCGGGTTGCCCAGTGCCAGTGGCTTAGCCCGTGGCCGAGGAACAGCGAAATCACTATTGCCGCCGCCAGCGTCAGAGCCGCCGCCCACGGCACCCAGCGGCCGGCGGAGCGCGCCGAAACCAGCGGCGGCGGGGAGGTATCAATCCCGTGCTGGCGGGCGTGGCGCGCCAGCAGGATCAGCAGCGGCCCGCCGGTTAGCGCGGTCAGCATCCCCACCGGCAGCAGCTGGCCGTTGAACAGAGAAACCTTTGACACGCAGAGGTCGGTAAACCACAGCAGGCCGGCGCCGGTCAGCGCGCTATGCAGCATCAGCTGGCGCGACGTGCGGGCGCCGCCAAAGCGCGCAAGGTGCGGCGCGGCGAGGCCGAGAAAGCCAATCACCCCGACGGCATTGATAATCAGCGCGCTCATCGCCAGCGCCAGCGCGACCGCGGCGCCGCGAATGCGCAGCGGCGAGGCGCCGAGGCCGCTGACCATCGTTTCCGGCAGCTGCAGCAGCTCCAGCGGGCGGAACAGCAGGGCCAGCAGGAGCATGCACAGCGCCAGCCACGGCAGCAGCGTCAGCAGCAGATGACCATCTTCCTGCGCCAGAGAGCCGCCGCCCCACATCAGGACGGTCAGCAGAAAGCGGTCGTTGACGATAGCGATCAGCATCGTCAGCGCGCCGCACCACAGGTTGATCATCATGCCGGCCTGAATCATCACCAGCGGGGAGAGGCGCTGGCGCCAGCTCAGCAGCAGCACCAGCAGCAGCGCCGCCAGCTCGCCGCCGATAATCACCGCCATCCGCGGCCCGCCCGTTAGCGTCGGCAGCCACAGCGACGCCAGCCCCATCGCCAGGGTCGCTCCCGAGGTCAGGCCGAGGGTCATCGGCTCCGCCAGCGGATTGCGCAGCGCGCGCTGCATCAGCCAGCCGCACAGCCCGAGCGTTGCGCCGCTGACGATGGCCATTCCCTGACGCGGGAGCCACATGCCGTGCAGGATAATCGCCGTCGGCTGCGCGTTTTGCGCGCTGAACAGCGCATGAAATCCGCCCTGATGCAGTACGTCGCTGACCGCCAGCAGCAGGGAAATCAGCCACAGGATGGCGATAACGCCCCACGACAGGCGGCGGGAAAAGGATTCAGGCATCGCGCCACCCCGCCATCAGCTGGCTGAAAATATCGGCAAAACGCCCGGCGGTGATCAGCGCCCCGGCGTCGCTGATGGGCTGCTCGATCAGCCCGATCGGGTAACGTGAGGTCAGCGGCAGGCGCAGCCAGAGCGAGCTTTGCCGCCAGCGGGCCACCGCGTCGCGCCGATCTTCGGCCACCAGCAGGATCAGCCGCGCGTCGAGGGTGGCGATGCGGGTTAGCTCCATCAGCACGTTCCCCTCCGCCCCGCCGCCGCCGGGCCAGCCGTTGCGCATGCCGCAGGCCGCCAGCACGTCGCCCGGCAGGCTGCCGCTGGTATAGAGCTGCAGGTGCAGGGCATCGACCGGGGCGGCGAATATCACCGGCTGGCGCAGGGTTTGCGCGTAGCCGCGGGCGCGGGCGATTTGCTGATGCAGGCGGGCGAGCAGGCTCTCCGCCTGCGCCTGGCGCTGCAGCGTGGCGCCGAGCCGGCGCGTGGATTCGATAAACGCGCCCAGCCCGTGGGCGGGAAGCGTCAGGATCGGGGCTATCTTTTCGAGGGCTGGCTTGAGCAGGACGTGCTGGGGAGTGACCACAATGCGGTCAGGACGCAGCGCGTAGAGGGTTTCGAGGTTCGGCTGAAACAGCAGCCCCAGGTCCTGCACCGTCTGCGGCAGGGCGGGGGTAGGGATCAGTTTGCGATACCACGCCGGCGCCGAAACGCCGGCCGGCGTCACGCCGAGGGCGAGGATCGTCTCCGCCAGCCCCCAGTCCAGCACCGCCAGCCGTTGCGGCACCGGCGTACCGCTGGCCCACGACAGCGCGGGGGCCAGCAGAGCGGCGGTTAACAACCTGCGTCGTGAAAGCATGGTTACCACTTGTAGTTCACGGTGGCTACCAGCTGGCGCTTCATCGCATATTCGCAGCCGTTATCCTGGCAGGAGGCGAGATAGGTTTTGTTGGTCAGGTTGGCGGCGTTAAGCGCCACGCCCCACTCGCGCCACTGATAGCCCAATCGCGCATCGTACACCGTGGCGGCCGGGACCTTCAGGCTGTTATCGGTGGTGGCGTAGCTGCTGCCGACGTAGCGCACGCCGCCGCCGATTGAGAAGCCGTCCAGCGGGCCGCTGAGCGCATATTGCGTCCACAGTTTGGCGCTGTTGCGGGCAATCCCTACCGGATGCTTGCCTTCGCTGCCGTCGTTGGCGCTGGTGACCTGCGGATCGGTTAAGGCCCAGGATGCCAGCACCGACCAGGCCGGGGTGATGTTGATTTTCCCGTCCAGCTCGATCCCCCGGGAGCGGATCTCGCCGGTCTGCACGCTGAAGTTGGCGTGATCGGGATCGGGCGTAGCGACGTTGGTTTCGCGCAGGTTAAACAGCGCGAGGATAAACAGGGCGTCGAGGCCGACCGGATCGTACTTCAGGCCAATCTCCGACTGCTTACCTTCGGTGGGCTTAAAGGCGCGTCCGTAGAAATCGCTGCTGCTGCTCGGCACGAACGACGTGGAGTAGCTGACGTAGGGCGCGAGGCCGTTATCGAAGTGGTAGAGCAGCCCGGCGCGGCCGGTGGTGGCGTAGTCGTTACGCTCGCTGCGCGCGTCGGTGATCAGGTTGGTGCTTTTGGTTTTCGCCGCGTCGTAGCGCCCGGCAAGGCTCATGATCCAGCTGTTCCACTCCAGCTGATCCTGCAAATAGAGGCCGGTCTGATCCATCGTCGAGTGGGTGCTGCTGTCGAAAGGCGGCTTTTCCACCGGGGTGCTGTAGTCCGGATCGCGATAGTTGATCGGGCTGGCGTCGCCGTAGCCGGACTGGCTGCGCACCGAGCTGTGCATGCGGTCAATACCGGCCAGCAGGGTGTGCTTCAGCGGGCCGGTTTGCAGATGGAACTCCGCCTGGTTATCCACCGCGAAGTTGACCATCGTCTCTTTCAGGTTCATCGAGTAGCGGTCAATCAGCGGCGCGTCGGCGTGCGCGCCCCACGGATAGACCATCAGGTAGTCGCCGGTGCTGCTGATATAGCGCAGGTTCTGGCGGAAGGTGACCGTATCGTTGAAGTCGTGGCGGAACTGATAGCCGATGCTGCCCTGCTTGCGCTCGTATTTATCGAAGCCGGGCTGGCCGCCGTAGAAGCTGGAGGATATTTGGCCGTTCGGATTATGCGTCAGCGTGCCGGAGACCGGCATCTGGTTGTAGAAACCGCTGTCCGGGTCCTTGCGCAGCTGCGCCAGGAGCGTCAGGCTGGTGCGATCGCTCGGCTGCCAGGTTAACGACGGGGCGATGGCATAGTGCTGATAGCGGGTGTGATCGACCTGGGTTTCGGTATCGAAAAAGGTGCCCGCGACGCGGCCCAGCAGGGTTTTATCATCATTCAGCGGCCCGGTCGCGTCGAAGCCGGTACCAAACAGGTTATTGTTGCCGGCGGTGACGTACACCTGGCCGCCGGGTTCGGCCTGCGGGGTCTTGCTGACCATGTTGACGATCCCGCCGGGGTTAGCCTGGCCGTAAAGCACCGAGGCCGGGCCTTTGACGACTTCGATGCGCGACAGCAGGAACGGGTCCCACGCCGGCCGGCTCCACCAGGCTTCGCGCGGCAGACGCAGGCCGTCGAGATACTCATCGGCTTCAAATCCGCGCACCATAATGGTGTCGAAACGGGTATCCGGTCCGGAGCTTTCCGACGAGACGCCGGAGACGTAGCGCAGCGCTTCCGGGATCGTTTTCGCCGCCTGGGCCTCAATTTGCGCCTGGGTGACGACCGCAATACTTTGCGCGGTGCGGCTAATCAGCTGGCTGGATTTGCTGGCCGCCGTCGCGCTATGGGGGACGATATTGCTTTCGTCATCCTGCCCCTGGACGTCGGGAGCGGCGGTGACCACCATCGTCTGTTCTTTTGTGCTATCCTGCCCGTTATCCGCAGTGAAGGCCTGTCCGCTGTATCCTGCGATGATCGTACATGCCAGTACTTTCAACGGTTTATCCCTGAAAAGCTTGCCAATCTGTCTCATAGCATTTCCGACTGTTATTAGAATTGGATGGAAATGATAATTATTCACCTTTAAAAGAGAAGACCGTCCGTGGCAGAATGGCGCCACTGGTCACCTGGATGTCGCCATTCGGACAAAAGTTGTCTCTAAACGCAGCAGTAAGCACAAATGGTGAGAATCAGACAAAGGGCAGGTGAAGATGACAACCCAGCATGCGATTGAAGGGCTGCGCCAGCTGAAGTACACCCCGGGCAGCGAAGAGCCGGTTCATCAACATGAACAGGGGCAGCTGATCTACCCGCTGCGCGGGGTGGCGAAAATTGTTACCCCGCAGCATATCTGGCTGCTGTCGCCGGGGCGCGCCATCTGGCTGCCTGGCGGCCTGCCGCACGGCCTGCAGGCGGTTGACCACGTGGTAACGCAAAATCTCTATTTAACGCCTCCGGCGTCCCGACAGTTCGGCGACCGCTGCCGCGGCCTGTCCGCTACGCCGCTGCTGCAAGCGCTTATCGCCGCTGGCTTCGAAGAGGGGCTGACGGCGGAGCGGCAGGCGTTGGTTTACGCCCTGCTGAGCGACGAGCTTGCGCGTTTGCCTGCCTGCGCCCTGTGCCACGTGACGCTGCCCAGCGACCGCCGGGTGCGTCAGGTGTGCGATACGCTTTGTCGCGAGCTGGATCACGCGGCGACCCTTGCCTGGTGGGGGCAAAAGGTAGGGGCCAGCGAGCGGACCCTGGCGCGGCTGTTTCGCGAAGAGACGCATTTGAGTTTTTCCGAATGGCGCCAGCAAATTCGCCTGCTGGAGGCGGTGTGTAATCTGGCCCGCGGCGTGGCGGTGAGCACCCTGGCAAACGATCTGGGCTACGCCAGCGCCAGCGCGTTTATCGCCATGTTTCGCAAAAAGCTGGGCGTTTCGCCCCAGCGCTATATCCAGGCCACCGGCGTGAAGGGGTAGAAGAGACGCTTTAAATAAATATTAATTACTATCAATGTGTTATGTGTTTAATCTCATTCTATGTGTACTCAGTGTGTAAAATTACACACTGATCACAATTCTTAACCCGCCGTCATGATTTAATCCTCTCAACCAAAACGGAGAGGAATACTCATGAAACACATGATGATTTGTTGTGGCGCTGGCGTAGCAACCAGCACCGTTGCATTAAACAAGCTGCAGGAGTTCCTGAAAAAAGAAAATCTCCTCGACAAGGTGCGTATTTCGCAGGGCACCGTGGCGGAAGCTAAAACGCGTGATGATATTGATTTTATTGTCTCGACTTCACCCGTTGCGCTTTCCGTTCCGGTTATTAACGCTCTGCCGCTGTTGACCGGCATGGGCACCGATAAAGTTTTCAGCAGCGTGAAAGAATTAATTCTCGCCGAGGGTTAAGCCATGTTTATTGTTGATTATATTGTGGGCCTGGGCGCTTCAGTGATGATGCCGCTAATATTTATGATCCTCGGACTGATATTACGTCTGTCGCTCAGCAAAGCCCTTAAAGCTGGTTTAATGGTGGGGATTGGTTTTATCGGATTAAGCATTACCGTTAATCTGATGATCGACTCCCTGACGCCGGTCAGCCACGCGCTGGTGGAACGCTTTGGCCTGAACCTCACCGTGCTGGACGTGGGCTGGCCCGCTGCGGCGGCGGTGGCAATGGGGACGCGGGTCGGCGCCCTGGTCATTCCGGTGTGCGTGGCTATTAACGTGCTGATGCTGTACAGCAAAACCACCCGGGTGCTGAACGTCGATATCTGGAACCTGTGGCACCACGCGTTTACCGGTTCGCTGGTCACGATTATTACCGATAGCCTCTGGCTGGGTATTTTCGCAGCTGCGATTAACTGTATTATCACGATGGTTATTGCCGACCGTACCAGCGGCGATGTCGAAAAATACCTGAACCTGCCGTCTATTTCCGTGCCGCACGGTTTCTCCGCATCATTTGTTCCGGCGGCATGGCTGGTCAATGCGATTGTCGATCGTATTCCGGTGATTCGCGATATTAAAATTGATACCGAGGTTATTCAGAAAAGGCTATCTATTCTCGGCGATCCGGCATCGCTTGGCGCAATTATCGGGGCGCTGCTGGGAATTATTGCCGGTATTGAAGTGAAGGCCATTTTACAAACGGCGATTACTATGGCGGCGGTGATGACCATTATTCCGCGAATGGCTAAAATGCTGATGGAAGGGGTCTATCCGATCAGCGAGCGTATTCAGGAAATTGCCCAGTCGCGCGCCGGCTCGTTCGGTAAAATCGCCATTGGTCTCGACTCGGCGGTCAGCGTTGGTCATCCGGTGACGCTGTCGGTATCGATGCTGATGATCCCCATTATGCTGGTGCTGGCGGCGATTATTCCGGGCAACCAGTTCCTGCCCTTCGCCTCGTTAACCGGTCTGCCGTTTGCCTTTGTGCTGGTTACCGCGGTGTGCCGTGGCGATATGTTCCGCACGCTGCTTACCGGTCTGCTGACGCTCAGCCTGGCGCTGCTGATCGGCACCAACCTGGCGCCGATCGTCACCAGCACGGCGGTGAGTACCGGCTTCTCTCTGCCGCAGGGTACCACCAGCATCAGCAGCGTGGATTACGCCGGAGCGATGCTGCCGTGGGCTATCATCCAGAGCTTCCATTTAAAAGAGATTGGCGTGGGGATCCTGACCCTGTGCACCATCGCCCTGGTGCTGTGGAACCGCCGCAAGCTGGCGCAGGAAAACGGGCAGATAGCTGAAGCGAACGCAGAGGTGGGCAAATGATGTTTAGCGCACAGCGCGTGGTGAAGTTCACCGAGGCGGTCAGCCGGATGGCGTTGCTGACCCGCCTGGCGGCAAGCCTGCAGGCCGATGGTTTGGTCAAGCCGAGCTTTAGCGAAGGGGTGCTGGAGCGGGAAAAGGTCTATCCGACGGGGATTTTTATGGAGACCCACAGCGTCGCCATCCCGCATACCGAGTTTGAGCACGTCAACCGCACCGGTTTTGCCATCGGCATCAACCTCGCGGGCGTCGAGTTCCAGCGTACCGATGAGCCTGAGGAGGCGGTAGTTCCGCAGATCGTGGTGATGATGGCAATTGATAAAACTTGCGAAAAGGTGGCAATTATTCAATCCTTGTTCGCCTTACTGGCCGATAGCGATCGCGTTAACGAAATCGTTAAAATGACGCCAGAGGAGATTGCAAAAGTGTTCACCGATGCCATCGTCACGCAGTAAGATAAATTGATGAGCTCAATACGGTGATGCCGGAAGCGAAGAGGGACAAGATGTTACGAATCAGCGACGTCATAGAGTTAGCGATGGTGAGTCGTAAAACTATCTATAACGCGATCAACAGCGGCCGGCTGAAGTACCAGCTGGTCAACGTTGATAATCGTCAGGTTCGTATGTTTTTCGAAGAGGACGTCTTCGAAGCGTTCCCCAAAACCAGCCGGGGTACCACTCAGGAACAGGAAGTGCAGGCGCTGCGAGAGGAGGTTGCTTCCCTCAAGTTTGCGCTGGCGGAGCTGCAAAAAGCGGTCAACGCGATGGATCCTGAGGGTAAGTACGAAATGACCACCGTAAAAGAGTCGTCAAAAACGCCCGACCGCTAGCCGGCGGACGGGCGTCGCGTTATCAGACGATATCGTCCACCACGCCGCCGTCAACGCGCAGCGCCGCACCCGAGGTCGCCGAGGCCTGGGTCGAGCAGACGTACACCACCATATTCGCCACCTCTTCCACCGATGCCGCGCGCTGAATCACCGACGCGGGGCGATGGGCCATGACAAACTCTTTCGCCAGCTGCTCCAGCGGTTTCCCGGTCCTGGCGACTTCTTCTTTCATCATTTCGGCAAAGCCGTCGGAAAGGGTGGGGCCAGGCAGCACGCTGTTGACGGTGACGCCGCTGCCGGCGACGTATTTCGCCAGCCCGCGCGCCAGCGACAGCTGGGCGGTTTTGGTCACCCCGTAGTGAATCATGTCCGCCGGAATGTTGCGCGCCGATTCCGAAGAGATAAACACCACCCGGCCCCAGCCTTTTTGCACCATCGCCGGCAGCAGGGCGCGCGCCAGGCGCACGCCGGACATCACGTTGGTCTGCCAGTAGTTTTCCCAGGTCTCGTCATCGGTTTCATAGAAATCCTGCGGGCCATAGATGCCGGCGTTGTTGACCAGAATATCGATGCCGACCAGCGCCTGCAGCAGCTGATTCACGCCCTGCGCGCCGCTCAGATCGGCGACCGCCGGACGCGTTCTGGCGCCAGGAACTTCGTTTTGTAAGCGGGAGATGGCCGCGTTAACGCTGCGTTCGCTGCGCCCGTTAATTACCACCTCCGCGCCGCTGGCCGCCAGCCCTTTGGCGATAGCAAAACCAATGCCTGCCGTGGAGGCGGTGACCAGCGCGACTTTCCCCGATAAATCAATCTTCATAACCTTGGCCTTATTGTGTGAGCAACAGACCATTAAGCGTAGCAGCTGACGCCCGCACCGGGCGGAGACAGAGGTTGCAAGGTGTTAATAGCCCATCTGTTTATTGACCAGATTTTTCAGCGGCAGCGCCTGCTGCAGGCGCTGAATATTTTCCAGCAGCTGGCGAGCGATCACCTGCGCCGGGGCGATGGAGGCGATATGCGGAGTGATGACCACCCGCGGATGCGACCACAGCGGATCGGCGTCCGGCAGCGGTTCGACGGGGAAGACGTCCAGCACCGCGCCCGCCAGCCGGCCGCTGTCCAGCGCCTGCAGCACATCGTGATTCACCATATGCTCGCCGCGTCCGCAGTTGATCAGCACCGCTCCGGCCGGGAGCTGGTCGAGCAGAGGCTGCGCGAGGATGCCGCGGGTCTGCTCGGTGAGCGGCAGCACGTTGATCAGCGCGTCCAGTTCGCCCAGGAAATCAGCGGCCTGCGCATCGCCGTGGTAGCAGCGCACGCCCGCCAGGCGCTTTTCGCTTCGCGCCCAGCCGGAGACGCAGTACCCCAGCCCGGCAAGGCGAGCGGCGATGTAGCCGCCGATTTCACCGAGCCCCATCACCCCGACGCGAAAATCGCCGGCGGCCCGCTGCGGGTAGGCCTGCCACACCCGCTCGCGCTGATGCGCCAGCGCGCGGTCAAAGTGGCGCTGAAACCACAGCACGCCCCACAGCGCATATTCGAACATCCCGTGACGAAAATCTTCATCCACCACCCGGCATAGCGGAACCTGGCTGGCGAACACCTCTTCGGGAAGATGGTCGACCCCGGCCGAAGCGGCCTGGATGAGTTTTAGCTCCGGCGAGCGGGCCAGCAGCTGAGGGTCGGGAAACCAGCAGCTGGCATACTCCGCGCGACCTGCCGCCGGATGGTCGGGCAGGACCGCCGTCACGTGGGGAAAAAGCTGCAGCGCGTCGCAAATCTCGCGGGCGTAGTTTGGGTCGTTGCAGTCGACAACGATAGTCAGGTTCGGCATAGGCGTTAGTCTTTATAAGAGGTGTCGAGGCGGTTAAGGCGGCGCAGCCACGCCTGCCAGACCTGCTGGCGCTCGTGCTCCACGCCCATCAGCTGTTCGCAGGCGTGCTGGCTCAGGTGCGCCGGGATGAGGTGAATCGGGCTGAGCTGGGCGAGCTGGGCGGCGGCCATCTGAATTTCGCAGGCGCGGTTGAGGTAGTACATGATGCAAAACGCATCGGCGACTCTGCGCCCGACCGACAGCAGCCCGTGGCTCTGCAAAATCATGGCGATATTATCCCCGAGCGAGCGCTGAATACGTTCGCGTTCGTCGAGGTCAAACGCCACGCCTTCATACGGGTGATAGCCGACGCGCTGATAAAATTCGGTGCTGATCTGGTTAAGCTGCAGCAGGCCATCCTGACAGGCGGCGACCGCCATCCCCGGCAGCGTATGGGTGTGGATCACGCAGTGGGCATCCTCCCGCGCCATATGCACCGCGCTGTGGATGGTAAAACCGGCCGAGTTAGCCGGGGCGTGGCCTTCCACCACCTTGCCCTGCATATCGACGACAATCAGATTGCTGGCGGTCACTTCATCGAACATCATGCCGAACGGGTTAATCAGAAACCGCGGTTCGCCGTCGCCCGGCAGGCGCACCGAAAAGTGGGTATAGAGCGTATCTTCCCAGCCAAACAGCGCCGCCAGGCGGTAGGCGGCGGCCAGATCCTGGCGCAGTTCACGTTCAGTAGCCATTTATTGTACTCCCATAAATTCACGGATGCGGGTCAGTGCCGGATCGCTGGCGCCGTCGCGAATGCGCCGGGGAGGCACATCGCTCACCACCACGCCGTTTTCCATCATCACCACCCGGTCGGAAATGGATAACGCGAAGTCCATCTCATGGGTCACGATCAGCATCGTCATCCCTTCGCGGGCGAGAGACTGAATCACCTTCAGCACCTCACCAACCAGCTCCGGGTCCAGCGCCGAGGTCGGTTCGTCAAACAGCATGATGTCCGGTTTTAAGGCCAGCGCCCTGGCGATGGCAACGCGCTGCTGCTGGCCGCCGGAGAGCTGCCAGGGGTATTTTTCGGCGTGGGCCAGCAGCCCGACGCGGTCCAGCAGATAGAGGGCCTGCTCTTTTGCCACGCGGCGATCGACCAGCTTGTGATACAGCGGGGCGAGCATGACGTTGTCGAGCACCGACCGGTGAGGAAACAGGTTGAAGCCCTGGAAAACCATGCCGATACGGCGCACGCCGGCGCGCATCTGCGGCTTATCGACGATCGCCGCGCCTTTCAGGTAATCTTCGCCGTAGAGAATGATTTCCCCGCCATCGATGCTTTCCAGGGCGTTGATGGTGCGGATCAGGGTGGTTTTGCCCGACCCGGATGGCCCGATGATGCTGATGACCTCGCCGTTATCGACCTTCAGATCGATGCCTTTCAGCACCTGATGCTGGCCCCAGGATTTTTCGATCGCCCGCAGATCGAGAGCCGGCGGGTTGCCGCTGGCGGGTTCGGCTTTCGCCGCCTGCGGCGGCGCTTTCAGGCTCTGGCGCAGGGTCTCGCATTCGGCGTCGTTGAAGGTTTGCGGGCGCTTTTGCTGAATATCGAGCCGGTTTTCCAGCGCCCGGAACAGCCAGGTAAATACCGTCACCACCATTACGTAGTACACCGCCACCGCCAGCAGCGTCTCCATCACGAGGAAGTTCTGCGCGTACAGCCGCTGGCCGGTGAGCAGCAGTTCCGGTAAAGAGATCACCGACAAAATCGAGCTGAGTTTAATGATGGTGATGTATTCATTAATCATCGTGGGCAGCGAGATGCGGAACGCCTGCGGGATAATAATCAGGCGCTGAATGCCGATAAAGCTGAAGCTTAAGGCGTGGCCGGCTTCGCTTTGTCCTTTCGCCACTGAAATTAAACCGCCGCGATGAATTTCCGCCATATAGGCCGCCTCGGTGACGGTCATCGAGACCAGGCCGGCAATAAACGGAATGCCGAGCAGCGGCTGGGTGGCCGGAAACAGCTGCGGCAGGTTATAGACAAACACCAGCAGCACCATTAGCGGCACGCTGCGGAAAAACCAAATATAGAGTTCGACGGGAACCTTCAGCCAGCGCGGGCCGGAGAGCTTCGCGCAGGCTAAAAGAAAACCTAATACCAGGCCAATAAACCACGACAATGAACTGACGACGATGACGGTAACGCACGCCTGCCAGAATGCCCCAATGCTAAATAACGAGAAAAAGTATCCCCAATCGAACTCCATACCGACTCCTGTTGCGCATTGGCTTGATCGTATTTAATCGATGCGTTCTAAATTGTATTTTTTGATGATGGCGTCATATTTGCCGTTGGCTTTTAAGGTGGCTAACGTCGATTTAATCGCCTCCACCAGTTCGCTATTGCCTTTGCTGACATAAATCCCCAGCGGCAGGGGATAGACCAGCCGCGTGGAGCTAATCGCCAGCCGCCCGCGGCTCTTATCGACAAGAATTTGCGCCGCCGGAGCGATCTCTAACTGCGCGCTAATATTTTTCGATATCAGGGCCTGGGAGACTTCCGGGGCGGTCGGGAACTCCTGAATGCTAATCGCCGGCTTACCGTTTTTCAGACAGTACTCGTCGGAGTGATTTTTCAGGCTGGCGACCCAGCTGGTGCCCTGCTGCAGCCCGACCTTGACGCCGCATAGTTCGTCTTCCGTTTTCGGCTGAATCTCGCCGCTCTTCAGGGCGATAATTGACGCGCCGGATAAGGCGTAAGGCACCGCGTCGGCCTGTTTAAGGCGCTCCGGCGTGATGTACATTCCGGAGATCACCGCGTCGTATTTCTTGCCAATCCCTAAGATCAGGCTGGTAAATTTGGTATCGATCAGCTGCGGTTTGGCCTTCAGCTGCTCGGCAATCAGCGCGGCGAATTCCGGGTCGAGGCCGACGATGTTGTTATTGCTGTCGTAAGATTCAAACGGCGGATAGGTCACCTCCATCCCGACTTTAAATACGCCATCCGTCAGCAGTTCTGCCGCCTGGGTCAGCGGTGAAAAGCAGGCGGCGACGGCGATGCCCAAAGCCACACGGCGCGAGAGCTTATGGAGCGTTTTTTTCATCATGTATCCTCACGGGTTAGTTACGGTTTTTTGCTGGGCTTGTTTTTTCAGATGACCAAAGGTGTTGGTGCCTCGGGCGCGTTCCGGGAGCTGCAGCTCGCCTTTGTTGACCTTCTCGCGCAGGTAGCGATAGGTCTGCAGCGCCTGGCTCCACATATGCTCGCCAATGCTCAGTTCCTGATAGTCGCTGGCCTCTCCGGCGGTTAAAAAGTTGGGCAGCGGGCGGATCAGGGTGTGGTAATCGCAGGCGAAGAACAGCGGGAAGGAGTAGCGCTCCTGCGGCACCTTGCGGACACGGTGGGCTGTAGCAACAAACGTGCCAGCGCTTAGCACTTCCAGCATGTCGCCGATATTGATCACGAAAGCCTCTTCTCCGGCGGCGCTCTTCGCCGGCGGGGCGTCGATCCAGGCGCTATCTTCATTCAGCACCTCAAGGCCCGGCTGGTCGGCGAGCAGCAGGGTGAA
Source organism: Enterobacter sp. 10-1 (assembly GCA_002270295.1). Lineage (GTDB taxonomy): Bacteria > Pseudomonadota > Gammaproteobacteria > Enterobacterales > Enterobacteriaceae > Klebsiella > Klebsiella scottii. Next base: position 42,519 of record NISF01000002.1, on the reverse strand, counting down.
GCACTCGTAATCGGTGTGTGCACCAATACCGGGAACGTCTTCGGCGCTGGCGTCAAAGGGATAGTGGATCAGGCGCAGCTTCGACGGCGGGCAGGTCACCATCGCCTTGAAATACCCTTCCGGCAGGCCAAGGGCGAGGGCGAAGGCGTCAAACAGGCGATGGCCGAGGGCAAATACGGCTTCATAGTAGGCCAGCACCCGGGACTGAAACTCGGGCAGCTGCGGCCACTCGTTGGCGCCAATCAGCGGCGTGCCGGCCAGCACAAACGGGTGGTCATCCGCGGCCTGAAAGCCAATATCAAACGCTTCTTTGTGGTCCGGTTTACCGGAGCCGTAGATCTCTTCCCCTTCCGGGACGTAGCCTTTGTGGCTGCGGGAGTGGCCGATGTAGTACTGCATCTTTTGATCCATCGGCAGGGCGAAGAGCCGTTTGGCCGCCGTGCGGATCCCGGCGATCAGCTCAGGGGCAATGCCGTGGCCGGTGATGTAGAAAAAGCCGACTTCCCGCGCCGCTTTGCCGATGGTGTCGGCGACGGCCTGGCGTTTTGCCAGACTGTCGCTGGCCAGATCGCTGATATCGATGGTCGGTAACTCAGTGAAAGAACTTTTTGCGACGCTCATTACGACAGATCCTTTTCGGTTAGCGATAAAAACTCGGCGAAATGCTGCTGTTCATGTTTCGCCATCCATGCATTCAGCGACCACAGATCGGCCACCGGGACGTTGGTGAACGGCAGGTGGTGCAGATAGCCGTCAGGGCCAAACTCAGGCGTCAACGTGGTTTGCTGATACCCGCGCCGGCGCTGCGACTGCCAGACCTGCTGCCAGAAGCGCTGCTGAAACTGCAGCGCGGCCTGATATTCCGGCGCCGCCGGGTGCGGCACCTGCGGCCCCTGGTCGTAGCCGGCGCGGGCCTGGACGTGGTGCACGCGGTCGATAAAGGCGCTGAAATCATCGCAGGGGTCATCCAGCAGACGCTCGCTCACCACCAGCCAGTGGCTGATATCGGCGGTAAAGCGCAGCTGCGGCAGCTGCTGGATAATTTCCAGAGTCAGCCACGGGCTATACAGCGAGGTGGCGCGATGGGTTTCAAAGCTGCAGATCAGTTCGCTGGCGGCGGCCAGCTCGTGGGCCCGGCCGAGAAAATCCACCTGCTGCGCCAGCGGCCAGCGGTCGTTGCCGGCCAGCAGATTGACAAAGCGCGGATTCAGCGTCTTTGCCTCTGCAAAGCGGCTTTTTAAGCGCTCCAGATGCTGGAGCGGCGTTTCGGCCTGCGCCGGGATCACGCCGCCGCCGCTGAAGAGGATGGCGATATACTCCAGTTCGGACTCCTGCAGGCGCCGGGCCAGCGTCTGCCGCTCATCGGCGCTCAGCGGGACCCGCGCCTCGATGCCGCAGCAGCCGACGCTTTTTAGCTCGCTGAGGGTTTGTTGCCACGGGGTCGTCACGCCCCAGAGGGTGCGAAAAACCTTGAGCTGCATGGTTGGCTGCATTCTGAATCCCCTATGGATATTTCACGCCCGGCAGGACGCAGAGCATTTCATACAGCAGGTTGGCCGCCAGCTGGGAGGTGTTGCCGCTGATATCGTAAGGCGGGGAGACCTCAACCAGGTCGCAGCCAATCAGGTTCAGGCCGCGGCAGCCGCGGACGATCTCCAGCGCCTGAATGGAGGTCAGGCCGCCGACTTCCGGGGTGCCGGTGCCGGGCGCCCAGATGGGGTCGAGGCTGTCGATATCGAAGCTGAGATAGACCGGGCCTGCGCCCATCTGCTGGCGAACCTCCGCCATTAGCGGCGCCAGCGACCGGTGCCAGCACTGCTCCGCCTGCACCAGACGAAAGCCCTGGTCGACGCCCCACTGGAAGTCGCCGGCGGCGTAACCCTGGGCGCGCTGGCCAATCTGCACCACGCGTTTAAGATCCAGCAGCCCCTCTTCGACGGCGCGGCGGAAGGTGGTGCCGTGGGCGATTTTCTCGCCGAACATGTCATCGTTGGTGTCGGTGTGGGCATCCACATGAATCAGCCCGACCGGGCCATGTTTTTTGGTCAGGGCGCGGAGAATAGGCAGGGTGATGGTGTGGTCTCCCCCGAGGGTCAGCGGGATGAGCGGAAAACTATTTAAACCGGTGTAGTAATCCTCGATGATCTGCACCGATTTGAGCAGGCTGTAGGTATTTATCGGTACGTCACCGATATCGGCCACCGATAGCGATTCAAAAGGCGCCGCGCCGGTTGCCATGTTGTAGGGACGAATCATCACCGATTCGGCGCGGATATAGCGCGGTCCGTAGCGGGTGCCGGAGCGCTGCGACGTGCCGATATCCAGCGGGATGCCAACGAAAGCCGCATCAAGCCCCTGTAAATCTTCGATAAAAGGCAGTCGCATCATCGTTGCGCGGCCGCCGAAACGCGGCATCTCGTTGCCACCCTGCGGTTGATGAAAGACGTTATCCATTTCAGCTCCTGAATCTGACACACAAATGCTCGATAAGGTGATAGTGCGAAAGATGTGCTGGACTTTAAATCGTCTGCTGTAAATACTTAGTTCATTTAATGGTGAACTAATCATGCTCAACGACGGCAGCCTTAACATTCGCCAACTGCAGATTTTTGAGGCGGTGGCCCGCCTGGAAAGCTACGGCAGAGCCCAGCAGGAGCTGGGGATTTCCGTGTCGGCGATCAGCAACGCGATGTCTCAGCTGGAAGGCCAGCTGGGGTTTAGCCTGTGCCAGCGCGGGCGCGGCGGCTTTGCGCTGACCGAGAAAGGGCAGCAGTTTTTACAGCAGGCGATTCGGGTGCTAAGCGAGCTGAACGAGCTGGAACGCCAGTCGGCGCTGCTGAAGGGCGAGCACAGCGGCACGATTTGCATCTCGACGCTCGACTCGATTGAAACCGAAACCGCGCTGTCGCTGCCGGTGGTGCTGCGCAGCTTCAGCGATAAGTTTCCCCACGTGCATATCAAACTGATTATCCGCACTCCGGCGGAGCAGCTGAACGGCGTGCTCAACAACCATATCGATCTGGCTATCGGCAGCTACAACTCCCAGGTGCATAACATCATCAGCGAGCCGCTCTATCGCGAGCAGCACTGGCTCTACTGCAGCGACCTGCACCCGATGTTCTTCAGCCGCCAGCTCGATAAAGAGCACATCAGCCAGTGCCCGCTGGTGACCCGCAGCTACTGGAATACCAGCGATCTGCGGCGGCGCGGTTTCAGTAAAGGCAGCGCCACCGTGGAGACGGTCGATGCGCAGCTGCTGCTGATCCTGTCGGGGAAATATATCGGCTATCTCCCGGAACACTACGCCTGGCCGTGGATCAAGGAGAACCGGCTGCGGGTGCTGCTGCCCAACGAGTTCGGCTTCCAGTCGCCGTTCTCGGCGATTTGCAAACGCGGGCGCAGCAACGAGCCCTATCTGAAAGAGTTTCGTAATTTACTGAAGAAGAATACCGTCGCCAGGCCGAAGTGGAACTATTAAGGGCCGCCGGGGCATTGCGGCGTTGCCCCGGGGACGCGCGCGATCAGGCGCTGGCCGTTGCCGAAGTGCGGGCGAGATAGCGAAAATAGCAGTAGTAGCCGATTGATGCCGTCAGGCAGAGCATATAGCCAAACGACTCGCTGCCCTCTTCGACGGCGTTTTTCACGGCCCGGGCGTAATCCTCGGCAAGGATGGCGAACCACAGGCCGTGCATGCCGAACAGACGCGAGAAGACCAGCACCGCCAGCAGGCCGCTGAGCATCATCCCGTACCAGGGCGTGCGGGTATATTGCGCCAGCTGCGCGAGGGTCTGACGGAAATGGATTAGCGGATAAATAAGCGTACAGAGCGTGGAGAACAGGGCAAACCAGACCCAGCTACCGTGGGAAATAAGATCGAAGGCCGCATCCAGTTCACGAATCAGCATCGCGAGGAAAAAGCCGCCGACGAGAATATTACAGTAGCGCAGAAGCGTATATCTCTTCGCCAGCCAGAAGTGAATCAGCACGATCGTCATCAGCACCAGTTCCTGCACTATTTCGGTGAGCGATATTTCCGCAATATTGTTATCAAAGACCCGCACGTCCATCCACAGGCAGAGCACCGCGACGGCGGAGGCGAAGGCCGCGCCGAGGAAGAAGAGAAAGCTTCTGAGTACAGACATTAGCACCACGTTATATATTGAAAAACAATATGGTAAGTGCCGTATTTATAACTTCCTCTTCACTTCGTGCTCCTTTTCCGCTGTTTTTTAACCTATCGAGCTTTTTTCCGCCCAGGGCGGGCGGTGATGACGGTCGTCACTGGCCTAACAGCGCCTGGTAGCGGGCGGTAAACTGCGGGGCGTTCCACGAGCCGTCAAAAAGGGTATAGGTGATATAGCCCTTGTTGAGCCAGCCGGAGTCGGTGTCGTCCAGGGTTGGAGCGAGCGCCGCCGGGTTTAGGGTCTGTTTCGCCTTGCCATCGGCCGTTAGCTCATAGCCGATCTGCGGCGTCGGGAACGCTTCGTTATCGACGTAGTGCACGCCTTTGATCTCGGCTTTTGCCAGCGGCGGATAGTTAATGCTCAGCCCGGACCCTTTGGGTAAGACGGGAGCGTCCGGGGTACGTTTGGCGCTGAGGGTATCGACCACGCCGACGACGTAATCGACCGACTCCGGCCAGTATTGATGCGTGGCCGGCCAGCCGTTTTTCATCTCCTCTGCGCTAAAGATGTAGCCGATGCTGGCGGCAATCGCCGGGATGCCGTAGCGCACGGCGCGGGCGGCTGCGCTGACGGTACCGGAATTCACCTGCGCCATGCCGGTGTTGGGGCCGTCGTTAACTCCGGAGATAACCAGGTCCGGCGGAGCGTCCTTCAGCAGGCCGCGAAGCCCAAAGTCAACGGCGTCCGCCGGGGTGCCGGGGAAGCAGTAGCGCCTGTCGGCGACCTTTTGTAAGTCGAAGATCTTGCCGGTTTTAAAGGTGATGGCGGAACCTATGCCGCTTTGGTTGGTGGCGGGGGCGACCATCCAGACGTCGTAGCCTTTGGCTGCCAGTTTGTCCTGCAGCGAGGTGCTGCCCGGCGATTCGCAGCCGTCGTCGTTGACGATCAGTATTTTCAGCGCGGGCCGGGCCGCTTCGGCGGCGAAGGCGACGGTGGAGAGCAGAGCGGCGGTGAGGATTATTGTTTTCACTTTGTATCCTTGCATTTGATGGAAGGGCCTGAATCGGGCGCAAAAAAAAACCTAAGACTCCTGCCCGCAGCGCTGCTGCGACAAGTATCTTAGGTTTTGCCTGCGTTCAGTAACAATCCCGGATAGCCACGAAAATACGCCAGGATGCGGCCATCGTCCAGGGAAAGACTATTTTTTGTGAGCGGCTTCAATAAATAAAGCTGTTATTAACGATGTTCGCCACAGGGGATTTTCTGCGGCAGGTTATGTTTCTGTATGGGGCTTATTAGTCGATGTATGAATATTGGATTAAATATATTGCGCTAAGCCTGCTGGATATGCGTGCGATCACATTTATTAATTTGCCCCATAAAAGAGAGTGGCGTTACTCCGCATTGATGATATTGTCGCCATAATTGGATTGTTACTGTGTATACAGGCAAAACCTACGTCAGATAGCGGAAGCGGTGATCATCACTTTCGCTATTGAACGTAGGTTTTTTTGTTTTCATTACAGGTATGGATAACGAAGGGATATAACATGAAAAGATGGCTGTTAGCTTTAATAGTGGTTGCCAGTAGCGTCACCTCGGCTGCGGAAAATAAAACACCGGTCGCTGAGGATGATACGGTAAATATCTATTTTGCCCGTCATGGGAAAACGCTGCTTAATACCTTTGACCGCGTTCAGGGATGGGCCGACTCCCCGCTAACCGAGGACGGATTGCGGGTGGCGCGTTATTTAGGCGAAGGGCTCAGGGGGATTCAATTCGACAGTTTCTACACCAGCGATGCCGGGCGGCAGCGCGAAACGATGGCGGTTATTTTGACGCAGGCGGGGATCGCCAACTATCGACCGACCGAGCTGGTGGGGCTTCGCGAAGCGTTCTTCGGCGGGTTCGAGGGCGGCCTGAATCGGGATATGGCCGCGGCGGGAGCCCGTCAGCTGGGGCTGGCCGACGCTGCGGCGCTGTACCGGGAGATGAAGGCCGGTACGCTGTCGGTGCGCGATAGCCAGAACGCTCTCGCCAGCGCCGATCCCAAGGGGATGGCGGAGAACTACGACCAGGTGAAGAGTCGCGTCCAGGCGGCGCTGGCGACCATTCTTGCGAAGGCGAAAGCCAGCGGTGATAAAAATATTCTGGCGATTTCATCCGGAACGGCGATGCAGATAATGATCTCCGACCTGACTGACGATCCGGCAAAAAATAAGCCTTTAGCCAACGCGGCGGTAGTCAAAATTACCTATCAGAACGGCCGCTATCGGGTAGCTGACATCGGTTCGTTAAAATACGTTGAGGCCGGAAAAAAGGCGCTCGACGAAAAATAAAATAACGCTTACGGCACGCTTTTTTGGCCGCCCACTTATTATTACCCTGAATCGGTAAGGACGGGGTGCGGCCCTACTCTGGGATATCATATGAATCTGACTCGCGTTACCGCAGCGCTTATCGCGCTTAGCGCTTCAGCTACCGCCTGGGGCGTCGATAATAATGAAGAGACGCAGCATTTCAAGGCAATAAACGACCTTATTAACGAACCGTTTTTTCGTGATTCACAAATGACGTTATCGTTAAAAAACTACTGGAAATATCTTAAGGAAGAGAACTCAAATCCTAAGCACGTACATAATGCGTGGGGGCAGGGAGTCGCCGTCGATTATCAGTCGGGTTATTTTTACGATACGCTTGGGGCCGATGTTGTCTATTATAGCGCCGTCAAGCTGGGAGCCAGCGATTACTTTAACTCGCGCGGCGTGCTTTACAATAACGGTACCGGTAATAATAAAGGTAATGCCGAAGGCTTCTCCAAATTTGGCCAGCGCAACCTGAAGCTGAAGTATAGCATCGCAGATATGCGGCTTAACGCCCGCTGGGGCTGGCAGGTGCTGAAAAACTATGGCGTCATCTCGACCTCGACGCGGCTGTCGCCGACCACCTACTCCGGCTGGAGCGGCTCTCTGAGCTATGACGGCCTGACGCTGCGCGGCGCGTACGTGGAAAACTCGATGGATCGCAACTCGCCTGACAAGAAGCATTTCCAGACCAACGCCGGGCGCGAGATTAACCACCTGGCCAGCGGCGAGCTGCTGTGGAAAAGCCGCTATCTGGATCTGCAGTATGGCTATGGCGAAAGCGATAACTATCTGCGCCGCCACCTGCTGTTTGCCAATCTCAGGCCGATAGCGCCTCTGAATATCGGTACGCAGATATACGCGACCCATGCTCTTGATGAATATCGCGCGATGCCCGCGAACAGGCGTGACTTCGATAATAACGCCCGCCATTTTGCCCTTGACGCCACGTGGAAAGCGGAGCGCTGGAGCAGCAAATGGGGCATCGGCTATACCGACGCTAAAAAAGCGAACGAGGTGGGTTTTTACCCGCGGCATATGAGCAAAAACTCTCGCGGCACGTTTATCTCAATGGCCTACGCGGGCGACGACTACATGCGCGACGGAGAGCTGGTGCTGGCGAATATCTCAGACTACCAGCTTACTCCGCAGCTGGCGATCGGCCTGGCCGGCAACATTGCCCGGTTTAACTACCGGGGCAATCACGTGCGCAGCGGTGAAATTAACGCCTTCAGCCGCTGGGTTCCTTCCGACCCGCTGTTTAAGAACCTGACGGTATGGGTGATGTTTGGTCCGGGCTGGTCGTACAAAAGCAGCGGAAAAACGCCGGTGCTGACCGACGGCCGCTACACCCGAACCCACACGCTGGCTTCAGAAGCGATCGTTGAATACCGCTTCCGCCTGTTCTGATGACCCGGAAGCGTAATATGTCGGGCTAGCGGGCAGCCCGACGGATTACTGGCTCATGCTTAAAATCGTGCGAATGTTGCGGGCGCTGGTGGCGATGATATCGATTGCCCCGGTGCGCAGCGCGCCCATAATCGCCATCGCTTTGGTATTTTCAGACGCAATCGCAATCACGCAGGGGATCTGCTTGAGCTCTTCAACGCTCAGGCCAATCACGCGGTTGTCCATCACCGTGTTGACGTGCTCACCGCGGGAGTTGAAGAAGTCGTAACCGGCTACGTCGCCGATAACGCCCTGGTTAATGCTGGCGTCGTTGATCTCCTGCGGCGTGAACCAGCCCAGCTTCACCATGTAGCTCTCTTCGTTCATATCGCCGATGCCAACCAAGGCAATATCGGCCTTGCGCGCGCGGTCGAGCGTCTCTTTAATGGTGCCGTTCTGCAGCAGCAGCTCTTTTAGCTGCATATTTTCGACGTAGGCCGGTGCGTACAGCGACTCGCTGCTGCCGCCAAATTTCTTCGCCAGCAGGCGGCTGATATGATCGGCGTTGATGATATCGCCCGGCCGATGGGTGCCGCCGATGCCGCAAATAAAGCGACAGTCGCGCGCCTGGATGGTGCCGGAGAATTCCGCGACCGCCGCCACGTTGCGACCCTGACCCACCGCCACCACCACGTTATCTTTCAGCATATTGTTGAGGTGGCTGGAGACCAGGGTGGCAACCTGGCGACGCTGCTCCTCTTCATCGTTATGGTCGAGGGCGATAAGCGCGCGGCTGATGGGGAAACGATCTTTGAGCTGCTTTTCAAGCTGGGTACTGAAGATCGGGTGGTAGCGGACGTTGATCTCGACGATCCCTTCTTCTTTTGCTCGTTTTAGCAGACGTCCGACCTTAATACGCGAGAAGCCAAATTTGTTGGCAATCTCTTCCTGCGTTATCTCATCACAGTAATAGGCTACGGCAATCTCGGTCAGTAGCTCATATTCCTGGGACGCGCTCGATTTTTCCATTCGGCTGCTTTCTCCACGCGATAGATTAATGTTTAGGGGGTGAACATTTGCTGAAAGTATATCAGAAACGTTTTTAGCTCAAGCAGGGTAAGCGCGACGGTCCTCCGTGAGTCCCGTCGCGTTTCAGAAAGGGCGGCTAGCTCTCCGGGCGGTCGGCCGCTATCTTCTGTGCTTCGGCAAGAATTGACGCAAAGGCTTCAGGCTGGTGGGCAAAACGGCCGAGGAAAATTCCGTCAACGTCGGGCCACAGGCGGCTGAGCAGGCCGGGGCCCGCGCTTCCGCCGTAGATAACCTGAAACTGTGGGCCGTAATTTTGCCGCAAATGCGTACGCAGCTCGCGGCAGACGTGGCGGATATAGTCGTCGCTGGCAGGCTTTGGCGCACCAATGGCCCACTGCGGCTCCCAGGCGAAAATCGTCGGCGGCAGCGCGCCGTTTCCGCGGTGCGCCAGCAGCTCCTGCACCTGGCCGATAGCGTAAGCGGCGGCATCTTCGGCGCTCATTTGCTGGTCTTCGCCAATACAAATGACCGGGGTGAGATGACTTGCATAGGCCATATCGATCTTCTGGTTGATGATGCCGGTGGTTTCGCCGAAGTGGCGGCGCCGTTCGGCATGGCCGAGCTCGACGTAGCGGCAGCCCATCTCCTGCAGCATGGCGGCGCTGCTTTCGCCGGTCCAGGCGCCGGGCGGGGCGGCGCAGATATTCTGCGCTCCCGTGGCCATCGCCGTTCCCTCAAAGCAGCGCAGCGCCGCCGCGACCGCCGGCATCGCCGGAAAGGTGAACAGCTGCAGCCGCGCCGTCTGCTCTGCCGGCTGCCGGCGCAGCAGCTCGGCAACCTGCTGGCACCATTCCTGGGTTTGGCCATAGCCAAAATAGGTTTTATGGCTGGTGCCGACGATGGGGCTTAGGGGCATACGTTCTCCCGGGGTTCTTCAGTTTCAGTGTTATCGCTCATGCAGGCGCCCACCGCGGCGATGATCATCGCCAGCGAGACCGCGCCGGCGTCCGGCGTGCCGAGGCTGCGCTCCGCAAGCGGGCGGGCGCGGCCGATTTTCGGCAACAGCTGGGCGGTATCCTGCGCGCTCTGGCGGGCGACGCGCTCGGCTTTGTCCCAGGCCTGCACGAGAGAGAGTCCTTCTTCCGTTGCCGCGCTCAGCGCCTGGCTAAACGGCAGCAGCACGTCGACCAGGGTTTTATCGCCGGGTTTGGCTTTGCCAAAATGCATCACCCCGGCGTTGGCCTGGGAGATGGCCAGCGCCACCCGCGCGGCGTCAGGCTTTTCCTGATTGCCGATGGTGATGCCCAGCGTATTGAGGATCACGCCCCAGATGGCGCCAGAGGTGCCGCCGGCCTCGTCTGCCCAGGCGTCAGCGGCGAATTGTAGCAGGGTACCGGCTCCGGCACCCCGTTCCAGCACCTTTTTCGCCGCGCTGCGGGCGGCTACGACGCCGCGCTCCATACCGATGCCGTGGTCGCCGTCGCCGGCGATCGCGTCGATACGGCCAAACTCTTCGGCGTTATCAATCACCGTTTGCGCGACGGCGTCAATTATCCGCATCACCTTGACGGCCACTTCTTTCGATTCCGCGCTGCCCTGGGGGATATTGACCTCGCCGCTCTGCACCAGCTGCTGCGGATCGAGAGGTCTGTGCGGCAGGACGGAGCCGCGGCTAAAGGCGGGAGTGGTGGCAGGGGCAAGCCACAGGGCTTCCAGCTCTTCATCAAACCAGACGAAAGTCATCGACATTCCGGCCATATCAAAGCTGGTGACAAACTCGCCGATCTGGATATCGGTCACTTCTACGCCTGCATCCTGCAGCAGCGGCTGCACGTCATGCCAGAACACGAACAGCTCTTCATACTTCACCGAGCCAAGACCGTTAATGATAACGCCCAAACGCGCGCCTTTGGTTTGCGCGATAGCCTGCGGACGCTCTTCCAGCAGAGTGCCGGTAAGCATTTTCGCCAGCTCGTTCGACGAAACGGTATCCAGTTCGCTAATGCCCGGTTCGCCGTGGATCCCCATGCCAAAGCCCATTTTCCCTTCCGGAATGGTAAAGAGCGGATGCTCCGCGCCGGGGAAGGTACAGCCGCTAAAGGCCAGGCCTAGCGAGCGCGTTTGCTCGTTGGCGCGGCGGGAAATAGCCAGCACTTCGGCCAGCGAGTCGCCGCGCTCTGCGGCGGCGGCGGCGGCTTTAAACACCACCAGATCGCCGGCTACGCCGCGGCGCTTCTCTTTTTCAGCCAGCGGCGCGCTGGAGATATCGTCGGTGATGGCCATGGTTTCACAGGGGATCCCCTCGGCGCGCAGCCGTTCGCAGGCGAGACCGAAATGAAGCACGTCGCCGGCGTAGTTGCCGAACATCAGCAGCACGCCGCCGCCGTTATTGGCCGCCCGCGCGACGGAGCAGATTTGCTGCGCGGAAGGGGAGGCGAAAAGATTGCCCATTGCCGCGCCGTGAGCCAGGCCCTGGCCTACCAGCCCGGCAAAGGCGGGGTAGTGTCCGGATCCGCCGCCAACGACGATAGCCACGCCGCCCGGCCGACTTTGCGTATTACGCACGACCCCGCCGGGGACCTGGCGCACCATTGACGCGTGCGCGCTGACGAAGCCCGCCACCATTTCTTTTGCGAAGTCTGACGGTCGGTTAAAAATCCAGCTCATTTTGTCTTCTCCAGATGATTTGTATTTAGTTTCCCAGCCGCCAGTTTCTGGCCATTTGTACCATCACAAATGAACGCTATCAGATCACATGATTCAATCAAATGTTCAGTAGGTGGATATGTGATCGCGGTCGTGATTTGCTTAATAAAGCTATTTTTTGTGCAATACCCACTTTTTAAGCCGTCATTTTCTTGCTAAACATTATTACATACGAACAACTAGTGAACTTTAGTTCAGTTGAGCGGCCGGGAATTCCAGCCTGAATCCATCACACGAGCGGCTTCTGAACATAAGTTTGATACTAACGCTGTCATTTATGAGGTAAGAGAAATGTTGAAAGTCGCAATCGGTGCGGATGATGCTGCGACCGGACTTAAAAATCTGGTAAAGGAACATCTTCAGCAGCGGGACATCGAGGTCGTTGATTTTAGCCACGACGTGGCGGGAAATGAGCAGATGTATCCGGATATCGCCTTTAACCTGGCTTCGGCTATCCGCGAAGGCACCTTTGAGCGCGGGCTCCTGTTTTGCGGTACCGGCATCGGGATGGCGATTGTAGCGAATAAGGTGCCCGGCATTCGCGCCGCGCAGTGTCATGACGTTTACTCCGCCGATCGCGCCCGCAAAAGTAACAATGCGCAAATTATGACCCTCGGGGCGCGGGTGGTGGGCAGCGAGCTGGCGCTGATGCTGGTCGATACCTGGCTTGCTGCCGAGTTTGAAGCCGGGCGCTCCGGGCCGAAGGTGCAGCGTATCGATTATTACGAAACGCTGGTTCACCCGGACGGTGCGACCCGCGCAGATGAATAAAGGAGTCATCACGATGACCATTCTGGAAAAACTGAAAGAAGTGACCACCGTCGTTGCGGACAGCGGTGATATCACCGCTATCCGTGAATACCATCCGCAGGATGCAACGACCAATCCGTCGCTGATACTGAAAGCCGCCGCGCAGCCGCTTTACCGCCCGCTGATCGAGCAGGCCATCGCCTGGGCCTGCGAACAGGGCGGCACGGCGCAAACGCGGCTGATTAACGCCGGCGATAAGCTGGCGGTGAATATTGGCCTCGAGCTGCTGAGCCAGGTACCGGGAAAAGTGTCGACGGAGGTTGATGCCCGCCTCTCTTACGATCGCGGGCTGTGCGTGGCGAAAGCGCGCAAGCTGATTCGTTTGTATGAGCAGGCCGGAATCGACCGCTCCCGCGTGCTGATCAAGCTGGCGGCGACGTGGCAGGGGATTAAGGCGGCGGAAGAGCTGGAGCGCGAAGGCATTCACTGCAACCTGACGCTGCTCTTTTCATTTGCCCAGGCGCGCGCCTGCGCCGAAGCGGGAGTATGGCTGATTTCGCCGTTTGTCGGGCGAATTTACGACTGGTATCGCGAACGTAATCTGCTGGAAGACGACGCGGCGGAGAACGATCCGGGCGTCGTCTCGGTGCGCAATATTTACGATTACTATAAGAAGCACCGCTACCCGACGGTGATCATGGGCGCAAGCTTCCGTAAAACGGCGCAGGTGATTGCGCTGGCCGGCTGCGATCGCCTGACGATTGCCCCCGCGCTGCTGGAGGAGCTCAGCCGAATGGAGGGCGATCTTACCGTCGCGCTGGTTCCTCCGCAGGCCGGCGAGGTGCCGCCATCGCCGCTGACTGAGTCCGAGTTTTACTGGCTACACAATCAGGACCCGATGGCGGTCGATAAGCTGGCGGAAGGCATTCGCCTGTTTGCTCAGGACCAGCAAAAGCTGGAGGTGATGCTCAGCGAGCTGCTGGAAAAACAGGAGGCTGACAATGCCATCGCGTAAAGAGCTGGCGAACGCTATTCGTGCGCTGAGCATGGACGCGGTACAGAAAGCCAAATCCGGCCACCCGGGTGCCCCGATGGGTATGGCTGACATTGCCGAAGTCCTGTGGCGTGATTTCCTGAATCATAACCCGAACAACCCGACCTGGGCTGACCGCGACCGCTTCGTGCTGTCCAACGGCCACGGCTCGATGCTGATTTACAGCCTGCTGCATCTCACCGGTTATGACCTGCCGATTGAAGAACTGAAAAACTTCCGTCAGCTGCACTCCAGAACCCCGGGCCACCCGGAAGTCGGCTACACCGCCGGCGTTGAAACCACCACCGGCCCGCTGGGCCAGGGGATTGCCAACGCGGTCGGGATGGCGATTGCCGAAAAAACCCTGGCGGCGCAGTTCAACCGTCCGGGCCACGATATCGTTGACCACTTCACCTATGCGTTCATGGGCGACGGCTGCATGATGGAAGGCATTTCTCACGAAGTGTGCTCCCTGGCCGGTACCCTGAAGCTGGGCAAGCTGGTGGCGTTCTATGACGACAACGGCATCTCCATCGACGGTCACGTTGAAGGCTGGTTCACCGACGATACCGCTAAACGTTTCGAAGCCTACGGCTGGCACGTGGTGCGCGGCGTGGACGGCCATGACGCCGACGCCATCAAACGCGCGGTGGAAGAAGCGCGCGCGGTGACCGACAAACCGTCCCTGCTGATGTGCAAAACCATCATCGGCTTCGGTTCGCCGAACAAAGCCGGTACCCACGACTCCCACGGCGCGCCGCTGGGCGACGCGGAAATCGCGCTGACCCGCGAGGCGCTGGGCTGGCATCACCCGGCGTTTGAAATCCCGTCTGACATCTACGCGCAGTGGGATGCAAAAGAAGCCGGTCAGGCAAAAGAAGCGTCCTGGAACGAGAAGTTCGCGGCCTACGCCAGCGCCTTCCCGCAGGAAGCGGCTGAATTCACCCGTCGTATGAAAGGCGAGATGCCGGCCGACTTCGGCGCGAAAGCGAACGAGTTCATCGCGAAGCTGCAGGCTAACCCGGCGAAAATTGCCAGCCGTAAAGCGTCGCAGAATGCGATTGAAGCCTTCGGCCCGCTGCTGCCTGAATTCCTCGGCGGCTCAGCTGACCTGGCGCCGTCGAACCTGACTATCTGGTCCGGCTCGAAAGCCATCAACGAAGACACCGCGGGTAACTATATCCATTACGGCGTGCGTGAGTTCGGGATGACCGCGATTGCCAACGGTATCTCCCTGCACGGCGGTTTCCTGCCGTACACCTCCACCTTCCTGATGTTCGTGGAATATGCCCGTAACGCGGTGCGTATGGCGGCGCTGATGAAGCAGCGTCAGGTGATGGTCTACACCCACGACTCCATCGGTCTGGGGGAAGACGGCCCGACGCACCAGCCGGTCGAGCAGGTGGCTTCGCTGCGCGTGACGCCGAACATGAGCACATGGCGTCCGTGTGACCAGGTGGAATCGGCGATTGCGTGGAAATACGGGGTTGAGCGTCACGACGGCCCGACGGCGCTGATCCTGTCGCGTCAGAACCTGGCGCAGCAGGAGCGTACGGCAGAGCAGCTGGCGAACGTTGCCCGCGGCGGCTACGTGCTGAAAGATTGTGCCGGCCAGCCGGAGCTGATCTTCATCGCCACCGGTTCAGAAGTTGAGCTGGCGGTTGCCGCGTGGGACCAGCTGTCTGCGGAAGGGGTGAAGGCGCGGGTGGTATCCATGCCGTCCACCGACGCGTTCGACAAGCAGGATGCGGCGTACCGTGAATCGGTGCTGCCGAAAGCGGTTTCGGCTCGCGTGGCGGTGGAAGCGGGTATCGCCGACTACTGGTTCAAATACGTGGGCCTGAACGGCGCTATCGTCGGCATGACGAGCTTCGGCGAGTCTGCGCCGGCCGAGCTGCTGTTCGAAGAGTTCGGCTTCACCGTTGAGAACGTTGTCGCTAAGGCGAAAGCGCTGCTGGCGTAGGTTCGGGTCTGATAAACGCGAGCTGGCTTATCGGCTATTCTGACAAGAATAGCGCTGGCAGCTCTGTTACATAAAGGAAGGGATCGGCCATGAGTAAACTTGTGATTGGCGTAAATACCGCGATGTTCGACGGTCTTGATACCGACGTCGCCTTTAGCACAATAAAAAAAGCCGGGTTTCATTACGTTGAGCTGGCCTATAACCAGGGCTACGTGGGCGATATGCCGCCCGAGCTCTTTGGTGCAGAAAACGCGCAGCATATTCGTGAGCTGCTGGAAAAACACCAGCTGGGCACGCATTCGCTGGGGGCGACGATGAATATGGGCGCCGTGGATGCCGTGGAGCAGTTCAGCCAGCGCATCCGCTTTGCCAGTATGATTGGCGCAAAATGGATCAACGTCTGCGTCGGCAGAAGCGCCGATCGCGCGCGTATTATCGATAATCTGCGCGAGCTGGCGGCGGTTGCCGATGAACACGGCTGCACGATCTGTCTGGAAAACGGCGGCGATCCGAATTATGACGTCTTCCGCCTGGCCGACGACGGCTTTGCGCTGCTGGACGCTATCGATAGTCCGGCGGTGGCCTTCAACGTTGATGCCGGCAATATTGTTTCGCTGTGCCCGGACGTCGATCCGGTTGAGGCGGCGATCGCCATGCTGCCGGGGGCTCAGCATTGCCATCTGAAGGATCTGCAGGTCCGCGACGGGGAAGTGCACTTCACGCCGATGGGCTATGGCCAGCTGAACTATGTGCCAATGCTAAAAGAGCTGGAGGCGCGCGCTATTCCCTGTAGCCTGGAAATTCCTTTACGCATGCATCGCCAGCGCGATAGCTATCCGGTGCGCGGAGCTTCACCCGTCGATCCGGCGTATAGCCTGGAGGTGCTGATCCAGTCCCGGCAGATGCTGGAAAAATGGTTGGGTTACCCTGTCGACGCTTGATAAATAAAAATGCGTCGCCGCTGAAATTCAAGATAAAGAGTATGAGCTGCTGGCGCAATTTATTTTATTTTTAACTTCAAGGTTTGTTCTTATTTATCGTTAAGAATGAACTAAATATCATTTTTGATATTTTTTTGTGGGGATTATAAAAATGATTATAAGCATATTTCCATGTTATGTGATTAAGGTCGCACACGCTTTCTGACGTATATGTTGTTATGTATGTAACATAAGTTCATCAGCCGCTCTTTTGTTCATGGTAATCAGAAAGCGTAACTAATGTTCACCGGGTACTTAACGCTCATAGATTAATTTCGTTTTATTTTTTTAACGACTTTTAAAATCGAAGGTTAATTATGTCTGACTCTACACTCACTCCATTACCAAATACAAAGAAACCCACCAACTACCGTTGGGTTATCTTTGCCACGATGTTCTTCTTATTAGCCGTTAACCTGATGGATCGTATTACCTTATCGATCGGGATGCCGTATATAAAAGAAGAGTTTGATCTTTCACCGACAACTCAAGGTTTGATTCTTAGCAGCTTCTTCTGGTCCTATGCCCTGCTGCAGGTGCCGGGGGGTTGGTTACTCGACCGCTACGGCCCGCGTAAAGTGATCACCGGCGCGCTGTTTGGCTGGGGGTTCTTCCAGGCCATTATCGGTCTGGCGAGCGGCGGGATTAGCCTGATTCTTTCCCGTATCGGTTTAGGGGTCATGGAAGCGCCGGTTTCACCCAGCGGCGCGAAGCTGAGCTCGACCTGGCTGACGCAATCTGAAAGGGGCCGCGGGGCGGTTATCATGGACTCCGGCAGCCCGCTGGGCGTGGCGATTGGCGGGATCATCGTGGCGCATTTAATCGTGCTGCTGGACTCATGGCGCGTCACCTTCGTGGTGGTGGGCCTCTTTACGATGCTGCTGGGATTTGTGGCATGGCGAATTCTGCGCGACCGCCCGTCTGAACACCCGAAAGTGGATCCGCAGGAGGTGGCGTATATTGCCGCCGGCAACGTCAACGGCGCGACCGACGCCGATGACGCCGCGCCGACCAAGGGCCTGGGGATCAGCTGGTTTACTATGGCGGCGATCATGATTGGCCGCGCCTCCTGGGGCATGGTGTACTGGGGGCTGCTGACCTGGGGGCCGAGTTATCTGGCGCAGGCGCAGGGTCTGCAGCTGGCCTCTATCGGCAACTCGACGTTTATCATCTTTATTATGGGTACGCTGGGATGCCTGTTTAGCGGCTTCTTCGTCGACTTCCTGGTGAAGAGAGGCGTCAGCCATAACGTATCGCTGAAAAGCCTGCTGTCTATCTCCGGCATCGTCGGGCTGAGCGTGCTGTACGCGCTGTCGACGGTTACCGATCCGGACCTGGCGGTTGGCCTGCTCTCCGTCGCCGCCTTCTTTATGATGTTTGGCAGCCTGTACTGGAGCTTCCCGGCCATTCTGGCGCCGAAAGACCGCGTGGGTCTGGTTGGCGGGCTGATGAATATGGCTAACAGCTGCGCGGGGATACTGGTACCGATTCTGGTGGGCGTTATTTTACAAGCCACCGGTAGCTTTGAAAGCGTGCTGGTCTATTTCGCCGTCTGCGCCGGGTTCTACACCGTCGGGACGCTGTGCATTAACTTCAATAAATTACCGCTGAAAAACGGCCAGCTGTCATACCAGAAATAAATAGCCGCTTAGTACTGTGGCTGAATCACTATTAAATACAGGATGCTGATATGTCAGTTATATTACGAGTGGATAAAGTACCGCAGGTGTTAGCGGATGAGTTAGCGCTCGCCCACACGTTGTATGAATACAGTAAATTGTCTGCTGAACAATTGCATGCCATCGCCGGGGAAGTCCAGGTAATATTAGCCAGTGGGGAGTCGAAGGTTGAAGCCGCATTGATTAATCAATTGCCGCAATTAAAATTAATCGCCGTATTTGGTGTGGGTTATGACGGCGTGGATATTCGCGCCGCCGCCGCACGAGGTGTCCAGGTGACCAATACGCCGGATATTTTAACCGATGACGTTGCCGACCTTGGGATCGCTCTGATGCTGAACGTATCAAGGCGCATTAACGGCGCGCAGAAGTTTATTGAGCGCGGCGGCTGGCAATCCGGCACCTACCCGCAGTCAACCAAAGTCAGCGGCGGGCGTCTGGGCATTGTTGGCTTTGGCCGCATTGGCCGGGCCGTCGCTAAAAGGGCGCAGGGCTTTGCGATGCGCATTGCCTGCTTCGATCGCAATCCCGTGGAAAGCAGCGAGGTGACGTACTATCCCGATTTGCTGGAGCTGGCGAAAAATAGCGATGTGCTGATGGTATGCGCCAGCGCGGGGAAGGAGAGCCAGAAGCTGATTAATCACGACGTGCTCGCCGCCCTTGGGCCGCAGGGGATTTTGATTAATATTGCTCGCGGCAGCGTCGTGGATGAGGAGGCGCTGGCGGAAGCTCTCACCCTCGGCACAATTGGCGGTGCGGGTCTGGACGTTTTTGCTAACGAGCCCCACGTTCCGCAGGCGCTGTTGAACCGCGATGACGTGGTGGTGACGCCGCATATTGGCAGCGCCACCCGCGCAACCCGTGCGGCAATGGCGAAGCTGGTTATCGATAATATCGCGGCGTTTTATGCCGGTAAGCCGCTGCTGACGCCGGTACCAGCGGCGTGATGTCAGCGTATTGCCTGCTGGCGTTATGCCGAACGCACGGCATCGGCGCCAGATGACCGGGTTAAGGGGGAGATAACCGTCTCCCCCTTAACAATCCTCGCTCTCTCGCAGGGAACCTCTTCCTGCCTTCAGCCTGCGGTCGGCCCATCTCCGGGGCTTGCTCCTGTCTCTATTCGCCTCTCGCCGCCATCTCTCTGGCGGTCAGCCCCTTCGGTACGCCGATTTCAGCGGGCGTGAAGGCCCCGCCTTACGCCTGTTTATCACCGCTCGTGGGTCATTGCGGCAGCGCCGGTCTTTATTGCGGATGAGACAAAAAAATGCCCGCCGGTTGTTTAACTCGCGGGCATTAGTCCTGTGCTATTCGGGCCTCGCGATTAGCTTTGCGCTTCGCGCCAGGCACTCTGCAGAAATTCACGGCACTGGCGTTCGTTATCCCACAGATCGTCCTGCTCGGTGGTGCGCATTTCGACGGCAAGGGAGATTGGGCCGAGCTCTTTCGGCAGCTCAAGGCTCATTGCGGTTCGGATAATATGCGCCGCTGACTCCGTGGTGAGGAACCCTGGTTCGCCAAATTTCATATGATAATCACCGTAACCCTGAGCCTGCGGGTCAAGGATGGCGTTAGCCAGATGCAGCTGCGAAATCAGCGGCGCGGCGAGCGCCAGCGATTCCGCGAGATCTTCCTGATTCAGCGAGACGTGAGCGCTATCCCAGGCGAGATAGAGTTTAGGGCAGTCCGGCCGCAGCGCTTTCATCCACTCCACGGTCTCGTCCGTCGGGCCAATCAGCTGACATTTATGCGCGAAGCGGTCGAGAGGCTCGACCTGTAAAAGCATATTCTCATACTGGCCAACGACTTCGCCAATACGTACTAGCGCTTCGCCAAACCCCTTTTTTGCCTCTTCACGGCGCGCGTCGCCGGGATCGCCGCCGCTCACCAGCGACAGTTTACTGGTGCCGCATTCGGCCGCCAGGTGGACCAGCTCGCAGGCGCGACGGATGGATTTCTCCCGCAGCTCGGGGTCGAGGCTGCTGAGGTTGAGATGGTCTTTAAGCAATTCGAAGGTCAGCCACTGGGTGACATTCAGGCGCTGCTGTTCAGCGAGATTGCGGATATTCGCCGCGATTTCCGGCCGATGGATAATGCCGGTTTCAAATCCCCGGTAATAGCCGATGCCGGCGATTTCGTGGATGACCTGTAGAACGGCGTTTTCATCGCCGGCTAGCGGGAAAAAAAGCTCGGCGATGTGTGCTGAAGGATACAATTCGGTCGTTACTGTCATATCACTGCCTCCTCAAAGAGCGGGGTTAAGGTATGGGCTACGTGGTTACGCCAGGTGCAGGAAGCGCTTCATTGGCTGTGAACATTTTAATGATATCTGAACATATGAACAAACATAGAACGTTCGTAATGTCATAACCTTGACGCCGATCGCACTTTGCTCTAAACGGCGACTCTGCGCATGTCGCTGTTGATTTTATTTAAGATAATTTTTCTTTACCGTTTGGCGGGCGGGAGAGGTGGGGCCGTGATGCGGCGTGATAATGAGCATTCAAGCGTTAACTTGATGTTCAAAAGTATGCATTGAGCGGGGGAGGGAAGGGATCTCTTCGGGCCTGGGGATGAAGCTGAGGGTTGCTGTCGGCGGATCTTGCTCCGGGGAGATTGCCGCAGCCCGGGGTTGTTCGGGCTGCAGGCCCTTCTGCTGCGGGATGAGCGGGGTTTCTCGCGGTTAAGCGCGCTTTCTGCCCCTCAGCCTACGCTACCGTACGGCCGCTCAAAGGCGTAAATCTACTCATTGTCGCGTTCTTTGGCGGCGCGCTGGCGTTCGTAAAATTCATCTTCCGCGGCGATGATCTCATCCATCAGCGAGTCCATATCGACGTCATGGACCTCTTCGACAAAGAGGCCGGTTAGCGGCGTTTCCGGGGTTAATTTTCCGTCTTCATACAGCATCCATATCTCTTTCGCGTAGCGCGTCTTTAATAGCTGCGGAGCGAACTGGCCGTAGTAGGAGGTGATGTTATTCACGTCACGCTCGAACATGGATTTTGCATGGTTGTTTGCCGCGGCATCTACCGCCTGCGGCAGGTCGATAATCACCGGCCCCTGCGCATCAAGCAGGACGTTGAACTCCGATAAATCACCGTGTACCAGACCGGCGCACAGCATGCGCACGATATTGCGGATCATGGTAGCGAAATCAGCAACGGCTTCCTCTTCCGTCAAGGCCACATCGCTAAGGCGCGGGGCGACCGCGCCCTCGGCGTCAGTGACAAGCTCCATCAATAACACGCCGTCAATGCAGATATAGGGTTGAGGTACGCGAACCCCGGCGTTAGCCAGGCGGAACAGCGCATCGACCTCCGCCATTTGCCAGGTCTCTTCCTGCTGCTTGCGTCCGAACTTTGAGCCTTTTTGCATCGCGCGGTTATTACGCGAATTGCGGACTTTACGCCCTTCCTGATACTGCACGGCCTGCTTAAAGCTGCGCTGTGCCGCCTCTTTGTACACTTTGGCGCATTGGATCTTATCACCGCATAAAACAGTGTAAACGTCGGCTTCTTTACCGCTTTTCAGCCGTTGAAGCACTTCGTCTATCAGGCCGTCATCGACCAGAGGTTGGATTCTGTTTGGGATTTTCATGCGGCTTTATACCTTATTTCAGACGCTTTTCGTACTGATAATACGGGACAGTCATCGTGTTCCATCCGGGTCAAAATCATGACATAGCTCAGTAAGTGCGATGTTTTCTGGAATGGGTAACAAGGTTAACTGGAATCAGGGAAATTGTCCCGCAGGAATGCAGGTACAAAACAGCTGCAGGGCATGCGCGGTGCGGGCTCTTAGGGATTCACCTAATGACGCCGGTCGTTCCCGATGGCGCATTTAAGGCGGGCTGGCGCCGAAAGATGCGCCGCCGGGGCGCTATGGGGGCGGTAAAGTCAGAAAAAACAACGAGCCTTAACAAATGGTCATACTTCACCTCCGCGAATAGCACATAAAGTGCAACAATTATTCTTGCACTTAATTTAGCGCCTCCCTACAATCCCCGCGATAGTGTACTCGTAATTGATACATATTTTGTGGCGATGAGCGACACAAATGGCCTTCAGCCAGCCCGGACAAAGGAAGTGGCGCAGCGTCCCCCGCAGCGTCTTGTTCGGCGGCAACAACAACCAGCGGAATAAAAATAATGAGCCTGCAAAAACCTTGGGTTAACTTTCATCGGCGTTTGTTGGGGACGGCGCTGCTCGCGGCGCTGCTTGCCGGATGCGACAACGGCATCGCGCAAAATGCCGCCCCTCAGGCGCCTGCCGTCAGCGCAGCCGACGTGGTGGTCAAACCCGTCAGCCAGTGGGATAGCTTTAACGGCCGAATCGAAGCGGTAGAGAGCGTCCAGCTGCGTCCGCGCGTCTCCGGCTATATCGATAAAGTGAACTACACCGATGGCCAGGAAGTGAAAAAAGGCGAGGTGCTGTTCACCATCGACGACAGAACCTACCGCGCCGCGCTCGAACAGGCGCAGGCGGAGCTCTCGCGCAGCAAAACCCAGGCCAGCCTGGCCCGCAGCGAAGCCGGCCGTACCGACAAGCTGGTGAACACCAACGTGGTCTCCCGAGAAGAGTGGGAGCAGCGGCGTTCGGCCGCCGTTCAGGCGCAGGCCGATATGCGGGCGGCGCAGGCGGCGGTTGACGCGGCGCAGCTGAATCTTGATTTTACCAAAGTGACCGCGCCTATCGACGGCCGCGCCAGCCGCGCGCTGATCACCAGCGGCAACCTCGTCACCGCAGGCGACAGCGCCAGCGTGCTCACTACTCTGGTGTCGCAGAAGACGGTTTACGTCTACTTTGACGTGGATGAATCAACCTATCTCCACTACCAAAACCTTGCCCGCAGCGGGCAGGGGGCGTCCAGCAGTCATCTGGCCCTGCCGGTGGAAATTGGCCTGGTCGGAGAGGAGGGCTATCCCCATCAGGGCAAAGTGGATTTCCTCGACAATCAGCTCACCCCGAGTACCGGCACGATCCGCATGCGCGCGGTGCTGGATAACGCCCAGCGCCTGTTTACGCCGGGACTGTTCGCCCGCGTGCGCCTGCCGGGCAGCGCCGAGTTCAACGCCATGCTGATTGACGACAAGGCGGTATTAACCGATCAGGATCGAAAATACGTTTATATCGTTGATAAAGATGGTAAAGCGCAGCGTCGGGATATCACGCCTGGCCGCCTGGCGGCGGGCCTGCGCATCGTGCAGCAGGGGCTCAACCCCGGCGATAAAGTCATCGTAGACGGCTTACAAAAAGTGTTTATGCCGGGCATGCCGGTTAACGCGAAAACCGTCGCCATGACCGCCAGCACCGCCCTTAACTGATCCCTTACCAGAGAATCCGTCGTATGGACTTTTCCCGCTTTTTTATCGACAGGCCGATTTTTGCCGCGGTGCTGTCGATTTTGATTTTCGTCACCGGATTGATCGCGATTCCGCTGCTGCCGGTCAGCGAATATCCTGACGTCGTGCCGCCGAGCGTGCAGGTGCGCGCGGAGTATCCGGGCGCCAACCCGAAGGTTATCGCGGAAACCGTGGCCACGCCGCTGGAGGAAGCGATCAACGGCGTTGAAAACATGATGTATATGAAATCCGTCGCCGGTTCCGACGGCGTGCTGGTCACCACCGTGACCTTCCGCCCGGGCACCGATCCCGACCAGGCGCAGGTTCAGGTGCAAAACCGGGTATCGCAGGCCGAAGCCCGCCTGCCTGAGGACGTGCGCCGCCTCGGGATCACCACCCAGAAGCAGTCTCCCACGCTCACCCTGGTGGTGCATCTGTTCTCGCCGAATGGCAAGTACGATTCGCTGTATATGCGCAACTACGCCACGCTGAAGGTGAAGGATGAGCTGGCGCGCCTGCCGGGCGTCGGGCAGATTCAGATTTTTGGCTCCGGCGAATACGCCATGCGCGTCTGGCTGGACCCCAATAAGGTGGCGGCGCGCGGCCTGACCGCTTCTGACGTCGTCGCGGCGATGCAGGAGCAAAACGTACAGGTTTCCGCCGGCCAGCTCGGCGCCGAGCCGCTGCCGAAAGAGAGCGATTTCCTGATCTCGATTAACGCCCAGGGGCGCCTGCATACCGAGGAGGAGTTCGGCAATATCATTCTCAAAACGGCCCAGGACGGATCGGTGGTGCGCCTGCACGACGTGGCGCGCGTTGAGATGGGCTCCGGCAGCTACGCCCTGCGCTCGCAGCTGAATAATAAAGACGCGGTCGGGATTGGTATCTTCCAGTCGCCGGGGGCGAACGCCATCGACCTCTCTAACGCCGTACGCGCGAAGATGAGCGAGCTGTCGACGCGCTTCCCGGAGGATATGAAGTGGGCGGCGCCGTACGACCCAACGGTCTTCGTGCGCGACTCGATCCGCGCGGTGGTGCAAACCCTGCTGGAAGCGGTGGTGCTGGTCGTGCTGGTGGTGATTCTGTTCCTGCAAACCTGGCGCGCGTCGATCATCCCGCTGATTGCCGTGCCGGTGTCGGTGGTGGGGACGTTCAGCATCCTCTACCTGCTTGGTTTCTCGCTGAATACCCTGAGCCTGTTCGGGCTGGTGCTCGCCATCGGGATCGTGGTGGATGACGCCATCGTGGTGGTGGAGAACGTCGAGCGTAATATTGAAGAGGGGCTGGCACCGCTGCAGGCGGCGCACCAGGCGATGCGCGAGGTTTCCGGGCCGATTATTGCTATCGCCCTGGTGCTGTGCGCGGTATTCGTACCGATGGCCTTCCTCTCCGGCGTCACCGGGCAGTTCTACAAGCAGTTTGCGGTAACTATCGCTATTTCGACGGTGATCTCGGCGATTAACTCGCTGACGCTCTCCCCGGCGCTGGCGGCGCTGCTGCTGAAGCCGCACGGCGCGCCGAAAGATATGCCGACCCGGCTTATCGACAGACTGTTCGGCTGGCTGTTCCGACCGTTTAACCGCTTCTTCAACCGCAGCTCCCACGGCTATCAGGGACTGGTAGCGAAAACCCTGGGCCGACGCGGGGCGGTGTTCCTGGTTTATGTGCTGCTGCTTTGCGCCGCCGGGGTGATGTTTAAAGCCGTGCCCGGTGGATTTATTCCGACCCAGGATAAGCTGTATCTGATTGGCGGCGTGAAGATGCCGGAAGGCGCTTCGCTGGCGCGAACCGATGCGATGATCCGCAAAATGAGCGAAATCGGCATGAACACCGAAGGCGTGGATTATGCGGTGGCGTTCCCGGGGCTCAACGCGCTGCAGTTTACCAATACGCCGAACACCGGTACGGTCTTCTTCGGCCTGAAGCCGTTCGATCAGCGTACGCACACCGCGGCGGAAATTAACGCCGAGATTAACTCGAAGATCGCGCAGCTGCAGCAGGGGTTCGGCTTCTCGATCCTGCCGCCGCCGATTCTGGGGCTGGGCCAGGGTTCCGGCTACTCGCTCTATATTCAGGACCGGGCCGGGCTGGGCTACGGCGCGCTGCAAACCGCGGTTAACACCATGTCGGGGGCGATTATGCAGACGCCGGGAATGCACTTCCCGATCTCCACCTATCAGGCCAACGTTCCGCAGCTGGATGTGCAGGTAGATCGCGATAAGGCCAAGGCTCAGGGCGTGTCGCTGACCGATCTGTTCGGGACGCTACAGACCTATCTGGGATCGTCCTACGTGAACGATTTCAACCAGTTTGGCCGCACCTGGCGCGTGATGGCCCAGGCCGACGGGCCGTTCCGCGACAGCGTGGAGGATATCGGTAATCTACGCACCCGCAACAGCCAGGGCGAGATGGTGCCGATCGGCAGCATGGTGAATATCACCACCACCTACGGGCCCGATCCGGTGATCCGCTACAACGGCTATCCGGCGGCGGATCTTATCGGCGATGCCGATCCCCGCGTGCTGTCGTCCGCTCAGGCGATGACGACGCTGGCCGGGATGTCTAAGCAGGTGCTGCCGAACGGGATGAATATTGAATGGACGGACCTCAGCTACCAGCAGGCCACTCAGGGCAACACGGCCATGATCGTCTTCCCGGTCGCGGTGCTGCTGGCGTTCCTGGTGCTGGCGGCGCTGTATGAAAGCTGGACGCTGCCGCTGGCGGTGATCCTGATCGTGCCGATGACCCTGCTATCCGCTCTGTTCGGGGTCTGGTTAACCGGTGGGGATAATAACGTGTTCGTGCAGGTAGGGCTGGTGGTGCTGATGGGGCTGGCCTGTAAGAACGCCATCCTGATCGTCGAGTTCGCCCGCGAGCTGGAGATGCAGGGGAAAGGGATTATCGAGGCCGCGCTGGAGGCCTGTCGCCTGCGTCTGCGCCCGATTGTGATGACCTCGATTGCCTTTATCGCCGGGACTATCCCGCTGATTCTGGGCCACGGAGCGGGGGCGGAGGTTCGCGGCGTTACCGGGATCACGGTGTTCTCCGGGATGCTAGGGGTGACGCTGTTCGGCCTGTTCCTGACGCCGGTGTTTTACGTTACGCTGCGTAAGTTCGTGACGCGCGGCAAGTCGGTAGCGGAGGTTCAGCCCTCCTGACGTACTGACCCAACCTTCGTAGCATAAAAAAACCGCCTTCACTGAAGGCGGTTTTTTACTATTTAAGGGAGCCAGAGCGCCGGATTTAGTGCGCTTTTTTGGCGAGAACGTCAGCTTCGGGCAGCGGCAGGCAGCCGCTGATATCGCCTTTTTTGACCTTTTCCAGCGCGCTCGCCACGGTATGGCGAGCCAGCACGTTCAGCGATGCCTGTTCGGCTTCGTCGGCGATGGACTTGAAGTACCAGCAGGCGTTGGCGCTGACCACGCAGCGGGCCGGGACGTCAGGACGCGAAGCCCACAGCTTTTTGTCTTCAATCACGGAGACGTAGATATCGCGCAGGGTAATTTTATCAGCCGGGCGGCCAAGGTGGATGGAGCCGTTGCGCCCCAGCGTCGAGACGATAATGCCGTCGCGCGTGAGGGGAACCATCAGTTTACGGATAAAGCTCGGATTGGCTTCCAGGCCATAGGCGAGGATCGCGCTGGTCGAACGTTCACCCAACTGCTCCGCCATCGCTACGCTGAGAACCATCTGCAAAGCTGTCGGGAAGCGGTAATCTAGCATTTCATCTTCCTGGGTCGCGGTGAATATTATTCTTTTTGGCACCGCAGAGGTGAGTGATCAATAAGCACAATATAACAAATAAGGCGACTTTTTAGAAGGAATCCCCGTCGGGGAGGGCACGTAAAGTCCATTTTCACCGTGGGCCTTTAGCGGGTGGGGTGGGATGGCTGAAGGGGCCTGGCGAGGGGCGTTGGGTCCGCGGCTGCGTCTAAGCGATTCGGATTCAGTCGCGTTCATGCCGCGGGGTAGCGTCTTAGCGGCAGCGCGTCGTTACAGAACTCTGTAGCCATCCGCGATATCTACGTGGAACCACGCTTCTATCTTTATAAAAAGTATGGCCGTCCGGTGTCGCCAAAAACCATCGCTCAGAGGGTGAAATAACACCTACGCGCAGTAAGTACCGGTTCGCCTCAGAAAAGCTGAATTTATGCATTTTCTGCGCCGGGGCGTCGACGGCGCTGAGAGCGACCTCTTTCATCGGATGACTCTGGTAATCACCGATGGAGACGATTGGTGGGCTGGTGGAGTCGAAATTGGCTATATAATTATTGAGTTAATTAAATATATGATTACCGGGGAACATTATTCCCCGGTTCAGGGGATTATTGCTTTTTCTTTTCCAGTGCTTCCCATAACCCCATCAGATAAGTAACACCTAATGCGCGGTCGTAAAGGCCATAGCCCGGACGCCCGGTTTCACCCCAGATAAAGCGACCATGATCCGGGCGAATATAGCCGTCGAAGCCGTTATCATGCAGAGCCTGCATCACACGATACATATCCAGAGAACCATACTGTGAAGGATGAGCAGATTCGTAGAAATCTTTATCCTTAATCAGTTTGATATTACGGACATGAGCAAAATGGAGACGCTTACGACGGGTAAATTCCGCCAGAATCTCATACACATTATTATCGGGATCTTCAGCAATCGATCCGGTACATAGAGTAATACCATTGGCGGGTGAATCAACCGCATCGCAAATCATTGCCAGATCGGCATGGTTTTTCACAACGCGCGGCAGCCCAAAAATAGAGTACGGTGGATCGTCCGGGTGGATTGCCATTTTCACACCCACTTCTTCGCAAACCGGAATAATTTCACGTAGGAAATAAAACAGATTTTCACGCAGCTTGTCATCATCAACGCCGCCGTAACGGGAAAATAATTCTTGTACTTTTGCCAGACGCTCTGGTTCCCATCCTGGTAAGGCGAAACCGTTAGAATTATCCAGGACTTCTTTCACCACCTCTTCCAGCGTTTTATCAATACCATGCTTTTCGAAAGCCATAGTCAATGAACCATCTGGAAGGACATAGTTCATGTCGGTTTTCATCCAGTCAAAGACGGGCATGAAGTTATAGCAGATAACTTTTACGCCAAAACCGGCCAGATTACGGATGGTTTGTTTGTAGTTTTCAATATAGCGGTCGCGCTCTGGCGTACCGATTTTGATGTCATCATGTATGTTGACGCTTTCAATGACTTCCATCGTCAGGCCCGCAGTATGCGCCTGCTCCACCAGCGCCTTAATTTTATCAACCGGCCAGACTTCTCCAGGTGCAACGTCATACAGAGCACCCACCACACCTTCCACTCCAGGCACCTGTCGAATATATTCCAGAGGGATTTTATCTTCCTGCGGCCCAAACCATCGCATTGTCATCTGCATTCTTACATCCGCCTTTACCGTTGCATTTTCACTTTTTGAATTAGTACCATACTAGTATCAAAAAGCATATTCAGTAATTTTCCTGAGATCAACCCTCCGTTACAAAAATAAGTTGCAGCCCTCTGTCCGTGTAACTCTGTAATGCTCTGCTTGGAAAACTCAAACCGGAAATAGAGCTTCCGTTATGTGTTGTTTTTTTGTGAATTAAGTAAATAAGGAGATCCTTATGTAACAATATGGCATGAAATTCACGCTGAAATGATCGGAATAAATACATTTCATGATGGTTTTAACGAATGGAAATAAGATCTAAATAATATGAATCAAGTCACAATTTGTTTATTTATACTTGTATGGTAGTAGGCTGCTGAGCCGGGAGAGGTTTAATGTTTATGCCATCAACCCTGCGTTAGAGACCTGTTCTTGCCAACAAGACGGTGTTTAGCCTACGACAAATGCTTTCGTGGAGAATGTATGCCGCTAATAAATAATAGTTTTATGATCAATAGCATAACGGGTGAAAAACTCTATTCTGAACTGGCTAAAACGTTACCCATTATTGATTATCATTGCCACCTTGATGCAAAGGCTATCTGGGAAAATAAACCATTTGCTGATATCAGCCAGCTATGGCTGGAAGGCGATCATTACAAATGGCGTGCGATGCGTGCGAATGGTATTCCTGAACGGAAAATTACCGGTGATGCCTGTGCAGAAGAAAAATTCGAAGCCTGGGCGCAAACCGTTGAAGCCAGTTTTGGCAACCCGCTCTACCACTGGACCCACCTCGAGCTTAAACATTACTTTGATATCGACGACACGCTAAATAGCAAAAACTGGCGTGAAATTATGCAGCGTTGTAATGAACAATTACACGGGAGTGATTTTTTACCTCAAGCATTAATCCGTCGTTCAAATGTTGAAGCGCTGTGTACCACCGATGGCCCGCTCGACGATCTGCACTTCCATCTGCAACTGGCAGCAAACCATGACTTTTCCACCCTCGTTTTGCCAACCTTCCGCCCGGATGAACTGTTCGATACAGATCCGGAGCGCTTCCTGACCTTTGTCTCACGACTGGCTCAAAAAACCGAAACGCCGATCGTGTCGCTGGAACAGTTCCTGGCAGCTCTGGAATCACGCATCGATTTCTTCCACAGCGCAGGCTGCCGTATTTCCGATCACGGGCCGCTGGCGGTACGTTATTGCCACATTGATGCAACCGCGCAGGATGTACTATTCCAGCGCCGACTGGGCGGTGAGGTACTGACGGAAGATGAACTCCAGGCATGGGATAGCCTTATTTTTGTCGCACTCGCCAGAATGTATAAGCAGCGAAACTGGGCGATGCAAATCCACTTTGGCGCGATCCGTAACAACAACAAACCTATGTTCCACAAAGTAGGTATCAACTGCGGCTTTGATTCGATTGGCGATCAGACGCATCTCGCGGAAAGTCTAAATGCCCTGCTCAACGCCATGGCTGAAAACGACGGCCTGCCAAAAACCATCCTCTACAACCTCAACGCCGGCTACAACGATGTGGTTGCGTCTACCATCGCCAATTTCCAGAGTGGTGAAGAGGGCGTGAAATCCCCGCTGCAATTTGGTTCCGGCTGGTGGTTTAACGATACCCGTCGCGGCATGGTCAACCAGCTTAACGCGCTGGCCGATCAGGGTTTACTGGCCAACTTTATTGGCATGCTCACCGATTCCCGCAGCTTCGTATCCTATACCCGTCACGATTACTTCCGCCGGATCCTCTGCGATCTGCTTGGCGGTTGGGTAGAAAAAGGCGAAGTCCCGAATGACGAAGAGATCCTTGCCACGATGATCCGTGGCATCTGTGTAGACAACGCACGTCGTTATTTCCGTTTTGCTCAGGCCTGATACAGGGATAAACCATGTCGCTTAAAAAGAGAAAAGTCACCATTCCTGTCAGTATCGGCTACGGTCTGACAGATATTATGGGTGGCGGAGCCTTTACCGTTATCGGTGCATGGCTGCTTTTTTACTACACCACATTTGTGGGTCTGTCACCGATTGAAGCCGCTTCAATCGTCGCTATCGCCCGTATTGTCGATGCTATCGTCAGCCTGTTTATGGGCAGCTTTACGGATCATTTCTATAAAAATAAACTGGGTAAGAAATTTGGTCGTCGCCGCTTCTTCCTGTTGATCGGTGCACCGCTGATGCTGGTTTACATCATGCTGTGGCTGAACGGGATGAATTTTTGGTTCTATCTTGCGGTTTATCTGGCCTTTGAGGTTATCGCCGCAATGGTACTGATCCCGTGGGAAACGCTGCCTTCCGAGATGACCAAAGACTTCAACGAGCGAACTAAACTGTCCACCTGCCGCATGTTCCTGTCGGCGTCCGGGACGTTCCTTGCGACCTTTATTCCGGGCCTGTTGATTGGCTGGCTGGGCGAAAACAATGCCGATGCTTATCTGATCAACGGTGTGGTGTTTGCCGTGATGTTCACCGTCTGCGTATTTATCTCCTGGAAAGTGACCTGGGAACGTGAGCTAACGCCGGAAATGCTGGCGGAGATTGAGAAAGAGCCACAGGCAAAAACTACCGCTGAGAAACTGGCCGCCTTTGGCAATCTGTTTAAGGAGTATGCCTCAACACTGAAGGTTCGCGCGTTCCGTAAACACCTGGCAATCTATCTTTTCTCCTTTACCGCCAAGGACGTTTACAACACCGTTTTCGTATTTTTCTGCGTCTACTGCCTGAATGTTTCCTCCTCACTGGCGGGTACGCTGCTGTCGATGAGTATTGTCGGGCTGCCGGTCACACTGGCGGCAGGGATGGCGATCATTAAATACGGCCCGTCCCGTCTTTATGTCTTCGCTTACACTCTGATGATGCTGTGTCTCGGCGGGTTCTTCCTGGTCTATCAGTTCCCGACAGACAATAAGGTGATGCTGCTGGTGATCCTCGCCGGGATCTATCAGGTAGGTCGCTGCGTCCTGGAGTTTACCCCGTGGAACGTATTCCCGTTTATCCCGGATATCGACGAAATGATTACGCGTCAGCGTCGCGAAGGGCTGTTTGCTGCGGTAATGACCTTCTCCCGTAAGACAACGGTCGCGATTGCTACCTTTGCGGTGGGTCTGCTTCTGCAAAGTGGCGGTTTCGTGAAAGGGAGCCAGGTTCAGCCGCAGGAAGCCATCGACACCATCGCCATGCTGCTATTCGTGGGCACTGCCGCGCTGCTGATGATCGCCCTGTGGCAGGCGCTGACCTTCCATCTGAACAAGCGCACGCACAAGATTTTTGTCGATGAAATTGAGCGCCTCAAAGCTAATGGCCACAAGCAAAATGTGACGCCAGAGGCCCGACATGTTGTGGAAGATCTTACCGGTTATTCCTATGACGAACTGTGGAATCCGGCACCGGCTCAGCACGTAAAGTCGAATAACCCAGGCTCCGTGTTAAACGAATAACCCTCATCGGCAGCAGATCGTAATCCGTCTGTTGCCGACCCTCTTTTTATTTAGCGAGTAGAACATGCAAAATACGCTTTTAACGGCAAACGCCACCGTTCCAGCCTGGGATCGCGACAAACTGGTTTCGCGTATCGTTCATCTGGGATTTGGCGCTTTTCATCGCGCACATCAGGCGGTTTACGCCGATATTCTGGCTGCGGAACATGGCAGTGACTGGGGCTACACCGAAGTTAATCTGATTGGTGGCGAGCAGCAGATTGCCGATCTGAATAACCAGCATCATCTCTTCACGGTTGCAGAAATGTCGGCAGACGCCTGGACTGCCCGCGTGGTTGGCGTGGTTAAACGTGCGCTTCATGCGCAGGTGGACGGGCTGGAGACGGTGCTGGCAGCCATGTGCGAGCCGCAGGTAGCCATTGTCTCAATGACGATCACCGAAAAAGGCTATTGTCATTCGCCCGCTACAGGCCAGTTAATGCTGGATCACCCGTTTATTAGCGCCGATCTGCAAAACCCGCATCAGCCAAAATCCGCACCGGGTGTCATTGTGGAAGCCCTGGCGCGCCGTAAAGCGGCCGGTCTGCCACCCTTTACCGTCATGTCCTGCGACAATATGCCGGAAAACGGGCACGTCACACGTAACGTTATTGGTACTTATGCCCGCGCGCTTGATGCGGAGCTGGCGGCCTGGATTGAACAAAACGTGACATTCCCTTCCACGATGGTAGATCGTATCGTACCGGCCATTACCCCGGATACGCTGGACAAGATTGAACAGATCACCGGCGTGCGCGATCCGGCAGGCGTAGCCTGTGAACCTTTCCGCCAGTGGGTAATTGAAGATAACTTTGTGGCAGGCCGCCCGGAGTGGGAAAAAGCAGGCGCCGAATTGGTTTCCGACGTGCTTCCATTTGAAGAGATGAAGCTGCGCATGCTGAACGGTAGCCACTCTTTCCTGGCATACCTGGGCTATCTGGCGGGCTATCAGCACATCAATGAATGCATGGATGATGAGAACTTCCGCCTTGCCGCACACGCGCTGATGTTGAACGAGCAGGCTCCAACGCTGAACGTTAAAGGCGTCGATTTGACACGCTATGCTGATCTGCTGATTGAGCGCTACAGCAACACGGGGCTGCGTCACCGTACCTGGCAGATCGCGATGGATGGTAGCCAGAAACTTCCGCAGCGTATGCTGGATTCCGTTCGCTGGCACCTGGCGCACCACAGTCGTTTCGATCTGCTGGCGATGGGCATTGCGGGCTGGATGCGCTATGTCGGCGGCGTAGATGAACGAGGAAACAGTATTGACGTTAGCGACCCACTGCTTCCTGTGCTTAGAGAGGCGGTATCCCGCAGTGAGCAAGGCGAAGCTCGCGTGAAAGCACTCCTTGGCATTGAGGCTATTTTTGGCAAAGAATTGCCGCATGTAGCAGAGTTTGTCGGGAAAATCACCCAAGCCTATTTATCGTTACTGGAAAACGGGGCGAAAAACACAGTCGCTCAATACATAGTTACTAAATAATATTATACAGATACAGGCCTGCGGTTCGCGCTGGCTTGATCAGGAGGAGGCCGATGCCTCCTCTTTTTTTGCCAGACGTGCTGAGCGCCGATGAGTTTTTATGATTACCCATACAAATATCTACAGGTAATTTTTGAACCATATTTGACTAGTTTAATACACTGGGTACATGGGCCATCAGCTCTTTGTTTGTCAGTGGACGGTCGCGGCGAATTTGGTTAATCCGCCCGCAGGGGCTGGCTAATTTCATTATGAATACTCCTTTGTGGTTTACGGCATAAATGCAGACAGGCCGCAATTCCGGTAAGAAGTGCGGCCTGTCTGCATGGATGTGTTAATTGTTAGGGTAAGAGAAAAATGTTCTGCCGTTGAAGGGCGTAGCATCTAACTCATGGTTCGCAAGACATTAGACCTTAAACGCCAGAAGCGGCGTTCAAGGTCTAATGGCAGATTTCTTGGCAAATTACTGCCTGGCTATTTGCATCTCTGAGGCTGTCACTCCGTCACCATCATACTGCTGGTAATCGGCATCTTTAGGTTTGGCGGCTTTGATTTCCGTATCGGTTAACGGCTTGGTTTTTCTTGCCATGGGGAGTCTCCATGCATTTAGGCCCAACGAAAACAATTGAGCTTTTCGTTGGGCCTATCAATGGGCCTAAAAGGTTCGGATTTAATTAGTTCTCTTCGGACTTCGCGAGACAAATTGAGGGCACAAAAAAGCCCGCAGGGCTTGCGCCGTGCGGGCTCTTAGGACTTCATCGGATGACTCTGGTAATCACCGATGGAGAATTTTGGGCTGGCGGAGTCTGAATAAAATAATTAATGGCATGTTTTTATTGTGTTTTTATTAATTCAACTTTTATTGGTATACCTAAGCGTATACCAATGGTGGTTTGTTGCATTCCTTCTTTTAGTTAAACAGACCTGTTTCTGAACAGTTCACATCAAGGAAGAAACTTTTTTTTAGAAAAACTGTTCACACTGTTCACCTCCTTATTTTTCTTTTTAATATCAAAATGATAGATGGTGATTAGTTGGTGAAGAGTGAACAGTCAACTCTTCACCTTAGCGCATCTCTGGCCTGTTTTCGGCGACAATTACCACAATACGATGATGATGATGGCGGGGGTAAAAAGTTTTTTTGGTGAAAACTGTTCACACTGTTCACTTCTGATTTTTATTATTTATTTTCAATGTATTAGGGCGTGAACACCCGGTGAACAGTGAACACTTTACTGTTCACCTCAGCAGGCTACAGGTACAGGCGTTATAGTCTGCTGTGAGCGAGGAGCGGAAGTTCGCAGTTGATCTTACAGCCAAATAGTCGCATTACTAACATTGCGGCGTGTTAATCAACGAGGAGCAGAACACTGTGACCTGTTACAGAAAGATTCACCTCAAATATAATTTATTCAACTAAGCCACTGTTTGTTGCAACGGTGTACTGGTTGACGTTAACGTTGCCTCAACTATGATTACTCTGATAGAAGTCAAAACTAGCTTCTAGCGTGAGACTCAATTAATTGAATCTGTAATCATTTTATTTTTAAATAGGCATTAATTATCTATAAATTATACATTTAGAAATTCGAACAGTTAACTGATAAAATACAGAGGGTTATCATGAGCGAAGCCGTAGGTGTAATATGCAATTCTGGCGCATGTACTTCAGTAGATCCAGTTACAGGTATCATTCTTATTGCACTAGATCAATTAATAAAAGAACTTGATTCGAAAGAACCATTTGGTCCGAATGGAGAAATAGTAAAAGCACTTCGTACTGCTTGGAATGATATCGCGAATGGGCCTGGGGATAACAATGATATTCTTAAAATACTAAGAAATTCCTGGAGTGATATAACACAAGGACTTGGCGAAAACAACGACATTAGAAAAGCATTGGAATCCATAGGCATTCGTTTCTGATGAGGTGATTATTATGACAACTGCAACTGAATCACAATGTACTGATTGGGGTAACACTATTCGTTCGCAGGTTGAAAAATTCTACGGACATCAATTAAGTGAAGCTGAAAAAATGAAGCAAGAGGCAATAGCCCAAGGGTTAGATCCTGCTAATGTTCAAGTCGAAGGAATAGCGACAATCAATTACCTCAAACTAATTGAGGATACTAATGTAGCTAAGAATGCTGCGTTACATGAAGCTGAACGAAGGGTAGCCCAATGTCTGACAGAAGCTGCACCCGAATGGATTAACGACATTCAAAAAGTAACAGATTGTGCAATGGCTATAGCAATACTACCATATGTTTTGCTTACGAATAATTATGCGGCTGAAAAAATTGATCTAAATGAGATCTACAAAGGAAGGACATTTGGTGGCGACGATGCAGTAATACCAAAAATCCGAGATGATGTACTTAGTACGCTACAAATTTCTGGTGATGTAGCCAAAATAATTTCTGACCCAGTAAACACAACTAGAAAAGTGATTGACGATATAATCAATAACATACCAGTGCCAAAAATAACATTTCCTCCAATCGTAATAGATTGGCCTCATTGGTAAAAGATTTTTTCACATAAGTACATTTGAAGAGGAAAGTGGAATGACAATAACAAATTCACAATGCAAAGCCTATGGTGATAAAATTCTGGAGAATATTGAAAAATTTTATAACCCACGAATTAACGAAACTCAAAAACTCATAGATACAGAAGTGGCAGCAGGACGAGACCCGACTAGGTATTCTATTCAAGGTGGGGTTGCAGTAATAAACCTAGTGCTTTTATTGAAAAAAATTTATGAAATGAAAGATGCTAGCAAAATCAAAGCCCAGGAAGCCCAAGATAAATGTGATACAGTGGCTGTGCCAGATTGGATTGGTGATGCGAATAAAATGAGTGATATTGCGATGGGAATAGCTATGCTACCATTTATTCTTCTGACTGGTAATATGGCAGCTGCTCATGTTGACTTAGGTGAAGTTTACAATGGAAAACCTCTTGGGGGGGATGATGCTCTTATACCAAAAATTCGTGATGATGTTTTAGATTTTCTACAAATTCATGGTGATGCACGCAAGTTTATTAATGACCCATTCAACGCAACTAATGATTTCTTTTCCCAAGGACTGAATGACTTGAGAAACTGGCTGGAAAAACCATTTGGTTGATTACTCATCGATTATAAAAAGAAAGTGAGGCAGATACCTCGTGGTTTGAGGTATCTGTAAATTAATTTAAGGTGAATTATTTAATTATTAAGGCCGAAACATTATCTATAATAGAGTTCGCTTTGAATATAGGTGCCCTCAGGAAACTGAAAACACCCTACGCTAAGATTATTTTCCAGTCAGCCTTAATTGTCTCTCTGGGGCTAATAAATGAAACAATCATATATAATTACCTCGTTAGCTCATAATAAGGCTGTGTTGTAGCACTTATAGACTATTAGCCGCAGTGAAGATGTAAATAAAATATAAACCGTATTTAATAAACTTATTTTTCCTATCGCTCATTAATTTTCATTGGCTGCGCCAAGTATAGTGTTCTTAACCTTTTTACCGTCCGCTTCTGGCACTGAGCGGTCTGATCACTTTGGAGGGTAAAAAGTTTTTTCTGGAAAAACTGTTCACACTGTTCACTCGGTTTTTTTGTTGTTTATTTTCATAATGTTATCTGGTGAATGCTCGGTGAACAGTGAACACTTTACTGTTCACTCTGGCCGGTGTGCAGGTAAAAAAAGACCGGCAATGCCGGTCCGGGTAGGTTATGTCGCGGTGGGTTCATCGCACTTCGGCAGCCAGTCGGCGTTGCTTTCCTCCCTGAGAGCGAGATTGGTCTGCATGCCCTGATTTGTGCGGCGCTTCTCATAATTCAGACCGTACTCTTTCAGCATGGCTGAGAGCCCCTTGCCGAACATGGTCAGGCTGAGCGCGTTCCTGTAGCCGTGGGCCTCCATGTACACCAGATAGGCGTGATACAGATACAGGCGCGGCTGGCGCGGGATAATGTTGGCGTTTCCCATATACATCCCGTCCGGCTCCGGCAGCGCTTCCAGATAGCCGCAAAAATCAAACGTCGGGTCAGCATCGCGCTTGATGCTGAGCGCCTCATCGGAGTTCTGCTGCGACTGGAGCAGTGCGCGGGCGTTCATCGGGTCGCTGAACTGCTGCATCAACTGGCGCACAATCACGGCCAGCTCGCGGGCGATTTTATCCCTGAGCTGCGGGTCGCGCTCCTCCGGGGCTATCTGCTCCGGGAAGTGGATAATCACCCGGCGACGTGACACGCCGCCGCTGCGGTCGGTGAAGCGCATCGGATTATTGTTGACCGCCAGAATCACCGCCGGAATATGCGTCGAGTACGGGTTCTGGTATTTCGGGTCGACAGACACCGCATCGCCGCCGGTGATGGCCTTGAGCCCCGCACCGTCACCGCTCCATTTCTCCTGGTCAGGCAGACGAATGAGCGAGAAGCCTGTCAGGGAGGCGCGCTTGCGCGGGTCTTCCAGCGTGTCGATATCCGCCGACGTGGCGTTATCCTCTCCGGCCAGCATCGTGGCGATTTCGGCGAGGATACTTTTTCCGCTGCCGCCCGGCCCGGTCACTTCGAGAAAGAGCTGCCAGTCGTAGCGGTTCGCCAGCACCATAAACAGCGCGGCCAGAATCACGTTACGTTTTGTCGGGTTACCACTGGCCGCCCGGTCGAGCCAGCGCCAGAAGTTCGGCGCGTGGGTCTCCAGCGTTTCGCCCTCCACCGGTGGGGTAAAATCCACGTCGCACAGCGTGCGCAGCCAGTGTGATTTGCTGTGCGGGCTGAATATACCTGAGCGGGTATCGAGCACCCCGTTGCGAAAACCAATCAGACGGCGTGCCGGTGCATCCTGCTGCGGAATAATCAGTTTCAGGGTCTCCACCACCGAGGCAATTCTCCCCGATGAGAACGGGGCGCGCAGGCGCTGAAACAGCCCGGCCACGTCGCGGGCAAAATCAGACGGCGTTATCACCTTCCAGATGCCGTTTTCATAGCGGGACAGGAGCTGGCCGTTGGCATCCACGGCCAGCGCTTCGCCGTAATGCTCATGCACCCGCATCGCCTTATCACTGGCGCTCATGGCGGTAAATTCCGCCTCACTCATGGTGTCAAAGGGGCTTTGTGCTGCTGGCCGGATGGCGGCATAAATGGCTTTCCGTGTGGCGTCTTCCCCCTTCAGCATCATCGCATCATTCCAGTCACCAAATACCGGCGGCAGGGCGACAATGCCCTCACAGGCCTGAGCGGCTGCGGTGGCTTTGTTCTGGCCGGTGCCGTTCAGGTCACGGTCAGCGGCGAGGATAATCTGACAGGCCGGGTGCTTTTGCCGGGTGAGGCTCGCCAGAGAAAGAAGGTTCACGGATGACAGCGCCACCATGACGGTTTCCCCGGTCAGGTGATGCACGGTAAGGGCCGTCGCATAGCCCTCCGCTATCCACAGGCGTTTTCCGGCCTGTTTCTGCCCGTCGATGAGATGACATGCTCCTTTGACCTGTCCTCCCTTCAGGGTGCGCTTGAGACCGTCAGCATTAATAAACTGGAGGTTAACCAGCGCGCCGGACTCGTCATACAGCGGTACAACTAAATCACCGGCACGGTAGGCCACGCCGCCGGTTTTGTGAGGCGCGGTCAGCGTCAGACACTCACGACCTGCGAAGCCCTTGCGGGTCAGGTAGGCGTTGCCGGTGGCC
The DNA here is from genome assembly GCA_002270295.1 of Enterobacter sp. 10-1. Taxonomy (GTDB): domain Bacteria; phylum Pseudomonadota; class Gammaproteobacteria; order Enterobacterales; family Enterobacteriaceae; genus Klebsiella; species Klebsiella scottii. Next base: position 3,099 of record NISF01000002.1, on the reverse strand, counting down.
GGGCGCGTTTTCTCCATCAGCCTGACGGCCAGCGCGGCCGCTGCTTTGCGGTCGGCTTCAGTCTCAGCCTCTGCGGCTGCTATCACCCCCGGGGCCACCGGCGGCAGGTGGCCGGTGATGGCGTTCACCTTCCGGGCGGCCTCAGGTGCCGATATGCCGAACACCTTCTCAACCAGTTTCAGGCCGTCACCGGCGCCGCACCGGTTGCAGTACCATGTGCCGCGCCCTTCCTGGTCATCAAAGCGAAAGCGGTCGCTACGGGCATCACCGCCACAAATCGGGCAGGCCTGAGGCCGGTTTTTTATCACTTTCATGCCCAGCGCCGGGAGAATGCGCGGCCAGTGGCCGCACGCCTGTTTTACGGTGTCCGTTACGTTCATTTTCATGGTTTTCTCCCTCAGTGCAGTACAGGCGATGTGATATGGCGGGCGCAGAGCTCATCCATCACGGCGAGCCCCAGGAAGGACAGCGCCGGGGCGGCTTTCAGCGGCCCGGCCTGCATCAAATCTTCCAGTAATGCACAGGCAATCAGGCGGCCTTTTTCCTCGCCATGCTGGCGCAGGTAGAAGCCCTCCAGCTCGGCGGCGATTGCGCTTTCCAGCGCGTCGAGGGTGAGGTGGGGATAGCGGTGCTGACGTTCGCACAGGGTCAGCCAGGCACAGGCGACAGCGCGGCGATACAGGGCGGCACGCAATACGGGTGGCAGAGGCGTTTTCATACGTTGCCCTCCCCGGTGAACCAGCGGTGGTTGCAGCGCTCGACCACGCCGTCGAGCTGGGCGGTCATGAGGTAAATCACGGAAGTGAGCTGTAACTGCTGGGTCGGGTCACGACGCAGGGAAGTACAGTCCTGCACCTGCATCAGCTCGCCGACGAACTGGCCGACGTTACGCAGGTGCTCCAGGCATTCGAGGTCTTTGACGGTGATGGCGGGCTGTTTCATGCGCGCACCTCCGCCACCGGCAGACGCCCGGCAAACGAGAGGACGTAATCGCGGACGAGGGAAAGGCGTGCGGCGTGTTCATCCCCGGCGACGGCGCGGAGCATACAGATACGGGGTTTACGGTCTGCGCGACGAACGGCGGCAAACACAAAGACAAATTGCGGGTGTGACGGGGTGAGGATAGTAGCCATGATGGCAGCCTCCATTGAGTAGCGGTTATTGTCACCACCGGAGTTCCTACACTCATGGGTGGTGACCCGGACGGGGGTAGGAATACCGGCCTCAATGGGTACCGGCCAGCCCGAAGGCTGCCCCGCCCGGACCACCATTATCTTGCCGGAGCTGCGGTGCGTGCACAAACACCACAGCCCGAAAAATGGGTGTGCCTGAGCAACGACGTAAAAAAAGACGCATGGCGCGTCTGGTGTCGCCATTGAGTAACTCGGGTTCCTACGCCCGGCTGCCGATTTTGCGACAGCGATAAAACTATACCTGGAAACGGCGAAGGGAAGCAAGCCAGAAAAAGGGGCTTTTTCCAGAACGGGCATCATCATGCGTCATAGCCCCGGTTGCGTTCGGCGATACGGTCGGCCATCCACCCGGTGATTTCCGACTGTGCCCACGCCACGTTTTTCCCGCCGAGGGAGATTTGTTTCGGGAAAGCCTCCCGGCTGATGAGGTCGTAAATCGTGGAGCGGGACAGCCCGCACAGATGCATCACTTCGGGCAGGCGAATAAAACGCTCCTGAACGGCATCAGAAACCGGCATCAGCGGCGCGGCAGGGGCAGAAGACGGGGAAGAAAAAGCGGTGTGCATCGGGCTACCTCATAAAGTCCATACAGTGCCGGTCGTGTCCGTCCGGCCTCGGGTAGCTCTCTATTTTGTGAATATTTTCCCCTAGGGCAACAAGTCATTTTGTAGTGGCCCACCACACAACAGAACGATTTTTAGACAGTGGCAAACGTTGGCCATCTTTTGGTAAACGTTGGCAAACTGGTGGCCCATTACTGATTACTTTTATTTATATATTCTTCATTTTTAATCGCAAAAAAGACTAAAGGAGCAAGGCTTCGTAAAAAAAGAAAGGTGAACAGTAGTGAACAGTCGGTGAACACTTCCATCCTCAACTGTTCACCTCTTAACTTACTGTATTATTTATTCTTTTATTTGAAGTGAACAGTAGTGAACAGTTATATGTAAAAAAACAAACGGTGAGTATGCTTTTCCTGAGACCTTTCTCTGGCAAGCCGGGTTTTGATGTCCTGTTTGTGCCAGCACTGCCACAACCGCAACAGGTCGTTTTGTTGTGTGTGCCCCGGCAGAATCACCTCATGTTGAAACCACGAGGAAACCTGCCATGACCGACACCACCTTTATCCCTGATTACCTGAAACCGGCGCTGGAGCGACTGGCCGCCGCCAGAGCGGCCCACCTTGAACAGGCCCGCCTGATGGAGGACACCCTGACGGCCATCACCCGCGCAGAGGAGCAGAAAGCGGAGCTGGAGCAGGACAACGGCAGCGACACCCGCACATGGCGCGCCGCTTTCCGTGCCGGGGGTGCCATGCTGACCGATGAGCTGAAAAGCGGCCATATCGAACGCGTGGCCCGCCGGGAGCTGGCGCAGGAATGTGACAATCTGACCGACGTGCTGGCCTTTGAACGTGACCTGCTGAAAGTCGCCTGCAACAGCACCGCGCGGGCATTCCGCCAGGCGCATCATGCCGTACTGTCTGAATATGCGAAGGAAGAGCTCGACCGCGCGCTGAACGACACCCTCGGGCCACTGGTCCGGGCGATGGTGCTGAAAGCGGATGTGATGGCAAACCCGCTCGCCAACACCATTGGCCATCAGGGCTACATCGAGCCGGAGAAAGAGGTTATGCATCAGGTGGTGACCTTCCTGACCAGGAAAGTGAGCGACTTCTCCGTCACGCCAGCGGATGAGCCGGTGCTCTCCCTGACTGGCTTCCCGGCCGTCGCGCTTCCGCACATGGACCACGACGCCGCCAGCACACCCGGCGAGCGTAAAGTCTGGCAGGAGAAAATCCGTCAGCGCGAGGCTGACCTGAAAGCGCGGGGGCTGCTGCCATGATGCACTGTCCGTTCTGCAAAAAGTCGGCGCATGCCCGCACCTCCCGCTATCTGTCGGAGAA
>NISF01000029.1 GCA_002270295.1 Enterobacter sp. 10-1 | reverse complement strand
CCGCCTTCACGGATTGCGAAACGCAGACCGTCGTCCATCGCGATCGGGTGGATCAGGGTAACAACCATTTTGATGTTGTCGCCCGGCATTACCATCTCTACGCCTTCCGGCAGTTCGATGGTGCCAGTCACGTCAGTTGTACGGAAGTAGAACTGCGGACGGTAGCCTTTGAAGAACGGAGTATGACGGCCGCCTTCATCTTTGGACAGGATGTACACTTCAGATTCGAATTTGGTGTGCGGCTTGATAGAACCCGGCTTAGCCAGTACCTGACCACGTTCGATTTCTTCACGTTTGATACCACGCAGCAGAACGCCAACGTTCTCACCAGCACGGCCTTCGTCCAGCAGTTTGCGGAACATTTCAACGCCGGTACAGGTAGACTTAGCAGTGTCTTTGATACCAACGATTTCAACTTCTTCGCCAACTTTAACGATACCGCGCTCTACACGACCGGTAACAACGGTACCACGGCCGGAGATGGAGAATACGTCTTCGATCGGCAGCAGGAACGGCTTGTCGATAGCACGTTCTGGTTCCGGGATGTAAGAATCCAGGTAGCCAGCCAGTTCAACGATCTTAGCTTCCCACTCTGCATCGCCTTCCAGCGCTTTCAGAGCAGAACCGCGGATGATCGGAGTGTCGTCGCCCGGGAAATCGTACTGAGACAGCAGTTCACGAACTTCCATCTCTACCAGTTCCAGCAGCTCTTCGTCATCAACCATGTCGCATTTGTTCAGGAACACGATGATGTACGGAACGCCTACCTGACGACCCAGCAGGATGTGCTCACGAGTCTGCGGCATCGGGCCGTCAGTCGCAGCAACAACCAGGATCGCGCCATCCATCTGAGCAGCACCGGTGATCATGTTTTTAACATAGTCGGCGTGGCCCGGGCAGTCTACGTG
>NISF01000028.1 GCA_002270295.1 Enterobacter sp. 10-1 | reverse complement strand
TAGTTGTAGATCAGCGTATTCCAGTCCTGGTGATAGCCTTCGCGCGGGTCGCTGTGCTCATACAGCGAGGTCCCGTCAAATGCGGCGAGGGCAAAATCATCGGAGGGAAAGTGGCCCGGCACCCAGTCGAGGATCACGTTGAGGCCCGCGGCGTGCGCCGCATGAATGAAGTAGCGGAAGTCTTCGCGGGTGCCAAAGCGTCGGGTGGGCGCGTACAGCCCGGTTGGCTGGTAGCCCCAGCTGCCGTCAAACGGATGTTCGTTAACCGGCAGCAGCTCCAGATGGGTAAAGCCCATCCATCTGGCATAAGGCACCAGCTGGTCCGCCAGCTCGCGATAGCTCAGCCAGAAGTTGTTATCGGTATGGCGACGCCAGGAGCCAAGATGGACCTCATAAATCGAAACCGGCGCATCAAACTGGTTCGCCTGCTTGCGCGCCTGCGGCTGGGTAATTTTGTCCGGCAAACCGCAGATCAGCGAGGCGGTATCCGGGCGCATCTGCGCTTCAAAGGCGTAGGGGTCGGACTTCACCCGCAGGTGGCCGTGCGCGTCGATCATCTCAAATTTATACAGCTGGCCGTTCTGCGCCCCGGGCACAAACAGCTCCCAAATCCCCGACTCTTTACGCAGGCGCATCGGGTGGCGGCGGCCGTCCCAGTAGTTGAACTGGCCGACGACGGAAACCCGGTGGGCGTTCGGCGCCCACACCGAGAAGCGCGTGCCGGTGATGCCGTCCATCGTATCGGCGTGGGCGCCGAGGGTTTCATAGGGCCGCAGATGGGTGCCTTCAGCGAGCAGCCATACGTCCAGGTCCTGCAGCAGCGGGCCAAAGCGGTAAGGGTCATCAATCAGATTGAGCTGACCGTGCCAGGTAACGGCCAGCTGATAGCGGAAAGCATTTTTTCGACGCGGCAGAACGCCGCTAAAGAAACCGCGCGAGTCGAGGCACTCAAGCTTGCCGACTTTGCGTCCGGTTTTCGGTTCAATCACCCACACGTCGGTGGCATCGGGTAATAATGCGCGTACTTCCAGCCCGGCATCGGTGGC
>NISF01000027.1 GCA_002270295.1 Enterobacter sp. 10-1 | reverse complement strand
TATGCTCACCTCAGAACATTACAGGTGCCTCAATGAAAAAAAGAAATTTCAGTGCAGAGTTTAAACGCGAATCCGCTCAACTGGTCCTTGATCAGAACTACACCGTTGCAGCTGCGGCCAGTGCTATGGACGTGGGGCTTTCTACCATGACGCGATGGGTAAAGCAGTTGCGGGATGAACGACAGGGCAAAATACCTAAAGCCTCCCCTATAACCCCGGAACAGATTGAAATACGTGAGCTAAAGAAAAAGCTACAACGCATTGAAATGGAAAACGACATATTAAAAAAGGCTACCGCGCTCTTGATGTCAGACTCCCTGAACAGTTCTCGTTAATCGGGAAACTCAGAGCGCAGTATCCTGTGGTCACCCTCTGCCACGTATTCGGAGTTCATCGCAGTAGCTACAAATACTGGGAAAAAAGCTCCGAAAAGCCAGACGGTTGGCGAGCTATGTTACGCAGTCAGGTTCGAGAGCTGCATAACATCAGCCATGGCTCTGCTGGCGCAAGAAGTATCGCCATTATGGCAACCCTGAGAGGCTTTAGAATGGGACGCTGGCTTGCCGGCCGGCTCATGAAAGAACTGGGGCTGGTGAGTTGTCAGCAGCCTACCCACCGGTATAAACGTGGTGGTCATGAACACATCGCTATCCCGAATCGCCTTGAGCGACAGTTCGCAGTGACAGAACCTAACCAGGTGTGGTGCGGCGATGTGACGTACATCTGGACAGGCAAGCGTTGGGCTTACCTTGCTGTTGTTCTCGATCTGTTCGCAAGGAAACCTGTGGGCTGGGCAATGTCATTCTCACCGGACAGCAATCTGACTATCAAAGCGCTGCAAATGGCGTGGGAAGCTCGCGGTAAACCAGCCGGAGTGATGTTCCACAGTGACCAGGGCAGCCACTATACAAGCAGGCAGTTCCGGCAGTTACTGTGGCGTTGCCGGATCAGGCAGAGTATGAGTCGACGTGGAAACTGTTGGGACAACAGCCCGATGGAGCGCTTCTTCAGAAGTCTTAAAAACGAGTGGGTGCCAGTGGCAGGTTATATAAACTTTAGCGAAGCTGCTCATGCGATCACAGACTATATCGTCGGGTATTACAGCTCGCTAAGGCCGCATGACTATAACGGTGGGTTACCCCCAAACGAATCGGAAAATCGATACTGGAAAAACTCTAAAGCGGTGGCCAGTTTTAGTTGACCACTACA
>NISF01000026.1 GCA_002270295.1 Enterobacter sp. 10-1 | reverse complement strand
TAATGGTGCCTTTCACCCACAGGGCGGCGTAGATATGCACCATGATAACCACAATTAACGCCACTGCGGCAAATGAATGCAGCATTAACGCAAATCGGATCACCGGGATTGAGAACGCAGGCGCAAAATACGGACGCCAGATGATCACGCCGCTTATCAGCAGCAGAACCAGGAAAATAATCGCCGCCCAGAACACGCATTTCTGGCCGAAGTTATAGCGCCCGGTGTCACCTACCTCCTCGTTGACGACGATCTTACGAATATTCTTCGCCCAAAAGATATCATCCCGATTGATTAGGTTGTGATGCCAGTAGCGGAAAAACATGATGATGAACGAGGCAAACATGATCACGCCCACAAACGGGTGCAGAATTCGCGCCAGCTGCGGGGTGCCCATAATTTGCATCAGCCAGTTGAAGGACGGGAAGAAGAACCCCAGCCCGCTTATCGCCGCCAGCATGAAGCAGAAGGCGGTGACCCAGTGGTTGATTCGCTCCGGCGCCGTGTAGCGCACGATGGTGTCACGTCTTTTCATTTGCGCACCTCGTCATTCTCTTCATGCAGGTTGTCTTCTTCCTCTTCCGCACGGTTCGGACCGACGCCGACGTAGTGGAAGATGCTGGCGGCGAAGGTCGCGGCAAAGCCCACCGCCGCGAGCGGTTTCCAGATGCCTTTCCAGAACTTCACGGTGGCGCTGATTTCCGGGTTCTCCGGCAGGCCGTGGTACAGATTCGGCTTGTCGGCATGATGCAGCACATACATCACGTGCGTGCCGCCGACGCCGGCCGGATCGTACAGGCCCGCATTGTCATAACCGCGGGTTTGCAGCTCGGCGACGCGCTCGCCTGCCAGCACCTTCATATCCTCTTTGGAGCCAAAGTGGATAGCGCCGGTCGGGCAGGTTTTCACGCAGGCCGGCTCCTGGCCGACGGTGACGCGATCGACGCACAGCGTGCACTTGTAGACGCGGTTGTCTTCCGGGTTCAGGCGCGGGACGTCGAACGGGCAGCCGGCGATACAGTAGCCGCAGCCGATGCACTGCCCGGACTGGAAGTCGACGATGCCGTTGGCATACTGAATGATAGCCCCTTCCGACGGACACGCCTTCAGGCAGCCCGGGTCGGCGCAGTGCATACAGCCATCCTTACGGATCAGCCACTCCAGCCTGTCGTTTTGCTCCACTTCCGAGAAGCGCATCACCGTCCAGGATTTGGCGGTCAGATCGGCCGGGTTGTCGTACACGCCGACGTTGTGACCGACCTCATCACGGATATCGTTCCACTCTGAACAGGCCACCTGACAGGCTTTACAGCCGATACAGGTGGTGACGTCGATAAGCTT
>NISF01000025.1 GCA_002270295.1 Enterobacter sp. 10-1 | reverse complement strand
TCAGCGCCCGGGAGATCCGCGCCTGCGCCCGGATGTACGCCGGCGCCAAATCCGCCGCCATCCTGTGGGGCATGGGCGTCACCCAGTTCTATCAGGGCGTGGAAACCGTGCGCTCGCTGACCAGCCTGGCGATCATGACCGGCAACCTCGGCAGGCCGGGCGTCGGGGTCAACCCGGTGCGCGGGCAGAACAACGTCCAGGGCGCCTGCGATATGGGCGCCCTGCCGGATACCTATCCGGGCTATCAGTACGTTAATTTCCCGGAAAACCGGGAGAAGTTCGCCAAAGCCTGGGGCGTGGAGAGCCTGCCGGCGCACACCGGCTACCGCATCAGCGAGCTGCCGCACCGGGCGGCCCACGGCGAAGTGCGGGCGGCCTATATTATGGGCGAAGATCCGCTGCAGACCGATGCCGAACTCTCGGCGGTGCGTAAAGCCTTTGCAGAGCTTGAGCTGGTTATCGTGCAGGATATTTTCATGACCAAAACCGCGGCGGCGGCGGACGTCATCCTGCCGTCCACCTCGTGGGGCGAGCATGAAGGCGTTTATACCGCCGCGGACCGCGGCTTCCAGCGCTTCTTTAAGGCGGTGGAGCCGAAGTGGGATCTGAAAACCGACTGGCAGATTATCAGCGAGATCGCCACCCGGATGGGCTACCCGATGCGCTACCGCAACACCCAGGAAATCTGGGATGAGCTGCGCCATCTGTGTCCGGATTTTTACGGCGCCACCTACGAGAAGATGGGCGAGCTGGGCTACATCATGTGGCCGTGCCGCGACGAATCCGCCGCCGACCAGGGGACCTCTTATCTGTTTAAAGAGAAATTCGATACCCCCAACGGGCTGGCGCAGTTCTACACCTGCGACTGGGTTGCGCCGATCGACAAGCTCACCGGGGAGTACCCGATGGTGCTCTCCACGGTGCGCGAAGTCGGCCACTACTCGTGCCGTTCGATGACCGGTAACTGTGCGGCGCTGGCCGCGCTGGCGGACGAGCCGGGCTACGCGCAAATCAATACCGCCGACGCCGCGCGTCTGGGCATCGAGGATCAGGCGCTGGTGTGGGTGAACTCGCGTAAAGGGCGCATCATCACCCGCGCGCAGGTCAGCGAGCGGCCGAATAAAGGGGCGGTGTATATGACCTACCAGTGGTGGATTGGCGCCTGCAACGAGCTGGTGACCGAGAACCTGAGCCCGATAACCAAAACGCCGGAGTACAAGTACTGCGCGGTTAACGTTGAGCGTATTGCCGACCAGCGGGCCGCCGAGCAGTACGTGATCGATGAGTACAGCAGGCTAAAAGCCCGCCTGCGCGAAAGCGCGATGGGTTAAGTCAGACCGTTTTCCCGG
>NISF01000024.1 GCA_002270295.1 Enterobacter sp. 10-1 | reverse complement strand
ACTATATCGTCGGGTATTACAGCTCGCTAAGGCCGCATGACTATAACGGTGGGTTACCCCCAAACGAATCGGAAAATCGATACTGGAAAAACTCTAAAGCGGTGGCCAGTTTTAGTTGACCACTACAAGCAGGATTAAACTCTGACGTCATAGAAGCAGCGTTAGCTCACAGTGATAAAAATGAAGTTAGAAAGGCATATAATCGTTCGGTATACTTACCCCAACGTGTTGTATTGATGGATTGGTGGGGACTATACTGCCAGAACGAAAAGATAAACAATAAATTATTAAGGAAAATAGATGTCATCTCTTGATGCGTATTTTCGTGATGTTACTCATCACGAATTTGTTTTAGATACAGCACTTAGAACTCAAAAGCTAGATGATGTTGATAAAGACACTTGTAATTGTCCAATACCTGAACTTCTTGAGCTTGCACCTTTAATCATTGCTCAAAAAGATTTCTCATACGCATATTTATCCAATACCCTTGTTCTTACCCTACAAGATGCTGAGTATTATCCTCAGGGGAGTAGTAACCCAACACATCTGTGCCTCTTATTCAATGCAACAGATAGGAATGGCTCAACTACGGTGCTGAGGAATCCAAAACGACAAACAAGAAGAAAAATAGAACCAGATCATAAGGATGGAGAAGGCTATGAGTTCTCCTCTCACATATTGATTTCTCTTTCCGGCCAAAAAAGAACCTACAAGGCAGTAATAAGCCGCGCACCAAAAATATCAACAAATTTAATAGAATTGTTTTTTAACAAGATATTATTCCAGATTTCACGAGCTAACACAGAAAAATTCTCGATTAATGCCAAAACCAATGCCACTGACACATCTACAGGTAAAACTAAAAAAGTCTTATACAAACCTGTAGCCGAATTACGTGGGACATTAGACATAGAGTTATTCAATAAGATGAACAGTGGCGGCTTGTCGGAGGTAACACTGATAAGGTATGACACTGGAACAATCAATGTTCCTGATATGAATGGAGTTGTAATTCCAATTGAAAGCACCATGAAAATCAAGCCAGTAGAGCAATCTAAAAATGTAATAGCCTGGCTAAAAGATATTGGTGGACATTTCAATAAAAAGACAAATGGTAATTACAAAGATATCAGAGTTAAATATTATGATGACAATAGTAAAACGCGAACTGTAACAATGCACACCAATAATATAAAACTAGAGTCACTTGAAAAAACCTTTATCAAAAGAAGTGTAATTGATGGCTTCAGTTCGCGCCTAAGCAACTCATATGATAAGATAGACTCAGAAATTACAATTAAACTCCATAGTATTTTATGAGGTTACAATGTACATAATACACCAATTATTTAGACCTTTTGGATATCTAAGCATAAAAGGCGTCAATGGAAAGTTTATCTATGACTGGTTAATTCCATTGTTTTTATCTTTATTATCAATGGGTTACTTTTACGGCCTAACCACGCCATCCCTTTCTTTAAGCAATGATGGTTTTTTTAAAAATACCATATCATTCATTTCTATACTTCCGGGGTTTTACATCGCAGCATTAGCCGCCATCGCAACATTTAATAGGAAGCAAATAGATGACCCTTTAATTAGCGATAATGGCACTCCATACATTTATGTAAAAGGGGTAAAAGAGAATGGAAAACCATACCGAACAAAAGAAGACATGACACGCAGATTATTTCTTTGCATGTTATTTTCTTTTCTCACAGCAGAAAGCATAGTTCTTATTATGTTGCATACCTTTGCATCCCCTCTTATATCAGCAACAACAAACACTTATTGCTTAGCTATTTATTCATTTATTTTCCTATTAATTCTTTGGCAGTTGTTAGTGACCACTTTTTTTGGCCTTTACTACCTCGGAGATAGAATTCACCTCAACAACTGATTTTAAATTCTTTGAAGAATGGTGTGGGCGTTCCATCATTTGCGCCCACATAATTTCATGAATTATTACTTATCCCTACCTTCCCCAATTCGATATACAACCTCGTGGCACGAAGAATAAATTAACTTAATACTTGGCGCGCAATGTTCTCCCCGTTCCGCCTGTCTGCTTCAAGCTATTACAGGACAGAATACATCAGTTGAATTCATGACAGGAACTGAGAGGCTTCTAAAATTACGCCCTTAACACCAAAAGTGACTCATTTCCCTCATCCTTCTGGTGGTCTTTTCTTGCACTTCACCTGACCACCTCAGAAGCTCGCCACGCCCTCGAACATAACTACACCACCCACCGACACTCCTGCGAACCCGCGTAGCGCAGCGACGCGCTCAGGCCGCGAAATTAAATATCATTAAATAAATACTTTACCGCTGGCGCGCAGTGCTTTCCCCGCCTCGCCTGCACGCTTCGTGGGTCGGTTTTCATGCAGGTGCATCGGGGAGCTCAGGCCGCGCCGGGACAGGGCTGCGAAGGGAGTGACGGGACGGGAAAGCACATGCAAAACCATGCACCCTGTGGATGCATGGCTTAATTCGGGAAAAATAGCGGTATTTTCGGGGATTTTTGCGGGGGCTACCTGCTGGCCAGTTCCGCGCGCCGGCGGGCATAAATCAGGCTCTGTGCGGGGGTGTATTTTTCCTGATTATCCACCCGCGAAGCCGCGTCAGGCCTGAATCCGATGGCCGTTAAAATATCGCTGTCTTCTGCGGCATAATGAATTTCTTCACCGGTACTCAGCCACACGGACAGCGCTTCGCGCAGATAATGCGCCGAACGGTCGAGCGCATGGCCGGTCAGGAGTGCGGGCTGCTGGCTGAGTCCCATCAGCTCCGGGGCAAGCGTGGCGGCGAGCTCTGTCCCGTGCGCCTGCATGAAGTCATTCAGCCGGT
>NISF01000023.1:839-4616 GCA_002270295.1 Enterobacter sp. 10-1 | reverse complement strand
GGTAAGCGCACTCCTGAAACTGCCAGGCATCAAACAGACGAAGAAACCTCATGCGCAGGCATGGGGTTTTTTGTTATCTGCGGTTCAGGAAAAACGGTGTACCGCAGCGCTACGCGCCGCGATCCGCGAATATCCGCTGACCAGCAATCAAACCAAACAAGCCTTCCCCTTACATATACGGTAAACTAGTGCAGATTTTGCATCAGGAAGCCACTATGAATCACTCCCTTAAACCCTGGAATACCTTTGGCATCGATCGTAGCGCCAAAGCAATTGTGCGCGCCGAAAATGAACAACAGCTACTGTCTGCCTGGCAAGATGCCACCGCAGAAGAACAGCCAGTCTTAATCCTCGGGGAAGGAAGCAACGTGCTCTTTCTAAAGGATTATTCTGGTACGGTCATTATCAACCGCATCCTGGGGATTGAGGTCACAGAAACGCCTGAGGCCTGGCATCTACACGTTGGGGCAGGGGAGAACTGGCATCATCTGGTGCAGTTTACGTTAGATAAGGAAATGCCGGGCCTGGAAAACCTCGCCTTGATCCCTGGCTGCGCCGGCTCTTCCCCCATCCAAAATATTGGTGCTTACGGCGTGGAGCTGCAGCGTGTCTGCCAGTATGTCGACTGTATTGAGCTGGCAACCGGGCATAAGCAACGACTTTCGGCCAACGAGTGCCGTTTTGGCTACCGGGATAGTATCTTCAAACATGAGTATCAGGATCGCTATGCCATTGTAGCCGTTGGCCTCAGATTGCCTAAAGTCTGGCAGCCGGTGCTGACTTATGGCGATTTAGTCCGTCTTGACCCAAACACCGTGACGCCTCGACAGGTATTTGATGCTGTTTGCCATATGCGGATGACCAAACTTCCCGATCCGAAGGTCAATGGTAACGCCGGCAGCTTTTTTAAAAACCCGGTAATTAGCGCGGAGAAAGGGCAGGAACTGCTGGGCGCTTTCCCAAATGCACCGCACTACCCACAGGCGGATGGCAGCATCAAGCTGGCCGCTGGATGGCTTATCGATCAATGCCAGCTCAAAGGGAAAACCATCGGTGGTGCGGCAGTACATCGCCAGCAGGCGCTGGTATTAATCAATGACCATCATGCAACCAGCGATGATGTGATCGATCTTGCTCACTACGTCCGCCAGCGGGTTGGCGAGATGTTCAACGTCTGGCTGCAGCCCGAAGTCCGCTTTATTGGCGCAACCGGTGAAGTTAACGCTGAGGAGGCGATTGCATGAGGGACAACACCATTCCCCTGACCCTGATATCCATTCTTGCTGACGGAGAGTTTCATTCTGGGGAACAGCTCGGTGAGCGTCTTGGGATGAGCCGGGCAGCGATCAATAAGCATATTCAGACGCTGCGTGACTGGGGAGTTGATGTCTTCACCGTTCCAGGCAAAGGCTACAGCCTACCGGAATCGATCCAGTTATTAAATGAAGAGCAGATTGCCGGGCAGATCGAACATGGCCGCGTCACCGTGCTGCCGGTCATTGATTCTACAAACCAGTATTTATTGGACCGGCTTAACGAGCTACAGTCTGGCGATGCATGCGTTGCGGAGTGTCAACAGGCTGGACGCGGCCGTCGAGGCCGTAAGTGGTTTTCGCCATTCGGCGCGAATCTCTATCTTTCCATGTACTGGCGACTGGAGCAGGGACCTGCCGCGGCGGTAGGACTGAGCCTGGTGATTGGGATTGTTATCGCTGAGGTACTTCAGAGCCTCGGCGCCGATAAGGTGCGAGTGAAGTGGCCAAACGATCTGTACCTTGAGGACCGGAAGCTGTCCGGCATCCTCGTGGAAATGACGGGAAAAACGGGCGATGCGGCGCAGATAGTGAGCGGTGCAGGGATCAATCTGGCGATGCGACGCGTGGAGTCTGATGTCGTCAATCAGGGCTGGATTAGCCTGCAGGAAGCCGGAGTCTCTATCGACCGCAATGCCCTGGCGGCGCGGCTGATTAAAGAGCTACGGGCGGGCCTGCAGCTCTTTGAACAGGAAGGGTTGGCTCCTTATCTGTCGCGCTGGGAAAAATTAGATAATTTCCTCAACCGACCGGTTAAGCTTATTATCGGAGACAAAGAAATCTTTGGGATTTCCCGCGGTATCGACACTCAAGGAGCATTATTACTTGAGCAAGATGGGGTGATTAAACCTTGGGTGGGCGGTGAGATATCGCTACGTAGCGCCGAATAAATAACAGGGAGCCGAGGCTCCCTGTTTTATTTCCGCAAGCGAACCTGGTCGACAGAATGGTTTGCGCTCTTGGTCATTATCAGACTTGCTCTTTCACGAGTTGGTAGAATGTTTTCTTTAAGATTCAGAAGGTTAATCTCATTCCACAATGAGGTGGCTATATTGGTAGCCTCATCTTTGGAGAGTCTTGCATAATTATGGAAATAAGAATCGGGATCGGTAAATGCGCCTTCACGGAATTTCAGAAAACGATTGATATACCAGCTCTGCAGCAGTTCTTCCGGCGCATCAACATATATAGAAAAATCAACGAAGTCGGAAACAAATACATGATGCGGATCGTGCGGGTAATCCATCCCACTTTGTAAAACATTTAATCCTTCAAGAATTAAAATGTCCGGCTGGGAAACCGTCTTATCGCCATCCGGAATAACATCATAAATAAGATGTGAATAGACCGGGGCCTTAGCGTTGGCGATACCTGATTTCAGATCGGAGACGAACTTGACCAGACGGTGCATATCATAAGATTGCGGGAAGCCCTTCTTCTTCATCAGACCGCGCTCTTTCAACACGGCATTAGGATGCAGGAAACCATCGGTGGTGATTAATTCAACATGCCGATGCTCCGGCCAGCGGCTAAGGAGCGCCTGCAGCACGCGCGCGGTTGTGCTTTTACCTACCGCGACGCTTCCGGCGATGCTGATGATATACGGAATACGCTGACCGTTGGTACCAAGAAACTGTTCCAGCACGGCCTGGCGACGCAGGTTGGAACTGATATAGAAATTAAGCAAACGCGACAGCGGCAAATAAATCTCTGCGACTTCTTCCAGCGAAAGATCTTCGTTGATGCCTTTTAACCGCGTGATTTCTTCCTCTGTTAGCGTCATCGGAACGGAATCACGAAGTGCAGCCCATTGGTTGCGGTTAAATTGTAGATACGGTGTCATTAACGTTTGCTCTTTTTTGCTCATAAGCATTTTCTTACCATCGCCAAATTAAAGACGGGCGGAGATGCTTCACATAAGTTAATCAGGACAATGGGCAGGAGGGTAACACCAGATTGCAGGGAATAATAAGAAAAAAACGCATCGAATGATGCTTTCTCACGCCAACATCACAAGAGTGAAATTTGTGAATAAAGGTCGTCAAAGCTGATGTGGGCGCAAACGGCAGCGGACAGTAAACGCTGATAGTGCAGTCGACGGGGCGGTCAGGACAATCAGCTATCCATATTATATAGCAGAGACTTTGCCATATCGGGGGCGAGCACCAGTTATGCCGCCGTACCAAAAGGCTATCCTTGCCCATACGCCGCGGGCTTTAAATGGAAATATTGCGAGCGGAATGGTGGTTTTTTGTTCTTCGGCGATTGAAATTACACCGCTTTTTCGTGTTTGAGAGCAAAATATGAGCGATAGAACGATTTATGCAATTTTTTAGTTGCATGAATTCGCAGGTCTCCCTAAAATGCGCGCTACTTGATGCCGACTTAGCTCAGTAGGTAGAGCAACTGACTTGTAATCAGTAGGTCACCAGTTCGATTCCGGTAGTCGGCACCATCAAGTGCC
>NISF01000023.1:0-751 GCA_002270295.1 Enterobacter sp. 10-1 | reverse complement strand
TTTCGGCAACGCTTTGCGAAGCCAGAGCTGATTGGTTAAGCTAATCAGCTCAAACAAAGAAAAGAGATAACTCTCTTTTTTTTGTTATAGAAAGAACTGGGTAGCCGAGTTTCAGGATGCGGGCATCGTATAATGGCTATTACCTCAGCCTTCCAAGCTGATGATGCGGGTTCGATTCCCGCTGCCCGCTCCAGACGTGCTGATATGGCTCAGTTGGTAGAGCGCACCCTTGGTAAGGGTGAGGTCCCCAGTTCGACTCTGGGTATCAGCACCACTTCTTTATCTCTCCTTCCCTGTTTCTCTCTATTTTATTGCATTCAACAAGTCGGGCATGTTGCCTGGTTGATGTGGTGATATCACCGATTTATCCGTGTCTTAGAGGGACAATCGATGTCTAAAGAAAAGTTTGAACGTACAAAACCGCACGTTAACGTCGGTACTATCGGCCACGTTGACCATGGTAAAACAACGCTGACTGCTGCAATCACTACCGTTCTGGCTAAAACCTACGGTGGTTCTGCGCGCGCATTCGACCAGATCGATAACGCACCGGAAGAAAAAGCTCGTGGTATCACCATCAACACTTCCCACGTTGAATATGACACCCCGACTCGCCACTACGCGCACGTAGACTGCCCGGGCCACGCCGACTATGTTAAAAACATGATCACCGGTGCTGCTCAGATGGATGGCGCGATCCTGGTTGTTGCTGCGACTGACGGCCCGATGCCGCAGACTCGTGAGCACATCC
>NISF01000022.1:1878-4932 GCA_002270295.1 Enterobacter sp. 10-1 | reverse complement strand
ACCAACACGCCACTTCGGCCTGTCAGCTAATCTGTCATCAAGCTGATAATTCGTCTCTTCGCCAAAACAGCTTCGGCGTTGTAAGGTTAAGCCTCACGGTTCATTAGTATCGGTTAGCTCAACGTATCGCTACGCTTACACACCCGACCTATCAACGTCGTCGTCTTCAACGTTCCTTCAGGACCCTTAAAGGGTCAGGGAGAACTCATCTCGGGGCAAGTTTCGTGCTTAGATGCTTTCAGCACTTATCTTTTCCGCATTTAGCTACCGGGCAATGCCATTGGCATGACAACCCGAACACCAGTGATGCGTCCACTCCGGTCCTCTCGTACTAGGAGCAGCCCCCCTCAATTCTCCAGCGCCCACGGCAGATAGGGACCGAACTGTCTCACGACGTTCTAAACCCAGCTCGCGTACCACTTTAAACGGCGAACAGCCGTACCCTTGGGACCTACTTCAGCCCCAGGATGTGATGAGCCGACATCGAGGTGCCAAACACCGCCGTCGATATGAACTCTTGGGCGGTATCAGCCTGTTATCCCCGGAGTACCTTTTATCCGTTGAGCGATGGCCCTTCCATTCAGAACCACCGGATCACTATGACCTGCTTTCGCACCTGCTCGCGCCGTCACGCTCGCAGTCAAGCTAGCTTATGCCATTGCACTAACCTCCTGATGTCCGACCAGGATTAGCTAACCTTCGTGCTCCTCCGTTACTCTTTGGGAGGAGACCGCCCCAGTCAAACTACCCACCAGACACTGTCCGCAACCCCGATTAGGGGTCTACGTTAGAACATCAAACATTAAAGGGTGGTATTTCAAGGTTGGCTCCACGCAGACTGGCGTCCACGCTTCAAAGCCTCCCACCTATCCTACACATCAAGGCTCAATGTTCAGTGTCAAGCTATAGTAAAGGTTCACGGGGTCTTTCCGTCTTGCCGCGGGTACACTGCATCTTCACAGCGAGTTCAATTTCACTGAGTCTCGGGTGGAGACAGCCTGGCCATCATTACGCCATTCGTGCAGGTCGGAACTTACCCGACAAGGAATTTCGCTACCTTAGGACCGTTATAGTTACGGCCGCCGTTTACCGGGGCTTCGATCAAGAGCTTCTCCTTACGGATAACCCCATCAATTAACCTTCCGGCACCGGGCAGGCGTCACACCGTATACGTCCACTTTCGTGTTTGCACAGTGCTGTGTTTTTAATAAACAGTTGCAGCCAGCTGGTATCTTCGACTGATTTCAGCTCCACGAGCAAGTCGCTTCACTTACCATCAGCGTGCCTTCTCCCGAAGTTACGGCACCATTTTGCCTAGTTCCTTCACCCGAGTTCTCTCAAGCGCCTTGGTATTCTCTACCTGACCACCTGTGTCGGTTTGGGGTACGATTTGATGTTACCTGATGCTTAGAGGCTTTTCCTGGAAGCAGGGCATTTGTTACTTCAGCACCGTAGTGCCTCGTCGTCACACCTCAGCGTTAACAGAAGTCCGGATTTACCTAAACTTCCCGCCTACATGCTTAAACCGGGACAACCGTCGCCCGGCCAACATAGCCTTCTCCGTCCCCCCTTCGCAGTAACACCGAGTACAGGAATATTAACCTGTTTCCCATCGACTACGCCTTTCGGCCTCGCCTTAGGGGTCGACTCACCCTGCCCCGATTAACGTTGGACAGGAACCCTTGGTCTTCCGGCGAGCGGGCTTTTCACCCGCTTTATCGTTACTTATGTCAGCATTCGCACTTCTGATACCTCCAGCAACCCTCACAGGCCACCTTCAACGGCTTACAGAACGCTCCCCTACCCAACAACGCATAAGCGTCGCTGCCGCAGCTTCGGTGCATGGTTTAGCCCCGTTACATCTTCCGCGCAGGCCGACTCGACCAGTGAGCTATTACGCTTTCTTTAAATGATGGCTGCTTCTAAGCCAACATCCTGGCTGTCTGTGCCTTCCCACATCGTTTCCCACTTAACCATGACTTTGGGACCTTAGCTGGCGGTCTGGGTTGTTTCCCTCTTCACGACGGACGTTAGCACCCGCCGTGTGTCTCCCGTGATAACATTCTTCGGTATTCGTAGTTTGCATCGGGTTGGTAAGTCGGGATGACCCCCTAGCCGAAACAGTGCTCTACCCCCGAAGATGAGTTCACGAGGCGCTACCTAAATAGCTTTCGGGGAGAACCAGCTATCTCCCGGTTTGATTGGCCTTTCACCCCCAGCCACAAGTCATCCGCTAATTTTTCAACATTAGTCGGTTCGGTCCTCCAGTTAGTGTTACCCAACCTTCAACCTGCCCATGGCTAGATCACCGGGTTTCGGGTCTATACCCTGCAACTTAACGCCCAGTTAAGACTCGGTTTCCCTGCGGCTCCCCTATACGGTTAACCTTGCTACAGAATATAAGTCGCTGACCCATTATACAAAAGGTACGCAGTCACCTAACTAGTAGGCTCCCACTGCTTGTACGTACACGGTTTCAGGTTCTGTTTCACTCCCCTCGCCGGGGTTCTTTTCGCCTTTCCCTCACGGTACTGGTTCACTATCGGTCAGTCAGGAGTATTTAGCCTTGGAGGATGGTCCCCCCATATTCAGACAGGATACCACGTGTCCCGCCCTACTCTTCGAACTCACAGAATGTGCATTTTAGTGTACGGGGCTATCACCCTGTACCGCCGGACTTTCCAGACCGTTCCACTAACACACAAACTGATTCAGGTTCTGGGCTGCTCCCCGTTCGCTCGCCGCTACTGGGGGAATCTCGGTTGATTTCTTTTCCTCGGGGTACTTAGATGTTTCAGTTCCCCCGGTTCGCTTCGTTAAGCTATGTATTCACTTAACGATAGTGTGACGAATCACACTGGGTTTCCCCATTCGGAAATCGCCGGTTATAACGGTTCATATCACCTTACCGACGCTTATCGCAGATTAGCACGTCCTTCATCGCCTCTGACTGCCAGGGCATCCACCGTGTACGCTTAGTCGCTTAACCTCACAACCCGAAGCTGTTTCGTAAAACAGTCCGCGTTGCGAAAATTTGAGAGACTCGAACACACC
>NISF01000021.1 GCA_002270295.1 Enterobacter sp. 10-1 | reverse complement strand
TTTGCGCCTGCGTTCTCAATCCCGGTGATCCGATTTGCGTTAATGCTGCATTCATTTGCCGCAGTGGCGTTAATTGTGGTTATCATGGTGCATATCTACGCCGCCCTGTGGGTGAAAGGCACCATTATCGCGATGGTGGAAGGTTGGGTTAGCAAAACATGGGCGAAGAAACATCACCCGCGCTGGTATCGCGAAGTCAAAGAGAAACAGCCTTCGGCCACGAAAGATTGATGAAGTAAATACGAGAGATTTTCTGACTAACAGGAATGTTAGCGTAGTGACCGCGCGTAACAGGATGGAAACAGCGATGCTGTTACGCGCTATTTTGCTCGGCGATTGCCCGGGGCGCTGACATAAATAAAACCGGTCATAATCGCGCAAGCCAGACGGCAATGGCGTACAACAAAACGCAGATATGAAAAAGGCCCACGTTAATTAATAACATGGGCCTGAATAGTGGCGGAACGGACGGGACTCGAACCCGCGACCCCCTGCGTGACAGGCAGGTATTCTAACCGACTGAACTACCGCTCCACTTTCACTGTTCCCTTGGGAACGAGGCGAATATTACGGATTACCGCTAACTCCGTCAACGCTTTTTCTTCACTTTTGAACCGTTTGCTGTAAAAATCGCCCGCCCGCCTATTTTTACAGCGTATTGCGGCGTATCAGCTCCGCCACAGGCAGCTTCCGCCTTTCTTTTGTACCAAATCGAGCCGCGATTCATGGTTTAGCAGCTCGTCATCAGAGGCGTAAACGACGCGCAGCCTGCTGGCAGCCCGAACAACGCGCTGTATTCCTATCTCTCCTGCCTGCATCTGGCCTTCGCCTTCCGTCGAAAATGCCAGCGTCGTCTGGCCGCCGGTCATCATCAGATAGACATCAGCCAGAATCTGGGCATCGAGTAACGCCCCGTGCAGCGTTCGCTTGCTGTTATCTATTTCATAACGCGAGCACAGCGCATCGAGGCTGTTACGCTTGCCGGGGAACATTTTCCGCGCCAGCGCCAGGCTATCGGTGACCTTGCAGAAGGTATTGGTTTTGGGAATATCGCGCTTTAGCTTGCCAAACTCATAATCCATAAAGCCGATATCGAACGATGCGTTATGGATGACCAGCTCCGCCCCGCGGATATAGTCCATGAACTCATCGACTACGTCGGCAAACACCGGCTTATCCATCAGAAACTCATCGGCAATCCCGTGAACGCCAAAGGCTTCAGGGTCCACCAGCCGGTCCGGCTTGAGATAAACGTGGAAGTTATTCCCGGTGAGGCGGCGGTTGATCACCTCCACCGCACCGATCTCGATGATTTTATGTCCTTCGTAATGCGCACCGAGCTGGTTCATACCAGTGGTTTCAGTATCGAGAACAATCTGTCGCGTAATTGCAGTGCTCATATCAGTCATTTATGTCAGACTTGCCGTTTACATATCGATGTCAATTACAGGAAGTCTACCAGAGATGCTTAAACAGGTAGAAATTTTCACCGACGGTTCATGCCTGGGTAATCCAGGACCCGGCGGCTACGGCGCCATTTTACGCTATCGCGGGAAAGAAAAAATCTTTAGCGAAGGTTATAACCTTACGACCAATAATCGCATGGAGATGATGGCAGCTATCGTTGCGCTGGAAGCGCTGAAAGAGCAGTGTGAAGTCGTACTCAGCACCGACAGCCAGTACGTGCGTCAGGGGATCACCCAGTGGATCCACAACTGGAAAAAGCGCGGCTGGAAAACGGCTGATAAAAAACCGGTCAAAAATGTTGATCTGTGGCAGCGCCTGGATACCGCGCTTGGTCAGCACCAGATCAAGTGGGAATGGGTTAAAGGCCACGCCGGCCATCCGGAAAACGAACGCTGCGACGAGCTGGCGCGCGCTGCCGCCTTCAGCCCTACGCAGGACGATATCGGTTACCAGCCAGAACGTTAATTCAGCCCGTTTCGCGACTGTCGCGTGG
This sequence comes from Enterobacter sp. 10-1, assembly GCA_002270295.1. Taxonomy (GTDB): domain Bacteria; phylum Pseudomonadota; class Gammaproteobacteria; order Enterobacterales; family Enterobacteriaceae; genus Klebsiella; species Klebsiella scottii. Next base: position 7,950 of record NISF01000021.1, on the reverse strand, counting down.
CCCCTACCGTCTGGCGCAGCCGGGCCTTCGCTTTTCCCGACTTCAGCGGATTTAGCGTTAACGGGATAGTGCGCTTGCGGGCCACGATCAGCTGCAGGCAGCCCAGCGCCGGTAGGTGGGTACTGAGCATCTTACCGCCGTGTCGGGACCAGGGCAGCACCTGATAGCGGCCGTAGTGCAGAACCTCAAAATTGAGCAGCGCCAGCCAGTCGAGCTGGCGCGTTAGCGTAAACATCCGGCTGCTGTACGGCACCGTTTTACGCAATACCGGCATCAGCTTGCGCAGCCCCATCAGGCTCACCGGATTAAAGCCGGTCATAATTATCCAGCCGTCGTCAATCAACACCCTGTCGGCTTCGCGCAGCAGGCGGTGAGGATCGCTGCACCAGGGTAAGGTATGCGCCAGCAGGCAGGCGTCAACCGACTTTTCGGCAAAAGGCAGATGGAGGGGATCGGCCTTCACCTGAATCGGCGTCCCCTGTAGCGAAACGTTCACCTGATGCGAGATAGCGCAGGATTCGGTATTGATTTCCGCGCTCAGATTGCCAATCTTAAGCAAATGAAAGCCATATAGCTTGGCCAGCCACGGTTTCATCTGCCGCTCCAGCGATTCGCGATAGTATTCGCCCCAGGGCATACTGGACCAATGCTCTGGCGCTGTGACTATCTGAGATATCCTTGCCGGCTTCATCGCAACCTTCCGCTACGCTTTTAGGAGTAATAAATGAATCTTATCAGCATTCCTGCATTTCAGGACAACTACATCTGGGTTCTTAGCGCGGATAACGGCCGCTGTCTGATCGTCGATCCTGGCGAAGCGGCGCCCGTACTGACCGCAATCGCGGAACACGGCTGGCAGCCGGAGGCCATTTTTCTCACCCACCACCACCACGATCACGTTGGCGGCGTAAAACAACTGCGCGAAACATTCCCCGACATCGTTGTTTACGGACCGGCAGAAACCCAGGATAAGGGAACGACCCATCTCGTTGCCGACGGCGATCGGGTCGTTGTTTTAGGCCACGAATTTTCTATTTTCTCTACGCCAGGTCACACTTTAGGACACGTCTGTTTCTTCAGTGAACCTTATCTATTTTGTGGCGATACAATGTTTTCCGGCGGCTGCGGCAGACTCTTTGAAGGGACCGCAGAGCAGATGTATCAATCGTTTCAGAAAATAGCCGCGCTACCTGACGATACGCTGGTATGTTGCGCACATGAATATACTTTAGCAAATATGAAGTTTGCTCTGAGTATCCTGCCACAGGATATGGCTATAAATGATTACTACCATAAAGTTAATGAGTTACGTGCAAAAAAACAAATGACACTCCCGGTAAATCTGAAAAATGAGCGCCGTATAAATTTATTTTTACGCACGGATGACAATGATTTAATTAAAGAAATATCCAAAGAAACAAATTTGCAACACTCTGCGCAGCGATTCGCCTGGTTAAGGTCAAAGAAAGATGACTTCTGACATTTAACTCTTGTCATTCGCTAACTTCACCGTTATTCTTGCTCGTCTTTTAAGCAACTATTGACACACACATGAAGGCACGAGCGATTTTACTCGTCTCTGTCCTGCTGGTGGGGTGCCAGTCGTCTAAGCACGATGGCAACGTTCAACAGCACGCACAGAGCCTTTCTGCAGCTGGTCAAGGGGAAGCAGGTAAGTTCACAAGTCAAGCGCGCTGGTTAGATGATGGAACCTTCTACGCGCAAGACCAGGATCTGTGGACTTCCATAGGCGACGAGCTAAAGATGGGAATACCGGAAAATACCCGGATTCGCGAACAGAAACAGAAGTACTTACGTAATAAGAGCTATCTCCACGATGTAACTTTACGGGCAGAGCCGTATATGTACTGGATAGCCGGGCAAGTTAAGAAACGTAACATGCCAATGGAACTGGTATTACTACCCATAGTGGAGAGCGCTTTTAACCCGCATGCAACGTCTGGCGCCAATGCCGCAGGCATCTGGCAGATCATTCCGAGCACCGGGCGCAATTATGGTTTGAAACAGACCCGCAGCTACGATGCGCGTCGGGACGTCGTCGCCTCTACTACGGCGGCACTGAACATGATGCAGCGTCTGAATAAGATGTTTGACGGCGACTGGTTATTGACCGTCGCGGCTTATAACAGCGGTGAAGGCCGGGTACTGAAGGCAATGAAAGCGAATAAATCACGCGGCAAGCCTACTGATTTTTGGTCGCTTTCATTACCACAGGAAACCAAGGTTTACGTACCTAAGATGCTGGCTTTGAGCGACATTCTCAAAAACAGCAAGCGTTATGGCGTGAAGCTGCCGACGGCAGACGAAAGCCGTGCGCTGGCGCGAGTTCGCCTCGATAGTCCGGTTGATATCAGCCAGCTGGCCGATATGGCAGGAATGCCCGTCGGCAAGCTAAAGACATTCAATGCCGGCGTAAAGGGGACAACCCTGGGTGCGAACGGGCCGAATTACGTAATGGTGCCGCAGAAACATGCAGCTCAGCTGCGTGAATCTCTGGCCTCTGGCGACATTGCAGCCGTACAGCCGACGCAGCTCGCGGTCAACGCGCCGTTGACCAGCCGCAGCTATAAGGTTCGTTCCGGCGATACGATTTCCGGGATCGCCTCACGTCTCGGCGTGTCGACGAAAGATTTGCAGCAGTGGAATAACCTGCGCGGATCGGGGCTGAAAGCGGGCCAGGAGCTGGTAGTTGGCGCCGGCAGCAGCGCGACCCGTCTTGCGAACAACAGCGATAGCATTACCTATCGCGTACGCAAAGGCGACTCGCTGTCGAGCATCGCAAAACGTCATGGCGTGAATATTCGTGATGTGATGCGCTGGAACAACGGCACCGATGCCCTGAAGCCGGGCGATCAGCTCACGCTGTTTGTGAAAAATAGCGACAGACCGGATTCCTGATATACCTGATAAAAAAGGCACCGTATCCCGGTGCCTTTTCTTTTTATATCGCTTTTTTATATCGCTTTATGCGCTTCAAACATGATGGTATCGCTGGTAAAGGAGCCGTCGTCCTGTAAGGCAAAGTAGGCTTTTATCTCTGCCGATGCGCTATCCTGATAGAGGCGAATCGCTGCCACCAGCGCCTCCGGCGTACGCATACGCGCCACCCATGAGCTGAACTCCAGCGGCAGGCGATCGGTCGATAAACTATTCGTGACCAGCCCGGCATCGTTCGCCAGCGCCAGCCACTCTCCGCTGGAATAGTTGCGGACGTGGGAGGTATCGCGCAGCGCTTCAACCGTTTGCAGCCATACGTCGCGAACCGGATGTCCCGGCGACATGACGTCCATAATAATCAGCACCCCACCCGGCTTGAGAACGCGCTTGACCTCACGCAGCGCCTGGCCGACATCGTGCCAGTGATGGGCAGAATAGCGGCTAATCACCACCTCAAAGCTGGCCGCCGCAAAGGGCAAGGTTTCCGCATAGCCCTGCTGGGTCTTTATATTTGAAAACCCCTTATCCTGAGCAGCCTGCGCCACAACGTCCAGCATCTGGCTGGATAAATCATATGCCGTTACCTCTGCCACCTGCCCGGCCGCAGCGAAGCTGGCATGCCCGGCGCCACAGCCCATATCGAGGACCCGCGCAGCAGGGAAATCAGCCAGCCGCTCGGCCAGCCGCTGCAGATCGCGTCCGGAGGCGTGTACGGCGCTGGTCAGGTAAGCGCTGGCCTGTGAGCCAAACTGTTTTTCGACGTTGTCATGGTGAGAGCGTGTTGTCATTGTGTTGTCCTTCGGTTGTTTGAATAATAAAGGCAGCACCTTGCTTGCGCAGGCCCGCCCCACGGCAGGCCTGACGTACCTTAATTAATCAGGCTTGCCGGGACTGAATTCGACTAGTAGCGGGTTGTGATCGGAGGCACTCGTGACCAGCACAGAGGCATCGTGCACGCTTAACCCCCGGTAGAACACAAAATCGAGCGGACGACCAAAGGCGCGGCGGCGCTGATCGTCAGAAAAACGAACCTCGCGCAGCGACATTTCGCGGGCAAAGCGATAGAGCGCGTTCATGCGCGGTCGGCTCCAGGCATTAAAATCACCGGCCATAATAACCGGGCCGCTGTGATGAGCTATCTGGTCGCCGATAGGTAACAGCTGCTTGCTGTAGACATCAACCCCAAGGCTGAAGTTAACCGCATGGATGTTCACCACCATCAGCAAACGCATATCTGGCAGCGGATAGACGGTCACTAACGCCGATTTAGCCAGTCGCAAAATGGGTTCGCGTTCGCGCAAGGGACAGCAGTAGACCGGATGAGTCGAAGCCAGCGTCATGACGCCAGATGGGTGCTGAGGCAGAACTAATGCGGGGACCTGATCTGCTGCCAGATAGTTGGTCGTGGCGAATCTGACCAGCTCGGGCGTCGTTTGTGCTTCTTGTAACAGCACCAGATGAGCGTCTTTACCGAAATTATTCAGCACGGACTTCCACTCGGCCCGCTGCTGTTTAAATATATTCCACACCAGCACGCGAATTTTCTCATCGCTGCTTAAAGGTACGCCTGCCGGGAATCCATGGCTAATGCTTGCAAATGACCCCGGAGGCAAAATTCTCTCCGCAGGCTGTCCGGCGACATAGCGCATAGCATAAGTATTCTTTCGCAATTTAGGCATCAAACCTCGATAACATGAAACCGGCCTGACTGCGGCCGGTTATTCTGTTATAGGGACTTTCGTATGCACTTTCAATGCAATTCGCGAGAAACCTTTATCCTGCGATGGAAACCGCCTTTGCCGGATGAGATTTATCCAGGCGACCGCTCAGCACGACCAGCAGTAGCGCAGCGAACACAATCCCCGCGCCAATCCACGGCGTCCCGGCCAGGCCATAGCATTCTACGGTTTGTCCGCCAATAATAGAGCCTAATGCGATGCCGACGTTAAAAGCGGCGATGTTAAGGCCGGAGGCAACGTCTACGGCGCCGGGCGTATATTGCTCCGCTTTCTGTACGACGTAGACCTGCAGACCCGGCACGTTGCCGAAGGCAAAAATCCCCATCACCAGCACCGTTGCCAGCGCAGCATACTGGATGCTGGCGGTAAGCTGGAATACCAGCAGCAGCGCAACCAGCGCAGCAAAGATAATCTTCAGCGCGGGCACCGCCCCGCGCCTGTCGGCCAGTTTGCCGCCCCAGACGTTACCGATCGCCACAGAAACGCCGTATCCCAGGGCGGTAATCGCATAGATGATCAGCAGGCGCGGGTGGGTTAATACCTTCACCTGATCGCGCAGGCTGGCGCTGGCCCGCCCCGGAATATTATTCGGCACCAGAATCAGGCTGCTCACCAGCGCAATTACGCCGAGAATGGAAACCGCAAGGAAGGTTTCACGCCAGCCGAAATGCTGGCCGATAAAGGTTCCGATCGGCACCCCGGTGACCAGTGCCACGGTGAGACCGCCAAACATAATGGCAATCGCCGATGCAGCCTTCTCTTTAGGCACCAGGCTGGTCGCAATGGTAGAACCAATCGAGAAGAACACGCCGTGCGCCAGGCCGGTAAGCAGGCGGGCGAAAATCAGCGTTTCATAACCCGGCGCCTGCCAGGCAAGCAGGTTGCCGGCAGTGAACAGCACCATCAGCGCCAGCAGCAGCTGTTTGCGCGGCATGCGGCCGGTCAGCGCCGTCAGCACCGGGGCTCCGATCGCCACGCCCAGCGCGTAGATAGAAACCAGCAGACCCGCTGAAGGCAGTGAGATGGCCAGCTGTTCTGCGATAGTCGGCACCAGGCCGACAATCACAAACTCGGTGGTACCAATCGCAAAGGCACCGATAGTTAAGGCAAGTAGCGCCAGTGGAATAATTTACTCCGTATCATCAGGATTAAGATGACACGTAGTATGCAGGGATGCTTAAATAACAAAAACTATCAAAGTCTCAATAGAATTTTGCTACAGGTGCAATAATGAGAGCGACATCAGAAGAGATTGCCATCTTTGTCGCCGTGGTGGAAAGCGGAAGCTTTAGCCGGGCGGCGGAACAGCTGGGACAGGCAAACTCCGCCGTCAGCCGGGCGGTGAAAAAACTGGAATCAAAGCTTAGCGTCAGCCTGCTTAACCGGACAACTCGCCAGCTAAGCCTGACCGAGGAGGGGGAACGCTACTTTCGTCGTATGCAGGTGGTGCTTCAGGAAATGGCGGCGGCGGAAAATGAGCTTCTGGAAACGCGGACTACGCCAAGAGGATTGCTGCGGGTGGATGCCGCTACGCCGGTGATGCTGCACTTCCTGATGCCGCTGGTGAAGCCTTTCCGCGAACGCTATCCAGAAATGACCCTCGCGCTGGTGTCGTCGGAAACCTTCATCAACCTGATTGAGCGTAAAGTGGACGTTGCGATCCGCGCGGGTACCTTGACGGATTCCAGCCTGCGCGCCCGGCCGCTGTTTAACAGCTACCGGAAAATCATCGCTTCACCTGACTACCTCTCCCGCCACGGCACGCCGCAGGATGTAGCCAGCCTTAAAGATCATCAGTGTTTGGGTTTTACTGAGCCTCTTTCATTAAATACCTGGCCTGTCTCCTGCTGCGATGGTCAGCTGCTGGAAGTCAGCTGCGAGATATCCTCAAATAGTGGGGAAACCATAAAACAGCTGTGCTTTGCCGGTAACGGCATCGCCTGTTTATCGGATTATATGGTGAATCAGGAGATTGCGAGCGGGGAGTTTGTCGAGCTTCTTGCCGACAAGCGGCTGCCGGTAGAGATGCCGTTTAGCGCCGTTTACTACAGCGACAGAGCGGTCAGCACCCGGATCAGGGCGTTTATTGATTTTCTCAGCGAGCATGTAAAACAGCTCCCGAAGGAGCTGTAGAAGGTTAAATAAGGGCTACAGAGGGTTGATTATTTAATCCCACTCAGGGGCAAGACCTTCCGGGCTAACCAGGCGATCGTTGCAATCCAGCGCGGCGATCGCTTTGCGATCCTCCTCATCCAGCTGCAGATCCTGGGCTTTCAGGTTGCTCGCCAGGTTTTCACGCTTCGTTGAAGATGGGATCACCGCGTAGCCTTCTCCCAAAGCCCAGGCCAGAATCACCTGCGCAGGGGTTGCGTTGTGCTTAGCAGCAATACCAGAAATGACTTCGTCTTTCAGAGCCTTACCATATGCTAGCGTCATATATGACGTGATATGGATACCGCGCGCTGTTGCCCAATCCACAACTTTGCGGTTCTGCAGGTACGGAGACAGCTCAATCTGATTGGTGGCAATATTTTCGGCGCCAACGGCAGCAATAGCGCGTTCCATCAGCGGGATGGTGAAGTTTGAAATCCCGATCTGTCGAGTCAGCCCCAGCTCCTTAGCTTCCAGCAGCGCCGGCATAAACTCTTCAACGGCAACGGCATCGCCCGGAGAAGGCCAGTGGATCAGCGTCAGATCGACATAATCAGTACGCAGCTTTTTCAGGCTCTCTTTCAGGCTGGCAATGAGCGAGCCCTTGCTCAGGTTTTCGATCCAGATCTTGGTTGTGATAAACAGCTCATCACGCGCTACGCCGCTTTCGGCGATAGCCTGGCCAACGGCCGCTTCATTATCATAGATCTGGGCGGTATCTATCGTACGGTAGCCCAGTTCCAGCGCCGTTTTTACCGATGCGATAACCACATCATCTTTCAGACGAAAGGTTCCAAGACCAAATGCAGGGATTGCCATAAAATTCCTCTTTTTTACTTAGTGTTAACTCATTGAGAAGATTATGGCTGAGGCGACGGAGGGGAAAAAGATCGATAAATGCAGAGGATTTTTGCTAAAACAGCAACAATAGTACGATGGAAAAAGAAAAAGCCCTGAGCAAATGCTCAGGGCTTTTAATAAGTGGCGGAACGGACGGGACTCGAACCCGCGACCCCCTGCGTGACAGGCAGGTATTCTAACCGACTGAACTACCGCTCCACCGAATTTCTCTACAACTACCGGTTTATTGCCCCGGTTTACT
>NISF01000020.1 GCA_002270295.1 Enterobacter sp. 10-1 | reverse complement strand
TTTGCGCCTGCGTTCTCAATCCCGGTGATCCGATTTGCGTTAATGCTGCATTCATTTGCCGCAGTGGCGTTAATTGTGGTTATCATGGTGCATATCTACGCCGCCCTGTGGGTGAAAGGCACCATTACCGCGATGGTGGAAGGTTGGGTTACCAAAACATGGGCGAAGAAACATCACCCGCGCTGGTATCGCGAAGTTCGCCAGAAACAGGAAAAAAAGACTGAATGAGTATTCGCATAATCCCGCAAGATGAGCTGGGTTCGAGCGAGAAACGCACGGCGGAATATATTCCGCCGCTACTGTTCCCCAGGCTAAAAAATCTTTATAACCGCCGCGCTGAGCGCCTGCGCAAGCTGGCGGAAGACAATCCGCTGGGCGACTACCTGCGCTTTGCCGCGCTGATCGCTCACGCCCAGGAAGTGGTGCTGTACGACCATCCGCTGCAGATGGATTTGACGGCCCGCCTTAAAGCCGCGAATGATCAGGGCAAACCGCCGCTGGATATTCACGTCCTGCCGCGCGATAAGCACTGGCACAAGCTGCTGCATTCGCTTATCGCCGAGCTGAAGCCGGAAATGAGCGGCCCGGCGCTGGCGGTGATCGAAAACCTGGAAAAAGCGTCCGAACAGGAGCTTGAGCTGATGGCGAGCGCGCTTTTCGCGTCCGACTTTGCCTTAGTCAGTAGCGATAAAGCCCCGTTTATCTGGGCCGCGCTGTCGCTCTACTGGGCGCAGATGGCGAGCCTGATCCCCGGTAAAGCCCACGCCGAGTACGGCGAGCATCGCCAGCATTGTCCGGTTTGCGGCTCGATGCCGGTCTCCAGCATGGTACAAATCGGTACCACTCAGGGGCTGCGCTACCTGCACTGCAATCTGTGCGAAACCGAATGGCACGTCGTGCGCGTGAAGTGCAGCAACTGCGAACAGAGCCGCGATTTGCACTACTGGTCGCTGGATAACGAGCAGGCGGCTATCAAGGCTGAAAGCTGCGGCGACTGCGGGACTTACCTGAAGATTATGTATCAGGAAAAAGATCCCAACGTCGAAGCCGTTGCCGACGATCTTGCCTCACTGGTGCTGGATGCCCATATGGAGCAGGAAGGCTTCGCCAGAAGCTCTATCAACCCGTTTATGTTCCCGGGCGAAGGCGAGTAAAGTCCACCGTATTGCCGGGTAGCGCAGGTTGCCCGGCCTGTCCTCACGCCGCGTATCTCAAAGCCTCGCCGGAGTTAACCGCGCTCTTTTGCGCGCCATTTCCCCCGCACCTGCCCTGAATAATCCCGTGTTCATCTGCCATAAACCAGGCTATAAAGCTGTATATCCATACAGAAAAGGACAGACAAATGACGCTGGAAAAAGGCATTAACCGGCTGGTTGATGAGTTTATCGCGGCGGGCCGCCCCTCTTCGCGAGCGCAGAATATTGATGACCGGAGAGCGGGCTACGTGGCCAGTACGGTGCTGGCGGGAGAACCTGAAACCCGCGTGCAGGTCGAGGATATCGTGATAGAAGGAATGACCTTTCGCGTGATATCGCCGCAGGACGCCGTCGGCCTGCTCCCCACGGTTATTTACTATCACGGCGGCTGCTTTATCAGCGGCGGCTTCGCCACCCACGATCCGCAGCTTCGGCAGCTGGCGTATGAGAGCCGCTGCCGGGTCATCGCCGTGCAGTACCGGCTGGCACCCGAGCATACCTTCCCTGCCGCACATGATGATGCGCAGAACGGCGCCTTAATTATCCACCGCCATGCCGGGCGGCTGGGCGTAGATACCTCGCGCATCACGCTGGCCGGAGACAGCGCTGGCGGGCATCTGGCACTGGTTACCGCCCTGCGGCTGAAAACAACGGCAGAGTGGCGGCCCGCGCGGCTGATCCTGATTTACCCGATGCTGGACGCCACCGCCCGCTCGGCAAGCTACGTCAGCAACGGCGAAGATTACATCATTACCCGGGATACGCTGCTGAGCGGCTACGAGATGTATCTACCCTCGACCGACTTTGCCCATCCGGAGGCGAGCCCGCTGTGGCGAGAGGACTTCAACGGCCTGCCGCCGGTGCATATTATTACCGCAGAATACGACCCGCTGCGCGATGAGGGCGAAGCCTTATATCGCCGGCTGCTCCAGCAGAACGTCGAGTGCAGCGCTCAGCGCTACCTCGGGGTTATTCACGGCTTCTTTCAGCTTGGGGGGATCAGTCCGGCGGCGCGAGATGCTATGCGGGATATCGCCTGGCGAAGCGGTTCACCAGGCGCCGCATAAGGTAAGAGGGGCGGGCTACTCTTCTTCGTTGCCGCCCTCTTCGTACGAGCCAAACGGCTTCGCGGGCAGAACGATATAAATGCCTTCAAAAACGGCACCCTGATTCTCATCGCCAAACAGCTCCACCTGAAGCTGTACCCGCGCTTTACGGCCGCGGGCCAGGCGGTCAAGATCGCCGCTTAAGGACCCCAGGTCCGCAACCGCGCTCGGGCGGCCGCTAATCGGCTGGCTGTAGCGGATATGCGCGTCGGCAAGGATAATCGTTCCGCCCAGGTGCCGCTCGCGCAGCATCAGCCAGATAAGCCCCCAGCCGGTGAGGGTCGCGAGGGAAAACAGGCTTCCGGCAAACAGCGTGTGGTGCGGATTCTGGTTGCCCGCTTCAGGCATGGTGGTGATGAATTTTTTCCCGGTGTACTGCTGGATGCGCACGCCCATTTTTTCGCTGAGCGGAATGTGCTGATACCAGGCCTGTTGCAGCTGTCCGCACCAGTCACCGCGGTGAAGAATATCGTCCAGCGAGGCAATCGGCTTGATCATCAGAAAATGGCGAATCGGCGTGGTGGTTGGCGTGGTTATCTCGCCCTGGTTAACGAACCCCAGCTTGGCAAAGAAATCCACCGCATCCTCGCGGGCGCTGCAGGTCACCCGCTTCACGCCTTCCTGGCGCGCCACGGACTCCAGGGTCATCGCCATTAACGTCCCGAGCCCTTTATCCTGTACGGAAGGGTGCACCGCCATAAAGCGAATGGAGGCTTCATTTTCAGCGTTAACGTACAGCCGCCCTACGGCAACCAAATTTCCGTCTTCATCCACCACCATCTGGTGATGCGCCATGGCATCCCAGGCATCGCGTTCCGACCCTTTTGGCTGATGCAGCGGTTTACGCAGCATCTCCCAGCGGAACTGATAGTAGCTCTCTAACTCTTCTTCTGTTTGCGGTACACGAAGGTGATACATAGCTGTACTCTCTTTTGTTACCCGCAGCCGGCCCGGAAGCTGACTCATACCTGTAACCAGAAAGTTACAGGACCATCATTGACCAGCGAGACCTGCATATCCGCAGCGAATCTTCCGGTCTGTGTGTGCATTTCCTGCTGCCGACAGCGCGCGACGAAATACTCATACAGGGCCTCAGCGGCATCGGGCGCGGCGCCTTTTGAGAAGCCCGGACGCATGCCGCGCTCGGTATCCGCAGCCAGCGTAAACTGTGAGACGACCAGCACGCTGCCGCCAGCCTGCTGGACGTTGAGGTTCATTTTGCCTTCCGCATCGCTAAAGATGCGGTAGCCCAACACGCGTTCACAGAGGCGGTTCGCCTTCTGCTCATCGTCATCTTTCTCGACCCCTAACAGCACCAGAAGCCCCGGGCCGATTTCACCCGTCACCTCGCCCTCCACGGTAACGCTTGCACGGGATACGCGTTGAATTAATGCAATCATAGTTGTTCTGTTTCTTCTTTTTTTAGTTTGCGGTATTCCCCGAGAGTGACAGTAATTTCAGCCCCAAGCAAGACGATACACCACGTCCAGTACACCCAAACAAACAAAATGGGCACGACGGCTATCACGCCATAAATCAGCTGGTACGACGGAAACGCGGTGATATACAGGGCAAACGCTTTTTTACCGGCCTCAAACAGCAGCGCGGCCACCAGCGATCCTATCACCGCGTCGCGGTTTCGCACCTGCGTCGTCGGGACAATGCTGTAAAGCAGCCAAAACGCCGCCCACGATAAAATCAGCGGGAAGATGCGCAGCACGTCATCAATGACGCTATTGAGCTCGCTGGCCCAGCGCAGCGACAACAGGTATGAGCTGATCGCCAGGCTCGCCCCCGCCAGTAAAGGTCCGAGGGTAAGGATCATCCAGTAGACCGCAAAAGAGTAGATTTTTGGCCGGGCGCGCGCGCTGCGCCATATGGTATTCAGCGCGCTATCGATCGAATACATCAGCAGCAGCGACGTCACGATCAGCCCGCAGGCGCCGACCGCCGTCATTCGGCTGGAGTTAGCAACAAACTGCTCGATATAGCGCTGAATGACATCCCCCGTCGCCGGGATAAAGTTGGCAAAGATAAAGTGGCGTATCTGCCCGCTCACTTCGGAAAACATGGGAAAGGCGGAGAAAAGCGCGAACACCACGGCAATCAGCGGCACCAGCGCGAGTAACGACACATAGGCAAGATTTCCCGCCAGTGTCGTCATATTGTCTTCATCAATCCGGTGCCACAGCAGCTTTAGCCAGGCCAGCAGCGGCCGGCACCGGTGCTTCGCTTTTTGATGAACGGTTTTTAACATAATCATTGCGCAAAGTAGTCGGGGATGGTCTCCTTTCCGGTCACCAAAATGCTGGTTATTCCCAACCGGTTCGCACCCGCGATATTCTCGGCGTTATCGTCAAAGAAGACCGTATCTGCAGCGGAAAAACCCTCCTCCTGCAGGACGCTTTGGTAGATCCGCTCCTCAGGCTTACGCATCCCCATCTCCTGCGAAAGATAGATACGATCGGCCGCGGCGCGCACCTGCGGATATTCATCTGGCCAGAAAGTGGTGTGCAGGCGGTTGGTATTCGACAGCACGACGACGCGGTGTCCCTGCTCGCGTAGTTTTTGCATAATCGCGATGACCTCCGGGCGGAGAGCCACAAATACAGCCTGCCAGCCGTGGGAAAACTGCTCATAGCTCAGCGCCATATTCATCTCATGGCACATCGCTTCAGCGAAGGCTTCGTCGCTGATTTCACCGCGCTCGTGCTGGCGAAACGCCTCACCCATGGTGAAGTGCTGCTTCAGCGTCGCCAGCGGAATGCGGCTTAAATCACTCCACGTTCCGAGTACCCGGTTGAAGTCGATGTCGACAATCACATTACCTAAATCAAAGATATAGAGCATGGCCCTCTCCTTTTGCACCGTGGAAAATTAACTGTAGCGGGAAAGGCGGGGTTTGACTATGAGGTGAGCGCTTTGCGCCCAAAAAAGAAACCCCGCCATAAAGGCGGGGTTGGGGCATCAACAGGCAGCGAGAATTAGTCTTCTTTCGCACCGCGCATTGCGCGTTTACGATCGTTCTCGGTCAGGTGACGTTTACGAATACGTACGGAAGCAGGGGTCACTTCTACCAGTTCGTCGTCATCAATGAACTCAAGAGCTTGTTCCAGAGTCATTTTGATCGGCGGAACCAGAACCGTTGCTTCGTCAGTACCGGACGCACGCATGTTGGTCAGTTTCTTACCGGTCAGGCAGTTTACGGTCAGGTCGTTAGAACGACTGTGAATACCGATGATCTGGCCTTCGTAAACTTCAGCACCGTGGCCCAGGAACAGCTTGCCGCGGTCCTGCAGGCTGAACAGTGCGAACGCAACTGCTTTACCCTGACCGTTGGAGATCAGTACGCCGTTCTGACGCTGGCCAACATCGCCCGCACGAACATCATCGTAGTGGCTGAAGGTGGAGTACAGCAGACCGGTACCGGAGGTCATGGTCATGAACTCAGAACGGAAGCCAATCAGGCCACGGCTTGGGATCACGTAGTCGAGACGTACGCGGCCTTTGCCATCTGGATTCATGTTTTTCAGGTCGCCTTTACGCTCACCCAGAGCCTGCATCACAGAACCCTGATGCTGCTCTTCAACGTCCAGCGTTACGTTTTCGAACGGCTCTTGTTTGCGGCCGTCGATTTCGCGGAAGATAACTTTCGGACGGGAAACCGCCATTTCGAAACCTTCACGACGCATGTTCTCGATAAGAACGGACAGGTGCAGTTCGCCACGGCCAGAAACGCGGAATGCGTCGGCATCCGGAGTTTCTTCAACGCGCAGCGCTACGTTGTGTACCAGCTCTTTGTTCAGGCGATCGAGGATCTGGCGAGAAGTAACGTACTTACCTTCTTTACCACAGAACGGAGAGGTGTTAACGCAGAAGAACATAGATACGGTCGGTTCATCAACGGACAGCGGCGGCAGCGCTTCGACGTTCTGCGGATCGCAGATGGTGTCGGAGATGTTCAGCTCGCCCAGACCGGTGATCGCAATGATATCGCCAGCTTCCGCGACGTCAGTCTCGATACGTTCCAGACCGAGGTGGCCCAGGACTTTACCGACTTTACCGTTACGGGTTTTGCCTTCGCTATCAATGATCGTGATCTGCTGGTTCGGCTTCACTTTACCGCGTTTGATGCGACCGATGCCGATTACGCCAACGTAGTTGTTGTAATCAAGCTGGGAGATCTGCATCTGCAGCGGGCCATCAATATCAACGTCCGGAGCCGGTACGCGATCGATGATGGTCTGATACAGCGGAGTCATGTCTTCAGCCATATCTTCGTGGTCCAGACCCGCGATACCGTTCAGCGCAGATGCGTAAACGATAGGGAAGTCCAGCTGCTCATCAGTTGCGTCGAGGTTAACGAACAGATCGAAGACCTGATCGACAACCCAGTCAGGGCGCGCGCCCGGACGGTCAACTTTGTTGATGACCACGATCGGCTTCAGGCCGTGGGCAAAGGCTTTCTTGGTGACGAAGCGCGTTTGCGGCATTGGGCCGTCAAAGGCATCAACCACCAGCAGCACAGAATCAACCATGGACATAACACGCTCAACTTCACCTCCGAAGTCGGCGTGCCCAGGGGTATCAACGATGTTGATACGGTAATCATTCCATTTGATTGCGGTGTTTTTCGCGAGGATGGTAATCCCACGCTCTTTCTCCAAATCGTTGGAGTCCATCACACGCTCTTGTGTTTCGGCACGTGCATCGAACGTACCGGATTGCTGGAGCAGCTTGTCGACCAGGGTAGTTTTACCATGGTCAACGTGCGCGATGATGGCGATGTTACGCAGATTTTCGATCACAAACTTTGCCTCAGGCATTAGAAATAGCGCGTTATTGTACACGTAATAAGCGAAGGACTGAACAGGATCACAAACATCCTCCGCAAACAAGTATTGCAGAGTTTCTTTGTGATCGCTTTCACGGAGCGATAAAAGGGCACCGTAACAAAAAGTGCACCAAAATGGTGCTCAATGTTCACACTGAGGCACTATTTTGGTGCATTATTCCTATCATGGTGCAGTTCTTTTGCACTATGGTGCGCATGATACAGCGTTTTACATAGCATTTAAAAGTTGGCACAGATTTCGCTTTATCTATTTTAAGGCAACAACGCCACTTTAAGTAGTAAAAAAGTTTTCGTTACCACGACGACAATGACCAATCCGGGAGAGTTTAAGTATGTCCGCTGAACACGTTTTGACGATGCTGAACGAGCACGAAGTGAAGTTTGTCGATCTGCGCTTCACCGATACCAAAGGTAAAGAACAGCACGTCACGATTCCTTCTCATCAGGTTAATGCCGAATTCTTCGAAGAAGGCAAAATGTTTGATGGCTCCTCGATTGGTGGCTGGAAAGGTATTAACGAATCTGACATGGTTCTGATGCCGGATGCGACCACCGCGCTGATCGACCCGTTCTATGAAGAACCTACGCTGATCATCCGCTGCGATATCCTGGAACCAGGCACCCTGCAGGGCTACGATCGTGACCCGCGCTCCATCGCTAAACGCGCTGAAGAGTACCTGCGTTCTACCGGCCTGGCAGACACCGTACTCTTCGGGCCAGAGCCAGAGTTCTTCCTGTTCGATGACGTTCGCTTTGGCGCTTCTATCTCCGGTTCCCACGTGGCTATCGACGATATCGAAGGCGCATGGAACTCCTCCACCAAATATGAAGGTGGCAACAAAGGTCACCGTCCTGGCGTGAAAGGCGGTTACTTCCCGGTTCCGCCGGTTGACTCCTCTCAGGACATCCGTTCTACCATGTGTATGATCCTGGAAGAGATGGGCCTGGTTGTTGAAGCTCACCACCACGAAGTCGCGACTGCTGGTCAGAACGAAATCGCTACCCGCTTCAACACCATGACCAAAAAAGCGGACGAAATTCAGATCTACAAATACGTTGTGCACAACGTTGCTCATCGCTTCGGTAAAACAGCGACCTTTATGCCAAAACCAATGTTTGGCGATAACGGTTCCGGTATGCACTGCCATATGTCCCTGTCCAAGAACGGCGTAAACCTGTTCTCTGGCGACAAATATGCTGGCCTGTCTGAGCAAGCGCTGTTCTACATCGGTGGCGTCATCAAACACGCCAAAGCGATTAACGCCTTGGCTAACCCGACCACCAACTCCTACAAGCGTCTGGTCCCGGGTTACGAAGCGCCGGTTATGCTGGCTTACTCTGCCCGTAACCGTTCCGCCTCTATCCGTATTCCGGTGGTCACCTCTCCGAAAGCGCGTCGTATCGAAGTGCGCTTCCCGGACCCGGCCGCCAACCCGTACCTGTGCTTCGCTGCGCTGCTGATGGCTGGTCTTGACGGTATCAAGAACAAAATCCATCCGGGCGAAGCGATGGACAAAAACCTGTATGACCTGCCGCCGGAAGAAGCGAAAGAGATCCCACAGGTTGCTGGCTCTCTGGAAGAAGCACTGAACGCGCTGGACGCTGACCGTGAGTTCCTGACCGCAGGTGGCGTATTCACCAACGACGCTATCGATGCCTACATCGCCCTGCGTATTGAAGAAAACGACCGCGTACGCATGACTCCGCACCCGGTTGAGTTCGAGCTGTACTACAGCGTCTAATTTTGCTGTAAATCCTCGGTATTCCGTGTTGTGGCGTGGGATACCAAGGATATTTTGTTGCCGTGGAAACTTTCAGCCCATCTCAGGATGGGCTTTTTTCTCCACCAACATGCTGATCTTATGCGCTTTTTAATTATAAAAAGCTATACTGCACTAAAATAGTGCACTCTTTTCAGGAGACTGTCAGATGGCAACAGGCACTCAGCCCGATGCTGGGCAGATCCTTAACTCTTTAATCAACAGCATCTTATTGGTCGATGACGACCTGGCGGTGCATTACGCGAACCCGGCGGCGCAGCAGCTGCTGGCGCAAAGTTCACGTAAGCTATACGGCACGCCACTCCCCGAGCTGTTGAGCTACTTTTCGCTGAATATCGGTCTGATGCAGGAGAGCCTGCTGGCGGGCCAGGGCTTTACCGACAACGAAGTCACCCTGGTGATCGATGGCCGCTCGCATATTCTGTCCTTAACCGCACAGCGTCTGCCGGAAGGGCAAATCCTGCTGGAGATGGCGCCAATGGATAACCAGCGGCGTCTGAGCCAGGAGCAGCTACAGCACGCGCAGCAGATCGCGGCGCGTGATTTAGTCCGCGGCCTGGCCCACGAGATTAAGAACCCTTTGGGCGGCCTGCGGGGCGCAGCGCAGCTGCTGAGCAAGGCGCTACCCGATCCGGCGCTGATGGAATACACCAACGTCATCATTGAGCAGGCCGACCGCTTAAGAAATCTGGTCGATCGCCTGCTGGGACCGCAGCATCCCGGAATGCACGTTACCGAAAGCATCCATAAAGTCGCTGAGCGGGTGGTGAAGCTGGTTTCGATGGAGCTGCCGGATAACGTCAAGCTTACCCGTGATTACGACCCTAGCCTGCCGGAGCTGGCGCACGACCCGGACCAAATCGAACAGGTCCTGCTGAATATCGTACGCAATGCGCTGCAGGCGCTGGGGCCAGAAGGCGGCGAAATTATTCTGCGTACCCGTACCGCCTTCCAGCTAACGCTGCATGGCGTACGCTACCGTCTCGCTGCGCGCATCGACGTTGAAGACAACGGCCCGGGAATTCCGTCCCATTTACAGGATACGCTGTTTTATCCCATGGTCAGCGGTCGCGAAGGCGGTACCGGTTTGGGGCTTTCCATTGCCCGCAGTCTCATCGATCGACACTCCGGCAAAATTGAATTTACCAGTTGGCCAGGGCATACCGAATTCTCGGTGTTCCTGCCTATTCGGAAGTAGAGGTGTTTATGCAACGAGGGATAGCCTGGATCGTTGATGACGATAGCTCCATCCGTTGGGTGCTTGAACGCGCGCTCACCGGGGCAGGCTTGAGTTGTACAACGTTTGAAAGCGGCAACGAGGTGCTTGATGCACTCACCACCAAAACCCCGGATGTACTGCTGTCTGATATTCGGATGCCGGGGATGGATGGGCTGGCGCTGCTGAAACAAATTAAGCAACGCCATCCGATGCTTCCGGTCATCATAATGACCGCGCATTCGGATCTGGATGCCGCAGTAAGCGCCTATCAGCAGGGGGCTTTTGATTATCTGCCGAAACCTTTTGATATCGATGAAGCCGTGGCGCTGGTTGACCGCGCCATCAGCCACTATCAGGAGCAGCAGCAGCCGAGAAATGCGCCGATAAACAGCCCAACGGCCGATATCATCGGCGAAGCGCCGGCGATGCAGGACGTTTTTCGCATTATCGGCCGCCTGTCGCGTTCTTCCATTAGCGTGCTGATCAACGGTGAATCCGGTACCGGTAAGGAGCTGGTCGCCCACGCCCTGCACCGCCACAGCCCGCGGGCAAAGGCGCCGTTTATCGCGCTGAATATGGCCGCAATTCCAAAAGATTTGATCGAGTCCGAGCTGTTCGGCCATGAGAAAGGAGCGTTTACCGGCGCCAACACCGTACGCCAGGGCCGTTTTGAGCAGGCCGATGGCGGCACGCTGTTCCTCGATGAAATTGGCGATATGCCGCTGGACGTGCAGACGCGCCTGCTGCGCGTGCTGGCCGACGGTCAGTTCTATCGCGTTGGCGGCTATGCGCCGGTGAAGGTGGATGTCAGGATCATTGCCGCTACCCACCAAAACCTCGAGCAGCGCGTTCAGGAGGGTAAATTCCGTGAGGACTTATTCCACCGTCTGAACGTGATACGCGTCCATCTGCCGCCGCTGCGCGAGCGCCGGGAGGATATTCCGCGCCTGGCTCGCCACTTCCTGCAGGTTGCGGCTCGCGAACTTGGCGTTGAGGCTAAGCTGCTGCATCCGGAAACGGAAACGGCGCTAA
Organism: Enterobacter sp. 10-1; assembly: GCA_002270295.1. GTDB lineage: Bacteria > Pseudomonadota > Gammaproteobacteria > Enterobacterales > Enterobacteriaceae > Klebsiella > Klebsiella scottii. The sequence continues at coordinate 11,595 of NISF01000020.1, read as the reverse complement.
CCCGTTTGGCCTGGCCGGGTAACGTACGTCAGCTCGAAAATACCTGCCGCTGGCTGACGGTGATGGCCGCAGGTCAGGAAGTTCTGACCCAGGATCTTCCCAGCGAGCTGTTTGAAACCTCGGTACCGGACAGCCCAACGCATATACAGCCGGATAGCTGGGCGACGCTGCTGGGACAATGGGCCGATCGCGCCCTGCGATCCGGTCATCAAAACCTGCTCTCTGAGGCTCAGCCGGAAATGGAGCGGACTCTGCTGACCACCGCCCTGCGCCATACGCAGGGACACAAGCAGGAGGCTGCACGCCTGCTGGGATGGGGACGAAACACGCTTACCCGCAAGCTGAAAGAGCTGGGAATGGAGTAACAAGGTTCGCGCTGGCCGCCCGGCCAGCCGTTTTACCAACCCGGCAGGCCATGCGCCGCCGGGGTTTCGCTTAAATCACCCGTGAGAACTGCTGTATCCGCGCTTTCTGGCGCAGATAGGCATCAAAGCACATGCAGACGTTGCGGATCAGCAGCCGGCCTTTCGGCGTCACCTGAATCCCCTTTTCATCGACATCCACCAGCCCATCTTTCGCCAGCGGTTCGAGCAGCTGCAGATCTTCGGCAAAATAATGCCGACAATCGACATCCCACTGCGCGGTGACGGCAGAAAAATCGAGACGGAAATTACAGATCAGCGATTTGATGACGTCCCGGCGAATGCAGTCATCTCGGGTCAGCGCAATACCGCGCCACAGGCCGTTCCCGATGTCATCAACCTGCTGATAGTATTGCTTCAGCTCTTTCTGGTTCTGCGCGTAGCAGTCGCCGATCATGCTGATTGCAGAAACGCCCATCCCCAGCAGGTCGGTGTCGCCCTGCGTGGTGTAGCCCTGGAAGTTGCGATGCAGGACGCCTTCACGTTGGGCAATCGCCAGCTCGTCATCCGGACGCGCAAAATGATCCATACCGATAAACTGATAGCCGGCATCGGTGAGCGAGCCGATCGTCTCCTGCAGGATATCCAGCTTCTGTTCCGCCGTAGGCAGGTCCGCATCTTTGATTTTACGCTGCGCGGCAAAGAGCGTTGGCAGATGCGCATAGTTGAATACGCTCAGGCGATCGGGATTGAGTTCGGCCACCTTCTGCAGCGTAAAGGCAAAACTTTCTGGCGTTTGCTTCGGCAGGCCATAAATCAAATCGATATTGGTAGAGGTAAACCCAATGTCACGCGCATGGTTGAGCAGAGCAAAGATAAACTCTTCATCCTGCTCGCGGTTCACCAGACGCTGCACCTCTTTATTGAAGTCCTGCACGCCCATACTCAGGCGATTGAAGCCCTCAGCGCGCAGGTGATCCAGCACATCCAGCTCAATTTCCCGCGGATCGACTTCAATTGAAATCTCGGCATCGGCAATAAAACGGAAGTGGGTGCGCAGCAAATTCATCAGCCGGCTGATTTGTTCTTTATTCAGATAGGTTGGCGTTCCGCCGCCCCAGTGCAGCTGATGCACCTGGCGCCCGGTAAAAAGCGGGGCCCGATGAATAATTTCCTGCTCGAGCACGTCCAGGTACTGGTCAGCCTTATGCTGCTGGCGAGTAACAATTTTATTGCAGCCGCAGAAATAGCAGAGCTTATGGCAAAACGGGATATGCACGTACAGCGATAGCGGGCGCTGCGGATAGCGGGCCACCGCCTCGTCGAACTCAGCGGCGCCAAATTCTGGAGAAAACTCCAGTGCGGTGGGGTACGAGGTATAACGGGGCCCGGAATAGTTATATTTTTGGATCAGGGCCAGATCCCAGTCGATTAACTGCACAGACATGCTCACTCCTTCCGATGGTGCCGCCGGCGGGTACGCCGCCCCGGCCCAACCGCACTTCGGGTAATGAGCCGGTTGCGCAGCCATTTCTGACGCCGCGACAACCGTCGTAGTTTAGCGAATAACCACAGCAGATAACACATAACCAGAAGGGTTATAAGCAGGACCGGGAATCCGACTGAGTGCAAACGTTAGTTTCCACCCTTCAGAAGGCGCATCATATCTTCCTTGCGCTCTTCTTCTTCCTCATCTTCATCATCGTCGTAGGAGAGGCCGAGCTGCTGCATAAGCTCATCAATGCGATCGAGCTTGGCATCAACCCAGGTCTGCTCTTCAGCATTCAGGGAACCACCCTCTTCCAGACGTTCCAGCAGCGCGTCCAGGCGCTCATCGTTTTCCAGCAAATCCAGCTCAGCCTGCGGTGAAAGCATAGGTTTCTCGCTCTTCGGTTTGTGCTGCTTAGTAGCCGGGGTGCTCTCGGTCACGCCCAGCGGAATCGGTTTTTTACTACCAATACGCGGATCTTGCTGCTGACCTGCTTTTTTGCCAGCCGAAGAGGCTTCTCCGCCGGTGGCGCGACTTCCTGCCGTATGACCGCGATGCTTCTTCTGACGCTTGCGATCGCGGGATTCCTGATTCACTTCTTCACGCGTCTTACGCTGTGTTTTACCACGGGATACAGCTGTAGGTTTTTTCATTGTGTGTAATCTTCAGATCGTTTTCTTCAGTATAGAATTGAGGCGGAATCTAGCAGAAAGCAAGCAAAGAAAAAAGGCGACAGATTACTCTGTCGCCTTTTTCCTCACGAACAACCCTTAAAGGGTTTCCACTTTCCATGTTAGCTAACGACAAACCCTGTCTTTCCCTTAGCTAATGTTACATCCCTTTCCCTTTGAAAACGTCTCCAGACGCCCGTCATCCTGACAATCCCTGGTCTTCGCCTCCTGGCACTCCCTGACTGCTCATCCTGAGCCATAATCCTGTTGGCATCCTCGCCTTGACCACTACTTTACCGGGTTAAAGGAAACCTACAACCAGGCACGGTGTAAAAAAGCAATTTTCAGAATTTTCTTCAAGAGTTAATACATTGATAAACAACGATTTTAACTGTTACTTAACTACTCTTTCTCATGGATTTCGCATATCACGAATGGTCAATGTCTTACAAAGAATAGGGTTTTAACCTACAGCGGCCTTAATTCACGGGATGCGGTAAAAACAGTCTTTTTCTGCTGTTCAGGTATAATCCCCGCCATAGCCTTATTTAACGGAGACGACAGTCTTGACCAACTGGAATTATCAACAGACGCATTTTGTCACCAGCGCACCGGATATCCGCCATCTTCCTTCCGATACCGGAATCGAAGTGGCGTTTGCCGGCCGCTCAAATGCCGGGAAATCCAGCGCCCTGAATACGCTGACGAATCAGAAAAGCCTCGCGCGTACCTCAAAAACGCCGGGACGAACCCAGCTAATTAACCTGTTCGAAGTTGCCGACGGCAAACGCCTGGTCGATTTACCAGGCTACGGCTACGCTCAGGTCCCTGAGGAGATGAAGATAAAATGGCAGCGGGCGCTGGGTGAATACCTCGAAAAACGCCTGTGTCTGAAAGGACTGGTCATTTTGATGGATATCCGCCATCCGCTGAAAGACCTCGACCAGCAGATGATCGAATGGGCCGTAGAAAGCGATATCCAGGTGCTGGTGCTGCTCACTAAGTCCGATAAGCTGGCCAGCGGAGCCCGCAAAGCGCAGCTCAATATGGTGCGTGAAGCGGTACTCGCCTTTAACGGCGATGTGCAGGTTGAGGCGTTCTCTTCGCTGAAGAAAACAGGCGTCGATAAACTGCGTCAGAAGCTCGATAGCTGGTTTAACGAAATCCCGCCTCAGGAAGAGATCGAAGACGGGGAGTAATCTCCGCCAGACTCCCCGGATAACGGCGCGTAGCGCCTTATTCGGGCGACAAAATCAGGCCAACTCTCACCATCCCGATCGAGAACCGGTCGAGAAAAACTTTTCTTTCGCGCAATAAAAAACGCCCCGGTCATAAATGACCGGGGCGGCTAAAATATTCAGCCAAATCCGATTACGTGAAGTAAAAGGTCTGAAAGATAGAACATCTTACCTCTGTACCCTACGTCATTAACTCTACTCTTCTTTCAGTTATGGAGAAAGCACTTTTTGTAGTTTTTTTTCACTCTTTACATAGCAAATTCGAATGATCGTCACAAAACGCTATAAGTTATGTTGCTTACTTACAGAAAAAGGCTCTCTCCACGAAACGCTTAGTGCGCTTGATCCCAGTTTTCTCCGCTACCCACTTCCACCAGCAGCGGTACCGCCAGCGTGGTGCTGTTTTCCATTAATTCATGGACCTTTTTCGCCACGCTATCGAGGTCATCTTTATGCACTTCAAAGACCAGTTCATCGTGCACCTGCATGATCATCCGCACCCGCGGCTTCTCGGCCAGCAGCCACTCGTCCACGGCAATCATCGCCCGTTTAATGATATCCGCCGCCGTACCCTGCATTGGCGCGTTGATTGCCGCTCGCTCGGCGCCTGCACGACGCGCGCCGTTGCTGGATTTGATGTCCGGAAGATAGAGCCGACGACCGTCCAGAGTTTCAACATATCCCTGCTCTTTAGCCTGCGAGCGGGTGCGCTCCATATACTCCAGCACGCCCGGATAGCGTTCGAAGTAGAGATCCATATACTTCTGCGCTTCTCTGCGCGGAATATTGAGCTGGCGCGCGAGGCCGAAAGCGCTCATGCCGTAGATCAAACCAAAGTTGATCGCTTTAGCGCTACGACGCTGCTCGCCGCTGACGCTCTCCAGCGGCAGGCCAAATACCTCAGCCGCCGTCGCCCGGTGGATATCTTTCCCCTCAGCAAAAGCGGTCAGCAGGCCGTTATCACGAGATAAATGGGCCATAATGCGCAATTCAATCTGCGAGTAGTCGGCAGAGACGATGAGATAATCTTGCGGCGCGATAAACGCCTGACGAATGCGTCGCCCTTCCTCGTTACGCACCGGTATATTTTGCAGGTTAGGGTCCGTTGAAGAGAGACGCCCGGTGGCGGTGACGGCCTGGTGATAAGAAGTATGGACCCGGCCGGTTTTGGGGTTAATCATCAGCGGCAGCTTATCGGTATACGTCGACTTCAGCTTGGCCAGCCCGCGGTACTCAAGAATCACCTTCGGCAGCGGATAGTCCAGCGCCAGCTCTTCCAGCACCTCTTCCGAAGTCGATGGCGCGCCGCCCGGGGTTTTCTTCAGCGGTTTAATACCCTGCTTTTCAAACAGAATTGTTTGCAGCTGTTTCGGCGAGGAGAGATTGAACTCTTCCCCGGCGATCTCATAGGCCTTCTGCTCCAGCTCAATCAGGCGCTTAGCGAGCTCCTGAGAATGGGCGTGCAGCACCGCCGGATCAATTTTTACCCCATTGCGCTCAACGCGGGATAACACCGGTACCAGCGGCATTTCGATATTTTTAAATACGTGCAGCGGCCCTTCGTGCTGCTGCAGCTTCGGCCACATCTTCAGGTGCAGCTGCAGAGTGACGTCGGCATCTTCAGCCGCATAGCGTCCCGCTTCTTCCAACGCAATCTGGTTAAACGTAAGCTGGTTCTTTCCTTTGCCGGCAATCTCTTCGAAGGTGATGGTTTTATGTTTTAGCCAGCGATCGGAGAGGCTGTCCATATCATGACGCCCCGCCACGCTATCAAGGATGTAGGACTCCAGCATCGTATCAAAGGCAATGCCGCGAAGTTCAATGTCATAGTTAGCCAAAATCCCGCGGTCATACTTCAGGTTTTGCCCAACTTTGAGGAGGCTGTTATCTTCCAGCAGCGGCTTGAGCAGCTCAAGCACGCGATCGCGCGGGATCTGATCCGGCGCATCGAGATAATCATGCGCAACCGGTACATAGGCCGCGACGCCGGGTTCGATAGCGAACGACAGGCCGACCATATTGGCAGAGATGTTATCCAGGCTGTCCGTTTCCGTATCGAAAGCAAACAGCGGCGCTTTCTTCAGCTTCTCAATCCACGCCGTCAGCGTCTCTTCATCGAGAATCGTGACGTAGTTTTCGGCAGACAGCGTTGATGCAGCTTCAGCAGGCTCTTCTTCAGCCACCGCAGCTTGCGTTGGTTTTGCCGCCGGTTTACTCCCTTTTGCCTGCATCCATTTGCCGGACTCCACGTCGGTTATCCAGCGCTTGAATTCATATTTTTTAAACAGCGTCAGCAGATCGTCCGCCGCCGGCTCCAGCACCAGCAGTTCTTCACAGCTCAGATCCAGCTCCACATCTGTTTTAATGGTTGCCAGCTGGTAAGAGAGGTACGCCACCTCTTTATTCTGTTCCAGCTTCGCCGCCATCGTTTTGGCGCCACGGAAGCTCAGGCCAGCGATTTTTTCCGCTTCGGCATACAGCGTATCAAGGCCGCCTAATCCCTGTAGCAGGGCCTGGGCGGTTTTCTCTCCGACGCCCGGAACGCCTGGAATATTATCCGAGGAGTCGCCCATCAGGGCGAGGAAGTCGATGATCAGCTCAGGCGGAACGCCGTACTTCGTCACCACTTCATCCGGGCCGAGGATCGTATTCGTCATGGTATTAATCAGGGTGATACCCGGAGTGACCAGCTGAGCCATGTCCTTATCGCCGGTACTGATCAATACCGGACGACCCGCTTTTTCAGCCTCACGCGCCAGGGTGCCAATCACATCGTCAGCCTCCACGCCCGGTACCGCCATCAGCGGCAGGCCCATGGCTTTCACCATCGTGTGCAGCGGCTCAATCTGCGCGCGCAGATCGTCGGGCATCGGCGGACGGTGGGATTTGTAGTGCTCAAACAGTTCGTCACGGAAAGTTTTTCCTTTGGCATCAAACACCACCACGGCATGGGTGGGCTGGTACTGCAGGATCAGGCTTCGCAGCATATTCAGCACGCCGTACATTGCGCCGGTCGGCTCGCCTGCGCTGTTGGTCAGCGGCGGGAATGCGTGATACGCCCGGTAAAGGTAAGAGGAGCCGTCAACGAGGATGAGGGGGTTTTCAGGGATCTGAACCATAATTTCCGTGCCTGTTTATCAGATTATGGATAAAGGATGCCACAGACAGGCATGAAAACCTGAATTTTTCCCACATTTCGCCGAAAAGATTCATCGATCCGGTCGATCGTGCGGTGAGGCTATCTGTGGATAAGTTTGTGCATAGTTTTAGACTGGTAGCCAGAGCGTCGGTAAAACAGCACGTATCATTATAATTAGTGTTTATTTATCATAATGTTATATATGTATTATTGATTTAAAACCGTAGCGATGACTCAATGCTCCATGTGGATATAAGATCCGCGTATTTTTCTATTCTCGTTAGACCCATCATTTGCTGCGTTTTCTGATAAAATCAGGCTCTTGCGCTGTTTAATCGCGCTCTTTCTCAGCCTAACTTTCTGAATAAAATAACTATGTCGAGATTACTCGTTGCGATAACGCTTCCTCTGAGTATCGCTCTTACCATCTTAGTCACCATTATTTGTTCCGTACCGATAATCATCGCCGGACTGATTAAACTGCTGCTGCCGATCCCTGCGGTATGGCGGGCTATATCTCATTTTTGCAATTTCATGATGTACTGCTGGTGCGAAGGGCTGGCGCTGCTGCTGTACCTCAATCCGAGGCTGAAGTGGGACGTGCAGGGTCTTGAAGGGCTGAATAAAAAAAACTGGTATCTGCTCATTAGCAACCATCATAGCTGGGCAGATATCGTGGTGCTCTGCGTTCTGTTCCGCAAGCATATACCGATGAACAAATATTTCCTCAAGCAGCAGTTAGCCTGGGTGCCCTTTATCGGTCTTGCATGCTGGGCGTTGGATATGCCCTTTATGCGTCGCTACTCGCGAGGCTATTTAATTCGCCACCCGGAGCGCCGCGGCAAAGATGTTGAAACGACCCGTCGCTCCTGCGAGAAATTCCGCGCTTACCCAACGACCATCGTTAACTTCGTAGAAGGGTCGCGTTTCACCGAGGAAAAGCAGCACCAGACCCGTTCGCCTTACGCCAATTTATTGCCCCCAAAGGCGGCGGGCATTGCGATGGCGCTAAACGTACTGGGTAGTCAGTTCGATAAGCTGCTGGACGTGACGTTATGCTATCCACAGAATAACCGGCGCCCCTTTTACGATATGCTCTGCGGCCGCCTCACGCGTATCGTGGTCCGCGTTAATCTGATGCCCGTTGCGCAAGAGCTGCACGGTGATTACGTGAATGATAAAAACTTTAAACGTCGTTTTCAGCGGTGGCTGAACGAGTTATGGCAAGAAAAAGACGGTCGGCTGACGGAAATGCTGCGACGGCAGGAAAAGTAATCTTATTGAGCCCGAAAGCAACAACGCCGGTCAGTGACCGGCGTTATTTTTTTATTTCTTCTCAACCAGCTGCTTAACGGTATCAGCATACTGGGCGACAAATGCGTCCATATTGCTGGTATCCATCCCCTGCGGGTTCAGCTGATATTTACCATTAACATACATCGCCGGCACGCCCTGCAGCTGCAGGTCAGCAGCCGCTTTTTCCTGCTGAGCAACCAGCGATTTCACCACGAAGCTGTTCCAGGCCGCATCGTAATCTTCACCCTTCACGCCGGCGTCAACGAAGACTTTACGAATATCGGCAACGGTCTGCACGGTTTGCGTTTTCTGTACCGCTTCAAACATCGGCACGGTGATCCGATCTTCAACGCCCAGCGCCATGGCCACCGCCCACGCCTGAGTTAAATCTTTGCCCAGCGGGCCAAGGAACTCAACGTGATATTTGGTCATTTTGACGCCTTCCGGCAGCTTTTTCTTCACGTTGTCAGAAACGTGCAGCACTTCTTCAAACTGATAGCAGTGCGGGCAGTAGAACGAGAAGAATTCGAGCACCTGAGGCTCGCCTGCAACCGGCTTCTCGAGGGTAATGTACTGCTTGCCGTCGGTTATCTGGGCAGCGGATGCACTAAAAGCCAGAATCATACCAGCCAGCGCCAGCCAAATTTTTTTCATTTTTAACTCTCTCCTGGAAATATCAGATTAATACATTGGCGTTAACTGAAGAGGGGGTTCCTGTAGAACCTTCACCTGCTCAAGAAAAGTTTTGCTCTGCCCGCGCCAGTAGTCTTCCTCGGTCAGCCATGGGAAGTTGATAGGGAAGGCAGGATCGTCCCAGCGTCTGAGCAACCACGCAAGGTAGTAAACTAAGCGCATGGCGCGTAAAGGTTCAATTAGGGCAATTTCGTCGGTGTTAAACGGGCTGAATTCTTCATAAGCTTCAACGATCGTCTCCAGCTGCATGCGCTGCTCGGCTTTATCGCCGTTCAGCAGCATCCAGAGATCCTGGATGGCGGGACCATTACGGGCATCATCCAGATCGACAAAAAGCGGGCCATCGCGCCAGAGAATATTTCCGGCGTGGCAGTCACCATGCAGGCGCAGGATCCTGGCACCACCGTCCCACTTCGCCGTGACCGCATCGATCAGCTTATCAGCGGCAGCAAGAAAACGTCCCTTCAGGCCGGCTGGTATCAGCGTTGATTGCTCAAAGACCGCGCGCGGCTCGAGTAAATATTCCTTAATGCCGATCTCTGGTCGGGCAACAAAGAGCTGCTTGCGCCCGGTTTGATGCAGGCGGCCAAGAAAACGCCCTACCCATTCCATCTGATCGAGGTTATCCGCTTCAAACTGACGCCCGCCCAGGCTTGGGAAAACGGCAAAGAAGAAGCCCTGGTGCTGATGAAGCGAGCGACCGTTGAAGAGCAGCGGCGCGGCGACGGGCACCTCATCCTGCTCTAGCTGGAGGGTAAACTGGTGTTCTTCGAGGATCTGTTCGGCAGACCAACGCTCAGGACGATAGAACTTCACCACATAGCGGCGGCGATCTTCGTCCTGAAACTGGTAAACGCGGTTTTCATAGCTATTCAGCGGGGTGAGACCTGAGTCTACCCGCATCCCCAGATCAAACAGGCCATCAATGATGGTATCCGGGTGAAGCGTCTGAAAATTGAAAGCCTTATCGTGCATCCTGACATCCGATAATCGTACGAATAGTTCAGGATATCATCTCATAACTCATTCTGCGGTCGCACTTACAACCTTTTACTCTTTAATCACGCCGCGAGCGCGCAGCAGGGCCGTTTTGAAATCTTCTTCATAATCTTTCTTAATCCCCGGAATAACGGCTTCTTTTGTAGAGTCACGCATCTTCAGGTGGTAAATAAGAATATCGTCAGAAAGATCGGCAAGTTCCCCCTTGTAACCGGCCTCTTTCGCCAGTTTCTGCAGGAATTGAATCAGATTCAGTTCCGGCTCTTTTTGCCAGGCTGGCTGGAGGAGTTCAATAACTTCATTCAGACGTTTACATTTCATGGTCATGCTCCTTACTCTTGATAGGCACAAGTTAACAGGGTCAATCCCACAATGAAAGAGGCGATATTTATATGCAAGGCGAGGCAATAACCGGCGTCGTGCTGGCCGGCGGAAAAGCCACGCGGATGGGCGGAGTGGATAAAGGACTGCAGCCGCTAAACGGGCAACCGCTATGGCGCTATGTTACAGGTGCGCTGGAACCGCAGGTGACGAGTCTGGCGATCAGCGCTAACCGTAATCTGGAAATCTGGCGAGCGACGGGTTACCCAATCTATACCGATAGCCTTAACGATTTTCCCGGGCCGCTGGCCGGTATGCTGTCGGTGATGCAGCAGATAGAGTGTCCCTGGTTTGCGTTTTGCCCCTGCGACACGCCGTTTATCCCCCCGTTTCTGGTTGAACGTTTGATGCAGCAGAAACAAGCATCCCCGGTGGTCTGGGCGCACGACGGGGAGCGGGATCATCCCGCTATAGCCCTGATGCATCGCCAGCTGATACCACAGCTTGAGGCCTATCTGGCGGCCGGCGAGCGACGGGTGATGGTCTTTATGCGTCAGGCAGGAGGGCATAGCGTCGATTTTAGTGACGTAAAGTCTGCGTTTATTAATATGAATACCCTTGCTGATTTGCAGAATATTCAGGAGCCTTCATGATCCCTGTATTGGCCATTTCGGCCTGGAGCGGAACCGGTAAAACAACCTTATTAAAGCAGCTGATCCCTGCATTATGCGCCGAGGGGTTGCGTCCTGGTTTGATAAAGCATACCCATCACGATATGGATGTCGATAAGCCCGGGAAAGACAGCTATGAGCTGCGTAAAGCAGGCGCCGCGCAAACCATTGTCGCCAGTACTCAGCGCTGGGCGCTGATGACTGAAACCCCGGATCAAGAAGAAGTGGACCTGCCGTGGCTGGTTAGCCGGATGGATGCCGCAAAGCTGGATATCGTGCTGGTAGAGGGTTTTAAGCATGAACCTGTGGCGAAGATCGTACTTTTTCGGCAAAACGGCGGGCATCATGTTGAGGATCTTATTCTGGATAAATACGTTATTGCCGTGGCCAGCGATGCTCCGGTTACGACATCTTTACCCCAGCTGGATTTAAACAATATTTCGCAGATAGCGGCATTCATTGTGCGCTGGTTAGAAGAAGAACGAGGGTGATGGCAGCAAGGTTTAGTCGCGGATCGCGGCGCGTAGCGCTGCGGTACACCGTTTTTCCTGAACCGCAGACAACAAAAAAACCCCATGCCTGCGCATGAGGTTTCTTCGCCTGTCTGATGCCTGGCCGTTGTATGCCGGGCCTCCTGCCCGCCACCCTCCGGGCTGCACGGCGTGCTGTGCAAATTCGTTCCCGACGAATTTGTCCTCCTCAGGAGTGCGCTTACC
>NISF01000001.1 GCA_002270295.1 Enterobacter sp. 10-1 | reverse complement strand
CGCTAAAGAAACCGCGCGAGTCGAGGCACTCAAGCTTGCCGACTTTGCGTCCGGTTTTCGGTTCAATCACCCACACGTCGGTGGCATCGGGTAATAATGCGCGTACTTCCAGCCCGGCATCGGTGGCGTGCATGCCAAGCACGGAGAATGGATCGGAACAACGGCCTGCAAGAAGTGCTGAAATCACACTTTTATCATTATAATCAGACATGTCAGTCACCCTACTATCATCCTGCGGAAAGAATTAAAACGTCTCTTCCTGCTTTATTGATCCGGTAATATCCCGCAGCGATGCTACGCATCGAAATATCAACCCGTTATTCCAGAGCCTTAAGACATGTCGGTCGTCCACCAATATAGAGTGATTAACCTCCTGAAAAGTGAATTAAATGTGCCGTACGTATTTTGTATTATCTACCTTCAGAATAATTACTCCTGATTTTCTTTCTGTGAGTAAACACGCATTTCTAAATTAACGGAAAAGCAAGCAATGATATTATTACGCTCGTCACACTAACTTTTCGTGTTGGCATCCTGTGCCCACTCAGAAAGTAAATTTCGCCATGATGAAGCGGCACGATTTACCGAAGAACAGGCATGGTCGCGAGGACAAGAGAAGTCTATGGTTGTGGGGTCAGTCAGTCCCGGCGGGTATCAGACCTTTCTCATGCATTTAAATTTCGGGCAAAAATAATCATTGAGATCGTGGGCGGCGTGAATCTCATGTTAGTTCTGGGCCCATGTTCATCGCCGCAGGTGAAGAATCATGAGAGCCAAAGAACTTCCCTTAAGCCCTGGTTTTCGGTGCTGCGCCTAATGCGCGGATATAGTCGCTTACCGGCACGGGTCGGGAAAAATAGTACCCCTGAAATATCTCTATCCCCAGGGCCCGCAGAACCTGCAGCTGATTATTATCCTCGACCCCTTCCGCAATGATGTGGCAATTAAACTTCTGCGCCAGGTTCACCATATTTTTAACGACCAGCGCCGAGGCCTCGTTCGTCCCGACGTTGGACGTGAAGACCTTGTCCACCTTAATGAACTCCGGCTGAAACTGCTGCAGGTAGCTGTAGTTCGCGTAGCCGGTACCAAAATCATCGAGGGAAAACTGCACCCCGAGCTGGCGGAGCTTCCCGGTCACCGCGTCAGTTTGCAGCGTGTTTTCGATCGATTCACGTTCTGTAATTTCGAGGACTACCCGAACGTCCGCGCCCTTTAGCTGCGACTGAAATCGTGTGCACAGCGCCACGATGTCATCGTCCTGGAAGTTAACGGCGCAGGCGTTAAAGCAGATATAAAGCCCTTCCGGCAGCAGCGACTCATGTTCACGCAGCTGGCGGATCGCCTCGTTGAAGCAGATGGCCGTCACGCCTTTAATCAGACCGGTTTGCTCGGCCACCGAGATGAATTTGTCCGGGGGAATAAAGCCGAGCTTCGGATGTTCCCAGCGCACAAGCACCTCTCCGCCGACAATCCGCCCCTGCTCACCTTCCACAATCGGCTGGATGTAAGGCTTCAGCTGTTTATGCTGTATCGCTTTGCGGAGCATAAACTCTAACGTGCCGCGGTAGCCCAGATAGCTTCTGAATAACCAGGTCAGCAGCGCCGACACCACAAGAATGGCAATAAACAGGTTCTGCTCATAATGGATAAACGCGGAGAGGCCAGCCAGGCCGCTGCGGTCGGCAATGACGCTATATCGGAACTCCCCGGATTCGAGCGGCACCGGGATGGCGATACGCGCAGCCGTGCTGACCTGACCATTACGGTCCAGGTAGCGGTCTCCCATCTTCAAATACAGGTGCGAGTCGCCGTCCAGCACCCGCAGGACGTTATACAGGTAGTAGCCGTCAATACCGATCAGCACGCTGTTGCCGCTTCGGTCCTGCAGAGTGTAGACAACCAGCGATTTGGAAGGCGTGATCTGATTGCCGCCCATCAGGATCAGCGAGCCGTCCGGATAGGCGGCCTGATTGAGGCTAAATGTCTTACCGCCAAAAACGGAGGTACAGTATATTTCATCACGCTTTGCCATGCTCACCGTCCTGACGTCCGGAATGGTGGCAACAATAGTGCGCAGGCCCGTCAATACTTCCTCACCGCAGCTTTCGCCCAGATATCCTCTGGCGCGCTCGGCCGCCAGCTCGGCGTGGCCGAGCGTGACGTCGAGGCTGGTGATAGCCTGTTTCAGGCGGGAATGAATATCTTTATCCAGAGAGTACTGCATCTGCAGATAGCACAGCGCGATACCCAGACTCATAACCAGCAGGAAAAACACCAGAAGCAGAGGGCTATGGTATGCCGGAGGTCTTTTCATTGAGAGGTTCCAGTAAACGGTCTGAGCGGGAAGTTATTTTTTAACACCGGTACGCTTGTGGTAATGATAATTCAACGCATGAAAAATGTCCGCCCCCGCGGGCAAACGGAGCCACAACCGCTGATAAATCGTACTTTTCAGCCGAAAGCCAAAGGCATCACCGGCCTACGGCTGCCCCGCCTCCCGAGCGCGTTGAGCGTTTAACCCGCTTCGAATCAAATGCTGGCTTTCGCAACTCGCATATCACGTCCCGGCGGCGCGCCAAACATACGGGCATATTCACGAGTGAACTGCGGAATGCTGGCGTAACCAACCGCATACGCCGCCTGTGCGATGCCCGTGCCGTCGGTCAGCATCAGATGGCGGGCGTGAATCAGGCGCAGCTGTTTCTGGAACTGGAGAGGCGAGGTCGTGGTCATAGCCCGAAAATGCTGATGGAACACGGAAACGCTCATGCCCGCCGCGCTGGCAAGTTCTTCAACGCTTATCGTGCGCGTAAAATCTTTACGCAGAATAGCGACCGCACGACTAATTCGCCCTGAATGGCTATCCACCGCGCCGAGGGCGCGAATCGCGGGGCCGTGTACGCTGCGGAGCAGCCAGTAATGCAGTTCACGTCGTAATCCGTCTCCCAGAATGGCCATCGCCTCCCGCTGTTCAAACAGCCTGGCCAGCCGATAAGCCGCGTCCGTAACCTCGGCATTGATCGGTTCAATCCCGACGCAGGGCGTATCCCCCTGCTCTGCTGGCGCAGCATCCTGAAGCTCACGCAGGATCGCGGTATCCAGTTCCAGCACCAGGGAATAGTAAGGATGGCGCAGGCTGGCCTCGATAATCTGGCTGCTGGTCGGAACATCGGCGGCAATGACCATAGCCTCGCCCGGACCATATTCAAAACTCCTGCTGCCGGTGGTGACGCGTTTACGCCCCTGCAACAGCATCGCAATCAGAGGTTTGTTAATGGCCGCCTGTAATTCGGCGGGGTGTAAAGCCCGGATAATCGTCAGCCCCGAAACTGGCGTAACGACAAGCCCGTTACGGTCGGCATGAGCATCGGCATAACGGCGACAGAGATCGAACAGAGCAGTACGCATAACATCCTTTCAGGCAAGTTTTTAAGCGATAGTATGCGGTAATTCGCGGCAGAACGAACGGCTAAAAGAGAAATGAGCAAATAATAACAAGGATCGGGCAATTTGGACGGGCGGCCAGGTTCTATTGTAGGGACACCACCAAACAGAAAGGACATATCATGAGCAAAATCGCACTCATCACTGGCGCTAACCGCGGCCTTGGCCGCAACGTCGCGATCGCAATTGCGCAACAGGGAGGCGATGTTATCGTCGCCTACAGAGGAAACGAGGACCAGGCTAACGCGGTTGTGGCAGAGATCCGCGCCCTTGGCCGCAAGGCGGTCGCTCTCCAGCTTGACGTGGCGCAGACGGCAAACTTCCCGACCTTCGCCGAAACGCTGCGCATACAGCTTGCCGAGGTCTGGAGGCGCGACACCTTCGATCGTCTGATTAACAACGCCGGTCACGGCGAGTTTGCCGCCGTTGCCGATACTACCGAAGCGCAGTTCGACGGGCTGTTCAGCGTGCACGTCAAAGGAGTGTTTTTCCTGGTTCAGGCGCTTTTGCCGCTGCTGGCCGACGGCGGACGGATCGTTAATTTTTCATCCGGGCTGACCAGGGTCTCATATCCAGGATTTTCCGCCTACGCGGCGGCAAAAGCGGCGGTGGAAATGCTGAGCGTTTACATGGCGCGCGAGCTGGGCTGGCGCGGCATTACCGTCAATACCATCGCGCCTGGCGCAATTGAAACCGATTTCGGCGGCGGACTGGTGCGCGACAACGCCGAGGTCAACGCCCGGTTTGCCGCCATGACCGCGCTCGGCCGCGTTGGCGTTCCCGACGATATCGGGCCGATGATCGCCAGCTTGCTGCGGGACGATAACCGGTGGGTGACCGCACAGCGTATCGAGGTGTCGGGCGGGCAGACCATCTAGCCCCGAACTCCTGCCAACAGGGTCTGGCCTCAGCGAGGCAGCAGCTGCTCCAGCGCCAGACCCGCCAGGCGTACGGTTTCCTGAAGACGCTCCAGGCTATCCCCCGCCCGCGCTTTCGCGGAAAGGCCGGCCATCAGGGTGCTGATAAAGTCTGCCAGTCTCACCGCATCCTGCGGATATCGCTGGGCTATATATGCCCGGATGTTATCTTCCGCGGCAGTATGCAATTCGCTCGCGGCCTCGCGCGCAGGGCGATCGTTGCAATGGATACCTTCCAGAACCAGGCACCCCGCTGCCGTCGGGTCGGCAACGTAGCGCCTGGCCGCCTCGTTCAACACATCGATCAGACATTGAGCCACCGAACGGTCAGCGCGCAGAAGTTCCGCAAAAGGAATCGCTCCGGTGTGGCTGTAGCGATCTAACACGCGGGTGTACAGGCCGAGCTTACTGCCAAACGCGGCATAGAAGCTGGGCGGATTGATGCCGAATGCCTTTGTCAGGTCGGCAATGCTGACCGAGTCATAACCCCGGGAATGAAAAAGATGTTGCGCAATTTCAACGGCCTGCACCGGATCAAACTGGCGGGGACGCCCCGGGGTGCGAACCTGTTTTGTAGTACTCACTACATTACTCCTTGACAGCGTGATTTGCCGAAGCATATTGTAATCCTCACTACAATATCATGAGGAACAGGCAATGGCTGCATTTGAGAACAAATCGGTACTGGTTTTGGGCGGAAGTCGCGGTATCGGCGCGGCTATCGTGCGCCGCTTTGCTGCGGATGGCGCGTCGGTTGTCTTCAGCTACGCCGGATCGCCGGACGCGGCGGCGGAACTGGCGGCAGAAACCGGCAGCGTAGCGGTACGGGCGGACAGCGCCGATCGCGAGGCGGTGATCAAGCTGGTGCGTGATAGCGGGCCGCTGGATCTGCTGGTGGTCAACGCGGGTATCGTCCTCTTCGGCGATGCGCTGGAACAGGACAGTGATGCCGTCGACCGTCTGTTTCGGATCAACATTCATACGCCCTACCATGCTGCGGTCGAGGCTGCCCGTAAAATGCCGGATGGCGGACGCATTATTATTATCGGCTCGGTGAATGGCGATCGCATGCCCATCGCGGGAATGGCCTCTTACGCCGTCAGCAAATCAGCTCTGCAGGGGCTGGCGCGCGGATTAGCGCGTGATTTTGGCCCGCGCGGGATCACGGTCAACGTCGTTCAGCCCGGCCCTATCGACACCGATGCTAACCCGGAGAACGGCCCGATGAAGGAGCTGATGCACAGCTTTATGGCCATTAAACGGCACGGGCGTCCTGAAGAAGTGGCGGGAATGGTCGCCTGGCTGGCAGGCCCGGAGGCTTCCTTCGTCACGGGGGCCATGCACACAATCGACGGCGCGTTTGGCGCATAATCGTTATAAAGGCCACCGCGTCGTGGCCTGCTACTCAATGCTCCGCAGATTTCACGCTGCTGAGCATTGATGTACCGGACGAGCCGGTGCTGACGACCAGGCCCGCGAGGATACGCCAGCTCTGCCAGGCGATGACCGGGCGGCAAGCGTAAAAAAAGATCCCCTTCCGCTGTGTTACTCGCCTTAAGTCGTAAATATACGCGTCCCGTAGTCCGCCCCGCGCTCGCCCTCTCAGACCGCGTTTACTCGTTGCCCCACTGATTCAGAAACTCCGCAATATCATCGATCCGCGACGCTGCGATCCCGGCCTCAGCGGCCAGCTCTTTCTGCGTGTTTTCGCTGATCTCTTCGTTTGCCATTAAGCGGGTAATCAGCGCCTGGAAATAGGCGGCCAGCGGCTGACGTTCTGATTCATTGACCGGTTTGGCTGATTCAGTCGCATACTCATCCACGATGTCATAAAATTTCAGCGGTATTTCATTGGTCATTACGTCTTTCCTCATGGCTTGATATTGATTGACTGAACTCCCGACGCGCAAACCTGCCGCTCTTATTCGGCGCAGGTTTACGGCCCGTCAGACGATTCTACCCTATAATTCACGGGCGCACGGCCCACAATATTAACCGCTCGGGGGCGGTTTTCCCGACAAGCAATATTACAGCGCCAGCATCATTTCATGCCACGCCATGCCGCCATGATCGGATGCCGACGGCTTGATATATTGAAAACCAAAGTGCGCGTAGAGATCGACGTGGCGATCCTTGCACATCAGATGAACGGTCTTCTTATTCATCGACCTCATCTGCGATAAAAATTCGCGCATCAGCAGAGATGAATAGCCCTTACCCTGGAAATCGGGGTGCACCACCACCGACATAATCACCACGTTGGGCGCGGCGGCATCGTGCCCGACCAGCTCCTTAAACTCTTCATCTGACATCACCACCTCCCAGGCGCAGCCTGCGTTGATGAAACCGACGATTTCACCCGCGATTTCCATACACAGGAAGCCTTGCGGATATCTGGCGATACGGGTCGTGATTTTTTCTAACGTCGCGGCTTCATCGCCTTCATAAGAGGTGATTTCAATCGCGTAGCAGCGATTGGCATCGGCGAGCGTAGCCTGGCGCAATACGGGGGTGGTCATTACCTGAACCTCTTTATACTCATGTGGTTGCGAGCATAATACACTTCAGGCGGCCGCTTTGCGCTGCATTCTCTACGCCGCTGCGTCAGGCGGGCTTACTGCTCGGCCAGGTGGCGGTCAATAATTTGCTGGACCGAGCCGTCCTGCTGCCATTGCGTCAGCAGAGCAACCAGCCTTTCATACGCCGCGTCACTGCGCCGAGGAACGCAAATCGCCTGATTTATCTGACCGAAATTATCGGCCAGTACGCGCAAGCCGGCGTGCCCGGCGGCGGCACGTTCGAGAGGCTGGCGGATGCCCGCGGCCATATCCCCCTCGCCGTTGATAAACGCATCGATGGCCGCCTGCGATGAGCTCAGACGGTTGAGCGTGGCAAAGCGGAGCTGACGCGTCAGGTGCAGGTCGTACGCCGCGCCCTTGCCGACGTTAATCACCACTCCCTCTTTATCCATCTCCGCGACGCTCTGCCAGCGGCTCCGCGCCTTGACCAGCACGGTACCCTGAATGGTGATGTAGGGCTGGGTGAAGCGCAGGGTTTCCTCGCGCTGAGGATCTATCGCCAGAAAGGCAATATCCCAGACGTCATTTTGCGCATCGTCCACCACCTTAGCCGCCGCCGGATAGGTAACAAACTGCGGCGTAGCCCCCAGCTCTGCCGCAATACGCCCGGCAATCTCCGGCGTAATCCCGCCCGGCTGCCCGTCCGCCAGCGTCTTTGCCAGAACAGCGTTGCCGAGGTTAATCGCAAAACGTATTGGTTTAGCGGCGCTCATGCGGTGTCTCCCTGAAGCGATAATATTGAGGTGCTGAATTTCACCGACCTGCCGGCTACCGGGTATTAAGCGCCTGAATCAGGCTAAATGCGGTTAGCGTCCCCAAAATATAGCCTCATTTAAGCGCGTCGGGCAGAGCCGCCGCCGCGCTATTTCGCTGAGAAATCGCGGATCGGTGTGCTGGATCGATTCTGATTCATCACCACTGGTTATTGATTTCTCTTTGCGCCTTGGATAAGGTTTGGCGACAAGGTGATGGTGTTCCACCTTTCCCAACCGCCGGCTCTGTCGAACCGGATGATGACGCCTGATGTACAATTATTGCTGTTCCCCTACGGGCATGTATGTCAGGAGTTGCTATGCACAATCAACGCGCTTTATCTCTGCCTCTTACCTCAGCGCAAGAGTCCATTATCCACGTCTTTGGCCATCGGAACCCTGACAGCGACACGATCTGCAGCGCGCTGGTTGTGGCCGACTGGCTCAACTATACCGCCAGGCCGGCGCGCCCTTTCCGTCTGGGGGAGTTAACCCCGGAAACGCGGTATATTCTGCAGGTTGCGGGGGTCGCACAGCCGGATTTACTCGCCGACGAACTGACGAATAAAAAGGTCTGGCTGGTTGATTTCACCGACGTTGAACAAGGCCCGCTAACGCTCCCCGACAGCGATGTGATCGGCATTATTGACCACCATCGCGTAGGCACCATTGTGACCAAAAATCCGCCGGACGTTTGGATCCGCGCGGTAGGATGCTGCGCGACGGTTATTCTCACCATCCTGACGACGGAGAGCCCGATGCCGCTCAGCGCGGCCCAGGCGATCCTGCTGCTGGGAGCCATACTCAGCGATACGGTCGCCCTCAGCGGCCCCACCACTACGCCGCGGGACCGCGAGTCGGTGGCGATTTTGCGCGATATTGCCGGCGTTGATTACGACGCCTTCGTCGCCGGGCTGCTGGCGGCGAAAACCTCCCTGGAGGGCCAGTCCGCCGCGCAGCTGCTGCATCGCGATGCAAAAAATTACCAGATCCACGGCGTCTCTCTCCTGTTAGCGCAAATTGAGGTTCGCGATATGTCGGATATCAACCCGCATTTGCCCGGACTGAAACAGGAGATGGAGCGAGCCAGGCGCGAAATGGGGCTGGAGATGGTTGTTCTGATGCTAACCGACATTACCCATCGCCATTCCATCCTCTATTTTTCGCCCAACGACCTTATCCGCAGCCATCAGGTTTCCCTCCCGGGCATGACCAGCAGAAAAAAGGAAATTCTGCCTTGGCTGACCGAGCGCCTGGCCGCAGCGGATGAGCGATCGTGATATTTAACGGACGCCGCCCCGCTCACGGGACGGCGTGGGATTACACCTCGCGGCGGGAGACGTAATCTCGCGGGGCTTCGCCGGTGTAGATCTGCCGCGGGCGGTAAATACTCAGCGGCTCTTCATGCATCTCATTCCAGTGGGCCACCCAGCCCAGCGTGCGGCCGACGGCGGTTACCACC
Source organism: Enterobacter sp. 10-1 (assembly GCA_002270295.1). Lineage (GTDB taxonomy): Bacteria > Pseudomonadota > Gammaproteobacteria > Enterobacterales > Enterobacteriaceae > Klebsiella > Klebsiella scottii. The sequence goes on along the minus strand of NISF01000001.1, from coordinate 1,699,971 downwards.
ACAAACATTGACGAAGGCAGCTTCATCGCCTTGAGGATCGCTGCCGTATAAAAATCGACGCTGGGCGACAGGCCGTTTTCAATAAAGTAGGGATCGGTCAGCGCCACCTCTTCAAGGGCCATCGCCACCTGCAGCAGCTGGTCTGACATTCCCAGCTCCGCAAGCACCCGGTGACAGGTTTCGCGGAGAATAGCGGCGCGCGGGTCCAGGTGGCGGTAACGCGAGTTACCAAAGCCCAGGCGGCGGAACGCCTGCGGATCGCGCTTCGCCTTACTCAGAAAAACGGGCACCTGATCCACGGTTTCAATCTCTTCCAGCATCCGCATGCTGGCTTCGTTGGCTCCGCCGTGCATCGGCCCCCACAGGGAAGCGAGGCCCGCCGCAACGCAGGCAAACAGGTTTGCCCCCGAGGAGCCGGCGGCCCGCACCGTGGTGGTGGAAGCGCACTGGCCGTGGTCGGCGTGCAGCACCAGAATCTGGTTCATCGCCTCCTCAATAACCGGATTCACCACATATTTCTCCGCCGGAACCGCAAACAGCATATGCAGGAAGTTCCCCGCATAGGAGAGATCGTTGCGCGGATAGGGCGCGGGTTGTTCGATGGCGTATTTATAGCTCATCGCCGCCAGCGTCGGCATTTTTGACAGCAGACGCGTGGCCGCAAGGGCGCGGTGTTCAGGGTTTTCTACATCCAGCACATCATGGTAAAACGCCGCCAGCGCCCCAACCATCGCGCACATCAGGGCCATCGGATGGGAGTCGCGGCGAAAGCCGCTGCACATCCGCGACATCTGTTCATGCACCAGCGTGTGGCGGGTGATCGTATTGCGGAAAACCTGATAGCTGGATTCATCCGGCGCCTCGCCCCGCAGCATAATATACGCCACCTCAAGGAACTCGCACTGCCGCGCCAGCTGGTCTACCGGGTAGCCACGGTGTAGCAGCGTGCTGTTTTCGGTATCAATATAGGAGATGGCCGACCGGCAGCCGGCGGTATTGGTAAAACCAGGGTCGAAGCTGCATAGATCTGACTGATTTAGCGCGCGGATATCAATGCCCACGCGGCCCAAAGTCCCGGAAACCGTCTCCAGGGGAATAGGCTGTTGCCCATCGAAAGTAAGCGTTAGCGGTTTAGTGGCCATCCTGTAAAGTTCCCCCTGTACAACAAGCGTGTCATAAACCTGAATCAATTTTTCAGGCGCAACCTTGAACATAGCCGCAGTGGATTCGCTATTCTTTGATATGAATAGCTAAAAGGGGTAATTATTGCCGCCACGAATCAATAACGCCCCATGATTCGTGACAGCGTCACCTGTCACACCATCCCCAGATAGGCGTTCCGGACCTCCGGATTGTCGAGCAGCTCGCTCCCGGTTCCGCTAAGCCGGATCTGGCCGTTAACCATCACGTACGCCCGATCGGAAAGCTTAAGCGCGTGGTGGGCGTTTTGTTCCACCAGAAATAGCGTCATTCCCTGCGCCGTCAGTTCGCGCAGTATTTGAAAGATTTGCTTAACCACCAGCGGCGCCAGCCCGAGGCTCGGCTCGTCGAGCAGCAGCAGCTTCGGCCTGCTCATCAGCGCGCGGGCAATCGCCAGCATCTGCTGCTCGCCGCCGGAAAGCGTCATCGCCCGCTGCGTCCGCCGCTCTTCAAGCCGGGGAAAAAGCTGATACATGCGTCGCTTATCCTCTTCCTGATAGCGGCTGCCAATCGGGATGGTCCCCATCAGCAGGTTCTCTTCTACCGTCATATCCGCAAAAATACGCCGCCCTTCCGGCGCCTGAGCGATGCCGTTTCCGGCGATAAAATGGGTGGATTTTCGGCTGATATCCTCCCCACGATAGAGGATCTGCCCCTCCGCGATGCGCGGCTGACCAAAGATGGACATCAGCAGCGTGGATTTACCGGCGCCGTTGGCGCCGATCAGCGCCACCGTCTCTCCTTCATTGACCGTCAGCGAGACCTGGTTCAGCGCCTGAATCTGACCGTAAAAGACGTCCACCTGGCGAAACTCAAGCAACGGCTGACTCATACCGCAATCTCCTCTTCATCCGCGCCCAGATAAGCGGCGATAACGCTGATATTCGACTGGATCTCCTGCGGAGCGCCGCGGGCGATCACGTCCCCGCGGTCGAGGACGATAATATGATCGGAGATCTCCATCACCATCCCCATATCATGCTCAATCAGCAAAACGGTGATGCCGTGATGCTGGCGCAGAAAGCGGATAATTCGGCTCAGGGCGTGCGTCTCCGCAGGGTTCAGCCCCGCGGCGGGCTCATCTAAGCAGATCATCTCCGGGCCGGTGCACATGGCGCGGGCAATCTCCAGCCGCCGCTGCTGACCGTAGGAGAGCGTGCCGGCCAGCCGGTTGGCGCAATCCACCAGATCCACCACCTCCAGCCAGTAGAAGGCGCGGTCGAGGGCCTGGTTTTCGGCCTTACGATAGCCGCGGGTGTTCAGGATGCCGGCCACCAGATTACGGTTTACCTGCATATGCTGGGCCACCAGCAGGTTTTCGATCACCGACATCTCGCGAAACAGGCGGATATTCTGGAAGGTCCGCGCCAGCCCGGCCCGGTTCACCAGATGCGTCCCGCCGAACATTTTGTAGTAGATCCGCGACCCCAGACGCGCCGGGTGGAGCAAATCATCGGGACGTATTTTTTGCCCGAGGACCTGAATAACGTCGGTCATCGCGGCGCGGGCGTTGAGCACAATCGCCCCGCCCGTGGCGCGATAAAACCCGGTCAGGCAGTTGAAAACCGTGGTTTTCCCCGCGCCGTTCGGACCGATCAGCGCGGTAATCGATCCCCTTTCCACATCGAGGTTAACGTCGTTAAGCGCTTTGATACCGCCAAAATGCATCATCAGATGCTCTACCCGCAGAATGCTGTCGCTCATGGTGCCACTCCCTTGCGCACGGTAACCCCCATGCGGCTGGTTCGCACCAGCCCGCGCGGCCGCCAGATCATCATCAGTACCATCAGCACGCCAAACAGCAGGACGCGATACTCATCGAAACCGCGCAGCAGCTCGGGCGCGACGGTCAGCACAAAGGCCGCCAGCACCACCCCCAGCGTTGAACCCATGCCGCCCAGCACCACAATGGCCAGAATGAGCGCGGACTCAAAAAAGGTGAATGACGTCGGGTTAACAAACCCCTGGTAGGTAGCGAAAAAGACCCCGGCAATACCGGCGGTAGACGCGCCGAGCATAAAGGCCGAAAGCTTAACCAGCACGTGGTTGAGCCCCATCGCGCGGCAGGCAATTTCGTCCTCGCGCAGCGCTTCCCACGCTCGGCCGATAGGCATTCGCGTTAAGCGGTGTTTGATAAACAGCACCAGCACCACCACCAGGCACAGCACGCCATAGATAAAGATAAACTTCAGGTTGGGGTTGTAGCTAACGTGCAGAAACTCATGGATCGGCACCCCGCCGTCTTTCGCCCTGCGCCCGAACTCCAGCCCGAACAACGTGGGCGCCGGCACGGAAACGCCGTTCGGCCCGCCGGTAAAGCTGACCCAGTTATTCAGCACCAGACGAATAATTTCGCCAAACCCCAGGGTGACGATCGCCAGATAGTCCCCGTGCATTCGCAGCACCGGAAAGCCGAGCAGCGCCCCCGCCAGCGCCGCCATGATGGCCCCCAGCGGCAGCATCGCCCAAAATCCGAGCCCCAGATACTGGTAGCCCAGCGCCAGGCCATAGGCGCCAATCGCATAGAACGCCACGTAGCCCAAATCAAGCAGGCCGGCGAGCCCCACCACGATATTCAGCCCGAGCCCGAGCAGCACGTAAATCAGCCCAAGAATGGCCACCGTCAGCAGATACTTGGTGGCGATAGCCGGAAAGATCGCCGCCGCCACCAGCAGCAGCGGCACGATCCAGCGCAGCCGCGAGCGGTAGCCGACCGGACGGACGTAGACCCCGTCATCGGCCCCTTCAAAACGGGCGATAAATTTGCGTCCGCCGCGGCTTTGCAGCAGCAGGCTCAGCAGCAGCCTGCCGGCCATCACCACCGCGACGATGACCACCACCCGCTGGGTGGAGAGTTCAAAACTGTAGCCTTTCAGCACAATGCCGACGATCGGTCCAAACACTATCAGCGCACATAGCCCCGCCAGAACGCTATCAATCAGGCTTTTTTTAATATCCAGCCCTTGCTTGCGCGATGCTTCACCCATGCTTTACCCCTTAAACCTTTGCGACCATCGGACGACCCAGCAGCCCCTGAGGGCGAAATATCAAAATTGCCACCAGCAGAGCGAAGGAAAACACGTCTTTGTAATCAGAGTTCACCATCCCGGCAAACTGGGCTTCAGCCACGCCCAGCAGCAGACCGCCCAGCATCGCTCCCGGCAGGGATCCAATCCCTCCCAGCACCGCTGCGGTAAAGGCCTTAATGCCAATAATGAAGCCGATATAAAAATCGAAGGTGCCGTAATTCATCGTCACCAGCACCCCGGCCAGCCCGGCCATCGCGGCGCCGATCATAAAGACCAGCGAGATAACCCGGTCGGTATTAATGCCGAGGATTGCAGCCATGCGCCGATCCTGCTGCGTCGCCCGGCATACCCGCCCCAGCCGGGTATGATTAATGACCCACGAGAGGATCATCATCCCCACCAGCGCGGCGACGAGAATAAATATTTTGGTCCACGTAATTTGCACCACGCCGTCGCCAACCTCGAAGCGCAGCACCCCCGTCAGCAGGGTCGGGATGCCCTGCTGGTTCGGTCCCTGGCTGATTTGCACATAGTTCTGCAGGATAAGCGACATGCCGATAGCCGAGATTAACGGCGCCAGGCGGGTTGAATTGCGCAGCGGCCGATAGGCGATACGCTCAATAGTCCAGCCGTAAACGCCGGTCACCACAATGGTGAACACCAGCGTGCCGAAGATCAAAACCGGAAAGGAGTGAATGCCAAACCAGGAGAGTAGCGCCAGGCCGATGGCGCAAAGGTAGGCGGAAACCATATACACTTCGCCATGCGCGAAGTTAATCATCCCGATAATGCCGTAAACCATGGTGTAGCCGATGGCAATTAATCCGTAAACGGCTCCCAGCGTCAGCCCATTAATCAGTTGTTGCAGAAAAAACGCTTCCATAGAAACCATCCTGCCAGTAAGCAGGCAGCGACCGGCAAAGCTCCCGCCGCGCGCTGCCTTCAGTAGTACGACGCCCTTTTTTATAGGGACAAAGAGTTCAGCAAACGGTTAAAGCTGGTGATACTTGCCCTTGTCATCCCATGCGTAGACCACATAATCCGACACCTTCAGATCGCCTTTACCGTCCCAGGCCTTTTTGCCCATAACCGTATCAACGCTGTGATTTTTCAGCCACTCGCTGGCCTTGGTGTTGTCGGCGCCCACCGCGTTATAGGCCGCGGCGATAGCCTGGATAGACGCGTAGGCGTACAGGGTATAGCCTTCCGGCTCGAAGCCGCTGGCGCGGAATTTCTCAATAACCGTTTTGCCCTCAGCAATGGTTCGCGGATCTTTACCAAACGTCATCAGTACGCCGTTGGTAAACTGCGGGCCGCCGGCAGTAGTCACCAGCTCCTCGGTAACGACACAGTCGCCGGAGAAGAATTTCGCCTGCAGCCCCTGCTCCCTCATCTGACGCACCAGCGGGCCGGCTTCCGGATGGCAGCCGCCGAAATAGACCACGTCAGGCTTCAGCGCGCCAATTTTGGTGACCAGGGCGTTGAAGTCTTTCTCACCCCGCGATAGCCCTTCGTACAGCACCTCTTTGGTACCGCGTTTTGCCAGCGCCGCGCGGGTGGCGTCGGCGAGCCCCTGACCGTAGGTGTCCTTGTCATGAATGACGGCTATTTTCTTCGCCTTCAGCACATCAAGCATATAGTCTGCCGCGATCGCCCCCTGCTGATCGTCGCGGCCGCACATACGGAACATATCCTTCATCCCGCGCTCGGTGATCAGCGGGTTAGTCGACCCCGGCGTAATCGTCAGGATCCCCGCCTCGTCGTACACTTCGGATGCCGGCATCGTCGATGACGAACAGAAGTGTCCGACAACCGCGGAAACCCCCGACTCATCAACCAGGCGGTTGGCTACCGCGACGGCCTGCTTCGGTTCGCAGGCGTCATCCCCCTGCACCAGCACAATTTTTTCGCCCTTAATTCCTCCCGCCGCGTTAATGTCTGCTACCGCCTGCGATGCCCCTTTCCAGTACTGAGCGCCATAGGAGGCATTAGGTCCGGTGAACGGCCCGGCAACGCCAATCTTCACATCCGCCTGTGCGCAAAATGCCACACTCATACAACCTGCAATCGCAAAATGAAGAGTCAACTTTTTCAGTTTCAGAGACATTCAGATATTCCTCAGCGATTTATAACCTGGCGCCATTAAATGGCGCGGAAAATATCACTTACCGTTTTGTTTGCCGAAGGCCGTTATCCAGCCGCAGCGGCTAAAGGTGGAAGAAGCAAAAATCCCGCCAGGAAGAAATGACATGACAGATCGCTTACTAATAGATGAGAGCAACGCGTAACAGCCGCGGTTACCGCCACCGACCAACGTGCATTTCAGGACAGGTCAGGAGATATGTTGCCATCACGTGGCGAATTGAGGACTGCGGCATCCGTTCCGACCCGCGAGCTAAACATAGTTGTTCTTTGCTGACGTTGCGCACTGGCCTGGTGCAAAAGTGCGAAAATGATCATGAGCGTGAAAAATTCTGTTGCAATATTGTGAACGAGATAGCAAGAGCGATTGTTTCGTCGCGTTGTTTTAATACGCAGTTAAAAAAATAGATTACGCCTGCGGCAATCGTAAAAAGCGCCGACCCCAGGCCCAGATAATTCCCCATACTAAGGATTGACTTAAATGCGCATAATACGAAAATGCTTCTTTTACGCGACTCACAGAATAAGCCCACGTCTATGACTATCCGCTCTCGTCGCTTTTTTATGGCTACCGTGGCCGCATCGGCCGCGTTGGTGGCGACCGCCTTTATCCTCGCCAGCTGCAGCAGCCAGCCGCCTCGCTCGCTGGTTACGCCGCTGCCGCCAGCGGTTAAACAGCCGGCGCTGCCCAAAACGCATGGGCCGGTACGCGGGGTCTGGCTGACGACGGTCTCACGCCTCGACTGGCCGCCGGTGGGCTCGATCATTGCCAGCAGCCCGGAAAGCCGGATTAGCCAGCAAAAGGTGGCGCTGATCGCCAAGCTCGATAATCTGCAGCGCCTCGGGATTAACACCGTGTTCTTCCAGGTCAAACCCGACGGCACCGCGCTGTGGCCCTCAAAGATTTTACCGTGGTCCGATATGCTGACCGGCGCCATCGGCGAGGACCCGGGCTACGATCCGCTGCAGTTTATGCTGGATGAAGCGCATAAGCGCGGGATGCGGGTTCACGCCTGGTTTAACCCCTACCGCGTCTCGGTGAACACCCGCCCGAAAACCGTCGCCGAGCTGAACCGCACGCAGTCGCAAAGTCCGGCCAGCGTATTTGTGCTGCATCGCGACTGGATCCGCACCGCAAGCGACCGCTTTGTCCTCGACCCGGGCATTCCGCAGGCTCGCGACTGGATAACCGGCATCGTCGCCGAAGTCGTGCAGCGCTACCCGGTCGACGGCGTGCAGTTTGACGACTATTTCTACACCGAGACGGCGGGCTCAGCCCTTAACGACAATCAAACCTTCCAACAGTATGGCCAGGGGTTCGCCAGCAAAGCGGACTGGCGCCGGCACAATACGCAGCAGCTGATTGCGCAGGTGTCGCGCACGATTAAGCAGATTAACCCCAACGTTGAGTTTGGCGTCAGCCCGGCCGGCGTGTGGCGCAACCGCTCCCACGATCCCGCCGGCTCAGACACCCGCGGCGCGGCGGCCTATGATGAGTCCTACGCCGATACCCGCAGCTGGGTACAGCAGGGGCTGCTCGACTACATCGCGCCTCAGCTGTACTGGCCCTTTGCGCGCGACGCCGCCCGCTACGACGTGCTGGCGAAATGGTGGGCGGAGGTCGTCAAGCCTACCCGTACGCGGCTCTATATCGGCGTGGCGCTCTACAAAGTCGGCGAACCGTCAAAAAATGAACCCGACTGGATGGTTAACGGCGGCGTGCCGGAGCTGAAAAAGCAGCTGGACCTCAACGAGTCGATTCCCGAAATCCAGGGCACCATTCTGTTCCGCGAGAACAACCTGAACCAGCCGCAGACCCGGCAGGCCGTCAACTATCTGCAGAACCGCTGGGGAAGTTAGCCCATCCCGCCGGCTGAACCCCTTTAGCCGGCGTTCTCTCCCTCCGTTCTGCGCCCGACTCATCGCGTCATCGGCCGGGCGCACTTTTTTTTCACCTGCGCGCAACTTTTCCCTCCGCTGCGGCGAATTGAATAGCTGAGATGAACGAGTTTGGCCAAACCGGCACTCCCCAAAATCGCAGGAGCAGATAATGACACGCATTAAAAACCTCATCCGTACCCTGACTATGACCGCCGCGCTGGGTCTGTCCGCCACCGCGTTCAACGCCGGCGCGGCGCTGCCCGTGGGCGCTAAAGCGCCGGACTTTAAGCTGCAGGGCGCCCTCGCCGGTAAACCGCTGACTTTCTCCCTGCAGCAGGCGCTGCAAAAGGGGCCGGTGGTGCTCTATTTCTTCCCGGCGGCCTTTAGCGCCGGCTGTACCATTGAAGCTCATGACTTCGCGGAAGCTACCGACAGCTTCACTAAAATGGGGGCCACCGTCGTTGGCGTAACCGCGGGTAATACCGACCAGGTCAGCGACTTCTCCAAACTGGAGTGTCGCGATAAGTTCGCCGTCGCGGCGGACCCGGGAGCTAAAGTCGCCGCGCAGTATCAGACGCTGATGGAGATGAAAGGTAAAACGCTCTCCGATCGCACTTCGTACGTGATTGCGCCGGATGGCAACATCCTGCTGAGTTACACTGATAGAAACCCGGATGCACATATTGAGAAAACGCTCGCTGCCGTGAAGCAGTACGACGCTTCTCACCCGCAAACCCATTAAGTAAAGAGGCCAGCGATGTTAACCGCGATGCTGGCCGCCTTTATTGGCGGCATCATTCTCAACTTTATGCCCTGCGTTTTTCCGGTGATCTCCCTGAAGGCGCTGGGGCTGCTGCGTCACTCTGATAACGCCGCCAGCGCCCGCCGTGAAGGCCTGGCGTTTTTGCTCGGCGTCGTTATCACCATGATGGCGCTGGCGGGCATTCTGCTGGCGATTCGCGCCGGCGGCACCGCCGTCGGCTGGGGCTTCCAGCTGCAGTCGCCGCTGGTGATCGCGCTGCTCTCCCTGACGATCCTCGGCGCGGCGCTTAACCTGCTTGGCGTCTTTGAAGTCGGGCTGACGGCGCAGCGCGTCGGCGGGCTGGATATCGGCCGCGGCGCTTTTATCCGCTCGGCGCTAACCGGCGCGCTGGCGATCGTGGTCGCCACGCCCTGCGCCGCGCCCTTTATGGCCAGTGCGATTGGCTACGCGTTGGTCCAGCCGCCGGCGGTGTCGTTAACCATCTTCCTCGCGCTGGCATTCGGCTTCGCCGCGCCCTTTACCCTGGTGTCGCTCTTTCCGGCGCTCGCCAGAATATTGCCGCGCCCCGGTCCGTGGATGGATATCCTTAAACGCGCGCTCGCCTTTCCGATGTTTGGCGCCTGGGCATGGCTGGTGTGGGTCCTGGCCCAGCAGGCCGGGAGCGCGGCGTTAGCCGCCCTGCTTGCCGCCTCGGTGGTGCTCAGCTTCGCCGCCTGGCTGTACGGCATTGCGCAACGTCGCGCCTTCCAGGGCAAGGGACACAAGGCCCTGTTTGCGGTTACCGCCGCGCTGATTGTGGCGGTCATTGCGCCGCTGCCGGGGCTGGTTAAACCCGCCGCCTCCTCGCCGGATGTCGGGCAAACGGCGGAGGTGTCGTCCCAGCGCTGGACGCCGCAAACCGTCGCCGCGCAGCGCGGTCACGGTAAGGCTATCTTCGTCAACTTTACCGCCTCCTGGTGTATTACCTGCCAGGTGAATGAGAAAACGTCGCTCTCCACCCAGGCGGTGAAAGAGGCGCTGGCAAAAACCGATACCGTCTATATGGTGGCGGACTCGACTAAATTTAATCCGGACGTAGACGATGCGCTCAACCAGTTCGGCCAGGGCGGACTGCCGCTGTATGTGGTTTATCCGGCCGACGGCGGGCCGCCGAAAGTCCTGCCGCAGGTGCTGACGCCGGGGATTGTGGTCAACGCCCTGACCCAGGCCGCCGGCAAAAAGGCGTAATAACAAGGCGGATTATGCAAACAAACGATAGCGCGCGCGACAGCTGGCCCGCGCTAATGGAGCAGGCGCAGGCGGGGGATCAGCTCGCCTACACCCGCCTGCTCAAAGCGCTGGTGCCGGTGATCCGTTCGCAGGTGCGGAAACGGATCGCCGACGAGGCGCTGGTGGAAGATGTTATCCAGGATGTACTGCTCAGCGTACATCGGGTACGTCACACCTACGATCCGGCCTTTCCCTTTCTGCCCTGGCTGCTGGCGATTATCTCGGCCCGATCCGTTGACGCGCTGCGACGGCGCGGGCGCTATCAGCACTGGGAACTCTCTGACGAGGTGCTGCCCGAGGCGGCAACTGCCGATCCGCCGCGCCAGGACAGCCGGGAGGAGCTGGCGGGCTATCTGCAGCAGCTTCCCCTGCGCCAGCGCGAAATTGTCGAGCACGTTCATCTGCGAGAAATGAGCCTGACGGAAGCGGCCACCCATAACAATCTAAGCGTAGCGGCGGTGAAATCGCTGCTGCATCGGGCGTTGAAAAACCTGCGCCGATTTGGAGCTCATCATGACCGATCATAATCTGCTTATTGAAAAACTGGGCCGCGAAATGCGCCCGGTAAAACGTCCGTGGCCGATCGGCTGGCGCGTCGCGGGCTGGCTGGCCGTTGCCCTGCCTTGCGCCTACGCCGCCAGCTTCCTCGTACGGCGCGGCCTGACCGACTGGTCCCAGCCCGGCGCGAGCCTGGCCGTGGTGCAGCTGGCGCTGGCATTTTTGCTCGGGACGTTAACCATTCGCCGCGCGTTCACCATGAGCATTGCCGGGCGCCGGAGCATCAGCTGGAAGGCCCTTTTGCCCATTGGCCTGATGTGGCTCGGCCTGAGCATCAGCAGCATTCCCGGCGACGCGCCGCCGCTGCACGATGACGACAGCGTCAGCTGTTTCACCTTTCTGCTGGTCGTCAGTACGCCGATGATGGCGCTGATGATCGCCAGCCTGCGGCGCACGCGGGCGCTCTATCCCGCGCGCAGCCTGGCGATGGCGGGGCTCGGCGTCGCCAGCCTTGCGGTAAGCCTGCTGGCGTTTTGTCATCCGGTGCATCTGCACCTGCTGGATTTTGCGCTGCATCTGGCGGCGATCGCGACGATCGTCGCGCTGACGGTGATTGTCGGCAAGCGTTGGGTTAGCGTCCGCTAACCCGCCAGCCCGCTTTGCAGCCGCGCATGGTTCCTGAGGGTGTGAGAAATAATGGACTGGTAAACCGTCGGCGAAAAATCTCCCGGCAACGAGGCCCTTACCGCATCGACCGCCCGCGGCAGGTTATCGGCAAAATAGCGCAGGATCTCCAGCATCTGCTGCTGCGCAAATCCCACCTCCTTCGCCGTGGCGAGGAAATGACGTGGGTAGATCGTTTGGATCTCCGTTTTCCGCCCTTTGGTTGCTTTCAGGCTCATCGACAGCTTCAGGTCGCTGATATGCAAACCCGCGCCCCCCAGCACAGGAAAAGCCGAGATGATGTCGTAGAAAGGCGTCAGGCGGTAGCTGCCGCCGGGCTGAAGAAAAATGGAAAAATTCTTCGCATGCCCGTCGGTGGCGCCGATCAGCCATTGAAAAACGATGAACTTCATAAAATCGTAGCGATCCTTCAGCGCCTCGCTGGAGCCCAGCAGAAACGCCATAATTTGCGCCACGCCCGGCCCGCCGTCCGACTCGTACTTCATCGAGGAAGGCATCCCGAACGCCTGGCACAGATCCTCCTGCGGCAGGCGCAGCAGCCGCGTGTTTTCCTGCGCCCAGCGGCGGTCAAAGCGCTCAACGGCCAGCGCCCGGGTGCTGCGGGTGGTGATAATTTCAGCCTGCGGAACGGCAAAGCCCAGCTCCCGCGCCAGGGCCAGACATAAATATTCGTTGTCCACGCTTTCGCTAAGATCCAGCACCGCGTCCGGCTGCCTTATCTCGCCGATCGGCAGCTTGATAATATGCGTCGTTGGCGTTGTCGCCGTCGGTATGCACCAGCGGCCGTCCATCTTCAGCAGCGCCGTTTTCTCCTGAGCGCCGGCGACCGATATTCTGAACTCCTCCTGGCCGTTAATCATGCCGAGCGGAATATCCGCGCGATAGGCCGTCAGCAGCGCGTCAAGCCGGACGTCGTCGAGCGGTTCGCAGGTCAGGCCGCCGGTCGCCGGTGCGTCGCCAACGGGGAGTAAGGTGACCGCCCCGACGCTATCCCGCCCCACCTCGGCCAGCAGATCGAAGGGCTGCTTCGAGCGGGCCTGGTAGCGCTTGACAATGCGATCGCGCACCAGCGGGCTATCGGGCAGCAGGTTGTCGAAGTAGTTAAACACCGCATCCGAGGTGATGTTGCCGAACTGCAGCGGCAGCGACAGGGAAAGCGGTCGCGCGCGCGGGTTTTGTATCCAGCGTCGATCATAACGGAACTGATGCGCGCCGTTGCTCAGCTTGATCAGCTCCCCGACGCGTTCATTGTTCATCCACGTCACGAGCGTTGCCATTACCACTCCAGATCCGGTTGGCTATCGTTTTGCTCAAAGGCCGCGCCCTTTTCGCACACCGTCATCGTCATTTCCAGAGATTGTAAAATCTTAAACAGCGTCGTTAAGGTGGTTTTATCCGGATGGTTTTCGAAGTTCGAGATCGTCGCCTGCTTAATGCCTATCCGGCGGGCCAGATCGCTTTGCGTCCATTGGTTTTTTTGCCGGACCAGCTTGATATGGTTTGCCAGCTGGGCCGGGCTGTAGATCGTCGGGGGCGTTATCATCGTCTTTATCTATCCTCTTGTGGGGATAAGACTCTGTTTATACCCTGGTGAGGATAATGTCAACGCTCGCCGTAAATATCCCCACAAGAGGATAAAGACTGCGATATCCTTTAGTGGGGATAAATCATGAAATATCCTCACCTGAGGATATTGACCGCGGTGCCCGGCGATTGGGCCAGGCCTTAGTCGGTTATCAGCTCATCATAGAGGGCGCGCAGGCGCGTACGCAGATAGAGCACGGCTTTATGCTTGCGCGAAAGAAGGGCCTGCTCGCTGGCCCCGCACTCGGCGGCCAGCTCTTTATAGCTGTAGCCCAGCAGCTCGGTCTTTTCAAAGACCTCCCGCTGGGCGGCGGGCAGTTCGGATAACGCCTGGTTCAGCTCCTCCCACAGCAGCTCTTTCAGGTACTCGTCCTCCGGCGTTTGCGGCACGCCGAACAGGGTCTCCGCCAGCTCATCTTCCGGGAACTCTCCTTCCTCATCCCCGCTGAAGTAGTCCGCCAGCGGCAGCTCGCGTTTTTTGCGCGCCCGGTCGGTCATTTCGTTACGCGCGGCGCGGAACAGCCAGGCGGCGACGTTCTCCACCGGCTGCTCGACCTTCATTAATTGCCAGGTCACTTCCTGCAGAATATCGTCAGCCTCGTCGCGTACCGAGGCGCGGCCGCGGATAAAGGCCTTCAGCCGGGAGCGGCAGGCGTTGAGCGCCGAAACGAGCAGTGACTCTCCCGTCGTTGCGCCTTTCATTTCGCTCACTCGGTCGGCGTCGTTTTAGACGCATCGTCTGCCGGCTGGGCGGGGTCGTTACGGCGATCGCGCCAGCCGCAATGCCCGCGATGGCCGCGGCGACCAAAGCGCTGCATAAACTCTTCGCGCTGTTCGGGATTCATCTGCATCCAGCGTTCATGCATGCGCCGACGCTCGCGACCCATCCCGAACATGCCCGGGCGGAAGCCAAGGCCGCCGAACAGGATCCGCGACAGCGCCAGCAGACCTAAAGCCTGCCAGAAGCCGATGCTTTTAACCCCAAGAATGGCCGGCAGCAGCGCGTTCCACAGCGACATCACCACCAGCCCGAGTATCGCGACGATCGCCACGCCAACGATCAGCGGTTTGCCCATCCGGTGGCGACCAAAGCCGCAATGACGGCGGTTTTCATGCATATCTAAATTTCTCATCTTCTTGCTACCTCATGACTGTCGTGAAAAGTGACTGCTGATGAGGTAGACGAATGAGCCGGAGAAATATTGCTAAGAATTTAAAAAAAACGGCTAAATATATTTATGCGGCGAATATTTTATTGCGGGGCCCATCGCGCCGCGCCTCAATATTTTTCCACCAGGTGCAGCTTCACCTGGTTTCGCCCTTCTTTCTTCGCCGCATACAGCGCCTTATCGACGCGATTGAACAGCTGGTCGATCTCTTCATCATCCTGACGATCGGCGACGCCGATGCTGACGGTAACCGGGCTGGGATGATCCGGCATTTGATGGCCGCTAACCGCGAGGCGAATGGTTTCCGCCATTTGCAGCGCCATCGCAATGGAGCGTTCGGGAAGAAATAACAGAAACTCCTCGCCTCCCCAGCGATATATTTTGTCCTGATGCGTCACCGTCGATTCAAGGATCCGGGAAATAGCCAGTAAAACCTCATCGCCTTTCTGATGGCCGTAGCTATCGTTAATGGCCTTAAAGTTATCGACATCAACCAGCAGCAGGCAGAAGCCGCCAGCTGTAAACGAAGCGGAATCAACGATGCGATAAAACTCACGCCGGTTAAGCAGACCGGTCAGCGGATCGTGCGAAGCTGAAAACTCAAGCTCGCGCCTTAAATGCACCTCTTCGGTTACGTCATGCACGATGCAGAGCATCAGGCGAATATTGTATAGCACCACCGGACCGGCGTAGGTTTGAACGTGGCGAATGGAGCCATCGGCGAGAATATGGGTGAAATTGAGCGGCTTATGGCCTCCAGGCAGGCTTGCGACGTTGCGCATGATCGGCAGAACATCGCGGCCCAAAGTATTAATCTGCCAGGTATGCTTCGCCCGCATCTCATCCGAGGTGTAATTATAAAAGCGCAGCGCGGCAATATTGGCATCAATAATTCTGCCGTCCCGGTGAGGATCGATTAATAACATGGGCGCGGAGTTGGTCATAAAAAAGCGGGAGAAAAAACCGTTACTGCGCCGCTGGTAATGCCGGGAGGAGGTATTGATAGACTCATTTTGCTGCAGCAGCTTTACCGCTTCGAAGAGAATCAGCGTGTCATATTCTTCTGATTTAATCAGCGTGGTTTTACAGTAAATCGAGGTCTGGCCGTCGGCGGAATTAATTGTCCAGACTTCAAAAATCTCGGCAATATTTTTGCAGTAATAGAGGTAATTCTGCAGGCTCACTTCCGGGCAGGTGGAGAATGTCCCTTTGCGCATCTCATCCAGCGACATATCGCCGCTGAGGGTTCTGGAGGCCTGGTTGCTGTAGAGGATGCGCTCTTTGAAAGGATGAACCACCCAGACGGGGGTGGCTAACAGGTCGAAAATAATTAATTCTTTTAATAGCATGCCGCCCTCCACCCTCTATACATCGTCTATCTGTAATCCGGTCACATGAGCATTTATCGCCTGCTGGCGCAAAATCAAATTAATCAGAGAGTTCAAAGGGATGACGCAGAAGCGCCAATTATAGTCCCATTTTTAATCACAGACGGTGTCTGAGCTGGCAAAAAACGTTACGCACCGCTCCTGACCAGCATTGGTACCTATTATTCAATTCATTTCAATTGGAGAGAGGAAACCAACAGAGTTAGTCGTATCTTTTTTGTCCATCTGCTGCGGGTCACTTTACCTCTTTCCGCGAGCTTTTTCTCTCGCCGGACGCCTGTTTTTCTCTGCGCTCAAGGGGCTGCCCGGCGCCAGCGACTGCCGGGGGAATAGCGGCTTCATGCACTCTCCAGGCGATATGGTTTTTTACTCCCCAGGTCACTGAAGAATAATGGCTTTCAGCCTATGAGAATATATAGTACGCGCCGCGGAGATCCCCATTGCCGGCGGCCGGTTTTCGCCTTACTTTTGGATAAAAAAGCGCGATAAATCACACTAATTAGCTATAAAAATTTCCCTGCCCCTGGCCGTCGTGCACTTTTCAGCTAATGACCACGTGACACCGTCACTTAAACGGAGCGCAATCCCCTGGCGCAATGACCCGAAGCCGGGATTGTAATCAAAAAGTGAATGCCGTATAACATGGCCCTACCGAGGGGTGTCCCGTGAGGGCTGAGATGGCGTAAGCCGAACCCTTTGAACCTGATCTGGGTCATGCCAGCGAAGGGACGGGTCGGCAATTTTGCCAGTTTTCCGCCATTGCCTGTTCATACTTCTGCACGCCCGGATCTCCCCTTAATCAGGAGGTCCTGTGATTCTTCCCGCATTTACTCAAGGTATCTACGGTCGTCTGCGCCAGCAGGCGGGACGCGACTGGCAGCACTACGTCGCCCATCCCTTTTTACATCAGCTGGCTGACGGCACCCTGCCCGAACGCGCATTCCGCCGCTACCTGACGCAGGACTATCTGTTTTTGATCCACTTTGCCCGCAGCTATGCCCTGCTGGTCAGCAAGCTGCGCACGCTGCCGGAGATGCGCGCCGCGGCGGCCTCGATGAACGCCATCCTCAGCGAACTGCCGCTGCACGTCGGCTACTGCGCCGGCTGGGGGCTGGATGAAGCGATCATGGCCGCCGAGCCGGAGGCGTCTGAGACGATCAACTACACGCGCTACGTGCTGGATATCGGCCACTCCAACGACGCCCTGGATCTGCTGGCCGCGCTGATGCCCTGCGTGGCCGGTTACGCAGAAATTGGGCTCGGGCTGCTGCATAGTCCGCAGACCCGCCTGAGCGATAATCCCTACGCCTCGTGGATCCGTAACTATGGCGACGAAGGCTATCTCAACGGCGTCAACGCGGCGATCACCCTGCTGGAAACCCTCTGGCAGCAGCGCGGCGGCGAGTCGAGATTCGCTGAGCTCAGTGCCATCTTCACCACCGCCACGCGCCTGGAGGCCAACTTCTGGCAGATGGGGCTGAATGCGGTACCGGAGGCGTCGGCGTGACTCCCCCGGCCATCCACGTCCGGGAACTGGGGTTACGCTTCGGTTCGCGGGTCGTTTTTGAGGATTTATCGTTCGATATCCCCGGCGGGCAGTGGGTCTCCCTGCTGGGCGCCAGCGGCGCCGGAAAAACCAGCCTGCTGCGCATCATCGCCGGCCTCGCGGCGCCGACGTCCGGCCAGGTCTACGCCAGCGACGGGCTGCCCGTGGCGAAACGGCTGGCGTGGATGGGACAGAAGGACCTGCTCTATCCGTGGCTGAACGTGCGCGATAACGTAGCGCTCGGCGCGCGCCTGCGCGGGGAGCGCGTTGACCGTTCGCGCGTGACAACCTTATTGCGCCAGGTCGGGCTGGAGCAGTGCGCCGACGATCGCCCGGCGTCGCTCTCCGGCGGAATGCGTCAGCGCGCGGCGCTGGCCCGCACGCTGTATGAAGACCGCCCCGTGGTCTTAATGGATGAACCCTTCTCCGCCCTCGACACCATCACCCGCACGCGCATTCAAACCCTGGCGGCTGAGCTGCTGGCCGACCGGACCGTGGTGCTGATTACCCACGATCCGATGGAAGCTTGTCGGATGAGCCACCGTCTGCTGGTGCTCGCGCCGTCCGCGGGCGGGATCGACGATTCGCACCATTTGTCTGGCCTGCCGCCGCGGGCGGCGGACGATCCCGCGCTGCTTGCCAGCCAGGCGGAACTGCTGCAGCAGCTGATGAGGGCCGACGGATGAGGGGCAAACTCCTGCGCGGCGCGGTGGTATTTGGCGGCCTGCTGCTGGTCTGGTGGCTGGTGACCCGCAGCGGGATCCCCGCCTTTCTGCTGCCTTCGCCATCGGCGGTCGCCGGCGCCCTGTGGCTCAACCGCGCGTATCTGGGCTGGCATACCCTGGTGACGCTAAGCGAAATTCTCAGCGGACTGCTGCTCGGGGTCCTGCTCGGCGTGGTGCTGGCGCTCTGCATGATCGTCTCGCCGCGGCTGCAGCGCTGGCTGATGCCGCTGGTGCTGACCAGCCAGGCCATCCCGGTGTTCGCTCTCGCCCCTCTGCTGGTGCTGTGGTTTGGCTTCGGAATGAGCGCCAAGGTGATGATGGCGGTGCTGGTGATCTTCTTCCCCGTCACCTCCGCGTTCTTTGACGGCCTGCGGCGGGTCAATCACGACTATCTCGATCTGGCCCGCACGATGGGCGCCTCCTTTGGCGCTCAGCTGCGCCACGTGCGGCTGATGGCCGCGCTGCCGGCGCTGGGGTCCGGCCTGCGGATGGCCGCCGCCGTCGCGCCGATTGGCGCCATCATCGGCGAATGGGTGGGCTCAGCCGAAGGGCTCGGCTACGTCATGCTCAACGCCAACGCCCGGCTGCAGACCGACATCTGCTTTGCGGCCCTGTTTATTTTAGTGCTGCTGACCGTCCTGCTGTGGCTGGCGGTCGACGCTTTCTTGCACCGGCTGATCGACTGGACGCCGGAATAATGAGCTGTACGGATAATAAGGAATACCATGAATAAACGTATTTTTGCCGGGATGGCCCTCAGCGCGGCTATCAGCGCACACGCTGCGGCGAACGAGAAGCTAACCCTGGTGCTGGACTGGTATATCAACCCGGATCACGCGCCGATTATGGTTGCGGAACAGATTGGCGCCTTTAAAGAACAGGGCCTCGACGTCAAAATCATTCCGCCATCCGACCCGGCGCTGCCGCCGCGGCTGGTGGCCGCTCGCCAGGCCGACCTGGCCATAACCTACCAGCCGCAGGTGCATTTTTTCGCCGATGAGGGGCTGCCGCTGGTGCGCGTCGGGACGCTGATTAACTCACCGTTAAACACTATTATTGCGCTGGATAAGAGCATCAAAACGCCCGCCGACCTGAAGGGGAAAAAGGTTGGCTACTCGGTGAGCGGCATCGAACAGGCGACGCTGGCAACTATGGCGCAGTCGGCGCATATCGATCCGCAAAGTATCAAGCTGATCAACGTTAACTTCCAGCTGACCAGCGCCCTGCTTGCCGGCCAGGTCGACGCGGTTATCGGCGGCTACCGCAATATTGAGGCGCTGGAGCTGAAGCTGCAGGGCAAAGAGCCGCAGGTCATGAACGTAGAGGATTACGGCGTGCCGGCCTACGACGAGCTGGTGATTGTCGCCAACCGGGATGAAGCGCACGCGGCGAAAATCAAAAAATTCCTCGTAGCGCTGCAAAAAGGCGTGACCTGGCTGCGCGCCCACCCGCAGGAGACCTGGCAGGCCTTCGCCGCCGCGCATCCGGAGCTGAATACCGAGCTCAACAAGCAGGCGTGGCTGCAAACGATACCGCTGTTCGCCACCGATCCGGCGGCGCTTGATAAGCCGCGCTACGAAGCCTACGAACAGTTTTTGTTTAACAATAAGTTGGTTAAAAAAATCACACCTTTATCGCAGTACGCTATCGAACTGCGTTGAGTAACCTTACCGCTGGCGGAACTATTTCCGCCAGCGGCGTCAGCGAAGCGGTAATAAAACAGGGTAAAATCCTACACTAATAATTACACTTTTTATGGTTTTATGAACGTTAAAATAACGGATAAAAATCAGCCATTTATCATTAAATTTAACAATGTAAAAATAACGTAAAAATAGCGCAATAAATAAAACGTTGAATGCGGATTTAAAAAGCCATATATTGTGCGCGCTTTATGAATGGCGATTCATTTTCTTAAACCAATTATTCAACCAGGGTTCAACCGTAACGCTGGTTGTGGGAGTGATATGATGACGGATAAAGTCCGTATTGATACTTTAAGTGCAGATTTATTGGACGCAAACAACGAAACCTTTTTGGCCCGTCAGGCCGAATTCGAATCGAACGTCAGGAGTTACCCGCGCAAGCTGCCATTGGCCATTACCAAAGCGGAAGGCGTATGGCTGACCGATGCGGATAACAAACAGTACCTGGACTGCCTTGCCGGTGCTGGAACCCTGGCTCTTGGTCATAACCATCCTGACGTGCTGCAGAGCATCCAAAGTGTCATTACCAGCGGCTTGCCGTTACATACCCTCGATCTGACAACTCCGTTAAAAGATCGCTTCTCCGAATACCTGCTCTCTTTATTACCGGGCGAAGGTAAAGAATACTGCCTGCAGTTCACCGGCCCGTCCGGCGCTGACGCCGTTGAAGCGGCGCTGAAGCTGGCGAAAAAATACACCGGCCGTTCTTCGGTCATCAGCTTCTCCGGCGGCTACCACGGGATGACCCACGGCGCGCTGTCGGTGACCGGAAACCTGTCACCGAAAGAAGCGGTTAACGGCATGATGCCGGAAGTCCAGTTTATGCCGTACCCGCATCAGTACCGCTGCCCGCTGGGTATCGGTGGTGAAGCCGGCGTGAAGGCGCTGACCTACTACTTCGAAAACCTGATCAACGACGTTGAAAGCGGCGTGCGTAAGCCTGCGGCGGTGATCCTTGAAGCCGTTCAGGGCGAAGGCGGCGTGAACCCGGCGCCGGTCGAGTGGCTGCAGCGCATCCGTAAAGTGACCCAGGAGCACGGCATTCTGCTGATTATCGATGAAGTCCAGGCCGGCTTCGCGCGTACCGGTAAGCTGTTCGCCTTCGAACACGCGGGCATTGAGCCGGACATCATCGTGATGTCCAAAGCCGTAGGCGGCGGTCTGCCGCTGGCCGTTCTTGGTATCAAGAAGCAGTTTGACGCCTGGGAACCTGGTCACCACACCGGCACCTTCCGCGGCAACCAGCTGGCAATGGCAACCGGCCTGACCACCCTGCGTCACCTGAAAGAGAACGACATCGCCGGTAAAGTTGCGGCCCAGGGCGAGTGGCTGAAAGGCAAGCTGGCCGAAATGCAAAAACGCTACCCGGTCATTGGTCACGTTCGCGGTCTCGGTCTGATGATCGGCATCGAAATCGTTAAGCCGAACGAAGCTCAGGATCACATGGGCTGCTACCCGGCCGACGGCGCGCTCTCTGCCCTGCTGCAGAAAAAATGCTTCGAAGCGGGCCTGATCCTTGAGCGCGGCGGCCGTAACGGCTGCGTCCTGCGCCTGCTGCCGTCGCTGCTGATCAGCAACGCTGAGCTGGAGATTTTCTTCGACAAATTTGAACAGGCCCTGCTGGCCGCCGGCGTAAAACCGGTCTGAGTGGAGTAAGTGACCGCCATGTCCCAATTGAATCCGATCCTTGCCGGTTCGCCGCAGAGCATTGAGGCGTATCAGCAGGTTATCGCTCAGACCAGCCAGGCCGTCGCGCAGTGGCTCAAGCAGCCTGAGATGTATCAAGGCAAAAGCGTCGCCGAGCTGCGCGAGCGCATTACCCTTGAGTTCACCGAACAGGGTCTGGGCAACCAGGCGGCGATTGAACGTGCGATCGAGTACTTCCTGAAAGACAGCCTGTCGGTGCATCACCCGCAGTGCGTGGCGCATCTCCACTGCCCGAGCCTGGTGGTAAGCCAGGCGGCGGAAGTGCTGATTAACGCCACCAACCAGAGTATGGACTCCTGGGACCAAAGCCCGTCGGCCACCATCATTGAGATGAAGCTGATCGAATGGCTGCGCGCCCAGGTGGGCTACCGGGCAGGCGACGCCGGCGTTTTCACCAGCGGCGGCACCCAGAGTAACCTGATGGGCCTGATGCTGGCGCGCGATGCTTTCTTCGCCCGCCAGGGGCACTCGATTCAGCAGGATGGCCTGCCGGGCGATATCCGCAAATACAAAGTGTTCTGTTCTGAAAACGCCCACTTCTCGGTGCAGAAGAACATGGCGCTGATGGGCCTCGGCTACCGTTCGGTCACCCTGGTCAAAACCGACCGCTTTGCCCGCATGGACGTCGAAGACCTGAAGGCGAAAATCGCCGAAGCGCAGGCCAACGGCGAGCAGATCATGGCGATCGTGGCGACGGCAGGCACCACCGACGCGGGCGCTATCGACCCGCTGCGCGTGATTGCCGGCATTGCGGCGGAGCATCAGATCTGGCTGCACGTGGATGCGGCCTGGGGCGGCGCGCTGCTGCTTTCCGGGCACTACCGCGATTACCTGGACGGCATTGAGTGCGTGGATTCCATCACCCTGGACTTCCACAAACAGTTCTTCCAGACCATCAGCTGCGGCGCGTTCCTGCTAAAAGATGCGCGCCACTACGAGCTGATGCGCTATCAGGCGGCCTATCTGAACTCCGAGTTCGATGAAGAAAACGGCGTACCGAACCTGGTTTCCAAATCGCTGCAGACCACCCGCCGCTTCGACGCGCTGAAGCTGTGGATGGCGCTGGAAGCGCTGGGGCAGAAACAGTACGCGGAAATTATCGATCACGGCGTGACGATGGCGAAAAACGTCGCTGAATACGTTGCCAGCCAGCCGACGCTGGAGCTGGTTATGGAGCCGCAGCTGGCGAGCGTGCTGTTCCGTTCGCGCCCGCAGCAGACGGCGGGCAGCGACGATGCGGCTATCGCCCTGCTTAACCAGCGCATCGGCGACGCGCTGCTGGACTCCGGTCGCGCCAACGTCGGCGTAACCGAGCACAACGGCGTGACCTGCCTGAAGCTGACGCTGCTCAACCCGATCGTCACCCTCGATGACGTCAAGGTGCTGCTGAATCTGGTTGAACGCACCGCCCAGGAAGTGCTGGCAAAGTAAGCTGAACTCCCGGGCTGCGGCGCCTGCGCCCGATCCGGGATAGCGGCCCTTGCCGCCCCGCCTCCTCCCGAAAGCCGATAACTCACCTTATCGGCTTTTTTTTACGCCTCTCCTCGCGCAACGTAGCCGATGCGATAACTCTCTCCTTCATCCGACGGCGCATCGCCAAAGCTGACCTCCAGCAGCTGCCAGCGGCTCAGGTCCCATGCGCAGAGCTGCCCCTGCAGATCGAGGTTTGCCAGATCGCTAAACGGCGCAATGGCGCGCTTTTTGACGCTCAGCCAGGACTTATCCATCACCTCCCCGACCGCCGGGACGCGCAGCGCCAGCCAGCTTTCGATCCGCGGCCAGCCAAAGTCTGCGCACAGGCCGGCAAACCCCGGACTCTGCAGAAAGCGCGCCATCGCCTCTGCGTTTTGCCAGACGTACAGCGGAGCATAGCGGTTCTCCGTTATAGCCCCGGCGCGGTCATCGAGGCGGGAGTAAAGATAGGTTTTAAATAACAGGCCGGGAAAGCCGTCCAGCTTTGCGCCGCCGTGGCGAATGCGGCGCTCAATAATCGACATGTCATAGTCAGCGGGCAGCGTAAAGCGATACTGCATAACGATCATGGTAACTCCGGAAGGTAATGTTGACGTTGAGCCCAGTGTGATGCCACAGTATCTTCCTGAAAATCGAATAATTCAGGAGTCATCATCCTGAATAAGAGGATGATTATGGAAAAGCTTACTCCGGCGCTGGATCTCGATGCGCTACGCACCTTTGTCACCGGGATCGAGTGCGGCAGCTTTGCCCAGGCGGCGGTACGTCTTTCGCGCTCAACCTCCGCGGTCAGCGCTCAGCTCAAGAAACTGGAGATGCAGTGCGACGCCGGGCTGGTGGTGAAACAGGGTCGTCACCTGGCGCTCACGGCCCAGGGAGAAAAGCTGATGGGCTATGCCCGGCGCATGCTGGAGCTCAACGATGAGACCCTGCGCGCTCTAAAAGGCGAACGGCTTACCGGTGAGATCCGCATTGGGATGCAGGAGGATTTTGGCGAATCCCTGATGCCGGGGATCCTCGGCCAGTTTAAACGTCACCACCCGCAGCTGCGGATCGTCGCCAGAGTGGACCGCAATCTCCCGCTGCGCCAGGCGCTGGCCGAACGCACGCTGGATATGGCGCTGCTCTGGCAAACCGACGATAGCGGCCCAACGTTGGGTCAGTGCCAGCTGGAGTGGATTCATCATCCGGACCTCGACGTCGCCGCCCTGCTGGCCGCGGGCGAGCCACTTCCGCTGGTGATGTTTGAAAGCCCGTGCCTGATGCGCTCAAGGGCTATCGCCGCTCTCGACGCGGCCGCCATTCCGTGGCAGGTGATGTTTGTTAGCCATAGCCTCAGCGGCGTCTGGGCGGCGGTGCAGGCCGGATTAGGCCTGACGGTCAGAACCAAAATCGGCATGCCGGAGAATCTGCATGCCGCAGGCGCCCTGCTGCCATCCCCCGGCGCCCTGGCTATCGGTCTCGAAGAGAATCCGCTGCAGGCGCGGAATACCGCCGCCTGCACGATGCTCGGACAGCTGATGGCCGAGGCGCTGGGCGGGCTGACGTTCAGGTGACAACGTCACGCGAAGGCGTCAGGCGCGGTAGCGCGGCGCCGGTTCCGACTGCGCGAAGCCGGGCAGCATCGCCTGGCGCGCCGCGTTCAGGGCCCCCCACTGCGTTTCATCGTGCAGCGGCGGAATGGTGACTAATTCACGGCGGTCGAAACCCACCAGCGCCGCATCCACCAGTTTATCCACCTCCATCAGGCCGGGAATGGCATCAACGTCCTGGCCGCTGCGCTGCCAGATCTCGGTGCGGGTCGCCGCAGGCAGCACCGCCTGGACGTAAATCCCCTTCGCGGCCAGCTCCACGTCGAGAGCCTGAGAGAGAAACAGCACAAAGGCTTTAGTTGCGCCATACACCGTCAGGCCCATTTCCGGAGCCAGCCCGACAACCGAGGCGATGTTGACGATAGCCCCTTCGCCCGCGGCCGCCAGCCGGGGAGCGACGGCATGGGCCAGGCGGGTCACCGCCGTTACGTTGAGCGCAATCAGCCGGGAGAGCTCCTCGCCGCTCTGGCTGAGAAAATCGCCGGGAATGGCGGTGCCGGCATTGTTAATCAGAATGCCGATGCGCGTATCTTCCCGCAGACGCTGCTCGACGGCGGCAACGTCGTCATCGTTAGTCAGATCGGCGGTTAAAATGTCGACCTGCACCCCCGCTTCGCTACGCAGGCGCTGGGCCAGCGCGGTAAGGCGCTCGGTATTTCGCGCGACGAGGACCAGGTCGTGGCCGCGTTGGGCAAAGCGTTCGGCGTAGACTGCGCCAATGCCGGTCGATGCGCCGGTTACCAGTACCGCTGATTTGCTGCTCATATTCGCTCTCCTGAATTTATACATGATGACCGTCATGAATAATGTCACAGGCTGGGTATGGTGTAAATAATGTTATATGATGGTCATCATAAATAATTTCAGCGCGGGATGACGCCATGAGAGTGAGCAGAAAACAGGTCGAAGAGAATAAGCAGACAATCCTTGCCGCCGCCGGTCGTCTGTTTCGTGAACGGGGTTTTGATGCGGTCACGGTCACCGATATCATGAAATCAGCGGGTCTTACCCACGGCGGATTTTACGGCTACTTCAAATCGAAGGATGAGCTGATCGCCCTGACCCTTGCGGAGCTGCAGACAGCCAGCGGCGCCACCGAAAACGGTAGCGCGCCGCAAATCGAACGCTACCTTTCCCCTGAGCATCGGGATAATTTTGCCAGCGGCTGCCCGCTGGCGGCGTTGGCTGCGGACACTATCCGCCAGTCGGAGCCGGCCAGGAGTGAAATGAGCGCCGGGCTCAAGCAGCAGATAGCCAATCTCAGCAAGACCGTTCCCGGGGAAGATGACGCGGCGAGGCGGCGCGCGGCCGTCGGCAGCTGGTCGGCGATGGTCGGGGCGGTGATTCTGGCGCGAATGACCTGTGACCCGGCGCTGTCGGACGAAATTCTTCGCGAAACCGCGGCCTGGCTACAGGAGAAAGCGCCGCAGAGTTAAGCCGTCCTCGGGGCCGGGGTCAGATAGTTCGCCACAAAGCGGGTCAAAATCGCCGAGGCCACGGGGCTCTCCTCGACCGCGCGGCTCAGCCTGTCCGGGTCAAGGCCCTCATTGCGCAGTACCGCCTGACGATAGTAAATCAGCGAGCGGGCAATCTCCGGGGTGATTTCAGGGTGGAACTGAGTCGACAGCGCGTGGGCGCCATAGCGGACAATCTGATGCGGATCGTGCTCGGACGAGGCCAGCACCGCCGCCCCTTGCGGCAGTTTGGTCACCGTTTGTAGATGCGTCAGATGAGCGCTGAAGGTCGCGGGATGGTCGGCAACCAGGCTATCGCTAAGGCCAGCGGCCGAGAGCGATATGGTTTTGCTGCCGGTTTCACGCCCTGCCGGGTGGTAATCCACCTCGCCGCCCAGCGCGTGGGCCATCAGCTGATGGCCGTAGCAGACGCCAAACAGCGGCATCTCGATGGCCATCGCGGCGCGGATCCATTCCGCGGTCATCTCGCTCCACGCCAGGCGGTCCGTCACCATATCCCAGGAGCCGGTGATCACCGCCACCGTGTCGTTATCCGGCGCCGGGAGCGTCTCACCGGCAAATACGCGCACCGCTTTCATCTGCTCCCGCCACGGTGCCAGCAGATCGGCGAACCAGCGCGGCAGGTCGCCGTGATCGGCGACAATCTCCTGCGGCGGCGTGCCGGTCTGCACCAAAAGAAGCGTTTTTCTGCTCAACGACATGGCGATACCTTTCTTATTTCTCAGATTTGCGTAAGGCTTCACTATGGAGAAAAGCCCCGTCGGCGGCAAATAATCAATTTACCGGCGATTATTCCCGGACGGCATAACCGTCCGGGGAGCGTTTTCTTCTCTACTGCGCGTCGGCGCTATCGATCTGCGGGACGTTAGCCTCTGCGCCGCCCTCTACCGCCGCCGGCTCGTTGGCCGGGTCGAAGATATGGTCAAGAATGGCGCGCGCCGTAGGGCCGGCCACCACTCCGTCGCCGCCGCCGTTCTCAAGAATCAGCGCCATCGCCACCCGCGGATGCTGATACGGGGCAAACAGGGTATAGAAAATATGGTCACGCAGCCTGACCGGGATCATTTTCGCATTGTAGGTCTGGTTCTCTTTCAGGCTGAAGACCTGCGAGGTCCCGGACTTCGCGGCAATCTGATACGGCGCGGTGTGGAACAGCTTGTAGCCGGTGCCGTTTGGCAGGTTAGCCATGCCGTACATCCCGTTACGCACAATCCCCCAGTACGGCGATTTCGGATCGCCCACCTGCGCCGCGTTTTGCGGCGGCTGATAGCGCTCAACCTTATTGCCGCGCTTCATGGAGTAGAGCAGATGCGGGTTCTTCACCTTGCCGTTGTTGATCAGCGTCGTCAGCGCTTTCACCATCTGAATCGGGGTGGCAATCCAGTAGCCCTGGCCGATGCCGACCGAGATGGTATCCCCTTGATACCACGGCTTCTTATGAACCCGCTGCTTCCATTCACGGCTTGGCAGCACCCCCGAATACTCTTCGTTGAGGTCGATCCCCGTCGGCTGACCGTAGCCAAATTTACTTAACCAGCTGTGAATCCGATCGATCCCCATTTCAAACGCCACCTGGTAGAAGAAGGTATCCGCCGACTCTTCAATGGCCTTGGTGACGTTGAGCATGCCGTGCCCGGTTTTCAGCCAGTCGCGGTAGCGGCGCTGGGTGCCCGGCAGCGTCCAGGTCGGCGCGCCGAAGAAGGTGGTGGTGGGCGTAATCACCCCGGCAGAGAGCGCCGATAGCGCCATATAGGGTTTAACCGTCGAGGCCGGCGGGTAGAGGCCCTGGGTCACGCGGTTGATCAGCGGCCGGTCGGCGTTATCGAGCAGCGAGCGGTAGGCCTGATAGCCAATGCCTTTCACAAAGGGATTGGGATCGTAGCTGGGGCTGGAAACCATCGCCAGCACCCCGCCGTCGCGCGGATCGACCGCCACCACCGCCGCGCGCTGCCCCTTGAGCACCGATTCAATATACTGCTGCAGATGCAGATCGAGCGTCAGATAGATATTTTTGCCGGCGACCGGCGGCACCTCTTTCAGCAGGCGCACCACCCGCCCGTGGTTATCCACCTCGACCTCCTGGTAGCCGGTGGTACCGTGCAGCTCCTGTTCGTAATAGCCTTCAATACCCTGTTTGCCGATATTATGGTCGGCGGCATAATTCTCGGCTTCGCCATTTTTTGCCAGCCGCTGCAGGTCGTTATCGTTAATTTTCGAGACGTAGCCGACAACGTGCGCCAGCTCGGCGCCGTAGGGATAGTCGCGCTGCTGGTAGTTCTCTACGGTTACGCCGGGGAAATGGAATTCGTTCACCGCGAAGCGCGCCACTTCGACATCGCTCAGCGCGGATTTTAACGTCACCTCTTTGTAGCGACTGTTGTGCAGCATATCGTCGCGGAAGCTGGCGATATCATCGGGAGTCAGATCAACGATCGGCGTCAGCTGCTGCAGCAGCGCTTTCATATCGGCGATTTTGCTGGGGATCACCTGCAGGCGATAGAGGGTGATGTTCTGTACCAGCGGGATACCGTTGCGATCGAAGATGAGCCCGCGGCTCGGGGCAATAGGCAGCATTTTGATATCGTTCTGGTTCGAGCGGGTCTGATAGAAATCGTGCTGTTTGACCTGCAGCCGATAGAGGTTAACGATCAGAATGCTAAAGCAGACCACCACCAGAATAAAAACCACCACGGCCCGGCGAATAAACAGCATCTCTTCCGCTGAGTGATCGCGAATTTCATCTCTCAATAGAGTCATTGGCGGTAATTCACCTGAGTTTCAATAAGAAGCCAAAAAATTAAAAGCGGGGAAGGATAGCCTTATCGGCGCGGTAGCCCTACGGAAAGGTTGCTAATGAATTGGCAGAAATGTTTCAGCATGTGAGTAGCGCCGGCCCAGGGCGGGCCGACGCTATTTTTTTCAGAATATGTGACACCGTCACCTAGCGCGCCAGCCAGGCCCGCCATCCGCCGTAGGCCGTAATATCGGTCGCGCCCTGCAGGCCGTACCCCTCGCAGATAAAGCCGCTGAGCCAGCGCCCGTCCGCCAGCTCCACCTTGCCTAACCCCAGCGGCGCCGGAATCGCCGCCAGGAGCGATCCCAGCTCGGCGGAGGGCAGCTCCCACACCTCCACCGCAATGGCCGCCCCGCCGTTTTCATCCCGCACCATCCCCGGACGCCAGCCGTCGGCCAGCGCGTAGAGGCGATAGCAGGCCGCGCTTTCCGTCGCCGCCAGCAGGCGTCCGCCCCGCTCCCGCAGCTGTCCGTTCAGCGTCAGCCCGTCGAGATGCGCGCCGCACACCACCAGCGCCTGACGATCGTGGCTGGCTACGCTCGCCGACGCCGCAGGCGCTATCTGCGCCCCGCCGGCCAGCGGCAGCGGCTGCGCCCGCTGGAAGGCATCGGCCAGCCCGAGGAGATACTGGTCGGTAAACGCCCGGCCAAATAGCGTCACGCCGGAAGGCAGGCCGTTCGACAAGAATCCTGCAGGCACGCTGACGGCTGCATAATCGAGTAAATTCATAAAGTTGGTGTAGTAACCGAGGTCGGCGTTGCGCTTCACCGGCTCCGCTTCCAGCTCGGCAAGCGTGACCGGACGCGGATAGGTCGGCGTCAGGACACAATCCACGCCGTCGAGCAGCGCGTCGCACTGCGCTTTATAGGCCTGCAGCTGATACATGGCCTTAAACGCGGCGACCGCATCGGTTTGCGGCGCCTTCGCCAGCACGTCGCGGATCACCGGCAGAACCGACTCCGGCTGCCGTTCAATCAGCGGCCCCGCCACCGCGTAGCGCTCCGCCACCCAGGGCCCGTCGTACAGCAGGCTGGCGGCGGCGAGAAACGGCGCCATATCGATATTCACCGCCACGCCGCCGAGGGCCAGCAGCCGCGCTTTAGCCTGTAAAAACAGCGCTTCACTCTGCGCGCAGCCGAGGAAGTTGAGCGTCTGCGGAACGCCGAAGCGAAATCCCGGCGCCGGCGTGCCGAAGGCCTGCTCCCCGTTCCACTGCGGATTGCGTCGGCTGTAGGCATCGCGCGGATCGACGGCGGCGGTCAGCGCCAGCAGCCGGCTGGACTCGGCGGCGGTGGCGGTAAAAAAGGTCGTGCAATCGAGCGTCCGGCAGGCCGGCACCACCCCGGCGGTCGAAATCAGCCCTTTGCTGGCCTTCAGCCCCACCAGGTTATTTAACGATGCCGGAACCCGCCCGCTGCCGGCGGTATCCGTACCGAGCGCAAAGCTGGCGACGCCGAGCGCCACCGCCAGCGCCGAACCGGCGCTCGAACCGCCCGCCGGATACTCCGCATGCACCGCGTTACGACAACGTCCGTAGGGCGATCGCGTGCCGTTGAGGCCGGTGGCAAACTGGTCGAGGTTGGTTTTACCGACCGGAACCGCGCCCAGCGCAATCAGCCGGGCCACAATCGTCGCGTCCCGCTCGGCGGTATAGGCGAACGCCGGACACGCTGCGGTGGTGACGATCCCGGCGAGATCGATATTATCCTTAATCGCAAACGGCACGCCGTACAGCGGCAGGGTCTCCGGCGCCACGCCGTCCAGCGCCGCCAGCCAGGATTCCTGCTCCTCTGCCGTCAGGATATGAATAAACAGCTGATACTGCGGATTCAGCGCGGCGGCACGCTGGCGCAGCTCCGCCATCAGCGCCCGGGGCGTCAGCCGGCCGTCGCGATAGCCTGTCGCCAGGGTGCTCAGGCGTAAATCAAAATTGTGCTGATTCATACGTTTTCCTCAATAATTACCGCCACCCGCTGCCCGGCGCGAACCGAGGCGCCAGGCTGAACGTTAACCTCGGCGATCACCCCGTCGCATGGGGCCAGCAGCGGGATCTCCATTTTCATCGACTCCAGCACCAGCAGAACGTCTCCGGCGTGAACCCGGCTGCCCGGGGCGGTTTGCACCTGCCACAGGTTGCCGGAAACGGGGCTTTCTACCCCCTGCTGCCCGTGCTGCAGCGGCGCGTCCTCACCCTCTTCGACCGCCGCCTCCTGGCTCTCGAAATGCGCCTGGCCGCTGGCTATCCAGCGATCGCGCTCCTCATTAAACGCGCGCTGCTGGTGCTGGCGGAAAGCGTCAATGCTCGTGGCCTCGCGCGCAAGGAACTGCTGATACTCCGCCAGCCGCAGGGTGCTGTGCTCAATGCGCAGCGGATAGCGGCCGAGCGGAAAATCACGGCGGATCTGCAGCAGCTCTTCGGCAGAGACCGGATAGAAGCGCAGCTGGTCGAAGAAGCGCAGCAGCCACGGCTTGCCGGCAAAATCAGCCACCTCGTGATAGCGATTCCACATTTGCAGCGTGCGGCCGACAAACTGGTAGCCGCCGGGACCTTCCATGCCGTACACGCACAGGTAGGCGCCGCCAATCCCGACCGAGTTTTCCGCCGTCCAGGTGCGCGCCGGGTTGTATTTGGTGGTCACCAGCCGGTGGCGCGGGTCGAGAGGCGTAGCCACCGGCGCGCCGAGATAGACATCCCCCAGCCCCATCACCAGGTAGCTGGCGTCAAACACCGTATCCCATACCGCCCGTTCGTCGGGCAGATCGTTAATCCGCCGGATAAATTCAAGATTGCTGGGGCACCAGGGCGCGTCGCGGCGAACGGTGGTCATATATTTGTCGATCGCCTTGCGGCAGGCCGGATCGTCCCACGACAGCGGCAGGTGCACCACCCGCGTGGGAACTTCAAGGTCATCGCTGACGCACACCGTCGCCCATTCCGCGCGCACCCATGCCAGCAGCGCATCAAGGGGCAGGGTTTCCGGCTGGAAGTGAACCTGTAAAGAGCGGATCCCCGGCGTCAGGTCAATCACGCCAACCCGGGCCTGGCCCTCCAGCGCCTGCATCAGCGCGTGGATGCGAAAGCGCAGAACCAGATCCAGCTCCGCCTCTCCGGCCTCCAGCAGCAGATGGGTATCGCCGGAGAGTCGCGCCACCAGACGCTTATTGGCTTCCCCGCAGGACATCACCACCGGCGACGCCAGCGGCGCAGGCTGCCAGGCGATAGCCGCGGGCTCAAGGGTTGCCAGCTCCTCGCGGCGGCCCTGCGCCAGGCGACGGGCGGTGGCTAAATCGACCGCCACAAAGCGCACTTTATCTCCGGCTTTCAGCTGGCCGAGCTGCCACAGGTCGGCCTCGATCACCGTGACCGGGCAGACAAAGCCGCCGAGGCTCGGGCCGTCCGGGCCGAGGATCACCGGCATGTCGCCGGTAAAGTCGACCGCGCCGATGGCATAGGGATTATCGTGAATATTCGACGGATGCAGTCCCGCCTCTCCGCCGCTGTCGCGGGCCCACAGCGGTTTCGGGCCAATCAGCCGGACGCCGGTACGACTGGAGTTGAAATGCACTTCCCAGTCGGTGGCAAAAAAGGTGGCGATATACTCTGCGGCAAAGAATTCCGGCGCGCCGTGGGGGCCATAGATGACCCGCAGCGTTCGCACCGCGTCCAGCGAGGTCTGCAGCGCGGCGGGCAGCGCGGCGCCGACGCTGTCCGCGCTGCAGGAGGCCAGGTGCAGAACGTCTCCGCCGCGCAGCGCGCGTCCGGCGTGGCCGCCAAACTGTCCGAGAGTAAAGGTGCTTTTGCTGCCTAAATAGTCCGGCACCTGAATACCGCCGCGCAGGCAGAGATAGCTGCGCACGCCCGCGCCGGTCACCGGGCCTATTTTCAGCGTCGCGCCGGCAGGAATCGTAAAGACGCGGTTCATCGGCTGGGCCACGCCGTCGAGGGTCACCGCAGCCGCTGCGCCGCATATCGCGGCCTGGGCGAGACAGTTAAACTTCAGCGTTGGCCCGCTGAGGGTGATTTCCAGCGCCGCTTCGCCCTCCGGGTTCCCAAGCAGCCGGTTACCCAGGCGCAGCGCCCGGTCGTCCATCGGCCCCGAAGGCGGTACGCCCACCGCCCAGTATCCGAGGCGCCCCGGATAGTCCTGAACGCTGGTCTGGGTCCCGGCGCTCAGGACTTCGACGGTCGCCGCCTGATAATCCAGCTGCTCAAGGCAGCGGGTCCAGGGTTCGCCGTCGGCAAAGGGGGCGAAAGCCAGAATCTGCTGCAGATAGAGACGATTGGTTTCCACGCCGTACAGCCGGGTTGCCGCCAGGGCTTCGCCGAGGTGGGCAATGGCCCGATCGCGGTCTGGCTGCCAGGCGATCGTTTTTGCCAGCATCGGGTCGAAGAACGGCGGCACGTCACAGCCGGCCTCCACCCAGCGGTCAATCCGCAGGTTTACCCCATCCGCCGGCGGGAAGATCGCTTCGCTGAGCAGCCCCGGCGACGGCTGGAACTGACGGCCGGGATCTTCGGCGTAGATCCGCGCCTGAATCGCGTGGCCGCGCGGCTGCAGATCCGCCATCAGCCGGGACAGCGGCGGCAAATCCCCCGCCGCCAGGGAGACCATCCAGCGCACCAGATCGACGCCCCAGACCTGCTCGGTCACCCCGTGCTCAACCTGCAGGCGGGTATTAACCTCAAGAAAATAGAAGCGCTGCGCCAGGCTATCGTAAACAAATTCCACCGTCCCGGCGCTGCGGTAGCTGACCGCTTTGCCCAGGGCGATCGCCGCCTCGCACAGCGCCTGCGCCATCCCCTCAGGCAGGTTGGGGGCCGGCGTCTCTTCGATAACCTTCTGGTTACGTCGCTGAATCGAACAGTCGCGCACGCCGAGGGCGATAACCTCCCCCTGCCCGTCGCCAAAGATCTGCACTTCGAGGTGACGGGCGCGGGAAATATATTTTTCGACGAACACGCCGGCATCGCTAAAGTTGTTCTGCCCGAGGCGGCGAACGGTTTCAAAGGCCTCCGCCAGCTCCTCCGCGTCCTGGCAAACGCGCATCCCGATCCCGCCGCCGCCGGCGGTGCTTTTCAGCATCACCGGATAGCCAATCTCCTGCGCGGCGCGGCACGCCTCGGCGCTATCGGCCAGCAGCCCGGTGCCTTCCAGCAGCGGCAGGCCCTGCGCTTTAGCCAGCGCCCTGGCGGTATGTTTAAGGCCAAAGGTCCGCAGCTGCTGCGGCGTCGGGCCGACGAATACCAGCCCGGCGGCTTCGCAGGCTTCGGCGAA
The DNA here is from genome assembly GCA_002270295.1 of Enterobacter sp. 10-1. Classification (GTDB taxonomy): domain Bacteria; phylum Pseudomonadota; class Gammaproteobacteria; order Enterobacterales; family Enterobacteriaceae; genus Klebsiella; species Klebsiella scottii. The sequence goes on along the minus strand of NISF01000001.1, from coordinate 1,666,070 downwards.
GGCGGCGTTTTCCGATAAGAAGCCGTAGCCGGGGTGAATCGCCTCGGCGCCGCTTTGCCGCGCGGCGGCGATGATTTTTTCCACCACCAGATAGGTTTGCGCCGCCGGGCCGTCGCCGAGGCTTAGCGCTTCATCGGCCTCGCGGATATGCAGGCTGCTCAGATCGGCATCGGAATAGACGGCAACGCCTTTAACCCGCATAGCGCGCAGCGTGCGCAGAATGCGGCAGGCGATGGCGCCGCGGTTGGCAATAAGTAGGGTATTGAACATAAACGGGACTCACATCAGGGCGGGTCGTCCCGCAGCAAAATAGCGTTCTTCCCCAGGGTCGTCCCTGGGGAGCGCCGGCGTTACGATTTACGCGACGGCGTACTGTTCAGGCGATCGGCGCGTACGGCAAACAGGCGATAGGCCATCAGCCGCCAGCGCTGCCAGCGGGTCAGTTCCATACCAGCACCTCTGCCGGGGTCGGATCCCAGCCGTTGCAGGGGTTATTGAGCTGCGGGCAGTTGGAAATCAGCACCATCGCGTTGCACTCCGCGCGCAGCTCGACATATTTCCCGGCGGCAGAAATGCCGTCTTCAAAGGTCAGCCCGCCTTCTTCAGTCACCGGCACATTCATAAAGAAGTTGATATTGGCGCCGATATCGCGCTTGTGCAGGCGGCCGTCGTGCAGGCAGGCGCAGAGGAAATTATCCCGGCAGCTGTGCATATAGCGCTTATCCGCAGCGTAGCGCACGGTATTGCTCTCCTGGGCGCAGGCGCCGCCGAGGGTATCGTGGCGGCCGCAGGTATCGGCAACGATGGTCAGCAGCGGCCGACCGAGATTGGAGAACAGCACGCTGCCGGTCGTCAGATAGGCATTCCCCTGGCGACGCAGCGTGCGCTGCGGATCGTAGCGTTCACGCGGGTTATCGGCGTTATAAAACAGGGTATCGATAGCCTGGTTGCCTTCAAGATCGAGCAGCCGCAGGGTTTGCCCTTTCTTCACTTCGAACAGCCAGGGTTCGCCCGCCGGGATCACGTGACGATAAACGGCATCAGCCGGGTTGCGGGTACTGGTAACAAGGCTCATGATCGGCTCCTCAGAGGGCAAAAAGTTGGGTATTGGCAAACGCGCGCTGGTTTTCATCGCGGGTCAATAGCGAGGCGACCGCCGCCGCTTCATCATCGGCCTGGTACCAGCTCAGCTGGACCGGACGCGGCGCATACTCCGTGGCGGGGTCCTGCGGATGCGGCAGCGCGGTGAGGACAATCAGCACGTCCATCGGCGCGAACAGCTCGACGTAGCTGCCCGGAACGGAGTGACCCGCGCAGAAATGGAAGCTGCCGTCGGCGGCCACGGTGACCTTGCTGAAGAAGTTGACCACCATCAGCAGATCTTCCAGACCCAGATCCCATTTGCCCATTTCAACCAGCAGGTTATCGACGCCGTTGCGGTAGTAGCCGTTACGCAGCTCCTGGTAGCGTCCCGCGCCGTACTTTTCTAAGGTCTCTTCGGCGTTGAGCACCCCGCCGAACGGATCGTGCCAGCCGCTGCTATCGGCGACGATCCCGGCCAGCACGCGGCCCATATCGGAGTAGAAACAGTGCCCGGCCGTCAGGCGCGCGGTATGCTGACCTTTCAGCGTATCCGGCAGGTTCAGGCGTTCGCTCTTTTCATGTGGATTGAGCATCATCATGCTGACGTTGGCATCGCCGTCGATATCGGTCAGGCGCAGAATTTGCCCGCGGCGCAGAATAAACGAGGTATGGCCGCCGCCCGGGACAAACTCTTCGCGCAGGCTCGGTAACGAATGAAAAAGTGGCTTCATCTGACTATCTCCTTAATGCATAAACGTTGTTATCGCTGCCGGTGCCGAGCATCTGCGACATGCGGGCTTCGTTAAGCGGTATGTCGTAGGTTATGCGCGCGCCGTAGGCGTTGGGCGCCTGCGGGTCGTGGCGCACCTTGTCGAAGACCAGCAGCCGGGTCCCGAGATTGAAGCCTTCGGCCAAATCGTGGGTGACCATAAAGACCGTCATCCGCGTTTCGCTCCACAGCTGCAAAAGCAGCCCGTGCATATCCTTGCGGATACCCGGATCGAGCGCGCCAAACGGCTCATCAAGCAGCAGGATGCGCGGCTGCATCACGAAGGCCTGGGCGATCGCCAGCCGCTGCTGCATCCCGCCGGAGAGCTGCGCCGGGTACTTATCGAGCGCGTGGGAGAGGCCGACTTTCTCCAGCATCTGCGCCGCCCGTTCGCGGGCGTTGCGCCTGCGGGCGCCAAAAAGACGGCCAAGCAGCGGCGAGGCCGGCAGCTCGAGGCCCACCGCGACGTTATCCAGCACGTTGAGATGCGGAAATACCGAATAGCGCTGGAACACCACGCCGCGGCTGCGGTCCGGCTCGGCGGCCAGCGGCTGGCCGTCGAGGGTAATTGCGCCGCGGGTCGGTTTTTCCTGGCCCAGCAGCAGGCGCAAAAAGGTCGATTTTCCGCAGCCGGAGGCCCCGACCATTGAACAGAACTCCCCCTCTCTGACCTCGAGATTGATGCGCTCCAGCACCACGTGGTCGCCGTACTCCTGCCAGATATTTTTAATGGCAATAAAGCTCATGCCCGGCCTCCTTCCGCCCACGGGAAGCAGGCTTTGTGCAACTGCCGCAGGGCCAGATCCATCAGCCAGGCCAGCAGGGTTATCCAGATGACGTAGGGGATGATGACGTCCATCGCCATGTAGCGGCGGACAAGGAAAATGCGGTACCCGAGACCGGCGGTGGCGGAAATGGCCTCCGCCGATATCAGAAACAGCCACGCCGAGCCCAGCAGCAGGCGCAGGGAGACGATCAAGCGCGACAGCAGCTGCGGCAGTACCACCCGCAGCACCAGCGTCCAGCTGTTGGCGCCGAGGGTCTGCGCTTTAATAAACAGCTCCGCCGGAATTTCCCGCGCCCGCTGTTCCAGATCGCGCGCCAGCATTGGCGTCACGCCGATCACAATCAGCATCACCTTGGAGAGCTCATCGAGGCCAAAGACGATAAACAGCACCGGCAGGATCGCCAGCGGCGGGATCATCGAAATAACGGTCATCAGCGGCGACAGCGCGGCGCGGTAGAGCGGAAAAACGCCGGCGGCGATGCCGATGCTCAGCCCAATCAGCGAGGAGAGCGCCAGCCCGGTCAGCAGGCGCCCCAGGCTGATCAGCGTGTCGGCCCACAGCAGGTACTCGCCGCTGCGTTTGTCCGGCGTGAACGCCATCCGCTCGATGGCCGCGACCATCTGCGACAGTCCGGGCAGCAGCTTGTCCTGCGGATTGGCCTCCAGCCGCAGCGCAGAGCCGATGAACCAGGCGGCGATCAGCAGCACGAAGGGCATCAGCATCAGCATCAGCCGCATGCCCTGCTGTGGATGGCGGTTAATTTGTCGCATGGCGTTGACTCCCGTCAGCAATCATTACAGCTGGCCCGCGGCGGCCATCTTCAGGTAGCTATCGTCGAAACGCAGCCTGACGTTCCCCGCGTCGCCGACGGCGACCTTGCCCGGGAAGCTCATGCCGATAAAGTCGGCGCTCTGGGCGCCCTCGCCCAGCAGCCCTTTATCGAAGGAGAATTGCGCCACGCGCTGCATGGTTTTTGCCAGATCGGGGCTGGAGATGAACCTCAGCGCGTCGGCAGCGGTCCAGAACAGATGGGTGGTTTTCAGTTGCCCCTGATAGCCGGCGAGGTCGGTGCCGGAATCCGCCGCCATCGCGCTCAGCGCCGGCTTATCTCCGGCCTGCATTTTGCTCATCATTTCAAACCACGCGCCGGTCAGCGCCTTGCCAAGCGCCGGGTTGTCCTTGAGGGTTTGGCTGTTGACCACCATCATGTCGATGATCTCGCCCGGTACCTGGGATGAGCTAAAAACTTCGCTGGTTTGTGGGGTCTTTTTGATAACCGACAGCTGCGGGTTCCACGCTACGGCGGCGCGCACGCTGCTGGTGCCGAAGGCGGAGACAATATCGGCGTCAGAGGTATTGACCACTTTGACATCTCGCTCCTGCAGCCCCGCCTTTTCCAGTCCGCGAACCAGCAGATAGTGGGAAACCGACAGCTCCGGGAGGTAAACCTGCATCCCTTTCAGGTCGCTCAGCTTTTTGTCCGCGCCCTTCAGCACCACGCCATCGTTGCCGTCCGAGTAGCTGCCGGTAATCAACGCGGTGGTATCCACCCCGCCGGCGGCAGGAATGGTCAGAGCATCCATATTGGTCATGGTGCAGCCGTCGAACTGGCCGGCGGTATACTGGTTAATCGATTCGATGTAGTCGTTGAGCTGCACGATATTGATCTTGATACCGTACTTACTGGCCCATTTATCGATGATTTTTTCGTTGCTGATGGCGCCCCAGGGCATCCAGCCGGCATAAATCGTCCAGCAGACGTTGAACTCTTTTTTCACCGCGGCAAAAGAGGGGAAACTGGCCAACAGCGCCAGTGACAGAACAAAAGAACGGAGTAGTGGCGATCGCTTCATGATGAACCTCTGGTTGGCACAAAAAAACAGGAGCAGCGCGACACCTACTGGTGCTGCTGTCTCCCGGGCTTTTGTCCCGCCGTGTAACCTCGCAGAGGTCGCCAGCTCTCGGACCAGTCATTCACCTGGGTGAACCGGAACCCTAGCCAGCTATTTGATCATCTAAATTGTATGGTGCGCTGCCTTCTGTTTTTATCTTGCAAAGCATATGCCAAAATAATAATTAGTATAAAATCAACAGGATGGAATATTTACCGGCGCCAACACACCAGGATGGGGAGTCGTTTTGGGGCAGTGCGTAGATTTGGTGCAGAAGAAGGCAGGCTCGCGCCTGCCCGGGCGCTATTTACGCGTCTCAAAGGCGATTTTAACCGCCATCCCTGCCAGCACCGTCGCCATCAGCCAGCGCTGAAAGCGCTGCCAGAGCGGACGAGCGGTAAGAAACAGCGAAACCTCACCGGCCATCACCACAATCAGCGCGTTTACCGCCACGCTGATCAATGCCTGGGTGAAGCCGAGCACCAAAGACTGGCTGAGAATGCTGCCGTGGCCGGGGGAGATAAACTGCGGTAATAGCGACAGATACATAATAGCGATTTTAGGATTCGCCAGGTTGGTAATAAAGCCCATCAGAAAGAGCTTACGGCCGCTGTCTGCCGGCAGGTCGCGCACGGCAAAGAGCGAACGACCGCCCGGTTTTATCGCCTGCCAGGCCAGGTAGAGTAAATAGACGACCCCGCTGATGCGCAAAATATCGTAGGCATAGGGCACCGCAAAAATCAGCGCGGTAATCCCCAGGGCCGCGCACAGCATATAAAAGACAAACCCTAGCGCCACGCCGCCTAATGAGATCAGGCCGGCGCGTTTGCCCTGGCAGATCGAGCGCGAGGTCAGGTAGATCATATTCGGCCCAGGGGTCAGCACCAGCCCCAGGGCAACGAACGCGAATGTCATTAACGAGCTCAATTCAGGCATAGCTTATCTCCACCAGACAAAGTTATGCCCAGGCGCGCGGCGGTCGCGGCCATGCTCCCCGACAGTATTCTGTCTCAAGGCGCCAGTTACATGGCCATGAATAGTAATAGCCTGTCGCTCACCGCTCAGCAACCCCTCAAATTTCGCCGCTGATGCCCGGCTTCGCGTCATGGGTAATGCCCATGTTGCCCGCCGCCGCCGGAGCATAAGATTTTTGCTGGCGGAATGACGCTTTTATCGCCAAACGCGCCGCTGCGATTTCCTAAACTAATACGTTAATACTATGGTTAGTAAGTCGCTTTTACGTATTTTGGGCCTTAACCACAAATAACATATGGATTTCTTTATCACTCGCTGTTAAAAGGATATAACTATTAATTCCGTAGATTTATTCAAGTATCGCTTATTGGAAGCAGTGTATATCGTAATGGCATTCACAAAAGTAAACGGAGCCTGATATGAGCACGTCTAACGATTCATCTAACAACGCATCCGCAGGGAAGTGTCCTTTTCACACCGCGGCGCCCACGCAAAGCGCCGGTGGCGGCACAGCCAACCGAGATTGGTGGCCAAACCAGCTGCGCGTGGATCTGCTGAACCAGCACTCCAACCGCTCAAATCCGCTGGGCGAAGAATTTAACTACCGGGAAGAGTTTAAAAAGCTCGATTATTCTGCGCTAAAAGCCGACCTGCGGGCCCTGCTAACCGACTCCCAGGAGTGGTGGCCGGCGGACTGGGGCAGCTACATTGGGCTGTTTATTCGTATGGCCTGGCACGGTGCCGGCACCTACCGTACCGTTGACGGGCGCGGCGGCAGCGGCCGCGGCCAGCAGCGTTTCGCCCCGCTGAACTCCTGGCCGGACAACGTCAGCCTCGATAAGGCCCGCCGACTGCTGTGGCCGGTCAAACAAAAATATGGCCAGAAAATCTCCTGGGCCGACCTCTATATGCTGGCGGGGAACGTGGCGTTGGAAAATGCCGGTTTCCGTACCTTTGGCTTCGGCGCCGGACGTGAAGACGTGTGGGAACCGGACCTCGACGTTGACTGGGGTAATGAAAAAGCCTGGCTTGAGCACCGTCATCCGGAAAGCCTGGCGCAGCAGCCGCTGGGCGCAACCGAAATGGGCCTGATTTACGTCAACCCGGAAGGCCCGAACGCCAGCGGCGAACCGCTCTCCGCAGCGGCGGCGATTCGCGCCACCTTTGGCAACATGGGGATGGACGATGAAGAGATCGTGGCCCTGATTGCCGGCGGCCATACGCTGGGTAAAACCCACGGCGCGGCCGTCACCAGCCACGTAGGCGCCGAGCCGGAAGCGGCCGCAATTGAGGCCCAGGGCCTCGGCTGGTCCAGCACCTACGGCAGCGGCGCCGGGGCGGACGCTATCACCTCTGGCCTTGAAGTCGTCTGGACCCAGACGCCGACCCAGTGGAGCAACTACTTCTTCGAAAACCTGTACAAATATGAGTGGGTACAGACCCGCAGCCCGGCTGGCGCCATTCAGTTTGAAGCCAAAGACGCTCCGGATCTGATCCCCGATCCGTTTGACCCGGAGAAAAAGCGTAAGCCAACGATGCTGGTTACCGACCTGACGCTGCGCTTCGACCCGGAATTCGATAAGATTTCCTGCCGCTTCCTCAACGATCCGCAGGCGTTTAATGAAGCCTTTGCCCGCGCCTGGTTCAAGCTGATTCACCGCGATATGGGGCCAAAATCCCGCTACCTCGGACCGGAAGTACCGAAAGAAGATCTGATCTGGCAGGACCCGCTCCCGGAGGCGATCCACAGCCCGAGCGAAGCGGATATCGCCACCCTGAAAACCGCCATTGCCGATGCAGGCCTGTTGGTTAGCGAACTGGTTTCCGTTGCCTGGGCTTCGGCTTCTACCTTCCGCGGCGGCGATAAGCGTGGCGGGGCCAACGGCGCGCGTCTGGCGCTGGCGCCGCAGAAAGACTGGCCGGTCAACGCCATCGCGGCGAAGGTTCTGCCAACGCTGCAGGCGATTCAAAAAGCGTCCGGTAAAGCATCGCTGGCGGATATTATCGTGCTGGCGGGCGCGGTCGGCGTTGAGCAGGCCGCCGCTGCCGCGGGCGTGCAGGTCACCGTACCGTTTGCGCCGGGCCGCGTGGACGCGCGTCAGGATCAGACCGATGTCGAATCCGTCGGTTTGCTGGAGCCGCTGGCGGATGGTTTCCGCAACTATCGCCGCATTGAAGGGGGCGTTTCAACCGAGACGCTGCTGCTGGATAAGGCCCAGCAGCTGACGCTGACCGCGCCGGAGCTTACCGTGCTGGTAGGTGGTTTACGCGTACTGGGCGCCAACTTCGATGGCAGCCAGCACGGCGTCTTCACCGACCGCCGGGGCGTTCTCAGCAACGACTTCTTCGTCAATCTCCTGAGCATGGCGACCGTCTGGAAAGCCACCGACGAACGGGGCGAACTGTTTGAGGGCCGCGATCGTAAGAGCGGCGAGAGCCGGTTCACCGCCACCCGCGCCGACCTAGTGTTTGGTTCTAACTCGGTGCTGCGCGCGCTGGCAGAAGTTTACGCCAGCCAGGATGCGCAGCAGAAGCTGGTCACCGACTTCGTGGCGGCCTGGACCAAAGTCATGAACCTCGACCGTTTCGATCTGTAATCTCCCTCCCCGGCAGGCTTCTCGCCCGCCGGGGCTTTTCTCTTCCCGCCCTATCTTTGCCGCAACTGCCGCAGCCGACTGTAGGTACGCTGAATATCCTCCCGCTCGCCCCCGCGCCCCTCTCTTTCCTGAGTCAGCGGCGGCAAAAATTAGCGATCTTTATGCCGCGCCGCCGCCAGTTTCGGCCAGCAGCCAGCGCTCAAAATCCGCTAAAGCGCTCTCGTTAATGCCCGTTTCAACCGGTTTAACCAGGCAGAAATTTTTGTTCAGCCGGGCAGAAACCGGCCAGGGAGCGGCCAGCGCCCCGCTGCGGAGCTCTTTTTCGACATACACCTGCGGCACCAGCGCGACGCCAAGCCCGGCCTGCACGGCGGAGATGGCCATCTCATGCAGATCGTAGCACACGCCCTGGGACGGATTATCCAGCGCGATGCCGCTCTCCTGGGAGTACAGGCGCCATGCATCCGGGTTTTGCCGCCGATGGATACGCGGCAGCGCGTTCAGCTGCTCCCCGCCGTCGCGATCGGTCAGCAGCGAGGGATGGCACACCGGGACCAGCCTTTCCTGCAGCAGAAAGCGAATACGCATTCCGCTCCACGCCGGGTGCTCAAAATGAACCGCCGCGTCAAACCCGCTGCCGGTCAGGATAAAAGGGTCCGTACGGACCGCAATATTCAGCGTGATATCCGGGTGCCGGCGGTTAAAGCCGCTGAGGCGCGGGATCAGCCAGCGGCTGGCGAAGGTGGGCAGTGCGGCAATTTCGAGGCTGCGGCTGCCGTCGGCCATGCCCGTTAAGTACTGGGTATCCCTGTCGAGGCGCTCAAGCGTCTCGCGCACGCGGTGGGCGTAGCGCGCGCCGTTAGGGTTCAGCTGCACGCGGGTTCCCGTGCGGTCGAATAATTTGCAGTTCAACAAGGCTTCAAGCCGCCCAATCTGCCGGCTGATCGCCCCTTCGGTCAGGGAGAGCTCCTCTGCCGCTCTGGCAAAATTACCGTGCCTTGCCGCCGCTTCAAACGCCTGTAATGACGCGCTGCTGGGCAGTTTTTTTCGCATGATAGCGCCCCTTCGGCTGCGAGTGTGTTCAGTGACAGAATGTCACTAACCGATGAGATAATATCGATTCAGGCGGCGAAATACAGCCAGTAACATGATGAATTATCAGCAATACGCTGATGACACCTTCATGCAGAGGCCCGTTTATGCTGTATATCGTAGAATGCACCTATACCGACCCGCAAAGCGAAGCCGGGTGGAATGATTTTTACAACAGGGAGAAGCTCCCGGCGCTGCTTAGCGTTGATGGCTTCAGTACCTCCCAACGCTTCAGGGCCACAACGCCGGGCTGCCCGGCCTGGCTGGCCATCCACACCGTCCGCGACGCCGCGGTTCTCACCAGCGCGGAGTACCGCCAGAAGGGCGGCGGCAGCTTTGCCCGCTGGCAGGCCAACATCAGCGACTGGCGGCGCAGTCTGTATCAGTGCACGGACCCGGCTCCGGCGGTATCCGCCGACCAGATCCTGCTGCTGGCGGCGCAGCCCGTCGACTTTATTGCCAATGAGCTGGGCTATCGGCCGTGGCAGCTGCGGGCCGCCGGTCTGGATAGCTTCCCTGAAGGTCGGCTGGCGTACGTCATTCCCGCAGACAACGCCGCCCTGCTCTCTACAATGGCGGATATCCGCCTGTATCAACCGCTAACCGGGCAGCTGCGCCCCCAAAAAGGAGGCGATCGTGCGCACCGTTAACCCTATCAGCCGTCAGGTTGGCGATTATCTGGTGAGCGCCTTGAGCGACGGAAATATGTCCGTCAGCCTGGGGATACTCTCGGGTATTGACCCCGCAGAAGCCGACAAAATGCAACGCGCCGCCGGCATGGCTGACCCGGCGGCTCTGCATATCAATGCCTATCTGATCCGCGGCCGGGGACGCACGATCCTCGTTGATTCCGGCGCCGGCGGCCTGAATAACGCCGGAGGCGAGCTCCCCGCGCGCCTTCGTGAGCTGGGTATCGCTGCGGCCGACGTCGATACGCTACTGCTGACGCACGGCCATCCCGATCATATCGGCGGGCTGCTCGATGCCGACGGCGAGGCCGTCTATAAAAATGCGCGGCTGTATCTGCACCCGCGGGAGATCGATTACTGGCAGGATGAGGCCCTGTTCATGCGGGCCAGCGAACGCGTCCGGCGCAATTTTACGCTGTTCCGCCGCACGCTGGCGGCCTATGGGCAGCGGGTGAACCTGCTGACGGACGATGAGGTGCTCGCCGGCATTCGTCCAATCCGGCTACCCGGCCATACGCCGGGTCATACCGGGTTTCGTATCGATGCCGGGGATAAGCCCCTGCTGATCTGGGGCGACATTGTGCATTTCCCGCACATTCAGTCAGCCCTGCCGGCCGTCGCTATCGCCTTTGACGCCGACCCCGCCGAGGCTGCAAGCACGCGGAAACGGATTCTGGCGCAGGCGGCAAGCGAGCAGTGGCTGATTGCCGGCATGCACCTCGCAGGCGCCGGTTTTGCCTACCTGAAGACCATCGACGGCGGTTACCGGATGGTGTATCAGCAGGCCTGAAGATTAGCGCGACATCCCGCCCGGCCGCTGGCCTCGTTTTTCTTAAGTAAAAAAACCATTCGTTATATATTGACATACATAGCGAATGGCTCTATCTTTTTGTCATACAAATAAAACCCGTACCCTTCAGACAGAAGCGAGATCTCTCCCGCCTCATTCCGTTTTTCATTCGTCTGAAATTAAATCAATGCGCTCATATAAACTCGTTCTATTAACCGGGATGATCCCCTGTTCTTCTCTGCTGCTGACTCTGCCCGTTGACGCCGCAGAAACCCTGGTCGTCACCGCTGAATCCCCCGCCGAAACGCTGGATAGCGCCACGCCTGCCGCCGAACAGCAGGCAACGCTCGGCAGCCTCGGCAAACGCAAGCTGATTGACGTCCCGTGGTCGGTACAGACCCTGTCGGATTCGCTGACCCGCCAGGTGCAGGCCGGCAGCGTGAAGGACGTCTATCGCTATCTGCCCTCGGTTCAGGGCGATGGCGTTCGTCCGCAGACCCGCGGCATGCAGGGCAGCGTAGTGCAGAACAGCACTATCGACGGGCTGAACGCGGTCTCGACAACCGAATACCCTGCCGAGCAGTTTCAGCGCATTGAAGTCCTTAGCGGCATGGCCGGCGCGCTGTATGGCCCGGCGAATCCGGCAGGCATGTTTAACCTCGTCTCTAAACGCGCCAGCGACGTGCCGCTGCGCCGGGTCACGGTGGGCGGCGGAACCGGCTCTGGCGCCAACGCCGCGCTGGATCTCAGCGGCCCGCTGGACTCAGGCGACCGGGTGAAGTATCGCCTGAACCTGATGAACCAGGACGGCAGCGGCTATACCCACGGCAGCCGTCAACGCAACCAGTATGCGGGTCTGGCGCTTGATTTTCAGCTCACCGACCAGACGGTACTGGAGAGCAACTTTAGCTACTACCACTTTTATCAAAAGGGATTGCCCGGCTCCTTCGCTTTAGCCAAAGGCACCCATTTCCCGTCGCCGCTCGATCCGACCAGGAGCAAGTACGGTCAGTATTACGCCGGCAATGATGACACCACGACCACCGGCAGCCTGCATCTCAAACACGACTTTGACGGCAACTGGCTGCTGGACGTTGGGGTCCTGCGCCAGATTGCGGATCGCGAATCCACCACCGTGACCAATACGCTAACCGATAATAAAGGCAGCTACGCCACCACCACCTCGAACTCCGCGGCCAGCCGCTTTACCATCAATAGCTATCTCGCCAACCTGACCGGGAGCGTTGAAACGGGCTGGCTGCAGCACGATCTGGCGATAGGCGCGCGCGGCTTCGTGTGGAAAAACTACAACCCTCGCGATGGCGGGACGCAAAAGCTCGGCAGCTCGACCCTCGACGACAGCCCTGACTATCCGCGCCCGGCCTATCCGGATTTCACCGATCGCTATCATTCCGCGACCACCACCCAGCACGTATTCCTGCTCAACGACACCCTGACCTTCAGCCCCCAGTGGAGCCTGCTGCTTTCCGGCAGCGAAAGCCTGTTTACCGTCGACAACTACGGTAAAAACAGCCGGCGCAGCAGCAGCCATGACGATCGCGGTACCAGCGGTTCCGCCAGCCTGATGTATAAGCCGGTCGATAACCTGACGCTCTATACCACCTGGGCCAACAGCATGCAGCAGGGCGACACCGCCCCGGCCGGCGCCAATAACGCAGGCGACGTTCTCAATCCCTACCGCAGCCATCAGCTTGAGGCCGGGGCGAAGTACGCCGTGCACAGCGATCTGCTGCTTACCGCCGCGCTGTTCCAGGCCGAGCGCCCGTTTGCCTATACCAACGACAGCGGTGATTTCGCCGAAGACGGAACGCAGAAAAACCGGGGGCTGGAGCTGATGGCCGATGGACGCATCACGCCCAATCTGCGCGTGTTCGGCGGCGGCAGCTGGCTCGATCCGCGTCTGCACAACACCTCCAGCGCCAGCGCTGACGACAAACAGGTGGTCGGTCTGCCTCGCTTCACCGCCAACATGCTGGTCATTTACAGCATCGCTGCGCTACCAGGACTGGATATGAATAGCAATATCCGTTACGTCGGCCGCCGGGCGACCGATAGCGCCAACGACGGCTGGGTCGGTAGCTATACCACCCTGGATGTCGGCAGCAACTATCGCACCCGACTGTTTGGTACCGACACCACCTTCAGGCTGGCAGTCACTAACGTGACCAACCGCCGCTACTGGAGCAATATCGTTCCGGGGGCCCTGACCGGCTACACCGGCGCCGGCTACGCCAGCGCTCAGCTCGGCGCGCCGCGTGAAGCGACGGCCTCGGTACAGTTTGATTTCTAAGGATCATAATGAAAAAAATAGCTGCCGCTTTACTCTGCGCCTGGCTCGCTTTGCCGGCTCTCGCCAGCCGCCAGCTGACGGACGATGCCGGGCATAGCGTCACCCTGCCGGATCGCGTTGATCGCATCGCCGAGGGATGGTTCGCCCACCACTCGCTGCTGATGACCCTCGGCGCGGGCGATAACATTGTGGCAACGGTTAATCGCCCGGACAGCCGCCCGTGGATGTTTCACCTCGATCCTCGCCTCAACCAGGCGCTTATCAGCCGCGGCCCGCACTTTACCAGCGAGGCGCTGCTGGCGCGCGGAGCCGAAGTGGTCTTTGTCGCCCAGGGTAACGGCGATGCCGAAGCGTACCGGCAGGCCGGTCTGCCGGTTATGGAGATGAGCTTTACCGATTACCCGTCGCTGGCGCGTTCCGTCACCACCACCGCCGAGGTTCTCGGGACGCCGCAGGCGCTGGCCAGAGCGCAGGCCTACAACCGGTATTTACAGCAGACTATCGCGCGTATCGGCCAGCGAACCGCCGCGCTGACCGACGCCGAACGCCCGCGCGTGCTGCATATCCAGTCGCTGAAGCCGCTCAAGGTCGACGGCGGCCATACGCTGATCGATACCTGGATCCGGCTGGCCGGCGGCCAGAACGCTGCCGCCGGGATCGAGGGCAATATGCAGGAGATTTCTCCGGAGAAGGTGCTGGCCTGGCAGCCGGATATTATTATCCTCGGCGCGGGCTGCGGCGATTTAGCGCACTCCGCCTATCGTGACCTCTTCTCCACCCTGCAGGCGGTCAAAAACCAGCAGGTGCGGCAAAACCCGGCGGGGGTTTTCCCGTGGGATCGCTACGGGACCGAAAGCGCGCTGCAAATTCAGTGGGCGGCAAAGCAGATCCAGCCTCAGCGCTTCGCCGATATTGATATGCTCGCGGTCACCCGCGACTTTTATCAGCGCTTTTTCGATTACCCGCTGAGCGAATCTGAGGCCAGCAGAATACTGCAGGCGCTACCGCCGCAGCGAAAGGATGGAAAATAGGCCACAGAACCTGGAGAACGGCGCGGCATTCACAAATTTGCGGCCTCGCCATGCGCCTGGGCTCATTTTCAGCGCTACTATCCGCTTAATGAGCCGGGCGCGAGCGGCAGAAACTTATCTTAATGCGCGCTGATACCGCTCCGGATACCGAACCTTGAGTGAGAGGGAATTCTTTATGAGTGTGCCGCAAACAAAATCTGAATTACTTAGCGCTATTGATAAAAACTTCGATAAATTAATGGGCTATCTCCATGCAATACCGGCAGAACTTACTGCGGATAACGCAATGGATGGCCACGCCAAAGGCAGCCAGATGAGCGTTCGGGACCTGGTTTCGTATCTGCTGGGATGGAATGCGCTGGTTGTAAAGTGGATCGTTTCTGACGCCAAAGGGCTGGCTGTCGATTTTCCGGAGGCTGGCTATAAATGGAATCAGCTTGGTCTTCTGGCGCAAAAGTTTTACGCAGACTACAGGGGATTAAGCTATAGCGCGCTAATCGCTGAGCTGCAGAGGGTAAAAAATGAAATAACGCAGCTGATTGATGAGCGCAGCGATGAAATTTTGTATGGCAAACCCTGGTACACAAAATGGACAATGGGACGAATGATCTCATTTAACACATCGTCCCCGTATGCTAACGCGTGCGCACGATTAAGAAAGTGGGCGAAAGAGAATAATATCAGCTTAAAGTAAACGTCTGCGTGAAATGAGCATGGATTAATCATCTTCATGCGCCGGTATTCCGGGTCTGCCAGACCCGTCGCCGGTTTTCTTAATGGCAAGCGCCGGCGGCGGTTAAGCCGGAACGCCGGCGATAACGTCATAAATACGCTCCGTGACGCCCGTCCCCTCTCCCGTCATCCCCTCTGAAAGTCTGCGCTAGCGGCCTGTTAGTCATTTCATTCAAATCTGCCGCGCCCGGCCGCCAAAAACCAGCGTATTCCACAGACCCGGAGACGATTTACCAGATATCTGTCTGAAGAATTGATATAGAGCGGGCGATTAAAAATTTAAAACTATTAACAATCAATTAACATTAGCAGGCGAACATTTTTTCTGAGGGAAATAATAATATGTCTACCACCCACGTTCTGGGGGATGCGCCCTTTGCTTCCGCAGGACAACCCCACTCCAGCTTAACCAGCCGTATCGATGCGCTGCCCGCCTCCTTCGGCCTGTGGTCATTTATCACCCTGCTGGCGCTCGGTGGTTTCTTCGAGCTGTACGATCTTTTTCAGACCGGATACATCAGCACCGGCCTGCTGGCAGAGAATATTTTTCATGTCGGCGAGCAGGGAGTTTTCGGCATATCGGATCAGGCCGCCTTCGCCTCGGCGACCTTTTTCGGCTTGTTTATCGGCGCCAGCCTTCTCGCGCCGCTGGCGGATAAGCTCGGCCGCCGCCTGACATTTATGTTTGCGCTTGCCTGGTACGGCGTATTCTCGCTGCTGATGGCCTTTCAGAGCAGCGCGGAGGGGGTTATTTTCTTCCGCTTCCTCGTTGGCATTGGCCTCGGCATTGAGCTGGTCACCATCGACACCTACCTGAGCGAATGGGTTCCGACCCATCTGCGTAACAAAGCCTTCGCCTTTGCCTTCTTCATTCAGTTTCTCTCGGTGCCCGCCGTCGCCTTGATGTCATGGATGCTGGTGCCCATCACCCTGTTCGGCCTGAGCGGCTGGCGCTGGGTCATTATCTTCGGCGCGCTGTGCTCGCTGGTTATCTGGGTCATCCGCAAGAAGCTGCCGGAATCGGCCCGCTGGCTGGAGGTTAAAGGCCGCAACGACGATGCGCACGCGGTGATGTGTGAGATGGAGCAGCGCTGCGGTATTGCCCCCTCGCCGCAGCACCTTACGCAGCCCGGGACCACCAAAACGCAGACCGGCACCTTTAAAGAGATTTGGGCGCCGGAATATCGCCAACGCACCATCATGCTGATGGTAATGAACTTCTTCCAGGCTATCGGCTTCTTTGGCTTCGGAAACTGGCTGCCGGCGCTGCTGTCAGGCCAGGGCGCCAGCATTACCCATAGCCTGCTGTACGCCTTTTTCATTACCCTCGCCTATCCGATTGGCTGCCTGTTCTGCACCCGCTTTGTCCACCGCTTTGAGAACAAATGGCAAATCGTACTCTCCGCGCTGATGACGGTGGTGTTCGGCACCCTGTTCGCACTACAAAATAGTCCGGTGATGCTGGTTATTTGCGGGTTTATGATCACCTGGTCCAACGCCTGGCTCACCATCAGCTATCACGCCTATCAGGCCGAGGTTTTCCCGACCCATATTCGCGCCCGCGCGGTAGGCTTCTGCTACTCGTTCAGCCGCCTGTCGACGGCAATCACCAGCATCCTGATCGGCATCATTCTGCAATACGCCGGTGCGCCGGGAGTGATCGGCTTTATCGTGGTCAGCATGCTGATGGTGATGCTCTCGGTCGGTATTTTCGGGCCGAAAACTCGCGGCATCAGCCTGGAAAAAATCTAACCTCACGCCGCGTCGCCGGATCTCTCCCGGCGGCGACGGCAGAGCCTGTGTCCTGATTTATAAAATCCCTCCGTCACCAATATAATAAAAACCCCACATTCACTGACCTGATAAATATCAATGGCAAAACGGATAATCAGCGCTATTTATTGATCGCTATTTTTTCGCGTGCTATAGATGTCCAATGAATTATTTATGGCTCAAGCCCGATGCTTAAAAAAACAAACCTCATTGTACAATTACTGGTTACGCTATTAATAGCTTGCTCGGCTCAGGCAGTCAGCGCGAAGATTGAATTACCTGATGCTGTAAAAACCATCGCCAGTTCGCAGTATTTCTCCACCGGTTATAACGGCTTTATCGCGCATAAAAGCGCCGGGGAGCAGGCGCTAGTAATGGTTGTCTCATCTCCGAACGCTACGAAGAAGCTGCTTGATATCGCCCGTTTCCCGTCAACCACCCTGGCAGGCAGGCTGTATGCCGCCTGTGGTTTAAAACAGCAAGAATATAGCGACATGGATAGCATCTTCACGCCGTTCTTTCATTTTACCGTTTCGGTGCTGCGGGGCGATGTGCTGACGGAAGAGTCGTTCCAGGATCTTTATAGCAGAATAACCGCCTACGGCTGTCATTAATTACGCAACGGTTCCGCGATGTTCTTAATTAACGCCCCAGCCTCTTCGGAGCGCTAATTCATACATTATATTCTGCTAAAGAATTAGCCAAATATCGCCTGCGCATCGGCAAAGCATTTTTCCGCCAGCGACGACACCGGCTCTTTATTGCGCATAATCAGCGCCAGCATCGAATCCACCTCCGTTTCGGCAATCGGGATAATCTCCAGATTGTCGCTCAGCTCCTCCAGGCCATTATTGAGCGGCATAATGGCGCAGCAGATCCCCGCCTGTACCGCCTGGATTATCTGAAAGGTAGAGTCGCTTTCAAAAACGTATTTCGGCGTTAGCCCTTTCGCTTTAAAGCTCATCTCGATCGATTCGCGGTAGTACATCCCTTTGGTGAGGAAACCGAGCGGCAGAGAAGCCAGGTTTTCCCAATCGGGCGTCCCCTGCGCGAAGCGAAAATGCCGCTTATCGTGCAGCAGCCCCATCCGCGTCGCCGGCAGCCACTGCACGTTAAACAGCTGGCTATCGACGTGGTGCAGGTAGCAGATCCCCAGGTCGAGCTGATTACGGCTCACGCCATCGATAATCTGCTCCGAGGTCAGCGACAGCAGGCTAAACTGCAGCTCGGGATACTTCTCCGTCAGGGGCTTAATCAGCTGCATCGGATTGAGGCTGGCCAGCGGCACCATGCCGACCCGCAGCTGGCCCACCATTTGCCCGCGGCAAATGGCCGCCTCCGCTTCCAGCCCGTCGTGGGCGGCAAGCAGCGCCCGCGCCCACGCCAGAATGCGTTCGCCTTCGGGGGTAAACCCCTCGAAGCGCTGTCCCCGCTGGATCAGCACGAGGTTCAGCTCCTCTTCCAGGCTGCGAATGCGCATGGATAGCGTCGGCTGGGTGATATGACAGGCCGCCGCGGCCTAGCCAAAATGGCGGGTTCGATCGAGGGCGATCAGATACTTGAGCTGTTTAATATCCATTATTGATTCACTCTATTTGCGCCCGCGCCTGAAGGCGCGCTAACGCGATACAGAGCGCTATTGTAGCCCAAATATGTTAGCCAAATGTTATTTTAAGACCGGAAGATGTTCGCCGCGGTGTCGCCAAACCTGACGCCGCGCTGATGGGGCCTCGTCGCCAGCGGTCGCCGGCGACGGAGTGCGGGAGGTATTAGCGCATACCCGCAAGCGGCAGGATCTCTTTCGAGCGCAGCGTCAGGCGAATCGGCACCGATTTGTAGGACGGCGTGCCGCTCTCTTGATCAAGATAGTTTAGCGGAACCAGGACGTTAGCCTCCGGGTAATAGGCGCCCACGGTGCCCGGCGCAATGCTGTAGGCCACCACCGTAATGTTCTCAAGCCGCTGGTGGCTGTCCGGCAGCGCAGTACTGATATCAACCCGGTCGCCGTGCTCCAGCCCCATATTTTCCATGTCCTGCTCGTTCATAAACAGCACGTCGCGGCGGCCGAAGACTCCGCGATAGCGGTCATCGAGGGCATAAATCGTGGTGTTGTACTGATCGTGGCTGCGCAGCGTCACCAGACGCATAACGTCCTCTCCGTCCACCTGCACGTTTTCATGAACGCCGTCGAAAACCGAGAACATCGCTTTTCCCGTTGGCGTCGGCCAGATTCGCTCGGTCGGCGGCAGCGGCATGCGGAAACCGCCCGGATGACGAATGCGCTGATTGTAGTTTTCAAAGCCGGGAACGGTGCGTTCAATCAGCTCGCGGATGCGATCGTAGTTTGCCACCAGCGCCAGCCAGTCAACTTTGCTGTTCGCCAGCGTCGCCATCGCCATCCCGGCCACAATGGCCGGTTCGGAACGCAGCTGCGCCGAGGCCGGCTTCAGCTTGCCCGACGACGCGTGAACCATCGACATCGAATCCTCAACGGTAATCGACTGACGGCCGCTTTCCTGCAGGTCGAGCTCGGTGCGTCCGAGACAGGGCAGAATATAGGTCTCTTTGGCCATCAGCAGGTGCGAGCGGTTGAGCTTGGTGCCAACGTGTACGCTCAGCTCCAGCCCCTGCATCGCCGGGAAGGCCCGCTGATGATCGGGCATGGCGACGGCAAAATTGCCGCCCAGACAGAGCAGCACCTTCGATTTCCCCTCAATCATCGCCTCCAGCGCTTTCACCGCGTCGTGCCCATGCGCCTGCGGCGGAACAAAGCCGAACTCTCGCTGCAGGTTGGCGAGGAAGCTGGCGCTCGGCTTTTCGGTAATGCCGACGGTACGGTTGCCCTGCACGTTGGAGTGCCCGCGCAGCGGACAGATCCCGGCCCCCGGCTTGCCGATATTGCCGCGCATCAGCAGCAGGTCGGCGATCAGGCGGACGTTTGAGGTGCCCTTGTTATGCTGGGTGATCCCCATGCCGTAGGTGACGATGGTGGCGTTGGATTTGGCATAGGCCGCGGCAACGCGCTGCAGGTCGTCGCGGGTCAGGCCCGACTCACGTTCGATATCGTGCCAGCTGGTCAGGCGCAAATCCTGGGCAAAGGCCGGAAAGTTCTGCGTATGTTCGGCAATAAATGCGCTGTCGAGGACATTATCCAGATCGTCATCCATCTGCAGCAGCGCTTTGGCAATCCCCTTCAGCGCCGCGGCATCGCCGCCGGCCTTGACCTGGAAATAGGTCGAGGCAATGTTGGTTGAACTATAGGTCGCCATTTCGATCACGTTCTGCGGGTCGGCAAAACGCTCCAGCGCCCTCTCCTTTAGCGGATTGAGGACAATAATCGGCACGCCGCGCCGGGACAGTTCGTGCAGGGTTCCCATCATCCGCGGGTGGTTGGTTCCCGGGTTGTGACCGATGGAAATGACCAGCTCGGTTTTGTCAAAATCATCCAGCGAAACCGTCCCTTTCCCAATGCCAATGGACTGCGGCAGCCCGACGCTGGTTGCCTCGTGGCACATATTGGAACAGTCCGGGAAGTTGTTGGTGCCCAGCTCGCGGGCATACAGCTGGAACAGCCAGGCGGCTTCGTTGGAGGCGCGTCCGGAGGTGTAAAATTCAACCTCATCCGGCTGCATGCGGCTGACAATCTCGCCGATCCGCGCGAAGGCGCGGTCCCAGGAGACCGGACGCAGCGTGTCGCTGGCGCGATCGTAGACCAGCGGTTCGGTTAAGCGACCGTAGCCCTCCAGCTCAAAATCGCTTTTCGCCAGCAGGGAGCTTACCGTATTGGCCGCCAGAAATTCGGCAGTGACGCGCTTGCTGGTCGCTTCCCAGGTCACCGCCTTGGCGCCATTCTCGCAAAACTGGAAGGTCGATTTGTGTTCTTTATCCGGCCATGCGCAGCCCGGGCAGTCAAAACCGTCCGGCTGATTGGTGCGCAGCAGCGTCGCGGGGGCATCAAGGGCATCCATCTGGGTGCGAACGGCGATTGCGGTGGCTTTCAATGCGCCCCAGCCGCCGGCCGGGCCGTCATAGGGATGAACCCCCGGCACTGCGCGTCTTTTCTTGTTCATGCTAACTCCTGAATGCACCGTCGATATGCAGGTAAATGCGTGCGTCAGATAGCCTTATCAGAGCGATCGGCACTATTTTTATGGCCGCTCGCCGACGTGTGGCTGATACCCGACGCCGGCGAGGGTTTTGTTAACGAAAGAATAACAATCAGGACCTAAGCTGTATAATCAATGTTATCTATCACGCATTAGATTTAACTTATTTAACATTAGCAGCCTGCGGTGGATCAGGTCAGATTGTAGTACCGGTCGGGCTGAACTTTTTCCGGCAGCGGATGCTGGCCGGTCATGTCCAGCAGATTGCGCTCGATGGTATTGCACATCGCGTTGAGCGGCAGATCGTTGGCGGCGACGCCGAACGGGTCCTCCAGCTCTTCCGCCAGCGAATCCCATGACAAAAAGGTGTAGGAGATAAAGACCGAGACAAATGGCGTCATGTAGTGCAGATCGCCAACCAGCGCAAAAGGCAGCAGCGTGCAAAACAGATAGACGGTACGTTGTAAAATCAGGGTGTAGGCAAAAGGCACCGGCGTCGTCGCTAAACGTTCGCAGCCGCCCAGCACGTGCGCCAGCTCATCGAGCTTATTATCCATCAGGCCGTAGGTGATATCGCTGATCTTCCCCGCTTCGCGCAGCTGGCCTAACTCATGCCCCACCAGCAGTAGAATCCGGTTAGTTGGCATCGAGCTGGCGATAATTTCCGTCACCACATCGCGCGGCAGCAGACGATAAAGATCGGCGCTGGGATCGGTTTTACGCAGCTGGTGCTTCAGGCTCCAGCTAAAGGCAATCAGGTAGCTGGCTATTTTTTTATGCGTTTCTGCGGCGGCGGGCAGAATATTTTTTAGCTGGCGCATAAGCGTGCGCTCGGCAATTAATACCGTTCCCCACAGGTTACGCGCCTCGACAAAGCGGTTGTAGCTGGCGCTGTTGCGAAAGCCGAGAAAAATCGCGATAGCGATCCCCAGCAGGCTAAACGGGGCGACGGTTAAATGGATCCCCAGCTGCTCGTACCACTGATAGCTAATAATCGCGATAATCGACATCAGCACATTGAGCAGCAGGCGAAAGACGATTTTTGACAGCACCGAGCCATGCCAGTCAAACAGACGGAGAAACCAGTGTTGTTCTGGTCGGATAATCATTGTATTACTTCCTGATGAACGCCATTGGGCATGGCTTAATATTATCTATTACGCCATTGGCTTATTTTATTGAGCACCAACACGACAATGCGTTAATTATTTACCACTAATAAGCGATGGATTAATGGCCCGCTAATTATGGTCCCTTTTTATTTGTCCGGCAATATGCGGAACCGCGCTCCCCGCAGTAATAAAGCGGCAGAGCTAATTACCGCTCTATTAATAGGGTTAATTATCAGCACGCCGTGGAGCGGGCCGGCGGGTTACAAAACGCCGCCGTTCATCCGGCGCATCGCGCAGTGCCAGGCGCCGTTACGCACCGAGGCGCGCAGCACGCGGGCAATGCCGTGCACCGCCAGCCGCGTGGACTGCCGCTGCAGGCGGCTCATCCTGAGGGAGAGCATCTCCTGCGCCCAGGGCGGCAGAAGATCGACCCCCGCGCGCATCATCAGCCGGCCAACGGGCTGGCTCAGCTTCCCTGGCAGGCGGGTGGCAAACAGCACCCGGGCGACCTCCTGAGTGCGTTCGTCGCAGCGCAGGCGCGGACGCATATCCTGCAAATACTCCGCCACCTGCCGCGGCGTGACGGGAATATCCCGCGCGCCGAGGCGGCGGGCAATCTCTCCGGCCTCCGCGAAATACTGCTCCTGGCGCGCTTCGCTCACCACGGTTCGCCG
The DNA here is from genome assembly GCA_002270295.1 of Enterobacter sp. 10-1. Classification (GTDB taxonomy): domain Bacteria; phylum Pseudomonadota; class Gammaproteobacteria; order Enterobacterales; family Enterobacteriaceae; genus Klebsiella; species Klebsiella scottii. Next base: position 1,643,656 of record NISF01000001.1, on the reverse strand, counting down.
GTAGCGCAAATGCGAGGCCATAAAGCTGCTGCACTCGGCAACGTGTATCCAGGTTAGCAGCGCCGGATCGCTGGCTTCGTACGGCGTGCCGTCCCGATCCCGCCCGCTCACCCGCAGATGAATATCCTTTATCTTCGCGATCAGCCGCTCGGCATCCGCGGTGGTGCCAAAGGTGGTCGCAGAAATGAACTGGCTGGTGCGCCGCAGGCGGCCAAATATGTCTTCGCGGAAGTTAGAGTGATCCCAGACGCCGGCCAGCGCCAGCGGGTGGAGCATCTGCAGAAGCAGCGCGCTGATACCGCCGCAGAGCATAGAGGTAAAATCGCCGTGCACCGGCCAGATAGCCGAGCGTGGGCCAAACAGCCCCGGTTCGCCGGGCGGGTGTTCAAAATCAATCTCTTTCAGCGCCATGCCGGTTAAACCCAATACCTGCGCTTCAATCATGCCGCGTATGCTGGTCATTACTGTGCCTGTTCCTTTGCGTAACAGACAAAACATACCATTATTTAACGCCGGACTCATTTGCCGGCAGCGGCTTTCAGGCAAAATACGTTGTGCCCGCAGGTCGCGGGCACGCTGTGGCGGGAAGCGCGTTTACGGATTGAGCTGATATTCCAGGCTCACTTCGGCATTGAGCACCTGCGAAACCGGGCAGCCCGCTTTCGCTTTGTGAATGATGCTTTCGAACGCCGCATCGGCAATACCCGGCAGGACGATCTGACTCTGGAGCGCCACTTTGGTAATGGCGAAGCCGCCGGCGGATTTATCGAGGGTCACGACGGCGACCGTATCAATCGAGGTTGGCGTATACCCTTCTTCACCCAGCATCAGCGATAGCGCCATTGAGAAGCAGGCCGCGTGGGCCGCGCCGATAAGCTCTTCCGGGTTGGTGCCCTTGACGCCTTCAAAGCGGGTGTTGAAGCCATAAGGTTGCTGGTTCAGCGCCCCGCTCTCCGTTGAGACGGTTCCTTTACCGCTTTTCAGATCCCCTTCCCAGTGCGCTTGACCTTTCTTATGAATTGCCATGGATTCGCTCCTTTTTTGACGTTAAAGGATTAAGTATAGGAGCGGATGGCGGATTCGGCCTGCGTCATTTACCTCCCGTCGTCATTTTGCCCCACGTTCCGGCGCCGATATTCTTACTCATATTGACGCCGGTTACCCCAAAGCCGCTGGCCTCGTACAGGCGGCGGGCGCGCGCGTTATCTCCGGCGACCCGCAGCTTTATCTGCACAAACCCCTGCTGCCTGAGATCGTTTTCCAGCGCCGCCATCGCCTGTTTGCCCAGCCCCTTCCCCTGACTCGCGGCGTGAATATAAAAGTCGCAAATAAAGGCGGAGCGCATTTTGGCGTCCGGCTTGTACCACAGGTAGCCAACGTGCTGCTCTGCATCCCCGACGCGTTCAATCAGGCAGAGTAACACCTGGCCCGGCGTGCTCGCGCCGTCGGGGAGACTCTCGGCGATCTCCTGCTGCGCCTGAGCCCGGGCGTCCTGAGCGGAAAGACCATAGTTCTCAGCAATTTCGGCGGCGTAATCAGGGATAAAGTAGGCGAGCCAGGCCGCATAGTCGGCCTCCTGCATCGTTCTGAATATCATCATCGTTCCATTCCTTTAGTGAAAAATGCTAGCCGTTCGCAGGCTGCGCCAGACGCTGCTGAATGTCGTCGAGAAACAGCGGCAGCGCGCTGGGCTGGTAGTCGCGCGAGAGATAGAGACCGAAAACGCTCAGCGGCTTCGGCGTCCAGCCGGGCAGTATCTGCTTCAGCGCCCCGCCGCTCAGCGCGCGCTGCGCCTCAAGCTCGGGGAGCATCGCAATACCGCAGCCGGCCACCGCGGCCTCCAGCAGCAGGGAGGAGATCCCGGCGCTTAAATTTCCCGATACCGCCACCGCGGCGCTCTCCCCTTCAGGCGAGATAAACTGCCAGGTCTGGGTGGCGAAATGGCTGTAATGCAGGCAGTTGTGCCGGCTCAGGTCGTCAGGCGTCTGCGGCTGTCCGTTCAGCTGCAGCCAGCGCGGCGAGGCGCAGAGCACCGATCGGCAGACCCCCAGCCGGCGGGCGATGGCTCCCGGCTCCGGGTTATCGGTGATGCGGATTGCCACGTCGATGCGTTCGCCGATCAGGCTGACCGGATGGTTGTTGATATCCAGCTCAAGCCGCAGCTGCGGATAGCGGGCAAGAAAATCCGGCAGCAGCGGGGAAATGAGCTGCATGGCGGTAAAGTGGGCGCAGGCCACCCGCAGCGTACCGCTGGGCACCGCCCGCTCGGTCTGCCCGGCAATTTCGTCCGACAGCTGCGTCAGGCTGCGGGTTTTTTGCAGCACCTTCTCCCCGGCGGCGGTAAGCGTTAGCCTGCGCGTGGAGCGGTGGATCAGGCGGCTTCCGGCCCAGTGCTCCATCTGCTCAAGATAGCGGCTGACCATCGGCCGCGACATGCCCAGCGCCCGCGCCGCGGCGCTGAGGCTGCCCAGCTCGCAAATGCGGATATATACCCTGGCGGCGATAATGCGATCCATACGTCGTTTCCATCTGCACGATTTATGAAACTCAGCATCTCTTTTTTCAGGAATTTTCGCAAATCGGGAAATGCGTAAAATAGCGTTATTCACCCGACATTGAGAAAACAATCATGAAACTATCGACTCTTGCCATCGCCACTGCCCTGTTCAGCAGCGCCGCCTTCGCCGCACCGCTGCAGCTGCAAACCTACAACCCGCAGGATAAAGGGATTTTCGCCGTCAACTCAACGCTGGCGTCCGGCCCCCACGAAGCGGTGCTGTTTGACGCCCAGTTCAGCATCAAGGACGGCGAGAAGCTGGTTGAGATGATCCGCAAAAACGGCAAGAAGCTGAGCCGGATTGTGATCACCTCCGGCGACCCGGATTTCTACTTCGGCCTTGAGCCGCTGGTTAAAGCCTTCCCGCAGGCAAAAATTGTCGCGACGCAGGAAGTGGTTAATCACATTAACGCCACTAAAGCCGCGAAGCTGGCCTACTGGGGTCCGCAGATGAAAGACGGCGCCCCGCAGCAGGTCTATGCTCCGCAGGTCATTGAAGCCAGCACCTTTACCATCGACGGCGAGAAGGTCGAAATCCGCGAGCCGAACGGCTACGCCGCCTTCGTGTGGATCCCGGGTAACAAGGCCATTCTGGGCGGTACCGGCGTCGCCTGGAATATGCACGTCTGGACCGCCGATACCCAGACCGCTGAAAGCCGCCTGCAGTGGCGCAAAACCCTCGACGATATGGCCGCGCTGCATCCGCAGCAGGTAATTCCGGGGCACTATCTCGGCACGCCGCCGGCAGGCGACCGCGCGATCCTCTTTACCCGCGACTATCTGCAGCAGTTTGAGCAGGCGCTGAAGAACCATAAGGATTCAGCCGGCGTGATTAAAGAGATGAAGCAGCACTGGCCGAAACTTGCGGAAGAGAGCTCGCTGGAGCTTAGCGCTAAGGTAAACACCGGCGAGATGAAGTGGTAAGCGCAGACTGTTCCTAATCCGCGAACATGAGGTTGCCATTGGTGAAAATATAGCCCACCATAGATAGCGCGGTTCGGTTAACGGGCCGCCGTTAGGGTTATATTTCGTCCGGTTTCGCCGGGCTTGTCCTTGAAACAGAAGTGGATTAAGGAGTAAGAATGAAATCGAACCATCAGGCACGTCATCTTCTCGGTCTGAACTATAAGCTGTCCCAGCAGAAAAAAGTGGTGCTGGACGGCGATGTGGAAACCACCATCAACCACGCGCATGCCACCGGCCGCAAACGCCGCGCCGGCTAATTTCTCGACTGAGTGATGATAAAAACACCGTCCTTTTGCCAGGATGGTGTTTTTTTAGCACTATCTCCCCTCTTTAACAGCAACTGCTCTATACTCTGCCCGCTGCATTCCATGCCAGCCCGCCCGTCTATCGCCGCGCCGGGCCTGATGCGATTATCAAGGAGTTAGTGCGATGCAATTCACCCATAAAAAAAACCGTTCCCTGTACATCCCCTACGCGGGTCCCGTCCTGCTTGAGTTTCCGCTTCTTAACAAAGGTAGCGCCTTCAGCATCGAAGAGCGCAGCAGCTTCAACCTGCTGGGCCTGCTGCCGGAAGTGGTCGAAACCATCGAAGAGCAGGCCGAGCGCGCGTGGATCCAGTATCAGGGATTCAAAACCGAGATCGACAAGCACATTTACCTGCGTAATATTCAGGACACCAACGAAACGCTCTTTTATCGCCTGATTGGCAACCATCTTGAAGAGATGATGCCGGTCATCTATACCCCGACGGTCGGCGCCGCCTGCGAACGTTTCTCCGAGATCTATCGCCGCGCCCGTGGCGTATTTATCTCCTACCAGAACCGACATAACCTCGACGATATCCTGCAAAACGTGCCTAACCACAACGTTAAGGTGATCGTGGTCACCGACGGTGAGCGTATCCTGGGCCTTGGCGATCAGGGCATCGGCGGAATGGGTATCCCTATCGGGAAGCTGTCGCTGTACACCACCTGCGGCGGGATCAGCCCGGCCTACACGCTGCCCGTGGTGCTGGACGTCGGAACCAACAATCAGCAGCTGCTCGACGATCCGCTGTATATGGGCTGGCGTCACCCGCGTATCACCGATGACGAGTACTATCAGTTCGTTGATGACGTTATCCAGGCCATTAAGCATCGCTGGCCGGACGTTCTGCTGCAGTTTGAAGACTTTGCGCAGAAGAACGCCATGCCGCTGCTTAACCGCTACCGGAATGAAATCTGCTCGTTCAACGATGATATCCAGGGCACCGCTTCGGTCACCGTGGGTACGCTGATCGCCGCCAGCCGCGGTGCCGGCAGCCAGCTGAGCGAACAGAAAATTGTCTTCCTCGGCGCCGGTTCCGCCGGCTGCGGTATCGCCGAGCAGATCGTCGCCCAGATCCAGCGTGAAGGCCTAAGTGAAGAGGCCGCGCGCCAGCGCGTCTTTATGGTCGATCGCTTCGGTCTGCTCACCGACGCGATGCCGAACCTGCTGCCGTTTCAGAGCAAGCTGGTGCAGAAGCGGGAAAACCTGCAGCAGTGGGATACCACCAGCGACGTTCTCTCTCTGCTGGACGTCGTGCGCAACGTCAAGCCCAATATTTTGATCGGCGTTTCCGGCCAGCCGGGGTTGTTCACCGAAGAAATTATTCGCGAAATGCATAAGCACTGCCCGCGGCCGATCGTGATGCCGCTGTCGAACCCCACTTCCCGGGTGGAAGCGACGCCGCAGAACATTCTTAGCTGGACCGACGGCGAAGCGCTGGTCGCCACCGGCAGCCCGTTTGCGCCGGTGACGCTGAAAGGCAAGCAGTACGTGATCGCCCAGTGCAATAACTCCTATATCTTCCCCGGAATTGGTCTCGGGGTCATCGCCTCCGGCGCCTCGCGGGTCACCGAGGATATGCTGATGGCCGCCAGCGAAACGTTGGCGAAGCACTCCCCGCTGGTGAACAACGGCGAAGGCCCGGTGCTGCCGGAGCTGAAGGATATTCAGACCGTGTCGCGCGCTATCGCCTTTGCGGTTGGTAAAGTCGCTCAGGAACAGGGCGTGGCGGTGAAAACCTCCGCTGAGGCGTTGCTGCAGTCGATCAGCGATAACTTCTGGCAGCCGGAGTATCGCAACTACCGTCGGACGTCGATTTAATCGCGATTGGTCTCGACAAGCGACACGCCATCTGGATAACGGCGAACGCGGCGGGCCTCTACGGGGCCCGCTTTTTTGCCCCGCATCCCTCCTGGATTTAGCCGCTAGCTAAATCGACGTTCTCCTTCTACACTGCCTGCACCTGTCAACTAACTGAATAAAAAAGGAGGACCCCATGCTGTACTGTGAAATGTTTATTTTTTCACATACATTTGGCGATCGTACCCCCTCAAGCGTTATCGGTATCGTGCTGCGATAACTTTAGCTTGAGCGAAGAAACCAAACCTTAATTCCCTTCCCTCGGGCTTACCGGGTTATCGTCAGCGATGTTTGACGAGGCATTCTCATGCCTGTAACTCTTGAGTAAGTCACAATGAGCACACTCTTAACCGCACAATCGCTGTACGTTGAAACGGCATTTGGCCCGTTATTCAACGATCTCTCTTTTACCCTCAAAAAAGGCGACCGCATCGGCCTGATGGGCTATAACGGCTGCGGGAAAAGCACCTTGCTGCAGGTACTCGACGGTACGCTTACGCCCAATTCCGGCCGCGTGGCGCTGGCTAACCATTGCCTGCTGGCCCGCGTGGAGCAGCATCTGCCGGAGGCGGTATTAGCGCAATCGCTGGTGCAGGCGGTACTGGCTCGCCTCCCCGCTGCGGGTCGCGAAAACCATCGCTGGCAGGCGGAGCGCCTGCTGGCCGAAATGGGCTTTGGCGCCGCCAGCTTCGGGCAGCAGGCGGCCAACCTCAGCGGCGGCCAGCATACCCGGCTGCTGCTGGCGCGGGCCCTGATTCAGCAGCCAGATCTGCTGCTGCTTGATGAACCCGGCAACCATCTCGACCTGCCAACCCTGCTGTGGCTGGAAAGCTTCCTGCAAACCTGGCAGGGGAGCTTCGTCGTGGTGTCGCACGACAATCTCTTACTGGATGCTGTAACTAATACCAGTTGGATCCTGCGCGACAGCAGCCTGCACGCCTTCTCTCTCCCCTGCAGCGCGGCTCGCCGGGCGCTGCAGGAGCAGGATGAAAGCGACGCCCTGCGCCATAAGGCCGAGCAAAAGGAGATCGACCGCGTCGCCGCCAGCGCCAGGCGGTTAGCTACCTGGGGGCAGGTCTATGACAACGAAGATCTCTCGCGCAAAGCCAAACAGATGGAAAAACAGGTGCTGCGTCTCAAGGAGAGTCAAACCAGCGTGACCGCCGGGACGCCGTGGCGGCTGGCGCTGCATGGCGACGCGGTGCAGGCCGACCGTCTGCTGGAAATGGAACGACTACCGGTCCCGCCGGCGCCGGGGCTGCCCGCCCTGTTCACCACCGGGCTGGCGCGGCTGAAAAGCGGCGATCGGGTCGCAATAATGGGCCGCAACGGCGGCGGAAAATCGTCGCTGCTGCGCCTGCTGTGGCGGCAACTGCAGCAGGCGGCACCAGACGCCGGGCTACGTCTGCACCCCCGCCTCAGCCCGGGTTACTATGATCAGACGCTGCATCAGCTGGCCGATAGCCACAGCCTGCTGGAGGCGCTTGAAGCCTTTGCGCCGGCCCCGGAGGCGCGTAAGCGCGCGCTGATTTCCGCCGGCTTCGGCTGGGCCCGTCACGGGCAGAAGGTCAGCACCCTGAGCGGAGGCGAACGCTCCCGGCTGCTGTTTGTCGGGCTGTCGCTGGCGCGCTATAGCCTGCTGCTGTTAGATGAGCCCACCAACCATCTTGATATGGAAGGCAAAGAGGCGCTGGCGGCTACGCTGCGGGACTATCCCGGCGGCCTGCTGCTGGTCAGCCATGACCGTCAGCTGATCGCCAGAAGCTGTAACCGCTTCTGGCTGATCGACGACCAGGGCCTCAGCGAATGGCACGACGTCGACGAGGTCTATGCGCGGCTGCGGAATGTTACCGGCCAGTGCGAACGGCCAGCGCAGGTGCCGGCGGCGGCAACGCCCGCAGAGGACGGCGATGCGCTGCTGGAACGGCTGATTAGCCTGGAACAGCGCCTGGCTGAAGATCTTGCGCGTAAGCCGAAGCATCAGAAACCGCAGCAGCAGGCGCAGTGGCGTAAGGAGATCGCAGAAATTAATGCCCGACTGAGTTAAAACCAAACCAGCCCGGCTCGCGGCGTCAAGCCTGAGCCGGGCTTCGTTTAGCCGGTTACTGCGGCTTTTTCGCTTTCCAGGCATCCCATGCCTGTTTAATTTCCTGTTTCGCCGTCTCGGCATCGTTAAAGCCGTTCAGCTCCACCTTTTTACGGCCATCCGGCAGCTGCTTATAAACCCGGAAGAAGGCCTGCAGACGCTCCTGCTCCATTTTCGGCAGATCGCTGATGCTTTTAATATCGTCATAAGTCGGATCAATTTTGCTGGCCGGCACGGCGATGATTTTATCGTCCTTCTCACCGCCATCGATCATCTTCAGCACGCCAATCGCCCGCAGCTTAATCAAGGTTCCGGGCGCCATCGGCGCGCGGGTATAGAACACCACATCAAGCGGATCGCCATCACCGGCCAGCGACTGGGTCAGCGAACCGTAGTTGGCCGGATAAGCCACCGGCATCGACTGGAAACGATCGGCGATGATAAACCCGGTTTTGGCGTCAGTTTCATATTTGATAATGCCGCCGGCGGGAATTTCGGTGACCGCGTAAAACTCCTCCGGATTGTTTTCCGGCTGCGGGAAATCCAGCACGTTATCGGCCTGAGCGGCGGCGGAGAAGAGCAGCGTTGCGGCGATGATGTTTTTTACCAGATGCATTGGGTTATCACTCTGTTGTTATAAGAAATTGTCCAATAACAGCCTGCCGGTAAGCAATGAAAGGAATATGACCGATTCATGGCATAAATATTAACAGCTATAATATTGAGCAAAAAACGTCCTTTTAGCCACACCGCCTGATTTAAACCACACTTTTCACTACAAAAATTGCATTTAACGGCACAATAGTTAATCCTTAATGAGTATTATTCACAAAGAACACGACGTGATTTGTCACTAATATCAAGGAGAAAACATGAGAGCTGCCGTTGTCACTCACGATCATCAGGTCAATGTAACGGAAAAAACGCTGCGTCCCCTGCAACATGGCGAAGCGCTGCTGAAAATGGACTGCTGTGGCGTCTGCCACACCGACCTGCACGTCAAAAACGGCGATTTTGGTGATAAAACCGGCGTTATCCTCGGGCATGAGGGCGTCGGCGTGGTTCTGCAGGTCGGTCCCGGCGTAAATTCACTGAAACCCGGCGATCGCGCCAGCGTGGCATGGTTCTTTGAAGGCTGCGGCCACTGTGATTACTGTAACAGCGGCAACGAAACGCTCTGCCGCTCGGTAAAAAACGCCGGCTATACCGTTGACGGCGGCATGGCGGAAGAGTGTATCGTCACCGCCAACTACGCGGTAAAAGTCCCGGATGGCCTCGACTCCGCGGCCGCCAGCAGCATCACCTGCGCCGGCGTAACGACCTACAAAGCGGTGAAAGTCTCCCACGTCAAGCCGGGCCAGTGGATCGCGATTTACGGCCTTGGCGGCCTGGGCAATCTGGCGCTGCAGTATGCGAAAAACGTCTTCAATGCCAAAGTTATCACCATCGACGTCAACGATGAGCAGCTGAAGCTGGCCGCAGAGATGGGCGCCGACCTGACCGTCAACTCCCGCAGCGAAGACGCGGCGAAGGTTATTCAGGAGAAGACCGGCGGCGCCCATGCCGCCGTGGTGACCGCCGTCGCGAAGGCCGCGTTCAACTCTGCCGTCGACGCCGTGCGCGCCGGTGGCCGCGTGGTGGCCGTTGGCCTGCCGCCGGAAGCCATGAGCCTCGACATTCCGCGTCTGGTGCTGGACGGTATCGAAGTGGTGGGTTCGCTGGTGGGTACCCGTCAGGATCTGATTGAGGCCTTCCAGTTTGCCGCCGAAGGGAAAGTGGTGCCAAAAGTGACGCTGCGCCCGCTGGGCGATATCAACGCCATCTTTAAAGAGATGGAACAGGGGCAGATCCGCGGCCGTATGGTTATCGACTTCCGTCGCTGATCTTTGCGCCTCTTCCGAATCAGGGAGAGGCGTCTGCTCAGGCTATACGCACGGCCCGGTCGCGCAGCCGTACATCATGTACAGCGGAAATAGCGGCACCAGCGGGATCAGCGCGATGGTTCCGAGGGTAGAAAGAGTTTGCGTCCGATCGTTGATCGACACCACCACCGGGCTGGAGAGTCGCCAGGACTCTTCAAGCTCGTTCGGATTCCCTGCCGTCCAGTAGCCGGAAGCTTTAAACAACACGCCGAGATGTTCACTATCCAGCGCCGTCGCTTTATATTCATTGGTTAATATCGTCTGCTGCGCTGCGTCCAGTTTACGTTTATCAAGCACCACCAGATATTCCGCCACCACCTCATGTTGCTTAACCGCAAAGTTTACCCGCACGCCCGCGGCGACTTTATTAAAACGCTGGTAGAAGGTGTTATAGCGCTGATACTCCTGCGGGGCGCCGTCCCGATAAAACCGATAGGTGTATTTATTGGACACCGCAATAATACCGGCCGAGATCGGCTTAACTTTCGTTATGGTATCGGTCGGCGGTAAATTCGGCGCCGCGGTGCAGCCGGTCAATAACACCACCGCCAGCCCCAGTAAATATTTCAGCATTACCCTTTTCCCGTTTAGCGACATTCATTTGTCGGCCATTAATTTATCAACCTTAAGTATCATCTCAATCTTTTTATCAAATTATGAGATTAGTGCCAGCCGAAAAAAAATAAAATTAACCCGGCACCAAGGCGGCCAGGAGAGAATTCCCTAAGTAAGTGACTGCCGTCAACGCAGGCGCAGTTTGAATTATCCCAGGTATTAATGCTTTTTATGCACATGCTTAGCGCAAATGCTTCGTTCCTTTGTCAATAACCGCGCCGGATGATGACAACACAATAGATAACAAAGGAATTCACCATGCAAAGCCGTTTTCGTCTGCCCGCGCTGGCAGCACTTTTTTTATCAGGCGCCTTTTCAGCCTGGGCCGCCGATACGCCGGTTAAAGGCGGCACCTTAATTTATCTTGAGCAGCAGCCGCATACCAACCTTTATCCGCCCGCCGGGGGCTTCTATCCTAACGGCGGGATCCTCAACCAGATCACCGATAAGCTGACCTGGCAGAACCCCAAAACCTTAGAGGTCGAGCCGTGGATTGCCGAGAGCTGGAGCACTAACGCCGACAAAACCGAATATACGTTCAGGCTACGCCCCGGCGTCACCTTCTCCGACGGCACTCCGCTGGACGCCAACGCGGTTGCCAAAAACTTTGATACCTACGGGCTGGGGAATAAGGCCCACCGCCTGCCGGTCTCGGAGGTGATAAACAACTACGATCGTAGCGAGGTCATCGACCCGCTGACGGTAAAGTTCTATTTCAAAAAGCCCTCCCCTGGCTTCCTGCAGGGCACGGCGACCATCGGCTCCGGGCTGGTGTCGCTTAGCACGCTGCAGCGCAACTTCGAAGAGCTCGGCGACGCGCGCAATATTATCGGCTCCGGCCCGTTCAGCGTTAAAGATGAAAAACCGGGCCGCGAGCTGACGCTGGTTGCCCGCAAAGATTACCGGTGGGGGCCAAAAAACCTGCCGCAGCAGGGGCCGGCGAACCTCGACGGTATTACCTTTATCGTCACCCCGGAAGATAGCGTGCGCATCGGCGCGCTGCTGGCGGGCCAGGCCGACTTTATCCGCCAGGTTCAGGCCTACGACGAAAAGCAGGCCACCGACCAGGGCTTTACGATCTACGCCGCGCCGACTCGCGGAGTGAACGATAGCCTGAGCTTCCGTCCGGATAACCCGCTGGTTTCCGATCTGCGCGTTCGCCAGGCGCTGCTGCATGCCACTAACGCGAAGCAGGTCGTCGAAACGCTGTTTTCCGCCAACTACCCGCAGGCCACGTCGGCCATCGCCAGCTCGGCGGCGGGTTATGTCAACCTCAGCGACAGGCTAACCTTCGACCCGGCGAAGGCCAACGCCCTGCTGGACGAAGCGGGCTGGAAAACGGCCGCCGACGGTATTCGGGCCAAAGATGGCCAGCGGCTGGCGCTAACGGTCTATGAATCGCTGCCGCAGCCGCAAAATAAAGAGGTGCTGCAGCTGGTTGCTCAACAGTGGCGGCAGGTCGGCGTGGCGCTCAGCGTCAAGGCCGGAGACGCCGGCAGCCGGACCCTCGATAACCTCGATCCGCTGAAAACGCCGCTCACCGTTTCCGAGGTCGGTCGCGCCGACCCGGACGTGGTGAAAAGCATGTTCTTCCCGGGCAACCGCGATGCTCTGCTGCAAAAAGGCGGCTCCAGCGACAAGGTGCAGAGCTTCCGCGACGATAAGCTCAACGCCCTGCTCACCGCCATTTCTGCCGAAGTTGATGCGCAGAAGCGCCTGCAGCTCACCGGCGACGCCCAGCGCTATCTGCTGGATAACGCCTACGTGATCCCGATCTTTGAAGAGCCGCAGGTGTTTGCCGGGGCGAAATGGGTGAAAGGCGTCAGTTTTGAAGCGGTTGGCCGCCCGTCGTTCTACGGCGCGTGGCTCGAAAAGCATTAAGGAGCCGACGATGAGCCGCTATCTTCTAAGCCGGCTGGGCCAGGGTTTACTGGTGCTGTGGGCGGCGTTTACCCTCTCCTTCGTGCTGCTGCAGGTTCTGCCGGGCGATGCGGTGCTGATCAAGTTCCAGAATCCGGATCTTGGCCTCAGCCCGGCGCAAATTGCCGAAATGCGCCTCGCCTACGGCGCCGATAGCCCGCTGTGGCGACAGTATGTGCACAGCCTGCTGGCGATGCTGCGCGGAGATTTTGGCTACTCGCTGCAGGCGGGGATCGCGGTCAACGCGCTGCTCGCCAGCAATCTTCCGCAAACCCTGAGCCTCGCGTTTCCGGCCTTTATCGCGGCGATCGCGCTGGCGTTTACCCTCGCCTTCGCCGCGCGGCTGCCGGGGTTACGCTGGCTGAGCAACGCCCTGCAATCGCTGCCGGTGCTGTTTATCTCCCTGCCCACCTTCTGGCTCGGCATCGCCCTGATTCAGCTGTTCTCCTTCCAGCTGCGCTGGATCCCGGTGATCAACCCCAGCCCGCTACAGGGGCTGATTCTGCCGATTATTGCCGTGGCGGTGCCCATCTCCGCGCCGCTGGCGCAGATTCTGCTGCGTAGTATGGACCAGGTTGCCGCGCTGCCGTTCGTCGCCGTCGCCCGGGCCAAAGGAATGAGCGAAACCGGCGTGCTGTGGCGACACGTCATCGGTAACGCCCTGCTGCCGGTACTGAACATCGCCGGCCTGCTGCTTGGCGAACTGATCGCCGGCGCGCTCATTACCGAAACCGTGTTTGGCCGCGGCGGGCTCGGGCAGCTAACCCAGCAGGCGGTGAATAATCAGGATATCGCCGTGCTGCAGGCGGTGGTGATGATCTCGGCCCTTGGCTTCGTGCTGATTAACCTGCTGGTCGATCTGCTGATGCCGCTGTTTGACCCTCGTTTGAAACCGCTTGCCGGAGGTGCTGCATGAGTCTGGTCGATTACGCCATCGCCGCCCGCCGCCGGACGTTTAGCCGGCGCAGCCTGCGCCTGCAGCCGGGGCTATGGCTGGCCTGGGCGGTCATCGTTACCGCCGCGCTGCTGGCCGTCGCGCCGCAGCTTTTTACCTCCTGGAATCCGCTGGAAGGGATACCCGGCGCCCAGCGCCTGGCGCCTCAGGCCGGGCACTGGCTCGGCACCGACCAGCTGGGGCGCGACCTGTGGGCGCGAATTGTTTACGGCGCCGTGCACTCCCTCAGCGCGGCGCTGGCGGCGGTCGCCATCGGGCTGATCGTCGGCAGCGCGCTCGGTACCCTTGCCGGGGCCGCCGCCGGACGCGTGGAGTCGGTGGTGATGCGGCTGGTTGACGTTCTGCTGGCGATCCCTTCGCTGCTGCTGTCGCTTACGGTGATCATTATCCTCGGCTTCGGCACCGTCAACACCGCCGTGGCCGTTGGCGTCGCCGCGATTGCCAGCTTTGCCCGCCTGGCGCGGGCGGAGGTGGTTCGCGTGCGCCATAGCGATTATGTCGAGGCGGCTTACGGCAGCGGCGGGACCTTCTTCGCCGTCTTCTGGCGACATATTTTGCCGAATTCGCTGACCGCGGTGCTGGCGTTCGCCACCCTGCAGTTCGGCCAGGCGATCCTCGCGCTCTCCACCCTGAGCTTCCTCGGCTACGGCACTCCGCCCCCCATCCCGGAATGGGGGCTGCTGATTGCCGAAGGGCGCAACTATCTTTCAACCGCCTGGTGGCTGACCACCTTCCCCGGCGTGGCGGTCGTTGCGGTGGTGCTCGCCGCCAACCGCATCAGCCGTCAATTCAGCGGAGAACGCGCATGAACGTATTAAGCGTCGAAAACCTGCGCATCAGCTACCGCTCCCGGCAGCAGTGGCGCGAGGTCGTGCATGGCGTCAGCTTTAGCGTCAGGCGGGGCGAAATGCTGGCATTTGTCGGCGAGTCCGGCTCCGGCAAGACCACCACCGCCCAGGCTATTATCGGCCTGCTGGCGGATAACGCCCGCCGCGACGGCGGGCGGGTCATCATTAACGCCGAGGATATCAGCGGCTGGTCGGCAAAGCGGCTCGATAGCCTGCGCGGCGCGCGCATCAGTCTGGTGCCTCAGGACCCGGGCAACTCGCTGAACCCGGTGCAGACCATCGGCGCCCAGGTCGGGGAGATCCTCCGCCTGCATCAAAAGCACAGCGCCGCCGAGCGCAAGAATCAGGTGCTGGCGCTGCTGGAGAAAGTCGGCCTGAGCCATCCCGAGCAGCGCTTTAACCAGTACCCGCATCAGCTCTCCGGCGGCATGAAGCAGCGGGTACTGATCGCGATAGCCATCGCCCTGAAGCCCGATTTAATCATTGCCGACGAGCCCACCAGCGCCCTCGACGTCACGGTACAAAAGCGCATTCTCGACCTGCTCGATACCCTGCGCCGGGAATCCGGCACCGCGGTGCTGTTTGTCACCCACGATCTGGCGCTGGCGGCGCAGCGCGCCGACCGCCTGCTGGTGTTTCGCCACGGCGAAATTCAGGAGCACGGCGCTACGGCCGACGTGATCCGCGCGCCGCAGCACGCCTACACCCGCCAGCTGCTCAGCGACCTGCAGGGGCAAAGCCTGACTATCGCCCCGGCGGGCGGACGCGGGCTGGCGACGCCGGCCATCCGCCTCGAAGGCGTCAGCAAGCGCTTTTCGCTGGGCCATTCGCATCTGCAGGCGCTGGATAGCGTGAGCTTTGAGGTGCGGCGCGGCAGCACCCACGCGCTGGTCGGCGAATCCGGTTCAGGGAAAACCACCCTCGCGAGGATCCTGCTCGGTTTTGAGCGCGCCGATAGCGGCGAGATTGCCATTGACGGCATCAATGCCGGACATTTAAGCCGCGAAGCGCAGCGCCAGCTGCGGCGCAAAATTCAGTTCGTCTATCAAAACCCGTTCGCCTCGCTCGATCCGCGCCAGACGCTGCTGGAAATTATCGAAGAGCCGCTGAAAAACTTTGGCCGGCTCAGCCCGACCCAGCGGCGCGCCCGCGTCGAGGCGGTTGCCGCCAGGGTTGCCCTCGCCCCTGAGCTGCTGGCGCGAACCGCCCGCGAGCTCTCCGGCGGCCAGCGCCAGCGGGTGGCGATTGCCCGCGCGCTGGTGCTGGAGCCGACCATCCTGGTGCTGGATGAAGCCACCTCGGCGCTCGACGTCACGGTTCAGGCGCAAATTCTGGCCCTGCTGCAGCAGCTCCAGCAGCAGCTGGGGCTGACCTATCTGTTTATTACCCACGATCTGGCCACGGTGCGCCGCATCGCCCACAGCGTGACGGTCCTGCGCGCCGGACAGGTTGTCGAACACGGTGAGGTTAACCGTCTGTTCGCCGCGCCGCAGCACGATTACACCCGCGAGCTTATCGCCGCTATTCCCCACTTTTCCACCTCAAGCAAGGAGGTTGCATGACGCGTAAACGTCTGGGCTTTTTCACCCGTCTGCTGGACGACGCGGCGCCAAAGGAGCGCTACCGCCTGGCGACCGAACAGATCCGCCACGCCGAACGTCTCGGCTTCGATAGCGCGTGGATTGCGCAGCACCATTTCCATGAGCATGAGGGCGGCCTGCCGTCACCGCTGGTGTTTCTCGCCCATGCCGCCGCGCATACCGAGCGTATTCGCCTTGGCACCGCCATCATTACCCTGCCGATGGAAAATCCGCTGCGCGTTGCCGAAGACGCGGCGGTGCTGGATCTGTTAGCGGACGGGCGGCTGGAAGTGGGCTTTGGTTCGGGCGGCACGCCGACCTCGTTTTTACCCTTTGGCCTCACCAGCGAACGGCGGGGAGAGGTCTTCGCCGAACACCTGCATCTGATCCACAGCGCCTGGCGCGGCGATTCGCTGGCCCATCCGGATAACCATCTCTACCCGCCGGCGCCGCAGCTCGCCGAGCGCATATGGATTGCCACGTTCTCCGCCGAAGGGGCGATCCGCGCGGGCCAGGCCGGGCACGGACTGATGCTCTCCCGCACCCAGCCGCGCCCCGTCGGTCAGCCGCAGCTGCCGCTGGACGCCATCCAGAATCCGATTATCGACGCCTACCTCAGCGCGCTCCCGGCGGGGGTCGCACCGAGGATCCTCGCCTCACGCACCGCGTTTGTTGCAGACAGCCGGCAGTACGCCCTGCAGGTGGCGGAGCCGGGCCTGCGTCGTCAGGCAGCGGCGCACCGCGCTGCCGGACATCAGCTTGTTGGTGACACCGTCACAGATTATCTCTCTCAGCTGGATGCCCACGTCGGCGATGTCGAACAGGTGAAAGCTTCGCTGGCGCAGGATAGCGTGCTGGCGCGGGTGACCGATATTTCGTTCCAGGTCCACTCCGTTGAACCTTCGCATCGCGACACGCTGCGTTCCATTGAGCTGATCGCTCAGCATATTGCCCCGCAACTACAGTAAGGAGTCACCATGACACTGAGTCAGGATATTTTGGCTGAGCTGGCCGATATTGCCCCGGATTCCGCATTGGCCGAGGCCCGAGCCGTGCGCGATGCAGCCACCCGCCATGCCCAGGGCAGCTATGAAACGCTGTTCGGCCAGGAGGAGGAGGATTTCCCCCTGAACGAGCGCTTTGCGGTCGCGGCGAAGGTGGCCAAGCTGCACCAGGCCGACGCCCTCGCCGCCCACTACGCCGGATTTGGTCTTGCCGACCCGACCTCGCCGCGGCTGATCCCCGCGCTGGGGTTTGCCCGCCTGCTGACCTTTACCCCGATTGAGGCCACGCCAGCGGCGCTGCAGACGTTAACTCACGCCGGCTGGAGCCTGCGGGCGGTGGTCACCCTCGCCCAGCTGATCGCCTTTGTGAGCTTCCAGAGCCGGCTGATCGCCGGGCTGCGGCTGCTAAACGGTAAGCCGGTGGTCAGCGCGGAGACGCCGGTGGTTGCCGGCTTCTGGCATACCGCGCCGCAGACGGTCAGCGGTAAGCGTGCGCCGGTGCACTTCACCCGCGACGAGCTGAGCTGGGAACCGTGGATCGCCGCCAAACCGCTGGACGAATTCAGCGCAGCCGAACAGGGTATTCTGGCGAAATATGGCCACAGCGACTCGCCCTACTTTCGCCTGCTGGCCCGCAACCAGCCGCTGCTGGAGCAGCGCACGCTAACCGACAAGGGCATCTTCTACACGCCGGGCGGGCTACCGCGCGCCGAAAGGGAGCTGGCGGCTACGGTGGCCAGCAAAGTTAACGGCTGTATTTATTGCGCGTCGGTGCACGCCCGCAAGGCGGCCCAGCTGGCAAAAGAGGAGACGGCGGTGGAAACGCTGCTGGCGGTAACGCCGGGCGATAATCTCAGCGACGGTCAGTCGGCGCGCTGGCAGGCGGAAATTGATTTTGCCGCGGCGATCTCGGTCACCCCGTCGGCGCTCGGCCCCGGTCATCTGGCCGCCGTTGAACGCCAGGGGCTCGATACCCTCGCCCAGCTCGACCTGCTGCAATCCGCCGCATTTTTCGCCTGGGCAAATCGCCTGATGCTGACCCTCGGCGAGCCGTTTGCGGATTGAGTCATCGGCCCTGCGCGCCGCGATAAGAATGGCGCGCAGCGGCTAGCGAAGGCTGCGCTGATAGCGGGCGTAAATCAGCAGCGAACTCATGGCCAGGAAGGAGAGCCCGGCGGCCGGCAGCGCAACCGAGCTCCAGCCAAAGCCCAACGTCAGCATCATTCCGCCGCACAGGGCGCCAATCGCGCTGCCGAGGTTAAACGCAATCTGTCCCCCCGCCGCCCCCAGCATCTCCCCGCCGCGGGCGTTTTGCAGCAACAGGATTTGCAGCGGCGCCGCCAGCGCAAACAGACCGGTACAGCAGATAAAGGCCAGCAGCAGCGCCGCCGGTGGACGATCGCCGAAGATAAACATCAGCAGCAGCACCACGGCGATCGTGCCGTCAGTGGCGGCGGCAATACGCAAGGGGCTAAAGCGGGAGGAAATTTTGCCGCTGAGCACGTTGCCCAGCACCATCCCCAGGCCAACCAGCATCATAATAAAGATGATCGCGCCTTCGGAAAAACCGGCAACGTTAATCATAAACGGCTTGATATAGCTGAACCACGCAAATACGCCGGCGTTGCCAAACAGCGTGGCGGCAAATATCAGCCACGGCGCGGGGGATTTTAAAAAGTAAAACTGTTCGCGTAATCGCGTCGCGGATTTATCAAATAGCGTCGGCACCCAGCGGATAATAGACAGAAATACCGCGACGTTAAATATAGACAGAGCCAGGAAAGTGTCGCGCCAGCTAAACTGGTGGCCGATCCAGGTGCCGGCAGGCACGCCAATGAGATTCGCTACCGTCATCCCGCCTATCATTCCGGCGACCGCCGCGGTGACTTTTCCCGGCGGGGCAATTTTCGACAGGATAATCGCGCCAACGCCAAAAAAAGCGCCGTGGGGAAAACCGGAGACCAGCCGGCCGACCGCCAGCATGGAATAGCTCGAAGAAAAGGCAAAAACGGCATTACCGATAACGCTGAGCGCGACCAGAAATAGCATGATCGATTTTAACGAAAAGCGGCTTGAGACCAGCGCCATCACCGGCGCGCCAATCACCACCCCGCAGGCGTAATAAGAGATCATATTTCCGGCGACGGGGATCGATATTCCCACGTCGTGGGCCACTTCCGGCAGTACGCCCATAATGCCAAATTCCGCCATACCCAGACCAAAGGTGCCAAGCGCTAACGAAAAAATAGTTTTTTTCATACTTCTGAACCTTAAATAATACAGGCTTGCCCAGGCCCCAGGCGGGCGAGACGGCAGGCCGGGCAACGTGGCAAACAGGTCAATCCCTGGCGGTATAACCCTTTGTTTTTACTTTCGGTCGGCATTATTGACCATTCGACGGCGGCAGGCCAGCCAAAAACGTAAAGTGACATTTTTATCCATATAACGGCGCGATAGCTGCATGAATATCTCCTCCGTTGCTTAATTAACGCCCCGCGCGGCGATTAATATTTTCCGCCAGCCGCTGGCGCGGTTATTACACTTCATAGTAAAGCGCTCACCCTGGCGCGATAGACGACGGAGAAGAGCTCATGGGAAACAAGAAAAAAAGCAAAGCCATCGATCGCGTCGGTAAAACCGAGCCGCTCAGCGATAAAGAGTATGAAAAAGCGCTGCGCAAGCTGCACGTTGAGCTGGTCAAGCTGCAGCTGTGGGTCGTCAGCCAGGGGCTGAAGGTCTGTATCGTGTTTGAAGGTCGGGATGGCGCCGGGAAAGGCGGCACCATCAAAGCCATCACCGAGCGGGTCAGCCCGCGCGTGTTTCGGGTTGTCGCCCTGCCGGCGCCCACCGAGCGCGAGAAGAGCCAGCTCTACTATCAGCGCTATATTCCCTTTTTACCCGCCGCCGGAGAGATAGCGATCTTCGACCGCAGCTGGTACAACCGCGCCGGCGTCGAGCGGGTGATGGGCTTTTGTACCCCCGAACAGACCGACAAATTCCTCGAAGGCGCGCCGATGGTCGAACGGGCCATGGTGGAATCGGGGATCATTTTGCTGAAATACTGGCTTGAAGTTACCCCGGAGGAACAGGAGCGTCGCCTGCGCGACCGCATCAACGACGGGCGCAAAATCTGGAAACTGTCGCCAATGGACATCAAGTCGTTTAACCGCTGGGACGACTACACCGCCGCCCGGGACGCGATGTTCGCCGCCACCGATACCGCCTGGGCGCCGTGGTTTGTCGCCCGCTCGGAGGAGAAGAAGCGCGTTCGCCTGAATATCATTACCCACCTGCTGGCGCAGATCCCCTACAAGAACCCGCATATTGAGCCGGTTAAATTGCCCAAACGCAAAACGGGCAAGGCCAAATCCATCGAATACCCCTTCCGTTTTATCAAGGAACACTTCTAGCAGCTCCCGCAGCGGCGGGAGCCTCACCACCGCTACCCGTAATGGCGGGCACAGATGGCACAATCCGCTCTTTACCTCAGGTTAACCTGAGGTATTACCGTTGTCGGCAGAGCAAAACGACCAATCAGGAGCAGCGCTATGCAGGAAGTTGACAGCGGTTTTACCCACGTAGCCTTTATGGTTCGCGATCTGCAAAAGAGTATCGATTTTTATAGCCGCTACACCGCGATGCAGGAGATCCACCGGCGTTCGCCCGATCTGCCTTCCGCCCGCCACGTGGCCTGGCTGAGCGACCGCACCCGCCCGTTCGCGCTGGTGCTGGTGCAGACGGATAGCCACACCGATACCCCGCTTGGGCCGTTCGGTCATCTCGGGGTCGCGTGCGCGACGCGGCAGGAGATCGATGAAAAAACCGCGATGGCGCGTCGGGAGGGAGTGCTGCGCAGCGAGCCTGAACAGCTCGGCGAGCCGGTGGGCTACTACGTATTCTTCGCCGACCCGGATGGCAATACCCTCGAGCTCTCTTACGGCCAGCGCGTGGGTCTGGAGGTCATGCGCGGCAAAGGCTAAAAAAATGGCGCGACATCGGTCGCGCCATCCACAATTCAGCGGCAGGCCTATTTTATCCCCTGCGAACTCTCTTTCTTCGCTTCCAGACGTTCGACATCGCGGTACCAGCGCGGATGGTGCTTTTTCGCCCAACGGCGGCTCACCTTGCCTTCAACCATGCCCTTAATCGACCCTTTCACCCAGAACGCCATATACATATGGATCAGGATGGCGTGGATCAGCACAATCGCCGACGCCGCGTGGATCAGCAGGCCGTAGCGAATGACCTGAATCGGGAAATAGTGGGCAAAGTACGGCCGCCAGATAATCACCCCGCTCACCAGCAGCACAAAAATCATGCTCATAATGGTCCAGAACATCATCTTCTGCCCGGCGTTATATTTCCCAACCCGCGCCACCTTGTGCTCGTTGCCTTTCAGCACCTCAACAATCCCCTTCAGCCACGGAATATCCTGCCTGTCGGGGATGTTGTGGTGCACAAAACGGACGAACATAAACATCAGGGCGATAAAAATCACCACCCCGAAGAAGGGATGCAGGATGCGTCCCATCTGCGGCGTACCGAAGGTTTCCGTCAGCCACTGCAGGGTCGGAAAGAAGAACGCGATCCCGGAGAGTGAAACCAGAAAGAAGCAGATAACCACCGTCCAGTGACAGGCGCGGTCGATAAACTTCGTGCGCACAATCATCTTCGAATTACTCATCATGTTGCTCCTCATCGTCATCCACTTCCTTGTTCGGCCCGATCCCGATGTAGTGATAAATCAGCCCGGCAAAGGTGGCGACAAAGCCCAGCGCCGAGAGCGGCTTCAGCGCCCCTTTCCACAGATTGATGCTGGTATCGATTGTCGGGTCGTTCGGCAGCTTGTGGTACAGCTCCGGCTGGTCGGCGTGATGCAGCACGTACATCACGTGCGTGCCGCCAACGCCCGGCGGGTTGTACACCCCGGCGTGCGGATAGCCGCGCGCCTTCAGCTTGTTGACCCGCTCCTGCGCCACCTCCAGCATCTCTTTCTTGCTGCCGAAATGAATCGCCCCGGTCGGACAGGTTTTCACGCACGCCGGTTCCTGACCGACGCTAACGCGGTCAACGCACAGCGTGCATTTATAGACCCGGTTATCCTCTTTATTGAGGCGCGGGACGTTAAACGGACACCCGGCGATGCAGTAGCCGCAGCCGATACAGTTTTCCTGCTGGAAGTCGACGATGCCGTTAGCGTACTGAATAATCGCCCCGGCGGAGGGGCAGGCCTTCAGGCAGCCCGGATCTTCGCAGTGCATGCAGCCGTCTTTACGGATCAGCCACTCCAGCCTGCCGTTCTGTTCGGTTTCGCTAAAGCGCATCACCGTCCAGGATTTGGCGCTGAGATCCGCCGGGTTATCGTAAACCCCGACGCAGTGCCCCACTTCATCGCGGATATCATTCCACTCGGAACAGGCCACCTGGCAGGCCTTACAGCCCACGCAGGATGAAACATCGATAAGCTTGGCGACTTCCGCCTTAAAGTCCCGCGCGCGGGGCGCGGGAGTCATAGGGTTAGTCGCGGAGCGTTTAATAATGTCCTGTGTTTCCATCGCCATTGAATCGCCCCTTACGCTTTCTCGATGTTGACCAGAAACGCCTTATACTCCGGCGTTTGCGAATTGGAATCGCCGACGTTCGGCGTCAGGGTATTGGCGATGTAGCCCTTACGGGCCACCCCTTCAAAGCCCCAGTGCAGCGGAATTCCGACGGTTTCCACCTGCTGGCCGTTGACGTTGAGGGTCCGCAGGCGGCGGGTCACCACCGCCACCGCGCGAATAAAGCCGCGCATGCTGCTGACCGTCACGCGATCGCCGTTGGCAATCCCCTTGGCTTTCGCCAGCCCCTCGCTGATTTCGACGAACTGTTCCGGCTGCGCGATGGCGTTAAGCCGCGCGTGCTTGGTCCAGGTGTGGAAGTGCTCGGTCAGGCGATAGGTCGTGCCGACGTACGGGAACCTATCTTTCTTACCTAAACGCACGGCATCCTCTTCGTACAGACGCACCACCGGACTGGAGATAACGTTCGGGTGCAGCGGGTTGGTTCCCAGCGGCGTCTCCATCGGCTCGTAGTGCTCGGGAAACGGACCTTCCGCCAGCTTATCCAGCGCAAACAGACGGCCGAGGCCCTCCTGCTGCATGATAAACGGACCGGTTTTGCTCCCCGGCGGCGCGGTGTTGAAGTCCGGAATGTCGTTACCGACCCACTTAGCGCCGTTCCACTGGATCAGCATCCGTTTCGCATCCCACGGCCTGCCGTTGATATCCGCCGACGCGCGGTTATAGAGCACGCGGCGGTTTAGCGGCCACGCCCACGCCCAGCCCAGCGTGTTGCCAAGGCCCGACGGGTCCGCGTTGTCGCGGTTGGCCATCTGGTTGCCCTGCTCGGTCCAGCTGCCGGTATAAATCCAGCAGGAGGATGAGGTTGAGCCGTCGTCGCGCAGCAGCGCGAAGCTGTCCAGCAGCTGGCCTTTTTTCGCCACCAGCGCGCCGCTGGCGTCATAGAGATCCGCCAGCGCGTAGCCGTTGTTCTCTTTCGCCACCTCTTCCGATTCCGGGTGGTCCGGCCGTTTGTAGTTCCAGCCCATCTGCAGCAGCGGCTCGGCGCCCTTACCGCCCTCGGCGCGGTACATTTCGCGCAGACGGTGGTAGATACCGGCGAGGATTTCGCCGTCGTTGCGCGCTTCGCCCGGCGCATCCTGGCCTTTCCAGTGCCACTGCAGCCAGCGTCCGGAGTTGGCGATGGAGCCATCTTCTTCGGCAAAGCAGGTGGACGGCAGGCGGAAGACTTCCGTCTGGATAGCCGCCGGGTCGACGTCGTTGGACTCGCCGTGGTTCTGCCAGAAGACGGAGGTTTCGGTCACCAGCGGATCGATAACCACCATGTACTTCAGCTTGCTGAGGCTGCGCACCACCTTGTTTTTGTCCGGGAAGGACGCCACCGGGTTAAAGCCCTGACAGATGTAGCCGTTAACTTTGCCGCTATCCATCATGTTGAAGTATTTGATGACGTCGTAGGCCTGATCCCATTTCGGTAACCAGTTAAAGCCCCAGTCGTTCTCCTGGCGCGCTGCGTCGCCGTAGAAGGATTTCATCAGGCTGACGAAGAACTTAGGATAGTTACCCCAGTAGTTCACCTGCTCATCCAGCGTCGCTTTTGGCGTGTTGGCCTGCAGGTAGCTTTGCAGATCCGTCTGCTTTTCCGACGGCAGCGTCAGATAGCCGCTCAGGCTGGTCGACAGCAGCCCGAGGTCGGTCAGCCCCTGGATATTGGAGTGTCCGCGCAGGGCGTTCACTCCGCCGCCCGCCATCCCCATATTGCCGAGCAGCAGCTGGATCATCGCCATAGTGCGGATGTTCTGCGCCCCGACGGTGTGCTGCGTCCAGCCCAGCGCGTAGAGGAAGGTGGTGGTGCGATCCGCCGCGCTGGTGGAGGCCAGCACTTCGCACACCTTGAGGAAGTCCGCTTTCGGCGTCCCGCAGATGTTCTCCACCACGTCCGGCGTATAGCGGGAGACGTGCTGTTTCAGCAGGTTCCAGACGCAGCGCGGGTGGGTCAGGGTTTCATCGCGTTTCGCAAAACCGTGTTCATCAAACTGGTAGTTCCAGGAGGACTTATCGTACTGGCGTTTTTCAGCGTCATAGCCGCTGAACAGGCCGTCATCGAAGGCAAAATCATCGCACACCAGCAGGTTAGCGTTGGTGTAATGCTGCACGTATTCGGCGTTAATTTTGTTGTTTTCAATCAGGTACAGCAGCACCCCCGACAGGAAAGTGATGTCGGTGCCGGAGCGGATCGGCGCATAGATATCGGCCACCGATGCCGTACGCGTAAAGCGCGGATCGACGACGATAAGCGTCGCGTCGTTGTTGTTCTTCGCTTCTAACGCCCAGCGGAATCCCACCGGATGCGCTTCTGCGGCGTTGCCGCCCATCACCATCACGACGTTAGCGTTTTTGATATCAACCCAGTGGTTGGTCATCGCACCGCGACCAAATGTTGGAGCAAGACTTGCTACCGTTGGTCCGTGTCAGACGCGCGCCTGGTTGTCTACCGCCAGCATGCCGAGAGAGCGAACAAACTTCTGCGTCAGCATGCCGGTTTCATTACTCGCCGCGGATGCGCACAGCATCCCGGTGGAAAGCCAGCGGTTAACCGTTACGCCCTGTTCGTTGTTCTCAATAAAGTTAGCGTCACGGTCGGCTTTCATTAATTTGGCAATGCGCTCGAAGGCGTCATCCCACGAAATACGCTGCCATCTGTCGGAACCCGGCGCGCGATATTCCGGGTAGCGCAGGCGGTTTTCGCTGTGCACGTAGTCCAGCAAACCGGCCCCTTTCGGGCACAGCGCGCCGCGGCTCACCGGATGATCCGGGTCCCCTTCGATATGATAAATCGCTTCTTTCGCGTTCTTCGCGCCGTCGCCCAGGCTATACATTAATAGCCCGCAGCCCACGGAGCAGTATGTGCAGGTGTTGCGGATCTCTTTGGCGCGCAATAGCTTATAGCTACGCGCCTGAGCCAGCGCCATTTTGGGTGCAAAACCCAGGGCAGCAGCTGTTGTTCCGGCCATACCGCCTGCGCAGATTTTGAAAAACTTTCTGCGGCTGACGTCCATTGATTTTCTCCATGCAGGAATTTTGTTCATTGCGGAGGGGAAACTAACAGCAATGACCCTGTTTTTATTGCGTCAAATCAATGTCGAAAACGCTCGCCCTCTTAATAGTCAGGCCTCGCGAGTTTAATTACCTCCTTAGTATTAACCGCTGATGAAAATATCGGCCTCGCGCAATAGAAAAGTGTTATAAATCCAAGCTGAACTGCTATTGGCATCAGGTTTAAGATGGAAAAGAAGAAGGCAACATTAACCGGACTGGTGGCTATTGTGCTGTGGAGCACGATGGTCGGTTTGATCCGCGGAGTGAGCGAAGGGTTAGGCCCGGTGGGCGGTGCGGCAATGATCTACAGCCTGAGCGGTATTTTGCTGGTGTTTACCGTCGGTTTCCCGCAGCTGCGTCAGATCCCGCGCCGCTATTTACTGGCCGGCAGCCTGCTGTTTGTCAGCTATGAAATCTGCCTCGCGCTTTCGCTGGGCTTTGCCGGCACCCGCCAGCAGGCGATCGAAGTGGGTATGGTCAACTATCTGTGGCCCAGCCTGACGATTTTATTCGCCATTCTCTTTAATCAGCAGAAAAGCACCTGGCTGGTTATTCCCGGCTTATTTATTGCGCTGTTTGGCGTCGTTTGGGTATTAGGCGGTGAGCACGGCCTGAATAGCGATGAAATTATCAGCAACGTCGTCTCCAGCCCCCTGAGCTATATTCTGGCGTTCGTCGGCGCCTTTATCTGGGCGGCCTATTGCACGGTGACCGCCAAATATGCGAAGGGCAAAAACGGCATCACCCTGTTTGTATTATTAACGGCCCTGACCCTGTGGCTGAAATTCCTGTTCAGCGAGCAGCCGCCGATGGTCTTTAGCTGGCCGGTGGTTATCAAGCTGGTGATGGTCGCGGTGGCGCTGGGGCTGGCCTATGCCGCGTGGAACGTGGGAATTCTGCACGGCAACGTCAGCCTGCTGGCGGCGGCATCGTACTTTACGCCGGTGCTCTCATCCGCGCTGGCGGCGGTGCTGCTGAGCGCGTCCCTCTCGTGGTCGTTCTGGCAGGGAGCCGGCATGGTATGCGCCGGCTCCCTGCTCTGCTGGTACGCGACCCGCCGCTAGCCTCCCCGCTGGAGGCGCTCAACGTTGGCGTACCTGCGGCCGCGACAGGCGCCGGGCCGCAAAGGAGCTCTCTCTTCGGCTATAGGGCGTCATTCACCGGCGGCGCTTTCGCCAGGCTGCGCCAGATCCCTACCGCCAGCAGCAGCAGCAGGACGCCGGCGGTCGCCAGGACGATACTGTGGGCGCTGATAAACGCCGTTTTGGCCGCCTCAACCAGCGCATGGGCCGGAATAGCGGGCATCGACTGGGCCAGCTTTATCGCCTCGCTGATAGAGGATGCGGCCTGCTCCGCCGCGCCGCCGTCGACGCCGGTCGGCAACACAATCGACGAGCTGTAGCTGCGGGTCAGGATCAGGCCAAATAGCGCAATGCCCAGCCCGGCGCCGAGCTCGTAGGCCATCGTTTCAATCGCTCCCGCCGCGGCCGCCTTCTCTTTTGGCGCGGCGGCCATAATCGCTGAGCTGGAGGCCAGCAGCGCGCTGGCAACGCTGAAGCCAAGCAGGGTCATCAGCCCCCACGCCAGCCACGGCTGGCTGCTGAAGTCGGTCATCGACAGCCCGAGGAAGCTGAACGCGCTCAGCAGCATCCCGCCGGTGGCCACCTGGCGCAGGCCGAGACGCGAGACCATCATCCCGGCGATCGGCCCGCTAAATCCGCTTGCCACCATCAGCGGCAGCATAAACAGCCCGGCCTCAAACGGCGTTTTACCGTGCACAAACTGCAGCTCCTGCGCCATCAGCAGCTCGAAACCCACCAGCGTAATCAGCGCCGTCATCGCCATCATCACGCCGCTTAAAATAATGCGGTGCGTGAAGAGGCGCATATCCACCATCGGCCTCGCCGATGAGAGCTGCCGGCGCACGAAGGAGAACAGCATCCCCGCCCCGGCAAGGGCCACCAGCCCGGTGATCCACAGCTCAAGCTGCCCTTTCAGCGCCGTTTTGGCGCTAAAGACCAGCATCAGGATCGCCGTAATGAGCATCAACGCCTGCAGCATATTCAGCGGCTGCTCGCGTCGCGCGGGCTGGCAAGGCACCATCCGCGCGCTGAAGGCCATGACCACCAGCACGATGGGGACGTTGAGCAGGAATACCGATCCCCAGTAGAAATGTTCCAGCAGCATTCCGCCCACCAGCGGGCCGAAAGCCGCGCCGCCGGAGCCAATCGCCGCCCACAGGCCCAACGCCATATTGCGGTGGCGGGCTTCGGCGAAGGTGTTACGAATGCCGGCCAGCGTCGCCGGGACAATCATCGCGGCGCCGATGGCCAGCAGCGCCCGGGAGGCAATCAGCGCCATCGCGCTGGGGGAAAAGGCCGCCGCCAGCGATGCGACGCCGAAAATTCCGCTGCCGAGCAGCAGCAGGCGCTTAAAGCCGATTTTGTCGCCAAGCGCGCCCATCGGCAGCACCATGCCGGCCATCACTAATGAATAGATATCAATGATCCACAGCAGCTCATTGCTGCTGGTACTCAAGGATACGCTAAGCGTTGGCGCCGCCACGTGCAGCACCGTGGCATCGATCGCCACTGGAAGATAAACCAGCAAAATCGCTATTAGCGTTAACCATTGCCGAGACATACTACATTTCCTCAATTAACTAAATTGGACACGCGTCCAGGATTGCGATCCTGCCGGATTGTTGAACGACTGTCCAACTTTTTGTTACTATCAATGAAAACCACTGCACGGCGGGAGAATATGAACTATTTAAGTCGGGAAGATCGTCGGGAAGTTATCCTGCAGGCGGCGATGCGCGTGGCCCTGCGCGGTGGCCTTGGCGCGATGACCGTCCGGCAAATAGCCAGCGAGGCCGGCGTTGCTACCGGGCAGCTGCACCACCACTTCACCTCCATCGGCGAGCTTAAGGCCCACGCCTTCGTCCAGCTGATTCGGGATATGCTGGCCATCCAGCTGGTTGATGACGCGGCAAGCTGGAACGAGCGTCTGTTTTCGATGCTGGGCAGCGAAGATGGCCGACTGGAGCCGTACATTCGCCTGTGGCGCGAGGGGCAGCTGCTTTCCAGCAGCGATCGCGATATCAAAGCGGCCTACCTGCTCACCATGAGCCTGTGGCACGAAGAGACGGTCAACATTATTCAGCACGGAACCGCGGCCGGGGAGTTTCACCCCGGCGATAGCGCGGAGAATATTGCGTGGCGGCTCATCGCTCTCGTCTGCGGATTAGACGGTATTTACGCGCTGGGAATGAAAGAGATTGATGACGCTGCCTTTAGTCGATATATAAACCATTATATAATGATGGAGCTTTTTCGCCCTTCCTGAATAACCGGCAGGCCCGACGTCTCCCGCCCGCCCGCGCGGGTGGGAGACGGTTCACCCAGCGCGGCCCTCCTGCTTATGCGGCCAGCAGCGCCCTTTCATGCAACATATTATTTACATTTTGTAACAAATAACAACCCTCTATTCGCCGCGTGTTTTCTTCTGCACCGTTTTTTTTATCTATTCTTTCAAACATTACAATAATTAAAACGACCAGCCTTCATAACAGCCTCAGCTTAATTTTCTGTTTTCTCATCTCTATTTTTGTTTGGTCACGGTGCAATCGAGGGCAATATGTCAATACAAAATGAGAAAGATAATCATTACCTTTTAAAAGACTGGCGACCCGAAAACCCGGCATTTTGGGAAAATAAAGGTAAAAAGATCGCGCGGAGAAACCTTTTTATTTCAGTAACCTGTCTGCTACTCGCCTTCTGCGTATGGATGTTATTTAGCGCAGTAGCGGTGAATCTTAATAAAGTAGGATTTAATTTCACTACCGACCAGCTCTTTTTATTAACCGCCCTTCCTTCGCTTTCCGGGGCAATATTACGCGTGCCCTATTCGTTTATGGTGCCAATATTTGGCGGGCGCTACTGGACGGTAATCAGTACCGTTATATTAGTGGTGCCATGCCTGTGGCTCGGTTTCGCGGTACAGAACCCGGCTACGCCGTACTGGATATTTATCATCATCGCTCTGCTGTGCGGTTTCGCCGGCGCCAACTTTGCCTCCAGCATGGGCAATATCAGCTTTTTCTACCCGAAAGCAAAACAGGGCAGCGCGCTGGGCGTGAACGGCGGGCTGGGCAACCTCGGCGTCAGCGTGATGCAGCTGCTCTCGCCTGTTTTCGTTTTCCTCCCGCTGTTTACCTTCCTCGGCGTGCGCGGCGCCGGGCAGCCGGACGGCTCAACCCTGTGGCTGGGCAACTCGCCGCTTATCTGGGTCCCGCTGCTGCTGATCGCCACCGCGGCCGCCTGGTTCGGCATGAACGATATCGCTGGTTCCAAAACCTCCATTCGCGATCAGCTGCCGGTGCTAAAACGTCCGCATATGTGGCTGCTGAGCCTGCTGTATCTCGCGACCTTCGGCTCGTTTATCGGCTTTTCCGCGGGCTTTGCGATGCTGGCGAAAACCCAGTTCCCGGACGTCAATATCCTGCAGCTGGCCTTCTTTGGGCCGTTTATCGGCGCCCTGGCCCGTTCGTTTGGCGGCATTATCTCTGACCGCCTCGGCGGGGTTAACGTGACCCTCGCCAACTTTATCCTGATGGCGCTGTTTACCGGCCTGCTGTTTCTCACCCTGCCGGGCTCCGGTTCCGGCAGCTTCCTCGCCTTTTACGTGGTGTTTATGGGGCTGTTCCTGACCGCCGGCCTCGGCAGCGGCTCCACCTTCCAGATGATCGCCGTGATCTTTCGCCAAATCACCGTCGATAGCGTCAAAAAGCGCGGCGGTACCGACGAACAGGCCCAGCATGAGGCGGTGACCGATACCGCCGCCGCGCTCGGCTTTATCTCCGCCATTGGCGCCGTGGGGGGCTTCTTCATCCCCAAAGCCTTCGGCACCTCGCTGGCCATGACCGGCTCCCCGGTCGGCGCCATGAAGATCTTTTTTGTGTTTTATGTGGTTTGCGTGCTGGTGACCTGGCTGGTCTACGGGCGCCGCAGGCCGGCGACGAAATAAACAAAATAATAAATGCATGTTGAGCAATGTAACCACGGGGGCGCAATCCCCCGTCAGGAGATAATGTCATGAGCAAACTACTGGATCGCTTTCGCTACTTTAAGCAAAAGGGCGAGAGCTTTGCCAACGGCCACGGTCAGGTGTACAACACCAACCGTGACTGGGAGGATAGCTACCGCCAGCGCTGGCAGTTCGATAAGATTGTCCGCTCCACGCACGGCGTAAACTGTACAGGCTCATGTAGCTGGAAAATCTACGTTAAAAACGGGCTCGTCACCTGGGAAACCCAGCAGACCGACTATCCCCGCACCCGCCCTGACCTGCCGAACCATGAGCCGCGCGGCTGCCCGCGCGGCGCCAGCTACTCATGGTACCTCTACAGCGCCAACCGCCTGAAATACCCGCTGGCGCGCAAGCGGCTGATTGAGCTGTGGCGCGAGGCGCTGGCGCAGCACCCGGACCCGGTGAACGCGTGGAACAGCATCATGCAGGACCCGCAGAAATGCCTGAGCTACAAGCAGGCGCGCGGGAAAGGCGGATTTATTCGCTCGACCTGGAAAGAGCTCAACCAACTGATCGCCGCCGCCAACGTCTGGACCATTAAAAACTATGGTCCGGATCGCGTGGTCGGCTTCTCGCCCATTCCGGCGATGTCGATGGTCTCCTACGCCGCCGGAACCCGCTATCTGTCGCTGATCGGCGGAACCTGCCTGAGCTTTTATGACTGGTACTGCGACCTGCCGCCCGCCTCGCCGATGACCTGGGGCGAGCAGACCGACGTGCCGGAATCCGCCGACTGGTACAACTCCAGCTACATCATCGCCTGGGGCTCCAACGTCCCGCAGACCCGAACGCCGGATGCCCACTTCTTCACCGAAGTGCGCTATAAAGGCAGCAAAACCATCGCTATTACTCCGGATTATTCGGAAGTCGCCAAGCTTTGCGACCAGTGGCTGGCGCCCAAACAGGGCACCGACAGCGCGCTGGCTATGGCGATGGGCCACGTGATCCTTAAGCGCTTCCACCTCGATAACCCCAGCGATTACTTCCTCAACTACTGTCGCCACTACACCGATATGCCGATGCTGGTGATGCTCGACAGGCGCGACGACGGCAGCTGGGTACCCGGGCGCATGCTGCGCGCGTCGGACCTGCTGGACGGGCTGGGTGAAAGCAATAACCCGGAATGGAAAACCGTCGCCTTCAATGCCGCAGGGGAGCTGGTGGCGCCTAACGGCTCGATCGGCTTCCGCTGGGGCGAGAAAGGGAAATGGAACCTCGAACCGCTGGCGGCCGGCAAAGAGACCGAGCTGCGGCTCTCGCTGCTGGATATCAAGGACTCCGTCGCCGCGGTGGGCTTCCCCTACTTTGGCGGTAACGAAAACCCGCATTTTCGCAGCGTTAAGCAGGAGCCGGTGCTGATCCATCAGCTGCCGGTTAAGCAGCTGGCGCTGGCAAACGGCGAAAGCGGCCTGGTGGCCAGCGTTTACGATCTGGTGCTCGCCAACTATGGCCTCGATCGCGGCCTGGATGACGCCAGCGCGGCGCAGGATTTTGACGATCTCAAAGCCTACACTCCGGCCTGGGCCGAACAGATCACCGGCGTGTCGCGCCGACATATCGAGCAGATCGCCTGGGAGTTCGCCGACACCGCGCATAAAACCCACGGGCGCTCGATGATTATCCTCGGCGCCGGCGTCAACCACTGGTACCACATGGATATGAACTACCGGGGGATGATCAACATGCTGGTGTTCTGCGGCTGCATCGGGCAAAGCGGCGGCGGCTGGTCGCACTACGTTGGTCAGGAGAAGCTGCGCCCGCAAACCGGCTGGCTGCCGCTGGCCTTCGCCACCGACTGGAACCGCCCGCCGCGCCAGATGAACAGCACCTCGTATTTTTACAATCACTCCTGTCAGTGGCGCTATGAGAAGTTGACCGCGCAGGAGCTGCTCTCCCCGCTGGCGGATGCCAGCCGCTTTAGCGGCCACCTGATTGATTTTAACGTCCGCGCCGAGCGCATGGGCTGGCTGCCGTCGGCGCCGCAGCTGAGCGTCAACCCGCTGACCATTAAGCAGCAGGCCGATTCCGCCGGACTCTCTCCCGCCGACTTCACCGCCCAGGCGCTGAAATCCGGCGATATCCGCTTTGCCAGCGAGCAGCCGGATAACGGCAAAAACCATCCGCGAAATATGTTTATCTGGCGCTCCAACCTGCTGGGCTCTTCCGGGAAAGGCCACGAGTACATGCTCAAATATCTGCTGGGGACCGACAGCGGCATTCAGGGCGATGAGCTGGGGGCGACGGATGAGGTGAAGCCGGAAGAGGTGGAGTGGCAGACCGCCGCCATTGAGGGCAAGCTCGACCTGCTGGTGACCCTCGATTTTCGCATGTCGAGCACCTGCCTGTTCTCCGATATCGTCCTGCCGACCGCCACCTGGTATGAAAAAGACGATATGAATACCTCGGACATGCACCCGTTTATCCATCCGCTCTCCGCCGCCGTCGATCCGGCCTGGGATGCGAAAAGCGACTGGGAAATCTACAAAGATATCGCCAAAACCTTCTCCCAGGTCTGCGTCGGCCATCTTGATAAAGAGACCGACGTGGTGCTGCTGCCGCTGCAGCACGACTCCCCGGGGGAGCTGTCGCAGCCTTTTGACGTCTTCGACTGGCATAAGGGCGAGTGCGACCTGATCCCCGGGAAGACCGCCCCGACCATCGCGGTAGTTGAGCGCGACTACCCGGCGACCTGGGAGCGTTTTACCTCCCTTGGCCCGCTGCTGGACAAGCTGGGCAACGGCAGCAAAGGGATTTCGTGGAATACCCAGGACGAGGTCGATTTCCTCGGCAAGCTCAACTACGTCAAGCTCGATGGCCCGGCTAAAGGCCGCCCGCGCATCGACAGCGCGATAGACGCCGCCGAGGTGATCCTCAGCCTGGCGCCGGAAACCAACGGTCAGGTGGCGGTGAAGGCCTGGCACTCCCTCGGCGAGTTTACCGGCCGCGAGCACAGCCACCTGGCGATCAATAAAGAAGACGAGAAGATCCGCTTTCGCGATATCCAGGCCCAGCCGCGCAAAATCATCTCCAGCCCCACCTGGTCCGGCCTTGAGAGCGAGCACGTCTCGTACAACGCCGGCTATACCAACGTGCATGAGCTGATCCCGTGGCGCACGCTCTCCGGCCGCCAGCAGCTCTATCAGGATCACCCCTGGATGCGCGCCTTCGGCGAAAGCCTGGTGGTCTATCGGCCGCCGATAGATACCCGCAGCGTCAGCCATATGAAGGCGATCCCGCCCAACGGCTTCCCGGAAAAAGCGCTCAACTTCCTGACCCCGCACCAGAAATGGGGCATCCACTCCACCTACAGCGAAAACCTGCTGATGCTGACCCTGTCGCGCGGCGGGCCGATCGTCTGGCTCAGCGAAACCGACGCCAGGGAGCTGGGGATTGAGGATAACGACTGGATTGAAGCGTTCAACGCCAACGGCGCCCTCACCGCCCGCGCGGTGGTCAGCCAGCGCGTGCCGCCTGGGATGACCATGATGTACCACGCCCAGGAACGAATCATGAATATTCCGGGTTCTGAAGTCACCGGACTGCGCGGCGGGATCCATAACTCGGTGACCCGTATTTGCCCGAAACCGACCCATATGATCGGCGGCTACGCGCAGCTGGCCTACGGCTTTAACTACTACGGCACCGTCGGCTCTAACCGCGACGAGTTCATCATGATTCGAAAAATGAAAAATATTAACTGGCTGGATGACGAAGGTTCCGATCGGGTACAGGAGGCGAAAAAATGAAAATACGCTCACAGGTCGGGATGGTGCTAAACCTCGACAAATGCATTGGCTGTCATACCTGTTCGGTCACCTGCAAGAACGTCTGGACCGGGCGCGAAGGCATGGAGTACGCCTGGTTTAACAACGTCGAAACCAAGCCCGGCATCGGCTATCCGAAAAACTGGGAAGACCAGGAGGAGTGGCAAGGCGGCTGGATCCGAGGGATCACCGGCAAGCTCACGCCGCGCCTCGGCAGCCGCGTCGGCGTGCTATCGAAAATCTTCGCCAACCCGGTGCTGCCGGGGATCGACGACTATTACGAGCCCTTTACCTACGACTATCAGCACCTGCATACCGCACCCGAAGGCCAACACCTGCCAACCGCCCGCCCGCGCTCGCTGATCAGCGGCAAGCGGATGGATAAAATCACCTGGGGTCCCAACTGGGAGGAGCTGCTCGGCGGCGAGTTTGAAAAGCGCGCCCGCGATCGCAACTTCGAGGCGATGCAGAAAGAGATGTACGGCCAGTTCGAAAACACCTTCATGATGTACCTGCCGCGCCTGTGCGAGCACTGCCTCAATCCGAGCTGCGCCGCCACCTGCCCGAGCGGCGCCATCTATAAGCGTGAAGAGGATGGCATCGTGCTGATCGACCAGGACAAATGCCGCGGCTGGCGGATGTGCATCAGCGGCTGCCCGTACAAAAAAATCTACTTCAACTGGAAAAGCGGCAAGTCGGAAAAATGCATCTTCTGCTATCCGCGCATCGAATCCGGTCAGCCAACGGTCTGTTCGGAAACCTGCGTCGGGCGTATTCGCTATCTCGGCGTGCTGCTGTATGACGCGGACCGCATCGAAGAAGCGGCCAGCACCGAGCATGAAACCGACCTCTACGAACGTCAGTGCGACGTATTTCTTGACCCGCACGATCCGGCGGTAATTGAAGAGGCCCTGAAGCAGGGTATCCCGCATAACGTCATCGACGCCGCGCAGAAATCACCGGTCTATAAGCTGGCGATGGACTGGAAGCTGGCGCTGCCGCTGCATCCGGAATACCGCACGCTGCCGATGGTCTGGTACGTCCCGCCGCTGTCGCCGATCCAGTCCGTCGCCGACGCCGGCGGCCTGCCGAACAACGGCAGCATTCTGCCGGCGGTCGAAAGCCTGCGTATTCCGGTCCAGTATCTGGCCAACCTGCTGAGCGCCGGCGACACCGGCCCGGTGCTGCGCGCCCTGAAGCGTATGATGGCGATGCGCCACTACAAGCGCTCGCAGACCGTAGAAGGCGTCACCGATACCCGCGCCATTGAGGAAGTCGGCCTCAGCGTCGAGCAGGTTGAGGATATGTACCGCTATCTGGCGATCGCTAACTACGAAGACCGCTTCGTGATCCCCACCAGCCATCGCGAAATGGCGGAAGACGCCTTCCCGGAATGCAACGGCTGCGGCTTCACCTTCGGCGACGGCTGCCACGGATCGGATAGCAAATTCAACCTGTTCAACAGCCAACGCATCGATGCGATCAATATCGGGGAGAGAGACTAATGCGCATCCTCAAGGTAATCGGTCTGCTGCTGGAGTACCCGGACGAAGTACTGTGGGACAACCGCGAGGAGGCGCTGGCGCTGGTCAGCGCCGATGCGCCGGCGCTGCTGCCGTTTGTTGAACCGCTGCTGGCCGCCCCGCTGCTCGACCGTCAGGCCGAGTGGTGCGAAGTCTTTGAGCGCGGGCGCGCCACCTCGCTGCTGCTGTTCGAGCACGTGCACGCGGAGTCCCGCGACCGCGGCCAGGCGATGGTCGAGCTGATGAATCAGTATGAGCAGGCCGGCCTGCAGATCGACTGCCGCGAACTGCCGGACCATTTACCGCTGTATCTGGAGTATCTCAGCACCCTGCCGCCGGCGGGCAGCCGCGAAGGATTGCAGAACGTCGCGCCGATTCTGGCGCTGCTCGGCGGGCGGCTCAAGCAGCGGCAGTGCGAGTATTATCGGCTGTTTGACGCGCTGCTGGCGCTGGCCGGCAGCAAACTCAATAGTGACAGTGTCACTAATCATGTGGCGGGTGAAAAGCGCGATGATACCCGCCAGGCGCTGGATGCGGTGTGGGAAGAGGAGCAGGTGAAATTTATCGAAGATAAAGCCACCGCCTGCGACAGTTCTCCGCTGCAAAACTATCAACGACGCTTTAGCCAGGACGTCGCGCCGCAGTACGTCGACATCCGTGCCGGAGGCCCGAAATGATACAGTACCTCAACGTCTTATTTTACGATATCTACCCCTACCTCTGCGGCACGGTGTTTCTGCTCGGCAGCTGGCTGCGCTACGACTACGGCCAGTACACCTGGCGCGCCGCTTCCAGCCAGATGCTCGACAAACGCGGTATGGTGCTCTGGTCAAACCTGTTCCACATCGGCATCCTCGGCATCTTCTTCGGCCACCTGTTCGGCATGCTGACGCCGCACTGGGTCTATTCGTGGTTCCTTCCGATGTCGCAAAAGCAGCTGATGGCGATGATCCTCGGCGGCGCCTGCGGCGTGCTGACGCTTATCGGCGGAGCGGGCCTGCTGATCCGCCGCCTGACCAACCCGCGCATTCGCGCGACCTCGTCGACGGCGGATATTATGATCCTCAGCATCCTGCTGATTCAGTGCCTTCTTGGCCTGACGACGATCCCCTTCTCCGCCCGGCATCCGGACGGCAGCGAAATGCTCAAACTGGTGGACTGGGCGCAGGCGGTGGTGACCTTCCACGCCGGCGCTTCGGCGCATCTTGACGGCGTGGCGTTTATCTACCGCGTCCATCTGGTGCTGGGGATGACTATCTTCCTGATATTCCCGTTCACCCGCCTGGTCCACGTCTGGAGCGCGCCGATCGAGTACCTGACCCGCCGCTACCAGGTGGTGCGTTCAAGGCGCTGAGTCTCTCTCCCGGGAGAGCAGCAGCGTTAAGCGCCGGCAGCAATGCCGGCGCTTAAGTAGTCCCGCTATTTACCCGCGTCCGGATGGGTGTCAAACGCCGCCATCACCGCCGCGAGATCCGTCTCGCTAAAGCCGTGCTTCGCGTCATTCACGCCGAGGCCAAAGCGCGTTTGCAGCGTGTCATACAGCGCGGCGACGTCGGGCAAATCGACCTTTTCCACCACCCGGCTGTTATCCCAGTGGGTGAAATGAAAATTGGTTAAGGTCATCTTCCCGCCGTCAATCAGGTGGCGGCACAGCAGCAGGTGGTGGCGGAAATGCGACTGCGGCCAGTGGGCGGACCAGAAATTGCCCATCACGTAATCGGCGGCAAACTGGCAGCCTAAATCGAAATGATACATCGACTGCCAGTGCTCATGATGGCTGAACTGCAGCGTCCAGCGCTCGCCTTCATGCAGCAGGCGATAGACGCCGTGCGGGGTCTGCTGCGCAACGTCCGCCAGCAGCCTGATGGGCGCAGTCAGCGTTTGCCCGCCGAAGCCGACGTCGGCAATCCAGCGCTCGCCGTCGACCTCCACCAGCAGCAGGCGGTGGGTTCGCGGCGGCATCTGCGGCGGATTCGCCAGTACCACGCGGCCCAGCAGGCTACGTACCGAAAAGCCAATCTCGCTCAACGCCCGCTCAAACAGGCCGTTCTGCTCGAAGCAGTAGCCGCCGCGGCGGGCATTAATCAGCTTCTCCTCCAGCGACCGATCGTCAAGGTGAATCTCCCGCGGCAGCAGAACATCGAGGTTCTCAAACGGGATCGCGCTGTTGTGATGGATATGCAGCGTCCGCAGGGTGTTAATCGACACATCCGGGGTTCCCGTCCAGCCCAGACGAGAAAAATAGGCACGTAAAAATGGGCTCATCAATGTCTCCAGCAATCGGTGTGCGTCATTTATAGCGTATTTTTTCCGTCCCACCGGTATTTTTGTGCGGTCGTGAGGCTCAGCGCGCGCTGCGCTGCATCAGCGCCAGGGCGCTCAGCATCAGCGTCAGGCCGGTCAGCAGGGTCAGCGTAGCCATCGCCATTCCCTGTCCCGCCGAGCCCTGCTCAAACTGACGCCAGATAAACACCGCCACGGTCTGCGTGCCCGCCGGGGCCAGCAGCAGAGAGGTCACCAGCTCCCGCGAGGCGACCGCAAACACCATCAGCATCGCCGCCAGCAGCGCCGGAAACACCAGCGGCAGCACGATCAGGCGCAGCGCCTGCAGCGGCGAGGCGCCGTGCACCCTGGCCGCCGGTTCCAGATTATTACCGAGCTGGCGCAGCGCGCTGCCCACGTAGCGCACCGGCCACGGCAGCAGCAGACAGCAGTAGGAGAGCAGCAGCATAAACCAGGTGTTATACGGCGAAACCGGCCAGAACGGGCGGTTCCACAGCAGAATCAGCCCCACCCCGACCACCACGCCGGGCAGCGCCGCCGGCATCAGCGACAGCGCATCGACAATGGCGCTGCCCCTTATTTTTTGGATCAGCACCAGCCACGCCGCCACCAGCCCCAGCAGGCCAACAATCAGCGCCGAGGCCAGCGCCAGAGAAAGGCTGGTCCCCAGCGCCGAAAGCGCGTCGCCCTGCTGGTTAAACAGCGCGATAAAGTGGTTAAAGGTAAAATTATCCGCGCTGATTCCGCCCGACAGCGTGCCCATCAGGCTGGTGACAACCGTCGATGCCACCGGCAGCACCACCGCCAGCCCGGCGACCGTCGCCATCAGCAGCAGCGCCGGGAGGGTAAACCAGCCCGCCGTCGCCCCGCTATTTTCACCCGGTTTGCCGGTCACGCTGGTCACTTCTTTATCCCCCACCAGACGGCGCTGCAGCCACCAGGCCAGCAGCGCGACGACGATCAGCAGCAGCGAGAGCAGCGATGCGCCGTTGAGATCGATGGGCCAGTCGGCAAGCTTCTTCTCAATCCCGACGGTCAGCATCACCACTCCCGCGCGGGAGCCCAGCGCCGCGGGGACGCCGTACTCCTCAATCGCCAGGGTAAACGCCAGCAGCATGCCCGCCGCCAGCGCCGGAGAGAGCATCGGCAAGGTGATATGCCAGAATGCCCGCCAGGCGCTGGCGCCGTGCACGCGCGCCACGATAGCCAGCCGCTGCCCGCTCGCCAGCAGGCTCCGGGAGACGGCAAAATAGACCACCGGGAAAATATTCAGCGCCATCACCAGCACGATCCCGCTGCGGCTGAACAGCAGGTCGTTAAGATCCCAGCCGGTGAGCTGCTGCAGATAGCCGTTGCGCTGCAGCACCAGCATCCACGACAGGGCGGCGATATAGGGCGGCGTGAGAAAAGGAATTAAGAACAGCAGATCCCAAAGGCGCGGCAGCGGCAGATTAAACAGCCCGCGCAGCACCCCGAGCGGGAGCCCGATGGCGACGCTGACCAGCGCCACGCCGCAGGCGATCCACAGGGTGCCGCCGAGCATCGCCGGCAGCTGCGGGTCGGCAAACAGCGTCGCGACGCCGCTAAACGCCCCGGCCAGCGAACCGGCGCTGAAGTGGGGAAATATCGCCTGTAAGACGATAAAAAACAGCGGCAGTGCCACCAGCACCAGCAGCGCCGCTAGCGTAACGCCGGAAATGAGTTTTTGATTCACCGTATGTTCCTGCAAGCGAGGATTCCCCCCGCCGCGCTCGGGCCAACGTCAGGCCGGCACGGCAAGGGGGAAAGCAGATTACTGCGCGAAGAGCGTGTTGAAGCGGGTCAGTACCGCGCGACGTTCGCTGCTGCCGTCGCCGCTGGTCGGCAGGATCTTCAGCTCGTTAAGCAGCGGGCGCTTCGCCGGGAAGTCGGATCGCGCCGGCATCAGCCAGGCGTCCGCGACCATCGCCTGACCTTCCGGCGACAGGACGTAGTCGACAAAGGCTTTGGCATCGTCAGCATGCTGGGTGGTTTTAAGGATCATCATCGGACGCGGCGCAATTACCGTTCCGCTGGCCGGGAAAATCACCTTCAGCGATTCGCCCTGGCTAATATTGCCGTAAGAGACGTAGTCCACCGCGCCGAATACCGCCGCCTTGGCGCCCTGCATCACCGGCGTCACCGCCTGCGCATTAGGCCCGCTGACCACCATCCCGTTCTTTTTCAGCTCATCGAACAGGGCCCAGGCCTTATCACCCATCCCGTTCTGCAGCCCGATCAGCAAATCCAGAGATGCGCCGGACAGCGCCGGGTCCGGGGTGGTCACTTTGTCCTTAAACGCCGCTTCCGTCAGGTCGCGCCACTCCTTCGGTTCCGGCGTGCCGCTTTTGCTGTTCCAGACGATCCCCAGCGCCGAAATGCCCTGCGCAACGTAATCAGCCGATTTCAGATTGGCCGGCACCTTATCGGCGTTGGCGCTTTGATACGCCAGCAGCCAGCCGCGGGAATGCAGATCTTCCGCGGTGTCCCACGAGGCCGAGATCAGCACATCCGCCTGCGGGTTGGCCTGCTCGGCTTCAAGGCGCGCCATAACCTTACCGGTGGTGGCCTGGAAAATATTGACCTTCACGCCGGTTTTCTTTTCGTAGCCGCTGGCGAGACCTTTCGCCAGCGTGCCTGGACCGGCGGTGTAAACGGTTAGCGCGTGGGCGCTGGACATCATCGTGGCCGACAGCATCATCGCGAGCACAGCTCCTTTCTTAAAGGTCATAACGGATTTCATGCGGGTTCCCCTGAGGATGAAGTAACAATGCGGACGGCGGCAAC
Organism: Enterobacter sp. 10-1; assembly: GCA_002270295.1. Taxonomy (GTDB): domain Bacteria; phylum Pseudomonadota; class Gammaproteobacteria; order Enterobacterales; family Enterobacteriaceae; genus Klebsiella; species Klebsiella scottii. Next base: position 1,602,911 of record NISF01000001.1, on the reverse strand, counting down.
GCTGCCCGCTGATAAATGCACAATACGGTCAGCCAGCAGCTCTGCTTCGCGGCGATCGTGGGTCACGTAGACGGCGGTGATGGCAAGCTGGCGCAGCAGACGGCTCATCTCAATGCACAGCGACTCACGCAGCTCGCTGTCAAGGTTAGAGAGGGGTTCATCAAACAGCAGCACGCGAGGTTCGGCGACAATTGCCCGCGCCAGGGCGACGCGCTGCTGCTGGCCGCCGGACAGGCCGGAGGGTTTACGCTCGGCGAAGCCGGTAAGCCCGACCCGCGCCAGCGCGGCGCTAACCCGCTGCTGGCGTTCGCCGCGAGGCACCCCGCGCATGCGCAGCGGAAAGGCGATGTTTTGCGCCACGGTCATATGCGGCCACAGGGCGTAATCCTGGAAAACCATGCCGATATCGCGCTGCTCCGGGGCCATCCCCCAGCCGGCTTTCGCCACCAGGCGGTCGCCAAAGCGGATCTCGCCGCTGGCGGGAACGGTGAGCCCGGCCAGCAGGCGCAGCAGCGTGCTTTTGCCGCAGCCGGATGGCCCCAGCAGCGCGACGATACTACCCGCTTCGATATGCAGATCGATATTATTGAGAACGGTGTTGGCGCCGAAAGCGAATGAAACGCCGTCAAGCTTGATGCCGGTAAGCGCGCGCATTATCGCCCTCCCCATCGGGAAAGCGATGCTCTACCGGCGGTTGAAACCCGCCGGGCCGCGCCCACCTGCGATAAATACAGGGGAGCTAACATGTTGTTATCCTCTTTGGGACTTAGTGCCGCCAACTATAGGGAGCCTGGATGACGTATTGATTACATTTTCATTGCGGCTTAACTTGTTGTCTGGCATCAGACCCATTTACCAAGGAACGCATATGAGCCGCTTTCGCCACGTCGAACTTCAGTACGCTAGTCGCCTGCTCAATCACGGCCCCACCATTCTGATAACCAGCTACGACGCTCAATCCGGGCGCCGCAACGTGATGGCCGCCGCATGGTCGATGCCGGTGGAGTTCGCGCCGCCCCGCGTCGCCATCGTGGTCGATAAGAGCGCCTGGACGCGGGAGATCGTCGAGCGCAACGGGACCTTCGGCATCGTGGTGCCGGGCGTGGCTGCCGCCAGCTGGACCTACGCGGTCGGCAGCATCAGCGGACGCGATGAGGATAAATTCAACGCCTACGGCATTCCGGTGGTTAACGGTCCGGAGCTCGGCCTGCCGTTAATTGAAGAAAAGTGTCTGGCATGGATGGAGTGTCGGCTGCTGCCGCCCACCGCCGCCCAGGAGCAGTACGATACCCTGTTCGGCGAAGTGGTTTCCGCCGCCGCCGATGAGCGGGTTTTCGTCACCGGACGCTGGCAGTTCGACGATGATAAGCTCAATACGCTGCATCATCTCGGCACCGGCAACTTTGTCGCCAGCGGCCGGCACGTCCGGGCGAACACGCCGGAAGAGTAATCCCGCTGCTCACGGCAGGCTGGTTGAGGGCGCGCAGGGCATTGTGAAACGCATGGCGGGGATCGCTCACCTGCTGCTAAGTGAGGCGCAACCGGCGGCCATCAACCGCTGCCTGATGCACCCGGCGGATACGGTTCGCGGTTGGGGCTGTTTTATGCTCGGCGCACGCTCCGGTTTGACGCTAAGCGAGCGCCTGGCGGCGGCCTCAGCGCTGCAGCCGGCGCCGGTCCTCGCTGGGGGTCAAGCCAAAGACCTTTTTATAAAGGGTGGTAAAGTGGTTGCTGTTCGCGAAGCCGCATAAATAGGCCACTTCGGTAATAGTCATATCGGTTTCGCGTAGTTTTACCCTCGCAGAGACCAGACGCAGGCGTTTTATATAATTATCCGGGGTTAAACCGGTCGCCTCTTTAATATGGCGGAAGGCAGTGCGCGTGGTCAGATGAAATTTATCGGCCAGCACCTGCCAGTTATGCTCTTCAAAACAGTGGTCCTGCAGCCAGGTGAGTAATTTATGTAATTTATATTTAGTATTGCTATATTCCGCTTCGCTTTCGGCATGCAATATCGTCGTCGCCAGCTGAAAAAAGGCGGCCTCGCGCAGAGCGCTGTTTTCACTACGCTGAAAATCAGCCGAGAATATCTTCTCAACCAGCCCCTTACAGATATGGCGGGTATCGGGGGCCAGCCAGCCGTAGCAGGAAGCCTGCTGTGCGGAGAATTTGCTTAATAACGCATCGAGATTCTGCAAATAATTAAATTCAACTGAAGGGTTAATCAGCACGTTGATTAACTTGAGCGTCCCGAGCTCGTCATAATAATGAACGTCGCCCGGTTGCACGTAAAAAACGTCCCCCTGCTGAATATAGAGCGGCCGGCCATTAATAACGTGTAAACCATGTCCCTGCTCGACAATGACCAGTTCGGCAAACTCGTGGCTATGTTCATGGCTGTTATCTTCGGGGTCGCTGGCGTACATCGCCAGCTTGTCCTGGGGATGGGCGAAATAATACTCAACGGTCAGTGTCATCATTAGCGAAGTCCAAAACGGCATACGGCGCAGTGGCACGATAATGCATTTTACCGGCGCCCACGAGCCAGATTTATGGAATTGTGATCGCCAACCAGCCCATCCCACCATCAGTGCCATTTCCACCGGTGCGTTGGCATTGCCAGAGTGGTTGGCGTGGGTTACGGCGTCTTATGCTGCGGATAAATAAACGTAGAGGACGCAGTATGTCACAGGCTATTCAGCACAACTCCGGGGTCACGATGACCCGCCACGAGGATTTTTTACGCACCGCCGAGAGCCTCAGGCCGACGCTCAGCAGCCGGACTCACGCACCGGCGGCGGTTATCGCTGCTAGCGCCGATCCGCAGGCCATCTTTGGTTGGCGGGCGCGGCCGGTCAGCACGCCCGAGGCGCTATATCAGCGCGATCTGACCAGCGGCGACAGCTTTATTATTGATTTCGGCAGCCACTACGTCGGCTACCTGCATTTCGCCTGCTCTGGCGTCGGCAGCCCGCCGGATGCCCCGGCCCACCTGCACTTTACCTTCGGTGAAACCCTCAGCGAAGTCTGTGAGCCATTCAGCGAATATCAGGGCTGGCTGAGCAGCAGCTGGCTGCAGCAGCAGGACGTATGGCTCGATGTGCTGCCCGCAGAGGTTAACCTGCCCCGCCGCTACTGTTTTCGCTACCTGAAGGTGGAGGTTAAGGCCGTGTCGCAGAAATTCCGCCTGCGGATTGGGCACATTCGGCTGAATGCCGTTACCTCTGCGAGCGAAACCTGCCTGCCCGGTACCACGGCGGACCCGCAGCTGCAGGCTATCGACCGGGTCTCGGTACTGACCTTGAAAAACTGTATGCAGGAGGTTTTTGAAGACGGACCTAAACGGGACCGCCGCCTGTGGCTTGGCGATTTGCGCCTGCAGGCGCTGGTTAACGACGTCACCTTCACCCGCCACGATCTGGTTCGCCGCTGTCTGTACCTCTTTGCCGGCCATACCCGGGAAGACGGCATGGTCTCCGCCAACGTGTTCGTCCAGCCTGATGTCATCGCCGACGATACTTTTCTCTTTGATTACTCGCTGTTTTTCGTCGATGTTCTCTACAGCTATCTGCAAAGCACCGGCGATAGCGCCACCGCTTTGCAGCTGTGGCCAACGGCGCGCCGCCAGGTTGAGCTGGCGCTGACCCGCTGCGATGAGGCCGGCCTGGTGCGCGATAGCGACGACTGGTGGGTATTTATCGACTGGCAGGAGTCGTTGAATAAACAGGCCGCGGCGCAGGGGGTGCTGATTTACTGTCTGCAGCGCGCGATCTGGCTGGCCGGGCGTTTTGAACCCGAGCTGGCCCCCACGCTCAGCGCGCGCCTGCAGGCGCTAAAAGCAGCGGCCCAGCGCGAGCTTTGGGACCCGGAGCTGGGTTTTTACGTTAGCGGCGCCGGGCGACAGGTTTCCTGGGCCTCGCAGATCTGGCTGGTGCTGGCGGAAACCGGCAGCGCCGGGCAGCGCCGGGAAGTCATGCGTAATTTGCAACAAAATCCCCCGGCTATCGCCATGAATACGCCCTACCTGCGCCACCACTTTGTCGCCGCTCTGCTGCAGTGCGGGCTACGCGATGAGGCCGTCGCGGAGATCAAAGCCTACTGGGGCGCGATGGTCGATTACGGCGCCGATACCTTTTGGGAGATTTTTGACCCGGCGCATCCTGACTTTTCCCCTTATGGCAGCACGCTGATAAACAGTTACTGCCATGCGTGGAGCTGTACCCCGGCCTGGTTTATTCGCCAGTACGGACTTTAACAACAACAATAAGCGAGCATATTTTATGGCAGAAACAACCTTTACCCGGTGGCGGCAGCGCCTTGGCTATGGCATCGCCGACCTCTCCTGCAACCTCGTGTGGCAGCTTATCTCTCTGTATCTGATGTTCTTTTACACCGACGTGATGGGCCTTCCCGCCTACTATGTCGGCCTGATGTTCCTCGTTACCCGCCTGGTGGACGGCGTCGCCGACGTGCTGATGGGGCTGGTGATTGATAACACCACCACCCGCTGGGGGCGCTGCCGTCCGTATCTGCTGCTTGGGGCGGTACCTTTCGGGCTGCTGTGCATTCTGGCCTTCTATGTGCCGGATTTCGGTACTACCGGCAAGCTGCTTTACGCCTTCATCACCTACCTGTGCCTGTCGTTTCTCTATACCCTGGTCAACATCCCGTTCTGCGCGATGCTGCCGTTTCTGACCAGCGATTCGCGTGAACGGACCACCCTCTCGGCGGTGCGAATTCTGCTGGGCTCCCTCGGCGCAACGATTGTCGCCGTTGCGACTCTGCCGCTGGTTGGCGCGCTGGGCAAGGGCAGCCAGGCCCACGGCTTCTTCTACACCGCGGTCATTTTCGGCGTAATTGCGACGTTCTTCCTGCTGGTGAGTTTCCGTAACGTTAAAGAGAACATCAGCATTACCCAGGAGCGAATGACCTTGAAACGCGCCTGGGTCAGCCTGCGCGCCAACCGTCCGTGGTGGGTGTTCGCCAGCAATATCTTCCTGATGTGGGGGGCGTTCTTCTTCCAGACCGGCGCGCTGGTTTACTTCTTCCACTACTACGTTGGCAATAACGATCTGACGGCCATTGTCGCCGGGATCTCCACCTTCGTTCCGCTGCTGGGCACCCTCACCGTGCCGCTACTCGCCAGCCGGATGAAAAAGCGCCACGTCTACCTGATTGCCAGCGCCATTAACCTTGTCGGCATGGGCATGATGATGGCCGCCGGCGTCAATAGCTGGGGGCTGATTGCCGGGGCGATTGTGCTGTCCCTTGGCGCGGGCCAGCGTACCGCCATTTACTTCTCCATGCAGGCAGATCCGGTGGATTACGGCGTGTGGAAAACCGGCATCAACACCGCGGGGATTTTAACCTCAATCAACGGCTTCTTCGGCAAAGTTGCTATGGCCGGCGCGGGCGCGATTACCGGCGTGCTGCTCTCTTCGGGCGGCTATGTCGCCAATCAGGCGCAGAGCGAGAGCGCGATGCTGGCGATTAAAGCCTGCTATCTCTATATTCCGGCGCTGCTGATTGTCGCCTCGATGCTGTGGATCGGCCGCTTCTATCGCCTCGACGATGATTACGAGCAGATCCGCGCCGATCTTGACGCCGGCCGCCGCGCGCCGCCGGAAAGCCCGTCGGCCTGCGGAGAACATCACGCCATGTAAGGCGTCCTCACCTCTTTACCTCTGAAAGAAATAAGGATTCTTATGCGTATCTCTGTGATTAGCGCAGCGGTTTGCTGCGCCCTTTTTTCGGCCTACGGCATCAGTGCAGCGCCGCTGACTATCGAACAACGGCTGGCGCAGCTCGAAGCCCGGCTCAATCATGCGGAGCAGGAAGCGGGTGACGCCAACCGCCGCGCGCAGCTGTCGGAACAGCGAACCACTGCCGCGGAACAGCGCGCGGCGGCGGCGGAGAAACAGGTGCAGGCCCTCAGCCAGCGGACCGCCGCCAGCGAGCAAAAACAGCAGGCCACGAACCAGCATCTCAGCAGCCAGCTGGCGAAAACCTCTCCCGGCGACGGCTTTGAGTTTAACGCCTACGCCCGTTCCGGCATGCTGGTAGATAGCCACGGCAAAGGCGCCCGCGGCGGCCCGGGGATCTCTCCGGCCAGCTCGCTCAACGGCGATGCCCACGTCGGCCGTCTCGGCAACGAGAAGGATAACTACGTGGAGCTCAGCTTTGGCAAGAAAATGACCTTTAGCGACGGTTCGTGGGCGCACTTCAAAACCATGCTCGCCGATGGCGCCACCAACCCGGACCCGTGGGTACAGGATAACGACAGCCACCATCTGAACGTGCGGCAGCTATACGTCGAAATGGGCAACTTTGCCGATTTTTCCGGGCCCTTTAAGCACGCCTCAATCTGGGCGGGCAAGCGTTTCGATCGCGACAATTTCGATATCCACTTTACCGACAGCGACATTATGTTCCTCGGCGGTACCGGCGGCGGCATCAACGACGTCAGCTGGGGCAGCAATCTGCGCGGTGATTATTCGGTCTATGCGCGCAACTTTGGCGATCTGGGTAGCGACAATTATGAAGATAACGATATTCAGAACCTGATGTTCACGGCCAACCACTTCTGGCACAACTGGCAGCTGATGACTACCGCGATGACCGCTCAGGGCAACGATTCGCTGAAGGATAACACCTCCACCACCGGCAGCTACGCTCTGCGTAGCGACAACACGGCGAAGAACGGCTACTACGCGATGCTGGCCTATCGCGATAAGCAGGGGTTTTATGGCCTGGCGCCGGGCGTTTCGGAGAGCGCGCTGCAGTATGGCGGCGGTTTAGGCGCCGAGGCGCGCCAGCCGGGCAGCGACGGGGATTTAACCGAGAACGCCAAATCCCTGCGTTTTGCCTCCTGGGGTATTCTGCCGCTGGGCAAAAACTGGGAGCTGGCCCCGTCAGTTATCGCCCAGCATAGCGAAAGCCGCTATCGCGATGGCGACCGCTACGATTGGGCGACCTTCAACCTGCGGCTTTCTCAAGGCATCACCCGCAATTTCGCGCTCCTGTACGAAGCGTCCTGGCAGTATATGGACCTGAACCCCAACGGGCGAACCTATCGCTACAACGACGATGTCCATCAGTATCAGGCGGTGAGCGGCGATTTTTATAAGCTGACCTTCGCCCCGACGTTTAAGGTGGGCGATGTGTTTGATATTAAAGCGCGGCCGGAGATTCGATTCTTCGTTACGTGGATGAACTGGGATAAGGCGCTGGATCGCTACGCCATTAACGATGATTTCGGCAGCAAAGGCTTTACCGCCGGCGGCAACTGGAACTTCGGCGTGCAAACCGAGATCTGGTTCTAAGGGGGGAGCCCAGGATAAGGCACCGAACCGTTCTTCTGCTGGGGCGACGCCTTGTCCGGGCTACAAAGACCGCCGGCTTTTGTAGCCCGGACGGGCGCAAAGCGCCTCCTCCGGCAGCCCGAAGCCGCTACATGCTATAACCGGGCTTTTTAATCAGCTGCTCCATCTGCGGGGCGATTTCGCTGTCCCACACCTGCTGCCAGTCGCTCGGGTCAACCTGCTTGAGAGCCACGCTCACCGAGCTGTCCTTACTGTTCAGGTGCTGCACCAGTACGGCGGCGATATCGGCGGCCAGCGCCGCTTTTTGCTCATCATTCAGCTCGCGGGGAAAACACTTAATATCAACATGCGGCATAGCGGACTCCTTATTGTCAGAACGATAAAACTACCACAGCCCGGGCGCGTCGGTTTTCATTTTGTGCCTTAAATCAGCTCGTTGCGCCGCAACACCTGTTCCAGCTCAGAACGTCGATATACGGCATCCGCGACGGCGACAAATTTCGGCGTGTGCGCTTCGAACCATTCCCGCCGCGGCCCCCAGCAACACATAACCGCGATATAACAGTCCAGCAGGCCGATCTGCGCGCCCAGCGCATAGGGAGCAGCGGCAAGCTGCTGCTCCAGCCACAGGTAGAGCGACTTGCGATAGTTCACGCAGTTTTCCCGCAGCTGCTGCGGGGCATCCGCCGTCCAGCGCTCGGGGTAATCCGCATAGGTGAAGGTGGGATAGACGTTGGCGACCAGCCAAATCAGCAGGTGCTGGAACCGGTGGCGCTGCGGCGTCCCGGGCTCTGGCGCGAGATCCGGCCGCTGGTCGAGGATCGTTAAGGCCATCGCCGCGGATTCGCTCATCACGCTGCCGTCCGCCAGCTTAAAGGTGGGTACCTGACACAGCGGGTTTATCTGCATCAGGCTGTCGCGCTGGGGTCCGGGTTTATCAAAACCTTCAACGTTAACAAAATGGTACGGGATTTCGGCCAGCGTCAGCATCAGCTCGCTGATTGCCGACCCCCAGCCCGGTACGCCATAGACGGTAATCATGCTCAGCCTCCACGGTAAACGTCTGCGTCGGGTAAAAGCCGGGAAAATAAGCAGGCAGCACGCTATTTAACGGCGTGCTACGCCGACTCTCGCTCCAGCAAATGATAGCCCAGATCCACAATCGCGTTCCCTTCCCCAACGCCTTCAATGCGGTCGGCGAGGAGGGTTGCCGCGCGTTTGCCAATCGCATGGCGATCGACGCTCACGGTCGTAATCGCCGGTCGGTTGCTGGCGGCAAAATCCAGATCGCCAAAGCCCATCACCGCTAAATCCTTCGGCACGCGCAGGCCACGACTTTCGGCCTCCATTATCGCCCCCTGCGCCAGGGTATCGGAACTGCATACGATAATATCGTACTCGCCAGCGCCAAGCAGCTGGGCCAGGCCGCTGCGCCCCAGCGCCAGCGAGGCCGGAAGCGGCACTTCCACCTGAGGCACATCGCGAATACCATTTTTGACCAGCCGGGCGCACAGCCCCTGCTTACGCAGCGCTGCTCGCGCGTCCCCTGCCCATAATAGTCCCGGGCGCCGGTAGCCCTTTTGCAGCAAAAACTCGCCTATCGTCTCGCCAACTTTTTCATGTGAAAAGCCCACCAGCATATCCAGCGGCGTCGGGGTCAGGTCCCAAATTTCCACCACCGGGATCGCGGCGTTGAGGATAGTTTTCTTTAATGCCGGGGCATGCTGAATTCCGGTCAGCACTACGCCATCCGGGCGACGGGAGAGCAAGGTTGCCACCAGCTCCGCTTCGGTTTCCCGACTGTAGCCCGCCACGCACAGCAGCATATGATAGCCGCGCGCCGCAAGGGTATCGCTCAGAGCCTGGATGGTGTCGACAAACATATTGTTGTTGATTTGCGGTACCACCACGGCAATCAGCCGGCTGCGTCGTGAAGCCAGTCCGCCGGCCAGCGCATTGGGAATGTAGCCCGTGGCCTGCACCGCATGTAGCACCTTTTCCACCGTTGCCGGACGCACCAGCTGCGGCGTGTTCAATGCCCGACTGACCGTCATGGATGATAACCCCGCCGTGCGGGCAACATCATCCAGCGTCGGCACGCGCGTCGGTTTTCTGCTTTTCACGACTAAGCCCCTGTGTTGAGTCGTTCCCAGCGAGCATTATTGATGATGGCCCGGCCAATTGCCAGCGCCCGCCCGCGCATCCGCATGAGAATCAATAACCTGAGAGATAAAATGTTATCGCTATCATTGATAATTGTGCTATTTCACAAACTCTTTTGGATCGTGATGTCGCCTCCATAATTTTACCCTTAATAACCTAAAGTTGTGATCATTTGTACAAATTAAAGGCAGTCCTGTGGCATAAAAACCAAAGCTGATTTAAAAATGTTAGCGCAAACATTTTATAACCTATAAGGAACTTGCCATGACCGCCAGCGCCAATTCCAGCTCCGTGACCTACGCCAAAACCACCGGCGTGAAAACCGCCGCCGAAACCGGCGACCGCATTGAGCACGTTAAGCTCTCCCTGGCCTTTCTCCCCCTGGCCACGCCGGTCAGCGATGCCAAAGTCCTCACCGGGCGGCAAAAGCCACTGACCGAAGTCGCGATTATTATCGCTGAAATCCGCTCCCGCGACGGTATCGAAGGGGTAGGCTTTAGCTATTCCAAACGCGCGGGGGGTCAGGGGATCTATGCCCATGCCAAAGAGATTGCCGATAACCTGCTCGGCGAGGACCCGAATGATATCGACAAGATCTACACCAAACTGCTGTGGGCGGGCGCTTCCGTAGGGCGCAGCGGCATGGCGGTACAGGCCATCTCCCCTCTTGATATTGCGCTGTGGGATATGAAAGCCAAACGCGCCGGGCTGCCGCTGGCGAAGCTGCTCGGCTCCCATCGCGATTCGGTACAGTGCTACAACACTTCCGGCGGCTTCCTGCATACGCCGCTGGATCAGGTGCTGAAAAACGTCGCCATCTCGCGGGAAAACGGAATCGGCGGGATCAAGCTGAAGGTGGGCCAACCGAACACCGCCGAGGATATCCGTCGCCTGACGGCGGTGCGTGAAGCGCTGGGCCCGGATTTCCCGCTGATGGTTGACGCCAACCAGCAGTGGGACCGGGAAACCGCCATTCGCATGGGGCGTAAAATGGAACAGTTTAACCTGATCTGGATTGAGGAGCCGCTCGACGCTTACGATATCGAAGGCCACGCGCAGCTGGCCGCCGCGCTGGATACGCCGATTGCTACCGGCGAGATGCTGACCAGCTTCCGTGAACACGAACAGCTTATCCTCGGCAACGCCTGCGACTTCGTGCAGCCGGACGCCCCGCGCGTCGGCGGTATCTCCCCCTTCCTGAAGATTATGGATCTGGCGGCGAAGCATGGCCGCAAGCTGGCCCCGCATTTTGCGATGGAAGTGCATCTGCACCTCGCCGCCGCCTACCCGCTAGAGCCGTGGCTGGAGCACTTCGAGTGGCTGAACCCGCTGTTTAATGAACAGCTTGAGCTGCGCGACGGGCGGATGTGGATTTCTGAACGCCACGGGCTGGGCTTCACCCTGAGTGAACAGGCGCGCCGCTGGACCCAGCACAGCTGCGAGTTTGGCAAACGCCCCTGATGCTTGTGCAGGCTATTTTCCCGGACCGGGAGCGAACGCGCCGGGTCCGGGCTGGCGGATAATCGATTCCTCCACCATCCCGTAGTCCGGTCAGCTCATGACCGGGGATATGTTATTAACGACCGGCGGGAACACCCTTGTCGCCCCTCCCGCCCCTGACTCGCTGTACCCACATACCCAACCCTGCAATGGAGTTGAAAAGTGAATACACCAATAAAACGCAGCAACGTGCGTTACGGCATCTTATTATTTCTTTTTTTGGCTACCGTATTTAATTATGCCGACCGCGCGACGCTATCGGTCGTCGCACCGATTATGAGTAAGGAACTAGGATTCGACCCGGAAGCTATGGGTCTGGCTTTTTCCGTCTTTGGTATTTCTTATGTGATAATGCAAATTCCCGGCGGCTGGCTGCTGGATAAATACGGTTCGCGGCTGGTATATGGCTGCGCGCTGATCGGCTGGTCGGTAGTGACTATGTTCCAGGGGACGATCTTTCTGTTTGCCAGCCCGCTGGTGGTGCTGGTTATTCTGCGTCTGATGATGGGCGCGATAGAAGCCCCGGCCTTCCCCGCCAACAGCCGCCTCAGCGTGCAGTGGTTCCCGAATAAAGAGCGCGGGTTTGTCACCTCGGTATATCAGGCGGCGCAGTATATCTCCCTGGGTATTATCACGCCGCTAATGACCATCATCCTGCATAATTTAAGCTGGCATTATGTCTTCTATTATATTGGCGCCATCGGGGTGGTCCTGGGGATATTTTGGCTGATTAAGGTCAAGGACCCTTTGCATCATCCGAAAATAAACCAGCAGGAGCTTGAATATATTCGCGAGGGCGGCGGCGAACCGGAATTAGGCAGCCAAAAAACGCAGCACAAATTAACCCTCGCGCAGATCAAAAGCGTGTGCGTAAACCGCATGATGATCGGCGTCTATATCGGCCAGTTCTGCGTCACCTCGATTACCTGGTTCTTCCTGACATGGTTCCCGACCTACCTCTACCAGGCGAAGGGGATGTCGATACTGAAAGTCGGTTTTGTCGCCAGTATTCCGGCGATTGCCGGGTTTATCGGCGGCCTGCTCGGAGGGCTGTTTTCCGACTGGCTCCTTAAGCGCGGCTATAGTCTGACCACTGCCCGCAAGATACCGGTGATCTGCGGCATGCTGCTCTCCTGCGTCATCGTTATCGCTAACTATACCGCTTCTGAGGTGGTGGTTATCGCCGCTATGAGCCTGGCCTTCTTTGCAAAAGGCTTTGGCAATCTCGGCTGGTGTATCCTCAGCGATACGTCGCCGAAAGAGATGCTGGGCATCGCCGGCGGGGTCTTCAATATGTGCGGTAATCTCGCAAGCATCATCACCCCGCTGGTCATTGGTATCATTATTGCTAATACCCACTCCTTTGATTACGCCATTCTGTACGTCGGCTCGATGGGCGTACTCGGCCTGCTCTCCTATCTGTTTATTGTCGGGCCGCTGGATCGCATCAATCTGACGCCTCGCGCTGCCTGATTATTGCACCTGGCGAGACTTCGCCCCCGCTGTTTCGCAACACACTCCTGCGAAACAGCGGCTTTTTAGTAGGCGATCCCCGGCGGATTGACCACCGACTGCGTCACCGCCTCCCCCTGTTCTCCCCAGCGCGCCAGCACCTGCTGGTACTCGCCGCGGGCTATCGCCCCGTCGAGCGCCGCCTGCAGCGCGTAAACCAGGCCGCTGCCCTTTTTGGTGGTGGTGGCAACCCAGGCTTTTTTCGGTCCCAGGCCCACGACTTTGGTCGTGCCGGTCAGCGCCGCTTTATAGGCCGCCACCGACTGCGGGCCAAAGAACACATCGGCGCGTCCGGACTGAATATAGAGATTACCGGAGGCGTCATCGGTCAGGTACACCGGCAGCGCCGGCTGGCGCCCCGCCGCTTCGTTCTCGGCGTTCCAGCCCAGCAGAATACGCTCCTGATTGGTGCCGGAACCGACGATCACCTTGCGTCCGGCAAGATCCGCCGCGCCGCTCACCCTGGCTATCGGGCTGGTCGATTTGACGGAAAAGGCCAGCGAATCGACGCGGTAGGTGGCGAAATCGAATTTCTGCTTGCGCTGTTCGGTCACCGCGATATTGACCAGCGCGACGTCATAACGCCCGGAGGTGATGCCCAGCGGCCAGTCCTCCCACGCCGTCGGCACCAGCCGGAGCTTGAGCCCAAGGCTGCCGGCCAGCAGGCGGGCGATATCCGGATCGCTGCCGATACGCGTGCGGTTATCGCTCGCCAGCAGCGCCAGCGGCGGTGAATTCAGCGCCGAGATAGCCACCGTCAGCGTCCCGGGTTCAACGAAGCGATAGTTCGCCGGGATCTGCGCAATCGCCTGCTTGTCCACCGTCACCGGAAGCGGCTGCTCGTTGGCCCGCAGGTCAATTTCCGCCTGCGCCCCCGCCGGGATAATGCCGATCATTAACGCCAAAAGTCCTTTTCTCATGCCGGAAGCACCTTCGATAAAAATTGCCGCGTACGCTGATGCTGCGGATGGTTAAGGACCTCATCGCTGCTGCCCTGTTCAATGATTTTGCCATCGACCATAAAGACCACCTGGTCGGCGACCTCGCGGGCAAAACCAATCTCATGCGTCACCACCACCAGCGTGGTGCCGGAACGCGCCAGCTTCTTGATAACGTCAAGCACTTCGCCCACCAGCTCCGGGTCCAGCGCCGAGGTCGGTTCGTCAAACAGAATAACCCTCGGCTTGAGGGCCAGCGCCCGCGCGATGGCAATGCGCTGCTGCTGACCGCCGGAAAGATGCCGCGACCAGGCGTCGGCTTTGTTGCGCAGCCCCACCACATCGAGCAGATCGTAGGCCTGCTCGATGGCCTCCTTGCGGCTGGCCCGCTTGTGGGCAATCGGCGCCTCAATCAGATTTTCCAGCACCGTCAGGTGTGGGAACAGGTTGAAGTTTTGAAATACGTAGCCGACGTTCACGCGCTGGCGGAGGATCTCTTTTTCCTTCAGTTCGTACAGCCTGTCGCCCTGGCGGCGATAGCCGATATAGTCGCCATCGATTTGGATAAAGCCTTCATCAACCCGCTCCAGATGGTTAATGGCGCGCAGCAGGGTGGATTTTCCCGATCCGGAAGGGCCGAGGATCACCGTTACCGTGCCGGGCGCGATCTCAAGAGAGACATCGTCCAGCGCCTTATGGCGACCAAAATATTTGCTGACGCCGGTAATCGAGATATGGCCGTTATGAGAGTTGGGCATGGACGGGCTCCTGCGGCTGCGATGAACGAGACGGTTCGGCAAGGCGGCTGCGGCGCGGGCTGTTCACCGCCGAGCGGCGCTCGCTGCGCGCCAGAGCGCGTTCGACCAGATATTGGATCAGCGACAGTACGCTGGTGATCGCCAGGTACCACACCGCCCCGACCATCAGCAGGGGGATCACTTCCTGGGTGCGGTTGTAAATCATCTGGATGGTGTAAAACAGCTCCGGCATCGCCAGGACGTAGACCATCGCCGTCCCTTTGGCGAGGCTGATAATTTCATTGAAGCCGGAGGGTAAAATGGTGCGCAGCGCCTGCGGCAGAATAATGCGCAGCGTCCGCCGCCACGCCGGCAGGCCGAGCGCCGCCGCCGCTTCATACTGACCGTGATCGACGCCGAGGAAGCCGCCGCGAATAATTTCAGCGGTGTAGGCGCTCTGCACCAGCGTCAGCCCGACCACCGCCGTGGAAAACTGCCCCAGCACGTTGATGGTTTGATAGCTGCCCCAGCTGATGCCGGTAAACGGAATGCCGAGCGACAGCGTGTCGTACAGATAGGAGAAGTTGTAGAGAATAATCAGGACCACGATCAGCGGCAGCGAGCGGAACAGCCAGATATATCCCCAGGAAAGGCTGCTCAGCAGCCATGAAGAGGAGAGCCGGGCCAGCGCCAGCAGGCCGCCGAAAATCACGCTCAGCACGGTGCCGAGCAGGGTCAGCAGCAGCGTTTGCCCGAGCCCTTCAAGGATCACCGGGTCAAAGAACCAGCGCGCGAAGACCGCCCACTCCCAGCGCGGGTTAAAGGCCACCGACTGCACGACGACGGCCAGTACCAGCAGCGCCAGCACCGCGCCGACGGCGCGCAGCGGATAGCGCGCCGGGATAACTTTTATCGTTTCTGATGTTTTCATCGTTGCTCCTCAGGCGCTCTGGCTTAGCGCGCTGACCGCCAGCGCTTTACTAAACCGCAGCCGTCCGTCATAGGGCGGCTGGCTGTACTCTTCCGGGTTGCGTTCGAGGTCGAACTGCGGCTCATAGCCCTGGCTTAGATAGAGCTTCACCGCCTCCGGCTGGCGAAAGCCGGTGGTCAGGTAGATATGGCTGTAGCCCGCCAGCACCGCCCGGCGCTCCAGCTCCTGCACCACCTTCCCCGCCAGCCCCTGCTGCCGCAGCGCGTGATGGGTCCAGATGCGTTTAATTTCGGCGGTATTGGCGTCCTTCGGCTTATAGGCGCCGGTGGCGATAATCTCCCCCTCGCGCTCGAGCACGATAAACAGCCCCTGCGGCGCCAGATACCATTCGGTTAGCTCAACTTCGGCATCGCGGGAAAAATAGTCGCCGTAGCGCGAAGCGTACTCGGCAAACAGGCCGTCAATGATCGGCTGCAGCTCAAGGGCTTCGGGTGAAACATCGCGGAATACGTCGCTCATACTGACTCCTTTAATCGCCCAGTCCGGCCGGGTTAATCTCTGACTGCGGAATGCTCTCGACGCCTTCCCCCCAGCGGTTAAGCACCCTGGCGTAATCGCCGCTGTGGATGACGCCGTTCAGCGCCGTCTGCACCGGGGTGACCAGGCCGCTGCCCTTTTTCACCGTGACGGCGATATGGGCCGCCTTCGGCCAGCCGCCGTCGACGCTGCCAACCAGTTTGGTTTTTCCGGTTAGCGCCGCTTTCCATGCGCCAATCACGTTGGGGCCAAAGAAGGCGTCGGCGCGGCCGGACTGGATCGCCAGGGTCTGAGCGGCGTCATCTTTGGTATAGACCGGGGTAAAAGGCTTCAGCCCCTTCTTCAGGTTTTCCGCGTTCCACGCCAGCAGAATGGCTTCCTGGTTGGTGCCGGAGCCGACGATAATGCGCAGGCCGGCAATGTCCTCCGCCTGGTCAATTTTACTCAGCGGGCTGCTGCTTTTGACGTAGAAACCCAGCGAATCCTTGCGGTAGGTGGCGAAATCAAACTTCTCTTTGCGCTCTTTGGTCACCGTAATATTGCTGATCGCGGCATCATATTTGCCGGAGACCACGCCGAGAGGCCAGTCTTCCCACGAGGTCGGGATCACGTTCAGCTGCAGGCCGAGGCTATCGGCCACCAGGCGAGCGATATCCACCTCGCTGCCGAGCAGGGTTTTGTTATCGTCAGAGAAGACGGTGAGCGGCGGCGAGTTCAGCGCCGCGACCGCGACGGTGAATTTTCCCGGCACCGCGAGGTGCAGATCCTTCGGTAACAGGGCAATAGCCTGCGGATTTTTTGCCGTATGAACCGGCGCCTTATTGGCTTCGAGGCTCACCCCGGTGCCGTTGATATTGACGTTCTGCGCCCATGACGAGGCGCTTGCGGCCAGCGCCAGCGCAAGGATGAGTGACTTTTTCTGCATAGCGGGTGTTCTCTTATTATTGTTGTTGGAATTGATTGACCGGCTCAGCCAGCCCTAAGCTTGCGCGCAGCGTGGTGCCGGGATACGCCTCGCGGAACAGCCCTCTCTGCTGCAGAACCGGCACGACCTGGTCAACAAAGCGCGGGAAGGCGTCCGGCGTGCCGCCCTGGATAATAAAACCGTCGGCGGCGCGCTGTTCAAACCACTCCTGCAGACCGTCGGCGACCTGCTGCGGCGTTCCGGAAAAGCGCGGACGCGGGCTGGCGGCTTCCAGCGCCACCTGGCGCAGGGTCAGGCCGCGCTCGCGGGCGTTGCGCTTAATCTCATCCGTGGTGCTGCGGAAGCTGTTTTGCCCGAGATCGCCAATATCCGGGAACGGCTCATCAAGCGGATACTGCGCAAAGTCGTGATGCTCGAAATAGCGTCCGAGGTAGTTAAGGGCATCCTCGATCGACACCAGCGCGGCGGTGGCCTGATACTGCTGCTCCACGTCTTCGGCGCTATCACCCACGATGACGCTGACGCCCTGGAAAATATGCAGCAAATCGTCCTGCCGACCGTACGCCGCGAGCTGGCCTTTAACATCGCGATAAAACGCCTGCGCCTCCTCAAGAGATTCCTGATGGGTAAAAATGGCGTCGGCATGGCTCGCCGCCAGCTTTTTACCATCATCAGAGGCGCCCGCCTGAAATATAATGGGGCGCCCCTGCGGGGTCCGGGCAATATTCAGCGGACCGGCAACCTTAAAAAAGTCGCCATGATGATCGAGGGTATGCAGTTTATTTTTATCAAAGAACTGGCCGCTGGCCTTATTGCGTACGAAGGCGTCCTCTTCCCATGAATCCCACAGGCCTTTGACCACCTTTAAATATTCATCCGCGATGCGATAGCGCAGCGCATGGTCGGGGTGCTGAGCGCGGGAGAAGTTTTTTGCCGAGCCCTCCAGCGGCGAGGTGACGACGTTCCAGCCGGCCCGGCCCTGGCTGAGATGATCGAGGCTGGCGAACTGGCGCGCGGTGGTAAAAGGCTCGCTGTAGGAGGTTGAGAGCGTGCCAACCAGGCCCAGGTTGCGGGTCACCGCCGCCAGCGTTGAGAGCACCGTCAGCGGCTCAAAGCGGTTTAAAAAATGCGGGATTGATTTTTCATTAATATACAGGCCATCGGCGACAAATATAAAGTCGAGCTTACCCTCTTCCGCTTTTAACGCCGTTTGTTTAACAAATTCAAAATTAATACTGGCATCCGCCTGCGCTAGCGGGTGACGCCAGGCGGACATATTCCCCGAGGCGCCGTGTAATATCGTGCCAAGCCGCAGCTGTCGTTTTTCAGACATAGTTCACCCTTCCCTTGCCGATAATTAAAATTTAAATTTGTTGTAAAGCTCGTTCCGCCAGGGTCGCAAAATAGCGCGCCGCCGGGGCGATTAAATTCTCATCCGGATTAAAGCCGGGATGGTGGAGACCGAATTCGCTGGCGCTGCCAATGCTGACAAACGCGCCGGGAATATGCTGCAGGTAGACGGCAAAATCTTCGCCGCCCATATGCAGGTCCGCGTGATGAGTACGATAGCCGACGTGGTCGGCAACGTCGCTGGCAAACGCCGCCCAGCGCTCATCGTTGACCAATGCCGTCGGCCCGGAGTACCAGAAAACGTCGATCTGCACGCCGAAGGCGCTGGCAAAACCGGCGGCGATTTCGCTCACCCGCGCCTTCACCCGCTGCTGCACTTCGCTGCGGTGGGTGCGCAATGTTCCCTCCAGCTCCACGCTCTCCGGCAGAACGTTCCAGGTGTTGCCGCCCTGGATGCGCGTCACGCTCAGCACCACCGAATCGAGGGTGTTAACCTCCCGGCTGGCGACGCTCTGCAGCAGGGTGACCAGCTGGCTGGCGAGCAGAATGGCGTCTTTGCCTTCGTGGGGCCGAGCGGCGTGCGCGCCTTTGCCGGTGACCTTAAAGACGAAGCGATCGACGTTGGCATAAAAGGCGCCGCCGCGGGTCGCGAATTCCCCCACCGGCAGCCCCGGTTCATTATGCATCCCGAAAATGGCCGTCACCCCTTCCAGAGCGCCGGCGCGGATCAGCGTTTTGGCGCCGCCAAAATTCTCTTCCGCCGGCTGGAACAGGATCCGCACCCGACCCGGCAGCTGCGCTTCGCGATCTTTGAGCAGCAGCGCTGCGCCCAGCATCACGCTGGTGTGGATGTCGTGGCCGCAGGCGTGCATCACGCCTTCGTTTTGCGAGCGATAGGACAGCCCGGTCGCTTCTTCAATCGGCAGCGCATCAATATCCGCCCGCAGGGCAACCACTTTCTCGCCGCTGCCGACCTCCACAACCAGGCCGGTTTTCAGATCGTAGGGCAGCGGACGCAGGCCGCCGCTTTGCAGCCAGTCGCGGATACGCGCGGTGGTGGCCACCTCCTGCAGGGAGAGCTCCGGGTACTGGTGCAGCTCGCGCCGCCAGCGGATCAGCTGTTCAGCAAAGCTCATAGCAGCACCTCCGCACCCTGATGGGCCTGAGCCAGCAGGCGCAATGAATTCAGCCGGGCCTCTCCCTCGGCGACCGGGGTGTCGATAATAAATTCGTCGATTCCCCACTCCGCGTGCAGCTCGTCCAGCTGCGCTTTTACCTCATCAGCGGTACCGGCCAGCAGCGACGATTCGCGGCGGGCGATACGCGTCGGCGCGCTGCCCGCCTGGCGGGCAAAGGCGATGCCCTGGGCCTCGCTGCCGACGGTCACCCGCTGGCCGTTTTCCAGCTCGACGCCCCAGATCTCAACCTGTTTCGCCAGTTCGCTCGCCGCTGCGCTATCCTCGGCGACGATCGCCTGGACGGCGATAATGGCATCCCGGCGGCTCAGCGCCCGCCAGCGGGTCAGCACCTCGCGAAGCAGCGCTTTATCGCCGTTAAGGTGGGCGGCAAAAACAAAGTTCCAGTCCAGCTGGGCGGCGAGCCGGGCGCTCTCAAGGCTGGCGCCGAGCAGGAAACCGTCCGCCCGCCGCGGCGGGATCGGCGTTGCCCGCACGCTCTCTTCTCCTTCAGCATCGGTAAGCGACAGCCAGTTATCAAGCTGCGCCAGCTGGTCGGCAAAGGTGCCTTTATCTTCCTGATTCAGCCCCTGCTGCAGCGCGCGGGTAGAGAGCGGCAGGCCGCCGGGAGCTTTCCCGACGCCAAGATCCACCCGGCCCGGCGCAATAGAGGCCAGCAGGTTGAAGTTTTCTGCAACTTTATAGGGGCTGTAGTGCTGGAGCATCACCCCGCCGGACCCGACGCGAATCTGCCGGGTCTGGCCGAGGATCCAGGCGATTGCCAGCTCCGGCGACGGGCTGGCTAATTGATCGGTATTATGGTGTTCGGCGATCCAGAATCGATGATATCCCCAGGCCTCCGCCTGTTGCGCAAGGGTTAAAGTTCGGTTCAGGGCCTGAGCGGCCGTTTCCCCAGCCGCAAGCGGACTTTTATCCAGAATACTGATTCGATAAGACATTTCGCAGACTCGTATTAACTAACATGTCTGCATTATTAGAATCTGGGGCGGCGGCTGAGAAACAATTTATTTACATGTACTCTGCCGGAAAATAGATATACAGGCTTAATGCTGAGCAGGCTGCGTGGTCAGCCGGCGGATAAAATCCTCCGTCTGCCGCGGGTTGCGCAGGCGCACAAAGCGAATGTGCCGATACGCCGGGTCGCTCATATCAGACTGATAACGCTGGCGATTTTGTTTCCAGGTTTTGATGGTCCACCAGATAATGGATTCGCGGCTAAAAAAGGAGCGACGGAAGCTCTCACGGTTGCCGGTCCCCGGCCACAGCTCCTGATGGCGGCTGGCGCGGAAGACCGCCCGGCAGACGGCTTGCCTCAGCGTCCGGCAGAAACCGTAGTCCAGCCAGACCACCAGATCGACCTCGCGCCACTTGACCGGGCGACTGCGGTTGTAATTGCCGTCCAGCACCCAGCCGGGGGCGTCGGTGGCGGCGGCGATCTTTACGAAGAACTCATCGTCCGGCGTTCCCTGCCACTGCGCCAGCCAGTAGAGCCGGTCCATTTCGATACAGGGAAGCGCCAGCTGGCGGGCAAGCCGCCGGGCGAGGGTCGATTTGCCGACGCCGCTGGTCCCTACTACGTTGATTTTCATCGTCTGCGCTCAGCCATGTCTTGGTGTGGGGCTGAGAATAATAGCCGACAAACGGCCGCGCCGGGTGAGGAAAATAGCGGCGCGGCGCATGAGCTGAACGGCGATAAGTGCCGTTTTAGCAACCCTGATACTGCTCGTCGCTGACGTGCTCCTGCCAGGTGACCGCGCTGCCGTTTTCCGCTTCGGCGATAGCAATATGCACCAGCGCGTTAGTGCTGCTGGCGCCGTGCCAGTGCTTCACACCCGGCGGGATCCACGCGATATCCCCCGGGTTCAGCGCCTGCGGCTCTTTACCCCACTCCTGCAGCCAGCCGCGTCCCTGGACAACGATCAGCGTCTGACCCAACGGATGCGTATGCCAGGCGGTGCGCGCGCCGGGCTCGAAGGTCACCGTCGCGCCGCCCACTTTCGCCGGCTCGGTGGCCTGAAAAGGCGCGTCGATGCGCACGTCGCCGGTAAACCAGTCCGCGGGGCCTTTTCTTGATGGCTGTGAACCGCTGTGGCTAATATTCATGCTGCTCTCCTCTTATGTGTTGCACTAAAGATAGCGCAAGCGCGGGGCCGCGATTAGACTGCAAAATAAGAAAGGAACCATGAGCCAAATTCATTAATCCGGAAAAACGATGCTTAAAGACAATATTAACGACCTGCTGTCGTTTATGGTGGTGGCCCGCGAGCGCAGCTTTACCCGCGCCGCCGCCCAGCTTGGCGTTTCTCAGTCGGCGTTGAGCCACGCCATGCGTAATCTGGAGGCCCGGCTCGACGTTCGCCTGCTGACCCGCACCACCCGCAGCGTCGCGCCTACCGAGGCGGGAGAGAGGCTGCTTCAGCGCCTCGGCCCGCATCTGCAGGAAATTGAGCAGGAGCTCAGCGCGCTGCGCGACACCCGCGAGCATCCGGCCGGCAATATCCGCCTGACCGCGGGCGAGCACGCGGTCAGCGCCGTGCTCTGGCCGACGTTGAAACCCTTTATGCGGCAATATCCCGACATTAATATCGAAATTACCGTTGATAATGGCCTGACTGATATCGTCGATGGACGCTTTGATGCCGGGATCCGTCTCGGCGAACAGGTGGCCAAGGATATGATTGCGGTACGGATCGCCCCCGATATGCGCATGGCCGTCGTCGGTTCGGCGGACTACCTCGCGCGCTTCGGCACGCCGCAAACCCCCTATGAGCTCGAACGGCACCGCTGCATTAATATGCGTTTACCGACCCTCGGCGGCATTTATGCCTGGGAGTTTGAGCAGGAGGGGCGAGAAGTGCGGGTACGCGTTGACGGACAAATCACTCTTAACAGCCTGCCTCAGCGCATAGATGCCGCCGAATCCGGCCTCGGGCTGGCCTATGTCCCGGAGGATTCCGTCGCCGAGGCGATCGCCGACGGACGGCTGATAAGGCTTCTTGAGGCGTGGACCCCCTCCTTCACCGGCTACCATCTTTATTACCCCAGCCGTCGCCAGCACCCCGCCGCCTTTTCTCTGCTCGTGGACGCGCTGCGGCGTTGAACCCATTGATATATAAGCAAGTGCGGTGCAAACATGTTTTACGTGCGTCACTATCACGTTGCGTGTAGGATGCTGCGCCATGCTCTGCTTATCTCCTACGTCAGAATGATGAGAAAGCCAGCATAACGTGCTGCCAATCGGCGGTGCGAGGAACCACTCATGGACATTGACAGGAAAATGGGTACATCAATGAATACAAAACACA
This sequence comes from Enterobacter sp. 10-1, assembly GCA_002270295.1. GTDB lineage: Bacteria > Pseudomonadota > Gammaproteobacteria > Enterobacterales > Enterobacteriaceae > Klebsiella > Klebsiella scottii. The sequence goes on along the minus strand of NISF01000001.1, from coordinate 1,580,495 downwards.
ACGCCGCGGCCGAACATCAGGCCGCAAAACGTCACTGGCTCAACTCGCAGGAATCGGGTTATCACAAGGCAATGGGCAACCGTCAGGTCCAGATGATCGCCATCGGCGGCGCGATTGGTACCGGTCTGTTCCTCGGCGCCGGCGCGCGCCTGCAGATGGCGGGACCCGCGCTGGCCCTGGTTTACCTGGTCTGCGGCCTGTTCTCGTTCTTTATCCTCCGCGCGCTGGGCGAACTGGTGCTGCACCGGCCCTCCAGCGGCAGCTTTGTCTCCTACGCGCGCGAATTCCTCGGTGAAAAAGCGGCCTACGTTGCCGGCTGGATGTACTTTATCAACTGGGCGATGACCGGCATTGTCGACATCACCGCCGTGGCGCTGTATATGCACTACTGGGGCGCATTCGGCGACGTTCCGCAGTGGGTGTTCGCCCTCGGCGCGCTGGCGATCGTCGGCACCATGAATATGATCGGCGTGAAGTGGTTTGCCGAAATGGAGTTCTGGTTTGCCTTAGTCAAAGTGCTGGCGATTGTGGCATTCCTCGTGGTCGGGACCATTTTTCTCGGCAGCGGAAAACCGCTGGACGGCAACGCCACCGGCTTCCACCTGATTACCGATAACGGCGGCCTGTTCCCGCACGGCCTGATGCCGGCGCTGGTGCTGGTGCAGGGGGTGGTGTTCGCCTTCGCCTCCATCGAACTGGTCGGCACCGCCGCAGGGGAGTGTAAAGAGCCGCAGACTATGGTGCCGCGCGCAATCAACAGCGTGATCTGGCGTATCGGCCTGTTCTACGTCGGCTCCGTGCTGCTGCTGGTGCTGCTGCTGCCGTGGAATGCCTATCAGGCGGGGCAAAGCCCGTTCGTCACCTTCTTCTCCAAACTCGGCGTGCCGTACATTGGCAGCGTGATGAATATCGTGGTCTTAACCGCGGCGCTCTCCAGCCTGAACTCGGGCCTCTACTGCACCGGGCGCATTCTGCGTTCGATGTCGATGGGCGGTTCCGCACCGCAGTTTATGTCGAAGATGAGCCGCCATCAGGTGCCTTACGCCGGGATTCTGGCGACGCTGGCGGTATACGTCATCGGCGTATTCCTCAACTATCTGGTGCCGTCGCAGGTCTTTGAGATCGTCCTCAACGTGGCTTCGCTGGGGATTATTGCGTCGTGGGGCTTTATCGTGGTTTGCCAGATGCGGCTGCGTAAAGCGATTAAGGAAGGAAGAGCTGCGGACGTAAGCTTCAAAATGCCGGGCGCGCCGTTTACCTCCTGGCTGACCCTGCTGTTCCTGCTCAGCGTGCTGGTGCTGATGGCCTTCGATTATCCGAACGGCACCTACACCATCGGTTCAATTCCGCTGATTGCGGTGCTGCTGGTCGCCGGCTGGTTTGGCGTTCGCCGTCGCGTTGAGGCGATTCATCGCACCGCGCCGGGTGCTCAGACGGCGCAAAAATAGGGCTACTGCGGTTTGGCCGAAGCCGGTCAAACCGCATTTTTCAACTACCGGCCCGATCTTAGTTATCTTTAACCAGCTGCGAAACGTCGCTGCTGTTAATTTGACGCTGGTTGCCCGATTCGTCGGTGTAGCTGGTCATGCCGGTGTCTTTATCCAGCTGTGGCTTGCCGTGGGTCACAATGGTCTGCCCACTTTTCGTTGTCATCACATAGTTTGACGTACAGCCCGCCAGTAAAGCCAGCATCGCGCCGGCGCACAGAACCATAAATGGCTTATTCATATCGTCTCCAGAATGATTACCCATCTCCCGCAGCAGGCGGGAAAGCGCTGATTGTAAAGCCATTAGGTTAATACGGCTAACAGGTGTTTGTAACAGAGGGTGATTCAGGCGAGCAGGAGGGGTCTCCCCCTCCTGTAAATCTTTACAGCGCGATGCGGATAACGTCATCCGGCTGAGTGGCTTCTTTCTGACGGGTTGATTCCTGCTTCACGCTGACGTACAGCGTTTTACCGTCGGCGGAGAGCGCCAGGCTGTTAGGATAGGTTGGCGTTTTGATAGTTTTAACAACCTTATAGGTTTTGCCATCGATCACGCTGACTTCACCGGCCTTACGATGCGTCACGTAGGCTTCATTACGCGTTGGGTTGAACAGCACCGCCAGCGATTCCGGGGCGGCGATTTTCTGCAGCACTTTGCCGTCGCGCAGATCGACCACCAGCACTTCCGGCTGTTTGCTGTCGGTGATGAAGGCGCGATGGCCTGCGGTATCGAGGCTCAGGTTCAGATAGAAGTGCTCTTTACCGTCATCCTGCAGCTTTTTACGGCTCAGAATCTTGTTGCTGTCGCTGTCGATAGTCAGCAGTTCTCCATCGGCGTTGGTGGTGTAGATGCGCTTCGCGTCAGCATCAACCGCCAGCCCGGTCGCCATCGCGCCGGTATTGGCAATGGTATCTTTCAGGGTCAGCTTGTCGCCATCAACCACCCAGATAACGCTCTCTTTACCCAGGCCGGTAATATAAACGGTGTTGGTCTTCTCATTCACCGCCAGCTCGCGCGGCGCCAGCGGACGCACGGTTTCGCTGCGCTTGCGGTCGTCAAGCACCAGACGGCCTTTCACGGCGCCGGTTTTGGCGTCAATCGCGGTGACGGTGCTGTCGGTGGTGTTGCCAAACCACAGCGTCTGGGTAGCGTTGTTGATCGTCGCGCCGAACGGCTTGAGGTCGTTATGGATAACCTGAGTCACCTCCAGCGTCGTCGGGTCGAGGCGATAGACGATCCCGCCTTTATCCAGCGAACGACTTTGCGAAGTCGCGACCCATAGCGCATTTTCCTGCTGGCTATAAGCCATCTCGTATGCGCCCTTTCCAACCGCCTTGCGCAGCATTTCTTCTGCCGCGTGAGCGCTGAAGCTCCCCGCCAGCAGCAGTGAAGTTAACAACAGTGAACGGCGCAGACGCGGCGTGGACAGATGACGTAATGACATGACGACTCCCTTTGATAAAACAAATATGTGCCTGCTCGACAGTGCTTCCGTGGCGTAAAGTCATGGCTTTACGCTATTTTATAAATGCGAATAGTAATCATTATTTAACGCAAAGTGGAGCGTTAATTGCGCTCGCGGGCGAAAAAAATAGCCAATAGTTGCCATTATTTAACTAAACTTCCGTTAATAATTTTCAAAAAATTACAAAAGAGTTAACATATGGAGATATGTTCCGTTTGGTTCGTTTTGCGAGTGTTTCCATGAAAATCCTTTCCGTGCGCACGGTTGCGCTTCCCGCCCTCCTCTTCCCGCTGGTCGCTATGGCTCAGTCCAGCCCTGAAGGCGAGCAGACGATGGTCGTTACCGCTTCCCCGACGACGGTCTCCGAACTCGATACTCCCGCCGCCGTCAGCGTGGTCAACGGCGACGAAATGCGCCAGGCCGCGCCGCGGGTCAACCTTTCCGAGTCGCTGGGTGCGGTGCCCGGCCTGCAGGTGCAAAACCGGCAGAACTACGCTCAGGACCTGCAGCTCTCGATTCGCGGCTTCGGCTCTCGTTCCACCTACGGGGTGCGCGGACTGCGTATTTATGTGGACGGCATTCCGGCCACCATGCCCGACGGCCAGGGGCAAACCTCCAATATCGATATCGGCAGCGTAGACTCGCTGGAGGTTCTGCGCGGGCCCTTCTCCGCGCTGTACGGCAACTCCTCCGGCGGGGTGATTAACGTCACCAGCCAGAGCGGCAGCCAGCCGCCGACCATCGAAGCCAGCAGCTATTACGGCAGTTTCGGTACCTGGCACTACGGCATGAAGGCCACCGGCGCCGTCGGCGACGGTACCCACGCCGGGGACGTCGATTACACCGTCTCGACCAACCGCTTCACCACCCACGGCTATCGCGACCACAGCGGGGCGCGGAAAAACCTCGCCAACGCGAAGCTCGGCGTGCGCATCAACGACGTCAGTAAGCTGACGCTGCTGTTCAACAGCGTGGATATCAAAGCCAACGATGCCGGCGGCCTGAGCTACGATGAGTGGCAAAATAACCCGCGCCAGTCGCCGCGCGGCGATCAGTACAACACCCGCAAATCGACCAGGCAGACCCAGGCCGGTTTACGCTACGAGCGCCAGCTGAGCGAGCGCGACGACCTGAGCGTGATGATGTACGCCGGCGAGCGTGAAACCACGCAGTATCAGTCGATTCCGCGCGCGCCGCAGCTTAACCCGAGCCACGCGGGGGGCGTGATTGACCTCACCCGCCACTATCAGGGCATCAATACCCGCTGGACCCACCGCGGCGAGCTGCTGGTGCCGGTGACCTTTACCACCGGGCTTGATTACGAAACCATGAGCGAGCGCCGCAAAGGGTTTGAAAACTTCGTCATGGTCAACGGCGCGCCGCAGTACGGCGAAGAGGGCAACCTGCGCCGTAATGAACGTAACCTGATGTGGAATATCGACCCTTACCTGCAGACCCAGTGGCAGCTGACGGAGAAGCTCACCCTCGATGCCGGGATGCGCTACAGCTCGGTGTGGTTCGATTCAAACGATTACTACATTACTCCGGGCAACGGGGATGACAGCGGCGACGCCAGCTACCACAAATGGCTGCCGGCGGGTTCACTGAAGTATGCGCTGACCGATGCGTGGAACGTCTACGCTTCCGCCGGTCGCGGCTTTGAAACGCCGACCATCAACGAGCTCTCCTATCGCTCTGGCAACCAGGGCGGCCTGAACTTTGGCCTGCAGCCCTCAACCAACGAGACGTTTGAAATCGGCAGTAAAATGCGGGTCGGTAACGGCCTGTTCACCGCCGCGCTGTTCCAGACCAATACCGATAACGAGATTGTCGTTGACGCCAGCAGCGGCGGACGCACCAGCTATAAAAACGCCGGCAAAACCCGCCGTCAGGGGATGGAGCTGGGGCTGGATCAGCAGTTCGCTGAAAACTGGCGCCTGAAGGCGGCCTGGACCTGGCTGGACGCGACCTACCGAACCAACGTCTGCGATGACGCCAGCTGCAACGGTAACCGCATCCCGGGGATCGCCCGCAACATGGGCTACGCCTCGTTTGGCTATCAGCCGGATCGCGGCTGGTACGCGGGCAGCGATATCCGCTATATGAGCAATATCATGGCTAACGATGAGAACACCGCTAAGGCGCCGTCGTGGACCGTCGTTGGGCTCACCAGCGGCTACAAGTGGAGCTATGGCAACATGGATATGGACGTTTTCGGCCGTATCGACAACCTGTTTGATCGCAGCTACGCCGGGTCGGTGATCGTCAACGAGTCCAACGGCCGCTACTACGAGCCGGCGCCGGGACGTAACTACGGCGTTGGCCTCAACCTCGCCTGGCGATTTGAGTAACACGCCGCAGCCGCCGCCCGGGGAGTCCGCCGGGCGGCGGCGTTAATGTCCCCATTCCGGCCACGGCCTCATCGTCCTGCGTCGCCCAGGCAAGCGCGGACCGGGCGGGAAACCCGCCCGCAGTCGGGAAAATATTCTTCCCTCCTGCCTTCATAATGCGGCGTGCATCACGGTTTGTTTTATCCTCTCTCGTCTGTTGTGCTCCCGGGCGTTACCCTTATCACAAATATCGCCCATAAAAAGGAGCCGCTATGGCACTGCCAATCATCCTTGATTGCGACCCGGGTCATGATGACGCCATCGCTATCGTTCTCGCCCTCGCCTCACCTGAATTTGACGTCAAAGCCATCACCTCCTCCGCCGGCAACCAGACGCAGGAGAAAACCCTGCGTAACGTGCTGCGCATGCTGACGCTGCTGCAACGCCAGGATATTCCGGTGGCCGGCGGCGCGCGTAAGCCGCTGATGCGGGAGCTGATCATCGCTGACAACGTTCACGGCGAAAGCGGGCTCGACGGCCCGGCGCTGCCGGAGCCTGATTTTGCCCCGCAGAACTGTACCGCCGTCGAGCTGATGGCGAAAACGCTGCGCGAAAGCGCGCAGCCGGTGACGATTGTCGCCACCGGCCCGCAAACCAACGTCGCCCTGCTGCTGAATAGCCACCCGGAACTGCACGACAAGATCGCGCGCATCGTGATGATGGGCGGCGCAATGGTGCTCGGCAACTGGCAGCCCGCCGCCGAGTTTAATATCTACGTCGACCCGGAAGCGGCGGAGATCGTCTTCCAGTCGGGTATTCCGGTGGTGATGGCCGGGCTGGACGTCACGCATCGGGCGCAGATTCATGATATGGATATCGAACGTTTCCGCCGGGTCAGCAACCCGGTCGCCACCATCGTTGCCGAGCTGCTCGACTTCTTTATGGAGTATCACAAGGATGCTAAATGGGGATTCACCGGCGCCCCGCTGCATGACCCCTGCACCATCGCCTGGCTGCTGAAGCCGGAGCTGTTCACCTGCGCTGAGCGCTGGGTAGGCGTGGAAACCCAGGGGAAATACACCCAGGGCATGACGGTGGTCGATTATTACTTCCTCACCGGCAAGCAGCCGAATACCACGGTGTTGCTGGATGTCGACCGGGAGGGTTTTGTCGACCTGCTAGCCGAGCGGCTGGCGTTTTATGGCTGAATTTAAAACTCGGAGGAATGGACTGACAATACAACTCGTAATCGGCTGAAAATATTAAATTAAAGGTTAAGGCCGGTCTCTGGATTCCAAAACAACCTTTCCCCGCAGCAGACTGCGGGAAAAGGTTACACTGAGTAATCACCTCTTCCAGAAAGGAAGATCTTCATCCGTCAGCCGGTCAAATTCCTCAACGGGTCTCTTGCTGTCTTCAATTGCGTAGGGTACCTCAGCTCGCCCCAATAGCATGGGAACAAATTCGCCAAGTTCATCATGAAATTTGAGAGTCATTTCATATGCGATATTGAATCCTGTGAAAAATCTACCAAAAAAAGACGCCAAATCATTAGCATTGACATTCCATGATATTTTATCCTTATCGATATCCAGGGCGGAATAAAACTCATTATCCAAGGGAAGCCTGGAAAGTCTTGATTGGATCTCGTCCATTTCTATTTTGGCTTTTTTTATATCTTCATAATTTAACGAACGTTTATAAAGCTTTAACATTATCACAGGATACTCAGTCCCCCAGGCACCGTTTTCAAGAACCTTAAATACTACATTAAAAAAAAGTTCGACATCATCTGAAGAACCTAATCCATAAATGGTTGCAGCACCTAAAACCCCTATTTTCTTCATCATTCTATAAACCTTATATTTGCAGATTTAATGATACCATTAGATTTACTGGCAATATCCTGGATTACTTTAAATCTAATATCAGAAGTCAATACCTGCCCTCTGACATCAATAACCACCTCCTGCACCATTCCCTGAGGTAAGTGCACCTGACGCGCTATGGCCTGCTCCGAAACCTTGTTAATCAAGCCATTAAGATTCGTGGTAATATTATAATTTTTTACCTCTATTGAGCTTAGTTTCCCGAGAACAAAGTCAGGCCTGACACTACCAGAAGTACCATGAGGAACTATACTCCCATTCTTGTAACTGAGCTGCTCACGCCATTCACTCCCTAAATTTTTCCCTGCATCAATTTCAGACTGTCGCCACGTAGGTCTGCGGAGTAAAGCAATCTCATCACTGACGCTGTTAAGAGCCTGAATGGCCTCACCAATTTTACCTTCATTACGCAAAAGGCGCGCTATTTTTGAAGCATTTTTGATTGCCGAGCCAGCCCCTGGCAATAGAGTTACGGCCGCCAGCGTGTAGTCAAGTTTTGTTTCAGCCTCAGCAAATGAACTGATAGTCCCTAGCACCGGCATCATATCAATAAGCAGAAAAGATACTGAGGTTCTGTTATCTATACGCTGCTGTGCCGCTTTATCTCCGTTTTTGGCTGCCTCATAATCAGCTGCAACAGCCGCGACCATTGGCTCAATCAAGTGTTCATCAAAATTATAGCGATAAACCAGTTGAGCGGCATCTGCGCCACTATATGCTCCTGTAGAGCTGTTTGTCACAACTGCACCAGCTAATGAACCAATAACTCTGGCAATCTGTTCATTATTTTCTTTTTGCTGCATGGCATTGAGCAAATCAGCAATCTGTCCCGTTACATCTGCATCATATTTTGGAGCAAACAGCCTGGGATACATAATTACCCCAGCCAGTTCCGCCGCCAGGGCGCCAGCGGCCGCGCCTTTACCGTCACCCCGCCCGATTTCCGCGCTGATGCCGGCCAGCACCGCATGGCTGACCGATTTCCCGGCCACGCCTAACACTTCACCGTTATCCCCAATTAGCCCCGCGCCTTCGGCCTGAACCTGATTACCAATATTAGCCAGCAGGGCGTTAGTCAGGTTGTCCTTAAAGCTGCCACCATTGATGGTGGTGTTCAGGCTGGAGCTGATAACCGACTGACCGGCCACGCGCTGGACAACTTTCCCCCAGTCTTCATTTCTCACCAAAACCGGTAATTTTGCTTTATCGGGCGAAACATCAATATTCATGACTTTATCAAAGCCCGCCAGAGCACCGCCGATAACCATGGAGGTTGCCAGAGATTTAACGGAGCTACTGCTTCCAAGGCTTTTAAGAGTTTTTGACAGATTTCCCTGATTTTCAACGAGCGCAACCGCCGCCTGAGAAACCAGGGATGTCATACCCGCATAGGCTGAGCCATACACTGCCGCGGAAGCCGTTGCTCCCGTAACGCCGGTTGCCGAAACAGCGGTCGTGCCTGCTATCGTCGCAAGACTGGTGCCTGCAGTTACCGCGGCCGCGGCTATCGCAATCACCGCGGCAACGGCCGGATTCAGGCTCTGGCTTTTATAGTTCCAGCTGTCGTAGGCATCCTTGACCTCATTCCACTGTACGTCATTACGGGTGTTCAACCCTTTTAGCCATTCGGTGCCCGGCTGAACGCCGAGGGCGGTAATGGCTCCCTGCAGCGCCTGACCATTTTTGGTTTTAACATCAGCACTGATGCCGCTTGCCGCATCCACCGTCAGCTTACCGCCGGCATAAACGGAAGGCAGGACCCATTTTCCTTCGCTGTAGCCCTTATTTGCCTGTTTAATATAAAAGCCTTTCGAGGTGCTGACGGTCTGCTCGAAGGTCGTATTCTTCACCGCCAGGAAATTAACTTTCCCGTTGGTACTGGTCAGCGTCGCATTTTTCCCCGCCTCGATTTTACTGGCTTCATAGGTACTGTCATCGCGACTCAGCAGGTTAAGATTGCCTCCGGCGGTAAACTCAGTCACCCGATTGGTGGTCGTATGCTTTGTCTGCTTAACCGTCGTTTTCTGTCCCCACCATTTCCGTTTGGTGGTTTGCTTCTCATAATGACTGGACTCTTCCATAGCCTGGGCATATAGCCAGCCGCCTTTCGCCGCCACGTCCATCGCGCCTTTCGCCAACAGTCGCGATGCCTGGAACAGAATACTGCCGCCCGAAATCACCGTCAGGGCGCCACCCGCATTAAGCGTCACACCGGTCTGGCTAACGGTTTCCGTCCAGGTGTTCCCTGACTCCCGATAAACGGTCCCCCGAGCGGACTGAAACTGCATATTCCCGCCGGAGGTCAGCGTGATATTGCCGTTCGATGTCAGGGTGCTGCCGTTAGCCTGAATACCGCCGTTTGCCGCCAGGGTGATGCTCTTCGCGCCGTGCAGACGGGTCAGTACATTAAGCTCATCTCGATTATTGTCATTGCCGCTGTCCGTCACGCCATAGCCGTATGCTCCAAGCCAGATAAGCCTCCCCGCCTGCAAGGTCGCCGTTTTCCCGGCCGAAATATCTGCCCCCTGTAGGCCGATATCTGCCGCTGAGCTAATGAGCAGGTTACCCCCGGCTTTCAGGCGGCTGCGTAACTCGGGTATCCGGTTGTCCGGGAATAAATCGCTGTAACGGTCGCTGAAGGACCGCATATTCAGGTCAGTATTTGCGCCTGACGTGAGACTAATATTGCCCCCAGCGTCAAGGCTGGCGCCATTGAGGTACAGATGTTTTCCGCTAAGCGTAATATCACCCGAGGCGCGCAATGAATCCGCGGGTAGCATTCGGTTAAACAGCTCCTGTTTGCGTTCCCGGGTCAGGTTATAGCCCGGGCGCATATGGTCCAGCATCGCTTCATTTTTATCCAGCGAGACATATCCGCCGGCAACCAGAGAAATGTTCTGACTCTGAACCGGAAGACGCGTATTCCTCAGCAGAATATTGCCACCAGCAGAAATTGACAGTTCCTTACTGGCTTCAATACTCCCTAGCCAACGGGCGCCATCGGCATGGAAATAGTTCGGCTGTTCACTGGTGTGCGAGTTCACGTCGCCAGTACGGCTGACGAGAGTGATATTCTGCCCCTTAAGTTCACTTTGCCATGAGTCGATATTAGCGCCAGCTAAAATAGAAATATCCTTGCCTGCAGTAAGTAGCGCCAGTGCCACTTTAGTGAAGGTATCGGACTGGAGTGTAATATCACCCGTCGCTTTCATAACATCAGTGGTAATAATGCTACCTGCATGCAGCAGGATATTTTTGGCGGTGATGGTGTCTGGGCGCGTTATAACGCCGGAATACGGCACGTTTGTGGGAGAAGGTTCATTACTCTCAATGCGCGCTGAAAAATCAGCAACGAGATTACCACCAGCGCTGATACGGGAAACCAGTAGTCTGCCTGGGGTCCAGTCTGTTGTCTCTCCGTTATGGCGGAATTTTAGCACTTCCTTACGATGAAACGCTCCGCCACCTGTGGCACCGCCCTCAGGCTCAGGGGTAAGACTGTCAACATAGGGATTTTGTTCATAGGTAAGAAACTTACCCAGAGTACCTTCGAAACGATTTTCACTGACAAGGCTGCGGCCGGTAAGCACCGCATCTCTGCCTGCTGATATATCCCCTAGGCGGTTAATCAGGTCGCCGGCATTGAGATAAAGATTATTTCCTGCACTGATAACCGCTCGGGCACCTTCCGTCTGCACGGTATAGTGTTGCTTTTCTGTCTGGAGGAAAGTCATATTTTTGAAATCAACACTTCCAAACCACTTATCTGGCTCACCTGCCTCCATCTCTCCCACTACATGCCCGATCCCCTGGCCAAGATTTCCCACAAATACAGGGTGCCAGCCCAGGCGGGAATTGGATACCTGTGCTGTCGTGGGTCGTTCGGTCCTGATAAGCGTGTCTACCTTGCTGATAGTGTTTTCCAGCCGTTCCGTACGGATGACCAGGTCACCGGTATTGGTCTGAATACGTGCAGAGCGATTCTCCACCAGAGTCGCTTTATTACCCTGCGCATCCTTCTGTATCCACAGATTGTTGTTGCTGTGCAGGGCCGCGCCCTCGCCGGTGTTACGCACCGTGGAGGCAAACACCCGCATATCCCCGTGAGCCGTGGTACCGCTGCGGTTATCCACTGTTGTGGCCGCCAGCGTCATATCGCGCTCTGCCCGTACGCTGCTTCCGGCTGGTGTGACGATCTCCCGGCCGCTGACGTTCAGGTCTGTCTGCGCTTTGACGTTGCTGAGGGTGATTTTTCCGGCCGCCGTCAGGGATATATCCCGCTGGGTTGAGGTAACGCTGTTCAGATTAACCCCCACCCCGTCTTCGGTGGCGACAAGACGAATTTTCCCGGCGTACATACCGCCCAGCGCCTTCGTATCAACAGCCAGCTGAGGTTTCGCCCCCTCCCCGGCAACAGGTTTTACCGTGCCATCGTTAAAACTGACCTGGTTCGCCCCCAGGGTCATGGTGAGGGTTTTCGCGTTAATTTTTCCATTCAGCTCAGTTGCCCGGCTGATAATATCAACATACTCCGCGCTATTTCCGTCGAGGCCATTGCTGCCGATAATCACTGAGCCTTTCTTAACGGCTAATGCATCCAGCGCCCCTTGTTTATCGAACTGCGGCTTGCCGGTGGTCAGGGTAACCGAAGGCGCGTTAATAAATCCGCAACCATCGCAGGTAATACCGTTCGGGTTGGCTATCATTACGCCAGCTTTATTACCAAAAACTTCCAGCTTGCCTTTTAACTCTGAGCGGTTGCCGCTGGTCACCTCGTTGATAATGAGTTCAGCCGGTTTGCCTTTTAATCTGCTGTTACCGTTGTCAATGGTGACGCCCAGCTGGGTTTTTCCGCCCTGCGTCGCGTTATTTAACACGGCACCGGGGCCCCCCACGTTGAAATCCTGATAGGTGTTATGCGAAATGCCGACACCGTTTGGCGTGGCGATGTTCACCACCGGTACGTTGCCGGGCTTGATGACAACCTGAGTATTCCCGTTGGCTGCAACGATGCCGGCGGCAATTGCGGGATGTAAAGGCTGAACGGCGGTAAGGTAGATCAACAGCCAGCTGGCGCCCCTGGCCAGCGGATGGGCAAGCTTATCCATATCTGAACATCCTTTTATTCTGGAGCCAAAGGGCCCCTGCTATGTGCCGGCAGTTAAAGTGAAACGGTGGCCTGCCAGTAAACCACCTGTTTATCCGGGTTAAGTCGGTCGGGATACGATAGCGGCATGGCAAAGGTCAAAGATTGGCTGAGCCAGCGGCCTGCCAGCTCCAGTCCGAGGGAGGTCCCCGTCAGCGTGCCGCCATCGGTTATCCCTTTCTGGCTCACCACATGTCCGGCATCCAGCGCCCCCGTTGCTGACAACGTGCCGATGCCGGGAATGGTCATCCATTGCCATGTCAGTTCATTACGCCAGTAGCCGCCGCGGTTGCCGCTGAGATATTGTTCTTTAAATCCTCTGACCGAGTACTGCCCGCCAACGGACAACTGCTCGCTGGCATAAAGGCGATCGGGCGTGGTTTGTCCATATGCGGACGTCAGCCAGTACAAAGAGGGCGTGAGGGGATAAAACCAGCTGGTGCTCAGGCTAAAGCGGCGGAATTCACTGCGCGGTAGCTCAGGATGAGCGGGGTCGTCGCGGGTGGCTCCGGCGAGGCTCAGGCCATGTGAAAGCGACGGGCCGACCGTCAGGTAGCCATTACCGAGACTACGACTGTAGCTGAGCCCAGCGGCTACGCTGGTCAGCGTTGGACTGCTGACGCCGAGACGTACGTCTCCCAGGCGATTCTCCGTTTCCCGGCGAGAAAAGGCCATATCCGCCGCCATCCGCTGTTTCCCGTCACGCCATAGCGTTCGGCTAACCGCCAGACGCTGAGTCTGGACGGTCCCGTCGTACCGCCAGCGAGAGCTCGAATCGCCAACGGATAACGTTTGATAAAAATCAGACCAGCCGTATTGTGCGCTGAACAGCCAGTATCCGTAAGGTACTGTGACTCCGGCCTGAAGGTTACGGCTACGGCGGTCATGATGAAACTCGCTGTCCCTGCCTGCGGATAGCATCCATTGATCCGCCAGGCTGAGCGGATTATCTACGGTCAGCTGAGCATTCATCTGTCTGCTGCCGGTACTTTTTTGCCCGCTATTATCAGCCCCTAAGCTCAGGCTCACCGGCAAATGATGGTCAGTCCCGATCAGCTCTACCCGGGAAAACCCCTCTCCACTCCCGGGAAGAATATCTATGGTCAGGGCCCTGGAACGCAGACGATTAAGCTGATCAAGTCCCTGCTCAAGGTCCCGCAGATTCAGAATCCGACCTTCGGCCTGCGGGAACGCCATCCTGAGGGCGTTATCCTGACTGCCGGCAAGGGTGATGGTTTCTACTTTTCCTTCAGTGACTTCAATCAGCAGAAGCCCACCAGAAATATCCTGTTCCGGCAGCCAGGCGTGAGAGGTAATGAAACCGCGGGAGAGATAGGCCTGAGTGATATCGCGGACGCGTAACTGAATGTCCTGCAGGGACATACATCCTTTTGCCGGCACTGATGTCAGCGTCTTCAGCGCATCGCGAGGCAAAACCGTGCTGCCCAGCAGGCGGATTTGCTTAAGAGCAAAACATGGACCTTTTTCAGCCGACAAACTCTTATCCGCTGAAAGCTGTATGGGCGTGCTGTTTCGGAGCGCCTCTCGTTGCTGCTGAGTATGGTCCAGCAGAGCCTTCTGCTGTTGCTCAATAGCGCTCTGGTCGGCCGGACTCAAAGGTGCCGCTGACAGAGCAAAAGGTATGAGTAACGGTGCAACAAAAAACCAAAGACGGCGAGCGGCAGGCAATAATGTCAGCATCAAAAACTCCATTTTTTGAAATGTTGCGACATTAAATGTAATATTTTGTAATTAAATGTCCATTAAAAATTCAATATTGTGCATCCGTACTCATCTGAAAAACAGGCATGGCGCGTTACGGTTAGCCACTGAAGTAACGTATTCACGTTCGCGGAAGAAAGATAAGACAGGATATTTAACAAAGAGATGAGTTAAGGAAAACCCCGGATAGGGCGCGCCAGGGCTGGCGCTTGCAGATCGCCGCCCCGGCGCTCGACGCCGCCGGGGCATGATGTATTACTCGTCTGGCGAAACCCGGACCACGACTTTACCGAAGTTCTCGCCCTTCAGCAGGCCGATCAGCGCGCGCGGGGCGCTCTCCAGGCCGTCGATTTGCTGCTCGCGGTACTTAATTTTACCTTCCTGCACCCAGCGCCCCATCTCCTGCTGGAACTCGGCGATACGGTGGCCGTAATCCTGGCCGATAATAAAGCCCTGCATCCGAATCCGTTTTTTCAGCAGCGTGCCCATCAGCAGCGGCAGACGGTCCGGGCCGTCGGGCAACGCGGTCGCGTTGTAGCCGCTGACCAGGCCGCACACCGGCACCCGCGCCGAGGTATTAAGCAGCGGCAGCACCGCATCGAACACCTTGCCGCCAACGTTTTCATAGTAAACGTCAATGCCCTGCGGGCAGGCCTGCGCCAGCTGTTCGGCAAAATCAGGCGCGCGGTGATCGAGGCAGACGTCAAAGCCCAGCGTCTCGACCGCGTAGCGGCATTTCTCACTGCCGCCGGCAATACCGACGGTGCGGCAGCCTTTGAGCTTAGCAATCTGCCCTACCGTTGCGCCCACCGGCCCGGTGGCGGCAGCGACCACCAGCGTCTCGCCGGCCTTCGGCTGCCCAATATCCAGCAGCCCCATATAGGCGGTAAAACCAGGCATGCCTAGCAGGCCGAGCGCCCAGGATGGATGCTCCGGCTGTGCGCCTAGCTTCACCAGCCCGCTGCCGTCGGACAGCTCATAATCCTGCCAGCCGCCGTAGCCCAGCACCCACTCTCCGGGGGTAAAGTCAGCATGATTTGACGCGACAACCCGGCTCACCGTGCCGCCCACCATAACCGCGCCGATGGCGACCGGCGGCGAGTAGGACGGAGCATCGCTCATGCGGCCGCGCATATAGGGATCTAAAGAGAGAAACACGGTGCGTAACAGCACCTGTCCCGGACCCGGAGACGGCACATCGCCCTCTTCCAGACGAAAGTTTTCTCCGGTCGGCTCGCCGTGTGGACGAGAAGCCAGCACCCAGCGACGGTGACGTTGCGAATTAAAAGCCATAGCAAACTCCTCTTTTAAAGACCTGTACTGAGGCTAGCCGCAATTATCAGCGCGCGCATTGGCATTATGAGGCAGATTGATTCAGCCTCACGACCAGATAGATGCAGGAAGTGGCGGATTCATTGATAAAACGGCAGTCGTTCGGCGGCCCCAGCTCCAGGCAATCTCCCGCCTGCATTTCATGACGCGTGGCGCCCTCAACAAAGACCAGCTCGCCCTGCTGCAGCCAGATCAGCTGGCGCGCCAGGGCATAGGAGGCTGCGGGCATCGGGACATCGCTACCGGCGGGAAGCTCCACCTGCACCAGATCGATAGGCAGGTCGCTGCGCGGCGAGACGTGACGGCGCAGATAGTGGCTCTGCGGATCGCGCCACACCGGCTGGTTGGCAAAACGCAGCAGCTTGCCTTCCTGCATCTCCGCGCGGGCGATCAGCGTCGACATACTGATGCCAAAGGCGCCGGACAGACGCCCCAGCATCGACGCCGTCGGGCTGCTCTCACCGCGTTCGATTTTGTGGATCATCGCCCGCGATGCGCCGGCCCGTTCCGCCAGCTCGCTCAGAGACCAGCCTCGGGACTCCCGTTCGATGCGAATGCGGGCGCTGATGCGCTGATTGATGTTGTCTTCGATAGTATTCATAGCGTAGTACTATAGTGTATGAAATGCGGCGTAACAAGGTGGTGAAAGTGAAGCTGTTTCTACGGCTCTGATTCCCTCCATCCGCTTGTCGTAGCGCCCTGGCGTACCTTAGTAAAAAATTTTGCCTAAAACAGATGACAGCATTGCGTACATTATTGTAATAATATCGTACTACTATAGTGTACGAAACTTGAGGTTTGCTATGACCATCCGCTATGCCTGTAAAGAGGATTGTGCGGCGATTGCCGGGATCTACAACCATGCGGTGCTGCACACCGCCGCTATCTGGAATGATAAAACCGTCGACACCGATAACCGCATTGCCTGGTTTGAAGCGCGCCAGATAGCCGGTTTCCCGGTGCTGGTGAGTGAAGAGGACGGCGTGGTGACCGGGTATTCATCCTTTGGCGACTGGCGCACATTCGACGGCTTTCGCCATACCGTCGAGCATTCGGTCTACGTGCACCCCGATCACCAGGGAAAAGGGCTTGGCCGTACCCTGCTCGTGGCGCTGATTAAAGAGGCCCGCCGCCTGAAGAAACACGTGATGGTCGCCGGAATTGAGGCGCAGAACCACGCCTCGCTGCATCTCCATGAAACCCTCGGTTTTGTGACCACCGGCCAGATGCCGCAGGTCGGCACCAAATTCGGCCGCTGGCTGGATCTGACCTTTATGCAGCTCCAGCTCGACGATCGCCGCGATCCGGATCCCGACGCATGAACCAGTCGCTGACGCTGGCCTGCCTTATCGCCGCCGGGATCGGGCTGGTGGTGCAGAATACGCTGATGGTGCGAATCACCCAGTCTGCCTCCACAATCCTGATTGCGATGCTGCTTAATTCGCTGGTCGGGATTGTAATCTTCGTCACTATTTTGCTCCTGCGTCACGGCGCGGCGGGCGTTCATGAGCTGGCGGAAAGCGTGAAGTGGTGGACGCTGATTCCGGGTTTGCTGGGGTCATTTTTTGTCTTTGCCAGCATCAGCGGATACCAGAACGTCGGCGCGGCGACCACCATTGCGGTGCTCATCGCCAGCCAGCTGGTCGGCGGCCTGATCATCGATTTAGTGCGCGCCCACGGAGTGCCGTTTCGCGCACTGGTGGGGCCGCTTTGCGGAGCGGCAATGCTGGTGGCAGGCGCCTGGCTGGTTGCCAGACGCCAGTTCTGACGCGGATATCAGAGGATAGATCCACCCTTGGTCAACTGCTCACGCCGCCCTTCCTGCTCTTCCTGGTGCTGGCGTCCATGATGAGCAATCGTGGTGCGTAAACGCTGCTGCTGGATATAGCGATCGTCGCGATCCAGCCCGGCGTCATCGCTAAGTTCGATCAGCAGCTCGTTCATGTGGGTAATCACCCCTTCGGCAATCGCCGCGTCCACGCGGGCGATAACCTCATCCAGATGTGCCATCCTGCTCTCCTTTCGGCTTAATTCAGTTTTACCTTTGAAAAATCGCTGCCCATCAGGCTCACGCTATAGCCGCTGACGTTGCTGCGCGTGGCATAGAAGGTTTTTCCCGTCGCCAGGGTGATCCACGGCGCCTGCTGATAAAAAATCTCCTGCGCCTGGCCGTACAGCTTCGCCCGCGCCTGCGGATCGCTGACCAGAAGCGCTTTCTTCACCAGCGCGTCGTAGGACTTGTCGCACCAGCGGGCGACGTTAGAGCCGGTTTTGATGTTATCACAGCTCAAAAGCGTCCCGGCAAAGTTGTCCGGATCGCCGTTATCCGACATCCAGCCGAACAGAGCGCTATCGTGTTCGCCTTTGCGCATCCCGGCGAGATATTCGCCCCACTCATAGGTGACGATTTTGGCCTTAACGCCGACCTTGCTCCAGTCGCTCTGAATCATCTCCGCGATGCGGCGGGAGTTCGGGTTATAAGGCCGCTGAACCGGCATCGACCACAGGGTTACCTCTGCGCCATTTTCCAGCCCCGCCTGCTTGAGCAGCGCTTTGGCCTTCTGCGGATCGTAGTCGTAGTCCGGGAGATCTTTCTTATAGCCGAGCATATTGGCCGGCAGCGGCGATTTCGCCACGGAGCCGGAATCCAGGAACACCGCTTTAACGATCGCCTGCTTGTCGGTCGCGTAGTTCAGCGCCTGACGCACCAGCAGATTATCGAACGGTTTTTTCTCGGTGTTAAACGCCAGATAGCCGACGTTCAGCGCTTCGACCGAGTGCAGCGCCAGATCCTTATTGCCTTTGATCACCGGGAACTGTACCGGTGAAGGCGCCGGAATAATCTGGCACTCATTGGTTTGCAGCTTCGCCAGCCGCGTCTCAACGTTTGGCGTGATCGAGAAGATCAGATGCTTTGTCGGCACCTCGCCTTCCCAGTAATGCGGGTTGGCAATATAGCGGATCTGTGAATCCACCTTATACTGCTGCAGCGCGTACGGGCCGGTACCAATAGGCCAAGTATCGACATACTCCGGCGTGCCTTTTTTCAGCATCGCGTCGCCATACTCCGCAGAGAGAATTGAGGCGAAATCCATCCCCCAGTCGGCGAGGAACGCCGCATTCGGCTCCGCCAGTACGAACTGGACGTGATAATCGTCAAGCTTTTTAACCTCTTTGATCAGCTTATCCAGCCCGACGTCGTGGAAGTACTCGTAGCTGCCCTGGGAAACGTTATGGTACGGATGTTTTGCATCCTGCTGGCGCAGCACCGAGAAGAGCACGTCATCGGCGTTGAAATCGCGGGTCGGCTTGAAGTATTTGTTGCTGTTGAACTGCACGCCTTTACGCAGGGTAAAGGTCCAGGTTTTGCCATCCGGCGAGACGGTCCAGTCGGTAGCCAGCGAAGGAACCGGCGTGTTTTTCTGCGGGTCGAACGTAATCAGGCGGTTGTAGAGCACCTGCGAGCTGGCCACAAACGAGGGACCGGAACTGGCAATCTGCGGGTTGAAGGATTCCGGAGAGGCTTCGGAGCAGTAGACCAGCGTATCGTTACCGGCCGCCCAGGACGCAGCGGCTGGCAGCAGCAGTGCGCCGAGCGCCAAAGCAAGACGTGTTTTCCCTGTAGACATGGTTATAAACCTTATAAATTTGTTATATGCCCTCTAATAACAGCACAGCAGGAATCAACCGGCAAATAATCAATCGGTATCAGGTTATGCTGAAAACGCCGTTTTTGCCGATTTATTCAACACTCGCCGCCTTTTTGCACCATTTAATCGGCTGAAGTTGTGAACTGCCTAAAAAGCCTGAAAAAAATCGTGCGATAACCGCCCTCCCGGCCCCCCGTCGTCTCCCTGCCCGGTACACTCGGAAAAACAGCAAAAGATGAGGTTCCACCGATGAGCTTAACCTGTAGCCTGTACACCAACGGCCAGTGGCACGACGCTGACGACGGCGCCACCTTTACCCGCAGCCATCCGCTGAACGAAGCGGCGGCCTCCACCGCTTCCGCCGCAAGCCTCGCCGACGCCCGACGCAGCGTTGAGGCCGCGGCGGCCGCATTTCCACAGTGGCGCGATACCTCCCCTGGCGAACGCCGTCGCCTGCTGCTGAACGCCGCCGAACAGATGCTGCTGCGCGAAGCCCGGTTTATCGCCACTATGGCGGCGGAAACCGGCGCAACGGCCCACTGGTCCGGTTTTAACGTCCATCTGGCCGCCGATATTCTGCGCGAAGCCGCCGCGCTCACGACCCAGATTGAGGGGCAGATAGTGCCGTCGAACGTGGTGGGGAATCTGGCGATGGCCGTGCGTCAGGGCGCCGGCGTCGTCCTCGGAATGGCGCCGTGGAACGCGCCGCTGATTCTGGCGACGCGGGCGATTGCCACCCCCCTGGCCTGTGGCAATACGGTGATCCTCAAGGGCGCCGAGCTGTCGCCCGCCTCTCAGGGATTAATTATTGAGGCCCTCGCCGCTGCCGGATTCCCGGACGGCGTTATCAATTATCTGACCTGCGCGCCTGCGGAGGCGCCGGCGTTAGTCGAATCGCTGATCGCCCATCCCGCGGTGCGTCGGATCAATTTTACCGGCTCAACGCCGGTGGGCAGGATCATTGCCCGCACCTGCGGTCAGCATCTGAAGCCTGCGGTGCTCGAACTGGGCGGGAAAGCCCCGCTGCTGGTGCTCGATGACGCCGATCCTGAACAAGCGGCGGCGGGCGCCATATTTGGCGCTTTCGCCAACGCCGGGCAGATCTGTATGTCAACCGAACGTATTATCGTCGACCACGCGATTGCCGATGAGTTTGTCGCGCTTATCAGCCGCCGCGCGGCGAGCCTACCCGCAGGTTTGATCGGGCCGGTTGTCGATATGAAGACCGTCACGCGCTGCAATGCGCTGATTGACGATGCGCTGGCAAAAGGCGCCCGGCTGTTAAGCGGCGGCAAGGCCACGTCCGTGCAGATGGCCGCCACCCTGCTGGATGGCGTCACGCGCGACATGCGCATCTGGAGCGAGGAGTCGTTTGGACCGGTGAAGGCGATTATCCGCGTCGGCGGAGAAGAGGAGGCGCTGGCCGTCGCGAATGAGAGCGAATATGGGCTTTCGTCGGCGGTATACAGCCGCGACAGCGCCCGGGCATGGAACGTCGCGCAGCGCTTACAAACGGGGATTTGCCACATTAACGGCCCCACCGTTCACGATGAGGCCCAGATGCCGTTCGGCGGCTGCAAATCCTCCGGCTACGGGCGCTTCGGCGGGCGCGCAGGCGTTGCCGAATTTACCGAACTACGCTGGATAACAATGCAAATGCAGCCTCGCGAACTGCCTTTTTAACCCTAAGGGCAGCGCGCGTTGTTCGCCTCAGCAGCGGCTGGCGATCGCGGCCGCCAGCGCGGCAGGATTTTCCCAGGCCATCGAGTGCCCGGCGTCGGGCACAACCCGCAGCATAATCCCTTCCGCGACGGCGTCCTCGGCTTCCTGTGCCGGAAGCGACAGCTCGCCATAGATAAGCGTCTTCGGACAGGTGAGCTGGCAAAAAAGGGTAAACCATGATGGCGTTACGCCGCAGACCAGGCTGGCGGCCCCTCTCCAGACGGCCCAGGAGGCGCTGTTCTGCAGGCACCCAGCCCAGGGCGAAGATTCCGCCGCCAGCATGTCGGCATAGCCTCCGGCGACAAACTTCGCTTCCGTCTGCGCGGCAATCGCCCGGCTGTATACCCCACCGCCGGCGTACAGATTGGGCTCGGCCACCAGCAGCGCAAGCACGCGTTCGCCTAACTGTACAGCCGCTTCAATGGCAATACTGCCGCCCATGCTATGGCCGTACAAATAGCAGCGCGACAGCTGCAGGTGGTCAAGGAGTTCTACCACCACCTGCGCCTGTTCCGTGGTACTGTAACCAAACTCAACGGGTTTATCGCTATAGCCGTAGCCAGGTAGATCGATAAGCACGACCCGGCGCCCGCTCAGCGCGGGATCGGCAGCCACTCGAGGATAATCGTACGAGGAGGCGCATCCCAGACCGTGGATAAACACGATCGGATCGCCGCTACCGGGCAGATCGAGCCAGCGCACGGTGGCGCCGGCCAGAGAGGAGAAGAAACCGTTCATAGATAAGCTCCCGTTAATTGAACTGTGTTTTTATACAGTCATTATTAACGGATGCCAACGCTTTCTTCGTCTCAGAATGTCTCAGAATAGAGAAATAAGGAGCGCGGTCGGAAAGCTAAACGGCCAGGTTGCGCCGATCAGCAGCGCCGCCAGCAGGCGAATCAGGCGACTTTCTTTGGTTAAAAACCAGCTGATAACTGCGCAGATAAATCCCATCACCGCATAAAAAATCAGCATCTTTTGATATAGGGTCATTCTTAGTCCTTCCCTGAAACGCCTTTACGACGCGCCTCTTTCAGCAGCGGAAAGCGGGCCAGAGATTAATACATGACAAAGTAAAATACTGCGCGTAGCCAACAGAAAACGCCCGATTCATCCTTGTCTGATAGCACATCCTTTGACCTCGTACTATACCTGTAGAGGCTTACTCATAAAGGTGGCGTTATGGATGTTTCCAGCAAAACCGTAATTCTGATTAATGTCGGCGCAGCATTTGCGCTTATTAGCCTGCTATCCGTTCGTTTTGGTTGGTTTTACTGATTTTTTCTCAGCAAAGAAACCTAAAAAAGCAGCCTTAAAGGGCTGCTTTTTTACGATTTAATAGCGACCGTACGGGTCGTGTCCACCTGGGACGTAGCCTGCAACACGGCAGTAGCCTTGAGGTTATCAGGGTTATACTCCGGCAACGGATTGACCTTTTCGCTATCCCATTCAGCGGAGAGACAAACGGCTTCACTCGCCCCCTGCTTTTCACAATCCAGAACGCGCTGAGCGGGCAAATTTCCATAGAGAATGGCGGTAGCGGTAGCCACCAGCAGAAAAAATGCTATGTTTTTCAAAACAAAATCAACTTCACAGTAACAAATTATGACAAATGTTCGCATGGCCGCCCCGCCAAAGTCAAACGCCAAACGACCTCCCACATTCAATAGATACAAATTTTATCTAACCATTAACATTAATTAAACATTAACTTTAATTAATAAAGTGAGTGCGACGAAATAAATCTGAAATACATTTCGGCAATACTGCCGGGACTCTTGAAAAGGGAGTCCGGGCCCGAGCATGGCCTGGCAAATAGCACCATAAACAGAATGGATATAGTTTATGCCGGCGCGAAGAAAATAAATTAACCTTACTTCTTCAGGAAAACGATCCTCCGCTGCTACAAATCCACCATCTGCCGTCAGGAAGTATCAGATTATGCTTAAAAAATCAGCATAAACTCACGTCTACAGATAACTAACAATAATGTATGACGAAGAGTTCTATTAGCGGAAAATGCGATACTTCTTAAATCTCGTGCTGCTGGCAGAACGGTAATCATGCCGACAACCCCATGCTTGGTGCGGCCTTAGGCCGATCCTTACTCTCCCAGGCTGGCGGCACTTCATTTGAAAGAGAACAAATACTATTTGCGTTATCTCAAGGATGAATTTACATTCATAAACATTGGTTATGAATACTTTTTCTGTTGCTCATTTTAAATTTGAGGTGGAATATGTCCGGGATTGCCGTGCTTATTGTGGCGTTAATATTACTGGTTATCGCAGTTTATAACCTTATTTCTTACGTGCGTGAACGCCGCCAGTCAAGCTTACCGAGTAAAAAGAATAAACGCTAGGCTAATGCATTTATCTACCTGAATAGTATCGGCAATAGCGAAAAATTTATTTACCATTCTCATCTTGTGCGTATTAGCTCGCGCGCTTAGCTGCGTCAGGGCGTTACAGCGATGTAACCTCTGTCGAAACCGATGGTGTAGACCGCCCCCTTCCCTGCCCATGCTGCCCGCTTCTGTTATTTCCGCGTTAACGCTGCCGCCTGCTGCATGGGCAAAAAAAGCCCCTGCACTATTAGTTAGTGCAGGGGCGGGGATATTTGCGAGCCCCATCCGGCGCTTATCTCCGGCACTCATCATGGCTTAGCTCTTGAAGGGGCATAAGAATATTCTCATATCAGCCGCCTTCTGTCTTAGCAATTCCTGCCATCGATGATTATTAGCAGGCTAACCTGATTGCAGGGTGATTATTGCGCTGCATAGTCAATCCCGCTGCTGTCGCCATCTCTATGAGCATGTGCCGCCGAATGATTCACGGCCGCTGCAATTCTCAGAACAGATCCCCCTCCTCTAAACCCGTTCTGGTACCGGTGATAGATTCTCCCGGCCCGGCAGGAAACACTTACTGGAACGTAGAAGCGGCGATAAAAAAGTCGGCGGAAGGATGCGCCTCGGCTGGGATATTCATCTATGACGCCACTGATTGCCAGATACCGCCGCCGACGGGCCTGAACGCGCTCCGTCGGCGGCATGCTGCGTTTAGTGTTTTATCATCACGTGGCGCACGACGGTGTAATCCTCCAGGCCATACATCGACATATCCTTCCCGTAGCCCGACAGCTTTTGCCCGCCGTGCGGCATTTCGCTCACCAGCATAAAGTGGGTATTCACCCAGGTGCAGCCGTACTGCAGGCGGGCGCTAAGACGGTGCGCTCTGCCAACGTCCCGGGTCCACACCGACGAGGCCAGACCGTACTGCGAATCATTGGCCCAGGCCAGCGCCTGCTCCTCATCGCTGAACGCGGTGACGCTCACTACCGGACCAAACACCTCGCGCTGGACAATATCATCCTCCTGCTTCGCCCCGGCCAGCAGCGTCGGCTGGTAGTAGTACCCCTTCCCTGGCGCCTTGCTGCCGCCGGTCACCACTTTGATGTGCGCCAGCGCGCGCGCGGCATCAACGGCGGCGCTCACCCGCTCCAGATGCGCCTGCGAGCTAACCGGCCCCAGCTCCGTCGCGGCATCTTCCGGCGGGCCGATTTTCAGGCTGGCAACCGCCGCCCCCAGTTTCTCCACCAGCTGGTCGTAAATGCCCTGCTGGGCGTAGATGCGGCAGGCGGCGGTACAGTCCTGGCCGGCGTTATAGAAGCCGAAGGTCCGCACGCCCTCAACGACCGCATCAATATCCGCATCGTCAAAGACGATCACCGGCGCCTTGCCGCCCAGCTCCATATGCGTACGCTTAATCGAGGAGGCCGTATGGCCAATAATATGCGCCCCGGTGGCTATCGACCCGGTCAGCGATACCATCCGCACCTTATGATGGCCGGTCAGCGGATCGCCCACGGTTTTACCTCGGCCAAACAGTACGTTGATGACTCCAGCCGGGAAAATATCTTTTGCCAGCTCGGCCAGCTTCAGCGCCGTCAGCGGCGTGATCTCTGAAGGCTTAATCACCACGCAGTTCCCCGCCGCCAGCGCCGGAGCCAGCTTCCAGGCCGCCATCATCAGCGGATAGTTCCACGGCGCGATGGAGGCCACCACCCCAACCGGGTCACGGCGGATCATCGAGGTGTGCCCTTCCAGGTACTCACCGGCCGCCATCCCCGGCAGGCAGCGCGCGGCGCCGGCAAAGAAGCGAAACACATCCGCCACCGCGGGCAGCTCGTCGTTAATCACGCAGTGCAGCGGTTTGCCGCAGTTCAATGACTCCAGTTTGGCGAGGGTTTCCGCATGCTCGGTAATCACCTCCGCCAGCTTGAGCAGGCACTCCGCGCGGGTTTTCGGCGTAGTCTGGCTCCAGCCGACAAAGGCCAGATCCGCCGCCTCAACCGCCGCATCCACCTGGGCCGCCGTCGCCTCCGCAATCTCCAGCAGCGCTTCGCCATTAGCAGGATTGAATACCGGCACCAGTTCGCCTTCACCCGCCACTAATTCGCCGTTGATCAAAAGGTTATGTTGCATAGTATTATCCTGTACACGTCAGTTATTTGCCGTTTTCAGCGCTTATGTCGCCGTCACGGGTTAGCCACCAGGCCCCTAAAATCGGAATGGTCGTCACCAGCATCACCAGCAGAGCGACAACGTTGGTTATCGGTACATCGCGCGGGCGTCCCAGCTGATTCAGCAGCCACAGCGGAAGCGTGCGCTCGTGCCCGGCGGTAAAGGTGGTGACGATAATTTCATCAAACGACAGCGCGAACGCCAGCATTCCCCCGGCCAGCAGCGCCGACCCCAGGTTGGGTAACACCACGTAGCGGAAGGTCTGCCAGCCCGTCGCCCCTAAATCCATCGACGCCTCCACCAGGCTCCAGGAGGTCCGGCGAAAGCGGGCGATAACGTTGTTAAATACCACCACCACGCAGAAAGTGGCGTGCCCCACCACGATGGTGAAGAGACCCGGTTCGAGGTTAATCGCCTTAAACGCCGTCAGCAGCGCCAGGCCGGTAATGATCCCCGGCAGCGCGATGGGCAACAGCAGCAGCAGCGACACGGCGTTCTTGCCAAAAAAGGCGCTGCGCCACAGAGCCCCTGCAGCCAGCGTGCCAAGTACCAGCGCGATAGCGGTCGATAGCGCGGCAATCTTCAGTGACAGTGTCACCGATTCGATAATGTCGCCCCGCCCGGCCGCTTCGCTAAACCAGCGCAGCGTCAGGCCCTGCGGCGGAAAGCTAAAGGCGGCGTCTTCGGTGTTAAAGGCGTACAGGGCAATGATCAGCAGCGGGAAATGCAGGAAGATCACCCCGCCCCAGGTCGCGACTTTCAGAAACAGCGGTGCGCGTTCAGAGTGCATCAAACGCTCCCAGGCGTTTAACAAACGCCAGATACAGGGCAATCAGGACTATTGGCACGAGGGTAAACGCTGCCGCCATCGGCATATTGCCAATCGCCCCCTGCTGGGAATAGACCATATTGCCGATAAAAAAGCCCGGCGGCCCCACCAGCTGCGGCACGATAAAATCGCCCAACGTCAGCGAGAAGGTAAAAATCGACCCGGCGGCAATGCCGGGGATAGCCAGCGGCAGCACCACATAGCGAAAGGTTTGCCGCGGCCGGGCGCCGAGATCGGCCGACGCCTGCAGCAGCGACGCCGGTATGCGCTCCAGCGCCGCCTGCACCGGCAGGATCATAAACGGCAGCCAGATATAGACAAAGACCAGGAAGCGGCCCAGCCCCGAAGTCGACAGCGTATTGCCGCCCACCGCCGGGATCGCCAGCAGCAGATTCAGCGCGCCTTCCACCCCAAGATGGCGCAGAAACCACTGCGCCACGCCATCTTTTGCCAGCAGCAGCGTCCAGGCGTAGGCCTTAACGATATAGCTGGCCCACATCGGCAGCATCACGGCAATATAGAAAAATGCCTTCATTTTGCCGCTGGTGTAGCGGGCCATATACCACGCCATCGGCAGGGCCAGAACAGCGCTGGCCAGCGTGACCGTCAGCGCCATCACCAGAGTACGGATAATAATGTCGTAGTTGGCCGGGTTGAATAGCGCCTTGAGATTAGCCAGCGTCAGGTCGGTAGTGACCGACATGGTGAAGTCGTCGAAGGTATAGAAGCTTTGCCACAGCAGCGTCAGCAGCGAGCCCAGATAGACGATGCCAAACCACATCAGCGGGCCGAGCAGCAGCAGAAACAGCCCCAGCGACGGCCGGCGCCAGAAAAGCCCCGACAGGCGGCCGGAGGGAGCGTTCGCGATAAGCGTTGCCATATCAGCCACCGTTATCCAGAGGGACCATCGCCGCCCGCGACCAGGACGCCAGCACCCGCTGTCCCGCCTGCGGGGCGCTCAGCGCCGCGCCGCCGTCGCTATTCGCCTGGCTCACCAGCAGCCGGTCGCCGTCGGCCAGCCTTAGCTCGATTCGCGTTGCCGCGCCCTGATACTGCACCGCCTGCACCACGCCCTCGACCTGAACCTCTCCGCCGCCGTGCAGCCGGATATGTTCCGGACGCAGCGACCAGCTGCCCGGCATACCGCACAGCCGGGCGGAAAGCTCGGCGTCAAAGACGTTGGCCGTGCCGACAAACCCGGCAACGAAGGCCGTTTTCGGGCGCAGGTAGAGATCGTGCGGCGCGTCGACCTGCTCGATGCGCCCGTGATTGAACACCGCCACCCGGTCGGACATCGACAGCGCTTCGCTCTGGTCGTGGGTGACAAAAATAAAGGTGATCCCCAGCGCCTGCTGCAGCTTTTTCAGCTCCAGCTGCATCTGCTCGCGCAGCTTTAAATCCAGCGCCCCCAGCGGCTCATCCAGCAGCAGCACCCGCGGCTCGTTCACCAGCGCGCGGGCAATCGCTACCCGCTGCCGCTGGCCGCCGGAAAGCTGGGACGGTTTGCGCGCATGGACAAAGTCAAGGGCCACCTTCTCCAGCGCCTGCTGGGCGCGGCGGTGGCGCTCTTTTTTAGCGATTCCCTTCACCATCAGCCCGTAGGCGACGTTATCGAGGATCGACATATGGGGAAACAGCGCGTAGTCCTGGAAGACGGTATTGACGTCGCGCTGCCACGGCGGCAGCTCGCTGGCCTGCCGGCCAAAAATGGTAATCTCCCCGCCGGAAAGCTGTTCAAAACCGGCAATCAGCCGCAGGCAGGTGGTTTTGCCGGAGCCGGACGGCCCCAGCATTGAGAAAAACTCGCCGTCGCGGATGGCAATGCTTACGCCATCCACCGCGCGCACGTCGCCATACAGCCGCGAGACATTATGAAACTCTACCGCATACGTCATTTCATGCCTCCGGCCGGTCAACGGCCGCCCATAATCGCGATATAGTCCTGGGTCCAGCGGCTGTAAGGGACGAACTTGCCGCCTTCCGCAATCGGGGTCTTCCAGAAGGCGATTTTGGCGAACTGGTTATAGCCGTTGGTTTCGCAGCCTTTGTCTCCCAGCAGCGGGCTGGCTTTACAGCCCTGCGGCACCACCGGCAGCGAGCCGAACCACGCCGCCACATCGCCCTGAACCTTCGGCGTCAGCGACCAGTTCATCCATTTGTAGGCGCAGACCGGATGCTTAGCGTCACTGTGCAGCATGGTGGTATCCGCCCAGCCGGTCACTCCCTCTTTCGGGAAGACGGTGGCGATGGGCTGGCCTTCGCCTTTGAGCCCGTTGGCCTGATACGGCCACGCGCTGGAAGCCACCACGCCTTCGTTTTTAAAATCGCTCATCTGCACGGTGGTGTCATGCCAGTAGCGGTGAATCAGCCCCCGCTGGTCGCGCAGCACCTTCAGGACCGCCTGATACTGGGCCTCGGTAAGCTGGTAGGGGTCGGTAATACCGAGCTGCGGCTGGGTGGCTTTGACAAACAGCGCCGCGTCGGCGATATAGATCGGGCCGTCGTAGGCCTGAACCCGTCCCTGGTTGCTTTTACCGTCGCTAAGATTTTGTTTTACAAACACCACGTTCCAGCTATCCGGCGGGGTCGGGAACACTTTGGTGTTGTACATCAGCAGGTTTGGCCCCCACTGGTATGGCGTACCGTAGACTTTACCGCCCACGTTGAACCAGGCGCCTTTCTCCACCCGCGGATCGAGCGTCTTCCAGTTGGCGATCAGCGCCGGGTTAATCGGCTGCACGCGTTTCCCCATAATCAGGCGCAGCGACGCGTCGCCGGAAGCGGTCACCAGGTCATAGCCCCCTTTCGCCATCAGGCTGACCATCTCATCTGAGGTGGCGGCGGTTTTCACATTCACCTGGCATCCGCTCTCTTTTTCAAACTGGGTGACCCAGTCATAGTTTTTATCCGTCTGACCGCGTTCGATATATCCCGGCCAGGCGATGATATCGAGCCGGCCCTCGCCTTTATCCAACGAGGTCGGCGGCTCGGCGGCCTGCGCGGTCAGGAAGGCCATACCCAGCACACACAGGCTGCCACGGGCAATTTTTTTGCTCATCGGGTGTTACTCCTGTCACAACAAAATTAGCGGCAGCCGTGCCGTAAAAATATCTCCCTTAATAACAGTAGACGGCGTGCTATGCCCCTCACGGGAAATTTATTCAGGTTGTGACAAGGGGCGCATTCCGCAAAAAACAACAACAGCTGAACAACAATATGGATTATAGACAAGGAGTTAGAGACAGGAAGCGGGTATGCGAATTTCCTATGATGGATACCGGAAAAATAATGGCCGGTATCGTTTGATAATAATATTTAGTTATTTTCCACCCGCCGTTTACCCGCAGAAAAAATAAGTCTACGGCTCAGCCAGCAGCTCGCGAATAAGCTCGCCGAGGCGCTTAACCCCCTGCTCTTCTCTTTCCCCCCAGCCCCAGGCGGTATTAAAGCGGAAGAATGAGGTCCAGCTGGCGGTGGTGGAGAACATTTTCCCCGGCGCAATGCTGATGTTGTCGCGCAGGGCCCGCGCGCTCAGCTCCCCGGCATCGGCTCCCGCCGGCAGCTCCAGCCAGAGAAAGTAGCCGCTGTCGCTATGGTGGATTTTGACTTCGGCGGGCAGATGGCGCAGCAGCGCTTGCCAGGCCTGCTGCTTGCGCTCAGCCAGCTGGCGACGCAGGCGGCGCAGATGGGCGTCGTAGCGCCGGGTCGACAGGTAGTCCACCAGCGCCAGCTGCATCGGCGAACTGGTCGACAGCGTGCTCATCAGCTGCAGCTGCTGAATTCGCCGGGCGTGCTTGCCGGCGGCCACCCAGCCGATGCGAAAGCCGGGCACCAGGCATTTGGAAAAAGAGCTGCAGTGTAGCGTCATATCCTGGCGATCCCAGAATTTGGCGGGCAGCGGTTTCTCGCGGCCAAAATAGAGCTCGCTGTAGACGTCATCTTCGATCAGCACCACGTTGTAGCGCGTCAGTAGCTCAACCAGCCGCGCCTTTTTCCCCGCGCTGAGGGTAAAGCCGAGCGGATTCTGGCCGTTAGTCATTAGCCAGCAGGCCTTCACCGGATAGCTCTGTAGCGCCTGCTCCAGCGCCGCCAGGTCGATCCCCTCTTTGACGTCCGTCGCCACCGACAGCGCCTTCAGCCGCAGCCTTTCCAGCGCCTGCAGCGCGCCGTAGAAGCAGGGATTTTCCACCACCACCCAGTCGCCCGGCTCCGTAACCGCCTGCAGGCTCAGGTTGAGCGCCTCCAGCGCGCCGGCGGTAATCACGATCTCGTCCGGCGAAATATTCATTCCCTGCAGCGCGTAGCGGCGGGCAATGGCGTGGCGCAGTTCGTCGTTGCCCGGCGGCAGGTTTTCAATCACGCTCATCGCCGTCGCGGTTTTACTGACCTGGGCCAGGGAGCGGTTTAGCTGCTGCAGAGGGAACAGGCGCGGGTCGGGAAAAGCGGAAGCAAAAGGCAGCATGGAGGCCTGACGGCTGGCCTGCAGCACCTCAAAAATGTAGGTATTGATATCCACCGATTCATGCCGGGTCACCTGCGCCGGCGGCTCAGGCTGGCGCGACTTAACCGGTTTTGGCGCGACGTAGTAGCCCGACTGCGGGCGGGCGATAATTCGCCCCTGGCTCTCCAGCAGCTGGTAGGCGTGACTGACCGTCATAAAACTCATTCCGCTGCTGACCACCTGCTCGCGCAGGGAGGGTAAGCGGTCGCCGGGCTGCCAGACGCCGAGCGCAATCTGTTCGGTCAGCTGCTGTGCCAGCTGTTGGTACTTTTTCATAGGTAAGTCCGCAGATGAACGTATAGGCCTATAGTATAACAGGTGATAAAAAATGGCAGTTTATAAAAACTGTTATGCATACGCCTGCGGCCGATCTTGTAGCACGTCTCCCCCTCCGCATCGTGGCGATAATGCTCCCTGGCGGCGAAAAATCCATAACAGTAACCTGACTGTTATAGGAAAAAAGAGCCTTTCTGCCTCTGCAACCGAAAGCAAGCGACGCCTAAAATTGCGCGGAATCAATTTTTTTTGCGGAGCACTGCATGTTCGGTCTTGATGCATTCCACCTGGCGCGAATTCAATTCGCTTTTACCGTATCGTTTCATATTATCTTTCCCGCCATCACCATCGGGCTTGCCAGCTATCTGGCGGTGCTGGAAGGGCTGTGGTTAAAAACCAAAAATCCCGTCTGGCGCTCGCTGTACCACTTCTGGTCGAAAATTTTCGCCGTGAACTTCGGCATGGGCGTCGTCTCCGGGCTGGTGATGGCCTATCAGTTCGGCACCAACTGGAGCGGGTTTTCCGAATTCGCCGGTAGCATTACCGGGCCGCTGCTGACCTATGAGGTGCTGACGGCCTTCTTCCTCGAAGCCGGATTCCTCGGCGTGATGCTGTTTGGCTGGAACCGCGTCAGCCCCGGCATGCACTTCTTCGCCACCTGCATGGTGGCAACCGGGACCATTATTTCGACCTTCTGGATCCTCGCCTCCAACAGCTGGATGCAGACGCCGCAGGGATTTGAGGTGGTCAACGGCCAGGTGGTGCCCGTCGACTGGTTTGCGGTGATCTTCAACCCGTCATTCCCCTACCGCCTGCTGCATATGTCGGTCGCGGCCTTTCTTAGCAGCGCGCTGTTCGTCGGCGCCTCGGCGGCATGGCATCTGCTGCGCGGCAACCAAACCCCGGCCATTCGCGCCATGTTTTCGATGGCGCTGTGGATGACGCTGATCGTCGCCCCCATCCAGGCGATGATTGGCGATATGCACGGCCTGAATACGCTTGAGCATCAGCCGGCAAAAATTGCCGCCATCGAGGGCCACTGGGAAAACCGGCCAGGGGAACCGACGCCTCTGCTGCTGTTCGGCTTGCCGGATATGCAGCAGGAGCGCACCCGCTATGGCCTCGAAATTCCGGCGCTCGGCAGCCTGATCCTCACCCATAGCCTCGATAAACAGGTTCCGGCGCTGAAGGAGTTTGCGCCAGAGGACCGCCCCAATTCGACCATTGTGTTCTGGTCATTTCGCCTGATGGCCGGCCTCGGCATGCTGATGATCCTGCTCGGGGCGCTGGCGCTGTGGCTGCGCTACCGCCGGCGGCTGTACCACTCGAAGCCCTTCCTGCGCTTCGCGCTCTGGATGGGGCCATCGGGGCTGATTGCCATCCTCGCCGGCTGGGTTACCACCGAGGTTGGCCGCCAGCCGTGGGTCGTCTATGGCGTGCAGCGCACCGCCGATGCCGTTTCCGCCCACGGCGACCTGCACATGACCATCAGCCTGCTGACGTTTTTCGTGGTCTACAGCTCGGTCTTTGGCGTGGGCTATAGCTACATGCTGCGCCTGATCCGCAAAGGCCCACAGGAGGTCAATCCGCCGGTCACCGGCACCCCGGCGCGCCCGCTTTCCGCCGCCACCGGCAATTTTGAGCAAAAGGAGTCCCACTAATGGCTATCGACCTGTCGGTAATCTGGTTTGCCATCATCGTTTTCGCCACCCTGATGTATATCGTTATGGACGGCTTCGATTTAGGGATTGGCATTTTATTCTGCACCATCCGTGACGCCGAGGATCGCGACGTGATGGTTAACAGCGTGGCCCCGGTGTGGGACGGAAATGAGACCTGGCTGGTACTGGGCGGCGCGGCGCTGTTCGGCGCCTTTCCGCTGGCCTACGCGGTGATTATCGATGCGCTGGCTATCCCACTGACGCTGATGCTGGTCGGTCTGATCTTTCGCGGAGTGGCCTTCGAATTTCGCTTCCAGGCCACGCCGTCGCACCGACCTTTCTGGGACGTTGCTTTCCTTGGCGGCTCCCTGCTGGCCACCTTCGCCCAGGGAGTGGTGGTTGGCGCGGTCATTAACGGTTTCCCGGTCAGCGGCCGCACCTTTAGCGGCGGTATGCTCGACTGGCTTACGCCGTTCACCCTGTTTTGCGGCCTGGGCCTGAGCATCGCCTACGCCCTGCTGGGCGCCAGCTGGCTGGTGATGAAAAGCGAGGAGCCGCTGCAGGAAAAAATGCGCGGCGCGTCGCGGGCCCTGCTGCTGGCGCTGCTGGCGGTGATTGCCGCTATCAGCCTGTGGACCCCGCTGGCGCAGCCCGCTATCGCCGCGCGCTGGTTCAGCTTACCGAACCTCTTTTTCCTGCTGCCGGTGCCGCTGCTGGTGCTGGCACTCAGCGTCTGGCTGTGGCGGGCGTTAGGCAGCCGCGCCCATCACGCGCGGCCTTTCCTGCTGACGCTTGGGCTGGTGTTCCTCGGCTTTAGCGGACTGGGGATCAGTATCTGGCCGCATATTATTCCCCCCGCCATCACCCTGTGGCAGGCCGCCGCGCCGCCGCAGAGCCAGGGATTTATGCTGGTGGGCGCGGCGCTGATTATTCCGGTGATCCTCGGCTATACCTTCTGGAGTTACTACGTATTCCGCGGCAAAGTTCAACACGGTGAGGGGTATCATTGATGAATCGATTATGGCTTAAGCAGATAGTCTGGATGGTGGCGCTGTGGGGCGGGAGCGTGCTGGCGCTGGCGGCGGTGAGCATGGGTTTTCGCCTGCTAATGACCGCCGCCGGGCTAAAAGCCTAACTTGTTATCTTAACCGTCCACTAACCGGCAGGTGGGCTGCCGGTTAGTGGACGCTTCCGCCCGCCGCCGATCAGGCCCCTTTGCGTTTGGGCAAGGTTTTCAGCAGCTCGTCCGGGCTGACGGAGGCCACGATGCTTCCCGGAAGCGGCATTTTCAGAATATGGTTCTTCATTTTGCCCACCACGTGCATTTCGCAGGGACGACAGTCGAACTTCAGCGTCAGCACCTCGTCGCCGTGAATAAGCTGCATCGGCGTGGCTTTCCAGCTCTTAATCGAGCCTTTTGCCTGCTTCGGACACAGATTGAAGGCAAAGCGCAGGCAGTGCTTGGTGATCATCACCGGCACGTCGCCTTTCTCTTCGTGCGCTTCATAGGCGGCATCAATCAGCTTCACGCCGTAGCGCTGATAGAACTCGCGCGCCTTGTGGTTGTAGACGTTAGCCAGAAACGAGAGATGGGTTTCCGGATAGACCGGCGGCGGCACGGAAACCGCCTTGCGCCGGCCGCGAGGCGCGGCATCCAGCCGCGCCTGATCCAGCATCTCTACCGTTTCACGACGCAGCTGATTGAGCAGGCCGTTGGGCACAAACAGCGCGCCGGGCAGCGCTATCTCAACATCGCGGGCGAAATAAATGGTCTGGCCTAATTTCGCTACCCCGTCGCGCAGGTTGGACAGTGCTTTATCGGCCTGGGTCGCTTCGGCGAACTCGCCGCCGAGGGTGTGGGTCACGCTGACGCCGTCCTCGCAGGTCATCGTCAGCACCAGCTGTTCCTGCCAGCCGCTGAGGGTGATATCCACCGCAATCCGCCGCTCGCTGGAGGTCTTTTGCAGCGCCTGCTGCCAGTTGTGATCGAGATTGCGGTTCAACGCCTGATGCGGACGCGCTTTATAGAGATCCGCCGGCATTTCGTTGGGCCATACGCGGTAGCGGTTTTCACCGGTTTTCTCTACCGTATTGGCGCGAAAACCGACAATCTCACGCTTAATCATCACATTCAGGCCATCGCCGTTGGTCAGCGCTTCGCTCACCTCAACGTCAAGATGGTCTTTACCCACCTTCAGCACTTCGCCCACCGGCAGGCCGATAAACTTCGGCGAATCGAACGCGCCGATATCGCCTTTACGCGCGTTGACGAAATAATCGGTGCTGCCGCGATGGAAGGTTTTATCCGTAGAGGGCACAAAGAAATGTTCGGTGCGTCCGGCGGAGGCGCGCGCGAGATCGCTGCGGTCTTCAATAATCGCGTCCAGCATCTGGCGATAGTGGGCGGTAATGTTCTTCACGTAGCTCATGTCTTTGTAGCGGCCCTCAATTTTGAAGGATCGCACGCCGGCATCGATCAGCTGGGCCAGGTTGGCGGTCTGATCGTTATCTTTCATCGACAGGAGGTGTTTCTCATAGGCCACCACCCGGCCCTGGTCATCTTTCAGGGTATACGGCAAACGGCACGCCTGAGAGCAGTCGCCGCGGTTGGCGCTGCGGCCGGTCTGCGCGTGGGAGATATTGCACTGTCCGGAGTAGGCCACGCACAGCGCGCCGTGAATAAAGAACTCAATCGTCGCATCGGTGTGTTCGTAGATCGCCTTGATCTGCTGCAGATTCAGCTCGCGCGCCAGCACTATCTGGCTGAAGCCGACGTCGGAAAGAAACTTTGCCTTTTCGACGCTACGGATATCGCACTGGGTGCTGGCGTGCAGCTCAATCGGCGGGATATCCAGCTGCATCACCCCCATATCCTGCACGATCAGCGCATCAACGCCGGTTTCATACAGGTCGGTAATCAGGCGCTGCGCGGGCTCAAGCTCATCATCGTGAAGGATGGTATTCAGCGTCACAAAAACCTTCGCCCCGTAGCGGTGGGCGAAAGGCACCAGCCCGGCGATATCGCTGAGGCTGTTGCTGGCGTTGTGGCGCGCGCCAAAGCCCGGTCCGCCGATATAGACCGCGTCCGCGCCATGTAAAATAGCTTCACGGGCGATCCCGGCATCGCGGGCGGGGCTAAGAAGTTCAAGATGATGGTTTTGCAGGCGCATACGATCGTTGTTATCCGTTATAGGGGGCGAAATGGCGGCTATTGTAGTCAGAAGTGGGCAGAGACGAAAACAATTTCCACCGCGGCCGCGGCGTGAATTTTCAGATTCTGGCAAAGCATTGAAGGAAAAGCTATTTCCCAGCAAAAACCCCACAGGGTAAAGTCACTGCGTATTCCGGATTTTCCTCGTCACGTTGTGGATTGTTTTATCAGTCATCTTGATTGGCCGCGGGTTAACAGCCGGCGGCTTTTTCTTTTGGGTAATGGATCAGCGAATGAAAATGGGCGGTCTGCGCGCCGCTGTTGCGGTAGGCATGCGCCAGGTCGCCGGCAAAGCGCCGCCCTTCCCCCGGCTGCAGGGTCAGCCACTGCCCCTCAAGGCACAGCTCCAGCACTCCGCTGATAACCACCACGTGCTCAATCACCCCCTTTTCATGCGGCGTTGACTCGCTGAGCGCGCCGGGAGCAAGGGTGATGGAAAAATGGTCAAAACGCAGCTGCGGGTCCCACGGAAAAACGGGCGTTACCACCATCGCCTGCTGCTGCGGGTCGAAGGCGGCCGGCGCAACGGAATCATCGGCAACGATAAACGTCGAGAAGGCCACGTTCAGCCCGGTGGCGATTTTCCACAGCGTCGCTACGGTCGGGCTGGATTCGTTGCGCTCAATCTGACCGAGCATCGCCTTCGACACGCCGGTCTCCTCCGCCAGCCGCGACAGGCTCCAGCCGCGCTGTTGACGCAGCGTTTTCAGGGTCGCTGCAAGATGTTGCGCAATATTCATTCCACCTCCTGATTTTCTCAGCGGAAATTATACGCGTATTAATATGATTCTACAGGGTGTTTAATTGCGAAAAGCGTTTGCGGTACTCCCGGGGCCCCACGCCAAACTGCTGATTGAACAGGCGGGAAAAATAGAGCGCGTCGTCGTATCCCACCAGCTGAGCGATGTGCGCAATCGTCAGCTGCGCGTGTTGTAAAAGCAGCGACGCGCGATTCATGCGCTGTTTTTCTCGCCAGGCGAAAATCGTCATTCCCGTCTCCTGGCGGAACAGGTGCGCGAGCCGTGACGGTGACAGAAATGCCCGCGCGGCCAGCGTATTGATGGTGATCTTCTCCTCAAGATGCTCATCAAGGTACTGACAGATGGCGATGATACGCGGATCGAGCGAGAGGCAGTTGCTACCCGGCTGCAGCTTGAAACAGTGGAGTAAAATCTTTTCCAGACAGTTTACCGCCAGAATCGCATCCAGCCGGTCCGCCGAGGAGTAAAGGCGGATCACCTCTTTAAAATCGCTCTTTAAGCGCTGAATAAAATCGTCGTCGCTGCTCCGGGTTATCCCTACGTCGTGCCATTGACGATCCCATTTCAGCCAGTCAATCCAGTATGGGCGCGGCATAAAATAGATCCACAGGTGCTCCCAGCAATCGCTTTTCGCCTCGCGACCATAATGATGGGGGCAGCCAGGAGGAAACAGCACGACATCGTTGGGACGGCAGATGAAGGTTTCGTTATTACGATGAATCACCCCTGCGCCACGGAGAGTGATATTAATAATGTACCCCTTCATGCCCCGCTCGCGCTGAATGAAGGTATCCAGCCTGTTGCCCGGGAATATTGGCGTATAGCCCGCCACCAGCCAGGCGTTAAAGGTAAAACTGCGCATTAATGGCGAATAGATAATCAGATCATCATCCATCGTCTCTGTCTTCATTGTCGGCAACCACATCGCTGTCTAACCCATGTCGCTTATTCTGCCTGCATTAAAACAGGGCGCAACCGCGAGATTGCGCCCGCAGATTACTCCGCCAGTTTCCCCTGCGAAAGGTCCGTCGCTACCCGCTCGTAGAGCGTGTCCAGGCGATAGAAATACATGATCGCCATATTGATAAGCGCCAGGCCAAAGGGGAACGCGATAAATAAAAATTCAATCATCGACACCACCTGCGGC
Source organism: Enterobacter sp. 10-1 (assembly GCA_002270295.1). Classification (GTDB taxonomy): domain Bacteria; phylum Pseudomonadota; class Gammaproteobacteria; order Enterobacterales; family Enterobacteriaceae; genus Klebsiella; species Klebsiella scottii. The sequence continues at coordinate 1,542,843 of NISF01000001.1, read as the reverse complement.
GACTGCACCGCATTGCCGCCGCTGATAAACCCCGCCGCCCCCAGCATCCAGCCGACGCTCGCGCTGCCCAGCCCCATTCCCAGCGTCTGCCCGAGGGTCCCGGCGCTAAACAGGATGCCTTCAATTCGCAGGCCGGTTTTCCACTCGCCGTAATCGATGGTATCGGCGAGGAAAGCGAACATCGTCGCGCCGATGCCGCAGAACCCGACGCTGCGCACGGCGGTTGCCAGGATGATAAATAGCGAGTTGGTCTTATCGAATAACGGTAGCAGATAGGCGATGCTGCACACCGATAGCCCCAGCAGCGCCAGATTGCGCTTGCCGAGGCGCTTAATAAGCCAGGGAATAACCAGCAGCGTGATCAGCCCGGGGGTATATTGCGCGAGGCTGATCCACGACATCAGCGACACGTCCTGCAGGATATAACGCGAGTAATAGACGCTGATCGTGGATAGCGCCGTCAGGCTGGTGAAGGTTATCAGCAGATAAAAGAAGATCATTAGCCAGTAGCGGTTGCCGATTATCGAACGCACCACTTCCCGCGTTTGAATATGATGCCGGTTTTCCTTATTCACCGGTTTAATTCGCTCGCGGGTCCAGGCGCCGGTCAGCAGCAGGCACAGGGCGGTGAAGAAACCAAATATCGCAAAGACCACGATCCACGCCGTCTGGCTATTGCCGAGAGCCGCCACCATCGGCAGGGTAAAGACGCCGACGGTCAGCGATCCGCAGGTAGAGAGCCCTTTGCGAAAGACGCTAAGGACGCCGCGTTGCCAGGTATCGCGGGTGATTAGCGCCAGCAGCGAGCCGTAGGCGATATTGTTGGCAGTGAAAAAAATATTCGCCAGCAGGTAGGTCACGCACACGTAGATTATTTTACCGTTGTCGCCAATGTCGGGTACGGTGGCCATCAGGAATGCCGACAGGCCGAAAGGCACGGCGGTCCAAAGCACCCACGGCCGCGCTTTGCCCAGCCGGGTCTCCGTTTTATCAATACGAATACCGACAAACACGCAGATTACGCCATCCACCACCCGGGCAAAAAACATTAAAGAGCCAATCAGCGCCGCGGAAATCCCGACGATATCGGTATAAAACCATGCCAGAAAGGTCACCATCATCGTATAGGTAAGATTCGTTCCGTAATCCCCTAAACCAAATGCCAGGCGCTCGCGAAAGCCAGGCCGATCGTCAGTGGACTGCTCCCGCGCAATTGATAAGGTACTCATGGTTTGTTCTCCAGTAGAATAATTTGCACATCCCAATCGCCTAAATCGATCTCATCGCCGGCGTGGATCGTTTCACCGCTAAAAAGCATGCGACCGGCAGGCTGACTAAATTTAACGCGCTGCGGCTCGGCGCTATAGTTAAAGTAATAAATCAGCTGATTGTTATGTTCATCAAAACCACGGCGCATAATTACCGGGAAGGTAATATGGTCATCAAATATTCCAGAGAAGGCGGTTTCAGTCGCTACGTGACGGAATATTGCGGCTAAAACCTCGCCAGATAAATGACAGCCGATATAGGTTGCGCTCCCCTGATAAAACCGATTAAAGGTTACGGCAGCATATTTATGCCAGTAAGGATGTTCGTAGCGGGCTAATACCGTCGAGTCTGCTTCCGGCTCCAGCAGCTCGATCCAGTCATGTACTGTGGTATCGAGGCCCGATAACGGCAGGCAGCTCGATGTCAGCCCGGTGCGCTGCGGCTCAACAAAAAGCTGATAGCGGGCGCCGACGGCCGCCGAGATAATTCCCGGCTGCACGCAGGAGCGCACTTTCATATTTTCATCCGCGAATCCGGATTTAAATGAGAAAATAGCATGACCGCCCTGCCTGATATAATCATTAATCTGCAGCAGCTTTTCATCGCTCACCGTATAAAGCAGCGGAAAGATCAGCATCTCGTATTGAAAGATTCGCGGATCGTCGACGGCCAGAATATCCACTTCAATATTCATCCGGTACAACGTGTCATAGTACAGACGGAAGATGTCATTGTACTGGTGCTGCGCATCGCGGGAGAACTGATGCCCGCGCCACGGATGCCAGTCGATTGCCGTCAGGCATTCGTTGCTCACCACCAGGGCGATGCGGCTTTTGCGCGAATATGCCATCGCCTGCGCCGCGAAATCACGCAGTTCAGCGCCGGTCTGGCAGACCTCATGGTAAACCGGGTTGGGCTGCAGATCGTGGCTTAAAATCCCCTTCCAGTAGGTTTCGTAAGCGTTATGCAGCGAATGCCAGTGCCAGTAGCCAATCAGGCCGGCGCCGCTGGCGACGTGGCTCCAGGCCTGCAGCCGCAGCTGTCCCGGGAACGGCGTCCACTCCTTGAAGGCCTGGGCCTGGGTCTCCAGAACCAGATAGCGGCGATCTTTGGTCACCCGCGCAATATCGCCGGCAAAGGCGATTTCCGCTCCCGTTAAGTTAAACTGGCTGGGGTGATACACATCAACCCCGGTAATATCCACAACCGCAGAGGTTTTAAAATGGTCGACCTCCGCGCGGACCCCGAACGACCAGTTGCGCCAGTCAAAGTCAAAGTTGTGGGTAATAAACTGCCGATCGTTTTTATATTCACGCACCAGCCCGGCCTGCCAGCCAAGGAAGCGGGTGACCAGCGAACGTTGAAAGGTCCTGAATGCGCAGCCCAGGCTGGCGTTAATCGTCCCGGTCAGCGACGGGAAATCCTCCCAGGCGTCAATGCGGTTGCTCCAGTAATCAAGGCCGAACGCGCGATTCATCTCCGCCAGGTTATTATTAAAGCGTTTTTTAAGATGCTTGATAAATTCAATCTGCACGTTTTCAGAGCAGCTGTCATAATATTTCGTTTCGTTATCAATCTGAAAACCGATCACCGCCGGATGGGCGGCCGTCGTCTTTAATAGCTGGCGAATAATCCGTTCGGCATACCATAAATAGGCCGGATGGGTAATATCCATTTTTTGGCGGTGACCATAGCTATTTTTCCCCTGGGGAGTTGTCGCCATTACCTCCGGGTGTTTTTTCGCCAGCCATGCGGGAATGGCGTAGGTCGGGGTGCCGATAATTACCGAAATATTATTTTCATGCATGGCGTCGAGAACCGTGGTCACTGAACTGAAATCAAACTCCCCTTCCTGTGGCTCAAAGGTACTCCAGGTACTTTCCGCAATCCGCACGTAATTAATACCCGCCTCTTTCATTAGGGCAATATCTTCCTGCAAACGCTCCTCTGCTAAATATTCACGATAATAAGCTACGCCGTACCAAAACTTTTCCATTTCTCGCTCCTCTTTGTTACCGGAAACATAACGCACAATCTTAAGAAGCGGATGAAATTAGCTGCTGGCAACATAGAGCAATCTGCTATCGCCATCGGGAGTCGATAGCGATCACATTTTCCGCTGACGGCAGGCGCTACCGATTGCCCCCTTGTGCGCTATAGCGCACGGTGGTACATTTTATCGGATGTTATAACGCACAAGAGGTTACCATGCGCTCGTTTTCCCTTCCGCTGCCGACGCTGCTCGCCGGCTTTATCGCGGTGCTGGTCGGCTACGCCAGCTCTGCGGCCATTATCTGGCAAGCCGCCGCCGCCGCGGGGGCCGATGCGGCGCAAATCGCCGGCTGGATGACGGCGCTGGGATTAGGTATGGGCGTCAGCACCCTCGCGCTGACGCTGTGGCGTAAGGTGCCAATCCTCACCGCGTGGTCCACTCCCGGCGCGGCGCTGCTGGTAAGCGGGCTGCAGGGCGTGACGCTGGAGCAGGCGGTGGGAGTATTCGTTTTTGCCAACGCCTTAATCGTGCTCTGCGGCGTGACCGGCCTGTTTGCCCGCCTGATGAAAATCGTCCCCCACTCGCTGGCGGCGGCGATGCTGGCCGGGATTTTACTGCGTTTTGGCCTGCAGGCCTTCTCCAGCCTGCAGGGTAATCTTGCCCTCTGCGGCGGCATGCTCGGCGCCTGGCTTATCTGCAAGGCCCTGCTCCCGCGCTTCGCGGTCGTTGCCGCGCTGCTGGTGGGAGGCGCCATCGCCTGGGCCAGCGGCGAGGTAAGCGGGGAACATCTCAGCCTCTCGTTCGTTGCGCCGACGTTCATCACGCCGCACTTTACCCCTTCTCTGCTGCTCAGCGTCGGGCTGCCGTTTTTCCTCGTCACTATGGCGTCGCAAAACGCCCCCGGCTTCGCCACGCTGCAGGCCTCCGGCTATCCGGTGCCGGCGTCGCCGCTTATCGTGGCGACCGGCGGCCTGGCGCTGCTGCTGTCGCCGTTTGGCGTTTATTCCATTTGCATTGCCGCGATCACCGCCGCGATTTGTCAAAGTCCGGACGCCCATCCCGATCCTCAGCGCCGCTGGCTTGCGGCGGCGGCGGCGGGCGGTTTTTATCTGCTTGCCGGTCTTTTCGGCGGTTCGATTACCGCGCTGATGTCGGCGCTGCCGACGGCGTGGATCCAGATGCTCGCCGGGCTGGCGCTGCTGGGTACCATCGGCGGGAGTCTGTTTCAGGCTCTGAATCATGAGAGCGAGCGCGATGCGGCGGTGGTGACCTTTCTGGTCACCGCCAGCGGTATCACCCTGGCGGGAATTGGTTCGGCCTTCTGGGGCCTGCTGCTGGGCGGGGCGAGCTACGCTCTGCTGTCAGCGCTGCGCCGTGCGTAGCTGCGACGGCGTCAGCCCGGTGGCGCTTTTAACGCGGTTGCTGAAATGGCTGGCGGAGCTAAAACCGCAGGCCAGCGCAATGTCGGTCAGCGAACGGGCGCTGTGGCAGATAAGCTCCTGCGCGCGAACCATACGGCGCTGCATCACGTACTGATGCGGCGCCATTTTCATCGACTGGCGGAACATCCGCGCAAAGTGATATTCGCTGAGCGCCGTCTCCTGCGCCAGCTCGGCCAGCGTCAGCGGCTGGTCAAGATTCTCCTCAATCCACGCCAGCAGCGTGCGCAGAACGTGCGGCGCCAGGCCGCCGGTGACCGTCGGTAGGCGCCACTGGACGTTCGAATAGTGCTGGATCAGGTGGGTCAGCAGCAGCGTGCTGGCGGAGCTTAAGGTCAGCTGGTTGGCCTGCTGCTGCCAGTCGTAGTCGAGGAGAAACTGGCGATAGACCGCGGTGATTTTATCATCCTGGGAAAAGGTTTGTTCCTGCAGGCTAAACGATGCCGGGCTGCGGTCCCAGATCTGTTCTCCGATGCGTCTGAGATGCGCATCGGTGCAGTACAGGTGGACAAAAGAGAGGTCTCCCCGGATATCCCAGGTACTTTCAGCGCCCTTTGGCATCAGGCAGAAGCGGTCCGGCCCGCCGCCGTTTTTCCAGCCCTGCGGCGTTTTCTGATAGCTTTCGTAACCGTCGGCAACGTACAGGCTCAGCGTGTGGTGGTCGCTGCGTACCGTCACCGTATCGAGGTTGTTGTACCACGCCGCCAGTTGAATGCCGGAGTTCAGCTCCACCGTTTCCCGCAGCACGGCTTTTTGTCGACGTAATGTTTCGAAAGTCCCGTAAGCCATAGCCTTCACAAATCAGATTCCGCAAACCCGTAGTCTATGGAGAGTCGACGGCGGATACCAGACCTCCCGGCCCCTTAAAACAAAATAAGCGCAAGAATTTGCAAGTCCGTAACAAGATGGTGACAGCGGCGCGGGCGAAAAGCCGCCACACTGCCCGCGAGTGTTCTTACGGGAGAGATATTTTGAACGCATTACTCTATGGGCTGGTCGTCGTTATCTGGGGCACGACGTGGATTGCCATTTTTCTCCAGCAGGGTCCGGTTGCCGCGCCGGTATCGATTTTTTGGCGCTTCGCCGTCGCCAGCCTTACCATGCTGGCGATTCTGCTGGTCACCCGCCGCCTGCGTCCGCTGGCGTTGCGCGATCACCTGTTCTGCGTCCTGCAGGGCTGCTGCGTGTTCTGTTTTAATTTCTGGTGCTTTTATACCGCTGCGGCGCATATCAACACCGGGCTTGAATCGGTGATTTTTTCTATGGCGGTGCTGTTTAACGCCATCAATGGCTTTATTTTCTTCCGCCAGCAGCCGCCGGGTCGTTTCTGGCTCGCCGCCGCGCTGGGGCTGGCAGGGATCGTGACGCTGTTCTGGGACGATCTGACGCGCAACGGCCTGAACGCCTCTCTGCTGTGGGGGATTGGCCTTAGCGCGCTGGGGACCTACGGCTTTTCGCTGGGGAATATGCTCAGCATCCGCCACCAGCGCCGGGGTCTGGAAACGCTAACCACCAACAGCTGGGCGATGCTCTACGGAACCCTGGTGATGGGCGCAATCGCCCTGATACGCGGCGATGATTTCTCGCCCCAGTGGACGCTGAGCTATATGGGCGCGCTGCTCTATCTGGCCCTGTTCGGCTCCGTTATCGCCTTCGGCGCCTACTTCACGCTGGTCGGGCGAATCGGCGCCGGCAAGGCCGCCTACAGCACCCTGCTGTTCCCGCTGGTTGCGCTGACGATCTCCACCTTTTATGAAGGCTACGTCTGGCACGGCAACGCGGTCGCCGGGCTGGCGTTGATTCTGGTGGGTAATCTGGTGATGTTCGCCCGACCGGAGCAGTTGTTCCTGCGCCGCAGGCTGGCGTAACTGGCGGGAGTCAGCAGCACTCCCCGGCAGCGATGCCGCCGGGGAGACGTTCAGCCGCGCCGGCGGACGGCGCGGGGGGATTATTTCTGCGTCGGGTCGAATTTCACCGCATCGATAGCCATATCGTCGATAACCTGCTTCAGGGTATCAATGGTCATCGGCGTATTTTCGTTGGCCAGTTTTTTCCCCTCGCCTTTACGCACGATCTTGATCACCGGCTTGTTCGTCCCGGCATCGATCAGCTCACCTTCAAAGTAGAGGTTGGTATCCATCGTACGGTGCCCGGTTGCCATTTCGGTACCCGCAACCACCAGCGCCACCGGCACCACTTCATAGAACTGCAGCCCCTCTTTGCTGGAATCCACGCCGGTAATGGCGCCGCGGAATATCAGGCTGCGCGGACCTGCGGTTGTCGCCAGCGTTTTACGCTCGGCAATCGCCTGCTTCATCTGCTTATTGGCGTAGGTAAGAATATCGCTCAGCGCCTGGGCCCCAACCTGGGTAGAGGGTTTAGGGATTGGGTAATAGGTGATGGGGTTATAGACCACGTTATCGTAGTTTTTCGGATTGTAATCCGGTGAAATCCAGCGCAGTTCCGCTTTACCTGATGCTGAGGTCGTCTCTTTTAAGTTGGAATAATCTTTTAAAAAACCTGAATACCGATCCGGTTGGGCAATTTTGGCAGCGCAGCCGGTTAAGGCTAACAGGCCAGCAAGAGCAGCGGCTTTAAATATAAAATGAGTACGCATGATGAATCCCTGTAAATGCAGTTGTCGGCACGGTTTATAGCAAAACACCAGGGTAAGTGTTGTGACAAAAAGGGTGAAACGCCAGGCGTTGGCAAAAATAAATCCGCCACGGTGGGCGGATTTATTTCCGGCTTGAGAAAAATACTATTCACGATCGCAGCCGCGCATCAGCTGACGGATTTATTCCAGATTCGCGTGACGGCTAAACATCTGGGCATCGCTTTGCGCCGTTTTATCTTTGAGATAAATAATTATACTGTCATATATAAGCCAGCTTAATTGTTCAAAAGAAGAACCGGTGGGTTGAATGGTCGCCGCCTTTGTCGATGACTCCGCACTTTTGGCCGTAATGCCGGGAATACGGATCGCCACATCCGCCAGCCGGCCTATCGTGTGGTCCGGATAAATGGTTAGCGTCGCAATTCGCGCGCCCTGCCCGCTGGCTTTCTGCGCCATCGTCACCAGGCTGCCGGTTTCTCCCGACCCCGACCCGACAATCAATAAATCACCTTGCTGAATTGACGGGGTGGTCGGTTCACCGACAAACCAGACGCTAAAACCAAGATGCATTAATCGGTTAGAAAAAGCCCGCGCGGCAAATCCGGAACGCCCGGCGCCGGCGACAAAGATACGTTCGGCCGTGAGGATCATCTCGCCAAGGCGCGTCACCGCATCGCCGTCCACCTGGCGGGCGTCGTCGGCCAGCTCTGAGATAATAGCGAGCAGGTTATCGCAGCTTTTCATCATCATCTCCTTAGGCGTTAACCATCGCCGCTTTAATCAGGCGCGCTTCTTCCAGCGGATCCTCGGCGCGGGTAATGGCCGAGCCGACAATCACCACGTCCGGTTTTAGCGCCACATAGTCCGCAATCGTCCGGCTGTTGATGCCGCCGGCGACGGAGATGCGCGAATACCTGGCGTGCCGTTTGATAACCCGCAGGTCTTCAAGCGGCTCTCTTCCCGCCGCCTGCTGATCGGCGCCGGTATGGACAGCAAGATGTCGGACGCCAGCGTCCTCCAGCTCGCGAATACGCGTTGGCAGATCGTCAACGCAAATCATATCAACCACCACATCGCGGCCGGCCTCTTCCGCCGCCCTCAGGCAGGCCTTCACCGTGAGAATATCGGTGACGCCGAGCGTCGTTACGTAATTTGCCCCCGCATCAAAAGCCAGCTTACTTTCGAAGTAGCCGCCATCCATAATTTTCTCGTCGGACAGCAGCTCCTTCTCGGGAAAGCGTTCGTGAAAGCGCTCAACCGCCGCCATGCCCTGGGCAATAACAAACGGCGTACCGATTTCAATGATATCCACGTGCTCACGGAGTTTTTCCGCCAGCGCCAGCGCCTCAGCAAGAGGTAATTCATCCAAAGCTAATTGCAGTTTCATCGTATCGTCCTTTTGATTATAAAGATGCCAGGCCCACGGCCGTAGCCGGAGCGTCAAGGTAGGTTTTGAGGGAGTCATCGAGCAGTAAAAGCGTCAGGCACAGGCCGTTCATTTCAAGCGAGGTGACATAGTTGCCAACGTAGCTGCGCCACAGACGATGGCCGCGCAGAGTCAGCAGATGGCCGATACGGCCCGCCATCAGATACTGTTCCATCAACGGCGTGGCGCCAAGGCCTGAGACCATGACGGCGAACTCCCTTTGCTCCTCCGCCAGGGAAAAATCATCCAGCAACGCCTCCACCATCACGGCGGCGATCTCTTCTGCTTTGGCTAAGGGGGAAACGTGGCTCCCGGCTTCGCCGTGGTGGCCGATACCAAACTCATAGGTGCCGTCGGCAATGGCAAAGTTAGGCTTACCCACGGCCGGAATTGCGCATGGAGCCAGCCCGACGCAGACGCTGCGCGTGTTGTTCGCCGCCAGGCTGGCGGCAGCGACGGTCTCTTCCAGCGAGCCGCCCGCCGCGGCCACCGCGCCGGCCGCCTTCCACATAAAGATGCCGCCGGCGATACCGTGCCGCTGCTCCGCCCGCTCCGGCGGCGCGGAGGCAATATCATCCCGCGCTTTGACGATGGCGACGCTGTGGCCCAGTTCCCGGGCCTGTTTCAGCGCCATCTGGACGTTCATCGAGTCGCCGGCATAGTTGCCAAACAGGCAGGCCACGCCCCTGCCGCGATCGGCAATTCGCATCGCATCAAGGAAAGCGTTGGCCACCGGGGATGAGAACACCTCGCCAACGGCAACGGCATCCAGCATACCGGCGCCGAGGTAGCCCAAGAATGCCGGTTCATGCCCGCTGCCGCCGCCGGTGACCAGCCCCACGCGGGGGGCAATATCGGCAGCAGGACGACGGTGCACCACGCGATGGTTTTCAGCGCTCAGCTGCACCTCGCTCCCGTGCGCAAGCAGAAAGCCCGCCAGCATGTCGTCCACGACGTCATCAGGGTCATCTATAAATCGTTGCATCAGTTTTCCCCTTTATTGATTAATACAATCGCTGTGTCGGCAAAAGCGCTCAGCAGCAGCATCGATGAGCCGGCTCCCGCATCGGGGCAGCCCCGGCTGCGTTCTCCGAGACGGCTGGCGCGGCCGACCCGGGAAACCAGGCCGCTCGTCGCGGCAAAACTGTCCTTGGCCGTTTGCCGCATTGATTCGAGAGCGCGTATCTCGCCTTCCCCGCGAGCCAGTAGCGAGCTAAGCGCATCGGTGGCGGGGATCAGCACGTCGAGCAGCGTTTTATCGCCGGGCCCTGCCGGGGTGAGCTCACGCAGATCGGCCAGCGCGCCAGTGAACATCCGCTGAAGTACGACGGCGTCAATCACCTCCTCTGCGCCGCCGCGACTGAGCCCGGCAAACCAGCAGCCATACAGAGGCCCCATTGAGCCGCCAATGTCGTTCAGCAACTTCTCGCCGATAGTCTGAAAAGCCTCGGTCATGGTCATTGCCGGCGTTAGCGCCTGTCCGGCCAGCGTGAACCCCTTATTCATATTGATGCCGTGGTCGCCATCGCCCGCGGCGCCGTCTATTTCGCTCAGCCAGGTTTTATTTTGCTGAATAACGGCAATCATATTTTTGGCAATAGCAAGCCCGTCTTTGTTGGTAAAAGACATAAACACCTCAAAAAATCAGAATATCAGTGCGGCATTAGCGCTGCATATTGAAATAAAATCGCATCATGTAGCCGAGTATTTTGTAGAACTCCGGTAAAGTGCGTTATTGCCTGACTCGCATTATGTTCAGCGATATATTTTTGCAAAGTAACGCTTTGCTCATCTTGCGGATCGAAATAGTGCAGAGCGGCCGCAAGGCCCTTAACTAAATAATCTGCGGGAAGCCCCGCGGCCTCGCACTGCACGCAGGGGGCGGTTAGTCGATCCTCAGGCGACAGCTTGCGGATCGGCGAACGGCATACCCGGCGAACGGTGTCCGTGATGCCGGGAGTGCTAAAACGCTTGATAACAAAGCGGATATACTCCTCCAGTTCGACAAGCGGAAAAGCATACTTCAGGTGCAGCAATTGCGCCGTTTCGCGCATGCTCTGCTGTATTTCGCCCCGCAGTCCATCATTGCTAAAGATTTCCTGCATCGTCTGATAGCCTTTGAGATGTCCGATATATCCGGCCCACGCGTGCCCGCCGTTAATAATATAGAGTTTACGCTCAAGATATTTACGCAGATCGTGGGTATAAATAGCATCATTAACAGGCAACGCGCCCTCATCGACGAGGCCTTTTTTATCAATAACCAGTTCATAATCGACGCCGATATCAACGACATCAAGCCCTTCCCGCCGGGTGGTCAGGACCATGCGGTCTACCGCGGTATTGGGAAAAGCGGCCAGCTCATCAATTTCAGCCATCTCGCTACCGGCGCAGCGCTGAATTTCGCGACGCAGGATCTCGCCGTTGAGGAGCGCGTTCTCACAGGCCAGCACGTTGATGCGCGGGCGGCCGGCGCGTCGCCTGGCGAGCAGCCCCGCCAGTATCAGCGGGGCAATTTTCGGCAGATTATCCGCCCACACCGCGGTCGTAATCAGGTCCGCATCAACCATAGCCTGAACAACCGCCGGGAAGTCGCTCTCCGGAGATAATGCGCGCAGGGTAGGAATAAATTTTTTTTGGTATTCTTTCTCTATAAGATACAAATTGTAGCCATGCTGTGCGTTTATTTGCGCGTTAAGCTCGACATTACGCTCAACGAACGTAATGTCATAGCCAGATCCTGCCAGCAGATCGCCAATAAACCCGCGCCCGATGCTGCCGGCGCCAAAATGTAAAGCTCGCATCTTTACCTCCTGTCAGAATATGCCGAATAAGGCGCCAAAAATAGAGACGGCAATAATCAGGACCATAATAATCGTAAAGTTTTGATTGCGTTTTAGCAGCCACCAGTAAATACCGAATACGGCCAGCAGCGGTAAAATACCGGGGACAATGTTGTCAATCACCTGCTGCAAAATAAACGGCTTATTTTGGTCGCCAAAGCTAAACTGAAGCGGCGTGCTTAACTTCACATAAGTCGACGAGAGCGCGCCCATCATAAACAGCCCGAGGGTACTGGCGCCGTTTATCAAGGTGCGAATATGCCCCGACTGCAGTATTTCGCGAATTGACGCCTGGCCCGCCCGGTAACCGTAGGCGGCGAGATTGCGCCCGACGATTATCTGGATCAGCGGCAGCATCAGTAAGAAAAATGCACCAAGAATACTGCCGTTGGTTGACAGGGTGACGGCAAGGCCAAAAATAATCGGCTTTAAGGTTGCCCAGTCAATTGAATCGCCTATTCCCGCCATCGGCCCCATCAGCCCGGTTTTAATACCGGTAATAGTGTCATCATCAATATCGGCCCCCCTGGCCTTCTGCTCCTCCATCGCGATCACAATACCGTTAATCGGTGCGCCGTAGACGGCTTCAGTATTGTAGAACACCAGGTGACGCTTAATCGCCTGCTTCAGATCTTCCTTTTCCGGATACAGTTTTTGCAAAACCGGCAAAATTGCGGTGACGAATCCCAGGGCCTGCAGGCGTTCGTATGAGATGCCCATCTCAGCAACGATGTAGTAATAAAGCCAGCTGTTCTTAACGTCTTTTTCAGTGATTTTTTTGGAGTCCATAGCGTTCATCCTCAGGCACCTTTTTGGTTTTGATAATAGGAGATAAGCAGAACGGCGCTGAGACCAAAAATAGCGGCGCCAAATACCGGAATACCGCTAAACTGCACCAGAAAGTAACCAATAAAAAACCAGGGCAGGAGCGCAGCTTTACCAATCACAAAAATGGTCAGGGCAAATCCCAGCGCGGGCAGCAGCCCACCGGCGACGCTAAATCCGTGAATCAACCACTCCGGAACGCTATTCAGGAAAGCGGTAATGCTGTCTTTCCCATACATGTTGGCCAAAAAGGGAACCGGGAAACGAATAAAGAAACCGAGGACCGTCGGCCAGACGATAGCGCACATTTTTATCTGTCTGACGTTTCCCTCTTCGGCATACCTGTCGGCCATATGCACAAATACCGCATTGACCGTTTTGCGGAACTGGTCTAAAAAGACCCCCATGACGCCGACCGGGACGGCGATAGCGATCGCCAGCGTCGGCGACAGCCCCGTATTCAGCGCCAGCGGAATAGCCACCAGCCCCGCCAGGCAGTCATCCGCGGGGAGGTTCGAGCCCGCGGCCACCAGGCCGATGTAAAGAATTTGGATCGCGGCGCCGATAATAACCGCCTGGGTGACATCCCCCATAATCAGGCCGATAAGTACCGAGGCGAACAGCGGCTGGCGGATCGCGTGGGTGATGGCATAGCCAACGTCCGTTTTACAAATCCAGTACCAGATGCCGGTAAAAATTGCGACTTCAACCATGATTAACCCTCCAGCCGGGCAATGGCTTTATCCAGGCTTAATTTGACTTCTTCCGGAGTCACCTGGAAATAAACCTCTGCCCCACCTTGCCGTATATATTTCAGGTCTTGTAAATCCTGCTCATCGATCGAAATACCGCTTACGACGCTGCGCCGGTTCACGCCACCGCCAAGTCCGCCAATCTGCACGGAGCTAAATAGCACCTCGCGCTCAACCAGCCTCTTAACGTTGCCAATCGATTTAAAAAGCAACAGCACATTATTTTTGCCATTGCTAAAATAACCATCGTGAAGCCTCGAAAGGAAACTCTCTTCTGACAGCACGTGAACATCAACACCCGGAGGCGCCGCCATCACATAAATATCCGCCAGAAAGCTATCCTGCGAGAGTTTATTATCAACAATAACAATTTCAGTTGCTGCGATGATGTTACGCCATTTTGTAATGACCTGACCGTGGATCAGTCGAAAGTCGACCCGGACCAGTTTTATATTATTCATATTCATTACCATTAGTTATAGAGGTGATGTTCTTGATACTGCCGTTTCCTGCTTCAATAATTCGCGAGACAAGCTCTGACAAAGTCACTTCTTCACGCTGCATTTCCGCTTCAATTAACATCGGTAAATTCATGCCGCAAATAACCGGATAGCCTCTGAGCTTGGCAAAAATAGCCGCTACGTTAGATGGCGTACCGGCATAGATATCGGTGAAGATAATAATATTTTCCGGGGCAGCAGAAAGTAATGCTGAAATATCATCCATGAGCTGCTCCGGCGCCATTCCCGGCTCAAGGGAAAAGCAGTAAACATTGTCCATTTTGCCTAAAATCATTTCACAGCTTTTAACTAACTCGCGGCCAAAGCCGCCGTGAGAAATCACCAGAATCCAGGGTGCTGCAATCTTTTGATCCATAAAGAAATCCTGATAGAGATAATTAACCGCGGGATTTCCCTCCGGTGATATTAATCGTCGTTCCGGTGATATAGCTGGCCCTGTCCGACAGTAACCAGCTCACCAGATCGGCGATCTCTTCCAGACGACCGGGTCGTCCGAGGGGAATTTTGTGGCTGTAGTCTTCGTCTATACTGGCGAACGCCATGCCGCGGGTATAGGCCAGCGCTTTACGGTGCACAGCGTTCCCCATCGGCGTGGGTTCATTGATGCCCGGCGCGACGCCAACGACCCGAATGCCAAAGGCCCCAAGCTCTTTTGCCCACGAGAGCGTAAAGCCGTGCAGCGCGGCTTTGGTTGCGGCATAGCAGCTTTGTCCCTTTGAACCCTCGATGCCGGCTTCAGAAACGATATTGACGATCGCCCCGGATTTTTGCCCGATCATGATCCGCGCCGCTTCCTGGGTAAAAATAAAAGGGCCTTTTTGGTTAATTCTGACCATAAAGTCAAAATCATCATCGCTTAACTCATATTCAGGCTGGCTGCCGTAATAATCGACGAGCAGACGCGCGCGATTAACCGCGGCATTATTCACCAGCCCATCAAGACGCCCGTAGCGCGCAACGACATCGGCGATCAGCCGGCATACGGATGGCCGGTCGGTAATATCGCACTGACGGTAATCAACGCCGCTAACAACCGCCGCCGGCTGCTGAATATCCGCCACCACCACCTGAGCGCCGTTGCCGGCAAGCCCTTTGGCGATCCATTCGCCGATTCCTGAACAGCCGCCGGTAACAATAACCACTTTGGGACCAAGCGCGATCCACTGTGTTGATGCCATTTGCATTATCTCCAGTTGAGAGTCAGTGCAATGACTAATACAATTAACGTGCCATGTTTATTTAAATAATATTATCAACAAGTTAATGGTAGTGTTTAAGGTTAATTTTTCGTTAAACACTATTCAGCCCTGTTTTCAACACTTCCTCTTCGGGCAGCGCGATCCACGGCTCCATCAGTTCATAAATCATCAACGCTTCAGTGGTTGTCAGCGAGATACGATATTTATTAATCAGCGTGCGGAATGCATCCGGAACCAGGGCCATAAAGCGCTGCTGGCGTTCGTTAAGTTCAAACGCATCGCGGTGGGTCAGGCCGTCATGAGTCAGCAGGCGTTCAATTAACGCCGCCAGATGCATAAAAAGATTGATTCTCAGATAGCTTTCAAAATGAATGCTGTAGCTCAGCTCGAAATACTTAACAACCTGCTCCACTTCCTCAATGATGATATTCGGGTTGAGAAAAGTAAGATGACTCACCACCCCTTCGAGGGTAAAAAGAATGACGATGTCATCAATCATCTTTTGCAGCTCATCCGCGGTGAGCAAATCTGAAAAATAGTTCCTCCATAGCAGTTCCGGCTTATCATTTATCAGCTGTCGGGTATTAACCTGCGGAATATAGCCGGCATTAAGCTCGGTGGTGGTGATCAGTAAACGCGTGCCGTACAAGGCGCTATCGGCTTTCGAGAGTTTCCACTTCAGATCGTCATACTCCATGGTCACAATTTCCAGCGTTTCATCAGCAATATAGCGGCGGGTGATTTCTTGCAGCTGGCGCGATACGCCCTCACCGGAAATACAGGAGATAATAATCTTATTGCCCTGCAGCAGGCCGGAATAGTAGCGAGCCTCCACCTCCCATGCGCCTTTAATACTATCGACAACGGCCTTCATCGACAGCTGATGCTGAATTTTTCCCGCAATATCCAGCGCCATTGAGGTGCTGACGTTGTTCATCACCAGCAGGTCGCCCTGAATATGCAGCTTTATTTCGCTATAAATATCCTGCAGCGATCCCATATCGACCAGAATAATCATGCCGTGCTGCTCTTCCAGCTGATTAATCCAGGTGGTCAGATGGGAAATAATGCCTCGGGTATTCACCGACAGCGGCATATCAAACGCCTTAAGGTAGAACCCGCCTAACAGACGGTTGGCGGTACCGGCAATACTTGAGGCCGTCGCGCGCCCGTGCGCGACAACGATGCCCTGAATCAGCGGCGCGGACTCGATCTGATGATAAAAAATAGCGCTGAGCAGTGGTTTCATCAGGGCGAGCTGCGTGCGGGGAAACTGTTTGGCAAACAGGGTAATACATTCATCCGCCAGCAGCCGGGCCCGCTGAGGAACATATCCGGTCACGCCGATGAGCCGCCCGACGCTGTCGGGATCGACCTCCCTGCTCAGGCACCACTGCAGGCTATGAAAGACCGCTTTCTCCGCCGTTGCCGGAACGGAAATACCGGTTAACTCGCTAAACTCCTGCAGCGTATCCCGCACCAGCTGCCAGACGATCCCGTGGTACAGATTGCCTCCGGGCAGGCTCGCATGCTCCTCCAGCTTATTGACGAACAGCGGCACGTTGGCGGCGCGACAAAAATTCTCCAGCAGCTGTTCATCGCGGGTGATCCAGGAGGTTGCCAGAAGATCTACGGGTAGCGTCCCGTCATCTCCCTCGCTAAACGTTACCGTATCGTGCTCGCCGCGAACGCCGGATGCGCTGCGGATAGTTATCTCCTCCGCTCCGCGCTGCGCCCATGCCGAGGCGCAAAGAACTTTGATGCGATTCTTTAGCTCACCGATATTACCTTTTGCCGGGGTGGCGAGCAGCTGACGGATCAGCGCACCGTCAACATGGACCCGCTGCTTAAAACGCCGGGCTTCCCGGGCAAAAAAATGTGAGATAAGCGCCAGCCGTTCCATATAGGGGCGCGCGTTCCAGCCGGGTAGCTCAACGGTAACGGGAATACGCCGCAGGAAGGTGGTCAGCAGTACGTTTTCACTATTTTCAGTCGTCGCAAATAAAAAGCGAACCTTCGCATGATGGGGCTGGCGGTTATCCCCCAAACGATAAAAATAGCCTTTATCCATAAATAAAAAGAGCTTTTCCTGGTTCTCCGCCGACAGACGATGTATTTCATCGAGAAAAAGAAAACCGCCGTCGGCCTCATCGAGCAGGCCGGATTTGTTTTTTTCCGCGCCGGTAAAGGCACCTTTGATATAACCAAACAGGGTCCCGGACAAGAGTTCCGGGTTATTAGCGTAATCGGCACAGTTTAGTTCTATTAGTTTTACCTGCGATGAGATAATCCCCACCGTTCCCGCGTGCTGGTGCAGCAATTGCGCCAGGTAACTTTTGCCGACGCCGCTTTCCCCCGTAATCAATACCGGCAGGCCGCCGTCGGGATAGCTGACCGCGGCGAGGCACAGCTCAACGGCATGTTTCAGGCTACCGTTGGCGCCAATCAGCGACTGGAATACGCCGGGGCTCTGCGGCTCATCATCGGCGACGGAAGGTATGCGGTCCGTTAGCCAGAAGCGCACGGGGCGCGTGGCCTCTTTGCGCAAATAACCTTCATCGCAAAGCTGATTGAGATAAAGACTAATAACGCTGCGGCTCGCGGACGTAAAGGATTCACAATCACGCGTGGTAAATCCTGATACGCCATCGCGATAAAGGGTATTCAGTTTGCGATAAAGATTTTCTTTGGCTGACATCGTTTCACCCGCAGTTCCCGGCATTCCAGATGGGCACCATGTTGCTTTAAACGGGCTTTAGCAAGAAGTCAGCGGTGTGAAACCAATCCATCTCACAGTTTCAATAAAAAACGCCCGGCCTGTTTCCAGGCCGGGCGGAGTTTATTTTATATCAACCTGATAAAAAATATGCTTACCAAAAGGGTCAATCTCATAGCCGGAAACATCTTTGCGCACCGGTTCAAAAATAGTCGAGTGGGCAATCATGACCGCCGGCATTTGATCGTGCATCATCTGCTGCGCCTGCTTGTAGAGCGCCTCGCGCTGGGGACGATCGCTTATCGATTTCGCCTCGCTAATCAGCTTATCGAACGGCTGATAGCACCACTTCGCCGAGTTGGAGCCGCCGTTGGCCGACTGGCAGGTAAACAGCGGCCCGAAGAAGTTATCCGGATCGCCGGTGGCGGTAGTCCAGCCCATCAGGGCCGCCTGATGCTCGCCGTCCTTAACGCGCTTGAGGTATTCCCCCCACTCGTAGGTCGTGATTTTGGTCTGCACGCCGATTTTCGCCCAGTCCGCCTGAATCATCTCCGCCATGCGCTTAGCGTTGGGGTTATACGGGCGCTGGACCGGCATCGCCCACAGGTCGATAGTCAGGCCGTTGGCCATCCCCGCTTCCTGCAGCAGCGCTTTGGCTTTTTGCGGGTCATAGTCATAATCTTTCAGCTCCGCGTCCGCGCTCCAGACGCCCGGCGGCAGCAGATTTTTCGCCACCGTACCGGTGCCGTGGAATACGGCTTCGATAATCGCCGGTTTATTAATCGCCAGCGCCAGCGCCTGGCGCACTTTGACATTATCCAGCGGCGGCTTTTGGGTATTGAAAGCAAGGAATCCGGTATTCAGACCCGCCTTACTCAGCAAATTAATATTATTATTTTCCTTCATTCTCGGCAGATCCGCCGGGTTAGGGAACGGCATAACCTGGCACTCGTTCTTTTCCAGTTTGGCGTAACGCACCGAGGCGTCCGGAGTAATGCTAAATATCAGGCGGTCGATCTTCGCTTTGCCCTGCCAATATTCCGGGAAGGCGGTATAAAGAATGCGCGAATCTTTTTGATACTGGGCGAGCTTAAACGGCCCGGTGCCGATTGGATCGTTGTCGACGCGCTCCGGAGTGCCCGCTTTAAGCATCGCATCGGCATACTCCGCCGACAGAATAGAGGCGAAATACCAGCCAAGATCGGCAACAAACGGCGCTTCAGGATGGGCTAAGGTAAAGCGCACCGTATATTCATCAGGCTTGTCAATCGCCGTAATCAGCTGACCAAATTCGAGGCTTTCAAAATTGGAATAGTTGCCGTTGGAGACGTTATGGTAAGGATGCTTCGCGTCCTTTTGCCGCATAAAGGAGAAGATAACGTCATCGGCATTAAAGTCGCGCGTGGGGGTAAAATACTTGTTGCTTTGAAACTTCACGCCCTTGCGCAAATGGAAGGTGTAGGTTTTGCCATCTTCGCTGACCTCCCAGCTTTCGGCGAGGCTCGGCTGCAGCTCGGTGGTGCCCACCTTAAAGTCCACCAGCCGGTTATACACCGGGACCGCGCTGGCGTCGACGCTGGTACCGGAGGTGTAGAGTTGAGGATTGAAGTTCTCCGGCGATCCTTCGGAGCAGTAAACCAGGGTTTTGCCCGCGACGGTGGAACTAACCGTCAAAGCGGCGAATGCCAGGGCAAGCGTTGTGAGTTTGCGTTGCATTGGGTTTCCTTTTTAATTTGTCAGCTAATGAATAGCTTGTTGTTTTCTTATCCATACATAACACTAAAGCCTGATTGCAAACACCTGAAAAAATAATAAATAAGGAACGACTATGTCATCTCCACTCGCCGAACGGCTCACCCAGCGCTTCTTCCGCTACCTCGCGATCAGCAGCCAAAGCGACCCTCGTGCCACCACGCTACCGACCACCGCAGGACAGCACGAGATGGCCCGCGAGCTGGCGCAGGAGCTGCGTCAGCTGGGCCTGGACGATATCGAAATTGATGAGCATGCGACCGTCACCGCGGTGAAGAGAGGCAACGTTCCCGGGGCGCCGAGGATCGGTTTTATCACCCATATCGATACCGTAGACGTCGGGCTGTCGCCGGATATTCACCCGCAGATCCTGCGCTTCAACGGTGAAGACCTGTGCCTGAATGCGGAAAAAGAGATCTGGCTGCGGGTTGCCGAACATCCGGAGATCCTCGCCTATCCTGGGGAAGAGATTATTTTCAGCGACGGCACCAGCGTGCTGGGGGCCGATAACAAGTCGGCGGTGACGGTGGTGATGACGGTGCTGGAAAGCCTGACGCCGCAGGACCGCCACGGCGATATCGTGGTGGCGTTCGTCCCGGATGAAGAAGTCGGCCTGCGCGGCGCCAAGGCGCTCGACCTTAACCGTTTCGCCGTCGATTTCGCGTGGACCATCGACTGCTGCGAGCTGGGGGAGATTGTCTATGAGAACTTCAACGCCGCGGCGGCGGAAATCCGCTTTACCGGCGTCACCGCGCATCCGATGTCGGCGAAAGGCGTGCTGGTCAATCCCCTGCTGATGGCCACCGAGTACATCAGCCACTTCGATCGCCAGCAGACCCCCGAACACACCGCCGGACGCGAAGGCTACGTGTGGTTTAACGGTATTCAGGGGGACCAAAGCAGCGCCCTGCTGCAGGCCAGCATTCGCGATTTTGACCTCGACGGCTTTAACCGCCGCAAGCAGCAGATCGGCGAGGTGGCGGCCAAAATCGCCGCGCGGTATCCAACGGCAAAAGTTGACTTCCAGGTGAGCGATACCTACAGCAATATCAGCAATGCGCTGGGGGAGGACCGCCGGGCCATCGACCTGCTGTTTACCGCGATGGAGAGCCTGGGGATTACGCCCAGGCCGACGCCGATGCGCGGCGGCACCGACGGCGCCGCGCTGTCGGCCAAAGGCCTGCTGACGCCGAACTTCTTTACCGGCGCGCACAACTTCCACTCAAAATTCGAGTTTCTGCCGCTACGCGCCTTTGAGGCCTCTTACCACACCGCGTTCCAGCTCTGCCTGCTGGCGGCGCGCTAGGCCGGTTTCCGCGCCAGCATGGTGGCGAAGCGCAGCTTGATACGATTACCGTTGGCGTCGGTGCGGTGCAGCTCACCGACCTCTTCGTTGTACCTGAGGAACGTCCAGCCGGCGTAATAGTTGCGCAGTTCTTCCGGTTTAAAGGCGAACGGGAAGCCAACGGTACACGGATAATCTTCGGTATCCATCGCCGCCACGATCAGGTTATAGCCGCCCGGCCTGGTGCAGCGCTGCATATTGGCGATCAGGCCGGGGATGGTTTTCGCTTCGAGGAACATCATCACCACGGTGGAGAGAATAAAATCGTACTCGCCGTCGAAGCTCAGAGTATTGAGGTCCTTGATCGCCGACTGCAGGTTATCAATCCCCTCCTGCGCCCGGATGGACTCCAGATTATCGATGCTCGCCGGATTTTTATCCCAGGCGGTAACCTCAAAACCGTTGGCCGCCAGATAGAGGCTGTTGCGCCCGTTACCGCAGCCGAGATCCAGCGTTTTGCCCGGCTGCATCAGCGTCGCGGCGTGCACCACTTCGGAGTGGGTGCGGGTCATACCATATTTTTCAGTAAAGTAGTTTTCGTCACGGATAGTCATGCTTAATCCTTATTTTTTAACAGAGTGGCGCGCTCAACGCGGATCAGCAGCTTACCGCGCACCAGCAGCAGGAAAGTGCGAATCAACAGCAGCCCGATAATCAGATTGGTAAAGACGAACAGCGGGATAGCCAAAAAGTGGAAAAAGCCGTTCGGCTGGCTATGCCCAAGATGCAGCCCGGTCGTCGCCAGCGCCGAGATACCGAACGAGAAGCTCCAGAACGAGGCGTTGAACGACTGCTGCAGATACCACGGCATCAGACGCAGCATAAACAGCAGCTGCAGCAGGCCGTAGCCGAACAGCAGCTTAGCGAAGGTGTCCGCCTCCCCGCCGTTGACGCTCAGCCAGGCGCTACAGGCAACCAGCGCGGGCGCCAGCTGAATGCCCAGCGAAGTGCGCAGAGCGGCAGGCAGCTCGCCGTCGCTGCGCAGCCGCTGCAAAATGACCGGCTCCAGGCTCAGCCAGGAGAAAATCCCGGCGCCAAGGAAAACCAGCCCGGCATCGTTAAAGCCCAGCGCGCCGCAGGCCATAGCGCTGATGAAGTTATTGGCCACCGTCGGCAGATACAGACCCGGCGTCGTCGCGTCGCTGGGGTGTCTGCCGCGCCACAGCCCGGCGCTTTGCCAGGCCGAATAGGAGAGCTGCAGCGCCACGCCGACGATAAACAGCCCCAGCGAGAGCGGGCGGCACCACGGCACGAAGCCGATAGAGACCAGCATGGTGGTCGCCGGAAACAGGCTGACGAAGCTGCTGGCGACCGGGTGGCGCATCTCCTGACGCACGCTCCCCGGAAAGCGCACCGCGCGGGTGATAAAAGCGGCCGCCAGCAGCGCCCATATTGCGGCCGCCAGCAGCACCAGACCATCGCCAACGCTGCGGCTTAGCGGCCAGATAGTGCTGGCATAGCGCCACGCGAAACCCATTCCAATAATGCCCAGAACCATCCCGAAATAGCCCGCAGGTAGATTCAGCACCCGCTGCTCCGACTCTTTTTTATTCATTTTATTTAATTTTTCAATTTATCTTTAAGGTGCATTTTAAAAGAACCTTCAAAAACGCGCTACGGAGATTTTTGCTATGTTTGTGTTAAGCAAAAGTAAAGGGAGCCGCTGATGAATAAATATTGCCTGGGCTCGCAGGTTCGCCAGTTTCACTACCAGCAGGACGGGGTTAAACATAGCGTAAATCTGCGGCAAATTGTGGCCTTACGTGATTTCGCCGACGTCAAAAGCGGCAGCGAGGGCGGCTGGCTGGACGACGAGGCGGCCCTGAGCCAGGAGGGAGAGTGCTGGATCTACGACGCCAACAGCGCCGTTTTCGCCGGAGCGCGGGTTGAAGGCAACGCGCGGCTCAGCGGCACCTGCACCGTCAGCCACTGCGCCCTCATCGGCGGCAATGCCCGGCTGGAGGACGCCCGCGTCAGTCACCACGCCCATATTAGTGACAACGTCACCGTGACCGGTTCTGAGATACGCGGCCACTGCCGGCTGGCCGACGAGGCGCGGATCCTTCCCCGCTGCCTGATTATCGCCGCTCAGGGCCTCACCGGCGACGGTGATAAAATCCTGCAAATTTACCAGCGGGCCACGGTCAGCGCCTCGCGGATCGTCCATCAGGCGCAAATTTACGGCGACGCCTTCGTCGAACGGGCCTTTGTTGAGCATCGGGCGGAGATTTTCGACCACGCCCGGCTGGAGGGCAATGAGATTAACGACGTCTGGGTTTGCGATAATGCGCGAGTGTATGACCATGCGCGGCTTATCGCCGGGCGCGAAGAGGATGCCATCCCGACCCTACGCTACAGCTCGCAGGTGGCGGAAAACGCCGTGGTTGAGGGCAACTGCCTGCTCAAGCATCGGGTGATGGTGGGCGGCCACGCCCGGCTCTGCGGCGGCCCCATTCTGCTGGATGATGAAGTGCTAATTCAGGGCCACGCCTGCATCAGCGGCGACGTGGTGATCGAGCATCAGGTGGAAATTACCGATCATGCGCTGATTGAAGCCAGCAGCGGAGATGCGATTCATCTGCGCGGCCGCAAGGTGATCAACGGCGACGAGCATATTACCCGCACGCCGTTGGCCGGATTTCTGTCACCGTGAATCCTGGCCGGGGTGACAATCGATAATCCGCCCGTAGATATTCTGGTCGTCATAGGAGCCGTTCAGGTATTCAGCCTGCTGCAGACAGCCTTCGAGGGTGAATCCATTGCGCAGGGCCACCTGATTACTTTTGTGGTTGGCCACCCGGCACTTAATCACGAAGCGGCGAACAACGCCGCTGCGCGCATAGTAATCTATAAAGGCCTGCAGCGCCTGTGAGAGCAGCCCCTGCCCCTGATGGCTTTCGTCAATCCAGTAGCCGATATAGGCCGTCTTATTGATCGGTTCAATCTGGTTAAACGACAGGACGCCGACCATCTCATCCTGCAGGAACAGCAGGAACATTTTGGCGTAGCCGCGCTGATGCAGCATGACGTTGCCCTGCACGTGCCGCCGGGTTTCATCTTCGCCGCGCACCTCTGTCGGCCAGCTCAGCGAGTGCTGGAGCCAGCGTTTGTTTTTTTCCACCAGCTGGTGCAGGACGGTGACGTAACGTTCATCGACGGCGCGCAGCACCAGCCGGTCGTTCACGACGATCTCTTCCGCGGCGGGGGTATTTTCTGTGGTCATCGCACTCTCTCACTCACTGCGCGCAGGCCGACCTGCGCGCGTTCGGGCAGGTTGGCCTGCAGGACGGTTACTTCATCACCCGGTCATCGACGTAGCGACGCTCGTCCGCAGCGGGCGGGAAATACTGATACAGCCAGGTTTCGCTGATCGCATCGCCCTGACAGCGCAGGAACATGCGCATCTCTACCGGGTCGGTGGAGTCGTTAGTCGGATACCAGTCGAACAGGATGCGGTAGCCGTCAAACGGTTCGACGTAGAGGATTTCGACCTGCTTCGCCTCGCCGTTAGAGAGGGTGATCACCGGCTCGATGCCTCTCGGCGCCGCGGCCTTCAGGTCTCCACCGACAAAATCAATCGCGAAGCGGCGGGCCCACTTGTCCGGATAGTGCTCGCCCGGCGCCCAGCCTTCCGGGAAGCCGCCCATACCGGTGCGGGTGGCCAGCACGCGGGCCAGCGGCGAACGGACCGGCGGCTGCGCGCTCCAGTAGAGGCGGTAGCTGAAGTCCAGCTCATCGCCCGCCTTGATCGCTTTTTCCGGCTGCCAGAAGCAGACGATATTATCCAGCGTCTCGCCGGTGGTCGGGATCTCCATCAGGCTTACCGCCCCCTTGCCCCACTGATTACGCGGCTCGACCCACAGGCTTGGGCGCTTGTTGTACCAGCCCATAATGTCCTGATAGTGCGAGAAATCGCGGTCGAGCTGCAGCAGGCCGAAACCGCGCGGGTTTTTATCCTGGAAGGCGTTGAACTGCAGCTTCTGCGGGTTGTTCAGCGGGCGGCATACCCACTCGCCGTTGCCGCGCCACATGGCGAGACGATCGGAGTCGTGAATTTGCGGGTGGATGGTATCGCAGGTCCGCCGCTCGTTGTTGCCGCAGCTGAACATGCTGGTCATCGGCGCGATGCCGAGCTGCTTGATATCCTTGCGGGCGTAGATGTGGTTCTCCACATCCATGATCACCTGCGTCTCCTGGCAGTTGATCACAAACTTGTATGCGCCGGTTACGCTCGGGCTGTCGAGCAGCGCGTAAACGGTAAAGACGGTGGCGCCCGGCTTGACGGTTTCAAACCAGAACGAGGTAAAGTCCGGGAACTCTTCCGGCGTGTCGGTAAAGGTATCCACCGCCAGACCGCGGGCGGAGAGCCCGTACTGGTAAGTGCTGTCCACCGCGCGGAAGTAGCTTGCGCCGAGGAACGCCACGATATCGCGACGCGCCAGCTCCGGCGCTTTGAAGGCGCGGAACCCGGCGAAGCCGAGGTCGGTCTGCCCTACCAGCTGTTTGGTGTCTACGCCGGCATCGTTGTAGTTAAACAGCTCCGGACGGAAGTGAATTTCACGCGCCTGGTGGCTCTGCGTATCGAGGGAGAACATGCGCACCCGGCGGCGAAAGCCCATTCCGACGTGGAAGAACTGGATATCCAGCTGGCGATCTTCGATGTTGTTCCACAGCGAGTGCCCGGCATCGTACTGGATGCTGTTATAGGCCTGCGGCGTCAGATTCGCCAGCGTCGGCGGCAGGTCGCGCGGAGCGCCGCCCCAGGGCTGACGGGAGAGATCGTGGGCCATCCCTTGTAACACGGAGAAGTCAAAGCGGCGCGTCAGCCCATCGGCGATGCCTGATTCTTCAGCAAGCGCGGCTTTTGAGAAAAGAGAGGCGACTCCTGACGTCCCGCATACGGCGGCAACTGCCATGGAAGATTTAAGAAAACGTCTGCGGTTCATGCCTGAGAAAGCGTCCTTCTGTTGTGCCAATTGAAAGGCAACGCGACAAACAGATGCGTCGTGAATTTCGCTCACTCTAGACAAAAACGATTAATAATCCAATTGTTGGCGACAGAAAAAACGTGAAAAAAATATGTCCACCGGACCAGACTGAATTCTCCGCCGGATAAACCGGCGGGAGAATGACGCACTATTTCACGCTGACGTCGATGCCCGGGAAGTATTTCGCCGCCAGCCGGGCGATGGTGCCGTCGGCGCGCACTTTATCAATCGCCGCATCGAGCTGCTTTTTCGTCGCCTCATCGCCCTTGCGCAGACCGTAGCCAATCCCGCTGCCGAGGATCGTATCGTCAGCAACCGGTTTGCCGATAAAGCCAAAGCCTTTGCCCTGCGGCTTGCTGAGGAAACCGGCCTGCCCGGCGGCGGACATCACCAGCGAAGCGTCGATGCGCCCGTTTAGCAGGTCGGCCCACGCCATATTCTGGTCTTTATAGGAGACTACGCTGACGCCGTGTTTTTCCCAATGCTCTTTGGCATAGGTTTCCTGAATCGACCCCTGCAGCACGCCGATGGTTTTCCCCTTCAGCCCTTCAGGAGTGGCCTGCATGCCGCTGTCGGCTTTCCCTACCAGCTGCGACGGGATGCGGTAGATCGGCTGGGTAAAGTCGATGCTCTTGCGCCGCTGTTCGGTAATGTTCATCGCCGAGTTAATCGCGTCGAATTTCTTCGCCACCAGCCCCGGGATCAGTGCATCAAACGAGGTCTCCACCCAGCTGCACTGCAGCTGGGCCGCCTGGCAAATGGCATTTCCGAGATCAATATCGAAACCTTCCAGCTCCCCGGCCGTATTGCGGCTTTCAAACGGCGGATATTCCGCTTCCACGCCGTAGCGTAATTCGCTGGCGGCAAGCGAAGAGAAGGTGCAAATCATCCCCAAAGCGAGGGTAAGGGATTTTATTTTCATCGTGTGGCTCCTCAACGCGGCTTAACGTGACACAGCGCCTGCGCGCCGGCCCGTAACGTGGCTTCATCTTTAGCAAAAGAGAGGCGAATCAGTTTGTTATCAGTACCATCTGCGTAAAACGCCGACAGCGGAATAGTGGCGACGCCGTAGTCGACGATCAGCCTCTTCACCATCTCGCTGTCGCTTTCGTCGCTGAAGTGGCTATAGTCCGCCAGCATGAAGAAGGAGCCGGCGCTCGGCAACAGGCGGAACGGCGAATCCGCCAGCTGCCGCTGAAGCAGATCGCGCTTTTGCTGATAAAACGCCGCCAGCCCCAGCCAGGATTGCGGGTCGGTCATCTGCTCAGCAAACGCGTACTGCATCGGCGTATCGGCCGAAAACATCAGAAACTGGTGGACCTTGCAGATTTCATCCATCAGCGCCGCCGGCGCGACGCAGTAGCCCACCCGCCAGCCGGTCACGTGATAGGTTTTACCGAAGGAAGAGACGATTACGCTGCGCTCCGCCAGCTGCGGATGGGTGGCCATCCCGTGGTGCTGCGCCCCGTCGAAGACCACGTGCTCATACACCTCATCCGACAAAATAACGATATCGGTATTGCGGGTCAGCGCCGCCAGGCGGGCTAAATCGTCGGCGGAGAGCACCTGGCCGCTGGGATTGTGTGGCGTGTTGATCACGATCATCCGCGTCCGCGGCGTGATGGCGGCGGCGACTTCGTCCCAGTCGATGGCAAAATCGGGCACCGTCAGCTTGATCGCCACCGGCGTGGCGCCCTGCAGGCGGACGATCGGCCCGTAGCTGTCGAACGCCGGCTCGAAATAGATAACCTCATCGCCGGGATGCACCAGCCCGCCGATGGCGGAGTAGAGCCCCTGGCTGGCGCTGGCGGTAATCAGCACTTCGTCGTCAACGTGGTAGCGGGTGCCGTAGAGCGCGGCGATTTTCTCGGCGATGCGCTCTTTCAGCACGCGCAGCCCGGTCATCGGCGCATACTGGTTATGCCCTGCGGCCATCGCCCGCGTCACCCCCTCAACCAGCCGGCTATCGCAGGCAAAATTGGGCGCCCCCTGAGAAAGGTTGATCGCATTATGCTGCGCGGAGAGCTGGCCGATTACGCTAAAAATGGTCGTGCCGACATCGGGTAGTTTGGAGCGGGTGGTCACCGGAGAACTGAGACGCATGGTTAATCCTTTCTCATTATATTTGCATAACCATTCAATCTAAAGGTGCTGACGGCGACAAACGAATTGTTGTCATAGTAGCCATGAGCTTTGATCATGGCTGAGGGTGAAGAACGGCCAGCCGCTGGCCGGCCGTGGCAGGAACTACTTGTTGGTTAAGGTGTTAAAGCTGGTCATCAGGTTGCGATAATCCGGGATGTGATTAGAGAACAGCGTCCCCAGCCCTTCAATATCATTTCTCCAGTCGCGATGCAGCTCACAGGCTGCGCCAAACCACGACATCAGCTGCACGCCGGCCTGCGACATGCGATCCCATGCGGCATCGCGGGTAATCGGATTAAAAGTCCCCGAGGCGTCGGTTATCACGAAGACATCAAAGCCCTCTTCGATGGCCGACAGCGCCGGAAACGCCACGCATACCTCGGTGACCACCCCGGCGATAATCAGCTGCTTCTTGCCGGTCGCTTTCACCGCGTTGACGAAATCTTCGTTATCCCAGGCGTTAATATTGCCCGGGCGGGCGATATAGGGCGCATCCGGGAACTGCGCTTTCAGCTCAGGCACCAGCGGGCCGTTGGGGCCATTTTCAAAACTGGTGGTCAGGATCGTGGGCAGGCCGAAGTATTTTGCCAGGTCGCCAAGGGCGAGGACGTTGTTCTTGAATTTATCCGGGTCGATATCGCGCACCAGCGATAGCAGCCCGGTTTGATGGTCGACCAGCAGCACTGCTGCATTACTCTTATCCAGACGGACGTACGGTTTAGCCATGATCTTTTCCTCATATCAACATCAGGCGATCCCTGCCAGAGCGGGCGCTCTGGCAGATGCTTGCGCAATAAGGCTGATAGTAGTTTAACCGCGGGCCGCTGATTAGTCGGCGAAAGTGCAACGCATTGTCCCATTCCCGGAACGAAGCGTGGCATACTGCCTATGATCAAAATGCATAGCTGGAGACGACATGTCGCGAAGCGCCCTGCCTTTTAATACCGTAGAGACCTTTCTGGTCACCGCCAGACACCTCAACCTGACCCACGCCGCGCGGGAGCTGTGCCTGACCCAGGGCGCGGTGAGCCGCCAGATTGCGGCGCTGGAGGGTTGGTTCGGTTTTCCGCTTTTTGAACGCCACGCGCGCGGGCTGCGCCTGTCGCCCCAGGGCAGCGCCCTCTACCCGGAGCTCCAGTCGGCGTTTGGCCGCCTGGTGACCGTCGCCGAACAGGCCCGCCAGCAGCAAACGGTGGTGCGCCTGAAGGCGCCGACCTGCGCCATCCGCTGGCTGGTGCCAAAGCTGGTGGCGATAGAGCAGCGCCACCCGGAGCTGCAGATCGCCCTGACCACCACCACCGAACATAGCGTTAACTTCAAAACGGAGCCCTACGATGCGGCGATCGTTTTTGGCACCCATCAAAGCGCCGGCGATCTGCTGTTCGAAGAGGCGCTGACGCCGGTCATCAGCGGCAGCACCCCGTGCGACGCCCGCCTCGACGGCGCGACTTTTTTACACCCGACGCGGGATAAAACCGACTGGTCGCTGTGGCTGACGCAGTTCTCCCCCGATGCGCCGCTGGCGATGCGCAAAAACCAGCACTTCGATACCATGGATCTGGCGATCACCGCCGCCATGCAGGGGCTGGGGATCGCCATCGCCGATGCGACGCTGGTGGCGGAAGATCTGCGGGTTGGCCGCCTGCTGCGCCCTTTCGCCCTCAGCGTGAAAACCGGCGCCAGCTACCGTCTGCTGGTGCGGGCATCGCAGAGCAAAGCCGATGGCCTGGCGCGGTTTCGCGAGGAGCTGGTTAATCCAGAGTCACATGATGGCGCATCACCCGGCGGAACAGCGCCAGCCGCGCGCGCATAAAGCGGTTCTCCAGCCTGAACCCCACCCTTTTATGCAGCCCGATACGCAGCAGCCGGTCGCGACCGCGCCGGCAGGCCAGCCAGCGCACCGGGCCCGGCAGCTCGCTGCAGCCGCTGCCGGCAAGGCGGGCGAAGCTGGCCCAGTAGTCGGCGATCTGCCCCGCAAAGGCCCTATCGCCATCATCGGCATAGCCGCGTACCGGCTCGGCGAGCGCGAGGGTATCGAAGACGTAGGGAACCTCGTCCCCGTGCCACGCGCCGTGCGGATAGGCTTCATCCGCGGCCTGCGGCACGTAGTCGAACCAATAGCGCCAGCAGGGCTGTCCGACCCGCTGCTGGGCCTGCATCACCACATAGCCAAGAGTGGTGAACGCCATATCCCGGCACACTTCGCGGCCGAGCGCCGCGTCGCCCTTAACGCCGGGATAGAGCAGTTTAATCAGCCCGAGGCCGAAGCGCCGCTCGCGGCGCAGCTTCTGGATCTGCCCGGCAATATCAACGCCGAAGACCGCCATCACGCTGGCCTCGTCGCTGTTCGAGCCGATCATGACCGGCAGCGGATGCTGACGACCGGCGAAGAAGGTCTCCAGCATCGGCTGCGGCAGCACCGCATCGCCGACGATTGGCGCCGGGCCGATACTCAGCGGCGCGGTAAGCGGCCAGAAGGCCTCGGCGGGGATCGCCCGCAGCTGCTCCGCGCTGGCGTCCGGCAGCGAAAAATGCTCCGCCAGCCGCCGCCCCTTCTCCAGCGCCCTGGCGCGCGGGAGGTCCGGCAGCGTATAGCCGCTTTGGATAATCGCTTTATGGAACAGCCCCTTGGCCTTTGGCGAGACCATCAGCGATAGCACGCTTCGCGCGCCGGCTGACTCACCAAACAGGGTGACGTTTGCCGCATCCCCACCGAAGACGTGGATGTTCTCCTGCACCCACTGCAGGGCGGCAATTTGATCGAGTAGCGCAAAGTTATACACCGGCTCGCCCTCCTCGCCCTCCAGCGCCGGATGCGCGAAGAAGCCGAGATGCCCCAGCCGGTAGTTCACCGTCACCACCACAACCTCCCTGCCCGCCAGCGCCTGCCCATCGTACGGCGGCAGGCTGCCCGCGCCGATGGTAAAGCCCCCGCCGTGCAGCCAGACCATTACCGGCAGCGGCTGGGTGCGGACGGCGGGCGACCAGACGTTGAGATATAAGCAGTCTTCCGAGAAACGGCCGGGATCGCCGCCTCCCAGCTCGCGGCAGTACTCAATGTCCTGCCAGCTGGCGGCGGAGAAGGCGTCGGCCCGGCGAACGCCCTGCCAGCGCTCCGGCGGGCGCGGGGCGCGCCAGCGCAGTTCGCCAACCGGCGGCGCGGCGTAGGGGATGCCGCGCCAGATATGAATCCCCTGCTCAGAGATCCCGGATAAAGTGCCCTGCCGGGTTTTCACCAGAGGCGTAGACGGATTCTGCATGACCTGCTTCCTTTTACGGTTTATGCCAGCAGAGTACCGGTTTCAGAGCAGACCGCAACGCCGTTTACTGCGATCCTCCGCCTGCTGATAGAGCGCAAACTCGTCGAGTACCGGGCAGCCGAGCGCCGCTTCAAAGGCGTCGCGGCTGGCGTTGCCGTGGCTGCGGGCCTGCGTTTCGTTACCCAAATTAGACTGGAAAATCCCCGCCGCGCTCACCGGCAAAAAGTCTTCATAAATAATCGGTTGGGCAATCAGCCAGCCGCGCTCAATCAGCGGCTGCGGATCGTCGCCGGGACCGAAGGCATGGCGGTGGGCTTCCCCCGCCGGCGTCAGCCGATAGCGGAACCACGCCAGCCCCTGCTGGCGCAGCAGAAACTCGCTGTCCGGAAACTGGCTGAACACATCCTGCAGGTGGCGCTGATGCTGGAGGTTGTCCTTTCCGACTCCGGCCTCGTTCAGCAGGCGATCGTACAGCGCCCGCCCCTTCGGCGTCAGCGCGATCCCGCGCTGTTCGATTTCGCCAAAACGCGCGCTGTGGGTGCCCCGATGCTCCCCGGCAAAAATCACCGGCTCCTCCAGCGCTTTAAAGCTGGTCTGGCGCAGCAGGATCGGCACATCGCGGCGCGGCGGGCCTTCAATCAGCGCCTTCGGCACGATGCCGCACTCCGGCATCAGGGCCTGAACCCGGTCGATATCCAGCGTGCGCGGCGTCAGATGATTAATGTGGCAGCCCGGGAAACAGACCACGTCGGCAATCAGCCGATGTTCATTCTGCAGGGCGTGATAGGTTTCATCATCTACCGTGGCGTGGCTATGCCAGCGGAACGTCTCCAGCGCCTCGCGCACAAACTCCCGCGCTTCAGCGGGCGTGAAAGCGCCGCTCTCTTCGTGCTGCGCAATCAGCGCCCGACAGCGCGGGGTAAAAATATCGCGCTTAGCCAGAATCTCCGCCGCCCGCTGACGCAGTTCGTCGCTGGCGATCAGCTCCAGGCGCAGCAGCGAGGTAAAAATACGGAACGGGTTACGCGCCAGCGCGGCGTCATCCACGGGGCGAAAGGCGGTGGAATGGACCGGCACCCCGGCCTGGGAGAGATCGTAATAGCTCACGGGGAACATCCCCATGATGGCAAACATACGGCGCAGCGTCGCCAGCTCTTCCGCGGTGCCGACGCGGATTGCGCCGTGGCGCTCAACGTTCAGCCGGGCCAGCTCATCGGCGTTCGCCAGCTGCTCGTGCAGCCTGGGATTGTGCTCCAGCACCGCCAGATTGACGTCCGCTACCAGCTCGAGCAGCGTCCCGTACTGCGGAACTTCCTGCTGATACATCGCCGACATAGCCTGTGAAAAATGTTCCCGAATTTCATCAGCCGTGATGGTGTTCGCCATGATGTCTTACCTCCAGTGAATACTTCCTGGAGTGTAGAGAAGGCCTCTCGCGCCAGCAGGAAGAATTTACAAACTGTGATGCGGATAACCTGCCCCTGCCCTTTGCCCGGCGCAGGACATAACCCTGGGTTATGAAACAGACCCTTTAATTTCACTTTAAATTAACAAAGCATTTACACACACTGTTTCTGGCGAAATTAAAACAAGATGCCCTGTACCGAATAAAACGGAGTACGTACCCTATGAACGATAAATGGTCCCCGCGCGAGGTGCTTCATCGCGACTATAACAGCCATCCTCCCGCTTACGCCCCAGGCTACAAAACCAGCGTCCTGCGCTCGCCGCGCAATGCGCTGATCTCCCTGCAGAACTCGCTTTCTGAAATTACCGGCCCGGTGTTCAGCCACGATGACCTCGGGCCGCTGGATAACGACCTTATCCTTAACTATGCCAAAGAAGGCCTGCCGATCGGCGAGCGTATTATCGTGCACGGCTACGTTCGCGACGGCTTTGGCCGCCCGATGAAGAACACCCTGGTGGAGGTCTGGCAGGCCAACGCCGGCGGCCGCTACCGGCATAAAAAAGATCAGTATCTGGCGCCCATTGACCCCAACTTTGGCGGCTGCGGCCGGGTACTGACCGACGAAAACGGCTACTACTGTTTTCGCACCATCAAGCCGGGGCCCTATCCGTGGCGCAATCAGGTCAGCGACTGGCGCCCGGCGCATATTCACTTTTCCCTCTCCGGGGATGCGTGGGCGCAGCGCCTGATCACCCAGATGTATTTCGAGGGCGACCCGCTGATTAAGCAGTGCCCGATCGTCAAAACCATCAATAACGACGATGCCGTTCGCACCTTGATTGCCGAACTGGATACCCATGCCGCCGTGCCGCTGGACTGTCTGGCGTACCGCTTCGATCTGGTGCTGCGCGGCCATCGCGCGACGCTGTTTGAAAACCGCACTCAGGGGGCCGCCCGATGAAAGACTATTTACCAGAAACCGCCTCGCAAACCGCCGGCCCCTATGTTCATATCGGGCTTGCGCCAGAGGCCGCGGGCTTCCACATTTTCGAAAATAACTTTGGCCCGCAGCTCGCCACTGCGGATACCGAGGGCGAGCGTATTACCATTGAGGGCCGGGTTATTGACGGTTCCGGCACTCCGGTGCGCGACGTGCTGCTGGAGATCTGGCAGGCCAACGCCGCCGGGCGCTACGCGCATCCCGACGACCGGCAGACCGGCAAAAAGCGCGATCCGGCGTTTCGCGGCTGGGGCCGCAGCTGCTCCGACTTCGCCTCCGGCGTCTGGCGCTTTGAAACCATTAAGCCGGGCGCGGTTGTCGGCCGCGACGGGCGGGTGATGGCGCCGCACGTCAACTTATGGGTGGTGGCGCGTGGGATCAATATCGGCCTGAATACGCGGATGTACTTTGCCGACGAGCAGGAGGCCAACCAAACCGATCCGGTGCTCAACCTGATCGAGTGGGAGGTGCGCCGCCAGACGCTAATCGCCCGGCGCGAAGCGCGCGGCGGCGAAATCGTCTATCGTTTCGATATTCATCTGCAGGGCGAGAACGAAACCGTCTTTTTCGATCTTTGAGGTCATTTTTCCCCCGTTTGCCCCGGCACAGCCCGGGGCATCGTCTTTTTAGCGTCGGCTAAAAGAATTTGTAATATAACAAGAGTAAATGTTAATAATATTTTGCCATTGGGTTATCAAATTTAAACAATATCGCTTGTCACTCATACCGCTCTGTTTTTAGTATCAATTATGGAAAAAAACGTTCTCTTTAGTCAGCGCATTCGCTTGCGCCATCTACACACCTTCGTGGCCGTCGCTCAACAGGGAACGCTGGGGCGTGCGGCTGAAACACTTAATCTTAGCCAACCCGCTTTATCAAAAACGCTGAACGAGCTGGAGCAGCTGACCGGAACGCGGCTTTTTGAGCGCGGGCGGCTTGGCGCACAGCTGACGCTGGTCGGAGAGCAGTTTCTCACCCACGCGGTAAAGGTCCTCGACGCGCTTAATACCGCGGGCCAGGCGCTCAACCGCAAAGAGGGAATGAATCCCGACGTGGTGCGCATCGGCGCGCTGCCTACCGCCGCCCTCGGCATTCTGCCGACGGTCATCGGCCAGTTTCACCAGCAGCAGAAAGATATCACCCTGCAGGTCGCCACTATGAATAACACCATGCTGCTGGCGGGGCTTAAATCGGGGGAGATTGATATCGGCATCGGGCGCATGTCCGACCCGGAGCTGATGAGCGGTCTGAACTATGAGCTGCTGTTTCTGGAATCCCTGAAGCTGGTGGTTCGCCCCGGGCACCCGCTGCTGCAGGAGACGGTGACGCTCAGCCGGGTGATGGACTGGCCGGTCGTCGTTTCGCCTAAAGGGACGATCCCCCGCCAGAATGCCGAAACGCTGCTGCAAAGCCAGGGATGTAAAATTCCCGCTGGCTGTATAGAGACGCTCTCGGCGTCGCTGTCGCGCCAGCTGACCGTCGATTATGACTATATCTGGTTCGTCCCCTCCGGGGCGGTGAAGGACGACCTGCGGCGCGGCCTGCTTAGCGCGCTGCCGGTACCAACTCAGGGCGCCGGTGAACCGATCGGTATTCTGACCCGGGTCGATGCCACCCTCACCTCCGGCGCGCAGATCCTGCTCAGCGCGATTCGAAAATCGATGCCGGCCTGAGCCTGGTCCCGGACAGATCGCCGCCTGTCCGGGCAAATCGGTTATTCCTCCCCACCAGACATCGC
Source organism: Enterobacter sp. 10-1 (assembly GCA_002270295.1). Classification (GTDB taxonomy): domain Bacteria; phylum Pseudomonadota; class Gammaproteobacteria; order Enterobacterales; family Enterobacteriaceae; genus Klebsiella; species Klebsiella scottii. The sequence continues at coordinate 1,507,607 of NISF01000001.1, read as the reverse complement.
CCTGTCCTCTCTACGTTTCCCCCCGGCAGGCCAGCGGCGACCGACCGCAGATAGCGCCGTTTGCTTAGCAGCATAATCAATAAGTGCGAAATTATTTATTAACAATTGCGCAAACTTCGGTAACAGATTTATTATTGCCACGATTTCACCATATGGTTCATATGAAATCAAAATCAGCGATCAACCCTCTTTCATGAAGCCATTTATCGCTTCACTCAAAAGATAAACATTAAATTTTTGATTCATTTGGTTCACCCCTGAGAACGGGTGGTTAAGGAGACAACATGACAACGGGTCACGCGCCACGAGGATTCCCCCGGATCCTGAAGTGGCTTCTCGCCGGGCTGATGCTGATAATCGGCCTGGCCATCGGTATTCCTGGCATAAAGCTCGCCACGCTCGGCGGCAGCCTCTATTTCAGCCTGATGGGGCTGGCGATGGTTATCGCCTCCGTACTCATCTTCCGCAACCGCCGCAGCGGCATCCTACTGTACGCGCTGGCGTTTGTCGCGTCCATTGTTTGGGCCATCAGCGATGCCGGATGGACCTTCTGGCCGCTGTTCTCGCGCCTGTTTGTCTTCGGCGCGCTGGCGCTCCTTTCGGCCCTCGTCTGGCCGTTCTTCTCGGTTAACGCGACGAAAAAAGGCCCGGCCTTTGGCCTCGCGGCGGCGCTGGCGGTCGTGCTGGCCGTCAGCTTCGGCTGGATGTTCAAGGCGCAGCCGCTGGTGAGCGCCACCGAAGAGGTACCGGTTAAGCCGGTTGCCGCCGGCGAACAGCAGAAAAACTGGGAGCACTGGGGCAATACTACCCACGGCGATCGCTTCGCCGCGCTGGATCAGATTAACAAGCACAATGTTAATCAGCTGCAGGTGGCGTGGGTCGCCCATACCGGGGATATTCCGCAGAGCAACGGCTCCGGCGCCGAAGATCAGAATACCCCCCTGCAAATCGGCGATACGCTGTATGTCTGCACCCCTTACAGCAAGGTGCTGGCGCTGGACGTTGATAGCGGCAAGGAAAAATGGCGCTACGACTCAAAGGCCACCGCGCCAAACTGGCAGCGCTGCCGCGGGCTCGGCTATTACGCGGACGGCGAGGCTCAGCCCGCTCCGGCGGCTGACGTTCAGCCCGCCGCCTGCTCCCGTCGTCTGTTCCTGCCGACAACCGACGCGCGCCTGATCGCCATCGACGCCGATAGCGGCAAACCGTGTGAAGAATTTGGTGAACACGGTGTCGTCGACCTGAGCGTTGGAATGGGTGAGATCAAAGCGGGCTACTACCAGCAGACCTCGACGCCTCTGGTGGCCGGGAACGTGGTGGTGGTCGGCGGCCGCGTGGCGGATAACTTCTCCACCGGCGAGCCTCCGGGCGTGGTACGCGCCTATGATGTCCACAGCGGTAAGCTGGCGTGGGCGTGGGATCCGGGTAATCCAAACCTGACCGGTCTGCCGCCGGAAGGTCAAACCTACACGCGCGGTACGCCTAACGTCTGGTCAGCGATGTCCTATGATGCGAAGCTGAACCTGATCTACCTGCCGACCGGCAACGCCACGCCGGACTTCTTTGGCGGCGAGCGGACCGCGCTTGACGATAAGTACAGCTCGTCAATCGTTGCCGTCGATGCCACCACCGGCCAGGTGCGCTGGCACTATCAGACGACCCATCACGACCTGTGGGACTTTGACCTGCCGTCGCAGCCGCTGCTGTACGACCTGCCGGATGGTAAAGGCGCTACCACCCCGGTACTGGTACAGACCAGCAAGCAGGGCATGATCTTTATGCTCAACCGCGAAACCGGTGAGCCGGTTGCCAAAGTGGAGGAGCGCCCGGTTCCGCAGGGCAACGTCGAAGGCGAGCGCTACTCGCCGACCCAGCCCTACTCCGTCGGCATGCCGATGATCGGTAACGAAACGCTGAAAGAGTCGGATATGTGGGGCGCCACGCCGGTCGATCTGCTGATCTGCCGTATCGCCTTTAAATCCATGCGCCATCAGGGCATTTTCACCCCGCCGGGCGAAGACCGTTCATTGCAGTATCCGGGTTCGCTGGGCGGCATGAACTGGGGCAGCGTGTCGGTCGACCCGAATAACGGTCTGATGTTCGTCAACGATATGCGTCTCGGCCTGGCAAACTATATGGTGCCGCGCGCCAAAGTCGCCAAAAATGCCAGCGGGATTGAGATGGGTATCGTGCCGATGGAAGGCACGCCGTTTGGCGCAATGCGCGAACGCTTCCTGTCGCCGCTGGGCATTCCATGCCAGAAGCCGCCGTTCGGTACGATGTCGGCAGTGGATCTGAAAAGCGGGAAGCTGGTGTGGCAGGTGCCGGTCGGTACCGTTGAGGATACCGGCCCGCTGGGGATTCGGATGCATATGCCAATTCCAATCGGCATGCCGACGCTCGGCGCATCGCTGTCTACTCAGTCCGGCCTGCTGTTCTTCGCCGGCACCCAGGACTTCTACCTGCGGGCGTTTGATACCGCCAGCGGTAAGGAAATCTGGAAATCTCGTCTGCCGGTCGGCAGCCAGTCCGGTCCGATGACCTACGTTTCGCCGAAAACCGGCAAGCAGTACATCATCATCAACGCCGGAGGCGCACGTCAGTCTCCGGATCGCGGCGACTATATCATCGCCTACGCGCTGCCTGACCAGCAGTAAGCACGGAGTCTTGTCACACTCATACCTGCCGGTGAAGCCACCGGCAGGTATTTTTTTGCCTCAGCGAAGCGCCTCTGACGATCGGCGTCGGCACTCGCAGGCACGTTGTGCCTGCTGCCGGTGATTACTGGTCGCCGAAATGAATAACGGTACGGATTGATTTACCTTCGTGCATCAGGTCAAACGCTTCGTTGATCTGATCCAGCGGCAGGCGGTGGGTGATAAACGGATCGAGGCGAATTTTCCCCGCCATCGCGTCTTCAACCATGCCCGGCAGCTGGGTGCGCCCTTTGACGCCGCCGAATGCGGAACCGCGCCATACGCGGCCGGTTACCAGCTGGAACGGCCGGGTTTTAATCTCCTGGCCCGCACCGGCAACGCCGATAATCACGCTCTCGCCCCAGCCTTTATGACAGCACTCCAGCGCCGAACGCATGACGTTGACGTTGCCGATACACTCAAAGCTGAAGTCCACGCCGCCGTCGGTGAGCTCAACAATGACGTCCTGCACCGGCTTTTCGTAATCACGCGGATTGACAAAGTCGGTCGCGCCCATCTCTTTGGCGAGCGTGAATTTTTCCGGATTGGTATCGACCGCCAGAATGCGCCCGGCTTTCGCCTGTACCGCGCCCTGAATAACCGCCAGACCGATTCCGCCGAGGCCGAATACCGCTACCGTATCGCCCTCTTTCACCTTCGCGGTGTTGTGAACCGCACCGATCCCGGTCGTCACGCCGCAGCCCAGCAGGCAGACTTTCTCCAGCGGAGCCTGGGGGTTAACTTTCGCCAGCGAAATCTCCGCGCAAACGGTGTATTCGCTGAAGGTGCTGGTGCCCATATAGTGATAAATCGGCTCGCCGTTGTAGGAGAAACGGGTGGTGCCATCCGGCATCAGGCCTTTGCCCTGGGTGGCGCGAACCGCCTGGCAGAGGTTGGTTTTGCCGGATTTACAGAATTTGCACTCGCCGCACTCGGCGGTGTACAGCGGAATAACGTGATCGCCCGGCTGCAGGCTGGTCACGCCTTCGCCGACTTCAACAACAATGCCGCCGCCTTCATGCCCCAGCACCGCCGGGAACACGCCTTCCGGATCGTCCCCGGAGAGGGTAAAGGCATCGGTATGGCAGACGCCGGTGTGGGTGATCTTGACCAGCACTTCGCCTTTTTTCGGCGGCGCGACGTCAATCTCAACGATTTTCAGCGGCTGGCCCGGGCCAAACGCGACTGCTGCACGTGATTTCATAAGGGTCTCTTCCTTCGTCATGATTTATTTTAAGTAGGATCGTAGCAGATGGCCGACTTCCGCCATTCGTATCGCTCTTTGGTCGGGGGTGGTTTCGCCGCTTACCAGCTCATCCTGGAGATGAATTTCCACCATCTCCCCCATCAAACCGTTGGTTGCGCCGCGAATTGAGGCGATCTGCTGCAGAATTGTCATACAGGACTCGCCGGACTCCAGCGCGCGCTCAAGCGCCTCGACCTGCCCGCGAATACGGCGCACGCGGCTCAGGGCGCGTTTTTTATCTTCAGGTGAATGTGGCACGGTGACGCCCTCCATATCATATAGGGGGGTATACTATATTTAATTAAGCAGTATGGCAAATTGAAACGCCGCTTTAACCGTAGCACAGCGGCGCAGTTTTGGGCTCAGCTCAGCTCCAGCATCATATCCACACAGCGTAAATCGGCATTGGCCAGCTTTGATGGCAGCCATTTTTCACCGAGCGCCACAAAGCCGTGGCGCAGATAGAAACCGGCGGCGTTGGGCGTGGCTTCCAGCGTGATTCGCGTCAGCCCCCGGCGACGCGCTTCAGCGATTATCGTCGTCACGATAAGCCCGGCGTAACCTTTACCGAAGCACTCCGGGCGGGTAAAAATCGCCTCGACGCTGCCGGCGCGAAGGTCGAGATAGCCGGTCGCTGCCGCGCGCCCGTTCGCCTCTTCGATCACATAAAAGGGGTTGTCGCGCACCGCATGGCGATAGCCTTCCGGCATCAGATCCGGCGTCCAGGCCTGCAGAACCTCGGCGTCATAGCTTTCACGACAGCCGTGGCGTATCGCCTGATTGCGGATTTCCCATAGTGCTGGCGCTTCATCCGGCGCGGCAAGTCTGACTCTCATCTTTATCCCCTCTTCCCGTTGGTGCGATCAGATGTATCACAGTCCGCGGTAAAAGAAATAAAAAACCCCGCACAGGGCGGGGTCTGAACGTAGAAAGCTAATCACAGCTAGCGCTTGCGCGGCATCATGCGCAGCAGCGTATTGTCTTTCCACAAATAGTGATGCATCAGCGCGGCCAGCGCATGCAGGCCAACGACAAAGTAGCCGGTATTCGCCAGCAGGCTGTGTACGCCCTTCAGCGTATCCACCAGCTCAAAATTACTTTGCGCCGCAAAGGGCATCGTCAGGCCAAACGCATACCACGGGTTGCCGCGGTTATACATCATGACCATGCCGACGATCGGTAAGGCGATAAACAGCAGATAGATAACCAGATGCCCCAGGTGCGCGAAACCGGTCATCATCGGCGATGGCTTCGGCACAATCGGCGGCACGGGAGATTTCAGGCGCACCAGCAGTCGTACCACCATCAGTACGCAGATGGAAATACCGCAGGATACATGAATCATGTTAATCAGCGGCCGGTCGCTGCGAGGGAAAAAGCCCCGCAGCTCCATAGCGGCATAGGCGCCAACCACTAATAAAAATACCAGCCAGTGGATGCCTATCTGCAGGCCGGAGTATTTATCGCGCATGGGAAAACCCTTAACAAAAGTGTGATGCCGACAACATAACGGCCTTTTATTAAAAATTCATTAACTTTTACGTACTTATAAGAAACAATCGCGAGGAATCATGCATTTAGTGGCAATACAAGAAGTTAAGCTGTAAGGCTGAAGGAGATTGTTGGTCGTTTGCGGCGTTTTTAACGCCCTCAAAAGCGCCCCTAAGATACTTTTCGCCCCCCAATCCCCCCTAAAATACGACCTATTTTCGCCATCAAACTCACGAGTTTCGGGAAGATTTTTATGTTTGAACACATGTAAGTATCCAGAGCATAATCAGATTAAGACCATCTGGACCGTGGACCTGGTTATTTCTCGTTAACGGCTACCTGGGCCGGGCATTCTTCTGTACGAGTAAAATCTCACTCAGTTCCCGTTACGGTAACGGTAGATTTCCGCAAAAGATGATTAAGCATACCGTCACCCCAAATCAGGGCGACTGTAATTTCATAGATACATTCACTTAACTATTCTTGTGATAAAATGAAAGAATTTTATCGCCCAACTTCTTACTGTCCAAAGGCATTTTGAAGCCATTTTCAGTATTAAGCTTCCCCGCAATATAACTATCAATCAGCAAATCAGAGTTGAAATATATGCGCAAGTGATTCCCGATATTTTCTTCTATTATGCCATTTAACGCCAGAGAACAATTTCGACTATTTTTTAAACGCACGCTCAGCGAGTAATATTCTTTTGAATCAAACATATAATTATTCATCACCAAAGATGAAATACACTCTTCTTTTAAGGTGAATGTCTTATTATTTGATTCGTAATTGAGCCCTTTTTCTGCACAGAATGCAAATTTCGCAAAAACAAGACAGAACATGCTAAGTGTTACTTTCCCAAACATGGCCATATTTACTCTCCTTAGAATTATCTCCTGAGTTAAGACTCTCGTAAGACAGATGGCCCCTAAAACTTAGCATAATGGGGACTGCCAGGGGAGCAGAAAGCGCTTTCACTGTCATTCTGGGGAATTATGAGTAGAGATCCAGTTCAATTTTACGCTCGCGGGCGGCCGGACTGCCGCGCACGCTGCGCGGTCTTTCTCTCGGATGCTGATTTAGCCAGTCAAAGCCCGTTCAATACACGCTCTCCCCATGAGAATGTTAAAAATTTAAAGGTAACCCAAAAACCCCTTCTCCCCTCCTGGCACATCTGATTACCAAACATTCTCGTAGGCACGCATTGATATGGATTGTCGCGGTACACACCGGTTTGCGGCATGGGGTGCTTCGGCTTGAGAAGATATCAACCTTCAGACAGGAGAGATTAACATCAGCAAAAATAAGACCAATGATGTTGATCATCTACTCACGGCCGCAGATATCCATCCGCGTGCGCAGCTACGCGAGGGAAACTTTGCCGTTCGCCTGCTTCACGCCATTGCCAACGAAAATAACTTAATCTGTATATGGTAGTGCGGTTAGCGCCACATTAGCCGCCGCCAGCAATCGCGATTCGGCAACACCATCGCGAGCCTGAACCGACAGGCCGTGCAAAAAGGCGGCGAAATAATCGCCAAGGCTGTCAGCATCGGTAGTGGCAGGCAGCTCGCCGCTATGCACCGCCTGACGCAGCCGGTCGATAATCTGCTGCGTGCGCTGGAGACGATGCTGAGCCAGCCAGGTTTTGATGTCGTCATTTTCCACGCTGACGCTGGCAGCGGAGGCAACCACCATACATCCTTGCGGCAGGTCCGGTTGGCAGTAGAGGCGCACAGCATCCATCAGCAGCGTTTTGATTGCCTCCCGCACGTTGCCCTCGGCGGCAAAGGCGCGATCCGCGAAGCCCCCTTCCTGATTTTCGTAGTCAGCGATCGCTTCCCGGAAAAGCTGTTCTTTTGAACCGAATGCCTTGTAAATACGCGCGGAAGCGATGCCCAGTTCCGCCACCAAATCCGACATTGACGTCCCTTCATAGCCCTGTCGCCAGAATAGATTACGCGCTTTCAAAAGCGCCAGTTCACGATCGAATTCGCGCGGTCTGCCTGCCATTACGTTGCTCCAGTTGGTCCGATATTTAGCGATCAAGGATCGCTTAAATCGTTGAGATTACCAACGCATTTATAATTTTGCTTGCGGTAATCCGTTTTTACTCCTATTGTTTGTCAATCGACAAACAATAGGAGTTTACGATGAAAACCCTCAAAGGTCCAGGCCTCCATCTCGCTCAGTTTAGCGACGAGGTCGCCCCGTTCAACAGCCTGGCTGCGATTACCCAATGGGCCGCAGAAACCGGTTTTAAGGCATTGCAAATCCCGGCATGGGATCGGCGTCTCTTCGACGTGGCAACCGCGGCGGAAAGCCAGACCTACTGCGACGATCTTACCGGTATGCTGGCGGAACACGGTTTGGTAGTCAGCGAACTAACCAGCCATATCTTCGGCCAGCTAATGGCGGTACATCCGGCCTACGACAGCTTATGTGACAGCTTTGCGCCGTCCGAGGTACACGGCAATCCGCAAGCCCGCGGCGAGTGGGCACGGCAACAGCTGCTGATGGCCGTCAAAGCCTCCGCGCGCCTTGGCCTCAGCGAACTGGGCACCTTTTCCGGCTCGCTGGCCTGGCCTTATCTGTTTCCGTTCCCGCAGCGTCCGGCCGGGCTAATCGAAACCGCCTTCGACGAGCTTGCCAGGCGCTGGCTGCCGGTACTCAACGCCTGCGATGAGCAGGGTATTAATCTGTGCTATGAAATCCATCCGAGCGAAGATCTACACGATGGCGTGACGTTCGAAATGTTCCACCAGCGGGTGGGCGAACATCCCCGCTGCCGGGTACTTTTTGACCCGAGTCATATGGTGCTACAGCAGCTCAACTACCTGGAATTTATTGATATTTATAAGGACGTCATCAATATGTTCCACGTTAAAGACGCCGAATTTAATCCCACCGGCCGTCAGGGGATCTACGGCGGCTATCAATCATGGATCGATCGCGCGGGCCGCTTCCGCTCATTGGGTGACGGTCAGGTTGATTTCAAAGCCATTTTCGCGAAGCTTGCGCAATACGATTACGCCGGCTGGGCAACGCTGGAGTGGGAGTGCTGCCTGAAGAATCCGCTGGACGGTGCCCGGGAGGGGGCAGAGTTCATCAGCAACCACATTATTCATATCACCGATAAGGTGTTCGACGACTTCGCCGGCGCGCCGGTAAATCCTCATCAAATCAAAAAATTACTCGGCATACGCTAGGCCAGAATATTTCAAGGAATCCCTCATGGAACAACAATACGGCGAGATCCTCTACGCGGATCTTGAGGTGCAACACGTCTATCCTAAGGTCAACGGGCAGCGCATCCACTGCGCCGTGGCGGGAAAAGGGCAGCCGGTACTGCTGATACCCGGCTGGCCCCAGACCTGGTATACCTGGCGCTACGTCATCCGCGCGCTTGCCGACGCCGGTTTTCAGGCGATCGCCGTTGACCCTCCCGGCATCGGCGATTCCGATAAGCCCCATGGCGGCTACGATACCGGAAGCGTTGGCGCCGTGCTGCACGCAGTCATGGCGCAGCTGGGGCATACGCGCTACAGCCTGGTGGGCCACGATATTGGCATGTGGATTGGCTACGCCATAGCGAGCGATTTTCCGCAGGCGATTGAGCGACTTGTGCTGACAGAAGCGGTGATCCCGGGGCTGGCCCCTGCCCCGTCGATTTTTGTCGCGCCGGAAGAGAATATTTTCCTTTGGCACTTCATGTTCAATCAGCTGGCCGATTTACCGGAAACCCTGACCTACGGCCGTGAATCACAATATCTCAGCTATATTTTCAACCGCTGGTCTCATCGCCGCGATCGGGTAGCCGCAGAGGTTTATATCGCCGCCTATTCTGCTCCGGGCGGGCTGCGCGCGGGCTTCGATTACTATCGCGCGATCCCGGAGACCATTCGGCAGAACCAGCTCCGCAAGCAAGTGCCTTTAACAATGCCGGTGCTTACGGTGGGAGCAGAATATGCAACGGCTGATGCGCCGCTGGCAACGCTGCACGGCAATGCTCACGATCTGCGCGGCGAGACGGTGGCCGGGTGTGGTCATTTTATTACCGAAGAGTGTCATGAGGATTTTATCGGGCTGATCGTCCCCTTTCTTTCAGAGGAGACTCACTATGCCGCTTGATCCGCATATTGCCGGCTTCCTCGCCGCTTCATCGCAAAGGAGCGCATTGCCGCCAGCGTCGCTGGGCGAGATGCGCGCGGCCGCTGAAGCCGATTTGCTTCAGCTACAGGGAGAGATGGAAATCAACGATGGCTTCAAAGATTATGTCGCCATCGTTGATGATGGCTACGGTATTGCCCTTCGCGCCTATACGCCCGTTGGCTTAAATACTGAAACCGCGCAGCCAGCGATGCTGTTTGCTCACGGCGGCGGTTGGTGTCTGGGATCGCTGGCGCTGTACGATCGGCCTTGTCAGGCATTGGCCAATGCCACCGGGCGGATAATAGTGTCAGTGGATTACCGGCTGGCGCCAGAGCACCCATTTCCGCGACCGTTAGAGGATGTTTATCAGGCGCTATGCTGGGTTTACGCACAGGCGCAGCGTTTGGGCATCGATAGCAACCGCCTGGCGGTGGGCGGCGATAGCGCCGGCGGGAATCTCGCGGCGGCAACCGCGCTACTGGCGCGGGATCGCGGCGGTCCTCGCATTGAGCATCAGCTGCTGCTGTATCCGGCGTTAAGTCGCGATATGGCAACCGGGAGCTATCGCGAGTTTGCTGAGGGCTATTATTTAACGCGTGATGCGATGGCATTTTGCTGGCACAGCTATCTGGGAGAACGCCGTCATCCTCATGCCGAACCGCTGCACGCGACTTCACTGTGCGGTTTGCCGCCGGCAACCATCCTGAGCTGCGAATACGATCCGCTGCGCGATGAGGCCGAACGGTATGCGCTTCGGCTGCAGGAAGCTGGCGTAGCGGTACGCTGCGAGCGACTGCCGGGCATGGTGCACGCCTGCATTCATATGTCAGGATTGACTCCCGCGACGCGTCGGCTGTTCGAGCTGGCGAGCAGTTAAGGAAATATCAGCTCGCCCGTAGGCGCGTCCCCGTCGCCTGGTGTCACCGATCGCCCTGTGGTCCAGTTCAGCCGGGCGCTTAGTGGTGAAAAAAGTCAGGGACGTGCCGTTTGCCCTAAGCATCCGCTCGCAATATGTAAAAGCGACATTTGCTATGGGAGTGATGGGCTAAGTTCAGATGTTCATTGCATGCCAGAAGCGAACATCAAGGTCATTTCGACACGTTAAATACCGGGGAGTCGGTTAACCTGCTTTCAAGAATGTTGATGATCAAATCGAGTGGGAAGATGATTTCATCGGTATGTCTGAGCTCTTCTATTGTCCACCAGTAGTGATCGCGAATGACTTTTTTTTCGTTGCTACTCCACCTTGAGTGGTCGATATCTGATGTATTTGTATTAATAATGAAGAAACGCTCATCAGCAACAACCGTCTCCCCATCAGCTAGCATCATGGTGAAGGATCTGGATGCGATCTGCGGTCCTGCAGCTGTTCTTATCAGACCCGTTTCTTCAAGTAATTCGCGTAAAGCAGCCTGCTCGAAGGATTCATTGTGTTCAAGCCCTCCACCCGGCGTTGCCCAATATGTCCTGCCGCTCAAAGCGTCATCTGTATGGCAGAAGCAAAAGAGCAAGACGTGATTTTCAGGCGAAAGAACTATTAATCGAGATGATGGGCGAGTGCGCACAAATCCCCCTTACATAAAGTGTTAACCATTTAGTCAGCCGTCAGCGTGAAGTTCATTAACCGCATTTCTGGTTAAGGACCCAGTGCGAAACAGCAGTGAGTGCTGCGGGTGAATACGCATATTGCCCCAACAACAGAAACAGGCCTTGTTTCCACAGCGGCAGCTGTGAGGGAAGCTGGTAATCAAACCATCTACTGCGCAGGAGCCCGTGAGTCGCACCGGCAACCAGTTGGATGCACCGGGGAGTGCTCTCTGGTAACTTCCTGGCCCAGACCTCGACTGTTTCATTCGGGTCCACATTTCGATCGTTCTCTCCCATCATGATTAACGCGGGAGTATGCATCCCGGAGATCTCTTTGGTTGCATCCGCGCGGGAATTTCTGCGCTCGAAGTCCTGCCGGGTACAGCGAGACAGGCAAGGATGTGCAGCAGCTTCCTCCGTAAACTGTCTGTCAAAGGTCTCTTCTTCAAGTTTTTTAGTCTGGTCAATTTCAACGGCCGAACGCCCGGCAAATTTGAGCCGTTGCTCCAGATAGTATACGCCCTGATTTCGCCAGTTTATCGCCGCACCGACCAGCACGGCAAAATCGGGGAGAGCCAGCTGGCTAGCCTGCGGCACGACCCATCCGGCCTGCGAAAATCCGAGAAATCCCGCACGACTGTCTTTCAACTCAGGCTGTTGTTTCATTTTTTGTAATGCCATTGCCGCTTCTTCTGCGCGATCCGCCATTGTCTGCGCCAGCCAGTTCCCGGTGCTTGTTCCTACGCCGGGTTTATCCCATGAAAAAACGGCTATTCCCTGGGCCACCAGGAACTTAACAAGCGGAATATACCCGTCTGCGGACCAGCGATCCTGGGCACCGTCGCCGTGAACGATAAGCACCACCGGTGGATTAACTTTACCAGGAGGAAGAATTAACGTCCCGTGTAAAATATCCTGATGGTGCTGAAATGATATTTCTCTCTGTTTTCCATAACCAGAAAGATCAAAATCTGACAGGCGAATAACGAAGAAAGCACAAAAAATGACGATCGCGGCAAAGAAGAAGATAAGGTATTTCATCTGATGTCTTTTTATTCAGCCGAGCATATTAAAAGAATAATTTATTACGATAGAAACCGGCATATGAAAACTATCATCAATGTTATATTGCCTCCACTCATTTCATTACCAGACGATGCCAATATGGACATTACCTTAATACGGCACGGGAAGCCTGACGGCGTAAAGAACCGGGGTTTGTTGTGGCTTAAAGCCAGCGAAATGCCTGCCTGGATAGCGGATTATAACGCTGCCACGGTAGCTGAAATGCCCTCTCCGAAGACAAAATCCGCCTGCGAGGCCGGCGATTATTTTGTCTGCAGCCCCCTGCCGCGCGCGCTTTCGTCTCTATCTGCGCTGGGGGTGAACCCGGATGCCATACTCCGCGACCTCAGCGAAGCGCCGCTGCCCGTTATCAACGTAGCGCTAATAAAATTCCCCGCGGGTATCTGGCTGATGCTGTTCCGCCTGCTCTGGTTTTTTGATCTTGCGGCGGGATCTGAATCAAAAGCTGAAGTCCGGGCGCGAGCAGCAAAAATGGCGCGGGAGCTGATCGACACGGCGGCGCAGCACGGGCACGTTGTCAGCATGGGCCACGGCCTCTTAAACAACTTTATTGCGCTGGAATTAACGCGTCTGGGCTGGATAAAAATTGCGGGTACCGGCTCAGGCTACTGGAGCCGGGTAACGTATCGTTCCCCACGGTAAGTCTCTAAGGGCGTCGTCGATTCGGTATCGCTGATATGGCATGGACAAAATCGATCGACGCCCAGTAGCACGGCGCGCCATAATCCCGGCCGCCGCCCGCTAGCCGGAACTTGCGATCAAGCGATAGAGCAGCAGAAGCTGCTTATGTTCTGCGCTAAAAAGCTGATAAAATGCAGAAAATTTTTAAAATACGTGAAAACTTATGCCAAGGAAAAAACTGCATCTGCGCACTCTCATGCTGATGTTGTCCGTCGGAGGGATCCTGCTGACATCAATGCTGCTGCTCAGCGCCCTGACGCTTTTCCAGAAGGGCAACATTGAGGATCGGTTACTCGAGAACAACCTCGCCTACGCCCGTAAACTGGCGGATACCACCGACCGCTACCTGGTGACGGCGCAGCGGGAGCTGGCCTACAGCGCCGGGCAGATAAAAGCCCTTAACGACCGCGGCCAGCTGCAAAATGAAGCTGACCGGCTGCGCCTGCAGTCCGGCTTTTTCAACTCGGTGGTAATTGTTAATTCCAACGCCGTTATTGCTGCCGCCTCTCCGGAGAGCCTGAAGCTGGTGGGGATAAAGCTGCACTCTGGCGCCAGCCGGCAGGCCATAGCCTCAAAAAAGCTCTTTATCTCTGAACCTTTTATATCGGCGGCGGGTAATTACGTCGTGTTTGTCTCGCAGCCATTATTTAGCCCCGGCGGCGACTATCTCGGTTATATCGGCGGCAGCATCTATCTGCAAAAAGAGAGCATGCTCAGCGATATTCTAAGCATGCATTTTTACGAAAATACAACGGACGTCAGCGTCATTAATAATGAAGGTAAAATAATCTTTAATCGCGATCCGACACGAGTGGGCGGCGGATTTAAATCTGCTCCCGGCCTGCAGGAACAGATTATCAAAACGCAAAACGGGCACTTTTTTGGCGATGGTAAAAGCGGCGGCAACCTGGTTGGCTACGCCAGCCTGAAGCAGGCCGACTGGAAGGTTATCATCTCGGGGGCATCGGAAAGCGTATCCCGTATATTAATGCAGACGGTAGTGAACGCGTTCTGGTTCACGCTCGCGATCATCATCCTCACGGTGACGACCGTAACGATTTTTGCTGCCATCATTTCGGCTCCGCTGGAGAAACTCGCAGAATTCACGCGCGCGGAAAACAATGAGTCCACGCTCAAAAAGCTGGCCAATATTAACGTCTGGTACAAGGAAGCGGAACGTCTTAAAGAGGCTTTCAGCCTGCATCTGCAAATAATGGCCAGGCGGGTAAACGCCCTCAGCGATGAAACGATGACGGACCCGCTGACCGGACTCTATAACCGCAAAGGTTTCAGCACCCTGCTGAAACAATCCCTCCATTCCGCCGAGCGCTGCATCATCGCGATTGATATAGACCATTTTAAAAAGATTAACGATCTGCACGGGCATGACGGCGGCGATGCGGTGCTGGTCACATTCAGTGAGAAGCTGCGCAACCTCTGCGCCGACGGGCAGGTTGCCTGTCGGTTTGGCGGTGAGGAGTTTGTGGTGTTCCTGCCGGATACCGGCCTGACAGCGGCGGCGGCGGCGGCTGAACGCATCCGGGTGGGGATCGAAAATGCCGATTTCCCCCACGCCGGGAAAGTGACCATTTCCCTCGGCGTTGCCGGGTTCAGCGATAACGAAAACGATGTTTACACCGTCCTTCGCAAAGCTGATTTGGCGCTCTATGAAGCCAAACGTTCCGGTCGTAACACCGTGGTTATCGACGACGCCGGGGGATTTTCCCGCATCTGAACTGGCGAAAGTTACTGCGCCACGCAGGTTCCATAATGCTGAGAGGCGAAAATGCCTCCCGGCATAACCGTATTGCGGCTATGCACCGAATCACCGCTCCTCGTCATTGTAGTAACGGTGACGTTACCGACCTCTGACGTTTCAATAAAAGACATGCCGTCTACGCCGTTTGGCACGATGGCTACCTCGGTCGAACCGGCGTTTCCGGCCATATAGGCCTTGCTTGTTCCGCTATCGATGATAAACGTCAACACCATCGGGTTTTTAGCGACATGATTGCCGCTTTGGTCACTATAGGTCGGGTAGGAGCACTTAACCGACGTTGTTTTCGCCGTCACCGCAAACGAGGCGCTACCCAGCGTCAATACAGCCAGAAAACAGCTACCCGATAGATTCATTGCTAACACCTTTTATCCATAAATTCGCCCGCGGCAGAAAGATCGTACCGCGCTAATCTGCCGTCCGGCCGCGCCATTTTTTATGCGCTAAGGAGATTTTTTCTGTAGTAACCGCATCGACAACGCCCGCTTCAAATCTGCGCGCGTTGGCTAATGATAAATCCTGTGCCGCCCTTTTCTCCAGCTCTCTTAATGATTGTTCGTTCAGCGCCCCGCTCTTCAGCAGACGAAGCTTTATTGCCAGCTGCCGCTTTGCTTCCGCTCTGGTGCGGGGCGGTATCTTCAGCGCCTCAATCTCTGCCTGAAGAGTTAACCGCGCGGGGGGCGTTTTTCCTGCCGCGATCAGCCGGCCGATCCTGCGTTTTTTTGACATCATTTAACTCCTAAACCGCCGGGGTGGACGATTGGGCAA
Source organism: Enterobacter sp. 10-1 (assembly GCA_002270295.1). Taxonomy (GTDB): domain Bacteria; phylum Pseudomonadota; class Gammaproteobacteria; order Enterobacterales; family Enterobacteriaceae; genus Klebsiella; species Klebsiella scottii. Next base: position 1,492,123 of record NISF01000001.1, on the reverse strand, counting down.
GGCGTTCCTGAGCGCCATAAAAGAAAGCCGTTTTTATAACAGCGGAAACAGAACGCGTCCCGTTTTATCGGCCCGACTTCCTGCCGCCAGATGATGAACGAATGCATTAATTTTTCTGTAGCGTTTTTTCAAAAGCTTAGCCACGAGGCCGATTTTGCTGGTTGCCCAGGCCGGCCGACTGGAGTATGCCTGTATGAGTTTTACCCTCTAACCGACTCACCAGGAGATTTTCCATGAGCAAGCTTGGAATTAATGGATTTGGTCGTATCGGACGTCTGGTATTACGCCGTTTGTTGGAAGTTAACAGCCCGCTGGAAGTGGTGGCAATTAACGATCTCACCTCGCCTAAAGTGCTGGCCTATCTGTTAAAACATGACTCTAACTACGGTCCCTTCCCGTGGAGCGTAGACTACACCGACGACGCGCTGATCGTTAACGGTAAGACCATCACCGTCTACGCCGAGAAAGAGGCCCGGCACATTCCGTGGAAAAGCACAGGCGCGGAGCTTATCGTGGAGTGCACCGGTTTCTATACCTCGACGGAGAAAGCCCAGGCTCACCTGAGCGCCGGGGCGAAAAAGGTTCTGATCTCCGCCCCCGCCGGGGAGATGAAAACCATCGTCTACAACGTCAATGACGACACCCTCACCGCAGACGACACCATTATCTCCGTCGCCTCCTGCACCACCAACTGCCTGGCGCCGATGGCCAAAGTGCTCCACGATGCGTTCGGGATCAGGCTCGGCACGATGACCACCATTCACGCCTACACCGGCACCCAGTCGCTGGTCGACGGCCCGCGCGGCAAAGATCTACGCGCCTCGCGCGCGGCGGCGGAAAACATCATCCCGCACACTACCGGGGCGGCGAAGGCGATTGGTCTGGTCATTCCTGAGCTCAGCGGCAGGCTGAAAGGCCACGCCCAGCGCGTGCCGACCAAAACCGGATCGGTCACCGAACTGGTCTCGATTCTTGAGAAAAAGGTGACCGCCGAAGAGGTCAATCAGGCGATGAAGAACGCGGCGGCGAATAATGAATCCTTCGGCTATACCGAAGAGGAGATCGTCTCTTCCGACGTGATTGGCAGCCACTTTGGCTCGATTTACGACGCCACCCAGCTTGAAATCGCCGAGGCAGGCGACGTTCAGCTGGTCAAAACCGTGGCGTGGTACGACAACGAATACGGCTTCGTCACCCAGCTCATCCGCGTGCTGGATAAGTTTGCTAAATAGGTTGTAACCGCAGCGGATAGCCCTTGGCTATCCGCTTTTTCATCCGCGGCTCAGGCCTGCAAATAGACCACCTGGGTCTGCAGGTATTCGTTCAGACCGTGGCGGCCGTCGGCCCCGCCGATACCGGATTTGCGCCAGCCCGCATGAAAGCCCTGCATGGCTTCAAAGTTCTCGCGGTTAACGTAGGTTTCGCCGAACTTCAGCCCCTTAATCGCCTTCATCGCCACGTTCAGGTCGCGCGTATAGATTGACGACGTCAGCCCGTAGTCGCTGTCGTTGGCCATCGCCAGCGCCTCCTCAAGCGTGTCAAACGCCACCACCGGCAGTACCGGGCCAAAGGTTTCTTCGTGGACGATATCCATCTCCTGGCGCACGTCCAGCAGCAGCGTCGGCGGATAAAAATAGCCGCTGCCGGCGACCGCTTTGCCGCCTAAGGCAAGGCGCGCGCCCTGAGCCAGCGCTTTGGCCACCTTCTGCTCGACCCGCTCCAGCGCGGCGGCGTTAATCAGCGGCCCCATCGCAATATCATCGCGCAGGGCCGGGTCGCCGAACTGTACCGCTTTCAGCGCTTCGCCGAGGCGGTTAACGAAGCGATCGTAGATCCCTTTCTGCACGTAAACGCGCTCAACGCAGTTGCATACCTGTCCGCTGTTGATCACCCGCGAATCGACCACCGCCTTGACCGCCAGCTCAAGATCGGCGTCATCCATCACAATCGCCGGCGCCTTACCGCCCAGCTCGAGGCACACTTTGGTGATATTTTTCGCCGCGGCGGCCATGATTTTTTCACCCGCGCCTACGCTGCCGGTCATGCTGACCATCGCCACTTTCGGGTTCGCCGCCAGCTCCTGGCCGACGGTCTCCCCGCGGCCTAACACCAGGTTAAACACCCCCTTCGGCAGGCCGATGTCATCGACAATCTGCGCGAAGGCGACGGCGTTATTGGGCGTGAACTCGCTCGGTTTAATCACAATCGTATTGCCGGTCAGCAGCGCCGGGGCGAGCTTGCGGGCAATCAGGAAGAACGGGAAGTTCCACGGCAGGATGCCGGTGGTCACGCCGAGGGCGCGTTTGAAAACGAGGATATTTTCGCCGGGACGGTCGCTTTGCACGATTTCACCTTCGTAGCGCCGCGCCCACTCGGCCATATAGTCGAGATAATCGGCGGTAAAGGAGACCTCCACTGCCGCCAGCTGCTGAGTCTTCCCGCCTTCAGCTACGATAAGCGCCGCAATCTCGCCGGCGCGTTCGCGGACCCCGATGGCGATTTTACGCAGCCAGCCGGCGCGCTCGATAGCCGGCAGCGCCTCCCAGGCCGGCTGCGCGCGATCCGCGGCGGCAATGGCCCGCCGCGCGTCTTCGGCGCTGCCGTCGGGAATGCGGGAGAGCAGCGCTTCGGTGGCAGGATTAAGCACGTCAATCCAGGCGTCGCCGCGCCCGGCAACAAACTGACCATCAATATACATCGGGTGTTGAACGGGTGCTGTCATAGCCTGCTCCTGTAGATTTATTGTTTTTAACAAGTGATTTATTTGTTAAAAATCTATCCATAAGAGGCAATAAGAGCAGTCCGCACGCCTGATTATGTGAATTACTTCATAAAAACGGCCCCGAAAGCGGGGGGAAACGTTACATTCAGGCAACACAAACTGCCCGTTTGCGACAAACCTGGCGCAAACGGGCAAAAATCATCAGCCTAAGGTCCGATCGCCGAGGGCGTGGGCCAGGAGGCTGTCGTCACGCAGCTGGCGCCACGCGCTGATAATCCGCGGAGGCATATCAACGTGGGCAATAAAATCTTTACCCAGCGGACCGTATCCCTGCGGGCCATTCTGCAGGCGCGGCAGCTCGCCAAGGATCAGCGCCAGATAGCGCCCCACCGGCCACAGCCCGTGCGCCGCCCCGCTGAACGCCAGGCCCTGCTCCGGCGTATTGCGCAGTTGCGGCACGAAGCCCGGGGTGCTGTACCAGCGCGGCAGCGGATCTGCCCCCTGCCAGACGCGGGCGAAGGTCGCCATCGTTCGCCGCTGCATGGTCGGGTCCTGGATAACCACGCCCGCGCGGTGCGCCAGCCCCTCGGCCTCGAGCACGTCGCGGGTAAAGCGCGCGTTCTCGCCGCAGTTGGTGGAGCGCGCTTCCGTCACGATCCGCTCGCGCGGTATGTGCCAGTACTGATGGGCGATATCGGCAAGGATAAGCGCTTCGGCGCGTCCCTCTACCGGCAGCGAACCATAGCGCGGATCGTTGCGTACCGCCTCATAGAGAAATGAAGTTGAGTGCCCAATCCCGCCGCTTATCAGCAGCGGAACCTCGGCGTCAGCCGCCAACCGGCAGGCGGCATCAATGGTCGGGATCACCGCGTTGCCCGCCAGCACCACCACCTCAAACGGCGGCTTCTGCGCCAGCGTTGTAAAATCGTCCTGCGCCAGCCAGGCGCCGACGAGGTTCGCTGCCGCCAGCGTATCGGCGGAGAGCGCCGGGAAATTATCTGACATACCTTCTCCTTTTCAGTTTGCGCAGCGACAACGTCCCTCTTTATCGCCGCGCAGCAGATTGGGCCGATTGTATCCTGTCAGGCGTTAAGTTTCTCCAGCCGCGTTTGCCCTTCTCGCTTCTGCTTTATTTTCCAGCACAGCCACAGGGCGATGAACCACAGCGGCGTGGCGATCAGCGCCTTCAGGGTATCGGGGTCGAAGATCATAATAAAAATGGAGAAGGCAAAAAACAGCAGGCTTAGCCAGCTCATCGCCACGCCCGCCGGCATCTTAAAGGCCGAGCTTTCATGCAGGTCCGGGCGCTTTTGCCGATACACCAGGTAGGCCACGAGGATCATTCCCCAGCTGAAGACCACCATAATGGCCGCCAGCGTCGAGACGATGGTGAACAGAGTCATCACGTTCGGCACGAGGAACAGCAGCAGCGTGCCGCTGAGCATGCAGAAGCAGGAGAACAGCAGGCTGCGCACCGGAATGCGGGTATGGCGCGACAGGATGCGAAACTGCCCGTGGGCGTGTTTCTCAACCGACAGGCCGTATAGCATGCGGGTGCTGGAGTAGACCCCGCTGTTGGCCGACGACATCGCCGAGGTCAGGGCCACGAAGTTAATCACCGCCGCGGCGGCGGGCAGGCCGGCTTTGGCGAACAGGGTGACGAACGGGCTGGCGTCGGGCGACACGCCCGGCCACGAGGCCACGGCAATAATCACCACCATCGACAGCAGATAAAAAATGATAATCCGCAGCGGCAGCGCGTTGATCGCCTTAGGTAAGATCTTCTGCGGATCGCGGGTTTCCGCGGTCATCGTCCCGAGCAGCTCAATCCCGGTGAAGGAGAAAATCGCTATCTGGAAACCGGCGAGGAAGCCGGTGACGCCGTGAGGCATAAAGACCGCCGGGTCGGTGATATGGTGCAGCGAGGCCTTCACGCCGTCCGGCGAAGTCCAGCCGATGGCGATCATCCACGCGCCGGTCACAATCAGCGCGATAATCGTAATCACCTTGATCAGCGCAAACCAGAATTCAGCCTCGCCGAACATCTTCACCGACAGCAAATTGAACAGGAACAGAATGCCGAGGGTGCTCAGGGCCGGCATCCACGCCGACATTTCGGGAAACCAGTACTGCATATAGCTGCCGCACACCACCACGTCGGCAATACAGGTCACCACCCAGCTCAGCCAGTAGGTCCAGCCGAGGTAAAAGCTCGCCTGCGGCCCCAGATAATCGCCGACGAAATCGGCGAAAGAGCGGTAATCCAGGCGGGTGAGCAGCACTTCGCCCATCGCCCGCATCACCATATAGGTAAAAAAGCCCACCAGCAGATAGATCAGCAGGATCGAGGTCCCCGCCACCGCAATATTTCGTCCCGCCCCCATAAACAGGCCGGTCCCGATGGCGCCGCCCAGCGCAATCATCTGAATGTGCCGGGCGCCAAGGCCGCGTTTGAGCTGCGACGGGCACTCCCCGTCGATGGCAGGATGCTCCTGCCCCTCACGTTGATGTTGAGTCATGTCGATTCCTTCAGAGAGGCAAAGAAAGGCATGGCGCGGCAGACTTCAGCAGCAAACCGGCGCGTTGCCCGTTTGCCACTCCCGCATTTGGAAACAGGATGTAGGGAGCCTGCGCATCGATAACCCACGTTTTCTCCGCCTGACGCGCAATAACGTGCCCGACGGCAAGCGCGGTGAAGTTTTCAGTTTGCGGATCGAGGTGCAAGATGAAGCGATCGTCGCCCTTGATGATGCTCTCCTGAACCACAAAATGGCGCATCGGCTCCTTGAGGCGCGACGGCAGCGCGCCGCCGCCGATCGTCGCCCGCAGCGCCGCCCCGGCGGGGGCAAACAGGCGCAAATCGTTCTCACCAAAGGGCATCACTTTGCCCAGCTCCAGCGTCGCGCTTTCGGCGGCGAACGCCTCGGCGGTAAAGTGGGTAAAGGTCCCGCCGGGTTCGGTATGACGCACCACCGCGTCCATACCGCTGGCAGAGAGCAGCTGATAAAACCCGGCGCTGTACTCTCCCTCCCGCGCGGGGAGAAGCGCAAACTGGCGGTAGCGCGAGCCGCGGATGGCGGTATGCAGATCGAGATGCACTCTGCCGACGCGGCCGTGGGCATCGGCCGCCGTATAGAACGCCCGGACCGCCGCCTCCAGCTCCGCCGCGCGCCGGGACTCGTTGCCCGGCGCCGCGCGCAGATGACGCCCGCCGAACAGGCGGTTGAGGTCGTTATGCAGATAGCGGCGGGAGGCGCGGATCGCCGGCAGGTTGCCGAAGACGATCAGCAGCGCCTGCGAGAGCGGCTGCTGGCCCTGGCTCAGCGCATGCGCGATCTCCAGCAGCATCTCTATCGGCGCGGTTTCGTTGCCGTGAATGCCGGCTGAAACGATCGCCGCCTGCCGCCACGGCCTCTGCGGCAGCAGCTGCAGCACGCCGTCCGCCAGCCAGCGCGCCTCAATTTCTGCGGGAAACGCCCACTCCGCCAGCCGACAGTGCAGTAAATCATTCACCTTGTTGTCCATTCCCGGTCCCTTAGCGCTGGAAGTCATAGATGCAGCCCAGGCGCAAAATCTGCGTCAGTTCATCAAGGGCCTGATACACCTCGCTCAGGAGCTGCGGGTCGGCCAGGTCGCGGGCGTGGAGGCGATCGCGGTAATGCTTCTCGACCCACTGCGTGAGCTGCCGATAGCGCGCGTCGTCCATCAGGCTGTGCGGATTCACCGCCGCCAGCTCGGCGTGGTTCAGCACCACCCGCAGGCGCAGGCAGGCCGGGCCGCCGCCGTTGCGCATGCTTTCACGCAGATCGAATACCGCCAGCTCGTCGATCGGCGAGGCGCTGTCGCTCACCAGCCCGCTCAGGTACTGCCAGACGTTCTCCCGCTGGCGGCACTCTTCCGGCACCACGATCAGCATTTTGCCATCCGGCTTGCTCAGCAGCTGGCTGTTGAACAGATACGAGGCGACGGCGTCGTTAAGCCCCACCTGGGCCTGCGGAACCTCGACGCTGACAAACGGAATATCCAGGCGGGCCGCTTTTTCCCGCAGGGTCGCCAGCAGCGCCTGCTGCTGTACAAAGGCCTGCTGATGATGGAACAGCACGTGGCGATTGCTTACCGCAATCACGTCATTATGGAACACGCCGCCGTCGATGGCCGCCGGATCCTGCTGGGCAAAAACGGTATATTCCGGGTTCAGCCGGTGCAGGCGGGCCACCGCCTGGCTCGCCTCCAGGGTCTGACGCGCCGGATATTTTTGCGGCGCCACGCCGCCGCTGGCGCGCCTGCCGTAGACAAACAGCTGCAGACCCTGACGGCCGTAGTCGTAGCAGAAGCGGTTGTGGTTCGCCGCCCCTTCATCGCCCAGGTCGCCGTGCTGGGCCAGGGCATGGTGATGGACGAAATAGCCTTCGTCGGCAAAGGTCGCGCGTAAAATCGCCGCGGTGGTCGGCGCTTCCTGGGAGCGGTGCAGCTTGTTGGTCAGGTTGGCGACCGTAAAATGCAGCCTGCCGTCGGCGCTATCGGCGGATGGCGATACCGTCGCCGCGTTGGCGGTCCACATCGACGATGCAGAGCTAAACGCCGAGAGCAGATGCGGCGCGTCGGCGGCGGCGCGGGCGATCACCTGCTCATCGCTGCCGTAAAAGCCCAGACCGCGCAGCGCGGCGATATTCGGCCGCGGCTGCGGGGGTAAAATCCCCTGAATAAAGCCCCTGTCGGCAAGGGCCTTCATTTTGCATAAGCCCTGCAGCGCCGCCTTCTTCGGGTTGGATACGCCGTCGCGGTTATTTTGCGAGGCTTCGTTACCGACCGACAGCCCGGCGTAGTGGTGCGTAGGCCCAACCAGGCCATCGAAATTAGCTTCAAAACCAGACATAGTGTCCTCACAGAATCCGTTGTCAGAATGGCAGACCGGGCGACGTTGCCGCCGGGAGCGTCAGCGTTTCGCTGACCAGCGAGGCCATCGGCCAGGCGCAATAGTCCGCCGCGTACCAGGCCGACGCGCGGTGGTTGCCGGAGGCGCCCACGCCGCCAAACGGCGCCTTGCTGGAGGCGCCGGTCAGCGGCTTGTTCCAGTTAACGATCCCGGCGCGCGCTTCATCGGCGAGCCTGGCGAACAGCGCCGGATCGGCGGAAATCAGCCCGGTCGCCAGCCCGTAGCGGGTGTTGTTGGCGATGCGGATCGCCTCATCAAACTGCTCATAGCGGACCACCGTCAGCAGCGGGCCGAAATACTCTTCGTCGGGCACGTCGATCCCGGTGACGTCAATAATTCCCGGGGTGAGCAGCGTGGAGTTGGGATCCGGCTGGGTCATGCGCAGCAGCACCTTGCCGCCCAGCTGCTCAAGCTTGTCCTGCGCCGCCAGCATCCCCTGCGCCGCCTGCAGGGAGATAACGCCGCCCATAAACGGCTGCGGTTCGGCATCCCAGCGGCCGGCGCGAATGCTGGCGCTGGCGGCAGCCAGCCGCTGCAGCAGCGCGTCGCCCTGCTCCCCGCGTTTGACCACCAGCCGGCGGGCGCAGGTGCAGCGCTGCCCGGCGGAGATAAACGCCGACTGGATAATCACGTTCAGCGCCGCGTCGACGTCAAGCGCGTCGGCGACGATCAGCGCGTTGTTGCCGCCCATCTCCAGCGCCAGCATCTTCTCCGGCTGGCCGCCGAGATAGCGGTGGAAGTGGAAGCCGGTTGACGCGCTGCCGGTAAACAGCACCCCGTCGATATCGCGGTTTTCCAGCAGCGCCTGGCCGGTCTCCTTGCCGCCCTGAATCAGGTTGATAACCCCTTCCGGAACCCCGGCCTGCTGCCACAACTGCACGGTCAGCTCGGCGGTCGCCGGCGTCAGTTCGCTGGGCTTAAAGACCACCGTGTTGCCGGCGATCAGCGCCGGAATAATATGACCGTTCGGCAAATGGCCGGGGAAGTTGTACGGGCCGAAGACCGCCATCACTCCGTGCGGCTTGTGGCGCAGGAGTGCTTTGCCGTCCGGCATCGGCGATTCGCGATAGCCGGTACGCTCGGCGTAGGCGTCAATGGAGATCGCCGCTTTGCCGATCATCGCCTGCACCTCGGTGCGGGTTTCCCACAGCGGCTTGCTGGTTTCGCGAGAAATCATCTCCGCCAGGGCCTCTTTATGCGCATCCAGCAGCGCGGCAAAGCGCTGCACGCTGGCAATACGCTCCGCCAGCGCAAGATGGGACCAGGCGTAAAAGGCGCCGCGCGCCGCCGCGCAGGCGGCCTGCACCTCCGCCGCTCCCGCGCTGGCCGCCTGCCACAGCGGCGCCTGGTTTTCCGGCGCCAGCTTGGTTAACGGCGCCCCCGAACCCTGCCGCCACTCGCCTGCGATAAAATGTGCGTTTATTGCCATGATGTTCTGCTCTCCGGATTAAGTGTTACCGCATGAACCCGGTCAGTCTCGCTAACCTCGAGGGCGTCCAGCGCGGCGCGTTCGTTGTTCTCTTCCGGGGTCAGCAGCACCGCGCGGAAATGTTCAAACCGGTTATTGGCGACGATGATCGGCGCCGCCCGCTGCGCCATGGCGTGCATGGCCGGGATAAACCGGCTCTCGCCGATCGCTCTGATACTGTCGGTTTGCGCCTCCAGCACCGGGCCGGCGTCGAAAATATCCACCGACCCGCGCCAGCTGAAGCCCTCTTTTTCAAGGATCGCCCGCGCCGGCGAGGTATTGGCATGCACCTCGCCAATCGCTTCGCGGGCGTTTTCCGGCAGCAGCGAGACGTAAATCGGATACGCCGGCATCAGCTCGGCAATAAAGGTTTTCATGCCGGTGCCGGTCAGCCGGTCGGCATCGGCAAACGGAATATCGAAGAAGTGGTGGCCCAGTGCATCCCAGAACGGCGAATTACCGTGCTCATCGCTGCGTCCGCGCAGCTCGGCGAACAGATGCGGCGAAAACAGCTCCCGGAAGGCGGCGATAAATAAAAACCGCGCTTTGGAGAGGAACAGGCCGTTACGGTTTTTTTGGTACTCCGGGTCGAGGAACAGGGTGCAGAGCTCGCTATGGCCGGTGTGGTCGTAGCTGAGGTTCAGCAGCTCCTGATTTTTATAGACCCCCAGCTCCTTCGAGGCGCGAACCGTGCGCTGCAGGCGGAAATTATAAAAGGGTTCGTCGAGCCCCACCGCCACCTCAATGGCGCTGACGCCCACCGCCCGCGACAGATCGGTATCCTCCAGCACAAACAGGAAGCCCTGCTGGCCGCGGGGCAGCCTGCCGGCGAAGGTGTCGACGCTGCGCTGGATCCGCGCGGCCAGGCGCGCGGGATCGTTCGGTAACGACGTCATGCCGACCCCCGCCCGCGAGGCGAGGCGAATGATGTCGTCGAGATCGTTTTCCCTGACGGGACGAAATAGCATCATAAACCGTCTCCCGGATTAGCGCGTCAGGCGGGCGACGGCGCGATCGAGCCGCACGAAGGCTTCCTCAATGTCCGCCAGCGGAATATTGAGCGCGGGGGCAAAGCGCAGGACGTCAGGTCCGGCGATCAGGGCGATCAGCCCCTCCTGCGCCGCGAGGTTGGTCAGCGTTTTGGCCTGGCCGCGCAGGCGGCTCGCCAGCTCGGCGCCAATCAGCAGCCCGACGCCGCGCACCGCGCTGAAAAGATCGTACTTCGCGTTTAGCGCATTCAGCCCGGCGACGATAGCGTCGTGGCGCTCGCCAACCCCGGCCAGCAGCGCCTCATCCAGCTGCGCCAGAACGCCGTTGGCCGCCGTTGCCGCCAGCGGATTGCCGCCGAAAGTGGTGCCGTGGGTCCCCGGCTGGAAAACCTGCGCCCACGCCTCTTTCACCAGCATGGCGCCAATCGGGAAGCCGCCGCCCAGCCCTTTGGCGCTGGTGAGTATGTCCGGGACCACGTTGTAGTGCTGGTAGGCGTAGAGCGCGCCGGTCCTCCCGGCGCCGGTCTGAACTTCGTCAAAAATCAGCGTGACGTCATGCTGGTCGCACAGCTCCCGCAGCGTCCTGAGGAATGCCGGATCGGCCGGAACCACGCCGCCCTCGCCGATAATCGGCTCAACGATCACCGCGCAGGTTCGCGCTGAGATGGCGGCGGTGAGCGCCGCGATATCGTTATACGGCTGATGGGTAATATCCGGCGGCAGCGGCGCGTAATCACAGGAGTATTTCGGCTGTCCCCCCACCGACACGGTGAACAGCGTGCGACCGTGGAAGGCGTTATTGAAGGCAATAATTTCGCTTTTATCGGCGCCAAACTTATCGTGCGCATATTTGCGCGCCAGCTTCAGCGCCGCTTCGTTGGCTTCCGCCCCGGAGTTGCAGAAGAAAACCTTATCGGCAAAGGTGGCGTTAACCAGGGTTTTAGCCAGCTGCAGCACCGGCTCGTTGGTATAGCCGTTGCCAATGTGCCACAGGCTGTCGAGCTGCTCTTTCAGCGCCGCCGCCAGCGCCGGATTGCAGTGGCCAAGAGAGTTAACGGCGATGCCGCCCGCCAGGTCGATGTACTCTTTACCCTGCCGATCCCAAACTTTCGACCCTGCCGCTTTCAGCGGAATAAACGGGGCCGGTGCGAAACAGGGAACCATATAAGAATCAAAATCTTCACGAGTAATGCTGCCTGACATAACACTTCTCCGGAACAATTGTTGACAATAATTAATGTTGTCAGTCGTGGATATTCGAAATTAACCATTCCCGTGCGCCGTTTTTATTGCGAGCGAATCCGTTGCGATGAAATGAAATTCAGCGCAAAAAATAAAGGCCTTATAAACGCAAGGGCAATTGTTAAGTCATGGTTAATAGCTTGTGCATTGCGTGCTCTCATGCTGGCGCCTACTGTGCTACAAAGTCAATACGGTTGGCTAGCAATTTATTCACTTTTTGAAGATCATCAAGGTAATGATAAATATAGATAATTTATTTTTATATTCACTAATTTGCATAAAATATGCATATTGATGCACGACATGAGGCGGGTTTTCAGTGCGTAGTTATTCACTTAAAAAATAAAATTTCTAACAAAAATGTAAAATTCGTAATTGCCGTCAAATACTGCTTTATAAAATTGGTGATATTATTCATCACACAGAGTTTACTGCTGTAGCTATTCCACGGTTTTACACGACATAAATAACATTGAGAACAGGACTCTTATGGAAAAGTTATCTTACGCATCTGAAAGTAGTGCATCTCCCTGGACAACCTATCTGCGCCAGATCGACCGCGTAGCGCCTTATCTGGGCGATCTCGCCTACTGGGTGGAAACCCTGCGCCACCCGAAACGCGCGCTGATCGTCGACATTCCGGTGCAGATGGATGACGGCACCATCCGCCACTTCGAAGGCTATCGCGTACAGCACAATCTTTCGCGTGGACCGGGTAAAGGTGGTGTTCGCTACCATCCGGACGTTGACCTGAACGAAGTGATGGCGCTTTCTGCCTGGATGACCATCAAGTGCGCCGCAGTCAATATTCCTTACGGCGGCGCTAAGGGCGGCGTTCGCGTCGACCCGTTCAGCCTGTCGGAAGGCGAGCTGGAACGCCTGACCCGCCGCTACACCAGTGAAATCGGCCTTATCATCGGACCGCAAAAAGATATTCCGGCGCCGGATGTCGGCACCAACGGCAAAGTGATGGCATGGATGATGGATACCTACTCCATGAACCACGGCACCACCATCACCGGCGTAGTCACCGGCAAGCCGATCCACCTCGGCGGTTCTCTCGGTCGTGAAAAGGCCACCGGCCGCGGCGTATTTATCACCGGTCGCGAAGTGGCTGGCCGCTTCGGGATTGAAATTGAGGGCGCGAAAGTCGCGCTGCAGGGCTTTGGTAACGTCGGTAGCGAAGCGGCCCGCCTGTTCTCCGAGGTTGGCGCCCGCGTGGTGGTTATTCAGGATCACACCGCGACGTTGTTCAACGAGGGCGGGATTGATATGGCCGCCCTGACCGCATGGCAGGCGGAGAAAAAGCAGATTGCCGGCTTCCCTGGCGCCCGCGAAATCGAGAAAGAAGCGTTCTGGACCACGCCGATGGATATTCTGATCCCGGCGGCGCTGGAGGGTCAGATCACCCGCGAGCGCGCGGAAAAAATCAGCTGTAAGCTGGTGCTGGAAGGGGCTAACGGCCCGACCTACCCTGAGGCCGATGACGTGCTGGCCGAGCGCGGCGTGATCGTGGTGCCGGACGTTATCTGCAACGCCGGCGGCGTAACCGTCAGCTACTTCGAGTGGGTGCAGGATATGGCGAGCTTCTTCTGGAGCGAGGAGGAGATCAACGCCAAAATGGACCGCATCATGACCGATGCGATCGTCCACGTCTGCGAGAAAGCCGCCGACAAAGAGTGCTCTCTGCGTACCGCGGCCTATATCGTCGCCTGTGAGCGTATTCTGATGGCGCGTAAAGATCGCGGGATCTATCCGGGCTAAGGCTCGACGACGATCGCCACAACCGCCCGGGCCCTGGCCCGGGCTTTTTTTGCCCTTTCGCCGCCGCACGTACATTTTTCGAACAGACCATTAACCATTTTTCTATTTAACCTTGAATTCGCCAATCCGTCGGGCATAAACTCATTAGAGCTCTAATGACTTTGCAGAAGACTATGGATAACCGACAGCTTACCTTTTCCCATTTACTGTACCTCACCGCCCATCACTGGCGGCTGGCGGTCAACCGCCGCCTCAAGGACCTCGGCATGAGCCAGGCCAGCTGGGTCGCCGTCTCGGCGATTGCCCGCAACCAGCAGCCGCTGTCGCAAAGCGAGCTGGCCCAGGAGCTGGGCGTAGAGAGCGCCACTATCGTCCCGCTGATCAACCGGCTGGTGGAGTTAGCGCTGGTGGAGCGCGTAAAAACCGACAGCGACCGGCGCAAGCGCCTGCTGGTTGCCACCGACAAAGGCCTTGAGCTTTATCTGCAGGTAAAAACGGTGGCCGATGATTTACGCGAAGAGATTTTAAGCGCCATCAGCCCCGAAGAGCGGCAGCAAACGCACCTGGTACTGGAAAAACTGCTGCGCGAGGTGGAGAAAAAGTAATGCCTCGCCGTCCTGAAAACCCCTACGTGCCCCATGACTGGGCGCCGCATGAAAAGCCGGCGATCCTCGGTTCGCCCTCGACGCCGATCCACCCGACGCCAAAGCGTATCGCCTACGGCATTGTCGGGCTGCTGGTCTGCCTGACCGGCGCGCTGGGCAACGCGGTGGTCACCGCCAACCTGCAGAACCTGCAGGGAACCTTCGCCGCCTGGTCGACGGAAATCGCCTGGCTGCCGGCGGTCTACGTCATGACCAACGTCTCGATCAACCTGCTGCTGGTAAAATTTCGCCAGCAGTTCGGCCTGCGCGCCTTTACCGAAGGCTTTCTGGTTCTGTACGTGCTGGTGACCTTTTTCCACCTCTTCGTCAACGATCTCAGCTCGGCCATGATGGTCCGCGCCGCGCACGGCATGGTGGCGGCGGCGCTCAGCTCGCTGGGCATTTATTATCAGGTGCAGGCTTGGCCCGCCCGCCACCGCCTGAAGGCGCTGACCATCGGGATCACCGGCTCGTCGCTGGCGATCCCTCTCGCCCGCCTCTTCTCCACGGAGCTGCTGCAGATTGACGAATGGCGCGGCCTCTACTTTTTTGAACTGGGGCTGGCGCTGGTCTCTCTCGCCTGCGTAATGGTGCTCAAGCTGCCCCCCAGCGATCGGAAGAAAGTGTTCGAGAAAAAGGACTTTATTACCTTTATTCTGCTGGCCCCCGGCATGGCGCTGGTCTGCGCCGTTCTCTCGCTGGGCCGCCTTGACTGGTGGTTTGAAGCCCCGTGGATCGGCTGGGCGCTGGCGGGCGCGGTGGTGCTGATTGTGTTGGCCATCGTCTTCGAGCACAACCGCAGCAACCCGCTGCTCAACACCCACTGGCTCTCCAGCGGCAGCATCCTGCGCCTGGGATTAATTATGCTGCTAATGCGGATCGTGCTGGCGGAGCAAAACACCGGGGTTATCGGCTGGCTGCAGTACGTGGGGTTGCAGAACGAACAGATGACCCAGCTGGCGTGGTCGATTTTCGCCGGGATCGCCTGCGGCATCGTCGCCAGCTGCCTGACCCTCAACCCGCAGCGGCTTTACTGGCCCACCGCCACCGCCCTGGCGCTGATCATGATAGCCTCGCTGCTCGACAGCCGCTCGACCATCCTGACGCGTCCCGAACAGCTGATGTTCAGCCAGTTCCTGCTCGGCTTCGGCAGCGCGTTCTTCCTGGCGCCGGCGATGCTGGCCGGGATCGGCGGGGTCATTGCCGACCAGCGCAACCTGGTGAGCTTTTCGGTGCTGTTTGGCATGAGCCAGAATATCGGCGGCCTGCTGGGGTCGGCGATCCTCGGCACCTTTCAGACCTGGCGGGAAAAGTTTCACTCCAGTCAGCTCGCCGACCAGATAACCACGCTGAATCCGCTGATTGCCGAGCGCCTGCAGCAATACAGCCAGATGTATCAAAGCCAGATTGGCGACAGCACGCTGCTAAGCGTGCAGGCCAGTACGCTCCTGCAGAACGCCTCAACGCTGCAGGCCAATATTCTTGCCTACAATGACACCTATCTGCTGACGGCGTTGATTTCCGCCGGCACGCTGATCTGGGTGTTCTGGCGCCTGATAAGGCTGCGTATTACCGCTCGCATTGCGCTTAAACGTGCGACGGGAAACAAATAACAAAGATAATTTTTACTCTGGAGTCGTTATGAGTCAGCAGGATGCCGCCAGGCAACAGGCCAATACCCGCAATAATATCCGCGTAGTCTCTATTTTCAGCGCCGCCGCCATTGGCCTTGTTGGGGTGCTGGTGATTCTGTACGCGTGGCAGCTGCCGCCGTTTACCCGCCACAGCCAGTTTACCGATAACGCCTACGTGCGCGGGCAGACCACCTTTATCAGCCCGCAGGTCAGCGGCTATATCACCGCCGTCAACGTCCAGGATTTTGCCGAGGTCCAGCCCGGAGAGACGCTGTTCCAGATTGACGACCGGATCTACAGGCAGCGCGTCCACCAGGCGCAGGCTACTCTGGCGATGAAGGAGTCGGCGCTGAAAAATAACCAACAGCAGCGCCGAAGCGCCCAGGCGGTGATTGCCCGCAATGAGGCCGCGCTGCAAAACGCCCGCGCGCAGAATCAAAAAAACCAGGCCGACTTAAAGCGGGTGCAGGATTTGACCGCCGACGGTTCGCTGTCAATTCGCGAGCGCGACTCGGCAAGAGCCAGCGCCGCGCAGGGCACCGCCGATATTGAACAGGCGAAAGCCACGCTGGAAATGTCGCGTCAGGATCTGCAATCCACCATCGTCAACCGCGACGCGCTGGAAGCCGACGTTGCCAGCGCCAGGGCTGCGCTGGAGCTGGCGGATATCGATCTGCAGAACACGCGGATCGTCGCGCCAACCGGCGGACAGCTGGGGCAGATCTCCGTGCGTCTCGGCGCCTACGTCAGCGCCGGTACCCACCTGACGTCGTTGGTGCCGCCGCAGCACTGGGTGATCGCCAATATGAAAGAGACCCAGCTGGCGCACATTCGCATTGGCCAGGCCGCAACCTTTAGCGTCGATGCGCTCGATGGCGAGGCGTTCCGCGGCGTCGTCCAGAGCATCTCCCCGGCGACCGGCGTTGAATTCAGCGCCATTTCGCCGGATAACGCCACCGGCAACTTTGTTAAAATTGCCCAGCGAATTCCTGTGCGCATCGCGGTCGATGAGGGGCAGAAAAATAGCCAGCACCTGCGCCCCGGCATGTCGGTGCAGGTCACCATCGATACCCGTGAGGGAGAGAAGCCATGATGCGCCGGCTCACCCTTGCGCTGGCGCTGAGCGTCGCGCTGGCCGGCTGCCGGTCGGCAGACGTGCCGCCCGCAGCGTCGTCGCTGCAGATCCCCGCCGCCTGGCGCGCCGAAATCGGCCCCGCCAGCCCGCTTGAGGGCGTGTGGTGGCGCAACTTTCACGACAGCCAGCTCAATCAGTACGTGGAACAGGCGCTGCGCTATAACAGCGATGTGCTGATCGCCCGCGAACGGGTGAATGAATACCAGGCGCGGGCCTATGCCGCCGACAGCAGCCTGTTTCCGTCCCTTGACGCCTCGCTGAGCGGCAGCCGCGCCCGCGCGCAGTCCGCCGCCACCGGCCTGCCCATCCACAGTACGGTCTATAAAGGCGGGCTTACCGCCAGCTATGACGTCGATATCTGGGGAGCCAACCGCAGCGCCGCCAGCGCCGCCGAGGCCAGCCTTGAGGCGCAGAA
Organism: Enterobacter sp. 10-1; assembly: GCA_002270295.1. Taxonomy (GTDB): domain Bacteria; phylum Pseudomonadota; class Gammaproteobacteria; order Enterobacterales; family Enterobacteriaceae; genus Klebsiella; species Klebsiella scottii. Next base: position 1,475,174 of record NISF01000001.1, on the reverse strand, counting down.
GGCAGCCGCCGCTGCCGCAGACCTTACCGTCGCCGCCTCGGTGGCCGTCGGCTATCTGACGCTGCTCTCTCTGGACGAGCAGCTGCGGGTCACCCGGCAGACGCTGAAATCCCGCGAAGACGCCTACAGCATGGCTAAACGCCAGTTTGAGACCGGCTATACCTCGCGCCTCGAGCTGATGCAGGCCGATTCGGAGCTGCGATCTACCCGGGCGCAGATCCCGCCGCTGGAGCATCAAATCGCCCAGCAGGAGAACGCCCTCAGCGTGCTGATCGGCAGCAACCCGCAGGAGATCAGGCGTCAGGACTTTGCCCATCTGACGCCGCTGTCGCTGTCGTCGCAGCTGCCCTCCAGCCTGCTGAACCGCCGACCGGATATCGCGCAGGCCCAGCGCCAGCTGCTCGCCGCCGACGCCACCCTTGCCTCTTCCCAGGCCCGGCTGCTGCCGTCGATCAATTTGACCGCCACCGGCAGCATGCAGGACCGTACGCTGCCGGATCTGCTCGATAATCCGCTGCGGCTGTGGAGCATCGGCGGCAGTATTCTCGCTCCGCTGCTGAACCGCCAGGCGCTGAACGCCCAGGTCGACGTGTCGATGGCCCAGCGTAACCAGGCGCTGTATGGCTATGAGAAAACGGTGCGCGGCGCGTTTCGCGAGGTCAACGATAGCCTGGACGCCATCACCCGCTACGGCGAACAGCTCACGGAGCTGCAGGAGCAGGAGGCGGTGGCGCAGGAGACGCTGCGGATTGCCGGAAACCGCTATCGTAACGGCTACTCCTCTTATCTCGAGGTTCTGGACGCCCAGCGCACCCTGTTCTCGACGCAAATCAGCGTCGTGCAGGTGAAAAATAACCTGCTGCTGGCCCAGGTTGATTTATATCGGTCGCTGGGAGGCGGCTGGTCTGATTCATCAGGGACGTAATACAGGAAATTTTGCATGCAACAACAATGGTCTGCTGTAGATAATTATCTTGTTGAAACGCTGATCCCGCACGACCCGCTGCTGCAGCAGGTGCTGGAGAATAACCAGCGCGCCGGCCTTCCGGCCTATGACGTTGCCGCCAACCAGGGCCAGTTTCTGGCGCTGCTGGTGCGCATCACCCGCGCCCGGCGGGTGCTGGAGATCGGCACGCTCGGCGGCTATAGCACCATCTGGATGGCGCGCGAGCTGCCGCCGGACGGCGAGCTGCTGACCCTGGAAGCCGACCCGCACCATGCGCAAACTGCGCGGCAGAATATTCGGCTGGCGGGCGTGGACGATCGGGTCGAGGTGCGCGAAGGCCCGGCGCTGGCAACCCTTGAGAGCCTCGGCGATCGCCCCGCTTTTGATCTGATTTTTATCGATGCCGATAAGCCCAACAACCCACACTACCTGCGGTGGGCCCTGCGCTACTCCCGGCCGGGAACGCTGATTATCGGCGATAACGTGGTGCGGGATGGGGAGGTGACTAATCCGCATAGCGCCGATGAGCGGGTCCAGGGCGTGCGGCGGTTTATTGAGATGATGGGCAGCGACCCGCGCCTGACGGTGACGGCGCTGCAGACGGTGGGCAGCAAGGGCTGGGATGGGTTTACGCTGGCGTGGGTCAACGGGTAGCTCCGCTACCGGCAGCGGCCCCAGCCGATTAACGTGGCTGCTCGCTAAGAGAAACTTCTCTCATTAACCTCCGCGGAATATTTCGTTCATTTCCGTGGAATGTTCCGTTCACGTTGAATCCGACGTTTTTCTCACACCCGCTGCGGGTGAACGGCACGGGGGCGTTTCGCCCGCCCCACGCTGCCAACCCGTGGCAATTAGGTTGCGATTTCATTGCTGAAAGAATTTTCAGCAATGACCATGCAGGCATGAGGCATCGGGATATGCAGCAGGGGGGTTGGGCCGGCTAAAAATCGCTGAGGCGCAGGCGGCTGGCCGCCGCCAGCATGGACAAAAACGCCCGGAGCGTTTTTGAACGACGTTGACGTCGGCCCCGAAGGGGTGAGTCCCAGGGATGGGACGAATAACCTGGCGGAGGCAAGCCTTACAGGGACGTTACCTCTTGCCGTCCCCGAATAGCCAGACGGCGGAGACGAAGGTATCGCGCAGCGACGATTTTTCTTGCCGGGATGCCGGGTCCCCAGGGCCGGGCGAAACCGGCCCTGTGCCGTTCACCTATGCCGCAGTAAACAGAAGTATGCGGGACCAATGGTGAACGGAACATTCCACCGAACACTTCACAGAGCAAGCTAAGAAAACACGCCTTCACCCTGCCCTAAAACGACCATCAGGCGACTATCTGCTCCATCGCCTGCAGGATCCGCTTATCGGAAATGGGGTACGGGGTACCCAGCTGCTGGGCGAAGAAGCTGACGCGCAGCTCCTCGATCATCCAGCGGATCTCCTGCACGTCCTCGTCGTCACGGCGGGCTGGCGGCAGCTTATTCAGCCACTGCTGCCACGCCTGCTGAATGCTCTCAACCTTCAGCATCTGCGCGCGATCGCGGTGCGGATCGACCGCCATCTTCTCCAGCCGCTTTTCAATCGCCTGCAGATAGCGCAGGGTATCGCCCAGCCGGCGGAAGCCGTTGCCGGTGACGAAGCCGCGATAAACCAGGCCGCTCATCTGCCCTTTGATATCCGACAGCCCCAGCGCCATGCTCATATCCACGCGCCCTTTCAGGCGCTTGTTGACGTTGAACACCGCGGTCAGGATCTGCTCAACCTGTTTGGCAATCTCCACCACCGTATCGTTGAGCTCGGCGCGCACCTTGTCGTGCAGCTGCGTAAAGCCCTCTTCGGTCCAAACCGGCCCGCCGGCCTCGTCGATAAGCTTATCGACGCCGCAGGAGATGCAGTCGTCAATCAGATCCAGCACCTTGCCGTAGGGGTTAAAATAGAGCCCCAGCTTGGCCTTGTTCGGCAGCTTCTCGTGCAGATATTTGACAGGCGACGGAATGTTCAGCAGCAGCAGCCGGCGAAGACCGCGCCACATCGCCTGCTGCTGTTCGAGCGGATTGTCGAACAGCTTAATCGCGACGCTGTCACGTTCGTCCACCAGCGCCGGCCAGGCCTTAACCCGATAGTTGCCGCGCTTTTGTTCATAGCTTTCCGCCAGGGTGCCGAAGCTCCAGATATGCAGCCCGCTCTGCTCGATACCGTCATCGGCCACCGCGGAGAGCGTCTCCTGCACTTTCCCCTTCAGCGCATCCTTTAACTCCTGCAGCGAACGGCCTTCGGCGAGCTTCTTGTTCTTATCATCCACCACCCGGAAGGTGATTTTCAGGTGATCGGGCACCTGATCCCACTGCCAGGCCTCGCGGTCGATGGTCACGCCGCTCATCCGCCGCAGCTCGCGCTCCAGCGAATCCAGCAGCGGTAGCTCCAGCGGCGTCGCGCGGCCTAAAAAGGCTTCGGCATAGTTCGGCGCCGGCACGAAGTTGCGCCGCACCGGTTTCGGCAGCGATTTAATCAGGGCGATAATCAGTTCCCGACGCAGGCCGGGGATTTGCCATTCGAAGCCGGCCTCGTCCACCTGGTTGAGCAGCGGCAGCGGAATATGCACCGTCACCCCATCGGCGTCGGCGCCCGGTTCGAACTGATAGGTCAGACGCAGCTTGAGGTTGCCCTGGTGCCAGAAGTTCGGGTAGTCCAGCTTGCTGACCTGCTCCGCACCCTCTTTAATCAGCATGCTCTTTTCAAAGTTGAGCAGATCCGGAGTCTCGCGGCTGGCCTGCTTCCACCAGTTGTCGAAGTGGCGCGCCGAGATGACGTCATGGCCGATGCGCCGATCGTAAAACTCAAACATCGTTTCGTCGTCGACCAGGATGTCGCGGCGGCGCGATTTGTGCTCCAGCTCTTCGATTTCCGTGCGCAGCTTGAGGTTGTCGCGGAAGAAGGCGTGCCGGGTCTGCCAGTCGCCCTCCACCAGCGCGTGGCGGATAAACAGCTCGCGGCACAGCGCCGGGTCAATCTGGCTGTAGTTCACCTTGCGGGCGGCGACGATCGGCAGGCCGTAGACGGTTACTTTCTCCGTCGCCATCACCGCCCCCTGCGCCCTCTCCCAGTGCGGTTCGCTGTATGAGCGCTTAATCAGATGCTGCGCCACCGGCTCCACCCATTCCGGGTCGATGCGCGCGGCGATGCGCCCCCACAGGCGGCTGGTTTCCACCAGCTCGGCAACCATGGTCCACTTCGGCGGCTTCTTAAACAGCCCGGAGCCCGGGAAGATCGAGAAGCGGGCGTTACGCGCGCCGGTAAATTCCTGCTTGTCGGTATCCTTCATGCCGATATGCGACAGCAGCCCGGTCAGCAGCGCGGTGTGAATTTCGCGGTACTCCGCCGGCTCGCTATTTACCGGCAGGCCCAGCTCTTTCACCACCTGGCGCAGCTGGGTGTAGATGTCCTGCCACTCGCGCACCCGGAGGTAGTTAAGAAAATCGACGCGGCACTGGCGGCGGAACTGGTTCGATGACAGCGCTTTCTGCTGCTCGCCGAGGTAGTTCCATAAGTTGACGAAAGCGAGAAAATCCGACTCTTTATCGTGGAAACGGCGGTGCTTCTCATCGGAGGCCTGCTGCTTGTCCATCGGACGTTCGCGCGGGTCCTGAATCGACAGCGCCGAGGTGATGATCATCGCCTCGCGCACGCAGCCGTGCTTTTGCGCTTCCAGCACCATCCGCGCCAGCCGCGGGTCAACCGGCAGCTGGCTGAGCTGGCGGCCCATCGGCGTCAGCTTATAGGCGGTCATCTGCTCGTCGGTGGTAATCGCCCCGAGCTCTTCCAGCAGGCGCACGCCGTCCTGGATGTTACGCTTGTCCGGCGCCTCAACGAACGGGAAGGCGGCGATATCCCCCAGCCCCAGGGCGGTCATCTGCAGAATAACCGATGCCAGGTTGGTGCGCAGGATTTCCGGGTCGGTAAACTCCGGGCGCGACAGAAAATCATCTTCGGAATAGAGACGAATACAGATCCCTTCCGATACGCGGCCGCAGCGGCCTTTACGCTGGTTAGCGGAGGCCTGGGAAACGGGCTCAATCGGCAGGCGCTGCACCTTGGTGCGGAAGCTGTAGCGGCTGATGCGCGCGGTGCCCGGGTCAATAACGTACTTAATTCCCGGCACCGTCAGCGAGGTTTCCGCGACGTTGGTCGCCAGCACGATGCGCCGCCCGCTGTGGGACTGGAAGACGCGGTTCTGCTCGCTGTTCGACAGCCGGGCATAGAGCGGCAGCACTTCGGTATGCCGCAGGTTGAGCTTGTTGAGCGCATCGGCGGTATCGCGAATTTCCCGCTCTCCGCTCATAAAGATCAGAATATCGCCGGGACTTTCATGCCCCAGCTCTTCGACGGCGTCGAAAATCGCCTGCAGCTGATCGCGCTCGGTGTCATCGGCCTCTTCAACGATCGGCCGGTAGCGAACCTCGACCGGATAGGTGCGGCCGGAGACTTCGATAATCGGCGCATGGTTAAAGTGGCGCGAGAAGCGTTCCGGATCGATGGTCGCCGAGGTGATGATGATTTTCAGATCCGGACGCTTCGGCAGCAGCTCCCGCAGGTAGCCAAGCAGGAAGTCTATATTGAGGCTGCGTTCGTGGGCCTCATCGATAATGATGGTGTCGTACTGCATCAGCAGGCGGTCCTGCTGGATTTCCGCCAGCAGGATACCGTCGGTCATCAGCTTGACCATCGTGTTGTCGCCGACGTGGTCGCTAAAGCGCACCTTATAACCGATGCAGCCGCCAGGTTCGCTTTGCAGCTCCTCGGCGATGCGGTTCGCCACGGTACGCGCCGCCAGACGACGCGGCTGAGTGTGGCCAATGAGGCCTTTCACCCCGCGCCCCAGCTCCATACAGATTTTCGGCAGTTGGGTGGTTTTACCGGAACCGGTCTCCCCCGCCACAATCACCACCTGGTGATCGCGCACGGCTTCGAGAATCTCTTGTTTTTTCTGGCTTACCGGCAGGTTTTCCGGGTAGGTAATCGCCGGCCGCGCCGCTTCGCGCAGCAGGACTCTCCCTGCCGCCGCCGCAATCTCCTGCGCCATCTCCCGCAGAATAGCCTGCTGGGATTCAGGATTTTTAACCTTCTTCACGCCGTGCAGACGGCGGGAAAAGCGAGACCTGTCGCGCAGCATCAGGCCGTCAAGCTGCTGGAAGATCTGGGGGAAGGTGAAAATTTGTTGTTCTGTCATAGCGTTATCGGGCAGTGCTCTGCCAGGAAAAATCTCTTTTGAAGTATTGCTGTAGATTACCACAGCTGTGCATTTCGTGCCTTGTTCAAAAAAACTGAACACAGAGTTCGATTTATTGCGCTTTCTCTGTGGCATGATTGTGAATAAAGTGTCAGCAAGCACCAGGGCATCGACCCGTCAATCTCATATAAGGAAACACCCATGAGCAAAGTATTAGTTCTGAAATCCAGTATTCTGGCAGGGTACTCGCAATCCGGTCAGCTGTCCGACTATTTTGTTGAACAATGGCGTGAAAAGCACGCTGAAGACGCGATCACCGTGCGTGACCTGGCAGCAAACCCGATCCCTGTACTGGATGGCGAACTGGTTGGTGCTCTGCGTCCGAGCGATGCGCCGCTGACTCCGCGTCAGCAGGAAGCGCTGGCGCTGTCCGACGAGCTGATCGCTGAGCTGCAGGCGAATGACGTGATTGTTATCGCCGCGCCGATGTACAACTTCAACATCCCGACTCAGCTGAAAAACTACTTCGACCTGGTGGCACGCGCCGGCGTCACCTTCCGTTACACCGAGAAAGGGCCGGAAGGTCTGGTTACCGGTAAACGCGCTGTCGTTGTGACCAGCCGCGGCGGCATCCATAAAGATACCCCGACTGACCTGGTGACTCCGTACCTGTCGACCTTCCTCGGCTTCATCGGCATCACCGACGTGAACTTCGTCTTCGCTGAAGGTATCGCTTACGGTCCGGAAGTGGCTGCCAAAGCGCAGAACGACGCGAAAGCGGCCATCGATAGCGTGGTTGCAGCGTAATTTAGATTGCCACTCCCACCGCCCGGTGGGAGTTTCTTCTCCCCGTCCCCCACCTTACGAGACGCCTCCTAAAATCAGCAGCCAATTCTGCCTGTAAATCCCCCAACGTATACGATAGCGCTCACGGCTTGCGGCCAGCTGTCTCCGATCTCCAGGCCTGACCTGACAAAATGTCGAAAAATCAGCGATAGGTACCATGTACACGCCCAGGTGTACATGGTACCTTAACAAGGAGCGTACTCATGTGCTGTGCGATTGAATTTATCGAAACGCCGCTGTTTACCCGGCAGATAAAACAGCTTGCTACTGACGATGAGCTTCGGGCGCTGCAGAAAGAACTCATTGGCAATCCGGATGCCGGGGATATCATCCAGAATACGGGTGGACTACGGAAAATCAGGATGGCGACCGGCGTTCAGGGGAAAAGCGGCAGCGCAAGGGTGATTTATTTCCTCGCCACCGCTGAGATTATCTATCTGGTTTTGGCGTACCCGAAAAGCACCAAAGATAATCTGACCGATGCTGAAAAAGCGCAGCTCAAAAAACTAGCTAAACTACTGAAAAATGAGGTGTGACATGAGTTTTTTTGATGAGCTTCAAACGTCCCTCAAAGAAGCCGTTGATATCAAAAATGGCGATAAAGCCCCAGCCCGCGTGACTCGCTATGAGATCGCTGACGTAAAAGCTATTCGAGCGCAGCTGAACGTTTCCCAGACGGAAATGGCGCAAGCGCTGGGAACCAGCGTGGATACCATTAAAAGCTGGGAATCCAGACGACGTAACCCAACGGGGCTTGCGGCAAAAGTGCTGGCGGCGATTCAGGCGAACCCGGCACTCTTTCGCGAGCTGGCTAAATACTAGGCCCTCGAAGCCAGAGGGCTCTGGTTCAGGATGATGATTTCGGCCGCAGGCTTTCATCAAACTCCAGCCGCTTTCTCTGCGGCTCCACCTCTTTCAGCGGCTCCACCTGATGCAGCGTTTGCTGGCAGCGCCCGACCAGCGCCTGATACTCCCGCGTCCCCTGCTTTTTCCACGCGATCTCCTGCTCACTCAGGGTGCGAATGGCCTTCGCCGGGCTGCCGACGATCAGATGGTTGGCCGGCATCTCGGCTTTAGCCTTAACGAACGCCGAGGCGCCGACGATGCTGTTTTCGCCAATCGTTGCGCCGTCGATAATCACCGCGCTCATCCCGACCAGCGCGTTGCGGCCGATAACGCAGCCGTGAAGGATCGCCCCGTGGCCGATATGCCCGTCCTCTTCGACCACCGTATCCTGGCCGGGAAAGCCGTGCATCACGCAGTTATCCTGAATGTTGGCGCCATCTTTCACCACGATGCGCCCGAAATCACCGCGCAGGCTGGCGTTAGGGCCGACGTAGACGCCTTTACCGAGGATCACGTCGCCAATCAGCACCGCCGTGGGGTGAACGTAGCTTTCATCCGGTACCACCGGGGTCATACCGTCTATCTGATAAATCGGCATCGGCTCTCCTTAAGCGGCGGTCAGGCCGCCAAAACGTTGAAAATAGAGCGGCCCCGGCGCCGGCAGTTCGCCGACCGAGCTCTCCCCGTTCTCGCTGACGAAGGCCAGCGCGCCGGGCGCGACGCGTTGATAAATATTGATGCACAGCTGGCGCGCGGTCTGCCCCAGCCAGTGCGCCGGCAGCAGCTCCTCCGGCAGCAGCGGATCTTTTAGCACCACCCGACGATAAAAATGGATTAGCAGCAGCTGGATCTGGAAGCAGCGCTCTGCGGTCAGCTCCGCGCTATCGACGTCGCGCAGCAGCGGCAGCAGCGGGCGAAACAGCGAAATAAAGGTTTCGTACATCGCGTTTTGTTCGGTCAGGTGCCAGCACTCCTCGACGCGCGCGCGCAGCGCCGCCCGGGAGAGCGCCAGCGGAGAGTGCGCTTCAAAGCAGATGACGTTTTCCGCCACCCCCGCTTCATGCAGCAGCGACTGCACGTCCGCCAGCTTCTGCGCCGGCGAGGCGAGCAGGCTCGGCGCAAGTGCGCCAAAACCCTGCCACAGAAGCTGCTTTTTCACCTCCGCGAGGGTGTTTTTTTCCAGCCCCTCGGAGAGCAGCAGCAGCCAGGTGCCGTCCCACTCCGGCGCGGCGGCGCGATAAATTTTGTGCTCCGCGCGGCGGGTCAGGCGCAGCCCCTTGTCGCTCAGACGATAGAAGCTGCGGCGGCCGATACGCACCACGTCCAGCCACTCCTCTTTGTTGAGGCGAAACAGCGCCGTCCGCACAAAACGTTCGCCGAATCCCAGCCCTTCGAGCAGGGCCGCCACGCTGCCGAGCCACACTTCGCCCCCGCGCTGCAGCAGGGAATCACCGTACAGGGAGGCGATCAGCGACGTCCCGCTAATCGGCATCGCCGTCACCGCCTGTTGAATAAAATTATCAAGCCTGCTCATATGATTCATTCCGTTGCGGTTAGTAGTCCATGACGAATCATAGCACAGGGAACTCCCGGCAGGGGCGCTGCGTCCCGCCGGGGATTTCATCGCCCGGCCGGGCCGGGAGGCGCTGACCTAGCCGTTGGCGGCGACCTTGCGCAGGTCGAACACCCGGCAGGCCTTCCCTTCCGAGCGCGGGATGCTGCCGCAGTTGACGATGCTGATATCGGTGGAGATCCCGACCATCGACTTGATGCGGTGGCGCAGCTGATGGCAGATCTGGCAGCGCTGCTCGTGGCTCAGCGACAGGCTGCTCTCCTTCAGCTCCACGCGCACCGAAAGTGAATCAAGATGGCCGCGACGATTTACCTCCAGCTGGTAGTGCGGCGCCAGATGCTCCACCTTGAGGATCTCCTCTTCCAGCTGCGACGGGAAGACGTTGACGCCGCGAATAATCAGCATGTCGTCGCTGCGTCCGCTGATGCGATCCATCCGCCGCATGCTGCGCGCGGTGCCCGGCAGCAGGCGGGTCAGATCGCGGGTACGGTAGCGGATCACCGGCAGCGCCTCTTTGGTCAGGGTGGTGAACAGCAGCTCGCCGTGTTCGCCATCCGCCAGCGGCGTGCCGTCGTGCGGGTTGACTACTTCCGGATAGAAATGGTCCTCCCAGATGGTCGGGCCGTCGGCGGTTTCCAGACACTCCATCGCCACCCCCGGCCCCATCACTTCCGAAAGCCCGTAGATATCCAGGGCGGTGATCCCGAGACGACGCTCGATTTCCGCCCGCATCGCCAGCGTCCACGGCTCGGCGCCGAATACGCCAACCCGCAACGAGCAGCGGCTGGCATCGCCGCCCATCTGCCGCTCGAGCTCTTCAATCAGGTTCAGGCAGTACGAGGGCGTGACCATAATCATATCCGGCTGAAAATCGCGGATCAGCTGCGCCTGTTTTTCCGTCTGGCCGCCGGACATCGGGATCACCGTGGCCCCCAGACGCTCCGCGCCGTAGTGCGCGCCAAGGCCGCCGGTAAACAGGCCGTAGCCGTAGGCGACGTGGATTTTATCTTTTGCCGTGCCGCCGGCGGCGCGCAGGGAGCGGGCGACGATATTGGCCCAGGTATCGATATCATTTTGCGTGTAGCCCACCACCGTCGGTTTGCCGGTGGTCCCGGACGAGGCGTGGATGCGCACAATCTGCTCCATCGGCACCGCAAAGGTATCGAACGGGTAGTTATCGCGCAGATCCTGTTTGGTGGTGCACGGGAACTTGCTCAGGTCGCTCAGTTCGTGGAAATCGTCAGGATGCACCCCCGCCGCGTCAAACTTGCGGCGGTACATCGGAACGTTGTCGTAAGCATGTTTCAGCGTCCACTTCAGACGCTGGGTTTGCAGAGCCTGTAATTCATCACGAGAAGCGTTTTCAATCGGATCTAATTTTGTATTAGTTATCATTTTAGGGTACTCGCAGGTAAATTAGCTCACACTCGCTCGAGGATCATGGCAATGCCCTGACCCACGCCAATACACATCGTACACAGGGCGTAGCGCCCGCCGCGCCGCTGCAGCTCCAGGCTCGCGCTCAGCGCCAGCCGGGCGCCGCTCATTCCCAGCGGATGGCCTAAAGCGATGGCGCCGCCGTTGGGGTTAACGTGCGCGGCATCATCCGCCACCCCCAGCTGTCTGAGCACGCCCAGCGCCTGGGCGGCGAAGGCTTCGTTCAGTTCAATAACGTCCATATCGTTGATATTCAGCCCCGCGCGCTCCAGCACCTTACGCACGGCGGGTACCGGCCCGAGCCCCATCAGCCGTGGTTCAACCCCGGCGGTAGCCATCGCCACAATGCGCGCCCGCGGCGTCAGCCCCTGGGCCAGGGCCTGCTGTTCGCTGGCGATAATCAGCGCCGCGGCGCCGTCGTTGACCCCGGAGGCGTTGCCGGCGGTGACCACGCCGCCCTTGCGGAACGGGGTTTTTAGCTGAGAAAGCTGCTCCAGGGTGGTTTCCGCCCGCGGATGCTCATCGTCGCGAACGACGCTGACCGCCCCCTTCCTGCCAATAATCTGTACCGGGACGATCTCCTGCGCCAGGATGCCGTCACGCTGGGCTTTCGCCGTCAGCCGCTGGCTGCGCAGGGCGAACGCGTCCTGATCGGCGCGGCTAATATTTAACAACTCGGCTACATTCTCCGCCGTTTCCGGCATGCTGTCAGTGCCGAATTGCTGCTGCATGAGCGGGTTCACAAAACGCCAGCCGATGGTGGTATCAAACAGCTCCGCCTGACGCTGGTACGGCGCGCTGGCCTTGCCCATCACAAACGGCGCCCGCGACATCGACTCCACGCCGCCGGCAATCATCAGGTCGGCATCCCCGGCCTTAATGGCGCGGGCGGCAAAGCCGATCGCGTCCAGCCCGGAGCCGCACAGGCGGTTGATAGTGGTGCCGGAGACGCTCGGCAGATAGCCCGCCAGCAGCGTCGCCATATGCGCCACGTTGCGGTTATCTTCTCCGGCCTGGTTGGCGCAGCCGAAAATCACGTCGTCAATGCAGCCGGGATCGAGGCGCGGATTGCGGCTCAGCAGCTCGCGCAGCGGAACAGCGGCTAAATCATCGGCCCGCACGCTGGCGAGCGCCCCGCCGTAGCGGCCGATCGGCGTACGAATTCCGTCACAAATAAAGGCGTCACGCATCAGACTTCTCCTGTGATTGTGCCGCCGATGCGGTGCGATTTACCGCGAAACAGGGCGACAATTTTCTGTTGTTGGTTAACGATTTCGATGTCGTAGACGCCGGTCAGTTTGCCCTGCTGCCTGACCCGCGCGGTGGCGACCAGCCGGTCGCCGGCGAAGGCCGGGCGCAGAAAATCGATGCTTGCCGCCGAGGCGACCGCCGCCTGCCCCTGGCTGTTGCAGGCGTAGGCAAAGGCGGTGTCGGCGAGGGAAAAGAGCTGCCCGCCGTGGCAGGTTTGATGGCCGTTAAGCATGTTCGGCGCGACGGTCATGGTCATCTGCGCGTAGCCCTCGTCCATCTCGATAATGTCGATCCCCAGCGTTTGGGCGCAGGTATCGTGTTCATACATTGCGCGCGCGTTGCGCCAGGCCTTATCGTTCATTGCGCATCTCCAGCAGCGCCTTCTGGCGCAGTAGCGAACAGGGGCGATAGCGCTCTTCGCCGTAGTGCTGCTGGAGGTTTTCCAGCAGGCGCAGTACGCGGTTCCAGCCCAGCCGGGCGCCCCACGCCAGCGGGCCGTGCGGGTAGTTCACCCCCAGGCGCATCGCGGTATCGATATCCGCCGGATCGGCCACGCCTTTCTGCACCGCATCCAGCGCTTCATTCACCAGCATCGCCACCGTGCGCCACACCAGCAGCCCCGGATAGTCGGCAACCTGCAGCACTTTTTTGCCCTGCTGCTGAAAATAGCGCACCGCTTTATCGGTGGCCGAGCGCGGATTAGACTCCGCGCTCGCCAGCACCACCGTCTCCCCGGCGCTGTGGTCATAGACCACCACCGGACGGCCGTGCTGCGCGCTCAGGGCTTCGGCGGTTTGGCCTTCGGTCTCCATCAGCAGCAGCTCGTCAAGTTCGGTGACATTGTCACTTTTCCGCGTCACCTTCCGCGCGCCTGCCGATTCGGCCACCGCGCTGAGGCTCAGATCCGCCTCGGCGTCCAGCGGCCAGCGGTATACCCCCTGCCCGCTCTTTTTGCCCAGCCGTCCGGCCAGCGCCAGCTCCTGCTGCTGCAGCGAGGGAAGGAAGCGCCGGTCCTGCCAGAAGGCGTTAAATACCGAACAGGTCACCGCGAAGTTGACGTCCTGGCCGATCAAGTCGGTCAGCGCCAGCGGCCCCATCGGAAAACCGCCGCCGTCGCGCAGGGCGGCGTCAATGACCTGCGCGGGAGCCACCTGCTCCTCCAGCGCCCGCCAGGCTTCGGCGTAGAACGGGCGCGCCACGCGATTGACGATAAACCCCGGCGTTGAGCGGCAGCGCACCGGCTGCTTACCCCACGCGCTAACGCACCGGCACAGCTGTTCAACCACTTCCGGCGAGGTGGCCAGGCCGCTGACCACTTCCACCAGCCGCATCACCGGCGCCGGGTTAAAGAAGTGCAGGCCGGCCACGCGCTCCGGGTGCTTCACCCCGGCGGCAATCGCGGTAATCGAAATCGAGGAGGTGTTGCTGGTGAGCAGCGCGGAGGGCGAGCAGATCTCCGCCAGCTGGCTGAACAGCGCTTTTTTGATCTCAGGACGTTCGGAAGCCGCTTCAATCACCAGCTGCGCCGGCGCCAGCGCGGCCAGTTCCGTCGTCGGCACGATGCGGGCCAGCAGCGCCTCGGCCTGCTCTGCCGTCAGCCTGCCGCGCGCGACGCGCGAGGCCAGCCGCTGGCGAATACCGTCCACCGCGCAGGTTAGCGCATCGCCGGCGATATCGTAGAGCAGCACCTGATGTCCGGCGCCGGCGGCGACCTCCGCGATTCCTGAGCCCATAGTGCCGCCGCCGATCACGGCAACGGTATGCAGTGTTGTGCTCATAGGCTATTTCCCGCTGAACAGTGGAGGACGTTTGGCGAGGAAAGCGCTCACGCCTTCGCGGTAGTCGGCGCTGCGTCCGGCCAGGCGCTGGTAGTCGCGTTCCAGGTCAAGCTGGGCATCAAGGCCGTTGGTTTCCGCAGCCAGCAGGGCTTGCTTAATCAGGCCGAGGCCGAAGGTCGGCTGCGTCGCCAGATGACGGGCCAGCTGAAGGCTGGTGTCCGCCAGCTCGGCGTCCTCCACCAGCTGCCAGATCATCCCCCACTGGGCGGCCTGTTCGGCGCTGAGCTTCTCGCCCAGCAGCGCCAGCCCCATCGCCCTGGCGCGTCCGGCGATCCGCGGCAGAAACCAGCTGCCGCCGCAGTCGGGCACCAGCCCAAGCTTGCTGAAGGCCATTACGAAGCTGGCGGATCGCGCGGCGAGCACCAGGTCGCAGCCCAGCGCCAGAGTTGCCCCGGCCCCGGCCGCCACGCCGTTAACCGCCGCAATCACCGGCTTCGGCAGCGCCGCCAGGCGGCGCACCAGCGGGTTATAGAAGCGCTCCACCGACAGCCCCAGATCCGGCGCCGGGCCGCTGGGGTCAACGTTGCGGTCGTTCAGATCCTGGCCAGCGCAAAAGCCGCGCCCGGCGCCGGTAATCAGCAGGCAGCGCACGCTGTCGTCGCGTTCGGCCTGGGTCAGGCACTCGGCGAGCTGCTGATGCATCACGTCATTAAAGCTGTTCAGGCGATCCGGACGGTTAAGGGTAATCGTCATCACGCCCTGTTCTACGGTGCTGAGAATAAAAGCTTCCACGATTAGCGTCCTTTAAATTGCGGGGTACGTTTTTGTAAAAAGGCGTCGATGCCTTCGCGACGATCTTCCGTCGCGCTGAGCAGCGTAAACAGCTGACGCTCCTGCTGGAGACCGGCCTGCAGCCCCACCTCCTGCGCCTGGCGCAGCGCCTGCTTCGCCGCCCGCAGCGCCAGCGGCGAGTGGCGGGCAATGGTCGCTGCCAGCTTGAGGGCATACTCATCGCTTAACGCCGGCGGATAGATATCGCTCACCAGACCGGCCTGCTGCGCCCGCCGGGCGTCGATCGTTTCGCCGCTCAGCACCATGCGGCTGGCCAGCGCCTTGCCGACGCAGCGGATCAGCCGCTGGGTACCGCCCGCGCCGGGCATCATGCCGAGGGTGATTTCCGGCACCCCGAAGCGGGCGTTATCCCCCGCGACCACCAGGTCGCAGAGCAGCGCCAGCTCGCAGCCCGCGCCGAGGGCGTAGCCGTTCACGGCCGCAATCAGCGGCTTGCTGAAGGCGTCAATTCGCGCCCACAGGCGAGGGCGAAGATCATCGAACGTGGCCGGGAGATCTTTTTCCGCCATCTCGTTAAGGTCGGCGCCGGCGGCAAACACGCGCTGGCCGCCGCTAATCATGCAGACGCTAATGTCCGGGTCGGCCGCCGCGGCTTCCAGCGCCTCGGCAAGCCGGGTCAGCAGCGCATTATTGAGCGCATTGCGCGCCTGCGGGCGGTTGAGAGTCAGGTGCAGCACCCGCCCGTGGCGGGTAATCAGCAGTTCGCTCATGCCATCCCCCGGGCGTCAAAATCCACCACCACGTCGCCGCTGGTCGGCAGCGCCTGGCAGCTGAGCACGTAGCCGGCCGCCAGCTCGTCCGCTTCGAGGCTGTAGTTTGCCGCCATCGCCACTTCCCCGCGCAGCACCTTGCATTTGCAGGTAGCGCAGACGCCGCCTTTGCAGGCGAACGGCAGATCCGCCCCCTGGCGCAGCGCCGCGTCGAGAATGCTGTCATCTTCCGCGCTGAGGGCCACCAGCCGATCGCGGCCGTCCTGGCGAATGGTGACGGTTCGGCCCCCGGCCTGCACGCCGGTCGCGCGCTTAACGCTGCTGCCCGGGGTATTAAAGCGTTCAAGATGAATGCTGTGCGCCGCCATCCCGAGCTCCCCCAGCGCGGCTTCCGCTTCATCCATCATCAGCGCCGGGCCGCAGATAAAGGCCTCGTCGAAGCGGCTGAAGTCCAGCAGCCGGCCGGAGAGCGCACGCAGCTTAGCGCCGTCGATGCGCCCCTGCAGCAGGTCGCTGTCCATTGACTCCTGGCTAAACAGGTGCACCACCTGCAGCCGCTGCGGGTAGCGATCTTTCAGGTCCGCCAGCGCCTGGCGAAACATCATGCTGTGGCTGCTGCGGTTGCCGTAAATCAGGGTGAAGCGGCTCTGCGTTTCGGTGGCGAGCGTGGCGCCGATAATCGCCATCATCGGCGTAATGCCGGAACCGGCGGCAATCGCCAGGTATTCGCCGCGGCGTTCGGCCTGCGGCTGGTAGCCAAAATGGCCCTGCGGCACCATCACCTCCAGGGCCATACCCTGGTGGATATCGTGCTGCGCATAGCGTGAGAAGCGGCCGCCGTCGATGGCCTTCACCGCCACGCTGATTTCGGCCGGGGAGCGGCTGCGGCAAATGGAGTAGCAGCGCCGCAGCTCTTCCCCGCCGAGGCGGGCTTTCACGGTCAAGTGCTGGCCGGGACGGAAGGCGTACTCGGTCTGCAGCGCGTCGGGGATCGCAAAGGTAATGGTCACCGCATCGCGGGTTTCCGGCTCCACTTTCGCGACGGTAAGCGAATGAAACGTCGTCATGGCAACCTCAAATACATTTAAAGTAATCAAAGGGTTCACGGCAGCTGTCGCAGCGGTAGAGCGCCTTGCAGGCAGTAGAACCGAATTCGCTAATCAGCGAGGTGTGGAGGCTGCCGCAGCGCGGGCAAACCACCTCCTGCGGCATACCGGCATGGCAGGCGTGCCCCTGCGGCGGGCTGATCCCGTACTGGCGCAGGCGCTCGCGGGCCGCCTGATTCATCCAGTCGGTGGTCCACGGCGGGTCAAGCTGCAGGACGATATGCACCGGCGCGTAGCCGTGGCGGGCCATCGCCGCGCGGATCTCGCCCAGCAGGTGCTCCGTTGCCGGGCAGCCAGAGTAGGTCGGCGTAAAGCCAATCACCCAGCCCTCGCCGCGCGGCGCCACGCTGCGCACCATTCCGAGGTCGGTAATGGTCAGCACCGGCACTTCCGGGTCGGGGATCGCGCTGAGCAGGGCCCAGATAGCGTGAACGTCGGCGGGGGCGATCGCGGTCAGTCGTTGCATAGCCACCTCCTGCTACCAGCGCTGGCCGGGATAGGCGCGCTGCAGATACTGCATCTCCGCGAGCATCGGTCCGAGGTGTTCGCTGTGCAAACCCTGCTTGCCGCCGCTGCGAAACGCCGCCTCCTCGGGGATCTGCAGACCCGACTCCAGCAGCGCGGTATGCACCGCGCTCTGCCACGGCCCCTGAAGCTCGCGCGGGTCGACGGCAATCCCCTGCTCGACCAGGCTCAGCTCCAGCGCGTCGGCCATAAACAGTTCGCCGGTAAAGCGCCACAGGCCCTCAACCGCCTGCTGCATTTTTTGCGCCGAGAGCGGCGTGCCGTTGCCCAGCCGTTCGAGCCAGCCGCGGCTGAAACGCAGGTGATAGCGCACCTCCTTCAGCCCCTTGGCGGCGATGGCGGCAAGCTGCGCATCGCGGCTCTCCGCCAGGCGGGTGAACAGCTCTACGTGCCAGGCGTCGATAAAAAGCTGGCGGGCGATGGTGTCGGCGAAGCTGCCGTTCGGCTGCTCCACCAGCAGCAGGTTGTGAAACTGACGCTCGTCGCGGCCAAAGGCCAGGGTGTCTTCGTCCCCGCTCCCCGCCAGCTCCGCCGCGTAGCTGAGAAAGTTACGCGCCTGGCCGAGCAGGTCGAGGCCGATATTGGCCAGCGCCAGGTCGATCTCCAGCTCCGGCGCGTGGCCGCACCACGCCCCCAGACGCTGGGCCAGCACCAGGCCGTTATCGCCCAGACGCAGGGCATAGGTTGCAACGGGATTCAGGTTATTCATCGCTGCCTCACATATGTTCCATGCCGTCCGGCACGCTGTAGAAGGTGGGATGGCGGTAGATTTTGCTCTCCGCCGGGTCAAAGAATTCGCCGCGATCTTCCGGCTGCGAAGCGATAATTTCGCTGGCCTTCACCACCCACAGCGAACAGCCTTCGCTGCGGCGGGTATAGACGTCGCGGGCGTTTTCCAGCGCCATCTGGTCGTCGGCGGCGTGCAGGCTCCCCACGTGGCGATGCGAGAGTCCCTGTTTGCTGCGGACAAAAACTTCATATAACGGCCAGTAAACGTTGCTCATCATGCTTCTCCTTACGCCGCGTCGCGGGAGTGTTGTTTTTGCGCATGGGCCAGCGCGGCTTCCCGCACCCACGCCCCCTCTTCCCAGGCTTTACGCCTGGCGGCCAGCCGTTCGTGGTTGCAGATCCCGCGGCCGCTGATCACCTCGTGAAGCTCCTGCCAGTCGATTTCGCCGAAGCGGTAATGTCCGCTGGCTTCGTCAAACTGCAAATCGGGGTCCGGTACTCGCATGCCGAGGATCGCCACCTGCGGCACGGTGTTGTCGATAAAGCGCTGGCGCAGCTCGTCGTTGGAGTGCAGCTTGATCTTCCACGCCATGCTGCGCGCGCTGTTGGGCGAGCTGTCATCGCTGGGGCCAAACATCATCAGCGCCGGCCACCAGAAGCGGTCGATCGCGTCCTGCAGCATCTGCCGCTGCTCATCGCTGCCCTGGGCCAGCACCATGCAGGCTTCAAATCCCTGGCGCTGATGGAAGCTCTCCTCTTTGCAGATTTTGACCATCGCCCTGGCATAGGGGCCGTAGGAGGTGCGGCACAGGGCGACCTGGTTGACGATGGCGGCGCCGTCCACCAGCCAGCCGATCACGCCGATATCCGCCCAGCTCAGCGTGGGGTAGTTAAAAATGGAGGAGTACTTCATCCGCCCGTCGAGCATCTTCTGATAGAGATCTTCCCGGGCGCAGCCGAGGGTTTCCGCCGCGCTGTATAAATAGAGGCCGTGGCCGGCCTCATCCTGCACTTTTGCCAGCAGGATCGCCTTGCGGCGCAGGGTCGGCGCACGGGTGATCCAGTTCCCTTCCGGCAGCATGCCGACGATTTCGGAGTGCGCGTGCTGGCCAATCTGGCGGATCAGCGTCTGGCGATAGGCATCGGGCATCCAGTCCTGCGGTTCGATGGCCGTATCCTGCGCGATGCGCTGGTCAAAGCGTTGTTGTTCTGTCACGTCATCACCTTTATGATTCCTATAAATTCAACAAATCAGTTTTTATGAATCACTTTGTTTTATAAAAGTTACACTCAGGTTAAATAAAACCACAAATTTTGTTTGTTCTTTTTGTGACGATCGCCGCAAAACATTCCGTAACCAGCGTAAATACAGCAACATACAGCCCACCCTTACGGCATCATCGATCACAATGTTAATAAATTATTAAATATAGGCTTGCATTTAATGATTCATAAAATAACTATTTATAGATATTTCACGTAACACATCTGGAGATTCGCGATGCAGCAGTTAGCCAGCTACTTATCCGGCGCCTGGCAGACCGGCCGGGGCCGCACCCGTACTATTCACCACGCCATCAGCGGCGAGGCGCTGTGGGACGTCACCAGCGAAGGGCTGGATATGGCGCAGGCGCGCCGCTTTGCCATCGAGCGCGGCGGCAAAGCGCTGCAGGCTATGACCTTTATTGAGCGCAGCGCGATGCTCAAGGCGGTGGCCAAACACCTGCTGGATCATAAGGCCGACTTTTACGCCATTTCGGCACAAACCGGGGCGACCCGCGCCGACAGCTGGGTCGATATCGAAGGCGGCATCGGCACGTTGTTTACCTACGCCGGGCTGGGCAGCCGGGAGCTGCCGGACGATAACCTGTGGCCGGAAGATGAGCTGATTCCGCTATCAAAACAGGGAGGCTTCGCCGCCCGCCACGTGCTGACCTCAAAGTCCGGCGTGGCGGTACACATCAACGCCTTTAACTTCCCCTGCTGGGGGATGCTGGAAAAGCTGGCGCCCACGTGGCTGGCCGGGATGCCGGCGATCGTCAAACCGGCCACCGCCACCGCTCAGTTGACCCAGGCGATGGTGAAATCTATCGCTGACAGCGGCCTGGTGCCGGAAGGCGCCATCAGCCTGATTTGCGGCGGCGCGGGGGATCTGCTCGACCATCTCGACAGCCAGGACGTGGTGACCTTCACCGGCTCCGCCGCTACCGGCCAGCAGTTGCGCGTGCACCCGAACCTGGTGGCGAAATCCATCCCCTTCACCATGGAGGCCGACTCGCTGAACTGCTGCGTGCTGGGCGACGACATCACCCCGGAGCAGCCGGAGTTCGCGCTGTTTATTCGCGAAGTGGTGCGCGAAATGACCGCCAAAGCCGGGCAGAAATGTACCGCTATCCGCCGGATCATCGTGCCGCAGGCGCAGATCAACGCGGTGAGCGAGGCGCTGATCGCTCGCCTGCAGAAGGTGGTGGTTGGCGATCCGGCGCAGGAAGGCGTCAAGATGGGGGCACTGGTGAACGGCGAGCAGCGTCGGGACGTGCAGGAGAACGTCAATAAGCTGATTGCGGCCGGCTGCGAAATCCTCCTCGGCGGCCGGGCGGATCTCAGCGCCGCCGGGGCCTTTTTCCCGCCGGCGCTGCTGTTCTGCCCGCAGCCGGATGAAACCCCGGCGGTGCACGCCATCGAAGCCTTCGGCCCGGTAGCAACCCTGATGCCGTACCAAAACCGCGAGCACGCCCTGGCCCTCGCCCGGGCGGGCGAAGGTAGCCTGGTGGCGACGCTGGTCACCGCCAGCGGCGAGCTGGCGCGAGAATTTATTCTCGCCGCCGCCCGCTGCCACGGCCGTATTCAGATCCTCAACGAAGAGTCGTCCGCCGAGTCCACCGGCCACGGCTCTCCGCTACCGCAGCTGGTTCACGGCGGGCCGGGCCGGGCGGGAGGCGGCGAGGAGCTCGGCGGCCTGCGCTCGGTGAAGCACTATATGCAGCGCACGGCGATTCAGGGCAGCCCGACCATGCTGGCCGCCATCTCCAGACAGTGGGTTCGCGGCGCGCAGGTGGCTGAGGACCGCATCCATCCGTTCCGCAAATATTTCGAAGAGATCCAGCCCGGTGACAGCCTGCTGACGCCGCGCCGCACGCTGACCGAGGCGGATATCGTCAATTTTGCCTGCCTGAGCGGCGACCACTTCTACGCCCACATGGATAAGATTGCCGCCGCCGAGTCGATTTTCGGCGAGCGCGTGGTGCACGGTTATTTCCTGATCTCCGCGGCCGCCGGGCTGTTCGTCGACGCCGGCGTCGGGCCGGTTATCGCCAACTACGGCATGGAAAACCTGCGCTTTATCGAGCCGGTGAAGCCGGGAGACACCATCCAGGTGCGCCTGACCTGCAAGCGCAAAACGGTCAAGCGCCAGCGTACGGCGGAAGAGCAAGCCACCGGCGTCGTCGAGTGGGCGGTTGAGATTTTTAACCAGCACCAGCAGCCGGTGGCGCTCTACTCCATTCTGACCCTCGTTGCCCGCCAGCTCGGCGATTTCCCGGCCTGACGGCAAATCAACCGCTCCATCGCCCCGGAACATGGCCGCTACGCCCTGCCCGGGGCATAACTGGCAAATCTGACAAACAACCTGGCAAGAGCAAACAAACGCCTGATGGCCCGGCGCTGATAGCTTAGTGCTACTGAAGCCGACTTTCGCAGCGGCAAGGCACAACACAACAATAAGACGAGGTCACAATGGCAAACGGCTCGATTCTTTCCCCGCGTAAAACGGCTTTGGCCCTGGCTGTCGCCCTGTTTTGCGCCTGGCAGACGCCGGTACTGGCGCACGGTAGCGAAGCGCATATGGTTCCGATGGACAAGACGCTGCAGGAGTTTGGCGCCGACGTGCAGTGGGACGACTATGCCCAAATGTTTACGCTGATCAAAGACGGCGCCTATGTCAAAGTGAAACCCGGCGCCAAAACGGCCATCGTCAACGGCAAGCCGCTTAACCTGCAGGTTCCGGTAGTGATGAAAGAGGGGAAAGCGTGGGTTTCCGAGACCTTTATCAACGACGTGTTCCAGTCCGGCCTCGATCAAACCTTCCAGGTTGAAAAACGCCCCCACCCGCTCAACTCCTTAACCTCGGCGGAAATCAGCGAAGCGGTCACCATCGTCAAAGCGGCGCCGGAGTTCAAGCCGAATACGCGCTTCACCGAAATCTCCCTGCACGAGCCGGATAAAGCGGCGGTGTGGGCTTTCGCCCTGAACGGCACCGCCGTGGACGCCCCGCGCACCGCCGACGTGGTGATGCTCGACGGTAAGCACGTTATCGAGAGCGTGGTCGATTTACAGAACAAGAAAATCCTCTCGTGGAAAGCGATTAAAGACGCCCACGGCATGGTGCTGCTCGACGACTTCGCCAGCGTGCAAAACATCATCAACGCCAGCGATGAGTTTGCCGCGGTGCTGAAAAAGCACGGCATCACCGACACCAAAAAGGTGATTACCACTCCGCTGACCGTCGGCTACTTTGACGGCAAAGATGGCCTGAAACAGGACGCGCGACTGCTGAAGGTGGTGAGCTATCTGGATACCGGCGACGGCAACTACTGGGCGCACCCGATTGAGAACCTGGTGGCGGTGGTCGACCTTGAGCAGAAGAAAATCATCAAGATTGAGGAAGGTCCGGTGATCCCGGTGCCGATGGAGTCCCGCCCTTACGACGGCCGCGACCGCGTGAAGCCGGCGGTCAAGCCGCTGGATATCACCGAGCCGGAGGGCAAAAACTACACCATTACCGGCGACATGATCCACTGGCAGAACTGGGATTTCCACCTGCGGCTGAACTCGCGCGTCGGGCCGATTTTGTCCACTGTGACCTATAACGACAACGGTAAAAAGCGCCAGGTGATGTACGAAGGCTCCCTCGGCGGGATGATTGTCCCGTACGGCGATCCGGACGTGGGCTGGTACTTTAAGGCCTATCTCGACTCCGGTGATTACGGTATGGGCACCCTAACCTCGCCTATCGTGCGCGGCAAAGACGCCCCGGCCAACTCGGTGCTGCTGGATGAAACCATCGCCGACTATACCGGCGCACCAACCACCATCCCACGCGCCGTGGCGATCTTCGAACGCTATGCCGGGCCTGAATATAAGCATCAGGAGATGGGTCAGCCCAACGTCAGCACCGAGCGCCGCGAGCTGGTGGTTCGTTGGATCAGCACCGTCGGCAACTATGACTACATCTTTGACTGGGTATTCCACGAGAACGGCACCATCGGCATCGATGCGGGAGCCACCGGGATTGAAGCCGTGAAGGGCGTACTGGCGAAGACCATGCACGATCCGAGCGCCAAGGAGGATACCCGCTACGGGACGTTGATCGACCATAATATCGTCGGCACCACCCATCAGCATATCTACAACTTCCGCCTGGATCTCGACGTCGACGGCGAGAATAACAGCCTGGTGGCGATGGACCCGGAAGTGAAGCCGAATACCGCCGGCGGCCCGCGGACCAGCACCATGCAGATTAACCAGTACGCCATCGATACGGAACAGAAAGCGGCGCAGAAATTTGATCCGGGCACGATCCGCCTGCTGAGCAACACCACGAAAGAAAACCGGATGGGCAACCCGGTGTCGTACCAGATAATCCCTTACGCCGGCGGGACGCATCCGGTGGCGACCGGCGCCAAGTTTGCCCCCGATGAGTGGATTTATCATCGTCTGAGCTTTATGGATAAGCAGCTGTGGGTCACCCGCTATCATCAGGAAGAGCGCTACCCGGAAGGCAAGTATCCTAACCGTTCGATTCACGATACCGGCCTTGGTCAGTACGCGAAAGATAACGAGTCGCTGGACAACCATGATGACGTGGTGTGGATAACCACCGGCACCACCCACGTGGCGCGCGCCGAAGAGTGGCCGATTATGCCTACCGAATGGGCCCACGCGCTGCTGAAGCCGTGGAACTTCTTCGACGAAACCCCGACTCTCGGCGAGAAGAAGAAGTAACCGCAGCGCCGCCGGAGAGGACTCCGGCGGCGTTATCTATATCTACGGCAACCCGGAGAGAGCCTTCCGGGGCTAACTGAAATCGAGCAGGATTTTGCTCTCTCTTCCCTGCCGGCGGCTGGCGACGATGGCTTCCTGCCAGCGCTGAAAAGGCAGCACCTGCGCCGCGGGCATGATGGTCTGAGGCAACAGCCGCCAGATGTCGCTAAACGCCGCCCGCCACTCATCGACGCCTGACGCCGGCAGCGCCTCGCGCAGATGAAATTTACTCACCCGCGCGCCGTCGCGCGATTGCATCAGCGGCGCGCCGGAAAGCAGGCCGTAGGAGATCAGCGTCGAAGATGCCGGCAACATAGCCAGCATCTCGCTGGACGACTCGCCGCCCACCGCATCAAACAGCAGATCGGTCTGCTGGAGCACCTGACCGAGCATGCCGCGATCCGTCGTCATCAGCGGATAAACCCCCTGCCGCTCCAGCCCGGCGCGATGCTGCGCGGAACGAATCACCCCGCACACCGAACGCGCGCCCATCCGCAGCGCCCACTGGCCCAGCAGGCTGGCGCAGGATGAGGCGGCGGCGGTCAGCACGATATTCTTCCCCGCCACCGGCCAGCGTCTGAGCATCAGCAGCGCGGTCAGGGGATTGATATAGCCCCGCGCGGCGAGCCTGTCGTCAATCCCGTCCGGCACCGGCACCAGCCACTCCCCGGCGATATCCAGATAGCTCTGCCAGGTTCCTTCGCCGCGCAGCGGCAGCACGCGCTGGCCGGGCGCAGCGCCCGAGTCCGGCGATGCTGCGACCACCACGCCCACCCCTTCATAGCCGGCAACGGCGGGAAGCGTCGTGCGGTGGCGGTAGGCGCCAGTGACGGGGATGAGATCGGAAGGATTAAGCGGCGCATAGCGCATTTGCACGCGTACTTTCCCCACCGCCAGCGCCGGCAGAGGCTGCGTTTGCAGGGTCAGCACGCGCTCAGGCGGCCCGTAACGATGGTAGCAGATGGCGTGGTTGAGCATATTCCGCACGGCACAATAAAAGCAGGATAATAGCAGAGTCTGCGCCTCGAATTCCTGCGGTCATTGTGTCCCTCAGCCCGGCCCGTCGCTGGCGGCGGCCAGCAGCGGTACGATAAGATCGCTCAGCGGCGTCGGGATGCCGTGCTGGCGCCCGCGTCGCTGCACCACGCCGTTGCGGATATCCCACTCCAGCGGCAGCCCGGCCTCGCGGTCGATCAGGATGGAGGTACTCAGATCGGCCGGCGCGCGGTGAAAGACCTCAACGATCTCCTGCGGCACGCTATCGCTTAATAGTGCGCCCTCGGCGCGCGCAACGCTCAGGCATTCGCGCAGATAGGCTAAGGCCACGCCGGTAATATCCTCCCGGGCAAACATGCCGGCGCGACGCCCCGCCAGCACCATCAGGCCGGCGACGGCGTTCTGCAGCAGCTTGCGCCACGCCACGGTGGTGAAATCAGCGGCCAGATCCACGGCGCAGCGGGTCCCGCGCAGCGCTTCCTGCACCAGCCTGGCCTGCGCGGTGTCGGGTAGCGTCAGCCTCGGGGCCGCGCGCAGCCACACGGAGGCGTCAGCTTCCCGCAGCGCCGGAAACCACACCACGGCAGGCAGCACCGCGGCCCCCGCAACCCTGGCGGCAAACTGCTCCTGCTGTTCAACGCCGTTTTGCAGCACGCATACCAGCGTATTTTTATCGCACAGCGCCGTCAGCCATGCGGCAATACCGTCAATCTGCGTCGCCTTTACCGCAACGAAAACCAGATCGAACGGGCGCGCAATAGCCGCAGGATCGGTCAGCACCGGTCCGGGCACGCTAATCTGTCCGCCGTCGAAACGCAGCGATAGCTGCTGATGAGCGGTACGCCCGCAAACCACCGGCGTACGGCCGACCTCATGCAGCGCAGCCGCGATGGTGGTACCGATGGCGCCGGGGCCAATAAGCGCAACTGCAGGTTGCTTCGACATGACTATCGCCTCCTGATGGGTATTTCCCGCCCTGACGGCGAGAAGAGAAAACAAACAGTAGCGACAAATCACCGCCTTCAGCAAGTCCCGGTCCGCAGAAAACGATTATTCACGGCCCGGGGCCGGTTTAACGGCTGATGGTCAGGGAGACGCTGCCGCGGTTGTTATCGTACATCTGCCAGGCGTCGTTGGCCCAGGCGTATAAATAGCCGCTCCTGGCCGGCGTAAAGCGACATTCGCTGCCAATGACAAAGATCTGATGCAGCTGCTGAGGAACGGCAGGCGCGGCGGCGGCGCTATTGGCGACCACGCCAATTAACGCGAACCACGGCGCCGTGCCAACGCGTCTGCTCAGCCAAAAATCGACGTCCTGATTTTTCGTCGCCCCTTTCCACAGCATCTCCAGCTTATCGGTTACGGAAGCCAGGATCTGCGCCGCCTCGCCGGGATAAAACTTCCCGTCGTCGGTGCCGTCGGCATCGCAGGGAATCGAGCTGTCCATCCATTTTCCCGAAGCGCTGAACCGGTACTCGACGCCCGCCTCCAGCCAAACTCCGGTTTCGTTCCAGCGTTCACGGGCAAAGACGTCAAGCGTCACCGGATGCCCGGACGTCAGCGCCCTGAGGCGCCGGTAGCTTCCGTGGAGCAGCGAAGGCTGGCTTTGACGCCGCACAACGCTGTCATCAATATCGGCGCTGCCTGCCACAATCTGCGGCACCCCGCGCGGGCAGGTGTGCAGCAGCTTAAACACCCCGGTCACCGAATCGTGCAGCAGGCCCTGAGCGTCGGGCCTGAGCTGGGTAGCGATATCAGGGTGCAGCTCAAGGCCGAGATCGCGCGCTTCGGACATCATCCACTGCAGAGGGATATCCGATAGTCCGCACTGCGCGTAGCCGCCGCCAACGTCCGAGTGCACGCCGACGAACCAGCGCTGCTTCACCCGCGGGTTTGCCGCCACGTTATCCCACAGCGTCGGGATAAAGCTTTGCCGCTGCTCGTCCAGCGCCAGCGCGTGGCGGGCGTTTTTGACGATCGGGCTCAAGGAGGTATCGTGGAACGCATACTTTTTCGGGTCGTCCAGCAGGTTGGCTAAGGCCAGATCGTCAGGGATCCCCAGCGAGCCCACCGTTTCCCAGACGCCAATAAAATAGATCGGCACGCTCTCTTTGGTGGGATTTCCCGTGGCGACCTCATAGAAAGGCCGCCCGACGCTGGCAATCACCGCCGGCGCGCTGGCCGCCGGCCGTCGGTAAAGGCTGAACAGATCGTTGATGTCCTCCCAGACTTTGTCGTCGCCGGTTCCGGCTCCGCCGGCATTTAATAAACCGCAGCGTGAAATCATTCCTCCAAGGCTTCTTACCGTATAAGCCCCGCGGCTAAAGCCAAATAACCATATTTTATCGCCGGGTCGATAGTTGGTCGCCAGCCAGTAATAGGCGCTAATAATATTTTTATCCAGACCGTCGCCTATGCCGCCGCCAATATAACGATCGACCATGCCGCCGTCGGTGCCAACGCCGGGATGATAATAAACGCGCTGGCCGCTATTTTCCGCCACGGCGTTGCGCAGTTTGACCACGTTCGTCGGCGCGGGTTTGCCGTCATCAAGCTGCTGGGGCGTATTCCAGGTACCGTCACAAAAGACCAGTAAGTTCATATGAACCTCATCGACAGGCCGTGTTAGAAGGGGTGGGTTTAACAAATTAAAAATAGCAGACTGTAATCGGTTCAGGAGAACAATTAAAAAACGCCCGGCGACTCCCGGGTTGTTTAGCAGCAGGTGCCGACGGAGCATTTGGCTGGCACGCCAATCAAGTCAACGTTATTACGGGGATCGTCATGAGGACAGCAACTCACCGGCCGTCGTGGTGAACGATTTATGCAAAATAAATTCATTAAGCCAGCCGCAAAAGCTGGAGGCTATATTTAAAACCTGCGCCGGATATGAGGAAAATATAATTTTCTGGTATAAAAAAGTGAAAAAAAGCGCCGACGCTCTTTATTGCTTTTATTCACGGTATTAGCGGTGATTGCCACTATTGCCGGAGAGCAAAGATGGGCGTTAGGGCGATACCGCGCCTGTAATCCGCGCCGGTAGCCGGATTGCAGGCGCCGGGCTCAGCGGCTAATAGCGCACGCAGACCGATTTCGTTTCACACCAGTCATCCAGCCAGTCCGGGCCGAAGTCGCGCCCGGTGCCGGACTGCTTCATGCCGCCAAACGGCAGGTTGGCGTCGATAAGCGTATGGCTGTTGACCCATACCGTGCCCGCCTGCAGGCGCTCGGTGTAGCTCAGCGCCTGGCTCAAATCGCCGGTCCAGACGCTGGCCGTCAGGCCAAAGTCGCTGTCGTTGGCGAGACGCAGCGCCTCTTCGCCATCGGCGACGCGCACCAGGTTCACTACCGGGCCAAAGACCTCCTCTCTGCTGAGCCGCAGCCCGGCATCGGGGTTAATCACCAGCGTCGGCGCAATGTAGTAGCCCTTGCCGTCCGGCCCGCTGTTGCCGGTAATTAGCTCCGCATTGTGCTGCCGCGCCTGATCGAGATAGGCGGCGACTTTGTCGCAGTGCGCCCGGGAGACCACCGGGTTAATGTGGGTTGACTCCAGCATTCCCGGACCGACCTGTAGCGACTTCACCGCCTGCTCAAAGCCGCTCACCAGGGTATCGAACAGCGGCGCTTCGATATAGATCCGCGAGCTGGCGGCGCACACCTGCCCCTGATTGAGGAAGCTGCCGGTCATCAGCCCTTCAATCACCCACTCCGGATTGGCGTCTTTCAGGACAATGGCCGGGTTTTTGCCGCCCAGCTCAAGCGTTACGCGGGTCAGCCGGTCGGCGGCCACGCGGGCAATCTGTTTGCCGGTCGCCGTCGAGCCGGTAAAGCTCACCTTTGCCACCTGCGGATGCGAGGTTAACGCCGCGCCGCACTCCGCCCCGCTGCCGGTGACCACGTTAAATACGCCATCCGGCACGCCGGCTTCGCTCGCCAGTTCCGCCACGCGCAGCAGGGTCAACGGCGTCGTTTCCGAGGGCTTAATCACGATGGAGCAGCCTGCCGCCAGCGCCGGCATCACCTTCCACATGCCGATCATCAGCGGGAAGTTCCACGGCACGATCCCCGCCACCACCCCGACCGGCTCCTTGCGGGTCCACGCCTGGTAGCGCGCGCCCTGCGGGAACGGAATCGACACGTCCAGCGTGCGGCCGCTGATCTTGGTGGTCAGCCCGGCGGTATAGCGCATCCAGTTCAGCGTGCAGCCGACTTCAAAGGCGCGGGAGATGTTAATCGATTTGCCCTGTTCCAGCGTCTCCAGCTGCGCCAGCTCCTCGCCGTGCTGCTCCACCAAGTCGGCAAAGCGCAGCAAAATACGTTCACGATCGGCCGGGGTACGTCCGGCCCAGCTGCGGGAGACAAACGCGCGCCACGCCGACATCACGGCGCGATCGACGTCCGCGGCGCCGGCATCCGCCGTGCTGGCGATGGCCTCTCCGGTCGCCGGATTCCAGACGGTCAGCCGCTTATCGCTCTGCGCCGCCTGCTGGCTGCCGTCGATATACACGCCATGCTGCCGGTCTAAAAACTGCTGTACGCTGGCAAGCAGCGCTACCTGTGCTGTGGACATATCGCTTCCTTATTCCTTACGGATCGTGAATTCAGTCTACGACGCGCTCAGGCTGCACGCTTTTTTCTCTGTGACATTCGTTTTTGCCGCTGTGACAGCCGCCGCAATTAGGCATATTGCGCGGGCAAAAATGTGCCTCAGGTAATAGTTCTTTCATATACTCCGCGCTTCGCTCTTGTTTGGCACAGCGTAAATGCAACAATGCGAAAACATTATTATTACAAGAGACGAGCTATGGCGGCGGCAGATAACGGACAGGACTACCAGCACTGGTTGGCGAAAATCAATCAGGTCTGCGGACATTTTGCCGCGCGTCCCCTGGACAGCGACTTTCACGGGGAGATAGATGCCAGCTATGCCGGCAATCTCAAGGTCAGCACCGTCACCGCGCGCGGCGTCAATCTGTACCGCACCCGCAACGAAATCAAGCGCGATAACGATGCCTGGTTTTATACCGTGTTCCAGCTCTCCGGCCAGGCGGCCATTGAGCAGGACGATCGTCAGGTGGTGCTGGAAGCGGGCGATATCACGCTGATCGATGCCTCCCGCCCCTGCTCTATCTTCTGGCAGCAAACCTCGCGCCAGGCGTCGCTGCTGCTGCCCCGCCAGCTGCTGGAGCAGCAGCTGCGCGGGAGCGAAATCCGCGTCGTCACCCGGCTGGAGAAATCCCTGCCGATGGTGCAGCTAAGCCAGCGCCTGCTGCACGAAAGCATGAGCAGCCCGGCGCTTTCGCAGAGCGAGAGCGAGGCCGCGCTGGAGGCCATCGTCTGCCTGCTGCGCCCGATGCTGCACCATCACGATGGGCAGCCGTCGCGTCGGGAGAAGCAGTTTCAGAAAATTATGGCTTTGATTGATGAGTCGATTCAGGCGGAGCATCTGCGCCCGGAGTGGCTGGCCAGCGAAACGGGGATGTCGGTGCGCAGCCTCTACCGGCTGTTCGCCGATAAGGGGCTGGTGGTGGCCCAGTATATTAAGAACCGGCGTCTGGATCTTTGCGCCAGGGCGCTGAGCAACGCCCACGATGATGAAAAGCTGGCGGGGATCGGCTATCGCTGGGGATTTAGCGACCATAGCCACTTCTCGACCGCCTTTAAGCAGCGCTTCGGCGTTTCGCCGGGAGAGTACCGCAAACGCTGCCGCTGATTATTTACGCAGCCATTTACCGTTCAGGCCCTGCACGTATTCACCCGACTGCGCCCGCGTAACCAGCTTCTGGCCGGCCATTTTCGCCACCTCATCCACCGGCAGGTTGTTATCATCCGCCAGCCGCTGATAGCCTTCGCTACGCGCGGCGTTGATCTGCTTCACCAGATCCAGAGTTTCCCGATCCTGGCGCAGCGGGGCAAGATAGCCGCTGAGCGTTTCGCCAACCCGTCCCTGCTCCCGCGCCTCGCCGAGCGTCAGGGCCATCGCCGAGGTGCTAAAGAGCGCCAGCGCCAGGGCGGTCGTCAACAGTCGTTTTCTCATCGCCACCTCAGAATAGATCGCTACGCGACTTGAGCAGATCCTCAACGTCCTTATCCACTTTAATATGAATCTCATGTTCAATTTTGACATTCATATTGATGGTGATCGGCTCCTTCGATGCCGCAATCTCAATCCGCGGCGTACAGCCCGTCAGCAGTACCGTCGTTGCCAGCAGCATCGTTAGCAATTTTATCATCGTTGTTCCTTAGAGCCTGTCCCAACAGGCGTACAGTGTTGCTTATCCTTACAGCGCTGAGCGGGAAGCGCCGCATTCTGTTCAAGCCATGCCTGCAGGTTGTCGCCGAAGCGCAGGCTGCGCCACAGGTCAAAAATGTTCTCTTCATGAGAGTAGTTGAGATGCACCGTATTACTTCTCTCCCCGACGCGGCTGGTGCCGCTAATCGTCGCCTGCAGCGTCAGGACGCCCAGATTATCGAGATTAATGCGCGTCCACGAGCGGGCGATCTCCATATAGCGCAGCCAGTTAATCGCCGCGCCCGCCGAAATATTGTCTTTAACCATCGCATCGGCCATATCCTGGTCGAGCCGCAGGGTCATCGGGCCGGGGTTGCTCAACCAGCCGTCCTTGATTATCCATTTGTCATTATCCAGCCACAGCGGCAGCGCGCCGTTAAAGGCCCCGGACATGGCGAACTGTTTGGTATTCACCGCGCTCACCAGCTCGCTGCTGGAGATGTGCCGCAGGCGCAGCAGCGCCGGATCGCGCTGCGGCATGCGCAGCTGCTGCATGGTCAGTTGGCCGCCGAGAATATCGACGCTGACGTTACTTAGCTGTAGCGGGTTGCTTTCGCTCCAGGGGTATGAGCCCTGCAGGTCGGCGGAGAGATTACGCGCCGTCACCTGGTTGATTATCTCGCCGATGCGCAGCGAAACCGGCCGCCGGGTGCCGAGCTGCCAGGTCCCCTGTCTGAAGCGAAACGGCAGCACGAAATCGACGCCGTTGATCTGATTATCCGGCATCCAGGCGCTACCGCCTTTCAGTACCCCGTGCCCGCCGGCCTCAAAGCCCTGATCGGCGGCGGCAGAGAAGGCCACCTGGGCGTACAGCGACCCTTCGCGCAGGTTCATTTTCCACTCCGGCGGCAGCAGCGGCTGGAAGACGGTCAGCGACTGCTTCGGCCACCACGCCTGGCCGCGCAGACGCTCGCCGTCCCAGCGGCCGGCCAGCCGCACGGGGCCGATTTTATCGGCGTGCAGCGAACCGTTAAACTGGAACCAGGTCGGGTCGCGCCCGTTGAGGCTAAATTTCAGCGTCGAGGGCGGCAGTTCGCTGCCGCTGCTAAAGCTGGTTTTGCCGGCATCCAGCGACAGTGCGCCGGTCAGCTTCGGATGCTGTTCGTCGCGCAGCCAGCGAATCGGCTGTTCCAGGGTCAGCCGAGGGGAGCTGACCAACATAGTGCCGTACTGCAGCTTATCAAATCCGGTGGACAGGCTGTTCAGGACGATGGCGCTGTCCACCCACTCTCCCGCGCCCTTCACGTCCCAACGCGCCTGCATCGGCGTGAAGTGGCCGTCGCCCCAGTAGCGCCACTGCCAGCGGCCGCGGTCGGGCATAAAATTGTCGGCCTTGCCGTCAAGATGCAGCGTGAAGTCGCCCATCTCCTGCTCGTGAGCGCGCAGAATAGCCTGCAGCCGGCCGTCCACGCCCTGCCGGGTAACCTGTACCCCCGCCAGCGGCAGGCGTATTTCATCAATATTCAGTGAGTCAATCACCCGCCCGCGCGAACGCAGCAGCGCGCCGGGGTGGAAAGTCAGCTCCGGCGCGGTGAGCGGGCCGCTCAGCCTGGCCGGCAGCGCGGCGTAAACGATAAGATCCCCGAGCTTCGCCTCGCCGGTCAGCCGCAGCGGCATATCGCTGCTATCCATGCTCAGCTTGCCGGGGCCCACGTTCAGAACCGCGTTGCCCTTCCCGGCCTCCCCTTGGGTCAGCACGTTCAGGCGCCCGCTGACCTGCATATTCTCGGTTCCCTGCTGCCAGTCGTCGACCGCCAGCGCCACGCGGCCGCTCAGCGGATAGCCGGCATATTCGGTGCTCCAGCGACCATCGCTAATCGCAATGCGTTCGGGGGTAATTTCCCACGGCAGGTCGAGCATCGGCTGCACCTCACCCCGCGGCGTCACCAGCAGCTGCCCGCGGTTTTTCTGCCACTCCAGCTCGGCGTCAACCAGCCCCGGCTCCTGCGGAAATTCAAAGGTGCTCAGCAGATAGCCGTCAACCGGGAAACCGTCCGGCACCAGCGGCATATGGAACTCGCCGACCAGCCTGACCGGAGCCTGGCCTTCAACCAGCCGCGCGGAGAAGTCGCTGACGGTCAGCGCCTGACCGCGCAGGCGGGCCTGCACGCTGACCTCCGGCCCGCTGTAGCCGATATCCTGCTGCGTCGGCGTCAGCGACATCACCAGCCGCCCCTGCCATTTTTCCCACGGCGACAGGCGCAGGTTCTCAATGGTCAGCCAGCTATAGGGCAGCATGGACTGCCATTCCGCCAGGGTACGCGGTGCGCCGGGCGCGGGTTCACTCTCCGGGAGCTTGCTCAGGCAGACGCTGTTGATATCCAGTTCATCGAGATGCAGGCGCCAGCGGCTAGGGTGGGAAAGTTCGGCATTGGTGACTCTTGCCAGCTCGCAGTCGCCAACCATGTAACGTAAATCGGGGATACGCAGCGCGGTGCGCGTCAGGCGCGGGCTGTCGGTAAGCGAGATCCGGGTCCCCGCCGGGAGCCAGATCCCGGCCAGCGTCGGCACCCAGTGGGTCAGCGTAGACAATAGCGCCAACGGGAGCAAAAGGAGTGCTAACACCAGCGCGATAGCGGCTTTATATTTACCCTTCATGGGCGCTTAATATCCTGAATCAACAATAGTATATGCCGAATGTAGCGCTTATTGTGGCACGTTCGACCAGTGAGTTAAAGTTTGCGTCCTGCCTAAGAATAGCCGCTGCGCCGCCATCGTCGCGACGATTTTTGACCCGCCGCTGATTTAGCCTTCATTTAGCCAGTCCCTGTCACACTGGCTGTTCGTCATCAGAGCAGGCCGGAGGGGGAGCGTGGCGTTTATCTACTCGCTGATTGAGTCGGCACAGAGCCACTATGCGCTGCTACTGCTGCTGGTGTTCCTGCTGACGTTTATTAAATCCTGCGCCATCGTCTCGCTGCTGGTGCCCGGCACGTCCGGCCTGCTGCTGCTCGGCACCCTCGCGTCCGCCAGCCTCGGGCATTTTTTGCTAATGTGGCTCAGCGCCGGGCTCGGGGCAATCGGCGGATTCTGGCTCTCCTGGCTGGCAGGACGCCGCTACCGGCACCATCTCCACCGCCTGCGCTGGCTTAGCGCCGAGCGCCTCGCCCGCAGCCAGCTGTTTTTGCGCCGCCACGGGGCCTGGGCGGTATTTTTCAGCCGCTTCCTTTCTCCACTGCGCGCCACCCTTCCGCTCGCCAGCGGGGCCAGCGGCACCTCTTTCTGGCGCTTTCAGCTCGCCAACGTCAGCTCCGGCCTGCTGTGGCCGCTGATCCTGCTGGCGCCCGGCGCCTTTAGCTTCAGCCTGGGGTAAAAACGCATTATGTTTTAAAGCGATACCTCGGCGCAGAGATATACTCTAGAATTATGATTATAACCTGTTATTTAAACTAATTTTTAAGAATTGTACGATTATTTTAAATATGCTACCGTGACGGTATAATCACTGGAGAAAAGTCTTATGAAAATCGCTGTGTATAGTACAAAGCAGTACGATAAAAAGTACCTTCAGCATGTTAATGATACATATGGCTTTGAACTCGAGTTCTTCGATTTCCTGTTAACCGAAAAAACCGCGAAAACGGCCAACGGCTGCGAGGCGGTGTGCATTTTCGTTAACGATGACGGCAGCCGCCCGGTGCTGGAAGAGCTGAAGTCGCACGGCGTGAAGTACATCGCCCTGCGCTGCGCCGGCTTTAATAACGTCGATCTGGATGCGGCCAAAGAGCTGGGCCTGCGGGTGGTGCGCGTGCCGGCCTATTCGCCGGAAGCGGTCGCCGAGCACGCCATCGGCATGATGATGTCGCTGAACCGCCGCATTCACCGCGCCTATCAGCGTACCCGCGATGCCAACTTCTCCCTCGAAGGCTTAACCGGCTTCACCATGTACGGTAAAACCGCTGGCGTGATCGGTACCGGGAAAATCGGCGTGGCGGCCCTGCGGATCCTGAAAGGATTTGGCATGCGCCTGCTGGCGTTCGATCCATACCCAAGCGCCGCCGCGCTGGATCTCGGCGTCGAGTACGTTGATCTGCAGACGCTGTACGCGCAGTCGGACGTGATCTCTTTGCACTGCCCGCTGACCGATGAGAACTATCATCTGCTGAACCATGCGGCATTCGATCGGATGAAGGATGGCGTGATGATCATCAACACCAGCCGCGGCGCGTTGATTGATTCGCAGGCGGCCATCGACGCCCTGAAGCATCAGAAAATCGGCGCGCTGGGGATGGACGTCTATGAGAACGAGCGCGATCTGTTCTTCGAAGATAAATCCAATGACGTGATTCAGGATGACGTGTTCCGCCGCCTCTCGGCCTGCCATAACGTGCTGTTCACCGGACATCAGGCGTTCCTCACCGCCGAGGCGTTAATCAGTATTTCGCAAACCACCCTCGATAACCTGCGTCAGGTTGACGCCGGTGAAACCTGCGCCAACGCGCTGGTCTGATTTCCTTCTCCTTTTGTGCCCTCCCCCGGTGGGGGGCACATTCAGATAAGCCCCACAGAATTTGCCTGCAGTACAGTTACACTCTGCCTACCTTAAAGATGTGAAATATTTCTGGAGAAAAAATGAATAAGTTTGCTGCACTGCTGGCGGCAGGAATGCTGCTTTCCGGCTGCGTATATAACAGCAAGGTGTCCACCAGCGCGGAGCAGCTTCAGCATCATCGATTTATCCTGACCAGCGTCGACGGTCAGCCGCTTAAGGACGGCACGAAGCCGCTGGAGCTGAGCTTTGGCGAGAAGACGTTCGTCTCAGGCAATATGTGCAACCGCTTTAGCGGCGAAGGCAAGGTATCGGATGGCGAGCTGAAGGTCAAAGAGCTGGCGATGACCCGGATGCTGTGCGCCGATCCGCAGCTTAACGAGCTGGACGCCACGCTCGGCAAAATGCTGCGCGACGGGGCACAGGTCGATCTCACCGAAAATCAGCTGACGCTGGCGACCGCCGATCGGACGTTAGTGTATAAGCTCGCCGATCTGGTTCACTAATTCTACGGGCCGGCTGGCGCGCGTCGGCGCTGCGGGCACGATGCCCGCAGAGGACGTCCGTATGGGGCTGATGCTTAGTAGTTACCGCAGCTGCCGCCGGCCAGCGCCTGCTCGCTGCAGCGCTTGCCGTTAGGCAGCGCGCACATCCCTATCGCCGAGCCGTCCAGCTGACGCGCCACCGACAGCGAGCCGCCAATCATCGCGCAGTTTGCCTGCCCGGTACTGCTCATCGCAGCACGCATGCCCGGTGATACGTGGGCCGCTGTCGCCTGCTGAACAGGTTCACTACTGCAGGCCGACAGTAATAACGCGGCACATCCAACTAAAAACGCAGCTCGCATCGTCTCTCCCCTCGGAAACATCTTAAAATAAACAAACCCAAGAATAATAGGCAGCCCGGCGCCCGACGTCGAGAGGTGAAACAGGTATTTATGCGCCACATTAACATTTTCTAGCAAATTTCCCGGCGGTTCGCCGATCGTCAGCCTGGTGGCCTCTCTCTCCCTGCCCCCCAATAACCGCAGCCGCTCCCGGCAGATAAATTGTTGTGAGTTCGATCATATTTTAAAACATGGCAGTTGACTTAACCGACGGCTGAAAATAGCTTACCGAACTATGATATCGATTTCATAAGAATTCTATGGCAACCATAAAAGACGTAGCAGAAAAAGCCGGGCTATCCGTCACCACAGTCTCCCGCTTCCTGAATAATCATCCCTATATATCTGATGATAAAAAAGAGAAGATCCTGGCGGCGATGAAGGCGCTTGATTACGAGCCAAGTACCGTTGCCCAACAGATGCGCGGCGTGAAAACGCACCGCATTGGGGTGCTTATCTCCCGCATTACCAACCCCTTCTTCGCAAGCCTGGTCGATGCGCTGGAAGTCACCGCGCGTAAAAATGGCTATTCGGTGCTGATCGTGCAAAACCACGACAGCGCCGGGGAGGAGAAGAACTGCCTCGACCTGCTGAAGAAAAAAATCATTGATGGCCTGATTTTGTGCGCAGTTGAGAGCAATAAGAACGTGCTGGAGAAATACCAGCAATATGGCCCGATCCTGCTGTGTAATACCAGCCTCGAGGCCACCAGCCTGCCGGTTGTTAAGGTTGACGATCGCCGCGCGACCTATAACGCCGTGACCTATTTAATCAACAAGGGCTATAAAAATATCGCCTACTCAACCGGGGGCACCTTCGGACAGAAAGGCCACGGCAGCCGAAGAAACCAGGGTTTTATCGACGCCATGCAGGCCGGGAAGCTGGATGTCGATCCCGAGCTAATCTTCCGCCAGATGCATACCTATAAAGACGGACAAGGTCTCGCCGCCAAAATGTTGCAGATGAAGGCCAGCGCGCGCCCCGACGCGATTTTCGCCGGCAGCGATGAGGTCGCCTGCGGCCTGATTGCCGGCCTCACCGCCGGCGGCGTTAACGTTCCGGCGGATCTTGCGGTTGTGGGCTTCGATAATTTGCCGGTGGCGGAGATGATCAACGTCCCTCTCACCACCGTCAGCCAGCCGATTGAGCAACTGGGCAGAATTTCCGTTGAACGCCTGCTCGCACTCATCGCCGGCACCCGCTATCAGTACGACAAGCAGGATTTGCAGTCTGAACTGATTATCAGAGCGTCCGCTTAATTTTTTTACATCAGTATGGTATCGATTTCATATCAAGGAGAAGTGATGAATACACCCCAGCAGCCCGCATGGTGGAAGGAATCCGTCGTCTATCAGATTTACCCAAAGAGTTTTTATGACAGCAACAACGACGGGACTGGCGATATTCGCGGCATCATTGCGAAACTCCCCTACCTCAAAACCCTGGGAATTACCCTCATTTGGGTATCGCCGTTTTATCAATCGCCGATGGCGGATAACGGCTACGACATCGCCGATTATTTCGCGGTTAACACTGATTTTGGCAATATGCAGGACGTGAAAGAGCTGATTGCTCGGGCCGGAGAAATGGGAATAAAAGTGATGATTGATCTGGTGGTCAATCATACCAGCGACGAGCACCGCTGGTTCCGCCAGGCGCTGGCGAACCCGGATTCCCGCTATCGCGATTACTATATTTTTAAACCTGCGGTTAACGGCGCGGCCCCCAACAACTGGCGTTCTATTTTTGGCGGCAGCGCGTGGGAAAAAGTGCCCGGCGAAGAGACCTACTACCTCCACGTGTTCCATAAAAAACAGCCCGATCTGAACTGGGAAAACCCGGCGCTGCGCGAAGAAATCTACGCGATGATTAACTGGTGGCTGGCTAAAGGGATCGCCGGGTTCCGCATCGATGCTATTACCTTTATCAAAAAGGATCAGGACTTCGGCGCGCTGCCGCCAGACGGTATTGACGGCCTGGCCTCCGTTAAAAGTAAGGCCCGTAATCGACCGGGCATCGAGCTTTTCCTCAACGAACTGAAGCAAAAGACTTTTAAAAAATTCAATTGCGTGACCGTCGGTGAAGCCCCTGGTGTACCGCTGGAAGAATATGAGCGCTTTATCGGGCCGGAAGGCTATTTCGACATGATATTTGATTTCCACGCCGCCGATATCGACGTTGAAAATGGTTCAGAATGGTTCAGGCAATGCGACTGGAGCGTCAAGGAGTTTAGGGAAACCATGTTTGCCAGCCAGCTGGCGTTCACCCGTGCGGGATGGGGCACCACTTTTATCGAGAATCACGACCAGCCTCGCGCCCTGTCGAAACTGGTTCGCGACGCTGACTATCAGAACGAGACCGGCGCCAAGGCCCTGGCGGCCATGTACTTCTTTATGCACGGCACGCCGTTCATCTATCAGGGGCAGGAGCTGGGGATGAAGAACTTCTGCCGCAGTGAAATCAGCGAATTTAATGATATCTCAAGCCACGATAACTATTACCGTTCACTGGCGGAAGGCTTCAGCGCCGAAGAGGCTATGGATTTTATTAACCGCCGCTCAAGAGATAATTCGCGTACGCCGTTCCCGTGGTCCGACGGGGTCAATGCCGGATTTAATAACGGCGCCACGCCATGGCTGGCGCTGTCATCTGAGGAATCGTCACTGAACGCGCAAAGCCAGCTTGCGCGACCCGACTCGGTATTCTCTTTCTACAAGAAGATGATTGCCCTGAGAAATGTCGAATTTCCCGGGTCGCTGATTTACGGCGCATTCACGCCCCTGGAAGAGGTTGCCGATAGCGTTATCGCCTATGCAAGAAGCTCGGCCACCGAGCGCCTTATCTCCATCACCAACCTCAGCGCCAAAGAGCAGCCGTTTACCCTGCCTGACGGGGAAATAGTGCTCAGTAATTACACCAACGTGACTTCCACCCTGAAACCCTACCAGACCATTCTCATTAAGGGATGCGTTAAAAATGAACAAATATAAAAATATCGCTGTTGATATTGTTAATACTATTGGCAAGGATAACATCGCTTCGGCCACCCATTGCGCAACGCGTTTGCGTTTACAGGTGAAAGATCGCGAATCCATTGATGACGAAAAAATTCGCCATATTAGTGAAGTGAAAGGCGTATTTTATAATTCAGGTCAGTATCAGATCATTCTCGGCACCGGCATCGTCAACAAAGTCTACCAGGCGTTTGTTGACGAGTTCCAGGTGGCCGAGGTCAGTAAAGATGAGATGAGCCGGCAGAATACGGGCAGGCTGCAGCGGGGCATCAGAAACCTCTCTGACGTGTTCGTGCCGATCGTTCCGGTACTCGGCGCCACCGGCCTGTTTCTCGGTCTGAAGGGAGTGATCTTTAACGATACGGTACTGGGCTGGTTTGGCAGCAACGTGCAGGATATCCCGGTTTATCTGCAGACGCTGACTACCGTCCTTTGCGATACCGCCTTTGCCTTCCTCGCGGCGTTTATCTGCTGGTCGGCGTTTAAAAAGTTTGGCGGTACGCCGATTATCGGCTTTTTAATTGGCCTTATGCTGGTCTCGCCGGCGCTGCCCAACGCTTACGATGTGGCATATGGCAACGCCGCTCCGATATATATATTTAGCTTTATTCCGCTGGTCGGCTATCAGGGTTCGATACTCACCGCGCTCATTACCGGTATTATCGGCGCGAAGCTTGAGATCTATTTCCGCAGAGTGATGCCGAACTCGATGGATCTTATTTTCACTCCTTTTATCGTCATTCTGATCGCGATCGCCATTGCCCTGCTGGTATTAGGCCCGCTGGTGCACGGATTCGAACATTATGCGGTAATGGCCATTGGGCAGTTCCTCGCCCTGCCGGCAGGGATCGGCGGTCTGTTGATTGGCTTTATTTATCCCATCGCCGTGATGACCGGGATGCACCATATGTTCATCATGATTGAAACGTCGCTGATTGCCGGCACCGGCTTTAATCCGCTGATTACGGTCTGCGCCATGTACGGTTTTGCCAATGCCGCCGTATGTCTGGCTATTTCGCTGAAATCAAAGAACGTGGCCTTTAAGACCGCCGGCATCTCCGCCACTATAACGCAGCTGCTGGGAGTCTCAGAGCCGGCCCTGTTCGGGATTGTGATGCAGTCGGGAATACGGGCCATTGCCGTGATGCTCACCAGCTCAGCATTGGGCGGGATGGTGCTCTCGCTTCTGGCGATCAAGGCCAACTCCTACGGCCTGGCGGTCCTGCTCTCCCCGCTGATGTACCTCTACGACCGCTATCAGTTTATTAGCTATATCACCGTCGGCATCGCGGTATTTATTTTTGCCTTTATTGCCGCGACCCTTTTTGTCAATACCAATAAAACCGTAGGCAAAAAATGATAACCATCAATTAACCATCAGCACCGCAACCTGACAGCTTAACCGCACCGACATAATTTTGCTGGCACACTCTCCCGTGCTGCAGGCTTCCCTATGCCCGCAGTCCGGGAATTCTCTGCACAGGGATTAATAATGAAAGTTTATACCCTTACGCTTTGCGCGCTGGCGCTGCCGGTATCCGCGCACGCCGCCGATATTACACTGCATGACATCAATGCCCGGCTGGAAAAACTTGAGGCTGAATTAAAACAGTCAAAAATAGAGTTACGCTACGCCGAAAAAAAAATTGATAATGCGGAAAAGAGAGCCGCCGCCGCCGAGAATAATGCCGCCCAGGCCCGGCAGCGGCTGCTGGCCGTTGAACAAAAAACGGATCGCGATATTGCGTCAATAAAAAATCAGCCGGTTGATCATGACGCGGCTGAAATTAAAATCGGCGGCTATGCACGCACCGGGATCCTGACCGGAAAGCAAGGGGCCACCAGCACCGTCGGCCCTTCCCTGACGCCCGCCGGAAGCACCGGCGGCAGCGTTGGCCGTCTTGGCAATGAGTCAGACACCTACGTTACCGCAGATATTAACTATCTGCGTCGCTATGATAATAACGCTAAGCTGCGTTATTACATGAAAATTGCCGAATGGGATAAAACCTATAATACCGACAGCGCCTTTAATGGCCAGATGAACCTGCGCCAGGCATTTGCCGAAATGAGCGACCTCCCCGTCTTTTCCGGGGCGTTTAAGCACGCAACCCTGTGGGCCGGCAAACGAGAGGATCGGGATAACTTCGATATTCACTGGCTCGACTCCGACATGATGAATCTGATCGGCACCGGGGCCGGTATTTATGACGTTAACTTTGCCGGCGAGGTAAAAACCAACCTGGCGATTTACGGCCGCAACTTCAATGATATCGATGCTATGGACAACGTTGAATATAACAACATGACCGGGGCCGCCAATACCTATATTCAGAACTATACCTTGTCGCTCAATAATAGATTAGGCCCGTGGCAGTGGATGGTAAACGGCCTCTACTCTAAGGATAACGATAAGCGTATTAATGACGGGCTGGCGACGGATAAGGCGGCGTCCCAGGGCTTCAACACCATGCTGGCGTATCATGGCGACAGTTTCTACGGCCTGCGGCCCGGGTTGTCCAAAACGGCGCTGCTGTATGGTCAGTCGCTGGGGGCGGAAGTGCGCGGCCCGGGGTCGGACGGCTATCTGATCGATAATGCCTGGACCGTCAAATTCGCCTCCTATGGCATCACCTCTCTGACCGAGCGGTTTAGCCTGGCGCCGCTCATCGTCGCCCAAAGCAGCAATAACCGCTATCTGGATGGCGATCGCTACGACTGGGTAACCCTCAACGCAAGGGTTATCCAGGAGCTCAATCAGAACTTTGCCCTGCAGTACGAGGCCAGCTATCAGTATATGGATATCGACCCGAGAGGCTTTAACGGCAATCAGCCCGCCCGCGGCAGCTACTACAAGCTGACCTTTGCTCCAACGTTTAAAATGCACAACGTGACCGACTTTTTCGAGCGCCCGGAAATTCGCTTCTTCGCCACCTGGATGAACTGGGACAAAGCGCTGGATAACTATTCCACCACCGACACCTTTGGCAGCGCAGGCTACCACAGCGGAGGCACGCTGATATTTGGCGCCCAGCTTGAGACCTGGTTTTAACCGCCACGCTGACGGCGCCAGCTCGCCCGGTATATTGATGCTAAGGGCATAGTAATCAGGAAGATACCTGCTGTAACAGCGACTCTCTCCGCCCGCCGGCGGGGGGAGTTTTATGGATCAATTTGTGCACTCGAAAGACGCACAACTTCAAGGGCATACCGAAAGCCCCTATACTCACTACTTATAATTACAGGATCCGCCGCCGTTTTGCGGGTCCCTTCTTTTTGTTTGCGCAATGTTAGGGTCTCTTTTTATGATTACTATCGACGGTAATGGCGCGGCCGCTTCTGTCGCGTTTCGCACCAGTGAAGTTATCGCCATCTACCCAATTACCCCCAGCTCAACGATGGCCGAGCAGGCCGACGCCTGGGCCGGTAACGGGCTAAAAAACATCTGGGGCGACGTACCTCGGGTGGTCGAAATGCAGTCGGAAGCCGGGGCTATCGGCGCCGTGCACGGGGCTTTACAAACCGGCGCCCTCTCGACGTCCTTTACCTCCTCGCAGGGTCTGCTGCTGATGATCCCGACGCTGTACAAACTGGCCGGTCAGCTGATGCCGTTTGTCCTGCACGTCGCCGCGCGTACCGTCGCGACCCATGCGCTGTCCATTTTCGGCGATCACTCGGACGTAATGGCCGTGCGGCAGACCGGCTGCGCGATGCTCTGCGCGAGCAACGTCCAGGAGGCGCAGGATTTTGCCCTGATTTCCCATATTGCGACCCTCAAAAGCCGGGTGCCGTTCATCCATTTCTTTGACGGCTTCCGCACCTCGCACGAAATCAACAAAATCGCGCCGCTGGCGGATGACACCATCCGCAGCCTGCTGCCGCAGAATGAAATCGACGCCCATCGCCTGCGCGCGCTGAATCCTGAACATCCGGTAATTCGCGGAACCTCCGCTAACCCGGATACCTATTTCCAGTCCCGTGAGGCCACCAACCCGTGGTACGACGCGGTCTACGACCATGTCGAAACGGCAATGGACGATTTCGCGACCGCGACAGGTCGTCGCTATAAGCCGTTCGAATTCTATGGCCATCCGCAGGCTGAACGGGTGATTGTGGTGATGGGTTCCGCCATCGGCACCTGCGAAGAAGTGGTGGACGAACTGCTCGGCCGCGGCGAAAAAGTCGGCGTGCTGAAAGTGCGCCTCTATCGCCCCTTCTCCGCCGCCCACCTGCTGGAAGCGCTGCCGGAAAGCGCGCGCGCGGTCGCCGTGCTGGACCGCACCAAAGAGCCCGGCGCCCAGGCTGAGCCGCTGTACCTCGACATCATGACCGCGCTGGCGGAGGCGTTTAACCGCGGGGAACGCGAAACGCTGCCGCGCACCATCGGCGGCCGCTATGGCCTGTCGTCAAAAGAGTTCGGCCCGGAGTGCGTGCTGGCCGTGTTTAACGAGCTGAGCGCGGCCAAACCGAAACCGCGCTTTACCGTCGGTATCTATGACGATGTCACCAACCTCTCCCTGCCGCTGGGGGAAAATACCCTGCCGTCGGAGGCAAAGCTGGAAGCGCTGTTCTACGGTCTGGGCAGCGACGGTAGCGTATCGGCCACCAAGAACAACATCAAAATCATCGGCAACTCGACGCCGTGGTTCTCGCAGGGCTATTTCGTCTACGATTCGAAAAAGGCCGGCGGGCTGACCGTTTCGCACCTGCGCGTCAGCGAGAAGCCGATTCGCTCTTCCTACCTGATCTCGCAGGCCGATTTCGTCGGCTGTCATCAGCTGCAGTTTATCGATAAATATCAGATGGTGGAGCGGCTGAAGCCCGGCGGGATTTTCCTGCTGAATACGCCGTACGCCGCCGATGAGGCGTGGTCGCGCCTGCCGCAGGAAGTGCAGGCGATGCTTAACCAGAAGCAGGCGCGCTTTTATGTCGTCAACGCCGCCAAAATTGCCCGCGAATGCAGCCTCGGCGCGCGTATCAACACCGTGATGCAGATGGCGTTCTTCCATCTGACGCAAATTCTCCCGGGCGACAGCGCGCTGGCCGAGCTGCAGGGCGCGATTGCCAAAAGCTATAGCAGCAAAGGTCAGGAGCTGGTTGAGCGCAACTGGCAGGCGCTGGCGATGGCCCGCGAGTCGCTGGCCGAAGTGCCGCTGCAGCAGGTCAACGCCGCCAGCCCGAACCGCCCGCCGGTGGTCTCCGATTCCGCGCCGGACTTTGTCAAAACCGTCACCGCCGCCATGCTGGCCGGACTCGGCGATGCGCTGCCGGTCTCCGCTCTGCCGCCGGACGGCACCT
This sequence comes from Enterobacter sp. 10-1, assembly GCA_002270295.1. Classification (GTDB taxonomy): domain Bacteria; phylum Pseudomonadota; class Gammaproteobacteria; order Enterobacterales; family Enterobacteriaceae; genus Klebsiella; species Klebsiella scottii. Next base: position 1,430,334 of record NISF01000001.1, on the reverse strand, counting down.
GGCCGATGGGCACCACCCGTTGGGAAAAACGCAATATCGCCGAAGAGATCCCTATCTGGAAAGAGGAGCTGTGTACCCAGTGTAACCACTGCGTCGCGGCCTGCCCGCACTCGGCAATCCGCGCCAAGGTTATCTCCCCGGAGGCGATGGAAACGGCCCCGGCCAGCCTGCATTCGCTGGATGTGAAATCCCGCGATATGCGCGGACAGAAATACGTTCTGCAGGTGGCGCCGGAAGATTGTACCGGCTGTAATCTGTGCGTTGAGGTTTGCCCGGCTAAAGACCGGCAGAACCCGGAGATCAAGGCCATCAATATGATGTCGCGCCTTGAGCACGTTGAGGAGGAGAAGGTCAATTACGACTTCTTCCTCAACCTGCCGGAGATCGACCGCAACGCGCTGGAGCGCATTGATATTCGTACCTCTCAGCTGATAAGCCCGCTGTTTGAGTACTCCGGCGCCTGCTCCGGCTGCGGCGAAACGCCTTACATCAAGCTGCTGACCCAGCTGTACGGCGACCGGATGCTGATCGCCAACGCCACCGGATGCTCGTCTATTTACGGCGGTAACCTGCCGTCAACGCCGTATACCACCGACGCCAACGGGCGCGGCCCGGCATGGGCCAACTCTTTATTTGAAGATAACGCCGAATTTGGCCTTGGCTTCCGCCTCTCCGTGGATCAGCATCGTCAACGGGTGATGCGCCTGCTGACGCAGTTTACCGATACGATCCCGGCGGAGCTGAACGCTGCCCTGCACGCCGAGGCCGCTCCTGACGTCCGTCGTGAGCAGGTGGCGGAGCTGCGCCGCGCGCTGGCCGGCGTTGAGGGAGCGCAGGAGCTGCTGACCGACGCCGACGCGCTGGTGGAAAAATCGATCTGGCTGATCGGCGGCGACGGCTGGGCCTACGATATCGGCTTCGGCGGCCTCGACCACGTGCTGAGCCTGACCGAGAACGTCAATATTTTGGTTCTCGACACCCAGTGCTATTCCAACACCGGCGGCCAGGCATCGAAGGCCACGCCGCTCGGCGCGGTCACCAAATTTGGCGAGCACGGTAAGCGTAAATCGCGCAAAGACCTCGGCGTCAGCATGATGATGTACGGCCACGTCTACGTGGCGCAGATTTCGCTGGGCGCCCAGCTTAATCAGACGGTGAAAGCGATTCAGGAAGCGGAGGCCTATCCGGGACCGTCGCTGATTATCGCCTACAGCCCATGCGAAGAGCACGGTTACGATCTGGCGCTGAGCCACGATCAGATGCGTCAGCTGACCGCGACCGGGTTCTGGCCGCTGTACCGCTTCGATCCGCGCCGCGCGGATGAAGGTAAGCTCCCGCTGGCGCTAGACTCTCGCCCGCCGTCAGACGCGCTGGCGGAAACGTTGCTAAACGAGCAGCGCTTCCGTCGCCTCAACGCGCAGCAGCCGGAGGTGGCAGAGCAACTGTGGCAGGATGCCGCGGCGGATCTGCAAAAGCGCTATGACTTCCTTGCCCGGATGGCCGGTAAAGCGGAGAAACCCACCGTCGAAAGCTAATTTTCACTGCACCTGAGCGTTGCCATAAAAAAAGCCCGAATACATATTCGGGCTTGTCATTTTATCGTTTAAATAGTCCGTAACAGGACACCAAAATGCGGCAACCAAAAATCTGCTGACAATAAACAAAGGCATATAACGCGCGAATAATATCTCATTAATCTGCCGCCGTATAATTTTTATTTTATATGTATTGCATTGATAGATTCACTAAAACTATCACCGCAGCAGCGGCGTTATTTATTTTAGACTTTACTTATAGCGAAGAATTTTATATTCCACATAACCTAACACCCTTCATTTTAAATAATCCAATCTCTTCGCAGGAAGTCAAAAAAAACATTAAAGGATTCTCCAAATAAAAAGAAAGCACTGACCACCATTAGTAGATGGCTTACATTATTTCTCCGATGATACGTATTCTGATGACGATATAAGCTGTATCCGTCCTGGCTTCACAGGCGAAGCTTATATTAGCTGTCTGCTGACCGGCTACGGCCAATGGGAATATAACGCTCAGGCCAATAATAGCGAATCAGAGACTAACCACGCCTGGATCCGTCTGGCATTCGCCGGTCTGAAATTTGGCGAGTGCCGACCGTACCAACGAGCAGACCAACCCGCCGGCGGCGACAAGGCCGACGCCTGGAGCACCGGCCTGAAATATGACGCCAGCAATATCTCCCTACTCTGAAACCCGCAATATGACCCCTTACGGCAACCAGAACGGTGCGATCGCCAACAAAACGCAGAACGTTGCAGTCACCGCTCAGTATCCGTTCGATTTTGGCCTGCGTCCGGCCGTCTCTTTCCTGATGTCGAAAGGTAGAGGCCTGAACAACACCGACGGCGATAAAGATCTGGTGAAGTATGCCAATATCGGCGCGACCGATTACTTCAACCATGTCCACCTATGTCGATGACAGAATCAGCCTGCTGGATAAAAACGACAGCTTCTACGCAAACAGCGGCATCGGCATCGGCATCGGCATCGGCATCGGCACCGATGATGCCGTGTCTCCAGGCCTGGTCTACCAGTTTTGATGCCGCGGCCCGCTGGCGACAACGGGTCTGCGCCTCCCTTTCTGCCGACATTTTAACCAAATCAAAACAATATACCTGTTGTGTTAAAATAGTCGTCCAGTGGATGATATATTGCTTAAAAGACCGCTCGTAAAGGACGCCAGCAATGCATCATCATCCCGTAAAATCATCCCGAATTACTTCCGTCGCCTACGACGAAACCTCCGGCATCCTTGAAATACGTTTTCGTGACAATAAAACTCTGCAGTACTGCAACGTACCACCGCGGGTTTTTCACAACTTTCTGCAGGTGGTTTCCAAAGGTCGGTTTTATGACGGGGTTATCAAAGGTAAATTTACCGAACGCCCCGTGGTCTGAAGCCAAAGTGTGACCCTGGTCATTGTACATATCGCCCCTGAATGTCGTACACTTTTAAAGGTTAATTAAACAGGAGGTTTTATGACCAGAATAATTCTTGTACCCATAGATATTTCCGATACAGAATTAACTCAACGCGTTATCAGCCACGTTGAAGCCGAAGCACGGATTGATGATGCGGAAGTCCACTTTCTGACCGTGATCCCCTCTCTTCCCTATTATGCCTCGCTGGGCATGGCCTATACCGCAGAGATGCCGCCGATGGATGAGTTCAAAGCGGATTCTGAAACGCGGCTGAAAGAGGTGGTGAAGCAGTTTTCCATCCCTGAAGACCGGGTGCATTTCCATATTGCCGAAGGTTCGCCGAAAGACAACATTCTGGGGCTGGCGAAGTCGCTGCCGGCAGATTTAGTCATCATCGCCTCTCACCGCCCGGATATCACGACCTACCTGCTCGGCTCTAACGCCGCGGCCGTCGTGCGTCATGCCGAGTGCTCCGTACTGGTTGTCCGCTAACCTCTTCAGCCCGCCGCCGGTGCGGGCTTTTTATCTTAATCCGCCACCGATTAAACTCTCTTAAATGTGCTGACATCCCCGGCGCGAATCCGTACCATACACGCCACAGACTGATACTCATCAACGTCAGACGCCATTAGTTGCCGCCGTCAGCAACGCTGCTGGCAGAATAATAGCTTTCCTGTAAATGTTGTGATTAATAGTTAGCCCTACAGCAGTCTGCTTCGAGCCTGGAGCAGACTTTTGCATGCAGGAAATGGATTAAATATTCAACTCGTTACGGTGTCGAGTATTTGCACATGTAAAAGGAAGAGCAAAAAAAATAGGTAATCAGTCCTTTTTTATGCACAATAAACTCAACTTTCAAACATATCCTATAAATGAATGAACCCGTTTGCGTCTAATAGGATGTGCGTAAGAATAATGTGAGGAACCTGGTGTTGCCTCCATAGATAAGGTTGTGTATAGTCCATTTCTCGTCTCAAGCGTAATTTGCCATAAAAAAGTTGACTTCATATTCGATATCCGAGTCAAGTCTAATGTGGCAACAAAAAACGGGTCTTTTGAATTTTTTTGATATGCATTAATCCAGTCATTGAGATTTTTATTTTTTAATGTTGAATCTAAAAGATTATACTGAATTGTACGATAGTATTCAGTTGGATAATCATCAGAAATTTTATCATACATTAGGATCTGTATAATGTTATATGCATAGCCGTTAAGTCTGTTTGTCGGATGTTTTCTCCATATTGGCTCTTGCTGATGAAGATGCCAGTCTTTTTCAATAAACTCAGCAAGATATATAAGCTTACCTGAAGAGTTGATATCAAGAATACCCTTATTATCTGGAGTAAGCCAGGACTTAAGGCGTGAAGTGGACGGATAGTGAAACCCAGTAGTTTGAAAGAATTCGTTAGATGAGTCAGATTGTAAAAGTGGCGGGATTATCGGTAACCACATACCCCGCCAGACTAGTGAAGAAAAATGTAGTGCGGGTAACTCAGTACGAGCAATAATTCTGTTTGCAACAGCACGTAGATGCTGTGCACTATACATAGCTAAGAGCTGATAACGCGCGTCAGATGTGAGCATAGTAGGACCATCCATCATTTATTCGAATAATCAGGTGATAGTATATCGGGAAAACTAATACCATGTAGATAGTGAGATCTATTTTATCTGAATAAATATGTATTCAGCATTACAAAATTAACTCAGCATAAAAATGTGTTCTTAGTACAAAATCATGGTGGTTCTCCGGTACCTTAAAGTCACTATTGGGCTGGTATCTGTTCTCAAGAACAGATTCAATTGACGTCAGCTTCTCGCTCATTGCCACCACAAAACTCCTGGCGAAAGTTTAGCAACAGACTATCCCCGGCCAGGATCGCGGTGAATCGCCAGAATAGCCCGCGCTAGTCGTGGGTCACACAGTGCTATAAAAGCCCCAGAAGGGGCTTTATATCCAACAGAAGGTATACCCAGGATCTGTACTGATTTAGAACCGATATTGCAGACCAGCTGTAATAGTATAGTTTTTATTTGAAATTCCGGCAGCGTCGCCACCAATTGAGGCCGACTCGCCGCTGTTGGTATCAATAATCTGAGTACCTCCCTTGCCTTCTTCATATTTGCTGTATGTGAATTCGGCAAAAACTTTGGCATTAGGCGTGACGTAATATCCGGCATCAATCGACGTACCGTAATAACGCGAATTAGTCGTTTTCTCACGGAAGGTCAGATCCCGCATATAGTGTTCATCGTTATCATGTGCCCGGACCCAATCACTGAATTTAAACAAGGCATTAAATTCAAAATCATTAATACGATACTGACCCGCCAGACCAATGTATGGCATAGAGAATCGCTGACTGTAACCAATACCACGCTCTCCGGTTGGGAAATTGCCGGTATAAGCACCGTTATCATAGTCGTAAGAACCACCGGTAGCCGTCCAGCTGAAACGTGTTTCCTGATAACCGGCGATTACACCAGCTTTGTAGTTTTCGTCCTGGAATATCCAGCCTTTCACATTGAGATCGTATTCATTGGCATAATTAACATTCGTGCTGGGATGAGATGAGTGGTCTGTCCATCCGGACTGGTTATCATTCATCCAGTCGTAATCATCCATATGACCGGATCCCGAAGCCAGAGACGTCCAGCCGCGGGCGTTCAGCGTCAGAAAGGAGTACGCATCCCAGGAGATGTCACCTTTCAGAATAGCAACATTCTTTATTTTCCAGTCCAGCTGACTAACTTTTCGACCTGTATCCGCGTCATAAACCATCTCATGAGATTTTCCGCTTAGCATCCCTGCAGAGGTCGATACAGTAAAACTTTCCGGAGAGAAATTCGGGGTTAACTGCGTTGACTCCGCATAAGCTGTTCCTGAAAGAGTAGCCATCATCATTACTGCAACAGTACTTTTTTTCCATAATCAAAAGGGAATCCATAAGTTGCAGATGAAGTTTAAATCTCATACAAATGTGAGGCAACTGTCAATTTTTGTAATTGTTTTTTCAGTCGCCAGGAATTCCAACCTCCTGACGGGTTACATTCCTCTTTTTTAGAGAGGAATAGCCCGTACTTTGCAGATATCCCTGATGTATTTGCTGGCTAATATCGATCACCTGCTGCAGCAAAAAACTGTGTTTTTCACTCGATTCTCACTCAACCCGCAGGTCTATTAATTATCTATAGCGAATTATTTAACAAATAAATTATCAGGGTGCTAATAATTATATTTAAATCCTGGTGCACTGCTTTTAACTGGCAAAAGATAGCCTCGAAAAATTTAAGTTTCTCTGATCGAGTTGCCAGCACCGCCCCTCGACTCAGGTCGAGTTTTTTATTACTTCTCGTTTACCTCAGGCAAATATTTATAGATGGTTTCCCCCTACCCCAATCACCTCTGCATTCTGCTACCGGGCAATTAAAGATGCCTGAACCTGCGCGGGAAGCTTTGCAAGCACAACACGCACCGACTACCTCGCAATCTCTGACGAAAATTACTTTTCACCGCAGGTGAGTACGGCGCTCGCGAACCACAAAAACTGCGCTTTGTTTTTATACCCAGGAAGCGGAACGAGGTGCAGAAGCCGACTACTCTCACAGCAGTATCGGTAGTAGATGAGAAGTCGCAGTAAAACGCGCTGGCATTCGTCGTCGGAATCCGTACCATACCCGACATACTTTTGCCTGCTGGCTGCTATCAGCCGGCGCTAACCCGTCTTTTATTGCTAACCAGATGGGGCATGGAAACGCGAAAATGGTGTCTGAAGTCTACAGTTCATGGACTGAAGAAATGAACGGCGATCGGGTATCGATACTCAACGCCAGGCTTGAACTGTGATTTAACTTTGCCCTACATGCCCTTTTTGTTTCAGAGAATGTTAATAATGCAAGAAAATCAAGATCTTACTAAAAAAGAAAAATACAACATCGATAAGTTGCAGAAGCGCCTGCGCCGCAATGTCGGCGAAGCCATTGCCGATTTCAATATGATTGAAGAAGGCGACCGAATTATGGTTTGCCTTTCCGGCGGGAAAGACAGCTACACCATGCTGGAAATCCTGCGCAGTTTACAAAAAAGCGCGCCCATTTCTTTCTCTCTGGTTGCGGTAAACCTCGATCAGAAGCAGCCCGGCTTCCCGGCGCACATTCTGCCGGAGTACCTGCAGCAGCTCGGCGTCGAGTATAAGATTGTCGAAGAGAACACCTACGGGATCGTCAAAGAGAAAATTCCTGAGGGTAAAACCACCTGTTCGCTCTGTTCACGCCTGCGCCGCGGGATCCTCTATCGCACCGCCACCGAGCTCGGCGCGACAAAAATCGCCCTCGGCCACCACCGTGACGACATTCTGCAGACGCTGTTCCTCAATATGTTTTACGGCGGCAAGATGAAAGGCATGCCGCCGAAGCTGATGAGCGACGACGGTAAGCATATCGTTATCCGCCCGCTGGCGTACTGCCGCGAAAAAGATATCGAACGCTTCTCGCAGGCGAAAGGTTTCCCAATTATCCCATGCAACCTCTGCGGCTCCCAGCCTAACCTGCAGCGTCAGGTGATCGGCGACATGCTGCGCGACTGGGATAAACGCTATCCCGGGCGTATCGAGACCATGTTCAGCGCTATGCAGAACGTCGTGCCGTCACATCTTAGCGACGTCAACCTGTTTGACTTTAAAGGGATTACCCACGGCTCTGACGTGGTTGACGGCGGCGACCTGGCGTTCGATCGCGAAGAGATCCCGCTCCAGCCCGCCGGCTGGCAGCCGGAAGAAGATGATGCCCAGCTGGACGAGCTGCGGCTGAACGTGGTGGAAGTGAAGTAAACCGCGAACTGGCGTCTCAGCGCGATGGCTGAGACGCCCTTGCCTATTCTATTTCAGTAAACGAACCCGGCAGTTCTTGCCCTTAATCTTGCCGTTCTGCAGCAGCTTGAACGCTTTATGGGCCACGCCCTGGCGCAGCGCCACGTAGACGTGCGCCGGATGCACGTTGATCTTGCCGATATCGGCGCCATCGAATCCCAAATCTCCGGTCAGCGCACCCAGAACGTCCCCTGCGCGCATTTTGGCCTTCTTACCGCCGTCAATGCACAGGGTCGTCATTTCGGCTTCCAGCGGTACGATCGTGCCGCCGGTCGGCGCGTTCATCCAGTTCAGTTTTAGCTGCAGCATTTCCGCAAGAATATTGGCACGCTGGGCCTCTTCCGGCGCGCAAAGGCTAATCGCCAGCCCGCTCTCACCGGCGCGCGCGGTGCGGCCGATGCGGTGTACGTGAACTTCCGGGTCCCAGGCCAGCTCGTAGTTAATCACCAGCTCCAGGGATTTAATATCGAGACCGCGCGCCGCGACGTCGGTCGCCACCAGCACGCGCGAGCTGCCGTTCGCAAAGCGGATCAGGGTTTGATCGCGATCGCGCTGCTCAAGATCGCCATGCAGCGACAGCGCGCTCTGCCCGGCGGCGTTGAGGGCATCGCAAACGGCCTGGCAATCCTTTTTGGTATTACAGAACACCACGCAGGACGCCGGCTTATGCTGGCTAAGCAGCTTTTGCAGCAGCGCAATTTTGCCTTTCTGCGAGGTTTCGAAGAACTGCTGTTCAATCGCCGGCAGCGCATCAACGGAATCAATCTCGATGGTTTGCGGATTGTTCTGCACGCGTCCGCTAATCGCCGCAATGGCCGCCGGCCAGGTCGCCGAGAACAGCAGCGTCTGCCGCTCGGCGGGCGCAAAGCGAATCGCTTCATCAATGGCGTCGCTGAACCCCATGTCCAGCATCCGATCCGCCTCGTCCATCACCAGCGTCTGCAGCGCATCCAGCGATACGGTGCCCTTCTGCAGGTGATCGAGCAGGCGTCCCGGCGTGGCGACGATAATATGCGGCGCATGCTGGAGCGAATCACGCTGGGCGCCAAAGGGCTGGCCCCCGCACAGGGTTAAAACTTTAATATTCGGCAGAAAGCGCGCCAGCCGACGCAGCTCGCCGGCGACCTGATCGGCCAGCTCGCGCGTCGGGCACAGCACCAGAGACTGCGTCTTATACAGCGTGGCATCAACCTGCTGGAGCAGGCCAAGGCCGAATGCGGCCGTTTTCCCACTGCCGGTTTTTGCCTGCACGCGCACATCTCTACCGGCCAGAATCGCCGGCAAAGCCGCCGCCTGGACCGGGGTCATCGCAAGGTATCCCAGCTCATTCAGATTATCGAGCTGGGCGGCGGGCAAAACGTTCAGTGTTGAAAAAGCGGTCACAATTTTTTCTCGTGTTAAAGGGCGCGCAATTGACAGGCGCGTATCCTCGCAGAATTGCGCCTCTGATGCGACAATTTAATCGGCTCATCATCCGGCGGCGGGTCGGGTAAAGGATGCGGACGAGGCCGAGGGTCCGGCACCGGCGTCGGGTCGTTAGGCTCAGGTGAAATGGGTATTGACGTTAAAGGCTGGTATCGCATTTTGACTCTCCCGGTTATGGGCGGGTGTACCACCCATTAAGCGTAGAAGCTGGCCGCAGGAGAGCAAAAAAAAAGCCGACTCAATAAAGTCGGCATCGTACGAATCAATTGTGCTATGCAGTAATTCAAAAAAGGAAGTAAGACAATATGGAGCGCAACGCCCATCGCTTGACGTTGCATTCACCTGCGAGAGAGATATTGCCCCGAACGGGTAGATGGTTTATTGATTTCGCTCAAACATTGCCGGGTTTTCACGCCCGGAGGCTGATAAAAGGCGATTATTTACAGCCATTTACTACGATGCAACCACCACGCAACACCACCAATCAGAACAACTAACATTATGCAAAAGATAGAAAAGCCCAAATGCCACTCGTTGCCGGGGATCCCGCCGAGGTTGACGCCAAACAGGCCGGTCAGAAAGGTGCTGGGCAGAAAGACCATTGCCATCAGCGACATGGTATAGGTTCTACGCGACATCGCCTCCTGCATAATTTGCGCGATCTCATCGCTCATAATCGCCGTACGAGCGATGCAGCTATCGATCTCATCCAGGCCGCGGCCCAGGCGATCGGAGATATCCTGCATGCGCCGACGCTGGTCGTCATTCATCCACGGCAGACGTTCGCTGGCCAGCCGGGAGTAGGCATCGCGCTGCGGGGCCATATAGCGGCGCATCACAATCAGCTGCTTACGCAGCAGGGCCAGGAAGCCGCGCGGAGGGATCTGCTGATCCAGCAAATTATCCTCAAGGTCGATTATCCGGTCATGCAGCTGTTCGATAAACTCGCTGGCATGGTCGGTCAGCGCATCGCAGACGTCCACCAGCCAGCTGCCGCAGTCCACCGGGCCGGTGCCTTCACGCAGGTCGCCGAGCACATCGTCCAGCGCCAGCACCCGCCGCTGTCGGGTAGAGACGATTAAACGCTCATCCATATATAAGCGCATCGCCACCAGCTGATCCGGCCGTTCGTCGGTGCTGCCGTTAATACAACGCAGCGTAATCAGCGTGCCGTCGCCGACCCGCGTCACCCGCGGTCGGGTGCTTTCGCCCGCCAGCGCATCCCGCACGCTATTCGGCAACAGCGGCGTTTGCGCCAGCCACTGCGCGCTGTCGGCATGGGTGTAGTTCAGATGTAGCCAGCAGGGATGATCTTTATCGATAGTGTCGCTATTCGTCAGCGGCTTTACGCCGCCCTGTCCGTCAAACTGCCATGCAAAAACGGCATCCGGCACATTCAGTTCCGTACCTTTAATCGCCTCCACCAGACCTCCGTTAACTCATGCTTAATTTTCGTAGTCTAGCCTGACGCCTCCGTTAAGCAAGAGCTAAAACAAGCAGGGTGCTGAATTCGCTGACAAAAGCCGCTACCCCAGCGCGCTGGCACCGATAAGGCCCGCACCTATGCACAGGTAGGCCCCAGCACCAGGCCTACCTGCCCGCAGGCCCTCTCGCGAGGAGCCTGCGGGTGGGGGAAATTAAAACGTATAGTTCATGCTCACCGAGACGCTGCGCGGCTCCCCGTACACCGCAGAATCATCCAGATAGGAGTAATATTCACGATCGAACAGGTTATTGATATTGGCCTGCACGGTAAGCTGTTTTGTCAGCTGATACTGCGAGAACAGACTCACCAGCGGGTAGCTGCCCTGATACAGGCGCTGCGTTTCACCGTCCGGCCCGCTGACGTCCTGGTAGACCCGATTCTGCCAGGTGGCCCCGCCGCCTACGGTCAGCTCAGGCAGCGCCGGAATACGATAGCGCGTGAAGAGCTTAAGCTGCGTTTGCGGCGCAAAGCTGTTATAACGACCGCTGCTGTCGGTGGCGACATAGCGCGTGGCGCTGAACGTCAGCTGCATATTGTCGCTGACCGCGCCGTTGACCTCCAGCTCCGCCCCTTTGCTGACCGCGCCTTTTGCCGCGCGGTAGGCCTGCTCGCTGGAGCCGTTCACAAACTCGCCGCTTACCGCCTCGGGCGCATTCTCCTGCTCAATGCGGAAGATGGCGAAGCTGGTCGTCAGCCGGCTATCCAGCCAGTCGGCCTTCAGCCCGGATTCATAGTTCTTACCGGTTATCGGCGACAGCCATCCGCCATCCGCCGAACGTTTGGTCTGAGGGGAGAAAATTGAGGTATAGCTGGCGTATGCCGACAGGCTCTCCGTAATGTCGTAAACCACGCCGCCGTACGGCGTCACGTTGTATTTACGCATATCGCCGCTGCTGCCGTTGGCGCTGTACTGGGTGTAGCGCGCGCCGACGATCAGCGATAGCGGGTCGGCGAGCGAGAACCGGGCGGCGGTATAGGCCGATTTCTGCCGCACGATATCATCCGCATTCAGATACCAGTCCCCCCACTCCGGCTGCGCCACGCTGCCGTTCCAGCCGTTATTAAAGACCCCGAGCTGCTCGCTATCCATCGGCCCGTCCTGGCTAAAGCTGGCGTTATGCTGGCGGCTGTAGCTGGCGCCGGCCATCAGCTGGTGCTGGCGACCCAGCAGCTCAAACGGCCCGCTGGCATAGGCATCGAAGGAGTCGAGGGTTCGCTTGCCGCGATCCTTGCTTCCCCAGCCGCTGGCGCCTTCGCCGGTATCGGCATCGGGATTCCCCATCACATACAGCAGCGTGTCGTTCAGGGTCTGTTCGCCGTGGGTGCCGTTGAAGCGGAATGACCAGCCGTTATCCCACTCCTGCGTCAGGCCGGCAAATACCTTGCGGGATTCAATGGCGTAACGCGTCCAGTCGGCCGCCGTGTTGGTGCTGCGATCGTAATGGGTCCGCGAACCGTCGCTATACAGGCTGGGGAGCCCGCCCCACGTCGGATTGCCGGTATTCGACTTCTGATAGTCCCAGCCCAGCGATACGTGGGTGCTATCCGTCAGGTCGGCATCCACGACGCCGTAGAGAAACTTTTTGCTCTTATGGTAGCGGTCCAGCCAGCTATCCTGATCCTGATAGCCGGCAATCACTCGCCCACGCACGCTGCCGTCGGCATTGAGCGGAGCCGACAGGTCGCCCACGTAGCGCTGCTTATTCCAGCTGCCGTAGCTGGCGCTCACGTTCCCGGTCAGGGTTTTGCTGTCCGCCTTTTTACGCACCATGTTCACCGTGGCGCCGGGGTCGCCCGCGCCGGTCATCAGGCCGGTGGCGCCGCGAACCACTTCGATGCGATCGTAAATAGCGGTATCTTCCTGCGCATCGCCGTAGTTCCAGGCATCGCCAAGCGAGGTGGGGATATCGTCGTAGGCGAAGCTGGTGACTTCAAACCCTCGCGAATAGTAATACGAACGCTCGCTGTCGATCTGCTGCGAGGAGACGCCGGTCGCGTTGGTCAGCACATCGTCGATGGTCTGCAGATTTTGATCCTTCATGCGCTGCTGGGTCACAATCGTGACCGACTGCGGCACATCGCGGGGAGCCAGCAGCATCTTCGTCCCCGCACGGGTGGTTTTTGCCGCGTAATCCTGCTGCTCCTCGGGCGCATTTCCCGCGCTGCCGTAGACCACCATATCCTGCTGCGTCCCGGCCGCCGCGTCTTCATCCTTCTCCGCCGCCTGCGCGGGGTGGGCAAAGGCCTGGATCGCCAGCGCCAGCAGTGAAACGGTAAATGGTTTAGATAAACTCTGTGCAGGCGGTCTACCGCCTGTGCCCCTGTCGTTGAAAAACATAAATTTTCCCATCAGGAATTATTATTGTGAGTGACGTTATCTCGCTCACCGCAGCGCTGAAAAATCGCTCTTTGTCAGCAGATTGAAGGCGGCATACGGCGCGAGAAAACAACAAATGAGAATGGGAATAATAATTATTTGCCTTATTTATCGCAGGCTATTTTGTCAGTTAAATGTAAGCAAGTGTATACTTTTTGTAAATCAACAACCTGACATCATCGCGAACCGGATCTGCCGCAGGACTGTGCGGAAACGAACGCGAAAACAGCCGCTTCGTCGTCCATCCTTGCGCCCGTTCAGGCGCTCAGGGCCGCGCCTGAGGCCGGGATGATTTGCGTCCGCAGCATAAATGATTATGATTCTCATTCTTGTTTTTTTACGTTCCCGCTGCGGCTTTGCCCTGCGGGAGTGATTTATCCAATGATGGGGTTCAGAATGAAATCGTTATTTGGCCCGCGTAAATCAGCGCTGTGCGCTGCGCTTCTCTCCGCGTTAACCCTAACGGCGTGGCAGGCTTCGGCCGAGGAGACGCCGCCTGCCAAAGCGCCCGCGTCATTAAGCCAACGTACGCTGGGCGATGGTTTGTACGAGATGGCCTATTTGCCGGCGCAAAGCGCGCTCGTTGTCGCCAGCGCCCAGGGATTTAAAGCGGTTAACGGCGGCATGATCTACCGGCTGGATCCCGCCACGCTGGCCACTAAGGCTGAAACCCATACCGATTTGAAGAACTTCGGCATGGCGGTCGCGGATGACGGCAAGGCGTTCTACACCACCAACTCGCTGGACGGCGGGGTATCCAAAGTGGATGCGCAAAGCGGTAAGGTGCTACAGCGCCTGATGTTCGTCGGTCAGGATAAGGACGGCGACCCTATCGGCGCCCGTGAAGTGCTGTTCCACAATAACCAGCTGTTTATTGGCCGCGTAGCCGATCCGGGTTTTATCTCCATCGTAGATGCGAAAACCATGACCCTGAAGGGCCGGATTGATAATGCCGGGAAGTGGGTGACGGGACTGATCTACTCCCCGCTCACCGATCGCATTTATGCGGCAAACGGCGGCGGGGAAATTCTGGTGATTAACCCGGCAAGCCACAAAATTGAGCAGCGCTGGACCCCGGGCGACGGCAAAGAGTACCTGTTCCTCAATCTGGCGGAAGATCCGGCCACCGGCCGCCTGTTTGTTACCGATGATTCCAAGGCCAAAACGACGCTGGTCTTTGATGAACGTACGGGTAAGGTCATTAAGCGTATCGACGGCGATGCGCTGGGTATTAAGTTCAGCGCGAAGCGCAATGAGGTTTATATCAGCCAGCGCGAATCGAAGAAGGTACTCCAGCTGGACGCCACCACCTATGCGCTGAAAAATGCGTGGTCGTTCGCCAGCCATCCGAACAGCCTGCTGCTCTCCCCTGATCAGGACACTCTTTACGTCAGCATCAAGCAGGATTTCAATGAGGATAATTCCACCAAGGGCCCGGACAGCGTTGCCCGCATTCAGCTCAACTGAGTTTTCACCGCTTTCCGGCACCTGACGATCGGGCTAAGGGGAAAATAACCGCTTCCCCTTAACTAACAAGCCCCGCCCCCCGTCACGCTGCGCCCGCTTTCGCCGGTGCGGGATTTCTTTTGCCGCAAAATGCTGTATTATGCGATTTATTGCAGCATTTTGCAGGATTAAAGACCGTGCACAAAACCGCCAGACAAAAATACCTACTTGATATTATTAGCGAAAATGGGCAGGTCAGCATCAGCGAGCTGGTAGATAAGCTGCAGGTTTCCGCAGACACCATTCGTCGCGACCTGACCGATCTTGAAAAGCAGGGGCTGGCGCAAAAGAATCACGGCGGCGCCATCGCCCTCGATCTGTCGGCGATGAACCGCCAGGGCAGAAATGCCCTGCTGCCAAAAACGAAGCAGCGCTTAGGTAAAATGGTGGCGGAGAAAATTCCCGCCGGCTCGACGATCTTTTTAGATGCTGGCAGCACCGTGCTGGCCGTCGCCAGCCACATCAAAGGGCCGATGACCGTTATCACCACCTCTTTAGATATCGCCCAGCACTTCAGCGACCGGGCGGATATTCAGCTGATTCTGTTAGGCGGCAGATGGGATATGCAGCAGCGCCTGTTTGCCGGCAGCGCAACCCTCGCGCTGCTCGCGCGCTATCGGGCTGATATCGCCATCCTCGGCGCCTGCGCGCTGCATGCGCAGCTGGGTTTAAGCGCCAGCCAGGAGGCCGACGCGGAGATCAAGCGCGCCATGCTGGCGGCCAGCACCGAGTGCTGGCTGGTTGCCGACCATATGAAGCTGAACCACTGCGAGCCTTATCTGGTCGCCGGATTAGCAGAAATTCATCAGTTATTTTTGGATAAAGCCTGGGAAGACGCCGGGGACGACATTTCAATGCACATCAACATCGCTGACGCTCAATAACGTGGAGAAAATAATGAACAAAGTTATCGCCGGTGACGGTAAGAACATTAATATTGCGCTGATCGGTTATGGGTTCGTGGGCAAAACGTTCCATGCGCCGCTGATCCGCTCGATTGACGGCCTGAAGCTGACCATCGTCTCTTCTCGCGATGAGGAAAAGGTTAAGCGTGATATTCCTGATATTACCGTCGTGGCCTCACCCGAAGAGGCGATCCAGCATCCGGATATCGATCTCGTGGTGATCGCCTCCCCTAACGCCACGCACGCCCCGCTAGCTAAGCTGGCGTTAAACGCCGGTAAGCACGTGGTCGTTGATAAACCTTTTACCCTCGATATGCAGGAGGCTCGCGAGCTTATCGCGCTGGCGCAGGAGAAGCAGCTGCTGCTCTCGGTATTCCACAATCGCCGCTGGGACAGCGACTTCCTCGGGATCAGGCAGGTTATTGAGCAGGGGCTTATCGGCACCGTTAAGCACTTTGAGTCGCATTTCGACCGCTTCCGCCCGGAAGTTCGCGTGCGCTGGAGAGAGCAAAACGTGCCGGGCAGCGGCCTGTGGTTTGATTTAGGTCCGCACCTGATCGATCAGGCCCTGCAGCTGTTCGGCTTGCCGCAGTCGGTGCAGGGTAACATCGCCACCCTGCGCCAGGGCGCCGAGATTAATGACTGGGCGCACGTGGTCTTAAATTATCCTCAGCATAAGGTCATTCTGCACTGTAGCATGCTGGTCGCCGGCGGCAGCGCGCGCTTTACCGTTCACGGTGACAAAGGCAGCGCGGTCAAACAAAAAGCCGACCAGCAGGAGGGCCAGCTGCTGGCGGGCGTTATTCCCGGCAGCGAAGGCTGGGGTCATGATGACGACAGCCTGAGCATTTTTGACGCGCAATCGCAGGTTCAGGAAGTGAGCGCGCCGCAGGGCGATCAGCGGCAGTACTACATCAACGTGCGCGATGCGCTCACCGGCAAGATTGAAAACCCGGTACAGCCGCTGCAGGCGCTCGCCGTGATGGCGGTACTGGAGGCCGCCGTTCGCTCCGCCGAAACCGGCACGCTGCAGACGTTAACGCTCACCGCCGATGAGCTGGCCGCGCTGAAATAATCCTCGAATTAACATGGCCTGCGGCTTGGCAGGTCATGCCCTTCCCCCCGTATTCAGCACCGGGCGGCGTTTTCCCACACGCTCGCCATCGGTAGCCAATAATGTGCGGTGAGCCATGACGCCGCCGGAGCGGTATAGCGATCCAGCGGCAGAGCGGTTGTCGCGCCGGGAATGCATAAGCGGCCTATTTGACGACGGGCAAATCTGCGTAGCGGGTCGTGTAGCCGGGCGATAGCATCTCACGCTTCATCGCCCAGCTTTTTTGAATGCCCTGCCCGGCAAACCACACGCTGCCGCGGCCCGAACGATTGAGGCTATCCACCACCTGCATCAGCGCGGCGCTGTTCGCCTGCGGCTGATATTGATCAAACAAATTAAGCTGCGCCACGCCCTGACTGAAAAAATCACTCAGCATGATGCCGGCTTTCATATAGCGAAAGCCCTCCTTCCACACTCTGTCCAGCGCATGGACAGCGAGGCGAATAATATCCCGGGTATCGTCAGAGGGCGTTGCCAGCCGGCCGCTGGCCTGGGGAGCGTAGAACGCTTCATTTTCGGCATGCGGACTGGTCCGCATAAAGACGCTGACCACGCAGCAGTACTGCTTCTCTGCCCTGAGTTTTTCCGCCGCGCGTTCAGCATAGGCACAAACGGCCTGATGCATATCGCTATATTGGGTGATGCGGTGACTAAATGAACGGCTGCAGATAATCTGCTGTTTGGTCGGCACAAACTCATCCACCTGCAGGCAGGATTCTCCCCGAAGCTCACGCACCGTGCGCTCCAGCACGACGTTAAAGTGCTTACGTATCACCCAGGTAGAGCTGTCGGCAAGCTGCAGCGCGTTTTCGATGCCCATCAGCTCCAGTTTTTTCCCGATCCGACGACCCACGCCCCAAACTTCATGCACCGGTACCAGAGAGAGCAGCTTACGCTGGCGATCGCGGTTCGATAATTCGACTACGCCGTCGGTTTTGCGCCACGTTTTAGCCGCGAAATTAGCCAGCTTGGCGAGCGTTTTGGTCGGCGCGATGCCAACCCCAACCGTTAGCCCGGTATGCTTCATGACCCGATCGCGCATTTGATGACCGAATGTCTCAAGCGGCATATAGCTGGAGATACCGGCTAAATTAACAAAAGCCTCATCGATGGAATATATTTCAATCGCCGGCGCCATCTCCGTTAGCGTCGACATGACCCGGTGGCTGAGATCGGCATAAAGCGCATAGTTCGAGCTAAAAACGGACACCTGCAAACGCTGCAGGTCGTCTTTAATTTTGAAGTAAGGCGCCCCCATGGGGATGCCCAGCGCCTTTGCCTGCGCCGAGCGTGAAATAATACATCCATCGTTATTTGAGACCACCACCACTGCTTTTCCCTGCAGGTCTGGCCGGAAAACGGTTTCGCAGGAGGCGTAGAAACTGTTGACGTCAACAAGCGCGAACATGTCGGTGTGATTTTAAGGTGAAGGTGACCACGCCAAATATTTGCAGCTCCTCTCCAGGCTGACAGACGATAGGGGAATAGTTGAGGTTGCGCGGCGTGAGCTGAAGGACTGGCCGGGTTTGCAGCTCCTTTACCGTAAACTCGCCGGCAACGGCAGCAATCACAATATCGCCATGTTCTGCGGTCAGCGAGCGATCGACCACCAGCAGGTCGCCATCATCAATCCCGGCGCCCGTCATTGAATCCCCGCTCACCCTGACAAAATAGGTCGCGTTAGGGTGCTTAATAGCCAGCTTGTTCAAATCAAGCGTATCTTCGACATAATCCTGGGCCGGACTGGGGAATCCGCAGGGAACAAGATCGCGAAACAGCGGCACCAAAAACCGCTGCGACAGCTCAACCGGCTTGTAGAACGTCATCATAAACTCACCCGACATAATAACTGTGTTTATATACAGTATTAATAAATCATCCGGGTTAATCAAGCCGCTTATGCCACGTTATCGCGAAGACCTTGAAGTTCTGCAATATTTAAACAGACGCTGCGCTTCGCCATGCCCGGCGGCGCTAAAAATAACGCGTCTCTGGAAATCTAACGCAATTAGTAGCAGGATAGATGCTGCAAGCAGAGCGTTATGGTGGGGCACCATAACCACAAACTATGGCGATTCGTCCGACATACTGAACGGGAGATTCTTATGTACTACACGTTAGGAGATACCACCCTCCACTTTTATCGCTATCAGTGCCGTTTCTACGTTGCCCACTGGGATGGCGGCAACGTAATGACCGACAAGTTCAGGCAGTTCATCGAGTTGATTACTGAAAAAACGGGAATTGACGCGAAGAACGTCGAAGCAGTTGCGCGAGACTATTTCAACAACGTCGATTAAAGGTTGTTTAGTGACGGAATAACCGACCGCCGCTCATTACGTACCAGCCCTACGCTCGTCGACTGGCGAGGTGGAAAACGTGCGCTGTTCTCCCTCTCGCCTTGACACTGTACAAAAAAACAGTATAACTACTGCCTACAGTTACAGGAGCCGAAGCATGTTTGTAGAACTGGTTTATGATAAAAGAAATTTTGAAGGGTTCGCCGGGGCCAGAGAGACCATTATGGCTGAACTCACGAAACGAATTCACCGCATTTTTCCTGAGGCCGACGTTCGCGTAAAGCCGATGATGACGCTGCCCGCAATCAATACGGATGCCAGCAAGCATGAAAAAGAGCAGATCAGCCGCGCCGTCCAGGAGATGTTTGAAGAAGCGGACATGTGGATGAGCGCAGACGAATAAACCAGGCCGCAGCGCTAATATCAACAGCGGCTTTTTTCGGGGACCGGCGTTAGCACTAACCAATACCGTTCCCTGGACATAAATTTCCCCGGTAAATCTTTTCCCCGCCGCCGGCGGTGATTTAAATCCTCATCCCCTACTCGTCAGACTTAAACCTGGGCTCCGGCAAAACCGACGGGGTTGTGTCCTCAAAGCGCAGCCAGTGCTGCCAGATATCATGAACCTGCAGCTCAACGAGCCCTTCCTGACGTAAAGCCACCGTAGTCCCTCTCAGCGTCCCACCTTCAGAATCAATCCCGGCCGCGGTAGACGCCTTATCAATTAAATTATCCCAGGCTTTACTTTCATCATTAAATGCCGACGCCATTTTTTGTAAACGAAGCGGATCGTCCCTGCTGTCCTGCGCTATTCGTTTCGCGGCCGTCGTCAGATATTTATCTTTTACCCAGCGAAGCTGCGCGAGTTTCTTTGCCGTGCACTCATTAATATCGATGGTGGTCTGCTGCAGCATACCAAAACAGCTAATGCTGAAAGTTTCAACGCCATCATTTAAATCACTGCTGGGCTGATTCCTTTCATCTGAAGCCTGAGAAACAAGCGGCAGCATCAATGCCAAAGAAAAAAACATTCCCTGAATAGTACGCAATCCCATGCTGATAACCCGTATAAGACGAAGTGTCTTTCAGATTAACCTAATCCTGGAGGCTGAGAAATGATCCGCTCTTGTCCATAGCCGTTTTTTGCAAACACATTTTGCCGCAAAAATTCACGCCATGAGCGGCAGGTGCCGCCAACGGCGCCGATCGACGGCTCCGATCGACGGCTATTTTTCGCACCTGTGGGCTTTCCTGCAGACAGCAAACCGATGTTTCTAATTTTTTTCAGTTAGTTAGCACATAAAAACTGGGCCAATAAGGCTCGTTGCGGGTCCGAATATCGCAAACTCCCCTCAGCATTTTCAAGCAAAATACCGCCAATTAATTGAAATATTATGCTAATAAAACCGAGTTTAATCGACATTAAAATTCAATACCTACTCACAAACGTCATTAAAAAATCTTTTTTATTAGCTATGAAAAATATTTCATTAGGATTTTTCTTAAGGCAAGAGTAAATTTCTTCGCATAAAAGCAAGAATATCCATAAATTTCTCGGGGAATAAATGCGTATGGCGAATTTACTCTTTCTGGCACTGGCGGTCGCACTGCTCCTGATCGCTGTTTTTTCTCTTATTTCGTATATAAGGGATCGCAAGAAACAAAAGTTTACGTTCAAAAAAAGACGCTAACGGCAACAAAGTTAGGGGGACGAGCGCGCGTTTAGCCCCTTTAACCCATGCGGCTGCGTGGCCGCACGGACCGTCCTTGACGGTATCTATTTGAAATATCCTGAATAACCAGAATTATTGCGCTGCCCTATGCCTGGGGAGGCGCAAAATATTATTATTGTGTCACGTCAGGCCATCGTCCCCCGAACGAGTTCTGTTTATTTGCGGAACTATTGCTCAGGTACGCAGTCTGACTACTGTCAGTATTAAACTATCGAGATTGCTGTGACCACACTTATGATCGTTGTAACAACGCTTGCCGTGTTTAGCCTGTTGGCATTGAGCCTGGCAAAAGTTGGAATCGCTGTATCCAATAACCCCGACGAATTCTGATTGCTCTTCGGGTCATCGTCGAACCTCCTGGACCCCGTATCGCTGATTCTACCTACCGCACATCAGCGATTATCGTTTTTCCCTGTCGTTGCTTTCTGCCGCCCTCTCCTTTGGAGAAAGAGCATATTGCGCCTGGCTTACCGCCGTCCGCGCTCAACCCCTCCTCTCTCATGCCGTAACCTGTCCCCCGACTTATCGACCAGGGCCGCTACGGGTGCCGACGCGCTGGCCGGTAAACCTAATCCTTGGTCCGCTTACGCCGATACTTACGCTTAAATTTAAGATCGATGGCGAAAATAACCACGATAACACCAACAAGCCATAACAGGGTGGCACCAGTTTCAGCAACGTTCACAACGTCCCTTTATATCCATTAATTAATGTTATGGGTAACATTAAGAACCATATAAAACCAGTAAGCAATCGTTTTCGTTACAATTGTATTGCAAATAAATGGCGGAATGTCGCATCTGCGGGCGGCAGGTCAGAAATCAGCCGCCGCCGGATGGAATGAAGCTCCGCCAGACGACGATTGACGGTTCGCATTCCCTCTTCTACCAGGCTATATCTTAGACACCTTTATTCGTACAGGAGTGATGATAGTGAGCAAGAAGATTCTGATGCTGGTCGGCGATTACGCCGAAGATTACGAAACGATGGTGCCGTTTCAGGCGCTGCAGATGATTGGTCATCAGGTTGACGCGGTCTGCCCCGATAAAACCAAAGGTGACTATATCATGACGGCGATCCATGATTTTGACGGTGCCCAGACCTACAGCGAAAAACCCGGCCACCGCTTTATTCTTAACGCCGATTTTTCCGCAGCGAAGGAACAAGATTACGACGCGCTGCTGATCCCCGGCGGGCGGGCGCCTGAATATCTGCGGTTGAATGAGGAGGTGCTCAAGCTGGTGCAGGCGTTTGACCGCGCGGGTAAACCTATTGCCGCCGTTTGCCACGGCCCCCAGCTGCTGGCCGCGGCCGGCGTGCTAAAAGGACGAACCTGCAGCGCCTACCCGGCCTGCGCCCCGGAAGTCCGGCTCAGCGGCGGAAATTATGCCGAAATAGGTATCGATCAGGCGCATGTTGACGGCAACCTGGTCACCGCTCCCGCCTGGCCCGCGCACCCGCAGTGGCTGGCGAAATTTGCCGAAGTGCTGCAGCAGCAATAGCTGGCGGAAGATCGTTGGCAGACGGTTATGGCGTGGAGAACCGCGCCATAACCGAATGGCGATGAGATGATGAAACTACGGGTGCTTGACGATATACATTGTCCGGCTATAGGCGACATCTTCCGGGTTGGTAATCGGATAGCCCTTCAGCCACGGCTTGATCAACCGTCCGTTGGTGTACTGATAAATTGGCGCAATAGGCGCTTTGGCCATGATTATCTTTTCCGCCGCGTTGTAATCGTCGTTGCGCGCTTTATCCGAAGTCTCCTGCGCCGCCTGGGCTAAAATCTTGTCATAGGTCGGATCGTTAAAGCGGGAGATATTACCGCTATGGGTCGAGGTCAGCAGCGAAAGGAAGGTGGAAGGCTCGTTGTAATCCCCCACCCACGAGGCGCGAATCACGTCGAAATTACCGGTATTTCGGCTATCGATATACGTTTTC
This sequence comes from Enterobacter sp. 10-1, assembly GCA_002270295.1. Classification (GTDB taxonomy): domain Bacteria; phylum Pseudomonadota; class Gammaproteobacteria; order Enterobacterales; family Enterobacteriaceae; genus Klebsiella; species Klebsiella scottii. The sequence continues at coordinate 1,407,712 of NISF01000001.1, read as the reverse complement.
CACTCCTGATTCTGTAGCTTGACGTCGACGCCAAGATTCTTCTTCCACATTGACGCCACCGCGATGGCAATCTTCTGGTGGTTTTCCGAGGTGTTATACAGCAGCGTCAGCTGCAGCGGACGGCCTGGACCATAGCCCGCCGCCTGCAGCAGCGCCTTGGCCTGGGCGTTCAGCTCGGCCTGGCTCATGCTCTCCGCCTGCGAGGGCTGCGGCGTAAACCCGGCCGTCACGTCCGGGGTGAAGTGCCAGGCCGGCTTTTCGCCGGTTCCCAGCACTTTTTCCGCCATCAGGCGACGGTCGATGGTCAGGCTCAGCGCCAGGCGCACGCGCTCGTCGGCGGTCGGCCCCTTCCGCGTGTTAAACGCGTAATAGTAGGTCCCCAGCTGCGGCGGCGTGTACACCTGCCCTGGAATATCTTTCAGCAATTTTTGATACAGGTTTTTCGGGAAAGACTCGGTGATATCGATATCCCCGGCCAGGTAGCGCTTGGTCGCCGACGACTCCTGGTTAATCGGCACAAAGGTCACCTGCTGGATAACCGTTTTGCCATTATCCCAATAGTGGCTGTTAGGCACGACAACCAGCTTTTCGTTAACCACCCGGTCTTTTAAAACGTAGGCCCCGTTGCCGATAAGACTGCCCGGACGCGTCCAGTTAGCGCCGCTCTCCACGTTCGCTCTCTGTACCGGATAAAACGCAAAGCTGGCCGTAAGATTGCTGAACCACGGCAGCGGTTTATCCAGCTGCACCCGCAGCGTGCGCGCATCCACGGCGGTAACGCCCAGCGTATCCGCCGCGGCCTTACCATCGATAATATTTTGTGCATTTGTTATGCCCGCCAGCGCGGCAAACCAGGCAAAGGGCGACGTCGTTTTCGGGTCGACCAGGCGCTGCCAGCTGTAGACGAAGTCCTGCGCCGTGACCGGACTACCGTCCGACCAGCGGGCGTCATCACGCAGGGTAAAGGTCCAGACCCGGTTATCGTTGCTCTGCCAGCGGGTCGCGACGCCGGGAATAAGATTGCCCTTAGCGTCCTGGTTGACTAAACCTTCAAAAAGATCGCGGATCACCTGAATTTCCGGCAAGCCCACGGCTTTGGCGGGATCTAATGAGGCCGGCTCATCTTTAATGTGCCGTACCAGTACCTGTTTCTCGGCTAAGACGGTACCCGGAGGGACATCCGCCGCCCAGGCCAGAGATGAAACGCTGGCTAACCACAGCGCGCCGCATGTCAATGTGACAGGATACTTCATAAGATCCCCTTTAAAATAAAAAAACCAGAGCTGGCAGAAGGATGATTATTTGTTTCATCACCTGAAATTGCAAACGGCTTGTGATAGAAAATTGACGCGTATTCTGATTTCATCGTCCAGGGAAACTATTTGATTCCGGGGCGGTTTTACACAACACTGCTGAAAATAACCTGCTAACAGGATGCCCTATGCCCGTTTCTCGTCCCCGTACCCAGCGCGGCGCCTTTCCGCCCGGCACCCAGCGCTACGGTCAGTCGCACCTTGGCGCGCCGCTGCTGTGGTTCCCCGCGCCGCTGGCCGATAGCCGCAGCGGCCTGATTCTTGCCGGCACTCACGGCGATGAAAACTCGTCGGTGGTCACCCTCTCCTGCGCGCTCCGAACCCTGAAGCCCGAACTGCGTCGTCATCACGTCGTGCTGGCGGTCAACCCCGACGGCTGCCAGCTGGGGCTGCGCGCCAACGCGCGCGGCGTCGATCTCAATCGCAATTTTCCCGCAGCAAACTGGAAAGAAGGGGAAACGGTCTATCGCTGGAACAGCGCGGCCGAGCAGCGCGACGTCGTACTGCTGACCGGCGAAAAGCCCGGCTCGGAGCCGGAAAGCCAGGCCCTGTGTCAGCTGATCCACCAGATCCACCCGACGTGGGTGGTCTCGTTTCACGATCCGCTGGCCTGCATTGAGGATCCGGGCCACAGCGAGCTCGGGCGGTGGCTGGCCGACGCGTTCGCCCTGCCGCTGGTCGGCAGCGTGGGCTATGAAACGCCCGGCTCTTTCGGCAGCTGGTGCGCCGATATCGGCCTGCCGTGCATCACCGCAGAGTTTCCGCCGATATCCGCCGACGAGGCCACGGAAACGTATCTGCAGGCGATGATCGACCTGCTACGCTGGCACTCTCAAAGATGAAGAACGCCGGTGCTGAAATGCAGCGCCGGCTCCACGTCAACGGCCAGCCAGGTCGGGCCATCGAGATCGGCGAAACGCGCCAGTGGGGCCAGCGGCAGCGCCGCTGAAATCGCCCGCGAGGTGCAGAGCATACAGCCGAGCATGCGCTCAAAGCCCTGCTGCTCCGCCTCCTGCGCGAGGAAAAGCGCTTCGGTCAGGCCACCGGTTTTATCGAGCTTAATGTTGACCATCTCATAGCGCCCGCGCAGCCGCGGCAGGCTGTCGCGGGTGTGGCAGCTCTCATCCGCGCAGATGGGCAGCGGATGAATAAAATTCTCCAGCGCCTCATCGGCATCCGCCGGCAGCGGCTGTTCCAGCATCGCCACCCCGATATCGGACAGCAGCTGGCAGCGCGCCGCCAGGCCATCGCTGTGCCAGGATTCATTGGCGTCAACAATCAGCGTGGCCTCCGGCACCGCGCTGCGAATGGCGATCAGCCGTTCGCTGATAAGGCGATCGTCCAGTTTGACCTTCAGCAGGCGCGCGCCCTTTTCCCACAGCGCCGCGGCGCTGGCCGCCATTTGCTCCGGCGTACCGATCACCACCGTCTGCGCCGTCACCACCCGGTTCGGCAACGCAATCCCCAGCAGTTGCGGGATGCCTTTGCCCACGCTACGCGCCTGCAGATCCCACAACGCGCAATCGACGGCGTTACGCGCCGCCCCCGCCGGCAGCAGATGCTGAAGCTGCTCGCGGGTCGCGCCGCTTTCCAGCTGCTCGCCGATCGTCAGAATTTGCGCCATCACCGAGGCAATGCTCTCCCCATAGCGCGGGTACGGCGTGCACTCGCCGACGCCTTTAACGCCGTTCTCCTCCACCTCAACGACCACCACCTTCGCCTCGCTACGGCTGCCGCGGGCGATCACAAACGGAGTATGCAGCGGCCAGGCTTCTTCGTACACTCGCAGGTTTCGCATTCCCAGGTTCCTCCAGGGGAAACATTAAATAGGATTTGCCGTGCTGATAACGGATGTCATACACTACCCGTGACGTTAACTATATGTAAACAGGAAGATAAACATGTCACAAACCGTGCATTTCCAGGGCAACCCCGTTGCCGTTCAGGGCACCATTCCGCAGGCAGGCGCTAGCGCGCAGCCGTTTACGCTGGTCGCCAAAGATCTCTCCGACGTCGCGCTGAGCCAGTTCGCCGGCAAACGTAAAGTACTGAATATTTTCCCAAGCATCGATACCGGCGTGTGCGCGGCATCGGTACGTAAATTTAACCAACTGGCATCCGAGCTGAACAACACCGTTGTGCTGTGCATCTCAGCCGATCTGCCGTTCGCTCAGTCCCGCTTCTGCGGCGCTGAAGGCCTGAACAACGTCGTGACCCTGTCCACGCTGCGCGCACCGCAGTTCCTGGCTGATTACGGCGTTGCCATTGCTGCTGGCCCGCTGGCCGGTCTGGCCGCTCGCGCAGTGGTCGTTGTTGATGAGAATGACCAGGTTGTTTACAGCCAGCTGGTGAATGAAATCACCGAAGAACCAGACTACGATGCGGCCCTGGCTGCGCTGAAAGCGTAATCAGGCCTCTTCCTCGGATCGCGCACCACGCCCGGCCCGAATGCTCTAAGCCCTCGTTTATCGAGGGCTTTTTTCTTTTCGCGGCGCATTACGGGAAATAAACCGCGCAATCGCCGGACCGGTCAACAGGATGGTGAACAGGCGCAGGGTCTGCATCGCCATGATAAACGACATATCGGCCCGCGTTCCCGCCGCAATAATCGCCACCGTATCCAGGCCGCCGGGACTGGTCGCCAGATAGGCGGTCATAAAATCGAGCGGCAGCACCTGCGTCAGGCCAAACGCCATCAGCGAACAGAGCAAAATCAGGCCGATAATGGAAGCGAGGATCTGCGGCAGGGTCTTCAGCGCCAGCAGAAAAATCGCCCGATTAAATTTTAGCCCAACGCTCCAGCCAATGGCGGCATAAGCCAACGCCAGCAGCCATTCCGGCAGCTCCAGCATCAGCCAGCCCTCTCCCTGCACCAGCGCCCCCGCCAGCATCGGCAACAGCATCACGCCGGAAGGAAAGCGCATGCGCAGGCCCAGCCAGCCGGCGGCGGCGGTCAACAGCAGCGTCAGCGGCAGCTGCCAGCCGATAGCGGGAAACCAGACGATCTGCTGGTTCATCTCCTGCGCCTCGCCGCCAAGGGCAAAGCGTACCACCAGCGCCGCAGCGCCGGCGACGAACAGCACCCGCAGATACTGCATTAAGGCCACCAGCCGCACGTCGGCGCCGTAATCCTGCGCCATAACCACCATCGCCGAGGCGCCGCCCGGCGAGCTGCCCCACGCGCCGGTTGCCCCGGGCAGCGAGCTGTAGCGCACCAGCAGCCACCCGGCCAGCGCGCTGAAGGCCAGCGTGGCGAAGAGAATAAACAGTACCAGCGGCCAGTGGCCGAGAAGCACGCCAAAGATTGAGGGCGTCAGGGTTTGGGCGATCATGCAGCCAATAATGGCCTGAGCGGCGATAAAAAAGGGCCGAGGCACGCTGATTGTCGCGCCGCGCAGGCTGAAGATGATGCCGGCGATCATCGGGCCCAGCAGCAGCGCCGCGGGCAGGTGCAGCCAGAACAGCACAAACGAGAGCGCGGCGGAGAGAGTCAGGAGTTTCAGCCACGACAGCAGCGGGCCAGGCGAAGTTAACATCTGAATTCCTGGAAAATAAGCCTGCAGCGCGTTCGCCGACGGTCAGCGCCGCCGGCGAACGAGGCTGCTCTATTCTTCACCCTTCTTCTGGCTGAGGCCATACTCGCGCAGCTTATTGGCAATCGCGGTATGAGAAACCCCCAGACGTTTCGCCAGTTTACGGGTGCTCGGGAAGCTACGATAAAGCTGGGTCAGGACGGAACGCTCAAAGCGACGGGTAATATCGTCCAGCGAGCCTTCCATTGCCTCTTCGCCTACCGGCAGCGAAGCGACGTCGCTATCCGGCAGCAGGATATCCTGGGGCCGCATTTCGTAGCCATCAAGCTGCGTCAGCGCACGATAAACCGCGTTCTTCAGCTGGCGAACGTTGCCCGGCCAGCTATAACGGGTCAGCACCGTACTGAGATCGGCGGAGAGCTTCGGCCGCGGGATCCCCTGCTCATCGGCAAAGCGGGCGACGAACAGTTCAGTCAGCGGAATGACATCCTGCGGGCAGTCGCGCAGCGGCGGTAAATGCAGGGTCAGTACGTTGAGGCGGTAGTAAAGATCTTCGCGGAACTGCCCCTTCTGCACCATCTCCACCAGATTTTTCTGGGTGGCGCAGATCACCCGCACATCGACGTGAACCTCGTGGTCTTCCCCCACCCGGCGGAAGGTGCCGTCGTTAAGGAAACGCAGCAGCTTAGTTTGCATGCGCGGCGACATTTCGCCGATCTCATCCAGCAGCACCGAGCCGCCGTTAGCCTGCTCAAAGAAGCCTTTTTTGCCCTGAATGGCATCGCCAAACAGCTCGCTTTCCACCGCATCTTCCGGGATAGAACCGCAGTTCAGCGCCAGATAGGGTTTGCTTGCCCGCGGGCTGGCGAGGTGGCAAGCGTGCGCCAGAAGATCTTTCCCGGTACCCGTGTCGCCGACGATCAGCAGCGGCGCGCTGAGCATCGCCAGCTTGCGGGCCTGCTCAACCACATGGCGCATTTTCGGGCCGACGGCGAGAATCTGGCTGAACGCGCTGGTATCCTGGGTGGTCATGGTCTGCAGCTGACGTCCCATGCGTACGGTGGAACGCAGCATTGCCACCGCGCCGGTGAGCACGCGTTCGCCATGCTCACCTTCGAGGTACACCGGGGTAATCTCCAGCACAAAGTTCTGCCCGCCGATCACCACATGTTCGCTATGCGACTCCAGCGGGCTGCTTTCCAGCCAGCGCTGGACGTTAAAATCGGTAATCAGCTGCGCAACCGGATGATTACGCAGCCGCTCCGGGCTTTGCGCAAACAGCTGGCAGCTGGCGGGGTTCGCCAGCTCGACTTTCCCTTTGGTATCCAAAGAGAGCACCGGTTCCGGCATCGCGACCAGCAGCGCCGACAGCGCAAGATGCTCACGCTCCGACGGCATCCACGGTACGGTACGCACGTCGGTAACGCCGGCGATACGGCGGATTTCCGCCATCAGGCTGCTGAAGTTAGCAAACTCCAGCTCGGCAAAATTAAGATAGATTCGGCCAATAGGGTCGATGTCGATGCCGCGGAGATCGATCCCCCGCAGCACCAGCAAATCGAGCAATTCACGGGTCAGACCAAGACGGTCTTCACAAAAGACTTCAAGACGCATAGGAGTTTTCACCCTAAAAAGGCCAATGACGGATGAATAATAGGACAGTTATTTGCTGGCGTGAAGATAGCTGTCAACAAATATTGACAGTATGGCGGAAAAACGGCCGTTGTGGCGTAAAGGCAGGCGATTAAACGCGGGAATTAGCCGCAGGCCGCCGGGAAGCGACGACCTGCGGCTAAGCAGATTATTCCGGGCGGGCTTTGCTTTTTTGCAGCGTCTCTTTCAGCTGACCGATCAGCTCGCGGCGGAAATCCCCCAGCCGTGGCTTATCGTCAGCGATCCACGGCAGCGGGCGGCACAGCTCCATCGCTTTGATCCCCAGCCGCGCGGTGAGCAGCCCGGCACCGATGCCCTGCGCCGCGCGGGCCGATAGCCTGGCCGCCAGATCCTGCGACATCCAGTCCATACCAACCTCCCGCACTAGCTCGCTGGCGCCGGCGAAGGCAATATTCAGCAGCACCAGACGGAACAGGCGCAGGCGGCTGTAGTAACCCAGCTCGATACCGTACAGCGTGGCAATTCGGTTAATGAGGCGTAAATTACGCCAGGCGATAAACGCCATATCCACCAGCGCCAGCGGGCTGACGGCGATCATCAGCGTCGATTCCGCCGCCGAGCGGCTGATTTCCCGCCGCGCCTGGGCATCCAGTACCGGCTGAACCAGCCGGGCATACAGGCTCACGACTTCACGATCGCTTTGCGTTTCGTGGATCGCGGCATACCAGCGCTGGAGAGCCGGATGCGCCTGATCGAGCCCCGCCTGCTGGGCAAGCTTCTCGCAAAACGCCCGCCCTTTTCCTACCGCATGGCTGTGCATCAGATCGCGGGCCTCATCGCGCTCATGGGCGCGCTGGCGCAGACGCCACAGGCGCCGCCATTCGGTGGCAACGGAACCGACGCCCGCGCCAACAATCAGCGCCCCGGCCGCACAGCCGCCGAGCGCAATCCAGTCCTGAGTCTGCCATGCGGTCATCGTCCACTGTACGCCCTGCGCCACCACGCTGACGCCAAATATCGCCAGCCCGGCGCTGACCATCCGCCGCCACAGGCTGCGCTTCGGCCGCAGAACCGATTCCACCACCGCTTCCGCCGTGCCCTCTTCGTCTTCTGTCAGCAGGTCGACCCGCGCGGGGGCGAACTTTTCCGCGTCAGCGCCGGCAAACGCGCGCGCAGACTTCAGCGCTTCGGTTTGCTCCGCCTGCAGCGGTCCGTTGAAATCAACGCGCGGTTTTAACGGTTCGCTCATCGCAATTTATCTCCAATCAAAAACTCAAGCGCCGCGTCCAGGCGAATATGCGGCAGCGGCTTATCGACATCCATCACCCGCGGACGAAAATTCTCAAACTGAAAGCCCTGCTGCTGCCAGAATGCCTGGCCCGGCAGGCGCGCCGGCACTTCGCCTGGGTAGATGGTCAGCGGCTGACCATCGCTCAGCCGATCGCCGCGCAGGGCGGGAATGTTCTCGCCGTTGACCGCAATCAGCCCGCTCTGGGTGGCCTGAATCGACGCCAGCCCCAGGCAGTCCATGCTGATCCCTTCGAATGCCGCATTTTGCCATGCGTCCTGAATCAGCTGCTGCAGCAGCGACACCATGTTCGCATGCTGATCGACGGTCACGTGATCGGCCTTGGTCGCCGCAAACAGCAGCTTATCAATCACCGGAGAAAACAGGCGGCGGAACAGCGTCCGCTGGCCGTAGTGAAAGCTTTGCATCAGCTGGGTCAGCGCGAGGCGCATATCGTTGAAGGCCTGCGGCCCGCTGTTCAGCGGCTGCAGGCAGTCCACCAGCACAATCTGGCGGTCAAAGCGCAGAAAATGGTCTTTATAGAAACCCTTAACCACCTTCTCACAGTAATACCTGAAGCGCTCGCGCAGCATGCCGGCGTTGCTGTGCTTGTCCGCCTGGGCCAGCCTGGCTTCGCCGACGGCGTCCACGTCCGGCCAGGGGAAGAACTGCAGCGCCGGCGCGCCGGCCATATCGCCGGGCAGCACGAAGCGCCCCGGCTGAATAAAATGCAGCCCTTCGCGCTTGCAGGCGTGCAGGTAGTCGGTCCAGGCGGCGGCAATGTCCGCCAGCCGGTTCTCATCGGCCGGAGCCAGCGGATCCAGCCCTTCGCACAGCTGGCGCCAGCGCGCCGACCACTCCGCGCGCTGGCCCTGCAGCAGCCCGGTCATTTGCCGCGACCAGCCGAGGTAGTCCTGCGCCAGCATAGGTAAATCCAGCAGCCATTCGCCGGGGTAATCGACGATTTCCAGATACAGCGTGGAGGTATCCTTGAAGTGGCGCAGCAGCGACTCGCCGGAGCGATAGCGCAGCGCCAGGCGGATCTCGCTGACGCCGCGGGTCGGCGTCGGCCACATCGGCGGCGAGCCGTAGAGCTGAGCCAGCCCTTCATCATAGGTAAAACGCGGAATGCCGAAGTCGCGCTGCGGGACGCGCTTGACGCCCAGCAGGCGCTCTTCTCTGACCGCACTGAGCAGCGGCAGGCGCGCGCCGGAGTGGATATTCAGCAGTTGGTTGACCAGCGCGGTGATAAACGCGGTCTTGCCGCTGCGGCTTAGGCCGGTGACGGCCAGACGCAGGTGCCGGTCAACGCCACGGTTGACCAGCGCATTGAATTCAGTTTTAAGTCGCTTCATTGCCATCCCATGCTATCCGTAATATTTCAGGCTAGTGCTTTGAAGAAAGTGCTTTAATCATAAGCCATTAGATGGGGATAAGCCGAGAAGTTATAAAGTGCGGCACTGCGCATCCCCGCCCGTTACTTCATGTTGCGGGTTAAACGGTTTGCCAGGCGGCTGAGCAGCGGCTCAAGAGCAACCGCCAGCAGCATTTTCACCGGCCGACGCGCAACCGACTTGATTGCCCAGCCAGCAACGCCCGCCGGGCCATAGCGCAGCGCGGTCAGCAGCACCAGCCGGCCGGCGATTTTCAGACCCGGTTTTACTTTTTGTCCTGCCTGCTGCCATTTGATGTTCATACGTGTCCTCAGGTTAAGCTACAGCTGGCGAAAGCGGCTGCGCAGGGTAAAGGTGTCGGAGGTGACGTAGCGCTCCATTTCCCGCAGGCGCCGCTCGCTGGCCGCCAGCTCGCGATCCGCCTCGGCGAGCAGCTCGCCGCTGGCCGGCACCTTCTCGCCGTACAGCTCGCTTTCCGGCATCGGGTCGAGGGCGAACGTCAGGATAACGTATGCCACCACCACAAAGAAAAAGAGACCAAAAATCATCGCCAGTACGGTTATCAAACGCACCAGCTTCACCGGCACATCAAGGTAGTGCGCGATCCCGGCGCAAACGCCCTTCACCATGCCGCGCTGGGGAATTCGCCACAATTTTTTACTCAAATCGAGTCCGCCCATTATTTGTCTCTCCAGTTTGGATGCTCGGCATCAAGAATGTCTTCCAGCGTCTGAATCCGTTCGCGCATGCGCTTTGCGTCATCGGTCAGCTGCAGCAGGCGCTGCTGTTCATTCTGTGACAGGCTGCCGCTGGCAGAGCGATTGTTGTAGTGCAGCCAGAGCCACACCGGCAAAACGAACAGCACAAATAACGTCAGGGGTATGGCAATAAAAAGCGTACTCATGTGTACTCCTTACAGTGAGTGAGCGGCGGCGCGTTACGGCGCCGCGACGCTTCATCCTTCAGGCCGGCGGCATCGTCTGCCCCGCTCTCCCGCCGGGCAAAGCTCCCGCGCAGCGCGGCCTGAAGGATTTTGCGTATGTCATTAGTTATTTTGATTCATTTTGCTTTTCAACGCCGCCAGCTGTTCGCTGATTTCGTCGTCGGCCTTCAGGTCGGCAAACTGCTGGTCCAGCGATTTTTGCTTACCGAAGCCGTGGCTTTCCGCTTCCGCCTCCATCTGATCGATGCGGCGTTCGAAAGATTCAAAACGCGCCATTGCTTCATCGATTTTACCGCTGTCCAGCTGGCGACGCACATCGCGGGATGAGCTGGCCGCCTGGTGACGCAGGGTCAGGGCCTGCTGACGGGCGCGCGTTTCGCTGAGCTTGTTCTCCAGCTCGCCGATCTCTTTTTTCATCCGCGCCAGGGTTTCATCAACCAGCTGCGCCTCATTTTCCAGGCTGCCGATAAGGTCGGTCAGCTTCTGTTTTTCCATCAGCGCGGCGCGGGCCAGATCGTCTTTATCTTTACGCAGCGCCAGCTCGGCTTTTTCCTGCCATTCGGCCTGCTGCGCGAGCGCCTGCTCAATGCGGCGGCTCAGCTGTTTCTTTTCCGCCAGCGCGCGCGCCGAGGTCGAGCGGACTTCAACCAGCGTATCCTCCATCTCCTGGATCATCAGGCGAACCAGCTTCTGCGGGTCCTCCGCTTTCTCCAGCAGAGAGTTGATGTTGGCGTTCACGATGTCGGCAAAACGAGAAAAAATACCCATAATTTCAATCCTCATAGTTCTGTTATCAGGCATCGGCCTGTGCAGAGAATAATACAAATAGCATGCCAATTTTTTATCTTATTGATTTTAAAAGGCATGGTTGTTATATGCTCAGCGGGTTGCTAAAGTAACCTGGTGAATCACACGACTAAATGGCGAATTTCATCATGGCGGAATACAAGGACAACCTGCTCGGCGAAGCCAACAGCTTTCTTGAGGTGCTGGAGCAGGTCTCACGGCTGGCGCCGCTGGATAAGCCGGTGCTGGTGATTGGCGAACGCGGGACGGGCAAAGAGCTTATCGCCAACCGTCTGCACTTTCTCTCATCCCGCTGGCAGGGGCCGTTTATCTCACTCAACTGCGCCGCGCTGAATGAGAACCTGCTGGACTCCGAGCTATTTGGCCACGAAGCCGGGGCGTTTACCGGCGCCAGCAAGCGCCATCCGGGACGCTTTGAACGCGCCGACGGCGGGACCCTCTTTCTTGATGAGCTGGCAACCGCCCCGATGCTGGTACAGGAAAAGCTGCTGCGGGTGATTGAGTACGGGGAGCTGGAGCGCGTGGGCGGCAGCCAGCCGCTGCAGGTCAACGTGCGGCTGGTGTGCGCCACCAACGCCGATCTGCCGCAGATGGTTGAAAACGGTCATTTTCGCGCCGACCTCCTCGACCGCCTGGCTTTCGACGTGGTGCAGCTGCCGCCGCTGCGCCAAAGGCAAAGCGACATTATGCTGCTGGCAAACCAGTTCGCCATTCAGATGTGCCGCGAGCTGGGGCTCCCGCTGTTCCCGGGCTTTAGCGAGCGGGCGAGCGCGACGCTGTCAGGCTACCGCTGGCCGGGCAATATCCGCGAGCTGAAAAACGTTGTGGAACGCTCGGTTTATCGCCACGGCACCAGCGACAGCGAGCTGGATAACATTATTATTAACCCCTTTCAGCCGCAGCAGCCTCTGCCAGCCGTCGCGGAGCAGACCCCGGACGGCCCCGCGCTGCCGCTGGATCTGCGCGCTTTTCAGCAGGAGCAGGAAAAGAGCCTGCTGCAGTCCAGCCTGCTGCAGGCAAAGTACAATCAGAAGCAGGCGGCAGAGCTGCTTGGGCTCACCTACCACCAGCTGCGGGCGTTACTCAAAAAGCATCAGCTATGAACCGTTCGCGGCAGCATCAGCGCACTCACCGCCGTCGATGCCAGGCACAGCGCCGCGTTGAACCACAGCGCGTACTGCGCGGCGCTGGCCATGCCGAGGGGCAGAAACAGCGCGAAAAGTGACGCCGTCACGGCTATACCCATCGCGCCCCCCAGCGAGCTGCCCATTTTGTAAATACCGGAGGCCACTCCAACTTTGTTCTCCGGCGCATTAACCACCGCGGTGTCCGTCGACGGCGTCGCGTAGCAGCCCAGCCCGAGGCCAAACAGCACGTTGCTAAAAAAGACCGTTACGATGTAGAGCGATTTATCGAGAAAAGTGCAGGAGATAAGCAGGATCCCGACGGCGGTAAAAATGGGTCCGGCGATCATCGGCAGCCGCGCGCCGTAGCGCTGCAGCAGCTTTTCCCCGACGCGAATCATGACCAGCACGGTGACCAGATAGCCCAGCGTCATCATCCCGGTCTCCAGCGGGGTCATATTGTGACCCTTCTGTAGCCAGATGCTGGTAATCATCATGGTGCCGATAGCGCCGTTGAGCATAAAGTTTGACAGCACCGCCGCCCCGTAGGCGCGATTGCGAAACAGCGCAAAATCGATCAGCGCCGCGTCGCCCTTGCGCCGTCCGCTGAGGATAAAATAGCCGCCTGAGAGCAGTGAACCCGCCAGCAGCGCCAGCGACAGCCCGCTGCTCCAGCCCCAGCTATGCCCCTTGCTGATAAACAAATTCAGCAGCACCAGCGAGACAATCAGAGTCAGCAGACCGCTGAGATCCAGCTTCTGCCGCTGCGCGCTTTGGCTGCGGCTTTCCGGCGTTCCGCGGAGCAGCAGCAGAGCCGCCAGCGCCACGACGATGGAAAAGACGAAAATCCAGCGCCAGCCAAGACCGGTAGCAATCGCGCCGCCCACGAATGAACACAGGCCGCTGCCGCCCCACGAGCCAATCACCCAGAAGCTCACCGCCCGCTGGCGCGCCTTCCCTTCATACCAGGTTTTAATCAGCGCCAGGGTGGCCGGCATGATGCAGGCCGCCGATAGCCCCTGCAGCACGCGGCCCGCCAGAAACAGCCCCGGGCCCTGGGCTACAACCAGCAGCCCGCTGCCGACAATGCTCAGCCCCAGTCCCAGATGGGTCATGCGCATCCGGCCAAATTTATCCGCCAGCCCGCCGCTGGCCACCACAAAACAGCCGCTGAACAGGGCGCTGAGGCTGACCGCCAGGGTCAGGGTTTCAAGGGAAATATCGAGGCTGCTTTTCATCGCCGGAACGACGTTAATCACCGACTGGGCAAACAGCCAGAACGTCAGCACGCTGAGAACGATACCCGCCAGCAGGCGATCGGTACCGACGAACGACGTTGCGTTCAAAGATACGGAACTCATAATAGGGATCTCCCGTCGCAGGTGATTAACGCAGATACTCTTCCGTCAGGCCGCACCACAGCGCCGCGCCCGGGAGAAGGATCTCGTCGTTGAAGTCGTAGCCAGGGTTATGCACCATGCAGCGTTCCGCTTCATCCCCGGCGCCGATGGTGAAGTAGCAGCCGTGCGGATTGTGTTCGAGCATAAAAGCGAAATCTTCGCTGCCCATAAACGGCTTCACTTCCCCGACCAGCCCGGCGCCGAACAGCGACGTCGCCACCGCCCGAACTCTCTCGTTGGCGGCAGGATCGTTTCTGAGCACCGGGCTGCCGTTGACGTGGGTCAGCGTGGCGGTGGCATTGAAGCTTTCCGCCTGCGCGACGGCAATATCGTGGATCCGCTGCAGCACGGTTTCACGCACCTCTTCATTCAGCGTGCGCACCGTCAGCTTCATCAGCACTCTGTCGTTGATAATATTCGGCGCATGCCCGGCCTGAATACTGCCGACGGTCACCACCGCCGGTTCAAACGGCGTGATATTGCGCGACACGATAGACTGCAGCGCCAGCGTGATGTGACAGGCCACCAGGGTTGCATCGACGGTATGCTCCGGCACCGCGCCGTGGCCGCCAACGCCTTTTACCTCGATATGCAGCGTGTCCGAAGAGGCCATCATCGCGCCGTCGCGCAGGCCGATTTTCCCCAGCGCTTGCCCCGGCATGTTGTGCAGGCCAAAAATGGTGTCGCAGGGAAATTTAGCGAACAGCCCGTCCTCAACCATCACCCGACCGCCGTACAGCAGCTCCTCCGCCGGCTGGAAAATCAGATGCAGCGTGCCGTTGAACCGACGGGTGCGCGCCAGATACTCGGCGGCGTAGAGTAAGGTCGTGGTATGTCCGTCATGCCCGCAGCCATGAAAGCGGCCGTCGACCTGGCTGGCCCACGCTTTCCCGCTCGCCTCCTGCATCGGCAGCGCGTCCATATCCGCGCGCAGGCCAAGGCGACGCTCGCCGCTGCCGACTTTTAACGTACCCACCACGCCGGTACCCGCCAGGCCGCGGTGCACGTCATAACCCCACTGGCCAAGCAGGCGGGCGACCTCATCGCTGGTTTTATGCTCTGCAAAACCAATTTCCGGCTGCTGGTGAAAGCGGCGACGCAGGGCAATAAACTGCGCTTCATTAACCTGTAATGCTTCAATAAGCGGATGTGTCATTTTTATTATTCCTGTTGTTGTGTTTGCGCGACACTTTCGAGTTTATGCTGCCAGACCGGCTTTAATACGCCGTTTTTTGTTTTATATTGACGGAATATTGAGAAGTGTTTTTCATACAAATCGGTTATGACAAAAAATAACACGCTATTTTTTGTCCTTGCCAGGAGATGACGGTGGAACATCATTCAGGCGACTTTAGCGTCGCGGTTCGCGATATTCGTCAGTTCAGTCAGCCGGAAGGCGACGCGCTGACGCTGCTGTGGGCATTACAAGGGCACGTCACCCTGCATGACGGCGATGGGGATCATCTGCTGGATGCCGATCGGCTGAAAATAGTGAACCGCAACCGCCCCTGGCATCTGAGCAGCCGCGTTCCCAACGCGGTGATGATTCTGACGCTCTCCGGTAGCTGGCTGACGCGTCTCGACGGTGATTTCTTCTCCTTCGACTATCAAACTTCGCTCGATACCCGCGATGCCGACGATAGCCTGCGCCGCCTGATGCGTCAGCTGCTGGTGATTGAGCTGGTTAATCACCAGCCCCGCTATCGCCTCGAGGCCAACCGCTGGCTGAGCGAAATCGTCCTGCTGCTGGCCACCCGTTTTACGCAGCCGATCGCCGCCGGCGCGAGGCGCGGAGCGGAAAACTGGAGCCGGCGAATTGCCCGGGTCGTAGCCCGCATAGAGGCCAGCTACCGGCACCGGCTATCGCTGCACGAAGTCGCCGCCGCCGAGTTTGTCTCCGAGGCCTGGCTGTCGCGTCTGTTTCACAAAGAAGTCGGCATGAGCTTTGTGCAGTACATCACCGCGCTGCGCCTGAACAAAGCGGCTGAGCAGCTAATCAGCACCCGTAAAACGGTGCAGCAGGTCGCTCAGGATCACGGTTTTGCCAGCACCCGCATGATGAGCGATCTGTTTAAACGCCAGCACGGTTTGACGCCGCGACAGTATCGCCAGCAGCACCCGCAGCCGATGGCGGAGGCCGCGCGCCCGCGCGCCGGGACCGTGGCCGGCGACGACTGGCAGCCGGTTGCCGTCGAGCGGCTCTACGCCCGGCTAAATGAGCCGGAGATAAAAGGCTGGGACAGCCCGCCGCTGCTGCTCAATCCCCAGCAGACGCGCCAGATTGATATCCGCCAGTTTCCCAACCGCGCTGCGCCGCTGCGCCATACCCGAATGGTCGTCACCGTTCGCGAACTCGACGATTTACTGCGCGAAGACGTGCGCCGGGAGCTCGAACGGCTGCACAGCAGCCTGCCGATTTACGCCATCGATATTAACGATCCCTTTCTCAGCAGCCGGCTGTTCGGCACCGGCTGGGACGACCCGCAGATGGCGGGCTACGCCTGCTGGTATAACCTGCAGCGCATTTTTAGCTGGCTGGCAAAAATGGGCTGGGGGGCGATTTTGCATACCGGGCTGACCACCCGCTGCGACCTGCTCCAGCGTTTCTTACGCCTCGCCGCTAACCATTTTCCCCCCGCCACGCTCGCCAGCTGGCGCTTTGTCTGGCACTGGTCGGCCCAGGCCAGCGCAGAGGCGCGCCTGCACGCCTGGCGTCAGCAGCGTGAAACGCTGCAGGCTTTACTGCCGCAGGCGCAGCTGGGAGTCTGGCACCGTTTTAACGAAGAGGCGATTAACGACGATCCTTTTCTGCGCTCGCCGATCCTTGCCGAAGCCGATTTTCTCGCCTGCCAGGCCGACGCCAACGAGCTGCTGGATCTGGCCCAGCTGGATAGCAGCAGGCTGGCCTCCAGCGAAAGCTATCCGGTGCATAAGCTGCGGCAGATCCAGGGCGCCCTGCGCCAGCATCAGCTCACGCTTCCCATCTGGCTGCTGTCGTGGAACACGCTAACCGGCAACACCCGAGACACCAACGGCCGGTTCTTTCGCGGCGCGCTGCTGATGGATAACCTGCTGGGGCTGGCCGATCGGGTGTGGCTGGCGGGATTCTGGCTGAACTCGGGCCTGCAGGGCGAGGCGCGCGCTAACGGCAGGCTGGATACCTCCAGCCTGGCCCTGCATTACCTTCACGGTCTGCCGCGTCCGGTGTACTGGGTTCTGTGGCTATGGCGGCGCCTGCGCGGCGAAGTGCTGATCGCGGATAAAAACCTGCTGCTGCTGCGCCATAACGGGCACTATCAGCTGCTGTTGCGTAATACGGTGGTGTTCAATCCCTGGCTTTCCAGCGAAGAGACCTTTACCCAGCGCTTCAGCCAGCCCTACAGCATTCAGCTGCTTGGCCTGGCCGGACGCTGGCGGATAAAGCAGCATCTGTTCGATCAGCATCACGGGGCGCTGTTTCCGCTTTTTGAGGCGTTTCGCAGCCACAGCGGGCCGGATGACGAAGACTTCGGCTGGCTGATGCACCACGCGCGCCCGGCGCTGAGCGTCGCCGAGGAGAGCCCGCAATCGGGCTGGCATCGCGTTGATTCTCTGCAAAGCAATGCGCTGGTGCTGTACGAGCTATCTCCGCTGCGTGAATAGCCTATCGGGTTTCTGCCTGCAGCCTCTGCTCCTTGATCCGGGCGTCGATTTTAATCCGGCTCTCTTCGCTGGCCGGGTTGAAAACCATCATGTTCAGATCCGCGCGCCCTTCGACGCTAAAGGTAGAGAACTCCAGCTCAATCATCCCTATCTGCGGGTGGTGCATGCGCTTAAATCCTTCACCGTGCCCGGCGACATCATTACTCCGCCAGTAGGCGTCAAACTCCGGGCTTTGGCGGGAAAGCTCGGCAATCAGCCGATCGGTGTCCGGCGAGGCGCCGACCCGCGCGACGTCGGCGCGAAAGGCGCTGACGATAAGTCGGGCGACGGCGTGCCACTCCTCCAGCGCGCCGCGGGCCTGAGGATTGGTAAACAGCCGGCGCAGAATATTACGCTCGGCCAGCGGCAGCTGCCCGTAGTCGGTCAGGATGCAGGCCGCGGCGTGGTTCCACGCAATGACGTCCCAGGTCGCCGTTTTGATGATGGCCGGAACGTGGAGTACATCGAGCACGCGCTGTAGGCGCGGCGTAATATCGTCGCTGACGATCAACCGGGACTCCGGCAAATGCCCGAATGCCAGAATAAACAGGTGATCGCGCTCCGGCGTCGTCAGCCTTAGCCCGCCGGCAATGCGGCTCAGCACTTCCCGGGACGGCGCGCCTCCGCGCCCCTGCTCCAGCCAGGTGTACCAGGTCGGGCTAATACTGGCGAGCTGGGCGACCTCTTCCCGCCGCAGTCCGGGCGTACGTCGCCGACCGGCCGGAAAGCCGAACGCGGTCGGATCAAGGCGTAAACGTCGCGCCCGCAAAAATTCGCCCAGTGCCTGGGTTGAGGTGTCGGTCATAGTTAGCCTGTTAGTATTTATACCCTGATAATGTCCCTACTTTTATAGTATCCCGTTAAGACTACCATAGCCTGGATACTCATTCTGGAGGTAGATCATGCGAATTTTTCTCACCGGCGCGACCGGTTTTATCGGCTCGCGTATTCTCACGGAACTACAGGCGGCCGGACATCAGGTCATCGGCCTCGCGCGCTCTGACGCCAGCGCCGCCGCGCTGAAGGCCGCCGGCGCTGACGTCCAGTACGGCACGCTGGACGATCCCGAAACGCTGCTGGCGGCGGTTAGCGCTGCCGATGCGGTGATCCACACCGCCTTTGATCATGATTTCAGCCGCTTTGTCGCCAACTGCGAAAAAGACCGCCGCGTCATTCTCGCCATCGGCAACGCGCTGGCGGGCCGTCACTGTCCATTGATTATCACTTCAGGCACCGCTATGGGCGATGGCGACGACGGGCAGCCGGCGAGCGAGGCGAACTTCAATCCCGGACACCCAAACCCGCGCGTGGCCTCAGAGATCGCCGGAAACCAGCTGCTGGAAGCCGGCGTGGACGTGCGGGTAGTGCGCCTGCCGCAGGTCCATGACACTACCCGCCAGGGGCTGCTGACGTACTACATTCAGCTTGCCGCCGAAAAAGGAGTCGCAGCGATCGTCGGCGACGGAAATAACTGCTGGTCGGCGGCGCATCTTAACGATGTGGCCCGGCTGTATCTGCGGGTGCTGGAGCAAGGTGAAAAAGGCCGGCGCTATCATGCCGTTGATGAGGAGGCGGTGGCTTCAAGGCTGATTGCCGAAGTGGTGGCGGAAAAGCTGGGCATTCCGCTTAAATCGTTAGCCGCCGAACAATCTGCGGCGCATTTCGGCTGGTTTTCCGCTTTTGCCAATATGGATTTACGCGCCACTTCCGCCCTTACCCGCCAGCAGCTCGACTGGCATCCGCAGGGCCCAACGCTGCTTGACGATCTGCATAATATGGATTACCGCCGCGTGACAACGTCACGATAAGCGCTATCGCCTTCCCGCTTTACCGCATGCCGGCGGCCCTTCCCGGCCGCCGGCATGCTCGCAGTTCCAAAGCGCGAGCGAAATCGGTTAACGATTTGTAACTGGTAAGATGTTCTAATGTGAACTATCATCTGCGCCATCATCTTTCAATGGACTGAAAACGCACATGATTCCGGTTAACATTCATACCCTTAGTCGCTATGCGGCGCATGTCAGCTTGACCCATACGATGAAAAGCCATCGCTCGCCTGCGCTCTCCGTGATGATGATCTTCTCGGATCTGTGTATTCGCTCAACCCGCGACGCTTATCACCAGCAGGGCTGGAAAATTACCGAGAAACGAAGCGGGCTGGTGCTGCGCACCTTCGTCGCCATTCATCACGACGGCGCCGAGTTAGAAATCACCCCTGGAGAGTATATCGGACGCTATAATCGGCTGCTGCCGCTGGACTGACCCGACCTTTTTTACCGCCTTCTGACCTCACGCCCTTCGGCGGCGATCGGCTAAAAAAAATACAAATAAAAAAGACGATTGTCGTATGTTTGTAAGGTTTAGGGTGTATAACAGGGCTCGGACGCCACCAAAGCTAAGACGAGGTGCAGTTGTGGGAATAATTAAAGCCAGCAGTTTAGAACAAGCAGAACAGCTTCTAAAGTCCGGTGAACCCATTAAAATCGAGCTCGATTTTGAGCTCGACTCTGATGCGTTTTTTAACTTTGCTATGGAGTACTGCACAAACGGAACCAAACTGACCCGAAACAACGATCGTTTCGTGGTTTCACGTAAGAAAGTCGTTTCCTGAATGAGCCAACCTGCGCCATTTTTAGCACCTGCCTGGCGCAGTCTGCGAGTTCCTGTAAAGAGATTAAGCGTTAGCCAAAAAATTGATGGCTAACGCATTTTCGCCGCCAACAGCGTAATAAGGTAAACACGGGACTTCATAGAGGGTTAAACCGTGAAAAAGTTACTGATATGTTGCTTGTTTGGCGAAACGGCGGGTATTTTAGCGAAAAGAATGCAAAAAATAGCCGATACGCAGAATCTGGATCTGTTAATTAGCGCCGTGGGTATTGAGAATTACCCTAGCGTAGCCCCCGCATATGACTGCGTGCTGGTCGCTCCTCACATTCAATACAAAATAAAAGAATTCACCAACGCGCTGAACCATCATCAGGAAATTGCCGTTATTGAGAGCTTACCTTATGCATCTTTTGATGGTGAAAAGGTCCTGAAGTTTGCCATCGCCCATATGCCGCAATCACTTTTCTAATATCGCCGTAGCTTTGTATACGCGACGCCGTGCGGATTGACAGTGGATATGCGATCCGCACCGATTTAGCGTCACGCCCGTCGGCGGTGCGATCGGCATAGCCCCTGCGCTTTCTTTCCCTGCTCCCCGGCCTTATCTATGCAAACATGCTCTCCTGCGGCGGATCGCCACTGCCGCCCTGCCAGCTGCCCCTAATAAAAAGGGAGGTGTCTTTCACGTCCACGGGCAATTATACTCATAGCGCCTGCAGCATATTTCAGGGAACCTGGCACAACATCGCACGGTGGAAAAATGAGCATAAAAGAAAAGAAGATCGCCATTCTGTGCATTGTCTCCTGTTTATTTATTGGCTATCTCAGCGCAAAACTGGCGCTTTACACCTTTGATAAAAATAAAACCGAACAATATTCTAAAAATATATTATCAAGAAGCATTTTAGTCATTAAACAAATCGACGAAATTTATGCTGATAAGGATCGAATATCGCAAAGCCCACCCTGTTCTGCAGATTATTTAAGCAGCATCAGGGCGCTTTTATGGTCTAAATCGCTGCTGAAAGATATTGCGTACATCGACGGTAAAAGCATGCGCTGTTCCGCGCTGTGGGGAACCTTTTCGCCGGCAGAAAATATTGCCGACACCCCCGCCGAAATTAGCTATGGCGGCGGAACATGGTATCTCGATAAAGCGATAAACCAGCAATTCAAAGCCAGCATTTATGCCAAAGGCAACCTCGCCATCACCGTTTCGCCGTTCATTTTCAATCGCTTCACCTCCGACCCGGAAAACAAAAGCATCAGCGCCATCGTGGGCAACTACGATCACAGCCAGCACATCTTCTTTATCGGCAATGAGACCGCGGCGGTGCATGACACGGAGCACGGTAGCGGCCATTATAAAAAATACTCCTTATCTAAACTTTGCAGCAAGGAGTACGATCTTTGCGTGGTTTCCGGCATGTCCCCACACGGCATTAAAGATATCCCGTGGGCAATAAAGGCCGCCGTACTGCTGCTATCGACGTTGATTGGCGTACTGCTCTCTATCAGCATTAACCTCTACATCCGCAAAAAAAGCTCGCTCCTCACCAGACTCCAGTTCGCGCTGCGCAACGAGCGGTTCAGCATCGAGTATCAACCGATAGTCTCGCTGGATCGCGGAGAGACGGTGGGCGTGGAAGCGTTAATACGCTGGAAAGATAATGAGCTGGGTATTATTCCCCCGGATGTATTTATTCCCTTAGCGGAGAAACGAGGCGTTATTAACCAAATCAGCAGCTATGTTGTCAAACAGTCAATTAGCGAACTGCATGACATTATCAATAACCACAAAATCTACCTGAGTATTAACGTCAATTCCTCCGACCTGTTCTCTAAATCCTTTAAAGACCATCTCGATATCGTTAGCCAAAAGTTTAATATTCCTGCGCAGCTGATCGCTTTGGAGTTAACCGAGAGGCAGACGGCAAACCTTGCCAGCTTACGGGAGAAAATTGCCCACTTCCGCGCCGCGGGTTATCAGATTGCGCTTGATGACTTTGGTACCGGTTATTCCAATCTCGACTGGTTATCAAAACTGGAGGTGGATAAAATAAAAGTCGATCGCACCATTACGGAGTCGATTGGTACTGACTCTATTAATTCCGTCTTGCTCAATAACATCATCACGCTGCTTAGCAATATGCACAATCAGGTTATCTTCGAAGGCGTAGAGAAAGAACATCAGAAACGCTTTCTTCAACGGCGGATACCGCAGGCCTACGTTCAGGGGTGGTATTACGCCAAACCCATGAGCGCCGGCGAACTGAAGAGATATTTATCCACCGCCAGCAATCCGCAGGCGCCCGATCCGGCGCAATAAAATCCCGTTCGCGGTCGGCCCATCAAAACCCTAAGTCGTTGCTAACTGGAGAAGTTAGCAAGAAAAAGATACCATGTCTCACCAGACAAGGCTGCGCCCGGCGCACCCTGAACTTAAGCGCCTTATATTTTTCGGCATTTGCCGTTGGCGTAACCAGAGCGGATGACCCGCCATGCTTCGCATGAAAATTTAAAGAACCTGAATGTGTCCAAAAATACGCCAGCACTCTGCGTTTTGACCCGTAGCTGGCCCGCAACAGAGCAAAAGATGAAACCGACCGCCTTATCTGGCCAGGCGCACATCCGCCCGCCGGGCTCTTTACTGCTGATGCTGAACCCTTTTTTATCGTCGTCCTGCCCCGGAATGAGAATGCCAGGGTGGTTTCCGGGATATACTCAAGGTGAAACCCGGCGCGGTCAGGATCGGGCCAGAGCGTTGAGCGGTTCACCGCCAGGCACAGCGGCTAACGACGTCTCAGGACGATAAAGGTGATGAGAAATGTCATTGAATATTAATAAGACAGAGCGTTGCTCTGAAATCATAAAACCACTATGCGCCTGAAACTATGCTCTCTACTGGCAGCCGTATCTATGCTGTGTGGGCAGGCCATTGCCGCCCCCGCGCTGCCTGATCACGCCGATATTCGCGATAGCGGCTTTGTCTACTGCGTTAGCGGCCAGGTTAATACCTTTAACCCGCAGAAAGTCAGCAGCGGCCTGATTGTCGATACGCTGGCAGCCCAGCTCTACGATCGTCTGCTCGATGTTGACCCCTATACCTACCGTCTGGTGCCTGAGCTGGCCGAAAGCTGGGAGGTGCTGGACAACGGCGCCACCTACCGCTTCCATCTGCGCAGCCACGTGCCTTTCCAGACGACGTCCTGGTTTAAGCCCGGTCGCGCCTTTAACGCCGATGATGTCATTTTCACCTTCAGCCGTATTTTTAATCGCGACCACCCGTGGCATAACGTCAACGGCAGCAGCTTCCCCTATTTCGACAGCCTGCAGTTCGCCGACAGCGTGGAGAGCTTACGCAAGCTCGATAACCAAACCGTCGAATTCCGCCTGAAACGCCCGGACGCCTCGTTCCTCTGGCACCTGGCAACCCACTATGCATCCGTGATGTCCGCAGAGTATGCCGCCCAGCTAACCAAAAGCGATCGTCAGGAGCAGCTCGACCGCCAGCCGGTTGGCACCGGGCCATTCCAGCTGGAAGAGTATCGCGCGGGCCAGTACGTTCGCCTGCAGCGTCACCCCGGCTACTGGCGCGGCAAACCGCTGATGCCGCAGGTGGTAGTCGATCTGGGTTCCGGCGGCACCGGCCGCCTGTCGAAGCTGCTGACCGGCGAGTGCGACGTGCTGGCCTGGCCCGCCGCCAGCCAGCTGACTATTCTGCGCGACGACCCTCGCCTGCGCCTGACCCTGCGTCCGGGGATGAATATCGCCTGGCTGGCGTTCAATACCGCCAAGCCGCCGCTGGATAATCCGCAGGTTCGCCACGCCCTGGCGCTGGCAATCAATAACCAGCGTCTGATGCAATCTATCTATTACGGCACTGCGGAAACCGCCGCGTCGATGCTGCCCCGCGCCTCCTGGGCCTACGATAACGAAGCGAAGATAACCGAGTACAACCCGACCGCCGCCCGCGCCCAGCTAAAAGCGCTGGGGCTGGAAAATCTCACGCTTCGGCTGTGGGTTCCCACCAGCTCGCAGGCCTGGAACCCCAGCCCGCTGAAAACCGCCGAGCTGATTCAGGCCGATATGGCGCAGATCGGCGTGAAGGTGATCATTGTTCCGGTTGAGGGCCGTTTTCAGGAGGCGAGGCTGATGGATATGAACCACGATCTGACCCTTTCCGGCTGGGCAACGGACAGTAACGATCCGGACAGTTTTTTCCGTCCTCTGCTGAGCTGCGCGGCCATTGCCTCGCAGACCAACTTCGCCCACTGGTGCAACCGTGAGTTCGACGAGGTGCTGCAAAAGGCGTTAACCTCCCAGCAGCTGGCTTCGCGTATTGAAGCCTATAAAGAGGCGCAGCATATTCTCGCCCGCGAACTGCCGGTGCTGCCGCTAGCCTCGTCGCTGCGTTTACAGGCCTACCGCTATGATATGAAAGGTTTGATCCTGAGCCCGTTCGGTAACGCGTCCTTTGCCGGCGTCTCGCGGGAGAAAAAAGACGACGTGAAAAAAGATGAGGTGAAAAAACCATGATCATTTTTACCCTGCGACGCCTGCTGTTACTGCTGGTCACGCTCTTTTTTCTGACCTTCGTCGGCTTCAGCCTGAGCTACTTTACGCCGCACGCTCCGCTACAGGGCGCGTCGCTGTGGAACGCCTGGCGGTTCTGGTTCACCGGGCTGCTGCACTGGGATTTCGGGGTCTCCAGCATCAACGGCCAGCTGATTTCACAGCAGCTCAAAGAGGTCTTTCCGGCCACCATGGAGCTGTGCATTCTCGCCTTTGGCTTTGCGCTGCTGGTGGGTATCCCCGTCGGTATGCTTGCCGGCATTATGCGTAACAAATGGCCCGACACCCTGATTAGCGCCCTGGCGCTGCTCGGCTTTTCGATTCCGGTTTTCTGGCTGGCGCTGCTGCTGACGCTGTTCTTCTCCCTGACGCTGGGCTGGTTCCCGGTATCCGGGCGTTTCGATCTGCTCTACGAGGTCAAAACGGTGACCGGTTTTGCGCTCATCGACGCGTGGCTTTCCGATTCGCCGTGGCGTCATGAAATGATCGTCAGCGCCGTACGCCATATGGTGCTGCCGGTTCTGACCCTCGCCGTTGCGCCAACCACCGAAGTGATTCGCCTGATGCGCATCAGCACCAGCGAAGTGTATGACACTAACTACGTCAAGGCCGCCGCCACCCGCGGGGTTTCGCGGCGGACGATTTTACATCGCCACGTGCTGCATAACGCCCTGCCGCCGGTTATTCCGCGCCTGGGGCTGCAGTTTGCCACCATGCTGACGCTGGCGATGATCACCGAAATGGTGTTCAGCTGGCCGGGGCTGGGCCGCTGGCTGATCAACGCCATTCGTCAGCAGGATTACGCCGCCATTTCGGCGGGCGTGATGGTCATCGGCGCGCTGGTCATTACCGTGAACGTGCTATCCGATATTCTGGGAGCCATGGCTAACCCTCTGAAACATAAGGAATGGTATGCCCTACGATAGCGTTTACCTGGAGAAACGCCCCCCGGGGGCGCTGCGCACCGTCTGGCGCAAATTCTACGGCGACACCAGCGCCATGATCGGCCTGTACGGCTGCGGCGGGCTGCTGCTGCTGTGCATCTTCGGCAGCTGGTTTGCCCCTTACGGCATCGATCAGCAGTTCCTCGGCTATCAGCTGCTGCCGCCCTCATGGTCGCGCTACGGCGAGGTTTCGTTCTTTCTCGGCACCGACGATCTTGGCCGCGACGTCCTGAGCCGTCTGCTTAGCGGCGCGGCGCCCACCGTAGGCGGCGCGTTCGTCGTCACCTTCGGCGCCTCGTTGTTTGGCCTGGTGCTCGGCGTGATTGCCGGGTCAACCCACGGCCTGCTGTCGGCGATGCTGAACCATGTTCTCGATACCCTGCTGTCAATTCCCTCGCTGCTGCTGGCCATTATCGTCGTCGCCTTTGCCGGACCGCATCTGAGCCACGCCATGTTCGCCGTCTGGCTGGCGCTGCTGCCGCGCATCGTGCGTTCGGTCTATAGCATGGTGCATGACGAGCTGGAAAAAGAGTACGTCATTGCCGCCCGGCTCGACGGAGCCTCAACGCTGAATATTCTCTGGTTCGCGGTCCTGCCCAATATCGCCTCCGGACTGGTGACCGAGATTACCCGCGCGCTGTCGATGGCGATTCTTGATATTGCCGCGCTGGGCTTTCTCGACCTCGGCGCGCAGCTTCCCTCTCCGGAATGGGGCGCGATGCTCGGCGACGCGCTGGAATTGATCTACGTGGCTCCGTGGACGGTGATGCTGCCGGGCGCAGCCATTATGATTAGCGTCCTGCTGGTCAACCTGCTGGGCGACGGTATCCGCCGCGCAATTATCGCCGGGGTGGAATAATGCCGTTACTCGATATTCGCAATTTAACCATCGAATTCAAAACCAACGAGGGCTGGGTCAAAGCCGTCGACCGCGTCAGCCTGACCCTGAACGAAGGAGAAATTCGCGGCCTGGTAGGCGAATCAGGCTCCGGTAAGAGCCTGATTGCCAAGGCGATATGCGGCGTAACCAAAGACAACTGGCGGGTCACCGCCGACCGCATGCGCTTCGATGATATCGACCTGCTGCGGCTCTCCGGCCGCGAGCGTCGCAAGCTGATTGGCCACAACGTGTCGATGATTTTTCAGGAGCCGCAGTCCTGTCTCGACCCTTCGGAACGTGTCGGCCAGCAGTTGATGCAGAACATTCCCGGCTGGACCTTTAAAGGCCGCTGGTGGCAGCGTCTGGGCTGGCGTAAACGTCGGGCGATAGAGCTGCTGCATCGCGTGGGGATTAAGGATCATAAGGACACGATGCGCAGTTTCCCCTACGAATTAACCGACGGGGAGTGTCAGAAGGTGATGATCGCCATCGCCCTTGCCAACCAGCCGCGTCTGCTGATCGCCGATGAGCCGACTAACGCGATGGAACCCACCACCCAGGCGCAAATCATCCGCCTGCTGACGCGACTGAATCAGAACAACAGCACCACTATTTTGCTGATCAGCCACGATCTGCAGATGCTGAGCAAATGGGCGAACAGAATCAACGTCATGTACTGCGGGCAGACCGTGGAATCCGCGCCGAGCGAAGAGCTGGTAACCACGCCTCATCACCCCTACACCCAGGCGTTAATCCGCGCGATCCCTGATTTTGGCAGCGCGCTGCCGCACAAAAGCCGCCTGAATACCATGCCGGGGGCCATTCCGCTGCTGGAGCAGCTGCCGATCGGCTGCCGCCTCGGGCCGCGCTGTCCGTACGCCCAGCGCAAATGCATCGAAGCCCCGCGGCTGACCGGCGCGCGGGCGCATCTGTACGCCTGTCATTTCCCGCTGAACATGGAGAAAGAGTGAAATGGTCGAAACATTGCTGGAAGTCCGCAATCTGAGTAAGACCTTTCGCTATCGTACCGGCTGGTTCCGTCGTCAGACGGTGGAAGCGGTTAAGCCCCTGAGCTTTACGCTGCGCGAACGGCAGACCCTGGCGATCATCGGCGAGAACGGCTCGGGGAAATCCACGCTGGCGAAAATGCTGGCCGGCATGGTTGAACCCAGCTCGGGCGAGCTGCTGATTGACGACCGTCCGCTGGCATTTGGCGACTACTCCTTCCGCAGCCAGCGTATCCGCATGATTTTCCAGGACCCGTCAACCTCGCTGAACCCGCGGCAGCGTATTTCGCAGATCCTCGACTTCCCGCTGCGTCTGAATACCGGGCTCGAACCGGAGGCGCGGCAGAAGCAGATTATTGAGACGCTGCGGATGGTCGGCCTGCTGCCGGACCACGTCAGCTACTACCCGCATATGCTGGCCCCGGGGCAAAAACAGCGTCTTGGCCTTGCCCGCGCGCTGATCCTGCGGCCTAAGGTCATTATCTGCGATGAGGCGCTGGCGTCGCTGGATATGTCGATGCGTTCGCAGCTGATCAACCTGATGCTGGAGCTGCAGGAAAAACAGGGTATTTCATATATCTACGTTACCCAGCATTTAGGCATGATGAAGCATATAAGCGATCAGGTTCTGGTGATGCATCAGGGGGAAGTGGTGGAACGCGGCAGCACCGCCGACGTGCTGGCTTCGCCGCTGCATGAGCTGACTAAACGACTGATCGCCGGCCACTTTGGCGAAGCGCTGACCGCTGACGCCTGGCGTAAAGACGGTAAATAATCCCTTCAATCACCCGGGCAAGGCTGACGCCCTACCCGGGCCTGTTGCTTATCTGCGCTGCGAGGCGCGCGCTCAGTCCGGCAATATGGTTTGCGCCGGCAACACCCGGCGGTCAAAGCGCCGCAGCGAGTAGTACAGCAGCCCGGAGGCAAACCAGCCGATAATCCACGATACGTCGTTACCGGCAAATATCCACGTCAAAGAGCCGTGGAACAGCGGGTTCTCAATAAACGGCAGCTGGATAAGCACCCCCACCACATAAATTGTAATAGCGTAGCTATTCCAGTAGCCGTAGCGTTTTTTCGGGTCAGACAGGGCCGGAATATCCACCGCGCCGGAAGAGATAAGATAGTAATCGGTCAGGCTAATCGCGCTCCACGGAACGAAGAATGCCAGCAGGAACAGCAGGAAATGGGTGAAGTTCTTCAGGAACGCCGGCTCGCTCAACAGGGCGATAATGCACGATATTGACACCATCAGCGCCACGAAGATGATGCGCGATCTCTGCGATAACGACGTCTGGCTGCGAAAACCGGAAACGATGGTGCTCAGCGACATAAAGCTGCCGTAAGCATTCAGCGTCGTGAAGGTGATTTTGCCGAAGCAGATGGCAAAGTAGATCACCATCGCCATCACCTGGCTTTTGCCTAATCCCACGATAAAGCTCACCTCATGCCCGGGGAAAGCGCTGCCGGCAATGGCTGCCGTCAGCACCCCCAGCGTCATTGAGGCCTGGGTGCCAAGAACCGTGCCGCTGAAGACGGAGAAAAAGGTTTTGGCGCCGGACACGTTGCCCGGCAAATAGCGAGAGTAGTCGGAGACGTACGGGCAAAATGCAATCTGCCACGACGAGGACAGCGACACGGCCAGCAGGAACATCGGCAGGGAGAAATGGCTATTTTGCGCGATAGCCTTCAGGTCTGCGGCGAGCAGCAGCGTAATAAACAGATAGGCAAACGCCAGCACGCCGACAATGCTCGCCACTTTGCCCAGCTTATGGATCACCCGATAGCCCAGCACGGCAATGACGATGATAATCGCGCTGAACAAGAGCATACCGGCGACGTTGGAGACCGACAGCAGCCTGGCCATCGCCTGCCCGGCAAGTACGGTGCCGCTGGCGGAAAAGCCGACGTACATAATGCAGACCAGCACCAGCGGAACCACCGCGCCAAAAACGCCGAACTGCGCGCGGCTGATAATCATCTGCGGCAGCCCCAGGCGCGGGCCCTGCAGGGCGTGCAATGACATCACCGCCGCGCCAAGAACCTGGCCCAGCAGCAGGCCAATCAGCGACCACACCACGTCACCGCCCAGCACCACGGCCAGCGCGCCGGTAACGATAGCGGTAATTTGCAGATTGCCGCCAAACCAGAGCGTAAACTGGCTGAAAGGATGTCCATGTCTCTCGCCTTCGGGGATAAAATCGATCGAGCGCGTTTCCGTTATGCTCCGTTCACTGCTTTTTGACTGCCCATCTGTTGACGAAAAAGAAGACATAGTTTCCTCGCTATAAACGGTTTTCAACTGCCAGGACCCGGTTTCTTGCATCTACGCGCATTGTCGTAGGCCCGCATATATGACAGGTCATGTATATACAAGCATTGACAACCGTACGCACCGTGCACATGATAAATTTGTGATGAAGATGTAAATATTTTGTGTGAGAGAAATATACAAAAAAGAAACATCTCATCGCGACCAAACGCGTGCGATGCGCGCCCCTTAATCTCCAGCCATCAGAGGCCTGAATCCCGATGATCGTCTCCTTTCAGTTATCCTCCCTGCCCGTCACGCCGTGGAAAAACGGCGGCGGCGAAACCCGAGAGATCGTCAGCGTGCCGTCGCCCGATGCGCCGTTTCTCTGGCGGGCCAGTATCGCCACCTTACAGAACGACGGACCGTTTTCGCCCTTTCCGGGCGTCGATCGGGTGATAACGCTGCTAGACGGCGGTTCGCTGTGGCTGCGCGGCGATAATATTGCTCATCGCCTGAGGCTGTGGGAACCGTGGGCCTTTGCCGGCGAATGGCCGCTGACCAGCGAGGGGATTTCGCGGCCGGGGCTGGACTTCAATATAATGACCCAGCGTAGCCGGGCCACGGCGCAGGTCAGCGTGGTGTCCGCCGCACAGCGGCCCGGCGCAACGGGGATCGCGTATGTTCTGAAAGGACGCTGGCGGCTGGGGGAGCAGCTGCATGCTGCCCAAAGCGGCATCTGGTGGCAGGAGACGTCCCCGGGGGAGCTGATCCCGCACTCCGCCGATGCCAGGCTGCTGCTGGCTAGCGTTAGCGTACGTTAGCCGCATTTAGCCTGGAGAACGGCGCAAAACGCCTGCGATATCCGGTGATATACTGGAGAGTACGCGATGACAGGGATGCGACAGACCGCCGACGCCGACCGTGAAGGTTGACGCCCGTGAACCCAGCGGCGGCGCCGATATTGCCTGCTGGATGTCGGCTATTGCTGAAAAATATCGTGACACAGGGGGTCGTCAGTGGGATATAATTCTCGGCTAAATTTGAGTTATTTTGAAATAACAACACTAACCACATGATTGTTAAAGTAAAAATAAGCAATAACGATAAGGATTAAAGCTATGGGTTTTCTTTCCGGTAAGCGCATTCTGGTGACTGGCGTTGCCAGCAAACTGTCCATCGCCTACGGTATTGCGCAAGCAATGCACCGTGAAGGGGCTGAACTGGCGTTCACCTATCAGAACGACAAACTGAAAGGTCGTGTGGAAGAATTTGCTGCGGCACTGGGTTCCAACATCGTACTGCCGTGCGACGTGGCTGAAGATGAGAGCATTGAATCTCTGTTCACCGAACTGAGTAAAGTATGGCCGAAATTCGACGGTTTCGTTCACTCAATCGGTTTCGCACCGGCCGATCAGCTGGACGGTGACTACGTTAACGCGGTAACCCGTGAAGGTTTCAAAATCGCTCACGACATCAGCGCCTACAGCTTTGTGGCAATGGCGAAAGCCTGCCGCGAGATGCTGAACCCGGGCTCCGCCCTGCTGACGCTCTCCTACCTCGGCGCAGAGCGCGCGATCCCTAACTACAACGTGATGGGCCTGGCTAAGGCGTCACTGGAAGCTAACGTGCGCTACATGGCGAACGCAATGGGTCCGGAAGGCGTGCGCGTCAACGCCATCTCTGCCGGTCCAATCCGTACTCTGGCGGCATCCGGGATTAAAGATTTCCGTAAAATGCTGGCTCACTGCGAAGCCGTCACCCCGATTCGTCGTACCGTGACCATCGAAGACGTCGGCAACAGCGCAGCATTCCTGTGCTCTAACCTCTCTGCGGGCATCTCCGGCGAAGTGGTTCACGTGGACGGCGGTTTCAGCATCGCCGCCATGAACGAGCTGGAACTGAAATAAGTTCTTTACCCTCCTCACGCCGTGAGGAGGGTCCTGCTCTGCGACAACTGACGACGTTTCGCGACATCTCTCCCCCTCTGTTATTCCAATCAGCTATTTGTTAGCACGTATCAATATTTTCTACTGCTTCAGGGTTACGCCAGGATAGTTATGCATAGATGGCCCACAGAAGTGCGGCCGGACACATATCGATCAAGGAACGCCCATGGAGCAACGCCGCGTGTATGGCAAAAACCACTGGTATCACGAAACCCAGTCAACAATCTGCCCGGTGGATGTATTACCGCTCGTCCCTGAAGCCGCTTATGTCGAAGACCGCTTTTTACTCGACCTGACGTTGCCCGAAGAGCTGCTCCACGCGCATGCGGGCTGGCTGGCTCCGGCGCGATGTCTGGCCGACGCGCTCTTTCCGACGTCAGTGACGGTGAATCGTCTGCAAACCTTTAGCGCCTACGATCGTCTGAGCACGGCGCTAACCGTCGCGCAGGTCTATGGCGTACAGCGCCTATGTAACCACTACGCGGCGCGCCTGGCGCCGCTGCCGGGCCCGGACTCATCGCGCGAGAGCAATCGTCGTCTGGCACAGATTACGCAATTTGCGCGCCAGCTGGCAGGCTCTCCCTCGGTAATTACCGCGCTCTCCCGCAGCCAGCTGGACGAAGTTGGCTTAACCAGCCGCGATATTATCCTGATTAACCAGATTATCGGTTTCGTGGGCTTCCAGGCCCGCGCAATCGCGACCTTCCAGGCGACGCTAGGCTTTCCGGTACGCTGGATGCCGGGAATGCCACAGCAGGAAGATGCGCCGGCGGAAGGCTTTACCGCCGCGGACGTCGACTGGCTGGCCGACGTTAACGATGGCGACCTGCGCTATGCTAACGACGAGAGGCAGGCGCGGCTGATCGGCTGGCAGCGACACCCCGGCCTGGCCGAGCTGGCGCCGCTGCTGGCGGTCGACGATACGATCCTTAACGCCCAGGATGAGCTGCTGACCCGGCTGAGTGAAAACCAGCCCTTTGCTCCGCTGGTCGCGCTGATGGCGGCGCGGATCAATGGCAGCGTCAGCTGTTTTAACGCCTGGGAGCGAGAATGGACCGGCTCCCAGGCGTTTCCCGACGCATTACGCCATGACGATCGTGCGCTTCAGGCGTGGGGCGAGACGCATCAATCCGAACGCGCAATTTATCTGGCGGCGCAGCTGTTAACCCGCTCTCCCGACCGCTTCAGCGCGGCTCAGCTAACTCCCCTCACCGAATATGGGCTTTCCCGAACGCAGGTTATCGATATTCTGGCGTGGTGCGGGCTGTGCGGCTGGATCAACCGGCTGAAAATCGCCCTCGGCAATGTTCATCAACGGACGTAAAATGCCAAACAGCGCTTGCTGCAACAGGCATAATCGCGTAAAAATGACAGCCGCTCTTTTAGCCACGAAAATACCAAATTATGTTTCAGGACAACCCGCTGCTAGCGCAGCTTAAACAGCAACTGCATTCTCAGACTCCTCGCGTTGAAGGGGTCGTTAAAGGTACGGAAAAAGGCTTTGGCTTCCTCGAAGTTGACTCGCAGAAAAGCTATTTCATTCCGCCGCCGCAAATGAAAAAAGTGATGCATGGCGATCGTATTACCGCCGTGGTCCATACCGAAAAAGAACGTGAAAGCGCGGAGCCGGAAGAGTTGGTTGAGCCTTTCCTGACGCGTTTCGTCGGTAAAGTGCATAAAAAAGACGATCGCCTGTCTATCGTTCCCGATCATCCGCTGCTGAAAGATGCCATTCCGTGTCGCGCCGATCGCAGCGTCAGCCACGATTTTAGCGAGGGTGACTGGGCGGTTGCCGAAATGCGCCGTCATCCGCTGAAAGGCGATCGCGGCTTCTATGCTGAATTAACCCAGTTCATCACCTTCAGCGACGATCACTTCGTGCCGTGGTGGGTCACCCTGGCGCGCCATAATCTGGAAAAAGAAGCGCCAAACGGCGTGGCCACCGAGATGCTGGACGAAGGGCTGCAGCGTCGCGACCTGACGGCGCTGGAGTTCGTGACCATCGATAGCGCCAGCACCCAGGATATGGACGATGCGCTGTATGTGGAAGCCGCCGCTGACGGTAAGCTGCACCTGACCGTAGCGATTGCCGACCCGACCGCCTGGATTGCCGAAGGCAGCAAGCTGGACGACGCGGCAAAAATTCGCGCCTTCACCAACTACCTGCCGGGCTTTAACATCCCGATGCTGCCGCGCGAACTGTCCGATGACCTGTGCTCGCTGCGCGCCAACGAAATCCGTCCGGTGCTGGCCTGCCGCATGATCCTCTCGGCCGATGGTACGATTGAAGACGATATTGAATTCTTCGCCGCCACCATTGAGTCGAAGGCCAAGCTGGCCTACGACAACGTCTCTGACTGGCTGGAAAACACCGGCAGCTGGCAGCCTGAAAGCGAAACCATCGCTCAGCAGATTACCCTGCTGCAGGACGTGTGCCTGCGCCGCAGCGAATGGCGTAAAACCCATGCGCTGGTGTTTAAGGACCGTCCGGACTACCGCTTCGTGCTGGGCGAGAAAGGCGAAGTGCTGGATATCGTTGCCGAGCCGCGCCGTATCGCCAACCGCATCGTTGAAGAGTCGATGATTGCCGCCAACATCTGCGCCGCTCGCGTGCTGCGCGACAAGCTGGGCTTTGGCGTTTACAACGTCCATACCGGATTTGATCCGGCAAATACTGAACAGCTGGCCGCGCTGCTGAAGACCCATGACGTGCACGTCGATCCGCTGGAAGTTCTGACCCTTAACGGCTTCTGCAAGCTGCGCCGTGAGCTGGACGCGCAGCCGTCTGGTTTCCTCGACAGCCGCATCCGCCGCTTCCAGTCCTACGCCGAAATCAGCACCGAACCGGGCCCGCACTTCGGCCTTGGCCTCGAAGCTTACGCCACCTGGACCTCACCGATTCGTAAGTACGGCGATATGATTAACCATCGCCTGCTGAAAGCCATTATTAAAGGTGAAACCATCGCGCGTCCGCAGGATGACGTAGCGGTGCAGATGGCGGAACGCCGTCGTCTGAACCGGATGGCAGAGCGCGACGTCGGCGACTGGCTGTACGCGCGTTACCTGAGCCCGAAAGCCGGCACCGATGCGCGCTTCGCGGCTGAAATTATCGATATCAGCCGCGGCGGCATGCGCGTGCGCCTGGTCGATAACGGCGCTGTAGCCTTTATCCCGGCGCCGTTCCTGCACGCCGTCCGCGATGAGCTGGTCTGCAGCCAGGAAAACGGCACCGTGCAGATTAAGGGTGAAACCGTCTACAAGGTGACCGACGTTATCGACGTTAAAATTGCCGAAGTCAGAATGGAAACCCGCAGCGTTATTGCCCGTCCGTTCGCCTGATAGTACTCCTCAGCGGCTCCCGACTCCGGGAGCCGTTCGTTTTCCCGCTCCTGCGCTAAAAATCTCCAGATGAGATAGGTTGTGCGATCTTTTCACTTCTCTTTTGCATCCGTTTTTTGCATCATTGATTTCATTCGCTTTTGTAACCAGGATAATACTATGTCTGATCTGAATGCCCGCCTGCTCGCCCAACGTATCGATACCGTGCTGGATATTCTGGTTGCCGGAGACTATCACTCCGCGATTCATAATCTGGAGATTCTCAAGGCCGAGCTGCAGGCTCTTGCCAACGATGAGCCGGAAAACAAGCCCGGTCAGCCGAAAGCCCCCTGGGAAATCTGACAGCCCTTCGCGCCGCAAGCGACCGCGCAGCGTCGATTGCCCGTAAAATAGCCCCCTAACAGTGATGTTGCTATGAACGCCCGACAACAAAGTATTTTGCAAATGGTCATCGATAAAGGCCGCATGAGCGTGGCCGATCTCGCGAAGATGACCGGTGTCTCTGAAGTGACCGTTCGTCAGGATTTAAATCTGCTGGAAAAGCAGAGCTATCTGCGTCGTACCCACGGTTTTGCCGTTCCGCTGGATAGCGAGGACGTAGAGACGCGAATGATGACCTATTTCGCCATTAAGCGTGAGCTGGCTATGCGGGCCGCTACGCTGGTTTCTCCCGGCGAGACGGTGTTTATCGAGAACGGGAGCTGCAACGCCCTGCTCGCCAGGACGCTTGCCGAGCGTGGGGATATCACCATCATTACCGTCAGCAGCTATATCGCCCACCTGCTGAAAGAGACGCCGGGAGAAGTGATTCTGCTCGGCGGGATCTATCAAAAACGCAGCGAGAGCATGGTCGGCCCGCTGACCCGGCAGTTTATTCAGCAGGTCCATTTCAGCAAGGCGTTCATTGGCATCGACGGCTGGCAGCCTGAGACCGGCTTTACCGGACGGGATATGATGCGCGCGGATGTGGTTAACGCGGTGCTGGAAAAAGGCTGTGAGGCGATTGTGCTGAGCGACAGTTCAAAATTTAGCGTCGTGCACCCTTACCCGCTCGGCCCGGTTGGGCGCTTTAATCGCATCATTACCGATAGCAACCTGCACGATACCGCCCGCCAGCAGCTGGCTGAAAGTGGTTTAACCGTCGATATCGTCAACGTCTCCTGATCCCTCTGCGATCCCTTTCTCCGTCGCCCACCCAGGTGGGCGCAGGCCGCGTGGCGCCACGTCTGAGAGTATTCCGAGCCCCCAATTCAGACTTTTTACCTGCCGGTTAAATTTAAAGAAAGTAGAATTATTGTTAGCGATATAACAGGAAGTGACTATCACCCGCGTGATTAAAGTAACACCTGCGCAACTAAACTTCATGGAATACCCCTTAACTCATAGTTCACGCTATGCTTTAAAGGAAGTTGTATCCATGAATAGATTATTCAGGAGAAAATTATGATGACTTCAATGAGCAAAAAAATGGCTGCGGCAGTTCTGGCTGTAACAGTGGTAATGTCCCTGAGCGCGTGTTCTCACTGGTCAAAACGCGATCGTAATACCGCCATTGGCGCCGGCGCTGGTGCACTGGGCGGCGCGGTATTAACCGACGGCAGCACCCTGGGCACCCTGGGCGGCGCAGCGGTCGGCGGGATTATCGGTCACCAGGTGGGTAAATAAGTTTTAAATCAGTTCAAATAAAAAATAATTGCTCGCGGATTTGCTGACTCACGCACCGGAAAAAAATCAGGGCCACGGTATTTACCGTGGCCCTGTTGTTATTATCAGCCGCCGGCCAGCTTCACCTTCATACCCTTAGCTTCGAGCAGCGATTTTATCAGGTCGCGTTTGTCGCCCTGAATTTCAATCACCCCCTCTTTTACCGACCCGCCGCAGCCGCATTTCTTTTTCAGCTCAGCGGCCAGCTTCGCCAGCGCTTCATCATCCGCATCAATGCCGACGATCAGGCATACGCCTTTGCCTTTGCGGCCGCTGGTCTGGCGCTGAATACGCACCACGCCATCGCCTTTCGGGCGCTCGATAACCTGCTTTGGCTCATCGATACGTCCGCTCTCCGTCGAGTAAACCAGACGGCTGTTAGAATCGGTCATTATGCCCCCATATTCAGCGATGCGTTAATCTGGCGTAAGGTCGCCGCCGGGTCGGCAGACTGCGTCACCGGACGGCCAATAACCATATAGTCCACGCCGGCCGCCTGCGCCTGCTCCGGCGTCATAATGCGGCGCTGGTCACCCACATCGCTGCCCTGCGGACGAATGCCGGGCGTCACCAGCTTAAACGCCTGCCCCAGCTCCTGTTTGAAACGCGCCGCTTCCTGCGCCGAGCAGACTACGCCATCGAGGCCGCAGCGCTGAGTCAACGCCGCCAGTTTTGCCGCATGGTCGGCCGGAGAGAGCGTGATCCCCAGCTCCTGCAAATCGCTGGCCTCCATGCTGGTCAGCACGGTGACGGCAATCAGCAGCGGGGCATCTTTGCCATACGGCAGGAGAGCTTCACGCGCCGCGGTCATCATCCGCGCTCCGCCGCTGGCATGGACGTTGACCATCCAGACGCCAAGTTCGGCCGCCGCCGCAACGGCGTGAGCGGTGGTGTTAGGGATATCGTGAAACTTGAGATCGAGGAAAACTTCGAAATTACGCTGGTGCAAATCGCGAACAAACTGCGGCCCAAACAGCGTAAACATCTCTTTGCCAACCTTAAGGCGGCAGTCCCGCGGGTCGATGCGGTCGACGAACGCCAGCGCTTTATCGCGGTTATCATAATCGAGAGCCACAACAACGGGAGAGGATGTGACAACGCGAGAAGAAGATGTAGCAGTAGACGTCATGACCAGACCTTAATTGTTGATGGGCGCCGGGCTCGGCGCAAAAAAGGTAAACGGGCAGCATTCTACCTGCGATAAGGGGAAAATAACAGGCTGCGTTTCAGCGCCTGCCCGACGATGGCGGTTCGATGGCTTAACCGTGGGAAGGTGAAAAAAGCCATTAGTATGTTGTAACTAATGAGGTTTTTTTTTAAATGTTACTGGCCATCAAGGCCGCGAATCGGTTTGATGGTGGACCACGATCGGCAGGACGGGCAGTGCCAGTAGAGGGTGTGGGCGGTAAAGCCGCATTTTTGGCAGCGGTATCGCGGCTTGCTGCGTACCTGCTCGCCAACCATATCGCGCAGCACGCCGAGGCTCTCTTTCGCGCGCCCCTCTTCCGCTTCGTTAAGATGGTAGTCCATCAGCTTGTGGAAAACGCGCATCGTCGGATGGCGCTCCAGCTGACGGGTGACGTAGCTTTGCGCCGCTTCAATCCCCTCGCGCTGCTCGAGGATTTGCGCCAGCATCAGCTCGGCGGTCGCGCCGGTATTTTCATCGGCGCAGCGGCGCAGAAACGTTTCCCACTCGTCGATTTTGCCCAGCTGCTGGTAGCAGGTCTGGAGCATTTCGAGCGTCTCGCCGACCAGCTCTTTGTCCTGATTGATCACCCGCTCCAGGCTTTCGACCGCCTTCGGATAATCGCCCTTTTCCATCCACACCCGGCCCATCATAATGGATACCCGGGCGCTGTTGCGATCGGCCGCGGCGCCTTTTTTCAACAGCGACATAGCCTTGTCCATATCGCTGTTCGCCATCTGCTGCAGCGCCAGCTCGCACCAGAAGTTGGCGATATCCCCGCGATGCTTCTCTTTGCCCAGCTTCACCAGACGTTCGGCAACATCAATGGCGGACTGCCAGTCGCTGGTCGCCTGGTAAATTTGCAGCAGCTGCTGCAGCGCGCTAAGGCGAAAGTCGGTTTCATCCACCAGCTGTTTGAACATATCCTCCGCGCGGTCGTACAGGCCGGCGGCCATATAGTCGCGCCCCAGCTGCTGCACGGCCAGCAGGCGCTGATCGTAGGTCAGCGAAGCGCTTTCCATCAGGCTTTGGTGAATGCGGATCGCCCGGTCAACCTCGCCGCGGGAGCGGAACAGGTTGCCGAGGGTCAGGTGAGCTTCAACGGTGCCGGTATCCTCTTTCAGCATATCGAGGAACAGATCCACGGCTTTATCCTGCTGATTACTCAGCAGGAAGTTAACCCCGGTCACATAATCACGCGACAGGCGGCTAGCGTCGTCCTGTTTGGACTGTTGTGCACTTCTGCGCCCCATGTACCAGCCGTACGCGGCGGCTACGGGCAAAAGCAGAAACAACAACTCCAGCATAAACGATTATTCCTTCACCGCAGGGGTGCCTGCGTCGACTGGCGCTACGCCCGCAGGCGCAATCTGATGCTCAAGGCGCTTAACTTTACGCTCAGCGCGAGCCAACGAAACCCGAACCCGCAGCCAGAAAAGGCCGCAAATCAGCCAGCCAATCGCAAACCCTGCCGCAAAGAGAACCGCCAGCAGCGTTGAAATCCGGAATTCACCCTGTGCGAGTAAATAGTTGAACGTAACCAGTTGGTCATTTTGCGCACCCAGCGTCACGGAGATGACGAAGATCGCGAGTACCAGTAAGAAAATGAGTAAATATTTCACACTACTTCCCGTTATGTGGGTTGCGCGAAAAAATCCCGCGTTCAGCCCTATAAAGTATCATTTTCGCTGCAGAGGTGGAATGGAAAAGCACGACACCACGACAGGATATGGGGTCGTATGGCGCGAAA
The DNA here is from genome assembly GCA_002270295.1 of Enterobacter sp. 10-1. Taxonomy (GTDB): domain Bacteria; phylum Pseudomonadota; class Gammaproteobacteria; order Enterobacterales; family Enterobacteriaceae; genus Klebsiella; species Klebsiella scottii. The sequence goes on along the minus strand of NISF01000001.1, from coordinate 1,368,420 downwards.
AACAACTTTAGCCCTGTTTTAGCGCCCGTTTCTTAATATCCTGCGCCTCTTCCCCAGGCGGCGTCAGCGGGCCGCACAGCCGCTGAGTCAGCCAGGTGGCCAGCGTCACCAGCAGCCATGAGATAAGCGTAGCGACGAGCAAATCCTGCGGCCAGTGCATTCCCAGCGCCAGCCGGCTCCCCATCACCGCGGTAGCCCAGACCATCAGCAGCGCGATGGTCAGCCGGCGACGCCGCGGCCACAGCAGCCCCACGCCGAGCAGCGCCCAGCTGGCCGCAAACATGGTGTGTCCGGATGGAAAAGCAAAACCGGTCTCTTTCTGCCAGTGTTTACGTAAGAATTTAGGAATCCCCTGCTCCTGAACCAGCTGTTCATGCACCAGTTTAGCGCGTTCTTTGCGTTTTAACGCGTAGAATTGATCGACCGGAACCTGCTGCGTTTTTTCCAGCCAGATAACGAAGGGACGCGGCTCCTGCACCTGGCCTTTGATCCAGGACTTAATGCCCTGCCCGAGCAAAATGGCCGCCGCCAGAATCATAAACAGCACCACGGCCGCCCGCAGGCGAAATCGCAAGCACCATAAGAACCAGCCGCAAAGTATCGTATGGGTGATGATGCCCCACGGCTGTGTCACGCTTTCGGTAACCCAGTACAGCAGCTTTAACCCCCGCTGCGGAAGTTCCGGATGCCACTTCCAGCCGGCTAGCCAAACCACTGCGGGCATAATCATTAATAGTGCCGCACCGGTGGCGGTTCGTCTGGCAATCGACAGCATTTCATCTCCTTAATCCTTTCTGCCGACTATCATAACGGAAAGTGGTTCGTTTGTGCGCTTTACGCGCAGGCAGTAGTGCGTAATTAGGAGAACCTTACGGCCTTGTGGCAAAATAGCGGCAAACAGAAAGCACATTCAGGTGCTGACAAAGTCTGGAGAATCACATGCAGCTTAAACGTGTGGCAGAAGCCAAACTGCCAACCCCCTGGGGCGATTTCCTGATGGTGGGTTTTGAAGAACTGGCAACCGGGCAGGATCACGTCGCGCTGGTTTTCGGCGATATTTCGGGCCAGGCGCCCGTCCTGGCTCGCGTACACTCTGAGTGTCTGACGGGCGATGCCCTTTTCAGCCTGCGTTGTGATTGCGGTTTTCAGCTGGAAGCGGCGCTGTCGCATATCGCCGAAGAGGGTCGCGGGATCCTGCTGTACCATCGTCAGGAAGGCCGCAACATTGGTCTGTTAAACAAAATCCGCGCCTATGCCTTACAGGATCAGGGCTACGACACCGTAGAAGCGAACCATCAGCTCGGCTTTGCCGCCGACGAGCGCGACTTTACGCTGTGCGCTGATATGTTCAAACTGCTGAACGTCGAGCGCGTCCGCCTGCTGACCAACAACCCGAAAAAAGTAGAAATTCTGACCGAGGCCGGGATCAATATCGTGGAGCGCGTGCCGCTCATCGTCGGACGCAATCCGAAGAATGCCCACTATCTGGATACCAAGGCCGCCAAGATGGGGCATCTGCTGAATAACTGATTCGGCACCATTAATTCAGGGCCAGCGATTGCTGGCCCTTTTTTTTACAGCATATTGCGGATCACATAGTGCAGAATGCCGTCATTCTGATAATAGGTCAGCTCCGTGGCGGTATCGATACGGCAGCGGCAGGCAATCACCTCCTGCTTGCCGTCCGCCCGCGTTAGGGTTACCGGCACCGTTGCGCCGGGCTCTAGCGCCTGCAGCTGGCTGATATCAATCCGCTCTTCACCGGTTAGCCCCAGCGTTTTGCGGGTTACGCCCTGCGGGAATTCCAGCGGCAAAATCCCCATGCCTATCAGGTTAGAACGGTGAATACGTTCAAAGGATTCGGCGATCACCACCCGGACGCCGAGCAGACGCGGGCCCTTCGCCGCCCAGTCGCGGCTGGAGCCGGAACCGTACTCTTTCCCGGCAACCACCGCCAGCGGCGTGCCTTCGTCCTTATAGAGCATGGCCGCGTCATAAATCGCCACCGGCTCGCTGCCCGGCAGATGTCGGGTCATGCCGCCTTCAACGCCGGGCACCATTTCGTTGCGAATACGGATGTTGGCGAACGTCCCGCGCATCATCACCTCGTGGTTACCGCGTCGCGATCCGTAGGAGTTAAAATCGATACGCTCAACGCCGCGGTTTTGCAGATAGCGCCCGGCGGGGCTTTCCGCCTTGATGCTTCCCGCAGGAGAAATATGATCCGTGGTCACCGAGTCGCCGAGCATCGCCAGAATTCGCGCGCCGCGAATATCCTCTACCGGTTTGGGCTCAACGCCCATCTCATCGAAGAACGGCGACAGGCGGATGTAGGTTGAGTCGCTCTGCCAGTCATAGGTATCTGAACGCTCGACGTCGATAGCCTTCCATTCAGGCGTACCTTCAAAGACCTCGGCATACTCTTTATGGAACATGTCGGTAGAAACCTGCTCTACCGCCTGCGCGATCTCCAGGCCGCTCGGCCAGATATCCTTCAGATAGACCGGCTGACCGTCTTTGCCGTCCCCCAGAGGATCGCGGGTCAGGTTGACGTTCATATTGCCGGCCAGCGCATAGGCCACCACCAGCGGCGGCGAGGCCAGCCAGTTGGTTTTCACCAGCGGGTGAATGCGCCCTTCGAAGTTGCGGTTCCCGGAGAGCACCGCCCCTACGGTCAGATCGCCCTTTTTAATCGCTTCTTCAATCGGCTCCGGTAGCGGACCCGAGTTACCGATACAGGTGGTGCAACCATATCCCACCAGATTAAAGCCCAGCGTATCGAGATAAGGGGTGAGTCCCGCATGCGCAAGATAATCAGAAACCACCTTCGATCCCGGCGCCAACGACGCTTTGACCCACGGCTTCGGCTTCAGGCCGAGCTCAACCGCCCTTTTCGCCAGCAGGCCGGCGGCCATCAGTACGCTGGGGTTGGAGGTGTTGGTACAGGAGGTGATGGCGGCGATGGCCACCGCCCCGTCCGGCAGCGAATATTGCTGTCCGTTCAGCGTATAGTCGACCGACCGTTTGTCTTTCTGCGTGTGATTGACCTCCAGCTCCGTGCTGGCCGCAAACGCTTTCGGCACGTCCCCTAACGCGACGCGGTCCTGCGGACGCTTCGGCCCGGCGAGGCTTGCTTCTACCGAGCCCATATCGAGCGCCAGGGTGCTGGTAAATACCGGCTCATCGCCGGTCATCCTCCACATTCCCTGCGCTTTGGCGTAGGCTTCCACTAACGCGACCTGTTCTTCACTACGGCCGCTCAGGCGCATATAGCTGAGAGTCACCGCATCGATCGGAAAGAAGCCGCAGGTTGCACCGTATTCCGGCGCCATATTGGCGATGGTTGCCCTGTCCGCCAGCGGCAGTGAGTCCAGTCCGTCGCCGTAAAACTCGACAAATTTACCCACCACGCCGTGCTGGCGCAGCATCTGGGTGACGGTCAGCACCAGGTCCGTCGCGGTGATCCCTTCACGAAGCTTGCCGGTCAGCTTAAAGCCGACGACGTCGGGGATCAGCATCGATACCGGCTGGCCTAACATTGCCGCTTCGGCCTCAATGCCGCCGACGCCCCAGCCGAGCACGCCGAGGCCGTTAATCATCGTGGTATGCGAGTCGGTGCCGACCAGGGTGTCGGGCCAGGCAAAACACTCCCCGTTGCGCTCTTCGCTCCACACGGCCTTGCCGAGATACTCCAGGTTGACCTGGTGGCAAATGCCGGTACCCGGCGGCACCACGCTAAAGCGGCTGAACGCCTGCTGCCCCCAGCGCAGGAAAGCATAGCGCTCGTGGTTACGCTCCATCTCCAGGCGAACGTTCTCTTCAAACGCATCATCGTTACCAAAGCGGTCCACCGTTACCGAGTGGTCAATCACCAGGTCGACGGGGGAAAGCGGGTTAACCTTAGCGGTATCACCTCCCAGGCGTTTCACCGCTTCGCGCATGGCGGCCAAATCCACCACCGCCGGCACGCCGGTGAAGTCCTGCATCAGTACACGCGCCGGTCGATAGGCAATCTCCCGGTCCGCGTGGGCCTGCTTGAGCCAGGCTGCCAGCGCGTGGATATCCTCTGCGGTGACCGAGTCACCGTCCTGCCAGCGCAGCAGGTTTTCCAGCAGTACTTTGAGCGATTTCGGTAAACGGGTCAGATCGCCCAGTTCTTTAGCGGCCAGCGCGAGGCTGTAATAGTGGTAGGTTTTATCATTGACCTGTAGCGCGTCCTTACTGGCTGCTCGTAGGGTTGACGACATAGCTCCTCCTTTATCTCAGGGATGGCATGCCCTGATGCTCCTCAGGGTTAATATTAAAGATAACACATACCAGGCATAACACTTTGATAACAACCCGAATTGCTAAAATCGGCGAAATCGTACAAAGATATTGCACCAAAATAGACAGCAGGTTTTTTGTGGTTATAAAGAGATGAGATCGCGAGGGATATTATTATTAGCAGGAAGAGCTCTGAGGAGCGAAATGCGAAAAAGAACTAATCGCCGGTTCTCTGACGATTAGTTCAAAGGAATGGATTATTGATTAAAAACCATCGTGGCGAAATATATCCTCCTTAATGCCGTTAGTTTATTAAAGTGAAATAAACACCGAGGTTCTTACTGTCATAAAAGTGACATTTTTACAAAGGCGGAAAAGCGTCGCTTAGCTCACGATCCAGACGTTACAGATGACTAGTGCAACGATACTCCAGAACATTGCAAGCCCGATGAACACAGCGCCCCAGGCCCGACTTCTCAACACAGGATCCACTTCCGTCTTGTCACCGGCCTGTGACATCGCCAACTTCATATAATCGATATCACTTATCATATCTTCACCACCAATCGTTGAAATTATCAGGTACAGTTAAATCTTAATTACGGACCATCTATTAATCCAGTGAATTTTGCCCGGAATTATTATCTTTAACCGTTATTTTGATCGGAGTAGGTATAATTGCAACCGTGTTAAAAGGAATAATGAAATTTGTGAGTTATACGAGGTTTACAATGTTAATTACGCGTCATTATAGGTATTGGCATCCCGGGGATGGGATGCCGAATATTTAGACAAATCATTTTTCCGGCAGTTTAATATCCTTAAACATCGCCTCAATATCTTCATTCGAGCGCAAAGCCACCGCCGTATCCACCACGTCGCGCGTCAGATGCGGCGCAAAACGTTGAATAAAATCATACATATAGCTGCGCAGGAAGGTACTGCGACGGAAGCCTATTTTCGTCGTGCTGTGGCTGAAGATGCCGTTGGCGCTGAGTTTGACGAGGTCCGGATCGGACACCGGGTCAACCGCCATGCTCGCAATAACCCCAACCCCCAGTCCCAGGCGAACGTAGGTTTTGATGACATCGGCATCGGTTGCGGTGAAAACGATGCGCGGCGTCAGGCCGGCGCGGTTGAACGCGGTATCCAGCTCGGAGCGCCCGGTAAAGCCAAAGGTGTAGGTCACCAGAGGATACTGGGCCAGCTCTTCAATCGTCACCGAGCCTCTGGAGGCGAGCGGATGCTCAGGCGTCACGACAATCGAACGATTCCAGTGGTAGCACGGCAGCATCACCAGGTCATCATAGAGATGCAGCGCCTCGGTAGCGATGGCAAAATCCGCATTTCCCTTTGAGACCGCCTCGGCGATCTGCGTTGGCGACCCTTGATGCATATGCAACGAGACGCGCGGATAGCGTTCAATAAAGCCCTTGATCACGCCAGGCAGCGCATAGCGAGCCTGGGTATGAGTGGTCGCCACGTACAGCGACCCCTTATCCGGCCACGTGTGCTCGCCCGCCACTGATTTGATGGCGTCAACTTTCGACAGCACTTCGCGGGCGATGCGGATAATCTCCTGACCGGCAGGCGTCACCTGAGTTAAATGCTTGCCGCTGCGGGCAAAAATCTGAATACCCAGCTCATCTTCCAGCATGCGGACCTGCTTGCTGATGCCGGGCTGCGAGGTATACAGGCCTTCGGCGGTAGAGGAGACATTCAGATTATGGTTAACAACCTCAACGATGTAGCGGAGTTGCTGTAGTTTCATGGCTGATATCCGTTAACGCGTAAAATGAATTCGCTTGATACAGTTTACGTTCAGGCCGCCCGCCGGCAGAGAGGCTACGCGCCGCTGCCGCCCCGGCGATTCGCCGCGCTGGCGCCACAAAGCGTCCTGAAACGAGAATGTAGTAAGACGATTTAATAATAAAAAAGGGATTAACTATAACCACTATATCATTTATATCTACAGTGTATAGACACTAACGGAAAATAATAAGGCGGTTATAAGGCCGGAGATGTGCGGCAAAACTTCAAGGATTTCAGCGACGAGCGGAAAAAGAAAGGGCCGCAGTGTGCGGCCCTTTTTAGGGGTAAGGCGCTTACTTTTTAGCTTCAGTCCATTTGCCGTCGATGTAGAAGGCTGACCAACCGGTGGCTTTGCCATCTTTTTCAGACGCAACGTACTGCTGCTTGGTTTTACGGCTAAAACGCACCAGCGTTTTATTGCCTTCCGGATCCTGCTGCGGCGCATCGGCGAGATAGCGCAGCTTCTCCGCAAGGCGGTCACGGAAGCGGAACAGCTCCTCAACCAGCGGCGCGCGGGTTTCGCGGGATTTCGGGAAGGTGTTCGCCGCGAGGAAGACGCCGGCAGCACCGTCACGCAGAACAAAATAGGCGTCCGATTTCTCACACGGCAGCTCCGGCAGCGGAACCGGATCTTCCTTCGGCGGAGCCACTTCCCCGTTACGCAGAATTTTGCGCGTATTCTTACATTCGTCGTTGGTGCAGGCCATGTACTTACCAAAACGCCCCATTTTCAGGTGCATCTCAGAACCACATTTTTCGCACTCAACTACCGGGCCATCGTAACCCTTAATGCGGAATTCGCCCTCTTCAATCTCATAGCCGTCGCAGGTCGGGTTGTTACCGCAGACATGCAGCTTACGCTTAGGATCGATAAGGTAGCTGTCCATCGCCGTGCCGCATTTCTGGCAGCGACGCTTGGCACGCAGCGCGTTGGTTTCGGCGTCGTCGCCTTCCAGCACGTTGAGCACTTCGTTTTCCGGCACCAGGTTAATGGTGGTTTTGCAGCGTTCTTTCGGCGGCAGCGCGTAGCCGGAGCAGCCGAGGAATACGCCGGTGCTGGCGGTACGAATACCCATCTCGCGGCCGCAGGTCGGGCAGTCGATGCTGGTCAGCACCATCGGATTAGGCTGCATGCCGCCCTCTTCCGGGTCCTTCTCCGCCGTTTCCAGCTGAGCGGTGAAGTCACCGAAGAAGTGATCCAGCACCTGCCGCCACTCGGCCTGATGATTCGCCACCTGGTCGAGGCGGTCTTCCATTTGCGCGGTAAAGTCGTAGTTCATCAGATCGCGGAAGTTCTCTTCCAGACGATCGGTGACGATCTCACCCATTTTTTCCGCATAGAAGCGACGGTTTTCCACCCGAACGTAGCCGCGATCCTGAATAGTCGAAATGATCGACGCATAGGTTGACGGACGGCCAATACCGCGTTTCTCAAGCTCTTTAACCAGCGATGCTTCGCTAAAGCGCGCAGGCGGTTTGGTAAAGTGCTGCGCCGGGCTGAGCTCGACCAGACTTAAGCTGTCGCCCTGATTAACCACCGGCAGGACGCGATCTTCATCGCCCTTACGCAGCGCAGGCATGACTTTCGTCCAGCCATCAAAACGCAGGGTACGGCCACGCGCCTTGAGTTTGAAGTCACCGGCTTTCACCGTCAGGGTGGTGGAGTCGTACAGCGCTGGCGTCATCTGACAGGCGACAAACTGGCGCCAGATCAGCTGATAGAGCTTCAGCGCATCGGATTCCATGCCTTTTAAATCTTCCGCCATCACGTTCACATCAGAAGGACGAATCGCTTCGTGCGCTTCCTGCGAGTTTTCTTTGCTGGCGTACTGGTTGGCGTTCTCAGGCAGATACTTTTTACCAAAGTTATCACCGATGTAGCCGCGCACCATGCTCAGCGCATCCTGGCTCAGGTTCGTCGAGTCAGTACGCATATAGGTAATGTAGCCAGCCTCATACAGACGCTGCGCCATCATCATGGTTTTCTTCACCCCGAAGCCCAGACGCGTACTGGCCGCCTGCTGCAAGGTTGAGGTGATGAACGGCGCGCCCGGCTTGCTGCTGGTCGGCTTATCTTCGCGTTCCAGCACGCTGTAGCCGGCTTTCTCCAGCAGCGCGACGGCAGACATGGTCTCATCGCGGTTAACCGGACGGAACGGCTTGTCGTTCTTGTGCGTAACCTGCAGCGCTAAAGCATCTCCGCCTGGCGTGGTGGTGCTGGCGTCAATTTCCCAGAACTCTTCCGGTACGAAGGCTTTAATTTCGCGTTCACGTTCGACCACAAGGCGCACGGCAACGGACTGAACGCGGCCTGCCGAGAGGCCGCGAGCGATTTTTTTCCACAGCAGCGGAGAAACCATATAGCCCACGACGCGGTCCATGAAACGACGCGCCTGCTGGGCATTAACACGATCGATATTCAGTTCGCCCGGCTTGTCAAAAGCCTGACGGATCGCGTTTTTGGTGATTTCGTTAAATACGACGCGGCTGTAGCGTTTTTCATCACCACCGATAACTTCCCGCAGGTGCCATGCGATGGCTTCCCCTTCGCGGTCAAGGTCGGTTGCGAGATAGATGTGGTCGGCTTTTTCCGCCAACTGCTTGAGTTCTGAAACTACCTTTTCTTTACCCGGGAGTACTTCATAGTGCGCATCCCAGTCATGCCACGGGTCGACGCCCATGCGATTGACCAGAGCGCTACGTTCGTCCTTTTTAGGCTTTTTGGCCCCTTTGGTGGCGGTAGAGTCGGCGCTCTTTTTGGAAGCTGAGCCACTGGTCGGCAAATCGCGGATATGACCGACGCTGGACTTAACCACGTAGTCATTACCCAGATACTTATTGATCGTTTTGGCTTTTGCCGGGGACTCAACGATAACGAGAGCTTTACCCATATTCACCTTTACCTAATTTGATTCATCCAGGAATACATCGCACATTGATTCACCATCCGCTGGCGACGTCCGTCATATGTTGCGTCGTCGTCGAAGAATATCAACCCTCTGCACGTCCGGCCTCACGTCCATAAAACCAGATAGCCGGGTTTACTGACTTTGTTCAGTCAGGTGACATAGCACGAATAATTTTTGGCCGAATGTCAAGCAAATCTGCTGCCAGATCGCTGAAAGCGTCACACTGTACCTGATAAAATTCGTTACGCAACTTTATTAGCATGCAAAAGCAAATCCCGCCAGTAAAGTCATGTTTCTTAGGCTGTTGTCAGTACCCCTGCAGCGTCAATGGAAAATTTGCCCCTGCCCGCCGTGCGGCGTAGACTATTGCGCGAAGAATCACAGGAGGCCGTTATGCAAGGTACAACCCAACCAATCGATCGCCAGACGCTGCTTGAAAAAGCCAACAAACTTATTCGCGAACATGAAGATACGCTAGCCGGGATCGAAGCCACCGACGTCGTTCAGCGTAACAGCATTCTGGTATTTAGCGGCGAGTTTTATCTTGATGAGCAGGGTTTGCCTACAGCGAAGAGCACGGCGGTATTTAACATGTTTAAATACCTGGCGCATGCGCTGTCTGAAAAATATCATCTGGTCGATTAAGCCCTTGCTTTCAGCAGGGTTCTGAACGAAAACGCGAGGCCTGGGCCTCGCGTTATTTTGTCTACATCAGCGGTTTTTGTCCCCGCTGCCACCAGCGCAGCAGCAGACGATCGGCGCTTTCAGCGGCGCTGCCGGTGAAGCGGTCAAACATCTTTTTCCTCTGCTGGTAACGCACGCTAATCACATCGTGGCTGTCTATCAGCCCCAGCAGCAGCTCATCGCTGGTTTCTACGGCATCGACCAGCCCTTTCTCCAGCGCCTGAACGCCGTACCAGTGCTCGCCGGTTGCCACCTGTTCAATATCCAGCGTCGGCCGCATTTTGTGGACGAAATCCTTAAACAGCTGATGGGTATCGTTCAGATCTTCCCGAAACTTGCGCCGTCCTTCATCGGTGTTTTCACCGAGCATCGTCAGGGTGCGCTTGTACTGCCCGGCGGTATGCAGCTCAATATCGATATCCTTATTTTTAAGGAAACGATTAATGTTAGGAATTTGCGCGACCACGCCGATGGAGCCGAGAATGGCAAACGGCGCCGAGACGATTTTATTGGCAACGCAGGCCATCATGTAGCCGCCGCTGGCGGCAACTTTATCTACCGCCACCGTCAGCGGAATTTGTTTGTCGCGAAGGCGCTGCAGCTGCGAGGAGGCCAGGCCGTAGCCGTGCACCACGCCGCCGGGGCTCTCCAGGCGGATGATGACCTGATCGCGCGCTTTCGCCGTGGCCAGAACGGCGGTGATCTCTTCGCGCAGGCTGCTCACCTCGTGGGCGTCCATGCTGCCTTTAAAGTCGAGCACCCAGGCACGGGGTTTGCCGTTTGGTTCCGTAGAACCGAGCTTCGCCCGCGCTTTCGCGGCCTTGGCTTCCTGCTTGAGCTTTTTCTTTTGCGCTTTATGCCAAAGCTTCTGCTGCGGGCCGTCGAGTAAAGCCACCGCGAGCTCCTCCCGCATCTCTTTATACTGCTCGCTAAGGTTGGTGACCCGCAGTTCCCCGCGCTGTTTCTTGCGCTGGGCGAGGTTAACGATAATTGCGGCGACAGCCGCAATAGCGACGACAACAGTCGCTATTTTGGCCAAAAATAAGCCATATTGAGCAAGTAATTCCACGTTTTCACCTTGTGTTAACCACTGACGTTGAAGCACAGTGTACATCAGCCTTTGCCGGGAAGTCTCTGCGCTTTGTGTCGTGTGCGAGGCGCCTTCTTGTTTTTTTCAGCGACGATGAAATCGTTGCAAGATATTAATTCCGCAAAGAGTTTCCGCTTCGCCGATTGCAATACCCGGCCGTTTCAGGCATAAAACGCAAAAGTGAACGACCGAAGAGAAAGCGTGACCCGTCAGCAGGTCACCCAAGGAGTCACCGTGCACTATCAGCCGCAGCATCATTTATTGAAAGATCGCATCATCCTGGTGACCGGCGCCAGCGACGGGATCGGCCGCGAAGCCGCGCTGACCTACTCCCGCTACAGCGCCAGCGTTATCCTGCTCGGCCGTAGCGAAGAGAAGCTGCGCCGCGTGGCGCAGGAAATTGAGCAGGACGGCGGGATCCCGGCGCCCTGGTTTACCCTCGATCTGCTCACCTGCACCCCGCAGGAGTGCCAGCAGCTGGCACAGCAGATAAGCGTCCACTACCCGCGCCTCGACGGCGTATTGCACAACGCCGGTCTGCTCGGCGACGTCTGCCCGATGGATGAGCAAAAGCCGGAAGTCTGGCAGCAGGTTATGCAGGTCAACGTCAACGGCACCTTTATGCTGACCCAGGCGCTGCTTCCTTTATTACTCAAATCCGAGTCCGGTTCGCTGGTTTTCACCTCCTCAAGCGTAGGCCGTCAGGGTCGCGCCAACTGGGGTGCCTACGCGGCGTCCAAATTCGCCACCGAAGGGATGATGCAGGTGCTGGCGGAGGAGTATCAGAGCCGCCACCTGCGGGTCAACTGCATCAACCCGGGCGGCACGCGCACGCAAATGCGCGCCAACGCTTTCCCGACGGAAGATCCGCAAAAGCTTAAGACCCCCGCCGATATCATGCCGGTGTATTTGTGGCTCATGGGCGACGATAGCCGTCGCAAAACGGGAATGACCTTCGATGCCCAGCCAGGGCGTAAACCAGGAATTGCACAATGAGTGAAGAACGCCACCGCGAACGTCAGCAGCGGGTAAAAGATAAGGTCGACGCCCGCATAGCCGCAGCCCAGGAAGAACGCGGGATTGTTATCGTCTTTACCGGCAACGGTAAAGGTAAAACCACCGCCGGTTTTGGTACCGTCACCCGCGCAATCGGGCACGGCAAAAAGGCCGGCGTGATCCAGTTTATTAAAGGCACCTGGCCGAACGGCGAACGTAACCTGCTGGAGCCGCACGGCGTCGAGTTTCAGGTGATGGCGACCGGTTTCACCTGGAATACGCAGGATCGCGAAAGCGATACCGCCGCCTGTCTCGCCGTGTGGCAACACGCTCGCCGCATGCTCTGCGACGAAAGCCTCGACATGGTTCTGCTCGACGAGCTGACCTATATGGTGGCCTACGACTATCTGCCGCTTGAAGAGGTGCTTAGCGCGCTGCGCAATCGCCCGGCCCAGCAAACGGTGATTATCACCGGACGCGGCTGCCACCGCGAAATTGTGGAGCTTGCCGATACCGTCAGCGAATTACGCCCGGTTAAGCACGCCTTTGACGCCGGTATCAAGGCGCAGATGGGCATTGACTACTAAGCGCCAGCCTTTCCAGCAGCGCGTCGTTTAGCGCCAGGCACAGGCAATCCTCGCCCGGAGCCAGTACGCTTTCGAGACTATTTTGCCGGGAGATAAAGCGCTTACGGTACTCGGTCGGCGTCAGCCCGCAGTATTTTTTGAAGGCGGCAATCAGGTACTTATGCTCCTGAAAGCCGCAGCTATGGCTAATGTCGGTAATTGGCGTGCGGGTATCGCGCAGCAGCGTCTTCGCCTTGTTCAGCCGCACCAGCGTCAGATACTCCTTGAAATTATGCCGGCTCACCTTCTTAAACAGCCGCGAGAACCACGAATAGCTCATTCCGCTGCGGCTCGCCACCTCGCTCAGGGTCAGCGGCTGGTCAAAATGCTGGTTAATAAAGTCGATGCCTTTCTTTATCATCGCATCTTCGCGCAGGGAGCTTTCCGCCTGCGGCACCGCTTCCCCCGCCAGCACCAGCGCATCGAGCAGCAGATAGATAGTCGCGATGCGTTGAAACGGGGCGCGGTTGTCAATCAGCTGACTTAACAAACTCAGCAACCGTTGACGCACCGCGCCATCGGCCTCGGTGCAGCTGCGCCCCTGAGTACACCAGCTCAGCACCGGCGCGGGATGCAGCTCATCGAACAGGCCCGGTGAAAACTGCACGGTCACCAGCTGGCTGCCGGCTTCCTCCGCGCATAATGAGTGCACCGCCTCGGCATTGATATACAGCATGTCTCCCTGGGCCAGATCCGCGCTCTGCTGGCCGACAACGATGGAAAATCGTCCCGTCAGCACGGTTATCAGCTCCGGCGCCGGGTGCCAGTGCGGTTCGCAGTAGCGTACCTCGGCGGCAAACGCATTCAGCTTCTCGGCATCAAAAGCAATCAGCTCATAGCCGCTGTTAACCGTATGCCGCCCGGCCTCGGTCGCCGAACGGGGGTGAGTGACTGAAAAGGGAAACATGCGCCATCTCCTGTAGTCGGACGATTATTCGCGCCCGGCAAGTACGCGATTCAGCTCGTCGCTGTCTATATCGAGCGCCAAAAACTCCGTCAGGGCGATCAGCAGGCCGCAGAAGAGATCAGGCGCCAGCTGGATCAGCCTGTCGCGGATCTGCGCCGGCGGCAGCCGGCTCTTGCGCGCAATCAGGGCAACCACCCGGTCAAGCGCCTCGGGCTGTTGAATCAGCTGCTGCAGCGAATTGTCATCCCGCAGCGGCACGTAGCGCGGCGGGCAGACCACATCGACTTCGGCGGTAAGAGGCAGATCGCGCGAGGAGCCGCCAATTCGCACCTGCCAGCGGCCCGGAGTGATAACCCAATCCGCCAGCCCCGGGTGATAGCAGGCCAGCTCAGCAACCGGCAGCTGCAGGCTGACGCGACGGCGCTCACCGGGAGCAAGGGCCACTTTACAGAAGGCCTTCAGCGCCCGCTCTTCGCGGAGCAGCTCACCGCCCGGCGCGCTGACGTACAGCTGCGCGATCTCTTTCCCCGCCCGATCGCCGTCGTTGGTCAGGGTGAACGACACGGTCAGCGTATCGTCAGCCCCGACGCGAGAGGCTGAAAGTTCAGGCTGGCCGTAGGTAAACCGGCTGTAGCTTAGGCCAAAACCAAACGGGAACAGCGGCGTCATCCGGCGTTTGTCATAGTAGCGATAGCCGACAAACAGCCCTTCGCCATAATGGTGGCGCAGGTTCTCTCCCGGGTAGTTCAGCCACGCCGGCGTCTCTTCCAGGGCGTTCGGCACCGTCACCGTCAGTTTACCGCAGGGGTTACGCTGGCCGAAGAGAATTTCCGCCACCGCCCTTCCCATGCCCTGACCGGCGAAGAAGGTTTCCAGCAGCGCTTTACAATCCGCCAGCCACGGCATCACCACCGCATCGCTATTGGCCAGCACCACCACCACGTTGGGCTGTACCGCCGCCACCTCGCGGATCAGGCGCTCATGTACCGCCAGGATGTTTAGATCATGACGATCGCCGTTTTCGCCATCCTCGCCCACCGCGGTACTGACAAAGATAACCGCCACATCCGCTTCCTGCGCCACCGCCCGCGCCTGCGCCAGAGCCTGCTCATCGCAGCGCAAATCATCCGGCGCGCCAACCGCCCAGGTGACGGAAAACTCGTCGCCCGCCAAATCGAAGATCTCATCCAGAGGGCGATCCAGCAAATAGGGAACCGTCGTGGCGCAGCCCGATCCCTGAATTACCGGCTCCTGCGCCGGTTTGCCCAGCACCGCAATCCGCCGGCTGCGCTCCGGGGTCAGCGGCAGCAGATTGTCTTCATTTTTCAGCAGGACGATGGACTCCCCGGCCAGCTGCTGCGCCAGCTGGTGATGGGCCGCGAAATCGGCCTTAGTCTCCGGGCGACGGTGGCGCTGCACCTTCTCTAATAGCGCCAGCATTCTCCGGCAGGCGCGGTCGACTACCGCCAGAGGCACCTCTCCGGACTCGATCGCCGCCAGCAGCGTCTGCTTGTCGCGTCGGGTTTCCGGCATCGCCAGGTCGTTGCCCGCCAGCAGCGATGCCGGACGGTCCTTGATGCCGTACCAGTCGGACATCACCAGCCCATCGTAGCCCCACTCATCCCGCAATACCTGGGTCAGTAAAAAGGGATCCTGCGAAGTCTGTACGCCGTTAAGGCGGTTGTAGGAGGACATCACCGTCCACGGCTGCGATTTCGCTATCGCCCGCTGGAATCCCGCCAGATAGATTTCCCGCAGCGCCCGCTCTTCGATTATCGAATCCATCTCGGTACGGCGATATTCAGAGTTATTGGCGGCAAAATGCTTCAGGCTGGCGCCCACCCCTTCGTGCTGCAGGCCGTTAATCAGCGCCGCGGCGATATCGCCGGAGATGACCGGATCTTCGGCATAATATTCATAGCCTCTGCCCGCCAGCGGCGTGCGGCGAATATTGATGCCGGGCCCCAGCAGGATCCCGACGCCCATCTGCTGACACTCGCGGCCCAACGCCTGGCCCATCTGATACACCAGCTCCACGTCCCAGCTACAGGCTAAGCTGGATCCGTTGGGAAAGCAGGTTGCCGGCAGCGAGGCGCTGAACAGCGCTTCGCTGCCGCCCTTCGCCGCTGGCTCCTCCGCGCTGACCTGGTCAGCGGTTTGGGTGATGACCGAAATAAAGTCATCCATGCTCCATTTTTCACTGCCGTCGATTTGTGCGCTGCTGTAGCGCACGCCGTAGGTTCCGTCGGTCATGACGATATCGTTGATGCCATGCTGCGGCAGCGATGCCGTGCGCCATAGGCCGCTGCCGGTCAGCAGCGCCACTTTTTCCTCTGCCGTCATCGCCGCAATCACGGTATTAAATTCACTCTTCATCTCTCTGGCTCCCTGAGGTTACAGCGCATTCTGCTTGCGCAGGCTAATTTTATGGACAATATCGCGGTAGGTTTTTTCATCCAGCGAATAGCACGCCACAAATATGGCGCTGAGAGCAAACATGGCACCGGGGAATAATGTCATCAAAATATTAATCCCGTTAATCGCGCTCGCCGTGATATTCCCTGCGTCATAATGATAATAGTCCAGCATCCATCCCGCGCAGCCGCCGCCAATCGCCATCGCGATTTTAGTGATGAAATTAAAGAAGCCGTAGATCGCGCCTTCACTGCGCACGCCGTGATGCCATTCAGCATATTCTACGGTGTCGGCAATCATCGACCACATCGCCACAAAACCCATCCCCAGCGTAATGCTATACAGGCACACGCCGGTCATAATCAGCCACAGGTTATTTCCGGCCACAAAATACTGCATCATCACCCCCAGGATACCAATCCCCAGCGCAATCAGCGTCATTCTCTTTTTACCCATCAGGGCAATAATTTTTTCAGAAATAACCGTCCCGACGATATATGCCGCAGACTGAATCAAAAAGAAGGTCGCGGTATAGCCTTCGCTACCAATGATATATTTAATAAAGTAGATCGCTATCGCCATCCAGACGGTATAGGCGATATAGAAAAATACCGTAAACAGCGACAGGTTAAGCAGCGGAAAATTGCCCGTCACCGCACGCAGCATCTCGCGCAGCGTCGGCGCAGGCGCCTCATCCTCGTCTTCGCCCACCCGCTCTTTGGTCATGCCAAAACAGGCGAGGAACAGAAAGGTGGCCAGCAGCGCAAAGCACGAAACCGCGAAAACGTAGCCTGACTGTTTATCCGTAAACGGCGAAATTAGCAGATCGGCGGTCGTCGAAACAATTAAATAGCCGACGATCGCCAATACAAAGCGATATACCGACAATGACGAGCGCGAGGCTTCATGCTGCGTCAGGCGGTTAGTCAATGCCGAGTACGGCGTATTTACCGCGGTATACGCCAGGCAATATATCGTATAAGAGATTAAGGCAAAATAGAATTTCGCTTCGCCGCCAAACGGTACAAAACACAGCACCGTCAGAAAACCGAGCGGAATCGATCCGTATAATAACCAGGGACGCAGCTTGCCGTAACGACTGTGCGTTTTATCAATAGCAAAACCAATCAGGATATTAAAAATGGCATCAATTACCCGGGCAATAACAAATATCAGGCTGGCCTGCACCGCGCTGATGCCATAAATATTGGTATAAAAGAAGAGTAAAAACAGCGAAACGAAACCGAATGACAAATTAGAAGCAAAGTCGCCGAAGCCATAGCCTATTTTCTCTTTGACCCCGATAACGACATAGCTGGCCGATAGTTTTCCTGCTGTATCCATTTTTGGCTACCTGTTTTTGTAATCAGTGTTGCCAGTATATGGCGTTCGCCGGCGCTTCACTTTGCGTTATTTGTCCGGGTATTTCCTGTTTTTTGTCTTTATACGGAAGTGTGAAAGGAATCACATGCGGGAGGGAAAATAAGCGTCCGGCGGGAGCCGCCGGACGTCACGACATCAATCTTTACTGCGACCAGCGGAGCGGCGGTTATTGCTGCTACCCACCTGGCTATGGCGTTTAACCGCGCGGCGGATCTGGTTCGCCTTCACGCGGCGGCGATCTTTCTCTACCGCCACTTTAGAGGCGGTTTCCGCCGGCAGCTCCACCAGCTCGCGCAGGTAGTTCGTCTGAGCCAGATCCAGCTCGGTATAGCCGCCGCGAGGCAGGCCTTTCGGCAGCAGAATATCGCCGTAGCGCACGCGGATCAGGCGGCTCACCTGGACACCAACCGCTTCCCACAGGCGACGAACCTCGCGGTTACGCCCTTCCGTCAGCGTGACGTTGTACCACTGGTTAATGCCTTCGCCACCGGTGAATTTGATGGTTTTGAAGGCCGCAGGGCCATCTTCCAGCTGTACGCCGCGCGACAGCTGACGCAGCTTGTCTTCATCGACCTGGCCGAATACGCGTACGGCATATTCACGCTCAACTTCCCGGCTCGGGTGCATCAGTCGGTTCGCCAGCTCGCCATCGGTAGTGAACAGCAGCAGACCGCAGGTATTCACATCCAGACGACCGACCGCGATCCAGCGCGCGCCGCGCAGCTTCGGCAAACGGTCGAAGACCGTCGGGCGACCTTCCGGATCGTTGCGGGTGCAGAGCTCGCCTTCCGGTTTGTAGTAGGCCAGAACGCGGCAAATTTGCTCAGCGGACTCTTTCACCGAAATCAGGTGACCATCGATACGAATTTTTAAACCAGGAACAATTTCTACGCGATCGCCGAGGGTAGCGATTTTGCCATCAACGCTGACGCGGCCAGCTTCGATTTTGGATTCAATTTCACGGCGGGAGCCGTGGCCAGCGCGTGCCAGCACTTTCTGTAGTTTCTCGCTCATTGAGCTTCCTTAAGGTGTCGCCTTCCCAGGCGTCGGGATATTATATATAAACCTATACAAATCAATGTGTTAGCACATTTCATTGAAAACTATTATACGCGATGTTCACCAGTTTGTAACCTAGTTTGTAACCCACTTTGTTGGCTATGAACTGTTAAGTGGTTAAGAGAATTTTAGAAATAGAAAAAGGGGCGTAAGCCCCTCTTTTTTAGTTACCGCCAGCACTCGTAGCACCTTGAATGTCAATTGCTAGTTGATTAGCTTGAGCCTGAAGCTTATTTGTCACCTGGAAATCAATGAATGGGCCAATGCTGGATGTATCAGGCTTGAGTTCGATAGTTTGCTGAACTGTAGCAGGAGCAACATTAATTACTGGAGCTAATGCCACCTGGACAGGCTGATTAACGATACTGGCTTTGGCACCTGATACAAGGTCATTTGCTACAGGAACATTAGGCTTATACCCACTATTATTATCACTATCTCTGTTAATTCCCCAATATGAGGAGGTGGGCTGTGAATCTGCCATTTGAGTTTGCTTATTCACATTAGCGGATAGTTCAGGGAGGTGTAATAAGTTAGCTACCCACGTTACCAGTGCTGTCATAGCCTGAGTTACAGAAGAGACTATGTTAACTAAAAGCCCTAATACAGCCCCCAGCCCTTTAAATAATGGCGTGAGTCCTTCAATCGTTTTAGCCATACCATCAGGGCCACCCATCGCGGATACAAATCCGACAAGAGCCTCTCGCCATGCACCATCTAATGAGCCGCTTGCTCTACTTAATGCGTCTCCTAATACAACAGCAGAGTTTTTCTGTTCTTCTGTTAATAAAGAGCCATCTTGTTTCATCTGTGCAAACTGGTCTGAGAGAGCTTTAGCATTATCTTTAAATAATGGGAGGTAATAGAGAAGGTCATCCCCTAAATCTTCAATCTGGTGTCCGATTTCAGCATCGCTCATTCCTTTAGTCTGCATCTTCTTAATAGCAACATTTAAGAAATCAGCAGGACTATCCTGATACTGTTTCACTTCATTAAGGCTCATTCCAGTAGCATTCATTATGCTATTTACACCCTGGTCTCCACCTTTCCATTTCCCTGATTTAGCATCAAATGTAGAGTTAGCAGCAGTATCCCCTAAACGTTCCCGGATATCTTTTAAGTTATCCTGAATCTTATCAGGACTAGCAGAGTCTACACCGTTACTCTGTCCCCATTGAGACATAGCAAGAAGGAGGTTCGGATCGACACCTACAGCCTTAGCACCCTGAACAACCATACGTGTTTCTTTGGCACTATTAGCGACTCCAGTTAAGCCCCCTGCAACGACCGCAGCGCCAGCAAGCGGCCCTAACATGCCTCCAGCCATACCTAACACGCCCCCGGTAGCCAATCCGCCTGTAGCGCCATTGGCGAGGCTTCCTAAGCGTTTACCAAATCCACCTGTAGCATGTGCATTAGCTCCAGCCTGTCTCGTTCTGGCTGCTCTACGTAACAGAGTGATTTGTTCTTTGATGAGCTGGTTCTGTCTGGCCATTGATATTGTGCCAGCTTTATACTGGTCTGTAATGGCCTGAGCCTCACGTAATACTCTAGCCTCTTCCTCTGCCGTTCTTCCAATAATTCCACCCAGCTGTAAGCGTGTAGCTCTCATTTTTAGATCAGCCTGGTCTTGTCTTTTAGCATTAGCAGCTGCGATACGTGCTTGCTGTTTAGCAGCATTATTAGCTTGAGTGTTATTATTAGGGGTGTTCGTTCCATTCCCCCTATTATTAGCTTTATTCTGTGCGTTCTGCATAATAACATTATTAGCTTTAGCTTGTTTAATAGCTTGCTTCATACTCTTATTAAGCGCTCGCTGGTCTACAAATGGCTTGATAGCTATTTTCTGACTCTCTGCAAACTTCTTAATTCCTAGAATAGAGTCTTTAGCAGCTTTCAGGCTATTTTTATCTACTGTAAAATCTACCGTGTTGCGCAGGGTGCTGATTTTTATATCCATCATAAGCTTATCCCTCTTTATTCTCTGCTAACAATACACACAGAGTTTGTTCAATGCTCCAGCCATATCTAAATCTCATTGTGTTGAATGTGTTCACGTTCAAATCAAACTGTCTGCATAGTTCTGACACATTAATAAGCTTCTCTGCATCTTCACCCTTTAATGCAACGTTAGCTGCCTTCATTATAAATCGCATATTCTCATCCTCTTAAAACGAAAAAAGCCCATAGGAGCGGGGCCGATTTGCTTTCGGTTGTCTCCCTCACCCCTATAGGCTTATATTTTACTCAGTAGCTATTAAGCTACTCCACCAAATACAATTGCATCTGGAATATTTACAATCGGCAGATAGGCCGTTTCAGTTGCAATGCTTGGATAGTTCCACTGTGGGTCAGTGGTGATGTATTGGTGATACAATCCACTTTCTTTACCCAGCGTGGCATGGCGTGTGCCAATTCCTGTATGTAGGACGTATGCATTAGACGCATCTGACATTTTAGGAATAACCACAAATCCATTCTCACCGATTACATCAGTGATTTGAGTGTATCCAGTCACGTCAATAACAATATTCCCTTTCAGCATCCAGCTTTCGTATGCGGGATTAGCACCCTGAATCTGAGTAAACAGGTTTGCATCACTCCCCATAGGGACAGTGTAAAGAAGGAAGTCTTTAATACTGGTGTGATAATGCAGAGCGTCAGCGGCAGTGCCAGCAGCAAGGATAATTGTTCCGGTGCGTTGCTGTGCAAGACTGGTTCCCAGATTAACATTCACTACACGGTTGATTGCGCTCAGTTGCTGGAATACGTTAGCAGAAGAGCTTATATCAAGAGCAAAGCCTGTCTTAGTGGTTTCAGCCAGTTCAAGGAAATCTAAATCACCTTGTCCTGCATACTGAGATTCAACTTTCAGTGCCAGCAGAGCACTAATCAAATCAGCTTCTACAGTATTAGCCATCTGATCATATTGTGCATCAGAGAAATCACTCAATACAGCAGCAATACTATCTTCTACAATAGCCCCACGGCGGCGATACTCTTCTACTTCACGACTCGTTACAGAGTTCAGGGAGTTAGAGTACTTCATTTGATAGAGGAATGTTCCAAATTCAGGAAGGCTTGCACTGTTCCAGTCAGATTGAACATGCATTGCTCTCTCCAGACCTTTTAGCATCTTCTCATCTACGATACGGTCAAGGGCAATTTTATTTACATCGTGGTTTTCACTACGGAATAAACCGAGAGAGGTGATGATTTTATTTTGTTTATTAGCGAACTCAAAAGGAGACGCAAAACTGGCATTTTGTCCAGTAAATAGATTCATTAGTTCCGACATTTATTATTATCCTTATTAGGTGGTGCGGAGTGCTACTTCTGCATAATCAGTGAATGCAAAGCCTTGTGCTGTCAGAGCTGCTACAACTTCATCAAGAGTAAGAGAGCTATCTACAATAAGCGCTTCTTTAATCAGCATTGCAAAAGGGGTGCGAGCTACACGGAGGAATTTCTGACCTGCAACAGAAGGAGAGACTACAACGCTAATATTATCTGTAGAGGTTGCCATTGCGCCTGAACTCAGGGAGACAACAGAGCCAGCTACCAAATCAGCAGGGATGCCATCAGGGTAACTGATTTTCATATCCTGTAGGACATGGTCAGCGGTGTAAGCAATAACACTATTATCTAGTTTAGTGCCACCAGAGATTTTACCAAAATTTGCCATTATTATTTATTCCTATTCTTATGTTTCTTCATTTTTTCAATGAAAGCGTTAGTCTTTTCTTCTTGAGAGAGAGTTTCCAATTCAGAGTAGTTAAGCCCTTTAACAAGGGTTTGCTCTTCATCAAGAAGTCGTTTAGCGGCTTCCCGCATAACAGTATTTACGTCACACTTCATAATCTCTGCTACTTTTTCACAAGTGGTAGTAAAATCAGAAAGGGACATAGATTTGTTATTGATTGTCTTCATATTATATTCTCTATGTATGTAATGAGCCTTTAAAAGTGACTTTCAATTGTTGTGATTGTTATCAAAAGTAACTTTGAAAGAGTGAAATAGAATTATTTCAAGTAGATAAAAAAGAAGCCCCAAAAGGGGCTGTCTTTGACTAGTTTTAAAATATTGGCATATATTTTTCTTGTTTATACAAGTGGGCTTCTCAATTCCACCTGTAAAGGACTTTCGCCCTGCATCGGAGCTACTCGATGATATTTTTTGGTACCGATAAGAGTCGCTTGCGTTCCCATACACTATGCATTGCATAATCTGTGATAAAAGCAATTGACTAATTGTCAATAACAAAATTGTGTAATCTAGATAGATATACACTTAAGAGCCGTCTGGAGGCTCGGAATACTGGTATTCTTTTGAAATACAGGTAAAAACCAAACGACTCATAGGTGCATACCGATGCATTCTCTTTGAGAAACCGTCTAATATGAATATAAAGTGTGATTGCACAAAATATTCCAGACGACTTCCCTGCTCTACAAACCAGTGTTAGATCCAGTAAGCAGAGCAAACCCTCAACACATTGGAGAATAAACGAAAGAATCAGAAGAAACTTAAATAAGGAGTAATTGAGTTTCTCAAAGAGAATGGTTGCAGGGGAATGGAAAATATCTTACCCTATAAGATAATATTAACATGAAAATATGTATTTGTCAATAGAAAAGTGAAATAAAATACGCTCAAGTGACAATTGAAATTGTATTTCACCTTGTAACGAGTTTTATTTCAAGTGCCCCCATAAAGGAGGCCTTAAAGAGTGAAGAGAGGCTTACGCCTCCTCTCCTGTAATATTCGATGCTAACTGTGCAATTTCACCTAGAATACACTCTGTAGCACTCTGATAAATGTCAATCTCTGTAGCTAATTCTGCACTATCAGGATTATTAGTAATACAAACCTCCATAACTTCTGAAGCCTCTTTAATAAATCTGTTAGCGATCTTAATCTCTTCACTGACAGTATTCAAATTATTAGCTGTAGGGGTGTTATAGAAGTTATCAATGGCTGTGGTGAGGTTGATTAAGACACTCCCATTCAGTTCATCGTTGTATGCAGAAAAGATATCAAGATATGTGATCTTATTGTTCTTAACATGATGATAGGCTTCTGCTTCTTCTGAAGTCCCTACAGGAGTTTCCAGGATAGCTTGTTGTTGGTTATATTTCTCTACTGCTTCTCTGCCCTTACCACGGCTCAAACTATTAATGCTACTCATTATACCTCTTTTTATTTAAAGTGTGTTATAGCCCCTTACAGGGGCATTATATTTGATAAGAGTGTTATTCACTCTTCAGCTTGTCTGAATCATATAAGAAGGATATCTATTATCGCTGTTCTTTTCTTTAGTGAAACAGAATACGACTGTATCTTGCTGTTTTTGATTTATCTTCCCGGAGGTGAAATACATGTAATAATCCCCGTCCGGGTGGTCAGTGCGCCCATGCAGCATGTCATTGTCATTGCAATAATTAGCATAGGCTTGCACCATTTCATATATTGTATTATATTCAGTCAATTTTCTGTCCCTGTGTGATTTTTAGGATAGTGTCTGCAAGGTCTGTATAAGTGCTAGACGCCTCATCCCTGTTATTAAGTCTCTTCCATGCAATATGCTCATCTTCACTTTTAAAGCCTAACGCTTGCCACCTTTCTAATTCATCGTTAAATTTAGTGGCTATTCGTTTACGAGGAGAATAAAAAACGTTATTATTACAAATACTATCAATGATTTCCTGTTCTTCCTGTGTGAGTGCTGGGGGGTCGTCATATTCTGGAATAGCATCCCACTTAGGAACGCTCTTTTCTTTAGATTTTCTTTTATTTCTGGCTACTGCTCTAAGCTGTAATTTGTTAACATTCAATATATTTCTATTCTTACTCAACGTTCCTCCAGTATTTGTGTGTTACTTCTGATATTAATATGCCCCATAAGGCAAAACTTATTAATGCTTCTGCGTAATCCATATTGGTAGCTCCGAATTTATTTAGGAATTATATTGGGATGACAGGGTAGTAACTGTGCTATCTTTTTTAGGAGTGTTACTTGTTGGTGCCTTTGTCTTTACTGTCTTACCTTTATTAGTAGTGCTTTTTGTCTTAGTAGCGATTACATCTACCTCTTTAGAAGGCACTAATCTAATCTTTTCAAATGACAAATCAAATTTCATTGCATCCAGTGCATCGTCGTAGTTATAAGATACTCCTGTTAAGACGACACTCTCTAATACAGCGTCCCTTGTAACCAGTGATATAGTTTGGCGGGCTTCAAATGTAGCGTTAAGCCAGTCAATAGCCTGTCTCACCCGGGTACCATTTGCACCACTTGAAGAGATAATATCGCCTCGTAGTTCAATAGGACTCTCTGTAATCCAGCCGGATATATTGATTGAATCATTTTTAATCTGAATATGGTCACTCACTTCGCTTCCAGATTCGATCGCGTAACTGGAAACGTCTGCTTTACGCTTTACACCAATTTGAGGGACACTATCGAAGGATAGAGCACTGTATTCCTGAATGTAGCTCGCAGAAGACTCGTTAGCCATACTTGCGATAACACAGAAGCCATTCTCTGCTTTAGTGCTGGATGTTGATTTAGTGCTGGAAGTGTCGTTAACTGTTGTAGTCATTATTCCCCTCTGTTATATTTGATTCTATCGAGGAGGTTTTCCAGATATTCCTTGATAATTTTGGATTCAAGTTCTTCATATGTAAGATCTAAACCTTCAGCTATGCTTCTAAAGAGCGATTTTTCATTTTCTGTATATTCGTATTCCTGCATTATTTACTCCTGAGTGATTTCTCTGATTAGGTTTTTATTAAAGCCTTTCAAGGCTGGGGATTTAGTGTGGAGAATGCCCTCTTCAATGAGACTCTTGATGCTCAATAATACATCCTCGCGTGTTAGACCTAAATCTTCCTGAATCTGTTTTAGTTTACGTGTATGAGAGCACAATAAATGCCTGTATACAGCATCGATATTCGTCATTTATTCTCCTTTATTTAAAATTCTTAAGAATTTTTCTGTATTGTTCTACCCCCAAGCACGCCTTAATAAAAGCATTCTCAGATATTGCAGAGTTGAGTATTGCCATTTTTTTATCGTAGGTTTCTTTTGCTTTCCTCTGAGATTCACCGTATGCATTGTCATAACGTTGAATTTCTTCATACCAATCTCTTGATAATGGTGAAGGTGCATAATGACCGTGTTCTGCATACCAGACATCATAATCATTCAGTGCCTTTTCGGTAATAGCAAATATTGATACCGACTCCTTTCGTTGCTTAATACGAGGTAAAATATCAAATCCTTGCATGTAAGCAGATAACCAACGATTAGAATAATCACCTTTCCATATAAAGGAAGGGTTAACCCAGATTTTGAAAGTATCTTTTTCATGCTCTGCCTTGTCTACCTTGATATATTGCTTCTCTTCAAGCAGATTTAGGACTCGTTTTAAATGGTCGTATGAGGTGTTCAGGATGTCACAGAGTTTATTACGTTTGATAAAGACAAGATTTCTACGGTCAACCTCATTACACAGTATGAATAATTTTTCAAAGTCTCGTTTATTCAGTATGTGCGCATACTCTTTAATTCCGTTGTGTGCTGCGTTTGTTGATTTATCTCCCAGCTTGTTAGAGTATTCACGGTGTGCTTTTTTAGATTTAGCTGTATCAGCGATACTGTATTGAAGAAAAATATGATTTACAATATCACCGCCAACTACATATTCTTGCCAATCATCACCATAATGGTATATCTCGCCAGTTTCTTTATCAACCCGGTAAAGATAACCATTAATTACTGTTAGCTGTTCGTTAGTATTAGAGAAATCTGAGAGTGGATGTTGCTGAGAAGGTTCATAACGAGATAATAACTTTTCATTTGTTGTGTAATCGCTATCTAAATCTACGTCACTCCAATAAATATCATCATATGTTGAGTATGCCAATTCCCCCCCTTGCTGTTAATCCTTAATAGTTTTGATATGCATAATTTGATCAAACAATGCCACAGAGCGGCGGTAGCGTTCATATCGTTCTGTATGTCCTAAACTCTTTGCAACATTCTTACTTCGCTGCGCCTGTGCTCGACTAAGTTCACCACTAAGCAGCGCATCAAGGATTGCTTGAACATCGGGGTATTTTGTATTTGCCATTATTATATTGGCTCCTTCTATTATGGTTACATATAAAAAACACCGTGCCGCCCGAAGGCTCACAGTGCGTTGCGGTTAACGTCTTTGTAGTGAAGGCTTATTTGTTTAACTCATCACTATATAAACTATCCTAACACGTTATCACTATATTGTCAATACCTAAATGCAAAAAAAGTGCACTATTTTTAGCACTTTACGAAAAGTCAATAGGGTTTACAAATGTTACATACTTGATTTATATAGATAAAGTATATAACAGTATATAAATCCGGCTTTAGTGTGCATAGGTATATTCTCAGAAATATTCTAGAAAAGTTCAAAAATTTAATTACAATAGCGCTTATGTAAATAAAAAATTGAACTTTTTATTATTGCACACTAATAGTTATAGTAAGTTTATCGCCACTTTTTGTATTTTTAATGGTAAAACTGGCGAAAAATGGGGTATATTTTCTTTTAGTTTCATACACTTAGTAAATTCGCTATATATAATAGACTCTCAAGAGTCTGCACGAGTGCAACCTTGCACGGCTTTAGCACGAATGAATGTGAGGGGTATAGTTGGGGAAGTTTGCACAGTTATTGTTGATAGAAATTTTACTAGAAAAATATTGCAGTTATCAACAAAAGGTATTATTGCATAGATCTATCTTAATGAAGAGCTTGCACGAAAGAATGAGTGTGAGCTATGAATTGTAGATAGACTTATCTCTATACAGCTTGCATGAAATAAAAGGGCTTTTTCTTTTATTGAGTGGGAGTTGTAGGAGTTAGTGTTCCCCTCGTTAGTGAACGGGGATATCTCTCGAAAAGTCTATGTGAAAGGGGGTTTTCCTTTTGCATAGTAGATAGTGAGGTTAGTATAGTAATTCTTGAATGTGTTATGACACATTTCAAATGAGTATCGGCTATCTGCGATAACCTCTACGCTTCGCTGACTCATAAAGGAATATTCTACTTAGTATCATACTATCGCTAAGGCTCAAGTATTCTCCGTAAGGGCTGACCACTGTCAGTCCAACCCTCACTCTCACTAAAAAAAGAAAACAGTCTCTTAATAAACTAGAATTTGCATAAAAGAAACATTCACATTATCTACATGCATAAACCTAAGTTAACTTAAAACCTTGCACGAAGAGAATAAGAAGGTCTTTTTCTTCTTATTATAGAGTGTAAGAGTTTGAAGGTTACTTAGGCTTAGTGAATGAGCATTAGCGAATGAGCTTTAGCCAGTGGCTAGTTTGCACGAATCGAAGAGGAGTGGAAGCTATGCCATAATCTTTCATGACGCGTAAGCTGTCATATACTATTAAGCGTTCCCGTAGGGTGGCAAAGCCAACGCTTAGATCATTCTTTAAATATTATTAAAAGATTAAAAGATAGTTTTATTTATTTAGTATTATATATATTAGTCTTATAGTGTCCCGTATGGGGACAGATAGGAGAGTTAACTGTCCCCGTTGGGGACACATAGCCATTTAACTGTCCCCATAGGGGACATATGAAAGTGCCAAAACGTAACTTTCAATCTTTAACCCCCCACAAAACTTTGTTACCCCTATCGATATTGATACCCCCTTATCTCCTACGGAGGTGTATCTGTCCCCTATGGTGACATATAATTGTCATAACAATATTCATGTGCAATAAATACAATTTAATTAACGTTTAATACTGATTAATACCCTCTTAATACTAATTAATACCCCCTTTTAATCAATGAAAAGAAAGGCTGTTTTAAGTTGTTTTAGAGGAATTATGTGCAATAGCGTATTATGTGCAAAGAGAGACAAAGCCAGGCGTAGCAAGGCGTAGCAAGGCTTAGAGGTATGTAATGTGCAAGAGGACACCGGAAGGATGCTGAACGAGTTTTCACGTAATCTTTCGAATGAAACTTTTCGTGCAAAAACAATCAATCTGCAACTATAAATGATATTAAGAATCATTATCATTAATGACATGTTAAACCTGTCGCCTACGATGGCGTGACCTACCCCACCAAACAATAACTTATTGAATTTTATAGATTTGCAATAACACACTGTCTTTATTCAAACTTTTATGCAGCGAGTATGCATAGCCACCGCATAACATAACACTATGCAAACTAGAGTTTATAAATGTTATCACATTGAAATTTATAGGATATTTTGAAATTATGAATTAAATGAGAATGGGTCGCATTTACAGTGCGTTCAGCAGTGATCATGTTCTTGCATTTCTGCTAATTGTACGGTGATGTACGGTGACTTGGTTCACTAAGGAGAGGATTCATGAAAAGAGACGGGAAAGGCATTCTGTTAAAACTGCTGATACCTGCATTCATTGTGCTAGCCCTGCTCTATTGTATCAGTGCAAGAGCCGGACAAATCACCCTAACCAACCCACAGGAGGAACAGACGGAGAACGGAAAAACGCTATGCATCTATGAGAACAGCAATTACACATTCACCTATTTAACTAAAGGAAAATGCCCCTATGCCAAAACGTTCGATACAGAGGCTAGTAATTGATTTATAAAGAATGTAAAAGCCCGTAAACTCTATAATGATGGAGACCACGGAATTAAATGATACTCATGCTCATTACAAAAAACACTTAAACGCTCCCAATCAACCTTAGCATTTGCAGGAAAGAGTTTTTTATCATTCGTGGTATAATTATGTCCCTTTTCCATCGTAAAATACTCCCCCTGTAGTTCCTTGCCTATACGTGCACCATAACTATTGATATCGCTTAGATAAACCCAGCCATCATGCCCAAGTCTTGTATAAAGTAAGCCATATGGGAGACCGGTGTCGGGGTCTTCTATACGAAACTCATCATATATCATAGGTTTTCCGTCTGTTGTTAACTCAACAACACGTTTGATACTTGGTGCAGCATGTCCCGGTAATTCAGCCAAAACAGCATTCATTACTTTCGGGTCACTTTTTAGTGGTGAGTTTGCGTCAGACCATACATCTAAAGTATGTTCAGTATTTTCGTAGTCATAATAAATTCTGATATTTCCAGCCATTGGCTACACCTGCGTTAACTTTCAAATGGGTGATATCACCAGTTCACACTATCTACAACTTGTAATAGATCATGCAATGGTGGTCTGTGTGTGTATCTTGCTGTTATGCCTAGTGATTGCGTTCTACTATGCCCTACAACGAATTGAACGAGTGCAGCGTTACCCGTTTTCGCTATAGCCTCCGATATGAAGGTATGGCGCAAAGCATGAATCACCCTCTTCTGCCCAAATTCGTTGTATTTCGGAACATTGCAATCATCCATTAAACTACGCCATTGAATAGCGGTATATTCGTAGGTTGGCAAGTCGTTAAACACAAGATCACCATCTTTAAGGGGCTTAATTCGAGCTAACAACAGCGCCTCAATACTTTTACTAATTGGAATCTGTCGTTGTGCGTGTTCCGTTTTACCGTCCGCAATAAAAATGTAATAACGCCCTGACTCCTCATCCTTGCGTATGTGCTCCTTGCGTATAGCTGCCATTTCACCCCGGCGAGCACCTGTGTAGATCAAAGTCAGGAAGTAGTCTTTACGCCAATCGGTAAACGTAGATAACCGTTCTATGAGCCGTTGCATCTCAGGCCGCGAGTAATGTCCGCCCTTGTTCTCCGTCACCTCATATTTAATCCCCTCAGTGGGAGCCTTTTCTAAGATATCCTTTTCATCTTTAAGGAAAACTTTGAAAAACGAGGAATAAATCTTGAGGTGTTTTTTGACGTTGGCACTACTGATCAAATCGTCTTCAGGAACATCAAAGTCTATGCACTCCTCTAACGTCATCTCTGAGTAGGGTTTCACGTTTCGGCGTGGCAGGTTCTCAATCACTGCCAGAGTTTGGCGTATGTGCTGTTTGGTGATACTCCCCACAGGAATATCCCCTAAAACATGCATCAGCACCTCATAGAAACGATTATTCTCACGAGCTATGGTGATAGCCCAGGTTTTCCCCTTCTCAGCTACAAACAGCTTCCAGGCCTCAGAAAGTAACGGTGTATTGTCATCTTCAGGAGCATCAACAGTTACAACAGCCTGTTTAGTTGCTGGTTTTTTTCGTCTCTCAGTTTCAGCCAATTGTGATTGCATGGATTCAACAAGAGCACGATAACGGACAATATCACCAGCATAGAACGCCTCATATGCCTGATGTAACATAGCCTGATGCATATCAATCTGCCCCGCCACCTCATAAGCCTGGTCTAGGTCATTTTGACCGAAAGAAACTTTCTTCTGGTGCAAAGTGGCAAGTAACATCCGAGCGGTAGAGTCATCCCCGCTATAGACACGGTTTAGAAGGGTCTCAGATTGCCCCTTAGCCTCCTCAACACTCTTTGATGCTGAAATAGGAGTATCAGGGAAAATTGACTTGTTCAGTCGTCCGAGTTCCGGCATCCGCTTAACCTCATCAACGCCTAGCCTCAACCAATCCAACAAATAGGTATCAAAATCCCTCTGGGTGGCTTCTCTGAAACCGTCAATATGCATTTTGAATTGCTCGACAGATAGCGAGCCATTTTGAACGAGAGGAATATATGGGCTTAGACGACTCATCGTCACTTGGACAGCTTTTAATGAATCAGTGCTCAGACTGCGACGAAAGAAGGTTCCATCAGGAAGACGAAAATTGATGTAGTAAGTGTTGCCGCGTTTGGTAGTGAATTTCGGGGCTTTGTTGTCCACTCTGTTACCCATTGCGTTGACCCTTTTGTTATATATTTCATAGAGTTAACGCTAACAACTTGATTTCTTATATAGTTTTATGGCCTTCCCAGGCGTCTGATATACTTTATGAAACAACAAGTTAATAAAGTCATGACCTGTTGTTAGGTAAATACTTTTGTCCCGAAGGGGTACCGCAGCCGGAGTCTGATAACCGTCACGACTGAGACACGCCTGCAAACGTGGTCGCACATATTACACTAACTTCAAAATGAATGCTTCTTCAGGTTATATTCGCCGCGCTCTGGCAGCGGCGCCCGGCGGTGGGCTGCATTGATTATGAACCAGCCGCGGTCATTTATCCCTGTCCCGGTGCGAAATCCTGCGCTATGCAGCAATAAAATGTCGCAAGCCTGCCGCCCGTAGTTGCTGTTGGCCACGCGACCACAAGCATGGCGCTCTCTCCTCCGGAGACTGCGGCGCTCAGTCGCCGCCCTTAGCGCCCCCGCTCTGCCGGTAATAATGCTGCGCGAGGATTTTCCTGATCCTCTCCGGCGCGAGCCCCTGCTGCATCAATGTCAACAGCGTCTGCATAATCGGTAAAACGTGGCGCAGATGCAGCATGTAGCCGTCGCAGAAGTAATTCTTATTGGGTCGTCCATCGTCGGACAGCATGAAGCGGTGCTTCGGACAGCCGCCGTTGCAGACCGGGCGGAGCGAACAGTTAAGACATTCGCGGCCGATGTTGGTCCGCTTACGCTGGGCAAAGGCGATATTCTGCGCCGAGTTAACCAGCGCGGAGAGGCTATCGTGGTTGATGTTGCCCAGCTTATGCTCGGGATAAACGAAATGATCGCAGGAATAGATATCGCCGTTGGACTCCACGATCGGATTGTCGCCGCAGGTTTCGCTCATCACGCAGGAGCCGGATCTGCCGGCTATTTTTGCCAACGTCTGCTCGAAGTTCATCACGAACGCGCTTCCCATATCGTTTTGCACCCAGCTATCGAAGATAGCGTTGAGAAAGCGCCCGTACGCTTTGGCCGGCACCGACCATTCGGTCACCCGGCACTGCGCGGAAAAATCAGGAGAAATCAGCGTCAGACCGTTGGCATCGGGCTGTGCGGCTCGCCGCTCCACCAGCGGAATAAACTGCATGTAGCGGCTGCCGATATGCTTAAGGAAACGGTAGATTTCCAGCGGCCGTTTGACGTTTTCCGCATTCACCACCGTCAAGGTGTTGAAGTCCACATTGTGCCTTTTCAGCGCCTCCAGACCGCGAATAACGGCGTCGAAGGTACTTTTCCCCCCGCGCGTCAGGCGATACGCATCGTTGCTGAGGCGATCGCCATCGAGGGAGAGACCGACGAGAAAACCGTGCTGTTTCAGGAACCGGGCCCAGTCATCATCGAGCTTTATCCCGTTGGTTTGAAAAACATTGTCGATGCGCTTCCCGCTGCGGTAGCGCTCCTGTAGCCGCAGCGCCTCGCGGAAAAAGTCAATCCCGAGCAGGGTCGGCTCGCCGCCCTGCCAGTGAAAATGAACCGTTTGCCCCGGCTGGCTGGCGATATTTTTCCGCACGTAGTTTTCCAGCGTCGCGCCGTCCATTTTCCAGCGGGCCTGCTGCTGCGGATAGAGCCGCCGCTTTTCCAGATAGTAGCAGTAGGTGCAATCGATATTGCACACCGACCCCGACGGCTTCGCCATCAGCTGGAACTGATTGAAATGATGACTCATAGCCCGAGATAGCGAATAACCGCGGGTTTCGCCGGTTCGCCGCCGCGCGTGGTCACGCCATCCAGCCAGCTATCCAGCAGCTCCGGACGGCGTTTTAACTCTTCTCGCGCCGCCTGCTGCGCCGTTTGCTGCTGGTCCAGCATCCGGGCGATCACCGCGTTTTCCAGCCCGACGTTAAATGTCAGCTGGCTGTAAAAGCGATTCAGATTCGGGCATTCAGCGGCAAAATTCTTCCGCGTCACCGTATTCACCGTAGCGCTGCCATAGTTAGCGCCAAAGTACCGGTCGCCGCCGCTGAGGTAGACCAGCCGGAAGCGCGTGTTCATGGCGTGCGGTTCCCAGCCGAGGAACGCGATCCACTGCTGACGCTCCACCGCGCGCGCCACCTGCGCCAGCATGCCGCTTTCGCTGGACTCGACTAGCGTCCAGTTTTCGAGGGCGAAATCATGCGCATCAAGCATCTTCTTCAGACTGAGGTTAGCCGGCGCGCCGGGGGCAATGCCGTAAATTTTATGGCCGAACTTATCGGCAAATTTTTGCAGGTCGGCAAAATCTTTTACGCCAGCGGCGGCGACGTAATCCGGTACGGCAAGCGTAAAGCGGGCGGCGGGAAGATTCGTGCCGAGCACCTTAATCGCGCCATCGGCGGTGAACTTACTGATAACCGGTTCCTGCGCGGGCATCCAGTTGCCGAGGAACACGTCGACCTGGCCGGTTTTCAGCCCCTGAAACGCCAGCGCCACCGACAGGTTTTGCACTTTTTGCTGATAGCCCAGCGCGTTCAGTATCGTCCCGGAAAGGGCGTTGGTCGCCGCAATATCCGTCCAGCCCGGATCGGACTGCGTAACGGTGGCGCAGCGCGCGTCATCGGCGGCGAAGCCGCTCAGCGGCAACCAGCCGGCAACCGCCAGCAGCATCAGTCGGGTCATGCGTTTCATTTTCATTATGATTCCTGGTGTTTCACGGGGGAAGGATAGCGGGCGAACGCCTCTTGCTCATCCAGGGTTTGATGGTTACGGATATAGCGCGTTGATGCGCGCTGAAACGGCTGATAGTCCCAGTTCGGAATGGCATCCCGTCCGGCGACCTGGGTCAAAAACAGCCGTTTTTGCTGACTGGCGAGCACCTGCTGGTAGAGGGCATCGAGATCCCAGCGCCCCCGGATTTCATCGACGAACGCCTGCACGACCGTTTGGTAATGCTCATTCGCCGCGAGGTTCACCCGCTCATGGGGATCGTCGCGTAAATTGAACAGCTGCGGCGCCTCGCTGGCGGAATGAATGTATTTCCATTCGCCCCGGCGAAACATCAGCATCGGCCCGAGCGCGCCTTCGGCCAAATATTCGCTCACCGCGCCGTCCGGCCCAGGCAGCCCCTGGAGATGCGGCACCAGGCTGTTGCCGTCCAGCGGGGCGATGGCCTGCGCTTTGCGATCTTCGCCGCTGGCAAGCTCGACAAGGGTGGGTAAAAGATCCACCAGCGATACGCTTTCGCTGACCCGACGGGCCGCGAAGCGCGCGGGGTTATGCACGATTAACGGCACGCGCACGGCGTTCTCGAAGAAGTTCATCTTGTACCACAGGTCGCGCTCGCCGAGCATTTCCCCATGATCGGCAATCACCACCACCACGGTATTTTCGGCCAGCCCCGTCTCTTCGAGGGTACGCACCATTTCGCCAAAGCAATCATCAACGTAGGCCAGGGCGCCGTAGTAGGCGTGGCGGGCGCGCCGAATATGCTCATCGTGGATCAAGCCCGGTTCCAGCTGATACATGGCGCGCATTCGCGCCGAATGCGCATCGTCTGCAATATCTTTGCCGCGCGTGACGGGCATATCGATATCTTCTTGCGCAAAGCGATCGAGGTAGCGTTTGGGTATCGCGAAGGGATCGTGGGGATGCGTTAGCGAAAGGAGCAGCATAAACGGCTGCTCTTCGGGGCGACGGGCGGCGTCATACAGGCGCTGGCGGGCGAGGAATAATGCCTCATCATCGAAATCGAGCTGGTTGGTGCGCACGCACTCGCCGGCTTCCAGCACCGAGCTCATGTTGTGATACCAGTCGAGACGGCGTTCCGGGTGTTGCCAGTCCGGCGTCCAGCCGAAATCGGCGGGGTAGATATCCGTTGTCAGCCGTTCGTCAAAGCCGTGCAGCTGATCGGGGCCGCAGAAGTGCATTTTCCCCGACAGCCAGGTGCGGTAGCCCTGTTCGCGCAGATAATGGCAAAAGGTCGGCGAGTCGGCGTGGAACTCGGCGGCGTTGTCATACACCTGGTTACGGGAAATATACTGCCCGGTCATCAACGATGCTCGCGATGGCGCGCACAGCGGGCTGTTGCAATAGGCGGAATCAAATACCACCCCTTCACGGGCTAATTTATCTATATTTGGCGTCAAACTAACGTTATTCCCGTACGCTCTTAAGGCGCTGGCAGTTAACTGATCGGCCATCAGAATAACGATATTCGGTTTATTTATAAGCATGACCTACCTGCGAAGTAAAATAATTAATAAAACGTGTTAGCCTTATCTCATGTATCGACAGGCCCTGTGAAGTGGCTATTTTTTTATTATGGCATAAGGTGAATTTATGGCAGGGAAATTACAGCTTCCGCCTTTACAGGCGCTGGTGGTATTTGAAGCGGCGGCGCGTTTAGGTAATTTTACCGCTGCCGGAAATGAACTCGGGCTATCGCAGCCCGCGGTCAGTCAGCGTATTCAGATGCTGGAGAATCTGGTCAATTCACCGCTATTTGAACGCCGTCATCGCGGCGTTCAGCTGACCGAATCCGGCAATAGTCTGTATCTGATCGTCCGCAGCAGCCTGCTGGAAATCAGCGAGCAGCTCGAACGCACGCGCCTGCAGCGTAATGTCCTGCGCATCGATACCGATATGGGTTTTGCCAGCTACTGGCTGTTACCCCGTATGGAGAGGCTGCAGGCGCTAATTCCGGGGGTGGAGGTACAGATAACCACCTCGCCCAACGACTATAACCTTCGCGACAGCAGCGCGGATCTGGCTATCTATTTTGGCCAGGGCAGCTGGGCCGGAACGCAGAATCAGCGGCTGTTCCCTGAAATTGTCATTCCCGTTTGCAATCAAAAGATTAAGCAGGAAATGGCGCCAACCGCCTCCCCCGAATCTCTGCTGAATTATCCCCTGCTGAAGCTGCCGGAATCCCGGCCCCAGCGCTGGATGACGTGGGAAGACTGGTTCCGCCAGCATCAGGTGCACGGCCAACACCAGGCCGCTTCCCGGACCTTCAACGCCTATTCCCTGGTGATCCAGGCCGCTCTGGAAGGCCAGGGGATCGCCCTCGGCTGGCAGCCCCTGATCGCGCCGTTTCTGGCCAGTAAACAGCTGGTACAGTGCGGCCCGATGCACCGTACCGAACGCGGCTATTACCTGATTTCCGCCAATGCTAAACCAGCCTCGGCGCAGCAGGAAAAGGTCAAGGCGTGGTTATTGGATGAAGCCTGGAGTTTTCACTCTTCCGGTCATCTAATCGCAGAAAACAAATAAGCTAATGCAGAAAACGCATATTGATTTAATAAAATACATTAGCGCTACCAACGGTTTTATATGTTAGCTTTTTAAGGCCACCCTAAAATAAATTTGACGCCATGTTACAACCTATATTTGAGTTACGGTCAGTTAATAAAAATTATTATTCATCCGGGAATAAACGTTTTTTCTCAACGACGCCCAAAAGCGCGGCGATTAATGCCTTGAGCGATATCAATTTAAAGATATATGGCGGAGAAATTTTTGTCATTGTCGGTCTTTCCGGCTCCGGCAAGTCGACGTTGCTGCGCACGCTTAACCACCTGCTCCCGGCCAGTTCCGGCTCGGTGATATTCCAGGGTAAAACGCTTTCCGCTCTCCGGGAGTCCGAGCTGATCGCCCTGCGTCGCCGTCATATCGGCATGGTTTTCCAGTCGTTCGCGCTGTTTGACGAACGCAGCGTGCTGGATAACGTGGCGTTCGGCCTCGAAGTGGCCGGCGAATCCCGGGATGTCCGCTATCGGAAAGCTCGCGACATGCTGGCAAAAGTCGGGCTTGGCGACGTTGCCGAACAGTATCCGCCTCAGCTTTCCGGCGGCATGCAGCAGCGGGTCGGTCTCGCGCGCGCGCTGGTCATGGATCCCACCGTGCTGTTAATGGACGAAGCATTTTCCGCGCTCGATCCGATTATTCGCCGTGACATGCAGACGCTACTTCTGTCGCTACAGGCGGAATCCCGGCGCACGATCGTCTTTGTCACCCACGATATGGAGGAGGCGCTGCGCCTCGGTACGCGTATTGCGATTATGGAAAAAGGCAAGCTGGTGCAGGTTGGCAAACCGGAAGAGCTGATCAACGCGCCTGCGACCGCGTATGTTCAACACTT
Organism: Enterobacter sp. 10-1; assembly: GCA_002270295.1. Lineage (GTDB taxonomy): Bacteria > Pseudomonadota > Gammaproteobacteria > Enterobacterales > Enterobacteriaceae > Klebsiella > Klebsiella scottii. The sequence goes on along the minus strand of NISF01000001.1, from coordinate 1,331,335 downwards.
TTTCTCCGGAGTCGACGTTTCGCGCTGGCAGCTCGCCGAAAGCTATGCCGATATCTGGACAGCGCGTCAGGAGCCATCATGAGCTACCCCCTCGATTTCAGTCGTCAGATTGACGCCGCCGTGCAGCGCCTGCTGGTACACGCCGGCGGCGGCTTTGACGGTTTCGCCCATGCTATCGACAGCTTCGCCGGGGGCATCGAGAGCGTAATAAATGCGCTTTCGCCGTGGGGGCTGGTGATTATCGCGGTCTGGCTCGGCGCGTGGCGAATTGGCAAAAGTTTCGCGCTGTTTGCCCTGCTTGCTTCGCTGTATATCATTTACAGCGGCTACAGCGAGCACGCGGCGGTGACGCTGGCGCTAACCCTGTCATCCACGTTTTTCAGCCTGCTGATCGGTATTCCGCTCGGGATCTGGAGCGCGCGACGCGCGGCTATCGGCAGCATCATTCGCACCGTGCTTGATTTTATGCAGACCATGCCCGCCTTTGTATACCTGATACCCGCGACGATTTTGTTCGGGCTTGGCCGCCCTCCGGGGATCTTCGCCACGATTCTGTTTTCTATGCCGCCGGTCGTGCGCCTGACCGATTTAGGCATTCGCCAGGTTAACGCTTCGCGCATCGAGGCAGGCATCGCCTTTGGCTGCACGCCGTGGCAGCTGCTGTGGAAAGTGCAGCTGCCCGCCGCGCAGCCCTCGATTATGGCCGGCGTGAATCAATCGATTATGATGGCCATGTCGATGGTTATCATCGCCTCGATGGTCGGGGCCGGTGGGCTGGGTAACGATATTTTGAGCAGCATTCAACAGCTGGAGATTGGCACTGGCCTGCAGAGTGGTTTCGTGGTGGTGCTGATTGCCATCCTGCTGGATCGGCTCTCCGCAAGCTTTGCACGACGCGGCGAGCCTTCTGGCGCCAGAAGGACGATTCCCGGCGGACTATTTCGACTCAGGTCAAAATAAAGCTACCTGCATCATGCGCGGATGGGGCAAGCCTGTCGCGATCCCGGCAGCCTGGATCGCGATGCTGCCGGGGAGGAGGGATTCCGTTACTGGAACGGCTTCACGTCGCCAACGCCTTCACGTACCACGACCGGCGAATCTTCGGTCAGGTCGATAACCGTGGTCGGCTGCTGGCCGAGATAGCCGCCGTGGATAATCAGATCGACCAGCTTCTCCAGCCGATCCTTAATCTCTTCCGGATCGGACTCGGTGAATTCGCTGCCCGGCAGCATCAGCGAGGTGGAGAGCATCGGCTCGCCCAGGGTCTCGAGCAGCGCCTGGGCAATCGGGTTCGACGGCACGCGCATGCCGATGGTTTTACGTTTTTCCTGCAGCAGGCGACGCGGCACCTCTTTGGTCCCCTTGAGGATAAACGTGTAGTTGCCCGGCGTATTGTTTTTAATCAGGCGAAACGCCACGTTGTCGACAAACGCGTAGGTCGACAGCTCGGAGAGATCGCGGCACATCAGGGTGAAGTTGTGGCCGTCCGGCAGTTGACGAATGCGGCAGATCCGCTCCATCGCGCCCTTATCTTCAATCTTACACCCCAATGCGTAGCCTGAATCCGTGGGGTAGACAATCACCCCGCCTTTACGCACAATCTCCACCGCCTGGTTAATCAACCGCGCCTGCGGGTTGTCCGGATGGATGTAAAAAAACTGGCTCATACTTCCCTCTCAATTTTATTCTGCGGCCGTTTCCCAACTGTGCCAGATCCCTTCTACACCTGCGGGTAGCCAAAGTTTCCGACCCAGCTCAATCCACGGGCAGGGCTGATGGAAATCAGAACCCTGTGAACCCAGAAGACCAAACTGTACGGCGTACGCGGCAAGCTGCGTGCGCTCATGCGGCGCCTGCTGACATTGGGCCAGCTCCATCGCATCGCCGCCCTGCTCGCTAAAGTGGGCCAACAGCCTTTTCAGCCACTTGGCGGAGAGATCGTAGCGCCCAGGATGGGCGACAACCGCTTTGCCGCCAGAATGATGAATGACATCAATCGCTTGTTTTATTGTACACCACTGCGGCGGAACGTAACCGGTTTTCCCACGGGCGAGATATTTTTTAAAAACATCGGCCATATTGCTGGCGTGGCCTGCCTCCACGAGGAAACGGGCAAAATGCCCGCGGGTCACCGCCCCGCCGTCGGCAAGCTTCATCGCCCCTTCCCACGCCCCGGGAATTCGGGCCTTATCCAGCCGCTCGGCAATCATCTGCGCCCGCAGCTGGCGGCGCGCCTTCTGCTCATCAAGCAGGGCCAGCATCGCCGGATGCTCAATATCAATATTCAGGCCCACGATATGAATTTCATGGTTTTCCCACAGGGTTGAAATTTCCACCCCGGTCACCAGCGTCAGCGGCAGGCCGGCGCGGGCAATTTCCGCCCGCGCCGCAGGAATGGCCGCAACGGTATCGTGATCGGTAATCGCCAGCGTCCCGACCCGCATCTGGTGGGCGCGATGGACAAGTTCTTCTGGAGTCAGCCGCCCGTCAGAGGCGGTGGTATGGCTATGCAGATCGTAAATCACTGCGTAAAGGGTATCGCTCAAGATGACTCCTGCTGGACATGGACTTAAATAAGCGCATTATCATACCGACTCGCGGAGAAAATCTGCAAACAGGGGTTGACATTATTCCTCTGGACTAGTTAACTAGTACGCAAGTTCACATGAAGGGGTATCACGATGAAAACGCAAATTATCACTCTGCACGGCTGGTGGCGCACCTCCTGATAACGGGCGGCGTGATCGCGTTTTGCACTCAGCATACAGATACCCGGCCCGCCAATGAGCGGGCTTTTTATTGGACAAATTATTATACCGAACAGGCGAGAACAATAATGCAAACATCAAAACCGGCACTCGAGCTTCTCACCAGCGACGCCATCTATCGCGAAAACCCGACGGCGCTGTTCCACCAGCTGTGCGGCGCGCGTCCGGCAACCCTGCTGCTGGAATCTGCCGATATCGACAGTAAGGATGATTTAAAGAGCCTGCTGCTGGTTGACAGCGCGCTGCGCATCACCGCCTTAGGTGACACTGTCACCATTCAGGCGCTTTCCAGCAACGGCGCATCGCTGCTGGATTTACTCGACAACGCTCTGCCCTCCGGCATCGAAAATCTGCGTCAGCCGAACGGCCGGACCTTAACCTTCCCGCCGGTCAGCGCCCTGCTGGATGAAGACGCCCGCCTGTGCTCTTTGTCGGTCTTTGACGCCTTCCGCCTGCTGCAGGATCTGGTGACCGTTCCGCACGACGAGCGCGAAGCGATGTTCTTCGGCGGCCTGTTTGCCTATGACCTGGTGGCCGGTTTCGAAGACCTGCCGCCTCTGGAAAGCGACACCGCCTGCCCGGACTACTGCTTCTACCTGGCGGAAACGCTGCTGGTTATCGATCACCAGAGCAAAAGCACCCGCATCCAGTCGAGCCTGTTCACGCCGCTGGCGAGCGAAAAGCAGCGTCTGACGCAGCGTATCGCCCAGCTTCGCCAGCAGCTCAACGAACCGCCGGCGCCGCTGCCGGTCACCGCGGTAGAGCAGATGACCTGCGACTGCGACCAGAGCGACGACGAGTACGGCGCCGTGGTCCGCAAAATGCAGCGCGCAATTCGCGCCGGCGAAATTTTCCAGGTGGTGCCATCGCGTCGCTTCTCTCTGCCCTGCCCGTCGCCGCTGGCAGCCTACGACGTGCTGAAGAAGAGCAACCCGAGCCCGTACATGTTCTTTATGCAGGATAACGACTTCACCCTGTTCGGCGCGTCGCCGGAGAGTTCGCTGAAGTACGATGCCGTCAGCCGCCAGATTGAGATCTACCCGATTGCCGGTACCCGCCCGCGCGGTCGTCGCGCCGACGGTTCGCTGGATCGCGATCTCGACAGCCGTATCGAACTCGAAATGCGCACCGACCATAAAGAGCTCTCCGAGCACCTGATGCTGGTCGATCTGGCGCGTAACGACCTCGCCCGCATCTGCACGCCGGGTAGCCGCTACGTGGCCGACCTGACCAAAGTCGACCGCTACTCTTTCGTGATGCACCTGGTTTCCCGGGTGGTCGGCGAGCTGCGTAACGACCTCGACGTTTTGCATGCCTATCGCGCCTGTATGAATATGGGCACCCTGAGCGGAGCGCCGAAGGTGCGCGCGATGCAGCTTATCGCCGCCGCCGAGGGCAAGCGTCGCGGGAGCTACGGCGGCGCCGTCGGCTATTTCACCGCCCACGGCGACCTGGATACCTGCATCGTGATTCGCTCTGCCTACGTGCAGGACGGCATTGCCACCGTTCAGGCCGGCGCCGGTATTGTCCTGGATTCAGTGCCTCAGTCAGAAGCAGATGAAACCCGAAATAAAGCCCGCGCGGTGCTGCGCGCAATTGCCCAAGCCCACCACGCTAAGGAGACTTTCTAATGGCCGACATTCTGCTGCTCGATAATATCGATTCCTTTACCTATAACCTGGCAGACCAGCTGCGCGCCAACGGCCATAACGTGGTGATTTACCGTAACTCGGTTCCGGCGCAGACCTTAATTGAGCGTATCGGCACGATGGACAATCCGGTGCTGATGCTCTCCCCAGGCCCGGGCACGCCGAGCGAAGCCGGCTGCATGCCGGAGCTGCTGACCCGGCTGCGCGGCAAGCTGCCGATCATCGGCATCTGCCTTGGCCATCAGGCGATTGTTGAAGCCTACGGCGGCTACGTGGGCCAGGCGGGCGAAATCCTGCACGGTAAAGCCTCCAGCATCGAGCACGACGGCCAGGCGATGTTTGCCGGCCTGACTAACCCGCTGCCGGTTGCCCGCTACCATTCGCTGGTCGGCAGCAATATTCCGGCCGGGCTGACCATCAACGCCAACTATAACGGGATGGTGATGGCGGTGCGTCATGATGCCGATCGCGTTTGCGGCTTCCAGTTCCACCCGGAGTCGATTCTTACCACCCAGGGCGCGCGTCTGCTGGAGCAAACGCTGGCCTGGGCGCTGCAGAAGCTGGAGCAAACCAATACCATCCAGCCGATTCTGGAAAAGCTGTATCAGGCGGAAACCCTCAGCCAGCAGGAGAGCCACCAGCTGTTTTCTGCGGTGGTGCGCGGCGAAGTGAAGCCCGAGCAGCTGGCCGCCGCCCTGGTCAGCATGAAGGTGCGCGGCGAGCAGCCGCAGGAGATTGCCGGAGCGGCCACCGCCCTGCTGGAAAATGCCGCGCCGTTCCCGCGTCCTGACTACCCGTTTGCCGATATCGTCGGCACCGGCGGCGACGGCAGCAACAGCATCAATATTTCTACCGCCAGCGCGTTTGTCGCCGCAGCCTGTGGGCTGAAGGTGGCGAAGCACGGCAACCGTAGCGTCTCCAGCAAATCCGGCTCTTCCGACCTGCTGGCCGCATTCGGCATCAACCTGGATATGAACGCCGATAAATCCCGCACCGCGCTGGATGAGCTGGGCGTCTGCTTCCTGTTTGCGCCGAAATATCACACCGGTTTTCGCCACGCGATGCCGGTCCGTCAGCAGCTGAAGACCCGGACGCTGTTCAACGTGCTGGGGCCGCTGATTAACCCGGCGCATCCGCCGCTGGCGCTGATTGGCGTCTACAGCCCGGAGCTGGTGCTGCCTATCGCGGAAACCCTGCGCGTGCTGGGCTACCAGCGGGCAGCGGTCGTCCACAGCGGCGGCATGGATGAGGTGTCGCTCCACGCGCCGACGGTGGTCGCGGAGCTGAATAACGGCGAGATCAAAAGCTATCAGCTGACCGCGGATGATTTTGGCCTGACGCCTTATCACCAGGAACAGCTGGCCGGCGGCACGCCGGAAGAAAACCGTGACATTCTGACGCGCTTACTACAAGGTAAAGGTGAAGCCGCTCACGAAGCCGCTGTCGCCGCCAACGTCGCTATGCTGATGCGTTTACACGGGCATGAAGACCTGAAAGCCAACGCCCGACAGGTGATTGACGTGCTGCGCAGCGGAGCGGCCTATGACAGAGTGACCGCATTAGCGGCAAGAGGGTAAATAATGCAGACCGTTTTAGCAAAAATCGTTGCCGACAAAGCGATTTGGGTAGAAGCCCGCAAGCAGCAGCAGCCGTTAGCCAGTTTTCAAAACGAGGTCGTCCCGACGCAGCGTAACTTTTACGATGCCCTTGCCGGGACGCGCAGCGTGTTTATTCTCGAGTGCAAAAAAGCCTCGCCGTCGAAGGGCCTGATTCGCCAGGATTTTGACCCGGCGGCCATCGCCGGAGTGTATAAAAACTACGCCTCGGCGATCTCGGTGCTGTGCGATGAGAAATATTTCCAGGGCAGCTTTGATTTTCTGCCCATCGTCAGCGCCATCGCACCGCAGCCGATACTGTGCAAGGATTTCACCATCGATCCTTACCAGATCTATCTCGCGCGCTACTATCAGGCCGACGCCTGCCTGCTGATGCTGTCGGTGCTGGACGATGAACAGTATCGCCAGCTCGCCGCCGTCGCGCACAGTCTGAACATGGGCGTGCTGACCGAAGTCAGTACTGAAGAAGAGCTGGAGCGCGCCATCGCGCTGAAGGCGAAGGTGGTCGGGATCAACAACCGCGATCTGCGCGATATGTCGATTGACCTCAACCGCACCCGCCAGCTGGCGCCGCGTCTGGGCCATGACGTCACCGTGATCTGCGAATCCGGGATTCATACCTACGCCGAGGTTCGCGATCTCAGCAACTTTGCTAACGGCTTCCTGATTGGCTCAGCGCTGATGGAGCACGATGACCTCGACGCGGCCGTTAAGCGCGTGCTGCTCGGTGAAAACAAAGTCTGCGGCCTGACCCGTGCTCAGGACGCGCAGGTGGCCTATGAATCCGGCGCCCTCTACGGCGGGCTGATTTTCGTCCCTGGCTCACCGCGCGTCGTCAACGAGGCGCAGGCTAAAGAGATTATCCAGGCCGCCGGGCTGCGCTACGTCGGGGTGTTCCGCGATGCGCCGCTCCAGGAGGTGGCTGACCGCGCAGAGAGCCTGCGGCTGGCTGCGGTTCAGCTGCACGGCAGCGAAGACCAGGCCTATATCGACGCGCTGCGTGCGCGGCTGCCGGGTCAAATCCAGATCTGGAAAGCGCTCAGCGTGGGCGACACGCTGCCGGAACGCAACCTGCAGCACGTCGATAAATATCTCTTCGATAACGGCCAGGGCGGCAGCGGCCAGCGTTTCGACTGGACGCTTCTGCAAGGCCAGGACCTGCGTAACGTCCTGCTGGCAGGCGGACTCGGTGCCGATAACTGCGTAGAAGCCGCCAAAAGCGGCTGTGCCGGACTCGATTTTAATTCAGGCGTTGAGTCGCAGCCGGGTATTAAAGACGCCAGCAAGCTGGCCTCGGTTTTCCAGACGCTGCGCGCATATTAAGGAGCAATGCAATAATGAGTACTTTACTGAACCCCTATTTTGGCGAATTTGGCGGTATGTACGTCCCGCAGATCCTGATGCCCGCCCTGCGCCAGCTGGAAGAAGCTTTCGTCAGCGCGCAGAAAGATCCTGAGTTCCAGGCTGAATTTAGCGACCTGCTGAAAAACTACGCCGGTCGCCCAACGGCCCTGACCAAATGTCGTAACCTGACCGCAGGCACCCGCACCACGCTGTACCTCAAGCGTGAAGATCTGCTGCACGGCGGCGCGCATAAAACCAACCAGGTGCTGGGCCAGGCGCTGCTGGCGAAGCGCATGGGCAAAACCGAAATCATTGCCGAAACCGGTGCCGGACAGCACGGCGTGGCCTCCGCGCTCGCCAGCGCGCTGCTCGGCCTGAAATGCCGCATTTATATGGGCGCGAAAGACGTTGAGCGTCAGTCGCCAAACGTCTTCCGCATGCGTCTGATGGGCGCGGAAGTGATCCCGGTGCACAGCGGCTCCTCCACGCTGAAAGACGCCTGTAACGAAGCGCTGCGCGACTGGTCCGGCAGCTACGATACCGCTCACTATATGCTCGGTACCGCAGCCGGCCCGCACCCGTTCCCGACCATCGTCCGCGAATTCCAGCGCATGATCGGCGAAGAGACCAAAGCGCAGATCCTCGAGCGCGAAGGCCGTCTGCCGGATGCGGTCATCGCCTGCGTCGGCGGCGGCTCCAACGCAATCGGCATGTTTGCTGACTTTATCGAGGAAACCAACGTCGGCCTGATCGGCGTGGAACCGGCGGGCCACGGAATTGAAACCGGCGAGCACGGCGCGCCGCTGAAGCACGGTCGCATTGGCATCTATTTCGGCATGAAATCGCCGATGATGCAGACCGATGACGGCCAGATTGAAGAATCTTACTCTATCTCCGCCGGGCTGGACTTCCCGTCGGTGGGCCCTCAGCATGCGTTCCTCAACAGCACCGGCCGCGCCGACTACGTGTCGATAACCGACAACGAAGCGCTGGAGGCTTTCAAAGAGCTCTCCCGCCATGAGGGGATTATTCCGGCCCTGGAATCCTCCCACGCCCTGGCCCATGCGCTAAAAATGATGCGTGAAAATCCGGAAAAAGAGCAGCTGCTGGTGGTTAACCTGTCCGGTCGCGGCGATAAAGACATCTTCACCGTACACGATATTCTGAAAGCGCGAGGGGAAATCTGATGGAACGTTATGAGACGCTGTTTGCACAACTGAAATCCCGCCAGGAAGGCGCGTTTGTTCCCTTCGTGACGCTTGGCGATCCAAATCCGGCTCTGTCGCTGCAAATCATCGACACGCTGATCGAAGCGGGCGCCGACGCCCTGGAGCTGGGTATTCCCTTCTCCGACCCGCTGGCCGATGGCCCGACGATCCAGGGCGCAGCCCTGCGTGCGTTCGCCGCCGGCGTAACGCCGGCGCAGTGCTTCGAGATGCTGGCGGCGATCCGTCACAAGCACCCGACGATCCCTATCGGCCTGCTGATGTACGCGAACCTGGTGTTCAGCCCCGGCATTGACGCGTTCTATGCCGAATGCGCGCGGGTTGGCGTGGATTCCGTGCTGGTCGCCGATGTCCCCATCGAAGAGTCGGCGCCGTTCCGCCAGGCGGCGATGCGGCACAATATCGCGCCCATTTTCATCTGTCCGCCGAATGCCGATGACGATCTGCTGCGCCAGATCGCCTCCTTTGGTCGCGGCTATACCTATCTGCTGTCGCGCGCCGGGGTCACCGGGGCGGAAAACCGCGCCGCCCTGCCGCTGCATCATCTCATTGAGAAGCTGCGCGAGTATAACGCCGCGCCGCCGCTGCAGGGCTTCGGTATTTCCGCCGCCGATCAGGTTACCGCCGCGATTGACGCCGGTGCCGCCGGGGCGATTTCCGGCTCCGCCATCGTCAAAATCATCGAACGTAACCTCAGCGATCCGCAAACGATGCTGGCCGAGCTGAAGGCTTTTGTGCAGGGCCTTAAAGCCGCCACTAAAGCGGCGTAACACCTCTACCGCCTGGCGGCTCGTCAGGCGGTTGTTTTTTGCTGCAGGCTGTCCGCGTATTTGCGCGTCAGGCGGAACAGCGCCAGCACATCCTCCTGCGTCCAGTCCATCAGCACCTGATTCATCAGCCGCGTTCTGGCAAGCGCAATGCGTTCAATCAGCGCCTTACCCTGCTCGCTCAAAGTCACTTCACTAATCCGTCGATCGCTGACGTTAAGCTGCTTCAGCGCCAGGTTCTGCGCCTCCAGCTTTTTCACCTGCCGACTAACGGTGGTGTAATCCCGTCCCAGGCTATCCGCCAGCTCAACCACGCCAACCGGCCCATAGCGCCCTATCGCCACCAGCAGCGGAAAAAGGATCTGATCGAGCTGCACCTCGGCGGCCTGCAGTATCTGCTCATCGCGCACCGGCAGATTCATCACGCGGATGATATCCAGCAGCGCCCCGTGAAAGTCGGTGATGTCATAATTATTATGTGCATATTGCATATATTATTTAACCCGGTGTATAGTGCCGCCATCTGATATGTGCATTTTACACGTAATTTCTTCCCGGAGGTAACGCCATGAAAGCAGCCGTCGTATTTGAACTCCAGCAGGGCCCGGTGTGGGCGGACTTTGCCGATCCGCAGGCCGATGAAAACCATCTCCTGGTTGACGTACGCGCCGCCGCCATCAGCCATGTCGTCAAGGGCCGGGCAAGCGGCAAACACTATAGCTTTGACGGTCGTCTGCCCTTTGTCGTCGGCATCGACGGCGTGGGAACATTGCCGAACGGGCAGCGCGTTTACTTCGCCTTCCCTCGCGCCCCCTGGGGCAGCATGGCGCAACGGGCGCCGGTGGCCGCGGCTAACTGCCTGCCGCTGCCGGATGCGCTGGACGATGTTACCGCCGCCGCTATGGCCAACCCCGGGATGTCGGCCTGGGCTGCGCTGGTGAAACGCGCGGGCTTTATCGCCGGTGAGACGGTGCTGATCAACGGCGCCACCGGCAGCGCCGGCCAGCTGGCAATCCAGATCGCCCGCTATCTGGGAGCGAAAAAAGTGATCGCCACCGGACGTAACGCAGGGACGCTGGCAACGCTCGACGCGGATGTCTGCATCAACCTGACCGCAGACGATCCCACTTTGCGGGCTCAGTTCGCCGAGCTTGCTGCGGGGCAGATCGACGTCGTCGTCGACTATCTGTGGGGCCCCAGCGCCGAACTGCTGCTACCGGCGCTGGCAAAAAGCAGCCCCGGCCATGCGCCGGTGCGCTACGTCCAGGTCGGCTCTCTCTCCGGGGCAGATATCTCACTCAACGGCGCGGTACTGCGTTCGGCGCCGCTGCAGCTGCTGGGAAGCGGGATCGGCAGCCTGTCAATGACCCAGCTGCTGGCAGCGACCGGGGAGATGCTGCAGGCCGCCGCGGCCGGCGGGTTTACTATCGCCACCACGCCGCTGCCGCTGCGCGAAGTGGCGGCGGCCTGGCCTCGCGACAACAGCCAGAAGCGCAGCGTTTTTGTGATCGAGTAAAAAAAATCGCTTCCGCACAAAAGATGGGGTTGATATCTTAAATGAGAAACATTATCTTTCTCATTACCGAATAGTTGAGCAAAACACTCAGGTATTCGGTACGACATTGCTCACATTGCTTCCAGTATTTTTCGCCCGCATCCGTTGCGGGCTTTTTTTTGCTCTTATGACGCCTGACGACACACGCTAAGCACCTGCTGACGCAACCAGCGGTGGCCCGGCTCCTGCTCCTGTCGGGGATGCCACATCTGCGAAACGGTAATTTCCGGCGTCTGCACCGGAAGCTCAAAAACGGCAACATCGGCCGCAAGGCTATCGCCAATGTAGGACGCCGGGACCAGCGCAATCAGCCGTGAACGGCGGGCAACCGCCAGCGCGGCGGCGAAGCTGGGCACCACCGCGGCAATCTTACGCTGCAGGCCAAACCCGGCCAACGCATCATCAACCGGCCCCCGCACCATGCCATGGCGAGACGTAATCACGTGCCCGCAGGAGATATACGCTTCCCGGGTCATGCTTGCCGATTGCGCCAGCGGGTGGCTCTTTGCCAGCACGCCGACGAAGCGATCGCGAAACAGCGCCTGCAGGCGGATTTCCGGCCCCATATTCTTGAGTACACCAATCTCGAGGTCCACGCGCCCCTCGCGTAAAAACTGCGGGTCCTTCTCGGTCTTAGCCACAAATGTCAGCGTCACCCCCGGCGCATCCCGCGCGCAGGCAGCAATCAGCGCCGGAGCAAAGGTTTCGACGAAGCCTTCGTTGGTACGCAACGTGAAAGTTTGCTCCAGCGTCGGGAGATGGAGCGGCGCAAGGGAAGCATTCAGCACCGAGCGCATCTCGAACAGCACATTCTGGGTTCGCGCTTTGATATTTTGCGCATGCGGGGTTAACACCATTTTACGCCCCGCCCTGACCAGCAGCCGATCGCCGGTCGCATCGCGCAGGCGGGTTAGCGTCCGGCTCATTGCCGATGCGCTGAGCCCCAGACGCCGCGCCGCGCCGGCAACGCTCTCTTCGGCCAGCAGAGCCTCCAGCGCAACGAGTAGATTAAAATCGGGGTCGGTCATGAGGTATCCTGGCGTAAGATATGGCGTGCGGCGCATGTTAACAGTGCATATGCTGCGCCTTCCGCCTGATATAACCTATGACTATAGTCAGATCCTCACTCTTTGTTGCGGATTTCTACTATGACCCCTCTTGCTCATCACAGCGTTTTAATCGTCGGAGCCTCTCGCGGGCTGGGCCACGCCATGGCCGCCGAATTTTTGCAGCACGGCTGGAACGTGATCGGCACCGTACGCGATATTCAGCATCCGACGCCGCTTCATCAGCTCGCGCAGGACAACCCCGGCCGGGTGCGCCTGGAAACGCTGGATATCTGCGACGACGAACAGCTGGCCGCGCTGGACCACAGGCTCTCGGGAAGCCGCCTGCAGATGCTCTTTGTCAATGCCGGAACCACCAACCGCGATCCTTCGCAGACCATCGGCGAAGTCTCCACAGAGGAGTTTATGCAGGTGATGCAGACCAATGCCCTGGCGCCAATGCGGGTCATAGAGCGCCTGCAGCGGCACGTTACCCCGTCGGGATTGCTCGGCGTGATGTCTTCCGGACAGGGGAGCCTCGGCAATAACCTTAGCGGACAGCGCGAACTGTACAGAGGCAGCAAGGCCGCGCTGAATATGTTTATGCGCAGTTTTGCCGCCCGCGCGGCTTCGGCGACACATCCTATGGTGGCAATGGCGCCGGGCTGGATCCGCACCGCGCTGGGCGGCGGCGATGCGCCGCTGACCATCGAGGAGACCATCCCCAGCCTGATCAGGGTGCTGCTGGAAAAACGCCAGCGGCCGGGGCTGGAGTATCTGGATTATCAGGGACGCACCGTTCCGTGGTAATGCGTCACAGGACGACATTACGGGTGGAAGGCGCTCCGTAAGGCGGATACGTACGTAAGTCGTTCGCAGGTATCACAACAGCACTGATCAGATAGCGACCAGTGCTGCTGAGAGGCTTAGAACCGATATCCCGCAGAGAACATAAACACCCACGGATCGATGCGGGTGCTGACCTTCTGGTCCACGCCGCCGGCTTTGAATTTCACGTCGGTGTCGATATCCATGTACCACACCGACATGTTGAGCAGCCAGTCGCGGTTAATCAGATAATCCAGCCCTACCTGACCGGCGGCGCCCCACGAATCCTTCAGGCTCAGATCGGACAGCCCGGCGTCTTTGCCGGTATCGTTAAAGTCTTCATTAAAGAAGGTGGTGTAGTTAATACCGGCGCCGATATAGGGACGCACTTTGCTTTGCGCATCGCCAAAATACCACTGCGCCATCAGGGTTGGCGGCAGCTGGTGCACCGTCGCGATGGTTCCCGTCGGGCCGGTACCTACCTTATGGCGGAACGGCGTGGCCGCCAGCAGCTCGATGCCGATATTATCCGTAGCCATATAGGTGAAGGTTAATCCCAGCTGAGTGTTATTACTGACGTTAAAACTACCCAGACTATTTAACACGTTGTCAGAACCTTCCGTCGGACGAACGGTGGCCGAACCTGCGCGAATGAAAAACTCTCCGGCTTCGTGCGCCCAGACGCCCCCGGAAAGCGTACTCAAAATTAATCCTACCGCTGCTAACTTCTTCATACCCACTTCCTCATTATGGTTATTAAGCGCGAAGAATATACCCACAATGAGTTATGTTTGATCCAACATAGATCACACAAAATCATTAGTTTTAACATTTGTTGATCCAGATTAATTTTTGCGGTCGAATGTAATAAGCAAATGATTAGGCAGATCAATTTTTGGCATTTTCTGGCCCAGGCGAGCCATCGCCCCGCTTTTGCGGCGACAGCGACCGTGCCAAAAGCCATACTCAGCGGGATACGGCGCTCACTCCTCTTTACAAAGATATACTTAGCCTGGCGTGAGCAGAGGCTGCTACGCTGAAGCGATTTGCGGTACAATCGCCGGCTAGTTAACACCTGCAATACTCAAGGAGAGTGCATGTCTATCACGGCGAAGTCCGTCTACCGTGACACGGGAAATTTTTTTCGTAATCAGTTCATTACCATTTTGCTGGTTGCGTTGTTGTGCGCGCTAATAACGGTAGTCCTTGGCCACGCGTTTTCACCCAGCGAAGAGCAGCTCTCGATTCTAAGCGAAGGCGATAATCTGGCGGGTAGCGCAGGCTTGTTTGAGCTGGTGCAGAACATGACGCCGGAGCAACAGCAGGTTCTGCTGCGCGCCTCAGCGGCCTCAACCTTCTCCGGGCTGGTGGGCAACGCCATCCTTGCAGGCGGGGTTCTGTTGATGATTCAGCTGGTCTCCGCCGGGCAGCGCGTCAGCGCTCTGCGCGCGATTGGCGCCTCGGCGCCGGTTCTGCCGAAGCTGCTGCTGCTGATCCTGTTCACCACCTTCGTGGTGCAGATCGGGATGATGCTGGTGCTGGTGCCGGGCGTCCTGTTAGCCATCGTGCTGGCCTTTGCCCCTATTATGCTGGTGCAGGATAAGCTGGGGATTTTCAGCGCAATGCGCGGCAGCATCCGCCTGGCGTGGGCGAATATGCGGCTGGTCGCGCCGGCGGTTCTCGGCTGGCTGCTGGCCAAAACCGCGCTGCTGCTGCTGGCTTCCAGCTTTGCGGTACTGACGCCAAACGTCGGCGCGGTGGTGATTAATACCATCAGCAACCTGATTTCTGCGCTGTTGCTGATCTATTTATTCCGCTTGTATATGCTTATCCGCAACTAAATTTAACCAGGGTCGGGAAACCTCCCGACCCGCTCTGAACTACGGAACCTATGCATGAAGCAGTTTCTGGATTTTTTACCGCTGGTCGTCTTCTTCGCATTCTATAAGCTCTACGATATCTACGCCGCCACCACGGCGCTGATTGTCGCCACCGCGGTCGTGCTGATCTACACCTGGGTGCGCTATCGCAAAATTGAAAAAATGGCGCTGATCACCTTTGTGCTGGTCGCCGTTTTTGGCGGCCTGACGATTTTCTTCCATAACGACGAGTTTATTAAATGGAAGGTTACCGTCATCTACGTGCTGTTCGCAGGCGCCCTGCTGTTCAGCCAGTGGGTCATGAAAAAGCCGCTGATTCAGCGCATGCTCGGCAAAGAGCTGACGCTGCCGCAGCACGTATGGTCACGTTTGAACCTGGCCTGGGCGGTGTTTTTCATCCTCTGCGGGCTGGCGAATATTTACATTGCGTTCTGGCTGCCGCAGAACATTTGGGTCAACTTCAAGGTCTTTGGCCTCACCGCGCTGACCCTGGTTTTCACTCTGCTGAGCGGCGTCTATATCTATCGACATATGCCGCAGGATGATAAGTGATCGATAAAGGTAAAAACCTTAATCTATCAAATCGTTGATTGTGAATTTAAAACTAAAAAGCACGCTGCGGGTTCTGATAACGCGAAGCGTGCTTTTTTTGCGCCGCGGAGCGTTGACCCCGATCTGCTCGCGACGGGTTTGCGGCACTCACGGAGGCCGCCTGACGAGCTAGGGTTTGTTCCTGTTGAGGGCGGCAAACCAATCATACTTTTGCCGCGTGCCGATCTCTTTTTCTCCCTCATCTAATTTGATGAGAAATCTGCGCTTATTGATGTCATCCAGGTTAAAGAAGTAAGGCGCCAGACGCTGCGATAAGGCCTCATACATTGCCTGCGCGATCCCTTCCCCGCCATCTTCCCCATGCTTCTCGAATTCATCTTTTATCGCCTGGAAATCGTCGTTCATACTAGCGTCCTCAACTTATTACCGAGGGAGTGAGTATGATTTAGCCGTCATACATTTTCCATACCCATTAATATTCAGCCGGCCTGGCAGCTGACGGCCAATAGCCGCGCGGCGACGGCTATTCTCACGCGGCGATTTTCATAGTAGCATCGCGCCAGATCTTCATTGACCACACAGAGTACAGAATGACAACAACAGACCTCGCCCCGAAGGGCGAAATGGTTTTACGCACCCTGGCGATGCCGGCAGATACCAACGCGAATGGCGATATTTTTGGCGGCTGGCTGATGTCGCAGATGGATATCGGCGGCGCGATTATGGCCAAAGAGATTGCCCACGGCCGCGTCGTCACCGTCCGCGTGGACGGCATGACCTTTTTGCGTCCGGTCGCCGTCGGCGACGTGGTGTGCTGCTACGCCCGCTGCGTAAAACGCGGCAATACCTCTATCACCATTAATATTGAAGTCTGGGTGAAAAAGGTCTCATCGGAACCCATCGGGCAGCGCTACAAGGCAACGGAAGCGTTATTTATTTACGTAGCGGTGGACAATCAGGGCAAGCCGCGCGCCATCCCCGGCGAGTGAAACATTGCCCGGCAGGCCGGGCAATCTATCGCTTTACAGGAAGCCGAGCAGCGAAAAGAAGAAGTAGCCGATAATAATAATCACCACCGGCAGAACGTACAGCGGGAAGTACTGCACGAGGATCGTATGGCGCGGCACCACGATACGTTCAGCGATTTGCTCCCGCGTCAGCCCTTCCGCGCCTTTGGCCTGTTCCAGAATCAGCTGATCCTCAACCCCTTCGCGAAGAAACTTCGCCTGGCGGCCCATCCGCGCGCCGGAGGCCTGCAGCGCCATCCCGACAAAGACCAGAATATAGATTATCCAGAAGCCAATATTCAGGCCGTGCTTAAAGTCCGGCAGCGGCGAGTTGTACCAGAAAAAGTTAAGAAACGGCGTATTGAAACGCATCATTTCAATCATTACGTGCGCAAAGTCCATCATCACCGCATCAATACCCGGTTTCTTCTCGCTATGCTCATACATAAACTTCAGTACGGAAATCAGCGTCGATATTACCGCGGGAATAAAGATGACCCACCCCAAAATACGTTTAAGTACTGCAATGCGTCCAGCTTGTTGATACGTCATGGGTTCCCCTTGTTTAAGACGCCTTCACTGCCAAGAACCAACCGGTCAGGTTCTAAGTCTACCTTCACTGGCGAATTTCGCCCAATAAAGCGCGGTATGATATACCATGAACGCAAATTGGTTATCGACTTACGCTACAGGAGAGGGACATATGTCAGCCAGGCGCCAAATTCATGCCGCAATCTTCGATATGGATGGATTACTGATTGATTCTGAGCCGCTATGGGATCGGGCGGAGCTGGAGGTGATAGCAAGCCTCGGTGTGGATATCAGCCGTCGCGGCGAACTGTCCGATATTCTCGGGTTGCGCATCGATTTAGTGGTGGACCTGTGGTTTGCGCAGCAGCCGTGGACGGGGCCGGACCGCGCCGACGTCACCGCGCGTATTATCAGCCGTGCCATTGAGCTGGTGGAAGCCTCGCGTCCCCTGCTGCCCGGCGTGCGCGAAGCCGTTGCGCTGTGCAAGGCGCAGGGGCTGAAGATCGGTCTCGCCTCCGCCTCGCCGCTGCGGATGCTGGAAAAAGTGCTCACCATGTTTGAACTGCGCGACCAGTTCGACGCTCTGGCCTCCGCCGAGCTGCTGGCGTACAGCAAACCGCATCCGCAGGTCTACCTCGACTGCGCGGCAAAGCTAGGCGTTGACCCGATGAACTGCGTGGCGCTCGAAGACTCGGTTAACGGCATGATCGCCTGCAAGGCGGCGCGCATGCGCTCAATCGTGATCCCGGCCGAGGAGCATAGTCATGACCGGAGATTTGCGCTCGGCGACGTTAAGCTGACAACGCTGACGGCGCTTAGCGTCAGCGACCTGCGCGGCTAAGCGGCCGGAGTGATGAGGGAGCAACGGCTGCCTCACCACATAAAATAAAACACCGTTTCATTTTTAATTGTTTTTTCCTTCTGGTGCCTCTATGCTGGCTGCAACGGCGTGTATTCACGCATACATCAGCATACGGAGGGACATATGGTACTTAACGCCTTCGATCTTACGGGTAAGGTCGCGATCGTGACGGGATGTGACACTGGGCTGGGTCAGGGAATGGCCGTGGGGCTTGCCCGGGCCGGGTGCGATATCGTCAGCGTCAACCGTAAGGTCCCGTACGAAACCGCAGAAAAAGTCCAGGCGCTGGGCCGCCGCTTCAGCGCCGTTCAGGCGGATCTCAGCCGCCAGGACGAGATAAGCCAAATCGTGGCTAAAGCCGTTGCCGCCATGGGTCGGATAGATATTCTGGTCAATAACGCCGGGACTATTCGTCGCGCCGATGCGCTCGATTTTAGCGAGCGCGACTGGGACGATGTCATGAACCTCAACCTGAAGTCGGTGTTCTTTTTATCCCAGGCGGTCGCCCGGCAGTTTATTCAGCAGGGCGGCGGCGGCAAGATCGTTAATATTGCCTCGATGCTCTCCTTCCAGGGCGGGATCCGCGTCCCGTCCTACACCGCCTCAAAGAGCGGCGTACTCGGCTTAACCCGCCTGATGGCCAACGAATGGGCGGGACACAACATTAACGTTAACGCCATCGCGCCGGGCTATATGGCGACCAATAATACCCAACAGCTGCGTGACGATAGCGAGCGCAGCAAAGAGATCCTCGACCGCATCCCCGCCGGGCGCTGGGGAGTAGCGGACGATTTGCAAGGACCGGTGGTGTTTCTCGCCTCGGCCGCGGCGGATTACGTGAACGGCTACACCCTGGCGGTGGATGGCGGATGGCTGGCACGCTGACAATTTTGTGACAAAGAGTTACACCGTCACCTCTTTCGCACACTGTATAAAAACCCTATACTGTATGAATCGACAGTTTAGGGTTTTTATCATGACGGCGGAAGGCCATCTCTTCTTTTCTATCGCCTGTGCGGTATTTGCTAAAAATGCGGAGCTCACGCCCGTGCTGGCGCAGGGCGACTGGTGGCATATCGTCCCCTCCGCGGTGCTGACCTGCCTGCTGCCCGATATCGATCACCCTAAATCACTTCTGGGCCAGCGGCTGAGCTGGATCTCCAGGCCGGTGGCGCGCGCGTTTGGTCATCGGGGGTTCACCCACAGCCTGCTGGCGGTATTCGCGGCGATCACCCTTTTCTATCTGAAAGTCCCGGAAAGCTGGTTTGTGCCCGCCGACGCGCTGCAGGGGCTGGTGCTCGGCTATCTCAGTCATATTCTTGCCGACATGCTGACCCCCGCCGGCGTGCCGCTGCTGTGGCCCTGCCGCTGGCGTTTTCGCCTGCCTATCCTCGCGCCGCGCAAGGGCAACCAGCTGGAGCGCGCGCTGTGCATGGCGCTGTTTGTCTACGCGGTGTGGATGCCGCAAACTCTCGCCGAAAATAGCGCCGTGCGCTGGTCGTCCGGCATGATTAATACGCTGCAGATAACCTTTAATCGCTTCATTAGTCAGCAGACCGGACGATAAATAAACGAAATATCAAATTAGTTATAATCAATTCCATTTGAATATAAGTAATGAATTCCGCTTCTGCTAACCTTGCGCCATAAGAGCTGGTAAACAGGCCAGCCCAGGTAATAAAGATATCAGGAGAACGGGGATGAACTTTCCACTTATAGCGAACGTTATCGTGTTCGCGATTTTGCTGTTTGCGCTGGCCCAAACTCGCCACAAACAGTGGAGCCTCGCCAAAAAAGTGCTGGTCGGTCTGGTCATTGGCGTCGTGTTCGGTCTTGCGCTGCAGTTTATTTACGGTTCCGACAGCCAGGTACTAAAAGATTCCATTCAATGGTTCAATATCGTTGGCAACGGCTACGTGCAGCTGCTGCAGATGATCGTAATGCCGCTGGTATTCGCGTCTATTCTGAGCGCCGTCGCGCGCCTGCACAATGCTTCACAGCTGGGTAAAATCAGCTTCCTGAGCATTGGTACCCTGCTGTTCACCACCCTTATCGCCGCCCTGGTTGGCGTACTGGTGACCAACCTGTTTGGCCTGACCGCCGAAGGGCTGGTCCAGGGGAGCGCGGAAACCGCCCGCCTGAACGCCATTCAGAGCAACTACGCCGGTAAGGTCGCGGATCTCAGCGTTCCGCAGTTGATCCTTTCCTTTGTGCCGAAGAACCCGTTTGCTGACCTGACCGGCGCTAACCCGACCTCTATCATCAGCGTTGTTATCTTCGCCGCCTTCCTCGGCGTCGCTTCGCTGAAGCTGCTGAAGGACGACGTCGCCAAAGGCCAGCGCGTGCTGACCGCCATCGATACCCTGCAGGCCTGGGTGATGAAGCTGGTACGCCTGGTGATGCAGCTGACGCCGTACGGCGTGCTGGCGCTGATGACTAAAGTCGTGGCGGGCTCCAACCTGCAGGACATCATCAAGCTCGGTAGCTTCGTTGTCGCCTCCTACCTTGGACTTGGCATCATGTTCGTGGTCCACGGGCTGCTGCTGGCGGTTAACGGCGTGAGCCCGCTGAAATACTTCCGCAAAGTGTGGCCGGTGCTGACCTTTGCCTTCACCAGCCGCTCCAGCGCCGCGTCCATTCCGCTGAACGTGGAAGCGCAAACCCGTCGTCTGGGCGTACCTGAATCGATCGCCAGCTTCTCCGCCTCGTTTGGCGCCACGATTGGTCAAAACGGCTGTGCCGGCCTCTACCCGGCAATGCTGGCGGTGATGGTCGCGCCAACCGTCGGCATCAACCCGCTCGATCCGCTGTGGATTGCCACCCTGGTCGGGATTGTTACCGTGAGCTCCGCCGGTGTTGCCGGCGTCGGCGGCGGCGCAACCTTTGCCGCGCTGATCGTCCTGCCGGCGATGGGCCTGCCGGTGACGCTGGTCGCGCTGTTAATCTCCGTTGAGCCGCTGATCGACATGGGCCGCACCGCGCTGAACGTTAGCGGTTCAATGACCGCCGGAACCCTGACCAGCCAGTGGCTGCGCCAGACGGATAAAACCATTCTTGAGAGCGAAGACGACGCCGAGCTGGCGCACCGTTAACCTCAGGTCGGGATAAAAAAAACCGCAGATAGCGCCCTATCTGCGGTTTTTTTATTGCTCAATTCTGCGCTCAGGGCGCCAGCTCGTTTTCCTGACGAGTTTGCGTCGCCCAGCGCTGCGCCGCTTCCGGCACGCTAAACGCAGGAGAGCGACGAAAGCGTTCCCCGAGCAAAATAAAGGCCACGTACTTACCCCGCAGCAGCCACACGTCGCGAAAACCGTCCATTTTGACGGCGTGTTCCGGCGGCGCTGGCTCCGCTCGAGGCACGTAGCTAATGACAGGGCGATTTTGTTGGCGAAGTGTTTTCATAGCTCATGGATTCACTAAACAAAGCGGGAACAGAACCGCCATCATAGCCGAAGATCCCCCTTTGCGTCGCCCCCTGCTTGCCACTCGTTTTGCTTCGACAAAACGCAACAGCCGTAACGCTCCATTGTCATCGGGGTTTGGGTTCAGCAACGACCGTTTGTCGTAACGGCGCGATGGTTAATGTGTTAACCCTGATGGCGGCGCTCCCGGCATAGCAAAAGGCCCGGCAGCGTCTCCCCTGCCGGGCCTTTACCGCGGGCCAATCCGCGCCTTATACGTCGCGGTAGGTCCCGAGACGATAGCCGCGTTCGGCCACAGCATATTTCAGCGCCTCGGAGGTCAGCACCTGCAGCTCAGCCAGCCGCGGGTAGCAGTAGGCGCTGCTCATGATGGCGTGATCAATAAACGCCGGGTGGCACATCACTTCCAACGACGCCTCTTCCCGCTGGATTGAATCATCCAGAGTCTGCAGGAACAACGCTTCAGAAATCGCGTCGCCATAGAACTCGCTGGCAAAGCCATCGCTGCTGCGCGCCGCATCCTGCGCCAGGCCGTCGCGCTGCGCCTGCTGACGGTCAATACGCAGCGCCACGCCCTTCTCGCGGGCAAATGCCGTCACGATGGGATAAATCTGCGCAATCATATGCACATGGTGATGGCTGTCGATATGCGTCGGTTCATAGCCAAACAGCTCGATAAACCGCTGATACTGACACTCCAGCTCGTGCGCGATCTCATCCAGCGGCAGGCTTCCCTCTTCCGCCATCTGCCAGATCCACTTCCCCAAACGCCCTTCGCGGGTGAGGCCCGGCATCGCGGAGAGCGGCTCGCCCAGCGTCAGGACGAAGTGCATCCCGACGCCCAGCTCCGGCACGCAGCGGCTGAGCTGGGCCGCGTGGCCGATTGCCGCGCCGTTAACCAGCGCGGTGGTCGAGGTCACCAGCCCGTTTTTGCAAGCTTCAATAATGCCGTAGTTCTGCCCCTTGCTGAGGCCAAAATCGTCGGCATTAACGATTAACACGCGTTCCATCAGCCGCTCCCGTTACTGTTTCAGTTTCTCAATCGTCGCCGCAAAGTTAGGCAGCCATTTTTCGTGGGCGAGGATCATTTCACGCGCCAGCATTTCGGCATCGCGGTCGGAGTGAATCAGCGGGCTCAGATTGAGCGCCAGCAGCACATCGTTCAGCTCGCCGCTTATCGCCGCCTGGCTCGCCGCCACTTCAAAGCCCTTGATGGTGTAAATCAGCCCCTGGACTTTTTCATCGAAACGGGTGATGCGCGGCGTCGGCTTCGCCCCGTCGCGGCCGAGCGTACAGGTCATTTCCACCGCCCAGTCGGCCGGGATATTATCGATGTGGCCATGGTGCGGAATATTCACGTAGTGCTCGGTCTGCTTGTCGTTGTAGATAGCGTTGATCACTTCGCAGGCCGCGTCGGAGTAGTATGCCCCGCCGCGCAGCTCCAGCTCCTTCGGCTTAACGTTGAGATCCGGATTTTTATACAGCTCGAACAGCTGTTTTTCCACCTTCTGCACCACCTGAGCGCGGGCACCGCCCTTATAGTACTCGCCCATTTCAATCGCCAGCATCTCTTTCGGCTTGAAGTAGTACAGCAGATAGGAGCACGGAATTAAGCGCAGGGAGCGAATCAGCCCTTCGCTGAACGGCAAATCGAAGATGTTTTTCACCGAGTTGGCGCTCAGGCTCCCGGACGCGACGCCGTCCAGCAGCTCGTCGAAGCGCGATACGCCGTTCACCAGCACGTCGCGCACAAACACGAGGTGGTTGAGGCCAAACAGGTCGATATTCAGCTCATCGCCCGGGCTCAGCTGCAGCACGTCGGTAATAAACATTTTCATGCCGATCGGAATATTGCACACGCCGATAAAGCGCCGGAAGTTCGTATGGCGATATACGGCCTCGGTCACCATTCCCGCCGGGTTGGTAAAGTTAATTACCCATGCGTCCGGGCAGATCTCCTGCACATCTTTGACGATATCAAAAATCACCGGAATGGTGCGCAAACCTTTGAACAGGCCGCCGGCGCCGTTAGTTTCCTGGCCAAGATAGCCGTGGCTAAGGGGGATACGCTCGTCTTTTTCACGCGCCTTCAGCTGACCAACGCGCAGCTGAGTGGTGACGAAGTCCGCGCCTTCCAGCGCCGAGCGGCGATCCAGCGTTTTATAGACTTTCAGCGGGACGCCGGCTTTTTCCACCATCCGCTCGCAGAGAGCGTGGATAATATCGAGCTTCTCCTGCCCTTCCGCCACATCCACCAGCCACAGTTCCGTAACCGGCAGCTCGTGATAACGCTTCAGGAATCCTTCGAGGAGTTCAGGGGTATAGCTGCTGCCGCCGCCGATAGTAACGATTTTTAATTTCTGGCTCATTATATTCTCCCTTGTGGCGCCACGAATTGCGCGTAGCCCACTCTCCGTATCAATACGGACAGTTAATCTGAATATTTTCCAGCGCGGAAGGTTCCGCTCCGGTTAATTAACGATGGTAAGCTTCTTACGATAATTGCTTGGCGTAAATGAGGTCAGTTTTTTGAATGTTTTAATAAACAAACTGGGGCTACTGTAGCCTGATTCGTAAGCAATATCGGTTACCGAGTAGTTGGTAATTTCCAGCTGTTTCTTGGCGAAGTTAATGCGAATGTCATTAATAATCTGCATCGGCGTTTTACCATAATAGCGTTGGGTCGCCCGGGTTAAATATTCCTGAGTTTTCCCGGAGAGCTCGACCATCTGTTCCAGCGCCCCTTCGCCAAATTTATGTTTATCGTGCATATCCTCGACGGTATTTTTTAGCCACTGCGGAATGACATCCTGCACCGGCTCCTCGCGGTAGTGCCGTAAACGATTAATGGTGTAAAACGAGACCAGTTCAATAAATTCGTCAAATTCAGTTTCGCGAAAATTCAGCGAAGCAATCACCGATTCGATGTAGCTGAGAAAGGTGCTTTTGACCGCGTAGACCTGCGAAGCGACCAGCCCAAACGGCAGCAGCGGCAGATAGTGTTTCTCAAAGAAACTCCTGCTGATGCCCACGTTAAGAATGCGCGTCGCGCCAAACTCGTAAAAGCTTTGATGGTGCGACCCCATTGGGATGAAGACAAAATCCCCGCGCTCCAGCAGCACCCGTTTGCCATTAATTTCCTGATAATAGCGCCCGGTTAAAACGATGGTGTATTCGTAATAGTCGTGCTGGTGAAGCCCGCTAACGCTTTCCGTCTTGTTGTAGATGACCACATGAAAGTTTTTCCCGTTGAAGAGCTGCTGTTCGCGGGCGGTACTGATTTCTGTGGTCATCATCTTTGGCTGCCTCATCGTGTAGATGGCCTATTGTACCTTCTCATGTAGCTCAATCAATTCGGCGACCAGTTCGCGGGCCAACATTGAGGTCATCAGATGATCCTGCGCGTGAACCAGCACCAGGCTGACCTTCATTTTCCCTTCGCCTTCATCGCTTTCAATCAGCTGAGTCTGTACGCGGTGGGCTTCGCTCAGCGCCACCCGCGACTGCTCCATCATCGCTTTAGCGGCGGCGAAGTCGCCCTGTTTCGCCTGCTTCAGCGCGGCATAGGCCAGGCTGCGGGCCTGTCCGGAGTTGATAATCAGCCCCATCACCACCTCTTCGAGGTCATTCTCAGGCATCTCTTCTGCTTCGATATGGTCCAAATCAAACATATTATTCCCTCATTTCTCAGGCGGTACGGGAAAGCTCCCGTACCGCTCGACATCAGAATTTCAGTGCGTTAGCGATATCTTCTTCGCTCTCTTCCTGCTCGATGGTGCTTTGCGCTTTATTGGAAATCGCGACAAATGGCAGGTAGATCAGGGTCGAGACACCAAGGTTGAACAGCGCCACCAGCAGAGCAGCGACGCTGCCGTTACTGTTAAAGAAGGCGCCCAGACCGGTCGGCATGGTCCACGGGGCCAGGTTGGTCACCGGAGGAATAATCCCCATGCTGTAGGCCGCCAGGGTGATGGCTGCCAGAATCGGCTGCACCAGCACGAACGGGATAAACATCACCGGGTTCATGATAATGGGCAGGCCGAACAGAATCGGTTCGTTAATCTGGAAGATGCCTGACGGCAGCGCCAGCTTAGCAACCTGACGATGGTCGGCACGGCGCGAGCCGATAAAGATGGCGATAATCAGGCCCAGAGTCGCGCCGGAGCCGCCCAGCAGGATGTACGAATCGAGCATCGGCTTGGCCCAGAAATGGAACTGTTTGCCCGCCTCAATGGCCGCTTCAACGGAACCATACTGGTTATACAGCGCAATGTTTTCCAACGCCCACGGGGTCATGATGCCGTTATCCAGCGCGGTCAGCGCCAGCGAACCGTGTACGCCAAAGAACCACAGCAGGGAGTTGAAAATAACGTACGCCCAGCCGACAACGCTGCCCATCGCCGCCAGCGGCGTGGAGATGGAGTCCATAATAATCTGGTGGAAGTTGCTGCCATACGAGGCCAGCAGCCAGGAGACGATGCCGAAAACCGACAGGATCAGGAAGCCTGGGATCAGCGCCGAGAACGAACGCGATACCGATGACGGCACGCTGTCCGGCAGGGTAATGACCCAGTTGCGACGAATAACGAAGGTAAACAGCTCCGCCACCACCAGACCGATGATCATCCCCGAAATAATATTTTGCCCGCCCAGCCAGTTGGCGCCTACGGCGTAAGCATCGCCGACGCTATAGGGAGTGACGGTCATAAATGCCGCGACGGCTAACAGCCCGGCGGCCATCGGGTCGACCTTGCGCTCTTCCGCCAGCGCCGAGCCGATAAAGAACGGCGCCATCAGCGACATAATGCCTAAGGTACCGTTATAAACGTTACCGCCGATAGCTTTAAAGCTGTTTAAGGTTTCAATGGTTGAGGCATCCAGGCGGACCCCCATTGAATAGAAGAAAGAGCCTTCACCAAAGCTGAGAAAGACGTTGTTAATTAATACGAACATGGCCCCGGCGAGGGTCAACGGCATTAATTTAATAAAGCCGTTTTTAATCGCATTAATGTGCGGTTGCTTTCCTATTTTAACAGCAAAAGGAAGGAGTACCTTTTCAAGCGAGTCAATCACTTTACTCATAGTCAATACCCTTTAAAGCCGTAATTGTGCGATTACGGCATAATGATGAAATTACTCTTTGACGGGAAAATAAACTCTTTATTATTCGGGCGGCCGGCACGGCAGATATTTCATTAAGCCGAAAATTCGCTTCGCCAGCGACCCGAAAGGTCGAGTTTTAAAATTAAATTATTGTGCAGCAGCTTTCTTAATGGCCGCAACGGCCGCTTTCAAAACACCTAAACCATCAACTTTGCCGTACAGCGCAGAGTCGATCACTTCCACCGGCTTATTGGACAGCAGCCGCTGAATCTCGGGAAGCATATACGCAATCTGTGGGCCTAATAAAATAACGTCGGCTTCCGGCCCCTTCTCCCCGGCGAGGGTTTCAGGAAATGCTTCAATAATGACCGGCACTTCATATTTTTCAGCCTGGGTACGCATTTTGGATACCAGCAGCGAAGTGGACATTCCAGCCGAGCAAAACAGATAGATATGTTTCTTTTCCATGAACGCTTCCTCAATTTGTAGAACCTGGCGGCCTTCTGGCAGAATATTATGCCGAAGAGCCGGGTAAGGCATGTCACTGTTCAATTGATATTGTTTATGCATTGAGTATACGACATCGCCTGCCGCCTGGATAATTCCTGGTTAAACAAAATTGTCTCTCATTGACCTCACGTTTTGACTACCCTCACATTTCCCTCAAATAATTCGCGCAATTAAATAAGAATCAGCGCGCATAAAAAAACCCGACCAATGGTCGGGCCTTCGTAGGGCTCAGTATCAAATACTACTTGCTGTTGCGCGGGTCCGTATCGTATTCCGAGCAGGTCTGATAGCCAGAGTTCATTACGTGACCGGTCTCGTCGAGAGCGACGAAGTAGGTCTCCATTTTACCATCCCGTTGACCCAGGATGTATGTCTGACAGGTGCCGCGGGCGTGAATCATCGTCACTTCAGATGACGGTTTGCCCGCCACCTGCAGTACCTGGGAGCGCGACATCCCTTTTTTGACATCTTTAACAACCGGCTGTGTGAACTGGTCTGCAGTACGATCGTAGGCTGTACACCCAGCCAGCATGGTCAGTACTGCCGCTGCGCCCATAAGTCCTGCTAAATTCTTATTCATATTCCGTCCTCTTTTATTTGGCGTGTGAATAAGCCTGGAATAAATATCGTTACTTTTCAAGCCGAAGGTGGATTTAAGCTAAATTTCAGGCCGATAGGGCCAGATTCACCCGCCGCACAATGCATCCTGCGGGCCGCAGTACGTACCATAAAAAAATCGTATGTCATTGATTGCCTTCTTTTGCAGCACTCAAAACGACGATCCTTGTCGTTTCAACGGCAAAGAGGTAGCTTTAAGCCATGCTGGTTGCCAAACAGATTCACTTTCCGGAGGGCGCGATGACGCTACAACAAGAAATTATTCAGGCGCTGGGGGCCAGACCCCAGATCGATACAGACGGTGAGATTCGCCGCAGCGTAGATTTTTTGAAGTCCTATCTGCAAACCTATCCCTTTATTAAGTCGCTGGTTCTGGGCATCAGCGGCGGCCAGGATTCAACCCTGACCGGTAAACTGTGCCAGCAGGCGATCAATGAGCTGCGGGCGGAGGGCGACGACAGCCGCCAGTTTATCGCCGTCCGCCTGCCCTACGGCGCGCAGGCGGATGAGCAGGATTGTCAGGATGCCATCGCCTTTATTCAGCCGGATCGCGTGCTGACGGTAAATATTAAGGGTGCGGTGCTGGCCAGCGAGCAGGCGCTGCGGGAAGCCGGGATTGAACTCAGCGACTTTGTTCGCGGTAATGAAAAAGCGCGCGAGCGCATGAAGGCGCAGTACAGCATCGCCGGCATGACCCACGGCGTGGTGGTCGGCACCGACCACGCGGCGGAAGCGATCACCGGCTTCTTTACCAAATACGGCGACGGCGGCACCGATATCAACCCTATTTTCCGCCTTAACAAGCGTCAGGGTAAACAGCTGCTGGCGCGGCTGGGCTGTCCGGAGCATCTGTACAAGAAGCTGCCAACCGCCGATCTGGAAGATGACCGCCCCTCCCTGCCGGATGAAGCCGCGCTGGGCGTCACCTACGATAATATCGACGACTATCTGGAAGGGAAAACCCTCGACGAGAAAACGGCCAAAATTATTGAAGGCTGGTACCTGAAAACGGAACACAAACGTCGGCCGCCGATCACCGTCTTCGACGACTTCTGGAAGAAATAATCCTCTCCGCAGCCCCGGCACCCGCCGGGGTTATTTTTTGCTCTTTTCGCCCGCCCCCACGGACTGCTATACTGGTTATATAAACAGCATCAGGAGCCATTGTGGTCAGAAGGCAATCCGCCCCGCGTCTGGAGTTTGAAGCGGCGGCAATTTATACATATCCCGAACATCTGCGTCCCTGGCTGGCGTCTCTGCCCAGCCTGCCGGGCGTCTATCTGTTTCACGGCGAAAGCGACACCCTGCCGCTGTATATCGGTAAAAGCGTCAATATTCGCAGCCGGGTGCTATCGCATCTGCGCACGCCGGATGAAGCCGCCATGCTGCGCCAGGCGCGGCGCATTAGCTGGCATCGTACCGCGGGCGAACTCGGCGCGCTGCTGCTCGAAGCGCAGCTTATTAAGGAGCAGCAGCCGCTGTTCAATAAGCGGCTACGGCGCACTAAACAGCTCTGCTCGCTGCTGCTGAGCGACTCCCGCCCGCAGGTGGTGTATGCCCGTGAGCTGGACTTTTCCCGCCAGGAGCATCTGCACGGCCTGTTCGCGAACCGCCGAGCCGCTTTGCAGGCGCTGACCAACCTCGCTGATGAACATCAGCTCTGCTACGGCCTGCTGGGGCTGGAACCGCTAAGCCGCGGCCGGGCCTGTTTTCGTTCGGCGCTGGGACGCTGCGCCGGCGCCTGCTGCGGTAAAGAGAGCGTCGAGGCCCATAACGCCCGGCTGCACGCCAGTATGGCGCAGCTGCAGCTGGTGTGCTGGCCCTGGCCAGGCCCGGTTGCGCTGGAAGAGACCGGGCCTGATATGACCCGCTATCACGTGATTCATAACTGGCTGTGGCTGGGGGCGGTCGAGACGCTAGCGCAGGCGCAAACGCTGACGCAGCTGCCGGCGGGCTTCGATCATGATGGCTACAAAATTCTCTGCAAGCCGCTGCTGCGCGGCGATTTTACGCTACATCCGCTCGGGTCAGCGTGATAAGAGGACGAAAAAAAACCGCCGGTCCTGCCCAAAGCCTGACGGCGTATGTTGGGCAGAACCGGCGGTCTTCATTCCGCGGGCTGAATTACTCAGCAGATGGAGGCATTTTACCTTCCGGCGCTTTACGATCTGTCAGATGCTTCTCAAAATTAGCATTGAACTGTTTTTTCTGTTCCGGCGTCAGAATGTTGTAAATCTTGTTCTGGGTTTCGATACGGGAGAGCGCCATATCTTTATGCTGCGCTTCCATCTTGTCGATTTGCGCTTCCGCTTTCGCCTTATCGAAGGTATCGCTGGCAATTAGCTCATGCATCGCGCGGCGCTCGTCGAGGGAAGGACGCTTCATATTTTCGCGCTGGCTTTTCATGATGTCGCGGATCTGCTGTTTTTGCGCATCGGTCAGGTTCAGGCCTTTAAACATCATATCGTGCTGGCCGCCGGGCATCCCTTTATGGTGCATCATTGGCTTGCTGTCGGTCGGGGTCGCGGTGGTATCCGCGGCGTGAGCAAGGTTAGCAGCGCCCAGGGCCAGAGTAGAGGCAACAAACAGAGCAGTAATCTTCTTCATATTCAGTCCTTACTTTAAGTTATTCTCACGGCCTGGTGCCGTGTTGACGAGATAAACTTTACGACGTTTATCGTCAATTAGTCAGAGCAAGCGTAAAACAATGAAAGTGTAAAAAACATTTTCTCACCAATTGTGGAGAAAATAAGGAAAATGAGGAGGTAATTGCAACTAAAAATATTTAATAAGCTGTTTTATAAAGAAATAATGGAGATTATAAAGCAGCAGAGATTAAAAACAAAGCGGTTAGCCAGGAATAATCTGTAATCAAACGTCGGGGCACGAAAAAATAAGATTATACGATCCGGTTCACGGTGAAAATCTACGCCGCCGCGGACGGGCAGCGGGCGTATTTATGTTCAGGACAACCGCTCCAGCATCAGCCCGGCCCGCAGGCCCAGCGCGACAGAAGGGTTTGGGAACAGGACATACTCCAGGGCCTTTTCCACCACGTAGCGGGTCTCACCATCTTCCGCCAGCAGCGTCCCGGCGCTAAACGGCGTAAAGTTGAGCGTCTGCGCCGGCATATGCAGCTGAAAATGTTCGCTGCCGCGGGTGATCTGCTGGACCACCCGATAACGCAGCGCTTCGTGCCCCTCTTCTACCGCCAGATCGCCGACCAGTAAGCGCATCAGCGCGCGCAGGGTGACGGCAAACCGCTCCAGCTCATTCGCGCCAAACGGCAGCGCCTTGCCCAGCTCAAGGGTGCAGGAGAGCGCCGCAAAGCGGTCGCTGCTGAAGTGGGTAAACGTGCCCGCCGGCTGCTGATGAAATACCAGCGCCTCCAGCCCTGCCGCGCCCAGCCAGCTCAGAAAACCGTCATCCCACGGAGTCTGTCGCGCCGGAAGCACCCCAAAGCGGAGGTGATGCGATCCGCGGATCGCGGTATGTAAATCAAGATGCCATCGGGCGCCGCCAGCGTCGGCATAAAACCGCGTCAGCACCGTTTCCAGCCGCCGCGCCCGCCTCGTTTCATCGCTGGCGGGAAAGTCCTGCCAGCGTCCGCTGAACATACGGTTCATATCGCTGGCGAGGTAGCGCCTGTCGGCCCGCAGCGCCGGAGGGTTGCCCAACACCACCAGCAGCCGCCAGCGTAGCGGCAGCTCGCCGCTGAACAGCTGCCGCAGCAGAATATCGATCATCTCTACCGGCGCGGTTTCATTGCCGTGGAGCCCGGCGGAGAGCACCAGCGCCCGCTCGCAGCGCGCGTGCGGCGTGAGCTGTAAAATACCGCAGTCCAGCCAGTGCCAGCGGAAGTGCGCCGTTTCGCCGTGAAAATGGTGGGGCAAACGCCCCGCCAGGGTTAATGCCAGAAAGTCGTCCACTGCGTCTCCTTTATTGCTGGAACGGATAAACTGAACCGAGCTGCAAAATCTGCGTCAGTTGGTCAAGGGCCTCGCGTCCTTCGCTCAGCAGCTGCGGGTCAGCCAGATCCGCCTGCGTCAGACGATCGCGGTAGTAGCGCTCGACCCAGTCATTGAGCGCGATGAACAGGCGATCGTTCATCAGCACCGCCGGGTTAACCGCCCGCAGCTCGTCTTCCGTTAGCACCACCCGCAGGCGCAGGCAGGCCGGGCCGCCGCCGTTGGCCATGCTCTCCCGCAGATCGTAGACCTGCAGCTCGTCGATGGGGTTGTCCTGCTCCAGCAGCCGGTTCAGATAGCGCCAGACGCCGGCGTGCTCCTGCGCCTCCTGGGGCAAAATAAGCCGCATCGCCCCGCCGGGCTTGCTCAACAGCTGGCTGTTAAACAGGTAGGTCGCAACCGCCTCTTCGACCTTCACGGCGCTCGTCGGCACCACGACCGGCGTAAATCCGGCCACCAGCCCGGCCAGCTGGCGCAGCAGCTGGGGCTGACCGACAAACGCTTCTTCATGGCAAAACAGCACCTGCTGATTGCTCACCGCAATGACATCGTTATGAAAAACGCCTTTATCGATCACCGCCGGGTTTTGCCGGGCGAAAATAATCTGCCGCGGGTTGACCTGATTCAGCCGGGCGACGGCCTGGCTGGCCTCCAGCGCCTGGCGCGCCGGATAGCGCACCGGCAGGCCGTCGCCCCCCTGCTCGCGGCCATAGACAAACAGCTGCAGGCCGGGCGCGCCGTACTCGCCGCCGAGCCGGTTATGGTTCGCCGCCCCTTCGTCGCCAAACAGCGCCACCTGCGGGAGCGCCGGATGCACGGCAAACCGCCGTTCGTCCGGGAAAATGGCGCGCAATAGCGCCTCGGTGGTCGGCGCCTCGCTGGCGCGGTGGAATTTGTCGTTCAGATTGGCAACGGTCAGATGCACTCTGCCATCCAGCGAATCGGCGGAGGGCGACACCGTCGCCGCGTTCGCCACCCACATTGAAGAAGCGGAGCTGACCGCGGACAGCAGGTCCGGCGCCTGCCGCGCGGCACGTTCCACCACCTGCGGATCGCTGCCGGTAAAGCCGAGCTGGCGCAGAAGCGCGACGTTCGGCCGCTCCTGCGGCGGGATCACCGCCTGCCGGTAGCCCGCGTCCGCCAGCGCCTTCATTTTTTTTAACCCTTGCTTCGCCGCCAGCTGCGGGTTCGATACCCGATAGCGATGCTTCGTCGACGCCTCGTTGCCAAATGAAAGCCCGGCGTAGTGGTGCGTCAGGCCGGGCAGGCCGTCAAAATTAACTTCCCACGCGTTCATCGGGCCGATCCTTGCCGGAAGTCGAGGCCCGGGCTGAGGGTTTCCGGCAGCGTCAGATCCGGCGATTCGAGGCTGGCCATCGGCCAGGCGCAATAATCCGCCGCGTACCAGGCGCCGGGACGATGGTTGCCGGAGGCGCCTGTGCCGCCAAACGGTGCGGTGCTGGCGGCGCCGGTCAGCGGTTTGTTCCAGTTGACGATCCCGGCCCGCGCTTCCAGCAGCAGCCGATCAAACTTCTCGCGCTCGGCAGAAACCAGCCCGCACGATAATCCAAAACGCGTGGCGTTCGCCAGCGCGATCGCCTGCTCAAATTCGTCATAGCGCCAGACGCACAGCAGCGGACCGAAGACCTCCTCATCTTTGACCTCGGCGACATCGGTAAGCTCGACGATCCCCGGGGTCAGCAACGAGGTTCCGGCCTCCAGCAGCCGCGGCTCCAGCAGCGTTCTGCCGCCGCTGGCGACATGCTGCAGCCAGGCCTGATGGACCTTCTGCGCCGCCTGCGGGGAAATTAAACCACCGAGGAACGGCTGGGGTTCAGCGTTCCACGCGCCGGGAACGAGCCGCTGCGCGACGGCCACCAGCCGGGCCAGGAACGCATCCCCGACCTCGCCGCGCTTCACCAGCAGACGGCGGGCGCAGGTACAGCGCTGGCCGGCGGTAATAAAGGCCGACTGGATGGTCAGATGCACAGCGGCATCAATATCCCGCGGCTCGTCAACGATCAGCGGGTTGTTGCCGCCCATTTCGAGCGCGAGGATCTTCTCCGGCTGCCCGGCCAGCTGGCGATGCAGCTGAAAGCCGGTAGCGGAGCTGCCGGTGAACAGCAGCCCGTCGATATCCGGTTGACCGCTCAGCGCTTCGCCGGTTTCGCGCCCGCCCTGCAGCAGGTTCAGTACGCCCGGCGGCAGGCCCGCTTCGGCCCACAGCTTCACCACCGCCTCACCGCTTTGCGGGGTCAGCTCGCTCGGTTTAAACACCACCGTATTCCCCGCCAGCAGCGCCGGAACGATATGGCCGTTCGGCAGATGGCCGGGGAAATTGTACGGGCCAAATACCGCCAGCACGCCGTGCGGCCGATGGCGCAGCGTCGCCGAACCGTCGCTCATGACGGTTTGCGCCTCGCCGGTACGGCTGTGGTAGGCTTTTAGCGAAATGGTAATTTTATTGATCATCGCGCCAACTTCCGTCGCCGCCTCCCAGCGCGGTTTGCCGGTTTCTTCGGCAATGATGGCCGTCAGCTGCGCTTTGTTGGCCTCCAGCAGGGCGGCAAACTTTTCGGCGATCGCCTGCCGGGCGCGAAACGGCTCTTTGGCCCAGGCCGGAAACGCGCGCCGGGCGGCCTCAACCGCCTGCGCAACCTGCCCGACGTCGGCATCATTGCCCTGCCATAGCTGTTCTCCACTCACCGGGTTGCTTTTACTGCGTGCCGGGCCGCGCCCGGTTTGCCAGTCGCCGTTAATCCATAGACTCATGACTTTTTCTCCTCAGGGATCAGGCGCACCATGCGGATACGGTCACCGGGGTGACATTTGAGGGCATCCAGCTCGCGGGCGCTCAGCAGCAGACGATCGCTATCGGGGTCGGCATGCACCAGCATCGCGCGAAACTGCTGATACTGCTCGTTGGCGACCAGGCACAGCGGCCACTCACCCGGCGCCGGCTGTCCTTCAGCCACGGCGACCAGCCGACTTTTGCGAATCGCACGCACCCGGTCAATATCGCACTCGAGGGTTGGGCCGCCGTCGAAAATATCGACATAGTTAAGATAGCGGAACCCCTCTTTCTCCAGCACCGCCCGGGCAGGGGCGGTTTGCGGATGCACCTCGCCAATGACCGCCCGCGCTTCATCGGATAAAAAGTCGATATAGAGCGGATGCTTCGGCATCAACGCGGCAATAAACGCCTTTTGTCCGGTGCCGCACAGATAGTCAGCGCGGGCAAACTCCATCGCAAAGAAGCGCTTGCCCAGGCTTTCCCAGAATGGCGAGTAGCCGCTGTCGTCGATGACTCCGCGCATCTCCGCCACCACTTTTTCGTTAAAGCGTTCGCGGAAGGCGGCCATGAACATAAAGCGCGATTTCGACAGCAGATAGCCGTTGCCTTCTTTACGCCACGCCGGGTCGAGAAACAGCGTGCACAGCTCGCTGCTGCCGGTGTGGTCATTGCTGAGAAACAGGGTCGGCAGCGCGTTATAGACGTTCAGCTCTTTCGAGGCGTGCACCTGCGTGCCGACGCGATAGTTGTACCAGGGATCGTTCAGCCCCACCGCCACCTCGACGGCGCAGATCCCCACAACCTTCCCGCTGGCCGTATCCTCCAGCACGAAGACATAGCCCTGCTCGCTTTTCGGCAGCTCGCCGCGCCAGGTTTTTTGCGAACGATCGATACGCGCCGCCAGCGTCGCTTCATCGGCCGGCAGCGACGTCAGGCCGCCGCCGGTTACCCCCGCAAGCGCCAGCAGGCCCGCCAAATCGTCCTGTTCCACCGGACGGATAACCATCATGATGACGCTCCCGCGAGAAAGTGGTGGCAGGCCAGCTCAAAGCGATCCAGACCCGCGTTAACCTCTTCCTCACTCACTATCAGCGCTGGCGCAAAGCGAACCACGCTCGCGCCGGCAATCAGGATCATCAGCCCATCCTCCGCCGCCTGGGTGCTGATAGCTTTTGCCTTCCCGGCGTACTCATCCTTCAGCACGCAGCCAATCAGCAGTCCGAGGCCGCGGGTCTCTTTGAACAGGCCATAGCGGGCGTTAATCGCCCCCAGCCGCTCGCTGAACCACTGGTGGCGCTGCTTAACGCCGTTCAGAACTGCCGGCGTATTGATAATGGAGAGCACCTCTCCGGCGACGGCGCAGGCCAGCGGGTTGCCGCCGTAGGTCGTGCCGTGGGTACCGACGGTCATCACGCTGGCGCATTTTTCGCTGGCCAGCAGCGCGCCAATCGGGAAGCCGCCGCCCAGCGCTTTGGCGGTCGACAGCACGTCCGGCGTCACGCCATAGTGCATGTAGGCATAGAGTTCGCCGGTGCGCCCGACGCCGGTTTGCACCTCATCGAAAATCAGCAGCGCATTATGGGCGTCGCACAGATCGCGCAGACCGCGCAGGAAAGCCGGGTCTGCCGGCACCACGCCGCCTTCGCCCTGCATCGGCTCGACGATGACCGCGCAGGTATCGTCGTCAATCAGCGCCCGGGCGGAGTCAAGATCGTTATAGACCGCGTGCTGGATCTGCGGGGGCAGCGGCGCAAAGTCTGCGGAATAGGCCGGCTGCCCGCCGGCGGAAACGGTAAACAGCGTCCGCCCGTGGAACGCATTTTTGAACGCCACGATGCCGCTTTTCTGGCTGCCGTAGCGATCGTGAGCGTATTTGCGCGCCAGCTTCAGCGCCGCTTCGTTGGCCTCAGCGCCGGAGTTGCAGAAAAAGACCCGATCGGCAAAGGTGGCGTCGATAAGCTGTTTCGCCAGCCGCAGCGCCGGCTCGTTGGTATAGCCGTTGCCGGTATGCCAGAACTTGCCGGCCTGCTCCGTCAGCGCGTTAACCAGACGAGGATGGGCGTGCCCGAGCGCGTTCACCGCGATACCGCCGGCAAAATCGATATACTCTTTCCCCTGCTGATCCCACAGGCGTGAGCCCTCGCCGCGTACCGGAATAAACGCCGCCGGCGCGTAAACCGGCATCATCCATTGATCAAAGTTGCTACGCGTAATTGACTGAGACATATCGACCTCTTCCGGTAAATAAAAAGTATGCATAATGTTAAATATTATGAGTTATTACGCTGTAAATGTAGATTGCACGCATCGTGCCAGCCAGAGGAGAAAATGCATAAATTGAAGTTGATCGCGGAATATCAATAGCTTACAAAACCAAAATATTCACATTAAATGCATAAATAGTGAATAACAATCCGATTAACGGTGATGAACAGTGAATAAAATAGATAGTTTATTCATCGGTAAGATATAATTCTGTATTTGTGATCCTCTACGAAATTTATCGTAGATATTCGCCCTTTTTTGGCGCGCGGCGCGCCAGAATGGTGCAGGATTTAGCCATTCGCCGCCGTACTCCCGGCGTTGTGGACAATAAAATGCCTTCCGGCAGCCAGCCTGCCGAATTTCTGCTAACATCCCTGCACTATTCACCTTGCACAGTGGCAGCGACTATGAAATTTGTCTCTTTTAATATCAACGGCCTGCGGGCGCGCCCGCATCAGCTGGCCGCCATCGTCGACAAGCATCAGCCTGACGTCATTGGCCTACAGGAAACCAAAGTTCACGATGATATGTTCCCTCTCGAAGAGGTGGCAAAGCTCGGCTACAACGTGTTCTACCACGGGCAGAAAGGTCACTACGGCGTCGCCCTGCTGACCAAAGAGACGCCGGTTAGCGTGCGCCGCGGTTTCCCGGGCGATGATGAAGAGGCCCAGCGCCGCATCATCATGGCTGAAATCCCTTGCGCATCCGGTAACGTGACGGTGATCAACGGCTACTTCCCCCAGGGCGAGAGCCGCGATCACGCGACAAAATTCCCCGCCAAGGCGGCGTTTTACCAGAACCTGCAAAACTACCTCGATACTGAGCTGAAAAAAGACAATCCGGTGCTGATTATGGGCGATATGAACATCAGCCCGACGGATCTCGATATCGGCATCGGCGAAGAGAACCGCAAGCGCTGGCTGCGCACCGGTAAGTGCTCGTTCCTGCCGGAAGAGCGCGAGTGGATGGAGCGCCTGCTGGATTGGGGTCTGGTCGATACCTGGCGTCACGCCAACCCGGAAAACAACGAGCAGTTCTCATGGTTCGACTACCGCTCCAAGGGCTTCGATGATAATCGCGGTCTGCGTATCGATCTGCTGCTGGCAAGCACGCCGCTGGCGCAGCGCTGCATAGAAACCGGAATTGATTACGAAATCCGCGGCATGGAAAAACCTTCCGATCACGCGCCGGTCTGGGCTACCTTTAAGCCGTAACCCCCGCAGCCCCAACTCTCCGGCCGCGGCTGGCCGGAGAATCTGATTATCCTGAGCAAAATCAACAAAGCGGCGCCCCCGGCAATCTGCCCGGTGTCGCGTTATATATTATCGCCACGCGGTACCGGGCGCCGTTCTGGTGGCAGCGATCCCAGGGCGGTCGGGCACGGCATATCTCCAGCGGGCTAAGGGGTTGTCTGGTCGGCGCAAAGGCGGTGATAATAGGCCATTATTCCGTACAGAACGATGATTCAGATGCTAAAAACCATTGATGTTGTCGCCGCCATTATTGAGCAGGATGGCAATATTCTGCTTGCACAGCGTCCGCCGCACGCTGACCAGCCGGGAATGTGGGAGTTTGCCGGCGGAAAGGTGGAATCCGGCGAGAGCCAGGCGCAGGCGCTGACCCGCGAACTGCAGGAGGAGCTTGGCATCACCGCCCTTCCCGCCCGCTACATCGCCAGCCACCAGCGGGAGGTCTCCGGGCGGCTGATTCATCTCCACGCCTGGTGGGTGCCCAGCTTTAGCGGTACCCCAACCGCGCACTATCACAGCCAGCTGCGCTGGTGCTCGCCGCAGGAAGCCTTAACCTTCAACCTCGCGCCGGCGGATATCCCCCTGCTGGAAGCCTTTATCGCCCGTAGCGCCGCCGACCTTCCCCGCTGACCCCTCCGCTGCCGTCATCATCGTTTTTAGTTATGACAGCCGGCGGATTATAAATTTTGCTGTCAGGATAACTTTTCCTTGCTTGCCTAACGATTGCTGGTGTTATAGTCGGAAAATCGGCTTTTTCAAGGGCCGAACCATAATAAAAATACATAAAATCATTCAGGTTGCATCACGGCGGCAAAAGAGTCGCTCCCCGGCGGCTGACATCGGTAAGCGGCGGGGGTGAGCGAGCGCAGCCGGCAAAGAGGCAGACCTGACGGATGAGATGTATAAACGCAACCACAACCATAAGGGGAAGTTATATCTATGGATCAGACGTGCACTCTGGAAGGTTTTCTCGCCCGCGTTCAACAGCGCGATCCTCATCAAACCGAATTTGCTCAGGCCGTCCGCGAGGTGATGACCACCCTGTGGCCTTTCCTTGAGGAAAATCCGCGCTATCGCCAGCTCAATCTGCTGGAACGTTTGGTTGAACCGGAGCGGGCCATCCAGTTCCGCGTCGTGTGGGTTGATGACCGTAATCAGGTTCAGGTTAACCGCGCCTGGCGCGTGCAGTTCAACTCCGCCATCGGCCCGTATAAAGGCGGCATGCGCTTCCACCCGTCGGTCAACCTGTCGATCCTGAAATTCCTCGGCTTCGAGCAAACGTTTAAAAACGCCCTGACCACCCTGCCAATGGGCGGCGGTAAAGGCGGCAGC
Source organism: Enterobacter sp. 10-1 (assembly GCA_002270295.1). Lineage (GTDB taxonomy): Bacteria > Pseudomonadota > Gammaproteobacteria > Enterobacterales > Enterobacteriaceae > Klebsiella > Klebsiella scottii. The sequence goes on along the minus strand of NISF01000001.1, from coordinate 1,292,442 downwards.
GATTTCGACCCGAAAGGGAAAAGCGACGGCGAAGTGATGCGCTTCTGCCAGTCGCTGATGACCGAACTGTATCGTCATTTAGGCCCGGACACCGACGTACCGGCTGGCGATATCGGCGTTGGCGGTCGCGAAGTCGGCTTTATGGCCGGGATGATGCGTAAGCTCTCCAACAACAGCGCCTGCGTGTTCACCGGCAAAGGGCTCTCCTTCGGCGGCAGCCTGATTCGCCCGGAAGCGACCGGCTATGGCCTGGTCTATTTCACCGAAGCGATGCTTAAACGCCACGGTCTTGGCTTCGAAGGAATGCGCGTAGCGGTTTCCGGCTCCGGCAACGTGGCCCAGTACGCCATCGAAAAGGCTATGGAGCTTGGCGCGCGCGTGATCACCGCCTCTGACTCCAGCGGCACCGTGGTCGACGAAGCGGGCTTTACCCCTGAGAAACTGGCGCGCCTGTGCGCGATTAAAGCCAGCCGCGACGGTCGCGTTGCCGACTATGCCCGCGAGTTTGGTCTGAACTATCTCGAAGGCCAGCAGCCGTGGTCCGTGCCGGTGGATATTGCGCTGCCGTGCGCCACGCAAAACGAGCTGGACGTTGACGCCGCTCGCCTGCTGATCGCCAACGGCGTTAAGGCCGTGGCCGAAGGCGCAAATATGCCGACCACCATCGCCGCAACCGATCTGTTCCTCGAAGCCAACGTGCTGTTCGCTCCGGGTAAAGCAGCTAACGCCGGCGGCGTGGCGACTTCCGGTCTCGAAATGGCGCAGAACGCCGCGCGAATGAGCTGGAAAGCAGAGAAGGTTGACGCCCGCCTGCACCACATCATGCTCGACATTCACCACGCCTGCGTGGAGTACGGCGGCGAAGCGAAGCAGACTAACTACGTGCGCGGCGCCAACATTGCCGGGTTCGTTAAAGTGGCCGACGCGATGCTGGCGCAGGGCGTGATTTAATCCGCAGGCTTTCCCGGGTCGCGCGTATCCGGGAGAGCAGCTGATGGGTTCCTACGGATAAAGACCCCGGCCTGCGGGGTCTTTTATTATGGATTGTCGGCAGGCGCATCCGCCGCCGGCTTTTTGCCCTTCGTCCTGGCTCTCGGCTTGCCTTTGCTGAACTCCTTCTTACCGCCTCCCGGCGCAACGATACCGCGGAACTGGCGAGCCGGCGTGCTGCGCGCCTGGTCGATAAGCTGATAAAGCGTTCCCACCAGCGGCTGCATAAAGTCCTGATAGCGGCACTGCTTTTCGCTGATTTGCGTCAGCACCGATTCCCAGTGCGCGGTCATATCCGGCCTGGCGGCCATTTCGGGCAGGGAGTGAATCAGCGCGCGTCCTGCGTCCGAGGAGTGGATATAGCGCCCTTTTTTGACTAAAAACCCGCGTTTAAACAGCAGCTCAATAATTCCGGCGCGGGTCGCTTCCGTACCCAGGCCGTCGGTAGCGCGCAGGATCTTCTTCAGATCCTTATCCTGCACAAAGCGGGCAATCCCGGTCATCGCGGAGAGCAGCGTCGCATCGGTAAAATAGCGCGGCGGCTGGGTTTGCCGCTCCACCACTTCACCCTTTTCACACAGCAGCTCATCGTCCTTCGCCACCACCGGCAGCGGCGTACCGTCGTTCTCTTCATCGCGCTCTTTATTGCCCAGCAGCGCCCGCCAGCCGGCCTCGGCGAGGAAACGGGCCTTGGCAACAAACTTGCCGTTGGCGATCTCAAGGTCAATCTGGCATTTGCGGAATACCGCGTCCGGACAAAACTGCATCAGGTACTGGCGCGCGATCAGGCCGTAGACCTTGACCTCGTTCTCCGTCAGCCGCACCTGGCTGCTGCGCGCGGTGGGAATGATGGCATGGTGCGCATCAACTTTTTTATCGTCCCAGCAGCGGTTGCGGATTTCCGGGTTAACCACCGGCTGGGGCAATAAATCCGGCGCGTGGACGCCAATGGCGTTGAGTACCGCATGGCGGCCGGCGAAGTGCTCCTCCGGCAGATAGCGGCTGTCCGAACGCGGGTAGGTGATCAGCTTGTGGGTCTCGTACAGCTTCTGGCAAATATCCAGCACGTTTTGCGCGCTGAAGCCAAAACGCTTTGCGGCCTCAATCTGCAGCGCCGAGAGCGAAAACGGTAGCGGAGCAGGTTCCGAATCCCGCTTATCGTTGTAGGCCGTGACCATCGCGGGCTGGCCGGTAATCCGCGCGACGACGTGTTCGGCCAGCGGGCGATGCAGCAGGCGCCCCTCCTCATCCTGCCAGGATTCGCAGGCATCGCTCGGCTGCCAGGTCGCGACGAAGCGCTCCTGCAGGGGAGTGACGATATGCGCCTTAACGTCGAAGAAATCCTTCGCCACAAAGTTCTCGATCTCTTCATCCCGACGCACTACCAGCCCGAGCACCGGGGTCTGCACGCGCCCAACCGAGAGAACGCCCTGATAGCCCGCGTTGCGCCCAAGCAGCGTGTAGGCCCGGGTCATGTTGATCCCATACAGCCAGTCGGCGCGCGCGCGCGCCAGTGCCGATACGCATAGCGGAATAAACTCGCTGTTGGCCCGCAGACGAGAAATCGCCCGCTCGACCGCCTGCGGGTTAAGATCGTTGATCAGGCAACGTTGCACCTGCAGGCGCTTTTCCGGCGCCAGCTGCAGATAGTCGAGGACTTCATCCACCAGCAGCTGACCTTCCCTGTCCGGGTCACCGGCGTGGATCACCTCTTCGGCGTCGCCCAGCAGCCGCTTGATGACGTTAAGCTGTTTGCTGACCGACGGTTTCGGCTGTAGCTGCCACTTATCCGGGACAATGGGCAGATCGACCAGGTTCCAGCGCGCGTAGCGCCCGTCATAGACATCCGGCTGCGCCTGCTCAAGCAGATGGCCAATACACCAGGTGACCACCTGCCCGTTGCCGCACTCAATATAGCCGTCGCCCTTGCGATGCGGCTTGGGTAACACCTCGGCAATGGCGCGGCCGAGGCTCGGTTTTTCTGCAATAAACAGCCGCATGTAATCAACGGATCTCGATCATGGGGCGTCCGCCGCGGGCGGTAACCAGCTCGCCGATAGCGGCCAGCGTCACGCCGGACGCCTCGGCCGCCGCGCGGACCTCGGCTTCGGCTTCCGGCGATACCGCCAGCAGCAGGCCGCCGGAGGTTTGCGGATCGCACAGCAGATCGCGCCACTCCGGCGGCATTTCGCCCATCAGGTGGCCGTAGCTGGCAAAATTCCGCCCGGTGCCGCCGGGAACCGCGCCGGCGAGAATGTACTCTTCCACGCCCGGCAGTTTCGGGATGTCGGCATAGTTCAGCTGCGCCTGTACGCCCGCCCCGCGGCACACTTCGCTCAGGTGCCCAAGCAGACCAAAACCGGTGACGTCGGTCATCGCCTTCACGCCATCAATATTGGCAAATGCGGAGCCGACGAGGTTCATCTGACACATGGTTTCGGTAGCCAGCCCCTGATGCTCAGGCTTGAGCAGCGATTTTTTCTCGGCGGTCGTCAGCACGCCGATCCCCAGCGGTTTGGTGAGGAACAGCCGGCATCCCGCCTCGGCGGTGCTGTTTTTCTTGATACGTTCGGTGGGCACCACGCCGGTCACCGCGAGACCGAAAATAGGCTCAGGCGCGTCAATGGAGTGGCCGCCGGCCAGAGAGATCCCCGCCTGCTGGCAGGCGAAACGGCCGCCGTCAACCACTTCGCGGGCGATTTCCGGCGCCAGGGTGTTAATCGGCCAGCCGAGGATGGCTATCGCCATAATCGGTTTGCCGCCCATAGCGAAAATATCGCTGATGGCGTTAGTCGCGGCAATGCGCCCAAAGTCGAACGGACTATCGACAATCGGCATAAAAAAGTCGGTCGTGCTGATGATGGACGTGCCGTTACCCAGGTCATAGACCGCCGCATCGTCGCTGGTTTCATTGCCCACCAGCAGGTTGGGGTCAATAAATTTTGCCTGGTCACTTTTAAGGATAGTTTCCAGCACTTTAGGGGAAATTTTACACCCGCAACCGGCTCCGTGGCTGTATTGCGTTAAACGAATAGCTTGCTCGCTCATGGACATCTCCTGTCATTGCAATCCCGCTATGGTAGCGCCCAAACGTCGAGGTGGTAAGTACGACAGTCTGAAATCGCGAATAGTTGCTCATTAAGCACACAAATATGCGATTTTGCGATAGGGAGCCATTTTTTTAACGGCATTTTAACTTTTACTAAAAGATGACAGAAATGTGACAAAGAAACGTTCTGCTCTCTCTGGACAGATAACAACGAAAGGAAATTTTGATGAAAAAGCGCGTTCTCGCCCTTTGCCTGGCAGGCCTCTTCTCCGTTAACGCTTTTGCCCTGGTGGCAACGGGTAACGATGCCACGACCAAACCTGACCTCTATTACCTGAAAAATGCGCAGGCCATCGATAGCCTGGCGCTCCTGCCGCCACCGCCGGAAGTGGGCAGTATTGCCTTTTTAAACGATCAGGCCATGTATGAGAAAGGACGTCTGCTGCGGGCGACCGAGCGCGGTAAGCTGGCGGCAGAGGACGCAAACCTTAGCGCAGGCGGCGTGGCGAACGCCTTCTCCGGCGCATTCGGCTCCCCGATCACCGAAAAAGACGCGCCGGCGCTGCACAAGCTGCTGACCAATATGATTGAAGATGCCGGCGACCTCGCAACCCGCGGGGCGAAAGAGAAGTACATGCGCATTCGTCCGTTCGCGTTTTACGGCGTTGCCACCTGCAACACCACCGAGCAGGATAAGCTGTCGAAAAACGGCTCCTATCCTTCCGGCCACACCTCTATCGGCTGGGCCACGGCGCTGGTACTGGCCGAAGTTAACCCGCAGCGGCAGAATGAAATTCTCAAGCGCGGCTACGAGCTCGGCGAGAGCCGGGTCATCTGCGGCTATCACTGGCAAAGCGACGTCGATGCCGCGCGCATTGTCGGCTCAGCGGTAGTGGCGACGCTGCATACCAATCCGGCTTTCCAGCAGCAGCTGCAGAAAGCGAAAGATGAGTTTGCGAAACAGCAGAAGTAGTCAGTAAGGCAGCCCGGCGGCAAGCGCCTGCCGGGCAATTCATGCTCAGAAACGCACGACGAACGGCGCGGTATCGGCGACGGCGATGCTGGTTGATGCTTTAAGCAGCGGCGTGCCCAGATAGAGGAAACCGACGATTTTATCCTGTTCGCGGCAGGCAAAACCTTCACGCACGATGGCGCTTTCGGTTAACGCCCCGCTGCGCCAGATACCGTTGAATCCCTGAGCGAGCGCGGCCATCTGCATCGCCATGACCGCACAGCCCGCCGACATCTCCTGCTCCCACTTAGGCACCTTCGGATGATCCTCACAGCGGGCAACCACGGTGATAATCAACGGCGCCCGGAACGGCGCGCTGCGCGCTTTCTCTACGCCCTTTTCATCCTGCCCGGCGGCCAGCGCGCCTTTTTCCAACAGCTGGCTGAAGCGCTCGCGCCCTTCATCGGCAATAATAAAGAACCGCCACGGCTGTAATGTCCCGTGATCCGGGGCGCGCAGGCCGGCGCGGAGAATATTTTCCAGCTGTTCGCCGGCCGGAGCCGGTTCAGCCAGGCGTGAGGCGCTGCGGCGGTTAACCAGTAGGTCGAGAGCATCCATCTATGTGACTCCTGTGAGGTTATTTTTCATAAAATTAACATGCTCACGAATTTTGTTACAGCCCGACGGGTGATTCCTGCTGACAAGCGCCGATGGTCTCTTTAGGATAGCCAGACGCGGCAGCCCCTGCGGTTAGCCCACTTTTTATAATGTTAGGGAGAATACATGCGAACCCTTTGGCGACTGATTGCCGGATTTTTTAAATGGACGTGGCGAGTACTTAATTTTGTTCGTCAGCTCGCGCTAAACCTGGTTTTCCTGCTGCTGGTGCTGGTTTGCATCGGCATCTGGGCGCAGTTCAGCAGTACCACCACGGAGCATGCCGCTCGCGGCGCGCTGCTGATGGATATTACCGGCGTAGTGGTCGACAAGCCTTCGGCCAGCAGCAAGCTTGGCGTGATTGGCCGCCAGCTGTTTGGCGCCAGCTCGGACCGCCTGCAGGAAAACTCGCTGTTTGATATCGTACAAACCATCCGTCAGGCGAAAGACGACCGCAATATCACCGGCATCGTGCTGGATCTGAAGAATTTTGCCGGCGGTGACCAGCCGTCGATGCAGTACATCGGCAAAGCGCTGCGCGAATTCCGCGATAGCGGCAAGCCGGTCTACGCCATCGGCAGCAGCTACAGCCAGGGGCAGTACTATCTGGCAAGCTTCGCCAATAAAATTTGGCTCTCGCCGCAGGGCGAAGTTGACCTGCACGGTTTTGCCACCAACGGCCTGTACTACAAGTCGCTGCTCGATAAGCTGAAGGTGTCCACCCACGTTTTCCGCGTCGGAACCTATAAGTCAGCGGTCGAGCCGTTTATCCGCGACGATATGTCCCCGGCCGCCCGTGAAGCCGACAGCCGCTGGATAGGCGAGCTGTGGCAGAACTATCTCAATACCATCGCCGCCAACCGGCAGATCACCGCCCAGCAGCTGTTCCCCGGCGCCCAGGGCGTGCTCGACGGCCTGCGCAAGGTCGACGGCGATACGGCGAAATACGCCCTGGACAGCAAGCTGGTTGATGAGCTGGCAACCTCTACCGATATCGAAAAGGCGCTGACCAAACAGTTTGGCTGGAGCAAAGCGGATAACAACTATCGCGCCATCAGCTATTACGATTACAGCGTTAAGACACCGTCCGACCAGGGTGCCGCAATTGCGGTTATCTTCGCGAACGGCGCGATCATGGACGGTGAAGAAACGCCGGGCAACGTCGGCGGCGATACCACGGCGGCCCAGATCCGCGATGCGCGCCTCGATCCGAAGGTGAAAGCCATCGTGCTGCGCGTTAACAGCCCTGGCGGCAGCGTCAGCGCTTCGGAAGTGATTCGCGAAGAGCTGGCCGCGGCGAAAGCGGCGGGCAAACCGGTGGTAGTTTCTATGGGCGGCATGGCGGCATCCGGCGGCTACTGGATTTCCACCCCGGCGGATTACATCGTGGCGAACCCGAGCACCCTCACCGGCTCCATCGGCATCTTTGGCGTGATCAACACCGTTGAAAATACCCTGGGCTCCATCGGCGTACATACCGACGGCGTGTCCACTTCGCCGCTGGCGGATGTCTCAACCACCAAATCCTTGCCGCCTGAAGTGCAGCAAATGATGCAGCTGAGCATTGAGAACGGCTATAAGCGCTTTATTACGCTGGTTGCTAACGCGCGTAAGAGTACCCCGGAGAAAGTTGACCAGATTGCCCAGGGCCACGTCTGGACCGGCGAAGATGCCAAGGCCAACGGCCTGGTTGATAGCCTCGGCGACTTCGATGATGCGGTGACGAAAGCCGCAGAGCTGGCGAAGCTGAAACAGTGGCACATTAACTACTACCAGGAAGATCCGACCTTCTTCTCAATGGTGGTTGATAGCCTGACCGGTTCCGTTCGCGCGTCGCTGCCGGCAGCGCTGCAGGCCTGGCTGCCCGCCCCCGTCGCGGCAGCCGCCGATGCGGTGAAGGCCGAAAGCGACAAGCTGGCGGCATTTAACGATCCGCAGAACCGCTACGCCTTCTGCTTAACCTGCGCCAATATCCGCTAGCCCGCCCCGTTCGACAACAAACCCCGGCTATCGGCCGGGGTTTTATTTTTCCCCCGCAATAGCAGGTATACCCTAAATAATTCGTTGCGCTGGCCCAGAAGGGGTGAGGCCGGAGGCCGAATCACGCGGCAAGCGAGCGAATTCCCGGGAGCATAGGCTAATTATGTGACCGGGCAGCCAGCACAGCAGTAACCCGAATACCGGGTATACCCTAAATAATTCGAGTTGCATGACAAAACGGTTAACCGTTTTGAACAGCGCTTGCGCTGGCCCCGAAGGGGTGAGGCCGTAGGCCGAATCACGCGGCAAGCGAGCGAATCCCCGGGAGCATAGGCCACTATGTGACCGGGTGAGTAAGCGCCGCCAACGCATCTGCAGCTCGAAGTATGACGGGTACGGGTATATACGCTGTATTTTTTCCCCGACCACCTTATACTGCGCCTGTCTACGTACAACCTAAGCGATGCTATGCACAAGAAATCGATTTACGTTGCCTACACCGGTGGGACCATCGGTATGCAGCGCTCCGAACACGGCTATATTCCCGTCTCCGGCCACCTGCAGCGTCAGCTCGCGCTGATGCCTGAGTTCCACCGTCCGGAGATGCCGGACTTTACTATTCACGAATATGCCCCGCTGATGGATTCGTCCGACATGACGCCGGAAGACTGGCAGCATATCGCGGAAGATATTCGCGCCCACTATGATGAGTATGATGGCTTCGTGATCCTCCACGGAACCGACACCATGGCGTTTACCGCCTCGGCGCTGTCGTTCATGCTGGAGAATCTGGGCAAACCGGTAATTGTGACAGGGTCACAAATTCCGCTAGCCGAGCTGCGCTCCGACGGGCAGATCAATTTGCTGAACGCGCTGTACGTCGCCGCAAATTACCCGATTAACGAAGTGGCGCTGTTTTTCAACAACTGTTTGTATCGCGGCAACCGCACCACTAAAGCCCATGCCGACGGGTTCAACGCCTTTGCTTCTCCGAATCTGGCGCCGCTGCTGGAGGCCGGGATCCATATCCGCCGCCTCGGGACGCCGCCGGCGCCGCACGGCGTGGGCGAACTGATCGTGCACCCGATTACGCCGCAGCCGATCGGCGTGGTGACGATTTATCCGGGGATCTCCGCCGACGTGGTGCGCAATTTTCTCCGCCAGCCGGTGAAGGCGCTGATCCTACGCTCTTATGGCGTCGGTAACGCCCCGCAGAACGGCGAGTTTATTCGGGTTCTGACCGAAGCCAGCCAGCGCGGAATTGTGGTGATTAACCTGACGCAATGCATGTCCGGCAAGGTCAACATGGGCGGCTATGCCACCGGCAACGCCCTCGCCCAGGCGGGCGTGATCGGCGGTTTCGACATGACCGTCGAGGCGACGCTGACCAAGCTGCACTACCTGCTGAGCCAGAATCTGAACGTTGAGGCCATTCGCCGCCTGATGCAGGAAAACCTGCGCGGTGAGCTGACTCCCGATGAGTAAGGAGCTTGTGATGACCAATCGTGCCCTGCTGTTGGTTGATTTACAAAATGATTTTTGCGCGGGCGGCGCGCTCGCCGTTCCGCAGGGCGATAGCACCGTTGATGTCGCCAACCGGCTGATCGACTGGAGCCTGGCGCGCGGCGAAATAGTCGTTGCCAGCCAGGACTGGCATCCGGCAAACCACGGCAGCTTCGCCAGCCAGCATCAGGCCGAGCCCTACTCGCAGGGCGAACTCGATGGCCTTGCGCAGACCTTCTGGCCGGATCACTGCGTGCAGCATAGCGCCGGGGCGGAGCTGCATCCGCTGCTTCAGCAGCAGGATATCTCCGCCGTGTTCCACAAGGGCGAAAATCCGGCGATCGACAGCTATAGCGCCTTTTTCGACAACGGTCATCGCCACAAAACCCAGCTCGACGACTGGCTGCGCGCGCGCGGGATCGCCGAACTGATCGTGCTGGGTCTGGCGACCGACTACTGCGTTCAGTTTACGGTGCTGGACGCGCTCGACCTCGGATATCGCGTTAACGTGATTACCGACGGCTGTCGCGGCGTCAATATCCAGCCGCAGGACAGCGCCCACGCCTTTATGGCTATGGCCGCCGCCGGCGCGACGCTCTATACCCTCAGCGACTGGCTGGAAACCCAGGCCTGATCCTTCGCCCGAAGCCGCCGCTTCGGGCCACTTCTTTGCGCCTCCTCTGAGCGATTCATTGAGCAAACTCGCAGATTCAACAGGCTATTGCTGATAGTGTGGGCGGGCTTTTTTTTCGCCACGCCATTCCCGTGGCGTGTTTGCTTTTTTTAATGTCAAAGAGGATCGTCCATGAAACTTTTGCCTTTACTGGCAGCATTACCCCTGCTTTTCGCCTCAGTTGTCTCTGCTCACTCCCTGATGTCCGTCGGCTATTTTAACGGCGGCGGCGACGTGACCGCCGGGCCGGGCGGCGATATCGATAAACTGGACGTGCGCCAGATTACCCATCTCAACTACTCCTTTGGCCTGGTCTACAACGACGAAAAGGATGAAACCAACGCGGCGTTAAAAGACCCTGCCAGGCTGCATCAAATTTGGCTGTCGCCAAAAGTACAGGCTGATTTGCGCAAAATCCCCGCGCTGCGCCAGCAGAACCCGGAGCTGAAGGTTCTGCTTTCCGTTGGCGGCTGGGGCGCACGCGGATTTTCCGGCGCGGCGGCCAGCGAGGAGAGCCGCGCGGCGTTTATCCGCTCTGCGCAGGAGATCGTCGCGCAGTATGGCCTGGACGGTATCGACCTCGACTGGGAGTATCCGGTCAACGGCGCGTGGGGACTGGTTGCCAGCCAGCCGGCCGATCGCGATAACTTTACCGCGCTGCTGAAGGAGCTGCGGGCCGCATTTGGCCAGAAAAAGCTGGTGACCATCGCCGTGGGAGCCAACGCCGAAAGCCCCAAAAGCTGGGTCGATGTCAAAGCTATCGCCCCGCTGCTGGATTACATCAACCTGATGACCTACGACATGGCCTACGGCACCCAGTACTTCAACTCTAATCTGTACGACTCAACCCGGTGGCCGACGGTGGTGGCGGCGGATAAGTACAGCGCCGATTTTGTGGTTAATAACTATCTTGCCGCCGGTTTGAAGCCGGGCCAGATGAACCTCGGCATTGGTTTCTATGGTCGGGTGCCAAAACGGGCGGTTGAGCCGGGCATCGACTGGAGCAAACCCGATGCGCAGAAAAATCCCGTGACTCAGCCCTGGTTCGGAACCGAGCAGATCGCGCTGTTCAAATCCCTGGGCTTCGATCTGAGCAAAGATACCTACGTAAAGTACAACGATATCGTCGCGAAGCTGCTTAACGATCCGCGCCAGCGCTTTAGCGAGCACTGGGATGACCAGGCGAAGGTGCCGTGGCTGTCGGTGCAGTCGGCGGACGGCAAGGCGCTGTTTGCGCTGTCCTACGAAAACCCACGCTCCGTTGCGCTCAAAGCCGACTATATCAAGAGTAAGGGGCTGGCAGGCGCGATGTTCTGGGAGTACGGCGCCGATGAGCAAAACCAGCTGGCCAAACAGCTGGCCGAGTCGTTAGGGATTAAACACTAACCTCAGGATCGTTACCGCCCGCAGCGCGGGACGCGGCGCCCTGAAGGAGATGAGGTGTGTCGCGTCCGGCGATAGGTTATGATTGTCGCAATCGGCGGCGCCAGGTTTTGGCGCAGCTTTTCATTTGCTACAGGAGGCATGGGGCTTTATGGCTTTTATCCCCAAAAACTACGCCCGTCTGGAAGTCGGTTATCGCGAAAAGGCGTTAAAACTCTTCCCGTGGGTCTGCGGACGCTGTTCCCGTGAATTTGTCTATTCGAATCTGCGTGAGCTGACGGTGCACCATATCGATCACGATCACGGCAACAACCCGGAAGATGGCAGTAACTGGGAGATGCTGTGCCTGTACTGTCACGACCACGAGCATTCCAAGTACACGGAAGCCGATCAGTATGGTTCAACGGTGGTGGCGGGCGAAGACGCGCAAAAGAGCGTCGGCGACGCGAAATATAACCCTTTTGCCGATCTTAAAGCGATGATGAACAAGAAGTAACCGGTCCGTAAAGCTTCAGCGCCCGGCGGCGAAACCCGCCGGGCCTGCGTAAGCAGCATACCCGCGCGAGCCGATCAGGATTTAAACGTCACAATAGGTTCTGGCGAAATGCCGAACTCCACTTTTAGCTCCTGCTTGCTCTTCATCACCATCTGCCCGTTGGTATCGATCGTCATATGCTGGGCCTGGACGTTGTGTCGCGCCTGCCACAGCATCACCAGCTGCAGGCTGTTCTCTTTCTGCTCCGGGGTTAACGCCACCCCATCCGGCCATTTTCCCAGCTCCACCGCCGTGGCCAGACGCTGATAAACTTCCGGGGTCATACTGTCGATAATTTGCTCGATATCCATCGTCCGCTCAACTCCGCATTGGAATAATTTGCTGAATCGTTTCTTTAGCCCTTGATCTGCTCGCCATTATCATCGTCGCTGAAGCTTAACGAGGCCGAATTTACGCAAAAACGCTCGCCGGTCGGCTGCGGACCATCCGGGAAGACGTGTCCGAGGTGAGCATCGCACTTACCGCAGCGAATTTCCGTGCGCTGCATACCGTGAGAGTAATCGTTCAGATAGCGAATGGCCTCGTCGCTTACCGGCTCAAAAAAGCTCGGCCAGCCGCAGCCCGAATCGTACTTGGTTTGCGAGTGAAACAGCGCCGCGTCGCACACCAGGCAGTGGTAGACGCCGTCTCGTTTGTTGTGGAGCAGTCGGCCGGTGAACGGCGGCTCGGTGCCGTGATTCTGCGTCACGTAAAACTGCATCTCGCTCAACTCTTTTTTGAGCTCGTCCGAGGAGGGTTTATTCGACATGTGCATGCTTCTCGCTGTGAAAGGACAACTTTAACTGCTCGATTCTAACAAAACATTAACAATGAAGCGTGGACTTTTGTTCTAAACTTATTCGATGCCGATGGGCAGCTAGATAATTGTGACATAAATCACATTTTTATCTTTAATGACCTTTAAAATTCCGCGCGCAGTCCCCATATGGAATTGGGCTCAAAGGGAGAGTGAGGCAAATCAATCGCGCAAAGGTGTGCTCTGGATTGATTTGTCGCAATGATTGACACGATTCCGCTTGACGCTGCGTAAGGTTTTTGTAATTTTACAGGCAACCTTTTATTCACTAACAAATAGCTGGTGGAATATATGACTATCAAAGTAGGTATCAACGGTTTTGGCCGTATCGGTCGCATTGTTTTCCGTGCTGCTCAAGAACGTTCTGACATCGAGATCGTTGCAATCAACGACCTGTTAGACGCTGACTACATGGCTTACATGCTGAAGTATGACTCCACTCACGGCCGTTTCAACGGTACCGTTGAAGTGAAAGACGGTCATCTGGTCGTTAACGGTAAAAAAATCCGTGTTACCGCTGAACGCGATCCGGCTAACCTGAAGTGGGACGAAGTTGGCGTTGACATCGTTGCTGAAGCAACTGGTCTGTTCCTGACTGACGAAACCGCTCGTAAACACATCACTGCTGGCGCGAAAAAAGTCGTTCTGACTGGCCCGTCCAAAGACAACACTCCGATGTTTGTTAAAGGCGCTAACTTTGACAAATACGAAGGCCAGGACATCGTTTCTAACGCATCCTGCACCACTAACTGCCTGGCACCGCTGGCTAAAGTTATCAACGACAACTTCGGCATCGTCGAAGCGCTGATGACCACCGTTCACGCGACTACCGCTACTCAGAAAACCGTTGATGGCCCGTCTCACAAAGACTGGCGCGGCGGCCGCGGCGCATCCCAGAACATCATCCCGTCCTCTACCGGTGCTGCTAAAGCAGTAGGTAAAGTACTGCCAGAACTGAATGGCAAACTGACCGGTATGGCGTTCCGCGTTCCTACTCCGAACGTATCCGTTGTGGACCTGACCGTTCGTCTGGAAAAAGCTGCTTCTTATGAAGAAATTAAGAAAGCCATCAAAGCTGCTTCCGAAGGCGCAATGAAAGGCGTTCTGGGCTACACCGAAGACGACGTTGTATCTACCGATTTCAACGGCGAAGTTTGCACTTCCGTGTTCGATGCTAAAGCAGGTATCGCCCTGAACGACAACTTCGTGAAACTGGTTTCCTGGTACGACAACGAAACTGGTTACTCCAACAAAGTTCTGGACCTGATCGCTCACATCTCCAAATAAGTTGAGATGAGAACCTGATCCAAAAAGGCGACTTCGGTCGCCTTTTTTTATGGCTTAACTCAGTACCTGTACACCAAGGATTGCACCATGATTAACAAAATTTTTGCTCTCCCGGTTATTGAACAAGTTACTCCTGTCCTCTCCCGCCGCCAGCTTGACGACCTCGACCTGATTGTCGTTGACCATCCGCAAGTTAAAGCTTCCGTCGCCTTCCAGGGCGCCCACCTGCTCTCCTGGAAACCTGCCGGCGAAGAAGAAGTTCTGTGGCTCAGCGCAAACACCCCGTTTAAAAGCGGCATCGCGCTGCGCGGCGGCGTGCCGGTTTGCTGGCCGTGGTTTGGCCCGGCGGCGCAGCAGGGTCTTCCTGCCCACGGCTTTGCGCGCAACCTGCCGTGGACGCTGAAAGGTCACAATGAAGATGAAAGCGGCGTGATGCTGACCTTCGAACTGAAAAGCAGCGATAAGACCCGGCAGTACTGGCCGCACGAATTTACGCTCTACGCGCGCTTCAAGCTGGGTAAAACCTGCGAAATCGAACTGGAAGCGCACGGCGAATTTGAAACCACCTCCGCCCTGCATACCTACTTCAACGTCGGGGATATCGCGGCGGTGAAAGTCAGCGGCCTGGGCGATCGCTATATTGATAAGGTTAACAACGCGCAGGAAGGCGTGCTAAGCCACGGCGAGGAGACCTTCCCGGATCGTACCGACCGCGTCTATCTGAACGCGGATGCCTGCAGCGTTATTCACGACGGCGCGCTGAACCGCAGCATTGACGTTATTCATCACCATAACAACAACGTGGTGGGCTGGAACCCTGGCCCGGCGCTTTCCGTGAGCATGGGCGATATGCCGGACGACGGCTACAAAACCTTCGTTTGCGTCGAAACCTGCTGCGTCACCGGATCGCAGAAAGCCAGCGAAGAAAAACCGTCTCGCCTGGCGCAAACTATCCGCGTCGCGAAAAGAGGCTAATGCCGCTGCGCTCCTGAACCGGAGACGCGGGATCAAAAACAGGGCGCAATCGCCCTGTTTTTTTACTGATGCCGCATGCGACGTTGTTCCGTTACCAGAACCCCACCAGCTTCATCCACGCGCCCCCCAGCACCAGCCAGATGAAGATAGACGCAATCGACACCACGAAACTGACGCCCCACCACTGACCCGTGGTGTTATAGCCGGAACCAAACAGAGCGGGCCCCGGGCCGCCAGAGTACTGCGTCAGCCCCATCGACAGGTTCGAGGTATAGCCCAGCACCAGGGCGGCGAAAAGCGGCGGCACGCCGACGGAAACGGCAACGGCCAGAAACGCCAGGTACATAGCGGAAATATGCGCCATCGCCGAGGCGAAGAAATAGCGGGTATAGAAATAGACCGCGACCAGCAGTAAGAAGACCGTTATCCACTCGAAGTGGCCGACATAGCCGACAATCCGCTCCGATATCCAGCTAATCATGCCGTACTTGTTGAGCGCGTTGGCCATCATCACCAGTACGGCGAACCAGAACATCGTATCCCAGGCCGTTTTTTCTTCAATAATGTTTTTCCACGACATGATATTGCTGACCAGCAGCACCATCAGCCCAATAAACGCGGAAAGGGTGGCGGGAATGGCAAAGAAAATGTCGCCCACCGTCCAAAGCAAGATCAGCAGGACAAAATCAAGCGCGAGGATTTTTTCCGCCAGCGACATCGGCCCCATTTTGCGCAGCTCTTCTCTGGCGATCGCGGGAATTTCCGGCGTTTTCTTCAGCTGCGGCGGATAAATAGCGTACAGCACCAGCGGCAGCAGGATCAAAGAGGCAATCCCCGGCACGATCGCGCCGACAAACCAGGTCGTCCAGGTGATTTCAATGCCCTGGCTTCTCGCCAGTTCGGCTATCAGCGGGTTACCCGCCATCGCCGTTAAAAACATCGTACAGACAATGGCGTCAATCTGAGAAACGCAGAGCATTAAAAAGGCGCCGGCTTTTCTGGCCGTCGCGCCAGGTTCCGACTGGTATGCGGTCGCAATGGACTGCGTAATAGGATACATAATGCCGCCGCCCCTCGCCGACGCCGAGGGAATGCCCGGCCCCAGGACAACGTCAGACAGGGCCAGACCATAGGCTACGCCCAGCATGCTTGAACCGCATTTGGAAATAAACCACAGCGCCACCCGCTTGCCCAGCCCCGTCTTAATCACCGCCCGGGAGATGAACATCGCGATACCAATCAACCAGATCGTACCGTTGGCAAACCCGGAAAGCGCCGCGATTTTGTCGCTTTTACCCGGCGAGAGAGGCGTCACCCCTAAAAATGCGGAGACGATCAGCGCAATCATCGTCACCGCCCCCATCGGCATCACCTTCAGGATGATGGCAAAGATCGTTGCGGCAAAAATAGCAAACATTTGCCATGCATGAATGGCCAACCCTTCAGGGGGAGGGGTAAACCAGATAATTGCGCCGAACAGGATTGTCAGGGCGGCTTTCCAGAGGGGAAAAGCCAGCTTCACGTCCAGAGGCTTGTTAGGTTCAGTCATGTCATTCTCCTTTTTCTTTTATCTTTAAAAGGATAATCACAACTGAGCATTGATATCCATCAACGAAACCCGCAGATGTCTTTGTAAAATCAGCGCCTTTACACCATATCTAAGGGCGTTTTGCGCCCCGGCGCCGGAAAGGCCCTTTCCATCACCGCGATATCGTTCTCATCCAGCACCACCTCGAGCGCGGCCGCGTTCTCTTTAACGTGCGCGATGCTTCCGGCCTTTGGAATCGCCATCACCCCTTTGTGGCTGATTACCCACGCTAACAGGAGCTGCGCGACCGTGACGCCCTTTTCCAGCGCCAGGCTGCTGAGGGCGGGATGATTCATTAAGCCATCGCGCAGGCGACCGGCCTGGGCCAGCGGGCTGTAGGCCATAACCGGCAGCTGCTGCTGCTGACACCACGGCAGCAGATCGTGTTCAATGCCGCGCGATGCCAGATGATACAGCACCTGGTTGGTCGCGCAGCGTCTGCCTCCGGGCACCTGCCACAGCGCCTGCATATCGTCGGTATCGAGATTGGAGACGCCCCAGCGGCGAATTTTGCCCTGAGCAACCAGCGCCTCCATCGCCTCGACGGTTTCTGCCAGCGAGAAATCACCCCGCCAGTGCAGCAGATAGAGATCGAGATAATCGCTCTTCAGACGACGCAGGCTAGCTTCACAGGCCTCGCGCATCCTGCGCCCACCGGCGTGCCACGGATAGACTTTGGAAACCAGCGTCACGCGGTCGCGCAGGCCGCGAAGCGCCTCGCCCACCACCTCTTCCGCCCCGCCGTCGGCATACATTTCGGCGGTATCGATAACCGTCAGCCCGAGCTCAACGCCCGCTCGCAGTGCAGCCACTTCCTGCGAGCGATGCGCGCCGTTTTGTCCCATATACCAGGTCCCCTGCCCGATGGCAGGAACCGCCTGCTGGTCGCCAAAGCGGCCCATTTTTACCGTCATCGCTACCTCCCGTCGCTTATTGCACCACCGTAATGCAAAACAGGGCGCTACGCCCTGTTTTGATGCACAGATGTGTCTATAAAGATGCACAATCAGAAAGTGTAGGTGATCCCGGTGGAGATCAAACCGCTCCAGGATTTGTCCACCATCGGGCTGTCGGTGATTTCGTCGGAGAGGCGGGTGTAGCGCGCCGCGCCGTATACGCTCCAGTCGCCGAGGAAGCGATAGTTTGCCGACAGTTCGAGATACGGGTTCCAGCTGCTATCCGGGTCGTAGCTGCGCATACCGCTGCGATCGGATTCGCGCTTCGAAACGCCGTAGTAGTATTCGTTCTGGTTGTCGCTGCTCCACTCCACGCCGATACCCGGCGTTAAGGTCAGGTTGCCGTTGGTGTAGCGATAGAGCCAGGCCATGTCCCAGGTAATCCCGTTGCTTTTATCCAGCGTATCGCCGGCGAGGGTGGTACGCAGGAAGCCATACGGGGTGTTGTGGACATAAGACAGCCCGGCCATCATCGTCGATTTACGCCGATCCAGCTTACGCATCTGTTCGCTGTCGCTGTCGCCCGGCTTAAAGTACATCGGCGACCAGTAGGCGGTAACCGACAGCTTATCGCTCTCGTCATTCCATAAGTAGTAACCGCCGCCTAAGCCACGGAACCAAAAGCTGTCGCTCTCGTAGCTGATTGCCGGCACCGGGTAAACATCGACGTCATATTGCTTATACGGGCTTTCGACGATACCCACGCCGGCCCCCAGCGTTAACTTCCCGTCGGCGTGCGCTGCCGACACACAAGCCAAAAGGCACACGCCTGGTGCCAGAGATTTGATCTTCTTCACAATCCATATTCCCGTTTGTCAAATAATCCGCGCAGGCAGTTTAACGTCGTAGCCCTCATGCCTCAAATTCTTTACCCGTCATTACAAAAAATGACTCCCCCGCTCATCAATACAGGGTTTCGGACCTGCAGCTTCATGACAACACGATGAAGGCCCCCGGCAGGACGTGCGAAAAAGCGGCCTTTTTTAGGATGAGTTATTGATATGTCATTGAAATTGATTTTTCGCTGCATGCAAGTTTTCTAAATGCATCTACGCTTTAATTTAGAAGATGTCATTGCAGGGCACGTTATCTTAATCTTGTCGACAACCTGGCATAAGGGTTGCTGGAGAATCTGTAGACGTCGCGCTCTGCTTGCCTCTTCCGGGAGCACCCACTATTCATATGAACGCTCTCAACTTGTGCTAAATACGAAAGGACGGCATGCCATGAATATATTCGATCACTATCGCCAGCGTTATGAAGCTGCCAAGGACGAAGAGTTCACACTGCAGGAGTTTCTTACCATCTGCCGGCAAGATCGCAGTGCTTATGCCAACGCGGCAGAAAGGCTGCTGATGGCCATTGGTGAACCCGCAATGGTCGATACGGCCCTGGAGCCAAGGCTGTCCCGTCTCTTTTCAAACCGGGTTGTCGCACGCTATCCGGCATTTGAAGAGTTTTACGGTATGGAAGATGCCATTGAACAGATCGTTTCTTACCTGAAGCATGCTGCGCAAGGTCTGGAAGAGAAGAAACAGATTCTGTATCTGCTGGGGCCGGTGGGCGGCGGTAAATCATCCCTTGCCGAGCGTCTGAAATCATTAATGCAGCGCGTACCGGTTTACGTGCTGAGCGCGAACGGCGAGCGCAGCCCGGTGAACGACCATCCTCTGTGCTTGTTTAATCCGCGGGAAGATGCGCAGATCCTCGAGAAGGAATATGGCGTACCAACCCGCTATCTCGGCACCATCATGTCGCCGTGGGCGGCCAAGCGTCTGCATGAGTTTGGCGGCGATATCACCAAATTCCGCGTCATCAAGGTGTGGCCGTCGATTCTGGAGCAGGTTGCCATCGCCAAAACCGAACCCGGCGATGAGAACAACCAGGATATCTCTGCCCTGGTCGGTAAGGTTGATATTCGCAAGCTGGAGCACTACGCCCAGAACGATCCGGATGCCTACGGCTATTCCGGCGCCCTGTGCCGCGCCAACCAGGGGATTATGGAATTCGTCGAGATGTTCAAAGCGCCGATTAAGGTGCTGCATCCGCTGCTGACCGCCACTCAGGAAGGAAACTATAACGGCACCGAAGGGATTTCCGCCCTGCCGTTTAACGGGATTATCCTCGCGCACTCGAACGAATCTGAGTGGGTGACCTTCCGTAATAACAAAAACAATGAGGCCTTCCTCGACCGCGTCTATATCGTCAAGGTGCCTTATTGCCTGCGCATTTCTGAAGAGATGCGTATTTATGAAAAACTGCTGAATAACAGCGAGCTGACCCATGCGCCCTGCGCACCTGGCACCCTTGAAACGCTGTCGCGCTTCTCGATTCTGTCGCGCCTGAAAGAGCCGGAAAACTCGAGCATTTACTCCAAAATGCGCGTCTATGACGGCGAGAGCCTGAAAGATACCGACCCGAAAGCGAAATCCTACCAGGAGTATCGCGATTATGCCGGCGTCGACGAAGGTATGAACGGTCTCTCCACCCGCTTCGCCTTTAAAATATTGTCGCGGGTATTTAACTTTGATCATGCCGAGGTTGCCGCTAACCCGGTTCATCTGTTCTACGTCCTGGAACAGCAAATTGAGCGCGAGCAGTTCCCGCAGGAGCAGTCGGAGCGCTACCTGGAATTCCTCAAAGGCTATCTTATTCCGAAATATGCCGAGTTTATCGGTAAAGAGATCCAGACCGCCTATCTCGAATCCTACTCCGAATACGGGCAGAACATTTTTGACCGCTATGTCACCTATGCGGATTTCTGGATTCAGGATCAGGAATACCGCGATCCGGATACCGGCCAGCTGTTCGACCGTGAATCGCTGAACGCGGAGCTGGAGAAAATTGAAAAACCGGCGGGGATCAGCAATCCGAAAGACTTCCGTAATGAGATAGTCAACTTCGTGCTGCGCGCCAGAGCAAACAACAGCGGACGCAACCCGAACTGGACCAGCTACGAAAAACTGCGCACGGTTATTGAGAAGAAAATGTTCTCCAATACCGAAGAGCTGCTGCCGGTCATTTCGTTCAACGCCAAAACCTCTACCGACGAGCAGAAAAAGCACGATGACTTCGTCGACCGGATGATGGAGAAAGGCTACACCCGTAAGCAGGTACGTTTGCTGTGCGAATGGTATTTGCGCGTACGTAAATCGTCCTGACGTGCGGCAAGCCCGATCGCTGCGGGGCAAAAAAGAGATACCAACAATTCGAGTTGCAGGGAGCCCCGGAGGTTTACTCAGGTAAGCGTCCGGGGTAAGCAACGCACAATGCGGCTTGAAGTATGACGTGTATGGTTGGCAAATGCAGTACGGGGGGCATATGACCTGGTTTATAGACCGGCGCCTGAACGGGAAGAATAAAAGTGCGGTGAATCGCCAGCGCTTTTTGCGTCGCTACAAGGCGCAGATCAAACAGTCGATCTCCGAGGCGATCAACAAGCGCTCGGTGACCGATATTGAGAGCGGAGAATCCGTCTCTATTCCGACGGATGATATCAACGAACCGATGTTTCATCAGGGTCGCGGCGGCCTGCGCAATCGCGTGCATCCCGGCAACGACCATTTTGTGCAAAATGACCGTATTGAACGACCGCAGGGTGGCGGCGGCGGCGGAGGTAGCGGCCAGGGGCAAGCCAGCGCCGATGGCGAAGGCGAGGATGGGTTTGTCTTTCAGATATCCAAAGACGAGTATCTCGACCTGCTGTTTGAGGATCTCGCCCTGCCGAATCTGAAGAAAAACCAGCAGCGGCAGCTTACCGAGTTTAAAACGCATCGGGCGGGTTTTACCGCTAACGGAGTCCCGGCTAACATCAGCGTGGTGCGTTCGCTGCAAAACTCCCTGGCGCGACGTACCGCCATGACCGCCGGTAAGCGACGCGAGCTGCGCGCGCTGGAGGCGGATCTGGACGTCATCACTAAAAGCGAACCGGCACAGCTGCTGGAAGAAGAGCGGCTGCGTCAGGAGATAGCCGAGCTGCGGGCGAAGATTGACCGCGTGCCGTTTATCGATACCTTCGATCTGCGCTATAAGAATTATGAAAAACGGCCCGAGCCCTCCAGCCAGGCGGTGATGTTCTGCCTGATGGACGTTTCCGGCTCCATGGATCAGGTCACCAAAGATATGGCCAAACGTTTTTACATCCTGCTGTATCTGTTCCTCAGCCGGACCTATAAAAACGTCGAGGTGGTCTATATCCGCCACCATACCCAGGCAAAAGAGGTGGATGAACACGAGTTTTTCTATTCGCAGGAAACCGGCGGCACGATCGTCTCCAGCGCGCTGAAGCTGATGGATGAAGTGGTTAAAGCGCGCTACGACCCGTCGCAGTGGAATATCTATGCCGCGCAGGCGTCGGACGGCGATAACTGGGCGGATGACTCGCCGCTGTGTCACGAACTGCTGGCGAAGAACATCCTGCCGGTGGTGCGTTACTACAGCTATATTGAAATCACCCGTCGCGCCCACCAGACGTTATGGCGTGAATATGAACACCTGCAGGCGACCTTTGAAAACTTCGCCATGCAGCATATACGCGACCAGGAAGATATCTATCCGGTATTCCGCGAGCTGTTCCATAAGCAGAGTGCCAATACCACCAGCTAACGTAAATAAATCAGCCAGTTAATTATATTTTCTGGCTGATTTTCTATCCCTCCCACGCAATATTATTCTCCCGCTGACGCAATGGTTAGCGCCTGTTCCGGCATTATGCTCCCCTTTTCGTTTCCCGTACGCCGCGTCCTCGGTCGCGCCATTATCACGCTTAGCCAACGCCACGGTTATTATCCCTGGGGACAGCGAGGACCTACCGTGCTAATTTGCTGCTTCGGCTTATTAAGAGGTTGAGAGTAATGAGAAAAAAGCTTCAGAACATGTGCTGGCTGCTGGGAGCTATCGCGGGCGGCGCATCAGCAGAGCAATTTGGCACTCCCGTATCAATCTGCCTTGATAATCACACGGTCCCGTTCATTAAAACGGATAAGCCAGCCATTGAGATTGTTGACGCTGCTTACCGGCAGTGCGAGGAAGCGCTCAGGCAGTGGAGAGACGAGCGCAAATCATTGCCTCCTGAAATGGTTGCCAAACAGGACCAGGAGTTCCATGACTTTTATGTCCATATGATTGAAATAAGGCGCAAGGCTCCGGCGGGAGCAGAATAACGGAAGCGGCGTTGCGTTGGCGGTCGTGAGTGACGCTTCGCCCAAAGCCGCCTCAGGTCATCCATCACCGGGGAAGATAATTCGGACTTTAAATCGACCCGCCGCGAGCCGCCTGAACAACAAGATGGCGCCGCATTACCGCCGGCCTGGCTATTCCTCCGGATTCACCCGGCAATTCATCAGGATATAGCGGGCGTCTTTTCGCTTATGCTGGTCGATTAAAGGGACCAGTCGTCTGAAATGCTCGCTGGCGCAATGCGCGTCGAGGGCCGCGTGGTCTGGCCACTCCTCAATAAAAATGAAATGTCCGGGATCCTTCTCATCAATATATAAATCATAAGCGATACAGCGCGGCTCTTTCTTCGTTGCCGATACCAGTTCCCGGTACAAAGGGAGAACGATTTCAACGCATTCGGGTTTTATAAAATCTTCGGCAGTGACTTTTAACATACGCGCCTCTTAGTTAAAACGAATACTGACTCGCCGGGGACGAATGATACCTCAGCGTCATCAGGCCCGTTCTCCGTTGGGATAGCGCTGACGCTGGTCATTTTCTGCAAGCATCATAGCCTTTGCTCTCGGGAAGTGCACGACGGTCCGCCCTTCCCTCGGGAAAGTCAAAGGAGGGTCGCGGGCAGTTTTGTGGCAGAAGTGGACTACAGCTGTGCCTGAGATGAGGGAGAGAAGCAGCAAATATAAACGGGGAGGTTTTTATATAGATTAAATTTTATCCAGACGTGGTAGACTGAAACACATTCATTGAAAGGTTAATCATCATGTCATTTCTCGATTACGCAATGAAGCTCATCGGTGGAACGTCCACCGCCACCTGCCCCATCTGCGGCTTAAAATCCCCCCAGCCTGCATCAAAGATTCGGTTAAAGCAGGCAATGCTATGCCCGGGATGTAAGGCCCTTTTTGTCTCGCCACGCTAACCCCTTACGCCGGCTCACGTACAAACCGGTGTTCTATACTGAAATAAAGACCGGCAGCTGTTAAATCCCTGATGCCTTACGCCCATCCTGAGAGAACGTTTCTGAACTGATTTCGCAACTGCTCCTGCGCGTTAATGTCGCATCAGAGCAACGCTATGAAAATGAATCCCCGAGCATGGTTTAGCCGCTCCCGTATGTCTACGAAAGCCCCTGAACTGGTGCCGTTTCCTGCCAACGACTCAACAAGCGAAAATAGCTTGCGCTCAGAGCTGTTTTCGACGCCTCAGATGGAACGTTACGGCCAGAAACTGGCGCATACTCATAAGTTGTCGCCGGACAAGCTGCCTTACTATCTTCTTAAACGGCTGGGGGATAATGAGGCTGCGATCACGCAAAACTGTTATGCGCTCAATGCCGGGAAAAAATCGAGCATCATGCCCGCGGGTGAGTGGCTGCTTGATAATTACTACCTGATTGAGGAACAAATCCGCATTGTCCGCCAGCATCTGCCAAAAAGCTTTGGCAAAGGCCTCCCGTCCCTGGCATCGCCTCACCACTGCCCGCGTATTTACGATATCGCATCTGAAGCTATTGCCCACGGTGACGGGCGCTGGGACGTGGCCAGCCTGACCAGCTATATTGCGGCGTATCAGCAGGTGACGCCGCTGACGTTAGGCGAGGTCTGGGCGCTACCGGGCATGCTGCGTCTGTCTCTAATCGAAAATCTGCGTCGCGTCAGTATGGAAGTAGTAAAAGCCCAGCAAGAGCGCAGCCTGGCAGATACATGGATTACGCGGATTTTCGAATGTGCCGAGAATACTCCGGCAGACTTAATCATGGTGGTCGCCGACATGGCGCGCGCGCGGCCGCCGCTGAGCAGTGCGTTTGTCGCAGAACTGGTACGCCGCCTGCAGGGGCGCGGCAATGCGCTGGCACTGCCGCTGACCTGGGTGGACCAGCGTCTTGCTGAACAGGGCGTGACAACCGAGGTTCTTATTCACCGCTTCAATCAACAGCTTGCGGCCAGCCAGCTTTCCGTCAGCAACAGCATCGCGGGCTTGCGTTTGCTGAGCGAAACGAACTGGGCTGATTTCGCCGAGGCAATCAGCGTCGTAGAACAGACATTGCGTCTCGATCCTGCCGGCACCTATTCCCGTATGCACTTTGATACCCGGGATCATTACCGCCACGTCATCGAGATCCTGGCCAGAGACAGTCGTTTCAGCGAGTCAGAGGTAGCCAGCCGGGTACTGGCGCTTTCTGTGGAAAATGCGCCCGGCACGCCGGGGCATCATATTGGTTATTATCTGGCCGGTGGAGGCCGCGAGCTGCTGGAAGTGCAGCTTTCCGCAGATACCTCAGGGCTGATACGCCTGCGGCATAGTTTCAACAAAATCCCCTTGTTGTCATGGCTTGGCAGCCTGAGCCTGCTGACGACAGCGGTGACGGCCGGAATTTTGCACGAAACCGCGCAGCAGGGAATGGGCTGGATGCTGATACTTTTGGCGTTGCCGCTTATTTTGGCGGTCAGTCAGTTAATGAACGATTTGTTGAGCGAAGCGACCACCCGCTTTCGAATACCCAGACCGCTGCCGCGAATGGATTTTTCCGCTGGAATTCCGGCGGATTGCGCGACCCTGGTAGTGGTCCCTTGTATGCTGACAAGTCACGAAAGCATCAGCAAGCTCCTCACCAGCCTGGAAGTGTGCTGGCTGGGTAATCAGAACGAAAACCTCCGCTTCGCCCTTCTCACCGATTTTGCCGATTCCGCCGTTGAAAAACCGCCAGAAAACAGCGGGCTGCTCAGACAGGCCATCTCGGAAACAGAGGATCTTAACCGCCGCTATCCAGCCAGCCGCCCACGCTTTTATCTTCTGCACCGACAGCCAGAATGGGCCCCCACGCAGGAAAAATGGATGGGTTATGAACGCAAACGGGGAAAGCTGGCGTTGCTGAACAACTGGTTGCGCCATCCCGCGGCGCAATTTTCCAGCGTCGCAGATGCGCCAGCGCATCTGTTGCCGGGTCATATTAAATATGTCATCACCCTGGACAGCGATACGGTGTTACCGCGCGACACGGCGCATAAGCTGGTCGCGACAATGGCGCATCCGCTCAACCTGCCAGAGTATGATCCGCTACGGCAGAGGGTCGTCAAAGGGTACGGCATTTTACAGCCCGGGCTGGCGGAGGAAATGCCGCGCAACGGACAGGGACGCTATGCCGCCATGCGCAGCAGCGTGCCGGGTAATAATCCCTATTCGATGATGTCTTCAGATATCTATCAGGATCTCTTCGGCGAAGGATCGTTCGTTGGTAAGGGCATTTATGACGTCGATATCTTTGTCCTGGCCACCGCCAACGCCTGCCCGGAAAATCTGGTCCTCAGCCATGATTTACTCGAAGGGTGCTACGCTCGCTCCGGGCTACTCAGTGAAGTTTTACTCTACGAGCAGTACCCGAACAACTATCTGTCAGACGTTGCCCGCCGCACGCGCTGGATCCGTGGCGACTGGCAGCTGCTTAACTGGCTCAGCCCGTACGTCAGAAAGGCGGATGGAACCCGGGATAAAAATCCGCTATCGGCGCTTTCCTGCTGGAAGTTATTCGACAATTTACGCCGCAGCCTGGTCAGCCCGTCTTTGCTGGCGCTTCTTTTTTGCTCCCTGCTGCTGGTCCCCAACCCGCTTTATTGGCTTGGCGCGCTGGCGCTGGTGTGGTTATTGCCTTCAGCGCTGAGCATCAGCCACGACCTTCTGCATAAACCTCTTCGTCGCCCTTTGCGGCTGCATATTCCACTCGTCGCGGCCGGGGCGCTGAAACGGTTTTCCCGTATCGGGCTCAATTTTGCGATACTGCCGCATGAGGCCGGATACTCATTGTACGCCATTGCCGTGACGCTCTGGCGTCTTGGCGTCAGTCAGCGCAATCTCATCCAGTGGACCAGCCACAGCCCCGACGGCCATCAGCCCGGCGTTTCGGTGATTCGTTTTTATCGGGCGATGTGGCTGAATGTTGTCGCCGGGGCGGCATTGACGATGATGACTTTTCATTTTTCCCCACGGCTTCTGACTATCGCTCTGCCCGTCGGCGTTCTATGGTGTCTGGGCCCCCTGCTGCTGAGCTGGCTAAGCCGCCAGCCTGAACGTAAGGCGATTTCGCTGAACCAGGAACAGAAGCAGCTGCTGCGTCAGACGAGTCGCGAAATCTGGGCCTTCTTTGAAACCTTTGCCACGGCAAAAGAGAACTGGCTTCCACCGGACAATTACCAGGAAATACCGCAGCCAACCATCGCACATCGCACCTCCCCCACCAATATCGGACTTTCCCTGATGGCCAATCTGACCGCCTGGGATTTTGGCTACCTGCCCGGGGGAGAGGTTTTACAGCGCGTGACGATGACTCTCGACTCAATGGATAAAATGGAACACTTCCGGGGCCATCTCTTTAACTGGTATGACACCCGCACGCTTGCGCCCCTCAGCCCACGCTATGTTTCGAGCGTTGACAGCGGCAATATGGCCGGCCATTTACTGACATTGCGCGAAGGCCTGTCCGCCATGCGTCATCAGCCGGTTTTGAACAGCGAGCAGATCCTGGCCGGGCTGAACGATACGATAATCATTCTGGAAAAACACTGGGGTCAGAACGCGCCAACCGGTCTGCGACTGCTGCGCAAGCACTGCCTGAACGCAGCGTCGCTGCCTCCGGCGCAGCTGTTCAGCGAACTTAAAAAAATGCGCGCCCAGTGTAACCATCTGACGACGCAGTGCGCTCAGGAGAGCAGCCTTGTGGTGCGCTGGACAGGACACCTTGAGCATCAGCTGGTGCAGCTTTGCCATGAATGGTCGCATTTGCTTGGCTGGATACCTCAGACGTATAGCGAACAGATGCTGCCGACATTGAGCTGGCTTGCCGGCGCGAGCTATTGCGGCGAAGGAACGCCTCCGGCATCGGCTACGGCGCTGGCCCGCATGCGGCTGAAGATTATCACTGAACTTGAACAGCGGCTGAGCGATCATGCGAGAATGGATTTTGCTTTTCTGTACAGCGAGGCGACCAGCCTGCTCAGCGTCGGCTACAACTGTGATACGAACACACCCGATAAAAGCCATTACGATCTTCTGCCGTCTGAAATCCGTCTGACCAGTTTTCTCGCCATCGCGACTAACCAGCTGCCGTTAAAAAGCTGGTATGCCCTGGGACGGTTGTTCACCACCATTGACCATGAAACCGCGCTGATGTCGTGGAGCGGTTCGATGTTTGAATACCTGATGCCGAACCTGGTGATGCCCACCTGGCCCGGTAGCCTTCTCGATGAAATGAGCCAGTCCGCGGTTAAGCGTCAGATACGCTGGGGCAAAGAGCGTGGGGTGCCGTGGGGGGTATCGGAGTCCGGTTATCATGCTTTTGACGTTCAGCACAATTATCAGTATCAGGCATTTGGCGTACCGGGTCTCGGTCTGCGGCGAGGACTTGCTGACGATATGGTCATCGCCCCGTATGCGACACTGCTGGCGCTAACGATCTCTCCGCAGAAAGCCTGCGAGAATCTGCTCAGCCTGGAAAAAAACGGCGCGCGCGGCGAATACGGTTTTTATGAAGCGCTGGACTATACTCCCTCCCGCCTCGCAACCGGGCAGCTATATGCCGTCGTGCAGTCCTGGATGGCGCACCATCAGGGGATGGCATTTCAGGCGCTGGCTCACGTGCTGCTTAACGCCCCGATGACGGAGCGATTCATGTCCAGTACCGTCTTCCGCTCGGCGAGCCTGCTGTTACAGGAGCGCGTGCCGGATGCGGTCGATCTCTACAGCCCGCGCCGTCATTTCGAATCCCATGAAGGAAGGGTCAAACCCGTTCGCTACGAACCGCGTATTTTTACCGGAGCAGATACGCCGGTGCCTGAAGTTCAGCTGTTGTCCAACAGCCATTACCATCTGATGTTAACCCCCGGTGGCGGTGGCTATAGCCGCTGGAACAATATTGCCCTCACGCGCTGGCGCAGCGATACGACCCGGGATAACTGGGGAGCATTCTGCTATATCCGCGATACGCAAACGGGCGAAGTCTGGAGCAATACCTGGCATCCCACCGGCAAAGACGCCGATAACGGCGACGAGGCGATCTTTACCGATGCCGGCGCTGAATACAGGCGTACTTTCGGATCGCTGAGTGTCAGAACCCAGATTGTGGTCTCCCCGGAAGATGATATTGAACTACGGCGGCTCACGCTGGTACACAGGGGGCGAATGCCGCGTGACCTTGAACTGACCACCTATTCCGAAGTGGTGCTGGCGCCCGACGCCAGCGATCGGGCCCATCCGGCATTCAGCAATTTATTCATCCAGACCGAGATTAACCCCGATCGTGACGCGATCCTGTGCCATCGCCGCCCGCGTTCGCTGGACGAACAGAACCCGTGCATGTTTCACATGGTGGTCGTGCATGGCAATAACAGTAAGAGCATCTCGTTTGAAACCGACAGGGCAGCATTTATTGGCCGCGGCAGAACCCCTTCAAATGCGCTGACAAGCGTAAAAAAAGGACCGCTCAGCAATACCTCGGGGGCCGTTCTTGATCCGATACTGGCGATTCGCCACGCTATCACGCTACTACCGGGACAGCCTGTCACTATCGATATCGTTTACGGTATCAGCGAAAGCCGCCAGCACAGCCTGGCGTTGCTTGAAAAATACAGAGATCACCCCATCGCTGACCGCATCTTTGAACTGGCCTGGTCCCACAGTCTGGTGGTGTTACGCCAGATGAACGCCAGTGAAGATGATGCCACGCTGTTTAACCGTCTCGCCAGCGCGGTGCTTTACCCCTGTCACGAGCTGCGCGCCGACGGCCAGATTATCAGCCGTAACCGGCGAGGTCAGTCCGGTCTGTGGGGCTGGGCGATTTCAGGCGATCTGCCGATAGTGCTGTTCAGTATCACCAGCGAAGAGGGTATCGCCTCGGTAACAACACTTATTCAGGCGCACCGATACTGGCGCCAGAAAGGGCTGGAGGTCGATTTGGTGATCCTCAATGAGAGCCCTGGCGGCTACCAGCAGGCGCTGCAAAACCAGATTATGGATTTGATTTATGCCAGATCGGGAGCCAGCCTGCTGGATAAATCAGGCGGGATTTTTGTCCGTAATGGCGAGCATCTCTCCGCCGAGGATAAGCAGCTTCTGATGAGCGTCGCCTGCCTGTATCTTGATGATCGAGCCGGCGGGCTAAGTGAACAGCTTAACCAGCGCATTCATACCCTAAAACCCCAGGCCAGGTTGCTAATTCCGCACCCTGCAGCGGAGGGCAATCGACATACCGACTGGACGCCTGATACCCATCAGCTGCGCCATTTCAATGGGCTCGGCGGCTTTTCTCAGGATGGTCGGGAGTATCAGATTGTCCTCAGGGAAAACGAGCCGACGCCAGCTCCGTGGTCAAATGTGCTGGCAAACGCCGATTTTGGCAGCGTTATCTCAGAGGCGGGACAGGCCTACAGCTGGTATGAAAATGCCCATGAATACCGCTTAACGCCCTGGGAAAACGATCCGGTGAGCGACCGCAGTGGTGAAGCCTTCTATCTGCGTGATGAAGAGAGCGGTGCGTGCTGGTCGCCGACGATACTGCCAGTGCGCGGCCACGGCGACTATTTGACCCGTCATGGTTTTGGCTACAGCGTGTTTGCCCACCGGGAGAGCGGGATAGACAGTGAGTTGACGATACTGGTCGCCGAACAGGCACCGGTTAAACTGGCGATCCTGACGCTCAGTAATAATTCGGGACGAACGCGTAAACTGTCCGTCACCGGGTATGCGGAGTGGACGCTTGGGGATTTACGAACCCGTTCGGCCTCCCATATCGTTACGTATCCAGTCAACATTTCTGGCGGTTGCGGGGTGATGGCCAACAACTTTTACGGCGCTAACGGCGGCGAGCGCACGGCATTTTTTGCCGTCAGCGGCTCCTACTGCTCGCTGACGGGCGACCGCCGCGAGTTTATTGGCCGAAACAGTTCATTGCAAAATCCGGACGCCATGAAGCTGCGCAG
Source organism: Enterobacter sp. 10-1 (assembly GCA_002270295.1). Classification (GTDB taxonomy): domain Bacteria; phylum Pseudomonadota; class Gammaproteobacteria; order Enterobacterales; family Enterobacteriaceae; genus Klebsiella; species Klebsiella scottii. The sequence continues at coordinate 1,261,952 of NISF01000001.1, read as the reverse complement.
GCTCTCGGGGAAAACGGGGGCCGCGCTGGATCCCTGCGCAGCAGTACAATCCGCGGCCACGCTAATTGATGGCGACCAGAGAACGTTTATTTTTGTCCTTGGCGTGGATGAAAATCATAGCCGGGCTCAGGAGACCCTGGCCCGCTATCTGAATGAGGATACCGTCCGCCAGGAGCTGAACAACGTTCACCGCTATTGGCATCACGTACTCGATAAAATGGTGGTCAATACCCCGGATACCTCCGTGAACTTACTGGTCAACGGGTGGCTGCTGTACCAGACGATGGCCAGTCGCCTTATGGCGCGTAGCGGTTACTATCAGTCCGGCGGCGCATTTGGTTTTCGCGATCAGCTGCAGGATACGCTGGCGCTCAGTCACGCCGCCCCGGAAAGGATGCGCGAACAGATAGTGCTGTGCGCAACACGGCAGTTTGTTGAGGGAGACGTGCAACACTGGTGGCACCCTCCTCACGGTAACGGCGTGCGTACACGCTGTTCGGATGACTATCTCTGGCTCCCGCTCGCAGTCTGTCACTATGTCGAAACGATCGGGGACACAGAAATACTGGAATTGAATATTCCTTATCTGCAAGGTCGCCCGCTCCATCCGGGTGAAGAGTCCGTCTACGACACGCCGGTCATCAGCAGCAGCGAAGAGACGCTATGGTTACACTGCGTCAAAGCTATTCAGCATGGATTACGCTTCGGGCAGCACGGTCTCCCGCTGATGGGGGCCGGCGACTGGAATGACGGGATGAACCAGGTGGGCATTGAGGGAAAAGGTGAAAGCGTCTGGCTGGGCTTCTTCCTGTACGATATTTTACAACGCTTCGCTTCGCTTGCCGATCGGCGACAGGATGCCAGCGTCGCTTCAATGTGTCGTTCAGAGGCGCTGCGCCTGCAAAAAAATCTCGAAACCTCGGCATGGGACGGTGAATGGTACCGGCGAGGATATTTTGACGATGGTACTCCCCTGGGCTCAAAAGCGTCGCAGGACTGTCGAATTGATGCGATTGCGCAAAGCTGGTCGGTACTGTCCGGGGTCGCCAGCGAGGCGCGTAGCGTCATGGCGATGCAGGCGCTGGATAAGCATCTGGTGGATAACGAGGCCGGGCTAATCAAACTGTTAACGCCACCTTTCGATGGACACGGGCTGAATCCGGGATATATCCAGGGCTATCTGCCAGGAGTGCGGGAAAACGGGGGGCAGTATACTCATGGCGCCATCTGGGCGGTGATGGCGTTTGCCCGGATGGGGAATGCAGAACGCGCGTGGCAGCTGTGGTCAATGATCAACCCGATAAACCACACGCTGGATGCCGGTGGAGTGGAAAGATATAAAGCGGAGCCCTACGTCATGAGCGCTGATGTGTACAGCGTCGCGCCACATACGGGTCGTGCCGGATGGAGCTGGTATACCGGTTCCGCAGGCTGGGCATACCGTTTGTTGGCAGAGGAGCTGCTGGGGATAAAACGTTGCGGTACTTCCCTTACCGTTCATTCTCTGTTGCCGGACAACTGGCCGTCGTTTTCCATGACATATCAGTACGGCGACAGTCAGTATCACATTAGCGTTTCACGTGGCGTCGGGAAATACCAGGCCACTCTGGACGGCATCATCCTCCCCGATGACAGCATTCCGCTGATGGATGACGGACAATTCCATACCATTGATATCATTCAGAACTGACGCTGGCTTAGCGTGCGCATTAACGTCTGCCGTTAGTGCGCTGATTGTCCCGGAGAACATCAATTGCGGTCTTCATCGCGGTTTTGTCATCCCTTCTTTTTTGTTTGTCCTGCATCACCTGCAGGTACTCAAGCAACGTCCGGGTGTTAATGGGGCGGCCCTGTTTGCCGACGGCCAGCACGGCTTCACCAAGGATAATTTTCACTGGCGGCAATTGCGCCGGGTACCAGTCGAGGATGTCTTCTGATTTCATTATAAATTTCTCACGGAAGGGTATTATATCACAAATCACCCAGGTGGTCTGCGGGTCTGACTTGCTGATTTAGTAATAAATCCACATAACATTATCTAAATAATCTTGTTTAAAGGCGTATAATGAATATTACACTCCATAGAGTATCAATTTATGTCTTATACAAATGGACTCAGGCATTTTAAAGAGAGACCCGTTCACGTGGCTTGCCCGGTATGTGCCCACCGGGCCGATCAGAAAGCAGGTAAATTACGGAAAAATGCGGTTCTGGAGTGCCCCGCCTGCGGGCTATTATTCAGACCGTCAGAATGCTGGTGTATTGGAGGCTGATCGGCGGTCTCGCATTTTAAAGATACACAAATGGGAAAATGGCGACCTACCTGTTTTACTCCTGTAATGAAGGTCATGCTTATGAAAACCAGTAAAGTTGTTCTGATTGAAGGAGATATCATTGGCAGCCGTCTTTCCGGCGAAATAAATCAACCTTTCTGCATTCACAGGGTCAGATTTAGCAATGATAAATATGCGATTGTGCGGGTAGCATCAGGGCAGTGCTTCACGCCAGGGGAGATCATTGAACGGCACGGGAACGAATGGTTTTACAACCATGAAAAAATTCGCCTGCTCGGGTTTGAATACCTTGACGAAAAGGAATCCGCCAGACAATTCCATGAACATTACTGGCATATATAGAATAACCCAGAGGGATATTTTACTGATGCAAACCGAAAAGTTATAATTTCTGGCCCTGACTAAACTCTGCATTTTGGCGATTCTATTTAAATAGATGAGCATCATCAACGTTAACATACGCCGTTAAATATTAGCCCTACCGTTATTTATCCTGCGCGCCATAACATGCAGGCACATGAAAGAAAAAAGATACAAGGTGTAAACGAGCCATACCCTCTTCGGCGGCATTGACCGGCCCCTCACAGACGTAATTTCCGCTCCTCGTTCATAGCCGTCGTCATATGGCCTCGGGCCTGTCCGCTCCATGCCTGAAGCGGACGTTAATGTCAGTATCCTTAGACAGAGCCAGACGTGGAATCACTGCCCCCTGATAATCAAACACTTCAAAAAAACAATGTTATCAATAGCATAAGGGTAGTAAAGTAGAGTTAACTTTGGATATTATTTTTCATATCCGTACAAATTAATCCTGCCTGACAAATATTCACCTAAATATACTTCACTGATTTTACTGAAGCCTTGCTCCGCAATTTTACCTTCTAACCAATCACTGTCTTTGTTAATAATCTCAAGCAGATCATGGTTAGCTAACCCATCTACTATAATTGGGTAACGTATATTTTCATCGCCACTTTGGATAATAGTCAACTGCCCATTCTGTTCGAGAACCACGCGTTTTAGTTGCTCCACTTCATATATGCCATTTGCTCTTAATTTAAACATCAAATCATTTGCGGAAACACCATTTCTTAAACACTCTTTAACATTAACGCTGCCATTATGTACCAAGGTAATAGGCTTGCCATCAATAATTCGTTTAACGAAGCGATTATTCTCTTTTAAAAACTTAAGAACAAAAACAAGCAAAGTCCAGATAATCAACACTAGTATAAATTGTAGTACGGTTATCGATTCATTGTAAATTACGCCACCGATGATCCCGCCTAATACATAGTTTTGAACCTGATCCATTGCGGATGAGGGGGCCAGATTCCCTTTTCCCATGAGATTTATTTGAACAATCAAACACAGTATTCCCAGCCCCAACTTTATAATGATAGGTGTGTAAACAATCATTTTATTCCTCAATTTCTTATAATTTCTATTTCGGGGTTTATTAACGAGACTTCTACTAACCTGTAAGTCTTTTGATCCACACTTAAGTTGATACGGTAATAGGAATCATTAATTTTAACAATGACGCCATCCGATAATTGTACTGAACTGGGAAAGATCGAGTTTACACTCACATCTTTTTCTTTTGATAACAACCTCACAAAATTAACCATTTGCGATGATTGTGAGTGTACATTTTGGCTATCTGTATAATCTGCATACTGAACACCCGAAATGAAGAGTAAAAATAAGAAGGCGATAATCGTTAAGTCCCGATATTTAGTCTGCAGGCGATGACGCATATACAGGCTAAAAACGACAATGAGGATAAACAAAGTGCTAAATATAATAATATATTTTAAATAATCATTTATATTAGACTGCATTTGTAGATAATTTATTCCATAAAACTTCATCTAGGCATAACTCCTGATTTTTTAAGACTCCCACCTTTATTATAGTGATTCATTGCCATTTTTCACGCTGATGTTACATAACAACTAATAATTATCAGCTATCATCTGAGGTCTGTCATTGATTTTTTAAGCTGAAGTATAGATAAGAAGTATAAATCATCGATGGTTTAAGTATCTGGCGAGGGCGGTAGTTGGTTCGAAAAATTCCCTGATTTCCATTAACAGCTTAATCAAAGGCGCACATGAATAATGTCTGCTGCTTGCTCAAAGCAGCCTCTTAGAGAGTTGCACACGGCGGCTTCGTGCAGCAGACATTACACACGGCGTATTGTTAAAAATTTGTGTTTATGGAGAACGATGGACGTCAGCCTGGCTCGGGGAAGAGGATGTGAATACCGGCCAGTTATGCCGGGAACACACCCCCATCCCATATGCTGCTGAGAGCTAGTAATAATGCCAGGCTGACCTGCCCGCGAATAACATAGCGGATTAAAGCCGTTATTTTATGGGGGTGATTTTCGTCACTGAGCCTGTTTGAGCTTTATCCCCGGTAGTACCATACATAGACACCAGATAAACGGCACCATCAGGCCCGGCGGTCAGGTGGTTTGGCGTATCATCCATCGGGATATTAGCGACCAGTTTACCGTCCTTGTCCAGAACAGCAACGGTTCCGCCTGCACGCGTGGCGGCGAAAACCTGCGACGTCACGGGATCCCAGGCAACAGAGACGCCCCCGGCGCCAATGTAAGTATCAGCGAGAACCTTGCCGTCCGCATCAAGAACCACGACATTGTTTGTCTCCTGGGAAGCGACGTAAAGACGGCCGGTCTCCGGATCGCGAGCGATGTCGGTTGCACCTTGCGCCTGAGGTATTTTCACCGTCGTGCTCTTGCCCGTTTTGAGATCAATCCAGCCCACCCAGGGCGTATCGCGGCTGACGCCATAGAGTTTCCCACCGGTACTGTCGAGGGCAAGATCTGTACTGTAAAACTGGTCGCGGCCGCGGTTCGTCACGAACTCCATCTGACCGATATGTTCCAGCGTTTTGGTATCATATACCTCGATAAAACCGGTCAGCGCTGCGCTGACATAAGCCCGATTGCGGGCTTCATCAATAACCACATCGCGTGGATGTGTGACCGACCCTTCCGGAAAGACTTTCACGACGGAAAGCGTTTTTGCATCATAGACGGTCACCGTCTCGGCAAGCGTGTTCGTCGTCCAGACATGATTATGGACATTATCAACACCGACGCCGAAGACACCAATTTGCTCACCCTTTTTGTCTTTAGGCAGAGTAGCCTCCGCTTCGACAGCCAGCGTTCCAGCGTTCAGCCTCATCAGGCGGCTACCATCCTTCGGGCCGCGTGCAGAGGTCACGAACAGCTTCCCGTCGGCCGAAACTGCCGACTGGTAAGCCCGCTCACCCACGGGAATTGTTTGCAGCCTGAAAGCCTCGGTGTTTTTCGGGGGAACAATTTGGGACAATTTCAACATGACCTGCGAAACGCTCGCGGGATTTTGCGTGATAACAGTGAGTGGATGAAGGCCTGTAGCGGCATCGGCCGGAACGGTTAGCGGAATAGTAAGGTTTCCCTTTTCGTCAGCGGTCAATGGTTTCGGTGTCAGGACTTCAGTGCCATTCAGCATGGTGACGGTCGTGCCCGCCTGCAGGCTCTTAATCGCTATGACAGTTTTATCTCCGGGCTTAACGGGAACGTCCCGTGACCCGGCACGGATACTGCCAGGGAACGTCGTGGTGGCAGTTGCCCATTGGCTATCGGCGTATGCCGCTGTGGCGGTTGACATCGCAATAGCGGAGGCCAACAGCACTGAACGCACTGAAATTCTTCTCATCTTATCTCCATAAATTGTATTGATGCTGCATCTCAACGCAGCCACCGGTTATACCCCATGCGCTGAGTCTTACCTTCTGCCATGAGAAATATGTCTTGTTATAAGCGCATTTAACATACCACACCGATGTAAATAGTTATCATTACTGTTTTGGGTGGTATCTTAAATGCAGGGCGTTTTATGTATAGCTTGTGAGCGAGCTGTAGATTTCCGCTTAGGGGGCGGCATTGTGCCTGAAGAGGACGTCGCGATATGTTCCGCTTTCGGCTCCGATCGGAGTGAGGTAACGTACAGGAATATTTTTACCGGACGCAATCAACATGCCTTCCATCGAAACGTTTATGACTTTCCTGTTAGCTCTTACACTTCTGGAGATCTCTCCGGGCCCAGACATGATGCTGACCATCGCGAGGGGAGTTGGTCAGGGAAGGCGTATTGCTTTGCTTACAGTCATGGGGAATGTTTTCGTTGCAGGATCTGTGCAGGTATCTTTTCTGGTTCTGGGGCTTGTAACCGTTGTTCACGCCTGGCCGGTTGCGCTGGATCTGCTGAGGTGGGTAGGTGCCGCTTACCTGATCTGGTTGGGATTTAAGATGATCGCGACATCAGGCACAGATACCCGACTGCGGAAAACAGTCAGAATTTCTGACTGGAATGCGGTCAAAGAGGGCGCGCTGAACAGCCTGACTAATCCAAAATCTCTTCTATTCATGTTTGCTTTTCTGCCCCAGTTCGTCGACCCCGCCGCCGGACCTGTCTGGCTACAGCTGCTTGTTTTAGGCGGTATACAAAAGCTGGCCGGGATTATATCTCTGGGTTCTGTCGCAATGGCGTCAGGAACGTTCGGAAACTGGTTAGGTAAACATCCTGCATTTATTAAATGGCAGGAGCGATTTACAGGTGTTGTCATGGTGGCACTTGGCGTTCGAATGCTATTTAGTGGTTCTGGTGTTGTATCGACACCTAAAAATTACCCCCCCCCTCACCTGCCTGACACCGTAAGCACAACGTCGGTTTCTTACCCATAGCACGCGTCTTACGCCTCGGCCCGTGCCCTTTGCGCCAGGCGCAGACGTTGCTATGTATCATTGAACAAGAGCAGGTCAGTATTGAATACAGTATCAGGACAGCGAACTCTCAATAACTAAACGGTTCGCTGTACGCTCGTTTGAATGTAATGTCCTGAGGGAGTAAATTAATTTATAAATCAAAGACATGCTTCAGAAACTGCGTGGCTGTCCTCGAACATGCGAAAACGGGTAATGAGACCATCTTCAATGCACATATCGAATACAAATTCGGTTTCAATCAACTTACCTGTTTTTTTAACGCGTGATGCAAGCTCACCGATAGCCACGACACGCTTATCTTTGATAAGTATATCTTTAATTTCAAAATGTTCTGATGAAATCTGCGCCCTGATTTGCGCATAGAATTCTGCCGCACCTTTTCTTCCGTGTTTGCGACCAATCCAGGGAACTACACGAGTATTTCCCGCAACCAGCCAGTCTACATTTTCACTAACCAGTTCAGCTATTTCATGAACATCTTCTGCCGTGGCTATACGATGAAAAAAAGCTTCCGTTACTGCCTGGGGAGTTTGAATTGTCATAACCTGTCAGTCTCAGTAATCGTAATTAAGGATCTTTAGATTAATTGATTGTCTTAAAAATCACCTTATCCTCAGGTGCTGTTCAGTGATGCAATTGAGGAGCCGTTGGCACATTACTCAGCCAGCTTCTCCTTCAAAGCAGCCCGTCATGCCAGCGTGAGCAGCGGGCTTAACGTAAGATATTTTCCAGGCGCTCCCCTAATGGCGCTTGTGAAGTGGCCGGGGAAAATTCATGGTGAAAGACAGGCGTAGGTTGAAACCACCACCAACCACCACCAACCACCACGTGATTCGCCAAAGCCTTACGGGTGCGCAGCTGACCGAAAGCTAAGCAGCCTGATGATCGAGCGCTATAGTCGATCAGGGCTAAACGGGACGAAAAAAAACCCGCAGAGATATGGGCGGGCTGATTCAAGAGCGTAAAATCCATTTACTGCAAATAACATCATAATAACCGGGAGTTATTATATGACGCCCGGCATAAAAATACGCCTCCCTGTTTGGGGGGGATTAAGGAGAGAATCAGCGTGCCATCGTCCATTCCGTGGATACCAAAATCGCGCAAAGGCTGGTAACACATAATGCGTATATCAGTAAATCCCTCGCGAATTTCTTTTTAAAAATATCCATATTTGCCCGGACAGATTTGATAATGCCTCAGCCAACAGTGTTTCTCTATCATAATTAATGTATGCTAAGTTAAGCCAGCATCTACTAAATGAGCTATTAAATATCTGGAGTTGACAATGAGACGGATACGCGCCCCTTTATATTCAGTTGTATTACTGTCCTGTTTATTTATTACTTCATGCACACACACAAAAGAGAATGAGGTGAAGAACGCACATGAAACCGTGTCAAAGGAATCCGATATAGAAAAGGGACAGCTGGATGATTTATTATCTATAAACAATGGGTTAGCCAGCCAACCAAACAGATCAAAACCGTATCGCTATTCTATACAGATACAAACCGCTATTCGGAGCAAAATAGAAAACTACGAAGTATACAAAGGGAAAGAATGTGACCTGAATATTAAACTATTTCGTGATGGCAGTGTTGAAGATGCAACCATCAATAAAGGTGACCCTGAGCTTTGTAACATGGTCCGAACCGTAGTATTAAACTCTCAGCTCCCGCCCCCGCCGGATGAAGAGACCTGGCTGAAATTCAAAAATATCAGGATGGAGTTCTTACCATAAAAAGTTAATGAATCCTCGCGGATTTGGCAGCCATCTTAGATATCTTTTCTGATGCACTCCACCCCGGTAAACGCACCGTCCCTTTCGACGGTGTTGCCAACCCCTAAGGTAAACCTTAACAAACCACCATATTGAAGGCCGGGAACACCCTTGTTTAAACACCAGCGTTTAGTTCAAAGACTTTGCATGCTGGTACATGTAAACCCTTCCCGGCTGTAGTGAAGCCACGCCGGGACGTCCAGCGATGAGAGCCGCGTTTGCCCGCGCCAGAATACAGGCCCAGGCGCTACCGCGTCGAATTCATCGGCCCACCGACGGTACCAGGTGTTCACGGGATCGGTCCGGGTATGCTGTATTTCCGGGAACAGCCCGGTCTGAACGTCTGAAGACAACGGTAACGGGCAGAGCTTTCGGTGACCGCCGATAAAGTGCTTCCTCCACCGGCTATCAGCAGGCGTTGCTGAAGAATGAAAAACCCGTTCGACAAGTTCTGACTATGTGGGAACCATAAGCTGCAGCATTGGATAACGCTCCAACCATCTTTTGGCGGCAGCCCGCTGTTTAAATACGGGCAACTTTTCATCCGCAAACTGAGGCGTCGGCCTTAAACGAAGCTCGAACAAATCAGCGAGGCCATATGGGGCGATAATCTCAATAAGGCCCGTTTCGTCGGTTCTGACGGCGACAGCCGTGGCCGTTTCAGGCCAGTAGCGGATAGCATTCTCCGTAGAGTGATACGGCGCATTGCCGCCATGGTGATGCATTCTGGCCTGGTTCTTCACCGACCAGTCGAACGTTGAGGTCATTTGGCTAAGCGTTGCTTCCAGATGGCGATCGTAATCAGGAGTGCAGCGCGCTGCGTCAAACCAGACAACATCAACGTCTCCGCAGACAGGCCGTTGGCCATATCCATGCAGGTGATCCCAGACCGCATCCCGCACAAATCCGGCGCCGATCCAGCCGTCGTTGAGCCTTAAGGTTTGAACGGCATAAAGAGCCTTCATCCTCCCGGGATCTTCTGACAACAATCTCTGTAACGCCTTCTGATATTCCATCGTCATCCTCAACAACGCCATTATTGCAGAATATCTTAACTGCACTCTGCCGCTCGCGACATGCTTCAACGACCAGCGGCTCAAATAATGGCGGCGATGCCAGCGCTGTTCATCATATTTTCAATGCCTCACCCACGCTGCGGCAAAGATTCCACAGGCGATAGCAATTAAGGGCCGTTTAAGAACCAGCATCAGGATGGCGGTTGTCAGCAACGCCATCTGCGCGCCGCGGTCACCGGCTGCTGCTGTGGGAGCGAGAATTGCCACGAGTACGGAACCGGACATGGCCTGAATAAAGTTTTTTATTTTGCTGTTGAACGGCACAAAAGACATCACGTATACGCCGCCCCAGCGGGTAGCGAGCGTTACCAGCGCCATCGCGATGATAATAATTAAGGCACCTGCGTCCGACATCTCAATGTTCACTATTTTTACCTCCCGGCACGATCCCAACGATCCCTCCGGCCAGGGCTCCGGCAATGACGTGGCTATTTGCTGGCAACCATTTATAGGCCATCAGCGATGCGCCGGCCGCCACCGCCCAGATAATGAACGTCCGCGGGTTTCTTTCCCCCTCAAACACCATTGAGAGGAGAAAGCATCCCATCACCATATCGAGACCATAGCTTTTGGGATCGCGGATGGCGCTGGCGAAATAAAGCCCCGCCATCGTGCCGATAACCCAAAAAAACCACAGCGCCAGACCGCCGCCAAAGAGTAAACCCAGCCCCGGCTTTCCCCTGCTAAATGCCTGAATGGACATGGCCCAGTTCGCATCGGATGCGACCATCATGATCCCATAGCGCTTCGCCGGCGATAAATAACGTAACCAGGGGTACAGCGTGGCCCCCATTAAAAGATGTCTGGCATTAATCGCAAAAACGGTCGCCATAAGGGTGAATAACGGTACCTGCTCGCCCCACAGACCGAGCGTGGCGAACTGAGCATAGCCTGCGAAAACCAGCAGGCTCATCATGGTCGCCGTAAGATGGCTTAACCCTTCCTGCGACGCAGCGAGCCCAAAGGCGGCGCCAAAAACAGCCACAAATAATGAAATCGGCACCAGTTGGCGAAAACCAGAGCAAATTGATGAACGGCTCAGCAGATATAAATCGGGGTTCTTTTTTGTCATCTCGGGCATCGTATTCTTCCGGTCGCGTAAACCTGAACTGAGAGTCACTATGCCTGCATTGCACACTCAACAAAAACGCATAATAATTGATAATACTATTTGATTATCGAATACAAGGAACCAGCGTGCATTTTCAGGATCTGCAGATGGACTGGCTCAAATGCTTTGTCGCAGTCGTGGATGCGGGGTCGCTTTCCGCGGCGGCGCCTGAAGTTCATCGTTCCCAGTCGGCGGTCAGCATGCAGCTTAAAAAGCTTGAATCGGCTTTGGGTTGCCAGCTTTTACTGCGCGGCCCCCGGCAAAACCAGCTCACGCCTGAAGGACAAAAACTGCTGGGATATGCCCGGCGGATGCTCGATTTGCACGCTGAGACGCAGGCCGCATTTCACGGCGAGGAACTAACGGGGCGCATTCGCCTGGGCGTTCCGGATGACTATGCTGCAAAATACCTGACGCCTGCCCTCAAGAGATTTGCGCCAAACTTTGGCTCGATAGAGATCGAGTTAAGTTGCGAACAATCGACGTCGCTTATTCCTCGCGTGGAGAGCGGCGATTTAGACCTTGCGCTGGTCTCCCGGGAATATGCCAGCCAGGGGACTTTATTATTTTATGAACCGATGGTGTGGGTGGGTTCCGCGCAATTTGAGGTCTGGAGGCGCGACCCGCTACCTGTTGCGGTATATGAAAGCACAAGCATGGCAAAGCGCAGCGCTATCAACGCGTTAGCGCTACAGGGCCGGCGGTATAAAGTGGTGTACAACAGCTCCAGCCTCTCAGGCCAGATTGCGGCGGTGGAGAGCGGTCTGGCGGTCGCGGTCCTTACCCAGTGCAGCGCCCCGCCTCACCTGCAAATTTTGGGAAGGGAGCAGCTTTTGGGGCCGCTGGAGCCGATGGCCGTGGCCCTGTACCGAAGCCGGGCGTCGAAAGACTCTTTGGCGGTCGGGAGTCTGTATGAGTCGCTGCTCAGGACGCTGAGAACATCGGCTGCGTACCCTTTCGCTCCCGGCAACCCTGAGCCGAGGTGACGGCCCGTCTTGTGTCATGAACGGGCGTGGTTAACGCCGTTGGTTCACCGCGCCCGGCGACAGATCCAGAGTCCCGGAATAATCGTCAGGATTGCGGAAGATCCGTACGATCTCCGCGTGTCGTCGGATGAGAGATAACGATAAATTCGACGGGAAATACGCTATCGTTTCTGGCCTGATGCTCTGAACCGGGAGGGATTTCTAACCCCTGCTGAGCGCAGATCTCGTGCCTCTTACCTGCCAGTTCCATTGTCAGCACGCCCTGAAGCACGAAGAAAAACTGTCTGGAAACGGAATGATAGTGTCGCTTTTCGTATGTGCCTGGCGGCATTTTTTCGTGAATGACCAGCATATCCTGGCGGTTTACCAGATACCAACCGTCGCAATTATCACCCCAGACATAATGCCCGGCGTTGTCTTTTGAAATCATCGCCCTGCTCCTTTTTTACGCTACCCGCATTTCAGGTAAGAGATTTACTCCGCCAGGTAGCCGCCATCAATGGGATAAACGCCTCCGGTACAGAACCCTGACTTTTCTGACAACAAGAACAGTATAAAATCCGCCACCTCCTGCATTTTAGCCATTCTCTTTACAGGATGGCTATTTGCAAACGCGCGTTGAATAGATGCCGGGAGCTCATTAATACGCGGCGTGCTGACGTATCCCGGGGCCACCGCATTTACCCGGAGGCCCTGTTCCGCAAACTCCAGCGCTGCCGTTTGGGTTAAGCCAATAACGCCGTGTTTGGCCGTGGTATAAGGTGCCAACCCTGGAATACCGACCAGCCCATTGACTGCGGATAAATTAACGATCGCACCGCCGCCGGATTTTACTATCTGCGGAATTTCATATTTCATACCGTAAAAAACGCTGCTCAAGGAGGTCGCGATCACCCTCTCCCAGTTTTCGATGGTCTGCTGCGTAATATTTTTATTATGATCGCCGGTTATACCTGCATTATTAACCGCATAATCAAGCCTGCCAAAACGGCCCACGGCTTCATCAATCATACGCTCCACCTGCGCCGGCTGCGAAACATCGCACGCGATGCCCAAGGCGGTCCGCCCGTCGGGTGACAACGATTTAGCCTTTTGCTCCGCCTGTTCGCGCGATCTGGAGACCACGATCACCTTCGCGCCCGATTTATGTAACTGCTCTGCGACCACCTCCCCGATACCGGCGGTGCTTCCGGTGATGACCGCGACTTTGTCCTGAAAATTCATGCTCGCTCCTGTAAAGAATCATGATGTTTTTGCTCTACAGCAGCATATAAAATGGTAGTGACAGCTTTTGTCAGTACTCATCATCCAGGCTAAGGCCCTCTTGCTTCCTCCATTTTCGCAACAGGTGGACCCTGCTTTCATTATATTTATCGGCAAGCATCGAGATCCGAACGATCCTGTCGGTTCTGAAATGACGGAAATCGCTTCGCAGCTCACACCATCCGGCCAGCAGCCAACACTCCTCCATATAGACCAGCGCCACCGGCCATATTACCCGGGAAGATCGCCGATCGTTTTTATCGCAATAGGTTATTTCAATTTTATTTCTGTAGTTAATTGCATGACGTAGCTCAGCAAAAAAAGCCTCATCTTTTTCATCCGGCCCGGTCAGAAAAGATTGATATTCGATGTGCTCCTTTAATTTATCCGGCATAACTGAGCGTATTTTAGCCAGCGTGCTTTTGGCGATCTTTTTAAAATCAGAATCGGTGTTATGACATACCCAGTTTAGCCCGAGAGTGAGGGCGTTAATTTCCTGCGGGGTAAAAGTCAGCGGGGGTAAATGATAGTCAGACTTAATAATATATCCAATGCCGGAACTGCCCTCAATACACACGCCCTGCTGCTGGAGCGTTTGAATATCCCTGTACACGGTACGCACACTTATTCCTAATTTTTCTGCAAGGGTCAATGCTGTTACCGGATACCGGTGCTCGCGCAGTATCTGGAGCAATTCAAGCAGCCTTTGCGTTCGGGTCATAGCGTTTTCCTGTTATACAGCATATGGCGCTCAGCGAACTTCCCGGCGCCTGGCTCGAATAAGGACGCGATACGCAGAAAATCACCGGCTCCCGGGTTTTGCCCGGCTTTAGCCCGCCGTAAATTTTTTGCGTCGGAGTTGCGCGGGCTCTCCTGCGGGACGCCGAGGATTATCACCATGTTCGCTCTTTCCCTGAAGTGGCCGATTGCCGACGGCATAACGTTTATCAACAGCGGCCCGATGACAGACTGCCGAAGAATACCTCATCCTGGATGCAGCTACATATCATTCCTTTAGCTGAGATATAGCCCGTAGAGTTTAAGAACGATTTATGCGCCCGTTCCTGCGGGTCTGTCCGCAATCCAGCCCAGGCCTCGTAGCGTCATGTGAACAGCGTCATCAAGAGGAGTATGCGGCTCGGAGCCCAGAAACTTATGTGCAGGCGCACCGGCTGACGCCCCAGGTAGCGCATCTCTAAAATTTCGCGCAAGGTCGCCCTGAAAGGCGCGGCCATATAAATGAACCACCAGGGAAATGGTTTTATTTTAGCCACGCCGCCATAGCTTGCCACGGCTCGCTGAATCGCTTTTATCATTTCCGCGCCATCGGGGTCCCGGTGACCTTGTATATGGAAGTCCTGCGGCGGTCATTGCCGAAGTTGATGCCATTAGCCTGATATCAGCTGGCAAACGCCGATGTCTCTTGTGCCAGAATACCGGGAGGTCGCTCTTTATCTCTCAGATAAATTACTTTACGATTTTATCTGTTGCGCTAGATAATCAACAGCAAGGTAACTTTCTCGAACATGAAAACGCAGACTCGACGGGAAATCGGAACCCAGCTTTCATTCGCGCTTTATGGCGCGGCCAGCCGGATGAACCGATTGCATAAGCCTTTCCTTGATCCGCTGGGGCTTACCTTCCCCCAGTATCTGGTCATGCTTGAACTCTTTCGTATGACTCCCCGCACGGTGGGTGAAATCGGTAATAATCTCGGCATGGACACCGGGACCATCACGCCGGTACTGAAGCGTCTTGAGCGCGCAGGGCGCATATGTCGTACCCGTGACAATACGGATGAAAGGCGGGTTCTCATCACCCTGACCGATGAAGGAAATGCCCTGCAGGACAAACTTTGGTGCATCAGTGGCAGCATAGAATCCGCCAGCCAGCTGTCGGAAGCCGAGCTTGAAGCGCTTCGTGACACCCTGAATAATTTTGCGCAACCGGCTAAAGATACCGCCAGGTGAATGACGCGGAACAAGAGAACAGAGATGACGTTAAATAACCCGGCAGGAACCAGCATGAAGCCAAAACAAGCGGAAATCATCCGCCAGTCCATGTCTCTGTTTAACAGGGAGGGATATCAGTCGCCAAGCATCGATCGTATTTCGGAGTGCGCGGGCATCTCCAAAATGACGTTCTATCGCTACTATCCGGATAAAGAAGCGCTCATCCTTGCCATTTTACAGCTGAAAGAGTACGAGTTTATGCAGGCTCTGCAGAGCATTACTGCGGATAAATCCTCCCCGCGGGAGAAGCTGTTTGCCGTTTTTGAGTACTATAACAACTGGTTCACCTGTGAGGATTTCCATGGCTGTATGTTTACCCGCGCGCTCTTCGAATATGGCACCTCATCCCCGGCAATCCGGGAGAAATGTTCGCAGTTTAAATCGCGCCTTTACCAATTTTTCCGCGATATTCTCGTGCTGATATTAAAACCGGAACCGGCGGAACGGGTGGCGATGATGATGCTCATTCTTATCGATGGCGCAATCGCCGCCCAGCAGGCAGAGTCGTCAGAGTGTCGGGAGATCCCCCCGGGAATGACGGCCTGGAGCGCGGCGAAAGCGCTTATTTACTCCGAAGGCGGGACGCTCTGACCTTCACACGGCGTCGGAAGCCTTCAGCGCCTGCAGGGACTCAAGCAGGCAATCGTAGTAATCGCAGCATGTTTGCAGACGCAGCGTTGCGCCCACGTAGACTTCCTCCAGTGCTGCCGGATATTTTTTGCCGATGGGAACAATCACGTTATTCAGCCATCCATCGGCATGACCGATATCCACCGTGATGTGTTCCGAGTAATAATGCACATCGCGTTCCGTCAGGCCAATGCGGCGGCACCCTTCGACGAGTTTCTGATACTGCGGCGGATCCAGTAGCTCCGTCATCGCCATCACGCCAAGCGATTTATAGTAATGCTGCCGGTTCACGCCGCCGAGCATGAACGCGTTATACCCGGCAAGCCCCTGCCACTCATACAGGTGAGCGAAATGATTTTCGGGTAAGGCGATATCTCTGCGTTTCAGTAGATCCTTATACAAATTGACGTGAGTGATTTCGTTACTTCCCTGCCCTATCTCATCCCAGAGGTTTTGGGCAATCTCTGCCCGCGTTTCCGGCAGGGAGCCCACCAGCCCCATCGCAACCAGATCGAAAAACAGAAGATTAAGCGCGCTATCGCTTTTGAAAAAATAATCTATTTGCGCTGCGGAAGCTGAAGCGGAGAGAAAGTCGAAAAGCGGATGGTGTGAGGCTGGATGCTTCTGACATAAATCACGAAGCTCATCCACGATATTACCGGCGTTAAGTACGGGCTTATGCGAAATAAAACGTTTCTTTTCCGCCCGAAGCCACTCTGACTCAATATAGGTCCTTACTGCGCTGAGCAGAGGGTGGAACTGGTTATTCGCCGGCGCGGATAGCGGCTCAGCCAGCCAGGCCTGATAAAGCGTGAACAGCGCGCCGTGGGCGCACTTTCGTGCTTCGGGATCGGCAGCGGAAAAAGCCCTGACGCAGGTATTCTCCGTAAGATGCCAGAGCCTGTCTGCAAGAAGCGGATTGGCCGTCAGTTTCAGCGACAGTGCATTGCTGTGGATGAGCTGGTCAATCATTTCATCCAGAGAAGGCATTGAGAGAGAGGAATTACGCTCGTTGCCGGTGACATCATTCGCAATGGTACGCATTAATTTATCCCTGTAAAATGCATGGTATATATACGTTATAGTACAGCCAAACATGCTGCAATGAGATTTTTATCACTTCCGTTAAAAACAGTTAACTAAATGATAATATTAATTAAAATTCAAAACTTCATTTTCATTTAAAAAAAAGTTGATGTTATTAAAATTTTAACGTTACCATTTAGTACAGTTTTAAGCGATGCAAGGAATTAGCATGCCTTATCTGTTACTCACGCTGGCGGCCCTGTTCTGGGGAGGGAATTATGTCGTAGGGCATATTCTCGTTCAGGGTGCAGATCCGATTCTGATGACCGAAGCAAGATGGGCGCTGACGGCGCTGCTGCTGGTTGTGCTTTATCATCGGCAAATCGGGGAGAGTCGCATGCTGCTGCGTAAAAACGCCGCCACGCTGCTGATCTTAACGCTCTGTGGACAGGTTAGTTTCCCCTTAACGCTCTATATAGGCCTGCAGACCACCTCCGCGCTGAACGCCGCGATCTATATGTCCGCGACCCCCTGCATGGTTCTTATTATTAATCGTCTTATTTTCCGCGACCGGGTTTCGGCACGTAACTGGTTGGGCGTTATCTTCAGTACGGCCGGCGTGCTGATCCTCCTTTTGCAGGGCAACCTGCTGCACCCGGAGGGACTGAAGAGTTTCAGGTCGGGGGATCTCTGGGCTATGGGATCGGCGCTAAGCTGGGCACTGTACTGTTCTCTGCTGCGCAATAAAGACCGACGCATCCCTGCGAACGCTTTCGTCGCCGTCAGCTCGCTTGTTGGCGCCCTTCTCCTGATTCCGGTGGTAATAGTCTGGCTATCGCGACAGCCGGCCATCTCCTTCAGCGCATATCACGATGCTTTTTTCCTCAGCGGCCTGGCGTACCTGGTTATTTTCCCCTCATGGCTGGCCTATTTATTCTGGAATAAAGGCATTGCCGCGATTGGCGCTACTCGCGGTGAAATTTACACTCATATAATCCCTCTTTCTGGCGGTATATTAAGCATCCTGTTTTTACATACCCAACCGCATTTATATCATCTGGCGAGCGCTCTGTTAATAATGACAGGGATCGGCATCTGTTCCATCGAGAAAAAAGCCATAAGAAATTAAATAACAATCCCCGATGATTTAACCCGCTAAATTAAGGAAGCATTTATTATGCTCAGGATGTATCTGTATCTTATTCTTGCCGCATCGGTATCGGCGCTGGCAACGGATATGATCGTGCCCGCGCTGCCGATCCTACAAACGGCCTTTAATACAGATTACTCAACCATCCAGTTGACTATTAGCGGCTTTCTTGTGATATACGCAGCGAGCCAGTTAGTATCGGGATTTATCGGTGATAAATTTGGTAAATTACGGGTACTGACGCTCAGCTTTGCCATTTTCCTCGCCGGAAGCATCCTCTGTTTTATGGCCGAGAATTTAATGATGCTCCTGTCTGGCAGGGTATTACAGGCCGTGGGCGCCGGTGCCGGCCCCGTGCTTTCAAAAGCCATCGCCAAAGAAACGTTCCCCCCGCTGAAGCTAAAACGCGCGCTTTCCGATATATCCTCAGCCAGTGCCGTCGTTCCTCTTATTGCCCCGCTGGCGGGCGCGGTGATCCTCGGGCATCTGAGCTGGAACGTGATTTTTCTGATCATGGCGCTATTTAGCGTCCTGACCATGCTACTGTCCCCGCGCGCCCTCGCGCATCACGATCGCGTAGCCACTTCCTCAACCGGCGGATTTATCACTCCGGCATTTATCCACGGAACCTTGCTGGTTTCGCTGATCCTGAGCTCACTGTTTTGTTATATCTCGCTGTCGCCGGCGATCTTTATGCAGCAGCTTGGTCTGAGTACGATGAACTATTCCCTGCTGTTTTCAGCATCGGTGTTGTTTTTCATTATCGGTAATCAGGCTGCGAAATTCGAACAGTTCATCAATCCGTGGGTTTTATTTTTGCTAAACGCCCTGTCGGTTGCGCCATTTATCCTCGGCAGCCACTCGCTTATTTTATGCATTGTCGGCGCGATGGTTTTTAACTTCAGCCTTGGCGCTTATTATCCGACCGCTAACTTTATCGCTCTGCAAATTAAAGGCAATAAGACGGGGGTTGCCGCATCCCTCACCGGCTTTATTCAAACAGCGAGCGCCGGAACGATTAGCTTTTTCGCGGTAAAACTGACGGATACCGGTATTGGTTTCGACAGGACGCTTGGCGTAAGCAGCTTATCGCTGGCGATCCTGTCTCTTCTGGTAGTCACTTCAATGAAGGTAACACAATGGAAAACTGGCAAAAAAAGAAAATAGACAGGCACCCTCGGCGACAGGGCTCCTGATGCTGGTGACGTGGCCGATCCTCGTCGATATCAATATGCGATTTCCCCAGGGAGCAAGCTTTCACACCTTCACGAAGGCGCTGCTCGGCCCCGGCGCCAGCGTAGTCATCGGTATCGCGTTTTGTGTTGTGCTTTATTTGCTCACCTATGCGTATATATCAGGCGCGGCGTCAATATTAAACGGCCTCTTGCCTCCCGCCGGGATGGGCCGCGGCTGGCTCCCGATTGCCCTGCTGTCGCTGACGACCTCGCTTATTCTGTGGGCAGGCGGCAGACTACCCGGCTATATTCTCTCCTGCCTGATTGCGGTGAAGTTTAGCCTCTTTCTGCTGCTGTTCGCAGGCGCTGCCGGCGGCGTGCAGCTGCTCAGGCTGATGGAAACCAGCCGTGGAACGTCGCTACAGCACTACCTGCCAGTCATTCCGGTATGTATTATTGCCTTTGGTTTTCATGGCAGCATTCCCTCCCTGACGAGGATGTACAGACGGGACAATCACCGCGCTATTACGCGGTCTCTCTATTACGGCTTTGCCGTTTCGTTGCTCATCTACGCCTTCTGGCTGACCATTATCATGGGAGTACTCACTCCTCAGGCTATTCAGCATGTCAGCGACGAAGGTGGAAACATCGGCGCGTTTATGGCGGCCCTCAACATCAACCAGCCCGCGTCCGGCACCGGTCTGATGTTCATATCATTCGGATGCATTGCCGTTTTGGCCTCTCTGATGTCAGCCTCAATCGGCCTGTGTGATTATCTTGAGGATATGCTTAATAACCGGTACCGCCGCGCCTCGCGGCCGCTGGCGATATTTCTGACATATTTTCCTCCGGCCCTGGCCGGCATTTTCACCCCGCAAGGTTTTTTATCTGCTCTGGCCTTTGGCGGACTCTCATTAGTGCTGTGGAGTATATTACTCCCGCCCTCCTTGCTCATTAAGGCCCGACGCTCGTCGCTGCCTCCGGTATATACCTTCCCGGGGAATAACCTCCTGCTGAAATTTATCATTGTCGTTGGCGCCATACTTTGGCTGCTGATGATTTACGCCTTTATTTAACGATAAAAAATTTAAGCATTCACAACGTACTTCATAAGGAAAAAATTATGTCTTTTGTTAAACGCCGCACGGCGGTTGCGGTTGCACTATCATCTCTCATGATGACCTGGGCTTGTCCGGGTTTCAGCGCCCCCGCCTCCTTCGCCGAGGATATCGGCGTTCATAAGGAAAATACTTTCCCGGCATGGTGGAAAGAGGCGGTTTTTTATCAGGTGTATCCGCGTTCTTTTAAAGATACCAACGGCGATGGCATTGGCGATATTCGAGGCATTATCGAAAAACTGGACTATATCAAATCACTCGGCATTGACGCTATCTGGATAAATCCCCATTACGACTCGCCGAATACCGACAACGGTTATGACATCAGCAATTATCGTCAGATCATGAAAGAGTACGGCACTATGGCGGACTTCGATACGCTCATCGCCGAAATGAAAAAACGAAATATGCGCTTAATGATCGACGTCGTCATCAATCACACCAGCGATCGGCATCCGTGGTTTATTCAAAGTAAAAGTGATAAAAACAATCCTTATCGTGACTACTACTTCTGGCGTGACGGAAAGGATAATCAGCCACCGAATAACTATCCTTCCTTTTTTGGCGGCTCGGCGTGGCAAAAAGAGGCGAAGTCAGGACAATACTATTTGCACTATTTTGCCAAACAGCAGCCCGATCTCAACTGGGATAACCCGAAGGTCCGCGAAGATCTCTACGCAATGCTCCGTTTCTGGCTGGATAAAGGCGTTTCAGGGATGCGCTTTGACACCGTGGCGACCTATTCAAAAATACCTGGATTCCCCGACCTGACTCCTGAGCAACAGAAAAATTTTGCCCAACAATACACCATGGGCCCCAATATTCATCAATATATTCAGGAAATGAACCGGGAGGTCCTTTCCCGCTATGATGTCGCCACCGCAGGGGAAATCTTTGGCGTGCCGCTGGATCGCTCGTCGCAGTTTTTTGACCGCCGGCGCCATGAGCTGAACATGGCTTTTATGTTTGACTTAATTCGTCTTGACCGCGACAGCAATGAGCGCTGGCGCCATAAGCCGTGGACGCTCTCTCAGTTCCGTCAGATCATCAGTAAAATGGATACCACCGTCGGGGAGTACGGATGGAACACGTTCTTCCTCGATAACCATGACAATCCCCGCGCGGTATCTCATTTCGGCGATGACAAACCGCAGTGGCGGGAAGCATCGGCTAAAGCGCTGGCGACAATCACCCTCACCCAGCGGGCGACGCCGTTTATTTATCAGGGGTCAGAGCTGGGAATGACCAACTATCCTTTTAAAAAGCTAAGCGAATTTGACGATATTGAAGTTAAAGGTTTCTGGCATGATTATGTCGAAAGCGGAAAAGTGACGGCAGCGGAATTTCTCGACAACGTGCGCCTGACCAGCCGGGATAACAGCAGAACGCCTTTCCAGTGGGATAACAGTCATAATGCAGGGTTTACGTCCGCTACGCCTTGGTTTCACGTCAATCCGAACTATGTGCAAATCAACGCTGAACGCGAGTTAACTGAGGATAAATCGGTGCTGAACTACTACAAACAAATGATTCACCTGCGTCATCAAATCCCGGCGCTCGTTTATGGCGCGTATCAGGACCTCAACCCGCAGGATAATACCGTTTACGCTTATACCCGAACCCTGGATAATGAACGTTATCTGGTGGTGGTGAACTTTAAAGAACAGCCGGTTCGCTATACCCTGCCGTCTAAGGACGCCGTTGAGCAGGTTGTTATCGAGACGAATCAGCGCCGTGATACAGCAAAAGAAAGTACCGCGATCGCATTGAGTCCGTGGCAAGCGGGGGTATATAAATTACAGTAAGCCTGTACAGGACATTATCGGCATTATGTTTCCGCAATGTATTGCGCTATTGGACACGCATAAAAATACGCGGGCGATGATGTTCCAGAGGTGATTAAATAAAACGCACGGCCCCCGGTATAATATGGAAAACGGTACCGGGGAAGCTATTTAAATTTATTAAAATCGCCGCTGGATGGGGGGCTGACGCGATTGAAAAATAGCCCATCCACGCTGAAACTCTCTCCCTTTCAGACACCGGGTTTGGGCATGATAAGCCCACCTGTGAACGAAAGCCATTCCGATGGAATATTCACGATTGCGCCAGCGTAGGGTTTGTCAACTACCATTACTGGCCCTCGATATACTCTCATTTCATGATAAATACCAGTGCGATTCTATGAGCTTAGCGTGATCGAGATCAAAGAATTGAATCTACATATTTATGAGTATGAATAATCGTAAACTTATGTAATTCCGAGGTGGTAGAAATGGCAGTTAAAGATTTTTTTGTGCAGACGGAACCCGGCCGGCGTCGTTATGGCGTCGCGTTATTTGTAGGTATTATTGCCGGGGTAATGTCGGCGTTTGTAAAATGGGGAGCAGAGGTTCCTTTGCCGCCGAGAACATTTTCCGGCGGCCGGGATGAGTTTAACCCGCCGTACATTTTCTTGCGTGATTATCTTGGCATTGATCCTACTCATACGGTCTACACTTTTTCAGAACACATTATTAACCCGGTCATGGTTACGCATATTATTTTCTCTCTGGTGTTCGCCATTGGTTATTGTGTAGTCGCTGAGGTATTTCCTAAAGTGAAATTATGGCAAGGGGCATGGGCGGGGATCGTCGCCACCATTGCTGTTCACTGGATCTCATTCCCGTTACTGGGCCTGACGCCATCATTGCTCAATATCCCCGCCAGTGAATATATCTCTGAACTTGTCGGACATATATTTTGGTTCTGGGCGATTGAGATGATCCGTCGCGATCTGCGTAACCGTATTACTCACCAACCCGACGCAGAAGTCCCTCTGAGCTCTCCGTTCAGGTAATCCGGACCGCACTGCAAAAATTGGCCTCAAGGGGGGAGTAAAGTGCACGATTTTTTTGCCCCCCTGCTCCCCGATAAGGGCTAAGGACGGAGTTCAGGTATGTTGTGTTTGCGAGCCTTGTGGGCAAGTTAATGCATCCTCACAAGGTACCCTGGGCACCTTTTCCAGCTAAGATCGCGGATCGCGACCGCCTGCGCTCCGCTGCTGTGCAAAGCCATGATGAAAATGCCCGACCAGCTTCATCGGGCATAGATAAGATTATCGGCAGGCGGGGCTTAATTCAGCGCCGGCCAGTAGCTGCGGTTAGCGACAATTAAATCATCGAGAATAGCTTTGGCCACCGAGGCGCTCGGCACCGTTTTAGATAAGGTTATTGCCTGCCAGAGCTTCTGATAGCTGCCCTCAACCCAGGCATCAACAACCAGCTTCTCGACGGCCACCTGCTGCTCCATCATCCCCTTCTGGAAAAGCGGGATTTTCCCCATCGCCAGCGGTTCCGGGCCGTTAATGCCCACCAGGCAAGGAACCTCAACCATCGCAGTATCATCAAAATTAGCGATAGCGCCGTTATTTTCCACAATCAACAGCATCCGCTCCTGAGTATTAAACGCGATTGCGCAGGCGAGGTCGACGATGAAGGTGGCGTGCGCGCCGGCATGGAAATGGGCGTCCCTCGCGCTCTGCCGAACGACTATCTCTTTGGCCATATCGAACACCTCTTTTTCTCTTCCCGCCATGACCTCGTTGGCGCGGGTAAAGTCAGGGTCGGAGTGGGCAACCTCGTAATCCGCATAGAAATAGTATTTCAGGTAGGTATTTGGCAGCGTCTCGGGATCGAGCGCAAAGACGTCTTTCACCTTTTTAAAGGTTTCAATCCAGCTCGGGGCTTTATGCTGAAAATCCTCTTTCGGACTGCAATAACCCAGCTCGGCGACATGACTCTTCAAGGCGGGCATTAAATCATTGCCGGCTTTATCCGTAATACTGGTCCACCAGCCGAAATGATTCAGGCCAAAATATCTCACGTTCATCTCTTTACGCGAGGGAAGCCCAAGGATGTCGGCAAACAGCCCTTCAATCGCCACAGGCATGTCGCAAATATTGATGATTTTGGCCGCGGGCCGTAAGCGGCGCGTCGCCTCGGCAACGATAGCGGCCGGGTTGGAATAGTTAAGCATCCACGCCCCAGGCGAGTAGGCTTCCATATAGTCCACCAGCTCAAGCACGCCGGCGATGGAGCGCATACCATAGGCAATTCCCCCCGGCCCACAGGTTTCCTGGCCGATAACGCCATATTTGAGGGGGATTTTTTCGTCTTTTTCACGCATCTCATAGAGGCCAACGCGAATATGGGCCATCACAAAATCGACGCCGCTGAACGCCTCCTGCGGATCGGTGGTGAAGCTGAAGGCGACCTGCGGATAGCGCTCCGCCACCAGAATGGTACAAGCTTCGCCGATAACGCGCTGACGATCGTGATTATTGTCATAGAGCCGAATCTCACTCAGGGGAAAACGGTCCATATTTTCCAGCAGCATCATTACAATACCCGGAGTATAGGTGCTTCCGCCGCCGGCAATAGTGACAACAAATTTATCTTTCATTCTCCACCTCTTTATTCATGAATATCTAAATAGCTATTTACGGCATTGCGAACTTTATTTACCCCTAAGCCGTAGATAACCTGAACGTGATGACCATTGATAATGACGCTGGCGCCACCGCTATTCTTCAGTATGCTTTCCTGAATCAAAGCGGGGTCCCGCACGTCGACCCGAAGTCGGGTAAAGCAGCTCTCGACGGAGCAGACATTCTCTTTTCCGCCCAGCCCAAGGACGACCTGTTCACCGGATGCTTTACCGGCAGGAGCGGCGCTCGCTTGCTTTTCGCCGACGGGCTCTCCCTGCTCCTGGCCCGGCGTGTTCATCCTGAAGCGGGTGATCATGAATTTACCGACAAAGTACATCGTCGCTGTTTCCATTAAGCCGAGGACCACAAAGATGGGCCAGCGCGTCAGGTGCGCGCCTGCCGGAATGTTATAAACAATGAAATCGATAATGCCGTTGGTCGCACATACCCGGACGTTAAGAAGCCAGGCAAGCATCTGGAAAAATCCATCCAGCAGCGAATAAACCAGCCAGAGCAGCGGCGCGGTAAAGATAAATAAAAACTCAAAAGGCTCGGTGATGCCGACCAGAAACGAGGTCACGATCAATGGAATCAGGGTGATTTTTAATTTCTGCTTATTTTCTGCTCTGGCGGTTTTATAAAATGCCAGGGCCATGCCCGCTGTACCAAATAT
Source organism: Enterobacter sp. 10-1 (assembly GCA_002270295.1). Lineage (GTDB taxonomy): Bacteria > Pseudomonadota > Gammaproteobacteria > Enterobacterales > Enterobacteriaceae > Klebsiella > Klebsiella scottii. Next base: position 1,236,383 of record NISF01000001.1, on the reverse strand, counting down.
TTTCACCATCCCGTAGGTTAAAAAACGCGCCGAATCGCTTAACGCGCCGCCGGTATTACTGGCGATTTCAGCGAGGAAAATGGGCTTCGCGCCGACCACCGTTTGTCCCTCTATCAGCAGCTGCCCGCCGATGGAGGTAAACACAAAGGGCGACCAGATCAGGTGGTGTAATCCTGTCGGGATAAGGAAACGATTAAGGAAACCATAGAGAAACACGCCCGCCGCACCGAAGGTTTTCATTACTCCGGTGAGAGCCGATATCCCATGTTCAACAATCGGCCAGAAATAAACGGTACCGATGGCAAACAGGCCCACCAGCGGGATCATGATGATAAGCACGAGCTTACTGTTGCCATAGATGGAGAATGCGCCGCGAAACTCGATATCTACGAATCGGTTGTGGATAAACGCCACGGCACAGCCAAGAATGATGCCGAGAAACACTCCCATATCAATAACCTGGAAGCCAAAAATAAAGGTTTGGCCGCTGCCGTATAGCTGCGCATTACTGCTGCCTGCGGCCAGTCGTTGAGTGAGGGTTAGCCAGCTGTTATTCGCCGCCAGATACATAAACCAGGTCATGGATGCAACGAAAGCCGCTTCCGCTTTACGGCTTTTCGCCAGCCCGCTGGCCAGCCCCAGGCAAAAGAAAAAGCCGAGATTATTCATGATTGCCCAAAGCATACTGGAAACATATTTACCCAGTAGATAAAGCGTGCTGCTTTCGGCCACCCATATTTTATTGCTAGTGATGCTGAGCAATGCAATCAAAAGGCCAATAACCGGCAGATATAAAACTGGCCCAATCATCGCTTTTGAAAAGTCCTGTAACTTTTTAACCCCAACCATTATCGACCCCTTTACCATCCGGCGCCTGCCAGCGCCGCGGAACATGGAACCCAGCTTATGTCGGGGTCGAAATAAATCAGATCGGCAAAATCATCATTTGTGATGAAAGTCATATACCTTTGAATGGAATAGATATATATGTAAAAGCCTATTTTTAGATGACATTTCGATATCTGTAACGGTTAATTTATTTATTTTATTATTAATCAATGAATTAAATTATAATCTCGCAGCAACTCATCCACCAGAGACATCTATAAGTGATATACAAATCAATTGCAGGTGAGCTAAAAAATCGCATCAACAGCGACGAATACGAAATCGGGGATGCGTTACCCAGCGAAAAGACGCTGGCGCAGGAGCTTCAGGCTTCGGTGATGACTATCCGTAAGGCGCTAACGCTGCTTGAAGAGGAAAAACTGATCGTCAAACGGCACGGCAGCGGCTCGTATGTGGCGCGCAAGAGCAACTATCATGGAGGGGAGCTCGATGGGTTTAACTACCAGATGCATGTCGTCGGCGTGACCAATTATCGCAATAAGGTGATTGAATTCACCATGATCAACGCCCCTCTAGCTATCGCCCAGCAGTTAAAAATTGAGCCTGGGGAAAAAGTCTATTACGTCCGACGCATTCGCCTTATCGACGACGTGCCCATTCTGATTGAAAACAGCTATATCCCGGTGGCGATTTTTCCGTGGTTAAGCATCGGCAATCTGGAAAGATCGAAATTTAACTATTTCAAGAAAGAGTGCAATATTTCCATTCTCGAGAGCCATCGTAGCTATTCGCCGGTTCTGGCAACCCGGGAACAGGCGGAGTTCCTGCAGGTGCCGCAAAACAGCCTCCTGCTGCGGGTGCAGTCGCTCAGCTATGCGCAGAATAATATCTGCGTCGATTTATCCGATATCTACCAGAATACCAACAAATACAACGTCAAACATATCACCCGCCGTTAGAGCGCCGAGCCTCAGCTGGCGGCACGCTACGGCCCCGGCAGTCCGTTTGCATTTAGTTTGTCAGCACAGAGGGGCATATGTTTCCCCCTCTGCCGCACAACGCGCCGGATGCGGTATTTGACGCCCCAGGGATCGGGGCGCCGCTTCAGCTCACCTCGTGTTTATCGATGCGGCTACGCCTCATACGCCGCGGTATGGAAATCGATCTCCCACTGCAGCACCTCGCCGTACAGCGCTGACAGCGCCTGCTTTTCGCTTTCATTAAGCGCCATCGCGCAGCGGTCCAGCTCCTCCTTCAACCAGCGGGCCTGGCGGTAAAACTCCTCTTCCGCATGCATTTCTACCCAGCGCCGGAGGTCCGCATCGCTCTGGCTGCCCTCGCTCACCCGCCGGCACCAGTGGTAGTACATCCACTCCGCGCCGAACATCAGGGTAATAATCTGTTCATAGCTCCCCTCCCGGGCTATCCGCAGCATGCCGTCGCGAAAGCGGCGCACCCCGGGCCGATCGTCCGGATAGTCGGCGGGATTAACCCGGCGCTCGGCCAGTACCTGTTCAAACCAGGCGATCTGCGTGTCCACCAGCGCATTGAGGACGCCGATCAGCCAGCGCTGCTGGCGAATATCCGGCGCCTTGCTGACGCCGAGGGCAAAAATCGCAATCGCCGTAGCGACGAAGTTGCCCTCAAAAACCAGATAGCGGTTAAATACCGTCTCCGGCAGGCGGTCCTGCTCAATATCAACCACAAAGCGGTGCTGCTGCATCGCCTGCCAGACCTGCTGATGTTCACGCAGCAGGCGCTCGCTAAACGCTTCCATTACGCATCCTCCAGCACGGCCTGGGTGACCGACATAAAGTGCTTAACCCGCGCCAGATCGACATCGTTCCACCAGACGCCGTCTACTTTCATGGTGCTGGCGACGATCACTCCCTGGGTGCGTCCGAGGATCTGGCAGACGTTAGCCGGCGTCACGCCGGAGCCCACCAGCAGCGGTAGCGCGGTTGCGGCGCGGATCTCATCGATTTCCTCCGTGGTGGCGCTATCGCCAGTGCGCTGGCCGGTGGCGATCACCGCGTCGGCTTCGAAGAAGTCCACGTCGCGGGTCAGCTCCTGAATCGAACGGTCGGCCACGATTGCGTGGCTACCGTGCTTGACGTGGCTGTCGGCAAAGACGCGAATATGCTCCGCGCGCAGCTGGCTGCGATAGCGCAGCGCCTTCGCCGCCGCCCCTTCAATAAACCCCTCGTTGGCGATATAGGCGTTGGCCCACTGGTTTACGCGGACGAAATCGGCCCCCCCCGCCAGCGCGGTAGCCAGCGCCGGAATAGCGGCGTTGGCCAGCACGTTAATGCCCAGCGGCACGCCGAAGCGCTCGCGAACTTTCTCGGTAATGACCGCCATCAGCGCCGATGTTTCAGGACCGATATCCTCTGGTTTGGAAAAGGGAATATCGCCGTGGTTTTCAACAATCAGACCGTGAACGCCGCCCGCAATATAATTTTCCGCATCACGAAGCGCCCGTTCAATAATACCACTTACTGATTTACCACGATATTTAGGCGTACCAGGAAATGGGTCGCAGTGAATCACACCAATGACTACTTTACTACGTGAAAAAATATCTTGTATTGCATTGGTCTTTTCTGCTGATATAGAAGTCATGTTATCCATCCTGTTAAGGGAACACTATGCGTGTTTACGTTATCGGTAATATTACCGTAGATGAAACCTGGTCCATTTCGGATATCCCGAAAAAAGGCGCCTCAATTCATGGTATTAAAGTTTCGCAGGATCTCGGCGGAAAAGGCGCGAATCAGGCGATTATATTATCCCGCTGCGGCATAGATACACGCTTAATTGCGGCCACGGGAAATGACAGCAACGGAGCCTGGATACGCCAGCAGCTAATAAATGAACCACTGACGCTGCTACCCACCGGACATTTCAACCAACATAGCGACACCTCGATTATCTTAAATAGCGCCGACGGCGATAATGCGATTATTACCACTACCGCCGCCGCCGATACATTTAGCCTCGATGATATTATTCCGCATCTGGCAGACGGCGCTGCAGGCGATATTTTGCTGCAGCAGGGTAATTTCTCGCTGGAAAAAACGCGGGCTCTGTTTCAGTTCGCCAAAGCGCGCGGTATGACGACGGTATTTAATCCTTCGCCGGTCAATCCTGATTTTTCTCTCCTGTGGCCGCTGGTCGATATCGCGGTCGTCAATGAGTCAGAGGCGGAGCAGCTGCAGCCGTACGGCGTGCAGACCTTAGTCATTACCCAGGGCGCCGCCGGCGCCTGGCTGGTCCGCGAAGGCCAGCGCAGCTTCTCGCCCGCCGCCGCCGTCGAGGCGCTTGATACCACCGGCGCCGGCGACACTTTTCTCGCCGTTATGCTGGCCTCGGCGCTGCGGCGCGGAGTGGCGCCGGACGCCCTGGCGCTGGCTCATGCCAGCCGCGCCGCCGCCATCACCGTGAGCCGCCGGGGGACGTTCAGCGCATTCCCCGACGGCCAGGAACTCGCCGCCCTGTTAGCGACGGGCGATGCCTGAAGATTACTTAAACAGCGAGCGGTAGGTATCCACGTTCGCTTTGGTCACCACCGTAGCCGGAACCAGAATGGTTTTCGGCACGGTTTTACCCGAAGCGATCGCGTTCAGCGCCTTCAGGGCCTCAGCCCCCATCTGCTCAGGGTCCTGCTGCAGCACGGCGGTAACGTAGCCGCCGTCAATGCCCGAAATCGCCTTCGCCGTCAGGTCCCAGCCGAAGACTTTAATATCCTTCTGGCGCCCCTGGTTTTCCACTGCGGCAATGGCGCCCAGCAGAGCGGGTTCGCCGGTGGCGTAGATCGCCGTCAGATCCGGGTTGCCGGTAATCAGGTTTTCCGCCGCGGTCATCGCTTTATCCTGCACGTTCTGCCCGTCGACTACGTTGGCGATGGTAATTTTCGGGTTGCTTTTCAGCGTCTCTTCGAAGCCCTTCTGCCGCTGGTTCTGAATCGCCGAGTTCAAGGCGCCGACGATACCCAGCCGCGCCTGGCCGCCCATCTCTTTCTGCACGTAGTCAACGAAGTATTTACCAATGATTCTGCCTCCTTCGATATTATCCACACCGACCTGAGCCGCCTGAGGCCCCGCCGGTAATACGGCATCGATAGCAATCACCGGAATGTTAGCGGCGGCGGCTTCTTTTACCGCTGGCATAATTCCGTTAACGTCGATGGCGGCGACGAGGATGCCTTTAACTCCTTGCTGAATATAGTTTTCAATCGCATCATTCTGCGCGACGGGATTATCGTTGGAGTTGAAAATGACTAAATCCTTTCCGCTCGCTTTGGCTGCATCCTGCGCGCCTTTATTCATCAGATTAAAAAACAAAGCCTGCTGATTAATTTGAACTAAAGCATAGGTTGGATTGGCGGCACTGGCGGAAGAAATAAAACTAAGCGATGCCAGCAGAGACGTTGCAATAGCAATAGAACGCAGTTTTCCGGTGTTAAATAACATCATCAGTATCCTCATCGGGAATAGTTGATAGCCAGCAGAGTTCCGCGCCGCGGTGCGAACGCAGAAGGATTATTTTTTGGCGGGCAAATATCGTCCAGATGGCCAGAACGATCGTCGATTGTTCGGCTGGACCTGCTTAATTTCATTCCGGCAACCGGTCCGTGTCGGTGCGCGACTGGAATGACTTAAACGGGTTTGGGAATCATTTCCCGGATGATGCGGTAAACTGCCTATACAATTCTCCGCCGATTAAATTTTGTCAAGCATTTATTTAACGTCGTTGTTGCCCGAGAAATTGCTGTATTGACCGCGCTTAACTATGTTACAGATAGCCGACTCTGGTAGAAATGGCGCAGGAAATGAGTATAAAACGCGTATTGTTATCCGATGTGGCAAAGCTGGCGGGACTGTCGAAGGCCACTTTATCTCGCTATATGAACAACAATATTGTGCTGCCGCAGGAAACTATCGACCGCATTGAAACGGCGATCCGCGAGCTGGACTATCGCGGAAATAGCCTGGCGCGCCGCCTTAGCAAAGGGGGCAGCGAAACCCTCGGGCTGGTACTCCCCGATATTACCAACCCCTTCTTCGCCGAACTGGCCGATGCCGCCGAAGAGGCCGCCTCGGCCAGCGGCTACAGCCTGGTGCTGTGCATCACCCGCAATAATCCGGAAAAAGAGTGCCAGTTCATTCGCTGGCTGGATACCTGCCAGGTCGACGGCCTGCTGTTCACCACCAACCGCCCCGATAACGGCCTGCTGCGTAAAGAGATCCAGCGTCACGAGCGCATCGTTTTGCTGGATGAGGACATTCCCGGCAGCAAGGTGCCGAAAGTCTTTGCCGATAACGTCCAGGGTGGGCGGATTGCGACGGAAAAGCTGATCGCCGCCGGGCACCGCCGTATCGCCTTCGTCGGCGGGCCGGACAAGCTGATGAGCGTCCGTGAACGCTACCAGGGATTCTGCACCGCGATGGAGCAGGCCGGTTTGAGCTGGCCCCCCGAGTGGGTAATGTACGGCGACTACCAGCGCGAGTTCGGCCAGCAGGCGCTGCGGCACCTGTTCAGCCAGCCGCTTCGCCCCACCGCCGTCTTCGCCGCCAGCGACTATCTGGTACTTGGTCTGCTCGACGGGCTGCGCGCCTGCGGGCTGCAGGCGCCGGAGGCGCTGTCGCTGGTCGGCTTCGATGACGCAAACTATGCCGATTTTACCCAGCCGCGCATCTCAACCATTCGCCAGCCCGCGCGCGAGCTGGGCCGCACCGCGGTGAGCATCATGCTGCGCCTGCTGAATAACGAGAAAGATATCCCGGCGGAAACCCGCCTGCCGGTGGAATGGATCGGTCGCGATTCGATCAAGATTTGTTAAGCGCGTCCCAAAATGGCGCAAAAGCGCCCAGTTTTGGCGCAAAAAACGTTCAACTCAAAATCTGTTGATTATAATTAGTAAACCGGTTTACTTATAAACCGTTAATAAATTCTTTCTTTTACAGAGAGTTAAGTAATGGGGCTGCTGTGTTTTTTCTGCCCTGGCACGGATGCTGCAATGTTCTAACTGGCGAACAAATATCTTAAATAGCGTTTGACCTGACCGTGCTTGTGAAAGCTCCACTCCGCAGGTAAACCGGTTTACAAGGGTGTAAGCCGTGTTGGATGGAGTTCTTTTACCCGGAAGGGCGAACATTTTCCCGGCAATAGCGATGGGAGTGATCGGATGCAGCAGCCACAAACTACCCCGCCAAGGGTAGAGATGATCAATATCACCAAGACCTACGGGTCGATACGCTCATTGCGCGGCGTGAACCTGGAGCTGGCTCCGGGCGAAGTGCTGGGCTTAGTGGGCGATAACGGCGCGGGGAAATCAACCCTGACCAAAGTGCTATCCGGGGCGGTGATCCCCACCAGCGGCACCATCCGCATCGATGGCGAACAGCACCAGTTTACCAATCCGGCGGACTCTCGCCGCTGCCATATCGAGATGGTGTATCAGGATCTGTCGCTGTGCGACACGGTCGACGTCGCGGGTAACCTGTTTATGGGCCGCGAGCCGATGAAATCGGTGCTCGGCATCCCCTTCCTCGACGAGGCCAAAATGCACGCCGACGCGCGGGAGATGCTAAAGGGGCTGGGTATTTCTATTCCCGATACCCGTCTGCTGGTACGCAATCTCTCCGGCGGCCAGCGCCAGGCCATCGCCATCGCCCGCGCGGCGGCTTTTGACCCCAAGGTGCTGATTATGGATGAGCCCACTGCCGCGCTGGCCGTTGCGGAAGTGGAAGCGGTTCTGGAGCTTATCCGCCGCGTTTCCGCTCGCGGCGTAAGCGTCATTCTGATCACCCACCGCCTGCAGGACCTGTTCCTGGTCTGTGACCGGATCATGGTGATGTATGAAGGCACCAACGTCGCCGACCGCCGGGTGGCCGACACCAGCCTGAGCGATATCGTTAACCTGATCGTGGGCGAAAAATTCACCGCCCGCTCTGCGGCTGCACACTGAGGTAACAGGATGAGTATCATGAACTTAAGCAGCTCCCGCATGATCCAGCATTCGCTGCCCCGGCGCCTGCTGCATAACCACTCGGGCGTGGTCAGCATCGCGCTGTTTTTCGTATTCTGCTGCGTGGTGTTTTCGCTCATTACCAGCAACTTCCTTACCGGTACCAACTGGCTGAATATCATTCGCCAGAGCGCCCCGCTGCTGATCGTGGCGACCGCGATGACCCTGGTGATTACCACCGGCGGCATCGACCTGTCGGTGGGCTCCACCCTCGCGCTGGTGGGCGCGCTCTCCGCCATCGCCCTCAACAGCTGGGGTTTACCGTGGCCGGTGGTGCTGCTCGGCGGTCTGCTGCTCGGCGGATTAGTCGGCGCCATTAACGGCTTCTTTATTGCCTATGAAGGCATTCCGGCGTTTATCGTCACCCTCGCCACCCTGGCCGTTGTTCGCGGCATCGCGCTGCTGGTGACCCAGGGCTATTCGATTCCGGTTCCCGCCGACAGCCTGTTTACCTTTATCGGGCGCGCCTGGGTCGTGGGTATCCCCATGCCGGCGCTGATCGGCGTTATGGTTCTGGTTATCGGGCATATCGTGCTGAATCATATGCGCTTTGGCCGCTACGTTACGGCTATCGGCGCCAACGCCGAGGGCGCACGGCGCAGCGGGATTAACACCAAAGCGGTGACTATGAGGGTGTACATCATCAGCGGAATGGCCGCCGCGCTGGCCGGAATGATTATTACCGCGCGCCTCGGCAGCGGCTCATCCAACCAGGGGGAAGGCTTCGAACTGCAGGTCATTGCCGCCGTTGTACTCGGCAGCACCAGCCTGTTCGGCGGCTTCGGTACCATTATCGGCACGCTGCTCGGCGCGCTGTCGATTGCGGTCATTCAGAACGGGCTGATCCTGTCGCATATCTCGCCGTTCTACACCCAGATCGCCACCGGCACCATTATCCTGCTGGCTATCTGGCTGAACACCCGCATTCTTAACCCCACGCGCTCAGCGGCGAAAGGATAGCTCATGAAAGGATCAATTTTTCGCCACCCCACTCCGCTGCCGGTCGGCATCAGCAGCGGCTGCGTGATGACGGTGCTTGGCCCGCTGCCGGTCAGCGAGATGGGCGTAACGCTGATGCATGAGCATATCCTGCTGGATGCCTCCGGCAAATGGGTTCCGCCCTGCTGCTGTAGCGATCGCCATCTTGCCGAAATGCCGGTGAAGATGGAAAACCTCGGCGAGCTGTCGCTGAACCCGCTGATCAGCCGCGATAACTGCCAGCTGTTTGACGTCGACGTGGCGATTGAAGAGCTGACGAAATATCGCGCCCTTGGCGGGGAAACGGTGGTCGATCCGACCAATATCGGCATTGGCCGCGATCCGCAGGCGCTGGCGCGCATCGCTCGTCTGACCGGGCTGAACATTATTATGGGCACCGGCTTCTATCTGGAGCCGTCGCACCCCGAGTGGGTGAAGAGCAGCAGCGTCGAACAGCTGACCGAGAGTCTGATCTACGACCTCGGCGGCGCGGAGGAGAAGCCGGAGATCGTCGCCGGGGTGATCGGCGAGATCGGCATATCCAGCCGCTTCACCCCGGATGAAGAGAAGTCCCTGCGCGCGGCGGGCCGGGCCAGCGCCGCGACCGGCGTACCGATCGAGGTCCACCTACCGGGCTGGGAGCGGCTTGGTCATCGGGTGCTGGATATTCTCGAACAGGAAGGGGCCGATCTGCGCCATACGGTGCTGTGCCATATGAATCCCAGCTTTGCCGATAAGCGCTATCAGCGCGAGCTGGCGCAGCGCGGGGCGTTTCTCGAATACGACATGATCGGCATGAGCTACTACTACGCCGATGAGTCGGCGCAGTCGCCCTCCGACGAGGAGAACGCCCGCGCCATTCGGGAGCTGATTGACGACGGCTATATCCAGCAGGTTTTGCTGTCGCAGGACGTTTTCCTGAAAACCATGCTCACCCGCTACGGCGGCCACGGTTACGGCTACATACTCAAGCATTTTGTTCCTCGCTTGCGGCGCCACGGCGTCAGCGGCGAACAGCTTGAAACCTTGATGATTAGAAATCCCCAGCGGGTATTTGGCGGATAAAAAGGAAAGGTCATAATGAAGAAGAAAATTTTACTGGTCGGTGAATCCTGGACCAGCACCTCAACGCACGTTAAAGGCTTCGATCAGTTTGCTACCGCTACCTGGCACAACGGCGCGACGGATTTCCTGGCGGCGCTGGCCGATAGCCACTATGCCATCACCTATATGCCGGCCCACGCGGCGGCAACCGAGTTCCCGCTGACGCAGGAGGAACTGCAGCAGTGGGATGCGATTATCCTGTCGGATATTGGCGCCAACACGCTGCTGCTGCACCCGGACACCTGGCTGAAAAGCCGCCGTACCGCCAACCGTCTGACGCTGCTGCATGACTACGTTGCTGCCGGCGGCTCGCTGATGATGATTGGCGGCTATTACAGCTTCCAGGGGATTAACGGCAGCGCGCGCTATCGCCATACCGCGGTGGAGAAAGTTCTGCCGGTGCGCTGCCTGGCGTGGGACGATCGCATTGAAACCCCGGAGGGCTGCTATGCCGAAGTGACCGAATCCCACGCGCTGTTTAACGATATTCCGGGCGAGTGGCCGTGGCTGCTGGGCTATAACGAAGTGGAAATGCACCCGGAAGGCAGGCTGCTGGCGACCGTTGCCGGCACCGGGCATCCGCTGCTGGCGGTGCGCGAATATCAGCAGGGGCGTTCGCTGGTGTGGACCAGCGATATGTCCGCACACTGGCTGCCCGAGGAGTTTGCCAAATGGCCCGGCTATCGCCAGCTGTGGATTAACTGCCTCGACTGGCTGACGGAACGCGGCTGATGGCGACCACCACCCTCGAACTGGCCCGGCATCTGCTGGGCTTTAACACCATCAATCCGCCGGGAAACGAAGCCGACTGCATGCGTTTTTTTGCCGACTGGCTTCGCGATAGCGGCTTCGAGATTTCGCTGTCGTCGTTCGGCGAAGGGCGCAGCAATCTGATTGCTCGTCTGCCGGGAGCGGCGGCCGGTAAACCGCTGGCCTTTACCGGCCATCTGGATACCGTTCCGCTCGGCAATGCGCGGTGGCGGTATGACCCCTTCGGCTCGCAGATCGAGAACGGGCGTCTTTACGGACGAGGCTCCAGCGATATGAAAGCGGCGATAGCGGCGTTCGCCGTCGCCTGCGTCCGGCGGCGGGAGGAGATCCTCGCCGGACGCGGCGCGGTGCTGCTCATCACCGGCGGGGAAGAAACCGGCTGCGACGGCGCGCGGGCGCTGATCGAGTCCGCTCCGCTGCCGGAGATCGGCGCGCTGATCGTCGGCGAACCCACCGCCAACTACCCGGTTATCGGCCATAAAGGGGCGCTGTGGCTGCGCTGTGAAACCCGGGGGAAAACCGCCCACGGGGCGATGCCGGAGCTGGGGATTAATGCTATCTATCTGGCGGCGGATGCCCTGGGTAAGATCCGCCATTTTTCGCCGGGAGCGCCGCATCCGCTGATGAAGCAGCCCACGCTGAACGTCGGGCGCATTGAGGGCGGGCTAAATATTAATTCCGTGCCGGACCGAGCGCGTTTTGATGTGGATATCCGCAGCGCGCCCAATTTACAGCACGCCACCATTCGACAGCGGCTGAGCTCGCTGCTTGGCGAGAGCGTGACGCTCTCCACGCTGGTCGATCTGCCCGCGGTGCTGAGCGAAGAGAGGCACGCATGGATAGCGCAGATTTATCGGCGCTGCCAGCCGCTGCACGACAGGCCGCTGGAGCCGCGCGTTGTGCCCTACTTTACCGACGCCTCCCTGCTGCTGCCCGCGCTGGATAATCCGCCCTGCATTATTCTCGGCCCCGGCGAACCGTCGATGGCCCACCAGACCGACGAGTACTGCCTGCTCAGCCGGCTGGACGAGGCTGAGCGACTGTACGGGGCGATTATCGACGACTGGATGGACTAACGGCGCCAAAACGCTGCCCGCCCCTTCCGGATAAAGGCGGATTTTTTACTAAATAATCATCAGGGGCCGCCCTGCCCCTGCATCAGCCAGCTCCGCAAGGAAAGCGCAGCCGGCGCGGATGCCGAACGCGGTTTATCAAATAGCCTGCCCAGCGCCGGAGGCCGGCGTTAATGACCCGGAGGAGCGCGGGTAAATAAGGTCTGGTCACGCGCCGCAAAAGTTTCAATTTCACCCCGAGGGGAAATATTATATCTTCATCAATCATCTGGCACCGCCCAGCCGCGTAGCTCCAGCACCGCCCAGCGCTATGCTATTCATTGATTAACAATATTGAGGTTGATCATGCAGCATCTTGTCAGATTTGGTCGTATAGCCGCCGTGTTACCCGTTAAAAACATCATGATTGCCAAAGAGTTCTATATCAACGGGCTGAACTTCAAGGCCGTTTTTGAAAACGGAGATCCGCTGGGTTTTATGATCATAAAGCGTGAAGAGGCTGAGCTACATTTGACTCTCCAGCCGCGGCACAAAGCGTCCTCGTGGCCTGTCGCACATCTTCTGGTTGATGATGCAAATGCCCTGTACGCCCGTTGTCAGGAAATTGGCGCCAGGATTATTAAAGGCCTGGAAGATAAAGATTATGGTATTCGGGCATTTGTTTTCGCCGACCCGGATGGAAATCGTATCGATGTTGGGCAGATCCTGCAGAAGTAATTAAGGTCGGTTTTATAGCCAACCCCCATATGTCCTTATACCGGTAATTTTCCACCGCCATAATAGCGTCGCTGTCGCCATCCCGTCTGCGACGCTAATATGCCGGGCGCTTATCTTACTGCTTCAGCTTTACTTCCTGCGGTGGTAGCATTTTAAGGCTTTCTTTGCATAAGGACTTTAAAATGAGCATCATTTATGTAGTTGTTTTAACTTATATAAAACCACTCGAAGAAGTTGATTCTCAAATACCTGCACATGTTGAGTGGCTTAAACAAGGCTACTCCGATGGCGTGTTTCTGGCATCAGGAAGAAGAATTCCCCGTAATGGCGGCGTCATACTTGCAAAATCTGACAACCTCGAATCTCTGGAAGAACGTCTCCGCCAGGACCCATTCCAAAAATTAAAAATAGCTAAAGCGGAAATTATTCCCTTCGATGCCAGTATGAAGGCTCCGCTGCTCGAAAATATTTTCTGACTTTACATCGGCTCAGTAGCTCATATTGAGCCGCCCATAACGGAACATTCCCCAGTTTGAATCGCCGCCGGCGCCTGACTATGCGGAAAACACCGGCCATAAAGAGAGCAAGCAACGCGTTTCATCTCCGTCAGGCAGCAATCAGGTGAAAAGCGATGTTGATGCGGGGCCGGGATACTTTCGGACTGACGAAGTGCAGAGGTTCAGGAAAGGAATCGCTGCCAGGCCCCGCTGTGGCGGTAAACTATTTATGCAGGGATAAACCCTTTATAACCTTATCCACCGCTTTTTTATGGCCGCGGATACCGATACCGACGAAGTCCAGATTATCCGCATCGGCGGCGATAAATACTTCGCGATTTGCCTCATCATGCCCGGTGGAGAACATGGCATGAATATAAGGAATGATGGTCACTTCCCGCTCCAGCGCCTTACGGTGAACCGCCTGCAGTTTTTCAAGGTCCGCCTCAAAAATCAGCATGGGCTGGCCGGACATGTTGCCATAATGCCGGCCTAGCGAATCGACGTAAGGTTTACCCATAATTTCCGGAGCCGCAGAAGCAATCCCCGTAGCCAGAAATGCCACAACATTCAGGCGCTGCCAGTCAGGTAAGTCATCTCTCACGATAAATGCAATTTTGGTGTCAAACGTCATTCAAATATTCCCGTTTTTAACTACGAAGCAGGCATGTTCACATGACGGCGGAATATCAGTATAGAACGTTTGAGCAGTGATTCTGGAATGCCGCAGGAGACATACGGTAAGCGCGTCTGAACCAGCGGCCTAAATGACTTTGGTCGGCGAACCCCGTCTGCGACGCCACCAGCGACGGAGCAAATCCTCGGGCCAACAGCCCGCGCGCGGTGCGAAGGCGTAGCCTGACAAGATAGGCATGAGGCGACTGACCGAATGCAGCCTTGAACTGGCGGCTTAAGCGAAAGCGATCGATACCGCTGACCTTTGCCAGCTCATCAAGTCCGGGATTTCTTGCCAGATGCTCATACAAATAATCCCTGACCCGGTTCATTTTGATGCGAGAGTCGGTCAGCTCTTCCGAGGGCTTCAGTTCGACATGGGGTGTGAGGTGAGCCAGCAATCTGTCCAGACTTTCATCCCGTGCAAGCCTCCCCTCGCCGTTGTGTAGCGCATCAAAAGCCCGGGAGATCGACGCAATTAACGCGCGGTCATCCGTGAGGGTATGGCGAAAAGCCGCCTGTATTAGCGAAATATCCCCCATACCACGCTGGCGGAAGCTGTCCGACACCCACCGTTGCGGAATATACAACATGGAATACGTGAAGCCATCGCGTTGGGCGGCGTAACCATCATGCACAGCGCCGGGCTCGATGAGGATGGCCTTGCCCGGCGTGCTGGTATGTACCGTGCGATGGCAGCTGAAGCGCTGTGAACCCTGCAGGGTTACGCCCAGAAGTAGCTCTTCATGATCGTGGCTATCATAGGCGTGACCCGTAAAGTGGGCGTTAACGCTTTCAATGCCCGTTTCGGCATCACGACGAAAATCGAGCCAGTCTCCAGGCATCGCCTGTTCAGCAACTTCTGACATAACCACGCTCTGACAAAGATCGACGGAGAATCAGCCTGACTGCCTGCATTATTAGATGTTGTCCTGTTCAAATTCGGCTGCCACAAGACGGGACAACAGGGCCTGCAGCGTCGCCGCCTCCGCCTTCCCAAGTTTTTGTTCAAACTGCTGCTGCGCCTGCGCCCAGCTGGCATCCGACTCGCCGAGTTTTTCCCTGCCGGCCGGAGTCAGCGACACCAGACGCGAGCGCCCATCGGAGGGGTCTGCGTCGACGCTTATCAGGCCATCCCGCTGGAGAGGTTTGAGCGTATGGGCAAGTCCTCCCCGATCCATGACCAGGGCCTCAGCCAGATGACTGACCGACAGGCTGCCAGCTCGCCGCAGCTGGGCCAGAATCGCCCTCTGGGTGGTCTTGAGCCCGCTTTCAGCCAAAATACTGTCGTAATATTGCGACAGACGTCGGGAGGCTTTGCGCAAGGTAGTGCAGTGACAACTTACGCCAGACGACGCGCCGATACCCTCATTCTGAGACATACATCCCCTTCCTGATTAACGTTGACGTCTTGATTTTACCAGCATATGCTGATATTGCAAATAAGAGCATATGCACGTATTTTCAATCAGCCGCGAGGAGACGTTATGCCATTTGTTCGCATCGATTTACGTAAAGGGAAACCCGCCGACTATCGTCAGAAAGTAGCTGACGCGGTCTACGACGCATTGGTGAGCGTGGGCGTCCCGGAGAATGACCGTTTTCAGGCGATCGGTGAATATGAGCCGGCAGGGTTGATTTATGATCCGGGCTACCTCGGCATAAATCGCACCGATGACTTCGTTGCCATTCAGATAACCTGGAACGAAGGGCGTAACACGCAGCAAAAAAAGGCGCTGTACCGGGCTATTGCAGACGGACTCCACCACGCGGTGGGACTTCGTCAACAAGATGTCTTTATCAGTCTGGTGGAAGTCAAAAAAGAAAACTGGTCCTTCGGCAACGGTGAGGCGCAGTACGCGGACGAATGATCCCGGGCTACGGGGTGCGGTCAGAAGTGAAAAATAAAGTCGTTGATGACGTTTTATCAATTAACCTCGAGGGTTTTTAATGACATTTTCGCAGAATAAAAGCTTCTGGCTGATTACTGGCGGGGCGCTGGTCCTCTTTCTCTCCCTTGGGATAAGGCATGGATTCGGCCTCTTTCTGCATCCTATGAGCGCTGAGTTTGGCTGGGGACGCGAAGTTTTTGCGTTTGCGATGGCAATACAGAATATTATCTGGGGAGTTGCGCAGCCGTTTGCCGGGGCGCTGGCGGATCGCTTCGGGACTCGCAGAACCATCATCACGGGGGCGATTTTTTATACTGCGGGACTGATGCTAATGGGGTTTGCGCATACCCCCCTGCTGCTCTCGCTCAGTACCGGATTACTGATTGGTATTGGTCTGTCCGGCACTTCATTTTCTGTCATTCTCGGGGCTATTGGCCGCGCCGTTCCCGCTGAAAAACGTAGCATGGCAATGGGGCTCACTGCCGCGGCGGGGTCATTTGGGCAGTTTGCCATGCTGCCCGGCAGCATGGTGCTGATCCACTGGCTGGGATGGGCATCGGCCCTGATCGCTCTCGGCATGGTTGCTATGCTAATGCTGCCCGCCGCGGCGCTGTTTCAGCGTCAGGAAGCGGCGCATTCTGAACCGCATCAGACGATGAGCGAAGCATTACGGGAAGCTCTGGGACACTCCGGATTCTGGCTTTTATCCCTCGGGTTCTTCGTCTGCGGATTCCAGGTCGTCTTCATTGGTGTTCACCTACCCTCATATCTTATGGATAACCATCTCCCGGTCATCGCCGGAACCACCACGCTGGCTCTGGTCGGTTTATTTAATGTTTTCGGGACCTATTTCGCCGGGATGCTTGGCAGCCGCTATTCAAAAACAAAGCTACTGAGTCTGATGTACATTGTCAGGGCGGTAATCATTACCTTGTTTATCTCGTTCCCGGTTACAACCTGGTCGGCCTACTGTTTTGGTATCGCTATGGGGCTTCTCTGGCTTTCAACCGTACCGTTAACTAACGGAACGGTAGCAACAATGTTTGGCGTAAGGAACTTATCAATGCTGGGGGGAATTATCTTCCTGATGCATCAGGCAGGCGCTTTTCTTGGCGGCTGGCTGGGAGGATATCTTTACGATATCACCGGAAGCTATAGCATTGTCTGGTACGTAAGTATCGTTCTCAGCGTTATCGCTGCGGCGCTGAACTGGCCCATTCGGGAAGTTTCAAAGCGTGCGCTGACGGGGCTGAAAGTATGAATTGTTCATTCAGGACCGTAGCGGCTTGCCTCATTCTGGCCCTCCTGCTGCTGATATTTCTCATGTGGCGAGAAAATAAAGACCTGATACTGCATATCGGCATGAGCCACTGCTTCTGATTAACTTTTCACTTTACAGAGCCGCGTCGCTGTTATTATCGTCAGCGACGCCTTCTTAATATCCTCATTTCCGTTCGGCATATTTGCTGCGTTTATGTTGATAGAGTAAATCGTCAGCTTTGAGCATCGCCTGCGCCAGCGTATCCCCCGACTGAAGTTGATACGCGCCCCAGGAAAACGCCACCAGCCTATCACGATCGATGGTGAGCAAATGTTCCTGCGCGCGGGCAATAACATCGCGGGATTTATTCAGGGAATAATCAATAAGAACCAGACAGAACTCATCGCCGCCCAGCCGTATTCCGTAGTCGCTCTTACGAATGGCGCTCCCCAGCGCTGACCCCAGCATCTGTATCGCTTTATCCCCCATATGATGGCCCTGGGTATCATTAATTTTTTTAAGCCCATCGCTGTCAATTGCAATAACCGTGACCGGGATATTTCGCTCAACGAGGGAGCGGATTTTTTGTTCAAACTCCGGCGCCATGATTTTTCTGTTACACAGTCCGGTCATCGCATCCGTCACGTTATCCCGGGAAAGCGATTCATGCCTGATTAACTGCTTACGGGCATAGCGACATAGCGCCCAGGTTCCCAGGATATAAAGCATGAACAGCCATAAATTGGCAATAATGACGTAGATGGCGTCCAGCTTCGCATGGAGGGTGTAATACTGGGTAAGCGAGTCTGCGTAGCTGATCAAATCATAAGTTTTGACGTAGGGTTTATGGAAAAAAATATGCGTTCCAGTCACATTATCAGTAACATACAACGAGAGGAAGCGCCACAGCAGCGGGCGATCGACGGTTTTAAACGAAACCACAAGATCGTTAATATTGATGTCTGTGATCAGAATGCCCTTCACCTTATCCCCCAAAAACACCGGGGTAAGCATGCTGATAATATTGTTTTGGGTATATCCATCATGATAGATATGAGACAGCGTGCTTTCACCTTTAAGCAGGTCATTCAGGGCGTTGTCATCAATAGAAATGGTGTGCGCGCTGCGCGCAATATTGATGCTGCTATTATCGCCAACTAACCAGTTACTAAAAGTGTAATTCTGAGTATTAATCAAATGATTAATATAAATATAGTTATGAGAAAGATCGATATAGTATCTGATATTCCTGAAAGTATAACCGGCATAGTTTGAAAAGCTGTACTTCGATATAGCCGCGCTCTCCGCGGAGTGAATAACCGCCAGCGCATTAATATCACCCGCCCATTCTTCACACGATTCATTGCGGGTTTGCAGGGTACCTTGCAGGTTATTTCTGTTCTTTTTCAGCAGATTGAAGCCGTGGATGTCGCCTTCAGTTTCAAGGGACTGACAGACATTTTTCCGTTCACGTTCGCTTGAGGGGGCAGAAAATGCCTGGGTATAAAATGCCCGCGAAAGCCGGGTGGCAATATTCTGGTTAATGGACTCTTCATGGAAAAGTGCTGATTTACCATTTTCGGCAACATATCCCATATAATTCTGCAAAGCACGCCCTTCACGAACGGCCAACGCGGTAAAAAGAGCCGTAGTGCAAACCACGATCAGTACGATTGCGCTGATATATTTTTGACTGGACAAGATGGCTAACTCCCTGTCGTACCACCAACAAGTGACGGCAATTATAGCATCAATCAATACCTTCTCACCCGGTAATGACCACGGGAAACATGTCCGTTGAGCTCAACCGGCCGCGAAATTCCCGGCCACGACGGTTTAAAGCAATATCGGGCAGCAAATGCCGCCGGCGACGTGACGGCGCTGCCCGCAGAGAGCGATCCCGGTCAAGGCATTCAGCGCGCTACCGTGGCATAATGCGTGAATACCGTACGGTATAGTTATTCATTTTTTAACCAGCTAAGGGTTCAACATGAAGGTACTGACGCAAGCGCGCCGCGAGGGGATCGTGGCCGCCGCCGCCGAGGTGTTTCTGGAGGTTGGCTACGAACGTGCCTCAATGGATGAAGTAGCCAGACGTGCCGGTGGCTCGAAGGCCACGCTCTATAAATACTTCTCTTCAAAAGAGGCGTTGTTTGAAACGGTTGTGCGCAACTACAGCGCCAGGTTTCTCACCGAAGCGGCAAGCGGGCTGACTCAACCGGAAAACCAGCACCTCTCCCTGGAACAAAAACTCATCCGCTTTGGTGAAGATATGCTGCGGGTAGTGGCATGCGATAACCAGGCGCTGCAGATCTATCGCGTTGTGCTGGGCGAAGCCGGCCACTCCGATATCGGGAAACTGTTTCTGGAATCCGGCATCCGCCAAAGCATGGAGGCGCTGGCCCAGGAAATGCAGGCGGCGATGGAACGGGGTGAACTGGCGCCGTCGGAGCCAATGCTTCGCGCCATCCAGTTTACATCGCTGATCAAAGCGGAAACCGAGGTCTTGTTTTTCTTGCGCAATATGCCCGATTTTACTCAGGAAAAAGTCAGTGAGATGGTCAGGAATGGCGTGCGGCTGTTTCTCGACGGCGCGCTTAAAAAACCTGAATAGCCCCTGCCCGGCCAGCGGGCATGTGAAGACCGGGTTCGCCGCCGCGAACCCGGTTGTTTATACGCTAAGAAAGTTACGCTAAGAAAGATTAGTCACGGCGACAAACGGCCGCGCCCGTCGCCACCCAGTCCGTCGCGGTCTGTCCTATCTGGCTCGCCAGGCGCTCAACCACGCGCTGCCAGGCAGCAAACATCTGCGCCGGATCGCCGGAGAGAGTTTGCGACAGGTGGCTTTTGCACACCAGCCGGCGATTTTCGTCCCCTCGCTGCGTGGATAGGCTCCAGCCAGCATCCAGGCTGACGGCCTTGCCGGGCCAGCTATCAAAACGCCGAACCTGCAGCAGAACCCGTATCACAGGTTTGCTGTTATCCCGCGCCAGCCCCGCCACATCCACAGTGTTAAGCTGCTGCGTCATGCTGAGGGACAGCGCCGTCTGCAGCTCATCGCCCAGCGGGCTTAGCCAGCGATCGTTGTCCAGAACGACGATGCGACTGTCGCTTTGGCGAACCACAACTTGTTGAGTGTCCAGCTGGGCCGGAACGCCAACGGGCAGCAGATCAATCACAAAGTCGGCCTGCGCGACGGCGCGGGAAACGGAGTCAGAATTGACCAGCGAGTGGTAGCGCACCTGGGGAGATGAGCATCCTGCCGGCAGGCACATGACGCCGAGGATAAGACATAAAACGGTTCTCATGGTCGTTCTCCTGCCTTAAGTGAACGGGGATCGTTCAGCTCTGCATCTGCGGAGCGGCCCTGCAATAGCGATTCCGGCTGGCGATCCAGCTGGTTTGTCAGGCTGCGGACGGCCCGCAGCGTTCGCGTGGTCTCCTGTAAGGACTGCAGGAGGTTAATCATCAGGGGGGAATCTTCCGCCAGCAGGTTCCGCGCGTCTTGTGTCGTTTTCTGAGTCTGTTGCATCAGGCGGTTGGCGGCGGGCAGAGACTGATTGTTCACCATTCGCAGAGTTTTATTCAGCTCTTCCAGCGTGTTATTCATGTTGGTCCCGATCTTATCCAGCGGCATTTTGTTTATTTTCCTGGCGATATCCGTGAGCTGGTCCTGAAGGATTGTCAGCCCGCCATTCACGGTGGGCAGCTCAACCGGGCGCCTGGTCGCATCAAAGTTCACTTTTGGCGCATCCGGTAAGAAATCGAGCGAGATGTAAAGTTGCCCCGTCAGCAGACTGCTGGAAGTGGCCTGCGCTCGCAGCCCGTGCGCGATCATCTCGCGCGTGAAAAGGGCCGTATTGAGGTCCGTGTCGCCTGTTGGTTTCGGCAGCTTTTCCAGCACATTGCCCATCCGCGAGGGATAAACGTCAATATCCACAATGGTCGGAAAGCGATATCCGTCGGGGTTATAGTCAAGCTCGACGGCGGCAACGCGTCCGATCCGCACGCTGGAAAACTCAACCGGAGCGCCAATGTTCAGGCCATGTAAGCCGTGTTCAAAACGCAGTTGAAAACGCACCGGCGGACCATCCTCAGGCGCCATCGCGCTTTCCCGATCAGCTGCCAGTTTGTAACGCGTTTGCTTATAGAGCACGCCGCGGGTTGGGTCATCCGGCCTTGAGAACGCGATCCCCCCCGCCATGATGGCGGCGAGCGTCTGGGTTTTAAGCTGAAAACCGTCGCTCCCTACCGAGAGATCCACGCCGCTCACATTCCAGAATCGCGAATCCGCCGTGACCAGGCGGTCATAAGGGGCATCAATAAAGATGTTGAGATCGATTCCCCTGCCGTCTTTGCGCAGCTGCCAGGAGGTGACCCGCCCCACCGGAATGCGGCGATAGTAAACCGGAGAGTTAATATCCAGCGATCCAAGGTCGTCCGCTTCCAGCATAAACTGGCTGCCCGTCATGTCGTTGACAATAGCCGGAGGGGTTTCCATTCCGGTGAACTGGTATTTACTTTCATCGGACTTCCCTCTGTCCACGCCGATGTAGGCCCCTGACAACAGCGTATCAATGCCGCTGACGCCGCTCATCCCGACTCGCGGCCTGACCACCCAAAATCGGGTGTCGGCGAGCGCCAGATGCTGAGCGCTTCTGCCAAGCGTGACCCGTACTAACACCTGGGTGTTATCGGGGCTGAGGGTGATTTCCTTCACCAGCCCGACGGTGACATCTTTATATTTCACCGCTGTTTTTCCGGCTTCGAGACCGGCGGCGCTGCGAAACGTAATCACCACCTCCGGCCCGACGGACAGGCGTGCCTGGATAACCATCGACACGGCGACCACAAACGCGACCGCGGGGATCAGCCAGATGACGGCATTGCGCCAGCGGCCGTGACGAAAAAGAGGAATACCCGAAACAGGAGGCTTCATTGCTTGTCTTCCCATAGCGTTTTTGGTTTAAAACTCAGCGCACAAAACATAGTCAAAATGACCACCAGGCCGAAAAGCAGAATCCCAACCCGGGGTTCGGCCTCGCTGAGCACATGAAAGCGGAGCAGACCGCACACTGCGGCCACCACCACCACATCCAGCATCGACCAACGGCCAATCCACTCCGTTATCCGGTACAGCCTGGCCCGTTCGCATCTGGCCCAGCGGCTCTTTCGGGCAGTTGAGATCAGCAATACGCTCATTGACAGAAATTTCAGGCAGGGAACCATCACGCTGGCAATAAAAATGATCGCCGCAATGCCCCACGACCCGCTTCGCCAGAAGGCCACGATGCCGGAAAGGATCGTGCTTTCACTGCCATGACCGAGAAGCGTTGTGTACATTACCGGGAAAATATTGGCGGGTACGTATAGGATCATGGAGGTTAAAAGCAGCGCCCAGCTCAAATGCGGACGCCCGGACTGGCGGCCGGGCAGCACCGTCTGGCAGCGAGGACATTTACCACGCACGCCGAACGCCGTTTCGTCGGCGCACACCAGGCCACACAGAGAACAGCGGCACACCTGCATCTGACGGGCAAAGGGGGGATTACTCACCACGGCCCTTCTCCTCGACCGTAAGCAGATCCCACAGCGGACGCAGATCGTGGCTGTTGATGAGGACAACCAGCACGCAAGATAGGGCCAGCGCCCAACCGCCCGGCCCTATGGAGACATCCAGCAGTGACGAGAGCTTTATCCCGGCGACAAGAAACCCCAGCACGCCAACTTCCACCATGCTCCAGGGATGCAGCCACTTGAGCGCTCTCATAATGAAGATAAACGCCGGTGCCGGACGCGCGAAATACGCAAAGCTCAGCAGCCATACCGTGAGGGTTATCTGTAAGAAAGGGGCAATAACCAGAAGAAAAGCGGTACAGACCGCCATAATCGGATTGCCATCTCCGGCAGCCAGCGCCCATGCCACATTCCACAGCGTGACGTCGTTCGCCATCCCGTGAAACCCAACGGATATAACCGGAAAAATACAGGCCAGAAATAGGATGATTGCCGCCGTCAGCATCAGGGGCAGTACATGGCCAGGCACACGCCGGTGACCACGCCATAGCACTGCATAACAACGCTGGCAGAGCGCGATTTCGCCCGACGCGCAGGGTAATCTCTGGTAAACGCTGTCGCAATGTGGGCAGATGATCAGATGAGGGAATGTCTTCATAACGCCGGGCCGCCAGGACGTTGCTAATGGGGAAAATCACAGCCGGTTGCGCTTAAAAGCTTCCGGCTGCGCGTACTGTGTCTGAGGCTACCTGAGCGCTTCCGCCAGCTCTTCCGCCCCTTTTTCAATACCGACTTCGGCGGCGCTCAGCGAGCCGATGCTGGCAGAGATATTCATGGCATTCGGATACTGCCGGGCAACGTAGGCTTTCAGCAGTTCGTGGCTGTTTGCGTCATAAATTTCGACGGCATAATCCACCGAACCGCTCATTAGCCCCCGACCGCCGCGCACCGATTGCACAATGTTGTAGGGGCCCCCTGCCAGATCGAATTTGGTGAACGTTCCGATCACCTGCGGGGTGGTGTCAGCCCCGGTCAGCGTCAACTTCAGACGCAAGGTATTCGCCGCGGGCTCTTTGAGCTCTTTAAAGCGCGCGCTCAGCGCTTTGCTGAACTCCTGTTGCATGTGAGCGGCAAGCGTTTGGCGATCGGCCTGCGCCATATCGTCAAACTGTCCATCGTTGCCCTGATAAATTCTCACCGGGTCAATGATGATGCTGTCGTACTTACGCCAGTCCACCAGAGGCGAATAACGATATGGCATGCGATCGGCATTATCATCGGTGTTTGCCGTCAGCTTTGAAGCCGAGTCGATACCGCTGTAACGCACGGGCTCAT
Source organism: Enterobacter sp. 10-1 (assembly GCA_002270295.1). Classification (GTDB taxonomy): domain Bacteria; phylum Pseudomonadota; class Gammaproteobacteria; order Enterobacterales; family Enterobacteriaceae; genus Klebsiella; species Klebsiella scottii. Next base: position 1,212,684 of record NISF01000001.1, on the reverse strand, counting down.
TACCGGCACAGCCCGCCAACAGCAGGGTGACACCGATAACCGCCAGCCCACCGATTTGCCTTAACATCTTCATGTGCAGATCCTTTCGTTTTGGTTAAGGGCTGCGCCTACCGGCCAGCCTTGCGTAAAAACAGTCAAATTCACACTCAATGTGAACTGTACGGTTTAGTTTTGATCGCATCACTGAAATCTGTCAACTTAATTGTTCGGCGAAAATATTCCGTTTGGGAATTAACGCATGGATGCAGCGCGGATGGCTTTTTTGAGGAGAGCGGATGCGCAGGACAACGCGGCGCCCGGCGCAGACAATGAGCCGGGCGTATTAGTGCATAACAATTTGAAAAAAAGGGGTTTCACGCCTCTTCCGGGCCCGGATATGATATCTTTCGCCTTGCCGAACCATTGGAAGAACACCGTTGTGTCGCGCCAGGCGAAAGTTAGCCGGCGCCGATCATCAGGTTCAGGTTTTGCACCGCGGCTCCCGATGCCCCTTTGCCGAGGTTATCGAAGACCGCCGTCAGCAGTATTTGCCCGCTCTCAGGATTGGAAAATACGCCAAGTTCCATATCGTTGGTGCCGTTCAGACGCTCCGGATTGAGACGTTCGGTCTCGCCGGCGACTTCAGGTGCCAGCACCGTTACCTGCCCGCTATTGAGATAATGCTGCGTCAGACAGGCGTGTATTGCTGCTGCATCGGCACGTTCAGGCAGCAGGCGCTGCTGTAACGGCACGCTGAGGATAATCCCCTGACGGTACGCGCCGTAAGCCGGCATGAAAAACGGCGGCGTGGAGAGCCCGGCATAGCGCGCGATCTCCGGCACATGCTTGTGCCTGAGGCCTAAACCATACGCCTGAAAAGCAGGCCCGGAGCCTGCAGAACCGCCTTCGTACAGCTCAATCGCCGCCCTTCCGCCTCCTGAATAGCCGGATACGGCATGGATGGAAACGGGATAATCAGCGGGCAGCAGCCCGGCGTTCACCAGCGGGAGCAGGAGCCCAATGGCGCCGGTTGGGTAACAGCCTGGATTGGTTACGCGCTTCGACGCTCTGATGCGATCGGGCTGGTCGGCGCTCATCTCCGGGAAACCGTACGTCCACCCTGAGACGGTGCGATGGGCCGAGCTGGCATCGATTACCCGCACCAGTGGATTCTCCAGCATCGCGACCGACTCACGCGCCGCCTCATCGGGCAGGCACAGAATCGCGATGTCGCAGCCGTTCAGCATCTCAGCCCGAAGGCGCCGATCTTTGCGCTGGGATACGGGCAGAGTCATCAGTTTAATATCTGAACGGTGGCGCAGACGATCGTGGATTTGCAAACCCGTTGTGCCCTGCTCGCCATCAATAAATACGTGAGTCATCGTCGTTTCCTTAAACCAGACAGAACGTCAGTGCATGAATGTTGTGCCAGGTTTAAGTATTGGTAAAGTTGAATTATCCTAACGTCAAATTCAGTTTTTCTGAGGTACGCCTATGCGGGAGATCAATCTCGATCAGCTGCGCACGCTGATCACCATTGCCGATACCGGCTCTTTCAACGAAGCCGCCCGCCTGCTGCACCTGGCGCCACCGACGGTCAGCCTGCATATCTCCGAGCTTGAAAGCCGCGTCGGGGCTAAGCTGCTCTCCCGCACCCGCGGCAAAGTCAGGCCGACGGCCATTGGAGAGAACATGGTCGCGCACGCCCGCCGGCTCCTTGCCGACGTCGCCTATGCGCTTGACGACATATCCCGCCAGGCTCAGGGGTTGAGCGGTCAGGTCAGGCTTGGGGCGTCGACCGGAGCCATTGCTTATCTGCTGCCGCGGGCGATTGAAAAACTGGCGCAGTCCCATCCGAATATTGACGTACACATTACCGTCCTGACGTCGCAGCAGACCCTTGAGCAGCTGAAATCCGGTTCGCTCGATATCGGTATCGTGGCGCTTCCACAGCCCCGAAGCAGCGGCCTGAAAATTGATGCCTGGCGGCGAGATCCCGTTGTCGCGTTCCTGCCTGCGGACTGGGCGGCGCCGGACGTGGTGACGCCGGAATGGATGATGGCAAAGCCCCTGGTGCTGAACGGCTCCGGCACCCACCTGTCGCAGCTGACCAGCGGCTGGTTTGCCGATACGGGCCATAGCCCCACGCCGCGGATCAAGCTTGATTACAACGATGCCATTAAAAGCCTGGTGGGTGCCGGGTATGGCGCCACGTTGCTGCCTCTTGAATCGGGTACCCAGCTCTCCGCCGATAGCCGTATCGCCATTCGTCCCTTAAAGCCGGCGCTGTGGAGAGAGCTAGGATTAGCCTGGCGGGAGAGTGAAAACGAGCTATCGACGCAGCATCTGCTTGCAGCGCTGCGGGATCTGCAGCAGGAGTAGATTCACCGGCAACTGCCGCACGTGATTGCGGGAGTGCCTGCCCCAGGTTTTATCTCCCCGGGGCGGCCTATCGGGCACGTCCATCGTCGGGCATAGGCCCCGCCGCCGAACTTTAGCGAGGGGCGGTAGCCCGGGCCGATTTTGCGCTTAGCGGTTTTTCAGCACCTGAGGATCGATCTGCGCCACGATCAGATCGGCGATATCGTGCTGCTGGTGTACCTTGCCGCATTTAACGATGATCTGCCGCGCGTTGTCATACCCCGGCGCCCACAGCCGGTTGTTCATCCGCACATCTTTATAGACCGCAACCAGCGGTTTCTTCCACGCCGCCGCCATGTGCACGATCGACGTATCCGGCGAGATAACCAGGTCGGCTTCGGCAATCAGCGCCATCGCATGATGCAGGGTTTTAAACGGATTCACGCTCACCTTCTCCGGCAGCGGAATGCGAATTTCGTTGCGATGATCGAGCAGAATAACGTTAACCCGAGGATACTCCGCCTGCAGTCTGGCGATAAGCGCCGACAGCTGCTCCTGCGACAGGCTGCGATCCTGATGGCCGGCAAAAATGTTCACCACCGCTCTGGGTCCGTCGATAGCGGCCAGATGCTGGCGAACCTGCTGGTGGACATCCTGCGGAATATGCAGGTCGTAGGTTGTGAGATGTTTCTTATCCAGATTCATATGCTCAGCAATAAAATCAAACGTTTTGCTGACATGCCAGTTTTCGCAATCAAATTTAAACGAGGTGGTGTAATGGTTAATTGATGGCCATTTATTAAAGCCGAGCACTGATTTTGCTTTTATTTGTCGGAGAAGCAACATTCTGTGTACGGGCATATCAAACAAAGAGGGGTCAATAACGATATCGTACTTATTATTCGCCAGCTCATTAATAACAGACTGAGGAACATTGTGCGTAAACTTGCGCAGAAAAGCGGCGGAATCGACATTGTCAGCCTCATAAATGTGGCGGATTCGCGGGTTATGGCGCATCACCTGACTATTCGATTTGGTCAGCAGGAAATCCACGATATAGCCGGATTCATGAAGGCATTTGACCAGCGCGGAATCAACGACCACGTCCCCTACCGCGCCTTCGTTACGCATCAGCAGCACGGTTTTCGCCGAACTGACGTCGACCTCCCGACGGGTATGCTTGTCCCAGAACGCTTTAGCAATATAAACGCGCATCACGTTGCGGACTTTCTTTATAAAATAATTACGGCGCCTGTTCAGTTCCCTTATTTTTTTGAACTTCCGGGGGGATACCTGCACCGCTGCGTTTTCCATCATCATAACCTCGTTACCACTATCAACAGCACCTCGTTAGTCTGATTAAGGACTAAAGAAAATGAGAAAAGTTCGCTTGATTAATAAATTCCTTTCGCTTTGAGCAGCGGGAGGATAGTAATACTTTTCACTATTCCAGCATATCGTTCCGGAGATAAAATGAGTGAAATATGAATTTAATGTGGAAGATCGCGGCAACGGCCGACGGTTTTCATCCGGCGCGGAGAAGATTAAACTTGCCGTTTTGTCCCCGGAGAGAACCGCGCATGAATGCACCTGAAAAACCGAACACCCACCGCCGGCTGCTGGCGTTACTCGACGAACGCCAGGCCCGCTACCGGCTGGTAGAGCATGAGGCGGTGGGAAAATGCGAGGCGGTTTCTGAAATTCGCGGCACCGCTCTCGGACAAGGGGCGAAGGCGCTGGTCTGCAAAGTGAAAGGCCACGGCATAAATCAGCATGTGCTGGCGATCCTCGCCGCCGACCAGCAGGCCGATCTCTCGCGCCTGGCGCTGCACATTGGCGGCAGCAAAGCCTCGCTGGCCAGCCCCGCCGAAGTCGATGCCCTGACGGCCTGCGTCTTTGGCGCCATTCCCCCTTTCAGCTTCCATCCGGCTCTGCGCCTGGTGGCCGACCCGCTGCTGTTCGAAAACTTCAGCGAAATCGCCTTTAACGCCGGACGGCTGGACAGGTCAATTATCCTCGATACGGCCGACTATCTCCGCATCGCCCGCCCCGAACTGGTCGCCTTTCGCCGGGAAGCCTGAGCGGTCTCGTATTAGCTGCCTCCTGAAAGCGCGCCAGCGTGACAAATAAGCCTGTTTATTCACGCTATTATGCGTAAAGTAGACGGGCTTATTATTTTGGCAAGGATCTCCTGACATGTTCGATACCACCCTGTTCGTGCTTCTGGGGCTGGCCGCGCTCGGCTTTATCAGCCACAACACCACCGTGGCAATTTCTATCCTGGTTTTAATTATCGTGCGCGTCACGCCGCTCAACGTCTTTTTCCCGTGGATTGAAAAACAGGGGCTGACGATCGGTATTATCATTTTGACCATCGGCGTGATGGCGCCCATCGCCAGCGGCACTCTGCCCCCCTCGACGCTGCTGCACTCGTTCGTTAACTGGAAGTCGCTGCTGGCTATCGCCGTCGGGGTGTTTGTCTCCTGGCTCGGCGGACGCGGCGTCTCGCTGATGGGTTCTCAGCCGCAGCTGGTCGCCGGACTGTTGGTGGGGACCGTCCTCGGCGTCGCGCTTTTCCGCGGGGTGCCCGTCGGCCCGCTGATCGCCGCGGGGATCATCTCGCTGTTTATCGGAAAGTCGTAGTCAGGCTGGCAAGATAGCGTCCGGGAGTTTGGCCGAGGCCCTTTTTGAACATGGTGATAAACGCGGTCGTCGAGTCATACCCCAGGCCGTGCGCGACCTGCTGCACCGTTTGCCCGCGGATCAGCATCTGCAGCGCCAGGATCAGCTGCAGCTGATGCCGCCAGCGGCGAAAGCTGAGGCCGGTTTCGCGAACCACCAGCCGCGCCAGGTTACGCTCGCTCATCGCGAACTCCGCCGCCCACTGGCCGAGGGTCTGCCACTGCGCCGGAGATACCGCCATCAGCTCCGCCATCTGGCGGATTTTCGGGTGCGCGGAAACCGGCAGCTGCAGATGCTCCTCCGGCTGCTGCGGAAGCTCGTCAAACAGCACCTGCACCAGCCGTCGGGTCGTGGGATTGTCACTCTCCGTCGCGCTGCGCCCGGCAAGGGTCAGGATCAGCTCGCGCACCAGCGGAGAGATCTTCAGCGTGCAGCTGCGCTGCGGCATCGGGGCCGCTCCCGGCTCGATAAACAAAAAGCAGATCCGCGCTCCCGGCGTTGCGCGGTTGCTGTGGGGCTGCTGGCCCGGGACCCACACCGCATACTGCGGCGGCACCATCCACATCCCGTTTTCCACCTCACAGGTTAGCGCGCCGTGCAGCGCCAGGATCAGCTGCCCTTTGCGGTGCTGATGGCGCGGAATAAACTGCTCATCCTCAACTACCTGAATATGAAACGCGAGGGCCGCTTCGCGCCCGCTGTCCGGGTCATAGCCGTCAAGACTCAAACCAATCATCAGATTGTCCGATATTAGCGATAATCTGTCATTTTAGCTTGATTTAAACAATCGGCAAACGCGCTATTGTAGCCACCCTGTTTACTGGTCTGAGATAGCCATGAGTTCTGTTCCTCCCACTGCCGGCCGCCGTAATCTGCTGCTGATTGCCGGTATTTTACTGATCGCCACCACGCTGCGCGTGACCTTTACCGGCGCCGCCCCGCTGCTGGACGCCATTCGCGCGGAGTACGGTCTGACCACCGCCCAGACCGGGCTGCTAACCACCCTACCGCTGCTGGCCTTTGGTCTGGTTTCGCCGCTGGCGGCAGGCGTAGCCCGCCGCTTTGGTATCGAACGCAGCCTGCTGATCGCGCTGGGGCTGATTTGCCTCGGTATGGGTCTGCGCTCGCTGCCTTCCGCCGCGATGCTCTTTGGCGGTACGACGGTGATCGGCTGCGGTATCGCCTTAGGGAACGTGCTGCTGCCGGGCTTAATCAAGCGCGATTTTTCGCAGCACGTCGCTAAGATGACCGGCGCCTATTCGCTCACCATGGGCGCCGCCGCGGCGCTGGGTTCGGCCGTGGTGGTCCCGCTGGCGCTGGCCGGCTTTGGCTGGCGCGGCGCGCTGCTCATGCTGATGGCCTTCCCGCTGCTGGCGCTGTTCTTCTGGCTGCCGCAGTCGCGCAGGCAGGTCGCCGCTCCGCTGACCGCGTCAGGCGCAATGCACAACCGCGGGATCTGGCGCTCGGCGCTGGCCTGGCAGGTGACGCTGTTCCTCGGCATTAACTCGCTGGTGTATTACGTGATAGTCGGCTGGCTGCCGGCAATTTTGCAGAGCCTTGGCTATAGCGAAGCGCAGGCCGGCTCCCTGCACGGTCTGCTTCAGCTGGCCACCGCCGCGCCGGGCCTCGCGATCCCGCTGATTCTGCACCGACTGAAAGACCAGCGCGGCATCGCGGTGCTGGTGGCGCTAATGTGCGCCGTCAGCTCCGCCGGGCTGTGGCTGGCGCCCGGGCAGGCGGTTATCTGGGCGCTGGTCTTTGGTTTCGGTTCCGGGGCGACGATGATTCTGGGACTGACGTTTATCGGCCTGCGCGCCAGCTCGGCGCACCAGGCAGCGGCGCTTTCCGGTATGGCGCAGGCCGTCGGCTATCTGCTGGCCGCCTGCGGGCCGCCGGTGATGGGGAAAATCCATGATGCCAACGGCGACTGGCATATTCCGTTAATCGTCGTGGCGCTGAGCGCCGTGGCGATGGCCATATTTGGCGCCCTTGCCGGCCGCGCCAGGGAGATTAACGGCTAAAGCGCTCTTTTGCCCTCGCCCTGACGGCCCCGGCGTTCCGGGGTCGTCGTGCGGGCCAGGGTTAATTATTGGCTGGCCGCGCGTAAAAAGGCGTGTACCAGCGGCGAAGGACGTCCGTCAAGCGCGTTGCGCTCGTGCTGGAACAGCGTCGCGACAAAGAACGGATGCGTCACCAGCTCCACCGCCCGAGTATCACCCTCTTCGTCCCAGCCCGTCACCCGCAGGTCGCCCTGCTCAAGCTCGCGGGCAAACTCCTCGGCAATACCGTAGCTGCAGTGATAGCCCTCTTCGATGCTGTCGCGGCCGTAGGCGCGGGCGATCAGCGTATTAGCGCGCAGCTCAATCGCCGCCGTTTTCTCCACCAGCGAGCAGCTCAGGGGCGCGATAACCATTCGCCCTTCGCTATCCGTTTCCGCATGCCCCGCATCCTGCCAGCCCATGACGTTGCGCGCATACTCGACGATCGCGTGCTGAAAACCGCCGCAGGTGCCGAGGAACGGAATGCTGTTTTCGCGCGCATAGCGGATCGCGATAAACGCGCCGGCGGCATTTTTATAGGGGCTGGCGGGAACGACCCAGATGGCGTCGTAATCGGCAAGCGCCTCGGCATCGTGGATATCGCTGGTCGCCAGCCAGTCATAGCGCAGGGGCAGTTCCAGCACGGCAGCAGCATCATCAATGGCGAGGGGAATCGCTTTGTGAGCAATAACGTCAGGGTTGTAGTCGCCAACCAGGGCAATACGCAGGGGAGTGTTCATAGCAGGGTCCTTATGTCAGAACGATTTTCGGGCAACACAAGGAGCCTCAGATTAGCGATCTCCCTCACGGAACACAATCCTTATTTTTCGCCCGTCGGACAACCGGAGTTTGGCGTGAGGGGCGTTATCCGCGGGGAAATAAATAAAAAAATATAGCTTGTCTTTCACTATCCTGTTCAATTCCCGCTATTTATTTATCCCTTTTTCTGTAGCTATTTTGTTAAATAAAAAACAGTGTTATTACTATCGCAAAAAAGAAATTATTCGCTTTATTTATAAATTAGCCTGTTAAATAATCTGTAACGATTTATTAAGCAGTAGAGGCAGCAAGATGCGTTTCAGTACGATGTCCGATAGCGAAATTATCTCTGAACTGTGCCGCAGAATTAAAGAAACTCGCATGCAGCTCGGGCTCTCCCAAATTGAACTCGCCGAGCGCGCGCAGGTCGGGGCGGCAACCATCAAACGCGTAGAATTAGGTGAATCCGTTACCCTCAGCACGCTGATCGGAATATTGCGCGGTCTGGATCGGCTGCATCAGCTGGAGTCGATTTTATTCGATTCGCACATTCGAACTTTTAATGCGCAAATCAATGCCACCGCCCCTCCCCGCATCCGTATTCGCAAAAAAGCGCAGCCGCCAAAAGAGAAATGCGCCGTCGCCGAACAGGCCAGCGAAGCGAACGCCACCATTAACGAATGGTACACCTCGTCAGCGTCCCACAGCGTTGTCTGGTCTTTTCTGCCGTCGGAGGCAGAGAAAAAAAGCTAGCCTGATAAGGGAAACAGCCCGCGGGCTGGAGTAGTCGTTCAGGAGGAGGGCCGAAAAAAACCGCCTGCGGCGCAGGCGGCGTTGGCGGACTTCAGGATTCGCAGACCGCGACTTTAATCGCCAGCCCGCCGCGGGCGGTTTCCCGATATTTCGCGTTCATGTCTTTCCCCGTCTCAAACATGGTATCGATGACTTTATCCAGCGAAACTTTCGGATCGCTGGTGCGGTGCATCGCCATGCTGGCCGAGTTGATCGCCTTCACTGCCGCAATCGCGTTGCGCTCAATACAAGGTACCTGTACCTGACCGGCAACCGGATCGCACGTCAGCCCGAGGTTGTGCTCCATGCCGATTTCAGCGGCAATGCAAACTTTCTCCGGGCTGCCGCCCAGCAGCTCCGCCAGCCCGGCGGAAGCCATGGAACACGCCACGCCCACCTCTCCCTGGCAGCCAACTTCCGCGCCGGAAATAGAGGCATTCATTTTGTACAATATGCCTATCGCGCCGGCGGTCAGGAAGTAGCGCATATAGATTTCCGGCGTCACCGTTTTGATAAAGCGGTCATAATAGGCCAGCACCGCCGGCACGATGCCGCAGGCGCCGTTGGTGGGCGCAGTGACCACCCGTCCGCCGGAGGCGTTCTCTTCCCCCACCGCCATCGCGAACATGTTGACCCAATCCATTGCGCTAAGCGGCGTAATTGACTGGCTTTGGGGAGCCAGCACGCGGTGCAGCGCCGAGGCGCGACGCGGCACCTTTAACGGCCCCGGCAGAAGGCCTTCGGTACTCATGCCGCGGTTAATGGCGTTTCTCATGGTCTCCCAGATTTTCGCCATATTCTGCTCAACGCTGTCTCGTCCGTGGCGGGCGGCCTCATTTTTCATCATCACCGCGGAAATCGACAGGCAGTTGTCGTGACAGTGCGCCAGCAGGTTGCGGGCTGAGTAGAACGGGAAAGGGATGTCGACTTCAGCATCCTGGCTCTTGCCGAACTCCTCCTCGGTGACGATAAAGCCGCCGCCGATGGAGTAATAGGTCTGGAAGTGGACGATTTTTCCGTCGCAAAGCGCCGTAATGCTCATACCGTTTTCATGCAGCGGCAGAAACTCATTATGAAAACGCATGCATTCCACCACCGGGAACGCAATTTCCCGCTGGCCCTCTTCAATACGCAGACGCTGCAGGGTATTAACGTCACGAATAATCGAGGGAATGGCGTCGATATCGACGGTATCCGGCAAATAGCCGGAGAGTCCAAGAATAATCGCAATATCGGTATGGTGGCCCTTACCGGTTAACGAAAGGGAGCCGTATACGTCCACCACCAGGCGAGTCACTTTATGCAGCAGGCCTTTTTCCTGCAGGGTATCGACAAAATGTTTCCCCGCCTTCATCGGCCCGACGGTGTGTGAGCTGGAGGGCCCGATACTGATTTTGAAAATATCGAAAACGCTAATCATGTGGCACCCATAGGGTTACAAAGCAAAACGAATGCGCCTCCTGTGACAGGAGGCGCCGGGGGCTTAGCTGAACAGAGAGTAGAAGATGGCGGAGATGGCAATCAGGCCAATCACCACCACAAACGCGTTGCTGATGTGGCCGCTGTACTTACGCATGGCCGGTACTTTATTGATGGCGTACATCGGCATCAGGAACAGGATCATGGCGATAACCGGGCCGCCGAGGGTTTCAATCATACCCAGAATGCTCGGGTTCAGGGTCGCCACTATCCAGGTGGTCACCAGCATGAACAGCGCGGTGATTTTGTTCAGCTTGGTAATCTCGATAGATTTGCCTTTACTGCGCAGAGACTTGATCACCATGCCGTTAAAGCCTTCACGCGCGCCGAGGTAGTGGCCGAGGAAGGACTTGGTAATCGCGATCATGGCGATAATCGGCGCCATCCATGCAATCAGCGGCGCGTTGAAGTGGTTCGCCAGGTAAGAGAGGATGGAGATGTTTTGCGCTTTCGCTTCCGCGAGGTTTGCCGGAGAGAGGCTCAGCACGCAGCTGAAGACGAAGAACATCACCGTCAGCACCATCATGATGTGCGCATAGCTGAGGATGCGGGCGCATTTACGCTCGGCGTCCTGGCCATACTCTTCACGTTTCGCCACCGCGAAGGATGAGATAATCGGCGAGTGGTTGAAGGAAAACACCATCACCGGAATAGCCAGCCACAGCGTCATCCACAGGCCGTTCCCCGTTGCGGAGGCGCTGCTCAGCGAGAGGGTATCCAGAACTGCACCGTTCCACTGTGGAATCAAATACAGCGCCAGGATCATCAGCGCCGCCACAAACGGGAACACCAGCACGCTCATGGCCTTAACAATCATTTTTTCGCCAAAACGCACAATGCCCATCATGCCCACAATTAAAATCAGCGACAAAATTGCGCGCGGCGGAGAGACCAGGCCAAGCTGATGGGTAATAAAGCTGTCGACGGTATTGGTGATCGCGACGCTATAAACCAGCAGAATCGGGTAAATAGCAAAGAAGTAGAGCAAGGTAATAAGCTTGCCGGCGCCAATGCCGAAATGCTCTTCCACCACTTCGGTAATATCTTCGCCAGGGTTTTTACCTGAGAGCACGAAACGGGTTAAACCGCGATGGGCAAAAAAGGTCATCGGAAATGCGAGAATAGCCATGATGATCAGCGGAATTAAACCGCCACCCCCGGCGTTAATCGGCAGAAAAAGAACCCCGGCGCCAATAGCCGTCCCGTACAGTCCCAGCATCCAGACGGTGTCACTTTTTCTCCAGCCGCTGCTCTCGCGAGCGACGAGGGTATTTTGAACGCTTTCCATAATATGGCCTCAATAATATAGAGTGGAACCCAATTTAACGGGCTCTGTTTCAGGTAATAAATCGCAGTGTTTGTTTTGCTATTTTATTAAACTAAGCCAAACTGATGTACATACGGCGATCACATAACCTGATTTATCACGAGGACTTTTAAAGTATCAAAAATAGCACCTGAGATTTAATATATTTTTAAGGTATCATTTTTAATACGTTATTATAAAAAGAACTTCAGATAGTCGTGCAAATAATATATTACAAGAGCCGCGTGGCGTAGAAAAGCCCCGTTTTTTAAATAAAAAAAACCCGCAGAGATACGGGCTGATTCAAGAGCAAAATCCATTTGTAGCAATAACAACTCAATGTGTCCTGATCTATTCTATGCGTTGCACAAAAAAATAACACTCCTGATTCCAGGGGGATTGCAGCCGTTGCAACAAGACCACCCCCTGCCGGCAGCGACGCCCTGACACGCTTTGGCAGTCGGTCATGGCAGATGATAATATCTGCATTGCCAAACGCTGCGGGCTGCTTTGCGCGCCTGCCGCGATATCACTGAGGCATCACAGTGAATTTTTTATACCGGAGATACCGATGCTAAAACCACTTCCCATTATGGATGATGACGGGACGACCCGTTCGCTTTCGCCCCGGCCGGAGCAGCCTGGCGCTATTACCGGCGGTAAAATATTGGTGAGCGCCTGCCTGATGGGGTTTCAGGTACGCTATAACGGCAGCGACAAGGCGCAGCTGGCCGAGACTCTGGCGCGCTGGCAGCGCGAAAACCGGCTGGTGATCCACTGCCCTGAGCTGGCCGCCGGGCTACCGGTGCCAAGACTGCCGGCAGAAATTCTCGATGCCCAGGGCGCGGAGGTGATGCAAAATCGCGGGCGCATCGTTGAAAGCGACGGCCACGACGTCACCGCGCACTATCAGCTGGCCGCCTGGCTGGCGCTGAAGGCCGCCCAGGAGGGAGGCTGTCAGGCGGCGCTGCTCACCGACGGCAGCCCGACCTGCGGCAGCCAGTTTATCTACGACGGCACCTTTAGCGGGCAGCGTAAGCCCGGCTCCGGCGTGGCGGCCGCCCTGCTGCGCCAACACGGTATTACGGTTTTTTCCGACGGGCAGATCCCGCAGCTGCTTGCCTGGATGGAACAGATGGAGAATAGCGATGATCCAATGTAAACGCGTCTACGATCCGGCTGAAGCCGGCGACGGCTATCGCGTGCTGGTCGACAGGCTTTGGCCTCGGGGAATTAAAAAAGAGGCTCTGCGCTACGATGAGTGGTGCAAAACCCTGACCCCCTCCGCGGAGTTACGCAAGGCCCTGCACGGTGAAGTCATCGATTTCGCCAGCTTCCGCGAGCAGTATTGCCGGGAGCTGGAAAGCCACCGTGTCGAAGGATTGCGCCTTGCCGCGCTGGCTCGCCAGCAGCCGCTAACGCTGATTTACGCCGCCAAAAATACCCGGCAAAACCATGCGCTGGTGCTGGCTGAGTGGCTGGAAAACCTGCCTGCCGGCGAGGTTACGCCTTAGCGGGGTGATCCCGGCGCCACAGCTCCCATTCATCGAGGGTTTCCCCGCCGGGCAGCTTACAGTCGCTGCGTACGCCCTGCGGCGTCTGTACCGGTATCAGCTTACCGCCCTTCTGACCGCAGTAGACCGAGGCCGGGTTCGCCATGCCGATAGACTTCGGCGGCGGCGGCGCATCCTGCGGCTGCGGCTGTTTCGCGCATCCGGCCAGTGCCAGAGGCAGTAGTATGGTCATCCACTTCATTTTGACTCCTTTTGTTGATCAAAGCCGCTATGGTGCCCTGATTCTTCACGGTTTCTCCATTTTAACTACACTTTTGCGCCGTAGAGTAGCGCTTGTTCTCTAATTGACCAGAGAACAGATCATTCCATAATCAATGAGTTTTCCCCGTCGCCCCCGACGGGGCTTTTTTCCCGCTGCGACCGCAGGTATTCCCTCAGCTAATGTGTTAAATTTGTTGTATCTATGTTTACTTTTCGCTGTTGGCCGTTTTCAGCCTTCTTTACCGGCGATAACGCTCGGCGATCGGGAGCCGTACATTCATGTCAGATTTTATTCTTGCCCGCGTCTCGCAAACGCTCGCCAACGAACATTCGCTGGAGCTGTTAGTGCGACAACTGCTTGAAATGTTGGAACTTGTGACCCGAATGGAGTCAACCTATCTGACTCGTATTGATCTTAGCGCTCAGCGCCAGCTGGTTATGTATGCGCACAACAGTAGCGAAATGACGATACCGGAAGGATTTTCCATAGCGTGGAATGAGTCGCTGTGCAAACGTGCCATCGATGATAACTGCCTGTTCAGCAACGACGTTGCCAGCCGCTGGCGCTCGTGCATTGCCGCCCAGGAGCTCGGTATCGCCACCTTTTTCAGCATTCCCGTTCGCCTGACCGACGGCTCACTGTACGGCACGCTCTGCGCCACCAGCCGTCAGAAACAGCCCTACAACCTGGAAGGTGAGCAGGTGATGAGCCTGTTCGCCAACCTCATCTCCCATTACGTTGAGAAAGAGACGCTGGTCGAACAGCTGCGCGCCGCCAACTCGGCGCTGGAGATGCACTCTTACACCGATGAATTAACCCGCCTACCCAATCGTCGCGCGCTGTTCAAGCACCTCTCGGCGATGTTCCCGCGCGCGCGCGAACTGCAGCGCAATATTTTACTGATCTTTATCGATCTCGATGACTTTAAGGCGATCAACGATCGGTTCGGCCATCCGTGCGGCGATAGCTTCCTGATCCAGATCGGCGAACGCTTAAACGCCCGCGTGCGCAAAGGGGATCTGGTGGGTCGCCTCGGCGGTGACGAGTTTTTGATTGTCGGGGCGGGTCTCGACGCCGGAGAGCAGCGGGCGTTTATCGCCGCTCTGCGCAAAGAGATCAGCGGAATTTACTTCCTGGCCGGGCATCGTATCAGCTACCCGGGCGCCAGCTTTGGCGTGATTGACGTCAATCCGCAAACGATGGATATGGAGAGCGCGCTGCGGGCCGCGGACGATGCGATGTATCAGGATAAAAAGTCGCGCCGTAAAGAGACCTTCCTGGATATTGACTAAACTGCCGGTATTTCCAGTATGATAGCGGACATCACTCGCATGCTCAGGGACAACACAATGAAATTGGGTATTCTTTTTCCGGTAGTAATTTTTATCATCGCCGTTATTTTTCTTGGCTGGTTCTTTGTTGGCGGCTACGCGGCACCGGGCGGCGCATCGTGAAAAAAAGCACCATTCTGATGGTTATTATCGCCGCTATCGCGCTAGCTGGCGTGCAGTTTGGCTGGTGGTAACCGCCCTTTGCCGTCGCGCTTAAATTGCAGAGTTGTCTTATCCACTCAATAACTTAACGCGATACACTCACTTCACCAGCCGAACCCGCCGCCAGTCGCGGGCGGACGGCGGACTAACGGAGAAGTGAGAATGAAAAAACCGATCGTGTTGTCGTTGCTGCTCGCGCTATGCACGCTGTTATCGGGATGTATCGTTGATGATGGCTATCATCACAGACACCACCACCATCATTACGACGGCAGAGGCTGGTGAAAAAAGGCGGATCAAGGCGAACCGGCGTTCGCCTTGTTTCATTTAGTCCTGGCGGTCAGAACCTAAAAAGACGAAGCCCAGCGGAATGGAGAAAAGCAGCGTAAACA
Organism: Enterobacter sp. 10-1; assembly: GCA_002270295.1. GTDB lineage: Bacteria > Pseudomonadota > Gammaproteobacteria > Enterobacterales > Enterobacteriaceae > Klebsiella > Klebsiella scottii. The sequence goes on along the minus strand of NISF01000001.1, from coordinate 1,197,626 downwards.
CGATGCTGTAGACCGTCACCATCGCCCCTTGCAGGAAGAACATCGAGGTTGTCCACTCTGAGTACGGCATATTGTACTCACTCACCACGCCGCCAAACGTCGCACGTCCAACTACGGCAAGAGCGATGGCAAACACCACCGTTACCGACAGGAAAAATTTCTTACTGTTTTTATTGCTGATGAGCTTATGCAGAATCATCCGGGTTCCCTTTTATCTGACCGATAATCGGCTGTATATGTAACACCAACGCAATTAAAATTGAAGGGCTTTTGTTACAAGCCAGAGATTATCGCTGCCAGGCCGGCTCAGCGATACCGGCCGACCGTTTACGACTGCAGCGTCGCCAGGCGCGCAGCAAAACCGACAAAGATCAGGCCAATCAGGCTGTTGCCAATTTTGGCGAGCTTCTTTTTCGTTTTAACGTAGCGCGTCACAAAAGAGCCGGAAACAATTAAGAAGCTCATGTAAATAAAGCTAATCACTTCCAGGGTCAGCGCAAGAATAAAGAAGGCCAGGCCCGGCGTCTTCGCGGTAACGTCGATAAACTGGACGAAAAAGGAGACATAGAACAGGATGGCCTTCGGGTTGGTCAGGCTGAGGGTCAGCGAACGTTTCAGGATCGCGCTCGCCGGCTCGGCGTCGGTGTCGGCATGACCTTCCCGCTGCGTCAGCACCGCGTAGAGCATTTTCCCGCCCAGCCACAGCAGATAGATGGCGCCGAGATAGCGCACAATATTGAACAGTACCGGCGTCGTCTTAATCAGCGTGGCTACGCCGGCAAAGGCCAGCAGCATCAGCACCGCGTCGCCGATAAACACGCCGGCCGCCGCCAGATAGCCCTTCCGGACGCCGTGCGCGATGCCGGTTTTCAGGACAAAAAAGGTATTTGGGCCAGGCACCAGAATGATAAAAATAGCCCCGACCAGGTAGGTCAAATAGTTCAAAACACCAAACTCAGCGAACACACTGCACTCCTTCGCGTTCAACAAACAATATGATCGCGCTCACGTTAACGCAACTAACGTGATTTTGAAAGAGCTTACGGTGCCTGTTGGCTTAGTACAAAGAACCTTCGCCCAGCGGACGCGTTTTGAAACGCCGGTGAACCCACAGGTATTGCTCGGGCGCGCGCAGAATCTCTCTTTCGATAACCCTGTTGATGTAGCCGGCCGCTTCCTGCTTATCTTCGCCAGGATAATCGTCCAGCGTCTCGCTGATATATAAGGTGTAGCCTTGGCCGTTCGCTTTACGCACCATGCTGATGGTCAGCATTTTGGCGCCGGAGAGACGCGACAGGACGTAGGTACCGTTGGTCGTCGCGGCCTGCGGCACGGAGAAAAACGGGGCAAAGACGCTGCCTTTCGGGCCGTAATCCTGATCGGGGGCAAACCACACCGCTTCGCCGGCCTTCAGCGCGTGCACCAGGCCGGACAAATTACGGCGATCGATCATCGCTTTATTCGAGCGCAGGCGTCCACGGGTCTGCACCCACTCCATCAGCGGGCTGTTGTGCGGACGATAGGTCGCCATCATCGGCCGACACAGGCCCATAGTACGACCGCCGAGCTCAAGAGAAATAAAGTGCACGCCGACCGCCATTACGCCCTTACCAGCATTCATGGCCTTTTCGAGATTTTGGAGACCTTCTACGTCAAACCATTTCCTGACGCGCTCATCGCTCCAGAACCACGCCATGCCGGTCTCAATCAACCCCATTCCCAGCGACATAAAGTTCTGCTCGATCAGCTTTTCTCTCGCTTCAGCAGACATGTCGGGGAAACAGAGCTCAAGGTTTCTTCTGGCAATATGCTCCCGGCGTTTGAGGAAGCGTCGCGAGGCCTTACCGGCGGTGGTACCGATGCTGTGCAGGAGCGGATAGGGTAATTGCACGATTGACCAGAGAATGGCCAGGCCAAACCAGGTCCCCCAATTGCGGGGATGCAAAAGACTCTTATTAAAAGCGGAAGGCATGATTTTTCCTGTAAACATCCTAAATGAGGTAACGCTTAAGGAAAAAACGATTCCTTTCATCAGTCGTTAGGCGGTACATATAGCTAGTACGACAATAGTAATCTGCCTAAATTCACTCGGGCAAGTAAAAATGAACAGGGAGGGGAAAAAAACATAATACCAGCATACTTGTTACAAAATGTAAATTAAAAATGAATAATAAATTAAAAGTATTCTTCTGTAAAATCATTTCCATGCTATTCATTTATGCAGGTGATGGGCCTGCACCTGCAGAAGAGCCCCTTTGTGCCGCCGCTCCCCGCCTCGCACCCGGCACCGCGCCCGTTCAGCAAAGGCCCGGCGCCCCGGCGCTGTCAGCGCGTTCAGCGACCCCTGGCGCGGCGTAATAATGACGCGGGCCGAGGCGCAGAGGAAGCAGCCGCGAGGTCCAGGGCGGCATCGGTGCGAATAATTCTCCCCGTTCATATTGGAACAAAAATTTATCGCCGGCGGGGAGAACAAAAATAAGACTCGGCTTATTTTATCTTCCTGACAAATAATGACAGATATATAAGGTTGCTTTTATTTCGAACGCTTATTCCGCATTATTTATGTACAGCAATGCCTTTCGCCGAACAGCAGGCAATAAAATTCAGCTGCCGCCGCTGACGCCGGAAAAAGCGCATCATCGCCAGAAAACGCGGACGATTCTCCCGCTTAAGCAGGCCATTACAGATGATTCTCAGCGCCTGGCTGAAACCTTCGTCTTTGATCAACCCCCGCGCCGACATCAGCGACATCGGCCCCGCGTGGCAGCGAACGGAGTCAAACCCCACCTCTTCAAAGAGAGACTGCCAGCGCGCCTGGCTCATGGGGCTGACGTGAGATTTGACCACCCCCTGCAGCTCCATGCGCTCCCCCTCCCCCAGCGCCTGCTGAGTGTACATAATATCGTGGGTCAGCAGGCGGCCGCCGGGTTTGAGCACGCGATAGTATTCCGCCACCAGCTTCTCTTTGGCTTTATCGGCATACATGGTCAGCATCGCCTCATTAATCACCACATCAAAGGTGGCATCGGGAAACGGCAGCCGGGTGGCGTTAGCTTCCATCACCAGCACCTTATTATCCACACCTTCCAGCACGATATTTTGCCGGGCCTTCGCCAGCGCATCTTTATCCATATCGATGGCGTACACGCGGCAGCCAAATCGTTTCGCCAGCTCTATCGAAGTGGTTCCCATATTACAGGCCACCTCCAGCACCGTACTCTCGGAGGATAAATCGGCCTGGCGGAACAGCCACTCCGTCGCTTCTACGCCGCCGGGCCGCAGCCGGGTTTTTCCCAGACTGGCTAAAAATGTGTGTCCGGCCTTTTCACTCGCATTCATCTGCAGCACCTCATGATTTATAAGATGCATTATAAATACATCATTATCTTTGACGAGGGAATATTGATAATGACTTTTATTTGCATTTGACCGTTCGCAAGCCGCCGCCGCGCGCCGGTAAAATCAATTGCAATTGATAACAATTACTTAAAGTAACCACCCGGCCTGGAGACGAACTTAACGCTGCGTTTTAATTGTAATGAGAAACATTCTCATATTAACATATGCGCTATCGTTCCATTTTTCTGAATTCGGCCATGTCCTCACTTTCCGCCACCGCCGCACCGCTGACGCTTGCTTCGCTGTATCACGCCCATCACGGCTGGCTGAAAAACTGGCTGACCGGCAGACTGCAATCCTCGTTCGACGCCGATGACGTCGCCCAGGACACCTTTATGCGGGTGATGGCCGGTGAATCCTTAACGACCATCCGCGATCCGAAATCCTTTCTGTGCACCATCGCGAAACGGGTGATGATCGATCTGTTTCGCCGCAATGCGCTGGAGCGCGCCTGGCTTGAGATGATTGCCCAGCTCCCCGAGGCGCTGGCGCCCTCTGCCGAGCTGCAGCAAATTCAGCTGGAAACGCTGCAGCAGATCGACGCGATGCTGGATGGCCTGAGTCAGAAGGCGCGGGAAGCCTTTTTACTCTCGCAGCTGGAAGGCCTGACCTACGCCGAGATCGCCGTACGCCTGACGGTCTCCGTCAGTTCGGTGAAAAAATATGTGGCCAAAGCGACCGAGCACTGCCTGCTCTTTCGCCTGGAGAACGGCCTGTGACCACGAAACTTACCGACTCGCGTCGCCAGGCCCTGCGGTCGGCCTCCCACTGGTATGCCCTGCTAAGCGACGGGCGCCCCAATCCGCAGCAGGAAGCCCGCTGGCAGCAGTGGTATGAGCAGGACCTTGACCACCGCTGGGCCTGGCAGCAGGTCGAAAACCTGCGTCAGCAGATGGGCCACCTTCCGGGCGCGCTTGCCAGCCGGGCCCTCAACGACGGTCGGGCAGCCCGCCGTCAGGTGCTGAAAGGATTGATGCTGCTGGCGATGGCCGGCGGGAGCTGGCGGCTGTGGGACAGCGAGCTGGCGGAGGGGCTTCGCGCCGACTACCGCACGGCCAAGGGGATAACGCGTCGCCAGCCGCTGGCGGATGGCTCGGTTCTGACCCTGAACACCGACAGTGCCGCCGACATCTATTTCGACGCGCAGCAGCGCCTGGTGCGCCTGCGCTACGGCGAAATTGCCATCCGCACCGCCCGCGACGCTCTCCAGCGGCCGTTCCGCGTACAGACCCGCGACGGCAACCTCACCGCTCTGGGCACGGAGTTTACCGTTCGCCAGTTTGCCGATGAAACCCGCCTGGCGGTGCAGCAGCACGCCGTTGAGGTGCGATTAGCGCACGGCCAGTACCGGAGGGTGGAAGCCGGAGAAAGCCTGCGCTTCAGCGCTGAAGCCTTCTCCCCGATACAGACGCTGAGCGCCGGTGAAGATAGCTGGACTCAGGGCGTGCTCAGCTTTCGCGACCGCCCCCTGCGCGAGGTTATCGCCACGCTGTCCCGCTATCGCCCCGGCATTCTGCGCTGCGATCCCCGCGTTGCCGATTTACGCCTGAGCGGCACCTTCCCGCTGAACGATACCGGGACGATTTTGCAGGTTATTACGCAAACGCTGCCGGTAAAACTGCAGTTTGCCACCCGCTATTGGGTCACCGTCGTCCCCGCCTGAGAAAAAAAATACAAAAAATTCTCATTCTCCATTGTCCCTTTTCCCCTGCTCGTTCGACTTAACAGGTGAAAACAACCAAAACAATCGTGGAGAACACATGACGCCTTTACGCGTTCTACGCAAACCAATGCCTCTGGTGATGGCAATCCGTTTAAGCCTGCTGCCGCTGGCGGCGCTGGCCGCTGCGCCGGTCTTTGCCGCCGCTCAGTTTGATATCGCCGCCGGAGATTTAGATACCGCGCTCAATCAGTACGCCGCCCGCAGCGGCATCACCCTCTCAACCGACGCCAGCCTGACGCGGGGCAAGCATAGCGATGGCCTGCACGGCAGCTACGACGTTGAGGATGGTCTGCAAACGCTGCTGAACGGCAGCGGCCTGCGGCTCAAAGCGCTGGGCAATAACGCCTGGACGCTGGAGCCCGCACCCGTTGAGAATGAGGCGTCGCTGACGGTTATCGGCGACTGGCTAGGAGACGCGCGGGAAAACGATGTGTTTGAACACGCCGGCGCCCGCGACGTCATCCGCCGCGACGAGTTTGCCAAAACCGGCGCCGCCACCATGCGTGAGGTGCTGAACCGCATCCCGGGAGTCAACGCCCCGGATAATACCGGCACCGGCAGCCACGACCTGGCGATGAACTTTGGCATCCGCGGCCTGAACCCGCGCCTGGCCAGCCGCTCCACGGTGCTGATGGACGGTATCCCGGTGCCCTTCGCCCCCTACGGCCAGCCCCAGCTGTCGCTGGCTCCGGTATCGCTGGGCAATATGGATGCCGTCGACGTTGTTCGCGGCGCGGGCGCCGTGCGCTACGGACCGCAGAGCGTTGGCGGCGTCGTTAACTTCGTCACCCGCGCTATTCCGCAGGATTTTGGCATTGAGGGCGGCATCGAAGGCCAGCTGAGCCCAACCTCCTCGCAGAACAATCCCAAGGAGACGCACAATCTGATGATTGGCGGCACGGCGGATAACGGGTTTGGCTCCGCGCTGCTCTATTCAGGAACGCGCGGCAGCGACTGGCGCGAGCACAGCGCCACCCGCATTGACGACGTGATGCTGAAAAGTAAATATGCGCCAAACGAGGTGCATACCTTTAACAGCCTGCTGCAATATTATGACGGCGAGGCCGACATGCCCGGCGGGCTCTCCCGCGCCGATTATGATGCCGACCGCTGGCAGTCTACCCGCCCGTACGACCGCTTCTGGGGGCGCCGCCAGCTCGCCAGCCTCGGCTATCAGTTTCAGCCGGACGCCATGCATAAGTTCAATATTCAGGGCTTCTATACCCACACGCTGCGCAGCGGCTACCTTGAGCAGGGCAAGCGCATTACGCTTTCTCCGCGCGAATACTGGGTTCGGGGGATCGAGCCGCGCTACAGCCAGAGCTTTACGCTCGGCGCTACCGCGCATGAAGTGGGCGTCGGCTATCGCTACGTGAATGAATCCACCCATGAGATGCGCTACTACACCACGACCGCCAGCGGCGAGCTGCCGAGCACCGCCAGCCCTTACGATCGCGATACCCGTTCCGGTACCGAGGCGCACGCCTGGTATATCGACGACCGCATTGATATCGGCGACTGGACGATCACCCCGGGCATGCGCTTCGAACATATTGAGTCCTATCAGGATAATAACCTGAAGGGCACCCGCGAGCAGGTCAGCTACAACGCCCCGCTGCCGGCGCTCAACGTGCTTTATCATCTCACCGACAGCTGGAATCTTTATGCTAACACCGAAGGATCGTTCGGCACCGTACAGTACAGCCAAATTGGCAAGGCTGTGCAGAGCGGCAATGTGGAGCCGGAAAAGGCCCGCACCTGGGAAATCGGCAGCCGCTACGACAACGGCGCGCTGAGCGCGGAAATGGGCCTGTTCCTGATTAACTTCAATAATCAGTACGACTCCAACCAGACCAACGATACCGTCACCGCGCGCGGTAAAACCCGCCATAGCGGGCTGGAAACCCAGGCACGCTACGATCTTGGCGATCTCACGCCGCGCCTCGACAACCTGTCGGTATACGCCAGCTACGCGTACGTTAACGCCGAAATCCGTGAAAAAGGGGACACCTACGGCAATCAGGTCCCGTTCTCGCCGAAGCATAAAGGCACCCTCGGCGTGGACTATAAGCCGGGCAGCTGGACCTTCAACCTCAATAGCGATTTCCAGTCCAGCCAGTTTGCCGACAACGCCAACACGGTTGCGGAAAGCGCCGACGGCAGCACCGGCCGCATCCCGGGCTTTATGCTGTGGGGCGCGCGCGTCGCCTACGATTTTGGTCCACAAATGGCCAACCTCAACCTGGCGGTCGGGGTGAAGAATATCTTCGACCACGAGTACTACACCCGTTCATACGACGATAACAACAAAGGCATTTACGCCGGTCAGCCGCGCACCCTGTACCTGCAGGGGTCGATGAAATTCTGACGATGGCCGTTCACCGCCTCAGCCTGAGGCGGTGATGTTTGTGGATGATATCGGCGGGACGATCCCGGCGTCCCGCCATTCTGGAGTGAGTATGTTGGCTATTTTACGTTTTCTATTCGCCGCGCAGCTGGCGCTCAGCGGCGCGGCTTTTGCCGTGACGGTCGAGGATCAGCAGGGGCGATTTACCCTCGATACCCCCCCGCAGCGGATCGTCGTGCTGGAGCTCTCCTTCGCCGATGCGCTGGCGGCGGTTGACGTCAGCCCCGTCGGCATCGCCGACGATAACGACCCCGCGCGCATTTTGCCCGAGGTCCGCGCGCATCTGAAACCGTGGCAGTCGGTCGGCACCCGCGCCCAGCCCTCTCTGGAGGCGATTAGCGCCCTGCGCCCGGACCTGATCGTGGCCGATAGCAGCCGCCATCGCGGTATTTACGCCGCCCTGCGGCAAATCGCCCCGGTGCTGCTGCTGAAGTCGCGCAATGAAACCTACGCAGAAAACCTGCAGTCGGCGGCCATTATCGGCAAAGTCGTCGGCCAGGACCCGCTTATGCAGCAGCGCCTGGCGCAGCATCGCCAGCGGATGGCTGATTTCGCCGGCCAGCTGCCGGCCGGCGCCAGCGTGGTATTCGGCACCTCCCGCGAACAGCAGTTCAACCTGCATTCGCGCGATACCTATACCGGCAGCGTGCTGAGCGCGCTGGGGCTGTCGGTTCCGGCGGCCATCGCCGGCGCGCCGATGGCGACGATCGGCCTCGAACAGCTGTTGGCCATCAACCCGCAGTGGCTGTTTGTTGCTCATTATCGGACGGAAAGCATCGTGCGCAAATGGCAGCAGGACCCGCTATGGCAGATGCTGCAGGCGCAGCAGAAGCAGCAGGTGGCCGCCGTTGACAGCAACAGCTGGGCGCGGATGCGCGGCATGTTTGCCGCCGAACGCATCGCCGCTGATGCGGTTAAAATTATTCACCACCAGGCGGTCGACGTGCAGCAATGAAATCATCCCGTTCCGCTTTGCTGGTCTGGGGGCTGCCGCTGGTCGGGCTGGCGGGTCTGCTGTGGCTGAGCCTGTTTAGCTATTCGGCGATCCCCGTTGCGCCGCTGGAGGCCTTGCAGGCGCTGCTGGTCCCCAAAACGCCCTCTCTGGCCCAGGCGCTGGTGCTTAATCTTCGCCTGCCGCGAAGCCTGGTGGCGATCGCGCTCGGTAGCAGCCTGGCGCTCTCTGGCTCTCTGCTGCAAATCTTAACCCATAATCCGCTGGCCTCGCCGTCCCTGCTCGGCATCAACAGCGGCGCGGCGCTGGCGATGTCGCTAACCAGCGCCTTCAGCCCGGCGCCGTTGGCGGGCTATTCTCTGGCGTTGATTGCCGCCTGCGGCGGCAGCGTCAGCTGGCTGCTGGTGATGGCGGCCGGCGGCGGCTGGCGTCAGGAGCTCGACCGCAACCGCCTGATCCTCGCCGGGATCGCCCTGTCAGCGCTGTGCATGGCGCTGACCCGCGTTACGCTGCTGCTGGCCGAAGATCACGCCTACGGAATTTTATACTGGCTGGCCGGGGGCGTTTCGCACGTTCGCTGGCCGGAGTTCTGGCAGCTGTTTCCCTTTGCGGCGCTGATTATTCCCGGCGTATTTCTGCTGGCAAACTCCCTGAATTTACTCCACGTCGGCGATAGCACCGCCCACTCGCTGGGGGTGAATCTCTCCCGGCTGCGGCTGGCGATCAACGCGGCGGTGCTGCTGCTGACCGGCGCCTGCGTCAGCGTGGCGGGGCCGGTGGCCTTTATCGGCCTGCTGGTACCGCATCTTGCGCGCCTGTGGGTTGGCCAGGACTGCCGCGTTTTGCTGCCGATGGCGGCGCTACTGGGCGGCATATTTATGCTGCTGGCGGATATTCTCGCCCGCGCGCTGGCCTGGCCCGGAGAGCTCCCGGCGGGCGCGGTGCTGGCGCTGGTCGGAGCGCCGTGCTTTGTCTGGCTGGTCAGGAGGCGCGGATGAAAATGCGCATCGCCTGCCTGCTGCTGGCGCTGCTGGCGTTAAACGCGATCTCCCTGCTTATGGGGGCCGTTCCGCTGCCCTGGCAGGCGCTGTTCGACGGCTGGCACAAAACCAGCGAGTACCACTACGTCCTGATGCAGTATCGCCTGCCGCGGGTGGTGCTGGCGCAGATCGTCGGCGCCGCGCTGGCGGTCTCCGGGGTGCTGATTCAGGGCCTGGTCCGCAACCCGCTGGCGTCGCCGGATATTCTCGGCATCAACCATGCCGCCAGCCTGGCGTCGGTAACCGCGCTCTATTTTATCCCGTCACTGTCCGTGCTGTGGCTACCGCTGGTGGCGTTTAGCGGCGGCATGGCGGCAATGCTGGCGCTGGTTGCACTGGCCGGTTTTGCCCGTCCGATGCGCCTGGCGCTCACCGGCGTGGCGCTGTCGGCCTGCTGGGCCAGCCTTACCGACTACCTGCTGCTCTCCCGGCCCCAGGAGATCAACAACGCGCTGCTGTGGCTGACGGGCAGCCTGTGGGCGCGGGACGGCTCATTCGTCGCTATCGCCCTGCCCGTGCTGGCGATCCTGCTGCCGTTAAGCCTGCTGCTTAGCCGCAGCCTGGATTTACTGGCGCTTGGCCATGAGCGGGCCGGGACCCTCGGCGTCAATCTCCGGCTGCTCCACCGCGGCGGCCTGCTGCTGGCGGTAGCCCTGGCTTCGGTTAGCGTCGCCGTCTGCGGCCCGATCGCGTTTATTAGCCTGGTGGTGCCGCACCTCGTGCGCCGCTTTACGGGCGGCAGCCACCGCTACCTGCTGCCCGTTTCGGCGCTGACCGGCGGGCTGGTGCTGCTGTTGGCCGATCTGCTGGCCCGTACGATTCATCCCCCAATGGAGCTGCCGGCGGGCGTATTAACCGCCGTTATCGGCGCGCCATGGTTCATCTGGCTGCTGGTAAGAGTACGTTGAATGGAACTGAGAACTGAAAACCTGAGCGCCGGCTACGGCGCCAAACGCATTATCGACCGGCTGGATCTGACCCTTCCCGGCGGCCAGATCAGCGCCCTGCTCGGGCCAAACGGCTGCGGTAAATCAACCCTGCTGAAGTGCTTCTCGCGGCTGCTGACGCCGACGGCGGGTAAAATATGGCTCGGCGAGCGGGCCCTGTCAGGCTTTAGCCCGCGCCTGCTGGCCCGCCATTTGGCTTTGCTGCCGCAGCAGCACCATACCCCCGAAGGGATTAGCGTACGCGAGCTGGTCAGCTACGGCCGCAGCCCGTGGCTGCCGCTGTGGGGACGCCTCAACGCCGAGGATCGGCGGATCGTTGCCGACGCGCTTGAACGTACCGGCATGACGCCGCTCGCCGGGCAGACGCTTAGCGAGCTTTCCGGTGGGCAGAGACAGCGGGCGTTTGTGGCGCTGATCCTTGCCCAGGATACGCCGCTGGTACTGCTTGATGAGCCGACAACCTGGCTGGATATCAATCATCAGGTGGAGCTGATGAAGCTGATGCGCGAGCTGCAGATGTGCGGAAAGACGGTGGTTACCGTCCTTCACGATCTTAATCAGGCCAGCCGCTACTGCGACCATCTGGTGGTGCTGGAAAGCGGTAAAGTGCGGGCCCAGGGCCTGCCGGAGCAGGTGCTGACGCCCGCGCTGCTGCGCAACGTTTTCCAGCTGGAGGCGGAAATTCACCCCGACCCTATCTCAAAGCGCCCGATGTGCGTGATGAAATAGCGCACGCCTCCGGCTAACAGGGCGATCAGTAAGTATGGAAATAGTTCTGAATCACCTCCGGGTTACGCGTTTGCGTCAGGGCGGTCATCAGCAGAATGCGCGCTTTTGCCGGGTTCAGCGAGTCGGCCACCAGCCCAGGCTGGCTATCGTCGGCCGGGACCACGCCGCTGCCGGTACGAGAGGCGCGCACCACCACGATGCCGGCTTTTTGCGCTTTTTCGATCCCTGCGGCGCTGCGCACGGATACCGAACCGGCGCCGGTTCCGGCATAGACAATGCCGTCAACGTGGTGAGCAATCGCCGCATCGTACATATATTCCGGGTCGTCCTGATAGCCGTAAATGATCACCACCTTCGGCAGCGTATTCAGCTGACGGACGTCAAATACCGAACGCAGGGTATGAATCTTATCGACGCGCGTTTCAAACTGCGGCTTGCCGCCGACGATAGCGCCCAGATAGCCCTCTTCCGGCGCTTTGAAGGTATCGAGGGAGTTGGCGTTGGTTTTGGTCACAAAGCGCGCGGCGCCGATGCGATCGTTCAGCACCACCATCACTCCCCGCCCCTTCGCCTCGGGATCGGCGGCGACGGTGACCGCCTCCAGCAGGTTCATCGGGCCATCGGCGCTTATCGCCGTTGCCGGCCGCATCGCCGCCGTCAGGACGACCGGCTTATTGCTTTTCACCGTCAGGTTGAGGAAGTAAGGCGTTTCATCCAGCGTATCCGTACCGTGGGTGATCACCACTCCGTCAACATCGTCTCTGGCCAGCAGTTCATTCACCCGCTTAGAGAGTTTGAGGATAATATCGCTGGTCATATTTTCACTGCCGATATTCGCCACCTGCTCGCCGTCCACCCGCGCAACCTTGCTCATTTCAGGCACCGCGTTAATCAGGGTCTGGACGCCAATTGCGCCGGCTTTATAGCCGGTAGTTTGGGTATTGCTGGCCGCCGACCCGGCAATGGTCCCGCCGGTGGCGAGGATCACGATATGCGGCAGGCGCGTTTCACTGGCAGCCAACGAACTCATTGTCAGTAACGCAATCGCAAGTAATGCTCTAAAATTCATATTCACTCATCCCCAAAATAGATATTAATCAAACTGGCGGAGAGTTAATGCAAACGGCTTGCCACTATTTATTTTCTTTTTACAGGCAAAATGGTTAACTATCGGGCAGTAAAGGCTTTTTCATTCATTTCTCGCGCAGATTTGGTGCAGCGATGCTCCAGGATGGGCATGTTTTGACAATGAAATCGCCGCCGGACTAAGCGTTTATTATTTTCGTCGTCCCGCTTCAGACGCGTTGCCATTAAATTATCACGACAGTAACGGCCATGATCGACCTATTTTATGTGGATATCGCGAAGAGGGAAAAACGATGCGTCTCGCCTTAAAATCAGCATTGATGCTTACCACTCGTGTCATACAGATAATCAATCCCGAACTCCATCTGCATATGCAGCGAACGGCCCTCATCGCCCTTGAGCTTTCGCTGGCGTTACGGCTGCCGCGTCAGCAGCAGCAGACCATCTTTTGCGCCGCGCTGCTGCACGATATCGGCGTGCTGGGCGATAAGCGGATGATTACCTCGCTCAATGCGATAGATAACCTTGACGATCCTCACCAGCAGCGAGGGGTGGAAATGCTCAGCGGCCTCGCCACCTTCGCGCCGATCCTGCCCATTATTCGTCACCACCACTTCAGCGTGGACTATAAAGGTAGCCTCGACGAGCATATCGTCTGTTTTGCCGACTCCTTCGAACGTCTGCTCTCCGCAGACGAGACGGCGACCGCGTATCAGACTGATATTATTATTGATAAATTCCGCACCCTGCATCAGGAGCTGGACCCGCAGCTGTGCCGTACCCTGTGTCAGCTGGCGAAAAAGGAGCACTTCTGGCTGCATCTTAATCCCGGCCATATCCAGCGGATGCTGGAAATTATCGGCCCGATTAACGATCTGTATATCGATATCGACGGCCTGAAGGATATTTGCTTATTGATTGCCAAAATCGTTGATACCTACAGCAGCTTCACCGCCAGCCACAGTATTATGGTCGGCGAAATATCCTGGCAGCTGGCACGCTACATGGATCTGCCGGTAGAAGAGTGTAAGAAAATCGAGGCCGCCGGCTACCTGCACGATATTGGCAAGATCTTTATCCCGCTAAATATTCTGGAAAAACAGGGAGAGCTGGCCCCGGAGGAGCGGCTGCAGGTGCGCGAACACAGCTATATGACCGGCGAGCTTCTCAGCGCCTTTAGCGAACTTGGCGAGATTATTAACTGGGCCGCCAACCATCATGAAAAGCTCGACGGCAGCGGATATCCGCTGCATCTGAGCGCAGATTATCTGCATCTGCCGGACAGAATCATCGCCGTCGCCGACATTTTTACCGCGCTGACCGAAAATCGCCCCTATCGCCAGGCGATGAGCTATCAGCAGGCATTACGGCTGATTGAAAACGATGTTATAAATGGCGCGCTGGATGCGAATGTTTTTGCCGTTTTACGCCAGCATGCCGCAACGCTCCATCGCGAAATTATCGGCAAAAAACGCGACCAGTCGCCACCGTGACCTGCCGGCAGCCGGCGGACAGGACGGGGTTCTATAATAAAAAATGACATTATAAATTCATCTGCACGCAAGGAAAACACGGGTGAGAATCGCCACCATGACCAACTGGGCCTACGGCATCACCGTCGCCCTGACCCTCGCCTCAGGCATTGCGATGCTGATGGCCTCAAACGCGGATACTGCCGAACGCCAGGCGGTGCAACAGCGCCAGATTTTCGACCAGCTCACCGAAGAAGTTGAAACGGACGCCTGGGCGCTTTCGGACCTCGCGCGAACCTATGTCATCAATAAAAGCCCTGAGGTCCTGGAGGAGTATCGCCAGCAGGCTCAGGTGATGACCGCCATCGAGCAGCGGCTAGGAAAGCTTAAAGATAACGGCGCGACCGCCGAGGAGCTGGGGCTGCTGCGCGAGGGGTTGCGGATTGCCGACGAGCTGCAGGACGAGCAGCAGGCGGCGCTGGCTAATATCGCCCGCGGTGAGGATAAAGACGCGGTCGGCCTGCTGTACGGTAAGCCTTATGAGCAGGAGCTGGAGCGGGTTCAGACGCAGATCGACCACTTCCGGCTGCTGCTGGAAGGCCGGGCCAACAGCGCTATTGCGCAAGCCACCGAAAAGTCCCATACCTGGCGCAGCCTGTCAGAGCTGATGGTTGGACTGACGGCGCTGATGTTCCTGTTTGTACTTGGTTTTATTCTGCAACGCCGGGTGCTGTACCCGGTTGTGCGCCTGAGCGATGTCGTGCAAAGGCTCGCCTCGCAGGATTATGCGGTCGAAGCGCCTAATTTCACCCAGATTGATGAGATTGGCGATATGGCGCAGGCGATCCGCATTTTCCGCGAGAACGGCCTGGCGCGCCAGCGTCTGGAGCAGGAGCGGGACGCCGACTGGGCGATCCGCGAGCTGCTGGCGCGGATGACCCAGCGCCTGCAGGGGTGCGAATCTTTCGAGGATGTGATTAAAGTAGCCGAGCTTTTCGCGCCCAACATCGCGCCGGAGATCCCCGGGCGGCTGTATATTCTCGACCTCGACCCCTGGCAGATGCGCTGCGTCGCCCGCTGGCTCTCGCCGCCGGATGAACCGGAGGTCTTTCATCCCGAGAACTGCTGGGCCGTGCGGCGCGGTCTGAGCCATCCTCCGGTTAACGGCGAGCCGGATATTGCCTGCTACCACCTGCCGGAGTCGAGCGCGGAGTGGTCGCTTTGCGTCCCGCTGATTGCCCAGGGGGAAGCCATCGGCCTGCTCTCCTTCAGAAACGTCACGCCGGCCACGGCCCCTTCACGCGCCTATCTTGAGCTGATGGCCGAAGCGCTGGGCCTGGCGCTGGCGAACCAGCGCCTGCGCAACGCGCTGCTGGAAAAGGCGCTTTTCGACTCGCTGACCGGGCTGCGCAACCGCCACCACCTTGAAGACGCCCTGCATACCCAAATGAATCTGGCGGTACGCAACGGCACGCCGCTGAGCTGCCTGATGATCGATATCGACCACTTCAAAGCGATCAACGACAGGTATGGTCACGAAGCGGGTGATTTGGTGATTAAAAACGTGGCGTCCATCGTGCAGCGCGCGGTGCGCGACATCGGCATGGCTTTCCGCTACGGCGGCGAAGAGTTTTTAGTCCTGCTCGCCGGCACCAACGAAGAGTCGGCGCTGGCGTGCGCCGAGGATATTTACAACAACGTCCGCAACATGACGCTGCGCTACGGCCTGAGCGAGATGGGTCAGATAGATGTCTCTATCGGGATTGCTAGCTTCCCGCAGCATACGCAAAGCGACAGCCTGCTGCGCGCCGCCGACGCCGCGCTGTATCGGGCAAAAGAGCTCGGCCGCTCGCGGATCGTCAGCTTCGGGATGCTCAAGACCGACTGACGGCGAGTCGCCTATCCCCGCTCAGCAACGTTCGCCAACCTCGCTTGCCGATCCGGCCTTTCAGCGGCAGGTTCGGAGCAGTATCCAGCTCGGGCGTTCAGAGACCGGCAAACGATGTACCGCGAGGGTCGAGGGACCTATGCATTGCTATCCCGCTGACGTTGTTCAATCCGCTGATAATGGCCTCGGTGAGCATCCGGGCCTTCAGCGGGATAAAGCGCCTGGCGGGATAGAGCGCATACAGCGCAAGCGGCTGCCAGCGGTAATCCGGCAGCACCTGGATCAGCGTTCCCTGTGCCAGCTGGCTGGCCACCAGCGGCTGCTGAATGCCGCCGATCCCGCCTCCCGCTTCCAGCGCGGCAATGAGCGAAAAGCTATTGTTGGCGCGGAAAACGGCGTTCAGGCGCACGGTCTCTTTTCCGCCCGGCCCTTCCAGCGTCAGCTCATCCCCGGCGGCCAGGCCGCTGTAGCGAAGCGTCCGGTGCTGCGCCAGCTCTGACAGCCGCGACGGCGTCCCTGCCTGCTGCAGATAATGCGGCGCGGCCACCAGCACGCGCTGAACTTTAGCCAGCCGTCTGACGACCTGGCTGAGCCCGGTGGGTTCTCCCAGGCGGATGGCAAGATCGATCCCTTCGCTCACCACATCAGCAAGCCGGTCCTCCAGCATCAGCTCGACGCTAAGCTGCGGATTACGCTGCTGAAAGGCGATAACAATCGGCGTCAGAAGATGCTGGCCGATCCCGGTGGGCGCCTGCACGCGTAGCGTTCCGCTGAGTTTTTGCTGCTGGCTGAGCAAGGTCTCCTCGGTCTCGGTCAGCGCATCGAGGATCGGGCGAATCTGCTGATAGTAGCGCTCGCCCGGCTCGGTGAGGGTAACCGAGCGGGTGGTGCGCAGCAGTAACGCCACGCCGAGGCTCTGTTCGAGGGCCATGACCTGCTGGCTGACCGCCGGCTGGGTCAGCCCCAGGCTACGGGCTGCGGCCGAGAGATTGCCGGTTTCAGCCACCCGGATAAAAATTTCCATCGCTTTGAGCTTGTTCATCATCTTCACTTCAAAGGTTTTGTTATTAATCTTATTACATATCCCTATCTTCTGCCTTCATCGCTAATGAATCATGCTCTGGTTTCACTTTCGACCCGAAAAGAGGTGCTTAGCATGAAGACTCAACAACATCAGCGTTTGGCCGTGGTTGCCGGCGCCAACGGCGTCGCCGGAAACAAGCTTATCGATGAGCTGGAGCAGTCCGGCTGGCAGGTCATTGGGCTGTCGCGGCGGGGAGGCATCTCGCGTCCCGGCGTGCGCTACCTGGCGGTAGACCTGCATGACCGACAGGCGACGATGGCGGCGCTGGAGCATCTGGAGGTCAGCCATCTGTTTTATGCCGCCTATCAGCATGCCGATAGCTGGGCCGGGCTGGTGGAGCCGAATCTCAATATGCTGGATAACGCGCTCAGCGCCGCCGAGCAGTCGCCCCGGCTGGCGCACGTCAGCCTGATGCAGGGCTATAAGGTCTATGGTGCGCATCTTGGCCCGTTTAAGACCCCGGCGCGCGAAAGCGACGCGGAGCATATGCCGCCGGAGTTCAACGTTGCCCAGCAGGGGCTGCTGGAGGAGCGTCAGCGAGGGAAAAGCTGGCACTGGACGGCGTTACGCCCCTCCGTCGTGGGCGGGCTATCCACCGGCAACCCGATGAATCTTGCCCTGTCGCTGGCGATATATGCGGCTATTTGCAAGGAGTTAAACATTCCGCTGCGCTTCCCCGGCAGGCCGGGCGCCTGGCAGAGCCTGATTGAGATGACCGACTCCGGCCTGCTGGCCAAAGCGACGCTGTGGGCGGCCACCAGCGAGGCGGCTGAGAACCAGGCCTTCAACGTCAATAACGGCGATCTGTTCCGCTGGCAGGAGATGTGGCCCCGCATTGCGGCCTGGTTCGAACTGCCGGTCGCCCCGCCCCTGCCGATGTCGCTGCGGGAGGTGATGGCGGATAAAGCGGCCATCTGGCAAAAAATGGCGGCAAAATATCGGCTCAGGGAGAGCGATATCGGCCAAATTACCGGCTGGGAATTCGTCGATTTTGTTTTTAGCTGGGACTACGACATGTTCGCCGATGGCAGCAAGATCCGCCGCGCCGGCTTCCATGATTACCGTGAAACCGAGCAGATGTTCTATCAGCTGTTTACCCGGTTTCGCCAGATGAGGCTCATTCCCTGAACGACGTATGCGCTTGTCAACCCGTGCTCAATGAGCCAGGCCGCGGCTGATTCGCCGTTAGCCGGCCGCCGCCTGCTCGCATACCTGAAATTTATCATCCAGACTTAAAGCAAAGACGTAGTCTGCGCAGGCATTGTGCTTTACACTGCGCGCTGCAAAAACTCAGTAGATAAACGATTAAGTAGGCGGTAATGGCGATGAACGGAACAATCACAACCTGGTTTAAAGATAAAGGTTTTGGATTTATCAAAGATGAAAACGGCGATAACCGTTATTTTCATGTGATTAAGGTCGCCAATCCGGAGCTGATTAAGAAAGATGCGGCGGTGACTTTCGAACCCACGACCAATAACAAGGGCCTGTCGGCCTATGCGGTGAAGGTCGTCCCGGAAAGCAAATATATCTATATCGCCGGCGAGCGCATTAAGCTCACGTCGATCAAGTCTTACCTGGTCTACAGCGAAGAAGTGCCTGCCGATATCCGTATCGATAAAGAAAATGCGGTGCTCTCGGTGGGGGCGCTGATGGGGAGTATCCGGCCGAAGTCAGCCGCCGAGCCGGGTGAAATGCGCGCGCTGAAAAAACTGGCGATCACCACCTTCCAGGGAACGACGCTAATCTTCTCGGAAGATGAGATAGACGTCGATGCCACGGTGAAAATGCTCAAGGTCTGAGATCGCGCGGAGCGGCCCCGTGCCGAAGGGCCAGGGCCACGTTCGCCAAAAGCTCTCCGCCCGCAAAACTGAATGAAAAGTCCTGCAGGACTTTTCATCTGCAAGCCGCGGCGAAAGCCGGCTTACCACATCAAATCATCAGGCACTTTAAAGTCGGCGTACGGATCGTCTTCATCCTGCTCTTCCTGACTCAGCGCGCTGTTTAAGACAATACTGTTCGCATCGCGCTGCGCAATTTTATCGGCGACGACGGCGGGGATAATCGCGTATTCACTCTCGCCGCTGCCCTCAGCAATCAGGCGCGCAATAGCGAGGCGGCCGTTAATCAGCTGGGCGTGGGTCGGCTTATCGACCACGATTTTTTTAATTAAATTGTTATCGGTGAAGTTAAAATCGATATTGCCTCTTGAGACGCTGATTCGGTTCATTTCAATCAGCTGCTTCACCTGAGCCTTATACTCTTTAGATAAGGCGGCCTGTTTTTGTTGTTCGCTTAGCTGCTTATCGCGCTCAAGCTGCGCCTTTTTGTTTTCTTCCACCGCCTCTCTCGCCTCACGCGCCTGAACGCGTGATTTTTTGGCCGTTCTTTGGACTTTAGCCATTTTTTTGCTGGTCACCAGACCCGCTTTTAGCATCTGCTCTTGTAAGGTAAGTTTTGTCATTTCCGCTTCTGAACCCGTTGAATAATGCGTGGGATTATACCTGTAATTTTTGCCGATGTACCAGGCTGCTGGCGCCGGTCGGGTGAAGAAAGCGACGCCCGCGTTTATCGACTCCTTTAATCCCGGACCGACGTCCCGGATGCCTGGCGTAGCGCTTGCGTCCTTAACTCTCATTATATATTTTAATCTTCGGCCCGTGCTGCCTGCCGCTCGCTTCCTTCGGGAAAGGGTGAAAGCACGTCATTATCCCACGTTGCTTAGCTCACATCTTGTGACGATCGGGGTTTGGTAATGCGAGCGCCAAAATACCCTGACGACAGGAGAAAAGATGTTTTCGATCGAGCAGGCAAAACTTATGGCGACAAAACTGCGCAACTCGCTTGAGTCGCGCAATGTCAAAATAACCCACTCTTCCGCGCTTGAAATCGTGGCGCAGCAGCTGGGCTATAAGGACTGGAATACGGCATCGGCACGGTTAGATCCCCCGGCGGCGCCGGCGGCCGTGTCTTTTGAAAAAAGCATTCCCATTTTACGCATGTTTGACGAGCGCAAGGCGCGGGAATTCTATGTAGATTTTCTCGCCTTCAGCGTTGAATTTGAACATCGTTTTGCGGCTGACCTCCCCCTTTATATGGGCATCGGCCGAAACGGCCTGCAGCTGCACCTCTCAGAACATCACGGCGACGCCAGCCCGGGTGCGACAATTTTTATACCGATGCGCAACATTGAATTATTCAGGGATGAGTTAAGGCACAAAAATTACGGCTACGGACGGCCAGAAATCGCGCACCAGGATTGGGGGAAAACCCTTGAGGTTCACGATCCCTTTGGCAACAGGCTGCGTTTCTGCCAAAGCTAATCCCCGCTAACGCCTCCGCGCAGCGCCCTTCCCCCGTCGATTTCCGGGGGAAATCTTGCAGGCCGGGGGCGCGTGCGACGCCGCCGTCCCCGGCCTCATCCCGGATCATGAAGATGGCTCATGTTGTAATGAAATTAAGTCGCTTTCACTCATCCAACGCCTCTGGCATAAAATACACAATATTAACTTATTGACAACATGAAGAGTGGTGGCTGAGCAAACCAACCGCTGCTGAAAAACCACCGAAGAAATTCAGTTTTCATGTCAGAACCTGGGATACAAGATCGCGATGAATAAAGACTTTACGTTTACGGTTAAGAGCACGGTTTTCGATGAAAACTATAACCCTTCTGAAAATACGCGTATTACCACCAACTTCGCGAATTTAGCCCGAGGGAAAGACCGCCAGCAGAATTTGCGCAACACCTTAGTGATGATTGACAATCGTTTCAATACGCTGGCGCATTGGGATAACCCTAAAGGCGATCGTTATGCGGTTGAACTTGAAATTATTTCTGTTGAAATGAATCTCGAAGCCAATGGCGAAACCTTCCCGGCGATCGAAATACTGAAAACTAATATTATCGATAAAAAGACCCAGCAACGCCTTGACGGTATTGCGGGGAATAATTTCTCGTCCTACGTGAGAGATTATGACTTTAGCGTCGTGCTGTTAGAGCACAATAAGAACCAGGCACAATTTAGCATCCCGGACAACTTTGGCGTTCTGCATGGCAATATATTTAAACATTTTGTCAACTCCACCCAGTATAAAGAGAAGTTTAAAAAATCACCGGTTATATGTTTAAGTATTTCAAGTAAGGACACCTATCAGCGGACCGGCAATCAGCATCCGGTATTAGGCATCGAATACCAGCAAAATGGTTCATCTTTGACCGAAGAGTATTTTGGCAAAATGGGCTTAGCGGTTCGCTATTTCATGCCTAAAAATAGCGCCGCGCCTTTGGCCTTTTATTTCACCGGGGATTTGCTGAGTGACTACACCGATCTTGAGCTGATCGCCACCATCAGCACAATGGAGACCTTCCAAAAGATTTACCGCCCGGAGATTTACAATGCCAACTCGGCGGCAGGACAATACTATCAGCCCAACCTGAATCACCAGGATCATTCATTGACCAAAATCGTTTATGACCGGGAAGAGCGTAGCCGGCTGGCTATTGAACAGGGAAAATTTACCGAAGAGCATTTCATCAAACCATACCAGAATATTCTTGCGCAATGGTCTGCTAGCTGCCCTCTTTGATTAATAGAAAATAAAGGTCATCCATTATGAAAACGTTATTACCGACTTCAACCGCCGGCAGCTTACCTAAACCTTCCTGGCTTGCGCAGCCTGAGACCCTGTGGTCGCCGTGGAAATTGCACAACGAAGAACTCGTCGAGGGGAAACAGGATGCTCTGCGCTTGTCCCTGGAAGACCAGCTGCGTGCGGGCATCGACATCGTCAGCGACGGCGAGCAAACGCGGCAGCACTTTGTCACCACGTTTATTGAGCATCTCAGCGGAGTTGATTTTGAGAAACGCGAGGTCGTTAAAATTCGTAATCGCTATGATGCGAGCGTGCCGACGGTGGTTGGCGCCGTGGCTCGGCAAAAGCCCGTTTTTGTCGAAGATGCCCGATTTTTACGTCAGCTGACCACTCAACCGATTAAATGGGCCCTGCCTGGCCCCATGACGATGATCGATACGCTGTACGATAACCACTACAAAAGCCGCGAAAAACTCGCCTGGGAATTCGCAAAAATTCTCAATCAGGAAGCGAAAGAGCTGGAAGCGGCCGGGGTCGATATTATTCAGTTCGATGAGCCCGCCTTTAACGTCTTTTTTGATGAGGTCAATGACTGGGGGATCGCCGCTTTAGAAAGAGCCGTTGAAGGGCTGAAATGCGAAACAGCGGTACATATCTGCTATGGATATGGCATCAAGGCCAACACCGACTGGAAAAAGACCTTAGGCTCAGAGTGGCGCCAATATGAAGAAGCGTTTCCTAAACTGCAAACCTCTAATATTGATATCATCTCCCTGGAGTGCCATAACTCGCGCGTTCCCATGGATCTGCTTGAGCTGATCCGCGGTAAAAAAGTGATGGTCGGGGCCATCGACGTGGCGACCAACACCATCGAGACGGCAGAAGAGGTCGCCAGTACCCTGCGTAAGGCGCTGCAGTTTGTCGATGCCGACAAGCTCTATCCTTCTACCAACTGCGGCATGGCTCCCCTCTCCCGCCGGGTAGCCACGGGTAAACTCCATGCCTTAAGCGCAGGCGCAGAGATCGTTCGCCGGGAACTTGCAAACAAGTAACATCGCCAGATTATTCGCCATTAAGGGATGATGGCGATACTCGCGGACAGGCCGGCGACGAGCTCGATCCCCGCCGGTAGCGTGTCTATATGGATACGTACCGGCACTCGCTGCGCAAGCCGCACCCAGCTAAAGGTCGGGTTTACCTCCGGTAGACCCAGCCCGCCCGTCTCGTCATTGCTGTCGCCTATCCCGCGTCCGATACTCTCAACGTGGCCGGTTATGGTCGGTTCAAATCCCATCAGCGCGATCTGCGCGGTATCGCCCACGCGAATATGACGCAGCTTCGTCTCCTCAAAATAGCCCACAATCCAGAAGCTCTGCGCATCGATAACGGCAACGGTGGTCACTCCGGCGGTGGCGTAATCACCGGGACGCAGCCTGAGATGCGTGACGTAGCCCGCGACCGGCGCCCGAACCGTGGCGTGGGATAAGTTAAGCTGCGCCAGCTCCAGCGACGCCAGCGCGCCATGATAGTTCGCCGCCGCGACGTTCGCCGCGCTGTCCGTTTGCTGGAGATCCTCTTTTGAAATCACGCTTCTGAGCTGCGCGCGTCTACGGGCGGCATCCTGGCGCATGGACATCTCATGGCGCCTGGCTTCAACTTCGGCCTGGGCGCTTACCACCGCCAGCTTCAGCCAGTGCGGATCGATCGTATAGAGAATATCGCCCTGATTGACCCACTGATTATCCCTCACTGCCACGCCGTTTACGGGCCCGGAAACATCCGGCGCAATCCGCACCACATCCGCACGAACCCGACCATCCCGGGTCCAGGGTTTCTCGGCATAATGCTGCCACATCGTGAAAGCCAGAATGGACGCCGCCGCGACCGCGCTTAGCGTCAGCGCGTAGCGGCTCAACAGAGATAGAAATGACTTCATGCTAATAACCCCAGCGCGTTAAGTCCCTGCATAAGCAGGAAAAAGGTAAAAATATAAGTTGCGAACCCGATCAGCGGGCGAGCGGGCAAACTGCGGTACAGCCTGCTGAAAGTGAAAAGCGGCACCAGCAGCAGCGTACACGCTAAGGCCACCAGAGCGACCACCAGCAGACCGGGGACGAAGACTCCGCCAAAATTAACGTCGCTCATCATCGGATGGCTCCCTGTTTTGTTCTCTCAAGGCACAGTGCAGATCAACCAGCCCGTCTGTCAGCCGGCGCGATGGCTCAACCGTCGTCGGAGAATAACGCTCAGCTATGGCTTCGATTCGCTGGCGTAACGCCGCGGTGTTTTCCCTGCGGGCCAGCCGGGAAAGCAGCTCGTCAATCTCCGTTACCGCTTCACTCCCCATCTGAAGGCATAAACGGCGTAACCGCATAACGCAGAGCCCCACGCGCAGATGGTGCAGCATTTGGTTGAGCGCCTGCCCCGACGATTGCCGGCTTCGCTGCAGGCGCGGCAGCAGGAGCGCCGTTCGGTCGATCATCAAATTCGTCCACCGCGCCTCATCCGGCGCAAAAGTCCCCTTCAGGCTGCGCCTGACGTCGCGCCGGCAAATGCGCAGCAGGCGATTGATGGCGGAGTCTGCCTGCACCGTTTGCAGCGCGCTCATGCTCACCACGGCAAAACCGGTCGCGGCAAATAGGGCGATGGCCGTATTGACCGCCACGGCGAAGTCTCCGCTGTAGTGGGCGCCTAGCTCGCACAAAATGGGCAGCGTCAGCGTAATCCCCATAGCCATAAACGTGGTGGGCGGCCGCGCCTGCAGCGATCCGGCCAGTAAATAGACCGGAGCAAGCGCCGCAACCAGCACGTTGAAATCGGTAATCTGAGGAAGGAGGACGAAGCTGTAGATCAGGCTCGCCGTCACGCCATAGGCTGAGCCGACGATATACTTCACGATATGGGGTGCCGGAGTATCGAAACTGCCAAACAGCGTGCAGCAGACCCCGAGAATGGAAACCGCCGTGCCGCCATCGGGCCAGGCAGAGTAAATCCATACCAGGCAGCCGCTCAGTATTATCGTGAAAGCCCCCAGCGCGGTACGCGCAGCCGCGAGGCCGTCGCGGTGGAAAACGTAGCCCTTTACCGCCCTGCTTTCGGTCGGTATTTGCGCGGGTTGCGCATGGCGGATGGCGTCAGCGAGTCGTTCGCACTGCAGCAGCAGGCTGATTGCCTGCCGGAGATGACGGGCCAGGCTCACCTGCAGCTCTTGTGCGAACGTCTGCGCATCCGAAGCGAGCCGCGCCGTTAGCCGGGCGCTGCGTTCTTCCAGCGCTTCTCCCGCTATTTTTCGCTCTCCCGCCTCCTCGCAGGCCAGCCATTTTATGACATCGTCCAGCAGCCGCTGCAGGTCGCCAGGTACGGCATCGATCGTCTGCAGGCGATCGCGCAATTCGCCGCTGACCACCAGCAGCTGCGCCAGCCGGTCATGGATGGCTTTTCTCCCCTTCAGGGCGGAACCCGGGAGCGCAAAGTCATAGGGGAGATGGTGATTGACCCCCTGCAGGAACTGCAGCGCCAGCGCCAGCCGCAGGCTCTCTGAGGCCTCATCGGGTTTACCCGTTAGCGCGCGGGCGATCGTCTGGCGTACAGAACCCAGCGTTTCCGCTACCTTGCCGTTAAACAGTCCTGATAGCCGTTTTGGCAAAACGTACCTGTGGACAAGGGCGGCGCAGAGGATGCCGATCGCGATCTCCTGCACCCGGGTGATGGCGACATCAAAAATTGTGCCGGGAGCGAGTACCGCGGGAAAGCCAATCAGGCTGGCGGTGTAACCGGCCAATACATAGGCATAAGCGCGGGGCGTGCGTTCAAGCAGCGACAGGAAAAGGCAGAAGGTAATCCAGCCGGTGAGCACCACGCTGCAAACTATCGGCGTATTGACAAAAACCGGCACGATTAAAACGGTTGCCCCGGCGCCCGCCAGCGTCCCTGTCAGACGATAGACGCATCTGCTCAGCGACGCGCCAACCGACGTTTGCGACACAATATAGACGGTAATGATGGCCCAGGAGGGCCTTTCCAGGCCAATAGATAAGGCGATGTAATAAGCCAGCATCGCGGCCGCAAAGCTCCTGGCGGAGTACAGCAAGGCATTGGCATCGCTCAGGAAGGCGGGCGAGGCCAGTATCGCTCCCGCATGACGGAAGACCACGCTTTTAGCCCGCAGCAGGCGGGACGGACGAACGTATATTTTGCTCATACCGGCAATTATTACCGGCTTGTACATCTCATTAAATACTATATTCTGTCAAAAAATACCCAAATACTGCCAATACGATGCAACCTCAATACGCCACCACCTTCTTTGATCCTGACGCCGCCGGGTGCCCGGCGGTCGCCCGGCATCTTGAATACGATGCAACCTCAATACGCCACCACCTTCTTTGATCCTGACGCCGCCGGGTGCCCGGCGGTCGCCCGGCATCTTGATTTCGTTGACTACGCCGCGGAAGTGCCGGTCCACACCCACCGTAAGGGGCAGCTGATCATCGCGCTTTACGGCGCCGTTATCTGTCGCGCGGAAAATAACCTGTGGATCGTCCCCCCCGACTGTGCCGTGTGGGTCCCCGGCGGCATCCCCCATAGCGCTAAAGCCACCTGGAATGCACACCTCAACTATTTATTTATTGAACCCGGGGCCGCGGCGCTCCCGGATAGCTGCTGTACCCTCGAGGTTTCTCCGCTGATCAAAGAGCTGGTCGAGCGGTTAACCCGCGAGGACGTCGGGTATCCAGCGGATAGCCATGCGGCCAGGCTGACCCGGGTGACGCTCGATGAGTTAGCCGCTATGCCGCAGCAGAACTTCAGCCTGCCGGTCTCAGCCAATGCCAAAATACGCGCTATGGCCGATGCGCTGGTGAGCCATCCGGAAGATCGCAGCACGCAGCAAGAGTGGGCGAAGCGGCTGGCGCTCAGCGAGCGCTCGTTGGCGCGGTTGATGCAGCGGGAGACGGGACTGACCTTCGGGCGCTGGCGCCAGCAGCTGCATTTGATTATTGCGCTACAGGAGCTGGCCAGCGGTACGTCCGTACAAAACGTCGCGACGCAATTAGGCTATGAGTCCGTTAATGCCTTCATAACCATGTTCAGAAAAATGATGGGCAGCACGCCGGCGCACTATTTTGCCGAACGCAAAAAGGCGGCTTCCTGATCCTCGCGCGCGGATGAACCGCGGTTAAGCATATTCGCCCGTTTCCTTGCGGCATTCCTGC
Source organism: Enterobacter sp. 10-1 (assembly GCA_002270295.1). Taxonomy (GTDB): domain Bacteria; phylum Pseudomonadota; class Gammaproteobacteria; order Enterobacterales; family Enterobacteriaceae; genus Klebsiella; species Klebsiella scottii. Next base: position 1,171,090 of record NISF01000001.1, on the reverse strand, counting down.
AAGATCGCGGCCCTGCTAACACTGAAGATATTTTTTCTGGCATATTTATGTGCTATGGGTATTTCGCCGTACCAACAACGAAGATAGCCATCGGCAACCCCGTTTATCTTATTGATTTGAGGAGTATCATGAACAATGTCATTCTCAGCATCATCGCGAAAATCTCTTCTATGGACGCAGAGAGCAAACAGCTTGCGGCTCAGGTTGAAGCACAGTCTTTACTGATCAGCGCCTTAATGCTTGCCATCGGCAAAGAAGGCGGCGTATCAGAACTGGTAGGCAGCGTCTCTAAGGCGATAAATTCGGTTCTTGAATCTTCCGAAGACCTCCTGAAAACGGACGCTGAGCTTCTTTTGACAAAATTCCATGAGCAAATCGCGCTAACGCAGCTGATCAGCACGCATGGCGATGAGATAAACCAGGAAGCGGCGGATAACGCCTCCCCTTCATCCGATCAGCGCCCTGATTGAGCTCACGCGCCAATAGCTGGCCGATAAAACAAAAGCCACCCAGGCAAATCATCGTTGACGCGAAAACAGGCTCAGTAGCGGCCAGTTTGGTTAGCAGGGCTGAGGGGAATTTTTGCGCGGCATAAGAAACGGGAGCCATCGCCAGGAACGCTATCGCGCATTAATCGGCCGGACCGTAAATAATAGTGGGGGCAGCCCTCAGGCCGCCCACCATTAATTAAAACGACATGGTTACGCCGGCGTAATAAGCGCGCCCCGGTTCGTTATAGGTTGAAGCCCCCGCGTTCTCACGGTAGATCTGCTTATCAAACAGGTTGTTGATACCCGCATTGGCGCGCAGATTTTTGGTGATATCGTAGTTAACGTTCAGGCCAACGATGGAATAAGGACTAATTTCACGTTGTGAAAGGCCATTCCTGCTTTCAAGGGACGTTTCCGCATACTGGCGCGGTTTCTGGCGACCATATTGCGTCCAGTTAACGTTCGCGCTCAGATCTTCAGTGGCCTGCCATTCCAGCTGGGAGTTGATGGTAAATTCCGGGATCACCGACAGCGGATTGCCGGTCTTCTTGCTTTCAGAACGGAACATGTAGGTGGCGTTAGAGCGCCACTCCAGCGTATCGGCAATCAGAGGAATGGTCAGGTTGCCTTCCAGCCCTTCAACGATGGCCTTACCCCCGTTCTCCCACTGCAGCACGTTATAGTCGCTGCTGCTGTAAACGACAGAAGTGCCGGACACGATTTTGTTTTTGTAGTCATTGCGGAAGTAGGTAATGCCAGCGGCGTAGCCGGCATGACTGAATTCAATCCCCACCTCTTTGTTAACGCTAATTTCAGGATCGAGGTTGTCGTTACCCAGTAAATAGCAGTTGCTAAGACCAATCGGACAGCCGTTGCCGCGCGTGGAAAGTAGGTAGCCCGGCGTTGACTGATACAGATTTGGCGCCTTGAACGAGCGTGCAATACCGGCTTTCATGGTGAAATATTCCCCCAGTCCCTGCGAAATATTCAGGCCTGGACTCCAGTTCGCGCCGAAATTATCGTGATAGTCAAAGCGCAGCCCCGGAATAATCTCGGTGCTGTCGGTCGCGGCAATATTATCCTCGAAATAGAGCGAGCTAATCGTTGCGGAATTTTTACTGCTGCGTTGAGAAGGATCGCCTGAGCTACCCGGTAAATAGAAGTTAGTGCTTGACGACTGCATGGAGGCCGGATCGTTGAGCTCATCGCGGTTCCACTCCGCGCCCAGGGTCACCGTTTGATCAACCAGCAGCTGCAGCGGGAAGTTGATTTCTCCGCCCGCGCGATAGCTTTCCAGACGGCTGGTCGAATAGACATCGCTGTTGATCATCCCTTCAACGCTGCCGGCAGTACCTTCTTTTAAACGCGTGTTATTGGTCTTTTCATAGTTAAAATTAAGTCTGGACGTTCCCCAATCCCAAATACCGTTGTGGGTGATGCCATAGTTTTGGCGATATAAACGGTTGGTTTCATTGCCATACAGCGACTCAACTAAACCGCCAGCGCTGCTATTACCATTGCTGTTTTGCGTATCACCCGCATAAATATTGCCCTGACGGCTATAGCTATAGGAGAAATCAACGATCTGGGCTGGCGTCATTTTCCAGGACAGCACGCCGCTGATATCTTTATTACGCACGCCTTCGCGACCGGCAGCATAGGAGCCGTTTTGTGCGGTATTTATGTCATAGGCATCGGCATCGGTGCGGTTGATATTGCCATACAGACGCATCGTTAGCGCGTCACCCGCCAGCGGGCCGCTGAGGTTGAAGTTCGCGCGGCGGGTGTCACCTTCTTTGCTGTTTTCCGGCTGATTGGTGAAAAGTGACAGCGAGCCGTGCCAGTCATTGGTGGGGCGTTTAGTAATAATATTTACCACGCCACCCGCAGCGCCAGAACCATAGCGGGCCGCTGCCGGGCCGCGGATCACTTCAATACGTTCCACCATTTCCGCTGGCACCCAGTTGGTATCGCCGCGAGAATCGCGTTCGCCGCGCCAGCTGTAGCGCACGGAGTTACGAGAACTCACCGGCACGCCATCAACCAGCACCAGGGTATTTTCCGGCCCCATACCACGGATATCGATTTGACGGTTGTTACCGCGGCTGCCGCTGGCGCCATTGCCGGTCAGGTTCACGCCGGGCATTTTGCGGATGATGTCGGAGAGATCGTTCACTGGAGGGCTTTTTTGAATGTCTTCTTCGGTGATGATCGAGACGCCGGGCTGCTGTTTCAGGCCCTGCTCAGCGGTGACGAGCATCGTTTCATCGTCAGCCAGTTTCTCCGTGGGTTCTTCCGCAAAAGCCGGTGAGGTGAGGAAGCCAGCCAAAAACAGCGCAATCGGGCGCTTCTTACATAAAGTTACATTCACTTAGATAATCCCCAGAAGAGTTAATATTTGTAAGTAAATGCTTATGATAATGAGAATGATTATCACTGTACACACAGTGAAATAGCTCCTCCTTTTTTTCTACATTATTTGATGGCTTTGCGCTTTATATGTAAATAAACGTAAGTGCGCTAATAAGTAAAATCGCAAAACGACACCTATAATAAGCAGGCAAAAAAAAAGTCACTAATATGCTTATAAATCATAGCAATGGGAATAGTAATAACGTATTGAAATTATCTGGCTTTTCATTTAACTTCGGCGTTACGCCTGAAACAGCGTCCCTGGGTGCGGGTAAATTGAGGAGAAACTGTGCTCAGGATCATACAAACCTTTACATTGATCGTCATTATTTCGCTGATGCGTTCCCTCATCAACAATAGTGCACGGGTTACCGCCTGGTAACGCCGTAATACCGGTCGGGTGAATCAGTTAAATCTGAGGTTGTGACCTGGCCTCGCTCATAATCAGGAATTTCCGGTCAGGGCCCAGGGTCAAATAGCCTTTTCACTATCGTGGATATAGTGAGCCAACTTAATTTTGAATAAAGCGTAAACTGAGCAGAGATGCCTGACCGGGTTAATAGAGGAAGCATGCGAAATTGTTTTACGCTTTTACCCGCGAGGTAAGTCGCTTTAAGATGATTTTAAGTAAGAAAAAAACCGGATAATTGAAACTAATAAAAGTCAAAAATGAACAGCATATAATAAAAAACGGGAGCTCATTGGCTCCCGTTTTTGTCTAACCCAGAGGCTGGATTACATGTTCGCGATAATCGCGTCGCCAAACTCGCTACATTTCAGCAGTTTAGCGCCTTCCATCAGACGTTCAAAGTCATAGGTCACGGTCTTAGCGGCGATAGCGCCTTCGGTGCCTTTAACGATCAGGTCTGCGGCTTCGAACCACTGCAGGTGGCGCAGCAGTATTACTCTGAAAGTCACATAACATTATGTTTATAATGCGTTTTAGTGGGTTGCAACGCGTTAAGTTATTGCATTCCATCGTAACTTTAACGTATTGATATATATTAATAAAATTAGTTTTGCAGAAGTATCTCTGATGATTAATGCATCAAGCACCCGACCATCGTCTAATCATACATCAGTGAAGACGTCGCCATCTCTTGACTATACCTTTCACCTAACGACAAACCAGTGCCCATGATTGACATACTCAACACCAGCGTCCATCGCCAGCAGATAGATGCCAGCCAATACCACGAAAATAATTGTTTCGACATTATTTTTTATTTTTGACAGCATATATCTATATTGCCTCATATAATTATCACATCTTCTATTATACTTCATGAGTGCAAAACAGCAGTAAAACGAAAACCTGTCTATCTGACAGTACTCGATATTATAAAATACAAATTTTGATCTCGTGTTAATATCACAATAAAAATGATAAGCATCTGTGAATAAGTTTTATTTTATTGTTTCATAAACAGTATCAAATTGTAATTAATGACAAGAATGAACAATTTGTTGATGCCCTGTTGATTATTATTTAGGTAATTTCATTATCAGCTAATGGAAATACACCATTTGCTGGATTAATTCTGTAACTGCTGTTTTGCCTCAGTATGTGATTCCTGGTGCTGAGGCTCTTTTTCTTATTATTTCATATACTCACATCACCTCTATTTTGATATGCAACCATCAATCATACCTACCAGTATATAATTGAAAATAAATTGTTAAAATATTCAAAACACATCAAACCTATGATGAACAGAAATATACAACACAAGATGTAGTATCGTTTATAACTCCGCACTACTAATGGATAGAGTATTTTGTATAAACATCAGTCGTATACGTTTCGTTTAAATAAAATATGGATGATTATACGAATGATTCTCTTTTTAGGAATGATTGACATGTAGGCAATAACACAACCTCGTAACAATATACAAATATTTTCACACATTCATAACAAGGCTTTTTATGACTACCCTAAAAGGAATCAAACCAGGAATCGATCTTTCCCCTGTTAAGATCGGTCTTGCACTCGCCATTTCAATGCTCTTAATGAATATAATCATGGGAATATTGTTCGGCGTATGCGATGAGTTTTTCAAAAATTATATCCACTCAGGTATGTCGCTACATCCCGATCTTTTCCCCAATGCAAAAAAAGATAGCATCACAATGTGGAAGATGGTGCAACGCGCTCATTATCATGCGGGTGGAATCGGCGCTTATGTGCTGGGCATGGTCATCATTACTGCATTAACAGACATGAGCTATTTGAGAAAAAAAATAACGTCCATCCTTTTGGGACTGTCCGTATTTTATCCCCTTGCCTGGCTTGCTATGTTCTTCTACGCCCCTGTGATCGGGAAAAAAGCAGCCCATAGCGTACTACCGGTAGAATTATTGACACATGTAGGATGTGGAGGACTAATTTTAGGAATAATATCATTGCTTTCCTGGTTGTTCATACCAAAAAAAAATCATCAGGCAGGCAATCGCCTCTGACAAAAAAACGAAGCCTAAATAATGTTTAAGGCCGCAGACTTGCGGCCTTATTCAGATTCTAATCACATACTAAAATAGCAATTGGTTGTCATCAACTCATTAACTGTTTTCTAAATCTAAATTGAGAGGGCATCATTGTTGGACAGAAAGAAAACTAACATTATCGAAAAAATCATCACAAAACGACGGTCTTCCCCCCTGCAATGTAATATTTTGTCTATACTTTCGTCATTGACGATACATAATGAAGGAGCAGTGACTCTCCGTACGATCCGAACGTTACTGAGTGAAAAAATGTCTTGTCCGATACATGTCTCGAGCCTTCAAAGTTCTTGCCAGAGAATGGAATACTCGGGCTTGTTAAATCTGACACACATTTATGGTGATAAATTAGCCATCAGGTTAACTCCTTTCGGCAGATTGATTGCTGCGCGGATCGTTGAAGAAGGGGATGGATCAAATCTCGCATCTAAAAAAAGCCGACAATTTCTCTCGACTCAATTATCTTATAATCCTCCTGACTGGTGGATTAAAGGTCTGCCTGAGTGGTACAAGACTTGATGGACAGAACTGATACCAGACGTCAGAATAGACGATGAAAGTGTACCTGATAATGGACTGCGAAGACGGTTAACTCATCATACTGGGCCAGACTGTATTACCAGGGCCAGCGAGAAAAAGGAAAATCGCATCAAGCAGCTATCCGGGCTTTGGTGTTTAAATGGATAAGGATAATTTACCGCTGCTGGAAGGCCAAAACCCGGTACGACGAAGCGAAATATTTGCTGGCACTGGAAGCGCGAAAGTCGCCCTTACTAAAGCCATAAAAACTTGTCGAATATCTCAGGGCGTGAAGCAGACATTCACTCCGTAGTCTCTCAAGTGGTAGATTAAAACCGTACCGACAACAGGTTAAAAATGCAGAGTGTTTATGCTATCGTCACTGTGAATTTGTATAGTTATCATGGACATCATAAGATGAAGAAAGTTATCTTATTCCTTTGCCAGGGATTAGAAGAGTATGAGGCTAGTGTATTCACAGATACCATTGGCTGGACAACAACATACGGATTAGAACCCATAAAATTAGTGACAGTTGGTCTACGTCAAAAAGTTAAATGCGCCTGGAATTTCACTATCGAACCAGAATATCAACTACATGAAATTGATGATGATGGCTTTGACGCCATAGCTATTCCAGGGGGGATGAGTCGGGCCGGCTTTTATGAAGATGCATTTGATGAGCGGCTTCTAAATCTTATCCGAAAATTTAACGCAAAAAACAAAATTATTGCTTCTGTTTGCGTAGGTGCCTTAGCAATTGCAAAGAGTGGCGCTCTACAAGGAAGAGCGGGCACAACGTATCATCTGAGCAGTAAGCGTCAAGCGCAGTTGCTAGAAATGGGAGTCAATGTTGTTCAGCGCCCCATAGTGGTGGACGGAAATATTATTACGTCTCAGAGTCCGGCAACAGCTATTAATGTTGCATTTACTTTAATAGAAAAGCTGACATCAAGAGCTAATGTTGAACGAATAAAAGAAGGAATGGGATTTGAATCCCTCTCTATCGATCCAGCCGGAATAATGTAGTCCGCTTTTCAAAGCAGATTGTCAGATTTGATTGTGTGCTGTTAGTGAAAACCGTCAGATCAAGTCTGAGCTAATACATTAAACAGCCCTGATTTGTATTATTACTTCCCCGCCCCTCACACCTGATGAGGGGCTTTTTTCAGCATGTTGTTCAGCTCACTATCCGGACAGCCGCTCCTCGAGCGTTTCCACCCGCGCCAGCAGTTCCTTGTTCGCTGCCAGCAGCAGGCCCAGCACTTCCAGCGGATCCAGCGCCTTGTGGCCGTCGCTCAGTGTGTTCACCAGCTCCGGCAGCACCTTTTCTACCTCCTGCGCGATTGCCAGTTCCTCATCGCCCATATTTTGCAGAATGAGACGGCGGCGGTAGGCCGGGTCGGCCAGTTTTTGCGGATCCTCGTCCGGCAGGCGGCGCAGGGTCATCTGCGGATTAACCTCGTGTTTCAGCTACATGAGTCAAATACGAAAGGATGTGAATGATTTCATTGCGTTTTAGCTATAGAATTGAAATGGGAAATCTTTGGATGCAATACAACGTGCAATACATTGATGAAAGCCATCGCACATTTAACAAGAGGAATCTATGCACTCACCCCACAGAATGCATGAACGTTCGACATTTTTTAAGTATATGCCGTTGAATACGGGAAAGATTGTTCTTGATTCATGTAGCCTTAGATGGAGTTCCCCGGTCATATTTAATGATCCCTTTGATGTTCCAAGAGAAGTCATGGCAGGAATTAACGAGGTTAATATCGGTAAAGCTTTAGCTCGCAAGTTGATAGCAGAATTGATTAATCCTGGAGAAGACACCCAAAATTTAAATCCAAGAATTAGAACGATGTTAGGTGTTTACCAAACGCTATTTCCTTTAGGCATACCAGCGGAATTGATTGAAAAATTTCAAGAAACAGTAGATGCCCCACCTGTTGGACTTGGCGCTCCTGCGGCAATACAAGAAATGAGTGAGCTGTAGCTGAAAATGAAACTCGTCGCGCCTTGATCAGTAGCATCCGACGGCTCAGCGTGAATATCTCTGCCAGCTGCTTTATTGTCACCAGACTTTCGCTGCGGTTCATTATGTCCATGATATCCATCAGCTCCTGATGAGCTTTGTCCGGATATATGAGTTCAGCGGCTTCCCTTCCATCAGATCGTTGTATTCATTAGCCTGCTGCATTTTGTTTTCCTTACACCTTGGCCAGTGACTAAACCGAGATGCCGATGCCGGCGAACACAGCCATTTGAGAACATCGATATCCAGTACGCCCGTTTTTTAGGCCTGCACCTGTGTCTGGCTGGCGGTATCGATCTAAAGGCAGAGACATAAATCACTTTCCCTGCGGTTCTGCCGGGCGTTCCTAACCCAAGCCCAGCCACGGGGTCACCTTCAGCTTCTGTTCCGAGATCCAGGTATGAGCAGAGGTTAGGTAGGGCCCCCTACATACCAGAGAAAATCCCCATAGTCGTGACCAGCAGGCCAGAACCAACCTGCAGATTAACGTAATACGTCAACCTTACTTCGATCATATTTAACTCCGGCTTGGTCTAATGACTGGTTTAAGGCTAGTCATTAATTTAAGAGCATCGAAGTGTCTCAAAATTCAAAGGACAAATCTAAATGGAAACATAAAACAATTATAATAAATCGCACAACTGCTGACGCTGTGATTGCAATGCACTGTCGGTGCGGCTTCGAGGCCAGGGCAACGTAATAGGCAATGTGGCTCGGATTCGCCCTGGTCTCGGAGACATAACCACCACACGATCGGCAAGGTATAGAGCTTCTTCCACATCGTGTGTCACCAGCAAAATACTCAACGGTGTATGCTGACGAATGGTCACCAGTACATCCTGCAACTGCTGTCGCTTTAACGCATCCAGCGCCCCGAAAGGCTCATCCAGCAGCAATATTTCCGGCTGAGTGGCAAGACCACGAGCAATCGCCACGCGCTGTGCCATCCCGCCGGATAACTGATGGGGAAATACACGACCAAACCCGTTTAATCCCATCATGGACAGATAATATTCCACCTGTTTCGCTTTATACTCCGGCGTCAGCGAAAGTTGCTCCATGCCCAGTTCAATGTTCTGCGCCACAGTCAGCCATGGGAACAACCGCGCCTCCTGAAACACCAGACTTACCTGTGACGGTATCCCCTGTAATGGCTGATCATTGACGGTAATTGTTCCCAGCTCCGCACGCTCCAGTCCGGCGGCAAGCCTCAGTAGCGTCGATTTACCACAGCCGCTGGCACCAATAATCGCCACCAGTTCACCCGGTGCCAGAGTCAGGTCAATGTCCTCCAGCGCGGCCATCGGCTGCTGGTTAACAGTAAACGTTTTATGAATATGGCGAAATTGTAAGGTCATAAGGTTCTCACTGTCAGTCGTAGCGCCAGGCAGTCAGGCGGCGCTCAATCCGACCGATGGCCCAGGAAATAAAAGCGGCCACCAGCGCAATCAACACAATCCCCGCAAGGATGCGATCCGCCGCCAGCAGCTGCTGGGCGCGCATCATCATGCTGCCCAGCCCTTCGCCCGATGAGACGAAATACTCCGCGCCAATGGTCCCCACCCACGCATGCATCATGCCGAGACGCAGCCCGGTAAACAGGTGTGGCAACATTCCTGGCAGCACCAGGTGACGCAAGCGGGATAATGGCGACAGGCGCAAAGCCGTGGCGACTTCCTGTAACGTTGGCGGCAACTGGGCGATCCCCTGGTGCGTTGCTAACAGCACAGGGAAAAAGCTCGCCAGCGAAATAAAAGCCACCCGCGCACTCTCCCCGAGGCCAAACCATGCAGTGATCAGCGGCAGCCAGGCAAAAATAGCCACGCTGCGTAGCGCAGAAAATAGCGGTGTGAACACACGGTCAGCCCACACGCTGCTGCCTGTAAACCCGCCCAGCAGTAACCCGGCAACAGCTCCCACCGCAAACCCCAGCAGCATACGCCACAGGCTGGCAGCCAGTTCGCTGGCCAGTATGCCCTGCAACAACCCGGAGCAGAGCGTTTGCCCTACCGTCAGCGGTGAAGCGAAAAAGGCGCTGTTCAGCCAGCCAACGGCACAAGCCAGTTGCCAGATCATGATTAATGTCAGCGGCAGCAGCCAGCCATAAAGATCGCGCGTGACGGGAGACGTTACCTTTCCCGCCCCAGTGACCGGAGCAGGCCAGGAGATCCAGCGTCGGCTGAGTGATAGCAGCAACCCCTCGCCAGCAAACCCCAGCACACCGATAACCACCACGCAGACATACACCAGATCGAGCATAAACAACTGCCGGCTCTGCACCAGCAAATAACCCAGCCCTTCACTGGAGGCGAGTAACTCAACCGCAATTAGCGACACCCAACCCTGGGAAAACGCCAGCCGGATGCCGGTCATCAGGAAGGGCAACAGCGAGGGTAATACCAGCCGCTGCCCATATACCCATGGTGAAAGGCGCAAGCTGCGCGCCACCTCCTTCAGTCCCGGGGGGATCTGCTGCACGCCCGCACAGGTATAAAGCGCCACTGGCACGGTCACCGCTTTGATCAGCACAGTGAGCTTCAATGCTTCACCGATACCAAGCATCAGCATTAACAGCGGGATCCACGCCAGCGTCGGGATCTGCACCAGCACGGTAAAGAGCGGCATCAACAGGCGATGAACCGTCTGGCTCAAACCAAAGACCATGCCGAGCAAAAAACCCTGCGCAATGCCGCCCGCCAGCCCCACGGCCAACCGCCACAGACTGATGGGCAACTCGCGCAGCAGATCCTCGCCAATAAAGTCACGGGCGCTCTCCAGCACCAGCGCCGGGGAGGGTAAAATCTGCTCGGACATCCAGCCATGAAGGCTGGCCTGCCACCAGCAGACTAATAGCCCGACAGGTAACAGCCAGCCGCTGCCCTGCTGAAGTAAACGCTGCTTAGCACTGAGCATCGGCTATTTCTGCGTTAACAGTGCCAGGCGGTGAATGCCGGACTGCTCAATATCCGCCAGCAACGCTGCCACTGTGCCGTAGCTGGCATCTTTATCCGCCTGCACCTGCACCACTACGTCGCTGTTGGCGCGCTGCGCCTCCGTCAACTGGCTCAGTAGTTGTTCACGCGCCATCGCCTGTTTATTCAAAAACAGCTGCTGCGTGCCATCGACGCTAACCACCAACGGATCGGGTCGATCCGCCGGGGCCACGGCAGAGGTTTTAGGCAGGTTGACAGGAATCGCGTTGGTCAGCATCGGAGCGGTAACAATAAACACCACCAGCAGCACCAGCATCACATCCACCAGCGGCGTGATATTCATTTCGCTCATAATATCGTCGTGATTGTTCGAAGAGAATGCCATTTATGCCGCCCCCCTCAACCCGTCGACCGTAAAGGCGGCCCCCTGAAAACCCTGCGCCTGCATCAGGCTGTAGACGTCATGCGCGAAGTCATCCATGTCCGCGACCGCCAGTTTCAGACGCCTTTGGAAGTAGTTGTAAATCAGCACCGCCGGAACCGCGACGGCAATACCAATGCCGGTTGCCACCAGTGCGCTGCCAATGGGCCCGGCGACAGTATCCAGGCTGGCGGAACCCGCAAGACCAATATTCCGTAGGGCGGCCATAATTCCCCATACCGTACCGAACAGACCAATAAACGGTGAAGTGGTACCGATACTCGCAAGCAGTGCCAGCCCGGATTCTAGCGTACGCCGCTCACGCTGGATCTGCTGTTGCAACGCACGCTCAACGCGATCCGGCAACTGCACTTCCAGCGTATTACGCCCTTTCAGGCGCTCCGGTGCATGCAGTGCCGCCTGCGCCAGGTTTGCCAGCGCACCGGGCGTTGAGTTTTGTGCCAGTGCCTGACGCAGATCTTCCTGCTGCCAGAACAGGCGGCGAAACTGCTGATTACGACGCTGCAAACGCAAATACTGCACCAGTTTCAGCGCGCCAACCGTCCACGTGAACAGTGAAAACAGCACCAGTACGGCAATGACCGCGCCTTCCGGTGAAGTTAGGTTAAAATGTTCGGGAGTCATCAAAAGTACCTCATGAATTAAGCGAAAAATCGATCGGAACAATGACCTGGCCGCTCACGGCCTCACTGCCCCGTTTAGCCGGAACAAACGACCAGCGCCTGACAGTGCCAAGCGCCGCCTCATCGAGTGCGCTTACACCGCTGGATTTGTAAATCTGGATTTCCGTTACTTTCCCTGCCGGGCTGACCTGCACTTTGAGCAATACGGTTCCCTCCAGCCCCCGGTTAATGGCACTTTCGGGGTACTCAGGCGCAGGGTTGTGCAAGTAATTGGCGTTCGCCAGCGGCGGCGTGACCGACGTTACCGGCGGTGCCGGGTTTTCCGGTGCCACCGCCGCATGTAGCGGTTTATTCGCCACCGCTGCCGCCGGTTGTGGTTTCGGTTTCGGCACGGCCCTCTTCTTCACCGGCTTAGGTTTCGCTTTCGTCTCAGGCCGCACTTTCGGTTTCGCGGCGGCGAGCGCATTTTCATCCACCTCTGGCGGTGCAGGCGGCGGTTCCACAACCGGTTCAGACACCACCTCCGGTGGTGGCGCCTCAACGGCAACCGGCTGTGGCCCAGCAAATTCAATCTCCATCGGTAAGGCCTGCGGTACGCTGACCGGCGGCACCGCGGGTGGCGCAGTGAGCAGCCACGGCAAAATTGCCGCGTGTAATCCCACAGCAACCGCCAGCGCCAGCAACTGGTCTACCGGGGTAAAAACCCGGCGTGTTTTTTTCGGCGTCAATAATGCATTCCCGGTAATTCCAGGTTCACCGGCACAGACAATCTGCGTCATTCTCTACAACTCCTGGCATTAATATTTTCTTAGGTCTCTGCTATTTAAAAGCAAATTGCCAACATGGCTAATGCGTATTTCGCATAGTTTATTTCCATTCTATGCATGACCGCTTACTTTCGCGCTATGCCTGATTTAGCGAATATCCAAAAATACAATGCCGATTTTTATATTAGCCAGCAGAATAACCATCCTTTAAATCTTGCCGCCTGGATAATCAATAAATAGCGGGTGGCAGCGTGAAATGTGTTCTTTCTCCGAAATGGCTGATGAATGCCTTGGTCAGTTTAAGCCTGGCCTGGTCGACACTGGCTGGTGCGACAGCCAATGAGATTCGTATTGCGGTATCGGATATTGGTGCCGGAGATAAACCCGCAGGCGGCGGGCTGGTGGATGTGATTTACAGCCAGAAATTGCTGGAGCAGGAGTTTGGTCGCAGTGGTATTTCGGTGCGCTGGCTGTTTATTAAAGGTGCCGGGCCGGTGATTAACGAAGGTTTCGCCAACCATCAAATTGATATGGCCTACCTTGGCGATCTCGCCAGCATTGTCGGGCGTTCGCGTGGACTGGACAGTAAAGTCATTGGCGTTGCCGCTCGTGGTATTAACCACTACCTGGCGGTGGCAAAAGGCACCAACATTCATACGCTGGAGGATTTAAAAGGCAAACGCATCGGTTTATTTCGCGGTACCGCAGCAGAATTATCGTTCGTTTCTGCGCTGGAGTCGCAGGGTCTGAAAGCCAGCGAGGTGAAAATCATCAACCTCGACTTTGCCGCGGCCAGCGCAGCGCTGGCCGCGAAACAAATTGACGCTACCTGGGGCGGGAATAACACACTAGCGCTGCGGGATAAGGGCGTGGCGGATATTCCACTGTCGACTCGCGATCTAAATGGAGCCGGTCAATTAAGTGGTCTGATCCTCGTTGAGGGGCAGTTCGCTCGTGCCAATAGCGATATTTTGCAGAGGATCGTTGAAGTGCAACGTAAAGCAGCGGCGTGGGCCAGCGAAGATAAAAATAAAGACGCGTTTATTCAGTTGTTGGCTAATCAATCTGGCTACCCACAAACCCTGTTGCGCGAAGAATGGGATGGTTTACCGCCATTATCCCAGCGGTTATCTCCTGACCTGGATGCGCAATTTGTATCGCAATTAACCAACTCGATCGATATTGCCCGGCAGACGAAACTAATTCGTCAGCCTGTCGATGTGAATCAATGGCTGGACAGTTCGTTTTTAAAAACAAATTAAAAGACGGGAATAATAATGATGAGAAGCAAATGGCATTATTCACTGCTTACCGCCAGTATTCTGGCGGGATTATCGACCGCGCAGGCGACTGATACCACCGGGACAACCACCAGCAACAGTGCAACTGACACCACAGTGCAACTGAAAAAAGTGAAAGTCAGTGCTTCGCGGCCACAGGTACGCCAGCAAACCACCCTCTCTTCACGTGTGGAGGGCAAAACGCTGGAGCAGGATCGACTGTATCGGTTTGAAGATCTTTCCCAGGCCATCAGCGGCGTGGATATTGCCGCCACCGACGCACTCGACACCCGGGTCACCATTCGCGGCATTGGCGATGGCGGAGGCAGCGAAATCAATATCGGTATGCCCAGTAGCGTCGGTCAATTTCTCGACGGCGTGCGCCTGTCGCGGCCGGGAATGCTGGCCAACGATCTGCTGGATATAGACAGCGTCAATGTCTTAAAAGGCCCGCAGGGCACGCTGTATGGCTTTAATACCAGCGCGGGTGCCATTGATATCCGCAGCCGCAAACCGACCTTCACCCCGGAATATTCGCTTGAGCAATCCGTTGGCCAGCGGGGTTATGTGCAGTCAAAGCTGATGGCCTCCGGCGCGCTGACCGATACCCTCGCCGGGCGCATCAATCTCTCCCACACTGAAAAAGGCGGTTACGTCGATAATGTGCAAACCGGCAATAAGCTCGGCGGCAGCCGTAGCAATGGTGTACGGGGCCAGTTATTGTGGCAACCGGCAGATAACCTCGATGTGCGCTTTATTGGCGACTACAGCGAAGCCACAAGCTTCCCGGTGATGTCGCTGGTCGATACCCATGCGGTGAACGGAAACGATACGTTCCTTAATCGGGCAAGCCAGGTCGGCGCAACGGTGGTGAAAGGCCGCAAGGTGGCGCTGGACGATGAGTCCAAAACCCGCGTCACCCAAGGCGGCACCTCACTGGCGGCGGATCTGCGCCTGGATAGCGGTTACACGCTGCATTCACTCTCATCCTGGCGTTATTTCCGCTTTCTGCCGCAAAGTGCCGATGGCCTGAGTATCCCGCTGTATGCCAACAGTGGCGCAGATGTGCACGATCGCATCTGGGAACAGCGTTTCTGGTTCGATTCGCCTAAAGGCGGCGTCGTCGACTACACCGTCGGTATCGATTACTGGGGCGAAAACCTCGATACCTTCGCCCATGACCACTATTACAGTGGTTCCAGAGTCACAACCTGGTACGGCAATACCAGCAACACCGGTAAATATGTACAGCGTTTTGGCAAGCTGAATGACAATGCCGTCTCGCTCTACGCCAACAGCACATGGCACCTGAACGAGCAGTGGGACCTGATTACCGGCCTGCGCGGCACTTACGAGAAGAAAACTGGCTCTTTCCGCCGGATCAACAAAAACGATTTTGATTCCGGCAAGCTGTCGCAAACCAACCACCTGCCTGCTGCTACCGCCAGCCTCAACTGGTATGCGACACCCAATATCACCCCTTACCTGACGCTGGCCTATGCCGAGAAATCCGGAGGTCTGAATATCTCCTCCGGCGCAGCATCAAAAGCCGGTACGGATTCGCTGTATATCGATCCGGAGAAAACCCGTTCGGTTGAACTGGGGGTCAAAACCCACTGGCTGCAACGTAAAGTTGAATGGAATACCGCGTTGTTCTGGAGTGAAGTGCGTGACTTCCAGACCACCGCCTATGATGAAGAGACGCTCAGCAGTTATCTGATTAACGCGGGTAAATACCGCAGCCGTGGCATTGAGTCACAACTGGCGCTTTACCCGACAGAAGGCCTGAGCCTCGCCCTGAATGGCACCCTGCTTGATGCCAGCTACCTGGATTTCAAAAATGCCAAATGCCCGGCTGAAATCTCGTTGCAGGCAAATGCACCCGCCACCTGCGATCTAACCGGTAAACGCGTCTTTAGCTCGCCACGACTGAGCTGGAACGCCCGCGCCCGTTACGAGTGGAACGCCTTTGATAACCTGCAGGTGTTTGTTTCAGGTCAATACTCCTGGCGCAGCTGGACCTACGGCACGGTCGATAACTCCGACTACACGCGCATTCCGTCTTACGGCGTACTTAACCTCTCCACCGGGTTAAGCGGTAAGCAGGATAACCACACCTGGCGCGTCTCACTGTGGTTGCAAAACGCGTTGAATAAATCTTACTACCGGGTAATCAAAGCCGGTGATTACGGCTCCGCCTACGGGCAACTTGCGGACGAACGTCTGTTCGGCGTCACCGTGGGTTGGGACTTCAAAGGGTAAGGACTATGAGCTATTTTCCGTACTCACGCCGTCACTTCCTGCGTGACAGCGCCCTGCTCAGCCTGGCACTGCCGCTATGGTCAGGCTCGGGCCTTGCCGCCCCCCGGAAAAATGAGGCCAGTGCAATACCAGTGAAGGTGCAACTACACTGGCTGGAGCAACAACAGCCAGCGTCATTTAGCGGCGTGACCTGGGGCGTTCCGTGGACACAGGGCGCAGTACAAGCGCAGAGTGCGTTTGTACTGCAGGAGCAAGGCGGCGAGCGCGATCTGCAAAGCTGGCCGCTGGCCTGGTGGCCGGACGGCTCCGTTAAATGGTCGGCTCACGCGCTGGGGGGAGAGGTTCCATGTGGCGCACAGCTGAGCGTGGTACCTGTGCCGGAGAAACCCGTCGGGGTGTGCATCGCCACAGAAACCGACAGTGGCTGGATCATTGATACCGGCACTGTGCGGGCAGTGATCGCCCGCCGCGGCGACACGTTGGTGAAAGAGATTTGGCAGGATCAACGCCTGGCGCTGACCAATGGACGACTGGTGTTACGCACTCGCACCAGTGACGAAGCCGATGAAACGCAGACGGTCGACACGCTGGCCGGTCATGCAGATTCAGTCGTGCTGGAACAAAATGGCCCACAACGTGCGGTGCTGACGCTACGGGGAACGCACCGCAAAGGCAGCGATGCCGTGATTCAGTTTGTGGTACGGCTGTACTGGTATGCAGGATCCGGAACGGTGCGCGTGATGCATACCCTTCTCTACGACAACGAGCGGCCACAGCGGGCAATCAGCGGTGTGGGACTGGCATTTGATACACCGCAGCAGGCGGCGCTTCACGATCGGCACGTGCGTTTTGTTTCCGACCAGGGCGGGATCTTTCGCGAAGCGATACGTGGTCTGACCGGCCTGCGTCGAGATCCCGGCAGCGCGGTGATCGCAGCACAATTGCAAGGTGCTGCAACGCCTGCCCTGAGTGACTTTACGCCAATTGTTGCCGAACGGCTGGCAACGATCCCGGCATTTGGCAGCTATCGCCTGACGCAGCACCACCCCGATGGTTACCATATCCACAAACGCACCGGCGAAAATCAGGGCTGGGTGCTGTCGGCCACCGGCACGCGTGCCGGTGGCGTCGGCTATCTTGGCTCAGCGCAGGGCGGCGTAGCGTTTGGTCTGCGCAACTTCTGGCAGAGTTACCCGGCCAGCCTCGAGATTGCCCGCGCGCACACCGATCTCGCCACGGTGACGCTGTGGCTGTGGTCACCGTGGGCGGAAGCGATGGATATGCGTAGCTGGCATGATGAAATGGGGCTCGGCAGCTTTACCGCCCAGCGCGATGCGCTGGATATCACCTACGAAGATTATGAACCCGGTTTCGATACGCCGCACGGCGTAGCGCGCACCAGTGAGTTGTTTATCGACTTACTGCCACGCACGCCTGATGACAGCCATCTGGTGGCAATCGCGCAACGTATGCAACAACCGCCGCTGCTGGTGGCGCAGGGGGAAGACCTGTGGCGGGCAGGTGTGTTTGGCCCGGTATGGGCACCGGCCAGCGTTCTCGGCAAGCAGCATCAGCCGCTGCGCGAGCAGTTGGGCTGGTATTTCGACTTTTATCGCCGGGAAGTGGAACAGCGTAAATGGTACGGTTTCTGGGATTTTGGCGACGTAATGCACACCTACGATGGCGATCGCCACGTCTGGCGTTACGATGTTGGCGGTTATGCGTGGGATAACTCAGAGCTGAGCACCGATCTGTGGCTGTGGTACTACTTTTTACATAGCGGGCGCGCCGATGTGTTCCGCATGGCGGAGGCGATGACGCGCCACACCGGGGAAGTGGATGTTTATCATCTGGGGCGTTTTGCACCGCTCGGTTCACGCCATAACGTACGCCACTGGGGCGACAGTGCCAAGCAACTGCGTATCTCCACCGTGGCAAACCGCCGCTTTCTCTTTTACCTCACTGCTGACGAGCGGATTGGCGATTTGATGGATGAGCAGATCGAAGGGGTGCGGACGCTAAAAAGCGTGTCGCCTGGGCGCAAAATCGGACAGCAGCCCGCGGCAGATCCCCGTTTTGTCAGCCTCTATTTCGGCACGGACTGGAGCGCCGTGGCCGCTGCGTGGCTAACGGCATGGGAACGGCGTAATGATGACGCCATGCGCCAACGACTGCTCGCCAGCATGCGATCCATTGCCGCACAGCCACATGGCTTTTTCACCGGCTTAGCCGAAATGAACGCCGACAGCGGCGAATTTAAGCCCGCCCCGGTGGATCAGTTATTTATCTCCCACTTAAGCGCCGTGTTCGGGCTGGCGGAGATTTGCAGTGAATTACTGCAACTGCTGCCGGATGAAGACTTCACCCAGGCATGGCTTGATTACTGTCGCCTGTACAACGATCTGCCTGCATTGAGTAAGACAGTTGGCAAAGAGGTGAAAAAACTCAATCTGGTACAGGGCCACGCCCGTCTAACCGCGTTTGCCGCCTGGTACCAGCACGATAATGCGCTGGCGAAACGTGCCTGGCGCGAATTTGACAGCGGCGAAGGCGGCATTGCCCATCCCAATCAGCAGCAGCGCCTGATCCGACCGCCAGAAGTGCTGTACCCGGTGCGGGAAGCCGCCATCGACTCCAATATTGATAAACGTTCTGGCAGCACCGGTGAGACCAATCTTGCCACCAACGCCGTTGCGCAGTGGGGACTCACAGCGCTCTCGTTGCTGGCACTGCTGAACACCCCTTCGGATAAATAATGCAGGAAAAACCATGACGGATTTAAGTTACAGTGCAGGGATCGAACGATGTCACGGCCCCCAGCACCAATATGTGTTGAGTTGGGGACGAGATGAGCAAGGCCAGCCACAACGATGGCGCGTAGAGCAGGAGAAACCGCAGGATACAGCGATATTCGTGGATGCCAATACCCTGGAGATAGACAGCGCCGCCGGGTTAACTATGTGGCTGAACAAGCCCCTGTCCGGCACCTATCGCATTAGTTTTACCCGCGAAGTCATGATGCAAAACCGCCCTCATGACCGACTGTCTGACGTTAACCTGTTCTGGGCGGCGCGCGATCCGGCCAACCCGGACCTATTTACTCGCGACGGCGAGTTAAGCCAGTACGACGCGCTGGAGCTGTATTACGCCGGTATTGGCGGCAACTGGAATACCACCAGCCGTTTTCGCCGTTACGACGGTCGCGGTAAGCGCCAGTTGCTTGAGGAATTCACCGATGCCAGCCGGTTGCTACGCCCGCACCACGCTTATCATATGGTGATTGAAGTGGCGAACAACGCCACCCGCCTGTGGGTAGACGGTGAATTGTGGTTCAGCGCGGCCTACACCTCGCCGCCCGCGCCCGGATATTTTGCATTTCGAACTGTGTGGTCGCGGCAGGTGATCCGCAATTTTAGAGTAACGCCGTTGTAGCCGTCTCACGCTGACCGTGAATGGCTTCATCCACGTGCATAAACGTTTCCATCAGGGTGCGCGTCAGCCACGACAAGCGCGCACCCGCCAGCGAAACAATGCCATAGTGGGTATAAAACTCGTCGGTATCGTCATCCAGCCCGGCGATTTTCAGCATATTCAGCCCTTGTTGCGCGGCATCCTGTGAGTAATTGGTGGTGCCAATCGCATCCGAATGACGAACCACCTCAAGCAGACTGTAGCCATTTTCACATTCAATACTGGTACGAATATCCTGACGCCCACTAAGCTGTACCAACGCCCGGTGCAAGTTCGGCGGGCGGATCGTGGCGGCCAGCGGGTAACTGAACAGTTGTTCAACAGTTATTTCGTCCAGGTGTGCCAGTGGATGTTGCTGGCGACAGCAAAAACCCCAGCGGTGGCGGATCAGCGGTTGAACCTGAAAGCGTGTATCAAATTCAAAATTACGCGTATCGGCAACAATAAATCCGAACTCCCCCGCCTGTAATTTTTCGCCCAACGCCTGCCAGTTATCCACGCGAAATAGCAAACGTACGCGCGGATAATCGCGGGAGAACGCCCCCATCACCTGCGGTAATAACCAGGCTGCGGGAGCAGGCCCAAGACCAAAACGAATTTCACCGTCGTCTTTTTCATTAAATGCGGCAATATCGTTAAGGAGATCCTGACTGTGCTGTAAAAGCTGGCGGGCATGTTCCAGCACCAGCAGGCCTTTTTTGGTGGGCTCAAGTGGATTCTGACGGTTGATGAGTCGTGCACCAACCGTTTGTTCCAACGACTGAATACTTCGACTAAAAGCAGGTTGCGAGATCTTCATTGCCTGCGCTGCCGTTGTAAAGTTACGGAATTCAACGAGCGCAACGAAATGGCGAAGTTGGCGCAGTTCAATATTCATAGGTGCAAAAACCATAAAGTACAGAAATTAATTTTCAGGTTATGAGTTTCGTGAATGTAACTGAAAGAATTTAATATCATAATTATATACGCATATGGTTAGCAGGTAATTCTGGATGCTGAAGGATAGACCCAATTGCGCGGAGTGATTGAGGTAATCTCCTTCAGTCATGAGCAACTCGTAAGCCTGTCCTGACTATTAGTCATTGCAGGACAAGCAGCCTCCACTGCTACGATTCCTTTCGTTATAGAACAGAGATCTGGAAGTATTCAGAAATCCTCTGGTGTGTTATGCGCGTCCTACTCCGGTGCGGAAGGCCCCGAACTGCTTTTATACTTGCTTTCCTTATACACAGCATTTCCTTCCTATCCTAACGGCTCCCCCTAATGCATCATGACATCGGCCAGTGATTGGTCTGCATATAGTCCACCACGCTCACAAGGTCCCTTTTCTGTGTTTCGCCAGCACGTCAGCCTGTTTACCAAATTCGGGAACGTCCATCCGGGCCATTACCATATTCGTACCCTTGGCTGGTTTGTGGGTTGTCCACCTTGCGGCCGTATGCTGAGATTTGTCCTGCCTAAGAATGTCCCGACTGAACCAGAATCATATAATTAACATCTGAGAAATATATTTACGAAAAACAGGGCTATTTTAACCGTATATAAAGAAAATCACCGTTTTGGCTATCCCACCTAAGCCGCCTGTACACAATTCCTTTAATGGCGTGGGCTGGAGGGTGGTACAGGGCAGTGAAATTATCCCTCCCGCCCTGTCCCAACCCATACCACACGCTTATTTTTTATTCATGGCGAACGTTAACGTCTTTCGTGAGATGTTAAACCACACATTCATTCGGGTGGCCTGTTTTACCCTATATCCGCTTACCACCATCGCCACCATCACCGCTCCGTTCATGATGTATGCCGGGTGAGAAACGCTCTGCCCGTGGTTTTGCCTGTTAAAATCCTCAATGTGATGTTTAAGACCGTACGATGTCGGATTGTCGGTATTGAAATACTTCACCTGACTGTTCAGCAGCCCGAACCGTCGGATCCAGTCCAGGCAGCTGATCGCCGCCGTCATAAACGCCGGCTTTTCGGCGGGGTGAACCCACGTACTTCCCCGGTTATGCAACTCCAGACCATCACCGTTAAACGCCGGATAATTGGCCAGTAATCCGTTACCGCATGCCTTATTTCCGTCTCATCGTCGACACGTTCCCCCCCCGGACTCCTTGCGCAAAGTAATCGGAGCCGCCGGGGCTGATACAGCGTTTCCCACGAAAAGGCCAGGCCTCCGCCATCTCAGGCGTTGACTGGTTACCGTCTTTCCTGTGTTTCTGTGCCTCAGTCCACTGGCTGGCATATTCGGTAAACGTCACCCGCTGCCCCTGACGCATCCAGTGAGCGATCATAATCAGGGTGCGTTCCAGACTCTGGTTATCTCCTGCCGCCCCACAACGGGTACCCGCTGGCAGGGCTGGACAGGTGGCGTGGAGCTGCAACTGCTGACGGCCAACGTCAACATCGCGCTGCAAAACATTGATATCGTGATACGCATCAGCTAATTCCTGTGTGTGTTTTCGGTCGAGCTGTGCCAGTTGTTCCTGGCGTACCTGCATATCGGTGATGGTGGCAGCCAGACTGTTAACGGCTTTCTGTGCCCAGTGTGCCATGGCACGCCAGCCGACTGCCTTGCCGTGGTAGTGGTCAACTACCCAGCCCAGTGAAAGAACGGCAGCGGCGAGCGCGGCAATAAGATATTTATTCATTCCTTAGCCCCTTCAGGCACAGCGTTTTCTCTTTGCCACGGCGTTCCACCAGACCGGGTAACACCACACCACCACCGTAAATCCAGCGGGTGAACTAATTACAGGCCTGCATCACCTGACCTTTGCTCAGCAGCGCAAACAGCATCGAACGGCGCATCGTCGGGCATCCCACATTGAATGTGATGGACATCACTGCCGAGAAGGTGTCATCCGTCAGCGATTTGCCGTCGACATACTCATTTACGCACCATTTAGCAGCACCGATGTTCTTTTCCCAGTCCCGGGCGATTTGCTGGTCGGTCTTCGGGGCGCCCGGCTTCACGTTGTGCATGTTCCCGATACCGTCGGTAATGATGCCTGCCGGGCAGGTGTACGGGTCACGGCGGCAGCCTTCAGCGTTGCCGATCAGCTCCAGCCCTTCCCGGTTGGTCCGCAGTGTGCCGTGTGACAACACAATATTGATAATCAACGTCACCGAGCAGGCGACGACGGCAACGCCGATATGACCCTTAGAGGCTCTTGCCATCATCCTGTCCCCGGCCCTGTTCTGGTGGTAGCGCGTCTTTCTGCTGCCGGGCCAGATGCTCTCAGTAAGCCCTGCTGTCAAGATTGCGGAAATGAGCGTTAATCACTGATATCACTACCGCCACAATAATTCCGCCCAGTACACCGACAGCACTCCACTCTTCCGGAGTGAAGTAATTCAGCAGCCCGGTGACAAAAGAACCGATGGCCACGCCATAGGAGGTGGCGGTCGTCACGTGATGCGTGTTCATTGACTGCTCCCTTAACGACGGCGACCGTAACGGCGGTAGGTGGTACGGGAATGGGTGACCGTCCGGGAGCGAGAGCCGTAATAGCTTTTTGGTCCGGTATAGCGTGGCGTGCTGTAGTGATGTACCACAGTTGTGTGGCTGTGGTAGTTGTGGCCGCCACCGCTCATCAGGTGGCCCATCAGCATACCGCTGAGAAAACCACTGTCATGGTCATGCACCACCACCGACGGTGTCTGGCTCTGAACGATGACAGACTGCTGTGCCTGCGGCTGAGACAGAACCACCAGCGAGATGCCGGCGTGCCCGCGGTGTATTCGTTATCGTCACGACAGGCGTGCAGCAGCAACGCGGCAACGACAATGCCGCCCGCGATATACAGGTATTTTTTATTCATGGATTAAACCGGGAAAGTGGTTCAGCCCGTCGGGCTGGATTGACAACAAAGCGACCGGATATTGATACCCGCGGGCCTGAAAAAGAAAAAGGCCCACCGAAGTGAGCCTTTGAAAGGTATCGTGCAATATTGTGGTGCCGGGTGCCTCCCGGTGAGCATTTGGACAGCCTCCGTGGCTCGCGAGTAGTGAGTATCCATAAACTAGCGGCTATGGCTGCTGTTTTGGCCCCTCCGCTTAGGGGGATTCACCACAACGCAGAAGAAAATACCCCGTCGTGAATAAATAATTCCCAAACAACATATCACTATGTTTCGAAAGGTTGTTTACATGCTAAATGAGAATAACTATCATCTTCGTATCCGGTAGACAGACATTCCGGCCCTTAATGCTTTATTGCATAATTTGCTGCCCCACAGTTCCCACTATGGGCTTTTTTTCGGCGAGGATGCCATGTACAGTCTGAGGAAACAGCTAAGCCGGTATTCAGCCCGGTATACGTTGCTAACCGAATCACAGTCCATTCATTTCCCGTGGGAAATCTTCCGTAACACCCTGATAATGCATCAATGTGCAGCAATTGAGTTATGTCTGGCTGAAAGGGGCTGGACACTTCATGTGTGCCATGATGAAACGACAGGCTTCCTCATGTATATCGCAAGAAGCAAATACGGACGCCAGATTATCATCAGGTATCCGGACTATCAGAGAGAAATGGCGAAGATTAGATAAACTGGTCCGCCATCGGGGCCTCGAACCCCGGCCCCTACTTCCTGTCACAAAGCAATGCTCTTGCCTGGCTGAGCTAATGGCGGAATAGAAGATAAGGATATCGTCATGAATACTCGCATTCAACCCTGTATTTTGTACACCTAAATACGACAAACACAGAGTGATTAACTTTCTGACAGAACAAATGAAAAAGCCCACGCATAAGCATGGGCTCAAATAGAGGCGTGGTACTGAGAGCCTCTTATGTAAACCTTTGGTCAGCAACCATGATTAGTTAAGCTTTCAAAGATCATCGACCGCTAAATAACGTAAATGTGTTGTTGGGCCAGAATAACTGGTGGATCTAGATCAGTCACCTAACCCGCGAGATTGCTACCAACTGTTTTTAACTTTACCGTCGACTGACTGATTACGCCTCACCCGAAGATGAACATCACCACAACGCCAATGATATTAACGTGATAAAACCAAACCTATCTTAAATAACTTATTCACTTCCTTGTATTCCTTTCTATTCGCATCAGTAGAAACAAAAATGTAACCAGAAGAAGGTAAACCATAAACTCAAAAATAACATCCAATGAGTTGTAAATCATTGAGAAATCATACCCTTCCACCCCATACTCATTATGAGTGTTCACAAAATTCTCTGCGGCATAAACAAGAAAGGCATCAGGTTCAAAATGTTGATTGGACTGAGATGCTGTCGTAAGCGTATAGCCAATAAATTCCGTAAGCATATCAGCAGGAACACCAATATTTTCCGCTGCAGATATAGCACAGACAACCAAATCGCTCTCGGACTGACGTTTCGCATCAAGTTTTATATGCGCATCATTTTGCGTTAGAAACTGATACAACTCGTTCAACTCATTTTCTGGAATCGAATCTACATTTATTGTTGAGTGATCGTCACATTCATTACTGAGATCATGAAAGACTTTAAGAAGCTCATCGTTTTCAAAGCCACTGTCTACATGTTTGATGATGTTATTTATCTTATGATGAATGAAGTCGTTTTCCGATGAAAACTCATTGACAAGTAACATTCCGACAACAAAAAGGAACGCAACCGCAACAAAGATAAAGAAAGATTGAATAACAACATAATATCTGCCAGTATTTTTTCTAGACATAAAAAGCCATCCAAATAAAAAATATCAGGATAGCTCATAATTTCTAAACAGAACCTCTCGCAACTTTATATTCATTAAGAATCATTACAAACCTTCTCACCTTCTCACCTTCTCACCTTCTCACCTTCTCACCTTCTTTAATAACAGTTAAACGACAAATGGAATCACAATGCAACATTATTGTCACAAACAGTTTCAATGATTTATCCATTGGACTATAGATATTCCAGAACTGTTAAGGGTTAAGTCGAAGTCATTACTCTTAGCACAATAGCGAGTATAATTCGTTACGAATAGCTTTTTATGCAACTTTCATTATCCAGCTACGTGATCTCAAGCTTTGCCCCCGACATGATGATGCAGGCGGCAATAAACGTCTCCGCTATCATCAGTCTTTGCCTAATTTTTCCTTCAGAACATTTCTTCCAGCGGGAAATTGTGGACTTGGATACACCGTACATGTAGTGAAGCATAATCAACTCAAGTTCATTATTGCGTCCTGTCTTTCTCAACATACCTACCGTCGTCGTCACAGCATGATGGCCGCGATTTGCCCTCTTTCTGGAGCAGACCTTTAAACCCAGCATCAATCGGTGACCAATCTACCTGGGAGCCTTCGTTTGACGCCCAGCCCCCCAGCGTTCCAGCACCTGTTGAATATCACGCATTATGTTCCCCTTCAGTCTCTCATCCCGATTTCACCCCAGCGCTTCGATGTTCGAACATCCCATATGTGTGCATCGTCCTCGAACAACGCATCCAGCAGAGCTTTAGTGAGGTTGTCGATGTCCGGTTTTTGCTGGTGCGGTTGACCATCCATCTCAGCTCGTTTCTTTTTGCTCCAGCTTTTCGGCATCGGCAGAACGAAAGTGATATGGGCGCCCGCCTCCGGTACCCGGATCTCATGGAGACGAACGTCATCACAATAATGCCGGTACCGGACAACAGGTGGACGTTCTTTCCACCTGTCCGACTGGGTCATCCGAGGTTTGCCCAATGGGGTGACAAGGTATTGAGCTACCCGGGGCCGGTTACGAAATAATTCAGGCCCCCCAGCTCATTGTAAACCTGCAGCAATAGCTCCGCTTCAGTACCGAACTTAGACTCCCAGATACGGCGGCCAGCATGGAAAGCCACAGCGTAACCACCGGTGCGATGGTGGATGTGGCAAAGTGGGATTGTTTTATAGTGATCGGCCCGCTGGCTGGTGCCCTGCCCAGTCCGGATATGATGAATCTCCGCCGGCGTATCCCCCAGACAGAGGTTACGGCACACTATGCAGCCCAGTGCAGACACTCGTGAAAGATATATGCGTTCTGCCTTAGTCATGCCGAGCCACCAGCAGAAAAGACAAATACACCGCGACAGGATGTGCGGTGTGGGAAGAAGTTCTGTTTTTGATGCGCCACCACTGTTATCTCCGTGATGGTGCGACAGGTTATCTGGTGTTCAGGCTGACGAGGTTAGTATACGTCACAACTCGTCAGGCTTAAAGTGCGTCGAAAGTTGTTGGTGTGATTACTTGGTAATAAGAATTGCCTCTGCTGGGATCGGTATCACCGCATACGTACCATCCAAACTAGTAATGACTTCATAGCGACCAACGATAGTAATAAACTGAAGCAGTTCTTCGATATTCATATAACTTCCAACATAAAGTATTGCCGTTACAGGCCCTGTCCCTCCCTTCCCTGCACGCGGCTTATCGTGGCGGATTATATTTGTGAGATAACAGTTCACAATGTGCTGAACGCATCAACTGGTAATACAATGATGTAAGCAAAGAATAACTGAAATACGAATTCTAATTAAGTTTCATTTGACGATCGTTTAGAAAGGAACAAACCTTCATTTTCCACGGCATACTATCCGTCCATACATAATGATGTTAAAGGTATGACCAAAACGCAACGATTTAGTATTCTCAGGGCACTAACGAAATCTAAATATTGACACCTAATAATTTATCTGCATCATATTCACAACAAAAATAAACTAACAATCAACAACCAGAGATTACAGTGCAAAAACCATTTAATGTTAAAATTGAATGACGGTACATTGGTAATGAACGCTTAGTTTCAATACAGGTTCATTATTTTCATTGCTGCCTGAGGCTAACTAATACCACGACGAACGAGCTTTGGGATTTCCAAGCAATACATGTTTCATATACAACTACCGGGTAGAATTGCTCAACAAAAGGGAATGGCATATGACAAAAAAACAGAAAATCATTCACTTACAAAAGAACTCAGTTGATGAGTCTGACACCAAACCATTAAAATTCATGCTTGAACCCTTTCTGCAACAAGTCAAAGAAAAGTTGCGTCAAAAGGCGAGAAAGCGCAAATAATCACAGTATGGGCTCAGTAAAGCCACTATTCTTTTGCTTTTCTGAAAATATGTGGCTATTGATACACCAACAGCCACATTCTACTAATATAAAAACAATAACACGACTACCTACTCTTAGTGCCTTGGTGGCTCTCTATAGTTGAGCGTACTACCTCAGCCTCCACAGACTAAGTCATCATCTTATGCATTCAATCCAAAAGGCAAGGCTCTGAGGTTACACTTTTCCCCGTATCTCCTGTCGCATCACTCCCTCTCCTTTTCCATGCATTTTTACTACAATTACCGTCTTTTCGCCTTGTCCAGAGCTTATCAAGTTGGTCTTTTTGAAGGTCCTGTGATTCAGGTCTCCGTGACCATCGTTTGGTACAAAGGGATTTTCGAGTAGATTTTTCCATAAAACTCTCCAGGTAGATATTGCCTAACTATTCCGTAGCTTATCCTTCAATGCTGAATTGATATTAGCATCGCCAGAAGAGAATTTATTTCAACCTTTGTTTATCTTTGTAAAGACGGGCTGTCGTTACATCAATACCTGCTTTGTCTAATTCGTTGAATGTTGGTATCCACTTGTAAAAAAGATATAACTGAGTCAGGTCTGAGGGAACAGATGCTCACATGGCATTATAACAATGGATGCCAGACATTCGCAGGGAGTTGCACTGATACACTGGCGGCGCTAAGGCCTGCTATCTACATTTCTACCTTAGGATCCTTGAGAACCATCATATAACCATCCGGAAATAACGAAAGCTTGCTGAACTTCAACCCAGATGTTTTGAGATCGGGCGTGTTAATGGCATCCAACAATCGGTACAGAGCATGAATTTTGTTGTTCTGATCGTTCTCTGGCGAATGTATTTAAACCCACTGGTTCAGATTTCAGTTTTGTGTCTTATAAAATGCCCTATATAAGCTTGAATTTCACACTCTGCCTTTTCCAGACAAGCTCTTTCACTATGTTCTAACATGCAATATGGGAGATGCGCAGCGCCACCATAATTAACGAAGCAGTCATCAAGTCTGAGTCGTTC
Organism: Enterobacter sp. 10-1; assembly: GCA_002270295.1. Lineage (GTDB taxonomy): Bacteria > Pseudomonadota > Gammaproteobacteria > Enterobacterales > Enterobacteriaceae > Klebsiella > Klebsiella scottii. The sequence continues at coordinate 1,142,268 of NISF01000001.1, read as the reverse complement.
AGATATATCAAAAACAAAGCTGCCAATCTTATCTATTGCGTCAATCTCACCATGAATGTCTTCTTTTTTAATGTCAAATGTGATAATCAGTCTGTGCAACGTCTCGATAGCCATACGCATAGTCTCCCAATATAAAGATTGATGACGGCAGCGACCTGCGATTCTATATCATCTTTCTTCAACAAAACGTCTACTAAGTGATAGTAAGTTTTCGTCTATAGTACCGGAATTTCGTAGTGATGGGCGTTAAGCGACAACGTAGCATTTCGCCTGGAACGGCTTTTCTATAGATTGCCCTCCCAGCCATATGAAGTTACAGGTATCCAACTTTACTGTTAAAACCAATAACCAGGGCACAGGAATCAACCATAACGTTTATCCAGTATTTACCTAGCTGTACCTATAATATCTTACCTCCGCAGCGCTATGATTGCTGAGATACTTTATTTACCGGAGGATAAGTTTTGTATTTTTTTTGATTATTGCCGCACTAATACTTGTTGGTATTTCAGCATACTGTATGTATTCCTATGTACAGGATAATCGTAAAAAAAATTTACCAGCGAGGAAAAAATAATTCGGTTAGCATGAATCATGCTTTCTGGTAAGAATCTGGCCCACCCCAGGCCAGTTTTAACATGTGGTAACTCGAAAACCTGCCCTGTTCCAGATGGAATCTTACTGTTCCGAGAAAACCATTGATCGTCCTCTAATCTCGGCATTCCACTGTTCTGTTAACTTTTTTCGGGCCTTGCTTTCTGCACCAGCCATGTACGTTATACGGACTTCATAGTGCCCGTTCGGACATCTCAGCGAACCGAAACAGGCACCAAATGTATTGTTTTTCCAGCGAGATTCCGATGCCCAGTGACACACCGGGCATCTGGATGGTTTTACCAGTCCTGCCACGCCATCACCTCCTGAAGCAAATTCTCGTGCTTACGAACATGGCGGATCCCTTCCCTGAGTTCGGCGAGGCGTTCAGACTTTTCACGCGTACGGCGGATCTCACGATTTACCGCTGTCAGCATCTCAGAAAATGCACTGGTTTCTTCCTGGCTGGTAAACGACGGAATTGTAGTGGTTAGTAAATATCTGCTCCATTTCAGACATACCACCTCTCAGGCTAACCGAGGTGATCAGGTATCCACGAAAACTCTGACTTCTACATTTAAAAAAGCTCGGGACAAAAGTTGTCTTGCATGGGATGAAGGAAGCGCCCCAACCTTCCACGAACAGAGATCTCTTTCAGAACGGCTATACCGGGAGCAAGGCTTAGATACTCAGAAGTTATTGGGCCACAAATCGAAAAAAATGACGGATAAATACAACGATGACCGGGGTAAAGACTGGCTCGTTGTAGGTCAAAAAGCAGTATGATTTTAAGCCAGTTTTGGGGAAAGTTTTGGGGAAAGATTTTGAACGATCGTAAAAAAGGGAGCCACCAGGCTCCCTTCTGTCATTAATCAGCGATCGCTGATTACATGTTCGCGATAATCGCGTCGCCAAACTCGCTACATTTCAGCAGTTTAGCGCCTTCCATCAGACGTTCAAAGTCATAGGTCACGGTCTTAGCGGCGATAGCGCCTTCAGTGCCTTTAACGATCAGGTCTGCGGCTTCGAACCACTGCAGGTGGCGCAGCAATATCTACACCATAAATATTTAACCAATTGATTTTATTGTTTTTTTACCAGTTTATTGAATGTTTTTTACCTTAAACTTCATTTTTTAACTTGTTGATTTAGCAAATTTAAATCTTCGTTTTGGGGAATGAATTTTAGGAAACTAAGTTGACGGTAATCACATATGCTCATACTTACTCCAATGTACAATGCGCTTCCTGAGTGAAATTCTTTGGGCATCGCATAGACGAGAGGTATGAAGCATGGCAGATATCGTTTCTGGTTTAGCAGCACTAAAAACAGCCTTTGATTTAGCCAAAGATCTTAAAAATGCGACTAGCGCATATAATGATGCTGAGATGAGGCTTAAGTTTAGCGAGCTTTATTCAGCGTTGTCTAATGCTAAGATCGACCTAGCTGATGCTCAGATTGAAATGTTCGAGATGAAACAGAAAATTGAAGAGTTGCAAGAGAAACTCAACGCTTCTGATGAACTTGAGTTTCGCGATTCTGTATATTGGCGAGCAAATCCTATTGAAGGTAAGCCAAATGGACCTTTTTGCCCCAAATGCTATGAAGGGCCAGGGAAAAAACTTTCTTCCATGAGTAGTGTTAGCGGCCATTTTAGTTTCGCCGGCAAATACAAATGTAATACCTGTGCTGCATACGTTAAATAGTCTCCCCGTCATGGGGTGTCGGGGGGCGGAGGTTCAAATCCTCACGTAGACCAAAAATCCCAATTAAACCAGCCTATTATGGCTGGTTTTTTTATGCCTGCTTTTTGTGCGGGGAGTCAATGGGGGAGCCCCCCCGTCAATGACAACTTTTCCGAGGCTATTTTTCTCCCAAAGAAATATTCAACTTTCTGTCTTCAATACTTTCAGTTTGACTATTGGAGATAATCATGTGCGGACGATTTTCCCAATCACAAACCCGAGAAGAATTCCTAGTTTATCTGGCAGAAGGAGCCGAGCGGCATATCGCCTTTGACCCCTAACAGATCGGCCGTTACAACATCGCGCTAAGCACCAAAGTCCTGCTGCTGAGCGAACGCAATGAAGAACTACACCTCGATCCGGTTCACTGGGGATATGCACCCGTGTAGTGGGATAACCCTGCGCTCATCAATGCTCGTGTAGAAACCGCTGCGACAAGCAGAATGTTAAGCCACTATGGCAACATGGCCGGGCTATCTATTTCGCTGACGGTTGGTTTGAATGGAAAAGGAAGGCGATAAGAAGCACCCTTACTTCATCCATAGAAAAGACGGCAAGCCCATATTCATGGCAGCGATCGGTAGCGTACCTTTCGAACGGGGCAATGAAACCGAGGAATGTTTGATAGTCACTGCAATTGTTTGCCAGAACTTATCGGCATTCACTAACCCTGTCAGTCTTGTATCGGTGAACCTGTAATTTACTATCTCGGTCTATCGGCAATATGAAAAAGTGAAGCATAGGGCCTCCCATTTTATGGGATATCCATTCTCAGCTAAAAATATAGACTTTCACCATGCGTTTGTATAGAGTATATATCATGAAAACTTTAATTTATATGATGCAACAACAAACTAGGATAGCTGTATGAAATTTACCAAGGGAGATCACCTCCTCTTTATTATAACGTTATTCATTTTCCTTTTTTTTATGTCCACCCAATTCCCTAGCATGCACAAAGATGTAAAAATCACAGACTGGTTATCAGTTATTATAAATCTATCTCTTGCTCTATTCGCGTACAAAGGTTTTATTTTAGCAAATAGCTGGAAAGATGATTTAACTAGAGGCGATGGTTACAAAATAGCCCTTGAAATAAAAGACGAAAAATTGCATAACCTAAGAATGCTATCCCATTCTTTTTCTAATGTTGAAATAGCATATCCATGTGTACTCAATGCTTTACACAATAAATCGGCTGTCATTCCAGTAATGAATATCACAAGTAAAGATTTCGCAATAAATAACACTGAAAACATAGGTCTTTTAATTGAAAGAATGAAGATCTGCACTCGTGAGTTAGAAATATCATTTAGAAACTTGAATAGTGTCGGGTGGGAAGTATCTGATGATAAAAAAGATAAAATACAAGAGGTAATATCCATAATCAACAATGCCTTCCCAATTATTTACCCTGTTTTTTATGCATCACAACAGTTATTAGGACTAACTAAAGATTTTTATGACAACCAACAAAATATCATTCCTACCCCTTACAATCAAACCTCGCAAGAGGATTTACTAGAAATTATCAAATCACATTCAGAAACATTCAAATCAAACACAGAGGATTTCGGCAAGAAATGCAGTAAGCTCCTTGATGATGATCTTTATGTTCTAAATTTCTTTCATCCAATAAAGAAGAAATTTAATTAGCAAAAATTGCAACATCAGTCAATTGGGCATGATTCGCCACGATATAGAATCCGCATTCGCATCACAATCAATATAACCAGAAATATATCATGATTTGAATTTCACCACACCTTCAGCAGGTCGCTGAATCTTGTAGTATAGCGAGGTGAGAGCATTTCTCGCCTCATCTGCCAGGCTGTCTGGATCCCCCTGCCCTGCAAAATAGAGCGTCCCCCTGCCATCCTTCGCATTGAGATGGTCGAGAACTTCCATTAACTTTTCGCTGTTTGGCCGTGGTGCGTTGTCGTCGAAGAGGTTGAGTTGCGCTACGCCCTGGCTGTGGAAGTCGCCAAGCATCACCCCTGCTTTCTGGTACCTGTGTCCATCTTTCCAGATTGCGTCAAGGCACCTAGTAGCCGCTGCGATAATGTCCCTGCTGTCCTGTGTCGGGGTCAGCAGCTTTACCGATGCGCTGTTGCCGTAATACGGCTCGTTCAACGCAAAGGGGCTTGTTTTAACAAACGCCGAGATAAATCGACAATACTGATGCTCACTACGGAGTTTCTCGGCTGCGCGCGATGCGTAACTGCATATCGCCTGCCTCATCTCATGATATTCCGTGATACGCCCACCGAACGAACGGCTGCAGACTATTTCCTGTTTTACCGGCGCGAACTCCTCCAGACCGAGGCAAGGCTCCCCGCGTAGCTCCCGCACGGTTCGCTCCAGCACCACATTAAAATGCTTCCGGATAAAACGGATATCAGTATCAGCCAGCTGCAGCACAGTTTTAATCCCCATAGCCTCTAGTTTTTTACTGATGCGGCGCCCGACGCCCCAGACTTCATCAACCGGCAGTGCGCCCATCAATTTGCGCTGCTTCTCAATATTGGAAAGATCCACGACCCCGCCGGTCTGCCGCTGCCATTGTTTTGCAGCATGGTTGGCCAGCTTCGCGAGTGTTTTTGTTTGGGCGATTCCCACACCTACGGTTAGGTGTGTCCTGCGTAACACCGTTTCACGTATCTCCCAGCCAAAATCGGTAAGATCCCGGCAATTACGGACCCCTGTCAGGTCGCAAAAAGCTTCATCGATACTGTAAATTTCGCACCGCGGTGAGAGCTCTTCCAGCGTCGTCATCACGCGATTCGACATATCCGCGTAGAGCTCATAATTACTGCTGAAGCAAATAACACCATGCCGGCGGAACTGCTCCTTTTGTTTAAAGTACGGCTCCCCCATCTTCACGAACGGCTTTGCTTCCGCAGAACGTGCAATCACACAACCGTCGTTATTCGACAGGACGACCACCGGTCGCCCTTTCAAATCTGGCCGGAATACTGTCTCGCAGCTCGCATAAAACGAGTTCACATCACAGAGCGCGAACATCTCAGCCCGCCGCTTTAATGATATAGGTAACGACGCCGAACACATCGAGCGTGTCTTCGCTACCAACGACAATCGGTGAATACGCGCTGTTCATCGGGTTAAGCTGGACCGTCGGCCGTAGCTGCAGCTTTTTGGCAGTAAATTCACCATCTACAGCAGCGATCACAATATCGCCATGCTCAGCCTTACGCGAGCTATCGACGACCAGGAGATCGCCCTCACTGATACCACCTTCGATCATGCTATCTCCGGCGGCCTTAACGAAATAGGTTGCGCTGGGGTGGTTAATCAACAGCTCGTTGAGGTCGTTTCGCTGTTCAACATAATCCTGCGCCGGGCTGGGAAATCCGCACTGCACCGGGTCACTGAATAGCGGCACTAATAGGACCTCTCGGATCTCAGTTGGTGTGTAAAACTTCATAACGCACTTCCTCATGTTGACACTGTTCATACATACAGTATATATACTGTAATTATATCCAGTAAAGAGGGACGAAAAATGTTTGTGGAACTGATTTACGACAAGAGAAACTTTGAGGGGCTGGCTGGTGCAAGGGAGACAATTACGGCTGAATTAACTAAGCGAGTTCACAGGATTTTTCCCGATGCCGATGTCCGTGTTAAGCCGATGATGACCTTACTAGCAATCAATACCGATGGCAGCAAGCACGAAAAAGAGCAGATCAGCAGGGTTGTCCAGGAGATGTTTGAAGAGGCTGATATGTGGATGATGGAGGAGTGATGGAAATTGCGAATGTGATTGTCTCCGGGGTACGGATCTACCTTCCTCCAGATAACGTTTTGCCCAAGCCCTCAACGGATATGCTAACTTTCGCCGTAGTTAAGGATCCAGGACTTATCTCTGACTACCTGCTTATGGTGCACAGGAATGGACGCTGGGAGCTGGCAACGCCAAATTTTTACAAAGAAACCGAACAGGCCATCCTGGCAGCTGTGAAAATCGGCGAAAAAGTTTGGCAGTAGTTTATGAACAATATCTACATTTGGTGTATCAGCTCAGCAAAAGCCCCTTTCGGGGCTTAGCTAATGGTAGAACAGCTTTAAGCTTTCACTACATAGTATTCTCTTGCTCCAGACACTAGCCTATCAACCTTGATGCCAACTTTACCATTTCTGACTTCGTCATGATCAAGCCGGTCTATCTGTAAGCTTTCAATAGACAACCGATGCCAGTGGTTTTCATTATCTTGAATAGCGATTTTGTCAGCTTTAGTGATAGTAAATGAACCGCCTTCGGGTATGACTAAAGAGTAGACTAATACCCCTTTGTAGCAGTGATTGAACTCAAGCTTATGAAGGCTTTGTCTGAAGTTAATGAGTCCCTCTTGCTTAAAGGCATCACGAGCTGCTTCTTTACTGATAACACCTGCTTCTATCATGTAATAGATGTTAAACAGCTCATAAGTAAATGTCATGCCGCGTTGAGCCATCTCAGCATCTTCAATCTGGTTATCATTGAAAGGGATAACCTCTCTTTCTTTTGGCGCTTTGTATCTACGGTGATTGACTATGTAGACGGCTTTGTATGTATTTCCCTGATTAGCTTTCTTCCTACGTAAGGCAATCTTGGAGATTTGAGCACACTGAGCATCTGTTGAAGTGCCTCCAATCCCTTTCACTTCCAGCAAGAAGTGAACGCCGTTATGCTCAAAGTTCAAATCTTCCTCAAACACTTCTCCAGCGTCTACATCAACATCTTTATCTGGATCTACCACATTAGTGAAACCGATATACTCAAGAAACCACTTAACTGCAGATACAAGGTCATCCCCGGTTTCTTTTAGCATAGCCCTGAGCTTTACATTTTCATCTTTGGAATGAACTCGTCCATATTCTTCTTTCAGAGATGACAAGGTTTCTTCGTGTCTTTTTATTTCATTATCAATATCTATTAGTTTATTTCTTTCATCTAAAGAGATATATGAAAAATCGTTAATCCATTTGAAGCTTCCATGATTTGGGAATATTTCACCACAAAAACCAATATCCGGCAAAACATTATTAAAAAGATCTAATAACAAACCGGCCTTGTCATATATTTCTGGAAAGAAGAAAATAACCTTAGAACCCATTCTTCTTAAAAAAGCAACACATTCTCCAGCTTCATTAACGAGCAAAGGGATCTCTGGAGACTCTTTACCTTGATACATCTGGAAAACTAATTTATAGCTTGATTGTGGAAGGTATTTTTCGAGACATTGCTTTATCTCTATTCCTTCCTCTCCTTCAACCACCTTCATTCTGTTTCCAACTCTTATAGAAGGAGAGGCGCCATAATAGTTTGGAAAACAATAAGTATTACTTTGATACTGACTGCTTTTGCCTGCTTCATTCTGAAGTGTATAAACCTCATCATTATTGCTTTCACAAAAAACAAATAGCAGTTGAAGTTTATCAGTAGAGAAAATATTAGAAAGAGCAGTGTTCATATCCAGAGGAAACAGGTCAACAACGCTAGGCGTATGTCTATAAATTATTTTTATAGATGAATGACCTTTAATAAAACCCTCTCTTAAACCTGTATCAATAACTACTATTTCTGCTTCATGTAAGTTTGAGGGGATTTCAGAAGAATAGGGTATTTCTAAAGGACGATGGCTGGCTGCTTCATATATTTTATATCCATTCATCCAACAATGGCTTACATTGAAGCCCGGGCTAAGAGCCTTCTCAACGGTTTTAGAGGTATTTAACAGATAAATCAGTGGCTTATTTTCAGGGGTCATCATGAACATCCATATTAGATTTTCATTAAATGTATCATTTTTCTTAGGAGATAACATCTGACCTGCTCCCTGTTTATTCACACAGAACGCTGTTAGCAATGTTTGCAGGCCGCTCAAAGCAGACTGTCAGATTTTATTGTGTACTGTAAGAGAATCTAGGCTTCTTCAGAAGAGATGGCACCAGTAAAAAATCCCTCGGCTGCATCTGCCAATGTAGCCATTGATCACCTACTGGCTCTTGCATATGGCCCGTAGATGATCAGCCTTACCCCGCGGGGAAATACTTATAAATTGTCTTCACCGCCACCCCGATTACATCGGCCACCTGCTGCCGGGTAGCGCCATTCTCCAGCATTCGGCGCGCACGATCGACAACCCCCGGTGTCATAACCCGCCGGCGGCCGCCAATACGCCCCTGTTCTCTCGCCGCCGCCAGCCCTGCGCGAGTCCTCTCCACTATCAATTCGCGCTCCATTTCCGCCAACGCGCTCATGACGTGGAAGAAGAAGCGGCCAGTACGCGATGGATAAGCCAGAAAACGACACCATCGACAATATGGTACCAGCCTGCATCCCCTGCAACCTGTTCAAAATGTGCAGCACGGTTGAGGATTTTCGCAATCGTATTGCTACCCAGGTTGATGTGACGCGCCGGGCGTCGAGAAGTTACCGCACTGCGGAATCGTTCGGACTGGTCCACCCGACTAATGCGCCGGTGGTTTTCTGGTTCGAAAGGTATCAAGGAGTGGTGGGCTGTGAGGGGGTCGAACCCGCGACCAATGGATTAAGAGTCCAGTGCTCTACCAACTGAGCTAACAGCCCACAAACCTTCCACGAACAGAGATCTCTTTCAGAACGGCTATACCGGGAGCAAGGCTTAGATACTCAGAAGTTATTGGGCCACAAATCGAAAAAAATGACGGATAAATACAACGATGACCGGGGTAAAGACTGGCTCGTTGTAGGTCAAAAAGCAGTATGATTTTAAGCCAGTTTTGGGGAATAATTTTGGGGAAAGTTTTGGGGAAAGATTTTGAACGATCGTAAAAAAGGGAGCCACCAGGCTCCCTTCTGTCTTTAATCAGCGATCGCTGATTACATGTTCGCGATAATCGCGTCGCCAAACTCGCTACATTTCAGCAGCTTAGCGCCTTCCATCAGACGTTCAAAGTCATAGGTCACGGTCTTAGCGGCGATAGCGCCTTCGGTGCCTTTAACGATCAGGTCTGCGGCTTCGAACCACTGCAGGTGGCGCAGCATCATCTCAGCGGACAGGATAATGGAACCTGGGTTCACTTTGTCCTGGCCGGCATATTTCGGTGCAGTACCGTGAGTCGCTTCGAACAGCGCGCACTCGTCACCGATGTTAGCGCCCGGAGCAATACCGATGCCGCCGACCTGCGCCGCCAGGGCGTCGGAGATGTAGTCGCCGTTCAGGTTCATACAGGCAATAACGTCATACTCGGCCGGACGCAGCAGGATCTGCTGCAGGAAGGCGTCAGCGATAACGTCTTTGATGATGATCTCTTTACCGGTGTTCGGGTTTTTGACCTTCTGCCACGGGCCGCCGTCAATCAGTTCGCCGCCGAATTCTTCGCGAATCAGCTCGTAGCCCCAGTCTTTAAAGGCGCCTTCGGTGAACTTCATGATGTTGCCTTTGTGTACCAGCGTCAGCGAATCACGGTCATTGGTAATGACATATTCGATAGCAGCACGAACCAGGCGTTTGGTGCCTTCTTCGGAGCACGGCTTAATGCCGATGCCGCAATGTTCCGGGAAGCGAATTTTCTTCACGCCCATCTCATCACGCAGGAATTTGATAACTTTCTCGGCTTCAGCGGAGTCAGCTTTCCATTCGATGCCCGCATAGATATCTTCTGAGTTTTCACGGAAGATAACCATATCGGTCAGCTCAGGATGTTTAACCGGGCTCGGTGTACCCTGGTAGTAGCGCACCGGACGCAGGCAGACGTAAAGATCCAGCTCCTGGCGCAGGGCAACGTTCAGAGAACGAATACCGCCGCCAACTGGCGTCGTCAGAGGGCCTTTGATAGCAACACGATAATCACGAATCAGATCAAGAGTTTCGGCAGGCAGCCAGACGTCCTGGCCATAAACCTGGGTCGATTTTTCGCCGGTGTAAACTTCCATCCAGGAAATTTTACGCTCGCCTTTATAGGCTTTCTCAACGGCGGCATCCACCACTTTCAGCATCGCTGGGGTCACGTCAACACCGATACCATCACCCTCGATAAACGGGATAATCGGGTTATTAGGGACGTTCAGCTTGCCATCTTGCAGGGTGATTTTTTGACCTTCCGCCGGAACTACTACTTTGCTTTCCATTAACCTCTCCTTCGAGCGCTTCTGGTTCTGCTCTTCCTTTTCACACTAACCGAGCGTTGGCTTTATCCGCCCACTCCGCTACCGGGTGATCCCGCTAACCGGAGATCCGCGTCCGTGCCGCCTTCTGGTAGCGCGAATCAGTTTGAGCAATATTTTTGTTAAAAAATTGTGATGAGCCTGTCGATACTACCTGAATGTTTGCGTCCATGAAAGGCATTCGTAATTAGGCTATAATGCGGCAATTGACGGGGCCTGAAAATACCATGCAGAAAACTTCATTTAGAAAACATCGCGTTGAGCGATTCAGCTCACAACAAGTCACCAGACAACGCAAAGAACGCCAACCAACCCGCGTGATCTTGTTCAATAAACCCTACGATGTGTTGCCACAGTTTACCGACGAAGCCGGGCGCAGCACGCTAAAAGATTTTATTCCGCAGTCCGATGTCTACGCCGCGGGCCGGCTTGACCGCGATAGCGAAGGGCTGCTGGTGTTAACTAACGACGGCGCGCTCCAGGCGCGGCTCACGCAGCCGGGCAAACGCACCGGTAAAATTTACTACGTTCAGGTTGAAGGCGAGCCGACTTTGGAGGCGCTGGAGGCGCTGCGCAACGGCATTACGCTCAACGACGGCCCCACCCTGCCCGCAGAAATTGAACGGGTCGCGGAACCTGAGTGGCTGTGGCCGCGCACTCCCCCGATCCGTGAACGCAAGGCGATCCCCACCAGCTGGCTGAAAATCACCCTCTATGAAGGCCGCAACCGTCAGGTGCGCCGCATGACCGCGCACGTGGGCTATCCTACGCTGCGCCTGATTCGCTACGCTATGGGCGGCTATACTCTCGACGGCCTGAGCAACGGCCAGTGGCGCCAGGTCGAATAATCATCCCAGGAGTGGAATATGTTTAAACCGCACGTCACCGTAGCCTGCATCGTGCACGCTAAAGACAAATTTCTGCTGGTCGAAGAGACCATCAACGGCAAGGCGCTGTGGAACCAGCCGGCCGGTCATCTTGAAGCAGATGAAACCCTGGTGCAGGCGGCCGAGCGCGAGCTGTGGGAAGAGACCGGGATCCGCGCCACTCCGCAGCACTTTATCCGTATGCATCAGTGGATCGCGCCGGACAGCACGCCGTTTTTGCGCTTTCTGTTCGCCATCGAACTTGACGATACGTGCGCTACCGAGCCGCACGATAGCGATATCGACCGCTGCCTGTGGCTCAGCGCCGAGGAAATTCTCAATGCGCCCAACCTGCGCTCGCAGCTGGTAGCGGAAAGTATCCGCAGCTATCAGCACGATCAGCGCCACCCGCTGTCGCTGATCGGGGCCTTTAACTGGCCGTTTTAACACGCAAAACCGGAGCCGGCGCTCCCGGGACGCAGCGGCGCATTTGTCGCGCACGCGCGCTACCCCTGCGGAGATAAGGCCGGTCAGCGCAGCGGCACGCAAACTATGCCCCCTTGAGGGGGTGCCTGAGGCGCGACTGCGTGCTAGAATATGCCGCCTTGAAGTTCAATGTGGTGAGTATTCCAATGTCAGAAAATCCAAAAAAAGTGATCGTCGGCATGTCCGGCGGCGTCGACTCCTCGGTTTCCGCCTGGCTGCTGATCCAGCAAGGCTACAAGGTCGAAGGCCTGTTCATGAAGAACTGGGAAGAAGACGATGGTGAGGAATACTGCACAGCCGCCGCCGACCTCGCCGACGCTCAGGCCGTCTGCGATAAGCTCGGAATTGAGCTTCACACCGTAAACTTTGCCGCCGAATACTGGGACAACGTGTTTGAACTGTTCCTGGCTGAATATAAAGCCGGACGCACGCCGAACCCGGATATTCTGTGCAATAAAGAGATCAAATTTAAAGCCTTCCTCGAGTTCGCGGCGGAAGATCTTGGGGCCGACTATATCGCCACCGGCCACTACGTGCGCCGCGCAGACGTTAACGGTAAAAGCCAGCTGCTGCGCGGGCTCGACGGTAACAAAGACCAGAGCTACTTCCTCTACACCCTCGGCCACGAACAGATTGCCCAGAGCCTGTTCCCGGTGGGCGAACTGGAAAAGCCGCAGGTACGCAAAATCGCCGAAGAGCTGGACCTCATCACCGCGAAGAAAAAAGACTCGACCGGCATCTGCTTTATCGGCGAACGCAAGTTCCGCGAATTCCTTGGCCGCTACCTGCCCGCCCAGCCGGGTAAAATCCTCACCGTGGACGGCGAAGAGATCGGCGAGCATCAGGGGCTGATGTACCATACCCTCGGTCAGCGCAAGGGCCTCGGCATCGGCGGGACCAAAGAGGGCAGCGAAGATCCGTGGTACGTCGTCGATAAAGACGTAGAAAAAAATATTCTGGTGGTCGCTCAGGGTCACGATCACCCGCGCCTGATGTCGGTGGGGCTGATTGCCCAGCAGCTGCACTGGGTCGATCGCGAGCCGGTGAAAGGCACGCTGCGCTGTACGGTGAAAACCCGCTATCGCCAGACCGATATCCCCTGCACCGTCAAGGCGCTGGACGACGACCGCATCGAAGTCATCTTTGATGAGCCGGTCGCGGCGGTAACGCCGGGCCAGTCGGCGGTCTTCTACAGCGGCGAAGTGTGCCTCGGCGGCGGCATTATCGAACAGCGCCTGCCGCTGCAGGCCTGACAGACAGTTTTTACCGCCGATAGCTGAACCGGCTACCGGCGGCTTACAAGGAGTACGTGTGGCGAAGAATTACTATGACATCACGCTGGCGCTGGCTGGCGTTTGCCAGGCAGCCCGTCTGGTTCAGCAGCTGGCGCACCAGGGGCATTGCGATAGCGATGCCCTGCACGTCTCGCTGAACAGCATCATCGACCTCAACCCGGATTCAACGCTGGCGGTGTTCGGTGGCAGTGAAGCCAATCTTCGCCTCGGGCTTGAAACCCTGCTCGGCGTACTCAACACCGGCAGCCGTCAGGGGCTGAACGCCGAACTGACCCGCTACACCTTAAGCATGATGGTGCTTGAACGTAAGCTTGCGGCAGGCAAAGGCGCGATGGATACCCTCGGCAACCGTATCGCCGGCCTGCACCGCCAGCTGGAACATTTCGATCTGCAGTCCGAAACCCTGCTTAGCGCGATGGCGGGCATCTACGTAGACGTTATCAGCCCGCTGGGGCCGCGCATCCAGGTCACCGGTTCTCCCGCCGTGCTGCAAAGCCCGCAGGTGCAGGCGAAAGTTCGCGCCTCGCTGCTGGCCGGCATCCGCGCGGCGGTGCTGTGGAACCAGGTCGGCGGCGGACGTCTGCAGCTCATGTTTTCTCGTAATCGTCTGGTTAACCAGGCAAAACAAATTCTTGCTCATTTAACCCCGGAGTTGTGATCTATGGAATTATCCTCACTGACCGCCGTTTCCCCTGTCGATGGACGCTACGGCGATAAAGTCAGCGCGCTGCGCGGTATCTTCAGCGAATTCGGTTTGCTGAAGTTCCGTGTTCAGGTAGAAGTACGCTGGCTGCAAAAACTAGCCGCGCACGCAGCGATCAAGGAAGTTCCTGCTTTTGCTGCCGACGCAATCGGTTTCCTTGATAAAATCGTCGCCGATTTCAGCGTAGAAGACGCGCAGCGTATCAAAATCATCGAGCGCACCACTAACCACGACGTGAAAGCGGTAGAGTATTTCCTCAAGGAAAAAGTGGCCGACGTTGCCGAGCTGCACGCGGTTTCCGAATTCATTCACTTCGCCTGCACCTCCGAGGACATCAACAACCTGTCCCACGCGCTGATGCTGAAAACCGCCCGTGACGAAGTGGTCTTGCCCTACTGGCGCCAGATGATTGACGCGGTAAAAAACCTCGCAACGCAGTATCGCGACGTGCCGCTGCTCTCCCGTACTCACGGCCAGCCGGCGACGCCGTCCACCATGGGTAAAGAGATGGCTAACGTCGCTTACCGCATGGAGCGTCAGTATCGTCAGCTGAACCAGGTCGAGATCCTCGGCAAAATTAACGGCGCGGTCGGCAACTACAATGCCCATATCGTCGCCTATCCGGAAGTTGACTGGCACCAGTTCAGCGAAGAGTTTGTCACCTCGCTGGGTATTCAGTGGAACCCGTACACCACGCAGATCGAGCCGCACGACTATATTGCCGAGCTGTTCGACTGCATGGCGCGCTTCAACACCATCCTGATCGATTTCGATCGCGACGTGTGGGGCTATATCGCGCTCAACCACTTCAAGCAGAAAACCATCGCCGGCGAAATCGGCTCTTCCACCATGCCGCATAAAGTGAACCCTATCGACTTCGAAAACTCCGAAGGCAACCTGGGGCTGGCTAACGCCATGATGCAGCATCTGGCGAGCAAGCTGCCGGTCTCCCGCTGGCAGCGCGACCTGACCGACTCCACCGTCCTGCGTAACCTCGGGGTGGGTATCGGCTATTCTCTGATCGCCTACCAGTCCACCCTGAAAGGCATCAGCAAGCTGGAGCTCAACGGCGATCGCCTGCTCGATGAGCTGGATCACAACTGGGAAGTGCTGGCCGAGCCGATTCAAACCGTGATGCGCCGCTACGGAATCGAAAAGCCGTACGAAAAGCTGAAAGAGCTGACCCGCGGCAAGCGCGTGGACGCCGAAGGCATGCAGCAGTTCATCGACAGCCTGCCGCTGCCGGAAGATGAAAAAGTGCGCCTCAAGGCCATGACGCCGGCCAACTACATCGGCCGCGCGGCCACTATGGTTGATGAGCTGAAGTAAGCCCCGCTACCCTCTTTCCGCAAGGGAAGAGGGTTTTCCGACCTCGCGCGCCAGCGCCAGAAAAGCGGCCAGCCCGGCAGACGGATTGCGCCTTCCGGGATAGTAAAGACACAGCCCCGGAAACGGCGGCGTCCAGTCCGATAGCAGCCGAACCAGCCGCCCGGCGGCAATATCGTCAATCACGTTTTGCTCAAGAAAAAAACCGATCCCGACGTTTTCAAGGACCGCAGCGCGGGCCAGCGAAGCTTCATCCAGCGTCAGCGGGCCATCGATCTGCGGATGGACCACCTCCCCCTGCTTTTCCAGATGCCAGCGATAGAGAGAGCCGTCGGGCAGCCGCACCCGAATGCACGGATGATTTTGCAGATCCGCAGGCTCGCGCGGCGCCTCGCGGTTCATCAGATAGCCCGGAGATGCGACCACCGCATAGCGCTGCGGCTGCCCGAGGGAGAGCGCGATCATGTCATTGGGTATCAAATGCGCGACGCGAACGCCGATATCAAACCCCTCGGCGACGATATCAATCAGCCGACCTTCCGTCACCAGATCAACGTGCATCTCCGGATAGCGCCGCAGGAACTCCAGCACCAGCGGCGTCAGAATCGCGCGCCCGGCAAACGGCGGCGCGTTTATCCGCAGCACGCCCGAAGGGGTCTCCCGCCGCGAACGAACCTCTTCAAGCGCGTCGTGAACGCCCTGCAGCGAGGGGCCCATTCGCGCAATAAACAGCTGCCCGGCGTCGGTCAACGCCACGCTGCGCGAGGTCCGATTAAATAACCGCACGCCGAGGCTGGCCTCAAATTTGGCGACGGCGTGACTCAGCGCGGTGGTCGACACCCCGAGCTCAATGGCCGCCGCCCGAAACGTTCCGCGGCGGGCAATCGCCATAACAGCATCTAAATCCGTAAGCGCAATACGCGACATTATCCCGATTCCTTCATTGTGGCATCCCGGTTGGGCCCAATTGTTTAAATTATAAAGAGTTCTTACAGTAAGCAGGTCATTTAATTACCGGAGTTTATCGATGGATATGCCAGCAGCTGTACAGGTTTTTTTCACCGCCGACGATGCGGATTCTATTGCCGAAGCCTTCACCGCTGACGCCGTCGTCCGCGATGAAGGTCATACCTACCGCGGACGTCAGGCCATTCGGGCATGGCGGGTCGCGGCCAGAGAGCAATACCAGTTCGTTGCCGAACCCTTTGAAGCGCTGAGCCGTGACGATACCGTTACGGTGCGCGCTAAGGTGAGCGGTAATTTCCCCGGCAGCCCGGTGGTGCTCGATTACCGCTTTCAGCTGACGGATGCGCGCATCGCCCGTCTGGAGATTAAATAATGGCTGATTTTCTGACCTTCAGCGGCAAACGCGTCCTGATCACCTCCGGCACCAAAGGCGCGGGCGCGGCCACCGTCGCGCTGTTCAGCCAGCTCGGCGCGCGGGTGCTAACCTGCGCCCGCCATCCGCCCGCCGGCCCCGCCGAGGCGCTTTTTGTCACCGCCGATCTGAGCGAGGAAGCGGGCTGCGCCCTGCTGGCAAAGCGCGTACAGGAGCAGCTGGGGGGCGTTGATATTATCGTGCATATGCTTGGGGGCTCTTCCGCGCCGGCGGGCGGGTTTGCCGTGCTGGACGACGCGCAGTGGCAGCGGGAGCTGGCGCTTAATCTGTTTCCGGCGGTGCGCCTGGATCGGCTGCTGCTGCCGGCGATGGTCGAAAGGAAGTCCGGGGTGATCATCCACGTCTCGTCCATTCAGCGGACGCTGCCGCTGCCGGAAGCAACCACCGCCTACGCCGCTGCCAAAGCCGCGCTATCGGTGTACAGCAAAAGCCTGTCCAAAGAGGTCTCGCCGGCAGGCGTGCGCGTGCTTAGCATATCCCCCGGCTGGATTGAAACTGAAGCCGCCGTCGGCCTGGCCAACCGGCTGGCGGCGCAGGCGGGTACCGACTATGCCGGCGGACAAAAGATCATTATGGACGCCCTCGGCGGCATTCCGCTCGGCCGGCCGTGTCGGCCAGATGAGATAGCCAGTCTGATCGCCTTTCTGGCCTCCGACCGCGCCAGCGCCATAACCGGCGCCGAGTACGTTATTGACGGCGGCACCATCCCAACCGTATAAGCGCGCGCGGGGAATGGATTTTATTTGCCGGACGCCACGCGGCGGGTCGCAAACCAGAAAATGAGCGCCAGCAGGCTGACGGCGGCCCCCAGCATGCACACTCCTTGCCATCCGGCGACGGCGTAAACCGCCGTCGTACCGGCGGCCCCCAGGCCGCTGCCAACCGCATAAAACAGCATATAGAGACCCACCAGCCGGCCGTGGGCTTTGGGTCGGGTACGAAAAATCATACTCTGGTTAGTCACATGCAGCGCCTGGCCCCCCAGATCCAGCAGCACGATCCCGATAAGCAGCGCTACCGGCGACCACGCCATCAGCGATAGCGGCCACCAGGCGAGCAGCAGTATCACCAGCGCCGCGGCGCTGGTACGCTGCCCGTAGCCCCTGTCGGCCCACTTTCCGGCATGCCCGGCGGCCAGCGCCCCGATAACCCCCGCCAGCCCCAAAGCGCCGATCGCGGTATGGGAAAAGCCGTAGGGCGGCGCGCTCAGCGGCAGCACCAGCGCGGACCAGAAAATATTGAAGGCGGCGAACATCAGCAGCGCCAGCACGCCGCGAACCTGCAGTATTTTCTCCTGACGCAGCAGAGTCAGCATCGATGCCAGCAGCTGGGGATAGCTCAGCGTACTCTTTGCCGCCGCCAGCGCCGGCAGCCGTCGCCAAAGCGGAAGGGCAATACCCAGCATCAGCAGCGCGGCGAACAGATAAACCCCGCGCCAGCCGAAGAGATCGCTAATGCCGCCGGAGAATACCCGAGCCAACAGCAGCCCGATAAATACGCCGCTCTGCGCGGCTCCGACCACCCGCCCCTGCTCGTGCGGCCTGGCCGCGCTGGCGGCATAGGCGATCAGGCCCTGCGTCATCGCGGTGCCCAGCAGGCCCACCGCCAGCATGCTGCCCAGCAGCATAAGCGCAGAAGATGCCGCGCTGACCGCAATCAGCGCGGCGATCAGCAGGATCAGCTGCGCGCCCATCAGCCGCCGGCGATTTAGCCGATCGCCAAGCGGCACCAGCAGAAGCAGAGCCAGCGCGCAGCCGATCTGGGTCGCCGTTATCACGCCTCCGACGGCGGCGTCGCTGATCGCAAACTCCCGCGCCAGCGCATCGAGCAACGGCTGGGCGTAATAGACGTTTGCTACGCTCAGGCCGCTGGCGATAGCGAACAGCCATACCAGGCCGGCGGGCATAGCCGCCGCCGGGTCGGTGGGTGATAGCGATACGACGGATGTCTTCATGATTCTCGGCCTCGGCAATCTGGTTTCAAAATAAAACCACTTGAAGGCTAGAACATGTAGTTTTAAAATGCAACCAGATTACATGACGCCGAGGAGCGCGCATCGTGCCACGTAAAATGATGAAAAACGAAACCTGTCCCGTCGCCCGCAGCGTGGATATTATCGGCGATCGCTGGTCGCTGCTGATCGTGCGCGACGCCTTTGATGGCATGAGTCGGTTTAGCGACTTTCAGCGCAGCCTGGGAATGGCGCGCAATATTCTCTCTGACCGCCTGCATAAGCTGGTTAATGCCGGTATTCTCAGGACCCAGGCCGCCTCGGATGGCACCGCGTATCAGGAGTACGTCCTGACCGCAAAAGGAGAAAGCCTGTTTCCCCTGGTGGTCGCGCTGCGTCAGTGGGGAGAGCACTATCTTTTCGCCAGCGGCGAGCCTCATTCCGTCCTGATCGATAAGCGCACGCGGCAGGCGGTTCCGCCAATGGCGCCGGCTGCCGAAGACGGCACCCCGCTGGCGCCTTCGGCGACCGAAGTCCGCAAAGTGCAGGCGGACGGATAACGGCCGGCGCCGCGCGTTTCAATATTCCGCCAGCTTATCAATGACCTGGTACAAAAATGGCGGCTCAGCGGGAAAACTCGCGAAAAATCAATTGAAATTCGTTATTTAACAGCCGTTTATATTCAACGTGTATAATTAGCGCTAAACTATTCAAATCAAATAATGAATATGGAGAACCGGCATGCGCGTACTCGTGGTTGAAGATAACGCTTTACTGCGCCATCACCTGAAAGTTCAGCTCCAGGAGTTAGGCCACCAGGTCGATGCGGCGGAAGATGCAAAAGAAGCCGATTACTATCTCGGCGAACACGTGCCGGATATCGCGATTGTCGACCTCGGCCTGCCGGATGAAGACGGCCTGTCGCTGATCCGCCGCTGGCGCAGCCACGAGGTGTCGGTGCCGGTGCTGGTGCTCACCGCCCGCGAAGGCTGGCAGGATAAGGTCGAGGTGCTGAGCGCCGGGGCGGACGACTACGTCACCAAGCCCTTCCATATCGAAGAGGTCGCCGCCCGCATGCAGGCCCTGCTGCGCCGCAACAGCGGCCTGGCGTCGCAGGTTATTTCCCTGCCGCCTTTCCAGGTCGACCTGTCGCGGCGCGAGCTGTCGGTCAACGAGCAGCCGATTAAGCTGACGGCGTTTGAGTACACCATTATGGAAACGCTGATCCGCAACCGCGGCAAAGTGGTCAGCAAAGATTCGCTGATGCTGCAGCTCTATCCTGACGCCGAGCTGCGCGAAAGCCACACCATCGACGTGCTGATGGGCCGTCTGCGCAAAAAAATCCAGGCCCAGCATCCGCACGACGTGATTACCACGGTGCGCGGCCAGGGCTATTTATTTGAACTGCGCGGATGAAAGGTCCGCTACGGCATATTTTGCCGCTTTCCCTGCGCGTCCGCTTTCTGCTGGCGACGGCTGCCGTGGTGCTGGTGCTCTCGCTGGCCTACGGCATGGTCGCGCTGGTCGGCTATAGCGTCAGCTTCGACAAAACCACCTTCCGCCTGCTGCGCGGCGAAAGTAATTTGTTCTATATGCTGGCGAAGTGGGAGAACAACCGTATTGACGTTGATATCCCCGAAAACCTCAATATGCAGAGCCCGACGGTCACGCTGATCTACGACGCCAGCGGCAAGCTGCTGTGGACCCAGCACGACGTACCGTGGCTGACAAAACGCATTCAGCCGGAATGGCTGAAAAGCAACGGCTTTCACGAAATTGAATCCGACGTCGACAGCACCAGCATGCTGCTGCGCAATAACCACGAAGTGCAGGAGGAGCTGGACGCATTGCGCCAGCAGGACGATGGTTCCGAGATGACCCACTCGGTGGCCATCAATATCTATCCGGCAACCGACAAGATGCCGCAGCTGAGCATCGTGGTGGTCGACACCATCCCGGTGGAGCTCAAACGCTCCTATATGGTGTGGAGCTGGTTTATCTACGTGCTGGTCGCCAACCTGCTGCTGGTGATTCCGCTGCTGTGGGTCGCCGCATGGTGGAGCCTGCGGCCCATCGAATCGCTGGCGAAAGAGGTCCGCGAGCTGGAAGAGCACCATCGCGAAATGCTCAACCCGAATACCACCCGGGAGCTGACGCGGCTGGTCAGCAACCTGAACCGCCTGCTGAAAAGCGAGCGCGAGCGCTACGATAAATACCGCACGACGCTGACCGATCTGACCCACAGCCTGAAAACGCCGCTGGCGGTCATGCAAAGCACCCTGCGCTCGCTGCGTAGCGAAAAGATTGACGTCAACGCGGCGGAGCCGGTGATGCTGGAACAGATCAGCCGCATCTCGCAGCAGATTGGCTACTACCTGCATCGCGCCAGCATGCGCAGCGGCGGAACCCTGCTCAGCCGCGAGCTGCATCCCATTGCCCCGCTGCTCGATAGCCTCACCTCAGCGCTGAATAAGGTATATCAGCGCAAAGGGGTCAACATCACCCTCGATATCTCTCCCGAAATTAGCTTTGTCGGCGAACAGAACGACTTTATGGAGGTGATGGGCAACGTGCTGGATAATGCCTGTAAATATTGTCTGGAGTTTGTTGAAGTCTCCGTACGCCAGACCAACGATAATTACCTGCACATTCTGGTGGAGGACGATGGCCCGGGGATCCCGCACAGCCAGCGAAGCGTGGTGTTCGATCGCGGACAGCGTGCCGATACGCTGCGTCCCGGCCAGGGCGTGGGCCTCGCCGTCGCCCGCGATATTGTCGAGCAGTATGACGGCGATATTCTTACCGGCGACAGCCTGCTCGGCGGCGCCTGTATGGAGGTGGTTTTCGGCCGCCAGCTGCCCGACGAGACCGAAGGCTAACCGCCTTTCTCTCCCAGTGACGCCTGCGTCCCGCGGGCGTCGCGGATCTCTGTGACCCGACGAACAAACGCTGCCAACAAAGAGGCAGTTTGAGGGATGGCGTGTATAATCCCAAACAGACACCTGCTGTGGAATATAAAAATGGATTATCAATTAACGCTTAACTGGCCTGACTTTATCGAACGCTACTGGCAAAAACGCCCGGTGGTATTAAAGCGGGGCTTTGCCAATTTCGTCGATCCCATTAGCCCGGATGAGCTGGCCGGGCTGGCGATGGAAAACGAAGTCGATAGCCGCCTGGTCAGCCATCAGGACGGAAAATGGCAGGTCAGCCACGGCCCGTTCGAAAGCTACGATCACCTGAGCGAGAACAACTGGTCGCTGCTGGTGCAGGCGGTCAACAACTGGCACGAGCCGACGGCGGCGCTGATGCACCCCTTCCGCGCCCTGCCGGACTGGCGCATCGACGATCTGATGATCTCCTTCTCGGTTCCCGGCGGCGGCGTCGGCCCGCATCTCGATCAGTACGACGTGTTTATTATTCAGGGGACCGGCCGCCGCCGCTGGCGCGTGGGCGACAAGGTGCCGATGAAACAGCACTGCCCGCATCCGGATCTGCTGCAGGTTGACCCGTTCGAAGCGATTATCGATGAAGAGATGGAGCCCGGCGATATCCTCTATATTCCGCCAGGATTCCCGCACGAAGGCTATTCGCTGGAAAACTCGCTTAACTATTCCGTGGGCTACCGCGCGCCGAACGCCCGCGAGCTGTTCAGCGGTTTCGCCGACTATATTCTGCAGCGCGAGCTCGGCAGCCAGCGCTATGCCGATCCCGACGTGCCGTCGCGCGACCATCCGGCGGATATTTTACCGGTCGAGCTGGATCGCCTGCGCGATATGATGCTGGGCCTGATTAATCAGCCAGAGCATTTCAAACAGTGGTTTGGCGAGTTTATTACCCAGTCCCGCCACGAGCTGGACGTGGCCCCTGCGGAGCCGCCCTATCAGCCGGATGAAATTTACGACGCGCTGCAGCAGGGCGATAAGCTGGTGAGGCTTGGTGGGCTGCGCGTGGTGCGCATTGACGGCGAAGTGTTCGTCAACGGCGAGCAGATTAACTCTCCGCATCGTCCGGCGCTGGACGCGCTGGCTACGCACCTGGCGCTCAACGCGGCGCACTTCGGCGATGCGCTGGAAGATCCGTCCTTCCTCGCGATGCTGGCGGCGCTGGTCAACAGCGGCTACTGGTTCTTCGAAGACTAAGGCACCATTCCCCGGCCTGCGGCGCCCAGCGCCCTGGCCGGACTACGGGCTCCCTGCGCGTTGCCGGTAGCCCGGTTCAGCAAGGCGCTATCGCGCGCCCCGCTTCGCCGTCAGCTCGGCTATCCGCACGATAACCTGTACCGCCTTCTCCATCCCTTCCAGCGTCACAAACTCATGCTTGCCGTGGTAGTTGTAGCCGCCGGTAAACAGGTTCGGGCAGGGTAATCCCATAAAAGAGAGCTGCGCCCCGTCGGTGCCGCCGCGGATGGGCTTCATTTCCGGTTCGATGTGGCAATCGACCATCGCCTGGCGGGCGATCTCCACGACATGCGGATGCGCCATCACTTTTTCATGCATATTGTAGTAGCTGTCTTCAATCACCAGCTCGATATAGCAGTCCGGATGCAGCCCTTTGCCGACCTTTTTGGCGATCTCCATCATCCTGCGCTTGCGGGCTTCAAACTGCTTGCGGTCAAAATCGCGAATAATGTAGTGCATCTCGGCGCGATCGACGGTGCCTTTGATATTCGACAGATGGTAAAAGCCTTCATAGCCTTCGGTGGTTTCCGGCGCCTCATCGGCCGGGACTTCGGCATGAATTCTTGCCGCCAGCGACAGGGCGTTGACCATCACGCCTTTGGCGGTGCCGGGGTGAACGTTATTGCCGACGATCTTAATGGTCACCGAGGCGGCATTGAAGTTTTCAAACTCCAGCTCGCCCACGCCGCCGCCGTCAACGGTGTAGGCCCAGCGCGCGTCGAAGGCGGCAACGTCGAAGTGCTTCGCCCCTTTCCCCACCTCTTCGTCCGGAGTAAACGCCACGCGGATATCGCCGTGGGCAATATTTTTCGCCTTCAGCGTAGCCAGCGCGGTCATGATCTCGGCAATACCGGCCTTATCGTCCGCGCCGAGCAGCGTTTTACCATCGGTGGTAATCAGCGTTTGCCCCAGCAGCTGATGCAGCACCGGGAACATCACCGGCGAGAGCACCTCGTCGCCGATGCCGAGCGCAATATCGCCGCCGCGGTAGTTTTCTACTATTTGCGGGTTGACGTGCTTACCGCTGAAGTCAGGAGCCGTATCGACGTGGGAGATAAAGCCAATGGGGGGAATATCACCCGCCACGTTCGCTGCCAGGGTCCCCATCACCGTCCCTTTCTCACTTAGCGTCACGTTAACCAGCCCCATTTCTTCCAGCTGTGCCTGCAGCAGGCGCAACAACTTCCACTGCCCTTCCGTGCTCGGAACCTGGCGCACGCCAGCCTTCGACTGCGTATCTAAAGAAACGTACTGTAAAAAACGCTCAAGCAATTTATCCATGTGGCCACCCTCATCTTTTGTGACAACATTATTCATAAGCCAGAAAAGACAAATATTGCGTCAGGTCATTTTTAGCCCGGCAAACAGGAATTTAATACATTAACTCGCGTAATGTTGTAAAGGTAAGGTATCTGCAGGCGACAAGGATTGGCGATCGGTAGCGTTTGCCGTAGAATGCTTGCCCTTATTAATTATGTGCAGCCCCAAAGGTGGTTAACCACAAACCCCGCATCGGTAAGCCTTCCGCTGCGTCTACATGGGACAGAGTCAAAAATTGAATATACAACCGCGTTCGCGTTCGCCGCTGGTTCAACTGGCGGGAATTGGCAAAAGCTTTGATGGCAAAACGGTGATCTCCGACCTGAATCTGACCATCAATAACGGTGAGTTTCTCACTCTGCTTGGCCCTTCTGGCTGCGGTAAAACAACCGTTCTCCGTCTTATTGCCGGGCTGGAAAATGTCGATAGCGGACACATTCATCTCGAAGACCACGACATCACCCACGTTCCGGCGGAAAACCGCCACGTCAATACCGTCTTTCAAAGCTACGCCCTGTTCCCGCATATGACGGTGTTCGAAAACGTCGCCTTCGGCCTGCGGATGCAAAAAACGCCGGCGGCGCAGATAGCGCCTCGCGTCGTCGATGCCCTGCGCATGGTGCAGCTGGAAGAGTTTGCCCAGCGCAAACCGCACCAGCTCTCCGGCGGCCAGCAGCAGCGCGTGGCCATTGCCAGAGCGGTGGTCAACAAGCCGCGCCTGCTGCTGCTCGATGAATCCCTCTCCGCGCTGGATTATAAGCTACGTAAGCAGATGCAGAACGAGCTGAAAGCGCTCCAGCGCAAGCTCGGCATTACCTTCGTCTTCGTCACCCACGATCAGGAAGAGGCGCTGACGATGTCCGATCGCATCGTGGTGATGCGCGACGGCAAAATTGAGCAGGACGGCACCCCGCGCGAAATTTACGAAGAGCCGAAGAACCTGTTCGTTGCCAGCTTTATCGGCGAGATCAATATCTTTAACGCGACGGTGATTGAGCGCCTCGACGAGCAGCGCGTCCGCGCCCGCGTTGAAGGGCGCGAATGCAATATCTACGTTAATTTTGCCGTTGAGAAGGGGCAGTCGCTGAACGTCATGCTGCGCCCTGAGGACCTGCGCGTCGATGAGGTCCACGACGCCAGCGAAGCCGATGGCCTGATCGGTTACATCCGTGAACGCAATTACAAAGGCATGACCCTGGAATCGGTGGTCGAACTGGAAAACGGCAAAATGGTGCTGGTCAGCGAATTCTTCAACGAGGACGATCCTGATTTTGACCACCCGCTTGACCAGAAAATGGCCATTAACTGGGTAGAGAGCTGGGAGGTTGTACTGGCTGATGAAGAACACCAGTAAATTCCAAAATGTGGTGATTGCCACCATCGTCGGCTGGCTGGTGCTGTTTGTTTTCCTGCCCAACCTGATGATTATCGGCACCAGCTTTTTGACCCGCGACGACGCTAACTTCGTCAAAATGGTCTTTACGCTGGATAACTATGCGCGCCTGCTGGACCCGCTCTACTACGCCGTGCTGCTGCACTCGCTGAATATGGCGCTGCTGGCGACGCTCGCCTGCCTGCTGCTCGGCTATCCCTTTGCCTGGTTTCTCGCCAGGCTGCCGGAGAAGGTCCGTCCGCTGCTGCTGTTTTTGCTGATCGTCCCGTTCTGGACCAACTCGCTGATCCGTATCTACGGGCTGAAAATCTTCCTCAGCACCAAAGGCTACCTCAACGAGTTTCTGCTGTGGCTGGGGGTCATTGAAACGCCTCTGCGCATCATGTACACCCCGTCGGCGGTGATTATCGGCCTGGTCTACATTCTGCTGCCGTTTATGGTGATGCCGCTCTACTCCAGCATTGAGAAGCTGGATCGCCCGCTGCTGGAAGCGGCGAAAGACCTCGGCGCCAGCCGGCTGCAAACCTTTATCCGCATTATTATTCCGCTGACCATGCCGGGGATTATCGCCGGCTGCCTGCTGGTGATGCTGCCGGCGATGGGGCTGTTCTACGTCTCCGACCTGATGGGCGGCGCGAAGAACCTGCTGATCGGCAACGTCATTAAGAGCCAGTTCCTCAATATTCGCGACTGGCCGTTTGGCGCGGCCACCAGCATTACGTTAACCCTCGTGATGGGCCTGATGCTGCTGATTTACTGGCGCGCGGCAAGACTGCTCAACAATAAGGTGGATCTGGAATGACCGGTCGACTGCTGCGCGGCGGCTTTATGGCCGCCATTTACGCGTATCTCTACATTCCCATTATTATTCTGATCGTTAACTCGTTTAACAGTTCGCCTTTTGGCATTAGCTGGCAGGGGTTTACCACCAGCTGGTATAGCCTGCTGATGAACAACGACAGCCTGCTGCAGGCCGCGCAGCATTCGCTCACTATGGCGGTGCTGTCGGCGACCTTTGCCACCCTGATCGGTTCGCTGACCGCCGTCGCGCTGTACCGCTACCGCTTTCGCGGTAAGCCGTTCGTCAGCGGAATGCTGTTTGTGGTGATGATGTCGCCGGACATTGTGATGGCGATTTCTCTGCTGGTGCTGTTTATGCTGATTGGCATCCAGCTGGGCTTCTGGTCGCTGCTGTTCTCGCATATTACCTTCTGCCTGCCCTTCGTGGTGGTCACGGTATTTTCGCGGCTCAAGGGTTTCGACGTGCGGATGCTGGAAGCCGCGAAGGATCTCGGCGCCAGCGAGTTAACCATTTTGCGTAAGATTATCCTGCCGCTGGCGCTGCCCGCGGTGGCGGCGGGATGGCTGCTGAGCTTTACGCTGTCGATGGATGACGTCGTGGTGTCATCGTTCGTCACCGGACCGGGCTACGAAATATTGCCGCTGAAGATCTACTCGATGGTCAAGGTGGGCGTGTCGCCGGAAGTGAACGCGCTGGCGACCATCCTGTTGATTCTGTCGCTGGTGATGGTTATCGCCAGCCAGCTCATTGCCCGCGACGGCACCAAAAGCTCGCCCAAACGGGCCTGATAACTGCAGCCGGTTCGGGCCCTCGTCCCGGGCCGGCAACTACCACAGCCTGTGGAACAGGCTTAAACCAGGGGACGTTAAATGAAAAAATGGTCACGCCACCTGCTCGCGGCGGGTGCTCTGGCAGTCGGGATGAGCGCCGCGCACGCGGACGATAGCAAAACGCTCTATTTCTATAACTGGACCGAATACGTACCGCCGGGCCTGCTGGAACAGTTCACCAAAGAGACCGGGATCAAGGTTATCTATTCGACCTACGAATCGAATGAAACCATGTACGCCAAGCTCAAAACTTACAAAGACGGCGCCTACGACCTGGTGGTGCCGTCGACCTACTTCGTCGATAAGATGCGCAAAGAAGGCATGCTGCAGAAGATCGATAAGAGCAAGCTGACTAATTTCAGCAACCTCGATCCGCAGATGCTGAATAAGCCGTTCGACCCGAACAACGACTATTCCATTCCGTACATCTGGGGCGCAACGGCTATCGGCGTCAACAGCGAGGCCATCGACCCTAAAACCGTGACCAGTTGGGCCGACCTGTGGAAGCCTGAGTACAAAAGCAGCCTGCTGTTGACCGACGATGCCCGGGAAGTGTTCCAGATTGCGCTGCGTAAGCTGGGCTATTCCGGCAACACCACCGATCCCAAAGAGATTGCCGCCGCGTATAGCGAGTTGAAAAAGCTGATGCCAAACGTCGCGGCGTTCAACTCGGATAACCCGGCAAACCCCTATATGGAAGGTGAAGTGAATCTCGGTATGGTATGGAACGGTTCGGCGTTCGTCGCTCGCCAGGCCGGGACGCCGCTGGAGGTGGTGTGGCCGAAAGAAGGCGGGATCTTCTGGATGGATAGCCTGTCGATTCCGTCCAACGCCAAAAACGTCGACGGCGCGCTGAAGCTGATTAACTTCCTGCTGCGTCCGGAAGTAGCCAAACAGGTTGCCGAAACCATCGGCTATCCGACGCCGAACCTCGCCGCGCGCCGGATGCTCAGCCCGAGCGTTGCCAACGATAAATCGCTCTACCCGGACGCGGAAACCATCCAGCAGGGCGAATGGCAGAACGATGTCGGCAGCGCCAGCACCCTGTACGAAGAGTATTATCAAAAGCTCAAGGCCGGTCGTTAATCCCGCCGGGATCGCGCCCCTCGCCCATCAGTATCTGGCCGAATTCGGCCCGCAGCTGATTCTTCAAAACCTTGCCGGTGGCGCTCACCGGCAGGGTGTCAATGAAAACGACGCGGTCCGGTACCTGCCATTTCGGCACCCGCTGCTGGTACCACGCCAGCAGCGCCTGCTCCTCGATTTCAGCCCCTTCCGCCCTGACGCACAGCAGCACCGGACGCTCATCCCAGCGCGGATGCCGGGCGGCAATCGCCGCCGCGCTGCGAATGGCCGGGTGGGCAAGCGCAATATTTTCCAGCTCGACCGTTGAGATCCACTCCCCGCCGGACTTGATGATATCCTTAGCCCGATCCTGAATGATCAGATAGCCATTCTCATCGACGGTACCGATATCGCCGGTATCAAACCAGCCGTCGTCGGTGAGCGCCGTTTCGCTGCGGCCAAAGTAGTTCGCCACCACCCAGTGACCGCGTACCTGCAGATACCCCTGGCTTTCACCATCGCTGGGCAGCGGCGCTCCGTCGACGTCCACCACCCGCAGATCGATCCCGAAGATGGCCCTTCCCTGCCCCTCGGCCACCCGCTGTCGCTGCTCCTCCGCCAGCGCCTGATGTTTAGCCAGCGGCGTATTGATGGTGCCGATGGGCGACGTTTCGGTCATCCCCCAGGCGTGGATCAGCTCGATACCGTAGTCGCGACGAAACGCCTCCGCCATCGAAGGAGGCAGCGCGGAACCGCCGACGAACGAGCGTTTAAAACAGGGCAAGCGGATATCCGATTTACGCAGCGCCGCCAGCAGTCCGGCCCAAATCACCGGCACGCCAAAGGCCACGCTGACCCGCTCGGCGCTCAGCAGCCGCAGCAGGCTCTCGCCGTCCAGATGCGGCCCTGGCAGCACCAGCCGCGCCCCGGCCATCGCGGCGATAAAGGGCGTGCCCCAGGCGTTGACGTGAAACATCGGCACCACCGGCAGCAGGGAGTCGCGGGCCGAGATACCGGCGGCATCGGGCTGATTGCCGCTCAGCGCGTGCAGCACCAGCGAACGATGGGTATTGAGCACTCCTTTGGGTTTCCCGGTGGTGCCCGAGGTGTAGCACAGCGACGCGGGGGTGGTTTCGCTCAGCCCCGGCCAGTCGTAGCCGGGATCCCCGCAGGCCAGCAGCTCATCGTAAAACAGCAGCGAATCGAGCTCGCTGAGGGCGCCTTCGCTGCGGGCTTCCATCAGGACAAAGTAGCGCACGGTGGGCAGATGGGGGCGCAGCTGGCGCAGCAGCGGCAGGAAGGTGGCGTCAAAAAACAGCACCTGGTCCTCGGCGTCGTTGATGATAAACGTCAGGTGCTCAATCGACAGCCGCGGGTTGAGGGTATGGGTAACCCGGCCTCCCGAGCCGATGGCGAAATAGACTTCCAGATGACGGCGATTATTCCACGCGAGGGTAGCGCAGCGCGCGCCGGCGGGGATGCCCAGCCGATCGACGGCGGACGCCAGCCGGCGCGCGTTATCCGCCACCGCTCCCCAGCTGCTGTACTCCGTCTCCCCGCGCGTGGACACGGAGACGATTTCGCTATCGGCATGGTAGCGCGCCGCGTGATTGATTAACGTTCCGGTGGTTAAATCCTGATACATCATCGATGGGTGCATGGCAGGTTCTCCGCGGCGTCGGCGCGCTTTTTGGGCAAAAAAAAGCGCCGATACGGGCGCCTTAGGGGTTATGCAAATTTTCTGGATTCGGTTTCGCGGCCAGAGATCAGGCGCGCACGGGATGCGCTCGCGATTTAATCAGCGCATCTTCCACGTCAAAATCGCTCAGCGGATAGTTCGTCGCCACCATATAGAAGCGGCCATCCTGGGCTGGATATTCGTGGACGTTGTAATTCACCGTTCGCGGCTGGGTGCCGGGGGCTTCTTCGGCAGGGGAATGGGCATGATTCGCCAGCGGGTATTTCGAACGAACTTCAAGACGGTGGGTTTTAACGCCGCTGTAGATCTCGCCGTGATGTTCATCCCCGAGGATCAGGTAGTCAAAATACTCTGTGCGCATGCTTACACTCCCTTTCTGTTGCAAGAATGTAAGAAGATGTCATAAAAGAGCACGCAATACTGTTTTCCCTGTCACATCATCGCATCAATTCCACAACCTCAGACGATAGTGCCGGGAGCGCCGACCGGCAATACGCCGGAGGGCGCTACCCGCTAACGCCCTCCGGCCCCGAGATCAGAGATCTTTGAGCAGCTGGTCGATAAACTCCGGCACCACCTGGCTTGCGAGGCCATAGCGTTTTTCGGCAAACTCGCTGCCCACCTGGCTCGGCTCCAGGTTGAGCTCAACCGTATGCGCCCCCTGCAGGCGAGCCTCGTGAACGAAGCCCGCCGCAGGATAGACGTGCCCGGAAGTGCCGATGGCGATGAAAATATCGGCATCGGCCAGCGCGCTGTAAATGTCGTCCATTCCCAGCGGCATCTCGCCAAACCAGACCACGTGCGGGCGCAGCGGCGCCGGGAACTGACAGCAGTGGCACTTGTCGTCCACGGTGACGTCCCCGGTCCACTCCAGTACCTGTCCGCTCCACGAACAGCGCACCTTCAGCAGCTCGCCGTGCATGTGGATAACCCGGCGGTTGCCGGCGCGCTCGTGCAGGTTGTCGATATTCTGCGTCACCAGCACAAAACGATCCCCCAGCGCCTCTTCCAGCCGCGCCAGCGCCAGATGCGCGGCGTTAGGGGCGATATCCTGCCCCTGCAGCTGACGACGGCGGGCGTTGTAAAACGCCTGCACCAGCGCGGGATCGCGGGCAAAGCCTTCCGGCGTCGCCACGTCTTCCACCCGATGTTCTTCCCACAGGCCGTCGGCCGCGCGGAAGGTTTTAATCCCCGACTCGGCGGAAATGCCTGCGCCGGTGAGCACCACTACCCTGGGTTTTTCCATCGTTTCCGGAGCCACCTTATCCTCTTTAAAGAAAATTCGCTGACGCAGTCGCTCGCGCAGGCGTCGTTTATTGCGGCGAAAACGGCTCAATCGATGTAAGCGGCGCGACAACATAGCTACCTCTGTGATTAATCAGTCAAATGAAGGAAGGCCGCACCGCGCATTCCTCCCGCATCGCCGTGGCGCGCCCGCTCAATCCGAGGCACCCGGGCAACGGGAAGTAAGTGACGCGGCAGGCGCTGCGCCAGCCCTTCGCTTATTGCAGTAAAGTTAGACAATCCTCCGCCAACTACCAGCAGATCCGGGTCAACGATGGTTAAAATATTACCCAGACACACCGCCAGCAGGTCAAGATAGCGCTCGACGTGGGCGCGCGCTTTTTCATCGCCCTGCTGCCACTGCGCGACGATTTCTGGTGAGGTGAGGGATTGTTGGTAAAAGTGTTCGTACAGCCAGGCAAAGCCGCGACCGGAAAGATAGTTTTCGATGCAGCCCAGCTGGCCGCAGCCGCAGCGGGTCAGCGGAAAGTCACGCCCCACCACCTCCAGCGCATCCACCGGCAGGCGGATATGGCCAAATTCGCCGGTGATATAGCTATGTCCGGTAATCGATTTGCCGTTAAGGATCAGGCCACCGCCTACGCCGGTGCCGAGGATCAGCCCCATCACCAGCGGATAGCGGGTAAACTCATCGTCCCAGGCCTCCGAGAGCGCAAAACAGTTGGCGTCGTTATCCAGACGCACTTCACGCCCCAGCCGGGCGCTGAGGTCGGCGCGCAGCGGTTTACCGCTGGCGGCAGGCACGTTAGCGGCGTACAGCGTGCCGTCCGCGGTTTCCGGCATTCCCGGGATTCCTATCCCTACCGAACCCTGGCAATCAAAGCGGGCGTCCGCCTCAAGCACCAGCGCTTCTACCGCCTGGAGAAAATCCTCATAACTCGCTTGCGGAGTGGCGACGCGCTTTTCCCACTGCAGCCGTCGCTCCTTGTTAAATACGCCTAACGCAATCTTGCTGCCGCCAATGTCAAATCCGTAATACATTTCAGCAATTCCTCTTTCTAACCCTGCGCTTCAGCTTGCAAAATGAAGCGCATTAACGGGTCATGACGATAAATTACTGGCCACTCAGCACCCTCGCCGGGTCAATGCGGCTGGCGCGGCGGGCGGGATACCAGCTGGCCAGCAAACTCAGCAACAGTGCCGTCACCAGCACATAAATGACGTCCAGCCAGTGCAGTTCAGACGGCAGGAAGTCAATAAAATAAATGTCGCCGGAGAGGAATTTATGCCCAATCAGATATTCGAGGCCGTTAATAATCGACGTCAGCTTCAGCGCGCAAACCACGCCAATGGCGACCCCAATCAGGCTTCCGACCGAGCCGGCAAGTAAACCATACCATACGAAAATAGCGCGGATCAGGCCGTCTTTCGCTCCGAGCGTGCGCAGCACCGCAATATCGCTGCTTTTATCTTTCACCGCCATCACCAGGGTGGATACGATGTTAAAGCAGGCGACCCCGATAACCAGCACCATTGCCAGATACATAATGGCGCGGATCATCTGAATATCACGATACATATAGCCGTAGGTGCCGATCCAGCTCTTGATATAGACGTAGCTGTTGGTGACTTCACCGGCGTCGCGCACCAGGGTGTTGGCGTGGAAGACATCGGTGACTTTAATCGCGATCCCGGTGACGCTGCTGCCCATATCCAGATACTGCTGAGCATCCGGCATCGGGATCATGGCGAAGCTGTGATCGAGCTGGCCGCTCAGCTGCAGGATCCCGGTCACGTGCAGCCTGACGCGTTTCGGCTGCAGCAGCTGGTGATCGGCGTCGGAGTTGGGGATCATTATCGACACCCAGTCGCCCTGCTTGACGTGCAGCGCATCGGCGACGCCCTTGCCTAAAATAACCTGCTGCTCGCCGGGCTTAAAGCCGGCCCAGGCGTTATTCTGCACGAAGGTCGGCAGCGAGCTCAGGCGGCTCTCCTGCTGAGGATCGACGCCCTTCACCTGAATGGCGCGCATGTTGCTGCCGCTCTCCACCAGCCCGGTAAAGTTGATATAGGGGGCCGCCGCAACGACGCCCTTGACCTTCTCAACCTTCGCCAGCGCGTCGTTCCAGTTGCTCCAGGGCTGCTTAACCGGCTCGATTTCCCCGTGGGGAACCACCGCCAGAATGCGGTTATTGAGCTCGCGCTCAAAGCCGTTCATGGCGCTCAGGCCGACGATCAGCACCGCCACTCCCAGCGCAATGCCGACGGTCGAAATCACCGAAATAAGCGATACCATGCCGCCGCGTCGGCGGCCGCGGCTAAAGCGCAGGGCAATCAACAGGGATAACGGAGAGGCCATTACTCGGCCCCCATCAGGGTCAGTTCCGCGTTCAGGTGGCCATCACGCATCTCCAGCTGACGGTTCATCCGTTTCGCCAGCTGCAGATCGTGAGTCACCACCAGGAAAGCGGTACGTTGCGCGATATTGAGCTCGCCCAGCAGCTGGAAAATGCTGTCGGCATTGCGGGCGTCAAGGTTGCCGGTCGGCTCATCCGCCAGCACCAGCCGCGGCTTGTTGACCAGCGCGCGGGCAATCGCCACGCGCTGGCGTTCGCCGCCGGAAAGCTCGGACGGACGATGGCTGCTGCGGTGTTCAAGGCCGACCGCGCGCAGCATCTCTTTGGCCTGACGTTCGATATCGGCAGCCTTCTGCTTGCCGATCAGCAGCGGCATCGCTACGTTTTCCAGGGCGGTAAAATCCGGCAGCAGGTGGTGGAACTGATAGATAAAGCCCAGCTCGCGGTTGCGCAGGTCGGCGCGGGCCGCAGCGGAGAGCTGGCTCATCGGCTGGCCGGAGAAAATAACGTCGCCTGAGGTCGGCGTATCGAGGCCGCCGAGCAGATGCAGAAGCGTACTTTTACCGGAACCCGAGGTGCCGACAATCGCCATCATCTCGCCCTCCTCGATGCTGAAGCTGACATCGTGCAGCACGTCAGTTTGCACGTTGCCTTCCTGATAGCGTTTGCACAGGTTGTCGCATTGCAGCAGGATCTTATTCATAACGTAAAGCCTCAGCGGGTTGGGTGGCGGCAGCGCGCCAGGAAGGATACAACGTAGATAACAATGCCAGCACCATCGCCACCAGCGCAATTATCGCCACCTGCAGCGGTTCAATGGCGACCGGCAGCGCGGCGCCGTCAAGAAACGCGCCGATAATCGGCATCAAATTGTTCAGCTGACTGGCGAGCAGCACGCCGAGCAGCGCGCCGAGCAGCGCGCCGACAATGCCGGCGCTGGCGCCCTGCACCATAAAGACCAGCATAATCTGCCGCGGCGTCAGGCCGAGGGTTTGCAGAATCGCCACCTCGCCCTGTTTTTCCATCACCATCATCCCGAGCGAGGTGATGATATTAAAGGCGGCCACCGCCACAATCAGGCTCAGCAGCAGGCCCATCATATTTTTTTCCATCCGCACGGCCTGGAACAGCTCGCCTTTGCGCTCGCGCCAGTCCTGCCACTTCGTCCCTGCGGGCAAGGTTTGCTGGCTGAGCGTATCCACCTGCAGCGGCTGATTGAGCCACAGGCGCCAGCCGGTAATATTCCCCAGCGGGTAGCGCATCAGGCGCGACGCGTCGTCGATATTGGTCAGCATCTGGTAGCCGTCGACTTCGCTACTGGCGGCGAAGGTACCGATGACGTTAAACAGGCGCTGGCTCGGCACCCGGCCCATCGGCGTAAACTGGCTGGCGGAAGGCACCATCACGCGGATCTGGTCGCCGCGATTAACTCCGAGCTGGCCGGCCAGCTGCTCGCCGAGAATAACGTTATATTTCCCGGCCTGCAGATCGCTCTGCTTGACGTTAACGAGGTACGGCGTCAGCGGATCTTTTTGCGCCGGATCGATGCCAAGCATCACCCCAACCGCGACGCTGCGCGCGCTTTGCAGCACCACGTCGCCGGTGGTCAACGGCGCGATCCGGCTGACGCCCTGTAACTTCACGGCGCTTTCCGGCAGCGTTTGCGGATTGATTGAGCCCTGCTGGGCGCTAAGAATGGCCTGCGGCATCAGCCCCAGGATGTTGTTCTGCAGCTCGCGTTCAAAGCCATTCATCACCGACAGGACGGTCACCAGCGCCATCACGCCGAGCGTAATGCCGATGGTTGAGAGCCAGGAGACGAAACGACCGAAGCGGTCAGCTGCGCGCCCGCGCATGTAGCGAAGGCCGATAAAGAGTGCGGCAGGTTGGTACATGTATTCCATCTGGTTGCTGATAGCCGATGCACGAGTATATATGTCATAGCACAACGCGTAAATCACTGAAACGGTAAGTTTTTGTCGCCAGATGGGGGAAAAACAAAGATAAATCAACCGGATATTTGATATGTCAGTTCTTATCTATCAGAATCTTTCCCCGCAGCCGAACTTCCTTTTGTCATTCGGGTTGGCGAATTAAGGCCAATCGCGGATAATCAGAGGCATTGAATATCAGCGATTTGCCCTTACATCGTAGAGCGAAACACTCAGAGCCTATTGCGGTAGGCGTACTTTGCTGGCAAATAAAAAAGCCTAATGGGATAGGCTCTAAGGGATCCTGACAACCGCTATGTCTCAACAATATCGATACTCACTGCCGGTGAAACCCGGCGATCAGCGGCAGCTCGGCGAATTAACCGGCGCGGCCTGCGCGACCCTGGTCGCGGAAATGGCCGAACGTCACGACGGCCCGGTGATCCTCGTCGCCCCCGATATGCAAAACGCCCTGCGCCTGAATGATGAAATTCGGCAGTTTACCGACAGCATGGTCATCGCGCTGGCGGACTGGGAAACCCTGCCCTACGATAGCTTCTCGCCGCATCAGGATATTATCTCTTCCCGGCTGGCGACCCTTTATCAGCTGCCGACCATGCAGCGCGGCGTGCTGATTGTGCCGGTCAGCACCTTGATGCAGCGCGTTTGTCCGCATAACTACCTGCACGGCCACGCGCTGGTGATGAAAAAAGGCCAGCGTCTGTCGCGGGATACCCTCCGCGAGCAGCTGGATAGCGCGGGCTATCGCCATGTCGATCAGGTTATGGAGCACGGCGAATACGCGACCCGCGGCGCCCTGCTCGACCTCTACCCGATGGGCAGCGAACAGCCCTATCGCCTCGATTTCTTCGATGATGAAATCGACAGCCTGCGTCTGTTTGACGTTGACAGCCAGCGCACGCTCGAAGAGGTGGCGGCGATCAATCTGCTGCCGGCCCACGAATTCCCGACCGATCAGACCGCCATCGAGCTGTTCCGCAGCCAGTGGCGCGATCGCTTCGAGGTCAAGCGCGATGCCGAACATATTTATCAGCAGGTCAGCAAAGGCACCCTGCCTACCGGCATCGAATACTGGCAGCCGCTGTTTTTCAACGAGCCGCTGCCGCCGCTGTTCAGCTACTTCCCGGCGAACACGCTGATCGTCAATACCGGCGAGCTGGAAGCCAGCGCCGAACGTTTCCAGAGCGAAACGCACGCCCGCTTTGAAAGCCGCGGCGTTGATCCAATGCGCCCGCTGCTACTGCCGGAGCTGCTCTGGCTGCGCAGCGCAGAGCTGTTCAGCGAGCTGAAAAAATGGCCGCGCGTGCAGCTAAAAACCGACCGCCTGGCGGAGAAAGCGGCCCATACCAACCTCGGCTATCAGAAGCTGCCGGATCTGGCGATTCAGGCGCAGAACAAAGCGCCGCTGGATAACCTGCGCCGCTTCCTCGAATCCTTCACCGGCCCGGTTATCTTCTCGGTAGAGAGCGAGGGCCGCCGCGAAGCGCTGGGCGAAATGCTGGCGCGCATTAAGGTTGCGCCGAAGCATATCCGGCGTCTTGAAGAGGCAACCGGCAGCGGCCGCTATCTGATGATCGGCGCCGCCGAGCACGGCTTTATCGATAGCCCGCGCGGCCTGGCGCTGATTTGTGAAAGCGATCTGCTGGGCGAGCGCGTGGCGCGCCGACGTCAGGATTCGCGGCGCACCATCAATCCCGATACCCTCATTCGCAACCTCGCGGAGCTGCACATCGGTCAGCCGGTGGTGCACCTTGAGCACGGCGTTGGCCGCTATGCGGGAATGACCACCCTCGAGGCCGGCGGCATCAAGGGTGAATACCTGATGCTCACCTACGCCAATGACGCCAAACTGTACGTGCCGGTCTCCTCGCTCCATCTGATTAGCCGCTATGCCGGCGGCGCGGAAGAGAGCGCTCCGCTGCATAAGCTCGGCGGCGACGCCTGGGCGCGAGCGCGGCAAAAAGCGGCGGAGAAGGTGCGCGACGTGGCGGCGGAGCTGCTGGATATTTATGCCCAGCGCGCGGTCAAATCCGGGTTTGCGTTTAAGCACGATCGTGAACAGTATCAGCTCTTTTGCGACGGCTTCCCGTTTGAGACCACCCCCGATCAGGCGCAGGCCATCAATGCGGTGCTGAGCGATATGTGCCAGCCGCTGGCAATGGACCGTCTGGTCTGCGGCGACGTGGGCTTTGGTAAAACCGAAGTTGCGATGCGTGCCGCCTTCCTGGCGGTAGAAAACCATAAGCAGGTGGCGGTGCTGGTGCCGACGACCCTGCTCGCTCAGCAGCACTTCGACAACTTCCGCGATCGCTTCGCCAACTGGCCGGTGCGCATCGAAATGTTGTCTCGCTTCCGCAGCGCCAAAGAACAGGCGCAGATTCTGGAACAGGCGGCCGAGGGCAAAATCGATATACTGATCGGCACCCATAAGCTGCTGCAAAGCGAAGTGAAGCTGCGCGATCTTGGGCTGCTGATCGTCGATGAGGAGCACCGCTTTGGCGTGCGGCATAAAGAGCGCATCAAGGCCATGCGCGCCGATGTCGATATTCTGACGCTCACCGCGACGCCCATCCCGCGCACCCTGAATATGGCCATGAGCGGCATGCGCGATCTGTCGATTATCGCCACCCCTCCGGCGCGCCGTCTGGCGGTGAAAACCTTCGTGCGCGAGTACGATGCGCTGGTGGTACGCGAGGCCATGCTGCGTGAAATACTGCGCGGCGGCCAGGTTTACTATCTCTACAATGACGTAGAAAACATCCAGAAAGCCGCCGACCGTCTGGCCGAGCTGGTGCCCGAAGCCCGTATCGCCATCGGTCACGGGCAGATGCGCGAACGCGAGCTCGAGCGGGTGATGAACGATTTCCACCACCAGCGCTTTAACGTGCTGGTCTGCACCACCATTATTGAAACCGGGATCGATATTCCTACCGCCAATACGATCATCATCGAGCGCGCCGATCATTTCGGCCTTGCTCAGCTGCACCAGCTGCGCGGGCGCGTCGGGCGTTCACACCATCAGGCCTATGCCTGGCTGCTGACTCCGCATCCGAAGGCGATGTCCACCGATGCGCAAAAGCGTCTGGAAGCGATCGCCTCGCTGGAGGACCTCGGCGCCGGGTTTGCCCTGGCAACCCACGATCTGGAAATTCGCGGCGCCGGCGAGCTGCTTGGCGAGGACCAGAGCGGGCAGATGACCACCATCGGCTTCTCGCTGTATATGGAGCTGCTGGAGAACGCCGTTGATGCGCTGAAGGCCGGGCGCGAGCCGTCGCTGGAAGATCTCACCAGCCAGCAAACGGAGGTCGAACTGCGCATGCCGTCATTGCTGCCGGACGACTTTATCCCGGATGTAAATACCCGACTCTCGTTCTACAAGCGCATCGCCAGCGCCAAAAGCGAGCACGAGCTGGAAGAGATCAAGGTTGAGCTCATCGACCGCTTCGGCCTGCTGCCGGATGCGGCCAGAAATCTGCTGGATATCGCCCGCCTGCGCCAGAAGGCGCAAAAGCTTGGCATCCGCAAGCTGGAGGGGAATGAAAAAGGCGGCATCATTGAGTTTAATGAAAAGAACCACGTCAACCCGGTGTGGCTGATTGGCCTGCTGCAGAAACAGCCGCAGCACTTCCGCCTTGACG
The DNA here is from genome assembly GCA_002270295.1 of Enterobacter sp. 10-1. Classification (GTDB taxonomy): domain Bacteria; phylum Pseudomonadota; class Gammaproteobacteria; order Enterobacterales; family Enterobacteriaceae; genus Klebsiella; species Klebsiella scottii. The sequence continues at coordinate 1,103,269 of NISF01000001.1, read as the reverse complement.
GGCCGACGCGCCTGAAGTTTATGCAGGATCTCGCTGAGCGTAAAACGCGTATGGACTGGGTTCGTCAGTTTATGCGCCAGCTGGAAGAGAACGCCGTCGCCTGACCGTGACCGGGAAAATGGATGCGGTGATATTCATCGTATCCATTTTTTCACCTGACACATTCAGCAAACTTTACAAATGTTTTGCAATCCACCAAGGTTTCCCCACACTCCCCCACGCCATAATTTGGCTCTGTTTTCGTAGAAAAATAACCACTTACTTATTATGGTCATAAACTCTTCGCGTATCTCTCTGTGGCTGACGCTGTTTGCCGTTGTCGCCGCGCTGGCGCTTCCGGCCCGCGCTAACACCTGGCCTTTACCGCCGCCGGGCAGCCGCCTGGTGGGGCAAAACCAGTTCCACGTGGTGCAGAATAACGGCGGCTCGCTGGAGGCCATTGCCAAAAAGTATAACGTTGGTTTTCTGGCGCTCCTGCAGGCCAACCCCGCCGTCGACCCCTACGTTCCCCGGGCGGGCAGCGTGCTGACCATTCCACTGCAGACGCTGCTGCCGGACGCGCCGCGCGAAGGGCTGGTGATTAATCTCGCCGAACTTCGTCTTTACTACTACCCGCCGGGCAAGAATGAGGTGACCGTCTACCCTATCGGTATCGGCCAGCTCGGGGGCGATACCCTCACGCCAACGATGGTGACTACCGTGTCAGATAAGCGCGCCAACCCGACCTGGACGCCGACGGCCAATATTCGCGCACGCTATAAGGCGATGGGTATCGAACTGCCAGCCGTGGTTCCCGCCGGGCCGGATAACCCGATGGGGCACCACGCGATCCGCCTGGCGGCCTACGGCGGCGTCTATCTGCTGCACGGCACCAACGCCGATTTTGGCATCGGTATGCGCGTGAGCTCGGGCTGCATTCGCCTGCGCGATAATGATATTAAGGCGCTGTTCAATAAAGTTACCCCCGGGACCAGGGTCAATATCATCAACGCGCCGATTAAGGCCTCCGTTGAGCCAAACGGCAGCCGGCTGGTAGAGATTCATCAGCCGCTGTCAAAGCATCTTGATGACGATCCGCAGACGCTGCCAATCGTGCTTGATGCGGCAATGCAGGCCTTTAAGCAGGCGCAGCTGACCGACCAGCAGGTCATGGATCGAGCGATCGAACTGCGCTCGGGTATGCCGATTGACGTCACCCGTCACCACCCGAACGCCGGGCAGGCGCTGTAATCGCTATCTTCTGCCTGACAGTGCAGTGCTATTCCGTTCGCCCTACGCCAGGCAGAACATGTCTGCCGGGCGCCAGGTGACCGGGTTAAGGGGAAAACAGCCGTCTTCCCCTTAACAATCCTCGCGGTACGCCTTTCCCTCAGCACGGGTCCATCAGCGCGAAAATGGCGGCTGAAACGACCGAATCATCAGCCTCAAAGTTATTCCGCGCAGCAGAAAATTCCCGTCATCGGCTTAACCGACAGGTTCTTTATGGCGCTTTGTTTGGGGGATAGCTGAGCATTCAGACAGCGAGTCGCGGTCCCATAAGGGGGTGGACCGCTTCGCAATATTGGCACAACAGGGGGAACAGCTTACTGCGTACTACCGCGGCCTGATAAAGGGGTCAGAACCGCGTTTGTCAGTGGCATGACAGAGGGAACAACTTATTTGTAGATAACCGCAGTCCCGTGCAGGGTGTTAGGACCGGTTACCGACGTAATGCGGAATGAAGTCGCGCCCATTTCTTCAGCTTTCTGCGCCAGCTGATCTTCCAGAGAACCCAGGTTGGTGCCGGCGGAAGCGGAAACGGTGCCGATTTTTTGCTGGCCAGCAGGAGTGGATTGCACTTCAACGGCGGCAAAACTAGCGAAAGAGAGCGAACTCAGAACGGCAGCGAGGGTCAGCGTTTTGATGTTTTTCATGATTATTATACCTATGCAGATGATTTTTTTAGTAGGGTCGTAAGAATTAACTTAACGATCGATAGGTAAATAATAATGTGACCCACATCACAGGTCAATGCATTTTTATAACGATCGTTTAATTATTTATAAACAACTTAAAATTCATATATATATGAATTATTTATTTTTGGACTGACTCTGCTGGCAGGTTATGTCGTTTATTTTTATAATGGCCTCTCAACAAACCAACATAGGTACAGGCGGCATCATGACAACTGACGTTCAAAGTTGCACAAAAAAAAGCCGTGGCCGACCTAAAGTGTTCGACAAGGAAGCGGCGCTGGATAAGGCCATGGCACTGTTCTGGCAGCATGGGTATGAGGCAACCTCCCTTGCCGATCTGGTGGAAGCCACCGGGGCAAAGGCCCCTACGCTCTACGCCGAATTCGTCAATAAAGAGGGGCTGTTTCGCGCGGTGCTGGATCGCTATATTTCGCGTTTTGCCGCCAGACACGAAGCGCAGCTGTTTGACGAAGAGAAGTCCGTCGACCAGGCGCTGCGGGACTATTTCACCGCGATAGCCACCTGCTTCACCAGTAAAGACACCCCGGCGGGCTGCTTTATGATCAACACCTCCGCGGCGCTGGCGGCCTCCTCTACCGATATCGCCAACACCATTAAGTCGCGGCACGCTATGCAGGAGCAGACCCTGACCCAGTTCCTGCAGCAGCGCCAGCTGCGCGGTGAGCTCCCGGAAAATGGCGACGTTCGCCAGCTCGCGCAGTTCTTAAGCTGCGTGCTGCAGGGTATGTCGATCAGCGCTCGCGAAGGCGCCGATTTCACTAAATTGATGCAAATTGCCGACACCACCCTGCGCCTGTGGCCGCAAATCCTCCAGCACTAATCCGCTCCCCTGCCCGGTGATGTAAGTCACCGGGCCTGCGTTACCCCTCCGCCTTAACCCCAATTTTACTAATGTTTTCACATCCTTAAGTGTTAATTTGTTGTAAATGATATTGATAACAATAATCACTACGTGCAGAATTCGCATTTGAGTTTTTACAATTTATTTCACCCTGTAACAATCGGTGCACCCGCGCCGAAAAAATAAAACAACAACGCTTACAACCAAGCCGTTAACTCATAAAAGGAATGCGAATGAACACGCGTCTCTGGGTTCTTAACCCACTGCTGCTGGCCACCACCCTCCCCGTCTTTACCACCCAGGCGGCCGAAGAAAACCTTATCGTTAGCGCCAACCGTACGCACCGTACCGTTGCCGAAATGGCGCAGACCACCTGGGTTATTGAGGGTCACGAAATTGAACAGCAGGTTCAGGGCGGCAAGGAATTCAAAGATGTGCTGGCGCAGCTCATTCCAGGCATCGACGTCAGCAGCCAGGGGCGGACGAACTACGGCATGAATATGCGCGGTCGCGCCATCGTGGTGCTGATCGACGGCGTACGGCTTAACTCCTCCCGCACCGACAGCCGTCAGCTGGACTCGATCGACCCGTTCAATATTGAGCATATCGAGGTCATCTCCGGCGCAACTTCGCTGTACGGCGGCGGCAGTACCGGCGGCCTGATTAATATTGTGACCAAAAAAGGCCAGCAGGATCGTCAGGTCGATCTCGAACTGGGCGGCAAAACGGGTTTTGCTAACAGCAACGACCATGATGAACGCGTGGCGGCAGCGGTGAGCGGCGGTACCGAGCACGCCTCCGGCAGATTATCGGTGGCTTATCAGCGCTTCGGCGGCTGGTATGACGGCAATAACGATGCGCTGATCCTCGATAACACCCAGACCGGTTTGCAGCACTCCGACCGCCTCGACGTGATGGGTACTGGCACCATCGACATTGACGACAATCGTCAGCTCCAGCTGGTGACGCAATACTACAAAAGCCAGGGCGACGACTACGGCCTGTACCTCGGGAAAAATATGTCGGCGGTGACCGGTGACGGCAAGGCCTACACCACCAACGGGCTGGATTCCGACCGCGTCCCCGGCACCGAGCGTCATCTGATCAGCCTGCAGTATTCCGATGCCGACTTCTACGGCCAGAATCTGGTCAGCCAGATCTACTATCGCGACGAATCCCTGACCTTTTACCCCTTCCCGACCCTCGCTAAGGGCCAGGTCAGCAGCTTCTCCTCCTCGAAGCAGGATACCGATCAGTACGGGGCCAAAATTACCCTCAACAGCCAGCCGCTGGACGGCTGGGATCTGACCTGGGGGCTCGATGCCGATCATGAAACCTTCAACGCCAACCAGATGTTCTTCGACCTCAACGAATCGATGGCCTCCGGCGGGCTGAACAATCAGGCCATCTACACCACCGGCCGCTACCCGGGCTACAGCATCACCAATCTCGCCCCGTTCCTGCAGAGCAGCTATGACCTGAACGATATCTTCACCCTCAGCGGCGGCGTGCGCTACCAGTGGACGGAAAACCGGGTTAATGATTTTGTCGGCTACGCGCAGCAGCAGGACGTCGCCAACGGTAAAGCCAGCTCGGCGGATGCCATTCCTGGCGGGAAAACGGATTACGATAACTTCCTGTTTAACGCCGGGATTGTCGTCCACATTACCGACCGTCAGCAGACCTGGTTTAACTTCTCCCAGGGCGTCGAGCTGCCTGATCCGGGTAAATACTACGGCATTGGTAAATACGGCACCGCCGTTAACGGCAACCTTCCGTTGCTGTCGAGCGTCAACGTCGGGGACTCGCCGCTGCAGGGGATCAAAGTCAACTCTTACGAGCTGGGCTGGCGCTACACCGGCGACAACCTGCGTACGCAGCTGGCGGCCTACTACTCTACGTCGGATAAAACCATCGTCGTCAACCGCACCGATATGACGATTGACGTTGAGTCCGATAAGCGTCGTATTTACGGCGTTGAAGGGGCGGTGGATTACGCCTTCCCGGAGAGCGACTGGAGCACAGGAGCTAACTTCAACGTTCTGAAATCACAGGTGAAGAGCGACGGCAGCTGGCAGAAATGGGATGTGACCCTGGCCTCTCCGTCGAAAGCCACCGCCTGGGTCGGCTGGGCGCCGGACCCGTGGTCGCTGCGCGTGCAAACTCAGCAGGTGTTCGATCTTAGCGACGCCAGCGGCAACAAGCTTGATGGCTACAACACCGTCGACTTTATCGGCAGCTACGCGCTCCCGCTGGGTAAGCTCACCTTCAGCATCGAAAACCTGCTGAACGAAGACTACGTTACCATCTGGGGCCAGCGCGCACCGCTGCTTTACAGCCCAACCTACGGCAGCAGTTCGCTGTATGAGTACAAAGGCCGTGGCCGCACCTTTGGTCTGAACTACGCCCTGAGCTTCTGATAAAAAAAGCCCCTCATCCTGAGCGATGAGGGGCAAATATCAATAAACGTCTTTTTTACGCTTTGTTATTCAGAATCAGCTGACCGTTGCTATCCAGCGGAATTTGCGTGCCGGGGTCATGTTCCATGCGAATCTTGCCCTGCTGTCCGCCGATTTTGTAAGTGACGTCATAGCCCAGCATTTTATCCGATTTGTCGTACACCGTTTTGCAGCGCTGCTGCGTCGTGGTGTAGGTATCGCCTTCCTGCATCGATCCCTGAATCTGGTTACCGGCATAGCCGCCGCCCAGCGCGCCCACTACGGTGGCAACGCTGCGGCCACGGCCGCCGCCAAACTGGTGGCCGATAACCCCACCGGCAACCGCGCCGAGCACCGAGCCGGCAATCCGGTTTTCATCCTGCACGGGACGACGATGGGTGACGGTGACGTTGCGACACTCCTGACGCGGCGTTTTAACACTTTCTTTTATCGGTGTACTGGAGACCACCTGCGCATACTGCGGTCCACGATCCAGTACGTTCAGACCGGCGACAGCTGCCACGCCCAGCGCGGCAGCCACGCCAATCCCTATACCCGCCAACATTGATTTATTCACGGGGCATCCTCCTTTGTTGCTGATAGCGATAATTTTGCTATCTACCCGGGGAGCTTGCAAATCAGAAAGCGGATGAAAAATGCGAGGATCTGCAGCAAACAGCGGGGATTCAGAGGAATCCGAGAGGATATAGCGAATATTACAGAAGGATATTCCAGGTAACCGCCCGGCAGCGCGTTATCCGACCGGGCGGCGGCTCGCCGCGCTCCGCAACCCGGAGAAGGCGTTAACGCCGTCATCCGGGAGCAGAGCGCCCGAGAATTAGTGCAGCTTCAGGCGCGGACGAATGATGCGGTTGATGCGCCCCACCAGCATCATCAGGCCGGTTTTAAAGTAGCCGTGCAGCGCAATCTGGTGCATGCGGTACAGGGAGATGTAAACGAAGCGCGCAATACGGCCTTCGATCATCATTGAACCGCGCATCAGGTTGCCCATCAGGCTGCCGACGGTCGAGTAGTTGGAGAGCGAAACCAGCGAACCGTGATCCTTATAAGTATAAGTTTTCAACGGTTTGTTTTTCATCTGCGCAAGGATGTTATTCAACGCGCAGGTTGCCATCTGGTGTGCGGCCTGCGCGCGCGGCGGCACGAATCCGCCTTCCGGACGGGCGCAGGAAGCGCAGTCGCCGATGGCATAGATATCCGCATCGCGGGTCGTTTGCAGCGTCGGCTCGACCACCAGCTGGTTGATGCGGTTGGTTTCCAGACCGCCGATCTCTTTCATAAAGTCCGGCGCCTTAATCCCGGCAGCCCATACCATCAGATCGGCATTAATAAATTCGCCGTCTTTGGTGTGCAGGCCGTTAGCATCGGCGCTGGTGACCATGGTTTTTGTCAGCACCCGCACGCCGAGCTTGGTCAGCTCGCTGTGTGCGGCGCCGGAAATACGCGGCGGCAGCGCCGGCAGAATACGCTCCCCGGCCTCAACCAGAGTGACGTTCAGCGCTTCGTTGGTCAGCCCTTTGTAGCCGTAGCTATGCAGCTGCTTAACCGCATTATGCAGCTCGGCAGAAAGCTCAACGCCGGTGGCCCCGCCGCCGACGATAGCAATATTCACTTTGCCGTTGGCGCCGAGATCCGCGGAGTATTTCAGGAACAGGTTCAGCATTTCCTGATGGAAACGACGCGCCTGGTGCGGGTTGTCGAGGAAAATACAGTTCTCTTTAACGCCCGGCGTATTAAAGTCGTTAGAGGTACTGCCCAGCGCCATGACCAGCGTGTCGTAAGGCAGCTTACGCTCGGCCACCAGCAGCTCGCCCTTTTCGTCACGCAGTTCGGAAAGCGTGATGGTTTTTGCTTCGCGGTTGATATCCGCGACGGAACCGAGCTGGAACTGGAAACCGTGATTGCGGGCATGAGCCAGGTAGCTCAGCGCATCTACACCTTCGTCGAGCGAACCCGTTGCCACTTCATGCAGCAGCGGTTTCCACAGATGGCTATGGTTGCGATCCACCAGGATGATTTTCGCTTTTTTGCTACGGCCCAGCTTTTTACCCAACTGAGTAGCCAGTTCCAGTCCGCCGGCACCGCCACCAACGATTACTATTTTTTTCAATGGTGTAGTCACGTGACCCCCTAAAATTATTAACCAATTGTTAATTAAAAGTTATATAAATAGCCTTTAATTAACAACAAGTTACAGCATTGAAACCATTCAGCGAAATCGAGAATAACATGAACGGTTCATTGGTCATACCAAAATTGATATGCATCAAGTTTTACCGCACATTTTTTGTGCAAGCAATCACAGAATGGATAAAAAAAGCCCACGGTGCATTCACACAGCGGGCTGGAGGGAGGCGATCAGCCGAGGGTCTTAAAGGCCTTTATCCGCTGCAGATGCGGGGAGATACTCTTGAATTTATGACTCTGCTCGTTATCCCAGATAATTTCATAGTAGTGATGCAGCAGCTCAGCGGAACGCTGGCTGTCCAGCGCTTCATCCTTGCGGGAAAGCATCACCAGGCAACGATCGCGATTTTTTTCACGGAAGTTATTCACGCACTTGGTGGCGATATCCGCGTACTCTTCCGGCCGATCGATCTTCCCTTCCATGTTCTCATCGGGAAACAGGTTCGGGTTAAAAATCGCCTGGCGGATATCGCAGAGGAAGCCAATTCGTTCCGCCCAGTAGCCGCCCAGACCAACGCCGCAAATCAGCGGCCGATCGTCGGCGTTGAGCTGCAGCATCTTATCGACCTCTTTTAACAAGTGCTGCATGTCATGCTTCGGATGCCGCGTACTGTAGCTAATCAACCGCACGTCGGGGTCGATAAACTGCAGCTGCAGCACCTTCTCATGGTTACCGGGGCTGTTAGAGTCAAAACCGTGTAAATAGATAATCATCGTATCCTCACCAGACAACAACGCCCTTCAGGTTTGCTACGCGGACTTCGCCTCTTGCCAACGCGCGTGGAGCTGCTCCAGCTGCGCGTTGACCGCCTTCCAACGGGCGGAATCCCTTAGTTCCTGACGGGTAAAGGAACCTTTATGATACAATTTCGTAACACGCTCTGCTTTGATCGGCGACAGGTTATCCAGCACGCTGACCGCACCCTTACGATTATTACAGACCAGGATCATATCGCAACCCGCGTCCAGGGAAGCCTGCCCGCGCTCGGCGTAGCTGCCCATAATCGCCGCGCCTTCCATCGACAGATCGTCGGAGAAAATCACGCCGTCAAAGCCTAACTCCCCGCGCAGCACCGTCTTCAGCCAGTGCGCCGAGCCGCTGGCCGGACGCGGGTCGACGTCGGTGTAAATAACGTGGGCAGGCATAATCGCATCAAGCCTCTGCTCCGCAACCAGCGTGCGGAAAACGGCCATATCCCGGGCGCGAATTTCCGCCTCAGCGCGCGGGTCGCGCGGCGTCTCTTTATGAGAATCCGCGGTTACCGCCCCGTGGCCCGGGAAATGCTTCCCGGTCGCTTTCATTCCCGCTTCATGCATACCGTCAATAAAGCAGCGCGCGATGGCCAGCGCCTTCTCGGGATCGTCATGATAGGAGCGCTCGCCGATGGCGGCGCTAATGTGGCCGACGTCGAGCACCGGCGCAAAGCTGATATCAATATCCATAGCGATCATTTCGCTGGCCATCAGCCAGCCGGCCTGCGCTGCCAGCCTGCCGCCCTCTTCCATCCCCAGCAGTGCGGCAAAGGACTGCGCGGCCGGCAGGTGGGTAAAGCCCTCGCGAAAGCGCTGCACGCGCCCGCCTTCCTGATCGACCGCGATCGCCAGATGATTGCGCGAAGCTTCGCGGATCTGCCGCACCAGCTCGCGCAGCTGCGCCGGATCGTGATAGTTGCGGGTGAAGAGAATCAGCCCGCCAACCAAGGGATGCGCGAGGATCTCCCGCTCTTCCGCATCCAGTTCAAAACCTTCGACATCCAACATTACCGGACCCACACTGACCTCTCTTATATTATTTGTCTAACTGACGCCAGGCCGCATCTGCCAGGGCGATAAACTGCCGGTCGCCGGTTTGCTGCCAGCGACGCTCATACCAGCCTGCCATTAGCATCAATACCCACGGGCGCCAGCGCTGAATTTGTCGCCACAGCTGGCGCTCATTAATGTTCGCCTGTCGGGCGTACTCCGCTGCCAGCTGCCGATGCTGCGCGGAATCAATCCACACGGCAGCAAGCTCCAGCGCAATATCGCCGTCGCCGGCATATTCCCAGTCGATCAGCCGCAGCCCGCCCTCGGTATGGACAAGATTGCCCGCATGCACATCCATATGTAGCGGCGCCAGGCGCAGCGGGCGAGGCTCTCCGCGCCGTAGCAGGTGCTTATACCAGCGCAGCCAGAGCGGGGTTCGTCGCGAGCGGTCGCTCTGCTGCCAGTAGTGTTCCAGCAGCGGCGCCAGCGCGATACGCCAGCCCAGGCGCGGCTGCTGGTGCAGATGATACAACACCCCGGCCAGCTGCGGGCCCGGCGGAAGCGCGCTTTTCATTTCACCGACGCAATATTCCACCACCATCCAGCGCGGCGAGTAAAAAACTGGCGACGGTGCAAGCGTATCCGGCATCCGGGATAACGCGCGATATTGACGAAGGAAATCGCTGGCGGGCGCGGCAGGATCGTGCGGCTGGCGTAGTACCAGCCGCCGGGTGCCGTTGCTGATAATGCAGCTACCGCCGCTCAGACCGGCAAAGGCCGGATCGTCGAGCGGCGAATAGCGGGGGAAAAAGCGCGACAATACCTCATCGCGCGTAAGCTTACTGTTGCTGAACTGCACCTTTACCTGACCAAATAATCTCGCCGGTTTGCACCAGCATCAGCTGCATCTTCAGCTCAGGTGAATTGACGTTGCCGGTGGCATTAGAGTAGAGCACGTACTGCGCGCCAACGGTGCGCGCGATGCCCATCGCTTTGCTGCGGCTACCGAGGCTATCCTGCGGCGACAGGCCAAGCTGCTGTTTCGCTACTCCGAGCTGCTGCGGCGAGACCAGCGTAAACTTGCCGTTTCCCGTCAGCGCATTGCGCAGGGCCGCGGTCGCGTCGCCGGCGTTCAGCGTCCCGTTAGTGCGGTTGTTGACGCTATCGACCAGCAGAATGCTGCCCGCATTCACGCCCCCCGCCTGCAGCATCTGCCCGACCATCGGCTGCACCGCGCCGTTCCAGTCATAGTGGCGAACGCGCGGCGTCGGCTGCGTCGGCTGCTGTTCATGCTCAATCGGCCCAGGCTGCGCCGGCACTGCCGGAATGCCCGGCACGGTCGGCACCGTAGGCTGCGGCTGCGCAGGCTGTTCCGGCTTCGGCTGCGCCTCCCCTACCGGCGCGGGTTCCTGACGCTGCCCGACGCACCCGGCAAGGAATATCGCCAGTGCTGTGATCAACGCATAGCGACACATTTTAATCATCACAATTACCTCTTACAGATAAAGATAAAGTCGGGCCTTGTGCGCCCCCAAAATATTCGCGCTACCGTAAAGCGTCACGGATGAGCGCGCGGGCACCGTTATGCTGCGGGCCGGCTCCAGCGGGTGCATCTCCAGTCCTCTGGCGTCATACCAGAAAAATCGGTAATGCACGACGATCGGCTCCTGGCGTTCGTTGAACAGCCTTGAAGTCGCGGTGGCCTGAATCTGTGAGGCGGTGACCTCAGGCGCATCGGCGCTGATACCTGCGGCTAAGACGTTAGACTCCATCACCAGCGTCTGCTGTTCTCCCACCGGAATTTCCGCGTGAGAACCGCAGCCGGCCAGCAGCGCCGCCGCCAGAAGAGTGCCGAAATGAGCTGCGCGCATTGATTAGCCTTTGTGAGCCAGCATTGGACCCAGCGGGCGACCGCCCAGCAGGTGCATATGGATATGGTAAACTTCCTGGCCGCCGTGGCGGTTACAGTTGACGATCAGACGATAGCCATCGTCGGCAAGGCCTTCATCACGCGCAATTTTCGCCGCGACGGTCATCATCCGTCCCAGCGCCAGCTCGTGCTCCGTGGTGACGTCGTTGACGGTAGGAATCAGGATATTGGGGATAATCAGAATATGGGTCGGCGCCTGTGGAGAAATATCGCGAAAGGCGGTAACAAGCTCATCCTGATAAACAATATCCGACGGGATCTCCCGGCGAATGATTTTGCTAAAAATCGTTTCTTCTGCCATGACTGATTCCTTATTAATTTTTATACCGTGCTCTGGCCTGCCTCTGCAGATAAACGCGGATGCACAGGATTCATCTAAGAGTATGAGCGAGTTACTCCCCCTCTTTCAACCCGAATGCACTTTTTCTTACGCGGCGGCGGGCCTGGCTGATGACGGATTAAGCATATCCCGGATCGGGACCCGCCGCCGGCGCCGATAAACGCCATTTTTGACCGCCATTCTTACCTCTGTTTACACATTAAATATAAATGCGTATATTTCTCATTTGTATTCACTATGTGGTTACAGCGCACTTCAGGAATGGTTCGACCGCGGCCAAAGAGCCTCGGCGTATAACGATTGTCTCCTAATTAAGGGTTAATAATGTCTTTCACTACCAGCTTACGGGATGGTCGCCGCGCGCCGTCTCTACTCGCCGTCGGCATTGCGTTGGCGCTCCACCCCGCCCTCGGCATTGCCGCCGGTACGACCGACGACACCATCATTGTAGAAGGGACAACGCCAGCCGGCGTCGGCGAACAGCAGCAGGATTACAGCGTTAAAACCACGTCAGCCGGAACAAAAATGCTGATGACCCAGCGCGATATTCCGCAATCGGTCAGCATCATCAGCGAGCAGCGGATGCAGGATCAGCAGCTGCAAACCCTTGGCGACGTCATGGACAACACGCTCGGGATCAGCCGCAGCCAGGCGGACTCCGATCGCAGCAGCTATTACTCCCGCGGTTTTCAGATAGACAACTATATGGTTGATGGTATTCCAACCTATTTTGAATCCCGCTGGAACCTGGGGGACGCGCTCTCCGATACCGCGCTCTTTGAGCGGGTTGAAGTCGTGCGCGGCGCCAACGGTCTGATGACCGGCACGGGCAACCCCTCCGCTTCAATCAATATGATTCGTAAACATGCCACCAGCCGGGAATTTAAAGGTAATCTTTCGGCGGAGTACGGCAGCTGGAACAAGCAGCGCTACGTCGCGGACGTGCAGAGCCCGCTGACCGAGGACGGTAACGTCCGGGCGCGCATCGTCGCTGGCTATCAGAATAATGACTCCTGGCTCGATCGTTACAACAGCGAAAAAACGTTCTTCTCCGGCATTCTCGATGCCGACCTTGGCACCTCAACCAGCCTCTCCGCCGGCTACGAATACCAGCGCATCGACGTCGACAGCCCAACCTGGGGCGGCCTGCCGCGCTGGAATACCGACGGCAGCAAGAACCACTACGATCGCGCCCACAGCACCTCTCCGGACTGGGCCTATAACGATAAAGAGTTCAACAAAGTCTTCGTCACGCTGAAGCAGCGCTTTGCCGATACCTGGCAGGCGACCATGACGGCAACCCACTCCGAGGTCAAATTCGACAGCAAAATGATGTACGTCGATGCGTACGTCAACAAAGAGACCGGCATGCTGGTCGGCCCATACGGCAGCTATGGCCCGGGCTATGACTACGTTGGCGGGACCGGCTGGAACAGCGGCAAACGTAAAATCGATGCCGTAGATCTGTTTACCGATGGCGGCTTCGATCTGTTCGGGCGCCAGCATAACCTGATCGTCGGCGGCAGCTACAGCAAACAAAATAATCGCTATTTCAGCTCCTGGGCCAACGTGTTCCCGGATGAAATCGGCAGCTTTAATAACTTCAATGCGGGGAATTTCCCTGAAACGAACTGGGGCCCGCAAAGCCTCGCCCAGGACGACACCACCCGGATGAAGTCCCTATATGCCGCGACGCGCTTCTCCCTGGCCGACCCGCTGCACTTAATTCTCGGCGCGCGCTATACCAACTGGCGTATCGATACCCTCTCCTACAGCATGGAGAAAAACCATACGACGCCGTACGCCGGCCTGGTGTACGACATTGATGATAACTGGTCGACCTACGCCAGCTACACCTCAATCTTCCAGCCGCAGAACGTCCGCGACAGCTCGGGTAAATATCTGACGCCGATCACCGGCAACAACTATGAGCTTGGCCTGAAATCAGACTGGATGGACAGCCGTTTGACCACGACGCTGGCCGTGTTCCGTATCGAACAGGATAACCTGGGGCAGTCTACCGGAACCCCGATTGCCGGCAGCAACGGCGATACGGCCTACAAAACCGTCAACGGTACGGTGAGTAAAGGCGTCGAGTTCGAAGTTAACGGGGCGATTACCGATAACTGGCAGATGACCTTCGGGGCCACGCGCTATGTCGCGGAAGATAATGAAGGCAACGCGGTGAACCCGAACCTGCCGCGTACCAGCGTCAAAGTGTTCACCAGCTATCGTCTGCCGGCGATGCCCGAGCTGACCGTTGGCGGCGGCGTGAACTGGCAGAACCGGGTCTATAAAGATACCGTCACGCCGTACGGTACCTTCCGCGCGGAACAAGGCAGCTACGCGCTGGTTGATTTATTCAGCCGCTACCAGGTCACCAAAAACTTCGCCTTACAGGGTAATATCAACAACCTGTTCGATAAAACCTACGATACCAACATTGACGGCTCGATTGTTTACGGCGAACCGCGCAACTTCAGCATCACCGCCAGCTATCAGTTCTGATTTATCCTCAGCGCTGACCATAAAAAAACCAGGGAGCCAGCCGGCTCCCTTTTTACTCGCTGAATCCATTAAAAAAGGCAGCCATTCGGCTGCCTTAGTCTCCCCACATCACAACTTAGTTGGCGCGGATGTACTCATCCATTTCAGTTTTCAGGTTATCGGATTTAGTCCCGAAGATTGCCTGAACGCCTGAACCTGCAACGACCACACCGGCAGCGCCCAGTTTTTTCAGGCCAGCCTGATCAACTTTCGCTACGTCAGCCACGCTAACGCGCAGACGGGTGATGCACGCATCAAGGTTAGTGATGTTTTCTTTACCGCCGAACGCCGCGATCAGGGCCGGAGCCATTTCGCTGGTTGCGCCCACTTTGCTGTCTTCAGTTGAATCTTCGCGACCCGGAGTTTTCAGGTCCAGCGCTTTAATCAGCACGCGGAAGACAACGTAGTACACGATCGCATAGCAGATACCGACAATCGGGAACAGCCACAGCTTGCTGCTGTTGCCGGACAGAACGATAAAGTCGATCAGGCCGTGGGAGAACGAAGTACCGTCACGCATACCCAGCAGGATACAGATCGGGAATGCCAGACCTGCAAGAATTGCGTGGATAACGTAAAGGATCGGCGCAACGAACATGAAGGAGAACTCGATCGGCTCGGTAATACCGGTCAGGAACGAGGTCAGCGCCGCGGAGATCATGATACCGCCCACTTTCGCGCGGTTTTCCGGTTTAGCGGAGTGCCAGATAGCGATAGCAGCAGCCGGCAGACCGTACATTTTGAACAGGAAGCCGCCGGACAGTTTGCCCGCAGTCGGGTCGCCTGCCATGTAGCGCGGGATATCGCCGTGGAAGACCTGACCCGCCGCGTTGGTGTATTCGCCAATCTGCATCTGGAAAGGAACGTTCCAGATGTGGTGCAGGCCAAACGGTACCAGGCAACGCTCAATGAAGCCGTAGATACCGAACGCCACAACCGGGTTCTGGTACGCAGCCCACTGAGAGAAGGTCTGGATAGCAGTACCGATCGGAGGCCAGATGAAGGAGAGGATCACGCCGGTGAAAATAGCGGCCAGACCGGAGATAATCGGCACAAAACGCTTGCCCGCAAAGAAGCCCAGATACTCTGGCAGCTTGATGCGATAGAAGCGGTTGAACATGTATGCCGCGATTGCGCCGGAAATAATACCGCCGAGTACGCCGGTATCAGCCAGGTGCTTAGCCGCAATCTCTTCAGCAGGTAGATGCAGAACCAGAGGGGCAACAACCGCCATGGTTTTCACCATGATGCCGTAAGCAACGACCGAAGCCAGCGCGGATACGCCGTCGTTATTGGTGAAGCCAAGCGCCACACCGATAGCGAAGATCAGCGGCATATTAGCGAATACCGAACCGCCTGCTTCTGCCATGACGTGGGAAACGACTTCTGGCAGCCAGCTGAAGTTTGCGGAACCGACGCCCAGCAGGATACCTGCGATAGGCAGTACGGAGACCGGCAGCATCAGCGATTTACCGACCTTCTGCAGGTTAGCAAATGCATTCTTAAACATAATTGAGAGTGCTCCTGAGTATTTGGTACTTTTTTACGTTTTCACGCATTGGCACGGGGGGAGAACCGTGCCGTGGACAGGACATCTAAGCGCCCTTTATTTATTACACAGAGTAAAATAATTGGCGGAATGATTGTTTGACGGCTATCACGTTTCAATCAGTCGGCGTGGGAAAGTTTACATCAACTTACATAAGCTGTATCTAAATGTAACCAAAAGCACGTCACCGCCCCTTTTGTGGCGGTGAACTTTACTCGCTTTAAGTATTAATTACGAGCCTTAAAATAATAGGAAGATCGGCAGGTTACAGGCGGGAGGGGTCGATATGGAACAATCTGGCGAAATTATCGGTGGTCTGCTGCGCCAGCTGCTCCAGCGAAACGCCCTTCAGAACCGCCATGTATTCGGCAACGTCACGAACCATCGCCGGCTGATTCTCTTTACCACGATGGGGAACCGGCGCCAGGTAAGGCGAATCGGTCTCCACCAGCAGGCGATCGAGGGGAACGTAGCGCGCGGCGTCGCGCAGCTGTTCGGCGTTACGGAACGTGACAATACCGGAAAACGAGATATAGAACCCCATGTCCAGCAATTTACCCGCGGTCTCTCTATCCTCTGTGAAACAGTGTAGTACGCCGCCGCAATCCGTCACTTTTTCTTCCCGCAAAATTGTCAGCGTATCGGCCCGCGCGTCCCGGGTGTGCACAATCACCGGCTTGTTTAGCTCACGACCGATGCGGATGTGATTGCGGAAGGACTCCTGCTGACGGGGCATGGTTTCCGGGGTGTAAAAATAGTCCAGCCCGGTCTCCCCCATCGCCACCACGCCCTCTTCCGCGGCCAGCTGGCGCAGCTCGTCGACGTCGTACGCTTCATCCTGGTTGAGCGGATGCACGCCGCAGGAGAAAACCACGTTGTCACGCTGCCCGACCAGCTCGCGCATCCCGCGATATCCCGGCAGCGTCGTGGCAACGGCAAGGAAGAACTTCACGTCACGCGCGGCGGCTTTCGCCAGCACATCGTCCACGTCTTTATGCAGGGTTTCATAATCCAGGCCATCAAGATGGCAGTGGGAGTCGACTAAAAACATAATGTCTCGCTCAGAGGTGGGAAACGGGGAGAACCGCCCCAGGTTGCAGGTAATGTTCCCAGCGCAGAAGGCGCTCGGTTAGCAGCAGTTCGCGGTTGACGCCGACCACGCTCAGCAGCTGCTCGCGGCAGGCGCTGACGTCCCGCGCAATAGCCTGCAGGCGGCTGGCCGGCAGCGCATGCGCCAGCTGGTTTATCAGGGTCCAGGCATCGGGGTTGCTCACCAGGGCGATCCCCTGCTGCCTTTTTTGCGCATCCAGCAGCAGCGATGCCAGCCAGTGCAGGCGAACGGCGGCCTGTTCATGATTCAGAATCGGCAGCAGCGTTAGCCAGTCGCCGTCGGTTAGTACGTTTGCCAGAGTCTGGATTAGCTGCTGCCGGGAGGCCCAGCGGCTCTCCTCAAGCAGTTCCAGCGCCGCCGCTGGCGCATTGGCGCTCAGGCGCAGCGCGGCCAGCAGCGCGTTTTGCTCCAGCCTCACCTCGCGCTCCAGCCACGCCAGACCATAGGATTCAGCAGGCGGAGCAAGATGATACAGGCGGCAGCGGCTGCGCAGCGTGGCCAGCAGCCGCGCGGGCTCCTGGCAGGCGAGGAAGAACCAGGTATTTTCCGGCGGCTCTTCCAGCGTCTTCAGCAGGGCATTCGCCGCCGCATCGGTCAGCAGCGCCGCGTCGCTAATCCACACTACCTTGGCGCCGCCGAGGCGCGAGCGTTCGTAGAGCTTTTCATTCACTTCGCGAACGGCGTCAATGCCGAGGGCGCTTTTTCCCTTCTCCGGCACCAGCGTGTAGTAATCAGGATGCGTACCGGCCTGCATCAGCTGGCAGCTATGGCAGTGGCCGCAGCTTTTGTGTCCTTCCGGCTGTCGGCACATCAGGTAGCGGCACAGCGCGTAGAGCAACGCATCGCCACCCATTCCCGGCAGGGCCTGCAGCAGTAGCGCATGGTGACCCCGCCCGGCCTGATAGCTGGTGACTAATTGCTCGAAAGGCGGGCGTAACCACGGATACCATTTCATGCGCGCTGCTCCGCCACCCACTGGCTGATAACCGCGCGGATATCGCGCGCGACCGCTTCCAGCGGCTGGGTGGCATCAATGGTGCGGATCGTCGGGTCCTGCGCCGCCAGCTCAAGGTAGCGCGCGCGGGTCCGGTTGAAGAAGTCCAGCGACTCCTGCTCAATACGATCGAGCTCGCCGCGCGCGCGCGCGCGCTTGAGGCCCACCGCAGGCGTCACGTCGAGATAGAGCGTCAGGTTCGGACGAAAATCGCCGAGCACCGCGTCGCGCAGCGTCGCCAGCATCGTCTGGTCAATGCCGCGGCCGCCGCCCTGGTACGCCTGGGTCGAGAGATCGTGGCGGTCGCCAATCACCCACTGTCCGCGGGCCAGGGCCGGCTTAATTACCGTTTCCACCAGCTGAACGCGGGCGGCATAAAACATCAGCACTTCGGCTTTATCATTAATCACTTCATCGCCGGTGGACTGGATATCGAGAACCAGGCTGCGCAGTTTCTCGGCAAGGATGGTGCCGCCCGGCTCGCGGGTAAACAGCAGATCGCTGACGCCGGATTGCTCCAGCGCCTCTACCACCAGGTTACGTGCGGTGGTTTTTCCTGCGCCCTCCAGGCCTTCGATAACGATGTAATTACTGCGCATTTTTTTCCTTAAGAACTTTTAAATAATCCTGAACCGAGCGGTTGTGGCTGGACAGATTGGTATTAAACGTATGCCCGCCCTTACCGTCAGCGACAAAATAGAGGTACGGCGTTTTCGCCGGATGCGCGGCGGCGGTCAGCGAGGCCTCTCCAGGCGCGGCGATCGGCCCCGGCGGCATGCCGCTAATCACATAGGTATTATAGGCCGTCGGAGTTTCGAGATCCCTGCGCGTCAGCTTGCCATTATAACCCTCACCCATGCCGTAAATCACCGTCGGGTCGGTTTGCAAACGCATGCCGATACGCAGGCGGTTGATAAATACCGACGCCACGCGGTCGCGCTCTTCCGGCACCGCCGTCTCTTTTTCGATAATTGACGCCATGGTCAGCAGCTGGTTTTGATCCTGGTACGGCAGGTTATC
Source organism: Enterobacter sp. 10-1 (assembly GCA_002270295.1). Classification (GTDB taxonomy): domain Bacteria; phylum Pseudomonadota; class Gammaproteobacteria; order Enterobacterales; family Enterobacteriaceae; genus Klebsiella; species Klebsiella scottii. The sequence continues at coordinate 1,084,566 of NISF01000001.1, read as the reverse complement.
CATCCGCCCTTCCCACGCTTTGTCCACCTCGGCGACCATCTTCTGATGCGCCCGCTTGAGGATCGCCACATCGCTGGTATTGGCGGTATACATCCAGGTATCCGGCCAGAACCAGCCTTCCACCCAGTCCGGGTGTTCAAGATCGAGCGTTTTCGCTACCGTTTCATAGCTGTCGTCGGCCAGCGTATGCTTGACATACGGCGCGTCGCGCAGCTGGCGCAGATAGTCGCTCACCCGCATTCCCTCAACGAAACGCAGCGGGAACTGGGCCTCTTTGCCGCTGCCAAGCAGCTGGAGCATTTCGCGCACCGTCATTTTCGGCGTGAAGCGGTAGGTGCCGGCTTTGAAGTGCGACAGCTCCGGCTCAATCCGCAGCAGCCACTGGAAGACGCGAGGCCGGTTGATAACCTTATCACCGTACAGCTGCTGACCCAGCGCAATGCGCCCGGTGCCGGCTTCAAGGGTAAAGATGGTCTCTTCTTTGATAAGCAGCTTGCTGTCAGCGAGCTGGCGGACTTTCCACATGCCCACGCCTGCGGCAATGCCGAACACCACTAACAATAGCAGGATAAAACGTAACATTTTCTTCATGACTAACCAGACAGCTCACACAGTGGGGCTAAAAAATGATAAAGCTCGCGCGAGGACCAACGGCTCTCGTCCCAGCGGCGAACCGGCACCAGCGGCATCAGGGCATTGCAAATCAGCACTTCATCGGCATCGCGCAACGCATCAGGGCCCGTGGTGACTTCGACAACGCGAAACGGCGATTGTGCCAGCCTCGCGATACAATACTGGCGCATAATCCCGTTCACGCCCGCCTGGTCAAGACGCGGCGTAAATACCTCCATTCCCTTGCGCCAGAACAGATTCGCGGCACAGCATTCCGTAAGCCACCCGTCGCTGTCAAGAACCAGCGCCTCGTCAGCCTCCGTCTGCTCAAGATGAGAGCGGATCAGCACCTGCTCCAGGCGGTTAAGGTGCTTCAGGCCGGCAAGCGACGGGTTGCGCCCCAGCCGTATCGGGCTCAGGGTCAGAGCGATGCCCTCTTCGCGCCAGCGGGAATAGTGCGCCGGTAGCGGGGATACGCTGAGAATGCGGGTCGGCGCCTGGCACAGCGTGCCGCTATAGCCGCGGCCGCCGGAACCGCGCGTCAGAATAACCTTGAGGACGCCGCTTTTCTCGGTCTGCGCCAGGCGCAGCATTTCCTGTTCCAGCGTTTGCCAGTGGCTATAGGGGATCATCAGCTTTTCGCAGGCCTGCTGCAAACGCCGAAGGTGGGCAGGCAGCATCTGCACGCTATTTTCCACAATACGCGCGGTGGTAAAGCATCCGTCGCCAAACTGTATCGCTCGGTCGTTAGCGGCCAGGACGTCCTGTTCGCGGCCATTAATCAAGAACATAGTGGCTCCTTATCGGTGGCCCGCCAGTGTCGCAGGATGAATTACGCAGGACAAGCAGAGAAAGCTGAAGAAAAAAGAAGGCCCGCAATAAATGCAGGCCTGAGTCATGGCTGGGTGACGAGATTAACGGCTTAGACCTTTTTAAAGATCAGCGAACCGTTGGTGCCGCCAAAGCCGAAGGAGTTACACAAGGTGTACTCCATGCCGGAAACCTGACGAGCTTCGTGCGGGACGAAGTCCAGATCGCAGCCATCGTCCGGGTTATCCAGGTTGATGGTCGGCGGAACCACGCCATCGCGCAGCGCGAGGATTGAGTAGATAGACTCTACCGCCCCCGCGGCGCCCAGCAGGTGCCCGGTCATCGATTTGGTCGAGCTGACCATCACGCGGCGAGCCGCATCGCCAAAGACTGACTTAACGGCCTGAGTTTCCGCTTTATCGCCCGCTGGCGTCGAAGTACCGTGCGCGTTGACGTAGGCAATCTGGCCCGGCTCAATGCCCGCATCGCGAATGGCGTTAACCATTGCCAGCGCCGCACCCGCACCGTTCTCCGGAGGAGAGGTCATATGGTAAGCATCGCTGCTCATACCAAAACCAACGATTTCCGCGTAGATTTTCGCGCCGCGTTTTTTAGCGTGCTCGTACTCTTCCAGCACCACCATACCGGCACCGTCGCCAAGCACAAAACCGTCGCGATCTTTATCCCACGGACGGCTTGCCGCCTGCGGATTGTCGTTGCGGGTAGAGAGCGCGCGGGCTGCGCCAAAGCCACCCACGCCGAGCGGGGTACTGGCTTTTTCCGCACCGCCGGCAACCATTGCGTCGGCATCGCCGTAAGCAATGATACGCGCGGCCTGACCGATATTATGCACACCGGAAGTACAGGCGGTCGCGATGGAGATGCTCGGCCCACGCAGGCCAAACATGATGGTCAGATGTCCGGCCACCATGTTAACAATTGTAGACGGTACAAAGAACGGGCTGATCTTACGAGGTCCGCCGTTGGTCAGCGAGCTGTGGTTTTCCTCAATCAGGCCGAGACCGCCGATGCCGGAGCCGATAGCTGCGCCGATGCGGTCTGCGTTCTCTTCCGTTACTTCAAGACCAGAATCCTGCATGGCCTGAACGCCAGCGACAATTCCATATTGAATGAAGGCATCCATCTTGCGCTGTTCTTTACGCGAGATGATGTCATCACAGTTAAAATCCTTTACTAAGCCAGCAAATTTTGTTGCATAGGCGCTAGTATCGAAATGGTCGATCAGGCTGATGCCACTCTGACCGGCAAGGAGAGCTTTCCAGGTAGACTCTACGGTATTGCCGACAGGAGACAACATGCCCAGTCCGGTCACAACTACACGACGCTTAGACACGGTTGTCCTCCAGGGAGGGAAAATAAATTCTTGTGGGACAAACTAAAGATAAAACTCAGGCGGTCGAATGACCGCCTGGAGATGTTCACTTACGCCTGGTGACCGTTGATGTAATCAATGGCAGCCTGAACAGTGGTGATTTTCTCAGCTTCTTCGTCCGGAATCTCAGTATCAAACTCTTCTTCCAGAGCCATTACCAGCTCAACGGTGTCAAGAGAATCAGCGCCCAGATCTTCAACGAAGGAAGCATTGTTGGTAACTTCTTCCTGCTTAACGCCCAGCTGTTCGCCGATGATTTTCTTAACGCGTTCTTCGATAGTGCTCATACTCTTAAATTTCCTATCAAAACTCGCTTTCGCGATGGTTTTCGTAGTGTATAAAATGTTGAAAAATTTGCAACTAAATCCCGGCAGGTCTTACCACGATTTTACGCTATTTTGCGGCTGTTTGCCCTCATAACGCAAATCATTTTGCACAAAACCGTACGCGGAATCGCACAGACTGCGCGGTTCCTGAACGTTTTGCGCAAAACTCGGTCAGACCATGTACATTCCGCCGTTGACGTGCAGGGTTTCACCAGAGATGTAACCTGCTTCGTCAGAAGCTAAGAACGCAACCGCACTGGCGATTTCTTTTGCATCGCCGAGGCGACCCGCCGGAACTTGCGCCAGAATACCCGCACGCTGATCGTCAGACAGCGCACGCGTCATGTCCGTTTCAATAAAGCCCGGAGCAACAACGTTTACGGTAATACCGCGGGACGCGACTTCACGTGCCAGCGACTTACTAAAACCAATCAGACCCGCTTTCGCCGCAGCGTAGTTAGCCTGACCAGCATTTCCCATGGTACCGACCACAGAACCGATAGTAATAATGCGGCCGTGACGCTTTTTCATCATAGCGCGCATTACTGCTTTTGACAGACGGAAAACTGATGACAGGTTGGTTTCGATAATATCGTTCCACTCGTCATCTTTCATTCGCATTAACAGGTTATCACGAGTAATACCGGCATTATTAACCAGGATATCAACTTCACCAAACTCTGCGCGAATATTTCCCAGGACAGATTCGATAGATGCCGGGTCGGTCACATTCAGCAGCAGACCTTTACCGTTAGCACCTAAATAGTCGCTGATCGCCTGCGCACCGCTCTCGCTGGTGGCAGTACCGATAACCTTTGCGCCACGGGCAACGAGCGTTTCAGCGATTGCACGGCCGATCCCGCGACTTGCACCGGTAACCAGCGCGATTTTTCCTTCAAAACTCATGATATTCCTCTTTTATTGCTCAAGCGCCGCAGACAGCGCTGCGGGCTCGTTAAGCGCGGAAGCGGTCAGGGTGTCAACAATACGTTTAGTCAGACCGGTGAGGACTTTACCCGGGCCCACTTCATACAGATGTTCTACGCCCTGAGCTGCCATAAACTCGACGCTTTTGGTCCACTGAACCGGGCTGTACAGCTGGCGGATCAGCGCGTCGCGAATGGCGTCAGGCGCGGTTTCGCACTTCACATCAACGTTGTTCACAACCGGAATAGCCGGCGTGTTAAAGGTGATTTTTTGCAGTTCAACCGCCAGTTTTTCCGCCGCAGGCTTCATCAGCGCACAGTGGGACGGCACGCTAACCGGCAGCGGCAGCGCGCGTTTGGCGCCGGCGGCTTTACAGGCGGCGCCTGCGCGCTCTACGGCTTCCTTGTTGCCAGCGATCACCACCTGACCCGGGGAGTTGAAGTTGACCGGTGAAACCACCTGGCCTTCGGCAGACTCTTCGCAGGCTTTGGCAATTGACGCATCGTCAAGGCCAATGATGGCCGACATGGCGCCGGTACCTTCCGGTACGGCTTCCTGCATAAATTTGCCACGCATCTCAACCAGACGCACGGCGTCGGTGAAATCAATCACGCCGCTGCAAACCAGCGCGGAGTATTCGCCCAGGCTATGGCCTGCCAGCAGAGCCGGCGCTTTGCCGCCCTGCTGTTGCCACGCGCGGTACAGCGCCACGGAGGCGGTCAGCAGCGCGGGCTGGGTCTGCCAGGTTTTATTCAGTTCTTCTGCCGGGCCCTGTTGAGCAAGCGCCCACAGATCGTAGCCCAACGCCGCGGAGGCTTCACGGAAAGTCTCTTCAATAACGGAATAAGCTGCCGCCATATCTGACAACATTCCTACCGCCTGCGAGCCCTGTCCCGGGAACACAAAAGCAAATTGCGTCATCTCTAAATCCTTATACTAAAAACGAACCAGCGCGGAACCCCAGGTGAAACCGCCACCAAAGGCTTCCAGCAGAATCAGCTGACCACGCTGAATGCGGCCATCGCGCACCGCTTCATCCAGCGCACAAGGGACGGAGGCGGCGGAGGTATTGCCATGACGATCGAGCGTCACCACCACGTTATCCATCGACATTCCGAGCTTTCTCGCCGTCGCGCTGATAATACGCAGGTTAGCCTGATGCGGTACCAGCCAATCCAGGGCGGTACGCTCCAGATTGTTCGCCGCTAACGTCTCATCAACAATGTGCGCCAGCTCGGTCACGGCCACTTTAAAGACTTCATTACCCGCCATCGTCAGATAGATCGGATTTTCCGGTTCCACGCGATCGGCGTTCGGCAGCGTTAACAGCTCGCCGTAGCGGCCGTCGGCATGCAGATGGGTCGAGATGATGCCCGGCTCGGCGGATGCCCCCAGCACAACGGCGCCAGCGCCATCGCCAAAAATAATGATCGTCCCGCGATCGGCAGGATCGCAGGTGCGCGCCAGAACGTCAGCGCCAATAACCAGCGCGTAGTCTACCGCGCCGTTTTTGACATACTGGTCGGCGATGCTCAGGGCGTAGGTGAAGCCGGCACAGGCCGCAGCAACGTCAAACGCCGGGCAGCCGTTAATTCCCAGCATAGACTGAATTTGACAGGCCGAGCTTGGGAATGCGTGGGTGCCAGAGGTGGTCGCAACAATAATCAGACCAATTTGCTCCGGCTTAACGCCCGCCATATCCAACGCATTTTTTGCAGCTTCAAAACCCAGCGTAGCAACGGTTTCATTCGGTGCGGCAATACGACGTTCACGGATACCCGTACGGGTGACAATCCACTCGTCAGACGTATCTACCATTTTTTCCAGGTCGGCGTTAGTACGCACTTGCTCGGGCAGATAGCTGCCGGTACCAATAATCTTCGTATACATGTACGCTCAGTCACTCTTGGGTAACATACCCGCCTTGTTCAAACCGCTGGGGCGTCAGTCCTGCTCGTTCGTCCCGCTTTGCTGTCGGGAGTTCCCGTTTTTGCCGCCCCCCGGCAGTTCGAAGCCTGCTGGGTATAAAGATTCCAGGCGAGCGGCGATCCGTTGAGGTATCTGCCGCTGCACCGCCTGCACTGCCTGCTCTATTGCAACGCTAAAGGCGCGCTGATTGGCAGCACCATGACTCTTAATCACGGAACCGCGCAATCCTAACAGACAGGCGCCATTATACTGGTCGGGGTTGAGGTGACTGAATCGCCTTGCGAGGCTTTTTTGTAACCAACGTTTCAATAACAGCAGCCACCACGACCGTTTTTTGCCCTCTCCCTGCGATTTCAGCAGCGAAAGAAACATTCTGACAACACCTTCCATTGTTTTTAGTGTGACGTTGCCCGTGAATCCATCACAAACCAGAACGTCGGTTTTACCCGTCAACAGTTCATTGGCTTCAAGATAGCCTATATAGTTGAGAGACGGCAGCGTTTTCAAAACCGCTGCGGCGTCGCGAATGCTGCTGAGGCCCTTCATTTCTTCTTCGCCAATATTCAGCAGCGCGACGCGGGGATTTTCAATACCGACCACTTCTTCCGCCAGTACCGCCCCCATCACCGCAAACTGCACCAGCATTGTGCTGTCGCAGTCGACGTTGGCGCCAAGATCCAGCACCACCGTTTTACCCTTCTGCTGGTGCGGCAGTATCGTCACCAGCGCCGGGCGCTCAATCCCCTCAATGGGCTTGAGCAATAATTTCGCCAGTCCCATCAGCGCGCCGGTATTGCCCGCGCTGACGCAGGCCTGTGCCCGCCCCTCTTTCACCAGCTCGAGCGCCACGCGCATTGAGCTTCCGCGGCTGCTGCGAATCGCCTGCGCGGGTCGCGCATCACTGGCAATAACTGACTGCGCAGGAATAACCTGCAGACGCGAACGTTGTTCGAAATCAGCTTTGGCAAGTAATGGCGTGATGGCGTCGGGGTCGCCGACTAAAAGAAGTGTGAGTTGCGAATTAGAGATCAGTGCCTGCAGTGCTGCAGGCACCGTCACGGAAGGACCAAAATCGCCCCCCATGACATCTAACGCCAGGGTTAGACGTGTCAAGGTATCGTCGCTGCCCGGTTCGGTTATTCCCCAGTTACCTGGGGAAATCCTCACTAAGCTTCACCACGCTTATACTCGGTGTCCTTCACGCTGCAGAACCGTTAACTGCGCGGCCTTCCTGCAACACGAAATTCATAGAGTATCGCGTGATTACTTAGTGATAACCTTGCGACCGCGGTAGAAACCGTCGGCAGTGATGTGGTGACGCAGGTGTTTCTCACCAGAGGTTTTGTCTACAGACAGGCTGGTGACTGCGGTCAGAGCGTCATGGGAACGACGCATGCCACGTTTGGAACGGGTTGGTTTATTCTGTTGTACGGCCATGGACCTTACTCCTCAATTACTTATGCTTTAAGCTGGCTAATACGGCAAATGGGTTTGGCTTCTGTGCCTCTGCAGGCAGTTCACCAAAAACCATGTCCGCGTCGGACACTTCACAGTGTTCAGAATCATGCACCGGAACTACAGGCAAGGAGAGAATAATTTCATCCTCAACCAGCGCTTGCAGATCGATTTCACCGAATTCGTTAACCTCAATCGGCTCATACGCTTCCGGCAGTGCTTCGGCCTGTTCGTCATTTCTGACCGGGCTGAAACAATACGTTGTGTAGACATGACGGGGGAACGGTTTCCCGCAACGCTGACATTCGAGGGTTACTGAAACCTTCGCATCGCCGGTTATAACGGCAAGACGCTGGTTATCAATAGCGAACGACATGCTGCATTCCACATCGGTGTCCACGCTGACTACAGAATCGGCCACACGTGCTACCTGATCGCGAGCATAAATGCCCTGGTAATCAAGGCGTTTTTGAGCCGTGCGAACCGGGTCAAGAGTCAGGGGTAATTTTACTTTTTGCATAGGGCGCGCATATTAACTTTGTAATGTCATAGAGTCAAAGAAAAAGGCAGCCTCAGGTTGCCTTTTGCCATTTATTCGCACACATTGCGGCCCATAGTTTAAAATGATGCTCTTCGAAGCGCTATATGTGGATGAAAAAATATGTCTGAGCTTATCCTGGCGTCGACCTCACCCTGGCGGCGGATGCTGCTGGAAAAACTGGCGGTACCGTTTGAATGCGCGGCGCCTGAAGTCGATGAAACGCCGCACCCCGGAGAGTCCGCTCGCCAGCTGGTCGTGCGTCTGGCGCAGGCTAAGGCGCAAATTCTCGCCGCCCGCTACCCGCAGCATTTAATTATAGGCTCCGATCAGGTTTGCGTCCTTGATGGCGAAATAACCGGTAAACCGCATAGCGAAGAGAACGCCCGCCGGCAGCTAAGAAAAGCCAGCGGCACCATCGTGACCTTTTACACCGGGCTGGCGCTCTATAATTCGGCGAACGGCCATCTGCAAACCGAATGTGAGCCCTTTGACGTTCATTTTCGCCATTTAAGCGACCGGGAGATAGAGACCTACGTGCGCAAAGAGAACCCGCTGCACTGCGCCGGGAGCTTTAAAAGCGAAGGGCTGGGGATCACGCTTTTCGAGCGCTTAGAAGGCCGGGACCCCAACACCCTGGTTGGCCTGCCGCTGATTGCGCTTTGTCAGATGCTGCGCAGAGAAGGCTATAACCCGCTGCTAGCCTGATGCGCGGTTCCGTATCCTGAAAGTCACCGCCGCAGGCTCATCGGCCCGCGCGGTGAAAGCGGCGGAGTCCCGTTACTTCTTGTCGCGTAGCACCTGCAGGCAGCGTTTGAGCTGGCTATCCAGCGGCGCTTCAACGCGCATCACCTCCCCCGTCCCCGGGTGGGTAAATTTCAGCGCCGCGGCGTGCAGGAACAGGCGATTGAGGCCGGTGCCTGTGAGCTGCTTATCAAATTCCCGATCGCCGTAACGATCGTCAAATGCGATCGGGTGTCCGGCATACTGCGTGTGCACGCGAATCTGGTGGGTTCTACCGGTCACCGGGCTGCAGCGCACCAGAGTGGCGTCGGTAAAGCGCTCTTCTACCTTAAAGCGGGTTTCCGACGGCTTGCCTTCCTGATTGACGCGCACGATACGCTCGCCGCTTTGCAGGATGTTTTTCAGCAGCGGCGCCTGTACCACTTTGGTATGCGACTGCCACTGCCCGCGCACCAGCGCCAGATAATCCTTTTGCATCCCCTTTTCACGCAGCTGCTCATGCAGCGAACGCAGCGCGGAACGCTTCTTCGCCACCAGCAGCACGCCGGAGGTATCGCGGTCAAGACGGTGCACCAGCTCAAGGAAGCGCGCTTCCGGCCGCAGCGCGCGCAGGCCTTCAATCACGCCAAAGCTCAGGCCGCTGCCGCCGTGAACCGCGGTGCCGGAAGGCTTATTGAGCACCAGGATATGATCGTCTTCATACAGAATCACCTCAGCCAGAGCCGCTACTTTTTGCAGATGCGGGGAGACCGCGTCTTCCTCACGCTCGGCAACGCGTACCGGCGGAATACGGATCTCGTCGCCCGCTTCCAGCTTGTACTCAGGCTTGACGCGTTTTTTGTTCACCCGCACCTCGCCTTTACGCAGGATGCGATAAATCATGCTCTTCGGTACGCCCTTAAGCTGCGTACGCAAAAAGTTATCGATGCGTTGCCCCGCTTCATCAGCGGTAATGGCAACCATTTTCACGGTTGGGGTCTCAGTTTTCATGGTGCGCGATTCTAAATAGCCCGACGCATTAGCGCCACTCATTTTTATATGCTTATATTTATCATTATCCGGTTTTCATCGTGTGCATCATCGTCGTTTTGTTTGTTATTAGAACAATCTGTATACGCAGGTGATAAAACTGTGAGTAACCGGGTGATAAAAGGTAAAAGTCAACTTGCTATAACAAGCTTAGCAATGGAATAATGATGCCGTTTTCCGTGTTGAATCTTGTTAGAACAAGAGATTAGCGGAATGACCAATTTTGTCTGACCGATCATCAACGCAGCAATGGCGTAAGACGTATTGATCTTTCAGACAGTTAGCGGGCTGCGGGTTGCAGTCCTTACCGGTACAGGCTCTATGGATTTCACGTCGCAGGAAGGCGTCGACTCCGGGTATCCCCGGGAGCTCATTATAATCGCATGATTGTGATGAGCAGGTTAAGCCAACACGCCTGCAACGTGAAAAACGATAGAATATACGCAAAATTATTCGAGATGCGTCAAGGCAGCAAGAGAGTGAATCCCCGGAAGCCTGCATCGCCAGGTAACAGGGATGAACGAGCGCAGCCAGTGCAGAAGCAACTCGAAGCATGAAGTGTATAAATGGAATCTTCTCTGGTGATACATCCCAGGCAATTCCCCTGACAATTGCGCTGTGTTTCCGTTTGAAATGCAGGCGACCGACACTCTGCGCCTCTTAAGCGCGCGACAACCGTGAGGTTGGCGACGTGAAACAGACACGAGGCCATCGGTTTCCCCCGGCAAGGCGTTACTCTGCCCGCAGCTTAGTCGTCAATGTAAGAATAATGAGTAAGTTACGATGAAAAGAATGTTAATCAACGCAACTCAGCAGGAAGAGTTGCGCGTCGCCCTTGTTGATGGGCAGCGCCTGTACGACCTGGATATCGAAAGCCCCGGGCACGAACAGAAAAAAGCGAACATCTACAAAGGCAAAATCACCCGTATTGAACCTAGCCTGGAGGCCGCGTTTGTTGATTACGGCGCCGAGCGTCATGGTTTCCTCCCTCTTAAAGAAATTGCCCGCGAATACTTCCCAGCCAACTATAACGCTCATGGCCGTCCTAACATTAAGGATGTGCTGCGTGAAGGTCAGGAAGTTATTGTTCAGATTGATAAAGAAGAACGTGGCAACAAAGGCGCCGCGCTCACTACCTTTATTAGCCTGGCAGGCAGCTACCTGGTACTGATGCCGAATAACCCGCGCGCCGGCGGTATTTCCCGCCGCATCGAGGGTGACGATCGCACAGAGCTGAAAGAAGCGCTGGCCAGCCTTGAGCTGCCGGACGGAATGGGGCTGATTGTGCGCACCGCGGGCGTCGGCAAATCTGCCGAAGCGCTGCAGTGGGACCTGAGCTTCCGCCTGAAGCACTGGGAAGCTATCCAGAAAGCCGCTGAAAGCCGCCCGGCGCCGTTCCTGATCCACCAGGAAAGCAACGTTATCGTGCGCGCGTTCCGCGACTACCTGCGTCAGGATATCGGTGAAATTCTTATCGATAACCCGAAAGTGCTTGAGCTGGCTCGCCAGCACATCGCCGCGCTGGGTCGCCCGGATTTCAGCAGCAAAATTAAGCTCTACACCGGTGAAATCCCGCTGTTCAGCCACTACCAAATCGAGTCGCAGATCGAATCCGCTTTCCAGCGTGAAGTTCGTCTGCCGTCCGGCGGCTCTATCGTCATCGATAGCACCGAGGCGTTGACCGCGATCGATATCAACTCCGCCCGCGCAACCCGCGGCGGCGACATCGAAGAAACCGCCTTCAACACCAACCTTGAAGCATCCGACGAAATTGCCCGCCAGCTGCGCCTGCGCGACCTCGGCGGTCTGATCGTTATCGACTTTATCGATATGACCCCGGTACGCCACCAGCGTGCGGTGGAAAACCGCCTGCGCGAAGCCGTTCGTCAGGATCGCGCGCGCATCCAGATCAGCCATATTTCTCGCTTTGGCCTGCTGGAAATGTCGCGTCAGCGCCTGAGCCCGTCGCTCGGCGAATCCAGCCATCACGTCTGCCCGCGCTGTAGCGGCACCGGCACCGTACGCGATAACGAATCCCTGTCGCTCTCCATTCTGCGCCTGATTGAAGAAGAAGCGCTGAAAGAGAACACCCAGGAAGTTCACGCGATCGTTCCTGTGCCAATCGCCTCCTATCTGCTGAACGAAAAACGTGCGGCGGTAAGCGCTATCGAAACCCGTCAGGGCGACGTGCGCGTGATCATCGTGCCAAACGACCAGATGGAAACCCCGCACTATTCCGTGCTGCGCGTGCGCAAAGGCGAAGAGACCTCTACCCTGAGCTATCTGCTGCCGAAGCTGCATGAAGAAGAGATGGCTCTGCCGGCTGATGAAGAACCGGCGGAACGTAAACGTCCGGAACAGCCGGCTCTGGCAACCTTCGTGATGCCGGATGCTCCGCCGGCGCCCGCGCATGAAGAGCCTGCAGCCGTCGCTGTAGCCGCCAGCGCCCCGACCGCGGCCGCTGCCTCAGCCCCGGCTCAGCCTGGCCTGCTCTCCCGCTTCTTTGGCGCATTGAAAAACCTCTTCTCCGGTACGGAAGAAGCCAAACCGGCTGAAGTCCAGGAAGAGAAAAAAGCCGAAGAGAAGCCGGAACGCCAGCAGGAACGTCGTAAACCACGTTCTAATAATCGCCGCGATCGTAACGATCGTCGTGACAATCGCGAAGGCCGCGATAGTCGTGATAACCGGGAAAATCGTGACAACCGCGATAACCGTGCTGACCGCGATAATCGCGCCGATAATGGTGAAGGCCGTGAGTCCCGCGAATCTCGCGAGGAAAACCGCCGTAACCGTCGTGAGAAACAGCAGCAGAACGCCGAGCAGCGCGAACCTCGCCAGGCTACCGGCGACGAAGCGGAAAAAGCGAAATCCCGCGACGAGCAGCCGCCGCGCCGTGAACGTAACCGTCGTCGTAATAATGACGATAAGCGTCAGGCACCGCTGGAAGCAGTTAAAGCACAGGATGAGCCAGTTGTTCTGCCGGAAGCTGAGCAGGAAGAGCGCGTTCAGAACATGCCGCGTCGTAAACCTCGCCAGCTGGCCCAGAAGGTTCGCATCGAATCTGCGGTAGCGGAAGTCGCCGTAGAGGCAGCTGAAGCTGTGGTTGAGAAAGCGCAGCCAGCAGTCGCGGCACCGCGTACTGAACTGGCGAAAGTTGACCTGCCGGCGGTGGTTGAGACTCACGTCGAGCACGAAGAGAACGGCGAATCTCGTGATGCTAACGGTATGCCACGTCGCTCTCGTCGTTCGCCGCGTCATCTGCGCGTCAGCGGCCAGCGTCGTCGTCGTTACCGCGACGAGCGTTATCCGACCCAATCGCCGATGCCGCTGACCGTAGCCTGCGCATCGCCGGAAATGGCTTCAGGTAAAATCTGGATCCGCTACCCGGTTGCCCGTCCGCAGGACCAGCAGCAGGAAGAGCCGCAGGTTCAGGCTTTGGTTGCCGAAGCCGCGGCGCCAGTCGCTATCGCTGAGCAGAGCGTTAGCGAACCGGCAGTAGCTGAAGTCATCGCCCCGGTAGTGACCGACGTCGCCGCCAGCGAAGCCGAAGCGCCAGAACCGGCTCAGCAGGTTGTTGCCAGCGAACCGCAGGCGGCGCCTGAGGAAGTCGTTGCTGAGACCGTAGCTGAAGCCGCCGTTGAAGTTGAAGTTGAAGCTGAAGACGTAGCTGAGCCAGCCGTCGCCGCTGAATCTGCAGCCGCAGACGAAGCCGCCGAGGTTGAGCAGGTTGCCGCCGAGCCTGAAGCCGCCGTCGTTGACGAAGCACCGGCAATCCAGACAGCCGCACCGGCTGAAGTGGAAGAAACCGTAGCTGCGCAGGGCGTTGACGAAGCGCCGACAGCAGCAGCGGTGGTGGCAGCGGAAGAAGCGGCAGCGCCGCAGGTTGTTGACGAAACGCCGGCAGCAGCGGCTCCGGCCCCTGTCGCCGCGGTGGCGCCAGCTCCCGTCGCTGCAGCGGTTATCGTTTCTGAGCGCCACGCTACCGCACCGATGACCCGCGCCCCGGCTCCGGCTTACGAACCGGAAGCACCGCGTCGCAGCGATTGGGTTCGTCCGTCGTTCGCGTTCGATGGCAAAGGCTCTGCCGGCGGCCATAGCGCAACTCATCAGGCTACTGCGGAACCTACCCGCCCACGGTCCGTCGAGTAAGCGTTAAGCCTAAAAAAACCGGCCTATATGGCCGGTTTTTTTTATTCCCCTTCCGGACGCTGCATGCCCGCAACCTGCGGCATAACCTCGCGCATCAGGTCGAGAAACTTACGTAAACGGGTCGGATAGTACCGCGCCCACGGATAAACCAGATGGACCGGCAGGGAAGACGCTCGCCACTGCGGAAACGGTTCGACCAGCCGCCCGGCGGCGATATCCCCCACCACCGCCCAGCTTGAAACGATAGCCACCCCCAATCCCGCCAGCGCGGTATTGCGCGCCACGTACACGCTATCGGTACTCAGGCACGGCACGATGCCGAAGGCCTGCTGCTGATTACACTCCTGATGGAATAATTTCACCTCATGCTGATAAAAGGTGCTGATCGCCACCCACGGCAGCTGCGACATCTCCTGGGGCGTTTCTAATGTCGGGTAGCGCGCCAGCAGTGAGGGAGCGGCAACCACGCTGCGCGGCACCTCAGCCAGCAGCACTGACACCGTCTCAGGGTCCACTTCGGCCCCCACGCGAATCGCACAATCGATATTATCGCTGAGAAAATCGACGGTTTTGTCATTCAGCATCCACTCTACGGACAGCTGCGGATAGCGCTGCAGAAAGCTGACCAGCGGCCCCAGCAACTGCTGCTGACCAAAAGCGTGCGGCGCACGTACCCGCAGCACGCCGACGGGCCGGTCATCGGCAATGCTCAGATCGTCTTCCAGCGCCAGCCACGCATCGACCACCCGACGCGCATGCTGATAGCAGCGCTCGCCGTCGTCGGTCAGCTTCATCGCATGGGTGGTTCGCAGAATCAGCTTACTGCCCAGCAGGCCTTCCAGCGACTGCAGGCGCCGGCTCACCGTCGCCTGGGTAGTGTTCAGCTGAAGCGCGGCGGCAGAAAGCGAACCGGCTTCGACGATTCGAATAAAGGTGCGCATCAGTTCAATCCGGTCTATACGTTCCTGCCGCTTCATATTTACTATGCCTATACGTTTTGCGTATAACCGTTTTACCACCACGCTATCTACCGCACCAGCCTGATTCAGGGAAAAATAGCGCCATCGCATCTACGAGGGCTTTATCATGGCACCGACAACACTATCCTCCCGCGAAGCCGGCTGGATTATCTTCATACTCGCTCTTGGCGCAGGCTTTAGCGTCGCCTCTATTTACTACGCCCAGCCGCTGCTGCCATTAATGGGCGCCAATCTGCATCTCAGCGTCGAAGGCATGGGGCTGGTTCCAACCCTGACACAGGCGGGCTATGCGCTAGGCATTCTGTTTCTTCTGCCGCTCGGCGATCGCCATGACCGCCGTACGCTGATTTTACTCAAAAGCGCCGCGCTGGCCGTGCTCCTGCTGCTGTGTAGCCTGACGGGGCAGCTCACTTCCCTGCTGATTGTCAGCCTGCTGATCGGGATGGCGGCGACGATGGCCCAGGACATCGTTCCGGCGGCCGCAATCCTCGCCCCGGCGGGGAAACAGGGGAAAATGGTGGGCACCGTCATGACCGGCCTGCTGCTGGGTATCCTGCTCTCAAGAACGGTGAGCGGCGTGGTCGGCGCGCTGTTTGGCTGGCGGATGATGTACCAGGCTGCGGCGGTTAGCATCGCGCTGATTGGCCTGCTGATGTGGCGCGTGGTGCCGCGGTTTGAAATTCACTCGACCCTCAGCTATCCGCAGCTGATGAAGTCGATGGCGCATCTCTGGCAGCTCTACCCGGCCCTGCGCCGCGCCGCGCTGGCACAGGGCTTTCTCTCCATCGCCTTCAGCGCCTTCTGGTCAACGCTGGCGGTCATGCTGCTCGAACGCTATCAGATGGGCAGCGCCGTTGCCGGCGGATTCGGCATCGCCGGGGCCGCAGGAGCGCTCGCCGCGCCGCTGGCCGGCGGCCTGGCGGATAAATATGGCGCCGGGAAAGTCACCCAGCTGGGCGCAGCGCTGGTTACCGTCTCTTTTGCCCTGATGTTCCTGCTGCCGGTACTGCCGCCCCACGGCCAGCTGGCGCTGATCGCTATCTCGGCTATTGGCTTCGACCTTGGTCTGCAGTCAAGCCTCGTGGCGCACCAGAACCTGGTGTACGGTCTGGAGCCGCAGGCCCGCGGCAGGCTGAACGCCCTGCTGTTCACCGGCGTCTTTATTGGCATGTCGCTCGGTTCCGTGCTCGGCAGCAAACTGTACGTGATAGCCGGCTGGAGCGGCGTGGTGATCCTGGCCGTGGCCGCGGGCGCTATCGCCCTTGCGATTCGCCTGCTGGAAAACGCGCGGATCGCGGCGCTACAGCGCGCGGGGCAATAAAAAAACCCGCTCCGCGCTGCGGAACGGGTCTGTTTCTACCCGGAGTTTAGCTTCAGGCCGTGCGTCGGGCGAACTCTTTCACCCGGAAGCCCAGCAGCAGCAGGCTGGCAAAATAGGCCACCACGCCAACCCCCACCACCGCCATCAGGCGCAGCAGACGGAACGGCATGGTCCCCTGGGACCACTCCGGCATGATATACATCATCCCAAGCAGCGCCGCAGACATCACCAGCACCGCAATCACCAGACGCAGCAGGAAGGTAAACCAGCCCGGCTGTGGGGTGAATATTTTTTGCTTACGCAGCTGCCAGTAGAGCAGCGCGGCGTTGAGGCAGGCGGCAAGCCCGATAGAGAGCGACAGGCCGGCATGCTTCAGCGGGCCGATAAAGATCAGGTTCATCACCTGAGTCATAATCAGGGTGACAATGGCGATTTTAACCGGCGTTTTAATATCCTGGCGCGAGTAGAACCCCGGCGCCAGAACCTTAACGACAATCAGCCCCATCAGCCCGACGGAATAGGCCACCAGCGCGCGCTGGGTCATTGCCGCATCAAAGGCGCTAAATTTACCGTACTGGAACAGCGCTACCGTCAGCGGCTTCGCGAGGATCCCCAGCGCCACCGCGCTCGGCAAGGCCAGCAGGAAGCACAGGCGCAGCCCCCAGTCCATCAACCGGCAGTACTCATCATGATTACCGCTGGCAAAGCTTTTTGACAGCGACGGCAGCAGAATTGTCCCCAGCGCCACGCCCAGCACGCCGGATGGAAACTCCATCAGACGATCGGCGTAGTACATCCAGGATACCGAGCCGGAAACGAGGAAAGACGCGAATATTGTGTTGATAATCAACGAAATCTGGCTAACTGACACGCCGAGGATCGCCGGCCCCATCTGCTTCACCACCCGTACCGCACCGGCGTCTTTCAGGTTGATACGCGGCAGCACCAGCATGCCAATTTTTTTCAAATGCGGCAGCTGATAGGCCAGCTGCAGTACGCCGCCGACGGTGACCGCCCACGCCATTGCCAGCATCGGCGGGTGGAAATACGGCGCCGCAAATAGCGCAAAGCCAATCATGCTGACGTTAAGAAAAGTGGGCGCAAAGGCGGGAACGGAAAAACGGTTCCAGGTATTGAGGATCGCGCCGGCTAATGAGGCCAGCGAGATCAGCAAAATATAGGGGAAGGTGATGCGCAGCAGCTGCGTCGTCAGCGCAAATTTATCCGGGGAGTCGGCAAACCCTGGCGCGGTCACGGTGATGACCCAGGGAGCGGCCAGCATGCCGAGGAGGGTTACTACCGCCAGAACCAGCGTCAGAAGACCCGAAACATAGGCCACGAATACGCGGGTGGCGTCTTCGCCCTGCTTGCTTTTATATTCAGCCAGTATCGGCACAAACGCCTGAGAAAACGCGCCTTCGGCAAAAATGCGACGCAGCAGGTTCGGTAATTTGAACGCCACAAAAAAGGCGTCCGTTGCCATTCCCGCACCAAAAATACGCGCGACGATGGCGTCTCGCGCAAAGCCCAGCACGCGCGAAAACATGGTCATCGAACTGACTGCCGCCAGTGATTTTAAAAGGTTCATTGAGGT
The DNA here is from genome assembly GCA_002270295.1 of Enterobacter sp. 10-1. Classification (GTDB taxonomy): domain Bacteria; phylum Pseudomonadota; class Gammaproteobacteria; order Enterobacterales; family Enterobacteriaceae; genus Klebsiella; species Klebsiella scottii. Next base: position 1,066,759 of record NISF01000001.1, on the reverse strand, counting down.
GTTTTCCACAACCCTGAAGTAAAACGCCCGCAATGGCGGGCGCTGGAAAGTGGCGATAGTCTACCGGGTTCGTCATGAATTACTACTGCCAGATGTTACAACGAATTATTCGCTCATCGCCTCGCGCCACAGCTTTTCAACGATGCGCTGGGCCAGCAGCGCCTGTTCGCCTGCGGTTTCGGGAACCGTCTGATTTTGCACGCATTCAATAAAATGACGCGCGCAGCCCACAAAGCCGCGCTGCTCGAGGGTCGTTTGCCAGCCGGGAACCGGACGCTGAACCACACCCTGGCCGCGCTCTTCCTGCCACTCGCGCATATCACGAACTTCATACAGGCCGCCGTCGGTGACCGCCTGAACCCACTCCCGCTGGCTGCCGGCGCGCCGGTGCATGCTGGTGGTCACCTCCAGCTGCGGCGAGCTGAAGCGGTGTTCGGCATAGAGCATTTCACCCTGGGCGGTGGTTTGCAGCAGGCCGCCGCTCAGACGCGCCTTCCCGTCCGCCAGCCACAGCGCGGTATCGACCACGTGCAGGTAGTCATCAAGCAGGGTAAAGCGCAGGTCGTGACCGACGCTGTCGCCACGATGCTTATCCATACGCAGCGAGGCGGCATCGTCCAGATGCGCTTTCAGCTCACGATAAAGCGGAGCAAAGCGGCGGTTAAATCCTACCATCAGCGTCAGCCCGCGGCGAGCGGCCAGCTCAACCAAGGATTCGGCTTCGCTGAGCTTATCCGCCAGCGGTTTATCCACGCAGACGTGCACCCCGGCGTTAAGCAGCCGGCTGACGACCTCAAAGTGCGAGGCCGTCGAGGTATGAACAAATACCGCATCACACTGCGCCGCCAGCTGCTCCAGGGAATCTGCATAGGGAATGCGCCAGGTTTCGCAGATACGTAGCGCCTTCTCTTTACCCGGTGACCAGGCCGCCTGCAGCGTCCAGCCGTCCGCGGCGCCTAATACCGGCAGCCAGGCCTTCTGCGCAATGCCACCCAGTCCCACCACTCCAACGCGTAGTTTCGCCGTCACGATTAATCCCCCAGATGGGCCAACAGCGATGCCAGCCGCTCTTTTAGTTCCGCCACTTCGGCCTCCAGCACCTCAACCCGGGTCTGGAGATCGTCTCCCGACGGCGATACCGCTTCTACCGCCGTGATAAGCGAATCCATATCATCGCAGAACAGATGCATATAGCGGCATTCGCGTTTCCCCGGTTCGCGAGGCAGACGCGCGACGAACGGGCCGTCATCACGGCTTGCCAGCTTCTCAAGCACGCTTTCGATTTCCGCCATATCGCTGAATTCATACATTCTCTGCGCCCGGCTGCGCAGTTCGCCCGGCGTCTGCGCGCCGCGCAGCAGCAGCGTCGTGACCACCGCGACCTCCGCCGGCGTCAGCTTCAGATCGCCGAACTCGGAATTGCAAAATCGCTGTTCGTATTTGGTCACCCGATTGCCAAACCCGCTCACCGTACGCAGATAGTGGCGCTTGACCAGCGTATCCAGCAGATCCTGAATATCGCTTTCACTGAGCGACATCACCGGCTCCCGGTTGGTTTTCTGGTTACAGGCGGTCACCACCGCGTTGACCGATAGAGGATACTGCTCCGGCGTCGTGACCTGTTTTTCCAGCAGGCAGCCAATAACGCGCGCTTCGTGCGCGGTTAACTGATATTTCATGATCTCTCCTTAGCGACCCGGGATCCAGTCCGGTGTCGTCAACGCCGTCAATACGTGGTCACGCCACTGGCCATTGATTAACAGATAATCTTTGGCGTAACCCTCTTTTTCAAAGCCAAGACGCGCCAGCAAATCGCCGCTGCGCTGATTGTGCGGCATATAGTTGGCCATAATGCGATGAATATGCTGCGTGCGCTGCATATAGCGAATTGCCGAGGTCAGCGCTTCAAACATCAGCCCCTGCCCCTGCCACTTCTCACCGATGGAGTAGCCGAGGTAGCAGGCATGAAACGAGCCGCGCACCACGTTCGAAAAATTCGCCACGCCGACTATCTCCTTCTCTTGCGGATCGAGGAGCGCAAAATAGAACGCCGAGCCCTGCTTATGAAACTCCGAAATCATCGACAAGCGCGCCTGCCAGCCGGAGGGGTAGCAGTGGCTGTCGTCGCGCACCGGCTCCCAGGGTTTTAAGAACCCTTTATTCTCCGCGTAGTAGTCGGCCAGACGCCAGGCGTCACGATCGTGGACCAGCCGCGTCACCAGCCTGTCCGTCGTCAAACGCACCTTTGGTACGTTACTGCGGTAGCCAAACATTCCCCTCTCCTGTTCCCCTGACTTATTACCCTGCTCCCTTCACTATACCTGTCCTGAACGACGGAGTGAAAACAGCAACATACCATTTTCTGCACCATCTCCCTTTTTCGATGAATAGCCTCTATCAAACTTGCTTTTTGATAAAAAAATATTGTCGCAAGTACGCTGGGAAACGCCCGGGCTTCCCCGCAAACTAGTAGGGCTAATCTTTATTTTCCCAGGAGGGGAAATGTCCCGCGTATCGCAGGCAAGGAGCCTGGGTAAATACTTCCTGTTGGTCGACAACATGCTGGTCGTTCTCGGCTTTTTTGTCGTCTTCCCGCTGATTTCCATTCGCTTTGTCGACCAGATGGGCTGGGCCGCGCTGATGGTCGGTATCGCCCTCGGCCTGCGCCAGCTGGTCCAGCAGGGTCTGGGGATTTTTGGTGGCGCGGTTGCCGACCGTTTCGGCGCCAAGCCGATGATCGTCACCGGTATGCTGATGCGCGCGGGCGGCTTTGCCGCGATGGCGGTGGCCCATGAGCCGTGGGTGCTCTGGCTATCCTGCATTCTCTCGGGCCTCGGCGGAACGCTGTTTGACCCGCCGCGCGCGGCGCTGGTGGTGAAGCTGGTGCGCCCGCATCAGCGCGGTCGCTTCTTTTCGCTCCTGATGATGCAGGACAGCGCCGGCGCGGTCATCGGCGCCCTGCTCGGCAGCTGGTTGTTACAGTACGATTTCCGCCTCGTGTGCAGCGTAGGCGCGGCGCTGTTTGTCGCCTGCGCCAGCTTCAACGCCTGGTATCTCCCGGCCTGGAAGCTGTCGACGGTGAAAACGCCGGTGCGCGAAGGGCTGGGGCGCGTGCTGCGCGACAGGCGCTTCGTAACCTATGTTCTGACGCTAACCGGCTATTACATGCTGGCGGTGCAGGTCATGCTGATGCTGCCGATTATGGTCAACGACATCGCGGGCTCCCCTTCTGCGGTCAAATGGATGTATGCCATTGAAGCGACGATATCGCTGACGCTGCTGTATCCGATTGCCCGCTGGAGTGAAAAGCGCTATCGGCTGGAGCATCGGCTGATGGCCGGTCTGCTGGTCATGACGCTCGCCATGCTGCCGATTGGTTTAACCAGCAACCTGCAGCAGCTGTTTACGCTGATTTGCATTTTCTATATGGGCTCGATTATCGCGGAGCCGGCGCGTGAAACCCTGGGCGCGTCGCTGGCCGACGCCCGCGCGCGCGGCAGCTACATGGGCTTCAGTCGACTGGGGCTGGCCTTTGGCGGGGCCTTCGGCTACGCCGGCGGCGGGTGGCTGTTTGACGCCGGTAAAGCGCTCAACCAGCCGGAGCTACCGTGGCTGATGCTGGGTATTATCGGCTTTATCACCTTTATCGCCCTGTGGTGGCAGTTCAGCGCCAGGCGTTCGGCCTCCGGAATGCTCGAGCCACGAACCTGAGTCGCTGCGTAAAGCCAGGCTGATTTTCAGCATTTTCCGCTAGCGCCTACGGTGCTGGCAGGCCATGCTGCTTTGTGTCAGGATGAGCCCATGGCATTACGTTAAGGAACCCAATGAAAAAGATGTTTATCGTGGCCGCGCTTATCGTTAGCGGCCTCCTGAGCGGCTGTAACCAGCTTACGCAGTATTCGATAAGCGAACAGGAAATTAATCAGGCGCTGCAGAAACGTAACCACTTCGCCAAGGATATCGGCCTGCCGGGCGTGGCGGATGCGCATATCGAACTGCACGATTTAACCAGCGCGATTGGTCGCGAGGAGCCGAATAAAGTGACCCTCAGCGGCGTTGCCAATCTGGATCTCAATTCGCTGTTCGGTAATCAAAAAGCCACTATTGACCTTAAGCTTAAAGCGCTGCCGGTATTCAATAAGGAAAAAGGGGCGATCTTCCTGCAGGAGATGGAAGTCGTCGATGCGAAAGTCGCGCCGGAGAAGCTGCAGTCGGTAGTGCAGACGCTGATCCCCTACCTGAACCAATCCCTGCGCAGCTATTTTAACCAGCAGCCCGCCTACGTTCTGCGCGAAGACGCCAGCACCGGTGAAGCGCTGGCGAAAAAGTACGCTAAAGGCATTGAGGTTAAGCCGGGTGAGATAATCATCCCCTTCACCAATTAACATCGCGGGCGCCAGGGCGCCCGTTTTTTTACGGAAGTTGATGCAAAGGAAAACGTTTACGCTTATCCTTTGTGCCCGGTGAAAAACAGCCCTGATGACTGAACCTATTAGCCGGAGCCTTCCATGACAGCACAACCCCAGGTACTGAAAATCCGTCGCCCTGACGACTGGCACATCCATCTGCGCGATGACGATATGCTGGAAACCGTCGTGCCTTACACCAGCGAGTTTTATGGTCGGGCGATCGTGATGCCGAATCTGGCGCCGCCTGTCACCACCGTTGAAGCCGCCGTCGCCTATCGCCAGCGGATCCTTAACGCCGTGCCCGCCGGGCATGATTTTACCCCTCTGATGACCTGCTACCTGACCGATACGCTCGATCCAGCCGAGCTGGAGCGCGGATTTGAGGCCGGCGTTTTTACCGCGGCTAAACTGTACCCGGCCAATGCCACCACTAACTCCAGCCACGGCGTGACCAGCATCGATGCCATTATGCCGGTGCTTGAGCGTATGCAAAAACTCGGCATGCCGCTGCTGGTACACGGCGAAGTGACGCACGCGGAGATCGATATCTTCGATCGCGAGGCGCGCTTTATCGAAACGGTGATGGAGCCGCTGCGCCAGCGCCTGCCGGGTCTGAAAGTGGTGTTCGAACATATCACCACCAAGGATGCCGCAGAGTACGTTCGCGATGGCAACGAACTGCTGGCCGCCACCATTACGCCACAGCATCTGATGTTTAACCGTAATCACATGCTGGTCGGCGGTATTCGTCCGCACCTTTACTGCCTGCCGATTCTGAAACGTAATATTCACCAGCAGGCCCTGCGCGAGCTGGTCGCCAGCGGCTTTACCCGCGCGTTTCTCGGTACCGACTCCGCGCCGCACGCGCGTCATCGTAAAGAAACCAGCTGCGGATGCGCCGGCTGCTTTAATGCGCCAACCGCGCTGGGTAGCTACGCAACGGTGTTCGAAGAGATGAATGCGCTGCAGCACTTCGAAGCATTTTGTTCGCTTAACGGCCCGCGCTTCTACGGTCTGCCGGTCAATGAGAGCTTTGTTGAGCTGGTGCGCGAAGAGAGCGTTGTGGCAGAAAGCATCGCACTGCCGGGCGACACGCTGGTCCCCTTCCTGGCCGGTGAAACCATACGCTGGACGATGAAAAAATAAAACGCCGCCCTCTGTTGTAAATACAAAAACGATACTGTATAAATAAACAGTACATTACACAGGGGGCAATCATGCGCATCGAAGTGTCTATCGCCAAAACCACAGCCTTACCGAGCGGCGCTTTAGAAGCGCTGAATAATGAACTCTCCCGACGTATCGATCTGCAGTTCCCGGCTGAACCAAGCCAGGTAACCGTACGCTTCGCCACCGGTAACAATCTTTCCGTTATCGGTGGCCTTAAAGAAGATAAAGACCGGATAAGCGAAATCCTGCAAGAAACCTGGGAAAGCGCTGATGACTGGTTTATCCACGACGTACCCTGAGTCACCCGGGCGCATGAAAGCGGCAGCGCAGAACGCCTCAGGCTGTTAGCCGAAGCTTTTGCCTGCCCAATACTCATGCGGTTCGAAGTCTGACCGGTACAGCAAATTAATTTGCTCCCTCATTGTGCTTCTTTTGCCGGGTCGCCCCGGCTTTTTTATTCCCTCCGTCTGATACTCGGATTTTTCTTTAATCCCTGATAATTTCCTTAAAAAATAACGTACCGCGGTACAAAATTTGCGCAAAAAAGCGTCAAAAAGAGAAAAGCTCGCCCCGTTCGCGTTAATTTCTCGAGTTTATTCTTAACTGCTGATATAATTAACTTGCTTCAAAAAATATGCATTAAACCTCGAGAATTGTTGTCTTTTAACATATGAATAAGGGGTTATGATGGAAAAGAATAATGAAGTCATCCAGACCCATCCCCTCGTCGGATGGGACATCAGCACCGTAGATAGCTACGACGCGCTGATGTTGCGCCTGCACTACCAGAACCCCACTCATGAAAGCAGTAATGAAGCTGAAATTGGCCAGACTTTATGGCTGACGACGGACGTCGCACGTCAATTTATTTCTATTCTTGAAGCCGGCATTGCGAAGATTGAAGCAGGTGAATACCAGGTAAATGAGTACCGCAGACATTAGTGATTCTGCTGTCATCCATATACTCTAACTAAACAGGCACCGGTTGGTGCCTGATTTATTTTCGGGCTTGTATAAGTACGGGTTGTTAATTACCCTGCTAATAAAGCAAAAACCCGGAACATACCATGCAATACGACCTCATCATTATCGGCAGCGGCTCAACCGGCGCCGCCGCAGGCTATTATGCCCGTCGCGCAGGACTCAACGTCCTGATGACCGACGCCCACCAGCCTCCGCACCAGGAAGGCAGCCATCACGGCAACACGCGTCTTATCCGCCACGCCTATGGTGAAGGTGAAAGATACGTCCCTCTGGTGCTGCGGGCGCAGCAGCTCTGGGACGAACTAGCCGCCCTCAGCGGTGAAGCCGTTTTTGAACGTACCGGGGTGATCAACCTCGGCCCGGCGGATTCCGCGTTTCTCACTAACGTCATGAACAGCGCTCGTGAATTTGCGCTCAACGTTGAAGAGATGGACGCCCAGGCCATTATGGCCCGCTGGCCGGAAATTCGCGTGCCTGAGGGCTATCGCGGGGTATTTGAACCAGCATCAGGCGTCCTGCGCAGCGAACTGGCCATTGAAACCTGGATTCGCCTGGCTCGTGAAGCGGGCTGTGCGCAGCTGTTCAACTGTCCGGTCACCGCGATCCATCATCATCAGGATGGCGTCACTATCGACACCGCGGATGGCCAGTACAGCGCTAAAAAGCTGTTGATCAGCGCCGGTACCTGGGTGACCCGCCTGCTGCCTGAGCTGCCGGTTCAGCCGGTGCGCAAAATCTTCGCCTGGTTCCAGGCCGATGGCCGCTACAGCAGCAAAAACAATTTTCCGGCGTTTACCGGCGAACTGCCCAACGGCGATCAGTTCTACGGCTTCCCGGCGGAAGATAATGAACTCAAAATCGGCAAGCACAACGGCGGGCAGCTCATCTCCACCGCGGAAGAACGCACGCCGTTTGGCAGCGTGGCGACGGACGGCTCGGAATCGTTCAATTTTCTGCGCAACGTCCTGCCCGGCATCGGCGGCTGCCTGCACGGCGCATCCTGCACCTACGACAATACGCCGGATGAGGACTTCATTATCGATACTCTCCCCGGTCATCCGCAAACGCTGCTGATTAGCGGATTAAGCGGTCATGGCTTTAAATTTGCTCCGGTTTTGGGCGAAATTGCCGTCCAGTTTGCCCGGGGAGAATCGCCGGCTTTTGATCTGACCCCCTTCTCACTGGCGCGCTTTCAGCAATAATAGCCACCCCGCGGCGCTGCCACCGCACCAATAAAAAAACGGCCTCACCGGAGGCCGTTTATGACTGAGAGATCTTATGCGTCGCCTGTATGACTTACTGATCAACAACATCCGCGAGCATTTTATGATTTATCTCGCGCTGTGGCTGCTGCTGGCCATCATCGACCTTGTCTGGCTATGGTTTTTCTGAAGGCTCAGGATCCGGGATCCCCAGCTTAGTATTCAGACGCCCGCGAGATTTATTGAAGATCTTATTCCCGTTCTCACGCCCGGCCCGCAGCTGACGCTGCTCCTCTTCCGGCAGCTTATGCTCCTCCATGCAGGATTCGCTGCAGCATCCGGCAAACTTCTCCGCACAGCTCGGACACTGGATAAACAGCAGATGGCAGCCGTCGTTCAGGCAGTTGGTGTGGCTATCGCAGGGCGCGCCGCACTGATGGCAGTGCGCGATAACGTCGTCAGAAATACGCTCGCCCATGCGCTCATCGAAAACAAAGTTTTTACCGATAAAACGCACCGGCAGACCCTGCTCGCGCGCGCGACGCGCATACTCAATAATGCCGCCTTCGATGTGCCAGACCTTGCTGAAGCCGTTGTGCTTCATCCACGCGCTGGCTTTTTCGCAGCGGATGCCGCCGGTACAGTACATAACGATTTTTTTATCTTTATGCTCCTGCATCATCTCAACCGCTTTCGGCAGCTGATCGCGGAAAGTATCGGCGGGAATTTCCATCGCCTGCTCGAAATGCCCCACTTCGTATTCGTAATGGTTGCGCATATCGATAAAGATCGCTTCGGGGTCATCCAGCATCGCGTTAACTTCCGCAGCTTTCAGGTAGTCACCCACGTTAGAGGCATCAAACGTCTCATCGTCGATACCATCGGCGACAATTCGGTCGCGCACCTTCAGGCGCAGCACCCAAAACGATTTCCCGTCGTCGTCGAGAGCGATGTTCATTCGCAGCCCTTCCAGCGCCGGGTTGAACGCGTACAGATACTCGCGCAGGGCCTCAACGCGGCTTTGCGGTACGCTGATTTGCGCATTGATCCCTTCGTGGGCCAGGTAAATACGGCCAAACACGTTCAGCTTAGTGAGCGCAATCCACAGGGCGTCGCGCGTCGCTTGTGGATCAACGATGGTGAAGTACTTATAGAAAGAGATCGTCGTGCGCGGCTCGGTCTCGGCCAACATCTGCGCTTTTAACGTCTCATTTGAAATGCGGTTATGTAACACTGGCATGGTGTACCTGCTCGACATAAAAATGAGTAAAACAAACGGCCGGCATCATATAGTAAACGGCATTAATTTACATCCATACATTTCAAGCTACATTTTTTACAGCAACATTCGCTATGATTTAACAATAAATGCCACCTGGGCCAGTCGTTTTGGCTGAACCATAAAAAAATGCGATAATAGAACGCGTTGCTTAATTAAACAGGTATGAGATGACCCATTTACCTAAATTTTCCGCGGCGTTACTGCACCCGCGTTATTGGCTGCTTTGGCCAGGAATTGGCCTGCTGTGGCTGGTTGTCCAGCTTCCCTATCCGCTGATTTATCGCCTGGGCACCGCTCTGGGTCGACTCGCGATGCGCCTGATGACCCGACGGGCCAAAATTGCTTACCGCAACCTGGAGCTCTGCTTCCCCGAGAAGAGCGAGCAGGAGCGCCATCAGCTGGTAAAACAGAATTTTGAATCCGTTGGCATGGGCCTGATGGAAACCGGCATGGCCTGGTTCTGGCCTGCGCGGCGCATTGCGCGCTGGACGGATGCGACTGGCGTCGAACATATCCGGGCCGTGCAGGAGCAAAAACGCGGCATTCTGCTGATCGGTATCCACTTCCTCACCCTTGAAATGGGCGCCCGCATGTTCGGGATGAATGAGCCGGGGATTGGCGTCTATCGCCCGAATGATAACCCGGTCATCGACTGGCTGCAGACGTGGGGGCGACTGCGCTCCAACAAGGATATGATCGACCGTAAGGATCTGAAGGGCATGGTGCGGGCGCTGAAAAAAGGCGATGTTATCTGGTATGCGCCGGATCACGACTACGGCCCGGCCTCCAGCGTCTTTGTGCCGTTTTTCGCCGTCGACCAGGCCGCCACCACCTCCGGCACCTGGATGCTGGCAAAAATGTCGAAGGCCTGCATCGTTCCCTTCGTACCGCGCCGTAAGCCCGATGGCAAAGGCTATGAGCTGATTATTCTGCCGCCGGAGTGCGATCCGCCGCTGGATGACCCGCAAACGACCGCCGTGTGGATGAACCACATCGTCGAGAAATGCATTCTGATGGCGCCGGAGCAGTATATGTGGATGCATCGCCGCTTCAAGTCGCGCCCGCCCGGCGTTCCTTCACGCTACGAATAACCGCCGTTACTCCGCACAAAGCCCCCGTTTCGGGGGCCACGCCCTTAGCATTAAAAGCGGTCCTCCATTGCGGCAACCGTTTCTCAGGCGCATAATTAGCAGGCTCATATTTTCAACTTTTGACCTGCGGCGCAGGCCAGTGGGAACCTATGTCGTCTGCTGATATACCTGTTAACTGGAAACGCAATCTTACCGTCACCTGGTTCGGCTGTTTTTTGACCGGCGCGGCGTTCAGCCTGGTTATGCCGTTCCTTCCGCTTTACGTTGAACAGCTCGGCGTCACGGGCCACGGCGCCCTCAATATGTGGTCTGGGCTGGTCTTCAGCATTACCTTTCTTTTCTCCGCCGTTGCCTCACCGTTCTGGGGCGGGCTTGCCGACCGAAAAGGTCGAAAAATCATGCTGCTACGTTCCGCTCTCGGAATGGCTATCGTCATGATGCTGATGGGACTGGCGCAAAATATCTGGCAATTTCTGGTGCTGCGCGCGCTGCTGGGATTGTTAGGCGGCTTTATTCCGAACGCCAATGCCCTTATCGCGACCCAAATCCCTCGCCAGAAAAGCGGCTGGGCGCTGGGAACGCTCTCAACCGGGGCCGTCAGCGGCGCCCTGCTTGGCCCGCTGGCCGGTGGTTTTCTCGCCGATCTGTGGGGCCTGCGCGCCGTCTTCTTTCTTACCGCCAGCGTCCTGTTTATCTGCTTCCTCCTGACGCTGTTCTTCATCCGCGAGCAGTTTGTGCCGGTGGCGAAAAAAGAGATGCTCAGCGCCAGAGACGTGTTCTCCTCGCTGAAAAGCCCAAAACTGGTGCTCAGCCTGTTCGTCACCACCCTGATTATCCAGGTTGCTACCGGGTCGATTGCCCCGATCCTGACGCTGTACGTGCGGGATCTGAGCGGGGACATCAGCAATATTGCGTTTATCAGCGGGATGATCGCCTCCGTTCCCGGGGTTGCCGCCCTGATCAGCGCCCCGCGTCTCGGCAGGCTGGGGGACCGTATCGGGCCGGAAAAAATCCTCATCGTGGCGCTGATCCTCTCCGTTCTGCTGCTTATTCCGATGTCATTCGTCCAGACGCCGCTGCAGCTGGGCGTCCTGCGTTTTCTGCTCGGCGCTGCCGACGGCGCGCTGCTGCCGGCCGTGCAAACGCTGCTGGTGTACAACTCCACCAGCCAGGTCGCCGGCCGCATCTTCAGCTATAACCAGTCGTTTCGCGATATTGGTAACGTCACCGGCCCGCTCATCGGCGCCTCCGTCTCCGCCAACTATGGCTTCCGGGCGGTCTTTTTGGTCACCGCCTGCGTGGTGCTGTTCAACGCTATCTACTCGACTATCACCTTACGCCAGCCGAGAAGCAGCGCACCTTCTGACAGCCGGGGCTCCGGCGATCGTTCGGTAAATTAAGTCAGCAAGGCGCCCTTCCCCTTGACGCATTGCCCGCCGCCTTCTATAGATTGAATCGAGTCCATTTCTCATTCTTCTTAGGGGGTTAGCCATGCCAAAGGATTCCGTTTTCTATGCCACGCTCGAAGAAGCTATCGATGCGGCCCGCGAAGAGTACCTGGCCAATAATCCGGATAGCGACGAGGAGAGCGCTAACGTCGAGCAGCTGAATATCCAGAAATACATTTTGCAGGATGGCGATATCGCCTGGCAGGCCGAGTTTTTTGCCGACGAAGATGGGGAAGGCGATTGTCTGCCAGTGCTCAGCGGCGAAGCGGCTCAGAGCGTTTTTGACGGCGATTATGACGAGATAGAGCTCCGCCAGGAGTGGCTGGAAGAGAATACGCTCCATGAATGGGATGAGGGCGAGTTTCAGCTTGAACCCTCTCTGGATACGGAAGAGGGTCAGACGGCGGCCGATGAGTGGGATGAGCGCTAGCTAATTGTAGGGTCCGTGGCTCGCATCAAGCGGCAGCAGCAGCGTGTCGAACACCAGTGAAAATGGCAGGTCGAGGATGGTGATATAGCGCCACGACGAATCGCGAACGTCCCACTGAACGCCGGGGTAATACTGATTGCCATGCCCCTGCCCCGGCACCGTGCGGCTAATAATGCTGCCGCAGCCGCTGAGTACCAGGGTCATAACGATGACCAGCAAAATTCTCATCTGTAACCTCAACTCCTGGAGAAAAAAATACCGGCAAATTGCCGGTATTTTTATTAACGCGCGGCTTACTTCGTTTTTAATGCCAGCGGATTCAGCGTTAGCTGACCATAGGCATCCACCCACGAAGAGTATTTCTCCGGCGCGGCCCATACCCGATAGTGCAGGCGCGACATCGTCACCGGATCGCTTAACAGCACCAGACGGCGGTCGCGGTTAAGTTTGTCCGGCGTCTCGTTCAACGCCTGCTCAACGTGACGTTCGCGGGCGATATCGAGGATCCGACCGTGACGGTGACGAGCGGTAGCCATTGCCGTCGCCAGCGCGTTAAACGATGGGTTAAACACGGCGTGCATAAAGCCATCATCCAGCGAACGCTGACGGTTCAGGGTCAGATAAGCATCGGTATCCTTCAGCACCTGCGGCGGGGAATACTCTTCCGGGATCAGGAACAGTTTCCAGCGCTTGGTACGCAGACCAACGGTCGCCCGGCTGGAAATCACCGACACGAACGGCGACAGGATCAGCGAGAATACGATTGGCGCCAGCCAGAACAAGAAGCGCAGATCCAGCCACGCCATTCCGACGGCCCAAACCAGGCCCAGCAGCAGCTGTGAACCGTGGCGCATAAACGCTTCGCCCCACGGGGTCGAGTCGTCATCACGCTGCGGCGAGTTCCAGACCACTTCCCAGCCGAGGAAGGCGCTGACCACAAACACGGTGTGGAACAGCATACGCACCGGCGCCAGCAGCACGGAGAACAGCACCTCCAGCAGCAGAGAGAGCGTCACGCGGATAAACCCGCCGTACTCCTTCGACCCTTTGCACCACACCAGAATAATGCTCAGCAGTTTCGGCAGGAACAGCAGCACCATCGTTGAGGCAAACAGGGCGATCGCCAGCTCCGGACGCCACTGCGGCCAGACCGGGAACAGCTGGCGCGGCTGCAGGAAGTACTGCGGCTCGGTGAGCGCGTGCACCACCTGCAGAGCGGTCGACAGGGCGAGGAACATAAACCACAGCGGCGCGGAGAGATAGGACATGACGCCGGTCAGGAACACCGCCCGGTGTACCGGGTGCATGCCTTTAACCAGGAACAGGCGGAAGTTCATCAGGTTACCGTGGCACCAGCGACGGTCACGCTTCAGTTCATCCAGCAGGTTCGGCGGCAGCTCCTCATAGGAGCCCGGCAGGTCATAGGCAATCCACACGCCCCAGCCGGCACGACGCATCAGCGCGGCTTCCACGAAGTCGTGCGACAGAATCGATCCGGCGAAGGAGCCTTCACCCGGCAGCGGCGCCAGCGCGCAGTGCTCAATGAACGGTTTGACGCGGATAATTGCGTTATGACCCCAGTAGTGCGACTCGCCAAGCTGCCAGAAGTGCAGACCGGCGGTAAACAGCGGGCCGTATACGCGGGTCGCGAACTGCTGACAGCGGGCGTAGAGGGTGTCCATCCCGGAGGCACGCGGCGACGACTGGATAATCCCGGCGTTCGGGTTAGCCTCCATCAGACGCACCAGCCCGGTCAGACATTCTCCGGACATCACCGAGTCGGCGTCCAGCACCACCATGTAGCTGTACTGGCTGCCCCAGCGGCGGCAGAAGTCATCGATGTTACCGCTTTTACGCTTCACGCGACGACGACGACGGCGATAGAAAATCTGCCCCTCACCCTGGACTTCAGCAATCAGCTCCATCCACGCCTTTTGCTCCGCTACGCAAATATCCGGATTGTAGCTGTCGCTCAGGATGTAAACGTCGAAGTGCTGCTGCTGGCCCGTCGCTTTCACCGATTCCCAGGTGGCGCGCAGACCGGCGAAAACGCGATCGACGTCTTCGTTGCAGATAGGCATGATCAGCGCCGTCCGATGCTCTGGATTCAGCGGCTCATCGCCGACGGTGGAGGCGGAAATACTGTACTTATCGCGCCCCATCAGCAGCTGCAGGAAGCCCATCAGCGCCGTCCAGAATCCCGCTGATACCCAGCAGAAGAGGACCGCAAAGAGGATCAGAATACCGGTTTGCAGCATATACGGCAGCAGCTGCATAAATGAAACCCACAGATTCTGCCCTACCATGTCGGCGGGGTTGATTAACGCCCAGCCCTGATATGGCAGAATGGTTTTCATGTACCAGGTCGCGACGACCGTCTGCGCCAGCGTCAGCAGCAGCAGAATGTAGCGACGAATGGTACCGGCGGTGCGCCATTTCTGCTCGCTTTCCTGCTCTTCTTTGGTCAGACGAGAAAGATAGCGCGGGGTGACATCGCGTCCACGGAGCCGATCCCAGAAGCGACCGACCGGGTTGGTCCGCCACGGATCCGGGAACATAGAGGAGCGTTTCGCCTTCGGCATGGCGTGCAGCTGGGTGCGCCCTTCATCATCTTTGATGAGCTGATCGCCCGCCAGCGCGTCTGGCCAGCTGTGCTCCAGCCGCGATTTCACCGACCCCAGAGGGGAATCGTCTTCGCGGGGAAAATCGTGACGATCGGCGTCCAGCGCTTCATGTACCGCCTTCAGGCTGCTATCAGGAAGCGCAGATTTCTCTGCCCCCGACAGCGGCAAGGCGTCAATGTACTTGGTTATGTTATTCATTAGCAGGCAGCTGATAGCTCCAGGTTTCACTCAGCGTCTGGTCGGCATTGACCAGCGCAGCGCGCATTTCCGTAGTTTTCTTCGGATCTTTCACCTTCACGCGCAGAATCATACGCCAGCCCTTGGTGATCGGGTTATAACGCACCGCGTTCTCAACGATTTCCGCGTTATCGCCAATGCTCGCCTGCGCCGTTACCGGCGTATCTGACGGCATTTTTTTCATCTCAGGACCGGTGAAATCAACGATGAACGCGATGGTGCCGTCCGGCTGACGAATCAGGTTTGACTGCTTCACATCGCCGGTGGAACGACGGGTTTGCATAACGTAGGCGTTATCCGGCGCGTGCAGCTTGTCTTCATCGCGGCTAAAGGTAATAGAGTATTTGAAGTTCATCTCTTTACCCGGCTCCGGCAGCTGATCCGGCGTCCAGTAGGTCACGATGTTATCGTTAGTTTCATCGTTGGTTGGAATTTCAACCAGTTCGATTTTACCTTTACCCCAGTCGCCTTTCGGCGTGATCCATGCGCTCGGACGCAGATCGTAGCGGTCGTCGAGGTCTTCAAAGCGAGAGAACTGACGCCCGCGCTGCAGCAAACCAAACCCTTGCGGATTTTCCATCGCGTAGCTGCTGACGGCCAGATGCTTCGGATTGTTCAGCGGACGCCAGATCCACTCGCCGTTGCCGGCAAGAATAGACAGACCGTTAGAGTCGTGCAGCGCCGGACGGTAGTTTGTCGCCGGAGACGGCTGATTTGGCCCGAACAGGAACATGCTGGTCAACGGCGCAACGCCTAGCTTGCCGACCTTGTCACGCAGGTACACCTTCGACTGCACGTCAACCACGGTATCGCGACCCGGCATAATGACAAAACGATACGCTCCGGTTGCGCGCGGGGAGTCGAGCAGAGCATAAATTGTCAGACGCTTGTCGGTAGCTTTTGGACGCTCGATCCAGAACTCGCGAAAACGCGGGAACTCTTCGCCTGAAGGCAGCGCAGTATCGATTGCAAGCCCGCGAGCGGAGAGCCCGTAAACCTGGCCCTGGCCCAGTACGCGGAAATAGCTGGCTCCGAGCATGCTGACAATTTCGTCATTCTTATCTTTGCTGTTGATCGGGTACAGCACTTTAAACCCGGCAAAGCCAAGGTCTTTTACCGTGTCTTTGTCATGCTGGACGCTGCCAAAATTGAAATAGTCCGGGTTATATTTAATCTTATGCACGCTGCTTGCCGTCACTTCATTAATGGTGACCGGCGTGTCGAAGTACATGCCCTGATGATAAAATTCAAGTTTGAACGGGGTCTTCTGGTTATTCCAGTATGCTTTATCGTGGTTGAACTGGATTTGCTGGTAGTCCGCATATTTCATGTCGCGGAAAACGGAGGGCAGGTTGCTCTTCGGCGCTTCATAGCCCTTCCCGGCTAACGATTTTGCCTCTTTTGCAACGTCATCAATGCTAAACGCCCATGCAGATGAAGTACACAGGGACAACATTACGGCTGCGCTTAACCAGCGCATTTTCATCATCTGTGGTTTATGTTTCATATAAGTAAGCACTTCCCCCTTTGTGTGCTTAAATCGATCCGATCTATTTTAATGGAAATTCAGGCAATCCGACAACATAATCCCTGCATTGTTCAGCTTAGCAGTACAGGTAATGGACAGTTCTCTGTCACTTTTGCACTTTGCGTGCTTATCCTGGAGACAGATATCCAGAGTTGATGTAGGGTTGCTGAGAATTTAAACGTTATCACCTTGAGTGATAAGACGAATTGTCTGAGAATGTAGTGAAACTGTATGAATAATGCGCCAGTAGAACGTGAATATTTCTTCGATAGCATCCGCGCGTGGTTAATGCTGCTGGGGATACCTTTTCACATATCGCTTATCTATTCCAGCCACAGCTGGCATGTTAATAGCGCCGAACCCTCCTGGTGGCTGACGCTGTTTAACGATTTTATTCATGCTTTTCGCATGCAGGTTTTCTTCGTCATTTCCGGCTATTTTTCCTACATGCTCTTTCTCCGCTATCCGCTCAAAAAATGGTGGAAGGTGCGGGTTGAGCGCGTAGGCATCCCCATGTTAACCGCCATTCCTCTGCTGACCCTGCCGCAGTTTATTATGCTGCAGTACGTCAACGGTAAAGCCGATAGCTGGCACGCGCTTTCGGGGTACGACAAATTCAATACCCTCGTCTGGGAGCTGATCTCGCATCTGTGGTTTTTACTGGTGCTGGTGGTGCTGACCACCCTCGGCGTCGTGCTGTTCAAATGGCTCACCGGACGCCGCGCGGGAAGCGGCCAGACCTTTGGTGACACCGTCACATTGGCTCAGCTATCGATGATTTTTCTCGCGCTCGGCGTGCTCTACGCGCTGATTCGCCGCTCGCTGTTTATTCTCTACCCGCCGATTCTCAGCAACGGCCTGTTTAATTTTATCGTCATGCAGACGCTGTTCTATCTGCCGTTCTTCATTCTCGGGGCGCAGACCTTTATCAACCCGCGCCTGAAAGCACTGTTTACGCAGCCGTCTCCGTGGTGCTTCGTCGGGGCGCTGCTGGGCTTTATCGCCTACCGCCTGAACCAGCAGTACGGTTCCGGGGACGCGTGGATGTTTGAAACCGAGTACGTCATTACCATGGTGCTCGGCCTGTGGATGGTTAACGTGGTGTTTTCCCTTGGACACCGCTTGCTGAACTTCCAGTCGGCGCGGGTGACCTATTTTGTCAATGCATCCCTGTTTATTTATTTGGTGCACCACCCGCTGACCCTGCTGTACGGAGCCTGGGTTGCTCCGGCCATCAAATCGAACACCTTAGGGTTTATTGCCGGTCTGATTTTTGTGGTGGGGATTGCGCTGATCCTCTACGAAATTCACCTGCGCATCCCGCTGCTGCGCTTCCTCTTTTCGGGAAAATTCCAGGCTAAGACGGTAAAACCGCAGGTTTCGGCCAACGGATAGCCTCATCGGGGCTGCGTCGGCCGGCGAAGATTATTCTTTGGCAAACAAAAGCCGGAACACGTCGCGATAGAGCGCGGCCATCGCCGGCTTATCCACCTCCGATGCGCTGGTCAGCTCGCGACGATACGCCGCGCCTTCCGTTAAGACGGCGATCAGCTCGCTGGCGGCGTCGATCTGCTCCGCCGACATCTCGGGATGAGAGTGACGGGTGAGCCGCCCGCCCTCCTCTTTTAAACGCCGGTCGGCCTGCTGTAAAATTTCACGCAGGCGCGGATTTCTTGAGGCTTCAGCGTTAATCTCCATCAGCAGATAATTATCGCTTATTGTTGCGGCCGGCGGCGGTATGACGCCAGCCAGCAGCGATGCCATCCGCTCCAGGTCGTGATTTCCGCGAATCATCTCCCCCACCCTGGCGTGGACAATTTCGCTGACTATCGCTTCAATAATCTCCTCTTTGCTTGCAAAGATGCGATACAGCTGCCCTACGCTAAGCCCGGCCTCGCGGGCAATATCGGCAACGGATGCGCCGTGCAGCCCTTTTGCGGCAAAACATGTTTGTGCGGCAGAAACAATCTCCGCCCGACGAACGAGCTGCTTTTGCGCTACCTTTCCCTCAGCCACCAACAGATCTCCTTAATTGATAATCGCCGACGCCTGCGGACAACTATCGCTTCCCGGCGGCGGCGGCGTTGCGCAGCGCCTATTGTGCCTGCAGCAAGCGGTTATAAATTTCAGCCGTTTCGGCATCAAAACAGACAAAGCAGACGCGTTCCAGCGGATTGTAGCGCGTGAGAAAGGCATTCACCGTCCGTACGGCGATCTCCGCCGCAGCCTGTTTAGGGTAGCCGTACACGCCGGTGCTGATTGCCGGGAAGGCAATCGTGCGGTAGCTATTCGCCGCCGCCAGCTGCAGGCTGTTTTTATAGGCATCGGCCAGCAGTTCCGCTTCCTGTCGATCGCCACCGTGCCAGACCGGCCCAACGGCGTGAATTACCGCGCTGGCCGGGAGCTGGCCGGCGATGGTGATCACCGCATGGCCCGGAGCGCACTCGCCCTGCTGCTGCCGCACTATTTTGCACGCCGCCAGAAGCTCCGGCCCGGCGGCCCGATGAATAGCGCCATCAACTCCACCGCCGCCAAGCAGCGAAGGGTTAGCAGCGTTGACGATAACATCGACTGCCAGCGTCGTGATGTCTCCGAGAATAACCTCAGGTTTAACAGCCATTTCGCCTCCTGTCGGCAAACGTCTTAAGTAAAGCTTAGCGGTAATATCGCATGACGGCCCCGCGGACGGAAGCCTGAGGCCCGGCAATGACCGATATTCGGTTGCCAGAATAGCAAGGGTATGTTGCGGATTAATATACTTTAATTGTACTGATTCGCCGTTTTCAACATCCAGGCTCCCTTTTGCGGGATCCCGATCGGCAATCCGTTCGTTTTTTCGTCTGGGGAAGGCCGCTTATCCAACGGCTAAAATGGTGGCCCGGGCGATTATGACGCCCGCCGTGGAGCAAAGGATCGCCGCAGAAGCAGGAAAAGGATGATTTGTAGAAAAGCAAAACAGGACCTGAGGTCCTGTTTATCACTACGGGATAATGTCGCTCAGGCTTCGTCGGGCCTTTCGTGGGCCAACGATTTACTCTTTTCCGCGCGCGCCGCCAGCCAGAGTCCGCTGTTTTTCATCGCGTAGCCAAAAACCAGCCCCAGCGCCAGAGAAGGCACAATTAGCCGCCAGTCGCCGCTGCCGGCAAACGTGGCGCAGGCGCCGATAAAGGTGCCAGGAACGAAGGAAAGCAGCAGCTGACGCGCCTGAATGCACATCAAAAACGCCACAATGCCGGTCATCATATAGCCGAGGATTTCCAGATGCGGCGCCAGGGCGCTGCCGTAAACGATCACCTGCGCCCATATCACGCCGCTCATCACCGTACAGCCCGAGATCAGCAGCCCTTTCAGGCCGCCCTGCGGGCAGGCAAAATAGGCCGTGCAGCCGAGAAAGCCAGCCCAGCTCAGCAGGCCGAACGCGACCGCCACCCATCCCCAGATCCCGGAGAGAATGCCCGTCGTTATTGCAATTGCGAGAAGTATGTTCATGGCGCGTATCATAGCAGATACGCGCCCTTCAAACGTGATTTCGAGCACACTATATAAAATGGCGCTCTTTCTGTTGCAACAATAATGTGACTTAAATCACACTTACTCTTCGTTCTCTTCCTGCAGCTCATCCCACATGGCAGAGAGCGCCTCGCGCGTCAGCGGCGCCATTGTCCGCCAGAAAGGCGTCACCGCATGGGCTTCGACCTTGCCGAGGAAGATCCCGCACCACGGCAGAATATAGTCGGCAAACAGCGTTTCCAGCGTTTCGCTTTCATCTTCCGTCGCATGATCCTCAAGCCACGAAGCAGCCAGCAGCAGGGAACCAATATGATCGGCTCGCCCCTCTCCGGTTGGGATCCCGTGCTCGCTCAGAAAACCGCGAACTTCGGCTTCCGTAGCGCCTTCAACCCATGCGCTACGATATGGCGGGACGCCGCACTCTTCGCCGACAAACAGCGCGTTGTAATCAGCGGCCAGCGGCTGCACATCGCAGCTCTTTTGCAGGCGCTCCAGCTGCTCATCCTGCTCCAGCGGCCAGCTTGCCGCTAGCTTGCCTTCACGAATAAGGGAAAACAGCGGCACCAGCAGCGGGTCCTGCGGCTGACGATAGTACAGGGAGCCCAGCACGCGGCAGAGGATTGAAAACTCGTTCATTCAGTTATTCCAGTTATACAAATTAAAGATCGGCAAATTCAGCAATCGCCGGCATCCCACGGGATTCAAGGAAGTTCAGCAGCCGGCGCGGAGAAACGTTAAGGATCCTCTCCTCGGGGAAATTCACCTCATCGAGGATCTTGCGACACTCTCTGAATTCGCCAAGCGTAAAGGCTGTGTGCGAATCAGAGCCGAGAGCCACCCAGCCTCCGGCATCGCGCACCGCGGCGGCAATGGCCCGGCAGTTATCTTCACTGCCTACGCGTGAAGAGATAAAAGAGGAGTTGTTGATTTCCAACGCCACCTGGTATTTTGCCGCCGCTTCGGCGATAGCCGGGATATCAACCGGGAATTTAGGGTTGCCCGGGTGGCTGATAATGTGCACCGCGCCGCTCGCCATCGCGGCGATCATCGCCTCGGTATGGGTTGCTTTATTCTGCGGCGGGAATACAGGCTCATGGAAGCCGGCGATTATCAGGTCCAGGGAGGTTAGCATCGGTCCGCTGCAGTCAATCTCCCCTGCGGTGTTTTTAATGTTCGCCTCAATACCGCGCAGAATGCCAACGCCATCCACCAGCCGCGGCCAGATGCGCATATTGACAAAGTGCCAGTAGTGCGGCGCATCGGCCATATCCGGGCCATGGTCAGTGATCGCAAAGAGTTTGATCCCCTTGCGCTTTGCTTCGGCAATATAATCGTGCAGGGTGCTGTAGGCGTGGGTACTGGCGACGGTATGCATGTGCAGGTCAACAGGATACATCACAATCTCCTTCTCTGTTTGTGGCAAGAATAGCAGGAATCAGGACGTATGATTAGCAAAAACCCCGCCGCAGCGGGGGTCCTCTTTTAGTAACCGCGCTGGCGATCGACCTGCCCGGCGACCGTTTCCCCTCGCTCCAGCTGGCTAATCGTACCGGCTATATAGGTAATCGCTTCCTGCGGCCGCGTCACCGCGGCGATATGCGGCGTCATTGCCACTCGCGGATGCGCCCACAGCGGGCTTGCCGCCGGGAGCGGCTCGCGGCTGAAGACATCCAGCATGGCGCCTTTAAGTTTACCGCTTTCCAGCGCCGCCAGCAGATCGTCCTCAACGACATGGACGCCGCGCGCCAGATTGAGAACATAGCTGCCATCCGGAAGCTGCGCCAGTCGCTGCTGATTAATAATGCCGACGGTTTCCGCCGTGTTGGGCAGCAGGTTGATCAGCACCCGCGTTCCGCGCAGGAATTCATTCAGCTCCTCAGCCCCGGCAAAGCTTTGCACCTGCGGCCACTCCTTGCGGCTGCGGCTCCAGCTGCGCAGCGGGAAGCCCCATGCCTGCAGCCCTTCCGCAACCTTCGCGCCGAGCACGCCTGCTCCCATAATGCCGATAGTAAAATCTTCGCGCCGGTATTCATCCAGCGGCTGCCAGCGCGCCTGCTGTTTCAGAGCCTGATAATCGTCAAACCGGCGGAACCAGTGCAGCACCTGGCTGACCGCATACTCCTGCATCTGCAGCCCCATACCGGTATCTTCGAGGCGGAACAGCGGAATCGATAGCGGCAGCATCTCCGGATGTTCGCGCAGCTTACTGAGGATCGAGTCCACCCCTGCCCCGAGGGCAAAGACGGCTTTTAAGTCGCGGCCCTGGAGCATTTCCACCGGCGGATGCCAGACCAGTGCATAGTCTGCGGGCCGATCGTCGCCAGGCTTCCACTCCCGTACGCGCGAACCTGGCAGCTGTTTTTCCAGCTCGGCAATCCAGTACGGGATATCAAACGTCGGGTGGTAAAAGATAATCTCCATTGTGACTCCTGATAGCTAATGTCTTAAGCAGGTTTGCGTTAGCGCCGTATTTTACTTGTTGTTTTCTATCGATTTGCCAGCATAGCAAATTTCGCCTGGCTGGCGGGCAAAAAGAGAGTGGTGACAAAAAAAACGATTGTCGCGCACTTCGCCAGCAAGTTGCGCGAAGTTTGGCTAAACGCGCGTTTTTTTAAAAAAGTTGATTGACGGGAGATAGGTATTTCCCTAAATTAGCGCCCGTTCCCGGCAGCAACGGGAATGACAATATGGTGAGGTGTCCGAGTGGCTGAAGGAGCACGCCTGGAAAGTGTGTATACGGCAACGTATCGGGGGTTCGAATCCCCCCCTCACCGCCATATTTAAAGAAGAGCTCGTACGCAGGTACGGGCTTTTTTTTTCGCCTGTCGCACCCCGCCGGAAGCTAACGCCAGATGAGCGTCCTCTGCATCTGGACGTATCCATTGCCCCCATCAGCTCCCGCCGGTCCGGCCTGCTTATTATCATCCAGGCTATCCACGGGTAAATTTTCCCCGCCTCATCCGCAGAAAGAGAGGCGAACTGATGCCGCCCGGCGCTAATCCTCTTCCATCCGCTGATACTCTTCGGTGAGGAAATCCACCAGCGCGCGCACCGACGGCAATAGCCCGCGGCGTGAGGCAAAAACCGCATGAATCACTTCCCGACGTGGCTGCCACTCATCAAGTACCACCACCAGCTCACCTGACGCCAGCTTATCGCGCACCATTAATAGCGGCAGTTGAACAATGCCAATGCCGGCGATCGCCGCTTCCCGCAGCGCCAGCATGTCGGTGGTCACCATTCGCGGCGTAAAATAGACCTCCGCTCGCGCTCCCTGCGGACCGGCCAGCTGCCATTTATGCTGATGCTTGCCGGCGGCCAGGCTCAGCCCCGGCCACTCGCTAAGTTCAGCCGGCGCCTGCGGCTGCCCCATGCGCTCCACCAGCGCCGGACTGGCAAACAGCCGATGCCCACGATCGGCCAGCACCCGCATCACCAGATCGCTATCGTCGAAGGGCCGCGGCCGCACGCGAATAGCCACGTCAACCCCTTCACCGACCACATCAACCCGCCGGTTGGTTGCCTCCAGCTGCACGTTTACTCCCGGATAGCGCTGCATAAACCGCGCCAGCATGGGCCCAATGTGCACATGCAGCAGGGTAACCGGACAGGTCAGCTTAACGCTGCCGCGCGGCTCAGAACGAAGCGTGTCGACCGCCTGCTGCGCCGCCTCGGCCTCAATCAGCATCGCTTTACAGTGCTGATAAAACGTCTGCCCAACTTCGGTTACCGCAAACTGACGCGTGGTGCGATGTATCAAGCGCACGCCGAGCCGCTCTTCGAGCTGAGCAATGCGGCGGCTTAGTTTCGATTTGGGCTGATCGAGCGCCCTGCCCGCAGCGGCGAATCCGCCATGATCCACCACCTGCACAAACCAGGCTAAGTCGTTGAGATCCTGCATCCTTCCCCCATCGTTCCATTTTCAGAACAGTATAGGTCATTTTTGCTACCTACCGAGGGGTTAGCCGTGCATATAAGCTTATCGACATCGATACAAATACGCAGGAGAGAACAATGAAACAGATCACAGGAGTCTATACCGCGCCATCTCAGCACTGGGTCGGTGACGGTTTCCCGGTACGCTCGCTGTTTTCTTATCAAACCCACGGCGAGCAGCTGAGCCCCTTCCTGCTGCTGGATTACGCAGGGCCGCATAGCTTCCCGGCGGGGAGCGGCAAACGCGGCGTCGGTGAACATCCGCATCGCGGGTTTGAAACCGTAACCGTAGTTTATTCTGGTGAAGTTGAGCATCGCGACTCGACCGGCAGAGGCGGCGTGATTGGCCCCGGCGATGTGCAGTGGATGACGGCGGGCGCCGGGATCCTGCACGAAGAGTTCCACTCGGCGGAATTTACCCGTACCGGGGGAGAGCTGAAGATGATTCAGCTGTGGGTCAATCTGCCGGCCAAAGACAAAATGACCGCGCCTGGATATCAGAGCATCACCGCTGAGGTCATTCCGCGCGTCGTTCTGCCGGATAACGCAGGCCAGGTTCGGGTCATCGCCGGTCATTACGCCGACGTTTCCGGCCCGGCGCGGACCTTTTCGCCGCTGAACGTCTGGGATATGCAGCTGACGCAGGGTCACGACGTTTCGCTACGTCAGCCTGACGGCTGGAGCACCGCGCTGGTTGTTCTTGAAGGTGAAATCAGCGTCAACGGTACTGAAAATGCGCGTGAAGGCCAGCTGGTGGTGTTGAGCCAGCAGGGTGAAACGCTGCACCTCAGCGCAACCGCTGATGCCAAAGTCCTGCTGTTGGCCGGAGAACCGCTGGGTGAGCCTATCGTCGGCTATGGCCCATTTGTCATGAATAGCAAAACGCAAATCGCGGAAGCGGTGCGTGATTTTAATAGCGGCCGTTTCGGCCAAATCTGATCCGCCAGAGGTGCAAGAAATGCCTACTCCCGCTAATTTTAACGGGGCTCGCCCGGGTGATTGATGTGAACGACAGCGCCATGCTGCGGATCGATCGCCAGAGCGGCCTGTTCCAGATCGTTGGCGATATGCCAATGCCGGAACTGCCCGCGGGCCGTCGAATGGGCCGAGGTTTATACGAAAATATTCCCGGCCAGGCAGCGGCTGATTGAGAGTAACGCCAAAGCTCAGGACGTGGTGAAGAATAGCGAACAGCTTGATTCGCAGCGTTAAAGTCGCCGCCCCAGCGTTTTTTACCGGGGCGGTGTTCATTGCTTGAGCGAACGGTAAGGAAAGAATAAATACTGCTTGACCGTTTTAGCGCAACTCCCTATAGTACCGCCCCGTTGCCCACCCAAGGTGAGCAGCGAAACAATATGGTGAGGTGTCCGAGTGGCTGAAGGAGCACGCCTGGAAAGTGTGTATACGGCAACGTATCGGGGGTTCGAATCCCCCCCTCACCGCCATATTTAAAGAAGAGCTCGTACGCAGGTACGGGCTTTTTTTTCGCCTGTCGCACCCCGCCGGGGGGGATGAGAAGCCCCGACCGGGGGGTCGACAGCTGGCGCAGCCAGCCAGGCAGACCGCGAGCCTGCGGGCTGCCCGTACCCCTATAGCCCCTACCCCAGCGTCGCCAGCACGTAGGATACCGCCAGCAGATCGGCGCTGCCGCCGGGGCTAAGGTTACGGCTGGTCAAGGCTTTATCCATCTCCTGCAGGCGCACAATATTCCAGCCATTTTTCAGCAGCGTCAGCGCGTAATCCTGTACATAACACAGCCCGTCGATACCACCACGGGAGACCAGATTGCTGTCAGGGTTTATCGCCATTAAGCGCAGCAGCGCATGGTGAAAGCGCCGTTCACCCGACTCTTGATACCAGTATGGCAACACGTGTTGTCGCACCGTGGGAAACCCTAGCTCCGCCTCACCGCGCGCGCCGGTCAGGCCAAACTGCTGATACTGTTTTTCACCCGCCGTTGTCGCATAGGTGCGGGAAGCCAGCTCGCGAGCCACCATCCCTTTGCAGATCTCAGCCACCTGCTGACAAACAGACTCCGCGCAGACCAGCCGATTCTGTCCACGTAAACGCCCTGCCGCAAAGCAGATCAGGCCCAGCGAAAAGATGCCTCCTTTATGGGTATTAACCCCGTCGGTCGCCTCGAACATAGCCTGTTCGCAGGCCATCCCTGCCGGGCGCAGTAAGCGCAGTTGTTCGCTGGCAGGTTTGAACGCATGCTCAAAACCGGCCTTTTCGAACACGCGAAACCAGGGGGTGATGGCATCGATACTGCGCAAAAACAGCGCGTGATCCATATCGTTGTGCGAACCGTTGTTCGCCATATCCACCAACCCCGGTTTGGGAGTGAGATTTAATTCAAGACGCAGCGCCGTTGCCGCCAGCGCCCAGACATCAAAGCGGGCGAGTTTAGTCGCGAGCGAACCAGCCATCGATCAGAGTCTCCACACGTGATACAACCTCTTCCATGGAATGACGGCGCGAACGGGCACAACCGTGGGCAGGCTCATCGCACACCAGGCAGCGCCGGGTTCTGAGATCCAGAGACTGGCGTCCCACCAGGCCATTTTTTGGGCAGATCACATCAAAATCCCACAGTCTGCCGAGCGGATGCGTCTGTTCCAGCTCAATACACTGGGCTTTGATTTCCGCCGCCGCATGGTCAACGCACCACAGCGCTTCCGCACCGGTCGGCAACCACAGCACCTGACGGTCCACCACCGGCCAGCGGTTCTGCCACAGCAGCTGATCACACGCCTGCAGCGCCACGCCCATGGTATTGCGGTAACGGATACTGTCTTTCTGTGCGCCGGGGGTCACCAACGTCAGGGAGATAACCGGATGGTGATAATGAGAGAGCCAGTCAGCCTGACGCGCCGCACGGTTTTCTTTTGCCGTCAGCAGTGCCTCAAGGCTGACGCCCGCTCTTACGGGCGTCAGTAATGTCATTAGATGCTCTCCTTCACCTGATGGACAACGTCAATCACGCTGCCATCGCGATAGCGAATGACCCCAACGATGCGGTCGGTGAATTCAATCGATTTCGGTGTGCCGGTCAGGGAAATAGCACGCTCGTAAAGCGCCTCAATGTCCACCACCTTCAGGCCCGCTTCCACCAGACGCTCGTGGATTTCTGGGCGCGCCGGATTCACCGCGATGCCGTGATCGGTGACCAGCACATCAATGCTTTCGCCCGGCGTCAGCAGCGTGGTCACACGCTTCACCACGGTCGGAATGCGGGTACGCAGTAAAGGGGCCACCACAATGGTCAGGTTGGCAGAAGCCGCTACGTCGCAATGACCACCAGATGCACCGCGCATCACGCCGTCAGAGCCGGTAATCACGTTGACGTTAAAGTCGACGTCGATTTCCAGCGCACTAAGTATGACCACGTCCAGTTGGTCACAACAGGCGGCTTTGCTGCCCGGGTTGGCATAGACGTTGGTGGAGATTTCAACGTGATTCGGGTTACGCGCCAGCGAGGCCGCAGCTTTGCTGTCAAAGCACTGGGTATCAAGCAGCTTCGCTATTAGCCCTTTTTCGTATAGAGAGACCAGACCGCCGGTGATGCCGCCCAGTGCAAAGCTCGCCTTCACGCCGCTACGTTCCATCTTCTCTTCCATAAAGAGCGTACAGGCCGTGGCCGCCGCGCCGGAACCGGTCTGCATGGAGAAACCGTTTTTGAAGTAGCCGGAGTGCTCGATTACATCAGCTGCGTAGCGGGCAATCATCAGCTCGCGCGGGTTGCTGGTCACACGGGCGGCACCGACGCTGATTTTTGCCGGATCACCCACGCTTTCCACCTGCACGATATAATCCACCTGATCCTGCACCAGGCTGGCTGGCATATTCGGGAACGGCACCAGTTCTTCGGTCAGTAGCACCACTTTATGGGCAAACTGAGCGTCGACCATCGCGTAACCCAGCGATCCGCAGGCGGATTTCCCTTGGGTGCCGTTGGCGTTACCAAACTCATCACTGCACGGTACGCCGAGGAAGGCGACGTCAATGTTCAGTTCGCCGTCCTGCAGCAGCTTCACGCGACCGCCGTGGGAGTGAATCTGTACCGGTTCCTCCATCAGGCCATGGGAAATCGCATCCGCCAGCTTACCGCGCATCCCTGAGGTGTAGATACGGGTGATCACGCCATTCTGAATATGTTCAATCAGGCTGTCGTTACATGTCATTAGCGAACTGGAGGCCAGCGTCAGGTCTTTAAAGCCCAGGCGCGCCAGGGTCGCCACGACGTTGTTAATGACCCTGTCGCCCTCACGAAACGCGTGATGGAACGAAATGGTCATCCCGTCTTTCAGGCCACTGTTGGCAATGGCGTCTTCAAGGGTGGCACACAGTTTACGGTTATGTTTGCTCTCGACATCTGCAAGCCAGGGCGTTGCGCTATGGGCCGTATCAAACGGTTTTAAGTCACGCAGGTGCGGAAAATTAACGTGGAGAAGCTCTATCTGATTCATCGTTCTGTCCTTATCGACGCACGCCGGACGCGGCGGCACGTTCGAGTACAACCTGCGCGTGGTTAATGATGGGGCCGTCGATCATTTTGCCGTTCAGCGAGACCACGCCGAGCCCGTTACGTTCACCCTCATCTGCCGCTTCAATGACGTGTTTGGCGTGCTCGACTTCCTGCTGGGTTGGCGCATACGCGTTATGCAGCAAATCGATCTGACGAGGGTTGATCAGCGACTTACCGTTGAAGCCCATTTTGCGGATCAGGTCGACTTCTCGTAGGAAACCGGCTTCGTCGTTCAAATCCGACCACACCACGTCAAAGGCATCGATGCCCGCGGCGCGTGCGGCGTGCAGTACGGCACAACGGGCATAGAACAGTTCGGTACCGTCACCGCGCTCGGTTTGCATATCCATCACGTAGTCGAACGCTGCCAGCGCAATGCCGATCAGGCGCTGGGAGCTGCGGGCAATGGCCACGGCATTGATAACACCGATCGCAGATTCGATCGCTGCCATCACACGGGTAGATCCCAGCTCACGGCCGCATTCCATTTCAATGCGTTCCAGATGGCGTTCCAGTTCGTAGATATCTTCAGGCGTGTCGGTCTTCGGTAGACGAACCACGTCCACCCCGGCGCGCACCACGGCTTCCAGATCTTTCAGGCCAAAGGGGGTGTTCAGCGGGTTGATGCGAACAACGGTTTCGATGTCTTTGTACATCGGGTGCTGCAGAGCGTGGAAGACCAGCACGCGGGCAGTATCTTTTTCACGCAGAGCTACCGCATCTTCCAGGTCGAACATGATGGAGTCCGGGCGGTAGATAAACGCGGTGGAGAGCATGGCGGCATTGGCGCCGGGGAGAAACAGCATGCTGCGACGGAGTTTTTTCATAGCAGTTTCTCCCAGTTAATATTGTCGCTGTCGCTGGCGCGCAGGATGGCGCTTTGCAGACGGGCACGGATAACGCAATCCAGCGCACCTTTGTCTTCGATAATGATGACCCCCTGGTAGACGTCCATATTACGTAGCGTGGTGGCCACGACCTGACGGATCTGTTCGCCGAACTGTTTAATCACTTCACTGTGGATGACGATGTCCAGCTCACCTTCTGCAGGGGCAATTTTCACCATCAGGTCACTGGATTCCATGGTCCCGGCCAGCGCCTCCCTAACAATTTTCATATTTTATATCCTGAGTTTTTTAAGCGACTTCCGCGCGGTAGTGCATTTCAAGGTGCGCGAAAGTGGTATCCGGTACGATTTCCCGAATACGGGAAAACTGCTGCGTTTTCAGTAAACGCCGAACTTCTGAGGCAGAGATGGCACTGCCCGCGGCTTTAATGCGCGGGATCTCGACCACCTCAACCGCACCCGCCAGCAGACTGTGCATGGTTTGGTTGTACTGACGGGTAATGTCGCAAAACGGCTCCGAGCCGATAAAGCGGTGGGTGATCCCCAGCGCAGGGGCGATATGGTTGCGGAAAATCAGCAAATCGATCTCGCTCCACGCCTGCTGCACTTTCCCGGTCTCTTTGAGGAAATAGGCCGGAAAGGTGGCCCGGGAGATGATGTACTCCGAGCCTTCGTGGACGGTAACATTCGGCAGGTGTGCAACACCGGCTTTCACCATCTTCATACGCGCCATAAACGGGAAAAATGAGGCATCTTCCTGCACCACGAACACATGTAAGTGGTCACAAGAAAATGCGGCCTGTTCCACCAGATGACGGTGCCCGAGCGTAAAGGGGTTGGCATTCATCACTATTGCCCCGATACGTTCGCCAGCCACGCGCTGGCGCTGCAATGAGCGGCAGTAGCGGCTGACACCAGACGGTGTGTTTTCCATTAACACAGCGTTATTGCCACTCTGCGCGATAGGCCAGAACCCGCTGTGCGCAAAGCGCTCCTTGTTACAAGGACGCGTACACAGAAACAGATGAAAATGGCCCCGTGCGAGCGCCAGGTGTTCTACCTCTGCCAGCAAGCGTGCGCTGAGGTTTTCACCGCGCAGGGCTTTATCCACCGCAACACATTTGATGACATTGGCGGTCAGGCCCGCACAACCCACCAGCCGGGTACCGGACCAGGCTTCAACAAAGGTGGTGATATCGCTGTCCAGGCCTAAGTCACTGTCCGCGAGCAGAGAGCGAATCTGCATAAAACGCTGCGATCCGCTGGCAACGTCTGCGACGCGAAAATCGATGGGGAGTTGTGCTTGCATGATCTCGCCTGATTCCTTAGTGCATGGCTGCCAGTGACTGGGCTGGCGCATCCATGATCACATTGCTGAGATGACCAATATTTTCGATCTCCACTTCAATGCGATCGCCCGCGTTCATGAATAGCGGCGGGGTACGTTTTTTGCCGACACCACCCGGCGAACCGGTGATAATCACATCGCCGGCGTTCAGGCGGGTAAAGGTACTGATGTACTCGATAAGCTCTGCCACCTTGTGGATCATGCTGGCGGTGTTGTCTTCCTGTACCATGCGGCCATTCAGCCAGGTGCGGATCGCCAGCTGATGAGGGTCAGGGATTTCATCCGCCGTGGTCATCCACGGACCGAACGCACCGGTCTGACGCCAGTTTTTACCGGCGGTAAACCAGGTGTGCTGCCAGTCGCGTGCAGAACCGTCCATATAGCAGCTGTATCCGGCTACGTGGCTCAATGCCTCTTCGCGGGAGATATCGTCTCCACTTTTACCGATGATCACCGCCAGCTCGCCCTCATAGTCAAACTCCCTTGAGTGGCGCGGTTTGAGGACGGGCATCTGGTGTCCGGTTTGCGAATCGGCAAAACGGATGAACAGCGTCGGTGCCGGGTTGTGCTGGTCAAACTCTTTGCGTTTTTCAGCGTAGTTCATGCCAACGCAGAGTATTTTTCCTGGGTTATCAATCACCGGTAAAAATTCCAGCGCATCGAAGCGCAGATCCGGTTTTTCACCGAACAGCTGCTGAGCTTCGTTTAACGCGTCGGCGGCGAGCAGCGATTTCAAATCGCTGTAACGATCCCCCAGACGGCGTCCCAGATCGACCACACCATCGGCTTTCACGATCCCGTAACTGCGGATCCCCTGATGGACAAAGCTTGAGAGTTTCATATCAGTTCCTGTAACACATGAATCAGACGAGGAAGTTACCGAGAATCAGCAGCGATACCGAGACGTTGATCGCACCGCCGATGCGGGTAGCAATCTGGGCGAACGGCATCAGGCTCATACGGTTACCTGCAGTGAGGATGGCAACATCCCCGGTGCCGCCCTGCCCGCTCTGACAGCAGGAGACGATGGCGACATCTATCGGATGCATACCGATTTTTTTACCTACGAAGAAGCCAGTAGCAACCAGCGTGGTCACGGTGCTGACGATAACCAGCAGGTTAGTCAGGGTGAATGCGTGCACCAGCTCCTGCCACGGGGTGATAGCCACGCCCACCGCGAAGAGGATTGGGTAAGTCACAGAGGTCTGGAAGAACTTGTAAACGACCTGAGAGCCTTCGAGGATTTTCGGCGATACGCCGTGGACCAGTTTGACCAGCACTGCCATGAACAACATGCCAACCGGCGCAGGCAGACCAATCAATTTGTGGCCCAGCATACCCAGCATATAGAGCAGCACCGCCAGCAGCGCACCGGAGGCGATGGCGGTCACGTCCGCTTTACCGCTGAACGCAGGCGCAGCGGGAGCAGCTTTTTCATTGGTGTTGTCACGGTCAGGCATCAACTGGCCTTCACCGGTCAGGTGCGGGAAACGTTTACCCAGCTGGTTCAGACAGCCGGAGATAATGATGGCAGTCAGGCCGCCAAGCATCACCATTGGCAGTACGCGGCCCAATGCAACGCCCTGATCCATATGAAGAATAGTGGCGTAGCCGATAGAGAGCGGAATCGCACCTTCACCGACACCACCCGCCATGATCGGCAGAATGATAAAGAAGAAGATCTGGAACGGTTCGAGACCGAGTAGCATACCCACGCCCATCCCCACCAGCATGCCGGCAATTTCACCGCACAGCATCGGGAAGAAAATACGCAGGAAGCCCTGAATCAGCGTGGTACGATTCATGCTCATGATACTGCCAACAATGATGCAGCAGATGTAGAGGTACAGAATGTTGGTTGATTTGTAGAACCTGGTGGTGGACTCAACCACCACATCCGGCAGCAGGCCGTAATAGACCATTGCGGACGGTATAAAGGTGGCGCAAATCGCCGCCGCGCCTAGTTTACCTACGATTGGCAGACGCTTACCGAATTCACCACAGGCGAAGCCGAAGAACGCCAGAGTTACTACCATTACTACGATGTCGCTGGGTAATTTACCGCCCAGACAATCAATGGTAATTAATGCACCAGCCAGAACAAAAAGCGGCAATGGAATAATCCCAACTTTCCAGGTATCCATGATGTGCCACCATCTATCTTTCAACGATGGTTTTTGAATCGACAGCAATTCAGAGGTAGTAGAAAAAGAATCGTCAGTTGTGCTCATAATTAAGCCCCTTGGTTATTTTGCATTTTTAGCTTAAAGGGCGAGGTTTTTACATTATGTGAGGCACGGCATATTAAAATCGAAATTTTAATGGCACCTATGATTTTTATGGTTTCTATTATTTAGTGTGATTAACGCCTTAATTATCTCTGCGGTTTTTATGATTTTTTTATATAAAAATACAAGTTAATAACATTCTCCAAAAAACTTTGTTTCTTTAATACTTCCAGTCACCGCCTGGTGTGCAAGGGATCACAAGTTTCCAGTAAACTCGCCACAGCCAACACGAAAGATGTTACATTACTGTTTTTGTTGATCTCTGCGGCCCATGCCATGAAAGTCTCTTTCCAGATTAAGCTCTTTATTTCGCTGGTGCTGTTCTTCTCCGGTTTGTACGTCTTACTGGGTGGTTATTATTATATCGATGCCGCTCGCCAGCTTTATCAGGAAATGAGCACGCGAGCAAAAATACAAGCTGAAGAAATAGCGATAATTCCTAACTTACGCAAATCAGTTGCTGAAAAAGATATTCCGGTGATTGATAAATTTATGCAACAAGTGGTCGAACGCAGTGATGCCAGCTTTATTGTCATTGGCGATAATAAAGGCATTCACCTATTTCATTCGGTTTATAATGACCGGGTGGGTACCACGCTGGTTGGTGGCGATAATCAGGAAGTCTTGCAGGGAAAAAGCCTGACCACTATTCGCCAGGGCGGCCTGGGTGTTTCCCTGCGCAGTAAAGCTCCCATATTTAATGACGTGGGCCAGGTTATCGGTATTGTTTCCGTGGGCTATCTGACCAGCTATCTCGATACCGTCACCCTGAGCAAGGCAATCAATATCTTTATTGCCGCCGTGCTGCTGTTAGCGGCGCTGTTTATCTTTTCGTGGTTCTTTACCCGCAGTATCAAAAAGCAGATCTTCTCGCTGGAGCCGCGAGAAATCGGTCTACTGGTACGCCAGCAAAAGGCGATGATGGAGTCGATTTACGAAGGGGTGATCGCCATCGACAGCAACCTGCGTATCGAGGTGATAAACCAGGCCGCACGAACCTTGCTCAGCCTGAACCAACCCACGCGGGAACTGCGGGGACAACTGATTACCGAGGTCATTCCGCCAGTGTCGTTCTTTTCCCACAATGCGATGTTGGAAAAAGATACTCACGATGAGATCGGCCGCTTTAACCACGTTACGGTCATTGCCAGCCGTGTGCGCATCATGCTGGAAGATAAGCTGCAGGGCTGGGTGATTACCTTCCGTGACCGCAATGAAATCGACAGCCTCAGCGCCCAACTCAGTCAGGTCAAGCGCTATGTTGATAATCTACGCATCATGCGCCACGAGCAGCTTAACCGTATGACGACC
Source organism: Enterobacter sp. 10-1 (assembly GCA_002270295.1). Lineage (GTDB taxonomy): Bacteria > Pseudomonadota > Gammaproteobacteria > Enterobacterales > Enterobacteriaceae > Klebsiella > Klebsiella scottii. Next base: position 1,032,586 of record NISF01000001.1, on the reverse strand, counting down.
TTGTCCGGCCTGCTGCATATGGAACGTTATGACGAAGCAATACGTTATATTCAGGCCCAGTCGGAGCATGCGCAGGGTCTGCTCGATTTTATCTCGTCACGTTTTTATTCTCCTACGCTGTGCGGTTTACTGCTGGGTAAAGCGGCCCGCGCCAGAGAAAAAGGGGTGGAGCTGGCCTTTGACCCTGGCTGCCAGATGTCGCGCCCGGCGCATTTGCTGGTTGAGGCCGAACTGATATCGATTATTGGCAACCTGTTAGATAACGCCATTGAAGCAACACAACGCGCCGGGTTGCCGCACGATCCCGTCGAGGTCCTGATCCTGCAAAATGAGCGCGAGCTGATTATTGAAGTGGCTGATCGCGGCGTCGGGATCGACCCGGCCATTCGGGATCGCATTTTTGACCGTGGGATGACGACAAAACGCAACGGCGATCATGGCATCGGCCTGTATCTGATCTCCAGCTACGTCACGCAGGTAGGCGGCACCATCGAAGTTTCTGATAACGCGCCGCGCGGAACGATTTTCTCTTTATTTATTCCTGAAACGGGTCACGTACAACGCCCCGCTCCAACTCTGGAAGATCAGAATTATGCGACATGAACAGATAGATGTGCTGATAGTAGAAGATGAAAACGAGTTGGCTCAGCTACATGCTGAGCTTATCAGCAAGCACCTGCATTTGCGTCTGGTGGGCATTGCCAACTCACTGGCGGACGCGCAGGCACAGCTCATCAGTAAGCAGCCCCAGCTGGTGTTGCTCGATAATTATCTGCCGGACGGTAAAGGGATCACGCTGATTAGCGACCCGATGATCGTTCGCGCCAACTGTTCGGTTATCTTCATTACTGCCGCCAGCGATATGGATACCTGTAGCCAGGCCATTCGCAATGGTGCCTTTGACTACATTCTGAAACCTGTGTCGTGGAAGCGTCTGAGTCAATCGCTGGAGCGGTTTGTGCAGTTCGCTGAACAGCAAAGGGTGTGGAAGATTGTCGATCAGCAGAACGTGGATTCTCTGTATCAGCTGCAGGCCAAAAACTACCGGCTGGATAGCGGCAGTAAAGGGATTGAGGAGAATACGCGGGCCCGCGTGCAGACGCTGTTTAGCGAATCCGGCGAGCGCTGCTTTTCTGTCGATGAAGTGGCGACGGAAACGGGGCTCAGTAAAACCACCGCCCGCCGCTATCTGGAGCACGGCGTGGAGTCCGGTTTTTTGTCGGTAGAGATGCAATACGGTAAAATAGGCCACCCCAAACGCATGTACCGCCGGACGGTTGAAAGGATGTGATTTAATCCCCCTTCTCTGGGTAATCCTGCCAGCGCCTGGCTCAGCAGTTCAAAGGAGATAACCCACGGCGGAGGTTAAAAGTTGGCGGTCGGCAAGACGGCATCCTTCCTCCCATGTTGATCCACATAGCCAGACGCTCCTGCGGGCGGTCAGACGGGGCGGAAACGCCGAACGCAACGCCGGGATTGTCATCAGAACCGTTGAGCGATACCAATAGCTGGTCGTAGTCCTGCGCTGCGCTGTAGCTCGGCCAGTCAATATGATGGCAAAAACCCTGCTCAATTTGGACCGCCGGCTGGCGGGCTAACTAATCCCTTCTCCCGCACAGAGGAGCGACGCCGGTCGCTCCTCTGTTATTCATCATCATTCATCGGCACCGCTCCGGCTTCGCTCGCGCTTCCCGATCCTCTTTGGTGTAGATTGCGGCCGCTGACAAATCTATACTTGGCGCACAATTTAACCCTAAGGCCTGGACATGACCTTCTCTTCCCCACAAAACAAACGCGGCGTGACGCCGGCTAAAGCCATGGTCGCGGCGATCAGCGGCTACGCAATGGATGGTTTCGATCTGCTGATCCTTGGCTTCATGCTGCCGGCAATCAGCGCTTCTCTGGCACTCAGCACCTCTCAGGCGGGTTCTCTCGTCACCTGGACCCTCATTGGTGCGGTGCTGGGCGGGATTTTATTTGGTCATCTCAGCGATCGCCTGGGACGCATTCGCGTACTGACCTTCACGATTTTGATGTTCTCCGTTTTTACCGGTCTTTGTGCGGTCGCGCAGGGCTATTGGGATCTGCTGGCCTATCGCACCCTTGCGGGTATGGGGCTCGGCGGCGAATTCGGTATCGGCATGGCGCTGATTGCCGAAGTCTGGCCGGCCCATAAGCGTAACCGGGCCTCGGCATGGGTCGGCATCGGCTGGCAGCTTGGCGTACTGCTTGCCGCCTTTATCACCCCGCTCCTGCTGGATATCATCGGCTGGCGCGGGATGTTTCTGGTCGGACTCCTGCCGGCGCTGGTCTCGTTTGCCATACGCCGCGGGATGGGGGAACCGGAGGCCTTTACCAAAGATAGCCACGTCGCTCAGGAAATATCGTTCACGGCGCGGATCAAGATGCTGTTTGCCGACAGCGCCACCTCGAAGGCCAGCATCGGTATCCTTATCCTTTGTTCGGTGCAGAATTTTGGTTACTACGGCCTGATGATCTGGATGCCCAGCTATCTCTCCTCCAGCTTTGGTTTCTCGCTGACCAAATCTGGGCTGTGGACGGCGGTCACCGTAGTGGGGATGACCTTCGGCATCTGGCTGTTTGGCGTGCTGGCGGATCGCTTCCCGCGCTGGAAAATCTTCCTCATTTACCAGGTCGGCGCCGTGGTGATGGTCATTATCTACGCCCAGCTGCGCGACCCCACCGTCATGCTGTTTACCGGGGCGCTGATGGGGATGTTTGTCAACGGGATGATCGGCGGCTACGGGGCGCTTATCTCCGATACCTACCCGCTAAAAGTGCGCGCCACCGCGCAGAACGTCCTGTTTAATCTGGGGCGCGGCGTCGGCGGATTTGGACCGCTGGTGATAGGCCTGTTCGTCAGCCACTGGTCATTTACCGCGGCGATCAGCCTGCTGGCCCTGCTCTATCTGCTGGATATTTTCGCCACCCTGTTCCTGCTGCCGAAAAAACAGGGCAGCGAAGATGCGCTGGGGGCGATTGGCTAAGCCACGAGCCGCGCGTTTTACCGCTCCGGCATGGGCTAACGCCTTCGCCGGACGGCGGCCGAAAAATAACAAAGCCCGGGTTTCCCCGGGCTTTGCACTGGATATAACCACTAGTAGTAGGCTTTCAGCGCCCGCTGGCAGAGCATCGAGCGGACGCAGTCGTCGGTCGTAAAGCGGACAATGCCAACCATCTCGTCTTCTTCAAAACGCGCCAGCGCATCGACCAGGCCAGACCTTACGCCAGAGGGTAAATCACACTGGGTAATGTCGCCGTTGACGATAACCGTCACGTTCTCCCCGAGGCGGGTCAAAAACATTTTCATTTGCGCGGCGGTCACGTTCTGAGCCTCGTCCAGAATCACAACCGCATTTTCAAATGTACGTCCACGCATATAGGCGAACGGCGCGATTTCCACCTTGCCGATTTCCGGCCGCAGGCAGTATTGCATAAAGGAAGCGCCCAACCGTCTCACCAGCACGTCATAAACCGGGCGGAAATAGGGGGCGAATTTCTCGGCGATATCTCCCGGTAAGAAGCCGAGGTCTTCATCGGCTTGCAGAACGGGACGGGTAACAATAATTCTGTCCACATCCTTATGGATCAGGGCTTCAGCTGCTTTCGCCGCGCTGATCCAGGTCTTCCCGCACCCGGCTTCGCCGGTGGCAAAGATCAGCTGTTTATTGTCAATGGCATTCAAATAATGCACCTGAGCGTCATTGCGCGCTTCAATTGGCGACAAATCGCGGCTGTCCCGCGCCATACCAATTGCTTCTACGCCACTCATTTGCACAAGCGATGTGACCGATTCTTCTTCGCGCTGCTTATGGCTGCGCGAATCCTGTCTCAGCACACGTTTGGCCTCACGACGAGCTTTGGTCACTGCTTTTTGTCTTCCCATGGATAGCACCTTGCGTTGTTGGTTTACATCACACGCGTCAATATCGACGCGATTATGCGCACGAACGATTGAGGTTTGGCTTCCTTGTAAGCCATTGCTTGCCTGTCGAATTGACAACGGGTCGCGGCTACGCGCACCGCGTACCCGGTCTGGGTTTAGGTTATCTGTGGTGACTGGAGAAAAATTTGAGGTGTGGCAATCGCGGCCGGAAGTGTGGCCCCCGTGCTGATGAGTACGGTAAGAAGATTTACATTTTCCGTTACAGCAATCGGGCATTCGCGATCTCCATAGTGAAACGACATCACTGCCGGGAACTACCGCGTCTGTAATAAGTACATCAAAAATAATTCTTAATGCAACTTATTTTTTACATACAGACAACAAATAATTCTCATCGCAGCTCAGGAGAGTTTCCGACAAATAGATTACAGAAAAATAACACAAGGCAGGAAATACAAAAAAAGAATGGAAAAACAGCAGAAACGCCCTGCCCTTACGGGCAGGAACGTCAGGCTTCAAGCAGGGACTGCGCCAGATAGTGCTGGCTATCGATCACTCCCGGCAGCGCAAAGAAATAGCCGCCGCCGATCGGCTTCACGTACTCCTCCAGCGCTTCGCCGTTGAGGCGCTTTTGCACCGTCAGGAAACCTTTTTCCAGATCGTGCTGATAGCAGACAAACAGCAGCCCCATATCCAGCTGCCCGGAGTTGGTCACCCCCAGCGAATAGCTGTAGCCGCGGCGCATCATCAGGCTCGACTGCGTCTGCGGCGTACGCGGGTTAGCCAGTCGAATATGGCTATCGAGCGCAATGGCATCGCCGTTCGGATCCTTAGCGTAATCCGGCACGTCGTGTTCGTGCTGCATACCCAGCGGCGCTCCGCTGTGCTTATCGCGACCGAAAATCGTCTGCTGCTCTTTCAGCGGAGTTCGGTCCCAGAACTCGACGTGGAACTGGATAATACGCGCCGCCTGATAGCTGCCGCCCGTCGCCCACGCCGGTTCTCCCTGTCCGGCGGTAACCCATACCACCTCATCCATCAGCGCGCCGTCGGTGCTGACCGGGTTAGCCGTACCGTCTTTAAAGCCCAGCAGGTTAACCGGCGTCTCCTTGCCTTTGCTCCGCGCGGCGCTATCGGAGATAAAGCCCTCGCGCTTCCAGCGGACGCTCAGCAGATCCGGGGTATGCTTAATCACATCGCGCAGCGCGTGGATCACCGTATCCTGGGTATTGGCGCAAATTTGCAGCAGCAAATCGCCGTGGCAAAGCGCGGCATCCAGCGAATCGTTGGGAAAGCGCGTCATCTTCTGCAGCTTCTTCGGCGCGTGTTCCGCGAGCCCATAGCGCTCGTCAAACAGCGAATGGCCAACCGATACGGTCATCGTCAGGTTATCCGGGGCGATCCACGGCCCGAGAATGCCCGAGTCCATCGGCGGCAGGCGCGGATTCGGCGTGTCCGGCGCCGGCCCGCCCTTGGTCAGGAAGGCAATACGCTGGGTCAGCAGGCGGAACAGACGCTCAAGGTCGGCCTTATCGCCGGCCAGCACGTCGAAGGCCACCAGCATCATCGCGGTTTGCTGCGGGGTGAGGATCCCCGCCTGGTGCAGCCCATAAAAGGGCTGCTCCTCCATACGTGCGTTGGGCGACAGCGTGCCCGGCGAGCTGGTGCTTTTGGCCGCATGCGCAACCGGACAGCCGCCGGCGATGGCCAGCGCGCCGCCTAGCGCGCCGATCCCTTTTAATAACCGCCGACGTGACGGTTCATTTACCTCGAATTGCTTCTGCTCTGCCATTGCTTTAGTCCAGACCCAGGATCCCGCGCAGCTGAGCCAGATCTTCCGCCAGGGTGGTGATCGGGCCTTTCAGCGCGTTACGATCCGCATCGGTCAGCTTGTCATAGGTCTCATAGCCGTCTTTGGTGCGGTATTTCGCGAGGATCGCGTCAACTTTCTTGAAGTTAGCGTCAACTTTCGCCAGCAGCGCGGCGTTCTCTTTTTGCAGCTGCGGACGCAGCAGGTCGACAATTTTCTGCGCGCCGTCAACGTTGGCCTGGAAGTCCCACAGGTCGGTGTGGCTGTAGCGATCTTCTTCGCCGCTGATTTTGCTGGCGGCCACTTCTTCAATCAGGCCCGCGGCGCCGCCCACCACTTTAGACGGCGGGAACGCCAGCTCGCTGATGCGTTTTTGCAGCTCCAGCACGTCGGTATTCAGACGGTCGGCGTAGCTCTCCATGCCCTTGGTGCTGTTGTCGCCAAACAGGGCTTTTTCCAGACGGTGGAAGCCGGTGAATTTCGGATCTTCCGCTTTCTTCTCGTAGTCGTCTTCACGGGCATCAATGCTGCCGTCAAGATCGGAGAACAGCTCGGCGATCGGTTCGATACGCTCGTAGTGCTGACGCGTCGGGGCATACAGCGCTTTTGCTTTTTCGATATCGCCCGCTTTCACCGCGTCGGTGAAGGCCTTCGTGCCGGTAACCAGCTGGGCAGTTTCCGCCGTGACGTAGGCTTTATAGGCGGTAATCGCTTCGCCGAGGCTCAGCAGCGCGTCGGCTTTCGCCGCGTCTTTGGTGGCCGCACCGGTGACAATCAGCTTCCCTTTCGGGTTGGTCAGCAGGCCGCAGGTCATATCGTATTCGCCCGGCTGCAGGTTAGCCGTCAGCTTTTGCGTAAAGCCCGGCGCAATGTTTTCGCGCTCTTCCACGACCATCACGCCTTTAAGGATCTCCCACTCCAGCGCCTTCTGACTGTGGTTCTGAATGATGAACTGCGTTTTACCCGCTTTCACGGTCACGTTCATCGGTTCACACTGCTTGTCATTAACGGTCACTTTTACCTGCGGAATATCCGCAGCCTGGGCGTAGAAGGCGGAGCTGAACAACGCTGCGACGGCAAGCTGCAGCGCATTACGGCGAAAATGAGTCATCATGATCATCCCTTTCGATAAGTATGTGGTCACTATTTACACCTGCGGGCGCCCTACTTAAGCGGAGCGGTACGCGAGGCTGCTGGATTGCTACGCGGCGGCAGCGCAAACAGCACCAGCGCCGGAATCAAATAGATAAAGTACACCGCCACTTCGCTGACGGTCGGCGCTTCCTGATAGCCGAAGATCCCTTCAAGCAGCGTACCGAACAGGCTGTGCGTCGACAGCACGCCGCTCAGATCGAACGCCACGTCCTGGAAGTGGTTCCACAGCCCGGCCTCGTGAAAGGCGCGAATGGCTCCGGCGGCCAGGCCCGCAGCGACCAGCAGAATGAACAGGCTGGTCCACTTGAAGAACGCGCCGAGGTTGAGGCGGATGCCGCCCCAGTACAGCAGGAAACCGAGTACAATTGCGGTGGCGAGGCCAAGCATCGCGCCCAGCGGCGGCCAGATACCGACATCCTGCTGGAACGCCGCCAGCAGGAAAAATACCGACTCCAGCCCTTCTCGCGCCACGGCAAAAAAGACCATCATCACCAGCGCCCAGCCGTGGTTATTGCCGCGCTGCAGGGCGTTATCCACCGCCTGCTCCAGCTGCTGCTTCACGTTACGCGACACCTTGCGCATCCAGAACACCATCCAGGTCAGGATACAGACCGCGACCAGCGCCACGATGCCCTCAAACAGCTCCTGTTCACGCTGCGGGAATTCGCCGGTAGTTTCGTTGATAAAGATCCCCAGCCCGAGGCACAGCGCCGCCGCGAGGATGACCCCAATCCACATTACGCCAATCCAGTTTCCACGCTGAGTGCGTTTCAGATAGCTGGCGATCAGGCTGACAATCAGCGCTGCTTCCAGGCCTTCACGTAACATGATGAGAAATGGAACAAACATGCCAACATCCTTAAATGTGAGCCGCGGTCAACGGATGCAAAGATAGGTAAATATTTCTGATAGTGATTATCATTACAATAATCAGAAACACAAGTGAAATGTGTAGAGAATGATGACGAGTTGTAAATTAATCGCTGTTAAATAATTACTTAGGAAAGTATTCGCCTGCGCCAGCGGCGGCGGGCAGGATCGGCGGTTTTTTCGCGGCAGATATTTACCGGGCGTAGCGACTGTGGCTAAATAGCGGCCTTATTTACCTGCGAAAAGAATAATATGACACAGTTTTTACACTTCCTGCTGGCGCTGGTGGTTATCCTCGGCCTTGCCTGGCTTGCCAGCTATGACCGACAAAAAATCCGCATTCGCTATATTATCCAGTTAATTGTTATTGAAATTGCGCTGGCATTCTTTTTTCTCCACGCCGAAAGCGGCCTGTGGGTAGTTAAAAATATCTCCGGCTTTTTCACCTCATTACTCGGTTTTGCCGCTGAGGGCACCAGTTTTGTATTTGGCGGCATGAGTGAAAAAGGCCTGGCCTTTATTTTCCTCGGCGTGCTGTGCCCGATCGTCTTTATCTCGGCGCTGATTGGCATTCTCCAGCACTGGCGCATTCTGCCCATTTTTATTCGCGTCATCGGCACCCTGCTGTCAAAAGTCAACGGCATGGGTAAGCTCGAGTCCTTTAACGCCGTCAGCTCGCTGATCCTCGGGCAGTCGGAAAACTTCATTGCCTATAAAGGCGTGCTCGGCGATCTCTCCTCTCGTCGTCTGTTCACCATGGCCGCCACCGCGATGTCGACGGTATCGCTGTCGATCGTCGGCGCGTATATGAGCATGCTGGACGCGAAATACGTCGTCGCGGCGCTGATCCTCAATATGTTCAGCACCTTTATTGTGCTGTCAATTATTAACCCGACGCGACCGGGCAGCGAAGAAGAGATTAAGCTGGAGAAGCTGCATGAATCGCAGAGCTTCTTTGAAATGCTCGGCGAATATATTCTGGCTGGCTTCAAAGTGGCGATGATTATTCTGGCGATGCTGATCGGCTTTATTGCCTTAATCAGCGCCATCAACGCCCTCTTCGCTACGGTATTTGGCCTCAGCTTCCAGCAGATTCTGGGCTACGTCTTTTATCCGCTGGCGTGGCTGATTGGTATTCCGCTAAGCGATGCGCTGAACGCCGGGAGTATTATGGCGACCAAGCTGGTAGCCAACGAATTTGTCGCGATGATCGAACTGCAGAAAATCGCTGCCGGCATGACGCCGCGCGGGCTGGGTATTCTGTCGGTATTCCTGGTCTCTTTTGCTAACTTTGCCTCTATTGGCATTATCGCCGGCGCGATTAAAGGGCTTAATGAGCCGCAGGGGAATACGGTTTCCCGCTTCGGCCTGCGCCTGGTCTACGGCGCGACGCTGGTAAGCCTGCTCTCCGCCAGCTTCGCCGGGCTGGTGCTGTAAGCCAGGCGCACGCTGCGAATATCAGCATTCTGAAGGCGGGGCTATGCCCCGCCTTTTATTTAGAAACAAACGTTATTCAGAAATGGACGCAAACCTGCCGATCGACGCGCATCACTGACTCCTGGGCGAAGCGCGACTTGTAGAGCGTGCGCAGCGCTTCAATCCCCTCTTCGCTCTTCGCATCTTTACCGTGGATCAACATCAGCGCCTTGCTCTGCTCGCGCGCAACGGTACCGTCATTCCCCAGCCACTGGCCGCGGGCGTCAAACACCGTCAAGCCATCGCGAAAGCGCGGGGTGACATCGCGGTCAACAAACCGCTGCCACTCCTCGGCGGTGATATCTTTACCCGCCGGTCGGCTGAGGCCGAAGTACAGCGTGGTTTGCTCCATCGTATTGTCCGCCGGGCAGGCCGCGGCAGCCGGCGCTGAGACGGTCGTTTTGCTCGGCGCCACGCAGCCGCCAAGCAGCCCTGCCAGAACCAACGCCATCGCACCCTGTCTGAAAGTCATATTGCTATCCTCATTGTTATTTGTGCTGAGATATCAGCGTATTTTCAGAGAATTAGCAAGAGGGTTCCTGCCCGCATCGGCACTGGCTGAGGCGGGTCGGCGGCGGTAAGGCGCACAAAAAAGCCCGCCAGAGGCGGGCTTTAGCAGGAGGGAAAGGTTACTCTGCGGTCGCAGGTACCGGCGGCGCGGAGTGATAGTGCGCGTCGGCCTCGGCAAAACGCTGCTGCATCGTTGCCGAAGGCGCTTTGCCCAGCAGGCTGAAGACCACGATCCCGAGGCTGCCAAAGATAAAGCCAGGGATAATTTCGTACAGTTCCACCCAGCCAAACTGTTTCCAGCCGATGACGGTCAGCGCGCCGATAACCATTCCGGCCAGCGCGCCGTTGCGCGTCATGCGTGACCACATCACCGAGAACAGCACTACCGGACCGAAGGCGGCGCCGAAGCCCGCCCAGGCATAGCTCACCAGGCCCAGCACGCGGTTATCCGGATTTGCCGCCAGCGCGATGGCAATCAGCGCCACCACCAGCACCATCATCCGACCAACCCACACCAGCTCGGTCTGGCCGGCGTTCTTACGCAGAAATGCCTTATACAAATCCTCGGTAATCGCGCTGGAGCAGACCAGCAGCTGGCAGCTCAGGGTTGACATCACCGCGGCCAGAATCGCCGACAGCAGGATCCCGGCAATCCACGGGTTAAACAGGATTTGCGCCAGTTCAATAAAGACGCGCTCGGAGTTCTGATTTACCGCCCCAGCCAGCGCCGGATTGTTGTTAAACCACGCGATGCCGAAGAAGCCAACCGCCACGGCACCCGCCAGGCAGAAGATCATCCAGGTCATGCTGATACGGCGAGCGTGCACGATGCTGTGATGGGAGTCCGCCGCCATAAAGCGTGCCAGAATATGCGGTTGACCAAAGTAGCCGAGGCCCCAGCCCATCAGCGAGATAATGGCGACGAAATTAAGCCCTTTCAGCATATCAACGTTCTCAATGCTCTTTTGCTTAATCACCTCCAGCGAATCGCCGAAACCGCCGACGGAAATAATCACCATTACCGGCGTCAGGATCAGCGCGAAGATCATCAGGCTGGCCTGTACGGTATCGGTCCAGCTTACCGCGAGGAACCCTCCGACGAAGGTATAAATAATCGTCGCGGCGGCACCGGCCCACAGCGCCGTTTCGTAGCTCATGCCAAAGGTGCTTTCAAACAGACGCGCGCCGGCAACAATGCCGGAGGCGCAATAAATAGTGAAGAACAGCAAAATAACCAGCGCGGAGATAATACGCAGCACCCGGCTTTTATCTTCAAAACGGCCGGTGAAATAGTCCGGCAGGGTCAGCGCGTTATTATTCACCTCGGTATGAACGCGCAGACGACCGGCCACCAGCTTCCAGTTAATCCACGCCCCCAGCGTCAGGCCGATGGCAATCCAGCTCTCGGAAATGCCGGAAAGGAATATTGCCCCCGGCAGCCCCATCAGCAGCCAACCGCTCATATCCGAGGCCCCGGCAGACAGCGCGGTCACGAATGGACCGAGGCTCCGCCCGCCCAGAATATAATCATCGAAGTTCTTCGTCGATCGCCAGGCAATAAACCCGATCAGTACCATGCCAAATATATAAACCGTAAAAGTCACCAACATCGGGGTGCTAATAGCCATGCAAATCTCCAGAATTTTTTTGTCGACAGCGTCCAGATTTGTCGTTTATTCCACTACCGGAACGGGGTAATGGCACAATGGTTGTATTGGGCGACCGTATCCTGACGGAAGCTGCGTTTTTTCACAAACGATTTAACACAGCATTTACACTAATTCCGCCAATGACCAAACTTCATTTTGTTATAGGTTGCACTTCCTCACGTTTTTATTGGTTGCACCTGGTAAAACTGTTAACTGACGCAGATAAATACGCCATTAAATAAAGGTTAAATTGTCGCTAATCCCGCCATTAAATTTAACAACAAAGGCATTTTTCAGCCTGGCCCACAAGTTGTGATTAACAAGGTTGCACAAAGTTGCAACATAGTAGATATTCCTACGCAACCGCATAACCGCACAGAAGCTCAATACGCCGAATCATGCCGCCGCCAGGCGGGCCGGGTAATGGCTGAAGCGAATGACCAATAACAGGAGTTCATGACATGGGCACCACCACCATGGGCGTTAAACTTGACGAAGCCACGCGCGAACGCATCAAGTCCGCCGCCAGCCGTATCGACCGCACGCCGCACTGGCTGATCAAGCAGGCGATTTTCAACTATCTGGAAAAGCTGGAGAATGACGAATCGCTGCCAGAGCTTCCGGCGCTGCTCTCCGGCGCGGCCAACGAAAGCGACGAATCGGGTCCTCTGACCGAGGAGCCGTACCAGCCGTTCCTTGAATTTGCCGAGCAGATCCTGCCCCAGTCGGTGGCGCGGGCGGACATTACCGCAGCGTATCGCCGCGCCGAAACCGACGCCGTACCGATGCTCCTCGAACAGGCCCGCCTGCCGCAGCCGCTGAACGAACAGGCGCATAAGCTGGCCTGGAAGCTGGCGGAAAAGTTACGCAATCAAAAAACCGCCAGCGGGCGCGCCGGAATGGTGCAGAGCCTGCTGCAGGAGTTTTCCCTCTCCTCACAGGAGGGCGTGGCGCTGATGTGCCTCGCGGAAGCGCTGCTGCGTATTCCGGATAAAGCCACCCGCGACGCCCTCATTCGCGACAAGATCAGCAACGGTAACTGGCAGTCGCATATCGGCCGCAGCCCGTCGCTGTTCGTAAACGCCGCCACCTGGGGGCTGCTGTTTACCGGAAAACTGGTCTCCACCCACAATGAAACCAGCCTGTCGCGCTCGCTGAACCGAATCATTGGTAAAAGCGGCGAGCCGCTGATTCGCAAAGGCGTCGATATGGCGATGCGCCTGATGGGCGAGCAGTTCGTCACCGGCGAAACCATCGCCGAAGCGCTGGCCAACGCCCGCAAGCTCGAAGAGAAGGGCTTCCGCTACTCCTACGATATGCTCGGGGAAGCGGCGCTGACCGCCGCCGACGCCCAGGCCTATATGGTCTCCTACCAGCAGGCTATCCACGCTATCGGTAAAGCCTCCAACGGCCGCGGCATCTATGAGGGCCCGGGGATCTCCATCAAGCTCTCCGCCCTGCACCCGCGCTACAGCCGCGCGCAGTACGATCGGGTCATGGAAGAGCTCTATCCGCGCCTGAAGTCGCTAACCCTGCTGGCGCGCCAGTACGATATCGGCATCAACATCGACGCCGAAGAGGCCGATCGCCTGGAGATCTCTCTCGACCTGCTGGAGAAGCTGTGCTTTGAGCCGGAGCTGGCGGGCTGGAACGGGATCGGCTTCGTTATTCAGGCCTATCAGAAGCGCTGTCCGTTCGTGATTGACTCGCTGATCGATCTCGCCACCCGCAGCCGCCGTCGTCTGATGATCCGCCTGGTCAAGGGCGCCTACTGGGATAGCGAAATCAAGCGCGCGCAGATGGACGGCCTGGAAGGCTATCCGGTTTATACCCGCAAGGTGTATACCGACGTCTCCTATCTCGCCTGCGCGAAAAAGCTGCTGACGGTGCCGAACCTGATCTATCCGCAGTTCGCCACCCATAACGCCCACACCCTGGCGGCTATTTACCAGTTGGCGGGGCAAAACTATTATCCGGGTCAGTACGAATTCCAGTGCCTGCACGGCATGGGCGAGCCGCTGTATGAGCAGGTGGTAGGCAAAGTGGCCGACGGTAAGCTTAACCGCCCGTGCCGAATCTATGCCCCGGTCGGCACCCACGAAACCCTGCTGGCCTACCTGGTACGCCGCCTGCTGGAGAACGGCGCCAACACCTCCTTCGTCAACCGCATCGCCGATACCAGCCTGCCGCTTGACGAGCTGGTCGCCGACCCGGTCAGCGCGGTCGAGAAGCTGGCACAGCAGGAAGGCCAGGCCGGCCTGCCGCATCCGAAAATTCCGCTGCCGCGCGATCTCTATGGTCAGGGCCGCAGCAACTCGGCGGGACTGGATCTGGCGAACGAACACCGCCTCGCCTCCCTCTCCTCCTCTTTACTCAACAGCGCCCTGCATAAGTGGCAGGCTCTGCCGATGCTGGAGCATCCGGTCGTCGAAGGCGAGCTGCAGGCGATCGTCAACCCTGCGGAACCGAAAGATATCGTCGGCCACGGACGCGAAGCCAGCGACGAAGAGGTACAGCAGGCGCTGACCAGCGCGGTCAACTGCGCGCCGATCTGGTTCGCCACGCCGCCGCAGGAGCGCGCGGCAATCCTCGAACGCGCGGCGATCTTAATGGAAGGCCAAACGCAAACGCTTATCGGGATTCTGGTACGCGAAGCGGGTAAAACCTTCAGCAACGCCATCGCCGAAGTTCGTGAAGCGGTCGATTTCCTGCACTACTACGCCGGTCAGGTTCGCGACGACTTTGATAATGAAACCCACCGTCCGCTGGGGCCGGTGGTGTGCATCAGCCCGTGGAACTTCCCGCTGGCGATCTTCACCGGCCAGATTGCCGCCGCGCTGGCCGCAGGCAACAGCGTGCTGGCAAAACCCGCCGAGCAGACGCCGCTGATCGCCGCTCAGGGCGTGGCGATTCTGCTGGAGGCCGGCGTCCCGCCGGGCGTTATCCAGCTGCTGCCGGGCCGCGGGGAAACCGTCGGCGCCGCGCTCACCGGCGACCAGCGCGTGCGTGGGGTGATGTTTACCGGCTCAACCGAGGTCGCGACTTTACTGCAGCGCAATATCGCCAGCCGCCTTGACGCCCAGGGGCGTCCGACGCCGCTGATTGCCGAAACCGGCGGCATGAACGCCATGATTGTCGACTCTTCCGCGCTTACCGAGCAGGTGGTGGTTGACGTGCTGGCTTCCGCCTTCGATAGCGCCGGCCAGCGCTGCTCCGCGCTGCGGGTGCTCTGTCTGCAGGAGGAGATCGCCGACCATACGCTGACCATGCTGCGTGGCGCAATGGGCGAATGCCGGATGGGCAACCCGGGCCGCCTGACCACCGATATCGGCCCGGTGATTGATGCCGAAGCCAAAGAGAATATCGAGCGGCATATTCAGACGCTGCGCGCCAAGGGCCGCAACGTCTTCCAGGCGGTGCGCGAGAACAGCGACGACGCGCGCGAATGGCAAAGCGGGACCTTCGTTCCGCCGACGCTTATCGAACTCGACAGCTTTGACGAACTGAAAAAAGAGGTCTTTGGCCCGGTCCTGCACGTGGTGCGCTATAACCGCAACGCGCTGGATCGGCTGGTTGAGCAGATCAACGCTTCCGGCTATGGCCTGACGCTCGGGGTCCATACCCGCATCGACGAAACCATCGCCCAGGTCACCGGCAGCGCAAAAGTCGGCAACCTGTACGTCAACCGAAATATGGTGGGCGCGGTGGTTGGCGTCCAGCCGTTCGGCGGCGAAGGCCTGTCGGGAACCGGCCCGAAAGCGGGCGGCCCGCTGTATCTGTACCGCCTGCTCTCAAGCCGTCCGCAGAACGCCGTCGGCGCAACCCTCGCCCGCCAGGACGCTGAACGTCCGCTGGACGCCCAGCTGAAAACCCTGCTGGAAAAACCGCTGGTCGCGCTACAGCAGTGGGCCGCAGGCCGGCCGGAGCTGCAGACGCTGTGCCAGCAGTATAGCGAACAGGCGCAGGCCGGCACCCAGCGTGTGCTGCCGGGGCCGACCGGGGAGCGCAACACACTGACCTTCATTCCCCGCGATCGCGTGCTGTGCGTGGCGGATAATGAACAGGATGCGCTGACCCAGCTGGCGGCGGTCGCCGCCGTCGGCTGCGAGATCCTGTGGCCGGATAACGCCCTGCATCGCGAACTGGCGAAGAAGCTGCCGCGCGAAGTCAGCGAGCGCATCCACTTCGCCAAAGAGACCGATCTGACCGCCCAGGCCTTCGACGCGGTGATTTACCACGGCGATTCCGATCAGCTGCGCGAGCTGTGCGAACAGGTGGCGGCGCGGGACGGGGCGATCGTTTCGGTACAGGGATTCGCCCGCGGTGAGACCAACCTGCTGCTGGAGCGCCTCTATATCGAGCGCTCGCTCAGCGTCAATACCGCCGCGGCGGGCGGCAACGCCAGCCTGATGACCATCGGCTAAGGCCGATCCCCGAGGTGGCGTCCGGCAGCGGTTCGGGCAAAACCGTAGCCCGCCGCCGGGGGATCGCGAACCGGATGACAGCAGGCCAAAGCTGTGGTTAATTAAGGCTCCCGGACGGGGGCCTTTTTATGTATGGGAGTGGAACAATGAAACGCACTTTACTCGCGCTTGCCGCCCTGCTGGCAAGCGGGCAGGCGCTGGCGGATGAATGCGCTAACGCCAACAATCAAATGGAGATGAACCAGTGCACGGCGGCGCAGTATCAGGCGGCCGATGGCGAGCTCAACCAGACCTATCAGCAGGCGCTGAAACGTGCCTCAGGCAACCAGCTGACGCTGCTGAAAAAATCCCAGCTGGCGTGGATCGCGCTGCGCGATGCCGACTGCGCGTTTTTGGCCTCCGGAGCCGAAGGCGGCACCATCCAGCCGACGCTGATCAACCAGTGCATGGCGGACAAAACCGTGGAGCGCGAATCGTACCTCTCTTCGCTGCTGCAGTGCGAAGATGGCGATCAGAGCTGCCCGCTGCCGCCGGCCAACTAGCGCACCCGGATCCCTTCAACAATCATCCGCTGAACGTTTTCCACGGTTTGCTGAAAGAACGCTTCATCACGTAGCGTTGCGCCGGTCACCGCCTCAATCTGGGTGGCAAAATCGGCGTAATGCTGCGTGGTGGCCCAGATCATAAAGATCAGGTGCTGGGGATCGACCGGCGCCAGCTTGCCGCTTTCGACCCAGCCGGAAACGATCGCCGACTTTTCATCCACCAGCGCTTTCAGATCGCCGGTCAGCTCTCCCATCAGCAGCGGCGCGCCCTGCAGCATCTCCAGGCAGAACAGTTTGGACGCCTGCGGATGGTCGCGGGAGACTTCCAGCTTCAGGCGGATGTACTCGCGGATCGCCACCAGCGGGCTGATATCTTCGCGAAAAGCCTTCAGCGGCGCCAGCCAGATGGTGAGGATCTGCTGCAAAACGGCAACGTACAGCGCCTCTTTCGACGGGTAGTAGTAAAGCAAATTGGTTTTCGATACCCCGGACAGCTCCGCAACCTGCTCAAGCCGCGTGCCGTGAATGCCAAATTGCGAAAACGCGTCCAGCGCGGCGGCGAGGATAGCCTCTTTTTTTGCGCTCACCGCCAGCGAACGTTTGCCGTTTTTTTTCTCGGCGCCCTGTGCCATTCGTTATCTCCTTCTTTCACCGCCATCAGCATAGCAAAAGCCCATCGCCGACACGACCTTCTGCACCCCAATTGCGCATGACTGCCGTTTTTTCGTGCACTGATTTTGACCATTTAGTCTACTTTTCTCGACATCACATCCGGCAACCATTAAGCAACACATTAATAACATTGGCTTTTGTAAAACTGGCATCACCTTTGCTTTAGCCTGTTAGCGAGGTGGCTCAGGGAGATGCAGGATGCAGCGCCGCACGCCTTCTTGTTTAACGACCGCATTGAGGTGCATATGAAAATTGGTGTCTTCGTTCCGATTGGCAATAACGGCTGGCTGATTTCCACCCATGCCCCGCAGTACATGCCGACGTTTGAGCTGAATAAAGCGATTGTGCAGAAAGCCGAGCATTACAACTTTGACTTCGCGCTGTCGATGATCAAGCTGCGCGGTTTTGGCGGCAAAACCGAATTCTGGGATCACAATCTCGAATCCTTCACCCTGATGGCGGGTCTGGCGGCGGTGACGTCGCGGATCCAGATCTACGCCACCGCCGCCACCCTGACCCTGCCTCCGGCCATCGTCGCCCGGATGGCCTCCACCATTGACTCGATTTCCGGCGGCCGCTTCGGCGTCAACCTGGTTACCGGCTGGCAAAAACCAGAATACGAGCAGATGGGGATCTGGCCTGGGGATGACTATTTCGCCAGCCGCTACGACTATCTCAGCGAATATGTCCAGGTGCTGCGCGACCTGTGGGGCACCGGGCAGAGCGACTTTAAGGGCGACTACTTCACGATGAACGACTGCCGCGTCAGCCCGCAGCCGTCGCAGCCGATGAAGGTTATCTGCGCCGGGCAAAGCGATGCCGGTATGGCCTTCTCCGCCCAGTACGCCGACTACAACTTCTGCTTCGGCAAAGGGGTCAACACTCCGGCCGCCTTCGCCCCGACCGCCGCGCGCATGATGCAGGCGGCGGAAAAAACCGGCCGCGACGTCGGCTCGTACGTGCTGTTTATGGTTATCGCCGACGAAACGGATGAAGCCGCGCGCGCGAAATGGGAGCACTACAAAGCCGGCGCCGACGAAGACGCGCTGGCGTGGCTGACCGAGCAGAGCCAGAAGGATACCCGCTCCGGTAGCGATACCAACGTCCGCCAGATGGCCGACCCCACCTCAGCGGTCAATATCAACATGGGCACCCTCGTCGGCTCTTATGCCAGCGTCGCCCGCATGCTCGATGAAGTCGCCGCGGTCCCCGGTACCGACGGCGTGCTGCTGACCTTTGATGATTTCCTCTCCGGAATTGACGCCTTTGGCGAGCGCATTCAGCCGCTGATGCGCTGCCGCGACCACATTGCCACCGCTACTCGCGAGGTTGCCTGATGATTACCCTTCCCGCTCGCCCGGAATCCTTGACCTTCGCGGCGCAAAACAGCGCGCTGATCGTGGTTGATATGCAAAACGCCTATGCAAGCCAGGGCGGCTATCTCGATCTGGCCGGTTTTGACGTCTCCGCCACCCGGCCGGTTATCGACAACATCAACACCGCCGTCGCCGCCGCCCGCGCCGCCGGGATGCTGATTATCTGGTTTCAGAACGGCTGGGACGACCAGTACATGGAGGCCGGCGGCCCCGGCTCGCCCAATTACCATAAATCCAACGCCCTGAAGACCATGCGCCGCCGTCCTGAGCTGCAGGGCAAGCTGCTGGCTAAAGGCGGCTGGGACTACCAGCTGGTTGATGAGCTTAAGCCGCAGCCGGGCGACGTGGTGCTGCCAAAACCGCGCTACAGCGGCTTCTACAACACCCAGCTGGACAGCATTTTACGCAGCCGCGGCGTTCGCCACCTGGTATTCACCGGTATCGCCACCAACGTCTGCGTGGAGTCCACCCTGCGCGACGGCTTCTTCCTCGAATATTTCGGCATCGTGCTGGAGGACGCCACCCATCAGGCCGGACCGGCCTTCGCTCAGCAGGCGGCGTTGTTCAATATTGAGACCTTCTTTGGCTGGGTCAGCGACGTCGCCAGCTTCTGCGATGCCCTGCAGCCCGCCAGCCCCATCCCGTTCCCGGAGGAGAAACGTTATGCCTAAACAGGTCATTATTCCACCCGGCACCACCACGCCGATCGCCCCTTTCGTACCCGGCACGCTGGCCGATGGCGTAGTGTACGTCTCCGGTACGCTGCCGTTCGATAAGCAAAACAACGTGGTCCACATCGGCGACCCAAAGGCGCAAACCCGTCACGTTCTGGAGACCATCCGCAGCGTTATCGAAACGGCGGGGGGCAGTATGGAGGATGTGACCTTCAACAGCATTTTTATCACCGACTGGAAAAACTACGCCGCGATTAACGAAGTCTACGCCGAGTTTTTCCCCGGCGATAAGCCGGCGCGGTTCTGCATTCAATGCGGTTTGGTGAAGCCCGAGGCGCTGGTGGAGATCGCCACGGTGGCGCATATCGGGAAACCTGCGCCATGAAGCTGAATATCGCCCCTGCGCCTTACGAGGGCGCCCCGGTTGTGGTGCTGAGCGCCGGGCTGGGCGGCGCGGGCAGCTACTGGGCCGCGCAGCGCGTGCCGCTGGCAGCGCGATACCAGCTGGTGACCTATGACCAGAACGGCACCGGCGAAAACGCCGGCCCGCTGCCCGCCGCCTACAGCATGGCGACTATGGCCCAGGAGCTGTGGCAGGCGCTGGAGAAGGCCGGAATTACGCGCTTCGCGCTGGTGGGCCATGCGCTGGGAGGATTGATCGGCCTGCAGCTGGCGCTGGACAAACCCCGGGCGGTCAGCGCGCTGGTGCTGGTCAACGCCTGGCTGACGCTGTCGACCCACACCCGCCGCTGCTTCCAGGTGCGCGAGCGCCTGCTGCATACCGGCGGCGCCCAGGCGTGGGTGGAAGCGCAGCCGCTGTTCCTCTATCCGGCGGAGTGGATGGCCGCGCGCGCGCCGCGGCTGGAGGCGGAGGATGCCCTCGCGCTCAGCCATTTTCAGGGTAAGGACAATCTGCTGAAGCGGCTACAGGCGCTGAAGCAGGCTGACTTCTCCCGGCAGGCCGCGGCGGTGACCTGTCCGACCCTGATGATCAGCTCCCGTGACGATCTGCTGGTGCCCGCCTCCTGCTCGCGCTCGCTGCAGGCCGCAATCCCCGGCAGTCAGCTGGTGGAGATGGCCTGGGGAGGCCATGCTTGTAACGTCACCGATACCGAGACCTTCAACCCCATTTTATGCGACGGGCTTGCCGCGATGCTGCCCGCCGGCCAGGAGAGTTTATGAGTGAGAGTATTAGCCAAAGCGCGTGCGAAACGCTGTTCAGCCACGCCAGGACCCACAGCGGCTGGCTGGATAAGCCGGTAGCCGACAGCCTGCTGGAGGAAATTTACGCGCTGATGAAAATGGGCCCGACCTCGGCCAACTGCTCTCCGGCGCGGATCGTTTTTGTCCGCACCCCGGAGGGCAAAGAGAAGCTGCGCCCGACGCTTTCCAGCGGCAACGTGGAAAAAACCCTCCGCGCGCCGGTCACCGCCATCGTGGCGTGGGACAGCGCCTTTTACGATCGCCTGCCGGAGCTGTTTCCCCACGGCGACGCCCGCAGCTGGTTTACCTCCAGCCCCCAGCTCGCCGAGGAGACCGCGTTCCGCAACAGCTCGCTGCAGGCGGCCTATCTGATTTTCGCCTGCCGCGCGCTCGGTCTGGATACCGGGCCGATGTCGGGATTCGATCGGGAAAAGGTCGATGCGGCGTTCTTTGCCGACAGCGGATGGAAGAGCAACCTGTTGATTAACATCGGCTATGGCGATGAAACAAAGCTCTACGATCGCCTGCCGCGCCTCTCCTTTGACGATGCCTGCCGGCTGGCATAAGGAGCCTCCATGCTTATAGCGGATAAACAAAGCTTTCGCGACGCCATGGCCCAGGTCGGCGCCGCGGTGAACATTATTACCACCGACGGCCCGGCGGGCCGGGCCGGATTTACCGCCAGCGCGGTGTGCAGCGTGACCGACGAGCCGCCGACGCTGCTGGTTTGCCTGAACCGCTCCGCCTCGGTCTGGCCGACCTTTAGCCAGCATCAGACGCTGTGCGTCAACACGCTGGCGGCGGGACAGGAGCCGTTATCCAATCTGTTTGGCGGTAAAACGCCGATGGCGGAGCGCTTCGCCGCCGCCGAATGGCAGCCCGGCGTCACCGGCTGCCCGCGCCTGAACGATGCCCTGGCGAGCTTCGACTGCCGCATCAGCCAGGTCGTCAGCGTCGGCAGCCACGACATTCTGTTCTGCGAGGTCGCCGCCATCGTTAAGCATCCGCAGCCGCGCGGGCTGATGTGGTTCGACCGCGGCTATCACACGCTTATGCGCCCAGCCTGTTAACCTTGAACCCGGGATATCATCATGGCACTTTTCGATTTTCCTCGCTGGCAGTTGACCTCGCCCTCCGCCGCTTCCGGCGTGGTGGCCCCAGATGAACGCCTCTCCGTCGGGCAAACCGTGGTCATGGGCGTGCAGCACGCGGTCGCGATGTTCGGCGCCACCGTGCTAATGCCGATACTGATGGGGCTCGACCCCAACCTGTCGATCCTGATGTCCGGCATTGGCACCCTGCTGTTCTTTCTGGTGACCGGCGGCCGGGTGCCGAGCTATCTGGGCTCCAGCGCGGCCTTTGTCGGGGTGGTCATCGCCGTCACCGGCTTTAACGGCCAGGGGCTGAACCCGCATCTGGACGTCGCCCTCGGCGGGATTATCGTCTGCGGCCTGCTCTATACCCTGATTGGCCTGGTGGTGATGAAAGCCGGCACCCGCTGGATTGAACGCCTGATGCCGCCGGTAGTCACCGGCGCGGTGGTGATGGCGATTGGCCTGAACCTCGCGCCGATTGCGGTGCGCAGCGTTTCAGCGACGCCGTTTGACGGCTGGATGGCGGTGCTGACCGTGCTGTGCATCGGCCTCGTGGCGGTCTTCACCAGCGGCATGCTCCAGCGGCTGCTGATCCTCGTCGGCCTGATCGCCGCCTGCGTGCTCTACGCGCTGCTGGCAAACGGCCTCGGGCTGGGCAAGCCGCTCGACTTTTCCCTGCTGGAACAGGCCGCGTGGTTTGGCCTTCCCCACTTCACCTCCCCGACCTTTAACGGTCAGGCGATGATGCTGATTGCGCCCGTGGCGGTGATTCTGGTCGCTGAAAACCTTGGCCACCTGAAGGCCGTAGCCGGAATGACCGGGCGCAATATGGACCCGTATATGGGCCGGGCGTTCGTCGGCGACGGGTTGGCGACGATGCTTTCCGGCGCCGTCGGCGGCAGCGGCGTCACCACCTATGCGGAGAATATCGGGGTAATGGCGGTCACCAAAGTCTACTCGACGCTGGTGTTCGTTGCCGCCGCGCTGATTGCCGTCCTGCTCGGGTTTTCGCCCAAGTTTGGCGCGCTGATCCACACCATTCCCGGGCCGGTAATCGGCGGGGCCTCGATTGTGGTATTTGGTTTGATTGCGGTGGCCGGGGCGCGGATCTGGGTGCAGAACCGCGTCGATCTGAGCCAGAACGGGAACCTGATTATGGTGGCGGTGACGCTGGTGCTCGGCGCCGGTGATTTTGCCCTCTCGCTGGGCGGCTTCACCCTGGGGGGGATCGGCACCGCGACCTTTGGCGCCATTCTCCTGCACGCTCTGCTTAGCCGCCGCGCGCGGGTAGCGGAAGAACCTAACGCCACGGTGTAGACCGGGCTTTCCCGGTCGCGCCATGCCGACCGGAACTACGGGTCCGGACGCTCCGCCAGCTCGGACAGCGCCTTGACCTCTGCCGGGGCCTCCTGTACATCGGAGGCCCTTTTTCGCTTCAGCTTCAGCTCGCTCACCAGAACGCCGGCCAGAATAAAGGCGCAGCCTACCAGCGCCAGTAGCGGCAAGCGCTCGCCGGCAATGCGGCCAAAAATGCCCGCCCACACCGGCTCGCCGGTATAAATAAGCGTCGCTCTGGTCGGCGACACGCTGCGCTGCGCCCAGTTCATGGTGACCTGAATAATGGCGCTGAAAATACCCAACCCCAGCGCGACGCCCAGCAGCCCCGGCGACATCGGGGGAATCGCTTCCCCTGCCGGCACCATCGCCGCAAAAGCCACCAGCGACGCGGTTGCCAGCTGCACCACCGTCACCCGCCGGACGTCCACCTTCCCGGCCCAGGCGCTGATTAAGATAATCTCCGCGGCGATCGCCAGCGCGCTGGCGAGGGTGATCGCTTCGCCGACGCCAAGCGCCAGCAGATTATTTTCCGGCCCGGCCAGCAGGATCAGGCCCGTAAATGCCAGCACCACGCCCAGGCAGGACATCACTCCCGGCATTTTCCCGAGGCACAGCCACTGCAGCAGCGGCACCAGCGGAACGTACATGGCGGTAATAAATGCCGACTTGCTGCTGGAGATCGACTGCAGGCCCCAGGTTTGCAGGCTGTACCCCAGCGCAATGGATACGCCGATCGCCACGCCGGCCTTCAGCTCAAGCCACGTCAGCCCGCGCAGGACGCGAAGCGATAGCAGGGCAACCGCCAGCGCCGCGGTCGCAAAACGAACGCCGACAAAAAAGAACGGCCCGCTGAGCGTCACGGCATACTGCACGGCAAGGAAGGTACCGCCCCAGAACATGGTGATCAC
This sequence comes from Enterobacter sp. 10-1, assembly GCA_002270295.1. Classification (GTDB taxonomy): domain Bacteria; phylum Pseudomonadota; class Gammaproteobacteria; order Enterobacterales; family Enterobacteriaceae; genus Klebsiella; species Klebsiella scottii. Next base: position 1,008,975 of record NISF01000001.1, on the reverse strand, counting down.
GATGAGGATCGCTTCCTGGGGTTTAATGGAGAATTTGAACGAAGACATAGCGCGGCCGGTAACGATAGATAGCCAGCTAGTGTGCAATTAGCCGGCCGCGAGCGCAACCGTTGGCGATAAAAAAACCGCCGGCAGCTGCCGGCGGCGAGGGCGATGCGGAGGGTACCGGGGAGATTAACCCCGCATCATAAACGGTCGACAAACATCATCCGCGATGAATCAGCTATGACGATTGCCGTGACTATTTTTGCCCCCTTTTTTGCCCGCATCAGAGGCGCGCTGGGGATCGTTTTTAAAGTTCCCCCCGCTGTGCTGACCACCTTTACGACCTGCTTCTGATGCTCTTTCACGATCCTCGGCGAAGTTGCCGGAACCGCCACGATGGTTTGCCATCACTGACCTCCACTTGGTTAGACATCATACTGCATTACGCGCGATACGCAGCCGCAGCGTCTGCGGCCTATGGCATCACCATTATCGTATCGCGTGCCTTTAAGCGTAGCGAACGAAACTCATTCATCTCGTAAATAGTAACATCCTGCAACAGCTTTCGACTTTGCAGACATATTCCCGCCCCTGCCGTGCGCTAAGCCTCTCTTAAGGCAGACGAAAACAGCGCAGCGGAAAATGTATCTTTTTGCGACAAAAGCAATCTTTGCAATTTTGTTATAAATCAAATAAATGATTGTTAGATTTGCACTCTCCGCCAGACGCCTTATCTTTAAAGATAGCCAGTCGTTTGGCTGGCCTATAACGCAACCGAGGAGTGATGCAAATGGCTAAAATTCTGGTGCTTTATTATTCAATGTATGGACACATCGAAACCATGGCTCATGCCGTCGCCGAAGGGGCGAACAGAGTAGACGGCGTGGAAGTGGTGGTGAAGCGCGTGCCGGAAACTATGCATGCTGAGGCATTCGCCAAAGCAGGCGGGAAAACGCAAAATGCGCCCGTCGCCACGCCGCAGGAGCTGGCAGAGTATGACGCTATCATCTTTGGTACCCCGACCCGTTTCGGCAACATGTCCGGACAGATGCGCACCTTCCTCGATCAGACGGGCGGCCTGTGGGCATCCGGCGCGCTGTACGGCAAGCTGGCCAGCGTATTCAGCTCTACCGGCACCGGCGGTGGACAGGAGCAGACCATTACCTCGACCTGGATCACCCTCGCCCATCACGGGATGGTGATCGTGCCGATTGGCTACGGCGCTCAGGAATTATTTGATGTCTCGGTGGTTCGCGGCGGTACGCCGTATGGCGCAACCACCATCGCCGGCGGCGACGGTTCTCGCCAGCCGAGCGAGGAAGAGCTGGCGATCGCCCGCTACCAGGGCGAACATGTCGCCGGCCTGGCGGTTAAATTACAGGGTTAACCCTCAGCAGGAGGATCTGCATGCCAACTCAAGAAGCAAAAGCTCACCACGTCGGTGAGTGGGCAAGTTTACGCAATACCTCGGTGGAGATCGCCGAAGCGATTTTCGAACTGGCTAAATACGATGAAAAGTTAGCGGAAAAAATCTGGGAAGAAGGCAGTGATGAAGTGCTGCCGCTGGCCTTTGCGAAAACGGATAAAGATTCGCTGTTCTGGGGCGAGCAAACCATCGAGCGTAAAAACGTGTAACCACGATGCGGCAGAATAAAAAAACCCGGATTGCTCCGGGTTTTTTGTTTATTTTGCGGCCTGGTTCATCACCGTTTTAAAGGTCTCCATCGGGCAGAAGCCGTTGGCGTCCACCGGACATCCGCTCAGCGCCAGGGTCACCCGCTGCGGCGGCGACTGCAGCGTCAGCGCGTCGGCATTACGCAGCTGTGCGGTGCTTTGATAGACGTACTCGATCTTCATCAGCTCGCGGTTGCCGCCGCTATCATGCCAGCGCTGGAAGACAATTTTCCCGCCAATCGGCGTGCGCTCGTGCTGATCGTGCAGCTGATAAGGTTTAAAATCCAACGCTGTCAGCAGCGAGGCGATATTGGAATCATGTCCCACCAGCAGCGTCACTTTCGCCGCCTGCGTCGCATCGCCCACCAGCGCCTTGTCGATATACTTCACCAGCGGCTTAGCGACGTTGCGCGCCACTTCCGTTGAGGTAAACAGGCTATCCTGATAGCCGTTTTTCAGCTTCGACAGCACCTGCCACTGCTTATCGGTTTTGATTTCACCCCACGCCACCTGGTCCTGCGGGAAGCCTTCGTAATACTGCAGGGTGAACGCATCCACCAACGAGTTACCGACCTTCAGCGGCCCGGAAACGCCCGGCTCCTGCTGATATTTGGCGCTGAAGGTGTCTTTTCCGTCGCTCAGCGAGCACTGCTGCTTCTCTTTACAGGAAGGCGAATTGCGATAGTCGGTCATCTCTTCAAGCAGCTTGTAGCTGTCGGTGAGCTGCATTTTTTGCCGCTCTTTTTCCATTGCCTGCACCGCTTTCTCGCCAAACGCCGCGGAGTCATCGGTGATAACCGGGTTAAAGGTCGGGTCCATAGTGCCCATTTGCGGCTGGTGATGGACGGTTACGCCGCAGCCGGGAAAGGCGCCGGTAATAAAGAACTGGGCGGTCGCGACGGTGCGCTGCAGGCTGTTGGCATAGGCGTACACCGCGTTGTCCGGCGGACACTCGCCGCTGGTCACCAGCCCCTGCTGCGCCAGCCACTCCCGCATATAGTGCCCCATATAGACTTCCAGCACCCCGCCCTTGGTGGTCAGCTGCCCGCCCGGGACGTCCCACTCCGGCCATGATTTCGGCGTTGACTGTTCCAGCACGCTGCCGTTATTCGCCAGCGGCGCGCGCAGGTTGTGGCGGCTCATGATCAGCACCTGCTGGAGCTGATAGCCCTGCGGGGCCGCCTGTTCCTGTGCCTGGACGCCCGCGGATAACAAAACGCCAGCGGCAATCGCGCCGGCGAGTAGACTTTTTCTCATCCCTTAACCCTCAGTCAGTGATTAGCATCGCCCTGATTGTGACAAATTTATGACATTTTGCCAGATAACAGCGCGCAAACTGAGGCAGCGGGCATTCTTTTACCGCTTCAGCCGATGGCCGTTGTGGTTCATCCACTCCGCCAGCGGCTGCAGCGCCTCGCGCATCGATAGCCCGAGCTCGGTTATCTGATACTCAACCCGCGGCGGGATCTCCGGATAGACGCAGCGCGACACCAGCCCGCGCTGCTCAAACAGCCGCAGCTGGCGGGTCAGCTCTTTTTGCGTAATGGGGGCGATTGCGCGCAGCAGTTCGCCAAAGCGCACCGGAGTATTCAGCACGATCAGACGATAGAGCACGGGGATCGCCCATTTCCCGGCGATCAGATTAACGAAGCTGGTCATCGGGCAAACCGGTGGTACAAAATTATTTTCCGCAGCCTGCGCCGCTGTTTTCGCCATAGCACACCACTCCCCTCGTTAGTACCCAATTGGTACCTGGTACCTTTTGGATACTAATGCTTTTATAGTGGGATTTCCAGTGAGCGATTGGGAGCACAACGATGGGACGTTTAGCAGGAAAATTGACCTTAATTACCGGTGGAACCAGCGGCATCGGCCTTGCTACGGCGCAGGAATTTATCGCCGAGGGCGCGCAGGTTGCGGTAACCGGCCGCAGCCCTGAGGCGCTTCAACAGGCGCAGGAACTATTGGGGGATCGAGGATGGGCTATCGCCGCCGATGCGGGCGATGCCGCAGACCAGCGTCGGCTCGCGCACGTTCTTGCCAGCCGCTGGCCGCGCCTTGATGCGGTATTCATCAACGCCGGCGACGTCACCCACGCGAATATTGGCGACTGGAGTGAAGAGAGCTGGGATCGGTTGATGAATACCAATCTCAAAGGGCCGTTCTTTTTACTTCAGGCCCTGCTGCCGCTGCTGGCGAACCCCTCTTCGGTGATTCTCTGCGGCTCGGTGAGCGCCCATATCGGCCTGCCGACCAGCAGCGCCTATGCCGCCAGCAAAGCCGGGCTGCTGTCGCTGGCCCGCACCCTGTCGGCGGAGCTGCTGCCGCGCGGCGTTCGCGTTAACGGCCTGAGCCCGGGCCCGGTGCGCACGCCGGCGCTAGATAAGCTCGGCCTCAGCGCGCAGGCGCTGAGCGCCCTGCAGGAGGAGATCAAAAACCTGGTCCCGCTCGGGCGAATGGGCACGCCGCAGGAGCTGGCGAAAGCCGCGCTGTACCTCGCCTCGGACGAGTCCAGCTACGTCGTGGGAACCGAGCTGCTGGTGGATGGCGGCACGGGAAATCTCTAATCTGCCCGGCGGCGGTAGACGTTACTCCGGCAGCGGTACCGCCGCCAGCGTGCAGATAGCCTCATGCTCTCCGCCGCGACGATCGACCATCACCACTTTGTCTCCGGCCTTCTTTCCTTCGCAGGGTTTGAGTACCTGATCGACGATCCGCTCCCGGGTTTGCTGACGTTCGGACTCCGCCTGTGAAGCAAACGAGACCAGGATAAGTGCCAGCCCTGGCAGGCTGACGACATGTTTATTACGCATTCAATATTCTCAGACAATTCGAACTCGCGTGCAGAGTAACAGCCTGAAGGCCGCGCGTCTGTAAAATCACTTAACGGAGTGTTACCCCGCCCGACAAAACAACAGGTTTTCCTGCCGCGTTTGTTAGGTTTTACCGATGAAAGAGTCATATTTCAGACATATCCCGATGCTATCTTAGCCGCGTATTTATAGAGTGCATCGTTTTCAACCAGGACCCAGGATTGTGTATGTCCGGTATTATTCTCCTTCTCGCTGCGGTCATTTTGCTGGGGGTTGCGCTTTACAGTTTGGTGTCATACGTCAAGGAGCGTCGCGCCAGCCAGCTGCCTTTTCACAAGAAGAAAAAATAACCCCCGGTCTGCTATAGAGACGCTATAGCGACAAAAGAAAAGCAGGCATGTTGCCTGCTTTTCTTTATTCAGTTCCCACCTGCGCGCTACGACTCCCAGGCCTGCTCCGCCCTGGCGCCGTCAAACTGCGGCGGCGGCTTACGAAAGCGCCGGGTCAGCCAGGTCAGATAGAGCAGACCGACCGCGGCCCACACCAGGCCCAGCGTCAGGGATGTCGCCTCCAGATTCACCCACAGCACGCCGACCGTCACGGCGCCAATCAGCGGCAGCAGCAGATAGTGGAAACGATCCTTCCAGGTTTTGTTGTAGCCCTTGCGCCGCCAGAAGTGGTTGAACACCGACAGGTTGACAAAGGTAAAGGCCACCAGCGCGCCGAAGTTGATCAGCGCCGTGGCGGTGACCAGGTCGAAGAACAGCGCCGACAGGGCGACAATTCCCACCATAATCACGTTCAGCGCCGGCGTCCGCCATTTCGGGTGGATATAGCCGAAAACGCGCTCCGGGAAGACGTTGTCGCGCCCCATCACGTACAGCAGACGCGAGACGCTGGCGTGTGAAGCCAGCCCCGACGCCAGGGTATTGACGAAGGTGGTGCAGAGGAAAATCGACTGGAACAGCTTGCCGCCGACGTAGAGCGCGATCTCCGGCAGCGCCGCGTCGGGGTCCTTAAAGCGGCTGATATCGGGGAAAAAGAGCTGCATAAAGAACGAGGCGGCGATAAAGATAATGCCGCCGTACATGGCGGTGAGGAAAATCGCCTTCGGGATCACCCGCGCGGCGTCCGGGGTCTCCTCCGACAGCGTGGTCACCGCGTCAAAGCCGAGGAACGAGAAGCAGACGATCGTCGCCCCGGTGATGATCGGGATGAGATGAGCGTTTTGGCTGATAAACGGCTGCAGCGACCAGACGGTTCCCACCCCTTCACCTTTATGCAGCCCCTGCACCACCAGCACGATAAAGACCACCATGATCGAAATCTGCACCAGCACAAACAGGGTATTGAAGTTGGCGACCAGGCTCACGCTCTTCAGGTTCGCGGCGGTGAGGATCGCCACAAACGACACCACCCACACCCACGGCGGGACTTCAGGGAACAGGGCGGAAAGATAAATCTTAGCCAGCAGGACGTTGATCATCGGCAGGAACAGGTAGTCCAACAGCGACGACCAGCCGACCATAAAGCCGACGTGGGGGCTGATTGATTTTTGCGCGTAGGTATACGCCGACCCCGCTTCCGGGAACTGGCGCACCAGCTTGCCGTAGCTGATGGCGGTAAACAGCACCCCCGCCAGCGCCAGCAGGTAGGAGGCGGGGACGTGGCCGTTGCTGATGCCGGAGACGATGCCGAAGGTATCGAACACCGTCATCGGCGTCAGATAGGCGAGGCCCATCATCACCACCTGCCAGAGCTTGAGCGACTTGCGCAGCCGAGGCTTTCCCGCCTCGGATGAGATGTTAAGAGAAGTATTAGCAGCCATGACCGTTTCCCCCCATGCACGCGTAGGTTTGTGGGTACACTGACCGGGTTACAAACCTGCTTAGCAAGGGGGTTAAGCGTAAACAACAGGGTAAAACGTACCGGCGAACGGCGGCGGGTTCACATTCATAGCGGCCCTCATGGCCCCCTTCTCCCTGCGGATATTTGAACATCTGCATCATCTCCTACCTCGTCACACACTGTGTCGTTAACTGAAGCCCCGTTGTCGCCTGCGCTCCTTAACGCGACATCCGGGAAGCGGCTGGATCCCCAGCAAAAATATTCGGCCAGGCTCCGCTCAGGCCGTATGATGCTACCGATGGTTCTCACCCGTTGGCCCCTTACGGGGCGGCGATCAGGCGTTTTTCAACATCCACTCAATCTCTGTTTCGGTGATCAGGCGCTCAAACTGCAGCAGCTCATCATGCTTGCAGGCATGGTAAACGTGGCAGAAGCGCTCGCCGAGCAGCTCTCTCAGGGAGTCGTTTTGCATAAATTCCCATAGCGCATCGCTTTGGCGAATCGGGAACGGCAGCCCCTCCTGCTCAAGCCCGTTGCCCTCCACCTCTTCCTGAAGCGGCAGCGTATTGTCCAGCCCGTGTAAAATCCCGGCAAAGATTGCCGCCATCACCAGATACGGGTTGGCATCCGCCCCCGCGACCCGATACTCGACGCGGTGGTTATGGCGATCGCCGCAGGGAATGCGCAGCGCCACGGTGCGGTTGTTGTGTCCCCACGATGCCTGGGTTGGGACATACATTCCCGGCTGGAAGCGACGGTACGAGTTAACGTTCGGCGCCAGCAGCGCCATCGACGCCGGCATCAGGTCAATCATCCCGGCCAGCGCGCGCTTGAGCAGTGCGGAATCTTCGCCCTGCGCGTCCGCCAGCACGTTTTCACCCTTATTGTTCTGCATGCTGATATGGATATGCATCCCGCTACCGGCGTGCTCTTCATAAGGCTTCGCCATAAAAGTGGCGTGCATCTTATGCTTCTCCGCCATTAAACGCACGAGGCGTTTTAACGCCAGCGCATCATCGCAGGCATCGAGCACGTTATCGGTATGGTAAAGGTTGATTTCAAACTGTCCGGGCGAGGCTTCCGCTACCGCGCCATCGGCGGGGATCAGCTGCAGCTGGGCCAGCTCGTCGATATCATTCAGCACGTCGGCGAAGTGGTTGAGGTTATCAACGGAGTAAACCTGGCTTTGGGTGTTGCGCACGTCGGTGCCCGGCGCGCAGGGCGGCTGGAGATAGCCTTCGGCATCACGCTTGCGATCGAGTAAATAGAACTCCAGCTCTACCGCTACCACGGGGAACAGCCCGCGCTGGCGCAGCTGCTGCCAGAGACGGTTAAGTACGTTCCGCGGCTCAACGTCAAAGGGAGCGCCATCTTCATCAACCATAGTCAGCAGCACCTGGCCGATGTATTGCGGATCGGCGGCGGAAGGCGTTAAGGTGCCCGGCACCGGCACGCAGGTGCAGTCCGGCTCGCCCATGTCCTGGCCGAGACCCGCCTCTTCAACCACGTTACCCAGAATGTCCATCGCAAAAACCGAAGCCGGGAAGTAGCAGCCTTTCTCCAGTTTACTCAGGCTGGAAACCGGGATGCGCTTGCCGCGGAAGCAGCCGTTAAGGTCGGTTAACAGCACATCGACGTACTGGGTATCAGGGTAACGTTCAAGGTAGCGCTTTACTTCAGAAGCAAATGCGCTGCCCCGTCTCTCTTCTGACTGCTGAACAAAATTCTCAACTTCTACGATATTGGTTTCCATCATTCACCGCCGTTGTGTTGGTTTCGGACTTCGGCCTGCTGCCGTTAAATATAATGTCCACCATTCGAATGTGTATGCAAACAAAATGTTTGTCAAATGTTAAATTAAGTTTGCAAACGGCTATTCTCGCTGCTAGATTGAGAAAATATTGAACGATATGGCCTTTTAACACCCTAAATGGTCATAATTTAGTCCACTTTGTGAGGGCGATCATGGAAAATATAATGTACAGGCCGGTTATTGGCGTCGTGATGTGCAGGAACAGGCTCAAGGGTCATCAGACCCAGACCCTGCAAGAAAAGTACCTGAATGCGATTATTAACGCCGGTGGGCTGCCGATTGCCCTGCCGCACGCGCTGGCCGAGCCGGAACTGCTGGCCGCGCTGTTACCCAAACTGGACGGAATCTATCTGCCAGGCAGCCCCAGCAACGTCCAGCCGCACCTTTATGGTGAAAACGGCGATGAGCCTGACGCCGATCCCGGGCGTGATCTTCTGAGCATGGCATTAATTGCCGCCGCACTCGAAAGGCGCATCCCCATTTTCGCCATCTGCCGTGGGTTGCAGGAACTGGTTGTCGCCACCGGCGGGACTCTGTATCGTCGTCTTTTCGAGCAGCCGGAACTGCTTGAACATCGCGAAGACCCCGAGCTTCCGGTAGAGCAGCAGTACGCTCCCTCTCACGAAGTTCAGGTTCAGGAAGGAGGATTACTTTCTCAGTTAATACCGGGCTGCAACACGTTTTGGGTAAACTCGCTACACGGGCAGGGAGCAAAAACATTAGGCCCACGTCTGCGCGTGGAGGCCCGCTCTTCGGACGGGCTGGCGGAAGCGGTCAGCGTTAACGACCACCCTTTCGCGCTGGGCGTACAGTGGCATCCTGAATGGAACAGTAGCGAATACGCCCTGTCGCGTATGTTGTTTGAAGGTTTTATCACCGCCTGTCAGAACCACATTGCTGAAAAGCAGCGGCTCTGACCACTACAGTTAAGGAAATGCAAATATGAGCGATGACGGACTGGCGCCAGGGAAACGTCTGTCAGCGATCCGCCAACAGCTGGGTCTCTCACAACGTCGTGCCGCCGAACTGTCTGGGTTAACACATAGTGCCATCAGTACCATAGAGCAGGATAAAGTCAGTCCTGCCATCAGTACGCTGCAAAAGCTGCTGAAAGTCTATGGGCTGTCGCTCTCGGAATTCTTTTCTGAACCAGAAAAACCTGATGAACCGCAGGTGGTTATTAATCAGGATGACCTTATTGAAATGGGCAGTCAGGGCGTTTCGATGAAGCTGGTTCACAACGGAAATCCGAACCGTACGCTGGCGATGATTTTTGAAACTTACCAGCCTGGAACCACGACCGGGGAGAGGATCAAACATCAGGGTGAGGAAATAGGCACCGTACTGGAAGGTGAGGTTGTGCTGATTGTTAACGGTCAGTCGTATCACCTGGTTGCCGGGCAAAGCTATGCCATTAATACCGGCATACCGCACAGCTTCAGCAACACTTCGGCAGGTATTTGCCGAATTATCAGTGCCCATACCCCCACCACGTTCTAATTTTAGCCTGAGCTGGTTTCAGGTATTCTTCAGGCCCGCGCCGGCGGCTGAAATATTTCCGCCGGCGCGCAGAGTACGCAAATAATCTATTTGCGCAGCGCGGAAATATAACTCTCCGCCGGCCTTAATAATACGCGCAAATAAAATAGCGCTTAACGGTATCTGACTCCGGGGACCGCCTATATCTCAAGGCTTCGGCTTGAGGTATGACGCAATCCGTCCCGCGCTGTCTGAAAATACCTAATATTATTATCCGATTACTTTATGAATACTCTTACCCGCTTATATTATGATGGAGTCTATATATGGATTTTCAGCATCTGACCTACTGGCAGGAACAAGCAAATAGCCTGCAACCGGAGACCCGGCTATTTATTAACGGGGAATATTGCGCCGCCGCCGATAATAGCACCTTTGAAACCATCGACCCCGCCGCTCAGCAAACGCTGGCCCACGTGGCGCGCGGTAAAAAAGCCGACGTCGATCGCGCCGTTCAGGCAGCGCGCGACGTTTTCGATCGCGGCGACTGGTCCCAGGCCTCGCCGGCCCGGCGTAAGGCGGTGCTGCATAAATTCGCCGACCTGATGGAAACCCATCGCGAAGAGCTGGCGCTGCTGGAAACCCTCGACACCGGCAAACCGATTCGCCACAGCCTGCGCGATGATATCCCCGGCGCGGCGCGGGCGATCCGCTGGTACGCCGAGGCTATCGATAAGGTCTATGGCGAAGTTGCCCCGACCGGGACGAACGAGCTGGCGCTGATCGTCCGCGAACCGATTGGCGTCGTCGCCGCGGTTGTGCCGTGGAACTTCCCTCTGCTGCTGGCCTGCTGGAAGCTGGGCCCGGCGCTGGCGGCCGGCAACAGCCTGATCCTTAAGCCGTCAGAAAAATCACCGCTCAGCGCGCTGCGTCTTGCCGGGCTGGCGAAAGAGGCCGGGCTGCCGGACGGCGTGCTCAACGTCATCAGCGGCTACGGCCACGAGGCGGGCCAGGCCCTCTCCCTGCATCCGGATGTAGAAGTCATTACCTTTACCGGCTCGACCCGCACCGGCAAGCAGCTGTTAAAAGATGCCGGCGACAGCAATATGAAACGCGTGTGGCTGGAGGCCGGCGGCAAAAGCGCCAATATCGTCTTTGCCGACTGCCCTGACCTGCAGAAAGCGGTGGACGCCACCGCCGGCGGCATCTTCTATAACCAGGGCCAGGTGTGCATTGCCGGCACCCGTCTGCTGGTCGAAGACAGCATCGCCGACGAGTTTCTTGCCCGCCTGCAGGAGCAGGCAAGCCGCTGGCAGCCGGGCAACCCGCTCGATCCGAACACCACGATGGGCATGCTTATCGATAACGCCCACGCCGATAGCGTTCACAGCTTTATTCGCGCCGGGGAGAGTAAAAGCACCCTGCTGCTCGACGGGCGCAAAAACCCGTGGCCGGCGGCCATTGGCCCGACCATTTTTGTCGACGTCGATCCCGCCTCGACCATTAGCCGGGAAGAGATTTTCGGCCCGGTACTGGTGGTGACCCGCTTTAAAAGCGAGGAACAGGCGCTGCGGCTGGCCAACGACAGCAGCTACGGCCTCGGCGCTGCGGTATGGACCCGCGACCTCTCCCGCGCCCACCGCCTGAGCCGCCGCCTGAAAGCCGGCTCGGTCTTCGTCAACAACTATAACGATGGCGATATGACCGTACCTTTTGGCGGCTACAAGCAGAGCGGAAACGGACGCGATAAATCCCTGCATGCGCTGGAAAAATTCACCGAACTGAAAACCATCTGGATTGCTCTGGAGTCTTAATCATGACCGAACATACCACCAGCTATTACGCCGCCAGCGCCAACGCCTACGAGCCGTTCCCGACGCTGGATGAATCCATCAGCTGCGACGTCTGCGTCGTCGGCGGCGGCTATACCGGCCTCTCTTCGGCCCTGCATCTTGCGGAAATGGGCTACGACGTGGTGCTGCTGGAAGGCGCGCGCATCGGCTTCGGCGCCAGCGGCCGCAACGGCGGCCAGCTGGTTAACTCCTACAGCCGCGATATCGACGTGATTGAACGCACCTACGGCCCGGATGCGGCAAAAATGCTGGGCAGCATGATGTTTGAAGGCGGCGATATTATCCGCGAACGCATCGAGCGCTATCAGATTGCCTGCGACTACCGCCCCGGCGGCCTGTTTGTGGCGATGAACCATAAGCAGCTGGAGACGCTGGAGGAGCAAAAAGAGAACTGGGAGCGCTACGGCAATACCCAGCTGGAGCTGCTGGACGCCGCCGCTATCCGCCGCGAAGTCAACAGCGATCGCTACACCGGCGCGCTGCTCGATCGTAGCGGCGGTCATATTCATCCCCTGAATCTGGCCATCGGCGAAGCGGACGCTATCCGCCTCAACGGCGGCCGGGTGTACGAGCAGTCGCCGGTCACGCAGATCCAGCACACCAGCCCGGCGGTGGTCAGCACCGCCCGCGGCCAGGTCACCGCGCGCTACGTTATTGTCGCCGGTAACGCCTATCTGGGCGATAAGCTCGAGCCGGAACTGGCGAAGCGCAGCATGCCCTGCGGCACCCAGGTGGTCACCACCGAGCCGCTCTCTGCTGAGGTCGCGCGCTCGCTGATCCCGCAGAACTACTGCGTAGAGGACTGCAACTACCTGCTGGATTACTACCGCTTAACCGGCGATAACCGCCTGCTCTACGGCGGCGGCGTGGTGTACGGCGCCCGCGACCCTGACGACGTCGAGCGTCTGATTATGCCCAAGCTGCTGAAAACCTTCCCTCAGCTGAAGGGGGTGAAGATCGACTATCGCTGGACCGGCAACTTCCTGCTGACCCTGTCGCGGATGCCGCAGTTCGGCCGTCTCGATAAGAACATTTATTACATGCAGGGCTACAGCGGCCACGGCGTCACCTGTACGCATCTCGCCGGCAGGCTGATTTCCGAGCTTCTGCGCGGCGATGCCGAGCGCTTCGACGCCTTTGCCAAACTGCCGCACTACCCGTTCCCGGGCGGACGCAGCTTGCGCATTCCGTTTACCGCGATGGGCGCCGCCTACTACAGCCTGCGCGATCGCCTCGGGGTTTAAGCCTCCGAGCCGGTCAACGTCATCAACTTTGCTAAAAGGTGTTAAACATGAGCAACAGCGAATTTCATCAGCGTCGTCTTTCAGCGACCCCGCGCGGCGTGGGCGTGATGTGCAACTTCTTTGCCCAATCGGCGCAAAACGCCACCCTGACCGATGTCGAAGGTCGGGATTACATCGACTTTGCCGCCGGGATCGCCGTGCTGAATACCGGGCATCGTCACCCGGAGCTGGTCGCCGCCGTACAGCAGCAGCTGCAGCTGTTTACCCATACCGCCTACCAGATTGTGCCCTACGAGAGCTACGTCGCGCTGGCCGAGAAGCTTAACGAGCTGGCGCCGGTGCGCGGTCCGGCCAAAACCGCCTTCTTTTCTACCGGCGCCGAAGCGGTAGAAAACGCGATTAAAATTGCCCGCGCCCATACCGGACGTCCCGGGGTGATCGCCTTTGGCGGCGGCTTCCACGGCCGTACCTACATGACGATGGCGCTGACCGGTAAAGTTGCCCCCTATAAGCTGGGCTTTGGGCCGTTCCCCGGCTCCGTCTACCACGTCCCCTATCCGTCGGCCCTACACGGCATTACCACTCAGGATGCGATGACCGCCATCGAACGTCTGTTCAAGGCCGATATTGAAGCCAAACAGGTGGCGGCGATTATTTTTGAACCGGTACAGGGTGAAGGCGGTTTTAACGTCGCGCCTAAAGAGCTGGTCGCCGCCGTTCGCCGCCTCTGCGACGAGCACGGCATCGTGATGATCGCCGATGAGGTGCAGAGCGGATTTGCCCGTACCGGTAAGCTGTTCGCGATGGATCACTATGCCGACAAGCCGGATCTGATGACCATGGCGAAGAGCCTGGCGGGCGGAATGCCGCTCTCCGGGGTGGTCGGCAACGCGCAGATTATGGACGCTCCGGCGCCAGGCGGATTAGGCGGCACCTATGCCGGTAACCCGCTGGCGGTGGCCGCCGCCCACGCGGTGCTTAACATTATTGATAAAGAAGCGCTGTGCGCGCGCGCGCAGTCCCTCGGCGAGCGCCTGATTTCGACCCTGGAAGAGGCTAAAGCCTGGTGTCCGGGGCTGGCTGAAGTGCGCGGCGTGGGTTCGATGATTGCCGCCGAGTTCGTTGACCCGGCAAGCGGCGAACCTTCGGCGGCGCTGGCGCAGGAGATCCAGCGCCGGGCGCTGGAGCATGGCCTGCTGCTGCTGACCTGCGGCCAGTACGGCAACGTGATCCGTTTCCTCTATCCGCTCACCATCCCTGACGCGCAGTTCGCCGGCGCGCTGGCCATTTTGCAAAAGGTGACACGCCCGTAACGCCCTCGGCCGGCGGCCAACGCCGTCGGCTATTTCACCTCGTCGCTGACGATACGCTGCTGCGGATAGTGCTGCTGGAAATAGTGGCGCAAAAACTCCACGGTAGTGCGAATTTTAGCTGAGGTCGCCAGCCGCGACACGTATACCGCCCAGACGTTGGCGGGCTGGTAATAGTCCGGCAGCACGTGAACCAGATGGCCGCTGGCGATATTTTCACCCACATCCCACCATGAACGTAAAGCGATCCCCTGGCCGTCAAGACACCACTGATGCACAATTTCGCCGTGGTTCGACGACAGCGGGCCGGTGACCTTAATCGCCCGTTCGCCCTCTTTACCCTGCAGCTGCCACACGCCGAAGGGCCGGTCGCGCTCTTTAATCACCAGGCACGGTAGGGTCGCCAGATCGCAAAGCTGTTTCGGCTGCGGGTGGCGCGCCAGGAAGGTCGGCGAGGCGCAGAGAATGCGCCGATTGCTCACCAGCCTGCGGGCAATCAGATTCGGGTCAATATCGTCCCCCACCCGAATATCTAAATCCACCCCTTCGCTGACCAGATCCACCAGCCGGTCTTCAACATCGAAGCGCAGCTCCAGCTGGGGATACTGCCGGGAGAGCGCCGCCAGCGCGGGAGCCACCACCCGCCGGCCGAAGCCAAAGCTGCTGATAATACGCAGCGTACCCTGCGGAACCTGACGAACGTCGGAGAGCTCATCCAGCATCTGATCCACATCCTGCAAAATGCGCTGCGCCCATTCGTAGATGCGCTCGCCCTCTTCGGTGATGGCGACACGCCGCGTGGTGCGGTGCAAGAGCGCCACGTGCAGGGTCTGTTCAAGCAGCGAGATTCGCTTGCTGACGAAGGCCGGAGAGACGCCCAGCTCTTCGGCGGCGGCGGCAAAACCGGCGCGGCGGGCAACCAGCATAAACACGCGTAAATCATTTAGCAGCGGCAGATTGTTCATGATCTGTGTTTTATGTTTCACCAGTTAGCATGATTAATTATGAAGCAGTCAATTATAGGATCGAGGAGAAGTCAATTTCGCCCGCTAATAAGTGAGAACCCGTATGAAGAAAACCTGGCGCATTGCCGCTATTCCCGGCGACGGTATTGGTAAGGAAGTTCTGCCTGAAGGTATTCGCGTACTCCAGGCCGCGGCCGAACGCTGGGATCTGGCGCTCAGCTTTGAACAGATTGAATGGGCGAGCTGCGAATATTATGCCCGCCACGGCAAAATGATGCCGGACGACTGGCATGCCCGGCTCAAAGAGTTCGACGCCATCTATTTCGGCGCCGTCGGCTGGCCCGATACCGTGCCGGATCACGTCTCCCTGTGGGGATCGCTGCTGAAGTTTCGCCGCGAGTTCGACCAGTACGTCAACCTGCGCCCGGTGCGCCTGTTCGCCGGCGTCCCCTGCCCGCTGGCGGGGAAAAAGGCCGGTGACATCGACTTCTACGTGGTGCGTGAGAATACCGAAGGCGAGTATTCGGCCCTCGGCGGGCGCGTGAATCCAGGCACCGAGCACGAGGTGGTGATCCAGGAGTCGGTGTTCACCCGCCGCGGCGTCGATCGCATTCTGCGCTACGCCTTTGAGCTGGCGCAGAGCCGGCCGCGCAGAACCCTGACCTCGGCGACCAAGTCCAACGGTCTGGCCATCAGCATGCCTTACTGGGACGAGCGGGTTGAGGCGATGGCGCAGGGCTACCCGGAGATCCGCTGGGACAAGCAGCATATCGACATTCTCTGCGCCCGCTTCGTGCTGCAGCCCGAGCGCTTTGACGTGGTGGTCGCTTCCAATCTGTTCGGCGATATTCTCTCCGATCTCGGCCCGGCCTGTACCGGCACCATCGGTATCGCCCCTTCGGCAAACCTCAACCCCGAGCGCACCTTCCCGTCGCTATTTGAGCCGGTCCACGGCTCGGCGCCGGATATTTATGGCAAAAATATCGCCAACCCGATAGCGACTATCTGGGCCGGGGCGATGATGCTTGATTTCCTCGGGGCGGGCGACGAGCGCTACGAAGCGGCACATAACGGTATTCTGGCAGCGATTGAGCAGGTTATCGCCAGCGGGCCAAAAACGCCGGATATGCAGGGCGCGGCCTCGACTCAGCAGGTCAGCGAGGCCATTTGTCAGGCCATTCTGCGTTAAGAGCAGCAGATAAAATAGATGCCGCGTCGCTGACGCGGCCTGTCCCTCGAAGACGCCGGGCTCTGGCATCTGCTTTTTTCCGTTCCCTACCCGGGACCGCAGAGTCCGTAGCGCTTTACAGTTCGAGTTCGCGGTGTAGCAGTTCAGCAATAGCTTCGCTGCTCTGCGCCGTGACCAGCGAGTTTCTGAACGCTTCATGCATAATGCGCCGCGCCAGACGGGAGAAAATTCGCATATGCTGGTCGCCGGCGGCGTGCTTATTCAGCGTCAGCATAATGACAAACTGCACCTCGTCCTCTCCCCACGCCACCGGCTCAGCCAGACGGGCAACGCTGATGGTGGATTGTTCGATATGTTCCGACTTGCTGTGCGGAATGGCGAAACTGAAGCCCAACCCGGTGGAGAACACCGCCTCCCGCGCCCAGAGATCGGCCTCCAGCTTGCGCGGATACCGGCAGCGGCCCGCCAGCAGAAGGTTGTCAGTCATGCCTTTAATCACCTCCTCTTTGCTGCGCCAGTCGCTGTTCAGGGTGATGCATTGGCTGGCGATCAGCGGGGCGTCCTGCTGGGTCATACGGAACTGGGCCAGCAGATGCTCCACTTCCAGCGAGGTTCGGCACTGCATCGCCTGGTTCAGCAGCTGGCGACACGCCCGGCTGTCGAGCTGCGCCAGGCGCGATTTAGCTGCCGGAATTGACGGCGAGCTCATGCTCAGCTCATCCATTCCGAGGCCGACCAGCAGCGGCAAAACGGAGCCCTTCGCGCCTAGCTCGCCGCAAAGACCGATCCACTTTCCCTGGCGATGCACGGCCTGAACCGCGTAGTCCAGAGCGCGTAAAAAAGCGGGGTTGAGGCTGTTATAGTGGCGCGTCACCTTCGCGTTATCGCGGTCTACCGCCAGCAAATATTGCGTCAGGTCATTACTCCCGATACTAAAGAAATCGACCTCTTCGCAGCACTGATCGATGATAAACATCACCGACGGCACCTCCAGCATGATGCCGAGCGGGATCTTCTCATCAAACGGGATATGCTCGTCGCGCAGCGATTGCCTGGCTTCCGCCAGCCGATCTTTCACCCATAGAATCTCCTCCATCGACGAAATCATCGGGATCATGATTTTCAGCGAACCGTGCGCGGAGGCGCGCAGAATGGCCCTGAGCTGGGTATGAAACAGCGCCTGATACTCTTCATAAATCCGCACCGCGCGGTAGCCGAGGAACGGATTGTTTTCAGCCGGAATATTCAGATAGGGCACCGGCTTATCTCCGCCGATATCCATCGTGCGGATGATAATGCTGCGCCCACAGGCCGGCTCCAGCGCCTGGCAGAAAATATTATAGAGCTCGGACTCGGACGGCGCGCCGGGCCGGTCCATATACAGCATTTCGGTGCGGAACAAACCTACCGATTGCGCCCCGTTATTGAATGCCACAGCGGCTTCAACGGAGTGCGCGATATTTGCCGCCACCTCCAGACGCAGGCCGTCTTTGGTCTGCCCTTCCTTATCCAGCCACGCCTGCTGCTGGCTATGCACCTGCGCCTGAACCCAGGCCTCCTGCTGATAATAGCGCGCGACCGCCTCATCGGGATTGACCACCAGCAGCCCGGCGTTGCCGTCGATATGCACCGCCTGGCCGACCCAGGGGAGCAGCGCGTCCATATCGACGCCAACCAGCGTGGGAATATTAAACGAACGCGCCAGAATCACGGTATGCGAGGTGGTCCCGCCGCTGCGCAGCAGCAGGCCTTTGAGCAGGGTCTTGTCCAGTTCAAGAAACTGGCCGGGCGTTAGCTCTTCTGCCAGACAAACAGACGGCGCGTTGAGCTGACCCGGCGCCGAAAAACGGGCCTCGCCGTAGATATGCTGCAGCAGCTGAAAGCAGATATCGCGGACGTCGAGCACCCTTTCCTGCAGGTAGCTATTCGCGGATTCGCTAAACCGGGAGCAGAAGTGCTCGCCGCTGGCGACAACCGCCTGCGCGCAGCTCAATCCGCCAAGCAGCCCGTCGAGCAGATGCTGGCGCAAGGAGGCATCGGTCGCCAGAGAACGATGCGCTTCAAGGATGGCGCCGGCGGTACCGTCGTTGTCCAGCAGGCGGAATTCGATATTCCTGACCAGGAGCAGCAATCCCTTATCCAGCAGCGCCTGCTCCTCTTCGATACTGCCGGCAGCGGGCAGCGGCCCGAGGTCGCTAAGCTCAAGGGATTTCAGATGACTGAGCCTGCCTCCCGCGCTCCCTCCACAGACGGGCTGGCCGCGAAAGAGCGTCGGGTTGAGGCGGGAAAGCGATTCAGGGACCGGCTGCACGTCCATGCTGTTTACCATTGCCAGCGGCGCATCACAGTGCGGAAACTCCTCCACAATAAACGTCGACAGCGCGGCAAACGCCTGCTGCTCGTCATCGCCGCAGATGATTAACTGGCACTCGTCCCCCTTAATCGTATCGGTACCGATGATCGCCAGCGCGCTTTTCGCATTCCCGCGCCTTCCGCTGCGCGTATTCAGCCAGTCGACGGTGGACGAAAAGGTATTACAGCGCGTTTCGACCAGACTGGCCGGGCGGGCGTGAACGCCATTCGACAAATCGCATATGAATTTAATGACCAGAGCCATCGCCTTTCTCCTGAGCAATACGTTAGTTACCCAAAAGGTAAAGAAAGAACCCTGACGGCACTACGCGAAATAACTCTTAATTACTGGACTATTGTACACAGCATTCTTTTTCATGCCCGCGGTCACAAATGCGGCGTATAAATTGGTTTTATACCCGCCAGCGCTAAGATTTGAGGTGGATCGCAATTTTATTCTCACCTTACAAATATCCAGTAAATGCACTTTTTCTCTTCTATTTTCTGTACCGCCATTTTCCTACTGTTGAGACATCAATACCGTCACGAGCGAGAGCACGCTCAGGAGCAAGCAATGAACGAACTGGTGCAAATACTAAAAAATACACGCCAGCATCTCATGACCGGCGTTTCACATATGATCCCCTTCGTGGTCTCCGGCGGCATCCTGCTCGCCATCTCCGTCATGCTGTACGGCAAGGGCGCGGTCCCGGATGTCGCGACCGATCCGAATCTGAAAAAACTGTTTGATATTGGCGTCGCCGGTTTGACGCTGATGGTGCCCTTCCTGGCGGCGTATATCGGCTACTCCATTGCGGACCGCGCGGCTCTGGCGCCCTGCGCCATCGGGGCGTGGGTAGGCAACAGCTTTGGCGCCGGCTTCTTTGGCGCGCTGATCGCCGGGATGATCGGCGGTCTGGTGGTCTATTACCTCAAGAAGATCCCGGTCCACAAGGTGCTGCGCTCGGTGATGCCCATTTTTGTCATCCCGATCGTCGGCACCTTTATTACCGCCGGGATCATGATGTGGGGTTTAGGCGAGCCCGTCGGTGCGCTAACCGCCAGCCTCACCGGATGGCTCCAGGGAATGCGCGAGGGCAGTATTGTCCTGCTCGCCATCATTATGGGCCTGATGCTGGCCTTCGACATGGGCGGCCCGGTGAATAAAGTGGCTTACGCCTTTATGCTGATTTGCGTCTCCCAGGGCATTTACAGCGTCGTAGCGATTGCCGCCGTCGGTATCGCCGTTCCGCCGCTTGGCATGGGGCTGGCAACGCTTGTCGGCCGCAAATATTTCAGCGCCGAAGAGCGTGAGACCGGCAAAGCCGCGCTGGTGATGGGCTGCGTAGGCGTCTCCGAAGGCGCCATCCCCTTTGCCGCCGCCGACCCGCTGCGGGTGATCCCCTCAATTATGATTGGCGCCGCCAGCGGCTGCGTCACCACCGCCCTGCTCGGCGTGCAGTGCTATGCCGGCTGGGGCGGGCTAATCGTGCTGCCGGTCGTGCAGGGTAAAGGCGGATTTATCGCTGGCCTGCTGGTCGGCGCATGCGTCGCCGCCGCCTGCGTCATTACTCTTAAAGCGCTGACAAAAAAGAAAACGCCGGCCGCTAAAGCCGATGACGAGCTGGATCTTGATTTCGAAATTAACTGAGAAGCAGAGAGGATAATTCTATGACCCACATTATTGCCGTCACCGCCTGCCCGTCGGGAGTAGCGCATACCTATATGGCCGCCGAGTCGCTGGAGAGCGCCGCCAAAGCGAAAGGCTGGCAGATAAAAGTCGAGACCCAGGGCTCTATCGGGATCGAAAACGAACTGACGGCGGAGGATGTCGCCCGCGCCGATATGGTCATCCTGACCAAGGATATCGGCATCAAGTTTGAAGAGCGTTTTTCCGGTAAAACCATCGTCCGCGTCAATATCAGCGATGCGGTGAAACGCGCGGAGGCCATCATGCAAAAAATCGACGGCCATCTTGCACAGAAAGCCTGAACAGAGCGGAGCGCCCTGGCGCTCCGCCGGACTAACATGGAGTTTGTCATGACGAATCGTACTCAACGCTTAAAAGACAGTTTGTTCGCCCAGCCGCGGGAGATCTCGCTTGAGCGGGCGCTGCTGTATACCGCAAGCCACAAACAGACGGCGGGTGAGCCGGTGCTATTACGCCGGGCGAAAGCCACCGCGTGGATCCTTGACCATGTGCAGATCTCGATTCGTGAGGATGAACTCATTGTGGGCAACCGCACGGTCAAGCCGCGAGCCGGGATCGTCTCCCCGGAAATGGACCCTTACTGGTTACTGAACGAACTGGACAGCTTCGCCTCTCGCCCCCAGGATCGTTTTGTCATTAGCGAAGAAGATAAACGCATTTACCGCGAAGCGCTGTTTCCTTACTGGGAAAAGCGCTCGATGAAAGACTTTATTAACGCCCGGATGACCGATGAGGTCAAAGCGGCCGTCAGCACCCAGATTTTCAGCGTCAACCAGACCGATAAGGGCCAGGGCCATATCATTATCGACTACCCCCGGCTGCTCAATAATGGCCTCGCGGCCCTGGTTGCAGAACTACGGGCGGCAGCCGAAAGCGCGCCAGGCAACCACTTCTATCAGGCCGCGCTGATTCTGCTGGAGGCCTCGCAGCGGCACATTCTGCGCTATGCGCTGCTGGCCGAGGAGATGGCCGCCGCCTGCAGCGACGCTAAGCGGCGTCAGGAGCTCGCCGCAATCGCCGCGATCTCCCGGCATAACGCGGTTCATCGCCCGGAGGATTTCTACCAGGCCTGTCAGCTGTTCTGGCATATGAATATTATTTTGCAGCATGAATCTAACGCCAGCTCCCTCTCGCTGGGTCGCATCGACCAGTACATGCTGCCGTTCTATCAGACATCGTTAAATCGGGGCCAGGACCCGGCTTTCCTGCAGGAGCTGCTGGAGTCATTGTGGGTCAAGTGCAACGATATCGTCCTGCTGCGCTCGTCAAGCAGCGCTCGCTATTTTGCCGGCTTCCCGACCGGCTATACCGCGTTGCTCGGCGGGCTGAGCGAGACCGGACGCAGCGCGGTGAACGTACTCTCGTTTCTGGCTCTTGATGCGTATCAGAAAGTCCGGCTACCGCAGCCTAATCTTGGCGTCCGCGTCAATGAGCTGATCGACCGTCCGTTCCTGCGCAAGACCGCAGAAACGATCCGTCTGGGTACCGGTATCCCGCAGGTCTTTAATGATGAAGTCGTAATTCCGGCGTTTTTGAATCGCGGGGTATCGCTTGAGGATGCTCGCGACTACGCCGTCGTCGGCTGCGTTGAGCTGTCGATCCCCGGGCGAACATACGGGCTGCACGATATTGCGATGTTTAACCTGCTCAAGGTGATGGAGATCGTAATCCTGGAGAATGAAGGCAATCCCGACGTGAGCTGGAACGGGCTGCTCAACCAAATCCGCGAAAAAATTCGCTACTACATCAAGCTGATGATTAACGGCAGCAATATTTGCGATATCGGCCATCGCGACCAGGCGCCGGTTCCCCTGCTGTCCTCTTTTATTCTGGACTGTATTGAACGCGGTAAAGATATCACCGAGGGCGGAGCGCGCTATAACTTCTCCGGCGTGCAGGGCATTGGTATCGCCAACCTCAGCGACTCTTTACATGCGCTCAAGGGAATGGTGTTCGAGCAGCAGCGGATGAGTTTTGATGAGCTCATTCAGGTTCTTAAGGCCAACTTCAAAACTCCGGAAGGGGAAAAGATCCGCGCGCGGCTGATTAACCGTTTTGAAAAATATGGCAATGATATCGATGAAGTCGACAATATCAGCGCCGATTTACTGCGTTTTTACTGTAAAGAAGTCGAGCAGTATCTCAACCCGCGCGGCGGGCATTTCACGCCGGGTTCCTACACCGTCTCAGCGCACGTGCCCCTGGGGTCAGTGGTCGGCGCAACGCCCGACGGTCGTCTGGCCGGCGATCAGCTAGCCGACGGCGGACTTTCGCCAATGGTCGGCCAGGACTCTCAAGGGCCGACGGCGGTACTAAAATCCGTCAGCAAGCTGGATAACTATCTTTTATCCAACGGTACGCTGCTTAACGTGAAGTTTACGCCGGCTACCCTTGCCGGTGACGGCGGCCTCAATAAGCTGGCTGACTTTTTGCAGGCATTCAGCAAGCTCAAGCTTCAGCATATCCAGTTCAACGTGGTCAATGCCGATACCCTGCGCGAAGCGCAGCAGCGTCCCCAGGATTTCGCAGGCCTGGTGGTGCGCGTAGCGGGTTACAGCGCCTTCTTTGTCGAGCTATCAAAGGAGATTCAGGATGACATTATCCACCGCACCGCGCATCAGCTGTGAGGTTCTGGAGACGCGCGCCGATCGGGCGCGCATTTTTAACATCCAGCGCTACTCGCTGAACGATGGCCTGGGGATCAGGACGGTGGTCTTTTTTAAAGGCTGCCCGCACGTCTGTCCGTGGTGCGCCAACCCGGAATCTATCTCCACTAAAATAGAGACCGTACGCCGGGAGAGCAAATGCCTGCGCTGTACGCGCTGCCAGCAGGATGTCGAAGAGTGCCCCTCCGGCGCATGGGAGCAAATCGGCCGCGACGTGACGCTGAATAATTTAGTTAAGGAAGTCCTCAAGGATGACGTTTTCTTTCGCGCCTCCGGCGGCGGCGTCACCCTGTCAGGCGGCGAAGTATTAATGCAGGCCGGGTTTGCAACCCGCTTCCTGCAAACCTTACGCCAGCTGGGAATACGCACGGCGATTGAAACGGCCGGCGACGCGGCGTTCAGCCGCTTTTACCCGCTCGCCAGGCAGTGCGATGAGGTGCTGTTCGATCTGAAAATCATGGATACCGGTCGCGCGCAGGCTCAGCTGCGGATCGATGTACCGCGGGTGCTAGATAATTTCAGCAGGCTGGTGGACAAGCGCATTCGGGTTATTCCCAGGGTACCGCTCATTCCCGGGTATACGCTTAGCGAAGAGAACTTCCGGCAAATCCTGGCGTTTCTGGCGCCATTTAAGCTTCCTGAAATACATCTTCTACCGTTCCATCAATATGGCGAGCCTAAATACGCGCTGCTCGGCAGGAAGTGGTCGATGGCGAAAATTAAGGCCCCGGACGCGTCACAGATTGAGCCATTCAGGATTATGGCTGAGAAAGCGGGTTTTCGCGTCACCATCGGCGGTTAGCGCCTGGAGGAGAATATGGAACTGAATATCGTAGCGGTGACCGCCTGCGTCAGCGGCGTGGCGCACACCTATATGGCGGCGGAACGTCTGGTCAAAGTCGCTCACCATGAAAAATGGCATATGAAAATTGAAACCCAGGGCGCATTAGGCGTTGAGAATAAGATTACCCCTGACGAAATTACCCACGCCGACGTGGTGCTGCTGGTGACAGATATTGAAATCGACGATGCGCAACGGTTTATCGGCGTACGGACCATTAAAACCAGCATCAAAACTTTTTTACTTCAGCCGCAGCAGGTTATCGAGGCGGTGAAGTGCATCATGAAAAAACCGGTCGTCTATCTGGATATTCCCTGACCTTTCCTTCAGCAAAGGGCGGCTCCCCTGAACCGCCCTTACTTCGCTGGCCTACTTCACATCAAGCAACCATTTTTGCGCCGGCGTCAGACGACTTGCCGTTTCAGGCCTGAGCCAGCGCTGCTGGTCCTGCTGCGGCGTATCTTGCCTGTCGATATAGAGACCGTGCAGCACGCGCCTTCTGCTGCCGATGTGATTGCAGGTGCCGCCGTGCCAGGTATGAGCGTTATAAATCATCACGCTTCCCGCTGGCGCGGCAAACACCACCTCGTCAGGATGCGGCAGCTCGGGGTCCTCCAGCACGTCCTCCGGCAGCTCCGGTCGCAGATGAGTGCCGGGAATAATGCGCGGCGCGCCATTTTCGGCGCTTAAATCGTCAATAGCCCAAATCGTATTTACCAGATGTACTTTCGGAAAATCCGGTCGCGGCTTTTTCCAGTCGGCATGCAGCGGCTGGCTGCCGCCGTTGAGCAACGCTTCCCGCGCATTGAGGCTGGAAATCTTAAAATCGCCCTGAAAAATATACCGACAGGCGGAGAGGATCAGCGGATGAGCCCAGACTTTCTCCCAAATCACGCCCTTGTTAATCAGGTTGGCAATACGGGTCGCCGTCGCTTCCTGATGGTGTTCGATGGCGAGATTATCCCCCTCTTTCTCAACAATCTCGTCGATAAGGTCCCGCATCGCCTCCAGCCATTGCGGGTCGGCGACGCCATGCACCACGGTGTAGCCGAGGGTATTCAGCTCCTCTTTCATCTTTTCTGTAAGCGCAATATTGGCGCCAAGCGCATCCAGATATACGGCAGACTGATGTTCCATATTTATTTCCTTTAACCTTTCGATAACACGAAATAAACTTTAAACGGCGGCCGGCTGAAATACATGAGGCTAATCCTACGAAAAACTGGATATCCGTACGCGGGGGAGCAAACTGTGATTGCCATCAAAATCTCCGCATCCGCTGCCGTCCGCGGCGAAGCCGGCGCGCTGCAAGGTGATCCAACCGCGTCATTTATTTATAAAATAGTTTATAATCAAAAGGATAATAGCTATCTTTCGGGGTTTAGAGGATGATTGCAGATCTGCCGGAAATTCTACATCGCCTGGTCAATCAGCAGGATACGCTGCAGGTCAGATTCCCTGAGCCGGACGTATCGGTCCCTGAGCTGGCCTATAAAGTGCCCTTCCCTCGGCTGGAAATTGTGCTGGACGGCGAGCTAAGAGAGCGCGGTTTGCCGCTGTCTGATAGCCAGCTAAGGCTATCGCAGGCGCTGTACGTGCAGGCAGGTAAATGGACGTTACCGGAGTGGACCGGCCCGGCGTCGACGCTGAGCATCCTGTTCGGCAGACAAAAGCTGGGATTCTGCATCCAGCGCTGGGATGGCAAGCAGCTGCACACGGAGAAGCAAAACGTCGCCCGGCTTGGGCCGCGCGTCGGATCGTATCTGCTGTTGGCGCTGAATGAAATCTGCCTTCAGCCGGACCCGGTCACCGCCAGGCTGGTGGTGTCGGCGCTATTAAGCCATTGTCTTGAGCAGCTCGTCGGGCTTGAGATGCGGGTCAGCCGGAGCCGCGATCTGTTTTTGGCCGTCCAGGATTTTCTGGAGGACAATCTCAGCCAGCCCTTAACCCGGGAGTCGGTGGCGAAACGTTTCCATATTACCCCCAACTACCTCTCGCATATATTCCAGAAATCGGGCTCCGTCGGGTTTAACGAATATCTGACCAGCGTTCGGCTGGAAAAAGCCAAAAAGCTGCTGCGCGGCTATGATTTAAAGGTCAAAGAGATCGCCCATAACTGCGGTTTCGTCGACAGCAACTATTTTTGCCGGGTCTTTAAACGCTACACCGAGCGCTCCCCTTCAGAGTATCGTCGCCACTGCCGCAGCGCGCAGCAGGCGTAATTCCCGCCGCGCGTCAGGCCCACTCCACCCGGCCGCGGCCGTTATTTTTCGCCTTGTACAACGCTTCATCCACTTTCTTGATAAACGTTTCCTGAGGCTCATCGCGGCCGCGCATGCCGACGCCGATACTCACCGACAGCGGGTAGTCGCTATTAATCAAAATGGTGCGGACATTCTCCAGAATCGACTGCGCCAGGCCGCGCACCTCGTCAGGCGACATACCGTCGATAATAATGGCGAACTCCTCGCCGCCAATCCTCGCCGGCTGTATTTTAGCGCTGGTTAATTTTGCCAGCTGCTTGCCGAGCGCAAACAGCACCTCATCGCCCACCAGGTGACCGTAGGTATCATTAATTTTCTTGAAGAAATCGATGTCGAGAATCATCAGCGCCAGCTGGTGGCCCTGCTTTTCGCGAATGGTATCAATAAAAAAGCGCCGGTTGGGCAGTTGGGTTAATTCATCTTTAAGCGATTGCGAGCGCGCGTCGACGTAGAGGATGTTAATGCGATCGATAATTTTGTAGATCCCGATAGTGGTCAGGAGCATGCCCGACAGGCGCAGCAGATCTTCGCAGTAGTAGCCCATCCATCGCGGCTGGACGAAAATCTCGTCCATTAAATCGAAGGTGCCGCCGGCGATCCACAGCAGCAGCCCGTAGCGCACCCAGTTAACCGCCACGTGGCTCATTCTGACTTTTGCAGAATTCCACAGCATAAATACCAGAAACAGCAGGGCCAGCAGATCAATATAGAATCCGGAGTTGGCAAATATCACGTTCCAGGGGCCTAAAGGTTGGGAAATAAAAACGCATAACGCCGATACGGCGATAATCACGAATAGCGCGGGAAGCAGGTTACCCGGGGAAGTGGCCAGCGGGGCCTTGGGAGGCAAATGTTTTTGTAAATCAGGCATCGGCGTGTCTCTCAAACAACGTTGTCTCTCTCAAAACGCAGCATACCAGCCCGATGAGATTCGGCGCATCAAAAACCCGCATAGCGGGAGCGTAAATAAGCGGCACGAAGTGGGTATAAAAGGTGGACTAAGAGAGTGGACTGACCCCGCGGAATTTTTCCAACTGACTACCAATCCGTGGCGACGAGGTCAGTGCCGCGGATGGTATAGCGATCGCCTGCGGCATTTTTAGCATTTAGTGCTAATTTTTTTACAAATCCCCCCGACTTTCCCCTCCCAAAACGGGAGGGAAATATCAGGTAATATCGCTCAGCGCCAGCGTTGCCTGGCTAAACGCCGCGATCGCCAGCGCGACGTCCGCCGCCGTCACCGACTCCGCCGGATGATGGCTGACGCCGCCTTTGCAGCGGACAAACAGCATCCCTACCGGCCAGCGTTCGGCCATCGCGATGGCGTCGTGCCCGGCGCCGCTCGGCAGCGACAGGGAACGATCCTGCACCCGGCAGACTGCGGTACTCAGCACCTTCTGCAGCCGCTCATCGCAGGCGGTGGCCGCAATCCGGTAGAACTCCTCGGAGCCAAACTGCAGGCCCCGGCGGTCGGCAATCGTCCGCGCATCGTCGAGCAGCGTGTCCAGCAGCGCCTCTAACGGCCCCTCGTGCGGGCCGCGAATATCAAGGCTCAGCGTCACCTCGCCGGGGATCACGTTGACCGCCCCCGGCGCGCAGCGCAGGGTGCCTACCGTGGCCACGAGGTTGCCCCCCTGCTGCCGGGTTCGGCTCTCAATCAGCGTCATCCATTCGGCGGCGGCGGCCAGCGCATCCCGGCGGTGGCTCATCGGTACCGTCCCCGCGTGGCCCGCCTCTCCGCGAAAGCGACAGTTCAGGCGGCGCGCGCCGTTGATCGCCTCAACCACGCCCAGCGCCAGCCCCTCCTGTTCGAGGCACGGCCCCTGCTCGATATGCAGCTCCAGGTAGGCGGCAATCTCCTCCACCCGGCGGGCGGCGAGCGCGACCCGCGTCGGATCGAGCCCGACCTGCGTCATCGCCTGCGCCACGCTGGTGCCTTCGGCATCGGTCTGCGCCAGCCAGCCCTCGGGCCAGGTGCCGGTCAAACCCCGGCTGCCGAGCAGAGTAATGCCGAAACGCGTCCCTTCCTCATCGCAGAAGCCGACAATTTCAATCGCCCGCGCCGGCCGTCGCCCCTGCTGATAGAGGCTTTGTACTACCTCAATCGCCGTCAGCACCCCCAGCATGCCGTCGTAGCGCCCGGCGTTGCGGACGGTATCGAGATGCGAACCTAACAGAATGGCCGCGGCCCCTGCCTGCTCCCCTTCGTAGCGCCCGCAAATATTGCCGACGCTATCCTGCCAGACGCGCATCCCGGCCTCGGTCATCCAGCGTGCGACCTGCTGGTTGGCCTGCAGATGCTGCGGTGAAAGATAAACCCGGGTCAGCGCATCAGCGGTTTCGCTGATCGCGGCCAGCTCATCGGCCCGCACCATCACCCGCGCCGCGGCCTGCGCCCACTCCGCCTGCTGGCGTACCGGTTGGCTCATTGCGGACTCTCGCTGCGGTAGTGGTCCCATGCCGCCTGCATGGCGGCGCCCTGAGTGGTGGCAAATTTGAGGTGGTTCAGCACCGACTCCAGAGCGCTGAGGGTGGTCATCACGCAATCTTTGCGCGCGTTATAGCCCATCGTGCCGATACGCCATACCTTGCCGTGCAGCGGGCCGAACGAGGTGCCGATCTCGATGGCGAAATCGTCGAGCATGATTTTACGCAGCTGGTCGCCGTTGATCCCCTGCGGAATAACCACTCCCAGCACATTATTCATCTTGTGCTGCAGGTCGCCGAAGATCTCCAGCCCCATCGCCTGGATCCCCTTCAGCAGCGCATCGCCGTGCAACTTATGCCGGGCAATGCCGTTATCCAGCCCCTCCTCAAGGATCAGGCGGGCGCATTCGCGGGCGGCGAACAGCGCCGAGGTGGCCTCGGTATGGTGATTCAGGCGCTCCGGCCCCCAGTAATCCATGATCATGCCGAGATCGAAGTAGTTGGAGTAGATCGCCTCATCAACGCCGTCGAGATGGGCGTCGGTGCGAATCCCCTCTTCTACGCACTTGCGGCGACGAATAGCCTCCTCCATCCGCGCGCTCAGGGTGACGGGCGAGGTCCCGGACGGGCCGCCAAGACACTTCTGCATCCCCGCCGATACCGCATCCAGCCCCCACGCGTCGCTTTCGAGGGCGTTACCGCCCAGCGAAGCGGTCGCATCGGTATAGAACAGCACGTCGTAGCGGCGGCAGATTTCGCCCAGCTCGGCCAGCGGCTGCAGCATGGTGGTGGAGGTATCGCCCTGTACCGTTAGCAGCAGGCGCGGGCGTACGCGGCGGATGGCGTCCTCAATCTGCTGCGGGCTGAAGACCTCTCCCCACGGCACCTCAATGGTATGAACCTCGGCGCGGCAGCGGCGGGCGATTTCACACAGCAGGTGGCCAAAGCGGCCAAATACCGGCACCAGCACCCTGTCGCCGGGGCGGATGGCGGAGACCAGAATCGCTTCAATTCCCGCGCGCGAAGTCCCGTCCACCAGCATCGTCCAGCGGTTATCGGTGCGAAACACGCCGCGATACAGGGCCATCACTTCGTTCATATAGTGAGTCATCGCCGGGTCATACTGGCCGATAAGCTGGCTCGACATGGCGCGCAGCACGCGCGGGTCGGCGTTGATCGGTCCCGGCCCCATCAGCATACGCGGCGGCGGGTTGACTGGAGAAAATTGAGCGATATCCATCTTAGATTCCTTAGTGTGCCTATCCCGGTAGGCGCAATTGTTGAAGGCAGTTTGAACACGAACAGCGCGGAAAAACCGGAGCGAACACGTAGTACGTGAGGATTTTGCGCACTGCCCAGGTTCAAAATGCTGAATAAAATAGCCTAACGGCCAGGCTCTTAATTCAGGCCACGCACGGAGGAGATAAACTGCTTCAGTTCGTGAGTCTGCGGGTTGGCAAACAGCGTTTTGCTGTCGCCCTGCTCCCAGACGCGTCCCTGATGCATAAACACCACGCGGTCGCCCACTTCACGGGCAAAATTCATTTCATGGGTCACGAGGATCAGCGTCATCCCTTCGGCCGCCAGCTGCTCAAGGACCTTGAGCACTTCGCCCACCAGCTCGGGGTCCAGCGCCGAGGTTATCTCGTCGCAGAGCAGAACCTTCGGCGACATCGCCAGCGCCCGGGCAATCGCCACCCGCTGCTGCTGGCCGCCGGAAAGATTGGCCGGATAGTAGTCCAGCCGGTCGCCGAGCCCCACTTTTTCCAGCATCTGCCGGGCCAGCTCGCGACATTCGGCGGCGCTCTTTTTCAGCACCCGCCGCGGGGCCAGCATCACGTTTTCCAGCGCCGTCATGTGCGGGAACAGGTTAAAGTTCTGGAACACCATTCCGATGGAGCGGCTGATCTCGCGGGCCTGCGAATCTCGGTCGGTAATGGTCATCCCGCCGAGCTTAATGCTGCCGTCCTGATACCCTTCCAGGCCGTTGATGCAGCGCAGCAGCGTGCTTTTCCCCGACCCGCTGCGGCCGATAATCGAGATCACCTCGCCCATATCGATATCCAGATCGACGCCTTTGAGCACGTGGTTGTCGCCGTAGTACTTCTGCATCTGATTAATGGTGATGAGAGGCATTGAATTTGTTCTCCAGATAGCGGCTGTAGCGTGACAGCGGGTAGCACAGAATAAAGTAGCCCAGCGCCACCAGCGCAAAGACCTTAAACGGCTGGTAGGTGACGTTGGTCAGCATCGTGCCGGCTTTGGTCAGCTCGACGAAGCCGATAATCGACGCCAGGGCGGTGCCTTTCACCACCTGAACCGCGAAGCCCACCGTCGGGGCGATGGCGATACGCAGCGCCTGCGGCGCAATAACCCGGCACAGCGTCTGGGTGAAGCTCAGCCCGAGGCAGCGCGACGCCTCGCACTGTCCTTTCGGTAAGGCGCGCAGGCTGCCAAACCAGATATCGAGCAAAAAGGCGCTGGTATAGCAGGTCAGCGCCAGCGATGCGGCGGTCCACGGCGAGACGTCGATACCAAACAGCGCCACGCCGAAGAAGGCCAAAAACAGCTGCATTAACAGCGGCGTTCCCTGGAACAGCTCGACGTAGCCGCGGATCAGCCGCTTGATCTGGCGCCCGCCGGTCAAACGCAGCAGCAGCAGCGGCAGCGTCACCAGCGCTCCGCCGAGAAACGCCACCAGCGATAGCAGCACCGTCCAGCGCCCGGCCAGCAGCAGATTGCGGATAATGTCCCAGTCGGTAAAGGTGGCCATCATGCCTGTACTCCCAGCCATTTTCGCCCCGCCGCCATCAGCAGCTGACGCATTGTTATCGACAGCACCAGGTAGATCCCCGTGGTGACCAGATAGACCTCAAAGCTGAGGAAGGTTCGCGACTGGATCAGGTTCGCCGCGAAGGTCAGCTCCTCATACGAAACCTGCGAAACCACCGACGATCCCAGCATCACGATGATGCACTGGCTCACCAGCGCCGGATAAATCCGCTGCAGCGCCGGCGGCAGAACCACCTGAATAAAGGTCTGCGTGCGACTAAGCCCCAGCACGCGCCCGGCCTCCCACTGCCCCTTGGGGGTAACCTGAATCCCGGCGCGCACGATTTCGGTACTGTAAGCCCCGAGGTTGACCACCATCGCCAGCAGCGCGGCCTCACCGGCGGTCATCTTCAACCCTAAATTGGGCAGGCCAAAGACGATAAAAAACAGCTGGACCACGAACGGCGTATTGCGAATCAGCTCCACGTAGCCGCCCCAGATGCGGCTAAACCACGTCGGACGCCCGCTGCGGATCGCGGCACCGAAAATGCCTATCGCTAAGCCGCCCGCCGTCGCCAGCACCGTCAGCTGAACGGTCACCCACAGCCCTGCCAGCAGCTCTGGCCAGTGCGGCCAGAGTTCGGAAAAATGAAGTTGTTCCGTCATGCCGGGACCTTATGCGCCAAAGCCTGCGGGCAGCGGCGCCTTCAGCCACTGCTGCGACAGCGCGTTGAGCGTGCCGTCCTTAACCCCTTGCTCAATCAGCGCGTCCACCTTCTCCTTCAGCGCCGGCTCGTTCTTTTTCAGACCGATAAAGCACGGCGAATCTTTCAGCATAAAGCTCGCTACCGGCGCCTTCTGCGCATTTTGCCGGGAGATAGCCGCCACCACGAGGTTACCGGTCGCCAGGTACTGCACCTGCCCGGAGAGGTAGGCTGACAGCGTGGTGTTGTTATCCTCGTAGCGCTTGATCTGCGCCTCTTTCGGCGCCAGCTCGCTCAGCACCATATCCTCCACCGCGCCGCGGGTAACGCCGACGGTTTTACCGCTCAGCGCCGCCGCATCCTTCAGCTCCTGCCCCTTCGGCCCGAAGACGCCGAGGAAGAACGGCGCGTAGGCGCGGCTGAAATCAATCACCTTCTCGCGCTCCGCATTCTTGCCGAGGCTGGAGATAACCAGATCCACTTTATCGGTTTGCAGGTAAGGCACCCGGTTGGCGCTGGTCACCGGCACCAGCTGCAGCCTGAGCTTCATCTGCTTCGCCAGGTAGCGCGCCATATCGATGTCATAGCCCTGGGGCTGAAGATCGGTACCCACCGAGCCAAACGGCGGGAAATCCTGCGGCACCGCGATACGGATAACGCCGCGCTTTTCAATATCCTGCAGCTGGTCGGCTTTGGCCGCGCTAATTTGCGTGAACAGACAGGCGGCCCCGGCCAGTGCGATCAACAGTTTTTTCATGATGTTTACCCGTTACGTTAGTATGAAACAAAAGATTCTTTAAATAAACTTTTGCAACTAATGTGCCAGGTCTTTGCGACGCCGGCGCCGACGCGGAAAGCATCATTAAATAGCTATGAAACAAGGAAGAGAGAGAGAATGCGGGGAAATATCGCCCTCTCTCACCGTCGGAAATTCGCACCAAAATAATGCAAAGCACCACGCTTACGCCCCATTATCGCTGCTCGAGCTCGTCCAGCTGCTGATAAAGGGTGGCGATTTCGTGAATGCGCGGGCGACCTTTATCGAGGATCTCATGCAAAAACGCGTTAGCCAGCAGGTTGATCAGGCTGTTGACCGACGCATAGCTATCGTAGGCCGAGACGCTATCGAGCGGCGCGCAGAGCTGCCAGCGGGCCAGCGGAAACAGGCCGTGCGCCTGCGGCTCGCACATCAGCAGCACCGGAACGCCGCTGGCCTGGAGCTGCTGCAGCAGAGGACGAATAAGCCGCGGGCGGCGGCGAAAGGCCATCACCACCACCACATCTCTGGCCGACAGATCCACCAGCTCCTCGCTTAAGCTTTGCCCCGGCTGCGGCAGCACCTGCACCTGACCGCGCGCCTGCAGCAGCTGCTGGCGCAGGTGTAGCGCCGCAGGATAGGCGTTGCGCATGCCGACGATGACCACCCGTTCGGCGGTCACCATAGCGTTAATCGCTTCGGCAAACTGGCGCGCGTCGAGCGCATTGACCCACTGCGTCAGATTGGCCATCTCCTGCTTATAATGCCGCGCCAGCAGCGTGTTTCCCTGCACCGCGTCGCGGTTATCGGTCAGCGGCATCCCGCTCTGCCGCAGGGTGCGCAGCTCATCGCGCATATCCTTATACTTCTCATACCCTAGCCGCTTGAACAGGCGGCTCACCGTCGCTTTCGACACCCCGCTAAGCTGCGCCAGCTCGGCGCTGTTATAGCTAATCAGGTCATCGAAGTGATCGAAAATAAAATCCGCCACCCGCTGCTCCTGGGGCGACAGGGCGGCGTACTGCCCTTTCAGTCGTTCATCAAGCTGTTGCATAAGGCCCCTGTAACTTTTGTTTCATCAAACTATACCCGTCATACTCCACCTTGCCTATGCGCTGGCGATGCGTCTCGCGCTGTTGTCGCTATTTATGCCCGGCCTGCGGCGCGCATGACGTTGAATACCCTTCCTTTCACGATGCGTGCCAGTCCGGCAAAAAGCGTCGGCGGCCGGGAATGAAACTTTGGGTTCAGAAGTGGAACGGCTTTTGCACTCTGAGAGAATACATCGCGTCACGAGGACAACGAATGCACAGTCATGTATCCACCCGGGGGATGGCGGTCGCCCCCCATCACCTGGCCAGCCAAAGCGCGCTTGCCGTTCTGCGCGAAGGCGGAAGCGCAATAGAAGCGATGGTCGCCGCGGCGGCCACCATCGCCGTAGTTTATCCCCATATGAACGGGCTCGGCGGCGACGGCTTCTGGCTTATCGTGCCGCCGGAAGGGGAACCGATAGCGATAGACGCCAGCGGTGCGGCGGGTTCGGGAGCAACGCTGAGCGCCTATTCCGACCTGCAGCAGATCCCGCACCGCGGCCCGCGCGCCGCGCTGACCGTCGCCGGCACCGTCAGCGGCTGGGACGAAGCGCTCCAGGTGTCGCGCTCCCTGAGCGGAAAAGCGCTGCCGCTGGCGCGTCTGTTGGAAGATGCTATCGGCTACGCCAGCAACGGTATTCCGGTCACCGAATCCCAGGCCAGCGCCACCGCCGGCAAGCTTGATGAACTCCGCTCGCTGCCGGGATTTGCCGGGACCTTTCTGGTCGACGGCCGGCCGCCGGTCGCCGGCAGCCGCTTTCGCCAACCGGCGCTGGCCAACACCCTCAGACGGCTGGTCGATGAGGGGCTGGATAGCTTCTATCGCGGCCCGCTGGCTGAAACCCTGGCCGAGGGCATGGCGCAGTACGGACTGCCCATCACCCTTGACGACCTTCAGCAGCACCGCGCCCGCCGCCCTGCGCCGCTAAAACTTACGCATCAGCACGGCGAGCTGTGGAACCTGGCGCCGCCGACGCAGGGGCTGGTGTCGCTGGCGATTCTCGGCATTACCGATCGCCTGGCGATGACCGAGGCCGATGAGGCCCTGACCGTCCACCGCATCGTCGAGGCGACCAAGCTGGCCTTTAGCCTGCGCGACGCCCATATCACCGACCCGCGTCACCTTGATGTCGATATTCAAAGCCTGCTGGAACCGGCGGCGCTGCAGGCGCTGGCCGGGCAGGTCAGCGACCGGCAGGCCGCCCCGTGGGGCGCCGGCAAGGGGCCTGGCGATACCGTGTGGATGGGGGTCATGGACGGCAGCGGGCTGGCGGTCTCCTTTATTCAAAGCATCTACCATGAGTTCGGCAGCGGCGTCGTGCTGCCGGAGAGCGGGATTGTCTGGCAGAACCGCGGCGCCTCGTTCAGCCTCGATCCGCAGCACCTGCTGGCGCTGGCTCCCGGCAAGCAGCCGTTCCACACCCTTAACCCGGCGGCGGCCCGCCTCAGCGACGGCCGGGTGATGGTTTATGGTTCGATGGGCGGCGACGGCCAGCCGCAAACTCAGGCCGCCCTATTTACCCGCTATATCCTGCAGGGGGTGCCGCTGCAGGAGAGCATTTCCCGGCCGCGCTGGCTGCTGGGGCGGACCTGGGGACAAACCTCCGACTCGCTGAAGCTGGAAGGCCGCTTTACGCCGCAGAGCGTTGCCCGCCTGCGGGCGCTGGGGCATGAGGTCGAAGTGCTGGACGATTTCAGCGAAGCTATGGGCCACGCCGGCGCCATCGTCCGTCATCCGAATGGCCTGTTTGAAGGGGCATCCGATCCGCGCAGCAACGGCTCAGCCGCTGGTTATTAGGAGTTTAGCATGCAAAAAATGACGCTCGACTGGAGCACGTACCTGGCACAAATGGAGCAGATCCTCGGGATGGAGCTTGATGAAGCCCGCCGCGCCGAGCTTCAGCTGCAGTTCAGCCGCATCGCCGCCATGGCCGAACCGCTGATGGCCTTCCCCATCGATGAACGCCTGGAAATCGCCGGAGTGTATAAAGCATGACGCTTAACCAAATGACGATTAGCGAGATCCAGCGCGCGCTGCAGGCCGGGGAGCTCAGCGCCCGGGAGATCGCGCGCCAGACCCTGGATGCCATTGCGCGGGTCAACCCGCACATCAACGCCTGGACGACGGTGACGGAAGCGCGAATGCTCGCCGAAGCGGAGAGTATTGATACCCTGCGCCGGGGCAAGCAGCCGCTGCCGCCGCTAGCCGGAGTCCCCTACGCGGTGAAGAATCTGTTCGATGTCTCCGGACAGACCACCCTCGCCGGCGCCAGGCTGTTTAGCGAACGCGCTCCCGCCGCGGCCGACGGCTGGGCGGTGCGCCAGCTGCACGCCGCCGGCGGGCTGCTGTCAGGGATGCTGAATATGGATGCCTACGCCTACGGCTTTACCACCGAAAATAGCCACTACGGCGCGACGCGTAACCCGCACGACCTGGCGCGCATCGCCGGCGGTTCATCCGGCGGTTCGGCGGCGGCGGTGGCGGCCGGGCTGGTGCACTTCGCCTTAGGCAGCGATACCAACGGCTCCATCCGCGTACCGGCCTCCTTATGCGGCATTTTTGGCCTCAAGCCGACCTTTGGCCGCCTGTCGCGATCCGGCAGCCATCCGTTCGTCGCCAGCCTCGACCACATCGGCCCCTTAGCCCGCAGCGTCGGCGACCTCGCCGCGGTCTACGATGCGCTGCAGGGGCGCGATCCCGGCGACGGTTTCCAGGCCGATAAGGCCA
This sequence comes from Enterobacter sp. 10-1, assembly GCA_002270295.1. Classification (GTDB taxonomy): domain Bacteria; phylum Pseudomonadota; class Gammaproteobacteria; order Enterobacterales; family Enterobacteriaceae; genus Klebsiella; species Klebsiella scottii. Next base: position 972,489 of record NISF01000001.1, on the reverse strand, counting down.
GCGAGCGAACCAGCAACCTGCTGCCACGCGGTCTGGAAGGCCTGCGCTGCGCGGTGCTCGGCGGCTATTTTAGCCGCTGGTGCGATGACGACGCGCGGGCCGCCGTCGCCCGGGTGGCCCAAGCCCTCGACGCCCGTGAAGAGCTGCTGTTCCCCGAGGCCGAGCTCTCCCGCTCGGCGGCGTTTATCATCAGCGCCTCCGAAGGGGGCAATCACTACCTGCCCGCGCTGCGCCGCGAGCCGGAACGCTTCGAACCCCACTCCCGGGAGCGCCTGCTGGCCGGGGCGATGATCCCGGCGAGCTGGTATATTCAGGCGCAGCGTTTTCGCCGCCACGCCCGGCAGGCGTTTCAGGCGCTGTTTGCCCACGCCGATATTCTGATCGCGCCGGCAACGCCGCGCAGCGCCACGCTCATCGGCGAGCAGACGATGGAAATCAACGGCCAGCCGCTGCCGGTCCGCGCCAGCATGGGAATGCTCACCCAGCCCATCTCCTTCGTCGGGCTGCCGGTCGCTACGGTGCCGCTGCGCAGCGCCTCCGGGCGGCCGATTGGCCTGCAGCTGATCGCCGCTCCGTTTAATGAACAGGCCTGCCTGCGGGCGGCGCGCGTACTGGAAGAGATGGGGCTTACCGATGCCAGCCCTGCGGAGGTAATAGCATGATCGATCAGGATAATATCAACCGGCCTCGCGTTCTGGCCGAGGTGACGGCCGCCTTTTATCGCTATGAAGAGGCGTTGGTCAGCAACAACGTCGCGGTGCTCGACGAACTGTTCTGGGAGGATAAACGCACGGTGCGCCTCGGCGCCGGGGAGAATCTCTACGGCGCGGACGAAATCCGCGCCTTTCGCGCCGCCCGCCCGGCGGCCGGACTCCAGCGCGAGCTGCGCCACACGGTGATCGTCAGCTTCGGCGAGGATTACGCGGTCTGCAGCACCGAGTTTACGCGTGAAGGCAGCGATCGCGTGGGCCGCCAGCAGCAAACCTGGGTGCGCTTTCCCTTCGGCTGGCGCATTGTCGCCGCTCAGGTAAGCCTGATGAGCTAACGAAAACGGCCGGTACAACCGGACCGGAGCAGGCTCCGGTCCGGCCATCGGCTAGCGACGAAACGGATGCGCCTCCCGCCAGCGGTCGGCTATCTGCTGGCGGGTGCAGACCCACACCTGCTCATGCTGCTGGACGTAATCAAGGAAGCGCTGCAGGGCCCGAAAGCGCCCCGGCCGGCCTAACAAACGGCAGTGCATGCCGACAGACATCATCTTCGGCGCCTCGCGCCCCTCTTCATACAGCACGTCGAAGCTATCTTTGAGGTAGGTATAAAACTGTTCCGCGGTGTTGAACCCCTGAGCGGTGGCAAAACGCATGTCGTTGGTGTCGAGGGCATAGGGCACAATCAGGTGCGGCTTACGCGAACCGTCGCCGCACGGCACCTCAACCCAAAACGGCAGATCGTCGCCGTAGTAGTCGCTGTCGTAATCAAAGCCGCCGTGCTCGACCACCAGCCGGCGAGTGTTGGGGCTGTCGCGCCCGGTGTACCAGCCGGTGGGCGGCCTGCCGAACAGATCGCTTAAGACCTGCACCGCCTGCTGCAGATGCGCGCGTTCGGTCTCGATATCCATCTGCTGATAGTGGATCCAGCGCCAGCCGTGGCTGACCACGTCGTAGTCGGCGGCCCTGATCGCCGCCACGATATCCGGATGCCGCGCCAGCGCCATCGCCACGCCGAACACGGTCAGCGGCAGCCCGCGCTGGCTGAACTCGCGGTGAATGCGCCAGAACCCGGCGCGGCTGCCGTACTCATACAGCGAGTCCATCGACATATGCCGGTCAGGGTAGCTGGCGGCGCCGATAATGTCGGAGAGAAACTGCTCGGAGCCCGCGTCGCCGTGCAGCACGTGGTTTTCCGCCCCCTCTTCATAATTTAAAACAAACTGTACGGCGATACGCGCGTTCTGCGGCCACGGCGCGCGCGGCGTCTGCCCGGCGTAGCCCCGCAGGTCGCGAGGGTAGTCCTGATTAAAAAGCGCTGACTGCTGACCCATCTCCCACCTCTTCACTAATCACTATCCGTTGAATGACTGAAACCTGCCGCCTAAATTTTTCGCTTCCGGGAAAGCTAAGTCCCCCTGCTTGCTGGTCGACAGGCCGAGCGCCACCAGCGACTCGACCATTTTTACCGCCGCGCTCACGCCGTCAATGACCGGAACGCGCAGCTCGCGAGTGAGCTCCTGCGCCAGCGTCGCCATCCCGCCGCAGCCCAGCACAATCGCCCCGCAGCCGTCCTCCTTCAGCGCCTGAATGCAGCGCTGACGGACCTTCTCCTGCGCCAGCCCGCTGCCATCTTCCAGCGCCAGCACCGGCAGGTCGATGGCGTGCAGCCCGGCGCAGTGATGATAGAAGCCATACTGATGCAGCAGGTGGCGGGCGATAATCAGCGTGCGCGGCAGCGTGGTGACGATGGAAAAGCGGGTGGCTACCAGCGTCGCCATATGCATCGCCGCTTCGGCGATGCCGATAACCGGCCCCTGCGCCAGCTCGCGCGCCGCCAGCAGCCCCGGATCGCCAAAACAGGCGATCACGTGCCCGGAGACGCCCTGCTGGCGCCCGGCCTTAATTTGTTCGAGCACGCCGACCGCGGCGATGGCTTCATCGAAATGCCCTTCGATGGAGGGCACGCCCTCCGCCGGGCAGACCGCCAGAATCTCAGTTCCCGGCGCGGCCGCCGCCCGCGCGGCGGCGCCGATGGTCTCGGTCATCGCGAGGCTGGTGTTGGGATTAATCACTTGTATACAAACAGAGGGCATTACGGCTCCTTGTAGCCGGCGAACAGCCGGGCGAAATCGGGCAGGGAAACGCCCGCCCGGTCAAAGCGCAGGCTGGCAACAATATGGGCAAAGTGGTGGGTCAGCGCCTCGCTCAGCGGCTGCAGCTCCCCGTCGCGCAGCAGCCTGATAAGCTGCCCGTGATCGTCGCAGCGGCAGCCCTGTCGCCACGGCGAGCCCCATGCCGCAATAGCTAATGAAGAGCGCTGGCTCAGGCGGGTGACCATATCGGTAAGCACCTCGTTGGCGGAGATCGCCTGCAGCTGAATATGAAATTCGGCGGAGTAGCGGATCGCCGCCGGGCCATCACAGGCTTCATGCGCCTGCTGCTCCTGGCGAATAATCGCCTCCAGCGCCGCCAGATGCGGCGGCCGGCAGCGGGCCAGCACGTCGGGCAGATTAGCCACCTCCAGCAGCTCTCGCGTACGGAAGATATCCCGCGCCTCTTCCTCCGTGGGGCTGGCAACCTGTGCACCACGTTTGGGCGCCAGGGTGACCATTTGCACAGCGGCGAGTCGCTGCAGCACCTTGCGGATCCCCGTGCGGCTGACGCCAAAGACCTCCGCCAGCGCCTCCTCCGGCAGTTTACTGCCCGGCGGCAGCTGATGTTCAACAATGGCGGTCATCAGCGCCTGATAGATGGGTTCATCCTTGTCCTGCAGGCCTGGCGCGGCGTACAGACGATTTTCGTGACTCATTAACCGGCTCCATATTCACGTTTCGATATCAGATCGTATACATAAAAATTAAATTCTGCATACAAGATTAACTATTTTGGCCTAATTCCTGCAACAGCCTCATCAATCCATTTCAAGGGGTTTCATTAAGAGGAGCAGGTTTCATGCCACATTCACAAAATACGCATCAGGTTAAGGCCGCTGACTCCAGCGCCGGCTACAGTCCACGGCTGTGCAATGAGGATCTGGCGCCGACGCGCGACCAGAACTGGAGCTGGTACAACATCTTTTCCTTCTGGATGTCGGACGTGCATAGCATGGGGGGCTACGTCGTGGCGGCGAGTTTCTTTACCCTGGGCTTAGCCAGCTGGCAGGTGTTGCTGTGCCTGCTGGTCGGCATCTGTATCGTCCAGCTGTGCGCCAACCTGGTCGCCCGGCCCAGCCAGATGGCGGGCGTGCCCTATGCGGTGATCTGTCGCCAGGCGTTCGGCGTCTTCGGCGCCAATATTCCGGCGGTGATCCGCGGGCTTATCGCCTTTGCCTGGTACGGGATCCAGACCTATCTGGCCGCCAACGCGCTGATGCTGGTGATGCTAAAGTTCTGGCCGTCGCTGGCGACGCTTACCGCGAGCAGCTTCCTCGGGCTGTCTCATCTCGGCTGGCTGTGCTTCGCCACCATGTGGCTGCTGCAGGCGATGGTGTTCTGGCACGGCATGAGCGCCATCAAGCGCTTTATTGATATCGCCGGTCCGGCGGTCTACGTGGTGATGCTGGCGCTGGCGGGCTGGATTGTATACAAGACCGGCTTTGACGGGATCTCCTTTACCCTCGCCAGCAAGTCGCTGAGCGCCGGGGAGCAAACCTGGCAGATGATCACCGCGACCGCGCTGGTGGTATCCTATTTCTCCGGCCCGCTGCTTAACTTTGGCGACTTCTCGCGCTATGGCAAAAGCATGGGTGAAATCCGCCGCGGCAACCGCTGGGGCCTGCCGTTTAACTTCCTGCTGTTCTCTATCGTCACCGTGGTGATTGTCTCCGGGACGCAGTCGCTGTTCGGCCGCATGATAACCGACCCGATTGAGACCGTGAGCCGCGTAGGTAACGACCTGGCGGTGGCGATCGGCCTGCTGACGATGATCACCGCGACCATCGGGATCAACATCGTCGCCAACTTTGTCTCCCCGGCCTTCGACTTTTCCAACTGCTCGCCGCAAAAAATCAGCTTCCGTACCGGGGGCATGATCGCCGCGGTGGGGTCGATCCTGCTCACCCCGTGGAACCTGTTCAACTCCCCGGAGCTTATCCACTACACCCTCGACGTGCTGGGGGCGTTTATCGGCCCGCTGTTCGGCATTCTGCTGGTTGATTTCTACTTAATTAAGCGCGGGAAAATCTCGGTGGACGATCTGTTTGACGACACGCCGAAAGGACAATACTGGTATCGCAACGGCTTTAACCCGAAGGCCATTGCCGCGCTGGTGCCCTCCGTGGCTATCGGTCTGGTTATCAGCTTTATCCCCGCCCTGCATGAGGTCGCCAACTTCAGCTGGTTTATCGGCGTGTTCCTGAGCGGCGCCGCCTACCGCTGGATTGCCCGCGACGATCGCGCCGCCGTCGTCGCCACGCGCTATGACGCCCGCGCCGTTGCGCAGAAAGAGTAATCTCCCCTCTCTGGCCGCGCCTCCGGCGCGGCATACTCCTCAACCGCGACGGCTGGCATCAATATTGCTTTAAATTTTACTCAATGAGCGCTTCAACAGGGAGTCAACATGGCGGAAACCATCAGGTCGTACGATGCTGCAATTCGCGGGGCGTTTTTTGATATCGCCCAGGTCGCCGACAGCGCTGACGATATCGCCCGTCACGCGCGCTATCTTGCCGATGGCCTGCTGTTTATTGAGAACGGCGCGATCCGCATGCTGCTGCCGTGGCAGGAGGGAGAGCAGTTTCTCCATCCGCACAAGGGTTATACCGACCTGCGCGGCCGGCTGCTGCTGCCGGGTTTTATCGACGCCCACGTCCATTATCCGCAAACGGAGATGATTGGCGCCTACGGCGAACAGCTGCTGGAGTGGTTAACCACCTACACTTTTCCGGTCGAAAGCCAGTTCGCAGATGAGGCCTACGCCGCGGAGATCGCCCAGTTTTTTGTCAACCAGCTGCTCAGCCACGGCACCACCACCGCGCTGGTCTTCTGCACGCTGCATCCCGAGTCCGTCGATGCGCTGTTTACCGAAGCGCTGCGTCTGAATATGCGGCTCCTCGCCGGGAAGGTGATGATGGACCGCCACGCGCCGGATTATCTGACGGAGACGGCGCAGCAGAGCTACCGGCAAACCCGCGAGCTGATTCAACGCTGGCACCACCGCGGGCGTCTGGGCTATGCCATTACCCCGCGCTTTGCCCCCACCTCCACGCCGGATCTGCTATCGGCCATTCAGCAGCTGAGGGAGGAGTTTCCGGACACCTGGCTGCATACCCATCTGAGCGAAAATCTCAGCGAGGTGGCGTGGGTGAAAAGCCTGTGGCCGGAGCATGAACACTATCTCGACGTCTATCACCACTACCGGCTGACCGGCGAGCGCAGCGTGTTTGCGCACGGCATTCATCTGGCCGACGCGGAGTGGCGCTGCCTGCACGATACCGGTTCCGCGCTGGCCTTTTGCCCGACCTCCAACCTGTTCCTCGGCAGCGGCCTGTTTCGCCTGCCCGCCAGCTGGCAGCAGCGGGTGCGGATCGGCATCGGCACCGACGTGGGGGCGGGAACCACCTTCAGCATGCTGCGCACGCTAGGGGAAGCCTACAAAGTTGCGCAGCTACAAAGCTATCGTCTGCCCGCCTGCGAGGCCTTTTACCACGCCACTCTCGGCGGCGCGCACGCCCTGCGCCTCGACGATAAAATTGGCAATTTCCAGCCGGGGAAAGAGGCCGACTTCGTGGTCATCGACCCGGCAGCCACCCCTTTGCAGCGGCTGCGGATCGGACGCTGCAAAGATATCTACGAGCAGCTGTTTGTGCTGATGACCCTCGGCGACGAGCGTAATATCAGCGAGACCTGGGTCAACGGCGAGCCCGTCTGGCGCCAGCATGGCTGACGCCGCAGGCCAGGCCGCAAGGAAAAGTTAGCTCCCCCGATAGGTTGACCAGCCGCCGGGGGCGATCAAAAACGGCAGGTGAAAGTGCTCATCGTCCTCTTCGCCGATAGCAAAATCGATCTGCGCCTTGAGGTAGAGCGTTTCCCGCCCGTCGCGCGAAAACCAGTCGCCAATCTCCGCCACCAGCCGATAGCGCCCGGCAACCAGCATGCCCGGCGCCAGCAGCGCAATGCGGCCCTGTTCATCGGTCAGGCCGCTGGCGATGGATTGCCCGCCCAGCAGCAGGCTCACCGCCACGCCCTCGGCGGGCCTGCCGCTGGAGATATCGAGAATATGGGTGCTCAACGTATTCATTCGCCTATGACTCCCGTCAGTCTTAATAAGGTAATTTCGCGAAGCTGCGCCAGCGCCACCTGCGCCTCTTCCGCTTCGCCGTGGTTCAGCCGCTGCGTCAGCGCCTGCAGTATCTCTTCCCCGCTGCGGCCTTTGGCGCGGATCAGGAACACCCGTCCGAAGCGGGCTTCGTAGCGGGCGTTGCCCTCCCTCAACGCCTGAGCGAGGAGCGTATCTTCATCATTGATGGACGCCTGCTCCCGCCGCGACAGCGCGGCATGGCCCCGCTCTCCGGCCGGTTTTTCACCGATTCGCGGATGGGCGCTCAGCGCCCGATCCAGCTCGGCCTCCCCCCAGCGCTGCGCGGCCTCATTGGCGGCGGCCAGCAGCGCGGCAAGGTCAGGATAGGGACGGCCCCGCACCAGCGCCGTGGCCCAGGCGGGGATCGCCACGCAGGGCCGCAGCAGGCCGCAGGCCGCCTCTTCATCCAGCAGGTTAAACTCACCAATCGCGATTGTCGCGGCCTCTTCGGACATGTTGTCGCCCCTTATGCCAAACGGCCCATGCGGCTCGTTGTTAATAGCGTTAGCGCAATATTGCACAAAGCGGCTTGCACAAAGCAGGCCACATTCCCTCATTGCGGGTCTGGCCGCCGCGGCCTGATGAAACGGTTGATTCTCATACGCCAGCCTTACAATTTTTGATGCAAAAAAAGGCAATTATTGCCCGATAACGCACCACTTTAGCGCATAACCTCCGCCAACGCGTCCGCCAGACGCCTCTGTCGCGCCCGCCGGCAAGCTGGTACGCAAATTGCTCGGTTCTTCAGGACGCATGCCACAGGAGAAGATGATGAAAGCATTAGTGATGGGCGCCGGTATCGGTGGCCTGAGCGCGGCCGTCGCGCTTAAAGACGCCGGGATTAGCTGCGAAGTTTTTGAGGCGGTGCAGGAGATTAAGCCGGTTGGCGCCGCCATCTCAATCTGGCCCAACGGGGTGAAGTGCATGAACCGGCTGGGTATGGGCGACATCACGGAGACCTACGGCGGCCCGATGCGCTATATGGCCTATCAGGATTACCTGGATGGAAAAACCCTGACCCGCTTTAGCCTTGCTCCGCTGGTCGAGCGCACCGGCGGCCGCCCTTGCCCGGTTTCGCGCAGCGAACTGCAGGGCGAGATGCTCAATTTCTGGGGCCGCGACGCGGTACGGTTCGGTAAACGGGCTACCCGCGTGCAGGAGGAGGAGGACGGCGTGACGGTGTGGTTCAGCGACGGAACCACGGCCCACGGCGATATGCTGATTGCCGCCGACGGCAGCCACTCGGCCCTGCGCCCGTACGTGCTTGGCTTTACGCCCGAACGGCGCTACGCGGGCTACGTCAACTGGAACGGTCTGGTGGAGATTGATGAGTCCATCGCCCCCGCCGATCAGTGGACCACCTTCGTCGGTGAAGGCAAACGCGTCTCGCTGATGCCGGTCGCCAGGGGGCGCTTCTATTTTTTCTTTGATGTCCCCCTGCCGGCCGGACTGCAGGAAGATCGCAGCACCCTGAGGGCGGATCTTAGCCGCTATTTCAGCGGCTGGGCGGCGCCGGTGCAGAAGCTGATAGCCCGCCTCGATCCGGCCACCACCAATCGTATCGAAATTCACGATATTGAGCCCTTCGACAGGCTGGTGCGCGGCAAGGTAGCCCTGCTCGGGGACGCCGGGCACAGCACCACCCCGGATATCGGCCAGGGCGGCTGCGCGGCGCTGGAGGACGCGGTTGTGCTGGGCGAGGCGTTGCGCGAAGGCGGGGATATCGCCGCCGCGCTGCGCCGCTACGAAGCCCGGCGCTGCGAGCGGGTTCGCGACCTGATCCTGAAAGCGCGAAAGCGCTGCGATATCACCCACGGCAAGGAGATGGCGCTGACCGAGGCCTGGTACCGGGAGCTGCAGGAGGAGAGCGGCGAGCGGATTATCAACGGCCTGTGCGAGACGATACAGGGCGGCCCGCTCGGCTAGCCGCCGCTTTCAGGGCCGCTGCCTCGCCTTTCGCCGACGGCCTGCATCTCCTCCATCACCGCCGTCAGTTTCTGAATCGCCATCTGCGCCGGACGAGAGAGCTGGCGCGATGGCGCGGTGCACAGCGCCAGGGTCAGCGGCCGCAGCAGCTTATTGCGCAACGGAATAAACGCCAGCTGTCCGCTTTTTACCTCATCCAGGACGTCCAGCAGGCTCAATACCGTCACGCCGCTGCCTTTAAGGACCAGCGATTTAATCAGGCGAATATCATTGCAGCTGATGCTGTTTGCCGGGGAAAAGTCATAGTGCCGGTAGAGCATCGCCACCCGGTCGTGCACGATAAGCGGCGCGCCGGGAACGATGTGCCGCAGCTGGCTGAGATCGCCTAACGACAGCGCAGCGCCCTGGGCGAGCGGGCAGTCCGGGCGCATCACCACCCCCATCTCCAGCTCGACGAACGCCAGCACGCTAAGTCCCGCCTGGCCTTCCGGGTCGAGAATCAGCCCAAAATCGACGTCGGCCTGACGGACTTTCTCGCTCACCGCGTGGCTATCCGCCACCCGCAGATTGAGCTCCAGCCACTGCCACCCGGTAATAATATCGGCCAGCGCCGCGGCAAAGCTGCCCTCCGCCAGCGCCTGCACCATGCCGATGCTGACGCTGCCGCGCTTTAACCCCTGCAGCTCGTCAAACTGCTGGCGGGTAAGCTGAAACTCTTTTTGCCAGCGCAGCAGGTTGTCATAGAGCAGCTCTCCGGCGGTGGTCATTCGCAGCCCTTCCGGCAGCCGTTCAAACAGCGGCGTACCGAACTCCTCTTCGGCCTGCAGGATCTGGCGGTTAATCGCCGAGGCCGAGATATGCAGCTTTTCAGCCGCCCGGCGCAGGCTGCCGCTGCGGGCCACCGCGGCGAAATAGATAGCGAAACGCGAAAACGGACTCATATCCCACCTGTTCTCTTTTTTGCAACGGGTTATTGAATTAATGGCGATGGATGTCAACACCCTAATATGACAACAATAAACTCACAACAATTAAACAAATGCTTTTCCGTGAGCAGGAAGGAACATGATGAACAGAACCAATCCCACCCCACCGGCCCGCTGCACCTTCGAGCCGGATGACTGGCTCAGGCTGGCGAAATGCTGGCACCCGGTCGCCCGCGCCGAGGATGTCGGCGGCGCCCCGCTGAAGGCGACTCTGCTGGACGAACCGCTGGTTATCTACCGGATTAAAGGCTCGGTGGTGGTCGCCCGCGACGTCTGCCCCCATCGCGGCGTACCGCTGACCCTCGGCTCTCACGACGACGAAGGGATTATTTGCCCCTATCACGGCCTGCGCTTCGGCGAACAGGGGCGCTGCAACCGAATCCCCTCCAGCCCCGACCAGCCGGTTCCGGCGAGGCTCCACCTGACCCACTATGCGGTGGAGGAGCGCTTTGGGCTGATCTGGGTGTGCATGGCCTTCGACCCGGAGAACCCGATGCCGCTGCCCACCATGCCGCACTGGCACGATGAGGGGTTTCAGCAGATCAACTGCCCGGCGTTTGAAGTCAACGGCTTTGCCGGCCGTCAGGTGGAGGGGTTTCTCGATGTCGCCCATTTTGCTTGGATCCATACCGATACCTTCGCCGATCCGGATAATCAGGAGGTGCCGGCCTACAGCCCGCAGGAAACGTCTTTTGGTTTTATTGCCGATTACTGGAGCTCGGTCGGCAACTATCCGGCCAGCGCCGGATTCCGCGCGCCGGAGGGGTTTCAGTGGCTGCGCCATTTCGAGATGCACCTGCCCTTTACCGCGACGCTGACCATCCACTTCCCCGGCGAAGCCAGGCTGGTGATTATGAACGCCGCTTCGCCGGTATCGTCACGCGTCACCCGCATGTTCGCCCCGATTGCGCGCAACTTCGATCTGCACGTTCCGGTCGCGGACGTTCACGCGTTCAATCTGCGCGTCTTCGAGGAGGACCGGCTGATGGTCGAAACCCAGCGGCCGGAGAGGCTGCCGCTGGACTTAACCCTTGAGGCGCATATTCCCGCCGACCGCAGCTCGATTGCCTACCGTCGCGGGCTGCAGAAGATGGGCTTTGGCGACTTTTTCCTCGTATAGGCGGAGGCGTAAATGAGTGAACTGCTGCAGGTTGTCGTTGACGGAATGTGGCGCGAGGGCGATTCCAGCCTCGCCGTCAGGCTGGTGGCCAGCCGCGGGGAGCCGCTTCCCGAGTGGCGGCCGGGGGCGCATATCGATCTCCATCTGCCGGATGGGATGATGCGCCAGTACTCGCTGACCGGCCCGACGAGCGGCGCGGAGGGCTACCTGATCTGCGTCGCGCGGGATCGCGCATCGCGGGGCGGATCGCGCTATATCCACGAGGCGCTGCGCCCAGGCCAGGCGCTGCGCATCTCTCCCCCGCGTAATCTGTTTACGCTCCAACCGGCGGAACGCGTTCTGCTGCTGGCCGCCGGTATTGGCATTACGCCGCTGTACGCGATGCTGCTGCAGCTCGAAGCGGACGGCGTGCCGTTTGAGCTGCATTATTACGTGAAGCGCCGCGAAAACGCGGCTTTCATCCGCCAGCTGGCACGGCGCTTCCGTCAGGGAACCTGTACTCTTTACTGCTCAGAAGAGGGGCAAAGCCCGCGTCAGCGCCTCGCCACGACGCTCGCCGAGGCGCGGGCCGGGCAGCATCTGTATCTGTGCGGGCCCCACGGTTTTATGGCCTGCGCACGCCAGGCCGCGGCGGAAAGGGGCTGGTCGGAGGCGCAGATCCACAGCGAAGCGTTTCAGGCGACGCCGGCGATCGCCGACGTAAACAGTGAGGCCGATACGTTTATCGTCACCCTGGCGTCATCAGGCGCGCAGTGGCCGGTGCCGGCGCACCAGACTATCGCCCAGGTGCTCCAGCAGCAGGGAGTTGCGGTCCCGCTGTCCTGCGAGATGGGGATGTGCGGCGCCTGCCTCACGCCGGTTATCGAGGGCGTTGTCGATCACCGGGATACGGTACAGTCCCCGACCGAGAAAGCCGCCGCCGCGCAGCGTATCGCGCTCTGCTGCTCCCGCAGCCACTCGCCAAACCTGCTGATCGATCTCTAGCGGATGCCGCTCTCCGCTGGCGCCAGGCTGCCATAAAGCAGGCTGGCGCCCTGCCCGCCGATAAAATATCTACATATCAAAAAGTTAGTTAAACATTCCCTAATCGAATAATTCTGATAAAAATTATTCATTTCCTTTCTGAAGCAAATACCGCCATATTTGTATGACAAATCAGGCCTCGCCAGACGCCTCCTGCTGGCAGAGAGTAAGAGAAGGTCTCTCCTGGTGGACAAGTAGCGTGACGATCCTGACCAGCTGTCTGGGTATTGCCTGTCGCAGCCTCCAGACCGGTGCTCAGGAATCATTCTGGACATCCACAATAAAATTGAGTTCTATCCGAGTATTTGCCAGCCAGCTTTTGGCTGGCTTTTTTTTGCCGTCACCGGCCTGATTTTTCGTTTTTCAGCAGGTCGCTTAAGCGGGCATGGTTTTGCGCAAAGAGTGCGTTAAACGTCTCGCGGCTCTGCGGGTCTAAATCCGCCACCAGCGCCTCGCGCTGCTCCTGCCTGCGGATACTCTCCTGCACCGATTTCAGCGCCGCCTCCATAGCAATAAGCTCCCCTGCCAGCTCGCTTTCAAGCTTTGAGCGATAGAGAAACTCCCGCGCCAGCGCGCCCATTTTGCTATTAGCTTGATTAATCGCGGCGCTGCTTTTTTGCAGCGATTCGGCGACGGCGGCCAGTATTTTATTCTCGCTCATTGTTCAGTTCCCCCGACCGAGATCAGCCTCAGCGTCTCTGCCAGCTGGCGATGAAACATTTCCCGCTGCGCGACGCTCAGCGCATCCACCTGTCTTTTAACCGCGTTAACGCGGTCGAAGTACGCTTGCTGCACTTCTGCCTGAATCTCCCGTCGACGCTCGGCAGGGATATCGGTAAAGGCATCCGTTGATGCAGAGTCGGTGGTGAAAACCGTGCCAGGGAGTCGCCTGACCATAAGAGCCTCCTGATAATTTAAAACAGACGCATATTGCGCAGATCGCCATCGCTGGTGTTGTAAATCGTGAATCTCTCGATCAGTGCAATAAATTCGTCGCGCGGCGGGATCCCGTTCTCCAGCAGCTTACGCTGGCTCAGGGCGCACCACAGCGCCACGGAGTAAGCCTGACAATTCACCGATTTTTCCGGGTTGAATTCAATATCTGTAAACGCCTGGTAATCCAGCACGCTCTCTTTAACCGGCGAATGGTTGAGCGCATTGAGGTACAGCCAGTCATAGAAGGCGGTTTTCGGTTCTAATGCCCAGATGATGGCTGCGCGCTGTTCGTTCGGCTGGAAGGAAAAGTGCGCCAGTCGCCCGGACGTTTTCAGCTGCTCCGCGCGCTTGGCGTCTTTCGGCGACATGCGCATCAGTTCGCGAAAAGGGCCGCGCACAATTCCGTTATCAATAAATACTTTCGAAGACTGAAATAGCGATTCCACGCTAATAAACTGCCCCCCGCTGCTCTGCACGCCCATATTAAAGGCGCTCAGCTCCCTGCCCACGGCTTGCGTGGACTTACTGGATACCTCAAGAATTTTCGCGCCCGGGGCATGTTGCCGATAGTTATCGTGCAGGGAGGCGATAGATTTCTGCTTTTGCGTCACCGCCAGCCCGGCTGACCAGCTGAACTCCACATTAGCGATATCAACCAGGGTATCCCCCTGGCTTCTCGGGATAAACACGGGGCGTACGGCCATAAATTCACCTGAAAGAAAAACGAGAAGGATCGACCGTGATTATCACCGGACTATCGCGTAGCCATAAAGGAATATTATCGGCGCTGTAGAAAATAACTTCACTGATAAACCCGGGGGGAATATTGCCAAGATAGAGAATTTCCGCCTGAATATCATACGGGCGATCCCCGGACTCCTCGTCATTATCCCCGACAAACATGGTTTGAAACGCCGTATGCTTTTTACGCTCTTCAACGCTGACGGCCTTCACCGCATTCGATGCCGCGTTGCTTCTGCAGAATACGGCCCGGTTGAGCAGCTGTGAAAAGTCAAATGAGGGCTGAGTGGGCCCGCTGATTAGCTCTTTTTTGATCTTCAAAATCACCCACTCACGATGGCTTAACCCCTGAGAATATTTGTAGAGCATTTTATTATTAATATGGCCTACCGACAGAGATATTGAATCTCGTACCCCATCCAATCGTAGCTCGTCATTATAGTGAAAAGAGTAGCCCGCATTTTCAATTTGCTGGCGCGTCATAATGCCTAATGAAAATATCCCTTTCAAATTATCCAGGTGAGTAAAGTGATACAGTGAAGAGATATTCCGGCGTTTTACCTGCGAAAAATCTATCGCCCGCGCCCAGTTAAATTGCTGAATGGCATAGAACGGCTTGCCCGGAATTTGCTGCATAAATGCGTAATGTAAATCTGATGTATAGGCCGGCGCCAGATTGGTCAACCCGGTAATCGCGTAGCGCGTTAGCATATAATCTTTAAACCCGACGACATGCATAATAATAGCCAGCGCCTCGGTCATCGTAATCGACACCGGTACATTATCAGGCTCGCGACTTAGCGTCGGCTTTTCTTTATTAACTACTTCGCGGTTATTAAATAGTGAATTGCGCTGTTCCGCCGCCTCGCGGAACGGCTCGGCCCCTCGCTGGCGCGCCTCTGGCTTTGCGACCACCGCCTGCGGCGCAACCGGTTGACTACCTGATTTAGTAGGTGGCGTTTCCTTTTTTTTTATTAAGTTACCAATAATAGCCAGCACAATTAGAATGCCAATCACAGTCCACATATGAACTCCAGCAGCCGCATTATGATTTTGTTGTGTGTAAAAACGAACAGCGCCGCCTCCCTGATAATGGGATCGGGCAAGTATTATCTTATTAGTATTTTGCGCTTATCGGCGAACGCACGGAACGCGCAATAAATAAGCGCCGCCCTACAGTAATCCATTCATTCCGTGAACTCAAGGGCAATCAATACGCCGTGAGGCTGCGGACTTCGGCTATTTTATAGCCCGAAACCGCAGCGTAATATGGCGCATTTACCGTGAAAATATCGCGTTATCATTATTCGGCAGCAGATATGCAGCACTCTGTCACGCCATTTAGCCGCCCGGACAGAACAATCATCGACAAAAGAGGTATCATTATTTTAATGCATAAATACCCGCGCCTTCCCGGCGACCGCTATACGCACCGCGGCGCCCATCGTCCAGCCTGCCTGGCTAACGGTTTTCAGGATCAGCGGTTCCGCCATCCCCGGGGCTGCCAGGCTCAGGGTGGAGAGATGTCCGCAAAAATCGACGTCAACGATCGTCATGGCGCTTTCATGCGCCTGGCAGACGGTAACAATCAGCTGCTCCGGGCGCAGCATAATCCGGCCGCTCCCCGCAGCATGGTCATCATCGGTGAGCACCTCGCCAATGACGCACTCCGCGCGGCCGGCGCTGAGCCGGGCGGGAAGCACCAGCGCGTCGCCAAGAAACAGCCCGGTCGCCTCATCAACCGGCCGGGAGTAAACCGCAAAAGGGCTGCCGACCTGAGTGAAACGCCCCTCGCGCATCACCGCCACCTGGCTGGCGAAAGAGAGCGCTTCGTTCCGATCGTGGGTTACAAGGATGGACGCCACGCCGCTCTGCGCCAGCAAATCTGCGGTAGCTCTGCGGGTGGCGGCGCGAAGTCCGGTATCGAGGGCCGAGAAAGGCTCATCCAGCAGCATCAGCGCGGGACGCTGCGCCAGAGCCCTGGCTAAGGCCACGCGCTGCTGCTGGCCGCCGGAAATTTCGTGCGGCCAGTGGGTCGCCAGCTGAGGGTCCAGAGAGACCATCTCCATCAGCGCCTCTACCTTACGCCGCTTCTCCCGGCGGGTATCGTCCAGACCCCAGGCAATATTGTCCGCCACGTTAAGATGGGGGAAAAGCGCCCCCTCCTGCGGCACAAAGCCGATACCACGCTGGTGAGCGGGAATAAAAACCCCTTCGCCGTACAGCGTTTTTCCCAGCATAACGATACGACCGGCATCCGGCGTTTCAAAGCCGGCAAGAATGCGCAGCAAGGTGGTTTTTCCGGACCCTGAAGGCCCGACGATCGCCGTACGGCTGCCGGGAGCCACCGTCAGATTGAGATTATCCAGCACCAGGGCATCGGCAAAAGATTTAGAGAGCGAGGTGAGTTCCAGCATATTACAAACCTGCCATTTTTTTCGACTGTACATAAAGAATGCCGGTTAGCGGCAGCGAGATCAGAATCATTAGCATCGCGTAGGGCGCGGCGGCCACGTAGTCAATCTCGCTGGTGAGCGCCCAGAAGCCGGTTGCCAGCGTGCGGGTACCCAGCGGCGAAAGCAGCAGCGTGGCGGTCAGCTCGTTGCTCACGCCGAGGAAGACCAGCGCCGCGCCGGCGGCGGCGCCGGGTGCCGCGAGGCGCATGGTGACGCTCCAGAGCGCCCGGGCAGGAGTTCGCCCCAGGCTGCGCGCGACGTTTTCCAGCTCCACCGGCGCCTGGGCAATCCCGGCGCGCAGATTGATCAGCGCTCTGGGCATAAACATCAGCAGATAGGCAAGAAACAGAGTGACTTCCGTTTGATAGACCGGCCGCGCGTAGTGGATAGTGACCGTCACCAGCGCCAGCGCCGTGACGATACCCGGCAGCGAGCTGGTTATATAGTTGCACCCTTCCAGCAGGCGGAACACGCGGTGCGGATAGCGAACGCCCAGCCACGCGATGGGGATAGCGCAGGCGGTGGTCAACAGGGCGCCGGCGGCGCCGGTCATCAGCGTCTGGCGCAGCGAGAGCCAGAGATCGGCGTGGTACCAGTTTGCCACTCCCCCCAGCCATAGCCAGCGGCAGAGGACAATCAGCGGCACGCCGAGCGCGAGAAGCACCAGCATAAAAAGCAGCAGCTGCGCGGCAAGGGTGGCCGGCGTTTTCAGCGTCCGCCGCTTCTGTTCGCGTGCGGCCCCCGCACCAATCCTCGCGTAGCGGGCCTTACCGCGCGTTGCGCCCTCCAGCAGTAAAATCGCCAGGCAGCACAGCGCGAGGACGCCGGCCAGCATGTTCGCGGCCGGGCCGCTGAAAGTGGACTGAAACTGGTCATAAATCGCGGTAGTAAAGGTATCGAAGCGGATCATCACGAACAGACCGTACTCCGCCAGCAGATGAAGGGCTACCAGCAGCGCCCCGCCGCAAATCGCCAGCTTCAGCTGGGGGAATACCACGCTGAAAAAGACCCTCCAGGGCGGCGTCCCGAGCGATGCGGCCACGTCCTCAAGCGTCGGGTCAAGACGTTTGAGCACCGCCGCAACCGGCATATAGATAAACGGGTAGTAGGCTAAGACCGAGAGAAAGACGCCGGAGGAGAGGCCGTGCATCGACGGAACGGCGCTGACCCAGGCATAGCTTTGCACAAATGCCGGAATGGCCAGCGGCGCAACGGCCAGCGCCGACCATATCCCGCGACCCGCCAGCGTCGTGCGCTCCGTCAGCCATGCCACCATCACCCCGAGCGTAATGCACAGCGGGATCGTCAGCGCGGTCAGCCACAGCGTGTTGTTGAGCAATTCGCCAACCCGCGGGCGAAATACCAGCGTTTTAATGGTCTCCCAGCCGGTTTCAATGCCAACAGCAATGACAAAACCGGGCGGCAGCAGCGCAAGTAATGAAAACAGGACGGCTAATGCCATCATCGGAAACGCAGGACGCCTGCGCTCAGGCAGGCGTCCAACTTTTTTTCCGAGTATAAGACTCAGACCAGACATAAATTTTTCACTTCAGCCAGGGATTACAGCAGACCGGCCTGCGTCATCAGATCGATGACCTTTTTACCGTTCAGTGAGGAAGGCTCAACTTTTGGCGCATCCAGCTCGCGCAGCGGCGTCAGCTTCGGATTGGAGGCCGCGTTGACGCCAACGGCATATTCAAACGCATTGTTGGTGCGTAGCTCGTCCTGGCCCTGCTTGCCGGTGATCCACCTGATAAAGGCCTGGGCCTGCTGCGGATGCTTGCTGGATGCCAGTACGCCACCGCCGGAAATGCTGACAAACGCGCCCGGGTCCTGATGCTTGAAGTAATAGAGCCTGGTGTTTTTGCTGTTTTCGCCGGTTTTAGCCTGATCGACAAAGCGGTAGTAGTGGTAGATCACGCCCCCATCAATCTGGCCCGCGTTGACCGCCTTCATCACCGTGCTGTTGCCTTTATAGGCCACAAAGTTGGCCTTCATTGCTTTGAGCCAGTCGAGGGTCGCCTTCTCGCCTTTCAGCGCCAGCATCGCGCTAACGATAGCCTGGAAATCGGCCCCTGACGGAGAGGCCGCCCAGCGCCCTTTCCACTCCGGTTTTGCCAGGTCCATCAGCGAGTTCGGCAGCTGAGATTCGCTGATTTTTTGCGGGTTATAGACGAACACGGTGCTGCGTGCGGCGATACCAACCCAGCGCCCGTGCTCCGGGCGATACTCTGGCGCCACCTGCTTCAGGGTATCGGCCTCCAGGGGGGCAAACAGCCTGGCGTTATCAACCAGCACCATCGACGGAGAGTTTTCGGTCAGGAAGACGTCGGCCGGAGATGCCGCCCCTTCCTGCACCAGCTGGTTGCCCAGCTCGCTGTCTCCGCCGTTACGTAAGGTCACTTTAATACCGGTCTCTTTGGTAAACCCGTCAACCCACGACTTAACCAGGTTTTCATGCTGCGCATTATAAATAACAATACCTTCGCTGCTATCTGCAGCCAGAGCCTGAGGCGCAAGGAACATTGCCGACGCGACCAACGCCGCAGAGTAACAGGATGAGAGGCGGAAATTCATATGCTAATCCTTAGTAATAGAAGAAAAAGGGCAACCAAAGCAGAGCGAAAAGGATTAAAGCACAGAGAAATAAGAATGATAATGAAAACAATTACCATCAAAACAAAACAGTTAAAAACACTCTGTTTAATAAGCGGCTTGTTTGATTATTCTTATTTTAAATTACGGGATAAAAGAAGCTTAAAATAACCTTAAGGTGGAAATGTTTTTTAAGCGCAATAATAATAAACGCGATCGACATAACATTTTAGCCCGCCACGCCAGCCGCCAACGGCAGGGCGATAATCCGGGAAATATTGAACGCAGCCTGCTCGCCAGATGCGCTCGTTTTTTATTTATTGATATCCATCCGCTCCGTTGACCGTCCGGCAAACAAAGCATGTCAGAGTATCAGAACGGTTCCTGTGACGTCCTTTTATTCACACCGGCGGGTCGCTGACCAGGCTGAAGCACTATCCCGGCGCTTTAAAAAGCGTGATGATTCCGCCAGTATAAGCGATGTCCCCTGCCCGTTGGGGAATTCATCACTTTGCTTAATGAGGGATAATGGAACGCTTATTTGTCTACGGCACGCTGCGCCCGGGCCACGCTAATGCCCATATTCTGGAAAACATCGGCGGAGAGTGGCTGCCAGGCGCGGTGACCGGCACGTTTTACGAACGCGGCTGGGGCGCTGCCGCTGATTTTCCGGGGATCGTCCTGAGTAAAAACGGGCCGCAGGTCCAGGGTTATCTGTTTTTGTCCGCGAAGCTGGCGGAGTGCTGGCCAATGCTGGATGAATTTGAAGAGGGCTACGACCGGGTGGAAGTTGAGGTGACGACGGCCGATGGTCGGCGCCTGTGCGCATGGATCTATCAGCTACAGCCGCAAACGCACCCGTAGGGTCGTGCGTTCAACGTATCGATGATTAACGCCCCGCATGGCGCAATGCCTGCGGAGCGTTTTGCCTTACAGCCAATTAGCTGCGCCAGCCCAGCGCCGGCGCAACGTGTTTGAGGATCGACTCGATAACGTGCGCGTTGTAATCCACGCCCAGCTGATTCGGCACGGTCAGTAATAAGGTGTCCGCTTCGGCGATGGCTTCGTCCTGTTTCAGCAGCTCGATAAGCCTGTCCGGCTCTGCGGCATAGCTGCGGCCGAAAATCGCGCGCGTTTTCTCATCCAGTAAGCCGATCGTATCGCCGTCATCGCGGCCGGAACCGAAATACATCCGATCGCGGTCGTCCATCAGGGCAAAAATACTGCGGCTGACCGAGACGCGCGGCGTGCGGGAATGTCCCGCCTGCGCCCAGGCCTCGCGGTAGGCCCGGATCTGTTTCGCCTGCTGAATATGGAAAGGCTCGCCCGTTTCGTCATCTTTCAACGTCGAGCTTTGCAGGTTCATGCCCAGCTTCGCCGCCCATACCGCGGTCGCGTTCGAGCCCGCCCCCCACCAGATACGCTCGCGCAGCCCTTCAGCATAGGGCTCGGGGCGTAGCAGGCCCGGCGGGTTAGGAAACATAGGCTGCGGATTCGGTTTGGCAAAACCTTCGCCTCGTAGTACGTCCAGCAGCACTTCGGTATGACGGCGCGCCATGTCTGCTTCGTTTTCCCCGGCGGAAGGCACATAGCCAAAATGACGCCAGCCGTCGACCACCTGCTCCGGAGAGCCGCGGCTGATACCAAGCTGCAGGCGGCCGCCGGAGATCAAATCCGCCGCCCCCGCGTCCTCGGCCATATACAGCGGATTTTCATAGCGCATATCGATAACGCCCGTGCCGATTTCAATGCTGCGGGTTTTCGCGCCTATCGCGGCCAGGAGAGGAAACGGCGAGCTGAGCTGGCGGGCAAAATGGTGCACCCGGAAATAGGCGCCGTCCGCGCCCAGCTCTTCGGCGGCAACGGCCAGGTCGATGGATTGCAGCAGCGCGTCAGCGGCCGAACGGGTTGCGGACTGCGCCGACGGCGTCCAGTGACCAAATGACAAAAATCCAATCTTTTTCATGACGTATTCATCCTGGTTTGCAGGGAAATTATCCGCAGGCTGGCATTGACCACGGTGCCGTCAATCAGCACCTGCCGAGGTTTAGATCTACTTTACGCATTCGCTGATGAGAATAAATATCGTTTGTTTAACATAATGCATCAAATAAATTGACCGAGTGGCGCTGGCCTCGATCCTCACCCCCTGCGGCCTGCACCTGGCATACGGCCCCCTGCCGAAGCGCCCAATTAAAAAGCCCTGAAGGAGCCGTCAGGGCTTTATCATAACCCGCTAAATTATCCCCCCGCGCCGCGATCGTGCGAACTCAGCGTGACGGGATGGTCAGGAGGCAACCTTCGGTAACACGGCCCAAGGTGGCGGCTTCAATCTCTCCGCGATCCAATCAGAAAAGGCGCGAGTTTTCGAGGGCGTACCCGCGGCTGCGGGGGTAACCACATACACCGCACCTCGGTCGAGTAGGGTCCAGTCAGGCAGGATCTCAACAAGCCGCCCCGCTGCCAGTTCACGGGAGGCATACCAGTCAGAAGTATATAAAACCCCCATGCCGCTGACGGCCGCCTCGACCAATAGCTCGGCATCGTCCGAAGCAAGGGGGCCGGTCACCGCGACGCCAGAGGCTCCTCCGTTTGGTTTGCTGAAGCTCCATTTGTAAGGATCGTGCCGGCCGGTGAAGCATAAGCACGGCACGTTCGTCAGGTCCTGCGGTACCCGGATAGTCGGATGCCGGGCAATAAACGCCGGTGATGCGCAGATTAATCGGCGCCGCTCGGCTACTTTGCGCGCAACCAGGCGCGAGTCGGGGAGCTCTCCCAGCCGAATAGCGAGATCAAAACGCTCGCCGATAAGATCGACGAATCGGTTACTGGTATCCACTTCCACGGTTACCTGAGGATGCGCGCGCAGAAACTCCAGGATGAGCGGCGTCAGCCACAGGCGGCCAAAGTTTCCCGGCAGGGTGACGCGTAAATGCCCGCGGGCTTCGCCATCGGCAAAGGCAGCCGCCTCCCCTCCGGCGGCCTGCAGCTCATACAGCAGCGGACGAATACGCTCCAGGTAGCTGCGGCCCGCTTCCGTGAGGACAACCTTACGCGTGCTTCGCTCCGCCAGTCTGATCCCCATTCTCGCCTCCATCGCACTCAGGCGGCGAGAAATAGCCGTCGAATCGCGTCCGAGTTGCCGACCGGCCGCGGCGAAAGACCCCGTATCAGCCAGCGCCACAAATGCCGCCAGTTCGTTCAAATTAGAAAAGAATGATTGCTGCATATATCGCACGGATGAAGTGTAAGTCCTATCAATTCTAAATATAAATGCAGCAATGTACAGTGGGTTTTTCCCCACGGAGTAACCCCGATGAAATACATTGAAATCACAGCCCCTTCACGAGATGCATTCCAGTATGGAGAGCGTCCCGACCCCGTCCCCCCGACCAAAGGGCGCATCCTGGTACGGATGAAGGCTGGCAGTATTAATTTCGCCGATCTGGCCGTGGCCTCCGGCCAATATCCCGGTGCGCCTTATCCCATTATTCCGCTTGCCGATGGCGCGGGTGAAGTCGTGGCTATCGGGGAGGATGTCTGGCAGGTCAAAGTGGGGGATCGCGTCGCCGTCCACGTTAAGGCGCGCTGGATTGCCGGCCGCTCCAGCGCCGAGCTGGCCAACCCCATGCGCGGAGCGACCCTCCCCGGTTCGCTGGTTGAAATCGCCGAACTCGACGCGGCTGGCGTTGTAAAGATCCCTGATTACTTAAGTTGGGAAGCGGCGGGTACGCTGCCCGTCGCCGCGATGACCGCATGGCGGGCTCTGGAGGCGGCGCATATTGGACCCGCATCGACCGTAGCTCTGCTGGGTACAGGTGGGGTGTCAATATTCGCTCTGCAGCTGGCCAAGGCCCGCGGGGCCAGAGTCATCATCACCTCCTCCTCCGAGGAAAAGCTGAGGCGAGCCCGTGAACTAGGTGCCGATGAGGTGTTCAACTACCGCAAGGACGCCGCATGGGACGTATTTATCCAGCAGCGAACCGGCGGCGTGGGCGCGGACTTAGTTATCGATCCCGTCGGAGGGGAAGCCTTTAACCGCTCGGTATCCGCCGTGCGCCACGGCGGCACGGTAGCAGCGATCGGTTTTCTCGGCGGTGGCTCGACTCCGCTGGACCTGCTGTCAGTGATCTTCAAGGAGGTGCGCGTTCAGGGCGCCAACGGTGGGTCGGTGGCCGATCTGGCCGCTGCGGTGGCGGCGATCGCAGCACACCGCATCGAGCCGGTCATCGACCGCAAATTCACCCTCAACGAGCTCGCGCAGGCCTATGAGCTGATGTCGCAAGGCGGGCATTTCGGTAAAATTGCGATCGAATTTGATTGGTGAGGCCTGTCGTCCCGGCATCTGATTCCCGGAAACGCAATAAGATTAACGCCACCTGCTCTGCAGGTGGCCTATTTACGTAATCAAAGCGGACGAGCGCGCATGCGCACGGGGTGGATATCGGTAAACAGCGGCACGTCCGCCATCACTTCGGCGACTTCCGGCGAAGAAAATACCGCGGCCACCGCCGCCTCATCGCGGAAAATACATTCACAAATGGCAAGAGTTCCCGGTTCCTCCCGCATCGGGAAGAAAGCGGCCACGCTGAGCAAACCATATTTTCCCCAGAGGTCCATCACCAGCGGAAGATGGCCGTTAACATAGTATTGCCGATCGAAACGATCCTGCGCGCTGCCCTGATAGCTGACGTAGATAACAACCTGCGTATTCTCTGTATTCATAATGCTCTTCTGTTAAAGGGATTTGAAATAGCCGCGTTGGCCTCAGCGCGGGTTGAGCGGCTCATACGTTCGATTTAAGGACCTTCAGCCCAACCGCAGACTTTCGGGCCAGCCTGATACTTAACCCTGCCCCGGCCGCCAGACAGCTGGCGATGCACAGGACGGCGACGATAAAGGCATGGGTAATCGCGGCAGGATCGCTGCGTGAACCCAGTACGGCATAAAAAATGCCGCCAATAACCGCCACGCTAAGGGCTGTGCTCAGCTGTAGGGTCGAGCTGACCAAGCCGGCAATCATCCCGGCATAGGCCGGCGCAACGCGGCCGGTAATAATGTGCATCAGCGTCGGGAGCGCCAGCCCCTGGCCGAAGCCGATGATGAAAAGCGCCGCTGACAGGGGGACGGCGGCCGGCGGGATACCGTCCGCCGTCGTCATCATCAGTCCGGCGAACCCCAGCAGACCCAGCGCTTCCAGCCCCATCCCGATGGGATTGACATAGGCGCCTGCAATCCGTCGGCCAAACGGCGTTGACAGCGGCCCCAGCAAAAAACCGGCGCCGAACGGCAAAAAGATCAGCCCTGCCCGCAGTACGCTTTGCTGCAGAGCGCTCTGCAAATAGATCGAGAACAGCAGGAAAAAGACGCCAATCGAATAGAACAGCAGCGCCAGCAGCAGGGAAAGCCCCATGCCCGGCTCGCGAAAAATCATCGGGTCGATAAGGGGATCGCCGCCCCTGCGCGCAAGCCGGTTTTCATAGCGCCAGAACAGACAGGCAGCGACCGGCGTGAGTGATAGCGCCAGCCAGGACCACCACGGCCAGCCCGCCTCCCGGCCTTCGATCAGCGGTACGATAAGCAGCCCCAGGGTGATGACTGAGAGCGTCATCCCGCCCATGTCTAACCTGCGGGCCTGCGGTGCGCGCGTCTCTTTTATCAGCGGAATGCCGAACAGGATGACCAGTAGCGCGATCGGCAGGTTGACGAGGAAAATGGCCCGCCAGCCGCTATCAAAGAGATTTAAAGAGATCAGAATGCCGCCCAGCGCCTGGCCGACGACCGACGCCAGGCCGAATACCGCCCCATAAAGGCCCAACGCGCGCGATTTTTCCGCTTCCGGGAAAATAGCCTGAATCGACGCCAGCGCCTGCGGAGCCATAATCGCGGCGGCGATCCCCTGCAACACGCGGCCGGCGATCAGCGCCCCGGGCGACCAGGCAAAACCACACAGCGCCGATGCCGCGGCAAAGCCAATCAATCCGGTAAAAAACATCCGCCCGCGCCCAAACAGATCCCCCAGCCGCCCGCCGGTGATCAGCGTAACGGCATAAAATCCGGCATAGGACGATATGACAAACTGCTCAGCCGAAGCTGAGGTCCCGAGCTCCCCCTGAATTGAAGGCAGCGCCACGTTCACGATAAAAAAATCAAGCGGCGGTAAAAAAGCGCCCACCAGCAGGACGATAAACATCGCCCAACGATGAGGCTCGGCTGAGTCAGGATCTATGTGGGACATATACGGCCTCCAAAATGGAACCAATCAGTCCCAAATAAGATAAAAATTTAACCCTCGATAACCCGCATCGTGCAATCAACCACGGCGTGCATATCTTCTTCGCGCGCGCCGGTTTTGCCCAGCACCCGCATACCTTCAATCTGACAAACCAGAAAACGCGCCGCCGCCTGCTCATCGCACTCGGGCAGCTCGCCACCGATCTGACCGCGCACGATCGCCGCGGCATACAGCTGCTGCAACCGCCGGAACATGCGCCCGGTTCGCTCGGCCACCTGCTCATCGCGCGCGGCCATTTCGGTGGTCAATGACACCACCAGGCAG
The DNA here is from genome assembly GCA_002270295.1 of Enterobacter sp. 10-1. Taxonomy (GTDB): domain Bacteria; phylum Pseudomonadota; class Gammaproteobacteria; order Enterobacterales; family Enterobacteriaceae; genus Klebsiella; species Klebsiella scottii. The sequence continues at coordinate 947,140 of NISF01000001.1, read as the reverse complement.
CCGCGTCGCCCCTTCTCGCCCGATGAAAGCGCGGCATAGCGCAGCAGCGAAGCGCGGATCGCTTCGGCTACCGATCCGGGTTGGGACAGAATATCCGCCGTCGCCTTCAGCCCGTCGGCGGTGTACAGATCCAGCGCGGCCAGCAGCAGCCCCTTTTTATCGCCGAACGCTTTGTAAAGGCTACCGCGCGATAAGCCGGTACCGGCGATCAAATCCGGCAGCGAGGCCGCCTCATAGCCGAGATCCCAAAAAACGTTCATTGCATCGCGGGCGGCCTCTTCCAGCTCAAACTCTCGCGGACGCCCGATACCAGACAGATTTTTCATTGATAAACCCAAACAGGAGGCTTAGATTATAAACCGATTGGTTCCTATACTAGCAGCGGCGGAAGGACAAACGCAAGCCGCCTGGCTGCACAACGAAGGATTAAATACGTCATGACTGAAAGAAAATTCATTATCCCCGCCGCCATGCGGGCGCTCTCTGAACGCACCGGCTACGTGCCCGCCGTGCTGGTCGGCAACACCCTCTATTGCGCCGGGCAGGTGGGCCGCACGGCCGAGCTTGAGGTGATTACCGACCCGCAACAGCAGTTTATTGCCTGCTGGCGTAACCTGGAATTAGTGCTCAACGAAGCGGGCTGCAGCTTTGACGACGTGGTGGAGATGACCACTTATCACGTTGATATGGCGGAACATATGAGTACCTTTCGCCGCGTGAAGGACAGCCTTTTTCCGCGCGGCAGAAGCGCATGGACCTGTGTAGAGGTGACGAACCTGGCGCATCCGGGCCTGCTGGTCGAAATAAAGTGTATTGCCGTCCGGAGTGCGTAAACGCGCCCCTGTGGGGATAAAATTTAGAGATAGCGTGCCATAAAAAAAAGCGCGGATTGTCCACCGCGCTTTTGTCCCGGGAGATGGCAGAGCTCTCCCCGCCGCCGGGCGGAATGGCTCTGCCCCAGGCAGCGAGGCGGCTAAACGGCGACGCTGCCGCCATCGACAAACAGCTCATTGCCGGCGATGAAGCTGCTCTCGCTGGATGCCAGGAACAGCACGGCCTTCGCCACTTCGTCCGGCCGCCCCAGCCTGCCGAGCGGAACAAGCTGATTCAGCATATCTTCAAATCCAGGACGCGCGTCAAGATAGCCACGCATCAGAGGTGTTTCCGTGCCTCCCGGCGCGACGACGTTCACACGAATACCCTGCTCTTTCAGGTCATTGGTCCAGGTTCGTGCTAACGAGCGAACCGCGGCCTTGCTCGCGTTGTACAGCGACTGGCCGGCAAAGCCTTTGCTGCCGGCGACCGATCCATTGAGGACGATCGCGCCCCCCGCACTCATCAGCGGGAGCGCCTTCTGCACGGTGAAAAGTAATCCTTTGACATTCACAGCAAACATTCGGTCGAAATGGGCTTCGTCGATCGCCCCCAGCGGTTGCGTTTCGGCAATCCCCGCATTGGCAAAGACAACGTCCACCCTGCTGTGGTCATGCCCGATCCGCGCGTAGAGACGATCGAGATCGGCGGGAATAGCGACATCCCCCTGCACGCCCACCGCGCCGTTGCCAATCTCCTGCACGGCGGCATCGAGATGCTCCTGCCGACGCCCGGTGATATACACGTGGGCACCTTCAGCGGCGAACTGTTTCGCCGTCTCCAGGCCAATACCGTCGCTGCCGCCGGTGATGACCACAACCTTGTTCTCAAACCGCTTCGTCATTTCATCGCCCTCTCAATCAATAAGTGGAGTATTGCTCCACTTAAAATACGGAGGTATCCTCCACTTGTCAAAGGGGGAGAGAAAAAATTGAACGACGAATCCATACTGCGCGCTGACGCGCAGAGAAACCGCGAGCGGATTCTTGCCGCCGCCGAAGAGGTATTTCTGACCAAAGGGGCCAGCGTCTCGCTGGAAGACGTGGCTAAACGTGCGGGGGTCGGTATCGGTACGCTGTATCGGCGCTTCCCGACCCGTGAAGCCCTTCTGGCAGCCGCCTGCAGCGAGCGCTTTCTGTCTCTGGCGGAGACCAGCCGCGCCCGGGATGCCGAGGTCGATCCGGGTAGCGCGGTACGCCTCTATCTTGAAGAGCTCGTGACCAACACCAATATCTATCGCAGCCTTGCCGCCTCGCTTGGCACGGTTCTGCAAAGCGGTACGCCCGGTTGCCATGCGATAACCGAAGAGGGTCAGCGCCTGCTCCGCCGCGGGCAGGAAGCCGGGATCCTGCGTCACGATGTGACCTTTGACGATCTGGTGTATGTCGTCACGGCGATCTCTCTGGCAGCGGAGCAGGATGAATCGCCGCCATCGCGCATCGCGCATTTGGTAAACCTGTTTCTGGTTGGGATCAGCGAACGCTGAGGTCGCCATGCGCGGCGATCCGACGATCGCCAGCATCGCGAACAGGGTCGGCTATACGTCGCAGAGCGCCTTTACCGACGCCTTCCGCCGGGAGTTAGGCTATACGCCGAAGGCCCGCTCCCGGACGTAACCCGCCGTATCGTCACGCCTCCTGGCTCCCGGTCCGTCATTTTTTTGTCATAACTGGCTCACCCTCCTGTCAGAACCCCCTCGCTACACTCACTCCCACATCGAGAACAACCCCCGTTGAGGAGAGAATGAGCATGAAAATAAAACGCAAAGCAGTAGTGAGTCTTGTCGCCGCGGCCCTGATGATTGGCGGCGTCAGCCGCGCGGCCGAGGCCGCGCCGGTGAAAAATATCGTGCTGGTACACGGCGCCTTTGTTGATGGCTCCGGGTGGAAGCCGGTCTATGACATTCTGAGCCGCGACGGCTACAAGGTCACGCTGGTGCAGGAACCGCTGACCTCGTTTGCCGAAGATGTCGCCGCCACCCGGCGTATTCTGGATCGCCAGGATGGTCCGGTCATTCTGGTCGGACACAGCTACGGCGGCGCGATTATTACCCAGGCCGGTAACGATCCTAAGGTGGCCGGGCTGGTTTATATCGCCGCCCACGCGCTGGATGCCGGAGAGAACCGGGCGGAAGTCAGCAAAAAATACCCCAATACCGCGCACCCTTTTATCAAAACCGCTGACGGCTACGTCATGCTCGATCCGCAGTATTTCCCGGGGGATTTTGCCGCCGACCTGCCGCGCGATTGGGCTCAGTTTGGCGCGCAGTCGCAAATCCCCACCTCGCCGACCTCGCTTGGCGCCGTGGTAACGCAAGCCGCGTGGCGAACCAAACCGAGCTGGTATATGGTGGCAAAAGCGGACAAAATCATTAACCCCGATCTGGAACGCATGTACGCCAAACGTGCTAAGAGCCATACCGTGGAAGTTGACGGTAGCCATTCCGTTTTTCAGTCTCATCCCAAAGAGGTCGCCGCGCTGATTGAGCAGGCGGCCAACGGCGCGCAGAAGTGAGTCACTGCCGCTGCGCGGGGAAACGCGTTCAGGAGCCATAGTGAAAATATTGGTGATAGAAGACGAACCCAAAGCGCGTGAGTACATGCGCAGCGGCCTGACTGAGTCCGGCTATGTGGTCGATGTTGCCGCAAACGGTCAGGAGGGGCTGTTTATGGCCCAGGAACACCATTACGATCTCATCCTGCTGGACGTGATGATGCCCCGGATGAACGGCTGGGAAGTGATGGCGCAGCTGGATGAGCAGTTTGACACCCCGGTGATCTTCCTCACCGCCAAAGGCACCGTCGAGGACAAAATCAAGGGGCTGGAACTCGGCGCAGATGACTATCTGGTCAAGCCCTTCTCGTTTGCCGAGCTGCTGGCGCGCATCCGCACCGCCCTGCGCCGCGGCGGACAGGCTAAGCGCGAAGAGCAGCTGACGGTCGGCGATTTGCGCCTCAACATCACGACGCGGCGGGTAGAGCGCGCCGGCGTACGCCTGGACCTCACCAACAAAGAATTCAACCTGCTACAGCTCTTTATGCTCAACTCCGGCCAGGTATTGACCCGCACCCTGATCGCCTCGCGGGTGTGGGACATGAATTTTGATAGCGACACCAACGTGGTGGATGTGGCGGTGCGCCGTCTGCGGCAAAAGGTAGATGCGCCCTTTGACTTTCCGCTGATTCATACCGTGCACGGCGTGGGCTACTGCTGCGAGGAGCAGGAATGAGAAGCCTGGCAATCAGCACCCGATTATCACTGATGATAGGGGCTGCGGTTCTGGTGGTGTTGTTCGGCGTCGGTACCGCGCTCTACCGCTCTCTCTGCCAGCAGCTCAGCATCCGCGACGACATCGCCTTAACCAACCGCCTGGACCAAATCCGCACGCTGGTGCTTAACGAGGATGTCCAGCAGATGATCCGCGAAAAGCCCCATTTGTTTACCAACATGCTGGGCAATACCGAATCGCTGCTGGTGCTGCGTTTCCCCGGCCAGCCTGCGCTGATTGAGGTCAATCCGGGCAGGCGTCCGCTGCCGGACATCGAGCCGGTAACCGCCAGCCGGCCAATCGTCCCGCAGGACGTGCATCACCAGCAGACGCCAAACGGCGTGCCCTTTATCTCGGCTTCCGCTCTGGCGATTACCGGCCATTCTCCCTCACGCCAGCTGGAAATTATTACCGGCAGGCTGATGACCGAGCGGACGCAAATCCAGGCCAACTACCTTCGCCAGATCGCGCTGATCACCCTGTGCGCGGCGCTGGTAGTGATAGTGCTCAGCGCCCTGTTCGCCCGGCGCAGCCTGCGGCCTTTGCAGCGTCTGGCCAGAGAAACGTCGACGATTGACGTACGCCACCTGGGCAGGCGCATCACGCTGCGCAACCCTCCGGCGGAACTACGGCCGCTTATCAGCGCCTTTAATCAGATGCTGGACAGGCTGGAAAACAGCTTTCAGCAGCTCAGCCAGGTCAGCGCGGATATGGCCCACGATCTGCGCACGCCCATCGGCAATCTGCTGGGGCAGACCGAAATCGCGCTGACGCAAAAACGCACCGAAGCCTATTACACCGCGCTGCTGGGCTCCAATTTTGAAGAGCTGGTGCGCCTGTCCACCATGATCGACAAAATGTTGTTCCTCGCCCGGGCGGAAAATGCCAGCCAGGCGATTAACAAAGCGCCGCTGTCGCTGGATGAGGTTCTACGTCCGCTGGCGGAATATTTTGAAGGTCCGGCGGAAGAGCGGCAGATCGCCCTGCGCTTTTCGGCCAGCGGAAAAATCACCGCCGATGCTGACCTGCTGCGGCGGGCCGTCGCCAATCTGCTCGATAACGCGATTCGCTACGCCGACAGCGGTAGCGAAGTACAGGTTGAAGCGCAGACCCAGCCCGATGGCGTACTGCTTAGCGTCACCAACCGCGGCGAGGCGATTTCGCCGGAGCAGCAGGAGCGGCTGTTCGATCGCTTCTGGCGCGCCGATAGCGCCCGCCACGCCTCCAGAAACAGCAGCGGGCTGGGTCTGTCTATCGTGCGCAGCATTATGCAACTGCACCAGGGGCGCTGCGGCGTAAACTCCGGCCGGCGCCGGACGAGCTTCTGGCTGCTCTTTCCCCATCCTTCTGCAAAGTAACGCCGCCGAAACGCGCGCTAATTGAGGCGGGGAGCCCCAGCGCTTCCGCCCGTGATTCGCACCTTTCACCGCACCTTTGTCCGCGCCTTTTCCCCCAGCCTTGCTTAACTCATCGGGGCTGCGCCGCCGCTTCGTGCGCGGAACCCCGCCCGACGCTTTTGCCGCCCCCGCTCAACGTTATCGATCGCCCAGGACCTGTAATCATCGGCTGAAACGTTTCACATCTCATTTCGATAATGACGGTATTGAACTCCGGACGGGAGATGAATACAACAGAACTTGTATACAAGAACCTTGAATACCTATGACCTTATAATCAGGACACACCATGCAAACCACAGATTCTGAAATTGAAAAAAGGGTTATACGCAAACTCTCCTGGCGGCTGATCCCGCTGCTGATTGCTTGCTACGTCATCGCCGTTATCGATCGGGCCAATATCGGAGTTGCCGCATTAACCATGAATGCGGATATCGGCCTCAGCGCCGCAAGCTTTGGCCTGGCCGCCGGGCTGTTTTTTGTCCCCTACGCTCTCCTTGAACTGCCCTCAAACCTGCTGATGGAAAGAATTGGCGCCCGCTGGTGGATCGCCAGAATTATGGTGACGTGGGGGCTCGTTTCCGGCGCGCATATCTTCGTCTGGAACGAAAATAGCCTTTACGTGATGCGCGCCCTGCTCGGCGCCGCCGAAGCCGGCTTCTTCCCTGGCATCGTGTTTTATCTCACCATGTGGTTCCCCGCCGCCTGGCGCGGACGCATTATTGCCTCCTTCATGACGGGTATCCCGATTGCGCTGATTATCGGCACGCCGATTTCGAGCCTGCTGCTGGAGCTGCACGGATGGATGGGGCTCAGCGGCTGGCAGATCATGTTCCTGATCGAAGCCATTCCGGCCATTGCCCTGGGATTGATTGTCCCTTTCGCGCTGCCCGACAAACCCAAAGACGCCAAATTCCTCGAAGCAGAAGAGCAGCGCTGGCTGATGGCAACCCTCGCTGCGGAACAAAAAAAGCTGCCGTCACGCGGACACGGCGGCCTGCTCAAAGCGCTATTCAGCCCGCTGGTGCTGTTATTCAGCCTCACCTACTACGGGCTGGCTAACCTCAACGGCGCGGTCAGCACCTTCCTGCCGCTAATTATCAGCGAAACGGGTTTAAGCCACGTGCAGACCGGCTTTATCACCATTATTCCTTATATCTTCGGCCTGATTGGCATGCTGGTATTAGGACGCATCGCCGACCGTCCCGGCTCGCGCCTGCTGGCCAATTACGCGGCGCTGCTTATCTCATGCCTCGGCCTGCTCTGCGTGGCGTGGTTCGATAACTCCCTGCTCAAAATGGCGTTTCTCTGCTGCTCGGCGTTCGGCTTTTTCGGCGCGATGCCCGTTTTCTGGGGCCTGCCGGCGCAGTTCTTCCCCGCATCGGTGGTGGCGGGCAGCATCGCGCTGATTAACGCCCTCGGCAGCATTGCCAGCGTAGTTAACCCGTGGGTCATCGGCATTATCCGCGATCGCAGCGGCAGCTATAACGGCGGATTCTACTGGCTGGCGGCAATGGCGCTGCTCTCCATCATTACCCTGAGCATCATTTTCCGTCGCCAGCAATCATCGGTATATCAAAACAGCAATGAACAACATGAGGGTCAGTAAGATGAAGATTATCGACGTCCGGTTACTTCAGGTTAAGGGCGTTTTGCCCGGGGAAGTGGACTTTTGGGAAGAGCGCCTTGCTCGCCCGACCGACGTGTATGCCCAGTATCGCATCGTGGACAATCATGACGGCGGCGTGCAGCTGAAAGAGGGTTTTTCTATATCCACCGTCTTTCTGGAAATTATCTCCGACGAAGGCGTTGAAGGGCTGGCGGGCCCCGTTCCCCACGCCGTGGCATCGATTGTCCACGGCCAGCTGCGCCCTTTACTGCTGGGCCAGGACCCGCGCGACAGCGAGCGCCTGTGGGACCAGATGCATCGGGCCCTGATTCACGGTCGCCAGGGCGACGCCATGCTGGCGATTAGCGCGGTCGACTGCGCGCTGTGGGATCTCCGCGGCAAGTGGATGCAGCAGCCGGTTTATCGTCTGCTGGGCGGCTCAATTCGCGAGGAGATCCCGGCCTACGCCTCAATGCTGGGCTTTGCCGTACAGGATATGGGACTAGTGAGAGAACGGGCGCTTCAGTACAAGTCGCTGGGCTATCGCGGACAAAAATGGTTTTTCCGTCATGGGCCAATGAGCGGCAGGGAAGGATTAAAGAAAAACGTTGAGCTGGTAAAAACCCTGCGCGAGACGGTGGGTGAGGATTACGATCTGATGTTTGACTGCTGGCAGTCGATGGACGTGACCTACGTCATCGAACTGGCGAAGGCCATTGAGCCCTATCGCCCGCGCTGGCTGGAAGAGTGCGTCATGCCGGACAGAATCGACAGCATGCGCCGCCTGAAAGAGAAGCTGACCATCCCGCTGGCAGGGGCTGAACATGAATATACCCGCTGGGGTTTCAAACGCTTCTTTGAGGCCGACGTGCTGGACGTTATTCAGCCGGATATCTACTGGTGCGGCGGCCTGTCTGAAACCTTAAAAATCGCCGCGGCCGCCACGATGTACGATCTGCAGGTCATTCCGCACGGTCATTCCACCATCGCCACGGCCCATTTTACCACCACGCAGTCGCCGATCCACACGCCCTATCAGGAGTACCTGGTGAAATGGAACGACATTCACCAGTATTTCCTCAGCGAACCGCTGGTCCCGGAAAATGGCCTGATTCGGGTGCCTGAAGCGCCTGGCATGGGGATGGCGCTTAATCCTGAGCATATTCGACATCAGGAGTACCTGTTCACCTCCTGATCCTGCCCCCCTCAAACGGCGAATTTCCTGCCGTTTGAGGGGGATGTATCTTGTATACTACACCTTGCATCTTAAATCGGATCGTGCAACTATTGAGGCAATAAAGGCTATTTGTATTAGGGAAGTACGCCACGCTATGTCCTCCGATAAACTATTTATTGACTGGTCCTCGAAGAAGATAATCCGCCCTCAGTCACTGAGTAGTATTCTGGCCGATCACATTCGCGACCTCATCGTCAATTGCCAAATAGAGCCCGGCTCGCTAATTTCAGAAAATGATATTGCGGCCCAGCTCAACGTGAGCCGGACGCCGGTAAGAGCTGCGCTGCAAAAGCTGGAAATGGAACGCCTGGTACAAATATTTCCCCAGCGTGGGACCTTCGTCTTTGAGTTCAATGAGCAGGAGATGCGGGAAACCTGTGAAATGCGGCAAATCCTTGAGGCCGGCGCGCTAACGCTGGCTCTTCGACACGATCGCCAGGCGCTGGTTGCGCTGCTGAAAGAGCACGTTGAGCGGGGACGCGAGGCGTTGCAAAACGCGCCGGAGAGCTACCGCCAGGCCGATTCGGATTTTCATATGGCGATCGTTGAATCCAGCCAGAACAGGGAGCTGATCGGTTTCTATAAAACCAGCATCAACCGCATACGCGCCTTCCTGAACCATCTGACCAGAACGCCGGAAGAGTTTCAAAATTCCCAGGTTGATCATGAAACGATCGTCGGGCTGTTAGAGCGGCAGGAGGACCAGCAGGCGCATGAGAAACTGCACTGGCACCTTGGCGGAATAGAGCGCCGATTCCATGAAAAATTCGGCAAGTAGCCACCAGCCTCATGGCGATTATCCGTGAGTTTTTTCGCCCGGATTAAAGCCGCCTGACGCCAGAGGCTCTCGCGGTTCTTGCCGTAACCAGTCGATACAGGCCCTCATCGCCGGCGACATAGCTCTCCCCGCCGTCCAGCACAGATAGTATCCCGCAAATTCAGTTTCCCAGGCGCTAAGAATGCGCTGCAGGGCGCCGGAAACCAGATGCGGCCTCACCCGTTCCTCAGTAACCTGAGCCACCCCGACTCCCGCGATCGCCGCCTGATACTGCCGCTCGCGATCGTCCACCAGCAAATTCCCGCTCACCGCAATATTTTTTAACCGGCCGTTATAAGCGAATTGCCAGGGCTCCGGCGTTGCCGCTCCCGGCCACCGCCAGCCGATACAGTTGTGATGGCTTAAATCCTCTGGCTTCCCGATGCTGCCATGCCTTGCCAGATAGGACGGCGCCGCGACAACGATTTGATGCAGCGGCCCGCCAACGGGGACCGCAACTAACCCGGGCGCCAGCACCTCGCCCAGCCGCAGCGAAAGATCGTACCCACCGGCAATCAGATCCACGGGGGAGTCGTGGACGGCAATATCCATGTGCACGTCGGGAAAAGCGGCGAGAAAAGCGGGTATCCTGGCGTCGAGGAACATTTCTGCCGCCGAGCGAAAAGCGTGAAGGCGAATATGCCCCTTGATGACCCGACTGCGGGACTGCGCCTGCATCAGCGCGCCGGCAAGGTTCTCCAGCAGCGGGGCGACCTGCAGATACAGCCCCCTGCCGTCCTCGGTGAGGCTTACGGAACGCGTTGTTCGGTTGAAAAGCCGCAGCCCCAGCTGCTCTTCAAGCCCGTTAATTTGCTGGCTGACGGCGGATGCGGAGACGCCCAGCGCGTCCGCAACGGCCCTGAAGTTCAGCTTTTCGGCGACCATAACAAACGTATTAAGCGCCGGAAAATGCGCGCGGCTAATCATCCGTTGCCCCTTTATTAAATATGGCTAATCACTGCATCAAGTTTTTAGCGGATTATGCAATTCCATAAAACAATTATTATGGTCGTACCGCTTTAGTCAAGCCCGAAACAACAGGAAGAGATACCGTATGGCTAACGAAAATCAACTTACGATAGAACAACGGCTGCGAATAATAGAAGCGAAATTAGCGATCTATGAGCTTATTGCCTCTCATCCCCCCAGCGCCGACAGCGGGCTCGCTGAATATACGGCATCCGTCTATATGGAGGACGGAGTGTTTAATCGCGGAGAGGGGCTGGACGGCGCAAAAGGCGTGGCGGCTATTGCGGCATTTATTCTCAGGCCGGCTCATGAAGAGGCTATCAAAAGCGGGCTGGCGCATTTTGCCGGATTACCGCTTATCGACCTGCGCGGCGATACGGCCGTTGTGACCTCCTATTTACAGCTTTTGCAGCTGGATAAGCAGGGTGCGCCGCGGGAAATGGCTAACCACGGCACCTCCACCGGGTACCGCATCCATCGGGTTGTCGTTAACCGCTGGGAGCTTGAATGCCACGACGGGCGCTGGAAAATACGCAGCAGAACGCTGCTTCCCGTCGACGGGAGCGAGGCCCCGCGTCAGCTGCTGGCGCGAGGCCTCGCAGATGTTCTGCAGGCGACCTACCAGAACCCATTAACCGCTACGGAGCAAGATCATGAGTGAAGAGAACCGCCAGTTTTTATCGTCGCTTTTCCTTTCGATAGCGGATCGGGGATGGGGAGAGAATTTTATCGCCGCATTGCATGACGATCTGGAATTCAATGCTATGGGCACCTCGCCGATCTCGGGATGCTACCGGGGAAAAGAAAACTACCGCCAACGGCTGCTTAAACGGCTTGATGACCGACTGGCGTCATGGCCCGTGCCGATCGTCGATAGCCTGATCGTTGACGGAGACCTTGCCTGCCTGCAGTTCCACGCCACCGGCGGTCAAGGTAAAAACGGCGCAGATTTTAATATGCAATATTGCTGGGTGTTGCGCCTGGAGCATCAGAAAATCGTAAAAATCTGGGGATATTATGACTCATTCAAAATGAATGCCCTTTTTGTCGATCAATAGCCGCATTGGGTCAACGCTGCGCAGATATGAGACGGCTGATTGTATCGCGCGATCTCCGGCGAACGATCAGGCGCGGAGCGTGATGTTATCGATCAGTGGCTGCACAATTCTGCGGAAAATATCCGCATCGTTAAAGGCGCGCGCCGACAGCATGGCGCCATGCACCGTCGCCATCAGCAGGCTCGCCTCATCCGCAGGGGCGCCGGATATCCGCAGGCGCTTTTCGCTTTCCCCCCTGCGCAGTAAAGAGGCCAGCCAATCGGTAAGATCGCTGAAATGCCCGGTCACTTCGCTGGCTATTTCCGGCGGCAGCGTCGGCAGCTCGACGGCAAGCATCGCGCAGATGCAAAACGGTGAGGATCCCTCGCGAATACAGGTAGCCCAGTAGTCGACGTAGGCCTGAAGTTCCGCCACCGGGTTATTCATCTGCCGGCTCATCGCCTGCATTCCGGCCCGCGCCTCTTCCCGATACCCGGTTACCACGACCTTCACCAGCTCCGCCTTGCTCGGGAAATGGTGATGAATGCTCGCTTTACGAATATTCACCTTTGCAGAAATATCGGCAAAGCTGAAACTCTGGTAGCCGCCGGAGGTAAGTAGCTGTCGGGTATAAGAAATAATTTCGTTTGCTTTCGATGAACGCTCAGTCGCCATAGTCGGATCCGCGTGTGCATGTGATACTGAATAAGGTGCATAATATCAGAGCGTTGGCAGGAAACCTACCAACAGGTAGCCCTCCTGCCGATGCGCAAAGCGCCGCCGGGGTTTAACCGACAATCGCTGGTCAGATAATTCCCTTGCCGACCCAAGATGGCGTAAATATAATCACCGGGCATTTCCACAATGCCGTAGGCGTTACCGTCATCCAACGCGCCCGGATACCCCAGGGTCTCAGCAGAGAATACGGGGATCTAGCGGCGACGTTCTGTTTTCAGGCGGTTATCATCTGCTACGGCAGCTCCGATAGCCCCTCGCCGCCTTTCCACCAGCTCTGACCGGAGAGGACATTGTTATGAAAATTAGCGGTAACACCATTCTGATTACTGGCGCCACCAGCGGTATCGGCCGCGCGCTGGCCGAAGCGTTTTGCGCGCGCGGCAACCGGGTCATCATCACCGGACGCCGCCAGGCTCTGCTCGACGAGATCGCCCGCACTCATCCCGGAATAACGGGCTTCAGGCTCGATATAGACGATGACGCGATGCTTGAGGCCGTTGCCTCAGAGGTCAAAGCGCGCTTTCCACAGCTGAACGTGCTGATCGCCAATGCCGGTATTTCACGCAGCGAAGATTTCCTCGCCGACGGCGGGGACGCGGGCGTCGCTCAGGACATCGTCAGGACCAATATTCTCGGCACCATCCGCTTCGCGGCGGCCTTCCTGCCGCTGATTCAGGGCCAGCCGGACGCCACCTTTATGGCAACCAGCTCCGCGCTGGCATTCGTACCTAAGGCGGACTTCCCAACCTACTGCGCCAGCAAGGCGTTCCTGCACTCGTGGCTGATCTCTTTGCGTCACCAGATGCGGCATATTCCGGTTGAGGTCCTTGAGCTGTCGCCGCCGTACGTGCAGACCGAGCTGACGGGCAGCGCTCAGGCCGCCGACCCGAGGGCGATGCCGCTGGCGGAGTATATCTCGAGAGTGATGGAATTGATTGAGCACCATCGGCACCCGAACGGGGAGATCCTGCTTGATGGCGATAAGGGCCGCCGCTGGGCGGAAAAAGAGGGCACGTTTGCGACGCTTTTTCGCGCCATGAACCCGGATTAATCCCCCACCCCGTGCCGAAAACAGTTCGGCACGGTTTTGCCCGGCGGCTCGATAGCGCCTTATCCCCGACCTCACTCTCTTCTCCCGGACATACTTTCAAAGACGCCGTCGCGGCGCACTAAAGCATGAAATAGCGCGGCGGCCAGATGCAGCATCACGGTAATGAACAGCAGCAGCGCAACCGCAGAGTGCAGCGGGCGCAGGACCGCATACCAGTCGTTATTCACCGGCGCGACAGGCGGTAAAACAAAGGCCCCGCCGACGGAGACCGGATACCCCGCCGCCGACTGCATCGCCCAGCCGATGAGCGGCTGGAGGAACATCATCGCATACAGTATCCAGTGCGAGAGATGCGCCAGCCGCCGTTGCCAGGCGGGTATGGCAGCCGGCAGCGGCGGCACGGCGGTGTAAAAGCGCAGCCACAGCCGCACCACCACCAGCAGCAGGATCATCAGGCCCAGCGGTTTGTGAATCGACACCAGCAGCGCATGCAGCGACGAAACCGTTGAAACCATCGCCACGCCAATAAACAGCATCGCCACGATTGCCGCGGCCATCAGCCAGTGCAGCCAGCGCAGCGCCGGATGAAAATGGGTTACCTGTTTCATAAGTGGGCTCCTGACCGTTGGGACTGCTCGCGGGTGCGCGCGTTATACGATTTGGCGTAGGCCGACGAACGCGCGTTGAGTAAAGGATCGTCCGACGCGGCGATCCCGGCCGGCAGGATCAGCGGATCGTAGTTGATATCGTTGCATGGGCCGTTCTCCTGCGCGCTGGCGCTTACCAGCTCGAGGGTACCGGCATTGACGGTTTGCCGATCGTCAGGCCAGAGCTTAGCCGCATCGTTGCTCGCGTCGCCCGCCTGGGCGACGGTGATCATCAGATCCCACCGCAGCGGTCCCTGAGCCAGGCGCTGTGTAATATCCTGCTGCAGGAAATCTTTATTACTTTTATCCGCCTCGCTAATGGGCTGATAGTCGGTATGCGGCACCATGCTCCAGCGAACCAGATGCTCGGCCCCCGTCCTGTCGATAAAACGGAACGCGTTCAGGCTGTTATAGCGATCGCTCGCCCAGCTCGATGAGGGGACGTACTGCTTCGCCCAGGCCAGATAGCGCTGCAGCTGGGGGTGCGAGCCCACAAACGCCTTTAGCTTTTCCGGGTCCGGTTTGCCGGTTGCCGGATCGGGCAAGGTGACCGTTTGCAGCTCGTAGAACTCTTCAACGGTGGAAACCGGGAACAGCGGCATGGCGTTCATCCCCGTCCGCCACTGCTCCCCGTTCCCCTGTCTGAACTCCAGCGCCATGCTGCGTACGGGAACGGCATAATCCGGCGCGTTGGGGTTGCCGCCGGCGATGGCAAAGCGGCCCGTTACCGGCGTTTCTCCGGCGGCGAACAGCGCTGCGCGCGACAGCGAGCTGGCGTTGCCGTTAGAGATAAAACGCCCCACCACGCATACGCCTTTGGCATGATTGCGACGAAAGCCAGGATGCTCGCCGCCCGATTTTTGCAGGACCGTCACCAGCTTGTCCGCGCTGAGACGATTCGGCGTCAGCCAGCCGCCCGCCCACAGAAAGAGCAATATTACGCCTAAAGGAATAAGACCAACTAACAGCAGACGCGCTATTTTTTGGCCACCGGAAAGTGAAGAGGTTGTCATATTTTCGCTCACACTATTAACATTGCACCCACAAACAAATACGCGAGAAACGATTCCCGCAGGACAAAATCTTATTGCTGCAAAACCGCGTTAAGGGCCGAGGCTTGCGTTTATTAGCCGACCCGCAGTGGTCAGAATCGGGTATTTTTATGCGGTCGGCAAAAAACAACCTACTAGTTGGTAGATAAAATGTCAATGCCATCGCGCTTTCCCCCGTCGGGGACGCCGGCGTTTTTCATTCGGGGAGTTTCAGTCGAGGGACGAACCGCAGGAGAAGCCGGCGTTCTGCCGGCAGGCAGGCCTCTCGGGCCTGCTCGCAGCGTAGAGATGAAGAACCTGAGAGCCTACTTTTTTAATTGCTCAATAATCGTCGGCTTGCCAAAAAGAAATCCCTGAACTTCGTTACAGCCTTCATCTTCCAGAATTTTCAGCTGTTCCAACGTCTCAACCCCCTCGGCAATCAGCGGGGTGTTAATCGATTTACTGAGTGAGATCACCGCCCTCACGAAGGAGCGAACTTCGGAGTCATTCTCAATGTTTTGCAGAAAGCTGCGGTCCATTTTGATGAGGTCGAAATGAAATTCACGCAGCATGCTAATGGAGGAGTAGCCGGTTCCGAAATCATCGAGGGCGATACTGATCCCCATATTTTTTATTTGATAGAGAACGTTAAATACCAGCTTTTTATCGACAATAAACGCCGTCTCCGTCACCTCGAACTCAAGGAGGCTAACCGGGAAACAGGTTCTCATGAGAATGCCGCGGACATTGTCTATAAAATGGCGATGCCGCAGCTGCACCGGAGAGATATTTACCGAAACCTTCTTGTGAATCTTGTTCACTAACGCTTCGCGGCACACCTGCTCTAATACCCAATAGCCCAAGGGTATAATCGTTGCGCTCTCTTCCGCGACGGGAATAAATTCGTCAGGGTATATCAGCCCGAGTTCCGGATGCTGCCAGCGTAATAAGGCTTCATACCCCGTAACCTGCTGCCCGGAAATTGAGTGTTTTTCCTGATAATGGAGATAAAACTGGCCGTCTTTGATCCCCTGCCTGATATCTGAAATCATCTGATTACGCTTACGCGTTCGTTCATCCATTTCAGGCTCGTACCGGCATACCTTGTTGTCGATATCAGATTTGGCACGATACATCGCCAAATCTGAGTTGCTAATTAAGGTGTTAATATCGGAACCGTCGCGCGGGAAAATAGAAATCCCAATACTGGCGATGACTGAAACCGAAGTGCTGGCAAAATTGTGCGTTCCGGTAAAACAGCCCTGCAGTTTCTCGATAAAGAGGTCGAGGTCTTCGGCGGACTCAAACGGCTTTACCGCCACAAACTCATCGCCGCCAAACCTCGCCACGAGTTCATCATTCTTGACCATTTTAGTCACATTAGCCGAGACTCTTTGCAGGAGGAGGTCGCCAATAAGATGACCCTCAACGTCATTTATTTCCTTGAACTTATCAAGGTCTATAGTAAAGATCGCCAGCTGCGTATAGTTATTGCCCGCCATCAATCCTTCGACAAACGCAAAGAATGCCACCCGGTTAGGTAGCCCGGTAAGAGAATCATACCTCGCCATCCACGAAAGCTTATCAATCACTTCCTTATGCTCGGTAATATCCCGGGTTATTTTGGCAAAACCCAGTAAAGTACCATCATCATTTCTGATAGCGTCTATTACGACGTGCGCCCAAAAGGACGAACCATCTTTCCTGTAGCGCCACCCTTCTCCCTCAAATTTCCCGGTTTTCAGGGCGATCGCCAGATTTCTCGCCGGCTCTCCCGATTGCTGTTCGCCTTCGCTATAAAATATGCTGAAGTTACTGCCAATAATCTCTTTGCTGGAGTAGCCCTTAGCCCGGCGCGCGCCTTCATTCCAGCTGGCGATCGTGCCATCCAGATCCAGCATATAGATAGCATAATCTTTCACATTTTCAACGAAATGACGATATGAAATATCAGTTAACATTATGTTATCCATATAAACCAACCCAGAGGCGTAGCAGCATGTATGACAGAATCACAGGAGAAAAACGTGCAAATATGTTAATCACAATGTAACCCATCGCTACAGCTCTTTCCACAAGCATCTCTGACCAGTGGTTTCGCCGCCTCGGGCGCGGATGCAGAGGATGCTTTACTGGCCTATCCTGGCATTAAGAATCCTAAGCGCGCCATCCACAAATCCCTCTCCACCGGGGTATTTGCTAATCCAGCTGGGCAAAGCCGGCATTTCCTGTAACACTTTATTGACGGTGCTCATTCCTAAGCTTTTACGATAATACCGAAACATAGGCGCGTCATTGAGCGAATCGCCGCTGTAGTAGACAGAGGCTTGCTCATCTTGTTCTCGCAGAGCATAAAATTGCTGCAGAACTTTTCGGCTCATAGCCAGCTTGTCATACTGCCCCAGCCAGCCTAGCAGCCATAAATTATTAATGGTGTAACAGCAACCTTGTTGACGTAATTCGTCAACAAGCTGTTGTGTTTGTACAGGGGAATCAGGGAGCCTGAACGCAATACTGGTAAGGCGAAATTCCTGATCGTCAGATACCCGTGTCCATGGAAGCTTAAGCTGAATTATTTCCTGAATATCAGTGAGCCGTTGTTTATTGTTTAAAAACGCGGCCTCATGCCAGTAGTATCTCTGCACGCTATGACCGTCGGCGTTACGGGTGAGGAATAGCCCTCCATTTTCGGCAATAACGCCATCTACCGGCCACATTCTGGCCATTTGATCCGCCCATCCGGCGGAGGCTGCAGTCACAGGAATGACTTTAATTCCAGCATCCTGTAGCAGCTCAAGGCTTTCATAAGTCCGCGCCTGTAACCTTCCCCGATAGGTTAGCGTTTCATCCATATCGGTTAAAACAAAACGTATATCTCGTAGCTCTTCATTCTTTACGTCATCAATTAGTAGCATAAATCCTCCTTTTTTTGATACTAATATAGTTTGAGGGATAAGATTAATACCTGGTTCGCATTTGATATTCCTTACCGGCTCCGATGCCGGGCGTTCGCTATCGCTAATATCCGCGAAATTTATCACTAGCGCGTAGGGTATGTATTAAATTTATATACCATCGACAGCAACACCCTGATGAGAGAATAATGCAGATAATAGCAAAATAAGCGTCAGATTAATATTTAACCACAAATGGATATTAACCGTAAAAATAATCACGTAACGATGTAGGGCATCGATTTGAATATGGTCCCCTCGCATCCAGGCCCCTGCGAAGGCCACTTTTATTAAATGTCACCGGATGCGAATAAACTCAGCCATCGGTAAAAATCCCGATCGCTCCGCCGCCATAGCGGAAGAAAAACCGCCCCCTCGGCATCAATAAATATTGATTTAGCGAAAAGCGTCATATAAGCTCAAATGACAAGGTGATGGTGTTCCACCTTTCCCAACCGCCGGTTCTGTCGAACCGGATGATGACGCCTGATATACAACTGTTGCTGTTTCCTTTTAGGCATGTATGTCAGGTGTTGCTATGCAAAACATAATTGATTTTTCTGCACTTCCCACGACTTTCTCATCTGAAAGCGGCGCTCCCGTTCGCGTTTTTGTCCATGACAATCCTGACGGTAACAGGCCCTGCCGCGCGCCGGTTATTACCGGCTGGCTCGGCCATACCATCAGGCCCGTAAGGCCCTCTCATCTCGGGGAAATGCCCCCGAAAACCCAGTACATTCGGCCTAAATCCGACGTGACTCAGCCAGCTCAGCTGCAGGAAAAAGACGATCTTCCTTCGCTAACGCTTCGTTTCGCTTCGACTAAGGGGTGAGCTATGCACATCTACCGGCACGCATTGTTACTTGTTCAGAATGAAACCGACGGGCTGCTGCTGCTCCGGCATGCTGAACGCCTGGCAAAAGAGACGGCAATCCGCATCACGGTTGGCCATCTCAGCGCTGATTATCGGGAAATGGAGTACACCAGTGATTCACTCATCAAGGACCGCCAGTCGCGGGAAATTATCGATGCAAAGGAGATGCTGAGCCGCCTGGTGGAATCCTGCAGTATTGATATCAAAGTCAAATCCCTCGTCAGTATTCATCGCTTCAGAGACGTTGAAGACGTGGTGCAGCATGAGGATATCGATCTGGTCATGCTGGGGCATAAAAACCGCCTGTTCGGGGTGTATTCCTCGTTCTCGTGCGAATTTATCAACCATCTCTGCGTTGATGTACTGATTAAACATATACCTGCTCCTTAAAATAAGGTCATTGTATGAGCTATGAAATCGAAGGTGTAATCGCCAGAGAAATTCTGGACTCCCGGGGTAATCCAACCGTAGAAGTGGAGGTGACCTCTGCTGATGGCCGCGCTGCGCGGGCGTCAGTGCCTTCCGGCGCCAGCACGGGTTCCCGTGAGGCTATTGAGCGTCGCGACGGCGACAGGCGACGTTTTGGCGGCAAGGGAGTGCTGGATGCCGTGCACAGCATCAATACGGAAATTCACGATGCTCTGCGGGGCTACGACGTCCGCCGGCAGAAAGATATCGATAGCCGTCTGATTGCCCTGGACGGGACGGAAAATAAGGGCCAGATAGGCGCCAACGCCATTCTCGGCGTCTCGCTGGCGGTGGCTCGTCTGGCCGCACGGCTATCCGGTATCCCGCTGTACCGCTATCTGGGCGGCATCGGCGCTAATCTGCTGCCGGTCCCCTGCATGAATATTATTAACGGCGGGGTTCATGCCCGCTGGCAAGGCGCCGATTTTCAGGAGTTTATGATTGCGCCCTGGGGGGCCTCCTCCGTACGTGAGGCTATTCGCTGGGGTAGCGAGGTGTATCAGAATCTGCGTCAGGTTTTACTTGAAAAAGGCCTCTCCACCGGCGTGGGTGACGAGGGGGGATTTGCCCCGGTGGTCTCCTCCAACCGGCAGCCGCTGGAGCTGATTGTCGAAGCCATTAAGAAGGCCGGCTACCGGCCTGGCGAAGATATCGCGATCTGCGTGGACCCGGCATCCAGCGAGTTTTATAAAGATGGGAAATACACCCTGCGTACGGAAAATGCGCAGCTCAGTGCCGAGGAGATGACTCGTTACTATGAGCAGCTGGTGGAGGAGTTCCCGATTGTCCTGATTGAAGATGGCCTGGCGGAAGATGACTGGGCTGGCTGGAAAATCCTGAGCGACGCGCTGGGCGATAAAGTCGAGCTGGTTGGTGACGACATTTTTGTGACTAACGTGAAATACATTCAGCGCGGCATTGATGAGAACCTGGCCAACGCGGCGCTGATTAAGCTCAATCAGATCGGCACCCTGAGTGAGACGATTGCGGCTGTACAGCTGTGCCAGGACCACGGCTGGGGGACCTTTATTTCGCACCGCAGCGGGGAAACCGTGGACAGCTTTATTGCTGATATGACCGTAGGACTTCGCGCCGGGCACCTGAAAACCGGCGCCCCCAGCCGCGGGGAGCGGATTGAGAAATACAATCAGCTGATGCGAATTGAAGATGAGCTGGGCGATGCGGCCGTCTTTGCGGGTAAGTCCGCCTTTAAAAAACGCTAACCCCGCGGCCGCTCTCCTCTGGAGTCAGCGCCGACGCTCCCGTATATCTGTGAGGTTTTATGTATAAATCATTATTCGCGGTGGTTATCGGCGGATCGCTGGGCTGCGTGATCCGCTGGGTACTCTCCATGCGTCTTAATGGCTCCTTTCCTAATCTGCCGCCCGGTACCCTGCTGGTTAACCTGATTGGCGGCTTTATTATCGGACTTGCTCTGGCCTTTTTCGTCAGGCAACCGCATCTTGATCCGGCGTGGAAGTTTTTTATTACCACCGGGCTGTGCGGCGGCATGACGACCTTTTCCACGTTTTCCGCCGAGGTTGTGGTGCTGCTTCAGAACGGTAATTATTCGTGGGCCATCATTTCGGTACTGGCGCATGTCTTTGGTTCACTACTGATGACCGCTGCCGGCTTTTTGGTCATGACGGTGATATAGAGGAAATATCTCCGTTCTTTCTGTCGAGGAGCGGAGAATCAGCTATCTGCCGTTATTCCGCGCACTCAGGTGCCGGAGAGACAGATTCATTAAGCGCGACCAGCTCGTCCTTCGGCTGAAGATTAATGATCTCCCGCATGTGGCTGCCCTCTTCACATTTGTTTATGGTTTTGCGGCGGATGGGTAAAGAAGCGATCCTTACCTACGCAACGAATGCGGATGGAAGAAGAAAGACAAAGACAATGCGGACTGGAGGGGTCGTGTTTAAGCCCGCTTTTAGGCGGCTTATTTATCGCCCTGTTCTCACCGATAAAAATGCCTGCCAGGAGGGTTACCTGGCAGGCATCGCACAAGAAAATGCTTCAGATCAGCCCCCCCGCAATGATGTTGTCGGTGCTGATACTGGCATCTTTAGGGAACGGCTTGTCATCCAGCAGGTTGATTTTATAGTCCACATAGGTGGACATGTTTTTATTGAATTGAAGGAGTCAGTCGCGCCTACGCCAAATCCTTCATACTCATAGGTGAAGCCAGACCCCAACCATCGCCATGACCTTTGGCCAGATCGAGGTTCTCTTCTTTAACCCTGATACCGGGCGGCGATGTATCAGGAAAAGCTGCTACATCGCCTGCCGGTAGAGCTCTTTGATCTCTTCCAGAGAAGCTTTTCGTGGGTTTCCACCCGTACAGACATCCTCCAGAGCGGCCTGCGCCAGCTGAGGAATATCCGCACGGTTTGCACCCGCGAGGGTAAGCCCCTGAGGAATACCCACCTCGCGGCACAGCGCGCGCACGGCATCCACGGCCATTCTGCGAGCATCGGCAAGGCTTACGCTCCGGGCATTATCTACGCCCATCGCTTCGGCAATATCGCGATATTTTTCTCCGGTACAATCGGCATTCCATTCCATGATGTGGGGCAGCAGAATCGCGTTGGCGACACCGTGCGGCATGTTATAGAACGCGCCTAGCGGGTGCGCCATTCCATGAACCAGACCTAACCCCACGTTGGAAAATCCCATTCCGGCAATATATTGTGCCAGCGCCATCCCCTCGCCGCCTTCGGGTTTGCCGGCAACGGAAGCAGCAAGGCTGCGGGAGATCAGCGAGATCGCTTTCAGATGCAGCATATCCGTCATTTCCCATGCCCCGAGCGTAGTGAATCCTTCAATTGCATGGGTCAGCGCATCAATCCCGGTTGCGGCTTTTAATGCAGGCGGCATGGTGGCCATCATGTCGGAATCAATAATAGAAACCAGCGGAATATCGTGTGGGTCGATACAGACGAACTTACGCCGCTTCTCTTCATCGGTGATGACGTAGTTGATGGTCACTTCCGCAGCGGTACCTGCCGTGGTCGGCACGGCAATAATCGGCACGCTGGGTTTTCGGGTAGCGGCAAATCCTTCCAGGCTACGAACATCGGCAAATTCTGGGTTGTTGATAATAATCCCGATGGCTTTACAGGTATCCTGTGGCGATCCGCCGCCAATGGCGACCAGGTAATCAGCTGACGCCTGTTTAAATACCTCAACCCCCTTCTGCACCATCGCAATGGTTGGGTTAGGCAGAACATCGGCAAAAACGTCAAACTCCAGCCCGGACTGCGCCAACAAGGAGGTGACTTTATCCACCGCGCCGCACTCCACCAGTACCCGGTCCGTCACCACCAGCCCTTTCTTGTACCCCCGGCGCTTCACTTCATCGACAATATGGTTAATTGCCCCGGCGCCGAACCAGGCCGTTTCGTTAAGTATCATTCGATAGGTCATAGTTCACTCCTTTTGATTTAATCCGCAAGATCCCGTTTTTCCACCAGCAGCACGTGCTGCGTCGCCATCACGCACTCATTGCGTTGATTAACGACCTCCAGCTTCTCCGTTACAAAGCCATATTTCGCATTACGCGGATGATCGCGTTTTTCGCTAATAGAAATATTGACCCGAATGGTATCGCCAATAAAAACCGGATGTGGGAAACGTAATTTTTCATAGCCATAGGTCATTGCTTTAGAATTAATAATCCCTGCGCTCATCCCAACAGCGACGGAAAACGTCAAGGTGCCGTGGGCAATACGCTGGCCGAAAGGCTGAGTTTTACACCATTCCGTATCCATATGATGAGGATAAAAGTCGCCGGTCTGCCCGGCATGTATAACAATATCGCTTTCGGTAATGGTACGCCCCACTGTTGTTCGACATTCAGACAGGGAGAAATCTTCGAAATATTTATCGATAAACATAATTCTTACCTCGACAGGCGATTACTCCAGGTGATAAACCTCTTCCATTGATGCCCACAGCTCCCCGTCTTTTCTGTTTTCAAGGGGCGTCAGGCACGGAACACACTCGCCCCACCAGCGCTGCGTCACCGGGTCAGCGGCCATCTTCGCCATATCTTTTTGATAATCATCACCGTGATATTCGTAATAGCTAAATAACCAGCCATTTTTGAAGTAGATTGAGTAATTAGAAATATTACAGGCCTTAATCATGGCGTTTACTTCCGGCCAGGGATTTGCATGCAGTTGCGCATAGTAAGCATATTTTTCAGGTTTGACCTGAATCACGCCGGCGAACCGTTGGATCGTTTTCATATTAACCTTCATAAATTAATCAGATAATGGCGCTGTGCTTCAGCACCTCACGGATTTTAATTTTCCGCGCTTCGCTTAATGGCCCGGTGGGGCGCAGTGAATTAACCGGCACATCGAGACCTGTCAGCTGCAACGCATATTTAATGACGTTATAAAAAGGCACATCCAGGCCATAAAGCGGCGGGAGCCAGGAGAGCCGCTGCTGTAGCGCGACCGCTTCACTCAGCTCCCCATTACGCCAGTGCTGATAAATACCGCAGGTCAGTTCCGGGGCAAAGTTAGCGCTGGCGGGGATCGCGCCGTCACCGCCTAAAATTAACGTACCGAACAGATATTCATCGTAACCGGAGAATACGGCAAAACCAGGGCGCAGCGGTTTAACCGCATGAATCACTTCACGGATATGATTTAAGGTATCAACGGTATCCTTCAGCCCCACGATATTCGGACACGCCAGGGCCAGACGCTGAATACAGGAGACGGGAATAGCCTGTCCGGTCAACGCCGGAAAGTTGTACAGCAGGATAGGCAGCGGCAGTTGTTCAGCAATATAGCGGAAATGTTCGAACAGGTACTCTTCGGCCAGCGGGTTATACCACGGGTTGATAACCACCACGCCATCCGTTCCCGCCTCCAGCGCTTTGCGGCCAAACTCAATCGTCGCCTGCGTGCCCGGGCAAGAGATGCCAACCAGCACCGGCTTGCGGCCCGCGACGTACTCAATACAGAACTGCATCACTTCCAGACGCAAGCTGTCCGACATATGGGCGAATTCGCCTGCGCTACCGAGAAAGAAAAGGCCATCCACGTCGCTGGCAAGCAGATGGTCAATCAGCCGCGACATCGCCGGTCGATCTAACTGCTCGTGCTCATCAAACAACGTCGGGACCGGGGGGATAATACCGCTGAATGTGGTACTCATATATCACTCCTGATGTGCTAAAGATATCGGTTAAAGAGACTCCAGCATCACGCTTCCGTTAACCGATAGAGTTGCTGCGCATTGCGGTTAAAAAAGCGCTCTTGCCAGGCGCTTCCCTGCCCATCGGTGATGCGTATAAGCGTGTTGACCCACGGGATCAGCCCTGTATTCAACGAACAGACCGGAAAATTGCTGGCGAACATAACCCTGTCGGCGGAGAACGTTGCAAGGCACTGCTCCACAACCGGCCGAACCCGCTCGCAATCCTCGCCAGCAGGGATATTGACGCCGGAGACTTTGCACCAGACGTGCTGCAGCTGCGCCAGCCTGCGCAAACTTCGCCGCCAGTTCGCCGCGTAGTTCGCGTCTTCCGCCAGGCGAACGCTATCAACATTGCCCATATGATTTAAAACCAGGGGAGTTGACGTCCGTTCAGCCAGCGCCACTGCATCCGCCATATCTTCATTGCGCAGGCATACCTCAAAACAGAGCCCCGCATTACCCAGCGCATTAACATTATTGATAAAGGCAGAGGTCAGGCAGGCTCCAGACGGCTGGCTGGCGACGTGCAGTACGTGACGTACGCCCTTTACCGCCGGGTGACGCGCGTCTGAGGTCAGCCATCGCGATACCGCATCGGGCTGCTGCAGGTCGAGCGAGATAATGCCTCCCTCAACAAAATTCGTCGGGTCTGCGCATAGCTCGCGTAAAAACAGGCTTTCCGCCCCGCGCTGGTCGGGGACGACGTCGACTTCAACGTACAACGCGCGATCGATACACCACGTATCCTGATCGATCAACGCGCGATAATCCTGCCAGCTAACATCATGATTCAGCGCCGGAACCTCGCTTAGCCACGACAGACGAAAACGCGACAGATCCCAAAGATGGAGATGGGTATCGGTAATGTGCAACATGCCGGACCTCCCGTAGTAATCAGTATTTCACCGCAGTGGCACCGCTAGCGCTTGACTGGTAGCAGGCTTCAACGACGCACATGGTTTTCCACGCATCGTTGATCTCGTTAAGCCAGACATAATCCGGGTCTTCGAGTTTGCACTGCAGGCCAGCCATCGGGCCAATAAAGGCATCCGGGAACCAGGTCCCTTCAACGGGCAGGGTTCGCCACCCTTTGCCATCATCAAGGATAAATTCGAATTTATCGTCAGCGCCCTGCGGATAATTCAAAATAACCCCAATCTGAATTTTAATCGCGCCTTTGGTCCCTTCTATTTTAAAGAAACACTCCTGCTTATCCGGCGCATAATCATGGCCGTGGTTAGTATGAATATTGGCGCGAATAACATCGCCGTAGTCCATAATGATCGACGAGCGAGTTTGCGCCAGCGCCATCATTTTAGGATGCTTCATGGTTTTACAGTAAACGGACTGCGGATCGCCGAGGAAGAAACGGATGGCATCAATATAATGGATGCTGTGGTAATTAACCTCCATTCGTTGTTTCTCAAATAAAAATTTCCATAAATTCCACGGTGTCTGGCAAATAACGCGCATTTCAACATCATGAATATCGCCCAGCAGACCTTCATCAATCATTTTTTTCGCGGCAATCATAAAGGGTGCGCGACGTAGCTGGAAATTAATACCGGCAGTGATATTTTTCTCATGACAACAATCAAGAATAGCTTTGGCCTGCTCAAGGGACTCGCCCATCGGTTTTTGAATAAGCGCACCAACGTGGGAGGGTAATTTTTGTAAAATAGGCAGAATCTCAGAAGCTGGTACGGCGATATCAAATACGCAGCCCTCGGACTGCGCCAGGACGATCAGTTCATCAATAGTCTGGCAGGCATGAGGGATATCCCACTGGCTGGCCACGCTCTGCGCTTTCTGATAATCCCGATCGTACAGACCGAGAACCCGAAACCCGGCTTTACTATAAGCAGGTAAGTGCGAGTCGGTGACGATCCCACCCGCGCCGATAATGACGACGGGTTTACTGCGTTGCGGCATGTTCAGTTGCATTGTCATTTCTTTATCCTCTTTTCTAAGCTAATCCGTTGGCGTATCCGACGATAACGACGGAGAGAACTAAAATCACATTACCCAGAAGCATAACTTTTTTAGGTTTTTCATATCCTTGCCATTCACCCGTTTTCAGCCCCCATCCGTTGGAAATAATCAGCGCCCCTGACAGGAACGCTATCCAGCCGATGACCGGTCCGAGGTCGCCCAGCAGCGCCGTTGACTTGGCATATAATCCCAGCGCGGCGAACCAAATCCCCCCGGTCAACAACGCTTTAAACCATGCGAAGGACGAACCTGGTCGGGAAAAGTCGCTGAAGGTATTGTTTTTTCTCAACACCCACAGGGCGTAGCCAATATTGGAAATAAAGCCGCCGGATGCAAAAACGATGACGTAGGCGATCAGGCTGGCACTGACCGGATTAATACCATCCTCTACCGCCAGCGCGCTGGCCCGACTGGCGTAGGTATAGCCGACGTTCATCGCTGCGGTACCAAACCCGGAGGCCAGCGCCATTAGCAGGCCGCTGACGAATTTGTCATTTTTAACCCGCGACTCATCCCGCTGTGACTCTTTATCTTTAAGAATACCGGCTTTAGTAATCACCCCCACGCCAATCAGCATCACCGCCATTCCTGCCAGCAGCCAGATCAGTGAATTAGCGGGCGGAATTTTATTAAGGATGAATAGTGGAATTAATGAACCGAGAGAACATCCCACACCGGTATTGATCCCGACGGTCAGAGACATGCCGATATTATCAATACCTTTACCGTACCAAATGGCGCTGATGCCCCAGAGAAAACCGCAGGCGGCAGCGATAGATAAAATCCAGGCGGGCGTCATCAGGATATACTTTAAAAATCCGGGAACTTCAATCCACGTCCAGACAATAGGAATGATTAATATGCCGATAATGGAAAATATCACCCAAAAGGCTTCCCAGGAAAATGGTCGATAGTTTTTCATACCGAGACCAAAGCTTCCCTGGAACATACAAGCGATCATCAAGACAAAAAATCCCGCTAACATAGAACTCTCCTGTTAATTAGATTGTGTACTCAAGGATTTTCTCACCACAATGTTCACATATGTGAATTAATGACCACAAATATAAACTAATAGAAAACTAATCCTCGTTTTTTTTATGGTCAACCGAAAAAAAAGATCAATTATTATTTTTCAAGGCCGATCACAATTTCACCTAATCTGACTACAAAAGTATCAGTAGCTATGCCCCAATGGTAGCGCGGTAGTACCAATTTTATGTGAAGCTCATTGCAAAAAGGAGTTCTTATGATGACGTTGAGGGGCATTACCTGGGGTCATAGCCGCGGGTTTACATCCGTAATGGCCACCGCGCAGCGGTTCAGCGAGCTAAATCCGGATGTCGAAATTGTGTGGGAGAAACGTTCATTGCAGGCGTTCGCCGATGGCGATCTTGATGAACTGGCGCGGCTTTATGATCTGCTGGTTATTGACCATCCGTGGGCGGGGTTTGTCGCAGAGAAAGCGATCCTTTTACCTCTGCAGGACCATTTACCAAAAGCGTACCTTGACGATCAGGCAGCAAACTCGGTGGGCGGCTCTCATGAAAGCTATCTTTTCAACGGCTTCCAGAGCGCTCTGGCCATTGATGCGGCAACGCCTGTCGCCGTCTATCGGCCGGACCACCTGCAACAGGGGCAATTCGCCCTGCCGAAAACCTGGCAAGACCTGCTCGCCCTGGCCCGCACCGGAAAGGTCATTTATGCCGGGATCCCGATCAACTTATTGATGGACTTTCTAATGCTCTGCGCCACCCGCGGCGGCGCCTGGTTTGACGAGGAGAGTATCGCCAGCCGCGACACTGGCATCGAAGCGCTTGAAGCGCTGCGCGAACTGGCCAGCCACTGTTCAAAAGAGATTTTTGACTACGACCCTATCGCCGTTCATGAACAGCTTTCAACACGCGATGCCTGGAGCTACTGCCCATTCGCCTATGGCTATTCAAACTATTCCCGCGCCGGTTATGCCCGCTATCTTCTGAAGGCAACGGATGTTGTCTCCTGGCACGGCAAGCCGCTGAAGACCATTCTCGGCGGGACCGGGCTGGCGATTTCCGCAAAATGCCGGCATAAAGAAGCGGCCCTCGCCTACGCCAGCTATACCGCTTCGGCGGAGGTGCAGAAAACGCTCTTCTTCGATAACGGCGGCCAACCGGGTCATCGCGGAGCCTGGCTTGATGAAGAAGTGAATCGCCGCAGCCTGGATTTCTTCATCGACACCCTGCCCACTCTCGACCGCTCGGCTAAGCGTCCACGCTACAGCGGCTTTTTGAGCTTTCAGGATCATGCCGGCGATCTGGTGCGAGAGTATGTCATGAACGGCGGTAACGGCGGCGCCGTTTTCGCCAGCCTGAACGCGCTTTATCAAAAATCACGCAGCTTAATGGAGTAATTATGCTTCCTTTAACAGGTTTAGTGGTACTGGACTTCAGCCAGTTTCTGGCCGGGCCTTCCGCTGCGCTACGCCTGGCGGATATGGGGGCCAGGGTCATCAAAGTGGAACGTCCCCGCGGCGGGGACGCCAGCAGAAACCTGAGTCTTAACAATCAGTGGATCAATAACGACAGCCTGCTTTTTCATACCATTAATCGCGGTAAAGAGAGCTACACGGCCGATCTGAAGGACTCTCGGGAGCTGGCGCAGGTTAAGCGACTGATCGCGCAGGCCGATATTCTTATCGAAAATTTCCGCCCCGGCGTAATGGACAAAATTGGCCTTGGCTATGAAGAAGTCAAGCAACTCAATCCGCGGCTGGTCTATGCCTCGGTCACCGGATACGGTACCGAGGGACCGTGGGTTAAAAAGCCCGGTCAGGATCTGCTGGTGCAGGCCATGTCGGGCCTCACGTGGCTAAACGGCAACAAGGACCAACCGCCGACGCCATTTGCACTATCGGTTGCCGATTCGCTTGCCGGGGCGCATCTGGTGCAGGGTGTCCTGGCCTGCCTGATCCGCCGCGGTAAGACCCGATCCGGCGGGCGGGTTGAAGTCAGCCTGATGGAGTCACTGCTCAGCATGCAGTTTGAAGTGCTGACCACCTGGCTTAACGATGGACACCGTGCGCCCTGCCGCAGCGCGGACAATAACGCGCATGCATATCTCGCTGCGCCTTACGGCATTTATGCCACCCAAAAAGGCTATATCGCGCTCGCAATGGGCTCGGTGGTCAAGCTGGGCGATATTTTGCGTTCTTCAGCACTCAGCGAATACAGCGAACCGGACGAGTGGTTCAGCCGCAGGGACGAGATCAAGCGCGTGATTGCCGGGATTCTGGCCTCTGAAACCGCCGCTTTTTGGCTGGAACGACTCGAGGGAGCCGGCTACTGGTGCGCTGAGGTGAGCGACTGGTCAACCCTGACGGCAAGCGAGGGATTCCGCGCACTGGGCATGACTCACGATGTTCAACTCGATGACGGTAAAACAATCGTTATGCTGAAATCGCCGCTGATCTTCAACGGTGCGCGCACCTCCTCCTCCCGCCCCGCGCCAGCTTTAGGGACGCATACGGCGCAGATTCAGGCCGATTTTCACTTACTGGAGGCTGATTGATGAAACCACTAACAGGTATTAATGTGCTGGACTTCAGCCAGTTTCTTTCTGGCCCATCGGCTGCGCTTCGCCTCGCCGATTTAGGGGCCAGCGTAACGAAAATTGAAAATCCGGACGGCGGCGATATCTGCCGTAAGCTCTATATTTCCGAGCTGCAAATTGATGGTGACAGTTCGCTGTTCCACGCCATTAACCGCAATAAGAAAAGCATCACCGTTAATCTCAAAGACGAGGGGCAAAAAAACGCCCTGCGCCCGCTAATTGAACAGGCGGACGTGGTTATCTTTAATTATCGTCCAGGTGTCTCAAAGCGCCTCGGTCTGGACTATGCATCGCTGCATGAAATCAATCCCGGTCTGGTTTACGGTGAAATTTCCGGCTACGGCGATAGCGGTCCCTGGGTTTCCCGTCCGGGTCAGGATTTACTGGTGCAGGCGCTTTCTGGCTTATGCTGG
Source organism: Enterobacter sp. 10-1 (assembly GCA_002270295.1). Lineage (GTDB taxonomy): Bacteria > Pseudomonadota > Gammaproteobacteria > Enterobacterales > Enterobacteriaceae > Klebsiella > Klebsiella scottii. Next base: position 916,954 of record NISF01000001.1, on the reverse strand, counting down.
CTCAATGGCAATCAGGATCAGCCCCCGCTTCCCTTTGGTCTTTCCGTCTGCGATATTTTCGCCGGAGAGTATCTGGTTCAAGGGCTTATGGCCGGGCTGGTACAAAGGGCCAGCAGCGGTGCCGGGTGCCTGGTCCAGGTGAGCCTGCTGGACACCATCCTCGACCTGCAGTTTGAAGTCTTAACCACCTGGTTGAACGATGGTCAGCAGCCGCCGGTCAGAAGTGCGGTCAATAATGCCAACGCCTACATTTCTGCGCCCTACGGCATTTATCCCACCGCCGATGGCTTTATCGCACTGGCGATGGCGCCGATTCCCGTTCTGGGGAACCTGCTGGCATGCCCGGCACTGCTTGAGTTTAACCAGCCGCAGGAGTGGTTCAACCGTCGGGATGATATCAAACGGATCCTGCTGGAACACTTGCGGCATAAGAAAAGCGAGGAGTGGTTAAACATTCTGGAGGCGGAAGATATCTGGTGTGCGCAGGTGATGGACTGGCCGCAGTTAATTGCCAGCGAAGGCTTCCAGTCGCTGAAGATGCTACAGGAAGTCCGGTTGAAGAGCGGAAAAACCCTGCAAACCACCCGCTGTCCAATAAAAATCAACGGCGAGACCTTCACCAGCTTCGTCGGCGCACCGCCGCTTGGCGCGGATAATCCTGGATAATGATGTCACAGGCAGATGACCGGGACATTCCCGGTCACCGTAGCTATTGCGCCAGAACCCGGCACTCTTTCATCACCGCAAGCACATCATCAAGCGCCAGCGACTCCCACTCGTAGGCCAGAACGGTCACGCTAAAAGCCGCCACCATTTTTCCAGCAGAAGAGTAAATGGGCAGCGCAATACAGGCTGCGCGTTCGTTGGCCTCTCGTTGCTCAAGCGCGTAGCCCTGCTGGCGCACCTGGCGTAGTTCAGCCAGTAATACCGGCAGCGTACCAATCGAGTTAACCGTCATTTTCTCCAACGGCGTCTCACCATAAAGCTGCGTAATCTCTTCATCGCTGTATTGGCTCAGCAGAGTTTTGCCAACGGCGGTGCAGTGCGCCGGGAGATGGTTACCGATATGGCGCATTAATGAGAGATCGTCCTGGGCGAGCGCTTTCGCCAGATAAACCACCTGCCTGCCGTCCAGAATCGCCGCGTGGCTGGTTTTGCCCAGTCGTTTGCTCAGAAATGCGGTCAGCAGCCGCAAATCGCGGACCAGATCGGTGCTTTCAATGCAGTTAGCGGCAATTTTAATCAACGCCAGACCAGCGTGATACAGGCGCGTATCCGGCATATACAGCAGATAATCGTTATCAAGAAACTCCTGAATCAGGCTATGGGCGGAGCTTCTGGGGATATCGAGGCTGGTTTGCAGATCGGTGAAGCTCAGTCCCTCGCGATGGCTGGCAATCAGCTCCAACAGGCGGAAAGATCTCTCCGCAGATTTAACTCTGGCCATATTATTTGTCTTTATTATCCGCGATGCGATCGTAAAATTTGCGCGAAGACTGATAGAAGGACTTCAGATTTTTACGCAGCTGGACCTTATCTCGCTGGATAAAGGCCTCATGAATGCTCAGCCGCAGCTTAAAGCTATGCGCCATCGCACCATCAGCGTTAAGCAGCTTGCGCGAGAAGTCTTTACGCAGCATCACGATGGTCTGCATCAACTTGTCATAAATCTGGTTACCGCACAGACGGCCCATCAACAGGTCGTATTCATCAAGCAGCTGGTGATAGGCTTCCGGTTGACCGTCCTGGACAATAAGCTCCGCCATCTGGTCAATTATCGACTGGAAACGAATAAGATTGTCATGGTTCACCACGCCGATCGCGGTGAGATACACCTCTTCTTCGATAAGCTTCCTCGCGGCATAGATTTCATCGAGGTTGTGAATCTCTTTATGGAAGATCCAGGTCATCGTCTCTTCAGGAAGCTGCGGTTTGTTTTCGCAGACATAGCTGCCATCGCCTGGTTTTATCTCAATAAGCCCGATCAGCGATAGTGCGCGCAGCGCTTCACGTACCCGGCTGCGCGTGACGTTGAACATCTCCCCCATCGCCCGTTCGTTCGGCAAGCGCTGGCCGGGTCTGAGCTTTCCGGAGGTGATCTGCAAAGCGATCTGCTCCATAATCTGCTCGGTAAGCGTGGTTTTCTTCAGTGCTGTCACATCCATGATATTTTCCGTATGCGGACAAGGTTCATATCTATGAATTTACGTAAGCCATGTCCGTTGTGCAACACTTTGATGTTCACTATTCCAGCAGGATCGCAGATGCAAAACCGGGCGTTTTAAAGCGAAGAGCAGAACCGGGCGTTTTAAAGCGAAGAGCAGAACCGGGCGTTTTAAAGCGAAGAGCAGAACCGGTTACAAGAAGAAAGATACGCTAATGCATGACTGCGGGGTGATTAATCCGTCGTGAATTTATCGCTCATCGCAGATGCCTGTAAATAATCAGACAATGCCGGCAAGGCGCTGTGAATCGACAGGTATTTGATGATTGAAATTGAAAATATCCATTTATCAATACACCAACCCGATAAGATAAAAACGCCAGGCCGGTGCCCGGCGTTGATAGGTTTATGAACGGCTTCTGGCCAGCAGGATAATAATAAACAAGCCGCCTATTCCTGCAGTAATGATCCCAATCGGCAGCTCCTGCGGGGCTAACAGCGTCCTGCTGACGATATCGCCGCCGCACAAAAGCGCCGCCCCCCATAGACCGCATAAAGGAAGCAGCAGCAGATGCTTAACGCCGGAAAAGTAGCGGCACATATGCGGAACCATCAGCCCGATAAAGCCAATCACCCCGGTTAAAGCCACCAGCAGCGAAGTTGCCAGCGCACAGCAGAGGAAAACCTCCATCCGCAGGCGGCTGACGTTAATGCCCAACGACTGCGCCGTTTGCTCACCGGCCAGTAAACCATCCAGCGAGCGCCAGCGTAACAGAATAAAAGCGCTGAGAAATAGCAGGCTAAATATGGCATAAGGTAAATTATCCCAACGCGCGAGACCGAGGCCCCCCAGCGACCAAAACAGCACCGAGCTGGCGGCCCGCTGATCGCCGGAGAAAATCAGATAGCTGGTCAGCGCACCGAATAAAAAGGAGATAGCCAGCCCGCAGATCACTAAGTGTTCGGCGCCACGCTGCTTTTTAAAATGGAACAGCAGCATCACCGCCACCGCGGAGCAGATACCGCCGACAAACGCCGATACCGGCAGCGTCAGCGCGCCAAGCCGCTCACCGAATCGGGTAATCACCAGTACCGCCCCCGCCGAAGCGCCGGAGGAAAGTCCGAATAAAAAAGGATCGGCCAGATCGTTGCGCGTGGTGGTCTGCAAAAGCCCGCCAACCATAGCCAGCACGGCTCCCGCCAGCACCGATAGCAGCGTTCTTGGCACACGTAAATCAATGACGATGCGGCTGACCATCTCAGAAACCGGCACATCAAGAAGCAGTAAGGCACCCAGGACCTGCTCCAGCGATAGCGGCGCGCTGCCTTTGGCAACGCTGAGCAGCATCAATCCGGCTAATACTGGCACAGCGCCCCACATTGCCCAGTAGTAGCGACATTGAGTACCACTCATTGGTTGGCCGCTGGATACATCGCATGAGCCAGTTTTTCGGCCGCTTTAATATTTGCCGGACCAGGCGTCAGTTCAGCGTACTGCAGCTTCAGATAACGCTGATTCTTCACCGCCGGAGTCTGCTTCATTAACGGATGATTTTCGAGGAAGTGACGCAGCGAATCCGCTCCGCTACCGGTCTGATAATCGAGAAGAATAATAAAGTCGGGCTCTGCCGTCGCGACGCTCTCCCAGGAGGTTGTTCCCCAGCTGATATCCAGCCCGTCCATCACGTTTTTGCCCCCCGCTGCTTCGATAATGGCGGTCGGCATAGCGTATCGACCGCTGGTAAAGGGCTTATCTTCGCCAGAATCATAGACAAACACTTTCAATGGCTGAACGCCTGGCGGCGGCTCAGGCAGTTCATCCAGCGTTTTTTTCCAGCCATCGACCAGCGCCTGCGCCTCATGCTGTTTGCCGAAAATCTTGCCCAGCGTCAGCTCGTCGTTATACAGCAGGTCCATGCTTGCTTTGCGCTTATTGTCAGCGGTAAATACGCAGCTCTCGCTCAAAACAAATGTCTTGATGCCGTATTTATCGAGCACGGAAGGCGTGACCTCTCCGCCGACTTTCATCCCGTAATTCCAGCCCGCGAAAAAGAAGTCGGGATTAGCCGCCAGCAGCGTTTCCAGAGAGGGATATTTAGGCGCAAGCTCGGGAATTGAACCCATCTCCTTTTTAAATTCCGGGGTCATTTTGTACCAGCCGGTAATACCGGTTAACCCAACGATACGGTCCTGCAACCCGAGAGCAAAAGCCATTTCAGACATATTAAGGTCGTGTATTACCGCCCTTTTCGGCGCTTGTGTAAACGTCACCGGCGTCCCGCAGCTGTCAATGGTGACGGGATAATCAGCAGCGTTTGCCGCGGAAACGGATAGAACAGCCATCATGCCTGCAAACCATTTATTCATTATTCTTTGTCCTCAGAAATTTATTACGCATAGCCTGGAACCTCAAAAATCCGCAGCGCCTTCCCGGTCTCAGGATGCGGTACGGTAAAGCTGGTCACGCCGAAAACGGGATAAAGCTGTTTCGAAACAAGCACGCGCTCCGGCGCATCCCAGGCCACGGCGCGCCCTTGCGATAAAAGCAAAACGCGGTCGGCGAAGGATTCAATCAGTGAAAGATCGTGCAGTACCGCGACTACCGTGATCCCCTGGCTTTTCACTAGCGAGAGCAGTTCCACCCGGCCCGACGGATCAAGATGGTTGGTCGGCTCATCCAGCAGCACCAGTTTTGGCGACTGGGCCAGCAACCGCGCCAGCGCCGCCCGCTGCCGCTCCCCGCCGGATAACGCAGATAGCGGACGCTTGCGCAGCTTCTGCAATCCCGTATCGTTAATGGCTCGGGTCACGATGGTTTCATGTTCACGACGCGACATATCCCGGGCGTGAGGAATACGTCCGAGAGTGACATAATCCTCAAGAATCAGCCGCATATCCGGGGCATCATTCTGCGCGAGGACTGCAATCTGCTGGGCCCGCTGCTGCCGGGTCAAAGCCGCAACGGAGCGGCCGAATAGCCGTATGTCGCTATCCCGCGAAGTCAGCTCCTGATCGATCGCCCGTAATAAAGAGGTTTTCCCGCTGCCATTCGGCCCAATCACCGCCAGGCACTCTCCCCTGCCGGCATTAAAATGAATGCCGGAGAGAAGCTCCCCGCCGCCGGGTCGCGGCAATGATTCAATATTGACGCTAAGCACCGGCTCAACGGCCGTACCACAATTTGTCAAACGCTCCTCCATTAGCAGGCTCTTCGCCGCTCTTCAGAGCGAATTGCCGGCCCATCTTTTTTCATCTTTTACTCCCTGGAACAGATGATAATAATGATCATCTAAAAAGAAAGGTGAATAGCCACATATTTCACAATGATTTATAGGGTATGTTATAACATAACAATAAAGAGCAAAGGTTTGCAACCTGCTCTCATGACCTGACCGGCGAGAAAAGTTAAAACATTGGTGGTTGTCCAAAGAGTACCGCTGTGCTGTATTGCTACATCACTAACGTGATTTCAAAAGGAAACGTTCAGGATGAAAACGGTTGAGTTTTTGCTGTACACCCTAAAACCCGGCACCGGAGAAGATTTTCACCAGATTATGCTGGAGCAAAGTGCGCCTTGCCACCGTGCCGCCGGAATGGATATCGTCTCTTTTGGTAACTCTGTCGAAGACAAAGATGCTTACTATTTGATTCGCGCCTATGACGATCTAACTCATTTAAAAACTTCGCAAGAAGCCTTTTATCGCAGCCCGGCGTGGCGCGAAGGCCCACGTCAGGCCATTATCGATAAAATCATCGCCAGCATAAAATCAACGATGGTCCTTAGCGCCGGCGCCGTTGACGGTCTGCGTTCTTGCTGACTTTAATTATTTCACCGCATTGCCTTAAATTATGGAGAGTTTGCAAAATGGAAAAAAAATACCTGCTGGCGCTAATCATCCTCAGCCAGCCAGCACTCGCTGATACAGATTATGACAAAGCCGTTGCCGCTTATATCGAATATAACTGCGATTACAATGCCAAAGCATTAAAAAAAGAGGGTTCGGCAACCCCCTATAAAGAGCTGATTGCGGCCTGCAGCAAAGGGGCTGATGATATTAAAAAGTTCGTCACCGACTGGCCTGACTTTGGAACAAACGAAGGGATTATGGCATTTCAGGGTACAGTGGCTCCCTACGCCCATGAGGCGACAGCCGAAAGTGCCTATAAAAACCAAATTTATCAGTATGGCGTTGGCTCGTGGGGGATAGGATATATCCAGAGCGCTGCGGCAAAAGCGAATACGATCAAACAGTGGAAGCAAGGGAAATTCAAAATAAAATAAAACCGGGCGTTATCGTATAGAAAGATTTTGCGAGACCGGATCTATTATCATCGTATTTCTGCCGGGTGGAGGCCCATGCCTTACCCGGCCGACAAAACAAGCCATATCAATTGAATAAGCCTCGACTATAAGGCTCCAACGAGCAATGCCTGGCAGGCATTCTGAAACTCCTTATTTTTTTGCCTGATTGCAACCCGCCCTCCTCAACCGTTTTCCTGCGCTGTCCGCCGGCTCATTTTGCCAACTCCCTCACAAAATTATCCGTCTGAAAATTCTGTCCATATGGCCGGGACTCTTGCCTATCACGCCTTTTCCGCCAGCTCCTTACAGTAAGCCCATGTCATTCACATCGTAACCTATGTTTTTTCAGCCAACAGGAGTAGTGGTACATGATCGATTTTAATGATCCCCGCCAGGTCGCAAAGGCCATTCAGTTCACCAACGTCAACCCGGACCTGACCCGCGAAGGGCTTATTCAGCATCTCAACATCTGTATGGAGTATCAGTTTGATGCGGCAATGATCGCGCCGTGCTGGGTCGCCGTCGCCAAAGACGTCCTGAAAGGAACCGGTATTCGCGTTGCCACCACCGTGAACTTCCCCCAGGCCAACGATACGACAGCAATGAAAGTCGCCGTGGTGAGAGAACTGGCAAAAGAAGGCGCCGATGAATTTGATTTCCCGCCCAACCCAGGCTTTTTGCTCGGCGGAATGGATGACCTCTATTTCAACGAGCTGAAAGAGGTGACCCACATTGCCCATGACCTGGGAATGAAAGTCAAAGCGATGCTGGAGTTTGGCTTTATCACCGAAGAGGTGATGAAAATCAAAGCCACCCGCTACGCCTACGAAGCAGGTATTGACTGGGTGAAACAATCCAGCGGCTGGGGCAAAGGCGGCTGCGCGGCAACGGTAGAAGATGTCCAACTTCTCAAAGCCAATATCCAGGCCCCTTGCCGGGTCAAAGTATCCGGTAAAGTGAACACGCTTGAGAAGATGAAAGAGATGTTCGTCGCAGGCGCAGAGCTGGTTGGCACCAGTTCCGGCCCTGAGCTGGTGAAAGGTCTGGTCGGCGACATCAACGCCTATTAACCGAAGAGTACCGCCGGTAACGGCGGTACTACGCCCGCACAATTTAAGGAGTATGTGATGAGTGTATTTATTCTCGGCAGTTATGCAAAAGCCCTGGTGATGACGGCCGAACGCATACCGCTGGCTGGTGAGACGCTAATCGGACATGACTTTCGTCAAACCTGGGGCGGCAAAGGTTCCGATATGGCAGTGCAGGCCGCCCGCCTGGGGGCGGATGTGGTCTATAGCGGCGTGGTCGGTAAAGATACGTTCGGCAATGAGTTTGTTGAGCTGATGCTTGAGGAAGGGATCAATATCGACGGTCTCACGCTGACCAACGAGTTGCCGACCGGCGCTGGCCTGATTATTAAAGATAAAGAAGCGCGCAACGTGATTGTGGTTGATATGGGGGCCAACAAACTGTTTACCCCGGCGCTGGTGGATAACGCTCTGCATCAGATAAAGAGCTGTGGCGTGGCGCTGGCTCAGCTGGAAATCCCGCTGGAAACCGCGCTCTACGGGCTAAGACGCGCAAAATCACTGGATAAAATCACCATTCTCAACCCGGCTCCGGCCAGAGACCTGCGCGGCCTCGACCTGAGCGCCATTGACTACCTGACGCCCAATGAAACCGAAGCCCGCGTCGCGCTGGGCCTGGCGCCGGACGACGCCCGCAGCAACCGGGAAATCGCCAGTATGCTGCTTGAAACCGGCTGCCGCTATGTGGTGATGACGCTGGGCGAAGCGGGGTCCGCCGTTTTTGGCCCGCAAACCACTCAGGAGATCCCGCCCTGCCAGGTGGATGTGGTTGACAGCAACGGCGCGGGCGACAGCTTTAACGCTTCCCTCGCGGTGGCGCTGGATGAGGGCCTGCCGATAAGCAAAGCGGTACTGTTCGCCAACGCCGCGGCGGCCCTGTGCTGCTCTGACTGGGAAACCGTCCCCTCTTATAAATACCGCACCGATGTCGACGCATTTCTGCAATCTCACGTCGTGACCGAGGAATAATAACAATGAGACCCGATAGAATCTTACACCCTGAACTTGCCGCCGCTCTGGCGACGCTCGGCCATACCGATATCGTGCTGGTAACCGACGCAGGGTTTCCAATCCCGGCCGGAGCGAACCGTATCGACCTCGGACTGTGGCCCGGCACCGTCGATGTCCGCGACATCCTGCGCGTGCTGCGAACGGAGATTTTCGTTGAAGAAGTGCATTTTGCCAGCGAAGTCCGCGACTGCCACCCGCAGCTGTATCGCGAAGTACAAACTATCTATACCGGCTCTGGCGCGGCGTTTTACGCTGCCAGCCACGAAACGCTGTGCCACGAGATCGCGCACAAAGCCAGGCTGGTTATTCGCTCCGGATCGTTCGAGCCATGGGCGAATTTCGCTCTCGTCGCCAGCACCGATCCTTTCGCCTGGTTTACCGACGATTCAGGCGTGCAGCCCCTGCCCGCTTACGTCGCGCGACGCCAGCGCATGACCGACAACGCTGTACCAGAACTGAGCTGACGGGAGGCAATGATGAAAGCAGCAGTAGTCAGTGAACGTCATCCAGGCCAGGTTGAGATTCGTCAGATGGCGGTTCGTCCTTTAGCTTCCGGCGAGGCGCTGGTGGACGTGGAGTGCTGCGGCGTCTGCCATACCGATCTCCACGTCGTGCAGGGCGATTTTGGCCCCGTTCCCGGTCGGGTTCCGCGCCATGAAGGGATCGGCATCGTTCGCGCCGTCGCCGACGACGTGACCAGCCTGACGCCCGGCGATCGGGTCAGTATCGCCTGGTTCTATGCAGGCTGCGGAGTATGTGAATACTGCGTCAGCGGTCGGGAAACCTTTTGCCGCAGCGTAAAAAACGCCGGTTACAGCGTCGATGGCGCGATGGCCGAGCAGTGCATCGTGAAAGCCGACTACGCGGTAAAAGTCCCCGAAGGCCTCGACCCGCTGATTGCCAGCAGCATTACCTGCGCTGGCGTGACCACCTACAAAGCCATTCGCGTCTCCGATGTTCGTCCCGGACAGTGGCTGGCCATCTGGGGTGCCGGTGGTTTGGGCAATATGGCGATCCAGTTTGCCCGCCACGTTTTTAACGCCCGCGTTATCGCCATCGATTTGCAGGACGACAAGCTGGCGCTCGCCCGCGAGTGCGGTGCGGAAATTACCCTCAACCCCAGCCGGGACGACGTTCCCGCACGCATCCAGCAGATCACCGATGGCGGCGCCCATTGCGCCGTGGTGGTTGCCGTGGCGCGCGCCGCCTTTCACCAGGCCGTCAATAGCGTCCGCGCCGCGGGCAAAGTGGTTTGCGTCGCCGTTCCGCCGGGCGATCTGGACCTGAATATCGTCAAAACAGTACTCGATGGTATCCAGATAGTCGGCAGCCTGGTGGGCACCCGCCAGGATCTGGCGGAGGCTTTTCAGCACGCGCTGGCCGGACGCGTTCGCCCGGTGGTACAGACCCGCAGGCTGGAAGAGATCAATGCCATTTTTAACGAGATGGACAACGGCACCATCCAGGGACGCATGGTGATTGATTTACGCACGTCGCGGCAAACAGAGGAGTCAGGCGCATGAAGATTACCGGCTGGCGCACGCTGAAAACCTGGCACCGCTGGGGGCGGCCGATTGGCGATGTCAACGGCACCCTCACCTCAGGCGTCACTGAAGTCCCGGTGTTGATCCTCGAAACCGATGAGGGCATTAGCGGTATCGGCGTCGGCGGACATGCGGATATTGCGCGCATTTTCCCCGCCATCGAAGGCGAAGATCCGCGTGCGGTGACGGCGCTCTACGACCGAATGCAGGCCTGGGTCTTTAAAAGCGGCCATACGGGCAGCGTTTTTGGGGCGATCGGTGTCGTCGATATGGCGCTGTGGGATTTGAAGGCCAAATGCGCCGGGGAGCCGCTCTGGCGTCTGCTCGGCGCGAGAAGCCCGTTCGTCCCCGGATATGCTTCGGGGCTGGATTTCCCGCTGTCGCTGGAGGCGTTAACCGCGCTCCATCAGCGTTTCGCCGAGCGTGGATTCAGCGCCTTTAAGCTCAAGGGCGGCCTCGACGTTGAACAGGATTTACAGCGCCTGCTGGCGGTGCGCGAAGTGTATCTCGCTAACAGCCCTTCGCCGGTGATGATGATTGATGTTAACGAATCGATGAGCGCGAAACAGGCAGTGCGCTACGTCAGTCGTTTGCAGGAAGCGCTGGATCTGAGCTGGATTGAAGAACCCGTGCGCCGCTGGGACGCCGCCGGACACGCCGCCATTCGCCAGCAGGTGCGCTGCGCGGTGGCTACCGGGGAGAACCTCACCGGCCTGGAACAATTTCTGCCGCTGCTGAAAGAGAATGCAGTGGATGTCCTTCAGGCAGGCATGTGCTGGGGCATCACCCACTTCTTGCGCGTCGCCAACCTGGCGCAGGCGTTTAGCCTGCCGGTCAGCCCGGTCGGCTACAACGCCAATCCGGTGGCCCACGCGGCGGCGGCGGTCAGCAACCATCTCAGCTGCGAGATACAGGATCTCACCTTCCCGAACGGATTACGCGTGGATCAGCGCATCGAAAACGGCGGCATCGTACTGGGCAACGAACCGGGGCTCGGGATCGCCATTGATGAAAACGCATTACAGCAACAGCAAAACGACGGCAACTGGACGATAGCTCAGGGCCCGCACGTCAGGCCCGAACGCGCGGGGCTGCGCCTGAGCCTGCGGACGCCCGTCGACGATTAATCATAATGGAGCGAATAATGAAAACAGTACCTTTTGGACGCACGGGAATTCAGGTACCGGTGCTGGCGATGGGCGCGGCCTCTCTGGGCAGCATTTATCACCCGGTATCGCAACAGCAGGCTAACGAAACCGTGGCGACGGCCCTTGCCCACGGCGTGAACTATTTCGACGTTGCCCCCTATTACGGGCTGACCAAAGCGGAAACCGCCCTGGGCGTCGCGCTAAAAGGCGTACCCCGCGGCAGCTATACCCTGGCGACGAAAGTCGGGCGCTACGGCGACAGCCAGTGGGATTTCTCCCGCGAGGCCACCCTGCGCAGCATCGATGAAAGTCTTACCCGTCTGGGCAGCGACTATATCGATGTGATTCAGTGCCATGACATTGAATACGGTGATATGGGGCAACTGCTGGATGAGGCGCTGCCGACGCTGCGGGAGCTACGCGATAGCGGCGTCGTACGCCACGTCGGTATCACCGGCTACGATCTTGCCCTGCTGGAGCGCGTCGCCTGTGAGCAAAAAGTGGATACCGTGATGGCCTACTGTACCTGGAGCTTACAGGACCGGCGGCTGGGCTCGGTAGCGCAGCGGCTGAATCAGGCAGGGATTGGCGTACTCAACGCTTCGCCTCTGGCGATGGGGCTGCTGACCCGCAGCGGCGCGCCGGACTGGCACCCGGCGCATCAGGATGTGCAGGCTATCTGCCGCCAGGTGTCCACCCTGTGCGATAGCCACGGCGTGAATATTGCCCAGATTGCTCTCCAGTTTGCGCTCACCACCGCAGCGGATAACGGCATTGCCTCCACGGTAATCGGCACCGCCAGCGCCGACAATATGCTGGATAATATCCGCTGGTGCACGCAGCCGCTTGACCCGGAACTGCTCGCTCAAATCAATGAGCTGATGGCTCCCGTACTCAATATTGGCTGGGATCTGCTGCCGGGCAACGGAGGGAAAGCGCAAAAATGAGCACCTTCGACAGCCATCTGCATCTCTGGGATCCGCGCGTGCTGCGCTACGACTGGCTGCAGAAACTCCCGGCGCTTAACCGGCCCTTTTTGCCCGCTCAGCTGGCGGAAGTGGCGAAGTCCCCGGAAGCGGCCATCGTAGTTCAGGCCGACTGCGCCGAGCAGCAGGCGCTCCAGGAGGTGGCGTGGATAAACCAGCTGGCTGAAACCAGCGCGATTAAACTTGCCGGAATTGTCGCCTGGGCGCCGCTGGAAACGGGCAACGCCGTGGCGCCTTATCTGCGCCATTTACGTGAATTGCCGCGCGTGGTGGGCATCCGGCGCTCCCTGCACAATGAGCCGCTGGATCTGTTTTATCACGCCGGTTATCGCGAGGGTTTACTGGCGGCGGCCCGCGAAGGCTTTGTGCTGGATATGTGCGTCAGGGCATCTCAACTGACCGCGCTTCACGATTTATTGACGTGGCTGTATCAACGCGCGCCTGAAGCCCTGGTCGTGCTGGATCATATGGGAAAACCGGCTATCGCTGACGCCCAATGGCAGACCTGGCTGGACGCATTTACCGCTCTCGCCGCCTTTCCTCATCTGGCATGCAAAATCTCTGGCTTGCCGACAGAAGCGGACTGGCAAAGCTGGCGGCCGGAGCAGCTGCGGCCCTGGATCCAACAGGCAATAGCGGTATTTGGCCCACGGCGCTGTTTATTCGGCGGCGACTGGCCGGTAGTCGAACTGGCGGGTGGCTACGCGCGCTGGCAAACCTGCGTGACCGAGGCCATTGCCCACTTATCTCCCGAGGACATTAACGCGGTAATGGGCGAAAACGCGCGCCGTATTTACCTGATGCAATCAGGAGGGGAAAATAAATAAAAACTGAGTCAGATGACGTTTATTTCAATTCACCCTACTGAATAATAATGAGGAAATAAGCATGTCCGATAATATCAATTCATTACCCGGCGGCAAGGTTGACGATCGGTCGCAAACCACGTCGCCAGCAAATAACATTATGGTGACGGGGCGTAAGAAAAATATTCTGCTGGCCTCGCTGTTTACTAATTTCTTTGTTCTGCTGGCGCTCTACTGCGGGGTTATCTCGGTTCTTCTCCCTAATCACGTGGCGCAAATCGACCCGGAAAATAAAGCTAACAACCTGGCTATCGTCATGACTTCGGCACTGCTGTTTACGATTTTCGCTCAGCCGATTGCCGGAGCCTTATCCGATCGCTGCCGTTCGACATGGGGACGCCGTTCGCCGTTTATCGTTGGCGGTGCATTAATCGGCGGGCTGGCTATCTTCGGCATCTCCATGACAACCACTATCGCCGGCATTGCGGTGTTCTGGTTAATGGCTGCCGTCTCGCTGAACTGCATGAACGGCCCGCTGGCGACGGTGGTCGCTGACCGATTCTTACCGGAGAACCGCGGTATCGCTTCCGGCTTCGTCGGCGCGGGTTCCACCGCCGGCGGCACGGTGGGGATTATTCTTGCCGGCTATCTGGCCTGGAACCTGCAGCTGGGGTACCTGGTTTTCGCACTGGCTATCGCCGCCTGCTGCGTGGCCTTTGTGCTGATCAACCGCGAACCTTCGACCCGAGCCATGGAGGTTGAACCCTTCCGCTGGGGGTCGTTCTTCAAAAACTTCTGGGTCAGCCCACGCGAATACCCTGATTTTGGCTGGGCATTCTTTGGCCGCTTCGCCATGTATCTGGGCTACCAGGGCGTGGTCACTTACCAGCTGTATATTCTGCAAGATTTCATTGGCTTAAGCGTCGAAGATTCTAACTATGCTATCGGCACCATCTCGGTCATCACTTTGGTGACGCTGCTTTTCTCCGGTCTGGTTTCCGGCATCATCTCCGACAAACTGCAACGGCGAAAAATCTTTGTGTTCCTCTCAACTCTGCTGATGGCCGCTGGTTTATGCGTTCCTCTGTTTATGCCGACGCTGACCGGAATGTATATCTATGCCGCCATTATGGGGCTGGGCTATGGCGCTTATACCTCCATCGATATGGCGCTGATGACTCAGGTGCTGCCGGGCGGCGGTAAACAGGCCGGTAAAGATATGGGGATCCTGACAATTGCTACCGTATTACCACAATCTTTCAGCCCAATATTATCCGCATGGCTACTGGCAACGTTTAATAATGATTATTCATCGCTATTTATTGCCGCTATTGTTTTCGTCTTTGCTTCATCGTTTTTTGTATTACCGATTAAATCCGTTAAATAAATAACGCGTTATATGCAGGCGAGAGCGCGCTCAGCAATGAGTGTGAAGGCCCTCGCCTGCGCCTGATACCGGGATTCCCGGTAATTTTCACAGGAGAATACAATGGCTCAGCCTCTTTTCCACGGGGTCATTCCCCCGGTACCTACGCTATTTAATGCGCAGGGAGAATTTGATGAATCCGCCCAGGCAATATTAATTGAACACCTGCTGGCATCGCCGGTAGATGGCCTTTTTTTCCTCGGCAGCGCGGGGGAATTTGCCCATATGTCCGATGCCCAGCGGCGTCATGTAGCAGAATTCTGTCTCACCCAGGTGGGTGGGAGAAAACCCGTTTTGATCGGCATCGCCTGCTGCGGCACTCAGCAGACAATCGAGGTCGGACTGCATGCGCGACAGGCTGGCGCAGACGGCGTGGTGGTGGTTAACCCCTGGTACAGTCCTCTGAGTGAAAGCAATCTGGTGCGCCATTTCATAACGATTGCTAACGCCCTGCCGCTCCCCATCATTCTCTATAACTTCCCGGCGCTTACCGGTCAGTCGATCCCGCCGTCGGTTATCAAAGACCTGGCGCTGAGCTGCCCGAATATCGTGGGCCTGAAAGATACCGTCGATACGCTCTCGCATATCAGAGAAACCCTGCACGCGGTCAAGCCCCTACGCCCGGATTTCGCGGTGTTTGCCGGCTATGACGAATATCTACTGGGGACCTTGATTCTGGGAGGTGACGGCGCTATTCCAGCCAGCGCCAACTTTGCGCCGCAGCTCGCCTGCGGAATACTTCGCGCCTGGCATCGTCACGATCTTAGCGAAGCGGTGGCCCTGCAGCAGTCTCTTTCGTGGATCCCGCCGCTCTACGCTATCGATGTGCCATTTTATAATGCCGTGAAATATGCCCTCCGGCTGACCGGCGTGGATATTCCTGTCTATGCGCTACCTCCCGCGTCGCCATTAACAAACGAAATGCAAGAAGAAATTAAACAGATTCTGCACCGTGCCCACGTTATTAATAAGGATGACAACGATGAGTAAAGTTCGCCGCTTTGGTTGTGTGGTTAAAGTCCGTCCAGAAAAGCTCGATTATTATAAAGAGCTTCACGCTAACCCTTGGCCGGAAGTCAATGCCATGATTAAAGAGTGCCATTTACGCAACTTCTCTATTTACTATAAAAATGGATTATTGTTCAGCTATCTGGAGTATGACGGCGACGATTACGAAGCTGACCAAAAGAAAATGGCCGCGCATTTAAAAACCCAGGCATGGTGGCAGGAGACCGGGCCATGCCAGATGCCTCTCGACGGCGAACCGGAAGGCTCGTTGTGGGCTGAAATGGAAGAAGTTTACCACCTCGATTAATAGAAAAAATAAATACCCCCTCTGCGTTATTTTACTGGCGCAGGGTTCCCTGCACTTTTATTTATGATAGTGACCTAATGAGAATAAGATGAAAATAACCTCTATGACCCTACCAGGTTTCTGCCTGATAAATATCATGGCCATCCCTTACGCATTTTCCGCACAGAATGTCAGTATCGAACAACGCCTGAATCAGCTGGAATTACGGCTACAGCAGGCGGAAAATCGCGCCGCGGTGGCAGAGCAAAAAAATGCACAATTAGCAACCCAGCTAAAACAAACGGAAGCGGGTTCGCACCAGGCACAACAAAAGGTCGAAGATCTTGAAACCCGTACGCAAAAAATTGAAAAAATCACTCCTGATGATAATGGCTATTTTGAACTCCACGGCTATGCGCGCTCCGGGATGATGACCAACCACAACGCCCGCCATTCACAGGGAGGACCGTTTATGACCCCGGCCGGGCAAACTGGCGGCGCAATTGGCCGTTTGGGGAACGAGCCGGACACCTATGTCGAAGTCTATCTGGAGAAAAAACAGCGCCTGGATAATGGCGCGACCACCCGCTTTATGACCATGATCGCCGACCAGCAAAAAAGCTATAACGACTGGACCGCTGATTCCAGCACCTTAAACGTCAGTCAGGCGTTTGCCGAAATCGCCTCTCTGCCCAGCTTTAGCGGGCCGCTTAAGGACACCACGCTGTGGGCCGGCAAGCGCGTCGATCGCGATAACTTTGAAATTCCGTGGCTCGACTCCAAATTCGTGGCGCTCAACGGTACCGGAGGCGGCATTTATGACGTTCGCTGGTCGGAGAATACCCGCAGCAACTTCTCTTTTATCGGGCGCAGCTTCGGCGATGTCGACGTAGTCAATAATGATGTGCAGAACTATATCCTTACCGCCAACAACTATTTTGGCCCGGTACAGCTGTTTGTCAGCGGCATGCAGGCAAAGGACAATGAGCAACGGGAAACGCTTAGCGGCTATAAAGTCTTTAACGCCGCCAATAAAGGCTACACCGTCCTGCTCGGCTATCAGGGCGATAGCTTCTATGGACTGACGCAGGGGGAAACGCGCAGCGTGCTGTCATGGGGACAAGGTCTGGGCGCGGAGGTGAAAAATATCGGCACCGACCCGGCGCTACTCTCCGATGCCAGTACCCTGCGTTTTGCTAGCTATGGGATGGTCAATCTGGCCCCCGACTGGGATTTTGCCCCCTCGGTCCTTGCGCAATCTAGCCGCGATCGCTACGTCAAGGGCGACGACTACCGCTGGATAACCCTCAACGGCCGCCTGATGCAAAACATTACGCAAAACTTCGCTTTAGGCTATGAGGCCACGTGGCAGTATATGGATCTCGACCCCAACGGCTATCAGCAGTACCAGAAGGTACACGGCAACTTCTATAAACTCACCTTTGCCCCAACCTTCCGCCCGGATGATATTTCGCCGTTCTTCACCCGCCCGGAGCTGCGCGTTTTTGCCACCTGGATGAACTGGGATAAGGCGCTGGATAACTACAGTCCGAACGATACGCTGGGCCAGAAAGGCTTCACCTCCGGTGGAGAGTGGTCGTTTGGTATTCAGATGGAAACCTTCTTCTGATCGAAGGTGTTCGGCTTTCTGGCAAAGCCGAACACCTGCTGGTTTATTCTGCCGATCCGTCCGACAGCTGTCTCTCCTGGCGGCGAAACTCGCTGGGCGAAACCCCAACCGCACGATGAAAATCACGCGAAAAATGCAGCGGATCGTTATAGCCCACCTGCCCGGCAATTTTGCCAATGGTGTCATCCGTTTCCACCAGTAAGCGCCGGGCCTGGGACAGGCGATAGTTTTTTAGCCATTTTAACGGGCTCTGATTGAAGGTTTCCTGAAACAGGCGAAATAACTGCGACTTGCTGACCTGGCAATACTGCATAAATTTGCCAATATCCCACTCGTCATTATAGTGGCTGTGGATCTGATAAATAAGATGCCCCAGTCCCCGATGGGTAATCACCGGAGATTTCTCCGTTTCCTGACTGCGGTTTTCCAGCAAAGTAAAAATAAGTTTGGCGCACAGCGCATCACAGTGCGCGTCCGAAACCAGCGTATGGCTTTTCATTAAGCCGAAGAGTTGATAATAAATTTCGGTGACCTTCTCCGGCTGTTGAAAGGTAAAAACGGGCGCCTGGAGAACATTGAGAATATGCATGATGCTATTTAATTTTGAACTATCTATTCTCAGCCATAATATTTCCCAAGGCTCGGCGCTATCAGGATAGTGTTCATGCGGCCATCTTACCGGCAGCCAGGCGAGATTCCCCTCCTGCACATGATGAAGATTATTTTCCAGGCGAACAACGCCTCGCCCTTTGAGACAATATATAAGCTCATGCCCGACAACGGACTGGCGCTGAATATGAAAATTGGCGTTAGTCCGGATATGCCCCGCCCTGAGAACCCGATAGTTAACCAGCGTCGAAAAATCATCGGATTCCCGATACCAGTTTTCGATGACCTGCGTTCGCTGCGCGAGTGAATTCATATGCCGCTCCCTAAACAATCAATATTCATCAAGCGTATGAATATCTATCGTGACACGGTATGCGGAAATTCAGGCCGGTTTCGTTATGGATTTTTGAGCTATCTCACAACAAAGCAACAGATGAATTCTACGTCGAAGATTTTCCCCCAAAAGCCATCTTTAACACTCACTCAGCGCGTCAGGAAAGCCCCACGGCGCATGGCCGGTGTCACAATGCTTCGGCCTGCCTCAGGGTAACGTTTTCCCTTCCGGCTCTCCCCCTGAATGATGAGATCGTTGTTTAACGGTTTCCACCGTAGTACGCAGTGAACCAATTAAAGAAAAGGATTGATGAGAATCTACTCCCTTAGAATAGGGTTAGTTCTTTAACATGGCCTCCTGCCAGCGTCTCGTCAGATAATTATGTTCATCCATAACCGAATTCCACACCGCAATATGTCCCATACGTTGCGCGTAACTTCCGCCGTCACGGATCTCGCCCACAGGGATCAGCGGCGCGCCATGCGCATCAAATAGCAGCTCAGCGGCAGGTTTTCCCCCATACCAAAAATCCCATTCAGCCAGTGAGAGATGGGCGCGACTTCGCTGTGGATTGGAGATGTAATATCCCTGCCGGGCCATTACCGCGCCGGGCCAGCCGGACTGCCACCAGTTGAGGTATTCGTATGCCGCATCTTTTATGCTCCCGGTCACGCAGCGTGATAACGACATCCCGCCGTACCATGCGCGATACCCTTCTCTCGGGTGCGCCATTTTATAGCCCCGCTGGTGAAAGTGGCGACGGAAATAGATAGGAGCCCACAGGCTCTGGACCTCCACGTGCCGGTTATCGATTAAGTCGCAAGCCTGCTCCTGAGTCGACCAGAACGCCGCAAAGTGCCCCTGGCGATTGAGCTGTGTCAGCTCCTCCGTCAGAACATCGATCTCTTCCAGCGACAGATTGCCGATATCCGAAAACCGCGCCATCCCGGCCCCCTGCATAGCCAGGGCCGCATCAATGCCCCCCATTGCCGCATCCTCCTGCAGCGCAACCGCCCCGGTGAGAGCAGGATGCAGCAGCCATCCCCAACTCTCCTCCTCGCCGCGCAGCGCATCAGGAAGACGGTCGACATGATAGGCAAAGCTATCGGCGTTATGCGTCAGCGGCAGCATGCTAATGCGATCGCTCGGTTGGCTGCTCAAATGGAGATCGCGCTGGACGTACAAGCGCTGGGACGGGACGCTGCCGTCGGCAAGCTCACCGGTTAAGGTGCCCAATTTAGCCAGCTCGTTGACCTCATCCCAGTATTTCAACCGTTTAATTTCAAGAGGTTGAATAGCGCGGGCTGGCCAGACAAAATCGATATTATGAAACCACTGATCGTACAGATCGTAACTTTCCGGCTGCATGACTGCGATACGCTGCGCGTCCTCAACGCTGTGCAGCAGGTATTCGATGTTAATCCCCAGCTCTTGCTCCGCGCGTATGCGCAGCATCTCCAGCAACGTCACCGATGTACCAAGCACCCGAAGCGTCAGCGGGGGGCGCATTATCGCGGCTGAATTCATCCCTTCAGGACTCCTGTAATACATGCATATAGCGGCTGAAGGCCTGTTGTAAACAGCTGGCCTCAAGCCCCCGCAAAATAAAGACCAGCGTTGAACTTTCCAGCGCTCCCGGCCAGTCACGTAAATGCACCGGCGGATGCAGCGTATGCTGCACACCGTGGATCACCACTGGCGAGTCGCTGTCGCTGACGCGCAAAATCCCCTTCACCCGCAGGACTGCGCTCCCATGGCAATGTAATAGCATTGATAGCCAGATAGCAAATGCCGGCCAGTTTAACGACCGTTCAAGCGAAATTACGCAGGTCTGCGTCGCCGGATGCGCCTCGCTGTAGGGGGTTGGCATCAGCGTAAATGTCTTCTCCGCGCAAGCGCCCAGCCAGCGAACGCGCTGCTCGGGGGAGCCGCGAACGACTTCGCTGCGGAATAACCACGCTGGCGCATCCAGCGCCTGCCGGGTATCCCCCAACTCCGCCAGCGGATTCAGCTGCCGCAGCCACTGCCGCAGGGCGGCCGCCTCTTCCGTCGGGACGCGATCGCTTTTGCTCACCAGCAATTTATCCGCCGCGCTAACCTGCGCCAGCCACTCGGGCTGGCTATCCGCCTGATGACGAGCATGTTCCGCATCAACGAGCGTAACCAGCGTTCCCTGCACAAAATGGTTCTGCAGCTGCCGATCGTGAAGCAGCGTGGAAAGAATGGGGGCCGGATCGGCCAGCCCGGTGGTCTCAAGCACCACATGATGAAATGCCGGGATAAGGCCGCGGGTCCGGCGTTCATAGAGATCCAACAGGGCAGCCTTTAGCTCGCCGCGAATCTGGCAGCATACGCAGCCGCTCGGCAGCAGCACCGTATCCGGCGCAACTTCATTCAGCAGATGATGGTCGATACCGACCTCGCCAAACTCGTTGACCAGCAAGGCGACATCGTTGAGATTCTGCTGAGCCAGCCAGCCTTTAAGCAGCGTCGTTTTGCCGCTGCCAAGGAACCCGCTCAATACATGTAGGGGTAATTTTTCATCGTAAGACATCATCCCTCCCCGTCGCGTCCAGCGCGGCCAGCCAGCCCTCATCCAGCGGGTCGACCGCGCGGTGGAGCATTTTTTCGGCCTCTTTCCACAATACGTCAAGCGAGTGCACCAGCACCTGCTGCCCCGTTGGGCTGGCCAGCAGCCAGCTGCCGTGAAACTCCGTCAGCGTGAGGCGCCAGGGCTTCAGAGTCCGGTTGAGCAGCGCCAGCTGCTGCAAACGCAGCTGGCGCCGGGGAATATCCTGCCGCAGCGGATCGCTCCACTGCGGCCCGTTGTCAAGCAGACCGCAAACACCACACATTTTGGGCTCCTTAGGGCATCACATCGCCAGAATTAGGGCCCAGCGTCTGGCCGGCAAACAGGTTGCCGCCGGGTTCGCTGGCCAGCAGCAACGCCACCGGCGCCACCTCTTCCGCTCGTCCAAAGCGGCCCAACGGCAGCTCTGCCGCTTTCGCCGCCTTCCAGGCCTGGTTAATCCCGTCGATGAGCGGTGTATCAATCGGCCCAGGCGCGATAGCGTTCACCAGCACGTTGCCGGAAGAGACCTCCAGCGCCAGTGATTTTGTCAGGCCTATCACCCCCGCCTTCGCCGCCGCATAGTGACACAGCTCAGCCCCACCCTTAATGCCCAGCTGGGAGGCAATATTAATAATGCGCCCCCATCGCTGTGCCAGCATCGCCGGTAGCGCACGCTGGCTCGCCAGAAACACGCTGCGCAGATCCACCGCCATCATCGTTTCCCACATCTCCAGCGTGATGTCGCTACAGCGCGCCTGGGTCAGCATACCCGCGTTGTTGACCAGCACATCAATGCCTTCATAGTATTCAAGACAGGCATCAACCCCGGCGGTCGCCCCGGCGACCTCGCCGACATCGGCGACGATGCCCTGGCATACCGCCCCTGACTGTCGGCAGCGTTCAACCACGGCGGACAATCTATCGCTATCGCGGTCGGTCAACACCAGCCGCGCTCCTTCGCAGGCAAACAGCACGGCGATTGCCTCGCCTATTCCGCTGGCCGCCCCGGTGATAACGCAACGTCTGTTTTGCAGTAGCATACTGACTCCTTAATCAGGCCAACGAACGGTCAGACCGCCATCAACAATGAGGCTTTGTCCGGTCAGATAACTGCTCTCTGCGCTGGTCAGAAAGGCCACCACCCGGGCAATATCCTCCGGACGCCCCACCCGCTGCAATGGGATAGATTTCGCGGCTTTCGCCAGCCCCTCGGGCCCAAGAGAGTTCTGTTTATCCAGCGACTGCGGCGTTTCAATCAAGCCGGGAATAACCGCATTGCAGCGGACCCCTCGCGGAGCCAGCTCAACCGCTAACGAACGGCAGATCCCAGGCACGGCAGCCTTCGCCGCCGCATAGTGCGCATGCTCCTGCCAGCCGTAGACGCCACCAGCAATCGACGAAATAGCCACCAGGCTAGCGCCGTCCCCCAGATGTCGGGCCGCGGCGCGAAAACAACGCATCACGCCCGTCAAATCAACATTAAGCATGGCGTTCCACCGCTCGTCGCTCATCTCTTCAATCGGCGAACAGCGTAAGATCCCGGCATTGGCAATAACATAATCAAGACGGCCAAAATGGTTCACCCCCTGGGAGATAAACGCATCCACCGACGCGGTGTCGGCCACGTCCAGCGGCAGCCAGAGCGCCTCCCCTCCGGCGGCCTCGACCTGAGCCGCGGCGGCGGCAGGGTCATGCGGATCGTCAGGGTAGTAGCCCGCAATCACGCGAACGCCGCGCCGGGCGTACAGCGTCGCTAACGCCAGCCCAATACCGCTCGCTGCGCCGCTGATGGCGGCGACAGGTTGGCTGGAAATCGTCATGTGCATAATCGCTCCTTAAATTTGAGGCTCAGTGTTAACCGCATTTTTGACTGCTGCCGCGCTTTGCATATCGGCACGCGCAAACCACATCACGATGCCGGAGATGAAGCACGGAACCGCCCCGAACCACAGCGCCGCATCCTGCCAGTTGCCGCCGTGGCTCAGCACGGCGGTAGTACCGACGCTGGCGATAATCGCCCCGACCGGCCCCATCGCGCCGATTAGTGCGCCCGCCGTAGCGCGGATCGCGGTAGGGAAGCTTTCGCTAATGAAAAACAGCGCCGCGGCATAGGGACCGATCAGGAAAAATAATCCAATGCTGTACAACGCGACGATCGTGGCAAAGTTGTCCGGGCAGAACAGCATGCCGGCAAAAGCGATCCCCCCCAGCATCCAGCCGACCGCGATGGTGTTACGCCGGCCAATCCGGTCGCCAAGCCAGCCGTGGGCCAGGTAGCCGCAATAGCCCACCAGATTCGACAGAATCAAGATCAGCAGCGAGTTATTAAAGGAGACATCGTGAGTTTTGGTAATGACCGTGGTGCCCAGCACGCTAAAAATCTGAATGGCGAACCAGTTAATCAGCACCGCCGCACCCAGCACCAGCGTGGCGCGCAGCGAGGGACCGCGAAAGGCTGCGGCGATGCCGCCGCGGTGATGCTCTTCCCAGGAAACCTGATAATCCGCCGCCACCTGGCGCGCATCGGCAACATTGCCTTGCTCGCGCAGCTGCTGGATCTTTTTCTGCACCTGAAACTGCGGCGTCTCTTTCAGCTTTAACGCCAACACCGCGATAATCAGTGAAGGTAAGGCGGCGAAAATAAAGCTGCCCTGCCAGCCGATAATCGGCATCAGAATAGCGGTCAGCGCCGAAGCCACCAGGGCACCCACCGGCCATCCTCCTTGCACCAGGCTATAGACAAAGCCTTTGCGCTTATTGAGCTTCGGGTCGTCAATGGCGGTATATAGCTCGGATAAATATGTCGCATTCACCGTTTGCTCGGCATACCCCAACCCGGCGACTGAGCGAATCGCCGTGAGCGCGCCTTTCCCCCAGGAGCCGCCTACGGCGGTCAGTAATGAGCAAAGCGCGGCGCCGCCGACGGTAATAACAATTCCCATCCGCCGACCCAGGCGGTCCACCAGCGGGCCGATCGCCAGCGCGATTACCGCCCCGCCAACCGCGACCCAGGTGGCGATTTCCGCCTGCTCAACCTCGTCCCAGCCAAAATGCACGCCTATTTCCGGCAGCAAAGTACCAAACAAAATGAAATCGTATACAGCAAAAACCCAGGCAAAAAATGCAATCCAGGTGGCGAATTTCACATCCTTGATAGTCAACTGCTGCGGCTGCCAGCCGTTTACGGAGGTTTTCTTAAAAATGCTCATAGCGTAATCCCTCGGTCGGGGTTAAATGACATTATGCCGAGCGCGGTTTGCGCGCCTTGAAATCGTCCGCAATCTCATCAAAGGTGACAAAACGCACCCCTTCGTGGCTGCGGATGTACTGAATCAGGCGCTCGAGCATCAGCAGCACCTGGGGACGGCCGGAAACATCAGGGTGGATGGTCATGGTGAAGACGGCGTAATCATTTTCGCGATAGACCCAATCGAACTGATCGCGCCACATCTCCTCCAGATGGCGCGGATTGACGAAGCCGTGGCTGTTGGGGGATTTTTTGATAAACATCATCGGCGGCAGATCGTCGAGGTACCAGTTAGCGGGAATTTCCACCAAATCAGTCTCTTCACCACGCTGCAGCGGCTTCATCCAGGCGTCCGGATGCTGGCTGTAGTCGATTTTGGTCCAGCTGTCGCCAACCCGCACGTAGTAGGGATGGAAGTCGTTGTGCATCAGGCTGTGGTCGTATTTAATCCCTTTTTTCAACAGCAGCTCGTTGGTCACGTTGCTGAACTCCCACCAGGGGGCCACATAGCCTGTGGGGCGTTTACCCGCTAACTTCGTCACCAGTTCGATACTGCGATCCAGTACCGCTTCCTCCTGAGCCGGGGTCATCGCAATCGGGTTTTCATGGCTATAGCCATGGATCCCGACCTCATGCCCGGCATCAACAACCGCTTTCATCTGCTCCGGGAAGGTCTCAATCGAGTGGCCCGGGATAAACCAGGTGGTGCGCAGGTTCTGTTCCGCGAACATTTTCAGCAACCGCGGCGCCCCCACCTCGCCGGCGAACAGACCGCGCGAGATATCATCCGGCGAATCTTCCCCGCCGTACGAACCCAGCCAGCCGGCAACGGCATCAACGTCTACACCAAACGCGCAAAGGATGTCTTTGGCCATATTTCATTTCCTTAAGAGTTGAGATACAACGGGTCAGCGCAGGCGGCATGCCGCTGCGCAAGAAGGTCGGATACCGCACTGGCGGCCATCAAGAGACGGCGATCCTCGCCGGTCGGTAGTGAGAAGAGCAGACTGGTGAACAGCCCGTTAGCCGTCACCCCGCTCGGCAACGCGACGCCGGGCATATCCAGCAAACTGCCGGGCATGGTCAAACGCAGCGTCGCGCTATTGACCACGGCGAAAGCCTCCGCATCCGCAACCAGCGGCGCCAGGCGCGGCGCGGTATGCGCCACCGTCGGCGTCACCAGCACCGCACCATTGAGCTCATCGGCCAGCGCCTGCTGCCACAGCGGCCGCTGGCGCAAAAACGTGGTTAGCACCGCCGGGTCAATGCGCCCGGAAGCCATCAGGCGGCGACGAATAAACGGATCGATATTTTCCGCCGCAGGCGATGACAGCAGCGCAGCATGTAGCTGGAAAGCCTCAACGGCCCCCGGCCAGCCGTGCGCCGCAATCCAGGCGAGCGCATCATGGAAGGCGTTTAGCCGCCGGTACTCCACGGCGATACCTGCGGCAGCCAGGGACGAAAGCAGGCGATAGCCCTGTTCCCGGACCGCAGCATCAGCGGCGTCCATAAGTTGAGAATCAACAACCAGCGCCGGAGCCGGGTACGTCTCCTCTTCCACGCCGCAGAGAATCGCATCCAGCGCGCGGGCATCGCGAACGCTACGGCACAGCGGGCCGAGCGTGTCCAGCGAATCGGCGAGAGGGAACACCCCGCTCGCGTCATAGCGCTGACGGCTGGAGCGATATCCCATCACGCCGTTGAACGCCGCCGGGATCCGTACCGAACCCGCGGTATCCGTCCCCATCGCAATGCAGGCCAGCCCCAGCGCTACCGCTCTGGCCGCGCCGCTGGAAGAACCGCCCGGGACCTGTTCTTCACCGTCAGCCGCCAGCAGGGCCGGGGTGCCGAACGTCGGGTTAATGCCCAGTCCGGAGAAAGCAAATTCGCTCAGGTTGGTTTTACCCATCGTGACCATCCCCGCCTGGGTCAGACGCGCCACCAGCGCGGCGTCGCAAACGGCCGCCGGGGCGTTCCGGCGGGTTGCCGACCCTGCCGTCGTGCGTGTGCCCGCAATATCAAACAGATCCTTCCAGGCGACGGGGATACCGTCCAGCGCGCTCAACGGCGCCCCTTGCTGCCAGCGCCGCGCCGACGCCGCCGCCTCTTTACGAGCGCGCTCGGGAGTCAGAGTTATGAAAATGCCGCTCGATTTCTCCGCCGCCGCCAGGCATGCGTCGGTGAAATCGAGCGGTGAGAGCTGGCCCTCGGCAAACAGTGCGGCAATAGAGCAGGCATCGAGTTGGCCCTGCTGGAACTGCTGGCGGATCGTGTTGGCGTTCATGCTCACCTTAAATGTATATTTAATTAAAAATCCATTTAAACATAGCAAAACGAATGCCAATAAAACGACAAATAAGTGACCAAAATGTGATCAAAGTGTATTATATTTGTATTAATCATTAAATATCATGGAGATGAAGCATAGCTGTTGCGGCCTCTGCTCCTGCTTCCCCGGATCGGCACGACATGGAACAAAATGTATTTTGTTATCAATGGTCCATTAAAGGGCATTCTGCACCACGGCGGTGCCAGCGATGCGGGTAGCTATGTCATTGAGCAGGATGTGATAAGGTAAGTGCGATGAGGTAAGGATCGAAAATATGGTCATGCAGACAAACCCTTCGCATGCGGCAACGGAAGAAACCGCCTCTGCGCGCTATGAAGTCATTCGGCAGTTTTTACGTCACACCTTGATAGAGCAGCGAGTGCCTAAGGGCCTGGTGCTGCTGGAAGGTCCGTTAGCGCAACTATTCGGCACCAGCCGGGTACCGGTGCGCCGGGCGTTAAGTCTGTTACATGAAGAAGGTCTGATTACCCGATTTGAGGGTCGCGGCTTTATCGTGGCGCAGGATGCGGAAGCCGTAGAACCCTTGCGTATTGCCTTAACGCGAGAATTGTTCGGGCTTAACGAGCAGCAAGCGCTGGTGGACACTCGTACCAGCGGGGAGAAGGTACTGGAAGGGCTGCAGATCGTGCTTTCAACCGCGATGGTGTTCGGTTGTTATCAGGTTAATGAGCAAAAGGCGGCGCTGTACTACAACGTGAGTCGGTCGGTGGTCCGTGAAAGCCTGATGCGCTTGCGCGATAAGGGACTGGTAGAAAAAGAGCCCTATTCACAGTGGTTGACGGGACCGCTTACCGCTCGAGAAATCGCGGATCACTTTGAGATCCGCGCCAGCCTCGAACCCGCGGCGCTCTGCAAGGCTGGCCCTCTCCTCCAGGCGGAGTGGATTGCTTCCATGCTGGAAAAGACGCATAAATACAAAGGCCGGCAGCTGACGGCCACGGAGCTGGAATTACTTGAAGAGGATTTGCACGTCCGCTGCCTCGAACCTGCCGGTAATAAGTTGATGATGCAAATCCTGCGTCAGCATCAGTCCCCCTTCATCGTCACGCGCATCTTCTACGATTTACTTGCTATCCCGGTGGAAACAACCACGCTGGAGGAACACGCTCTGGTGTATGGCATGCTGCTGAAAGGAAACTGGCCCCTGGCGGCAGCCTGCCTGAAAGATCATCTCGAACGCGCCCAGGTCCGAACTTTGCAGCGCTTAAAAGTCCTTTCCGTGCTGCCGGTACCCGTTCTCCCGGATTTTATGGAACCAAAATAGTAACTTAGCAATTGCTGTGTCGGCATTCTTCATTTTGGCTATAGCTCAAGCCGCCGTCGGTAAAGGAGTCCGTTGAAGCAAAATTACCGGAGGGCATTTGGGGTACATCAATTGGATATGGGTTGGCGCATGACGTAATAAGGATACTTATTATCTCCCCATCTGCTGACGGGGAATAGCTTATGGAACATACAAGAAAGCAGGATGTCATTATTGGCGTTGTTCTGAGTAAGATGACCTTCCCCTATTTTCATTCAAAATTTTCGCACCTCAATCTTCAGCTTATGAAGCGCATAATAGAGCTGGCGCGGCGTGATATTGAGCAACCGCGCGGCTTTGGCTTTTACCCATCCGCTTTTCTCCAGTGCCGTAATAAATCGATGCCGAATTTCGTCATCCGCATCGCTACCGCTTACCGTCATCGCCGTCGGCGCCTGGATATTTGCGGGCGCCCGGCAGGGATCCCACCCGCCGGCAGGTTCCGGCAGAGAGATATTTCTCCGTCGTTTACTGTAGTTTTCAATACGCAAATTCAGCTGCTTACGCAGACAGTGTCCCTGAATACAGGGCAGTTGCGCAATGATATCGCTCTGGCGATGCAGCACCGCATATTCAAGACAGTTTTCCAGATCGCGCTGATTGCCAGGCCACTGGCAAACATACAGCGGCGAAAGCGCCTGCGGATCCAACTGCACCTTAACGTGATTGTGCCGGTTAAAGCGGCGAAAAAAATCCTCCACCAGCCCAGGGAGATCCTCAGGTCGTTCACTTAGCGGCGGGAGCGGAATACTGGCCACGTGCAAGCGGTAATATAGCTCCGGCAAAAAAGCGCCCTGAGCAACCCGTTCCTCCAGATTAAGCTCGCTGGCGCACACCAGCCGGGTATCGCCGCACCGGCTGCGATTATCGACCGGAGAGAGAAAAGGACGTTGCTCAAGCAGCAGTATCAACAGCCGTTGCAGGCGTAATGAAAAGTGACCGATCTCGCTTAGAAAAAGAGTTCCGCCCGCCGCCTGCTCCAACGCTCCGGGCACCGGCGGCGTGCGCATGGCATCTCCCAGCAACGCGTGCAATACCTCCTCTTCCGCCACATGATCGCAGGCAAGCTTCACAAAGGGACCTTCCCGCCAGGACGACCCGCGATGCAGGGCGCGCGCGATGGTATCTTTTCCGGTTCCGGGTTCGCCGCGCAGCAGCACCGGCGTTTGCACTGACGCATATTGTTGCAAGCGGGTCATCACCTGTTTCATCGCTGGCGAATGGGCAATCAGCGGGCGGGGTTCACTGTGCCTGGGTGCCGGACGCTCAGGCGTATGGATATTGTCGCGGTTGTTACGCGTCATCGTCAGGCTTGCCCCCGAAACTGTTTGTAGTTCAAGCGGTATTTTTCCAGCCTTAGCCCCAGCGCCCGACGCGTCATATTCAGATGCGCGGCGGCGCGAGAGACATTTCCCTGAAACATGCCCAGCGCTTCAACAATCAGATCGTATTCGATTCGCGAAAGGCGAGCCTCCAGGCCATCCTGCTCCGCCAGATGCTCAATCACCGGCTGAAGCGACAGGGGGAGATGCCAGGCATGAATGATACCTTCATCCGCCAGCAGCACCGCTCTCTCCATTACGTTTTCCAGCTCCCGTACGTTGCCTGGCCAGTCGTAGTTGAGCAGCATATTCAGCGCAGGCGTGGCGATAGTGGGGATCTCTACCCCCTGCTCGCGGGCAAACCAGGCATTGAAGTGATCGGCAAGAATGAAAATATCGTTCCCGCGTTCGCGCAGGGGGGGAATGGTAACCGGGAAGACGTTCAGGCGATAATAGAGGTCTTCGCGAAACGTCCCCTTCCCGACCATCTCACTGAGATCCCGATGGGTGGCGGCGAGGATCCGGACGTTAACCTGCAGCGTATCGTTACTGCCCACTCGCTCAAAGCTGCGCTCCTGTATGACGCGCAGCAGTTTGGATTGCGCCGAGGGCGAGAGTTCGCCGACTTCATCAAGAAAAATCGTACCGCCATCCGCCTCTTCAAAACGTCCTGCCCGGCGGGAAATGGCCCCGGTAAACGCCCCTTTCTCATGGCCGAAAAGTTCGCTCTCAATAACGCTCTCCGGCAATGACGCGCAGTTGAATTTGATGAAGGGGCCCGCCGAACAGTGGCTGTTCTGGTGAATCGCCGTAGCTACCCGCTCTTTGCCAACTCCGCTCTCTCCGAGGATCAGCACGGTGGTGCGCGCGTGGCTGACTTTATCAATCAGCTGATATACCGCCTGCATGGCGCGGGAGTTGCCGATAATATTGGCAGGCTTATACTTTTCCGCGCTTTGACTGATGGCCGTACTGTGCGCCCGCAGCACTTTTTTGTGCGCGCGCTCCAGTAAATGAAGCTCCACCGCCTGAGCAATAATGGCCGCAATGACCCGCAGCACTTCCAGATCTAAAAAACGCAGCTGGACATTGTTGTAAACGCGTTCAATGCCGATGGTCCCCATCACCTTTAGGCCACGGATAATCGGGACGCATATAAACGAGTGCTGCCCGTCACGCTGCTTATCCCAGCTGCCGGTACGGTTAAGGAATAAAGGGTCATCGGCAATATGCGGCACCACGATG
Source organism: Enterobacter sp. 10-1 (assembly GCA_002270295.1). Classification (GTDB taxonomy): domain Bacteria; phylum Pseudomonadota; class Gammaproteobacteria; order Enterobacterales; family Enterobacteriaceae; genus Klebsiella; species Klebsiella scottii. Next base: position 886,572 of record NISF01000001.1, on the reverse strand, counting down.
GGCTGTCGCGTCTCAATCACCCGTCCCGTGATGCCTTCCCCCGGCGCATAGACGCCTTTTTCCACCTCTTCCGGCGACAGGCCGTAGCTTTCATGGATAAAGATTTGATCGCAACTCGCGTCATAGAGGGTAATCATGGCGCGGATCACCTGCATATGTTTTTGCATCAGCTCCAGCACCAGCTTCAGGGTGCGCGAAAGTTTTCCCTCTGCGCTGACCACTTTACTGACCTCCGAGAGCAGCGGCATCAGTTCAGAACGGCACTCCCCCAGACGGCAGCTGAACGACAGCGGCTCCGTTAGGGGGGAAAGTGTCGCGCCGGTCAGGTTAAAAGCTCTTTTCTCAAGGTGCATCGCGTTTCTCCCGATAAATAGACGACCAGACTCACGAGCGAGCGGCGTTAAACCGCCTGCGTTCTCTGATGCAAAATCAACGCCAGCGCAGCCTGAAACGAGCGCAACATAACCAATTGAATTTATTTATTTCTTTAAAAAACCAGGCGCGCACGACGGGAGAAAGTGTTCCGCAAGGTACATTATTGTTGGCTTTCGTACATTAGCGTACAGGCTCCACCATGACGCTGAGCATGCCGTCGCCGCCGGGCATGACGCGCCAGGTAAAACGGGCAGGGTCCAGAGCAGAAAACCACTTTGGCAGATGGTCGCAGCGGATCTCCAGCGAACTAAACGTCTGCTGCTCGAAGAACGGCATCAGCAGCCGCTTCGAGGTGTGCGCTCCGCCACTCTGCAGCGCCGCCAGCAAATCAACGCGAAACGCCCCTTCCCCCTCGGCGGGCATGATGAATGCCTGAGGAAGGAGGGTGACAGGTTCAGGCGCGGGCGGTATCTGCACGACGATACGATCCAGAAAGTCTTCCGGCCTGCCGCTCGTTTTCCACATGGTTAGCCCCATGCCGTCGAGCCATGCCAGCAGCGCGCCGCGGATCTCGCTGGCGACAAAATGCCGACAGTGCGGCAGCTCGGCCAGCATGGATAGCGTACGCTGGCGAATTTGGCTAAGCGTAAGCGTAGGTGAGAGAGCAAAAGGGATACGCTGACAGCTCTGCCACTGGCCCTCTTCGCGGGTAAAGACGTTGACATAGCCGGACTGGCCCAGCGGGGCCGTTATGCCTCGTTCATCAACAAATACGGCGATCTTCATGGCATTCCCCCCATTAAAAGCCGTGCTGCTTACCTTTCATCGACGTAATGTCGATGCGGATAACCTGCGTCGCCGTCAGGTTAGCCGCCGGAAAGGTGAAGGATTTGCGACTAAAACGCGCCATCAGCCGATGGAGCATGGCAATTTTTTCCGCATCATCCTGAACGAAATACGTTTTCCCCAGGCCAATAACCGTGCGGTGCCGCGCTTCATAATTACAGGCCAGAGGATCTTCCACCACCCCGCCGAACTGAGAGATAGCAAAGCAGATTGCCCGGTTTTTTTTCATGATCTCAATTTTGCTGCCAGCGCGGGCAGAGTGAAAATAGATCGATGAACCATCCCATACGTAGAAAACCGGCAGCAGAAACGGTACGTCATCGCAGGATAACGCGATATGCATCACCCTCTCCTGGGTCAGAATGGCGTCGATTTCTGCCAGGTCGGTTATCTCGCGTTCATCCCGACGCATTTCACCGTGCGGGTGTCCGAACATGAATGAGGAAGTCTCCATCACGATCTCTCCGCGAGCGCTACCCGCCCGGCCTTGATTAACGCATCCAGCTCATCGCAAAGCACCAGAATGCGTGCCCCGTCGCTCTCATCAGGGGCGCCGTGGTGATAGTCATCAACGGAGCAGATGCCGAAAATGGTATCCAGTGACAAAATGTTCTGCCGGAGCGCATCGTCGATCTCAAGGTGTTCTTCAATACTGCACAACAGGCTGCGGTAGTTGTGGTTGAGCGGCATATCGCCATACAGGGCGCAGAGCGCGATGAGATAACACTCCACCGCAATGGCCCCGACGTTGAACACCAGGCTTGATGACCGGGTCTGATCCACCAGCAGTCGCGCCCGATGATGATAGCCGCAGGCGTGTTCATAGCAGCGGCTAAAGCGCTGGTCGTCGCTTTCAAACAGTAACGTCGACATAGATATTCTCCAGGAAAAAAGCCGGGTTCCCCCGGCGTTGGATACGGCGACTACCAGACGTTGAGGATCCACTCTTTATTTTTCTTGTATTCCATATCGGTAAAGAGCGTATTGGCCATCTGTTCCGCGAGCCAGATGGCCCCGGCATAGCCCACGACCGGGTGCCGGTAATGGCCGGCGCGGTCGTAAGTGGGGAAGCCGACTCTGACCATCGGGATCTGGTTGTCGATGGCGGTAAAGCGTCCTTTTGAATGCCCGAGGATCAAATCCAGCTCCAGGGAGCCATCCGTGATGCGCTTCTCCATCTCCCAGAGGTCAGCGTTGGTGACAATCTCCATCTTGTAATCCACCTGCTGCTGCAGCGCCTGGATACGCGGGTCGCTGCCGTAGCCGGCGTTATCGTCGCCGAGCAGCAGCAGCATCGGCTTCATCTCAAGGTCGAGACAGAATTCCGCCAGCCCTACGACCAGGTCCGGGTTGCCGTAAATCGCCACCTTTTTGTCGGCGAGAAACATATGCACCAGGTCGGTCAGGGCATCGAGGGCGATACCGCGCTCGCGCACCAGCGATGGCGGAACAGGTTTGCCGGTCAGGTTTTTGAGGTTTTGCAAAAAAGTATCGGTGTTTCGAATGCCAATCGGCGTCGGGCCAATCAGCGCGGGCACTTCGAAGGTCTCCTCCAGATAGCGGGCCGCTTTTGCCCCTTCATAACGGTTGAGCGCAAGGGTAGCGGTCGCGTTAGCGGTACCGACCAGATCGGCAATCGTGGTGTTGCCGTGGGACACATGGTTCCCGGAAGGCATCAGCGGCGAATCGAACGCTTCAATTTCGAACAATACTGTCGCGTCGATCGCCATCTCCGTCAGCAGATGCTTAAGGGCCGTAACGTCCCCCGGATTGACCCATCCGGTTATCAAATTCAGCTTGCCGCTAGGTTCGCTTTTGCGGGCGAAATATTTCACCATATCGCGCACGGCAAGGTCATAGCCGCTGATCATACTGCCGACAAAACTCGGCGTATGGATGGGGATCAGATGCACTTCCCGGCCGGCGTATTTCTCCTTCAGCAGCCCATCGTTGAGCTTACGCACGACGCCGTCCACATCGTCCCCGATAACCTCCGTGGAACAGGTCGTGATAATCGGGATAACCTTAACGTGGGGATAGCGCATCAGCAGCACATCCACCGCCTGTTCAACCCGGTCAAGCGCGCCAAATACCGCACCATCTTCATGAACCGACGACGAGGCAATCTCGAAGCTCTCCTTCAGATGCTGGGAAATCAACAAACGGACAAACATCACGCAGCCCTGTCCCCCATGAACAATGCCGATACAGTCCTTAATGCCAATACTGACATACTGCGCGCCCGCAGGCTGACAGGTAAAAATGGGATTGATTACCCCGGTGCGATCTTTCGCTTTCAGTTCACAAGACATGATCAACCCCTCTTAATAACGCTTATCGGTCAGCTCGGCGTTGAGTGAACCGGTAATAGTCAGATAGTTCAGGCGCTGATGCAGCGCATCCATCAGTTCGGCAACGGCATCGACGCTCATCGACTTCAGCCACGTAAAGCGCGCACGCCATGCATCCGCCAGCACCATTGCGTCAGCCCAGTAGCAGCGGTCCGCAGGGGTATCCAGGGTGACGGGTTCGCCGCACAGCAGTTCACGGGTTTTTCCCAGTACGCCAGCGTTCTGCTTTTCCCGATCCCAGCTACGAGAGTGAAACTGCCACAGGCAGTGCTTCATGATGTAATCCACCATCTGCTCGATTTTTTCATCCTGGGTCATACGGCCTCCTGGCGGCCTGAAGCCTGCGCCGGGAAATCCGGGTATTCGCGCTCGCGCAGCTTCGTCACGCTGTCGTAGCCGCCGGTGTATTCACGCAGATCCGGGCTGTTGCGTATCTCTTCGCTCAGGCTGGCGTCAGAGAGCATGCGCGCCGTGGCAAAGCCCTGAGTTGTAGGGATAACGTCCTGGCTGATGTCGAGTTTGGCCAGCTGATGGACTGGCGAGTAAATCGCGTTGTAGATATCGCGCGCGAAACGCACCCAGCCTTCAAAACCTTTATAGGGGCCATTGTGGTAAGCATGGGCGTTGAGGTACGGCACGCGAATTTTCTTCGCCACCTCGCCAGGGCGTTTGCCGGTAAAAATGACGTCCGGTTTCAGGGTGTACATCGCCTCCAGCGACTCCAGCTCATTAGGGTCGTCGATGGCGAGCGCCCCGGCTTCACAGCGAGCAATCCCCTTTTCCATATCGCCCTGATGGCCGAATTTGGTATAAAGCGATACCACCTCCAGGCCCATCTCTTCATGGATCACGTGCGCCCAGTGCCACAGCTTAGAGCCCCCCGGCCAGAGGCAGACTTTCTTACCTTTCAGCCGCTCCCGATACCAGTCCAGCTCGGGTTTCCAGCGCGCCACTTCTTCATCGATAATTGCCTGAGCGCGATCTTCGATACCAAAAAAGAGGCCAATCTTACGCAATGAGTCGGACAGCGGTCCGAAGCCGAAACCGTCAATATCCAGGCGCGGAATGCCGTAGCGTACGCGCAGCTCATTGCAGATATACTCCGCCGAACGGGCGCACTCCAGCACGTTGAGGTGCGCTTTATGCATCGCGCGCAGGTCGTCATACGAACCGTTGCCGGTAAAAGTAGAGAGTACCTGGATCCCCATCCGCCTGAAGAAATCCACCATCACTTCCTGGTCACCCTGGATGTTGTATTCGCCCACATAGTTAATAACGTAATCGCTGACGATCGTCGGCTCGACGGTGCCCACTTTCTGATTAACCCAGGCAATATTGATTTTATGATGCCCACCTGACTGACTGGGACCGGCAAAGCCCGGCGAGTTACAGACGAAAATATCGACATCCGGGCGCTCATCCATAACCTCCTGCGCAATAGCCGCGATATCGTCACCGATCAGGGCTGAAGCGCAGGTCTGATAGATGGTCATACGCTTAATGGTAGGATGCGCATTGAATGCTTCAATAATATTATTTTTGAGCACCTTCTCCGCACCAAAAACAATATGCTTCTCTTTCATGTCAGTCGCAAACGTGTATTTCAGCTGGAAATTATCGTTATCGCTAATGTAGCGTTTCGTTTGCCAGGTATCATACGTACAGCCCACCGGCCCGTGACTAATATGAATGACATCTTTAATTGGCGTGCCAATAACATGCTTGGCCCCGCAATAGGCACACCCGCGTTCGGAGATGGTTCCCGGAATAGTATTTAAATACCCCAGAGGTAACGCCGATGTAATATTTTCATCTTCCCCTTTCACAACCGCATGTTGTTTACGTTCAGGAATACATTTACTGCATTCAAATTCATGGTAAGGCATATCATCCACCCCATCTGACAAATATGGCTGAATACAGGGATATTAACCCTGGAGAAAATTAATCCATCATCCCGTATTTAACAACCATCTTTTCCAGCTGATCCATGGATAATGGCTGTGGGATCACCAGATCGTCATTTTCAATGATTTTACGTCCCAGCTCGCGATACTCCTGCGCCTGATTAGCATTGGGGTCAAATTCGGTCACCGTTTTTTTATTGAATTCGGCTTTTTGGACAATATTGTCACGTGGGACAAAATGAATCATTTTCGTCCCAATCGCCGCCGTGAACTCCTCAAGAAACTCCTTTTCACCATCAACGTTTCGGCTGTTGCAGATGATACCGCCGAGGCGCACCCCGCTCTGTTTGGCGTATTTCACCAGCCCCTTGCAGATATTGTTGGCGGCGTATATCGCCATCATTTCACCAGATGCGACGATGTAAACCTCCTGGGCTTTGCCATCGCGGATAGGCATGGCAAACCCACCGCAAACGACGTCACCCAGCACGTCAAAGAAAATAAAATCAAGGTCGTCGGTATAGGCCTTATTATCTTCCATCAAGTCAATGGCGGTAATCACCCCACGACCGGCACAGCCCACCCCTGGCTCCGGGCCACCAGATTCGACACAGCGAATATTAAAACAGCCTGTTTTCACCACCATTTCATTAGTGATTTTCTCCGCCCCTTGATCGCGTAGCACATCCATCAATGTTTCTTGCGGTTTACCACCAAGAATAAGGCGCGTGGAGTCAGCTTTAGGATCGCAGCCGTGAATAAAAATTTTTTTACCATGAAAAAAGGCCAATGCTGCGGCGGTATTTTGCGTGGTGGTGGATTTACCAATCCCCCCCTTACCATAAATAGCAAGTTTACGAGTCATGCTTTTTCCTCTTAAAAGAAACGTTCGTTTTGGTTTTGCCTTTTATAGATAGCAAAACTATTGCCAGACTGATTCATTCTCAGGAAAAACAATAAAACTCGAACCTAAGCGGATGAGTTAATTAGCTTTTTTTCTATTAAAAAGTTCCCAACAAGGAATAACATGCTTATCTCATCCGACCGTAACCGTTCCGCGCGGAACTATTCCCGCGAATGCGGTACGCAAGCGTAGAAACTGACAGGCATGAATACAGTAAGCACAAACTGATAGTGGGGTGCGTCCAGGCGAGTGTGGTTTGCGACTACAGCAAACTCAATAATTCCTCGCCGGCGCAGTGCGCCCCGGCGGAACGCATCGATACTCGGGTAAATGACCGTCTCCCTGACGGCGCACAAGAGTATTGGACGGTCGAGGATATAGTAGAGGCCTTTTCCTGAGCGTCGCTCCTCGGGGCGACGTGAAGAGCGCAGCTGGTTTCACGCCACACTCACCTGGACCTTCTGCGCTTTGCGCTTAGCGCTGGCTTTTCGGCTGGCCCGCAAGCCAGGCGTAAACCGCCGCCAGATCCTGATCGGCATAGCCATCTGCGGCCGCCTCGTCCCAGCAATCGGCGATTTTGCTCAGGATCGGCAGCTCCGTGCCTTCGGCCGCATCGAGCGCCAGATTGGCATCTTTTAGCGCGTGGCTGAGCTGCATTTGCGCAGGAAAACGGTTCTCCGCAATCATATCCAGCTTGCCTTTGACATACGGCGCCGCCAGTGGACCGCCATCCACCGCTTGCCAGAACTCTGCGGGGGAAAACCCTAATTTCGTCGCCAGCAATGCGCTTTCGGCCACGCCTTCCATCATCGTAATCAGCCAGGCGTTCAGCACGAGCTTCATTTTCTGGCTGCTGCCGGCTTCACCAAACCATTGCGTGCGGCGCGCAATGGCGGCGAATACGCGCTCAGCTGCCGCACATCGCGGACGATCGCCGCTGGCGAGCACCAGAATTTGCGCATTCTCGGCCGGTTTTTTGGTCCCCGAAACCGGGGCATCGAGGTAGATCAGCGAAGGAGCCCTTGATTCCAGCAGGCCGATGGCTTCCCGGGTCTCCCCGACCCCGATAGTGCCCATCTGGCAAAAAATCGCGCCTTCCCGGCACTCGGGGGCAATCTGCTGGATCACGTTCAATGTGGCTTCCGCATCGGTCAGGACTGACAGAATGACCTCGGCAGACGCCACCGCCTGCTGCGGCGTCGCATGCCGGATAAGCCCGCAGCCCAGCAGATCCTCCCCCCGTTCTGGCGAACGGTTCCAGCCGTGGACGGTAAAGCCATTTTTTAGCAGATTGCTGGCAAAAGCGTGCCCCATAGCACCCAGCCCAAGGACGGCGACAACCGGTAAGTTCATTCCATATTCTCCCACATCACGATTAATATCCCCACGCAGTTTCCGCTGACCATGACCTGAACATCTCTGCGTAGTCGATTTAGCTGAATACCACAATAACTAACTATAACACCATCAGGTATGGCGATTTCTGCAAAACAGATTTCCGTACATTGATATATCGAACTTATTAACAATATGTATAATTATTTACGTGTTTATAATGTTAATACACACTAATTAGTCCGGTTATTTTGCAGGCAGCCATTCACCTGTCCTTATTACGTAACTGACAGCAGAAACCTCAGCGTGCCTTTATTCTCCCTGACGAGGAATTAATAGTATGAGTGAACACTCTCATGGCCGGCGTAATACGCTTGCGACGATAATTTATAATCTTCTCAACCCCGTACCTTACGGTTTTTTTATTGCCGAATGGATCTTTGATATTATTTATCTCTACAGCGCCAACGTGATGTGGGGAAAAAGCGCCAGCTGGCTTATTGCCCTGGGGTTGATTTTCGCGATCGTCCCACGGCTGATTAATCTCGCGCAGGTCTGGTTCTTCGTCCCTTCCCCTCGGCTCCCGGCGGCGAAAATTGATTTCTGGCTGAACGTCATCGCGATTATTTCAGCCATTGTGAACTGTTTTGTCCACAGCCGCGATGCTTACGCCATTGCGCCACAAAATGTGGTCTATTCGACCATCACCGTTATCTGTGTGCTTCTTGCCAACATTATCAGCTCCTCCTGCCACGCAAAAAATAAAGGTTATGGCTATGAATAAAATATTACTGCCCCTACCAGTAATGTTAACGCTGACTCTGGTCCTTGCGGGATGTGATGAAAAAGCGAAACTGTCGCCGGCTCAACAAACCGGGCCCGATCCGCTGATGCCAAAAGCACAGGATTACCTGATGCCGCCAATGCAGGTTCCGTCCGGCGTGGGCTGGAAAGCAGGCGCGCAGCCGGACGTCGCCCAGGGACTGAGCATTGAGAAGATGGCCGACGGTTTCCTGCATCCGCGCATGGTCTACGTCCTGCCAAACGATGATGTGCTGGTGGTTGAAAGCAACAGTCCCGGCGAAGAGCCGCTGACCACACCGAAACAGCTGATTGCCGGGATCGTAAAAAATCAGTCCGGCAAAGGCGGTACAGGCGGTAATCGCATTACCCTGCTACGCAAAAGCGGCAGCGGCTGGGAGAAACATGTTTTCCTCGAACATCTGCACTCCCCGTTCGGCGTACAGCTGATTGGCGACAACCTGTACGTGGCCAATACCGACAGCATCATGCGTTATCACTATCAGCAGGGTGAAACGCACGTCAGCGATGCCGGAACCGAGCTCACCGATCTGCCCAATACCATTAACCACCACTGGACCAAAGCGCTGCTGGCGAGTCCCGATGGTAAGAAGCTGTATGTCGGGGTCGGTTCTAACAGCAATATTACCGAGAACGGTCTGGACGTTGAGTACCGTCGCGCCGCCGTTCTTGAAGTCGATACCGCACAGGGAGCCAGCCGGATCTTTGCCAGCGGCATCAGGAACCCGACGGGCCTCGGCTGGGAGCCGCAGAGCGGGAAACTGTGGGCGATTGTCAATGAACGCGATGAGATAGGCGCCGACCTGGTTCCCGATTATCTGACCTCCGTTCAGGACGGCGGTTTTTATGGCTGGCCCTGGAGCTATTTCGGCCAGCATGTCGATCGCCGCGTCCAGCCGCCTCGCCCGGACAAGGTCGCCAAAGCCATCAAGCCGGACTACGCCCTGAGCTCCCACGTTGCGCCGCTGGGGATGCTGTTTTATACCGGGCAGATGCTGCCGCAAAAATACCAGGGCGGCGCCTTTATCAGCGAGCACGGGAGCTGGGATCGCTCACCGCTCAATGGCTATAAAGTTAGCTTCGTCGCCTTTAAAGATAGCAAACCGGTCGGTAAGCCAGAGAGCGTAGTCAGCGGTTTTGTCTCCCGGGATGAGAAAGAGCTGTATGGCGCTCCGGTCGGACTCGCTCAGGATAATCAGGGGGCGTTAATCATCGCCGATGATGTCGGAAATACCGTCTGGCGCGTTACGGCAAAATAATGTTATGCCATTAATCATCCGGCTTCCTACAGTTGGGGAAGCCGTTTTTATGCATCGACCATCAGTATCCATGAATACTGCAGGGAATAATTGGGGAAGCAAAGTGATAAGCTGTACAGTCAGGACCGTTATTGCTAAGCGGCTACACCAGAATGGGTTGCTGAAAAGACATTCATCATAAATGAGACGTAAAATTCGATGAACCATTTATCCGCAATCAGGACCTTTGTCAGCGCCGCCGATCATAAAAGCTTTAGCGCCGCAGCCAAAGCGTTAAATATAGAAGTATCCACCGCCTCTCGTCATATTTCTGAACTGGAAGAGTATTTACAGGTGACGCTGTTTAACCGCTCCACCCGCGGATTAACGCTGACGGAAACCGGGGATTTTTTCTACTCTCATGCCCGACAGCTGCTCCTGCAATGGGAGGAAGCGCGCCATTTAACTTCCGCGCTGGATAAGCACCCTTCCGGCCTGCTGCGCATCAGCGTGCCCAGCACCTTTGGCCGGTTACATGTCATGCCTTTTGTCGATGAGTTTCTCCGCCTGCACCCCAACATCTCTCTGGATATCAGTTTTAATGATGAGATCCAGGATCTGATTGAAGCGCGAATCGATCTGAGTATCCGCATTGGGGTGTTGCCGGACTCCTCTATTCACGCTCGCAAACTGGCCTCTCAGACGCGCGCAGCGTGGGCCAGCCCGCAGTGGATCGCGCAAAACAGCCCTCCCGCCACCCTCGGTGCCGGCGGCGACGGTCAGAAAGAGATGAATATTGTGATGTTTTCTCGCCTGCACGGTGCCGGGTGGTATACGCGCAAAGCCGGGTCAGAAGAGGAATGGCAGCGGATATCGATTAACTATCGGCTTAGCGTCAGCGACAGCGCCGCGATGCTTTATGCCTGCTGCAACCACGCCGGGATTGCGATTCTGCCTGACTGGTTATCCCGTGAGGAGGAGGAAAAAGGCCATATCCAGCGGGTCTTTCCGGACCGGGAGTTTAGTATGTTCCCCAGCGAAACCGCCATCTGGATGCTCTATCCGCAAAAGCGGATTTTACCGCATAAGGTCAGAACCTTTATCGACTTTATGCTTGAGAAAGTGGGAACCCCGCCGTACTGGGGAGATAATTCCCCGTCTGACAGCAAACGGTAGCCCGCCTTCAGGATTAACGCAAAGGTCGTCAGCAACCCTTGCGTTAATCACACCGTTTTCACTCTTGCCGGGTATAAGGGAATTTCACCACCAGTTTTTTGACGCTATTAGCGCGACCTGCGGTATGGCACATCGGTTTATGAATTTCGCCGGGATAAAAAACAATAAACTCGCCCTTGTTCAGCACCACTGAACCATTCGTACTACCGTGTTCTAAAAAATAAAGATCGGTTGCGGCAGGCGGTACCCCGTACTCTTCTGCATCTGGCGGAGTGGTCCTGAAGTAAATTGTTTCCGAACCGTTAATCACCAGCTGAATATCGCCATAGAGTTTATGAAACTCGGCTTTATGACCAGTTTCAGGTTTGGTTTCATCTTCGCTGATAATATAGAACCACTCCTGTCCTTGTACAGAATATTTCCCGTGCGGCGTATTTATCAGCGTCGACAGCTCAAGTTCGGGATGATTCAGTATTTCCGTTAACGGAGTAAAATCATGACTGACATTATCTAAGCTTGATATAATCATAATACCCTCAATAATACGTGGCTGTTGATACGAAATAATGTAATTCATCATGGCTTTGCGGAACGTTGACGCACGCTTTTTCTTTTGACCAGTTCACCGCTGAGCAACACGCTGGTATGGTTGTTATTCCGCCCGTGGTCTATTTTACTGACCAGTAAATCAACGGCGGCGGCTCCCAGCTTTTTATTCCCCACTTTCACGGTAGTCAGCGCCGGTTCCATCACCCCGGAGACCGGCAGGTCGTCAAAACCGATAACTGAAACATCGTCGGGCACGCGGAATCCACATTCGTGTAGCGCTCTTATACAGCCGTAGGCGACGATGTCATTAATGCAAAAATAGCCTTGTGCAATTTTTCCTGCTGCCCTGATATGGCTCAGCATGGCTTCATATGCCGATCGGGCGTTCGGACTGACGCAGACCAGATTCTCCTCTGCGGATCTTAGCCCTATCGTCGGTACCAGTTCATGAAATGCCTGCTCACGTTGCCTGAAATTTGGCGTATGCGCATCGCTGTATACCAGCCCAATATCCTCTATTCCGGCACGTTTGAAATGGTGAAGAATGTTGTAAATCGCCGCGCGATTATTCATGTTAATAAAATCAAAGGGTAAAAAATCGTTCACATTATCGATAATCACAAAGGGTACCGATAATCGGCGTAGGGGCGTAAAGTCCCCCTGCTCGAACTCGGTGCCAAGGATGACCAGCCCATCGGCGAGGGCTCCGCTATTCTGTGAGCGGACGATTTCTTCAACGCTTTTTTTGTCATAGCCCACAACCTCAAGCGCATAGCTGTATTTTCCGGCCTGTTCGATGAGCCCATCAATATATCCACTGATAAACAGGTTATGCGCCTCGTTGATCGTTTCGCCATGTAAAGCAATTTTCAGGAATCGTAATACGCCGCGAATTTCTCTTGTCGATGATTGTTGATAATTTAATTCATGGGCAATTTTCAGGATCTTCTCCCGCGTCTCTACGGATAACCCTTTTTTGCCGTTAATCGCTATCGATACTGCGCTCAAAGAAACGTTGGCCTTTTGAGCAATATCTTTAATTTTAACCATAATGACAATTCAACCCTATGTATTACAAGCTTTATTCTCTTATCTTTTATTATATAAACCCTAGCCGCTTAGCGAATTTAAACATGTGATAGTCATCACAATTATTTTTTCTTAAAATCATTTTAGTAAAATTTTAGTTTACGCCACCGCTGACCAATTTCATTATCAAAACAGATATCCGACAGGCAGCAAGCCATTAATTAAATATCAATCCTTTAAGGATTTACCAAATGAAGAAGTTCATCAATATCCCTACTGAATATGTGGCAGAAATGCTCGAGGGAATTTATGCGGCGCATCCCCGGGAGCTTAAATATGCCAATAACGATCGCCATTGTCTGGTGACCGCCCAAGAGACTCGCCCAGGGAAAGTCGGCATTGTCACCGGCGGCGGTTCGGGCCATCTGCCACTGTTTCTGGGGTATGTCGGGAATAATTTGCTCGATGGCTGCGCCGTCGGCGATGTTTTTCAATCTCCGTCCGCCGATCAGATTTTACAGGTGACAAAAGCGGTGGATAAGGGGGCCGGCGTACTCTACCTCTACGGTAATTACAGCGGAGATATCCTCAATTTCGACATGGCTTCCGAGATGGCGGAGATGGAGGATATCAGAACGCTATCCGTACGCGGTGCCGATGACGTCGGATCGGCCCCGGTTGAACGGGCGGCAACGCGGCGCGGCGTCGCCGGCATTTTTTTCATGTATAAAATCGCCGGAGCCGCCGCTGCCGCCGGTTTATCCCTCGATGAAGTCGCCAGACTGGCTAAACAGGTCGGGGATTGCACCAGAACGATTGGCATTGGGCTCTCACCCTGCATCATTCCTGAGGTTGGTCAGGCCGCCTTCTCGGTGGCCGAGAATGAAATGGCGATTGGCATGGGTATCCATGGCGAACCCGGAATTTCGTCCGCCGCGCTCGGCACTGCCGACGAAATTATTGACCGCATCCTGCCCCTGCTTCTTAACGAACTGCATTTTACCCCCGGCGATCGTACTGCCGTTCTGCTTAATGGCCTGGGAGGGACGCCTCTGGATGAGCTTTATATTCTTTTCCGCCGGGTCAAACAAACGTTAAATGAACGCGGCATCGTCGTATACCACGTGTATCAAGGGGAGTACGCCACGGCAATGGAAATGACCGGGTTTTCGCTGTCCCTTTGTAAGCTCAACGATGAACTGGCGGGCTACCTCGCCACCTCCGCCGGTACCCCCTTCTTCTGCCAGCCGGATCTGGATAGCTAAAGGTACGATATGAAAACTGAACTGACATTTAACGATACGACGGGCCTTATTGCCGCCTGGTCTGCCGAACTGAGCCTGAAGCGGGATGAATTAATCAAACTAGACCAGGCCGTGGGCGACGGTGACCTTGGCATTACGATGCAAAAAGCCTTTCATGCCGCACAGCAGATACAACCCGAGCAGGAGAAAGGTATCGCTCATTACCTCATTCAGTGCGGCTTTGCGATGGCCAGGGCGGCGCCATCGACAATGGGAACATTGATGGCTACCGGGTTTATGCGCGGTGGGAAAGCGCTTGCGCCGGAGCTGATTACGCTCAGCGCCGCAGATCTGGCCGCCTTCTTCAGCGCCTTTACTCAGGGTATCGCGGAGCGAGGGAAAGCCCAGCCCGGGGATAAAACCGTTCTGGATGTCTTATTACCCGCCAGCGACGCGTTAGCGCGGGAAACCGCCGCCGGAGCGCCGCTCGGCCGCGCGGCGGAAGCCGCTCAGGCGGCCGCGCTGGCCGGGCTTGAAGCAACCCGCACCATGTTTCCACGTCATGGTAAAGCAGCGGCGTTTGCCGACAGCAGCGCGGGTAAAGAAGATCCCGGCGGTACCGTCGCGCTGATTATTTTTAGCGTATTCAGCCGCTACGTTAATAAATAACAAGACTGTTCACCTTTATTCAGGCAGTAAAAACTCCGGAATTCCCGGCGTCTTTCGCTTATTTCCGGAATATTTTCTTCAACATCTGACGAGGTCTCTGTGAAAAAATTATATGGCATTACCACCGCAATGATTACACCATTTAATGATGACGATACTATTAATTATGAAAGCATCGAAGCGCTGACCGATTTTCTTGTCGGGAAAGGCGTGCACTGTCTTTATCCGCTGGGCACCACCGGCGAAATGTTTCGCCTCAGCGAACAAGAACGCAAGAAAGTTGCCGAAACCGTAATTAAAAGAAATAACCAACGAGCAACGGTTTATATTCACGTCGGTGCGATGACTACCGCAGAAACGCTGTCGCTTGCTCGCCATGCGGTCGAGGCCGGGGCTGACGGGATTGGCGTCGTGACTCCGGCGTTTTTCGGCGCAAACGACCGTGAGCTGGAAGCTTATTTTGTCGCCGTCGCCAATGCCGTTCCCCACGATTTCCCGGTTTATCTCTACAATATTCCGCAGTGCGCCGCTAACAACCTTTCTGCTGACGTCGCTCAGCGCGTTGCTGATAAGTGTAGGAATGTCGTGGGGATTAAATACAGCTACCCGGACTACCTCACCGTGAATCAGTACCTTGCCATCAAGGATCATGATTTTTCCGTTATGGTCGGCGCAGATCGTCTGTTTCTTCCGGCACTGGCGATGGGTTGCGATGGCGTGGTTTCAGGGGTTTCCTGTGTTTACCCGGAGCCTTTTATAAAAATTTATGAGGCCTTTAATCGCGGAGATATTCCAGGCGCACGCGCCGCCCAGCGCCAGGCGAATAAATATTGCGAGCTGCTGAGAAACGGCAGCAATATGTCTTACTTTAAAGAAGGGCTTAAATATCGCGGAATTGATGCCGGCGTTATGCGCGCGCCGCAATTAAATATTACGCCCGAAGAAGTGCAGAGCTTGATTGCCGGGCTTGCTGAACTGGAAACGTCAGCTCCCGTTTAACTTCGACGAATAATATAAATTTTAAACGCATAACGTCGATGTCAAGATGAAGTTTAGAGGATTCTTTCATGAGAAGAACAGACTCTGTACCCGTACCTGATAATGCCCTCAGCCAGAATAAAGCTAACGCCATTCCCGGAGCAAAACTCAGATGGTACCTGGTGGTGATTATTTTGCTGGCCGCCGTGGTCAACTATCTCGACCGCGCCAATCTCAGCGTCGCGAATTCGACCATTGCCGCTGAATTTGGCCTGTCGTCATTTCAGATGGGATTACTGCTATCGGCTTTTCTGTGGCCCTATGCGCTGGCCAATCTCCCTGCCGGGTATCTTGTCGACCGCTTTGGCCCCAAAAAGATGTTTTCCTTTGCCGCCGGGGGCTGGTCGCTGGTGACGATATTCTGCGCGTTTGCTAATGGCTTTGGGGTAATGTACGCACTGCGTATGCTGCTGGGCGTAACGGAATCGCCGTTTTTTACCTCCGGCGTCAAAGTCACCAATAGCTGGTTCAGTAAAGAAGAGCGCGGCTTTCCAACCGCTCTGTTCAACACCGGATCGCAGATTGCCAACGCCATCGCGCCCCCCATACTGACGATCCTGATGCTGACCATGGGCTGGCGAGGCATGTTTATCGTCATTGGGGTTCTCGGCCTGGTGATCCTGCTCGCATGGCTGCGGTTTTATCGCGAACCCACCGCAGAAGAGGCCCCGCAAGACAAGATTGTCGACCCCCATCAGTCGCCTTTCGCACCTTCCCGCAGCTGGGGTTCCCTGTTCCGCGAGCGCTCGACGTGGGGGATGGTCGTAGGCTGTTTCGGGATTTACTTTACGGTCTGGGTCTACCTGACCTGGCTGCCGCGTTATCTTGAGCACGATCGTCATATGAGTCTGATGAATACCGGCTGGCTGGCCGCCATCCCTTTCTTTGTGGGTATTTTTGGCGTGCTGCTGGGAGGCGTTATTTCAGACTTACTGATTAGAAAAGGCATGAAAGCGATTACCGCGCGTAAGATCCCGATCGTCGGCGGAGCGCTAATTGCGGCATGTGCGGTGGCGCCGGTACCTTACATTGAAAGCACGCCGCTGTGTATGTTGTTACTGACTATTGGTTATTTCGCCGCCCAGCTTCCTTCAGGCGTAATCTGGGCGCTGGTGACGGATGTCGCTCCCGCGGGCTCGGTAGGCTCTCTCGGCTCAATTCAGAATTTCGGCGGTTTCCTGGGCGCGGCGCTGGCCCCTATCGTTGCCGGCTTAATTCTCGATACGACCAACAACTTTACCTATGTCTTCCTTGCCGGTGCGGCCCTGTTATTACTCGGGGCCCTCAGCTATGGCTTTGTTCTGAAAGAACCTATCAGGAATGAGGAACATTCGTAGCGATAACCTCGCTCTTAGCCCGGTGCTCAGTGCACCGGGTTCGGGAGCACTTAGCCCCGGCTTTACCTCTTGCTCTCCCTGGATGCCGGCTTCCTGATAAATGTTCAGGATTATTTTAGTCGCTCATCCCTCAGCATCACCGTTTATTAATAACCCTCAAACAGGATATTTATGATCATACAAATTTATCGTATTCACGCGTGATTTTATTATTGCATTATTTTTTTAATAAATATTCATAACGTTCGCAACCTTCCTTGTGCCCATTCTTACATGCCAGCTCATACCAGGTTGTTGCTTGCTCTGGGTTTATACTTCACCCTTCACCACGTTCATTCATCACGCCAGGATCGAACTGTGCCTGTGCATCTTTTGCGCAGCAGCTTTTTCATACCAGGCCCTTGCCTGCTCATAATCAACATCCAACATTTCTCCATAGAAATACATGAGACCCAAAGCGTATTGGGCTTCTGCATTTCCATTTTCGCCCGCTGATTTCAACTTAGAAAGCGTAGAATCCCTGTCATTGGTGGCAATGTAAATAATTGCGAGAAGTATAATCAACCCAGCCATTAGCCAATATCTTATTTTCCCATTTCACACCTTGTCCATTTAAAGACTATATAGCGTTAGAAAGATATTTACTCCAGACTATCCCAGTCTGGCAGATTGTTAACTACCTTTCGCCACCAATGATACGCAGCCATAGAAGCGCCAAAGAAAATACCCGCTACCGTGCATGAGGCGAATGCAACTCCCGGTTGCATACCGCTGTCCTTCCATGAGGAAAACCACATACAAATCCCCCATGCCGGACCAAACCATCCCCCCATCAACAAAGTAATTTGCCAGAACGAGGCAAAAGGTAACGGCGGTATCTTGAGGCCAGCTTTCCACGCGAGGCGTAGCAAAGGCGGGGCATAATTACTACGCCACATCTTCTTGCTTTCCATAACGGCGATGGCACGTTCCTTTTTAGCTTCAAAGCTCATACAGTTCCCTCCGGATTTACCTTGACTCACCTATTTATCGATAAAGACTACTTTCAATAAATAATAATTATCATTACCACCCACATGTGTCAATAAATACTTAAAAATCATTCCACAACAAGAAAATAAATGAAATAAAAGGGAAAGCCTTACCAGATAATATCCCGACATCCGATGAATATAAATATTAGCATTCCCTTACATCCTCTGGAGAAACCCGGTTACATGCTATTTCCGCAACTTCATTAAAATCTTATTTAATATTTTCAGCACGATAGCAGCGGCTTTCTATTTTATTCCCACATACATGATATGGAATTTATCAATCATATTTAGCCTGATTGGTTATATTTTATTGTTAGTCTCTTTCGGTGAAAGAGTAAAATTTACTTTCTGAATATATCCGAATACCACATCAGCATGGCTGCGACTTGCTCAAAGTCAACTTCATTAATATTTTGGTGGGAAAAATACGGATTTTGGATGCAAAAAAAGCCCGTTTCTATGGGCTTTTTTTGTATTACTTTATGTAGAACACAAAGTAACAAGGGGCCACCTTTCGGTAACCCCTTGTTTTATTTGGCGGAAGCGTAGAGATTCGAACTCTAGAACCCTTTCGGGTCGCCGGTTTTCAAGACCGGTGCCTTCAACCGCTCGGCCACGCTTCCGGTATGGGGCGCACTATAAACACCTCTGTTCAGGCTGTAAAGCACGATTTCGTTCAACTGCCTTAAAAATAAACAAAAACGCGTTATTCGTCTGAAAATCAGGCGGTTTGCACAGAATTCCAGCGCCAACCGCCCTCTCCGCGTTAATGTTTTTTGATGTACATATCCCTGGTGAAGTAATACCCCAGCTTATCCGGCGTAAATCCGCCGACCCACGGCTTCACCAGATGCGTGCGGACATAGTGATAAACCGGGACTGCCGGAACATCTTTGCCCAACAGATCCTCCGCCTGCTGATAAAACTTGCCGCGGGTGGTCACGTCCGGAGCTTTGGCCGCATTGCGTAACGCTTCATCGTACGCAGGATTGCTGTACTGGCTGGTGTTTTCACTATCGCCGGTACGGAAGTTATTGAGGAAGGTAGCGGCATCGTCATAATCAGCAATCCACGCGTAGCGCACCGCATCAAAATTATGCGTATGCATGGTGTCGAGCATCGTTTTCCATTCCTGATTTTGTAGCTTCGCCTCAACGCCTAGATTCTTCTTCCACATCGAACTGGCGGCGATTGCCACGCGCTGATGCGATTCTGAAGTGTTGTAGAGCAAATTAAACACCAGCGGGTGGCTTTCGTTATAACCGGCTTCTCTCAGCAGCCTTTTAGCCTCGGCAATACGCTTGTCGCGCGGCCAGCTGGCATAATCCGGGTTATGCAGCTTTACGCCGCCAATATCAGGCTGGCTAATTAGCCATGCCGGACGCTGACCCTGCCCCAATACCTTCTCAGCGATAATGTCTTTATCCAGCGCCATATTCAGCGCCAGCCGGACCCGCGGGTCGTTAAACGGCGGCTTAGTGGTATTGAACTCGTAATAGTAAGTCGCCAGCTGCGGCGAGACGTTCACCTGCTCGCCCATAGTTTTTTTCAACTGAGCAAACTGGTTGATCGGCACCGTATAAACGATATCGATTTCCCCCGCTTTATAGCGGTTAACGTCTGCCGCCTCGGAGCTAATGGGTAGATAGGTCACTTTATTGATGACGGTATCGGCGTTATCCCAGTAGCGCGGATTCCGCTCGGCCACAATGCGCTCGTTCACCACCCACCGGGACAGCTTATAGGCGCCGCTGGTCACCAGATGTTCCGGTTTGGTCCACTTCTCGCCAAAGCGATTTACCAGCACTTTATCGACCGGCACCAGAGACGGATGCGCCAGCATCGGCAAGAACGCCGCGTTAGGCTGGTTTAAGGTGACTTCCAGCGTCGCGTCATCGATAGCCTTTACGCCCAGCGTGTCGGGCGTTTTTTTACCCTGCGCGATATCCTGAGCGTTCACAATATGCATGTTCCCCGGATAGCTGGCATAGGGTGATGCCGTGGCCGGGGAAACCAGCCTCTGCCAGCTCCAGACAATATCCGGCGCGGTAATCGCGGTCCCGTCAGACCACGTGATGCCCGGACGCAGATGAAACGTCCATACGGTGTTATCTTTATTTTCCCATTTCTCCGCCAGACGAGGCTGAATCTCGCCCCCAGGAGAGACGCTGACCAGTCCTTCGAAGAGATCGCTGATGATGTTGAATTCAACGTCACTTTCGACCTTATGCGGATCCAGCGACGAGGGCTCGCTGCCGTTATTTCTGACCAGCTCCTGCTTCTCTGCCAGCACGGTCCCGGCCGGGACCTGTGCAGCCAGAGTCGGCGCCGCTGCGGCGAGTAAACCCGCCATCAATAATGCCTGCGTGATGTCGTTATATTTTTGTAATTTCATATCCCTTGCCTTTATGACGCTTCGTTTGTACCCTCCCCACACTTAGCCACAGAATGGCGATAACGCAATATTTTTCAGTAACCTATCAGATTCCGATCTGGTTCCTGGCGCCAAACGCACAAACACACCGCCTTTTCGTAATTTATTAGAATAATATGCTGGAATATTGCGCTAAGGTCTAAGTAAAGATGGGTAAAAGCACTATGGCTTCTGGCGTGGTTTTTTTATGCTTCGTTATTAATAACATCTGTCATAAGAGAGTGACTCATGGATCGTATAATTACGTCGTCGCGTGACCGTTCATCGCTGCTCAGCACGCACAAAGTTCTGCGTAACACCTATTTCCTGCTCAGCCTGACGCTGGCATTTTCTGCCATTACGGCAACGGCAAGCACGGTCCTGATGCTGCCGTCTCCCGGGCTGATTCTGACTCTGGTCGGCATGTACGGGTTGATGTTCCTGACCTATAAGCTGGCCGACAAGCCGTCGGGCATCCTGGCGGCCTTCGCCTTTACCGGCTTCCTGGGCTATATCCTTGGGCCGATGCTCAACGCCTATCTGTCAGCAGGCATGGGAGATTTAATCGGCCTGGCGCTGGGCGGTACCGCGCTGGTGTTCTTCTGCTGCTCGGCGTACGTGCTCACGACCCGCAAAGATATGTCTTTCCTTGGCGGAATGCTGATGGCGGGCGTAGTGGTGGTGCTGATCGGTATGGTTGCGAATATTTTCCTGCAGCTGCAGGCTCTGCATCTGGCAATCAGCGCGGTGTTTATTCTGATTTCATCCGGCGCCATCCTGTTTGAAACCAGCAACATCATCCGCGGCGGCGAAACCAACTATATCCGCGCAACCGTGAGCCTGTATGTGTCGCTGTACAACATCTTTGTCAGCCTGCTGAGCATTCTGGGCTTCGCCAGCAAAGACTAATCTCCCTTCAGTTCTTCTCAGGCCCTGCTTATGCGGGGCCTTTTTTTTTGCTAAACTGCCGCCAGTTTTAGCGGTGTGTGAAGAATTATGTTGATCTTTGAAGGCAATGAAATTGAGACCGATAGCGAAGGCTATCTGAAGGATACCACCCTCTGGAGTGAAGCCCTGGCAACAGCCATTGCCGAACGGGAAGGTATTGTCCTGTCGCCTGAACACTGGGAGGTCGTGCGTTTTGTCCGCGACTTTTATCTGGAGTTCAACACCTCGCCGGCCATTCGGATGCTGGTGAAGGCGATGGCAAATAAGTTCGGCGAGGAGAAAGGCAACAGCCGCTATCTCTACCGCCTGTTCCCCAAAGGCCCCGCCAAACAGGCAACGAAAATTGCCGGGCTGCCCAAACCGGTGAAATGCATCTAGTACAGAATGGAGAATTTTTGCCACTCTCTGGTGGGCTGATGGGGCTCGGTGTGCACCCGGTCGACCCGCGCGCTGCGAGGCCCGCCCTCCTTCAGCCAGCTCACCAGCGCCGCCACCTGCTCCGCCTCACCGCAGGCCAGCACCTCTACGCTACCGTCGTCAAGATTGCGCGCGTAGCCCGTCAGCCCTAAGCGTAGCGCCTCCCGCTGCGTCGTGTAGCGAAAGCCTACCCCCTGAACTGAACCGTATACCCATGCCATCGTGCAGAGTGTCGCCATGATTGCTCTCCTTTCGTGCCAATAACTCTACGCTGAGAATAGCAAATTCTGACTAGCGTACGTGTTTCGGCAACAGGCCATAGTGCTGACGAAAGCGCGCCGTGAAGCGCGAACCGGACTGATAGCCGCTGTTCACGGCGATTTCGCCTATCGGTAATGAGGTCGATTGTAGCTGGCCGAGGGCATAAGCCATACGCACCTCCTCAACAATCTGGCGAAAACTTTGATCTTCCTGGTGCAGGCGTCGGCGTAGCGTCGATTCGCCAAGGAACAGCATTTTCGCCACCCGCGGGACGCTCCACGCCTGCGCGGGCGACAGCATAATAATTTGCCGCACCTGGCCGCTCAGATTCTGCTGCCTCTCATTGAGCAGCGGCCCGGCGTAACCCGCCTGGTGCAGCGCCAGCAATAGTCCCATCGCCTGGTGATGCTGCAGCTCGGCCGATAATCCGCTGCGTACCGCCTGCAGGACGTTTTGCCACATAAACACCAGATCGGGAGTCGCCGGCGCGCACAGGGAGGTAAGTCGCCCGGGCTGCGGCTCACTCATATAGCGAGCTTTAAAATCCGCCAGCAGTTCTGGCGTCAGAGAGAGTAGATCGGAGCAAAACAGCCCGTTATCCGGCTGATTAATCACCTCGAGCTCAAGATCGGCCGGCAGAATAATCAGCTGCTGCGGCGTGGCCAGCATCTGGCTTACGCCCTGAACGATAATTTTGCTGCCGCGATTGACCCGGCACAGAGCGGGAGTAAACAGCGTCACGCGATGCAGTTTATACAGGCGCCGGGAGGTAATTTCCGCCGCGGTTAAGGCGTTATGGCGAAAGTTTATATTCTGCATCTGGCCTCCTTACGGGTTTAGCGCCCTGCCCTTGCCGTCAGCTGCGCGCTGGCGATAGCGTGGCTATGCAACATAAATCCGACCAACGCGCCGCTGGCCTGTGCATCAACGGGTAATGTCGGCGTATCAAGCGCCCACACGGTAAAGCGGTAGCGGTGAGGCTTATCGCCGGCGGGCGGACAGGCGCCGCCAAATCCGGCATAGCCAAAATCATTGCGTCCCTGAACCGCTCCGTCCGGCAGTTTAGCGTTGTTTTTATCTCCGGCGCCAGCGGCTAAACTTGCCACGCTGCTGCTGATATTCACCACCGTCCAGTGCCACCAGCCGCTGCCGGTTGGCGCATCCGGGTCATAGGCAGTGACGGCAAAACTACGGGTCCCCGGCGGCGCATTTTTCCAGGCCAGCTGCGGCGAGACGTTGCCGCCGGTGCAGCCAAAACCGCTGAACCAATGTGCCTGAGCGAGGCTTCCTTCATCCCGCATATCGCCGCTGGTCACCTGAAACTGCGCCGCCGCCGCGCTGCCGCTCATCGCTAACATCAAGGCCGCAGCTAAGCCAAATCCTGTTTTCATTGCATTTTCCTCCATTGGGTTGAGGAAAACACTGTAAGATCCGCGGGTGATTTTTATTGTGCCAAAGTGCCTGTGTTTTGTGCCGAAACGCTCACCTGCTCGCGCAGCGGGCATGGTGCTTGCGGCGGCCACATGTGCTAACCTACGCGCCATTTTTCGGTGCCGACATTCCCGTTGCTAAAGGTAGCCCCATGACAGATTCCATTTTCCCCCGCTTAGTGTTGACCAAAGGACGCGAGAAATCCCTGCTGCGTCGCCACCCCTGGATTTTCTCCGGCGCCGTCGCCCGTATGGAAGGTAAAGCCCGTTCCGGCGAAACTATCGATATCGTTGATTCGCAGGGGAAATGGCTTGCTCGCGGCGCGTTCTCTCCGTCATCGCAGATCCGCGCGCGCGTCTGGAGTTTTGACCGCAACGAGGAGATCGATATTGCCTTTTTCGAACGCCGTCTGCAGCAGGCGCAAACCTGGCGCGAATGGCTGGCGGCCCGCGATGGCCTCGACAGCTATCGTCTGATTGCCGGCGAATCCGACGGGCTTCCGGGCGTAACGATTGACCGCTTCGGCAATTTTTTCGTTCTGCAGCTGCTCAGCGCCGGCGCAGAATATCAGCGCGCGTCCATCGTTAGCGCGCTACAGACCCTGTTCCCCGCCTGTTCCATTTACGATCGCAGCGATGTCGCGGTACGTAAAAAAGAGGGTTTGGATCTGGCGCAGGGCCTGGTTACCGGCGAAATGCCGCCTGCGCTGCTGCCCATCACCGAGCACGGAATGCAGCTGCTGGTGGATATTCAGGGCGGCCATAAAACCGGCTACTATCTCGATCAGCGCGATAGCCGCCTGGCGACCCGCCGCTACGTCGCCGACAAACGCGTCCTCAACTGCTTCTCCTATACCGGCGGTTTCGCCGTTTCCGCGCTGATGGGCGGCTGTAGCCAGGTGATCAGCGTCGATACCTCCCAGGAAGCGCTGGACGTGGCGAAGCAGAATATCGAACTGAACCAGCTCGATCTCTCCAAAGCTGAATTTGTCCGCGATGACGTCTTTAAGCTGCTGCGTAAGTATCGTGACCAGAATGAAAAATTTGATGTGATCGTGATGGATCCGCCGAAGTTTGTTGAGAACAAAAGCCAGCTGATGGGCGCCTGCCGCGGCTATAAAGATATCAACATGCTGGCTATCCAGTTGCTCAATCCCGGCGGGATCCTGCTGACCTTCTCCTGCTCGGGTCTGATGGCTACCGATTTATTTCAGAAAATCATCGCCGATGCCGCAATTGACGCCGGACGTGATGTACAATTTATAGAACAGTTCCGCCAGGCTGCCGACCATCCCGTGATCGCAACCTACCCGGAAGGTCTGTATCTGAAAGGGTTTGCCTGCCGCATCATGTAACTTGAAAAGCGGAACGTTGCCCGCATATAGCAGGTAATAACGTTTCCCAGGAGGTGCCTATGATTGCCAGCAAATTCGGTATCGGCCAGCAGGTTCGCCATACGCTGTTAGGCTTCCTCGGCGTGGTTGTTGATATCGATCCAGAATATTCGCTTGCAGAACCGGCGGAGGACGAAATTGCGGCCAATGACGAGCTGCGGGCATCGCCCTGGTATCATGTGGTGATGGAAGATGAGGATGGCCAGCCCGTTCACACCTATCTTGCCGAAGCGCAGCTCAGCAGCGAGCCCAGCGATGAGCATCCGGAGCAGCCGTCAATGGACGAGCTGGCGAGGACCATTCGCCAGCAGCTCCAGGCGCCTCGACTGCGCAACTAGCAAAAAAACCCCGCAACGGCGGGGTTTTTATTTACTTCGCCAGACCTAATCTCGGGATTTCAATCGCCGGACAGCGATCCATCACCACGTTTAGCCCTGCCTCTCGTGCCAGAACAGCCGCCTGCTCGTTAATCACGCCTAGCTGCAGCCACAGCGTTTTCGCACCGATGGCGATGGCCTCCTGAGCAACGCCCAGCGCCGCATCGGAGTTGCGAAATACGTCGACCATATCCACTTTTTCCGCAACATCTGCCAGCGTTGCGTAGCCCTGTTGCCCCAGTAGCGTTTTACCCGCTACCTTCGGCGAAACCGGGATCACGTGATACCCCTGCTCCAGCAGATACTTCATCACCCGATAGCTTGGGCGGTCCGGTTTGTCGCTGGCTCCCACCAGCGCAATAGTCCGTGTTGAGGTCAGAATGCCTGCGATATCGTTCTCTTTCATTTTATCCTCCCGCTATTTAGCCCAAGTGTAAGCTAATCCAGGCTAACCGGCCATCTACCCTGACTAACGGGTACGTCAAAATTTTTCACCCTGATGCTTGCAGCAACAGTCACTTCCAGTAATCTGTCTGCAGGCTAAAATGTGGAATGAAATTATGGAACTGACGACACGTACGCTACCCGCGCGCAAACATATCGCTCTGGTTGCTCACGATCACTGTAAAGATATGCTGATGAAGTGGGTTGCTCGCCACCAGGCGCTGCTGGCTCAACACGAACTCTACGCAACAGGCACCACCGGAAATCTCATCTCCCGGGCAACCGGGCTTGAAGTTAACGCGATGCTCAGCGGCCCGATGGGCGGCGACCAGCAGGTCGGCGCGCTGATTGCAGAAGGGAAAATTGATGTACTGATTTTCTTCTGGGATCCGCTAAACGCCGTGCCTCACGACCCGGACGTTAAGGCGCTGCTGCGCCTGGCGACGGTATGGAACATTCCCGTTGCGACCAATGCTTCAACCGCCGACTTTATTATCCTGTCGCCGCACTTTGGCGAGCCTCTCGATATTCTGATCCCGGATTATCAGCGTTACCTGGCGGAACGTCTTAAGTAAACCCCGCTGGCGGCCAGGCCGCCAGCCGTTACGGTTTTCTTGCTACCGGTACATCCAGCGCTTCCAGCATCTCCACAAACGCAGACGGCCGCTCTTTGTTGAACAGCAGCCAAACGCGAAGACGCGCACGCGTGACGGCAACGTACAGCAAGCGCCGCTCTTCTGCATCGGGAAAATCCTCCGGCTGCGGCAGCAGCGCCTCTTCCATGATCGACTCCCGCGCCGGAGCCGGGAACGCATCATCGCCATCCTGAAGCCCAAGGACAATCACGTAATCCGCCTGCTGCCCTTTGCTGGCATGGATCGTCATAAAATCGAGCTGCAGATTCGGCCATCGCGTAGCGGCCTTCTCCAGCGCGGCGGGTTTCAGATGATGGTAGCGCGCCAATAGCAGGATCCGCTGGTCTGGTTTCACGTAGCCGCTCAGCTTATCGAGCAAATCATCAAGCTTATCGTCCGCCAGCAGCGTAACGGCCTTTTTATCCCCGGCGGTCAGGCTGTTGAGCGGCTTGCTCAGCTGGTGCGGGTTTTGTTGAATAAAGCCGTTCGCCACTTCACCAATGCGGCCATTAAAGCGATATGTGGTATCCAGCGCGCAGCAATCCCCTTCGCCAAAATAGTGGTTGAACGCTGTAGTCAGCGAAAGCTGGGCGCCGCTAAAGCGATAGATTGCCTGCCAGTCGTCGCCGACCGCAAAGAGCGTGGTCTGGGTATTTTGCCGGCGCAGCGCGGCCAGCAGCGAGGCCCGCTGCGGTGAAATATCCTGAAATTCATCGACCAGAATATGCTTCCACGGGCTGACAAAGCGTCCTTTATCAAGAATATTGATGGCCTGATGGATCAGGCCGGAGAAATCGACCGCATTTTCCTCTTTCAGCGCCGTTTTCCACGCCTTCAGCAGCGGAGCCATTAATTTTACGCGCTTAGCAAAAAGCTCGCGTATCTCCTCCGGCGCGCCGGCAATCATCTCCGCCTGTGAGCCGCCGTGCATACGCATCAGGCTGACCCAGCGATCGAGGCGACTCGCCATTCGTCGCTGTATTTTTTTATCCTGCCAGAAATCGTTTTCCGGCACCTGCCAGCCCATCTCGTCTTCCAGCCACTGTCGCCAGCCTTTGGCGTGAGCTTTTTTCTCCTGGCACTGCTGCTGCCAGTTTTTCAGCAGCAGCGCCTGACGCGCCGGGCTGTCGCTCTCGAGCTGGCTAACAGACGGGACTTTCTTACTGCCCTGCTGAATAATATGCAGAGCCAGTGAATGAAATGTCCGCGCCGAAATATCATCGGTGCTCAGCCGCTCGCGAATGCGTTCATCCATTTCCAGCGCCGCCTGGCGACCAAACGCCAGCAGCAGAATCTGCTCAGCCGCCGCTTCACCTCTTGTGATCAGCCATCCGGCACGGGCAACCAGCACCGACGTCTTGCCGCTGCCGGCGCCGGCAAGAACCAGCAGAGAACGCTCGCCGTTAACCACCGCACGCGCCTGCGCCGGGTTAAGCGGTGAAGACTCCACGCCCGCAAAAAATGCGCCGTACTGTTCCAGCATCGACTCAGTGAAAGCCTGATTGTGGGCCAGTCTGGCCACCTCGGTGTCACCCAGCCAGCTCTGACATTGACGCCACGGCTCGCGGCAGTTGTCGAAAGCGTCAAGTCGGCTGGTCGGTATCGGCAGCCCGGTGAGCGCCCGGCGAATTTTACCCTGCACGTCGCTAACCTGCTGACGGGTCAACCATTTGCCTTCTGCGCTGGAGCGGGCGATCTCAGCCAGCTGCTGGCTCAGTACGTCGGCGGCAATGATGCTCATTTCCGCGCTCCACTGCTGCCATAACGTATTCAGATGATGAAAGAAACGCTGGGTTTCATTCCATTCGGTACCATGCAAACGCACGACTTTGCCATCCGGAAGCACGAACTCCAGTTCGCCCCAGACCAGACCGCGCCGACAATGAACTGACAATAACTGATTGAAAGGTATAAGATACTCGTGGCTATCACCGGAAACCTTTACTCCGGCGTTAAGCAGCTGCACCCTATCATAGGGATGCTGTGCCATGCGTTTGCCCAATGTTGTCGCTTTAAGTTCCATATCATGCCGAATTTCAATCAGGTTGGATGTTTTTAAGTTTAACCGCCAGCGACCGGGTGCTCCAGCGTAAAAAACGTTACAATGGCCGGGTCTTATTATCCACAGGAGTGAACGGAGGGGTTATGCGTACCATTCTGAATATTTTGAACTTTATCCTCGGTGGTTTCGCCACCACGCTGGGCTGGCTGCTGGCGACGCTGGTCAGCATTATTCTGATCTTCACGCTGCCGCTGACCCGCTCATGCTGGGAAATTACCCGACTCTCCCTCCTCCCCTATGGGAATGAAGCCATTCACGTCGATGAACTCGAGCCTCAGGGCAAAAACAGCCTGCTGAATGCAGGCGGTACCGTGCTGAATATTTTATGGTTTATTTTCTTCGGCTGGTGGCTGTGCCTGATGCATATCTTTAGCGGCATCGCCCAGTGTCTGACCATTATTGGTATCCCGGTTGGTATCGCCAACTTTAAAATCGCCGCCATTGCGCTGTGGCCTGTGGGACGTCGGGTTGTTTCCGTCGAAACCGCGCGTGCCGCTCGCGAAGCCAATGCGCGCCGTCGCTTCCAGTAATCGGACGGAATACTGACATGCTTAGCCCCCTGCTACGCCGTTATACATGGAACAGCGCCTGGCTCTATAACGCCAGGATTTTTGTCGCACTTTGCGGCACAACCGCCGTTCCATGGTGGCTTGGCGAAGTAAAACTAACTATTCCATTAACGTTGGGGGTAGTTGCCGCCGCGTTAACCGATCTCGACGACCGCCTGACCGGGCGGTTACGCAACCTGGCCATCACCCTGGTGTGCTTTTTTATCGCATCGGCTTCGGTGGAGCTCCTTTTCCCCTGGCCGTGGCTATTTGCGATCGGTTTAACCCTCTCTACCACCGGATTTATTTTACTCGGGGGCCTGGGACAGCGTTACGCCACGATCGCCTTCGGCGCTCTGCTGATCGCTATCTACACCATGCTGGGGGTCACGCTCTACGATCGCTGGTATCTACAGCCGCTATTTCTGCTGACCGGTGCCGTCTGGTACAACCTGCTGACGCTGGCCGGACATATCATCTTCCCGATTCGCCCGCTTCAGGACAATCTTGCGCGCAGCTATGAGCTGCTGGCGCGCTATCTGGATCTCAAATCCCGCATGTTTGACCCGGATATTGAAGATGAAAGCCAGGCTCCACTCTACGATTTGGCCATCGCGAATGGCCTGCTGGTGACGACGCTCAACCAGACTAAAACGTCGCTGCTCACCCGTCTGCGCGGCGACCGCGGGCAGCGAGGCACCCGACGGACGCTGCAGTATTACTTCGTTGCCCAGGATATCCACGAGCGCGCCAGCTCATCGCATATCCAGTATCAAACGCTACGCGATCGTTTTCGCTACAGTGACATCATGTTTCGCTTTCAGCGTATGCTGTCGATGCAGGCCCAGGCCTGTCAGAAATTGTCCCGCGCTATTTTGCTGCGCGAACCGTACCAGCACGATGCGCATTTCGAGCGCGCGTTTATGCATCTTGATGCCGCCCTCGACCGCGTGCGTGCCAGCGGAGAACCCCTTGAGCAGGTCAAAGCGTTGGGCTTCCTGCTGAATAACCTGAGAGCGATTGACGCCCAGCTGGCAACTATTGAGTCCGCTCAGGTTGCCGCGCCAGCGCACGGTACTACGGAGAATTTGCTCGCGGAGGACCAGCTTAGCGGCTTTAGCGATATCTGGCTGCGGTTACGCCGCAACCTGTCACCGGAATCGGCCCTCTTTCGCCACGCGGTGAGGATGTCGTTGGTACTATGCGCAGGCTACGCGTTTATCCAGCTAACCGGGCTAAATCACGGCTACTGGATACTGCTGACCAGCCTGTTTGTTTGTCAGCCAAACTATAACGCGACCCGTCACCGCCTGGCCCTGAGGATTATTGGCACCCTGGTGGGTGTGGCTATCGGTCTACCGATACTGCTGCTGGTTCCCTCGGTGGAAGGCCAGCTGCTGCTGATCGTCCTTACCGGCGTCCTGTTCTTTGCCTTTCGCAATGTACAATATGCCCACGCCACAATGTTCATTACCCTGCTGGTTCTGCTGTGCTTTAACCTGCTGGGAGAAGGCTTCGAGGTCGCCCTGCCGCGCATCTTCGATACCCTCATCGGCTGTGCGATTGCCTGGGCTGCGGTCAGCTTTATTTGGCCGGACTGGAAATTCCGTAACCTGCCGCGGGTTCTGGATCAGGCCATAAACGCCAACTGCCGATACCTGGACGCGATTCTTGAACAGTATCATCAGGGGCGCGATAACCGTCTGGCATATCGGGTTGCGCGCCGGGATGCCCATAGTCGGGACGGCGAGCTGGCCTCAGTGGTATCAAATTTATCAACGGAGCCGCGGGCAAATGCCGACATCCGCGAAACGGCCTTCCGCTTGCTTTGCCTGAATCATACCTTCACCAGCTATATTTCAGCGCTGGGCGCGCACCGTGAAAAGCTGACCACGCCCGAGACTCTGGCGCTGCTGGATGACGCCGTCTGCTATGTGGATGATGCGCTACATCATTCCCCGGCCGACGAACAGCGGGTACAGCAGGCGCTCACCCGCCTGCAGACCCGGATCCAACACCTCGAACCTCGTGCCGATAGCAAAGAGCCGCTGGTGCTCCAGCAAATCGGTCTGCTGTTAGCGCTATTACCGGAAATCTGCCGCCTCCAACAGCAGGTGGCCGTTCGGCCCGAGTAAATCGCGGCCTATCTTACCGCTGGTTGAGAGCCCATTCCTGCAACTCCTGGCGCCGTGCCGTCGGGAGCGCGGCGGCATGAACCCCGGTAATGGCCCCTTCCAGCGAATAGAGAATATTCAGCGTCAGCGCTTTATTCGACTCTCGCAGCTTAAGCCACGCACGCTGCGCGCCAATAAGGCGCAGCGCCTGCTGATCTATTACGCCGGAGTTAATTAATAGTAGCTCCATGTGGAAACTAATATTTGGCAGATCTTTCAACCTGCCAGAATAACGCTGCTGGTTCTTTTCTCTTTGAGCGGTCTGTAATGAAAGCGACGATAGTTTGAAAAGCATTTTACTGTCACACCAAAGCGTTTCATTTATCTGATAGTATTTTAGAAAAATTGGGCGCCCGTTTTTACGCATTTTTAAAAGTGGATTTGCGTGGGCGACACAATACGCGGCGCCCTGCTCACAAATCTTAAGATAGATTTCCCCCTCTGCAACCATCGCAAATACGGTGTCGTCTATTGCCAGGCTATAGCCACCAAACAAAGGACGGCAGATTATTTTTCCTAATGGCGATAAGCACTTCTGAAATTTATGAAACCGCAGGGATGAGATTTTTTTCATGATTATTCCTTGGTTAATCATGCGAATACGGAGTAATTTAGTTAACGGATCCGTTAGTTCAGAAAATAAGTGAGTTCCTTTATTGCGGCAAGATGATTTTAACGTTCCACTCAGGCAACTCACCATTTTGCGAGGTGCTTTCAAGAAATTACTCTTCGGCGAAAGCGGATGTATTAAAAATAAAATATAACCGGAGCATCAATTAATAGTTGCACAAATAGTTTGTGCCTGGGAAGAGCAGCGCTGCGCCGGGGGTGCGTAAAGAGATACGCAGGTACGCTTGCGCGGTTTGAGGTTTCTGTCGCCAAAAATTTATGCCGCGGGGTTACCGCGGCGAGAGCAGGTCTTCGCCAACGCGGCCGACAATGTCGAACAAATTTCGAGCGACAGCACGATAAATGAGGTTGATCTTTTCGCCGCCCGGATATACTGTATATGCATACAGTAACTACAGGCGGAAATAGACAATGCTTACTTCAGCTTACGCAAATCGTTCATCACTGACTTCTGCTTCAGTACGTCGCCACTCCCATGACGCCGTCGAACAACCAGCCAGCGGGCTGATTAGTGAGATTGTCTACCGTGAAGATCAGCCGATGATGACACAGCTACTGCTGCTTCCTTTATTACAGCAGCTAGGTCAGCAATCCCGCTGGCAGCTCTGGCTAACGCCAAAACAGAAGCTGAGCCGCGAGTGGGTGCAATCCTCCGGCCTGCCGCTATCGAAAGTCATGCAGATAAACCAGCTCTCCCCGTTCAATACGGTAGAATCAATGATACGCGCCCTGCGCACGGGTAACTATAGCGTAGTAATCGGCTGGCTGGCGGATGAACTGACGGCCGAAGAACATGAACGGCTGGTTAATGCCGCGGAAGAAGGTCATGCGATGGGGTTTATCATGAGGCCAGTGGGAAATACAAGCCAGCATGGGAGACAACTGAGCGGGCTAAAAATTCACTCTAATTTGTATCATTAAGCCAAATTAGGATTAATCCTGGAATTTTTTTTGCGCAGTACAAGGACGTGCTTTAATAAGGGTTGTTTTTGTGCGGATGCCTGTCTGATGCGGTCTCGCAGGTTTTATCGGCGAACGAAAACTAACCATATTTGTTAAATATTGTGTATACAACCCTTTTTTTTCATATGCCTGACGGAGTTCACACTTGTAAGTTTCGAACTAAGTTGTAGACTTTACATCGCCAGGGGTGATCGGCTTACGCTGCATGTATCAGCATAGTTAACAACAAGTCACGCCCCGGGTGAAGGATCTAACCGTGAGGTCTTTTGTAACTTCATGGCGAATTTTGGATGATAATGAGGCGCAGAAAATGAAAAAGACAGCTATCGCGATTGCAGTGGCACTGGCTGGCTTCGCTACCGTAGCGCAGGCCGCACCGAAAGATAACACCTGGTATGCAGGTGGTAAACTGGGCTGGTCCCAGTATCACGATACCGGTTTCTACGGTAACGGTTTCCAGAACAACAATGGCCCGACCCGTAACGATCAGCTGGGTGCTGGTGCGTTCGGTGGCTATCAGGTTAACCCGTACCTCGGTTTCGAAATGGGTTACGACTGGCTGGGACGTATGGCCTATAAAGGCAGCGTTGATAACGGCGCTTTCAAAGCTCAGGGCGTTCAGCTGACTGCTAAACTGGGTTACCCGATCACTGACGATCTGGACATCTACACCCGTCTGGGTGGTATGGTCTGGCGTGCAGATTCGAAGGGTAACTACGGTTCCACCGGTACTTCCCGCAGCGAACACGACACTGGCGTATCCCCGGTATTTGCTGGTGGTATCGAGTGGGCAATGACTCGCGACATCGCTACTCGTCTGGAATACCAGTGGGTTAACAACATCGGTGATGCAGGTACCGTTGGCACACGTCCTGATAACGGCATGCTGAGCGTAGGTGTTTCCTACCGTTTCGGTCAGGAAGAAGCAGCTCCGGTTGTAGCTCCTGCTCCGGCTCCGGCTCCGGAAGTGACTACCAAGCACTTCACTCTGAAGTCTGACGTACTGTTCAACTTCAACAAATCTACCCTGAAACCGGAAGGCCAGCAGGCTCTGGATCAGCTGTACACCCAGCTGAGCAACATGGATCCGAAAGACGGTTCCGCAGTTGTTCTGGGCTACACTGACCGCATCGGTTCTGACGCTTACAACCAGCAGCTGTCTGAGAAACGTGCTCAGTCCGTTGTTGATTACCTGGTTTCTAAAGGTATCCCGGCTGGTAAAATCTCCGCTCGCGGTATGGGCGAATCCAACCCAGTTACTGGCAACACCTGTGACAACGTGAAAGCTCGCGCTGCACTGATCGATTGCCTGGCTCCGGATCGTCGCGTAGAGATCGAAGTTAAAGGTTACAAAGAAGTAGTAGCTCAGCCGCAGGCTTAAGTTTTACTACCGATAAAAAACCCCGCTGATGCGGGGTTTTTTTTGTCTCAAATTTAGCCTCAGCGCGAAAAGCGCCCGCGCGCACCCTATCAGCCTTCCGGGCTACTCCTTACCAAGCAATACCTGCAGATCGCGCTTCAGGCTGGACATCTTGCTGGCATACTTCTCTTTATGCTCCGCGTCCTCAATCAGCTGTACGATAGTTTCCGACAGCGTTTTTCCCCGTCGCTGCGCCAGGCCAGCGAGACGCTGCCAGACCACAAACTCCAGATCGATA
The DNA here is from genome assembly GCA_002270295.1 of Enterobacter sp. 10-1. GTDB lineage: Bacteria > Pseudomonadota > Gammaproteobacteria > Enterobacterales > Enterobacteriaceae > Klebsiella > Klebsiella scottii. Next base: position 852,361 of record NISF01000001.1, on the reverse strand, counting down.
GACTTTTTGCGCGTATGCTGATGCTCAGCGTTAAAATGACGCTTTCGCCGCGCGCGGATAGTCTGCTTCATCCGGTTCATTAGCTCCGGATTAATATGCTGCTCAATCCAGGCGTTCACCAGAACAGGTTCATTTTCGAGCGTCAGTAAGACATCGACCGCGGCTTGCGCTGCGCTGGCTTCAATATAGCGGGTAATCAGCTCACCTTCCCGGTGCTTTTTAACCAGATATTTCCATTTCCAGCCGCTTTCAAGATTTTCCAGTTGTTGATATTTCATTGCGATCTCAATGTGACCGTGTAACTCACTTCAGGATATCAGTTTTTTCTCGATGTGCTGAGAATAAATCATCATTCGTGATATGCGTTACGTCGTTATCGTTAACGCAAACACGATCCTCCGTGTGCTCAGACGCGGCATAAGGTATAATCGCGCGTTTTACATCTCACTAAAAAACAGCGACTTTGACCATTACGAAACTTACCCGAAACGACCTTGCTCCTGATACGGAAAGTTATCAGGCGCTGTTTACACAAGCTGATTTAGCCCAGCCAGAGGCTTCCCTGTCAGGCGAACTGCAGCCCCGTTTATTCTATGCGTTGGAGCAGCTTCTGGTGACTCCGACCATTTCTCCGTTCATGCTGGTTAAGGCTCCGGAAGAACCGGAATACCTGCAGTGGTTAGCCGCAGAAACCCGCAGCTTATACCAGCCGGCCGCGCCTCTTTACGGCGTGCGTTACCAGATTAACGGTGGAAACGTCACCCTTTCACCGGCAAAAAGCGCCGATGATAATTTTGCCAGCACCGCGCCGGTTGAATCAGCCGACTGGATTGAAGCAGAGCAGCTTTTTGGCTGCGTGCGCCAGTTTAACGGCGAAATATCCCTGCAGCCGGGCCTGGTACATCGTAGCAACGGCGGCGTGCTTATTATCGCCCTGCGCGCGCTATTAGCCCAACCGCTGCTGTGGATGCGCCTGAAGAACATCGTTACCCGCCAGCGCTTTGACTGGCTGTCCATCGATGAGTCTCGCCCGCTGCCGGTCAGCATTCCATCGATGCCGCTCAATCTGAAGATAATTCTGGTTGGTGAACGAGATTCATTGGCTGATTTTCAGGATATGGAACCCGAGCTCTCGGCCCAGGCGATTTACAGCGAGTATGAAGATAATCTGCAAATCGCGGATGGCGACACCCTGAAACAGTGGTGTCAGTGGGTGTGGCAAAACGCGCAGCAGCTTGAGCTGCCCGGGCTGGCCGCCGATGCCTGGCCGCAGCTGATTCAGGAAGGCGCACGCTACACCGGCGATCAGGAAACGCTGCCGCTGTGTCCGCTGTGGATTGCCCGCCAGCTGCGCGAAGCCGCCGCCTTCTGCGAAGATGAGCTTATCTCCGCGGAAGAGATGCAGACCATGCTGGCACGTCGCGAATGGCGCGAAGGCTATCTTGCCGAGCGGATCCAGGATGAAATCCTGCAAGAACAAATTTTGATTGAGACCGAAGGTGAATGCATCGGGCAAATCAACGCGCTGTCGGTCATCGAATTCCCCGGTCATCCGCGGGCCTTTGGCGAGCCATCGCGCATCAGCTGCGTCGTACATATCGGCGACGGTGAGTTCATCGACGTTGAACGCAAGGCCGAGCTGGGCGGCAATATTCATGCCAAAGGCATGATGATTATGCAGGCGTTCCTGATGTCCGAACTCGAACTCGAGCAGCAGCTCCCCTTCTCCGCATCGCTGACCTTTGAGCAATCCTACAGCGAAGTGGACGGGGATAGCGCCTCTATGGCCGAACTGTGCGCCTTAATCAGCGCGCTGGCCGGCGTGCCCATTAATCAGAGTATCGCCGTCACCGGTTCAGTCGATCAGTTCGGTCGCGTACAGCCGGTGGGCGGGCTTAACGAAAAAATTGAAGGCTTCTTCACCATTTGCCAGCAGCGCGAGCTGACCGGCAAACAGGGAGTCATCATTCCTGCGGCGAATGTTCGCCATCTGAGCCTGGCGCCAGAACTACAGCAGGCTGTCGCTGAAGAGAAGTTTTCCATCTGGGCGGTGGAAGACGTTACGGAAGCGCTGCCCATGCTGACCCAGCTGTTGTGGGATGGCGAGGGGCAAACTTTACGGCAAACCATTCAGGAGCGGATTGCGCAGGCGACGCAGCAAGAGAGTCGTCATCGTTTTCCGTGGCCGCTACGCTGGTTAGGTGGTTCAGGTTCTAACTGATCGGACTTGTTCAGCTTACACGTGTTAGCTATCCTGCGTCCCGAACTCAAAATAAGGCTTACTGAAAACATGGTAGATAAACGCGAATCCTATACGAAAGAAGACCTTCTTGCCTCTGGCCGTGGTGAACTGTTTGGCGCAAAAGGCCCGCAGCTGCCCGCGCCAAGTATGCTGATGATGGACCGCGTCATCAAAATGACCGAAACCGGTGGTAACTACGATAAAGGTTATGTCGAAGCAGAACTCGATATCAACCCGGACCTGTGGTTCTTCGGTTGCCACTTTATCGGCGATCCGGTCATGCCGGGCTGCCTGGGCCTGGACGCAATGTGGCAGCTCGTTGGCTTCTATCTGGGCTGGCTCGGTGGCGAAGGCAAAGGCCGCGCGCTGGGCGTGGGTGAAGTTAAATTCACCGGCCAGGTGCTGCCGACTGCGAAGAAAGTGACCTATCGTATTCACTTTAAACGCGTTGTTAACCGTCGTCTGATTATGGGCCTGGCGGATGGTGAAGTGCTGGTTGACGATCGTCTGATCTACACCGCGGCCGATCTGAAAGTGGGCCTGTTCCAGGACACTTCTGCGTTCTGATTAGCAGCAACGCTTAAAAAGGCGAAGCCCCCGCTTGCGGAGGCTTCTTTTTTAAAGAGACAGTCAGGCAGTTTGTACCCTGTCCTCCATGGCTTCTCGCCAGCCTCCTAGCCAGTAGGACCTTTGATTCAGGGTCTGGTAGGGACACATTTCTTTCGATCTTCCGGTTATCCCGGCCTGATATCCACGTTGATGTGCCCGTTCCAGGCGATCTCGTTTTTGTCTCTTCATGCCTCGTTTCCCTCATTCTTTGATCTGGTGGAAAAGAAAACAGTGGTCACTAAATATGCAACCACGGTTAACGAATACCGCGAATCAGAGGTAACGTCAATGCGCAAAATTCACGCCATTGTCATAATTGTGAGCTACATGAAAGTTCATTTGTACAAAAACTGTGAACCAGCACAAGTAACAATCTGACGAGGCAAATAAAAAACCGCCGCGGTTTTTCAGACCACGGCGGCGGTTTAGCTTCATTCATTTTGCTTATGGCAGGCGATTCAGCTCGCTGGCAATAGCGGTCGCTTCCTGAGCCCAGGCCTGAGCCATCGTTTTCACCATCGCATCGTAACCGTCCTGCTGCTGCTTCAGCTCAATATTAAACGGACGCTTAATCAGCTGGCCCTGATGCTTCAGCAGCCATTCACCGCTGACGATAACCCGCCCGTCGTACCGGCCATGAAAGCCGTTAACGGAAACGTTAAGCGTATCCTGCTCGTTGCCCAGCGGCTGCGATGCCACCACCCAGCCGGGCAGCTGATTGCTTAAATTCGCAACCAGCGCGGTGCGCAGCTGCTGATCGAGCGGGCTGGCCCACAGATTATTACTCGCAATGACGTACTGCACGTCGGTGGTCTGGTAGACCACCCCGTTGCCCGCCAGATAGTCCGGGATAGTGACCTGTTCAACCCACAGCAGGTTCTTCCCCTCGTGGGTGGCGCTTTGCGCACCGCTTTGGGCGACAGGCAGCTGATAGTAGGTTTTATCCTCCCCGCTACTGCTGCAGGCCGCCAGCGCGCATACCGCTGCCGCTACTAACCACTTTTTCATTATTTCGCTCCCTTCGGCTGCGGATCTTTTTTACCCTTGGCCTCAAATACCAGCGCGTTGCTCTTATCATTGAGCGTTTTCAGTACCGGCTGCAGTTCACGAAGAACCTGATCCAGTCGCTGCATATCCGCAACCATCTTATTGTACGCCGCGGACCCCGGCTGGAAGCCCTGCATACTGCGGTTCAGTTCGCGCAGCGTATTCTGCATATCACCAGGCAGCTGCTGCATCGACTGGCTTGAGGTGATCTTATTCAAGCTATCCAGCGTTGCCTGAACGTGCTGCATCGTTTTTTCGCTCTGCGCCAGCGTACTGGTCGCCTGCTCCAGCAGCGGGTTAATCGGCAGATTGTTAATCTTATCCAGCGCATCCATCAGGCGCTGCTGAATTTGCGCGAGGCCGCCGCTAACCGTTGGAATGATCGGATAAGAGCCAAACTCATGCATGCTGCCGCGCGGAGGCGCTTTGGGATAGAAGTCGAGATCGATATACAGCGCGCCGGTAATCAGGTTGCCGGTTTTAAGCGAACCGCGCAGGCCGCGATTGATCAGATCGTCCATATGGGTGCGAATATTCGGATCGTCACCAAGCTGGTTGATCAGCCGTTCCGGCTCAATGCGCACCTCTACCGGAATGCGATAATCGTCATTCAGCCGCTGATGCAGTCCTGGAATAAAGAACGGTACCTTGCCGACCGTGCCCAGGCGTATCCCGCGGAACTCCACCGGCGCGCCGGGCTGAAGCCCGCGGATCGAATCTTTGAAGAACATCACGTAGTCGATGTGCTGGGTAAAGACCGAATCCTGAATACTTTTCTGGTCATCAAAAAGATGGTAGCCGGTCTTGTTCGCGACCGGTTCGCCAAGATCCAGCCCTTCCGGAATATCAAAACTCACCCCGCCGCCAAACAGCGTCGACAGCGAGCCCATTTCCACCCGCATCCCGGCCGAGGTCAGATCCACGGCAATACCGCTATCTTTCCAGAAACGAACGTTGGTAGTCACCAGGCGATCGTTTGGCGCGTTGATGAACAGCTGATAGGTAATATTACGCTTTTGCGGATCGAAGGTGCTGGTCTCGACCGACCCCACCCGATAGCCGCGAAAGAGCACCGGATCGCCGGGAGAGAGCTGGCCGGCTTTATTGCTTTCCAGCAGAATGCGGATACCCTTCGCATCCGGCGAGGCCAGCGGCGGAGAGTCCAGCAGCGGGTACTGCGCAGCATCCGCCCCTTTCGTTCCAGGCTGAAGCTCAATATAGGCTCCGGATAACAGCGTCCCAAGGCCGCTGATCCCTTCACGCCCCACCTGCGGCTTTACCACCCAAAACACCGAGTCCTGATGCAAAAGCTTCTGCATACCGGAGTTCAGGCGAGCCTTAATCTCTACGTGCGTCAGATCGTCCGTCAGGGTGGCGGTTTCTACCACACCGACGTCAACGCTGCGGCTTTTAATCCGGGTTTTACCACCCTCAATGCCCTCGGCGTTGGTGGTGATCAGCGTCACCTCCGGCCCCTGATGGCTATAGTGATAAAAAAGAATCCACGCGCCGATTAGCACAGTGACGATGGGGAAGATCCATACTGGTGACCAGTTCTTCACCTTTTGCACTTTTGCTTCTCCGCTATTATTTTCCATGCTGCTGTATTTCCTCATGGCTTAAATCTGGTTCACGGTCCCACAACAAACGAGGGTCGAACGTCATCGCTGAAAACATTGTCATCACAACAACCAGCGCGAACATCACCGCCCCTATCGCAGGATAGATATTCATCAACCCTCCCATGCGCACCAGCGCCGAGAGTACAGCGATGACAAAAACATCAATCATTGACCAGCGGCCAACAAACTCCACTACTTCATAAATCAGATGCATACGCTCTGAATCACGCGAACCATTGCCGTTGGCGTTCCAGCACAGCCAGCCAATCGCGAGCATTTTCAACGTCGGCACCATAATACTGGCGATGAATATCACCAGCGCAACCGGATACGATCCTTCGCTCCACAGCAGGATCACCCCGGCCATGATCGTAGACGGCATTTTATCGCCCAGCAGGTCGGTTATCATAATGGGCATGATATTGGCGGGGAGATAGAGCAGGCACGAGGTGATCAGCAGGGCCAGCGTCCACTGCAGGCTATGCTTACGCCGCACCGTCCCTTTCGTCTGACAGCGCGGGCATACCGCTGCATCGGCGGGTAAAACGGCCGTACAGCAGGAACAGGAGCGCAGGCCCTGGCGAATCCCCGTCACGCCAACCTTCAGCGGCTGTTTAACCGCAGGCATTGGCGCGATGTCGTCCCAAAGCCAGCGCCGGTCCACGCACTGTAGCGCGCGCAGCTGCAGCAGGCAGAACATACACCAGGGAAAAAAGCTCAGGCCAACGCCAATATCGCCGTAGGCCATTAGCTTCACGAAGCTCACCAGCACCCCGGCGAGAAAGATTTCCGCCATTCCCCAGGTTTTGAGGTGGAACAGAATTCGCGCCAGAAACGCCTTTAGCGCTGCGGGCATACGAACGCGATTGACCAACAGCAAAATGGTTATCAGGCAAAAGGCCGGCACCAGCTGCACAAAAAGGAGAAAGAAGGTGCCGAGGCTGGCGTAATTCTCGCTAAACAGAACGTTGGGGATCTCCAGCAGCTCAATTTCACTGTTGAGTCCCCCAACGTTCATGTAGACGAAGGGAAACAGGTTTGCCAGCAGCAGCATAAACAACGCGACCAGCGCATAGGCAGTGGGACGCTGCCGAGGCGCGTCCCATGAAGTCGTTAACGTTGTGCCGCAACGCGGACATACGGCTTTCTGGCGATGCTCCAGCCGGGGCAACGCCACCAGCAGATCACATTGTGGACACAGGATATGCCGCGCAGCATGATGATGATCGCACATGAAAACTCCTCAGCTTATGCGCCGTTTTTTAATCCTTCGAGATATTCCCAGCGCTCAAAGGCCGTTTCCAGGGCCTGTTCCGCTTCGGCCAGCTGCGCCAGCACCTGCTGCGTATGGTCATGCGACTGACCAAAGAAAGAGGCGTCAGCGACCTGATCCTGCAAACTCTGCAGCCGGGCCTCCAGCTCTTCCAGACGCTGCGGCAGCTGCTCCAGCTCACGCTGAAGGTTATAGCTTAGTTTGCTCGCCGCACGTTTAACACTTTCCGTTTTCGGCTGCGCGGCTTCAACATTTTTTTTGGCCACGGACTGTTTTTGCGCCAAAGACTGCGACTGCTGTCCGCGCGCGTCGTGGTAGCCGCCAACGTACTGACCGATGCGCCCCTCGCCTTCGAAGATCCAGCATTCGGTGACGGTGTTATCCACAAACTGACGATCGTGGCTGACCAGCATCACGCTGCCCTGGTAGCCGTCGATAAGCTCTTCCAGCAGCTCAAGGGTTTCGACATCCAGGTCGTTGGTCGGTTCATCGAGAATCAACAGGTTGCTGGGCTTCAGGAACAGACGCGCCAGCAGCAGACGGTTACGCTCCCCGCCGGACAGCGCGCGAACCGGCGTCATTGCCCGCTTCGGATGGAACAGGAAGTCCTGCAAATAGCCCAGCACGTGGCGCGGCTTGCCGTTAACCAGCACTTCCTGCTTGCCTTCAGCGAGGTTATCCATCACCGTCCGGTCCGGGTCCAGCTCGGCGCGGTGCTGATCGAAGTAGGCCACTTCCAGCTTGGTGCCGACGTGAACTCGTCCGCTGTCCGCCTGCAGCTGACCGAGCATCAGCTTCAGCAGCGTAGTTTTACCGCAGCCGTTAGGGCCAATCAGCGCTATTTTGTCACCGCGCTGAATCTGTGCCGAGAAGTCTTTGACCAATACCTTGCCGCCAACCTGGTAGTTAACGTTCTCCATCTCGAAGACAATTTTGCCCGAGCGTGAAGCCTCTTCTACCTGCATCTTCGCGCTGCCCATCACTTCGCGGCGTTCGCCGCGCTCGCGACGCATCGCCTTCAGGGCGCGAACGCGGCCTTCGTTACGGGTACGGCGCGCTTTGATCCCCTGGCGGATCCAGACTTCTTCCTGCGCCAGCTTGCGATCGAACTCCGCATTCTGCAGCTCTTCAACCCGCAGCGCTTCTTCTTTTTCCAGCAGATACTGATCGTAGTTGCCTGGATAGGTCACCAGCTTGCCGCGATCGAGATCGACGATCCGCGTCGCCATATTGCGAATAAATGAACGGTCGTGCGAAATGAAAATGATGGTGCCTTTGAAGGTCTTCAGGAAGCCTTCCAGCCAGTCGATAGTTTCGATATCGAGGTGGTTAGTCGGTTCATCCAGCAGCAGCACGCGCGGGCCGCTGACCAGCGCGCGGCCGAGCGCCGCTTTACGCAGCCAGCCGCCGGACAGAGAGGCCAGCTCGGCGTTGGCATCGAGGCCCAGCTGCTCCAGCACTTCGTTAATGCGGCTCTCCAGCTGCCACAGACCGAGGTTGTCCAGCAGATCCTGCAGACGCGCCAGCTCGTTTAAATTTTTGTTGCTCGGGTCGGTCATCACCAGACGAGAAACGTCGTGATAGCCTTTTAGGTACGCCGCCTGCTCTTCGATGCCTTCTGCAACGAAGTCGTACACGGTACCCGCGATATTTCGCGGCGGATCCTGCTGCAGACGCGCAACGACCAGATCCTGTTCATAAATAATGCGCCCGTCATCCAGACCCTGCTCGCGGTTGAGGATCTTCATCAGGGTGGATTTGCCCGCGCCGTTACGCCCAACCAGGCACACGCGCTCGTTATCTTCGATATGCAACTCGGCGTTATCCAGCAGCGGAGAGTCGCTGAAGGAGAGCCAGGCCCCATGCATACTAATCAATGACATTCTTTATTCCTTTCAGGCTGCAGTAATCAGCCAGCAGTTGTGAATCTGACGGTTACGGGCAAAATCCTGAGATTGCGTTTTTTGCGTAATTTCTTGCGCCTTCAGTCCAAGCTGCGCCAGCCCGTCATGATCCATACGGAAACCGCGTTTATTGTTCGAGAACATAATCGTGCCGCCTTTACGCAGCAGACGTTTAAGATCGGTCAGCAGGCGCAGGTGATCGCTCTGTACGTCGAAGGTTTCTTCCATACGCTTCGAGTTAGAAAACGTCGGCGGATCGATAAAGATCAGGTCGAACTGTTCATCGCTCTCGCGCAGCCAGCCCAGCACATCGGCCTGCATCAGGCGGTGCGAACGGCCGGTTAACCCGTTGAGACGCAGATTTCGCTCGGCCCACTCGAGGTAGGTGCGCGACATATCGACGGTGGTCGTCGAGCGCGCGCCGCCAAGACCGGCGTGGACGCTGGCGCTGCCGGTATAGGCAAAGAGGTTGAGGAAATCTTTGCCTTTGCTCATCTCACCAAGCATACGCCGCGCGATGCGGTGGTCGAGGAACAGACCGGTATCTAGGTAATCGGTCAGGTTGACCCACAGACGAGCGTTATACTCCTGTACCTCGATAAAATCGCCTTTTTCAGCCATTTTCTGGTACTGGTTTTTCCCTTTCTGCCGTTCGCGGGTTTTCAACACCAGCTTATTCGGCGCGATACCTAATACCGAAATCGTCGCGGCGATAATATCAAACAGACGCTGGCGGGCTTTATGCGCATCGACCGTTTTCGGCGGCGCATACTCCTGCACCACCACCCACTCGCCGTAGCGGTCGATAGCGACGTTATATTCCGGGAGATCGGCATCATACAGGCGGTAGCATTCAATACCTTCCTGGCGCGCCCACTTCTCAAATTTCTTCAGGTTTTTGCGCAGGCGGTTGGCGAAATCTTCGGCAAGCGATACCGCTTTACCGCCTTCGTTTTCGGCAACGTGATAGTTTTTCTGCACGCAGTCCAGCGGACCGTTTTTGGCCTTAAACTGCTTGTCTGCCCGCAGCTGCAGGCAGCTAAGCAGATCCGGAGAAGCGCTGAACAGCGACAGATTCCAGCCGCCAAACTGACTTTTCATCGTCCGGCCAAGCAGGCTATGCAGGGCAATCAGCGCCGGCTCGCTTTCCAGACGTTCGCCGTACGGCGGGTTGCTGATAACGGTCCCGTACGGGCCTTTCGGCAGCGGGTTGCTGAGCTGAGCGACATCTTTCGCTGCAAACGCAATCAGTTCGCCAACGCCTGCGCGACGGGCGTTGCTGCGCGCGCGTTCAATAACCCGCGCGTCGACGTCAGACCCGTAGAAACGCGACTCATATGCCGCCAGCCCTTTACGGGCGCGGGTCTGGGCTTCGGCCTTCACCTCTTTCCAGACCGCGTCATCGTGCTGGACCCAGCCGTTGAAGCCCCAGTGGCCGCGATGCAGGCCTGGAGCGCGATCGGTCGCCAGCATCGCGGCTTCGATCAGCAGCGTACCGGAACCGCACATCGGATCGAGCAGCGGCGTTCCCGGCACCCAGCCGGAACGCATGACGATCGCCGAAGCGAGCGTCTCTTTGATCGGCGCCATCCCGGTGCCGTCGCGGTAGCCGCGCAGATGCAGGCCTTCGCCGCTCAGATCTAAAGAGATATGCGCCGTCTCTTTGTTCAGCCAGACGTTGATTCGCAGATCGGGATTTTCGCGATCGACGTTCGGCCGCGGCAGATTTTTACGCGTGAAGCTGTCGACGATGGCATCTTTAACCTTTAACGCCCCGTACTGACTGTTGCGAATCTCATCGTTCAGCCCGCTAAAATGCACGGCGAAGGTGGCGTCAGGGGTGAAAATCTCCGTCCATGGAATGGCCTGTACACCGAGGTACAGGTCCAAATCGCTATACACGCTACACTGGCCTAACGGCAGCATGATGCGTGAGGCCAGCCGGCTCCACATCAGGCTTTGATACAGCAGGCGCGTATCTCCCTGAAAATGGACCCCGCCCTGGACTACCTGGCAGTCCGCTGCGCCAAGTGATTCCAGTTCAGTTTTTAACAGCTCTTCAAGCCCACGAGCCGTACTGGCAAACAGAGAATTCATATCGTCACTTTTACTAAAAGAAAATTGGTGCGCATTATAGCCAATATGCGCCCCATGTCATAAAGTTAAAGGCTTATTTTTAAGCCCAGAGACTACGCATGAAAACGCTATCGCGACTTTTTATTCATCCCGTCAAATCCATGCGTGGAATTGGCCTGACGCATGCGTTTGCCGATATCAGCGGCCTGGCCTTCGATCGCCTGTTTATGGTGACGGAAACGGATGGCACCTTTATTACCGCCCGCCAGTTTCCACAGATGGTGAAATTCACCCCCTCCCCGCTGCAGGACGGCGTTCATCTGACCGCTCCTGACGGCAGCAGCGCGATCGTTCGCTTCGCTGATTTCGCGCCTCAGGGCGAGCCTACCGAGGTGTGGGGAAACCATTTCACCGCCCTGGTTGCGCCGTCAACGGTTAACCAATGGCTTAGCGGCTTCTTTAATCGCCAGGTTCAGCTTCGCTGGCTGGGACCGCAGCTGACCCGCCGCGTTAAGCGCCATGACGCCGTCCCGCTCACCTTTGCCGACGGTTACCCCTATTTACTCACCAATGAAGCCTCGCTGCGCGACCTGCAGCAGCGCTGTACGGCCAGCGTACGTATGGAGCAGTTTCGCCCTAACCTGGTCGTCACCGGCGCCGAGCCGTGGGAGGAAGATAGCTGGAAGGTGATCCGCATTGGCGAAGTGACTTTTGATGTCGCCAAGCCCTGCAGCCGCTGTATTTTTACCACCGTCAGTCCGGAACGCGGACAAAAGCATCCGTCCGGCGAACCGCTAGCCACGCTGCAACGCTTTCGCACCGCCGTGGATAATGGCGATGTCGATTTCGGTCAAAATCTGATTGCCCGCAGCAGCGGCGTTATTCGCGTGGGCGATGAAGTCGAGGTGCTGAAGCGTGGCCCGGCAAAGGCCTACGGGGCGGGCGAAAGCGATGATAGTGAACCTTCTGCAGCTCAGCAGAATGCGACGGTTGATATTGAGTGGCAGGGACAGAGTTTTACCGGGAATAACCAGCAGGTTCTGCTGGAACAGCTGGAGCAACAGGGGATCCGCGTGCCCTACTCCTGCCGGGCGGGCATCTGCGGCAGCTGCCGCATTCGGCTTGAGGAAGGTGAGGTCAGCCCGCTGAAGAAAAACGCCGTTGCGGCGGATGGCACTATTCTGTGCTGCAGCTGCGTACCAAAAACCGACTTACGCCTGGCGCCCTGAGGTCTTCAGAGGTTCTTCAGCTGGCAGCCAAAGAGGCTCGCCGCCTTAAACCGCCTCGCCAAGGCTGTAGCTGGAGATACGCGGGGCGGGCTGTAGTCTGTCGTTCATAATTTTAATCACGTCGCCAAGCTGCATCACCCGTCCGGCCAGCGTTAACCCCGGCTGGGCCAGCAGGCACAGTGCGGCATTTTCGCCAGGCTCCACCACCAGCAGATTCACCTGCTGCCCGGTATCGCTGAGCCAGGCGCTGGCGGTATCGCCGCCGCCGGGCTGCCAGTTCTCTTCATGGGTGGTGAAATGCCAGCTTTTCGGCATTTGGGGCTTAAGAAAACGAATGGCAACCAGCGCGTTAAGCACTAATTCAGCGCGCTGCTCTTTAGATAATTCTATATCCCGGCATTTTTCTTCGAAGGAAAAATAAAGAGCGGCGTCGTCAACGCAAAACCCGGATGGCGCGAATGCATCGGGCGTCAGCATCCGGCGCGCAAAGCGCGAGCGGAACAACATACCATTGGCCAAATCGAGCATCATGCGATCGTGCTCTTCATCGTAATACCAACGCCAGTTATCGTCAGGTTTAATCCGCATTTTTCCCCCGTCCTCTTTCACTTCTATCTGTAATGCACGGCATACGGCAACAGAATTATTTCCAAAATTAAGAAAAGACTAAAATGTCTAAATAAGCAACAATGAGGGAATATAAAACAACCAGGGCCGGAAATAAAGCCCTGGGGGTGTTTCAGAGGGGGAAAAGATTAGATATTGGTAACAATTTCTTTAATCAGCGGCGGGCCTTTAAAAATAAAGCCAGAATAAATCTGGACCAGCGTCGCGCCGGCGGCCATTTTTTCCCGGGCTGCAATCGCAGAGTCAATCCCGCCTACTCCGATAATTGGCAAGCGGCCGTTTAATTCTGTCGCCAGCATGCGGATAATCTCAGTGCTTTTTAATTGCAGAGGACGACCGCTCAGGCCACCGGTTTCATCGCAATATTGCATTCCCTGCACCAACGATCGATCGAGGGTGGTATTGGTGGCAATCACGCCGTCAATATTATGGCGAACCAGGCTATCGGCTACCTGGATCAATTCCTCGAGGGAAAGATCCGGGGCGATCTTCACGGCCACGGGGACATATTTTTGATGCTTTTGCTGCAGCTCAAGCTGCTTATTTTTAATACCAGAAAGTAAATCATCGAGCGCGTCGCCATATTGCAACGTGCGCAGGCCCGGGGTATTCGGTGAGGAGATATTAATGGCGATATAGCCGGCATAGGGATAGACTTTTTCCATACAAATCAGGTAATCATCTTTGCCCTGCTCAACCGGGGTATCCTTATTTTTACCAATATTAATCCCAAGAATACCGTCAAAATGCGCCTTTTTAACGTTCTCGACGAGGTTATCAACACCGAGATTATTAAAGCCCATGCGGTTGATCAAACCTTCTGCCGCAACCAGACGGAAGATCCTCGGCTTATCGTTGCCCGGCTGCGCGCGCGGCGTCACGGTACCAATTTCGATTGAACCAAAACCCATAGCCCCGAGCGCATCGATACACTCGCCGTTTTTATCCAGCCCGGCGGCAAGGCCCAGCGGATTCTTAAACGTGAGTCCCATGCAGGTCACCGGTTTAGCCGGCACCTTCTGGCGGATCAGCATCTCAAGCGGCGTTCCCGATACACGGCGTAATTGTTGGAAGGTTACTTCATGAGCGCGCTCAGGATCGAGCTGAAAAAGAGCTTTACGAACGAAGGGGTAGTACATGAACTCTCCTGGATTCCCGGTGTGCAAACCGGGGGCGTATTATGTTCGATCCTCAGCGGAAAGGGAATTGACCTACGACAAAAAATCGTCCATCCAACGCAAACGTTTACTTTTCCGCCCTTCTTTATGCAAATTCTGACAAAACAAGGGTGGAAAAATCATTTAGGTAAATAAATCGCCTCTGTCACACTGCCAGTAAATGTTATCAATAATAGATAAATGCGAACATTTGGTTATAAGGAGAGAGAGAACATGCGTGTCATTACACTTGCGGGTAGCCCGCGCTACCCTTCCCGTTCCAGCGCCCTTCTGGAATACGCCAGAGAGACGCTCTCCGCCGCTGATGTTGAAGTCTGCCACTGGCACCTGCAGAATTTTGCCCCGGAAGATCTTCTTTATGCCCGTTTCGATAATCCGGCGCTGCATACTCTGAACGAACAGCTGGCCGGCGCGGATGGCCTGATTATCGCCACTCCTGTCTATAAAGCCTCTTTCTCCGGCGCGCTGAAGACGCTGCTCGATCTGCTTCCGGAACGCGCGCTGGAAGGAAAAATCGTCCTGCCCCTGGCGACCGGCGGCACTATCGCCCATATGCTGGCGGTGGATTATGCCCTGAAGCCGGTTCTCAACGCGCTGAAGGCCCAGGAGATCCTCCACGGCGTGTTTGCCGATGACAGCCAGGTGACTGACTACCAGCACAAGCCGCAGTTTACGCCAAACCTGCAGGGTCGCCTCGACCACGCGCTGGAAACCTTCTGGCAGGCGCTTCATCGCCCAACCAGCCGCGCGCCTGCCCTCAAAGCAACGCACGGGGTCGAACATGCGTAATCTCCTGGCTCCCCTGGCGCTCGGCGGGCTGCTGATGCTCTCCGCCCTGGCCCACGCGGCGCAGTCCGCGCCGGATGCTCTACGCGTCGGCTATCAAAAAGGCAGCGTCAGCATGGTGCTGGCGAAAAGCCACCAGCTGCTGGAACAACGCTACCCGGGCACCAAAATCTCATGGGTGGAGTTTCCCGCCGGCCCGCAGATGCTCGAAGCGTTGAACGTCGGCAGCATTGATATTGGCAGCACCGGCGATATTCCACCTATTTTTGCCCAGGCCGCCGGGGCCGATCTGGTCTATGTCGGCGCCGAACCGCCTAAACCCAAAGCCGAAGTGATTCTGGTGGCGGAAAACAGCCCGATTAAAAACGTCGCGCAGCTAAAGGGCCATAAGGTCGCCTTTCAGCGCGGCTCCAGCTCCCACAACCTGCTGCTCCGCGCGCTACAGCAGGCGGGCCTGACGTTCAACGATATTCAGGCGGTCTATCTCGCTCCCGCCGACGCCCGTGCGGCTTTCCAGCAAGGTAACGTCGACGCGTGGGCTATCTGGGACCCCTACTACTCCGCGGCTCTCCAGCAGGGCGGCGCCCGGGTTCTGAAAGATGGAACCGACCTGAAGCAAACCGGCTCTTTCTATCTCGCTTCTCGTCCTTATGCGGAAAAAAACGGCGCCTTTATTGAAGGCGTGCTGCAAACCTTTAGCCAGGCCGATGCGCTGACGCTCAGCCAGCGTCCGCAAAGCATTGCCCTGCTGGCCAAAATCATGGGTCTTCCTGAAGCGGTGATAGCCAGCTATCTCGACCATCGCCCGCCAACCACCATTACGCCGGTTAGCGCCGAAACGGCCGCGCGCCAGCAGCAAACCGCCGACCTGTTCTATGAGAACAAGCTGGTGCCGAAAAAAGTCGATATCCGCGCGCGCATCTGGCAGCCCGCAGCCATTCAAGGAGCGAAATCATGAGTCTGAATATGTTCTGGTTTTTACCCACTCACGGTGACGGTCGCTATCTTGGGACCGATCAAGGCGCGCGTCCGGTTGATTACGGCTATCTGCAGCAGATTGCGCAGACCGCCGATCGGCTGGGATTTACCGGCGTCCTGATCCCCACCGGACGCTCATGTGAAGACGCCTGGCTGGTGGCCGCCTCGATGATCCCGGTGACTCAGCGCCTGAAATTTCTCGTCGCCCTGCGTCCGAGCGTCGTTTCGCCAACGGTCGCGGCGCGCCAGGCGGCGACGCTGGATCGACTCTCCAACGGCCGGGCGCTGTTTAATCTGGTGACCGGCAGCGACCCGCAGGAGCTCGCCGGCGACGGCGTGTTCCTCGATCACACCGAGCGCTACGAAGCCTCGGCGGAATTTACCCATATCTGGCGCCGGCTGATGGAGGGCGAAACCGTGACCTTCAACGGCAAGCATCAGCGCGTGCGCGGTGCGAAGCTGATGTTCCCGCCGCTGCAGCAGCCGCGTCCCCCGCTCTACTTCGGCGGATCCTCTGAAGTGGCGCAGGATCTTGCCGCCGAGCAGGTCGATCTGTATCTGACCTGGGGAGAGCCCCCGGCGCAGGTGGCGGAAAAAATCGCCCAGGTGCGCGAAAAGGCCGCGCGCCACGGTCGTAAGGTTCGCTTCGGCATCCGCCTGCATGTGATTGTGCGTGAAACTAACGAAGAGGCCTGGCAGGCGGCGGAGAGCTTAATTTCCCATCTGGATGATGACACTATCGCCAGGGCGCAGGCCGCCTTTGCGCAAACGGATTCCGTCGGCCAGCACCGAATGGCCGCGCTGCACAACGGCCAGCGCGACAAGCTCGAAATCAGCCCTAACCTGTGGGCCGGCGTCGGGCTGGCGCGCGGCGGCGCCGGAACCGCGCTGGTCGGCGATGCCGCCACGGTCGCCGAGCGTATCAATGAATATGCCGATCTCGGCATCGATAGCTTCGTGCTTTCCGGCTATCCGCACCTTGAAGAAGCCCTGCGCGTCGGCGAGCTGCTGTTCCCGCTGCTGGACGTCAATATTCCGTCAATCCCGCAGCCGCAGAGTCTGCGTCCGCAGGGTGAAGCGGTAGCGAATGAATTTATCCCGCGTAAAGCGGCGCAGAGCTGAGGAGCGACATATGGCAACCCCTGGGCAAAAACTCCTGATTCGCCTTGCCCCCTGGTTTTTACCGGTCGGCACCGTCATCGTCTGGCAGCTCGCCTCTTCGGTGGGCTGGCTCTCCACCCGGATCCTGCCTTCGCCGGAAGGGGTGCTGAAAGCCTTCTGGACGCTCTCCGCCAGCGGCGAGCTTTGGCAACATCTGGCCATCAGCTCGTGGCGCGCGCTGCTTGGCTTCGCTATCGGCGGCTCCATTGGCCTGGCATTGGGGATGATTAGCGGCCTCTCGCGCTGGGGAGAGCGTCTGCTGGACACCTCGATTCAGATGCTGCGCAACGTGCCGCACCTGGCCCTGATTCCGCTGGTTATTTTATGGTTCGGCATCGACGAGAGCGCCAAGATTTTTCTCGTCGCTTTGGGCACCATGTTCCCGATTTATATCAACACCTGGCACGGTATTCGTAACATTGACCGCGGGTTGGTCGAGATGGCGCGCAGCTACGGCCTATCCGGCTTTGCGCTATTTCGTCACGTGATTCTGCCCGGGGCCCTGCCGTCAATCATGGTGGGTATTCGCTTCGCTCTCGGCCTGATGTGGCTAACGCTGATTGTCGCCGAGACCATCTCGGCAAACGCCGGCATCGGCTACCTGGCTATGAACGCGCGAGAATTTCTGCAAACCGACGTGGTGGTCGTGGCCATCATTCTCTACGCCATTCTAGGCAAACTGGCCGACTTCAGCGCACAGCTGCTGGAGCGCGTCTGGCTGCGCTGGAATCCGGCCTATCATCTTCAGGAGGCTAACGCATGACGACCGCCCGTCTGAACCCTGGGATCCCGCTGTTGCTCAACGGCGTGACCAAACGCTACGGCGAAAACACGATTCTTAACGCGCTTGATTTACATATTCCCACCGGGCAGTTCGTCGCGGTGGTCGGGCGCAGCGGCGGCGGTAAAAGTACCCTGCTGCGTCTGCTGGCCGGGCTGGAGAAACCCAACGCCGGCGAGCTGCTGGCGGGCTCGACGCCGCTGGCGCAAATCCAGGACGATACCCGCATGATGTTTCAGGATTCGCGCCTGCTGCCGTGGAAAACGGTGATCGATAACGTCGGCCTGGGGCTTAAAGGCTCGTGGCGAGACGCGGCCCTGCAGGCTTTGGCCAGCGTCGGCCTCGAAAATCGCGCCAACGAATGGCCAGCGGCGCTTTCCGGCGGACAAAAGCAGCGCGTGGCGCTGGCCCGGGCGCTGATTCATCGCCCCGGCCTGCTGCTGCTTGACGAGCCGCTGGGCGCGCTTGACGCCCTCACCCGCCTTGAAATGCAGGATTTAATCGTCTCGCTCTGGCAGGAACATGGGTTCACCGTACTGCTGGTGACTCACGATGTGAGCGAAGCGGTGGCGATGGCCGATCGGGTGCTGTTGATTGAAGAGGGCAAGATTGGGCTGGACGTCACGGTGGATATTGCGCGCCCGCGGCATACCGGTTCGGCGCGGCTGGCGGAGCTGGAGGCAGAAGTTCTCAACAGAGTAATGAAGCGCGGCAGGCACGAAGCCTCGCCACGCCTGTTCAGTCACGGCTAAACGGCTCCCGGAGCGCGGCGCTGCCGCCGCAATCCGGGAGCGGAACGCCCTTTACGCCAGCGCTTTACTGATTTTCTCGAACAGATCGCCGGAGAGATTCTCCAGACCTTTCAGCTGCTCCAGCGCCGCGCGCATCAGCGCCTGGCGTTTGGCATCATAACGCTTCAGACGAATCAACGGCTCAATCAGACGCGAGGCCACCTGCGGGTTGCGGCTGTTGAGCTCGGTCAGCATCTCCACCAGGAACTGATATCCGCTGCCGTCTTCGGCGTGGAAGGCCGCCGGGTTGCTGCCGGCAAAGGCGCCAATCAGCGAGCGGACGCGGTTCGGGTTGTTCATACTGAACGAGCGATGATTCAGCAACGCACGTACCGCATCTACCGCATTATCCGCCGGGCTGGTGGCCTGCAGGATCAACCATTTGTCCATGACCAGGCCATCCTGATGCCATTTATCGTCATATTCCTGCATCAGCGCATCGCGGCACGGCAGCTGCGCCGCCACCGCCGCCGACAGGGCCGCCAGCGCGTCGGTCATGTTGTCGGCCTGATGATACTGGGCGACGACCAGCTTATCCGCCAGCTCAGCATCGCCAAACGCCAGGTAGCGCAGGCAGGTATTGCGCAGCGAGCGCTTGCCGATATCGGCATGCTCTACGCGATAGCCGTCGAGCTTATTGACGTTGTAGACAGCGAGGAATTCATCCGCCAGCTCTTTCGCCAGCGTGCGGGTGAGCGCTTCGCGCACCGCCACAATGGCAATCGGATCGATAATCGCAAACAGCTCGGCGATTTCACTGGCGGACGGCAGCGTCAGGATCTCTGCCGCCAGCGCCGGATCGATCTTCTCATCCAGCAGGATCGCGCGGAACGCATCGGCGACGTGAACCGGCAGCGACAGGGGCTGACCCTGCTGATGGCGGTTGACGTTAAGCTTGATGTAGGTCGCCAGCAGGCTCTGCGCCGCATCCCAGCGGGAGAAGTCGTTGCGCGCGTGGCGCATCAGGAACGTCAGCTGCTGATCGCTCCACTTATATTCCAGCTTCACCGGCGCGGAGAATTCGCACAGCAGCGCCGGAACCGGCTGGAAGTAGACGTTATCAAAGACAAAGGTCTGCTCGGTCTGGGTGACGTTCAGCACGTGATGCACCGGATGCCCGCCCTTCTGCAGCGGGATCGCCTTGCCTTCGTTATCATATAGCTCGATATCAAACGGAATATGCAGAGGCTGTTTTTCCGCCTGCTCGGAAGTCGGCGGCGTGCGCTGGCTGATGGTCAGGCGGTACTGCTCGGTTTCCGGATTATAGTCATCATGCACGCTCACTACCGGCGTACCGGACTGGCTGTACCAGCGGCGGAAATGAGACAGGTCAACGTTCGACGCGTCTTCCATCGCCTGAACGAAATCGTCGCAGGTGGCGGCGCTGCCGTCATGGCGCTCGAAGTACAGCTGCATGCCTTTCTGGAAGTTGTCCTCACCCAGCAGGGTATGCAGCATGCGGATCACTTCCGCGCCCTTTTCATATACCGTCAGGGTGTAGAAGTTGTTCATCTCGATAACCTTATCCGGACGAATCGGATGGGCCATCGGGCTGGCGTCTTCGGCAAACTGGAGCCCGCGCATGGTGCGGACGTTATTGATGCGGTTCACCGCGCGCGAGCCCAGATCGGAGCTGAACTCCTGATCGCGGAACACGGTCAGGCCTTCTTTCAGGCTCAGCTGGAACCAGTCGCGGCAGGTCACGCGGTTGCCGGTCCAGTTGTGGAAATATTCGTGGCCAATCACGCGTTCGATATCGAGGTAGTCTTTATCGGTGGCGGTATCGGTACGCGCCAGCACGTATTTGGAGTTAAAGACGTTCAGCCCTTTGTTCTCCATCGCCCCCATATTAAAGAAGTCGACGGCGACAATCATATAGATGTCGAGATCGTACTCGAGGCCGAAACGAGTTTCGTCCCATTTCATCGAGTTTTTGAGCGACGTCATCGCCCACGGCGCGCGGTCAAGGTTGCCGCGATCGACGAACAGCTCCAGCGCCACTTCGCGTCCGGAACGGGTGATGAAAGTGTCGCGCAAGACGTCGAAATCACCGGCCACCAGCGCGAATAAATAGCACGGTTTTGGGAACGGGTCCTGCCACTGCATCCAGTGACGGCCGTTTTCCAGCTCGCCCTGCGCCACGCGGTTGCCGTTAGACAGCAGGTACGGGTATTTCGCCTTGTCGGCGATAATTTTGGTGGTGAAACGCGCCAGAACGTCCGGGCGGTCCAGGTACCAGGTGATATGGCGGAAGCCCTCTGCTTCACACTGCGTGCACAGCGCTTCGCCTGACTGATACAGCCCTTCGAGCGCGGTATTGGCCGCCGGGCTGATTTCATTGACGATAGTCAGGGTGAAATGTTCCGGTAAACCGCCAATAACCAGCTGGTTATTTTCTTCTTTATAGTCGCTCCACGGCTGACCGTTAACCTGCAGAGAGACCAACGTCAGGTCTTCGCCATCCAGACGCAATGGCACATCAGACGCAGCCGCGTGACGGGAGAGTTTACTCTCAGCCGTAACAACGGTTTTCGCGGCATCCAGGTCAAAGGTCAAATCGATATCGCTAATCAGATAGTCCGGCGCACGATAGTCGTGGCGGTATTTGGCTTGGGGCTGTTGTGTCATAAAAAACCTTTAGCATGTTCCATAAAGTGTCAAACCCAGTCTATTCCTGTTGTGATGTTCTCGCTATGCAGAATCTTCATCTTTTCAACGTCAAACACGAAAATCGCTACATTTTGATAACACAGGAGGCACGAAATGCGCTCGACCCGGTGCAAAGCTTGTGGTGTGATCCGTGTTCAATATATTAAACTAGGCCTCGCAAATGACCGTCAGCGTCGCCATCGGCCTTCACTGCGGGACAGAGTCGGGGAATAAAGCTATACTCCGCCTCCTTTTTTCTGCTTAGGTTTTGATGGAAACGCTCCAGTGAGAGGATGCTACCGCGCACCATGACACAATTCACTTCTCCTGTACTGCACTCGCTGCTTGATACGGATGCCTACAAGCTGCACATGCAGCAGGCCGTCTTCCACCGCTATTACGATGTACACGTTGCGGCGGAGTTCCGCTGCCGCGGGGATGATTTGCTCGGCATCTATGCCGATGCGATTCGCGAACAGGTTGAGGCCATGCGCGACCTGAAGCTGCAGGACGATGAGTATCACTGGCTCTCGACCCTGCCGTTCTTTTCGCACGATTATCTCGACTGGCTGCGCGACTTCCGTTACGACCCGCAGCAGGTCACCGTCAGTAACGACAACGGCAAGCTGAACATTCGTCTCTCCGGGCCCTGGCGTGAAGTCATTATGTGGGAAGTCCCGCTGCTGGCGGTGATCAGCGAGCTGGTTCACCGCTACCGCTCGCCGGAAATCGGCGTTGAGCTGGCGCTGGAGACCCTCGAACGCAAGCTGAGCGACTTCCGGGAAATCACGGCCGATATCGATATGAGCCGCTTTCGCTTAATGGACTTCGGTACCCGTCGTCGCTTCTCGCGCGAAGTACAGCAAGCTATCGTCGAACGTCTGCAGCAGGAGCCGTGGTTTACCGGCACCAGCAACTACGACCTGGCTCGTCGCCTGCATCTGACGCCGATGGGCACTCAGGCTCATGAATGGTTCCAGGCCCATCAGCAGATCAGCCCTAACCTTGCCAGCAGCCAGCGCGCGGCCCTTGCCGCCTGGCTCGAAGAGTATCCGGACCAGTTGGGCATTGCCCTGACCGACTGTATTACTATGGATGCCTTCCTGCGTGATTTCGGCCCGGAATTCGCCGAACGCTATCAGGGTCTGCGCCACGACTCCGGAGATCCGGTTGAATGGGGCGAGAAAGCCATCGCCCATTATCAGAAGCTGGGTATCGACCCGCTGAGTAAAGTACTGGTCTTCTCCGATAACCTCGACCTGACGAAAGCCGTCGATTTGTATCGTCATTTCTCATCGCGGGTGAATCTCAGCTTTGGCATCGGTACGCGCTTAACCTGTGATATTCCACAGGTTAAGCCGCTCAATATCGTGATCAAGCTGGTGGAATGCAACGGCAAGCCGGTGGCCAAGCTCTCTGACAGCCCGGGCAAAACCATCTGTCACGATAAGGCATTTGTGCGCGCCCTGCGCGAAGCCTTCGACCTGCCGCCGATTAAAAAGGCCAGTTAATCACCACAAGGAGCCGTTCTGGCTCCTTGTTCCTTATTTATTTCCGAAAACTCTCCCTCGCGGTGCGAAATCTGCTTGTCTGATGGAAGATGACAGGTAACATAGATATCCCCCGATTGCCGGGGGAAACAGATATTTTTATTGGACTACGAATAGAGAGACTATTATGAGCGTTGTGCCTGTAGCCGACGTACTCCAGGGCCGTGTTGCGGTTGACAGCGAAGTCACCGTCCGCGGATGGGTACGTACCCGCCGAGATTCAAAAGCTGGCTTTTCCTTCCTGGCCGTCTATGACGGTTCCTGCTTTGATCCTGTACAGGCCGTCATTAGTAATTCTCTTCCCAATTACAATCAGGAAGTGCTGCGTCTGACTACCGGCTGTTCGGTCATCGTCACCGGTAAAGTCGTGGCATCTCAGGGCCAGGGCCAGAGCTTCGAAATTCAGGCCAGCAGCGTAGAAGTTACCGGCTGGGTCGAAGATCCGGATACCTACCCGATGGCGGCTAAACGCCACAGCATCGAGTATCTGCGCGAAGTTGCCCACCTGCGTCCGCGTACCAACCTGATTGGCGCGGTTGCCCGGGTGCGTCATACTCTGGCGCAGGCGCTGCATCGCTTCTTTGACGAGCAGGGCTTCTTCTGGGTTTCTACCCCGCTGATTACCGCCTCTGATACCGAAGGCGCAGGTGAAATGTTCCGCGTCTCCACGCTGGATCTGGAAAACCTGCCGCGTAACGACCAGGGCAAAGTGGATTTCGATAAGGACTTCTTCGGCAAAGAGTCGTTCCTTACCGTATCCGGCCAGCTGAACGGCGAAACCTACGCCTGCGCGCTGTCAAAAATCTACACCTTCGGTCCGACCTTCCGTGCGGAAAACTCCAACACCAGCCGCCATCTGGCGGAATTCTGGATGCTGGAACCGGAAGTGGCCTTCGCCAACCTGAACGATGTTGCGGGCCTGGCGGAAGCGATGCTGAAGTACGTCTTCAAGGCCGTACTGGAAGAGCGCGCGGATGACATGAAATTCTTCGCCGAACGCGTGGATAAAGATGCGATCGATCGCCTCGAGCGTTTCGTGTCTGCCGATTTCGCCCAGGTCGATTATACCGACGCGGTAACGATCCTCGAAAACTGCGGTAAGCAGTTCGAAAACCCGGTTTACTGGGGCGTGGACCTCTCTTCCGAGCACGAGCGCTATCTGGCAGAAGAGCACTTCAAAGCACCGGTGGTGGTAAAAAACTATCCGAAAGACATCAAGGCGTTTTACATGCGCCTTAACGAAGACGGGAAAACCGTCGCCGCAATGGACGTTCTGGCCCCTGGCATCGGTGAAATTATCGGTGGTTCGCAGCGTGAAGAGCGTCTGGACGTGCTTGACGCGCGCATGGCGGAAATGGGTCTTAATAAAGAAGACTACTGGTGGTACCGCGACCTGCGCCGTTACGGCACCGTTCCGCACTCCGGTTTCGGACTGGGCTTTGAGCGTCTGATTGCCTACGTAACCGGCGTCCAGAACGTTCGCGACGTCATTCCTTTCCCGCGCACCCCGCGCAGCGCGACATTCTGATTTTTATTACCGCTTTGTAAAAAGGGTCAGCGTAAGCTGGCCCTTTTTTATGTCAGCTATTGTTAACGAATATCAAGAAATTTAAACATCAAGCCTTCCGCTTCACATTTATGTTACTCACTATTTCGCTACCCGCCGAAACGAGAAAGCGCACCTTATGTTCATTCATGGGCGAAATGCCTGATTATTTTGCTCATTTTTTAACCACCCACCGCACAACATGCAAAGACAAACGTTGAGTAAAAAAAAAGCGAAAACCAGCCACAAAATGCACAAATCGGCTCTTATCTAAATTAATCATAATTAATTCATATAGATATATAAGCCATGACGATTTTATACGCAAAGTGGAATGGAATTTTGATTGAGTTCACAAAGTTCCCAAAAATTCACATTTTGTTACATACACTTTCTAATTGTTACTCATATGCGACATTGGTAGCATTTTCCGGCTAGCGAAACGATGTCGCGGATGGAAAGATGCCTTCAGACACCAAACTATCATCAATGGTTCTGTAAATTTTCATTGACAGAATGTATTGGCGGCAGTGGCAAGTGTTCATATAAAAATACTAATGAGGGTAATAAATAATGATGAAGCGCAATATTCTGGCAGCGGTGATCCCTGCCCTGCTGGTAGCCGGCGCAGCAAATGCTGCAGAAATCTATAACAAAGACGGCAACAAACTCGATCTGTACGGTAAAACCGTAGGTCTGCACTATTTCTCTGATAACAAGGGTAATGACGGCGACCAGACCTATGCACGTTTAGGTTTTAAAGGTGAAACCCAGATCAACGATCAGCTGACCGGTTTCGGCCAGTGGGAATATAACTTCCAGGGTAATAACACTGAAGGTAGCGACGCTCAGAGCGGCAACAAAACCCGTCTGGCATACGCCGGTCTGAAATTCGGCGATGCAGGCTCCTTCAACTATGGTCGTAACTACGGCCTGGTGTATGACGCTATCGGCGTCACCGATATGCTGCCTGAGTTTGGTGGCGACACCGGTTCCAGCGATAACTTCTTCGCAGGTCGTACCGGTGGTCTCGCAACCTACCGTAATACCAACTTCTTCGGTCTGGTTGACGGCCTGAGCTTTGGCGTACAGTACCTGGGCAAAAACGAGCACACAGACGCTTCCCGCTCTAACGGCGACGGCTGGGCAACCTCTCTGAGCTATGACATCGACGGCTTCGGCATTGTCGGCGCATACGGCGCAGCGGATCGTACCGATGCACAGCAGGCTCTGACTCGCGGTAAAGGCGACAAAGCCGAGCAGTGGGCAACCGGTCTGAAATATGATGCGAACAACATCTACCTGGCAGCTCTGTACGGCGAAACCCGTAATGCGACCCGTATTACTGACGGTTTTGCCAACAAGACTCAGGACTTCTCCATCGTTGCGCAGTATCAGTTTGATTTCGGCCTGCGTCCGTCCATCGCTTACTACAAATCTAAAGCGAAAAACGTTGAGGGTGTGGGTAACGAAGACTACATCAACTACATTGATGTCGGCGCAACCTACTACTTCAACAAAAACATGTCTACCTATGTCGATTATCAGATCAACCAGATCGATAGCGACAACAAACTGGGCGTGAATTCCGACGACACCGTCGCCGTGGGTATCGTTTACCAGTTCTAAGTTTTAATCAGTACACCCCTTCGTGATATGCCTAAAAAGCAGGACTTCGGTCCTGCTTTTCTGCGTTACTAAGGCAAAGATCGTAACTTTGGAAAACCTTCGCGCTTTTTGTCGCAAACGGTTGGCAATTGCTCATTCTCCCGTTACCCTGATAGCGGAACTCCCTTCAGTAATCACAATGGAACCTCGTCATGTTTGAGAACATTACTGCCGCCCCTGCCGACCCTATTCTGGGCCTGGCCGATCTGTTTCGTGCCGATGACCGTCCTACAAAAATTAACCTCGGGATTGGCGTTTATAAAGATGAAACGGGTAAAACCCCGGTCCTGACCAGCGTGAAGAAGGCAGAGCAATATCTGCTGGAGAATGAGACCACCAAAAATTATCTGGGTATCGATGGTATTCCGGAATTTGGTCAATGCACGCAGGAGCTGCTGTTCGGTAAAGGAAGCGCTATCGTCAGCGATAAGCGCGCGCGTACCGCCCAGACTCCAGGCGGTACCGGTGGCCTGCGCGTTGCCGCCGACTTCCTTGCCAAAAATACCGACGTTAAGCGCGTTTGGGTGAGCAATCCGAGCTGGCCGAACCACAAGAGCGTATTCAATTCCGCCGGCCTCGAAGTTCGCGAGTACACCTACTACGATGCGGCTAACCGCACTCTCGACTTTGCCGGTCTGCTGGCAAGCCTCAATGAAGCCCAGGCTGGCGACGTTGTTCTGTTCCACGGCTGCTGCCATAACCCAACCGGTATCGATCCGACCCTGGAGCAGTGGCAACAGCTGGCGCAGCTCTCCGTTGATAAGGGCTGGCTGCCGCTGTTCGACTTCGCCTATCAGGGCTTTGCCCGCGGTCTGGAAGAGGATGCTGAAGGCCTGCGCGCGTTTGCCGCGCTGCACAAAGAGCTGCTGGTTGCCAGCTCCTACTCGAAGAACTTCGGCCTGTACAATGAGCGCGTTGGCGCCTGTACGCTGGTGGCAAGCGATAGCGACACCGTCGACCGCGCGTTCAGCCAGATGAAGTCAGTGATCCGCGCTAACTACTCCAACCCGCCGGCACACGGCGCTGCCGTTGTGGCGACAATTCTCAGCAACGATGCGCTGCGCGCTATCTGGGAGCAGGAGCTGACCGACATGCGTCAGCGCATTCAGCGTATGCGCCTGCTGTTCGTTAATACCCTGCAGGAAAAAGGCGCTAACCGCGACTTCTCCTTCATCATTAAGCAAAACGGCATGTTCTCGTTTAGCGGCCTGACCAAAGAGCAGGTTCTGCGTCTGCGCGAAGAGTTCGCGATTTACGCCGTGGCTTCCGGGCGCATTAACGTTGCCGGCATGACGCCGGACAATATGGCGCCGCTGTGTGAAGCGATCGTCGCCGTACTGTAACGCCGCTGTACCCTAAAAAAAGAAGGCCGCATATGCGGCCTTCTTTATATTTAGCGTCCGGAATGGTTACCAGACCGGCATTTCATCTTGCAGGAAAGGGTTATGCAAACGCTCATGGCCTAGCGTTGATATCGGCCCGTGGCCGGGGATAAAGGTCACGTCATCGCCCAAAGGCAGCAGCTTGCGTTTAATCGCGTCGATCAGCTGCCCGTGGTCGCCGCGCGGGAAGTCGCTGCGCCCGACGCCACCTTTGAAGATAACGTCGCCGGAAACCAGCAGCCGCGACGCGTCATCGAAGAAAACAACGTGTCCCGGCGTATGGCCTGGGCAATGCAGAACCTGCAGAGAAACGTTCCCCACGCTGACGACATCGCCTTCATTAAGCCAGCGGTCAGGATGCAGCGGCTGGCAATCCTCCAGGCCGAACATCCGGCTTTGCGCAGGGAGTCCTTCCAGCCAGAACTCATCTTCTTTTTCCGGCCCGATAATCGGCACGCCGTAGTGTTGCGCCAGCTCGGCTGCCGCACCAACGTGGTCGAGATGACCGTGAGTGAGCAAAATCTGCATCAGGCTGACGCCTGCTGCCGTCACTTCCTGTTTGATTCGCTCTGCATCACCGCCAGGATCGACCAGCGCAGCAAGTCGGGTTTGCTCACACCAGATTAAAGAGCAGTTCTGGGCGAACGCGGTAACCGGAATAATACGATAGTTCATGACGCTCCTTTCGTTACCAGTGCCTTACCGGACCGGTATCAATATGCACAAAGTTGCTACGTGGGTAATATCCTACACCACCAGCGCCCATAGATAACGCCGCTTTGCGAACATTGCTCAACGAAATGCCTTCGATATGAAAATCCATGGCCTGGCCTTTGGTGTGGTAGCTATGTTTGGCTACACCACGGCTTCGTGCACGTAGCTCATCGTTGGTATCGAGGGAACGATAGCCGGAGATAAGCTGGACAGGCTTATTGGTGCCAAGTAATCCCTGCAGGCGATAAAGATGATCGAATAAACTCGGATCGATGGACTTTATTTTATTCGCGCGGAAATCACGGAAAAAATGGTTAAGTCTTGCTAATTCATCCTGAATATAGCCTCTGCCATCGAAGAATTCCGCTTTGAGTGATTCACCGGTATGCAGGTTATTCAGCGTCAAAATACGCGGTCGGGGGGTCGAGAGGGTGGCAAATGCCGGCGCAGGCAAAATGGCAGCGGCACCTAGCGCAGCGCCACCTAGCGCCAGCAGTTTGCGGCGATTAGCGTCAAATTTGTCCATGATAATCAGGTCTACAAGTAAATGAATCGAAATATACACGCCATCCTTCAAGCAGCCTCTTTATTAGCGACGTCTACTCCCCGCGCACTTAGCAGAACAAGCGTCAGGGGGTTCCCGGACCAATCGCCTCAAGGCAGTTTTAATGGTGTTGTGTAATATGCACTTCTGGCGCACGAAAGGCACCTTACCGGGCATTATTGCCAACGTCAAGGCGGCCTAACCCCAGTGAAAACGGGCCCTGTAGACGAACAGCGCCTGTTTTCACCCAGAGTTAGGACAACGAGATCCGTTGAACTACTTCATTTACCTGATTAATTGTTCGGCTTTTGCCAGAATTTGTGCGCCAGATCGCGCGGTGAGATCGTAATTGTAAATATCTGTTCTATATTGTGTCCGTCCATCAGCGCCAACAAACGCGGTGAGATAATAAAGATTCACCGGTATATTGTTGCGAATATTCACATAACGGGTATCGCCCTGCTTGAGCGCGGCGGAAATTCGCGTATCGTTCCAGCCCGCATCCTGCAGCAGCATATTTGCCAGCTCGGACGCCTTATTCACGCGCACGCAGCCGGAGCTCAACGCCCGTACGTCTTTCTGGAACAGATTGTGGTTCGGCGTATCGTGCAGATAGATAGCGTCAGAACTCGGCATGTTGAACTTATAACGCCCCAGCGAGTTGCGCGCGCCCGGAGCCTGCTGGAAGCGGAACGGGAGATTGTTCTCGGTGATGGTCGACCAGTCAACGCGGTAAGGGTCGATCGCCTCTTTGCTGTTCCAGCCGCGCATCAGGGTATAGCCATGCTGCTCAAGATAGCCCGGGTCGTTGCGCACCTTCGGCAGAATATCTTTGCGCGCCAGCGTCGGCGGCACGTTCCACGGCGGATTGACCACCACGTTATTCAGCGCGCTGCTCATCATCGGCGTTTTACGATCCGGACGACCGACGATCACCCGCGATGCCAGCACCTGGCTTCCGTCCTGGTAATAGACCAGCGAAAAGGCCGGAATATTCACCATAATGCCGGTCGACAGATTGCCAGGCAGCAGGCGCAGGCGCTGAATATTGAGCGCCAGAACGCCGGCGCGCTGCGCCGCGGAGACGTTAAGACCTTCGCGCGTAGATTGGCCAATCACGCCATCCGCCCCCAGCCCCTGCCAGGCCTGAAAGCGCTTAACGCCCTCAACTAACTGGCGATCGTAGATGCCGCGCGCAGCCGGTTTGCTTTTCTTACCTGCCGACGGACTGACAACGTCTCCCGGCAGGGTAATTTTCGCCGAATCATCCAGCATGCCGGTACGCTGTAATATCTCGCGCAGCGCGCCAACATCATTACTCCACTCTCCCGGACGCAGCGATGCGCTGCCGGTCATCTGCGGCCACGGGCGCGAATCGGCCACCAGCTGCAGCAGCGCCTGATGCATGGCCTCATACTGCGGATGATGCGGCGTGAGCCCGGCAATAAACTGCGGCAGAGAGCCGTTATCCAGCGCCAGCTGCCACTGATTAATGACCGATAGCGGCGGCGTGGCCATGGTGTAGGGTTTGGTTCCGTATAGCCAGCGGTTGCCCTGAATCGGAATACCGCTAATAAAATGCAGGTAGCCCATCATGGCGTCGGACAGCACGATATCGCGCGCCATACCGCTCACCGCGGGATCGGTCAGCAGGCTCACCCAGGCTGTAAACTGCGGCTGGAAACCCGCGATAGCGACTTCGGCCAGCTGCTGCTGGAACGCCTGCACCGCCTCACGGTTCTCCCACATAGGCTTCATATCCCTGGCCGCATACAGCGAGACCAGCGGATTCATAAAGACAGGCTTATAGTCAGCCGGAAGCAGCGCTTCAATTTCAGCCCGGCTTTTCGCGGCGACCTCTGTCGCCAGGGACTGCTCGCCGGCCATTTTCGCCACCGCGGCAGACTGGCTGTTGTTTTGGATCAGCGCAGACGAGGGCTCTCCCAGCGTTGCGGAACTGTCCGTGGGTACGACTTCAGGCTCTTCGGCCTGGACATTGAACAGTGGAGCAAATGCAAAAGCCAGGCTCAAGCTAAGCGCCGACAATTGACGACCATACCGTTTCTTTAGCAACATCCCTTGCCCCCCTGTTGACACATTGCCGCCCTTAAAAAAAGGGCTCACTCTCAGTATATAAAGGCGAAAACGCTTTTGCCTTCCCAAATGTAAAGAAGTTTAAAGATTATACAACGTTAACACATCTCATCGACTAACAAAAAGGGCGACATCATGTCGCCCTTTGATACTACTCATCGCATATTACTGCATAGCCATCAGGAAGCATCCGCCGTGCCCGGCAGCGTTGCCGGTAGCTGGGCCGCGAAACCGCGCAGGCCAACCACGTGTACGTGTTCATGGTTATTGAACACCTTACGCACCAGCTTATAGGTGGTGCCTTTTTCCGGGCTGATATTTTCCGGGGCGGCAATAATCAGCTGCATTTCCAGACGTTCGCACAGTTCAAACAGCGTGGCGATAGAACGGGCATCAAGACGCGCCGCTTCATCGAGGAACAGCAGACGACACGGCGACAGGTCTTTTCCGCGCAGGCGGCGGGACTCGTCTTCCCAGCTCTGAACGACCATCACCAGAATCGACATCCCGGTACCGATCGCTTCCCCGGTCGACAGCGCGCCGGACTCCGCGCGCAGCCAGCCGTCGGAGCCGCGGTTAACTTCCACTTCCATCTCCAGATAGTTGCGGTAGTCCAGCAGCTCTTCACCGATGGTTTGCGGAGTACGCTGGCCCATATCAATCTGCGGATTGAGGCGCTGATAGAGCTTCGCCAGCGCTTCCGAGAAGGTCAGGCGATTGCTGTTGAACAGATCCTGATGCTGCTCATGCTGTTCAGACAGCACGTCAAGCAGCGTCGAGTGGGTCTCCCGTACGTTGACGTTGAGACGCACGCTGTTGACCTGACCAAAGGAGACGCTCTGCAGACCCTGGTTGAGCATGCGGATACGGTTCTGCTCGCGCTGGATGGTCTTGCGGATAATATTGGCCACGCTGCGGGAGCTGATCGCCAGCTTCTGTTCGCGATTCGTCAGCTCTTCGGTCAGACGGCTGAGCTCGATCTCCATCTGCTCAATCGCCTCAACCGGATCGTCGGTGCGGATAATATCCTGACGGATACGCTCGCGCAGGTGCTGGTAGACGGCGACGAAGAACTGAATTTTGCGCTCAGGACGCTTCGGATCTTCAGAGACTCGCAGCACGTCACGCAGGTGTTCGTTATCCGCCACCGCCAGACGCAGCGCGCCGAGCGCTTTATCCGACATCGAACGCAGCTCGTCTGCCGAGAGGTAGGCCAGCTCGCGACGGTGCAGGCGGCGCTCAACGCCGTTGTCTTTCACCAGGCGCATCACCGCACACCAGCCAGCTTTGGCGCTGACCACCTGCTCACGCATTTCGCAGTAATCGCGCTCAAGCTTGCGCAGCCTGCGGGTCAGGTTGTCCATCTCCGCTTCGCAGAAGGTCAGGGCTTTTTCCAGCTGATTGCGCCGCGAGCGGTTATTGCTCAGCCGCGTATGCAGCTCATCACGACGCACGCGGGCGCGTTCTTCCGCCCCGCTATCGGCGCGTACGCCGATATCCTGCAGCTCTTTATACAGATCGCCCAGCAGCTCTTTTTTGGTGTCATACGAGCTTTTCAGCGAGGCCAGAACCTGGTTGTACTGGTTCAGCTGCGCGGTATGCGTACGCGTGGCGTCACGAGCCCGGCTGCGTTCGCTCTCCGCCTGCTCCAGACGCTGGCGCAGTTTTTCGTTGAGATCGCTGTTGCCGCTAAGCATCTCTGCGGAATCAGAGTAGCTAAAGTGGGCGCGGCGCTGCACCACTTCGCTGAGCGCAAACGCCTGCTGGCGCGCTTCACGCTGGGTTTGCTGCGAGTAAGCGTAATCTTCTTTCAGCTGTTCGAACTGCTCCGGATCGCTCTGCAGCACTGAGAGCATCGGTTCCAGCTTCGCCAGCTGGCCGCCGTGCTGCTGGATAAAGCGAGCCGCTTCTTCGGCTTCGTCCAGGCGCTCCTGAATCTCGTCAACGCGATCGGCCAGCGTATCGTCCGCCAGCAGGCTAAGGCGCGGCAGCAGGCGGTTAAGCGCGGAAACGCCCTCTTTCGCCTGGTCGTACTGCACCCGGTTCTGCTGGTTGTCGCTTTCATGGGCGTTAAGCGCCCGCTCCAGCTCGCCGCGGCGGCTGTTCAGCTTACGGATCTCTTCTTCCGGATCGTCTTCAAAGGCCACCGCCAGATGGCTGCCGATAAAGCGGCTGAAGGCCTGATGCTGACGCTGGGTCTTCTGCACGTCGAACGACAGGGTAGCGAAACGCTCGGACAGATCTTCCCGCTCGGCGTGCAGGCTTTCAATACGGCTTTCACGGGCGGCGCGGCCAAACAGCGGCAGCGTCGGGAAGCGCGAGTAGCGCCACTGCCGATCGGCAACCTTGACGACAACCGCTTTTTCCAGCTCATCAACGCTAAATACGCTGTCATCGAACGACTGCGGATCGCCTTCGATCAGGTAGAGATCTTCCGGGCAATCTTCCAGGCCTTCAAGCTGCCCGGTGAGCTGCGACAGGTCGGGAACCACGATGGCGTGGCGCGACGGGCCGTACAGCGCGGAGAAGTACGGCGCATCTTCAAGGCTAACGTCGTCATAAATTTCCGACAACAGCACGCCGCCAAAACGCTCCGCCAGGGCATTAAGCCGCGGATCTTCCGAGCCGCCCGGCTGGCTAAGACGTTCAATCTCTTCATCGATGGCCCGCTTACGCGCGCCGACTTCGTCGCGCTCAACGATGGCCTCGCGCTCGCGCTCCAGCAGCTGCTGGAGATATTCGGTCACGTCCTGGCTTGATTCAAACTGCTCGCCGCTCTGCTCGCAGAGCTGGCTGAGGCTGTTCTGCGCCGCCAGCCAGATCGGCGCCCGGCGCAGCAGCGTCTGGGTACGGGACTGCAGCTGCTCCAGCTCCTGACGCAGCGTCATTCGCTGCTCGCTGGCGGAGGAGACGCTGTCCGACAGGGAGGCAATCCGCGCCTCCAGCTCCTCGTGCAGCGTTTCCAGACGGTCAATATCGTAACGCTTGCCCTGGCGCTTGCAGAATTCGTTCAGCTGACGTTCAGCCTCCTGCTGCTCGCGCAGGCGCTGTTCCAGCTCGGTCAGGCGGCTGCGCAGCCCCTGAGCCTGCTCGGCGTGGTGGCGCTGGTTAACGCCATCGCGCAGCAGCTCGCGCGCCACGCTCCAGGCTTCGTTACGCGCCAGCGGGCCGTTGATTGCCGCCACCAGCTGGAAAGCCTGCTCAAACTGACCGTGCGCGGTTTGCGCAACGCTCATTTTTTGTTCCAGCGACAGCATTTTCTCCGTCGCTTCCTGCTCCTTCGCCTGGAACGTTTCCAGCCACTCGCCGGCGCTCTCCGGAGTTAAATCCGGCAAATGGCACAGCGCCTTCGCACGGTCTAACGCCTGCAGCGCCTGGTTGTACTGAATCGCGCGGGTCTGCTGTACGTCCAGCGCCTGCTGGTAGTCGGCAAGCTGGCTTTTCAGCTCATCCACTTCCAGCTCAGCCGCCTCGGCGCGAGCCTCGTTCTCTTCCTGCAGATCGGTCGCTTCCGCCACTACTTCGTTCTGCTCTTCAAGACGAATCTGCAGCTCATCGAGATCCGCTTCGTAGCGCTCGATTTTTTCCTGCTGGCGAAGCGCGGTTTGCACCAGGTTCAGATGATCGCTGGCGGCCTGATAGTCGGCCTCAAGATCGCCTTCTGCCCCGTTATGCTCCTGCAGCTCGCGGGCCATATCGACGTGCTTATACTGCTCTGCCGCCAGCTGTGCGCGGGAGGTGAACAGATCGCGACGGTACTCCAGCGCTTTATCCAGGTGGACGCGACGCTCGTTGGCGTGACGCATGTAGTCCGCCGCCACGTAGTTGGTGGCCTCGCTGATCAGGTGCTTGAACAGATCGCGGTCGGACTGCGTGACGCGAATCGCCTCCAGGGTCATGCGGTTTTCACGCAGCGCGGCTTCCATATCCTGGAACGCCTTGCGTACGCCGCTGTTTTCCGGCAGCAGGTAGTCGCGCAGCGAGCGGGTAATGGTGTTGGAGATCCCGCCGTACAGCGAGGCTTCGATCAGGCGATAGTATTTGCTGCGGTCAGAGGCCGAGCGCAGACGGCGGGCGACCACGCCCAGGTCGAACATCAGCGAGTGATAGTCGGTTATTGAGTTGAACTGCTTGAACTGCACCCCTTCTATCTCTTCCAGCTTATCTTTTAGCTCGTTGAGGCTCAGGACGCGCGCCTGGCGTTCGTTAAGGGTTTCCGTCAGCAGCTGCGTCGGCTGAATAGAGTCCGGCAGGCCCTGAATGGCAAACGGCTTGATATCGACTTTGCGGTCGCGACCGGCAATCTGCTGCAGGCGTACGCCTACCACCACGCGCTGGTGGTGAGAGTTGATAACGTCCAGCACCGAGTAGCACACCCCGGCGCGCAGCTTGCCGTGCAGGCCCTTATCGCGCGAGCCGCTGGTGGCGCCCGCTTCGGTGGTGTTACGGAAGTGCAGCAGGGTCAGGTCCGGGATCAGGGCCGTGACGAAGGCCGCCATGGTGGTTGATTTCCCGGCGCCGTTGCCCCCTGAAAGCGTGGTAACCAGTTCATCCAGGTCAAAAGTACGGGCAAAAAAGCCGTTCCAGTTAACCAGCGTTAGCGAGCGAAATTTACCGCGTTCAATCATTACTCTTCCTCCCCGCTATCCGGCTGATTCTCTTCATTCTCATCATTGAGCTGCAGGTGATTCT
Organism: Enterobacter sp. 10-1; assembly: GCA_002270295.1. Classification (GTDB taxonomy): domain Bacteria; phylum Pseudomonadota; class Gammaproteobacteria; order Enterobacterales; family Enterobacteriaceae; genus Klebsiella; species Klebsiella scottii. The sequence goes on along the minus strand of NISF01000001.1, from coordinate 817,218 downwards.
CCAGCGCCATCGCTTCGCCGTCGCGGATCAGGCGCTTCTGCGCCTCGCGCGGATCGTCGCCGGCGCGAACGTCAGCGCCGAAGCGGAACACCGATTCGGTAATGCGGAATTTGCTGCTGTCGTGGCCCATAAACCACACCATGCCGAGACGGCGCAGGCGGTTAAGCGATGCGCGCATTTTTTCCTGCAGCTTCTGCCTGTCGAGGTCCGAACCGGTGGAGCGGTTATTCACCAGCTTCAGCAGTTTGGCTTCGTCCGCCAGGGTCAGCAGCTCGTCGTAAAGCTCCTGCTGGGTGAAGATCCCCTCATTCGCCAGACGCTCCGGGCTAAGATAGAGGTAGCAAAGAATTTTGCCGACCATCATATCCAGCTCTGAAAGCACCGAGCGCGGAATCAGCGTGGTGGAGCGCGGGCGCAGGTAGAAGAACCCCTCCGGCGCGCGGATCAGCTCAACGTTATAGCGAGCGTAAAACTCCTCCAGGTAATCCTGAAAATCCATCAAAAATGCGTGATTATCCAGTTCGTCCAGGCCGATATGGCGACCCGCACGCAGGGCGCTATCCAGCGCCGGAAATAACGGATTGCCCAACGCCAGCGCCAGTTTAACTGGCATCACTTGTTCAATATTTGTCGATGACATGCGCCTGTACCTTGGCTCCGTAATCATTAATCGGCTGCCATTGTGCCGGCAGTCCGGTGAAATCTGCTTGCGCTACGCCCAAACGTACCGCCTGATCGACGACGATTCTCGCCACATCGAAGTGCCGCGCGCGCGGATACTGCGCCAGATACTCGCGCACGACCAGGCCGAGATCCAGCGGCAGCCCTTTGTCTTTATAGATAACCAGCTGCGTTTCAATGAGGGCCGCCAGCTGTTCACGAATTTCATTAAACTCTTCGTACTCCAGATCCTCAGGAAGCTCCCCGGTGACCTCTTCATCGAGCAGCGCCATCTCTTCATCACGCATATCGAGCAGGCGGTCGGCGCTGGCGTGGGTCAAGGCCCAGGGCGCATCGAAGTAGGTCTGCACCGACTGGCGTAGACGCTGAGCAAATACGCGGTTTTTATCCATATCAATGGCGGTACGGATAAATTTATGCACGTGGCGATCGTAGCCGATCCACAGGTCGATCGCCTGCTGGCCCCAGCTAACGATGCGATCGAGCTTGCTTTGCAGATCGAACACCAGGCGATCGACGAAATGCAGGTCGTCCCGCGCGATAGTCGAGTCCTGGATCCGCAGCAGGTTAGCCTGCAGCTTATCGCCCGCCGCGTCCAGCGTATCCTGCAGTTCGCGCAAAGTCCCGGACGTTTCCGAGAGCAGCAGCTCGCAGCTGGAGATCGCCGCCCGCCAGTCTTTGTTCAGCAGCTGGGCGATGTCGTCCTTCACCAGCTGCTGCTGTTCATCCATGATTCTCTGGGTCAGATCGATGCTGTCAAAAATTTCCGCCACCGAATATTTCAGCGGCGCAAAGACGTTACGATGCCAGTGAAACTCATCTCCGCCCTCTTCCGCAGAGTCGGCGGCGCGCTTGAGCTCGCCGGCGACGATCGATAGCTGCATCGACAGGCGCAGCGTGGAAAACTCGCGCTGGCGAATATAGTAGTCGGTAATCCCAATACCTAACGGCGTCAGGCGATAAATGGCATTGCCTTCCGTGAGTTCGCTGGTAAAGCGGTTCAGCAGACGCTGGCGCACCATATCGTTAATCGCGTTATTGGCGCGCTGGCTGATGGTTTCGCTGGTCTGCTCAAACGCATCACTGACGTGGCGGAACGCGTCCACCAGTTCTCCCTCGGTCATTTCCCCTTCAAGCCGCTCGCCGTTCAGCGTGGCAACCGCCAGCAGAAAAGAGAGTCTGTCGACCGGCAGCGAAATAGAAAAATCATTTTTTCTGGCCCAGGCAACCAGTTCGGGGACTGTCTGGGAAAATTCACTCATACTTTATCCTTGCATCGGCAGCTCTGAGCCTGGTTCTTAATCGCGGTGACGTGAATATAGCGGCCCAGGCTGATATACGGCTCCTGGCGACAGTAGCGCGTCTCCAGCTCCAGCAGCGCCGCAAAATTGTCGCGCTGTCTGCGTTTTTCACGCAGATAATCATGAAACACCCGCACGCCGGTTTTGCCGGTAATTTGCCAGCCCTGCTCTTCCAGCCAGCCGTACACCTGCTCCGGCGAACGCGGATAGTCCGGCGATAGCGTGCGTTTTTTCTTTTTTGGCATCCCGATCTGCACGTAATCGAAGTTTCCGACGACCATGTTGTGCATCAGCAGACCGTTAGCATTGTAGAACATTAGCGACAGCGCGCCGCCGGGACGCAGCACCGACCACAGCACCCGCAGCATCTCCTGAGGCTCGGCCACCCATTCCAGCACCGCATGAAACAGTATCAGATCGACCGGGCTTTCCAAATGCTGCTCAATATCCTGAGCCGCGCATTGTACAAAATGCATGTTGTCGATCACACCTTTATCGACTGCCGCCTGCCGGGCGCGAGCAATCATCTCGGCAGAAAGATCGCACAGCGTGACGTGATGACCCATCTGCGCAACCTTTACCGCCGTTTGTCCCTCGCCGCCGCCGGCGTCGAGAACGCGCAGCGGCCCGGGGCCAAGCCGCTCCAGCAGCGGCTGCAGATCCTGCCAGAGGATGGCCTGACGCAGTTCGCCCTTGGTGGTGCCGTATATATTGCGCGAAAACTTTTCGGCAATGTCATCGAAATTGCGATCCTGCACGGGCGACTCCACAAGCCAACACAAAGCCGCTATTTTGTCATACCCGCGCTGAGAGTGAAGCGATCTGTTATAAGATCGGGGCATAAGTTTGGTTATGTGGTTAAAAAGGACCCATCTGGCATGCTTTTTACGCTGAAAAAGTATCTGGGGGGCATGATGCTGCCCCTTCCCCTGCTGCTGATGCTGATCGCTTTCGGCATCGCGCTGCTGTGGTTTAGCCGTTGGCAAAAAACCGGCAAGACCTGCGTCAGCATCGGCTGGCTGCTGCTGGCCCTGCTCAGCCTGCAGCCGGTGGCCGATAGCTTACTCAAGCCGATCGAAGAGACCTATCCGACATGGCGCGGCGCGCAACGCGTTCAGTATGTGGTGGTGCTCGGCGGCGGGTATACGTGGAATCCGGACTGGGCCCCCAGCTCGAACCTGATTAACAACAGCCTGCCGCGGCTGACCGAAGGGATCCGCCTGTGGCATGAGAATCCGGGATCGAAGATTATCTTTACCGGCGCGGCCGCCAAAACTAACCCGGTCAGCACCGCGCTGGCCGGCGCCCGCGTCGCGCAGAGCCTCGGCGTGCCGGCCGGCGACATTATCGTCCTGGATCGGCCAAAGGATACGGAAGAAGAGGCTCAGGCGGTAAAACAGGCGATTGGCGATGCGCCTTTCCTGCTGGTCACCTCCGCCTCGCATCTGCCGCGAGCGATGATCTTCTTCCGCCACGCCGGACTCAATCCGCTGCCGGCGCCGGCCAACCAGCTGGCGATCGAATCGCCGCTAAATCCGTGGGAGCGCGCGATCCCGTCCCCCTTCTGGCTGATGCACAGCGATCGCGTCGGCTATGAAACCCTCGGGCGCATCTGGCAGTGGCTAAAAGGCGCGTCAGGCGAGCCAGGGCAGGAGTGATTTCGCGGCTAAATCAAAGCGGGCGCGATCGAAGCGCCCGGTATTGACCAGGCTGTCGACCTCGTCCCACAGCAGGTAGAGCCAGCGCCGCCAGAGGAAGGATTCCGCTACCGGCGCGCGGTGCAGATAGTGCCACAGCAGCTGTTCCGCCTGCCCGCCGTCGCAGAGGCGAAACAGCTCATATTCGCGCGGCGCCCACAGCATCATCCCCGGCCCCACCATTGCCAGCAGCTGGTCGCTACGCGCGTCCTTCAGCATGCTGCGCAGCGTGAAGCTGCCGTGCACCAGCACGCAGTTATCATTGAAATCTTTAAATAATTCGCCAAGGCACTCCCGCGAACGGAAGAGGATCCGTTTGTCCTGCATCGTCAGGCCGGTATCCTGATAAAGGTTAAGCGTCCCCCACAGAACCTCCACCCGCTGGCGATACCAGTTTGGCCACAGGTTTTCCTGCGTACTATCAACCACCCCGACGCAGCCGCCGCTATCCTGACGGTGCCACGACAGCAGCGCTTCGACGATCTGCTCCTGCAGCTGCTCCCAGCGCTGCGGAGTGCGGGCCGGGGCTTCGACGGAGACGCCGCGCAGCCGCTCAATCAGCAGGACATCCGGCCCGGGCTGCTCTTCATGCGTCATTACGCCGTACACCACCGGCATACGTACGGAGCCGCTGCGGGCCAGCGTTGATATCTTCCACGCCAGCTGGCGCGCGACGCCGGGCGTGGTGAAACTTCTCGCCAGCAGCGGCAGCGGATTTCCCTGTGCATCATAGAGCGCCCACAGCGCCGTCAAGGGCTTCTCGCTAACGCACTCTACCCGACTGAGTTTTTCGCCCAGCAGGTGGCTCAGCTCGGTTCGCAACTGTTCCATTTGAATTACCCTCATGAATACTACTGGTTTCATCATGAGCGTCGGTCGCGAGGTTGTCATCGGGTGAGATCAAAAATTGCGGCAAAAAGTATGGAAAAATAGCCTGAGGATATCCCCTCCTGATGGAGGGGATCGGGGAGTTAACGCAGTTCGGCGCGAACGCGCTCCAGATCTTCCGGCGTATCTACGCCGGTACCCGGGACAACTTCGGCCACCGCGACATGGATTTTTTCGCCATACCACAGCACGCGCAGCTGCTCGAGCATTTCGATTTGCTCCAGCGGACTCGGCGCCCAGCTGACATAGCGGCGAATAAAGCCGGCGCGATAGCCGTAGATCCCGATATGGCGCAGCAGCGAATCGCCGATGGCGTCGCGGGAGTGCGCAAAGCGATCGCGATCCCAGGGAATCGTGGCGCGGGAGAAGTAAAGGGCGTAGCCTTCGGCATCCATCACCACCTTCACCGCATTCGGATTGAACGCCTCTTCGGCATCGTGAATCGGCACCGCCAGCGTCGCCATCCCGCAGGTGCTGGAGGCCAGATTCTCAGCGACCTGGCGCACAATCGCCGGCGGGATCATCGGCTCGTCGCCCTGAATATTGACGATAATCGTCTCATCGCTGAAGGCGCACTTCTCGACAACTTCCGCCAGGCGTTCAGTGCCGGACTGATGATCGGCGCGCGTCATGCACACTTCGCCGCCGGCGGCTTCCACCGCGCGCGCCACCTCTTCATGGTCGGTAGCGACGATAATACGCTCGGCCCCGGACTCGCGCGCGCGCTCCAGCACATGGACAATCATCGGTTTGCCGTTGATATCCTGCAATGGCTTGCCAGGCAAACGCGTGGAGGCAAAGCGCGCAGGAATGATGACCACAAAACTCATGAATGGCTCTCTCCAACGGCTAGCGAGCGGGCTTCGGTTTCCAGCAATACGGGGATTCCGTCGCGCAGAGGAAAAGCCAGGCTGTCAATTTTGCAGATTAGCTCTTGCTTATCCTGGCTGTAATACAGTTTACCGTTGCAAACAGGACAGGCGATAATTTCAAGTAAACGGTGATCCATGTTTCCTCCTGATGGACCAAATAGATTCCGCAGCAGCATAGCACAGGATACCTGACGCCGCGCTGCGTTTGGCGATGCGGCCGGGCGGATGCCGGCCGCTCAAATAGCGTCGAGCTGCCACCCCTGCCGGCGGTCGACAAAGAGTTCCGGCGGCAGGAGGCCGAAGCTAACGCGCTCGGCCAGCTGCCAGCGGGCGAAATCGTCAATCGCCCGCCGCAGGCCGTTCTCCAGGCCAGAGGTCACCTTGACGCCCTCTTCCAGCCATAACGAGAAAATTTCCAGAACCCCGGTTTTGCGATGCATTTTGCTGTCCATACGGCCCACCAGCCTGCCCTGATGCAGCAGCGGCAGCACAAAATAGCCATACTGGCGCTTTGACGCCGGCGTGTAGCACTCGAGGCGGTAGCTAAAATTAAACAGCTGCTCAGCGCGCTTACGGTCCCAGACAACCGGGTCAAACGGCGACAGCACCGCGCTATGGCTCGCCGAAAGCTTACCGCCCGGCGCCGCTTCCAGCTGCTGCAAAGCCTCCCGGTGCAGCCACATATCGCCTAGCCCCTCGACGTTCACCGCCGTCACCAGCCCCTCTTCCTGCCAGTTCGCCAGCAGGCCCGCAAGCGCTGGCTGGCGCAGGCGATAATAGTCGGCCAGCCACTGCGGGCGGAAAATACCCAGGCTGCGGACGCTATTGCGCAGCATAATCTCTTCAGCCTGCGCCTGCGACAGCGCATCGCGCGCATCATCCCAGTGCGGCATCACCCGCTGCGTCAGGTCGTAAACCCGCTGAAAGTTGCGCCGTTCCACGACCATCACTTCGCCGGCGGTAAACAGCCCCTCCAGATGACGCTTGTGCGGCTTCCACTCCCACCAGCCGCTGGCGCCTTTACGCGGATGGCTAAAGTCAGCTGAGCGTACCGGGCCATTTTGCGCGATGTGCTCCAGCAGCAGCTGAATGTCATCCGCATGCTCCTTCATCCACCCTTGATGATACTTCCAGCCCATATTATCCGGCGTCAGCATGCGGTGGCGCACCAGCGAAAAATCGCTGCGCGGTAAAAAGCAGGCTTCATGAGCCCAGTATTCCATGAGTTCGCCCACGCGCAGCGCCTCATCCAGCCAGCTTTGCGGATAGCTGCCGAGGCGGCTGAAAAGCACCAGATAGGGGCTGCGGGCGACAACGTTGATGGTATCAATTTGCAGCAGCGACATCTGGCGAATAGTCTGCAGAACGTCGGCCGAGCGGGCGCGACGCCGGGGCTTTTTCAGCAGGCCCTGCGCCGCAAGGTGAAGATGGCGGGCTTCTTTAAGTGAAAGCGTTAGTACCGACATGCAGGTTCTCCGTCAAGGACCCCGATACAGCGGCACCGAAAGCAGGCGTGGCGAAAACTAACGTTGCGCCAGCGTGACCAGATCCGTAAGCAGCCGCTGCGCGCGTTCATCCGTCATTATGGCGTCGACGGGCAGATACCACCAGCTGGCTTCGGCAAACGCCCGGCATTTCACCGCGTCTTTCTCGGTCATCAGCAGCGTTTGCCCCGCGGTCACCAGCGCGGAAACGTCGGCCCGGGTGAGGGCCTGATGATCGGCCAGCGCCACGGTTTTTACCGGCTGCACGCCGCAGCTTTCGAGGGTCGCAAAAAAGCGCGGCGGATGGCCGATCCCGGCCATCGCCACGACGTTATCAAAGCTCGCCACGTCACGCCGTTCGCCGTTTAGCACATTCACCGCCTGTCCGGGGCGCAGCTGCATGGCTATCTCTCCCGGCCGCGCGACGCCCCCGTTAGCGATAATGGCGTCAACGCAGCGCAGGCGTGAGGCGCGTTCGCGCATCGGCCCGGCCGGCAGCCACCAGCCGTTGCCAAAACGGCGTACGCCGTCAATAACCACGATTTCTTTATCGCGCGCCAGCGCGTAGTGCTGCAGGCCATCGTCGGTGACGATAAGCTGCAGGTCGTGCGCGGCCAGCAGCGCCCGCACCGCATCGCTGCGCTGCGGGGAGACCGCCACCGGCGCGCCGGTGCGTTGATAAATCAGCACCGGCTCATCGCCGGCTTCCGCGGTTGCGGTGGTGTTATTGAGCACCAGCGGGTAGCTCGCCGCCTTGCCGCCGTAGCCGCGGGAAACAACGCCAACGCGGATCCCGCGCTGCTGCAGCTGCTCCACCAGCCAGATGACAACCGGCGTCTTGCCGTTACCGCCCGCGGTAAGATTTCCGACAACCACCACCGGGACCGGCGCCCGCCAGGCTTTCTTCAGCCCCAGCCGATAGCTGAGCCGAATCAGGCCGCTCACCAGGCCGTAAAGCCAGGAGAGCGGAAGCAGCAGTCGCCATAAAGGCGACTCACCGGACCAGATGCGCGCGATCATTGGCCAAATTGCATTTTATGCAGCTGAGCGTAAACGCCGCGATGTTCCAGCAGGTCAGCATGGCTGCCGCGTTCAACGATGCGTCCATCTTCGACCACCACGATTTCATCGGCTTGCTCAATGGTTGACAGGCGGTGAGCGATCACCAGCGAGGTGCGGTTTTTTTGCAGCTCGTCCAGCGCCGCCTGAATGGCGCGTTCAGATTCGGTATCCAGCGCCGACGTTGCCTCATCGAGGATCAGAATGGGGCTGTTACGCAGCAGCGCGCGCGCGATGGCGATACGCTGACGCTGACCGCCGGAAAGCAGCACGCCGTTCTCGCCGATGACGGTATCGAGGCCGTTATCCATTTTACTGATAAAGTCCATGGCATAGGCCATCCGCGCCGCCTCTTCGATCTGCTCGCGGCTGTACTCTTCGGTGCGCGCGTAGGCAATGTTGTTGGCTACGGTATCGTTGAACAGGTGCACGTTTTGCGAAACCAGGGCGACCTGATCGCGCAGAGAGGCCAGGGTGTATTCACGCAGATCGTGACCGTCGAGCAAAATCTGGCCTTCATCGATATCATAAAAGCGCGTGATCAGGCTCGCGATTGTCGATTTACCCGATCCCGAGCGCCCCACCAGGGCGACGGTTTTGCCTTCCGGAATATCCAGACTGATATTGCGCAGCGCCGGAGTTTCGCGGCCTGGATAGGTAAAGGTGACGTTATTGAACTCAAGGCTCCCCTTCGCGCGCTCGATAACCAGCTTGCCTTCGTCTTTTTCCTGCTCGGAATCAAGAATAGCAAACAGCGTCTGGCAGGCGGCCATCCCGCGCTGGAACTGCGCGTTGACGTTGGTAAGAGACTTCAGCGGACGCATCAGGGCGATCATTGAGGAGAAGACCACGGTAATCGTACCGGCAGTCAGCGTTTCCATGACGCTTGGGAAGCTGGCGGCGTACAGCACAAACGCCAGCGCCAGAGAGGCGATCAGCTGAATGATGGGGTCAGAGATGGACGATGCGGAGACCATTTTCATCCCCTGCAGGCGCATTTTGTTGCTGACTTTATCGAAACGCTTGGTTTCCACGGCCTGGCCGCCAAACATCAGCACTTCTTTATGCCCTTTGAGCATCTGTTCCGCGCTGGTGGTCACCTGGCCCATGGTGTTCTGCATATTCTTGCTGATGTTACGAAAACGCTTGGATACCACGCGAATCGCGACGGAGACGATCGGCGCCAGCACGATCAGAATCAGCGACAGCTGCCAGCTGTAGTAGAACATCATGATAAACAGACCGATGATCGACGCGCCTTCGCGCACGACGGTTATCAGCGCGCTGGATGAGGACGACGCAACCTGTTCGGAATCATAGGTAATACGCGACAGCAGCGTCCCGGTGGACTGCTTATCGAAGAAGGAGACCGGCATCCCCATCATGTGGCTGAATAAACGGCGTCGCATGGTCATCACGACCTTGCCGGAAACCCACGAGATACAGTAGCTCGATATATAGCTGGTGACGCCACGCAGCAGCATCAGCCCAATAACCACCAGCGGCATCCACAGCAGCACTGAGCGATCCGTTTTACCAAAACCATCATCCAGTAACGGTTTAAGAAGCGATAGCATGAAGGTATCACTAGCCGCGTTAAAGACTAACGCAATTGCCGCGACGATCAGTCCGGTTTTAAATGGCGCAATAAGCGGCCAGAGGCGGCGGAAGGTCTGCCACGTGGAGAGATCTTTATCATTCTGCATTCAGTAAACCAGCTTATGTTGAAATAGCCGCATATTCTACCCGTTATCCTCGGTCTCGCCAAACCACTGATGATACCAACGAGGTAAAAGTTGATCTCGTAAGCTAAGGATTTGCCAACCATCTGTGGAAAAAATAACCGTAATCTGCCCCTGATGGGGCGTATCGAACCAGCGGTAACCCTGCTGTCGGTAGCGCTGAACAACCTTATCCGAGGGCATATGCCACGCATTATAGCGGGATACCGAAGCCAGCGCCGCCTGTCCACCGGTGCGCTGCAGCAGCGCAATGGTCGAGGAGGTGTTGCTGCCATGATGTGGAACCTGGATAAGTGTAGACGCCAGATGCTGCCAGTAGCGGCTCAGCATTGCGCGCTCTGCCGCAGCTTCGATATCACCGGTGAGCAAAATACTGCGCTGGCCGTCATCAATGCGCACCACGCAGGAGCGATTATTGCCGGTCGTAGTCGCTCCCGGCAGCGGCCAAAGCGCGCGAAAGGTTAAGCCACGCCATCGCCAGCGCTCTCCTCTTCGGCATGCGCGATGCCCCTCCCACCCCAGAGGGCTGCGTATCCAGGCCGCGGGCCAGACTTTGTGTATCGAATTCAGGCCGCCGCGGTGGTCAAGATGCTCATGGCTCAAAATAAACCCTTCCACCCGTAGATGATGCCAGCGTAGCCAGGGGGTGATTATCAGCTGACCGCTGTCACCCTCGGGCCAGGCCGGACCGGTGTCATAGAGGATAGCCGCCCCCTGCCGTTCGATGACCATCGCCAGCCCCTGCCCGACGTCCAGCATCGTCACGCGCCACTCCTCCTTCGCCATCGGACGCCAGAAGGACCAGCTCAGCAGCATGATGCTGCTCAGGCACAGAGCCGGAAGCGAGCGCCAGGCGTGAAAGCGCCAGACCAGCAGCAGCAGCCAGGGCAGCGCGCTGACGCCGGTCCAGCGAGAATCCAGCGGCAGCCAGCCCTGCGGTAGCCAGCGTAAAAACCAGAACAGCGCGGCCAGCAGGCGATCTGCCGATAGCCATAACGCCATCTCCACCGCCGCAGGCCCGCAGAGATGCAGCAGCATCGCCGCCAGAATCAGCGGGACGATAGCAAAAGTGACCAGCGGCACGGCAACCAGGTTCGCCAGCCACGAGGTCAGGCTGATACCGTGAAAGATGACAATCTGCATCGGCAACAGCAGCAGCATCAGCCCGAACTGCAGGTGGCCTAACCCCAGGACATGGCGCAGCAGCCAGCTCCGCGATGTTGAGGGCCGCGGCACCAGCTGGTACCAAAAAATGAGCGTCGCCACGGCAAATACCGATAGCCACAGGCTGTCAGATAGAACGGCCAGCGGGTCGGTAAACAGAATGGCGCCAACGCAGCATGCCCATATCTGCCATGACGACCAGCGCCTGCCGGACAGCCGCAGCCCGCAGCCGGCGACGAGTGCGACGCAGGTTCGCAGCGCCGGCGGCTGCATGCCGGTCAGCCAGGCATAGAACAGCGCGCACGCCAGGCCGGTCAGCAGCGGCAGCTGCCAGACAATCCAGCGACATGGGAAAAAGAGCTGCACGCCGCGAGTAAGCAGCCCACCCAGCAGAGCGCCTAACGCAATATGCAAGCCGGAGATGGCCATCAGATGGGAGGTCCCGGTTTCCTGCATCAGGACCTTGATCTCCTTCGGCACCACCAGCCGCTCTCCCATCCCTAACCCTAATATCACCGACCGCCACGGCAGCGTATCGAGGGTGCGGGTTAACGAGTGCAGATAGACCGCGCGTCGGCTGCAGCGCAGGTCCAGGGCCTCAGCTGACGTGAAGCGCCCGGTCACGGGGCGATATTGCGCCAGGGCAAAACGCTGGCTATCAAAACCGCCATCATTAAGCTGGCCGTGTACCGGCCGAATATGGACGGTCATCATCCAGCGCTGACCTGCGCACGGCGGTTCGGGAAGCGTCTGACCATAAAGCGCGATCCCCGGCGCCGGGAATAGCCGACGCCCGTCCACCCGGATGATATTTCCCTGATGGGTTGTCCGCTCGTCCGTCGCCGTCAGCTCAATCTCTACCCGTCGGGGGCTGCCGGGCAAGGCGTGCGTCGGCCAGAGGACCTGATGAGCGCTCAGCGCGCCCCAGAGGAAAAAAAGCAGCGTCAGCGCCGCGAAGCGTAAGGGCCGCCAGCGGAATAGCGACGCGGCAAGCGCTGAGGCTATCAGCCACCAGACGGTAGCCAGCGCGGGCAGGCGCGCTAACAGCAGCAGCGGCAAGATTCCGACAATCGCACAACCAGCAAGCTGTGGTAAACGCATGCCAACCTCCCTGTTTCAGGAAAGTATCGCGTCGGGCTGGCAGGCCGTCAGCCAGAAATTTGGCGGCGTGGAGCCCGGCTTCCGGAGATATCAGGGCGTTGCAGTCAGGCAGACGGGCGTTTGCGAGGAGGGCTGGATTGCGGGCATAAAAAAAGCACCCTCAGGTGCTTTTTTTATCTTCGGAGTACGTTAACGCCGTTCAGCGAAACTTACTCTTCGTAAATATTGGCGCGGTCGCGTAATTCTTTCCCAGGCTTAAAGTGCGGAACGTACTTGCCTTCCAGTTCGACTTTATCGCCAGTTTTCGGGTTACGCCCGGTGCGAGGTGCTCGGTAGTGCAAAGAGAAGCTGCCGAAACCGCGGATTTCAATGCGCTCACCTTGAGCAAGCGTTGAGGCCATATGTTCCAGCATTTCTTTAACAGCATCTTCAACCGCTTTCGCAGGAATGTGAGATTGCTGGCTGGCAAGTCTTTCTATCAATTCTGACTTGGTCATTTTTCCTCCGGTTTCCTTCAAGGCCAAATTAGCTAACAGCTTTAAACAAGGGCGGCCGTAGCCGCCCTTTGTGCTTGATTACAGGACGAATCCTGCAATCTGTCAAGTAAACTCGTCGTAATTCAGGTTGTTGTAACCCGAAAGACTAAGATTACTCGCCTTTAGCTGCTTTGAAAGCTTCAGCCATTGCGTTGTTAGAGAAGTTTGCATCTTCCTGTTTGTTAACAGTTGCGATTGCATCTTTCTCATCAGCTTCGTCTTTCGCACGAACAGACAGGCTGATTGCGCGGTTTTTACGATCAACGCCGGTGAATTTAGCTTCAACGTCATCGCCAACGCTCAGAACCAGAGTCGCATCTTCAACGCGGTCACGGGATGCTTCAGAAGCACGCAGGTAACCTTCAACGCCGTCAGCCAGTTCTACGGTTGCGCCTTTAGCGTCAACTGCAGTGACTTTACCGTTTACGATTGCGCCTTTCTTGTTCAGTGCAACCCAGTTGTTGAACGGATCTTCTGCGAGCTGCTTAACGCCCAGAGAGATACGCTCACGTTCTGCGTCAACCTGCAGAACAACTGCTGCGATTTCGTCGCCTTTTTTGTATTCACGTACTGCTTCTTCGCCTGCAACGTTCCAGGAGATGTCAGACAGGTGAACCAGGCCATCGATGCCGCCGTCCAGGCCGATGAAGATACCGAAGTCAGTGATAGACTTGATTTTACCTTCAACACGGTCGCCCTTGTTGTGGGTTTCCGCGAACTGCTGCCATGGGTTGTTTTTGCACTGCTTCAGGCCCAGGGAGATACGACGACGTTCTTCGTCGATATCCAGAACCATAACTTCCACTACGTCGCCAACGTTAACAACTTTGGACGGGTGGATGTTTTTGTTGGTCCAATCCATTTCGGAAACGTGAACCAGGCCTTCAACGCCTTCTTCGATTTCAACGAAGCAGCCGTAGTCGGTCAGGTTGGTCACGCGACCGGTCAGTTTGGTACCTTCCGGATAACGTTTAGCGATAGCTACCCACGGATCTTCGCCCAGCTGTTTCAGGCCCAGAGATACACGGGTACGCTCGCGGTCGAACTTCAGCACTTTAACAGTGATTTCGTCGCCAACGTTTACGATTTCGCTCGGATGCTTAACGCGTTTCCACGCCATGTCGGTGATGTGCAGCAGGCCATCGACGCCGCCCAGATCAACGAATGCGCCGTAGTCAGTGAGGTTCTTAACGATACCTTTGACTTCCATGCCTTCCTGCAGGTTTTCCAGCAGCTGATCGCGTTCTGCGCTGTTCTCGGATTCGATAACGGCACGACGGGAAACAACAACGTTGTTACGCTTCTGGTCCAGCTTGATTACTTTGAACTCAAGCTCTTTGCCTTCCAGGTGCAGCGTGTCGCGAACCGGACGAACGTCAACCAGGGAACCCGGCAGGAACGCGCGAATACCATTCAGCTCAACAGTGAAGCCACCTTTAACTTTGCCGTTGATAACACCGACTACAGTTTCAGCTTCTTCGTAAGCTTTTTCCAGCGTGATCCAAGCTTCGTGACGTTTAGCTTTTTCACGGGACAGCAGGGTTTCACCGAAGCCGTCTTCTACTGCATCCAGAGCAACGTCAACTTCGTCACCGACCTGGATTTCCAGCTCGCCCTGGGCGTTTTTGAACTGCTCTGCCGGAATGGCAGACTCAGATTTCAGACCGGCGTCAACCAGTACGATATCTTTGTCGATAGCAACAACAACGCCACGAACGATGGAACCCGGACGGGTTTCGATTGTTTTTAAGGATTCTTCAAATAGTTGAGCAAAAGATTCAGTCATGTTTAATCTTCAGGTTTCATATTTAACGTCCACCTGGCTCCATGCCGGATGGGGTTGTTTAACATACCCGCTAACACTCCATTGCTGCGGGGGTACTGCTATAATTCGGAGGCCGCTGCGCTTTGCCGGTAACGGCTAAGCGACTGCCAATTTCTCGCGCGCATATTGTAGCGCTTTTTCAATTACTTGCTCAATGTTTAGTTCAGTAGAATCGAGAACTAAAGCATCAGCAGCCGGGACAAGCGGCGCCACGCTGCGATTACGATCGCGGTCGTCACGCTCTTTTATCTCGGATAAAAGGCGGTCAAAGTTAACACTAAAGCCCTTTTCCTGCAACTGCAGCATGCGCCGATGCGCACGTTCTTGCGCGGACGCATCAAGGAAAATTTTCACCGGCGCATCGGGGAATACCACGGTGCCCATATCCCGCCCGTCGGCAATCAGACCCGGCAGCTCGCGAAACGCCCGCTGACGGCGCAGCAAGGCTTCACGCACCCGGGGAAAAGCCGCGGCTTTCGAGGCGGTATTCGCCACTTCCTGCGTGCGGATCGCCGCGCTGACGTCCTCACCTTCCAGGATAACTTCGAGGCTGCCGTCGGTGGAAATAAAGCGCACGTCCAGATGCGCGGCCAGCGGCACCAGGGCTTCTTCAGATTCAACATCCACATGATGATGCAGCGCCGCCAGCGCCAGAACGCGATAGATAGCGCCGGAATCCAGCAAATGCCAGCCTAAAGCTTCCGCCATCGCCTTGCACAACGTTCCCTTACCCGCACCGCCAGGCCCATCAATGGTGATTACCGGAATAGCTGCCGTCATCTTTTTCTCCTTCAGCAAGGCGCATAGAATATAAACGCCGCGCATTATACGCATCTATACGACGGAAAGTGAGCATTGGATGCAAAATACGGACGACCGGAAATGAAATGCAGAATAATTGCGCAATTATAGCGGGCTGACGGAATATCAGCCCGGAGATGACAAAGCTTTACGTTTGCGCAACCGCAGGCGCTTACGCCAGGGTGCTAATCCGCGCCAGCTGCTCGAAGTAGTCAGGGAAGGTTTTCGCCGTGCACTTCGGATCGAGGATCGTCACCGGCGTGTCGGAAAGCGCCACCAGCGAGAAGCACATCGCCATGCGGTGATCGTTATAGGTGCCAATCTCAGCAAACTGCAGCTCCACCGGAGGCGTAATGCGGATGTAATCCTCGCCCTCCTCCACCTCAGCGCCGACTTTGCGCAGTTCGGTAGCCATCGCAAACAGACGATCGGTCTCTTTCACGCGCCAGTTATAAATATTGCGCAGCGTGGTGGTGCCCTTGGCAAACAGCGCCGCGGTGGCGATAGTCATTGCCGCATCCGGGATATGGTTCATATCCATATCGATCGCGTTCAGCTCACCGCGGGTACAGGCAATATAGTCATCGCCCCAGCTCACGATAGCGCCCATTTTTTCCAGCACGTCGGCAAAGCGGATATCGCCCTGCACGCTGTTACGGCCGATACCGGTCACTTTTACCGTACCGCCCTTAATGGCGCCCGCCGCGAGGAAGTAGGACGCGGAAGAGGCATCGCCCTCAACCAGGTAGTCGCCCGGGGAGAGATACTGCTGGTTGCCGCGGACGACAAAACGCTGATAGGACTGGTTTTCAACGTTAACGCCGAAGGTCTTCATCAGGTGCAGCGTAATATCAATATAGGGTTTGGAAACCAGATCGCCTTTAATGGTGATAACGGTATCCTGCGGCGCCAGCGGCGCAGCCATCAGCAGAGCAGTGAGGAACTGGCTGGAAACGCTGCCGTCAACCTCAACGCTGCCGCCGGCGAAGCCGCCGTTCAGGCGCAGAGGCGGGTAATTTTCCTGCTCCAGATACTCAATTTGCGCGCCTCCCTGACGTAACGCATCAACCAGATGACCAATCGGACGCTCTTTCATCCGCGGTTCGCCGGTCAGCACAATATCGTTGCTTCCCAGGCACAGGGCTGCCGCCAGCGGGCGCATTGCGGTCCCGGCATTGCCAAGAAACAGCTCCAGCGCGCTATTCGCCTGCAGCGGACCACCGTTGCCGGTCACTTCGCAGCGGGTGCGATCGGAGGACAGGGTGTAATGAACTCCCAGGGCGCTCAGGGCATTCAGCATGTGGCGTACATCGTCGCTGTCCAGCAGGTTGGTCAGCACCGTGGTGCCACGGGCTAATGCCGCCAGCAGCAAAGCGCGGTTAGAGACACTTTTAGACCCAGGCAGGTTCACGGTGCCATCCACGCGCGCGATGGGTTGTAACGTCAGGGATTCCATCAAACTCAACTCTCAAAAAAACGGAATAAAAACCCCGCAGACCGGCTGCGGGGATGAAAAGCACAACGATGATTAGCCGTGACGACGTTCAAAGTCCTGCATAAAGTCGGTCAGCGCCTTCACGCCAGCCAGCGGCATCGCATTGTAGATAGATGCGCGCATGCCGCCCACGACGCGGTGCCCCTTCAGTGAATGCAGGCCGGCGGCGAAGGACTCTTCGAGGAACAGCTTATCCAGCGCGCTGTCGGCCAGCTGGAACGGGACGTTCATGCGGGAGCGGTTGGCCGCCGCCACGTCGTTACGATAGAAGCTGCTGCCGTCGATCGCGCCGTAGAGCAGATCGGCTTTTTGCTGGTTGATTTTATCCATTGCCGCAACGCCGCCCTGCTCTTTCAGCCATTTGAAGACCAGGCCTGACAGGTACCACGCAAAGGTCGGCGGCGTGTTGAACATGGAATCATTGGCATCAAGCACGGAGTAATCGAGTATTGACGGGCAGGCGACGTTCGCTTTACCCAGCAGGTCTTCGCGAACGATTACCAGCGTCAGCCCCGCCGGACCAATGTTTTTCTGCGCGCCAGCGTAGATAACGCCAAAGCGGCTGACATCGATCGGCGCAGACAAAATAGTCGAGGAGAAATCAGCGGCGACAACGACGTCATCGCCGAAGTTCGGCGTTTCATCAATGGCGATGCCGTCGATGGTTTCATTCGGGCAATAGTGCAGGTAGGCCGCGCCCGGCGTCAGCTGCCATTCGCTCATCGGACGGACGGCCCGCAGGCCATCAACGCTCACTTTGGCGTCGATGGTATTTGGCGAACAGTATTTTTTCGCTTCTTTAATGGCGCTTGCTGCCCAGTAGCCAGCGTCAACGTAGTCAGCGGTGGTTTTATCACCGAGCAGGTTCAGCGGTACGCCGGCAAACTGGCCGCGACCGCCGCCATGGCAGAATAAAACTTTGTAGTTGGAGGGGATGTTGAGCAGATCGCGAAAATCCTGCTCCGCCGCCTCGGCCACCTGGATAAACTCTTTACCACGGTGACTGATCTCCATTACCGACGTTCCCAGACCCTGCCAGTCGCAAAGCTCCTGCTGAGCCAGTTTGAGAACTTCCGCCGGCAGCATTGCCGGGCCCGAACTAAAGTTATAGACCTGAGCCATTTCCCCTCACCACGTTGCTATGTTATTTGCTCGCGAACTGTCGCGTGCATAAGTTATTCCGGTATCTGACCCTGATACTTCGGGCTGCAGGCGGGCGACCAGTGGATTAATCCGCTGGGGCCTGCTGAAGTATGCGGGCGGATTGAATGAATGCAGCCAGCGCGCATGCAGCCTGAAGTATGACGGGTACATCGGTTTTATCATTCAGCGACACGCATCGCAATGCCTAAAACTTATGACCGGAAAAATATGATCGGCTTCACACAAAACAATTCACTACCCCTCCGGAACAAAACCGACAAAAAGGCTGTCAGGTGATGCGTTTAGCTCTGCTAACCCTCGCCCATTCTGGATTTTGACAGCGTCGACATAATTGCTTTTTACCGGCCTCAATCTCGATCACCTGACTACAGCGCACGCAGGCATATTCGCCGCGCTCAGGAATGGTCACAAAACGCTCATAGCAGCCGTCCGGCAGAATGCATAGCCCCGGCTTCACCTCTTCATCAGCGTAATAGTACATACTGATTTGACCGTTAGTTTCCATTATCGCCAGCCGCACCTGGCCGAGCTGCTCCACGCTGTAGAGACGAAGCTCCATAAAAAACTCGAACTCGGTCATGTTGGCGCTGCGGACTTTCTCCCACGCCAGCTCCCCTGCCTCTACGATAACCACCGGCTTTCCTTCCAGCAGGTTTTCCAGCCTCTCGCTTTTGGACATCAGCCACATCACCAGGCGGTACAGCAGCGCCAGGGTGACAAAAACGATAAATACCGGGATCAGCGGCACGTCATCATAAAAGGCGACGTCCCCGGCCGCAGAGCCTAGCGTCAAAATGATCAGCACTTCAAAGAGCGACATCTGGCGGACACCGCGCCGCCCGGTAATTTTAAGGAACAGGAAAACCAGCAGGAAGGTATAGAGGCTGCGCAGCGCGACTTCCCCTAAAAACTCCGGCGGAACTTTATCAAACGCCATGCGATGAAGATCGAACGCTTTCATTTTTTAATGCCTTAACAGTAGGTTACTGGCTGTAAGCATAGCCCAGGCTTTTATTTTCGCCGGGGCCTTCACGAAGATAGCGCCTGACACACAAACCCCGTATCATTGCGCGCTTTACGTACGAAAAAAGTGACCGCTATGACTCAAACGTTTATCCCCGGCAAAGACGCCGCCCTGGAAGATTCCATCGCTCGCTTCCAGCAGAAATTGCTCGACCTCGGATTTGATATTGAAGAGGCCTCGTGGCTGAATCCGGTACCGCACGTATGGTCAGTTCATATCCGCGATAAAGCCTGCTCGCTGTGCTTCACCAACGGTAAAGGCGCGACCAAAAAAGCGGCGCTGGCCTCTGCGCTGGGCGAGTACTTCGAACGTCTGTCGACCAACTATTTCTTCGCCGACTTCTGGTTAGGCGAAACCATCGCTAACGGGCCGTTTGTTCACTATCCAAACGAAAAATGGTTCCCGCTGACCGAAGATGACGAAGTGCCTCAGGGGCTGCTCGATCCTCGCCTGCGCGCCTTCTACGATCCTGACGATCAGCTGACCGCCAGCATGCTGGTCGATCTGCAGTCCGGCAATGACGATCGCGGCGTTTGTGGCCTGCCGTTCACCCGTCAGTCCGACGGTGAAACCGTCTATATTCCGATGAATATCATTGGCAACCTGTACGTTTCTAACGGGATGTCTGCGGGCAACACCGCTAACGAAGCGCGCGTTCAGGGCCTGTCGGAAGTCTTTGAGCGCCATATCAAGAACCGCATCATTGCGGAAAGCATCAGCCTGCCGGAAATCCCTGCCGAAGTGATGGCCCGCTATCCGGGCGTGGTGGAATCGATTAATAAGCTGGAAGCGGAAGGTTTCCCGATTTTTGCCTACGACGGCTCGCTGGGCGGCAAGTATCCGGTGATCTGCGTGGTGCTGTTTAACCCGGAAAACGGAACCTGCTTCGCCTCCTTCGGCGCGCATCCTGACTTCGGCGTCGCGCTGGAGCGCACCGTCACCGAACTGCTGCAGGGCCGTAGCCTGAAGGATCTCGACGTCTTCACGCCGCCAACCTTCGATGACGAAGAAGTTGCTGAGCACGCCAACCTTGAAACCCACTTTATCGACTCCAGCGGCCTGATCTCCTGGGATATGTTCAAACAGGATGCCGACTATCCGTTCGTCGACTGGAACTTCTCCGGCACTACGGAAGAAGAGTTCGCCACCCTGATGGCCATCTTTAAAGAAGAAGATAAAGAGGTCTACATCGCCGATTACGAGCACCTGAGCGTCTACGCATGCCGGATCATCGTCCCGGGCATGTCGGATATCTATCCGGCAGAAGATCTGTGGCTGGCGAACAACAGCATGGGCAGCCATCTGCGCGAAACGCTCCTCTCTCTGCCGGGCAGCGAATGGGAGAAAGAAGATTATCTGGCGCTGATTGAGCAGCTGGACGATGAAGGCAACGACGACTTCACCCGCGTCCGCGAACTGCTGGGTCTGGCAACGGGCAAAGACAACGGCTGGTATACGCTGCGTATTGGCGAACTGAAAGCGATGCTGGCGCTGGCTGGCGGCGATCTGGAGCAGGCGCTGATCTGGACGGAATGGACCATTGAGTTCAATGCGTCAATCTTCAGCGCAGAGCGCGCAAACTACTACCGCTGCCTGCAAACGCTGCTGCTGCTGAGCCAGGAAGAAGAACGCCAGCCGCTGCAGTATCTGAATGCCTTTGTCCGCATGTACGGCGCAGATGCGGTGGAAGCCGCCAGCGCTGCGCTAAGCGGTGAAGCGCCGTTCTACGGCCTGCAGGCGGTAGATAGCGATCTGCATGCGTTCCCGGCCCATCAGTCCTTACTGAAAGCCTACGAAAAGCTGCAGCGTGCTAAAGCGGCGTACTGGGCTGAATAGCCTTTAGCCCTACCGCAGAGTGCCCCATCACGGAGTCGTTTACGGCTCCGTTTTTTTATATTTGATTCACGGGGCCAATAACTTGTAGTTGCAAAGTTAATTTACAGTGAAAATTGATCGCACAGCACCTTGGAGATGTTAATTTTAATAAAAATACCCCATTTTAATTAACCGATGCTTTAGCCCAAAAATGAAAAAAATCAACATAATTTGTAAATTTTAAACTTTATTTTCCCATTAAAAAACAAATGGTTATCATCAATTACCCCAAAAACCATACGCTAAACGGGCTTATAGTTCCGGTGGGATATGATCTACATCAATTTCCCTTCTATAATGCTTTGTTAGTATCTCACCGCCAACTTATATAAAGAGAGAGTTAGTGTGAAAGCTGACAACCCTTTTGATCTTTTACTCCCCGCAGCGATGGCGAAAGTCGCCGAAGAAGCGGGTGTCTATAAAGCGACAAAGCACCCGATGAAGACCTTTTATCTGGCGATTACCGCTGGTGTCTTTATCTCCATTGCTTTTGTCTTCTACATCACCGCGACGACCGGTACTGCCGCGATGCCTTTCGGTATTGCCAAGCTTATCGGGGGGATCTGCTTTTCACTCGGCCTGATTCTGTGCGTCATCTGCGGTGCCGACCTGTTTACCTCCACCGTACTGATCGTTGTGGCGAAAGCCAGCGGACGGATTACCTGGGGTCAACTGGCAATAAACTGGCTCAACGTCTATGTTGGTAACCTGATAGGCGCACTGCTGTTCGTGCTGCTGATGTGGCTGTCGGGTGAATATATGGCCGCTAACGGCGGTTGGGGGCTCAACGTCCTGCAAACCGCTGACCACAAAATGCATCATACATTTATTGAAGCCGTCAGCCTGGGTATCCTGGCGAACCTGATGGTCTGCCTCGCGGTGTGGATGAGCTACTCCGGCCGCAGCCTGATGGACAAAGCAATGATTATGGTTCTCCCCGTAGCCATGTTTGTTGCCAGCGGCTTCGAGCACAGTATCGCTAACATGTTTATGATCCCGATGGGTATCGTAATCCGCGACTTTGCAAGCCCGGAATTCTGGACCGCCGTTGGTTCAACTCCGGAAAGTTTCTCTCACCTGACCATCATGAACTTCATCACTGATAACCTGATTCCGGTAACTATCGGGAACATTATTGGCGGTGGTCTGCTGGTTGGGCTGACATACTGGGTCATTTACCTGCGTGGCGACGACCATCACTAAGGGTTGTTTCAGGCAGTAAATAAAAAATCCACTTAAGAAGGTAGGTGTTACATGTCCGAGCTTAATGAAAAGTTAGCCACAGCCTGGGAAGGTTTTGCGAAAGGTGACTGGCAGAACGAAGTCAACGTCCGTGACTTTATCCAGAAAAACTATACCCCGTACGAAGGTGACGAGTCCTTCCTGGCTGGCGCCACTGACGCGACCACCAAGCTGTGGGACAACGTAATGGAAGGTGTTAAACAGGAAAACCGCACTCACGCGCCTGTTGATTTTGACACTTCCCTTGCATCCACCATCACTTCTCACGACGCAGGCTACATCGAGAAAGCGCTCGAGAAAATCGTTGGTCTGCAGACTGAAGCTCCGCTGAAACGTGCGATCATCCCGTTCGGCGGCATTAAAATGGTTGAAGGTTCTTGCAAAGCGTACGATCGCGAGCTGGACCCGATGCTGAAAAAAATCTTCACCGAGTACCGTAAAACTCACAACCAGGGCGTTTTTGATGTTTACACCAAAGACATCCTGAACTGTCGTAAATCTGGCGTGCTGACCGGTCTGCCGGATGCCTACGGCCGCGGCCGTATCATCGGTGACTACCGTCGCGTTGCGCTGTACGGTATCGACTTCCTGATGAAAGACAAATACGCTCAGTTCCTGTCTCTGCAAGAAAGACTGGAAAACGGCGAAGATCTGGAAGCGACCATCCGTCTGCGCGAAGAGATCTCCGAGCAGTATCGTGCGCTGGGTCAGATCAAAGAAATGGCAGCAAAATACGGCTGCGATATCTCCGCTCCGGCAAAAACTGCGCAAGAAGCTATCCAGTGGACCTACTTCGGTTACCTGGCTGCCGTTAAATCTCAGAACGGCGCGGCAATGTCCTTCGGTCGTACCTCCAGCTTCCTGGATATCTTCATCGAACGTGACCTGAAAGCCGGTAAAATCACCGAGCAGGACGCTCAGGAAATGATTGACCACCTGGTCATGAAACTGCGTATGGTTCGTTTCCTGCGTACTCCTGAATATGATGAACTGTTCTCCGGTGACCCGATTTGGGCAACTGAATCAATCGGCGGTATGGGCGTTGATGGCCGTACTCTGGTTACCAAAAACAGCTTCCGCTTCCTGAACACCCTGTACACCATGGGGCCGTCTCCGGAGCCGAACATCACTATTCTGTGGTCTGAAAAACTGCCGCTGAGCTTCAAAAAATACGCGGCTAAAGTCTCCATCGATACCTCTTCTCTGCAGTATGAGAATGACGATCTGATGCGTCCGGACTTCAACAACGATGACTACGCTATCGCTTGCTGCGTAAGCCCGATGGTTGTTGGTAAGCAAATGCAGTTCTTCGGTGCTCGTGCTAACCTCGCGAAAACCATGCTGTACGCTATCAACGGCGGCGTTGATGAAAAACTGAAAATGCAGGTTGGTCCTAAGTCTGCACCGATCAAAGGCGACGTTCTGAACTTTGATGAAGTTATGGAACGCATGGATCACTTCATGGACTGGCTGGCTAAACAGTACGTCACCGCGCTGAACATCATCCACTACATGCACGACAAGTACAGCTACGAAGCATCTCTGATGGCGCTGCACGACCGTGATGTTGTTCGTACTATGGCATGCGGTATCGCCGGCCTGTCCGTTGCGGCTGACTCCCTGTCTGCTATCAAATATGCGAAAGTTAAACCGATTCGTGACGAAGACGGTCTGGCTATCGACTTCGAAATCGAAGGCGAATACCCGCAGTTTGGTAACAACGACTCTCGCGTAGATGACATGGCGGTCGATCTGGTTGAACGTTTCATGAAGAAAATTCAGAAACTGCACACCTACCGCAACGCTATCCCGACTCAGTCCGTTCTGACCATCACCTCGAACGTTGTGTACGGTAAGAAAACCGGTAACACCCCTGACGGTCGTCGCGCTGGCGCTCCGTTCGGACCAGGTGCTAACCCGATGCACGGCCGTGACCAGAAAGGTGCCGTTGCCTCTCTGACCTCCGTTGCAAAACTGCCGTTTGCTTACGCTAAAGATGGTATCTCTTACACCTTCTCTATCGTTCCTAACGCTCTGGGTAAAGACGACGAAGTTCGTAAGACTAACCTGGCCGGCCTGATGGATGGTTACTTCCACCACGAAGCTTCTATCGAAGGCGGTCAGCACCTGAACGTCAACGTCATGAACCGTGAAATGCTGCTCGACGCGATGGAAAACCCGGAAAAATATCCGCAGCTGACCATCCGCGTATCCGGCTACGCAGTACGTTTTAACTCCCTGACTAAAGAACAGCAGCAGGACGTTATCACTCGTACCTTCACTCAGACCATGTAATGGGTTTTGACTGAAATCGCGATATAAAAAGCGTACAATAAAGGCTCCACGCAAGTGGGGCCTTTTTAACAATACCTCCCTGTCCCCCAGTCTCTTTTGTCCGCTATCTATACTGAATGGATAACTGCCAAAACAGACTTAACACAGCCGGTTTGAGCTGTGCATCACAGGTCCCGGACGGACCGAATCTGGAGATACCACCGCAATGTCAACTATTGGTCGCATTCACTCCTTTGAATCCTGTGGCACCGTCGATGGCCCTGGGATCCGCTTCATCACCTTCTTCCAGGGCTGCCTGATGCGCTGCCTGTATTGCCATAACCGCGATACCTGGGATACCCACGGCGGCACGGAAGTGACCGTCGAAAGCCTGATGAAAGAGGTCGTTACCTACCGTCATTTTATGAACGCTTCCGGCGGCGGCGTGACCGCGTCCGGCGGTGAGGCTATCCTGCAGGCTGAATTCGTACGCGACTGGTTCCGCGCCTGCCGCAAGGAAGGCATTCATACCTGCCTCGATACCAACGGCTTTGTTCGACGCTACGATCCGGTGATTGACGAGCTGCTTGAAGTGACCGATCTGGTGATGCTTGACCTTAAGCAGATGAATGATGAAATCCACCAAAATCTGGTCGGCGTCTCTAACCACCGAACGCTGGAGTTTGCCCGCTATTTGTCACAGAAGAATATCAACGTCTGGATCCGCTATGTGGTGGTGCCCGGCTGGTCAGATGATGATGATTCCGCACACCGCCTCGGCGAGTTTACCCGCGATATGGGCAACGTCGAAAAAATCGAGCTGCTGCCGTATCACGAGCTAGGCAAGCATAAATGGGTGGCGATGGGCGAAGAGTACAAGCTTGATGGCGTGCATCCGCCGAAGAAAGAGACCATGGAGCGCGTAAAAGGCATCCTCGAGCAGTATGGCCATAAGGTCATGTACTAAGCCGACGGGCGGCGTGCCCGGCTAAGCAGAATTTTCCCCGGATAGCGGCGCAGAACGTCTTATCCGGGCGGAAAACGCTTCGGCAAGCTTACGACATAAAGTATTGCGACAGCTTATTAGCCACGCTTTCAATCGAGAAAATGCGTTTCTGATGCGCCTTACGATACTCCACATAGCGCTCATCCTGCTCCTCCAGCGCGCGAAGCATCCGATCGGCAACCATCATTGCTCCCGCAATTTCGGCAAATCCTGATTCACCTTCCCCCTGTAAAGCCACCGCAGCCTGCAGGTTCCAGTCCGATAAACGGGCCAGTGGCGTAAACGTGCCGCGCGTAAGCGACAATATTTTCACCCCCTGCTGCTTTGCCAGCGTCAAAGCCTGCATCATATCCGCCGAGGCCTGTTCGGTATGAACGACGATAATTCCCGTCTTTTGCCGATCGGTTGATATCGGGATCGCCGCCGGATAAGAGCGATCGACGAAGCTGGCAACTTTGCCCATGTTGATTAAATTCATTTGCAGAAACAGGGCAACGGGCACCGCCGTACCCACCGCATAAATGGCAATGTTATTCAGCGCATTCAGCCAAACAGCTGCGCTTTGCAGCTCCTGAGCATCGATAATGGTATTGCTATCGCGAATGCTCGCCAGCACCGGCGCAATATCGTCGTCATCGCCGGCTTCCGAGCGGGCAGCCCCCTGCTCAACCGCCAGCGCCGTTCTGAAATCTGAGAAACCTTTAAATCCAAACGCCCGACAAAAACGGGTGATGCTGCCCTCGCTGGTATCAACAGAGTCGGCCAGTTCTGAAATCGTATGCCGCATCACAAAATCAGGATTTTCCGCAATAAAACGGCCCACTTTCTCCAGTATCGGGCTGAGTTCTGAAGACCCATTTCGTATGTTTATCAACAAATTATTGTCTATCTGGCTCATTTTTTGCCTTTCTTGCTCAAAATGCAAACACAGTCACATCTTTCGTTTCGCGCTAAAGATAATAATTATTATCTCACACAAACAAATAAAAATAATTATTTTTACAAACAGGAGAACATCTCATGAAAGGTCTCATCGTCTGTCGCACCGGTATGGGCAGTTCCTTAATGCTCAAAATAAAAGCACAAAAAATCATCGATAAACACGGCTGGGATATCGAACTGGAACACGACGTTCTCTCAGGTTTACGAACCTGGCGAGATATTGATTTCGTGATCACGATGCGCGATCTCACCGATGAAGTCGAAGCTGCCGGGTTTAAAGCTATCGGTATCACCGACCTGATGAACAGTGAAGAAATGGAATCAGCGCTTATCCGCGTAATCCAGCACAACTAACCTCTCCCGGAGGCAATATGGATTTCCTCAGATTTATTGTATTCGACATTCTGGGCGTCACCCCACTTTTAGTTGGTTTTATCGCATTAATTGGCTTATTGATCCAACGAAAGCCCATTGAAAAAGTGCTCTCCGGGACTTTCAAAACCATTGTCGGCTTTCTGGTTTTTGCCGGCGGGGCCGGGCTGGCCGTGACCTCTCTTGGCAATTTTCAGACATTATTCAGCGATGGCTTTGGTCTGAAAGGCGTTATGCCGCTGGCGGAAGCGCTGACCGGACTGGCGCAAACTAAATTCGCGATGTGCGTCTCGCTCATTATGGTGATTGGTTTTGGCTGGAACCTGTTCTTTGCCCGCGTGACTCCTTTCAAATACATCTTTCTCACCGGACAGCATAATCTCTATCTCTCGGCCCTGCTGACCGTCACCTTGAAAGCGCTCGGCTATAGCGACATGACCACCATTATTGTCGGTTCAATCCTGCTGGGGCTGGCCGCCTGTCTGTACCCGGCAATTGCCCAGCCGTGGATGAGAAAAATCACCGGTAATGATGAAATTGCGATGGGGCACTACGTGACGCTGGCCTACGCGGCATCCGGATGGATCGGTTCAAAGGTGGGCGATCCTAAGCAGTCGACCGAAAAGCTGAACCTGCCCGGCTGGCTGGGGATCTTTAAAGATTACATCGTCTCCGTATCAATCTCGGTCAGTATTTTCTATTACATTGCGGCGCTCGCCGCCGGGAAAGAGGCGGTCACGGCGGCGGCTGGCGGAATGCACTGGCTGGTTTACCCTCTGTTCCAGTCGCTCACTTTCACCGCGTCTCTGTACATCATCATTACCGGGGTACGCCTGCTGTTGTCTGAAATTGTCCCGGCCTTCCTCGGCATTTCGGAGAAATTCATTCCCAACGCCAAACCCGCCCTCGATTGCCCGGTAGTTTTCCCGTATGCGCCAACCGCCACGGTACTGGGATTTATCTCTTCATTTGTTGGCGGGCTGGTGGTGATGGGCTTTCTCGCGATCCTCGGGCAAACCGTCATTATTCCGGTGGCTATCCCCTACTTCTTTATCGGCGCCACCGCAGCGGTATTTGGTAATGCCTCCGGCGGCTGGAAAGGGGCCATCGCCGGCAGCTTCGTCACCGGGATCCTTATCGGCATTGGCCCTGCGTTGATCTACCCCATCATGGAGTCCGTCGGCCTGTCGGGAACCAGCTTCCCGGAAACCGACTTTGTCGCCCTGGGCCTGGTTGTGTACTACATCGGCAAAATGCTGCCATAAGAAGGAAACAACATGAACATTGATGAACTGAAGTCCCATGCGCTCGCCGCTCGCCGCGATATCGTCACGATGATTTATGAGTCCGGCATTGGCCACCCGGGCGGTGCCTTATCGATAATCGATATTCTCACCTGGATCTATTATCAGGAGGTTGACCTAGCGGCCTCGCCCCGCGCACGCGTCGTCATGAGCAAAGGGCATGCCGTTGCCGCGCAGTACGCCATGCTTTACCAAAAAGGGAAAATCGATCGCAGCGAGTTCAATACCTTCCGCCAGATCAATTCGCGCCTGCAGGGACACCCCAGCATAAAATCGCTCCCGGATGTCGACGCGACGACCGGTTTGCTCGGCCAGGGGCTATCCGTCGCCTTCGGTATGGCGGCCGCTAAAAAGCGGCGCGACGAGCCTCATCGGGTATTTGCCATCATCGGCGATGGCGAAATGCACGAAGGGCAAATCTGGGAAACCCTACAGCAGGCCGGGCATATGAAAATGGATAATCTGGTCGCGATTATCGATTACAACGGCTTCTCTTCCCACGATCCGGTCAATGAGGTGGTTAATCTCGAGCCGCTGGCGGATAAGATCCGCAGCTTCGGCTGGCACGTGCTGGAGCTGCATAACGGTAATGATATGCACCAGGTGGCCGACACCCTGATGCTCTCCCGCCATCTGAAAGGCAAGCCCGTAGCCATCGTTGCCCATACCACCAAGGGATCCGGCGTCAGCTATATGGAAAATAACGGCGACTGGCACTCAAAAACCCCGACCAACGAACAATACCAGCAGGCAATGGAGGAGTTACAGTGATGAAAGCACCGCGTGATGAGATCGGTAATGCACTGATTGCCCTGAAAGAAAAAGGCTACCCCATCGTCGCTATCGATAGTGACTTAGCCAGTTCAACCCGCACCGACCAGTTTCAGGCGCGCTACCCGGAGGCCTTCTTCGAAATGGGGATTGCGGAAGGTTCAGCGATGAGTTTTGCCGTGGGTCAGGCGCTTGAGGGCGATATCCCCTTCTATGTCAATTTTGCAATGTTTGTGACGGGGACGGCATGGACCCAGCTGCGACAGGCCTGCTACGCCAAAGCCAACGTCAAGCTGGTGGGTAGCCATCCGGGAATGGATGACGGACCGGACGGCGCCTCGCACCACGCGCTGGAGGATCTTGCCCTGACCCGTGTGCTGCCGGGCCTGACGATCCTGACGCCGGCAGATGCCGAAGAAATAGCCGACGCCTTTGAGCAGGCGGCAAAAATCAAAGGCCCGGTTTATATCCGCGTGGCGCGTGAACCGATGCCGGTGCGCGATAAAAGCGTGATACCCCGGGTCACCGATATCGCGGCTATCGCCAGCAGCGGCAACGAGTTCGCCATTCTCTTTGAGGGCACGGTGCTGGAACAGGCCAGCGAAGGCTATGAAAAGCTGGTTGCCAGCGGCAAGAAAGGCAAGCTCATCCACGTGGCGACGCTCAAACCGTTTAACCAGCAGGAATTTTATGCGCTGGTCGAAGACTGCCCGCTGATCGCCACGCTGGAGAATCACACGGTAAACGGCGGCCTTGGCGGTCAGGTAGCCGAAGCGATGGCCCAGGCGGCCCATCCGGCGCGCCTGACGCGCCTGGGAACGCAGGATACCTTCACCGAGTCGGGCAACAGCCGGCAGCTCAAGGCAAAATACGGCATCTCCGGCGAGGCGCTGTATAACGCGCTTCGCTGACCGTCGCACGAGCCGGTCGCCCAGTGACCGGCTCGCTATTTGAGGAGCCGACATGGATGCGAAATTATTTGCCGCTTGTCAGTACACCGGGAGTGGTCTGGACTGGCGCGGCGCCATTAAGCTGGCCTGCCGCCCGCTGGCGCAGCAGGGGAAAATCAGCGCCGGCTATGCGGATGCCATCATCAGCGCCACCGAGGAAAATGGCCCCTGGTACATACTCACTCCGGAATTTGCGCTCCCGCACGCCCGCCCGGATGAAGGGGTTCTGAGCCCGCACAGCGTGCTCTCACTGGTTTGCTGCGCCGAAGCCGTGGCGTTTCCCGATCATCCCGATGTGCGGCTGATTATCGTCCTGGCCGCGGCCGATAGCGAACAACATATTCAGACGATCCAGCGATTAGTCTGCTGGCTGGATGAGGAGGATCGACTGCGTCAGCTCACCAGGGTGGAGCATCAGAACCAGCTTGATGCGCTCGTCGCTGGCTGCAAATAATAAAAGGGGACAAAGTCCCCTTTTATTATCACCGTAGCGAAGGCCCGAAGAAAAATTACGCGTGAGCCACCGGCGTAGGGTGGTGCCCCGCTTTACGCAGCAGCGTCAGCAGGTAAATAAACGACACGCTGGCAATCATAATAAACAGCAAATTATCGGAGAAATTCTGCATCAGCATCGCAGTAAGAGTCGGCCCAAGCAGGCTGCCGATGGTGTAGCTCATCAATAGCGCCTGGTTCATCGCCACCAGCTGATGGCGCTCAACTTTTTCGCATGCCCACGCCATCGCCACCGGATACAGCGTAAAGCCCGAGGCGCCAAGGATAAACAGAGCAGGAGCCATCGCGGCCTGGCTCAGCATTGCCAGACAGCCAAGAATAACGATAAAGACCTGAACGCGCAGCACCAGCAGACGCCCATAGCGATCCGCCAGCCGCCCCACCGGCCACTGCCCGAGGATCCCGGCGCTCACCATCACCGCCATCCAGAAACCAATCCCGGCGTCGCTCACCCCTTGATGATTCAGCCACAGCGGCATAAGCCCGTACAGCGAGCCGAGGACGATCCCGGAAATAATGCAGCCGTTAACGCCGTGGCGAGCCTGGCGAAGCTTGAGCATCGGCCAGATGCGGGCCGGCTCGTGCGGCTCATCCGTCTGATTGACCACGCGCGTAAACAGCAGAGGAAGGATTGCGGCCAGCGCCAGCCCGGTCACCCAGGGCAGAACGCTCATCAGATCCGTCGGCAGCTTGCTCACCATCAGCTGGCCCAGCACGGTACCGACATAGTAAACCATCATGTACGCCGCCAGCAGGCGACCGCGGCTGCGGGTGGTCCCGCTGCAAACCAGCGCGCTTTCCACCACCACCCAAATCATTGCGCAGCCTACGCCGGCGATAAAACGCCAGCTAAACCAGGTCCAGAAGCCAATGGTGACGCCAAGTCCAACGCAGCCGACGGCAAAAATCAGCGAGGCAAGATAGTAGCTACGGTTAAATCCCAGATGTTTAATGACCCATCCGGCCATCAGGGTTCCGACCAAGTTACCGGTGAAATAGGATGAGCCAACCATCCCGACCTGCCAGGTAGGCATGTTTTCATGGGCGAGCCAAAGCGGGACGAGGGTATTTAAAACCGCTATCGCCAGCGTCAACAAAAGCAGGCCGCAGAGCAACATTTGCACCGGCCGGGTGTAGATGGACATGGATATAAACCGTGAGGAAGTTCAGATTTCGTGCGCATCATGCCACCGCTAAAAACATTGTCAATCCACCTGAAATCAGGCAGGACGCGGTTTCTCGGGCAACGATTGAAGTTTTTTATCCATCGGCGAGGCGGCAGAATTATTCTTTATATTATTCCATTGTTTTTATTAATTTATTGGAATTAACAGGCGGGAATATCAGTTGAAATATTTCATGAAGAGAGCGCATTTTTTATCGCGCCAGAACCGCCAGGTTCCGGCGCGAATAGCGGCTTAGCTGGCGATAGCCATGCCAACCGTCATATGCAGACCGTAGAAGACCCCGCGGCCCACCATCTCGCCCACCAGCACCAGCGCAAATGCCAGGCCTAGCAGCGGTACCGCCGGCTGATACCCTCTAAGCATTGGCGCAACCCAGCACGCCAAAGCCAGCGCCAGCGCCGCTACGCGCCAGGCCATCAGCGAGCCGTAGGCTGGCACCAGCGCAGACGCCTGCTGGATGGAGCTATGGATAGTCGACAGCTCGCTACCCTGCATCAGCGCCACAACGACGCTAGCCACCAGGGCCACCAGCGTTATGGCGGGCAGCAGGCGCATCGCCCAACCTTCCACGCCGGCCACGCGCAGCAGCAGATAGCCCAGCAGCGGCCCGCCGATAAACAGCGTCAGGAAGAAGCTCAGCGGCGTCCAGACGCTATACCAGGTCGGCACCGTATCAATGGTGTTGTACACCCGCACCATCATCCAGACGAAGATGACGCCCAATACCATCGTGACGATCAGCCACAGGCTGCGCAGCCCGACCGGCAGCTTCTTAACCGCCGCCAGCAGCCAGCCAATACCGCCAACGGCGAAGAAGAGAGCTCCGCTGGCGATTTCATTACTCAGCGACGATGCGCCTACGCGGTTCAGCGAATTGAAGGCCCGCATCGGCGATCCCAGGTGCAGCGTCGAGGCGATAAAGCCAATCCCCATCAGCACCCAGAGGCCAAACATGCTAAGCACCACGCGCTGCTGCTGCTCACGCGACAGGCTGCCCTTCATTAGAGCCAGCGCCAGGACGATGAAACCGCCCACCACGCACTGACCAAAGACCGTGAAGATCATCAGCGGCCATTCATGCCATCCACTTCCCATCTCACACCTCCTTCGGGTTGGCCAGATAGCCGGTTGTATCGCCACACGGGCGACTGTTGGCGTTCGGTTTAATGACAATACTGGGTTGCGTAAAATGCGCCGACGGCAACGGCGCAACGGCGGCCAGCTTGCCGTGCTTCTGCCGCAGCTCTTCGATTGGGCCAAAGTCCAGCGCCCGCAGCGGGCAGGACTCGACGCAGATCGGTTTTTTACCTTCGGCGACGCGCTCGTGGCAGCCGTCGCACTTGGTCATATGCCCTTTCGCCGCGTTGTACTGCGGCGCGCCGTATGGACAGGCCATATGGCAATAGCGGCAGCCGATACAGACGTCTTCATCCACCACCACAAAGCCATCGTCACGCTTATGCATTGCTCCGCTCGGACACACCTTGGTACAGGCCGGGTCCTCGCAGTGGTTACAGGCGATAGAGAGGTAGTAGGCAAACACGTTCTGCTGCCAGACGCCGTTATCCTCCTGCCAGTCGCCGCCCGCATATTCATAAATGCGACGGAAGCTGACGTCCGGCGTCAGGTTCTTATAGTCTTTACAAGCCAGTTCGCAGGTTTTACAACCGGTGCAACGGGCGGAATCGATAAAAAATCCATATTGAGTTGTCATCGGTTATTCCTTACAGCTTTTCAACCTGGACGAGGTTGGTATGCGACGGGTTTCCTTTCGCCAGGGGCGACGGGCGTTGGGTGGTGAGCACGTTAATACTCCCCGCCTGATCCACGCGGCCTGCGTCCGGGTTATACCAGGCGCCCTCACCCAGCGCGACGACGCCAGGCATCATACGCGGCGTAACTTTGGCTTCGATATGCACTTCACCGCGGGCGTTGAAAATACGAATTCGCTCGCCGTTGGTGATACCTCGCGCCTTCGCATCAAGCGGGTTAATCCACATCTCCTGGCGACAGGCGGCCTTCAGCACATCGACGTTGCCGTAGGTCGAGTGAACGCGGGATTTATAGTGGAAGCCGGTCAGCTGCAGCGGGAATTTCTCGATCAGCGGATCGTTATAGTTTTCAAAGCCTGGGGTATAAATTGGCAGCGGATCGATCACGTCTCCTTCCGGTAGCTCCCAGATGGCGGCAATTTTTGCCAGCTCCTGCGAATAGATCTCGATTTTTCCCGACGGCGTGGTCAAGGGATTCGCCTGCGGATTTTCACGGAACGCTTTATAGGCAACGTGGTGTCCTTCCGGATCGCGCTGCTTATAGATCCCCTGCTTACGGAAGGTATCAAAGTCCGGGAGGTCGGGGATCGCTTGACGGGAAAGCTCATGCAGATAGCGCATCCAGCCTTCCTGGCTACGGCCTTCGGTAAACCGTTGCTCCACGCCCATGCGTTTTGCCAGCGCCGTCGTCATGTCATAAATCGTTTTGCATTCGAAGCGCGGCTTAATCACCTCATCGGTGAAGATAACGTACGACATGTTGCCGCAGGAGGCGTCCAGCGCGAAGTCCATCTGCTCGGAGGCGGTGCAGTCCGGCAGCAGGATATCGGCGTATTTCGCCGATGAGGTCATATGGCAATCGATCACCACGATCATCTCGCATTTCTTGTCGTCCTGCAGAATTTCATGGGTGCGGTTAATATCAGAGTGCTGGTTAATCAGGCAGTTGCCTGCATAGTTCCAGATCATCTTGATCGGTACATCGAGCTTGTCTTTGCCGCGGACCCCGTCGCGTAGCGCCGTCATCTCCGGGCCGCGCTCAATCGCGTCGGTCCACATAAACATGGAGATGCTGGTCTCAACCGGATTATCCAGCGTCGGCATACGCTCAAACGGCAGATCGTATGAGCCCTCGCGCGCGCCGCTGTTGCCGCCGTTAATGCCGACGTTGCCGGTCAGAATCGACAGCATCGAGATCGCCCGGGTCGCAATTTCACCGTTAGCGTGGCGCTGCGGTCCCCAGCCCTGGCTAATACAGGCAGGCTTCGCGCTGGCAATCTCACGCGCCAGCTTCACAATGCGATCGACCGGAATCCCGGTGATGGTTGACGCCCATGTCGGCGTTTTGGCGATACCGTCGCTGCCCTGGCCCAGGATCCAGGCCTTGTAGTGGCCGTTTGCCGGCGCATCGGCAGGGAGCGTTTTTTCATCGTAGCCAACGCAGTATTTATCGAGGAACGGGGTATCGACCAGGTTTTCCGTAATCATCACCCAGGCCAGCGCGGAGACCAGCGCCGCATCGGTACCCGGACGGATCGGGATCCACTCGTCTTCACGACCGGCTCCGGTATCCGTGTAGCGGGGATCGACAATGATCATCCGCGCATTGGATTTTTGTCGCGCCTGCTCCAGATAGTAGGTCACCCCGCCGCCGCTCATCCGCGTTTCGCCCGGGTTATTACCAAACAGAACGACCAGCTGGCTGTTTTCAATATCAGACGGGCTGTTGCCGTCGGCCCAGCCGCCGTAGGTGTAATTCAGCCCTGCGGCGATTTGTGCGGAGGAGTAGTCGCCGTAGTGATTAAGATAACCGCCGCAGCAGTTCATCAGGCGGGCAATGAGCGTTTTTCCCGGCGGCCAGGAGCGGGTCATGGTTCCACCCAGGGTCCCGGTCCCGTAGTTCAGGTAGATAGACTCGTTGCCATAGTCCTTGATCAGGCGCTGCATATTGCCGGCAATGGTATCGAACGCCTCTTCCCAGCTGATGCGTTCAAATTTACCCTCACCGCGTTTACCCACGCGCTTCATCGGGTACTTCAGGCGATCGGGATTGTAGACGCGACGACGCATCGAACGTCCGCGCAGGCAAGCGCGCACCTGGTGCAGACCGTCGTAGTTATCATCGCCGGTATTATCTGTTTCAACGTATTTAATTTCGCCATCAACAACATGCATGCGCAGCGGGCAGCGGCTACCGCAGTTAACGGTACAGGCGCTCCAGGTTACCGTTTCGCTTACCGGTGACAGGGTATCTGCGGCATGGGCAATGCGCGTGAAGGGTAAGGTAAATGCGCTACTGGCCACTGCCAGACCGCCAATCGCCGTGGTTTTCATTAAACCACGCCGGCTTACTTCGGCAGCCAGTAAAGCATCGGGGGCTTTAGTTTTCATGGGTACTCGCTTTGATTGCTCACAATTTACTGACAATCGCTATATAGTTTTATATATAACGCAATTATATTTTATTAGTTTTTTATGCTGCTTTAACTCAAAGGGAGTATGGAAGGGTTCAACGGACGGGTTATTGCCCAGCATCAAGAAGGAGATGAAAAAAAAGCGCCCGTAGGCGCTTTTGAGAAGGAGGTAGAAAAATCAGCCGATGAACTCAAGGCCGCGCATATACGGGCGCAGAATTTCCGGGATTTCAATACGGCCGTCTGCCTGCTGATAGTTTTCCATCAGCGCAACCAGAGTACGACCCACAGCCAGGCCAGAGCCGTTCAGCGTATGGACCAGGCGCGTTTTCTTATCAGACTTGCTGCGGCAGCGTGCCTGCATGCGGCGCGCCTGGAAATCCCAGACGTTCGAGCAGGACGAAATTTCGCGGTAGGTGTTCTGCGCCGGAACCCACACTTCCAGATCGTAGGTTTTGCATGCGCTGAAGCCCATATCGCCGGTGCAGAGCGCCACTTTACGGTATGGCAGACCCAGCAGCTGCAGAACTTTTTCCGCATGGCCGGTCATCTCTTCCAGCGCCGCCATGGAATCTTCCGGACGGACGATCTGCACCATTTCAACTTTGTCGAACTGGTGCATACGGATCAGACCGCGGGTATCACGGCCGTAGGAGCCTGCTTCAGAGCGGAAGCACGGCGTATGCGCGGTCATTTTGATCGGCAAATCGTCTTCATCGATGATCTCATCGCGAACCAGGTTAGTCAGCGGAACCTCGGCGGTCGGGATGAGCGCGTAGTTGCTGCTATCCGCCTCTTCTTCCAGCGGACGAGTATGGAACAGGTCGCCGGCGAATTTCGGCAGCTGGCCGGTGCCATACAGCGTTTCCTGGTTTACCAGATACGGGACATAGTTTTCACTATAGCCGTGCTGTTCGGTATGCAGGTCCAGCATAAACTGCGACAGCGCGCGGTGCAGACGAGCCAGCTGGCCCTTCATGACCACAAAGCGCGAGCCGGTCAGTTTGACCGCCGCAGCGAAGTCCAGCCCGCCGTGCATTTCGCCCAGCGTTACGTGATCGCGCACGTCAAAATCGAACTCGCGCGGGGTTCCCCAGCGGCTCACTTCGACGTTGTCGTTTTCACTTTTGCCCAGCGGAACGTCATCATGCGGGACGTTCGGGATGGTCAGCGCGATGTCGCGGATCTCGGCCAGCAGCGCGTCCAGATCGGTTTTCGCCGCATCCAGCTGTTCGCCAAGCTTGTTCACTTCCAGGCGTAACGGCTCGATATCTTCCCCACGCGCTTTCGCCTGGCCAATGGATTTCGATCGGGAGTTACGCTCCGCCTGCAGATTTTCAGTTTCAACCTGCAGAACTTTACGACGCTCTTCCAGAGCGCGCAGTTTATCTACATCCAGCTTAAAGCCCCGGCGTGCCAGTTTTTCAGCGACTGCGTCTGGCTCGGTACGCAGCAGATTGGGATCGAGCATGCTTATCCTGTGCTTATCGAATTAATAAAATGAAAAGTGGCCGCAGAATACGACCACCGGAATATCTTGATAACCTTACCGCAACGCTTCTGTTAGCGGTAGCGTTTTGTGGGGCTATTTTGATCCTGTTCGCTAAGCCAGGCGAGCTTTTCGCCAATTTTCCCCTCAAGCCCTCTGTTTGTTGGCCGATAATAGCGAGTTTGCGCCATTTCCTGCGGGAAGTACTCCTCCCCGGCGGCATAAGCGTTGGGCTCATCGTGGGCATAGCGATACTGCTGGCCATAGCCCATCTCTTTCATCAGCTTCGTCGGCGCGTTGCGCAGATGGACCGGCACGTCGTAGTCCGGACGTTCGCGGGCATCGGCCATCGCGGCCTTAAAGGCGCTGTAAACCGCGTTGCTCTTCGGCGCGCAGGCCAGATAAACAATGGCCTGAGCAATCGCCCGCTCGCCTTCAGCCGGCCCTACCCGGGTAAAGCAGTCCCAGGCGGAGATAGCGACCTGCATGGCCCGGGGGTCGGCGTTGCCGACGTCTTCCGAGGCAATCGCCAGGCAACGGCGGGCAACGTACAGCGGATCGCCGCCGGCGCTGATGATCCGGGCATACCAGTACAACGCGGCGTCCGGCGCGCTGCCGCGAACGGACTTGTGCAGCGCCGAAATTAAATCG
The DNA here is from genome assembly GCA_002270295.1 of Enterobacter sp. 10-1. Lineage (GTDB taxonomy): Bacteria > Pseudomonadota > Gammaproteobacteria > Enterobacterales > Enterobacteriaceae > Klebsiella > Klebsiella scottii. Next base: position 779,622 of record NISF01000001.1, on the reverse strand, counting down.
TAAAAACGATCGCCCTTGTTATCAAAACGCGCACTGCGCTCGCCGGCAATTTCGGTCAACAGTTCGGCCTGCAGCACCCGCTGACCGGCGGCGTCGGTTTCGGCCATATCGGCCATCATCTCCAGCGTGTTGAGCGCACGGCGCGCATCGCCGTTTACCAGCTCGGCGATCGCCCGACGCGTCTCATCAGGCAGCACAATATTCTGCCCGCCGTAGCCGCGGGTTTTATCGCTCATCGCCTGCGTTAATACCTGCTCGATATCTTCGCTGGTGAGCGATTTCAGCAGATAGACGCGCGCTCTGGATAGCAGCGCGGAGTTCAGTTCAAAAGAGGGGTTTTCCGTCGTCGCGCCGATAAAGGTGATCGTGCCATCTTCGATATGCGGCAGAAACGCATCCTGCTGGCTTTTATTGAAGCGGTGGACTTCGTCGACAAACAGGATGGTGCGCCGACCGGCATTACGGTTCTGCCGGGCGCGTTCGATGGCTTCACGGATCTCCTTAACGCCGGAGGTCACGGCCGAAATACGCTCGACGTCGGCGCTGGCATAGCGGGCAATCACTTCCGCTAAGGTGGTTTTTCCGGTGCCCGGCGGGCCCCATAAAATCATCGAATGAAGATGCCCGGCCTCAATTGCCCGCGGCAAAGGTTTACCCGGTGCCAGCAGATGCTGCTGGCCAATGTACTGCGCTAAATTTTCTGGCCGCATACGGGCGGCCAGAGGTTGAAACGCATTGTCGGAAAAATCGAGCGACAGATTGCCCACATTCGCCTCTATTTACGTTGATCGTCCACCGTAACCCCTTGCGGCGGCGTGAAGGTAAACTTAGATGCGTCTATCGCACCGTTCTGCTGCGACTTCAGCTGGTAGCTGCTGCGCTGGTCGTCCTGCTCTACCGCGCTGAACTGATGGATGGTGCCATCACGCCCTACGTTAATGGTGAACTGCTTCAGGTTACCGCCGCCGCTTTTCGGCGTCAGGACAAAGTCATCGCCGTTTTGCTTAATATTATACTGCTGCCAGTCGTTAGACTGGTTACGCGCAATCAGCATAAACGGCGTGTTGCTGGTGGCGTCTTTCAGCCAGGTGACGGTCGCCTGCTCAACGAACGGGTTATAGAACCACAGCGTTTTACCGTCAGAGACCAGAATACTTTCATCCGGCTGGGTCATATGCCAGTTGAACAGATTCGGTCGTTTTACCCACAGGTCGCCCTGCCCGTCCTGTACCGCATTGCCGCTGCCATCAGTCACTTTTTGCGTAAAGCTGGCGTGGAAGCTGCTCACCTTATCCAGACGGCTTTTCAAATCGCCGGCGGCATCAGCCCAAACCTGGCTGACAACAAACCCAGACAGTAATGCACAGGTGATTGCGAGTTTTTTCATTGTTATTCCTTAATGTCCGTCAACGTGCGTCGCTCCCGGCGCGGGAGCCTCTTCTGCCCCTAATGTAGGACCGCCTGGCGCGGCGGGACAGAAGAATAGGCTGATTTTGCTCTTATTTACCCAACTTTGCACTCACTCGAAGGGCGGCGGCGCCAGCACTTCGCGGTTTCCGTTATGGCCCTGCTCGCTGACGATGCCCTGCGCTTCCATCTGTTCGATGATACGCGCGGCACGGTTATAGCCGATACGGAACTGACGTTGAACCCCGGAGATAGAGGCTTTACGCTTCTCGGTTACGAAATTGACCGCCTGGTCGAACAGCGGGTCCAGCTCTTCTCCGCCGTCAAATCCGCCGCCGCCGCCTTCGCTTTCGCTATCGGAGGTGATGCCGTCGACGTACTGCGGACGCCCGCGCGCTTTCCAGTCCTGGACTACCGCATGGACTTCCTGGTCACGCACAAATGCTCCGTGCACGCGCACCGGGATAGTCGAGTTCGGCCCGGAGTAGAGCATATCCCCCATCCCCAGCAGCGATTCGGCGCCGCTCTGGTCGAGAATGGTGCGCGAGTCAATTTTACTCGACACGGTGAACGCAATACGCGTCGGGATGTTGGCCTTAATCAGGCCGGTGATCACATCAACCGACGGACGCTGGGTAGCCAGCACGAGGTGAATACCCGCCGCACGCGCTTTCTGCGCCAGACGAGCAATCAGCTCTTCCACTTTCTTACCCACGGTCATCATCAGGTCGGCGAATTCATCCACCAGCACCACGATGTAAGGCAGTTTTTCCAGCACCGGATGGACCGCATCCATGCTGTCGCCCGGCTTCCAGTACGGATCCGGAATTGGCCGCCCCATGCGCGCCGCTTCGGCAATCTTCTCGTTGTAGCCCGCCAGGTTACGCACGCCCAAAGCTGACATCAGCTTGTAGCGGCGCTCCATCTCGTTCACGCTCCAGCGCAGAGCGTTGGCGGCGTCTTTCATATCGGTGACCACTTCCGTCAGCAGATGCGGGATCCCTTCATAGACCGACAGTTCGAGCATTTTCGGGTCGATCATAATGAAGCGCACATCTTCCGGCTGCGCCTTGTAGAGCATGCTGAGGATCATGGCGTTGACGCCGACCGACTTACCGGAGCCGGTGGTACCGGCAACCAGCAGGTGCGGCATTTTTGCCAGATCGGCAACGACCGGATCGCCCGCGATATCCTTGCCCAGCACCACGGTCAGCGGCGATGGGTTATCGCGGAATTTGGTATTATCCAGCACTTCACGCAGGTAGACGGTCTGACGCTTCTTATTCGGCAGCTCCAGGCCTACGTACGGTTTACCTGGAATAACCTCCACGACGCGCACGGCGACCGTGGATAGCGAACGGGCCAGGTCGCGCGACAGGTTAGAGATACGCGCGGCCTTCACCCCCGGAGCCAGGTTCAGCTCAAAGCGGGTGATAACCGGGCCAGGAGAGTAGTTCACGACGTCCGCTTTAATACGGAAATCGGCGAGGCGAGCTTCCACCAGGCGCGCCATTTGCTCCAGCGCGAAGGTATCAACCGGCTCTACCTCAGTCGGCGGCGGCGTCAGCAGATCCAGGGACGGCAGCGGCGTCGTCGGCCGCTGCAGCGGATGGCTGTTGCCGTTACGCATCAGGAGCGGGTGAATCAGGCTCTCCTGCGGCTGCGGTGCAGGCTGTTGGACCGGCGGTTGCATATGGGCCTGAGGGGCCTGCTGCGGCTGATAGCTCTGCGCCGCTGGCGCAGATTGTACCGGCTGCTGAACCTGAGGCTGCTGGTATGCAGGCTGCGGTTGCTGCGCCGGCTGCTGATAGTGCTGTACCGACGGCTGAACTTCCGGCATCGGCGTAAACAGCGGTTCGCTCGGGCCATCGTCCACTAACGTTTTCATCGGCGAGAAATCATAATCAGCCGAGGAGAACGGATTCGCCCCACGCGGCTGCTCGCTGCTGTAGCGCTGCTGCTGGGTCGCGGCAAACTGACGGGCCAGCTCGGCTTCAGCGGCTGAATCGTCATCGTCGGCTTCGTCAGCCTGGTAGACCTCACCGTAGCGCTGCTGCTGGGTCGCGGCAAACTGGCGCGCCAGCTCCCCCTGCTCCAGCTCGTTAACTTCTTCATCGGTGAGCGGTTCATCGTCATAATTCTGGTCCAGCTCCGCCTGACGAGCGCGCTCTTCCGCAATGCGCTGAGAAGGCAGCTTAATGCCATACGATGCCAGCTCACGGCGGGTCGGTACGCGGACGTGGTTAGGACGCGGCAGCTTCGGACCAATGCCTTCTTTGACCTGCACGCGCGGCCCGCCCGCAGCCGGGCTGAACAGCGGCGCGGCGGATGACGCGGCGGACGCCACCGCAGCGGCATCAACGGGCGACGATGGCGGCGGCGAAGAGATCGGTTTAGTCACAATCGGGCTGGCAGGTTCCGGAATCGGCTGATACCAGGCGGCAAGCTGTTCGCGTTCACGCGCGCGTTTCTCTTCGACCTCTTCGAAATAGTACATCGGCGGACGCTGCGGCTTAACCTCTTCCTGCGGAGCTTCGGGCTCGGTAACCGGCGAGGCGGCATAGGGTTCAGGCTGATAAGCAGGCTGCTGTACCGGCGCCTGTTCAGGCTGATACGCCTGATGCGGCGGATACGTTGGCTCAGGGCGATAATGAGGCTGCTGCACCGGCACCTGCTCAGGCTGATACGCCTGCTGCGGCTGGTACGGTGGCTCAGGCTGATAGTGAGGCTCATGTACAGGAGCCTGCTCAGGCTGATACGCCTGCTGCGGCTGGTACGGTGGTTCAGGCTGATAGTGAGGCTGCTGCACCGGCGCCTGCTCAGGCTGATACGCCTGCTGCGGCTGGTACGGTGGCTCAGGCTGATAGTGTGGCTGATGTACAGGAGCCTGCTCAGGCTGATACGCCTGCTGCGGCTGGTACGGTGGTTCAGGCTGATAGTGTGGCTGCTGCACCGGAGCTTGCTCAGGCTGATACGCCTGCTGCGGCTGGTACGTTGGCTCAGGCTGGTAGTGTGGCTCATGTACAGGAGCCTGCTCAGGCTGATACGCCTGCGCCTCCGGCTGCCAGCCGGCCTGTGGAGTCTGCCCGGCTACCGGCTCAGCCCATACCTGCGGCGCCGCGGTTGCTGCCGCAGCCGCGCTGACAGGATCGGCGATGCTATGGCCGTTAAGCAGCGGATCGTAGGGGTCAAAGTCACCCGGACGCGCTGCGCTGGCCCCGGAGAATAAGACATCGTCCGCATCTGACGGACGCGCGGCGCTGGCGCCAGAAAACAGCACATCGTCTGCCGCAACCGGCGCGCCGTTGGCGCTGAACTGGACGTCCTCCTCGGCATCATCCATGCGCTTACCGGAGAACAGCGCAGCGTCGGTCTTGCGCCCCATCGGATTGGAAAACTTCTCAGCCAGACGCTGGCGACGCGCCAGGGCGCTGCGTAAAATTCGTGCGCGACGCGATCCCTGCGGTTTCGCCGTATCGTCGTCTTCGTCATCCTCATAGTCGTCCTCATCCACCCACGTATCGTCCCGACGGGTACGGTTACTGGCAAAGGTAAGGACGGAAAGAATCACGCCGCCGAGCTTTTCGGCAATGCTGACCCACGACCAGCCGGTAAACAGGGTTAAACCCGCCGCCCAGATGCAGAGCAGTGCGATAGTCCCGCCGCTGCTATGCAGCAGCGGTTGCAAAGTGGTGCTCAGCAAGCTGCCAATGACCCCGCCGGAGGCGAAATACCAAATATCATCGGCATTGATAGAGGCCAGGCCACAGGAGGTCAGGATCAGCGCCAGCGCGCCAATTAAGCGCAGCGAAACGGCGAAATAATCGATGTACTCGTCGTTAGCCTGATTGCGCCAGGCAAACCAGCAGCCGCCGATGATAATCACAGGAATGGTGTAAGCCATTACGCCAAAAATGAAAAATAGCGTATCGGCAAGCCATGCTCCCGGCGTACCGCCGATGTTGTGGATAGGCTCGTGCCAGGCAGTTTGCGACCAGCTTGGATCCGAGGGATTAAAGCTGAGTAAGGCCGCCATCAGCCAGATGGCAAAAAGGGTGCAAAGGATAAGTAACGCCTCAAGGAGTCGGCGCCCGCTGCTTAGCTTCGTCAGTTTGACTTCTTTGTCTTCGGTGTATTCCTGGCTCAAAAAAGGCTCTCCAGGTATCAGGCTGTTTCCTGCCTGCTGCTAAAACGGACAACAGTGCCGGGTCACCCCGGCACTGTTGCTGTATGGATTAACAGGAGTGTAATCAAACTACGTCGATTTTGCACCTGTTCCGTGTTAGCGCGTCTTAATTACCAGACGATTGCTCTGCTTGACCTCTTCCATTACCACGTAGGTACGGGTGTCGTTAACGCCCGGCAGGCGCAGCAGGGTTTCGCCCAGTAGTTTACGATACGCTGACATATCCGGTACGCGAGTTTTCAACAGGTAGTCGAAATCGCCGGATACCAGATGACACTCTTGAATTTCTTCAAGTTTTTGCACAGCGGCGTTAAATTGCTCAAACACATCCGGCGCGCCACGATTCAGAGTAATCTCAACAAATACCAGAAGTGATGCATCCAGATAATGCGGGTTAAGCAGCGCCGTATAGCCCTGAATAAAACCCTGTCTTTCCAGTCGACGCACGCGCTCAAGGCAAGGCGTCGGAGAAAGTCCCACCCGTTTAGAAAGTTCGACGTTAGAAATACGTCCGTCTTTTTGTAACTCATTCAGAATGTTACGATCGATGCGGTCGAGATCTTTGCCAGGGCGCTTCTTGCTATCTACCATTATTATTGTCTCTCTGTATTCCTTCCCTACTCCTGTTCTGACTCTGAGCCTTCACTGCCAGAGCCCATCCTGTTCTTACCCGTACGACTTGAGTAACCCAGGGGTACGTGAGAAGCCCGTTGCCTGACGGCAGCCACCGACATCACGCATGGCGTCTGTCCACACCATGCGTAGATTTCGCTAACCCGGATAAAAATGGCATTTGCATGCATGAAAATTCGCCACACGCAAAACGCTGCTTTTCTTCTTCCATGAATGTTTTCGCAAAAGCACAGGGGATTGTCAAAGCAAAACATCGATTTTTAGTACAAGATGCCAGATATTCATTATCCCCCCCCGTTGATTCTCATGTTTTCCTCTTATAATTGTGCTGCTGACAGTAGAATTAGTTATATTCTCCGTTCGTTAAATCGCCAGTTCATCGGCGGGTGCTATTGCACATATCGTTAACAAAATCGCTATGCTCTTTTTTTACGACAACAAATTCCCTACAATCCAGCCCAATGTATGCCAATAAATTATGGGGTTCTCATGGGCACGGCCAAACACAGTAAGCTGCTAATTCTTGGTTCTGGACCTGCGGGATACACCGCTGCGGTCTATGCCGCACGTGCAAACCTGCATCCGGTGCTGATTACCGGGATGGAAAAAGGGGGTCAGCTGACCACCACCACCGAAGTGGAAAACTGGCCCGGGGATCCGAACGATCTGACCGGGCCGCTGCTGATGGAACGTATGCACGAGCATGCGGCCAAGTTCGAAACCGAAATTCTTTTCGATCACATCAGCAGCGTCGATCTGCAAAACCGTCCGTTCCGCCTGGTCGGCGACAGCGGCGAATACACCTGTGACGCGCTGATCATTGCCACCGGCGCTTCCGCACGCTATCTCGGCCTGCCGTCTGAAGAAGCCTTTAAGGGCCGCGGCGTTTCCGCCTGCGCCACCTGCGACGGTTTCTTCTACCGTAACCAGAAGGTCGCGGTTATCGGCGGCGGCAACACCGCGGTTGAAGAAGCGCTGTACCTATCCAACATCGCGGCTGAAGTACACCTGATCCACCGTCGCGACTCCTTCCGCGCTGAAAAAATTCTCATCAAGCGCCTGATGGACAAAGTGGAAAGCGGCAACATCGTGCTGCATACCCACCGTACCCTGGAAGAAGTGACCGGCGACCAGATGGGCGTGAGCGGCCTGCGCCTGCGCGATACGCAGAATGCCGATAATGTCGAATCGCTGGAGGTTGCGGGCCTGTTTGTCGCTATCGGCCACAGCCCGAACACGGCGATTTTTGAAGGTCAGCTGGAGCTGGAAAACGGCTATATCAAAGTTCAGTCCGGCATTCACGGCAACGCGACCCAGACCAGCGTTGCTGGCGTCTTCGCCGCCGGCGACGTGATGGACCACATCTACCGTCAGGCCATTACCTCTGCCGGCACCGGCTGTATGGCCGCGCTGGACGCCGAGCGCTATCTTGACGGCCTGGCTGACGCTTGCAAATAATCTTTACAAGTCAGTAACAAAGGTAAAGAAGGCGACGAAAAGTCGCCTTTATTTTTTCCGCGTTGTAACATTGCCGTGCCCAAAAACTTATAACTCCACCTGCTAAGTGCGCAATGAATAAAACCCGTCAACAAGAGTTAACCCGCTGGTTAAAAGAACAGAGCATTCTCTCCCGTCGCTGGTTGATGATTTCCCGCACGCTGGGCGTCATTAGCGGCCTGCTGATTGTCGCTCAGGCCTGGCTGCTGGCGCGGATCCTTCACCGCATGATAATGGAGAATATTCCGGCGACGGCGCTGTTGCTGCCGTTTACCGTGCTGGTGCTGATTTTCGTCCTCCGGGCGTGGGTGGTATGGCTGCGCGAGCGGGTAGGATTTTATGCCGGGCAGCATATCCGCTATGAGATCCGTCGCCAGGTGCTCGATCGTCTGCAGGAGGCCGGGCCGGCATGGATACAGGGCAAACCTGCGGGCAGCTGGGCGACGCTTATCCTCGAGCAAATCGACGATATGCACGATTACTATGCGCGCTATCTGCCGCAGATGACGCTGGCCGCGTGCGTACCGCTGCTCATCGTTATCACTATTTTCCCGATTAACTGGGCGGCAGCGCTGATTCTTCTCGGCACCGCGCCGCTGATCCCGATGTTTATGGCGCTGGTCGGCATGGGCGCCGCGGATGCAAACCGCCGCAACTTCCAGGCCCTGGCGCGGCTGAGCGGCCACTTCCTCGACCGCCTGCGCGGCATGGAAACGCTGCGAATTTTCGATCGCGGCGCCGCGGAAACCGACAATATCCGCGAGGCTTCGCAGGATTTCCGCCAGCGAACGATGGACGTCCTGCGTCTCGCCTTTCTCTCCTCCGGGGTACTGGAATTTTTCACTTCCCTCTCCATCGCGCTGGTGGCGGTCTATTTCGGTTTCTCCTACCTGGGCGAGCTTAATTTTGGTCATTACGGCGCGGGCGTCACCCTGATGGCCGGCTTTCTGACCCTGATCCTCGCGCCGGAGTTTTTCCAGCCCCTGCGCGATCTGGGCACCTTTTACCACGCGAAAGCGCAGGCTATCGGCGCGGCGGACAGCCTGAAAGCCTTTATGGAAACGCCGCTGGCGCAGGCCGAGCGCGGCGAGAAGGTGCTTAGCGATAACGAGCTGGTGAGTCTTGAAGCGCGCGATCTGCGGATCAAGTCACCGGAGGGTAAAGTGCTGGCAGGACCGCTGAACTTCACCCTCCCCGCCGGTAAGCGCGTGGTGCTGGTTGGGCAAAGCGGCTCCGGCAAAAGCTCGCTGCTGAATACGCTGGCGGGTTTTCTGCCCTATGACGGGTCGCTGATGGTCAACGGCGTCGAGCTGCGCGATCTTGATAGCCAGCGCTGGCATCACATGCTGAGCTGGGTTGGACAAAACCCACAGCTGCCTGCGGCCACGCTGCGTGAAAACGTGCTTCTGGCGTGGCCTGAGGCGACCGAAGCGCAGCTTCAGCTTGCGCTGGATAAGGCCTGGGTAAGCGAATTTATCTCGCAGCTGCCGCAGGGCATTAATACGCCCGTTGGCGATCAGGCGACCCGCGTATCGGTTGGGCAGGCGCAGCGTATCGCCGTCGCGCGCGCGCTGCTGGTTCCCTGCCGTCTGCTGCTGCTTGATGAGCCTGCAGCCAGCCTTGACGCCCACAGCGAACAGCGGGTGATGCAGGCCCTGTCAAACGCCTCTTCGCAGCAAACAACGCTGATGGTCACTCACCAGCTCGAAGGTATAGCCGGCTGGGACGCTATCTGGGTGATGCAAAACGGACAGATTGTCGAGCAGGGCGAATATTCGCAGCTTGCCGCCGCCGAAGGGCCCTTCGCGACCCTGCTGGCTCATCGTCAGGAGGAGATTTAAATGCGCGCATTATTACCTTATCTGGCGTTGTACAAGCGGCACCTGTGGCTGCTGATGCTCGGCGTGGTGCTGGCGATCGTCACCCTGCTGGCCAGTATCGGACTGCTAACGCTGTCAGGCTGGTTCCTGTCGGCATCGGCCGTCGTCGGCGTCGCCGGTATCTACAGCTTTAACTACATGCTGCCCGCCGCCGGCGTACGCGGCGCGGCGATTATTCGTACCGCCGGGCGCTACTTTGAGCGGCTGGTGAGCCACGATGCGACTTTTCGCGTCCTGCAGCATCTGCGCGTTTTCACGTTCAGCAAGCTGCTGCCGCTCTCCCCTGCCGGGCTGGCGCGTTTTCGCCAGGGCGAACTGCTTAACCGCATCGTTGCCGACGTCGATACCCTGGATCATCTCTATCTGCGGGTCATTTCGCCGCTGGTAGGGGCGCTGGTGGTCATTCTGGTGGTCACCGCCGGCCTAAGTATTCTGGACGTCACGCTGGCCCTGACGCTTGGCGGTATTATGCTGCTGACCGTGCTGATACTGCCGCCGCTGTTTTATCGGGCCGGCAAACCGGCCGGCGAGTGCATAACCCAAATGCGCGGCCAGTACCGCCAGCAGCTCACGGCCTGGCTGCAGGGACAGGCGGAGCTGATGCTGTTTAACGCCAGCGATCGCTACCGCGAGCAGCTGGAGAAAACCGAACAGCGCTGGCAGGATGCCCAGCGACGTCAGGCCGAACTCACCGCGCTTTCCCAGGCGCTGATGCTGCTGATTGGCGGCGTTGCGGTGATTGCGATGCTGTGGCTGACGTCCGCCGGCGTCGGCGGCGATAGCCAGCCGGGCGCGCTGATCGCGCTCTTCGTTTTCTGCGCGCTGGCGGCGTTTGAGGCGCTGGCGCCGGTCACCGGCGCGTTCCAGCATCTCGGGCAGGTCATCGCCTCCGCGCGGCGGATTACGCAAATCACCGAGCAGCCGCCGGAAGTCTCCTTTGCGCAGAGCGCTAACCAGGCCTTCTCACGCGTGACGCTCACGCTGAATCAGGTCACCTTTAGCTATCCGCAGCAGCCCACCGCGGCGCTGGAGAATATCTCTTTACAGATTGCCGCCGGCGAGCATATCGCTATTCTCGGACGCACCGGCTGCGGAAAATCGACCCTTCTGCAGCTGCTTACCCGCGCCTGGGATCCGGCCCAGGGAGAGATTTTACTCAACGACCAGCCGCTTACGCAGCTCAACGAAACGACCCTACGCCGGGCAATGAGCGTGGTTCCTCAGCGCGTGCATCTGTTTAGCGCAACGCTGCGCGACAACCTGCTGCTGGCGGCCCCGCAGGCGAGCGATGCGCATCTGGCGAACACCCTCGAACGGGTCGGGCTGGGCAAATTGCTCGACGATAGCGGCCTCAACAGCTGGCTGGGAGAAGGCGGCCGTCAGCTTTCCGGCGGCGAGCTGCGCCGGCTGGCGATTGCCCGCGCCCTGCTTCACGACGCGCCGCTGATGCTGCTCGATGAGCCGACCGAAGGCCTGGACGCCACAACGGAAAGCCAAATCCTTGATTTATTAGCCGAAGTGATGAAAGAAAAAACCGTGCTGATGGTCACCCACCGCCTGCGCGGGCTGGCGCGTTTTAATCAGATAATTATCATGGACAACGGGAAGATTATTGAGCAAGGTAGTCACGCAGAACTGCTGGCTCAACAAGGGCGCTACTACCAGTTTAAGCAGCGCCTGTAGGCCAATCGTTATCGGGCTATCGCCGCCGGGCATCCCGAATGATTTTGTGTATATACTCAATGAGTTTCAGGCACGCGCAGCATGCGAGCCCCTGGCCGCTGGTCACGGGCGCAGATAGTACGCCGGCGCCTGAAAGACAGCGAATATACTGGACAATTGCTGGTGCGTATTGAGGTTAAAATGCGTCTGGTTCAGCTCTCCCGTCAGTCCATTGCCTTCCCCGCTCCGGAAGGCGCCCTGCGTGAACCGAATGGCCTGCTGGCGCTGGGGGGCGATCTTAGCCCGGCGCGCCTGCTGATGGCCTATCAGCACGGCATCTTTCCGTGGTTTTCGCCGGGGGACCCCATTTTATGGTGGTCTCCCGATCCCCGCGCGGTTCTGTGGCCCGGGCAGTTTCATCTCAGCCGCAGCATGAAGCGCTTCCACCAGCGCTCTCCCTATCGCGTGACGCTGAACCATGCTTTTGGCGAGGTGATTGAGGGCTGCGCCGCCAATCGCGATGAGGGCACCTGGATAACCGCCAGCATCGTCAAGGCCTACCACCAGCTGCACGAGCTGGGCCACGCGCACTCAATCGAGGTGTGGCGCGACGAGACGCTGGTTGGCGGGATGTACGGCGTGGCTCAGGGGGCGCTATTTTGCGGCGAGTCGATGTTCAGCCATGCGGAAAACGCGTCTAAAACAGCCTTGCTGGTATTCTGCCAGGCGTTTATGCGCGACGGTGGCCAGTTAATTGACTGCCAGGTGCTAAATAATCATACCGCGTCGCTGGGCGCCGTCGAAATTCCCCGCCGCGACTATCTCGATCGTCTGGCGCAATTGCGCAGCCAGCGTTTACCGGAAAGATTTTGGGTGCCGAGGGTGCTATTTACCGGCAATGTGTAAATGTTTTCAGCACATTCTTCGCCGGGATGGTATAATTGCGCGGTAGAGTAGCTTCTGCCCGTTGCCCCGCCGCCGTTTGGGAATAATAAGAGTCAGATAACGCCCATCGTTCTGTCACTCCCCCCCTTTACGTTTGCGCCTGTCGTGCGGTTTATCCGCGTGCATTCCGGGCAATGCGCCAAAACTACTTCAGTGATTTAAACCCAAACTTATTCATGATGCGCCGGGACGACAAACCAAACGCCAGGCAGCATCAATAACTATGTGACCGTGAGAACTAAGGCAGCCAGCAAGATAAAGTATATACACTCGCAATAAGTCGGGTTGCAGGCGGGCGGCAAGTGAACGAATCCCCAGCGCTTACTGAAACAGGTAGCCGGGATCGATGAACGCAGCCAGCGTGGATGCAACGCGGAGTGTGACGGGTATAAACGTAAAACTTTACTTACTCGCTGAACTTCGGCATTATCTTGCCGGTTCAAAACTACGGTAGTGATACCCCAGAGGACTAGATGGCCAAAGAAGACAATATTGAAATGCAGGGCACCGTACTTGACACGTTGCCTAACACAATGTTCCGCGTAGAACTGGAAAACGGTCACGTGGTAACTGCGCATATTTCCGGTAAAATGCGTAAGAACTACATCCGCATTCTGACGGGCGACAAAGTGACTGTTGAGCTGACCCCGTACGACCTGAGCAAAGGCCGCATTGTCTTCCGTAGTCGCTGATAGTTTTCCGCCCTCGTGGCGTTAGATGCGAAAGGCCGGGATAATTCCCGGTCTTTTTACATCCCTTCTCCGCTAAGCGACTGCGGATATAAAAAAACCGGCCCACAGGCCGGTTTTTGACGTTTCAGAGGGAGAATTAATGCGCCGTTTCCGGTTTGTGCTTCTGCGCACTTTGGAAATCATAGGTCAGCGAACTCTTCTCTTTATCCAGCGCGACGGTGACCTGTCCGCCGTCAACTAACGAACCAAACAGCAGCTCGTTGGCCAGCGGTTTCTTCAGGTTATCCTGAATCACCCGCGCCATTGGACGCGCGCCCATCGCCCGGTCATAGCCTTTTTCTGCCAGCCAGTCTCGCGCTTCCTGACTCACTTCCAGCGACACGCCTTTCTGATCCAGCTGAACCTGCAGCTCGACGATAAACTTATCCACCACCTGATGGATCACCGTCGTTGACAGATGATCGAACCAGATAATGTTGTCGAGACGGTTACGAAACTCCGGCGTAAAGATCTTCTTGATCTCATCCATCGCATCGGGACTGTTATCCTGATGAATAAGGCCAATCGACTTACGCTCGGTTTCACGCACGCCGGCGTTGGTGGTCATCACCAGCACCACGTTGCGGAAGTCCGCCTTGCGGCCGTTGTTGTCGGTCAGCGTACCGTTGTCCATCACCTGCAGCAGCAGGTTAAAGACGTCCGGATGCGCTTTTTCAATCTCATCAAGCAGCAGCACCGCATGCGGATGTTTAATGACCGCATCGGTCAGCAGCCCGCCCTGATCGAAACCAACGTAGCCCGGAGGCGCACCGATCAAACGGCTGACGGTGTGACGCTCCATATACTCAGACATATCAAAGCGCAGCAGCTCGATACCCAGCGCCTTGGCCAGCTGTACGGTGACCTCGGTTTTCCCGACGCCGGTAGGCCCGGCGAACAGGAAGGAACCCACCGGCTTATGCTCGTGGCCCAGTCCGGCACGCGCCATCTTGATGGCTTCGGTTAAAGCCTCGATCGCCTTACCCTGACCAAAGACCAGCATTTTCAGCCGATCGCCAAGATTTCTCAGCGTATCGCGGTCGCTTTGGGAGACGCTCTTCTCAGGGATGCGGGCAATGCGCGCCACCACCGATTCGATATCCGCCACGTTAACCGTTTTCTTACGCTTGCTGGCCGGCATCAGCCGCGCCCGCGCGCCCGCTTCGTCGATAACATCAATCGCCTTATCCGGCAGATGACGATCGTTAATATATTTCACCGCCAGTTCGACCGCCGCACGCACCGCTTTCGCCGTGTAACGCACGTCGTGGTGCGCTTCGTACTTCGGCTTCAGGCCGTTAATAATCTGCACCGTCTCTTCTACCGAAGGTTCAGTAATGTCTATCTTCTGGAAGCGCCGGGCTAACGCGCGGTCTTTTTCGAAGATATTGCTGAACTCCTGGTAGGTCGTAGACCCCATCACCCGAATCTTGCCGCTGGAGAGCAGCGGTTTAATCAGGTTGGCGGCATCGACCTGGCCGCCGGAAGCGGCGCCCGCGCCGATGATGGTGTGGATTTCATCGATGAACAGAATACTGTTGGTATCCTGCTCCAGCTGTTTCAGCAGCGCTTTGAAACGTTTTTCAAAATCACCGCGGTATTTTGTTCCTGCCAGCAGGGAGCCGATATCCAGCGAATAGATCGTGCAATCGGCCATAATTTCCGGCACGTCGCCCTGCACAATTCGCCATGCCAGCCCTTCGGCAATCGCGGTTTTACCCACGCCGGACTCACCCACCAGCAGCGGGTTGTTCTTACGACGGCGGCACAGAACCTGAATGGCGCGCTCCAGCTCTTTTTCGCGGCCAATCAGCGGATCGATTCCGCCAACGCGAGCAAGCTGATTGAGGTTGGTGGTGAAGTTTTCCATACGATCCTCCCCGCCTGCTTGCTCTTCATTGCTGGGCTGGCTTCCGCTGTTTTCGGAAGGCTGGCTCGGCTCGTCTTTACGCGTACCGTGAGAGATGAAGTTCACCACGTCAAGACGGCTGACTTCATGTTTACGCAGCAGATAGGCCGCCTGCGACTCCTGCTCGCTAAAAATAGCGACCAAAACGTTGGCGCCGGTCACTTCGCTGCGGCCAGAGGATTGTACGTGGAAGACTGCACGCTGCAGTACGCGCTGGAAGCTCAGCGTCGGCTGAGTGTCGCGCTCTTCTTCCGTGGCGGGTAGAACAGGCGTGGTCTGTTCGATGAAGGCTTCAAGTTCCTGACGCAGCGCCACCAGGTCCACGGAACACGCTTCCAGCGCTTCGCGGGCCGAAGGGTTGCTGAGCAGCGCCAGCAGCAAGTGCTCGACGGTCATGAACTCATGACGGTGCTCGCGCGCTCTGGCGAAAGCCATGTTTAAACTGAGTTCCAGTTCTTGATTGAGCATTGGCACCTCCCCCAATTTTCATGCCTGTCTTCAGGCTTTCTCTAGCGTACACAGCAATGGATGCTCGTTCTCCTTCGCATACTGGCTCACCATCGCGACTTTGGTTTCCGCAACCTCTGCGGTAAATACACCACAAATCGCTTTACCTTGATAGTGAACCGTCAGCATCAGTTGCGTCGCACGTTCTACATCATAAGAAAAGAATTTTTGTAACACGTCAATAACAAACTCCATTGGAGTGTAGTCATCATTGAGCAATATCACTTTATACATCGATGGTGGTTTAAGCTCATCGCGCACTTCGTCTTCAAGTAGCTGATCGAAGTCCAGCCAATCTTTCTTACTCATCGTCAGTATTCATCATCGGTTGCTGTTGCCAACAGGCGG
Organism: Enterobacter sp. 10-1; assembly: GCA_002270295.1. Classification (GTDB taxonomy): domain Bacteria; phylum Pseudomonadota; class Gammaproteobacteria; order Enterobacterales; family Enterobacteriaceae; genus Klebsiella; species Klebsiella scottii. Next base: position 763,917 of record NISF01000001.1, on the reverse strand, counting down.
TGGCCTGTCGATGATCAAAAGTTATGCCCATCACAAATCTACAATAGATCATAGATAACTATCATCTATTACTTCCATCCGCGATGTCTGTCACATTCCCCGGCAATAGCGTTAACTGCTTCAAATTTTGACGCATTTTTCGCCTTCCCCTACCGTCAATCGCTTGACGCATTTTCGTATTTCTCTAAATTGTACTGGCGAGAGTTGGCGAGCATTTGAACAACTCGTCACTCCACTACCGGTTCATTCCATCTTACTTATAAAGAATTACGAAGGATGTCGAAGTATGGAAATGGGTACTGTTAAGTGGTTCAACAATGCCAAAGGGTTTGGTTTTATTTGCCCTGAGGGCGGAGGCGAAGACATTTTCGCCCATTACTCCACCATCCAGATGGATGGTTACAGAACGCTAAAAGCCGGACAAGCCGTTCGGTTTGATGTCCACCAGGGACCGAAAGGTAATCACGCCAGCGTGATTGTTCCTGTAGAAGCGGAAGCGGCTGCATAACTCTTTCGCTTCATTGTGTACATCCTGCCAGTAAAATGCCAGTCCTTCTGACTGGCATTTTTTTGCTCCTACTCGCGAGCCAGCGCATCCACCGGATCGAGACGGGCGGCGTTTCGCGCAGGAAGCCAGCCAAACAGCACGCCGGTTAGCGTCGAACACAAAAACGCCGTCAGCAGCGCCAGCGGTGAAAAACCAATCTCCCAGCCGGGCAAAAACAGCTGCAGGATGAAGGCTATCATCAGCGATAGCGTCACCCCCAGCGCACCGCCCACCAGGCAGACTAACACCGCCTCAATCAGGAACTGCTGCAGCACGTCGCTGGCCCGCGCCCCGACCGCCATTCGGATACCAATCTCGCGGGTCCGTTCGGTTACCGATACCAGCATGATATTCATCACCCCGATGCCGCCAACCACCAGCGCGATAACCGCCACCAAAGTCAGAAACAGCTGTAGTGTATGTGTGGTCCGTTCTGCGGTTTTCAAGATGCTGTCCATATTCCAGGTGAAAACATCTTTTTTGCCATGCCGCAGTTCGAACAAACGCAGCAGCTGCTGTTCGGCGATTGAGCTATCGTATCCTTCGCGCACCCGCACGGTGATTGAGTTCAGCCACGACTGCCCCATCACTCTTCCGGCCATAGTGGTATAAGGCAACCAGACGCGGAGGATTTTGCTGCTGCCGAACATCGACTGCTTCTCATCCGCCACGCCAATCACCGTCGCGGGCATATTGCCAACCAGAATAACTTCGCCCACCACCCGCGCCTTGTGCGGAAAGAGCTGGCGTCGGGCATTACTGTCCAGCACCACCACCTGCGCCCGGCTGCTTAGCTGCAGCTCATTAAAGGTATTGCCTTCGCTAAAGGTCATGCCGTAGACGTTGAAATACTGCGCCCCGACGCCCTCGGCGCTGGCGGCAACGTCGATATTATCGGCGCGCAGGCGCAGGCTTTTCGAAACCGCAGGCGTCGCCGAGCTTACCCAGGGCTGCTTCTGAATAGCCAGCAGGTCGTCATACTTCAGCGCCTGCTGATAGCGGGGGTCGTCATCGCCGAAATCCTTCCCGGGATAGACATCGATCGTATTGGTGCCGATGGCGCGAATGTCAGCCAGCACCATCTGCTTCGCCGCATCCCCCACCACCACAATCGACACCACCGAGGCGATGCCGATAATAATGCCAAGCATGGTGAGCAGAGTGCGCATTTTATTGGCGGTCATTGCCCGCCAGGCCATCACCAGCGCTTCACGAAAGCCGCTGCTGAACTGACGCCAGGCAGAAGATTCGGCCGCGGAGCCCTGGCGAATGACGCCGGCGCTGCCTGCCGCCTGCGCTGGCGGGTTACGCACGATCTCGCCATCGTGGATCTCAATGATGCGTTCTGCCTGCGCCGCGACCAGCGGATCGTGGGTGACGATGATAACCGTATGTCCCTGCGATTTAAGCTGGTGCAGAATCGCCATCACCTCTTCGCCGGAACGGCTATCCAGCGCGCCGGTTGGCTCATCCGCCAGAATAACTTCCCCACCGTTCATTAACGCACGGGCAATGCTGACCCGCTGCTGCTGGCCGCCGGAGAGCTGCGAAGGCTGATACTCCGCCCGGTCGCCAAGCCCCAGCCGCACCAGCAGTTCCCGCGCGCGCTCCAGGCGAGCCCGTCGCTCAGTGCCGGCGTAAACCGCCGGCACTTCGACGTTCTGTACCGCCGTCAGGTGCGACAGCAGATGGTAGCGCTGGAAGATAAAGCCAAAATGCTCTCGCCGCAGCCGCGCCAGCTCGTCGCCGTTGAGCCGCGACACGTCCGTTCCCGCCACCCGATAGGTGCCGCTGCTCGGCTTATCTAGACAGCCGAGGATGTTCATCAGGGTCGATTTACCGGAGCCGGAAGCGCCGACAATGGCTACCATCTCTCCAGCGTTGATGCTCAGCGTGACCCCCTTCAGGACATCAACGCTCCCGTCGCCGGAAAGATAGCTGCGGCGTATATCACGCAGTTCGAGCAGCGCCGTCATTTAGCCGTCCCGGGCACACTTTCCCCGACGATAACCTCATCGCCTTCGTCTAATCCCTTAACTATTGCCACATCGATATCGTTGCGCGCGCCGATGGTGACCTCGCGCTCTTTAACCTCACCGGCGCGCAGCAGCCGCACGTGATAGCGGTTTTCACCGATAGCGTCCCCCAGCGCGCTCAGCGGAATGGTTATCACGTTTTTCACTTCCGCCATCTGGATATGGACCTGGGCCGTCATCTCGAGACGCAGAATCCCCTGCGGGTTCGGGACCTCAAAGCGGGCGTAGTAGAAGATCGCGTCATTCACCTTTTCCGGGGTGGGTAAAATGTCTTTCAAGGTCCCTTCGTAGCGGGTAAGCGGGTCGCCAAGCACGGTGAACCACGCCTTTTGCCCGGCGCGAAGGTGGATAACGTCCGCTTCAGAGACCTGCGCCTTCACCAGCATGGTGCTGAGATCGGCGAGGGTCAGAATATTCGGCGCCTGCTGGGCGGCAATAACCGTCTGCCCCTGCAGGGTGGTGATTTGCGTTACTTCCCCGGACATCGGGGCCAAAATTTTAGTGTAATCGAGGTTAGTTTTCGCGGTATCCAGCGTGGCCTGGTTGCGTTTGACCTGCGCCTCGATGGTGCCAATCTGCGCCTCTTTGACCGCTAAATCGGTGGCCGCGGTATCCAGATCCTGGCGCGAAACCAGCTGACGCTGCGCCAGCTGCTGCTGACGCGCTAAGGTCACGGCGGCCAGCTGACGTTCGGCGCGGGCCTGATTCAGCTGCGCGCGCAGCTCCATCAGCGTCGCTTCGACTTCTTTAATTTGGTTCTCCGCCTGCTCAGGATCGATAACCCCCAGCAGCTGATCCTTCTGTACCTTGTCGCCGATACTCACGCGCAGCGTTTTCAGCTGCCCGCTCACCTGCGCCCCAACGTCGACTTTACGTACCGCATCCAGCTTACCGGTGGCCAGCACGCTCTGCTGGAGATCGCCTTTACGCACCACCAGAGTCTGATAGTGCGGCAGCGGCGCATTCAGCACCCGCCATCCCCAGATGGCCAGAGCCAGTACGACAATGGCCAGTAGCCACCAGACTTTCCTGCGTTTTCCATTGAGCTTCATAAAAATTCCTGATGTTTTAAACCGCAGCGCAAGCCGGTGATTCTATCCGGAGATAGCGAAAACATAACCCTGAATTTGATGCATCCTTACCGTTAGCGCACTTAATCCGCCCGGCCACGCGCCAGCCACAGCACGCGGGAGAACATTTTTTTCAGCAGCGCCGGCACGGATTCAACCCCGCGCCTCCCGGCTTCCATCGCCACTTCAATCGCCAGATCCGGTTTTGATGAACGATGGATAGCTTTGGTGATCACCCGCCGCATGTTCATCGGCACGTTTGGCGGCAGCTGCGCCACCCGATGATAGACATCATTAAAGCCCTGGCGATACATAAAGTGTTCCATGTCCAGCGCCGGTAGCGTCGTCAGATGGTCGCGCTCCAGATCGCGATCGTCGTTAAGCAGGCTGCGCACCGTCGCGGCGTATTTCTTCCCCGCTTCGTCGCCATCAACCAGAACGTGCCATTGAATTCCCATCCGCCGGGCGAATTTAATCAACGGTTTTAATCCCGACTGGGCAAACTCGATGACCTTCACCCCTTCCGCATCAAAGTGATGCCCGCACTGTCTGGCCAGTTCGTTGATTACCCAGGTCTCGGTCTCCCCTTCCACCAGCAGCCAGCAGCGGGCAAACAGCGACGACGCGCGATTGAAGCGAATGTGAAAAGCGATGCGCCGGCTGTCTTCGGCATTCATTCCCCCCGGCCCAAGCCGCCAGGCCGAGACTCGCGACGATTCGCGCACCAGCCGGCAGACGTGCTCAACGGGGGTCAGCGACAGCAGCTCGCCGGAGTTGGTAGTGGTCACGCGCTGCAGCGGCAGCAGATTGAGCAGATGCCAGGCGACGGAGAGCATAATCGGGTGCAGCCGCGTTTCCGGGTCTTCAATCAGCAGCAGCGGCCGCGCGTCGCGGTCGAGCCGGACCGTGCCCTTAGCCTGCAGCAGAGTAGAAAACAGCCCCAGTAAGATTACCCGGTGGCTCCGTCCGCCCGGCTTATCAATCATCCGGTTGATGATATCCAGATAGCGCCAGCTGCGCTGCTCATCGTGCGAATGCCGACGCATCAGGCGGTTGCGGGACTGCACGCTGCTCTGCTCGGCAAAATAGTGTTCAAGGAGCTGCACCATGGCCGACAGCCCCTGACGGATCTGGCCGTCGGTTAAGTTTTGCGGATGGCTCACCAGCTCGCGGGAGAGATAATCAAGCTGGCGGGCGGTGATCTCAATTTGCGGAGAGTGCGGCACGCTGTCGTTATGAATGCGCCGCATAAAACGGGCATCGCGCAGGCGCAGGACCGGCATCAGGCGCACCAGATGGCGCACGATCTCGTCAATATCCTCCAGCTCCAGCGCTTCCCCTTTGCCGTCGATAAAGGTGCGTAGCGTCATCACGCTGCCATCATCGGCCAGCTCACCCTCCAGACGATAGAAAATTCGCTGATAGCCGTCATCACAGGGTACCCAGCTGCTGCTGAGCGGGCGAAAGCGCCGCACCCGATGGTGCCCAGGCTCGCTCTCGCGGAAGGTGAGAATGATGTGCAGATGGTGTTCGCGTCCCTGCACGTCGCCGGGCGGGAACCAGAAATCATCCCGGACAAAATGATAAAGTTCGAACTCTGGCGACAAGAGCAGCGTCAGGGCATCCAGAAGGCTGGATTTTCCCCACGCATTCTCGCCGATCAGCACGTTATTTTGCTCCAGCATCAATGATAAACGATTGATACCGCGAAAACCGACGATCTCCACGCGTTCAAGAAGCATATCCCCTCCGCTCAGTAACCACTTTCTCCTTCAGTTATCAGCAGTATAGCGACACATGCTGGAACATGACACTGCCGCAAACGCCAATATCAACAGGGGCGAATAAAAACGTTTTCTATATGGTTATTGATAAGGGTATTTGTTTAAAAAATAATTCATTCGGCGCAGTGGTTAGAACTATTATTTTTGTACTACTCTTTTCTTGCACAATGAATGGTATAAGGATTAACATCACCTTGCCCTAAATCAAATTACATCTATTTATTTAACTGGTTACAGGATGACGATCGTCCATAAAATAGCGGCGCTTTATTTTTATCTTCATCCTTTAGTTGATAAATAAAGATCGGCACGTTAACCGTGCTCATTAACATTATTATTTGAGGTGGTTATGTTTAGAAAATTAGCAGCGGAATGTTTTGGTACATTCTGGCTTGTGTTCGGTGGCTGCGGTAGCGCGGTTCTTGCAGCAGCATTCCCTGAGCTGGGAATAGGTTTTGCCGGGGTCGCTCTGGCCTTTGGTTTAACCGTATTAACGATGGCGTTTGCCGTGGGCCATATTTCCGGCGGGCACTTTAACCCGGCGGTGACCTTAGGCCTGTGGGCCGGCGGCCGTTTCCCGGCAAAAGACGTAATCGGTTATATTATCGCCCAGGTGGTTGGCGGTATTATTGCTGCCGGCGTTCTGTACGTGGTTGCCAGCGGTAAAGCGGGCTTTGACGCAGCGGCCAGCGGCTTTGCGTCTAACGGCTTTGGCGAACACTCACCGGGCGGCTACTCAATGCTTTCGGCGATTGTCATCGAAATTGTTCTGACCTGCGGTTTCCTGCTGGTTATTCACGGCGCAACGGATAAAAACGCTCCGGCGGGCTTTGCACCGATCGCCATTGGCCTGGCGTTGACCTTAATCCACCTCATCAGCATTCCGGTGACCAATACCTCCGTCAACCCGGCGCGTAGCACCGCGGTCGCTATCTTCCAGGGCGGCTGGGCGCTGCAGCAGCTGTGGCTGTTCTGGGTTATGCCGATCATCGGCGGGATCCTCGGCGGCGTGCTGTACCGCACGCTGCTGGAAAAACGCAGCTAGTCTCCCCAGGAACTCGTGCTCAGGCCCGGCTATGCCGGGCCTTTCTTTTTGGCGACGGCTTTACTCGGTTCAATGATTTGGGTAGTGTCAGTGGCGCTATTTTCATTCTGCAAGGACCAGGACGTTCATGTTTTCGGGATTATTAATCATTCTGTTGCCGTTGGTTATCGGCTATATCATTCCACTCCGTCAGCCGGTAGCCCTTAAAGTTATCACGCGGCTTTTGAGCTGGATTGTCTACGTTATCCTCTTTTTCATGGGGATTAGCCTCGCCTTCCTCGACAATTTAGCCAGCAACCTGCTTGCCATTCTTCATTATGCTGCGGTCAGCGTCGTCATTATTATGCTGTGTAATATTGCGGCATTAATGTGGCTCGAGCAGAAGATGCCGTGGCGCAGCCAGCATCGGCAGGAAAAATTACCTTCGCGCGTGGCGATGGCAATGGAATCGCTGCAGCTGTGCGGCGTCGTACTTATTGGTTTCCTGATTGGTTTAAGCGGTTTGTCATTTCTGCAGCACGCCACCGAAGCCAGCGAATATACGCTGATCTTCCTGCTGTTCCTGATTGGTATTCAGCTGCGCAATAACGGAATGACCCTGCGGCAAATAGTGCTTAATCGTCGGGGAATGATTGTTGCGGTCGTCGTCATGGTCAGCTCATTACTCGGCGGGATGATCAACGCCTTTATTCTTGACCTGCCGCTAAAGACCGGCCTGGCAATGGCTTCAGGTTTTGGCTGGTATTCGCTATCAGGGATCCTGCTGACCGAATCCTACGGGCCGGTTATTGGCAGCGCCGCGTTCTTTAACGATCTTGCCCGTGAGCTGCTGGCGATTATGCTTATTCCCGGCCTGGTTCGCCGCAGCCGCTCAACGGCATTAGGCCTCTGCGGTGCGACCTCGATGGACTTTACGCTTCCGGTATTACAGCGCTCCGGCGGCGTCGAAATCGTGCCGGCGGCTATTGTTCATGGCTTTATCCTGAGCCTGCTGGTGCCCGTGCTGATGGCCTTTTTCTCCGCTTAATACCCCTGTGGCGGTAGTCATCTACCGCCAAAATTGCGCTAAATCAATCTCCCTGTAAATTGTGCCAGAAATACCTTTAATCCCCGCGCGCTCGGGCATAACCTTAAACATGTATCTAAAATATAACTTTAAAAAAGGTGTGACCATGTTTTGTGTGCAATGTGAACAAACCATCCGTACTCCGGCGGGGAACGGCTGCTCTTACGCGCAGGGTATGTGCGGTAAAACGGCCGAAACCTCCGATCTGCAGGATCTGCTGATTGCCTCCCTGCAAGGTCTGTCCGCCTGGGCCGTTAAAGCCCGTGAATATGGCATCATTGATCATGAAATTGATAACTTTGCGCCGCGTGCTTTCTTCTCCACGCTGACCAACGTTAACTTCGACTCCCCGCGTATCGTTGGCTACGCGCGTGAAGCCATCGCGATGCGCGATGCGCTGAAGGCCCGGTGTCTGAACATTGACGCCAGCGCGGCGGTGGACAACCCAATGGCCAGCCTGCAGCTGGTTAGCGACGATTTGGGCGACCTGCAGCGTCAGGCGGCAGAATTTACCCCGAATAAAGACAAACCGGACATCGGCGAAAACATTCTCGGCCTGCGTCTGCTGTGCCTGTACGGCCTGAAAGGCGCCGCGGCCTATATGGAGCACGCTCACGTTCTGGGCCAGTACGACAACGCTATCTACGCTCAGTACCACAAAATTATGGCGTGGCTGGGCACCTGGCCTGCCGACCTGAACGCTCTGCTGGAGTGCTCAATGGAAATCGGCCAGATGAACTTTAAGGTCATGAGCATTCTGGACGCCGGTGAAACCACCAAATACGGCCACCCGACTCCGACTCAGGTCAACGTGAAATCGGTTGAAGGTAAGTGCATCCTGATCTCCGGCCACGACCTGAAAGATCTGTATAACCTGCTGGAACAAACCGAAGGAACCGGCGTTAACGTCTATACCCACGGCGAAATGCTGCCGGCGCACGGCTACCCTGAACTGCGTAAATTCAAACACCTGGTCGGTAACTACGGCAGCGGCTGGCAGAATCAGCAGGTTGAATTTGCCCGTTTCCCTGGCCCTATCGTGATGACCTCTAACTGCATCATCGATCCTACCGTTGGCGCCTATGACGATCGTATCTGGACCCGCAGCATCGTCGGCTGGCCGGGCGTGAGCCACCTGGAAGGCGAAAACTTTGCTCCGGCGATCGCTCAGGCGCAGCAGATGGCGGGCTTCCCGTATAGCGAAATTCCGCATCTGATCACCGTTGGTTTCGGCCGCCAGACCCTGCTGGGCGCGGCGGATACGCTGATCGACCTGGTCAGCCGCGAAAAACTGCGCCATATCTTCCTCGTCGGCGGCTGTGACGGCGCGCGCGGCGAGCGTAACTACTTCACCGACTTTGCCACCAGCGTTCCGGATGACTGCCTGATCCTGACCCTGGCCTGCGGTAAATATCGCTTCAATAAGCTGGACTTCGGTGATATCGAAGGCCTGCCGCGCCTGGTGGATGCCGGTCAATGCAACGATGCCTACTCGGCGATTATTCTGGCCGTCACCCTGGCTGAAAAACTGGGCTGCGGCGTGAACGACCTGCCGCTGTCGCTGGTGCTCTCCTGGTTCGAACAGAAAGCGATCGTGATCCTGCTGACCCTGCTCTCCCTCGGCGTGAAAAACATCGTCACCGGCCCAACAGCACCGGGCTTCTTCACCCCGGACCTGCTGGCTATTCTCAATGAGAAATTTGGCCTGCGCTCTGTGACTACCGTTGAACAAGACATGCAGCAACTGTTGAGCGCGTAAGGAGCGAACGAATGACTATGCCAACCAATCAGTGCCCGTGGCGGATGCAGGTACACCACATCCATCAGGAAACCCCGGACGTCTGGACGGTATCGTTGCTGTGCCACGATTACTATCCCTATCAGGCCGGGCAGTATGCACTGGTCAGCGTACGCAATTCGGCGGATACGCTGCGTGCCTACACGATCTCCTCTACGCCGGGCGTCAGCGAGTACATTACGCTGACCGTGCGCCGTATTGATGACGGTGCCGGCTCTCAGTGGTTAACCCGTGACGTCAAGCGCGGTGACTACATCTGGCTGTCCGACGCCATGGGGGATTTTACCTGTGAAGATAAACCGGCGGACCGTTTCCTGATGCTAGCCGCCGGCTGCGGCGTGACGCCGATTATGTCGATGCGTCGCTGGTTGGCGAAGTACCGTCCCGAGGCGGATGTGCAGGTTATTTTCAACGTACGTTCGCCGCAGGATGTGATTTTCGCCGAAGAGTGGCGCCAGTATGCGGTAACCCTGGTGGCGGAAAACAACGCCACCCACGGTTTTGTCGCCGGTCGCCTGACCGCCGATCTGCTGAAAAGCGTACCAGATCTGGCCTCGCGTACCGTGATGACCTGCGGGCCTGCGCCTTATATGGAAATGGTTGAGCGGGAAGTCAGCGCGCTGGGCGTGACGCGCTTCTTTAAAGAGAAGTTCTTTACTCCGGTCGCCCAGGCGGCGACCAGCGGACTTAAATTTACCAGGCTCCAGCCGGCAAAAGAGTTTTATGCGCCGGTAGGCACCACCCTGCTGGAGGCGCTGGAAAGCAACAAGGTTCCGGTTACCGTCGCCTGCCGTGCCGGCGTCTGCGGCTGCTGCAAAACCAAAGTCGTTGCCGGCGACTATACGGTCAGCAGCACCATGACGCTGACCGGGCAGGAGATCGCCGACGGCTACGTGCTGGCCTGCTCCTGCCACCCGCTGGGCGATCTGGTTCTGGCTTAGCGGGGAACAATCCTTAACGGCAAGCCCCGCCTCGGCGGGGCTTTTTTTATTTCCACGCCGGGTCTTTTACCAGCGAGTAGCGACCGGCGCCCATAAAGGCAATCGCCAGCGCGCCAACAAAGAAATAGACCAGACTCTCAATCGCCCACGCGCCGGTTTTATCCAGCTGCCAGGTTTCTCCCATACCGACCATCAGCCACGCCACAATCATGGTAAATGCCAGCACCAGCGCCGCCGGACGGGTGAGGATCCCCAGAATCAACAGGCACGGCGCCAGCACTTCCCCCACCAGCACGCCATAGGCAATAAACTCAGGCAATCCCTTCGCCACCAGCATCCCGCCGATCCCCGCCACGCCGTCAAACAGCTTATGCAGCCCGTGGAACAGCATCAGCCCGCCCACGGCAAGTCGTAACAAGAGTTTGCCAAAATCGTCGTGACTTAGCATTTTATTAACAGCATTTAACAGAGATTTAACCATTTGAAATGATTCCTGTTTACTCTTTTAGTGGTAACAGATTATGCGGAATTTTCGCGCAATAATACCAGCTGAAAATAGGAGGGGAATGCGGGCGTAACGATGAGTTTCATCTAAGCTTGTAAGCGTTATCACATAAAGGAGATGGAGAACCATGAAACAAACCGTGGCCGCATACGTAGCGAAAACTCTTGAACAGGCCGGCGTGAAGCGCATCTGGGGCGTCACCGGCGATTCACTCAACGGATTGAGCGACAGCCTGAACCGCATGGGTACGATTGCCTGGATGCCAACGCGTCACGAAGAAGTTGCCGCGTTTGCCGCGGGCGCCGAAGCCCAGCTTACCGGTGAACTGGCGGTATGCGCAGGCTCCTGCGGCCCGGGCAACCTCCATCTGATCAACGGTCTTTTTGACTGTCACCGCAACCACGTTCCCGTTCTTGCCATTGCCGCCCATATCCCCTCCAGCGAAATCGGCAGCGGCTATTTTCAGGAAACCCATCCGCAGGAGCTGTTCCGCGAATGCAGCCACTATTGTGAGCTGGTCTCCACGCCGGAACAGATCCCGCAGGTGCTGGCCATCGCCATGCGCAAAGCGGTCCTCAACCGCGGCGTTTCGGTCGTGGTACTGCCGGGAGACGTGGCGCTGAAAGCCGCCCCGGAAGGCGCCAGCAGCCACTGGTACTCCGCCCCGCTGCCGGAGGTGACGCCACCGGCGGAAGAAATAGCTCGTCTGGCGCAGCTGCTGCGCTATTCCAGCAACATTGCTCTGATGTGCGGCAGCGGCTGTGCCGGAGCCCATGCGGAGCTGGTGGAGTTCGCCGCCAGGCTCAAGGCGCCCATCGTCCATGCCCTGCGCGGCAAGGAGCACGTTGAGTACGACAACCCTTATGACGTCGGGATGACCGGGCTGATCGGCTTCTCGTCCGGCTTCCACACGATGATGAACGCCGATACCCTGGTGCTTCTCGGCACCCAGTTTCCCTACCGGCCTTTCTACCCCAGCAGCGCAAAAATCATTCAGATTGATATCAATCCCGGCAGCATCGGCGCGCACAGCAAAGTCGATATGGCGCTGATCGGCGATATCAAATCGACCTTAAAAGCGCTGCTGCCGCATCTGGAAGAGAAGACGGATCGTCGCTTCCTCGACAAAGCGCTTGAGCACTACCGCGAGGCGCGTAAAGGGCTCGACGATCTGGCTAAGCCGAGCGATAAGGCCATTCATCCCCAGTACCTGGCGCAGCAGATTAGCCGCTTCGCCGCTGACGACGCCATTTTCACCTGCGACGTCGGCACGCCAACCGTCTGGGCCGCACGCTATCTGAAAATGAACGGCAGGCGCCGGCTGATCGGCTCGTTTAACCACGGCTCAATGGCCAACGCTATGCCGCAGGCGATTGGCGCCAAGGCAACGGCGCCTGAGCGGCAGGTCGTCGCGATGTGCGGCGACGGCGGCTTCAGCATGCTGATGGGCGACTTCCTCTCGCTGGCGCAGATGAAGCTGCCGGTAAAAATCGTGATTTTTAACAACAGCGTGCTGGGATTTGTGGCGATGGAGATGAAGGCCGGAGGCTATCTGACCGACGGTACGGAGCTGCACGACACTAACTTCGCCCGCATCGCCGAAGCCTGCGGCATTAAGGGCATTCGCGTCGAAAAAGCCTCTGAGGTCGACGACGCGCTGCAAACCGCGTTTAGCACCGACGGCCCGGTGCTGGTCGACGTGGTGGTCGCTAAGGAAGAGCTGGCGATCCCGCCGCAAATTAAGCTGGATCAGGCTAAGGGTTTCAGCCTGTATATGCTGCGCGCCATCATCAGCGGACGCGGGGATGAAGTTATCGAACTGGCGAAAACCAACTGGCTCAGGTAAAACATCCTTTTAAGCCCACACATACCATCATTCATGATGCATCGAAGGCCCCGCAGAGGTGGTTCACGCGGCTAACGCGGATACAGCGTGAAGGATGAAACATTAACAAGGAAATGCCGTGATAGATCTCCGCAGTGATACCGTAACCCGCCCGGGGCGCGCCATGCTGGATGCCATGATGTCAGCCCCGGTCGGCGACGACGTTTATGGCGATGACCCGACCGTTAACGAGCTCCAGCGCTACGCCGCAGAGCTGGCCGGGAAAGAGGCGGCGCTGTTCCTACCGACCGGCACCCAGGCGAATCTGGTGGGCCTGCTGAGCCACTGCCAGCGCGGTGAAGAGTATATCGTCGGCCAGGGCGCGCATAACTATCTGTATGAAGCCGGCGGGGCGGCGGTGCTCGGCAGCATTCAGCCGCAGCCCATCGACGCGGCGGCGGATGGCACCCTGCCGCTGGATAAGGTCGCGGCAAAGATTAAGCCTGACGATATCCATTTTGCCCCCACTCGCCTGCTGAGCCTCGAAAATACCCATAACGGCAAGGTGCTGCCGCGCGAATACCTCAAAGAGGCGTGGGAGTTTACCCGCGAACGCGGCCTGGCGCTGCACGTTGACGGCGCGCGCATCTTTAATGCGGTGGTCGATTACGGCTGCGAGCTGCGCGATATCGCCCAATACTGCGACACCTTCACTATCTGCCTCTCGAAGGGGCTGGGAACCCCGGTGGGCTCGCTGCTGGTCGGCAGCCACGACTACATTCGCCGCGCCACCCGCTGGCGTAAAATGGTCGGCGGCGGCATGCGCCAGGCCGGAATTCTGGCGGCTGCGGGCCTGTACGCTTTGCAAAATAACGTCGCGCGCCTGCAGGAAGATCATGACAACGCCGCATGGATGGCCGGACAGCTGCGCGCCATCGGCGCTGACGTTACCCGCCACGATACCAACATGTTGTTCGTGCGCGTTGGCGATGAGCAGGCCCGGGCGCTGGGGGCGTTTATGCAGCAGCGCGGCGTACTGATCAACGCCTCGCCGGTTGTGCGTCTGGTCACCCACCTCGACGTCAACCGTCAGCAGCTGGCGGAAGTCGTTGGCTACTGGCAGGAATTTTTGAACCGCTAAGGAGTCAGGCGTGTCGCAACCTATTCTGGTGCTCGGCGCCAGCGGCTATATCGGCCAGCATCTGGTGCAGGCATTGAGCGATCGGGGCTATTCCGTGCTGGCGGCGGCGCGCCACGTTGAGCGGCTAAAGAAACGCAATCTCCCGGGGGTAAGCTGTCATCCCATCGACCTGACCCGGCCCCAGGGGCTCTCTGATCTGCTGGCGCAGGCGGATACCGTTTACTATCTGGTGCACGGAATGGGCGAAGGCGGTGACTTTATTCGGCACGAACGCGAGGTGGCCCAAAACGTGCGCGACGCGCTGCGCGCGACGCCGGTAAAGCAGCTGATATTCCTCAGCTCGCTGCAGGTACCGGCGGCGGAACAGTCTGACCATCTGCGCGCCAGGCAGGTTACCGCCGACGTTCTGCGCGAATCCGGCGTGCCGGTCACCGAGCTGCGGGCAGGTATCATCGTGGGCGCCGGCTCCGCTGCGTTCGAGGTGATGCGCGATATGGTCTACAACCTGCCGGTTTTAACCCCTCCGCGCTGGGTGCGCTCGCGCACCACGCCGATCGATCTCGAAAATCTGCTCTATTATCTGGTGCAGTTGCTCTACCACCCGGCCAGCGAACATCGCGTCTTCGAAGCCGCCGGACCGGAAATGTTAAGCTATCAGCAGCAGTTCACCCGCTTTATGGCGGTCAGCGGCAAGCATCGCCTGCTGATCCCGATCCCTTTCCCCACCCGCTGGATTTCGGTGTGGTTCCTCAACGTGATTACTTCGGTTCCGCCCACCATCGCGAAGGCGCTGATTCAGGGGCTGAAGCACGATCTGATCGCCGACGATCGCGCGCTGCGGGCGCTGATCCCCCAGGCGCTAATCTCATTTGACGAAGCCGTGCGCCGCACGCTTAAAGAAGAGGAGCAGTTAGTTAACTCCAGCGACTGGGGCTACGACGCACAGGCCTTCGCCCGCTGGCGGCCGGAATATGGCTATTACCCTAAGCAGGCCGGCTGTACGGTCAGCACGTCCGCCAGCGCGGCGGCAATCTGGCAGGTCGTCAACCAAATCGGCGGCAAAGAGGGCTACTTCTTCGGCAACGCGTTGTGGAAGATCCGCGGCGCTATGGACCTGCTGGTGGGCCATCGTCTGGCAAAAGGCCGACCGTCGCGTGACCTCCTGCAAACCGGCGATGCGGTAGACAGCTGGAAGGTGATCATTGTCGAACCGGAAAAGCAGCTCACCTTGCTCTTCGGCATGAAGGCACCCGGCCTGGGGCGCCTGAGCTTTACCTTGAGCGATAAAGGCGATCGCCGCGAGCTTGACGTCCGGGCCTGGTGGCATCCTCACGGTATGCCCGGGCTGTTCTACTGGCTGCTGATGATCCCCGCCCATCTGTTTATCTTTCGCGGCATGGCGCGGCGCATTGCCCGGCAGGCAGAGCAAATCACAGGCAAATAGGAAGCATATACGTCATTCTGCTATCATTCTCATTGCATCGTGAGGAGAATCACGGAAAAATGCGCACGAAATTCTTTTCTGGGACAGTAGGTTGATATGAAGGTACTGGTTACCGGTGCGACCAGCGGGTTAGGCCGCAACGCGGTGGAATATCTGCGTAACAAAGGCATCAGCGTAAGAGCGACCGGGCGAAACGAAGCGATGGGCAAGCTTCTGAGCAAAATGGGCGCCGAGTTTGTACCCGCAGATTTAACCGAACTGGTTTCATCCCAGGCCAAGGTGATGCTCGCCGGTATCGATACCCTATGGCACTGTTCAAGCTTTACCTCGCCGTGGGGCACGCAGCAGGCCTTCGATTTAGCCAACGTCCGCGCCACCCGTCGCCTTGGCGAATGGGCCGTGGCCTGGGGCGTACGCAACTTCGTTCATATCTCCTCTCCTTCGCTCTATTTTGATTATCACCACCATCGCGACGTGCGGGAAGATTTCCGCCCGCACCGCTTTGCCAACGAGTTTGCCCGCAGCAAGGCGGCGAGCGAAGAGGTGATTAATCTGTTGGCACAGGCGAACCCAAATACCCGCTTTGCCATCCTGCGCCCGCAGAGTCTGTTCGGCGCCCATGACAAAGTGTTCATCCCCCGCCTTGCGCAGATGATGCAGCACTACGGCAGCGTGATGCTGCCCCGCGGCGGCAGCGCGCTGGTTGATATGACCTACTATGAAAACGCGGTGCACGCGATGTGGCTCGCCAGCCAGCCGCAGTGCGACCACCTGCCTTCCGCGCGGGCGTGGAATATCACCAACGGCGAACCGCGCACCCTGCGCAGCATTGTGCAAAAGCTGATTGATGAGCTGGGAATAAAGTGCCGTATCCGCTCGGTCCCCTATCCGATGCTGGATATCATCGCCCGCAGCATGGAGCATTTTGGCAATAAGTCAGCCAAGGAGCCGGCCTTTACCCACTACGGCGTCTCCAAGCTGAACTTTGATTTTACCCTCGATATTTCCCGCGCTGAGGAAGAGCTAGGCTACCGGCCGGTGGTGACGCTGGATGAGGGGATTATCCGCACCGCCGCCTGGCTGAAAGATCACGGTAAGCTGCACCGCTAGCGTCGAATTAACCCTGGCCGTATTTCTCCAGCAGCGCCTCGGCGATGGCTTGGGTTTCAGCATCGGCGACGCCATCCCAGCGCGCCGGCCGGAAATGCATCTGAAATGCCATAATCACCCGTTTCTGCTGCGCTGGCGTCATCTCCGGCGTCACCTGATAGCCGTAGCGGGCGAGTATATCCAGCAGCTCTGCGCTATCGACCGGCTGCCAGGTCGGGCGACCGTTAAGATAAAAGGCGACCCGGTCGCCATCCGGCCATGCGCCAATGCCCTGCTCAGCCAGCTGGCGCCAGGGGAACAGCGGCCCAGGGTCGTCCTTGCGCTGCGGGGCAATATCGGCATGGGCAACCACGTTTTGCGCCGCAATGTGGTAGCGGGCGATAATATCCTTCGCCAGGGGAATCAAGGCATTAATCTGCGCCGGACTAAACGGCGTAAAGCTTTTCACCCCCGCCTCTTTCTGCCAGCCGCGGTTCTCCAGCTCAATGCCGATTGAGGTGTCGTTAATACGCGTACTGCCGCGCCAGAAGCTAATACCCGCATGCCAGGCCAGATCCTCTTCCGGCACCAGCTGCCAGATGCGCGGCTTACCGCGGTGCAGCGGCGGCTGTTCAGGGATCAGGTAGTGGGAGCTCACCTGATTGTCGGTCAAGGTCGCCAGCGATACGTCAAAATCATCGGCGGTATAGTGAATGACCAATACCTTCACCCGCGGGTAGGCGGCCTGCGCCGGATGGCGGGTATCCAGCTGGTAGCCGTCGCGATCGATAATCCCCTTTTCCGCCGAGCAGCCCACCAGCAGCAGCGCCAGCATCGCCGCGATCGGGCCAGGGCGCATCCTCACCGGGTCTGCACCGCCGTGCCGCTGACGGTGACCATCAGCATACTGCCATCCTTGCCCACCGTCTCATAATCGATATCAATACCGACTACCGCGTTGGCGCCCAGCGCCTTTGCCTGCTCGCCCATTTCTCCGAACGCTATCTCCCGCGCCTTGCGCAGCTCTTTTTCATAGGACCCCGCGCGGCCACCGACGATATCGCGGATGCTGGCGAAGAAGTCGCGAAACACGTTCGCGCCGAGGATCGCCTCCCCCGTCACAACGCCGCAGTATTTCACGATAGGCTGCCCTTCGAGGGTTGGGGTAGTGGAAAATTGCATCATAAAGCTCCTTCTTTAGCGTTCAAGGTGTTAGCTCTGAGAGTCAAGCACATTCCCGTATCGATACGCTATGCTTGAATGGATATTTTAACGTAGTGAGCTTATAAGGAAATCATTATGCGCTACAAAATCATGGCCTTTATTATCCCCTGCGCGCTGGTACTTAGCGCCTGTACCACCGTCACGCCGGCCTATAAAGATAACGGCACCCGCAGCGGTCCCTGCATCGAAGGCGGCCCGGATGCGGTTGCGCAAAAATTTTATGATTATCAGATCCAGCACCGCAATAACGACCTGACGGCACTGCGTCCCTACCTGAGCGACGATCTGGCTAAACTGCTCAACGACGCGCGTCAGGACCCGTCACGCAGCGCTGTGCTGCAGTCCAACCCGTTCTCCAGTTCGGCCACCCCGGCTGATAGCGCGGAAGTCGCCAGCGCATCCACCATCCCGAACCGCGATGCGCGCAATATTCCGCTGCGCGTTGAGTTCAGCCAGGGCAGCCAAAGCTGGAAAGATGAAGTGCTGATGATTCAGGAAGGCCAGTGCTGGGCGGTAGATGATGTTCGCTACCTCGGGATTAACGCCCATGCGCCGGCGGGTTCACTGCAACAGAGTCTCGAAAAACGCGGATAAGGGCGCTGAACCTGCTCTACTGAAACGATACCCCCGGTAAAATGTCGGTATTTCCTTAGGTAATGCCGACATTTGCTCCCGCCGCCCCCACGAACCCATATTTTGTGCTAAGTTTAGAGGTAAATGCGGGTTACATTTAACTTTTAACGCATAAATATTGCATAACTATTCTGTCAAAGGTAGTATTTGCGGCCTCAATAGCTATTCGTATCAGACAGCCCAGATGAGTATTAAACTAAACGGCATTAACTGCTTCTACGGCGCGCACCAGGCGCTGTTCGACATCACGCTGGATTGCCCGCAGGGGGAAACGCTGGTGCTGCTCGGCCCGAGCGGCGCCGGGAAAAGCTCGCTGCTTCGCGTACTCAACCTGCTGGAGATGCCGCGTTCCGGCACGCTACATATCGCCGGTAACCACTTCGACTTCACCAAAGCGCCGTCTGACAAAGCCATCCGTGAGCTGCGCCAGAACGTCGGTATGGTTTTCCAGCAGTACAATCTGTGGCCGCACCTGACCGTGCAGCAAAACCTGATTGAAGCCCCCTGCCGCGTGCTGGGTCTGAGCAAAGAGAGTGCTCTGGCCCGCGCCGAGAAGCTGCTGGAACGTTTACGCCTGAAACCCTACAGCGACCGCTATCCTCTGCACCTCTCCGGCGGTCAGCAGCAGCGCGTCGCCATTGCGCGCGCGCTGATGATGGAGCCGCAGGTGCTGCTGTTTGATGAGCCAACGGCGGCGCTCGATCCGGAAATTACCGCCCAGATCGTCAGCATTATCCGCGAGCTGGCGGGCACCGGCATTACGCAGGTCATCGTCACCCACGAAGTGGAAGTGGCGCGTAAAACGGCCAGCCGCGTGGTGTATATGGAAAATGGCCATATCGTTGAACAAGGGAATGCTGACTGCTTCGCGCATCCGCAGACCGACGCGTTTAAAAACTATCTTTCACATTGATGTTTTTCGGGGAAATGACGATGAAAAAAGTACTGATTGCCGCGCTTCTGGCCAGCATGAGCCTTTCTGCTACCGCAGCCCAGACCATCCGTTTTGCCACCGAGGCGTCCTATCCTCCGTTTGAAACGACCGACGCTAACAACAAAATCGTCGGTTTTGACGTCGATCTGGCTAACGCGCTGTGCAAAGAGATCGATGCCACCTGTACCTTTACCAACCAGGCTTTTGACAGCCTGATCCCTGGCCTGAAATTCCGTCGCTTCGACGCGGTGATGGCCGGGATGGACATTACGCCTGAGCGCGAAAAGCAGGTGCTGTTCAGCACGCCTTACTATGAAAACTCCGCGCTGTTCGTTGGCCAGCAGGGCAAATTTACCAGCATCGAACAGCTGAAGGGCAAAAAGGTCGGCGTCCAGAACGGAACCACCCACCAGAAGTTCATTAACGACAAGCATCCGGAAATCACCACCGTTCCGTACGACAGCTACCAGAATGCGAAGCTGGATCTGCAAAACGGCCGCATTGATGCCGTATTTGGCGACAACGCCGTGGTCACCGAATGGCTGAAGAGCAATCCGAAGCTGGCGGCAGTGGGCGATAAAGTGACGGATAAAGACTACTTCGGTACCGGCCTTGGCATTGCGCTTCGTCAGGGCAATACCGAGCTGCAGCAGAAATTTAACGCTGCGCTGGAAAAAGTGAAAAAAGATGGGACTTACCAGACCATCTATAGCAAATGGTTTCAGAAGTAGCCCTCAATGAACGAAATTTTTCCATTAGCAAGCGCCGCCGGGATGACCGTCGGCCTTGCCGTCTGCGCGCTCATTATCGGCCTCGCCCTGGCGATGCTTTTTGCCGTGCTGGAGTCAGTCAAATGGCGCCCGCTGGCGTGGCTGACCACCGCCGTGGTGACGATTCTGCGCGGGCTACCGGAAATTCTGGTGGTCCTGTTTATCTATTTCGGATCTTCGCAGCTGCTGCTTACGCTCTCTGACGGCTTCACCATCAATCTGGGCTTTGCGCAGATCCCGGTGCAGATGCAGATTGAAAACTTCGACGTCAGCCCGTTCCTGTGCGGCGCGGTCGCGCTGTCTCTGCTTTACGCCGCCTACGCTTCGCAAACCCTGCGCGGCGCGCTAAAAGCGGTGCCGCAGGGACAGTGGGAGTCGGGTCAGGCGCTGGGGCTGTCGAAAAGCGCGATTTTCTTCCGCCTGGTGATGCCGCAAATGTGGCGCCACGCCCTGCCGGGGCTCGGCAACCAGTGGCTGGTGCTGCTAAAAGATACCGCCCTGGTCAGCTTAATCAGCGTTAACGATCTGATGCTGCAAACCAAGAGCATTGCCACCCGCACCCAGGAGCCGTTTAACTGGTACATCATCGCGGCGGCAATCTACCTGGTTATCACTCTGCTCAGTCAGTACATCCTCAAACGTATTGACCAGCGTGCGACGCGCTTCGAACGGAGACCTGGCTGATGCTCGACTACTTACCAGAACTGCTCAAAGGGCTGCATACCAGCCTGACGCTGACGGCGGCTTCGATCGTCGTCGCGCTGATTCTGTCGCTGATCTTTACCATCATCCTGACGCTGAAAACGCCGGGGCTGGTATGGATTGTGCGGGCGTATATCACGCTCTTTACCGGTACGCCGCTGCTGGTGCAGATCTTCCTGATTTACTACGGTCCGGGGCAGTTTCCGACACTGCAGGAGTATCCGGTGCTGTGGCATCTGATTTCTGAGCCGTGGCTGTGCGCCCTGATTGCCCTGTCGCTAAACAGCGCCGCCTATACCACCCAGCTGTTTTATGGCGCGATCCGCGCCATTCCTGAGGGCCAGTGGCAGTCCTGCGGCGCGCTGGGGATGAGCAAAAAGGACACGCTGGCGATCCTGCTGCCGTATGCCTTTAAGCGCGCCCTCTCCTCCTACTCCAACGAAGTGGTGCTGGTCTTCAAGAGTACCTCGCTGGCTTATACCATCACGCTGATGGAGGTGATGGGCCACAGCCAGCTGCTGTACGGGCGGACCTACGACGTTATGGTCTTCGGCGCGGCCGGTATTGTGTACCTGATCGTCAACGGCCTGCTGACGCTGTTAATGCGTCTGGTGGAGCACAGAGCGCTGGCGTTTGAGCGCCGAAGCTAACGTTCATAAATGCATAATTAGTAAATAGCAAGACGGGTAAGGATGATGACTTACCCGTCTTTTTTTATGCCAATAAAAATACTTATACATCATTATTGAATATAAATTCATTTAATGGCATTGTAAAACCCGACCGCAAACACGGCACAACATCATAAGATTGACCGACGGGAGTTCGACGATGAAAAAGTTAGTTCTGGCTGCACTGCTTACCTCTTTCGCTTTTGGCGCCGCTGGCGCAGAAAAAATCAGCTTTGGCGTTTCCGCAACCTATCCTCCGTTTGAATCCATGGATGCTAATAATCAGATCGTTGGCTTCGATCTCGACCTGGCGAAAGCGCTGTGCAAGCAGATGCAGGCGGAGTGTACTTTTACCAACCATGCCTTCGACAGCCTGATCCCGGCGCTAAAATTTAAAAAATATGATGCGGTGATTTCCGGCATGGATATTACCCCGGAGCGCAGCAAGCAGGTGTCGTTCACCGAACCGTACTACGCCAACTCCGCGCTGGTGATCGCCAAAAAAGATGCCTTCCACTCATTTGCCGATCTGAAAGGCAAACGTATCGGGATGGAAAACGGCACCACCCATCAGAAATACCTGCAGGATAAGCATCCTGAAGTGAAAACCGTCGCCTATGACAGCTACCAGAATGCGTTTATCGACCTGAAAAATGGCCGTATTGATGGCGTATTCGGCGACACCGCGGTGGTCAACGAGTGGCTGAAAACCAACCCGCAGCTGGGCGTCGCCACGCCGAAAGTGACCGATGCGCAATACTTCGGTACCGGCCTCGGGATCGCGGTACGCCCGGATAACAAAGCGCTGCTGGAGAAGCTGAACGGCGCGCTGAAAACAATTAAAGCAGACGGCACCTATCAGAAAATCAGCAGCCAGTGGTTCCCTGAGTAAGCGCGGGCCCTTCCCGGCCCCGGGCGTGAGCGCCGAAACGGACCGCCGGGAAAACCTTACAGCGGCAGGGTAAAGCGGAAGCTGGCCCCTGCCGCGGCGTCCTGCAGGCGAATATCGCCGCCGTGCAGCTGCAGCATGCGGCGCACGATCATCAGCCCCAATCCCCCCGTCGATTCCCGGCGCTGGCCAGGCTCAAGCACCGAAGGACGTTCAAACAGGGTTGCCCGCAGCTCGCTGGCGACGCCAGGGCCGCTGTCCGCCACCTCGACGACAATCTGCGACGCCTGCTGGCGCGCCGTCAGGCGAATCAGCCCTCCTTCCGGCGTGTGGCGAATGGCGTTATCGAGTAAATTCGTCAGCACCCGCTCGATCATCGATAAATCGGCCACCACCGGCGGCAATCCCTCGGCCAGCGACAGCTGTAAACCAATACCGCGGGTAGCAATGGCTAAATCGAATTTCTGCGCGACGTCCTGAACCAGCTCAGCGAAGATGAACTTCTCCGGCTGCGGTTTGATGCCGCCATGTTCGAGCCGGGCCAGCTCAAACAGCTGCTGCGACAAATGGCGAACCTTATTGCCCTGGCGCAGCGCGATATTCAGATACTGCTGGCGATCCTCGGCATTAAGCCGGTCGGCCTTCAGCGTCAGCGTCTCCAGATAGCCAAGCAGCGAGGTCAGCGGAGTGCGCAGATCGTGGGAAATATTGGCGATAAACTCGCGCCGCTGGCGGTCGCTATCGGCCAGACGATCCCACTGATCGGCAATCTGCCGGGCCAGCTCAATAAAGCGATTATGCAGGATCGCCACCTCATTCCCGGGATGCGGGTCGGGCGTCTGCGCCGCCAGCGCTTTGATCGCCACCATGCTGTCCGGACCGGGTATCGCCACCTGGGCGGTGAGCTGACGCACCGGCCTCGTGACCCAGTACCACGCCAGCCCTCCCGCCAGCAGGCCAAACAGCGCCACCAGCAGCAGCGTCCACAGCAGCAGGCTCCACAGCGTCTGCTGCCAGGCGGTTGCCGCCAGTTCGTTAAAGGTTTCTCCCTGCAGAATGATATAGAGATAGCCGCGCAGCTGGCCCTCGAGGCGCAGCGGCGCAACGCTAAAGACTTTCTGCTGTTCGAGGCTGCGGGGATCGTCGCCGTAAACCGGCCACGTGCCGCCAGAGAGGAACGCCTGCACCGGCGCCAGATCGATGCGCTGGCGTTTGATATGGCCCGGCGGCGCGGCATCGGCTAACAGCTCGCCGTCAGGAGAAACCAGATAGAGCTCAACGCTGGGATTAAAAATCATCAGCCGGTCGAACAGCGGCTTCAGCGCCTGGCGATCGACCTGCCCCTGCGCATCCAGCAGCGGCTCGCGGGCGACAATCTGCTGCGCCAGCCCGGCAGAAAGACGCTGCACCATCGCGTTACCGTACTGCGCGCTGGTATAGAGCTGAACGAGGCACACCGCCGCCGCGCACAGCAGCAGCAGCGAGGTGAAGACCAGCGCCAGGCGCTGGCTCAGGCTGAGACGGCGCATCATTGCCCCACCTCTTTGCGCTCCACGGCAAACTTATAGCCCTTTCCCCACACGGTGAGGATAATTTCAGGCTCCGTCGGCTCGTGCTCGATTTTGCTGCGCAGGCGGTTGATATGGGTATTGACCGTATGTTCGTAGCCTTCGTGCTGGTAGCCCCAGACGCTGTCGAGCAGGGCCAGGCGCGAAAAAACCTCTCCCGGATGACGGGCGAAGTAGTACAGCAGATCGAACTCGCGCGGGGTCAGATCGACCAGTTCGCCGCGCAGTCTGACCTCGCGCGACAGCGGATCGATATTGAGGCCGTGGCAGGCGATGCGCCCGGCATCCATCAGCAGATTTAGCCCCATCGCCTCCTGGCGGCGGAACACCGCTTTGACGCGCGCAATGAGTTCCAGAACGGAGAAGGGTTTAGCCAGATAATCATCCGCCCCCATCTCCAGCCCCTGCACGCGCTGGATTTCGCTGGATCGGGCGCTGATGATGATCACCGGCAGATAGCGGGTCATCTGACGGATGCGCCGGCAGATCTCCAGGCCGTCAACGTTCGGCAGCATCAGGTCGAGGATCACCGCATCCCAGGGGCTTTTTTCCAGCAGCGCCAGGGCCTGCGCGCCGTCCGCTACGTGGACAATCTGATACCCCTCGTCCTGCAAATTCAGGCGCAGCAGGGCGGCAATATCATCGTCATCTTCAACTAACAGGATTTTCTTCGCCACCGGTGTCGCTCCGCTAATATCATGCTCTTATTAACGAAGCTTACCCGATTTTGGCCAGCAGAAGAGTTCACATTTTGTTTAAACTTCGCGTACCAGCAGCGTCAGCACTTCATAGTGCGCGGTGTGGGGGAACATGTCGAACAGCTGCACCCGCTCGGTTCGATAGCCCGCCAGCTGAGCGATATCTTTGGCCATCGTGCGGGCGTTGCAGCTGGAGTAGATAATATAGGGCGGAGCCATGCGGCTTAAGTAGTCGCACAGCTCGCTGCCAATCCCGCGGCGCGGCGGGTTCACCAGCACCAGCTGCGGAATTTCGCCCTCGCCGGTGGCAAAGCGGGTGGAGTCCAGCGCCTGGAAGTGGATGTTGCTGAGGCCCAGCCCGGCGGCGGACTGCCGCGCGCAGGCTATGGCCTCCGGCGCAATCTCGATGCCGGTCAGCCGCATCTGCGGAGTGGCGCAGTGCAGGCCAAAACCGCCAACGCCGCAGAACAGGTCCCACATGTGATCCACCGGCAGCTGGCGTACCCAGTCCCGGGCGGTGGCGTACAGCCGGCTGGCTACCTCAGGATTCGTTTGAAAGAAGCTTTGCGGGCGGATCCACAGCGGTACGCCGTTAAAGCTCTCCGCCAGCGCCTGCTGCGGGGTGAGGAAAATCTCCTGCTCCCCTTCCATAATCGCCATGTGCACCGGCTGAATATTGGCGGTAATCACCTTCAGCTGCGGCAGCTGCGCCTGCAGCCACGGCAGCGCGGCGCGCAGCTGGGCGAGCTTCGTCTCAGAGCGCAGCACAAAGCGCAGCATCATGCCGCCGTCGAGCCGGCTTTCGGTGAGCAGCAGATACTTCAGCTCCCCGCGTCGGCGGGCCACCTGATAAGGGGTGAGGCCGGCGCGGGCGATAAACGGCTTCAGCAGCGCGAAGACCGGCGCAAAGCTTGCCGGGTACAGCGGACAATCGGTCAGGTCTTCAGGGTTGCCATCGCGGTGCAGCATGCCGAGCAGCGGACGCTCAACGCTGCCGCTGACCACCATTTTGGCCTTATTGCGAAAGCCGGCTTCCGGACCGGAGACCGGTTCGCACCACGTCGTCACCGGGCGTTCTGCCAGCAGCGACCGCAGATCGGCCATTTTATCGGCGAGCTGTTGTTCCAGCGGCAGTTCCAGCCACTGACAGGAGCGACAGCGGCCCGCGTCATAGAGTGCGCAGTGCATAAAAAGACCTTCAAAAAATCAGGGGCGGGGATTGTATCACCGTTATTGCAGTCGGAAAAACCGTCGGCACGATGCCGGGACAAACAGCAGCATCAGCACCAGCAGGTCGGGCAGCTTCTGCATCACCAGCGAACGGAAAATTTCCCGCTTCGATTCACCGGCAATGCTAAACAGTTCCGGGTAGCCGTAGCCCAGCGAGGCGGCCCACAGATAGCCGCTGACGATAATTTGCGTCAGCAGATAGATCCAGCGCGCCCGGTTACGCCCTTTCACCAATGAAAACGCGCACCAGATTTCAACAAATACCAGCAGCAGGCTTGAGAAGAAGACCAGCGTCAGGGGCCACGTCTGCACGCTGCGATGGATAAACTCACCGACCCCCCGCACGCCAAGCTGATTGAGGATCATCAGCAGGTCGAGGGCGCGGATTAAAATAATGGCGAACGCCGCCACCTGCACCAGCGCAGGGACGTTCAGGCGAGCATGAGAGGAACGAGTTTTTGTAAACAATCCCAACGGTTAAGTCTTCCATGAAAACGGCGTCGCGCAATCGCGACGCCGGCACCAGGTCTTGCTATCGATTTTAGGGGCTTCAGCCGCGTCTTGCACGCTGGATATCGCGTACTCGCTGCTTTTCTGCGCGGGCCATCAAATACCAGGCGATAAAACCAACAATCCCGACCACGCCGAGGATAAGCGTCGCCAGGGCGTTGATTTCCGGATTGACGCCCATGCGCACGCTGGAGAAAACCAGCATCGGCAGCGTGGTGGCGCCAGGGCCGGAAACAAAGCTGGCAATCACCAGATCGTCCAGCGACAGGGTGAACGCCAGCAGCCAGCCGGAAATCACCGCCGGCATGATCATCGGCAGCGTGATGATGAAAAACACCTTCAGCGGCGCGGCGCCCAGATCCATCGCCGCCTCCTCGATGGAGTGATCCAGCTCGCGCAGCCGCGACGAAATCACCACCGCGACGTAGGCGGTACAGAAGGTCACGTGCGCCAGCCAGATGGTCAGCATACCGCGATCCGACGGCCAGCCAATCGCGTGTCCCAGCGCGACGAAAAGCAGCAGCAGCGACAGGCCGGTAATGACATCCGGCATCACCAGCGGCGCGGTGATCATAAACGCAAAGCCGTTCGATCCGCGAAAGCGGCCGAAGCGCACCAGCACCACCGCGGCGATAGTCCCGAGGATCGCCGCCGCCGTTGCCGCGCAGGTGGCGATAGTCAGGCTAAGACCCACGGCGCTCATCATCGCATCGTCGTGGAACAGCACGCTATACCAGCGCGTTGACCAGCCGGCCCACACGGTCACCAGCTTCGAGCTGTTGAACGAGTAGATCACCAGCATCAGCATCGGCGCATACAGGAAGGTAAACCCAATCACGAGGATCAAAATTCGCCACGGCGAACGTACTACCGGCAAATCACTCATCCGTGTTCCCCTATCTGTTTTTGCTGATGCTTGTGGAACCACATAATCGGTACGATCAGCAGCAGCAGCATCACAATGGCCACCGCCGAAGCCACCGGCCAGTCGCGGTTGTTAAAGAACTCCTGCCACAGCACGCGGCCGATCATGATGCTGTCCGGGCCGCCGAGCAGTTCCGGAATAACAAACTCGCCCACGGCCGGAATAAAGACCAGCATCGAACCGGCGATAATCCCGCCTTTGGTCAACGGCACGATCACCTGGAAGAACGTTTTCAACGGGCGGGCGCCCAGATCCAGCGACGCTTCCACCAGCGAGTAGTCGATCCGCGTCAGCGCGGTATAAATGGGCAGCACCATAAACGGCAGGTAGGCGTAAACAATGCCGATATAGACCGCCAGGTTGGTGTGCAGAATCTCCAGCGGCTGGTCGATGACCCCCAGCCACAGCAGAAAGTTATTCAGCACGCCGTTACTTTTCAGCAGCCCCATCCACGCATATACGCGGATTAAGAACGAGGTCCACGACGGCAGGATCACCAGCAGCAGCAGGATATTGCGCGTTGACGGCTTGCTGTGCGCCACCGCCCACGCCAGCGGATAGCCCAGCAGCAGGCAGCAGAACGTTGAGATCCCGGCCACCTGCAGCGACTGCAGATAGGCCTCAAAGTAGAGCGGATCGTCGGTTAGCTGCAGGAAGTTCGCCAGATTAAGGGTGACCGTCAGCTGACCGTCGGTCCACTCCAGCAGGTCGGTATAGGGCGGTATAGCCCGCGCCATCTCTGCGAGGCTGATTTTAAAGACGATCAGGAACGGCAGCAGAAACAGCAGCGTCATCCACAGATACGGCAGCGCAATCACCAGCTTGCGGCCGTGGGCCATTTGCAGGCGCGTCAGCCACGGCGTCACGCCGCCCGGCTTTTTCGCCCCTGCCGGTGGTTCTAATATACTCATCGCCCTCTCCTTACACCGTCAGAACGACGCAGCTGTCCGCGTCCCAGCATAAACGGACTTCATCACCCCAGGTTGGCGAGCCTTTGCGATGACGATGTTCATTCTGCAGCTGGGCGCTGAGCATCTGCCCGCTTTGCAGGCGCACGTGGTAGATAGACAGATCGCCGAGGTAGGCAATGTGGATCACCTCACCGACGGCAAAGTTATAGCCATCCGCCGGCGGCTCGTCACAGAGCATGATTTTCTCCGGACGCAGGGCGACCCAGACCGGCACGTTATCGACGATGGAAGCATCAGGGTCGACCTTGAGCGGATGCACCAGCCCCGGCGAGTTGAGCACCAGACCATCTTCCAGCCGCTCCTGCACCAGCCCTTCGAAGACGTTGACCGAGCCGATAAACTCCGCGCTGTAGCGGGTCGTCGGGTGCTCGTAGATCTCCTCCGGTTCGCCGATTTGCACGAACTTACCGCGATTCATGATCGCAATACGCCCGGCCATAGTCATCGCCTCTTCCTGATCGTGGGTCACCATCACGCAGGTCGCCCCCACGCGTTCGAGGATGTCCACCACCTCCAGCTGCATCCGGTCGCGCAGCTTTTTATCCAGCGCGCCCATCGGCTCGTCGAGCAGCAGCAGCTTCGGCCGTTTTGCCAGGCTACGGGCCAGAGCCACGCGCTGGCGCTGGCCGCCGGACAGCTGGTGCGGCTTGCGTTTCGCAAACTCCTGCATATGCACCAGCGCCAGCATCTCCTGCACCCGGCTGGTGATTTCGGCCTTCGGCAGCTTGTCCTGCTTCAGGCCAAAGGCGATGTTCTGCTCCACCGTCATATGGGGGAACAGCGCGTAGGACTGAAACATCATGTTGATCGGCCGCTGGTACGGCGGGACGCGCGACAGGTCGACGCCATCCAGCACAATCTGCCCGGCGGTAGGCTGCTCGAAGCCAGCCAGCATGCGCAGCAGCGTTGATTTCCCGCAGCCGGATGCGCCCAGCAGAGCGAAGATTTCGCCTTTATAAATAGTGAGATTTACGTCATCGACGGCGTGCTGCCCATCGAACGATTTGGTCAGGTTACGGATTTCCAGCAGCGGGGTCAGCGCCTTAGGGGTTTTCATTTGTGGGCGGGAAATTAGGTCATTCACTTAGCTGCTCTCCGGCAAAAAACTCACCACCGTATGGCCCGGTTGCCATACATCATTCTTTTCGTGCAGTCGCACCATCCTGGTGCGTTTTTTTAGCCGGGCATACTGCAATACTCCGGCTACTCGTCACCTGGTCAGGCCCGGCGAACCGGGCCATCAGGTTTTATTTCCCGCTTTTTACCTTGGTCCACGCGCGGGTGCGCACGCGGTCGATTTTCGGCTCCTGAACCTTCAGGGTGAACAGCTTGGCGAACACGTCGGCCGGCGGATAAATCGCCGGATTACTGCGGATGGCTTCGCTGACCAGCGGCGTTGAGGCCTTGTTGCCGTTGGCGTAGTACACCTGATCGCTAATCTTAGCGATGACTTCAGGGCGCATCAGATAGTTAAGGAACTGATAAGCCTCATCTTTATTCTTAGCATCTGCCGGCATCGCAAAGACATCGAAGAACGCCATCGCCCCCTCTTTCGGAATAAAGTAGGAGACGTTCACGCCATTTTTCGCCTCTTTTGCCCGGTTTGCGGCCTGCCATACGTCGCCCGCCCAGCCGATCGCGACGCAGATATCGCCGTTGGCCAGGTCGTTGATGTACTGCGAGGAGTGGAAGTAGCGGATGTTCGGCCGCAGCTTGAGCAGCAGGTCGGTCGCCGGACCGGTATAGTCATCGGCCTTCATGCTGTTCGGATCTTTGCCGAGGTAGTTGAGCACGGTTGCAAAAATCTCTTCCGGCGCATCGAGGAAGGAGACGCCGCAGCTTTTCAGTTTTTCGAGGTTTTCCGGCTTCAGCACCAGATCCCAGCTATCCAGCGGCGCGTCTTTACCCAGGATGGCTTTCACTTTATCGACGTTATAGCCAATACCGGTGGTAGCCCACAGATACGGCATCGCATATTTGTTATCCGGGTCGTGCTTCGCCACCAGCTTTAAGACTTCCGGATCGAGGTTTTTCCAGTTAGGCAGCTTGCTTTTATCCAGCGGCTGGAACACGCCCGCCGCCAGCTGGCGCTCAAGGAAGCTGGCTGACGGTACCACCAGGTCAAAACCGGTGCTGCCCGCCATCAGTTTGCCTTCCAGCACTTCGTTGGAATCAAAAACGTCGTACACCACTTTAATGCCGGTCTCTTTTTCAAAATCGGCCACCGTGTCCGGGGCAATATAGTCAGACCAGTTGTAAACGTGCAGGGTTTTCTGTTCAGCGGCGAGCGAACCGGCAGAGACGGCCATCAGCGCGCCAGTCACCAAACCTGTTAACCATTTTTTACCAAAGGCGGTCATATCTCTTATTCCTTCTCAATGCCCGTTAACAACGGACTTAATATACGCAATTATCCGCATGCAAAAATCATGCATATTTTTTCATTGTCTAAGAAAAGGAGAGAGGACCTCTCCCGGAATGGTTGCCCGCAACTGGAAGCAGCGTCAGAATAACTGTAGCCAGAATAAGAGGCTATAGCCCAGGTAAAATAACGCCTTTTATCAATTTTTTATGCAATATGGGTCTATGTGATAAGCCGAAAGCGGCAGAATGGCGGTGAAAAATTCTTTAACGGCGGGTTAAAAGCAGAATAAAAGCGTGTAATACGCAGCCGCTCTGGCAGTGGCTGCGCTATTCATCGACGGGGCTAGTGAAGAAAATGGTGCTGAACCTCCTGCACCGCGAGATCCTCTTCCTCATCGGCTTTATACAGCAGCTGATTGGCCGCGGCTTCGAGGATAATCATAGAGATCTGTTCTTCGCCCAGGCGGAAGAACCAGCCGAACTGATCGACGGTAATGCCGACGCCAACGGGCAGCGCCTGACAAACCACCAGCTTGGGCAGATTATCGTCCTGGATATCGAGGAAGGCTTTGGCGGTCAGCGAGCTGGCGTTAATCGCCGAGAGATCCGCCGCGAGCGGCAGCAGCGCCGACGGCTTCACCTCCGCCAGCGCGGAAAAGAGCACCACGTTATCCACCAGATCGAGCTTGGCGTCAAAAATGCCGTCGAAGTTCTGCATGTGCGGCAGGTGCAATGCCTGGCAGGAATCACACTCAAAAAAGCTGATGCCTAATTCGTCGAGCCAGTGACGTAACGTATCAAGACCCGGAACGACCAGTGAATCCATATGACCTGTAACCTCTTGCTGTGGAAAAACGACGTCATAGCTTACGCAAAAAACGCGGCGCATACCATGAAAGTGTCATCAATGCGCGCTATCCGCCCATTTTCAGACAGAATTCCGGCGTCGCCTGCCGCTCAATCCAGGCCACCATATGCCCGGCGATATCAACGCCGGTAGTCGTTTCGATGCCCTCAAGACCCGGCGAGGCGTTAACTTCCATCACCAGCGGCCCGCGGTCGGCGCGCAGGATATCGACCCCGGCAACGTCCAGACCGAGCGTTTTCGCCGCCTTAATGGCGATCGCTCTCTCCTGCTCGCTAATCGTCGCCACCGTTGCAACGCCGCCGCGGTGCAGGTTGGAGCGGAAATCGCCCTCTTTCGCCCGCCGCTCAATCGCCGCCACGACCTCATCCCCCACCACCAGACAGCGAATATCCCGCCCTTTCGCCTCGGCGATATACTCCTGCACCAGAATATGGGCGTTCAGCACGCGGAAGGCGTCAATCACGCTCTCCGCCGCCTGACGGGTCTCTGCCAGCACCACGCCGATTCCCTGCGTGCCTTCGACCAGCTTGACCACCAGCGGCGCGCCGCCGACCATAGCGATCAGGTCGCTGGTGTCATCCGGGGAGTGGGCAATACCGGTCAGCGGCAGGTCGATCCCCTGACGCGCCAGCAGCTGCAGCGAACGCAGCTTGTCGCGCGCGCGGGTAATGGCGACAGATTCATTCAGCGGATAGCTGCCCAGCAGCTCGAACTGACGCAGCGCGGCGGTGCCGTAATAGGTAATTGCCGAGCCGATGCGCGGGATCACGGCATCGAAATGCGGCAGCTGGCGGCCTTTATAGTGAATCGATGAGGCCACCGGGCTGACGTTCATATAGCAGGAGAGCGGATCGAGGATTTCGACCTGGTGGCCGCATTTATGCGCGGCTTCACTCAGGCGACGACATGAGTACAGCGTCCCGTCCCGGGATAATATGGCAATTTTCACCCTGCACCTCGGCAAAAAGACCCGTTCAGGCGGGCCGTTGATAGCTGACAAGTCGCAACATTAGCGCTGGCCTGGCGGAACACCCGGATGCCAGACCGGGTGCAGTTTACACGCAATCAGCGCGTTGCCCATCCCTGCTTATGCAGATAGTCGAGAATAAACGGCCGGCTTTCTTTGATGATGGTGCGGCGGATATGGTCGCTCCAGGTATCCCGGCGCGCGTTGCTGCCGCGCGACCGGTAGTACTGCGCCATCTGCTCGTCATACTGTGCCAGCACGTCGTCATCGACCGGCTGATAGCCGTTTTCATGGACCAGCATCGCCGCCGGTATGCGCGGCTTGACGTCAGGATTATCGGCCGGCCAGCCGAGGCACAGCCCAAACAGCGGCAGGACGTGCTGCGGCAGCTGCAGCAGCTCGGTCACCGCCTCAATGCTGTTGCGGATGCCGCCGATATAGACGCCGCCAAGGCCCAGCGACTCCGCGGCCACCAGCGCGTTCTGCGCCAGCATCGCGGTATCGACGGCGCCGAGCAGGAGCTGCTCCGCCAGGCCCAGCTGGGCATCCGGGCAAATTTGCAGCAGACGGTTAAAGTCGGCGCAGAATAGCCAAAACTCCGCCGCCTGCGCGACGTGCTGCTGGCCGCCGCTCATCGCCGCCAGCTGCTCGCGCAGGCGCGGGTCGGTAATACGAATAATCGAAGTACATTGTAAAAAGCTGGAGCTGGAAGCTCCCTGCGCGCTGGCAATAATCGCCGCGCGCTGTTCGTCGCTAATGGGTTCGTCGGTAAAGTGGCGAATGGAGCGGTGGCTACGCAGCAGCTCAATGGTCGGCGTCATCTCGTTTTTCTCTGTCTGACAATGAAGAAGGTGTTTTTTTGCTTTCGGTTAGCTGGGGCGCAACGATCTTCGCCATCCGCCACACCAGCGCTATCGCGGCCGGGATCATCAGCAGCACGCCGACAAAAATCATGATCAGCGCCGCGGTTGGGCTGGCAAAAGGCGCCGGCAGATGCAGGTACTGATTAAGCGAGAGCCAGGCCAGCGTCAGCAGCACGATGCCGACGATCTCTACCAGCAGAACGCTTTTGGGTAACGCAGCGGGCGATCGCATAACTCTCCTCCGGTCCGTGGGTTTCGCGCGGCGAAGCAAAAAATCGTTGCACAACAGGGTCAGTATAACGGTTCAAAAGCAAAGTCATTTATCAAACATAGCCTTAAACCATCAAAGCAAAAGGCAGAACCTTCTTTTACTCACCGGCAGAACGCGGCATCATAGGCCCCATTCGCCATCCGGCTGAGATTTAAGGAGAGAAATAATGTTTACCGTAATTTTTGGTCGTCCAGGTTGCCCATATTGCGTACGTGCCAAAGAGCTGGCAGAAAAACTGACCAACGAGCGCGACGATTTTAACTATCGCTACGTTGATATTCACGCTGAGGGCATCAGCAAAAGCGATCTGGAAAAGACCGTAGGTAAACCGGTTGAGACCGTGCCGCAGATTTTCGTCGATCAGAAGCATATCGGCGGCTGCACCGACTTTGAAGCCTGGGCCAAAGAGAACCTCGGCCTGTTTGCCTGAGCCGGTTCATTGCTCTGATGAGTTGCTGCGTCTGGTATCGAGCCAGACGCAGATAAACAAAGAGCACAGCGCGCCGAGCGCACACCAGAATACCGCGCTAAACAGCCACGCCAGCTCCTGCCAGAACGTCCGCTGAGTAACGAAAAAAATCCGCATTATCGCCAGGCAAACCGGCGCCGCCAGAATTGCGCCGACCAGCGGCTGTAGCACGCGCCGTCCCGGAGAGAGACAGCTCGCCAGCGCGCCGGGCAGCAAAAAAAGCAGCAGCCCGAGCTCAGGGTTACCGCCAGCCCGAAAGGCGCCTTTCATATGTAATAACAGCGATAAACAGACCACGATAAACAGAAAGAACCCGCAGGCGACACCCGCCCAAGCACGCTCAGCTTTCACAACATCCTCCTGATTCTGCCTCTAACCCACTTCCAATTAGCCCAGTCAGATAAAGCATTCTGGCAATCCATGCCAATAAAGGCTCCCGATGGCGTAAATACGATTGTGACTAGCCGCAGCATCCAGGAAGGATTAAACTGTCGACTATATTTTTGCCGGTTATAACGGGATGCCAGAATAGGGTTCGGGACAACGCGAACACTGAAGCAACCTTAGACCAAATAACCATTTCCTTCAACAACTTACTAGTAAATGAGAAGTTGGTTTTCGTGAATATAAACGTCGCAGATTTGTTAAACGGGAATTACATCCTGTTATTATTCGTTGTCCTTGCACTCGGTCTCTGTCTCGGGAAACTGCGTCTCGGGTCAGTACAACTTGGTAATTCCATTGGCGTTTTAGTAGTTTCCTTATTATTAGGCCAGCAGCATTTCAGTATTAACACTGATGCGCTGAATCTGGGCTTTATGTTGTTTATTTTTTGCGTCGGCGTCGAAGCCGGCCCCAACTTTTTTTCTATTTTTTTCCGCGACGGGAAAAACTATTTGATGCTCGCCCTGGTGATGGTTGGCAGCGCGATGCTGCTGGCCTTAGGGCTGGGTAAACTCTTCGGCTGGGATATCGGCCTGACCGCCGGGATGCTCGCCGGCGCAATGACCTCAACGCCGGTGCTGGTCGGCGCGGGCGATACGCTGCGCCACT
Organism: Enterobacter sp. 10-1; assembly: GCA_002270295.1. Taxonomy (GTDB): domain Bacteria; phylum Pseudomonadota; class Gammaproteobacteria; order Enterobacterales; family Enterobacteriaceae; genus Klebsiella; species Klebsiella scottii. The sequence goes on along the minus strand of NISF01000001.1, from coordinate 729,046 downwards.
TTGGTCTACCGGCCGACCAGCTGGCGCTTTCGCTCGACCATCTGAGCCTCGGCTATGCCCTGACCTATCTGGTTGGCCTGGTCAGCCTGATCGTCGGCGCGCGCTATATGCCCAAGCTGCAGCATCAGGATCTGCAAACCAGCGCCCAGCAGATTGCCCGTGAGCGCGGGCTGGATACCGACTCTAAGCGTAAGGTCTATCTGCCGGTGATCCGCGCCTACCGCGTTGGCCCCGAGCTGGTGGCCTGGGCGGACGGCAAAAATCTGCGCGAGCTGGGGATCTACCGCCAGACCGGCTGCTATATCGAACGTATTCGGCGTAACGGTATTCTGGCTAACCCGGACGGCGATGCGGTGCTGCAAAAAGGGGATGATATCGCGCTGGTAGGCTACCCGGATGCCCACGCCCGCCTTGACCCTAGCTTCCGTAACGGCAAGGAGGTCTTCGACCGCGACCTGCTGGATATGCGCATCGTCACCGAAGAGATTGTGGTCAAAAACCACAATGCGGTGGGCCGCCGTCTCGCCCAGCTGAAGCTGACCGATCACGGCTGTTTCTTAAACCGTGTGATCCGCAGCCAGATTGAAATGCCTATCGACGATAACGTGGTGCTCAACAAAGGCGACGTTCTGCAGGTCAGCGGCGACGCGCGCCGGGTAAAAACCGTGGCGGACCGCATCGGCTTTATCTCCATCCACAGCCAGGTCACCGACCTGCTCGCCTTCTGCGCCTTTTTCATCGTCGGCCTGATGATCGGCATGATCACCTTCCAGTTCAGCTCGTTCAGCTTCGGCATCGGCAACGCCGCAGGGCTGCTGTTTGCCGGGATCATGCTCGGCTTCCTGCGGGCCAACCACCCGACTTTCGGCTATATCCCGCAGGGGGCGCTGAATATGGTGAAAGAGTTCGGCCTGATGGTCTTTATGGCCGGGGTCGGCCTGAGCGCCGGCGCCGGGATTGGCCACGGCCTCGGCGCCGTCGGCGGACAGATGCTGGCGGCGGGCCTGATCGTCAGCCTGGTGCCGGTAGTGATCTGCTTCCTGTTCGGCGCCTACGTCCTGCGCATGAACCGCGCAATGCTGTTTGGCGCGATGATGGGGGCCAGAACCTGCGCGCCGGCGATGGAGATTATCAGCGACACCGCGCGCAGCAACATTCCGGCGCTGGGATATGCGGGGACCTATGCGATAGCCAACGTGCTGCTGACCCTCGCCGGGACGCTGATTGTAATCATCTGGCCGGGGCTTCAGTAAATTTTTGCGAAAAAAATGCGCATTGGCAGAACTTTTCTCACGGGCATCAGTCATAAGTAGTGCCACTGCTTTTCTTTGATGTCCCCATTTTGTGGAGCCCATCAACCCCGCCACTTAGGTTCAAGGTTGATGGGTTTTTTGTTGCCTTCTATTTTATCCCTTATAAATCAATCGATTGTCACATGATTAATATGTCATTGGCGACAAAGTGGCGACAGAGTCGCACCTATCCGTTCGGGGAATCAGCAATAGCATCGGGAAAAAATTTCAAGTAGGATTATTTAGACCTTGACATTCCTGAAGACCTTCAACATATACTTATTGATGAATTTGATTTGTATGTCATGTCTACTGATATCTGCTTAAACTGATGAGGTTGCAAATTCCATCGGAGTTTCATACTCTGATGATGCAGGAATTCCGGATACGACTTTCCTCCAGTGATTAATTAAAACTTGGGATTATGAGAAATTTTAATTTCTTTGTTCTTTGTTCTTTGTTCTTTGTTCTTTGTTCTTTGTTCTTTGTTCTTTGTTCTTTGTTCTTTGTTCTTTGTTCTTTGTAGAGGCTACAAAAAACCGGTAACCTTGGATGTTTAGTATCTAATTCGTATTCTCCACAAGTTATACTCAGAGGACATTGCTGATGAATAAATTAGTTCAAAATTGTACTAACCGAAACATTCCAGAACCAATGCAACGAGAAATTCGACGGCGCTGCGGGTTCGGATGTGTCATTTGCGGTTTACCACTATATGAATACGAGCACATGCTTGGCTGGGCAAATGTTAAAAGACATGTTGCTAGTGAAATCACTCTTCTCTGTAACTTTCATCACCGAGAGAGATCTGGAGGATTGCTCCCTATAGAAAATGTAATGGCCGCTGACAAAGCACCTTTTAATTTAAAAAGTGGAGTAACTAAGCCATATAATTTTCATTTTTCTGGCACTGAAGCATCTGTGGAAATTGGCAGCAACACATTTATAATTAACACACAAATTAAAAATAAAACATCTCAATTCATCCCTTTAATGATTGATGGCTATTCTCTTATCGAATTCAGATTTGAAGATGGACAAATGTTATTAAATTTAATAATATTTGATGAGTTCAATATACCCATATTACAAATTAAGGATAATATCCTCATGTACTCAGCATACTTGTGGGATATTGAATTTGTTGCCAAGAAAATCACAATCAGAACTAAATCTAGAGTTATTCTCATTGAAATTGAATTTTGTCCACCTGATAAAATAAAAATTCTTCGCGGTAAAATGTTATGTAATGGCGTAGAAGTAGCCATCAATAAAAATGATGTTTCAATAAACAAAGATCTCATAATACAGGGAAATACAGTTAGATGCTCTCCTGTTGGTATATTAATAGGCTTAAATGCAATCAATTCTCCCGGCACCATTTCTTACCCTTATGTTTCACGATACATAAGATAATAAATTAAATACAAAACATCCTGATAAAGCAACAGTTTAAATGACTTTATTACCATCTAGCACTTAAATATTTCGGTAGTAACCATCCGATTTATTGAGCAATATTTTAGAGTTTTAAATCCTAAAATTCATCAACCACTCATAAAAGGGTTATCATGAACAAAGAAAACATTAATAAACACGGTCTTAAAAGATACATTGAGGCTGATATTAGAAGAAAGATAAGACATGATGCAGGTTATGGATGCGTGATTTGTGGGAATATTTTTGTTGATTATGAGCATATTGAGCCAGAATTTAAAGATGCTAAAAAACACGATCCAGAAAAAATGACATTACTGTGCAAGGGATGTCATGATGATGTGACAGACACAAGAATTTCAAAAAAAAGAGTTTGGCTAGCAAAAGAAAATCCATTTTCAAAACGTAATAAATTAGTTAAGGGACTTCTATACCCAGAAAATGAAGGCTTTAAGATACAGATTGGTTCTATAATTTCCATTGGAGCTCCAATTTTCATTAAAGTTTATGGTAAACCATTATTCTGGTTTTCTGAACCAGATGAGAAAGAAGGACCGATAGGATTTAACGCCATATTCAAAAGCACTGATGGCATACTTGCATTTATTGAAAAAAACATATTCCATGGAGTAACTTCGAATTATGACCTTGATACTCACGGCGCAACAATCGAAATAAGATTAGATAAAGGTAAAATAGTTTTGATAATGATAGCTAAAGGCGATGAACCACTCAAAATTGAAAGATTCTCTATGGATTACTTAGGGGCAAATATCAGCTTTAACGGCGAAGGTATACATATTAACGGGGTTAATAACATTTCGACAGAACAGTCAACATATCTAATGAATAAAAATTCAGATTCATGTCTCTTTTCTATATTTGGCCCACCATGGGAAAAAGTAAAAGATGATATTGGTTATGCTAATAAAGTTTGCATAGCAGTCAGAGCAACACTGGGTAATGCATTAATCTCCCCAAAAGGAGATATTGTCGGATGGATATGTGGTGATTGGGTCATATCCCCTAAGTATACCAAAATTGCCATAATAACCCCTGGACCAAACGGAATAATGTGCTTATGCAATATAGTCGGGGAGTTTATAAGTCTACTAAGGGAAACCAAATCCGGATTTATATCCGTTTATCCGGATGATAAGTATGAATCAGGGGAGCCAATATGGGTATCAAATCAAAACATGAAAGCAAAAAACGTCTTCTTACATAAAGAGTATGATTTATCTCACCGTCTTGTTTTTGACTAATTATTATCATTAGTGCCGTTATATATTCGGCACTTTGAAATGTTAGTTCACAGCTCTCATCCAAGATATTGTGGCGACTCTACCTACAATCAAACACAAATTCAATCATTCACAAAACAACCAATAAACGCGCCTGTAATCCTAAAAGCTGACCTTTCAATCCACTCAAAAGTAAAGCTTGCTTCGTATATTGCAATTCTCTGCATTCAAACGCCTCCACACCACAATCCGAAATCTATACATAGTCACAGTTTAATCTATCTCGCTTTTTTCAGTCACGTTCACGGGGATAATTCTTCGCCAGACCGCGCCTGCTCTGACTTTAAAAGCCACCCATATTTTCAGCAAATACCACCACACGCCCCCCCCTTAGACTCACATAAAATATAAAATATCCCTTTTTATCTGATAGTTAAAATCTTAATTAGATCCTTCGCAGATCCTTCCCTCTGAAAAAAACTGAAATTCTTTTCACTCTTTTCAGTTCTCGACCAACTGCACCGCCCCACCCGTGGCGCGGGCTGACGGTATCCTTTATAAAAAATTCCGACTGAAAAATTTTTATGATCCAAAAAGTGCAGGCGGGTGCGGTGTAGCGCCGATTTCGTCCGGTAAAGATTTATTTTGTCGGGCTGTGGCGCAGCCAGCACCCCGCTGTTGCAACGATCTGATTTGCTGATTGTCGGGCGTGTGGGTAATGTTATGTGCGGTCTGGGCGCGTCTTGCGCGGTCTGGTGACGGGTACAAAAAAACCCGCATTACGCGGGCTGACCAAGGTTACTTAGCGATGACGGGGGAGTATTTCGCGTTGAGTGTATCGGTCTTCGTCGCCACACCCTCAATGTCTCCGGCGTTGGTTGGTGGGCCGGTGTCCGGGTGGGTATGGCTGGCGGTGAGCGTGGCCAGTTCTTTTACCACGTCGAGCGTGTCCAGCATCAGCTGTGTCACATTGATTTGCTCTGAGCCGATCCAGACCACCGGTGCAACAATCTGCTGCTGCACGGCGGCGACGCTGCGGCGTATCGTGCCAATCTTCTCTATCAGACCTTTGCCGGTGGTTGTGGTCTGCTGGCCAGCAACCTCCGTTTCATCATCGCCGCTGATTGTTGCCAGGCGGTTGCGGCCTGTGGCCACGGCATAATCACCTGCCGCAATATGCTGAACGGCCCCGGCCGTCAGCTGCGCCGTGCCAATCACCGTGGTTTTGTCAGAGGCTTTCACCATCGTTTCCCGCGTGACCAGCTCGCGCTTTTCCGTATCGGCGGTCACTTGCCTGGACATAGAGTTTTCACGGATAGCCTGATCGGTTTTTCGTTCCCAGTCTCCGGCCTGGGTGACGCGCTGCGATACCTCTTCGCGTTGCTGTTGCAGCTGTTCTCCCGGCTTCAGGTCAGGCAGGCTTGTACCGTCTGCATGACTGCCACGGATAAAAGGCTTATCCGGACGCCCCCCGGTGAACCCCATTTCGACCAGCGTTCCCAGCGCCGGGAACTGAAACAGTCCTGAATCATGCCCTGCCATCGGTACCGGCAGCGGTACGGCTGAGTAGACTGGCGTACTGCCGTCCGGGTTGCTGTTCGCGTCCAGCAGCTGCACATCCACAGCGTAGCGCGGGCGAAACGGATCGGCAAAATTACCGCTGCTGACTGGTTCCGTATGCGCCACGACCCGCCCCATTTTCGGTGTATGCAGTCCGCTGGCCAGCTCCGGGTAGTGCGCCTCAATCTGGCGCTGAAGCGGCGTTTTCTGGAGTGGCTGGCCGGTCTGCTTATTGCGCGGCGTCCAGGTCACGGTCATATCTGCGTTGTGCAGGTGTACACGGGTGATCCGCTGGCCGTTCATCTCCACACCGGGCCGCAAACTCTGTACCACCGGCAGTGTCATGCTGTTGCCGCCCGCCGTACTTTGGGCAAATTCAGCCGGGATGTCCACTTCCCGACCGGCAAACATGGCCCCGTCTGCACCGCCCAGATACAGCCCACCGTCCGGCAATGGATGCCAGATATAGTCCGGCACGCTGAATGCCTGACCCAGCGCACTCAGCAACTGAAAGCCGGTGCCGCTGTGGGTGAAATGGGGGATCGGTGTCGTCGCGTATCCGGAGTCCGGCACCTGCACCGTGATGCCGCTCTGCTCTGCCAGCCAGCTGCCAATCAGCTTCAGTGTCGGGTGTTGCATGGAGCACGGCCACTGTTTATCAAACACCCCTGCCAGCTCGCGCACAAAGAGACGCTGAAAGCCGTTCTCCGCTGGCTGAGAGCGTTCAACGTATCCGGTAAACCAGCGCAACAGCAAATCGGAATAGCCCACGTCTACCCGCACCAGTTTGCCGGTGTAGTCCTGATCCGTCTGCGCAGTGATAAATCCCCGGCCGCAGCTGTTCAGCTCCAGTACCAGATCGATATCAGGACAATGAACCTGCTGTGTTGATAAATAAACTCGCTGAACTGGTTTCACGTATTACCCCAGCGCTTCATTTACCGGTTTAAGCACCTTGCTCTCAAACCACGTCAGTTTTTCGTCACTTTCCCCGGCTGAGGCGGTTCCGCTGCCCGCAGCACCGCCTGTACCCGCCGTTTGCTTCTGCGCGGAGACCTTTCCGGCCGCACGCTCTTCCCGCTTTTCCGGTACGCTGATAAATTCGGTCAGCGTGAACGTGACCAGCCAGGACATGCGCCCTTCCTGCTGTGGCGCGTCCAGACTCCCGGTAAACGTGGCTTCACGAAATCCCACCGCACGGGCTACATCGTGCGCAACCCGGTATTTCTGGCGCTGCCCATCGTCGCCGGTGGCGCTTGCCAGTTCAAAGATGCGCTTCAGCACCTCCGGGGTTTTAAACGGCACTTCACCAGATACGCGCAGCTCTTTACCCTTCGTTCCCTGCTCTGCCCTAGCTGTGGAACTGGTCTGCCCTGACTGTTCTTTGTCCTGAAACTGCATGGTGAGCGTGACCCGCATGTTTTTCAGAGGGATACCTTCGCCGTTAAGCGCCAGCGTCGCTATCGAGTTCATGTATCATCTCCCTGAGTCCTGCCAGATTTTCCCCTACCATCATCACCGCAGCGCAATGCACCGCCGACACGGCCGGAATATCTTTCACCATATTACGCAGCGTGGTGGTGATATCGCCCTGTGCGGTGAACGTCCAGGCTCGGGCGGTTTTCCCCTTCAGAGATTCCAGACCACTGGCCACCTCGCTGAGAATGTTGTTTCTTTCCTGGATAAAGTCAGCCAATGCCTCCCTTGCCCCCACAAGACTGACCCCGGATGCAGCCTGTATCTGCGCTTCCGCAACGCGTTGTCCATTCAGCGCAGCGCGGGTTGTCGGTGTAGAGAACGGCACGGCCGCAACTGACGCGGTTGCAGGTGACGGGATCAGCATCCTCTCTGTGGCCAGCTCTGCCGCCGACTTTGCCAGTCGTTTAACCTGCATCATGGCCGGAAGCGGAAGCACATCAGCCAGGTCGCCCAGGTTCCGCACAAAATCATCATGACCGCTACCGGTTAACAGGAATATCACCACATCTGAGATATTGCCCACGCCTGCCAGCTGCTGTGACAGATACGAAACAGCGTTACCAGGACTCAGATAGCTCCCGTTTTCCGTTTGCTGCCCCAGACCATAAATCCATTGATGTGCCGGAATGACGGAGCAATTAATATCAGTTAATCGCTCATTCAGTCTGATATTTTTGTACTGCCACATATATCCCCCCTCATAAAGCATAGGCGTTACAGCGCTATTTCTTCTCGTAAACTAGCCTCAGCCTCATTAAGAGGGTTTCCATTACCTGAAAAAGTAAAACTATGAATATAACTTCCCGGATTTGAACTACCGTTAATGACGACAGAAAACTGTACCTGGCAAATATTCTTTGCATCAAGCCCGATTACATTTACTGCCTCAAAAGCTAGCTCTGCTGTAATGACTTCATTCACATCTGATGCACCAAACTCAGAATATGACAGCTGTCGTGATACTTTTTTGCTCACCGTAAATGACATACCCACCTCTATTGTAAATAAATACCTGTTAACGTTCCTGATGACATAACTTTCCCAACATTCGCTTTCAATCCGCGTGAATTCAGGCTCAATTGAAAATCTACCCGACTCCCGGTAGCAGAAGAAAAAAAAGTCCCCCCAACATTTCCTGGCGCTACAGAACCTGGCATTTTCACTGGATTAATCAATGTTTCTGAATTACCACCCGCACTGACAGTGAACGTCAGGCTCAGATTGTTTTCACGGGCAACGTTAAATGATGTTGAAATACCATTCGCACCGGCAGAGCCTAACCACAAGGCGGGACTGATATACCCAACAGTTTCATTGCTGAAATACTTGCAATTTTCACACACAGAGAACTCAGCTAAATTAGCATTTATCGCCGTAACACTTGTCTGAGAATAAAGCCCGACAAAAAGCACATTTGATGCGAGAACCGGCGTGTTATATCCACTATTGAAAGTGATATCAAAGGGCAGGCCTGACAATGAGTTAAAAACACCTCCATTGACAACAAAGGTTGAATTCCTGTTCAGGAGATTGCCCGTACTGTATGTTCTGTCTGATATTTTTCGTAATGCACAGCTACTGAACTCATATCTGCCACACTGATCGGTATAAAATGCTATTGGCGAATTCGTATTCTCTGTATTTCTTGCATTCCTCATTTTAAAGTCAATATTATGATAGTCATAATTTAAATAAGGTCTTATCACTTCCAGGCCTGCCAGCGATACATCATTCATCTCGATGAAGTTTGTTGGCTTATAATTAAGAGTATGCGTAATATTCACAGATTCCTTGTTATACGCAGGCACCCTCCATCCATGCAAATCAATACATTCAGGCTCAGTCGAATTGAATCTTGCATCTTCAATTTTCACTCTCAATGGGAAATATGTTGTTTGTTGTACGGAGTCTGCTTTAATTATTGAATCAAAACGCCGCCCTTGTATCGGATCAACACAATTCAGCCCCTTTACGATAATTTCACGGAAACCCCAAGGTTCAACGGGAGAACCTTCCGGGATGTACCCCAACCCACCATTGTAGGAATATGCAGAAAACAGCGACACACCGTGCCCGGTAGATTCCCTGTATGCGGAGGCATCCCCAACAATAGTCAGGCCGTTTATATATATATTACCGTCAAACACACCACTAAAATCCGGGCGAGTATTAAAAATTCCGGCAATTTCCCGGTATCCACCATAAAAAGAATCATCAAGATCAACCGTAATACGGCTTATATGCATATCTCCCATACCAAATACAGAGAACCCCCAACACCCAACCGAGCAATCTTCTGCATTCAGAGTGCCCATAAATGGATCATGCATATCGATACGATTCAGGTTGCACTCTTTATATGAAAGGTTTGTTGCTAACTGCCCACCAACCACCCCCCAACCATACCCCTGAGCACAGCAGTTTTTGAATGAAAGTCGATTGACATAATTAAAGTTTAACGTATAGGCATAAGCAATCTGTCCCCCCACGACAGGATATGAAGGATACTCATCATAAAGATCCTCCACGCTAATATCATAACAATAATTCAATGATATAATAACTGGATTCTTTTCATTATCCTGTAACGGCCTGTTGTATATTGCCCCGCCATAGATTCTGGCACGGGTGATATTATTAAAACGCATCACCCCATTATTAGACGGCCCATTAATAAAATCCCATGCTGGCAAACGGAACTCTGTTATTTTCTTTTTAACCGGGAGAGCTATCACCTCATTTACGGATGACACCCCATACTTCATCCTGTCATCCATTTTCCCTCTGTTAGAAATGCGGGTATTATGCCACCAGTACTTAGTTTTTCCGCGAGCAACATACAGAGGATCAGCACCACGTATAAAAACAGCATGGCCATTAAGTACTGAGGTGTTTTTTAATCCTTTCAGGATGCTGTCACCAGGAGAGATCGGGACATTATTAATGGCTGAAACAACTGCACTTGATGAATCATAAGTGACTGGTAATTCACTCTGCGTCCCCAGAAGGTATCCTGTGAAGTTAGCAGACGGAACAAACGTAGCTCCATCCAGATCAAAACCTGCGGTACTGGTTGCAAATGTGTTTCCTGAAATAAGATATCTTCCTGATTTCTGAACAACAGGAATACCCAAGTCGTTAGAGTAATTAAAAACATCAATAATGGCCTGGGTAACGTCTTCAGAAGCATCATTTTTAATGTTGAACATATCAAATGACAAAAAAGTCACCAGATTCTGAACAGTTCCTGCCGGGTATATTCCAAGATATGATGAACCACTTCCTTTATTATTAGAACCCAGTTCTTTCAATGAAAATCCGGAAGGACGCAAATCTAAAACAGTACCGTCAGCATTGATGGCCGCAATGGCAAATACATAATGCTGTTCATCATTGTCATGATAATCAGAAAGGGATTCAGCAATTGTCAGCTTTACCGAAGATGCCCAGATGCTGGTAAGCGTACCTTTCCAGCTTACATCAGCCCAAATTTTTACCGGCTTCTGGTCAACGGTGACAGTCTGATCAAACAATAATTCAGCACGAACCCCGGCAATGTAGCCAACACCCTTTTTTACGACGCACTGCGATCCGTTTTTGCTGACCAGGAAACCATCCCCAAAAAATGAGGCTTCACCATAGATATCAATATTTTCACAGCGGATACGCTCATCAACACCACCCAGGCGAGCCGTGAAATCAATCTGCCAGGTATCTGCCGGGGTGATAATCTGGGTCTGCTCTGACGCGCCGTTATACTCCATCAGGAAAGAGCGGGTTAAAACGTTACCCTGCTGGCCAGTCGCCGTTTTAATTTTCTTCTGCATGGGCGCATGGACAATCATCGCCACGACATTATTCGCTTTGTTAACCAGGCCAACCCAGTTAAATTCAAAATCCCCGACATCCGCGCCCATCACGACGGAATACACCACCGCGTTATTGTTTACCATGCCGGTTTTACCCACCGCCTGACGATGGACAATCATCGCCTCTTCCGGCAACCCTTCACCACGATCAATAGGACTGGTAATGTCCAGATTTGGAATATTTGCAAACACAAATTCATCAAGAATGACAACGCCACCGTTTGCCGCTTCCTGGGCTTTTAACTGTTCAAAGGCGGAAGTAATCACCGTCTGACTCATAAATAATACCTACAGTTTTGCGCCAAACATGGCGTTATCATTGATTCCATCACTGGCCGGGAAACAGACATATTCCCCGTCCAGCCGTTTTTCCCCACCGATATATTCCCCGGCGTAATAGCAGATTAATTCCCCGTCATTCCACCCGGCGTTGATATACAGCTGAAGCGTGGTCATTACCTCAAACCGATAGCGGCGGCAGGTGCGGCCGTACTGGCGGATAATCTGCATCATCAGGTCGGCGTTCTGTGCTATCTGGCTGTCCGATACCCTGACGATGATGACGTCCCAGTCAATTTCCGGCTGACGTTCCAGCAACTCCACGTAGCCAATCCCCAGGCGTTCAAAGATGGCAATAAAACCGGCGATGGAGCCTGAGTCCGCCGCATTCACAAAGGCATACGCCACGCGCTTTCTGAACAGGTACAGCGGCTCACCGTTGAAGCGGGTAATATCCCGGTCATAGGCCATCAGCCGTAAAATTGACTCCGAGCAGGTCAGCGGGTCGAACTGGTTAACCGGCCAGGTGATCCACTCCCAGACCAGCTTCCAGTAGCGCCGGGCTGTATTCAGTAATTTGCGTGGCTCGCCTTTGTTCATCCATGAAGGTAGCGTTAACCCGGCCAGTTTTTTATCAAAATCAGTCATGTTCGATACTCACCGTCAGGCTGGCCAGACGTGGGACGTTCAGATCGCTGACGATATCCCGCAGGGAAAAGGTGACTGAATCCACCGCCGTAAACGTCCGGTGGATCTCCCTGCCCAGATTAGAGAAGGAGAACCGGCCATACGGCCACGTCTTCTTCACGCCATAATCCGTGTTTTCCCGAAATGCACAGCGCACCAGGTTTTCCACACCCGACAGCAGCGCATCGCGTTCATCAGCCAGCATGTTGTCCGGGTCAGGCAGGTACAGGACAACATCCAGATCGTGGGCTGTTTCCGGCATAGCGAAACACTGCATGTCATCGCCGTGTCCGTGGTGGCCCTGGGTATTGATGTAGTCATTTACCGCCGCCACAAACGGATCGGAGATCACGCCGCTGTCCAGCAACAAATAGGCGTTAGCGGTTCCTGGGCCGCGCGGGGCGTCGTGCTCAAAATAGATACGGTCAATGCTCAACCCGGCGATACCCGCAATCATGGAGCGGTAGACCGCATCGGTGTGGTAATTACCCACCAGGTTGAACTGGTTACGGCAGCGTTCACGAAGTTCATCATCGCTCTCTTCATCAGCACCCGGCACCGTCAGCCAGTTTTCTTCACTCACCACATGGCTGATACCTGACACCGCCACAGGCAAAATCCGGTAATATCCCGGCGCGAGGTTATACGCGCCACCCGTCCCCTCCGCTTTCACCGGCACCAGTGCGCTGGCAGTGCCTGCGGTGAGAGTGAAATCTTCCGTTACCGCAAGGCGATATACCGTGCCGTTGATACGCTCGGTCTGCACCAGCGTTCCGGCTTTAATCGTGACGACTGCGGCCGGTGAGGCTTTATAGAAGCGGATAACACCCTGTGCGGCCGTTGCCGGTTTAACCGTGATATTGACCGACCAGGCCAGCAAACGCAGCATCTGCCCGGTTGCCGTCGCCACGAACATATTGGCCAGCACGGTATGGATTAGCACGTCGCGAAGCCACATCACCGGCGCGGTGACGATGGCCGTGATCAGCCGCCAGAACGGCGACATTTTCGACGTATTGGTGATAATCCCCTCTTCTGCGGCGATGATATTAAACCGGCTGCGGGCCTCGTCGGCCGTCGCGGGCATACCGCTTTCACTGACCAGAGTTTCAAAATCCACCTGCGGTTTTTCCGTCATAGATCCACCCTCAGCGACAGCGCACCAAAATCATAGGTATCTGCCGTCACCCACAGGCGCGACAGCGTTTCTTCCGTAATGGATACCGTGCCGGGTATCAGCCGTTCATCGTCTTCAATCAGTAATTCCATGCGGGTAAAAATATCGCCACGCAGCGTCGGGCTACGTTCGGCAATTAATTCCGTTGCCAGTCCGCTTTCAATAATGCTGTGAATCACGTCCTGTCCGATACTCTGGCGGTTATTACATAAAACAGGCTCATTACCGGTATTCAGGACAAAATCATCATTTGTAATCAGCAGGTCGATATACAATAAATCACTCATAATCCCATCTCCTGCCACTCCTGCAATTTACCTGGCGTAAATGGCTCCTGCGGATAAATATTCACCGTACCGATGCTGTTACCACGCTTATCCACTTTATTATTATTGCTGTTATTAATGGTTCGGCTGATACCGCCCGGCTCAACGCTGCGTAATTGCCCACCCGTTGAAAGTTTATTTTCTGTCACGGGTGGCGTTGTCGTGGTGGTGCTGATATTCACACCGGGGATCATGTTCAATTTATCCACAATCCAGCTCCATGATGCGCTGAAACTTTTCTTAATGGCCTGCCATATACCGTCAAAGAGTTTCATTATTCCCGACGCCATGCCGCTTAATGCGTCGAGCGGTGAAAATCCCGTCAGCAGCGCAATAAAACTATTCCAGCCCGCTGAAATATATTCCCACACGGAGGCAAAGAGATTCGCCAGCCAGCTGACAGCCTGCGCCACAACCTGAAACGCGGCCGTGTCCATCACAGCGGCTTTGACCGTGTCCCAGTGCTTAACCAGCAGATAACACCCGGCGACCAGCAGCGCGATGGCCCCGATAACCAGCAAAACCGGCCAGCTCATAAAGTTAATGGCGGCACCGGTCAGCATCGCTGTCGTACGAACCACCATCAGCGCTCCACTGACCAGTTTCAGCGCGGCTCCCCAGCCCGTCAGGATGAAAGCAGACAGCCCCATGATAATATTCAGGATCGCCCCCACCGCAGCAAACCCCAGTACTGCCATTGCCACCCAGCCCACCACGCGGGCGATATTCGGGAATAAGCTCATCCAGCGGGCAAAGGTCTGACCTATCTGCGCGGCCCAGTCCAGCAGAGGGTTAAGCGCCGGAACCAGCGTTAACCCGATGGCAATCTGAATAGCCCGGATAATGGCCATAAACCGATCCATCGGTTTAACCAGTTTTGCTGCCGCCTCCTGGGTGCGTTTAAGCCCGTCCGCGCCGCCCAACTCGGTGATATTGCGCTGGAGCACGGACACATTGCCGTAAAGCTGCTTTACCACCGCCGAACTATCGCCGAAGGCGTCATCCAGCTCTTTCTGGGCTTTCAGATTGCCTTCCAGGCTCTGGCCGTATTTCCCCTGTAGCTTAGTGAGAATATCCGGCATGGAGAGCATCTTCCCGGCCGTGTCAGTGAACGACAGGCCCAGCTTTTTACCACCCTCGATAGCTGAGGTCATAAAGCCCTCGTAGGCACTGCTGGCTTCCGTTCCCAGGGTGCGACTCAACTCACCCATCACGGCCAGTTGCTCATTCATGCCGACCCCGTAGTTTGTGCCCGCGCCGCGAGCACCTTCCATCAGGTCTTTGACCATCCCAATTTCCAGCCCGAAGCGCTGGCGCATCAGCGTCATTTTCCCGGCCAGCTGCTCCGCAAACTGTACTTTCCCCAGCGAATCAGCGTCTGTGCGGAAGTTAGCGAACATCTGGCGCATAAACTCAGCCGTTTCTGCGGTGGATGATTGCATTTCAAATGCCATCAGGTTGGCGACCTTCGTCACCTTCGGCAACTCCTGCCCGGTCAGCCCGGCAATGGCGCTGTTAATCTCTGCGGTGGAACGGACAAAATCGGTGGCCACCGTGCCGTAAGTGGTGCTGAAGGCCAGCGCGTCGCGCTGGACAGTCTTCAGCACGCCAGAATCAATGCCCCTGGCGGACTGCTCCTGAAGCGCATTAAACATATCAAATGCCGGTGCCAGCATTCCGCCGATGGACTGCCCCACGCCATACAGTGCAGCGCCACCGATACCGATACGTTTAAACGCCTGAACAGACTTATCCGCAAACTGAACAGCCGAATTCTGCGCAGCCTTAAGCGGGCGCGTGAATTTATCAATCAGACTTAACGTAAAATCCAGGCTGTTCATTAGCTTCCCTTAAAAGCAGTCCCAATTCCGTTCGCTACGGCCACACTCATATTTTCCCAGTAGCGATTATCCAGCCACAATGCAGCAGCAATATCATCCAGTGAATCATCACCGCATGGTAAATAATGTCTGCGCAAAATATAATACTGTTCCATCCCGTTCTGATTAATGGCGGTAATCCGGGCGCTCAGTTTTTTGCAACAATATCCAGTTCAGGCGCAAAGCGCTTATTCACTTCGTTAACCAGCTGCAACGCCGCGCCCGGTAATTTCAGAATATCGGCCAAGTTATCTTTGGTTTCCGCTGTCACAATACGCACCAGATAGTTATGTGCCGGAGACACTTTATTATCCATTGACATGTCATTAATTAATTTATTGTAGGCGGCAATATTCGGCTCAAAAGCAATATCCTTTCCGGCCACGGTCAGTTCAATAATTTGTTTTTCCACGCTGTAAATCCTCTCGTAAATTTATTTCATCGACCAGCTGGTTATGACGGGCGGCACACTGCCCGTAAAGGTCGAGATACATCGTTAATAGCTCTGCGGCATCCCTGCCCGTTTTACCTGCCAGCCTCGGCAGGCTCACTGCACACTTAGTTTTCAGGTTTTCCTGAAAGCGCACGTTCGGTACTGGCGGCGGCGTCGTTGTACATGCGGACAAAATCATCAGACATGCACACGTTAGTGAACACCGGCTTAACCACTTCGGTGCGGATCTCACGCGGTGGCGCATTTTTCAAAGCCTCCAGTTGCTCTTCCAGCCTGCGCCCGGACTGGCTGGCCGCGTCCGCCAGGCGGTTACCGGTAGCCGTCGCCGCCTGGCTGATTGCCAGCGCCATGCTGTCATGCTGCCAGGTGGCCACTTTCCACCCTCCGACAAATGCCAGCACGCAAAGCAGCAGCACACCCGCGACAAGCCTTTCCATCAGCGCACCCCGTTATGTTCCAGGCTGAAGTGATTGCCGTCCGGGTTGGTTTTAAAACGCCCGCCCCAGCTGCCGCCCAGCGACTCCCAGTATTCGCCCAGGGGGCGGTAATCCTCGGTGCGGGTCTTATACTGGCCGTTCACAAACAGATTAAAATCCACTGCCAGACGTTGGGTATGCAGGCTGTTAGAAATCCCGCTGCCCTTTTTCGCGTTCAGCGCCGCCTGCTCCGGCGTGCGGTACGTTTCACCAAACGTCAGACGGAAGCCGTGCTCTTCGGCCCAGTGGATCAAATTGGCCACCATCACCACAAACAGCTGTTGTTTTTCGCTCAACGTCATTTCCCGACTCCTTTACCCAGATCAAAACCCTTTTTCCGCAGCCACACTTCCACACCGTTCAGACCCGCGATACCCAGCGCGGAGCCAATCCCGGCCAGCGCCAGCGGGTGGATATCCGGCACAAAGTACAGCGCCACGCCTGCGGCGAGAGACAACGCGCTGCCGACGATAACGCGCCCCAGGATAAGACGAGCGGTAATCGGCTCATTGCTGGTCAGCATCTTACCCAGCGCAATCAGCGCCCCCATGATGGCCAGCGTGATAAACCCCTTTTCATACTCCTGCATAACTCTCCCTTACGACGCGATCAGACTCTGCGTGGTTTCCGGCTCCAGATACGGAATGCCGTCGATATTGATAAAGCGCGGGTCTGTGACCAGTACCTTGATTTTGCGGGTGGACAGAGCGCCGCCCTTCGGATCAAGGTCTAGAATGCTGCTCAGTACCAGCTTGACGCCAAAGGCTTCAATTTTGGCCTCTTCCTCTCCGGCCTTGCCGTAAAAGAGCATGTCCGCGACCGGAATTCCGCGCCACGACCCTGCTGAACTGGCCTGCGCTTTGAGGGTGGCCAGAGCCTTGATGGACAGTTCAATTTCCCCTTCAGCGGACACATCCCCATCCACATAGCCATCCGGCACCCCCTTCGTCTGCGCCAGCGCAGTGTTATCCGTAATATCCAGTGTCAGCTTTTCGACGTGGATCAAATCCGTTCCCCAGTAGGTGTCAAACGACGCCCCGGAAATACGCTTACTCATGCGGCCCCCTCAAGGCTGGCATCCAGCATCAGATTGATGGTGATTTCCAGCGGCATCTCATACGGACGGATCACCACATAAACCTCCACTTTCTTGCGCGTTTTCCAGACAATGGTCACATCGCCGTCCTTTGGTGATTTGACCTCCCCCGGAAACTGCACCCCGTTAATTTCGCTGGATTTCGACATTTCGCGCAGCGGACGGGCAAAATACAGCTGGTTTGCCGCAATACTTCCCGGCGTACTGTTCAGCGCCCGATCGGCAATTTTGGCAATGGCCAGCAGTCGCACGCGACGGGCTACCTTATCGACGATCCGCACCATCTCCAGTGCCTGATAGTCGCCGCCTTCCGCGTCCAGTGTGCGGCAGTCAGACCAGTAATACCCGTCATAGTCCGCATACCACATCGGCACGCTGAAACGCTGGGCTTCCAGCGCCTGAAGCGTGGCCAGCTGAAGCGATACGCCGTCGCCATCCACCGGCACATCATCACTTCCCATGCTGACCAGCGCCCCGGTTTTCACCCGCGCCGGGCTGTCTGCGATAGTCACGGCACGGTTACAGAGCCGCCCGGCGAGTACGCCCGGCTCATTGCCCCACAGCACCGGCACCAGACAAACAGCCTTTTCAGCTATCCCCGCCTGTAGCGCAGTCAGTCGCGTCAGATAATCGGCCTGGGCTTCGTCCCCCTGCATCGCCTGAACGGCCAGGATAAACCACACCCAGCGGCCATATTTCGCGATCAGGGTGCTGCGTAGCGCGATGGCTTCATTAATCACAGCCTTCTCTGAAACCGCATCACACAGCACCACACCTTCCACAGAGGCCACCTGCTGCGCATCCTGCACGGCATCTGTCCACTTCCCGGCATCATCCAGCACCCGCACAAATGCCCACCAGTTTTGCCCGGCATTGTCGCGGGCCGCAGTCAGCTGACGTTTGAGATCGCTGTCCGCCTCACCCAGCAACACATCCAGATCGCTCTGGCTGTTCACCGGCAACGTTTTGCCGGCATTCACGGTTCCCCGGCCGACAAACAGCAACACGCGTTCCACTTCCGTGGTTTCGCCCTGCTGCTGATTCAGCTGATTCACCCCAACATTAGGCCACGCCATTTCGTCCCCTTATATCCTGTGCTCTTACATCCCAGCCGAAGCCAATCCCCTGCAACTGACGGGCCAGCGCCTGGCTGAAATCCTCGTCACTCATGCCCAGAAACTCACGGGCGGGCAGATCGACAGTCCAGCTGTCCTTTACTGCTTTGCCCGACAGTTTGCGGATCAGCAGACCGGCCTGGTCATAGGGCATCGACGCCAGTAGCTCTTTTGCCATGGGCTTGCGCCAGCGCTTACCCTTCCTGACCCGGTAGCCCAGCGCCCGCAGACGTTTTACCTGCGCAGGCGTCGCCATCTGCCCTGCTCGACTGCCGCGCCTGACGCTGCTTCGATTGACCCTCACGCTCATACCGTTCTGCTGGCTGTACGCCACCACCCCGGCAGGCACATCCCCTGTTCCGTTGCGGTAGCCACCTCCCTGGAGATACACCCGCACCGCGCTGATTTCCGGCATATCCCGGATATGCAGCAACTTCGGCATGTTGCGCAGCATTTTGCCTTTGCGCTTCGTCCTGCGCCCCGGCCAGGCTTCCCCGTCCGGATCGGCCTGATTGCGTACGTTTCGCTTTGCGGCGGCGATCAGCCCGTATTTGGCCAGACGCCACAGCAGGCGCTGCCGCTTCGCTTTTGGCAGGTCTGCGCGGGCCAATGTCCTGCGCAGTTCCGACAGCTGGGATTTGTTCAGCTCACCGCCGATAATCATCAGCCATCCCCTACCGGCGCACCGGTGCTGTCAGCGCCGAAAATCTGCGCACTGAATGCCGTCCAGATCTCAGGGTCAGCCAGTCGCCAGCGTTGCCCCTGCCACGGAATTGGCCCGTTTTCGTCAGGCACCAGAACCAGCTCTTCCACCATCGGAACACTGACCAGCACCGTGGCCGTCTCTTCGCTGTCCACCGACACATCCCAGTCAGGATCAGCCTCGTTAATCCCCAGCTCATCGAATAATTCCCGGTCTGTGTCGTCAAGCCACGCGGCCATCAGCGAAAACAGCAGGCGCGGATCGCAAATCCTGTACGGAAAGCGCTCCCAGGAAAGCACAGCGCTGTAACGGATAACCGCCTGGCGGTACTGTTCCAGTCCCAAATCCTTTGCAGCGGGAATAAACTGCATTTCGTCCATGACGCTGGTAAATGCCCCCATTGCGCGGGCGGGTACGTTTTCCCTGAAAAAGGCGGTCAGTGATTCCAGCTGTGTGTTTTTCATACCTTTTTCACCGTTGCTCTCTTCAGCCCCTTCATTCTGCGGATCACCACCGAGGCTTCAGTTAACAGCCCCGCGCGTGTCTCCGCGCTTTCCTGCCCCGGGTGCGAATCACGCCGCCCGATGGTGGCGAACTCGCCCAGCAAATCCGCCTTTCCCCGCGCAAACACCGCTTTGGTGTACTGGGCGCATAAACCGTTCAGGCCATTCATCGTGACACCCGGCACAGCTTCTGCCGTCAGATGCCCTTTTGCCAGATATCCGGCCTGTACCCCTTCCAGCTCTGCGTTAACTTCCATCACAGCACTCAACAACGCCTGCGCGAGTGTTTCTGCGTCGATATCTGGTGGCAGGGAGCGCTGTGCCTGAAAATCCTTCAGGTTTAAGTCCGGCCAGAATCCGTTATTGCTCAGTTGCTCATCCTGGTAATCAATCGGGTTGCCACTGAACATAAATCCCCCTTAAAAAGACGGGCTGACCGGTTTCCACGGCGCAAATTCACATCCGCGATTTGCCCTCCACCGCGCCCGTCTGGCGGTTGGTAGTTGTCAGCCTTGCGTCAGTTTGCGCAGACGTGCGGCGATGGTCTGCCGGGCTGTTTTCACGCCAATTTTGAAATAGTGCTGTTCCGCAACAGCCAGTAACCGATCGGCTTTTTCCAGCGTGTCGATATCGTCCACGCCCGCCGCCGTCTTCTGGCCATCCTCATTGCGCAGCAGTTCCAGCCCGGCGAACTTAAACCACTTCGCCGTAACCTGCTCATGCAGTCGCCAGGTATTGGCGACGCGCTCAAAGGTGCGCGAAAAATACGGTTCGATACTTTCCCCGCGTCCGGCAGACTCTTCCGCCCATGCCAGCATCGTATCGGCCACGAATGTGGGAAAGTTGCTGCGCAGACGGTCAGGCGTGGCCTGCTGCTGGCTGATAGCGATATCCGCCCAGTCCAGCGCCTTATCCAGATTTCCCACATCAAACAGCCAGATCACGCACCAGGCGAAAACCGGGTTTGCGTATACCTGGCCGCTGACCAGATAGGCTTCCACCGTGGGCACCCAGCGAGGCAGCAGCACATCGCGCTTAAACACAATGCGATCGGGAATAAACTGAATGCTACGTGCCTGCTCCACGTCCTTTTCCAGCGCTTTTACCAGAATGTGCATACTCTCACTGCTGTCCACGGCCTGACTGCGCTGTAACTGGCGCTCAGTGGCGATGCGCTGGCTGTGCCGTTGTGCGGGAGAAAGTGCCATTTATTAGCCCTCCTGCTGCTCACTGACCTTGCCGATGGTCACGGCGGACTCGTCGATAGCCGCGTACAATTCAGGCACCTCAACGGCGTAACCTTCGTTGCGCAGGTATTTGTTTTCAAACTGCTTACGGTCATCAACAAACTCGGCCTTACGCTGACGGGTGTTACGCTGGGTGTAGATGTGCAAGTTACTGAGCGGCGTAACAACCATGCGCTTGCCCGGCATAAACGGCGGGATAATGGCCTTACGGCCCGCGATAGTGTTACCCAGCAGCTGCGCGGCAATTTTCTCAGTCGGACGGTCTGCCGCCTGATACAGCCGGTATTGCTCCGCCGCAACCAGATCGGCCCCGACCAGCACCACCAGACGCGGGTCATTGCGGAACTGCGCCGGAATTTTGGCGTTAATCAGGTCTGACGCCATCGCATCCAGAGAGTGATAATCTCCGGCATCATCCAGCACGACCGGATCGGTCATAATCTGGTTGCCATTGAGCAGCGTTTTCATGCGCTCATGCCAGCCGATGTTGACGTCTTCACCGTTCGGATTCGCAGTCGGATCGGTGGTTTTGGCGCGACTCTTACCGTTAAAGCCAATGCGCAGCATGTCCAGCGCAAACGCCTGGGTGGTAAACGCCTGCACCAGGTTGTAAAACTCATTCTCTTCTTTCCCGGCATTCGCCCAGACGGAAAGCAGATCCCAACGCAGGGCGGCACAACTGTCGGTTTCCACCAGGGAATAATCGTTACCGTCCACGCCGACCTGACGGATAAAGCGCCCATTTTCGCTGCGGCCGGTATGCAGTACCGACGACCCTACGGAAATCACCTGGCCACTCAGTTGGTCAACGTCCAGACAGGTGATCATGTTCAGGAACTCCACCGATTCCAGCAGGGCCAGACGCAACGCATTTTCCTGCGGGTCATTCAGGGCAAAATAACGGCTGGTATCACGCGCCCCAAACTGCTGCGCCATCCCCGCCGAATATTTGTCCAGTAATTCCCGCGCACGGTTATTAAGGTGCATAAAACTCCCTCGCCATTAAGCGATAATAAATTTTGTTTCTACGTTATTCGCGGCGCGAACAATTACAGGAAATTAAATTTTCCGGCCTTGCCTGGGATCTGACGCTGTTTACGTTTACCGTTATTACCCAGTTCATTAAAGCGGGTCACAATTTCTGCCGCATTATCACGAATAGCGGCAAACTCTTCGGTATCGACCACTTCAGAAATGGTATCAACATCGTCCTGTACAGAATTAAGCTGCGCTTCGATAGCCCCCACACGCGCTTCCAGATCGTTTAATGCGCTGGCCAGCGCCTGCAACTTATCATCACCCGCTGGCGTATCGTCAGCCGGGTTTTCGTTTTCAAACTTCGGCTTCAGACCAAAAAGTTTTTGCCAGTTTTTCATCAGTCCATCCTGTTTAATTTTGCCATCACGGGAGATCACACCACTGTAATATCCCTGCCTGTTCAATCGACGGCGACCGAATCGCAGTCTTGTTGTGCCTGTGCTGGCCGGATTATCCGTGACACCCAGCCCCATCAGATAGGTGCGCTCACCGCCTCGCCAGTTCAGCTCCGGCTCTACGGAGAAAAACAACAGCTGACCTTCGTCATTGGCATAAATCAGGCGCTTATTCGGGCGGATACTGACAAACAATCTCGCCAGCCCGTCTTCACCCTCATGCCATTCCGCTTCCAGCACCTCGCCAAAATTCCCGAAATCGCGCTCATGCTCCGGCCACAGCAGGGCGGCATAATGATTAGCGTCGTAGGTTTCCCCCATGTCGATAATCCACTGCCGCTCAATCACCCGCCCGTCAACCGTATCGCCTTCAGTCGCGACGCACAGCCAACCCGTTTTTAAATGCGACACATATTCCCTC
The DNA here is from genome assembly GCA_002270295.1 of Enterobacter sp. 10-1. Taxonomy (GTDB): domain Bacteria; phylum Pseudomonadota; class Gammaproteobacteria; order Enterobacterales; family Enterobacteriaceae; genus Klebsiella; species Klebsiella scottii. Next base: position 706,368 of record NISF01000001.1, on the reverse strand, counting down.
CCCTGCCGATTTAATGAATCTCATGCTGTGAACTGAATTATTGCGAAATAATCCCCAGACCGCATCCGGCTTAATTCTGGTTAATTCGGTTAAGCGCTTATTCCGAACAGCCCCGAATATCGACCGCCGTTTTTTAATTCAGGCCACGGCATAATTAAATCTATGGCTAAATACTCAGAAGAATTAAAAGGCGTGGCGCGGGCGCTGTATCTGCGCCGCTATACGCCGAAAGAAATTGCATCAGAATTAAATCTGCCGAATGCGCGGATCGTTTACTACTGGGCGCATAAAGACGGCTGGGCGGATCTGCTCAGTTTTGAAAGCACTGAGGAAGCGATTGAACGCCGCTACCAGCTGCTGACCGCCCGCGAAGGAAAAACCGATCTCGACCTTAAAGAAATGGACATGCTCATTGCGCACGCCGTGAAGCTGCGGGCGCAGCGCAATAAACATAAGGAGAAACTGGCCTCAAGCAAGGGAGCACACGCCGATCACGCCTGCGATAACGAGAATGACGACGGCGAGCCGCGTAAAAAACGGAAGTATAAGAAGAACGATATTTCGTCCCTCACCCAGGAGGACTTCGATACCTGGGCCAGTGAGCATCTTTTCGACTATCAAAAACATCTGCGCCTGAACATTGGCCAGCAGGTGCGCAACATTCTGAAAAGCCGCCAGATTGGCGCGACCTGGTATTTTGCCTTTGAGGCGTTGGAAAACGCCGTTATGACCGGCGACCCGCAAATATTCCTTTCTGCATCAAAGGTTCAGGCAGAGTATTTCCGCTCTTATATTGTCAACATCGCTGAACAGTATTTCGGTATCACCCTGACCGGCAATCCGATCCGGCTCAGCAACGGCGCAGAACTGCGCTTTTTGTCCACCAACAAAAATACCGCGCAGTCCTACAGCGGCCATCTGTACTGCGATGAATATTTCTGGGTGCCGAACTTCGCCAGGCTTAACGAAGTGGCCAGCGCAATGGCCACGCATGACAAATGGCGCACCACCTACTTTTCCACCCCGTCCGCGAAAACGCACCAGGCCTACCCGTTCTGGACAGGCGAAGAGTGGAAAAGAGGCAGTAAAAAACGCGCGGCCGTTAAGTTTCCTTCATTTGATGAAATGCGCGACGGCGGGCGACTCTGCCCGGATGGCCAGTGGCGCTATATCATCACGATGGAGGATGCGATCGCGGGCGGGTTCAACCTGGCCAGCATCGAAAAACTGCGCAACCGCTACAACGATACCACCTTCAATATGCTCTATATGTGCGTTTTCGTTGACAGCAAAGACAGTGTTTTCAGCTTCACCGACCTGGAAGGCTGCGCCGTCGAAACGGAAACCTGGCAGGATCACGATCCGAACGCTGCGCGGCCGTTCGGCAATCGCCCGGTATGGGGCGGCTTCGACCCGGCCCGCAGCGGGGATTTATCCTGCTTTATCATACTGGCCCCTCCGGTACTGGCCGCAGAAAAATTCCGCGTACTGGCCGTCTTTAACTGGAAGGGGATGAACTTCCGCTGGCAGGCCCAGCAGATAGAGACGCTGTTTAAGCGCTACAACTTCACCTACCTGGGTATTGACGTGACCGGCATCGGCCAGGGCGTCTTTGACAATATCCAGCACTTTGCCATGCGCGTGGCTGTTCCCATTCGCTACGACATGAGCACCAAAAACCAGCTGGTACTGAAAGCCGCAGACGTGGTGGAAAGTCAGCGCATTGAGTGGGACAAAGAGCTGAAGGAGATCCCGGCCAGCTTTATGGCCATCCGGCGCACCACCACACAAAGCGGTAACGCCATGACCTTTGTTGCAGACCGCAGCCCGGAGACGGGCCACGCGGAATCATTCTGGGCGATCACCCACGCCCTGCACAACGAACCGCTGAACTACGAAAATAAACCAAAATCCCGTTGGGGAATGAAGAAGGCAGCATGACGAAAAAACGATATACCGCCCGTAACAAGCGCGGCGATAAAGCCAAAAAGATGAGCATTATTTCGTTCGGCAAACCCGAGCCGGTGCTGACTACCGGTACGGATTACCGGGATATCTGGTACGACAACGCCGCCGATCACTACACCCAGCCAATAGACCGCCTGGCGCTGGCGCAGCTGATTAACCTGAACGGCCAGCACGGCGGCATCCTGCACGCCCGCAAAAATATGGTGATATCGGACTACATCAGCGGTGGCCTGACCCATGACGAACTTGACGCGGCGGTATTTGATTTTCTGACCTTCGGTGATATAGCCATAGCAAAAATCCGCAACGGCTGGGGTGACGTTATCGACCTGGCACCGCTGCCTGGCCTTTACATGCGACGCCGCAAGGACAGGGAGAACGCGCAGCCGGTTCCTGGTGACTACGTGGTACTACAGGAAGGAGAACCGCTGGTTTACCCGGAAGAGGACATTATTTTCATCAAGATGTACGACCCGCAGCAGCATATCTATGGATTGCCGGACTACATCGGCGGCGTCCACTCCGCACTGCTCAACAGTGAAGCGGTTATTTTCCGCCGTCGCTACTACCACAACGGTGCGCACACGGGCGGTATTCTCTACACCCGCGACCCCAGCATGACGGACGAGATGGAGGAAGAGATTGAACAACAATTGCGGGACAGTAAGGGGATCGGCAACTTCTCCACCATTCTGGTGAATATCCCTGGCGGTGAAGGCGATGCCATCAAATTCATTGAAATGGGCGATATTTCTGCAAAGGATGAATTTGCCAACGTGAAGAACATCAGCGCCCAGGACATTCTGAATGCGCACCGCTTTCCGGCCGGGCTGGCAGGTATCGTTCCGCAAAATGCGGCGGGACTGGGCGACCCGGAAAAGACAGAGCGAACCTATAAACGCAACGAAGTACGCCCTATCCAGCGCCGCCTGTCTATGGCCATCAACGGCGATCCCGAAGTTCCCCCACGACTGCACCTAAATTTTTCAGCTGAAACAACGGATAAGGATGCGGCATGAGACAAAAAAGGCTAAAATCCAGGCATATTTTGACAGCTGGAGAGTGGAATATGCGCGTGCTGAAAATCGAATGCCCGGAATGCGGCTCAAAGGCGGTTATTCGCAAGACAAACCGGAAGCACCGGCAGATTGCTGATATTTACTGCGCCTGCGCGGACGTAGAGTGTGGGCATACTTTTGTTATGAACCTGACCTTTTCCCACACTCTCAGCCCGAGCGCAAAAACAGGCGATGCGATGGTTCAGGCTCTGCTTAACCACCTTTCACCTGTTCAGAAGCAAATGGCTCTTGACCTACTGAAAGCCACACCCGCAGCGTAAAATGCCCCCGCATCGGGGGTTATTAGCTTCATTTTCATCCAGTTTTCTGGATAAATCCTCCGTCAACTCCCCCAGCCAGGCTATCGCCACATCTTTTTCGTCAACAGAGCAATTCCCCCGAGCAACCAACTTTGTAAATAACGCAATCCGCTGAAGCGCAATAGTCTCAACAAATAAATCCTGCACTAATATCCCCTTACAAACAACTGTATAAAGATACAGTATAGAGTAAATCACATTTCGAAACTTGAAAACAAAAACATAAGAATGTTCTGCAATATCTGTCACTTAAATAAAAAATCGTCACGACCAACCCGGCCAGCGCTGACTGCTCGAATCATGCTGCTTCTCCTGTAACCGTCCATTCTTTAAAATCAGCGCTCCCCGGCCATACATCACCCCGCTGCCGCGCATCAGTATGGCTATTTCTTCATCGGAACCGACAAACCCCCTCTGGTTTAAATCACTTTTTAACCGCCTGCGGGCTTCACCCTCCGTACAGTTATTGACAGAACTCCTAGGCGGCGCATCCGCGCCGCTAACAGCTGCCGCCTGATCGGCGGCTAACTTCGGAACAATCTTCCACTTTGTAATCCGGGTTAAAATGGGCACATCCATGCCAACGGCAGGAGAGAAAACCCCCTTAATCCGCACAATTTCTTCACCATATGCGTTAAATTCCGGGCTGGTTTCATACCATGTGCGTGCGATCAGCTCATCCCGTCTTACGAATGGTCCGCCCTGCTCATTGATATATTTCGCCCAATCTCCGCTGTCAGCAGCATCATGTACCGCAGCAAATTCAACGCTTAATCCCATCGCGGTATCGTGATCAGCCATCCTGCGCAATTCGCGCCATACCGTTACCGGCGCACCACCTACGAACTGAAACTGGCGGATACGCCAGCATGATGCCCATGCAGCAGCTGCGGCGGCGGCTTCTTTCATTGGCTTGCCGCTTTCGTCGTCCAGTTCATCATCCAGCGCATAGCCATCAATGTTTTTTGATATGTATTTGGCTACATAACCGGTTGCTGACCCTTTTTCCGGATCGATACTTTCAGCATGAAAGCGTGCCTTTCTGGCTTTATCGGTGATCAGCTCGCCATGGTCTTCATCCATCGCATAATCACGCAGAATGCCGCGCACCTGTTCAACCTCTTCAGGACGCATAAACAGCAACATGTGCCAGTGTGGCGTGCCATCGTGATGCGGCTCCGCAACCCTGATTCCGAACACGCGCAAGTCTTCCCGGTGAAGCTTTGCCCTGATCCGTCCCCAGATTTTACGCAGATATCCCTGGGTATCAGCCGGACTGCTGCCATTCCATTTACGGTTGCGGTGGCCATGAATAGTAGTCGCGTGATATTTAGACGGCGCAGTGATGGTGTAAAACTCCCCCACATACCCCAGCTCATTACAAACGTTTTCAAATCCACGAATACGCACCATCATTTCTGTACGGCGGATCGCGGGATTGGCCACGCTCCCCCAGTACTTATCAATCAGGCTAATCCGGTTGCCGAATTCATCCTCAAGCTCCATCGACTTCAGGAATTCCCGCGTGCGGCGCTTCTGCTCCTTCCAGTCACGAATAAGCTGTTTGCTGGCGTAAGTGCTGACCTTTTTGCTGACGTGATTCAGGGCGATATGTAAATGCTCGCGCCACTCTGACGCATGGCGGCGCAGGCGAAGCGCCCACCACTGATCAGACATCATTTTGGCAAGAGAAGCGGCGGCTTTTGGCTCCTCGAAGCAACGACGCATTAACTTTTCATAATCCGGCGCAGACTGGCGGAATGCATGAGTAATGGCAGCAGCACGGACATAAAGTGCATGCAGCAACTTAAGCGCACCGGCATCCGGCATTTCATCGTTTATGCTACTGAGTTCCATTGTGATGAACGTCGAAACATCCTGCGCCAGCAGGTCAATATCCTCTTTCGACATATCAGGCAGGTGGTTGAAGCGGTACATAAGGCGCACAGTATCGGCGGTCATTTTGCCGATGTGATAACGCTCTGAAACAATATTGATACGCGGCAGAATGCGTTCAAGGAAGGTTTTAGCCAGGTAAGCATTTGCGCGCTTTATACCCTGTTCTTTTTCCAACTTGCTGGCTGTCGCATTTACCGACATACGAACAATCACAGATTGCTTTTGTAGCAAATCCTGGGCGCAAGCCAGCGCCGCATTCTCTCGATCTCGGCGCTGTAGTTCTTCGTATGTGGGTATCGGGCTTGAAATGGCCTTACGGGGTGCATTCCAGGAATACGCCCAGTGTGTGATGGCGTGTGCATCTTCAGACTGATTAGCATCACGCCGCCCTGAATCGGCGGCGCAATGTTTGTCTAAGGCCAACGTCATGCGATGGCCTTTGCAATTGAATCAAGTGGGGATTTCAGGATCAGCTCACTGGCCATCTTCTGACTAACAGCCGATGCCCCAACGCTACGGGGCGCATTCACCTGCACCGCCTCAAAACCGGCATACAGGTAATGCACCATCTCCAGATTACTGTTTGAGGCAACAACACTAATCCCTTTACGTGCCAGGCGGCGCAACTTCCGCGCCAGCCTTCCCTGATCCATATGCGTAAAATCGCTTCCATGGTAAGCGGTAAAATTATCGCTTTCCGTCAGGTATGGCGGATCACAATAAATAACGTCATAACCATCCCGGACTAATTCAAGCGTTTCCGAATAGTGAGCGGTGATAAACGTTGCCCGCTTTGCCTTTTCCTTAAATGCATGAATTTCGTCTAACGGAAAATAAGGTTTCTTGTACTTACCAAACGGTACATTGAACTGCCCGCGCCGGTTATAGCGGCACAGACCATTAAAGCCGTGACGGTTCAGGTACATGAAACGCGCGGCCGATTCCACGCAATTTGCGCCCCCCTTCTCTGACTGATTGAACAAATCCCGGACTGCATAATAGAAAACAGCCCGGCTTTCTTCTTCACCCAGCGAACCGGCAGAAAATAGCGTTTCCAGCTCAACAAGGAACGCATCGGTATGATAGGCCATGGCCTTATACAGATTGACCAGATCAGGATTAATGTCACCAATCAGGTACTCGTCATAATCCGTATTCATCATTACGGCGCAGGAACCGGCAAATGGCTCAATCAGGCGTTTACCTTCAGGTAAATGCGGAAGCAGCTGCGGCATAAGGCGGGCTTTACTGCCCACCCATTTCAACGGTGTTTTTACTGCCATGCTGCACCACCTTTACTGCAAATAGCCGCTGCCTCTTCCCGGATCAGTTCGACAATCTCAGCCGCGCTTAAACCTTCATTTGCGGCATGGGTGGCCAGCTTATCCAGGCGAGTGGAACACAGATCGGCGGCAACGGCCTTACCTTCTGCAGTTGCTTTGGTCAGCATGGCCAGCAGGTCAGTACCGGAATTTATTGCGTGCAAATGGTTACGTGTCATGTTCATTTTGGCTTCCTTAAGGCAAAAGAATCCCCGGCCACCGTTGGGATGGCCAAAAAATCAGGCGATTAGTTAGTGGAAAGAAAAGGTAATAGGTACGGCGGTATAACTAGGCGCAGGAACCTTATGCAGTTCATAAGTATTGCGCCACCACTCCTGGATCAGCGCCTTGATTTCACCAGCACCCAACGATCCAGCGATGTAATACATGGAACGGATGCTGGCCAGCGCTTCCACCTGCTGTAGCTGGCTTTCCGCCTCACGATATGCACAGCACCAGTAAGCTGCATTGACTGCCAGCCAGTGGCGCTTGCTGGTCATATGTTCAGTGTCATTAAAGAAAAATGGATGCAGGGCAACACGATTATTTTTTACAGTGCATTTTTCCAAAAAGAGAATGGCGTAATTGTGTGGTACGCCCCATGCGGCCAGCTCACGCCCCAGCTCTTTAGCGTCTACTGAAATAATGGACATTAGTGATTCTCCTGCTGCATTTTGCTAACGATATGAGGCGCAATAATCATCTGCACCCCGTTGCGGCTATTAATCGGATGCGCTTTTTTAATCGGTCTGTCATGTGCTGTACGGGCTGAAAAATCAGAGTCCCGCAACGAACCGAATCCCTCAAAAGTCAGACGCGCCCTGGATATGCCCTGGCGCAAGTGGATCATGGCGCGATAGTCCAGACGTTCGAAAAGTTCACGCCAGCAACACTTGCTAAGACTGGCTTTAAACTCCCCGGATCCGGAAGATACGCCCGCAGCATGGAGGACAACCCCGCGCCACTCCGGCGTTAACTTGTCCCACCAATCAGCGGCTTCACTGCTGTTACTGAAATATTTGCGGCGTATGTTGCGCAGCTGCGCCAGCCCCAGCTTTTGCCGTTCCTGATTAATGGCCATACTGCCCCCGGACTAATCCCATCAGGCGATGCCACCAACGGCGGCGCGGTTGATGCGCCGTAAATTTATATACGTGGCTGGGATTCCAGCGCTGACCATCTGGCAGCTCAATCCAGCCAGTTGAACCGCTGGCTAGCTGCATAGGTGGTGACTGGTGCTTCAAATAGGTAACAAAGGCTTTCATTGTTTTCCCTCACATCATTCCTGTGACGTTAGTTGTCACGATATCGACAGCAGCAGCCAGCACCGGCGCGGACTGAATACGGCTTTCAACGGTATAAGCCAGCACGGAAAGGCTACGGATGGCATCGCGGGCGCGATCAAGGATTTGAGTTCGGCGGGCGGAGGTCATGCACTCCGTTGATACGGCTTCCCCAGCGATCGCACCGACACTGGCGGTGGCGGTCAGGGCACAAAACTGCATATTCCCCGGCGTGGCATTGTTCACTGGAACTGACGGCAGGCAATTAATCTGGCTCAGAAGCCCATCCAGCAGGCGGGCATCTTCTGTGTGGTCAGTAATTGCCAGCAATTCATCACACGTCAGGCGGTGCGGTTGCACAGGATTCAGTTTATTGCGCAGCATTTGTGGACGCATTCCCACAGCCGCTGCAACTTCTTCCAGGTTATGCGCCAGCGCAAACGCTCGGCAAGCGGCATCAAAGTGCGCATGTTTAGAAGTTTGGTAATCAAACATAGTCAACACTCTCCCTGCGTTTCAAAATCGAATCAGTTAAGTACGATGTTGCAACCCGCAAGGGCGTCAATTGTCATTGCCGCGATATTGATCATGACTTTTTCACGACCCTTATCTTTGCGTAAGCGATGGCGAGGTAAGCGGCCATCTTTCAGCATGGCATCCACAGTATCTTCAGATAACCCGGTGAGTTCGATGTACTTTTCTTTAGAGATTGAAGGGACAGGCAGATTGATTGAAATGTTAGTGGTCATAGTGCAAGATTCCTCGTTTGAGTCTTAAACCGTAACTAGCGGTGACAAGTATTAATAACTCCATTTCCGTACTTCAAACGGAAGGCTAATGCTTCAAATGGAGTTAGTCAATAATTAAAACTCCAAAGGCGTAATTATGGACTTCAATAGAGGCGGACAGGAAGTAATCAAGCGATTACTAATTGCTTATGGATTCAAGACAAGACAGGCGCTTTGCGAACAGCTTGGCGCATCAACTAGCACAATGAGCACAAGATGGATGAGGGATATTTTTCCCGCAGACTGGGTTATTCAGTGCGCGATGGAAACAGGCGCTTCGCTTGAATGGCTCTCCTTTGGGAAGGGCGAAGCCTTCCATAACGTAGCGGAAAACTCTCCAAATGAGTATATAAAGACGGCCAACGACAACGCCATGGGTGATGTGGTCGCGGTTCCTCGTAAGAAAATCATTGATGGGAATCTGTACGAATCCAATTTTTATATGCTCGATAAGGCAATGCTTCCCTCTCACCTCAGCAAGCCTGTAATCATCCTTGATGACGAAATCCCGTACGTCGCAGACATGAAAACTGACGAACTATCGGATGGAACATGGGTTGTTGAAATTGAGGGAAAAACAAGCATAAAAGAGCTGACCCGTATTCCTGTTGGCAGGGTGCTTGTAGCCCCAATATCTGGCGGCCAATCTTTTGAATGTGGGATCAATGACCTTAAACCATTAGCTAAATGCCACTATTACCTAATGTCGAATGTTTGATGGTGCGAACATCAAACATTGACACTGTATAAATAAACAGTGAATTATACCCCCCATAGCAAGTAATAAGGGGTATTGAATGGCTATTCGGAAACTTGAAACGGGCAAATGGCTCTGTGAATGCTACCCTGCCGGACGTTCCGGGCGCAGGGTTCGAAAGCAATTTGCAACAAAAGGTGAGGCAATGGCCTTTGAGCGCCACACGATGGATGAGGCCGCGGCCAAACCGTGGCTGGGCGATGTCGCTGATCGGCGCTCTTTAAAAGATATTGTTAACCTCTGGTATAAACTGCACGGCATTTCGCTTTCTGCTGGCGAACACGTATACGAAAAGCTACTGCTGATCGTGGACGCACTAGGAAATCCTCTGGCTACATCGCTCACCCCAAAAATGTTTGCTCACTACCGCGATAAACGCCTAACGGGAGAGATATATTTCAGTGAGAAATGGAAGAATGGCGCTAGCCCTGTCACGGTAAATCTTGAACAAAGTTATTTAAGCGGTGCCTTTAGTGAACTGATTCGCTTGGGCGAATGGCTTCAGCCAAACCCTCTTGAAAACATGCGTAAGTTTACTATTGCTGAAAAGGAAATGGCCTGGTTGACACATGATCAGATTGCAGAACTTCTGTATGACTGCCAGCGCCAAAATAAGCTGTTGACGCTGGTTGTGAAGATTTGCCTCAGTACTGGGGCAAGATGGAGAGAGGCAGTCAATCTGACAAGGTCGCAGGTAACGAAGTACCGCATCACGTTCACCAGAACGAAGGGAAAGAAAAACAGAAGCATCCCTATCAGCAAGGAGCTATATGAAGAAATCACCGCGCTGAAGGGGTTCAAATTTTTTGATGACTACTATTTTCAATTTGCATCAGTGATGGATAAAACTTCTATCATCTTGCCGCGTGGCCAGCTAACGCATGTTCTTCGCCACACCTTTGCAGCTCACTTTATGATGTCCGGGGGAAACATACTCGCTCTGCAAAAAATACTGGGACACCACGATATTAAAATGACAATGCGTTATGCTCACCTCGCCCCAGATCACCTTGAAACCGCACTAAGGTTTAACCCACTTGCCACGATGAAGAATGGCGACAAAATGGCGGCAGCGGTTGCCACTCCCTAACATTTATCACCCCTTATCACCTTTGTAACTAATTGATTATTATGTAAGTCCATGTTTTACATAGCCCATTTATATAAATGGGTTTTTTGTTGCCTGAAATTCCCCATCCTGAATCACTCCGCCCTCAATCGTCCGTTTACAGCGCCGACGGCGGTTTGCATCATGACGTTTATTACCCATAGTTTTGCGCTAACGGGGCAGAAGCTGTCTTATCTAAAGACAGACCTTCGGCGGCGCTACGCTTCCCCGGCCAGGCGGCCGACCATCAGGCGAATGGCCTCTTTTGAGAGCGGCGCGCTGTCGGTAACGAAATGCAGTGTCATGCCTTCAATAAACGCATCCAGCCCGCGGGCGGTTTGCGGTTCAAACCACTGCTCCAGCGTCTGCTGGCTGCGCTGCATCCAGCTTTGCATCACCGCCTTTAGCGCCGGCTGGCTGCTGCAGAAGGCATACAGCTGATACATCAGCTCCATGTTCCGCGCGGTGGTCACCTGGGCGCTAAAAATCAGATCGGCGATGGCGTCACAGGCCTCATCGCGATTGCTCACTCCGGCGAAAAACTGCTGATACTGAGCGGACATCTCGGCGGTAAAAATGCAAAACGCCTCCTCAATCAGCGCATCTATACCGCTGAAATAGTAGGTCAGCGAACCCAGCGGGACTTCGGCGCAGCAGGCAATCTTACGATGCGTGACCGCATGAATACCGTGGGCGGCAATCGTGTCCAGGGTCGCGTTCAAAATGCGCTCCCGACGCTGGGGATCGTTCGGTCGACGGGCCATATTCATCTCTTTTCATTGCGCCCCATTCACAGGTCATGATGGGAATAACGATAGCCAACAATTCGCTAACCTGAAGGCTATCCGGTGTATGTACAAATGTACACAAACTTGCTAGTGTTGTCTGCATCTTCTCATTCACTGGCGTTTACGGATGACAGCGCAAAACTCCCGCAGAGCCCTCCAGCTTCGGCTATGGGCGCTATTTATGTTCTTCTTTATCCCCGGATTACTAATGGCCTCGTGGGCCACGCGCACGCCGGCAATCCGCGATCTGCTGGCGCTATCGACGGCGGAAATGGGCATCGTTCTGTTTGGCCTGTCGATTGGCTCGATGAGCGGCATTCTCTGCTCGGCGTGGCTGGTTAAACGTTTCGGCACCCGCAAGGTTATTCGTACCACCATGTCCTGCGCGGTGGTGGGCATGGCGGTGCTGAGCGTGGCGCTGTGGTTCACTTCGGCGACCCTGTTTGCCATCGGGCTGGCGATTTTCGGCGCCAGCTTCGGTTCGGCAGAAGTGGCGATTAACGTTGAAGGCGCCGCCGTCGAACGCGAAATGAATAAAACCGTGCTGCCGATGATGCACGGCTTCTACAGCTTCGGCACCCTGATCGGCGCCGGTATAGGTATGGCGGTCACCGGCTTTGGCCTGCCCGCCGCGCCGCACATTCTGCTGGCCGCGCTGGTGGCGATCGCGCCAATTGCGATAGCCATTCGCGCCATCCCTGATGGCACCGGGAAAAATGCTGCCGAGGCCGCTCAGCAGGGGGAAAAAGGCCTGCCGGTCTGGCGCGACGTTCAGCTGCTGCTGATTGGCGTCGTGGTGCTGGCAATGGCGTTCGCCGAAGGCTCCGCCAACGACTGGCTGCCGCTGCTGATGGTGGATGGTCACGGCTTTAGCCCAACCTCAGGCTCCTTAATTTACGCCGGATTCACCCTCGGGATGACCGTTGGCCGCTTTACCGGCGGCTGGTTCATTGACCGCTACAGCCGGGTGACGGTGGTTCGCGCCAGCGCGGTAATGGGCGCGCTGGGCATTGGTCTGATTATTTTTGTTGATAATCCGTGGGTCGCCGGGATCTCCGTGCTGCTCTGGGGGCTCGGCGCGTCGCTCGGTTTCCCGCTGACCATTTCGGCCGCCAGCGACACCGGGCCGGATGCGCCGAAGCGCGTCAGCGTGGTGGCGATAACCGGCTACCTCGCCTTCCTCGTCGGGCCGCCGCTGCTGGGCTTCCTCGGCGAACATTTCGGCCTGCGCAGCGCCATGATGGTGGTGCTGGGGCTGGTCATGGTGGCGGCCCTGGTCGCTAGGGCGGTGGCCAGGCCGCAGCCTGAACCTGTAATGGAGAACAGTTAATGAGCATCAAACTAATTGCGGTAGATATGGACGGTACCTTTTTAAGCGATGCCAAAACCTATAATCGCCAGCGTTTTCTCAGCCAGTATCGGCGGATGCGCGAGCAGGATATCCGCTTTGTCGTCGCCAGCGGCAACCAGTACTACCAGCTGATTTCGTTTTTCCCCGAAGTGGCCAATGAGATTGCCTTCGTCGCCGAAAACGGCGGCTGGGTGGTCAACGCCGGAGATGACGTATTTAACTGCCAGATGCCGAAAGATCACTTTCACGCGGTCATCGACTTTCTGCAGACGCTGCCGGAAATTGAAATTATCGCCTGCGGCAAGCGCAGCGCCTATACGCTCAATCGATACAACGATGAGCTAAAAGCGGTCGCGGCGAAGTATTATCATCGCCTTGAACTGGTGGATGACTTCAATAACCTCGACGATGCGATCCTGAAATTTGGCCTTAACGTGCCCGATAATCTGATCCCCGAGATGCAGCCAAAGCTGCATGCGGCGCTAGGCGGGATGGTCAACGCCGTCGCCACCGGCTACGGCAGCATCGACCTGATTATGCCTGGCGTGCACAAGGCCAACGGCCTGCGCATCCTGCAGGAACGCTGGGGGATTGAAAATCATCAGGTCGTCGCTTTTGGCGACAGCGGGAATGATATTGAAATGCTGCAACACGCCGGATTCGGTTATGCCATGGCCAACGCCGCCGCGCCGGTAAAAGCCGTCGCCGGTTACAACGCGCCGCATAACAATGAGGAAGGGGTGCTGCATATTATCGATAAGGTGCTGAATCGCGAAGCGCCGTTCGCCTGACGCTTTCCCGGGTGAGGCGCCGCGCCGCGCCCGGGATTACCAGCATGATTTACTGCGGATCGTTGCCGCTACCGACGCTTTTATCGTGCAGAAAATAGATAATCATCGCCAGCCACAGCACGCCGCTTAGCAGGTTAAACAGGCTGAACATCCCGCTGCCCCCCAGCTCATAAGCGTGTTTGCTGACTTCAATCCCGACGGTGAAGATCAGCATTTGCAGCATCCCCATCGCCGCCGACACCGTCCCTTTGCTCATGTCGCTGGCAAACAGCGTCAGGCGAACCAGGCCGGCGTTAGCCAGGCCAATTCCGAAGGCATAGACGCTCAGGCCGGCGGTCATCCACAGATAGGCGTGGGTCGATACCACCGTCGCCACCGCGGAGAGCAGCAGACCAAGCATAATCGGCCAGCCGCCGAGGATAATCAGCGAGCGTACCGTGCGTCGGGAGGTCAGCCGCGCCAGCACCAGATTACCGGCAATCAGCGCGCCAAACACCGGCACCTGCAGCAGACCGTACTCATAGCTGGTCGCCTGCTCACCGCTGATAATAATGACCGGCGACTGGGCAATCCACGCCAGCAGCGGCAGGCTAACAAAACCGGTAGCCAGCGCCCCGGCGACAAAGCGCAGATTTTTCAGCACCAGGCCATAATCACGGCCCAGCTCTTTCATCGACAGCTTCTCGCCCATGCGGGTGGCGGTCTCCGGCATCGCCCGCTGCAGCCCGAAGAAGGCGACGGCCGCCAGCACGGCAAACAGCACGAACATCATTTCCCACGGCAGGATGTGGACCCAGGCCGCGCCGACCAGCGGCCCGAGCAGCGGCGCAATCAGCGCGACGTTAGCCATCAGGGCGGTGATTTTGATACACATCGCCTCATCGAATGACTCCTGAATCGCCGCGTAGCCAACCGCCCCGATAAAGCACAGGCTGATGCCCTGCAAAAAACGCAGCAGCGTGAACTGTTCGATGGATTGGGCCAGCAGCGTCGCCAGGCAGGTGACGATAAACCACACCACCCCGGTCAGCATCACCGGGCGGCGACCAATACGGTCCGACAGCGGGCCAAGCAGCCACTGTAAAAACATCCCGCCCGCAAGGTAGGCGGTCATGGAAGTCGGAACCCACTCATTACCGACCTGAAACTCGGCGACCACCGAGAGCATGCCTGGTTGGATCATATCGTTGGCGATATAAGTGGAGAATTCGTATAAAACCAGGCACAGCGGAAAAAGCAGCGCCTGCCGTCCGAGGCGTTTGCCTGAAAGCGAATAATTCTGCATGAAAGCTCTTATTTAGAAAAAATCGCGCAAAGTTTAATGAAAGTCTTGCCGGGGAGATAGTGAATTGTGAGTGACAATTAAAAATAGCACAACGTTTCCCCCGCCCGGCGCCATTTTTATTATCCCTGTCTATATTTCGTTTATATTTCAATTAGGTTACAGGCCTTATACTCATTCCAGCCGGCGCGCAAACGAATACGCCAGCCGAAAATGCATCATAACAAGCTGATAATTAAGACAATACTTCTTTATTTCATCGCCACCGTCTCTTAAGGTGGGCGGCTTATTGTTATCGGACCCTAAGAGCCTGAAAGTATGCTGGAAAATATCAACTACGCGCTGTTCGCATCGATCAACGCCACCCCCGCCTCACCGTCGTGGGCTATTGCGCTGGCCACCCTGCTCGCCAAAGATTTGATTTTGATTGTTCCTTTACTGACGGCCGCGCTGTGGCTGTGGCGACCGAACCAGCGCCAGCTGGTATTTAAGGTGCTGCTGGCCCTGGCAATAAGCCTGACGCTGTCGTGGATCTTCGGCCTTCTCTTCCCGCATCAGCGCCCCTTCGCCGCCGACGTTGGCTATCAGTTCCTGCACCACTCGCCGAATAACTCGTTCCCAAGCAACCACGGCACCATCAGCTTTACCTTCGCGCTGGCCTTCTTATTCTGGCATCGCCTGGGCGCCGGGATCGCGCTGATGGCCGCAGCGATGGCTATCGCCTGGTCTCGGGTCTATCTCGGCGTTCACTGGCCGCTGGACATGCTCGGCGGCCTGCTGACCGCCATGTGCGGCTGCCTGGCCGCGCAGCTGCTGTGGCACAGCGGCGGTCGTCCGCTCTATCAATACCTGCAGCGGCTGTACCGCCTCTGTTTCTCCCTGCCGATCCGCAAAGGCTGGGTACGCGAATAGCCCGCGCCGCCTGGCCCCTCACCCGGCGCGCACTTCAGACGCGTGACTAACCCCCTTCAGGCAGGTAAAATTGCCCACTGACGCCCTGCCAATGCAGGGCGATTTCAGCTTAGAGGGATTATGGAAACACGTCGTGATGAACGCATCAGCCAGCTTATTCAGGCCCTCAAGCGCAGCGATAAGCTTCATCTTAAAGAAGCCGCAGCGCTGCTGGGCGTTTCTGAAATGACCATCCGTCGCGACCTGAACGGCCATAATGGACCCGTTGTCCTGCTGGGCGGCTACATCGTCCTGGAGCCGCGCAGCGCCACGCACTACCTGCTTAGCGACCAGAAAACTCGCCTCGTGGATGAAAAACGCCGCGCCGCCCGCCACGCTGCCGGCCTGCTTGAAGCCCACCAGATGGCCTTTTTTGACTGCGGGACCACCACGCCGTGGATCATCGACGCGATTGATAACGCCCTGCCGTTTACCGGCGTCTGCTATTCGCTGAATACCTTTCTTGCGCTGCAGGAAAAGCCCCACTGTCGGGCCATCCTCTGCGGCGGCGAGTTTCACGCCAGCAACGCGATTTTTAAACCGCTGAGCCTGCAGGATACCCTGAGCCATCTGTGCCCGGACATCGCCTTCTACTCGGCGGCGGGAATTGACTGCGAGCAGGGGGCGACCTGCTACAACCTTGAGGAACTGCCGGTTAAGCACTGGGCGATGAGCAGCGCGCGCTACCACGTGCTGGTGGTGGATCACAGTAAATTCGGTAAGGTCAGGCCGGCGAGAATGGGCGATTTATCGCGTTTTGACGTGATTGCCAGCGACGTCTGTCCGGATGACGATCTGCTGGCGCTGGCGAAGGAAAAACAGATTTCACTGCTGTACTGATCGCGCCCCGCAGGGCGCGACCGGCAGATTATGAGAACCAGCCGCCGAACCAGCCGTGCAGTTTCATCAGCACGAAGTCCATCATTCGGCTAAAGAAGCCGCCTTCGTTTACCGCTTCCATCACGATAAGCGGACGCTGCTCAATGGTTTTATCATTGAGTTTAAAGTCGATGGTCCCCACCACCTGCCCTTTGGTCAGCGGTGCCGTCAGCTGCGTATCCTTCAGGGCGTAGCTGGCTTTCAGGTTCTTCATCTGACCGCGCGGAATGGTAATCGAGCCGGCTTCACCTGCGCCTAGCTTCGCTTCGCTGCTATCGCCAAACCACACGCGCTGGGTGATAAAGGTGGCGTCCGGCTTAATGGGCGTCACGGTTTCATAGAAGCGGAAGCCCCAGGTCAGCAGCTTTTCTGACTCGTTAAAGCGAATACGGTCGGTTTTGGTGCCCAGCACTACGGCAATCAGGCGCATGTCGCCCTGCGTTGCCGAGGAGACCAGGTTATAGCCCGCTCCGGTTGTGGTCCCCGTTTTCACGCCATCGGCGTTGAGGTTGGAGCTCCACAGCAGGCGGTTACGGTTAGGCTGACGGATCTTATTGAAGGTAAACTCTTTTTCTTTATGGATAGCGTACTCTTCAGGGACGTCGTGGATCATCGCTTTGGTCAGCAGCGCCATATCGCGGGCGGTACTGAACTGACCCGGCGCATCAAGGCCGTGCACGGTCATAAAGGTGGTATTCGCCAGGCCCATTTTCTGCGCATAGCCGTTCATCAGGCTAACAAACGCATCCTGGCTTCCTGCGACATAGTCGGCAATCGCAATGCTGGCATCGTTGCCGGACTGAATGATGACGCCCTTATTGAGATCCTCAACCGACACCTGCATACCCGGTTTGAGGAACATCACCGATGAGCCGCGCAGCGCCGGGTTGCCGGTTGCCCAGGCATCGCGACCCACGGTCACCATATCGGTAGATTTAATCTTGCCCGCTTTCAGCGCCTGCCCAACGACATAGCTGGTCATAATTTTGGTCAGACTTGCCGGATCGAGTTTTTCATCGGCATTGCCTTCGCTGAGCACCTTGCCGCTGGCGTAGTCCATCAGGACCCAGGCTCGCGCATCAATCGATGGGGCATCGGGGAGTTGTTCTGCAGCCTGAACCGCAGGCGCAACGAGAACGAGAAGAGCGCAGCCTGCCGCGAGGCCGCGAAGGGAAAAAGCATCATGCGTCATAAGAGCCACCCAAGTATCCTTTCCAAACAAAATATGCCGCAGCACTCTATCGGCGCAGCAGCAGCCGGTGAGTAAAGCGTACAAATGACCTTAAAGAAACAGCGAGTTGGTAAAGTTTTTAAAGTTTACTCAATAACCTCGCGTCTTGCTGAAAACAGAGCAATTTTTTTGATCGCGATTGCCTATATATTAACTTTATTCCAACATGATGACTCACCTTGCTGCAACGACGGCTCAATAACTGACGGGAACCGATATGATTACGCTATGGGGTAGAAACAATTCGACTAACGTGAAAAAAGTACGCTGGGTGCTGGAAGAGCTGGACCTTCCCTATCAGCAGATTATGGCGGGGCTGGAGTTTGGTGTGAATCACGACGCGGAGTATCTGGCGATGAACCCGAACGGTCTGGTGCCGCTGCTGAAGGACGATGACCTCGTGCTGTGGGAGTCGAACGCCATTATTCGCTATCTGGCGGCGCAGTACGGGCAAAACCGCCTGTGGGTTGACGATCCGGTCCAGCGGGCGCAGGGCGACAAATGGATGGACTGGGCCAACGGCTCGCTCTCGCCCGCCCACCGCCCGGTATTGATGGGGCTGGTGAGAACGCCGGAGGAAAAACGCGACCCTGCGACAATTGCCGCCGGTATCGCCGCCTGTGAAGCGCTCTTCGCCATCCTCGACGCCGAGCTGGCGGTATTCCCGTGGCTGTCCGGCGAGTCGTTTGGCCTCGGCGATATTGCCGTTGCGCCGTTCGTCTACAACCTGATGACCATCGTAACGACCTGGCAACCGCGCCCGAACCTGCAGCGCTGGTATCAGCAGATTAACGAACGCCCGGCCTGGCGCAGCGTCGTGGCGATCCCGGTCACCTGAGGCTAACTCTGCGGGCTGACCTTCAGCAGTTCGCCGTTGGATTCGTCGGTCAGGACGTACAGATAGCCATCGGGTCCGACGCGAACATCGCGGATACGCTGGCCGCGATCGCGCAGAATTCGCGCCTCTTCGCTGACGCTATTGCCCTTTACGTCGAGGACAATCAGCGACTGGTCCTTCAGCGCGCCGATAAACAGCTTGTGCCGCCACTGGGGGAAGGTTGCGGAATCGTAGAAGGCCATGCCGCTCACCGCGGGCGACGTTTTCCAGACAAACAGCGGCGCTTCGGTTCCGTCCACCGCCGTTCCCTGAGCTTCCGGGATAGGCAGACCGCTGTAATTTATGCCGTGCGTCGCCAGCGGCCAGCCGTAGTTCTTACCTCTCTGCGGGATGTTAATCTCATCCCCGCCGCGCGGGCCGTGTTCATTGAGCCACAGGGTATCGCTCCACGGATTGATCGCCATTCCCTGCGGGTTACGGATCCCGTAGGCCCAAATTTCCGGCCTTGCGTCGGCGCGGCCGACAAACGGATTATCCGCCGGAACCTCTCCCGCCTCGGTCAAACGCACCACCTTGCCCTGCAGCTTGTCCAGATCCTGGGCCGTCGCCCGCTGGTTATTCTCCCCTAAGCCGATAAACAGGTGCCCCTTACCGTCAAACGCCAGACGCCCGCCAAAGTGGTTGCCGGTGGAGAGCTTCGGCTGCTGGCGAAAGACCACCCGAAAATTCTCCAGCCGCCGACGATCCTCACTCAGGCGGCCGTATCCTGCCGCGGTTCCCGCTTTGCCATCGTCACCGGCTTCCGCGTAGCTCAGCCACACCTTCCGGGAGTGGATAAAGTCCGGCGCCAGCGCCACGTCCAGCAACCCGCCCTGCCCGCTGGCCCACACCTGAGGTACGCCGGAAATAGCCGGCGACAGCCCCTCCCCCTGGCGCCAGAGCTTCAGCTCGCCGCCGCGTAGGGTGATAAGTATCCCCTGCCGGTCGGGGAGAAACGCCAGCGCCCACGGATGTTCGAGCTTATTTTGCAAAACCTCAACGTGCACCTTCTGGGCGACGGCGGCGGCAGGTAACAGCAGAGCGGTAAGGGCTATCAGGGCGACGGTCTGGCGCATGGCACACTCCTTTTATCAGCAATGAAATAAGGGTAGCCAGCGAAGGGGATCGGCAGGGGGAGCTTTACATAACATTAAGCAGGGGGGGCATGCCCCCCTGAATTCAGACGCGGGTTATTGGCGCTGATGCATTCAGTTTATGAATGTTTAGCGACAATCCTGCCAGGCAGCGTTCTAGCGTCTCTACGTTAACCGCAATATAAGACGGACAATCGTGATGCCCGCTCATCAGGCAAACCGCTGCGGAAGCAACGAATTCACCCGCAAGGCGAAGAGCTTCCCTTTCCTCCGGCGTAACAGCGTGCTGCAATCGCGGCGCGTGTTCACGCATTTCACAACAAAGCTCAAACAGGTTATCACGCAGATGCTCGTTCTCGCTGACTGACATATAGCCTTTAGCTTTGCGTAGCTGCAGATAAGCATCGAGATCAATGTTGGCATTAATCAGCTTATTCAAAAGGTTACGGTACAGTCTGTCAACGGTCATCATGGTTCCTCCTCTGTCGTCCATTACCATAATTATAATATGGTCGTTTTTTGCGCAAAGTCATGCGCGAGGTCAATAATTCCCGGTTAATTAACATCATTTACAATGTTGCGATAATGTTTAAATCTGTCGAAATGCGCCGCCTGCCGGGATGCCATCCGGCGAACATTGACGCGCCGCTCAGCGGTTCGATAGCGCAACCGCGGCGATATAGCGCAAAACCTGGCGCGCAAAGGGAGCAAACGGCCAATATAGAGGTAAGAGAAAGGCCGCTCCCCCGACGCAATATGAACAGACGCCGGTCGAGTCGGCGGAAAATAAGAAAAGATCCGTGGGCATAATAAACCGGATATCCGCGAAGCATCTGCGGATATCAGCAGGATATTAAGGCCGCGATCCCGGCCTGCCGGTAAATATTTTACATCCGCAGCTGCTAACAACTATATAAATAGTGATTTATTTTTATTTAACATTAGCCCATCATTCGGACAAGATGCTAAATGGATAGCAAACGGAAGAGAGAAAACTATTTTTACAGTATACATACCCGGCACAACGCAGCAGAATATAGATCCCTATAAACCATACCAGGCGTTCTTATGAAAATAATGATGATAATAATTGTGCTGTCAGCACTCATTTTTATTTTCATAACCCCTCTGGATTCAGAGCCTGTTACGCATCATGATTATTATTTTGATACATCCCACGTTAGCATTAACGACCGGCATCAGGAGCCAGAGATAAATCCTCGCGCCTTCCCACGAAACCTGTAAAGACAGCCCGTAAATGGCGGAACCACTGCCGGTAGCGTAGGGAAAATAGCGCCCGTTAAATAGCCCATAAAATAACCTGAGATCGCCTGCAATGTAAAATCAGCCGGTGACCATTAACCTGTTTATCCACTGACCATGACAGAGAATATGAAACTTAAAAATAGTAAAAAAACACATACTGGCAGCATCGTATTTACATTATTTATCGTAATGAACGTTCTGATGCTGGCCGTCAGCATCTACGTGCTCTATTTTAGCTCTGCGGCCCCCTTTGCGGATCACAGAATTATCCGCGACGCGACCTTCTGGATTAGCGCATTCAAGCACATCCTCTTTCTTAGCGGCCTGTGGATTTTCTTCGATGTCATTTTTTCAGTTTACTTTTTCTTCAAAAGAAAATAACACGCCAATCTTCTACCTATTACGGAAAGCAGCATGATATTTATCCTCGTCTGGCTCATTGCTATGGGCACCAGTGAATTATTACTTTGGTCATACAGTTACCTCCATATTCTGTCACCGGTTATCTACGTCACCCTCTGCCTTATGTATTTGTATCAGCGTAAAAAAATCCGCCATTGCCCTGATTTAAGCATCAATGAGCAAAAGATCAGAGTGCTGCGGTTAGGGATTGTGTTCCTTATCGCCATGCTGATTATGCTGGCGCTCACCGTACATATTAATGTGCTGATTAGCCTGTACGGCAATCTTTAATCCCGACGAATAAAGGCAGTTCGGGCAGCGCCCAGGGCCGGTAAGTTCCCGAACTGTTGTATCGGTATTACCGGGCATGCCCGTCTTATCAGGCGATATTCTACGCTGGACAGGGATGACGCCAGATATCAACGTCCGGCGCTCACTTTCAGGATCAATATATGCTCCGCCCTTTGCTGATGCTCTGCTGTATTTTGGTACTTTGCAGCTGCTACCCTTTAGATAAAAAAGAGGACGACCTACCCGACATACGGCTGAACAGGCCGCAGTGCACAAGCCGAAATAATATTATTACATGCGACTGGGGATAATACTGCTTAGCAGAAACTCCACTGAACACTCATAACGAAAATCGCCGGAATAATAATTCCGCCCTCAACGCCAAAATAATCCGTAAAGTTATATTGCAGGCCATGATAAACATACGGGGAGAAGCCTACGCCGGTTAACTTCTTCGCCGTCCGGTAGGCCCCCGAGTCGCCGCAGTGGCTGAACGCTTTAAAAAAGAATTCCCCGGTGTAGGCGTATACGCCTTTAAACGTCCAGCCGCTTTGGCCTGCAACCCAGTCTCTTCTCATACCCAGCGACAGGCAGCGATCGTCAAAACTATTTTTCATCGTCCCGGCTAACGCGCTATATCTGGAATCCGGCGAAAACTTTCGCTCTACTGACAGAAACTGATTATTAAAATGCTCGTTATACTGCCCATGATTTCCCGTCAGGTGGTAGACATACGAACCGGTATTTATCGAATATAAATTAAGCTCCCCGGCATACCCTGGCCCTGCGGCCATCATTGAAATACCTAATATACAACTTCGTTTTTTAAACATGGACCAACTCAGAAAACGGCAAACGGATAACCTGAAAAGAAAAGCATAACGCTAGCACAGCGCGTCTAAACCGATGCTCAATCACTTTTTATACCGCATCTTCAGCCGCCCTTCGCCGGCTATGCTTTCCCCTCTTCACTTCCTGGGAAACGGGTGGTGATAAATATCGCCCGACCGATGGCGAAAACGGAGATACCAGTACAATTTTCCCACCAACCTCTGTAGAATCCCTGCCCTGACCATTCCAATAATTGAACACTTTTTAAGCTATGAGCAATGTAACGCACCAGCCGAAGATCGGCTTCGTCTCCCTTGGCTGTCCGAAAAACCTTGTAGACTCAGAACGCATCCTGACCGAACTGCGCACCGAAGGGTATGACGTGGTTCCTACCTACGAAAACGCCGATATGGTTATCGTCAACACCTGCGGCTTTATCGATAGCGCCGTTCAGGAGTCGCTGGAAGCGATTGGCGAAGCCTTAAAAGAAAACGGCAAAGTGATCGTTACCGGCTGCCTGGGCGCAAAAGTCGACCAGATCCGCGAAGTTCACCCGAAAGTGCTGGAGATCACCGGCCCGCACAGCTACGAACAGGTTCTCGAGCACGTACACCACTACACGCCGAAGCCGAAGCACAACCCGTTCCTGAGCCTGGTGCCGGAACAGGGCGTCAAGCTGACGCCGCGCCACTACGCTTACCTGAAAATTTCCGAAGGCTGTAACCACCGCTGCACGTTCTGCATCATTCCGTCCATGCGCGGCGATCTTGTGAGCCGTCCGATTGGCGAAGTGCTGTCTGAAGCTAAGCGCCTGGCCGACGCCGGGGTGAAAGAGCTGCTGGTGATTTCTCAGGATACCTCCGCCTACGGCGTCGATGTGAAGCATCGCACCGGTTTCCACAACGGCATGCCGGTGAAAACCAGCATGGTCAGCCTGTGCGAAGAGCTGGCAAAACTGGGTATCTGGGTGCGCCTGCACTACGTTTATCCATACCCGCACGTCGACGACGTGATCCCGCTGATGGCGGAAGGTAAAATCCTGCCGTATCTCGATATCCCGCTGCAGCACGCCAGCCCGCGGATCCTCAAGATGATGAAACGCCCGGGCTCCGCCGATCGCCAGCTGGCGCGCATCAAGCAGTGGCGTGAAGTCTGCCCTGACCTGACCCTGCGTTCGACCTTTATCGTCGGCTTCCCGGGCGAAACGGAAGAAGATTTCCAGATGCTGCTCGACTTCCTGAAAGAAGCCCGCCTTGACCGCGTCGGCTGCTTTAAATACAGCCCGGTCGATGGCGCTACCGCCAACGAGCTGGCGGATCAGGTTGCGGAAGAGGTGAAAGAGGAGCGCTGGAACCGCTTTATGCAGCTGCAGCAGCAGATTTCCGCCGAACGTCTGCAGGAGAAGGTCGGCCGCGAAATCATGGTACTTATCGACGAAGTTGACGAAGAAGGCGCCATTGGCCGCAGCATGGCCGACGCCCCGGAAATCGACGGCGCGGTGTATCTGAACGGCGAAACCAAAGTGAAACCGGGCGACGTGCTGCGGGTCAAAGTTGAGCATGCCGACGAGTACGACCTGTGGGGTAGCCGGGTTTAATACGCTTCTTACTCCGGCTACGCGTCAGCGCCAGCCGGAGCTTTCCGGAGGCGGCGCGGCGCGCCCTCTCCGGACTCCTCTCTCACCCTACCCCTTTATCTTCGGATCCAGCGCATCGCGCAGGCCGTCGCCCAGCAGGTTAAACGCCAGCACCGTCAGGAAAATCGCAATCGCCGGGAACAGCGCCACGTGCGGCGCCATCACCATATCCGCCCGCGCTTCGTTCAGCATTGCCCCCCATTCCGGGGTCGGGGGCTGCGCGCCGAGGCCGAGGAATGAGAGGCTGGCGGCGGAGATTATCGACACCCCGATACGCATGGTGAAATAGACCACAATCGACGACACCGTGCCGGGCAGAATATGGCTGAACAGGATCGTCGCATCGCTGGCGCCGATGCTGCGCGCCGACTCGATAAAAGTCTGCTGCTTGAGGACCAGCGTATTGCCGCGCACCAGGCGAGCAAAAGCCGGAATGGAGAAGATCGCCACCGCGATGATCACGTTCGACATCCCGCTCCCCATAACCGCCACCACGGCGATCGCCAGCAGGATCCCCGGGAACGCGAACAGCACGTCGCAAATGCGCATAATTATCCTGTCCCACCAGCCTTCATAGTAACCGGCCAGCAGCCCGAGTACGGTGCCGATTGCCGCGCCGATCAGCACCGCCAGCACCCCGGCCGCCAGCGAAATCTGCGCCCCGACCAGCACCCGGCTGAAGATATCCCGGCCCAGCGAATCGACGCCGAACCAGTGCAGCATCGACGGGCCGTCGTTGAGGCGATCGTAGTCAAAGTAGTTTTCCGCATCGAACGGCGCTACCCACGGCGCCACGACGGCCACCGCGATCAGCAGCAGAACAAAAATGCCGGCGCCCATCGCCACCGGCTGACGGCGAAAGCGCCGCCAGAACTCATGCCACGGCGTACGTATCTGACCGGGTTTGATCCCCGGCATGGCGTTGATAACCGCCTGCCTTCTCCAGTTGAGCAATCGCACCTTACTTGTACCTGATAGCCGGGTTAATGGCGGCATACAGCACGTCCACCACTAAATTGATAAGAATAAATTCCAGCGAAAACAGCAGTACTTCCGCCTGAATCACCGGATAGTCGCGCATCTCGACCGAATCAACCAGCAGCCTGCCGAGCCCCGGCCAGTTGAAGACTTTCTCCACCACGATCGAGCCGCCGAGCAGGAAGCCAAACTGCAGCCCCATCATCGTCACCACCGGGATCATCGCATTGCGCAGGCCGTGCTTAAGCACCACCAGCGTCTCGCTGACCCCTTTCGCCCGCGCGGTGCGCATATAGTCCTCGTGCAGCACATCGACGAAAGATGCGCGGGTGAAGCGCGCCATCACCGCGGCTACCGCCGCGCCCAGGGTCACGGAGGGCAGAATATAGTGCCGCCAGCTATCGGCGCCCACCGTCGGCAGCCAGCCAAGTTCGACGGAGAAGACCTGCATCAGCAGCATCCCGAGGGCAAAAGCCGGAAAGGAAATACCGGTCACCGCCAGCGCCATCCCCAGCCGGTCCGGCCAGCGATTGCGCCAGACCGCGGCGGCAATCCCCGCCGCCATACCAAACACCACCGCCCAGCTCATGCTGGCAAGCGTCAGCCACAGCGTCGGCATAAAGCGGCTGGCGATTTCGCTACTCACCGGGCGACGCGACGCCATCGAGATGCCAAAATCCCCCTGCAGCACGCTGGTGATATAGTGCCAGAACTGGACGTGCAGCGGCCGATCGAGCCCCAGCTGCTCGCGCACCATCGCGACGACCTGCGCATCGGCTTCCGGTCCGGCAATCAGCCGCGCCGGGTCGCCGGGCAGCATATGTACAAACAGAAAAACCAGCACCGCCACAATCAGCAGGGTGGGAATCAGTCCCAGCAGGCGTTTAATCACATAATTAAGCATCGCCTCTCCTCACCCGAACCCTCTGCGCGAATGGCAGAGGGAGCAAGGCCCGGCGGCCTCTCCCCGCGGGGGAGAGGGTCGGGATAAAGGTAACAACCGTCACTGGGCTAAATCCGCCTGCTCAAAGCTGAATCCGGTATCCGGCTGAATATAAAAACCGCTCAGATTCTTACTGTGCGCGGAGACCAGTTTTTCCACCACCAGCGGCACCCACGGCGACTCTTTCCAGATAATGTCCTGGGCCTGTTTGTAGAGCCGCGTTTTTTCCTGCGCATCGGTCGTTTTCAGGGCGTCGGTCAGGTCTTTATCCACCTGCGGATTGCCGTAGAAGGCGGTATTAAACAGGGTCGGCGGCCAGTTTTGTGAGGCGAAAAGCGGCGACAGCGCCCAGTCGGCTTCACCGGTCGAGGCCGACCAGCCGGTGTAGAACATGCGTACTCCGCTCTCTTTCTGTCCTTTGCCTTCCACTTCCGCCGCGCGCTGGCCGGCATCCATCGCCGTCAGCTGCGCTTTAATGCCCACCTGCGCCAGCTGCTGCTGGGTAAACTGCAGCACCTTCTGAGCGGTGCTGTGGTTATGCGATGACCACAGCGTGGTGCTGAATCCGTTAGGGAAACCGGCCTCTTTGAGCAGCTCGCGGGCCTTAGCCGGATCGTACGGCCACGCTTTAAAGGTCTCGGCATAGGCGATAGACGGCGGCACGACGCCGGTCGCCGGGGTGGCGTACCCGGCGAAGGCGACCTTCACCAGCGCCTGGCGGTTGATGGCGTAGTTAATCGCCTCGCGCACCTTCGGGTTATCAAACGGCTTCTGCGTGACGTTCATGCTGATATAACGCTGCATGATCGACGGGCTGGCAACCAGCTCCAGCTTGTCGTTTTTCGCCAGCAGCGGCGCCTGCTCGTAGGGGATCGGGAAGGCAAACTGCGCTTCGCCGGTTTGCAGCATCGCGGCGCGGGTGTTGTTATCCACCACCGGACGCCAGGTGATGGAGTCGAGCTTCGGCAGGCCTGGCTGCCAGTAGCCGGCAAACTTCGTCACCTTCACAAAATCGGTCTGGTTCCAGGTATCGAGCTGATACGGGCCGGTACCGACAGGATGAAAACCAATCTCTTTGCCATATTTTTTCAGCGCCGCCGGAGAGATCATCGCCGTTGCCGGATGGGCAAGGATATTGATAAACGCCGAGAAAGGCTGCCTGAGGGTGATTTTTACCGTCGTCGGATCAACCGCCTCGGTGCTGGCGATATTTTTGTACAGGTTATAGCGCTTGAGATGATTATCCGGATTGCTGGCGCGGTCGAGGTTAGCCTTCACCGCTTCGGCGTTAAAATCGGTACCGTCCTGGAACTTCACCCCCGGGTGCAGCTTAATGGTGTAGACCAGGCCGTCGGGCGAAACGGTATAGCTTTCCGCGAGAACGTTTTTCAGCTTCATCTCTTTATCAAGGCCGAACAGCCCCTGATAGAACGACTTGGCAACGGCCTGGGATAAGGTGTCGTTGGCATCATAAGGGTCGAGGGTCGTGAAGTTAGAGCCGACCGCCACCACCAGATCTTTTGCGGCCAGCGCCGGCGCCGTCGCCAGCGCCGAAGCGACGCCCAGCGCCAGCAACCATTTGCGTGATACGCGTTGTGTCATGTTGTTCTCCTGAAATGCTGCGTTATTGGTGTCGTTGTTATCTTCCCAGAACGCCGGCGGCAGGTTCCCGGGCAACGAAATGCCCAGGCCCTACCTGTTGTAGCGGCGCGCTGGCTACCTCTTCCCCTCGCTTATAGATATTGCCCGGCAGCTCGTCAGAGAGCAGTACGCGCTGCGGATGACGATGCGCCGGGTCGGCCACCGGTACGGCGGCCATCAGCTTGCGGGTATAGGGATGCTGCGGGTTTTCAAACACGGCGCGACGCGGGCCAATCTCAACGATCCGCCCGCGATACATCACCGCAACGCGATGGCTGATACGTTCAACCACCGCCATATCGTGGGAAATAAACAAAAAGGCGATGCCCATTTCACGCTGTAAATCGAGCATCAGGTTGATAATCTGCGCGCGAATCGAGACGTCTAGCGCCGAAACCGATTCATCGGCAATCACCACCTTTGGATTCAGCGCCAGCGCCCGCGCAATGCATACGCGCTGGCGCTGGCCGCCGGAAAACTCGTGCGGGTAGCGCCAGGCGTGTTCAGGCTGCAGGCCGACGCGCTCAAGAAGCCAGGCGACGCGCTGGCGGGCCGCCTCGCCTTCCAGCAGCCCGTGTACGCGCAGCGGCTCCATAATCGAGTAGCCCACCGTTTGCCGCGGATCGAGCGAGGCATACGGGTCCTGGAAAATAAACTGAATATCGCGGCGCAGCGCCTGGAGCCTGCCGCCGGCCAGGGTATCGATACGTTCGCCGTTAAATACGATAGTCCCACTCTCGGTCGCCACCAGCCGCAGCAGCGCCCGACCGGTGGTGGATTTGCCGCAGCCGGACTCGCCGACCAGCGACAAGGTTTCTCCCGGCCAGAGGTCAAAGCTCACCTTTTCAACGGCATGCACCTCGCGGGTAATCCGGTTCAAAATGCCGCTGCGCAGCGGGAAACGCGCCACCAGGTCGCGTACCTGCAGAATCGGCTCGCCGGCGACGACGGTATCCTGTTCGCCTTCATCAGCCGCGCGTTGATTGAGCAGCGGGAAGCGGCGCGGCAGGTCGCTGCCGCGCATCGAGCCTAAGCGCGGGACGGCTGCCAGCAGCGCCTGGGTGTAAGGGTGCTCAGGCGCGCGGAAAATCTCCTCGACCGTCCCGCTCTCCACCGCTTCGCCGCGGTACATCACCAGCACGCGGTCGGCGATATCGGCCACGACGCCCATATCGTGAGTAATAAAAATAACCCCCATCTCCATCTCTTTTTGCAGCACGGCAATCAGCTGGAGGATCTGCGCCTGGATGGTGACATCCAGCGCGGTGGTGGGCTCGTCGGCAATCAGCACCGCCGGACGGCAGGAGAGCGCCATGGCGATCATCACCCGCTGGCGCATCCCGCCGGAGAGCTGATGCGGATAGCGTGACAGCATCGCTTCCGCCTCCGGTATCCGCACCTGGTCGAGCATTTTCTTCGCTTCGCGCAGCGCCTCGTCATGACCCAGCCGCTGGTGAAGACGAATAGACTCGGCAATCTGTTCCCCGATGGTAAACACCGGATTCAGCGAGGTCATCGGCTCCTGGAAAATCATCGCAATATCCGCCCCGCGCACGTGGCGCATTGCCGAAGCGGACTGTTCGCCAAGCGCAATGACCTGATTATTGCGCCGACGCAGCCACAGCGCGTCGCTGCTGACCTGACTGACGGCGTCATCGAGCAGGCGCATCAGCGCCAGCGCGGTGACCGACTTACCCGAGCCCGACTCGCCCACAATGGCTAGCGTTTCGCCGCGCCGCAGGTTGAACGAAAGATGCCGCACCGCAGAAAAAGTCTGCTGCTCCTGGCTAAACGCCACGTTCAGATCGCGCACCGCCAGAACATCACTGGCGTCGATTTCTTGACTATGCGGCAACGTCCCTTCCCCCTTATTCCCGATAAATACCAATAGTGGGCGTATCGCCCGCGTAGCACCAGGCCCGATACATCCCTTCGCTGTTAAACGGCAGCACCACGTTGCCTTCTCTGTCGATGGCAATCAGCCCGCCGCTGCCGCCGAGCGCCGGAAGCTTCTCCATCACCACCCGCTCACAGGCCTCATGCAGGCTCAGGTTCGCGTACTCCATGAGCGCGGCGATATCGTAGGCCGCGAGGGTGCGGATAAACACCTCGCCGGTGCCGGTACAGGAGACCGCCACGCTGGCGTTATTGGCGTAGCAGCCGGCTCCGGGCAGCGGGCTATCGCCAACGCGCCCGGGGAGCTTATTGGTCATCCCGCCGGTGGACGTGGCGGCGGCAAGGTTGCCGGCGATATCCAGCGCTACCGCGCCGACGGTGCCCATTTTATGCCGCTCGTCCAGCGGCGCTGCGCCGTGGTCGAGGACGACCTCATCGTCTTCCTGCGCCTGCTGTAGCTGCAGACGGCGCTCGGTCGTCGAAAATAGATCGTTTTCCACCCGCGCCATACCGTGCGAGGCGGCGAACGCTTCCGCCCCTTCGCCAATCAGCAGCACGTGCGGGCTCTGTTCCAGCACCAGCCGCGCGGCCAGTACCGGGTTGCGCAGATGCTTAACGCCGGCAACCGCTCCAGCATGCAGGCTGTTGCCGTCCATCACGCAGGCGTCGAGCTCATGGGTGGCGTCCCGGGTAAACACCGAGCCGATCCCGGCGTTAAACAGCGGACACTCCTCCAGCTGGCGCACCGCCTCGGTGACCGTGTCCAGCGCGCTGGCGCCCGCCGCCAGCATTTTCTGCCCGCTATCGACAATCGCCGACAGCGCCGCCATGAACTGCCGTTCGCGCTCCGGCGTCAGCTGCGATCGGGTGATTGCCCCTGCGCCACCGTGAATTGCTATCACCGCCTTGCTCATTCCGCCATTCCTTCATGCTGCACCGATCCACCGCGGGTTCGCTATTTATTCACGCCGCATCAGGTCTCAGCCCCCGCAAAGCGAGCTTAAATAATAAAGTGTATAGATATCATTATCGTGCTGACTGTCCTATACAATTTTTGAATATAGAAAGAGCGGACGGTGATGTAAAGCCTGTACCCAGGTGGCATATAGCCGCCCGCACTTTTCTGCCATAATAGGCGTTTTCGATGTTTGCCCGCAGGAGAAACCCATGGATTTTACCGCCGGACTGATGCCTCTCGACACAGCCCTGACCCAGATGCTCAACCGTATTACGCCGCTGAATACGGTGGAAACCGTGCCGCTGTTACAGGCCTTTTCGCGCGTGACCGCCCATGATCTCGTTTCGCCGCTGGACGTCCCCGGGTTTGACAACTCGGCCATGGACGGCTACGCCGTACGCCTCGCCGATCTTGCCGACGGCGCGGCGCTGCCGGTCGCCGGTAAAGCGTTCGCCGGCCAGCCGTTCCACGCTGCCTGGCCTGCGGGAACCTGCATTCGCATTATGACCGGCGCGCCGGTTCCGCAGGGCTGCGATGCGGTGGTGATGCAGGAAGAGACCGAGCAAACCGCCGACGGCGTTCGCTTCATCGCCGCGGTAAAACCCGGCCAGAATATTCGTCGTCGCGGCGAAGATATCGCTCACGGCGCGGTGGTATTCCCGGCAGGTACGCCGCTGACCGTCGCGGAGCTGCCGGTGCTGGCGTCGCTGGGCATCGCCGACGTCGAGGTAGTGCGCAAAGTTCGCGTGGCGGTATTCTCTACCGGCGACGAGCTGCAGCTGCCGGGCCAACCGCTTGGCGACGGGCAAATCTACGATACCAACCGCCTGGCGGTGCACCTGATGCTCCAGCAGCTGGGCTGCGAGGTGATCAACCTCGGCATTATTGCCGACGACCCGGCAAAACTGCGCGCGGCGTTTATCGCCGCCGACCAGCAGGCCGATGTGGTGATTAGCTCGGGCGGCGTCTCGGTCGGCGAAGCGGATTACACCAAAGAGATCCTTGAGGAGCTCGGCGAAATCGGCTTCTGGAAGCTGGCGATCAAGCCCGGTAAACCTTTTGCTTTCGGCAAGCTCAGCCACAGCTGGTTCTGCGGCCTGCCGGGCAATCCGGTTTCCGCCACCCTCACCTTCTATCAGCTGGTGCTGCCGCTGCTGGCAAAACTGAGCGGCAGCGCGGGCGGCGCGCAGCCGATGCGCCTCCGTGTGCGGGCGGCGACGCGACTGAAAAAATCCCCGGGACGCCTCGACTTCCAGCGCGGCGTGCTGCAGCGTAACCCGGACGGCGAGCTGGTGGTGACCTCCACCGGTCATCAGGGCTCACACATTTTCAGCTCATTTAGCCAGGGTAACTGCTTTATCGTGCTGGAGCGCGAGCGCGGTAACGTGGAAGCGGGCGAGTGGGTCGAAGTCGAACCCTTTAACCACCTCTTCGGAGGGCTGTGATGGACGTCGAGCTGAGCGATGAGGAGATGCTGCGCTACAACCGGCAGATAATCCTGCGCAATTTCGATTTTGACGGTCAGGAGCGGCTGAAAGGCGCCCGGGTGCTGGTGGTCGGCCTCGGTGGCCTGGGCTGCGCTGCCGCCCAGTATCTGGCGGCGGCCGGCGTCGGCGAGCTTACCCTGCTCGATTTCGATAGCGTCTCGCTCTCCAATCTACAGCGCCAGACGCTGCACAGCGATGCCGCTATCGGTCTGCCGAAGGTGGACTCAGCCCGCGATTCGCTGGCGCGGATCAACCCCCACGTACGGCTCACCCCGCTGAATGCGCTGCTGGACCAGCAGGCGCTGGCGGCGCAGATCGCCGCCCACGATCTGGTGCTCGACTGTACCGATAACGTGGCGATACGCAATCAGCTCAACGCGGGCTGTTTTCAGCATCAAACGCCGCTGGTCTCCGGCGCCGCGATTCGCATGGAGGGGCAAATCAGCGTCTTTATGTATCAGGATAACGAGCCCTGCTATCGCTGCCTGAGCCGGCTGTTCGGCGAGAATGCCCTCACCTGCGTTGAGGCCGGCGTGATGGCGCCGCTGGTCGGCGTCATTGGCTCCCTACAGGCGATGGAGGCCATTAAAGTCTTAACTCAGTACGGCACGCCTGCCGCGGGCAAGCTGGTCATGTACGACGCCATGACCTGTCAGTTCCGCGAAATGAAGCTAATGCGCGACCCGCAGTGCGAGGTTTGCGCCAGCCGCTAGCCCTTCTCCGGCGGCGGCCGTCGCCGGAAAATTTGTGATCGACCGCGACTTTCCCCTCTTCGCCGCAGCGGCCCGCCCCGCTTGTTGATTTGCATCAATACAACTTTCATTCGAAAGTCATTTAATCTTCATATGCAAAAAAAGGGGGGCCTTCATGATTTTCAACATTCAGCGCTACTCAACCCATGACGGCCCTGGGATCCGCACCGTCGTATTCCTTAAAGGCTGCTCGCTGGGCTGCCGCTGGTGTCAAAACCCGGAAAGCCGCTCCCGCACGGCGGATGTGCTGTACGACGCCCGCCTGTGCCTTGCGGGCTGCGATCTGTGCCAGCAGGCCGCGCCGGATGTGATAACCCGTAAACTCGACGGCCTGATTATCCACCGCCAGAAGCTCACCGCCGAAGGCTATGAGCGGCTGCGCGACTGCTGCCCGACAACCGCCCTCAGCGTATGCGGCGAAGAAAAAGAGGTGGCGCAGATTATGGCCACGGTGCTGCGCGATAAGCCTTTTTACGATCGCAGCGGCGGCGGCGTGACCCTTTCCGGCGGCGAGCCGTTTATGAATCCCGAGCTGGCGCGGCAGCTGCTGCAGGCCAGCCGCGCGGCGGGGATTCATACCGCGGTCGAAACCTGCCTGCACGTGCCGTGGAAATACGTTGAGCCCTCGCTGCCCTATGTTGACCTGTTCCTCGCCGACCTCAAGCACGTCAACGAAGCCATTTTCAAAGAGTGGACCGACGGCAGCGCCGGCCGGGTGCTCGATAACCTGCAGCGCGTGGCGCAGGCGGGGAAGAAAATCATCATCCGCGTCCCGCTGATTCAGGGCTTCAACGCCGATGAGGCGACGATTGCCGCGATTACCGACTTTGCCGCCGACCGTCTGCAGGTTGGCGAGATCCACTTCCTGCCGTACCACACGCTGGGAATGAACAAATATCAGTTACTCAGTCAGCCCTATACCGCTCCGGACAAACCCCTTGCTGCCCCCGAGCTGCTCGCCTTCGCGCAGACCTACGCTCAGAGCAAAGGTTTAACGGCTACTCTACGAGGATAAAATGATGACCACTCTGAAACTGGATACGCTAAGCCCCCGCATTCAGGCGCATAAAACCGCGCTGGTACATATCGTTAAGCCGCCGGTCTGCACCGAACGGGCGCGGCACTATACCGCCGCTTATCAGCAGCACCTGGATAAGCCGATCCCGGTACGCCGCGCGCTGGCGCTGGCCCACCATCTGGCAGAACGCACCATCTGGATCAAACACGACGAGCTGATCGTCGGCAACCAGGCCAGCGAAGTGCGCGCGGCGCCAATTTTCCCGGAATACACCGTCAGCTGGATTGAGAAGGAGATTGACGATCTCGCCGATCGTCCCGGCGCCGGTTTCGCGGTCAGCGAAGAGAACAAGCGCATCCTGCATGAAATCTGCCCGTGGTGGCGCGGTCAGACCGTGCAGGATCGCTGCTACGGGATGTTCACCGATGAACAAAAAGCGCTGCTCGCCGCCGGAATTATTAAAGCGGAAGGCAACATGACTTCCGGCGATGCTCACCTCGCGGTGAACTATCCGCTGCTGCTGGAAAAAGGCCTCGACGGCATGCGCGCTAAGGTCGCCGAACGCCGCTCGCGTATTAACCTGACCGTGCTGGAGGATCTGCACGGCGAGCAGTTCCTTAAGGCCATTGATATCGTGCTGGAGGCGGTCAGCAATCACAGCACGCGCTTTGCCGAACTGGCGCGCAGCATGGCGGCGGAAGAAACCCGCGCCTCCCGCCGCGACGAGCTGCTGACTATCGCCGAAGGCTGCGAGATCGTTGCCCACGAGCCGCCGAAAACCTTCTGGCAGGCGCTGCAGCTGTGCTACTTCATTCAGCTGATCCTGCAGATTGAATCCAACGGCCATTCGGTCTCCTTCGGCCGTATGGATCAGTACCTGTATCCTTACTACCGTCGCGACGTCGAGCTCCAGCAGTCGCTGGACCGCGAGCATGCCATCGAGCTGCTGCACAGCTGCTGGCTGAAGCTGCTGGAAGTGAACAAGATCCGCTCCGGCTCGCACTCCAAAGCATCCGCGGGCAGCCCGCTGTATCAGAACGTCACCATCGGCGGCCAGAACCTGCGCGACGGCCAGCCGCAGGATGCGGTGAACCCGCTCTCGTACGCGATCCTCGAATCCTGCGGGCGTCTGCGCTCGACTCAGCCCAACCTCAGCGTGCGCTACCACGCCGGGATGAGCAACGACTTCCTCGATGCCTGCGTGCAGGTCATTCGCTGCGGCTTCGGCATGCCGGCGTTCAATAACGATGAGATCGTTATTCCAGAGTTCATCAAGCTCGGGATTGAGCCTCAGGATGCCTACGACTACGCGGCGATTGGCTGTATCGAAACCGCCGTGGGCGGCAAATGGGGCTATCGCTGCACCGGGATGAGCTTTATCAACTTCGCCCGCGTGATGCTGGCCGCGCTGGAAGGCGGCCGCGACGCCACCAGCGGCCAGGTGTTTCTGCCGCAGGAGCACGCGCTATCGAAAGGCAACTTCGGCAGCTTCGAGCAGGTGCTGGCCGACTGGGATACCCAGATCCGCTACTACACGCGTAAGTCGATCGAAATTGAGTACGTCGTCGATACCATGCTGGAAGAGAACGTACACGATATTCTCTGCTCCGCGCTGGTGGATGACTGCATCGAGCGGGCGAAAAGCATCAAACAGGGCGGCGCGAAGTATGACTGGGTTTCCGGTCTGCAGGTCGGGATCGCCAACCTCGGTAATAGCCTGGTGGCGGTGAAAAAGCTGGTCTTTGAGCAGGGCGCCATCGGCCAGCAGCAGCTGGCGACAGCCCTCGCGGAGGACTTCGAAGGGCTGACCCACGAGCAGCTGCGCCAGCGCTTAATCAACGGCGCACCGAAGTACGGCAACGATGAGGACAGCGTCGACGCCCTGCTGGCCCGCGCCTATCAAACCTATATCGACGAGCTGAAGCATTACCATAACCCGCGCTACGGCCGCGGCCCGATTGGCGGGAACTACTACGCCGGGACCTCGTCTATTTCCGCCAACGTGCCGTTTGGCGCCCAGACGATGGCTACCCCGGATGGACGCAAAGCCCACTCTCCGCTGGCCGAAGGGGCAAGCCCGGCTTCCGGCACCGACCACCTCGGGCCAACCGCGGTGATTAGCTCGGTCGGTAAGCTCCCCACCGGGGCGATTCTCGGCGGCGTGCTGCTGAATCAGAAGCTCAACCCGGCGACGCTGGAGAACGAGTCCGATAAGCAGAAGCTGATGGTGCTGCTGCGCACCTTCTTCGAGGTGCACAAAGGCTGGCATATCCAGTACAACATCGTCTCGCGCGAAACGCTGCTGGACGCGAAGAAACACCCTGACCAGTATCGTGATTTAGTGGTTCGCGTCGCCGGCTACTCGGCGTTCTTTACCGCCCTGTCGCCGGATGCCCAGGACGATATTATCGCCCGTACCGAGCATACGCTGTAGAGCGGACCCCGCATCACACAACACCCGGCTGGCGCTACGCCTGGCCGGGCTACCCGCTCCTCGCCGGTTTTGGATTTTGCGCGGCAGGAAGCCGCAAAGACGGCGGGTAGCCTTTCATTCGAAATAAATTTGTGCTTTGGGTCACATTGTAATTAGAATGTTACTGGTCGCAGTTAAGCCAGGAGCATAGGTATGACCATTAAAGTTATCGTCACTGATATGGACGGAACTTTTCTCAATGACGCCAAGCAGTATGACCGCTCGCGTTTTCTTGCGCAGTTCGCGCAGCTCAATAAGCAGGGTATTGAATTCGTTGTCGCCAGCGGCAATCAGTACTACCAGCTGATCTCCTTTTTCCCGGAAATTCGCGAGCAGATCTCCTTCGTCGCCGAGAATGGCGCGCTGGTGTACGAGCACGGCCGGCAGCTGTTTCACGGCGAGCTGACCCGCCATGAGTCGCAGATTGTGATCGGCGAGCTGCTCAAAGACCCGCAGCTCAACTTCGTCGCCTGCGGCCTTGAAAGCGCCTACGTCAGCGACCGCGCGCCCGACAGCTTCGTCGCGCTGATGTCAAAGCACTATCATCGTCTGCAGCGCATCGCCAGTTACCATGATATCGACGACACGCTGTTTAAGTTCTCGCTTAACCTGCCGGACAGCGATATCCCGCAGCTTATTGATAAGCTGCACGTCTCGCTGGACGGCATCATGAAGCCGGTGACCAGCGGCTTTGGCTTCGTCGATTTAATTATCCCCGGCCTGCATAAAGCTAACGGTATCAGCCGCCTGCTGAAACGCTGGCACATCTCGCCGCAGGAGTGCGTGGCGATTGGCGACAGCGGCAACGACGCCGAAATGCTGAAGCTGGTGAAGTACTCTTTCGCTATGGGCAACGCCGCCGATAGCATCAAGGCCATCTCCCGCTTTGCGACCGATGACAATAACCACCACGGCGCGCTGAATGTGATTCAGGCCGTTGTGGACCACGCCGCCCCCTTCAACGAATAGCCTGCCGCCGGGGCCTCCTGCCCCGGTTTTTTCCATTTTGTGCACCTCATCCAATTTTTAAACTTGCATTAACTTAAATTTAACTTAAATTAACGTTTGTAAGATTTAATACTTTCGAATGAAAGCAAAGTGAGGCTATCATGACGGTTATCCATACCAGCGAAACGCTCCCCGCCGACCACAAAGCGGCGATTCGACAAATAAAACAGGATCTGCGCGCGCAAATTGGCGATGTGCAGGCCGTGTTCGATCGGCTGACGGCGCGGATTAGCGCACGTCTGGACGAAATTGACGCCATCAAGGCGCGCGGGGAAGAGGTCTGGCCGATTATCCCGTTCAGCGATATTGCGCAGGGCAAAGTGAGCGATGCCCAGCGCGAGGCCATCAGACGCCGCGGCTGCGCGGTGATCAAAGGTCACTTCTCACGCGAGCGGGCGCTGGCGTGGGATAACTCGATGCTGGAATACCTCGATCTCAACCGCTTCGACGACGTTTACAAAGGCCCCGGCGATACCTTCTTCGGCTCGCTCGACGCCTCGCGTCCGGAGATTTACCCGATTTACTGGTCGCAGGCGCAGATGCAGGCGCGGCAGAGCGACGAGATGGCCGCGGTGCAGTCGTTCCTTAACCGCCTGTGGACCTTCAGCCATGACGGCAAGCAGTGGTTCGACCCGGACGTCAGCGTTATCTATCCTGACCGCATCCGCCGCCGCCCGCCGGGCACCACCTCGAAGGGGCTGGGGGCGCACACCGATTCAGGCGCCCTCGAGCGCTGGCTGCTGCCCGCCTATCAGCAGGTATTCGCCAACGTCTTTAACGGCAATATTGACGCTTACGACCCGTGGGATGCGGCGCACCGGACCGAAGTGGAAGAGTACACCGTCGACAACACCACCAAATGCTCGGTATTCCGCACCTTCCAGGGCTGGACGGCGCTCTCCGATATGATCCCGGATCAGGGCCTGCTGCACGTGGTGCCGATTCCGGAGGCGATGGCCTACGTTCTGCTGCGTCCGCTGCTCGACGACGTCCCTGACGATGAGCTGTGCGGCGTGGCGCCGGGTAAAGTGTTGCCGATTTCCGAGAAATGGCACCCGCTGCTGATCAAAGCGCTAAGCGCGATCCCGGCCATCAGCGCCGGCGATTCGGTGTGGTGGCACTGCGACGTGATCCACTCGGTGGCGCCGGTCGAAAACCAGCAGGGCTGGGGCAACGTGATGTATATCCCCGCCGCCCCGCTGTGCGAGAAGAATCTCGCCTACGCGCACAAGGTTAAAATCGCGCTAGAGAAAGGCGCATCGCCGGGCGATTTCCCGCGCGAAGACTACGAAACCGACTGGCAGGCGCGCTTTACCCTCGACGATCTCAACGTTCACGGCAAACGCGCGCTGGGTATCGACGTTTAATCGTCGTACAGCCCCTGTTGCTCAACGGCGGTGCGGCGGCTGCCGGGCCGTATCCGCCGTACCGAATCCCGAACCACCAGCGTCCCGTTTAGCAGCAGCGAACCGCGCGGGGCGTGGGGACGGATCAGCCGCTGCTGCAGGAGCTGCACCGCCTCAGTGCCGAGCTCATCGCGCGGGACGTGGACGGCGGTAAGCGGCACATCCTGGATAGCCGCGAGGTTAAACCCGTCGATGCTCATGACCGAGATGTCCTGAGGAACCCGCAGGCCGCGCTTTTGCAAGGCGTTCACGGTCCCCACCACCATATAATCTCCGCCAACCAGGAAGGCCGTCGGCAGCGGCTTACCCGCCTGAGCATTGAGCCACTCTCCTACCTGCTCCTCCGTCTCCCTGGCGCTGAAGTTCGCCACGCCGATCAGATCTCGCCCGTCGAGGAAACGTAGGTTACGCGCCCGCCAGGCCTCCTTGATGCCCACCAGCCGCAGCTCCATGGTGTAGCGCCGCAGACACATCACGTTCATGACCGCCCGATGCCCCATCTCAAACAGATAGCGCGCGGCAAACTGGCCAATCAGCCGGTGATCCGGGGCGATCGACGTCAGGCGCATGCCCTCATCCCGGCAGTTGATCAGCACGCAGGGTTTGGCGAAATCGGCGGCCAGATCGTGAATATGCGGATCGTCAATGCCCAGCAGAATGGCCGCCTCGGTCTCCGCCTCGTTCATGCGGGCCAAAAACAGGTTGGCATCGCTGTCGTTCTCTTCCAGCGCGCAGGTTCGCAGGCGGACCTCATGCGGCGCCAGCGCATTATTAATGCTCTGAATCACGCGGTAGTAATAGATATCGGAGCGCTCATCAAACGCCCGGGAAGGGGCGAAAACCACCAGGCTGTTCAGCAGCATGCGTCCGGCGGCGAGCCCCTCCATCACCCCCATTTCGCGGGCGCACTGCAGGACCCGCTGGCGCGCCTTTTCGCTGGTGTTCGCTTTGCCCGCCAGCACCCGGGAAACGGTACTCGCCGACATCCCCGTGCGGGCCGCGATTTCGGCAATTCTCAGCTTTTTATCCATTTTGTGATCCAGCTCCATCTTGCAAATGAAAGAATTTTCATGGCGCTAAAAAGCAGTTTATCAAGCCAGATTCGCTATCTGTCGTGAGCTTTTCCTCATCTCATGAAAAAAGTTGCATAAATAAGACTATTGGCCGCTCATTTTCTATCTTAACCTGAATTGGTCCGATAACTTCCATACTAGTTATACGGAAAACCAGATAAATAAAACAATAATATTCATAGCGTTAATAAAACAGGTATGACAACTCAGGGACTGAGCATCGGTCATTTCCCCCTACAAAATTCTTGTGGAGAGTTCTATGAGCCAAGGCCTCAACAACGATATGGCGGTCAGTAAATCGCGCCGCGTAGTCAAAAACCTACGCTGGTGGATGCTGACCCTGTTCTTACTCGGCGTCACCGTTAACTACATTACCCGCAACTCCTTAGGCATTATCGCCCCCGAGCTGAAGGTGACGCTGGGCATAACCACCGAGCAGTATTCATGGATCGTCGGCGCTTTTCAGCTGGCCTACACCCTCTTCCAGCCACTCTGCGGCTGGCTTATTGACGTTATTGGCCTGAAGCTCGGCTTTATGATCTGCGCCACCCTGTGGGCCGTGGCCTGTATCGCCCACGCCGGTGCCGGCAGCTGGCTGCATCTGGCGATCCTGCGTTTTTTCATGGGCGGAGCAGAAGCCGCCGCAACCCCGGCCAACGCCAAAACCATCGGCGAATGGTTTCCAAAATCTGAACGCCCAATTGCCGCCGGCTGGGCCGGCGTCGGCTTCTCCGTCGGCGCGATGCTGGCGCCGCCGATCATCTATTTTGCCCACGCCTCTTTCGGCTGGCAGGGCGCGTTTATGTTCACCGGGGTGCTGGCGCTGCTGTGGGTGATCCTGTGGTGGGTGTTTTACAACAATCCGGAGAAGCATCCGAATCTGAGCAAGACCGAGCTGGAGTTCATTCGTCAGGACAACGAGCCGCCGGCGGTGAAGCTGCCGTTCTTTACCGCGCTGAAAACCGTGTCGAAAAATAAGCGTTTCTACGGTATTGCGATCCCGGCCTTTATGGCGGAGCCCGCCTGGGCGGTCCTGAGCTTTTGGGTGCCGCTGTACCTCGCCAAAGAGCACGGCATGGACCTGAAGCAAATTGCCATGTTCGCCTGGCTGCCGTTCCTCGCCGCCGATCTCGGCAGCGTGGTCAGCGGCTATCTGACCAAACTGTACACCCGCTGGTTCGGCTGTTCACGGGTTAATTCCGTGGTAGCAAGCTCGCTGACCGGCGCTTTCCTGATGATTTCTCTGGCCCTCGTCGCCATTACCCGCGACCCCTACATCACCATCATCCTGATCTCCATCGGCGGCTTCGGCCACCAGATTATCTCCTGCATGCTGAGCGCGCTGGTGGTGGAGTCGTTCGATAAGGGCCAGATGGCGACCGTCAACGGCATGCGCGGCTCCGCGGCCTGGATCGCCAGCTTCCTGTTCTCCCTATTAATCGGGGTGACCGCCGACAAGATTGGCTTCAACCCGCTATTCGTCGCCATGGGCTTCTTTGACCTGATTGGCGCGGTTTTCCTGGTGGCTTTTATTGCTGAACGTCGCGCCAAGCGCGCCTGAGAGTGGATGTAAAAATGAAAACGTTGAAACACTGGAAATTGCAACAGCAGCTGGCCCACCACGTAGAGCTGGCGGTCGACGGGCAGCACACCCTGTGCCTGTACGTACTGGAAGAAAACCTGTTCCGCGTCCTGCTTAAGCGCAGAGGGGAGCTGGCGCTGGATCGTACCTGGAGCATCGCTCCGCAGCAGGACGTCCCCTGGGAGGGACGCAGCCGCGACGACGTCAGCGGCTTTACCCTTCCCGCCTGGAGCCTGGAGCAGCAGCAGGAGACCCTGACGGTCGCCACCGAACGGCTGCGCGTCACCGTCCACCAGCCGCTGTGGCTGGAGTGGAGCTACCGCGACGATGCCGGAGAATGGCAACCGCTGGCCAACGACCGCCCGACCAGCGCCTATCTGGTGAACGCGCACGGCGATGGCGTCGCGCACTACCAGAGCCGACGTCAAGATGAACGCTTCTACGGTCTTGGCGAGAAGGCGGGCAACCTGCTGCGCAACGGGAATCGCTACGAGATGCGCAACCTGGATGCGATGGGCTATAACGCCGTCAGCACCGATCCGCTGTATAAGCACATCCCCTTCACCATCACCCAGCGCGGCGATATTAGCTACGGCCTGTTCTACGATAACCTCAGCAGCTGCTGGCTGGATCTGGGCAACGAAATCGACAACTATCACACCGCCTATCGCCGCTGGCAGGCCGAGGCGGGAGATATTGATTACTACATGTTTACCGGCAAACGCGTGCTGGACGTCACCAAAGCCTTTGTCCGCCTGACCGGAAAAACGCTGTTCGGGCCGAAGTGGAGCCTGGGCTACAGCGGCTCGACGATGCACTACACCGATGCGCCGGATGCGCAAAACCAGCTGATGAACTTTATCCGCCTTTGCGAAGAGCACGCCATTCCGTGCGACTCGTTCCAGCTCTCCTCCGGCTATACCTCGATCGGCGGTAAGCGCTACGTCTTTAACTGGAATTACGACAAGGTTCCGCAGCCGAAGGTGATGAGCCAGCGCTTCCACGACGCGGGCATCAAGCTGGCGGCCAACATCAAGCCCTGCCTGCTGCAGGATCACCCGCGCTATAGCGAGGTGGCGGAGCGCGGGCTGTTTATTCAGGACTCCGAAAGCGAATCCCCGGAGCGCTCCAGCTTCTGGGATGACGAAGGTTCCCACCTCGACTTCACCAACCCGCAAACCGTCGCCTGGTGGCAGGAGGGGGTCACCGCTCAGCTGCTGGAGATGGGGATTGATTCGACGTGGAACGACAATAATGAATTTGAAGTCTGGGACGGCGAGGCGCGCTGCCACGGTTTTGGCCAGGAGATTGCCATCAAGCATATCCGTCCGGTGATGCCGCTGCTGATGATGCGCGCGTCGCTGGAGGCCCAGCAGCGCTTCGCCCCGGAGAAACGCCCGTACCTGATCTCGCGCTCCGGCTGCGCCGGGATGCAGCGCTACGTGCAAACCTGGAGCGGCGATAACCGCACCAGCTGGGATACCCTGCGCTACAACACCCGCATGGGGCTGGGGATGAGCCTCTCCGGCCTCTATAACGTCGGTCACGACGTCGGCGGCTTCTCCGGCGATAAGCCGGATGCCGAACTGTTCGTCCGCTGGGTGCAGAACGGGGTGATGCATCCGCGCTTCACGATCCACTCATGGAACGACGATCGGACGGTTAACGAGGCGTGGATGTATCCGGCGGTCCTGCCGGCGATTCGCGGCGCGATTGAGCTGCGCTATCGCCTGCTGCCCTACCTCTACACCCTGCTGTGGCAGGCGCACGCTGACGATGAGCCGATGCTGCGCCCGACCTTCCTCGATCACCAGCATGACCCGCAGACCTTCGAGGAGTGCGACGACTTCCTGCTCGGCCGCGATCTCCTCGTCGCCAGCGTCGTGGAGCCCGGCCAGCGCCAGCGCCCGACGTGGCTGCCGGAAAACGAGTCCGGCTGGTACGACTTTTATAGCGGGGAGTGGTTCGCCGGCGGCCAATGGATAACGCTCGATGCGCCGCTGGAAAAACTGCCGCTGATGGTGCGCGCCGGGGCGGGTCTGCCGGTCAGCGAAAGGATCGTCCACGTCGACGCCAAAAAAGACGATAGCCGCGAGCTGAAGCTGTTTCCGCTGAAGGGAGCAGGCTCGACAAGCGGCCTGCTCTTTGAAGACGACGGCGAGAGCTGGGGCTATCGGCAGGGCAACGCGCTGTGGCTGGGGTGGGAAATGACCTGCAGCGCCAGCGCCATCAGCCTGCAGGTGAACGCGCGCGGCCGCTACCGCCCGGCGTGGAAGGCGCTGAAGATAACGCTCCCCGCCGGTGAAAAGCGCCGGCTGTCGGTGAATGGTAAAGACGTCGGCGAGTGGCTGCTGGACTAAGGGCAATAAAAAACCCCGGTCGCGCGAGGCTGGCCGGGGCTTCTGTTTCACTCCCGGCAGCGCCGGGACGGCAGACGGTTAGCCGTCGATGCCTTTGCTGCGCAGATAATCTTCGTAATTACCGCTAAAGTCGACGACGCGCTCCGGCGTAATTTCAATCACCCGGGTGGCCAGCGAGCTGACGAACTCGCGGTCGTGGGAGACGAAAATCAGGGTGCCCTGATACATCTCCAGCGCCATGTTGAGCGATTCGATAGATTCCATATCCAGGTGGTTGGTCGGTTCGTCCATCACCAAAATGTTGGGTTTCTGCATCATCAGCTTACCGAACAGCATGCGGCCCTTTTCGCCACCTGACAGCACTTTTGCCGGCTTTTTGATATCGTCCTGGCTGAACAGCAGGCGGCCGAGGAAGCTGCGCACAACCTGCTCATCGTCACCATCCTGCTTCCACTGGCTCATCCAGTCGAACACGCTCAGATCGTTATCGAAGTCTTCGGCGTGATCCTGCGCGTAGTAGCCAATCTGCGCATTCTCAGACCATTTAACGCTACCGTTATCCGGCGTCAGTTCACCCACCAGGGTTTTCAGCAT
Source organism: Enterobacter sp. 10-1 (assembly GCA_002270295.1). Classification (GTDB taxonomy): domain Bacteria; phylum Pseudomonadota; class Gammaproteobacteria; order Enterobacterales; family Enterobacteriaceae; genus Klebsiella; species Klebsiella scottii. Next base: position 662,026 of record NISF01000001.1, on the reverse strand, counting down.
GGTGGTTTTACCCACGCCGTTGGCACCCAGAATGGCAATCTTCTCGCCCACTTCCAGCAGCAGATTGAATTTTTTAAACAGCGGGCCGTTATCAAAACCTTTCGCCAGCTCTTCGACAGCCAGCGCGTTACGGAACAGCTTCTTGTCCTGCTCGAAGCGGATGAACGGGTTCTGACGGCTGGAGGCCTTCACTTCATCGAGCTTGATTTTATCAATCTGACGGGCGCGAGAAGTCGCCTGACGTGATTTAGAGGCGTTGGCGCTAAAGCGGCTGACGAAGGATTGCAGGTCGGCAATCTGCGCTTTTTTCTTGGCGTTATCAGACAGCAGACGCTCGCGGGCCTGGGTGGCCGCGGTCATGTATTCGTCGTAGTTACCGGCATACACGCGCAGTTCACCGTAGTCGAGATCCGCCATGTGGGTACACACCATGTTGAGGAAATGACGGTCGTGCGAAATGATGATCATGGTGCTGTCACGTTCGTTAAGCGTCTGCTCCAGCCAGCGAATGGTATCGATGTCGAGGTTGTTCGTCGGTTCGTCGAGCAGCAGGATATCCGGGTTGGAGAACAGCGCCTGGGCTAACAGTACGCGCAGCTTCCAGCCGGGAGCGACTTCGCTCATCGGGCCGTAATGCTGTTCAACCGGGATGCCGACGCCGAGCAGCAGCTCGCCGGCGCGGGCTTCGGCGGAGTAGCCGTCCATCTCGCCGTAGGTCACTTCCAGATCCGCCACCTTATAGCCGTCGGCTTCGCTCATTTCCGCCAGGCCGTAGATGCGATCGCGCTCCTGCTTCACTTCCCACAGCTCGCCGTGGCCCATGATGACCGTATCCAGCACGGTGAACTCTTCGAACGCAAACTGATCCTGACGCAGCTTACCGATACGCTCGTTCGGATCGAGGGAGACGTTGCCCAGCGTTGGCTCCAGGTCGTTGCCGAGGATCTTCATAAAGGTAGATTTACCGCTACCGTTGGCGCCAATCAGGCCGTAACGGTTGCCGCCGCCAAATTTGACGGAAATGTTTTCGAACAGCGGCTTACTGCCAAACTGCATGGTGACGTTGCTGGATACTAGCACGGGGTTATCCTGAAAAAAGAGAATGAGAAGTGTGACACATCGGACATTATGCCAGCAAAACCATCTCTTTTCACGGTCTGCGGTGAATTCCCTTACCGCTGGCGCCGCGTTCGGCGCCTTTTGACCTCAGCCGGCGGCGTCCGGCAGGCCTCAGCGGCGGCCCGGCGGCACCAGGTATGCCGTGCGATCGCCCCTCCGACGACGCAGCCTGAGCAGCCAAAGGACGACAGTTGAAACAACCGGCAAAAAAGTGTGATTTCGTACACATCTCATTTCCCTGTTGGCGGGAATGCACATATAATGCGCTCCCATCTACTCCCTGAAAAATCAAACAAAGGCCTGTGTGGCTTTAACATCGCACACGACATGATGAATATGAAATTATCGACACTCCTTGCGGCAGCCTTCGCCATCGTGGGCTTTTGCAATACCGCATCCGCGGTAACCTATCCCCTGCCGACTGACGGTAGCCGACTGATTGGCCAGAACCAGGTTGTTACGGTTCCGGACGACAACAAACAGCCGCTGGAATATTTCGCCGCCAAATATCAGATGGGTCTGTCCAACATGCTGGAAGCGAACCCGGGCGTGGATACCTATCTGCCGAAAGGCGGCACCGTGCTGAATATCCCGCAGCAGCTGATTCTGCCGGACACCGTGCATGAAGGTATCGTCATCAACAGCGCGGAAATGCGTCTTTACTACTACCCGAAAGGCACTAACACCGTGATCGTGCTGCCGATTGGTATCGGCCAGCTCGGCAAAGATACGCCGATCAACTGGGTGACCAAGGTTGAGCGCAAGAAAGCCGGCCCGACCTGGACGCCGACGGCGAAAATGCACGCCGAATACATCGCAGCCGGTAACCCGCTGCCGGCCGTGGTGCCGGCCGGCCCTGATAACCCGATGGGCCTGTACGCGCTGTATATCGGTCGTCTGTACGCGATCCACGGTACCAACGCCAACTTCGGTATCGGCCTGCGCGTAAGCCACGGCTGCGTCCGTCTGCGTAACGACGATATCAAATTCCTGTTTGAGAATGTGCCGGTCGGCACCCGCGTCGAATTTATCGATGAGCCGGTGAAAGCCACCAGCGAGCCGGACGGCAGCCGTTACGTTGAAGTCCATAACCCGCTGTCGACCACTGAAGCCCAGTTCCAGGGCGGTGAAATCGTCCCGATTACGCTGAACAAATCCGTACAGGCCGTTACCGGCCAGTCCGACGTCGATCAGAGCGTGGTTGAGCAGGCGGTGCAGAACCGTTCCGGTATGCCGGTTCGTCTGAACTGATCCTGAGCGCCATGCACAAAAAAGGGCGAGGTGAAAACCTCGCCCTTTTCTTTTCGCCTGACGTCAGCCGTTGTTAACGATAACGATGCCGCCGTGATCGTAGCGGTAGTGACAGTGGGCGTACTCCAGCGGCGTACCGTCCTCCAGGTAGATAACCTGCTCAACTTCCAGCACCGGATCGCCGGCTTCGCATACCAGGTGCTGCTGTTCGAGCTCGCCGGGCTTAATGGCGCGCACCACGCGGTACGACCCCATTATCTTCAGCCCAAGCGTCTCAACATACTGGAATACGGAGCTTTCGAGGTGGCTTTTATTCAGGCCGGGTACCAGATTCACCGGCATCACCGTGGCGTCCAGCGACATCGGCTCGTCATTGAGCAGCCGCAGGCGCACGAAGTCATAAACCGGCGAATCGGCATTAATCAGCAGCGAAGTCTGCTCCTTCTCGCTGGGAAAGCGCAGCTCGAAGCGCACCACCTTGCTGCTAACCGCCCCCAGATGGGCCCAGGTTTTGGTGGCGCCAAAATAGTCGCTTCCCGGAAGATCCCACTGCGAAAGCTGAAGAAAGTTTTTACGCACGAAGGTGCCCTGCCCCTTGCGGGTATAAATCAATCCTTCAACAATAAGCTGGCGCATCGCCTGCTGGATGGTCATCCTGCTGGTGTTAAACTCCGCCGCCAGCGCAAACTGGTCGGGTAATGGCATGCTGGCGGGGTACTGCTGGCTGATAATCCGCTTTTTAATTTCCCGCGCGATCAAAAGATACTTCGCCGCCATCGCCCTTCCTTATTATTCATTTATCCCATTGTTTTTTAACGCCACTCTCTCAGATATTTTGAGGAATGGCAGGTAGAAGAATACACCAAAGGTGATGATTATCAACTGCACCACCACCGCCCGCCAGTCCCCCGCCGTCGCCAGCCAGGCGCTGAGCACCGGCGGCGTGGTCCACGGGATCATCACCACGCAGCGCGACATAAGCCCGAGCGTGGTGCACAGCCAGGCGAAAAAGATGCCGATGGCGGGCAGCAGCACGAACGGGATCATCAGCGGCACGTTGAAAACGATCGGCAGGCCGAAAATCACCGGTTCGTTGATATTGAACAGCCCCGGGGTAATAGCCAGGCGCGCCACCTGCTTCGAGGCCTGCTGGCGCGAGAAGAGAAAGATGGCGATCAGCAGAGAGATGGTGCTGCCGGTACCGCCCACCATGCCGAAGGTCGGCACGAAAATATTGTTAATAATATGCGGAATCGGCTGGCCGCTGGCGTAGGCCAGCATATTCTCATTGGTATTAATCAGCAGGAACGGCTCCAGCACCACGCTGTTCACAACCGACTGGTGAATACCCAGCGTAAACAGGAAGTTGCCGAAGCTGTAGATAAAAATAGTCCCCGGCAGGCTGGTATTAATCAATCGCAGCGGCTGCTGGATAAGCGTGGTGATCAGATGGATAAGATCGGTGTGCAGCAGGTTATTCAGCAGGGCGGCCAGCGCCGCAAACATCGACAGCGTCAGGATAGCCGGGATGAGCGACGAAAACGATTGGCCCACCGCCGGCGGCACGTTCTCTCCAAGGTTGATGGTCAGGCGCTTGATTCCGGCGATGCGCATAAAGATTTCTGTCGCCACCAGGCCGATGAGCACGCCGGCGAAAATGCCGGTAGAGCCGATGTTGGCGAAGGTCAGTACCGACGTCAGGCTGACCGTCGCCTTCCCGCCAACCGGCACCAGATCCACCTGCATCGGCATCATAATAATAAAGCTGCAAATAGCGATGACGACGGTCGAAACCGGGTTAGCGAAGTTTTTGTTACGCGCCAGCGACCACGCGATCATCGGCGCAATCAGCAGCGCGGCGATATTCAACGTCCCGTTGATAATCGCATCGCCCCATACCTTAAAGCGCACCAGCGTGTCGCCCTCCAGTATCCAGGGAAACACCACGTTGTTCACCAGTACCGCCAGCCCTGCCAGAATGAAAATCGGCATCACCCCGGCAAACGCATCGCGCAGCGAACGCAGGTGTACCTGGTTGGCGATACGCGCGGAAAACTCAACAAAGCGATCGGTCAAAGACTGCATACTGGACGTTGTATTATCAGACATTTTGCAGAATCCTCTTCATCACTTACCCGTATTCCCCGCCAGGCTTCAGGTTGCAGGCAGCGCGCCCGCGGCCTGAAATCTGACGGCGATAACCCGGTGCGGCCCGCGCGAACTACATCTCTTCACCGTTGCTGTGGATCGCTCGTTTCAGCCATGCATAGCTTTTCTTCGGCACGCGGTTAAGGTCTTTAAGATCGTGGTTTTCGCGGTTGACGTACACCACCCCGTAGCGTTTACGCATATCGCCCTGGGAGCTGAGAATATCGATCAGCCCCCAGCCGAGATAGCCGATCACCTTCGCGCCGTCCTCAAAAATCGCCTCTTTCATGGCGTTGATATGGTCGCGGTGATAGGCGATACGATAATCGTCGGCAATCATGTTTTCGCCATCCCAGGACTCAATCACCCCGATACCGTTTTCAATCGGGAATACCGGCAGGCGCCAGTCGTTGTAGTAGCGGGTGATGATGGTACGAAAGCCGAGCGGATCGATTTGCCAGTTCCATTCCGTAGACTTCAGGTACGGGTTGTCCTTATCGCCGAACTGCATGTAGTAGTTCACCTCGGTGCCTTCGGGGATCGGATCGCTGCTGAGCGTGCGGCTGGCATAGTAGCTAAAGGCCATATAGTCATTTTTATTCTGCGCAATCAGGGCTAAATCCTCTGCGCGATAGATATCCTCGAAGCCTTCACGGGCGACCACGGCCATCACCTCGGGGCTGTAGCCCTGGCCGGCATAGACGCGCAGCAGGTTCTGGTTGAGAAACTCATCATGCTGCTGAGCGCAGAAAATATCGCGCGGCTGGCAGGTCGCCGGGTAGATAAGCTGATGCGCCAGCATCCCCCCCATCAGCCTGCCGGGCTGGGTTTCATGCAGGTAAGCGGTCAGATGGACGTGCGCCATCATGGTGTAATGCTGGATCTCGTACAGCTCGCGGAGCGTTTCATCGCCATGCATATATCCCGCAATGCGGAACGCAATCGGCATGTGGAAAATATTCTGCTCATTGAAGGTCAGCCAGTACTTCACCTTGTCGCCGTAGCAGTCGATCATTTTCTTGCCGTAGCGCACAAACGCCTCCATCACGCGGCGATCGATAAAGCCGTTATACTCATTCGCCAGCGCCAGCGGCATGTCAAAATGGTACAGGCAAATCATCGGCTCAATGCCGCGGGCAATCAGAGCGTCGATAAAGCGGTGGTAGAAGGCGATACCTTCTTCGTTGAACTCGCCATCGCCGGTCGGGCAAATGCGGCTCCACGAAATCTGGAAGCGGTAGCAGTTCATCCCTAGATCCTGCATTAAATCAAAGTCTTCCTCATAGCGATGGTAGGAGTCGGTCGCCACCTTCCAGTCAGAGGCAAACTCTGAGGGCTCGCGAATGTCGTATACCGACATCCCCTTTCCGCCTTCATTCCACGCACCTTCCGTCTGCATGCTGGAAACCGAGTTGCCCCATAAAAAATCCTTTGCCAGTGTCTTCATCATTCACTCCGCTACTATGACTAGTCATTAAAAATTCATGACTAGTCATATAGAATGAAATGATAAATCACGCAAAGGAGTTGTGTCGTTTTTGTGAGCGATTTCGAAAAGAGAGGATAGAAAGCGGCGGGACAGCGCCCGCCGTTGAGGATCGGACAGGATTAATCGTTAAGCTGATTGCGGCGATATTCGCCCTGGCGCTCGAGCATCCAGCCGGGATATTCGCGCGGCAGCGCGCTCACCGCATCAAGCCGCCTGAGATCCTCTTCGCTGAGCTGGATCTGGGTTGCGGCAATATTATCCGCCAGCTGCTCCGCGCGTTTGGCGCCGATAATCACGCTGGTCACCGCCTGCTGATGGAGCAGCCACGCGAGCGCGACCTGCGCGACCGTCGCGCCTTTAGCTTCGGCCACCTCGCGCATCGCGTCCACGCAATCAAACGCGCGATCCTTATTCACCGGCGGGAAATCAAATTCCAGCCGACGGCCGCCCGCTTCCCCCTGACCGTCGCGGGTGTATTTGCCGCTCAGCAATCCGCCCGCCAGCGGGCTCCAGACCATCAGCCCCAGCCCTTCGCTCTGCATCATCGGCACCAGCTCACGCTCCAGGTCGCGCCCGGCGATGGTGTAGTAAGCCTGCAAAGAGGCAAAGCGGGCCAGCCCAAGGCGTTCGGCGATCCCCAGCGCCTTGACGATTTGCCAGGCCGCCCAGTTCGAAATGCCGATATAGCGGACGTGCCCCTGGCGAACCAGGGTATCCAGGGCGTAGAGGGTCTCTTCCACGGGCGTTGCCGGATCGAAGCCGTGCAGCTGGTAGAGATCGATATGATGGAGCTGCAGGCGTCGCAGGCTCTCTTTGACGCTGCCGAGAATGTGGTAACGGGAGCTGCCGCGGGAGTTAACGCCGGCGGTGCCGGTTTCACCAAACACTTTGGTGGCGACCACCACGTTTTCGCGCGGGATCTTAAGATTTTTTAGCGCCTGGCCGGTTATCTCTTCCGAACGCCCTTCCGAATAGACGTTAGCGGTGTCGATAAAGTTGATGCCGGCATCCAGGGCGCTGCCCACCAGCTGCTCGGCTTCCGCCTGGCGCAGCTGGCCAATTTTGCCCCACATCCCCTCTTCGCCGCCAAAGGTCATGGTGCCAAGGCACAGTTCAGAGACAAACAGACCGGTATTTCCGAGTTTTTTATAACGCATCGGACTCTCCTCATCAGGATAATTAACGTCAGCGCTATAGTTATACCCCCCGCAGCACGAGCGCGAATGGGGGGATCCTGTCCGTTTCTTGCCCAATCCTCTAAATATCAGAACCCGTAGCGCAGCATGGCATAACCCAGCAGCGCCGCCCACAGCAGCATCGGCAGAGAGTAAAGATGAAAGCGCCACCAGATCCGCCGATCCGCCGCCATGCGCAGGGCAATCAGGTTGGCCAGCGAGCCGGGAAGCAGGCCAAAGCCGCCGACGTTAACCGCCCAGGCCAGCAGCGTTGACGGGGGGACGTAGTTGAGCAGCAGAATGGTTGCCGGGACGTTGCTGATGAACTGCGACAGGCCGATCGCCGTCAGCCACAGGCCGCCGGGGGAGAGCTGGCCGACGCCGCTCAGCAGCTGATGCAGCGCCGGCAGCTGGATCAGCAGGTGAACATCAATAAACATCACCATAAAGACCAGCAGCAAGGACCAGTCAACGTTGATAATCACCGCGCGCGCCAGCAGCAAGAAGCCGATGACGATCAGCGCGAGCCCCCAAAGCTCCTGCTTCATCTCTAACGCCGTGAGGAAAATCAGATAAAACGCCAGACAGCTCCAGACCAGCTTCGGCCGCCAGGAGGGCGCCCGTTCGCCGCTTTGATAAGTGAGGCGTACGGCGGAAAAACAGCACCAGCACAGCGCCAGCAGCGTTATCATCATCGCCGCCGCCAGCGGCAGCATCTGGCCAATAAACGCCGGGAAACTGAGGCCTGAACGCCCCCAAAGCAGAATATTTTGCGGATTGCCGATCGGCGTCAGCAGCGAGCCGGCGTTGACCGCCAGCGCTTCGAAAATGATCAGCCGGTTAACCGGAATGGCGCACCATTTTTTTAACGTCAGGGTTAACGGAACGACGATAAAAAGCGCCACATCGTTGGTTAAGAAGGTGGAAAGCAGCGCCGCGGCCAGCACCATAAAGATGGCCAGCTGCCGTTCGGTCACAAACCGCCGCGCCATTTTCCGGCCCAGCACGTCAAAATAGCCGCTCAGTTCGACCCCTTTGGTCAGCAGCATCAGCCCGCTTAGGGTAATAATCGTCTGCCAGTCGATAGCCTGAGGCCAGCTGGCAGGGGCAAAGGGCACAAAAATGCTTAATACGCCGGCAATAATCAGCAGTAAATGCAAAAAGCGGTCACCCGCCAGCGACTGAACAAGGGGCAGGTTCATTTTCCCTGCTGCCCGTATTTGAGCGTAAACTGGCTAAAGGCCTCCAGCGTCTCCTGGCTCACGTGATGCTCCATCCCTTCGGCATCGCGACGGGCTATCTCCGGGCTGACGCCGATAACCAGCAGGAAGTTTTCCACAATCTGATGACGTTCGCGGCTCTCGTGCGCCAGCTTCTCGCCTTCCGGCGTTAAAAAGACGCCGCGCCACGGGATCTGCTCAATCAATCCGACGCTGGCCAGGCGCTTGAGCATTTTAGCGACCGTCGGCTGCGAGACGCCCAGGCGCGCGGCCATATCGACCTGCCGCGCTTCACCCACCTCGCGGATCAGGTCGGAAATCAGCTCAACGTAGTCGTCAATCAGCTCGCGACGATGCGCCTCACGCACCTGACGAAACCCCTCAACGTGCTCTTCAACATTCACTAGCTGCGTCACTTTTTTTGTTATTTGTTTGCCTGCGCGACGGTTCATTGTGCTTCCTCAAATACGTGTGACGCAGCAAGCGTCATCTCAAAGAGGGCCATTGTAAATGATTGGGCCCGTAGCACAAAAAATTAACTTTTTAGCCATAGCTATAAAATATAGCCTGTGCTATATCTGTATGTAATGCAAACATCCTTCAAGGAGCGAAGGGCGAAATCACAGGAGGTTACGATGAACGAACTCAAGAGGTGCTTACAGGTGTTTACCCACTCCCCATTTAAAGTACGCTTAATGCTACTCGGCATGCTGTGCGATCTGCTTAACGGCAAAAAAGAGCAGGACAAACCGGGCAACTAACGCGGCGTCGCGGTACGCCGCTTCATTTTTCGGTCATAATTCCTCGTCATACTGGCCCGTTTGCCCTCCTTTCCCGGACTTTTTTCAAGTTTTGTAAGCTTTCTCCCAAAACAATCTGTTATGGCTAGTTGACCTTAGCATTTGCAAGCCCTATCTTTTGTCAGCCCTGCCACTACTGCGGCTCGCAGAGACCCTCTTCCGGCACTGTCCAGCAGGTTTTACCCCTTGATGCCAGGGGATGCACATGGCGTCTTTTTGATTGTTAACTATGAATCTCACCCTGAAAGAAACGCTGGTCGCTCGTGGACTGGTCCTGAACCCGTGGACCGGATTCTACTTTTTACAGTCCCTGCTGATTAACCTGGCCCTTGGCTATGATTTTAGCCTGCTCTATGCCGTCGCCTTTACATGCGTGCTACATCTGCTGTGGCGCAGCTTCCCGCGCGCGCAGAAAGTGGTGGTCGGCGGCTACTCGCTGCTTGCCGCGCTCTATTATCCGTTTGGTCAGGCATACGGCGCGCCCAATTTCAATACCCTGCTGGCGCTGCACGCCACCAACGTTGAAGAATCCACCGAAATTTTGACCATCTTCCCGTGGTACAGCTATCTGCTGGCGGTGTTTATTTTCGCGCTGGGCGTGATTGCCGTGCGTCGCAAGCCGGAAGAACCGAGGCGCTGGAGCAAAATGGAGAGCCTGGGCCTGCTGTTCAGCATCGGCATTTTCTTCCTGCAGCCGGTGCAGAATCTGGCGTGGGGCGGCGTCTTCAAAGTGATTGATACCGGCTATCCGGCCCTGCGCTTCGTCAAAGACGTGGTGGTCAATAACAATGAGGTGCTGGATGAGCAGGCGCGCATGGCGCAGCTGGCGAATATGAAAGATAGCTGGCACGTCGTGGCGGTGAAGCCCAAATATCATCTTTACGTGGTGGTTATTGGTGAAAGCGCGCGCCGCGACGCGCTCGGCGCCTTCGGCGGCCACTGGGACAACACCCCTTTCGCCAGTTCGGTGAACGGCTATCTGTTCAATGACTACATTGCGGCCAGCGGTTCAACGCAAAAGTCGCTGGGCCTGACGCTTAACCGGGTGGTCGACGGCAAGCCGCAGTACCAGGACAACTTCGTCACGCTGGCCAACCGCGCGGGCTTCCAGACCTGGTGGTTCTCGAATCAGGGGCAAATCGGCGAGTACGATACGGCGATTGCCAGTATTGCCAAACGCGCCGACGAAGTGCAGTTCCTCAAAAACGGCGATTTTGAGGCCAATAAAAATACCCAGGATGAGCAGCTGCTGAAGCTAACCGAGCAGGTCCTTTCGACCCAGCGTACTCAGCCGCAGCTGATCGTCCTGCATTTGATGGGCTCGCACCCTCAGGCCTGTGACCGCACCAAAGGAAAATATACCGTCTTTGTGCAATCAAAAGAGACCTCCTGCTATCTCTACAGCATGACGCAAACCGATGCGCTGCTGGGCAAACTGTATAGCCAGCTGCAGAACTCCGGCGATAGCTTCTCAATGACCTATTTCTCCGATCACGGCCTCGCCTTTAAAGAGCGCGGCAAAGCGGTTCAGTATCTGGCGCACGACGATAAGTTCCAGCAAAACTTCCAGGTACCGTTCATGGTGCTGTCCAGCGATGATAAAGCGCACAAGGTTATCAAAGCGCGCCGCTCGGCCAACGATTTCCTCAGCTTCTTCTCACAGTGGACCGGGATCAGCGCCGAGGAAATAAAGCCGCGCTATCGCTTTATCTCTGAGCAAAAGGCCGGGCCGGTTTTCATCACCAACTTCCAGCTGCAGAAAGTGGACTATACCCATCTGGGCAGCGACCTGTTCACCACCCAGTAGGCCGCCTCATTCGCCATCGGGAAGCTGATGGCGACGGGTTTTGCCGAATGACAGGCAAAAAAAATCCGCCCCTGTGAGGCGGATTTTTTATATCACCGAAGTGATTAGAAGCGGTAACCAACGCCCGCGATCCAGGTACCAACGTCAACGTTACGAATGCGAGACTGCTCGTAAGAGAAGTCCAGAGCAACGTTTTCGATCGGGTTGAACTGCAGACCAGCGCCGTAGGAGAAACCGTAGTCGCTCATGTCAGCTTTGTTCGGGTAGCTGTTGTCCTGGAATTTACCGTAGCCAACGCCCACTACGCCGTAGATGCTTGCCCAGTCGTTGAGACGGTAAGCCGGACCAGCGGTGATGCCGTAGTACTGGCCTTTTTCGTATACGCCAGATTCGGTACGATCTTTTTCAGTGTAAGTGAAGGAACCGATAACACCCAGCGGGCTATTGTCTTGCTCGTAACGGTACTTCAGGTTGAAACCGCCTGCTTTATTCGCTTCGCCCTGCATGTCGCTCTGAGCATAACCACCGGTAACGGTAGAAGTTGCAGCGAAAGCGGTACCTACGGATGCAGCCAGTACAACAGCTAGTGCTGAAAAACGTGCAATTTTATTCATAACCACCTCAAATGTGTTTCTAATAAGTCCTAAGTCTTAAATATATCAAAAACTTTCGGGAAACTCTTTTCACTTTACAGTGTCTAACATACTTTTTCATGTAACCAAAAGTTTCCACAAAACTATAACAAACTGGAAAACAACCGGTTTTAACGAATACCATCATATTAATGCCCGCCGATCGCCGGACAAGCATCCAGACTATTCCTAATCGCCAGATGAGTATTTCAGCGCCTCTCTCCCAATTGTACTCCCCTCTGCGGGGATTTTTTCAACAATAGCTCAACTGCCGTTGGCTAATTCATTTACACTGGATCCTTTACCGCGTTTGACAAATTTTGACAGGAGAAAGGATGCCCGGCTCGTCCCGTAAGGTCCCGGCATGGTTGCCGACAGCAGTTATTTTAATCGCCATGATCTCTATTCAGAGCGGGGCATCGCTGGCGAAATCACTCTTCCCGTTAGTCGGCGCGCCCGGCGTGACAGCCCTGCGCCTGGCGCTAGGCACCTTGATTCTGGTGGTCATTTTCAAACCCTGGCGGCTGCGCTTTGCCCCCGAACAGCGCCTGCCGCTGCTCTTCTACGGCCTCTCGCTGGGGGCGATGAACTATCTGTTTTATTTATCCATTCAGCGCATACCGCTGGGCATTGCGGTAGCCCTGGAGTTTACCGGCCCGCTGGCGGTGGCCCTGTTTGGCTCGCGGCGTCCGCTCGACTTTGTATGGGTGGTGCTTGCGGTGCTGGGGCTATGGTATCTCCTGCCGCTGGGGCAAGACGTGTCGCAGGTGGATCTCACCGGCGCGCTGCTGGCGCTGGGCGCCGGGGCCTGCTGGGCGGTCTACATTCTCACCGGCCAGCGCGCGGGCGAAGAGCACGGCCCGGCAACGGTGGCGATGGGCTCGCTGATTGCCGCGGTGATTTTTGTGCCGCTGGGTATGCTGCAGGCAACGGATACGCTGTTCCAGTGGTCGCTGCTGCCGCTGGGGCTGGGGATCGCCGTGCTCTCCACCGCGCTGCCCTATTCGCTGGAAATGATCGCCCTCACCCGCATGCCGACGAAAACATTTGGCACTCTGATGAGCATGGAGCCCGCCCTTGCCGCGCTGTCGGGAATGGTGTTCCTTGGCGAGACGCTGACCTTCACGCAGACGCTGGCGCTGGGGGCAATAATTCTCGCCTCGATGGGGTCGACGCTGACGATGAGGCGGGAAACGAAGCTGAAAAAAGTGGATATTGGCTAAATTGTCAGACAGTTCTGCATCGCCGTCGCGCCGTGCAGAACTGGCCTAAAACGCCTACAAGCATTTGATTTAAATTACCTTATAAATTATCAACAAGCCTGCGCTATCAAACCGATAGAGACTACCGACACCGCCTTCTGCGGATCCGTTGCTATACTTGTCCCCATGAGTTACCGGGGACAAGCGCTCCATATAATTCGAATTTGATGTATGACGAGTATAAATATCAAGAGGATATGAAACTATGAGTACCGCAAAACTGGTTAAAACTAAAGCGTCTAACCTGCTCTATACCCGCAACGATGTGACCGACAGCGAGAAGAAAGCCACCGTAGAGCTGCTCAATCGTCAGGTTATCCAGTTCATCGACCTGTCGCTGATTACCAAACAGGCTCACTGGAATATGCGCGGTGCCAACTTTATTGCCGTCCATGAAATGCTGGATGGCTTCCGCACGGCGCTGACCGAACACCTCGATACGATGGCCGAACGTGCCGTACAGCTCGGCGGCGTTGCGCTGGGCACCACTCAGGTTATCAACAGCAAAACTCCGCTGAAAAGCTATCCGCTGGACATCCATAGCGTCCAGGACCACCTGAAAGAGCTGGCCGACCGCTACGCGATTGTCGCCAACGACGTGCGCAAAGCGATTAGTGAGGCAAAAGACGAAGATACTGCCGATATCTTCACCGCCGCTTCTCGCGATCTGGATAAATTCCTGTGGTTTATCGAATCTAATATCGAATAATCGGCAAACCGACTGCCGTCAGCCCCGCTGGCGGCACTGCCTCTTTCCCCTCGCCTTTCCCACTTTTTTCTCACCCACGCTTACACGCACCACTTTAGTGCACCACAATGTACAAAATGCGTACTAAAGTAAATCAAATGTAATAATCACCTCACACAATCGTTACAGCAAGATTGTTTTCCCATCGGTGTTTGCGTTAAAAATGCTCTTGTTATTCGGCATATTTATGACGCACCAAAATGACGCCCCGTCGTGGTGCAGATTCCGTTTGCCAGACCCGAAAGCGTGCAACAGGATCGACTCTGGTTGTTATAAAACAACAAGTTGTAAAACTGGCACGATTTTTTCATAGGGTTACTCGTTCTCGCAGGGGATCGTCCCGTGGATAAAAAAGGAAATGCTATGAAGTCTGTATTAAAAGTTTCACTGGCTGCACTGACCCTGGCTTTTGCGGTTTCTTCCCAGGCCGCTGAAAAACAACTGATTGTTGCGACCGATACGGCGTTTGTTCCGTTTGAATTTAAGCAAGGCGATAAGTACGTTGGCTTCGATGTCGACCTGTGGGCCGCCATCGCCAAAGAGCTGAAACTGGACTATACCCTGAAGCCAATGGATTTCAGCGGCATCATCCCGGCGCTGCAAACTAAAAACATCGACCTCGCGCTGGCGGGTATTACCATTACTGAAGAGCGTAAAAAAGCGATCGAATTCTCCGATGGCTACTATAAAAGCGGCCTGCTGGTGATGGTGAAAGCGAACAACAACGATATCAAAGACGTGAAGGATCTGAACGGTAAAGTGGTCGCGGTTAAAGGCGGCACCGGCTCCGTTGACTACGCCAAGGCCAACATCAAAACCAAAGACCTGCGCCAGTTCCCGAACATTGATAACGCCTATATGGAGCTGGGTACCGGCCGCGCCGATGCCGTGCTGCACGATACGCCAAACATCCTGTACTTCATCAAAACCGCCGGCCACGGCCAGTTCAAAGCGGTAGGTGAATCGCTGGAAGCGCAGAACTACGGTATCGCGTTCCCGAAAGGCAGCGACGAACTGCGTGAAAAAGTGAACGGAGCGCTGAAAACCCTGCGTGAAAACGGCACTTACAACGAAATTTATAAAAAATGGTTCGGTACTGAGCCAAAATAATAATCAGAGCCCGTATCCGCACGGATATATCTCTTACAGGCCTGCTGAGGTCTGGTAGCCCGGCACCGGCGCTTGCGCCCTCTGCCGGGAATCACCTCGCAGCAGGCCTGAGTCATTTTTTCTCAGAGGGCCATCCTCTGTTTTTCGACACGGTAACAGGAACGAATTATGCAGTTTGACTGGAGTGCCATCTGGCCCGCCATTCCGATTTTGCTGGAAGGCGCCAAAATGACGCTGTGGATCTCGGTCCTCGGCCTGGCTGGCGGTCTGATAATCGGCCTCGTCGCCGGTTTCGCCCGCTGCTTTGGCGGCTGGATAGCGAACCACATCGCGCTGGTCTTTATTGAAATTATTCGCGGCACCCCAATCGTGGTGCAGGTCATGTTTATCTACTTCGCCCTGCCGATGGCGTTTAATGATTTGCGCATCGATCCGTTCTCCGCCGCGGTGGTGACGATCATGATCAACTCCGGCGCCTACATCGCGGAAATTACCCGCGGCGCGGTGCTCTCTATCCACAAGGGCTTTCGCGAAGCCGGCCTGGCGCTCGGCCTGTCCCGAGGCGAAACGATTCGCCACGTGATCCTGCCGCTGGCGCTGCGCCGTATGCTGCCGCCGCTGGGCAACCAGTGGATCATCAGCATCAAAGACACCTCGCTCTTTATCGTCATCGGCGTTGCCGAACTGACCCGCCAGGGACAGGAGATTATTGCCGGTAACTTCCGCGCGCTGGAGATCTGGAGCGCCGTTGCCGTTATTTATCTGATTATCACCCTGGTCCTGAGCTTTATTCTGCGCCGTCTTGAAAGAAGGATGAAAATCCTGTGATTGAATTTAAAAACGTTTCCAAGCACTTTGGCCCAACCAAGGTGCTGCATGATATCGATCTGAAGATTAACAAAGGTGAAGTCGTGGTGATTATCGGGCCTTCCGGCTCAGGTAAATCAACCCTGCTGCGCTGCATCAACAAGCTGGAAGAGATAACCAGCGGCGAGCTGATTGTCGACGGCCTGAAGGTCAACGATCCGAAGGTAGACGATCGCCTGATCCGCCAGGAAGCCGGCATGGTGTTCCAGCAGTTCTATCTCTTCCCGCACCTGACGGCGCTGGAGAACGTGATGTTCGGGCCGCTGCGCGTGCGCGGCGCGAAGAAAGAGGCGGCCGAGAAGCTGGCGAAAGATCTGCTGGAAAAAGTGGGGCTGGCTGAACGGGCGCACCACTATCCTTCAGAGCTCTCCGGCGGCCAGCAGCAGCGTGTGGCCATCGCCCGCGCGCTGGCGGTGAAGCCGAAAATGATGCTGTTCGATGAGCCCACCTCCGCGCTGGATCCGGAGCTGCGTCATGAAGTGCTGAAGGTAATGCAGGACCTGGCAGAGGAAGGGATGACGATGGTTATCGTTACCCACGAAATCGGCTTCGCCGAAAAAGTGGCCTCCCGCCTGATCTTCATTGATAAAGGTCGTATTGCGGAAGATGGCGATCCGCAGGTTCTGGTTAAGAACCCGCCGAGCCCGCGCCTGCGCGAATTCCTGCAGCACGTTGCCTGATAGCCAACGGCTCCCCCGGCGCGGGGAGCCGCTTTCCAGATTCATCCCACCCCCTCCCTCCTGACATCGTCTTCTATACTTACTGGTTTGAGACGCAATGGAGGTGCTCGTGCCGTGGATCCTGTTACTGCTTGCCGCGCTATTTACCGCCCCGCTTTCCGCCGCAGGCCTGGCCGGCGTCCCGACCGCTACCCCGCAGCAGTCCGGCAGCAATGAACCTGACCTTGAGAAGAAAAAGGCCGCTTACGCGGCGCTGGCCGATGTGCTGGATAACGACGCCGCCCGTCAGGAGCTCATCGACCAGCTGCGCACCGCCGCCGCCACGCCGCCGCCGGCCAGCGCGCCAACGCTCACGCCGCCGAAAGAGGAAGATCAGCCGACGGTGCTGGAAAACGTTACCCACATCAGCCGTGAATACGGCGAGCGCTTCTCGTCGCGTTTCTCGCAGCTGTGGCGCAATATCACCGGCGCGCCGCATAAGCCTTTCCATGCCGATACCTTTCGCCACGCCGCGAGCACCTTCCTGCTGCTGGCGGCGCTGGTCTTTACCTTCTGGTGGCTGGTGCGGCTGGCCGCGCTGCCGCTGTATCGCAAAATGGGCCAATGGGGACGGCATAAAAACCACGATCGCAGCAACTGGCTGCAGCTGCCGGCCACGATTGCCGGCGCCTTTATTTTCGATCTGATCCTGCTGGCGCTCACGCTGTTCGTTGGCCAGCTCCTCAGCGACAGGCTGAACGGAGGCAACCGCACCATCGCCTTCCAGCAAAGCCTGTTTCTGAACGCCTTCGCGCTGATCGAGTTCTTCAAAGCCATTCTACGGCTGATCTTCTGCCCACGGGTGGCGGAGCTGCGGCCGTTTAACCTCAGCGACGACAGTGCGAAATACTGGAACCTACGCCTGAGCGCGCTCAGCAGCCTGATTGGCTACGGCCTGATCGTCGCCGTGCCGATTATCTCCAACCAGGTCAACGTCCAGGTCGGCGCGCTGGCCAACGTGACTATTATGCTGTGCATCACCCTGTGGGCGCTGTATCTGATTTTTCATAACAAGCACGTGATTACCGAAGGGCTGATTCATCTGGCGGATCGCTCGCTGGCCTTCTTCAGCCTGTTTATCCGCGCCTTCGCGCTGGTGTGGCACTGGCTGGCCTGCGCCTATTTCATCGTGCTGTTTTTCTTCTCGCTTTTCGATCCCGGCAACAGCCTGAAGTTTATGATGGGCGCCACGGTGCGCAGCCTGGCGATCGTCGGCGCCGCGGCGCTGATCTCCGGCATTCTGTCGCGCTGGATAGCCAAAACCATCACCCTGTCGCCGCAAACCCAGCGCAGCTACCCTGAGCTGCAGAAACGGCTCAACGGCTGGATCTCCGTGGCGCTGAAGGTGGCGCGCATTCTAGTGGTCGCCGTCGCCATTATGCTGCTGCTCAGCGCCTGGGGGCTGTTCGACTTCTGGAACTGGATGCATAACGGCGCCGGGCAGAAGGCGGTGGATGTCATGATCCGCATCGCGCTCATCCTGTTCTTTTCCGCCATCGGCTGGACGCTGCTCGCCAGCCTGATAGAAAACCGCCTCGCCTCGGATATTCACGGCCGTCCGCTGCCGGGCGCCCGGGCGAGAACGCTGCTGACGCTGTTTCGCAACGCGCTGGCGGTGATCATCAGTACCATCACCGTGATGATCCTGCTCTCCGAAGTGGGGGTGAATATCGCCCCGCTGCTGGCGGGCGCGGGGGCGCTGGGGCTGGCTATCTCTTTCGGCGCGCAAACGCTGGTGAAAGATATTATCACCGGCATTTTTATCCAGTTTGAAAACGGGATGAACACCGGCGATCTGGTGACGATCGGGCCGTTAACCGGCACGGTGGAACGGATGTCGATTCGCTCGGTCGGGGTGCGCCAGGATACCGGCGCCTACCATATTATTCCGTGGTCTTCGATCACCACTTTCGCCAACTTCGTGCGCGGAATAGGCTCGGTGGTGGCTAACTATGATGTCGATCGTCAGGAGGATCTGGATAAGGCCAACCAGGCGCTGAAGGATGCGGTTGCGGACGTAATGGCCCAGGAGGAGGTCCGCGGGCTGGTGATTGGCGAGCCGTCGTTTGCCGGGCTTGTCGGTCTGAGCAATACCGCCTTTACCCTACGGGTGACGTTTACCACGCTGCCGCTGAAGCAGTGGACGGTACGTTTTGCGCTGGATACGCAGGTCAAAAGGCATTTCGACCTTGCCGGCGTGCGCGCCCCGGTGCAAACCTACCAGGTGCTGCCGATGACGCCCTCCGTCGCCGCCGGGCCGCCGGCCCCCGCGGAGCCAACGCTATAGCGCCCCGGCTGCACGGAGCAGACCGGGGCGCTAAGAAGAAACGCGGCCGCCGAACGGCTTAAAACGCGCGTCGGCGCTTTGCTTCATCCATAAATGTCCAGGCGATAAAGCGGCTCTGCTTCTGCCCCTGCGCCATCTCTTTTTTCACCACCTTCACCGCGCCGACTTCGGTCAGGGCACGATACAGCGGCGGCAGATTATCGCCGCGAGAAACCAGCGACGTAAACCATTTCACCTGACGGCCAAACTGCTGGCTCTCCTGGATCATCCGGGTGATGAAAGCCACCTCTCCGCCTTCACACCACAGCTCCTGCTGCTGGCCGCCGAAGTTCATCACGCTATCGGCGCCCAGGCCCAGGTTACGCCGTTTGCGCTCGCCGCCCGCCTGCGCGCTGGCGGCGGAATCGTGGAACGGCGGGTTGCATAGCGTCGCGTCAAAGCATTCGTTTTTATGAATCACGCCGGCAAAAATCGCCGTGGCGTCTTTTTGACGACGCAGGCGAATCTGGCGGCTCATTCCCGGGTTGCCGGCGATAATGGCCTGGGCGCTGGAGAGCGCTTCCTGGCTGATTTCACTGCCGGTAAAGCGCCAGCCATACTCATGCACGCCGATCAGCGGGTAGATACAGTTTGCGCCGGTGCCCACATCGAGAATGCTCGCATTCTCAGGAATAGTGCCGGTACCCAGCGCCAGCAGATCGGCGAGGTGGTGGATATAATCCGCCCTTCCCGGCACCGGCGGACACAGGAAGCCATCCGGAATATCCCAGTGTTTCACCGCGTAAAAGTGCGCCAGCAGCGCCTTATTCAGCGCCTTCACCGCGAGCGGGTTGGCAAAGTCAACGGTCTGCTCGCCCAGCGGATTCAGGGTGATAAAGCCCTGTAGCTCGGGGTGAGCCAGGCATAGCGCGGGCAAATCATAGCGTTGATGATGACGGTTACGCGGGTGTAACCCCGGTTTCTGGGCTTTCATGGCAATCTCCTTTGAACAGCCGCGTAAGATACCCGTTGACGGCGGCGCGGTAAATAAGGGAGTCTGGATATCTCCTCTTCCGTTACGGGTATTCTATGTATTTCTATCAACCTTCACAGGGACACGGTCTGCCGCACGACCCGCTTAACGCTATTATCGGGCCGCGTCCTATCGGCTGGATCGCCTCGCTGGATGCGGCAGGACAGCGCAATCTCGCGCCCTACAGTTTCTTTAACTGCTTCAACTACCGGCCACCGATTATCGGCTTTGCCAGCAGCGGTTGGAAGGATAGCGTACAGAATATTGTCGAAACTAAAGAATTTGTCTGGAACCTGGCAACCCGCCCGCTGGCCGAAGCCATGAACGAGACCTCTGCCAGCCTCCCGCGCCACGAAGATGAATTCATCCGCGCCGGGCTGACCGCCGCCGCCAGCCGGATCGTCGCCGCCCCGCGGGTAGCGGAAAGCCCGGTGAACTTTGAGTGTCGGCTCTCGCAGTGCGTCCGCTTAACGACCGCCGATGGCACCCCCGTCGACAGCTGGCTGGTACTTGGCGAAGTTGTTGCGGTCCATATCGACGAGTCGCTGCTGGAAGAGGGGGTCTATCAGACCGCCAAAGCCCAGCCGATCCTGCGTGCCGGTGGCCCGAGCGCCTACTACGGTATTGATGAAAGCCAGCGTTTTGATCTGATCCGCCCCGACGCCCGCTAGCGCCATCTCAGCGCTGGCTCGCCGTTCGTTCGCCACGACGTTATTCGCGCCGGCGAGCGGCGTTTGCGCAAAAAAATCGTTGTTTAGCTTCAATTTTTTATCCTGAATATCCTCCGGCAAAGGCCTAAACTTAGAGTATGTCCCATGCCGTTAATGAGGATATGCTCATGAGAAAATCTCTGCTGCTATTCGCGACTATCGCGCTTGCCGCCGCCTCTTTTACCGCGCAGGCCGCAGCTCCCCTCTCCGCTCCCGCCGACCTCGGCCCGCTGCGGCCTTCAGGCACCGTCTCCGCCTCTGGCGCCAGCAATCTCGACGATCTGCAGGCACAGCTGGCGCAAAAAGCGCATCAGCAGGGGGCGATAGCCTGGCGTATCAACTCTGCCGGCGGCACAAACAGGATGTCGGGGACCGCCATCATCTATAAATAGCGCGCCGGCCGCTCGGGTCGGAAGCGGAGTTCCAACCGCCTTCGCCCACGTTCGCGCCGTTCTCTGCTGACAAAATCGGTTTATGTAGAAAAAATGCAGCTAATGTAAATAAATGTATTTATTTTTTTATAAATGAGTGATAGAAAATCTGCCGTTGTTTGATAATGCTTATCACAATCATTATCAAAAGCATTGTTGTTGTAACAAACACCTGCAGTGGTCGGGGGCACGGCATCGCTTTGCCTGCGGTCTTAATGGCTCAAATTAAAACTATAAGTTGCTCATTGAAATGGATAAAAAACATAATTTACCGTTCAGCAGTTTTGGCTCGCTGACGATCTTTACCGGCCTGTGTCTGAGCCTGTCGCCGACAGGCCAGGTGCTGGCAGCGGATGGCACTGAAAAAAATGGCGGCGAAACGCTGGTGGTAGAGGCGCAGGCGCCCTCGCTGTATGCCCCAACCCAATCCGCCGATCCCAAGTTTTCCCGACCGCTGGTCGATACGACCCGTACGGTAACGGTGGTTTCCGAACAGGTGATGAAAGATCAGGGCGTCACCAACCTTACCGATGCGTTGAAAAACGTGCCGGGCGTCGGGGCCTTTTATGCCGGTGAAAACGGCAGCTCATCTACCGGTGACTCCATCTATATGCGCGGTGCCGATACGTCAAACAGCATCTATATTGATGGCGTTCGCGATATCGGCAGCGTGACCCGCGACACCTTTAACACCGAACAGGTCGAAGTCATCAAGGGCCCATCGGGTTCTGACTACGGCCGCAGCGCGCCAACCGGCTCCATCAATATGATCAGCAAGCAGCCGCGCCTGGACTCCGGCATTGACGCCTCCGCCAGCGTCGGCAGCGCCTGGTTCCGCCGCGGCACGCTCGATATCAACCAGACGGTCGGCGAAACCAGCGCGGTGCGCCTGAACCTGATGGGCGAGAAAACCCATGATGCCGGCCGCGACAACGTTAAAAATGAGCGCTACGGGGTTGCGCCATCGGCCGCCTTCGGCCTCGGCACGGAGAACCGCCTGTATCTCAACTATCTCCACGTAACCCAGCACAACACTCCGGACGGCGGTATTCCTACCATCGGCCTGCCGGGATACTCCGCACCGAGCGCAGGTACCGCGGCCCTGAATCACTCCGGTAAAGTCGCGACCAGCAACTTCTACGGTACCGATTCGGATTACGACGATTCCACGACCGACACGGTGACCATGCGCTTCGAGCACGATCTGAGCGATACCACGACCATCCGCAACACCACCCGCTGGTCGCGCGTGAAGCAGGATTATTTACTCACCGCGGTGATGGGCGGCGCAACAAACATCACCCAGCCGAACCCGAACGATGTCGGCACCTGGAGCTGGTCACGCCTGGCTAACACCAAGGACGTCAGCAATAAAATTCTGACCAACCAGACCAACCTGACCTCAAAGTTCTATACCGGATCGATCGGTCATGACATCAGCGCCGGTTTCGAGCTGACCCGCGAAACTCAAACTAACTACGGGGTTTATCCCATCACGCCTCCGGCGGTGAATATCTACCACCCGAACAGCGCGATCTCCATCGGCGGCCTGGATCGCAGCGGCGCCAACGCCAACGGACAGACCGACACCTTCGGGGTCTATGCCTTTGATACCCTGCAGATTACCCGTGACTTTGAGATCAACGGCGGCATTCGTCTGGATAACTACCAGACTAAATACGACAGCGCGAGCCTGTGCGGCGGTAGCGGTCGTGGCGCGATTGCCTGTCCGGACGGCGTGGCGAAAAACTCGCCGGTGACCACCGTTGATACTTCAACCAGCGGCAACCTGGTTAACTGGAAGGCCGGCGCGCTGTATCATCTGACCGATAACGGCAACGTCTACGTCAACTACGCCATTTCTCAGCAGCCTCCGGGCGGCAGCAACTTCGCGCTGGCGCAGAGCGGAACGGGGAATAGCGCCAACCGCACCGATTTCCAGCCGCAGAAAGCGAAAACCAGCGAAGTGGGCACCAAGTGGGAGCTGATGGATAAGCGCCTGCTGCTGACGGCGGCCCTGTTCCGTACCGATATTGAAAACGAAGTCGAGCAAAACGACGACGGCACCTACTCCCAGTACGGCAAAAAGCGCGTCGAAGGCTACGAGCTGTCGCTGGCCGGTAACATCACCCCGGACTGGCAGGTCATCGGCGGATATACCCAGCAGCACGCCAGCATCAGAGAAGGCAAGAACGTCGCCCAGGACGGCACCAGCGCGCTGCCGTACACGCCTGAGCACGCCTTTACCGTCTGGAGCCAGTACCAGGCCACCGATGCTCTTGCCCTTGGCGCCGGCGCGCGCTATATCGGCAGTATGCACCGCGGCAGCGATGGCGCCGTCGGCACGCCGTCCTACACCGAAGGCTACTGGGTGGCAGATGCGAAGATCGGCTATCGCATTAACCGTAACCTCGATCTGCAGCTGAACGTCTATAACCTGTTTGATACCAACTATGTCGCCTCAATCAACAAGAGCGGCTACCGCTATCATCCGGGCGAACCGCGTACGTTCCTGCTGACCGCCAATATGCACTTCTAATCCGCAGCGGGGCGCTTGCGCCCCGTCTGTTCAGGAGAAATAACCATGATGTACCATATTCCCGCCGTCCTCAGCCCACAGGAAGTTGACTATTTTACCGGGCGGCTGCAGCAGGCCGAGTGGGTTGACGGACGCGCAACCACCGGCGATCAGGGCGCCCAGGTAAAAAATAATCAGCAGGTAGACACCCGCAGCGCGCTTTACGACGAACTGCAGGGCAAGGTGCTGGCGGCGCTCAACCGCAGCTCGCTGTTTTTCGCCGCCGCGCTGCCAAAAACCCTCTCCAGCCCTCTGTTCAACCGCTATCAGCAGAGCGAAACCTACGGTTTTCACGTTGACGGCGCGGTGCGCAGCCAGGCCCAGGGCGGCTGGATGCGCACCGACCTTTCCGCCACCCTGTTTCTTAGCACCCCGGACGACTATACCGGCGGCGAGCTGGTCATCAACGATACCTACGGCCAGCATGCGGTTAAACTCCCGGCGGGCGATCTGGTGCTCTACCCTTCAAGCAGCCTGCACTGCGTGACCCCGGTGACTCAGGGCGCGCGCGTCGCCTCCTTCCTGTGGGTCCAGTCGATGATCCGCGATGATAAACGGCGCGCGATGCTGTTCGAACTGGACGGCACTATCCAGGCGCTGAAGAGCCGCCACGGCGAGAGTGAAGAGGTCTTATCGCTGCTCAATCTGTACCATAACCTGCTGCGGGAATGGTCGGAGATCTAAGCCTTGTCTGGCCCTTTTTTGCCCCCATCTTATCTATACTCTTCTTAATTTCCGGCGGCCGTCGCGCTGATAAAGCGCGCTCACGCCGCGCCGCTTTCCACGATCCACGAGAACGCGGCTCCCGCCGCCTGGCGGCAGTTCGAACGTTTTAGACACTCGGTTAATTGATACAGCATCAGATGGGGGATATATCATGGCATCAGGCTGGGCAAATGATGACGCGGTGCAGCAGCAGATCGACAGCACGATTGACGATGCGGTGGCGCGGGCGCGAAGCGAGCTACCGGCCGGCGAGAGCCACAAATTTTGTGATGAATGCGGAGAGCCCATTCCGGAGGCCCGGCGCAAGGCGATCCCTGGGGTCAGGTTCTGCGTGAAATGCCAGCAGGATAAAGACTTACATAACAATACATTTTCAGGATATAATCGGCGTGGCTCCAAGGATAGCCAGCTACGTTGACCTTCCTTTACCGTTCATTACCACAGATCGCGTTATCTTTTCGCGCACGTTTTTTGGCGAATAAAGTAGCAAAATGTGCCCTGAAAGCCCGCAGAACCCCGCTGCAGAATCCGGCGCCCCGTTTCTTATAAATAATTTATTAATAATCAATAAATTAATAATCATTCAAAAAATTCGATGGAGACTGTTAATTTCCTTCGATTTTATATCTCGCAAAAAAACGTGATACTTATCACATCGACGGAACATCGTCACCTTAACAGAATAACCTGCGAGAGATTAACTATGAAAACCATCAAATATGCTGCCGCTGCTATCGCCCTGTCCGCTCTGTCCTTTGGCGCTTTCGCCGCTCAGTCGGTAACCCCGTCTCAGGCAGAAAGCATGAATAAAATCGGCGTCGTTTCTGCGGAAGGCGCAACGACTCTGGATGGCCTGGAAGCCAAACTGGCTGCTAAAGCGGATGCCGCTGGCGCGACTGGTTACAGCATCACCTCCGCTAACACCAACAACAAAGTTAGCGGTACCGCGGTTATCTATAAATAATCGCCGCCCGACCCTGTAATGCCACTGTATTACCCCTGAAATACCCTTTAATACCCTTGTTTTGCCCGTCCGTGCCACCGGACGGGCTTTTTTTTTGGGTTCTCGCAGGGTCGAGTGATGCATTCAGGCGGTGGTTTTGCGAAGCCTTATCGCGCGATTAACTTCTGTACATGCTCGGGTAGGCGGAATGTTCCGTTCACTATTACCCCGCGCTCCTTGATGATTCCCTCTGCGAGTAAGCCTCCGCGCGCTACCAGCGTTCTGCAACCTTAGCCAGCCCCTGCTCCAGGGACGCAGCCTCTCCGGTCGCCAGCAGGCAGCATGCCAGCTGGATCCGCAGCGGCAGCGGCAGCGGCTCGATCCCGGCCACACAGCGCTCAATCCAGCGCGCGGTCACCGCAGGATCTTTTGATTCCGGCAGCGCTACCGGCTGCGTCGGCGCATCATTCTGCCGCTCGTACAGCGCCCGCGTTCCGCTCTCGTCAATCAGGCTAATTTGCGGACAGCGCTGAGGGTTGGCATAGACTTCGCCTTCAGTACCGTGCATCAGCAGCGCACGACCGCCGGTTTCGCTAAAGAATTTTGCCACCTTGCCGATGTATTCCGGATGCGACACGCTCGACAACCGCAGCGCCGCATTTTCAGCAAACGGCGTCGCCAGCTTAGCCAGCGTATGCGCGCTGTTGCGCACGCCCATCCGCCAGCGCAGAGCCAGCTGCTTCTCCAGCGGTGGACACAGGACGCCAACGGGGACGTAGACCGGTTCGTGGCCATCCAGACGCGCCTGGGCCTGACCGCCGTGTTGCGTAACCGGGATCCCCATCAGCGCAAAAATCGTCTCCGTCAGCACCCGGGTTGGATCGTGGCTGACACCGTGCACCAGCACCGGGAAGCCGAGCTTATGCAGCAGGACGGCAAGCAGCGGCGTCAGGTTGGCCTGCTTACGCGCGCCGTTGTAGCTCGGGATCACAATCGGCATCGGCCGCGCTACCGGCGGCGTCAGGCGCAGAGTTTGCTGCTGCATCGCTTCATAGAAGCCCTTCATCTCCGCTTCACCTTCACCCTTAATACGCAGGGCAATCAGGATCGCGCCGAGCTCAAGCTCCGCAACCTCACCGCTTAGCATCCGTGCGTACAGCGCGCGGGCGGTCTCCACATCCAGGTCGCGGGCGTGATTTTTCCCCCGTCCGACTTCTTTAATGATCTTGGTGTAATCCATCGAAGATTCCTCTTATCCGCCCTGCTTCACGCGATACACAGATTGCCGCCGTATTATTCCGGCAACCCGTCACCGACGGCGTGAAGGAAGACGAGTCGTGCTGCTCACATTGCCGACCTGCGCCGCTAACGACGTCTGCGACGCGTCTGTTTTGTTTTACTTTTTACTATAACCTCCGGGACGGCAGGCTGCTCTATCGGAAACACGGGTAATGCATTCAGTAAACGCTTGCCGTAATTTTTGGTCAACAAACGATTATCGTAAATCACCACCTCCCCCCAGCAGCTGTGGCTACGGATCAGACGGCCTACCTGCTGAATCAGGTTGAAAGAGGCGCTTGGCAGGCTTTGCACTTCGAAGGGGTAGCGGTTCAGGCTTTTAAGCCACTCGCCTTCGGTGATCACCACCGGGCTGTCTATCGGCGGGAAGGCAATTTTGTGAATATGGACCTGGCTGAGCAGCTCGCCCTTGAGGTCCAGCCCCTCGGCAAACGACTGCAGCCCGACCAGCACGCTACGCTCGCCGCTCTCCACCTTTTTACGATGCAGCTCCACCAGCCGATAGCGGGGCTTATCGCCCTGAACCAGCAGCATCAGGCGCAGATCGGTGACGTGCTCGAGAAAACGCTGCATCGCCCGCCCGCTGGCAAACAGCACCAGCATCCCGAGGTGCTTTTTGCTCTCTACGTGCTCGCGAAAGCAGGCCGCCATTTCGGCAATATGCTGCTCTTCGTTGTCGATGACCGGCTCATAGTGCATCTGCGGGATGATAATTTTTCCCTGCTCAACGTGGTTGAAGGGAGAATCCAGGGCGACGAAGCGATCGCCGGCCTTCTCCTTGAGGCCGCTCATCTCCTGCAGGCGAGAAAAGCTGTTCAGCGAACGCAGGGTGGCGGAGGTGACGACAATATGCGGCACGCTGCGCCACAACAGCCTTTCCAGCTGTTCACTGACGCGAATCCCGACGCAGTGGAACCAGATGTGCGCCTGGCCGTCGCGCAGAACGCGGGAGGCCCATTTAGTGACCGGCGCGCCGGATGACTGCGCCAGCGACGCCAGTCGCCACAGCTTGCTCTGGCTTTCAAACATGCCCAGCGCGCGGTTCATTTGCAGCAGCACCCGGTGCAGGCGAACCACGTCATGGCTGCCGGTTTTTTCGCTGAGATCGTTAAGAAACAGCTCCGCCAGGCCACGCAGCGTCTCGGTCAGTTTGGCCAGCCGCTGGCAGATATCCATCACCTCCTGCGGCAGCTCCCCCATAGGGAAACGATATTCGGCTTCCTGAGCGGCGGGCATATACAGATTCAAAATATCATTCAGCGAAGAGATAAGCTCGGACAGCTCCTCGCAGTGGGCATTCAGGCGCTCGGGGTTCGCCAGCGGCGGCGTCGTTTTGGGGCGAAACTGCTCCATGCAGGTCGCCACCAGGCGGGTGAAAAGATCGAGCTGTAGCCGATACCAGGGGGCGGTAATTTCGGCGCTCATCTCCAGCGCATCCCGGGCGACGTCGGGCAGGTGGTGGCCCTCATCGAGCACCAGCAGCAGATTTTTCGGCTCCGGCAGCACCGCTTCGCTCTCCATCGCCGCCATCACCAGCGCGTGGTTTGCCACCACCACTTCGGCCTCCTGAATCTCACGCCGGGCGACGAAGAACGGACATTCGCGATAGTAGTGGCAGTTGCGGTTCAGGCAGCTTGCCTTATCGGTGCTCAGACGGCCCCACAGCGCGTCATCGATGGCCTTGTCGCTGTGATCGCGCAGGCCGTCCCATTTATAGCTATCAAGATCGGTCTTCAGAGTGGCGCACAGCTTCTGCTCCGCCTGATTATTCGGCGTGAGATCGTCGTCAAGAAACGCCAGCAGGTCCTGCTGCGTTGGCTCTGTGCTGGCCATCGCGTTGAGGTTACGCGGGCAAACGTAGCGCCCGCGGCCAAAGGCGGCGGTGAAGCGCAGGTCGGGAATAATTTTACGCAGCAGCGGCAGGTCTTTGCTGAAGATCTGGTCCTGCAGCGCAACGTTGGCGGTGCTGACCACCAGCGTTTTTTGCTCTTCGCGGGCGATGGCGATACCGGGGATCAGGTACGACAGGGTTTTCCCGACGCCGGTCGGCGCCTCAATCGCCAGGTGCCTTCCCTCTTCCCCGGCGAGCGTTTTCGCCACGTCAGCAATCATCTGCCGCTGCGGAGTACGGGGAATAAAGTCAGGAATCTGTTCCTGGAGCGCCTTATACCAGGCGGCGATTTGCGTTTTTAGCGCAGTGGTCAAAGCCATGAGAAAACCTGAATACTGTATAAACAGCCACTATTGTGACACTTTTTGCCTGGCTGGAGGAATTTCTTTCTGAGCAAACGGGGATCGTGCTCGAGGTTTAGCATCAGGCGGGAGAGTTCCGGGCAGGAAAACCCGCCCGGAGAGGCAAACCTGTATCCGCGGGCAGCGCCGGGCTGCCGCAGGGATAGCAGGTTTGCGGAAGTGCTGTTACTCAGCGGCCGCCGGCTTACGGGAGCGACGACGCTGCGGTTTGCCGTCCTGAGTACGCGCTTTCGGCGCGTCACCGTCGCTGCGGCGCGGTGAAGACTGCTGACCACGACCCTGGCTCTGACCGCCGCGACCCTGACTCTGGCCGCCACGACCCTGGCCCTGACCGCGACCGCCGCCACCGCCGCTGCGCTGCTGGCGACCGTTTTGAATCGGCTCCGCTCTGATGGACGGATCCGGCTCATAGCCGGCAACGCTAATGCGTGGGATCTCTTTTTTCAGCAGACGCTCGATGTCGTGCAGCAGCTTATGCTCATCAACGCAAACCAGCGACAGCGCTTCGCCGGTAGCGGCGGCGCGGCCGGTACGGCCAATACGGTGGACATAATCTTCCGGCACGTTCGGCAGCTCGTAGTTCACCACGTGCGGCAGCTCTTCAATATCAAGGCCGCGCGCGGCGATGTCGGTCGCCACCAGCACGCGAATGCCGCCGGATTTAAAATCAGCTAATGCGCGGGTACGCGCGCCCTGGCTTTTGTTGCCGTGGATAGCGGCGCTGCGAATGCCGTCTTTGTTCAGCTGCTCCGCCAGGTGGTTTGCGCCATGCTTGGTACGGGTAAAGACCAGCACCTGCTGCCAGTTGCCTTCGCCGATCATCTGCGACAGCAGTTCGCGCTTGCGCTTCTTATCGACAAAATGCACGTACTGGCTTACCTGCTCGGAAGCCGTGTTGCGACGGGCGACTTCGATTTCCAGCGGGTTATGCAGCAGCTTTTCCGCCAGCGATTTAATCTCGTCGGAGAAGGTTGCCGAGAACAGCAGGTTCTGGCGCTTCGCCGGCAGCTTCGACAGCACGCGGCGAATATCATGGATAAAGCCCATGTCCAGCATGCGGTCGGCTTCATCCAGCACCAGCACTTCGACCTTATCCAGGCTGACGGCATTCTGGTGTTCCAGATCCAGCAGGCGGCCCGGCGTTGCCACCAGGATATCGACGCCGCTGCGCAGTTTCATCATCTGCGGGTTAATGCTCACGCCACCGAAAACCACCAGCGAGCGAACGTTCAGATACTTGCTGTAATCACGGACGTTTTCGCCAATCTGAGCGGCCAGCTCACGCGTTGGGGTAAGGATCAGCGCGCGCACCGGGCGACGGCCCTTAGCGTGCGGTTCTTGCTGGATCAGATGCTGAAGCAGCGGCAGGGTGAAGCCCGCCGTTTTGCCGGTGCCGGTCTGGGCGCTGGCCATCAGATCGCGCCCCTGCAACACCGCAGGGATCGCCTGCTGCTGAATGGGGGTTGGCTCAACATAACCCTGTTCGGCGACAGCACGCAGGATTTCAGGATTCAGGCCAAGGGAATCAAAAGACATAACAACTCCAAACCGCCCCGGCCTTTTACAGGCGTAGTTTTCAGGGAGATTATTGCGAAAGAGATGGCAAAAACCACAATGCCATGAAGGGGCGCAGTCTAGCAGGTTTTGTGACGTATCGCATAAAATATCCCCTCGGGGTTTTTCTGCGAAATCAAGATACTCTCTTCGACGATAAATAGAGTATTCACTATTCTGGACAGCTCCGCGAATTGGTCATATTCTTAATCAATCGATTGATTAATTTTTTCAGGTGCGATGAATACCACTCCCGCAACCAGCAAAGGCGAACAGGCAAAAAGCCAGTTGATTACCGCGGCTATCGCCCAGTTTGGCGAATATGGCCTGCATGCCACCACCCGCGATATTGCCGCCCTGGCCGGGCAAAACATCGCCGCTATCCCCTACTACTTCGGCTCAAAAGACGATCTCTATCTCGCCTGCGCGCAGTGGATAGCCGATTTTATTGGCCATAATTTCCGCCCTCACGCCGAAGCGGCGGAGCGGCTGCTTGCCGAACCGCACCCGGATAAAGAGGCCCTGCGGACGCTGATCCTGCGCGCCTGCCGCAATATGATCCTGCTGCTGACCCAGGATGACACGGTAAACCTGAGCAAATTTATCTCCCGGGAGCAGCTGTCGCCTACCCCGGCGTACCAGTTAATCCATGACCAGGTTATCGCTCCGCTGCACTGCTACCTGACGCGCTTAATCGCCGCCTTCACCGGGCTTGAGGCGGACGACACGCGGATGGTCCTGCATACCCACGCGCTGCTGGGGGAGATCCTCGCCTTTCGCCTCGGGCGAGAGACCATTTTGCTGCGCACCGGATGGGCGCAGTTTGATACCGAAAAAACCGAGCAAATTTATCAGGTTATTACCTGCCATATCGATTTCGTCCTGCAAGGGTTATCGCAAAGGAGTTTGGGATCATGAAAAAACCGCTCATCGTCGTCCTGGTGGTGCTGCTGCTGATCGTTGCTACAGGCGGCGGCTGGTGGTGGTATCAAAGCAGCCAGCCGAAGGGGCTGACCCTATATGGCAACGTCGATATTCGTACCGTAAATATGAGCTTTCGCGTCGGCGGGCGGCTGGCCTCGCTGAGCGTGGACGAGGGCGATGCTATCAAGGCCGGGCAAACCCTGGGCCAGCTCGACCGCGCCCCTTACGAAAACGCGCTGCAGCAGGCGCAGGCCAACGTCTCAACCGCCCAGGCGCAGTATGACCTGATGATGGCCGGCTACCGGGCGGAAGAGATTGCCCAGGCCGCGGCGGCGGTCAACCAGGCGCAGGCCGCCTATGAATACGCGCAGAACTTCTACCAGCGCCAGCTGGGGCTGCGCAAAAGCAGCGCCATATCCGTCAACGATCTCGACAACGCGCGATCCGCCCGCGACCAGGCCCAGGCTACGCTGAAATCGGCGCAGGATAAGCTGCGCCAGTATCGCGCGGGTAACCGTCCGCAGGAGATCGCCCAGGCCAAAGCCAACCTTGAACAGGCGCAGGCCGCCTTAGCGCAGGCGAAGCTCGATCTGCACGATACCACGCTGGCCGCGCCTTCCGACGGCACGCTGATGACCCGCGCCGTTGAGCCGGGCAGCATGCTCAGCGCCGGAGCTACCGTAATGACGCTGTCGTTAACCCGCCCGGTGTGGGTTCGCGCCTACATTGATGAAAAAAATCTCGGCAACGCGCAGCCCGGACGCGAAGTGCTGCTGTATACCGATAGCCGTCCCAATCAGCCCTATCGCGGCAGGATTGGCTTCGTCTCGCCCACGGCTGAATTTACGCCGAAGACCGTAGAAACGCCGGACCTGCGAACCGACCTGGTCTACCGCCTGCGTATCGTGGTAACCGATGCCGACGACGCGCTGCGCCAGGGGATGCCGGTAACCGTCGCCTTCAGCAGCGGAAACGGACATGAGTGAGGACCTCATCACGCTTGACGGGCTGACCCGCAGCTTCGCCGGCATGACGCGGCCCGCCGTCGCCCCGCTCAGCTGCACCGTTCGCTCCGGCTACGTTACCGGGCTGGTAGGCCCCGACGGCGCGGGGAAAACCACCCTGATGCGCATGCTTGCCGGGCTGCTCAAAGCGGATAGCGGCAGCGCCAGGGTGATCGGCTTTGATCCGATTGCCGACGATAGCGCCCTGCACGCGGTGCTCGGCTATATGCCGCAAAAGTTCGGCCTGTATGAAGACCTGACGGTCATGGAGAATCTGACGCTGTATGCCGATCTGCGCAGCGTGACCGGCGAAGCGCGGCAAAAAATTTTCGACCGCCTGCTCGAGTTTACCTCCCTCGGCCCTTTTACCGACCGGCTGGCCGGTAAGCTCTCCGGCGGGATGAAGCAGAAGCTGGGGCTGGCCTGTACGTTAGTGGGCGAGCCGAAGGTGCTGCTGCTCGACGAACCGGGCGTCGGCGTTGATCCCATCTCGCGCCGCGAGCTGTGGCAAATGGTCCACGAGCTGGCGGGGGACGGAATGCTGATCCTCTGGAGCACATCGTACCTTGATGAAGCGGAGCAGTGCCGCGAGGTGCTGCTGATGAACGAAGGCCAGCTGCTGTATCAGGGAGAACCCCGTTCCCTGACCCAAACGATGGCCGGACGCAGCTTTTTGGTCTCCAGCCGCGAAGAGAACAACCGCCGCCTCCTGCAGCGGGCGTTGAAGCTGCCGCAAATCAGCGACGGCGTGATTCAGGGCAAATCGGTGCGTCTGATCCTCAAGAAGGAGTCCAGCATTGATGAGGTGCGCAATCACGCCAGCCTGCCGCCGCTGGAGATCGCCGAAACCGCGCCGCGCTTTGAGGATGCGTTTATCGACCTGCTGGGCGGCGCCGGCACCTCGGAATCGCCGCTGGGGGCGATTATTCACAGCGTCGAAGGCTCCCATGATGAAACGGTGATCGAAGCGCAAACCTTAACCAAAAAATTCGGCGATTTCGCCGCCACCGACCACGTTGATTTCAAGGTTAAGCGCGGGGAAATTTTCGGCCTCCTCGGCCCTAACGGCGCGGGCAAATCGACCACCTTTAAAATGATGTGCGGCCTGCTGGTGCCAACCTCCGGTAAAGCGCTGGTGCTGGGCATGGATCTGAAGCTCAGCTCCGGCAAGGCGCGCCAGCATCTCGGCTATATGGCGCAGAAGTTCTCGCTGTACGGCAACCTGAGCGTGGAGCAAAATCTGCGCTTCTTCTCCGGCGTTTACGGCCTGCGCGGCCGGGTACAGAACGAAAAAATCGAGCGCATGAGCGAAGCTTTCGGCCTGAAGGAGATCGCCAACCACGCCGCCGACGAGCTGCCGCTGGGCTACAAGCAGCGGCTGGCCCTGGCCTGCTCGCTGATGCACGAACCGGATATCCTGTTTCTCGATGAGCCCACCTCCGGCGTCGACCCCCTTACCCGCCGCGAGTTCTGGCTGCATATCAATAGCATGGTGGATAAAGGGGTGACGGTGATGGTCACCACCCACTTTATGGACGAGGCCGAATACTGCGACCGGATCGGGCTGGTCTATCGCGGCAAGCTTATCGCCAGCGGCACGCCGGATGCGCTAAAAGCGCTGGCGGCCAACGATGAGCAGCCGGATCCCACTATGGAGCAGGCGTTTATCACCCTGATTCACGACTGGGATAAGGAGAATAGCAGTGAGCGCTAAAATGCTGTCATGGCGGCGCGTGCGCGCCCTGTGCGTCAAAGAGACGCGGCAGATCGTGCGCGATCCCAGCAGCTGGCTGATTGCGGTGGTGATCCCGCTGATGCTGCTGTTTATCTTTGGCTACGGCATCAACCTCGACTCCAGCAGGCTGCGGGTCGGCGTGCTGCTGGAGCAGCAGAGCGATGAGGCGCTGGATTTCGTCCATACCATGACCGGCTCGCCCTATATCGACGCCACCATCAGCGATAACCGCCAGCAGCTGATTCAGCTCATGCAGGCCGGGCGGATCCGCGCGCTGGTGACCATTCCGGTGGATTTTGACCAGAAGATGGCTCGCCCCGGCGACGATGCCCCCATTCAGCTTATCACCGACGGCAGCGAGCCCAATACCGCCAACTTCGCCCAGGGCTATATCGAAGGTATCTGGCAGATCTGGCAGCAGCAGCGGGCAGAGGATCGCGGTGAAACCTTTGAACCGCTGATCGATGTGCAAACCCGCTACTGGTTTAACCCGGCGGCGATCAGCCAGCATTTTATTATTCCCGGCGCGATCACCATCATTATGACGGTGATTGGGGCGATTCTCACCTCGCTGGTTATCGCCCGCGAGTGGGAGCGAGGCACTATGGAGGCGCTGCTCTCCACCGAAATTACCCGCGTCGAACTGCTGCTGTGTAAGCTGATCCCCTACTATTTTCTCGGCATGCTGGCGATGCTGCTGTGCATGCTGGTGGCGGTGTTTATTCTCAATGTGCCCTACCGCGGCTCGCTGTTAATTCTTTTTTTCATCACCAGCCTGTTTTTGCTCAGCACCCTGGGGATGGGGCTGCTCATTTCGACCATTACCCGCAACCAGTTTAACGCCGCCCAGGTGGCGCTCAACGCCGCCTTTCTGCCATCGATTATGCTGTCCGGATTTATTTTCCAGATAGACAGCATGCCCGCGATAATCCGCGCGGTGACCTACGTCATCCCGGCGCGCTATTTTGTCAGCACCCTGCAAAGCCTGTTCCTGGCGGGCAATATTCCGGTGGTGCTGCTGGTAAACGTGATGTTTCTGATCGCCTCGGCGGCGATGTTTATCGGCCTGACGTGGCTGAAAACCAAACGGCGCTTAGATTAGGGCAGTAGCCATTCCCTGCTGCGAGGCGGTTGCGGGGCACCCAGCGGTCTCTATCCGGGGCAGCGTAAAGAGAGAACTGAAGATGTTTCATCGCTTATGGACGTTGATTCGCAAAGAACTACAATCGCTGCTGCGCGAGCCGCAGACGCGGGCGATTTTGATTATGCCGGTGCTGATTCAGGTGCTGCTGTTCCCCTTCGCCGCGACGCTGGAGGTGACCAATGCCACCATTGCTATCTATAACGAAGATAATGGCAGGCACGCGGTTGAGCTGACGCAGCGTTTTGCCCGAGCCAGGGCGTTCACCCATATCCTGATCCTCAAAAACCCGCAGGAGATCCAGCCCACCATTGATGAACAGAAGGCGCTGCTGCTGATCCGCTTCCCGGCGGATTTCTCGCGCAACCTCGATAACTATCAGACCGCCCCGCTCCAGCTGTTGCTGGACGGCCGCAACTCAAACAGCGCGCAAATCGCCGCCAACTACCTGCAGCAAATAGTCAAAGAGTATCAGCAGGAGCTGCTGGAGGGGAAAGCGAAGCCCAACAACAGCGAGCTGGTCGTACGCAACTGGTATAATTCCAACCTCGACTATAAGTGGTTCGTGGTGCCATCGCTGATCGCCATGATCACCACTATTGGCGTGATGATCGTCACTTCGCTATCGGTTGCCCGCGAGCGCGAACAGGGCACCCTCGATCAGCTGCTGGTCTCGCCGCTGGCGACCTGGCAAATTTTCGTCGGCAAAGCGATACCGGCGCTGATCGTTGCCACCCTGCAGGCCAGCATCGTGCTGGGGGTCGGGATCTGGGCCTACCAGATCCCCTTCGCCGGCTCGCTGCTGCTGTTCTACTTTACGATGCTGATTTACGGGCTTTCGCTGGTGGGATTTGGCCTGCTGATTTCATCTCTGTGCTCGACTCAGCAGCAGGCGTTTATTGGCGTATTTGTCTTTATGATGCCGGCAATCCTGCTCTCCGGCTACGTTTCACCGGTAGAAAACATGCCGCAATGGCTGCAGGACGTGACGTGGATAAACCCTATTCGTCATTTTACCGATATTACCAAGCAGATTTATTTGAAGGACGCGAGTCTGGAAATCGTGTGGGGAAGTTTGTGGCCGCTACTGGTCATAGCGGCCACCACGGGGTCAGCGGCGTATGCGATGTTTCGCAGAAAGATCGCCTGATCCCCGGATCCCCGTCATCGTTCAGGCTGCCTCGGCGTTGGCTTTCCTTACTCACCCCGGTCACATAGCTATCTATGCTCCCGGGGATTCGCTGCGTCGCCGCCTTGATGCAACCCGAACGCTTTAGGGGATCCCCGCCATTGCTCAGGCTGCCTCGGCGTTGGCTTGCCTTTCTTTGCCCCCGGCCACATAGCTATTATCTATGCTTCGGCGGGTTCGCGGCGCTGCCGCCCTGATGCAGTCCGAACGCTTTAGGGTAGCGATTTTTATCTTTCGCCAGCAGCGATACCACCGCCGGACCGGCCAGAATAACCAGCCCGGCGAGCGCCAGCAGCAGGTTATTGTGCAGCACTCGTGACAGCAGCCACAGCACGATAACCGCGGCGCCAAAGTACCAGGTGGTGGTGAGCTCCTCAAGGAAATCACCGACATCACGCCAGCGCTCTTCGTGGTGACGCTGTAAAAACAGCATCGACAGTAGCGTAACGCCGTACAGCACGCACAGCCCTAATCCGACGCGAACCAGCGCGCCGCCCATCCAACCCATCACCAGTACTGCCACGACCAGTAGATGCAACATAATCTGCCAGCAACTGAGGCCAGTTGCGACGCGTACACGTTGTTGCCACTTCATGGCTTCTCTCCTGAAGGATCTTTATCTGTAACTCAGAGTACCGCACTTTACGGAAAATTCCGTATCACCGCATCTTTTTGTGACAGCTACTACACTATTTCATTCAGGAAAGAGATGTTAACCGGAGAAATATGGCCGAGAAAAACCCTTTATTCTCAGTAAACGTGCTGACAATTAACACTCATAAAGGCTTTACGACGTTTAACCGACGCTTCATTCTGCCCGAACTCCGTGACGCGGTACGCAGCATCGGCGCCGACATTGTTTGCCTCCAGGAGGTCATGGGCGCGCATGAGATTCACCCGCTGCATATCGAAAACTGGCCGGACACCACCCATTATGAGTTTCTTGCCGATGCGATGTGGAGCGATTACGCCTACGGGCGCAACGCGGTATACCCGCAGGGACATCACGGCAACGCCGTGCTCTCCCGATTCCCCATTGAATATTATGAGAATCTCGATATCTCCGTCGGTAAGAGCGAAAAGCGCGGCCTGCTCTACTGTCGGATCGTGGCGCCGGAAAGCGACGTCAATCTGCATCTGATTTGCGCCCATTTAGGGCTCAGCGCGGGCCAGAGGCGAGCTCAGCTGGCGATGCTGGCTGAGCGGGTTAACAGCCTGCCGGCGGGAGAGCCGGTGGTGGTGGCGGGCGATTTTAACGACTGGCGCCAGCAGGCCAACCGTCCGCTCAAGGCGCTGGCCGGGCTGGAGGAGATCTTCACCCGCGCCCGCGGTCGCCCGGCACGCACGTTCCCGGCGCGCTTTCCGCTGCTGCGCCTTGACCGCATCTATGTCAAAAACGTCCACGCCGGTCAGCCACAGGCGCTGGATCTTCAGCAATGGCGTCATCTTTCGGATCACGCCCCGCTTAGCGTGGAGCTTCATCTGTGAAATGCAGCTGGCAAAATGGAAACCGGATCCAGCTTCTGGAGAACGGCGATAGCTACTATCCGGCGCTGTTTCGCGCCGTCGACCGCGCGCAGCGGAAGGTTACCCTTGAAACCTTCATCTGGTTCGAGGATGACGTGGGCTGGCAGCTCCATGCGGTGCTGCTGAAAGCCGCGCGCCGTGGCGTCGAGGTTGAGGTGCTGCTCGACGGCTACGGCTCCCCTGATCTGAGCGATCGCTTCGTTCACGAGCTCAGCTCGGCGGGAGTGATCTTTCGCTACTACGACCCGCGTCCGCGCCTGCTGGGGATGCGCACCAACCTGTTTCGCCGTATGCACCGCAAAATTGTCGTCGTGGACGAAACCACCGCGTTTGTCGGCGGGATTAACTACTCCGCAGAGCATATGACCAGCTACGGCCCGGAGGCTAAGCAGGACTACGCCGTGCAGGTGGAGGGGCCGGTGGTGCTGGATATTGCGCAATTTGTGCAGCAAAACCTGCCCGCCAGCGAAAGCGGACGCCGTCACTGGCGGCGACGTCGCCATCAGCCGGAGGTTAACCAGCATCCCGGAGAAGCGCAGGCGCTGTTCGTCTGGCGGGATAATTTCGATCATCGGGATGATATTGAGCGTCACTACCTGAAAATGCTGGCCAACGCGCGTCGGGAGGTGATTATCGCCAACGCCTATTTCTTCCCCGGCTATCGGCTGCTGCACGCGATGCGCAGCGCCGCCCGGCGCGGCGTGCGGGTGAAGCTTATCGTGCAGGGCGAGCCCGATATACCCATCGTCAAGGTTGGCGCTCGCCTGCTGTACAACTATCTGGTGAAGGGAGGCGTGCAGATTTTTGAGTATCACCGCCGCCCGCTGCACGGCAAAGTTGCCCTCGCGGATGACCACTGGGCCACCGTCGGCTCCAGCAACCTCGACCCGCTCAGCCTGTCATTAAACCTCGAAGCCAACCTGATCGTTCATGACCGGGATTTCAACCAAACCCTGCGGGATAATCTTAATACGCTGATCCAGCAGGATTGCAGGCAGGTAGACCGATCCATGCTGCCCAGGCGCAGCTGGTGGAATCTGGGCCGCAGCGTACTGGCCTTCCACTTCCTGCGCCACTTCCCGGCGTGGGTAGGCTGGCTGCCCGCCCATACGCCGAAGATGGCGCAGGTCAAACCGCCGGCGCAGCCGGAAATGGAAACTCAGGATCGGACGCAGACGGACAGCCCGGAGGTAAAATCCTGATGGCCAAATCTCATCCTCGCTGGCGGCTGGTCAAACGTATCCTCAGCGGGCTCTTTTTTATCGCCGTTGCCGGACTGCTGGTGGTCTATGCGCAAAAAATAGACTGGCCGGAGGTATGGAAAGTAATTCGCGGCTATAACCGCGTGGCGCTGCTCGGCGCGTTTGGCCTGGTCATCGTCAGCTATCTGATTTACGGCTGCTACGATCTGCTCGGGCGCGCGTACTGCGGGCACAGGCTGGCTAAACGCCAGGTCATGCTGGTGTCGTTTATCTGCTACGCCTTTAACCTGACCCTCAGCACCTGGATCGGCGGTATTGGGATGCGCTATCGCCTCTACTCTCGCCTCGGCCTGCGCGGCGGAACCATTACCCGCATCTTTTCGCTGAGCATTACCACCAACTGGCTCGGCTACGTGGTGCTCGGCGGGGTGATTTTCAGCGCCAATCTGGTGCAGCTTCCCGCGCGCTGGTATATCAGCCAGGAGTCGCTGCGCATCATCGGTATTGCGATGCTGCTGGTTTCGGCCCTCTATCTGTGGGCCTGCGCGTTCGCCAAACGCCGCCATTTAACAGTGAAGGGGCAGCGGCTGGTGCTTCCCTCCTGGCGATTCGCTCTGCTGCAGGCCGCGCTTTCCGGCGCTAACTGGCTGGTGATGGGGGTTATTATCTGGCTGCTGCTGGGTCAGGAAGTCAGCTATTTCCTCGTGCTCGGCGCGCTGCTGGTGAGCAGCATCGTCGGGGTGGTCGTGCATATCCCCGCCGGTATTGGCGTGCTGGAGGCGGTGTTTATCGCGATGCTCTCAGCGGAGCCGATCTCCCGGGGAGCGGTGATTGCCGCCCTGCTCGCGTACCGCCTGCTCTATTACTTCCTGCCGCTGGCTATCGCCACGATGGGCTATCTGATTCTGGAAAGTCAGGCCAAAAAGCTGCGGGAGAAAAATCAG
This sequence comes from Enterobacter sp. 10-1, assembly GCA_002270295.1. Classification (GTDB taxonomy): domain Bacteria; phylum Pseudomonadota; class Gammaproteobacteria; order Enterobacterales; family Enterobacteriaceae; genus Klebsiella; species Klebsiella scottii. Next base: position 622,220 of record NISF01000001.1, on the reverse strand, counting down.
CGCAGGCTGGCGGGCGGATGAAAAGAGAGAAGAAGAGAAAAGAAGAGAGTACAAGAGAGAACAAGAAAACCCCGGCGGCGTAAGGCCTGCCGGGGTTTTTAGCTCTTAACGGCGGTTGCCGAAAATACGCAGCAGCATCAGGAACAGGTTGATAAAGTCCAGATACAGCGTCAGCGCGCCGAGGATCGAGTATTTGCGCAGCGTCGAGGTATCGCGGGTGTCGATCTGTTCGCCGATATTTTTCAGCTTCTGGGTGTCATAGGCGGTGAGGCCCACGAACACAATGACCCCGATATAGGTCACCGCCCACATCAGCGCCTCGCTCTTCAGCCAGAAGTTCACCAACGAGGCCAGAACGATACCAATCAGCGCCATAAACAGCATATTACCAAAGCCGCTGAGATCGCGTTTAGTGGTATAGCCGTAGAGGCTCATCGCGCCAAACATCCCGCCGCTGACCACAAAGGTGCTGGCAATCGACGAATAGGTGTAGACGATGAAAATGCTGGATAGCGTTAGCCCCGTCAGCGCCGAATAGAGCATAAATAGCGTCGTCGCCATGCCCGCGCTCAGACGCTGAACCATGCCGGAGAGCACGAATACCAGCGCCAGCTGGGCAATAATCAGCCCGAAGAAGGTAATTTTGCTGGAAAAAACAAACATCATCACCGCCGGCGTGTTGGCGGCGAACCAGGCGATAAACGCCGTTAGCAGCAGCCCAACCGTCATCCAGCCGTACACCTGGGCCATATAGGTTTGCAGGCCGCTGCGCGCCTGGACGATGGAATCGGAACGGGGGAATCTGTCCATGACTATCTCCTGATTAACGAAATTAACCCTTTAAGCGTATCATACTACCAGCGCTCTGCCGCCTGACGATCGCTGTCACGCGCGTCAACCCAACGATCGCCTTCCGGAGTGGCCTCACGCTTCCAAAACGGCGCGCGGGTTTTCAGATAATCCATAATGAATTCACCGGCGGCAAAGGCGCTGCTGCGGTGCGCGCTGGTGACGCCGACAAACACAATCTCTTCGCCCGGCCACATTTCACCGATGCGGTGGATCACCGTGACCCGCCCCAGCGGCCAGCGTTCCCGCGCCAGGTCGACAATCTCCGCCAGCGATTTTTCGGTCATGCCCGGGTAGTGTTCGAGGGTCAGCGCCTTAACGCTCTCGCCGAGATTGTGGTTACGCACTTTGCCGGTGAAGGTGACGACGGCGCCGTCCTCATCGCGCTCGGCAAGCCACGGATATTCGTCGCCAACGCGAAAACGCGCCGGGCTAACGATAATGCGGGTTTGCGTCATCTTAGCCTCCGGTGACCGGTGGAAAAAACGCCACTTCGTCGCCGGCGGTGACCGGATGGTCAAAGGCGGTCAGCGTCTGGTTCACCGCCGCCAGCAGCTTGCCCTCCTCCAGCGCCAGCGCCCAGCGGTCACCACGGGTGATAAGCTGGCGGCGAACGGCTTCCACCGTCGAGGCTTCGCTCGCCTCGAGGGTTAACGTATCGGTACCCACCAGCTCGCGCACCTGGGCAAAAAACAGAACCTTAATCATGAGCCTCGTCCGCCTTAAAGTCGCCGGATTTGCCGCCGCTCTTCGCCAGCAGGCGCAGCGGGCCAATCACCATATCTTTCTGCACGGCTTTGCACATATCGTAAATCGTCAGCGCCGCCACGGAGGCTGCGGTCAGCGCCTCCATCTCAACCCCGGTTTTCCCGGTCAGCCGGCACAGGGATTCGATCCGCACCCGGCTATGTTCAGGCTGCGCCTGCAGGTTAACCTCCACCTTGCTCAGCATCAGCGGATGGCACAGCGGGATCAGCTCCCAGGTCCGCTTCGCCGCCTGGATCCCGGCAATGCGGGCGGTGGCGAAAACATCGCCCTTGTGATGGCTGCCGTCGATAATCATCGCCAGCGTGGTCGCCTGCATCTCGACAAAAACTTCAGCGCGCGCCTCGCGAACCGTTTCGGCCTTCGCCGAGACGTCGACCATGTGCGCCTCGCCGGCGGCGTTAATATGGGTCAGTTGTGACATAAATTATTTCTTCAAATGAGGGATAAAGTTACACGGGCGGGTGCGGGCATCGAGCTGGGGCGCAATGATATTTTCCCACGCGGTGCGGCAGGCTTTGGTCGAGCCGGGCATCGCAAAAATTAGCGTGCGGTTGGCCACGCCGGCAACGGCGCGGGACTGCAGCGTCGAGGTGCCGATCTCTTCAAAAGAGAGCATGCGGAAAACCTCACCAAAACCTTCAACTTCCCGGTCAAACAGCGGCAGCAGCGCTTCCGGGGCCTGATCGCCCTCGGTAAAACCGGTCCCGCCGGTAATGAGCACCACCTGAACGTCGTCGCTGGCGATCCACGCCGACACCCGGGCGCGAATGGCGTAGCGGTTCTCTTTAACAATCGCCTTATCAACAATCACGTGCCCCGCTTCCTGCGCCGCGTCGCGCAGCCAGTGGCCAGAGGTATCATCCTCTTCACCACGGCGGCTGGAAACGGTGAGAATAGCAATACGGGTCGGGATAAACTCAGCGCTGGCCTGACTCATCTGTTCGCTCCTTTAGAATCAATTATCCGCCAATATACGACAGGTTTTGCGTAATACCGGTGTTGCCCTGATGCAGGAAATGGGTTTGTTTTTTATGGGTTAACGCTTCGGAGATGCGCGCTTCCAGCACCGCCTGCTGACAGTCCTCGGCCAGCAGATCGCGTAAATCTACGCCGCCGTCGCCGAACAGGCACAAATGCAGCTTGCCCACGGAGGAGACGCGCAGGCGGTTGCAGGTGGCGCAGAAATCTTTTTCATAGGGCATGATTAGGCCGATCTCTCCGGCATAGTCCGGATGACAGAAGACCTGCGCCGGGCCGTCGCTGCGCTGGCTAATCTGGTGGATCCAGCCGCGTCGGAGCAGCTCATCGCGCAGCACCATGCCGGAGATATGATGCCGGCGGAACAGGTCGCTGCCCTCACCGGTTTCCATCAGTTCAATAAAGCGCAGCTGGATGCGGCGCGGTTGGATCCACGCGAGGAAGGTGTCGAGCTGATGGTGGTTAACATCGCGCATCAGCACGGTGTTGACCTTCACTTTCTCAAAGCCGGCGGCGAAGGCGGCATCGATACCGTCCATCACCTGCTGAAATTTATCCTGCCCGGTGATGGCGTGAAACTGGCGGGCGTCGAGGCTGTCCACGCTGACGTTGATTGCCGTCAGCCCGGCGTCGCGCCACCGCTCGACGTCCCGCGCCAGGCGATAGCCGTTGGTGGTGACCGCAATCTGCCGGATGGCGCTGTTTTCACGTACGGCGGCAATGACGTCGGCGAAATCACGGCGTAGCGAGGGCTCACCGCCGGTCAGACGAACCTTTTCGGTCCCGAGGGCGGAAAACGCGCGCGTCACGCGACGCACTTCATCTACGCTGAGAAAGCCTTTATTGGTCACCGCGCCGGGCTTGTAGCCGTCCGGGAGACAGTAGGTGCAACGGAAGTTACACACGTCGGTAATCGACAGGCGCAAGTAGTAAAACTTACGCGCAAATGCATCGGTAAGCTGTGAAGCCATATACACCTTTCCAAATACGGGAGACGCGGTCATTTCTTCCCACGCCCTGGTGACTAGCTGAGCCGTCACGGCCAAAGCACCATATCTTGCGACACAGGCACAGAGGCTAGAGTGTTAACTGGTTTATGCCGATAGTAGCGCGGAAACGGCTATTTCGCCATTTTCGATTTCGCTATATAATTATGTATATATCGCTACGATCGTGCATTTTCGTTACAGAATAGCCAAAATTCACAATTTTGCATTGATGTCGGTCAGTTTGTCAGGATGCGGGCATCGTCTTTTAGGGGTAGATCGGTTACTGTGAGCCCGTTCATTTGAGATAAGGAATTTGTATGCGCAATCGGACTTTCGCCGACCTCGATCGGGTAGTGGCACTTGGCGGAGGGCATGGTCTGGGCAGGGTGATGTCGTCACTCTCATCGCTCGGATCGCGCCTGACCGGCATCGTCACCACCACCGATAACGGCGGATCCACGGGGCGTATTCGCCGTGCTGAAGGCGGCATTGCCTGGGGGGATATGCGCAACTGTATTAACCAGCTGATCGCCGAACCCAGCGTAGCATCCGCCATGTTTGAATACCGTTTTGCCGGTAATGGCGAACTTTCCGGACATAACCTCGGAAATCTGATGTTAAAGGCCCTTGACCACCTCAGCGTCAGGCCCTTAGAGGCGATTAATTTAATCAGAAACCTGCTAAAAGTTGACGCGTTACTGATACCGATGTCTGAACAACCGGTGGATTTGATGGCGATTGACGACGAAGGTCACGAAGTTTATGGCGAAGTCAATATCGACCAGCTTCCCCGGGTGCCGCGTGAGCTGATGCTGACCCCGCCGGTTCCCGCCACTCGCGAAGCGGTTGCGGCGATCGCCGAAGCCGATCTGATCCTGATCGGGCCCGGCAGCTTTTACACCAGCCTGCTGCCTATTTTACTGCTCGACGAGATGGCGCAGGCGCTGCGCCGCACGCCGGCGCCGATGGTTTTTATCGACAACCTCGGCAAAGAGCACAGCCCGGCCGCCAGCCTGACGCTGGCAGACCGCATCGCGATCATGGAGCATTACGTGGGCAAGCGGGTGATTGACGCCGTGGTCATCGGGCCGAAAGCCGATACCCGCGGCCTTGAGAAACGGATGGTGATCCAGACGCCGCTGGACGCCAGCGACGTGCCCTATCGCCACGATCGCCAGCTGCTGCGCAACGCGCTGGAAAAGGCAATTCAGATACCGGGCTAATTCCACACCGGTTGATACCGTGGGGAGCCTCCGCTCCCCACATTAAAATCTTAAGGTTGTCTTAAAATAGAAGTGGCAGCATAGCGAGCATGTTTTCACCAGGATTTTTGCTATGTCGTTATTTCCATTGCGTCGGCCGGTAGTGAGCCGTACGACTTACCTGCTTCTCTTTGCCGCCTACGTTGGGCTATGCCTCAATATCGCCTTCTACCGCCAGGTCTTCGTCCTGCTGCCGGTCAATAGCCTGCATAGCTGGCTGGTGTTTCTCAGCATGCCGCTGGTCGCCTGCAGCGTCATGAATATCCTCACCACCCTGGCCTCTTTCCTGAAGCTGGACCGCGTCGTTATCAGCCTGTTTATTCTGCTCAGCGCCTCAGCGCAGTATTTTATCTGGACCTTCGGCGTCATTATCGACCGGGCGATGATAACCAATATTCTTGATACCACGCCGGCGGAAAGCTTCGCCCTGCTGTCGGGCAGAATGGTACTGACCCTCGGCCTTTCCGGCGTGCTGGCGGTGGCGCTGGCCTGGTGGATCAAGGTGCGTAAGCCGAAAACGTTCGCGCGCGGCGTCGCCGTGCGGCTGCTGAACGTTGCGCTCTCGGCGATCCTTATCATGCTGATTGCCGCCCTGTTTTATAAAGATTACGCCTCGGTGTTCCGCAACAATAAAGAGCTGGTGAAGTCGCTGAGTCCGTCAAACAGCATCGTGGCGATCAACTCCTGGTATGCGCACAATAAGATGGACAATCTGCCGCTGGTCAAAATTGGCGAAGATGCGCTGCAGAAGTCGCAAATGCGCGACGGGCCGCGGAAAAACCTGACCATCCTGGTGCTGGGCGAAACCTCGCGGGCGGAAGATTTCTCCCTGGGCGGCTACCCCCGCGAAACCAACCCGCGCCTGCAGCAGGATAACGTTATCTATTTCCCCGATACCACCTCCTGCGGCACCGCGACGGCCGTCTCCGTTCCGTGCATGTTCTCCAACATGCCTCGCGCGCACTATGATGAAGAGCTGGCGCATCACCAGGAAGGCGTGCTGGATATTCTGCAGCGCGCCGGTATTCAGGTGCTGTGGAACGACAACGACGGCGGCTGTAAAGGCGCCTGCGATCGCGTGCCGCATCAGAACGTCACCGACCTGAAGCTGACGGGTCAGTGCATCGATGGCGAGTGCTACGATGAGGTCTTGTTCCATAATCTGGAAAGCTACATCGACAATCTGCAACAGGACGGCATTATCGTTCTGCACACTATCGGTAGCCACGGCCCGACGTATTACAATCGCTACCCGGCTGAATTTAAAAAATTCACCCCGACCTGCGATACCAATGAAATCCAGAGCTGCACGCAGCAGCAGCTGACCAACACCTACGACAACACCATTTTGTATGTCGATTACGTGGTGGATAAGGCCATAAAGCTGCTGCAGTCAAAGCAGGATAAATTTACCACCAGCCTGGTGTATCTTTCCGACCACGGCGAGTCGCTGGGCGAAGACGGCGTTTATCTGCACGGGCTGCCGTGGTCCATCGCGCCGGATACGCAAAAGCACGTCCCGATGCTGATGTGGCTGTCGCAGGATTATCAGCGGCGCTACGGTATTTCCAGCGAATGCTTGCAGCAAAAAGCAAAAACGGCGCCCTATTCGCAGGATAATTTGTTCTCCACCCTGCTCGGCCTGTTCGGGGTCAATACCCGTGAATACCAGGCGACAGATGATATTTTAACGCCATGCCAAAGCGAGGCCGGCAGATGAAAATCTTAGTCATTGAAGACGACGCGCTCCTGTTACAGGGATTAATTCTGGCTATGCAGAGCGAGGGATACGCCTGCGACGGCGTCTCCAGCGCTCATGAGGCCGCGCTATCTCTGGCCAGCAACCACTACAGCCTGGTGGTCCTCGACCTCGGGCTGCCGGATGAGGACGGCCTGCACTTCCTGGCGCGGATGCGGCGGGAGAAATTCAGCCAGCCGGTGCTGATCCTCACCGCTCGCGATACCGTCGAAGACCGCATTGACGGTCTCGATACCGGCGCCGACGACTATCTGGTGAAGCCCTTTGCGCTGGAAGAGCTCAACGCCCGCATCCGCGCGCTGCTCCGCCGCCACAATAACCAGGGCGATAGCGAAATGGTGGTAGGCAACCTACGCCTCAATATCACCCGCCGGCAGGTGTGGCTTGGCGGGGATTCGCTGGAGCTGACGCCGAAAGAGTACTCCCTGCTGTCGCGCCTGATGATGAAGGCAGGCAGTCCGGTACATCGGGAAATTCTCTACAACGATATCTACAGCTGGGATAACGAACCGGCGACCAATACCCTGGAGGTTCATATCCACAACCTGCGCGATAAGGTCGGTAAAGCGCGGATCCGCACCGTCAGGGGCTTCGGCTATATGCTGGTGAACAATACCGAATCGGAGTCATAAAGATGCCGCTATTAGCCACCGAAAAATGGACCATGCGCTTTCGCCTGCTGCTGACCATCGGCACGATTCTGGTGGTCTGCCAGATTATCAGCGTGTTCTGGCTATGGCATGAAAGCAAAGAGCAAATTCAGCTGCTGGTGGCCAGCGCCATCGAGGGGCACAACAACCAGAAGCACGTTGAGCACGAGGTGCGGGAAGCGGTCGCCAGCCTGCTGATCCCAAGCCTGCTGATTATCGGCCTCGCGCTGTATCTCAGCCTGCTGGCGGTGAAAAAGATAACCCGCCCGCTCTCCCGCCTGCAGGGCGAGCTGGAGAACCGCACCCCGGATAACCTCCAGCCCATCGAGCTCAGCGAGTCGGTGCCGGAAGTGACCGCCGTAACCACCGCGCTGAACCAGCTGGTATCGCGCCTGAACCTGACGCTCGACCGCGAACGCCTGTTTACCGCCGATGTGGCCCATGAGCTGCGCACGCCGCTGGCCGGGCTGCGCCTGCACCTCGAACTGCTGGCCAAAGTGCACGGAGTCGGCGTCGATCCGCTTATTCAGCGCCTCGACCAGATGACCAACAGCATCTCCCAGCTCCTGCAGCTGGCCCGTGTGGGTCAGTCGTTTTCCGCCGGTAGCTACCAGCAGGTGCAGCTGATGGAGGATGTTGTAAAACCGCTTGAGGAGGAGCTGGAGGCGATGCTGGCGCCGCGCCGGCAAAAGCTTGAGATCGTCAGCCCGGACGAGGAGGTGATGGTTTCCGGCGACGCCACGCTGCTGCGCGTGGTGCTGCGGAATCTGGTGGAGAATGCGCACCGCTATAGCCCCACGGACTCAACGATCAGAGTCTCGATTCAGGCGGGGCCAACGCCGATCGTGGCGGTGGAAGATGAAGGTCCGGGAATTGATGAGGCGAAAAGCGGCGAGCTGAGCAAAGCTTTTGTCCGCATGGACAGCCGCTACGGCGGCATTGGCCTGGGATTAAGCATCGTCACCCGTATCGTCCAGCTGCACGATACCCAGTTTTTTTTGCATAACCGCCAGCCGGGTCCCGGCGTTCGCGCCTGGGTACTCTTTCCCAGGCCTTCACGTCAGAAGGTCAGCACCCACTGATGGAAGAAGGCGACGACGATAATAAAGGCGCAGGTGATGGCCAGATATTCGCGAAAGTGTAGTTTTTGCATGACGCTATCCTCATTAGAATGAAGATAGTGTCCCTGAACAAGATTAAGCGGATATTAAGATCCAGCCCCAGGGCTATTTTATTTGCCGTTTTGATCCGGGAAGCGCGCGCATCGTCACCTGCCGCCCGTACGCTGCGGCTGTTGCGCGCTGTCCGGGCCTAAACTGGCCGCAGCAAGAGGCGTGACGCGCGCCGGGCCTACGACGCGGCGATGAACAGGTCCCGCAGCTTATGCAGCTGGTCGCGGATCTCGGCAGCCTCTTCGAACTCCAGGTTCTGCGCATGCTGCATCATCTGCCCTTCCAGCTCGTGAATTCGCTGCTGCAGCGCTTTTGGCGTCAGCACTGGCGTATCCGCCTCAACCGGTGAACGCGACTTGCCGCGCCCCTTGGCCTTGGTCTTCGCCAGGCCGCTGCCCAGCGCCAGGATATCGACCACCTTCTTGTTCAGGCCCTGCGGGGTGATGCCGTGCTCTTCGTTATAGCGCTGCTGCTTCTCACGGCGCCGCTCGGTTTCACCGATGGCCTTCGCCATCGAGGCGGTGATCCTGTCGCCGTAGAGAATCGCCTTACCGTTGATGTTACGCGCCGCGCGGCCGATGGTCTGGATCAGCGAACGCTCGGAGCGCAGGAACCCTTCTTTGTCCGCATCAAGGATCGCCACCAGCGAAACCTCCGGCATATCCAGCCCTTCGCGCAGCAGGTTGATCCCGACCAGCACATCAAACTCGCCGAGGCGCAGGTCGCGGATAATCTCCATACGTTCGACGGTATCGATATCCGAGTGCAGGTAGCGCACGCGCTCGCCGTGCTCTTCGAGGTACTCGGTTAGGTCTTCGGCCATCCGCTTGGTCAGGGTCGTCACCAGCACGCGTTCGTTGATGGCGGCGCGCAGGCGAATCTCCGAAAGCAGATCGTCGACCTGGGTTCCCACCGGGCGCACTTCGATAACCGGGTCAAGCAGACCGGTCGGACGAACAACCTGATCGACCACCTCATCGCCGGATTTATCCAGCTCATAGGCGCCGGGCGTGGCCGAAACGTAAATGGTCTGCGGCGCCAGCGCCTCAAACTCTTCAAACTTCATCGGACGGTTATCCAGCGCCGACGGCAGGCGGAAACCATATTCCACCAGCGTCTCTTTACGCGCCCGGTCGCCGCGATACATCCCGCCGATTTGCGGAATGGTGACGTGGGATTCATCGATAACCAGCAGGCCATCCGCCGGCAGATAGTCGAACAGCGTCGGCGGCGGCTCGCCCGGCCCGCGCCCGGAAAGATAGCGCGAGTAGTTTTCAATGCCCGAGCAGTAGCCCAGCTCGTTCATCATTTCGAGGTCAAACTGGGTACGCTGGCTCAGGCGCTGCTCTTCCAGCAGCTTGTTGTTTTCCAGCAGCACTTTACGTCTGTCCGCCAGCTCGACTTTTATCTCTTCCATCGCCTGAACGATACGTTCGCGCGGGGTAACGTAGTGCGTTTTCGGGTAGATGGTATAGCGCGGAATGGACGATTCAACCTGCCCGGTAAGCGGGTCAAAGAGCGACAGGCGCTCAACCTCTTCGTCAAACAGCTCAATACGCAGGGCAATATCGTCCGATTCCGCCGGGAAGACGTCAATGACCTCACCGCGCACGCGGAAGGTCCCGCGCTGGAAAGCCTGATCGTTACGGGTGTACTGCAGCTCCGCGAGGCGACGCAAAATGGCCCGCTGGTCAATCAGCATGCCGGTAGTCAGATGCAGCATCATTTTCAGGTACAGGTCAGGGTCGCCCAGGCCATAAATGGCGGAGACCGAGGCCACCACGATGACGTCACGACGCTCCAGCAGCGCCTTGGTTGCCGACAGACGCATCTGCTCAATATGTTCGTTGACCGAGGCGTCCTTCTCGATGAAGGTGTCCGAACTCGGCACGTAGGCTTCAGGCTGGTAGTAGTCGTAGTAGGAGACGAAGTACTCGACGGCATTCTCCGGGAAAAACTCCTTCATTTCGCCATACAGCTGTGCCGCCAGCGTCTTGTTAGGCGCAAGGACCATCGTCGGGCGCTGCAGGTCGGCAATGACGTTAGCGATGGTGAAGGTTTTACCCGACCCGGTTACCCCCAGCAGCGTTTGGTGCGCCAGGCCATCTTCCAGCCCCTCTTCGAGGCGGCGAATGGCTTCCGGCTGATCGCCAGAGGGACGGAAAGCGGAATGCAGCGTGAACGTTTTACTCATATGTCTGACCCTGAAGGAGGATGAAGCGCCCGGCGCGAGACGGCAGGTGTTTAATTCTACCCGTCGCCGTGGCTTTTGCCAATAAATAATACTGGATATAAAACCAGTACCGTATTATTGTTTGCCCTGTAAACCTTGCGCTATGCCGCCACATTTGGGCAAAAAAACGCCGCCTTGTGGAATAATCCGCCACTGTGTAAGGTTATCCCCAGAAAAATTTGTCATTTAACATTTGTCAAGCAAGGTGGTGAATCTTTTATGGCAGCAGGTGACACTTTCCTTACAGCCATTGATTTTATCCAACCAATTGATATTAAATAGAATTTAATAAAAGACGGGTTTCGCGCCAATTCCGCCGCAGGCCGCGTAATCTCTAGCTTACCGCAAGTTCTCTAACTCTAATACACAAGGTTATCCACAGGAATAGTGGATAACTCGCTGCAGGCCATGACCTCTGCCACCCGGCAGAAATTGCCCGCCGTCGGAAAACGCGCCGCTAAAAAATATTATTGAATTATTTTTGATATTTATCAGCTAAGGGCGCCCGCCTTTTTGTTGCTTTCTGCACCACATTTCACGTCGTTTAGCACCGGGAAAGTGCAGCCGCTTCGCTGCCCCCTGCTCATGGTTCCAGCCGCGACCTGCTCTGGCGGAAAAATGCCGTCACTTCTTTTTCCTGGCAAGAGATTTGCAGAATGTTTGTCTCGCTCGCTATCGCCAAAAAGGAGAAAACGCCTATGTTGAGTCTACGCGCCGTCAATCAGTACTATGGAAGCCAGCACACGCTGTGGAACGTTGATCTTGAGCTCAGGCCAGGAGAGTGCACCTGCGTGATGGGAAGTCAGGGAATGGGGAAAACCACGCTGGTTAACTGCATTACCGGGAATCTCCCGGTCGCCAGCGGCAGCATCACCTGGCAGGAGCGCGGAGCGCCGCCCTGCGACCTGATGCCGCTCTCCGCCCATTCACGCAGCGTTATAGGTATCGGCTACGTGCCGCAGGACCGACGCATCTTTTCGCAGCTTAGCGTAGAAGAGAATCTGCATATTGCGCTGGCGGCCGGAGGAACGCCCGGCGCCGTGGTGAATAGCGAGATTTACGATCTGTTTCCGCAGCTGTACGCCCTTCGCCAGAGCAAAGGCGCCGCGCTCTCGGAAGACGACAGGTACCAGCTGGCGCTGGCGAGGGCGCTGATCGTCCGGCCGCGCCTGCTGATACTCGACGAGCCGTCGCGCGGCAGCGGACAGCACTTTATGCATAAGCTGGGGGACCTGCTGGTTCGCCTGAACCGGGATATCGGTTTAACGGTGCTGCTCGCCGAGCAGCACCTGCCGTTTATTCGCCGGGTGGCAGACCGCTTCTGCCTGCTGCACCGCGGGCGTAGCGTGGCGCAAGGCGACGTTATACAGCTGGATGAACCGCTGCTGGCGCAGTGGATGACGCCCGATCCAGCGCGCTAAGATCGAGATACCGGCCGAGATCCTCCCGCTGCGACGCCTCCTCCAGCCACGGGATCTCACCCAGCAGGGGCGCTGGCAGCAGCCGTTTGAGGGTCACGAGGTATTCGCTATGCCGCTTCCCCGGCGGCTGGACGTCGTTGGCAACCCAGCCCACCAGCGGCAGCCCTGCCTGGCGTACCGCCTGAGCCGTCAGCAGGGCATGATTAATGCAGCCCAGCTTTATCCCCACCACCAGAATCACCGGCAGCCGCTCCTCCTGCACCCACTCGGCAAAGCTCAGCGTTTCGGACAGCGGCGTAAACCAGCCCCCCGCGCCTTCCACCAGCAGCCATTCTGCCAGACTCTCCAGCTCGCGCAGCCCGGCGGAGAGCGCGGCGGCGGTAATGGGGCGGCCTTCATCGGCGCTGATAATATGCGGCGAAGTGGGTTCCGCAAAGGTTAACGGGTTAACCTGCTCATAGCTCAGCGGCACGCGGCTGTTGCGCTGCAGGGCCAGCGCGTCGTCGTTGCGCAGGCCCTGCTCCGTGTACTCACTGCCGGAGGCCACCGGCTTATAGCCGGCGCTTTTCAGGCCCCGCAGGTTCGCCGCCTGCAGCAGGGCGCAGCTGCTCACCGTTTTGCCGACTTCGGTATCCGTTCCGGTGACGAAATAACGTTTAATCACGTTCAATCACTCCTGTAAAAAGATGGTACGTCAGCGGGCACTGCCCGTGCAGTTTGGGCCACGCCAGCTGAAGCTGGCGCAGCTTCCCGCGGCTGAGGGGCGCCGCGCTGCGCCCCTCGTGTAAATGGGTGGCGCCGATGCCCTTCAGCGAACGCATCGCGCTCAGGGCGTCGGCGAACGGCAGCGTCACGGCATCAACCTGCGTCTCGACCCGCCGGCCGCTCAGCGCGCTCCGTACCGCCTGCTCGCTGAGGAAACGATTGGCGTGCGGATGCCGGTCAACCGCCTCCCAGGCCTGATTGAGCTCGGGGAGCGAGCCGGCCAGCAGGGTGCTGAAGGCCACCCGCCCGCCGGGACGCACGACCCGATACAGCTCATCAAGCGCGGCGCTGAGGTCGTCGCACCACTGCACGGCCAAATTACTCCACGCCAGGTCCACGCAGGCCTCCGGCAGCGGCAGGGATTCAATATCGCCCTCCACGTAGCCGTGCGCGGCCTGCTGACGCCGGGCCTCCGCCAGCATCTCGACGGAGATATCCAGCGCGGTGACGCGGCTGCCCGCCTCGCGCCAGTAGCGGCTCATGCCGCCGGGGCCACAGCCCGCATCCAGAACCTCGGCAAAGCGCTGGCCGTTAAGCTGACGCAGCAGCAGCTCCGCGCTGCGCCGCTGCAGCTCATCGTGCTGCGTATAGCGGCTCGCCGCCCGGCCGAAGGCGGCGGCCACCGCGCGTTTATTCACCGCCGGCATGCAGAACCTCCAGCAGGCGATCGATATCCGCAGACTCATGCGCCGCGCTCAGGGTCAGCCGCAGCCGGGCGCTGCCGACCGGCACCGTCGGCGGACGGATCGCCGTCGCCCAGCAGCCCTGCTCGCGCAGGCGTGCCGCCAGGCGCAGGGCGCGCGTATTGTCTCCCACAATCAGCGGCTGAATGGCGCTGACCGATTCGGTGAGCTGCCCCGGGCAGTCGCGCATACCGTCGCGGAACTGCGCAATCCGGCAGGCCAGCGCTTCCCGCCGCTGCTGGCCCTCATCGCCGCGGATAGTCCGCAGCGCGGCGATGAGCGCAACGGCCTGGGCCGGCGGCATGGCGGTGCTGTAAATCAGGTGGCGGGCAAACTGCAGCAGGTAGTCCGCCAGCGCCTCGCTGCACAATACCGCCGCGCCGCTGACGCCAAAGGCCTTCCCGAAGGTCACCACCAGCAGTTCAGGGTGGACGTTTTGCGCATAGCAGCTGCCCCGCCCTTCGTCGCCGAGCACGCCAATGCCGTGGGCATCATCGACCAGCAGCCAGCCGCCGGCTTCGGTGGTCACCTGCTGGATCGGGCCGAGGGGCGCGCTATCGCCGTCCATGCTGAAGACGCCTTCGGTGATCGCCAGCTGCTGGCCCGCCAGCGGTTTCTCCAGCAGCGTTTTCAGCTGCTGAACGTCGTTGTGCTGAAAGCGCCGCAGCTGCGCCGGGCTGAGGCTGGCTGCCTCCAGCAGCGAGGCGTGGCTCAGACGGTCCGCTACCGCGCGATCGTCCTTGCCGAGCAGGGCGGCAATCAGCGCCTGATTAGCGGCAAAGCCGGAGATAAACAGCAGCGCGCGCGGATAGCCCAGCCAGTCGGCCAGCGCCTCCTCCAGCTGGCGATGCGCGTCGCTGTAGCCGCTGACGTGACCCGAACCTCCGCTGCCGACGCCGTAACGTTCGGCGCCCTGCTGCCAGCCGGCAACGATCTGCGGATGCTGGCTCAGGCCGAGATAATCGTTGCTGGAAAAGTTGAGCCAGCGCTGCCCCTCGCGGGTCAGCCAACGCCCGGCACCCTGCGCTACCGGCTGACGAGAGCGAAAGGCATCCGCCTGCCGCCGTTCGCTCAGCGCCTGCTCGATGCGTTGCTGCCAGCTCATAGCACCGCCGCGTTGTAATATTCCTCGGTATCCGGGTTATTCAGCGCGTGCTCCAGGCGCTGCTGCTGCTCGTTATCGCCTTCCAGCACCGCCGTCTGCTGCGGATTAAGCCCCAGCTTGCGGAACAGCTGCAGGTCCTTATCCTCTTCCGGGTTCGGCGTCGTCAGCAGCTTGCAGCCGTAGAAAATGGAGTTGGCCCCGGCCATAAAGCACATCGCCTGGGTCTGTTCGTTCATCTGCTCGCGGCCGGCGGAGAGGCGCACGTAGGAGGTCGGCATCATGATCCGCGCCACCGCGATGGTGCGGATAAACTCAAACGCGTCGACGTCGTCGTTGTCCGCCAGCGGCGTGCCCTTCACCTTCACCAGCATGTTGATGGGCACGCTTTCCGGCGGCGTCGGCAGGTTGGCCAGCTGCAGCAGCAGTCCGGCGCGATCTTTTACCGTTTCGCCCAGCCCGACGATACCGCCGGAGCACACCTTAATTCCCGCGCCGCGCACTTTACCAAGGGTATCGAGGCGCTCCTGGTAGGTACGGGTGGTGATGATATTGCCGTAGAACTCCGGCGAGGTATCCAGGTTGTGGTTGTAGTAGTCGAGGCCGGCACCGGCGAGGCGCTGCGCCTGGCTATCGGTGAGGGTGCCGAGGGTCATACAGGACTCCAGCCCCAGCGCCTTAACCCCTTTGACCATCTGCTCAAGATACGGCATATCGCGTTCGTGCGGATTCTTCCACGCCGCGCCCATGCAGAAACGGGTCGAACCGGCATTTTTAGCCTGTCGCGCCGACTCCAGCACCTGTTCAACTTCCATCAGGCGCTCGGACTCCAGGCCGGTTTTATAGCGCGCGCTTTGCGGGCAGTATTTACAATCTTCCGGGCAGGCGCCGGTCTTAATCGACAGCAGCGTGCTGACCTGAACCTGGCGCGGGTCAAAGTGCTGGCGGTGGACCTGCTGGGCTTCGAACAGCAGATCCAGCAATGGTTTATTAAATAACTCAGTGACTTGCGACATTTTCCAGCGTGCGTGGTGAGCCATTGGCTTCTCCAAAGGGTTTTGTTAACTGTCGGTTCGGTTTATACTCGTAAACCTAAATGTTTTCAAAATGGTTTACAAGTCGCTTATGACAATGGACGATCTCGCCTTCGATCGGCGCCACATCTGGCACCCCTACACTTCCATGACCTCCCCCCTGCCGGTTTACCCGGTGGCGGCCGCTCACGGCTGCGAGCTTTCTCTGGCCGGCGGCGAACGGCTGATTGACGGCATGTCGTCATGGTGGGCGGCGATCCACGGCTATAACCACCCGCGGCTGAATGCGGCGATGAAAGCGCAGATCGACGAGATGTCGCACGTGATGTTTGGCGGGATAACCCACCCGTCGGCGGTCGCGCTCTGCCGCCAGCTGGTGGCGATGACGCCGGAATCGCTGGAGTGCGTGTTCCTCGCCGACTCGGGGTCCGTGGCGGTCGAAGTGGCGATGAAAATGGCTCTGCAGTACTGGCAGGCAAAGGGCGAACCGCGCCGGCGTTTTCTCACCTTCCGCAACGGCTATCACGGCGACACCTTCGGCGCGATGTCGGTGTGCGACCCGGACAACTCCATGCACAGCCTGTGGCAGGGCTATCTGCCGGACAACCTCTTCGCGCCGGCGCCGCAAAGCCGCTTTGACGGCGAGTGGGACGAGCTGGATATGGTGCCCTTTGCGCGCCTGATGGCCGCCCATCGCCATGAAATTGCGGCGGTGATCCTTGAGCCCATCGTACAGGGCGCCGGCGGGATGCGGATGTACCATCCCGAGTGGTTAAGGCGCATCCGTAAGATGTGCGATCGCGAAGGTATCCTGCTGATTGCCGATGAGATTGCCACCGGCTTTGGCCGTACCGGTAAGCTGTTTGCCTGTGAACATGCGGGCATTGCGGCGGATATACTGTGCCTCGGCAAAGCGCTGACCGGCGGGACCATGACGCTCTCCGCGACGCTGACGACCCGCTCTGTCGCGGAAACCATCAGCAACGGGGAGGCCGGCTGCTTTATGCACGGCCCGACCTTTATGGGCAACCCGCTGGCCTGCGCGGTGGCCGCTGAGAGCCTGAACCTGCTGGCAAGCGGCGAGTGGCAGGCCCAGGTTGCCGCCATAGAAGCGCAGCTGAAAGCCGAGCTGGCTCCCGCGCGCGACTCCGCGCTGGTGGCCGACGTGCGCGTGCTTGGCGCCATTGGCGTGGTTGAAACCCGTCGGCCGGTGAATATGGCCGCCCTGCAGCGCTTTTTCGTCGAGCAAGGCGTGTGGGTCCGCCCGTTCGGCAAGCTTATCTACCTGATGCCGCCGTATATCATTACCTCAGAACAGCTGACGCGCCTGACCCGGGCGGTTAACGCGGCGGTGCTGGAAGAAACATTTTTTAGCGATTAAGAGACGGTAATGCCGCGCCTCACGCGCTACACTTCTTTGCGAATCAGTAGATTAACTTGAGGAGAGACGATGAAACTCATCAGTAATGATTTGCAGGATGGTGAAAAACTGCCCAATCGTCATGTATTCAACGGCATGGGCTACGCGGGGGACAATATTTCACCGCATCTGGCGTGGGATGATGTTCCGGCGGGCAGCAAAAGCTTTGTGGTGACCTGTTACGACCCGGACGCGCCGACCGGCTCCGGCTGGTGGCACTGGATCGTGGCGAATCTCCCTGCCGATACGCGCGTGCTGCCCCAGGGCGCCGGTTCCGGCCTCGCGGCGCTGCCGGAAGAGGCGGTTCAGACCCGGACCGATTTCGGCCAGGCGGGTTACGGCGGCGCGGCGCCGCCGAAGGGTGAAAGCCATCGCTATATCTTTACCGTGCACGCCCTGGACGTCGACAAAATTGACGTCGATGAAGGCGCAAGCGGTGCGATGGTCGGTTTTAACGTGCATTTCCACAGCCTCGGCAGCGCCTCGATAACCGCCCTGTTTAGCTAACTTCGGAACATCCCCGGGCCGGGGCTCACGCCTGACCCGGGGATGTCTGATTACTGCTCCGTCACCGCGATGACCGCACTTTTTCGCACCCGCGCATACCACACCACGGTCAGCAGGCCCAGCCAGACCAGGCCGGCGATCAGCGCAATACGCGTCTCTTCCACCATCCCCAGCACCGCAATCACCAGCCCCATAAACAGCAGGGTCAGCAGCGGCGCCAGCGGCCAGAACGGCACCGGGAACTCGATATTGCGCCGCTCTTGCGCCGACAGGCCCCGGCGCATCGCAAAGTGGGCCAGCAGGATCATCAGCCAGACCCATACCGTGGCAAACGCCGCCAGCGAGGCGATCAGCACGAAGATCTGCTCCGGCATCAGGTAGTTCAGCACTACCGCCGCCAGCAGCGCCACGCCCATCACCACCACCGTCATCCACGGCACGCCGTTGCTGGCGATACGCTGGAAGCTTTTCGGCGCCATGCCCTCTTTCGCCATGCCGTACATCATGCGCCCCGCGCCAAATATATCGCTGTTGATGGCCGAAATGCTGGCGCTAATGACGATAATATTGAGGATGGTCGCCGCCGCCGGAATCCCCAGCCCGCTGAAGATCAGCACGAACGGGCTGCCCTGCTCGCCAAAGCTGTTCCACGGGAAAATAGCCATCAGGATCGCCAGCGTGCAGACGTAGAACAGCACGATGCGCAGCGGGATGGTATTGATTGCCTGCGGAATAACCTTTTTCGGGTCCTGCGCCTCCGCGGCGGTGACGCCAATGATTTCGACCCCGCCGAAGGCAAACATCACAATCCCCAGCGAAGCGATAATCCCCTGCCAGCCGTTGGGGGCAAATCCGCCGTGGCTCCACAGATTTTCCAGCCCCGTCGCCGGAAACGCGTGGCCGAAGCCAAAGAAGATGATGCTGCCGCCGGCAACGATCATCGCAATAATGGCCACCACTTTAATCAGCGAGAGCCAAAACTCCATCTCACCAAAAATTCGCACGTGGCACAGGTTCATCGCGCCGATGAAAAAGATAATGCTCAGCACCCAAATCCAGCGCGGCACGTCGGGGTACCACAGCCCCATATAAATCCCAAACGCGGTCACGTCGGCGAGGGCCACAATCACCATTTCGAAAGTGTAGGTCCAGCCGGTGATAAACCCGGCCAGCGGGCCGAGATACTGCCGCGCGTAGCTGCCGAAGGAGCCGGAGACGGGGTTGCGCACCGCCATTTCTCCCAGCGCCCGCATCACGATAAAGACCGCCGCGCCGCCGATAAGATAGGCCAGCAGCACCGCAGGACCGGCGGCCTTGATGGCGGCGGCCGATCCGTAGAACAGCCCGGTGCCGATGGCGGAACCGAGCGCGATAAAGCGAATATGGCGAGCGTTCAGCCCGCGCAGCAGATGTGGCTTTTGTTGCGATTGTTGTTGCATATGCAAGTGTCCTGATAATTTTTATACGACGACAAATATGCGTGTAGGACGGCCGGGGGGAAGGTATCCCCCCGACGCGGGTACAGAGAACAGCGAATGGTTAGTTGTGATCGGGCAGTACGGCAGGCAGCAGACGCGTCAGGTGACGCGCGGCCAAAAGCTCAATAGCGTTTTCAATATCCGGCGCGAAGAAGCGGTCTTCGGTGTAATGCGGCACGCGTTCGCGCAGCAGATGGCGCGCCTTTTCCAGCAGCGGGCTGCTGGCAAGGCCCTCGCGCATATCCAGCCCCTGGACGGAAGCCAGCCACTCGACCGCCAGCACGCCGCGCGTATTTTCAGCCATCGCCCACAGGCGGCGACCTGCGGCCGGCGCCATCGAGACGTGATCCTCCTGGTTTGCTGAAGTCGGCAGGCTATCAACGCTATGCGGGTGCGAAAGCGCTTTGTTTTCGCTGGCTAATGCCGCCGCGGTCACCTGGGCGATCATAAAGCCGGAGTTGACGCCGCCGTTTTTCACGAGGAACGGCGGCAGCTGCGACATATGGCTGTCCATCATCAGCGCGATGCGACGCTCCGACAGCGAGCCGATTTCGGCTATCGCCAGGGCGATGTTGTCCGCCGCCATCGCCACCGGTTCGGCGTGGAAGTTGCCGCCGGAAATCACCTCATTCTCGCTGGCGAACACCAGCGGGTTGTCGGAGACCGCGTTGGCTTCAACCAATAAAACTTCCGCCGCCTGACGGATCTGCGTCAGACAGGCGCCCATCACCTGCGGCTGACAGCGCAGAGAGTACGGGTCCTGTACCTTGGTGCAGCCGTGGTGCGACTGAGAAATCGCGCTATCGTCGGTCAGAACGTGGCGATAGAGCGCGGCGGCGTCAATCTGTCCGCGCTGGCCGCGAGCCTCATGGATACGTGAGTCAAAGGGACGACGCGAGCCTAGCGCCGCTTCGGTCGTCAGCGCGCCGCACACCACCGCCGAGGTAAACAGGTCTTCGGCTTCAAACAGGCCGCGCAGCGCGAATGCCGTCGAGGCCTGCGTGCCGTTAAGCAGCGCCAGCCCCTCTTTGGCCGCCAGCGTAATCGGCTTGAGGCCCGCTTTTTCCAGCGCCTGCGCTGCCGGCATCCACTCCCCCTGCCAGCGGGCTTTCCCTTCCCCCAGCAGCGTCAGCGACATATGCGCCAGCGGCGCCAGGTCGCCGGATGCCCCAACGGAGCCTTTCGCCGGGATCCACGGCGTAACGCCTTTGTTCACCAGCTCCGCCAGCGCCTGGATCACGCTCAGACGAATGCCGGAAAAGCCGCGGGAGAGGCTGTTAATCTTCAGCACCATAATCAGCCGCGCCATCGCCTCATCCAGCGGCTCGCCGATGCCGGCGGCATGGGACAGCACCAGCGAGCGCTGGAGGTTTTCGAGGTCCTCGGTTGAGATACGGGTTTGTGCCAGCAGGCCAAAACCGGTGTTAATACCGTAAGCGGTGCGCCCTTCCGCGAGGATCGCGTTGACGCAGGCCACGCTCTCGTCAATCGCCGCAAAGGCGCTCTCATCGAGCACGACGTTCAGCGGATGGCTATAAATATCGCGCAGCTGCGTCAGGCTCAGCTGGCCGGGAATAAGAGTTAAAGTTTTCATTTCAGCGTTGCCCCTGCGTTGCTGACACCATAGGAAGATTCAGTCCTTGTTCCGCTGCGCATTCAATCGCAATCTCATAGCCCGCATCCGCGTGACGCATCACGCCGGTTGCCGGGTCGTTATGCAGAACGCGAGCGATTCGCGCGGCCGCTTCGTCGGTCCCGTCGCAGACGATAACCATCCCGGAGTGCTGAGAGAAGCCCATGCCTACGCCGCCGCCGTGGTGCAGCGAAACCCAGGTCGCGCCGCTGGCCGTATTCAGCAAAGCGTTGAGCAGCGGCCAGTCGGAAACCGCATCAGAACCATCGCGCATGGATTCGGTTTCACGGTTCGGGCTGGCAACCGACCCGGAGTCAAGGTGGTCGCGACCGATAACGATCGGCGCGGAAACTTCGCCGCTGCGAACCATTTCGTTAAAGGCCAGACCCAGCTTCTGGCGCCACTCGAGGCCAACCCAGCAGATACGCGCCGGCAGGCCCTGGAAGCTGATGCGCTCGCGCGCCATATCCAGCCAGTGGTGCAGATGCTTGTCGTCTTTGACAATCTCTTTCACTTTGGCATCGGTCTTATAAATATCCTGCGGGTCGCCGGAGAGCGCCACCCAGCGGAACGGGCCGATACCGCGGCAGAACAGCGGGCGAATATAGGCGGGAACGAAGCCCGGGAAGTCGAAGGCCTTGTCGACGCCCATTTCCTGGGCCATCTGGCGAATGTTGTTACCGTAGTCGAAGGTCGGGATGCCCATCTCATGGAAGGCCAGCATGGCCTGAACGTGGTCGGCCATCGAGCGTTTGGCGGCCTGAATAGTGCCCTGCGGGTCGGAGACCGCTTTTTCCTGATACTCTTCCCAGCTCCAGCCTTTCGGCAGATAGCCGTGCAGCGGGTCGTGGGCGCTGGTCTGGTCGGTGACCATGTCCGGGCGCACGCCGCGTTTAACCATTTCCGGCACGATGTCGGCGGCGTTGCCGCACAGCGCGATAGAGACGGCGCGGCCTTCGGCGGTATATTTTTTGATGCGGGCCAGGGCGTCATCCAGCGACGTCGCCTGCTCGTCAACGTAGCGGGTACGCAGGCGGAAATCGATACGGCTCTGCTGGCACTCAATGTTCAGCGAGCAGGCGCCCGCCAGGGTCGCGGCCAGCGGCTGAGCGCCGCCCATGCCGCCCAGACCGGCGGTCAGGACCCAACGCCCTTTCAGGCTGCCTTCGTAGTGCTGGCGGCCGGCTTCGACGAAGGTTTCGTAGGTTCCCTGCACGATGCCCTGGCTGCCGATATAAATCCAGCTCCCGGCGGTCATCTGGCCGTACATTGCCAGACCTTTGGCGTCGAGTTCGTTGAAGTGTTCCCAGGTCGCCCAGTGCGGCACCAGGTTAGAGTTGGCGATCAGCACGCGGGGTGAGTTTTCATGGGTTTTGAACACCCCCACCGGCTTGCCGGACTGCACCAGCAGGGTCTCATCGTTTTCCAGGTTTTTCAGCGCCTTCACGATAGCGTCATAGCATTCCCAGTTACGCGCCGCGCGCCCAATACCGCCGTAAACCACCAGCTCATGCGGGTTTTCGGCGACGTCCGGATCGAGGTTATTCATTAACATACGCAGCGGCGCTTCGGTCAACCAGCTCTTCGCACTCAGCGTGGTGCCTCTCGGTGCACGTACGTCCAGCTGGCGATATTTGCTTTGCGACATCGGGGTTTCTCCTGACAATTAACGTTGTTTACGTAGATACATATACTTGTCTATACAACTCTACGCAAGCCAGGATTTAACAGAAATTATACAATTTTGTTATATTGCGTCAGCAATCACGCTTTTGCCGACGCGCGGAGGATCAGGATCCGAAACGCCCCTGCAGGCGATAGCGGCTGCCGGGAAACAGCAGGCGGGCGTGGGAAACAATATGCGTCGTCGACCAGGTGCGGCGGCGAATCATCAGGCAGGGATCGTGGGCATGAATGTGCAGCAGCTCGCACTCCTTCGCGCTCGCCTGCACCGCTTCCACAATATGCTCCCCCTCGGTTAGCGGGGCAATTAGCGACAGGTAGTCGTGCGGCGTGGTGGCGGTGTAGTCCTGGCGTAAATAGTCCGGCACCACGGTGGCATTGACGCAGCGGTCCTCAATTTGTACCGGAACGTCGTTTTCAAAATGCACCATCAGGGAGTGAAATATCCGCGTGCCTTCGGCGACGTTGAGCGCCGCCGCCTGAATAAGATCGGCCTGGGTCTCTTCCAGCAGCAGCACCTCACAGCGGTGCTGATGCTGGCGGGAGACGATTTCATCGGCGATGCTGCGGACTTCAAACAGCGCCGACTGTCCTTTCGGCTCCGCCACAAAGGTCCCCACGCCCTGCAGGCGCACCAGCAGGCCTTCATCGGTAAGCTCGCGAAGCGCCCGGTTGATGGTCATCCGGCTAAAACCAAACTGCGCCACCAGCTCCGCTTCCGAAGGGATGCGATCGTGCGGGCGCCAGACGCCGCTTTGGATCTTTTCGCTGATCGCCTGCTTCACCTTTTCATAGAACGGTGCCGGCGCGGAGAGAGATTGCTGTGAAAACATAGCCTGGCTTTCCTTATACTCAATGGGCGGCGAAACGATCAGAATATACTGAATCGTCAGCGCCACCAATGGGCGATTTGCCACGATAGCCGGGCCGCCGTGCGGGCCCCCCGGCTATCGAGGTCAAACTGCGGATTAAACTCCACCAGATCCACCGCCTGCAGCTTGCCGCTGCGGCACAGCGGCTCGACGATGCGCAGCAGCGTCGTCAGCGGCACGCCCAGCGCAGCAGGAGCCGACACCGCCGGCATTTCAGCCGCCGGCATGACGTCAAGGTCGATGGTCAGGTAGAGGCGATCGTAGAGGGCTATCTGGCGCGCGATTTCCGGCGCAACCCGTTCTTCATAGGCCTGCAGCACGTCCAGATCCTCAATGACCCGCACCTCGCGACGCGCCGCCTCATCCCACAGGGCCTGGGTATTCGCCGCCCGGCTGGCGCCGATGCAGGCGTAGTGAAAACCGCGCCCCTGCGCTTCACACTCCAGCGCCAGCTGGCGGAACGGCGTTCCCGAGCTGGCCCGGTCGGCAAAGCGTAAATCGAGATGGGCGTCGAGGTTGATAATGCCGACCTTTTCGTCGGGGAACGCGTCCAGCACGCCGGCGCCGTGGCCAAAGGCGGTTTCGTGGCCGCCGCCCAGCACCAGGGTGCGTTTGCCGGCGCGCTGGCAGGCAGTTACCGCCTCGCGCAGCGCCTGCTGAGCCTCTTCCAGCGCGTCGCCCATCACGCTAATGCTGCCCATATCCACGCAGCGGTCGTGGCCGTCGTGGCTGGCCATATTCGCCAGCGCCCGCCGCAGCGTCTCGGGCCCCTTTTCCGCCCCGGTGCGCCCGCGGTTGCGCCGCACGCCCTCGTCGCAGGCAAACCCCAGCAGCGCAATCTCGCCCGGCTGCTCGTCGGGAGCGAAACGGTCCACCCGCGCTATCGTCTGAAACAGGCGCAGCGCGTTGGCGGCTTCGCCGCTGTCGTCGCGCCCTTGCCACAGCCCGGCGGGCGTCGGTTGCCACAGCTTCATTGCATCTCTCCTCGAACCACGCGATGCCAGAGCGGGCTGCGCCCCGGTTCATACACCATCTCTACCGGATGTTCGGCGTCCCAGATGGCAAAATCGGCGACGAATCCCGCCGCCAGCTGGCCGTGGCTCGCCTGGCGCCCCAGCGCCCGGGCCGCGTGGCGGGTCACGCCGGCCCATGCCTCCTCCGGCGTTAAGCCGAACTTGACGCAGGCCATATTCATCGCCAGATGCAGGCTGGCGAACGGGCTGGTGCCCGGGTTGTAGTCGGTGGCGACGGCTATCGGGACCCGGTGCTGGCGCAGCAGTTCTACCGGCGGCCGGCGGGTCTCGTTGAGGAAATAGAAGGCGCCGGGCAACAGCACCGCGACCGTCCCGCTGTGGCTCATCGCCGCCACGCCCTCTTCCGTCAGATATTCGATATGGTCAGCAGAGAGCCCGCGATAGCGGCTGACCAGTTCGGCGCCGCCGAGCGATGACAGCTGTTCGACGTGGCCCTTCACCGGGATTCCGCGGGCCTGCGCCGCCTGGAATACCCGTTCGGTCTGCTGCGGACTGAAGCCGACGTTTTCACAGAACACGTCGACGCTTTCAAACAGCCCCTCTTCCCACAGCGTCGGCAGCAGGGTTTCGCAGACCAGCGCGATGTAGCCGTCCGGGTCATCTTTATACTCCGGCGGCGTGGCGTGGGCGGAGAGCAGCGTGGCCGACAGCTCCACCGCGTTGCTTTCGCTAAGCTTTCGCGCCACGCGCAGCATCTTGCGTTCGTTTTCCAGATCCAGCCCGTAGCCGGACTTAATTTCAACCGTGGTCACCCCTTCACGCAGCAGGCGATCCAGGCGCTGCTGCGCCAGCGCCAGCAGCTGCGCTTCGCTGCTCTCGCGGGTGGCGCGCACCGTCGAGTTAATTCCCCCGCCGTTAGCGCTAATCGTCTGGTAAGAGACGCCGTTTAGCCGCTGCTCCCACTCCTGCGCCCGGCTGCCGCCGAAGATCAGGTGGGTATGGCAATCAATCAGCCCCGGCGTCAACAGCCTGCCGCCAAGGTCAATACTCCGCCCGGCCGGGGCGTCGCTTTCAGGGATCACGGCCTCAATCCGGCCATCGCGCACCAGCAGCGCGTGGCGATCCAGCAGGCCATAAGGCCGCGAGTCGTGAGGGTTCAGCGTGGCGAGGCGGGCGTTTCGCCAGATAACGAGATCGGAAGTGGCTTTAGTCATACCAGTCAACTTGTCATGGGTTGTATAGACATTTATTTTCATTCCACCGAGAATGTCAATAAAAGCAGGCGGAATTGTTATTTTTTTGTGACTGCGAGCGGCCCCGCTTCAGGATGCAAAACAGCATTACGCTAACTTTTTAGCTCAGCGTCTTCCCGTTTTGCTCAACTTAGTATAAAAAAGCAGGTTTTAAAGAGCTTATCTATTCACACACCCCAAATAATTCGGCCCGTATCGAGATGGCAGGCGCACGCTGCCAGCAAAGAAGCGGCTTGAAGTATGGCGGGTATAGCTAATTGATTCTTGCCCGGAGCAACATGAACACATTCTCAGTTTCCCGACTGGCGCTGGCGCTGGCCTTCGGCGTGACGTTATCCGCCTGCAGCTCAACCCCTGCAGATCAGCAACCCTCTACCCAGGCAGCGCCGGGTACCGCCTCTCGCCCGGTTTTAAGCGCCGATGAAGCGAAGAACTTCCTGCCGACGAGCTATTTCCAGTCGCTGGACCCGAACGCCGCAGCGTGGAAGCCGGCAGCCATTGCCGTGCCGGCCCAGCCTGACTTCGTCGTCGGGCCTGCGGGCACTCAAGGCGTTACCCACACCACGATTCAGGCTGCCGTCGATGCGGCAATCGCCCGCCATTCCGACCGCCGTCTGTTCATTGCGATTATGCCGGGTGAATATACCGGTACCGTCTATGTTCCGGCCGCCCCCGGCGCGCTGACCCTGTACGGTACCGGCGAGAAGCCGCTGGATGTGAAAATTAGCCAGGCGATCGATTCTGAAATGGACGTCACCAGCTGGCGCCACCTGGTCAATCCGGCCGGAAAATATATGCCAGGCAAACCGGCGTGGTATATGTTCGACAACTGCCAGAGCAAGCGTACGGCCACCGTTGGCATGATGTGCTCTGCGGTCTTCTGGTCGCAGAATAACGGCCTGCAGTTGCAGAACCTGACCATCGCTAATAACCTCGGCGATAGCGTTGATGCCGGTACCCACCAGGCCGTAGCCCTGCGCAGCGATGGCGACCAGGTCCAGATTAACAACGTCAATATTTTGGGCCGCCAGAACACCTTCTTCGTGACCAACAGCGGCGTGCAGAACCGCCTGCAGAACGATCGCCAGACCCGCACGCTGGTCAGCAACAGCTATATTGAAGGCGACGTCGATATCGTTGCCGGCCGCGGCGCCGTCGTATTTGATAATACCGATTTCCGCGTCGTGAATTCCCGCACGCAAAAAGAGGGCTACGTCTTTGCTCCGGCTACGCTGAAGAGCGTCACCTACGGCTTCCTGGCCATCAACAGCCGCTTCACCGCTTCCGGCGACGGCTTCGCTCAGCTGGGCCGCTCTCTGGACGTTGATAGCAACACCAACGGTCAGGTTGTTATCCGCGATAGCGTGATTAACGAAGGCTTTAATGTCGCTAAGCCGTGGGCCGACGCGGCAGTATCTAACCGCGCATTCAGCGGTGATACCGGCGCGGTGGACGCTAAAGGCGTTGCGCAGCGTAATCTCAACGACAACGGCTTCAACCGCATGTGGGAATACAACAACCGCGGCGTGGGAAGCTTTATCGTAGCCGAGCCTAAGCAGTAACCGCCGCAGCTTAAAAGGGGGACGCCGCTCCCCCTTTACTTCCCCCTCTTCCCGACGGGCTTTCCCGGCCGCAAAAAAATACGCTTTTTAGGCGAATAAAAACTCCCGCTGGCGCGTTTACACCATGCAAGACCATGACGGCGCTTAACCCTTGCGGTTCGCCTGTACGCCTGGTCGCGCATTCGCCCACTCTGGAGACTAAAATGAACGCACTTTCCTCTGCATTACGCCCCGCTTCGCGCCGCATGGCCGTTCCGGCACTGCTATTTTTCCTGTCCGTGCCGCCGGTTTTTGCCATGGGCGATAATAGTACCGAGAGTAAAACCCCTGACTGCCCGAGCGGACAGGTTTATGACAGCGCCACCAAACAGTGCGTGCCGGAGAAAACCAGCAGCCTCAGCGACCAGGATAAAACCAACTACGCCTACCATCTGGCGAAAAAAGGCGAATACCAGACGGCGCTGAACCTGCTGGATTCGTTAAAAAACGGCAATACGGCCGAGGCCTGGAACTACCGCGGCTACGCGACCCGCAAGCTCGGACGCACGGACGAAGGCATCGGTTACTATCAGCGTTCGCTGGCGCTTGAGCCGAACTATGCCAAAGCCCGGGAGTATCTGGGTGAAGCATGGATGATAAAAGGTCGTGCGGATCTGGCGAAGGAGCAGCTGAAGGTGATTGCCGGGATCTGCGGCCAGGGCTGCGAGGAGTATCGCGATCTGCAGGCGGCCATTAACGGGCATCCTGAATCCTGATTATCGTCACGAGGGTAAGAAAATCACAACCAGTGAAGTTCGCTCACAGCTTGCCGCGCATCTGGCCCGCCTTTGGCGCTACGGGCTGATACTGTCGCGCAGCCGCGATGTAGCCGAAGAGTTGGTACAATCCACCTGCGTACGCGCGCTCGAAAAGAGCGCGCAGTATACGCCGGGCACGCGTATAGACAGATGGCTGTTTTCTATTCTCCACTCAATCTGGATCTCAGAGCTGCGCGCGCGCCACGTGCGGATGGGGCAAGGATTCGTTGACAGCGAAGAGCTGGTTGCGCCGGATTCCCGTGAAATGGCGGAAGATAGCCTGCAGTACCGGCAAATTATGCGGCGCGTGGGCGCGCTGGCGGAAGCGCAGCGCAATGCCGTATTTTTGGTGTATGTCGAAGGCTTTACCTATCAGGAGGCGGCGGACACCCTGTCGGTGCCGGTTGGTACCATTATGAGCCGGCTGGCGGCGGCAAGGCTGACGCTGGCAAAATCGATAGCTACCCCGCCCTCTGCGAAGGAGAAACGCTCTTGAAACCCTTAAGTTTTACGCCTCCCTATAATGATGAGGCCATCGTTGCCTGGCTGGATGGCGAGATGAGCGACGCCGACGCCCGCAGGTTCGAAGCCGCATTCAAGAGCGATGGGCAGCTTGCCGCCCGCACCGCCGAGCTGATGAGCAGCAATCAGAACTATCGCCAGGCCTTTGCGCCCCTGCTCGATGAGGCTCCGCTGGAGCGCATGCAGGCAAGGCTGGAAGCGCAGCTGGCGGAGGACGAGGATAGCCGCGCGCCACGGCCGTCGTTTAGCCGCCGCTCGATGATTGCCGCCTCGCTCAGCTTTTTGCTGATTGGCTCCGGGTTAGGCTATCTGGCGCGCGCTCCGGCGGGCGAGCCCGACGAGAGCGAAAATATTCGCGATCTTGAAGCCCGCTACATGTCGCTCTACAGCGCCGAAACGCTGCTCGATCTCGACAGCTCGTCGCCGCTGCTGCAGCGCGGCCTGACGCGCACCGCCGAGGATATCGGCCTGCATCTCAATGAACAGCAGCTCAGGCTGCAGGGCGCGGAGCTTAAAATGGTCCGCATACTGCGCTACGACAGCACCTCGATAGCGCAGATTGCCTGGATGCATGCCGAATATGGCCCCATGGCGCTGTGCATCTCTCCGCTGCGCCAGCCGGGCAGCGCGGAGATTAGCAGCGAGCAGCGCCACGGGATGAATCTCGCCTGGTGGCACGATCGGGGATATCAGTTCGTATTAATTGGCCGCAACCCTGGCCTACAGCTGCACAATAGCGCCCAGGCGCTACAGGCGGCGCTGTCATAAGCGCCATACCGCCCGCTCGGAGGGCAGCTTAAGTCTGCTCGACGCATAAAAAAACCTCGCCGCAGCGAGGTTTTATCAGCCTCTGCGGCTTAGTGAGCGTTAACCACAACCCACATCGGCCCCTGACCTACGGCATAGCGCCCTTTCTCCTGCAGCAGACCCTGCTCGCCGCTGATTTCATACACCGCGACGTGGTGGGATTTCTGCCCGGCGGCAATCAGGTATTTGCCGCTGTGATCGAGGTTAAAGCCGCGAGGCTGGGCCTCGGTCGGCTGGTAGCCTTCAATCGCCAGCACGCTGCCGTCTTCGGAGACGCTGAAGATGGTGATAATGCTGGCAGTACGATCGCAGGCGTACAGATGACGGCCGTCCGCAGTCAGGTGGATATCCGCCGCCCAGCGCACGCCGGTAAAGTCGGCAGGCATCATATCCAGCGTCTGCACGCACTCAATTTTGCCGTGCGGGTCCTTCAGCTCCCAGACGTCGACGGAGCTGTTCAGCTCGTTAACGCAGTAGCCGTACTGCTGGTTCGGATGGAACACCATATGACGCGGGCCCGCGCCTTCAACGGTGGTGACTTCCGCCGGCTCCTGCGCCGCCAGGAAACCGTCATCGCTGAGGGTAAACAGACAGATGCGATCCTGCTTCAGCGCCGGTACCCACAGCGTGCGGTTATCCGGGGCAATATTGGCCGAGTGGCAGCCTTCCAGCCCTTCAACCACAGCCACCGTTTCACCCGGCAGACCGTCGGTCAGCGGCGTGACGCTAACGCAGCCCGAATTGTAGGAGGCGCTGAACACGAAGCGGCCCAGCCTGTCGGTCGAAATATGCGTCGGGCTCCCCGGCAGCGCGGCTTCACCGGCGAAAGTCAGCGCCCCATTATCTGGCGCAATGCGGTAAGCCAGTACGCGAAACTCCGGACGCACGCCGACGTAGAGATACTCTTTATTCGGGCTAACCACCATCGGCTGCACCTGACCCGGGGCGTCAACAACCTGTACCAGGGTCAAATTTCCCGCAAGATCCAGACTCCAGACGTGAATCTGCTGGCTTTCCGGGCTGGCGGTATAAACGGTTTGTTTCATGAATACTCCTTTCCTCACTGCGCATGGAAAACTTATACATTTCATTCAGCAAGCTGCTTGTTCGATGCAATGTATAGACTCTTTTAACGGTAGATGCTGAAAAATTTGCCCCTGAGGCACAGCGGTGTACCATCATGGCCTGCTCACTTTTCACCATTAACCGGAAACAACACATGACCTCACGCGTGATTGCCCTGGATTTAGACGGCACCTTATTGACCTCAAGCAAGACGATCCTGCCCGCCTCACTTGAGGCGCTGGCGCGTGCCCGCGCGGCAGGCTACCAGGTGATCGTCGTCACGGGTCGACATCACGTCGCGATCCATCCTTTTTATCAGGCACTGGCTCTGGATACACCTGCAATTTGTTGTAATGGCACTTATTTGTATGATTATCAGGCAAAAAAGGTTCTGCAAGCCGATCCGATGGCGGTAGATAAGGCGCTAAGCCTCGCCGGGATGCTGGCCGAGCACGACGTTCACGGCCTGATGTACGTCGACGACGCCATGCTCTACGAGCAACCGACCGGGCACGTCATCCGTACCGCCCGCTGGGCAGAGTCGCTGCCGCCGGACCAGCGTCCGGTCTTCACCCAGGTTGACTCCCTGGCGCAGGCGGCGCGCGAGGTGAAGGCGGTGTGGAAGTTTGCCCTCACCGATGAAAACATTCCCAAACTGCAGCAGTTCGCGCAGCACGTCGGCCAGACGCTGGGGCTGGAGTGCGAATGGTCGTGGCACGATCAGGTCGATATCGCCCGCGCCGGCAACAGCAAAGGCAAGCGCCTGGCGCAGTGGGTTGAAGCCCAGGGGCTGTCGATGCAGGACGTGGTGGCCTTCGGCGACAACTATAACGATCTCAGCATGCTGGAAGCCGCCGGTACCGGCGTGGCGATGGGTAACGCGGTCGACGAAGTCAAAGCGCGCGCGAACGTGGTGATTGGCGAGAACGAAAGCAACAGCATTGCCGACTTTATCAACCGCAACCTGCTGTGATCAGGCGGTAATCGACACGCTCTTGATTTGCGCGTACAGCCACTGACCTGGCGTAACCCCCAGGTCATCTCTGGCCCACGGGCTGATGCGCGCCCATAGAGTGCGGCCGCTGACCTCCAGCTGCACCTCAATCTGTCCGTTGGTTTCAATACACTGCACCACCTGCGCGCGTAAAATATTACGAATGCTGGTTCGCTGCGGGAGCTCCAGCACCAGCGACACGTCGGACGCCTGAACGCGAATGCGCGCCGACTCGCCCAGCGGCCGCTCGAGCTGGTTGACCCACAGCCGCTGCTCGCCGAGGGCCAGAGCGGTCATCGCATACTGCGGATGCTGGGCGACAACCGAAACGTTCAGTATCGTGCTCTGCTGGTCCTGCGGCAGCCACGGGTGCATCACGCTGCTGCCCCACACCTCTTCGAGATCGCCAAACGCCTTCACGCTGCCGTTTTCCAGCACCAGCACTTTATCCGCCAGATGCTGGATCTCATCCAGCGAATGGCTGACGTACAGCATCGGGATATTGATTTCGCGCGCCAGCCGCTGCAGGTAGGGCAGCAGCTCACGCTTACGGGGAATATCCAGCGATGCCAGCGGCTCATCGAGCAGCAGCAGCTCGGGGGCGGTCAGCAGCGCCCGACCGATGGCCACCCGCTGCTTCTCGCCGCCGGAGAGGCCGCCCGGCAGGCGCTCGAGCAGAGGCTCAATCCCCAGCAGCGCCACCAGCTTATCGAACTGACCGGCCATATTCTTCGCCATGCCGTACTGCAAATTGCCGCGCACTTTGTAGTGCGGGAACAGACGGGCATCCTGGAAAACGTAGCCAATCCGCCGTTTTTCCGGCGCCAGGCAGATGCGCTTTTCGACATCATTCAGCACCCGGCCGTTGAGCACGATCCGTCCTTTCTGCGGTCGGGTCAGGCCGCTGATGGCATTGATGAGCGAGGTTTTACCGGCTCCGGATACGCCAAATATCGCAGTAATACCGCTGGCGGGCAGCGTCTCCTGAATGTTCAGGCAGTGGGTTCCCAGCGTCTGGGTAAAATCGAGTTCAAGCATCGTTATTTACCCATCCGCGCGCGGCTGAGGCGAGCCAGCCATTCGGAAACCAGCAGCGAGATCAGCGCCAGGACGATCGAAATTAAGCATAAACGCGCGGCGGCGCCCTCGCCGCCCGGCGTTTGGATCAGGGTATACATTGCCGAGGGGATCGTGCGCGTTTCGCCGGGGATATTGGAAACGAAGGTGATGGTCGCGCCAAACTCGCCCAGCGAGCGAGCGAAGGCCAGCACGGTGCCGACAATAATGCCCGGCAGCGTCAGCGGCAGGGTGATGGTAAAGAACACCCGCCAGCGCCCGGCGCCGAGGGTTCGCGCCGCCTGCTCCAGCTTGATATCGACCCCTTCAAGCGCCAGGCGAATCGCCCGCACCATCAGAGGAAACGACATCACCGCCGCCGCCAGCACCGCGCCGCGCCAGCTAAAGGCAAATGTCAGGCCGAACCAGTCGTACAGCCAGCTGCCGATGAAACCGCGTCTTCCCATCGCAACCAGCAGTAAATAGCCGACCACCACCGGCGGCAGCACCAGCGGGAGGTGGAGAATACTGTCGAGCAGCGCTTTTCCGGGGAAGCTGCGCCTGACCAGCAGCCAGGAAAAAAAGATCCCAAAAGGTAAGCTAAACACCACCGCCAGGGATGATACTTTGAGGCTCAGCAGCACCGCCTGCCATTCGGGATCGCTTAAAATCATTGGCGCGTGGTAAATCCGTATTGTTTGAAGATAGCTGACGCCTCAGGCCCTTTCAGGTAGTCATAGAATGCGCTGACGGTTGCATTTTTATGCCCGTCAATAATGGCCAGCGGATACTCAACCTTCTTATGCGAATCTTCCGGGAAGGTGCCCACTACTTTAACACCTTTGCTGGCAACCGCATCGGAGCCGTAAACGATGCCCAACGGCGCTTCGTCACGTTCAACCAATGCCAGCGCCCCGCGCACGTCTTCCGCCGGAGCCAGTTTTGCTGACAAGGTGTCCCATGCCCCCAGCTTTTGCAGCGCTTCTTTAGCATAAATCCCGGCCGGTACATGTTCCGGGTCGCCCACCGCCAGACGGCCGCCCTTCAGCAGGCTGGTCCAGTCAGTCTTGCTGTTGATGGTAATATCGCCCTGCGCGCTGGCCTTTGGCGCAACGACAACCAGGCTGTTTCCCAGCAGCGTTTCGCGTGAGGCGGTATCAATCGCTTTTTTCTCAACCGCGTAATCCATCCATTTCTGGTCTGCGGAGATAAACAGGTCAGCAGGCGCGCCCGCTTCAATTTGCCGTGCCAGCGTTGAAGAGGAGGCAAAGGATGAGACTACATCAACCTTTTTCTCCTGCTTATACGCCTTAGCGATATCCTGCATCGCGTTGGTTAATGAAGCCGCCGCGAAGACCGTTATCTTCCCCTCTTCTGCCAGCGCCTGCCCGGCGACGGAGAGCGTTAACGTTGCTCCGACAAAAAAACGTAACCATTGACGTGCCATCTGAAACTCCTGTGCGTGCGTTATGTACGAAACAATATAACGATGTGAACAGGGTTTTCCCAGTGCGAATTGGTGGTAAATAGAGGAGGATCAAAAGGAAGGGATAAAAAAACGCCCGGAGAAACCGGGCGTCAGGAAATCAGTTTTTTTGCTGGCCGCGATCTTTATGACCGACGCCGGAGAAGATGTTGAACACTTCGCCCAGACCGTAAATCAGACCGAGGATGATAGCCATCACCACCGGGACCATGACCACGGCAAAAACCAGACTTTTCAATAGCTCTAACATAGTTGGCTCCAGAAAGTACGAATGCTTAATTGTAACCGTTTCAGCAGGAAAAACACGCCCCATTTGTGCGATGCCTCGCCGACTACGGTCATAGATCTATCTTGCAAGATGCTCGCTATCGGTCACAATACCCTTTTTGCCAGGATATTATTATGCAGGCCGAAATTCTCCTCACCCTGAAATTACAGCAGCGCCTGTTCGCCGACCCTCGCCGCATCTCCCTGCTGAAACAGATTGACCAGACGGGTTCAATTAGCCAGGGCGCGAAAAATGCCGGCATCAGCTATAAAAGCGCGTGGGATGCCATTAACGAAATGAATCAGCTCAGCGAGCAGGCGCTGGTTGACCGCGCGACCGGCGGTAAAGGCGGCGGCGGCGCGGTGCTGACCCGCTACGGCCAGCGGTTGATTCAGCTTTACGATCTGCTGGCGCAGATTCAACAGAAAGCTTTTGACGTCCTGAGCGACGACGACGCGCTGCCTCTCGACAGCCTGCTCGCCGCCATCTCCCGCTTCTCCCTGCAAACCAGCGCCCGTAACCAGTGGTTTGGCACCATCACCGGCCGCGACCATCAGCAGGTGCAGCAGCATGTGGAGGTTTTGCTGGCCGACGGACAGACCCGCTTTAAAGTCGCGATCACCGCCCAAAGCGCCGAACGGCTCGGCCTGGATGAAGGCCAGGAGGTACTGGTTTTGCTGAAAGCGCCGTGGGTCGGTATGACCCAGGACCCGGCGGTGGCCGCAGAAGCGGACAACCAGCTCACGGGACGGATCGGTCATATCGAATACGGGCCGGAGCAGTGCGAAGTGCTGATGACGCTGCCGGACGGCCAGAACCTGTGTGCGACCCTGCCTCGGGAGCAGATTCGCGATCTGGCTGAAGGTGCCGAGGCGATCGCCTATTTCAATGCCGATCGCATCATTCTTGCCACCTTGTGCTGACGGGATTGACATTATTCGCCTGAAGACGTATCCCTGAAGCACTTTGCTGCAAAAAGTGGGATACACAATGTCATCATTGCAAATATCGCAAGGCACGTTCCGCCTGAGCGACACAAAAACGCTAAATATTGAACACCTCACCGTTGGCGCCGGCGAAAGCTGGGCATTCGTCGGTAGCAACGGCAGCGGTAAATCCGCGCTGGCCCGCGCGCTATCCGGCGAACTCACCCTGCTCTCCGGCCGGCGTGAAAGTGATTTTACCCGCATCACCCGCCTCTCCTTTGAACAGCTACAGAAGCTGGTCAGCGACGAGTGGCAGCGCAACAACACCGATCTGCTCAGCCCTGGCGAAGAAGATACCGGCCGCTTTACGCATGAGATAATCCAGGATGAATATAAGGATGCCGCCCGCTGCGCTCATCTTGCCGGGCTGTTTGGCATTTCCAGCCTGCTGCAGCGCCGTTTTAAATATCTCTCCACCGGCGAGACGCGCAAAACGCTGCTGTGCCAGGCGCTGATGGCCAAACCGGATTTACTGATCCTTGATGAGCCTTTCGACGGCCTTGACGTGGCCTCCCGCCACCAGCTGGCCGAACTGCTGGCAACCCTGAACGGAGAAGGCATCACCCTGGTGCTGGTACTCAACCGGTTCGATGAAATCCCCGCATTCGTCCAGTTTGCCGGCGTGCTGGCGGACTGTACGCTAAGCGAGATCGGTGAGAAACAGACCCTGCTGCAGCAGGCGCTGATCGCCCAGCTGGCCCACAGCGAGCAG
Organism: Enterobacter sp. 10-1; assembly: GCA_002270295.1. Taxonomy (GTDB): domain Bacteria; phylum Pseudomonadota; class Gammaproteobacteria; order Enterobacterales; family Enterobacteriaceae; genus Klebsiella; species Klebsiella scottii. The sequence continues at coordinate 586,480 of NISF01000001.1, read as the reverse complement.
CTTGACGGGATCGCGTTACCGGAACCGGATGCGCCCGCCGCCCGCCACTCTCTCGCTGCCGATACGCCGCGCATTATCCTCAACGATGGCGTGGTGTCATACAATGACCGGCCAATCATCAATCACCTCAGCTGGCAGGTAAACCCCGGCGAGCACTGGCAGATAGTCGGGCCCAACGGCGCCGGGAAATCGACGCTGCTCAGCCTGATCACCGGCGACCATCCCCAGGGATACAGCAACGACCTGACCCTTTTTGGCCGCCGTCGCGGCAGCGGTGAAACCATCTGGGATATCAAAAAGCATATCGGCTACGTCAGCAGCAGCCTGCACCTGGAGTATCGCGTCAGCACCACCGTGCGCAACGTCATTCTGTCGGGCTATTTCGACTCGATCGGCATCTATCAGGCCGTTTCCGATAAGCAGCGCAAGCTGGTACAAACCTGGCTGGATATTCTGGGTATTGACGGCCGCACCGCCGACGCCCCGTTCCACAGCCTGTCGTGGGGCCAGCAGCGTCTGGCGCTGATTGTCCGCGCGCTGGTGAAACACCCGACGCTGCTGATCCTCGACGAGCCGCTGCAGGGGCTCGACCCTCTCAACCGCCAGCTGGTACGCCGCTTTGTTGACGTGCTGATTAGCGAAGGGGCCACCCAGCTGCTGTTTGTTTCCCACCATGCCGAAGACGCCCCGGACTGCATCACCCACCGCCTGGAGTTTATTCCGAGTGGAGACGGTTACACTTACCGGATCGGTCCGCTGGCAAAATAAGCCAATCCAGGGGTCTGCAGATCCCTGTATTTTTTCAGATAAAGTTCACAAATAACCACTAACATCATGTTTTAAAATAGTATTTATTTAAACATCGCGTTTGTGTATTTTAGTGTAAGCGATACCACCAATTTGGTCTGTGTCACACTTTTTCGTTCTTTGATATGCTATCGTCTTCACATACGATAAGCCTATTGGAGCGAGTCATGAAAGTATTGGTTACAGGTGGTAGCGGTTACATTGGAAGTCATACCTGCGTACAGCTGCTGCTGCAGGGACATGAAGTGATTATTCTCGACAACCTCTGCAACAGTAAGCGCAGCGTGCTGCCGGTGATTGAGCGTCTTGGCGGGAAAAAAGCGACCTTTGTTGAAGGCGATATCCGCAATGAAGCGTTGATGACCGAGATCCTGCACGATCACGCCATTGAGGCGGTGATCCACTTTGCCGGACTGAAAGCCGTCGGCGAATCCGTCGCTAAACCGCTGGAATACTACGACAATAATGTGACCGGCACGTTAAAGTTAGTTTCCGCCATGCGCGCCGCCGGCGTTAAAAACTTTATTTTCAGCTCCTCCGCTACCGTCTACGGCGACCAGCCAAAGATCCCTTACGTTGAAAGCTTCCCGACCGGCACTCCGCAAAGCCCGTATGGCAAAAGCAAGCTGATGGTCGAACAAATTCTTACCGACCTGCAGAAAGCCCAGCCCGAGTGGAGCATTGCGCTGCTGCGCTACTTCAACCCGGTTGGCGCTCACCAGTCCGGGGATATGGGCGAAGATCCGCAGGGCATCCCCAACAACCTGATGCCGTACATTGCGCAGGTGGCGGTGGGCCGTCGCGAATCGCTGGCGGTATTCGGTAACGACTATCCGACCGAAGACGGCACCGGCGTGCGCGACTATATCCACGTTATGGACCTCGCGGACGGTCACGTTGCGGCGATGGAAAAACTGGCCGGTAAGTCAGGCGTGCACGTTTATAACCTTGGCGCAGGCGTTGGCAGCAGCGTCCTTGACGTCATTAATGCCTTCAGCAAAGCCTGCGGCAAACCGATTAACTACCACTTCGCGCCGCGCCGTGAAGGCGATCTCCCGGCCTACTGGGCTGACGCCGAAAAGGCCGACCGTGAACTGAACTGGCGCGTCACGCGCAACCTTGACGAGATGGCACAGGACACCTGGCACTGGCAGTCCCGTCATCCGCAGGGTTACCCAGACTAAGGAACCGTCATGAGCGTATTTAACCCCGTCGACCATCCGCACCGTCGCTATAACCCGTTAACCGGGCAGTGGATTTTGGTTTCCCCGCATCGCGCCAAGCGCCCCTGGCAGGGGGCGCAGGAAACGCCGGCAAAACTGACCTTGCCAGCGCACGATCCGGACTGTTTCCTGTGCCCGGGTAACACCCGCGTCACCGGTGATACCAACCCGAATTACGCTGGCACGTACGTGTTTACTAACGACTTTGCGGCATTGATGACCGATACCCCGGATGCACCGGAAAGCGACGATCCCCTGATGCGCTGTCAAAGCGCGCGCGGGACCAGCCGGGTCATCTGCTTCTCGCCAGACCACAGCAAAACGCTGCCTGAGCTGAGCGTTGAAGCCCTGGACGGCGTGGTTAAAGCGTGGCAGGAACAGACGGCCGATCTCGGCCAGCACTACCCGTGGGTGCAGGTGTTTGAGAATAAAGGCGCCGCGATGGGTTGCTCCAACCCGCATCCGCACGGCCAGGTCTGGGCCAACAGCTTCCTGCCGAACGAAGCCGAACGCGAAGATCGCCTGCAGAAGGCGCACTACGCCGGGTACGGTTCGCCGATGCTGGTGGATTACGCCCGGCGTGAACTCGCCGACGGCAGCCGCACGGTTGTCGAAACTGAACACTGGCTGGCCGTTGTTCCCTACTGGGCGGCCTGGCCATTTGAGACCCTGCTGCTGCCGAAAGCGCACATCCTGCGCCTGACCGATTTAACCGCCGCACAGCGCACCGACCTTGCGCTGGCGCTGAAAAAGCTGACCAGCCGTTACGACAACCTGTTCCAGTGCTCGTTCCCCTACTCTATGGGCTGGCACGGCGCGCCGTTTAATGGTGAAGACAATAATCACTGGCAGCTACACGCCCACTTTTATCCGCCGCTTCTGCGTTCCGCTACGGTACGCAAATTTATGGTCGGCTACGAAATGCTGGCCGAAACCCAGCGTGACCTGACGGCGGAGCAAGCCGCCGAGCGTCTGCGCGCGGTCAGCGACGTTCATTTTCGCGAATCCGGAGAATAACAATGAGTCTGAAAGAAAAAACCCAAGCCCTGTTTGCCGAGAAATTTGGCTACCCTGCCAGCCACACCATTCAGGCTCCGGGTCGCGTTAATTTGATCGGCGAACATACCGACTATAACGACGGTTTCGTGCTGCCCTGCGCCATTGATTATCAAACGGTCATCAGCTGCGCGCCGCGCACGGACCGCGTGGTACGCGTGATCGCCGCGGATTATGAAAATCAGTCCGACGAGTTTTCGCTGGATGCGAAAATTGTCAGCCACGATAGCCAACAGTGGTCCAACTACGTGCGCGGCGTGGTGAAGCATCTGCAGAAGCGCAACAGCCATTTCGGCGGCGCGGATCTGGTCATTGCCGGAGACGTTCCCCAGGGCGCCGGCTTAAGCTCCTCGGCGTCGCTGGAGGTTGCCGTTGGAACCGTATTCCAGCAGCTCTATCATCTGCCGCTGGACGGCGCGCAAATCGCGCTGAACGGTCAGGAGGCGGAAAACCAGTTCGTCGGCTGTAACTGCGGCATTATGGACCAGCTGATCTCCGCGCTGGGCAAGAAAGACCACGCCCTGCTGATTGACTGCCGCACGCTGGGCACCAAGGCCGTCTCGATGCCGAAAGGCGTGGCGGTGGTGATCATCAATAGTAATTTTAAACGCACCCTGGTCGGCAGCGAATACAATACCCGCCGCGAACAGTGCGAAACCGGCGCGCGCTTCTTCCAGCAGCCGGCGCTGCGTGACGTTACCCTTGCCGAATTCAACGCCGTGGCCGCTGAGCTGGACCCGATCGTTGCTCAGCGCGTTCGCCACGTGCTGACCGAAAACGCCCGCACCGTCGAAGCCGCCAGCGCGCTGGAGAAAGGCGACCTGAAGCGTATGGGCGAACTGATGGCAGAGTCTCACGCCTCGATGCGCGATGATTTTGAAATTACCGTCCCGCAAATTGACGCCCTGGTCGAGATCGTCAAAGCCGCCATCGGCGACAAAGGCGGCGTACGCATGACCGGCGGCGGCTTCGGTGGCTGCATTGTGGCGCTGGTGCCGGAAGAGCTGGTGGATACCGTTCAGCAGGCCGTTGCCGCGCAGTATGAAGCGAAAACCGGTATTAAAGAGACCTTCTACGTTTGCAAACCTTCGCAGGGAGCCGGACAGTGCTAAATCAAACAACAGAACGCGCGCCGGATGGCCAGCCGTGGCAGCTCATTACCTTGCGCAATGACGCCGGGATGGTGGTCACGCTGATGGACTGGGGCGCTACGCTGCTCTCCGCCCAGGTCACTCTGGCTGACGGCAGCGTCCGCGAAGCCCTGCTCGGCTGCGCCTCGCCGGAACAATATACCCGCCAGGCGGCCTATCTCGGCGCCTCGGTCGGTCGCTATGCCAACCGCATCGCCGACAGCCGGTTCGTTCTCGATGGCCATACCGTCAACCTGGTGCCGTCCAATGACGCTGGCCACCAGCTGCACGGCGGGCCGGACGGATTTGATAAGCGCCGCTGGCAGATAGTCAGCGCCGACGAACGCCAGGCGCTGTTTTCACTCTCTTCCGCCGACGGCGACCAGGGATTCCCCGGAGATCTGCAGGCTACGGCGCGCTATCGCCTGACCGACGATAACCGTATTGCCATCGAATATCGCGCCACCGTCGATCGGCCCTGCCCGGTGAATCTGACCAACCACGTCTACTTCAACCTTGATGGTCAGCAGACCGACGTTCGTCAGCATCGGCTGCAGCTCTTCGCCGACCGCTATTTGCCGGTAGAGAGCGACGGCATCCCCGGCGGCGATCTGCGCGACGTTAGCGAAACCAGCTTTGACTTCCGCGAACCTCAGGTGCTGGCGGAGCGGTTCCTGAGCGATGACGATCAGCGCAAGGTGAAAGGCTACGATCATGCGTTTCTGCTGCAGGCGCAGGGCGATGCCGGCCAGCCGGCGGCCCACGTCTGGTCGCAGGATGAAAAGCTGCAGATGACGGTGTACACCTCCGCCCCGGCGCTGCAGTTTTATTCCGGCAACTACCTCGGCGGCACGCCGTCGCGCACGGAACAACCGTACGCAGACTGGCAAGGCCTGGCGCTGGAGAGCGAATTCCTGCCCGACTCGCCAAACCACCCGCACTGGCCGCAGCCGGATTGCGTATTACGCCCGGGCGAGGAGTACGTCAGCCTGACGGAATACCAGTTCATCGCCAGATAATGCCCCCGCCCTCCTGATGGAGGGCTTTTTTTCGCCACTTTGGCGTAAATTACGCCACCTGCCGACAAAAATATAACCGCTGATTTACAAGCATCTTACACTGAGCCACTATTTTCGCTATGGTTAGGGATAAGCGTTGCCGTGAGGTAAATCACAGCAATATAATGAGAATAGTTATCAATCAATAAACGCATACACCGCAGCATTCGGGTTGTATCGATTCGGCCGCTGAGTGAGTCCCGCAAAACATAGTCTCGCTATGCTCGCAGGGGGAACGAAGGCGGCCGCTGAGCCACAGCGCGAAGGACGGCGTGTTGTATTGAGGAGTGAGAGAATGGCTGTAACTAAGCTGGTACTGGTCCGTCACGGCGAAAGCCAATGGAACAACGAAAACCGTTTCACCGGTTGGTACGATGTCGATCTGTCCGAAAAAGGCGTGGGTGAAGCAAAAGCGGCAGGTAAACTGCTGAAAGAGGAAGGCTTCAGCTTCGACTTTGCTTATACCTCTGTGCTGAAACGTGCCATCCATACCCTGTGGAACGTGCTGGACGAACTGGATCAAGCCTGGCTGCCGGTTGAGAAATCCTGGAAACTGAACGAACGCCACTACGGCGCTTTGCAGGGTCTGAACAAAGCCGAAACCGCTGAGAAATACGGTGACGAGCAGGTTAAGCAGTGGCGCCGTGGTTTTGCCATTACGCCGCCAGAGCTGACCAAAGACGACGAGCGCTTCCCGGGCCACGATCCGCGTTATGCGAAACTGACCGATGCCGAGCTGCCGGTCACTGAAAGCCTGGCGCTGACCATCGAGCGCGTGGTGCCTTACTGGAATGAAACCATTCTGCCGCGTCTGAAAAGCGGTGAGCGCGTCATTATTGCCGCTCACGGTAACTCCCTGCGTGCGCTGGTGAAGTACCTCGACAACATGGGCGAAGAAGAGATCCTCGAACTGAATATCCCGACCGGCGTGCCGCTGGTATATGAGTTCGATGAAAACTTTAAGCCGATCAAACATTACTATCTGGGCAATGCTGATGAAATCGCTGCCAAAGCGGCGGCGGTAGCGAACCAGGGTAAAGCGAAGTAATTTTCGCCGGTATAAAAAAAGCGTGGATTGCTCCACGCTTTTTTATTTGCCCTTAATCCCGGCGTCGCGACGCGCGGTCGGGCAATGAACACGCTACCCGCGGCGGGCTTTCACCGCATCCGCCAGCTGGCGCAGGATAATATCCGTGTCTTCCCAGCCAATGCAGGCATCGGTCACGCTCTTACCATAGGTCAGCGGCTCTCCGCTCTCCAGGCTCTGGCTACCTTCCACCAGGTGGCTTTCAATCATCACGCCCATAATCGCCTGCTCGCCGCCGGCAATCTGCTGGCAGACATCGCTCCCCACGTCCATTTGTCTTTTAAACTGTTTGCTGGAGTTGGCGTGGCTGAAATCGATCATGATCTGCGCCGGCAGACCCGCTTTCGCCAGCCCAACCTTCACTTCAGCAACGTGCTTCGCGCTGTAGTTTGGTTCTTTACCCCCGCGCAGAATGATATGGCAGTCGCTGTTGCCGCTGGTGTTCACAATCGCCGAATGACCCCACTTGGTCACCGACAGGAAGCAGTGCGGCGCGCCGGCGGCGTTGATGGCATCAATAGCGACTTTAATCGTCCCGTCGGTACCGTTTTTAAATCCAACCGGGCATGAGAGGCCTGAGGAGAGCTCGCGGTGAACCTGTGATTCGGTGGTACGCGCGCCGATTGCGCCCCAGCTCATCAGGTCAGCGACGTACTGGGGGGTGATCATATCAAGGAATTCGCCCGCCGCCGGCAGACCGCTGTCGTTAATCTCCAGCAGCAGCTTACGCGCAATGCGCAGACCGTCGTTGATGCGGAAGCTGTTATCCATATGCGGATCGTTGATCAGCCCCTTCCAGCCGACGGTAGTGCGCGGTTTCTCGAAATAGACGCGCATCACCACTTCCAGCTCGCCTTTCAGCTCTTCTCGCAGGGTCAGCAGGCGCTCAGCGTACTCTTTCGCCGCCGCCGTATCGTGAATAGAGCAGGGCCCAATAACAACCAGCAGACGATCGTCGTTGCCCTTGAGGATCTGGTGGATCGCTTTACGAGCATGCGCCACGGTATTAGCAGCATTTTCGGTCGCGGGGAATTTTTCGAGAAGCGCAACGGGAGGGAGTAATTCGTTGATCTCTTTAATGCGTAAATCGTCGTTCTGATAATTCATTTTCTTTCCAGCTCTGCCATCTTATCTATTTAAATGCAATCCCCCCAATCTATCTCTTCATTCAAAAAGTGTAAACGTGATTTTACAGTGACAACAGATTAATCCTGAAAATAGATTAAAAAACGCAATAAAGCAGCGAAAAACAGGTCATGAACTACAATTTTTAACTGTTAAGACCAATCTTCACGCCACTAATCAGTATTCCGTGCTGATGTAACTTATTGATGTGAAGCTTTTAACCGTAGAGAGCGCGTGAACTCTGGCACATGCACTGTTGGAAGAGGTTATCCGACATATCGACCATAACAGGAGCATCCTATGAAAATGACCATCCTCACCCCACTCTTTTTAGCCGCTACCCTTGGCCTGAGCAGCGCCGCCGCGCTGGCAGCAGATACGGGCGCCCAGTCCAACAACGGACAGGCCAACGCTTCCGCCGATGCCGGGCAGGTCGCGCCTGATGCCCGCGCCAACGTCGCGCCAAACAAGGTTGATAACGATAAGATCAACTCTGGCGACAAGATGCTCAACTCCGACGGTTCAACCATGAACCATGACGGAATGACCAGCGACGAAGCCCATAAAAATGCGATGTGCAAGGACGGCCGCTGCCCGGAAAGCACCCCAGGCGATAACGGTAGCAAAACGGACGGGACGACGCAGTAGCATCCGCGCCTGAAAACAGGGGGAGCCGCGGCTCTCCTTTTTTATTTTATTCACCGAAAATCGGTATGATGTCATACAGTAATAATGAGAATAATCAGGGGATGACACCATGGCGCACTCGCATAATTCACCTCAGCAGCCGCAGGATAATAACGCTCGCCGCCTGCTGCTGGCCTTTATCGTCACCGCCGGCTTTATGGTGGTTGAAGCCGTTGGCGGCGCGCTCTCAGGCTCTCTGGCGCTGCTGGCCGACGCCGGCCATATGCTGACCGACTCCGCCGCCCTGCTCTTCGCCCTGCTGGCCGTCCGTTTTGCCAGCCGTCCACCTAACGCCCGGCATACCTTTGGCTGGCTGCGTCTGACGACCCTCGCCGCCTTCGTTAACGCCATCGCGCTGGTGGTCATTACCATCCTTATCGTATGGGAAGCGATTCAGCGCTTTAATCATCCGCAGCCCGTCGCCGGGGCGGCCATGATGATCATCGCCGTTGCCGGGCTGCTGGCCAATATTCTGGCCTTCTGGATCCTTCACCGCGGCAGCGAGGAGCGCAACCTTAACGTTCGCGCCGCGGCGCTGCACGTGCTGGGCGATTTACTTGGTTCGGTGGGCGCGATTATCGCCGCGATAGTGATTTTAACCACCGGCTGGACGCCGATTGACCCGATTTTGTCGGTGCTGGTTTCCTGCCTGGTGCTGCGCAGCGCCTGGCGGCTGCTGCAGGAGAGCCTGAACGAGCTGCTGGAGGGGGCGCCGCGTTCGCTGGATGTTGACGGTCTGAAGCGTGATTTACGCCGTTCGGTTGCCGAGGTCCGCGACGTGCACCATGTTCACGTCTGGCTGGTCGGGGAAAAAACGGTGATGACGCTGCACGTACAGGTCGTCCCTCCGCACGATCACGACGCCCTGCTGAATCGTATCCAGGCATTTTTGCACCACAAGTACAATGTTGAGCACGCGACCGTGCAGATGGAGTATCAGCCCTGCAGCGGCCCGGAATGCCGTCTTAACATGACTCACTCCGGGCACGCCCATCAGCATCATCACTAGCGAGAAAACGCGTGAGAACCCCGCTCACGCGCGCTGTTGATCCACATCCGGCTGCCGTTGACGGCTATAAAGGTCAGCAGCAGGTATTCCAGCGACATCGCGTAGACGCCCTGCCGCGCAAAAATGACCACGCTGATCACGTTAATAATCACCCACAGCAGCCAGTTCTCAACGTATTTGCGGGTCATCAGGATCATGGCTGCGATCGACAGCACCATCATGCAGGAGTCCCAGAACGGGAAGGCATCCGGCTGTAGCTCCGGCATGGCGACCTGCAGTCCCAGCCCCTGCATCAGCGTCACCGCCACCCGCGTCAGGAACGCGAATACCGGATCGATAAATACCGTCATCAGGCCAATCGCCACCACGCACGCCGCCAGCCAGCCCAGCGCTTTGGGTAGCGGTAGCCAGCGGATTTGCAGCGCGGCCTCATGGCTGCTGGTCTGCCGCGACCAGGCGTACCAGCCGTAGACGTTAGCCACGAAGAAAAATACCTGCAGCAGCAGGCTGGCATAGAGCTGGATCTGAAAGAAGATAATGGCGAACAGGGTGACGTTAATCAGCCCAAAGGCATAGTTGCCGATCTTTTCCAGACTCGCCAGCCAGATGCACAGCAGCCCGGCAATCGTCCCTATGGCCTCAATCCAGGATAAGTCATATCCCCCGGCGCCAATGGGTATATGTACCAAAATATTCTGTGTACTTAAAAAATCCATCTTTTCCCCAGAGCGTATTGCACGCGTTGTCGGTTATCCCCGTAGTGTAGCCGCAAAATCCAGCATTCTGTTAAGCGGAATTAATGCGCCGGTACGCAGCTGCTCATCAACCTGAATCTCGTGCGCTGCTCCGCCATGTTCCAGACCTTCAGCAATCGCCTTCAGACCGTTCATCGCCATCCACGGGCAGTGGGCGCAGCTGCGGCAGGTTGCCCCTTCGCCGGCCGTCGGCGCTTCCAGCAGCTCTTTCTCCGGCACTGCCTGCTGCATTTTATAGAAGATACCGCGGTCGGTGGCGACAATCAGCTGGCGCTGAGGTAGCGTTCTGGCCGCATTGATTAGCTGGCTGGTTGACCCCACGGCATCGGCCATATCCACAATCGACTGCGGCGATTCAGGATGAACCAGCACCGCGGCGTCAGGGTACAGCGCCTTCATTCTGCTCAGCGCCTGGGTTTTAAATTCATCGTGCACAATACAGGCGCCCTGCCAGCACAGAACGTCTGCGCCCGTCTGTTTCTGTACGTAATTGCCCAGGTGGCGGTCCGGCGCCCAAATGATTTTTTCGCCCAGGCTATCAAGATGCTCGATCAGCTCAACCGCAATGCTGGAGGTCACCACCCAGTCAGCGCGGGCTTTAACCGCCGCGGAGGTATTAGCGTAGACCACCACGGTGCGGTCAGGATGCGCATCGCAAAACTGACTGAACTCGTCAATGGGACAGCCCAGATCGAGGGAGCACTCGGCGTGAAGCGTCGGCATCAGGATCGTTTTTTCCGGGCTAAGGATTTTTGCCGTTTCGCCCATAAAACGCACGCCGGCAACCAGCAGCGTGGATGCCGGGTGGCGGGCGCCAAAGCGCGCCATTTCAAGAGAATCAGAGATGCACCCGCCGGTCTCTTCCGCCAGCTGCTGAATTTCAGGGTCGGTATAGTAGTGGGCAACCATGACCGCATCCCGTTCGCGCAGCAGGCGCTTGATCTTTTCACGATAAAAGTGCTTTTCATCGCGGTTCAACGGCATCGGCTTGGGCGGGAAAGGATAAATCGCCGTTTCAGGGTCAAACATTACGCTCATCATGCAATCTCGTTTTACTGGCTTAACTCAAAGACCGTTAAAATGCCTTCACGCGGCACCGGGACGGCCGTAGTGTTTTATATGCTAAACAAGATAGCCGATTGTACAGAAAATGTCGTGGGGAATTTATCTGCGGGAAAAGGGATAAAGCTGCGGGTTGAATATTATAAATTGCCGATAGCAAAAAGGCGCCTTTAGGGCGCCTTTTTACACTGGTGGGTCGTGCAGGATGACTCGCTTGCGCTCGCCCTACTGGCCGTTGCCGTGCAACGTTATCCTTCACGCTTAACATCTGAGTAAGACATTAAAATTGGTGGGTCGTGCAGGATTCGAACCTGCGACCAATTGATTAAAAGTCAACTGCTCTACCAACTGAGCTAACGACCCCTTGCGGGTTTACTACTTTAAATCATTCAGGTTGGTGGGTCGTGCAGGATGACTCGGCTTTGCCTCGCCCTTCGGGCCGTTGCCGCGCAACGTTATCCTTCACTTTCTCTACCGCTAAATACCTTAAGCGTTGGTGGGTCGTGCAGGATTCGAACCTGCGACCAATTGATTAAAAGTCAACTGCTCTACCAACTGAGCTAACGACCCGCTCGGGTACTACCTGAATCATTCTTCACTCGTCACCAATAAAAAATGGTGGGTCGTGCAGGATGACTCGCTTACGCTCGCCCTACGGGCCATTGCTGCGCAATGTTATCCTTCACGCTTAACATCTGAGTAAGACGTTAAAATTGGTGGGTCGTGCAGGATTCGAACCTGCGACCAATTGATTAAAAGTCAACTGCTCTACCAACTGAGCTAACGACCCGAGTGGTGGGTGATGACGGGATCGAACCGCCGACCCCCTCCTTGTAAGGGAGGTGCTCTCCCAGCTGAGCTAATCACCCGATACTACGCTGGATACTGCTACTAACTAAGCGAGTTAGTGGTGGGTCGTGCAGGATGACTCGGCTTCGCCTTGCCCTACGGGCCGTTGCTAATGCAACGTTATCCTTCACGTTTTACTATCGTGTTCCACCAGAACGATTGGTGGGTCGTGCAGGATTCGAACCTGCGACCAATTGATTAAAAGTCAACTGCTCTACCAACTGAGCTAACGACCCACTTTTTTCGTCGCTTCAGGCTTGTTCGATATCCCGTGGCAACGGCGGCATATATTACTGATTTAAGAATTCAGCGCAACAAGTATTTCGATAAAAAACATCTGACTGCTTAGGATTCATGCGACACGACCAGAAATACTGCAATTTCTGGTCATGGCATAATCATCCGAGCGCGTTAAGGCGTTTCTGAGCTTGTTTCGCGCCATCGGTACCGGGAAATTTACCGACTACCTGCTGGTAAACTGCCTTCGCTTTTGCGGTATCACCTTTGTCCTGCATGATCACGCCGACTTTGAACATCGCATCCGGCGCTTTTGGGGATTTAGGGTAATTCTTCACCACCGAAGCGAAATAGTAGGCCGCATCGTCCTTTTTCCCCTTGTTGTAATTCAACTGACCGAGCCAGTAGTTGGCGTTCGGTTGATACGTTGAGTCCGGGTACTTCTTGACGAAATTCTGAAACGCAGCCATGGCGTCATCCTGGCGGGACGAATCCTTCACCAGCGCAATAGCGGCGTTGTAATCGGTGTTCGCATCTCCGGTCAGCGCCGGAACGCCAGAGTTCGCCGCTGGTGCCGCCGTAGCGGCCGCTGCGCCCTGCCCGTCGCCAGACGATGCCGCCGGCGTCTGCGCATCCGTCGCCGCCCCGCCGCTGCTCATCCCGTTAATTTGCAGCAGGATCTGTTTCTGGCGCTCAACAACCTGATTAAGCTGATACTGACTTTCCTGAATCTGACCGCGCAGGGAATCAATATCGTTCTGGTTATCGGAGAGCTGTTGCTGAAGTTGGGTTAAAAGCTGACTGTGAGCATTAGAAATACGCTCGAGTTGAGTGACGCGGTCTTCGACCGAGCCTGAGCCGACACTACTGATTGGCGCCTGAGCAAAAGCGGCCCAGGGGGCCGCTATGCCAACCAGTAACGACAGACTCAACAGATGATGTCTGAAGTTACTGCTCATGCAATTCTCTTAGTAAACCAGTACGGCGCGACGGTTTTTAGCGTAAGCCGCTTCGTCATGGCCCAGTACTGCAGGTTTTTCTTTACCGTAAGAAACGATGGAGATCTGGTCAGCAGAAACACCTTTGCCCTGCAGATACATCTTAACGGCGTTAGCACGACGCTCGCCCAGAGCGATGTTGTATTCCGGAGTACCGCGCTCATCCGCGTGACCTTCAACGGTCACTTTATAGGACGGGTTGCTACGCAGGAAGTTAGCGTGCGCATCCAGCATTGCAGCGAAGTCAGAACGGATATCGTACTTGTCCAGATCGAAGTAAACGATGTTGTTCTGCTGCAGCTGCTGCATTTGCAGACGAGCTTGCTCTTCAGAAGACATGTTGCCGCCGTTAGCGTTAGCATCCATACCAGTGCCGGCACCCAGCATGCCTTCACCGCTCTGGTCGTTGCTGGCGTTCTTGTTGGAAGAACACGCCGCGATTGCCATAACCGGCAGAGCGATCATCAGCCCTTTCAGCACTTTGTTCAGTTGCATTTCTTTGATTCCTTTAATAATCAATTATTTATTATCACAGATACGGAGACCAGGCAGGGAATTTTACCTGTCCATCAGTCGCCGGAAGACGCGCTTTGAAACGCCCATCTGTAGAAACCAGATTCAGCACGGATCCCATCCCCTGAGAAGAGCTGTAGATAACCATAGTGCCGTTAGGTGCCAGACTTGGCGTTTCATCCAGGAACGTTGACGACAGAACTTGTACGCCACCCGCTACCAGATCTTGTTTGGCAATGTGCTGCTGGCCGCTGGCCGAGCTCACCATTACCATAAATTTACCGTCGCTGCTGACATCCGCATCCTGGTTTTGCGAACCTTCCCAGGAAATACGCTGCGGAGTACCGCCGCCGACGCTGACTTTGTACACCTGCGGACGACCGGCCTGGTCAGAAGTAAAGGCCAGGTTCTGGCTGTCCGGGAACCAGGTTGGTTCGGTGTTGTTGCTGCGACCGTTGGTCACCTGACGAATCTGACCAGAGCCCAGATCCATCACGTACAGGTTCAGGCTACCGGTTTTCGACAGCGCGAAGGCCAGCTTGCTACCGTCAGGCGAGAATGCCGGCGCGCCGTTATGCTGCGGGAACGAGGCAATCTGACGCACCGCTCCGTTGGCCAGAGTCTGCACGACCAGCGCAGAACGACCGCTTTCGAAAGTGACGTAAGCCAGTTTAGAACCGTCCGGAGACCATGCCGGAGACATCAGCGGCTGCGGAGAACGGTGGACGACAAACTGGTTGTAGCCGTCGTAGTCGGAAACGCGCAGCTCATACGGGAACTGGCCGCCGTTGGTCTGGACAACGTAAGCAATACGGGTACGGAACGCGCCCTTAATCGAGGTCAGCTTCTCAAATACCGCATCGCTGGCGGTATGACCCGCATAGCGAAGGTACTGTTTAGTCACCTTATAGGAGTTCTGCGCCAGAATCGTGCCCGGCGCACCGCCGGTGTCGACCAGCTGGTAGGCTACGTTGTAAGAACCGTCCGGGTTTGGCGTAACCTGGCCGACGACTACGGCGTCAATGCCCAGCGCGGACCATGCGGCAGGTTGAACTTCCTGCGCGGTTCCCGGCTGCTGAGGCAGACGCGAGCGATCCAGCGGGTTGAATTTACCGCTGTTGCGCAGGTCAGCCGCCACCACACCGCCAATATCTTCAGGTGCAGCACCCGGCCCGGCCCACTGGAACGGTACAACGCCGATCGGGCGTGCCGAGTCCACCCCTTGGGTGATCTCGATACGTACTTCTGCGTGCAGCACAGCCGCCCACAGCATTAAAAAACCAAATGCTACTCGTAATGCCTGCTTCATCATATCTCCCTTATCCGGGCGGAAAGCCCACGATAATTTAGCAGAATGTTAACAAACTCAAATACACAAAACTACCAAAACCCGGTGACAACCATAGATTGTTTTGCCCCGTTTGCACGGGGAAAACTATTACAGTTTAAAGTCTAGTTTGGCATCTTTTATTTTCTCATAAACTGCCTGGCTAGGTGGTTTCGGAATCCTCGCCGTTTTGGCCGCCGTCAATGCAGCCTGGCAAAGAGCCGGATCCCCACCTTCCTGTTGTATATCAAGCAATTGACCATCAGGCCCCAGCTTAATATGCAGCACACAAGACTTTCCTGCATACAAATCAGCACCGTACAAACGGCTCTGAATAGCATTACGAATCTGCGATGCGTAGCCGCTGATATCTGCGCCAGACGCCCCGCCGTTGCTGCCCGAAGTGCCGGTTGCATTCGCCGGCTGCCCCTGACCTTTCGCTCCGCCACCTTTCGGCGCATTCTTACCCGAGCTCAGATCGCCGAGCAGGTCGTCAACGCCGTCAGCTTCTTTAGCTGCCGCGGCTTTCTTCGCGGCGGCGGCTTTACCGGCTGCGGCCTTCGCTGCGGCGGCCTTAGCCGCTTTTTCTGCGGCAGCTTTTTCCGCGGCCTCGGCTTTGGCTGCCGCTGCTTTCTCTGCAGCCGCTGCAGCTTTATCTGCCGCGGCTTTTTCAGAGGCGGCTTTGGCTGCAGCCGCTTTCTCTGCCGCAGCCTTCTCGGCGGCGGCCTGTTTAGCCGCGTCCTGCTGTGCTTTCTTCTCAGCCTGCTGCTGCGCTTTTTTCGCCGCGTCGGCTTCAGCTTTCTTCTGCGCGTCTGCCGCAGCTTTCGCCTCGGCTTTCTTCTGCGCGTCCGCTGCAGCTTTCGCCGCTTCCGCTTCCGCCTGCTTTTTCGCATCAGCGGCGGCCTTGGCTGCGGCAGCTTCCGCTACTTTAGCCTGAGCATCCGCCTTCGCTTTTGCATCGGCGGCGGCTTTCGCAGCCGCTTCCTGCGCTTCTTTCGCCTGAGCGTCAGCCTTCGCTTTCGCCGCTGAAGCCGCTTTCTCTGCGGCTTCTTCAGCCTGCTTCTGCTGTTCTTTCGCTTCTTTAGCCGCTTCCTGAGCCTGCAGGCGGTCCTGCTCCAGCTGCTTCAGGCGCTCCTGCTCTGCGGCTTGTTTTTCACGCAGCTCTTCGGCCTGCTGCTGAGCCTGCTTTTCGCGTTGCTCTGCGGCGCGGCGCGAACTGGCCTGCTGCTGCTGCTGACGGTTGTAGTTGTTAACGACCGCCCCAGGATCGACCATCACCGCATCAATAGAAGAGCCTCCTCCTCCACCGGATGAGGTATCCAGATGCTCATCGAACGAACTCCAGATCAGCAGCGCGATCAGAAAGATGTGCAGCACGACTGAAACTATGATGGCTCGTTTAAGCTTGTCGTTTTGTTCGGTTGCCTTTGACACTATCGGTTCCCAAAAACTGTTCGCCTGTTCCCGCTCTTCTCGCAGGCGACGAGCCTGTTTCTCTCGTCGCCTGCGTCCTGCGGGCGCACATATCTGAAGCGATTAAATAGGCTTGGTCATTAAGCCAACCGATTTAACCCCTGCGCTATGCAACAGGTTAAGCGCTTTAATAATTTCATCGTAAGGTACGTCCTTCGCACCGCCGATCAGGAACACCGTTTTCTCATTGGCCTCGAGTCGGCGCTTCGCTTCGGCAATAACCTGCTCCGGCGGCAGCTGCGACAGCGTTTCCTGGCCAACTTTCACGCTGTACTGCCCGACGCCGGAAACTTCAACGATCACCGGCGGTTCGTCGTTGCTTTTAACCGCCTGCGATTCGGTAGCATCCGGCAGGTCGACCTCTACGCTCTGCGTAATGATCGGCGCTGTTGCCATAAAGATCAGCAGCAGCACCAACAAGACATCCAGCAGCGGAACGATGTTGATCTCGGACTTCAGTTCGCGACGTCCGCGTCCACGTGCTCTGGCCATGGCTTACCCCTTATTGCTTTCGCTGCTGGTAAAAGCCTGACGGTGCAGAATCGCGGTGAACTCTTCCATAAAGTTGTCGTAGTTCAGTTCAAGTTTGTTCACCCGCTGGTTCAAACGGTTATAGGCCATTACCGCCGGGATTGCGGCAAACAGACCGATTGCCGTGGCGATAAGCGCTTCGGCGATACCCGGCGCAACCATCTGCAGAGTCGCCTGTTTCACCGCCCCGAGAGCGATAAAGGCGTGCATAATCCCCCAAACGGTACCAAACAGGCCGATATAAGGGCTGATGGAGCCGACTGTTCCCAGGAACGGGATATGCGTTTCCAGGGTTTCCAGTTCGCGGTTCATGGAGATGCGCATAGCGCGCGAGGCCCCTTCGACCACCGCCTCAGGCGCATGGCTGTTGGCGCGATGCAGGCGGGCAAATTCTTTGAAACCACTGTAGAAAATCTGTTCCGAACCGACCAGATTATCGCGACGCCCTTGGCTTTCCTGATACAGGCGAGAAAGCTCAATACCCGACCAGAACTTATCTTCAAAGGCCTCAGCCTCGCGGGTTGCGGTATTGAGGATACGCGTTCTCTGAATAATAATAGCCCAGGAAGCGATAGAAAAACCAATCAAAATCAACATGATAAGTTTAACCAGAAGGCTGGCCTTCAGGAACAAATCAAGGATATTCATGTCAGTCACTGCTTAAACTCCGCGACAATAGACTTGGGAAGCGCACGAGGCTTCATTAAGAGTGGATCAACGCACACAATGAGAACCTCAGCTTCGTTTAACACTGTATTCTCGGCGTTGACGATTCGCTGCGTGAAGACCAATGAGGTGCCTCGCATCGAAGATATTTCCGTCTGGATTTCGAGCATGTCGTCGAGTCTGGCGGGCGCAAAATATTCAAGCGTCATTTTGCGAACCACGAAGGCAACTCGCTCAGCCAACAAAACCTGCTGACTGAAGTGATGGTGACGCAGCATCTCCGTACGTGCTCTTTCATAAAAAGCGACGTAGCTGGCGTGGTAAACCACACCACCGGCATCGGTATCTTCGTAGTAGACCCGAACCGGCCATCGAAACATATACTTATTCATTCCTGCTGCCTCTTTGTTGGCTTCGTCCGCTCACGCCAGTCACTTACTCTTGTAAGCTCCCGGTGAGTTGCGTACCTGCCGCCGCGATGCATTGAGAATGCCGTTGTATATCGCGTTGTGTTCACTTTACATCCCGGTAATGCAAAAAAAGATTAGTGCTTTCAAACTTCGCTACTATACGCGCGGGAATCGTGGTTTGGAATGGGAGAAAGTAAACGGCGAGTAAATTTTTATGGGCTTATGCAAGCCCATGAGGTTACCAGAGTTCTCTTATACTTTTATCGTTCAAAAGAAGAAAAAGAAAAGCCCTGTAATGAGGACAATGTCAGCGATGAGTGGACAGAAAATCCCCTGCCAGAAGACGGCGCGCGGACGAAAGCCCACGCCGTGGATAACGCCGGCGCAAACGGCCCACATCAGCAGGAAACCATGCCAGATTTCAAGCTCGCTGGTTTTCGCCGCAAAGCGCGACGGGTCCCAGAAAATGCAGCCCGCCAGCAGCAGCGCCATCAGCAGAGAAAGCGCCCTGAGCGGGCGCTTATCCATTATCGCATAGATATATTTTATCATTCGTGTTGCCTCCTTGTTGGCTATGCCCGCTCACCCCAGTCGCTTACCACCGTAAGCTCCCGGGGATTCCCTGGCTTGCCGCCTTGATGCAACCCGACTGATTTCGTATATCGCGTTGCGATAACTATCATCAGTGTTCTTCTTTACCTGCTTTGGTGGCTTCCACGTGCTCAAGCGCCAGCGCGGTGATAACCCCAAAAGCACAGGCAAGAAGCGTTCCCAAAATCCATGCGAAATACCACATATATATAGCTCCTTACCTTAGTACAGCGAGTGGGTGTTCTTTTCGATGTCTTCTCTGGTGATGCGGCCAAACATTTTCCAGTAACACCAGCTGGTGTAGCCCAGAATAATCGGCACAAAGACAATCGCCACATAGGTCATCAGGTTCAGCGTCATCTGGCTGGAGGTCGCATCCCATATGGTCAGGCTAACGTTCATCATCGTGCTGGAAGGCATGATGAACGGGAACATAGCGATGCCCGCAGTCAGGATGATACACGCCAGCGTGATGGAGGAAGAAACAAACGCCAGAGCGCCCTTCTCCATACGTGAGGTCAGAATAGTCAGCAGCGGCAGCACGACGCCCAGCGCAGGGATCGCCCACAGCGACGGCATGTTATTGAAGTTGACCATCCACGCGCCGGCCTGACGAGCGACTTCTTTAGTCAGCGGGTTAGACGGCGCTGCGCGATCGATAACCGAGGTCACTACGTAACCATCGATACCGTAGACCACCCAAACGCCTGCCAGCAGGAAGCAGACCAGCGTCACCAGTGCCGCAACCTGTGAGGTTACGCGAGCGCGCAGGTGCAGTTCACCGACGGTACGCATCTGCAGATAGGTCGCGCCCTGGGTCAGGATCATCGCCACGCTAACCACGCCGGCCAGCAGACCAAACGGATTCAGCAGCTGGAAGAAGTTACCCGTGTAGTACAGGCGCATATATTCATCCATGTGGAACGGCACGCCCTGCAGCAGGTTACCGAACGCAACGCCGATCACCAGCGGCGGCACGAAGCTACCGATGAAGATGCCCCAGTCCCACATGTTACGCCAGCGGGTGTCCTCAATCTTCGAGCGGTAGTCGAAACCCACCGGACGGAAGAACAGAGACGCCAGCACCAGAATCATTGCCACATAGAAGCCGGAAAACGCTGCGGCATAGACCGTCGGCCAGGCGGCAAACAGCGCGCCGCCCGCGGTAATCAGCCATACCTGGTTTCCGTCCCAGTGCGGGGCAATGGAGTTGATCATGATTCGACGCTCGGTGTCATTACGACCGAGGAAGCGGGTGAGCATCCCCACCCCCATGTCGAAGCCATCGGTGACGGCAAAACCAATCAGCAGAATGCCGATCAGCAGCCACCAGATTAAACGCAATACTTCATAATCGATCATTTGACGACTCCTGTCTTAGCGTGCCGGCTGAGTAGTCGCGGAAGACTGCTCAAAATGGTAGCGACCGGTTTTCAGGCTGCTTGGGCCACGGCGTGCGAATTTGAACATCAGGTACAGCTCCGCCACCAGGAACAGGGTGTACAGACCGCAAATCAGCAACATCGAGAAGATCAGGTCAGCGGCGGTCAGCGAGGAGTTCGCCACGGCGGTCGGCAACACCTCACCTATCGCCCACGGCTGACGGCCGTATTCAGCAACGAACCAGCCGGATTCGATGGCAATCCACGGCAGAGGAATCGCGTAAAGCGCGATGCGCAGCAGCCATTTTTTCTCGCCGACCTGATTGCGGATAACCGTCCAGAACGAGGCCGCAATGATACCCAGCATCAGGATGCCGCAGGCAACCATGATACGGAAGGCAAAGTACAGCGGAGCCACGCGAGGGATCGAGTCCTTCGTTGCCAGTGCAATCTGAGCTTCCGTCGCGTCGGAGACGTTAGGCGTATAGCGTTTCAGCAGCAGACCGTAGCCAAGGTCTTTTTTGATGCTATTGAATTCATCACGAACGGCCTGATCTTTCGAACCGGCACGCAGCTCTTCCAGCAGGGTGTAGGCTTTCATCCCGTTGCGAATACGCGCTTCGTGCTGCACCAACAGCTCTTTCAGACCGGTAACCTGCTTATCCACGGAGCGGGTGGCGATAATCCCCAACGCATACGGGATTTGAATCGCGAAGCGGTTTTGCTGCGCATCCTGATCGGGAATACCAAACAGGGTGAAGGCGGCTGGCGCCGGCTGCGTTTCCCATTCGGCTTCGATAGCCGCGAGTTTAGTCTTCTGCACGTCGCCCATTTCGTAACCGGACTCATCGCCGAGTACGATAACGGAGAGAATAGCGGCCATACCGAAGCTTGCCGCGATGGCGAAGGAGCGTTTAGCAAAGGCGAAGTCACGACCGCGCAGCATATAGTAGGAGCTGATGCCCAGCACGAACATCGCGCCGCAGACGTAACCAGAGGCGACGGTGTGGACAAACTTCACCTGAGCGACAGGGTTCAGGACCAGCTCGGAGAAGCTGACCATCTCCATACGCATGGTTTCGAAGTTGAAGTCCGAGGCGATCGGGTTTTGCATCCAGCCGTTAGCAACAAGGATCCACAATGCGGAAAGGTTGGACCCCAGAGCCACCAGCCAGGTCACCGCCATGTGCTGTACTTTGCCCAGACGATCCCAGCCGAAGAAGAACAGACCGACAAAGGTAGATTCAAGGAAGAAGGCCATCAGCCCTTCAATGGCCAGCGGCGCACCGAAGATATCGCCCACGTAGTGAGAGTAATAAGACCAGTTTGTCCCGAACTGGAACTCCATGGTCAAACCGGTTGCTACACCCAGCGCAAAGTTGATACCAAACAACTTGCCCCAGAATTTGGTCATATCTTTATAAATCTGTTTGCCGGAAAGGACGTAAACCGTCTCCATGATGGCCAGCAGGAACGCCATACCAAGCGTCAGTGGCACAAAAAGGAAGTGGTACATCGCGGTCAAGGCAAACTGTAAGCGCGACAGTTCGACTATATCTAACATCATGACTCCTTGCTCATCGCATGAAGACTCCGAGAGTGAACCCCGTTAGAAAGGGTCACACACATGCCCCAATACAAATTTATTTGCGCCCTTTCGCCGCACCCTTTCTTCCTTTAAGAGGAAACGGTAATGGTGAAAAGTTACAAACATGTTAAAAAAACACCCAAATTGATCCCGTGGTTATATTACGCTGCAAATCCCTTACAATAAATAGGTTTTTATTGAGATAAATTTGCGCTTTTCGACAGCGATCAATTTATAGCGAAAATACCGGTTTTCAGCCAATTTGATCGGCGACAATTTAACTCCATTTCTCATTTTTTTCCAACAGTTAAACATTGATTTAAATCAATTTTCATTTTGAATGTTAATTATGTTTACTATGTACAACGCTAGTAAACGGCAGGTTAAAGATATGTTTTGTGAAGGTGTCATCAGTTACTAAAAAATGATAGTCGATTTATTTAAAGCCGGATCGCCTTTTAAGCCGGGGAAACAGTGCCGGGGTTGGCCACTATCGGCAAATAATGTCGCGTAGCTCACGGATTTTTTTTATCAAGTTATTACCCGTTTAATTTCTACTTATTTTATTTATCATTGTTTTTACTTACACTTAACACCGCAGGGAAACTATCGCCGAATCGACAAAATCGGGATACCGCCCCGCCGCCGGCTCCTCAGTTCCGCAAATGCGTAGCGCACCGCCGCTGATGGCGCAAAGAATAATTCCGCGCGTTGGCCTACCCTCTCGCCTTCAGCGCCTGCCAACAAAAATGAATATATAACAGACGTTTTCGCTGTTATTACCTACATTAAAAAATGTATCTACCGAAAAACGTAATTCCCTTTGGAAATTTCTTCACGCCGTTTATCACATAATTAAAAAGCAATTCCGCGACGTTATTAAATATTGATTTCACCTCGGCGGTAAAATAACAGCCCGCCTATAAATATAAATTCATGCTTATTTAAAGCGCTGTTCATCGCCCGCACTCCGCAAACAAAAACGGAAGTAACCCTTTGATTGCTATTGATTTAACAGGGGTTATTCAAGTATAAAGCCATCGTTCTTTTCGATCGTCGGCGATCCCGAGGGTGGCTCAAAAAAACTAATCCGTGTTATTCGTATTATTACCGCTGAGCATCATAGCCGGCGTGATCGAAAAATTCGAGGATAGCAGAGAGGCTGGCGTAAAAAAGGCCACCGGAAGGTGGCCAACCATGTCGAAACTGGACCAGCCCCGGTCTATTCAATAGCAACCATCAAATAGCAGGGGCCGTTTATTACATTTACTTAATGATAGATTTCAGCGCTTCGCCGATATCTGCCAGGCTACGGACGGTTTTCACACCGGCCGCTTCCAGGGCAGCGAACTTCTCGTCAGCCGTACCTTTACCGCCAGCGATGATGGCGCCAGCGTGGCCCATACGCTTGCCTTTCGGCGCGGTCACACCGGCGATGTAACCTACCACCGGCTTGGTCACGTGCTCTTTGATGTAGGCTGCCGCTTCTTCTTCAGCGCTGCCGCCGATCTCACCGATCATCACGATCGCTTCGGTCTGCGGGTCTTCCTGGAACAGCTTCAGGATATCAATGAAGTTAGAACCCGGGATCGGGTCACCGCCGATACCGACGCAGGTAGACTGGCCGAAGCCGTAGTCAGTAGTCTGCTTAACCGCTTCATAGGTCAGCGTACCGGAACGGGAAACGATGCCCACTTTACCCGGCTGATGAATGTGACCCGGCATGATGCCGATTTTGCATGCGCCTGGGGTGATAACGCCCGGGCAGTTAGGGCCGATCATGCGTACGCCAGCTTCATCAAGCTTCACTTTCACGGTCAGCATATCCAGCGTCGGGATACCTTCGGTGATGGTGATGATCAGCTTAATGCCCGCATCAATAGCTTCCAGAATGGAGTCTTTGCAGAACGGAGCTGGTACATAGATAACGGTCGCGGTAGCGCCGGTTGCGTCAACGGCTTCGCGCACGGTGTTAAACACCGGCAGGCCCAGATGCGTGGTGCCGCCTTTGCCCGGCGTAACGCCGCCGACCATTTGCGTACCGTAAGCGATCGCCTGTTCGGAGTGGAAAGTCCCCTGGCTACCGGTGAAGCCCTGGCAGATAACCTTGGTATTTTTATCAATTAAAATGGACATTATTTCCCCTCCACTGCGGCAACAACCTGCTGTGCTGCGTCCGTCAGACTTTTCGCTGCAATAATATTCAGGCCGCTGTCAGCCAGTTTCTTCGCGCCCAGTTCGGCGTTGTTACCTTCCAGACGAACGACCACCGGAACGTTAACGCCAACTTCCTCTACCGCGCCGATGATGCCGTCGGCGATCAGGTCGCAACGAACGATACCGCCGAAGATGTTAACCAGTACGGCCTTAACATTGCTGTCGGAAAGGATGATTTTGAATGCTTCGGTAACGCGCTCTTTGGTTGCGCCGCCGCCAACGTCAAGGAAGTTAGCCGGTTCGCCGCCGTGCAGCTTAACGATGTCCATGGTGCCCATCGCCAGGCCTGCGCCGTTAACCATACAG
This sequence comes from Enterobacter sp. 10-1, assembly GCA_002270295.1. GTDB lineage: Bacteria > Pseudomonadota > Gammaproteobacteria > Enterobacterales > Enterobacteriaceae > Klebsiella > Klebsiella scottii. The sequence continues at coordinate 562,393 of NISF01000001.1, read as the reverse complement.
CCAATGTTGCCGTCCAGAGCAACGTAGTTCAGCTCCCACTGCGCCGCCTGAGCTTCACGCGGGTCTTCCTGAGACTGGTCGCGCATTTCACGCAGATCCGGCTGACGGAACAGGGCATTGCCATCGGCGCCCAGCTTGCCGTCGAGGCAGATCAGGTCGCCCTGCTTAGTGATTACCAGCGGGTTGATTTCGATCAGCGCCAGGTCGCGCTCCAGGAAGATGGTCGCCAGGCCCATGAAGATTTTGGTGAACTGCTGAACCTGCTTACCTTCCAGACCCAGTTTGAACGCCAGCTCACGACCCTGGTAAGGCATCGGGCCCGCCAGCGGGTCGATGGCAATTTTGTGGATCAGGTGCGGAGTTTCTTCCGCCACTTTTTCGATTTCCACGCCGCCTTCGGTGGAAGCCATGAACACTACGCGACGGGAGCTACGGTCAACTACCGCACCAAGATAGAGCTCTTTGGCGATATCGGTCGCAGCTTCAACCAGGATCTGGTTAACCGGCTGGCCGTGCGCATCCGTCTGGTAGGTCACCAGGCGTTTGCCCAGCCAATGTTCAGCAAATGCGCGAATGTCTTCTTTGCTGTTAACTACTTTCACACCGCCCGCTTTACCGCGGCCACCAGCGTGAACCTGACATTTCACTACCCACGGACCCGCACCGATTTTTGAAGCGGCTTCTTCTGCTTCACGCGGAGTAGTACAGGCATAACCCACCGGCGCCGGTAAGCCATAGCGGGCAAACAGTTGTTTCGCCTGATATTCATGTAAGTTCATGTGTTCAGTCCATCCTTCAGGTAATCGTTATCATTTAGTCTGTAAGGCGATAAATCGCGGTTTACAGCGCTGATGATGTTTTTATTGGCCCGGTAAGCTGAACGCTGCCGGGCCATGTTCGCTACACGTCCAGCAGCAGACGAGTCGGGTCTTCCAGCAGCTCTTTAATCGCTACCAGGAAGCCTACCGATTCACGCCCATCGATCAGACGGTGGTCGTAGGAGAGCGCGAGGTACATCATCGGCAGAATTTCCACCTTGCCATTGACCGCCATCGGACGATCTTTAATAGCATGCATACCCAGAATTGCGCTCTGCGGTGGGTTGATGATTGGCGTAGACATCAGAGACCCGAAGACGCCGCCGTTGGTAATGGTGAAGTTACCGCCAATCAGATCTTCTACGGTCAGCTTGCCGTCGCGGCCTTTCACTGCCAGCTCTTTAATATTCTTTTCGATATCCGCCATGCCCAGCAGATCAACATCGCGCAGAACCGGCGTTACCAGGCCACGCGGCGTCGATACGGCCATGCTGACGTCGAAGTAGTTGTGATAAACCACGTCGTCGCCATCGATGGAGGCGTTCACTTCCGGATAGCGCTTCAGCGCTTCCACAACCGCTTTCACGTAGAAGGACATAAAGCCCAGACGGATGCCGTGACGTTTTTCAAACGCGTCGCCGTACTGCTTACGCAGATCCATAATCGGCTTCATGTTGACTTCGTTGAAGGTCGTCAGCATGGCGGTGGAGTTTTTCGCTTCCAGCAGACGCTCGGCTACGCGTTTGCGCAGGCGGGTCATCGGAACGCGTTTTTCAGAACGGTGGCCCAGCTGAGCAACCGGAGCAGCGGCCGCAGCCGGCGCTTTGGTTTCCGCTTTAGCCGGCGCTGCCGCCAGATGTTTTTCAACATCTTCACGGGTCAGACGGCCGCCAACGCCGGAGCCTTTAATCGCGCTCGCATCGAGGTTATGTTCAGCCAGCAGGCGACGGATCGCCGGGCTGAGCGCATCGTTGCTCTGCTCTTCCAGAGAAGCCTGCTGACGCTGAGCCGGGGTGGACTCTTTAGCATCGGCTTTCGCGCCGGACTCTTTGCCCGCGCTGTTGCCTTCGCGCAGACGACCAAGAATTTGACGAGAAAGCACGGTCGCGCCTTCATCTTCCAGCACTGCTTCCAGAATGCCGTCCGCTGATGCCGGTACTTCCAGTACCACTTTGTCAGTTTCGATTTCCACCAGCACTTCATCACGCTGGACGCTATCGCCCGGTTTTTTATGCCAGGTTGCAACGGTCGCGTCAGCTACGGACTCAGGCAGATCGGGAACCAGAATATCTACGCTACTCATTATGTATCCTTTAATTAATCGACGTTCAGCGCGTCATTGACCAGATCTTGTTGCTGTTTCTGGTGAACGGACATATATCCTACCGCCGGAGAGGCGGAGGCCGGGCGGCCTGCATAGCGCAGAGAGGCCCCAAATGGAATCACTTCGCGGAAGTGATGCTGGCTGCAGTACCACGCGCCCTGGTTGAGCGGTTCTTCCTGACACCAGACAAAATCATGCACCTGCGCATAAGGCTTCAGCGCTTCCTGTACCGCCTGATGCGGGAACGGATAGAGCTGCTCTACGCGCACGATAGCGACATCTTTTTGGTCGTTTTTACGACGCTGCTCCAGCAGGTCGTAATAAACTTTACCAGAGCACAGCACCACGCGCTTCACGGCTTTCGGGTCAAGATCGTCCACTTCGCCGATCGCCGGCAGGAAGGTGCCGTTTGCCAGCTCATCGAGGCTGGAAACCGCCAGCGGGTGACGCAGCAGCGATTTCGGTGACATCACCACCAGCGGACGGCGCATACCGCGCAGCGCCTGACGACGCAGCATGTGGTAAACCTGAGCCGGGGTCGACGGTACGCAGACCTGCATATTCTGCTCGGCGCAGAGCTGCAGATAGCGTTCCAGACGCGCGGAGGAGTGCTCCGGGCCCTGGCCTTCGTAGCCGTGCGGCAGCAGCATCACCAGGCCACACATCCGGCCCCATTTCTGCTCGCCGGAGCTGATGAACTGGTCAATAACAACCTGGGCGCCGTTGGCGAAGTCGCCGAACTGGGCTTCCCAGATGGTCAGAGTGCGCGGTTCAGCGGTTGCATAGCCGTATTCAAACGCCAGAACCGCTTCTTCAGAGAGCACGGAGTCCCAGACTTTAAAATGCTCCTGGCCGTTATGCACGTGCTGCAGCGGAATATAGGTTGAGCCGTTCACCTGGTTATGAATAACCGAGTGGCGGTGGAAGAAGGTACCGCGACCGGAGTCTTCACCGGACAGACGAATCGGAATACCCTCATCGACCAGCGTCGCATAAGCCAGGTTTTCCGCACCGCCCCAGTCAAACAGCTTCTCGCCGGCAGCCATCGCCTGACGATCGCCGTAGATTTTGGCGACGCGAGACTGCATTTCAATGCTTTCAGGCACGGTGCTGATACGCTTAGCCAGCTCCTGCAGGCGCTTCATCTCCACCTTGCTCGGGTAGCTCTCATCCCACTCGTGGTTGAGGTACGGCGACCAGGTAAAGGAGTGCAGGTTCATCGGACGCCACTCTTCTACCACGCATTCGCCGGCATCCAGCGCATCACGGTAGAGGTTAACCTGCTCGGTGGCGTCTTCCAGCGTCGACACTTTGTCCTGCTCCAGCTTGTCCGCATAGATTTTGCGTGGAGTCGGATGTTTTTTGATTTTCTGGTACATCAGCGGCTGGGTTGCGCTCGGCTCGTCGGCTTCGTTATGGCCGTGACGGCGGTAGCACACCAGGTCGATCAGAACATCGCGTTTGAAGGTATTGCGGAAATCCAGCGCCAGGCGGGTAACAAAAGCCACGGCTTCCGGGTCATCCGCGTTAACGTGGAAGATCGGCGCCTGAACCATTTTACCGATATCGGTGCAATACGGCGTAGAGCGCGCGTCCAGCGGGTTCGAGGTGGTGAAGCCCACCTGGTTGTTGATAACAATACGTACGGTACCGCCCACTTCGTAACCGCGGGCTTTCGACATGTTCAGCGTTTCCTGAACCACGCCCTGACCGGTTATCGCGGCGTCGCCGTGAATGGTAATCGGCAGCACTTTATTGCTGCTTGGCTCGTCCAGACGATCCAGACGGGCGCGCACGGAACCGATAACCACCGGGCTGACGATCTCAAGGTGCGACGGGTTAAACGCCAGCGCAAGGTGTACCAGACCGCCTTCGGTTTCCATATCGGAAGAGAAGCCCATGTGGTACTTCACGTCGCCGGTGCCGAGATGTTCTTTATGCTTGCCGGCGAACTCGTCAAACAGATCCTGCGGCTTTTTACCGAGGACGTTGACCAGCACGTTCAGACGGCCGCGGTGCGCCATGCCCAGCACCACTTCGCGGGTGCCGCTTTTGCCAGCGTGGCGGATCATCTCTTTCAGCATCGGGATCAGCGCATCGCCGCCTTCCAGCGAGAAGCGTTTCGCGCCCGGGAATTTCGCGCCAAGGTAGCGTTCCAGACCTTCAGCGGCGGTCAGTTCGCTTAAGAAGCGTTTTTTCTCTTCAGCGGTAAAGCTGGCTTTCCCTGCTACCGATTCAATACGCTGCTGGATCCAGCGCTTCTCTTCAGTAGAGGTGATATGCATGTATTCCGCGCCGATAGCGCCGCAGTAGGTCTGTTTGAGCGCTGACAGCAGCTCGCCCAGCTTCATCGTATCTTTGCCGATGGCAAAAGAACCTACGTTATAACTTTCCTGGAAGTCGGCCTCGGTCAAATCGTGGTATGCCGGGTCTAAATCCGCCACTCTATCCTGTTTCCACAGTCCCAGCGGATCGAGATTCGCGTGCTGGTGGCCGCGGAAGCGATAGGCGTTGATGAGCTGCAGGACTTTAACCTGCTTCACATTGGTGTCAGGGTCGGAAATCGAAGAAGTGTAACGTGAGGCATCCTTCGCCAATCGACGGAAATAATCACGCGTTTTGGAATGAAATTGATCCGGTTTGACTCCGGTGCCAGGTAACTGCTGGAACATAGAACGCCAGTTGGCGTCAACAGAGTCAGGATCGGTTAAGAAGTCTTCATAGAGCTGTTCTATCCAGCTCTGGTTCGAACCAGAGAGGTAAGAAGAGTCCAGCCAGGCTTTCATTGCGCCGTTCTGCATCGTGATCCCTTAAGCATTTATATGCTTATTTCGCCGTAGAAACTACCACGCACATGGATTGTACGTGCCGGGGTTCACTTGTTGCGGACGAGTTGTGGCTTCTGCATCCGCGAAGGAACCTTTAAAAACTGCCATTAATCTTCGGCGTTCAGGCTGCGGTTGCGTTAGCTGCCTTCACTTACCCCGGTCACATAGTTCACTATGCTCCCGGGGATGCGTTCAGTTGCCGCCTTACCTCGCTCTGAACGCCTTGATTACTGGTACATATTTGGCGGTTTTTAAAGATTTCCTGCCATCCCCTTCATACTTCAAGTTACATGTGCGTTGGCTTTCCTCACTCACCCCAGTCACTTACTTGAGTAAGCTCCTGGGGATTCGCGGCGTCGCCGCCTTCCTGTAACTCGAATTATTTAGGGTATTCATTTCCCGGCGGCACAAACGCTGCCGGGGCTACTGCTTCGGGTAGCCCGGATAAGCGATAGCGCCATCCGGGACAGACCGGGTTACTTACGCACTGCGCTGCAGCAGCATCGACTTGATATGGCCGATGGCGCGCGTCGGGTTCAGCCCCTTAGGACAAACACTGACGCAGTTCATAATGCTATGACAGCGGAATACGCTGAAAGCATCGCTCAACCCTTCCAGGCGGCTGTCGGTTTCGGTATCGCGGCTATCGATCAGGAAGCGATACGCCGCCAGTAATCCTGCCGGGCCGACAAATTTGTCCGGGTTCCACCAGAAGGACGGGCAGGACGTTGAACAACATGCGCACAGAATACATTCGTACAGCCCGTCGAGTTTCTCACGCTGCTCAGGCATCTGCAGATGCTCACGAGCCGGAGGATTTTGCCCATTATTCAACAAGTAAGGCTTAATCTTCTCATATTGTGCATAGAATTGCCCCATGTCTACAACCAAATCGCGGATAACCGGTAAACCTGGCAGCGGACGGATAACAATTTTCTTACCCGGCTTATTCAGCGCGGAGATCGGCGTGATGCACGCCAGACCGTTTTTACCGTTCATGTTCAGACCGTCGGAGCCACAGACCCCTTCACGGCAGGAACGACGAAATGAGAGCGACGGGTCTTTTTCCTTCAGCTGCATCAGGGCGTCCAGCAGCATCATGTCGCGACCGTCTTCCGCTTCCAGGCTGTAATCCTGCATATGCGGAGCATCGTCAACGTCCGGGTTATAACGATAAATTGAAAACTCGAGTTTCATTTTCCTGTCTCCGCATTAATAAGTACGAATCTTCGGCGGGAATGCCGGGCGCAGCTTCGGTTCCATGTTGACGCTACGACGCGTCATGGCTTCCGACTCTGGCAGATACAGGGAATGGCACAGCCAGTTTTCATCGTCACGTTCCGGGAAGTCGAAGCGGCTATGCGCGCCACGGCTTTCGGTACGGAAGTTGGCAGAGACCGCCGTTGCGTATGCGGTTTCCATCAGGTTATCCAGCTCCAGGCACTCAACGCGCTGGGTGTTGAACTCGCTGGAGGTGTCGTCGAGGCGCGCGTTTTTCAGACGCTCGCGGATCGCCTTCAGCTGCTCAAGCCCTTTCGCCATCGCATCGCCTTCGCGGAATACCGAGAAGTTGTGCTGCATACATTCCTGCAGCGCTTTGCGGATTTCGGCCGGGTCTTCGCCGTTACGGTTGCCGTTCCAACGGTTCAGGCGCGCCAGAGAAGCATCAACTTCTTCTTCCGTCGCGTCGCGAAGCTCGCCCTGCTCGGCGATAGATTCCTGCAGATGCACGCCGACCGCGCGGCCGAACACCACCAGGTCAAGCAGCGAGTTGCCGCCCAGACGGTTAGCGCCGTGGACCGATACGCAGGCAATTTCGCCGACGGCGAACAGCCCAGGGATAACGACATCTTCGCCCTGCTCGTTAACGGTCAGCGCCTGGCCGCTTACTCTGGTCGGAATACCGCCCATCATATAGTGGCAGGTTGGGATAACCGGAATCGGCTCTTTAACCGGGTCAACGTGCGCAAAGGTACGCGACAGTTCGAGGATACCCGGCAGGCGGGATTCGAGAACTTCTTTGCCCAGATGATCAAGCTTCAGCTTGGCGTGCGGGCCCCACGGACCATCGCAGCCGCGGCCTTCACGGATTTCGATCATGATGGAACGCGCCACCACGTCACGACCCGCCAGGTCTTTCGCATTCGGGGCATAGCGCTCCATGAAGCGTTCGCCGTGTTTATTCAGCAAATAGCCGCCTTCACCGCGGCAGCCTTCGGTGACCAGCACCCCGGCTCCGGCGATACCGGTCGGGTGGAACTGCCACATTTCCATATCCTGCACCGGAACGCCGGCGCGGATAGCCATCCCAACGCCGTCGCCGGTGTTGATGTGGGCGTTAGTGGTTGATTGATAAATACGACCTGCACCACCGGTAGCCAGCACGGTCGCACGGGCCTTGAAGTAGACCACTTCACCGGTTTCGATACACAGCGCGGTACAGCCAACGATCGCGCCGTCGGCGTTTTTCACCAGATCCAGCGCGTACCATTCGGAGAAGATAGTAGTGTGGTTTTTCAGGTTTTGCTGATACAGGGTATGCAGCAGGGCGTGGCCGGTACGGTCAGCCGCCGCCGCGGTACGTGCCGCCTGCTCGCCGCCGAAGTTTTTCGACTGGCCGCCAAACGGACGTTGATAAATGGTGCCATCTTCGAGACGCGAGAACGGCAGGCCCATATGATCCAGTTCGAGAATCGCTTCCGGACCGGTTTTGCACATATATTCAATGGCGTCCTGGTCGCCAATATAGTCCGACCCTTTTACGGTGTCGTACATGTGCCATTCCCAGTTATCTTCATGGGTATTACCGAGCGCAACGGTGATGCCACCCTGAGCGGAAACGGTATGGGAACGAGTAGGGAACACTTTGGAGAGCAGCGCACAGGACTGGCCGCTCTGGGAAATTTGCAGCGCCGCGCGCATACCTGCGCCACCAGCACCAATCACAACAGCATCAAATTCTCTGACAGGCAATTTCATTACACACCCCACACCACAACAAATCCATAAAGAACGTAAGCCACCAGCGCAACAACGATAAGCAGTTGCAGAACCAGGCGCACAGCCAGTGGTTTAACGTAGTCCGTCAGTACCTGCCACATACCGATCCAGGCGTGGATCAGGATGGAGACGAGGGCCAACAGGGTGAAGACTTTAGTGAACGCGGAGGAGAAAAAACCCGTCCAGACTTCCCATGAAATTTCACCCGTGGTGGCAAAAAAGCCGACCATATAGATGATGTAGAGGGTCAGAACGATAGCGGTGGCACGAACCAGAATGAAGTCATGTACGCCGTTGCGTCCCAGTGCTGAGGCGTTGCTTACCATACGAGGACTCCTGCGAGAAGTGAAAGCACGACAGTAATAACAAAAGAAATCTTGGCGGAGCGTGTCCCTACTTCGAGGGTTTCTTCCAGGTAGCCAAAGTCCATCATCAGGTGGCGGATACCAACCACAGCGTGATAAGCCAATGCGGTCAGAATGCCCCACATAATGAATTTCACGAAGAAGCTATCCATAATGGATGCTGCAGTGAGGAAACCTTCGGGAGAGGAAAGACTGGTGCCCAGCAGCCAAAGCAGAATCCCGACCGCCACGAAGGTGATCACACCGGATACGCGATGGAGAATGGACGCTATCGCCGTGATTGGGAACCGGATCGTTTGCAGATCCAGATTGACAGGTCTTTGTTTTTTCACATTTCTTACCATGAATAACGCCCACATGCTGTTCTTATTGTTTCCTTCCTCCGGTCTGCTTGCGGGTCAGACAGCGTCCTTTCTATAACCTGTAGTCATGAATAACCCCCTTTCCAGGAGCGAAAACGTGACCAAACAACGCTGGGTGGCTCGGGATTGCAGGGTGTTCCGGAGACCTGGCGGCAGTATAGGCCGTTCACAAAATCATTACAATTAACCTACATATAGTTTGTCGGGTTTTGTCCCGAACAGTGATCAATATCACGATAACAACATTATTTTAAAATTTAATCACCTGATTTGACAAATATTAAACATTCTTGTTACAACCATCACCAGATAAATGCAATAATGCTCAAAAGTTATGGGGTCACTCTTTCACCTGAGAATAAGTTATGCAACAGTGTGACGGTATTGACCAATGTAATCAGGACGGTTATTAGTGGTATAACGATTTTCAAATTCGGGCTGCTAAAACGCTGATTTGCTGTTATTTCGTCGTAAACTGAAAACGTTCCATCAAGCGCCTTTGCTCTGTACCCTGCCAATTCCGCTGTCGCAGAGCTGTGTGCAACATAACAAACTGGTAACGTAATCAGGCACGAGCCGAAGGCAAATCCCCCCCGGCAGTCTTAAGCAATAAAGGCGCTAAGGAGACCATAAATGTCTGATGCAAAAGCAAAAATCACCCTAGGTGGTGATACTGCTATCGAACTGGATGTGCTAAAAGGCACGCTCGGCCAGGATGTTATTGATATTCGTAGTCTTGGTTCAAAAGGCGTATTTACCTTTGACCCTGGTTTCACTTCAACCGCATCGTGTGAATCTAAAATCACTTTTATCGACGGTGATGAAGGTATTCTGCTCCACCGTGGTTTCCCGATCGATCAGCTAGCGACCGAGTCCAACTACCTCGAAGTATGCTACATCCTGCTGAACGGTGAAAAACCGGATCAGGCCCAGTACGAAGAGTTCAAAACCACCGTTACCCGCCACACCATGATCCATGAGCAGATTACCCGTCTGTTCCATGCGTTTCGTCGCGACTCGCATCCGATGGCGGTGATGTGCGGTATTACCGGCGCGCTGGCGGCGTTTTATCACGACTCCCTGGACGTTAATAATCCGCGCCACCGTGATATCGCAGCGTTCCGTCTGCTGTCCAAAATGCCGACAATGGCAGCCATGTGTTACAAATATTCAATCGGCCAGCCTTTTGTTTATCCGCGCAACGACCTCTCCTACGCGGGTAACTTCCTCAACATGATGTTCTCCACGCCGTGTGAAACCTATGAGGTAAATCCGGTACTGGAACGCGCAATGGACCGTATTCTGATCCTCCACGCTGACCACGAACAGAACGCCTCGACCTCAACCGTCCGTACCGCAGGCTCCTCAGGCGCGAACCCGTTCGCCTGTATCGCTGCGGGCATCGCCTCCCTGTGGGGACCGGCGCACGGCGGCGCAAACGAAGCGGCGCTGAAGATGCTGGAAGAGATCAGCTCCGTTGAACACATTCCGGAATTTGTTCGTCGCGCGAAAGATAAAAATGACTCTTTCCGCCTGATGGGCTTCGGCCACCGCGTGTACAAAAACTACGACCCGCGCGCCACCGTAATGCGTGAAACCTGCCATGAAGTGCTGAAAGAGCTGGGCACCAAAGACGATCTGCTGGAAGTGGCGATGGAGCTTGAGCATATTGCGCTCAACGACCCGTACTTCATCGAGAAGAAACTCTATCCGAACGTCGATTTCTACTCCGGTATCATCCTGAAAGCGATGGGCATTCCGTCCTCCATGTTTACCGTTATCTTCGCGATGGCGCGTACCGTAGGCTGGATTGCCCACTGGAACGAAATGCACAGCGACGGCATGAAAATTGCCCGTCCGCGTCAGCTGTACACCGGCTACGACAAACGCGATTTCAAGTGCGACATCAAGCACTAAGCCAGATTTCGGCAACAAAAAACGCGCCTTCAGGGCGCGTTTTTTTATGGCTGCTCGCGATAGGCGCTTGCCCGTCTACGCGCAGGGTTAGCAAGCGCTTTAAAGCTGGCAGCCGGGGCACCAGTAGAACGGTCGGGATGAGAGCATGGTTCTCTCGATAAGCGTGCCGCAGCGTTCGCAGGGCTCGCCGTCGCGGTGGAAAACCTTAAAACGAAACAGCGCCCCATGATGCAGATTGTCATCCACCTGGCCGCGGGTACTGTAGGATAAACGCGGGATCTCCAGCAGCGCCTGCGCCAGAGCATCAAGCTGCCCGTCCGTCAGCTCCGAGGCCTTGTGCCGCCCGGTCAACCCCACCTGCCAGAGGATTTCGACGCGCAGATAGTTGCCCAGCCCGGCGAGGAATGCCTGGTCCAGCAGCAGGCCGGAAAACTGACGCTGACGGAATTTTGCCGATAGCAGACGGGCCTTTACCTCTTCAGGCGTCAGGGTCATATCCAGCACGTCGGGGCCCACCCGGAGTAAGAAAGGGTGTACTGCCAGCTGCGCCGGGGTCAATATTTCAATATCCGAAGCGCTGTAGAGCAGCACCGCCTTCTCCGCCGTCTGTAGCCTGACGCGCAAAATGCGGTTGGTCGACGGCTGCTCTCCTGCCGCCGCCACGCGCCACACGCCGTACAGCTGATTGTGGCTGTACAGCGTCAGCCCGCCGGAGAAATGCGTCAGCAGCGCTTTGCCGCGCGTCTCAATATGCGTCACCCACTGGCCCACCAGCTCAGGCTGCCAGGGCTGCAGCTGCGGGAAGGCAAACCACACCTCGGTCAGGGGCTCGCCTTTAATCGCCAATTCCAGGCTGTCCGCCGCGCGGCGGATTTCCGGACCTTCCGGCATAATGTCGTCCTTCTGTTAGTGCGTCGCGCCGCCGGTAAGGCTGAGATCGTCGTCGTGGGTCAGAGCCACGGCAATCGCCGTTTCCAGCGCCGCTCGTATCGTTTCCAGCGCCATACTCGCCTCGCCGGGATGGGCCGCAGCCTGCTCCGGCAGATACGGAATATGAATAAAGCCGCCTTTTGCGCCAGCTTTACCCTGCAGCCGGTGCAGCAAACCGTACATCACGTGATTGCACACGAACGTCCCCGCCGTTTGTGATACCGATGCGGGAATGCCCTGCTGGCGCAGCGCGGCGACGATCGCTTTGATCGGCACGCTGCTAAACCAGGCGGCCGGACCGCCGGCCACGATCGGCAGATCGATCGGCTGCTGGCCCTTGTTATCCGGGATCCGCGCATCGTCGATGTTTATCGCCACGCGTTCAACGGTAATATCAGCCCGCCCTCCCGCCTGGCCAACGGCAAGGGTCAACGCGGGGTTGAGCTCATCCAGCGCGGCGTGAAGCACCGTCAGCGCCTCGTTAAAAACGCAGGGCAGCCGTCGCGCCACGACGCGCTCTCCGGCAATAATAGCGCCATCAAGTCGCTTTACCACTTCCCATGAAGGGTTAAGCGCTTCGCCGTCAAATGGCTCGAAACCGGTAATCAATACGCCAGCCATGCTCCCTTTTCCTCTCCCTGCATCGTCATCGTAGGTTGTCACTATCTGGCTACTCTTCCAACGCCGCGCTGACCTGAATGTTGCGTCCGGCAAACGCCGCGCGTAAACGGCGGGCAAACTCCAGCGCGTGCTCCCCGTCTCCGTGCAGACAAACGGTTTCAGCCATGACGTGCGCCCACTCGCCGGTCACGCTGCGCACCCGCTGGTGCTGCACCATCTCCAGCGTTTGCGCCAGCGCCTGCTCCTCGTCGGCAATCATCGCGCCGGGCTGTGAACGCGGCACCAGACTGCCGTCGGCCAGATATCCCCGATCGGCGAAAACCTCCTGGCGGGTGGATAGCCGGTAATGCTGGCCTGCCCGAATCAGCTCGCTTCCCGCCAGCCCAATCAGCACCAGCTCGGGATTAAAATCACGCACGGCTCTGGCAATCGCATCCGCCAGCGGAGCCTCTTTTGCCGCCTGGTTGTACAGCATCCCGTGCGGCTTGACGTGCTGCAGATCGCCGCCCTCGGCGCGGGCAATCGCGGCCAGGGCGCCAATCTGGTACAGCGTCTGGACGTAAACCGTCTCCGGCGGTAGCTGCATCGCGGTACGGCCAAAGTTTTGTCGGTCCGGATAACCCGGATGCGCGCCAATCGCAACGCCGTTTTTTAGCGCCTCGCGCACGCACTGATGCATCAGCAGCGCATCGCCGGCGTGAAAGCCGCAGGCGATATTGGCGGAAGAGATCAGCTGCAAAAGAGCGCTATCGTTGGCGCAGCCTTCGCCAAGATCGGCATTAAGGTCAATCTTCATCGTTAAGCCTCCACGCCAGCTGGTCCAGGTAACGCTGGCGGTCGGCGCGCGCTTTCAGCGCCTCCTCCAGCGAACAGGAAACAAAGTGAATCGGCTGACCCAACTGAATTTGCGCCAGCTGGTACATATCCGCCTCAATGATGCTCGCGATACGCGGATAGCCGCCGGTGGTTTGCGCATCGTTCATCAGCACAATCGGCTGGCCGCTATGCGGCACCTGCACCACGCCGGGCAGCAGGCCGTGAGAGAGCATTTCGCGATCGGTCGTGCGCGTAAGCGGCTGTCCCTGCAGGCGGTAGCCCATCCGGTTGCTCTGCGCGCTCAGCTGCCACGGCGAACGCCAGAAAGAGGCCTGCGAGGTACTGTCGAACTCATGATATTCCGGCCCGGGCAGCGCGCGAATGCGGTTGCCGATGGGCAGCTGTTTGACGCCCTGCGGGCCGCTGAAATGGCGGGACGGCTTGCCCGACGTCAGCCGATCGCCGTCCTTCAGGCGCCGCCCCTCCAGCCCGCCGATCCCGACCTTCAGGTCCGTGCTGCGAGAACCGAGCACCAGCGGCACGTCGATGCCCCCCGCCACCGCCAGATAGCTGCGGATGCCGTGCTGAGGGTTCTTTAGCACCAGATGCTGGCCGGCTTGCGCCGCCGTCCGCCAGCCGATCCAAACCGGCTTGCCGCCCACCGTCGCCTCACAGGCGGCGCCGGTCAGCGCAAACCAGCAGTCCTGTTCAAACTCAATATCCACCTGCCCAAGAGTGATCTCCAGAGCGGCCGCGTTGGCGTCATTCCCCACCAGCAGGTTAGCGATGGTCAGCGCCGGCTTATCCAGCGCGCCGCAGCGGCTGATAGCCGACTGGCGCTGCCCTTCCCGGCCGCCGTCCTGCACCGAGGTATACATCCCTGCGCGAATCATCTTCAACATAGGCCCTCCTTTTGCGGCACGAAGCGTACTCTGTCCCCAGACCGCAGCAGCGCCGGCTCCTTGCGCTGCGCATCAAATAGCGCCAGCGGCGTCCGCCCCAGCAGCTGCCAGCCGCCGGGCGTCGCCAGCGGATAGATGCCGGTTTGCGCGCCGCCGATACCGACTGAACCCGCCGCGACCTGCAGACGCGGCTCCGCGCGGCGCGGCATTGCCAGCCGTTCCGGCAGGCCGCCGAGATAGGGAAAACCCGGCTGGAAGCCGAGGAACCACACCACGTACTCCACCGACGAGTGCAGCTCAACCACCTGCTTCTCCGTCAGCCCGCAGTGGCGCGCCACCTCGGCGAGGTCGGGCCCCGCTTCTCCGCCGTAGATGACCGGGATCGCAATCTCCCGCGACTCAGGCTCAAGGGCTTCACTCTCTTCCCACCAGCGCTGCAAACGTTCAATCGCATCCCACGCCATGAGCTGCGGGTGGCGCAGCACCACGGTGATATTATTCATGCCCGGTATAACGTCCACCGCATCTTCATGATCCACCAGCCGCTGGGCCAGGCGCCAGATGCGCTTTTGACTTTCCAGCGTAACCGGGGGCTCCAGCTCCAGAACTACCGCCGTTTCGCCTAGCAGATAACAACGCGCTCGCTGCACTTTTCTCTCTCCCTTCAGGCCGGGTTAGGGATATCAATAAACGTGACGTCCAGATCGGTATTTTCCGTCAGCCATTCGCTAAGGGCGCGAATGCCGCCGCGCTCGGTTGCATGGTGCCCGGCGGCATAAAAATGCAGCGACTGCTCGCGCGCCGAGTGAATGGTTTGTTCCGAAACTTCGCCGGTAATAAAGGCATCGACGCCAAAGCGCGCCGCGCTGTCGATAAAGCCCTGACCGCCGCCGGTGCACCACGCCACCCGCGAGACTTTTTCCGGCCCGGTATCGCCGCACCACAGCGGTTTACGTCCCAAACGCGCTTCAACCCACGAGGCCAGCTCCAGGCCGGAGACCGGCATCGACAGTTCGCCCCACGGCACCAGGGGCTCAATCTCCCCCATAATGGTGATACCCAGCAGCTGGGCCAGCTGCGCGTTATTGCCCAGTTCAGGATGAGCATCCAGCGGCAGGTGCCATCCGTAGAGATTGATATCATTGGCCAGCAGGGTTTTCAGGCGCTGGCGTTTTATGCCGCGGATAGCCGGCGCCTCTCCCTTCCAGAAATAGCCATGATGGACAATCACCGCATCCGCCTGCAGGCGCACGGCCTCATCCAGCAGCGCCTGGCTGGCGGTCACGCCGGTGACAATTTTTTGCACCGTCTCGCGTCCTTCCACCTGCAGGCCGTTCGGCGCATAGTCGCTGAACGTCGCGCTGTTAAGCTTTTCGTTAATGAGTTGTTCCAGTTCGCTATTTTTCATTGCCGCTCCATCAGGTCGTCAGGTTATCTGCGAAGATAACATAACGATAACCGCGCTGACCGTCGATAGCACGCTCGCGACGCCCTCTATTTTGACTTTTAGCTTAAAGCCGCAATTTGTCTACCTTCCCCATCGCGCATTCGTGTATATTTATGCACTATTACAGCATATTAAATAATCAGAAAGCCTTTAAGACCATGAATTCCACTACTAAAGCGCTATTCATGCAGGAAGATCGACTTTCGCTTTACGGCAGGAACTGAGCGTTACATGAATACACAATCATCGCAGCCACGCGCCATCTACTACGTCGTCGCGCTGCAAATCTGGGAATATTTCAGTTTTTACGGTATGCGGGCGCTGCTGATTTTGTATCTCACCAATCAGCTTAAGTATGATGATAACCACGCCTACGCCCTCTTCAGCGCCTACTGTTCCCTGGTTTACGTTACGCCGATCCTCGGCGGTTTTCTGGCTGATAAGCTGTTAGGCAACCGCATGGCGGTGATGATCGGCGCGCTGCTGATGGCTATTGGCCACCTGGTGCTCGGCGCCAGCGAAATCGCCCCCACCTTCCTCTACCTGTCGCTGGCCATTATCGTTTGCGGCTACGGACTGTTTAAGTCCAACGTCAGCTGCCTGCTCGGCGAGCTATACGAGCCGACCGATCCGCGTCGCGACGGCGGTTTCTCGCTGATGTACGCCGCGGGCAACATCGGCTCCATTATCGCGCCTATCGCCTGCGGATACGTGCAGGAAGAGTACAGCTGGGCGATGGGCTTCGCGCTGGCGGCCATCGGCATGATCGCCGGGCTGGTGATTTTCCTCTGCGGCAGCCGTCATTTTCGCCATACCTCCGGCGTCAACCGTCAGGCGCTGCGCGCCCGCCGCTTCATGCTGCCGAACTGGGGCTGGCTGCTGGTGCTGCTGGTGGCCGCCCCGCTGCTGATTACCGTGCTGTTCTGGCAGGAGTGGTCGGTCTATGCGCTGATTGTCGCCACCGTCATTGGCCTGGCGGTGCTGGCAAGAATCTATCTGCGGGCGGAAACCGCCAAACAGCGCCGGGATCTGCGGCTGATTATCATCCTGACCGGCTTCAGCCTGCTGTTCTGGGCCTTTGCCCAGCAGGGCGGCAGCTCCATCAGCCTGTACATCGACCGCTTCGTTAACCGCCATGTTATGCGCTACGAAGTCCCGACCGCGATGTTCCAGTCGGTGAATGCCTTTGCGGTGATGCTCTGCGGGATGGTTCTGGCGTGGCTGGTCAAAGAGAATATCAGCGGCAACCGCACCGTGCGCATCTGGGGCAAATTTGCGCTGGGCCTTGGCCTGATGAGCGCCGGTTTTTGTATCCTGACGCTGAGCGCCCGCTGGTCGGCCACCTACGGCCACTCCTCAATGCCGCTGATGGTGCTGGGGCTGGCGGTAATGGGCTTTGCCGAGCTGTTTATCGATCCGGTGGCGATGTCGCAGATTACGCGGATTGAAATACCCGGCGTCACCGGCGTGCTGACCGGCATCTACATGCTGCTCTCCGGCGCCATCGCCAACTATCTGGCGGGGGTTATCGCCGATCAGACGTCGCAGGCTTCGTTCGATTCGGCCGGGGCGGCGCACTACGCGATTGAGGCCTACATCGACGTGTTCAGCCAGATTACCTGGGGCTCGCTGGCCTGCGTCGGCCTGGTGCTGGCAATCTGGCTCTATCACTCGCTGCGGGTCAGGACCCGCCGCCTGGCGCTGGAGTAGCGCCTTTGCTGGCGGCCTCCCAGGCGGCCAGCGTCTCCAGCCGCGCCTGCTTGTGATCGACCAGCGGGCGCGGGTACGCCAGGGTTACGCCCTGCTTATCGGCCCAGACCCACGGCTGGTGCAGGGCCTTTTCCGGCACCGCTGCCAGCTCCGGCAGCCATTGGCGAATAAACCTTCCCGCTTTATCGAACTTCTCGCCCTGGGTCGTGGGGTTGAAGATGCGGAAATAGGGCGCCGCATCGGTGCCGGTAGACGCCGCCCATTGCCAGCCACCGTTATTGGCGGCTAAATCGCCGTCGATCAGCTGGCTGATGAAATAGCGCTCGCCGGCGCGCCAGTCGACGCGCAGATCCTTAACCAGAAAGCTGGCAACAATCATCCGCAGGCGGTTGTGCATCCAGCCCGTCGCGTTGAGCTGACGCATAGCGGCATCGACAATCGGAAAGCCGGTACGCCCCTCCTGCCACGCCTCCAGCCCCGGCTCATCGTCGAGCCACGCCACCCTGTCGGTCCAGGAGATAAACGGCCGCCCCTTGCACAGCCCCGGGTAGTAAACCATCAGGTGGCGATAGAACTCGCGCCAGATAAGCTCGTTGAGCCACACCGCCCCGCCCTCGCCGTCCAGCGCGCCGGGCTGCTCCGCCAGCAGACGATGCAGGCACTGGCGCGGCGAGAGCGCGCCAATCGCCAGGCACGGCGAAAGCCGGCTGGTACCCTCCAGCGCCGGAAAGTCGCGCTGCTGGTCATAATCGGCGGCCTTCTGCTGGCAAAAAGCGCGCAGGCTGGCGATGGCGGCTTTTTCATCGCCGGCAAACAGCAGCGGGTCGAACGCCGTCTGCGGGTAGTCAATCTCCGCGAGGGCAGCCGGCGTCAGCGGCCCGTTTTTACGCACCTTCGGCGCCGCCACGCACTCCGGCAGCATCTCGCGCAGACGGCGGATAAAGGCGTTTTTGAACGGCGTGAACACCTTATACATTTCACGACTGCCGGTCAGCACGCTGCCAGGCGCCAGCAGCAGGCTGTCGTCAAATCCCTGGCACACCACGCGGCCCAGCGTTTTCTCCACCGCCGCGTCGCGCTGGCGCTCATTGATTTCATACTGATAGTTGTAAAACAGATGGCTGACCTGCTGCTCCTCGCAGAACCTGGCCAGCAGCGCGACGCTGGCGGCAAAATCGGTCGCCTGCGCCACCTGCAGCGCGATACCGCGCTCGGCCAGCGCGGCCTGCAGGCTCCGCAAATGGCTGACCATAAACGCCGCCTGACGCGGCGCCATCCCGTGCTGACGCCACTGTTCGGGCGTGGCGATAAATAGCGCCAGAACGTTGGCGTCGGGATCGCGGCAGGCCGCAGCCAGCGCCAGATTATCGTGAATGCGCAGATCCGCGCGAAACCAGACCAGATGGGTGGCCATAAAACTCCTGCTCTTAATAGCGTCTCGTTAGTCCTGCAACTCAGGCCAGGGGTTGAAATAGCGCTGGCCGGCGAGCCAGGGATCGGGAAATTCGCTCATATAGTGTTGGAGGAGGCTCACCGGCGCAAGCAGCGGCTGCTGGCCGCGGCGATATTCGTCAATCAGCGACGTCAGCTCCTGCTTCTGCTGTGCAGTCAAATGTTCGCGGAAGTAGCCCTGAACGTGCATCAGCACGTTGGTGTGATTGGCGCGAGTGGACGGATGGGCCAGCAGCTTCACCAGCCGCTCGCGATAGGCAACAAAAAACTCCTCCAGCGACGGCCATCGGGCGATCTCCGCCATGAAGGGACCAATCTGGCGGTATTCAGGCTGTGAATGGGCCAGCAGCAACAGCTTATAGCGGCTGTGAAAATCCATCAGCCGGCCCCGGGTCAGCCCATCGCGGCGCAGATTATCCAGCTCGCGCAGGGTGTAAAAACGGGTTTTGTCATCATCCTCTAGCCAGTTATCGCTCATGACGGCTCCTTTATCGTTAAAGAGCTATCAGTGTAAGCCACAACGGGCGAAAAAAAACCGCCGGAAAACCGGCGGTTGCTTTGTCAGTCGACGGGATGGCGATCAGTAAAAATCAGCGGCGGCCTTTTCGGCCTGCGCCATCCATACCGGCTGTTCGCTGGTCTTCGCCCATACGCGGTGCAGCCAGCTGTAATAGCGGGCTCTGTCTTTCCAGAACAGCATCACCGGAAATGCCGCAACGCCGGCCACGACGGCGAAAGCGCGACGTAAGAAGACTACGTGAGCAGGATAAGTTTTGTATAACGCCATAATTTCTCTCCCTTATGTCAGGCCGGCAATTAACGCCGGTAAATTATCAATGTCTCTCTGCGCAAAATAATAGCGCTTTGGTTGTAATTTTACTACTCATCCGACCACTAAAAGCGGCTTATTTAGCCTTTATTTACATTCATCCGGTAATTGAGTTACAGAAAAGTTAAATTAATACTAACCATTAGTTAAATAATGGTCTTTGGCATTTTTATACTTTTTTTACACCGCCCCCGCCGATTTTTGCAAAATCTTTGCGCCGTAATTCCTATCCTGCGGGTAAATCGTAAATACACCCGGAGGTGGATTGTGAGTGCAGGCGTAATCGCTGGCGTGGCGCTGGTGTTCCTGTTGCTGGCTTATTTGGTTTATGCCCTGATCAACGCGGAGGCATTCTGATGGCCGCTCAAGGATTTTTACTTATCGCCAGCTTTATTGGGCTGCTGATGGTTCTGGCCCGCCCGCTGGGAACGGTGCTTGCCAGAATGATCGCCGATACCCCGCTGCCCGGCCTGGCCGGGATCGAACGCGGGATCTGGCGCGTCGCAGGTATTCGTTCACAGGAGATGAACTGGTATCAGTATCTCTTCGCCATTCTGCTGTTTAACGCCCTCGGGATGGCGGCGCTGTTTACGCTGCTGATGCTGCAGGGATCGCTGCCGCTTAACCCTCAGCATCTGCCCGGCCTCTCCTGGGACCTGGCGCTGAACACGGCGGTTAGCTTTGTCAGTAACACCAACTGGCAGGCCTACGCCGGTGAAACCACCATGAGCTATCTCAGCCAGATGGTGGGCCTGGCGGTGCAGAACTTCCTCTCAGCGGCAACCGGTATCGCGGTGATCTTCGCCTTCACCCGCGCCTGGTCACGCCAGCAGGTGAGCACTCTCGGCAACGCCTGGGTCGACCTCACCCGCATCACGCTCTGGCTGCTGCTGCCGATCTCGCTGCTGCTCGCCCTGTTCTTTATTCAGCAGGGCGTGCCGCAAAATCTGCTGCCGTACCAGGCTTTCACCTCCCTGGAAGGCGTACGCCAGACGCTGCCGATGGGGCCGGTGGCGTCGCAGGAAGCCATTAAAATGCTGGGGACTAACGGCGGCGGATTCTTTAACGCCAACTCGGCGCATCCGTTCGAAAACCCGACGGCGCTAAGCAATATGGTGCAGATGCTGGCGATCTTCCTGATCCCGGCGGCGCTGTGCTTTGCCTTCGGTGAGGCGGTGGGCGATCGCCGTCAGGGTCGGGCAATTTTGTGGGCCATGACGCTTATCTTCATCGTCTGCGCGGCGGTAGTAATGTGGGCGGAAACCCACGGCAACCCGCATCTGCTGGCGCTTGGCGCCGATAGCAGCGCGAATATGGAAGGCAAAGAGAGCCGCTTTGGCATTTTAGCCAGCAGCCTGTTTGCGGTGGTGACTACCGCCGCCTCCTGCGGCGCGGTGAACGCCATGCATGACTCCTTTACCGCGCTGGGCGGCATGGTGCCGATGTGGCTGATGCAGATCGGCGAGGTGGTCTTCGGCGGCGTCGGATCGGGGCTGTACGGCATGCTGCTGTTCGTCATGCTGGCGGTGTTTATCGCCGGACTGATGATCGGCCGGACGCCGGAGTATCTGGGTAAAAAGATCGACGTGCGCGAGATGAAAATGATCGCCCTGGCGATCCTCGTTACCCCGACCCTGGTTCTGCTCGGCACCGCGCTGGCGATGATGACCGATGCCGGACGGGCAGCGATGTTTAACCCCGGCCCGCACGGCTTTAGCGAAGTGCTGTACGCCGTCACTTCGGCGGCCAATAACAACGGCAGCGCCTTCGGCGGCCTGAGCGCGGCCACCCCGTTCTGGAACCTGCTGCTGGCGTTCTGCATGCTGATCGGTCGTTTCGCGGTCATCGTTCCGGTGATGGCGATTGCCGGCTCGCTGGTCGGCAAGAAAATTCAGCCCGCCAGCACCGGCACGCTCGCCACCCATGACGTGCTGTTTATCGGCCTGCTGATCGGGACCGTGCTGCTGGTTGGCGCCCTGACCTTTATCCCAGCGCTGGCACTCGGCCCGCTGGCGGAACACTTCTCCTTACTTTAAGCGATGCGGAGCAACCTGTTATGAGTCGCAAACAATTAGCCCTGCTGGAGCCGACGCTGGTGCGCCAGGCGCTGCTGGACGCGGTGAAAAAGCTGAACCCTTCGGTGCAGTGGCGTAACCCGGTGATGTTCATTGTCTGGATCGGCAGCCTGGTCACCACCCTGCTCGCCATCGGCATGACCAGCGGGCATATTGCCGGCAGCGCCGGTTTTACCGCCGCCGTTAGCATCTGGCTGTGGTTTACCGTGCTGTTCGCTAACTTTGCCGAAGCGATGGCGGAGGGGCGCAGTAAAGCCCAGGCCAACAGCCTGAAAGGCGTCAAAAAGACCTCATTCGCCCGTAAACTACGCGCCCCGCAGCACGATGCCCGGATCGACCATATTCCGGCCGAGGATTTGCGCAAAGGCGACGTGGTGCTGGTGGAAGCCGGCGATATCATTCCCTGCGATGGCGAAGTGATTGAAGGCGGCGCTTCGGTAGATGAGAGCGCCATTACCGGGGAATCGGCGCCGGTGATCCGCGAATCCGGCGGCGACTTCGCGTCGGTCACCGGCGGGACGCGCATTCTCTCCGACTGGCTGGTGATCCGCTGCAGCGTTAATCCCGGCGAAACCTTCCTTGACCGGATGATCGCGATGGTGGAAGGCGCCCAGCGGCGCAAAACGCCGAACGAGATCGCGCTGACGATCCTGCTGATCGCCCTGACGCTGGTGTTCCTGCTGGCCACCGCCACTATCTGGCCCTTCTCCGCATGGAGCGGCAATGCGGTCAGCGTAACGGTACTGGTGGCGCTGCTGGTATGCCTGATCCCCACCACCATCGGCGGCCTGCTGTCGGCCATCGGCGTCGCCGGGATGAGCCGCATGCTGGGCGCGAACGTTATCGCTACCAGCGGGCGCGCGGTTGAAGCCGCCGGCGACGTTGACGTTCTGCTGCTGGATAAAACCGGCACCATTACCCTCGGCAACCGTCAGGCCTCGGCCTTCCTGCCAGCCCGCGGCGTGGAGGAGCGAACCCTCGCCGACGCGGCGCAGCTCTCCTCCCTGGCGGATGAGACGCCCGAAGGCCGCAGCATCGTGGTGCTGGCTAAACAGCGGTTCAATCTCCGCGAACGCGACCTGCAGTCGCTGCAGGCGACCTTCGTTCCGTTCACCGCCCAAACGCGGATGAGCGGCATCAACATCGATCAGCGCATGATCCGCAAAGGCTCGGTCGATGCCATTCGTCGCCACGTCGAGGCCAACGGCGGCCACTTCCCGGCGGACGTCGACAAACAGGTGGAAGAGGTCGCCCGTCTGGGCGCCACGCCGCTGGTAGTGGCCGAAGGCGAGCGCGTGCTGGGGGTTATTTCGCTGAAAGACATCGTCAAAGGCGGGATCAAGGAGCGCTTTGCCCAGCTGCGCAAGATGGGCATCAAAACGGTGATGATCACCGGCGATAACCGCCTGACCGCGGCGGCGATTGCCGCCGAAGCGGGCGTCGATGATTTTCTCGCCGAAGCCACGCCGGAAGCCAAGCTGGCGCTGATTCGCCAGTACCAGTCAGAGGGCCGGCTGGTGGCGATGACCGGCGACGGCACCAACGATGCCCCGGCGCTGGCCCAGGCCGACGTCGCGGTGGCGATGAACTCCGGTACCCAGGCGGCAAAAGAGGCCGGAAATATGGTCGACCTCGACTCCAACCCGACCAAATTAATTGAGGTGGTGCATATCGGTAAGCAGATGCTGATGACCCGGGGTTCGTTAACCACCTTCAGTATCGCCAACGACGTGGCGAAATATTTTGCCATTATTCCGGCCGCCTTTGCCGCCGTCTACCCGCAGCTCGCCATGCTCAACGTGATGCGCCTGCACTCGCCGTCATCGGCGATCCTCAGCGCGGTTATCTTTAACGCGCTGATTATCGTCTTCCTGATCCCGCTGGCGCTGAAGGGCGTGAGCTATCGCCCGCTGTCGGCATCGGCCATGCTGCGCCGTAACCTGTGGGTCTACGGTCTTGGCGGGCTGCTGGTGCCGTTTATCGGCATCAAAATCATCGATCTGCTGCTGACCCTGACCGGGTTGGTGTGAGGAAAATACCATGTCATTCATTCGTCCGGCCGTTGTGCTATTTATCCTGTTAACGCTGCTCACCGGCGGGCTCTATCCGCTGCTCACCACCGCTCTGGGGCAGTGGTGGTTCCCCCAGCAGGCGAACGGTTCGCCGATCCTCCTCAATGGCGAAGTGCGCGGCTCCAGCCTGATTGGGCAAAATTTTACCGCCGCAGGCTATTTCCAGGGACGACCTTCGGCCATCGCCCAGACGGCGGACAGTCCGCTGGCGTCCGGCGGAAGCAACCTCGCCGCCAGCAACCCGGCGCTGGATAAAGCCATCAGCGAACGAGTCGCGGCGCTACGCCGCGCCAACCCGGACGCCAGCCCACGGGTGCCGGTGGAGCTGGTCACCGCCTCGGCGAGCGGGCTGGATAACGGCCTGACTCCGGCGGCGGCGCTGTGGCAGGTTCCGCGCATCGCCAAAGCCCGCAGTCTGAGCGCG
The DNA here is from genome assembly GCA_002270295.1 of Enterobacter sp. 10-1. Lineage (GTDB taxonomy): Bacteria > Pseudomonadota > Gammaproteobacteria > Enterobacterales > Enterobacteriaceae > Klebsiella > Klebsiella scottii. The sequence continues at coordinate 538,501 of NISF01000001.1, read as the reverse complement.
GAGCAGGTCACCCGGCTGGTGAATGAGGCGACGCAAAAACCGCTGGTCAGTTTTCTCGGCCAACCTGTGGTAAATATACTGCAGCTGAATATGGCGCTGGATGCCCTGAAGGATAACTAAAAATGAGTGACGAGCCGCTGCGCCCGGACCCTGACCGTCTGTTGCAACACGCCGCCGACCCGCATCGCGGGAAGCTGAAGGTGTTCTTTGGCGCCTGCGCGGGCGTCGGTAAAACCTGGGCGATGCTGGCGGAGGCGCAGCGGCTGCGTGCCCAGGGGCTCGATATTCTGATTGGCGTGGCGGAAACCCACGGGCGTAAAGAGACGGCGGCGATGCTGGAGGGGCTGAGCACCCTCCCCCCGCGCCGTTTCTCCCACCGCGGGCGCTACGTTCACGAATTCGATCTCGACGCCGCCCTGGCCCGCCGCCCGGCGCTGATTCTGGTCGATGAGCTGGCGCACAGCAACGCCCCCGGCTCACGCCACCCCAAACGCTGGCAGGACGTCGAAGAGCTTCTTGAAGCCGGAATCGACGTCTTTACCACCGTTAACGTCCAGCATCTGGAAAGCCTGAACGACGTGGTCAGCGGCATCACCGGCGTGCAGGTCCGCGAAACCGTCCCCGACCCGTTCTTTGATGCCGCCGATGACGTGGTGCTGGTCGATCTCCCGCCCGACGATCTTCGCCAGCGCCTCAACGAGGGGAAGGTTTATATCGGCGGCCAGGCCGAACGCGCCATCGAAAACTTCTTTCGCAAAGGTAACCTGATTGCCCTGCGCGAGCTGGCGCTGCGCCGCACCGCCGACCGGGTCGATGAGCAGATGCGCGCCTGGCGCGACCGCCAGGGTCAGGAGAAGGTCTGGCACACCCGCGACGCCATCCTGCTGTGCATTGGCCACAATACCGGCAGCGAGAAGCTGGTACGCGCCGCCGCCCGCCTGGCGGCCAGGCTCGGCAGCGTCTGGCACGCGGTCTACGTTGAAACCCCCTCGCTGCATCGCCTGCCGGAAGCCAGGCGGCGGGCGATCCTCGCGGCGCTCAGGCTCGCCCAGGAACTGGGCGCGGAGACCGCCACCTTGTCCGATCCTTCGGAAGAGAAAGCGGTTTTGCACTACGCGCGGGAACATAACCTCGGCAAGATCGTTATTGGCCGTCAGCGTCAGCGCCGCTGGTGGGATCGGCAGGGTTTTGCCGACCGCCTGGCCCGCCACGCGCCGGATCTCGATCTGGTGGTTATCGCCCTTGATGAAAAGAGCGCTCCCCTGCCCGCCCGCGCCGGCGATAGCCGCACCACAATGGATAAGTGGCGTCTGCAGCTGCAAGGCTGCTGCGTCGCGGTGGCAATATGCGCGGTAATTACGCTCGTCGCCATGCAGTGGCTGGTGGCCTTTGAGGCCGCTAACCTGGTGATGATCTACCTGCTCGGGGTGGTGGTTATCGCCCTGCTGTACGGCCGCTGGCCGTCGGTGCTGGCGACGGTTATCAACGTCGTCAGCTTCGATCTGTTCTTTATCGCCCCGCGCGGGACGCTGGCGGTTTCCGACGTCCAGTATCTCCTGACCTTCGGAGTCATGCTCACCGTTGGCCTGGTGATCGGCAACCTTACCGCCGGCGTGCGCTACCAGGCCCGCGTGGCCCGCTACCGCGAGCAGCGCACCCGCCACCTGTATGAGATGTCAAAAGCGCTGGCGGTCGGGCGCAGCCGGGAAGATATTGCGCTGACCAGCGAGCGCTTTATCGCCTCTACTTTCCAGGCCCGGGGCCAGCTCCTGCTGCCCGACGATAGCGGAGCTCTGCGGCCGCTGACACAGCAGACGGGGCTCACCTCGTGGGATGATGCGATTGCGCGCTGGAGTTTCGATAAAGGCCAGCCCGCCGGCGCGGGTACCGATACGCTGCCCGGCGTTCCCTATCAGATTCTGCCGCTGAAAAGCGCCGCCCGCAGCTGGGGGCTGCTGGTGGTTGAGCCGGATAACCTGCGCCAGCTGATGATCCCCGAGCAGCAGCGCCTGCTGGAGACCTTTACCCTGCTGGTCGCCAGCGCCCTTGAGCGGCTGACGCTCACCGCCAGCGAAGAGCAGGCCCGGCTTAACAGCGAACGCGAAAGCCTGCGTAACTCCCTGCTGGCGGCGCTGTCGCATGATTTACGCACCCCGCTGACGATCCTCTTCGGTCAGGCGGAGATTCTGACCCTCGACCTGGCGAGCGAAGGATCGAAGCACGCGCCGCAGGCCAACGAAATTCGCCAGCACGTGCTCAACACCACCCGGCTGGTGAATAATCTGCTGGATATGGCGCGGATCCAGTCCGGCGGCTTTAATTTACACAAAGAGTGGCTCACTCTCGAAGAGGTGGTCGGCAGCGCGCTGCGGATGCTGGAGCCGGGTCTCGGCGGCCAGCATATTCAGCTGGCGCTACCCGACCCGCTGCTACTGGTTCACGTTGACGGGCCGCTGTTTGAGCGGGTGCTGATCAATCTGCTGGAGAATGCGCTGAAGTACGCCGGACCGCAGGCGCAAATCGGCATTACGGCGCAGGCCGACGATCGCCAGCTGCTGCTCAACGTGTGGGATAATGGCCCGGGGATCCCCCTGGGCCAGGAGCAGGCTATCTTTGATAAGTTCGCCCGCGGTCATAAAGAGTCCGCGATCCCAGGCGTAGGGCTGGGGCTGGCAATCTGCCAGGCGATCGTCGAGGTCCACGGCGGCACCATCGCCGCGCAAACGCGCCCTGAGGGCGGCGCCTGCTTCCGTGTTACACTGCCGCGAGAAGCGCCGCCGGAGCTGGATGAGTGGTGCGGCGACGCCTGACCTGACTGCAAGCACTAGCCGAGGAACCGTGATCAACGTTCTTATTATTGAAGATGAACATGCTATTCGTCGCTTTCTGCGCACCGCGCTGGAAGCCGACGGCATGCGCGTATTTGAAGCCGAAACGCTGCAGCGCGGTCTTCTCGAAGCCGCAACCCGCAAGCCTGACCTGACGATCCTTGACCTTGGCCTCCCCGATGGCGACGGCAGCGATTTTATTCGCGAAGTGCGCCAGTGGAGCCAGATGCCGATTATCGTGCTGTCGGCGCGTACGGAAGAACAGGATAAGATTGCCGCGCTGGATGCCGGCGCCGATGACTATCTGAGTAAGCCGTTTGGCATTGGCGAGCTGCAGGCGCGGCTGCGGGTCGCGCTGCGCCGCCACGCCGGCGCCCAGGCCGATGAACCCATCGTCCGCTTTTCCACTATCCAGGTTGATATCCCGGCGCGGCGTATCCTTCGCGGCGAGGAGGAAGTGCATCTGACTCCGATTGAGTTCCGCCTGCTGGCTGCGCTGCTGAATAATGCCGGCAAAGTGCTGACCCAGCGCCATCTGCTGAATCACGTCTGGGGGCCGAACGCGGTGGAGCACAGCCACTATCTGCGAATTTATATGGGGCATCTGCGGCAAAAGCTGGAGGTTGATCCCGCGCGGCCGCAGCATCTGCTGACCGAGACCGGCATTGGCTACCGGTTTATGCCGTAAATTCTTTTTCATTTATTTTTAATAAAAATAATTTTATTTGCAGAAAAAATCTCATTGCTGAGGAAATAATATTTCCCCGGCAACGAATCATTTCACTCTCATAATGTAACAAAAAATCAACTCAACAAGAACAATAAAGATAATCATAACAAAAACGCAACAAAAACCAGTCAAATATATTGCCATTGATCTGTTTTATTGATCAACTTCACGGAAACTATCAGTTTTACAAATAAAATGACTGCACTTTCAACAGAAAATGAAAGGAACGTTAAAAATGGAAAACAATAACCGACTAATGCCTCATATAAGGCGTACAACGCATATTATGATGTTCTCTCACCGCAATAGCTTCGATTTTCATTTCTTTAATGCCCGATAGTCTTCTGACTTCGGGCACTCAGTATGCAGGTCTTCCCGATCCCTTGTGATACGGGGGAATTCCTGCACTCCGCGTGGTGCTCACCCACATAAACCCTGAATTAACCATGACCGGATGCGGTAGGGTTTATTGTATCTAAAAAAAGCAATTTACTGATTTTATTATCAGCGAGACGGTTTTGCTTTTTTTCCGGAGATATCAATTTCTCATGCGAGAAGTTGAGGGCCAGCCATTACCAAAAATAAAGAGTTAAAAAATGTCAAAATTAAAAATAGCCGTAAGTCGTCTCTGCCCGGATAGTTTTTCGACGCAACGCAGCATCATTAATGTTAATGAAACAAGTTTTATTGATATTGCTGCAGTGGTACTTTCCATCAATGATATTGAAGAAGGAAAACTCGACGAAATCGATGCAACAGGCTACGGCATCCCGGTCTTCGTTACGACGCATGGCGAAGAGCGGGTGCCGGCGGAATATTTACCGCGTATATCGGGTGTTTTCGAACACAACGAAGCGCGCAGCGCATTCTACGGCCGCCAGCTGGAAACCGCAGCCAGTCACTATGAAACCCAGCTGCGTCCGCCTTTCTTCCGCGCCCTGGTCGACTATGTCAATCAGGGTAACAGCGCTTTTGATTGTCCCGGTCATCAAGGAGGCGAGTTTTTCCGACGCCACCCGGCGGGAAATCAGTTCGTTGAGTACTTTGGAGAGACGCTTTTCCGCGCCGACCTGTGCAACGCCGATGTAGCCATGGGGGATCTGCTTATCCATGAAGGCGCGCCCTGCATCGCCCAGCAGCACGCGGCGAAAGTCTTTAACGCGGATAAAACCTATTTTGTCCTCAACGGGACGTCATCATCCAACAAGGTTGTGCTTAATGCCCTGCTAACGCCGGGTGACCTGGTGCTCTTTGACCGTAATAACCATAAATCCAACCATCACGGCGCCTTGCTACAGGCCGGCGCCACGCCGGTCTACCTGGAGACAGCGCGTAACCCCTATGGTTTTATCGGCGGGATTGACGCCCATTGCTTTGAAGAGGGCTACCTGCGCGAGCTTATTTGCGAAGTCGCGCCGCAGCGGGCCACGGACGCGCGCCCCTTCCGCCTGGCGGTCATTCAGCTTGGAACCTATGACGGTACTGTTTATAACGCCCGTCAGGTCGTTGATAAGATTGGCCATCTATGCGACTACATTCTGTTTGACTCCGCCTGGGTGGGTTATGAACAGTTCATTCCGATGATGGCCGATTGCTCTCCGCTGTTATTAGAACTGAATGAGAACGATCCGGGTATTTTGGTCACCCAGTCCGTGCACAAGCAACAGGCCGGCTTCTCCCAGACCTCGCAGATCCATAAAAAAGATAGCCATATCAAAGGACAGCCGCGCTACGTGCCGCATAAACGCATGAATAACGCCTTCATGATGCACGCCTCCACCAGCCCGTTCTACCCGCTCTTCGCGGCACTTGATATCAACGCCAAAATGCATGAGGGGATCGGCGGGCGTAACATGTGGATGAATTGTGTGGCGAACGGCATTGATGCGCGCAAGCTGATCCTCGATAACTGTCAGCATATTCGACCGTTTGTACCGGAAACGGTCGATGGAAAACCTTGGGCATCTTACCCCACCGCGCAAATCGCCAACGATCTGCGTTTCTTCCACTTTGTCCCCGGCGAACAGTGGCATGCATTCGAGGGCTACGCGGAACAGCAATATTTCGTTGATCCCTGCAAACTTCTGCTCACCACCCCAGGTATCAATGCACGCAGCGGCGAATATGATGACTTTGGCGTACCGGCAACCATTCTCGCCAACTTTCTGCGTGAAAACGGCGTTGTCCCGGAGAAATGCGACCTCAACTCGATCCTTTTTCTGCTGACGCCTGCGGAAGATATGGCCAAGCTGCAGCAGCTCGTTGCCCTGCTGGTGCGTTTCGAAAGCCTGCTGGCGTCCGACGTGCCGCTGACCGACGTTCTGCCATCAATCTACCGGCAACATGAAGCGCGTTATGCCGGTTACACCCTGCGCCAGCTGTGCCAGGAGATGCACGATCTGTATTCCCGCAACAATGTGAAACAGCTGCAAAAAGAGATGTTCCGCAAAACGCACTTTCCCCGCGTCAGTATGAATCCTCAACAGGCCAACTACGCCTATCTGCGCGGAGAGGTTGAGCTGGTTCGCCTTGGGGATGCGGAAGGAAGAATTGCGGCGGAAGGCGCGCTTCCTTACCCACCGGGCGTTCTTTGCGTTGTCCCCGGTGAAGTCTGGGGCGGCTCAGCGCTGCGTTATTTCAGCGCGCTGGAAGAAGGGATCAATCTGTTGCCAGGTTTTGCACCTGAGTTGCAGGGTGTGTATATCGAAGAACAGGACGGCCGTAAGCAGGTATGGTGCTACGTCATTCAGCAATGCGCCCCCAGGCACGCTCTGCTGAAAGGGGAAAAACTATGAGCAAGCCTAAGTCCAACAAAATGGGCGTTGTCCAGCTCACTATTCTGACCATCGTGAATATGATGGGCTCCGGGATCATTATGCTGCCGACCAAGCTTGCGGAGGTGGGTACCATCTCGATCATTTCATGGTTGGTGACCGCCGTCGGTTCAATGGCGCTGGCATGGGCATTCGCTAAGTGCGGGATGTTCAGCCGTAAATCCGGTGGGATGGGCGGCTACGCCGAGTATGCGTTCGGTAAATCCGGCAACTTTATGGCCAACTATACCTATGGCGTTTCGCTGCTGATTGCCAACGTCGCAATCGCGATCTCCGCCGTCGGCTACGGCACCGAGCTGTTCGGCGCCGCGCTGTCGCCGGTACAGATCGGTCTCGCAACCATCGGCGTGCTGTGGCTGTGCACCGTCGCCAACTTTGGCGGCGCGCGCATTACCGGACAGATCAGTAGTATCACCGTCTGGGGGGTGATCATTCCGGTTGTCGGCCTGTGCGTCATCGGCTGGTTCTGGTTTAGTCCAACCCTCTACGCCAGCTCATGGAATCCGCACCACGTGCCGTTCTTCTCGGCAGTTGGTTCTTCCATTGCGATGACGCTGTGGGCCTTCCTCGGGCTGGAGTCGGCCTGCGCCAACGCCGAAGTCGTGGAAAATCCGGAACGCAACGTGCCGATTGCGGTGCTGGGAGGTACGCTGGGTGCAGCGGTAATTTATATCATCTCAACCAACGTGATTGCCGGGATTGTGCCAAATATGGATTTAGCTAACTCCACGGCGCCGTTCGGGCTGGCCTTCGCGCAGATGTTTACTCCGGAAGCAGGCAAGGTCATCATGGCCCTGATGGTGATGTCCTGCTGCGGTTCGCTGCTCGGCTGGCAGTTCACTATCGCCCAGGTCTTTAAATCATCGGCCGATGAAGGCTATTTCCCGAAAATCTTCTCTCGGGTCACAAAAGTGGACGCTCCGGTTCAGGGTATGCTGACCATCGTGATCATCCAGAGCGGACTCGCGCTGATGACTATCAGTCCGTCGCTGAACAGCCAGTTCAATGTACTGGTAAACCTGGCGGTAGTGACCAATATCATCCCGTATATTCTGTCGATGGCCGCGTTGGTGATTATTCAGAAAATGGCGAACGTCAATCCGGCGAAAGCCAAATCCGCCAACGTTGTGGCCTTTATCGGCGCACTGTATAGCTTTTACGCGCTCTACTCCTCCGGCGAAGAAGCCATGCTGTACGGCTCGATCGTCACCTTCCTCGGTTGGACGCTTTATGGTCTGGTATCGCCACGTTTTGAGCTGAAAAACAAACACGGCTGATACCTGGAGAACCCGGATTATCGGCGATGCGCAGGAGCGGCTGGTGAGGTAATCTGAGTACAGTGATATAAAAAAGGAGCCCTGCGGCTCCTTTTTCGTTTAGGCGTTTTTCAGCACTTCGCTGACAATTTCTACCGCCTCTTTCTCAATCTGCTTGCGATGCTCTTCGCCGAGGAAGCTTTCGCAGTAGATCTTGTAGGCGTCTTCCGTGCCTGACGGACGAGCGGCAAACCAGCCGTTATCGGTCATCACTTTCAGACCGCCGATCGACGCACCGTTGCCCGGCGCGGCGGTCAGGCGAGCGGTGATCGGATCGCCCGCCAGCGTGCTTGCGCTGACCATCTCCGGCGACAGCTTCGACAGCGCCGCTTTCTGCGCGGAGGTTGCCGATGCCTGCAGGCGGTTATAGCTCGGCGCGCCGAAGCGTGCGGCCAGCTCATCATAGTGCTGCTGCGGGTTTTTACCGGTGACGGCGGTGATTTCCGCGGCCAGCAGGCACATGATGATCCCGTCTTTGTCGGTGGACCACGGCGTGCCGTCAAAACGCAGGAACGAAGCGCCCGCGCTCTCTTCACCGCCGAAGCCAAAGCTGCCGTCAAACAGGCCGTCAACGAACCATTTAAAGCCTACCGGCACTTCCACCAGCTTACGGCCAAGGTCACCGACCACGCGGTCGATCATCGCCGAAGAGACCAGCGTTTTGCCGACGGCAACCTCTTTGCCCCACTGCGGACGGTGCTGGAACAGATAGTTAATCGCCACCGCCAGATAGTGGTTCGGGTTCATCAGACCGGCCGGGGTAACGATGCCGTGACGGTCGTAATCCGGATCGTTAGCGAAGGCCAGATCAAACTTGTCGCGCAGCGCCAGCAGGCCGGCCATCGCACACTCGGACGAGCAGTCCATGCGGATGGCGCCGTCTTTATCCAGATGCATAAAGCGGAAAGTTTGATCGACATGATCGTTAACGATGGTCAGATTCAGCTTGTAGTACTCTGCGATGCGCTTCCAGTATTCAATCCCGGAACCGCCCAGCGGATCGACGCCAAGCTTGAGGCCCGCTTTTTGAATCGCCGCCATATCGACGATATCCGCCAGCCCTTCAATAAAAGGCTGAACCAGATCCTGCTCTTTCACGTGGCCGGAGGCCAGAGCAGCATCGAGGGAGATGCGCTTCACGCCCTGCAGGCCGGAAGCCAGCAGTTCGTTAGCCCGGTTCTCCACCACTTTGGTGACGTTGGTATCAGCCGGACCACCGTTCGGCGGGTTGTACTTGATACCGCCATCTTCCGGCGGGTTATGCGACGGCGTAATCACGATGCCATCCGCCAGCGGACCACCATTTTTGTTGTGCACCAGAATAGCGTTGGAAATCGCCGGCGTCGGGGTGAAGCCGTTGTTTTCCTGCACGATCACATCAACACCGTTAGCTGCCAGTACTTCCAGTACGGAAATAAAGGCCGGCTCGGAGAGCGCATGGGTATCCTTACCGACGTAGCATGGACCGGTAATACCGTTCTTCGCGCGATCTTCCGCAATTGCCTGAGCAATCGCCAGAATATGCTGCTCGTTGAAGTTATGGCGACCTGCGCTGCCGCGATGGCCAGAGGTCCCGAACTTCACCGCATGCTCCGCATTGCCTGCTTCCGGCTTCAGTACATAGTACTGGGCAGTCAGCTGGGCGACGTTAATCAAATCACTCTGTTGTGCAGGCTGCCCCGCACGCTTATCGATTGCCATTGCCTGATCCTTCTGATGCAAGGGTGAATAAAGCTAGATCGTGCCGCAAACCTTCTCAATCAACTCCGCGGGGAATTGCATTGACTGCATGATATGTTCAATCATGCTGCATTTACGGCCAGTATTGGTATTGGTAATCACCCACCACGGCGTGCCGGGGACCTGCTTAGGTTTGGTCTGATTGCCGCTTTTCAGCAGGATGCGGGCGTCTTCAGCGAAATAGGTACGCGTACGTCCGTGCAGAGACTCGGTGGCCGCAGCAAACGCTTTGCCGTCAAGCGAGTAAAGCGTCGTCAGTACCAGCATAAAACGGTTTACCGCGCGCTTTTGTTCGGCATATTCATCAGATAACAGCAGCTCGCGCACGGCGCGGACCTTATCCTTCACCGGATTCGCGGGCCTGGCCTCAACAACAGCGGTCGGAGCCGGAGCCGGCGCGGCTTTCGCGACGGAGGTGGCAGTCTGGGAAGCGGCGGAAAATTTCAGCATGCGCCGTAAAATGTCGGATGCACTCTCACCAATATGCTGGGTGTGGCTGGCAATATAGCGATAGAGATCATCATCAACTTCAATTGTTTTCATCTTAATCCAGTGCGATATCTTATTCTGAATACAAGTTGTCAGGATTATAAGGACAAATCCTAACCGCGGATAGCGTCAAACCAGGATGGCGGTAAAACTCAGATAGCTCTGGGTCTTGCAGCCGGATGGCAGAATGTCCAACATAATACCCTAACCCGACGGAGCGAAAAAAAGAACTTTGCCATGAAATTAAATAGCCGCGCGCAATCTGCACAAAATCCGCACAATAATTCCCCTGTGGTCCTGGTTCACGGTCTGTTTGGCAGCCTTGATAACCTCGGTATCCTCGCACGCGACCTGGTCGCCGACTACGATATTTTGCAGGTCGATATGCGCAATCACGGTCTTTCCCCGCGCGATCCGCAGATGACCTACGCCGCTATGGCTCAGGATCTGCTCGACACCCTTGACGATCTTCAGCTGGAAAAAGCGACCTTTATCGGCCACTCAATGGGCGGTAAAGCGGTGATGGCGCTGAGCGCCCTGGCCCCGGAACGCATCGACGGCCTGGTGGCTATTGATATCGCGCCGGTGGATTATCACGTCCGCCGCCATGACGAAATCTTTGCCGCCATCAACGCCGTGACCGCTGCCGGCGCCGCAACCCGTCAGCAGGCGGCGGCAATTATGCGCGAGCATCTGCAGGAAGAGGGAGTCATTCAGTTTCTGCTGAAATCCTTCGTTGACGGCCAGTGGCGTTTTAACGTGCCGGTTCTGTGGGATCAATATAGCCATATCGTCGGCTGGCAGCCGGTTCCCGCGTGGCCGCATCCGGCCCTGTTTATCCCAGGCGGCAACTCTCCCTACGTGACCGATGAATATCGCGACGCGCTGCTGGCTCAGTTCCCTCACGCCCGCGCGCACGTGATTGCCGGCGCGGGCCATTGGGTCCATGCGGAGAAACCGGAAGCGGTATTGCGCGCAATTCGCCGATATCTCTCCTCTTTAGCGGCATAACTGGCTAAAAACTGCCCGACCGCGCCGCAGAATGCCTGCGGTCGTTGGCGCAGCGGTTCGCCTGATGTATTATGGCGCGCTATCTGTGTCGGCAATGGCCCGACAACTCGTTTCCCCGAAGTCACTCTGAATCATGGCAAAAGAACAAACGGACCGTACGACATTAGATTTGTTCGCAACCGAGCGTCGCCCGGGTAGACCAAAGACCAATCCGCTTTCGCGCGACGAGCAGCTGCGCATCAATAAACGCAACCAGCTTAAACGCGACAAAGTTCGCGGCTTAAGGCGCGTGGAGCTCAAGCTCAACGCTGAAGCGGTTGATGCGCTCAACGAGTTAGCTGATGCCCGTAATATGAACCGTAGCGATCTGATTGAAGAGATGTTGATGAACCAGCTGGCAGCCCTGCATAGCCAGGGTAAAGTCTGAGAAACCTCAAAAACAACACTTTCATGTAGCAGAGTGTGCAGTCGGGTGTGATTGCTGTTTCCGCGCCCTTCCCTGTTCTGCTATGATTGCCGTTATCTGCGGGCATTACGCCACTACCACATCATTAAGTTTCAAGAGGTTATTTTACTCATGGCAATCATCGGCATCTTTTTTGGCAGCGACACCGGCAACACCGAAAATATTGCAAAAATGATCCAAAAGCAGCTTGGTAAAGATGTTGCTGATGTTCACGACATTGCCAAAAGCAGCAAAGAAGACCTGCAAGGTCATGATATTCTGCTGCTGGGCATCCCAACCTGGTACTACGGTGAAGCGCAGTGTGACTGGGATGATTTCTTCCCGACGCTGGAAGAGGTCGATTTCAACGGTAAGCTGGTAGCCCTGTTTGGCTGCGGCGACCAGGAAGACTACGCTGAATACTTCTGTGACGCGCTGGGTACCATTCGCGACATCATCGAACCGCGCGGCGCAACCATCGTCGGCCACTGGCCGACTGCAGGCTACCATTTTGAAGCCTCTAAAGGTCTCGCCGATGACGACCATTTCGTCGGTCTGGCTATCGATGAAGACCGTCAGCCTGAGCTGACCAACGAGCGCGTAGAGAAGTGGGTTAAACAGATTTCTGAAGAACTGCATCTCGAAGAAATCAAAAACGCCTGATCGTTAAACGGCGCTACCTTCGGGTATCGCCGTATTGATAGGTAAAAGCAATAAAACTAATAGCTACAAGTTTTTAACTTTTAATCACATATCTGTACAATGTCCTCTGATTTAACGAGGAGACGTGACACAGTTTGTAGCGTGTGCCTCGTTTTTGACAGCATACAAGGCTCGATGCTTGCGGTTTTCATTTCATCATGGCAGTTCTATAATGAGACGCATTACATCGGGTGATTCTCTGTATTACTTCCGCTAATGGAAGTAGATCGTTTAGCAACAGGACAGATTCCGCATGACTGACAACAATACCGCATTGAAGAAGGCTGGCCTGAAAGTCACACTTCCACGATTAAAAATTTTGGAAGTGCTGCAGGGGCCGGATAACCATCACGTCAGCGCGGAAGATTTATACAAACGCCTGATCGACATGGGTGAAGAGATCGGTCTGGCTACCGTTTATCGCGTACTGAACCAGTTTGATGATGCCGGCATTGTTACCCGCCATAATTTTGAAGGCGGTAAATCCGTTTTCGAACTGACGCAGCAGCATCATCACGATCATCTGATTTGCCTCGATTGTGGCAAAGTGATCGAATTCAGCGATGACTCCATCGAAGCGCGTCAGCGTGAAATTGCCCACCGTCACGGTATCCGCCTGACCAACCACAGCCTGTACCTGTACGGCCACTGTGCAGAAGGCGATTGCCGCGAAGATGAACACGCGCACGACGCGGTGGAAAAATAGTTTCCCGCAGCGTAAGCAGCAAAAAGCCAACCCGCAGGTTGGCTTTTTTTATGCCCGCAAATACGGAGTACGAGGGAAATCAGGGCCGGGTATTGTTGCTGCGGATCTCTTTCCAGATCTGGTCGCAGCGGGCTTTCACCGCCTGATCGTTGCCGGTGCGGGTCGCCAGGATACACTGCTGATAATCCAGCACGCGCACGCTTTCCTGATTAGCGAACTGCTGATGCTGCTTATCCTCTTTAAGAACGTTCAGCACGCTCTGGCACGCCTGAACTTTATCCGGATTCCCTTCTGCCGTATTGATGCAGGCGCTGTAGGCATCCTTCAATTTAGTATCTTCTTTTGGCGCCGGTGACTGCGTACAGGCCACCAGACCCGATGCCATGATGGCGATGAGCAATAGCTTCTTCATAATCAACCTCACGGGCTGGCGGCAGGCTTACGCCCGCCGCTGCGGCATCAGAAAATAGTGAACGGGGCAATAACCATAAACTTCACGTCGCGCTCATCCTGGAAGATGTTGCCGTAACCGCCGCTCCAGCTTGGAATATCGGAGTGGTTGTCGTACTGAGTGAAGTGGAGTTTGAACAGCGTTCCTTTCGCCCGGCCGTCCTGCACGGTATACATGGCATCGAGGCTGTAGGCCGACTCTTCCAGACGTTTGTCCGCGTTGTAGTACGCATCGGGCGTCGCCATTTTGCCTGGTTTCGCATCCCACGCGTAAACGTAAGACGCGCCAAACGCCCAGCCCGGCATATTCCAGTTTTTCATGTCGTACATGGCGCCGAAGAACACGGCTTTTTCGCCGTTGGCGTTGAAGTCTGAGCGGTTATCCCACCACACGTCCAGGCGACCGTTAGAGGATGCGTAGGTTGGAGTCATACGCTGCAGGAAGTAGCCCTGCTGACCTTCAGCCTTCACCCAGGTGCCTTCCAGACGCAGGTCCAGCACGTCGGCAACCTTGTAGCCAAAGGTTAGCGCCTGCAGCCAGGCGGTGCCGTCATAAATATCGTTCGCGCCGCCGTTGCTGACCTTATCGCGGGTACCGTAGAACTGATAGCTGGTGCTTAACGGCGCGCCGGCGACGTCAAATTTATAGCTGGCCTTAGCAAAATACTGGTCGATATAGCCTTGAGCCTGGCCAAACGCGGCTTCCAGCACGAGGTCATTTTTAAAATCATATTTGGCGCCCAGAGAGTGCAGATAATCGACTTTCGTCTTCTTATCGTTCTGGTAGAACTCATCCATCTCAATGTGCCACGGCGCTTTGTATTCGTTCGTCCACATGTAGGAGAAACTCAGCGCGCCAGAGTCGCCGTAATCAAAGTTGGCTCCGGCTTCGGCACCTTGATAAGTGCCCGGCATAAAGCTCCAGTGCGGAGCCAGCAGCGTTTGCCCGGTTGGCTGAATATAGCCAGCGCGCGCCCACGCCGGGCCATACTTAAATTTTGCCGCCGCTTTATAGAGGCTAATCCCGCTCTTGTCGCCGGAGTAATCTTCGTCGTAAGCTTTATTTCTTGAGGAGAAGGCAATTTCGTTCGGGTGACCGCTTTCGCTGCTTTCCGCCATTTCAATTGCGGTAAAGGCAGCCACGTCAATACCAAACATATCGGCAGCATAGCCGGACTGGAAATCCAGGTTGGCGTTCCAGGTTGAATGCGAAAGGTTGGTTTTGTACTTATCGCCGTCGGTGACGTCTTTACGGTCGCGCTCACGCTGCCAGTAATAGATACCGCCGGTTAACGTGGAATCATCAATAAAACCTGCTGCGCTGGCCTGCGGAACAACGATCCAGCTAGACATCGCGGTGACGGCGGCAATAGCCAGCGCCAGCGTACTACGTTTGCCACTAAACGTACGCATGTGCATATCCTCTTTGACGTTTTAAAACGCGGAGCCAAAGGCAAGCCGCGAAAAATAAATAAGACTGCTAAAAAGCGGTGCGGTAAAAATCCGCATATCCACTCTGGATAGACTATTTTTCGTGACGCGAATTATCAATCTCTTTCGCCGACCAAAGCTTAAGATTATGACAAAGCGCACATAATCTATGTCTTTTTGTTACAGCCTGGGATTTCGTACATTTAGCGCGGAAGTATTTGCAAAATCAGGATAAAAGATGAGATGGAAACGCTTACAGCGGTTTTTTACACAAAAATAACAGACGCGCCTGGCGGGATATATTACAAGCTGTAAACAAGATTAATTCGCATCGCGAAAATAACCAAATGAGTCAGCTAAATGCGGAAATAAAAAAACGCCGCGCGATGCGGCGTTTTTGATGACGATGCGGAGACGCGGGTTTATGCGCCGATCTTCGCCCAGGTATCACGCAGGCCAACGGTGCGGTTGAACACCAGACGGTCGGCGCTTGCATAGCGGCTGTCGAGGCAGAAGTAGCCTTCACGCTCGAACTGCAGGGCCTTACCGGCCTGCGCCTGCGCCAGGCTCGGCTCGGCGAAGCCGTGCTTGATAACCAGCGATTCAGGGTTCATTACGGCAAGGAAGTCCTCTTCTGCGCCCGGATTCGGCACGCTGAACAGACGGTCGTACAGGCGAATTTCTACCGGCAGCGCGTGCGCCGCGCTCACCCAGTGGATAACGCCCTTCACCTTGCGGCCGTCCGCCGGATCTTTGCTCAGCGTATCGGCATCATAGGTGCAGAAGATAGTGGTGATATTGCCCTCTGCATCCTTCTCTACGCGCTCGGCTTTGATCACGTAGGCATTGCGCAGGCGAACCTCTTTGCCCAGCACCAGACGCTTGTACTGCTTGTTGGCTTCCTCACGGAAGTCAGCGCGATCGATCCAGATCTCACCGCTGAACGGCACGTCGCGGCTGCCCATCTCCGGCTTGCTCGGGTGGTTCGGCATGGTCACATTTTCACTGCCGCCCTGCGGATAGTTTTCGATAACCAGTTTTACCGGATCGATAACGGCCATTGCGCGCGGGGCGTTTTCGTTAAGATCTTCGCGAATGCAGGACTCCAGCGACGCCATTTCAATGGTGTTGTCCTGTTTGGTCACGCCGATGCGCTTACAGAACTCGCGAATCGATTCGGCGGTATAGCCGCGACGACGCAGGCCGGAAATGGTCGGCATACGCGGATCGTCCCAGCCCTCCACATGCTTCTCGGTCACCAGCTGGTTCAGCTTGCGCTTGGACATCACGGTATATTCGAGATTCAGGCGCGAGAATTCGTACTGGCGCGGGTGAACCGGGATGCTGATGTTATCCAGCACCCAATCGTACAGGCGACGGTTGTCCTGGAACTCCAGCGTACACAGAGAGTGCGTGATGCCTTCCAGCGCATCGCTGATGCAGTGGGTAAAGTCGTACATCGGGTAGATGCACCACTTGCTGCCGGTCTGATGGTGATCGGCGAATTTAATGCGGTACAGCACCGGGTCGCGCATAACGATAAACGGCGAGGCCATATCGATTTTCGCACGCAGGCAGGCTTTACCTTCCGCAAAACCACCGGCGCGCATTTTTTCAAACAGCGCCAGGTTCTCTTCTACGCTGCGATCGCGGTACGGGCTGTTTTTGCCCGGCGCTTTCAGCGAACCGCGGTATTCGCGAATTTCTTCCGCCGACAGTTCGTCAACGTATGCCAGGCCTTTATTAATCAGTTCAACGGCGTAGCTGTGCAGCTGGTCGAAATAATCAGACGAGTAGCAAACTTTCCCGGACCAGTGGAAACCTAACCACTGCACGTCGTTTTTAATCGACTCAACGTATTCGATATCTTCCTTCACCGGGTTGGTGTCATCGAAGCGCAGGTTGCATTGGCCTTGATAATCCTGAGCAATGCCGAAGTTCAGGCAAATCGATTTCGCGTGGCCAATGTGCAGATAACCGTTCGGCTCCGGCGGGAAGCGCGTATGAACGGTGGTGTGCTTACCAGTAGCCAGATCTTCATCAATGATCTGACGAATAAAGTTAGTTGGGCGGGCTTCTGCCTCACTCATCGTGGGTTCCTCAAAGCGTAAACAACGTATAACGGGACATGATCTTACAAGCAGGACGTGGAGACAACTATTAGTTACTGAAAATACGTATCTGAAGGAGATTATGGGGTCATTTGCTGCAAAAAAAAGCGGCGGAAGTTTCCCCCCGCCGCACAGGCATAAACTCTACTCAGGAGCCTTACTTGCCTTTAATCTCATACAGCGGCGTCTGGCCGGCGATAACTTTACCGGTCGCCAGAATCACCAGCGCGCTGTAATCATCGCTGTTGCTGCAGACTACCGGGCTAATCATCGAACGGGCGTTCGCGTTAAGGAAGTCCAGATCCATTTCCAGAATCGGCTGACCGGCCTTCACTTCCGCGCCCTCTTCCACCAGGCGTTTGAAGCCCTGGCCGTTCAGCGCGACGGTATCAATACCCATATGGACGACGATTTCCGCACCGTTTTCCGTTTCCAGACAGAACGCGTGGTTGGTATTGAAGATCTTAACGATGGTACCCGCAGCCGGGGAGACAACGATCTTATCGGTCGGTTTCACCGCCACGCCGTCACCGACGGCCTTGCTGGCGAACGCTTCGTCCGGGACCTGCTCCAGCGCCACGATATCACCGGTAACGGGTGAAACCAGCGCGGCGATAGTTTTCGCGTTAGCCACAGCCTGCGGTTTCGCAGCCGCGGCGGCGACAGGCGCGCTGTCGGTTGCGGCGGCAGTAGCGGCTACCGGGCCACGTGCTACCACTTTTTTCATCTCATCACCGACGGACTCTGCTTTCGCACCGACGATAACCTGGATGGTTTGTTTGTTCAGTTTAACCACGCCGGAAGCGCCGAGGCGTTTACAGGCTGCATCGTTAACGCGCGCGGAATCCACAACGCTCAGACGCAGACGGGTAATACAGGCATCAATCGCCTTCAGGTTGTCAGTCCCGCCGACGGCCGCAATGTACTGCGTAGCCAGCTGAGTCAAACCTTCCTCGGTGTTGCTGTTGGCTTCCGAAGTCACCACGTCGTCAGTTTTATCTTCACGACCCGGCGTTTTCAGGTTGAACATGCGGATAACCGCGCTGAACAGCAGGAAGTAGATGAAGAAGAACACCACGCCCATGACAATCAGCATCCAGACGTTTTTGCTGGCTGCCGGCAGGCTGTACATCAGAACATAGTCAATGGCCCCTGCGGAGAAGGAGAAGCCCGCGTGGATACCCAGCGACGTTGCCACAAACAGGCTGATGCCGGTCAGGATGGCGTGCAGGAGGTACAGGAGCGGAGCCAGGAACATGAACAGGAATTCCAGCGGCTCGGTCACACCGGTCAGGAACGCGGTGATAGCGACCGACAGCAGCATACCGCCAACCATCGGACGACGCTCTTTCGGCGCAGCGAAGTACATCGCCAGCGCCGCACCCGGCAGACCGAACATCATGATCGGGAAGAAGCCGGACATGAACATCCCCGCGGTGCCGTCGCCGGCGTAGAAGCGGTTGATGTCGCCGTGGAACACCGCGCCTGCCGCGTTGGTGAACTCACCAATCTGGAACCAGGCAATGGTATTCAGCACCTGATGCAGACCGGTTGGGATCAGCAGACGGTTGATGAAACCGAAGATACCGGAACCCACCGCGCCCTCAGCCACGATCCACTCGCCGCCGGCGTGAATAGCGTGCTGTACCGGAGGCCAGACGTAGCCAAAGATGGCCGCCAGCACCAGGCAGAAGAAGCCGGTAGCGATAGGAACAAAACGTTTCCCACCGAAGAAGCTCAGGAAATCAGGCAGCTTAATGCCAGCCCAGCGGTTATAAACGGCACCGCCGACCAGACCGGTAATGATACCCGCCAGCACGCCCATGTTGATTTCAGGGTTGATGGTGACCATTGCTTTTGTTAATACGAAATAACCTACCGCACCGGCCAATGCCGCGGCGCCGGCGCTGTCTTTAGACCAGCTGGACGCCACGCCGATCGCAAAAATCAGCGCCAGGTTATCAAAGATCGCCCCGCCTGCCTGCGCGATGAACGCCACGTTAAGCAGATCGGGTTGACCGAATCGCAGCAGCAGCGCCGCGACGGGCAGCACCGCGATAGGGAGCTGTAACGCCCTACCGAGCCGCTGAAAGAAACCTAAAATATTCATCTTATTCCCCCTATGAGACCCCGATGAGGCTCACTCAAAGCCATTTTTTTATTGTGTAAAAAGGTCAGTTTTTTAACTTACCCGCAAAGTGTGTGAAAATTTAATTCGTATCGCAAATTAAACGCGTATTTTTTGTGACTATAATCACCAAATATCGTATTAACCCCTCCCCTGGACTGGCTAACAACGAAAACTTATTTTATCATTCAAAAAATCAACACGGATTGACCCGGTCGGCGTAGTTACTGCAATACTCTTCATAGAGTACTGGCGCCAATCCGCCAGGTTATAATTTAACTATAGAGGTGAAGAATGAGACTGATTCCCCTGGTAACAGCTGAACAAGTAGGCAAATGGGCTGCTCGCCACATCGTTAACCGCATTAATGCGTTCAAACCGACTGCGGACCGTCCGTTTGTACTGGGTCTGCCTACCGGTGGTACACCTCTTACCGCCTACAAAGCTCTGGTTGAGATGCACAAAGCGGGCCAGGTCAGCTTCGAACACGTTGTTACTTTCAACATGGATGAGTACGTTGGCCTGCCGAAGGAGCACCCGGAAAGCTATCATAGCTTTATGCACCGCAACTTCTTTGATCACGTTGATATTCAGGCAGAAAACATTAACCTGCTCAACGGTAATGCGCCAGACATCGATGCAGAATGTCGTCGCTATGAAGAAAAAATCCGCTCCTACGGCAAAATTAATCTGTTTATGGGGGGCGTAGGTAACGATGGTCACATCGCGTTCAACGAGCCGGCTTCTTCTCTGGCTTCCCGTACCCGTATTAAAACCCTGACCCATGACACCCGCGTGGCAAACTCCCGCTTCTTCGACGGCGACGTTGACCTGGTACCGAAATATGCGCTGACCGTTGGCGTTGGTACCCTGCTGGATGCCGAAGAAGTGATGATTCTGGTGCTGGGCCATCAGAAAGCGCTGGCGCTGCAGGCGGCGGTAGAAGGCAACGTCAACCACATGTGGACCATTACCTGTCTGCAGCTGCACCCGAAAGCAGTGATCGTTTGCGACGAGCCGTCCACCATGGAACTGAAAGTGAAGACGCTGAAATACTTCAACGAATTAGAAGCCGAAAACGTCAAAGGGCTGTAATCTGGTCCCGTCCTGCGGCTACCCCCGCGGGACATTTCTTTTTTTCTGATGCACAAAATCATTCAGGCGGCAGTAAAACGGTCAATTAACGGTCTGCTAAAGAGGCTGGCTTGAAGGATAGCGTGCGTAAACCGGGGGTCGTATGTATGCATTAACCCAAGGCCGGATCTATACCGGTCATGAAATTCTGGATGACCATGCGATAGTTATCGCTGATGGCCTTATCGAACGAATCTGTTCCTTGGCTGATTTACCGTCCGAGATTGAGCAACGCTCGGTCAATGGCGCCATTCTCGCCCCCGGTTTTATCGACGTCCAGCTGAACGGCTGCGGCGGCGTGCAGTTTAACGACAGCCCGGATGCGGTGACCGTCGAAACGCTGGAAATCATGCAGAAGGCCAACGAACGATCCGGCTGCACCAGCTATCTGCCAACGCTGATTACCTCCAGCGACGATCTGATGAAACAAGGCGTGCGCGTCATGCGCGAGTACCTACAAAAATATCCTAACCAGGCGCTGGGCCTGCACCTTGAAGGCCCGTGGCTGAACATCGTAAAAAAAGGGACTCACAACCCGGACTACGTGCGTAAACCGGACGCCGCGCTGGTGGACTTCCTGTGCGAAAATGCCGATGTCATCACCAAGGTGACCCTTGCTCCGGAGCGCGTCGGGCCAGAAGTGATTCGCCAGCTGGTCAACGCCGGGATTGTCGTCTCCGCAGGGCACTCCAACGCCACCCTTAAGGAAGCCAAAATCGGTTTCCGCGCGGGCATCACTTTTGCGACCCATCTGTATAACGCCATGCCGTATATTACCGGACGCGAGCCGGGCCTGGCGGGCGCTATTTTTGACGAGCCGGACGTTTACTGCGGTATTATCGTCGACGGTATGCACGTTGATTATGCTAACGTACGCAATGCGAAGCGCCTGAAGGGCGACAAGCTGTGCCTCGTAACCGATGCGACCGCGCCGGCGGGTGCCAATATTGAGCAGTTCATTTTTGCTGGTAAAACAATATACTACCGTAACGGACTGTGCGTAGATGAAAACGGTACCCTCAGTGGTTCTTCGCTGACCATGATTGAAGGCGTGCGTAATCTCGTTGAACATTGCGGTATCGCGCTGGAAGAAGTGTTGCGGATGGCAACCCTCTACCCTGCGCGTGCCATTGGCGTGGAAAAGCAGCTCGGCAGCATTGCGCCGGGAATGGTCGCTAACCTGACCGCCTTTACCCGCGACTATAAAATCATCAAGACCATCGTTAATGGTAACGAGGTCGTCACTGAGTAAGTAAAAGTATGACAGCAGGCGGACATGCTCAAATTGGTAACGTTGATCTCGTAAAACAGCTGAACAGCGCGGCCGTATACCGCCTGATTGACCAGCATGGCCCTATCTCGCGCATTCAGATCGCGGAACAAAGCCAGCTTGCCCCTGCCAGCGTGACTAAAATCACGCGTCAACTGATTGAACGCGGGCTGATCAAAGAAGTCGATCAGCAGGCCTCCACCGGAGGCCGCCGCGCCATCTCCATCATTGCGGAGACCCGCAGCTTCCAGGCCATCGGCATACGCCTCGGCCGCTACGACGCCACGCTGACCCTGTACGATTTAAGCAGCAAGACGCTGGAAGAGGAGCACTTCCCGCTGCCGGAACGCACCCAGGAAACCCTCGAACACGCGCTGCTGAACATCATCGCCGCCTTTAGCGAACGCTGCCAGCGCAAGATCCGCGAACTCATCGCTATCTCGGTGATTTTACCCGGCCTTGTCGATCCGGAAAGCGGCGTCATCCGCTACATGCCGCACATTCAGGTAGAGAACTGGGGTCTGGTAGAGGCGCTGGAAAAACGCTTTAAAGTCACCTGTTTTGTCGGCCATGATATCCGCAGCCTGGCGCTGGCTGAGCACTACTTTGGGGCAAGTCAGGACTGCGAGGACTCTATTCTGGTGCGCGTCCACCGCGGCACCGGGGCAGGAATCATCTCCAACGGACGCATTTTTATCGGCCGCAACGGTAACGTGGGCGAGATCGGCCATATCCAGGTCGACCCGCTCGGCGAACGCTGCCACTGCGGCAACTTCGGCTGCCTGGAGACCGTTGCCGCGAATGCGGCCATCGAACAGCGGGTGCGCCACCTGCTGGAACAGGGCTATCAGAGTCGCCTTAGCGTCGATGAGTGCAATATAAAAGCCATCTGCAAAGCCGCCAATAAGGGCGATACGCTGGCCTGCGAGGTTATCGAACACGTCGGTCGCCACCTGGGGAAAACCATCGCCATCGCCATTAACCTGTTCAACCCGCAGAAAGTGGTGATCGCCGGTGAAATCATCGAAGCCGAAAAGGTTTTGCTGCCGGCCATCGAAGGCTGTATTAACGCCCAGGCGCTAAAAGCGTTTCGTAAAAATCTGCCGGTGGTGCGTTCCACGCTCGACCATCGTTCGGCGATCGGCGCCTTTGCGCTGGTGAAACGCGCGATGCTCAACGGGATCCTGCTCCAGCGTTTGCTGGAAAGTTAGCGTATTCTGGTTCACGAATTTCTGCTTTTCTTCAACGATGTCGGACTGTCCATGACCATTCAAAACGTAATTTGTGATATTGACGGCGTGCTGATGCACGACAATGTGGCCGTACCGGGCGCTGCTGAATTTATCAAACGCATTCTCGAAAAAGATATGCCGCTGGTGATGTTGACCAACTATCCGTCCCAGACCGGCCAGGATCTGGCAAACCGCTTCGCCACGGCGGGCATTGAAGTCCCGGATAGCGCCTTTTATACCTCAGCTATGGCGACCGCCGACTTTCTGCGCCGTCAGGAAGGCAAAAAAGCCTACGTTGTGGGTGAAGGCGCGCTGATCCACGAGCTTTATAAGGCTGGCTTCACCATCACCGACGTCAACCCGGATTTTGTCATCGTCGGCGAGACCCGCTCCTTCAACTGGGAGATGATGCACAAAGCGGCCTTCTTTGTGGCAAACGGCGCGCGCTTTATTGCCACCAATCCGGACACCCACGGCCGCGGCTTCTACCCGGCCTGCGGCGCGCTGTGCGCGGGCATTGAGAAGATCTCCGGCCGCAAGCCGTTTTACGTCGGCAAGCCGAGCCCGTGGATTATCCGCTCCGCGCTGAACAAGATGCAGGCGCACTCCGAGCAAACCGTGATTGTCGGCGATAACCTGCGTACCGATATTCTGGCAGGCTTCCAGGCCGGACTGGAAACGATCCTCGTGCTGTCCGGCGTCTCGACGCTCGACGATATCGACAGCCTGCCGTTCCGGCCGTCGTGGATCTATCCGTCGGTCGCCGAAATTGATATTTTCTAAGCCAAACCACGTCCCAGGACGTGGTTTTTCATTTATCACCGGCAATTAAAAACCCTCATCTAATAAAATCAGCTTATTTTTGAACATCCATCAATAAAGCCGCTCAAAACATGCTCTTTTTTTAATATTCAACAATCACAATTGCGTTTTTTCCTGTTAGCCCCGTAAATCCCTTGCACCGCCCTCTCCTTTGCGGCATTTTCTTAAGCACGCACTAAGACCTCGCAACAAGACGACGTCTGCACAACATCAAATACGACAGGGTAACGGAGAAGGCTATGTGTTCAATTTTCGGCGTACTGGATATTAAAACTGACGCGGTAGAACTGCGTAAAAAGGCACTGGAGCTTTCCCGCCTGATGCGCCACCGCGGGCCGGACTGGTCCGGCGTCTACGCCAGCGATAAAGCCATTCTGGTACATGAACGTTTGTCTATCGTTGACGTTAACGCCGGCGCTCAGCCGCTGTATAACCAACAAAAAACTCACGCCCTGGCGGTAAACGGCGAAATTTATAACCACCAGGCGCTGCGCGCAGAATACGGCGACCGCTATACCTTCCAGACCGGTTCGGACTGCGAAGTCATCCTCGCGCTGTATCAGGAAAAAGGTCCGGCCTTCCTCGACGATCTGCAGGGAATGTTTGCCTTCGCGCTGTACGACAGCGAGAAGGATGCTTATCTGATCGGCCGCGACCATATCGGTATTATTCCGCTGTATATGGGTCACGACGAACACGGTAACTTCTACGTCGCATCAGAAATGAAGGCGCTGGTTCCGGTGTGCCGCACCATTAAAGAGTTCCCGGCCGGCAGCTACCTGTGGAGCAAAGATGGCGAAATCCGCGAATACTACCAGCGCGACTGGTTTGATTACGACGCGGTAAAAGACAACGTTACCGATAAAAACGAACTGCGTCAGGCGCTGGAAGAGTCGGTGAAAAGCCACCTGATGTCCGACGTTCCTTACGGCGTGCTGCTTTCCGGCGGTCTGGACTCTTCGGTCATTTCCGCAATCACCAAAAAGTTCGCCGCCCGTCGCGTTGAAGATCAGGAGCGTAGCGAAGCCTGGTGGCCGCAGCTGCACTCATTTGCCGTCGGCCTTGAAGGGTCGCCGGATCTGAAAGCCGCGCAGGAAGTGGCCAACCATCTGGGTACCGTCCACCACGAGATCCACTTCACCGTGCAGGAAGGCCTCGACGCCATTCGCGACGTGATCTATCACATCGAAACTTACGACGTGACCACCATCCGCGCGTCGACCCCGATGTATCTGATGTCGCGTAAAATCAAAGCGATGGGCATTAAGATGGTGCTGTCAGGCGAAGGTTCTGATGAGGTCTTTGGCGGCTATCTCTATTTCCACAAAGCGCCGAACGCCAAAGAGCTGCATGAAGAAACCGTGCGCAAGCTGCAGGCGCTGCATATGTTTGACTGCGCCCGTGCGAACAAAGCGATGTCCGCGTGGGGCGTGGAAGCCCGCGTGCCGTTCCTCGACAAGCAGTTCCTCGACGTCGCGATGCGCATCAACCCGCAGGATAAGATGTGCGGCAACGGTAAAATGGAAAAGCATATCCTGCGCGAATGCTTTGAATCCTACCTGCCGGCAAGCGTGGCGTGGCGTCAGAAAGAGCAGTTCTCTGATGGCGTCGGCTACAGCTGGATCGATACGCTGAAAGAAGTTGCGGCCAAACAGATTTCCGACCAGCAGCTGGAAACCGCCGGCTTCCGTTTCCCGTACAACACGCCATCGTCGAAAGAGGCGTATCTGTACCGTGAAATCTTCGAAGAGCTGTTCCCGCTGCCAAGCGCCGCGGAGTGTGTCCCCGGTGGCCCGTCAGTCGCCTGCTCTTCGGCTAAAGCGATCGAATGGGATGAAACCTTCAAAACCATGAACGATCCGTCAGGACGCGCGGTAGGCGTGCACCAGTCGGCCTATAAATAATCACGCCAGACGACAAACGGACCCCGCGGGGTCCGTTTTTTTATGCCTTTATTTACGGCTTAAAAGCGATAAATAACCAATAATTGCCGATTATTCCACCACGCTGTTCGCAACCTAACCAAACAGTCACATTCCGGCGATTTTCCTTGAAAAAGAGGTTGACGCTCGCAGGCCCAATACGCATAATGCGCCCCGCAACGCCGATAAGGTAACGCGAAAAAAAAGATGGCTACGTAGCTCAGCTGGTTAGAGCACATCACTCATAATGATGGGGTCACAGGTTCGAATCCCGTCGTAGCCACCATCTTTTTTTGCGGGAGTGGCGAAATTGGTAGACGCACCAGATTTAGGTTCTGGCGCCGCAAGGTGTGCGAGTTCAAGTCTCGCCTCCCGCACCATTCACCGAAAGCGTTGCGCGGATGGGGTATCGCCAAGCGGTAAGGCACCGGTTTTTGATACCGGCATTCCCTGGTTCGAATCCAGGTACCCCAGCCATATTTCTTCGAGGTTAGCGGTTCACCGCGACGGTTATTGGGGTATCGCCAAGCGGTAAGGCACCGGTTTTTGATACCGGCATCCCCTGGTTCGAATCCAGGTACCCCAGCCATCGAAGAATATGATAAGATTTGGCTACGTAGCTCAGCTGGTTAGAGCACATCACTCATAATGATGGGGTCACAGGTTCGAATCCCGTCGTAGCCACCAGATAGGGAATTATTGATTCAGTTCGATAAATCCAAAAAAATTGTTGGGGTATCGCCAAGCGGTAAGGCTCTGGTTTCTGATACCAGCATTCCGAGGTTCGAATCCTCGTACCCCAGCCAATTTAAAAAAGTCGCTCACTTGTGAGCGCACCCGTTGGGGTATCGCCAAGCGGTAAGGCTCTGGTTTCTGATACCAGCATTCCGAGGTTCGAATCCTCGTACCCCAGCCACTTAGTAACAAAAAAGCTCGCTTCGGCGAGCTTTTTTGTTTTTATCGTCCGCCGTTTTCAGCGCACGCTAGCATCAAGCACCTCCCCGGCTTCGCGCAGCGCAGGCCGGGGAGGTGCTTAGCTACAGCCCCAGCGCATACTTCAGCGCCTGACGCTTTAAAATGCCCGCCCGCGCCGCCGCCATCAGGCCGATATTGCGCAGCGCGCGCACCGGCGCCAGATCGTTACTGAAGCCAACGTAAAACAGATCCATCCCCGACTGCATAATGAAATTATCGGCTCTCCGCCGCGTCTGATAGCGTTTGAGCACCGGCAGGCTGTCCCACTCCTCACCGCGATCCCGCGCGCGCGTTAAGACATCCAGCAGCGCATCAACGTCGCGATAGCCGAGGTTGACGCCCTGCCCCGCCAGCGGATGAATGGTATGCGCGGCGTCGCCCACCAGCGCCAGACCCGGCTGCACATACTGCAGCGCGTGGCGGCGGGTCAGCGGAAACGCGCCGGCGCTTAGCGGCGTGACATCGCCACAGCGCGACGGAAAGTGGCGCCCGATCTCCTGCCTGAGCTGCGCCATGCTCATCCCCTGCAGCTGACGAATTCGCGCGGGGGTGTCATACCAGACCAACGAGGCCCAGCGATCGAACAGCGGCAGAAACGCGCGCGGCCCGGACGGCGTAAACTGCTGCCAGGTGCTATCGCCGGGATCGTCGGAGCACTGGACGCTAATCAGCATGCAGGACTGCTGGTACTGCCACGCATGTACGCCAATACCGGCCAGCCGACGCACCTCGGAGTTTGCGCCGTCGGCGCCGATAACCAGCCGGGCCGCGCACTCGCCGCCGTCGCTCAGGCGCAATTGCGTATGCCCAGATTCGCGCAGCAGCGCCTGCAGCGAAACGCCAACCCGCAGCGTGACCTGCTCATGCGCTTCCAGAGCCTGCCACAGAGCAAGCTGCAGCACGTTATTCTCGACCATATAGCCCAGCTCAGACAGCGCCAGCTCCGCGGCATCGAAGGAGACGTGGGCCGCTTCCCACTCCCAGGTCTCGAGACGACGATAGGGATGCACGCGCATCGCGCGTATCGCCTCCCAGACGCCGAGGCTTTTCAACAGCCCGACTGAAGAAGAGCCGATCGCCGAAATGCGCACGTCCGGCGGTAGCGCCGGATCGAAGGCCGCGGGCGCGGCCTTCTCGATCACCGTCACCGTAAAACCGCGCTGCGCCAGCCCCAGCGCGAGGGCGCCGCCGACCATTCCACCGCCAATAATGGCGATATCCGTTGCGTGAGTTGTCATGGCAATTATCCTTAAAACCTCAATCCGTTCAGTTTACCGGATTTTCAGGCGCCCTGCGGCGATTACGCTCGCACTGGTCAGGGCACGACCAAAGCATTACAATATGCCCCCTGCAATCCTGGCTATACTCGTCGTTTTTCAAATTGCAGGTGCCCTGGCAGCGCCCGGTCCCCTGGCGAGCTGCGATTTTGCGGCCTGCCGCCTGCAATTCGAAATTCATAGGGCATCTGTACCCGTCATTTTGGATATCTATAATTGAGCATGAGCATGTCGATGACAAAAAAACTCCATATTAAAACCTGGGGCTGTCAGATGAACGAATACGATTCATCAAAGATGGCCGATCTGCTGGATGCCACGCACGGGTATCAGCTCACTGAAATCGCGGAAGAAGCGGATGTACTGCTGCTCAATACCTGCTCAATCCGTGAGAAGGCCCAGGAAAAAGTCTTCCACCAGCTGGGCCGCTGGAAATTACTGAAAGAAAAAAATCCCAACCTGATTATCGGAGTCGGCGGCTGCGTCGCCTCGCAGGAAGGCAAGCTCATCCGTCAGCGCGCCCACTATGTCGACATTATTTTTGGCCCGCAGACGCTCCATCGCCTGCCGGAAATGATTAACTCGGTGCGCGGCAACCGCCGCCCGGTGGTCGACGTAAGCTTCCCGGAAATCGAAAAGTTCGACCGTCTGCCGGAACCTCGCGCCGACGGACCGACGGCGTTCGTCTCCATTATGGAAGGCTGCAACAAGTATTGTACCTACTGCGTGGTGCCCTATACCCGCGGCGAAGAGGTCAGCCGTCCTTCTGACGATATCCTGTTCGAGATTGCCCAACTGGCGGCTCAGGGCGTCCGCGAGGTCAACCTGCTCGGACAGAACGTTAACGCCTGGCGCGGTGAAAACTACGACGGCACCACCGGCAGCTTTGCCGATCTGCTGCGTCTGGTCGCGGCGATCGACGGGATCGATCGCATTCGCTTCACCACCAGCCACCCGATTGAATTTACCGATGACATTATCGACGTCTATCGCGACACCCCGGAGCTGGTAAGCTTCCTGCATCTGCCGGTTCAGAGCGGCTCTGACCGCGTGCTGAACCTGATGGGGCGCACCCACACGGCGCTGGAATATAAAGGCATCGTTCGCAAGCTGTACGAGGCGCGGCCGAATATCCAGATCAGCTCCGACTTTATCGTCGGCTTCCCTGGCGAAACCAACGACGATTTCGAAAAGACCATGAAGCTGATTGCCGATGTTAATCTCGACGTCAGCTACAGCTTTGTCTTCTCCGCGCGGCCGGGGACGCCGGCGGCGGATATGGTCGACGACGTTCCGGAAAAAGATAAGAAACAGCGCCTGTATATTCTGCAGGAGCGCATCAACCAGCAGGCGATGGCCTGGAGCCGCAGGATGCTCGGCACCACCCAGCGTATTCTGGTCGAAGGGACCTCCCGCAAGAGCATTATGGAGCTCACCGGGCGCACCGAAAATAACCGGGTCGTCAACTTCGAAGGGACGCCGGATATGATCGGCAAGTTTGTCGATGTCGAGATCGTCGACGTCTACACCAACTCGCTGCGCGGAAAAATCGTGCGTACCGAAGAGGAAATGGGGCTGCGCATTGTGGAATCACCGCAATCCGTCATCGCGCGGACCCGTAAAGAAAACGATTCGGGCGTCACGCTTTATCAGCCTTAATCCGTTCAGGCCTGCCGGCTCCGGCAGGCCTTGTATTTCCTCTCCCGGACCCAATATTCATAGCAATGCTTGCGCCATATTCCCGTGACGTGAATAATTTCCTTACCCGCCGGGGTAACGCCTGCATGAAGGCGGGTATACCTTTTTACCGCCCGGCAAAACGCAGATAAGAGGAACAGCTTGAACACAGAAACCCGTGAAATCACCCTGGAGCCAGCGGACAACGCGCGCCTGCTTGGACTGTGCGGCCCGTTTGACGACAACATCAAACAGCTTGAGCGCCGGTTGGGCATCGAAATCAGCCGCCGTGACAATCACTTTAAGCTGACCGGACGCCCAATATGCGTGAACGCGGCTGCGGATATTCTGCGCAGCCTGTACGTCGATACCGCCCCAATGCGCGGGCAGATTAACGATATCGAGCCGGAACAGATTCACCTTGCCATCAAAGAGGCCCGCGTGCTGGAGCAGAGCGCCGAGAGCGTCCCTGAGTACGGCAAGGCCATTAATATCAAGACCAAGCGTGGCGTTATCAAGCCCCGTACGCCAAACCAGGCGCAGTACGTCGCTAATATTCTCGACCACGATATCACCTTCGGCGTCGGCCCTGCCGGTACCGGGAAAACCTATCTGGCGGTTGCCGCCGCGGTCGATGCTCTTGAACGTCAGGACGTGCGTCGTATTCTGCTGACCCGCCCCGCCGTTGAGGCCGGTGAGAAGCTGGGCTTCCTGCCGGGGGATCTGAGCCAGAAGGTCGACCCCTATTTGCGCCCGCTGTACGATGCGCTGTTCGAAATGATGGGCTTTGAGAAAGTTGAGAAACTGATCGAGCGCAACGTGATTGAAGTCGCGCCGCTGGCCTACATGCGCGGCCGTACGCTGAACGACGCCTTTATCATTCTCGATGAAAGCCAGAACACCACCATCGAACAGATGAAGATGTTCCTGACCCGTATCGGCTTTAATTCTAAAGCGGTGATCACCGGCGACGTCACCCAGATTGACCTGCCGCGCAGCACCAAATCCGGCCTCCGCCACGCCATCGAAGTTCTGGCGGAAGTCGATGAAATCAGCTTCAACTTCTTCAATAGCGAAGACGTGGTGCGCCACCCGGTGGTTGCCCGTATCGTCAATGCCTATGAAGCGTGGGAAGAAGCGGATCAAAAACGTAAAGCAGAACTGGCCGCCGAGCGCAAACGCGAAGCCCAGGAACAGGAGCAGAAATGAGTCAGGTCATTCTCGATTTACAGCTGGCTTGCGAAGAGAACGGCGGGCTGCCGGATGAAGCGCAGTTTCAGCGCTGGCTGGATGCCGTGATCCCGCAGTTCCAGGAAGAGTCGGAAGTTACCGTTCGCCTGGTAGACGAAGCCGAGAGCCACGAGCTAAATCTGACCTATCGCGGCAAGGATAAGCCGACCAACGTCCTGTCATTCCCCTTCGAAGCGCCGCCGGGTATCGAGCTGCCGCTGCTCGGCGATTTGATCATCTGCCGCCAGGTGGTTGAGCAGGAAGCGAAAGAGCAGGAAAAACCGCTGGAAGCGCACTGGGCGCATATGGTTATTCATGGCAGCCTGCACCTGCTGGGCTATGACCATATCGTTGATGAAGAAGCGGAAGAGATGGAAAGCCTCGAAACAGAGATAATGCTTGCTCTGGGCTATGAGGATCCGTACATTGCCGAGAAGGAATAACCTGCCGCCGGCTTTGCCGGCGACTGGCCGCTATGCCGGGCGCTGAGTATACGCGCGACGTGCGACGATTTAACTAACATGAGAACCCACACGACGCCATGAGCGACGACAACTCACACAGTAGTGACACAGTAAACAGCAAAAAGGGATTCTTCTCCCTGTTACTCAGCCAGCTCTTTCACGGAGAACCCAAAAACCGTGATGAACTGCTGGCGCTGATCCGTGATTCCGGGCAGAACGATCTTATCGACGAAGATACGCGCGATATGCTCGAAGGGGTAATGGACATCGCCGACCAGCGCGTCCGCGATATTATGATCCCCCGCTCGCAGATGATTACCCTGAAACGCAACCAGACCCTGGACGAGTGCCTCGATGTCATCATCGAATCCGCCCACTCGCGTTTCCCGGTGATCAGCGAAGACAAAGATCACATCGAAGGGATTCTGATGGCCAAAGATCTGCTGCCGTTTATGCGCAGCGACTCCGAAGCCTTCAGCATGGAAAAAGTGTTACGCCCGGCGGTTGTCGTGCCTGAAAGCAAGCGGGTCGACCGAATGCTGAAAGAGTTCCGCTCCCAGCGTTATCATATGGCTATCGTTATCGATGAGTTTGGCGGCGTCTCCGGTCTGGTGACCATTGAAGACATCCTTGAACTTATCGTCGGTGAGATCGAAGACGAATACGATGAAGAAGAAGATATCGATTTTCGTCAGCTGAGCCGCCACACCTGGACGGTCCGCGCGCTGGCCTCCATTGAAGACTTCAACGAAGCCTACGGCACCCACTTCAGCGATGAAGAAGTTGATACCATTGGCGGACTGGTGATGCAGGCCTTTGGCCATCTGCCGGCTCGCGGCGAGTCTATCGACATTGATGGTTACCAATTCAAGGTCGCAATGGCCGATAGCCGACGTATTATCCAGGTACATGTCAAACTTCCTGACGACGCGCCGCAGCCGAAGCTGGAAGACTAATCACACGGGACGATTAACCTAAATGGTATTTGCCTCTCTTCTCGAACGCCAGCGCGTACGCCTGCTGCTGGCGCTACTATTCGGAGCCAGCGGAACGCTGGCTTTTTCTCCTTATGACATCTGGCCCGCGGCGATTATTTCGCTCATCGGCCTGCAGGGCTTAACCCTTAACCGTCGTCCTTTGCAGAGCACCTGGATTGGTTTCTTCTGGGGCATGGGGCTGTTCGGTTCGGGGATTAACTGGGTCTACGTCAGCATCGCGCAGTTTGGCGGCATGCCTGGCCCGGTCAACGTGTTCCTCGTGGTGCTGCTGGCGGCGTATATGTCGCTGTACACCGGGCTGTTCGCCGGCCTGCTCTCCCGCCTGTGGCCGAAAACCAGCTGGCTGCGCGTCGCCATCGCCGCGCCGGTAGTCTGGCAAATCACCGAGTTCCTGCGCGGCTGGGTGCTGACCGGCTTCCCGTGGCTGCAGTTTGGCTACAGCCAGATTGACGGCCCGCTGAAAGGCTTAGCCCCGATCGTGGGCGTCGAGGCGATTAACTTCCTGCTGATGGTGGTCAGCGGCCTGCTGGCGCTGGCCGTCGTCCGGCGCAGCTGGAAACCGCTGATCGTCGCCGCGGTGCTCTTCGCCCTGCCCTTCCCGCTGCGCTACATCCAGTGGTATCAGCTGCTGCCGGAGCGCGCGACCGAAGTGTCGCTGGTGCAAGGCGATATTCCTCAGGCCCTGAAGTGGGATGAAAAACAGCTGTTCAACACGCTGAAGACCTATCTGGATCTGACCCAGCCGCATATGGGCTCATCCCAGCTGATTATCTGGCCCGAATCCGCCATTCCGGATCTGGAGATCAATCAGCAGAATTTCCTCACCATGATGGATGACCTGCTGCGGTCGAAAAACAGTTCGCTGGTGACCGGCATCGTCGATGCCCGGCTGAACAAGCAGAATCGATACGATACCTACAACACCATCATTACGCTGGGCAAGGATAACCCTTACAGCTACGGCTCCACCGATCGCTACAACAAGAACCATCTGGTTCCGTTTGGCGAGTTTGTACCGCTGGAATCGATTCTGCGTCCGCTGGCGCCGTTCTTCGATCTGCCGATGTCCTCCTTCAGCCGCGGCCCGTACGTTCAGCCGCAGCTGGTGGCGCACAACCTGAAGCTGACGGCCGCCATCTGCTACGAGATCATTCTCGGCGAGCAGGTGCGCGATAATTTCCGCCCGGATACCGACTTCCTGCTGACCATCTCCAACGACGCCTGGTTTGGCAAGTCGATAGGCCCCTGGCAGCACTTCCAGATGGCGCGCATGCGGGCGCTGGAGCTGGCGCGCCCGCTGCTGCGCAGCACCAATAACGGCATTACCGCCGTCATTGGTCCTCGGGGGGAAATTCAGGACATGATCCCGCAGTTCACCCGCGCCGTGTTAACCACGAAGGTGACGCCGACGACGGGCCTGACCCCATACGCCCGTACCGGCAACTGGCCGCTGTGGTCGCTGACCGCGCTGTTTGGTTTCGGCGCGCTGCTGATGAGCCTGCGTCAACGCCGCCGCTAAGCCCTTCTCCGCCCCGCCCCGGTGAGACGCATCGCCGGGGATTTTTCTCTTCCCGCCTAATCTGGCACGCCCATTGCTTAATATACTTACATCGCGCCGCTATGGCTGCTGGTACAACCGGGTTGCACCACAGGTAAACCTGCTGCGCGCTATTTTGGTGCAATGAACGATTTTTGCCTTTAAATGGTGCGGACCACTTCGCAAAAATAAACAATATAACAGCAAAATCTTTACATTAAGCCAAACTAAATGCTAACAAACACATACAAACGCTGCACTTAAAGGCAGCAGCGATAATAAAACACAGACACACTCACAATGGGCATCAATGGCGTCCCTGGCGCTGCGGATAAGGAGTTGGATATGCAATTACGTAAACTGGCCACAGCTATGCTGGTCATGGGTATGACCGCCGGCCTGGCGCACGCGGAAGATGCCGCACCGGCTACAGGCCAGAGCACTCTGGATAAAATTGCCAAAAACGGCGTGATCGTCGTTGGCCATCGCGAATCATCCGTACCGTTCTCCTACTACGATAACCAGCAGCAGGTCGTCGGCTACTCGCAGGATTACTCCAACGCCATTGTCGATGCTATCAAGAAGAAGCTGAACAAACCTGACCTGCAGGTAAAACTGATTCCGGTCACCTCGCAGAACCGTATTCCGCTGCTGCAAAACGGGACCTACGATTTCGAATGTGGCTCCACGACCAACAACCTGGAGCGGCAGAAACAGGCTGCTTTCTCTGACACCATTTTTGTCGTCGGCACCCGCCTGCTGGCGAAAAAAGGTGGCGCGATCAAAGACTTTGCTGACCTGAAAGATAAAGCCGTCGTGGTCACTTCCGGGACAACCTCAGAAATTCTGCTGCATAAGCTGAACGATGAGAAAAAAATGAATATGCGCATCATCAGCGCCAAGGATCACGGCGACTCCTTCCGTACTCTGGAAAGCGGCCGCGCGGTGGCCTTTATGATGGATGACGCGCTGCTGGCCGGCGAACGCGCTAAGGCCAAGAAACCGGACAACTGGGAAATCATCGGCACGCCGCAGTCCCAGGAAGCCTACGGCTGTATGCTGCGTAAAGACGATCCGCAGTTCAAAACTCTGGTAGACGACACCGTCGCCAAGGCGCAGACCTCTGGCGAAGCGGCAAAATGGTTCGACAAGTGGTTCAAAAACCCAATCCCGCCGAAGAACCTGAATATGAACTTCGAACTCTCTGAAGATATGAAGGCGCTGTTCAAATCACCTAATGACAAGGCTCTTAACTAATTAAAAAAACAAGGGGCAGGACATCCTGCCCTCCCGATTGTTGTCACAGCACGGACAGACTATACGGTGGCTGGTCGTTCCCCAGCCGCCGCGAATACCGAAGTACGCTGGACAAGGATCTTCGAGGGTAGCGCTGCTACCCTTTTTTTTCCAGGAGTCATTTATGTCAATAGACTGGAACTGGGGGATATTCCTGCAACAGGCCCCGTTCGGCAACACCACCTATCTGGGCTGGCTATGGAGCGGCTTTCAGGTCACCGTCGCCCTGTCGGTTACCGCCTGGGTTATCGCTTTTCTCGTCGGCTCGCTCTTCGGTATTTTACGTACCGCGCCTAATCGACTGTTATCCAGCATCGGCACCTGCTACGTCGAACTGTTCCGTAACGTTCCGCTGATCGTGCAGTTCTTTACCTGGTACCTGGTCGTGCCGGAACTGCTGCCGGAAAATATCGGCATGTGGTTCAAGTCCGAGCTGGACCCAAATATTCAGTTCTTTATCTCCTCCATGCTCTGCCTCGGGCTGTTTACCGCCGCCCGCGTGTGTGAGCAGGTGCGGGCGGCGATCCAGTCGCTGCCGCGCGGGCAGAAAAACGCCGGGCTGGCAATGGGCCTCACCCTGCCGCAGACCTATCGCTACGTGCTGCTGCCCAACGCCTATCGGGTTATCGTCCCGCCGATGACGTCGGAAATGATGAACCTGGTAAAAAACTCGGCTATCGCCTCCACCATCGGGCTGGCGGATATGGCGGCGCAGGCGGGCAAGCTGCTGGATTACTCCGCCCACGCCTGGGAGTCGTTTACCGCAATTACCCTCGCCTATGTGTTCATTAACGCGGTGATTATGCTGATTATGTATGTGGTTGAGCGCAAAGTTCGCCTGCCGGGCAATTTGGGGGGCAAATAATAATGTACGATTTTGACTGGAGTTCCATCGTTCCATCCATGCCGTATCTGCTGGCAGGACTGGTCATCACCCTGAAAATTACCGTTATCGCCATCGTTATCGGTATTGTCTGGGGCACCCTTCTGGCGGTTATGCGTCTGTCGAGCTTTTTACCGCTGGCGTGGTTTGCCAAAACCTACGTCAACGTATTCCGCTCCATCCCGCTGGTGATGGTGCTGCTGTGGTTTTATCTGATTGTTCCCGGCTTTTTACAGAACGTGCTTGGCCTGTCGCCGAAGACCGATATCCGGCTCATTTCGGCCATGATTGCGTTCTCCATGTTTGAAGCGGCGTACTATTCGGAAATTATCCGCGCGGGAATCCAGAGCATCTCCCGCGGGCAGTCCAGCGCCGCGCTGGCGCTGGGGATGACCCACTGGCAGTCGATGAAGCTGATTATCCTGCCGCAGGCCTTTCGCGCGATGGTGCCGCTGCTGTTAACCCAGGGGATCGTCCTGTTCCAGGATACCTCGCTGGTCTATGTTCTGAGCCTGGCAGATTTCTTCCGCACCGCGTCCACTATCGGCGAGCGTGACGGAACCCAGGTCGAAATGATCCTGTTCGCAGGTGCCGTTTATTTTGCAATTAGTCTCAGCGCATCGCTGTTGGTCAGTTGGTTGAAGAAAAGGACTGTGTAATGATTACCCTGAAAAACGTTTCAAAATGGTATGGTCACTTTCAGGTGCTGACCGATTGCTCCACGGAAGTGAAAAAAGGTGAAGTGGTAGTGGTTTGCGGGCCGTCCGGCTCGGGAAAATCAACGCTGATTAAAACCGTTAACGGCCTGGAGCCGATTCAACAGGGCGAGATAACCGTTGACGGCACCAGGGTGAACGATAAAAAAACCAACCTCGCCAAACTGCGCTCCCGCGTCGGGATGGTATTCCAGCACTTCGAACTGTTTCCGCATCTGTCGATTATCGACAACCTGACGCTGGCGCAGGTAAAAGTGCTCAACCGCGATAAGGCCGCTTCCCGCGCCAAAGGGCTGAAGCTGCTGGAGCGCGTGGGGCTTTCCGCCCACGCGGAAAAATATCCGGCGCAGCTTTCAGGCGGCCAGCAGCAGCGCGTGGCTATCGCCCGCGCGCTGTGCATGGATCCGATTGCCATGCTGTTTGACGAACCGACCTCGGCGCTGGATCCGGAGATGATCAACGAAGTGCTGGACGTCATGGTCGAACTGGCAAACGAAGGGATGACCATGATGGTGGTGACCCACGAAATGGGCTTCGCGCGCAAGGTCGCCAACCGGGTGATCTTTATGGATGAAGGGAAGATCGTCGAAGATGCCGATAAAGAAGCATTTTTCGCCAACCCGCAGTCCGAACGCGCAAAAGACTTCCTCGCCAAAATCCTCCACTAACGGTCAGGCGCGCACGGGTCCGTGCGCGCTGTTCACGGCAATTCTCAACGCAATATTAAGGTTCGAACGGCCGGCGCTGGAACTGATCGTGGCCGCACTTCGGGCAGCGCGGCAGCACGTCCGGGGTGTAAACCGCCAGATGGTAGTGGCACTTCTCGCACACCAGATTACCCAGCCCGACCACCTCGCCGCTATGGTACACGCCGTGGTGGTTCAGGTCCTGAAACACCTCGCGCCACTCCAGCTGAGTTTTATCCGTAATATCGGCCAGCTCCTGCCACAGGCTCTCCTTTATGACCCGCATAAATACGCTGTCCGTCAGCTCATCCTGGCTCTCTTCATAGCTGCGGGCAAACTCTTCCAGATCGCGCCTTACCGCCTTAGTCAGCGTCTCAACTTCGCGATGCGTTAACTCACCAGACTGGCTGATTTTCACCCGCGCCTGCTCCACCAGCGCGTCTATATCACGCTCTCCACTGCGTAACCGTTCGCTGAGCGTTGACACCAGCTCGCGGTAGAATTGAGCAACCTTGTTCATCATTTCGCCTCCAGTGTGGTTAACTTATTCTAATAATAGACGTTATCTGCCGGCTGCTTTGCCATCCAGGCCACAGAGTCGCTAAATATTCTCCGCCGCTTTTGCCGATGTTAATGTGCGAAAGGCTGTTTTGACGTGGGCGTTTGGGCTATGCTATGCCGATCTGAGATAACACATCCATTGGCTACATATGTAGCTGTATTGAAAACAGGACCACTGGCTGCCATGCAAGAGCAATACCGCCCGGAAGAGATAGAATCGAAAGTCCAGCTTCACTGGGACGATAATCGTACATTTGAAGTCACTGAAGACGAGAGCAAAGAGAAGTACTACTGCCTGTCGATGCTACCTTATCCTTCTGGCCGACTACACATGGGCCACGTGCGTAACTACACCATCGGCGATGTGATTGCCCGCTACCAACGTATGCTCGGCAAAAACGTCCTGCAGCCAATCGGCTGGGATGCCTTCGGCCTGCCTGCAGAAGGCGCGGCGGTGAAAAACAATACGTCGCCGGCGCCGTGGACCTATGACAACATCGCCTACATGAAAAACCAGCTGAAAAAGCTGGGCTTCGGCTACGACTGGAGCCGTGAAGTGGCGACCTGCACCCCGGAATACTACCGCTGGGAGCAGAAGTTCTTCACCGAACTGTATAAAAAAGGCCTGGTGTACAAAAAAACCTCCGCGGTGAACTGGTGCCCTAACGACCAGACCGTTCTCGCCAACGAACAGGTTATCGACGGCTGCTGCTGGCGCTGCGATACCAAGGTTGAGCGTAAAGAGATCCCGCAGTGGTTTATCAAAATTACCGCCTACGCCGACGAACTGCTGAGAGATCTGGATAATCTGGATCACTGGCCGGATACCGTCAAGACCATGCAGCGCAACTGGATCGGCCGTTCTGAAGGGGTAGAAATCTCCTTCAACGTCAACGACTACGCCGACAAGCTGACCGTCTACACGACTCGTCCTGATACCTTTATGGGCTGCTCCTACCTGGCCGTAGCCGCGGGCCACCCGCTGGCACAGCAGGCGGCGGCCAATAACCCGGCG
Source organism: Enterobacter sp. 10-1 (assembly GCA_002270295.1). GTDB lineage: Bacteria > Pseudomonadota > Gammaproteobacteria > Enterobacterales > Enterobacteriaceae > Klebsiella > Klebsiella scottii. The sequence continues at coordinate 499,885 of NISF01000001.1, read as the reverse complement.
CTGGCTGCATTTATCGACGAATGCCGCAATACCAAAGTCGCAGAAGCTGAAATGGCGACGATGGAGAAAAAAGGCGTCGACACCGGCTTTAAAGCGATTCACCCGCTGACCGGCGAAGCTATTCCGGTATGGGCGGCCAACTTCGTGCTGATGGAGTACGGTACCGGCGCGGTGATGGCGGTTCCAGGCCACGACCAGCGCGACTATGAGTTTGCCAGCAAATATGGCCTCAACATCAAACCGGTTATCCTCGCGGCAGACGGCTCTGAACCTGACCTCTCCGGGCAGGCGATGACGGAAAAAGGCGTGCTGTTCAATTCCGGCGAATTCAGCGGGCTAAGCTTTGAAGCGGGCTTCAACGCCATCGCCGACAAGCTGGCGGCGATGGGCGTTGGCGAGCGTAAAGTGAACTACCGTCTGCGCGACTGGGGCGTTTCCCGTCAGCGCTACTGGGGCGCGCCGATCCCGATGGTTACCCTGGAAGACGGCACCGTAATGCCGACCCCGGAAGATCAGCTGCCGGTTATTCTGCCGGAAGACGTGGTCATGGATGGCATCACCAGCCCGATTAAGGCCGACCCTGAGTGGGCTAAAACCACCGTCAACGGCCAGCCTGCGCTGCGTGAAACCGACACCTTTGATACCTTTATGGAATCCTCCTGGTACTACGCGCGCTATACCTGCCCGCAGTACGACCAGGGCATGCTGGACCCGGAAGCGGCGAACTACTGGCTGCCGGTTGATATTTATATCGGCGGTATTGAACATGCGATCATGCACCTGCTGTACTTCCGCTTCTTCCACAAGCTGATGCGCGACGCGGGCATGGTTAACTCTGACGAGCCGGCTAAGCAGCTGCTGTGTCAGGGGATGGTTCTGGCGGACGCGTTCTACTACGTCGGCGAAAACGGCGAGCGTAACTGGGTCTCCCCGGTTGATGCCACCGTCGAGCGCGACGAGAAAGGCCGTATCGTTAAAGCCTTCGATCCGCAGGGCCGCGAGCTGGTGTATACCGGCATGAGCAAAATGTCCAAGTCGAAGAACAACGGCATCGACCCGCAGGTGATGGTTGAACGCTACGGCGCGGATACCGTGCGTCTGTTCATGATGTTCGCCTCTCCGGCTGATATGACCCTCGAATGGCAGGAGTCCGGCGTTGAAGGGGCAAACCGCTTCCTGAAGCGCGTCTGGAAACTGGTTTACGAGCACACCACTCAGGGTCCGGCCATCGCCCTCGACGCTGCCAGCCTGAGCGAAGATCAGCAGGCGCTGCGTCGCGATGTGCACAAAACGATTGCTAAAGTCACCGATGATATCGGCCGTCGTCAGACCTTCAACACCGCGATCGCGGCGATCATGGAGCTGATGAACAAGCTGGCGAAAGCGCCGCAGGAAGGCGAGCAGGATCGCGCGCTGATGCGTGAAGCGCTGCTGGCGGTAGTGCGTATGCTCAACCCGTTCACCCCGCACGCTTGCTTCACCTTATGGCGAGAGCTGGGCGGCGAAGGCGATATCGACAGCGCGCCGTGGCCGGTCGCCGACGACAGCGCCATGGTGGAAAATACCACTCTGGTCGTCGTCCAGGTTAATGGTAAGGTTCGTGGTAAAATTACCGTACCGGTCGATGCCACCGAAGATCAGGTCCGCGCCCGCGCGGGTCAGGAACATCTGGTCGCGAAGTATCTCGACGGCGTCACCGTACGTAAAGTGATCTACGTTCCGGGCAAACTGCTCAATCTGGTCGTTGGCTAAGCGCAGGAGGAAGCGTGCGATATCTGGCAACATTGTTGTTATCTCTGGCGGTGTTAATCACCGCCGGATGCGGCTGGCACCTGCGGAGTACTACCCAGGTCCCAACCGCAATGAAAACCATGATCTTCCAGTCGGGCGATCCGAATGGCCCGCTGAGCCGTTCGGTGCGTAACCAGCTGCGCCTGAACGGGGTTGAACTGATCGATGGCAGCACGCTGCGTAAGGATGTTCCTTCTCTGCGTCTGGAATCATCATCTATTCAGAAAGATACGGCCTCCATTTTCCAGGACGGGCGTACCGCGGAATACCAGATGGTGATGACGGTTCATGCCAGCGTGCTGATCCCGGGCCATGATATCTATCCGATCACGACGAAAGTCTACCGCTCGTTCTTCGATAACCCGCAGGCGGCGTTAGCGAAAGATGCCGAGCAGGATATGATAATCCAGGAGATGTACGACAAAGCGGCAGAGCAGCTGATTCGTAAGCTGCCAAGCGTCCACGTTGCGGATGTCGAAGCCACCAAAGGCGAGGAGAAGCCGGTCACCACGACCCCAGCCTCCTCCACCTCCGGCAATCGCGTCTCCACCACGCTGGGTAACTGATGATTCGGTTGTACCCGGAACAGCTCCGCGCGCAGCTCAATGAAGGGCTGCGCGCAGCCTATTTACTGCTGGGTGGCGATCCTCTGCTGCTGCAGGAAAGTCAGGATGCCATTCGCGAAGCCGCTGCCGTTCAGGGCTTTATCGAACACCATACCGCTACGATTGACGCCAGCACCGACTGGCACGCTCTCTTCTCGCTGAGTCAGGCCATGAGCCTGTTCGCCAGCCGTCAGACGCTGCTCCTGATCCTGCCTGAAAATGGCCCCAATGCGGCCATTAACGAACAGCTGGCGACGCTTATCGGCATGCTGCATGACGATTTGCTGCTGATTGTACGCGGCAGTAAGTTGACCAAAGCGCAGGAGAACGCCGCCTGGATCACCGCCCTCGCCAGCCGCGCGGTGCAGGTAAGCTGTCAAACGCCGGAATATGCCCAGCTGCCGCGCTGGCTCGCCGCGCGCGCAAAGCAGAACAATCTGCAGCTTGACGACGCGGCCAGCCAGCTGCTGTGCTACTGCTACGAAGGCAACCTGCTGGCGCTGTCGCAGGCGCTGGAGCGTTTGTCCCTGCTGTGGCCAGACGGCAAGCTCACGCTGCCGCGCGTAGAGCAGGCGGTAAACGATGCCGCCCACTTTACGCCGTATCACTGGGTCGATGCGCTGCTGGCAGGCAAAAGCAAGCGCGTGCTGCATATTCTGCAGCAGCTCCGGCTCGAAGGCAGCGAACCCGCAATCCTGCTGCGTACGCTGCAGCGAGAGCTGCTGCTGCTGGTGAACCTGAAGCGCCAGTCGGCCCATACGCCGCTGCGCTCGCTGTTCGATAAGCATCGCGTGTGGCAAAACCGCCGGCCGCTGTTGACTGACGCGCTCACGCGCCTCGGTAGCGATCAGCTGCGTCAGGCCGTCACCCTGCTTACCCGCACAGAGCTCACCTTCAAGCAGGATTACGGAACCAGCATCTGGCCCGAGTTAGAGAGTCTTTCCTTATTGCTCTGCCACAAAGCGCTGGCGGACGTGTTTATTGATGGTTGATATGGCGCAGCTGCAGGCAATGTACGGTGGTACCTTCGATCCGGTGCATTACGGTCACCTCAAACCGGTCGAGATTCTGGCAAATCAGATCGGCCTGGGAAAAGTGATTATCGTTCCTAACAACGTGCCGCCGCATCGTCCACAGCCCGAGGCAACCAGCGCCCAGCGCAAGCATATGCTCGAACTGGCTATCGCTGACAATCCGCTGTTCGTGCTGGATGAGCGCGAACTGCAGCGCCAGACGCCCTCCTGGTCGGCGCAAACGCTGCAGGAGTGGCGCCAGGAGCAGGGGCCAAAGCCGTCGCTGGCATTTATCATCGGCCAGGACTCTTTGCTCACCTTCCCGACCTGGCACAACTACGCCAGCATTCTTGATAACGTGCACCTGATCGTTTGCCGCCGTCCGGGCTATCCGCTGGTAATGCAGCGCCCGGAGGACCAGCAGTGGCTTGATAAGCATTTAACGCACGATGTCGAGCAGCTGCACCGCCGTCCCGCCGGGGCTATCTATCTGGCGGAAACGCCGTGGTTTGATATTTCAGCCACCCTCATTCGCCAGCGGCTTGAACAAGGCGAATCCTGTGCCGATATGCTGCCGGCAGCCGTCCTGGATTACATCCATCAGCAAAAGCTTTATTGCTAACCCTCAGCGCGGGTGCCCGGCCAGCGCTCCCCTTTCGGCTCAGTGAGGATGATCATGAGATTATGGTTAGTTCGTCATGGCGAAACCCAGGCTAACGCCGCCGGTCTGTACAGCGGACGGGCCCCAACCCCCCTGACCGAACGCGGCGAGGCCCAGGCCAGCTGGCTTGGTCAACGCCTGCAGGCGGTTCCATTCGACCACGTTCTTTGCAGCGAGCTTGAGCGTACCCAGCGCACCGCCAGCCTGCTGCTGGACGGCAGAGAGATCCCCCGCGAGATTATTCCTGGCCTCAATGAGATGTTCTTCGGCGACTGGGAAATGCGCCACCATCGGGATTTGCAGCACGAAGATGCGGAAAACTATGCCGCCTGGTGCGCGGACTGGCAGCACGCGGCGCCGACCAACGGCGAGAGTTTTCAGAATTTTGCCCGCCGGGTAGCGGTATTTAGCGAGGAGCTGGCGCAGTATCAGCATCTTGACCATCTGCTCATCGTCGGCCATCAGGGCGTGCTTAGCCTGTTAACCGCCCTGCTGCTGGAGATGCCAGCGGCGGCGATGTGGCATTTCCCCATCGAGCACGGCGCGTGGAGCATGCTCGATCTTCGCGCAGATTTCACCACGCTGCGGGTACTAAATAGCCGGGCCATCTGGCGGGCGGAAGAAGAATTCAGCCCAGACCATTGACAGGTCAGAGCAGGCTGTTATTCTCCGCAGCCTGAAGGTATCCGCCATACAGATGTTTTACAAAAATGGCGATGCAATCGACGGCGATGGATGGGATGATAGCCGCCTCCAACGCCCGTTGGCAGACATTTATCCCGACTTCTTTATGAGTTCAGGTATACTGCCAGGCTGTTTATTATTGTCACTCTTCACTCACCCAGGGGGAACTCTTGCAGGGTAAAGCACTCCAGGATTTTGTTATCGACAAAATTGATGACCTGAAAGGTCAGGACATCGTAGCCATTGACGTTCATGGCAAATCCAGCATTACAGATTGCATGATTATTTGCACCGGCACGTCTACGCGCCACGTAATGTCCATCGCCGACCACGTGGTACAAGAGTCTCGCGCCGCCGGCATGCTGCCGCTGGGCGTTGAAGGCGAAAGCGCCGCCGACTGGATTGTTGTCGATCTTGGCGACGTCATGGTTCACGTCATGCAGGAAGAGAGCCGTCGTCTGTACGAGCTGGAAAAACTCTGGAGTTAATGGCGTGAAGCTGCAGCTGGTGGCCGTTGGCACCAAAATGCCGGACTGGGTTCAGACCGGCTTTAGTGAGTATCTGCGTCGTTTTCCAAAAGATATGCCGTTCGAGCTGTTGGAAATCCCCGCCGGTAAACGCGGTAAAAATGCCGATATCAAGCGTATCCTCGAAAAAGAAGGGGAAATGATGCTGGCGGCGGCGGGTAAAAACCGCATCGTGACCCTGGATATTCCGGGGAAACCGTGGGATACGCCGCAGGTCGCGCGCGAGCTGGAGCGCTGGAAGCAAGATGGCCGCGATGTCAGCCTGCTGATCGGCGGCCCGGAGGGGCTTTCTCCGGCGTGTAAAGCCGCGGCGGAACAGAGCTGGTCGCTCTCCACCCTGACCTTGCCTCACCCGCTGGTACGCGTACTGGTTGCGGAGAGCCTGTATCGGGCGTGGAGTATTACAACCAACCACCCTTACCACCGTGAATAATGATGACCAGGGTAGACTAAGCAGCGAATGAAATTACAGAATTCTTTCCGCGACTATACGGCTGAATCCTCGCTGTTTGTGCGCCGGGCGCTGGTCGCTTTTTTGGGGATTTTGCTGCTTACCGGCATACTGGTTGCCAATCTTTATAACGTGCAGATAGTCCGTTACACGGACTATCAGACGCGCTCGAACGAAAACCGTATCAAGCTGGTTCCCATCCCGCCAAGCCGCGGCATTATCTATGACCGTAACGGCACGCCGCTGGCGCTGAACCGCACCATCTACCAGCTTGAAATGATGCCGGAGAAAGTCGATAACGTGCAGCAGACGCTGGACGCGCTGCGTAACGTCATTGATCTCACGGATGATGATATCGCCGCTTTTAAAAAGGAGCGCTCGCGTTCCCATCGCTTCACCTCTATTCCGGTCAAGGTTAACCTGACGGAAGTGCAGGTTGCCCGTTTCGCGGTCAACCAGTACCGCTTTCCCGGCGTCGAAGTTAAAGGCTATAAGCGCCGCTATTATCCCTACAACTCCGCCCTCACCCACGTTATCGGCTATGTCTCAAAAATTAACGATAAAGACGTCGATCGCCTGGATAAAGAAGGCAAGCTGGCTAACTACGCCTCAACCCACGATATCGGCAAGCTGGGTATCGAACGCTACTATGAAGACGTCCTGCACGGGCAGACCGGCTACGAAGAGGTAGAGGTCAACAACCGCGGCCGCGTCATTCGCCAGCTCAAAGAGGTACCGCCGCAGGCCGGGCGCGATATCTATTTAACCCTCGATCTCAAGCTGCAGCAGTATATTGAAACGCTGCTGGCCGGCAGCCGCGCCGCGGTGGTAGTGACCGATCCGCGCACCGGCAGCGTTCTGGCGCTGGTTTCCACCCCGAGCTACGATCCGAACCTGTTCGTTGACGGGATCTCCAGCAAGGACTACTCCGGGCTGCTAAACGATCCGAATACGCCGCTGGTCAACCGCGCCACCCAGGGGGTCTACCCGCCTGCCTCGACGGTGAAACCTTACGTTGCCGTCTCGGCGCTGAGCGCCAACGTTATCACCCGCAATACCAGCCTGTTCGATCCCGGCTGGTGGCAGCTGCCCGGTTCCGATAAACGCTACCGCGACTGGAAAAAATGGGGCCACGGGCACCTGAACGTGACCAAAGCGCTGGAAGAGTCTGCGGATACCTATTTCTATCAGGTTGCCTATGATATGGGCATCGACCGCCTGTCGGAATGGATGAATAAATTCGGCTACGGCCACTATACCGGCATCGACCTGTCGGAAGAGCGCTCCGGGAATATGCCCACCCGTGAATGGAAGCTGAAGCGCTTTAAAAAGCCCTGGTATCAGGGGGACACCATTCCGGTCGGTATCGGCCAGGGCTACTGGACCGCAACGCCGATTCAGATGAACAAGGCGCTGATGATCCTGATTAACGACGGCGTGGTAAAAGTGCCGCATCTGCTGCAAAGCACCGTGGAAGACGGCAAGCAGGTGCCGTGGGTTCAGCCGCACGAGCCGCCGGTCGGCGATATTCACTCCGGTTTTTGGGAGATAGCCAAAGACGGAATGTTCGGCGTTGCCAACCGCGGCAACGGTACCGCGCATAAGTACTTCGCCAGCGCGCCTTATAAAATCGCGGCGAAATCCGGTACGGCACAGGTCTTTGGCCTGAAGGCCAATGAAACCTATAACGCGCACAGAATCGCTGAGCGCCTGCGTGACCATAAACTCATGACGGCGTTTGCTCCTTACAACAACCCCCAGGTTGCCGTGGCGATCATTCTCGAGAACGGCGGCGCAGGCCCGGCTGTCGGTACGATTATGCGCCAGATTCTCGATCACATTATGCTGGGTGATAACAACACGAATCTGCCGAGTGAAAACCCGGCGGTGACGGCGGGGGAGGATCAATAATGACCGATAATCCAAACAAAAAATCGCTATGGGATAAAATCCATCTCGACCCGACGATGGTGCTGATACTGCTGGCGCTGCTGACCTACAGCGCGCTGGTTATCTGGAGCGCGAGCGGCCAGGATATCGGGATGATGGAACGTAAAATCGGCCAGATCGCGATGGGTTTCGTGATTATGATCGTCATGGCGCAAATCCCGCCGCGCGTTTATGAAGGCTGGGCGCCCTATCTCTATATATTCTGTATTATTTTACTGGTGGCGGTGGATGCCTTCGGCGCTATCTCGAAAGGCGCCCAGCGCTGGCTGGATCTCGGCATCGTTCGTTTCCAACCCTCGGAAATCGCTAAAATCGCCGTTCCGCTGATGGTGGCGCGCTTTATTAACCGCGACGTTTGCCCGCCCTCGCTGAAAAATACCGCCATTGCGCTGGTGCTGATTTTCCTGCCGACCCTGCTGGTTGCGGCTCAGCCTGACCTCGGGACCTCTATTCTTATCGCCCTCTCCGGCCTGTTTGTGCTGTTCCTTTCCGGGCTGAGCTGGCGCCTGATCGGCGTAGCGGTGGTGCTGGTCGCCGCGTTTATCCCTATTCTGTGGTTCTTCCTGATGCACGACTATCAGCGTCAGCGCGTTATGATGCTGCTCGACCCGGAAACCGACCCGCTGGGCGCCGGCTATCATATTATTCAGTCTAAAATTGCTATTGGCTCCGGCGGATTGCGCGGGAAAGGCTGGCTGCACGGTACCCAGTCGCAGCTGGAATTTTTGCCGGAACGACATACCGATTTTATCTTCGCGGTACTGGCTGAAGAGCTTGGGCTGATTGGCGTGCTGGTGCTGCTGGCGCTCTATATCCTGCTCATTATGCGCGGGCTGTGGATTGCCGCCCAGGCGCAAACCACCTTTGGCCGGGTAATGGCCGGTGGTTTAATGTTGATTTTATTCGTTTATGTCTTCGTAAATATTGGTATGGTGAGTGGTATTTTGCCAGTGGTGGGGGTACCGTTGCCGCTGGTCAGCTACGGGGGCTCAGCCCTGATCGTCTTGATGGCCGGGTTTGGTATCGTAATGTCGATCCACACCCACAGAAAAATGTTGTCGAAAAGCGTTTAAAGGGGTTCGCAATGCGTAAGCAATGGCTGGGGATCTGCATAGCAGCAGGGCTGCTGGCGGCATGTTCGGGTGAAGACGTTCAACAAAAAACCGTCAGCACACCGCAGCCGGCGGTATGTAATGGCCCAAGCGTAGAAATCAGCGGCGCCGATCCGCATTATGAAGCGCCGAATCCGACGGCGAATCAGGATTACGAACGCGACGGTAAAAGCTATAAAATCGTGCAGGACCCGTCTAATTTCACCCAGACCGGCCTGGCGGCGATTTATGATGCTGAGCCCAACAGCAACCTGACCGCATCCGGTGAAGCCTTCGATCCTACCCAGCTCACCGCTGCGCATCCTACGCTGCCGATCCCTAGCTACGCGCGTATTACTAACGTCGCCAACGGCCGGATGATCGTGGTGCGCATTAACGATCGCGGCCCGTACGGCAACGATCGCGTGATATCGCTTTCGCGCGCCTCCGCCGATCGCCTGAACACCTCGAATAATACCAAAGTGCGCATCGACCCGATCGTCGTCGCGCCGGACGGCTCGCTCTCAGGCCCGGGAATGGCCTGTACCACCGTCGCCAAACAAACCTATGCACTACCGGCGCGTCCGGATCTGGACGGCGGCACCAGCGTCTCAGCCGATCAGCCGGTGCAAACCGACGTGCGCGCCATCAGCAACTCGACGCTGAAATCAGACGATAGCGTCGGCGCACCGGTCAACAGCAGCGGCTTCCTTGGCGCCCCTACGCCGTTGAATAACGGCGTGCTGGAAGGCAGTGAACCCGTCGCTCAGGCTGCGGCATCAACCGCGCCGGTCACCGCTCCCGGGTCCATCCAGGGCAGCGTTGCGCCAGCCGCCGCCGCGACGACTGCGGTTGCCGCCGCCTCTACCAGCTCCAGCGCTGCTGCCAGCGGTGATTATGTGGTGCAGGTTGGCGCCGTTAGCGACCAGGCGCGCGCCCGACAGTACCAGCAGCGCTTGAGCCAGCAGTTCTCGGTTCCCGGCCGCGTGGTGCAAAACGGCGCGGTGTGGCGTATTCAGCTGGGTCCATTCGGCAGCAAACCGCAGGCCAGTACCGTCCAGCAGCGCCTGCAAAGCGAAGCTCAGCTGCAGTCATTTATTACTCACGCCAACTAAACGCGTCGGACCGCCGTCCGTATCGCATTGGGCATGACAAAATCGTTAACAAAGTCATGCGCAATGTCGGATGCCGGTCCGCAGAGCATTTGTTATAGTAAGGCACTTTTTTAACTCCATCACGGATGCCGTTGTTCAGACCATGAAGATCTCTTTCACCGCACGTTTACTCGTTACGGCCCTCTCCGTTGCCGCGCTCTCCTCCGCAGCCCACGCCGATGACCTGAATCTCAAAACCATGATCCCTGGCGCGCCGCAGATTGACGCCGAATCCTGGATACTTATCGATTACAATTCAGGCAAAGTGCTGGCGGAAAATAACGCCGATTCACGCCGCGACCCGGCGAGTCTGACCAAAATGATGACCAGCTACGTTATTGGTCAGGCCATGAAAGCGGGTAAATTCAAAGAGTCCGATCTGGTCACCGTGGGCAACGACGCGTGGGCAACCGGTAACCCGGTATTTAAAGGCTCCTCCCTGATGTTCCTCAAACCAGGCATGCAGGTGCCGGTTTCTCAGCTGATCCGCGGCATCAACCTGCAGTCAGGGAACGATGCCTGCGTCGCGATGGCGGACTTCGTTGCCGGTAGCCAGGACGCTTTCGTCAGCCTGATGAACAGCTACGTCAACGCCCTCGGCCTGAAAAACAGCCACTTCCAGACCGTTCACGGCCTGGATGCCGAAGGTCAGTTCAGCTCCGCGCGCGATATGGCGCTGATTGGCCAGGCGCTGATCCGCGATGTGCCGAACGAATACACCATCTACAAAGAAAAAGAGTTCACCTTCAACGGTATCCGCCAGCTCAACCGTAACGGGCTGCTGTGGGATAACAGCCTCAACGTCGACGGTATTAAAACCGGCCACACGGATAAAGCGGGCTATAACCTCGTCGCATCGGCGACCGAAGGCCAGATGCGTCTGATCTCCGCCGTGATGGGGGGTCGCACCTATAAAGGCCGTGAATCAGAAAGCAAAAAGCTGCTGACCTGGGGCTTCCGCTTCTTTGAAACCGTGAATCCGCTGAAAGCGGGCAAAGAGTTCTCTTCCGAGCCGGCCTGGTTTGGCGATAGCGATCGCGCATCGCTGGGCGTCGATAAGGACGTGTATCTGACCATTCCGCGCGGTCGGATGAAAGATCTGAAAGCCAGCTACGTACTGAACAATACCGAGCTGCACGCACCGCTGCAGAAAAACCAGGTTGTCGGTACCATTAACTTCCAGCTGGACGGCAAAACTATCGATCAGCGCCCGCTGGTTGTGCTGCAGGAGATCCCGGAAGGCAATTTCTTCGGCAAAATGATTGATTACATTAAGTTAATGTTCCACCACTGGTTTGGTTAAAAATCGAACGCTTGAAAGTGTGATTTACATCCCCATATACTAACTATCAAAGTAACCTGATAACTCCCACATCTTGTGGGAGTTATTATTTTTTGTCGTAACACCGGAGCTGACATGAAAACCAAACTTAACGAACTGCTTGAATTCCCTACTCCATTTACTTACAAAGTAATGGGGCAGGCGTTGCCTGAGCTGGTTGATCAGGTGGTGGAAGTGGTACAGCGCCATGCGCCTGGTGATTACTCTCCACAGGTAAAGCCGAGCAGCAAAGGTAACTACCACTCGGTTTCTATCACCATCAACGCCACCCATATCGAACAGGTCGAAACCCTGTACGAAGAGCTGGGTAATATCGAGATCGTCCGGATGGTGCTGTAACCCATCCCGTTACCCGGCCCCGCGCCGGGTAATCCCCTTCCCCGCTGTGATATACTCGCTGCCTTAAATCACTTCTCTGTGCGGAGACGTTGTTTTGCAGCACAATAAAATCCTCATTCGGCAACTCGGCCTGCAGCCTTACGCTCCTGTCTCTCAGGCAATGCATGACTTTACCGACTCGCGCGATGAGACAACCCTCGATGAAATCTGGCTGGTTGAACATCATCCGGTCTTTACCCAGGGCCAGGCGGGAAAAGCGGAACACGTTCTGGTGGCGGGTGATATTCCGGTCATTCAAAGCGATCGCGGCGGCCAGGTGACCTATCACGGGCCGGGGCAGCAGGTGATGTACGTGCTGCTAAATCTCAAACGCCGCAAGCTGGGCGTGCGCGAACTGGTGACGCTGCTCGAGCAGACCGTGGTTAATACGCTGGCGGAGTATGGCATTGAATCCCATCCGCGTGCCGATGCGCCCGGCGTTTACGTCGGCGAGCAAAAGATCTGTTCGCTGGGCTTACGCATTCGCAAAGGGTGCTCATTCCACGGCCTGGCGCTAAATATCGCGATGGATCTCTCGCCGTTCCTGCGGATTAATCCCTGCGGCTACGCCGGAATGGAAATGGCGCAAATGCGCCAGTGGCAGCCCGAAGCGGTGCCGCAAATCGTGGCGCCGCGCCTGGTCGCCAACCTGCTGGCGCTGCTCAACAACCCGCCTCACGAGTACGTTCCCGCAGGGTAAATCCGCGCGTCCCGGCTTCCCGGGGCGCGTTTTGCGCCTGACTTCTGTTAAGCCATTATATTTGCAATTAATTGCCACAAACGGCGGCGTCGCTGACCGCTATACTTGCGCTATTCGCTATGACAGGAGGCGCAGAGTGGAAAAAAATCATCCGCAACCGGAACCCACCGAACGGCTCAACGATCGCCAGGTATTCCGCATTCTGCGTAATATTGATCTGAATTTACTGACTATTTTCGAAGCCGTATACGTGCACAAAGGCATCGTGAATGCGGCCAGGGTGCTGAATATCACCCCCTCGGCCATTAGCCAGTCGATGAATAAACTCCGCGCGCTGTTTCCCGACCCGCTGTTTATCCGCAAGGGTCAGGGGGTGACGCCGACCGCTTACGCGACGCACCTCCATCAGTACATCAGTCAGGGCATGGAAGCCTTCCTGAGCGCGCTGGATTTAACCGGTAGCCCGCATCAGCAGCGGGTCATCACCATCGCCACCTCGCCCACCGTCGGCGCGCTGGTCATGCCGACAATTGCGCAAGCCCTGAAGCCTCGCTTCCCGCAGGTGCTGCTGCATAATGTCGCCATTATCGACGCCACCAGCCAGCTCAATCAGCGCCAGGTGGATTTACTGATCGACAGCTACGCGCACAGCGGCCTGTCGATCGTGCATCACGTCCTGTTTCAGGATCGGGTGATGATGTATTGCCGTGAGGCGCATCCGGCGCTGGGTATGCCGTACAACGAAGAGCATCTTCGTCAGTACGAGTTTTCCCTGCTGCTGCCCGAGGGCCAGCGCTATGCGGCGCTGCACCGTCGGCTGCAGGAGCTGCCAGGGGAGCGCCGCTGCGGTTTTAGCAGCTACAATCTGTTAACTCAGGCAGCGCTGGTTAGCGCGAGCGATATGCTGGGGCTGATGCCGAAGCGAATGTTTTCGCTATTGGCCAAAACGTGGCCCCTGGCGGCGCTGGACTACCCGCCGCTCGCGGATGAAAATATCGATATTTCACTGCATTACAACAAACTCAGCGCCCAGGAACCGTTGCTAAATGAGGTCATTGAGGCGATTCGTCAGGCTTTTTAAACCATACCGCACGTGAGGGAAAGCATAAAACAACAACTATTTTACAATTTGCCGAACAGGTAGGCTGCTTTCTGTCCCATATCAATGGTATACTGCCTGTCCTTGATTCAAAAATAGTTGATAAATACAACATTTACTTGAATTAATTCGTTTTCCTTCGTACTCGCAACTGGAACACGCACGCTATGAGTAAACCCATTGTGATGGAACGCGGTGTTAAGTACCGCGACGCCGATAAAATGGCCCTTATCCCGGTGAAAAACGTGGCAACTGAGCGTGAAGCTCTGCTCAGAAAACCGGAATGGATGAAAATCAAACTTCCGGCTGACTCGTCCCGTATCCAGGGTATCAAAGCAGCGATGCGTAAGAACGGTTTGCACTCCGTGTGCGAAGAAGCTTCTTGCCCGAATCTTGCGGAATGCTTCAACCACGGAACGGCAACCTTTATGATCCTCGGTGCTATCTGCACCCGCCGCTGCCCGTTCTGCGACGTCGCACACGGTCGTCCGGTGACGCCTGATGCAAATGAACCGCAGAAGCTCGCGCAAACCATCGCCGACATGGGCCTGAAGTACGTCGTCGTGACCTCCGTCGACCGCGACGACCTTCGCGACGGCGGTGCTCAGCATTTCGCCGATTGCATCAGCGCTATCCGTGAGAAAAGCCCGTCGATTAAGATTGAAACTCTGGTTCCGGACTTCCGCGGCCGTATGGATCGCGCGCTGGAAATCCTCAAGGTTACGCCGCCGGACGTCTTTAACCACAACCTGGAAAACGTGCCGCGTCTCTATCGCCAGGTACGCCCAGGCGCCGATTACAACTGGTCGTTAAAGCTGCTGGAAAACTTCAAAGAAGCGCATCCGGAGATCCCAACCAAATCAGGTCTGATGGTCGGTCTCGGCGAAACTAACGCTGAAATCGTTGAAGTTATGCGCGACCTGCGTCGCCACGGCGTCACGATGCTGACCTTAGGCCAGTATCTGCAGCCGAGCCGTCACCACCTGCCGGTACAGCGCTACGTTAGCCCGGACGAGTTCGAAGAGATGAAAGCCGAAGCGATGGCGATGGGCTTCACCCACGCCGCCTGCGGCCCGTTCGTCCGTTCGTCCTATCACGCCGATCTGCAGGCCAAAGGGATGGAAGTGAAGTAATTCACTCACAACCTCGACCGCTGCACGTTTCCCGCGTGCGGCGGTCAGCTCTCCTTCCGTTACGCCATCTTTTTGCCAACAGCGAATCCGCCGGCGCGGTTACAGTCAGTTGCATTTTTTCTGCCAATAACATTGCTGGATATAAAAAGAGGCCGCAACGATAATCGCTGCGGCCTCTTATCCGTGCAGGCTGACGCCTGGCGGCAGCCTGCTCCCGCTGTCGGGGAGCAGGCGTTTAATTACTCTTTATGAGAGAGCTTCTGTGCCGGAGTTTCTTCTTCCGCACTGGTTTTCTTCGCGCTATCGTCGTCGTCGTTCATGGCTTTCTTAAAGCCTTTGATAGCCGAACCCAGGTCTCCACCCAGCGTACGTAGTTTTTTGGTACCAAACACTAAAATAATCAGCGCTGCGACAACCAGCAGTTTGGTAATACTAATCTCACCCATAGCTAACCTTCTTCTCTAAAACAATCTGCGAATACGCCATCATACACGCGAACAATTAACGGCTATTTGACGCGCGGACACAATAGCAATCTGTAACAAGGTGAATCAAGCTCTGTTTAAAAAAACGTCACAATAATTGCGGTGGCGCAAAGCGGCGGTTCTGCAGCACCGGCAAGCGCTCGCGCACCTGGCGAAGATAATCCACGGAAACGTCGGCAAAAATCATCTGCGGCCGGTCCGCCGCGCCGGCCAGCGTCGTGCCGAGCGGATCGATAATCCGGCTTTGGCCAATATTACGGCTGCCGCACTCGCCCGCCGCCACGATATAGCAGGTCGTATCCAGCGCCCGAGCGGCCAGCAGCGTCGCCCAGTGATGCTCCTTCATTGGCCCTCTTACCCATGCGGTGGGGAGAACCAGGATCTCGGCGCCGCTCAGCGCGAGGCTTAACGCCAGCTCCGGGAAGCGCAAATCATAACAGGTCATCAGGCCAACCCGAACCCCGTCGACGTCAATCAGCGCCGGGATCTGCAGGCCGGCATCAACGCGCCGCGACTCCTGTATATTAAACGCATCGTATAAGTGTAGCTTCTGGTATTGCGCGATAACCTCGCCGCGGCGTATCGCCACCAGCGTATTAGCCGCTCGTCCCTCGCCAGAAGGTACGTGAATCGTCAAAATCGTGGTTAAGCCATTATTACGGCTCTCCTCGCGCAGCAGCTGTAAGAAGCCGCCATCCACCTCCTGCGCCGATTTAACCGATAGATCAGGGTCGTTATCGTCACGCGCCAGCAGCGCCTCGGGCAACACCAGTAGCGATGCTCCCTGCCCGGCGGCCTGAGCCATCAGCGCTACGCAGGTCAGCGCATTCGTCCGCCAGTCCGAGGTGACGGCAAATTGTCCAGCAGCAACCAGCATCTTAATCTCCCGTTCGCGAATTCATAGCCAGCGACGCATTTTGCGCGCTACACTCAATTCCCGGTATTAACCAAATAGCAGGGAATGAGAGTGTCACAACTACTTTTAGCCGTTTTTCTTGGCGGCGGCACCGGCAGCGTATTGCGCTGGTGGTTAGGCATGAAGTTTAATCCAATGCACCATGCCATTCCCGTTGGCACGCTAACGGCCAACCTACTGGGCGCATTTATCATTGGTGCCGGCCTGGCCTGGTTTAACCGACTGACCGATATCGACCCGATGTGGAAGCTGCTCATCACCACCGGCTTTTGCGGCGGATTGACAACCTTCTCCACCTTCTCAGCGGAAGTGGTGTTTCTGCTGCAGCAGGGACGTTTCAGCTGGGCCCTGCTCAATATCCTGGTCAATCTACTGGGTTCATTCGCCATGACGGCAGCGGCGTTCTGGCTGTTTTCTCATGCCGCCAGTCGTTAAAAACAGGCAAAAAAAAACCCGCAAATTGCGGGTTTTTATATTCTACTGACGCGTTGCTTAGATAGCGTTTACGTTTGCAGCAGAAGGGCCTTTGGCACCGTTAGTGATTTCGAACTCTACGCGCTGACCTTCAGCCAGAGTTTTGAAACCGTTGGACTGGATTGCAGAGAAATGTACGAATACATCTTTGCTGCCATCTTCCGGAGTAATGAAACCGAATCCTTTGGACTCATTAAACCACTTAACGTTACCTTTAATCTTAGACATCAAAATTACCTTTATATGAAAAAAAGACACTGATACTGTGTCGCGATCCAGTACATCAATTGTGGTGCCTTTTGTCCAGTCGAACTTTGCTAAAAAGTGACAAAAGTCGCTATCTTTTTTAGTGGTTGCGCTTTAGTTATTGTTTTTCCACACAACATAGTGCTCATATCTTTTATCACTAAGCTATTGCGGATTTAAAACTGAAAGCGTGCCCAGGCGAAGTAAACATTACCGTTGTTATAGGTGCCGGGGATATAGGTCATCTGGAACGTCGCCGGGCCGTAGCCGATAGACGCCATCGGCAAAACCACCGGTAGCGGAATATAGTTCCAGTTATCGCGCGCGGTCACCCCGAGCGTATAGCCGAGTCCAAGATGAAAGTTATCGTCGGCGAGCGGACGCCAGGTTTTCTCCCAGCCGTAGCCGGCGATCGGTTCCCATTTGTTAAACGAGTCCTTAAACGCCATCAGATACAGGCCATGCCAGTTGCCTTTATCATCCCAGCGCGACACGCCGAAACCCGCCCCCCAGGGACGTTCGTTATACGCATCGGTTTTTTCTTTGTCATAGGCAAAACGGGCGTGCCAGGTGATCGCGGGAATATACAGGTCGTAGTGTTCAGGCTCCTGCCAGGTCTCAACGACGTTATCGCTTAAGGTGCTATAGCCATCGCGAATCGTCGAGCTGAATGACGCATTTGCTATCCCACTGGAGAGCAGCAGCCCGGAAAAACTGAGCAAAAACAGTACAACATAACGTAGTCTTAACACTTCTCAATTACCAATATCGATTTTAAAGCGGAATAAAGTAGCAAATATAATCTTAATATAACCTTAACGAAATACGGCAAAGTCTTGATTTACCGCCTACCAAATCGCAACAACCCTGCCCGTCGACTTTGTGATAGCGCCCCCGCACCGGCTGATGATTAGATAATTCTCATCAGTTTATTGATTTGCATCAGCATGTTTCGTCGATTTATTCGGCACATTCCCTGACTTAATTTTTGCACAACCTTATTTATCAGCAGATTCTTTGGGTTAATGGTTCAGGGGTAAAATAATGCTTACGCTAGTTGAGATCCTTATCGGGATTGTGGTCATTGTGGGCGTCGCCCGCTATATCATCAAAGGGTACTCCGCCACCGGCGTACTCTTTGTTGGTGGTCTGACGCTGCTTATCGTCAGCGCGCTGATGGGACATAAAATTTTACCCGGCGATGCGAAAAGCACGGGGTATTCCGCAACCGACATCATCGAATATATCAAAATTCTGCTGATGAGCCGCGGCGGCGACCTCGGCATGATGATCATGATGCTCTGCGGATTTGCCACCTATATGACGCATATTGGCGCCAACGATATGGTGGTCAAACTGGCCTCAAGGCCGCTACGCTACATTAACTCCCCCTACCTGCTGATGATCGCCGCCTATTTTGTCGCCTGCCTGATGTCGCTGGCCGTCTCTTCGGCGACCGGCCTCGGCGTCCTGCTGATGGCAACGCTGTTCCCGGTGATGGTGAACGTCGGCATCAGCCGCGGCGCGGCGGCGGCCATTTGCGCCTCCCCGGCGGCCATTATCCTCTCCCCGACCTCCGGCGATGTCGTCCTGGCCGCGAAGGCCGCCGAAATGCCGCTCATCGACTTTGCCTTTAAAACCACCCTGCCGATCTCCATCGTGGCGATTGTCAGTATGGCGATTGCCCACTTTTTCTGGCAGCGCTATCTGGATAAAAAAGAGAACGCCTCCCACGAAATGCTCGATGTGAACGAGATAACCACTACCGCCCCCTCCTTCTATGCCATTCTGCCCTTCACGCCCATTATCGGCGTGCTGATTTTCGACGGGAAATGGGGCCCGGAGCTGCATATTATTGCCATCCTGGTTATCTGCATGCTGCTGGCGGCGGTGCTGGAATTCTGCCGCGGCTTTAACACCAAAAACGTCTTTAGCGGACTGGAAGCCGCCTATCGCGGCATGGCCGACGCCTTTGCCGGCGTGGTCATGCTGCTGGTCGCCGCCGGCGTTTTTGCCCAGGGCCTGAGCACCATCGGCTTTATCAATAGCCTGATTTCGATTGCGACCTCGTTTGGCTCCGCCAGCATCATTCTGATGCTGGTGCTGGTCGTGCTGACGATGCTGGCAGCCATGACAACCGGTTCAGGCAACGCGCCGTTTTACGCCTTCGTTGAGATGATCCCCAAGCTGGCGCACTCATCGGGTATTAACCCGGCCTACCTGTCGATCCCGATGCTGCAGGCGTCGAACCTCGGGCGTACCATTTCCCCCGTATCGGGCGTGGTGGTCGCCGTCGCCGGGATGGCAAAAATCTCGCCATTTGAAGTGGTGAAACGGACCTCGGTACCGGTTCTTGTTGGCCTGCTGGTGGTGATTATCGCCACCGAGATTCTGGTGCCCGGAACCACCGTTCAATAAACGTGAAAAGGCGCCAGCAGGCGCCTTTTTTATGCTTTAATAATTCGAGGAACTCATTACCATCCACTATCAGGAATAAAAATGTTCAGGAAGGATTTCGTCGCCATTGCCCTCTTGCTAACGGCAACTCAGGTCGGCGCTGAACCGCTCACCGCAACACAATACGGCGATTTCGACCGCTACGTTCTGGCCTTATCCTGGCAAACCGGTTTCTGCCAGAGCATGCATGACCGAAACCGCAGCGAGCCGGAAGAGTGCCGTCTGCAGCAGGAGACGGCCAACAAAACCGATCATCTTACCGTGCACGGCCTGTGGCCGGGCCTGCCGAAATCCATCGCCGCTCGCGGCGTGGACGATCGCCGCTGGATGCGTTTTGGCTGCGCCACGCGCCCGATACCCAATATGCCGGAAGTCAAAGCCGGGCGGAAATGCCAGGCAGCGGAAACCGGCCTGTCGCTGGAGATGGCCAATAAGCTCAACAGCGTGATGCCCGGTGCCGGCGGCAACTCCTGCCTTGAGCGCTACGAGTACGCGAAACACGGCGTCTGTTTTGGCTTCGATCCTGACAGCTACTTCGGCACGATGGTCCGCCTCGGCGGTGAAGTGAAGCGCAGCGCCCTCGGGACATTCCTGGCGCAACGCTACGGGCAGAGCGTCAGCCGCGACGACTTCGATGCGGCCATCGCCCAGGCCTACGGAAAACAGAGCGTTAAGGCGTTCAAGCTGACCTGCAACGGCAATCCGGCCTATTTAACCGAAATACAGATCGCCATTAAGGCCGCGGCTATCAATACGCCGCTCTCCGCCGATGCCTTCCTGCCCCAACCCCATCCGGGCAACTGCGGTAAGCAGTTTGTTCTGGATAAGGTCGGTAATTAATCATGCGGCGGCGCCAGCCGCCACAGAGGCTTCATTCGCGAATGAACGCCAGTAAATCCTGATTTATCTGATGCTTGTGGGTCGTGCAAATCCCGTGCGACCCGCCTTTATAGACGGTTAATCTGGCGTCTGGCAATATTTGCGCCGCCGCTTTACCGCAGGTTTCGAAAGGTACGATCTGGTCGTCATCGCCGTGGATAACCAGGGTCGGAATGGTCATCTTGCGCAGATCCTCGCGCAGATCGGTTTCCGAGAAAGCTTTGATACAGTCATAGAGCGCCTTAATCGATCCCTGCAGCCCCTGTTCGACAAACCCTTCGCGTACCGCTTTTGACTCTTTAGCCCCGTCCCGGTTGTAGCCATAGAACGCGGCGGTCAGCTCATAGAAGAACGCGCCGCGATCCTCGATAACGCCCTCTCTGATGCCGTCAAATACCTCTTTGGGCACGCCGTCCGGGTTAAAATCCGTGCGGATCATTATCGGCGTCACGGCGCTGATAAGCACCGCTTTTGCCACTCTTTCGGTCCCGTGGCGCCCGATATAGCGCGCCACCTCGCCACCGCCGGTCGAATGGCCGACGTGCACCGCATCACGCAGGTCGAGATGTGCCGTCAGCTGAGCCAGATCGTCAGCATAGCGATCCATGTTGTGGCCGTCCCAGGGCTGGGCCGATCGGCCATGACCACGGCGATCGTGCGCTATCGCCCGAAATCCGTTATCGGCCAGAAACAGCATCTGATCTTCAAAAGCGTCAGCCGTTAGCGGCCAGCCGTGGCTAAATACAACCGGCTGCCCGCTCCCCCAGTCTTTAAAATAGAGATAGCTGCCGTCATCGAGAGTAAGTTTGTCAAAACCGCTCATAGAGTCCTCCTGCATGTATTGGAAAGGACGTGCCTGATATCGCCTAAAAAGGATAAGACAATTTTTCTTACTGCGACGGCAGCAGCATAAATTTCATATGATGCCGTTCGCGATCGTTGCTTAATGTGCGTTTAATCACTTCAAACCGCCGACAAGTCTCAGTATGATGGGAAGACATTAACCCTTGCCATTTTCGGTGAGGGTTTTCTTTTACGGACAGGTTCCTGGATAACATGGAGTACGCAATGACCAGACCCGCAATCATCATCAATGAGTTCGATGCCGAACGCATCGACAGACTGCTCGAGCAGCCGGCGTTCGCCAGTTCACCGGTCGCCGATGCGCTGAACGACGAGCTGGATCGCGCACAAATGCTGGCGCCGGAAGCGATGCCGCATGATGTCGTCAGCATGAACAGCACCGTCAGATTCCGTGATTTGTCCAACGGCGAAGAGCGCGTGCGGACGCTGGTTTTCCCCTCGCAGGTAACCGATAGCGCCACCCAGCTTTCGGTACTCGCCCCCGTCGGCGCCGCGCTGCTGGGCCTGAAGGTCGGCAGCGCCATTCACTGGGAATTACCGGGCGGCGCCTCTGCGCACCTCGAAGTCCTGGAGCTGCTGTACCAGCCGGAAGCCGCGGGTGAATTTCACCGCTAACCCTCCCGCCGCCTGAGGCGTTCTGCGCTTTATTCAGAGGGTGTCTTCGCATCCTCTTTCTGCCCCTCCCTGCTCTGACAAACTTTTACGCCGCCCTGAGCCTCAGCTGACAGTTTTGCGACCTGAATGGCACAATATCTTCGTATAATATGTTGATATAGAAACAGTCGAACAAGGAGGAATGCATATGTATAAAACAATCATTATGCCGGTTGACGTTTTTGAGATGGAGTTAAGCGACAAAGCCGTCCGCCATGCGGAGTTTTTGGCCCAGCAGGACGGAATTATTCACCTGCTCCACGTATTGCCAGGCTCATCCAGCTTCACCATGAGTCGATTCACCGCCGACCTGCGCCGCTTTGAAGAGCATCTGCAGCATGAGGCGGAAACGCGGCTAACCACCATGGCCGGGCACTTCAGCATCGATCCCTCACGAATTAAAAAGCACGTACGCTTCGGCAACGTGCGGGATATGGTGAACGAGCTGGCTAACGAAATTAACGCCGACGTGGTCGTCATTGGTTCACGCAATCCGTCTATCAGCACCCATTTGCTCGGTTCTAATGCCTCAAGCGTCATTCGCCACGCGCATATCCCGGTAATGGTTGTCCGATAAGCGGGAGACGCCGCTCGCCTGCCGACGGCGTGAAGAAAGGCGATAAAAAAAGAGGCTACCGGTGGGTAGCCTCTTTGCTGTGCAGGTCGATCTTACTCTCTTTTATTATGCGGTTTTTGTCCGAATCAGATAATCGAACGAGCTCAGGGATGCTTTTGCCCCTTCGCCGGCGGCGATAATAATCTGCTTGTACGGTACGGTGGTGCAGTCGCCCGCCGCGAACACGCCTTTGACGTTAGTTTCGCACTTCGCATCGATGATAATTTCACCCATCCGATTACGTTCAATCGCGCCTTCCAGCCATGTGGTATTAGGCAGCAGACCAATCTGTACGAAGATCCCCGCCAGCTCGACGTGATGCTCATCACCGCTCAGCCGATCGCGATACTGCAATCCGGTCACTTTACTGCCATCGCCGACCACTTCCGTGGTCTGCGCGTTAAGAATGATATCGACGTTTTTCAGGCTGCGGACTTTGTCCTGCAGCACCTGGTCCGCCTTCATTTCAGGCGCGAATTCCAGCAGCGTAACGTGTTCCACCACGCCCGCCAGATCGATTGCCGCCTCGACGCCCGAGTTACCGCCGCCGATCACCGCCACGCGCTTGCCTTTAAACAGCGGGCCGTCGCAGTGCGGGCAGTAGGTCACCCCTTTCGTCCGGTACTGGTCTTCTCCAGGCACGTTCATGTTACGCCATTTAGCGCCGGTGGCGATGATGATACTGCGCGCCTTCAGCACCGCGCCGGAGGCGGTTTCAATCTGATGCAGGCCGCCTTCTACCGCCGCCGGAATCAGTTTCGACGCGCTCTGTGAGTCAATGACGTCGACATCATATTCATTGACGTGAACCTTCAGCGCCCCGGCCAGCTTCTGACCTTCGGTTTTAGGTACCGAAATGTAGTTTTCGATATCCACGGTATCCAGCACCTGGCCGCCGAAACGTTCGCCCATCAGGCCGGTACGAATCCCTTTACGCGCCGAGTAAACCGCCGCCGCCGCGCCGGACGGGCCGGAGCCGACAATCAGCACGTCGTAAGCATCACGCTTGTTCAGCTCTTCTGCGGCACGTTTCTCCGCGCCGGTGTCAACTTTCGCGACGATCTCCGCCAGCGTCATGCGCCCCTGGCCAAACTCCTTGCCGTTGACAAAGACCGCCGGAACGCCCATCACGTTACGATCGGTAATCTCATTCTGGAACGTCCCGCCGTCAATCGCCGTATGCTTAATGCGCGGGTTCAGCACCGCCATCAGGTTCAGCGCCTGCACCACGTCCGGGCAGTTATGGCAGGTGAGCGAGTAGTAGGTTTCAAACTCAAAATCACCGTCAAGGTCGCGGATCTGTTCCAGCAGGGCCTGGGTCTCTTTCGACGGATGACCGCCGGTCCACAGCAGCGCCAGAACCAGAGAGGTAAACTCATGCCCCAGCGGTGAACCGGCAAAGCGCGGCCCCTGGGTAGAACCTGGATTAGTTATCAAGAAAGACGGTTTGCGCACGGCGAGCGTGTTGTCTTCTTTAAACGTCACTTTCTCAGACAGCTCAGCGATTTCCGCCAGCAGCTCTTTGATTTCTGCCGATTTAGCGCTGTCGTCCAGCGTAGCAATCAGCTCAACAGGTTTGGTCAGTTTCTCAAGGTAGGCCCTGAGCTGGGTTTTCATATTTGCGTCGAGCATCTCGTTATCCCTCTCTTAAAACGTCATCATGCAAGCGGCCTCACGGCTGCCTGAATGCGGCTTGCATCATGGGGTTTGGAAGAAAAACGGGCGTAATAAAACACCCGTTATTCGGTATCAATTTCCCTTTGGATTTCGCGTCAGGGCAAGGCGGCTAGCCTGGGGATCCCCGGGAGCTTACATAAGTAAGTGACCGGGGTGAGCAGGTGAAGCCAACGCCGCCATGGCGTGAAAGACATGGAAATTTTAGATTTTGCCGACCAGGTCCAGGGACGGAGCCAGAGTCGCATCGCCTTCTTTCCATTTAGCCGGGCAAACTTCGCCTGGGTGAGAAGCAACGTACTGAGCTGCTTTCACTTTACGCAGCAGGTCAGACGCATCGCGGCCGATACCTTCAGCGGTAACTTCGATCGCCTGAATGATGCCCTGCGGGTCAACGATAAAGGTGCCGCGGTCGGCCAGGCCCTGGTCTTCACGCATGTTTTCGAAGTTACGGGTCAGGGCGCCAGTCGGGTCACCAATCATCGCATACTTGATTTTAGCGATGGTGTCAGAGCTGCTGTGCCATGCTTTGTGAGTAAAGTGGGTATCGGTGGAGACGGAATAGACGTCTACGCCCAGTTTCTGCAGCTCTTCGTAATGGTCAGCAACGTCACCCAGTTCAGTCGGGCATACGAAGGTGAAGTCAGCCGGATAGAAGAAGAAAACGCTCCAGCGGCCTTCGGTATCTTTCTCGGTAACTTCGATGAATTCACCGTTTTTGAACGCCTGGTTTTTGAAAGGTTTGATTTTAGTGTTAATTAAGGACATCTATACTTCCTCCGTGTTTTCGTTGAGGTCTAAGGTAACTAATTTTTCCTGACCCGACCAATGCGTTTGCATTATCAAATCAATAAGCAATATCTAACAACCGCAACAAGACAACTTTGTGAACCCGTCGGGACAAGTCGCGCCGCCGAACGCACCCGCTAAGCCGATAAAGTAAAAAGGCCGCCCTCTCAGGCGGCCCTATTACCTGAAATACCCGCAGGTAGCTTCAGCGCCAGGCAAGCTGGCTATGCGTTGCGCTCTACATTACCTTAATGTAACAGCATGGGCGATTACACCACCCGCCTCAGCAAAGGGCAATCTGCCCGGGCGCAGGTCTTGCCTATAGCTGCGATAGGTTCCATCATCTGCTGTGCCTTATACATTGATTTCACAAGGAATAATCATGTTAAAACGTCTGCTTTTCCTGAGCCTTTTGCCCATTTGCAGCTATGCAGAAGATCTCCCTGCCCCCGTAAAAGCGATAGAAAAACAGGGTATTACCATCATTAAACCCTTCGAAGCGCCGGGCGGAGTGAAAGGCTGGCTGGGTAAATATCAGGATATGGGCGTCGCTATCTATCTGACGCCTGACGGCAAGCACGCCATCTCCGGCTACATGTATGACGAAAACGGCACCAATCTTAGCGAACAGCTGTTCCAGAAAGAGCTCTATACTCCGGCAGGCCAGCAGATGTGGAAGCAAATGGAGGCCGCCAGCTGGCTGCTTGACGGTAAAAAAGAGGCGCCGATTATCCTGTACGTCTTCGCCGATCCCTTCTGCCCGTACTGCAAGCAGTTCTGGCAACAGGCTCGACCTTGGGTGGAGTCGGGGAAAGTGCAGATTCGCACGCTGCTGGTAGGCGTTATCAAACCGGAAAGTACGCCGGTGGCCGCCGCCATTCTCGCCAGCCGCGATCCGGCAAAAACCTGGCACGATTACGAAAAATCGGCCGGGAAAATGAAAGTTGAGATCCCGGCGGACATCCCGGCGGAAAAAATGCGCATCCTCAACCAAAACCAGCAGCTGATGGATCGGCTAGGGGCTAACGCCACGCCGGCTATTTACTATATGAATAAAGAAAATATGCTGCAGCAGGTTGTCGGCTTACCGGAAGCGGATAAGCTCCAGGTGATGATGGGCGAAAAATAAAGCGTCCCGTCAGACCCTTTTTAGCCGGACTACTCGCCCAAAAAGAGTCTGGCTAAATCACTTTTCGTCGTATACATTCAGAGTCATTAATAAAACCGGCCTTAAATAATTCAGCCCATCAATCGCTGCGCAAATTAAATATAATAAACAAATAGAATAAAAAGATAATAATTCGCACCAGACACAGCAACGGACAGGATGCTAGCAATGGCTAAACTTTACGAACTTAAAAAGTTCGATCTTAACCTACTGGTTATTTTTGAATGTATCTATCAGCATTTAAGTATAAGCCAGGCCGCGGGAACCTTATTTATTACCCCTTCAGCCGTCAGCCAGTCGCTGCAGCGCCTGCGCAATCAGCTCAACGATCCGCTGTTTATCCGCACCGGTAAAGGGATGAGCCCCACCACCCTGGCGGTTAACCTTCATCATCATCTGGAAAAAAATCTCAACCAGCTAGAGCAGACGATCAATATCGTCCACGGCGCCGAACTGAGAAAACGCTTTGTTATCTACAGCCCGCAGTTTTTCCTCTCGCCCTCCTCCGCAACGCTCATCAGCACGCTCTACCGTGACCCCAACCTGCAGGTGGAGCACCACGACCTTCAGCTCGCCTCGGAGTCGGCGGAGAGCCTGCTCGCCTACCGCAAAGCCGATCTGATTTTTAGCCTTTCACCGCTTGCCAGCCCGACCACCGTATGCCTGCCGTTTCAGGAAATAGAGATGGTGCTGGTCTGCCGGCAGAATCATCCGCGAATAGCCGAATTCACCTCCGCAGAAGCCATTGCGCGGGAGAGCTTTACTGACTATCTGACCAAAGAGGCGGGGATGCAGGCGGTTGACTACTGGCTTGAAAAACTGTTCCCCGAACGAAATATTGCCTTCAGCAGCGACTCACACATTGCCATCCTCAATATTATTAGCCAGACTGATTTTATCGGCTTTATGCCAAAAATTGCGTCAACCCCGCAGCTCTTCGACCTCAGGCTGAGAATAATACCTGCTCCGGCGGATATTCCCCGGGCGATGATTCATATGATTTATAATCGGGTGCAGATGGACCACCCTGTTTTAGCCTCTCTTATTAAAGAGGCGGCATTATAATAAAAGTGGCCGCCGCTAATTATCGACCACGTGAATATCCGCACATAAATCAGAAAAATAAAATAGCGAAAACAGCCATCGGAGAAAATTAATGGTCGACTTAAAACGTCCGGCGACCATCAATTCACTCAGCGACCCGACGCCGGCGCGCTACAGCTGGCGCAGACGCTCCGCGGCGGCCAGCAGGGTTGCCGGCTGCTTGGCGAAGCACAGCCGAATCAGCCTGTGCGGGAACGGATCGGCGCAGAACACCGACAGCGGGATCGCCGCCACGCCGATTTCAGTCGTCAGCCAGCGGCAAAAGCTGACGTCGTCGAGATCGGAAACCGCGCTGTAGTCTGCCAGCAGGAAGTAGGTGCCCTCGCAGGGTAATATCTCCAGGCGACTGGCGCGCAGGGCCTCGATAAACAGGTCGCGACGCTGCTGATAGAACGCAGGCAGCTGACGATAGTGCTCCGGTTCGTGACGCAGCATATCGGCGATGGCCAGCTGCGCCGGCGTGTTCACCGAGAACGTCAGATACTGATGCACTTTACGCAGCTCGGCGCTGATCGCCGCAGGGGCGACGCAGTAGCCGACCTTCCAGCCGGTCATATGGAAAGTTTTACCAAAGGAAGAGACCGCTACCGCCCGCTCGCGCAGCTGCGGATGGGCCAGCACGCTGGCGTGTCCCTGCGCCGCAAAGCAGATATGCTCGTAGACTTCATCGCTGACCACGTAAATCTCACGCTCGGCAATCGCCTGCCACAGCGCGGCGAAATCCTCATGCTGCCAGACCGTCGCCGACGGGTTGTGCGGGGTATTGAGGATCACCAGCCGGGTACGCTCGCTCAGCGCGGCGGCAAACTCCTGCCAGTCAACGCGAAAATGCGGCGGCTGCAGGGCAATGCGCTTCAGCACGCCGCCGGACAGCTCAACCGCCGGGGCATAGCTGTCGTAGCTCGGGTCAAAGCAGATCACCTCATCCCCGCTACGCACCAGGGCAGTAATGGCCGCATACAGGGCCTCGGTTGCGCCCGCCGTAACGGTCACATCGCTGTTGGCGTCCGGTCGGTAGCCGTAAAGCTCGGCGGTTTTATCGGCGATGGCTTCGCGCAGCGCCGGTACGCCGGTCATCGGGGCGTACTGGTTGGCGCCCTGGGCGACATGAAAAGCCAGTCGCTCCTGCAGGTAGCGCGGCCCGTCAAAATCCGGGAAGCCCTGTGAAAGATTTATCGCCTGATGCTGCTGCGCAAGAGCGCTCATCTGGCTAAAAATAGTGGTGCCCAGTGAAGGGAGTTTACTCTCAGGAATCAGTGGCTTATTGCTCATTTTGTTATTACCGATTGTAATGCTGTTGTTGAAGCCACTATAACACGATGTTAATATTTGGCAATCGAGACGCTTAGACGTCTATATGCGCCGTTATGCAAAAAAGCCGCAACGCGCTTTGCGCAATGACGTGTATAAATGATGATGTCAGGCCGGCTATGGTCTGCCGCCACCATCAATGCGGCGTAACGCCCACTCTGGAGAAACCATGATCCGCGCCATCGTGACCGATATTGAAGGTACCACCAGCGACATTCGCTTCGTACATAACATTCTGTTTCCGTACGCCCGTGAACGATTAGCAGGCTTCGTGACCGCCCAGCAGTACGCTGAGCCGGTCAAAACGATCCTTGATAACCTCCGCCACGAAATCGCCGCTCCCGCAGCCAGCACCGCCGAGCTTATCGATACGCTATTTGCCTTTATGCAGGAGGATCGCAAATCCACCGCGCTGAAGGCGCTGCAGGGGATTATCTGGCGCGATGGCTACCTTAACGGCGACTTTACCGGCCATCTGTATCCCGATGTTCTGCCGGCGCTGGAAAAGTGGAAGTCGCAGGGAATTGATTTATATGTATATTCCTCAGGCTCGGTCGCTGCGCAGAAATTGTTATTTGGCTACAGCGACGAAGGTGATATTACTCATCTGTTCAACGGCTATTTCGATACTCTGGTAGGCGCGAAGCGCGAAGCGCAGTCCTACCGCAACATTGCTGAACAGCTGGGTCACCACCCTGCCGCCATCCTGTTCCTTTCCGATATCCATCAGGAGCTGGATGCCGCCGAGGAGGCCGGTTTTCGCACCCTGCAGCTGGTGCGCGGCGATCGCGACCCCGCCAGCCATCATCCGCAGATTCAGCGTTTTGACGACATTCATCCGGAGCAAATACCTGCATGAGCGCATTAACGATTTTTTCTGACCAGGACGCCGGGAACGCCATCTGGCACAGCACCGACGCCGACGAAATTCAGCAGCAGCTAAAGGCGAAAGGCGTACGCTTTGAGCGCTGGCAGGCCGACCGCGATTTAGGCGTCGCGCCAACGCCGGAAACGGTGCTTGAGGCCTACCAGCACGCGATTGATAAGCTGGTTGCCGAAAAGGGTTACCAGAGCTGGGACGTTATCAGCCTGCGCGCGGACAACCCGCAGAAAGAGGCGCTGCGCGCGAAGTTTCTCAACGAGCATACCCACGGCGAGGACGAGGTGCGTTTCTTCGTCGAGGGTGCCGGGCTGTTTTGCCTGCATATCGGCAATGAGGTGTTCCAGGTGCTGTGCGAGAAGAACGATTTAATCTCCGTCCCCGCCGACACGCCGCACTGGTTTGATATGGGCTCGGAACCGAACTTCACCGCCATCCGAATTTTCGATAACCCGGAAGGCTGGGTGGCGAAGTTTACCGGGGATGATATTGCCGACGCCTACCCACGGCTGGCGTAATCTCCTTCATCCAGCCCGGCGGCCCTGCGCCGCCGGGCTGCCGTTCAGGGCAACGCGTCCGCGCTGATAAACGCCGGCGGATCGAACGCGGTAATGGGCGGCAGCGCCTCGCGCCACGGGACAATCTCGACCCAGCAGCTCTGCGCGCTACAGCCCTGGCCCAGCCGCGAGCTGCCGCGATCTTCGGTCAGCACGTTAGGATTACCGTGCTTATCCAGGGAGCCTTTTTCGCTGGGGTTCAGCGGATCGTACCAGGCGCCGGTGGCCATCTGCACTACCCCCTGGCGGATCCCTTCGCTGAGATGCACCCCGGCCAGAATCGCTCCGCGGGCGTTATGCACCTTCACCACGCTGCCTTCGGTTACTCCCCGCGCCTGCGCATCCTGGGGATGCATCCACAGCGGCTCGCGCCCCTGAATTTTGGTCGCCCGGCTGACGCTGCCATGATCGTACTGGCTGTGCAGACGCGTGCGCGGCTGGCTGGACAGCAGATGCAGCGGCCAGCGGCTGGCCTCTTCCCGCTGCCAGCTCGCTTCCTCTTCATCCCACCACGGATGGCCCGGGCACTCGCGGTAGCCGAAGTCGGCGACGGTCTGCGAGAAGAGCTCAATCTTGCCGGACGGCGTGGAGAGCGGAGAGCCCAGCGGGTCGGCGCGAAAATCGGCCAGGAAGACCTGCGGCTGCTCCGGCGCGCTGTACTCCAGCACCCCCTGCTGCCAGAAATCCTCAAACGACGGCAGCTCAATGCCCTCTTCCCGGGCCCGCGGGCGCGACTCATCATAAATATGCCGCAGCCACTGCCCGACGCTGCGCCCTTCGCTGAAGCGCTCGCCGCAGCCTAGCCGGGCGGCAAGATCGCAGAAAATCGCGTAGTCGTCGCGGGCCTCGGCAACCGGCGGGATCTGCGCGCTCATGGCAATCATAAATCCGTCATGCCCGCCGCTGCCAATATCCTCCCGCTCCAGGGAGGTGGTCACCGGCAGCACAATGTCGGAAAACTTCGCCTGCGCGGTCCAGTACTGCTCATGCACCACCACCGTTTCCGGCCGTCGCCACGCCTCGCAGAGCTGGTTAAGGTCCTGATGATGGTGAAAAGCATTGCCCCCCGCCCAGTAGACCAGGCGGATATCGGGGTAGCGCAGATGCTGGCCATCAAACTCATATTCGCCGCCGGGGTGCAGCAGCATGTCCGCCAGCCGGGCCACCGGGATCGCGCTGTTAACCGCATTTTTCCCCGCCGGCAGACGGGGGCCGGAAAAGGCTTTGCGCGCCGCGCCCGCCAGGTTGGTACAGGCGTAGCCGAAGCCCAGCCCTCCGCCCGGGGTACCAATCTGCCCCAGCAGCGCGGTCAGGGCGACCGTTGCCCAGTAGGCCTGCTCCCCCTGGCGGGCGCGCTGAATGGACCAGGAGATATTGACCATCGTGCGCTGGCTGGCCATCTCGCGCGCCAGGGAGACAATCTGCTCCGCGGAAATCCCCACGATCGCCGCCGCCCAGCGCGGCGTTTTTGCCACCCCGTCACGCTCTCCCAGCAGATAGGCGCGGTAGGGAGCAAAGCCCACCGTGTGGCTGGCCACAAAGTCACTGTCGTACAGGGATTCGGTAATCAGGACGTAGCACAGCGCCAGCAGCAGCGCGGTATCGGTCCCCGGACGCACCGCCAGCCACTGCGCGGAGTCGACGGCGCTCAGATCGTTGCTGACCGGGCTGATATTGATAAAGCGCGTGCCGTTGGCCTGCATCTTCTCCAGCCAGTGCTTCAGCATATGGTCGTTGGCGCCGCCGCCGTTAACCTGAGAGTTACGCAGCGGCAGGCCGCCAATCGCCACGAACAGCTGACACTCCCGCGCCAGCTCAGAGAAGTGCGTATGCTGACGATGCAGCGGGCTAAGCGGCCCCAGCACATGCGGCAAAATACGCTCGCCGGCGGCGCTGCTGTAGGTATTGGTACTGGCGGTGTAGCCGCCGAAAGATTTCAGGAAACGATGCAGCTGGCTCTGGGCGTGATGAAAACGTCCGGCGCTGGCCCAGCCGTAGGAGCCGCCGTATATGGCTTCGTTCCCGCAGCGCTCCTTCACCGAGGTGAGTTCACGGGCCAGCAGGTCGAGGGCGACCTCCCAGCTCACCTCTACAAAGGGCTCTTTGCCGCGACCTTCCCGCGACGCGGGGCCATTTTTCAGATAGCCGGCCCGCACCGCCGGACGACGAATGCGCGTTTTGCCGGTGACCGCATCGGTGAGGGACTGACCGATGCGCGAGGGATTTTTATCCCAGGCGACCGGTACAACGGCATCAATGGCGCCATCGCGGGTTTGCACCTGCCAGGTTCCCCAGTGCATCACCGCCAGATTATGTTGTTTATTCATGTTGCCCGTTTTTTTGTCACCCGATAGAGGCCGCTATAATAAGTCGGGAGCTGGCTGAAGATAAAATGCCAATGACACTATAATATCCTGTCACTTTAGCCGATAACCATCCGCATGACGCGAGCCCTGGGTTATATTCACCATATCCCACCATAAATATAGCCATCATTAAGCAGCAATTACCGTTTGCAATAAAAGTCAGCGCTTTTACCTTATACCCACAATATAAACATGCCTTAATTTCAGCATCATGAAATATTTTCAGGTTATAGCGGGTAAAATTAAGTTTTCCTGCCCTATTCCGTCGATATACCATTATTGGTATAACTTAGACATATTTTGTATTTGAGGTTGCGTGGTCGTTATTGTCATGCTACGAATCCGCAAACACCTTTATCACAGGACTATAATAAGAATGTCGCAGAGAATAAAATTACTGCCCGCCGCGCTGGGTCTGATGACGCTCGTCTCCGTCAGCGCCTCCGCCGCAGAGCCCCTGTCGCTGCAGGGGAAAACCATCGGCGTCGCCGTTGTCGGTACCCAGCACTTCTGGGATCGCGAAGCCTATAAAGGCGCCACCGAAGAGGTTGAAAAACTGGGTGGTAAAGTCATCGGCGTCGACGGCGGTCGTGATAATCAGGTACACGCCAATAACCACGATATTTTATTATCACGCAAGGTCGATGCCGTAATTAGTATTCTCGGCGACAGCGCCGTTGAACCTAAATTTAAAGCGCTGCGCGATGCCGGCATCCCGGTATTTACCGTGGACCACGTGTCAAAATACTCCGTCAATAACACAACCTCCGACAACTACACGCTAGGTTCAACCATTGGCCGCTATATGGCTGATGAATTAGGCGGCAAAGGTAACGTTGCGGTATTTAATGCATTCTCCAGCTCGCTGCGAATTTGCGGCATCCGCTACGACCAGTGGAAATATGTCCTTAAGGATTACCCGGATATTCATATTATTCAGCCGGAGCTGGCCGAACAGTTTGCCAACTCTCCGGAAGATGCGCGTAAGAAAACCCTCGAACTGCTCAGCCAGTATCCGAAAGGCAAACTGGATGCCATCCACGTCGCCTGCTGGGATCAGCCGGCCATCGGGATCGTGCAGGCTCTGGAAGAGACCGGACGCGACAAAGACGTGAAGGTCACCGCCATCGATGCCGGCCCGGAAACGCTGGAGATTATGGCCGAACCCGGCAGCCCGTTCGTCGCTAACGTCGCTCAGCAGCCGCACTTGATTGGCCAGACGTCGGCCGACAACGTCGCGCACTACTTCGCTAAACAGGTTCTGCCGCTGCAAACCTTTATTCCGGTGGTCCCGGTGAAGGGCCCGCAGGAAGCGAAAGCGGTCTACAAACAGCTGGGATATGGCGAACTGCAGTGATTAATCAACCCCTCGGCGGGGAGCGCCCCGCCGCTGGTCTGGTCATGAGCCAGATCGGCAAAAGCTTTGCCAACGTGACTGCATTAAATGCGGTCACGCTGCTTCTTAACCCCGGTGAAATTCACGGTCTGATCGGCGAAAACGGGGCGGGAAAATCCACCCTGATCAAGATCCTTGCCGGCGTGTACCAGGCCGATAGCGGCAGCGCCACCCTCGATGGCGCGGCGATCCCGTTCGGCAACCCTGCGGCCATTGAAGCAATGGGCATCCGCGTTATCCACCAGGAACTCAACCTGATTGCCCACTTCACGGTGGCGGAATCCGTTTTTCTCGGCCAGGAGTATCGCCACCGCTGGGGCGCGCTGGACAGAAGGCGCATGAACGCCGCCACCGAGGCCTTTTTCCGCGATAGCTGGCAGCTGAGCATTAACCCGCGGCGGCTGATTCGCGATCTCAGCCTTGCCGAACGTAAGCTGGTGCAAATCGCCCGGGCGCTGATCGACGGCGCCGCGAAGCTGGTGGTCTTTGATGAACCCACCGCGCCGCTGGAAGCGCAGGAGGCCAGCCTGGTCTCCTCGGCGATCCTGCGCCTGCGCGAGCAGGGGATCGCCATTCTCTATATTTCCCACTATCTGAACGAAATCGCCGCCCTCTGCGATCGCGGAACCGTTCTGCGCAACGGCGAGGTGGTGGGCTACCCTGACCGCTCGCTGCTGCAGGATACCGATGCGCTGATCAAAATGATGGTCGGCCGGGAAATAGAACAGCTCTATACCCCGCGCCAGTCCGCGCCGCCTGAAGCCGACGCCAGCGCGCCGCTGCTGTCGGTGCGCGGGCTCGGCGACGGCCATCAGCTGCGCGACATTACCTTTGATATCCAGCCCGGAGAAATCGTCGGCGTCGCCGGCCTGCTGGGCGCCGGGCGGGACGTGCTGGTCGACCTTCTCTACGGCCTGAAGCGCGTGGACAGCGGCGTGATTAGCATCGACGGTCAGCCGAAGCGCATACGCACGCCGAAGCAGGCGATTCGCGCCGGCATGGCGCTGGTGCCCCGCGACCGCCGCCATCAGGGGCTGATCCTCCCCTTCACCACCGCCGATAACATTAATCTGGCCTCCCTGTCGGACACCGCCACCTTCGGCTGGGAACACCGAGGGCTGGCGCTGGAGAAAGCCCGCAGCTGGATTGAGCAGCTCTCTATCCGCCCCGGCCGCCCGGAGCTGCCGGTGCGGCTGATGAGCGGCGGCAACCAGCAAAAGGCGATTCTGGCCCGCTGGCTGGGCACCGATGCGCGGCTCTTTATTCTCGATGAACCGACCCTCGGGGTCGATATCGGCGCCCGCAGCGATATCTATCAGCGAACCCGTCAGCTGGCGGATCGCGGACGCGCGGTGCTGGTCTCCTCCAGCGATGCGCCGGAGCTGCTGGGGCTATGCGATCGGATCCTCGTGATGTGGCGCGGCGAGCTGGTGGCGAATCTCACCACCCAGGGGCTGACGCTCGACGCCCTGCTGGCAACGATTAACGGTGGACAGGAACAACAGCTATGAGTACGGGTATCCAACGCCGCGGCCTGCCGGGCATAACGACGCTTATCGAAAAATTTCCGCTGATTCTCTTCTTTGCCCTGCTGGTCTGGCTTAGCCTCCAGTCGCCCTTCTTTTTAAGCTGGCAGAATATCAGCATGATGCTGGTGCAGAGCGTGCCGCTGGCCATTCTCTGCTTCGGACTGGTTTGCGTGATTGCCGTCGGCGGCGATGACGTGGTCACCGGCGGGATCGACCTCTCGCTTCCCGCCATCGCGGTGCTCGGGGTCGCGCTTCTGAGCCTCGGCATGGTGGAGTGGCAGATGTCCTATCTGTGGCTGCTGCTCCTGCCGCTCGTGGTCTGCCTCGCCTGCGGGGCGATCAACGCCGGGCTGGTGCTGGTCGCCGGGCTGCCGCCGCTGCTGGCAACGCTCTCAACCTCCGTGGCCTTTACCGGCCTGACCGATTTACTCACCGGCCAGCGGCGCATTGCGGTCAGCGATCCGCTGATGGTGGCTTTTCGCGACCAGACGCTGCTCGGCATCCCCTGGCCGCTGATCTATCTGCTGGCGGTCTTCGTCCTGTTCCAGCTGCTGGTGCACCACTCGCGCTTCGGCCAGCATCTGCAGGCGGTCGGCGGCAACCGCGATATGGCGCAAATGAGCGGGCTTAACGTGCGCCGGCTGACGGTTTACGTCTGGCTGCTGGCAGGCATCGCCGCCGGTCTGGCGATTCTGCCGCTGCTGAGCCAGGGCTCGGGCAGCTCCAGCGGTACCGCCACGCCGCTGCTGCTGGAGACCGTGCTGGCGACCTTTATCGGCGCCGCCTTCTCGCGCCGGCGCGTCGTCACCATCTGGGGCGCGCTGCTTGGCGCGGTGCTGGTCAACGCCCTCTCCAACGGCCTCGGGCTGCTGGGGGTCAATATTTTCTGGATGGGCGCCATCAAAGGCACCCTGATCCTTATCGTGCTGGCGGCTTCTGCGGTCAGACATCACGGAGGCAATCAATGAGCCAGCTGACGCTCAAATCCTCATCGCCGGAGCAGACCGCCGGCGGCCCGCTGGCCTATCTGTCGCGGGCGGGCTTCGGCATTATCACCCTGCTGGCTATTGCCCTGTTCGGCTGGGCTAACCCGGTATTTCTGACCGTTGATAACTGGGCAAACCTGCTCCAGGGCAGCGCGATTCTGCTGATTGTGGCGATGGCGATGACCCTCATCGTCAGCGCGGGCGCCATCGATCTCTCGGTTGGCGTCGCGCTCGACTTTGGCGCCGCCTTTGCGCTGGTGGCCCTGAAAACCTGGCACCTGCCGTGGCAGGCCGCGGTGGGCTATGCCCTGCTCGGCGGGGCGATCATCGGTCTGCTGAACGCCTTTCTGATCCTGATTTGCCAGATCCGTCCGTTCCTTGCCACCCTCGGGACCTGGTTTATTGCCAGCAGCGTGGAGCGGATCTATACCGACGGCGGCGGCTCGATCGCCTATCGCCGGATGGCGCCGGAGTACCACGATCTGGCAGTGGGAAATATCGCCGGTATTCCGACGCCGGTGGTTATCGTGCTGGCGCTGTGGCTGGTGGCCTGGCTGATTACCGAGCGCACGCTCTTCGGCAAGTACGTTCGCGCCATTGGCCAGAACGGGGAAGCGGCGCGCATCGCCGGGATCCGCGATCGGCTGACCATGCTATGGGTGCTGGTCGCGGCCTCAGCGCTGTGCGCCATCGGCGGCGTGATCCTCTCCGCTAACCTGCGGCAGTTTACGCCGCTGGCCGGCCAGTCCTATTTGATGGATGCGATTGCCGCCGTCTTTATCGGCACCGCCTTTAACCGCCAGGGCCGGGCCAGCATCGCCGGTACCCTCGGCGGGGTACTGTTCCTCGCCATCATTGATAACGGCCTGAACCTGATGGGTCTTAACTACCTGGTCAAAGACGCGCTGGTCGGCGTCATTCTGGTGGTCGCGCTGGCCCTCTCTTTCTGGCAGGCGCGTCTGCGTCAGCAGCATCGTTAACGGAGTATCTATGGCAGCCTTTGACGCCGTTTTTGTCGGCCTGACGATCCTTGATATCGCCGGTCGCCCGGTTCTCGACATCCCGCCCCGCGGCGGGGTGGCCTTTATCGAACAAATTCGCCTGAACCCGGCGGGCACCGCCGCCGGAGCGAATATCAACGCCGCGAAGCTCGGCGTTCGCACCGCCGCCGTCGCCTGCCTCGGCCACGATGAAAAAGCCGATTTTATTCTCGCCAGCTACGCGCGCCTGGGAATCGACTGCTCGCTGATCCAGCGCACGACGCAAAAGGAGACCTCGGCAACGATCCTGCCTATCCGCCCGAACGGCGAGCGGCCCGCGCTGCACTGTCGCGGCGCCTCCGATGCGCTGTTCGTCGGCGAAGAGGCGTTCGCCTCGATTCTCGACTGCCGCTTCCTGCATCACGGCGGCACGGGTCTGCTGGCGGCAATGGACCAGGGTCAGAGCGCGCGACTGCTGGCGGCGGCCAGGGCGCGCGGCGTCACCACCAGCTTCGACCTGATCGCCCCCGATGAGCGAACCCTGGATCTGCTGCGCCCGCTGCTGCCGTCGGTAGACTACTTTATGCCCTCGCTGGAGGAGGCCGCCTATCTGTCGGGACGCAGCGAGCCCGCCGAAATCGCCCGTTTCTTCTTCGACCTCGGCGTGGGGACCTGTATTTTGAAAGACGGCGCCAACGGCTCCTGGCTGCTGACCCGCGACGGTCGCGTCGAGCATATCGCCCCGTGGCGCGTAGAGGCGGTAGATACTACCGGCTGCGGCGATAGCTACTGCGGCGGCTTTATTGCCGCACTGGCCCGCGGGTTGAACGAAAAAGAGGCCTGCGAAGTGGCATCGGCCGTGGCGGCGCTGGTCGCCACCGGCCTGGGATCGGATGCGGGCGTGATCGACTGGGACCACACCCTGGCATTTATGGCCGCGAATCGGGCCGGATAGCCTGCGGCCCCGCGCTTAGCGCCACTGGTATAACAGCGGCTCGCCGGCGACGTAGCGCTGGAGATCGGCGGCAATCATCGCCGTATGCTTGCTGATGCTTTCGCGGGTCGCGCCGGCAATATGCGGGGTGATAATCACGTTAGCAAACTCGGTGACAAACGGGTGATCGCGCCACAGCGGTTCGCGATGATAAACGTCCAGCGCCGCGCCGCCCAGCGGCCCGTGGCGCAGAGCGTGAATGAGCGCCTCCTCGTCAACCACCGCCGCGCGGGAAGTGTTAATCAGCAGCGCGCCGGGCTTCATGCTGTTCAGCAGCGGCGCGTTTACCAGGCCGTCGCTGCCGGCGCCGCTGCTCAGATGCAGGCTGACGATATCCGCCTCGCGGAACAGCGCTTCGAGAGTGGTTTTGCGCAGCCCCGGCTCGTTGATATCCTCGCCCGCCACGAACGGGTCCACCACCAGCACCGCCATGCCGAACGCGCGGGCGATACGCGCCACCCGGCGACCAATATTCCCGTAGCCAATCAGCCCCAGCGTTTTATTGCGCAGCTCGCTGCCTTTAAACACCTCGTAAGGGCTCTGCGGGCTCACGTCCCACACCACGTCGCGGCGCAGCCCGGCCTGAGTGACCGCCGCCGCATTGTCGGCGTTGGTAAACTCGCCGCGCTTCAGCGCCGCGTGCGCCTGCGGGATATGCCGCGCCAGGCTCAGCATCAGCCCAAGCGTGAGCTCCGCCGCCGCGTCGGCGTTGCGGCCCGGCGTGTAGAGCACGCGAATGTCGCGCGCCGCCGCAGCTTTAACATCGATATTCACCGGATTGGCGCGGGTACAGGCAATCACCTTCAGGCGCGGGCAGGCGGCGATCACCTCTTCCGTCACGTCGTCGTAGCTGGTCACCAGCACTTCGGCATCGTGAGCCAGATCGATCAGCTGGCCGGCGCTGAGCTTCGGTTTGCCCAGCGCCCATCCCTCCACCCGCAGATCGCCCAGCTGGTGGAACGCCGCAAGATCGCCGGAGTGTTCAGCGGTAAATACAATTTTCATTGGTCTGATTCCTGAGAAATACGTTGAAGCGCCTCCTGCCTGGCCTGCCAGACGGGCAGCATCTGTTCGCGTAGCAGGCGATAAACCGGATAGAGCGCGGCGTAGCGGGCGTGCGCCCGCGGATCTGGCTGATAGCGCGTCTGCTCCAGCTGCGGGTAGTGCGAGAGTTCGTTAACGCTGCGGGCTGCCAGAATCGCGGCCCCGCGGGCGCTGAGTTCGTTAAAGGTGCTGGAGACCACCGTTCTGCCGCTGCAGTCGGCAATAATCTGTAGCCAGGTCGCGGAGGCCGCGCCGCCGCCGGTCAGGTACAGCTCTCCGCCCTGCGGATAGCCCTGCAGCGAGTCGACGATGGCGTAAGCCAGCCCCTCAAAGACCGCCCGCTGTAGCTCGGCGCGGGTGGTATGCTGGCTGATGCCAAAATAGCCGGCCCGCGCATCCGGGCTATAAAACGGCGCGCGTTCGCCGTTCAGATAGGGCTGCCAGAACACGCCCCCGCTGCCCGGCTCGACGTCGGCAATCGCCCGCTCAAGCTGCTGGAGATCCGGGCTCAGGGAGATATGCTGCTGCAGCCAGTCGATATTCGGCGTTCCGGCCTGCATCGGAAAGAGGTTAATAAAGCTCCCCGCTTCGGTATGGGTGACGTAGCGCGTTCCTTCGTTCACCGTCTGACGACCGTGGCACACGATGCCGGTACAGCAGGTCGTACCGAGGATCGTATAGATATCGCCGTCGTTCACCGCGCCGCAGCCGAGCGCCGCGCTGCACACGTCGAGCGCGCCGGCGGCCACCGGCGTACCGGCCGCCAGCCCGGTCAGCTCCGCCACCTCGTCGCGCAGGGCGCCGGCCTGCGCATCCGGCGCCAGCAGCGGCGGGAACAGATGATGCAGGTCGGCAAGCCCCATTTCATTCAGCACCACCGCCGACAGCTCCCCGCTCTGCTGATTGAGCAGCGAGGTGCTGGCATCGGTGATATCCAGCGCCGCGACGCCGGTCAGGCGAAAGCGGATCCAGTCTTTGGCAAAAAACAGATAGCGCGCCGCCGCCAGCCGCTCCGGCTGATAATGCCGGAGCCAGCATAGCTGCATGCTGGTATTGCACGGCTGCAGGTGGGTGCCGGTCTCGGCAAAAAAGCGGCGATCGAAGCCCGGGCGGCGCAGCAGATCGCTCATCAGCTCCCGGCTGCGGGTATCGCTCCACAGGATCCCCGGCCCGACCGGCTCGCCCTCGGCATCGCTTAGCCACACCCCTTCGCCCTGCCCGGCAAGGCCAATGGCTCTTAAGCGCCCGCTCTGCAGCTCCGGGCGTTGCGCAATCTGGCGCAAAATAGCGATGACCGACTGCCACAGCTGCGCCATATCCTGCTCGGCGTAGCCGTTAGCCGACAGACGCGGCCCGGTATTCTCCGCCGCGCTGGCCCGCGCCTGAAAATGCTCATCAAACAGCACCGCCTTGACGCGCGAGGTGCCGATATCGATACCCAGATAAAAATCCATGCCTGATCCGATCGCTTATTGAAAATTAGTCGCGCTCGTAGCGGCGACGCATCAGCTCGCACTCGAACAGGAATTCCAGACCTTCCAGCTGACGGCGCGCCTCGTTAATATCTTTCCCCCAGCAGGTCAGACCGTGGCCGCGCAGCAGGAAGCCGTAGCGCAGCGGGCGGGTTTGCGCATAATCTTCGATGCGCGCCGCCAGGGCGTCGATATCCTGATCGTTATCGAAAATCGCCACCGGGACGGTGTCGAGATGGCTGTGCTGGCCGGTCAGCGTTTTCTGCATTTCGTAGCCCTGCAGCGCCAGCGTCCCGCTCTTCTCGATGCGCGACAGCACCGTCGCGTTGACGGTATGGACGTGCAGCACGACGTTGGCCTCGGGGAACAGGCGATAGACCAGGGTATGCAGCCCGGTTTCCGCCGAGGGCTTACGCCCGGAAGGCGCGGTATTGCTGGCAATATCAACCTGCAGAAAATCTTCGCTGGTCAGGCTGCCCTTATCGCGTCCCGACTCGCTGAGCCAGCACCAGGTCTCATCCTGGCGCACGGACATATTGCCGCCGGTCGCCGGCGCCCAGCCCTTCGCACCGATCCAATGACAGGTGGTGACCAGTTGCGCGAGTCTTTCTTGCCACATAGCAGTTCCTTAGTTTAGCGATGGTATTTTGAGAACCTTGACGCTCGGGCGCCGTTGTTGCTGGCAGCGTGGGCGCTGCTGTGACTCAAAATGGTAAACAGGGTATCCCGAGACAACGTTCTTTAGCCGTCTAAATGGCTATTTATCCGATACTAACACCGCCTGCCCGGCTGAACAATATTTCAGGAAAGGCTTACATTAAGAATGGTTATATCAGAAACGCATATGAAATTACCGTTTTTAACAGTGATACAACTGAACGTTTTCATAACACCAACATTACCCGCTGCGGGTCGCTAAAAAGACGGGGGATCGTTCTGCGTGCGGCTGGCGTAAATTTCAGCGCCGGCGATAGCGACCGCGCGCGATGGCAAAGTCCGAACGGCTGCTCCACGCTGGTGCAAAACTTTGCACCCTGCACACCATTCTGGCAAAACGGCGCCGTTTAACGCCTTTTTATGTGCACACTGCACACCCCAATATGTTCCCGTTGCCCCGCTTTTTTTGGCACACCTCTTGCTACCCCTCTGGCATCGCCATTCGGGTGACCACTCAGAGGTTCCACTATGTCAAACAGCAACGATTTCCCGCTCGTCGAAGCGCCGGCCTCAGGGCGCAAGGGCCTGTTTTCAATCTCCATGGTTCTGTTCAGCTTTACCTTTTTTACCGGCACGATGTTCGCGGGCGGTAAGCTCGGCGTCTCTTTTTCCATCGTTAACCTGCTGTGGATTGCGGTTATCGGCAACTTTTTGCTGGCCCTGTACGCGGCGTCGCTCGGCTGGATTGCCGCCCGCAGCGGGCTGAACACCGTACTGATGGGGCGTTTTTGCTTCGGCGAGATCGGTAGCAGGCTCGCCGATTTTATTCTCGGTTTCGCCGAGCTGGGCTGGTACGCCTGGGGTACCGCCACGGTGGCTATTTCGCTGGTCAAAATCCTTGCCCTGCCCGAGGCGATGACCATTCCGCTGATGGTGCTGTTCGGCATCCTGTTCTGCGTCACCGCGCTGGTGGGCTATAAGGGGCTGGATGCGCTATCGAGGGTTTCGGTCCCGCTGATGTTTATCCTGCTGGTGGTCTCCATGTACCTTGCCGCCCACCATGCCGGCGGCTGGCAGGCGATGACCAAAATCGAGCCG
This sequence comes from Enterobacter sp. 10-1, assembly GCA_002270295.1. Taxonomy (GTDB): domain Bacteria; phylum Pseudomonadota; class Gammaproteobacteria; order Enterobacterales; family Enterobacteriaceae; genus Klebsiella; species Klebsiella scottii. Next base: position 457,710 of record NISF01000001.1, on the reverse strand, counting down.
GGCGAAACCATGACCTGGTCGGCGGCCATCACCATGGTATTTGGCACCTTCGCCAGCGGCGCGACCCAGGCGACGAACTGGACGCGGCTGGCTAACTCCAGCCGCACCGCCATCCTCGCCAGCATGGGCAGCTTCCTTATCGGTAACGGGTTGATGATTGTGGCCGGGGCCTGGTGCGCCATCGTTTATCAGCAGGCCGATATCGTGGAAGTTCTGATTTTGCAGGGGCTCTCCGTCGCCGCGGTGGTCATGCTGTGCCTCAATCTGCTGACGATTCAGGGGCCGACAATCTATAACGTTTCGGCCGCCGCCTGTCACCTGCTGCGCAGCGAACGCCGCCGGACCCTGACCGTTGTCGCCGCCGGCGTCGGCATTCTGCTGGCCATTGGCGGGATGTACGAAATGCTGATCCCGTTCCTGGTTCTGCTGGGCAGCATCATCCCGCCCATCGGCGGCGTGATCCTCGCCGACTACTGGTTTTATCGCGGCGGGCGCTATCCTCTGCTGCAAACCGCGCGCTTACCGCGCTTCAACTGGCTGGGCCTGGGCGCTTATGCCGTCGGCGCGCTGGTGGCTTACCTGTCGCCGTGGGTTGCGCCGCTGGTGGGCATCTCCGTCTCCGCGCTGGTCTATATCATCCTGACCCGCCTGAGCAAACGCCAGCCCGCGGCTGACGCGGCTGCGGAGCAGTAGCCATGAGCCTGACGGTCAGCGAAATCCTCGCGCTGGAGGGACTCTCGGCGATGCGGCTGCGCGCGGGGCGGCAGGGGCTCCAGCTGGCGGTGCGCTGGTACTACGTCGCGGAAAATGAAAATATCGCCGAGTGGATCATGGGCGGAGAGCTGGTGTTTATCACCGGGATCAACCATCCCCGCAATGAGGAGAACCTGATCCATCTGCTGATGGAGGGCAAGCAGCGCGGGATCGCCGGCATGGTGATCCTGACCGGCGACGCCTATATCCAGACGATCCCTCCGCGATTGATCGCGCTGGCCGACGAGCTGGGCATTCCGCTGATCGAACAGCCCTATCTGCTCAAAATGGTGATCGTCACCGAGCGCATCGGTACCGCGCTGGTGCGCAGCGAAAACGCGCTGCAGTCGCAGCGCGATATTCTGCTGCAGCTGTTAACCGGCGACTATCCCGACCTGCAGATCCTGCATCAACGCGCGCTTCATCAGCAGCTGGATTTTACCCGCCCGCTGCGGGTGGCGGCGCTGCGCCTTGAGGGGATTCAGCGCCTGTTTCGCCAGTTTCCGCCGGAGCAGGCCGAAGCCTGGCTGCAGCAGGCCCGTCGCACCGTGCGCCAGCGATTGCAGCAGCAGCTTAACCAGCAGGGCAACCCCTTTCCGCTGGTTGAGCGCAGCAATATGTTTCTCTTCCTGCTCCCGGATGAGGAAGGCGAATTTTATCAGCAGAAAAAGCGGCTACAGCAGTGGCTGCTCCAGCTTGCGGAGGGCGATGACGGGCTGTCGCTGCTGTGCGGCCTCTCCGCGCCGGTGCAGGAGCTGCAGGGCTATCAGCGGGCGCTGTCGCAGGCGCGCCAGGCGCTGGATCTCAGCGATACCCTGCGCCCGGCTCAGCGCATCAGCGACTATCAGCAGCTGGGCTTTATCAAGCTGCTCTCCGCCGTCGGCGATCCCACGCTGCTGAGCGATTTTATGCACGACACCCTTGGCTGCCTGATCGAACCCGATCGTAAAAGCCCGTGGCTGCTCATGGAGACCCTGGAAACCCTGCTCCAGGAGAACGGCAACGTGATGAGGGCCGCCGAGCGGCTGGGCATTCACCGCAACACCCTGCATCAGCGTATCCAACGTATTGAAAAGCTGACCCGCTATCCGGTCAGCCATCCGCAGTTTCATCTCAACGCCTCGGTCGCCTTAGCGATCTGGCGTATGTCGCAAAACCATTTACGGGAACAACCATGAAAATTATCAACGCGCGCCTGCGCCATAAAGAAGCGCTCTATACCCTTGAGTTACAGGACGGCATGATTAAAAGCATCGCCCCGCAGGCCGCCGCGCGGGCGGCTGACGCCAGCGATATCGACGCGCAGCAAAAGCTGGTTATCCCGCCGTTTGTCGAGCCGCATATCCACCTTGACGCCACCCTCACGGCGGGCGAGCCGGAGTGGAATATGAGCGGCACGCTGTTTGAGGGCATCACCCGCTGGAGCCAGCGTAAAGAGAGCGTCACGGTAGAAGATACGCGCCAGCGCGCGCTGAAGACCATCGGTATGCTGCGCGATAACGGCGTGCAGCACGTGCGCACTCACATTGATGTCACCGACCCTTCCCTGACGGCGCTGGAGGCGATGCTGGAGGTGAAAAAAGAGGCTGCCGATCTTATCGACCTGCAAATCGTCGCCTTCCCGCAGGAGGGGATCGAGTCGTTCCCCGGCGGACGAGAGCTGATGACCCGCGCCATCGAAATGGGCGCCGACGTGGTGGGCGGCATTCCGCACTACGAGAACACCCGCGACAAGGGCGTCAGCTCGCTGGCCTTTCTGATGGACCTGGCCCAGCGCCACGGCTGCCTGGTGGACGTGCACTGCGATGAAATCGATGACCCGCAGTCGCGCTTTCTGGAAGTGCTGGCGGAAGAGGCTCGGGTACGCGGCATGGGCGCGCAGGTCACCGCCAGCCATACCTGCGCGATGGGTTCCTACGATAACGCCTACTGCTCGAAGCTGTTCCGCCTGCTCAAGGCGTCGGGCATCAACTTTATCTCCTGCCCAACCGAAAGCATTCACCTGCAGGGGCGCTTCGACAGCTGGCCAAAACGCCGCGGCGTGACGCGGGTGGCGGAGCTGGACCGCGCCGGGATTAACGTCTGCTTTGCCCAGGACTCCATTCAGGACCCCTGGTACCCGCTGGGCAACGGCAACATCATGCGCATCCTCGATGCCGGGCTGCACATCTGCCATATGCTGGGGTATGAAGATTTGCAGCGCTGTCTCGATTTGATTACCGATAACAGCGCCCGGGCGCTGTGCCTCGGCGATAATTACGGTATCGCCGAAGGCCGCCCGGCGAACCTGCTGATCCTCGATTCGGAAAATGACTATGACGCCGTGCGGCGTCAGGCCAAAGTGCTGACCTCCATTCGCCGCGGCAAAATCATTCTGCAGCGCCAGCCGGAGCAGATCCGCTATCCGGCGGCAGACCCGCGCCGTTAGCCAATATTTGGCGCAAATGCTCCGGCCGCCACCTGCTCGCGGGTAACGACGCCGCTGTCCAGCACCCAGCCGCTGATTAATGCCGCAGGCGTGACGTCAAACGCCGGGTTATAAACCGATGCATCCGCCGGCGCCCACTGCACCGCGCCGAAGCTGCCGGCCACGCCGGTCACTTCCGCCGCCGCGCGCTGTTCAATAGGAATGGCCTCGCCGTTCGGGCAGCCGCGGTCGAGCGTGGTTTGCGGCGCGGCGACATAGAACGGAATACCGTGATATTTCGCCAGCACCGCCAGCGAATAGGTACCGATTTTGTTCGCCACGTCGCCGTTGGCGGCAATGCGATCGGCGCCAACCCACACCGCATCGACCTGCCCTTTAGCCATCAGGCTGGCGGCCATCGAATCAGTAATCAGCTGATAGGGCACCCCCAGCTCACCCAGCTCCCATGCGGTCAGACGGCCGCCCTGCAGCAGCGGGCGCGTCTCGTCGACCCACACGTTCGCCACCAGGCCGCGCTGATGGGCCAGCGCGATCACCCCTAACGCCGTGCCCACCCCTGCGGTCGCCAGCCCGCCGGTGTTGCAGTGGGTCAGCAGGCGACTGCCCGCTTTGACCAGGCTGACGCCGGTTTCCGCGATGCTGGCGCACAGCTGCTTATCTTCAGCGATCAGGCGCAGCGCTTCTTCTTCAAGAGCCGGAATATAGTTTTCTTTCGCCAGCGCCAGCTTCATGCGGTCGAGGTTATTCATCAGGTTGACCGCCGTCGGACGCGCGGCGCGCAGCGTATCCAGCGCCTGCGATAGCTCATCGCGGGTCAGGCCGCGCTGCGCCAGAAGCGCTAACAGCAGACTGGCAGAGAGACCGATTAACGGCGCGCCGCGCACCCGCAGAGCGTGAATATGGTCAACCAGTAACGAAACGTTATCTGCCGCCAGCCAGCGTTTTTCCTGCGGCAATGCCTGCTGGTCAAGAATAAAAAGCTGATTTTCGCTTACCCGCAGGCTGGTGGTCTGTAGTGTCTGCATGTCGTTAAATCCCTGTTGCGTTGTTGTATCACATTGTGTCAGGATGGAATCCAGAAGTATAGACGTCTGAACGGCTTAACCGGAACTTTTGAGGATCGAGGCAATGTCGCAATACCATACCTTCACGGCCAGCGATGCGGTGGCTTATGCACAACAATTTGGCGGTCTCGACGACCCGTCGGAACTGGTGTCCGCGCAGGAAGTGGGTGACGGTAACCTCAACCTGGTATTTAAAATTTTTGATACCCAGGGCGTGAGCCGCATTGTCGTTAAGCAGGCGCTGCCCTACGTCCGCTGCGTCGGAGAGTCCTGGCCGCTGACGCTCGATCGCGCCCGACTCGAGGCGCAGACGCTGGTGACCCACTATCAACACTGCCCGCAGCACACGGTAAAAATTCACCATTTCGATGCTGAACTGGCGGTGATGGTGATGGAGGATCTTTCCGATCACCGTATCTGGCGCGGCGAGCTTATCGCCAACGTTTACTATCCGCAGGCGGCGAGCCAGCTGGGCGAATACCTGGCCCAGGCGCTGTTCCATACCAGCGATTTTTATCTCCATCCTCACGATAAAAAAGCCCAGGTCGCGCGCTTTATTAACCCGGAGATGTGTGAAATAACCGAGGATCTGTTCTTCAACGACCCCTACCAGGTTCATGAACGCAACAGCTATCCGCCGGAGCTGGAGGACGATATTGCCGCCCTGCGCCACGATAGCCAGCTCAGGCTGGCGGTGGCCTCGCTCAAGCACCGCTTCTTCTCCCAGGCGGAAGCGCTGCTGCACGGCGATATCCACAGCGGTTCAATTTTCGTTGCCGAGGGCAGCTTTAAAGCCATCGACGCCGAGTTCGGCTATTTCGGCCCGATTGGCTTTGATGTCGGCACCGCCATCGGCAACCTGCTGCTGAACTACTGCAGCCTGCCGGGCCATCTGGGCATTCGCGACGCCGCCGCCGCGCGCGAACAGCGCCTGAACGATATTCAGGCGCTGTGGACGACCTTTGCCGAACGCTTCCAGGCGCTGGCGGCGGAGAAGAGCCGCGATGCGGCGCTGGCTTATCCCGGCTATGCCTCAGCGTTCCTGAAAAAAGTGTGGGCGGATGCGATTGGCTTCTGTGGAACCGAGCTGATTCGCCGCAGCGTCGGCCTGTCGCACGTTGCCGATATCGACAGCATTGAGGATCGGGCCATGCGCCATGAATGTCTGCGCCATGCGATTTCGCTCGGCAAAGCGCTGATCGTGATTGCCGAACGTATCGACAGCGTCGACGAGCTGATCGCCCGCATTCGCCAGTACAGCTAAGCCGTTCCCCGTGTATTCCCGGGCGCGGCGCTAGCGCTGCTTTGCCCGGGCTACCCGCTCACCGCACTTCCCTACCCCAAATACTCAATCACCGACAGCCCGCCGTTATAGTCGGTGCTGTAGATAATCCCCTGCGCGTCAACGAACACATCGCAGGACTGGATCACCCGCGGGCGACCCGGACGGGTATCCATCATCTTCTCCGGCGCCGCGGGCACCAGCGCCCCGGTTTCTACCGGCCGGTACGGGTCGGAGATGTCGTAGGCCCGCACGCCCGCGTTTTGGTAAGTGGCGAAAATCAGCGTCGAGCTGACGAAGCTTCCGGGGCGATTCTCATGCAGATTATGCGGGCCAAAATGCGCCCCTTTCGCCACATAGTCGCTCTCCCGCGGCTGCGGGAAGGTCGAGATGCTGACCGGATTCGCCGGGTCGCGGATATCGAACAGCCAGATCAGCTTCTCGCCATCCTGCTGGTTGTCGAGCACCGCCTCGTCCAGCACCACCAGTAAATCGCGATCCGGCAGCGGCAGCGCGGTATGGGTGCCGCCGCCAAACGGCGGGCTCCAGTTGCGGTGGCTAATCAGCTTCGGCTGGGTGCGGTCCTTGACGTCGAGCAGGGTCAGACCGCCGTCGCGCCAGCTGCCGTAGGCGGTATCTCCGGCGATAATGGCGTGATGCAGGGCGTAGCGTTTACCCTGCGGCCAGCTCGCCGTCTCCCCTGCCGCCTGGTTCATCCCCGGCAGCCACCAGCGCCCGGCGACCTGCGGCTTGCGCGGATCGGCGAGATCGATGGTCAGGAAGATATAGTCGCTAAAACCGTCGATCAGCGCGGAAACGTAGGCCCAGCGGCCGCCGACGTACCAGATCCGGTGAATGCCGATCCCGTCGAGCGACAGAAAGCTGATTTCACGCGGTTTATCCGCAACGGAGATATCAAAAATACGCAGCCCGGCGCTCCAGCCCTTCTCCCGTACGTCGCTGACCGTCTCGCCCACCGAACGGGTGTAGTAGACCTTCTCGTCGGCAAAGCGGGCGTCGGCAAACAGATCCCGGGCGTTGATCACCAGCAGCAGGTCGTCATGCGCCTGCAGGTGGACGTTCCAGGTGCCGGGCGGGGCGGCGACGTAGTTCACCGCTTTGGGGTTTTTCGGGTCGCGAACGTCCACCACCGAAAAACCCTGGGACACCATGTGGCCGATATAGGCAAAACCACGATGCACCATCAGCTGGACGCCATCCGGGCGTCCGCCCTGATCGCTATGCCCAATCAGCCGCATATTGCGGCTGTAATCGGGACGCGGGAGTTCCGTCGCCATACCTGCTCCTTACTTGTTTTTAGCTTCCAGGGTGGCGAACCACGGGGCGATAAAGTCTTCGGTCTGGCCCCAGCCCGGAATGATTTTGCCAAGCGACGCCACGTTTACCGCCCCCGGCTGCGCGGCCAGCAGCGCCTGAGGGATTGCCGCGGCTTTAAAATCGTAGGTTGCAGGCGTCGGCTCCCCGGCAATCTTGTTGGCCACCAGACGTACGTTGGTCGCTCCGATAAGCTTCGGATCGACGGCCACGCTCACCTTCCACGGGCTGCCGGATTCGCGCATCAGCTGCAGATCCTGGTTAGAGATATCAATGCTGTAGAGCTTAATTTCGGTACGGCCGTTCTCTTTCAGCGCCTTATAAGCCCCCTGGCTGAAGGCGTCCCAGGTACCCCAAATCGCGTCAATTTTGCCTTTCGGGTATTTCGCTAAGATCGCCCCGACTTTGTTGGCGGTATCGCCCTGCACGTCGGAGGAGACGGCGCCGATCGACTCCAGCTCTTTGATGCCCGGGTTCTGCTTGAGCAGCGCCTGGTAAGCCACCTGACGGCGCTCCATCGGCGGGAAGCCGGCGACCCACAGCTTGATAATGTTGGCTTTACCGTTGAAATCTTTCACCAGCTGACCAAAAGAGAGATCGGTCAGGGAGGCGTCATCCTGCTGGGTCACGGTCACGCCCGGGATCTCGCCGCTGACGGCGGTGTCGAATACCGCGACCTTAATCCCGGCGTCCACCGCCTTCTTCACCAGCGCGGTCGAGTAGGGATCGCGCCCCTGGGAGAGAATAATGCCGTCATATTTCTGGCTAATGGCCTGATTGACGAAGTCCTGGAATTTCGCGTCGTCGCCGTTGCTCAGGAAGGTGCTCATTTTAAAGCCGAGCTTCTTGCCTTCCTGGATAGCCCCGGACACAAACTGGGTGGTGTTATCATCGGAACCCAGGTTACGGATCACCGCAATGCGGATCGGCCCGCTGTGTTCAGCGATAGCGGCCGGCACCGGCGTGGGGGTTTGAGCATAGGCGGCTACGGAGTTGAGCAGCCCCAGCGCAATAAGAGAAAGCGTTATTTTTTTCATCATGTTTACCCTGTTTATAATTAGGTGCGGCGCTGAAAATAGGTCAGTGCTAACGCGCCAGCCAGCACCAGCCCTTTAATAATGTCCATTGCGTAGTACGGAACCGAGAGCATCACCAGGCCGTTGGAGAGCACCCCGAGGATCACCGCCCCCACCAGCGTGCCCAGCGCGTTCGGTTTGCCCGAGCCCGCCAGCGAGAAGCCGATCCACGCCGCCGCCACCGCGTCCATCAGGTATCCCCCGCCGGCGTTAACCTGGGAGGAGCCGATGCGCGACGCCAGCAGGATGCCGCCGAGGCCCGCCAGCAGCGAGGCGATAACGTACGCCGCCACCTTATAGCGCGTGATGCGCAGGCCGGAGAGGCGCGCGGCCTCCGGGTTGCCGCCGATGGCGTACATCCGCCGCCCGTGGGTGGTGAAAGAGAGCGCCAGCTGGGCAACCACGGTCACCGCCAGCATAATGATGACAATCGTCGGAACCTGCCCCAGCAGGCCGAACGCCGCCGGAATGGTCCCTTCCGCCATCTCGCCGCTCGGCAGCACCATGTTCTCGGTAATCGAGCCGCCGTAGCTGTAGGTCATCGCCACGCCCTGAATCACGAACAGGCTGGCGAGGGTCGCGAGCATGTCGGGAATGCGCAGCACCACGATCAGAAAGGCGTTAAACAGCCCCACCAGCGTACACAGCGCCAGGGTGATCAGAATCGCCTCGGTGGTGCCAAATCCGTGCCAGACGAACAGCGAAATCACCAGCGCGTTCGCCAGCGAGGCGGTCGAGCCGACCGACAGGTCGAATCCGCCGATGGTGAGCGAAATCGACACCCCGATGGCGATCACCGTCACGATGGCAATCGAGCGCAGGATGTTGATGATATTGAACGGGTCGAGGAAGTTATCCGATGCGAGGCCAAAAACGGCGATCAGCAGCACAACGGTCAGCAACATGCCCCATTTGTAGAGAAAATCGAAAAATCGCTGACGGCTCGATGCCGTCGCGGTAGCGGTCAGGGCCTTGCTCACGCTGCTGCTCCTCCGGTGGAGTAATAAAGTAGGGTCTCTTCGCGGGCCTCTGCGCCCGCTATTTCTGCCACAATGCGGCCATCCCACAGCACGCAAATGCGGTCGCACAATCCAACCAGCTCCGAGAATTCGCCCGAGGCGTAGATCACCCCTTTGCCTTCTCGCGCCAGCCCGTCGATCAGGTTGAACAGGTCGGTCTTTGCCTTCACGTCGACGCCTTTGGTCGGCTCATCAAAAATCAGCACGTTAGCGCTGCCGCGCAGCCATTTACCGATGGCCACCTTCTGCTGATTGCCGCCGGAGAGACGACGCAGCGTCTGGCCCGGGCCGGTGGTGCGAATACCGATCCGGGCCACCACCTCCTCCGCCCAGCGCCAGGCCTGGCGATGGCCAAACAGGCTCCAGCGCGAAAAGCTGCTATCGGCGCTCACCGCGAGGTTCATGGCGATAGGCTCTTCGATAAAAATCCCCTCCTTGCGCCGCTCCTCCGGCACCAGCGCCAGCCCGCGGGTAACGGAGTCCGCCGGGTCGCGCGGGCGCCACGGCTGGCTATTCAGCTCGCCGCGCGCCAGACGGCTTTTACTGGCGCCGAACAGCGCCTTACATAGTTCGGTTTTACCGGCTCCCGCCAGCCCGGCGATGCCGAGAATTTCGCCTTTGCGCAGGCGCAGAGAGATATCCTGCAGCAGCCCCTCGTCGTGCAGCCCTTCCACCTGGAGCAGCACCTCTTCACCGTGCGGCGGGCGCTTCGGCGGAAAAATATCGCTAAGCTCATGGCCGAGCATCTTTTCCACGATCTGCTCGCCGCTGAGCTCCGCCATCGGGCCGCTTTCGATCAGCCGTCCGTCGCGCAGCACCGTTAAGGTGTCGCAAATGGCCTTCAGCTCATGAATGCGGTGGGAGATAAACACCACGCCGATCCCCTGCTGCTGCAGGCGGCGCACCACGGTAAACAGGCGTTCGCTTTCGTGGCGGTCCAGCGGCGCCGTCGGCTCATCAAGGATCAGGAAGCGGCAGTGGTGCGACAGGGCCCGCGCCAGCAGAATTTGCTGCTTCTCGGCCAGAGAGCAGCTATCGATAGAGCGCCGCACGTCAAGAACGATATCCAGCTGGGCCAGCGCGGCCCGGGCCTGCTCGCGGACCCGCCGCCAGCTAAAGCCCTGGCCCGGCAGCGCCAGCCGGTCCAGCATGATGTTCTCGGCAATGCTCAGGCCGGGAACGAGCGCCACGTCGACTTCCTGCTGCACCAGATGAATGCCAAGCTGCTTTGCATCGCGTGGAGAACGAATATTTACCGGCTGATTATTGATGACAATCTCGCCCTCATAATGCGCGTGCGTCCCGCAGAGCACCGCCATCAGCGTCGATTTTCCCGCGCCGTTGGCGCCGGTCAGCGCGTGCACGGTCCCCCCCTTCAGGGAAAACGCCACGTTGTTCAGCGCCCGAAAGCCGGAAAAGGCCAGGTTAATGTTGTGCATCTCGAGGCGATTGGCTGTCATCCCCTGCTACCCTTTACGATTAATATTTTGATTTAATGAATTTTTCACAGCCGCCCTTGACTGACAACTGCGTAAAAGGCATAAGATAAAACGAAATAATATTAGCCATCCGGATGTCCAGACATAACATCAGGTTAGCGAAACGACAATAAGGTCAGCTTCTATGAGCAACAGCGATATCCGCGTGGTCCCCGGCCCCGCCAACTACTTCTCCCATCCCGGCAGCCTCGCTCGGCTGCATGATTTTTACAGCGCAGAGCAGCTTTCCCGGGCGCTGTGGATCTACGGCGAGCGGGCAATCGCCGGCGCAGAACCCTTTTTACCCGAGGCCTTCAATGCGCCCGGCACCAAAAAAATCCTCTTTAAGGGCCACTGCAGCGAAAGCGACGTCGCCCGACTGGTTCGCGAGGCGGGTGAAGACCGCTCCGTGGTGATTGGCGTCGGCGGCGGCGCGCTGCTGGATACCGCCAAAGCGGTGGCCAGGCGGCTTGCGCTACCGGTGGTGGCGATCCCGACCATCGCCGCCACCTGCGCGGCGTGGACGCCGCTATCGGTGTGGTACAACGACGCCGGCCAGGCGCTGCATTTTGAAATTTTCGACGACACCAACTTCCTGGTGCTGGTGGAGCCGAGGATCATCCTCAACGCGCCGGAGGAGTATCTGCTGGCGGGGATCGGCGATACGCTGGCGAAATGGTATGAGGCGGTGGTGCTGGCGCCGCGTCCGGAAACCCTGCCGCTGACCGTACGCCTGGGGATTAACGGCGCGCTGGCGATCCGCGACGTCCTGCTGGAGAGCAGCGAAACGGCGCTCGCCGACCGGCAGCGCGGCGAGCTGAGCCAGCCGCTTCTGGACGTTGTCGATGCGATTATCGCCGGCGGCGGGATGGTCGGCGGCCTGGGCGAGCGCTACACCCGGGTTGCGGCCGCCCACGCGGTGCACAACGGCCTGACGGTGCTGCCGCAGACGGATAAATTTCTCCACGGCACCAAGGTCGCCTACGGCATTCTGGTGCAGAGCGCCCTGCTCGGCCAGGATGCGGTACTGGCTCAGCTGGTGGCGGCCTATCAGCGCTTTAACCTGCCGACCACCCTCGCGGAGCTCGACGTGGATATCCACAACCAGGCCGAGCTGCAGAAGGTGATTGCCCATACGCTGCGCCCGGTGGAATCGATCCACTTCCTGCCGGTGGAGCTGACCCCGCAGACCCTGATGGCCGCCTTTGAGAAAGTGGAAAATTTCCGCCGCCAGATACACTGAGCGCGAGAAGAGCCAGCGGCCAGCTTATTGCTGGCAGGACCTCATGGCCACGGCGGCGATCTTTCTGGCAAGCCCGGCCGCCGGGAAGATTTCCGGCGCCGGTCTGGACGTAGGTGGCGGGTTTAACGCCTGAGGGAGCGGCCTAGCAGCACTTAGCGCCGCCCTTGCCGCCGTAGCGCGCGTCCTGGCGCTCGCGGAAGAACTCTTCGTAGGTCATCGGCGTCTGCTCAGGGTGAGTCTGGCGAATATGCTCGACGTAGTTATCGTAATCAGGCACGCCAATCATCATTTTTGCCGCCTGGCCTAGGTATTTTCCCGCTTTCGAAAGGCTATCGAACATTTTCATCTCTCACATCATCCTCTCCCTTACGGGAGAGGATTTGGCTAACAAAAAGCGGCTCGCTAATGCGCGCGTTTCGCCTGAGTGACCAGGCGCTCGGCATCGGCGGGCATCGCTTCGTACGGCGTCTCTTTGGCCGTTGGCTGGTCCTCTTTCAGCGCCGCCAGCGCGGTTTTGATTGAGAACAGCGCCAGCACTACCACCACCACCATAAAGAAGATGGTCAGACCGGCATCCAGACGGTTGTTAAAGACCAGCTGCGCCAGCTGGGATTCGGTGTACTGCGGCGGGATGGCGCCGCTGTCGATCATCGCCTGGAACTTATTGGCGATGGCCAGGAAGCCGACTTTGGTATCCGGGCTGAACGACTTCTGCCAACCGGCGGTCAGGGTACAAATCAGCAGCCACGACGTGGGCAGCAGCGCGACCCATGCATAGCGCTGACGTTTCATTTTAAACAGTACCACCGCACAGAGCATCAGCGCCATCCCTGCCAGCATCTGGTTGGCGATGCCGAACAGCGGCCACAGAGTGTTAATCCCGCCGAGCGGGTCCACCACCCCCTGGTGCAGGAAGTAGCCCCAGGCCAGTACGCACAGCGCCGTCGCCAGCAGGTTCGCCGGCAGCGAGCTGGTTTTCTTCAGCCCCGGGCTTATCACGCCGAGCAGATCCTGCAGCATAAAGCGCGCCGCGCGGGTGCCGGCATCCACCGCCGTCAGAATAAACAGCGCTTCAAACAGAATGGCGAAGTGGTACCAGAAAGCGACGTCCATCAGGCCGCCAAGCGAACCGTGCAGGATGTAGGCCATCCCGACCGCCAGCGTCGGCGCGCCGCCGGCGCGGGAGATAATCGACTGTTCGCCGACCTCGCTGGCTATCTGGCGCAGCGTATCCGGGGTGATGCTAAAGCCCCAGCTGCTGACCACCTGCGCGGCGGACGCCACCACGTCGGTGGTTCCGGCAGGCGCCAGCACCGCCATCGGGCTGTTCATCGCAAAGTAGACGCCGGGGTCGATAACGCAGGCCGCCACCAGCGCCATAATGGCGACGAATGATTCCATCAGCATGCCGCCATAGCCGATAAAGCAGGCCTGTCCTTCGTTGGCCAGCATTTTCGGCGTGGTGCCGGAGGCGATCAGCGCGTGGAAGCCCGAAACGGCGCCGCAGGCGATGGTGATAAACAGGAACGGGAACATGCTGCCGCTCCACACCGGGCCGGTGCCATCAATAAATTTGGTCAGCGCCGGCATGGTTAGCGTCGGGCGCATGATCAGAATACCAATCGCCAGCCCGACGATGGTGCCGATTTTCAGGAAGGTCGAGAGGTAGTCGCGCGGGGCCAGCAGCAGCCAGACCGGCAGCACCGAGGCGATAAAGCCGTAGCCCACCAGAATCCAGGTCAGCTGTACGCCGGTGTAGTCAAACCACGGCGCCCAGGTCGGGCTTTCCGCAACCCATCCGCCGGAAACGATGGCAAACACCAGCATCACCAGGCCAATCACCGACACTTCGCCAATGCGCCCAGGACGCAGATAGCGAATGTAGATCCCCATAAAGACCGCCAGCGGGATGGTGAAGGCGACGGTGTAGGTTCCCCACGGGCTGTGGGTCAGCGCTTTAACCACGATCATCGCCAGCACCGCGAGGATGATCACCATGATCATAAAGCAGGCCACCAGCGCCAGCACCCCGGCGGTCGGCCCCATCTCCTCTTTCACCAGCTCACCGAGCGAGCGCCCGTCGCGGCGGGTCGAGACAAACAGCACCATAAAGTCCTGCACGGCGCCGGCCAGCACCACGCCGGCGAGGAGCCAGATCATCCCCGGCAGGTAGCCCATCTGCGCCGCCAGCACCGGCCCGACCAGCGGTCCGGCGCCGGCAATTGCCGCAAAATGGTGACCGAACAGCACTTTTTTATCGGTCGGAACGTAGTCGAGGCCGTCGTTGTGCCGCACCGCGGGCGTCATCCGCGTCGGGTCAACCGCCAGCACGTTTTTGGCGATATAGAGGCCATAGAAGCGATAGGCAATCAGATAGATGCAGACTGCCGCCACGACAATCCATAGCGCATTAATCTGTTCACCGCGGTTTAAAGCTATGTAGCCGAGGGCAAAGGCTCCAATGACGGAGAGCAGTGTCCAGATGAGGTATTTCCCTGAATTATTCATTATCGGGTTCCACGGGTAGGGTAATCAATCTGTTACATTTTGTTTCTAGAACACAACGCAGATTTTAACAACTTCGGAACCGTGTAGATGTCGCCCAGGGGCAGGGATTTATCTCACATTGCTAGCGAGATCACTTCTGGCAGGAAAATGGATGAAAACCGTGGCGTCATAAAGGCGTTCGCGCGGTGCCTGTTCAGGCTACAGAAATGAGACCGTAGCCCGGACGGGCGCAGCGCGAGCCGGGGAAAGCGGCGACTTAGCCGAGTACCGAGGTGCCCAGGCGGCAGGTGCAGCAGCGCCGTCCGCGGGCGTCGAAGATGGCAATTTCCCAGCTTTGCCCCTGGCGGCCCAGGTGCAGAGGACGGCACTCGCCGCGGACTTTACCGCTGGAGACCGCCCGATGGTGGGTGGCGTTCAGTTCGGTCCCGACCACGCACTGGCCCTCTTCGGTCATCAGCCAGCCGGCCATCGAACCCAGCGTCTCCGCCAGCGCCGCCGACGCGCCGCCGTGCAGCAGGCCAAAGGGCTGATGGGTGCGGGCATCGACCGGCATTTCGGCCTCCAGCACTCCCTCTTCCAGCCGGGTATAGACAATGCCCAGATGGGCCACCATCGTATTCGCGCTGGTGGCGTTAAGCTCGTCCAGCGTCAGCTGACGTTTCCAGGCCATTTATGCCCCCAGCGTCGAGCCGCCGTCGACCACGATATCCTGCAGCGTGATATGGCTGGCGTGATGGGAGGCGAGGAACAAAATGGTGCTGGCAATCTCCTGCGGCCGGGCGATCTTACCCAGCGGAATGCCGAGCTTGAACTGCTCGCCAAAACCGCGAATGCGCTGCTGCTCGGCGTTATCGCTAACCCACAGCGTGCGCTGCATATCGGTGTCGGTCGAACCCGGCGAGACCAGGTTACAGCGCACCCCGCTGCCCGCCAGCTCAAGTCCGACGGTCAGCGCCAGGCTCTTCAGCGCCGCCTTCGACGCGCCGTAGGCGCTCATCCCGATCCGCGGCGTATGCGCGGCGTCGGACGCCACGGTGACAATCGCCCCGCCCCGCTGGCGGCGGAACTGGGGCATCGTCTGCTGGAACAGGTTAAACGCGCCGCCAACGTTAACGGCGAAGGTCTGCTGCCACTCTTCAACGCTCAGCGCATCGGTCGCGCCCATGCGTAAAATACCGGCCGCATTAACCAGCACGTCGAGACGCTCAATGCCGTTCAGCAGGCGCCCACACACCTCAGCCACCTGCGGTGCGTCGGCCACGTCCAACGTCTCGGTGGCGAACGGATAGCTTTCGCCCGCGAACGCGAGGTCAAAACCGGTTACCTGCGCGCCGGCCTCGACGAAGGCCAGCGCGGTGGCATAGCCGATGCCCTTACCCGCTCCGGTAACCCATACGGTCTGGCCCTGAAAATCGAGAGCGGCCATTATTTCACCTCGCGGGACAGCAGCGCCCACCAGGCGTCAACAGAGGGATTTTTAGCCAGCATGACGAAGTCGATATCGCCGTGCACTTTGCGCCAGCGCGCGGCCAGCGCCATCATGCGCACCGAATCCAGGCCGTAGTCGATCAGATTTTCATCATCCATCGGCTCGTCTGACTCATCGAGCAGCGGCAGTATCAGCGCGCGCAGCGCCGCCTTTGACGCCGGCAGCGGCAGCAGCTCTTCGGTCATGACCACCCGACCGCAGCGTCCGGCGACGTATTTCAGCGCCATCAGATGATCTTCGCGGCTAAAGTCCGCCAGCGCATCGGCAACGAAGAACGGCTTGATGTCGCGCATAAACGCATCGGTAGCGGTCGTCATGCAGCCGATATGGGCATACACGCCGGTGACGATCAGCTGGTCACGTCCGCTCTCTTTCAGCATCTCTTCCAGCGGCGAACGGTGGAACGCGCTATAGCGCCACTTCACCAGCACGGTGTCGTTTTCGTCCGGCGCCAGGGCGGCAATCACCCGCTGCTGCTCCGGCGAGCGGGTCAGGCCCGGCCCCCACATATCGTTCAGCAGGGCACGATCTTCCTCGCTCTGCTCTTTCGGCTGCGCGGTGTAAAACACCGGAATATTGTGCTGCTTGCAGAAATCGCGCAGCGCGGCAATGTTGGCGACCACTTTCGCCATCATCGCGCTATCTTCACCCCAGAAGTTGAGGAAATACTCCTGCATATCGTGGATAAGCAGCGCGGCGCGGGACGGCTCAAAGGCCCAGCTTACTTTGTTCGCCGGGATATCGCTGGCTTCCGGCAGCGCGTAAGCCTGTAATTGAGGAATGGCCATTCTGTCTTCTCCTTCAGCCCAGCTTGCGTTCAGCCAGCCACTGACGTAATTGTTTTTTATCGACTTTGCCCACCGGCGTCAGCGGCAGCGCGTCCACGCACTCCACGCGATCCGGCAGCTTAAATTCAGCTACGCCCTGCTCGCGCAGGAACCGGCGTACCGCGACCGCGCGCAGCGGCTCTTTGACTACCAGATACGCACAGCTTTTCTCGCCCAGCAGGCTATCCTCCATGCTCACCAGCGCGGCATGGATCGTCGCCGGGTGGCGCAGCAGCAGGTTTTCAATCTCTTCCGCAGCGATCTTCTCCCCGCCGCGGTTGATCTGATCTTTCTCACGCCCCTGCACGGTGATATAGCCGTCTTCGTCGATCGAGATCAGATCGCCTG
Source organism: Enterobacter sp. 10-1 (assembly GCA_002270295.1). Lineage (GTDB taxonomy): Bacteria > Pseudomonadota > Gammaproteobacteria > Enterobacterales > Enterobacteriaceae > Klebsiella > Klebsiella scottii. The sequence goes on along the minus strand of NISF01000001.1, from coordinate 440,860 downwards.
AGCAGTAGAACCCGTCGGCGTCAAACGCCTCCAGATTATGCTGCGGGCTTTTATAGTAGCCGCGGAAGGTGTAGGGCCCGCGGGTCATCAGGCGGCCGACTTCGCCGCGCGGCAGCGGGTTGCCTTCGGCATCCGCGACCCACACTTCGTCGTCGGGGCTCATCGGGCAGCCCTGGGTATTGATAATGCGCTGCTGGCTATCGTTGAGGCGGGTATAGTTCACCAGCCCTTCCGCCATGCCGAAAACCTGCTGCAGCTGGCAGCCAATCTCGGCCGGAATGCGCGCGGCGAGCGTCGCGGACAGGCGCGCTCCGCCAACCTGCAGCAGCTGCAGCGACTGCAGCTGCGCATTGCTGCCCCATTCGTGGATCGCCTGCAGCCACAGGCTGACCGCCGGCGGCACCAGCGAGGCAACGTTAATCTGATGCTTTTCAATCAGCGGGAAGCACAGCGTGGCGCTCGGATCGGCGGCAAGGATCACCCGTCCTCCGGCAAGAAACACCCCCAGCGATCCCGGCGAGCTCATCGCATAGTTATGCGCCGCGGGCAGCGCGTTGAGATAGCGCGTATCGGCGCTGATAGCGCAAATTTCATTACTGCGGCGAATGCTGTATTCGTAATCGTTGTGGGTACGCGGGATCAGCTTTGGCGTACCGGTGCTGCCGCCGGAGAGCTGGAAAAAAGCCACCTCATCGGCAGGCGTCGGGTTAGGGATGAAGCCTGCGGCCGGCTGGGCGATCGCCGCGGCCAGGTCATACTCACCGCTATCGCCGCGCAGCAGCGCCACCCGCACCGACGGATGCTGTTCGATAAATCCGTTAAGGAAGCTATCGTCGGCAAACAGCGCATGCTGGCGATCGGCAATCAGCAGCACGGGTTCAATTTGCGTGGCGTAGGCGTTGAGCTCGCTGCGCTGATGGCTGAACAGCGCGTTGACCGGCGCCACGCCGATGCGCAGCAGCGCAAAGAAGGTGATATAGAATTCGGCGACGTTGCCCAGCTGCACCAGCGCGGTTTCACCGCGTTTGAGCCCCATGCCCTGCAGGGAGCAGGCGAGATTATCCACCAGCTGGTTGAACTGGCGATAGCTGTACTGGACTTCGCCGTCGATAATCGCCACGGCATCGCTCGCCGCGTGACGGGTAATCAGCTGAGTTAACGGCAGATCCTGCCAGTAGCCTTTTTCACGGTAGCGGGCGGCAAAACTTTCCGGCCAGCGGTTAAATGCAATCATCATCGCCTCTTAATACAAGCCGAACACGTTCAGCATAGTGGTCAGTTTGACGCCGGTTTCGCGCCACTCCCCCAGCGGAGAGGAGGCCGGAACGATCCCTGCGCCGGCAAACAGGCGCAGCGTGTGCTGATGCAGGCGGGCGCAGCGAATGGTCACAACCCACTCACCGTTGCCTTCATCATCACACCAGCCGACGATGCCGCCGAACAGCTGGCGATCGAATGGTTCCAGTTCGCGGATCAGGCGCGTGGCGGCCTGGTGCGGGAAACCGCTGAGGGCCGGCGTCGGATGCAGCAGGCACGCCAGAGACATGGCGTTTTCCCCGGCCGCGGCGGTCCCTGCGATTGGCGTCGCCAGATGCCATAAAGTTGGGGTGGTGATCAGTTGCGGAGAGTCCGGCAGCGACAGCTCGCGGCAGCGCGGCGCGAGCACCGCTTTCATCGCCTGGGTCACCAGCTCGTGCTCGTGGCGATCTTTGCCGGAAGCCAGCAGCTTATTGCCCGCTTCGCGATCCAGCACATCGTCCGGCTGGCGCCGGGCCGATCCCGCCAGCGGCAGGGAGCTAAAGCTATCGCCCTCTTTACGCAGCAGCAGCTCCGGGCTGGCGCCGAGTAAAACGCCGCCGTCCGAGAGCGGCACATGGAAGTTAAAGCTGGCGGGGTTTTGCGCAATCAGGCGCTCCAGCAGCGCACCGCTGTCCACGCGATCGCGGGTGGTGATATCAATCAGGCGCGACAGTACGACCTTATCGACTTCCGGCGTAGCGGTCAGCTCGGCGGCGCGCTCGACCATTGCCATAAATGCGTCCTGCTCGGGGATCTCCTGCCGGGCCACGACGTCCATCGCCGCCTGGCCTGACGCGTAGCGCGCAGACTGCTGCTTGCCGGTGCGGGAGAAGGTTTCCCAGCGCTCGGGAATAAACAGTTCGGACGGCTGGCGGGTATCAAAGGGGATCGCACCGACCATCACCGGCTTGTGGATCCCGGCGGCTTTCGCCTCCCGGAACGCGGCGGCCATTTGTTGCTGGAATTCACCGGTCAGCGCATCGCCGTCGGCGGCGGAATGGGAGAAGCGCCTGAAACAGCCTGAAGTGCTAAAACTGCGGTACGGCGACATAAAGAAGAAGCTTTCTGGTGCCAGAGTCATTTTTTGTTCCCGTACATCCTCGGCCAGTGACGTTTCCATATCATCCTCCAAAAACGATAAAGATATTACGAATAATTATCATTTATATTTTGGTTGGCTAACCTAAAAGGTATTGCTCTACATGTCAACCGTATAAACAGCATGTTGTGCTACTTTGGCTTGCATCCATGCGGCACAAAGCTGAAAATGAGACGCATTTATCTCAACTCAATCAGGATGCAAATTCGTGAATTTCTCCACTTTGTGCCGCCGTACTCTGCTGGCCTGCGGGCTGGCGTATTTAGGAATTACCTCAGCGCTCGCCGCCGACTGGCCGCGTCAGATTACCGACAGCCGCGGCGCGCACACCCTCGAACACAAGCCGCTGCGCATTGTTTCCACCAGCGTCACCCTCACCGGCTCGCTGCTGGCGATTGATGCCCCGGTGGTAGCCAGCGGGGCCACCACGCCGAATAACCGCGTGGCCGATGCTCAGGGATTTCTGCGTCAGTGGAGCACAGTCGCCCGGGATCGTAAGCTGGCGCGACTCTATATCGGCGAGCCGAGCGCTGAAGCCGTCGCCGCACAGATGCCGGACCTGATCCTGATTAGCGCCACCGGGGGCGATTCCGCGCTGGCGCTGTACGATCAGCTTTCTACTATTGCGCCAACGCTTATCATCAACTACGACGACAAAAGCTGGCAGGCGCTGCTCACCCAGCTCGGGCAGATTACCGGTCAGGAACAACAGGCTTCGGTGCGCATTGCTGAGTTTGATAAACAGCTGGCGGCGCTGAAGCAGCAGATGAAGCTGCCGCCGCAGCCGGTTAGCGCGCTGGTTTATACCGCCGCGGCCCATAGCGCCAATCTGTGGACGCCGGAGTCGGCTCAGGGCCAGATGCTCGAACAGCTGGGCTTTACGCTGGCCACCCTGCCCGCCGGGCTGCATGCCAGCCAGAGTCAGGGTAAACGTCACGATATCGTCCAGCTTGGCGGGGAGAATTTAGCCGCCGGACTCAATGGTCAAAGCCTGTTCCTGTTCGCCGGAGACGAGAAGGACGTTAAGGCGATTTACGCTAATCCGCTGCTGGCCCACCTGCCTGCGGTCGAAGCCAAACGCGTCTATCCGCTGGGCATCGAAACGTTCCGTCTCGACTACTACAGCGCCATGCTGGTGCTGCAGCGTCTCGCAACCTTCTTCGGCTAAACCCTGTTCCCGGCCGGCGCAACGCCTGGCCGGGAAGCAGGCTCAACTTTCGCTCACCGTCTCCGGACGCTGAAAGCGGCGTAATTCACTCAGCAGCCCAATCAAAATCGCACCAACGATAACCAGCACCCAGCCGCTGGCGCTTGCCGAAGCGACCGGGGTCATCATCACGCCGAGGCCGCCCAGCAGCGCGGCGCCAACGGCATCGCCGGTGACGTTCTGCGCGGTCCACAGGCCGTTAATGCGCCCAAGCATCGCCTCCGGCGTCTGGGTTTGAATCAGGGTGTACTGCAGCAGCGAACTGATGGCGCTCAGCCAGCCAAACAGCGCCAGGCACAGCGCGCCCAGCTGCCACAGCGGCATCAGGCTAAACAGCGCGATGGCGACAAAGGAGCCGACGGTGGTGCCCAGCATCAGCGCGCCAGGCCTGGCGGTTTGCGCCAGCTGGCCGCTGGTTAGCGCCCCGAGCGCTGCGCCCAGCGGGATCGCCGCGTACAGCAGGCCGATTTGCGAGGCCGACATCCGCCAGCCTTCGGCCAGCGCCGGATAGAGCACGCGCACCGCGCTCGCCATCGTCAGCAGGCCGCCAAGCAGCGCGATACCGCCAATCAGCGGGCTATTAAAGAGGAACTTAAGCCCCGCCAGCAGCGACTTCAGCGGATGCTCGCGCGGCTGCGGCGGCGGAGGTAGCTGCGGTAAGCGCAGCAGGGTCAAGGTGGTGATAAAGGTTCCGGCCGCCGCCAGGCCGTAGTTCCAGGCCACGCCGCCGGTCGCCAGCAGCAGGCCGCCGATCATCGGCGAAATCACCGAGCCCAGGCGCACCGTCAGCATGGTAATCGCCCCGGCCTGCATCAGATTTTCCCGCCCGACCAGCGCGGGCGTTGCCGCCAGCAGCGCCGTCACGCCCAGCGAGGCAAAGAAGCCGTCCCAGATGCCCAGCAGGTAGATGGCGATCAGCGAAGGCTCGGGCAGCAGCGCGTTCAGGCACAGGCCGACAAAACCGATCCCGCAGGTACCGCGCGCCAGCAGGATCAGGCGCTTACGCTCGTAGCGATCCGCCAGCACGCCCCCCACCATCAGGCCGATAAACATCGAGCCGCCGGTCAGAGTGACCGAGAGTCCCACCTGCAGGGTGGAGTGGGTCATCATCTGGATTTGTACCGGGATCGCAACGCCCAGCAGGCCAAGCGAGAGGATAGAGATAAAGCGGGCGATAAAGACGGCGCGAAACGCCGGATGCGTTTTCAGCAGGCTCAGGTCCAGCAGCCGGGATTGTCGGTTCATTACAACACCTTGTTATTATTTTCCATCAATACTCGTCATACGTCGGGCTGCAGATGCGCCGGCGGCGACCGAACGACCCCGCCTCGCTGCACCTCGGGCCATTGCGGGCGGATTGACTCTTCGCCCGAGCGGCGCTGTGCGTCAGCGCCTGGGCGCCCACGCCCTGCCGTCGCGATGCATCCCGAATGATTTGCGTATACCATTCTTAGGGGCCGCCATGCTAACATAACTGGATAGAATCGATAACGATAATTACTATCATTATCATGTCAGGGATGTGAACTATGTCGTTTTCTACGACCACGGTGCGCGCCGTTGCCGTGCCTGGTCTGCTGCTGGTTTTAGCCGTTGCGATTGCGCTCAGCCTGCTGGTCGGCGCCAAACCTCTGCCACTCAACGTCGTTGTGGATGCCTTTACCGGCACCTGCCAGAGCGCTGACTGCACCATCGTGCTCGATGCCCGACTGCCGCGCACCCTTGCCGGACTGCTCGCCGGCGTCGCGCTGGGCCTGGCGGGGGCGCTGATGCAGACCCTCACCCGCAATCCGCTGGCCGACCCCGGCATTCTGGGCGTCAACTCCGGCGCCAGCTTCGCGATCGTCCTCGGCGCCGCGCTGTTCGGCATTCATTCTCCGCAGGAACAGCTGCTGATGGCCTTTTGCGGCGCCTTTGCCGCCTCGCTGCTGGTGGCCTTCACCGGCAGCCAGGGCGGGGGTCAGCTTAGCCCGGTGCGCCTGACGCTGGCCGGCGTCGCGCTGGCGGCGGTGCTCGAAGGCCTCTCTAACGGCATTGCGCTGCTTAACCCCGATGTATACGACCAGCTGCGGTTCTGGCAGGCCGGCTCGCTGGATATCCGTACCCTGCAAACGCTTAAAATTGTCCTGATCCCGGTGCTGATCGCCGGCGCCGTAACGCTGCTGCTCAGCCGGGCCCTGAACAGCCTGAGCCTCGGCAGCGATACCGCCACCGCGCTCGGCAGCCGGGTGGCGCGCACGCAGTTTATCGGCCTGCTGGCGATAACCGTCCTTTGCGGCAGCGCCACGGCGGTGGTCGGCCCAATCGCCTTTATCGGCCTGATGATGCCGCATATGGCGCGCTGGCTGGTGGGCGCCGACCACCGCTGGTCGCTACCGGTCACCCTGCTGGCAACCCCGGCGCTGCTGCTGTTTGCCGATGTTCTTGGCCGCCTGCTGGTTCCCGGAGAGCTGCGGGTATCGGTAGTCAGCGCCTTTATCGGCGCGCCGGTGCTGATCTGGCTGGTGCGTCGTCAGCCGCGCGGAGGTGCAATGTGATCGCCCCTTCCCGTCGTTTGCTGCTCAGCTGTTTTATCCTGATCGTCGCCAGCGTGCTGGTTTCCCTTTGGGGGCTCGGCAGCGGCCTGGTGCCGCTGCGGGTGGAGCAGGTTATCTCCGCTCTGCTGGGCGATGCCCCGCGTAATATTACGATGGTAGTCACCGAATGGCGGCTGCCGCGGGTGCTGATGGCGCTGCTGATCGGCGCGGCGCTGGGCGTCAGCGGCGCGATTTTTCAGTCGCTGATGCGCAACCCGCTGGGCAGCCCGGACGTCATGGGCTTCAACACCGGCGCGTGGAGCGGCGTGCTGGTGGCGATGGTGATCTTTGGCCAGAACCTGACGGCTATCGCGCTGGCGGCGATGGTCGGCGGCGTGCTTACCGCCCTGCTGGTCTGGCTGCTGGCCTGGCGTAACGGGATTGAAACCTTCCGGCTGATTATTATCGGCATCGGTATCCGCGCGATGCTGGTGGCGTTCAATACCTGGCTGCTGCTGCGCGCGTCGCTGGAAACCGCGCTTTCCGCCGGGCTATGGAACGCCGGTTCGCTCAACGGGCTGACGTGGAGTAAAACCTGGCCATCGGCGCCGCTTATTGTGCTGATGCTGGCGTGCAGCGTGCTGCTGGCGCGGCGTATGCGCCTGCTGGAAATGGGTGACGACACCGCCTGCGCGCTGGGCGTGCGGGTTGAGCGCTCTCGCCTGCTGCTGATGCTGGTGGGGGTCGTGCTGACCGCCGCCGCCACCGCGCTGGCGGGTCCGATCTCCTTTATTGCGCTGGTAGCTCCGCATATCGCCCGCCGCCTCAGCGGCACCGCGCGCTGGGGTCTGACCCAGTCGGCGCTGTGCGGCGCGCTGCTGCTGGCGCTGGCCGACTACAGCGCCCAGCGTCTGTTTATGCCCTATCAGCTACCGGTGGGAGTCGTCACCGTCAGCCTCGGCGGTATCTATCTCATCGCACTGTTAATTCAGGAGTCCCGCAAAAAATGACCGCTGTAACCCCCCGTTTGCGCGGCGACCAGTTGACCCTGGCATACGGCAAAAAGATCATCGCCGAATCGCTGAACGTGACCATTCCCGACGGCCACTTCACCGCCATTATCGGCCCCAACGGCTGCGGCAAATCGACGCTGCTGCGCACCCTCAGCCGCCTGATGACTCCGGCCAGCGGCCATGTTTATCTCGACGGTGAGCAGATCCAGCGCTACGCCAGCAAGGACGTGGCCAGGCGGATCGGCCTGCTGGCGCAAAACGCCACCACCCCGGGCGATATTACCGTCCAGGAGCTGGTTGCCCGCGGTCGCTATCCGCATCAGCCGATGTTCACCCGCTGGCGTAAAGAAGACGATGACGCGGTCAATCAGGCGATGAGGGCCACCGGCATCACCGACCTTGCGCTGCAGAGCGTTGACACGCTCTCCGGCGGCCAGCGTCAGCGCGCGTGGATTGCGATGGTGCTGGCGCAGGAAACCGCCATCATGCTGCTCGATGAGCCGACGACCTGGCTGGATATCAGCCATCAGATCGATCTCCTGGAGCTGCTGAGCGAGCTGAATCGCGAGAAGGGTTATACCCTGGCGGCGGTGCTGCACGATCTCAACCAGGCCTGCCGCTACGCCACCCATCTGATCGCCCTGCGCGACGGCAAAATTATCGCCGAAGGGGCGCCGAAAGAGATCGTTACCGCCGAGCTTATCGAGCGGATTTACGGCCTGCGCTGCACGATCATCGACGATCCGGTCGCCCATACGCCGCTGGTGGTGCCGCTGGGCCGACGCTAGCCTCCCCTTTTCTCCCAGGCTAAAGCATAAAAAAACCCCGGTCGCGCTACGCTTACCGGGGTTACAGGATTATGCGCCGGGGTCGCCCGGATAACTCCGGGCGACGCTCTACCTATCCCAGAATCTCCCGCACCACCGGACCTATCGACTCAAAGGCCTGCGGAGAGATGATCTCGACGTGCGCGCACGCCTGGCTGAAGACCTCCAGTTCGCCGATCCACGGCCCCCACACCGCCCGCGGGTCCATCCCCGGCTGGCGCGTTTTTTCCGCAACGAACAGGGTCGCCTTGCCGTCGAACTTCGCGCTGTGCGCGGTGGTCAGCAGGCGCACCGCGTCGGCGTAGTTGCCCTCAATCACGCTAAACAGCTCGCCGGACGGCTGACCCTGCTGCGCGGCGAGGAACGCTTCCCGCTCGCGATCAATTTCGGCCAGCACCTGCGGGTCGAGGCCGTTGGCCTCTTTTTCCGCCCAGTTTTGCGACTCCGGCGGCCAGGTATCCAGCAGCCCGAGGAACGCTACCGCTTCGCCACGCTGGCGTAAGCGCGCGGCAATTCCCTGCGCCAGGGTGCCGCCGAGGGAATAACCGAACAGGTAATATGGCCCGTGCGGCTGCTGCGCCAGTAAAGTTTGCAGATGAGATTCGCAGACTTCATCAAGGCTGGCGGCGCTCACCATCGGCCCTTCCGGGCGCGGCGATTGAATGCCGGTAATTGACCAGCGCGGATTGAGATAGCGAGCCAGCACGCTGAACTGCCAGGCAAAGCCGGAGGCCGGATGGAAGCAGAACAGCGTCGGGCCGTCGCTTTTACGCAGGGGTAAAATCGTATCAAAGCCCAGGCGCTGCGCCTGCTCGTCGCTCAGATCGGACGCCAGCAGCGCGCTCAGCTGCCCTACCGTCGAGGCGACCATCACCTGTCCCGGCGTCACCTGACGCGCAAACCGGCGGCTCAGCTGCGCCGCCAGGCGCATCGCCAGCAGCGAGTGGCCGCCAAGCGCAAAGAAATCCGCTTCAATATCGTTCACTTCGCAGCCCAGCAGCTGGCTGAACGCCTCGGCAACCGCACGCTCGCTCTCTGACTCCGGCGGCCGGCCGCGACGCTCCTGGCTCAGCGTTGGCAGCGGCAGCGCTTTACGATCCAGCTTGCCGTTAGCGCTCAACGGCAGCGCCGGCAGCTGGATCAGCACCACCGGCACCATATGCGGCGGCAGCTGCTCGCCGAGACGCGCTTTCAGCGCCGCGGTATCCAGCGGCAGCCCGGATTCAGACACCAGGTAACCGACCAGCTGGCGCGCATCGCCGCCGGTCGCCGCCGCCTGATTAAAGACGCAGGCGTGGGTGACCGCCTGAGCCACCTCCGGCAGCGCCGCCATGACGCGATCTATTTCGCCCAGCTCAATGCGTTGGCCGCGAATTTTCAGCTGATCGTCGCTGCGCCCCAGATACTCCACCGCCCCGTTATCGAGCCAGCGCGCCACGTCCCCGGTGCGGTACATGCGCTCGCCGGCGCTAAACGGGTCGGCAATAAAGCGGCCGGCGGTCAGGTCCGGTCGTCCGAGATAGCCCTGCGCCAGCTGGATGCCGGTAAGGTACAGATCGCCCGCGACGCCGGGCGGTACCGGGCGCATCGCGGCATCAAGAATACGTAATCCGGTGTTCCACACCGGCCAGCCGATCGGCACGCTGCTGCCGGTCACCGCCGCCAGCTCCGCGCCGCAGGCCGGGTACCAGCTGACGTCTACCGCCGCTTCGGTCGGACCGTAGAGGTTATGCAGCGCCACGCCGGTCAGGGCCTCCCATTCGCGGCACAGCCCGGTCGGCAGCGCTTCGCCGCTGCAGAATACCCGCCGCAGCGTTTGGCAGGCGGTGACGTTTTCCGCGTCGAGCGAAGCGACGAACGCCGCCAGCATCGACGGCACAAAGTGGGTCGTGGTCACGCCGTAGCGGGCGAAGAACTGCTGCATCGCCAGCGGGTCGCGATGCGCTTCGGGTTCCGCCATCACCAGGCGAGCGCCGGCGATAAACGGCCACCAGAACTCCCATACCGAGACGTCAAAGCTGCACGGCGTTTTCTGCGCCACCACGTCATCGGCGCCGAGCGGATAGTGATTTTGCATCCACAGCAGGCGGTTGACGATCGCGGTCTGCCCCACCATCACCCCTTTCGGGCGTCCGGTCGAGCCGGAGGTAAAGATGATATAGGCGGTATGCTCCGGCATTGAGAGCGCCAGCGGCGCGTCATCCCCCGCCGCCAGCGGCTGCTGATAGCACAGGCTGGCAAGCCCGGGGATATCGCTAAAGCGCGCCAGCTGATCGTCAGAGGTCAGCAGCAGCGTCGGGCGCGCATCTTCGAGCATCATGCGCAGGCGATCGTCAGGATAGCCGGTATCGAGCGGCAGCCAGGCGGCGCCCGCTTCAACGATGGCGTGCAGCGCCAGGGTGAGGAAGACCGAACGCGGCAGCGCCACCGCCACGCTATCGCCGGGCTTAACCCCGCGCGCGCGCAGCACCTCGGCGAGCGCCACAACCTGCTGGCGCATTTCGCGGTAGCTGAACTGCCAGCTGGCGTCCGCCAGCGCGGGCGCATCCGGGGTCTTCATCGCCTGTTCTGCGACCAGCGCGCTCAGCGTCGTGGCGGGCAGCGCGATGCCGGTATTATTGATTTCCGCCAGCCGCTGCGTTTCCCGCGCTGACAGCATGTTCGCTTCGCCGCAGCGCAGCGCCGGGTCGGCGGCAAACTGGGCCAGCAGCGCGGAGAGGCGCTCAACGTGCGCGCGCAGCGTGGCCTCATCGTAGCGCTGCTTATTGGCCAGCACTTCCAGCGACAGGCCGCCGGCTTCGTCCGGGAACAGCGCCAGCTCAAGATCGTTAACCGGGCCGGTCGCCAGGGTATGCGTCACCGCCTGCACGCCGTCAATATCGAGAACGTAATCAAAGACTTTGATATTTAATACCGGGCCAAACAGCGGCTCATCGCCCGCGGCCTTGCCGCTATCGCGGACAATTTGTTCCGCATCATAGCGCTGGTGGCGACGCATTTTTTTCAGCTGTCCGGCCAGGCGGAGCGCCAGCTCGGCCAGGGTTTCCTGGGCATCGATGTTTATCGCCAGCGGCAGGACGTTAAGCACCGGCCCGGTCGCGGTCAGCGCCGCCGATCCCATGCGGCGCATAAAGATAAAGCCGGCGGCATAGTCCATACGGCCGCACAGGCGCCCCAGCCACAGCACGGTAAGCGCCAGAGCCAGGTCGGCGCGCTGGCACTGCGGGGCGCCGGCGGCCAGACGGCTGAACGTCGCGGCGTCAGCGTCAAGCTTCAGGCGCCAGATCTCCGTGCCCGTAGCCCGTCCCGCCAGCGGCGCGGCGGAGAGCGAGACCGGCGCCGGCAGCGCCTTGCGCTGCTCCTGCCAGAACTGCTTGTCCCGCTGCCAGCCGTCGCTGCCGTAATAGCGCTGATACTCTTCCACCACCTCAGCGAACGGCGTAAACGGCGACTCCGGCGTCGCCTCGCCGCGCTGCCAGGCGCGGTAAATGGCGGCGATCTGGCGGGTAATAGCGGGGAAACTAAAGCCATCTACGAGTAAATGATGATAGCGCTGATACCAGTACCAGCGATTATCCGCCGTGCGCAGCAGCTGGTGGCAGACCAGCGAATTCCCGCTATCGACGCGCAAATTCTGTCCGAGGTCGGCCCGCATAATTGCCAGCGCGGCCTCGTGCGGATCGTCCGCCTCGCGCAGGTCGCGGTACTGCGGTTCGTCGAAGGCCCGGGCCTCATCAACCCACTGCCAGGCTTCGCCGTTGTCTTCGCAAAAGCGCATGCTAAGCGTATCGGCCTGGCTCAGACCGGCAACGATCGCCCTGCCGAGCAGCGCTGGATCGAGGCTGCCGCTGAGCTCGACGTAGTGAGCGACGCTCCAGGCGCCGGGCAGCGTAGACAGCCGCTCCGCCATCCAGATCCCCGGCTGCGCTGCAACCAGCGGTAAACGAGTGGTCATCATCGGCTCCTTAGGACGCGTAGTGCGCGGGGGTGAGGGTTGACCAGTTCGCCGCCAGCCAGGCATTGCACGCTTCCAGCGACTGCGGCGGACACTCTACCGTCCAGCCCTCCGGCAGCGCGCAGTGATCGGGCCACAGGCTGTACTGCTGCAGCTCGTTACGCAGAATGTAAAACTGCCCTTGCGGATTATCGAAGGGGTTACTGAATTGCATTTCAAACTCCTGTTAATACTCGCTATCCTGCTGGCCGCGTCGGCAGCCCTGGCGCATGATCAATGATTGGGTTGCGAAGGGGCGGATTCTGTAGATTGCCACAGCTGAATCAGTCCCGCCGTCAGCCCGCCGCGCCAGCACAGCGCATCGTGTCCGCCGTCAACCTGGCGCCAGAACACCGTCCCTTCAGGGCGCTGCAGCCGGGATAAAAGCGCCTGATTCGCGCGGAAAATTAGGGGCTCCCGCTCGCCGGCTTCGAGCCAGACTCGCAGCCCCTCGGCGCGCAGCTCGCCCGAACTCAGACCTTCAATCAGCGCGCCATCCTGCGTGCCGCCGCGGTGCGGCCACCAGTAGGAGCCGGACTGGCTGAGCACGCAGCCAAAACGCTGCGGCCAGTTCAGGGCGGCGAACATTGCCGCCAGGCCGCCAAAGCTTTGCCCGGCCACGACGGTACGCTCGGCCCGGTCGCTAAAGGCCGCGATTTGACGCACCTGCGGCAGCAGCTCCTCCTGTACCGCCAGCCAAAAATCGCGGTTGCAGGGCAGCTCGCGGCCGCGGTGCGCGTTATCAATCACGTCGATCAGCAGATATACCGCCGCCGGCAGCCGGCCCTCGCGGGTGAGTCCGGCCAGCGGCGACCATACCGGCATGCTCTCGGCCCAGAACTGGCCGTCCAGCAGCACCGCCAGCGGGCGCTCTTCCGCCGCGCCCTCGCCGGTGGCATAAACCCACGCCCGACGGCTGTTGCCAAGCCGCGCGCTGCGCCACTGAATGCAGACCGGCGGGGCGTAATTTTCATCGCGCAGCGCCCAGCCGGGCTGCTCCGGCGCCTGCGGAAGCTCCAGCGCGGAGACCGCGTGGCCGCGCCCGCCCTTCCAGCTTTGCGGGTTGAGCGGGTCGGCAACCGCACGCGGCAGCAGACGTCGCCAGCCCTCGCGCAGCAGCGTGCGGTCCGGACTGTCGCCGTTAAAAATCTCAGGAGCAAAATCGTCATCGCGTTCGGAGGGGATAAAACAGTAGCTGCCGCGCCAGGTCGACGAGAGCGTGGTCTGCCATTGCCAGGCATCGGTGCCCGGGACGCGCCGCAGGGTTTGCGGGACGGCATTTTTGTGGTGGTCGGTGACGCCGGTGATGTAAATCCACACCCGCCGCGTCGCCGAAGTGGCCTCGCTGCCCGCCGGGTCCCGCCACCAGAACGTCACCCGGTATGCATCGCCAGACGCCTCTGACTGCGGGCCGGTAAGAATCTGCCACCAGTCATCGCTTCCTGTCTTGAGCATTCAATAACCCTATGTTTATCGTGATATTTATCAATAAACGTAATATTTTATTGATAATATTATTGATAACTATTTGCATTTGCAATAGCGTATTACCGCGCGTTGGTAAGAGTAACTTCTAAAAACATGCCAGAGATGGAACCCATTTGTCCTCTACTGGCAACATTGGTGTATGCCGTCTCCTCTCCCGGTGGGAAGGGGCCTTTGGGGAAAGCGGCAACAGACAGCAGGATTTAAAATGAATAACAGGATCAAATCCCTGGCCTTGCTGGTCAATCTGGGAATTTATGGTGTTGCCTTCCCGCTGTGCGCGGAAGAGACCACAGACAGCAAAAAAGCGGCCGCCGAAGAGACTATGGTCGTTACCGCGGCGGAACAGAATCTGCAGGCTCCCGGCGTCTCCACCATCACCGCCGATGAAATTCGTAAGCGTCCACCGGCCCGCGATGTCTCAGAAATTATCCGCACTATGCCGGGCGTTAACCTGACCGGCAACTCCACCAGCGGCCAGCGCGGCAACAACCGCCAGATTGATATTCGCGGCATGGGCCCGGAAAATACCCTGATCCTGATTGACGGTAAGCCGGTCACCAGCCGCAACTCTATTCGTCTCGGCTGGCGCGGCGAGCGCGACACCCGCGGCGATACCAGTTGGGTGCCGCCGGAAATGATCGAACGCATTGAGGTCATTCGCGGCCCTGCTGCGGCGCGCTACGGCAACGGCGCGGCGGGCGGCGTGGTCAATATCATCACCAAAAAAGGCGGCAACGAGTGGCACGGTTCATGGAATACCTACATGAACGCTCCGGAACATAAAGACGAGGGCTCCACCAAGCGCACTAACTTCAGCCTCAACGGTCCGCTGGGCGGCGATTTCAGCTTCCGCCTGTTCGGCAACCTTGAGAAGACGCAGGCCGATGCCTGGGATATTAACCAGGGGCATCAGTCCGAGCGTACCGGCATCTACGCCGATACCATGCCTGCCGGGCGTGAAGGGGTTAAAAACAAAAGTATCAACGGCGTCGTGCGCTGGGACTTCGCGCCGATGCAGTCGCTGGAGTTTGAGTCAGGTTACAGCCGCCAGGGCAACCTCTACGCGGGCGACACGCAGAACACCAACACCAACGACCTGGTGAAAGAGAACTACGGTAAAGAGACCAACCGTCTCTATCGTCAGACCTACTCCGTCACCTGGAACGGCGGCTGGGATAATGGTATCACCACCAGCAACTGGGCGCAGTACGAGCACACCCGCAACTCGCGTAAGGGCGAAGGCCTGGCCGGGGGCACAGAAGGTATCTTCAACAGCAACCTGTTCTCCGATACCGACCTTTCCGACGTGATGCTGCACAGCGAAATCAGCATTCCGTTCGACCTGTGGGTCAATCAGAACCTGACCCTGGGGAGCGAATGGAACCAGCAGCGGATGAAGGATAACGCCTCCAATACCCAGACCTTTATGGGTGGCGATATTCCGGGCGCAAGCAGTACCAACCGCAGCCCGTACTCACAGGCGGAGATCTTCTCGCTGTTTGCCGAAGACAACGTTGAGCTAACCGACTCCACCATGCTGACGCCGGCGCTGCGTTTCGATCACCACAGCATCGTCGGCAATAACTGGAGCCCATCGCTGAACCTGTCCCAGGGCCTGGGCGACGACTTTACCCTGAAGATGGGTATTGCCCGCGCCTATAAAGCGCCGAGCCTGTATCAGACCAACCCGAACTACATCCTGTACAGTAAGGGCCAGGGCTGCTACGCCAGCGCAACCGGCACCGGCTGCTATATGGTGGGTAACGATGACCTGAAGGCAGAGACCAGCATCAACAAAGAGATTGGGCTTGAGTTTAAACGAGACGGCTGGCTGGCCGGGGTGACCTGGTTCCGCAACGATTACCGCGACAAAATCGAAGCGGGATACGCGCCGCTCTCCTCTACATCAAGCGGTAAGGTGAAAACCGATATTTACCAGTGGGAGAACGTGCCGAAAGCGGTGGTTGAGGGCCTGGAAGGGACGTTAAACGTTCCGGTGAGCGAAACCGTTAACTGGACCAACAACATCACCTACATGCTGCAGAGTAAGAACAAAGAGACCGGCGATCGCCTGTCGATTATCCCGGAATATACGCTCAACTCGACCCTCAGCTGGCAGATATACCAGGACGTTTCCGTGCAGTCGACCTTTACCTGGTATGGCAAGCAGGAGCCGAAAAAGTATAACTACAAGGGCGAACCGGTTACCGGCAGCGAGAAGAACGAGGTTAGCCCATACAGCATCCTCGGCCTGAGCGCGACCTGGGACGTCACCAAAAACGTCAGCCTGACCGGCGGCGTGGATAACGTCTTCGACAAGCGCCACTGGCGTGCGGGTAACGCCCAGACCACCGGCGGTACCACCGGTTATATGTACGGCGCGGGCGCCGAAACCTATAACGAATCGGGCCGTACCTGGTATATGGGCGTCAACACTCACTTCTGATTGCTCGCCTGAATCCCGCCGCCCTCCAGCCATAGAGGGCGGCCGGGAAATCGGTTAACATCCTTTCATGCAGACACATCACAGCACCCTTTTACTTGCCGGCCATCCTCTCCAGCGGATTGATTTCGACCCAGCCAGCTTCCAGCCTGCGGATCTGCTGTGGCTGCCCCATCACGCCCTGCTCGCCGCAGGCGGCCGTAAGCGCCAGGCCGAACATCTTGCCGGACGCATCGCCGCCGTTCACGCCCTGCGCGAAGTTGGCGAAAAAGTTGGCGAAAAAATGCCGCCGCCGCCCGGCGAGCAGCGCCAGCCGCTGTGGCCCGCGCCGTGGTTCGGCAGCATCAGTCACTGTGAAAATAGCGCCCTGGCGGTAGTCTCTTCTCGACCGATAGGGATTGATATTGAGCGGCGCTTTACTCCAATCCTCGCGGAGGAACTTGCCAGCAGCATTATCAACCCGGCGGAAAAAACGCTGCTGGCGGCCAGCGGGCTGCCCTTTGCGCTGGCGCTGACGCTGGCGTTCTCGGCAAAAGAGAGCGGGTTTAAGGCGCTCTCCCTCCCCCGCCAGCTCGGGATGGATTTTCTGCGCATGCGGGTGACGTATATAGAGGAAGGAATGCTGCGGATGCAAATTGATGATGAGATAGTTCAGGTTCACTGGATGCAAAGCGACGCGCGGGTCATCACGCTCTGCGGGTTGCCAAAATAGCATCACCCGCGCGGGCTGCCCGCACGGGTTATCTGGCTACGGTTAGAGCAGCGTAGGCGCCAGCGCCGCGATCGCCGGCGCATCGAAACCGTGGTGCTGACGAAGCCAGCCGCGGTCTGCCGCCGCCGCATACTCACCGTCCGGGATCCCCAGGCGCTTCAGGGGGATACCGGCGCCGCCTTCGGCCAGCACTTCGGCAACCAGGCTGCCGAGTCCGCCATTCACGTTGTGCTCTTCAACCGTGATGACCGCGCTACAGCCCTCCAGCGCCGCCAGCAGCGCCTGAGTGTCGCAAGGGCGAATCGACGGAACGCTCACCACCTTCGCTTCAATGCCCTGTTCCGCCAGCAGTTGCGCAGCGTCGACGATTTCATGCACCGTCGACCCCGTAGCAACCAGCGCAATATCCCGGCCTTCGCGCAGGGTAACCACCGCCCCCGGCACAAAGCGGTAGCTCTCGTCGTGCAGCTCCGGCAGCGCCTTGCCGTCAAGGCGGATGTAGACCGGCCCCTGATGCTGGATGGCGTAGTCGATTATCTGCCGGCACTCGCGCGGCGTAGAGGGGGCAAAGATTTGGATATTGCCGAACCCGCGCATCACGGCAAGGTCGTCAATGGAGTGATGGGTGCTCGCCAGCGGGCCGTAGCTGGCCCCGGCGTTCAGACCAAACAGCTTAACGTTGGTGTTGTTGTAGCAGACGTCGACTTTGATCTGCTCATTGGCGCGCGAAATCAGGAAGGGCGCGGCGTTACAGGTCACCGCAACTTTCCCGCCCAGCGCCAGCCCGGCCGCCATGCCGACCATGCTTTGTTCGGCAATCCCGACGTTAACCAGACGGCCGGGAAATTGTTTAATAAAGGGCGCAATTTTCGCCGTCGAAGTGGAATCAGCAACGACCGGCACCAGATCAACACCGCTTTCTACCGCGTCAATAAACGCTTGCACCATTACGCTCGCCAGGTGTTCTGCATTACTCATCTTTCAGTTCCTCCAGTGCCAGTTCAATCTCTTCGCCTTTCGGTACCCGGTGGTGCCATTCCGGACGCCCCTGGATAAAGGAAATACCGGCGCCTTTTGTCGTATTTGCGATAATGACGTTAGGTTTACCTGCCTGCTGCAACCCTTCCAGAGCGGCCACTACTGAGGCCATATCGTTTCCCTGACACTCGGTCACGGTCATGCCAAACGCTTTCCACTTATCGGCAAGCGGGTCGGTATTCATAATCTCGCGGGTCGGCCCGGCGAGCTGAAGGTTGTTTTTATCGTTGATAATAATCAGGTTATCGAGCTCGTAATGCGCCGCAGCCAGCGCCGCCTCCCAGTTGCTGCCCTCGGCCAGTTCGCCATCGCCGGTAATTAAAAAGATGCGGCGGGTGCTGTTGCTTTTCTTTGCAGCCAGCGCCAGCCCCACCGCAACAGGCAAACCGTGGCCCAATGCACCGGTATTCAGTTCGATGCCGGGGGTTTTTTGACGAACCGGGTGGCCAGGAAGGTGCGAGTTCGCGTGCTGATAGGTCGCCAGCCACTCGACCGGGAAAAAGCCGGCTTCCGCAAGCACGCAGTAGTAGCACCCCACCGCGTGGCCTTTAGACTGGATATAAATATCCCGCTCCGGGTCGGCAATCTGCTCCGGGGAGACGTTTAGCTCGCGGAAATAGAGGGCGGTTAATAGCTCTACCTGCGACAAATCGGCGCCGGTATGCCCCCCGGCCGGGCTGTTGGCATTCAATCTGATAATATGGCGGCGTACCGCGCGAGCTTTACGCTCAAGTGCCTGGACATCGTAGCTATAGGGATTCATTTAATACCTCTGAATTTAATTTCAACTTGGAATATTTATTCCACAAGGGACTAAAAAAACCAGACATCCCCAGGCAGCGCATCATCAGGCTTCCGCCGCTGCATCATACTCAGGAACATTCTGCCTCCTTACTATCAGGCATGTCTGTGCCTGGATAAGTTTTCAGTTGACTTGATATCACCATGAATATATATTCAACAATGATTCTTTATTCAATTATGCGACAGCTGTTCTGTTTTTGTCCATAGCTGATTTTGAGGATTGATAAAAGTTAGAGTTTCATCACACTTAGTTCTCTTTCTTTTTCACGTATGATAAAAGCCTCTATACCCTGAATTATTCGAATTGCAGTCTGCTCAGGCAGGGGCCGGCGCGGTAGACGCACGCAGCCAGCGGACATGTAGTTTTCGGCATGACGGGTATAACATAATGGATATACGTTAATGATTTTCGGGGATATATATGGCTAAGCAGGATGAACAAAGGCTGTTAGTTAAGATTGCCACACTTTACTATCTTGAAGGACGAAAGCAGTCCGACATTGCACAACTTCTTTCGCTTTCCCAGTCATTTGTCTCCCGTGCCATCACCCGCTGCCAGAAAGAAGGGGTGGTAAAAATTAGCGTCGTTCAGCCCTCGAATATTTTTCTTAACCTCGAAAAAGGCATCGAAGATCGCTACGGAATTAAGCAGGCTATCGTCGTCGATACCGAAGAGGATGCCAGCGATCACACCCTCAAACGCGCGATTGGGTCCGCTGCGGCCCACTATCTGGAAACCCGCCTGCGACCAAAAGATCTGATCGGCGTCTCCTCATGGAGTTCGACCATCAGGGCCATGGTCGATGAGGTCCACGCGCAAAACCTGAAGGCCAGCGGAGTTATCCAGCTGCTCGGCGGCGTGGGGCCGAACGGCAACGTACAGGCAACCATCCTGACCCAGACGCTCGCTCAGCATCTTAACTGCCAGGCCTGGCTGCTTCCTTCGCAGAGCATTGAGGGCTCGATGGCGGAGAAAAACCGTCTCATCGCCAGCCAGGACGTCGCCGATGTGGTTTCGCGTTTCGACGAGGTCGATATTGCCATCGTCGGGATTGGTATTCTCGAACCTTCTCAGCTGCTGAAAACGTCAGGTAACTATTACCACGAAGATATGCTGCAGGTGCTCGCCGAGCGCGGCGCGGTGGGGGATATCTGCCTGCACTATTACGACAAAAAAGGCCAGGCCGTGTTAAGCGATGATGAAGATCCTGTTATCGGCATGGCGCTGGAAAAAGTAAAAAAATGTCCCAACGTCGTGGCGCTGGCCGGCGGTAGCGATAAGGTTGCGGCGATCAAAGGCGCCCTCTCCGGCGGCTATATCGATGTTTTAATCACCGATTATCCAACCGCGAGGCTGCTGGTCACCGGCTAATTTTCCATCAGACATCTTTTTGCATGCCTTTGCGCCACCTTTTCTGATGCCGAGGCGTGCAAAATAAACATTTA
Source organism: Enterobacter sp. 10-1 (assembly GCA_002270295.1). Lineage (GTDB taxonomy): Bacteria > Pseudomonadota > Gammaproteobacteria > Enterobacterales > Enterobacteriaceae > Klebsiella > Klebsiella scottii. The sequence goes on along the minus strand of NISF01000001.1, from coordinate 420,974 downwards.
TATTTCAATATCCTGATTAAATTTCCTGGCGCTTCCCCCTCCAGCCCTCCGCGCATTTGTCCATGCAGATAAGTGTGATTGCCAGCACAATTGATAACTTTTCCTCTAGCCCCGGGGAAAGTTTCTGGCTAAGGTATTAAATAAATAATCACTATCGAATATATATTCAGTGATTACAAAAGTGATAACGAAATGTCACATCATGGCCTGCTAAGTAGCAACGCGATAGCGAGGAATGTTCGCCCCCTCAGCGCCAGGACGAAGTGTGACTCAGGAGACTATCTAATGCCGGCAACACAACAAGAGTTCATTATTGCGCTCGACGAAGGGACGACCAATGCAAAAGCGGTGGTGCTCGACGGCCGCGGCAACGTTATTGTGAAATTTTCACAACCCCTGGCGATTCAAACCCCTCGCGATGGCTGGGTAGAGCAATCTGGCGAGACGTTGATCGAGGCCTCGCTTGAGGTGATTGCCAAAGCGGTTGAGCACGTTGGCGCGGAAAATGTTGCCGCATTAGCCATCAGCAACCAGCGGGAAACCGCCATCGGCTGGTATCGCCATAGCGGAAAGCCGGTTAACGCCGCCATCACCTGGCAATGCACCCGCAGCGCCGTTTTTTGCGACGATCTGCGCCATGCGGGCAAAGAGCAGCAGATTAAAACCACGACCGGGCTGCCGATTGCTCCTCTGTTTTCCGCCTCCAAAATGCGCTGGCTGCTGGAGTCTATCCCCGAGGGTCGCCTTCTCGCCGAACGCGGTGAGATCTGCCTCGGCACCATTGATAGCTGGCTGCTGTGGAATTTAACCCACGGCGACGCCTTCTGCTGCGATTACTCCAACGCCGCGCGTACCCAGCTGCTCAATTTGCAGAGCGGGCAGTGGGATGACGACATGCTGGCCTTGTTCCAGATCCCCCGCGCCGCGCTGGCGGAAATTAAGCCATCCAGCGGATTATTTGGTTACACCCGCGGGCTCGCGGCGATACCTGACGGCATACCGATCATGGCGATGGTCGGCGACTCTCACGCCGCGCTTTTTGGCCATGCATTAGGGGAACTCGGGTGCGTGAAAGCCACGTACGGTACCGGCTCGTCGGTGATGGCGCCGGTTAAATCAGCGCAGTGCGATATTGACGCGCTGGCCACCACCATTGCCTGGCATGACGGTGAGCGCATCACCTATGGACTGGAAGGCAATATTCCCCATACCGGCGATGCCGTGGCGTGGATGGCTGACAGCACCGGCCTGAGCGAACTCTCCGCCGACGAGCTGGCCCACGAACTTAACACCCTGCCCGCTTCGGTTGACTCGACGATGGGAGTCTATTTTGTGCCGGCGCTGACCGGGCTTGGCGCTCCGTGGTGGGACGATAGCGCCCGCGGCGTGATTTGTGGACTGAGCCGCGGCGTTAAGCGCGCGCACCTGATCCGCGCCGCGCTGGAATCCATCACCTATCAGATAGCCGATGTGGTGGTCGCCATGCGCCAGCATGATGATTTCAGCCTGTCGGCGCTGATGGTCGACGGCGGACCGACCAAAAACGACTGGCTCATGCAGTACCAGGCGGATCTGCTGGGATGCCCGGTCATGCGCAGCGATGTGCCTGAACTCTCCGCCATCGGCGCAGCCCTGCTTGCCCGCAAGGCGCTCAATCCCGATACGCCCGTCGACCTGACGGCCTTTTTAACCGAACACAGTGAATTTAGCCCCGACATGGCCCGCCATCAGCGCCTGCAGGCAAGGTGGCAGGAGTGGCGCCATGCGGTGGACAGAACATTATGGAAACCGGCTACGTCCGCCTGACGCCCACCAGGGAAAACGAAGGTGACGAACCTTAATCATTAACAGAAGGAGAATTCCGGCCCATACAACCGCCTTTCCGGCCTTACGTTGTTTCACCGTACCCGACAATAACAACATAGAGAGAACATTGTCATGAAATTACGTTTAACGCTTTTGACTGTTGCAACCCTGACCGCGCTTTCTTTTACTGCTCAGGCAGTAGAAAAAGGCACCATCATGATCATGGTTAACTCGCTGGATAACCCGTATTACGCTTCTGAAGCCAAAGGGGCCAGCGAGAAAGCAAAAGAACTCGGATATAAAACAACCATTCTGTCTCATGGCGAAGATGTAAAAAAACAGAACGAACTGATTGATACAGCCATCGGCAAAAAAGTTCAGGGTATTATTCTGGATAACGCCGACTCAACCGCCAGCGTCGCGGCGATTGAAAAAGCGAAACAAGCAGGCATTCCGATTATATTAATTAACCGGGAAATTCCTGTCGATGACGTGGCCCTTGAGCAGATTACGCATAATAACTTCCAGGCTGGTTCGGAAGTCGCCAACGTATTTGTCGAGAAAATGGCGGAAAAAGGAAAATACGCCGAACTGACCTGCAATCTTGCAGATAATAACTGCGTCACGCGTTCTAAATCATTCCACCAGGTTATTGACCAGTATCCGGATATGGTCAGCGTAGCTAAACAGGATGCCAAAGGTACGTTAATTGACGGCAAGCGCATCATGGACAGCATTCTGCAGGCCCACCCTGATGTCAAAGGCGTGATCTGCGGCAACGGCCCGGTGGCTCTTGGCGCCATCGCCGCCCTGAAGGCGGCCAACCGTACTGACGTCGTGGTGGTCGGCATCGACGGCAGCAACGACGAGCGCGATGCGGTTAAGGCCGGCACGTTGCAGGCAACCGTCATGCTGCAGGCTCAGGCTATTGCGGCGCAGGGCGTTACCGACCTCGATAACTACCTGCAAAAAGGCGTGAAGCCCGCGAAGCAACGCGTCATGTTCCGCGGAATTCTGATAACCAAAGATAACGCAGATAAAGTTCAGGACTTCAACATCAAATCCTGAGTTCGGGTTGTTGCGCCCCTTCGGGGGCGCGTAGGAGAGTGATATGTACAAAAAAACCTGGCTGGCACTGGCCGTTCTTGCTCTCGGGGGCTGTCGTATCGTCTCCCAGCAGGAGCTGGCCGATCTTAAATCCCCGCCCAATCCGCACATGGCAAATATCGATCAAACGTGGCAGAACAAAATCGTGCCGCAGGTTGTGGCGCAGGCCCGCCCGGTCAGCGAACTGATGGCCGCACTGCGCGCGGCTAAAGATTTCGATAGCGCCTGTCAGGCTCTGGGCTATCGCGCCCAGGAGGAGAATCCCTGCATTTTTTACGTCAAAGTAGCAGGTAAAATCACCGGGATCGACTCAGCCTCCCGCAGCGGAAAAATGACGGTCGAAGATAGCGCCGGCGGCCCGGCTGTCGTGCAAATTGGCCCGACGCTTCGCGGCACCCAGCTGCGGGATGGCTATAAAGGCGCCAGCTATCAGGATTTTAATGACCAGGTGCTGTTTGGCGAATACGGCCGGGCCATTAATGAACAGGCGGTGAAAATGATCCAGGCCGCGCAGGTGAAAAGCGGCGAAATGACCCAGGTATACGGCGTCTTCTCCGCCTGGGATATTCCGCAGACGCTACCCGACATTACGCCAGCAAAAATCGAACGTTCCGGAGGACAATAAGATGCCGTCGCAACCTATCGTCGCTCCCCAACCAGTCGAATCTGAAGTTATTATCGAAACGCGCGAGCTGTCGCGGGTTTATCCGGGCGTTATCGCCTTAGATAATGTCAATTACCGGGTATATCGAAATAAAGTAAACGTTCTGATCGGAGAAAATGGTGCGGGTAAATCCACCATGATGAAAATGCTTGCCGGTGTCGAAACGCCCTCCTCCGGACAGATTATTCTCGACGGTGCCGAAGTGTCATTAAGCTCCACTCATCAGGCGGAAAGTCAGGGCATTAGCATTATTTTCCAGGAGCTCAATTTATTCCCCAATATGAACGTCATGGATAATATTTTCATGGCGAACGAATTTTTCCAGAAAGGCCGGATTAACGAAAAATATCAGTATGAACTGGCGAAATCGCTGCTGGAAAGACTGGAGCTTGATGTCGATCCCTACACCCCGCTGGGAGAGCTGGGGATCGGCCATCAGCAGCTGGTGGAAATCGCGCGCGCGCTCTCAAAGGACACCCGGGTCCTGATCATGGATGAGCCCACTTCAGCGCTCAGCCAGTCGGAAGTTAAGGTCCTGTTTAACGTCATTGAGCAGCTAAAACGACGCGGCGTCACCATTATTTATATCTCCCATCGCCTGGAAGAGCTGATGGAGATTGGCGACCACATCACTATTTTCCGCGATGGCCGCTTTATCAGCGAACGCACCGTCAGCGATGCCAGCATTCCCTGGATCATTGAGCAGATGGTCGGGGATAAGAAAAAGCACTTCGACTATCAGCCGGCCCCGCAGGGCGAGGCGGTTCTTGCCGTCGAGGGCCTGACCGCGCTGCATCACAGCGGCGGCTACAAGCTTAATGACGTGACCTTCACGCTGAATAAAGGCGAGGTCATCGGCATCTATGGCCTGCTGGGCGCCGGGCGCACCGAGCTGTTTAAGGGCCTGATCGGATTGATGACCTGCCAGACCGGCAGCATCCATCTCAACGGGGAGAATATCGGCAAAGCCCACTTTCAAACCCGCTTAAAAAAGGGTCTGGCGCTGGTACCAGAAGACCGCCAGGGCGAAGGCGTGGTGCAGATGATGTCCATTCAATCCAACATGACGCTCTCTGACTTTAGCCTGCAGGGCTTTCGCCGGGCGTGGAAGTGGCTGAATCCGCAGAAAGAGAGCGCCAGCGTGAAGGAGATGATCCGCCAGCTCGCCATCAAGGTCAGCGACCCCGAGCTGCCCATTACCTCCCTGAGCGGCGGCAACCAGCAGAAAGTCGTGCTGGGTAAAGCGCTTATGACGCAGCCACAGGTGGTGTTTCTCGATGAACCCACCCGCGGGATTGACGTCGGTGCCAAAACGGACGTCTATCACCTGATCGGCAAAATGGCGCATCAGGGGCTGGCCGTCATGTTCTCCTCCTCGGAACTGGATGAAGTGATGGCCCTGGCGGACCGCATTCTGGTGATGGCCGATGGCCGTATTACCGCCGATTTACCGCGCCATGCGGTTACCCGCGAAAAGCTCATCGCGGCTTCAACACCCCAAGATTAATCAGGCTGGAATCCATCATGAACCAGAAATATATGATTTATATGTACCTGCTGAAGGCCAGAACGTTTATCGCTCTGCTGCTGGTAATTGCATTCTTCAGCGTGATGGTACCGAATTTCCTGACCACCTCTAACCTGCTGATTATGACCCAGCACGTGGCGATTACCGGCCTGCTGGCCATTGGGATGACGCTGGTGATCCTTACCGGCGGTATCGACCTCTCGGTCGGGGCCGTCGCCGGGATCTGCGGCATGGTCGCCGGCGCGCTGCTGACCAACGGGCTGCCGCTATGGAACGGCAGCGTGATCTTCTTCAACGTGCCTGAAGTGATCCTCTGCGTGGCCATTTTTGGCATCCTGGTCGGCTTTATTAACGGCGCCGTGATCACCCGCTTTGGCGTCGCTCCCTTTATCTGCACGCTCGGGATGATGTACGTCGCCAGGGGTTCTGCGCTGCTGTTTAATGACGGCAGCACCTACCCTAACCTCAACGGCATGGAAGCGCTGGGAAATACCGGTTTCTCGATCCTCGGTTCCGGCACCGTGCTCGGCATTTATCTGCCCATCTGGCTGATGATCGCCTTCCTTGTGCTCGGCTACTGGCTGACGACAAAAACGCCGCTCGGTCGCTACATCTACGCGATCGGCGGCAACGAGTCCGCTGCCCGCCTCGCCGGGGTGCCCATCGTGAAAGCGAAGATCTTCGTCTACGCCTTCTCCGGCCTCTGCGCGGCGTTCGTTGGGCTGATCGTTGCTTCTCAGCTGCAAACCGCCCACCCGATGACCGGCAATATGTTTGAAATGGACGCCATCGGCGCCACCGTGCTTGGCGGCACGGCGCTGGCAGGCGGCCGAGGCCGGGTCACAGGCTCCATTATTGGCGCCTTCGTTATCGTGTTCCTCGCCGACGGCATGGTCATGATGGGCGTCAGCGATTTCTGGCAGATGGTCATTAAAGGCGTGGTGATTGTAACCGCCGTCGTCGTTGACCAGTTCCAGCAAAAACTACAGAACAAAGTCATCCTGATGCGTCGTCATGAAGAAAAGCAGACCACCGCGCTGCCTGGCGGCGCCGCCTCCAGCTAATACGCCGACAGACAACGATCATTGCGCCGGGCGTACACCGCCCGGCCTCGCTAAAGGGAAAATAATATGAACAGAAATTTTCACAACAAAACGATTGTTATTACCGGAGCCTGTCGCGGCATTGGCGCGGGGATCGCCGAGCGCTTTGCGCGCGATGGCGCCAGGCTGGTGATGGTCTCTAACGCCGACCGCGTTCATGAAACCGCGGAAACCCTGCGTCAGCGCTACCAGGCGGACATTTTGTCACTGGAGGTCGATGTGACCAACGAAGCCCAGGTTCAGTCTCTTTATGAACAGGCCGCCGCGCGTTTCGGCACCATTGACGTCTCCATTCAAAATGCCGGGGTGATCACTATCGACTACTTCGACCGTATGCCAAAGGCTGATTTTGAGAAGGTGCTGGCGGTAAATACCACCGGCGTCTGGCTGTGCTGCCGCGAAGCGGCTAAATACATGATCAAGCAAAACCACGGCAGCCTGATTAATACCTCTTCGGGTCAGGGCCGCCAGGGCTTTATCTATACCCCGCACTACGCCGCCAGCAAGATGGGCGTTATCGGGATCACCCAAAGCCTGGCCCATGAACTGGCGCCGTGGAATATCACCGTTAACGCCTTCTGCCCCGGGATCATCGAGAGCGAAATGTGGGACTACAACGACCGCGTGTGGGGGGAGGTCCTCAGCAGCGATCGGAAACGCTACGCCAAAGGCGAGCTGATGGCCGAGTGGGTTGAGGGTATTCCGATGAAGCGCGCGGGGAAACCGGAGGATGTCGCCGGGCTGGTGGCGTTTCTCGCCTCCGACGACGCGCGATACCTCACCGGACAAACGATTAACATCGACGGCGGCCTGATTATGTCCTGATGCCCCTCAGGGGATTGTCGGGCAGCGCCGTTCAGCGATGGTTCATAACAGATAGCCCCGAGGCCGCGCGTTGCGCCGCTCCGGGCTACGGGACATTCATTAAAAGAGTGATAACTATGATCGCAAAAGATTTTGCTCAACAGCTGTTTAATCTGCAGGGACGCGTCGCCTTCGTAACCGGCGCGGGCAGCGGGATCGGCCAGACCATTGCTTACGGACTTGCCAGCGCGGGTGCGCGGGTCGTGTGCTTCGATCTGCGGGAAGACGGCGGGCTCACCGATACCGTGAATCATATCGAAGCCATCGGCGGGCAGGCCTGCCTGTACACCGGGGACGTACGCCAGCTCAGCGATCTCCGCGCGGCCGTAGCGCTGGCGAAAAGCCGCTTCGGACGCCTGGATATCGCCGTTAACGCCGCCGGTATCGCCAACGCCAACCCGGCCCTGGAGATGGAAACCGAGCAGTGGCAGCGCGTGATTGATATCAACCTCACCGGGGTGTGGAACTCCTGTAAAGCCGAGGCGGAGCTGATGCTGGAATCCGGCGGCGGCTCGATCATTAATATCGCCTCCATGTCCGGCATTATCGTTAACCGCGGCCTTGAGCAGGCGCATTACAACAGCTCTAAAGCGGGCGTCATCCATCTGTCCAAAAGCCTGGCGATGGAGTGGGTCGGTAAAGGGATCCGCGTGAACTCCATCAGCCCCGGCTATACCGCCACCCCGATGAACACCCGTCCGGAAATGGTCCATCAGACCCGCGAATTCGAAAGCCAGACGCCGGTTCAGCGGATGGCGAGAGTCGAGGAGATGGCGGGCCCGGCGCTGTTCCTCGCCAGCGACGCCGCGTCATTCTGCACCGGCGTCGACCTGGTGGTCGATGGCGGATTTATCTGCTGGTAAACCGCGCCGCCTCTTCGACCGCGTCAGCCCTTTGGCGCCGCCCGCTATGCGCCTCCCCCTCCGGTTATTCAGGAGGGGGAAATGGCTTCCCGGAACTCATCCAGCCGCTTTATCTGCCGCCCCTAGGCATCAAAATTGTCCGCCGCCAGCCACGCCCGCAGTTCGGCGTCGCGCTGCGGCCATTCGCCATCGATAATCGACAGCATGTCGCTGTCGCGGCTGCGCGCCTTGCGCACCATCTTCTGGCGCAGGCGCCCCTCCCAGGTAAAGCCCAGCCGCTCGGCGGCCCGCCGGGAGGCGATATTCATCGAGTCGCACTTCCACTCCAGGCGCCGGTAGCCGGCTGCGAACGCGTACTTCAGCAGCAGCCAAACCGCCTCGGTTCCCAGCGGGGTATTTTTCATCTTTCGCGACCAGGTGACGTGGCCGATTTCGACCGAGCCCATAGCCTGTTCAATCGCCATAAAGCTCACCAGCCCCACCGCCTGACCGGAGCCAAGATCGATAACCGCAAAGGGGACCAGCGCGTCGTCGCCAACTTTACCTGCCACCCAGTGCGCCGTGGCCTCCACGGTTTCGGGACGCGTGCTGGCAAGCCAGGTCCAGTCGCTGCCGTCGCCCAGCGCGTAGGCGGCAAACAGATCGGCGGCGTGTCGCCGGGTATCCAGCGGTTCAAGCCGGCAATAGCGTCCCGTTAACGCGCTTCGCTTTAGCACGCTGGCGCCCTGCCAGCCAACGACCACATCGTTCACCTGCTGGCCATACTGATTGATTTCCGGCATCTTTAAGTTCCGTTAAATTGTGATCAAATCGTTATATCAAGAAGCGCAACGCGCAGAAAGACGACCGCGTTATTTTTCACTCATAGCCCGATGATATTGATTATGCTTTTTAAGCATAAGCTTATCCGCATTTTGACTTTACGCCTTTCATGAAGGGGCCTAATTTAGCGACACATAAATAATCAAAACATCATTTTTCAGGGATTGCTCATGACTAAAAAACTGCTGTCATTACTGGTGCTGACCGCGCTATCCGCCGCCGTCCATGCCGCCACGCCGCCAACTACCCTGGTCGTTGCCCAAGGCCTCGACGACATCGTCAGCCTCGACCCGGCGGAAGCCAACGAACTTTCCAGCATCCAGACGGTACCGAGCCTCTACCAGCGTCTGGTGCAGCCGGACCGCGACAACCCTGAAAAAATCACCCCTATTCTGGCAGAGAGCTGGCAGGCGGACCCGGCGGCGAAAACGCTGACCATTAAGCTCAAGCCCGAGGCGAAGTTCGCCTCCGGCAACCCGGTACGCCCGGAAGATGTTATTTTCTCCTACACCCGCGCGGTGACCCTGAATAAATCACCGGCCTTTATCCTCAACGTCCTCGGCTGGCAGGCGGACAACATTGCCGACCAGCTGAAGAAGGTGGATGACCACACGCTGGCGCTGCACTGGACCGCCGAGGTGAGCCCGGCGGTGGCGCTGAATATTCTCTCCACGCCTATCGCCTCTATCGTCGATGAAAAGCTGGTGGCGCCGAATGCCAAAGATAACGATTTCGGCAACGGCTGGCTGAAGATGCACTCGGCGGGCAGCGGGGCCTTTAAAATGCGCGTTTACCAACCGCATCAGGCCATCGTGCTGGAGGCCAACGACAGCTCGCCCACCGGCGCGCCGAAGCTGAAAAGCATCATCATCAAAAACGTGCCCGATCCGGCCTCCCGCCGCCTGCTGATCCAGCAGGGTGACGCCGACGTGGCGCGCGATCTGGGCGCCGATCAGATTGCCGCCCTGCAGGGCAAGCCCGGCGTGAAGGTGCTGAGCATCCCGTCGGCGGAACAAAACTATCTGGCGTTTAACACCGGCAACGCCGCCAACCCGCTGCTGAAAAACCCGGCGCTGTGGGAGGCCGCGCGCTGGCTGGTGGATTACGACGGCATCACGAAGGACCTGCTCAAAGGCCAGTATTTTGTCCATCAGAGCTTCCTGCCGGTCGGTCTGCCGGGGGCGCTGGACAACAATCCGTTTAAATTCGACCCGGCGAAAGCCAAAGCGATCCTCGCCAAAGCCGGAATTAAAGACGCCCACTTCACCCTCGATGTCGAAAACAAACCGCCGTTTATCACTATCGCCCAGTCCATGCAGGCCAGCTTCGCCCAGGGCGGCGTGAAGATCGATCTGCTGCCGGCGGCCGGTAGCCAGGTGTACGCCCGCGTGCGGGCGAAGCAGCATCAGGCGGCGATTCGCCTGTGGATCCCCGACTACTTCGACGCCCACTCCAACGCCAGCGCCTTTGCTTACAACGACGGGAAGTCGAGCACCGTGGCCGGTCTTAACGGCTGGCAAATCCCGGAGCTGAATAAAGCCACCCTCGCGGCAGTTGCCGAGCCGGATGCCGCCAAACGCCTCGGACTGTATAAACAGATGCAGGAAGAGCTGCAGCGCAGCTCGCCGTACGTGTTTGTCGATCAGGGAAAAACGCAGATTGTGGTCCGCGACAACGTGAAGGGTTACCAGCAGGGCCTGAACGCCGATATGGTCTGGTACGATCGGGTAAGCAAATAGCGATATTTTAGTCACCCGGAACCGGCGTTACGCCGCGGTCCGGGGATTTTACCCGCAACGGTTACACTGCACTCTTTACCTACGGAATAACCATGTCTGCTGTTTCACCCACCGGAGCGGAGCGGCGCGCAAAGCGCCCTCTGCTCGCGCTATTTCAGGGGCTGCTCACCCTGGCGCTAACTCTGCTCGGCCTGCTGCTGGTGACCTTCGCGCTCTCGGCGCTGTCGCCGGTTGACCGGGTTCTGCAAATCGTCGGCGACCACGCCAGCCAGTCCACCTACGATCAGGTACGCCACCAGCTCGGCCTTGACCGGCCGCTGCCGGTACAGTTCTGGCACTATCTCACCCGGCTCGCGCACGGCGATCTTGGCACCGCCAGCGCCACCGGTCAGCCGGTGCTTCACGACCTGCTCTCCACCTTCCCGGCGACGCTCGAACTGGCGACGCTGGCGCTGATTATTGGCGCCCTGCTTGGCGTCATTGCCGGCGTGCTCTGCGCCCGCTACGTCGGCTCGCCGTGGGACCTGGCGGTACGCACCTTTACCCTGCTCGGCAACTCGGTGCCGATTTTTTGGCTCGGCCTGCTGATGCTGGCGCTGTTCTACGCCAGGCTGCAGTGGACGCCTGGCCCGGGGCGGCTGGACGATATCTATCAGTACAGCGTCGAGCCGCGCACTGGATTTGCGCTGATTGACACCTGGCTGTCGGGTGACAAAGAGGCGTTTAAAAATGCCGTCGGCCACCTGCTGCTGCCGGTGCTGCTGCTGGCCTACTACTCGCTGGCCAGCATCACCCGCCTGACGCGATCCGCATGCCTGAGCGAGATGAACAAAGAGTACATCCTGCTGGCGCGCGCCAAAGGGGCCAGCGAAATGACGATCCTGTTGCGCCACGTGCTGCCCAATATTCGCGGCACCCTGCTGACGGTGATCGCTCTGGCCTACACCGCCATGCTTGAAGGCGCGGTGCTCACCGAAACCGTCTTCTCATGGCCGGGAATTGGGCGCTATCTGACCACCGCGCTGTTTGCCGGCGACACCACGGCGATCATGGGCGGCACGCTGCTGATTGGCGCCAGCTTCGTCCTGATTAATAACCTCACCGACCTGCTGGTACGGTTAACCGACCCGAGGGTGCGCTGATGCCGACCTGGTTGTTTTTACGCCGCCTGCGCCGCTCCCCCGCCGCCTTCTGCGGGCTGGTGATTATTCTGCTGCTGGTGCTGGTGGCGCTGTTCGCGCCGTGGCTGGCGCCGCTGGACCCCAACTGGCAGGATGCCGCCGCCCGCCTGCAGGGGCCGGGAGCCCAACACTGGCTCGGCACCGACAGCTACGGCCGCGACCTGCTTTCGCGCCTGATCTATGGCGCCCGGCCGGCGCTAGGGCTGGTCGCGCTGGTCACCCTGATTACCCTTCCAGCCGGCCTGCTGGTGGGCATTCTCTCCGGCTACTACGGCGGCTGGCTGGAACGCGGACTGATGCGCTTTACCGACGTGGTGATGTCGATGCCGCGGCTGATTCTGGCCTTTGCCTTTGTCGCCATGCTCGGCCCGGGTCTGGTCAACGGCGCGCTGGCGCTGGCGCTCACCACCTGGCCGGCCTACGCCCGCCAGGCGCGGAGCGAAATTCAGCGCCTGCGCCATAGCGACTACCTGGCGGCGGCGGAAATGATGGGCATTCGCGGCTGGCGGCTGCTGATGGGCCATATTCTCCCGCTGTGCCTGCCTTCGGCCATCGTGCGCCTGGCGCTGGATCTGGCGGGCATTATCCTCGCCGCCGCCGGGCTGGGCTTTCTTGGCCTCGGCGCCCGCCCGCCGATGGCGGAATGGGGGGCGATGATCGCCGATGGAATGCAGGTGATTTTCGACCAATGGTGGATCGCCGCCGCGCCCGGGGCGGCGATCCTGATCGCCAGCCTGGCGTTTAACCTGCTGGGCGACGGCCTGCGCGACGTTCTGGAGCCGCAACATGACTGATATCCGACTCAACGTCCAGGGGCTCTCCATTGATTACCCCGGCGCCCGGGTGGTGAACGATTTAAGCTTTACGCTCGGCAACGAGCGCCTGGCGCTGGTTGGCGAATCGGGTTCCGGGAAATCGATGACCGCCCGCGCCCTGATGGGGCTGGTGCGCAGGCCGGGCGTGGTCAGCGCCGGCGCGCTCAACGTGCTGGGCCGCGACGCGCTAACCCTCAACAACCGCGGCTGGCGCGCGCTGCGCGGCAACGATATGGCGCTGGTGCTGCAGGACCCGCGCTATGCGCTAAACCCGGTGCTCAGCATCCAGGCGCAGCTGGAGGAGGCGCTAACGCTGCACCAGCGCCTGAACCGCCGCCAGCGGCTGGAGGCGGTAAAAGCCGCCGTTGCCGCCGTGGGCCTCGATTTACCGGTGCTCGGCCGCTATCCGGGGGAGCTCTCCGGCGGCATGGGCCAGCGGGTGATGATTGCCCTGGCGCTGCTCAACAACCCGAAGGTGCTGATTGCCGATGAGCCAACCTCGGCCCTCGACGCCCGCCTGCGCAGCCAGATCCTCGAACTGCTGGTTGAACAGTGCGAGCAGCGGCAGATGGCGATGCTGCTGATCAGCCACGACCTGCCGCTGGTGGCCGAACACTGCCATCGGGTGCTGGTGATGTATCAGGGGGCGCAGGTCGACGAGATGGCGGCGCGCGACCTGCCTGCGGCCACCCACCCGTATACCCGCACGCTGTGGACCTGCCGTCCCGACGCGCAGACCTACGGCCAGATGCTGCCGACCCTCGACAGAAATCAATCCTTTACGGAGGCGGCGCATGACGGTCGTTAATCTCGCAGCGTTACAGGTTATTTTCGGCGATAAAACGGCGGTTTCTGCCGCCAGCTTTAGCGTTGACGCCGGGGAGACCTTCAGCCTGATCGGCGCTTCCGGCTGCGGAAAATCCACCATTTTGCGGGTACTCGGCGGCCTGCAGCGCGACTGGAGCGGCGACGTCGCGCTGTTCGGCAAAGCCATTACGCCGGGCGTTCGCTTTCAGGGCCAGCTGCGGCGCAACGTGCAGATGGTGTTTCAGGACCCGTACGCCTCGCTGCATCCAAACCATACCCTGTGGCGCACCCTCGCGGAGCCGCTGAAAATTCACGGCATCAGCGATATTGAGCAGCGGGTCACCACCGCGCTGGAGCAGGTAGGGCTGCCCGCCGATGCCGCGCGCCGCTATCCGCACCAGCTTTCCGGCGGCCAGCGCCAGCGCGTGGCGATTGCCCGCGCGCTGCTGCTGCGCCCGCAGATTCTGCTGCTGGATGAGCCGACGTCGGCGTTGGATATGTCGGTACAGGCGGAGATCCTCAACCTGCTGAACCGGCTGAAGCAGGAACACGGTATGACCTACCTGCTGGTCAGTCACGACGCGGACGTGGTGGCCCATATGTCGGACCGGGCGGCGTTTATGGCGGAAGGGGCGATCCAGCGCTTCTTCAACCGCGAAGCGCTGGTCAACGGCGAGCATCGAATGAACTGAGGTTGTCGATCCGCAGGCCGCCCCGGCGTAAATGCCCAATCCGGGAGGCGGCCGCGGCGCGTGTTCTACTTCGCCAGATCGGCAAACCGGGCGAACACCGCGTCAAAAATAGCCAGCCCTTTTTCGACCTGCTCGGCGCTGATGGTGCAGGGCGGTACCACGTGGATCCGGTTTTCCACCACGAAGGCCAGCAGTCCGGCCTCGGTTAATGCGCCCTTAATCGCCGCCATATCGGAGGCGGCCAGCGGCGTTTTCTGCGCGCGGCTGCTGACCAGCTCCAGCGCCTGGAACAGCCCGCGCCCGCGCACGTCGCCGATGATAGCGTGCTTTTGCGCCAGCGCCTCCAGCCCCTGGCGCAGCACGCCGTTGCCAATCGTCGCCGCATTTTCGACGATCTTTTCCTCTTTCATCGCGTCGATAGTGGCCACAATGGCCGCCATCGCCAGCGGGTGGCCGGAGTAGGTCAGGCCGCCGGCAAAGAAATGATCGTCAAAGTGACGGGCTATCGGCTCGCTAATCAGCACGCCCCCCGCAGGCACGTAGCCGGCGTTAACCCCTTTGGCGAAGGTCACCAGATCCGGCACAACGCCATCCTGTTCAAAGGCGAACCAGCTGCCGGTGCGGCCAAAGCCGGCCATCACTTCATCAAGGATCAGCACGATGCCAAACTCGTCGGCCAGCGCCCGCACGCCCTGCATATAGCCATCCGGCGGCACGAGGATCCCGGCGGTGCCCGGAATAGACTCCAGCAGGATCGCGGCGATAGCGCCAGGGCCTTCGCACTCGATCATTCTGCGCAGGTGCGCCAGCGCGCGCTGGCACTCCTCCTCTTCGCTGGCGGCATTAAATTCGCTGCGATAGAGGTACGGGTTGAAGAAGTGAACGTGGCCGCGCGAATACTCGTTCGGCACCCGACGCCAGTCGCCGGTGGCGGCAATCGCGCTGCCGGTATTGCCATGATAGGAGCGGTAGGCGGACAGCACCTTATCGCGCCCGGTATACAGCCGCGCCATGCGGATCGCATTTTCGTTGGCGTCCGCGCCGGCGTTGGTGAAGAACACCTTGCTAAAGCCTTCCGGCGCCAGCTCAACGATGCGCTTCGCCGCTTCGCCGCGGGCGAGGTTGGCGGTAGCCGGCGCGATGGTCACCAGCTCCTCCAGCTGCGCCTTCATCGCCGCCAGCACCCGAGGATGCTGATAGCCGATATTGACGTTGACCAGCTGGCTGCTGAAATCAAGGTACGTTTTACCTTCGTAATCCCACAGCTCGCAGCCTTTGGCTCCGGCAATCACCAGCGGGTTTAAATTGCCCTGCATCGACCATGAGTGAAATACATAAGCGCGATCCAGTTGGCGTACGTCATCGTTGCTTACCGATACATCGTCTTGTAGTGCCAGCTTCATACCCTGCCCCTCTGATGGCGTTGTTGTTGTCCCTATCATTGGGCGCATTGCCGAAAAAGGGATAGAGCCAGTGCGCGGCAGGCGATGTGACACGGTGTCACATCGCCGCATGACGACTGGCCCTGTGCGCGCCCGCCGCGGATTTTTATAGTGGGTGAACCAGGCACACAGGAGAATGAAATGACGACCAACAACGTGGTATTTATTACCGGGGCAACCTCGGGTTTTGGCGAAGCGGCGGCGCAGGTTTTTGCCGAGGCGGGCTGGTCGCTGGTGCTCAGCGGCCGCCGTCTGGCGCGGCTGGAGAAGCTGAAGGATGCGCTGAGCCAAAAGGTGCCGGTGCATATTATCGAGCTCGACGTGCGCGACAGCGATGCGGTGGAGGCGGCGGTGGCCGCGCTGCCGGCGGCCTTCGCCGATATCAAAACCTTGATTAACAACGCCGGGCTGGCGCTGTCGCCGCAGCCGGCGCAAAAGGTTGACCTGCAGGACTGGAAAACGATGATCGATACCAACGTCACCGGGCTGGTCAACGTCACCCACGCGCTGCTGCCGACGCTGATTAAGCACGGCGCCGGGGCCTCGATTATCAACATCGGCTCTATCGCCGGCCAGTGGCCCTATCCCGGCAGCCACGTCTACGGCGCAAGCAAAGCGTTCGTGAAGCAGTTCAGCTATAACCTCCGCTGCGACCTGCTGGGGACCGGGGTGCGGGTCACCGACCTCGCGCCGGGGATCGCCGAGACCGAATTCACCCTGGTACGCACCAAAGGTGACCAGGCGGCATCCGATAACCTCTATCGCGGCACCACGCCGCTGAGCGCGCAGGATATTGCCGAACAGATGTTCTATATCGCCACCCTGCCGGATCATATGAATATCAACCGCGTGGAGGTGATGCCGGTACGTCAGGCCTGGCAGCCGTTCGCCATCGATCGCGATTAAAACAGCGTATTGAACAGGCCCGGTCGGCCAGCCGACCGGGCTTTTTAGTGCTAGCGGCTGCTCTGCAAAAACTGCCGTACCCGCTCGGAGTCCGGATTAGTGAAGAACTTCTCCGGCGGCGCTTTCTCAATCAGCAGCCCTTTCTCAAGAAACACCACCTCATCGGATACCTGACGAGCAAAGTCCATCTCGTGGGTCACCACCACCATCGTGTAGCCCTCGGCCGCCAGCGCTTTCATCACCCCCAGCACTTCGTTGACCAGCTCAGGGTCCAGCGCCGAGGTGGGCTCATCGAAGAGAATCACTTCCGGCGACATGGCCAGCGAGCGGGCAATCGCCACCCGCTGCTTCTGCCCGCCTGACAGGGTGATCGGATAGACATCCGCTTTGTGCGCCATGCCGACTTTCTCCAACTGACGCAGGGCCATCTCATTGGCTTCGCCGCGCTTCATTCCCTTCACGTGCAGCAGGGCTTCGCTGACGTTCTGCTGCACGGTCAGGTGCGGCCACAGGTTAAAGCTCTGGAATACCATGCCCACCCGCTCTCGCACCTTTGACAGCTGGCGGTGGGACATGGCCCGGCCGCTGCGTTCATCAACCCCGAGGCGCAGGCCGCCGATATGGATCTCGCCGCGATCCGGCTGCTCCAGCCAGTTCATGCAGCGCAGCAGCGTCGATTTTCCGGACCCCGACGACCCCAGAATGCTGACCACCGTGCCTTTTTCAACCGTCAGGTTGATGTCGCGGAGCACTTCAATATTATCAAACTGTTTGGAGACATTTTTAATGCTGACAGCGGTTGAATCAGGCATGGCTCATTCCTCTTTTCGCTCCCCAGGCGCTCAGCCGCTTAACAAGCAGCTCCAGCAGAATGCCGATCGCCCAGTAGAGCGCAATGGCGACGATAAACGCGTTAAACGGGATAAAATAGGTCGCCTGGACGCTGTTAGCGGCGGCGGTAATTTCCTGGACGGTGATAATGCTCAGAAACGCGGTATCTTTCAGGCAAATAATCAGCTGGTTGCCCATCAGCGGCAGCGATGATGAAACGATATTGGGCAGAATAATGCGGATAAATATTTTGTAGCGCGAAAAGCCCTGGGCCACCGCCGCCTCAATATAGCCGCTGGAGAAGACCCGCCGCTGGCTGCGCAGTATTTCAAAGAAATAGGCGCCATGATAAATAATCAGAGCCACCAGCCCTGCCGTCCAGGCCTCCAGGCTGATACCGATTTCGGGCAGTCCGTAATAAAGCAGATACGCGAGAATTAAAAAAGGAATGGCCCGCATCAGGCTGACGAAGCCGATAATGAGCCGGTTAAGGAACTTCTTCTGATATTCGGTGAGATAGCACAGCACAATCCCGATAAATAAACCGGCCAGCGCCGCGATGATAAATAGTTCAAGGGTGGCAAACAAACCGGCAATAAAGCTGTCGCGCACCGACCAGATAACGGCCCACTGATTCATAGGATCTCCTGTTTTAGCGCGCCAGGCGTTTAGCTTTGCGTTCCGCCATACTCTGCAGCTTCAGCAGCAGCCCGATAATGACCACATACAGCAGCCCCGCGGCGAGGATCGGCGATAAAGGTTCGTAGGTCACCGAGGAGATACGGTTTGTGACGCGGGTTAAGTCCACCACCCCAATCACCGCAATCGCCGGGCTGCCTTTGATCAGAAAGGACATTTCGTTAACCAGCGCCGGCAGGCTCTCGATCCACATTTGCGGCAGCATGATGTAGCGGAAGTAGGTCCAGCGCCGCATGCCGACGGATTCCGCGGCCTCGCGTTGCTCGCGGGGAAAGGTGCGAAACGCGTTGCGCCAGATCTCGGCGTTAAATGCCGAGGTATTCAGCGTCAGCGCCACGATTGCCGACAGGTTCTTATCGAGATTGATCCCCACCGTCGGTAGCGAAAGGAACAGAAACAGCACCAGCGTCACCAGCGGCGTGGCGCGGGCAAGGCTGATATAGACGACCAGCAGCTGATCGATAAGCGGAATTCGCAGCATCCGTACCAGCGCGATCAGCAGGCCAATCACCACCCCGAGGGCGATGGCGATAGCCGAAATCCAGAGGGTCGTCCACGCGCCTTCAATCAATAACTGCCAGGAAATTGCATCCATGTGGCCCTCCTTCGCATCAACAGGCGGCGGTTGCCCGCCGCGACATGTTACAGACCCGCCAGCTTATGGAACTGCTCAGGGCTGGTTATCGCCTCCGTCGGGAGGTTGTCGTAGGTTTCACCAAACCATTTTTTCTGCAGCTCTGCGAGGCGGCCAGTTTCTCGCATATGGTTGATAAATTTGGTCATATAGGCCAAAAGCTGCGGTGAGTTTTTAGGAATAGGCCACGCCATATAGCCCGGACCGGAAACCGCCAGCCCTTTGGCAAAAACCTTGGGCTTAGACTTCGCCAGGTCGTTCACCGAAATCACCACGTTAATCACGTAATCAAGGCGCTTGTTGGCAAGATCCGCGTAGGCTTCCGGGTAAGAGGGATACTCCACCACCGGCCCGAGCTTGCCGCCGGTTTTCTCCAGCATCGCTTTCAGCTCCGGCAGCCGCGCCAGCAGCGCGCTGCCGGCCTGCAGGCCAACCTTTTTGCCGCTAAGCGCGGCGATGGTATCGAGGGAGTTATCCCCGGCGCGTTTCACGAAATAGTGCTGCGCCGATGCCCACGGCGGAGTGAAGTCAAACACCTTCAGCCGGTCGTCGGTAATCACCGCGCCGGTGAGGGCCATATCGTACTGGCCGGTTGAGACCGCCGCTAGCAGGCCGGTCCACGGCAGGATGCTCTGGTCGACGTTGAATTTCGCATATTTACGCAATTCATCGAGCATATCTTTGTTAAAACCATCTGCCTGGCCATTATTCATAAAGTTAAAAGGCGCGTAATCATCTTCGGTCGCGACTTTCAGGGTACCCGCTTTTTCGATTGCCGGAAGATCGGCGGCGGCTGCGTGATAAGAAAAGGCCATTGCCATAACGGCGCCCAGACAAACTGAACCCAATGATTTGTTCATCAATCTACCCCTCATTAATTCGCCAGACTGGTTCACTCCGGAACACGGAAAGGTTTTGCAAAATATGTGCCGACGGACGTTCCGGTCCACGACCGATAGATGGTTTCTTACTGTATGGAGCGTTTTCAATTTCTCCATAGAGCCAGATTCGCCGCGTAGATGTGTCAGTCATTTTCAGGGTGGTATGGAGTTTGCAACATGCCCGATACCGTTTTTGCGTAAGGAGCTGAGCATGATCCGTCACCTTTTACACGTCGATTTCGACCCGCATCGCGGGCTGCAGGAACAGGTACGAGAGACGCTGATTAACGCCATTCTGAGCGGTATCTTCGCCGCCGATACCCCGCTCCCCTCCTGCCGCCAGCTGGCCAGCCAGCTGCGGGTCTCGCGCAATACCACGGCCCTGGTTTTTGAAAGCCTGGTCAACGAAGGCTATCTCATCAGCCGGCCGCGCAGCGGGTTCTATCTGCACCCGGATTATCCGCAGCCCACCGCCGGCGCCGCCGTTCAGAGTGCACCGGAAGACGAGGCCGCTGCACCACGCTGGGGCACCCGGCTGCAGATGACGCCCAGCCAGCAGGAGTCGATCCTCAAACCCGCCGGCTGGATGAACTACCGCTATCCGTTTATCTACGGCCAGCCGGATACCCGCCAGTTCCCGCTGGCGACCTGGCGCTCGGCGGCCAACTGGCTGCACGGCGGCGTGCGCGATCCGGCATGGGTGGTCGATCACGTTGACCAGGACGTGCCGATGCTGATTGAGCAAATCCGCACCCGGGTGCTGCCGAAGCGCGGAATTGTGGCCGCTGCGGATGAAATCCTGATCACCCTCGGTTCGCAGAACGCGCTGTACCTGCTCACCCGTCTGCTGATGTCCTCCGCGACCCGGGTCGGCGTGGAGAATCCCTGCTTTCGCGAAGCGATTAATACTTTCCTGCTGGCGGATGCCGACATCGTGCCGCATCCGGTGGATGACGAAGGGATTGTGCTCAACGACGCCCCCTGCGATTACTACTACGTGACTCCCGGCCACCAGGTCCCCACCGGCGTGGCGATGAGTAAGGCCCGGCGCAGCCAGCTGCTGGAGTACGCCGCGAGCCATGACGCGGTGATCGTTGAGGATGATTACGATTCGGAGAGTAACTTTATGCTCAACCCGCTGCCGGCGCTGAAGGCCAGCGATCGTAGCGGGCGCGTGGTGTACGTCAGCAGCCTGTCAAAAGCGCTGTCGCCGGGGCTGCGCCTGGGCTTTATGGTGGCCGACCCGGATCTTATCGACGAGGCGCGGGCGCTGCGGCGCCTGATCTATCGCCATCCGCCCACCAATATTCAGTATCAGATGGCGCACTTCCTCGCCCAGGGGCACTATGAAACGCACCTGCGGCGCTACCATTACGATTCGGCCCAGCGCTGGGATCGGCTCAATAGCGCCCTGCAGAACCATCTCCCGGACTGCCGGATCATACCCGGCAGCGAGTACGCCAACGCCTTTTGGCTGGCGACGCCGGAACATATCAATACCCAGCAGCTCACCTGGCGCGCCGCCCATGCGGGAGTGCTGATTGAGCCCGGCGCGCGCCATTTTCTCAGCGACGCTCCGCCGGATAACTTCTTTCGTATGGGGTTCCACGCCATCAACCCCGACGCCATCGAACAGGGGGTTGAGGTGCTGTGCGGCCAGCTGGAGCAGATGGGGTAGCCCGGCTAAGGGCTACCGTTGCGCAGGACTATACCGCCCGGGCGTATTGCAGCATCACCTGCAGCAGCACGTTAGCGCCGGCGGTGACGTGTTCCGGCGAGGCGTACTCGATTTCGTTATGGCTGATGCCGTCCTTGCAGGGGATAAAAATCATGCCGGTTGGCGCCAGATAGCTCATGTACACCGCATCATGCCCGGCGCCGGAGACGATCGCCCGGGCCGGATAGCCCAGCCGCTGCGCCGCTGCGGCAATCGCGGCCTGACAATCCGGATTGAACGGCGCGGCCGGATAGTGGCTGACCTCTTTCAGCGCCACCGCGAGGCCGCTCTCCTGTTCGACTTTGGCGATAAACTCCCGCAGCTGGCGGTCCATCTCATCCACCAGCTCGTCGCTGAGATTGCGCATATCAATAGAGAAGGCCACTTCGCCCGGCACCACGTTGCGGCTGTTCGGATACACCTGCACCCGGCCAACGGTCCCGCGCCCCTCTTCGCTGCGCCCGGCGATCGCCACCACCTCCTGCATAATGTGGGTTGCCACCTGCAGGGCGTCTTTTCGCAGGCGCATCGGCGTCGGCCCGGCGTGAGACTCCTGGCCGCTGACCACGCAGTCGTACCAGCGAATGCCCAACACGCCCTGCACCACGCCAATCACCTTCTCTTCGGCTTCGAGGATCGGGCCCTGCTCAATATGCGCTTCAAAATAGGCGCCGACCGGCCGATCCCCCGGCGTCTGGCTGCCGATATAGCCAATTCGCGCCAGCTCTTCGCCCACCGTTTTCCCTTCCGCATCCTGCACGGCATAGATATCTTCCAGCGCAAACACGCCGGCAAAGACCCCGGAGCCCATCATCACCGGTACAAAGCGCGAGCCCTCCTCGTTGGTCCAGAACACCACCTCAATCGGCGCTTCGGTTTCGATATCGAGGTCGTTCAGCGTGCGCACCACCTCCAGCGCCGCCAGCACGCCGTAGTTGCCGTCAAACTTGCCGCCAGTGGGCTGGGTATCGATATGGCTGCCGGAAACGATCGGCGGCAGCTGAGGGTTGCGCCCTTCCCGGCGCATAAAAACGTTGCCGATTTTATCAACGGTGACGCTCAGCCCGGCCTCTTTCGCCCAGCCGATCACCAGATCCCGCCCCTGCCTGTCGAGATCGGTTAAGGTCAGACGACAGCAGCCGCCTTTCGGCGTCGCGCCAATCTCCGCCAGCGCCATTAACGAATCCCACAGCCGTTCGCCGTTGACCCGATCGGCGTCAACCCCGGCGACCGGGGTAAAAAGGACATCACTGCTCATTGTCTTCTCCTTGCACAAAAGCGGCGGCCAGCTCCACCAGCAGACGATCGCTGCCGCGCGGCCCCAGGAATGAAATACCCAGCGGCAGGCCGCCCACCAGGGCGACCGGCAGCGTCACCTGCGGGCGCCGGGTCATAACGGAAATCAGCAACAGATCGTGCGACAGGCGGCGCACCGCCTCAATTTCATCGGCCTGCGCCGTCAGCAGCGGCGCGCCGTCAGGCACCGTCGGCAGCACTAAGATGGCCTCGCCCAGCTGCCGATCCCACCAGGCGCTGAAGCGGGCCCGCTGCTGGCAGGCGCTGTCGAACTGCGCCGCCGTCACCGCTTTCCCCCACAGGAACCGCTCGCGCACGTCCGGCCCCAGCTGCAGCCCGTAGCGCTCAATCGTCTCTCCCTGCGCCTGCCAGGCTTCATAACCCTGAATCTGGCGGAAGGCGAGATAGATATCGTCGACGTCCGGCAGCGGCGCGCTAAGCGAGGCTATTTCGCCAAAAGCGCGGCTCAGGCGCTGGCGTACCGGCAGCAGCGCCTGCTGGCTGCGCAGCGGCAGGCGTGAAAACAGCGCCTCGTGGCAGGCCAGCCTGACGTCATCGACCGCCGGGCGCTCGCCGCCGAGCAGGCATCCGGCGACGACGCTAAAGACCTCCGCCGAACGGGCAAAGAAGCCGCAGGTGTCCATCGTGGCGCACAGCGGCTGGCAGCCGTCGAGGGAGATCCCCCCGTGGGTTGGCCGCAGGCCGAACAGCCCGCAGTAGCTCGCCGGCGTGCGTACCGAACCGCCGGTGTCGGTGCCGAGGGCAAAATCGCAGGCCGCACTGGAGACCGCCGAGGCCGAGCCCGAGGAGGAGCCGCCGGGAATATGATTCGGCGCCGCGCCGTTGCGCGGGGTGCCGTAATGAACGTTGTGGCCGCTCATCGAATAGGCCAGCTCGCTGGTGTGGGTTTTGCCCATAAACCGCGCGCCGCTATCCAGCAGCGTCTGCACGACCGGCGCGGTGCGGCTTTTAATCCCGGAGAGCGCCAGCAGATGCGGATTACCGCCGCCGGTCGGGTAGCCCGCCACGTCGAACAGATCTTTTACCGCAAAGGTCATGCCGCTCAGCGGCCCGCTGTGCGCGTGCGGAACCGGGTGCGCCGGATAGGGCATAAACGCGCGAATATCATCCTGCATGCTTGTCTCCTTATTGCTTCAGGCGTACTGCGCCTGGTTCTCGACGCTGGCGGCCAGCTCCCGCCAGCGATGGCAGCTCACCACGTGACGCTGACCAACCTGCTCCGTCGCCGGCTGGCTTTGCCCGCAGACCGCCCTCGCATGGGGGCAGCGGTCGGCAAACGCGCAGCCCGCCGGCAGGCGCGCTAAGTCCGGCGGCGAGCCGGGGATGCAGCGCAGCGCATCGCCTTTTTTAAGCCCCTCTTTCGGGCGGCTGCCCAGCAGAACCTGGGTATAAGGGTGGCGCGGACGGTAGAGAATATCCTCCATCGACGCCTCTTCGACGATGCGCCCGGCGTACATCACCGCCACGCGGTCGGCAATTTCCACCGCGGCGCCGATGTCGTGGGTAACAAAGATAATCGACAGCCCGCGCTCCTTTTGCTGCTCGCGCAGCAGGATCAGGATCTGGATCTGCACCGTCGCGTCGAGGGCGGTGGTCGGTTCATCCGCCAGCAGCAGCTGCGGGTTGCACGACAGCGCGAGGGCGATCATCGCCCGCTGGCGCATCCCGCCGGACATCTCGTGCGGATAGGCATCCAGCCGCCGCTCGGGGCTCGGAATGCGCACCTGACGCAGCGCCTCCAGCGCCCGCTCCCTTGCCGCCGGGCGCGAAAGCCCTTCATGGCGGCGCAGGCCTTCGACGATCTGCTGGCCGACGGTATACACCGGATCGAAGGCCAGCAGCGGCTCCTGAAATATCATTGCGCAGCGCGCGCCGCGATAGCGCCGCAGCCGGGAAGCGCTCATCTCCAGCACCGCTTCGCCATCCACCCGCAGGGTTCCGGAAAGGACGCTGCTTTTGGGAGGATGCAGGCGCATCAGCGCTCTGAGGGTCACGCTTTTTCCGGAGCCGGACTCGCCAATCAGCGCCAGCACCTCGCCCTTTTGCACATCAAAAGAGACGCCGTTTACCGCATTGATCGTCTGACCGTCGCGGCGGAATTCAACCCGCAGATCGCGGATATGGACAAAGGCTTCATGCGACATGGCGTACCTCCCGTACGGCGATAGCGTGATGCCAGGGCGACGCCGGCTGCGCCATCAGGCAGGCGCTTTGATGCCCCTCCCCCACGCTTTCGAGGGCGGGTTTCACCTCGGCGCAGACCGTTCTGGCGTGCGGGCAGCGGGTATGGAAGCGGCAGCCCGCTGGCGGTGAAATCGGGCTGGGCGGATCGCCGCTGAGCGGCGAGGTCAGGGTGCGGTTTTTCGGGTCCATTGACGGCATCGAACTCAGCAGCGCCCGGGTATAGGGATGGGCCGAGGCGGTAAACAGCTGCTCCGCTGGCCCGATTTCCACCACCTCGCCGAGATACATCACCAGGATCCGATCCGACAGCCAGCGCACCACGTGCAGATCGTGGCTGATAAATACGTAGGTCAGCTCCAGCGTGCGCTTCAGCTCCTGCAACAGCTGCAGCACCTGCGCCTCCACCGATTTATCCAGCGCCGAGACCGCTTCGTCGAGGATCACCAGCCGCGGCTTCATCGCCAGCGCGCGGGCAATATTCACCCGCTGGCGCTGGCCGCCGGAAAGCTCGTGCGGATAGCGGTGGGCAAAGCGCCCCGGCTCAAGGCCAACGTGCGCCAGCAGATAGCGCGCGTACTCGCTGGCCTCCTTCGCGCTGACCCCGTGCACGCGCTGGCCGAAGGCAATGCTCTCCTCCATAGTCATCCGCGGGTTGAGCGAGGCGTAGCTATCCTGAAACACCATCTGCACCTGGCGACGGTACTCTTTCATCGGCAGGCGGGACGATCCCACCTCAAGTCCGTCGAAAACCAGCTCTCCGCGATCCTGGTTCAGGAGCTGCATTAGCAGCCGCGCGGTGGTTGATTTCCCGCAGCCCGACTCTCCGACGACGCCCAGCGTTTCGCCTTTGACCACCGTAAAGCTGACGTCATCCACCGCCTGCACCACTTCATGTCCCTTCCCGCCGCCGGCGCGAAAGTATTTCAACAGATTGTTGACCTGCAGCAGCGGCTGGGCCGGGCCGCCGAGGTCAATATTGACAAAAGGTTGCATCGTTTACTCCTTGATCGCCATCGCCGCGCGCAGGCGGTCCGCGAGGATATTGAACGAAATGGAGGTGATAAAAATCATCAATCCCGGCAGGGCCGCCACCCACGGCTGGGTATAAATCGCCGTGCGCAGCGTGTTGAGCATCAATCCCCACTCCGGCTCAGGCGGACGCACGCCCAGCCCAAGGAACGAGAGCCCGGAGGCGAGGATCATGCAGACCGAAATTAAACCGGTTGAGAAGACGAAGATCGGTCCCAGCACGTTGCCTAACACCTGAACCCGGATAATCGTCAAAGCACTGGCCCCGGTTGCCCGGGCGGCGTCGATATAGTCCATGTGCCGCACCTGGGCGGTGACGCTTTCGGCGATGCGCGCCACCTGCGGGACGAAAACCAGCGTTAACGACAGCAGCGCGTTGCCAATGCCCGCCCCCAGCGCGCCGGAGAGCGCAATCGCCAGCAGGACGGAGGGAAAGGCGTAAAACACGTCGATGGTGCGCATGATGATGGTGTTGGTTTTACCGCCCGCGTAGCCGGCGACGATGCCGATCGCTCCGCCGATGAAAAAGGCGAAGACCACCGGGACAATTCCCATAAACAGCGACAGCCGGGTGCCGAGAATCAGCCGCGACAGCATATCCCGGCCCAGCTCGTCGGAGCCCAGCGGAAAGCCGTCGGTGCCAATCGGCTTCAGGCGCAGAAACATCGACGTCTGGTAAGGGTCTTTCATTATCAGCCACGGGCCAAACAGCGCCAGAATAAGCAGCAGCAGAATAATTGACCCGACCGCCACGCCGCCGGGATCGCGCAGCAGGCGGCGGAATACGCCGCGCCAGTAGCCCTGCCGGGCGGGAATGGCCGGGGAAGCGGGTCGCGCTTTCGTCGTCAAGGTATCCACCATTGTCAGCTCCTCTTAATGCGCGGATCGAGGGCGGTTTGCAGAATATCCACCAGCAGATTGAGCAGCACAAAGAACAGCGCCAGCACCCAGATGGTGCCCTGCAGCAGCGGCAGATCGCGCTGGAAGATAGCGGTGTTGAGCAACAGACCGGTGCCGGGCCACGAGAACACCGTTTCCACCAGAATCGAGCCCCCCATCAGATACCCCACCTGCAGCCCCATGACCGCCAGCGCGGTCGGGGCGGCATTTTTCACCACGTGGAGGAAAATGCGCGATTCGCCCAGCCCGCGAGCGCGCAGCCCGACGATAAACTCCTGGCTCAGAATGTCGGCGACCTGCGAACGCACGGTGCGGGCAATGATCCCGGTCGGGATCACCGACAGGGTGATCGCCGGCAGCAGCATAAACTGCAGATGATCCCAATCCCACTGCCAGCCGATTTCGCCGATCGGCCCGCCGCCGGTGGCGGGTAAGACCGCCAGCTTGACGCTAAAGGCAATCACCAGCAGCATTCCCAGCCAGTAGTGCGGCACGCTGACGCCAAACACCGAGAGCACCGATGCCAGACGATCGATGATGCTGTTGCGAAAATAGCCGGCGACAAAGCCAAACAGGCTGCCGAGCACGAAGCCGATAATCGTCGCCAGCAGCGCCAGGCGCAGAGAGTAGCTGACGGCGGTCATCACTTCGCCGATCACCGGTCGTCCGGTGGCTACAGACATCCCTAAGTCGCCGTGCAGCGCCCGCCACAGCCAGTGAACGAACTGCAGCGGCAGCGGTTTATCAAAACCGTAGGCCTGCATCAGCGTCTGGCGCAGCGCCTCCGAGGCGTCCGGCGGCATCACCGACACCAGCGGATCCCCCGGCGCAATCTGCACCAGCATGAAACAGATTACCGCCACGCCGAGCATGGTCGGCACGGCCAGCAGAACGCGGTACAGCAGCGTATTGATCATCTTTGGCTCCCGTCACGATTACTCTTTCTTACTCACCAGGCTGAGATCGATAAACCAGCTCTGCGGCTGCACCACGCCGCTAACCGCCGGCGAAATTGCCCGCGGTCCCACGTCATGCGCGACGAACAGGAACGGGACCTGGTCCACCAGCGCGGCGTGGAGCTCGCCGGCCGCTTTGTTCATCTCTTCGGGGGTAAAGGCGTGCTTCACCGCCGTTGCCAGCTTTTCGGTTTCCGGGGTGGAGAAATAGCCCCAGTTCGTCGCCACCGGCGGGAACGCTTTGGCGGTTGAGAAGCGGATCATGCCGAAGTAAGGGTCGTTAACCGCCGCGCTGACGTTGATGGCATCAATGCCTTTTGCCGAAGGGTCTTTTGCCCCGAGGCGCCAGTTGGTGAACAGGGTGTTCCATTCGGTCACCTTGATGTCGACGTTAAAGAAGCAGCTTTTCAGGCTCTGCTGAATGTACTCATTCATCGGCAGCGGCTGCATCTGTCCGGAGCCGGACGCCGAGGTGGCGACGGTAACGTGCAGCGGTTTGCCGGTGCTGTACCCCGCTTCGGTCATCAGCTTACGGGCGGCTTCCGGGTCATATTTGATCTGGAAGGAGGGCTTGCCGTGCCACGGGCTGTCGGCCTCATAGACGCCGGTCGCTTCGGTCATATAGCCGCCAAGGTAGCTCTTCAGCTCCGCGCGGTTAAGGCACAGGTTGGCCGCCTTGCGCACGCGAATATCCTTCCACGGCGAGCCCTCTTCGAATGAGAACTGCCACGGCCACAGGTGCGGCTGGGTGTTGGCGTAGATTTTAAAGCCCTGGGCTTTGATTTGATCCACCGCGTCCGGGGCCGGAGCCTCAATCCAGTCCACCTGCTTCGACAGCAGCGCCGCGGTGCGGGCATTGGCCTCCGGCAGCGGGATCAGCACCACCTTATCGACCCGCGGGATGCGGTCTTTATTCCAGTAGTCCGGGTTTTTATCGAGGATCAGCTGCTGGCGAGGAACCAGTTTTTCCATTTTGAACGGGCCGCTGCCCACAGCATGGGCGGCGAACTCCGTCCACGCCAGCTTGCCGCGCGCGGCGGTATCGCCGGCGCTGGCCGGTACCGCGGCATACAGTTTCTGCCATGCCGTCGGCGAGACGATAAACAGGTTGGTAATGTTGTACGGCAGCAGGGCATCGGCTTCGGAAGTGGTGAGCGCGACGGTGCGATCGTCAATTTTTTCGGCCCCGGTCAGCGTCGGCATACGGGACAGCGTATTGCCGATCTGCCCTGGGGCATACTGCGGCGCATTTTTGTTTAAGACCTTATCGACGTTCCAGACGATGGCGTCGGCGTTAACGTCGGTACCGTCATGAAACTTCACGCCGGGGCGCAGGGTAAAGATCCAGCGGGTCTGATTTTGCGGGTCAACGTGCCACTCCGTCGCCAGGCCCGGTACCAGCCCGCTCGGTTTCTCCCCTTGTGAGAGGTCCCATTCCACCAGCGCATCGTACAGCGGGATCCCGGTGAAGCGGTTGCCTTCATAGCCCTGGTCAGGCTGGCCGAGGGTTAACGGGATGTCGGCCGCGGTCATCGCAATTCGCAGCGTTGAGGCGGTCGCCTGCAGGGAGGTCAGCAGCGCCAGCGCCCCAACCGCCGCGGCCACGGGGCGGAGTTTACGCATGGGTAAGGTATTTTTGAGCATCACAATGTCCCTGTTAAATAAAAAGTCGTTATTTAACAGGCAAGATGCATACCACATCTGAACGTCACGAAAATAAGTGTGAAAGCGCTTATAAAATAAGAATAAATTATGTTATCTACATGATATGTATTAATAAAATAATAACAGCTTATTCTCCCGCACCGCCATCGTGAAATATGTTGCAGAACTGCACCAGCTTATTTTGTCGCGGCAGGTAATAATAACGCAGCGGAAGCTTATATAAAATAAATTCATAATCCCCCTCAATTTATAAGCGTTTGTCCCACTCATCCGACGGGACAGGCTCTAAGCCGGAAAAATTTTACCTATACTTTTGGCATATCCGTACGCAAGGAATCGCCATGTCATTACCTGATTTTCACGTTTCGGCCCCTTTTACGCTCGGTATCGAGCTGGAGCTGCAGGTGGTCAACCCGCCGGGATACGATCTGAGCCAGGACTCCTCGGCGCTGATTGCGGCCGTGGAGGACGCCATTCCTGCCGGGGAGGTTAAGCACGATATCACCGAGAGCATGCTTGAGGTGGCGACGGGGATTTGCCACGACATTCACCAGGCGATGGCGCAGCTGACCACTATTCAGCAGGAGATACTGCGCGCCGGCGCGCAGCAGCATTTGCAAATATGCGGCGGCGGCACTCATCCGTTTCAGGCCTGGCAGCGCCAGCAGATCAGCAGCAACCCGCGCTACCTGAAGACCGTCGAGCACTTTGGCTACCTCGCGCAGCAGTCAACGGTGTTCGGCCAGCACGTCCACGTCGGCTGCCAAAACGGCGACGATGCGATTTATCTTGTCCACGGATTGTCGCGCTACGTGCCGCATTTTATTGCGCTTAACGCGGCATCTCCCTGGCTCGACGGAGCCGACAGCGGATTCGCCACCGCCCGCCTGAACCTCTTTTCCGCCTACCCTGACAACGGTCCGATGCCGTGGGTCACCGGCTGGCAGGCGTTTAACGGGCTGTTCCGGCGCCTCAGCTATACCAGCATGATCGACAGCATGAAGGATCTGCACTGGGATATTCGTCCCAGTCCGCGCTTCGGCACCGTTGAGGTGCGGGTGATGGATACCCCGCTGACCGTTGCGCAGGCGGTAAATATTGCCGGCTATATTCAGATCCTTGCCTGCTGGCTGCTGACGGAAAGGCCCTTTACCCCGCAGCCCGAAGACTATCTGCTCTATCCCTTCAACCGCTACCAGGCCTGCCGCTACGGCCTCGCGGGGATCGTCACCGACGTCCGCTCCGGCGAGCGGCGCACCGTCCGGGAGGAGATTTTACGCCTGGCGGATCGCCTGGTCCCCTTCGCCCACAGGCTCAATGCCACCAGCGCCCTCGACGCCATCGTCCGCCAGGCGCAGCAGGATCGCAGCGAAGCCCGGCGCATGCGCGAATTTGTCGCCAACGGCGGCTCGCTGATCGGCCTGGTGCAAAAGCACTGCGAGATCTGGGCGGCGTAGCGCCGGCAAAAAGGTATACTGCCCGCCTTAGCCGCTTCAAGGAATGCCCATGCTCCCGCGCCTCTCTCCGCGACTCGTCGCGCTGATGCTGTTACCGTTTTCGGCCTTTGCCGCCGGAAAATGCACCCTCACCGACCCGTCGCTGACGCTGCAAAGCTACGCCGTCAATCCGCAGCAGGAGCGGATCGCCATGTACTGGAAAAACGGCGACGGTAGCGCCTGGGGCTCCCTGCGATCGCTGCTGGCGGATATCAATCGCGACGGCCGCGTGCGGATGGCGATGAACGGCGGGATTTACGATAAAGCCTATGCCCCGCTGGGGCTGTATATCGAAAAGGGCAAACGGCTGACCGCGCTCAACCGCGCCTCCGGCGGCGGCAACTTTTTCATTCGTCCCGGCGGGGTCTTTTTTGTTAAAGGCCAGCAGGCGGGGATTGTCAGCATCGATAAATACCGGCCGTCGCCGGCCATCGATTACGCCGTGCAGTCCGGCCCGATGCTGATCGAAAACGGCAGGATAAACTGGCGGCTGAAGCCGTCGGCCGCCTCGCGCAAGCTGCGCAACGGCGTCGGCCTCACCCGCGAGGGACAGGTAATATTCATGCTCAGCGAGCGGGAAACCAATTTCTACGATTTCGCCTGCTACGCGCAGTCAAAGCTCAACGTCCGGCAGATGCTCTACCTCGACGGCACCATTTCGAAAATGTACCAGCGGGGCGGCGGCGTACCCTGGCAGTACCATCCGTTCGTCAGCATGATTACGGTGGAAGCCCGGTAGCGCCGGACCTACATCCGGCGGTGTCCCCACTCGCGCAGGCGCTGAAAGAGCACGAACAGCGAGGGAATAAACAGAATGCCAATCAGCGTCGCCACCAGCATGCCACTGAACACGGTGGTGCCGATAATCCGCCGACTCTGCGCCCCGGCGCCGGTGGCGAACATCATCGGCATGATCCCGATAATAAAAGAGACCGCGGTCATCAGCACCGCGCGAAAGCGGCGGATAGCCCCTTCCCGGGCGGCGTCGGCTATCGACATCCCCTCTTCGCGCTTCGCCCGGGCGAACTCGACGATCAGGATCGCGTTCTTCGCCGCAAGGGCGATGAGCAGCACCAGGCCAATCTGCACGTACACGTCGTTGGCGTAGCCGGCGATCCACAGCCACAGCAGCGCCCCGCCGATGGCGAACAGCACCGACAGCATCACGCTCGCCGGCAGCGTCCAGCTTTCATACTGCGCGACGAGGAACAGCCACGCCATCGCCACCGCCGCCAGCACGATCCAGATAGCCTGATTACCGGTCTGCTGCTCCTGCCATGAGATCCCGCTCCAGGCGTAGTCGTAACCTTGCGGCAAATTGGCCTGCAGAATCTCCGCCATTGCGGCCATCGCCGCGCGGCTGCTGACGCCCTCTCCCGCCGAGCCGCTTATCGATACCGACGGGGACTGATTGTACTGCTGGATAAACGGCGCCCCCACCGCCGGGGTGACGGTGACCAGATTGCTCAGGCGCACCCGATCGCCGTGGTTGCTGCGCACGTAGAGCTCGCTTATCTGCTCCGCCCGCTCGCGCCACTGCATCTCGTTTTGTATCACCACGTGGTAGACCCGATTATTGATGCTAAAGTCCCCGGCGCGGGTGCCGCCAAATGCCGTTTGCAGGCTGCTGAAGATCCGCGAAACCGGGACATCCAGCCGGGCGGCGCGATCGCGATCGACGCTCAGCGTCAGCTGCGGCACGTTGCTGCTCCAGGTGGTAAAGACCCGGCTCAAATGCGGATTCTGATTGGCAATTTGCAGCACCTGCAGCGCCACGCGCTCCAGCTCCGCCGACGATTGTCCGGCCTGGGCCAGAATGCGCAGGTTAAAGCCCGAGGCGTTGCCCAACCCCGGCAGCGTCGGCGGCGCAAAGGCCATAATCGTCGCCTCCGGCAGAGCCAGCAGCTGCCCCTGCAGCTTGCTCATCACCTGCTCCAGCGGCGGCCGCAGGTGCCAATCTTTCAGCATCACCGAGATAAACCCGCCGTTTGAGGCGCTGGTGCCGTTCAAAATATTGAAGCCCGACACCTGAATGACGTCCTCCACCGCCGGATTGGCCAGCAGCAGCTCGCGCGCCTGGGCCATCACCGCTTCGGTGCGCTCCAGCGAAGCCGCCTCCGGCAGCTGAACGCTGGCGAAAAAGTAGCCCTGATCTTCCTCGGGCAGAAAGCCCTTCGGCATGGTGCTGAAGCTGAACGCCACCACCCCGGCGGCCAGCGCGACCGCCGTCAGCGCCAGCCACGGACGGCGGTTCATGCGAGCGACGATCGCCCCGTAGCCGTCGCGCAGACGATCGAGACCGCGATTGAACAGCCGCCAGACGGCCGCGGGCTGCGCCGGACGCGGGCGCAGCAGCAGCGCGCAGAGGGCCGGCGTCAGCGTCAGCGCCACGATGCTCGACAGCGTGACCGCCGTGGAGAGGGTGACCGCAAACTGGCGATAGAGCTCGCCGACAATGCCCGGCAGCAGCGCCACCGGCACAAACACCGCCAGCAGCACCAGGGTGGTGGCGATAACCGGCCCGGCGATTTGACGCAGCGCCTGGGCGGTCGCCTCCAGGCGGCCCGCGCCTTCCGCCATCTGGCTTTCGACGCTCTCCACCACCACGATGGCGTCGTCCACCACCATCGTCAGGGCGAGGATAACGGCAAACAGGCTGAGGGTATTGGCGCTGTAGCCCAGCAGATAGAGCACCGCGAAGGTACCGATCAGCGATACCGGGATCGCCAGGGCGACAATCAGCGTCGCCCGCCAGCTTTGCAGGAACAGCGAAACCACCGCGACTACCGCCAGCAGGGTGAGCACCAGCGAAACGCCAATCTCTTTGATGGTCGCCGACACAAAGCGCGTGGTATCGAACTTCACCTCCCAGGTGAGATCCGGCGGGAAGCGCGCGTGTAGCCGCGTGAGCTCGGCGCGCACCGCGCTGGCAACCTGCAGCGCGTTGGCGGTCGGCGTGGGATAAACCCCGAGATAGGCCGAGTCGCGACCGTTGAGCTGCGCGCCGGAGCTGTAGCTGCGCGCGCCGAGCTCAATAGTCGCCACCTCGGAAAGGCGCACCAGCTGCCCCTGCTCGCCGCTGCGGATCGCTATCTGACCGAAGCTTGCCGCATCGCTCAGGCGCCCGATACCGTTGATGGTCAGCGTTTGCTGCTGGCCGTTAAACACCGGCGGCGTTCCCACCTGCCCGGCGGCGCCCTGCACGTTCTGCTCCCGCAGCGCCTGGGCAATATCTTCGCTGGTGACGTTCAGCGCATTCATGCGATCCGGACGCAGCCAGACGCGCATGCTGTAGTCGCGGGCGCCGAACATCTGCACTTCGCCGACGCCCGGCAGCCGGGCCAGCGCCTCGCGCACCTGGGTACTGGCATAGTTGCTGACAAACAGCGGCGAGAGCGTTTCCGTCGGCGAATAGAGGCTGATCCCCATCAGCAGATTGGTCGCCCGCTTGCGCACCTGCACCCCGTTCTGCTGCACCTCGGCGGGCAGCTGCGCCACCGCCTGCGAGACGCGGTTTTGCACATCGATCGCCGCCAGGTCGGCGTCGGTGCCGGCCGCAAAGGTCAGGCTCAGGCTGTAGGTCCCCTCATCGGAGCTGGTGGACTCCATGTACAGCATATGGTCAACGCCGTTGAGCTGGGTTTCCAGCGGCGCGGCGATCGCCTCGGCCACATCTCCCGCGCTGGCGCCCGGCCAGCTGGCGCTGACGCTGATCACCGGCGGCGTAATTTGTGGATATTGCTCAACCGGAATCAGCTTCAGCGACACCGCGCCGATAAAGGTTATCAGCAGCGCAATCACCATCGCAAAGCGCGGGCGACGGATAAAAAACGTCAGCATCCCTTCTCCTTCCTTATTTCAGTAGCCGCACGGCCGCACCGTCACGCAGGCGCTGTACGCCTTCCGTCACCACGCGCTCGCCGACATCCAGCCCCTGCGCTACCGCGTAGCGCTGCCCCTGCTGCTCGCCCAGCGTTACCCGACGCAGCGCGACGGTGTCATTTGCCGTCAGCACCCAGCAGTAAAAGCCCTCCACGTCCTGCTGCACGGCCGCCAGCGGGATCGTCAGGCTTTCCTGCTGCTGGCGCGGGCGCAAAATCACCGTCATGCTGCCGCCCGGCAGCAGGCGATGCTGCGGATTGGCAAATTCGGCGCGCATCACGACGCTGGCGGTGCGGCTGTCGATGCGGTTATCAACCGAGGTCAGCACGCCCTCTTCGCGCTCGCCGCCCGGGGCGATCTGCGCCTGCCACGCCTGCTTCAGCGCGCCAATATCGTCGTGCTGCCCCGCCTTGCTATAAAAAGCGCTTTCATCTAAGGCGAAAGAGACGCGGATCGGATCAAGCTGCACGATATCCACCAGCATGCCGCTGGCCGGATTCACCAGGCTGCCGACGTGAAAGAGGCTGTGGCCCACGCGCCCGGTCACCGGCGAATCAATACGGGTGTAGCCGAGCGTAATCTGTCCGGCGGCAACGCGCGCCCGCGCCTGCTCCACGGCGGCGGCGGCGACATCGCGCTGCATCTGCGCGTTATCGACATCGTTGCGGCTAATCGAGTGGTTGTTTTTCAGGCGCTGATAGCGGCTAAGCAGCTGTTCGGCCTGGCGCAGCGAAGCCTGCGCGCTTTTCAGCTCGGCCTGCGCCAGCGCCAGCGCGGCGCGGGGCTGGGCGTCATCGAGGGTAAACAGGCGGTCGCCTTGTTTGACGTACTGTCCGTCCGCAAAATGGCGCTGGACGATCGCGCCTTCGGTACGGGCGCGGATCTCGACCGCGTGAATCGCCTCGACGCGTCCGGGAAGCTGACGTTCATCGACATGGGCGGTGCGTTCGACGGTCGCCACGCGGACCGGGATCGCCGGCGCGGCGGCGGCGCTGAGGGTGCAGCCGGCCAGGCCGCAGGCCAGTAAGGCGCAGCGGAGTATTTTTTTCATGAGGGGAATTCCTTGCTGACGTTATCGCGTCCCTCCCGGACGGGGAGGGACGCGAAGGTTCAGGCGGTTTTACGCCAACGGCGGGTCAGGCGTTTCTCAACCTCCACCACCAGGAACATCACCATGCCGATGACGAGGGTGATAAACCAGTAGCGCAGCGGCAGCCCTTCGGTGCCAAACATCGTCTGCATCACCGGGACGTAGATGATGACCAGCTGCATCAGCAGCAGCACGCCGCTCACCAGCCAGATGCCTTTATTACGCAGCAGGCCCATGTTCAGCGAGAAGCTGTCGCTGCTGCGGCAGTTAATCATATACACCCACTGGGCGGTCACCAGCATCTGCAGCAGCACGGTACGGATAAACTCCGGGCTGTGGCCGCGCGGCGCCAGCCAGGCCTCAAGGATAAAGGCGGCGACGGCGATCATCGTGCCGACGAACGCCACCCGCCAGACGGCGAAGGCATCCATCACGTGCTGGCCGGTTTTACGCGGCGGACGGTTCATGGCGTTGCGCTCGGCGGCTTCAAAGGCGAGGCCGAAGGAGAGCGTGGCGGAGGTCGCCATGTTCATCCACAGGATCAGCACCGGCGTCAGCGGAATAATGTTCCCCGCCAGCAGGGCGATGATAATCAGCAGCCCCTGCGCCAGGTTGGTGGGCATGATAAACAGGATGGTTTTCTTCAGGTTGTCGTAGACCCGACGCCCCTCTTTTACCGAGCTGGCGATGGTGGCAAAGTTGTCGTCGGTCAACACCATATCGGCGGCTTCTTTGGTGACTTCCGTCCCTTTAATCCCCATCGCAATACCGACGTCGGCCTGACGCAGCGCCGGCGCGTCGTTAACGCCGTCGCCGGTCATCCCGACCACTTCGCCGTTATCCTGGAGAGCCTTCACCAGGCGCAGCTTATGCTCCGGGCTGGTGCGGGCGAAAATATCGTACTCTGCGGCGACTTTTGTCAGCTCGGCATCATCCATGTGCTCCAGCCGGTAGCCGGTCATCGCCTGGCTGCTGTTGGTGATCCCCAGCATCTGGCCGATGCTCATCGCCGTCTGCGGGTGATCGCCGGTGATCATCTTCACGCGGATCCCCGCGTTCTGGCAGGCGTGAATGGCGTCGATGGCTTCCGGACGCGGCGGGTCCATCATCCCGGCGATGCCGAGGAACACCAGTCCTTCGCGCAGATCATCGTGGGTCAGCGTCGCGCTGCCGGCGGCCGCCGGCTTGCTGGCGGCGGCAACCATACGCAGGCCCTGACGGGCGAAGCGCGCCATCTCATCTTCCCAGTACTGCAGCTCGAACGGTACCGCGCCCTGCTTGCTCATCTGCTGGCGGCACATGGCGAAAATAACGTCCGGCGCGCCGGTAATCAGCACCCGCGCCTCATCACCAATCTGCTGCAGGGTGGCCATATATTTGTACTGCGAGTCGAACGGAATTTTGGCAATCAGACGCGTGTCAACCGGCGCCAGCTGCGCTTTCGCCGCCAGCACCTTCAGCGCGCCTTCGGTTGGCCCGCCGGTAATGCCCCACAGCCCGCGCTCGTCCTTGACGATCTGGCTGTCGTTACACAGGTCGATGGTCCGCAGCCAGTTTTCCAGCACGCTGCCCGGCTTAATCTGCACCGGCTCGTCGCTGCCTTCGAGGCAGATATCGCCCTGCGGCTCGTAGCTGTCACCTTCGACGCGGTAGCAGCAGTCGGCGGTAACGATCGCTTTGACGGTCATTTCGTTCATCGTCAGAGTGCCGGTTTTATCCGAGCACACCACGGTCATCGCCCCGAGGGTTTCGACGGTCGGCAGCTTGCGGATAATCGCCCGCTGCCGCGCCATCGCCTGTACGCCCAGCGATAAAATAATCGAGATGATGGCCGGTAAACCTTCCGGTACCGCGGCCACCGCCAGGCTAATCAGCGACAGCAGCAGTTCGCCAATCGGGATGTCGCGCAGCGCCAGGCTAAAGATGAACAGCGCGGCCATCATCGCCAGGATGATGACGAAAATCGCTTTTCCGAGCTTGTCCATCTGCACCAGCAGCGGCGTGCGGTGCTTCTCAATCCCCGCCATCATCTGGTTGATATGGCCGAGCTCGGTCTCCTGGCCGGTGGCGGTCACCACGCCAACGCCGGCGCCGGCGCTGATGGTGGTGCCGGAGAACAGCATATTGGTGCGATCGCCCAGCGGCAGCTCGCCCTGCAGCGCGTCGGTGGTCTTATCCACGACCGTCGATTCGCCGGTCAGGATCGCCTCCTCCACCCGCAGGCTGTGGGTTTCAATCAGGCGCATGTCCGCCGGGACGCGGTCGCCGGCGCGCAGAATAACGATATCGCCCGGCACCAGCTCGCGGGTCGCCACGGTTTCGTGCCTGCCGTTGCGCTGCACCCGCGCATCGCTGGAGAGCATATTGCGAATGCCCTGCAGGGATTTTTCGGCGTTGCTCTCCTGCACGTGGCCAATCAGGGCGTTGATAACGGTGACGCCAAGAATAACCAGCGTATCCACCCAGTGGCCCATCACCGCGGTGAGCGCGGCGGCGGCCAGCAGGACAAAGATCAGGACGTCGTTAAAATGCGCGAGAAAGCGCAGCCAGCCCGGCTTGCCTTTCTTTTCCGGCAGCGCGTTAGGGCCATAGGTTTCCAGGCGCTCTGCGGCCTGGGCGGAGGTCAGGCCGTCGGCACGGCTCTCTTTCTGCGCCAGAACATCAGCCACGGTCTGCTGATAAGCCTGACGGGATGCGGCCTCTCCCGAAAGGGGCGCGTTGCGGGGATTTATCATTCTGGTCAAATTAAATTTTCCTTATAAACTCCGTGATTCGGAAAGCCTGAAATCATTTCTGGCCAATGAACGATTATAATTTCACGGGGTGCAAGAGATTACCCAAGGGCAATTTTTAATCTCTCGCAAAAATCAAAATATATGATAAGTTATTTCTCTAAGCAACTATTACAGAAGATTAATAAACCTATATTAAACGAGGCCTATTATGTTTGGAATCTACCGCGGACGCCGCCTGGTGCTGTACATCCTGCTGGCTATCATTATCGCCACTCTGGTGGGCTACAGCACCTATAGTTTTGTAAAAGCGACGATCTAATAATGACTTTAATTTACATTAAAGTGTTATTAACTTAATCACAAAAGTCTCCATTTAAATTAACAGAAAAATTAAAATTGAAGTATCAGATATAATACAGAGAGGAGAAAATAATAGCCGGCGAAAGAATATTGCGTTAAAGAATATTTTGCCCGACAATATGTTTTTTAACTGACGATTAACAAGTAATGAAACATCCGCTTGAAACGCTGATCTCTGCCGCCGGTATCCTGCTGCTGGCTCTGCTCTCCTGCCTGCTGCTGCCGGCCCCCTCCCTTGGGCTAACGCTGGCGCAGAAGCTGGTTGCGACCTTTCACCTGCTCGATCTCAACCAGCTCTACACCCTGCTGTTTTGCCTGTGGTTTTTAGCGCTTGGCGCGATTGAATACGTGGTGCTGCGCTGGATCTGGCGCCGCTGGTTTTCCCTTGAGCGTTAGTCCGGTAAAATCGCGCATCCCCGCCACCAGCGCCTCGCACCATGCGGCATAATCGTGGCCGCTGGAGGAGGGGTGGAAGCTGACGCGATAGCCTTTGTCGCGCAGCACCTGCTCAAACTCCAGCGTATTGGCATAAATTCCGCCGTCAGGCCCCGAGGTCTCAAACTTACCCGCCTGCAGCCAGAAGCGCACCGGATAGCGCGGCGACTGCTGATACTGCCGCGTCAGCCAGCTCGCCTCCTCCCCCTTCGGCGCCCACCAGTACGAACCCGACAGGCTGAGCACGTTGGCGAACTGGCGCGGATAGCGCAGCGCCACCCATGAAGCGGCCAGGCCGCCGTAGCTCGAACCGGCGACCACGGTTTTTTGCCGCGTCAGGCTCAGCCCCTGCTGGCGCAGCCAGGGCAGCAGTTCATGGGCCATAAAGTCGGCGAAGAAGGGGTTGGGCGGCAGCTCTTTTGCCCGCCGCGGGTGATCGAGGCTATCGATAAACACCACGTTAACCGGCGGCAGCGCGTGGCTGGCGATCAGGCTATCGAGGACGTTGGCGAAGTGGTATTCATCCTGGTAGGTTTTGCCATCAAACAGCATCAGCGTCCAGCGCGCCGGCTGCGGCAGGCGCGGGCGATAGATCGATACCTCTCGACTATTTTGCAAAAAGTCGCTGTACAGCTGATGGCGGGTCAAGGTGCCGTAGCGCAGCGGCTGAGCCATCCGCTGCGGGGTGCAGAAACGCGCCGGATTGAGGGCCAGCAGCGAATAGCGGTTCCAGCGATCGCTGGCGGCGTTGACGCTTTGCGGATTCAGCGGATCGGCCTGGGCACTGACCAGAATCGCCCGCCGCTGGTCGCGCGCGCTGCCGTCAATCACCGGCACGTCCGGCGCCAGCTTGTACTGCATCAGCGTATCCGCCGGAACGACGTAGCTGCGGAACCAGACGTCGGAGCTGCCGAGACGAAACAGCGGATCGTGATCGCCCGCCGGCGATCCCAGAATAAACACGTTGCGGCTTGCCCCGCGCCACAGGAAGGTGACGCGCTTATGGCTCGCGTCCAGCGCCTCAACCATCGGCGTCCCCTCCTGCTCGCGCTCCTGCCAGAAGCCCGCCGTTGAGCCTCCCGCCGCCAGCTCCCGCATCAGCAGCTGTAGACGCGGGCTAACGGGGTCCAGAGGCTGGTTTTTTGCCAGCGCGGTCGTCTCCTTCATCCGCCACTGAAAGCGCCAGCGGGTGCCCTCTTCGCCGTGCAGCACCAGCGCCGAAGGGCGGTTGACCGGCAGAGAGAACAGCAGCGTCTGTTCGCCGTCCGCCGGCCCGCCCGCCAGCAGCGTGCGCAGACGGCGGCTGTGCTCATCGAGCAGACGGGCATCCGTCACCCCGGAAAGGGTCGCGGTGACGTAGTTTTCACCCAACGTCGGCAGGTCAAAACAGACCTCACCGCTGGCATCGAATTTTCCCTGCAACTCTCCCTGCAGCGAGGGAGACTCGCAGTTCATTGCCGCCGCCGGTAGCGCGCTCATCCCCACCAGCAGACCACTCCATGCCATCTTCATTGCCCGATTATCCCTGTAAGAATTTGTTAACAACGCTAATGCAAATGGGAATGATTTGCAATAACATCCAGGAGGTTAGTGATGACCGTTAGATTTTCCCTTAGCGGAAAAACGGATTTCTATGGCAATTAAAACCAAGGATATAGCAGAAAATATGTTTAAAAATAATAATATAACAAAAATCTGGGTCACGGGTCTGGCGCTGGCTTCATGCGCGGGGCAGGTACGGGCGGCGGAGGAGACGCTGGTGGTCACCGCGGGCAGCGGCGAAGATCCTACCGCGCCGCTCAGGGGCATCGTGGCGACAAAAACGCTATCGGCCACCAAAACCGCCGCCGAGCTTATCAAAACGCCGCAGTCGGTCTCGGTGGTCACCCGCGATCAGATGAAGGCCCTCGACGTTACCTCGGTATCCCAGGCGCTGCGCTACAGCGCCGGCGTCTTTACCGAGTATCGCGGGTCCTCCAACCGCAATGACGAAGTCTTCGTTCGCGGCTTCAGCTACGTGCCAAAATATCTCGATGGCCTGAGCTACGGCGCCACCGCCTCATCGCAAACCGGCACCTTCGACCCGTGGCTGCTGGAGCGCGTGGAGCTGGTGCGCGGCCCGGCCTCGGTGCTGTTTGGTCAGGTCAATCCCGGCGGGCTTATCAGCATGACCAGCAAACGCCCTACCAGCCAGCCGGTTCACGAAGTGCAGTTCCGCACCGGCAATAACAATCTGGCCGAAGGGGCCTTCGATTTTGGCGGCCCGCTGAACGATGACGGCAGCCTGCTGTATCGCCTGAACGGTATCGGCCGCAGCCAGAATAACCAGATCGACGACTACAAAGAGACGCGGATGGCGATTGCGCCGGCGCTGACCTGGTATCCAAACCAGGCCACCCGCTTCACGCTGCTCACCAGCTATCAAAAAGATCCCGATGCCGGCTACCGTAACTTCCTGCCGCGCTACGGCACCGTCAGCAGCGTCGACGGCAGCTATATTCCGCGCGATTTTAACGTCAGCGACCCTAACTATAATCAGTCGTGGCGCGAGCAAACGATGATCGGCTATGAGTTTGAGCATCAGCTTAACGACACCTTCACGCTGCGCCAGAACGCGCGCTACGCCACCATCAAGCAGAAGTATCGCTACCTGGTGTACACCACCAGCGACGCCAACAGTTCGGTACTGTCGCGCCGCGCCCAGCGCGAGGAGCGGCAGACCGATGAGTTCGGCATTGATAACCAGCTTGAGGCGCAGTTTACCAGCGGCCAGCTGACGCATACCGCCATCGGCGGGCTGGACTATAAGACCAGCAAGGATAAACAGTACCTCGGCCGCGCCGGCGGATCGCAGTACGATCTCGACTGGCGCCATCCGGAGTACGGCGTTAACGTCGACGAAAGTACCTTCAGCACCGCCAGCGATGAGCAGCAGAATCTCGACCAGCTGGGCGTCTATCTGCAGGATCAGCTGAGCTGGGAGAACTGGGAGCTGCTGCTTTCCGGCCGCTATGACTGGGCGGAGGTGCGGACGACCGATTTTACCGACGCCAGCCGCAGCCAGAAAAACGACAGCAAGTTCACCTGGCGCTCCGGCCTGCTGTACGCCTTTGATTTCGGCCTCTCTCCGTATATCAGCTACAGCACCTCCTTTGAACCTAACCTGCAAACCAACCGGGCGCCGGGAGTCGGTCCGTTCGACCCTAGCGTGGGCAAGCAGCTGGAGGTGGGCCTGAAGTATCAGCCAAACCAGAATGCGCTGATGACCCTGGCGATGTACGACCTGACGCAGAGCAACGTCGCCACCTACAACAGCGCGGCGGGATGGTTTGAAAACAGCGGCAAAGTGCGTTCGAAAGGGATTGAGGCCGAGGCGCACGCCACGGTATTCGACAACCTGAACCTGATTGCGTCCTACACCTGGACGGACGCCGAAACCGTCAGCACCACCGTGGCGGGAACCGAAGGGAAAACGCCGGCGCGTATCCCGACGCATATGGCGTCGGCCTTCACCAGCTACACGCTGCCGAGCGGCGCGCTGAAAAGCCTGACCGCCGGGGTAGGCATGCGCTATATCGGCACCAGCTACGGTGACGCCAAAAACACCTTCAAGGTGCCGTCGGTGGATCTGTATGACGCGATGGTGAGCTATGAGTTAGGCGAGCTTAGCCCGCGCCTGCAGGGGGCGAAGGTGCAGTTCAACGTGAATAATATCGCCGATACCAAATACGTCGCATCATGCGCCAGCGATAGCGCATGTTTCTACGGTATTGGCAGAACGGTAACGGCGACGGTGAACTACGCCTGGTAAGAAAAGCATCCGCCGGTCTCCCCCGGCGGATGCGTCTCAATGGGCGCGATGGTGGTTTTCTTTACGGTAGGCGCCCGGCGGCTGGTTAAACGTCCGGGTAAAAATGCGGGTAAACGTCTGCTGCGAATCAAAGCCGTATTTCAGGCAGATATCGTAAACCCGCTGGTCGGTATCGCGCAGATCGCGCGCCGCCAGCCGCAGCTTACGTTCACGAATATAGCGCCCCAGACTCTCCCCTTTATATTGTAAAAACAGTCGTTGCAGATGCCATTTTGAGTAACCGGAGTGGCGAGCAATATCATCAATACGCAGCGGCTGATGCAAATTGTCATCAATCCACCCGACGATAGTCTCAATCACCTGAGCGGAAATAGTCATAAGTCCTCTCTCCTCTTGAACCATACTGGCGATTACTGCCACCAGGCATTAAATGATTGTGTCTTATCAGCGACCCAAACCGGCTCGCCCAGCATTGGCGTCAGCAAACGCCATGCGCGTTTTTCACTGGCCGCAGCCAGCCGTTTATAGGGGTCGTCCCAGCTGTGCTTTGCCAGCACGAAACGCCCGGCATGTCCCGGCAATACCGCGCGAGCGCCGAGATCGTCGGCAGCCTGCGCCGTCTCATCCGGCATCATATGAATATATTTCCAGTCCTGGTCGTACTGGCCGTTTTCCATAATCGCCAGATCCACCGCGCCAAACCGCTCGCCGATGGCCTTGAAATGCGGGCCATAGCCGCTATCGCCGCTGTAGTAAATTTTCTGCTGCGGCGTCACCAGCATAAAGCTGGCCCACAGCGTCTGGTTGCGCTTGAGGCCGCGCCCGGAGAAGTGGCGGGCCGGCAGCACGTGCACGGTGAACTCATCGCTGATC
Organism: Enterobacter sp. 10-1; assembly: GCA_002270295.1. Lineage (GTDB taxonomy): Bacteria > Pseudomonadota > Gammaproteobacteria > Enterobacterales > Enterobacteriaceae > Klebsiella > Klebsiella scottii. The sequence continues at coordinate 377,140 of NISF01000001.1, read as the reverse complement.
TTCACCGACTCGTTCCAGTCCGCCTCGCTGATAATCGCCCCGTCCATTCCCCAGTAGCGCAGGTGTGAGCCGACGCCAAGCGGCGTAACCACGCGCTTAATTTTCGGCATCAGCGCTTTGATGGTTGCGTAATCGAGATGGTCGTAGTGGTCGTGCGAGATAATCAGCAGATCGATTTCCGGCATCTGCTCGGCGCGCCACGGGTAGTCACCCGGGAAGGCTTTGTTGATAAACGAAAACGGCGCGGCATAGTTGCTGAAGACCGGGTCAATCAGGATACGTTTGCCCGCCAGCTGCAAAAACCAGGAGGAGTGGCCGAGCCACACCATCGCGTCCTGCCCTGCCGGAAGGCTGGCAAGATCGGTATTGACCAGCGGCAGCGGCTGCTGTGGCCTGGCGTTTTCGCGTTTAGTCACCAGAAAATCCCACATCGCGGCCAGCATATTTTTCTGTCCGGTAAAGCTCGGCGTGGACAGCTGGTTATGAAACTGGCCGTCATGGTAGTGCGGCGATTGTTCAACGAGGCTAAGCTGTGCGCCCTGTGGCGCCTTACCAAACCCGGCATTTAACACAAACGGTAAAGCTGTTGCTGAGGCTAATAACATGATGGCGACCACGCTGACAATGACACGGTTCATATTCGGACCAGGCTCAACCCTCTGTCCCAAAGGTTTTGCTACTATAAGACTTGATTATGAGTGAGTAAGCACTCATTATTAGGAAGAAGACGAAAGTCGTCAAGACGATTTTCAATTTTTGACATACACCGTTGCAGTGCCATGACCAGGCATGCTTAGATCCGGGTTTAATTACGTGCGAGGTAAAGCGCAGTGGCTCGTCCTAAGAGTGAAGATAAAAAGCAGGCGTTACTGGAGGCCGCAACCGCCGCCTTCGCCCAGTCAGGTATTGCCGCCTCAACGTCGGCCATAGCCCGCAGCGCGGGGGTTGCCGAGGGGACGCTGTTCCGCTATTTCGCCACCAAGGACGATCTGCTCAACGAACTGTACCTCTCTATCAAATCGGGTTTGGTTGCCTCGATGGTGGCCGGGCTGACGCCGAACGAGAAGCGTCCAAAAGAGAACGCGCGCAATATCTGGAACAGCTATATCGACTGGGGTATTCGCAGCCCGATGGAGCACAAGGCCATCCGCCGGATGGCGCTTAGCGAAAGGATCACCGACGAAACCCGCACTCGCGTTAAAGAGATGTTCCCCGAACTCAACGAGATGTGCCAGCTGTCGATAAAGGCTATCTTTCAGAGCGACGCCTATCGCGCCTTCTGCGATGCGCTGTTTCTGTCGCTGGCGGAAACGACTATCGAATTTGCCAGCCACGACCCGCACCGCGCCCGGGAGCTGATCGCGCTCGGGTTTGAAGCCATGTGGCAGGCGCTGCATGAGGATGCCGCCTGATGACACCTGCGTCACTGCACGCCAGCGCCCACCGAATGGCGCTGGCCTACCCGTTTACCGAGCACTGCTGGCCGTTCGGCCCGGAGTACGACGTGTTTAAAGTGGGCGGACGCATTTTTATGCTGACCACGCACATTCGCGGCCGGGCGCTGGTGAATCTGAAGGCCGAGCCGCAAAAATCGCTGCTTAATCAGGAGATTTATCGCAGCATTGAGCCGGGCTACCACATGAACAAGAAGCACTGGATTACCGTAGTTCCCGGCGCCGACATCAGCGAAGATCTGCTGGCGGAGCTGATTGACGACTCGTGGAACCAGGTGGTGAACAAACTGCCGAAAAAAGTCCAGCAGCGGCTGCGCCCTGAATGATTTTCAGCGCAGCGCGATAAGTGTTATCGCATTTTTGTCTCTTATCATTTCCCCGGCATCGCTGTACTCTTCCTTCACCGAACGCTCCGTAAGGGGCTGTAAACTCAAATTATCTTGAGATTAAACCTGAGGAAGAGTTATGGATATCGTTTCTGTCGCCCTAAAGCGCTACTCCACCAAAGCATTTGACGCCAGCAAAAAACTGACGGCAGAACAGGCGGAAAACCTGAAAACGCTGCTGCAGTTCAGCCCGTCGAGCACCAACTCCCAGCCGTGGCACTTTATCGTTGCCAGCACCGATGAAGGCAAAGCGCGGGTAGCTAAAGCGGCCAGCGGCACCTACGTGTTCAACGAACGTAAAATTCTCGATGCTTCTCACGTGGTTGTTTTCTGCGCAAAAACCGAGCTGGACGATGCCTGGCTGGAACGCGTGGTCGATCAGGAGGAGGCCGACGGCCGTTTCGCGACGCCGGAAGCGAAAGCGGGTAATCACAAAGGCCGCACCTTCTTTGCCGATATGCACCGCAAAGATTTTAAAGACGCTAACCACTGGATGGCCAAACAGGTCTATCTGAACGTCGGTAATTTCCTGCTCGGCGTGGCCGCAATGGGCCTCGATGCGGTGCCGATTGAAGGCGTCGATTTCGCGATCCTTGATGCTGAGTTTGACCTCAAAGCGCAGGGCTATACCAGCCTGGTGGTGGTGCCGGTTGGCCATCATAGCGTCGAAGACTTCAACGCCGCGCTGCCAAAATCACGCCTGCCGCAGGCGACCACCATTACCGAGATTTAATCTCGCCCCGCAGAAAGCCCGGGGGCGGCGCTCTTGCGCCCTCGCCCGGGCCGGCTTCACGCCCCCGACGCCGACTTCAGGCGTCTGAAATCCGCCGGCCCTACTGGTTATCCAGCCACGCCAGCGCCCGCTCGCCGGCCTCATCCATCGGCAGATAGACCAGCAGCCGCGAGCCGTTGCGCGGCGCCGAGTACCAGTACATCTGCTGCAGGCTGAAGCGCCCCAGCTGCGGATGGTTGAAGTTTTTCACCTGATTTTCCACGCCGCGGACCTCGTAGCGCTGGTGCCAGAGCGCCTCAAACTCCGCCGAGGCGGCGAAAAATCGCGCCAGCTTATTTTCCCATAGCGGATCGCCCCGATGCTCGGCCATCGCCGCGCGGAAATAGGAGACAAACGTCGCCAGCACGTCGCGGTTTTCGATCCGGCTGCGCCAGGTTTCGTTGGTCAGATAGAGATAGATGCAGTTGCGGTCCTCCTCGGGGAGGGTGGCGAAATCGAGGCCCATCAGCCGGCAAAAGCTCTCGTTCCACGCCACGATATCAAAGTTCGGTTTCTGGATACTGGCCGGCTGCGGCATCAGGCTATCGAGCATCCGCCGGGTGCCGGGGCTGATCCCTTCGCAAACCGTAACCTGGGCGGCTTCCGGCGGCGTCACTCCCGCCAGCACAAACAGATGCCGGGTCTCCAGCGGGCTGCACTGCAGCGCATTCGCCACCGCGGCCAGCACCGATTCAGAGGGATTAACGTCCCGCCCCTGCTCCAGCCAGGTGTACCAGGTGACGCCGACGTCGGCGAGCATCGCCACCTCTTCGCGGCGCAGGCCGGGCGTTCGCCGCCGCCCGACGCGCGGCAGGCCGAGACGCTGCGGATCGAGGCTCTCACGGCGGGCGCGCAGAAAGGCGCCCAGCTGCTTACGGCTGTCATCGGGCGCGACCGGCAGCGGTGCGCGTTGCGGCATTACGGTCATATGACCTCCAGCATGGTAGTGCCAATACCAGTATAAGCAGGAACTGGTACCCGTTTAATTTATCGTTGATGCTACGTCCATCCGCTGAATGACGCAATGGAGAGATCCAATGAATTCGTCTGCTGTTTCACCCGGCCGCGCCGGTTTATTTCTGCTGTTGACCGGTCAGATGCTGCCGCTGATCGATACCTCAATTACCAACGTCGCGCTGGATTCAATCACCCGCTCGCTGGACGCCAGCGCCACCCAGCTGGAGCTGATCGTCGCGCTCTACGGCGTCGCTTTTGCCGTGTGCCTGGCGATGGGCAGCAAGCTTGGCGATAACTACGGTCGCCGGCGCCTGTTTATGTGGGGCGTGACGCTGTTTGGCGTCGCTTCGCTGCTCTGCGGGATGGCCAACTCCATCGGCGCGCTGCTGGCGGCCCGTACGCTGCAGGGCGCCGGGGCGGCGCTGATCGTCCCGCAGATCCTCGCCACCCTGCACGTAACCCTCAAGGGCACCGCCCACGCGCGCGCCATCAGCCTCTATGGCGGCATCGGCGGGATTGCGTTTATCGTCGGCCAGATGGGCGGCGGCTGGCTGGTGTCGGCGGATATTGCCGGGCTGGGCTGGCGCAACGCGTTCTTTATCAACGTGCCAATCTGCCTGCTGGTGCTGGCTTTCAGCCGCCGCTACGTACCGGAAACGCGCCGCGAAGGGCGCTCCAGAATCGACTGGCAGGGCACCTTCAGCCTGGCGCTGATCCTCTGCTGCCTGCTGTTCCCGATGGCGCTGGGGCCGGAGCTGCACTGGCCGTGGACGCTGCAGCTGATGCTGGCGGCGGTGCTGCCGCTGCTGGCATGGATGCGCGTAAGCGCGCTGCGCAAACAGCGTCGCGGCGAGCAGCCGCTGCTGCCTCCTCGCCTGCTCAGGCTCACCAGCATCCGCTTCGGCATGGCAACCGCCCTGCTGTTTTTCAGCGCCTGGTCCGGCTTTATGTTCTGCATGGCGCTGACCATGCAGGCCGGAATGGGCATGGCGCCGTGGCAGTCGGGCAACAGCTTTATCGCCCTTGGGGTGGCCTATTTCGTCTCCGCGCTGTACGCGCCAAAGCTGATTGCCCGCTACAGCATGGGGCGAATTTTGCTGATCGGCCTGACTGTGCAGATTATCGGCCTGCTGCTGCTGATGGCGACCTTTTATCATTTCGGCACCCGCACCTCGGCGCTGGCGCTGGTCCCTTCCACCGTGCTGGTCGGCTATGGCCAGGCGCTGATCGTGAACAGCTTTTACCGTATCGGGATGCGCGATATTAGCGCCAGCGACGCGGGGGCCGGCAGCGCGATCCTCAGCACGCTTCAGCAGGCCTCGCTGGGGTTGGGCCCGGCGCTGCTGGGTTCGCTCTTTTTAGCCCTCGCCCGGCGCAGCGGCGGCGACTACGCGCTGGCGCTGATCGACTTTCTGGCGGTTGAGGTCGTGATGATGCTGCTACTCGGCGCCATCGCGCTGCGCCTGCGTCACCATCTTAATATTCGCCCGCTGGTCGCCGCCTCATAGTTCATCGGCGCGTAACCGGAGATTTGCATAATAGACATCCAGCGGTCATCATAACCGCTGGATGTAAAGGAGACGTTATGCAGGAATTAATATCGCAAATCGCCGCAGCAGGCATCAAAATTACCCCTACGACCTCGCTCATTATTATCTTCGGCATTATTTTTCTGACCGCAATCATCGTCCATCTTATATTGCATAAGGTAGTGCTACGGACCTTCGAAAAGCGCGCGCAGGCCAGCAGCCACCTGTGGCTGCAAATCATTACCCAGAACAAGCTGTTTCACCGGCTGGCCTTTACCCTCCAGGGGATTATCGTCAACGTGCAGGCGGTTCTGTGGCTGCAAAAAGGCAGCGAAGCCGCCGACATATTAACCACCTGCGCTCAGCTGTGGGTGATGATATATGCCCTGCTGTCCTTCTTTTCGCTGCTGGACGTGGTATTCAATCTCTCGCAAAAATTCGCCACCGCGTCGCAGCTGCCGCTGAAGGGCATATTCCAGGGCATTAAGCTGGTCAGCGCCATTATCATCGGGATTCTGGTGATTTCACTGCTGATTGGTCAGTCGCCGGCTATTCTGATTAGCGGCCTTGGCGCAATGGCCGCGGTCCTGATGCTGGTATTTAAGGACCCTATTCTCGGCCTGGTCGCCGGCATCCAGCTCTCCGCCAACGACATGCTCAAGCTCGGCGACTGGCTGGAAATGCCGAAATACGGCGCCGACGGCGCGGTTATCGATATTGGCCTGACGACGGTAAAAGTCCGCAACTGGGATAATACCATCACCACCGTGCCGACCTGGTCGCTGGTTTCTGACTCCTTTAAAAACTGGAGCGGAATGTCAGCCTCCGGCGGTCGCCGAATTAAGCGCAGCCTGAATATTGACACCACCAGCATCCATTTTCTCGATGAGCAGGAGCAGCAGCGGTTAATTCAGGCAAAGCTGCTGAAACCCTATATGAACTCGCGGCATGAGGAGATCAGCCTGTGGAATCAGCAAAATGCCGCCGATCTCTCGGTGCTGAACCTGCGCAAGATGACCAATATCGGCACCTTCCGCGCCTATTTGCAGGAGTACTTACGCAACCATCCGCGGCTGCGTAAAGATATGACGATGATGGTGCGCCAGCTGGCCCCGGATGCCAACGGCCTGCCGATTGAGATCTACTGCTTCACCAACACCGTGGTCTGGGCGGAATATGAGAGCATTCAGGCCGATATCTTCGACCACATCTTCGCCGTGGTCGACGAGTTTGGCCTGCGCATTCACCAGTCGCCTACCGGCAACGACATTCGCTCGCTGGCCGGGAGCATCGGCTCCTGACCTCAGGCACTGGCGCGGATAATCACGCGCCAGTCCATCATCACCCGCTCGGCTTCCGCCGTCGGGTTATCGATTTTCTTCAGCAGCAGGGTCACCGCCGTGCGGCCAATATCGCGCGAGGGCTGCTCAACGGTGGTCAGCTGGGGCGAGACCATCTCCGCCAGCTCGGTCCCATCAAAACCGATCACCGCAATATCTTCCGGAACCCGCAGCCCGGCCTGGGCAATAGCCCGCAGCGCGCCGGCGGCCAGTGAATCCGCCACCGCGAAAACCGCATCAGGCCGCTCTTTCGCCGCCAGCAGGGTTTCCATCGCCGCTTTGCCGGCCGCCGCGCTGAGTTCGCTGGCATAGGCCACCTGCTGATAGCTGAGATCCCGCACGTGCAGCACGCTTTTATAGCCGCGCTCGCGCAGGCGGGCGTAGCGATAGCTCAGATCGTGGTTAATCAGGGCGATACGCTGACGACCGCTCTCCGCCAGGCGCAGCACCGCCCCCTGGGCCGCATCAAGATCGTTAATCCCCACGCAGGAGATATTGCCGGCATCGGCGTATTCGGCGCACTGCACCCAGGGCGCGTCGCCGATAAGCGTGGTCAGCTCCGGCAGGCTGGCGAGCGCGTTCATCGTAATGACGCCATCAACCATTTTCCCGGAGAGCAGCCGTAATCCGGAGGTCGAGCGCGCCAAATCGGAGCCGGAATGGCAGAGTAAAATACGATAACCGTGCTTTTCGGCCTCTTCTTCTATCCCCTTCACCACCTCGGCGCAAAAGGGATTGGCGATATTTGAGACCATCACCAGGATCATATAGCTGCGGGCGGTGCGCAGCTGGCGGGCCAGCAGATTGGGCTGATAGTTGCTTTCCGCAATTGCCTGCAGCACGCGCTCGCGATTTTTCTCTTTAACGGTCTCGCTGTTATTGAGCACGCGCGATACCGTCGCCACCGAGACGCCCGCCAGACGAGCAATTTTCTGAATTGACATAGGGGCTGCACTTCCTGCGATAAGCGTAATATGACGCAGGCTATCATAAATGAGCGTGCCGCAGGCATCCAGCATCGTCGGGAACGGCGCGATGGCCCGCCCGGGCCGTAAAATCGTTCGCCGCTGCGGCTGCGGCGAAAAACTATCAATTATCAGGGCTATTCTCTTCTGCCGTTTACGCTGTCTTTTTTTTATGCAAAATAGGTCCAAAAGAAGATAAAAACAGAGCGTTATTTACGCCTCCGATTAATTAATAATTATTAAGTTTCAAATAGTTAAACCACTCATAGTTAGGGATGATGTTACAATGAAATTAAAATCAACGATTATCGCCATCGCCTGCGCGGCGGCCGTTCTTTCCGGCTGCAGCGCCTCAAAGCCTTCCCCCGAGCGCCACGCCTACTATTTTGTCTCCCATCGCTCCGATTTTGTCGGCGGTAATTTTGCCGTCAATGTCCAGGATAATTACCGCTTAAATCTGCCGACGTTCAGTAAAATCTATCAGCTCGGCAAAGAGGATCGCGCGGCGGGAATGAGTGAAAGCGACGCCAGAAGCAGGGCCGAGCAGATTAAGCAGCAGGCCAGCCAGGGGACGAAGACCGAGCACTCTTTTGACCGTAAGTCTGACGATAAGTGGACTTCATCGATGGAGGATAAAGACGCGCAGCTGTTTGGCCGCGAGCTTTCCGCCGCCTATCTCGATGGCTATCTCGGCGTGAAATAGCCCGTCAATGCGCCGCCTCAGGCGGCGCATTATCCCCACGCTACCTCTCGACGCTGACCCAGCGCTGCTGCTGATGGCTGCGCAAAATAGCATCAACGATATACATCACGTCCGCCCCTTCATAAAACGATGCGAACCGCCGGGAGCGCGCATCCGGCATTGCCCCGACGCGCACCGCCTGGTAGAAGCTCAGCATCATGTTTTTGAAGGCGTCGGGCCAGCCTTCGATATGACCGGCGGGGAAGTGCGCGCTGCCGGCAACGTCCCGCTGCATCAAGGCCGGGTCATCGCTTAGGATCTGGTTTGGCTGCCCGCGCTGGCCGACCCATAGCCGCTGGGGGATCTCCTGATCCCACGCCAGGGCGCAGGCGCTGCCGCTGATTTCAACCGTCAGCTGATTCTTCCTGCCGGCGCTCACCTGCGAGACGCTGAAGCAGCCTTTGCTGCCGTCATCAAAGCGCACCAGCACCGATCCCCGATCTTCGGTATCCACCGCCCGCTCCTCGTCGCCCTGGCCGTCATCCTGCTGGCCGAAGGTCGCATCGCCTTGCGAAGCCGCCCGGCGGGTCGGCCATACCGTAGAGAGGTCGGCCATCACCTCGGTGATGCGGCGTCCGGTCATAAACTGCACCGTATCGCACCAGTGCGAGCCAATATCCGCCATCGCCCGTGACGCCCCGCCCAGCGCCGACTCCACCCGCCAGTTGTAGTCCGTTTGCAGCAGCATCCAGTCCTGTAAATAGCCGCCGTGCGCCGAAAACAGCCGCCCGACCAGGCCCTCACGGATCATGCTGGCCGCCTGCTGAACCATCGCATACTGGCGGTAGACAAAGCTCACGCCGTGCACCACCCCGGCCTTTTCCGCCAGCGCCACCAGCTCGCGCGCCTCTTCCGGCAGCATGCATAGCGGCTTTTCCGAGAATACGTGCAGCCCGGCGCGCAGGATCTGGCGATTAATCTCAGCATGCAGATGGTTCGGCGTACAATTATGCACCACCTGCAGGCCCGGATGAGCCAGCAGGCTTTCGACGCTGCCGTAAGCATGGGCTACGTTCAGCTGCCGGGCCTTTTGCTCCGCCTGCGCCAGGCTATGGTCGCCCAGCGCCACCACCTCTATATCGCCTACCCGGCGCAGCGCCTCAATATGCGCCGGGCCGATAAACCCGCTGCCAATAATGCCGACCTGAATCATCCCTGCACCTCGCTTCCTGCGGCAAAATCGTCAAACGCGCGCCCGGAGACCGGAATGATATGGCGGCGGATAAATTCGCTGCCCTCACGGGCGCCGGCTTCCGCCTCTTTCAGGCAGCACTCCCACTCCAGCACCGCCCAGCCCGCATAGTCATACTCGGCGAGCTTGCTAAAAATACGCTTAAAATCGATCTCCCCGTCCCCCGGCGAGCGGAAGCGCCCCGCCCGCTGGAGCCAGTTCTGGTAGCCGCCGTAAACGCCGCAGCGGCTGTCGCGGCGGAACTCCGCGTCTTTGACGTGGAAGGCTTTTATCCGCTGATGATAGATGTCGATGTAGGCCAGATAGTCCATCTGCTGTAAATGCAGATGGCTGGGGTCATAGAGCATATTGCAGCGCGGGTGGTTATCAACCAGCTGCAGAAAACGCTCAAAGGTCACGCCATCGTGCAGATCTTCGCCGGGATGAATTTCGTAACACAGATCCACCCCCTGCTCGTCAAAGCAATCGAGGATCGGCCGCCAGCGGCGGGCCAGTTCGCTAAACGCGTCTTCAAGCAGCTGCGGGTTGTGCGGCGGCCAGGGGTAAAAATAGGGCCACGCCAGCGCCCCGGAAAACGTGGCGTGCGCCGCCAGGCCTAATCGCCCGGAAGCGATCGCCGCCTGTTTCACCTTTTCGCTGGCCCACCGCTGACGCGCCTGCGGATTTCCGCGCAGCGCCGAGGGCGCAAAGCCATCAAACGCCGCGTCGTACGCCGGATGCACCGCCACCAGCTGCCCTTCCAGATGCGTAGACAGCTCGCTAATCACCAGCCCGCGATCCGCCAGCCGCCCCTTAACGTCGTCGCAGTAGGTCTGGCTGGCGGCCGCCTGCTCAAGGTCAAAGATCGCCGGATGATTGCACGGGATCTGCAGCGCGCGATAGCCCAGACCCGCGGCCCACTCCGCCAGCCCGTCGAGGGTGTTAAACGGCGGCTGCGCGCCGATAAACTGCGCCAGAAAAATGCCCGGCCCCTTGATAGTTCTCATCACCACCTCCGAAATAATTAATGCTGCTCTTTCTCACGATACTGGAAAGAGAAAAGGAAAATCAGTGCGATAACGGCCGCCGCGATCGCCGGGATCCACCAGAAGGTGACCCACGCCTGCGGTACGGCCTGTCCGGCAACCAGCTGGTTATACAGCGCCCCGGAGATTTGCGAACCGAGCAGCATGCCGATGCCGTAGGTGAACATCACGATCATGCTCTGCGCCTGGCCTTTTACCTTTTCCCCCGCCACCCTGTCGGTATAGATAAAGCCGACGACAAAGAAAAAGTCGTAGCACACGCCGTGCAGCAGGATGCCGAGATAAAGCAGGAAGCGCCCCTCTTCGCTGACGCCAAGGGCAAAGAAGGCGTAGCGTACGAACCACGCCATCATCCCCACCAGCAGCATATATTTCACCCCGAGACGGCGGAACAGCAGCGGGATCACCAGCATAAAGAAGATTTCCGACATCTGGCCGAACGACATCGCGGTGCTGACGTCAGCCACGCCGGCATCCGCCAGGTATGAGGCGGTGTAGGCGTAGTAGGTCCCCAGCGGAATGGAGATCAGCGTGGCGCACAGGCAGAAGATAAAGAAGTGGCGCGTTTTCAGCAGCGCAAAGGCGTCGGCACAGAGCAGATCGCGCAGCTTTACCGGCATCCCCTTCGCCGGCGCCGGCGTATGGGGCAACGTCAGGCTGTAGAGCGCCAGCGCCACCGAGCACAGCGCCGCAAGGCTGAAGATGGCGGTGGTGTTGGAAATACCGGTGACGCCGATACAGATCCCGGCGATAATCCAGCCGATGGTGCCGAAGACGCGCACCACCGGGAAGGTTTTATCGACGTTCGCCAGGCTGTGGAAAGCGATATTATTGGTCAGCGCCAGCGTCGGCATATAGCACAGCGTATAGCCAAACAGCAGGCCGATCAGCAGCGCGCCGTTTTGCGCAACCAGCGCCTGCGGGACAAACCACAGGATCGCCGCCCCCGCCAGGTGCATCACCGCCATCACCTTCTGCGACGGGAAGAAGCGATCGACCAGCATCCCCAGCACAAACGGCGATAAAATTGAGGCAATCGGCCCGGCAGAGAACGCATCGCCGATCAGCAGCGCCATATCGTAGCGCGTCATCACCAGGCCGAGGGTGACCGACCAGCTCCCCCAGATAAAGAATTGCATAAACATCATTAACGACAGGCGCGGCACCAGAAACCGGTGCTGTACGCGGGCACTTTCACGACCTTCAGCTGTTGATACCATTTTGACCGCCCTCAAAAAGTAATCGATTACAAAACCGCTCGACAAACAAAGTAATCGATTACAAAAAGAAGATCCTTAAGCAAATGCGCTAAGCGCGAAGAAGATCACAATAAAGGGTAACGGCTCCGCCGGACGACGGAGCCGCGGGCGTTACGCCGGGCGGCGCAGCAGCCTGAAGACGATAAACAGGAACAGGATCCACACCGGCAGCAGAATGGCCGACAGCCGCATTCCGTCGATAGTGCACATCAGCACCAGAATCAGCGCCAGGAAGGCGATGCAGAGGTAGTTTCCGCCTGGCGCCAGCAGCGCCTTAAACTTCGACTCCCGCCCCTTACGACGCTGCGCGGCGCGGAATTTCAGATGCGCCATGCAGATCATTATCCAGTTCAACAGCAGCGTCGCCACCACCAGCGCCATCAGCAGGCCCAGCGCCTTTTGCGGCAGCAGGTAGTTGAGCAGCACCACCAGGGAGGTGATCACCCCGGAGAGGATCAGGGAGTTGACCGGCACGCCGCGCTTGCTGACCCGGGCGAGAAACTTCGGCGCGTTGCCCTGCACCGACAGGCCGAACAGCATCCGGCTGTTGGAATACACGCCGCTGTTATAGACCGACAGCGAGGCCACCAGGATGACGAAATTGAGCGCAGAAGCTACCACGTTACTGTCGAGATTATGAAAAATCATCACGAACGGGCTGCTGTCAGATTTGATATCCACCCACGGATAGAGCGCCAGCAGCACCACCAGCGAACCGATATAGAACAGCAGGATACGGTAGACCACCTGGTTCACCGCTTTCGGAATGCTCTTTTCCGGGTTCTGCGCTTCCGCTGCGGTAATGCCGATCAGTTCGAGGCCGCCAAAGGAGAACATAATCACCGCCAGCGACATCACCAGGCCATGCCAGCCGGTGGCCAGGAAGCCGCCGTGACGCCACAGGTTATCGAATCCCGCGTTGCTGCCGCCGTGGCCGCCAAACAGCATCCACAGGCCGAAGCCGATCATCCCGACAATCGCCAGCACTTTAATCAACGCAAACCAGAACTCCGCCTCGCCGTACAGGCGAACGTTCACGAGGTTAACGGCGTTGATGACAATAAAGAAGACCGCGGCCCACACCCAGGTCGGCACGTCCGGAAGCCAGTACTGCATGTAGATGCCGGCGGCGGTCAGCTCCGCCATGCCCACCAGCACGAACATCACCCAGTAGTTCCAGCCGGAAAGAAAGCCGGCAAACGGGCCCCAGTATTTATAGGCAAAGTGGGCAAACGAGCCGGAGACGGGCTCTTCCACGACCATTTCGCCAAGCTGGCGCATGATGAGAAAGGCGATGATCCCGGCGACGGCGTAGCCGATCAGAACTGCCGGTCCCGCCATTTGAATCGCCGGGCCAATGCCGAGAAACAGGCCGGTGCCGATAGCGCCGCCGAGGGCGATGAGCTGGATATGTCGGTTCTGTAAACCGCGATGAAGCATCGGACCGCTTTGTTCTACGGTATCCGACTGCGTTGACGCGTCTTTCACGTCGATCCCCTGTCAGTTTTAGTGAAGGGGGTCCTTTTACACTTATGCTCGTCCGACTTCAAGCCGCAGTTGCGTTTGTTGCCGGCGACGAGGGGCGAGCTGTCCGGGCCCGCCCCGCGCTTTGGCCTTAGAAATCGTAGCTCATCGATACGCGGAGGGTGCGCGGATCGCCCACCGACAGATAGGTGCCGGAATCATCGACGCCGGACCAGTACTTCTCGTTGGTCACGTTGGTGACGCCCGCGCGCCAGACCATCTCGTTACGATCGGCGTTGAGGCGCATGCGGTAGCGAACGCCCAGATCGAGGGTGGTGTAGCTATCGAGCTTTTTCGTGTTAGCCGCATCGGCGTACTGCGAACCGGTGTGGTTAACGCGGGCGGTCGCCGTCAGGCCCTCGACCGGCTTGATATCATATTCGGCCCCCAGCACCGCATAGAAGCGCGCGACGCCCACCGCGTCTTTACCGTCGTTGGCGCCCTTAGCCGTTTTGCTCTGCTCAGGATCGAGCCACTGCGTGCTGCCGTTGAGGCGCAGCCCCAGCATCGGCTCGCCGAAGACGTTCAGCTCGGCGCCGCGGTTGCGCTGTTCGCCGTCCAGCCCGTAGTAGCCGTTGGCATCGGAAATCGCGTTCGGCTTTTTGATTTGAAACAGCGCCAGCGACCCGCCGACGGTGCCGTAGTCAACCTTCACGCCCACTTCATCCTGCTTCGAGTGCGCGATCCCGGTGCTCTGCCCGGCGTTGGCGGCGGAATTCGGCGCCACGCTGCCCGGCTGCAGCGCTTCGGTATGGTTAGCATACAGCGACAGGGATTCCCACGGCTTGTAGACCAGCCCCACCGTCGGCGTCCAGCGGCTTTGGGTATAGAGCGAAGTGGGATCTTCCACGCCGGTTTTATTACTGTAGTTACGCACCACCACCTTCTGATGACGGGCGGCGGCGGTCAGCAGCACCTTGTCGTTGAAGAAGCCCAGCGTATCGCTCAGCAGCCAGCCCTGGGTACGGCTGCGCGAAGTGGTCAGCGGGTCGAAGTAGTTGCCGCCAAAAGCGGTGTTATCCGGCATCGGCACGTCGTGGCCGTCATAAATATTGATGGCCGGGTTTTTCGTCGACATCCGCCACGCGGTTTTATCGCGCTTGATCTGCGCCGAGTAGCCGACGTTGATCTGATGGGAAATTGCGCCGGTGTTGAAATTGCCGCGCACGCCGCCCATGCCGCTGAAGGCGTCGATAATCCGGTTGGTATCCAGACGCCCGGCGGTGGCGTCGCCGTTTTTATTCAGCAGCTTCGCCGTGCTGTAGGTGCCGGTCTCGTGCGCATGCTGGCCGCCGAGGGCGCCGTACAGCGTCCAGCTGTCGCTGAGATCGTACTCCGCCTTTGCCATCCCGAATTCGTTTTCGATATCGCTGTAGCCCCACTTCTGGCCGTAGTTTTTGCGGTTATCCGGCACCGCGGGCACGAAGTCGACGCCGCTGACGTTAACCCCCATCTCGCCGCCGTGGAAGGTCTTTTTCTGGTAGCCAAAATCGAGCGAGGAGCGCAAGCGGTCGCTGCGATAGTCCAGCCCCAGGGAGGCCAGCGTCGTCCGGCGGCGGTCGTTCTCCACCGCCGCCTCGCCTTCGCGATGCACCAGGTTTACGCGCGCGCCGAACTGGTTATCGTCGCCAAAACGACGGCCGAGGTCGAGGCTGCCGCCGATCTGAGAATCGGAGGTATAGTCGACGCCCACCCGGGCGGTGGGAAGATCCTCAGCCCGCTTCGGTTCAAGGTTAATCATCCCGCCGACGCCGCTGCTGGCGGCGCCGTTAAGCAGGCCGTTGGCGCCCTTAAAGACCTCCACGCGCTCCAGCATCTGGGTATCCATCACCTGACGCGGCACCACCCCGGCGAGGCCGCCCATAGTCATATCGTCGCCGTCGAGCTTAAAGCCGCGAATGCGATAGGTTTCGGCAAAGTTGCCGTAGCCCTGGACCGTCTGGATCCCCGCATCGTTGCTGACCACGTCGGCAATGGTGCGCGCCTGCTGGTCCTGGATCAGTTTGGCGGTGTAGCCGATGACGTTAAAGGGGACGTCCATCGCCTTTTGTTCGCCCAGCATGCCCAGACGGCCGCCGTGGGCAATCTGCCCATCAAGGAATGCCGGAACCACCAGGTCGCCGCCGGCTTTAAAGTCGCCGCCTTCGCTCGCCTGGATGACCATAACCTCTTCGCTTTTCTTGCTGCCGGCCGCGTCGTCCGCCGCCGCAGCGCCGTGGGTGATGGCGCCAATCGTTAACGCCAGCAGCGTTTTACGTAGCGGGAAAGATGAAGTATGAGTGACGTGCATAATTTGTCCCGTGGAGGAGAAAAAGAAGTGAAACAAAGGGCCCGCTGCCGGGCCAATTTTATTTATTTACTCGTCAGGTCGATGCGGGCAACGCTGTCCGGACCTTTGGTCGAATGATCTTTATTAAACGGCTGCTTGACGGTAACAAACAGCGTCTGACCATCGGCTGAGAGCAGCAGGCTGTTCGGGTTGGCCGGAATATCCCACTGATGTTTCTGCGCGTAGCTGGTGCCGTCGAGGCTGATAACCTTGCCGGACTCGCGCTGGGAGATATAAATCTCATTGCGTTTCGGGTTGAACAGCACCGCCAGCGAGTCGCCCACGTCGAGCTGCTTAATCACCTTGCCGCTGTGAATATCCAGCACCAGGGTGGTTTTCGCTTTTGAGTTATCGGTGACGAACAGGCGGCCGGTCTCGCTATCTTCGGCGATATTCAGCAGCAGCGCCGGCTTGTCGCCCAGCGGCTTCCAGCGCTGTTCAATGCGGTTATTGCGCGGGTTGATTACGAGGATTTCCCCGCCGCCGTTGGCCGCATACAGACGCCCGGTTTGCGAGGAATAGTGCAGGCCGGTCATCCATTTGCCGGTATTTTTAATCCGGGCTTTCAGCTTCAGCGTATTGGCATCAACCACCCAGATTTGCGCCGGATCGGCAACGGCACCCACGTAGAGGGTATTATTCAGCAGCAGGATCTGGCGCGCGCCGTACGGCAGCCCCTTCTCGTTGCGCTCGCTAAACAGCAGGCGCTTTTTGACTTTGCCGGTGGCGGTGTCAATGGCGCTGATGCCGCCGTCAAGCGAGTTGGTGACGAACAGCGTTTCGCCATCCGGGGTTATCTGGACGGCAAAGTTTTTCAGGTCGGTGTAGCTCAGGCCGATGGTTTTCAGCGTTTTCGGGTCGAGCTTATATACCGCCCCGCCCTGCACGTCTTTAAAACCTTCCGCGCTGGCGACATACAGCGCATCGCCTTTCGGGCTCAGCGCCATTTCGTAGAGACCTTCGGCCAGCTCGCGCTTCAGCGGCTGAGCCACGGCGGCAGCGGCGGCGCTTTCGGCAACCGGTTGAGTAACAGGAGGAGTATGGGTAGCGGCACAGCCGCTTAAGACCGCAGAGATAGCCAGCGCGAGGGCCGGGATAGCGTATTTCACAGGAGGTATCCTTTACAAAATCAATGACCTGATGGTAGCTCCTGGCCGATATTGTTTTCTTCAGCCTTATCGTACTGAGCCCCACCCTACGCCTTCGCTGTTTCCCTGTGAGCGACTCACTAACGCAGGTCATTCCCTACTTAGCCTGCAAACAAAAAGAAGAATGAGAACTATACTCATTATCGAAAATCAGGCAAGCGCAATCGCCTCCGCCGAGGGCAAAAACAGTAATCGGCTGATTTTAGAGGATGATACGCGAAGGGTTTTGTCGCCGGATTAGCGCCGGGACGGGCAGCCGGATTTAACGCCTCCCGGACCGCCGCCTGCGCCGCCGTCCGGGAGGTTATCTCACCTTTAGTGCAGCTTGAGGTGCGGACGAATGATGCGGTTGATCCCGCCGGAGAGCATCAGCAGGCCGGTTTTCACATAGCCGTGCAGCGTCACCTGATGCATACGGTACAGCGAATCGTAGACCAAACGCGCCAGACGCCCCTCCACCATCATCGGCCCCACCGGCAGATGGCCCATAATGCTCCCCAGAGTGGTATAGCCGGAGAGCGAGACCAGCGAGCCGCGGTCGCGGTAGACGAACGATTTCAGCGGCCGGCCTTTCATCTGCGCAATAATATTATTCGCCGTGAAGAGGGCCATCTGGTGCGCCGCCTGGCCGCGCGGGGGAATAAATCCGCCCTCCGGACGCGGGCAGGCGGCGCAGTCGCCGAAGGCAAAAATATTGGCATCGCGCGTCGTCTGCAGCGTCGGCTCAACAACCAGCTGATTGATCCGGTTGGTCTCAAGGCCCGCAATCTCGCGCATAAAGTCCGGCGCCTTGATGCCGGCAGCCCACACCATCAGGTCCGCGCTAATCAGGTTGCCGTCTTTGGTATGCAGGCCCCGCTCGTCGGCGCGGGTGATCATGGTTTGGGTCAGCACCTTGACGCCCAGCTTCGTCAGCTCGTCGCGTGCCGCCGAGGAGATGCGCTCCGGCAGCGCCGGGAGAATACGCTCCCCGGCTTCAACCAGGCTGACGTTCAGCGCCTCGTTGGTCAGGCGCTTATAGCCGTAGCGCCGCAGCTCTTTCACCGCATTGTGCAGCTCGGCCGACAGTTCGACGCCCGTCGCCCCGCCGCCGACAATCGCAATGTTCACCTTGCCGAGGTTCTGCGGGTTAGCCGAATGCCGGAGGAACAGGTTAAGCATCTGCTGATGGAAGCGCTTTGCCTGTTCGGCGCTGTCGAGGAAAATACAGTTCTCCTTCACGCCCGGGGTATTAAAGTCGTTAGAGGTGCTGCCCAGCGCCATCACTAAGGTGTCCCAGCCAAGCGTGCGTTCGGCAACCAGCAGCTCGCCGCTTTCATCGCGCAGCTCCGCCAGCACGATGGTTTTCGCGTCGCGATTAATATCGATAACGGAACCGTGCTGGAACTCAAAATAATTCTTACTGGCATGCGCCATAAAACTCAGGGCATCCACGCCGGCATCCAGCGATCCGGTCGCCACCTCATGCAGCAGCGGCTTCCACAGGTGGCTCTGGCTGCGATCGACGAGGATAATCTGAGCCTTATTACGGCGGCCAAGCTTATGCCCCAGCTGCGTGGCCAGCTCCAGCCCGCCGGCGCCGCCGCCGACAATGACAATTTTTTTTAATGGCGCAGTCACTGCGACCTCCTGAAAATAAAAAACAAATGTTAATTAAAAATCATTAATTAATATTTAATTAACAACAGTTCGCCGAGAAGCGATAAGCAAAAGAAATAATTCCGCAGCCTGTAGTAATAAGGTCAAAATGGATAAGCGCCAATTTCCAACCAGCTTATTATTGTACAAGTTTTCGGTGAATTAACCGGCAGACATATATGAGGTAAATAAAACGGCCACTAAATTGTTAGTTAGCGGCCGGAGGGAGGGTGATTTAAATATAAACCAAAAGTATTATTTTATTCCCGACGACAGGTAAGCCCTAACGAGTATATTTCGTCAGGTCAGCCCCGCCTTAATAACGCACCATGACGGATTTAAGTTCGGCGTAATTATCGATAAACGCGCGGCCAGACTCACGGCCGATGCCTGACCCTTTATGCCGCCAAAGGGGAGCGCCAGCGCGCAGGTGCTGAACGTTACGACGCACCGCTAGCCGGGGAAAAACCGGAGCCCGACGGCTCCGGCGGGCGGCCGTCAGGCGCTGGCAATTTCGAGCCGCGCCAGCTGCGCGGCGTTGAGCGTCAGCCCGGCGGCGCGAGCAAAGCTTTCAACCTGGGCTACGCTGGTCGCGCTGGCGATCGGCGCGGTCACCCCTTCCCGGCTCATCAGCCAGGCGAGGGCCACTTCCGCCGGTTTAGCATGGTGCTGCCCGGCGACCTCTTCCAGGGTATCGATAATGCGCATACCGCGCGGATTGAGGTATTTAGCGATGCCGCCGCCGCGCTGGCTCTGCGTCAGGTCAGCCTGCTGGCGGTATTTGCCGCTCAAAAAGCCGGAGGCCAGGCTGTAGTAGGTCACCACGCCAATCTCGCGGCTGATGCAGAGATCGCAGAGCGCGCCTTCAAAAGCGGAGCGGTGATAAAGATTATATTCCGGCTGCAGCACCTGCCAGGCCGGCAGGCCGCCCTTACGCGCCACCTCCAGCGCCGCTGAAAGCTGCTGCGCATCGAGGTTTGACGCGCCCGTCGCGCGAATTTTTCCGGCCTGCTGCAGGGCCTGGAACGCTTCCAGGGTTTCCGCCAGCGGGGTTTGCGGATCCGGCCAGTGGGCAAAATAGAGATCGATATAATCGGTATTCAGGCGGCGCAGCGAGTTTTCTACCGCCTGCTGGACCCAGGCTTTACCCAGTCCCTTCTGCCCGGCAGGCCCCATATCTGAACCGACCTTGCTGAAGATTTTGACCCTGTCGCGCATCCCTGGCCGCGCCTGCAGCCAGCGACCGATAATCGTTTCCGACTCTCCGCCCTGATTGCCGTCCGCCCAGCGGGAGTAAACGTCCGCCGTATCGATAGCGTCAAAGCCGTGGTCAACGAAAGCATCAAGAATGGTAAAACTGTTTTTTTCATCGCAGGTCCAGCCGAAAACGTTGCCGCCAAAAACCAGCGGCGCAATGGAAAATCCGGTTTTGCCCAATGGACGTGTCATCATGCCGTTCACTCCTTATTGACCCGTCATCCTTCAGGTTGCCCGCGCCCGGCCTGGTTCAACTCGAATTAGTTAGGGTCTCGTTTATATTCTGCGTCCTGAGAAATCGAGCCAGGGTCAGAAATGATAGTAGAGAAAGGAAGCCTGAAGCGGGCTTTCCGTGCCCGCCGAATGCATAACCGCATTATGTCCCGGAATAGACGTCAAAGCTAAAATATTTCCCGGCCAGTTTTTTATAGGTTCCGTCGGCAAGAATTTTGGCAATCGCGCCGTTAATCTCCTGACGTAAGGCTTCGTCGTCCTTGCGCAGGCCAATGGCCGCCCCGGCGCCAAACAGCTTATCGTCCTGCAAATGACCGCCAACGAAGGCGAAATCTTTGCCCTGCGGCTGCTGCAGGAAGCTATAGTCCGCCATCATCCCGGAGAGCACCGCGCCGTCGATACGCCCGGACTCCAGATCCCGAACCACGCTGTCGGCGCCCTGATAGGCCACGATATTAATTCCCGCCGGACGCCAGTGCTGATTAACGTACGTTTCCTGCGCCGAGCCCTGCTCCACGCCGATGGTTTTGCCCTTCAGCTGCTCCGGCGTATTGCCGCTCAGCGTATTTTTGCGCGCCACGAGGAACACCGGGCCGTTATAGAGCTTATCGCTAAAGCCAATCTGCTCTTTGCGCTTCTCGGTCATATACATACCGGACAGAATGGCATCAAATTTACGCGCCTTCAGCGCCGGAATAATGCCGTCGAAGTTGCTTTCCACCCACACGCATTTGGCCTGCAGCTGCTGGCAGATGGCGTTGCCTAAATCAATATCGAAACCCGCCAGCTTGCCCTGCGGGTCCTTCCATTCAAACGGCGCAAAGGTCGGATCGACGCCAAAGCGAATTTCCTTATTTTCTGCGGCCAGCGCCGACGTTGAGGCCATCAGCGCAACCCACAGCAGAAGAGATTTTTTCATTATTTACGAGCTCCAGAGATCAGCGGCAGTACGTTTCAACTAACCGGGCGAAAAGCGTCGCGCCGGTGCTAATAATGTCATCATTAAAGTCATAGCCCGGGTTATGCACCATGCAGCTGCCCTTTCCGCCCTTCTCGCCGTTGCCCAGCAGGAAGTAGCAGCCCGGACGCGCCTGCAGCATAAAGGCAAAATCTTCGCGGGCGTTCATCGGCGAGATCGATGGCAGCACCTTCTCGCTGCCGAAGACCTCCAGCGCCAGCTCCCTGGCAAACGCGGTCTCCTCAACGCTGTTCGTCAGCACCGGATAGGAGTCATAAACCTCGATCTCGCTGGTTGCGCCGTAGCTTTTGGCGGTGAACTCGGTGATTTCGTGGATGCGTTTAATCAGCAGATCGCGCACTTCAGGCTTCATCGCCCGCACGGTCAGCTCCATGACCGCGCTTTCCGGAATGACGTTGGAGGCGATGCCCGACTGGAAGGTCCCGACGGTGACAACGGCGGTTTCTCCCGGCGGCACGTTGCGGGCGACGATGCTTTGCAGGGCCATGACCAGCGCCGCGCCGGCAAGAATGGGGTCAACCGTGCGGTCCGGGTGGGCGCCGTGCCCGCCGTAGCCATGAACGGTGATTTTGACCGTATCCGCCGAGGCCATAAAATTCCCGGCGTAAAAGCCCAGCTTGCCGACCGGCAGCCCCGGCATGTTGTGCAGCGCAAAAATACGATCGCAGGGGAAACGCTCGAACAGCCCGTCTTTGATCATTAAATCCGCCCCGCCGATGGCCTCTTCCGCGGGCTGGAAAATAAGGTGCACGGTACCGTTAAATTCGCAGGCCGGAGAAGCGATATACTTCGCCGCCGCCAGCAGAATGGTGGTGTGGCCGTCATGGCCGCAGGCGTGCATTTTTCCCGCAACGGTGCTGGCCCAGGGCAGGTCGGTGGTTTCAAAAATCGGCAGCGCGTCCATATCGGCGCGCAGCCCGATGGTGCGCGGCGAGTCGCCCTTGCTTAATGAGCCTACCAGCCCGGTTTTTCCCAGCTCGCGGGTCACCTGATAGCCCCACTCCGCCAGTTTTCCGGCCACCAGCTCGCTGGTATTAAACTCTTCCAGGCTTAATTCCGGATTGGCATGTAAATAATGACGGATCGCAATCATTTCATCTTCAGCTGCTTTTATTTCTGGAATTACAAAATCTGTCATGCCGGTCTCCGGGAAATAAGATATACCCCTGTCTTTCAGGCCGCATCTGCGTTGGCAATACCAGGTTTCGCCCCGACGGGCGCGGCGTACGGCCGCTTGCTTATGTCAGCTCCGGGGGGATGCGCTGCCGCCTTGCCGCAACTCAAAAGCCATTGGGTAAAGATATCTTCAATAATTCACGCTCCAGCGGCGCTGAAAACCTGAAGGACGAAGAATATACTCAGACTGAATAACTTATCTGGATAAGCGTTTAATGCAAGCAGGATTTCTAATTCCTGAGGGGGGCGTCATCTTATTTACTAATGATTATTCAGCGGTTTATCAAGCGGCCCGGGAAAATACGCCGCCGCCCGACGCATTAAAAAAGCGCGCCAACGAGCGGGCTATTTCCCTTTCGCAGAAAGCGGCGGCGAACCGTCGTGGCCTTTTATGATTAACGGCTACAGCGACTGGCCGGATGATGGGCTAAATAGAGAACAGGCCGCACGGATCGGGATCGGGTTCGGGGACAGGGAGCAGCGTCGTCCCTGGCTTGACGGCGGGCATTCCCGGAGACGGTACGGAATACCGCTCCGGGATATCGACTGCTAGTGGTTGAGAAGACCATTCACCAGAATTGAGGTGATGATCCCGGTCGCCGCCGCAATCAGGACGTAGTTGCCGTCAATATAGGACCAGTGCTGCCCCTGAGGAGGCGCCGGCAGGCCGCGATCGTTCCAGTCATTAATCCGATACGCATTGCCGCGGAAGCGCTCAGGCGCGGGCTGTCCTTTGCGGAAGTCATGGCCGTTCCAGGCAAAATGCTCCTGCTCATGGCGCGCCTGCGAAGCCTTACCGCGCTCCTGCTCGCCGCGATTCGGTCCGCGATTATTGCCACTATCCTGATGGCCGTTCGCCTGCTTTCCCTGCGGCCCGTTGCCGGGGCCCTGTTGACGATTGCCGTCCGTTTTTCCGTGCCCGGACTCATTTTGCCATACCTGCTGCTGGCCGGGGTTGTTGTTGCCGTTCGGGCCATCGGCATAGGCCAGAGACGTTAACGTGCAGGATAAAATAACCGCCAGAGAAATAATCTTTTTCATTGTCCACCTCCTGATGTATTTCCTTTTTACCGCCAGAATGTGGAGAAACGGTGAGTATCGGGATAACCAGGAGTATTCCTGGCATATTACCGGGGCAGTTACCTTAATCGAACTGTGGGGATTACGCCTGAAATAGCAAAATAAAAAGGCCGCTTGCGCGGCCCTTTTATGTGGAACAGTCAGTGATTACTCAGTGACTTTCTTTTTTAAATCTTCAGCACCCTGCTTGGTTTTATCCCAGCCTTTCTCGGTGGCGGCTTTGGTTTTATTCCAGCCTTTTTCAGTCCCTTCTTTGGTCTTATCCCAACCCTTCTCAGTCCCTTCTTTGGTCTTGTTCCAGGTTTTCTGCGTGCCTTCGCTGACCTTGCTGCCTAAGCTATCGCTTTTGCCTTCAGCCGCGTGCTGGGATTTGAGCTTCAGCTCATCGCCCTCATTCTGGGCCTTATGCAGTTTTTCTTTCGCCGTGTTTGCCCCTTCATGGGCCGCCGCGACGGTTTCATCAGTTGCGTGTGTGGTGGTTGTCGCAGCAAAAACAGGAGCTGCTACCAGAATCGCAGATAACGCAATCATTGCCTTTTTCATAATATCCTCTCTAACGTGCTTATTGTTATGAGTCGCATTCAGCATGGCACAAGATGCTGCCGTTTGGCTTTAGGGATAGTTCTTAAAACTTCCTTTAACGTTAATTGCCTGTTTTTTAAGCAGCGAATGGCGGGTTCCGGCCACTCTTATAAATTCCAGTAAAGTTGTTACATTTTATGAAATCAACGATTCATATATCTGCCGTTTATTTTCACACGAGAATAATTATCAAAATCATTATATTTATAATTAGCAAACGGAACTCACATTATGGCAATAAAATCAGTAGGTTCGCTTATTTTCACTGCGCTAATCTCCGCTCCGCTATACGGCCATGCCACCCAATATCCGCTCACCGTAACCGACCTCGACGGCCGCAGCATTACTCTCCAGCACGAGCCGCAGCGCATCATCCTGCAGGATGGCCGGGATATTATGGCGCTGGCGCTTCTGGACCGGGATAATCCCTTCAGGCGGCTGGTCGCCTGGAATAATCTGGCGAAAAAACAAGATGTTGAAACCTGGAAAATGCTGCAGCAGAAGTGGCCGCAGTCGGCGAGCATTCTTGATATGGGCTTTAGCGACAAGGGCAATATTGACCTTGAAAGCGTGATTTCCCGCCAGCCGGACCTGATGATTGCCCAGCTGCGCGCGAAGCCGGCGCTGGAAGAGAGCGGCATTATCAGCAAGCTCGGCGCGCTCAATATTCCGGTGCTGTTTGTCGATTACGAAGTGAATCCGGCGAAAGATACCGCCCCGAGCATCGACCTGCTGGGCCAGGTGCTCAACCGTGAAAACAACGCTAAAGCCTATACCGACTACTATCGCCAGCAGCTGCAGGCCATTCGCCAGAAAACCGCGGCCATCGAGCCAAAGGCGAATGTCTTCGTGGAGGCACTGGCAGGCAATAGCGACGCCTGCTGCTTTACCCACGGACACAGCGGCTGGGGCGGGCTGGTTGAAGCGGTCGGGGCCAACAACATCGGCGCGCAGGTGCTGCCCGGCGCCTCCGGTTTTGTGGCGCTGGAGAAGGTTATCAGCATGAAGCCCGACGCCTATATCATGACCGGCTCAAAACGCGGCAACAGCCAGGTTCTGCCGCTGGGCTACCGGGTTAATCAGCAGGAGGTGGACGCTCAGGCTCAGGTTCTGCTGTCGCGGACCGGGGTCAGCGACATTCCGCCGGTGAAGGCCGGCCGGGCCTACGGGATTTATCACCACTTCTACAACCATCCGTGGAATATCGTCGGCATGGAGTATCTGGCGAAAGATATCTATCCGCAGACGTTTAACAGTCTTAATCCGGATGATAGTTACCGCTATATCGTGCGCCATTTCACCTCGCTGCCCGATCTGCCCTTCGTCTTTTCCTGGAAACAAGGTGAGTAAGTGCCCATGAGCTCGACGACTGAATCCGCCATCGGCGTCCTCAGCGCCGGACGGGAGGTGATGGCAAACTATCGCCGCATCGTGCGCCGCCGTGTGGGTTTTATGCTGCTGCTGGTGGTGCTGATTGTCACCTCGCTGCTGCTCGATTTTATGATGGGCCCGTCCGGGATGCCGCTGCATACGCTGTGGCAAACCCTGATCGATCCTGCCGGCGCCAGCGCCGGAACGCGGGTCATCGTCTGGGATATCCGCATGCCGTACGCCCTGATGGCGATTATTGTGGGCCTCGCGCTCGGCCTCGCCGGAGCGGAGATGCAGACCATCCTCAACAATCCGCTGGCCAGCCCCTTTACCCTTGGCGTTTCATCGGCGGCGGCGTTCGGCGCGGCGCTGGCCATCGTGCTGGGGATCGGCATTCCGGGTATCCCCAGCCAGTGGTTTATCTCGGCCAACGCGTTTATCTTCGCGCTGCTGGCCGCGCTGCTGCTGGACGGCATTACCCGCTGGACGCAGGTGGCCTCCTCCGGGGTGATTCTGTTCGGTATCGCGCTGGTCTTTACCTTCAACGCGCTGGTCTCGATGCTGCAGTTTGTCGCCAACGAAGACACGCTGCAGGGGCTGGTGTTCTGGACTATGGGCAGTATTGACCGCGCCTCGTGGCAGAAGGTCGGTATTTTACTCGCGGTGCTGGCGGTGGTGATGCCGCTATCGATGCTGAGCTCATGGAAGCTGACGGCGCTGCGCCTTGGCGAAGATCGGGCCATGAGCTTCGGGATTAACGTGCGTCGCCTGCGCTTAACCACCCTGCTGCGGATCAGCATTTTGTCGGCTATTTCGGTGGCGTTCGTCGGTCCAATTGGCTTTATCGGTCTGGTGGCCCCGCATATCGCGCGCCTGATTTTCGGCGAAGACCATCGCTTTTATCTCCCGGCCAGCGCCCTGATCGGCGCGCTGGTGCTGTCGCTGGCGTCCGTGGCGTCGAAGAATCTGATCCCTGGCGCCATTATTCCGGTAGGGATCGTCACCTCCCTGGTTGGCGTTCCGTTCTTTCTGAGCATCATTTTACGCCATCGGGGGAACGTATGAATCCGCACACCTGTACCGGACTGGCGCTGTCGCGCTTTAGCGCCGGCTATCCGAAGCGCCAGGTTATCCGCGACCTGACGGTACCGCAGCTGCCGCGCGGTAAAATCACCGCCCTGCTGGGCCCCAACGGCAGCGGTAAATCGACCCTGATGCGGGCGATGGCCGGTCTGGGCCCCTCGACGGGCGAGCTGTCGCTTGACGGGGAAAATCTGCTGGCGCTGCCGTTTGCCCGGCGGGCGGAAAAGGTGGTTTATCTGCCGCAAACGCTGCCGGCGGGCGTCCACCTGCACGTGCTGGAGTCGATTATCGTCGCCCAGCGCGCGGCCGGCGGGCTGCACGGCGCGGAAAGCGAGGCGCAGGTGATGTCCCTGCTGCGCCAGCTGGGCATTGAACATCTGGCGCTAAGCTACCTCGATAGGCTTTCCGGCGGGCAGAAGCAGCTCGTCGGCCTGGCCCAGTCGCTTATCCGCCAGCCTGCGCTGCTGCTGCTCGATGAGCCGCTCAGCGCGCTGGATTTAAACTATCAGTTTCACGTGATGGATCTGGTGCGCAGAGAGACCCGAAGGCGCAACATCGTCACCCTGGTGGTGGTGCATGACATTAATATCGCCCTACGCCATGCCGATCGCGTGCTGATGTTAAAAGAGGGGCTTCTGCTGGCCGAAGGCGCTCCGTCGCAGGTTATTACTCCGCAGATATTAGCCGAGGTGTACGGCGTGCGGGGACGCATTGAGCCCTGCTCCCAGGGGGTCATGCAGGTGATTATTGACGGTCTGGTCGGTAGCGCGGTGCCGACGTAGGCGGGGGAATGTTAAACAGCGCCGGCCTGGTGCGGGAATGAGCGATCGAGAGAGATAGCGAGGCAATCCGGGTATTTTCCCCGCCAACCGCGGAGTGCAAGGCATTACGCGCCTGAACAACGTTCTCTTTTGCTGCCGCTACGCGGCTTCGCCCGCTTTCCACGTCCGGCGACGGGTATCGACCATTCGATCGGAAAAGTCGCCCTTTTCATCCCCGATCGCAAAACGGGCATATTCCCGCCGCGCCCGGCGGCCATTTTCCGGCGTCAATCCTGGCGCCGCGTTTTTTTGTCCTGTCTCCCACTTTACGCATCACGGCGTTTCGATCTGCACAGGGCTATGCTTTAATAAAGCTAAACCGGTTTAATATAGTTTAGCAATGAGGTGAAATGAGCATGAACGCAAAAGTCTGGGTGGTCGGAGATGCGGTGGTGGACCTGCTGCCGGAGAGCGGAGGGCGGCTGCTGCAGTGTCCCGGCGGCGCGCCGGCCAACGTCGCGGTAGGCATTGCCCGCCTCGGCGGAGAGAGCGGATTTATTGGTCGCGTCGGCGACGATCCCTTCGGCCGCTTTATGTACCAGACGCTGAGTCAGGAACGGGTCGACGTGAGCCATATGCGCCTCGACCCGCAGCAGAGAACGTCAACCGTGGTGGTCGACCTCGACAGCTACGGCGAGCGAACCTTTACCTTTATGGTGCGCCCCAGCGCCGATCTTTTCCTGCAGCCGGAGGATTTACCGCTCTTCGCGCCCCGCCAGTGGCTCCACGTCTGCTCTATTGCCCTCAGCGCTGAGCCAAGCCGTAGCACAACCTTCTCGGCGATGGAGAAGATAAAAAGCGTCGGCGGCTGGGTGAGCTTCGACCCCAATATTCGCGAGGACCTGTGGCAGGACCCGGCGCTGCTGCAGGCCTGCCTCGACAGGGCGCTGTCGCTTGCCAACGTGGTGAAGCTCTCAGAGGAGGAGCTGGTCCTTATCAGCGGCAGCAGCGATCTGGCGCAGGGTATCGCCATCTTAACCCAGCGCTACCGCCCGGAGCTGCTGCTGGTCACCCAGGGTAAAGCCGGCGTGCTGGCGGCTTTCCAGCAGCAGACGATCCACTTT
The DNA here is from genome assembly GCA_002270295.1 of Enterobacter sp. 10-1. Taxonomy (GTDB): domain Bacteria; phylum Pseudomonadota; class Gammaproteobacteria; order Enterobacterales; family Enterobacteriaceae; genus Klebsiella; species Klebsiella scottii. Next base: position 349,233 of record NISF01000001.1, on the reverse strand, counting down.
GCGGCGAAACCGGTGGTCAGCGTCGACACCACCGGCGCTGGCGATGCCTTCGTCGCCGGGCTGCTCGCCAGCCTCGCCGCCAACGGAATACCCACCGACCTGGCGTCGCTGGAGCCCGCGCTGCTGCTGGCGCAGACCTGCGGCGCGCTGGCGACCACCGCCAAAGGCGCCATGACCGCCCTCCCCTGGCAGCACGATCTCAATCGCCAGTTTTGATCCCCCGCGGGCCGTCCTCAACGGCCCGCTTTGTTGCCTCCGTCACAATTATTAAATCGGTTTAGCAAAATTCATTTCAAGATGTTATCAGTCGTGTTTAACATATGACTTAAACCGGTTTAGCAAAAACAACACACCATTCAATTTACCTTTGGGATGCGAACAGCATGTATAAAAAACGCACACTTGCCGTCCTTATTGCTTTGCTAACCGGTGCCGGATCGGCCCATGCGCAAACGGATTTAAGCACCATCGAAGCCCGTCTGATCGCCCTGGAAAAACGCCTGCAGGACGCGGAAAACCGGGCGCAGACCGCGGAAAACCGCGCCGAGTCGGCCGAGAAGAAAGTCGAGCAGCTCACCACGCAGCAGCAGAAAACCCAGGACAACACCCAGCAGGTAGCCCAGCGCACCGCCCAGCTGGAGAAGAAAGCCGATGAAAAGAGCGGCTTTGAGTTCCACGGCTACGCCCGCTCCGGCGTAATCATGAACGACTCAGCCTCCAGTACTAAATCCGGCGCATATATGACGCCTGCGGGGGAAACCGGTGGGGCTATCGGCCGCCTGGGGAACCAGGCCGACACCTATGTTGAAATGAATCTTGAACATAAGCAGACCCTGGATAACGGCGCGACGACCCGCTTCAAAGTGATGGTGGCCGACGGACAAACCACCTACAACGACTGGACGGCAAGCACCAGCGATTTGAACGTTCGCCAGGCTTTCGTAGAACTGGGCAACCTGCCGACCTTCGAAGGACCGTTCAAAGGTTCAACCCTGTGGGCCGGGAAACGCTTTGACCGCGACAACTTTGATATTCACTGGGTCGATTCCGACGTGGTATTCCTCGCGGGTACCGGCGGCGGTATTTACGACGTGAAGTGGAACGACAGTCTGCGCAGTAACTTCTCTCTATACGGACGCAACTTCGGCGATATTGATGATTCGAGCAATAGCGTGCAGAACTACATCCTCAGCATGAACAACTTCATCGGCCCGGTGCAGGTGATGGTCAGCGGGATGCGGGCGAAAGATAATGACGAGCGGAAAGATACCAACGGCAATCTGGTCAAAGGCGATGCGGCAAATACCGGGGTACATACGCTACTCGGTTTGCACAACGACAGTTTTTACGGCCTACGGGAAGGGAGCAGCAAAACGGCCCTGCTCTACGGGCACGGTCTGGGCGCAGAGGTGAAAGGCCTCGGTTCCGACGGGGCACTGCGTCCGGGAGCCAATACCTGGCGCTTCGCCAGCTACGGCACCACGCCGCTCAGCGAGAACTGGTTTATCGCCCCGGCGGTACTGGCGCAGAGCAGTAAAGACCGTTATGTCGATGGCGACAGCTATCAGTGGGCGACCCTCAACATGCGTCTGATTCAGGAGATCAACCAGAACTTCGCCCTCGCTTACGAAGGCACCTACCAATACATGGATCTCAAACCCGAGGGCTATAACGACCGTCATGCGGTGAACGGTAGCTTCTATAAGCTCACCTTCGCACCGACCTTTAAGGTCGGCAGCATCGGTGATTTCTTCAGTCGTCCGGAGATCCGTCTCTACACCTCGTGGATGGACTGGAGCAAAAAACTGGATAATTACGCCAGCGATGACGCTTTAGGCAGCAGCGGTTTTAAATCGGGCGGCGAATGGTCGTTCGGTATGCAAATGGAAACCTGGTTCTGATGGTTAACACCTGACGACAGAAACAACCGGGGCGACAAAGCGCGTTTCATCGCCCCGGACACAATAACAACGCAGAGACTGCGCCCCCGTCACCACGGGACCAAACACGCAAATCATTACGCATTCAGAGGGTACTATGGATTTCGAACACATTTCCCGCTCGCTGCTTCCGCTGTTGGGAGGTAAGGAAAATATCGCCAGCGCCGCGCACTGCGCCACGCGCCTGCGTCTGGTGCTGGTCGATGATTCGCTGGCCGACAAGAAGGCCATCGGCGAAATCGAAGGGGTGAAGGGCTGCTTTAATAACGCCGGCCAGATGCAGATTATCTTTGGCACCGGCATCGTGAACAAAGTCTACGCCGCGTTTATCCAGGCCGCCGGGATCGGCGAGTCCAGCAAGTCGGAAGCCGCCAATATTGCGGCGAGAAAGCTCAACCCCTTCCAGCGCATTGCGCGCCTGCTGTCGAACATCTTCGTCCCCATTATCCCGGCTATCGTCGCCTCCGGCCTGCTGATGGGCCTGCTGGGGATGGTAAAAACCTACGGCTGGGTCGATCCGAGCAACGCCATCTATATCATTCTCGATATGTGCAGCTCGGCGGCATTTATCATTCTGCCGATCCTGATTGGCTTCACCGCCGCACGCGAATTTGGCGGCAACCCTTATCTCGGCGCAACCCTGGGCGGCATCTTAACCCACCCGGCGCTCACCAACGCCTGGGGCGTGGCCGCCGGTTTCCATTCGATGAACTTTTTCGGTCTGGAAATCGCCATGATCGGCTACCAGGGCACGGTATTCCCGGTGCTGCTGGCGGTATGGTTTATGAGCATCGTCGAGAAACAGCTGCGCCGGGTGATCCCTGACGCCCTCGATCTGATCCTGACGCCGTTCCTGACGGTTATCATTTCCGGTTTTATCGCTCTGCTGATTATCGGCCCCGCCGGCCGCGCGCTGGGTGATGGCATCTCGTTTATTCTTAGCACCCTGATCGCCCACGCCGGCTGGCTGGCCGGGCTGCTGTTCGGCGGCCTCTACTCGGTTATCGTGATCACCGGCATTCACCACAGCTTCCACGCCATTGAGGCAGGGCTGTTGGGCAACCCGTCGATCGGCGTCAACTTCCTGCTGCCGATTTGGGCCATGGCCAACGTCGCCCAGGGCGGCGCCTGTCTGGCGGTATGGTTTAAAACCAAAGATGCCAAAATCAAAGCCATCACCCTGCCCTCAGCCTTTTCCGCTATGCTGGGGATCACCGAGGCGGCGATATTCGGTATTAACCTACGCTTCGTGAAGCCGTTTATCGCGGCCCTTATCGGCGGCGCGGCGGGCGGCGCGTGGGTGGTTTCGATGCACGTCTACATGACGGCGGTCGGGCTGACGGCGATCCCCGGCATGGCTATCGTGCAGGCCAGCTCGCTGCTGAACTACATCATCGGGATGGTTATCGCCTTCGGCGTGGCCTTCACCGTTTCCCTGCTGCTGAAATACAAAACGGACGCTGAATAATGTCACTTCCTTCACGTTTGCCGGCAATTTTACGGGCCGTAATGCAGGGCCAGCCGCGCGCGCTGCGCGATAGCCACTATCCGCAGTGGCACCTGGCCCCGACCACCGGCCTGATGAACGATCCTAACGGCTTTATCGAATTTGCCGGGCGCTATCATCTGTTTTATCAGTGGAACCCGATAGCCTGCGATCATAAGTTCAAGTGCTGGGGGCACTGGAGCTCCGCCGACCTGCTGCACTGGCAGCATGAGCCGATCGCGCTGATGCCGGACGAAGAGTACGACCGCAGCGGCTGCTACTCGGGGAGCGCCGTCGATAACGACGGAAAATTGACCCTGTGCTACACCGGCAACGTGAAGTTTGAAGACGGCAGCAGAACCGCGTGGCAGTGCCTGGCAACGGAAAACAGCGACGGTACCTTTAGCAAAACCGGCCCGGTGCTGCCGCTGCCGAAGGGCTATACCGGCCACGTCCGCGACCCGAAGGTCTGGCAGCACGAAGGCCGCTGGTACATGGTCCTCGGCGCCCAGGACCTGCAAAAGCGCGGTAAGGTGCTGCTGTTCAGCTCCGCGGATTTGCACCAGTGGGAGGCGGAAGGCGAAATTGCCGGCAGCGACGTCAACGGCCTGCACGATGCCGGCTATATGTGGGAGTGTCCGGATCTGTTCCCGCTCGCTGACCAGCATATCCTGATCTGCTGCCCCCAGGGCATCGCCCGCGAGGCCGACCGCTACCTCAACACCTACCCCGCCGTGTGGATGGCGGGCCGCTTCGACTACGCCAGCGCCAGCTTTGACCACGGCGCGCTTAATGAGCTGGATGCCGGGTTCGAATTTTACGCCCCGCAGACCATGCAGGCCGCCGACGGCCGTCGGCTGCTGGTCGGCTGGATGGGGGTTCCGGACGGCGAAGAGATGCGCCAGCCGACCCTCGCCCACGGCTGGATCCACCAGATGACCTGCCTGCGGGAGCTGGAGCTACGCGACGGAAAACTCTACCAGCATCCGGTGCGCGAACTGACGGACCTGCGCGGTGAAGCCCGCAGCTGGCAGGGGCCAACCCTGCCGCTGGCGCCAGTGGACATCGCCTTTGAGGTCGCGCCCGGCGACGAGCTGGCGATTGATTTCGGCGGCGCCCTCAAGCTCACTCTCGACGCCGACGGCATTCGCCTCGAACGGCGCAGCCTGGCCTCCGACGAAGCGCTCTACCGCTACTGGCGGGGAGAGGTGCATGCCCTGCGGATTTTATGCGACAGCTCAAGCGTTGAGGTTTTCATCAACGGAGGGGAAGGCGTGATGAGCAGCCGCTATTTCCCACAGTATCCCGGACAAATGATTTTCAGCGGTGCGACGCCGGCTGCATTCTGCTACTGGCCGCTGCGGCCATGCATGGTAGAATCAGCGTTTTAATTTCGGGCGTATGCTGTCGTGATGAAAACCAAACGCGTTACCATTAAAGATATCGCCGAGCTGGCGGGCGTCTCGAAAGCGACCGCCAGCCTCGTGCTGAACGGTCGTGGCAAAGAGCTGCGCGTGGCTCAGGAAACCCGCGAACGCGTCCAGACCATAGCCCGCGAGCAGCACTATCAGCCGAGCATTCACGCCCGCTCCCTGCGCGATAACCGCAGCCATACCATCGGACTGGTGGTGCCTGAAATCACCAACTACGGCTTCGCGGTCTTCTCCCATGAGCTGGAGATGCTGTGCCGCGAGGCGGGCGTTCAGCTGCTGATCTCCTGCACCGACGAAAACCCGGCTCAGGAAAGCATGGTGGTCAATAATATGATTGCCCGCCAGGTTGACGGGCTGATCGTCGCCTCCTGCATGCACAACGACGCGGATTATCTCAAGCTCAGCGAACAGCTGCCGGTAGTATTGTTTGACCGCAGCCCCAGCGGCAGCAGCCTGCCGCTGGTGATGACCGACTCCATCACCCCCACCGCCGAGCTGATCTCACGGATCGCCCCCCAACACGCCGACGAGTTCTGGTTTCTCGGCGGCCAGCCGCGGCTTTCGCCTTCGCGGGACCGGCTGGCCGGCTTCACCCAGGGACTGGCGCAGGCGGGCGTTGAGCTCCGCCCCGAATGGGTGATTAACGGCAACTATCATCCCAGCTCCGGCTACGAAATGTTTGCCGCGCTCTGCGCGCGGCTGGGGCGACCGCCGAAGGCGCTGTTCACCGCCGCCTGCGGCCTGCTGGAAGGGGTGCTGCGCTATATGAGCCAGCATAATTTACTGGATTCCGGCATCCACCTCGCCAGCTTTGATGACCACTATCTGTATGACTCGCTGTCGCTGCGCATTGATACCGTCCAGCAGGATAATCGCCAGCTGGCCTGGCACTGCTATGACCTCATCAGCCAGCTAATCGACGGCGCGGCCCCGGAGCCGCTGCAGCGCTACCTGCCGGCGACGCTGCAAATTCGTCACCAGGCAAAAATATGAGCGGCATTGGGTAAATTCTTAAGCGCATACTGATTGCAGCAGGGAGGCTAGTCAGTGAAGAAATATTCATATCCGTGGTTAATATCCGTCACCGTTTCTACGCTGCTGGTGATTTTTTTTGCCGTGGCGTGGAGCGTTGAAATCGACCGTGAAACATTTCTCAATCCGGTCGTGATTCGCGGCATGCTGTATGCCGCCTTAGCGCTGGCCCTGCTTATCATGGCCCTGTTTATCTGGTTAATCATCCGTAAGGGCGTCGTCAGCAATATGCCTCCTCGCCAGCTGTTCAACGCCATAGTCGGCAGTTTTGTGGTGACGTTTGCCCTCGCCATGTTAATTCAGCATGTGATACTGATCACCCTGACCTGGCTGCAGCCCGGTGAAGTATCAACCTATACCGCCCCCTACCAGTATGCCTCCGGCGGCTCGCGCAGCTGCTCCGGGGCGTACGTTGAAGAACCGGAGCTACAAAAAGAGATCCGCATCTGCTACCCCTTTGGCTACTATCCCGGTGACAACCGGATTACGATTATAAAACGCAGCAACGCGCTGGGCATCGTGATCCTGTATGCGCAAACGTCAACGGTCGATGACTAGTGGGCTATCCCAGCGCCTCGCTGCGCAGCCAGCTCTGCAGCAGCCTGCCGTTAGGCGTCATTTCGCTGTCCTGGCGCACGCACAGATAGTAATCCCGGCCGTCATCGATCGCCGCGTCGAAGATTTTCACCAGCTCGCCGCTGTTGAGGTACGGCGCGATCAGCGGTTCGCGCATCAGCGCGCAGCCCAGCCCGGCCTGCACGCCGGCGAGGGTTAACAGCCCGTCCTCGAACAGCGGCCCCGTCGATCGCGGCGGGCGCCTCACCCCCTGCTGCACAAACCACTGGTTCCAGGTGCTGCGCTCCTCGTCATGAAGCAGCGGCATCTGCAGCAGTTGCTCCGGCGTATCAATATGCCCGTGCAGGCGGATAAACGCCCGGCTGCACACCGCCACCATTCGGCCGGAAATCAGCTTTTCACTCTGATATCCCGCCCACTGCCCGTTGCCGAAGCGAATCGACATATCCGAGGCGTCGCTGAGGTAGTTACGGTGGTTGGCGTAAACCACATTGATTTCGGTCTGCGGGTTGGCGTGGACAAATGACGGCAGGCGAGGAATAAACCAGCCCATGCCAAACAGCGGGATCAGGCTGATCGTCACCTGCTGGCTCTGGACCTGATCGACCAGATGCTCGGTGGCCTGGCGCAGAACGTTAAACGCCGCGCGAATGGAGCGGTAGTATTCGCGCCCCTGCAGGCTGAGGGTCAGCCGTCGCCCCTGCCGCTCGGTGAGCGGGATCTGCAGGTATCCTTCCAGCACCTTCAGCTGATGACTGACCGCCGACGGCGATATCGCCAGCTCCCGGGCGGCCAGGGTGATGCTGCCGAGACGGGCGATAGCTTCAAATGCGCGCACTGCCCGCAGCGGCGGATCGTTGACCAGGCCGCTTTCCGTCCATACTTCCCGCTCCGCTGACTGTTCTGTTTTTTTCATATATTGATTTTCTTAGCGCTAAATGAGATCCGATACGGTATTTAATTATATTAAATATCATAAATATAGATAAATTCGCGTTCATAATAAGAAAGAATATATCCGTATTTTACAATTTAATTCATTTATTGGATGGTAGCCGTAATTTGAGCAAATTGTCGGGTAACTCGGTTGGACACACTCATACAACAATTCATCAATGGGATCATGCTGGGAAGCATCTATGCCCTTATCGCGCTCGGCTACACCATGGTGTACGGCATCCTGCGCATCATTAACTTTGCCCACGGCGATATTCTGATGATCGGCGCGCTGACGACGCTGTCGGCAATGAACGCGCTGAACGCCCATTTTCCCAACCTGCCGCCGCTGGCCCAGCTGATCCTGGCGCTGATGCTGGCTATGGCTGTATGCGCGCTGCTGGCGATGGCGGTTGAGCGCTTTGCCTACCGCCGCCTGCGCAACGCTCCGCGCCTGGCGCCGCTGATCTCGGGGATCGGCGTATCGGTGCTGCTGCAAACCGCGGCGATGATTATCTGGACCCGCAACCCGCAGATGTTCCCGCAGATCCTGCCGATGGAGCCGATCGCCATTACCCACGGCAGCGAAGCGCATCCGCCGGCGATCGTCACCGTGACCGGCATCGTCACCGTTGCGCTGGCTTTTGCGGTCATGCTCGGCCTGTGGCTGCTGGTGGAATTTACCCGCTTAGGCCGCGGCATGCGCGCGGTGGCGGAGAACCCGCGCATCGCCACGCTGATGGGGGTGAACCCCAACGCCATTATCACCCTCACCTTCGCGATTGGCGGCGCTTTTGCGGCGCTGGCGGGCGTCATGATGGCCAGCAACTACGGCAGCGCCAGCTTCTCAATGGGTTTTCTCCCCGGCATTAAGGCCTTCACCGCGGCGGTACTCGGTGGCATCGGCAATATTCGCGGCGCGATGCTCGGCGGCCTGCTGCTGGGGATCATCGAATCGCTGGGCGCCGGCTATCTCGGCGACCTGACCCACGGCGTCTTCGGCAGCAACTATCAGGATATTTTCGCCTTTATGGTGCTGATTGTGGTGCTGGTGTTCCGTCCCGCCGGTTTACTCGGCGAGCGCGTCGCGCATCGGGCATAGGAAAAAATATGACAACGGCACAACTCGTCGCGGCCCCCGCCGCCTCCCGTCGCTTCTGGTCCGGCATGACCCTGTTTATCTGCGCGCTGCTGGTGGCGCCGATGGTCGCCAGCCAGCTCGGCGGCAACTACTGGGTGCGGGTCATCGACTTCGCCCTGCTGTACATCATGCTGGCGCTGGGTCTCAACATCGTGGTCGGCTACACCGGCCTGCTGGATATGGGCTTTATCGCCTTTTACGCCGTCGGCGCGTACCTGGCGGCGCTGCTGGCCTCCCCGCATCTGCTGGAGGCGTTCCCGCAGCTGCTGGCCTGGTTCCCGGACGGCCTGCACACCTCCTGGCTGCTGATTATTCCGTTCGCCGCGCTGGTGGCGGCGGGCTGCGGCATCGTGCTGGGGGCGCCGACCCTCAAGCTGCGCGGCGACTACCTGGCCATTGTCACGCTCGGTTTTGGCGAGATTATCCGCATTCTGATGCGCAACCTCGATCGCCCGGTGAATATTACCAACGGCGCAAAGGGCATTTCCGGCATCGATACGCTCAGCCTGTTTGGTCTTAAATTCAGCGGCGTCTATCACTGGTTCGGCGTTAAGGTTCCGGCGCTGTGGCTGTGGTACTACCTGCTAATGCTGGTGATTGTGGCGATTATTTTCGTCTGCCTGCGCCTGCAGCACTCGCGGATCGGCCGCGCCTGGCACGCCATCCGTGAGGATGAGGACGTTGCCCGGGCGATGGGCATTAATCTGCGTAACTATAAGCTGCTGGCGTTCGCCATCGGCGCGTCGTTCGGCGGCGTCGCTGGGGCGCTGTTCGGCGCATTCCAGGGCTTTGTCTCCCCCGAATCCTTCACCCTGCAGGAGTCGATTGCGGTCCTGGCGATGGTGGTGCTCGGCGGAATGGGGCATATCCCAGGCGTTATCCTCGGCGCCGTGCTGCTGACCGCCCTGCCCGAGCTGCTGCGCAGCCAGGCCGCCCCGCTGCAGCAGGCGCTGTTTGGCGAAGTGCTGATTGACCCGGAAATTCTGCGCCAGCTGTTCTACGGCCTGGCGCTGGTGCTGGTGATGCTGCTGCGCCCGCAGGGCATCTGGCCCGCCGGACATAAAGGAGCCAAAGCATGAGCCTGCTAAGCGTCAGCCATATGTCAAAGCGCTTCGGCGGCCTGACGGCGGTCGATAACGTCTCGCTCACCATCAACGAGGGCGAAATCTACGGTCTTATCGGCCCCAACGGGGCGGGTAAAACTACCTGCTTTAACCTGATAACCGGGCTCTATCCGGCGGACAGCGGCGAGTTCGCCATTGCCGGTCAGCCCTACTTCCCGAAGAACATTGAGAAAGTCACCGCCGCCGGTATCGCCCGCACCTTCCAGAACGTGCGGCTGTTTAACCAGATGTCGGTGCTGGAAAACGTGATGGTCGGCCGCCACGTACGTACCCGCAACGGCCTGTGGGCGGCGCTGAGCCGCCACCGCCGCGCCCGCGCCGAAGAGGCGCAAACCCGCGAGCTGGCGTGGCACTGGCTGGAGTATGCCGGCATCGCGCAGTTCGCCCACTACCGCGCCTGCGACCTCGCCTACGGCCACCAGCGGCGTCTGGAGATTGCCCGCGCGCTGGCTACCGATCCGCGTCTGCTGGCGCTGGATGAGCCGGCCGCCGGGATGAATGCCGCGGAAAAAGTGGCGCTTGGCGAGCTGCTGCTGCGCATCCGTAACGACGGCAAAACGCTGCTGATGATTGAGCATGACGTCAAGCTGGTGATGGGGATCTGCGATCGCCTGATGGTGCTGGACTATGGCAAAACGCTGGCCAGCGGCACGCCTGAAACCGTACGTCGCGACCCGGCGGTTATCGCCGCCTGGCTGGGAGGAAATGCGCATGTCTGATCTGTTAACCGTCAGCGGTCTTGGGGTGCACTACGGCGGCATCCAGGCGGTACGCGAGGTGTCGTTTAGCGTCCAGGAGGGCGAGCAGACGACGCTTATCGGCGCCAACGGCGCGGGCAAAAGCTCCACCGTCCGCGCCGTTACCGGCCTGGAGCCGTTTAGCGGCGACATCTTCTTCAACGGCAGGCCGGTACGCAAACGCCGGGCCGAAACGCTGCTGCGTGAAGGGCTGGTGATGGTGCCGGAAGGCCGCGGCATTTTCGCCCGCATGACGGTGCTGGAAAATCTGCAGATGGGCGCCTGGCTGCGCCGCGACGGCGCGGCGGTTAAGCGGGAGATGGACGACATCTTCAGCCAGTTTCCCCGCCTCGGCGAGCGCCAGCATCAGCTGGCCGGGCTGCTCTCCGGCGGCGAACAGCAGCTGCTGGCGCTGAACCGCGCCCTGCTCAGCCGCCCGCGATTGCTGATCCTCGACGAGCCGTCGATGGGGCTGGCGCCGCTGATGGTGGAGAATGTTTTTCGCGTTATTGCCACCCTGCGCCAGCGCGGCGTGGCGCTGCTGCTCATTGAGCAGAACGCGCGCCTGGCGCTGGAGGCCACCGACAGCGCGTGGGTGATGGACAGCGGCAGCATCGTTGAGCGCGGCGCATCGCAGGCGCTGCTGGCCGACGACCGCATTGCACAGATTTATTTGGGCGAAATGCCCGTTTAACACACCAACCAACATCAGGGAAAAACAATGAAAACAGCAAAAATCAGTGCGCTCAGCGCCGCTATTGTGCTCAGCGGTTTTGCCTCAACCGCCGCATGGTCCGCCGCCGGCGAAACCGTCACTATCGGCCTTGCCGGCCCGCTAACCGGCCCTTCCGCGCGTATCGGCAAGGACCTGGAAAACGGCGCCCGGCTGGCCATTGACGATATCAACAAGCAGCACCCGACGATCGGCGGCAAGGCGGTAACCTTTAAGCTGCAATCAGAAGACGACCAGTCTGACCCGCGCACCGCGGTAGCCGTGGCTCAGCGCCTGGTGGATAGCGGCGTGGCGGGCGTGGTCGGCCACTGGAATACCGGCACCAGCATTCCGGCGGCGCGGGTCTATCACGACGCAGGGATCGCCCAGGTTGCGCCTGTGGCGACCGGTCATGCGTATACCAAACAGGGCTTCGATACCAGCTTCCGGGTGATGGGCCATGACGATGACGGCGGCCAGTTTGCCGGCCAGTACGCGGTGCAGACCCTGAAGGCCAAACGCATTGCGGTGATCGACGATCGCACCGCCTTCGGCCAGGGCCTGGCGGATGAGTTTATTAAGTCGCTGAAGGCCCAGGGGATCGATATCGTCGATCGCCAGTACGTCGATGACAAAACGGTGGACTTCAGCGCCGTGCTGACGGCGATTCGCAGCAAAAACGCCGATCTGATCTTCTTCGGCGGCGTCGACAGCCAGGCCGCACCGCTGGCGCGCCGCATCAAGCAGCTGGGGCTCAGCGCCACCCTGATGGGCGCAGGCGGCTTCGTCAGCCAGACCTTCCTGCAGTTGGCGCAAAAAGAGGGCAACGGCGTGGTGGCGCTGGAGCCGGGGCTGCCGGTAGAGCAGATGCCGGGCGGCAAGGCCTTTGAGCAGGCCTATCAGTCGCGCTATCACACCCATATCGAGCTGCACGCGCCGTTCGCCTACGACGCTACGCGCGTGCTGGTCGCGGCGATGGAAAAAGCCGACTCCGTCGATCCGGCCGTCTACCTGCCCGCCCTGCGCGCCATCAGCTACTCAGGCGTCACCGGGCAGATCGCCTTTGATAAAGAGGGCAACCTGAAGTCGCCAACCTTTACCGTCTACAAAGTCGTCGACGGTAAATGGCAGCCGCAAACCGTACTCGGCGGCGGCGCCACGAAGTAACGCAGTGAGGCAACGTGATGAGTGACAATAATGAGCTGGGCATTCTCGCCCGCCGCAAAATTGAAGCAGAGATTATTAAGCCGATTTACGACATCCTGGTCCGCGAGATTGGCAAAGCTCGCGCCCAGGCGGTCATCGGCGAGGCGATTGAAAACGCCGCCATTGAGGCGGGGAAAACCTTCGCCGCCAAAGAGCCCAACGGCGCGGATATACAGAGCTTTATCGCCCTGCAGTATCTGTGGGAAAAGGACAACGCGCTGGAGGTCACCGTGCTGGATGCCGACGATCGGCAGTACAACTACAACGTTAACCGCTGCCGCTATGCCGAAATGTATCACCAGATGGGCCTCGGCGAGATTGGCCACCTGCTCTCCTGCGCCCGCGATGACAAGTTTATCGTCGGCTATGCGCCGGAGGTTGAGCTGACCCGCACGACGACCATTATGCAGGGCGCGCCGTGCTGTGATTTCCGCTATCGCGTAAAGAAGGACCCATCATGATAACCGTCAACGGCGAGCGCCTGTGGGCAACGCTTAACGCAATGGCGACCATCGGCGCGACGCCCGCCGGCGGCGTCACCCGGCTGACGCTGAGCGAAGAGGACCGCCAGGCCCGGGATCTGCTGCGCGACTGGGCGCAGGAGGCGGGATTTGGCTACCGGGTCGATAGCATGGGCAATATGTTTATCCGCCGGGCGGGTAAAAACCCGGCGCTGGCGCCGGTGCTGACCGGTTCGCACGTCGACTCCCAGCCGCTGGGCGGCCGCTATGACGGTATCTACGGCGTACTGGCGGGGCTGGAGGCGCTGCGGGCGCTTAACGAACGCGGCAGCGAAACCGAGCGCGATATCGTGCTGGTGAACTGGACCAACGAAGAGGGCGCGCGCTTTGCCCCGGCGATGCTCGCCTCCGGCGTGTGGGCCGGGCAGTTCAGCGAAGAGTGGGCCCTTGCCCGCGAAGATCGCACCGGCGTCAGCGTCGGCGCGGCGCTGGAGGCTATCGGCTATCGCGGCCAGCACCCGACGGCCGCATTTCCCCTGCACGCCTGCTACGAGGTGCATATCGAACAGGGGCCGATTCTGGAAGACGAAGGAATTGATATCGGCCTCGTGCACGCGGCAATGGGCCAGCGCTGGTTCAACGTCAGCCTGACCGGTTTCGCCGCGCACGCCGGCACCACGCCGATGGGCAGCCGTCGCGATGCGCTAACCGCTTTTGCCGAGCTGGCGCTGGCGGTGGAAGAGATCGGTCTTGCCCACCAGCCAGACGGCCGCGCGACGGTCGGCACCGTGCAGGTGACGCCGGGTTCGCGCAACGTGGTGCCCGGCCGCGTGGAGTGCAGCGTCGAGTTTCGCCATCCGCAAAGCGACGCCCTCGAAGCGATGGAGCTCGCGCTGCGCCGCGCCGCCGCGGCGCTGGGCCAGCGCGGCGTGACGGCAGAGGTCGAGCGCATTTTTGACTACGCGCCCATCGCCTTCGATCCCAACTGCCTGGCGCGCAGCGAGCGGGCCGCCCAGGCGCTCGGCTACAGCGCTAAACGGATGGTTTCCGGCGCCGGGCACGATACCTGCTATATCAGCAAGGTAGCCCCCGCCAGCATGATATTTATCCCCTGCGAGAAGGGGATTAGCCATAATGAGGCCGAAAATATTCTGCCCGCCTGGGCCGAAAAAGGGGCCAACGTCCTGCTGCACAGCCTGCTGCTGGCGGCAAACGAGGCGTAGCCCCCCGCGTATGAAAACCAATGGCCCGCGGCGGGCCATTTTTAAAACCTAGTTTTTTTTACGGTTGCGGCGCATATCGATGGTCACCGCGGCCACGATAATGATGCCTTTAATAATATCCTGCACGTAGGCATCCACCCCGACGAAGGTGAAGCCGCTTTTAATCAGCCCCAGGATCACCGCCCCTATCAGCGTTCCGGTAATCCGCCCGACGCCGCCCATCAGGCTGCTGCCGCCGATCACCGCGGCGGCAATGGCATCCAGCTCATAGGACATCCCCATGCTCGACTGGCCGCTGCTGACGCGCGCCGCCAGCACCACGCCGGCGAGGCCGGAGAGCGCGCCGGCAATGGTATAAACGATAACCAGATACTTGTTGACGTTGATGCCGGAAACTTTCGCCGAGGTCATGTTGCCGCCGATGGCGTAGACGTATTTACCGTAGCGGGTATGCTTTAGCGCGACATGGAACAGCGCGGCGATCACAAAGAAAATAATGACCGGCATCGCCCCCTGCCCCACGGCGGTAAAGCTGTCGGACAGGAAGCTAATCGGGTTGCCCTGGGTGTAATACTGCGCGAGACCGCGGGCGGAGACCATCATCCCGAGGGTGGCGATAAACGGCGGGATCCCGGTGCGGGTCACCAGAAAACCGTTGGTCAATCCGCAGAGCAGGCCGACGCCGATCCCGGCCAAAACGGGGATCGCCGCCGGCAGGTTGACCAGCGACGGAAACATCGGCGTCAGGCTGTCCGAGGTCTGCGCCAGGCTCGCCGCCACCACCGCCGCAAGGGCGATAACCGAACCGGAGGAGAGGTCAATCCCGGTGGTAATAATCACCTGAGTCACCCCAACGGCGATAATACCGATAATTGCCACCTGTAAAACAATCAGCACCAGGCGGTTGCTATTCATTAAAAATGATTGGTCGCGAACGAACCAGCCGGCAATTTCAAAAGTCAGGGCAATCACCACCATGACGATAAATATCCCGGTATCTTTCGGCATTTTATGCCGCAGATGACGAAAGAAAGAGGGTTTCTCATTTACGGGAGCTGCGGTCAATTTCATATTGCTCATTCTCTACGCCTCAATTGGATGCCAGCGACAAAATGGTTTCCTGATCGGCCTCATCTTTTTCAAGGATGCCGGTAATACGCCCTTCGTGCATGACCATCACGCGGTCACTCATCCCGAGAATTTCCGGTAGTTCAGAAGAAACCATAATCACCGCGACGCCACGGTTCGCCAGTTCGCTAATCAGATGGTAAATTTCAGCCTTCGCTCCCACATCAATACCGCGGGTCGGCTCATCGAGAATTAATATTTTGGGCTGGGCTAAGAGCCAGCGGGCAATCAGTACTTTTTGCTGATTACCGCCGCTGAGGTTATTAATAATTTGATCCATCGTCGGAGTTTTTATATTCAGGCGGCGGATCTGCGCCATACAGTCTTCCGCCATTTTCATATGTTTCACGAACCCGCTTTTGCCGACATATTCCGGCATATTGACGATGCTCATATTCTCCAGCACCGACAGGACGAGGAACAGGCCTGACTTTTTACGATCCTCGGTCAGCAGCGCCATCCCTTTTTCGATGGCCACGGAAGGAGAATCGATCTTCACCGGGACGCCATCAATCAGGACCTCTCCGTCGTCAAAGCTCTCCATGCCGAACAGACACTCCATCACTTCGCTGCGTCCGGCCCCGACCAGCCCGGCAACGCCGAGGATTTCGCCGCGACGCACGCTGAAGCTGATGTCATCGAAATAGCCCTTTCGCGACAGATTCCGCACGCTCAGGACATCCTCCCCAATCGTATTATTGAATTTTGGGAACAGCTGGGTTAATTCACGCCCGACCATCTGGGTAATTAACGACTGGCGGGTGTACTCCGCCGTCTGTTTACTGTCCACCCAGCTGCCGTCGCGAAAGACGCTGACTTCATCGGTGATAGCAAAAATCTCATCCATCTTATGGCTGATATAGATGATGGCTTTACCCTGCGCGCGGAGGTCGCGAATAATCGTAAACAGGTGCGCGACCTCCCCTTCGGTTAATGCCGAGGTCGGCTCATCCATAATGACGATATCGGCGTTCCACGAGACCGCTTTGGCAATTTCGACCATCTGCTGGGCGGCGATGCTAAGATCGCCCACCAGCCGATCGGCAGCGAGGCGAATATTGAGTTTATTCAGCAGCGCCTGGGTCTGGCTAATCAGCTGGCGATGATCGACAAAGCCATACTTCATCGGCTCGCGGCCCAGCCAGATATTTTCCGCCACCGTCATATGCGGCACCAGATTAAGCTCCTGGTGGATCATCGAGATCCCCGATCGCAGCGCATCCATCGTGTCCTGAAACTGAACCGGCTGGCCTTTGACTCTTATTGCGCCCTTATCGGGCCGGTAAATCCCGATAAGGCATTTCATTAGCGTGGATTTACCGGCCCCATTTTCGCCCATCAGCGCGTGCACCGTTCCCGGGCGCACGCGTAATGAGACATTATCGAGCGCCTTCACGCCGGGAAAGAACTTGCTGATACCTTCGGCTTCTAGGGCAAAAGCGTTCATACATCAACCTCCGTACCGCTGGGCCTGGAATGGTTATTTTTGGTTGCGGCTGACGAAATCAGACATGTTTTCTTTGGTAATCAGCTGGTAAGGGACGTCGATGAATTTTTCTACTTTCTCACCGTTAGCCAGCTTGATGGCGGCGTTGACCGCGCCTTCACCCTGACCTTTCGCGTCCTGGAAAATCGTGGCGATCATCTTGCCGTTTTTGAGCATCTGCAGCGCGTCGGGGGTGCCGTCAACGCCGGCGATCAGAATATGGTTTGGATTGCTGCCCAGCGCCTGCAGCGCGCCAATAGCCATTTCATCATTGTTTGACGCAATGGCCTGGATATCTTCCCCGCTGGTCATCCAGTTGCTCACCACGTCCACCGCGTCATTACGCATGAATTTGGCGGTCTGCTTTTGCACAATTTTAATATTCGGGTATTTTGCCACCACCTCTTCCACGCCCCTGGTGCGGTCGCGGGTCGATTCATTCGCCAGATCGCCCAGCAGAATCGCGACGTTTCCTTTACCGTTCATCGCCTTCGCCAGCGCTTCCATCTGCAGACGACCGGCGAGGACTGAATCCGAGCCGACGTAGGCCATTTTGTCCGTCAGCGGCAGCTGCGGGCGACGGTTAACGAACACCAGCGGAATACCGGCTTTGGTCGCCTGATCTATAATCGGTTTCACCGCGTTGGTGTCGACCGGGGCAACGATGATGGCATCAACGCCCTGGCCGATGAAGTTCTGAACCTGCTGGAGCTGCTGCGCCACGTCGCCCTTGGCGTCTTCAACCTGCGACTTGACGCCATCTTTTTGCATCTCTTTTTGCATTGCGGTACGCAGGATCGTCAGAAAGTTATCATCAAAAAGCGCCATCGAAACGCCGACGGAAATATCTTTTGCCATAACAACCGCAGGCAACATACAGGCTAACAAAGAGGCAACAATCGTTTTCTTGATATTCACAGTTGATCCTTGAGCGTCGTTGATACGCCAGTTTATTGAGATAAATGAAAAATTCATTTCATAAATAACGGGGCAAACACCTGCCTGTCCTTCGGCCAGAGCACGCGTCTCTGCCAGCGCCGTCGGCTCACCCTTCGCTAAAAACCGCTAAAATCAGTTGATTTATAATGAATTATTAAAACAGCAGTTCATTAATCATCTACGCTTGCGGTCATCACATTTCAGTCAGTTTGTTTCATTAACAACTTATTTGAAACTTTTATAATTAAATAACTGAAATGAAAATTTTAAAACCACGTAGTAACAGAACTTTGACAGATATCTAACATTGCTGCATAAACGAGCGAAAAATGAGAGGCGGCCAGCAGTTTGCTCACGAGCCGATAGGGCGGGACTGGCATTCAGCAGGAGATGGTTTCATTGGGGAATCATTCATGGATGGACATGCTTTATCATGGATAGACACTGGAACGATGCGCCGCCGGGAGCGTAGACTGCGCCCTTCCGGTTCTCCCGATCTCGACAGGACAGTTATGCTGCGCTCCTCAATCTATCAGCCGCTGATATTCGCAACGGCGCTATCGCTGTCCGCTTTCGCCCAGGCCGCGCCTGATGTCGAGGTGGGCTTTTCACCGGAGGGATCGGCCCGGCAGCTGGTTCTACAAACGATTAATCAGGCCCACATCTCGATCCGCATGATCGCCTACGCCTTTCAGGCTCCGGATATTGCCCGTGCGCTGGTGGCCGCCAGGGATCGCGGCGTTGACGTGCGGATCGTGGTGGATAAAAAGCGCAACCGCGCGAAAGCCAGCCGGCTCATGATGCAATATATGGTGCAACATGGCGTGCCGCTCCGCGTCGATGGCCACTATCACATTCAGCACGACAAGACGATTATCGCCGATGGCGCAACGGTGGAAACCGGGTCATTTAACTACGCCCCTTCGGCGGAAACGATGAATAGCGAAAACGTAGTGGTTATTCGTAACCGGCCGGAGATTGCGAGGAAGTATATCGCACACTGGCGATCGCGGTGGGCGCAGGGTACTCCCGCCGGCGGGCTATAAGCGCACTAAATAGCCGCCCGCAGGCGGTTTGCCGGCAGGCTAGTGGATAATTTTAAGCGTCAGCTTATAGGGGCTGGTTTTACCCTCATCGCGCGCGCCGCCCATTTGGTACACGCGAACGGTATATTTCCCGCCGGTCGCCAGGCGCTGCTCGAAATCGCCTTCACGCATGGAGCCATTAAAAACCGTTTCATTAGCCGGGTTAATGACGTTGAAATAGGGATGGTGGGCGCTGCTTTTCATACTGACGCGCATCGTCTGGCCCGCTTTAGCCACCAGCGTATAGTCTTTCACATCGGCCCCGCTCACCGCATTATGGAGCGTGGCGCCGCTGGTGCCTTTAGCGAAATGAATCGGCTGGGTATTTATTTTATAATTTGCCAGCGATAATACCGGCGTTAATAAACAACCAGCACAGATCAAGCCGCCAACAATTAGCTTTAATTTTCTCATTTAATTAACACCTTATGTTTTTATACCCGCTGTTATATCACATAAAGTGGCCGGGTCCGTTCCCGTTATTTCCCCCGATGGAGTAAATCCTGATAAATAGCGGTCAACTGGCCGCCCGGACGAAACTCCTTTTTAATCCACTGGGTCACCTGCCCGGTCGCCGCGTGCTGGGTGGCGAGGAGCATTCCCGAATCCTGGCGCGGGTTGTGGATCTGGCGCGTCACCAGCAGCCGCTCGTCCATCGCTTCATGGACCATATAATCCGGCAGAAAGCCAATTCCCTCGCCGAGGATCTGGCACTGGCACTTGGTATTAAAATCCGGCACCAGGATCGCCTCCTGACCATGCAGCAGCCAGCCGACCTTTTTATTAATCGTATTCGCGGTGTCTTCCACCATGATATTCGGATACAGGCGCAGCTGGCTTTCGGAGATAGGCTCCGGCATAAACGCCAGCGGGTGATCCGGGGCAATGGCGAATACCCAGCGAATCGCGCCGATTTCGGTGTAATCAATGCCGCCGCCGTCAAGCAACGTATCCGGGGCGCCGATGGCAATGTTGGCCTGATTATTAATAATGGCGTCCCAGACGCCGTTATAAACCTGGGTGGTGACGGTTATCTGGCAGGTGGGAAACTGTTTTTTAAGCACCTGCAGCAGGCGCGCGGTGTGGCGCGGCGTATACAGCAGCTGATTAATGCAGATCCGCACCCGCGCCTCGATGCCCTGGGCGATGGTATCGATGCTGCGCTTGATGGCGTGGAAATCATTCAGCAGGTCGGTGGCTTTGCGAAAAAGGTAGTAGCCGGATTCGGTGAGCTCAATGCTGCGGGTATTGCGGGTAAACAGCACCACGTCCAGCCCGGTCTCCATCCGCTTAATGGTATAGCTGATGGCGGAGGTCGTGAGCCCCAGCTCATCCGCCGCCTTGCTAAAGCTGCCAAAGCGCGCCGCCGTGGTAAACGCCAGAAGATTCTCTTCGGTAAAAATTGAGTTCATGCGCCCGCTCCTGCTCTCGTCAACCGGCCATCCGTTAGATCCTCACGCTGAATGTATTTGCTGCGCTGATGATTGGGCAACCATTTTTGAATAACTTTTAACGCCATGCTGACAGCCTGGCCGAAGGAGCTCCCGGTTCCTTCGGCCAGCGGCGTCGTTTCAGGCCTCGGGTTTCGACGTCGCTTCGCTCAGCCGACGGCCGGTATACTCGGAAATAAGGCCGACGCAGTTGCCGGCAAAGAAGCCCAGCAGCGTCACCGGCCAGTTCAGCCCGGAGGCGAAGAATAGCGTCATGCCGAGAAAGCCGCCGGGGATAAACGAAGTCAGAGCAAACCGTCCCTGCCAGACAATCACGGCCGAGAACGGCACCGTGACGATGACGCTGGCCCAGAAGCCCGATATGCCGCTCAGCGCGGCGACCCATCCCGAGGCCAGCGCCGCAAGAAACGCCCACACCGCCCCGGAATAGTTAACAAACAGGCTTTTGATAAACCCCTCTTTTCCCCCGCCCGCGGCGTAAAAACTGCAGAAGGCGACGAAGCCAATCGTACCTAATAATTCCCAGCCGTGCTCAAGCCCAACCTGCGAGGAGATCAGCTGCCAGACGCCGGCGCTAATTCCGACAGTAATCCCCGTAGCCGTGAGTCCGTTCATCTTGTCCTCCTCCGGTTAACCGTTTCCAGGAGTCGTTATTACGTTCGGCAACTATATATAAATAAAACCCGATTGCATTAAGGGGAATACGGAGAAACCAGCAAAGGGTGCGCCACCGCACAGTCTGCATCCATTATTAAATAACATTCAACAATCGGCCGCTTTCCGGCGAATAAATTTTAAGCGGGTTCTTTTATCATTTTTTCATTGCTATTCTCAGCCCATCGACCAAAAGCATCAGCGCAAATTTATCCGGAGCCGGTTTATGTCCAGGGAAAATCTCATCACTGAATACCTGTTAGCGGCGGAGCAAGGAAACCTCGCACAATTAAAACAGTGCCTGCTCCAGGGCGTTAATATTAACAGCACTAACCGCCTCGGCCAGACGGCAATTGTCCTTGCCAGCCTCCATCAACACTATGACTGCGTGGCGCAGCTTATCGATGCGGGAATCGATATTAATAAACAGGACCAGACCTGTTTTAACCCCTTCCTGCTAAGCTGCCTGAATAATGATTTAACGTTGCTGCGTTTAATTCTTCCCGCCGCTCCGGACCTGAATTGTTTAACTCGTTTCGGCGGAGTCGGCCTGACCCCAGCCTGTGAAAAAGGCCATCTGGCGATCGTCAAAGAGCTGCTGACGCACACCGCGATTAACGTTAATCACACCAACTTTGTCGGCTGGACGCCGCTGCTGGAAGCCATCGTGCTCAACGACGGCGGCGACACGCAGCAGGCGATCGTTGCGCTGCTGCTGGAGCACGGCGCCAGCCCGCATATGACCGATAAATATGGCCGAACTCCGCTGGAGCTGGCGCGGGATAAAGGCTTTAGCGAAATAGCCCGGCTGCTGATTGCCGCGGGCGCCTAGCCGAGGAGAACCGCTATCGACACCTCCGGACGGCGGTGTGTGCAAGCGCTAACTGCGGACGAACGGTTTCTCGCACAGCGCGGCAGCGGGCGGGTTGAACAGCTCTTTTCCCGGGCGGTAAATCTGTTTGTTCCGGGTCCGCAGCGGATGCTGACGCTGCTTTGCGCGGATTACGATAACGCGCCCAACAGCTGTAGGTTGGCACTCACACACTTTGACAATCTGTTGCGGCCCGGCCAGCCGGTTCGCTTTCTTGATTCAGGCATCGCGTTCGGCGATAGCGGATGGATAGAGACATCGCTATGCCGGCGCTGGCAAATGGCCAAACCGACGCTGAGCGTCGACCGCCTGCGGCATATTCCGTGGCGGCGCTGGAGCCAAACGCTCCGCCAGCAGCTGCGCGAAGATGAAACTTTATTTCTCTATCGCGGCAATAATCCTTTTCATCAGGAAATTAGCCGGCAATTACGGCAACGCCGCCGCATTTTACTAGCGGCCCTGCAGCAGGGAGAAGAAATTACGCCTGCGGTATCCTCGATGCTGGGGTTGGGTATTGGCCTGACGCCCTCGGCGGATGATTACCTGGTTGGCATGAGCACTATTTTATTGCTCCCAGGACACCCGGCAGAAAAATACCGGGAAGATTTTTTATTGGCCCTCCAGCGCACCGGGAATAATACCACGACGCTCAGCGCCATAACCTTAGAGGCTGCATTAAACCAGCGTTACAGAGAAAGTATTGCGCGCTTTATTCATTATTTACTGAATGAACCAGAATCTTTTTCTGTCGACGCTATTGGCGATATTAAAAATATTGGCTCAAGTTCCGGCTGCGACATGCTGTACGGCATGGCGGACGCCTGCGCCCTGAGCCAGGCGTATGGAGGAAATGATGTCAGTTAAAATAATCGTTAAGCCAAATACCTATTTTGATTCCGTTTCGCTGATGTCGATTTCGACGCGGGCTAATAAGCTCGACGGCGTCGAGCAGGCGTTTGTGGCGATGGCCACGGAAATGAACAAAGGGGTGCTGAAAAATCTCGGGCTGCTGACGCCGGAGCTGGCGGCAGCGAAAAACGGCGACCTGATGATCGTCATTAAGGGTCGCGACGGCGCGGACAACGAACAAACCCTGGCGGCCATCGAAGAGCTGTTCCACAACAAGGCGCAGAGCGGCCAGCATGAAGCCCGTTATGCCACGCTTGCCAGCGCCAAAAAGCATCTTCCCGAGAGCAATCTCGCGGTGATTTCGGTCAACGGCCTGTTCGCCGCCCGGGAAGCCCGCCAGGCGCTGCAAAACGACCTTAACGTTATGCTGTTCTCCGATAACGTCACGGTAGAAGAGGAGCTGGCGCTTAAGCAGCTGGCCCATGAAAAAGGTCTGCTGATGATGGGGCCGGACTGCGGCACCGCCATTATTAACGGCACCGCCCTGTGCTTTGGCAACGCGGTGCGCCGCGGCAATATCGGGATTATCGGCGCTTCCGGCACCGGCAGCCAGGAGCTGAGCGTCAGGATCCACGATTTCGGCGGCGGCGTGTCGCAGCTTATCGGCACCGGCGGCCGCGATCTGAGCGAAAAAATCGGCGGCCTGATGATGCTGGACGCCATCGGGATGCTGGAAAACGATCCGCAGACCGAAATCATCGTCCTGATCTCCAAACCCCCGGCTCCGGCGGTGGCGCGGAAGGTCGTTGAGCGCGCCCGCGCCTGCCGCAAGCCGGTGGTGGCCTGCTTCCTCGGTCGCGCCGAAACGCCTGCGGATGAGAGCGGCCTGCAGTTTGCCCGCGGCACCTACGAAGCGGCGCTGAAAGCGGTCGCGCTCTGCGGCATTACGCCCGCAGACGACGATCGCCAGGCTGCCGATCGGGCGCTGATTGCCGAGGTTCGCGGGCGCCTGACTCCGCAGCAGAAGTATATTCGCGGCCTGTTCTGCGGCGGCACCCTGTGCGATGAAACGATGTTCGCGCTGCTGGAAAAAGAGGCCGAGGTCTACAGCAATATCCAGCCCGATCCGGCCCTGCGCCTGACGGATATCAACCGCAGCATTAAGCATACCTTCCTCGATTTTGGCGACGACGACTTCACCAACGGCAAGCCGCACCCGATGATCGACCCGACCAACCGCATCCAGCGGCTATTGCAGGAGGCCCGCGATCCGCAGGTCGGCGTCATCGTCATGGATTTCGTGCTCGGCTTCGGCTCCCATGAAGACCCGGCCGGCGCGATGCTGGAGGCGATTAAGCAGGCGCAGGCTATTGCCGCCGCCGACGGGCGCCCACTGGCGATCCTCGGCTACGTGCTGGGCACCGACCTCGACGCCCCTTCCCTGGAGCAACAGCGCCGCATGCTTAGCGATGCGGGCGTCATTCTGACCAGCAGCAGCAGCCATACCGGCCTGCTGGCGCGCGAGTTTATCTGCAAAGGAGAGAAAGCCTGATGAGCCAGCCACTATTCAACCAGCCGCTGAACGTGATTAACGTTGGGATCGCCCTGTTCAGCGACGATCTGAAAAAGCAGCACGCCGCCGTTACTCAGCTCGACTGGACGCCGCCGGGCCAGGGAAATATGCGGATAGTACAGGCGCTGGACGCCATCGCCGACTCCGCGCTGGCCGACAAAATCGCCGCCGCCAACCAGCAGGCGCTGGAGCGCATTATTCAGTCGCACCCGGTGCTGACCGGCTTCGACCAGGCCATTAACGTGGTTCCCGGCATGACCGCCAAAACCATCCTCCACGCCGGGCCGCCGGTGCAGTGGGAGCAGATGTGCGGCGCAATGAAGGGCGCGGTGACCGGGGCGCTGGTGTTTGAAGGCCTGGCACAGGATCTGGATGAGGCCGCAGAGCTGGCGGCTTCCGGGGAGATCATCTTCTCGCCGTGCCACGAGCACGACTGCGTCGGCTCAATGGCGGGCGTCACCTCGGCCTCAATGTTTATGCATATTGTCGAGAATAAAACCTACGGCAACGTGGCGTTTACCAACATGAGCGAGCAGATGGCGAAGATCCTGCGCATGGGGGCCAACGACCAGAGCGTGATCGATCGCCTCAACTGGATGCGCGACGTTCAGGGGCCGATGCTGCGGGACGCAATGAAGATCGTTGGCGAAATCGATCTGCGCCTGATGCTGGCTCAGGCTCTGCATATGGGCGACGAGTGCCACAACCGCAACAATGCGGGCACCACCCTGCTGATCCAGGCGCTGACGCCGGGCATTATTCAGGCCGGCTATTCCGTCGAGCAGCAGCGCGAAGTCTTCGAGTTTGTCGCCAGCAGCGACTACTTCTCCGGCCCGACGTGGATGGCGATGTGTAAAGCGGCGATGGATGCGGCCCACGGCATTGAGTACAGCACCGTGGTCACCACCATGGCGCGCAACGGCGTCGAGTTCGGCCTGCGCGTCAGCGGCCTGCCGGGAGAGTGGTTTACCGGCCCGGCCCAGCAGGTTATCGGCCCGATGTTTGCCGGCTATAAACCGGAAGACTCCGGGCTGGATATCGGCGATAGCGCGATTACCGAAACCTACGGCATCGGCGGTTTTGCGATGGCGACGGCCCCCGCTATCGTCGCGCTGGTTGGCGGCACGGTTGAGGAGGCTATCGATTTTTCACGCCAGATGCGCGAAATCACCCTCGGTGAAAACCCCAACGTCACCATTCCGCTGCTCGGCTTTATGGGCATCCCGACCGCTATCGATATCACCCGCGTCGGCAGCAGCGGCATTCTACCGGTGATCAATACCGCCATCGCGCATAAAGATGCCGGGATCGGCATGATCGGCGCCGGCATTGTCCACCCGCCGTTCGCCTGCTTTGAAAAGGCGATTTTGCGCTGGAGCGAGCGCTACCTCGCGTAGCAAAGAGTTGTCCGGGAGCGGCGCAGGCGCCGCGTCCGGGCAACGGTGAACAGCAATAGCTCTCTTACCCTCTGTAGCGGAATCTGGACAATGAAAGAACTCGTGGTCGTTGCCATTGGCGGCAACAGCATCATAAAAGATAACGCCAGCCAGTCGATTGAGCATCAGGCCGAAGCCGTGAAAGCCGTGGCGGATACGGTGCTGGAGATGCTGGCATCGGACTATAACATCGTGCTCACCCACGGCAACGGGCCGCAGGTCGGGCTGGATTTACGTCGCGCCGAAATCGCCCACGAGCGCGAAGGCCTGCCGCTAACGCCGCTGGCCAACTGCGTCGCCGATACCCAGGGCGGCATCGGCTATCTGATCCAGCAGGCGCTCAATAATCGCCTGGCCCATCGCGGCGAGCAAAAGGCGGTCACGATCGTCACCCAGGTTGAGGTGGATAAAAACGATCCGGGGTTTGCTCATCCCACCAAGCCGATTGGCGCATTTTTTAGCGCAGCCCAGCGCGACGAGCTGCAGCGGGCTCATCCCGACTGGCGCTTCGTCGAAGATGCCGGACGCGGCTATCGCCGGGTGGTAGCCTCGCCGGAGCCAAAGCGCATCGTCGAGGCCGAGGCCATTCAAACCCTCACCCGCCAGGGCTTCCTGGTGATTGGCGCCGGCGGCGGCGGCATTCCCGTGGTGCGCGGCGAACAGGGCGATTATCAGAGCGTGGATGCGGTCATCGATAAAGACCTTTCCACCGCGCTGCTGGCGCGTGAGATCCACGCCGACGTGCTGGTTATTACCACCGGCGTTGAAAAGGTGTGCATTCATTTTGGCAAAGCCAACCAGCAGGCGCTGGGAACGGTGACGGTCGGAGAGATGACCCGCTATATGCAGGAGGGCCACTTTCCGGCGGGCAGCATGCTGCCGAAAATCGTCGCCAGCCTGGCATTTTTAGCCCACGGCGGCAGCCGGGTCATTATTACCACCCCGGAGCGCCTGCCCGCCGCGCTGCGCGGGGAAACGGGCACCCACATTGTGCATGACTAACTGTGCATGACTAAAGGAAGAAAGATGAACAAAGACAATAGCCGCCGGGAATTTATCACCCGCAGTGGAAAAATAGCCGCCGCCGCGGCCCTGCTCGGCGCCGCGGCGCCGTCCGCCTACGCGGACAGCAGCGCAGCGGCCGCCTGCAGCGATCCTCAGGGGACCATGAGCCTCAGCGATAAACACTATTACCTCGATAACGTGCTGCTGGAGAGCGGCTTCGGCTATGAAAACGGAGCGGTGGTCCATACCCGCACCGAACTGCAGACCCTGGAGATTCGCGACGGGAAGATAGCGGCCCTGCGGCCCAATAAAAGCCATCCCGATGCCACCCTTCCCCGCTATGACGCGGCGGGAATGCTGATGCTCCCGGCGATGCGCGACATGCATATCCACCTCGATAAAACCTTTTACGGCGGCCCGTGGCGCTCCCTGAACCGCCCGGCGGGCACCACGATTCAGGATATGATTAAGCTTGAGCAGAAGCTCCTGCCGGAGCTGCAGCCCTATACCCAGCAGCACGCGGAGAAGCTGATCGATCTGATCCAGTCCAAAGGCTCCACCGTCGCCCGCAGCCACTGCAATATCGAACCGACTTCGGGGCTAAAAAACCTCGAAAACCTGCAGGCGGTGCTGGCGCGGCGCAGTCCGGGATTCGAATGTGAAATCGTCGCCTTCCCGCAGCACGGCCTGCTGCTGTCGCACTCCGAGTCGCTGGTACGCGAAGCGATGCAGGCCGGGGCGCACTATGTCGGCGGGCTCGATCCGACCAACGTTGACGGCGCGATGGAGAAGTCACTCGATACCATGTTCCAGATCGCGCTGGATTATGACAAAGGGGTGGATATTCATCTGCACGAAACCAGCCCGGCGGGCGTGGCGGCGATAAACTACATGGTAGAAACCGTGGAGAAAACCCCGCAGCTGAAAGGCAAGCTGACCATCAGCCACGCCTTTGCCCTGGCGACCCTCAACGAACAGCAGGTCGATGCGATTGCTGACCGCATGGCGGCGGCGCGGATAACCATCGCCTCAACCGTGCCGATCGGCACCCTGCATATGCCGCTGAGCCAGCTGCGTGAGAAAGGCGTGTTTGTGATGACCGGCACCGACAGCGTCATCGATCACTGGTCGCCGTACGGCCTCGGCGATATGCTGGAAAAAGCCAATCTCTACGCCCAGCTCTACATTCGCCCAAATGAGCAGACGCTCTCCCGCTCGCTGGCGATTGCCACCGGCGACGTGCTGCCGCTGAACGATAAGGGCGAGCGCGTGTGGCCAAAAGTCCAGGACGACGCCAGCTTCGTGCTGGTTGACGCCTCCTGCTCCGCCGAAGCGGTGGCGCGCATTTCGCCGCGCACCGCAACCTTCCACCGGGGCCGGATGGTCTGGGGGAGCGTGGGCCGCGCCCGATCGTCGGCCAGCTGACATAAAAAAGCCCCGGGATGCCGACGCGCCTCGGGGCTTTGCTTTTTACGGCCGCTTATTTCTGCGGACGCATTGCCGGGAACAGGATCACGTCGCGGATGGTATGGCTGTTGGTAAACAGCATCACCATCCGGTCGATGCCGATGCCCAGACCGGCGGTCGGCGGCAGGCCATACTCCAGCGCGGTCACGTAGTCTTCGTCATAGAACATCGCTTCGTCGTCGCCGGCGGCTTTAGCGTTCACCTGATCGAGGAAACGCTGCGCCTGGTCTTCGGCATCGTTGAGCTCGCTGAAGCCGTTGCCGATTTCACGTCCGCCGATAAAGAACTCAAAGCGGTCGGTGATCTGCGGATTGACGTCGTTACGCCGCGCCAGAGGCGAAACTTCTGCCGGATACTCGGTGATGAAGGTCGGCTGAATCAGGTGCGCTTCCGCCACTTCGTCAAAGATTTCGGTGACGATGCGGCCCAGGCCCCAGCTCTTCTCAACGTTGATGCCGATAGATTCGGCAATCGCTTTCGCCGCATCGAAGTTATCCAGATCCGCCATCTCGGTTTGCGGACGATATTTCTTGATAGCCTCGCGCATGGTCAGCTTTTCAAACGGCTTGCCGAAGTCGAAAACCTGGTCGCCGTAAGGCACTTCGGTTTTACCCAGCACGGTCTGCGCCAGGGTGCGGAACAGCGACTCGGTGAGTTCGATCAGGTCTTTGTAATCCGCGTACGCCATATAGAGTTCCATCATGGTGAACTCGGGGTTATGGCGCACGGAGATGCCTTCGTTACGGAAGTTACGGTTAATCTCGAACACGCGTTCAAAGCCGCCAACAACCAGCCGTTTAAGATACAGTTCCGGCGCGATACGCAGGTACATGTCCATGTCCAGCGCGTTGTGGTGGGTGATAAACGGACGGGCGGAGGCGCCGCCGGGGATCACCTGCATCATCGGGGTTTCGACTTCCATAAAGCCGCGAGCCACCATGAACTGACGCATCGTCGCGAGGATCTGCGAGCGCACTTTAAAGGTGTGACGCGAGGCGTCGTTGGAAATCAGATCCAGATAGCGCTGGCGATAGCGCGCTTCCTGATCCTGCAGGCCGTGGAATTTGTCTGGCAGCGGGCGCAGGGCTTTGGTCAGCAGACGCAGCTCGGTGCAGTGGATCGACAGTTCGCCGGTTTGGGTTTTGAACAGCTTGCCGCGGGCGGCGATGATGTCGCCGAGGTCCCACTTTTTAAACTGCTCGTTGTAGACGCCTTCCGGCAGATCGTCACGCGCCACGTACAGCTGGATACGGCCGCCGACGTCCTGCAAGGTGACGAAGGAGGCTTTACCCATGATACGACGGGTCATCATGCGGCCAGCCACGGAGACTTCAACGTTCAAGGAGGTAAGTTCTTCGTTGTCCTTGCCGTCAAATTCAGCGTGCAGCTGGTCAGAGGTATGGTCACGGCGAAAATCGTTCGGGAACGGGATACCCTGCTCGCGCAGCGCAGCCAGCTTTTCGCGACGGCTTTTCAGTTCATTATTAAGGTCAATTGCCTCATCGGCACTTTGTGCTTGTTGTTCAGACATGTTGGTTCCTCATAACCCTGCTTTCAAACTTGCTTCGATAATTGAACCAGGTCACCATCCGGCGCGGCCCGTCTCGGGCGTCATCACCGGAGAACAATCTTAACGAACCTGGCTTCACTTCCGGCCGATCTCACTCAGCCATCGCTTCACTAACGATTTTTAGTCTTCGGCTTCCGCACCAGCCAGAATATCCTCCTCCTGATTATTGAACGGTGCAAGGAGCGTATGCCGCTCCCGCACTTGCGATAGCCTCATGGCTTACGCGCCGCCGCCGGGAATTTCGCCGGCGGCGCGACGTTTGCCGAGGCTGCAGGTTGCGGCAAACGCCAGCACCACGATCGCCGCCACGCAGCCGAGCGTCCATGCGCCCATCTGGGAGAAAAAGTGCTGATAAGCGGCAATGGCCGTTTCGCTGATTTGCGATTCGGTGGTCCGCTGCGCCACCATCCCCGCCAGCCAGTTGGCGACCGCGCCGGTGGCGAGCATGTAAATACCGGTCAGCACCCCGGTCACGCCGGGCATGTTGAGGCGGGTAATCTGCGCCATCGCCACCGGGTCGATAAACAGCTCGGCAAATCCCATCAGCGCCAGCCCGCCGACCATCAGCCCCATTGAGGCCTGGCCGTCGACGGCTGCGTGGCGGGCGTTAAGCGCCAGCAGCATAAATCCGCAGCCCATCAGCACCAGGCCAAAGGCAAATTTCAGCCATACCCGCAGCGCGGAGCGGGCTGCGCCTTCCGGGCGCATCAGCCACGCCAGCACTACGCCCGCCGCCATCACCGCCACCGCGTTGACCGACTGGAACAGCGCCGTCGGCACTTCAATATTCAGCAGGCGCCGGTTAACGAAGTGGTCGATAAACAGGCTGATCGAGCTGCCGCCCTGCTGCGCCAGAACCCAGAACAGCGTGCCGGTCAGCATCAGCAGAACGATTTGCCACAGCGCCCGGCGGTGCTGCGGAGAGCGGATCATAATCCGCGCCACCATCTGGGCGGCAAACACGCAGACGATCGCCAGCAGATAGCCGGACCAGTTATTTTCCAGCAGCAGCGTAAAGAACACCGGCGCCACGCATAGCATCACCGCCAGCCAGCCCCAGGCTGGCAGCACAAACGTCACCGCCCGCAGCGCCTGCTTGTCGACGCCGCGGGTGTGGCTGAAGTAGCGGCTGCCGCTTAAGAAAATCAGCAAACCGATAAACATGCCGATCCCCGCCAGCGCAAAGCCAATGTGCCAGCCGTACCACTGGGCGGTCAGCCCGCAGGCAATCGGCGCGGCGATTGAGCCGACGTTCCCCGCCGCGTAGAGCAGCGAAAAACCGCCGTCGCGACGATGATCGTCAACGGCATACAGCTCGCCGAGCAGGCAGCTGATGTTGGATTTGAACAGGCCATAGCCGCAGATAATGATCGCCAGCGCGAGGTACAGGCTCCAGGTTGAGTCGGATTCGACGCCGAGCACCACGTGGCCGAGCGTCATCAGCAGCGCGCCGGCAATGACCGCCGTGCGATTGCCGAGCAGGCGGTCGGCAAGCCAGCCGCCAAGAATGGGGGTAACGTAAACCAGAGAGGCGTAGGCGCTAAACAGACTGATGGCGTGGCTGTCATCAAAGCCAAGCTGATGGGTGAGATAGAGGATAAGTAAGGCACGCATGCCATAAAAGCTGAAGTATTCCCAGATTTGAATCGCCACGATGTAATAGATCGCGCGCGGCTGTGAGGGTGTTTTCATGAGGTCTCCTTGCAGCGTGAAAAAGGGAAGCGGCAGGCCACTTCCCTTCGGTGCTTCAGTTACTTGTTGTTTTCGTCTTTCAGCACCTTAACGGTGTAGCGACCATCCGCCTGACGGTATGCGCCGTGGATATCGGTTTCGAAGCCCGGGTAGTGGGCGCCGATTTCGCACAGCATCTGCAGGAATTCCAGCACCGGACGGCTCTCTTCGGCGATCATTTCACCCGGCATAACCAGCGGAACTCCCGGAGGATACGGCAGGATCATGTTGGCATTGACGCGACCGACCATCTCTTCGAGATAGACTTCTTCCGTCTGACCGTGCAGCTCTTTCTGGAACGCGGCGTACGGCGTTACTATCATTTTTGGCAGCACTTCGAACGCACGGAACATCAGGTCCGGCAGGTTGTGATGCTCAACCAGTTTGTGAATGTTCTGCGCCAGCTCCTGAACGCGCATGTTTTCATAGAATTCAGGATCTTCACGGTACAGAGACGGCAGCATGTTTTTCACACGCAGGTTCAGATCGAACGCGCGTTTGAAGTCGGTCAGCGCGCGCAGCAGGCTCAGGGCCTTGGTTTTGTCGATACCAATGCTGAACAGGAACAGCAGGTTGTACGGACCGGTTTTCTCCACCACGATGCCGTGTTCGTCGAGGTATTTCGCCACGATGCTGGCCGGAATACCGAACTCGTCCATGGTGCCGTCTTTTTTCATCCCCGGAGTCAGCAGAGTGACTTTAATCGGATCGAGGTACATGTGTTCGTTATCGATGTTTTTGAAACCGTGCCATGCGCTGTCAGAGCGCAGCGGCCAGCATTCAGCCCCGTCGATATGCTCCGGCTGCCATACGTCGAAGAACCAGCCCTCGGACTCGCCTTTCAGACGTTTGATCTCTTTACGGAACTTAATAGAACGTTCAATAGAGCCGTCGATCAGACGCTTACCGGCGTTACCTTTCATCATCGCCGCGGCGGTTTCGGTGGACGCCACGATCCCGTAGTGCGGGGAGGTGGTGGTGTGCATCATGTAGGCTTCGTTAAAGGTTTCTTCGTTGATATCACCTTTCACGTGGATCATTGAAGCCTGGGAGAACGCCGCCAGCAGCTTGTGGGTGGACTGGGTTTCGTAGATGATTTTCCCTTCCACACGACCGCCGCTCATCCCGCATTTACCGGCATAGATTGGCGAGAAGTTGGTGTAAGGCACCCACGCAGAGTCAAAGTGGATGGATTTCACATCGAGGTTTTTCTTGATGAAGTCGGTGTTGTACAGCAGACCGTCGTAGGTGGAGTTGGTGATCACCGCATGCACCGGCCAGGTGGCGTTCGGGGTCTCTTTAACGCGCTTCGCGATGGTCGCGTGCTGGAATTCGCTCTGCGGGATACCGCCGAGGATACCGTAGGCGTTACGGGTCGGGCGGAAGTAGATTGGCGTAATGTCGCTCATCATCATCAGATGGGTCAGCGATTTGTGGCAGTTACGGTCAATCAGCACGGTGCTGCCGGCCGGAGCGGAGTACATGCCGACGATTTTGTTGGCGGTAGAGGTCCCGTTGGTCACCATGTAGCTGCGTTCAGCGTTAAATACGCGGGCGATATACTCTTCCGCTTCTTTATGCGGGCCGCTGTGATCCAGCAGGGAGCCGAGCTCAGAAACCGAGATGGAGATATCCGATTTCATGGTGTTCGGGCCAAAGAAATCGTAGAAGATGCTGCCGACCGGGCTTTTCTGGAAGGCGGTACCGCCCATGTGGCCTGGGGTACAGAAGGTGTATTTGCCTTCACGCACGTATTTGAACAGCGCTTTGGTCAGCGGCGGCAGAATAGCATCGATATATTCATCGGTGTTCTGTTTGATTTTGTCGGCGATGTCGTCGGCCGCGCCCAGCGCATATTCGAAGAAGCGAACCTGCATGCGCAGATCGTTGAGGCTTACGTCCAGCGTGGAGTAGGTGTTGGCGAAAGCGTACAGCGGCATATATTCGTTCAGCTTGCTGATCTCTTCGCACAGCTCAAGATTGTATTTATCCCAGTCGAAGATAACGCCGCACAGGCGGGAGTTATTTTCGATAAGTTTCAGTAAATCTTCGCGGTCGTTCGGATAGACAATACGGAAGTCCAGGCGTTCAAGGGCGCGATGCAGCTCACGGATAGGCTCTTCTTTAAAGTAGACGCCCATATGATTCATGATTGCGATAACGTTCATAGTCAAATCTCCAGATATAGAAAGCCCCTCCCGTCGCGTGGTGACAGGTGCAGGAAGGAGCTCCAGGAAAAGGGGTTACTGATTAATGCGCGCCAGCGGTAGAGTTGTCAGCAGGGTCATTTTCATGCTGGCGCTGGTGCATTTTGCGGCCGTAGAACATCAGGATAATCAGGCTGACGATAAAGGTACCGGCCAGTTCGAAGGAGCTTGCCCCCATCAGGGCGATGAAGCAGAAGCCGCAGCCCAGCACCGAACAAATCAGGCTAACCAGGTTACGGATGTTGATGCCTTCGAAGCGAATCAGGTCAACGCAGGAGTAGAAGTAAGGCAGCATGGTCAGCAGTACCGCGATGCCGGTCAGCTCGCCGAACAGGTCAGATGCTTTACCGCCGCTGGAGTTCATCAGGGTAATCAGCACCATCAGCACGGTCATTTTCACCGCCGCCAGCAGCAGGCCTTTTTTCGGGTTACCGTTGCTATCAAGCTCGCCGTAGATTTTCGGGAAGTTGCCGTCGTTGGCGGCACGTACGCCGGCCTGTCCAACCAGCATCATCCAGGAACCGAGAGACGTCAGGCAGGCAAAGGCGGTGAAGGCGGAAACCATCGGAGCCGCCCAGCCGCCGAGGATAGTTGAAGCGCTAATGGCGAACGGTGCGCCCGATGCGGCCATCTGGGCTGCAGGGTACATCCCGGCAATCACCTGAGTTGCGGCGATATAAACGATACCTGCCAGCGCGGTACCCAGCATGGTGGCCAGCGGCACGGTACGTTTCGGGTTTTTCACCATCCCGGTACTGACGGCAGCGGATTCAACCCCGACGAAAGCCCACAGGCACAGCAGGATACTTTTGATTACCGCGTGGCTGTCGGGGGTGGTGGAGGTGTTCCAGTTGGCCTGATAGGTTGCAGCGTCAAACCAGTGCCAGCCGACAACCGCCGTCATGACCACCGGAATTAATACCAGCACCAGACCAATTGTCGTCAGGCGGCTAACCCAGGTCCCACCGAGCATATTAACGAAGGTAAATACCCAGACGATCGCGATACAGGCGATACCGGCCGGAACCGGGTTATTTAATATTGGGAAGAATGTCGACAGATAAGATACGGCGGTAATCCCGATCGCCAGGTTACCAATCCAGTTGGCATGATAATAAAGCACCCCGGTCTGAAAACCGAACGCCGGAGATATTTCACCAGCGTACGCAATTGGCCCCCCCTGCTGCGGATTTTTGGTCGCCAGTCGGGCATAAACATAAGCCAAAGACATTGCGCCAATAATAGAAATCACCCACCCCCAGATAGCAATTGAACCGATACTGGCGAGGTTCGCGGGTAATAATGCAATACCGCTCCCCATCATATTACCGGCGACCACGCCGGTACAGGCAAATAGCCCGATCTTCTTGGCAGAACTCATGTTTGCTTTTCTCCTAAGTTTATTTGGGAGGTACAGATCATGATAGTGAATCTTTTATTGACCCGACCAACTGCCAATAAGATTACTGACTCATACGAGATAAGTCCTAAAGATAAAGTGAAATAACAGCAAACGTCAGACAAATGATACTTTGACCTTTTTGGATTAACATATCAGGATGACATGTTGATATCATAAAAAGATAAACATCATTAAATTACAGTCAGTTACAATACGCTCTCAGTGTTGAAAATGTGTTGCAACCGGCAGTTAAATTACCGCATAAATATAACAACCACCGGCCTCATGAGAAACATAAGTTTAACCTCACCAGGCCCGAAACCATTCGCGCGGTGAGGGTTTACTTATTCTGAAGAGAGGAAGTTATCGAGATATGGCACAACGCGCGTAACCGAGGTCTGGAATACCGCGTTTTCAATCCAGTAAAAAGTGTTTTCGCCCGGACGTAAATTAAAGGCGGTCAGGTAAGCATCGGCGGCTTCCCGGTTCTCCCCCTTCATTTCGTAGACTTTACCCAGCAGCACATAATTCATCCACGACATTTCCAGGTCGATGCCGGTATTAATCGCGTGGTACGCTTCGTCTACTTTCCCCTGCCCTAGCATATCGACGGCTTTAATTTGATAAAACACCGCCAGATCTTTAATACCCGGCATATCGCCAACCCGGTTTATTTCTGCGTACAGCGCCGCGAGCTGCTGTTCATCCAGCGGCTGTTGCGAATGGCGTAATACATCTACCAGCGCCTTTTCCGCATACGCATAGGAAAAGTCAGGGGCTTGTTTAATCACGTCATCAAGCAGCGCACTGGCTTTCCCTAATGAATCGACATCACCATTCATTAATAGCTGATGCGACTGATAGAAATGGGTCAGCGCTATGCTTTGCGACGGCTGGTACTGCTTAAGCATGGTCTGCATACGCTCCGGCCACGGCTGCTTCAGCGCTTCCGACAGGCTGTTCAGCAGGTCGTTTTGAATCGACAGCTGGTTGTCGCTGGTGATGAAATAGCGCTTGTCCATCATGGTGGAGCCGTCGGCGTTATCCACCATCTGCACCGACATAAAGCACTGCTGGGCGCGATAGTGCCGCTGGTTGACGAACTCGATGGTCAGGGTTTTACCGGAACTGCTCGGTTCGTTGATGTTGTAGTTGGTTTTATCATGCACCATAAAGGTGGAGAAGGTATTCAGCGACGTGGTGACCAGGCTGCCAAGCCCCACCGCGTAGGAGTGCTGGGACGCCCAGTTGGTGCAGGAGTTGCCGTCAAGCAGGTGGATATCGATATCGCGCGGGTTTAACAGCAGGCGGGCTTTATTGACCGGCGCGCGCGATTCGATGCTCGACAGCGCCACCAGCGCCACGCAGGTTCCCAGCGCCAGCAGGAACAGACCCCAGACAATAAAGGTGCTGATCCGCTTACGTTTCTCGGTTCTGGTTGGGGGTTGAACGTCGGGCGCGGCGGGCGAAGATGGCGCAGTGGCTTCCGGCATCGCCTGCGGCGCGAGCGGCGTCAGCTCTTCCCCCTCCTCCGTACACCAGATAGCCGGCACCGTCAGCTTATAGCCGCGCTTCGGTACCGTTGCGATATATTCGAGGCTACCGTCGTCGCCATCCTTCAACGACTTGCGCAGTTCAGAAATGCTCTGGGTGACAACATGGCTGGTCACAACGTTGCGCGTCCAGACATTATCAATAAGTTCATCCCTGCTGAGCACCTCGCCAGGGTGGCGGGCAAAGAAAACCAGAAGATCGATCAAGCGCGGTTCAAGGGTAAGCTGGCGTCCCTTCCGGCTAATTTGGTTAACAGAGGGGGTAACCAGCCATTCTCCAACGCGAACAACAGGTTGTTGCATAAAAAGAGCCCAAACGAAAAGGGAAAGGCGGGATGATACCACATTTCCCCTACCTATTTATGATAGGGGTCATGACCTTGAGCGCGTTATATCACTCTGCATTTATTAAGTTTAGCCATTTTTTGTTTTTAGACAAAATCAGCAATAGTCTATTAACACTTTTGTCATTTCATTAAAAATAGCCGGGGACTATTCTGCGTCCATCATTTATTCAAGGTCCGTTCCGGGGGGCGCGAGGGTTTACGCGCCGGCGGCGAACGGACTCCTGGGAGACGCATCATGCTATTTAATCGCTACCCTTTATCCGCGCTGCGCTGAAAGGCGGGGGCCAGGAGGGCTATCTCGACTCCCCCCCGTCGCGGCGAAGTAAACCGGGACTCGCCCGGAGCCCTTTTGCTCCGGGCCTTTTCGCGCCTGACGAGCTAGCGATAGCGCCGCACCGCCTGCTCCAGCGCCGTAATATCCTCGCCGGACAGCAGCGCCAGCAGGTCGTCTTCCGGCAAAACGTAGAGGTTCAGCGCAAGCAGACGCTGAATATCTGACTCCGCAAAGCGGTATTTGATAAATTTGGCGGATTACCACCCACCACAGCATACGGCGGCACGTCTTTGGTCACCACTGCTCCGGCGGTAATCGCCGTCCCCTCGCGCAACAACCTCCGCAAAGTCGGCAAAGAGCCCGCTTCCCCTTATTTACTGTGACCGAGCCAACGTCCTGAGAAATGACTGCGGGCTGCGGGGTGTACAAATATCGTGAACCGTTCATACTTAACTGTATAGATGAGTCATTGATTTTTAATATTAATTTAGTATTAGCACTGTCGTGTAGCACAATAAATAAAAAGGAAGACCGGCCAATGAAATACAAATTAGTCAAACAGGTTATGGATAATGATGCGTTAAGGAACAGCTTCATTGACCTGGCTATTAAGACCTTTGATCTCTCATTTAAGGACTGGTACAAAAAAGGCTACTGGACCGGGTCATATATTCCCTACGCTTTCGTTGATAATAATAGAGTTATCGCTAATGCCTCCGCCAACGTCATCGATCTGAAGTGGCAAGGAAAGATCGTCCATTATATTCAGATCGGCACCGTGATGACCGATACCGACCATCGCGATAAAGGCCTCGCGACGCGGTTGATTAACCACATTCTGGATGACTGGAAAGATAAAGCTGATGCGATCTTTCTGTTTGCTAACTCTACTACCGTGGATTTCTATCCACGATTTGGTTTCGAGCAGTACGATGAGTATCAATATACCCTGCCGGTGACTCCAACCCCGGGAGACTTCCGCCGGCTTGATATGGATAAAGAGAGCGATGTGGCGATCCTGAAGCACTATTATCAAAAATCCAATCCCTTCTCTCAGCTCTCGGCGCACGATAACTTCGGCCTGCTGATGTTCTATTGCTCCGCGTTTATGAAGCACTTCGTCTACTATTCGGAAAAAAATGGTGCCGTGGCGATCGCGATGCAAAACGATCGCGCGCTAATCTGCTTCGATATTTTCTGCGACGCCACCCGTTCGATGTCAGCGATCGTCAATGAGCTCGCCGACCAACAAACTCAGCTGGCGATTTTAGGCTTCACCCCGATCGAAGGTCGAATCGGCGAGTATGAAAAAATCGAGGGTGACGACTTTTTATTTATCTATACCGCAAAAGAGAACATTTTTAAGGGCAACAAGCTGATGTTCCCGACGCTATCGCATGCCTGAGCCGCGGCGGCGGCTGGCCGTTGGCTTTACGCACCGGAAAATCCCCTTATGAGCCCTCATGAGGGGACAAAACGGCGGATGAATGGCACTCCGCTCTCCTTTATTATTTATCGCCAGCATTAATGACATCGCTTTATTTTTACTTTATCGCTACACATTGTTTTAAATAGCCGTTCAGGAAGGGGTGAATAGTGTTGACTTCATCTCCGGCCTGATAGAGGATCCCTTACTTATAACGATCTTTTGCGGCGGCGGCGAAAGTTAAGCATTTATTCCGCTTCAGCACGGGCAAAAATAGAGCCCTCCCGTCTTTAGATCGCGCCCTGTCGAAACCAGCAATGAAATAAATTAAAAATGTCAATGATATAAGTCAGAACCTAAAGAAAAATAAGAAATAAAAAGATCTGAGGTTCAATGATTAAAATGGCAACCTTCCGTACTAAAGATTACTTAAGATAAATTAACTACCAAAAACAACACAACCCGCCTTATCATTTTCACCATGAGTTCAGACGCTCCCTGTGAACAATTAAAATTGCGGGCATTTTCTATGCATGAACAAATAAGCTCACCCGATCGGCAGAGTAAGATAATTAAACCCGATACCGAACACTACGCTTACCTGGATCTTGAATTATTATTAAAAAACTATAGTGGCGGTCGCCTTACGGATATCCCGCCGTCAACGGAGATCTCTTCTTATTCATATATGGCGAACCAGTACGTAAGCGACGGCCTTGAGACGCTAAAA
The DNA here is from genome assembly GCA_002270295.1 of Enterobacter sp. 10-1. GTDB lineage: Bacteria > Pseudomonadota > Gammaproteobacteria > Enterobacterales > Enterobacteriaceae > Klebsiella > Klebsiella scottii. The sequence goes on along the minus strand of NISF01000001.1, from coordinate 310,042 downwards.
GCGTCGATAAGGCCCTGCGGCGCCGGGGATCTCTTTGTTCTTGAAGAAAGCTACTTTCCTAATATCTGCGCTCTTCTCGCGGTTATTCAGGTGCTGATCATTCGCGGCAACGCTTCGGTTTTAATTATCAGCGATCGCCAAATAAAAGACGGCATGGCTGATTTTTTCATCTCTAAACAGGCCGGCTTACGGGAATGGCGTAGAAAGCTCAAGAGCAACAATGTCGCCAGCATTGGTAAGCTCCTGAGATATTATAGCCAAATGCGCAGCGGCGGCCATTTAACAAAAAGAGAGTATGACGTTCTTCGTGCCGCATATACCTCGCCGACCCGCGGTGGCGTCGAACGCATACTCTGCATGAGCAATAAACAGGTCTCCCATTACTACCTGAGAATTAAAGATAAGCTCGGCGTAAATAATAAAATCGCTCTGCTCAACTATATTGGCTGGTTATTCCCTTAACCAATTTGGGCCTGCCCCCCTACACCTACGTTTAACAACCAGGAGGCCTGGTGAAGAAAATAAAGCTCGACATGGACGTTTTTGACGCGGCGCTACTCCGCCTGGATTGGGTATTTGAATCATTTGAGCAGGTTTGTTTGTCTTTCTCCGGGGGCAAGGACTCAACCGTCTTATTTCACCTGGCGGCAACCGTGGCGCGCAAGAAGCGGAAAAAGTTCGTGGTTCTGTTTATTGACTGGGAGGCGCAGTATCTATTAACTATTGAGCATGTGGAAAAAATGCGGGCGCTCTATCAGGACGTAATCAGCAAGTTTTACTGGATCGCCCTGCCGCTGACCACGGTAAGCGGCGTATCGCAGCACCAGCCGGAATGGATCTGCTGGGAACCCGGCGCCGAATGGGTGCGCCAGCCGCCGGCTGGGGCTGTGACCCGCAGCGCCGACCTTCCCTTCTACCAATATCCGATGACCTTCGAATCCTTTGTGCCGGCATTTATTCAGTGGCTGGCCGCCGGACGCAGCCTGGCCTCGCTGATCGGCATTCGTACCGACGAATCGCTGCACCGCTATATGGCGCTGACATCGCAGACAAAATCGCGCTTTGATAATGAAAAACCCTGGACTACCGCGCTGCCGGGGGGCGACAGCTACACCTGCTATCCGCTGTACGACTGGCGAACTCAGGATATTTGGATCTTCAATGCGAAATCAAAGCTGCCCTATAACCCGCTGTACGATTTGATGTACCGCGCCGGCGTCACGCTGAAAAACATGCGCGTTTGCGAGCCTTTTGGCCCGGAGCAGCGTCGCGGATTGTGGCTGTACCACACGCTCGAACCAGAAACATGGGAGAAGATGTGTCGCCGGGTATGCGGCGCGCACGGCGCGGCGAAATATGCGAACGAAAGCGGCGACTATTTCGCCCTCAGGACGCAAATGCGTAAACCGGAGCAGCATACCTGGCGCAGCTACGCGCTGTTCCTGCTTGAAAGCATGCCGGATAAAACCGCGGAGCATTACCGCAACAAGATCGCCATCTACCTGCGCTGGTATCAGACGCGCGGCTTTCCGCAGGATATTCCCGATGCCCAGGAGAAGGATCTTGGCTTCCGCGATATCCCCTCCTGGCGCAGGATCTGCAAAACGATTCTCAAGAATGATTACTGGTGCCGGACGCTGTCATTCAGCCCGACCCAATCCCAGCATTATAAGAGATACTGCAACAATATCAGTAACAAACGAAAGACATGGGGGACGCTGTAATGTCAACGGATATCAACAAGGTCGTGGCCGAATACCTTGACTCTTTCTCAGATACAGAAAGTAAGATTGACGCCATTAACCAGCTTAAAATGCTCATCCACCGGCACAGTCCCTTCTGCGATGAGCCCGTGGACTGCGTATTGTGGGTCGACGCCGAATCAGTCACGGCCAATGACTATAATCCCAATAGCATGAGCGCAACGGAAAAAAAGCTGCTGGAACGCTCGGTAGAAATGGATGGATTCACCCAGCCGGTGGTGGTCGCTCGCCAGCAGGAGCAGTATCTGGTTGTCGATGGCTTTCATCGCCACCTGATAAGCGCTTCCAACCCGCAGATTCACCATCGCCTTCATGGCTATCTGCCGGTTACGCTGATTAACTCATCGCGTCAGGGGAAGAAAGAGCGTATCGCCGCGACCATTCGCCACAACCGCGCCAGAGGGAAACACCAGATCGCCGCGATGTCGGATATTGTGCGCGATCTTTACCGCCTGGGCTGGGACGATATGCGCATCGGCCAGGAGCTGGGAATGGACAAAGATGAGGTTTTACGCCTGAAGCAGATTAGCGGGCTGGCGGAGATTTTTATCAATGATAACTTCAGCCAGGCCTGGACGGTTGAATAGCTCGATGGCCTGAGCCCGCCATGATGCGCTCCCTACTTTTCTGCCGGGATAACCGATATATGGCCGTTACGCTCCAGAATGGCATATTTTATTTTGCGAAATTCCGTAATGCCTTGATTTTGACGCGCGGCGACCAGGATGTCGTCGCAAGAGACGTCGACCTTTTTCAGGTTATCGGTTAACGGCACCCCGTCGGCCACCAGCACAACAGGGGAGCCGTCAAGCGCCGACTCCGCGCCAGAAATATACTTTTTCATTAACCCAAACAGAATATCGACCACCACCAGCGTAATAATCGTCAGCATTGCCCCGGTAACCGAAAAATCGTTGCCTAGCAGGGCCTGCTGCGTCGCCTCGCTGATAATCAGCAGCAGGATCAGATCGAAACTGGTCATTTGTAATAATGCACGGCGTCCGGCAATTTTAAATACCACCAGCAGGATTAAATAAATGGCTAACGCCCGGAAAACCATCTCCATACCAGCCCCCTAAGGATAAATAAACTGCCAAAAGCGGATTTCAGGCTCGGCGTTCACCTGGATGGAATTCTCCGTTCTCCCCGGCTTCGCCGGCGTGACGTACAGCCAGATGGAGAAATCACCTTTATTTTTCACATTGTTATAAATCAGATACAGCGTCTTTCCCTGGCTATACATACCGTCCGGCTGTGGCCAGATGCTGCCCGGCTCATAATTTTCAATAAAATCGCCGCCGAGGCTGAATACATATTTATCAGCCGGGAGCGGAAGTGCCGTGATTTTGAGGCGAAACTCTTTTTGTAACCGACCAAAATATTCATAGTCGACTTTTACCGTTCGCGGCGCATTGACTTTTTCAGCCTCACTAAAATACCCGACAGAAAATCCACCGGCTAATGCAGCGCAGATAATAGCCAGCAGAATAACCAGCCCCACCGTCCTTGAGGCCGCCTCAAAATTCAGCAAGCGCTGACTCTCTTTTATACCGGGCAACTTCACCTTATTACCTGCCATTCATCACCCCGCCGCTTCGCCTGTAAACTATAAGGCCGATGATTTACAAGGAAACATTGCTTTAAGGCTCAGCCTATTGCCTGATTAAGCAATAGCAAGCACGCTTAATATGTCAAGCTGATGGCGCGATGAAGTCAGCATGAGGCTATTCTCGATACCAGTATTGTGCCGGTTTTAATCCAGGCGTATTTGCTGCGATCGCGAAGGTCTGCGGAAAGGCGCCGCTCCCCCTGAGAAATAACGGGCAGCGGCGCAAACGAGTTTTAACTATAATCACCCAGCACCTACATTTTCAGCGAGGCCTGTCGTGTTAGCCAATCTCCTTATCGCCCTGGTGGCCGCCATCCACCTCTACATACTGATCCTCGAGATGTTTCTATGGGATACAAAAACTGGTCACAAAGCCTTTAACCTGAGCGCTGATTTTGCTCGCGACACTCGGGTGCTGGCCGCTAACCAGGGACTGTACAACGGCTTTTTAGCGGCGGGTTTACTATGGGGGTTATGGGCGGGAGAGAGCGGCTTGCAGTTTAAAGTCTTTTTCCTGTGCTGCGTTCTGCTTGCCGGGATATACGGTTCGATTACGGCAAGCAGGAAAATACTCTACGTTCAGGCTTTCCCGGCCATCGCGGCGCTGGCTGCTCTGCTCATCGGCTGACGGCGGATAAAATAAGCCGGCGCTACCGGCCTGCTGCAAATTACGCTAAGTTGCTTAATAATCAGCCACTCCTTAATTACGGCCGGCTTTTCTTACTCTTCGCGGAGGTCATCCTGAACACGTTCAGCATTATTGCCATACCTTTTTTCACTCTTGCCGTTGTTCTCTTAACCCTGGGCGCGACCAGGAAGAACCGGGCGTGCTTTATCGTTGGCGGCGTGCTGATGTCCTCCGCCGTTGTCAACGCGGTGATTGGAATGTCGCTTTAGCGGGACGCCGGAAAAACGCCCCGACCAGCGGCTAAAACGAGCGCGCCGTACGGCATTTGATGCGCGATCCCCCGCCTGAGCGGAAAAGGTCCGCGCTTATCAGAAGCGCCATGCGGCAAACAGGACGCCGTTAACCTGCCCTGACTTTTGCGTAACGGGGCTGTCGGCGGCATCGTTTTGCAGATGCTGCGCGCTGATCCGGGCGCCGATCAGCCATGCCGGCGTCACCGAATAGTCCATACCCAGCTGCCAGCCTACTTTCTCCAGCCCGGCCCCGCTGTCGTAGCGTGACAGGCCGCTGCGCGCCGACTGAGCGGCGGTGACGCCGTACTGCGTCTGCATGTAATCGCTGTCCCCCCAGCTCAGGCTTGGGCCGGTATAAAAGCGCAGGCTCTCCAGCGGCCGCCACTGAAGATGCGCCCAGGAGATGAGCTTAAAGCCCTGCTGATTCCCCCCGATATCCTGGGTCAAAATCACGCCGCCGTTGAAGAGCCTATTTTCATACACAGCCGAGCTAAAGGCGCGCGGCGAGAAGCGAATATCGCCCAGCCCTCTGAGGTGTTCATCATCAGACTCCTGACGGGGAGAGAGATCCGCGCCCACGCCAAGCGAAAAAGTCCAGCTTTCGGTGCGGGCAAACTCCCACCCCAGCGCCGTAAGATCGTCCACTCCGCCGACAAAAAACGGCCCGTAAGCCAGCTTTAATGCGGGTACGAACGTCGTTTTGGACTCTTTAGCGCCGGAGTACTTCGGCTTTACTCCCACGCCGCCGCCGATAAAACCGGAAAGTCCGTTATCAGACGGCTCGGCGATGGCGGGAAAAGTTGCCGTAGAGAGCAGGCACAGGAGCGTAAAGGGTTTAGCCAACGTGGATAGCATGTAGATGATCCTTACCGTTACAGGAAGCCGACAATGAGTTGGCTTATTAGAACAGGCTCCTGTAACCCCTCTTTTTACCTCCGGTAAAGTTATGTAACTGCGACAGGCATACGCACCTGAAAACAGGCTCCCCCGCCGCTACGGTTGCGTACCGAAAGGGCGCCCCGGTGGTATTCGGTGATTGAACGAACCAGCGCCAGGCCAAGCCCGTAGCCGTTTCCGCTGCTGCTGAGCCGATAAAATGGCTCGAAGATACGCTCCATTTCCGCTTCCGGAATGCCGAGGCCGCGATCTTTCACCTCGAGGGTGAAGTGCTCCCGGTCGGTAAGCTTCAGGACGACCGAAATATCATGACCCGCATAGCGCCGCGCATTTTCAATCAGGTTGCGCAGCAGGCGCCGTATTAACCGCGCATCCACCTCGGCTGTCACATGCTCAGCCCGTAACTCCACCTGCGCGCTGGCGCACTCCTCGGCCGCAATGGCGGTTATATCAGCCGGCTGGAAATCGCCGGTAATGACGCTGGTCGCCAGCGTCAGGCGGCTCAGCGTCAAAATCTCCTCCACCAGCTCATCCAGCTCACCGACGCTGCGCCGCAGCTCGCGGGAGGCGGGCGACTCCTTCTGCACTAATAACGCCGCCGCCATTTGAATACGCATCAACGGCGAACGCAGCTCGTGCGAGGCATTAGCCAGCATCGTTTTTTGTGATTGAACCAGCTGCTCAATCTGTGTGGCAGCACGGTTAAAACTGGCCGCGAGCTGCGCCACTTCATCGCGCCCGGTAACCTGCACGCGCGCGCCAAGATTGCCTTTGCCGAGCGACTCGACGCTCTGCTGTAACGACTCCAGGCGGGCCGTTAAGCGACGGATCACCGGAAACGACACCAGCACCACGCTGGTCGTCATGGCCAGCAGCATCAGAATAAACAGCCACGGGCGCTTTTGCCGGTCGCTGCTTAGCTGAATGACCAGCACGCGCTTATCCTTGAGCTGCCAGACAAAACGCGTGCCGTACCAGTCATCAAATAATCCTCCTGACGCCACGCGCAGCGGGAAAGAGAGCGGCGGATTAAGCGGGCGGCTAAGCGGAGAGCCATCGGCGGCGTACAGGGAGAAGCGCGTATGGGTGCGCTGGATCCAACTATCGATGGCCTGGAATTGCACGGCGCGCGGAGCGGAAGCTGGCGGAAGATTTTGTTCCACCAGCTCGGAGAAGGTGGCGAAGGCGTTCAAATGACGGTTGTTATCGTTGTTCCATAGCCACAGGGCGATAGTGCAGATCACCACCAGCGCAAGGGCGCAGCTAAAGGCAAAAAAGATCTGCAGGTGCATGGGAAAACAGGCGAGCCGTTTCATGAGTTCGGTAGTGCTGAGAAGACGTAACCGACGCCGCGCACGGTAATGATGCGCTTCGGCACCTGCGGATCGTCCTCGATAGCCTGTCGGATACGCCCGATATGGACATCGATGGCGCGATCGAAGCTGTCATAGCTTTCGCCGCGCACTGACTGCCAGATCTGTTCGCGGTTGAGTACGCGGCCCGCATTGCGCGCCAGCGAGACCAACAGGTCAAACTGTAAGGAGGTCAGGCTGCAGGCTTGCTGGTTAAGCGTGACGCTGCGCGCTGCGGTATCAATTTCCAGCGCGCCGGAACGAATGACGCTGTCGCCGCCCGACGCCGCTCCGGGCTTCATACGCCGTAACACCGCGCGCATGCGCGCCAGCAGCTCGCGCGGCTCAAAGGGTTTTGCCAGATAGTCGTCGGCCCCCACTTCGAGCCCGATAATACGATCCGCCGGATCTCCCCGGCCCGTCACCATAATAATCGCCGGGTCGTACTGGAACCGGGTGCGAATCTGCCGACACAGCGCCAGGCCGTCGGCGTCGCCCAGCATCAAATCCAGCAGCACGACATCGAACTTGCGTTGCTTCATCTTATTTTGCGCGTCCTGCGCGCTGGCGCTGTGTACCACGCTAAATTCGTACTGGGCAAGGTACGGCATCAGCATGCCGGCCAGCCGGTTATCATCCTCAATCAACAAAACGGACGTCATCTTTATCTTCCACACCAAAAGCATTGCGCCAATGAATTAAAGACAGCGTCAGCTATCAGTTAGTTTCAGGCAGCAGCGCGGCGCCCGATAATTACTTTGCCCGGGCGGCCCAGCGCCCTCCGCATGCGACCCGACGGCGATGCCTGTCCGCTCACGGATAAAAGCCGGACCCGCAGCGTAGGCTGGGTCCGGCGTATAGGCTCAAGATTTAACGAACGCCAGCAGGTCCGGGTTTATTACCTCAGGATGGGTGGCAAACATCCCGTGCGAGAGCCCCGGGTAGGTTTTCAGCGTCCCGTGCTTCAGCAGCTTGATTGATTTGCGCGCGGCGTCATCGACAGGCACCACCTGATCGTCTTCGCCGTGCATTACCAGTACCGGTACATCAATCGCCAGTAAATCCTGCGTAAAGTCGGTTTCAGAGAACGCTTTGATACAGTCATATTGCGCTTTGGCGCCGCCTGCCATGCCCTGACGCCACCAGTTATCGATCAGGCCCTGGCTGATTTTGGCCCCCGGGCGGTTAAAGCCGTAGAACGGACCCGACGGCACGTCAATGAAGAATTGCGCGCGGTTGGCGGCAAGCGCGGAGCGGAAGCCATCAAACACGGATAGCGGGAGCCCTTCCGGGTTAGCGGCCGTTTTTAGCATAATCGGCGGGACCGCGCCCATCAGCACCGCCTTCGCCACGCGCCCTTTTTCGGCCCTGGCGACATAGCGTGCCACTTCTCCACCGCCGGTAGAGTGGCCGATATGGATAGCATTTTTCAGATCCAGCGCGCGGGCAAGTTCAGCGACGTCGGCGGCATAAGTATCCATCTCGTTGCCGGTATCGGTCTGGTCGGAACGCCCATGACCGCGACGGTCGTGAGCAATCACCCGATACCCCTGCGATAAAAAGAACAGCATCTGATTATCCCAGTCGTCAGCGCTTAACGGCCAGCCGTGGTGGAAAACGACGGGTTGCGCGTTTTTAGGGCCCCAGTCTTTATAGAAAATTCGGGTACCGTCTTTGGTAGTAATAATGCCGTTGCTCATAGGAATATCTCCTGTCTGTGATGAGAATGATGTCATACCCCGGGCTAAGGGCGAAAGTGACAGCCCGATACCGGCAGACAACGTACCGCTGAGGATCAGCAGACGCCGCCGTGAAATCGCAAACCGTTCGTCTGGCATATCCGCTCCTTTATCGTTCAGGTCATCGCTGTTGTTGGCCGATGGAGCTATTGTTATGGAATACGTCGGGAGATAGAATTGTCAAAAATGACACTATAAGAGGCAAAAATGACAAATGAAGCCTTCTGTTGAAAAGAGCATCGTGGCGGAAGTGGGTCTGCTGATTTATCCCGAGTGCCAGCTGGCGGCGGTATATGGATTGACGGATATGTTCAGGATCGCGGCGGACTGGGCGGTGAGCATTTCCGGCGAGGAGCGCGTTCGCGCGATCCGGGTGTCGCACTGGCAGGTCATGCCCGACGGCGATACGGTGGCGTGCGTCTGGGACAGCCATCCGGATGAGCCGCATCGCCTGAGCCACGCGATAGCCCCACCCAGCCTGGTCATGCCCGCTCAGATGAAGCCGATGGCGGCCCCTGCCGCCTGGATGAGCGCCCTGTACCATGACGGCGTGACGCTCTGTTCGGTCTGCGCCGGAGCGTTCGTACTAGCGGAGACCGGGCTTATCGATCATCGTCGCGCAACGACGCACTGGGCGTTTGCTCAGACCCTGTCGGAGCGTTTCCCGGAGATTGACGTCGCGGCGGAAAATATGGTTATCGACGACGGCGATATTATCACCGCTGGCGGCATTCTTGCCTGGACAGATCTCGGCCTGACGCTGATAGAGAAGCTGCTGGGAAACGGTACCATGCTGGCCACAGCGCGTTTTTTACTTATCGACCCTCCCCGCCGCAAGCAAAACACCTATTCGGCATTTATTCCGCATTTCGACCACGGCGACCCCGTCATTCTGCGCGTCCAGCATCACCTCCATGCGACATATTCTGAACAGCAAAGCATCGATGAAATGGCGGCGCTGGCGGGGATGACCCCGCGGACTTTTCTCCGCCGCTTTCAGAAAGCGACGGGCGTGCGGCCAACGGAGTATCTGCAGCAGGTTCGCATCATGAAAGCGCGGGATGCCCTGGAGTTAACCGGGCGTTCGGCCGACCGTATTGCCTGGGAAGTGGGATATACCGATCCCTCAGCCTTCCGCAAGATTTTTCGCAAAATCACCGGCGTAACGCCGGGACAGTACCGGCAGCGTTTTGGTCTGGAATAAAGCGGCCTGCCGCTGCCCCGGCTTAATTTTAATTAACGAACAAAGGCACCCGGCATATTATTTAATTGCCGCCACGTAAGGAATTAAGCAGAAATGTTTATAACTTGATGTTTTCTTTTTTCAATTGTATGATTATCGCAATAATATTCTTAATATGATAAAGGCTGTTAAATGTTCGACGTAAAAATCCGTGAAGTTAGTCACGAACTATCGGCCAAAGAACGGAATGTCGCCAATTATATCATTGAAAACAAACAGTCCTTGAAAAGTATGAGTATTCAGATGCTGGCTAAGGTAAATGGCGTGAGCACCACCACTATTTTACGCTTATGCCACAAGCTAGGTTATCAGGGGTTCAGCGATCTGAAAATTGATTTGATGACCTCATCCAGCACGCTAAACAATAATAAATTTCTCCAGGAGGATATTTGCCTTGATGACTCAATAGAGGCCGTTAATGCTAAAATCCTGCAGATAGAGAAATCATCAATCGATGAGACGCACGCTCTTGCTAATGCCGGTACGCTTCTTGAAGCCAATGCGCTGATCAGGAAAAGCCATAAAATCGTTATTTATGGCGCAGGCAGCAGCGGCCTTGTAGGGAAAGAACTTGAATATCAGCTAATCAAAATTAAAAAGGATGTCAGCTGCCATCTGGACTACAGCATTCAGTTTAGTATTGTTAATACCCTGGATGAAAACGATCTGCTGATTATTATCTCGCATTCTGGCGAAAACCAGGAGGGCGTGATGCTATTGACCCTGGCACAGCAGCTCCGCGTCCCCTCCATTGCCGTGACTAAAATGGGGCAAAGCCGCATTTCCGCCTTAGCCGACATCGTCCTGCACACGGTTTCTACGGAGAGCGTCTCACGCCTGATCCCCATCCGCTCCAAAATGTCGCAGCTGGCGGTGATTAACATGCTGGTGACCAACCTTTTCGTCCAGCAATATGACGAGCGCTTGCTCAAACAAATCCAGATGCGCGCCGAGCGTTTTTATCGTCAAAATCATAAGCCCTGAAGCTGCCGCCGCTCAGCCGATCGCCTTGCGCGGCTGAGCATCTCTCCCAGCGCCGGCGGTGTTCCGCTCATCTCCGCGTCTTAAGCTCGCCCCTACTCCTCACTCCCCGGCCGGAAAACGGCCTCTGAAAGCTCAAGCTGGCTCATTGCCAAAGAGCGATCGTTATCACATATCGGTCAAAATAGTGTTTCACGGTATTTCCTTAAGCAAAAAGTAATAGTATTACTATAATTAAAATTAATCATAGTAACAATATTACAAAAAAGGAAAGCTATGTCAGCCGAACTTCCCGTCATCTTGATCAGCCACGGCCCCTTTGCCCAGGGAGCCCTCACCTGCGCGGAGATGCTCATTGGTAAGCAAAGTCATGTTTTGGTTATTTCCATTGAGGAAGAGAGCAATATCAACGAGGTGCGCGCGCGGCTGGCCGAGGCCTATCGTGCGCTGAATAAAGAAAATGGCGTTCTCATTCTGGTTGATATGCTGGGCGGTTCGCCCTGTAATTTAGCCAGCGAGCTGGTATTAACCTATGATGACGTTGTTTTATTCTGCGGATTTAACATTCCAACGCTGCTTGAAGTCTTTAACAACCGCGACCTGCCGCTGCCTGCGGTTAGCAAACTTATTGCTGAAGTATTTCCGCAAAGCTGTTTCAACGTCGGGGATATTTTAAATGAAGAACAGCAGCAAGCCGCCGATCTCTAAGGGGAATATCATGCCAGTTAATGTTGCAAGAATAGACGACCGCCTTATCCACGGCCAGGTAATTACGACCTGGGTAAAAAATCATGATATCGAGCAGGTGCTGATTATTAACGATAAGGTCGCAGGCGATAAAGTTCAGCAGTCCGTGCTGACCATGTCCGCGCCGCCTGAGCTGAAGGTCCTCGTTTTTGGGGTACAAAAATTCATAGATGTTCTGAAAAAAACGGAAATAAAGAAACGCACGATGCTGTTATTCACCAATAGCGTCGACGTCAATATTCTGGTGGCAAACGGTTTAAACATTACCACCCTCAACGTCGGCGGCATGCGCATGCAGGAGGGGCGCAAAAGCCTGACCCGCGCGGTTGCCGTTACGCCGGAAGAAGAAGCGGCGTTTAAATCCCTTATCGCCAAAGATATTGCCGTAGAAGTACAAATGGTGCCTAAAGACCCCGTCATTGAGCTTCACACGTTACTTAAATAAGTACCTGGAACATTTATTTTATAATAAATGAGGAATATCAAATGTTAATTGAAGCGCTTTTAGTCGCTATCTGGGCAGGCATTTGCTCAATGGATGACGTGGGCCCGCAGATGCTCCGCCGGCCTCTGCTAACCGGCACCGTTGCCGGTATTATCATGGGCGATACGGTTCAGGGACTGGCGATCGGCGCCACGCTGGAGCTGATGTGGATGGGCATCGGCAACGTTGGCGCCTACTCCGCCCCCGACATTATTGCCGGCTCTATCATCGGCGTCGCTTTGGGGATTGCCTCCAAAGGGGGGATTGCCGCAGGGATTGCGCTTGCGGTTCCGGTCTCTATTTTATGCCAGCAGCTGCTTATCGTATGGCGCTCTTTCGCCAGCTTTCTTAACCTCTGGGCAGAAAAATCTATCCATGATGGCAACTACCGAGGGCTGGTTAAAGTGCATTACTTCTCCACTCCGCTGTGGTTTTTAATTCGCGCCATCCCCTGCTTTCTGGCGATCTACTTCGGCGGCGATCTGGTAAGTAAAATTTTAGCGGCGATCCCTGAAAACGTCTTAACCGGTATGGGCGTCGCATCAAAAATGATCCCGGCCGTCGGCGTATGTATCCTGCTATTGATGTTATTAAAAGGCAGAATGTGGTTTTTCTTCTTGCTCGGTTTCATCCTGACAACGTATTTGAAGCTGCCAATTATTCCTATCACCTTTATTGCCCTGGCGTTTGCCGTTTTGTATGACATGGCCTACACCAACGGAATTAACAACGCTAACAATGCGACGCCGGACGAAAAAAACTCCGCCGCGACATCTGAAGAAGAGTACGACTTATGAATACCGAAAATATCCGTACAGACGTCAGTGAAGAGCACGCTTCCCATCCGCGCAAGCTGAATAAAAAAGATCTGAATCGTATTTTTTGGAATCTGCAAACAATGTCCTTTTCATATAACTATGAAAAGCTGCAGACCATCGGCTTTGCGCACTGCATGATCCCCGTTCTTGATAAACTCTACGCGCAAGCCGATAAAGAGACACGAATTAAGGCAATGCAGCGCCATTTCGAGTTTTTTAACTCGCAAATAAACACCGGCGCTCTTATTTTAGGCATCACCGCCGCGCTGGAAGAAAAAACGAGCGAAGAAGAAAAGGACGCCGTTGTTTCCGTAAAAGCCGGATTAATGGGGCCGCTGGCCGGCCTGGGCGACAGCCTGTTAAAGTTTACCTGGCTACCCATCTGCGGAAGTATTGGCGCGGCCTTTGCGCTACAGGGTAATCTCATTGGCCCGGTGCTGATGTTTCTGTTATTTAATATCGTCAACATTGGTACCAAATACTTCTTTATCCACTATGGCTATAACAAGGGCGTAGATTTAATCGAGCAGTCGAAAAATTCCAACATTATTCAACGTATCACCAACATCGCCAACGTTGTTGGGGTTATGGTGCTCGGTTCTTTAATCGCCACGACGGTCAAAATATCAACGCCGTTGGTCATTGCGGTGGGTCAACAGTCCATCAAAGTGCAGGAGATGTTTGATAAAGTTACGCCTAATTTATTAACCCTGCTTTTTTCTTTAGGCGTGTTTTTCCTCGTCAAAAGGCTGCGCGGGAAATATACCGTAACGCTCATTATTTCGATGATAGTGCTCGGCGTTGTTTGTTCGACCTTCGGTATTTTAGCTTAAGGATAAAAAATGCGTTTATGTCAGATCCCGTCAGTATCTAGAAATAATAAAAATTATCTCACGCTTTCTTTTACCGCTCCCGCGGAAAACGCAGCGCTGTACTGGACCAAAGATAATGATGTCAAAACAAAAGAGCGCTACCTTATTACCCAACATGCCGCCAGCCCGTATGAACTGGAGGACCCTTTACGGGCCGAACAGCGTATCTATTTTATTCTGGAGCACAGCGGCCGGTCGATCCTTTTCGCCGAGCGAACGCTGCCGGTTTCTGGATTAAATAACTTCCGCGATTTTGGGGGGTATCCCGCAGCCGGGGGGAAAACCGTAAAATGGGGCGTGCTATTTCGCTCCAACCATTTGTACAAACTCGATCGGCAGGCGTTATCCTACATCCAACGCCTTAATATTCGATCCATCATCGATTACCGAAGCGACAATGAAATCGCCAAAAGCCCGAACGACCGCGTCGGCGAAGAGAGAACCTACCATTTAAACGCAACGGCACAAACGGCGGAGCTGGCGGCACAGTTTTCTGCGGAACCCAGCAATGAAGATCGCGCGTTAATCGAAAGCGTGATGCGCGACATCCCCGCGGAATTAATTAATGGCCGAGGCGCGCAGGTTTTAGAGCAATATCGCCACTTTGTGACCAGCGAAAAATCTAAGCGCGCATTTAAGCGCATGATCGATGTGCTGCTCGATCCCCATAACGCGCCTAATATCCAGCACTGTCGTGGGGGAAAAGACCGCACAGGTTATGGCGTTCTTCTGGCGCTATCGATGCTCGGCGTATCCGAAGAGGATATCATCGCCGATTATATGGTCACGCAGGCTAATCGCATGGAGCGTAACGCTATAAAAATGGACGCCTACCGCAAAATAACCGACGATGAGGATGTCCTTGCCTATCTTCATACGTTAATCGATACCCGTGAATCATTTATTATTGAAGTGCTTAACACCATCAAAGCCCTTTCCGGTAGCGTCGCTAACTATATCCACAGCGAGCTGGGTTTTTCACAACAGGCCTTTGATAAGATGCGGCAGAACTATTTAACCGATGATTAACGGGTCCGCTATGCGTAAACGCGCCCGCGGCGCTGGCTCAGGATCGCCGCCGGAACTGCACCATCCGGTCAATAACGATCGCGCAGATCAGGATCGCCAGCCCTGCCAGAATGCCTTTCCCCTGGGCGGCGTACTGCAGCGCGGAAAGGACATCCTCGCCTAAACCTTTTGCGCCGATTAGCGCGGCAATCACCACCATCGACAGGCTCATCAGCACCGTCTGGCTGACGCCCGCCAGAATCGCCGGGCGGGCAATCGGCAAATCGACTTTAAATAGCATAAACCCCCTCCCGGCGCCAAAAGCCAGAGCCGCCTCCCGCACGGCGGCCGGAACGTTGGCAATACCAAAGGCCGTCTGGCGAATCACCGGGGCGATGCCGAAGATGATGGTGGCAATAATCCCAGCCGTCTTACCGATACCAAACAGAGCAATGATCGGGATCAGGTATACGAAAGCGGGCGTGGTTTGCATAAAATCAAGGACCGGCCTGATAACGGACGCCACGCGCCGGTTATAACCGCTCCAGATGCCGAGCGGGATGCCGATCGCGATGGCGATAAACGACGCCGTGCCCAGCAAAGCTACCGTCTGCATCGCTTTGATCCAGTAACCAAAGGCGAGGATATAGGCCAGCCCTACCCCGACGCCAAATGCCAAACGCCAGCCGCCGCGTTGCGCAGCAAAGGCGAGGAGTACGATAAACACCACGGGCCACGGCGTGGCAATCAGAGCATATTCCAGGCCACTCAGCAGCGCATCAATCACCCGGGATATATGCTGCGCAGCGGGAGCAAGGGCCGCGGCCAACGCGCCCATCGCCTCATCAATCCACCGCGATGCGTTCGACGCCAGATCGGGTAACCCGGCGGGGTTGAAAATCTGAGCGGGGATCATTCCGGCATAGTTTAAGAGCGCCATCGGCACAATAGCCAACCAAATCAGCGCCGCGAAGATGGCGGAGCCGGTCGAACAGGCCATACCGCTAAAATCCTCCGTCAGGCGCGCTCTGCGCAAACGCCCGGCCATCAACGGCACGGCCATGAATCCCAAAATGACGCGCGTCCCCAGCAGCGCGGCCAGCCCGCCGAGGATAAGACCGCGCCCTCCCCGCTCGGCCTCAAGCGCCGTCCGCGCATCGCTGGCGGCTTTGCTCAGCGACGCGGCGGATCGTTCCAGGGATTGCGTCATCGCACTCTGCGGGTCCTGTTTGTGGGCCACGGCGGCCTCCTGCGCACGCTGGCTCGCGAGTTCGACCAGAGTGGTCACGCGCTCTTGCTGGTCGCGCGACAGGCCGTGGCTCAGGGCAAGAACGATCAGCGCCGCCCCAATAAGTTCCGCGCTTAAAAATAGCCAGAACAGCCCCCGAAACCGATGTGCGCCAAGCCAGAAGCTGCCGAACAACGCCGCTTTGGCATGAAAAGGCGGCAGCCTGCGCGATCCATCCTGCAGTTGGCTAAACGCGCGCTGGTAAAACGGCGTCACGACATCCGGCTGGTGCATCATGTGATTTCCTCTGCTTTCGCCATGCCAATGCGGATAAATCTGGCGACATACTCATTGGCCGGACTGGCCAATAGCTCCGCCGGCGTGGCCAACTGCTCAAATCTGCCCTGCCGCATAACGGCTATACGATCCGCGATGCGCAGCGCCTCGGCGACATCATGGGTAATAAACAGCGTGGTTTTATTAAGATCGCGCGACAGGCTGCGAAACTCGGCCTGCAGGTCATCGCGGATTAACGGGTCCAGAGCGCTGAAGGGCTCATCCATCAACAAAACGTCCGGATCTGAGGCCAGCGCGCGCGCCAGCCCAACCCGCTGCTTCATCCCGCCGGATAGCGTGTCGATCCCGCGCTGCCCCATCCCGGCGAGTCCTAATCGTTCCAGAAGCTCTTCCGCTCGCGTTTCGCGCCGGGCGCGGGCGACCCCGAGGATTTCCAAAGGTAATGCCACGTTTTCCTGAATGCTCATATGTTCAATGAGAGCATGACTTTGGAACACCATGCCGATGCGGCGAGCGCGTAGCTCACGCAGCCTGGCAGGCGAGAGATCGGCAATCGGCTCCCCGGCGATTCGCACGCAGCCGATGCTGGGTGCGATCAGGTGGTTAACCATGCGCAGCAGCGTGGATTTGCCGCACCCGGAGAGACCTAAAATACATAACAACTCGCCGCGCTCGACGCTCATATCGATACCGCGCACTGCGGCAAGGCCGCCTGCGGGCAGGCGGGCGTCGGGGTCGCGCCGCAGCGTAGCGATGGCATGCTGCGGATCGCAACCGAATACCTTCCAGACATTTTCCAGCTGGATCATTTCGCACTCAGCCAGTCAGCAACGCGCGCCTTATTCGCATCCAGCCAGCCGCGTGCAGCCTGTTCCGGCGTCTTCCCTTCAACGGCAATCGCATACGCCAGGGCGCTGACATCCTGGGTGTTGAAGTGGATAGCTTCAACGATTTTCACTCCGTCAGGGTTCGTTTGGGCAAAGTGATTGCTGTAGGCGATGTGGATCGCCGCATCGCCATAACCGGTGCTGATCCGCGATTTCTTTAACCAGTCCGGGTCCGACTGATCCGCAACCTGCCAGGTCGCCGGATTATGTTCAGGCTCCTGCAGATTCGTGAGCTTGTAGCGGACGTAGTTCTGATGCGGCGCGTAGCAGTAGCCAATCCAGGCGCCGCCCGTTTTCGCGGCGTTATCCAGCGCCGCCGTCGCCACCGCCTCATCGGAACGGGTCAGGTCGAAGAACGGCGCGAAGCCATAGGTCCGCGCGCGGATCTCTTCATAATTAGTGGACAGCCAGCCCGCCGCGCCCAGCCAGATCTGACCGCGTTCCGAACCTTTCGGTGCAAAAACTTTTGCTTTGTCAGGGTCGGTCAGGTCATAGACGGAATGAATGTTGTGCGCCTCGGCGGTCGCCGTCAGGGTGCAGTAACCCTGCGTTCCGGCATAGGCGTTTTTCGCCAGGGTGACGTTCTTGCCGGCCCCGGCGTATTTCGCCACCAGCGCATCCTGATTGGGTAGCCAGACGTCTGTCCAGATATCGATCTCGCCGTTGTTGCGGTTCAGCCCTTCCCAGATAACCGGCACGGAAGAGACGGGCACAATTTTGGTCTCCGCCCCCGTTTGATCTGCGAGCAGCAGTTTGACGACATACGCCGTGCCCTGAGCGGTGGCATAGCCGGCATCCACGATACTTACGGCGTGGGCTGCGGGTGTCGCCAGCAGAAGGGCGACAATCATTTTTTTAGCTAAAAATTTCATCTGGTTATCATCCTTCCGGGTCAATATTGTGTGTGAGATGAGGTTGCGGGACGGGCAGACGGAGCCTCTCGCGCAGCGTGCCGCTAAATTCCAGCGGCGTCAGCAGACCGCGCTCGCGAAGCAGGGGAACAACATCGGAAATAAAGAGATCCAGCCCTTCCGGGAAGGTTGGAGGCAGCAGCATAAAGCCGTCCGCCCCGCCCGCTTCGTACCAGCGGATCATCTCCGCCGCCACCTGCTCCGGGGTGCCGACGATCTGCAGGTGGCCGCGCGCGCCGGCAATGCGCCGCGCCAGCTGCAGCACGGTGAGGTTTTCGCGCTCCGCCAGCTCCCGCAGCAGCTGCTGGCGGCTGGCAATGGAATTGGACGCGGGAAGTGGTGGCAGAGGGCCATTGGGATCGACATCCGTTAAATCAATATCTCCGAGATAGCTCCCCAGCAGCGCCAGCGCGACGTCTTCGGCGATCAGCCCCTGTAGCTGGTCAAACTTCGCCTGGGCCTCGGCTGCGGTTTTGCCAATCACCGGAAAAATGCCGGGCAGAATATAAAGGTCGTCGCTGCTGCGGCCTGCCGCTTTACGACGGGCGTGCAGATCCTGACGATAGGCAACCGCCTCTTCCAGCGTGGGCGCCGCGACGAAGATCGCTTCGGCATGGCGGGCGGCGAGATCCCGTCCCGCGGGCGAAGCCCCTGCCTGCAGCAGCACAGGCTGCCCCTGCGCCGAGGGAAGGACATTCAGCCCGCCCAGCGCGCGGAACCAGCGGCCCTGAAAGCCAGGCTCACGCAGCGCATCGGCTTCAAAAAAAACGCCGCTTTGCTTATCGCGCGGAAATTTTGTGACATCCCAGGAGCCCCACAGCGCCCGCACCGCCGCAATAAACTCCTCTGCGCGCTCGTAGCGTTTATCGTGACGAAACTCCGTCGGGTTAAAATTTGTGGCTTCACTCGACAGGCCCGACGTCACGATATTCCAGCCCAGACGTCCGCCGCTGATAAGATCGAGCGAAGCCAGCTGGCGCGCCAGGGTGTAAGGTTCATTGAAGGTGGTGCTGGCGGTGACCACAATGCCGATGCGCTGAGTGGTGGCCGCAATCGCCGCGGCCAGGGTCAGCGCCTCAAAGCCATGCGACCATTCATCCACGCGCCGCGTAGCCTCGAGAGGGCCTTCGGGAATGCCAAGGCGGTCCGCAATAAAGGTGATATCAAACCCTGCCTCCTCGGCGGCGCGCGCGCTGGCAATATAGCGATCGACGGAGATATTGGCCTTTGGGTCCGTCTCCGGATGGCGCCACGCGGCGACATGATGGCCGCTTGGGTACTGCAACAGCGAAAGCACCAACGGCTTTTTCACGCGGTTCATAGAAGCGAATTCCGATTGTTAACTGCCGTAGACACGGCAGCGTGAGGCTAAACAATCAGCTAAACTTATTGGAATAAGAAACGCCATTCAAATACCATTTTGGCATATTTTATATGCCATCAGCAGGCAGCATCGGCAGCCGGAAAGGGGCCGATGACGGTACCTTCCGCGGTGGCGCTGTTCGCCGCCGATATCCTGCCGCCACCGCGCGAGCAGGCGCCCGGCGCATCGATTACGCTCCGGCGCTGAGGCGCATTTTTTCCCGTAAAAGCGGCTCAAGCCAGGCAATAAATAGCTGAAGTGGCCGCGACAGATGCCGTCGGCTGGGATACAAAATACTTACCGGCAGCGGTTGCGGTAAGCAGGACGGCATCACTTCGCATAGTATCCCCGCGGACAGCCATTCGCTCACATCATATTCAGGGATCTGAATCATGCCCATTCCTGCTACGCAGGCCGCAATATAGGCCTCAGCGCTGTTTACGGTCAGGTGGCTGTTGACGTCGGCGCCGAATATCTCCCCGTCCCGCGCCCACTCCCAGCGCTCCCTGCGCCCGGTGGTCGGCGAGACGTATCCTACGGCCACGTGACTATCGAGCTGTTCCGGCGATGCCGGCGAGCCAAAGGAAGAGATGTAGCCTTGAGAAGCCACGTTAATAAACTTCAGCTCGCCCACCCGACGCGCCACCATTCCTGAATCGTTCAGCACGCCGACGCGAACGGCGCAATCCACCCCCTCCTCCGGGAGATTAACGCTGCGATCGGTTATGCCGAGATCCACCTGAATCGACGGGTGGCGGGCAAAAAATTCCGGTAGCGCAGGAATAACGATGCGGCTTCCAACCCGGCCCGGAACATCAACCTTAATTTTCCCCCTCACCTGCCCGCTGGACTGCCGGAAAAGGTTTTCCGTCTCCTCTACGTCCTGTACCACAACCAGGCAGCGCGCATACAGCGCGTTCCCGTCAGAGGTCAGGGAGACGCTGCGCGTGGTGCGGTGTAAAAGACGAGTTCCCAGGCGGGACTCCAGCTCCCGAATAGCGGCAGAGATAGTAGAAGCCGGTCGGTTCAAGGTCTCAGCGGTGCGAATAAAGCTGCCGTTTTCCGCCACTCGGATAAATATCCGGAAAAGATCGATCGTATCCATTTTCGCCTCACTATTCGTTAATTCTGGATAGTGTATGCAGGATTAGCCCCTTTATACATAACCGGCAGGTATTAAGCTGCTATTGACGGGATTCGCCCGGACAATAACCGAAACAGGAGCTAAACCATGGTAGATCACGCTATCAAAGGTAAAACCGTTCTCATCGCCGGCGGGGCAAAGAATCTCGGAGGACTCATTGCCCGAGACTTCGCCCAGCAGGGCGCCCGCGCCATCGCTATCCACTACAACAGTAATGCGACGCGTGAAGAGGCCGAAGCTACCGTTGCCTGGATCAAATCCGTCGGTGCCGAAGCCGTTGCGCTGCAGGCCGATCTGACTTCGGCCGCCGCGATGGAAAAACTCTTTGCTGATGCCACGGCAGCGGTGGGGCAACCCGATATTGCCATCAATACCGTAGGTAAAGTTCTCAAGAAACCGATGGCTGAAATCAGCGAGGCGGAGTTCGATGAAATGAGCGCCGTTAACGCTAAAACTGCCTTCTTTTTCCTGAAAGAAGCGGGTAAACACGTTAAAGATAACGGAAAAATCTGTACGTTAGTGACCTCGCTTCTTGGGGCTTACACGCCATTCTATTCGGCATATGCCGGTATGAAAGCGCCGGTTGAACACTTCACGCGAGCGGCGTCTAAAGAGCTGGGTGAACGCGGTATTTCCGTCACGGCCATCGGCCCAGGCCCCATGGACACGCCCTTCTTCTACCCCGCCGAAGGTGCCGATGCCGTCGCCTATCATAAAACAGCAGCAGCCCTGTCCCCCTTCAGTAAAACTGGCCTGACGGATATCAGTGACATCGTTCCCTGGATCCGTTTTTTAGTTAGCGACGGCTGGTGGATGACCGGACAGACGATTCTGGTCAACGGTGGCTACACCACGAAATAAATCATTGGCTAATCGCCCCTCCGATTTCGAGGGGCTTCCGTTTTCCTCTTCCCCTTCCTTAGGAGGCCCCCCGATGATGCCGCTTTTCCTGACCGAAAACCGGGCTTTTCTGTATAACGCCCTTCTCCGAAGATCCGATCCAATCAGCTGAGACCCTTTTTTATACACAGCGCTCAGACCACTTCACGCAAAAAAATTAATCATTTGTTTTTAATGGATTTTTAAAAATCCCCGCTCGTTGCGCTTAAATTTTTTACATATACATATTGATAAATATAAATATGTAGAATAGTGTATTTACAACATCGCAAAACAACGTCATATGGAGCTATAGATGAACACCACCGAAACGCCGTTCAAACCAGACCAGGAGTACGGTTTATTCATCAATAATCAGTGGGTTAATTCAGAAAGCGGGCGAACTATTGAAAGCCGTAATCCTGCTAACGGCGAGTTCATTACCCGCATCCCGGATGCGACTGCCGGCGATATCGACCGTGCAGTTCAGGCTGCGACACAGGCATTTGAATCCTGGAAAAAAACAACGGTCGCACAGAGATCCCTCGCCCTTCTTAAAATTGCAGACCAGCTTGAAGAACAGGCTGAACGCTTTGCCATTCTGGAGGCCCTTGACGTTGGCAAACCGATTCGGGAATCGAGGATGATTGATATCCCTGGCGCCATTGACCACTTTCGCTATTTTGCCGGCGTTATCCGCAGCCAGTCCGATGAAGCGACGATGCTTGATGAAAATACCCTTAGCATCGTTCTCAGCGAACCGCTGGGCGTAGTCGGTCAGGTTATTCCGTGGAATTTCCCCTTGCTGATGGCCGCGTGGAAAATTGCCCCGGCGATTGCCGCCGGCAATACCGTGGTGATCAAACCGTCAGAAATGACCCCCGTCACCATTATGGAACTGGCAAAAATCTTTGCCCGGGTTCTTCCGGCCGGGGTGGTCAACATCGTGACCGGGCTGGGAGCGACTGCCGGCCAGGCTCTGCTCGATCATCCGGACGTCCGTAAGCTGGCCTTTACCGGTTCTACCCGCGTCGGCGAAATTGTCGCCGCGGCAGCAGCGAAGAAAATCATTCCGGCCACGCTGGAACTGGGCGGCAAGTCTGCCAACATTGTCTTCCCTGATGCCAACATGGATCGTGCCGTTGAAGGGGCCGCGCTGGCCATTCTCTGGAATCAGGGTCAGGTATGTGAATCAGGCGCCCGCCTGTTTGTGCACAGTTCGGTGTACCAGGATTTCCTGGCACGACTCATGAAGCATTTCACCCACGTCCGCGTCGGTAACCCGCTTGACGAGCAGACTCAGATGGGCGCCCAGATCAGCGAAACCCAGATGAATCGCATCCTCGGCTACATTGCGATCGCGAAAGAGGAAGGAGCCACCATTCTGACCGGCGGTAAACGTCTCCAGGGTGAAAAATACGACAACGGATATTTCATCGAACCCACCATCCTGGTGGACGTGCGCAACGACATGCGGGTTGCATACGAAGAAATCTTTGGTCCGGTATTGTGCGTCATCCCGTTTGACGACGAAGCAGAAGTTATCAGGCTGGCAAATGATTCCGAATACGGACTGGCCGGTGGGGTATGGACGCAGGATATCAACCGGGCACTACGCGTATCCCGGGCGATAGAAACCGGTCGTATCTGGGTAAATACATACCATGAGATCCCGGCTCATGCCCCGTTTGGCGGCTATAAGAGATCCGGTTTAGGTCGTGAAACCCATAAATCTATCCTCGATGCGTATACGCAGAAGAAAAACATTTACATCAGTCTGGCTGAACAGCCTTTCAATCTGTTCTGAGTTTACTTTAACCACCAATATCTAAATTTCTATATATCGAGGTATTTAATGAAATCGAATAGCCTTTTCACCAGCGCCAGGATTGGCCATTTTACGCTGAAAAACCGCGTCGTCCTGCCGCCGTTGACCCGCTCACGCAGCTCGCAGCCGGGCGATATCCCCAATGAGCTGATGGCTGAATACTATGCCCAGCGAAGCGGAGCGGGCTTTATGGTGACTGAAGGGACGCAGATTGAGCCTCGCGGACAGGGCTATGCGTGGACTCCGGGGATCTACAACGCCGCGCAGGTAGAGGGCTGGCGGAAAGTCACCGACGCCGTACACGCCAGAGGAGGGATTATTTTTGCCCAGCTGTGGCACGTCGGGCGGATATCCCATACGTCCCTGCAGCCAGGAGGTGCAGCCCCCGTCGCACCTTCCGCGATTCCCGCCGGTAATAACGTTAAAGTTTTCATCGAAACCGGGCCTGGAACCGGCACCCTGGCCGTCGCGTCGATGCCGCGCGCCCTCGAAACCGGCGAGGTAAAGGAGATTGTCCGCATGTATGCCCGCGCCGCGCAAAATGCGCTGAACGCCGGTTTTGATGGGGTAGAAATCCACTGCGCAAATGGCTATCTGGTTAACCAGTTCATGTCCATTCATAGCAACAAACGCGATGATGAGTACGGCGGTTCGCTGCAGAATCGCCTGCGATTTCTGCGCGAAGTGACTGAAGCGGTGGCAAACGTGGTCGGTAAAGATCGCGTAGGAGTGCGTTTTGCTCCTCTGTTTGCCAGCACCAATGAAGAGCGCGTATATCTCGGGCTTGTGGAGGACAATCCGCACGAAACCTACACTGAAGCGATTAAAATTCTTCAGGAAATCGGCATCGCCTACCTTTCCCTCGCTGAGGCCGACTGGGATAACGCGCCTGAATTGCCGGAATTGTTCTACCAGCAGGTGCGCAGCATTTTCAGCGGCACCATAATGTATGCCGGTCGTTATACAAAAGAGCGTGCTGAGCGGATCCTGAATGCCGGCTGGGGAGACATTTTTGGGTTTGGCCGCCCCTTCATCGCGAATCCTGATTTACCAGCCCGGCTGGCAAATAGCTGGGCGCTCAATGAAGTCGATCCTTCTACTATGTATGGCGGCTCAGCAAAAGGTTATACCGACTATCCTCTTTACAAATGATCAGTTGGTAAAACATCATCTCTGCCGCCCAGGCAGAGATGATGCATATCATATCTAAGTATTGTAATATTGGGATATGACAACTTATCTACAGGAGCTTAGCGAGAATGTCTGAAATCAAACTAAATGAGGTTCTGAAAGCGCTAAGCAATCCAGTGCGAAAAGAAATTCTCCAGTGGCTTAAAGAACCTAAAAAACATTTTCATCAGCCAGATGCTGATGCAGATGAGGTTGGCGTGTGCGTAAGCATTATCCAGGAAAAGGTGGGATTGTCGCAGTCTACCGTATCGCTTTATCTTGCCGCCCTGCAGCGAGCGCAGCTTGTCACATCCCGGCGCATCGGCCCCTGGACATACTACAAGCGTGATAATGAGAAAATCGCAGAGTTTTTCCAGCTGCTGAAAAAAGAGATCTGAATCGCCGGCTGATTAAGAAGATCCTGCCCCACATCACGCCAAATGGCCGGCCAAATTAATGCCTGTACGCCAGCGGCATGGCCGCGCACGCAATCGTCAGCGCGTTTAAAGCAGCGTCGCCGATGTCCCACCTACGCTGATATCTAAAGTCACCGACGCCATAAAAAGCCACTCAATGGATGGCAAACCGGCAGCCAGATGGCCTATATCCTGTGGTTTATATGGCATGTGTTGTCTCAGAATCGCAGCGTCATCAGCAAGGAAACATTCCTGGCTGGAGGGATATTCTCACACGGTCCGCGGTCAGGCTGCGGATCGGTTTTTCTATGACCGGAAAAGCTTAACAGGCCGGCTTAAAGCCCACGATTGCGCCTAAAAGCAGAGTGTTTATCACCTGAATACTTGTTAAAGTTCGCATAAACCCTGCCATAGCTATCACTCCCTCGCGCCAGCCCCCACGGTTATGCAAGATAACACATTGACCACCTACCTACTAGTAGGTTAATGTCTGTTCACTTGAGCAGAAACATCATTAGACGAACCGTCTCATCCAGCCGTCACTTTGCTGCCCTGTACTCAAGTCAGTCCCCGCGCGTATGGCAGGGACACAACCACCCTTACATTCTACCTACTAATAGGTCGTTAACGGTTTTGATGGCCTGACGACCGGGAGAACTGACATGCCAAATACCGCTGCCACCGCTAATCGGTCGCTGAACCAATGGCTCCAGACCTACTACTTCCTGCGCACCGGGGTGTCGATTGTCTGGATCGCTCTTGCCGCTTTCGTCGGCAAGCACAACCCCGCCGTCGGTGCGGCCCTGCTGATCCTGTATCCGGCCTGGGACGCCTTTGCTAACTATCTGGACGCGCGCAGAAGCGGCGGCCTGGGCGCGAATCCATCGCAAAAGTTCAACTTCATCGTCAGCATCATCATCGCCCTCGCCGTCTGCGGAGCGCTTACCGTCGGCATGCCTATGGTGATTACGGTGTTCGGCGCCTGGGCGATCTTCTCCGGCCTGCTGCAGCTGGCTACGGGCGTGCGGCGCTGGAAAACGACGAGCGGCCAATGGCCGATGATCCTCAGCGGCGCCCAGTCCGCGCTCGCCGGCGCTTTCATGTTCAAGCAGGCTCATAGCGGCATGGCGCTGGACGTGACCACGGTTGCTCCCTATGCGGCCTTCGGCGCGTTCTACTTTCTCGTCTCTGCGATCTGGCTGACCGTCAAGAATGTCCGCCAGCGCGCCGTGCTCGCCGACTGATCGGTTCTACCCGTTGGACAGCAGCATCGCCTGAGCCAGGGCGATATGACTCCCTGTCTTTGGACGTTCAGGAATGACCCAAATGAGACAACTTTGCAATGCCCCCGTCCCCGTCGACAACGGGGACCATTTTTATCAGCTATATTGCCGGGTGCGTGCCAGGAGCGAGGCTTTGGCCGCGCCGTTGAGCCCCGAGGATCAGGTGGTACAATCGATGCCCGATGCCAGTCCGACCAAATGGCACCTGGGCCACACCAGCTGGTTCTTCGAGACCTTTCTGCTGTTGCCGCACCTGGCGGACTACGTCGCATTCGACCCGTCCTTCGGCTATCTGTTCAACTCCTACTACGAGGCCGTGGGGCCGCGCCAGCCCCGCCCCGAACGAGGCCTTATTACCCGCCCTTCTGCCCGCGATGTGCTGGGCTACCGGGCCTACGTCGATGCGGGTATGGCGCGCCTGCTGCGCTCGATTTCCCCGGCCCTGGCACCGCTGATTGAGCTGGGTCTGGCTCACGAGGAGCAGCACCAGGAGCTCATCCTGATGGATGTGCTGCACCTGTTCTCACGTTCGCCGCTCACTCCGGCCTATCGGCCGGGACCGGCGCGAACGTATCCGCCAGCCGCCCCGCTGAAATGGTGCCGGGTCGAGGGAGGGATCGTCGAGATTGGCGCCGTCGGGAACCGCTTTGCCTTCGACAATGAAACCCCGCGTCATAGGGTCTATCTGCAGCCCTATGCGCTGGCCGACCGCCTGGTGACGAACGGAGAGTGGATGGCTTTCATAGCCGATGGCGGATACCGCCGGCCGGAGCTCTGGCTGGCCAGTGGCTGGGCTACGGTACAGGCCGAGGGCTGGCAGGCGCCGCTATACTGGCGTCGCGAATCCGATGGCTGGGCTGAGTTTGGCCTGCAAGGACGAGCTCCTGTCGATCCCGGCGCGCCGGTCCTGCACGTCAGCTACTACGAAGCGGTCGCCTACGCCGAATGGGCGGGCGCACGCCTGCCGACCGAGGCGGAATGGGAGCATGCGGCGGTGACCGCCGCGGGCCTGCGTGATCTGTATACCGAAGCCTGGCAATGGACCCGCAGCGCTTACGACGCCTACCCGGGCTTCCATCCGCAGCCCGGAGCCGTCGGCGAGTACAACGGCAAGTTCATG
Source organism: Enterobacter sp. 10-1 (assembly GCA_002270295.1). Lineage (GTDB taxonomy): Bacteria > Pseudomonadota > Gammaproteobacteria > Enterobacterales > Enterobacteriaceae > Klebsiella > Klebsiella scottii. The sequence continues at coordinate 283,082 of NISF01000001.1, read as the reverse complement.
GTCGGGCAGATGAGCCTGCGCGGCGGCTCGTCGATCACGCCCCCCGGCCATACGCGCGCGACCTATCGCAATTTTTTCCCGCCAGAGGCGCGGTGGATGTTCAGCGGCGTGCGGCTTGCCGGGGACGCCGCCGGGGAGAACGCGCGACTGCCGTCGGCTTTTGCCGAGGACGTGCTCGCAGGGCTTGCGCGACCGGACAAGTACCTCCTGCCGAAATATTTCTATGACGATGCGGGTTCGCGTCTGTTCGAAGCCATCTGCCAGACTTCCGAGTACTACCCAACGCGAATCGAGCTTGCGCTGCTGCGCGCGGCCGCTGCCGAAATAGCCGACCGCATTGCCGATGACGCGGTGCTGGTCGAGTTCGGCAGCGGCGCGAGCCTGAAGACCCGCGTGCTGCTTGACGCCGCGCCTCGGCTCGCTGCCTACGTGCCGGTGGACATCAGCGTAGATGCGCTGGAGCGGGCCGCGGCGGCGATCCGCGACGACTATCCCGGCCTGGCGGTTTGCCCGCTGGCGGAGGACTTCACCTCCGCGCTGTCCTTGCCTCCGGACGCTCACGGTCGTCCCCGCATCGGTTTCTTCCCCGGCTCGACCATCGGCAACTTCTCGCCCGGCGACACGGCTGCGTTTCTGAGCCGCGTGCGACTGCTGCTCGGCGCCGGATCGCAGTTCCTGGTCGGCGTCGACCTGGTGAAAGATGAAGCGACTTTGCTTTCCGCCTACGACGACGCCGGCGGCGTCACCGCGGCGTTCAACCGGAATCTGCTGGCGCGGATCAATCGCGAACTGGGCGGCGACTTCGACCCTGACGCCTTCGAGCATCGTGCGGTGTGGAACGCCGCGGCGAGCCGGATGGAAATGTGGCTGGTCAGCCGGCGCGAACAGGAGGTACGCGTTCTCGACCGGGTCTTCCACTTCGCGGCGGGGGAAGCCCTGCACACGGAAAACTCGTATAAATTCACCCCCGCGGCCTTTACAACCCTGGTGGAACGCGAGGGCTGGACGGTGGCCCGACGGTGGATCAGCCCGGACCCGCAGTTCGCTATTTTCTTGCTGTTTACTGCGTAATCGCGCGCCGGGCGTGGCTGACGTGAACGGGCAGGCCCGCAGGCTGGCAAAGGAACGATCCTGAGGCAAAACCAGGCACCGTTTTAATCCAGGGCCGGTCTGCGGTACCTGAGTCAGGAAAATGCGTTTTTGATTCGCTCAAGCCCTTTCGCCAGGGTTCCTCTGGGGCAGGCAAAATTGATACGCTCGAATCCCTCGCCTTCGTGACCGAACGATTCTCCCCATGTCAGGTTTACCTTGGCTTTTTCGAGGATGATGTTTCTGAGTGCCTCAGGAGTGAGGCGAAGCGCGGTGAAATCCAGCCAGGCGATATAACCGCCGTGCGGTCTGATCAGTTTTACCTGCGGCAGGTTGGTCTTCAGATAGCTATCCATAAAATCCAGATTGCCCTGGAGATAGCGGTTAAGGCAAATGAGCCATTCTCCTCCATAGCGATAAGCGGCTTCGGCTGCCGCAATGCTAAATACATTAGTCGCAAAATCAACGCCCATACCGACCCGGACTTGTTGCAGTTTCTGCCGCTTTACTTTGTCGGGGATGATGCCGATCGCATAGGTCAGCCCCTGCAGATTGAAGGCCTTGGACGGGGAGGTAAGCGTGATTGAATTAAGGCGACTAACCGAAGATAGACTGGCGTAGGGAACAAATACGGCATCGTCGTAGGTCAGATAGCCGTTGATTTCATCTGAAACCACCAGCACGCCGTACTTTTCACAGATCTCTGCGATAACGGATAACTCTGCTCTGCTGAACATCAGGCCGGTTGGGTTATGAGGATTCATAAGGAAAAACAGTCTGACGTTTTGTCTGACGAGGGTTTCCTCAAAGATACGCGGGTCAAAAATGTATCTGACGCCATCGAAAGCGAGCGCTTGCGCGACAATCTTTCGCCCTGCGCTTTCTATGACGCTAACCGCAGGATGAAAATGGGGAGCGTGGATGAGGATGTTATCTCCTGGCATCGTATATGCCTGAAGGCACAGAGCGAGCATGGCCCAGCTTCCGGGGCCGTCGGTCAGCCACTCTTTTTCAATTGTCCAGTGGTGACGATCGTTGAACCAACCGCTAATCGCCTGGTAGTAACCATCCGTTTTATACTCGTACGCATAGAGACCGCTTTTAGCTTTGTTTATTAATGCATTGCGAATGCAGGATGGGGACTGAAAATCCATATCAGCTATGCCAAACGAAATGACTTCAGCCTGCCGGGAACCTCCCCATTTGATTGATGGAGAATCGGCCCGGTTAATAATCGTATCAAAAATACCGTCTTCTTCTGCCATCGTTAACAGGCCCCGAGTTTACGCTGATTTTCCTAAGAGCATTAGCATAAAGGTACTACCGCCGCAACGGACGTGACGACGACCGGAGTGGAGGTCGTCCATCACCGTTCGGCGGTATCGGGTGCTCGCTTAGCCCTGAATGCCTCCCCGTTTCAGACACGACAAATCTGACCTCACGTTGATATTTATCAAGAACGCCTTCGATAAGGCGATGACAAGTCGAACAATTCTTGAATATCGGACAGCACAGGGATAGTAATGATGATTATTAGACGATCGGTCAATATTTTTTATATACTCCTGAATACCTGACTGTCATACAACCAGACACACGAGGTGAAAATGTTTAAATCATTATTAATCAATAAAGTAGAAAATCGCTACGCCGCACTATTTGCTGAAATAGCGGAAAGTGAGCTACCCGAGGGGGATGTGACCGTCAATGTCGACTACTCATCCATCAACTATAAAGATGCCCTGGCCATCACCGGACGCGGCCCTATCGTCCGCCATTTCCCGATGGTGCCGGGCATCGACTTCGCCGGTACGGTTTCCGCCAGCTCTCATCCCGACTATCAGGCTGGCGATAAGGTCCTCCTGACCGGCTGGGGCGTTGGCGAAAAACACTGGGGCGGACTTGCAGAGAAGGCCCAGGTTAATGGCGACTGGCTGACCCCTGTTCCGGCTGGGGTAAGCAGCAAACACGTCATGGCCATTGGGACCGCAGGCTTCACCGCGATGCTGTGCGTGGACGCGCTTCTCAATCATGGCGTTAAGCCTGAAGATGGCCCGATACTGGTTACCGGCGCCAGCGGAGGGGTAGGAAGCATCGCGGCGATGATCCTATCGTCTATGGGGTACCACGTTACGGCCTCTACCGGCCGTCCTGAAGAGGCGCCCTGGCTCTATAAAACGATAGGCGTAAACGACATTATTCATCGTGCAGAACTCTCAAACCCAGGCAAGCCGCTGCAAAAAGAACGCTGGGCGGCGGCCATTGATACCGTTGGTAGCCACACCCTCTGCAACGCCTGTGCCGGGGTACGATATGGCGGAATTGTTGCTGCCTGCGGTATGGCTCAGGGTATGGAGCTGATGGGCAACGTGGCGCCGTTTATCCTCCGCGGGATCACCTTAAAGGGCGTTGACAGCGTCATGTTCGCTAAAGAGAAAAGAGCGGGCATCTGGCTGAAAGCTTTACAACATTTACCGCTCGCTAAGCTGGAGAGCATGACCACCGTTTACCCTCTCAGTGAAGCAATCAATGTCGCTGAAAAGTTGCTTAATGGCGAAATCCGCGGGCGCGCGGTTATTCAGTGCAACTAAGGCCGCTGCCAATATATCCTGAGAGAAAAGCAGACGGATAGCTAAGTATCAAACTTTGCCAAGGGCTCGCTTCCGGGCCCTTAAACCAGCTTCTCACTGAATTCATTCTGCTCATGGCGATATCTGACGGAGATTTTAAAATAGTCCCAGAAGTCGTGAATGGGTTGCGTTGAACAATAAAGCTTCGCCCGCATCACGGCCCCTTCCCAACCGCTCCAGAAAATAGCCGCCAGCTGTTTTTCATTAACATCGGAGGTGATATCACCAGCTAATAGCGCATCGTAGAGACAGGAGGAAACGATGTTTTGCCAGCTATCTAAAATATCCTGAAGCTGCTTTATAAATGATGGCGGAAGCCCCGGGCTCTCCTGCATCATATTGCCAACAAGGCACCCTCTGGTGAATTCGTATTTTTTCATCCCCTCGCAGGCGTCGTTGATGAAGCTTTCCATGCGCTCCATCGGGGTACCGGATTTATTATGAAGATGTTTTTTTAGTTTGTGTTCAAAAAAACTGTCATATGCGCCCAGCACGGTTTGCACATATTCTTCTTTGCTTTGAAAGTAGTAATAAAATGAGCCTTTAGGGACATTTGCGTTCTTGACGATGGCATCGACGCCGGTAGAAAGAAAACCATTTTGCGTCAGAAGTTCGAGCCCGCTGCGGATCAAATCATTACGCGTATCTGAATATGTACTCTCCGTTTTCCGGGGCCTTCCCCGCCCGCGTGGCGCATCTGTCATATCTCATCTCCTGCATAAATAATCAAGCAAGCCTGTTTCTGTTCGCTAAGGCCAATGCCATTAGCGACCTGCCGTTTAGTTGCTGGCTGCTGGTACAGGGTTTCATGGAACAGGCGTACCATCACATATACCAACAGATACTACTTGATGCCGGTTGATGTCGGTAGAGTAAAGAAGAATTTCAACGCGCTAAAATCATCCAGCCAGCTGAACTTAAAAAATAAAAAAGACTTCTGTTACAACGCCATCCGGGAAAAAAACGGGAATTTATCAGGCCAGCACCACAATGAGGGATGATAAAACAGGGATTACTTTTCCTGTGATTGTCTTCATCGCTGCGGTAGTGTTTCTGACGGCGTAACCGAGGCGGCGATCCGGCGTCAGCAAAGCCAAAGCCGGCCGATGACAACCAGATAATGGGAACCGATAGCATGAACGATCGACAGGTTGTACCGGACGAGGAAAAGTGGGAGCCCTGGAGCCCCGCCGAGCTATCTGGTCGGCTGAGCCGCGTATCGAGGCCCTGGTGCGTCGTTGGCGGCTGCTCTCGACCTGTGGCACGGGGAGAAGACGCGCGAGCATGAGGATCTCGAGTTCACGATCCTGCGCGAAGATCTGCGCATTTTCCGCGATGAGTTGCGCGATCTGGAATTTTACACCGTTAATGACGGTGTGCTCGAACGGCTGGCGGCCGACCGGGAACCGAAGGCGGAGATTGCCCAGATCTGGTGTTTCGATCGCCCCGCTGACCGCTGGCGGGCGGATATGATGATTGAGCCGGGAACGGATGAGCATTGGGTCTATAAGCGGGATCGGCAAATCACGCGCCCCCGCAGCGAAATGGTCGCGCTGACCGCGGAAGGAGTCCCTTACCTCACCCCTTCTGCCGTGCTGCTGTTCAAGGCCAGATACCGCCGGGCGAAGGACGAGGAAGATTTCGCGAAGGCCGCGCCGGGATTACTTCCGTCTGAGCGCTTATGGCTGCGGGATTGTCTCGATCGCCTGCACCCTGGCCACGCGTGGGCAAAAATGCTGTAACAGGCTGGATTTGCCTAATAGCGCTCAGCCGGTTGCGCCGAACCATGTAACGCTCACGCTGATGGCCGCGTGAGCGTTACGGCAAGGAAATAAGAAAGATGGCGCGGCTCCATCTGATCTCATCCCACTGACGCGGGAAAGCCGTGATATCTGGCCGACCAGGTCACCAGGAGCGTAGCCAGCAGTAGCACCAGGAGCGCAGGAGAGAATGCCCCTACGCCAAGACGATCTAACAGCACGCCGCCAACAATACCTCCGCTGGCAATCGCCGCGTTCCAGGCTGTAACCAGCATGGACTGCGCGATATCGGCAGCATCGCCGGCGGTTCTGGCCAGCGCGGTCTGGAACAAGGTCGCTGCGCCACCGAAAGCCAGCCCCCAGGTACCCACCGCCGCATAGACCGCGATGGGCTCGGTGCCGGCTATGCCCAGCATCAGCGCCGCAACGCCGAATAAGACCGTACTTGCCAGAGTCAGCACCCGCAGATACCGGTCGATCAGCACACCGATGATCCAGATACCGGATACCGACGTAATACCAAAAACCAGCAGTACCAAATCCGTGCGCTCCACCATTCCCGCCGCCAGCAGAAACGGAGCAATGTAGGTGTAGAGGATGTTATGCGCGAGAACGAAGGCCAGCACGACGAACAGCACCGGGCGAATACCCGGCAGGGTGAACACGTGCCCCAGCGACAGGCGTTTTTCCACCGACTGCCCCGCGAAGTCCGGCACTTTCAGCCTCACCCAGCCCATCAGCACTAGCGCCATCAGGCTCATGATGCCAAAACAGATGCGCCAACCCAGCAGATTGCCAAGCAAAGTACCGGCAGGTACCCCCAGAGAAAGCGCCAGCGGCGTGCCCACCATCGCGATAGCAATGGCGCGGCCCTTCTGATGTTCTGGCACCATCCGCGCCGCATAGCCGGCCAGCAGAGCCCACAGTAGCCCAGCAGAAACGCCCGCCAGGAAGCGTGCCACTATCGTCAGCGCATAGCTGGCGGAAAGCGTCGTCACCGTGTTGGCGATGGCGAAGCCGGCGATGGCGGCCAGCAGCAGCGGCCGGCGACGGACCCCTTGCGTCGCGGCGGTCAGCGGAATGGCCGCCACCAGCGAACCGATGGCATAGATAGTGACCGTCTGGCCGACCCACGCCTCGGAGACGGCCAGGCCCTGCGCCATTTGGGGCAGCAGGCCGGCCGGCAGCGCTTCGGTCAGAATAGTGATGAAAGCCGCCATCGCAAGCGCCAGTAGCGATGCGACAGGCATGCGATCCTGAGGAGTCGAACTCATCGCTCAGCCTCCAGGGCACCGTAGACCGCATCGCGCAGATCGCTGACGAAACGACCCGACATCCCTTCGTATAAGGTGTTGGTGAAAGCGACGACGCTAAGCCCCAGCGCCCGATCCACGAACCAGGAGTGGCCGTAGGCGCCTCCCCAACGCCAGGTGCCCTCCGACTCGGGCGAAGCGGCCAGCGTCCGATCGCGCAAGACCGAAAACCCCAGCCCAAAGCCGAATCCCGGCGCATTGGGCAGCTCCAGATCCCCCGTCCGATCGCGCGCCATTTCCGCAATCAATGCGTTGGGCAGAATCGCACCGCCGCCCTGACGCAGGGCTTCCTGCAGGCGCAGAAAGTCTTCGGCCGTGCCCGCCATGCCCGCGCCAGCCGAAGGGAATGCCTGCGGATCGAAGATGCGTGCAGGGCTGTAGCGAATGCCGACCGCCCCCTCGAAGGGCGAAACGGTTTCACCTTCCGCCAGCGGGTGCGGCTGAGGCGCATCACTCACGTAGGCGGTCGCTACGCGCTGCGCATCCGGCGCGACAAAACCGGTATCCGCCATGCCCAACGGGCCGGTCACGAGCTGGCGCACGGCTGCGTCAAGCGGTTCGCCATGCACTCGCTCGATCAAGGCGCCCAGCACATCGGTGGCCAGCGAATAACCCCAGCTCGTGCCTGGTTCGTACAGCAGCGGCACGCTGGCGATACGGCGCAGGTTCTCCGCCAGGCTAATCCCGGACGCATCCATGCCGTCCGACACGCCGGCTTGCGCATAGGGCCCGTTGGCATCAGCCTCGAAGAATCGGTAGCCCAGCCCTGCCGTATGGCTTAGCAGCTGCCATACGGCGATCCGCGCAGGTTGGCCGTCGGCCAATCGTGGCCTGAACTCGGGCAACCAGCGATCGAGGCTGTCGTCCAGGCTGAGCCTGCCTTGCGCCACCAGCGCCAGCGCCGCCGTTGAGACGATAGGCTTGCTCACCGATGCCAGGCGGAAGAGCGCATCCGCGGTCATCATCCGACGACTTTCGCGATCGGCCCAGCCGGCGGCCTGGCGGTGAATAAGCGCGCCGTCGCGGGCCGCCAGGACCACGACACCGACCAGACGCCGCTCGTCCAGCGCCTGTTGCACAACGGCCTGAATGCGGGCGGACAGAGGCGCAAGCGGGACGCCTGCCTGCAGCGAAAATGCGGGAACCGACATGGGAAATTCCTTTCATCAGTGAACATTCCCGCCATGATAGAAACGCAGCTATTAAAGAAAAAGTAGGGTACAGTTCCTTTCTTAGCGGAACTATTTGTCCGTAATGGAGGGGTGAAGTGGACAACCTTAACGGCTTCGTGGTGTTCGTGCGGGTCGCCGAGACGCGCAGCTTCGTCGCGGCCAGCCGGCTGCTGGGCGTATCGGCATCGGCCATCGGCAAAAGCGTGGCGAGGCTGGAAGAGAAGCTCGGCGTGCGTCTGTTTCATCGCAGCACCCGCAGCGTCACGCTGACGGCCGAGGGTACGCTGTTCCTGGAGCGCAGCCGCCGCATCCTTGCCGAGATTGAGGCCGCGGAACTGGAGCTGTCGCAGGCGACGGCTGCGCCGCGCGGCCGATTGCGGGTCAGCCTGCCTCTGGTCAGCTCGCTGGTGCTGCCGGTGCTCGGCGAGTTCATGCGCCAGTACCCGGCCATCGAGCTGGATCTCGACTTCACGGACCGGCTGGTCGATGTGATCGAAGAAGGTTTCGACGTGGTGGTGAGAACGGGAAACCCGACGGACTCGCGCCTGTCGGCGCGGAGACTGGGCACCTTCCGCTCGATGCTGGTCGCCTCTCCCGATTACCTGGCGCGGCGAGGTATACCCAAAGTGCCTGCCGATCTGCTGGAGCACACCTGCCTGCACTACCGCTTTCCCAACAGCGGCAAGCTGGAGCCGTGGGCGCTACGGCAGGCGCCTGGAGACCCCGAGCTGCAGCTTCCCACCTCGATGATCTGCAACAACATTGAGACGCGGGTGTGCTTTGCTCTTCAAGGCCTGGGCATCGCCTATCTGCCGGAATTCTCGATCGGGGAAGCGCTGGCGGATGGACGCTTGTGCGCCATTCTGGCCGATCGCGTGGAACGCGCTGGCGTATTCCACGTGCTCTGGCCCGCCAGCAGGCATCCCTCGCCGAAAGTTCGGGCTATGGTCGATTTTCTGTGCGCTCGGGTGTTTCCGCCCTCCGCCAGCGGGCAGTCGACCCGGAGCAGATGATGAGCTTTCGGCGGCAGTGGACGGAAGGATACGAACCGCAAGCTCCCCCCTCCGGCATCGGTATGCCGGCCTTTTCCGATGCCTTCGCAAACGGGCGTGAATTAAACCACGGGCAATCTCCCCCTCAAAAGCGGCGGGAGTGAAACGCCATCGGCTCAGACTCATGTCCGCCCTTCTGCCGGTATCCGGCCATATTAGATATTGGTAGCGATAATATCTGCATACCTTAGCTCATCACTCTTATTGGTTAAGGCAGTGATTTCATCGGTTTCAATGCTGAACACCGCTAATTTATTGCCAGGAACGGTAATGCTAAATAGCCTGGCTGGAATACTGCTCGATAAAAACCACCTTGCATTCCATTCAATAGCGATAGGATCATCATTTCCATGCGGATACTAGCGTTATTAAGCGGCGATAGAAAAAGATCGGAGCAGCAGTCACCTACATACGATAGTCTAATAATGTGACACACTTCACAATTAAATTAAAATCGACTCAACCCAACTATAATAAATAGTAAAAAACACCACCACACTCAAAATTAAAAAAAACAAAAACAACAAGTTACAATATATAAGCCAAAAAAAGTAAAAGTCTTCCTTGCGGGTGGGAAATTATTTATTTGTTGCTCACCGAAAGCCTGTGGTGAACTGCTCTTCAGCAAGAGTTCATTTTCTCTCTCCATCCGAAGCTAATAAACAACGGCAATAAAGAGATTAACTGCATAGTGAGATAACCAATGGATAAAACAGAACAGATTAATAGTACGGCAATGAATATTATTATGGATGCCGGCGATGCCCGCGCTTTAATTACCGATGCGCTCTCTGCCATTGAAAAAAACCAGTTTAGCCTCGCGGATGAAAAAATCACCCAGGCCCAGCAGAAAATAAAAACAGCCCACGGCAACCAGACCGATATTGTGCAGAGCGAAATCCACGGTGAAGTCTTCCCGCCATCTCTGCTATTTACCCACGCGCAGGATACGCTGATGACCATTAATAGCGAGCTGCTGATGAGCCGTCATCTGCTCAAAATCTTTCGCACCCTTGATAAGCGCATAGGCGAGCTGGAACCACATAGATAGCGGTAAAAGCATGCGATAAAACTACCCGCCTCCCTTTTAACAGGAAACGTTAATGGAACAATTTCAATACACTATCCGCGACGATCTCGGCATCCACGCTCGACCGGCGGGTCTGCTGGTGCGGCTGGCGCTGGGCTACAGCTCCACTCTGCATATTGCCAGGCAAGATCGGCAGGTCAGCCTGAAAAAAATCTTCACCGTAATGGGCCTGAACGTGAAGGTCGGCGATACGGTGACGATCAGCGCCAGCGGCGCGGATGAGCAGCAGGCGATCGCCGCGCTGCACGACTTTTTCCAGCAGCATCTTTGATTATCGCTTAAGGAAAGTTCATGCAGATCGTAGCAGGTAAAGCCGTTTCATCAGGTATCGCACGGGGGCAAATATGGTGCTACCGGCCAGCAAAATCGCACGTCAGCCCGGAGCCTATCGACAGCCCGCAGCAGGAACTGGCAAAACTGGAGCGCGCGTGCAGTACCGCGCTAATACAGCTACAGGCGCTGGAGGATAAGGTCCGCGCGGAGAGCGGAGAAGAAACCGCCCAGCTGTTCGCAGCTCATCAGCTAATGCTGCTGGACGACGATTTCCAGCAGGAAATACGCGAGGCGATCGGCGAGCAGAAGCTCAACGCCGCCTGGGCCGTCGAGCAGGCCGGAGAGCTGTTTGCCAACCAGCTGGCCGCCATGGAAGATGCCTATTTCCAGGCGCGCGCCGCGGACGTGCGGGATGTCTCCGGGCGACTGGTTGCCATTCTCTGCGGCCATCAGGCCCCCGGGCTACGGCAGCCCGACGGAGAGGCAATTCTTCTTGCCGACGATCTGACCCCCAGCGAGACCGTACAGCTCGACAGGCAGCGCGTCGCCGGCATCGTCACCCGCCAGGGCTCAGCCAATTCCCATACCGCTATTCTGGCTCGCGCAATGGGGATCCCCGCGCTCGTCGGCCTGGATCTGGCGGAACTCCCCTCCGCATGGGACGGCCTGGAGGCGGTGATTGACGGCAATAGCGGCCGCCTCTGCCTGACGCCCGATGATGAAACGCGTCGGCGTTATAGTAAGGAGCTGGAACAGCAGGCCCGGCAGCGCGAGATTCTGCTCACCGCCAAAGACGAACCGGCCATCACGCGCTGCGGACGCCGCATCGCGCTGTACGCGAATATCGGCTCAGCGCAGGAACTGGCGTCGGCCCTGGACAACGGAGCAGAAGGCATCGGCCTGTTTCGTAGCGAATTTCTCTACCTCGGGCGCCAGGATCTACCCGGCGAGGAGGAGCAGTTTGCCGCCTATCGCGCCGTTGCCGAAGGCATGAACGGCAAACGGGTGATTATTCGTACGCTGGACCTCGGCGCGGATAAACAGACCGCAGCGCTGCGCCTGGAGAAAGAAGAAAATCCGGCGCTGGGCTGCCGGGCAATTCGCCTGTGCCTGTCGCAACCAGAACTGCTGATAACCCAGCTCCGCGCAATTTTACGGGCCAGCGCCTGGGGACGCATTGCCATTATGTTCCCGATGGTGGCGTCGCTTTGGGAAGTGCGGGCATTGAAAGATCTTTACCAGCAGTGTCGCCAGCAGCTGGATGCGGAAGGAGTCCCCTACCGGGCGGATATTGAGCTGGGGATAATGATCGAAACGCCCGCGGCCGCACTGACCGGCGACCTGTTAGCGCCTGAGGTGGATTTCTTTAGTATCGGCACCAACGATTTAACGCAGTACACCCTGGCGGTCGATCGCCAGAACCAGGCGCTTGCCCCCTACGGCGATCCGACGCACCCGGCGCTATTACGCCTGATCGAGCAGGTCTGCGCCCATGCGCATCAGCATGGAATATGGGTGGGCGTTTGCGGCGAACTGGCGGCAGACTTAGCGCTGAGCGAATATTTTATTCGTCTGGGTGTTGCTGAACTTTCAGTATCACCACCGGGACTATTGCCGTTAAAAAAAGCGATTCAGCAAATTATTTTTAAATAAAAACGTTCACTCAGCGTGATGGCGATCACTTATTTTCATCTCTGCCGGCGTAAGTAAATATTTTCACTTCGACAGTGAAATAGCATATTTGAATGCCGGCAATAATGATGACCATAATAAAATGACCCTACATCACAACACTTATATAAAGGTTTATACGCAAATGAAGAAATTAAACGTATTGCTGATTTGTGGCTCGGGAGCATCCAGCGGTTTTCTTGCCGCGAACATTCGCAAGGAAGCGGCAAAGCGCGGGCTCGACTGTAGCGTCGTTGCTCGTAGCGAAGCCGAAGTTGAAAGCTTTTTACAGGAAATCGACTGCCTGATGGTTGGGCCACACCTCAAATATTTAATTCCGGAACTGGAAGAAAAAGTGGCAACCATGAACATCAAAGTCATCTTAATGGATAAATCTTATTATTCACTGCTGGATGGCGCTAAAGCGCTGGATCATCTTCTTGGCGAATTAAAGAAAGGTTAAGCGAGGCATAACCGATATGCAAAAATTTATCGACTGGATGGAGGTGCATTTTGCACCGCCAATGAACAAGGTCAACCGCAATGTTTGGGTTTTAACGCTCAAAGACTCAATCATGCAGGTGCTGCCGATGATTCTGGTTGGCTCGCTGGTAACCGTTTTATCGATTCTGAAAAATTTTCTGCCGTGGTTCCCCAACCTATCGACAATATCCAGCTACACGATGGGGCTGCTTTCCGTATTTATTGCATTTTTGATTCCATTTAACTATATGGAAAAAAAGAAAATCAACAAAATGCGCTTAATTGCCGGTATGTCCGGAATTGCCCTGTTTATGATTATTGTCAAACTGCAGGAGGTTTCAGTCCTGCAATTTAAATACTTTGGCGCCGGCGGGATGTTTGTTTCTATTATTGCCGGGATCTATGTTGCCTTTATTATGGGGATTGCCGGCAGGTATTCATTCTTTAAACAAGACAGCGCGATTCCAGATTTTGTCAGGGTATGGTTTGATGCGATTATTCCAATCCTGGTGGTGACGGTGACCGGATGGCTGGCGGTATACGTACTGCAGCTGGATCTGTATCAAATATTACTTAATATTTTTATGCCGATCACCAGCTTCGCGCAGACGCTGCCAGGATTTTTACTGATTACCTTTTTAGGCGTATTTCTCTACTCGATGGGGATCAGCGGCTGGGTGCTGTTCCCTATAACCAAGCCTATTTTTCTCGCCGGTATTACCGCCAATATGGCAGCGGTGGCCGCCGGTGGGGTAGCCAAAAACATTGTGACGGCAGAAGTGCTCTATTCCGGGTGGGTAGCGATCGGTGGGATAGGCGCAACCCTACCGCTGGTGATTATGCTGGTCAGATCGAAATCTAAAAGATTGAAAGCGCTAGGGTCGGCATCGCTGGTTCCGGGAATCTTTAATATTAATGAACCGGTCATTTTTGGCGCGGTAGCGTGGAACCCAATATTAATGGTCCCGCTGTGGCTCCAGGGCATTATTTTACCGCTAATTACCTATGTCGTTCTCGACATGGGAGTCGTCAATATCCCGGCCGCCGTCTTTGATATGTGGTACTGCCCGTTCCCTATTTCGACGTGGATTGTATCGCAAGATTTAAGCGGGCTGGTGCTGTTCGCCGTCGTGGCAACCGTCAGTACGTTGATCTGGTATCCCTTTTTCAAAATGTATGAAAAACAGCAGGTTGAATCGGAAGCTGCGGCATCCTGAAACCGTACTTTATACCCTGTTCCCGAGCAGCGGCCAGCCGGCCGCTTAATAAAAGGAGTGACCTATTTTGACCAGTAAAAGCGTTCCTGATGGATTTCCCAATAACTTTCTCTGGGGCGGCGCGGTAGCCGCTAATCAATGTGAAGGAGCCTGGCAGGAGGATGGTAAAGGATGGTGTGTGGCGGATATTAATCTTTTTCGTAATGATGTTGCGCTCGAAAAAAAATACAACGAAGAGATCACGACCGAATATATCCGCAATGCGATGACGGATGACCAGGGCGTTTATCCAAAACGTAATGCCATCGATTTTTATCATACCTATAAAGAAGATTTGCAGCTGCTAGCCGCCACCGGCATGAATGCTTTCCGTACCTCGATTAACTGGTCGAGAATCTACCCTAACGGCGACGATCGGGTCGCAAACGAGGCCGGACTGCAGTTTTACGATAACCTGATCGATGAGATTATCGCCAACGGCATGGAGCCGGTGATCACCCTCTCCCACTATGAAATGCCGCTGCATCTGACTACCGCCTATAGCGGCTGGTATTCACGAGAGCTGGTTGATTTCTTCGTCCGCTACTGTGAGACGGTCTTTACCCGCTATCAGCACAAGGTGAAGTACTGGATTATTGTGAACCAGATAAACCTGATCGTTCATGAGTCATTCAACCACCTCGGGATTGCGGAAGATAAAGTAGCCAATCTTCATGAAGCAAAATATCAGGGAGTGCATAACGAGATGGTCGCCTGCGCAAAAGCTACCGAGATTGCGCGCCGCATCAATCCGGAATTTCGTATCGGCATGATGTTTGCCGACGGCATTAGCTACCCCGCGACCTGCAAGCCGGAAGACGTGCTGGCGACCGTGCGTCGCAATCAAATGGAGTATTTTTACGGCGATGTGCTGCTGCGGGGCCGCTATCCGGGATATGCGTTCCGCTATTTTGCAGAGCATAATATTCAGCTGCATTTCTATCCCGGCGACGAAGAGGCTTTACGCAATACGGCCGACTTTCTCGCTATCTCATATTACTACACCCGTATAAGCGACGCGCAGAGCGTGCTGAAGCATAAAACGTCCTACCCTAACCCAAACATTCAGGCCAGCGACTGGGGATGGGGCATCGATCCCATCGGCCTGCGTACCAAGCTCAACCTCTACTGGGATCGCTATCAGGTTCCCGTCATGATTGCCGAAAATGGGATTGGCGCATTCGACACGAAAGAAGAGAATGGCGAGGTTAACGACGACTATCGCATCGATTATATGAGCGCGCATCTGGCGCAGGTGAAAGAAGCGGTCCGTGACGGCGTTGATGTCATTGGCTACTTCCCCTGGGGGCCTATTGATATCGTCAGCTGTTCCTCCTCGGAGATGAGCAAACGCTACGGCTTTATCTATGTTGATTTAGACGATTACGGCCGGGGTAGCGCCGCGCGGAGTCCGAAGAAAAGCTATAGCTGGTATCAGCGGGCGATTGCCAGCCACGGTGAAGAGCTTTGATAGCATCAGAAAAACCCGCATTGCTGGCGCTGGGCGCCGGCATTTGCTGGGGTACGTCTGGCCTGGTAATGCGCCATCTTGGCGCCTATGGCTTCACGGCGGCCGAAATCGGTGCCCTGCGCCTGACGGTTGCCGCCGCAGCGGTGAGCATCATTGCGCTGCGCCGCCCCGGCGGAATGCATATCCGTCTGCGCCAGCTTCCCTCGCTGGCGATAATGGGCGCAGGATGCCTGTTTTTCTACTCGCTGTGCTACGTGCTGTCGGTACGGGAACTTTCGCTCTCGCTGACCGCGGTGCTGGTTTATACGTCTCCGGCCATCGTCATGCTGCTTTCAGTCCGGGTATTTCGTGAGCCGCTGACGCCGCGTAAAACGGTGGCGCTGAGGCTAACTTTAGGCGGGATCTGCCTTGCGGCCGGCGTCTCCCCCGCGGCTCAGCACTATTCCGCACGCGGGATCGGTTTTGGTCTTCTCGCCGCGCTGCTGTATGCGCTTTACGCCGTGCTGGCGAAAATAGAGGCGCGGCGCGGCAATCCGCTGACGATCACCGCCTGGTGTTTTATCTTCGGCACCGCGGCCGCGCTGTGTGCGGTCGATATACCTCATGGACTTGCCATCCTGTACGCGGCGCCCGGGTCGGTGGTCTGGATAGCCGTTATCGGCATACTGAATACGGCGCTCCCCTATCTGCTTTATACTCAGGCGATCGGCCAGGGAGAAGCAGGCAAGGCGGCGATGATGGCCTCGATAGAACCGGTAGTGGCTACGCTGTCAGGAATGATATTTTTCCATGAAACGCTGGGGCTGTGGGCATGTTTGGGTATGCTGCTGACGATCGCCGGGCTCACGGTGATGAACCGCTCGCCGCGGCGGAAAGACGCCCTGTCGGCAGGCTCAGATCCGCGCTGAAACGCGTCAGACAAAGGAGAGGAAATGCAAAATAAGCATCTGAAACTGCTGCGGCTGTTTCTCGACGGCGCTGACGCGCAAACCGCACAGATGCTGGCTATGAATATGGCCGTCAGCGATCGCAGCGTGAAGAACTACATTGCCGAGATAAACGCGCATGAGCCAGGGCTTATCCAGTCTTCGCATCGCGGTTATGCGGTGGATAAAGAGCGCATCATGCGCGTGCTCTCCAGCCATGCCCATAAAATGCCGCAAACGCCGGAAGAAAGAATTAACTACCTGCTGACCCAGCTCCTCAACAGCCGCCAGCCGACGGCGCAACTGCCCGACCTGTACGGTCTGAGCGATGTGCTGTGCGTCAGCTATGAAACCGTCAAAAAAGATCTGCTGCTGGTCAGAAAAAAACTGAAAGATTTTAATCTGTACCTCACCGTGACCAACGATTGTCTGGCTATTGAGGGGCTGGAGCAGGACAAACGGCGGATGTTTTCCAGCATTCTGTACGCGGAATTTAGCGCGAATATTCTCAGCCTGACGGAAATCGGACGGATATTTCCCCGCTACGATATCGACCAGCTGGTCTCTATTCTGGTCGAATCATGTAAATCCTGGCACTACTTCATCAACGAATATGCGTTGCTAAGCCTGGTGCTGGATGTCGTTATCAGTATTGATCGCATTCGGAACGACCACACCTTTAATCCGTGTTCCGCCGCCTCGCCCGCTGCCGGTGAAAGAAAATATGATGAGCGTGAAACAAC
Source organism: Enterobacter sp. 10-1 (assembly GCA_002270295.1). Classification (GTDB taxonomy): domain Bacteria; phylum Pseudomonadota; class Gammaproteobacteria; order Enterobacterales; family Enterobacteriaceae; genus Klebsiella; species Klebsiella scottii. The sequence goes on along the minus strand of NISF01000001.1, from coordinate 266,153 downwards.
GCTGGCGCGCCACGTCATTAACGAAATTGAGCAGCACTTCGAGGTGATTTATAGCGAACAGGAAGCCGAAGCGCTCACCGTGGTTCTGCTCAGCAGTCTTATCAGAATCGACATGGACGAAATCCACGCCGGGAATATCGAGGTGCTGGCCGGCAAAGAGTGCATGGAGCTGGTGGCGATACTGTGCAAAGAAATGCGGCGCTATGATTTTATTGATGGCGACAGCGAGCAGTTCCTGGTGCGATTCACCATCCATATTAAAAATTTGCTGGTGCGGCTTCAGCATGGGCACGTTACCCGTAATCCCCTAACTGAACAGATTCGGACATCCTGCCCGCTTATTTTTGACTGCGCGGTGGCGATTTCGGAAAAAATTCGCCAGGCCACCGGCTTCACCGTGGACGAGCATGAAATTGCCTATATTGCGCTGCATATTGGCAGCATTTTGGGCAACCAGATCGCCGGACAAAATAAGGTGAGCTGCGTGCTGCTGGTGCCGCACTATCATAACCATACCAACCAGCTAATATCGCAGATTGACAGCCTGTTCGGCCAGCAGCTTATTATTCGGGCTATAATTACCTCCTATGAAGAGTTTGCCAACCTGCCGGCGCCTGACTTTCTGATCTCCACGCTGCGGATCCCGCAAACCCTGATGGAATGGGTTTATATTAATCCGTTTCTGACCGACAGGGATATTTCGGCCCTGCAGTATAAAATCGAGCGCGTACGGCAGAAGAAGAAACGGGCCCGGCTGCTGGAAAACCTGCAGCTTATCTCCAACGAAAAACTGTTTTTCCACAATCCGCAGCTGGCGGATGAAAACGAAGCGATTCCGTTTATGGCGGATGCGCTGCACCGCCACGGCTACGTGGATGCGGATTTCGTGCACGATGTTTTCCAGCGGGAGCACAACTACTCCACCACCTTTGGCAATATCGCCGTTCCGCATTCAATGAAGATGAATGCGGACAAAACCGGGCTATGCGTCGTGATTAGCGAGAAAAGCTTCCCGTGGGGCAATAACATGGTCAATGTAGTGCTGCTATTTTCGATTAATCAGGCCGAGAGGGCCCTGTTCTACGATATCTTCGATAACCTTATCGTACTGCTCCTCGAGCCGCCGAATTTGAAAAAGGCCAGCGAATGCCGCACGTGGCAGGAGTTTGTCACCACTATTATTGAATGTTTTTAAATCTAAAAAATACCCGCATATTTGACAGCCCGTAGCCGATACGCCGTATTCGCGCCTTGGGATATTTATGGACATGGAAACGCTACGCTACATGCCGGAAAACGGCTTTTGGGGTCCTTTGAGGGTAACGCAGTCGATGCTGCCCTGTTAAGAAGGGCATCTGGTTGCATAAGGAACGCTCACTTCAGGCGGCACTCTTTGTTTATTTCATTCTCAATATCTCGATCTTTCGAGTGCTCTACCAGTCGTTTAAATTTACGCTTGAGCTCAATACCGGACGGAGTACAGTTTTTTGAGTCAGCTAGCTGTACCGCAGCACTGTAAGCGTTGTAGCAGCGATCAACATCCGAAACGTCCTTTTTGCACTGGCTGAAAAGGAGATAAGTATTGTCGGGTTGCTGCAACATTTTTTCTAACTCACTATTGGTTTGCAACTCCCGAAATATTTTGGGAAAAAACAGGGCTGTCGCTACCGCTACCAGAACTACACCAATCGCCACCGTTAATTTGAATGTCATACTGATTTTCTCGCGCTGACGTAATATTTGCTTCCGGATAACCGCTACACGGCAGAACGTGTAATTAAAGGTCGTTTTGGCAGCTGGATATCATAGACAAAATGGCCCTCTGTACGTCCGGAGCATGAGGGGCATAATAAAAATCTACGCTTGTTTGTTTTTTACCAAAGGATGAGACATCAACCCACGCCACATCTTCATAGTTGGCGTCCTGCAAATTGTAGCGTTGCGTCCCTCCAGGCAAAGGGTCATCCTTCATTAAGGACAATTTCTGCGAGAGCGCTGCTGAATACAGACAATTCTCTACAGCGGGCTTTTGCCCGGCGAAATATACCGTTTTTAATTCCGGGTGAATGCCAACACGACCAGGATCCACGCAACCACAAAGCATAACGGCGATAATGCTTATAGCGGTTTTATTCATCGCCATAAGTCCTCCTTCGAATAAATGCCGCTCATATTAACCGGGCGTTCTTATACACAGGCTCAATAGTATCTTAACCTTGAACGTCTGGTTTGAACTGAAACACGGCAAACTGGCAGCCAACCATTTGCGATAAAGAGGCCAACACGATTATTGAAAATAACACTCATTCTCATTATATTGTTATGCTATTCTTCCCTCCGCCGCGTCTAAGTCGTCAGTAATAATGGATAACTTTTCTTTTCCTGTCAGTATCTTAGTCGTTGATGATCACCGAAAAATTCGCGAACCGCTTGCTGCATGGCTGCGGCGTCAGCGCCTCAATGTCATCACGGCTGATGATGCCACCTCAATGTGGTCAATGCTGCGTTCAAACACCTTTAACCTGATCGTTCTGGATGTCATGCTGCCTGACGGTGACGGCATGCTGCTTTGCCAGCAGATTCAGCGCAAATACAAAACGCCTGTCATCCTGCTTACTGCGAAGGACGCGCTTGACGACCGCATCAGTGGGCTGGAGATGGGGGCTGATGATTACGTGGTAAAGCCATTCGAGCCGCGTGAGCTACTTGCCCGCATCCATACCGTGCTGAGGCGTGCCCGGAGAACGGATGGGCCACAGCATACTGCTCACCAACGGCCCGATCGTACGATGAATTTTTCCGGGTTGATCTACCGGCCGGTCAGCCGCACGGTCACCAATCCACAGGGGATAACGCTGAAGCTGAGTACTGTGGAAGCCAGGCTCCTGACCGCTTTTCTCTCCAGCCCGGGTGCTGTACTCAGCCGGGAAGTGCTGATGGATCGCTGCATAACGCCCGGAAATGAGGTTTTTGACCGGGCAATCGATCGACAGGTCAGCCGCCTACGAAACCGCCTGCAGCAGTTGCTTCCGGGCGTTGTTCTGCTGGATACGGTATGGGGAGAGGGCTACCGTCTGGCTTCGCAGGTTGAGGCGCGCGACGAATGCCTCAGCTAAAACGCCTGCTGCCGCAGAGAATGATGAGCCAGCTTGGTTTGCTGATGGTTTCGGCAATTGTGATTGCCAATCTGCTCGCGGTGGGCGGCCTTCAGCTGATCGGTAATTTGCTCTCTCCTGCCACGCGTAATCTGGCTGTGGAACGTATTGAGCTGGCCTATCTTACCAGCCAGCTGGCGGCTGGTTCTCCGTTACATATTCTTCGTGAGGATGGCGCCAGGTTCTGGATTGCCGATCATGCTGAAGTGACGCCTTTCCCCATGCGGCGTGAAGAGCGGCGCCTGCGTGACGCTATTTTGAAGTTAAAGGGATTTGCGCCGGACATGCAGGTGACGTTTCAGCTCGAGCGTTCCAACGGTGGGCCGGCGCGCTGGCATCTCTTTAGTACGGAAAATAGCGACCCTTTAAGGCTGCGATCGACGCTCTCTTTGCCTGACGGGACTTATCTGAACGGCATACAGCCGCTTGATCCGGCATATGCATGGATACAGCTGCTCTCACTGTCACTGGTCATCATGACGGTTCCGCTGATCCTGCTGAGTCTTTACTTCACCCACCGCGTTGTCAGGCCGATTCAGCGACTTGCCGCCGCCGCTGATGCCCTTAGTCGGGGAGACTGGACCGGTAGTCTACCTCTCGTTGGCCCGCGGGAATCGAAAGACCTGACGGGTAGCTTTAATCTGATGCAGCAACGTCTTGCCCGACATCTGGAAGGCAAGACCCGTATGCTGGCCTCAATGAGCCACGACTTCAACACGCCGCTGACAGAACTGCGCCTGCAGATAGAACTCATGGACGCCGGAGAGGCTCGTGATGACATGCTGGAAAGTCTCATTGAATTGCAGAGTATGGTCAGTGAAACGCTGAACTTTATCCGTGATGAAACGCCGCAGGAGAAAACCTGCCGCTGCAACCTGAGCAAGTTACTGAGCGATCTGACGCATCGTTACGGCCAAAAAGGCGAGTCAGTTAACTGGCAGGGAGAGGCAGAGATTACGATCAACTGCCGACCGCTGGCGATAAAACGGGTACTAAGCAATCTTATTGAGAACGCATTGAGCTATGCAGGCGAGGCATCCGTCATACTCACAACGGAGAGCAACATGGTAAGGATAGATGTTCTGGACAGCGGTCCGGGTATCCCGGAGAAACAGCTTGAGCAGGTCTTCGAACCCTTCGTTCGCTTGAATGATAATCGCGCCGCCCGACACCACTTTGGCGGCGGGCTGGGTTTAGGTTTATCGATTGCCCGTGCTTGCGTCCATGCCCACGGCGGCGAGCTGAGCCTGAAGAATCGCTCGCCCGCCGGTTTATGTGCAACGATTTTGCTGCCAGGAGCGATCAGAAGCTGAGCGTCACTCCCCCCCAGAAGGTTCGACCGTAGTTGACCGTACCGTAGGTTTCGTCGTTCAGACGCTTATCGCCAATGTTGTAAATAGCGCCATTGAGGGCCAGATTCCGGCTAAGCTGATGCGACACGCCAACATCTGCCGTCAGGTAATCGGGGGCCGGCTCAGCGGTAACGGAGGTCCCGTACTCTTTACCGTAATAGTTAGCCGCTGCCCAAAACTGCGTTTGTCCCGTGTAATCCCATTCGCTGCGCAGGCTGGCTTTATGCTTAGCAGTTAAAGCCAGCGGCGCCCCTTTATTGCTGCCGCTTTTCTGCTCTGAATCCAGGAAGGTATAGTTAGCCTTTAACGATAGCTCAGGCGTTATCTTCCAGCTGCCGGTTAATTCCGCGCCTCTGATGATCGCTTTATCAATATTGATACGCTCCATCACGATATAACCGTTCCAGCGTCGATCCGTCGTTAGCGTGGAAAGCTTGTCCTGGAAGTCGTTGTAGAAGAGCGTAGCGCTGGCAGAAAGATCGTCACGATTCGACCACATCGCGGAAAGCTCGTAATTGGTACTGGTTTCAGGCTTCAGATTGGGATTACCGAGCATGGCCCAGGTATTGCGGCGCAGTACCGCGTAATCGTCAATCACCGCGCGAATTTCCGGCGCCTTAAAGCCTCGCGCGACGCCGCCTTTCAGGGTCCACTCATCACTGACATACCAAACGCCATATAAGCGCGGGCTGTAGTGATTGCCGTACTGTTCGTGATTATCAAGGCGTAATCCACCGGTGAGCGAGAACGATTCAGCGAGCCGCCATTCGTCCTCGATGAACAGCGCTCGTTGCACCACGCTATAGCGATGATCCTGGCGTGTACCATCTCCCTGGTTCCAGTCTTTTAGCTCATTTTCCTGCCACTGTCCGCCCAGCGTGGCGGTATGGTACATGGTTGGCACGATCAGTTTTGCATCCAGCACGCTATTTTTGATGGTGGGTTTACGGCCGTAAACGTCACTCTGTGAAGGGCTGGCTAATCCTTCACGGCTGGTTTTTTCCTGAGCAAAAGAAACCGTCGATGTTCCCCAGTCCCAGCGGCCGTCGTAGCTGACAGACCAGTGATCGCGGTTATTTTTTTGTTCACGCGTCGCCCAGTTTGCACTCTCGCCGTCACCGTTTTTCAGGCGACTGACGCCGCCTTCAAGCTGCAGCTCCTGATTATCGGTTGGCGCGAATGACAGCCTCCCGGTTACGTCCTTATGGTCGGCTTTGCTGAAGCCATTGGTGTTCTGCACATCATCATCGGCCTGACGATCCAGATAGCGCCCCCATAGCTGTAAGCCCAGCTTGTCATCGACCAAGGGACCCGCCAGGTAAAACTGCGTGTTTGCCGCATTGCCCTGGTCGTCATGCTGGCGAGCAGCATAGTCCCAGGAGAGCGACCCGCCCCACTGCTTATTGACCTTACGGGTAATGATATTGATGACTCCGCCAATCGCATCTGACCCGTAAAGCGATGACATTGGCCCGCGAATCACCTCAATACGTTCGATGGCGGCCGCCGGCGGGATAAAACTCTGCTCATAACCGGCATTGCCATTCACCCGGGAATCGCGACCACTCTGGCGCTTTCCGTCAACAAGGATGAGCGTGTAATCTCCCGGCATGCCGCGAATGGAGATGTCATTTTCATTGGCGCCGCCGATGACGGCTACACCTTCGACATCGCGAACGGCATCAGCCAGGTTTTGGATAGAACGTTTACGGAGATCCTCGCCTGAAATCACGGTCACTGACGCGGGTGCATCTTCCAGCCGCTGTTCAAATCCGGATGCTGTGACCACCATCGTCTCTGACTCTGCTGCGCTGGCCGCTGAGGTGAATAGCAGGATCAGACTGGCTAATTCAGTTCGTTTAAATTTAATGATTGAGTTGCACATGATTGATTAACGCCCCCGACAAAAACGCTAATAGTAATCATCCGCATCTGTGAAAATTGGACAAAGTGAGACAGATAAATGACTTCCGGACCCATGATGGCCCGCGTATGGCACCGACTATCGGCAATGCTGCCGGGGGAGCGTTCTGTTTACCGATCGTTCTTTGAAAAAGTTTGGACGGATCGGGCCGATCGCTATACTGATGCATCAATAGATTGAACCATCCAGATCTTTGCCAGCTGCATAGTGCAGACCCGGCATAAATACGCGATGGCTGAAGTGAAAAAACTTTCACAGGGAGATGGATAATGATGAGAAAACTAGCGTATAGCTTACTGATGATATTATGTGGGGCCGTTTTGACGATTTCCGCCATTTTCGTGATGATGGCGTTTTCTCGGGTTTTCCCAGCCAGCGATGAATTTCAACAATCCTGTCGAAAGTTTGATGCTGAAGAGATAAAAACAAAATTCATTCAGTCGTGGTTCAGGATGGCGGCAAAGGACGATCGTCTGGAAAAGATGGGGTTATCTAAGGTGGCATTCATTACAACGCCCTCCTTTTCAGACAACGCCTGGTCCGGGAAATTATTGGTTATTGGCGAAAAGAGTCGATACTCAGCGTACGTCATTCTTAACTGTCACAACGGTTATTATGATTACACAGACCTCTCCGAGGGTGAGGACGAATAAGCATTATCCCTGCCCTTTGGGCTAAAGCTAGCAGCTATATCCCGCAATATTGATCGAGAGATCTTCCTGTTCCATGCAGTAGAACCCTGCACTATGCTGGGGAATCTGCATCCTCGTAGTGCAATGCCGCAAAATCAAAAATTCTAACCTGATGATCTCGCAGAACTTTAAAGATGGCATGAATTTTTCATGCCGGTTATATACAAGCCGGGGCAACCCTTAAGCCTTGTTCCCATTAAATATCGACAGGTAATGAAGCCTGATTGTCCTGCTAAGGACGATCGGGCTTTTTTTATTGAGGCGGAGAGCAAAGCACGTGCAAACCATTGATATCGGCATTCTGCTGTCAACGGAAGGGACCTATAGCCATATGGCGAACAGCGCGCTGTCCGGCGCGCGCCATGCGCTGGCGGAAATCAATGCCGATCCCGCTTCCCCATTTCAGCTCCGGGCCCGGCATATCAACCCGGCGGGCGAGCTGGCGGCCTACGGCGAAGCGGTGAGCGACTTTATCGATCGCGGCATCCGCCATATTTTCGGCACCATAACCTCCGCCAGCCGTAAGGAGATAATCCCTGACCTGGAGCAGCATAACCTGCTGCTGTGGTACGGCTGTCCTTACGAAGGGTTCGAGAGCTGCGAGCAGGTGGTGTATCTCGGCGGCTGCCCGAACCAGACCCTGCTGCCGCTGCTGCGGCTGGCGCTGGATACGTTCGGAACCCGCGCCTGGCTGACCGGCTCCAACTACGTCTGGGGCTGGGAGAGCAACCGCATCGCCCGCGAAGTGGTGGAAGCCTCCGGCGGCACGGTGGCGGGTGAAAAATATCTGCACCTGAGAAACAGCAGCGTAACGGAGCTGGTCGAGGCGATTCTCAGCACAGATGTCGATTTTGTGCTCAACAACCTGGTGGGCGAAAGCTCTTACGCTTTTCTGCGCGCACTGGACGCGGCCTGTGTTCGCGAGCGGCGAACGCTAGCAGTGCTCAGCTGTAACTTTACCGAAGCGGAAGTCGATGAGGTTGCCCCGCTGCGGGCGGTGCGCCTGCTCTCCTGCGGCCCGTTTTTTGAAAGCGTCGACCCCGACTTTTGCGCGCGGCAGCGCCTGCTGCACGGCGCGCAGCGCATCTCCCACTACTACATCGGCGCCTGGCGGGCGGTAAGGCTGTTTGCCGACAGCCTGCGTCAGGCCGGAGACAGCCAGCCGGAAGCGGTGCTGGCGGCGCTGTATCGCCAGCATGACGCGCGGTCGCCTGGCGCTCGCTCGGTGCTGGCGCAAAACAACCACGCCTGCCTGCCCTGCCATATCGCCGAGCTGCAGCAAACCCGCTTTCAGCTGCTGCATAGCGAACCGCAGCCGGTGATGCCCGACCCCTATCTTTCTGCGACCGACCTGCGCCACGGTCGGACGGTTTCGGCCAGACCTACCCTGAGGATTGTGAAATGAAAACGCTACTGTCCCCGGATTTTGATGCTCAGCCGCTCCTGCTGGTGGATTGTGAAGCGAGGAGCCGTGAAGCGCTGGAAAAGAATCTCACGCGGATGGGCATTCGCTGGCATCACCTGACGGCGGATGAGGCCGCGCCGCCGCTTACCCCCTGCGCGGTGCTGGTGGAGCTGGAGGCGTTCGCCAGCCCGCTGACCCTGCAACAGGTCAATCTGGCGGGGATACCGGTGATTGCGCTGACCTCGCACGAGGGGCTTTCCCAGGTACAGCGCGCGCTGGAGCTGGGAGCCACGGCGATCCTCGCCAAACCCATTACCCAGCGGGCCATCTATACCACCCTGATGATGGCGGTAGGGCTGCGTCAGCAGCAGAATGACGGCCGGCAGCAGCAGGCGCTTCTGCGCCAGCGTCTGGCGGCGATGCCGCAGATTACCAGGGCGCTGGCGGCCCTGATGATGGCGGAAAATATTGATGAACAACAGGCCTGGGTTCGCCTGCGCACGGAATCGATGCGCACCAACCAGCCGGTGGCGCAGGTGGCGCAGCAGTGGTTGCTGCGGATGGCGCCCGGCGAACGGGGGGCGCAATGAGCCGGATGGGGTATCTCCTGCGGCGGCCCGCGCTGCTGCTCTCGCTGCTGTTTATTCTGCTGGTGGTGCTGGCCGCGCTGTTCGCCCCCTGGCTCACGCCCTTCGATCCCAATGAACAGTTTGTCGAGGGGCTGAGCCTTGAGGGCGCCCCGCTCCCGCCCAACGCTACTTACTGGCTGGGAACCGATCTGCTGGGGCGCGATCTGTTCTCGCGGCTGATTTACGGCGCGAGAACTTCGCTGCTGATCGGCGTGGTCGCCAACGGTATTGCGGTACTGACTGGCGTACTGGTGGGGCTGAGCGCCGGTTATATGCAGGGGCGTATCGGAGGGCTGCTGATGCGCTTTACCGATCTGATGATGGCGTTTCCGGCGCTGCTGCTGGCGATTGCGCTGGCGGCGATTTTCCAGCCCAGCGTCTGGATCGTGGCGATGGTGATCGCCATGGTGAACTGGGTGCAGATCGCCCGGGTTATCTACGCCGAAACCAGCGCCCTCAGCGCCCGCGACTTTATCGCCGTGGAACGTACCCTGGGGGCCGGAACCTTACGCATTCTCGGCGTGCATCTAATTCCGCATCTGGTGCCTACGGTACTGGTCTGGGCCACCCTGGGCATCTCCACCACGGTACTGCTGGAGGCCACCCTCTCGTTTCTCGGGGTGGGGGTACAGCCGCCGACCGCGAGCTGGGGCAATATCATCTTTGAAAGCCAGACCTGGTTCACCTCGGCCCCGTGGTTGGTGTTCTTTCCCGGTGCGGCGATCGTGCTGCTGTCGCTCGCTTTCAATATCGCCGGCGACGCCCTGCGCGACGCCCTCGACCCTGGTTTAAAACGGAGAAGCTGATGCTGTTTCTGGGAAAACGTCTGTTGCATGCCGGGCTGATCCTGCTTGGCGTTACGCTGATCTGCTACCTGCTGCTGTTTATGCTGCCCGCCGATCCGGCACGCCAAATCGCCGGACGCAGCGCCACGCCGGAAGTGGTCGAAAACATCCGCCATCAGTTGGGGCTGGATCTGCCGTTTTATCAGCAATATTTGCGCTATCTGAACGGGCTGCTGCACGGCGATCTGGGTCGCTCGTTTATTCAGCGCAGCGAAGTGAGCGAACTGATTTCCGCCCGTATCGGGCCTTCGCTGCAGCTGATGGCGGCGGGGATTTTCTGCGAGCTGGTGCTGGGGATCGCTCTCGGCACCCTGGCGGCGCTAAAGCGCGGCGGGCTGGCGGACCGGCTGCTGATGGCGCTCTCCTTTATCGGCGTCTCGGCACCGCAGTTCATCGCCGCGATGCTGTTTCTCTATCTTTTCGCCGTGGTGCTCAACTGGTTCCCGATGGGGGGCTACGGCGGCTTCAGCCATCTGGCGCTGCCGGCGCTCACCCTCGGCCTGCTCGGCAGCGGCTGGTACTCGCGCATGCTGCGCTCATCGATGATTGAAGTGCTGCACCAGGATTTTATCCGCACCGCGCGGGCAAAAGGGCTCGGCAGAACCCGCGTGCTGCTGCGCCACGTGCTGCCAAATGCCGTGCTGCCGCTGATTCCGATGATCGGCATTGATATCGGCATATTTATGGGCGGGCTGGTGGTGGTCGAGTCGGTCTTTGGCTGGCCAGGCATCGGTCAGCTGGCCTGGCAGGCGATTCAACAGGTGGATATTCCGGTTATTGTCGGGGTCACCACCGTCTCAGCGGTTGCCATTGTTGGCGGCAACCTTATTGCGGATCTGGTGCTGCCGTGGGTCGATCCGCGCATTGATGTCAAAAAGTAGCAGGGGAAAATGATGAAAAAAGCGTTACTGACAATGGCGGTGGCCGCAGCCTGTTTCTCTTATGGCGCGCAGGCTGACGAGAAGACCGGCGGCGATATCGTGGTGACATACCAGAACGACGTGGCGACTCTGGATCCGGCCATTGGCTATGACTGGCAAAACTGGTCGATGATCAAAAGCCTGTTCGACGGCCTGATGGACTACCGCCCCGGCACCACCGAGCTGGTGAACGATCTGGCGGAAAGCTACGCCGTTTCCGACGATGGCAAGGTCTACACCTTTGTGCTGCGCAAAGGGGTTAAATTCCACAACGGCCGCGAGGTCACGGCGGCGGACGTGAAATATTCGCTGGAGCGTACCGTCAACCCGAAAACCCAGAGCCCGGGCGCCGGATTCTTCAGCCCCATCGCGGGCTATGACGAAGAGGCCAGCGGTAAAGCCACAACCCTGAGCGGCATCGAGGTCGTGGACGATCATACCGTAAAGATCACCCTGAAAGAGCCCAACGCCACCTTCCTGCACGTGCTGGCGCTGAACTTCGCCTCGGTGGTGCCGCATGAGGAGGTGGCGAAATGGGGCCCGGACTTCGGCAAGCATCCGGTCGGCAGCGGCGCGTTTGAGCTGCAGGAGTGGAAGCTGGGCCAGGAGCTGATTTTCCGCAAGAACCCGAACTACTTTAAAGCCGGCGTGCCGCGGCTGGATCGCATTAAGTTTGAAATAGGCCAGGATCCCTCGGTCGCCCTGCTGCGGCTGGAAAAAGGCGAAGTGGATATCGCCGGCGACGGCGTGCCGCCCGCGCAGTTTCTGGCGTTTAAAAACAACCCGGCCTATAAGGGCCTGATGGTCACCGGCGACCAGCTGCAGACCGGCTACGTGACGATGAAAACCACGCTGCCCCCCTTCGATAACCTCAAGGTTCGCCAGGCGGTGAACATGGCGGTCAACAAAGACCGCATCGTGCGCATCATCAACGGACGCGCGGCGCCGGCCAATCAGCCGCTGCCGCCCGCTATGCCCGGCTACGACAAGGCTTATCAGGGTTTCAGCTACGATCCGGAAAAAGCGAAGCAGCTGCTCAGCGAAGCGGGCTTTCCCAACGGTTTTGCGACCGAACTGTACGTGATGAATACCGATCCGCAGCCGCGTATTGCCCAGTCCATCCAGCAGGATCTGGCTAAAGTGGGCATTCGCGCCAGCATCAAATCCCTGGCCCAGGCGAACGTGATTGCGGCGGGCGGTTCCGCTAGCCAGGCGCCGATGGTCTGGTCCGGCGGCATGGCGTGGATCGCCGACTTTCCGGACCCCTCCAACTTCTATGGCCCGATCCTCGGCTGCGCGGGGGCGGTAGAGGGCGGATGGAACTGGGCGCGTTACTGTAACAAGGCGCTGGACGCACAGGCGGCCGCGGCGGACAACATGGTGAAACCTGACCAGCAGGGCGCGCGTATTGAAGCCTGGCGCAAAATCTTTACCACGGCGATGAGCGACGCGCCCTGGGTGCCGGTATTCAACGAGAAGCGTTACACCGTGCACTCCGCGCGTATGGGCGGCGAGGATGCCCTCTATGTGGATCCGGTCCATGTACCGGTCAACTACGACTATATCGGGCTGAAATAATCTGCCGGCATCGTGCCGCGTTTGCCGGAACGGTGCCGCTGCTTAAAGGGGATTCAAGATGTGCCAAAATTGTCTGGTGAAGACCATTCATCATATGCAACACCATTTCGGCTGGGACAACAGCCTGAGCCCGGCGCTGCGCGTGGCTTCCGGCAGCCAGCTGGAGTTTCACTGCCTGGATGCCGCTAACGGCTGGTTCAGCGCCGGCTCAACCGCAGCGGATATCCCGACGCTGCCTTTTGATAAGCTCAACCCGGTCAGCGGGCCGGTCTATGTGGAGGGCGCCCGGCCGGGCGATGCGCTGAAGGTCACGCTGGAATCATTTCATCCCAGCGGCTTCGGCTGGACCGCCAATATCCCGGGCTTCGGTCTGCTGGCCGATGCGTTTCCCGAGCCGGCGCTGACGCTCTGGCAGTATGACAGACAGAACTTATCCCCCTGCGCCTTTGGCCGCTATGGCCGCGTGCCGCTGAAGCCCTTCGCCGGCACCATCGGCGTCGCCCCCGCCGCCGCCGGCCATCATTCGGTGGTGCCGCCGCGCCGCGTCGGCGGCAATCTGGATATTCGCGATTTGGCCGCCGGCTGCACGCTATGGCTGCCGGTGGAAGTAGAAGGCGCGCTGTTTTCAATTGGCGACACCCACGCCGCACAGGGCGATGGCGAAGTCTGCGGCACGGCGATCGAAAGCGCCATGGATGTGGTGGTAAAGCTGGAGGTGGTTAAGGATATGCCGCTGAAAACGCCGCGTTTTACCACCCCAGGTCCGGTGACCCGTCATCTGGATCGGCAAGGCTACAGCGCCTTCACCGGCATTGGCCCGGATCTGATGACCGCCGCCCGCGACGCGGTAAGCTACACCATCGATGCCCTGTGCCGCGAACAGGGAATGTCGGCAGAAGAGGCCTATATGCTCTGTTCCGTGTGCGGCGATCTGCGCATCAGCGAAATCGTCGATCGGCCTAACTGGGTGGTGTCGTTCTATTTTCCCAACAGCGTGTTTAATTAGGAGCGTTATGTCAGCAGCCATGTTCCCGGCGCCGCTACTCTCGGTGGAGCGCCTGTCGATCCAGTTTGGTACACAGCGGGTGGTGGATGACGTCAGCTTTGCGCTCTGGCCAGGAAAAACCCTGTGCATCGCCGGCGAGTCGGGCAGCGGTAAGTCGCTGACCTCGCTGGCGATCATGGGACTGCTTCCTGAGGAAGCGCATATTCCTGGCGGCGCCGTGATTTTTGCTGATCAGGATCTGCTCAGCTTGCCGGAGCGGCAAATGCAACAGCTGCGCGGCAAAGCGGTCGCCATGATTTTTCAGGAGCCGATGACCTCGCTCAACCCGCTGATGACGGTAGGCCAGCAGCTGGAAGAGACCCTGCAACGGCACGAAGCGCTGGGCCGCCGCGAGCGGCGCGGGCGGATCGGCGCGATGCTGGACGCGGTCAAAATCGGCCAGGTGGAGAAGCGCCTGCAGCAGTATCCGCACGAGCTTTCCGGCGGCATGCGCCAGCGGGTGATGATCGCCATGGCGATGCTGTGTCAACCGCAGGTGCTGATTGCAGATGAGCCGACGACGGCCCTTGATGTCACTATTCAGGCGCAAATTCTCGATTTGATGCGCGAGCTGCAGCAGGAGTTTTCCACCAGCCTGCTGCTGATCACCCACGATATGGGGGTGGTAGCGGAAATGGCCGATGACGTGCTGGTCATGAATCACGGCAAAATCGTGGAGCAGTCCCCGGTAAAAACGCTGTTTACCGCGCCGCAGGCGCCCTATACCCGCCAGCTGCTGCAGGCGGTGCCGGTGCTGGGCCAGGCGCCCGCGCTGGCGCCGGTTGAACAGACCCAACCGCTGCTCAGCGTCCGCGACCTCTGCGTACGCTTTCCGGTGCGCGGCGACGGCCTGCGCATGCGCCGCGAAGTTCATGCCGTAGATGGCGTCAGCTTCGATCTTTTCCCCGGCGAAACGCTGGGCATCGTCGGGGAAAGCGGCTGCGGTAAATCAACGACGGCGAAGGCGTTGATGAATATGGTGCCGTTTAGCGGCAGCGCGCAGCTCAGCGGGCAGGAGATGCACGGCCTGCAGGGTGAGGCGTTAAGAGCGATACGGCGTGATTTGCAGATGGTGTTTCAGGATCCCTCTGCGGCGCTTAATCCGCGCAAAACCATTTTCGATCTGATGGGGGAACCGCTGCTGATTCATGAGCAGATGCCTGTGGCACAGCGCACGGAGCGGGTGGCGCAGCTGTTGCAGCAGGTAGGCCTGCCTGCTGACGCGATGCGGCGGTATCCGCACCAGTTTTCCGGCGGCCAGCGCCAGCGCATCTGCATCGCGCGCGCCCTGGCGCTGAACCCTAAAGTGATTATCGCCGATGAATCGGTCTCGGCGCTGGATGTGTCGGTACAGGCGCAGGTGCTGACGCTGCTGGAGGATTTGCGCCAGCGCTACCAGCTCAGCTATCTGTTTATTTCCCATGATATGGCGGTAGTGGAACGCATTTGCCATCGGGTGGCGGTGATGTTTGGCGGCCAGATCGTGGAGATCGGCCCGCGCGATCGGGTACTGCACCATCCGCAGCATCCTTATACCAGACACCTGCTCAGCGCCGTTCCTATGCCGGACGTGCAGCGCAAGCGCGAACCCCGCGTCGCCAGCGCAATACCGGAGCGCCCTGACCCCATCAAACCCCTGGGCTGGCAGAGCGTCCGGCAGCGCTTTACTGATTTTGGCGGCGGACACCTCGCCGCCTGCTGATCGACGAAAGCGTTAAGCCGTCGGGTTTTCCACCGGTGATTCAGACGAGGCAACAACGCTTTTTCTGCCGGGTTGCGGTTCCCGGACCCAGCGCATCTGCTGCCTCTCCCTGCGGCCCTGACCAGCCTCCAGGACGTACCGTTCTGGCGGCTGAGGACGCTGTCCGCAATGACCTGGAGGATTTATCTTTAAGTTTAGATATATCGACCCGGCGGGATGGTAGCTTCATTTTGGGGTATCTCATTTCATTGAGCCGGAATCTACCCCACATGAATGGCGATTTCAGTAGACGATAGCAGGCGTTGAGGTAATGGGATATTGGCGAATGCCGCGTGTATGCTGGATTTAGTAGACTTCAGGAGACGTTAAGAGAAGTGAAAATGGTACCCCTACAGGATTCGATATAAACACGTAACAAATTGATTTTATTTAACTACATAGGTTACGAAAATCGCACATACCCCCAAATGTACCCCCATATATTTTTCTGCGGATGAGAATTGACTATTTATCGCGCAATTTGGGTCTCAGGGTACCTTCTCACATGTCGGTAATATCCACCGGTACAAAATCACGCCTAAATTTATGTGCGGAAAAATTTCTCTATATACATGCAAAATGTGTTGGTTCGGTTGGTTCAGTTGCCTCAAAACGTAAAGACCTTTGTTTTATTTATATATTTCCCCAAAAACTGAACCAACACTACTTCATTTTGAACCAACATTTGGCGAGTTGAACCAACATTCGCTGTGATTCAAATAGCAAAATCACAAATTCAGCCGGTCATTACCGATACAGATTCTGTTGATGCCATTCTTTGACCATCTCTGAGATGTAGTGAACAACGAAGGTATTCGTTGAAACATTGGTCAATATTGATCTTGCACAACGGCATGCTGCGCCCTGTTACAAAAGGTAGGTCAACGATGAACCTTACATAAACACTCAAGAAAGCATTTAAAACAGGAGATAGCTGTGGGAAAAGACTCAGAGCCACAAATCATAAATTTAATCGCCTACCCTGGGAAATGGGTTGCGGAGGAGCAGTTAATAGCACTGAAGGGAATCAAAAAAGGGACGCTGAAGAAAGCTCGAGAGAATACCTTCATCGAGGGAAGAGAGTACAAGCATGTGGCATTCGATGGAAAACCTTGGGATAACAGCCCATGCTTTTATAACATTGACGAAATTGATCGATGGATTGAACGACAGTCCATTGCTCGGCCCCGGCGATATAGATAAGTCTTCGAAAAGTTAGTTTTTCGGTGGATACCATCCTGGATACTTCACGTTTGGATACTGTCTCGCGAAGCTAGTGAGCCGGTTCTACATACGGGAATATCCCGTATGTAGAACCGGCAAATTTAATACGCCCGATCGCCCCTATAGTATGCAGCGCCAACCACGCCGCACGTTTGCCAAGCAGCGCAATCCAAATCCGTATCAAACAGTATAAATTTAACAAGCATCTTTTTTGGATGCCCCAAGCAAGCATTTCAACTTCAGACTATCGCCAGCGTGATCCTGCGGCCAGCGGTAGCTCTCAAATTTCCAAAGCATTCCAAAATTTATGACCACCAGCGCCACATACCCAAGGTGAGGATGGATGAAGAAAACAGTCAGTTATGCGAAACCCCCTCCGTATAACATCGTTATACAGTGGTATACGGTAACCGCAGTAACATTTGATACGCTTCACGTTCAAATGTCGCCCCGTATTGGTTTTTGGCTGCTGAAACTGAGTTATCCACCAGCCCCGCAGCTAAAAGGTGCGTTTCAACATTGCCGCTGACGCCATCAACGGTAATGACATTATCTCCCGTTTCCCGGCGCAGATCGCGGATGTAGGTTTCAGCGATAGCCTCTGCCAGTCGTTGTAGTTGTTCCATTACGCCTCCATTTGCGTGCTTAAAGCGCGTTCCATCAACTGACGCGCGATAACGTGGATGGTTGGAGCAATTCCCAACGGTGATTTCTTCCGTTCATTTTCCTGCAGCGTACGGAGTTTCTCGATCTTTTCCAGGCTGAGGAGAACGGGTTTTACGGATGGTGTTGCCATTGCGTACCTCCTGATATTTATACAGTGATTATACTTGCAATTTTATCAACACTCATCACATCTACTGCAAAATATGAAACGATCATTTTATCATCACGATCGATTTTTCTTATCTTCAGACAATAAAAAGCCCCGTCAAAGCGGGGCTCACAATTTAATAGGTATTTTAGAGCGAGCTTTTTTTCGACGCTTCAATTTCTGTTTCGCAGACATTATAGTTATTAAAATTATACTGAAGGAAAATGTACCCTTTATCAGAACTATTTGCTCTAGCCTCGATAGATACAGAACTTAGTTTATTCTTTAGTGGGGCATCTGCTGTACCTTTCCATTCTGCTGACAAATATCGCTCATGTTTATACAATCCCATCATCCAGTCTCTAGGGTCTTTCCATATTGAACCAGAAAGGAGAAAATCATTTTGCGCTGCTTTACCATAGATAGAAGATAGTGATTCACTGAGCTCTTTAAATCTTGATTTAATAGCAAAGCCATAACTATCTGTATCAATATCTTTTCCAAGAGCTCTTATCTGGCATAGACCTACGGTTGGTGAAATTAACAATCCGTATGCTTCAAAACTGGAATTATTTTTTGGTAAAGAATTAGCAGTATAAAGATTTACATTATTCGCCATTAGCTTAAGTTCTTCTCCGATCATATCTTCAATATTTTTCTTAGATAAACCGACTTCTAAACCAAATGGCCCCTCACCTGCTGGGAGTAACGGCGTGCTGGTGGGATTAGGTACTACTTTATCTGTTTGTTTCTCTGTTGTTACTTCGCTTGCTTGCTCACTAGGTACTTTCACTTCAGCTAAGCCATACGTAGCAGAAAGATATCGTTGCTGGAGCATCGCCCTCGTTTGTTCCTGCGTCGCAATAGCAGACAATTTCAGCGCCTGCAGTAGACCACCGCTATATTGGCTTGCTTCTTTTTTTGCATCAGCAATCTGGTTGTCCAGGTTATCAATTTCTGCTTTTAAAGCCGTAGCTGCTTCAGGGTTTGGTTTTACACTGCTTATTGATACTTCAATTTTAGCCCCCGCCTCTATGGCATTAATACGCTGCTCTAACAAAGCCTTGTTTGTTCCCAAGACTTCAAGTCTAGCAACTGTTAGATTTTTGATTAATCCACCAGAATACTGCTCCTGCAACGCTGTCGCCTCGGCTATTTCTTTTTCTGTCTGAGCCAGTTCACTCCGAAGATTACCAACCTCCTGTTTTTGCTCAGGAGTTAGCTCCTTCGGGCCGCATCCAGCCAAGAGACTGGTGGCAATAACACACGCTAAAAGTGCCTTTTTCATATCCCTAATCCCATTACGTTAACCAGGATTAATCCTAACATAGGGCGTATCATGCCACGATAGCCGTCAGTACAAAGAACGACCAGAATATCGCGAGAAACATAGACCTCGTATACATCCACAGCATTCAAATAAAGACACCCATGAATGTTAGCCAAAGCTGGCACAAGGACAGGCAGGAAGAATAATGTCTCCTTTCCAAGCTACGATCGTCCCTACTGTGCCGGCCTCATTTGCTGCCTTGTGAAGGCCACCGAAATCCTCAGCACGGACTGGTTGGCGTTTACCTTCTCCAGGCATTCATCACAACGTCACTTTAACCACTCCAGGTCGTTATCAGAAATGGAATCGATTGTTTATGGACTTTGAATGAACCTTTGGCGAAGATTGTCTAACGACCTGCCGCAGCCATGCCTCAACCTAACAAGGAAGACCCCGATGCCATTACCTGAACGCATGAAACCAGCCAAAATCAGCCGTCAGAAACTTAAGGAACTGGCGGATGTAGCCGAAGAGATACTTTCGCAAATTGATAACGGCGCCGACGAAGATGATGCAGGGCTAAAAGCGTTGATTGATGACTGGAACAGGCAGGCCGTTAATCCGTATGAATTCTCTGATTTCCGTGACTTTTCCTCATGGACCGACGCAAAGAACTTTACCCGGATGGCATTTAATCAGGAAAAATACTTTGCGGATTTAGCCTGGGATGAACTAGTTCAGATAATTAGTTTCGTGTGCAATGCTGAAGGCAAGGAATCTGAACAAAGCTACGCTCTGGGATTGCTGGAGAAAAACTTTAACGCCAATCCGTCCGATCTCATCTACTGGCCTAATGAATGGTTCCAGGATGAAGACATGCTTCATGTAGATTTGACGCCTGAAGAAATCGCCGGATACCTGATGGCAAAATCTGGCCGTCTTCTAAGTGATGCGCCACAAATAGACCTGAGATACCCGATCCCTCCCAGCGCAGCAAGTTAACACTAAGAGATATCAACACTCATGGGCAAAACACATCACTTGTGCCTATACATAGCCAGAACACATCCAACTTGCCTATCTATAGGCAGAACACACCATTTCTGCCATACATAGCCAGAACACACCGTTTCTGCCTATAAATAAGATATGGGCACTTTCATGGGGCGGTATGATTCTACGTGAAACGCTCAAACTGCCACGCAGCAACAGTCACCACGCATGAAGAGGATAAACTGTATCACGCCGAGCATTCAGCGTTTCATGCCCAATGACAGCCAAGCAAAGATACGTCACCTTCTTCCCATCAAGGCCAAACCCTGCGTTGAGCTTTAGATATATCTATTTAGCAATAGCACTAGTTGCTCATACTATTGATGTAAATATGAACTTACAGATGGAGAATGTGTCAACCTAAGTGTAAACTAGCTACACTATCGAGAGAGCCACACATCACACATAATGAAGCCAATCAAGGAGGGCGTCATGAGCACTACTAATGAACGTATGAGTAATGCGCCCGTATACTATGCTCTGATTCAGGTGAAATTTACGCCTATTGCTGCAATGAACAAGTATGTTGCTGACATACAGGATGCCCTAAGAGTTGAAGGGTTTCCACTATTTGAGGTTAACGCGTCTACTCAACTAAAATTTGAAATGCGGAGCCCAAATGAACCACCGATTCCTTCATTTGAGTCAGTAACCCAATGGCTAATGATGAATGCGGAAAAAACAGCCGGTTTCGTGTTAGGTAATGATTTTATTACTTATCATACAACTGACTATGTTACCCACAAACCATTTATCGCATCCTTGCTTTTAGGGTTAGGGAAAGTTCTGGAGTTCGCCAAGCCAACATTTGTCAGCCGAATAGGACTCCGTTATCTTGATGCGATCATTCCTCAAGGGGATGAGTCGTTAGAAAGTTATCTGGCTAAAGAATTACATGGCGTAGAGTTTGGGCTAACACCTATTCAGGCTATTCAAGAGTCTGTTTTTCAAACCTCTGTTGAGCCTCTGATACCACAGGGTTTTATGATATCACGCATTCATAAAATGAATTCTCAACTAGGTTTTCCACCAGACATGGTTCCTAACGGGATAGCCCCTTTGCCAAGATTTACCAACACAGAACATCGTTGGCATGCAATTATCGACACAGATCACTACGTAGAAGGTAATATGCAGCCAAACTTAGAATTAATCGAAAAACAGCTGTTATCCTTACATGGTAAAGTGAAAGAGGCATTTCAAGGGATGGTTTCAGATTTTGCCCGTTCAAAATGGAACTAAACGTGGGGGAGATGAATCAAATGTATGCTACTCCAACTGGAAGCGTTAGAACGACTGAACGCTATTTAC
The DNA here is from genome assembly GCA_002270295.1 of Enterobacter sp. 10-1. Classification (GTDB taxonomy): domain Bacteria; phylum Pseudomonadota; class Gammaproteobacteria; order Enterobacterales; family Enterobacteriaceae; genus Klebsiella; species Klebsiella scottii. The sequence continues at coordinate 245,195 of NISF01000001.1, read as the reverse complement.
CTACACCGACTTTTGGCACTACAACCCAGAAAGCTGCCGCCGTTGTTTCATGCTTGTTAGTTGGTACGGGGGCTTCATATCCAGTCGATTCGTATCAGTCATGGCGCCAATATGTTCAGCCACGAGTACAATTTGCTTTTGAAGATAATCATTCACCAGTTTTTGTGACTGAGCTTGATGTAAGAAATGTTGCGCAACATTTAGCCAACATCAGAGAGGTTCTGTCTCCATCAATGTCTGAATTGGCAAAAGATTTAGGTATAACCCGACAAGCACTTTATAAATGGCTGTCGGGAGAAAACCAACCAGACGATCAGTCAAAAACAGAATTTATCCTCAACCTCAGTGGTGTGGCTGATGCTTTCTCTAAAGCCTGCTTAGACAACGTGAAGCTACTGATAAAGATGAAAGCGTTCGATGGCCGCTCATTAATGGATATCATCAGGAATGGGAAAGATTGGCATCAACCAGTACAAGTATTGATTGACGAAGCACGGGCAATGAATGCCGCAGCAGAGTCTGCCAATTTTTCTGTTAGCAAGGCCAAACCAACAGATGGATGGAAATCATCTGTTTCTATCCCAGGAACAGTAGAGGACTAAATTAGACTTATGCTGGAACCAGGTACATCATGGCGTCAGGGCCATGTTCTTAAGCATGATGATGCTGTTTCACTTAACTTGCTAAATCCTGAAGAAACAGACTGTAAAGCGGTAGTGATTACCCATGACTGTGATTTACAGAGCAAATCCGAGAAAAATATTGAGATCATTATTGGCCCCTTGAAAAAGGGGTCCAACCAGATGAAAAGGGCTAAACACCCGCGAATTCTTGATTTATGTTTCGAAAACCCAGAAAGCCCCAAAAGAAACGCTATAGAACTACGACACGAAAGGAAAAAAATTCTGCCAAAGGAAGCTTTTCATTGTGAAGAGAGTGATCCAGCCTTTGCTATTTCAGTAGAAGAAAAGCAAGGGCTAAAGCAGTGGCTGGCTGCTAAGTATGGGCGTCCTGCTTTCCCCAATGTTTTTGAAGACCGTTTGCGTGCTTATGATGATGGAAAAAAATTCATCTTCGAAAAAGAAGTTGCTTCTATCATTGCAACAAACGCGGAGCACCTTATCGGCGTTTTTTTTGATTTGGGCGAAGACAGGTTTGATGATCTTGAGGAGGGCTCTCCATACGAGCTATCCATCAGTGTTGTGTACGACGCGACAGAAGGTGGTCCGATTGCACGAGAATCTGCAGAAAAGGCCTGCACTGAACTAGTTGATCTATTTTTTAAATTTTACGGCGATCCGAAATTAGGCCACTCAGAACTTATCGAATTGGATAAGTGTATAGCAATTGCAGACACACATTTTTCACTTCATGCCCTAAGAAGAATGGATCAATGGAGAGTTGAATATATCAGTCTTGAAGATGAAACTCATGGCGATTTCATCGGTACAGGTTTATAAAATTGCTAAATGCATAAGAAGAAAATTTACCTGCTATCACCTGTAGTCTGAAGTTGCTGTTCATGAGCCCGGCGCAGGGCATCTGTAGCTTGTCCCTGTTGTCCTGCCTTACCGCGTACCGTTTTGGCCCTGACGACACTGTCCGCAATGACTTGAAAGCCTTGCTGGGTACCGCCATCCTGACCCGTCCACTGATTGAGTAGCATATTGCCCGCCACGCTGACAAGGTGCCTTTACGGTACCTGGCCAGCGTGTCAGCCTACTTGCCAAAGGCAATAACGCCCAGCCAGAAGGTAGCCTCTCTATTATCTGCCGTATTACAGGGCAGCACCACCGCCAGAGGGGCCATAGCCATGTTCGTGCCTTTTCCCGTTGTTCTGGTCTGCGGATCGGCCACCAGCCGGCCATATGCTGAAATTTGAGCTGTCATCGCTGTGATCCTCTCTTCTGATGCCCTGTACCTGATTTAGTGTTGGTTCAAAATGGTAGTTTGTTGCCTCAATGTTGGTTCATTTTTCAAACATGAAACCTTATTAAACAGATATATATAACTACTGAGGCAACTGAACCAACTGAACCAACACCTAAACTACACACATGAAAGAATGCTTTTACTCTGGCTGGTCGTCGTCCGGCAGATACTGCAGGACATAAACCCGAATCTGTCGCCCATCAATGCGTGGTGACTTTCTCTGGAACCCCCGGCCTGAAGTCGGTGGTGTCAACATGCCAGCCTTCTTCAATACCTCCGCAAACTGACGGGAGTTAAAGCCGCGGGCAATCTCCCCTTCGAAGGCTGCGGGGAAGGTGTAGAACACTATCGGGTCAGTCTCGTGCCCGCCTTTCTGCCGGTATCCCGCCATGTTGGAGATAGGGAGGCTGGTCGGGTCATACGGGAACGGTGCAAAGCGGCTCATCCCGTAAGCGTTCAGGAATGCCTCTGTCTGCTCGATAATTTGCTGATGTTCTTTATTGCCGGTACCAAATTCGCGCAGCCAGGCGTTATAGCTGTACTGGATAGCATCCCGACACGTCTGCTCATCCCAGCCGGTGATCACCTTACCCAACAGTAGTGCGGCTTCCAGAATCGCGAACCGGGCGCCGACGCGATGGACCTGCTCTCCGTAATCCGGTGGGATCAGGCTGCGCCAGCGCTCTTCCGCTGCCCTGACAGCGCCTACAGCCTCGTGCTGGTGGTCCGCCAGCCACTTAACCCACTCACGCCCGGCCACTCCGTGGTGATGCTGATATGCATCCTTCAGAGCATCGGCATGGTGTTTACCATTGGCATGTTCATGAAAACGCACTGCCCGACGCATTGGAATGTTCAGCAGGCGAACCAGTTGGCCCGCTTTAGCCTTACGGCCGGCACTGGCAATGAAGGTCTCCAGATCCATCTCACCGGTACTGATGGCCACAGTACGCCAGCGCTTCAGGTCGCGGTTCCCCCCTTCCTTCGCTCCCTGCAGTTTTCCCGTGCCGTTAAACAGCGCGTAGGCCGATTTATAGACCTCCACCGGGTCAGCCCCCTGCCCGATTTCGTCAAGCGGCATCAGCGCGTCATTATGTGCGGCGGCCTCATTCGCCAGCCCAAGCGCGGTGCCGTACCAGGTAAGGCGCAGTACATCCGGGTTTCCGTAGAGACTGGATGCCACATTAGCAGTGGTGGTCTTACCCGCACTCGACTGTTCGTAGAGGTGGATACCGAATCCATCAGCACCAGCAAGACCAATCAATGGAGCTGCCAGAGCTGCGGCCACGCCAGTCATCATGGAATAGTTGCCAAAGGCCAGACGCCCTACGCTCTCCCTCCAGCTCTGCCCGGTACCGCTGGTGGTGTAACCGGACGCGGCAGAACTCCGCCCGTTAAACAGCACAGGTTGTTCTGGCGTACCTATGATCTCACCATCAGGCATGATATAGGCGCCACACTGCCAACCCGTAGCATGCGCAATGCGCCATACCTCTCCATTGGCACAGCTCTGCAGCCAGTCGGCTAGCGTTGCGCGTAAACCGCTCTTGGTTGTTACATTCACACCACCAGCTTTGAGCGTTCGCCAGCCTTCGCGCTCACCAATGTCAGCAAGGGGTATCGCCTGTACGGTTTAGCGCTTCGGTGGCTGTAGCTCGTGGAGAGTCGGATAGTTGTGGGGATTTTGGGGCGTGGAATTTAACAGTGCTTTCAAGCCTCATTTGGCTATCCTCCATAGCATTACTGGCCAAAATAACCCCGCCGTCAGAGCCACTTTAATCAGGTGAGTATTGATTCCTAGCTCCATCTGCCTTGTGTGAGACCACTCAGCCATCATCCCTGCCATAAACGAATAAAATACGAGAAATGCAGTCAGCATTCTGGCCCCCTGTATAACCGGTAAAACTGACGAAGAAGGATGTAGTTATCTGGAAAGGTTCTGCCGCGTGGAAATAGCTGAAGCCGGATCCACCTGACGCGTAGCGCTTCGATGACTTTTTGCTTCATGCCGCCTCACCCCTTTCTCTCTGAAGGTCTTTCAGCTTCTGCTGATACTCGGCTTTAATCCGCTTGCACTCCTCGATAGTCCAGCGATGTCGATCGTGGTTCGATTCGATGTCGTCAACCGCCCCCTGCCCTATCCTCCGTATCAGCTCAATGCGGTACGGAACCAGATTTCCACTTTTGTGCTGGTTGCATACGATGCATTGTCTATGTATTTGCCGGGGATCAAACCTCAGCTGTGGCGCGGCCGCAGTTGTTCTGTAGTGCCCGGCATCCCACTGCGCTGATGTGTACGTGCCGCAAGAAACGCAGGGCAAATTACGATCTCGCTCTCTGACGAAGGCATTAACGGCTTGTTGGGCTTGTTTAATCCAGTAACTGCGGGGCTTTAAGGCGAGTTTTAGAATCCTGAGTTTGTCTTTCTGCTGCTGCTCCTCTCGTCGTCGTTTCTTATCGGCGGCCTTCTCTGCTTTTTCCCTGACTCGTCTTCGTCCATCCAGCGCCAGCTTTACGCCACAATCAGCGCTACACCACCACTGATTATCAAATTTTGGGATAAACCATTCCCGGCACTCTTCATTTTTGCATCGACGCCTGCTCGCCATATCCATCACTCCGCTTGGTTATGTGTTCGATACATTCCGGCCAGTGCTTCAGTAATACCCGGTGCGGAACCCGCAATTTAACGCCGTGCTGCTGAGCCCACTGCTGTACGCCACTCTGTGAGCACTTTAGCTGGCGTGCGATTATGAGAGCCGGAACCCGGCCGGCAACGCGGCGGATGTAGTCCTGCTCTAGCTGCGAATAAACCTTGTTGCACGTTCTGGGCTTAGCCATGTCTCCTCCTCGCTTTAACTCGCAACCAGCGCTTAGCCAGTAGCGGATATGTTGGGTCGTAGCTCTTTACTTCGGATGCCGTGGGGGTCGGCTTGGTCTTGTTTCTACTTCGCCTGGTGGGAGTAAATATGAGGCTGTCTAAAACTATTTGGGTGGGACTTCGTCGATTCATATCACCTCAGAAAAATGACTGTAATCGGTTGAGGATTGTCGGGTCGGTTGTGCCGGCGAATACGTGTTTTATGGCGGCGTTAATCAGCGCTTTGTAGGCCCTCTCGAATTTCTCCTGATCCATTTTGGCGTACGCGAGGCTTTCGGCCTCAGTCCTGATTTCGCCGTTCAGTCTCACCGTCTGCACATAGAAGCCAGCCAGAATCGTCAGGTCCTTGCGGAACCTATCGAACTGGCTGTGCTCGTCCATATGCTCAAGCCCCGCTCTGTTTGCGCACCAGTGAGCAAAACAGAAGCCAAAGAAGGCCATCACCTTTCGATGAAAAGCGGGGTTTCTGGTGAGTTTGATTTCGGCTACGTAGGTTTCGCCGTTTTTGAATCGCTGGAGTCGATCGAGGTCTGTTTCATTTGCTGGGGAGAATACACCGCCTGGGTGTTTAACTAGGTCGATTTGCAATAACTACCTCCTGCGCGGCTTTGCGTTCTGCGGGGGATTTAGCCACTGATAGCACCCCACGCCAGATTGATTAACGATTCCCAGGCAATGTAAACCCGGATGCCTGCAGCCAGGCCGAAGCCAACCACCATTGCGTAAAGCAGGACGCTGCATTTAGACATCAGTCACCATCCTCTTCTGGCTCTTCCAGAGCATCACGAAACGCCACCGCGACAACCTTCCCGCCTAACACTTCCATGTGCACGTGTACCGGTGGCTCTTTGCCATCTTCGAACTCAACGACGAAAGTTAGCCTGGACATCACTTCACCTCCCGCTCAACGTTAGGGATAACCGCTTTAACGGCTTCGCTGACCTCTTTCATTGAACGATCAAACCAGTTTACATGGTTTACATAACCGTCGAACTTTGCGCCTTTGGCATTAATTTTTGCCACCGTGATATCTCTGGCAGCGTTAATCATCGCCACGGCCAGAACTGTACTGGTTTTAATGCCCTTTCCGAAACGCAACCCAGGCTCTAAAAGCACGGAGCATGGCAGTCTTTCAGGGTATTTAGCACTTACTATGGGAGCCGTCAGATTAGCGAAAACAACTCGTAATCCGGTCTTAATTTCCTCTACGTCGTCAGCACCAATCATGCTATCTGTTAACGCATGGTGGAATGCGTGGGCCATATCGTCAGTGATATCCACCGGCTCACCGACTATCCCCATGCGGTTTTTCAGCAAAGCAACCTCCTCATAGAGATTCATCAATGCCCCAAGGCAATATCTGAAACGATTAGCTCGCTTTATGGTGTCCTCTAATGACTTAACAGCCAATTCAATAGCCTTGATGTTGTCATAGGTTACCTGCTTACTGTCCGCCACTGGCGTTGGAGGCGCGGTGTATAACGTGCGAGTTTCTCCGCCAATACTTCTCAGACGAATCATTTCCTCTTCGTCATTAACATCCATCCATCGGCCGTCGCTTGGCTCGAAAACCTGATATACAGGCTCGCTGTCCATTGCGGCCAGCGCCAGCTTGAACGCTAACAACGTATTGCTGTCAGTAATGCCAACAGCCTCAATTGCAGAAATTTGATGCTGTAACCACTCTCTGGTTAATTTGCTGGTCATTGGTTGGCTCCTTCGATATTCACCTTGATGGCGAATACCTTCACAGGCTCGTCGCCGAAATGTTTGTGAGTAATGGTTTTGATTTCGAATCCGTCATATGGGATATCAATGCGGCGGTCGTGGTCGTCTGCTCGCGGATAGCCCCGCGTGATAATCAGGCGGTCAAATTTCCTTGGGAAATCTTCCCAGGCCTCACAGACCAGCCGGCGCCGCCAATACTCATTGAAGAGGCGATACTCTTCTGTTTTCTCGCCTCGCTTCATTGCGTCGAAATACTCACCGTTCACTGCAAGCTGAAGGTTAGCCATCTACTCAGCCTCCCACTTGATGCCAGCGGCAGTAAGACGCTTCTCGATCTCGTCCAGGCAGCAATTCCAGGTGAGCGCTGCAAATGGGACATTTGAGATATCAACCCGGGGCGGCAGCTTCACGGTGAAGGTGCGGGACTCCCCATCCAGCGGCGGCAGGTCTGGAGCCGTTACGCCAAACAGCGCCGCCAGAGCGCGATAGTTCTGCTCGCTGTGATAGCGACCTTTGCAGCGGACCAGTTTTTCGGCTGCTGCGTTGATAGGTTCCAGCTCGGCGATGCGCCCATGCAGCTTTGCCGCAGCTTCAATGCCGCCGGCAACGAGTGCGTTTTTGGCCTGCGCCTTCTCACGAAAGCATGGCATCGACCAGACAGGTCACTAACACCCGCGGTTAGGAAGATGCGGGTTGATGATAACCGCGCGTGGAACTCGGCATGCAAACGAGCAGGAATTGAAGACTTCCGTTTTCATGACCTGAGACATACGTGGGCCAGTTGGTTAATTCAGTCCGGCGTACCGCTATCTGTCCTGCAGGAAATGGGAGGCTGGGAGAGCATTGAGATGGTGCGGCGATATGCTCACCTGGCACCCAACCACTTAACGGAACATGCGCGACAAATTGACTCTATTTTTGAGGAAAATGTCCCAAATATGTCCCACACGGAAAAATCAGCGGCTGGAGGAAGTTGATAAGTGGTTGATTTTAAATGGTACGCCCTACAGGGCTCGAACCTGTGACCTACGGCTTAGAAGGCCGTTGCTCTATCCAACTGAGCTAAGGGCGCACTGAGAAGCGGGAGCTTCATGATGTGCAATCGCCGGGAATTATACGGTGCACGCCTGATGAGTCAATGCATTTTGCCATCAAACTGTTTTCTGTAGGTCACTTGTCTACTTATGCGACAGGCGATGCCTAAGGATTATCCAATCCTCGCGGTCATTTCCCAGCATAACATCGGCTTAAATGCGTGCTGGTCCGCCATTTATTCATCTTAAACCCGCCTCAACGATATGGTTTATCGTCCCCCCTCGCGCCGAAAAGCGATAAAAAATCAAACGAGGACTGACAGGGAGGCTGGCTTCTGACAAAATATCCGCATCCCCCTTTCGTTAAGATACAGATGGAATCCTCTCTCTGATGGCAGCAAAAATTATTGACGGTAAAACGATTGCGCAGCAGGTGCGCTCTGAAGTCGCGGAAAAAGTGAAGGCGCGCACTGCGGCCGGAAAACGCGCTCCAGGGTTAGCCGTCGTGCTGGTTGGCAGCAACCCGGCATCGCAGATTTATGTCGGCAGCAAGCGCAAAGCGTGTGAAGAGGTGGGGTTCATCTCCCGCTCATACGATCTTCCGGAAACCACCAGCGAAGCGGAGCTCCTGGAGCTTATCGATACGCTGAATGCCGATTCGGCTATCGACGGTATCCTGGTGCAGCTGCCGCTGCCTGCCGGGATCGATAATGTGAAAGTACTGGAACGCATTGCGCCGGACAAAGACGTCGATGGTTTCCATCCCTACAACGTCGGCCGCCTGTGCCAGCGCGCTCCGCGTCTGCGCCCGTGCACGCCGCGCGGTATTGTGACGCTGCTTGAGCGCTACAACATCGATACCTACGGCCTGAACGCGGTGGTGATCGGCGCCTCTAACATCGTCGGCCGCCCGATGAGCATGGAGCTGCTGCTGGCAGGCTGTACCACCACCGTTACCCACCGCTTTACCAAAAACCTGCGCCAGCACGTCGAAAATGCCGATCTGCTGATCGTCGCGGTCGGTAAACCGGGCTTTATTCCGGGAGAATGGATTAAAGAAGGCGCGATTGTGGTCGATGTCGGGATTAACCGCCTGGAAAGCGGCAAAGTGGTTGGCGATGTGGTCTATGAAGATGCCGCCGCGCGCGCGTCATACATCACGCCAGTCCCTGGCGGCGTCGGCCCGATGACCGTTGCCACCCTAATTCAGAACACGCTGCAGGCGTGCGAAGAGTATCACGACATTCAGGAGGCCTAAGATGGCGACTTTTTCTCTGGGTAAACACCCGCACGTTGAGCTGTGCGATCTGCTGAAGCTGGAAGGCTGGAGCGAAAGCGGCGCGCAGGCAAAAATCGTCATTGCCGACGGTCTGGTTAAAGTCGACGGGGCGGTTGAAACCCGCAAGCGCTGCAAGATCGTTGCCGGCCAGACTGTGAGCTTTGAAGGCCAGAGCGTAACCATCACCGCCTGATTGCCGTCGCTGAATAAAAAAATGCCGGGCCCCTGAAGGTCCGGCATTTTTATTTCGCTTAATTTATTTCGCGCAAGACTCTGATATCCCCGGACGCCTCGCCCGGGGTACGGCTCCAGGCCTACTTGCGGCGCCAGGTGGTGCCCTGAGCGCCATCTTCCAGCACGATACCCATCTCGTTGAGACGGTCACGCGCGGCGTCCGCTGCGGCCCAGTCCTTCGCTTTACGCGCATCGAGACGCTGCTGAATCAGCGCTTCAATCTCAGCCACTTCGCCATCATCCGCCTGCGCCCCGCTCTGCAGGAACACGTCCGGCTCCTGCTCCAGCAGGCCCAGCACGCCGGAGAGCTTACGCATATGCGCCGCCAGCGCGTTCGCCGCCTGCGCATCTTCGGTTTTCAGACGGTTCACTTCGCGCGCCATATCGAACAGCACCGAATAGGCTTCCGGGGTGTTGAAATCATCGTCCATCGCTTCCACAAAGCGCGCTTCAAACGCCTCGCCGCCGGCCGGGGCTACGCTGCTGTCGGTACCGCGCAGCGCGGTGTACAGCCGCTCCAGCGCAGAACGCGCCTGCTTCAGGTTCTCTTCGCTGTAGTTCAGCTGGCTACGATAGTGGCCGGACATCAGGAAGTAGCGGATGGTTTCGGCATCGTAGAACTTCAGCACATCGCGCACGGTAAAGAAGTTGCCCAGCGATTTCGACATCTTTTCGCGGTCAATCATCACCATGCCGGAGTGCATCCAGTAGTTCACGTATTCACCGTCGTGCGCGCAGGTAGACTGCGCGATCTCGTTTTCGTGGTGCGGGAACATCAGATCCGAACCGCCGCCGTGAATATCAAAATGGTTGCCCAGCTGTTTGCAGTTCATCGCCGAACATTCGATGTGCCAGCCCGGACGCCCTGCGCCCCACGGAGACGGCCAGCTCGGCTCACCCTCTTTCGACATCTTCCACAGCACGAAGTCCATCGGGTTACGCTTGACGTCAACCACGTCAACGCGAGCGCCCGCCTGCAGCTGCTCCAGATCCTGGCGCGACAGCTGACCGTAGTTCGGATCGGTCGGAACCGAGAACATCACGTCGCCGTTATCCGCCACGTAGGCGTGCTCGCGGGCGATCAGCTGCCCGGTGATTTCAATAATTTCCGCAATATGATGCGTCGCGCGCGGCTCAAGGTCCGGGCGCAGAATATTCAGCGCATCAAAATCTTTATGCATTTCGCCAATCATGCGATCGACCAGCGCCACGAAGCTTTCGCCGTTCTCATTCGCACGCTTAATGATTTTGTCGTCAATATCGGTAATGTTGCGAACATACTTCAGCTTATAGCCGAGGAAGCGCAGGTAGCGAGCCACCACGTCAAAAGAGACAAAAGTACGGCCGTGACCGATGTGACAGAGATCGTAAACGGTGATACCACACACGTACATGCCAACTTCCCCGGCATGAATAGGTTTAAACTCTTCTTTTTGGCGCGTCAGTGTATTAAAAATTTTTAACATCGAAGATTCCGTGTAAACGTGTGTAGTGATAAGCCGCGTATTCTAACCTGAATTCAACCCCGAAGCAGCACACAATGCAAGGTGATCCAACCCCGCGGTTATGCTATAACAGCCCCCTATGTCACGCCCAACCTTGGGTTCAAGCACCACAATCATCGGAACAGGATGCAAAAATGGTTACTTTCCACACTAATCATGGCGATATCGTAATCAAAACCTTTGACGAAAAAGCGCCGGAAACAGTTAAAAACTTCCTGGACTACTGCCGCGAAGGTTTCTACAACAACACCATTTTCCACCGTGTTATCAACGGCTTTATGATCCAGGGCGGCGGTTTTGAGCCGGGCATGGAGCAGAAAACAACCAAGTCTCCGATCCAGAACGAAGCTAACAACGGTCTGAAAAACACCCGCGGTACTCTGGCGATGGCCCGTACTCAGGCGCCGCACTCCGCCACCGCGCAGTTCTTCATCAACGTGGCTGATAACGACTTCCTGAACTTCTCTGGTGAAAACCTGCAGGGTTGGGGCTACTGCGTATTTGCTGAAGTCGTTGAAGGCATGGACGTGGTAGACAAAATCAAAGCGGTTTCTACCGGCCGCAGCGGCATGCATCAGGATGTGCCGAAAGAAGATGTGGTGATCAAAAGCGTCAGCGTCAGCGAATAATTCGTGGCGACACTTTTTATTGCAGACCTGCATCTGCAAACCGAAGAACCGGCGATCGTCGCCGGTTTTCTCCGCTTTTTACGCGGCCAGGCCCGCGAGGCGGACGCGCTCTATATCCTCGGCGACCTGTTTGAAGCCTGGATCGGCGATGACGATCCTAACCCGCTGCATCAGGAAATCGCCGCCGCGCTCAGCGCATTGACCCGCTCCGGCGTCCCCTGCTTTTTCGTCCACGGCAACCGCGATTTTCTTATCGGCCAGCGCTTTGCCCGCGCCTGCGGTATGACGCTGCTGACGGAAGAGAACGTGCTCGATCTCTACGGTCGCCGCGTTTTAATTATGCATGGCGACACCCTCTGTACCGACGATGCCGGCTATCTGGCGTTTCGCGCTAAGGTGCATACACCGTGGATCCAACGTCTTTTCCTTGCCCTGCCGCTGTTTATTCGCCGCCGTATCGCCGCTAAAATGCGCGCCAACAGCACCGCGGCCAACAGCAGTAAGTCGATGGAGATTATGGACGTTAACCAACAGGCGGTAGTGGCGACCCTGGAAAAGCATCGCGTACAGTGGCTGATCCACGGTCATACCCATCGCCCGGCCATCCACCAAATGGAGGCTAACGGCATGCCGGCTTTTCGCGTGGTCCTCGGCGCGTGGCACAGCGAAGGTTCGATGGTCAAAGTCACCAAAGACGACGTTGAACTGATCCCTTTCCCGTTTTAATTATCGCGCTATTTTCCGCCGACATCAGCCTACGCAACCGTTTTCCTCGCCCGTATATCGTGTTATTCTCTGTGGCCTCTAAAGCAGTGTGAAGCACACCCACAGGAGTTTTAAGACGCATGTCTTCCCGCAATAATTCGGCGCGTATCGCCATCGTGATGGGGTCCAAAAGCGACTGGGCTACCATGCAGTTTACCGCAGAAATCCTTGATGCCCTGAACGTTCCGTACCATGTTGAAGTGGTCTCCGCGCACCGTACTCCCGATAAGCTGTTCAGCTTCGCCGAAGGCGCGGAAAGCAACGGCTATCAGGTGATTATTGCCGGTGCGGGCGGCGCGGCGCATCTGCCGGGCATGATTGCGGCGAAAACGCTGGTCCCGGTCTTAGGCGTGCCGGTACAGAGCGCTGCGCTGAGCGGCGTTGACAGCCTCTACTCCATCGTCCAGATGCCGCGCGGGATCCCGGTCGGCACCCTGGCCATAGGTAAAGCCGGCGCCGCCAACGCCGCCCTGCTGGCGGCGCAGATTCTGGCGGTGCACGACGCCGAACTGCACCAGCGCCTGAGCGCATGGCGCCAGGCGCAAACCGATGAAGTGCTGGATAATCCGGACCCACGGGGTGCGGCATGAAGCAGGTTTGTATCCTCGGCAACGGCCAGCTCGGCCGCATGCTGCGCCAGGCCGGAGAGCCGCTGGGTATCGCGGTCTGGCCGGTTGGCCTTGAGGCCGATCCTGAAGCGGTGCCGTTTCAGCAAAGCGTCATCACCGCTGAAATCGAGCGCTGGCCGGAAACGGCCCTCACCCGCGAACTGGCACGTCACCCGGCGTTTGTTAACCGCGACGTGTTTCCCATTATTGCCGATCGCCTGACGCAAAAGCAGCTGTTCGACAGGCTGGGCCTGGCCACCGCGCCGTGGCAGCTGCTGGCGGATAAAAACCAGTGGCCGGAGATTTTCGCGACCCTGGGCGAGCTGGCTATCGTTAAACGCCGCGTGGGCGGCTACGACGGGCGCGGCCAGTGGCGTCTGCGTGAGAACGACTGCGCGCAGCTGCCCGACGATAACTACGGCGAATGCATCGTCGAACGGGGAATTAACTTCTCCGGCGAAGTGTCGCTGGTTGGCGCCCGCGCTCAGGATGGCAGCACGGTGTTCTATCCGCTGACCCGCAACCTGCATCAGGACGGGATTCTGCGCACCAGCGTGGCCTTCCCGCAGGCCAATGCCCGCCAGCAGGATCAGGCCGAAGGCATGCTGTCCGCCATTATGGAAGAGCTGAAATACGTCGGCGTCATGGCGATGGAGTGCTTCGTCACCGCCGATGGTCTGCTGATCAACGAGCTGGCCCCGCGCGTGCACAACAGCGGCCACTGGACGCAGAACGGCGCCTCCATCAGCCAGTTTGAGCTGCATTTGCGGGCCATTACCGACCTGCCGCTGCCGCCGCCGGTGGTCAACAGCCCGTCGGTGATGATCAACCTGATCGGCACCGATCTCAATTACGACTGGCTGAAGCTGCCGCTGGTGCACCTGCACTGGTATGACAAAGAGGTTCGTCCGGGCCGCAAAGTGGGCCACCTGAACCTCACCGACAGCGATACCGACCGCCTGAGCGCCACGCTCGAAGCGTTAAAGCCGCTGCTGCCGCCGGAGTACGCCAGCGGTATTTTCTGGGCGCAGTCACAGCTTAACTAAGCCTTTCGTGCCGGGGGAAGCGCGTTATTCCTTCCCCGGCACGCCTTCAGGCGCGTAGAATCCCTCCTTCGCTTTACAGAAAATCTCGGTTTCACTGCAAAAGGAAGACCCATGAATAATGGGACGGATTACCGCGCAATTCTCGCCGCGGATACCCCACTCATTGACGTACGCGCCCCGGTTGAATTCAGCCAAAGCGCTCTCCCCGCAGCGCTCAACCTGCCGCTGATGGACGATGAAGAACGCGCCGCCGTCGGCACCTGCTATAAACGTCAGGGGGCAGAAGCCGCCCTGGCGCTCGGCCATCGCCTGGTCAATGGCGACATTCGCGCCCAACGCATGCGGGCGTGGCGTGAAGCCTGCTTACGCAATCCTCAGGGCTATCTTTGCTGCGCCCGCGGCGGCCAGCGCTCGCACATTGTTCAGCAGTGGCTGCGCGAATCGGGCGTCGATTATCCGCTGATCGTCGGCGGCTATAAGGCGCTGCGCCAGGCCGCCATCCAGCTGACGCAGGAGCTGGTCCAGCGCTCGATAGTGCTTATCGGCGGCTGCACCGGCAACGGTAAAACTCAGCTGGTCGGCACGCGGCCCGACGGAATCGACCTCGAAGGGCTCGCCCACCATCGCGGCTCATCGTTCGGGCGGACGCTGCGCGACCAGCATGCTCAGGCGACGTTTGAAAACCACCTCGCGGTCGCAATGCTGAAAAAAGCGGCCAGCCAGCGCCGCTGGGTGCTGGAGGATGAAGGGCATATGATAGGCGCCAACCATCTGCCGGAATGCCTGCGCGAGCGCATGGCGCAATCGCCGCTGGCGGTGGTGGAGGACCCGTTTGACGTCCGCCTGGCGCGCTTGCGGGAGGAGTATTTTGACCGGATGCACCGCGACTTTATAGCCGCGTACGGCGAAGATCGGGGCTGGCAGGAGTACAGCGCGTATCTGCACCACGGCCTGTTCGCTATCCGCCGTCGCCTGGGGCTCCAGCGTTTTGCTCAGCTCACCGCCCTGCTTGATGACGCGCTGGCTGAACAGCTGCGTACGGCGAGCACCGATGCGCATTTTGCGTGGCTTGTTCCGCTATTGAAAGAGTACTACGACCCAATGTATCGCTATCAGCTGGGTAAAAAGGCAGAGAAGATTATCTTTCGCGGAACCTGGCAGGACGTCGCCTCCTGGCTGGCGCGGTAGCCCGCGTAAACGCAGCGCAAGCCGGGATTTTCGGCGTCGCGCTGCGCGGGAGGTCGCGGTTTAGAAGTCGTAGCGCAGACGCACCAGGTTCATATCGCCCAGGTTGTCGGTGCTCGAAGTAAAGACGTGTTCGTAATCAACGCGGAAGCCATAATCCAGCTGGAAGCTGATCCCCAGACCGTTATCAATGCGCTGGTAGTTACGTCCGTTCACGTATTCCAGGCGGTCGCCCATAAAGTACGGCTGAACGGATTTAAGCGCGTACTGGCCAACCGGGATTTTATAGCCCGCAAAGTACTCAATACCCCAGGCATCGCCGGCGAAGTAATTATTCACATCGGCTTTTTTGGTGGTCAGGAAGTTCTGATACCAGCCGCCGCCGAAGGAGAAGGTCCAGTTATCCGGCGTCCAGCTTAGGGCGGTACCGAGGATATTCTGGTCATAGGTTTTATTCTCAGCGCTGGAAGGATCGCGCATTTCGGCACGCGTATAGTTCCACGCCGTACCCCAGGTCAGGTCCTTCATGATGTGGTAATCCACGCCAACGGAGCCCCCGCCTTTACGCTTATAGCGCAGGCCATTCCCCGGCAGATACTCATTATCTTCAAACAGATAAGAAGCATAAAGATCGACGTCGCCGGCAGATTTCTTATACTTGAGCATATTGCGCGAGCGGTAAGAACCATCGTAATCGCCGTTGATCCCGTTACCCGGCGCCTGGGCGATCATGTCGTAATCCCAAATATCCGTCTTAGCGCCGACCACATCGTAATAAATACTGTTTTGCTGACCGTAGGTTAGCGTCCCCCAGGTGTCGCTCTTCAGCCCGGTATACAGCATACGGCGAGAGGTGTTATTAGCGCCTTCCGCATAGTGATTATCCCAGTCGAACAGCGCCGGAATATTGACCCCCAGTTCGTAATAGCTGATCCAGCTAATATCATCAAACAGATAATAATCAGCGGCGAAGCGGAAACGGGTACCGCCGTCGAAACCGTTACGCTTATAGGAGCCTTTATCGCCATCGCCGGACATCATGTTGAACTGCGGACGAATACTTCCGCCGACGGTGAAGTTCAGGCGGCTTAACGGGTCGCCGGCCTGCGGATCTTGTTTCAGCAGCGTAATCTCAGCCTGGGAAGCAAAAGAAGTCACTGCCAGTACTGCGCCGATCGTCATCGCCAGCGCTTTTATTTTATGTGCCATGCTTTTTCCTTGAGTAATAAGCAACCTTATATTTGCAAGGTGAATATTAACCGTGATTACGAGCGTCGTGTTGTCGCGTTTTTAAGCTTTCGTGCTCTTAAAAATCAGTGACTTATCATTTTGTGCCGTTAAAAGAAAGCCGCCGCGAATTTCATCAAACCGTCATGCAAATGCACTATCTCCGTCGCGCCGCCGCCACGCTTTCAGGGGCGCGCTTTGCCGTCGCAGAGCAATGAATGAACCGCTAACCGCGCGTCAGGCTTAAACGGAACGCAGTAAAAAGCCCGGGGCGTTGGTACTCAACCCCGGGCCTGCAGATGCTAAGAGCGCTGAATTATTGGCTAAACTGGCGGAACAGCGCTTTGCCTTTTAACAAACGCAGCCCCAGCCAGCCGCCGCACAGGGAGAGCAGCAGCGCCCCGCAGAGCGGCAGCATCACCCACAATCGCCAGTCCGGAGACCAGGGGAAATCAAAGACTTTGGTTTGCAGCATCGCCAGCGCCACCTCAGCCCCTATCGCCGCCACGATCCCGGACACCACGCCCAGCAGGGCAAACTCCGCCCATAGAGTGGTGCGCAGCAGCGACTTTCCGGCCCCCAGCGTGCGCCAGACCACCAGCTCCTGATAGCGCTGGCGCATCCCGACCTGAACCTGCGCCAGCAGCAGTAAAATACCGCAGGCGGTCACCAGCACCACCATCACTTCCAGCGCGCGGCTGACCTGAGTCAGTACCTGACCCACCTGACGCAGAATGGCGCCAATATCCAGCAGGCTGACGGTCGGGAATTCTCGGTTCAGCTGCGTCAACATGCCGCTGCCGTTATCCCAGCGGAAGCTGGTCAGCCAGCTCTGCGGCTGTCCGTCGAGCGCGCCCGGCGGGAAGATAAAGAAGAAGTTTGGCCGCAGGCTCTCCCAGTCAACTTTGCGCACGCTGGTCACCTTAGCGCTGAAGTCCTGGGTATCGCCGGTAAAGGTGACGCTATCGCCGAGCTTAACCCCCAGGCGCTGCGCCAGCCCCTCCTCGATCGACACTTCACCCGCTTTTGGCGGCCAGGCGCCGGCCACCAGCGGATTATGATCCGGCCTGTCGTCGCTCCAGGTCAGGTTCAGCTCGCGATTCAGCGCTTCATCCTTATTGCCCTCCGTCGCCTGGCCGTTAATCTGCGTCAGGCGCGCGCGGACGATGGGGTAGAACTCCGTCGCCGCCGTCTGGTTCCCGGCGAGGAAAGCTTTGACCGGCGCGACCTGATCCGGGGCAATATTAATCAGGAAGTAGTTGGGGCTTTCCGGCGGCAGCTGCTGCTGCCAGCGATCCAGCAGATCGCCGCGCAGCACCAGCAGCAGGGCGAGCAGCATAAACGACAGCGAGAACGCCGCCAGCTGGCTTAGCGTCGACCACGGCTGGCGCAGCAGTCGGTTGACCGCCAGGCGCAGCGGCAGCGCCTTCAGCGTCACCCGCTTCAGCAGCCACAGCAGCCCCCATCCCAGCAGGCCGCACAGCAGCGCCAGCACCACCGCGCCGGCCAGTACCGCCCACAGCAGCGGGCTGCCGCCCATCAGCCACGCCAGCAGGATAACCACCACCGCGCACACCAGCGGAATATAGACCTTCAGCGGCCAGACGTTAGCCACCACGTCCTGACGAAGTACCCGCAGCGGCAGCGTCGCCAGCAGCAGCCGATAGGGCCGCAGGCCCACCAGCAGCGAAATCACCGCCATCGCGCCAATCGCCCACAGCCACGGCCAGAGGCTGGCGGCCGGCAGCGCGCCCGGGAGAACCGGTTTCAGCATCACCAGCAGGATCTTCTCCAGCCCCATCCCCATCGCGCCGCCGGCAATCGCCGCCAGCGCCAGCAGCATCAGCCACTGCCCGACGATCAGCTTGCGCAGCTGCGCCCGCCCGGCGCCTAAGGTTTTAAGGATCGCCACCAGATCGTAACGGCTGCGGCAGTAGTGGCTCATGGCTACCGCCACCGCCGCTACCGCCAGCAGGAGCGTGAGCAGCGCCGAGAGCAGTAAGAACTGCTGCGAGCGTTCGAGCGATTTACCCAGCGCGCTGTCATCCTGTTCCAGGCCAATCCAGCGGTGTTCCGCCCCCAGCTTTGGCAACAGCCACCGCTCATACTCCGCCAGCTGCGGCGCGGTTCCGGCGAACTTATAGCGCCAGGAGACGCGGCTGCCGGGCTGCACCGCCCCGGTCTTTGCCACATCGGCAGTGTTCATCATCAGCCGCGGCGCCATCTGAAAAGGATTGAACCCGGCGTCCGGCTCCTGAATCACTTCGCCGGCAATGCGCAGAGTGGCGTCGCCGACATCAATGGTATCGCCGGTTTTTAAATTCAGCAGCGCCATTAATCGCGGGGCCAGCAGCACGCTGCCCGCCTGCGGTTTTAAGCCCGGCGGCTGGGTTTCCAGCTGACCGTAAAGGGGATAGGTGTCGTCAACCGCCTTGACGTCGGCCAGCTGCGGCGTATCGCCGGCAAAGGTCATGGTGGCGAAGCTGAGCTGCTCGCCGACCGTTAATCCCAGCCGACGCGCCTGCGCGAGCCAGTCGGCGGGGACCTCGCGCGAGCTGCGCAGCGTCCGGTCCCCGGCCATAAATTCACGGCTCTGCTGGCTCAGCCCCTTTTCCATGCGATCGCTTATCGACCCCAGCGCCAGCACGCAGGCCACCGCCAGGCTCAGCGCCAGCCAGACGATCAGCAGCGATGGCGATCGCCATTCGCGCCAGAACCAGCGGGCAATCATGCTTCCTCCCGCAGCTGACCATCAACCAGCCGCAGCCGCCGGTCGCAGCGCGCCGCCAGCAGCGGATCGTGCGTCACCAGGATCAGCGTCGTACCGTGTTCGCGATTGAGCGAAAACAGCAGGTCGGCAATTTTATCCCCGGTCTGCCGATCGAGGTTGCCGGTCGGCTCATCGGCAAACAGCAGCTCCGGACGCCCGTTGAAGGCGCGGGCCAGCGCCACCCGCTGCTGCTCGCCGCCGGAAAGCTGCGCCGGCAGATGGTTCAGGCGTTTACCCAGCCCCAGTTGCTCCAGCAGCGCCCTGGCGCTGCCCCGACTCTGGCTGTCGCTCTCGCCGCGCAGCAGCGCCGGAAGCTCGACGTTTTCCAGCGCATTGAGGGTCGGGATCAGCATAAAGGACTGAAAAACAAAGCCGATGTGCTTCGCGCGCAGCTGCGCCCTCGCCTCTTCGTCCATGCGGTGCAGCGGCTGCCCGAGTAAAGAGACTTCACCGCCGCTGCCGTCGTCCAGCCCGGCAAGGATCGCCAGCAGCGTGGATTTGCCGGAACCCGACTCGCCAATCAGGGCGATGGTCTGCGCCGGTTTGACAACCAGCTCAACTCCGGTGAGGATGGAAAGCTGATGCTCTCCCTGACCGACGGACTTCTTAAGATGATGAACTTCAAGTATGTTTTCCGCTGGCATTTGCCTTTCCTGTTTCTGGTCCTGTTTACCTGCCGCGCGATGGCGGCGGACACGCTGTTAGTTCTCGGCGACAGTCTGAGCGCCGGCTATCGAATGGCGGCCAACGCCGCGTGGCCTGCGCTACTTAACGATAAGTGGCAGGCAAAAACGCCGGTAGTTAACGCCAGCATCAGCGGCGACACGTCGCAGCAGGGGCTGGCGCGTCTGCCGGCGCTGCTTAAACAGCATCAACCGCGCTGGGTGCTGGTCGAACTGGGCGGCAATGACGGACTGCGCGGCTTCCCGCCGCAGCAAACGGAGCAGACTCTGCGCACCGTTTTGCAGGATATCAAAGCGGCGAATGCCCAGCCGCTGCTGATGCAAATTCGCCTGCCCGCCAACTATGGACGTCGTTATAATGAAGCCTTTAGCGCAATGTATCCCGCACTGGCCAAAGAGTTTGATATTCCTCTGTTACCCTTTTTTATGGAAGAGGTCTATCTGAAGCCACAGTGGATGCAGGATGATGGAATCCACCCCAACCGCGACGCCCAGCCGTTTATTGCCGACTGGATGGCGACGCGGCTGGCTCCCTTAGTTAATCATGACTCCTGATCCTCAGGGGTTGTTTGCAGGTAAAGTTATGCAAAAAACGGTTTTAGTTACAGGATGTTCCAGCGGTATTGGCCTTGAAAGCGCGCTCGATCTGAAACGTCAGGGCTTTAACGTTCTGGCCGCCTGCCGCAAGGCTGACGACGTTGCGCGGATGCAGGAACTCGGACTGACCGGTATTTTGCTGGATCTCGACGATCCGCTGAGCGTGGAGCGCGCTGCGGCAGAGGTTATCGCCCTGACCGATAATCGGCTGTATGGCCTGTTTAATAACGCCGGTTACGGCGTGTATGGCCCGCTGATCGCCGTTAGCCGCCAGCAGATGGAGCAGCAGTTTTCCGCCAACTTTTTTGGCGCCCACCAGCTCACCATGCTGCTGCTTCCGGCTATGGAGCCGCACGGCGAGGGCCGTATCGTGATGACCTCCTCGGTCATGGGGATCATCTCCAGCCCCGGTCGCGGCGCCTATGCCGCCAGCAAATACGCGCTGGAAGCCTGGTCCGACGCCCTGCGCATGGAGCTGCGCTATAGCGGCATTAAGGTCAGCCTGATTGAGCCGGGGCCGATTCGCACCCGCTTTACGAGCAACGTCAATCAAACCCGGAGCGATAAGCCGGTGGAAAACCCCGGTATCGCCGCGCGCTTTACCCTCGGGCCGGAGGCGGTGGTGGAAAAAGTGCGCCATGCTTTCGTTAGCGATAAACCCAGGCTGCGCTATCCGGTGACCTTAGTCACACACGCGGTGGCCCTGCTCAAACGCCTGTTGCCAACGCGGATGATGGACAAAATTATCCAGGGCTGAGTTGAAGCTCCGGCCGTCGCCCCCATGTATACAAAAAATTGATTAAAGAGATGCGCTTATGTCAGTACAGAATATTATCAACATTACCGAAGCTAACCTGCACCAGACGCTGGAACAATCCGTTACCGCGCCGGTGCTGTTTTATTTCTGGTCCGCGCGCAGCCAGCACTGCGAGCAGCTGACGCCGGTTCTGGAAAGTCTGGCGGCGCAGTACAACGGTCAGTTTACGCTGGCGAAGGTGGACTGCGATGCCGAGCAGATGCTGGCTTCGCAGTTTGGCCTGCGCTCGATTCCAACGGTTTATCTGTTCCAGAACGGTCAGCCGGTAGACGGCTTTGAAGGCCCGCAGCCGGAGGCCGCCGTCCGCGCGCTGCTTGATAAAGTGCTGCCGCGCGAAGAAGAGTTAAAAGCCCAGCAGGCGCTGGCGCTGATGCAGGAAGAGAAGTACGCCGAAGCCCTGCCGCTGCTGAAAGAGGCGTGGCAGCTCTCCGCTCAGGAGAGCCAGATTGGCCTGCTGCTGGCGGAAACGCTGATCGCCTTGCACCGCTCCGACGAAGCCGAAGCGGTGCTGAAAACGGTTCCGCTACAGGATCAGGATACCCGCTACCAGGGGCTGGTTGCGCAGATTGAGCTGCTCAAGCAGGCGGCCGATACGCCGGAAATCCAGCTGCTCCAGCAGCAGGTTGAGCAAAATCCGGAAGACGCGGCGCTGGCGGCTCAGCTGGCCCTGCAGCTGCATCAGGTTGGCCGCAACGAAGAGGCGCTGGCTCTGCTGTTCAGCCATCTGCAGAAAGATTTAGACGCCGGCGACGGCCAGGTGCGCAAGATGCTGCAGGAAATTCTTGCCGCCCTCGGCACCGGCGATGCGCTGGCCGCGAAATATCGCCGTCAGCTCTACTCCCTGCTGTACTGATCGTTACGCCCAGGCGGCGCTTCGCTGACCGGGCTACGGCCCCCCGTAGCCCGGGTCAGGCGTCCAGCGCCTTCTGCGGGAACGACGCTACTCGCTCTTTTTCAACTGCGTCACCACCAGCTGGTGACGAGGGTTAAAGAATTTCCGGTAGGTCAGATAGCCAGCGATGATTGTTGATAAGCTGGCGGTCGATAGCAGCATAAATGTGACCATTATCTGATACTTAATCGCTTTAACCGGGTCTATCCCGGCAAAAATCAGCCCCGACATCATCCCCGGCAGGCTCACCAGCCCCACCGTTTTCGCCGAATCGATGGTCGGGATCAGCGCGGCGCGAATGCTGTCGCGAATTAATCTGGCCGAGGCCATCTTTGGCGTCGCGCCGAGGCTCAGCTTCTCCTGAATTTGCTGCTGTTCGCTGCTGAAGCGCTGGCCCATATTGTTGTAGCACAGCCCCACCGCCACCATCGCGTTGCCGGCGACCATGCCGGCAATAGGGATCACCTGCATCGGCACGAAAGAGATCGATCCGGAGAAGACCAGCACCGCCAGCGTAAGCCCTGCGCCGGTGGTAATGGCGATAAATGATGAGATGAAGGCCTTATCGATATATTTGCTGCGCTTTTGCGCATTCCACGCCGCGTTAAAACAGATAAACAGCACCATAAGCAGCGTCAGCAGGACGTGGTTAACGTTGAAGATATATTTCAGCACGTAGCCGACGATAATCAGCTGCACCACCGCCCGACAGATGCTCCAGACGATATCTTTCTCCAGCGCCAGCTTTTCGCGATAGCTCACCACGATGGCTACAAGTACCAGCACCATCGACAGGGCCAGCGATTCGTTAGTGATATTATGCCCGTTCATTGATAACCTCCTGACCGCCTGCGCTAGCCGGCTGCAGCGTCATCACTTCATCGGCGTGGTCGATTTCATTACGGTCATGCGTCACCCACAGCACCGCAATATTCTTTTCCGTCACATAGCGATGAATAATATCGTTAACGTTGCGCTTATTGCTGTCATCCAGCGCGCTGGTAATTTCATCAAGCAGCAGCACCTGCGGCAAAAACTGCAAATTGCGAATAAGCGAAACGCGCTGCTTTTCTCCCCCGGAGAGTTCGTTGATCGATTTGCCCAGCGTATTTTCCGCCAGCCCAAAGCGGCGTAAATCGGCAACCAGCGCCTGCGGGTCCGGCTGCTGGTGGCGAATTTGCCAGGGAAAAATGAGATTGTCATAGACCGAGTCGCCAAATAGCGCCGGAGTTTGCGCGCAGTATGAGACCTGCTGGCGGTAGGTTTCCGGCGATAGCGTATTGATATCCTTGCCGGAATAAAAAATCTTCCCGCTGGTCGGGCTAAGCAGCGAGGCGATAATTTTAAGCAGCGTGCTTTTACCGCAGCCGGAGGGCCCGGTAATCAGCTTAAATTCCCCGGCGCTCAGCTCGAGATTAATATTATGCAAAATGATCGACTTATCGACCTGAAAGCCAACATCCTCAAGGCGCAAGATAGCGTTATTTTCCTTCATTATCGTTCCATATATTTCCCAAAACCCGACTAGTTTACTCCACTTTTCTTTCGCCAGGATGAGGAGAAAGATATACTCGGTTTAAACATGCGTCACTTTGCTGACGTCTGGCAGGCAATTAAACAGGAGGTTTTTTGATGCTAATTTTTATCCCCGTTCTTATTTTCGTCGCGCTGGTTATCGTTATTGCCGGAGTGAAAATTGTTCCGCAGGGCTACCAGTGGACCGTCGAACGCTTTGGCCGCTATACCATGACTCTCCAGCCGGGGCTGAGCCTGGTGGTGCCGTTCATGGACCGCATCGGGCGAAAAATTAATATGATGGAGCAGGTGCTGGATATTCCCTCGCAGGAGGTTATTTCGCGCGATAACGCCAACGTCACCATTGATGCGGTGTGCTTTATTCAGGTTATTGATGCGCCGAAAGCGGCCTATGAAGTCAGCAACCTGGAGCTGGCGATTATCAACCTGACGATGACCAACATCCGTACCGTACTCGGCTCGATGGAGCTCGACGAAATGCTCTCCCAGCGCGATAGCATCAACACCCGCTTGCTGCATATCGTCGATGAGGCAACCAACCCGTGGGGGATCAAAATCACCCGCGTGGAAATTCGCGACGTGCGCCCGCCGGCGGAGCTTATCGCCTCGATGAACGCCCAGATGAAGGCCGAGCGAACCAAGCGTGCCTATATCCTGGAGGCCGAAGGGATACGTCAGGCGGAGATTCTGAAAGCCGAGGGCGAAAAGCAGTCACAAATCCTGAAAGCGGAAGGCGAGCGCCAGTCGGCGTTCCTGCAGGCGGAAGCGCGTGAACGTTCGGCGGAAGCGGAGGCTCGCGCCACCCAGATGGTCTCTTCCGCTATTGCCTCCGGGGATATTCAGGCGATTAACTACTTCGTTGCGCAGAAATATACCGACGCGCTGCAGCAGATTGGCGCATCAAATAACAGCAAAGTCGTGCTGATGCCGCTCGACGCGACCAGCCTGATGGGCTCTATCGCCGGAATTAGCGAACTGCTTAAAGAAGGCGCCGGCGAACGGAAAAAACTATGATTGCGATGATACTGGTTCATCCGCACCTCTTCTGGCTCAGCCTCGGCGGGCTGCTGCTGGCGGCGGAGATGCTAGGCGGCAACGGTTATCTGCTGTGGAGCGGCGTTGCCGGGGTGATCACCGGCGCCCTGACCTGGATGCTGCCGCTGGGCTGGGAGTGGCAGGGCGCGCTGTTTGCCGCGCTGACCCTGCTGGCGGCCTGGCTATGGTCGCGCTGGCTGCGCCGCCAGGTAAAGCGGCAGAAGCCGGCCGACGCCCAGCTTAACCAGCGCGGGAAGCAGCTGGTTGGCCGTATCTTCTCGCTGGAGACGGCGCTGGTTAACGGCCGCGGCCACGTGCGCGTTGGCGATAGCTCATGGCCGGTAGTCGCCGACGAGGACCTCGCCGCCGGCAGTAAGGTCGAGGTGCTGGCCGTTGAGGGCATCACGCTGCGGATCAGGCTCGCCCCTCCCCACCGCTAAACCTGCGCCTTGCGATGGCAGCAGCCGGAGAGATTGTCGATAATCGGGCAGTCCGCGCCGTCATCGCCGGGACAGGACTCCGCCAGCGCCAGCAGGTGGCTACGCATGCTCTGCAGCTCGCTGATATGGCGCTCAATATCAGCGACTTTATCCAGCGTTCTGCGTTTTACGTCGGCGCTATGCCGCGACGGGTCGTTAAACAGACCGACCAGTTCGCGGCACTCCTCCAGATTAAAACCGACCTGGCGCGCCTGGCGCAGCAGGGTCAGCTCGTCCAGATGCCGCTGGCTGTAGCTGCGGTAGCCATTTTCACTACGCAGCGGCGGCGTCACCAGCCCCTTCTCTTCGTAGAAGCGAATCGCTTTACTGGTTAAGCCGGTCCTTTTTGCCACATCGCTGATATTCATCGCCTCTGCACCTCGCTGCCTCTCGCACTGCTCCTATTGTAGGACCATTCGCGCAATAACCAACCCTATGTGGAGAGGAAAAATATAAGCCATATTTTTTATCAGGTTAACCGCGCCTGTGCTTTCCCATAATGTGATGAATCTCACAAAAAAGTATTTACGCACCGTTCGAAATTGACCCACATCAAAGGTGCATTCCATTTACCCCTTAGCGTCTGGACGTTCACTTTAGAAACAAATATAAATGCGAATGATATTAGTTATCATTATAATAAAGGTTACTCTAATGGTGAAAAGGACAAACCGGGGGAGCATGCTACTCTCCAGCCTGTCGTTGTTTGTTGCCGCTAACGTTTCTGCGGCAACCCCGGCCAGCACAGCCAAAACGGCCGACGAAGAGACGCTGATCGTCACGGCTAATCGTACCGAATCGAGCCTCTGGGAAAGCCCGGCGACCGTTCAGGTTATCGACCGGGAAACGCTAAATAACTCAACCAGCGTCTCTATCGCCGACGATCTGCGGGATATCCCCGGCGTTGAAGTGACCGATAACTCTCTGGCCGGACGTAAGCAAATCCGCATCCGCGGCGAGGCCTCCTCGCGCGTGCTGATTTTGATTGACGGTCAGGTAGTCAGCTATCAGCGCGCCGGGCAGAACTACGGCGTCGGGCTGCTGATCGATGAATCCGCGCTGGAGCGGATCGAGGTGGTAAAAGGCCCCTACTCGGTACTGTACGGATCGCAGGCCATCGGGGGCGTAGTTAACTTTATCACTAAAAAAGGCGGGGATAAGCCCGTCGCCGGGACGGTGAAGGCCGTTTATAACTCGGCGACCGCGGGCTGGGAAGAGTCCGCTGCGGCCTGGGGCAGCATCGGCCAGTTCGACTATCGGATCAACGGCAGCTACTCCGACCAGGGCAACCGCGATACGCCGGACGGCAGATTGCAGAACACCAACTTCCGCAACAACAGCCAGGGCGTCTGGCTTGGCTACAATCTCGATCGCCATAAATTCGGCCTGTCGCTCGACCGCTACAAAACCTCCACGCAAACCTGGTTTGACGATCCGGACGGCCAATATGAAGACTTCAGCGTTCGTATTCCGAAGCTGGAACGCGAAAAAGTCGGCGTGTTCTATGATTACGACGCCGACGGCGATTACCTGAAAAAAATTCACTTCGACGCCTACAGCCAGACCATTGAGCGTAAATTTGAAAACCGGATTAAGACCACCCAGCCGATCCCCAGCCCGGCGATCCAGGCGCTGACGGTCAGTAACCAGACCAATACCAACGATAAGCAATATACCCAGGGCGTAACGCTGCAGGGCAACTTCTCCCTGCCGGCGAACAATGAGCTGGTTATCGGCACCCAGTATCAGCATGACAAAGTGAAGCAGGATACCAGCAGCAGCACGCGCCAGACGGCGGCGACCGGCGCATTCGATATCCAGACCCATACGCTGTCGCATACTGAAGCGGAACAAAGCAACGCCTCGGTGTTTGCCCAAAACGACTGGCGCTTCGCCGATGACTGGACCTGGACCGTTGGCGCGCGTCAGTACTGGCTCTCCTCTGAGCTTAACCGCAACGACAGCCAGAGCGGCACGGTCAGCCAGTCAATGGGCGGAAAATCAGCGCATGACGATAAGCTGGTCACCTCGACCAGCCTGCGCTATTCCGGCTTTAAAGATATTGAACTGCGCGCGGCGTACGCCCAGGGCTACGTCTTCCCGACGCTGACCCAGCTGTTTATGCAGACCTCGGCCGGCGGCGGCGTCACCTATGGCAACACTGGCCTGAAAGCGGAACACTCCAACAACTATGAGCTGGGCGCCCGTTACAAAGGCAATATGTGGCTGGTTGACGGCGCGATTTACTACTCCGAAGCCAAAGACTATATCGCCAGCCTCGCCTGTTCGGGTCAGGCGATTTGCAACGGCAACAGCACCTCTTCACGCGGCGAGTACTTCTATTACGACAATATCGATCGCGCCAAAACCTGGGGGATGGAGCTGACGGCGGAGTACAACGGCTGGGCCGTTTCGCCCTATCTGAGCGGCAATCTTATCCGCCGGCAGTATGAAGGCGAAGCCATTAAAACCTGGGATACCGGCGAACCTACCGTGACGGGAAGGGCTGGCCTTAAGCACACGCTGCTGCTGAATAGCGCCAACGTGACCTCCGATCTCTTCGTGCGCGCCGCCTCCAGCGCCAACGATAAAACCGGCACCAGGGAGATTCGCTATCCGGGCTGGGCAACGCTTAACCTCGCGTTCAATACCGAGTTTGGCCCGCAGGAGCAGTATCAGGTCAACCTGGCGCTCAACAACCTGACCAACAAACGCTATCAAACCGCCCATGAAACCATTCCGGCGGCCGGATTTAACGCAGCAGTCGGTTTTGCGTGGAACTTCTGATGATGAAAAAACTGTTGTTCGCCCTGCTGACGCTTTGTGCCGCCTGCGCAACCTATGCCAGCGAACGTATCGTCGTTGCCGGAGGCTCGCTTAGCGAACTGATCTACGCGCTTGAAGCCGGAAATCAGGTGGTCGGCGTCGATGAAACCACCTCCTGGCCGCCGGAAACGGCCAGGCTGCCGCATATCGGCTACTGGAAGCAGCTCAGCAGCGAAGGCATTTTATCCCTCAGGCCGGACGTTTTCATCACCTGGCGGGATGCCGGGCCGCAGATCGTTCTGGATCAGCTGCGGACGCAAAAAGTTAACGTTGTCACCCTGCCGCGCGTGCCGGCCACGGTTGAACAGATGTACGCCAACATTCGCCAGCTGGCGAAGACGCTGCAGGTTCCCGAACGAGGAGATGCGCTGGTAAACCAGATTCATCAGCGTCTGGAGCGCGTTCAGCACAGCGTTGCGGCGCAAAAGGCGCCGGTCAGGGCGATGTTTATTCTCTCCGCGGGCGGCAGCGCGCCGCAGGTGGCCGGTAAGGGCAGCGTTGCCGACGCCATTCTGACCCTCGCGGGCGCACGGAATGTGGCTTCGCACGAGCAATATAAAAGCTACAGCGCGGAATCGCTGATTGCGGCAAACCCGGAGGTTATTGTCGTGACCTCGCAAATGGTGGACGGCGATATTAACCGGCTGCGCGCCGTCGCCGGCATAACCCACACCGCCGCATGGAAAAATCAGCGCATTGTTACCGTCGATCAGGCGCTGATCCTCGGTATGGGCCCCCGGGTTGCCGACGCGGTTGAGTCCCTGCACCAGCAGTTTTGGCCCCAATAACTGGATTTGATGTTGACGCTATGAAGACTAACAACGCCCTGGATCTCTCTGCGCATTTCGCGCTGGAGGGAAACCAGCCCTTTAAAGATCGTCGGGCCACCATGCCGTGGCGCGGCGCGATCCCTGTGGCAAAAGAGCAGCTGGAGCAAACCTGGCAGGAGGTCATCAGCCGCAGCGCGCCGCCGCGTAAAAGACTGCTGTACCTGCATATTCCCTTTTGCGCAACCCACTGTACTTTTTGCGGTTTTTATCAGAACCGTTACGAAGATGACCACTGCGCCCGCTATACCGACGCGCTGCTGCGCGAAATCGAGATGGAGGCCGATAGCGTCCTGCACCAGTCGGCGCCGATCCACGCGGTTTACTTTGGCGGCGGTACGCCTTCCGCGCTGGCGGCGCAGGATCTGGCGCGAATTATCACCACCCTGCGGGAAAAGCTCCCCCTCGCGCCGGACTGTGAAATCACCATCGAAGGACGGGTGCTTAACTTTGATGACAACCGCATCGACGCCTGCCTGGATGCCGGAGCCAATCGCTTCTCCATCGGCATTCAGTCCTTCAACAGCAAGGTGCGCAAGAAAATGGCCCGCACCTCTGACGGCCCCACCGCCGCCGCCTTTATGCAGGGGCTGGTGCGGCGGGATCGCGCGGCCGTGGTGTGCGATCTGCTGTTCGGCCTCCCCGGCCAGGACGCAAAGCTGTGGGAGGAAGATCTCAAAATCGCCCGCGATATCGGGCTCGACGGCGTCGATCTCTACGCGCTTAATCTGCTCCCCAACACGCCGCTGGGTAAAGCCGTGGAAAACGGTCGCACCGCCGTCCCCACTCCGGCAGAGCGACGCGATCTCTACCTTCAGGGCTGCGACTTCATGGACGACGCGGGCTGGCGCTGTATCAGCAACAGCCACTGGGCCCGCACAACCCGCGAACGCAACCTCTACAACCTGCTGATTAAACAGGGGGCCGACTGCCTGGCCCTGGGCTCCGGCGCGGGCGGCTCGGTCAACGGCTATTCGTGGATGGTGGAACGTAACCTGACGACCTGGCACGAATCGATCGCCGCCGGGAAAAAGCCGCTGATGATGATGATGCGCGCCGCCGAGCGCGGTTTTCAGTGGCGGCATACGCTGCAGGCGGGCGTGGAAACAGCGCGCGTGCCGCTGGATGAACTGACCCCGCGCGCCGGGGAGCTGACCCCTCTACTCGCCCAGTGGCATCGCGCGGGGCTCACCCGCGACGCCTCAACCTGCCTGCGCCTGACCAATGAAGGACGCTTCTGGGCCAGCAACATTTTGCAGTCTCTTGATGAGCTGATTCAACAACTTAACGCGCCGCACATTGCGGTAGAGCAACCCTAACAGGAGTGATTTATGAGCCATGTTTCTTTAGCGGATTTTTTGCTAACCGAGCCGGACGGCACCCTGGAAGCGATCGCCGATCGCTACCAAACTTCCCTTCTGGAGGTGGTGCAAAACCTCCCTTCGCCGACGGTCGTGTCGGGTGAAAGGTTTGACGCCATCTGGGAAACCGTCAGCGAATGGGGCAAAGTCACGACGCTGGTCCATACCGCCGACGTTATCCTCGAGTTTACCGGCGAGCTTCCTTCCGGATTCCATCGCCACGGCTATTTCAATCTGCGTGGTAAAAAGGGCATGACGGGCCATATCAAAGCGGAAAACTGCAGCCATATCGCGCTGATTGAACGTAAATTTATGGGCATGGACACCGCGTCGATTCTCTTCTTTAACAAAGCAGGTAGCGCGATGTTTAAGATTTTCCTCGGTCGCGATGAGCATCGCCAGCTGCTCGCTGAGCAGGTTAGCGCCTTCCAGGCCCTGGCCGCTTCCCTCAAGGAAACCGCCTGATGACGCCGTGGTTAATCTTTGGCGCCGGCGGCAGCGGCACGGGCGCAAAGGTGCTTGAACTGGCGCTGGCGGAGCAGCGTCCGGTGCTGGCGGTGGTGCGCAACCCGCAATCCGTAGCCGCCCTTGAGGCTAAAGGCGTGCGGGTTTTCGCCGGCGACGCCTGCGATGCCGCCGCGGTGGCTGACGCCTGTCATGCTGCCGGTCCGGATGCGCTGATCGTCTCCTCTATGGGCGGCGCCCAGGACTACCTGGCGCACAGGACCGTTATTGATGCGGCAGAAAAAGCGGGCATCGGGCGGATGATTCTGGTGACCTCGCTGGGCTGCGGCGATAGCTGGCCCTTTTTATCCCCCCGAGCCAAAGCCGCGTTTGGTCAGGCCGTGCGCGAAAAAACGCTGGCGGAAAGCTGGCTGCAAACCAGCGGCCTCGATTATGCCATCCTGCGCCCCGGCGGCCTGCTCAACGGTGAGGCCACCGGTAAAGCGCAACGGTTGCAGAATCAGGAGTGCCACGGTTTCGTGAGGCGTGCGGACGTCGCCGCGCACATTCACGATCTGGCCGCTGCGCCGGCGCTCAACAATCAGGTCTACAGCCTGATTGAGCCGGATCTGAAGCCGGCGTAATCCCCTGCGGCGCGGCATATCCGCGCCGCAAAGACGTTATGGAGTTTTGCGTGCTCAAGGATTCACTCTCTTCCGTCAGCGTACTGACGGGCCTTTCACTGCTGCTGGCCGCGCTGGTGCTGGTTGGCGCCAGCCAGGGTGCGCTGAACATCAGCTTCAGCGCGCTGTTTGACGAGGAATACCGTGATATCTGGCTGAACATTCGCCTGCCCCGCGTTCTGCTGGCGGTACTGGTGGGCTCGGCGCTGGCGACGGCGGGGGTCATTATGCAGGGCCTGTTTCGTAACCCGATGGCCGACCCCGGCCTGCTTGGCGTCAGCAGCGGCTCCGCGCTGATGGTGGGGGTGGCGATTGTTCTGCCCTTCTCATTTCCGGTGGTACTGGCGCTGTACGAGCAGATGATTTTTGCCGTCGCGGGCAGTATGGCGGTCTGCGCGGTGATTTTTCTCATCAGCCGGCGCCACGCTCACGGCGGCATGATGCAGCTCCTGTTAGCCGGAATCGCCATCAACGCGCTGTGCGGAGCGGCGATCGGCGTGCTGAGCTACGTCGGCGACGAGCAGCAGCTGCGCCAGCTCACGCTGTGGATGATGGGCAATCTTGGCCAGGCGCAGTGGCCTACGCTGCTGGTCGCCAGCTCGTTTGTCCTGCCGGCGATTGTCGCCACGCTGTTTCTTGCCGGGACGCTCAACCTGCTGCAGCTGGGAGATGAAGAGGCGCACTATCTCGGCGTTAACGTTAAGCGTAAACGTCAGCAGCTGCTGTTGCTCAGCTCGCTGCTGGTCGGCGCGGCCGTTTCGGTGAGCGGCGTTATCGGCTTTATTGGCCTGGTGATCCCGCACCTGATCCGCATGACTACCGGGGCCGATCATCGCTGGCTTATCCCCTGCTCGACGCTGGCCGGAGCCTGCCTGCTGCTGGTGGCCGATACCCTGGCCCGCACGCTGGTGCAGCCGGCGGAAATGCCCGTCGGCCTGCTGACCAGCCTGATCGGCGGCCCCTATTTTCTGTGGCTGATCCTGCGCAGCCGGAGGTCAGCATGATTCTGGCCGAAAATCTGGTTTATACCCTGCAGGGACGTCGCCTGACCGATAATGTCTCTCTGGCGCTGCCCGGCGGGGAGATCGTCGCCATTCTGGGTCCGAACGGCGCCGGGAAATCCACGCTACTGCGCCAGCTCACGGGCTATCTGCGGCCGCACGGCGGGCGATGTTCCCTGCTGGGTACGCCGCTGGAGGAGTGGTCGATAGCCGAGCTGGCGAAAACCCGCGCCGTGATGCGGCAGAACGGCCATATGGCGTTTCCGTTCAGCGTACAGGAAGTGATCCGCATGGGAAGACATCCCTGGCGGACATGCAGCTCGCGTGATGAAACGGATCGCATCATGGCGCTGTGCGACTGCCGCGAGCTGGCCGCCCGCGACTACCGGCAGCTCTCCGGCGGCGAACAGCAGCGGGTACAGCTGGCGCGCCTGCTGGTGCAGCTCTGGGAGCCCATCCCCTCCCCCAAATGGCTGTTTCTGGATGAGCCCACTTCCGCCCTCGATATTCACCACCAGCAGCATCTTTTTCGCCTGCTGCGCCGGCTGGTGCGCGAGCGGCAGTTCAACGTCTGCTGCGTCCTGCACGACCTTAATCTTGCCGCGCGCTATGCCGATCGCGTGGTGCTGATGGATAAAGGGCGCGTCGTCGATAGCGGCAGTCCGCAGGATGTTCTGCAGCAGCGGGCGCTAAAGACGCTCTATCAGGCCGACATTACGGTCATTAAAGAGTCTGAAAATCAAACGCCGCTGATCGTTCTTGATTATTAAGCTCAGGGTTCCCCGGTCGAAGCGCCCCCGTAGCCGGCGTCTTTTTGCCGCATTGACGAAAACCGCCTTGACCTTCCCCTTGCTGGAAGGTTTAACCTTTATCACAGTCAGCTCATCCACGTAATAAAGGAGTTTGTTATGTCACAAACCATCGACCTGACGCTCGATGGCCTCACCTGCGGCCACTGCGTCAAACGCGTAAAAGAGAGCCTGGAGCAGCGTCCTGACGTTGAACTGGCGGACGTCACCACTACCGAAGCGCATGTCACCGGTAGCGCCAGCGCCGAAGCGCTAATCGATACGATTCAGAAAGCCGGATACGGTGCGGAGCTCAGCCACCCAAAGGCTAAACCGCTGGCGGAATCAATACTCCCGTCGGAAGCACTGACAGCGGCCCCTCCTGAGCTTCCGGCAGCCCATGACACCGATGACAGTCAACAGCTACTGATCAACGGCATGAGCTGTGCCAGCTGCGTTTCCCGGGTACAGAAGGCGCTTGCCGCGGTACCGGGCGTCGCGCAGGCGCGGGTGAATCTGGCGGAACGCACTGCGCTGGTCATGGGCAGCGCGTCCGCCGCAGAATTAGTGCAGGCGGTGGAAAAAGCGGGCTACGGCGCAGAAGCTATCGAAGACGATCTGAAGCGCCGCGAGCGCCAGCAGGAAACCGCCATCGCCACCATGAAACGCTTCCGCTGGCAGGCGATCGTCGCCCTGCTGGTGGGCGTTCCGGTGATGGTGTGGGGAATGTTCGGTGACAACATGATGGTCACCGACGACAACCGCTCGCTGTGGCTGGCTATCGGGCTTGTCACCCTTGCGGTAATGGTCTTTGCCGGCGGCCACTTCTATCGCAGCGCCTGGAAAAGCCTGAGAAACGGCACCGCCACTATGGATACGCTGGTGGCGCTGGGCACCGGGGTCGCCTGGCTCTACTCAATGAGCGTCAACCTGTGGCCGCAGTGGTTCCCGATGGAAGCCCGCCACCTCTATTATGAAGCCAGCGCCATGATTATCGGTCTGATTAACCTCGGCCATATGCTGGAAGCCCGCGCCCGGCAGCGATCTTCGCGGGCGCTGGAAAAACTGCTCGATTTGACGCCGCCGTCGGCACGCGTGGTCACTCCTGAGGGTGAAAAAAGCGTACCGCTGGCGCAAGTTCTGCCTGGCATGACCCTGCGTCTGACCACCGGCGACCGGGTGCCGGTTGACGGCACCATCACCCAGGGCGAGGCCTGGCTTGATGAAGCCATGCTGACCGGCGAACCGATCCCGCAGCAGAAAAGCGGCGGAGATCCCCTGCATGCCGGTACGGTGGTGCAGGATGGCAGCGTCCTGTTTACCGCCAGCGCCGTGGGGAGTCAGACGACGCTGGCGCGAATTATCCGCATGGTGCGCCAGGCGCAGAGCAGTAAACCAGAAATCGGCCAGCTGGCGGATAAAATTTCCGCCGTCTTCGTCCCGACGGTCGTGGTCATTGCGCTGTTCAGCGCGGCAATCTGGTACTTCTTCGGTCCGGCGCCGCAGATCGTCTATACCCTGATCATCGCCACCACGGTGCTGATTATCGCCTGCCCATGTGCGCTGGGCCTGGCAACGCCGATGTCGATTATTTCCGGCGTCGGCCGGGCGGCGGAGTACGGCGTGCTGGTTCGCGACGCCGATGCGCTGCAGCGCGCCAGCCAGCTGGATACCGTCGTATTCGATAAAACCGGTACCCTGACCGAAGGGAAACCACAGGTTGTGGCGGTGAAAACCTTTACAGCTATCGATGAGGCGACCGCTTTACGCCTGGCCGCCGCGCTGGAACAGGGCTCCAGCCACCCTCTGGCGCGGGCGATCCTCGACAAAGCGGCGGATAGCGCGCTGCCGGAGGTTGGGAACTTCCGTACCCTTCGCGGGCTGGGCGTGAGCGGTGAAGCCGACGGACATCATCTCCTGCTCGGTAATCAGGCGCTGCTCAACGAGCAGAATATTGCCACCGACGCGGCGGAAAGTGACCTCAACGCTCAGGCCTCGCAGGGCGCCACGCCGGTGCTGCTGGCGGTAGACGGCGAGGTTGCCGCGCTGATCGCCATTCGCGATCCGCTGCGCAGCGACAGCGTGGCGGCGCTGGCCCGCCTGCATCGCCAGGGCTACCGTCTGGTGATGCTCACCGGGGATAACCCGGTTACGGCCAACGCTATCGCCAAAGAAGCGGGTATCGACGAGGTGATTGCCGGCGTCCTGCCGGACGGTAAAGCCGATGCCATCAAGCGCCTGCAAAGCCAGGGGCATCAGGTCGCGATGGTCGGCGATGGCATTAACGACGCCCCGGCGCTGGCGCAGGCCGATGTCGGCATTGCGATGGGCGGCGGCAGCGACGTAGCCATTGAAACGGCGGCGATTACCCTGATGCGCCATAGCCTGAACGGCGTGGCCGACGCGCTGGCCATTGCAAAAGCCACGCTGCGTAATATGAAGCAGAACCTGCTGGGCGCCTTTGTCTATAACTCGCTGGGCATTCCGATTGCCGCCGGGATCCTCTGGCCGCTCACCGGTACGCTGCTCAACCCGGTGGTTGCCGGGGCGGCGATGGCGCTCTCCTCGATAACCGTGGTGAGCAACGCCAACCGGCTGCTGCGTTTTAAACCAAAAGAGTAGACTCTCACGCGGGCCCGAACCTGAAGCCTTCCCGGATAGCGGCATCACGCCCTGTCCGGGCTACCGCACGCTTATCCCCCGCCCACGCTTGCGCCTCCCGGCCGCGCGCGCTAGCATGAGTTCTTCACATTGCGGAGCGCGTATGGGCCTGTTAAACCGAATAAAAATGCTGTGGCGAGCCGCCTTTGGCTCGTCTTATTCCTGGCCGGCGCTGGATATTACCCTTCCCGGCGGACGCTACCTGCACCTCGTCGGCAGCATTCACATGGGCACCCGGGATATGTCGCCGCCGCCGGCCAGGCTGCTGAAAAAAATTCGCCAGGCCGATGCGCTGATTGTCGAAGCCGACATTACCGGTAACGAGACGCCCTTCAGCAACCTCCCCTCTTATCCGCCGCTGGCCGAGCGCCTGAGCGCTGAACAGATCCTTGAGCTGGAAGCCCGCGCCGCGGAGCTGGGGCTGGCAACCGCCATTTTCGACAGCCAGCCGCTATGGCAGGTTGCCATGGCGCTGCAGGCTACTCAGGCGCAAAAGCTGGGGCTTCGTCCGGATTACGGGATAGATTATCAGCTGCTGATGGCGGCACGCGAAAGCCGCGTGCGGGTGATGGAGCTGGAGGGAACCGATAGCCAGATAGCGCTGCTGCGCGATTTGCCCGATGGCGGGCTGGCGCTGCTGGAAGACACGCTGACCCACTGGCGAACCAACGCCCGTCTTCTGCAGGTGATGATCGGCTGGTGGCTGGAGCAGCCGCCGGCAAAAGGGGCCACCTCGCTACCCACGACCTTTAGCCAGTCGCTGTACGATGTTTTGATGCATCAACGCAACCTCGCCTGGCGCGAGGTACTGCTGGCTCTGCCTCCGGGGCGCTATGTTGTCGCCGTGGGCGCGCTGCATTTATACGGTGAAGGGAACCTGCCTGATATGCTGACGTAAAAAAATGGCCAATATTTCTATTGGCCCGTCAAAGAGGAATTTCATCATTATTATTATCCCGAGATTCGCACCTCGGATCGTTCGATTGTCGCTCAAAGTGACCATCACTGCCAATACTATTGCGCAAGATGGTACTATTTTTTACACAATCATCAGGCGTATGCTTAACGTACATTAGATCGGTTGGTAAGAAGGATAGCGATGACTCCCGCCGTTAAGTTACTCGAAAAAAACAAAATTGCTTTTACGATCCACAGCTACGATCACGATCCTGGCGAAACCAATTTCGGCGACGAAGTGGTGCGCAAACTCGGCCTGAACGCCGATCGGGTTTATAAAACGCTGCTGGTGGCGCTCAACGGGGATATGAAGCATCTGGCCGTGGCGGTCACCCCGGTCGCTGGTCAGCTGGATTTGAAAAAAGTGGCCAAAGCGCTGGGCGCGAAGAAAGTGGATATGGCCGACCCGATGGTGGCGCAGCGGGTAACCGGCTATCTGGTCGGCGGCATCAGCCCGCTTGGACAGAAAAAACGCCTGCCGACGGTGATTGACGCCCCGGCACAGGAGTTTGCCACCATGTATATCTCAGGCGGCAAGCGCGGGCTGGATATCGAGCTGGCGGCCAGCGACCTGGCGAAAATCCTGGATGCGAAGTTCGCCGATATAGCGCGCCGCGATTAATCTCTCCAGCCGCCTCGCGCCGCTGGCCGGGCCAAAACCACAACCCGGCGAGCGGCGCGGCTCCGTTACTGCCAGCTCACCTCGCCTTTCGGTTCAAACGCCGCCGCGTCCAGCGGGGAGTTCTTCTGGATATACTCCTTCAGCACTTCGGCGTCGATGAAGCCGGTATTGACGTAGCCTGGCTTAGCGTCGATATGCGGATAACCGTCGCCGCCGGTGCCGTTAAAGCTCAGGGTCGCCATGCGGTAGGTTTTCGTCGGATCGACCGGCTGGCCTTTGATTTTCAAATCATTCAGCTTGCCGTCTTTCGCCACAAAGCTGACGTTGGCGAACTGCGGATAGGCCCCGGAATCCGGTTTCATCTGCGCCACGGCGGTGAGATATTCCGTCACCTCCTGGCCGTTCATATCGACGTACACCAGCACGTTGCCGAACGGCTGCACCTTCATCACGTCTTTATAGGTAATATCTCCGGCTTCGATGGAGTCGCGAATACCGCCGCCGCTCATCACCGCAAAGTCGGCGCCGCTGCGCGCCATCTGCGCCGCCAGCAGAAGCTGCCCCATGTTGGTCTGCACGAAGCGCACCTTGCTGCGATCGCCCTCAAGATGAGCGTTGACGCTGCCGATTTTCACCTGCAGCTGCGCTTTACCCTTATTCTGGAACGGCGTCAGCAGCGATAGCATCTGCGCGTTTTCCGGGATCTGCGGCGTATAGAGCACGCGTTCGCTCTGGCCGTTGTCGTAGGTCACTTTTTTCTTCAGGTTGACCGGGATCAGCTGATAGTGCACCAGCTTCATTTCGCCGTTGCGGAATTCAAAATCCGCGCGGCCCACGTATTTACCCCATTCATGCGCCTGGACGATCCAGATGCCGTTTTGCTTGTCCGGCGCGCACGGCGTACCGGGAACATAATCCACCTGCTTTTTATTCTCCGCCGCCATGCATACCGGGTCCTGCGAATGACCGCCGACAATCATCGCCAGCGCTCCGGCAGGCAGGCTGCGCGCCATCTCCACGTCGCCCGGCGCATTCGAACCGTGCTCGCCGTTGTCATAATGGCCCATATGGGTCGTGGCCAGAATCACGTCCGGCTTTTCATTCTGCTGCAGCTCCTGAATAACCAGCTTCGCTTCTTCCGCCGGCTTGCGGAATTCAATATCGGTGAAGTACTCCGGGTTACCAATTTTGGCGGTGTCGTCCGTCGTCAGGCCAATCACCGCGATATTCAGTCCGCCGCGCTTAAATAAGGCCCAGGGCTTAAACAGGCGCTCACCGGTGCTTTTCTGGTAAATATTGGCCGAAAGGAACGGGAATTTAGCCCACTTCTCCTGCTGGCGCAGCACGCTGAGGGGATTATCAAACTCATGATTGCCCACCGCCATAGCGTCGTAGCCAACCAGGTTCATGCCGCGAAAATCGGGTTCCGCATCCTGCAAGTCAGACTCCGGAACCCCGGTATTAATATCGCCGCCGGATAGCAGCAGTACGCTGCCGCCCTCGGCGGCAACCTCTTTACGAATACCGTCCACCAGCGTTTTTTGCGCCGAGAGACCATATTCGCCGTAATCGCTACGCCAGAAATGCCCGTGATGATCGTTGGTATGCAGGATGGTGATTTTGTAGGTTTTATCCTGCTCATAGGCCTGCGCTGACAGACTTCCCAGCGATAGCGCCGCGAATAGCGCCAGCGCCACCCCGCGTTTCACAAATTGCATGCTTCTCTCCCTGATTTAATAACAAGTGCCGAAAGTATAGCGAGTTACGCGATTAGACAAATATGTTTTCAGAATTGCGACTTCCTTCAAACCTTAGGCGCAGGTATGTTAGTCAGATAATAATTCCACCTGCATCCTCTAATAAGAACCTTTAAGTGAATCTATGGCAATGAATCAGACCGCTCAACCCTTATCCGGCTCCGCTGCGCCGCCGCAAAAAGCCCGCACCTCGTTTCGCATTCTGGGGGCCATCAGCCTTTCCCACCTGCTGAACGATATGATCCAGTCGCTGATCCTGGCGATCTACCCGCTGCTACAGTCGGAGTTCTCCCTCTCCTTTGTGCAGATCGGCATGATCACCCTCACTTTCCAGCTCGCCTCTTCGCTCCTGCAGCCGGTGGTGGGCTATATAACCGACAAGCACCCGATGCCGTGGTCGCTGCCCGTCGGAATGTGCTTTACCCTCTGCGGGCTGGTGCTGCTGGCGCTGGCGGGAAGCTTTGGCACAGTGCTGCTGGCCGCCGCGCTGGTCGGTACCGGCTCTTCGGTCTTCCATCCGGAATCCTCTCGCGTGGCGCGCATGGCCTCCGGCGGGCGCCACGGCCTGGCCCAGTCGCTGTTCCAGGTTGGCGGAAACTTTGGCAGCTCTCTGGGCCCGCTGCTGGCGGCAGTCATCATTGCCCCTTACGGTAAAGGCAACGTCGCCTGGTTCGTGCTGGCCGCGCTGCTGGCGATCGTCGTACTATCGCAAATTAGCCGCTGGTACGCGGCGCAGCATCGGATGAACAAAGGTAAACCTAAGGCTGTCATCGCCAATCCGCTGCCCAAAAATAAAGTTATTCTGGCGGTAAGCATCCTGCTGATGCTTATTTTCTCGAAATACTTCTATATGGCGAGCATTAGCAGCTATTACACCTTTTATCTGATGGATAAGTTTGGCTTATCGGTGCAAAACGCGCAGATACACCTGTTTATCTTCCTGTTCGCGGTTGCCGCAGGAACGGTGATTGGTGGGCCTGTAGGCGATAAAATTGGGCGGAAATACGTGATTTGGGGCTCAATCCTCGGCGTAGCGCCGTTTACCCTTATTTTACCGTATGCAACCCTCGAATGGACGGGGATTTTGACCATGATAATTGGTTTTATCCTCGCATCGGCGTTTTCTGCCATTCTGGTTTACGCTCAGGAGCTATTACCGGGTCGAATTGGCATGGTTTCCGGCCTGTTCTTCGGTTTTGCATTCGGGATGGGTGGCCTGGGAGCCGCGGTGCTGGGGCTGTTAGCCGATCATACCAGCATCGAGCTGGTCTATAAAATCTGTGCTTTCCTGCCTCTGCTGGGTATATTGACGATATTCCTCCCTAACAATCACCAAAAAGCGTGATTATACGGCAGCCAAAGTGAAACTTTGGCTGCCGTAATCCCTTACCCCATCAGGATCGCTCCTGCATTACCTGCCCCTGTTTTCCGATCTGTGCTTTTTTGCGGGCTAATTCCAGTTTTCGGAAGAATTCAATAATTATTCATAAACAAAACAGCTAAAAGTGTCATAAACTATTACTCGGTTTTTTAGGTTTATGCACAATATCATTCGGGTTGCATCAAGCCGGCGAGTGGACGACACCCCTGGAGCATAGATAACTATGTGGTCGGGGCGAACGCGCGAAGCTAACGCAGAGGCAGCCTGAAGAAGGACGTGTTTAATACCGAAAATGGATTGGCTCACCACATGCAAGGAGACGGAATGCACCACGCAACACCGCTTATCACCACCATTGTCGGCGGGCTGGTCCTCGCTTTTATTTTTGGCATGATTGCCAATAAGTTACGTATTTCTCCACTGGTGGGCTATTTATTAGCGGGCGTACTCTCTGGCCCCTTTACCCCGGGTTTTGTTGCTGATACCAAACTGGCGCCAGAGCTGGCCGAGCTTGGGGTCATTTTGCTGATGTTCGGCGTCGGTCTGCATTTCTCTTTAAAAGATTTAATGGCGGTAAAGTCGATCGCCATTCCCGGCGCGATTGCCCAGATAGGCGTGGCAACGCTGCTAGGTATGGCGCTTTCAGCGATGTTGGGCTGGTCGCTGATGACCGGTATCGTTTTTGGTCTGTGTCTTTCTACCGCCAGTACCGTGGTGCTGCTGCGCGCGTTAGAAGAACGCCAGCTTATTGATAGTCAGCGAGGGCAAATCGCCATCGGCTGGCTAATCGTCGAAGATTTAGTGATGGTGCTGACGCTGGTCCTGCTGCCCGCCGTCGCCGGAATGACGGAAAAAGGCAACGTCGGCCTGGCGTCGCTGGCCGTTGATATGGGCATCACTATCGGTAAAGTCGTCGCCTTTATCGCCATTATGATGCTGGTTGGCCGCCGCCTGGTGCCGTGGATTATGTCGCGCAGCGCCGCGACCGGCTCACGGGAACTGTTTACGCTTTCGGTGCTGGCGCTGGCGCTCGGGATTGCCTTCGGCGCGGTTGAGCTGTTCGACGTCTCCTTTGCCCTCGGCGCATTTTTCGCCGGCATGGTGCTGAACGAATCCGAACTCAGCCACCGCGCCGCCCACGAT
This sequence comes from Enterobacter sp. 10-1, assembly GCA_002270295.1. Lineage (GTDB taxonomy): Bacteria > Pseudomonadota > Gammaproteobacteria > Enterobacterales > Enterobacteriaceae > Klebsiella > Klebsiella scottii. Next base: position 203,882 of record NISF01000001.1, on the reverse strand, counting down.
ACGCTGCCGCTTCGCGACGCGTTCGCGGTGCTGTTCTTTGTTTCCGTCGGCATGCTGTTCGACCCGATGATCCTGCTGGAGCAGCCGCTGGCGGTACTGGCAACCCTGGCGATTATCATCTTCGGTAAGTCGGTGGTGGCCTTCTTCCTCGTGCGGATGTTCGGCCACTCCCCGCGTACCGCGCTGACCATCGCCGCCAGCCTGGCGCAGATCGGTGAGTTCGCCTTTATCCTCGCCGGCCTCGGTATGGCGCTGGATCTGCTGCCGCAGGCCGGGCAAAACCTGGTGCTTGCCGGGGCGATCATCTCCATTATGCTCAACCCTGTGCTGTTCGCGCTGCTGGAAAAATACCTCGATAAAACCGAAACCCTCGACGAGCAAACCCTCGAAGAGGTGCTGGAAGAAGAGAAGCAAATTCCGGTCGATATCTGCAATCACGCGCTGCTGGTTGGCTTTGGCCGCGTCGGCAGCCTGCTCGGCGAGAAGCTGATGGCGCAGGGTATTCCGCTGGTGGTTATCGAAACGTCGCGCACCCGCGTGGACGAGCTGCGCGAGCGCGGCATCCGCGCGGTGCTGGGCAATGCGGCAAACGAAGAGATTATGAATCTGGCGCATCTGGACTGCGCCCGCTGGCTGCTTCTGACCATCCCTAACGGCTACGAGGCGGGAGAAATCGTTGCCTCTGCGCGTGAGAAATGCCCGAATATCGAGATTATCGCCCGCGCGCACTATGATGACGAAGTGGACTATATTGTCGAACGCGGCGCGAATCAGGTGGTGATGGGCGAGCGGGAAATCGCCCGCGCCATGCTGCTGCTGCTGGAAACGCCGCCGGCGGGTGAAGTGGTCACCGGCTAAGCTCTGCCGCCCTCTCGCATCGGCAGAGGGCGCGATCCGGTCAAACGTCTCCCGCCCCCTGCGGCGAGGGAAACGCGCTTAGCGCTCCCAGTACGCCTCTTCCAGGCTATCTTCACGCTCCGGCAGCCCACGGGTTAAACGCGGCGAGTGCTGATTCAGTACCTGATAGCTGACGCGGTTAGCGTATTTGCACACCTGCGCCAGCGATGAGTAGGTCAGCCACTTGCACTTGTGCTTACTGGAGTTGGGGACGTTATGACGGTGGTAGTTATTCGCCGTAATATCGTGCAGCAGCGCCGCCAGCGCGCCGTCGCCGGCACCGTTGGTATTCATGATTTTCTCAGGCCCGCCCATGTACGGGGCGATATGCGAGTAGATACGCAGCGGGTTTTGACAATCCTGATGGCGCATCGCGCGGCTGAACTCGTACTGATTAAATTCGGCAATGGCCCCCGGCAGCAGCGGGTGCTGGGTTTTGCGCTTAACTTCGTCTTCGGTGAAGCTGGCCATATACAGGCCCGCAGGTCCGGCGGTACATAGCACCAGATCCACCCACTCCAGCGCCTTATCTGAGGCCAGCAGCGGATCGGCAAGCCCGGTCAGCGCCTCGGCCTCTTCTTCATTCATGGCCAGAATCGAAACATTTTCCTTCAGGAAGGTCTGCCACCACTGCGGGTTGTCGGCAATGACGTATTTGGTTCCCAGCGTCAGCACTACCGGCACGTCGTGTTTTTTCGCGTACTCTATCGCTTTCATCGTGGCGTCCGGCATCGGTTCGCCGGGCTTGCAGCGCACCAGATAAGAGGTCAGTACCAGCGCTGAAGCGCCGGCAATCACCTCTTCCGGAATACTTTCCGGACGCAGCTTGTTCATGTGCCCTGGGCTGATGGCGAAGGTACGTTCGCCGGAGTCGCCGATCAGGGTGAAGCAGCGGCCGATCGCCCCGTCCACGCCCTGAAGATAGTTAAGATCGGTACGGCTGGAGGTATTACAAAGATAACGATAGGCGTAGCCGCCGATTTCGATATTGCTGCACATCACGCCGAGCAGCACCGACCGATCATCCGCCAGCACCGAATAGTTGTGCATGGTATTGCCGATGGTCCCACCGGCAAACTGGTGGGTGATCAGATTGTTGCGCAGCAGATCCTGATAAAGCGCCTCGGCGATATCATCTTCAATCACCAGCGAATGTCCGGCGCTCAGGCCGTAGCGCACAATAAACGCTTCATCCACTTTCGCTTCGATATCCACCAGAGTCTGATCGATGCCGACCACCCAGGAAATATTAGATTCATTTTCCGGCTGAATTTGTTGCAGCAGCGGATCGCGGGCATTTACAGGAAAGTAGTGTTTAGATTTGCGTTTACCGGGAAATTTCATAGTGGTGATTTAGTGGCAGTGGACAGGCGGGGAATAGTAGCATATTCCCCGCGCCGCACGCGATTAGCGATACGCTGCCGTCAGGTTAACCATCATCTCAATATGCGCCGCGTCCGCGTTGAGAGCAGGAATATATTCATATTTCTGCCCGCCGGCCTCGAGGAAGAACTCGCGGTTCTGCACGGCAATTTCCTCCAGCGTCTCCAGGCAATCGGCGGAAAATCCAGGACAGAGAACCTGGACGTGCTTCACGCCCTGTTCGCCCAGCATTTTCAGCGTCTCGTCGGTATACGGAGTCAGCCACGGTTCGCGGCCAAAGCGCGACTGATAGGTCATCATCACCCGATCGGGAGAGAGATCCAGCGCGGAGACCAGCTCCCGGGTGGTGTCGCGGCAGCGCTGCGGGTAATCATCCCCTTCGCGGGCGTAGCGCTGCGGAATACCGTGATAAGAGAGCAGCAGCACGTCCGGCTCGCCGTGTTCGGCAAACGAAGCGCGAACGCTGGCGGCGAGCGCCGCAATATAGCCCGCGTCGTCGGCGTAATCACGGATAAAGGAGATCCCGGGGATCGCCCGCTTTTTGCCGAGGATCCGCGCCAGCTCGTCCCATACCGCCGCAACGGTGGAGCAGGAGTACTGGGGATACAGCGGCAGCACGATGATATGGTCAACGCCCTGGCCCAGCAGTTCATCCACCGCGCTTTCAAGCGCAGGCGAACCGTAGCTCATCCCCAGCGCCACCGGCGTGTCGGGCAGTCGGGCGGCCAGCGCCTGCTGCTGCTGACGGCTGTATACCATCAGCGGCGAGCCCTCTTCCATCCATACCGACTGGTAAAGCTTCGCCACCCTCGGGGAACGCAGAGGGAGGATCACGCCGCGCAGCAGCGGCCACCACAGCAGACGAGGCGTATCAACGACCCGTTTGTCGCTCAGAAATTGTCGCAGATAGCGCTTCACCGCGTCGGGCGTGGGCGCATCGGGAGTGCCTAAATTGGCTAGCAAGATACCTGTTTTCGTCTGATGCATTACCGCCTCTTAACCATTTGAATCGCAGACAATTGTAGCTTAAATGGCGCTAAACGGAACCAATCATAGAAAAAGGTAGAATGAGAGGTGTTCTCATCCCGTCACCACGGGATGAGAACGGACTGGATTAACCGAGGATTTTTTCCAGTTCAACGCGAACTTCAGCCACGGCTTTGGTGCCGTCGACTTTGGCGTATTGGGTGTTGCCCGCCTGCGCTTCTTTCTGATAGTAGCCGATCAGCGGAGCCGTCATCTGATGGTATTCCACCAGACGTTTACGCACGGTCTCTTCCTGATCGTCTTTACGGGTGCTCAGCTCTTCGCCGGTCACGTCGTCTTTGCCTTCAACCTTCGGCGGGTTGAATTTGATGTGGTAAACGCGGCCGGAAGCGGCGTGTACGCGACGACCGATGATACGATCGACGATCAGTTCGTCCGGCACGTCAAACTCAAGAACGTAATCAACGACGATGCCCGCTTCTTTCATGGCGTCAGCCTGCGGAATGGTGCGCGGGAAGCCGTCCAGCAGGAAACCGTTGCGGCAATCTTCCTGAGTAATACGCTCTTTAACCAGCGCAATAACCAGCTCATCGGTCACCAGCTTGCCGGCGTCCATAATGTCTTTAGCTTGCTTACCCAGCTCAGAGCCAGATTTCACAGCCGCGCGCAGCATATCACCGGTAGAGATTTGCGGAATACCGTATTTCTCCATGATGAACTGAGCCTGAGTTCCTTTACCCGCGCCCGGAGCGCCAAGCAGAATAATACGCATTACGAAAATCCCCTCAAAAGTCGATTCTATTTTTCAAAAACGCTAAACCATACCACCAGAACGCAGATGGCTCAAGGAAGGCAGAGCGGCTGAAACGGTTAATGGTCAGTTTATTTTGGCTGAAGAGGGTATTTCAGAAGGTCTGGGGTAAATCCCCTCCCCCGTTTCGGGAGAGGAGATTAGGGGCAGGAATTACGATGCCAGCAGCTGGTTCATGCGACGGATAAACTGGTTAGGATCTTCCAGCGTACCGCGCTCGGCCAGCAGCGCCTGATCGAGCAGCAGCTCAACCCATTCGCCAAACTGAGCATCATCCAGGGTATCCGCAGCGCGTTTAACCAGCTGATGAGCCGGGTTCAGCTCAAAAATGTACTTCACTTCCGGCGCCGCCTGGCCCGCAGCGGCGAACAATTTCGCCATCTGGGTGCTCATTTCATCCGCATCGGTGGTGACGATGGCCGGCGTATCGGTCAGACGATGGGTCAGGCGGACCTCTTTCACCCGCTCGCCCAGCAGCGTTTTCACGCGGTCAACGAACGGCTCCAGCGCCTTTTCGGCCTCTTTGGTGCTTTCATCGACTTCATCCGCCAGCTTATCCAGCGACTCGTCGGTTTTGGCCACCGACTGGAACGCCTTGCCGTCGAACTCGGTCAGATAGCTCATCATCCACTCGTCGATGCGGTCAGAGAGCAGCAGCACTTCGATGCCTTTCTTACGCAGCAGCTCGAGGTGCGGGCTGCTCTTCGCGGCGGCATAGCTGTCGGCGGTGATGTAGTAAATCTTCTCCTGCCCTTCTTTCATACGGGAGACGTACTCTTCCAGCGACACGGTCTGCGCCGCGGAGTCGGTATGCGTACTGGCGAAGCGCAGCAGCTTAGCGATGGTCTGCTGGTTCGCGGCGTCTTCCGCCGGGCCCTCTTTCAGCGCCAGGCCGAACTGCTGCCAGAAGGTCTGATATTTTTCGCCATCGTCTTTCGCCAGTTTTTCCAGCATCTGCAGCACGCGCTTGCTCAGCGCGCTGCGCAGGTTGCGGGTGACGCTGCTGTCCTGCAGGATTTCGCGCGATACGTTCAGCGGCAGGTCGTTGGAATCAACGAGGCCGCGGACGAAGCGCAGATAGTTAGGCATGAACTGCTCGGCGTCGTCCATGATGAAGACGCGCTGAACGTACAGCTTCAGGCCATGTTTATGATCGCGGTTCCACATGTCCCACGGCGCCTGGGACGGGATGTACAGCAGGCTGGTGTACTCCTGCTTGCCTTCAACCCGGTTGTGGCTCCAGGTCAGCGGATCGCTATAGTCGTGGGCAATATGCTTATAGAATTCGTGGTATTCGTCGTCTTTAATTTCCGACTTATTGCGGGTCCACAGCGCCTGCGCCTTGTTGATTTTCTCCCAGGAGATAACGGTTTCGCCGTCAACTTCTTCCTGTTTTTCAATCTCTACCGGCAGCGCGATATGGTCAGAGTATTTGCTGATGATTGAGCGCACGCGCCAGTCGTTGAGGAAATCATCCTCGCCTTCGCGCAGATGCAGGGTAATCTCCGTCCCGCGATCGGCTTTGGTGATATCGGCAACGGTGTAATCGCCTTCGCCGGCAGACTCCCAGAACACGCCGTTGTCAGCGCTATCGCCCGCGGCGCGCGTCCGTACCGTCACCTTATCGGCAACGATAAACGCGGAGTAGAAGCCGACGCCAAACTGACCAATCAGCTGGCTATCTTTGGCCTGATCGGAGCCCATCGATTCGAGGAACGATTTGGTGCCGGATTTAGCAATCGTCCCAAGATGATCGATAACCTCGTCACGATTCATCCCGATGCCGTTATCGGCGATGGTCAGGGTGCGGTTGTCTTTGTTAAAAGAGACCCGCACGCGCAGCTCACCGTCGCCCTCGTACAGATCCGGCTGCGACAGCGCGCGAAAGCGCAGCTTGTCGGCCGCATCGGAGGCGTTGGAAATAAGCTCGCGCAGGAAGATTTCTTTATTGGAATAGAGAGAATGGATCATCAGGTGCAGAAGCTGTTTTACTTCTGACTGAAAACCGCGAGTTTCTTGTCCTTTCATCTAGCTTAACCTCAACAATGCCATGTTTAATGGTAAAAAAACCGTTGAGTGTGAGATGGGGACGACGGGAAAATTTTTCAAGCAACAGCCGCGAAAAATGCCCTGATACTCTAAATAATTCAGGCTGCAGGCGGCTCGCGCGCCCGCAGCCTGAATGTCGGGCTAAAGCCGAATCTTATGCCGCCCGGCGAGGGAGTGCGACAGCGTGGTGCCGTCAACCATTTCCAGCTCGCCGCCGACCGGCACGCCGTGGGCGATGCGGCTGGCTTCCACGCCGTACTGCGCGCAGAGTTCGGCAATGTAGTTCGCGGTCGCCTCGCCTTCCACCGTTGGGTTGGTGGCGAGGATCACTTCCTGCATCGATTCGTCACGCAGCCGCTGCTCCAGGCGATCAAGCCCGATGTCATCCGGTCCGATGCCGTCAAGCGGCGACAGGTGGCCCATCAGGACGAAGTAGCGGCCGGAAAATTGCCCGGTCTGCTCAATGGCGTAGATGTCCGCTGGACTCTCCACCACGCAGATCTGCCCGTTTTCCCGGCGGCGCGGATTGCTGCAAATATTGCACACCTCCTGCTCGGTGAAGGTGCGGCAATCGGCACAGTGGCCGATTTCCGACATGGCGCGCGTCAATGACTGCGCCAGACGCATCCCGCCGCTACGATCGCGCTGAAGTAGCGTAAACGCCATACGCTGCGCCGACTTCGGGCCAACGCCCGGCAGGCAGCGCAGTGCTTCCATAAGCTGAGTTAACAGCGGGCTGGTTTGCATCAGAACGGCATCTTAAAGCCAGGCGGCAGCTGCATACCGGAAGAGACGGAAGCCATCTTCTCTTTCTGGGTCTCTTCAATGCGGCGCGCCGCGTCGTTGAAGGCCGCAGCCACGAGGTCTTCCAGCATATCTTTGTCATCTTCCAGCAGGCTTGGGTCAATCTCCACGCGACGGCAGTTGTGCGCACCGTTGATGGTGACTTTAACCAGCCCTGCGCCGGATTCACCGGTCACTTCCAGCCTGGCAATTTCTTCCTGCATCTGCTGCATTTTGTCCTGCATCTGCTGGGCCTGCTTCATCAGGTTACCCAGGCCGCCTTTTCCACCAAACATAGGCTTCTCTCTCAGTAAGTCATCGTTAAGGATGATGATGGCAAGTCGAACTTGTCATCAAATGGGGCGAATACTCTCTTCATCCAGGTCTGCATCAAAGAACCGGCGCAGCGTCTGAATGTTGTTATCCGCAATAATCGCTTCACGCGCTTGCGCGAGCTTCTCTTCATAAATTGCCTGCCGCCACTCCAGCGGCGTGCGCATCGCAGGATTATCGTCTTCCACGATGGTCAGTTCAACCGGCGCGCCGTATAAAACACCGAGCGCTTCCGCCAGCTTTTGCTGCGAACCAGCGGAATTGAGATGCCGCTGGCTCGGACGCAGATGCAGGCAGATACGGTTACCGTCCTGCTCTTTCCACGCGTTAAGCGCCACCTGTTCAACCAGTTTCGGCACCGCAAGCTGATTAACCTCCGACGCCCAGCTATCGCGTTCGACCGCTTCAACGGCGAGTTTCGCCGCCAGCTCCGGGGTTTTTTCATGCTCCAGCGCTTTCTTCAGCGCCTTCGGCGTGGCGACTTCTTCTTTCACCGTTTCGACGACGTTCGTCGATTTCCAGCGATAGGCTTCTTTCTTCGCCGGGGCCTGCTCCAGCGCCGCTGCAGCAGGACGTGCCTGCACGCGCTCGGTAATCGAACTCAGACGCTCCAGCGCAGAGTTATTCACCGGCCGCGCGCGGGATGCGGCTGCCGGCTCACTCTTTTTTGGGCTGGGTGCTCCCTGATTACGCTGCAGCTGGCTCCGCGCCGCCAGTACCTGGCTGGTGTTCTGCGGCAAATTCTGCGGCGGCGGCTGAACCGGCGGCACCGCTGCGGCCTGGGCCGGAGCGGCGGCTATCGCCTGCACGGGCTGGACCTCCGGCTCGGGCAGCGGCTTACGCGGATGGAAAGCCAGCGCGCGCAGCAGGGTCATCTCGACGCCCATGCGCCTGTCCGGGGCATAGGGCAGCTCTTTACGACCAATCAGCAGCGTCTGATAGTATAGCTGTACATCGGCAGGCGGGACGGTGCGCGCAAGCTCGCGCATCCGCTGCTCTATCGCGGCCATATCGGCACCGAGCGCCGAGGGCGACAGCTGCACCATCGCTATACGGTGCAGCAGGCTCTGCATCTCGACCAGCAGCGCCTCCCACTCAACGCCGCGCGACGCGGCCTCGTTAACGCCGGCCATCACCCGCTCGCCGTCGGCCGCCACCAGCGCCTCAATTAAAGAGAGCGCCTGGTCGTCATCCAGAGTGCCAAGCATCGCGCTGACCGACTCCGTCGTCAGACGACCGTCGCCGCTGGCAATGGCCTGATCGGTCAGGCTCAGGGCATCACGCAGGCTACCGTCCGCCGCACGCGACAGCAGCTGCAGCGCGCGGGATTCAAAGGCAATCTGCTCTTCGCCGAGGATATGCTCAAGCTGATGGCGGATTTGCTCGACGTCCAGCGCCTTCAGATGGAACTGAAGGCAGCGCGACAGGATCGTCACCGGCAGCTTTTGCGGATCGGTGGTGGCCAGCAGGAATTTGACGTGCGCGGGCGGCTCCTCCAGCGTTTTTAACAACGCGTTGAAGCTGTGGCGCGACAGCATGTGGACTTCATCAATCAGGTAGACTTTGAAGCGGCCACGGGCCGGCGCGTACTGAACGTTGTCCAGTAGATCGCGGGTATCTTCGACTTTCGTCCGCGAGGCGGCATCGATCTCGATCAAATCGACAAAGCGCCCCTGCTCTATTTCACGGCAGTTGTCGCACACGCCGCACGGCGTTGCGGTAATGCCGGTTTCACAGTTCAACCCTTTTGCCAGCAGGCGCGCGATGGAGGTTTTACCTACCCCGCGGGTGCCGGAAAAGAGATAAGCGTGATGGATGCGCCCTAACGACAAGCCGTTCGCCAGTGCGGTCAGCACATGTTCCTGGCCGACGACGTCAGCAAAGGTTTGTGGGCGCCATTTACGGGCTAAGACCTGATAACTCATGGGCTGGCTCTGAAACGCTGGAAGGTGAAATCACGAAGGGGCCATGCTATCACAGCCCCGCCGGATCGGCGAGGCTATGTATCGGGAAATGCTTAGTGACCCGGGAACGGAACCAGGCTATAGCTGTTGATACCCAGCTTATCCAGACGCTGCTCGCCGCCCAGATCGAACAGGTTGATGACAAAAGCGGCATCCTGTACTTCGCCACCCAGACGACGGATCAGCTTCACGGTCGCATCGATGGTGCCGCCGGTCGCCAGCAGATCGTCAACCACCAGCACCTTATCGCCTTCTTTGATGGCGTCAACGTGGATTTCTAAGCTGTCGGTGCCGTACTCGAGCTCGTAGCTCTCCGAGATGGTTTCACGCGGCAACTTACCCGGTTTGCGCACCGGAACAAAGCCAACACCCAGCGCCAGCGCAACCGGTGCGCCAAACAGGAAACCGCGCGCTTCGGTACCCACCACCTTGGTGATGCCGGCATTTTTATAACGCTCGGTCAGCAGCTCGATGCTCAGGGCATAGGCCTGCGGGTCTTCCAGCAAGCTGGTGACATCACGGAAAAGAATACCCGGTTTCGGATAGTCCTGAATGCTTTGGATGCTGTTCTTCAGATATTCAAGCTGCTGTGCAGTTGCGGTCATAAGTTTATGCCTGATCAAAACGGTGTTACTCACGGACACGCCAAACGGGCCAAGGAAACATTTGATTAACCTTTGACCAGGCGTATCCGCGCTCGAAAACGCTCGAATTTACTGGCTGTCAGCGACAATTGCAACAGGCATTATGGTGCATCAGTGCTTTTGTTGCTTTGCATCAACCACCGGAATACGCCACATAAATAGCAGCAGGCAGGCCAGAATCACCAGCAGCATGATGCGTACCCACGTAAGCTTAACCAGCCACAGGGAAATGGCAAAGGTCAGTATAATCATCCCTATCGCCCGCGGCTTTGCGCCGGGCGGCATGGCGCGATACTGCTGCCAATGGCGCAAATAGCCGCCAAACCACGAGCGATACAGCAGCCAGCGGTGAAAACGCGGCGACGAGCGGGCAAAGCACCAGGCTGCCAGCAGAATAAACGGCGTCGTCGGCAATAAAGGCAGGACGACGCCGAGCGTTCCCAGAACTACGGCCAGCCAGCCAATGATGATTAAAATAATACGTGGCATAATGCGAATCGTTATCAAGCAGAGATGGCTACTGTAGCACAGTTGCTTATCAGGGTATGGAGGAGTTATTTGAAAACAACCCGGCTTTTACACTCGCTGGAAGAGCAACTGGCCCGGCTGGCCGAACAGGTCGCGCCGCTGGCCAACCATGCGACGCTGAGCGCCCGTTTCGATCGCCAGCTGTTCCGTACCCGCAGCACGCTGATGCAGGCCTACCTGGATGAAGCACAGGGTAATTTCGCCAAATTACAGCAGGCCGTCGCGCACCAGCAGCTGCCGCAGGTTGCCTGGCTGGCGGAACGCCTGACCGCGCAAATTGCCGCCATCAGCCGCGAGACGGCAACCTGGTCGCTGCGCAGCTGGGACAGCGCGTCATCGGGGCCTGGCCGCTGGCAGCGGCGTCGGCTGAAGCACCAGGAATATGAGCGCCGCCTGCTGGCCATGCGCAACGATCGCCAGCGGCAATGGCTGCAGGCGACGACGCTGGATGAACAGCAGCGCCTGGCAAAAGAGGTTGATGCCTATGCCGGACGGCTGGCCCGCTGCCGCGATGCGCTGGAAAAAATAGAAAGCGTGCTGGCACGCCTGACGCGCTAACAGAGGAATGAGAATGTCGTTAGAAAACGCCCCGGATGAAGTCAAACTGGCCGTTGATTTAATCATGCTGCTTGAAGAAAACCAGGTCTCAGCGCAAACCGTGCTCGGCGCGCTGGAAATCATTCGCCGTGATTATGAAAACAAGCTAAAGAACGCGCCGGGATCGGCGCAAAACGAGGAACGGTAGCGCGCTGCGGGGCGGCACATCGGCCGCCCCGACCGGCTGTCAGCCGAGCGCCGGGGAAGGATCGTCCCCTTTGACCTCACGCTTCAGCTCCGTCACTTCATCACCCTTTTCATTACGCAGATGAACTTCCAGCTGGTTGAAGGCGATGTTGATATTGTTCTCCCGGCACAGGCGATCGATGGTGCGGTTCAGCTCGTCCACCGTGTAGCTGCGATCGCGCAGTTCGCGAACGTAGAGACGCAGTTCGTGATCCAGCGTGCTGGCGCCAAAGGTCGTGAAGAATACCGACGGCGCAGGTTCAGGCATCACCTTCGGATGCTCATGCGCGGCCTGCAGCAGGACCTCCTTCACCTTATCCAGATCCGAGCCGTACGCCACGCCGAGGCGGATGACGACGCGGGTAACGGTGTCGGACAGCGACCAGTTGATCAAACGCTCCGTTACGAACGCTTTGTTCGGAATAATCACCTCTTTGCGGTCAAAGTCGGTAATCGTGGTCGCGCGGATGCGGATCTTGCTGACGGTGCCGGAGAAGGTCCCGATGGTGACCGTATCGCCGATGCGTACCGGGCGTTCAAACAGGATAATCAGGCCGGAAACGAAGTTACCGAAAATTTCCTGCAGGCCAAAGCCCAGACCCACCGACAGCGCGGCCGCCAGCCACTGCAGTTTGTCCCACGATACGCCCAGCGAGCCGAACACCGTCATCGCGCCAATCGCGATAATGGCGTAGTTCAGAATCGAGGTGATCGCATACGACGTCCCCTGGCGCATGTTGAGCCGTGAAAGGATCAGCACTTCCAGCAGACCCGGCAGGTTGCGGATTAGCGCCCAGGCCACCATCGAGGCAACTATCGCAAACAGCAGGCTACCCATCGTGACGCTTTTTACCACGTTGACGCCCGCTTCGGTGCCGTTGTAGTGCCACAGGGTGATGCTGTCGAGATAGGCAAATACGGTGATCAGATCCGACCAAATCGCCCAGAACAGGATGCCGAACAGCGCGATCATCACCAGCATGGTGATGCGCAGCGTTTGCTGGTTGACCTGCTCCAGCGCAATCGTCGGCTCCTCCTGCGGCTCAGCGCCCTCGGCGCCCTCTTTGACCAGGTGCTGGCGGCGAGCCAGCGCGCGACGCCAGGCGATACGGCGGGCCGCCACGCTCAGGCCGCGCAGAACGGTCTGATACAGCAGATTCCACAGCATCACCAGATAGACGGTTTCAATCCAGCGGCCGGCCAGGCGCAGCGTGGTATAGAAGTAGCCGGTCGCCGTGAGCGCCATCAGCGCAATGGGGACGATCGACAGCACGGTGACGGTCACCAGGCGCAGGCTGTGCGACTCCTTATCACGCCAGCTTTCGCGGCACATCGGCCACACCAGCACCGCGATAAGCAGCAGGTTCATAAAGATCACGAACTGCCCCAGCACATCGTCCATCAGATGCAGCGGAGAGAGTTCGGAGATAACCGACCACAAATTCAGCGGCAGCAGCGCCAGGCTGACGCGGACAATCTGCCGACGCCAGTGGCTGGTCAGCTGCGGCGGCATACTAAAGTGGCTCACCGCCACGCCGTCTTTTTCCAGTACCTTCCAGCACAGGCCAAACACCAGCCAGAACAGCGCCAGTTTCTTGCTGTACGCCCACAGCAGATCGCTGATATTGAGCTGCATCGTCAGCAGAATCAGGCCTACGGCCAGAATCAGCAAAACCACCGGCAGAGCTCTTATCAGATCGATCAAAATCGCTTTAGGCGTATGCAGCTGGGTATCGTTACGCAGCTGCCCGACCTGCGACGCCAGCTTTGCCTGGTAGCTGCGCAGCCACTGCAGGCGCCAGCGGATAAGGCCGGCAATCAGCAGCAGCGGCAGGCCGGCGAGGAACGCCACGAACACGGCGGGCCAGGCTTTTTCCCAGTTTACGGTGATTCTCATCGCCTTAAACTGCCCTTTCAGCGCTTCAGGGAAGGATTTTATCCACTCCCAGTCCATAGGCTTGTTGCTGTTAACCCAGAAAATTTGCTGCGTCAGGATGGCTTTCAGGGTGCTGGAGACGCTCATCAGCTGCTGCTGGTTAATCTGCAGGTTAATCGCCATCATCAGCTGATTACCCAGCTGTTTGTTGAACTGATCGAGCAGCTCGCGGCGCATATCCACGACGTCCAGCAGGGCGTCGTGCACTTCCGGATTCACGTCGCTGCTGTGCCCTTCCTCCAGTTTTGCGACGTAGGCATCGCTCTGGAACAGGGCGTCGCGCTGCTGGTTCACCTCAAATTGTTCGAGGCGCAGGTCGGCGATGCGGTTGGTCATATCCTCCAGCTCGTCGGCAGACGGCAGCGTCTGCTGCTGCTGGTAGAGGATACGCGACAGCAGCAGGCTGCCCTTCAGGACCGATATCTGTTCTTTAATATCGCGTTCCGACTGCAGCGCGCGATCGAGCCAGTTTTTGACCTTAATATTGCGCTGCACCAGCTGGTTGCCGTTTTCAGTCGCCGAAATCAGCCTCTGGCTAAGCTGGTGGTTAATCTCCAGTTCCTGCTGCACCAGCGGATTGGCCTGAATGCGCGCGGTTTCATCGGGAGTCACCGCTTCCTGCGCGGTTTTTTCCGTCAGCGTCAGCCGCTTGCTGTTAACGGCTTCCTGCAGCAGCTGCAGCTGATGCTCCAGGCGGTTGCTGTTGGCGCTGACGTAATCCCGCTGCTTCTGCAGCGTATCCTGCAGGACGGTATTACCTTCCAGGCTTTTACGCTGCTGATCGATCTGCGCGTTCAGCAGCGACTGCTGCGTCAGCAGGAGCCCCTGCTGAGTTGGCCGCAGGGTCTCTTCACTCACCGAGGTGCCGTTCAGGCGGTTACGGATCTGCTGCAGCTGCTGGGACGCCGTGTACATGGCGTTCTGCACGCGCTCCGGCTGCGTTTGCAAAGCAACCAGCTGGCTGTTGTACGTCGCCAGGTCGTTCTGGGCATTTTGCAATTCGTCGAGGGTCTGGGTGACGCGGGCTTCCAGCTGACGGAGCGACAGCGAGCCTAGCGTTTTACGCGTGGCCTCATCATCCGGCACATCGCCGAGCGCATTCAGGCCATCGACCGCCTGGCGCATTTTCGCCGGGGCCTGATCGACCTGCTGACGCAGCTGAGCCGCCTCCGACTTGATGCGCTCAATTTTATCGAGCGTTTCGAGAGTTTGCGTCAGGTCCTGCTGAACCAGCTTGTCCTGGGGGGTGAGTTCCTTCTGCTTATTCAGCGTATTGAGCTGGCTCTGCACTTCAGAGCGTTCGGGCAAATCAGCCGCAAAGGCCTGAGTCGCGCAAAGGCTGCCAACGAAAAACATCAGTACAATTACAAAAGCGGAAATGGCGTTTCGCCAACGAATAGTATGCAGCATAGTGTTAACATGAATGATTGCAAAAGCCGGAGAATACCGGGGGTCGTCGCAGCGCGCAGAATAGCACTTCTACCTGCGCGCGAATAGCGGCGGATCGCGGCATTTTTTCGCGCTGATCCAGCGCCGGAAATTTGGGCCAGGCGCTAAAGCGCGGCCTCGGATGGAGCCCGCAGCGAAGGGCAAAACTGATACATTTCCAGAAGCGTCTCGACAAATTCGCGCGCGTCTTTTTGCAGATCGAAAGAATCCGGCGCAAACAGCCAGTTTTCCATCAGGCCGGAAAGATAGCTGCGCATTAAAATCGCCGCCCGCCGGGTTAATAAATTGGCCGGCAGCATCTTCGCCGCAATACATTCGTTGAGGGTGTGCTCAATGCGATCGTAGCTCTCGAGACAGAGGCTGCGCTGCGCTTCCTGGACCACCGCCATCTCGCCAACAAACTCACATTTATGGAAGATGATTTCCATCATCAGCCGCCGACGCTCTTCTGTCACCGTTGCTTCAAGAATATAGACTAAGATCTCACGGACAACTGACAGTGGATCGTTGGGGAATTTTGCCCGATACTCAACTTCGAGGTCACTAATACTGGCCTCCGAAAGCACCCATATTTCATTAAATAAATCTGATTTATTCTTGAAATGCCAGTAGATAGCCCCCCTCGTCACCCCTGCAGCTTTTGCAATTGCTGCCAACGAGGTAGATGATACGCCTTGCTGCGAAAACAAACGCAGAGCAACGTCCAGAATGTGTTGCCGGGTTTCAAGTGCCTGTTGTTTGGTTTTTCGTGCCATAGGTCGATGAGTTTACAGAGGTTACGTTTACATACATTTGTGAATGTATGTACCATAGCATGACCATAATAGAAACACAGTAGTGGGTTTGTGGTCGTTTGAGCCACTGAACAATTTGAAATTGGACACTCGAGGTTTACATATGAACAAAAACAGAGGGTTAACGCCTCTGGCGGTCGTTCTGATGCTCTCAGGCAGCTTAGCGCTAACAGGATGTGACGACAAACCGGCTCAACAAGGGGCCCAGCAAATGCCGGAAGTCGGCGTTGTGACGCTCAAATCCGCACCTCTACAAATCACCACCGAGCTGCCTGGCCGCACCAGTGCATACCGCGTTGCTGAAGTCCGCCCTCAGGTTAGTGGCATTATTCTGAAACGTAACTTCACTGAAGGTAGCGATATCCAGGCAGGCGTGTCCCTTTATCAGATCGATCCGGCAACCTATCAGGCCAGCTACGAAAGCGCGAAAGGCGACTTAGCCAAAGCGCAGGCGGCGGCAAACATCGCTCAGCTGACGGTCAAGCGCTACCAGAAACTGTTAGGCACCAAATACATCAGTCAACAAGACTACGACACCGCAGTTGCTGACGCTCAGCAGAACAACGCTGCCGTCGTGGCGGCAAAAGCTGCCGTGGAAACCGCGCGAATTAACCTCGCGTACACCAAAGTGACTTCGCCTATCAGCGGTCGTATTGGTAAATCAGCAGTGACGGAAGGTGCGCTGGTGCAGAATGCCCAGACCACCGCGCTGGCAACCGTTCAGCAGCTGGATCCGATCTATGTTGACGTTACCCAGTCGAGCAACGATTTCCTGCGTCTGAAACAGGAGCTGGCAAACGGTAAGCTGAAACAGGAAAACGGCAAAGCCAAGGTCGAGCTGGTCACCAGCGATGGTCTGAAGTATCCGCAGGGCGGGACGCTGGAGTTTTCCGACGTGACCGTTGATCAGACCACCGGTTCTATCACTTTGCGCGCTATCTTCCCGAACCCGGATAACTCCCTGCTGCCAGGTATGTTCGTCCGCGCGCGTCTGGAAGAAGGCACCAACCCTGACGCACTGCTGGTTCCACAGCAGGGTGTAACCCGCACTCCGCGCGGTGATGCCAGCGTAATGGTGGTGGGCGAAGGCGATAAAGTCGAAGTTCGTCAGGTCACTGCAACGCAGGCGATTGGCGATAAATGGCTGGTCACTACCGGGGTGAAATCGGGCGATCGCGTCATCGTCACCGGACTGCAAAAAGTAAAACCAGGCGTGCAGGTGAAAGCGCAGGAAGTAGCCTCTGACGACAAGCAGCAAGCTGCAAGCAACGCTCAGTCAGAGTAAACCAGGTCTTAACTTAAACAGGAGCCGTTAAGACATGCCTAATTTCTTTATCGATCGCCCAATATTCGCATGGGTGATCGCCATAATAATCATGCTAGCTGGGGGACTTGCGATCCTGAAGCTGCCTGTCGCGCAATATCCAACGATTGCGCCGCCGGCAGTGTCGATCTCCGCAACCTACCCTGGTGCTGATGCGAAAACGGTGCAGGATACCGTCACGCAGGTTATCGAACAGAACATGAACGGTATCGATAACCTGATGTACATGTCCTCCAACAGTGACTCAACCGGTACGGTACAGATCACCCTGACCTTCCAGTCCGGTACCGACGCGGATATCGCGCAGGTGCAGGTGCAGAACAAACTGCAGCTCGCTATGCCGCTGCTGCCGCAGGAAGTACAGCAACAGGGCGTGAGCGTGGAGAAATCCTCCAGCAGCTTCCTGATGGTTGTCGGCGTTATCAACACCAACGGCACCATGACGCAGGAGGATATTTCCGACTACGTTGGCGCCAACATGAAAGATGCGATTAGCCGTACGTCAGGCGTGGGCGACGTTCAGCTGTTTGGTTCCCAGTACGCGATGCGTATCTGGATGGATCCGAACAAACTGAACAACTTCCAGCTGACGCCGGTGGATGTCATTAGCGCCATTAAAGCGCAGAACGCCCAGGTTGCAGCCGGTCAGCTAGGCGGTACGCCGCCGGTGAAAGGCCAGCAGCTGAACGCCTCGATCATTGCGCAAACGCGTCTGAAATCTGCGGACGAATTTAGCAATATCCTGCTGAAAGTGAACCAGGACGGTTCGCAGGTTCGCCTGCGCGATGTGGCGAAAGTAGAGCTCGGTGGCGAAAACTACGACATCATCGCTAAGTTTAACAACCAGCCGGCTTCCGGTCTGGGCATCAAACTGGCGACCGGCGCTAACGCGCTGGATACCGCAAACGCCATTCGCGCTGAACTGGCGAAAATGGAGCCGTACTTCCCGTCGGGCCTGAAAATTGTTTACCCGTATGACACCACGCCGTTCGTGAAAATCTCAATTCATGAAGTGGTCAAAACGCTGGCTGAAGCAATTATCCTGGTCTTCCTGGTCATGTACCTGTTCCTGCAGAACTTCCGCGCCACGCTGATCCCAACCATCGCGGTTCCGGTGGTCCTGCTAGGGACATTCGCCATCCTTGCCATCTTTGGCTTCTCGATAAACACCTTAACCATGTTTGGTATGGTGCTGGCGATAGGCCTGTTGGTGGATGACGCCATCGTGGTGGTAGAAAACGTCGAGCGCGTCATGGCCGAGGAGGGGCTCCCGCCGAAGGAAGCAACCCGTAAATCAATGGGCCAGATTCAGGGCGCGCTGGTCGGTATCGCGATGGTGCTGTCGGCGGTATTCATCCCGATGGCCTTCTTCGGCGGCTCAACCGGGGCGATTTATCGTCAGTTCTCCATCACTATCGTTTCGGCGATGGCGCTGTCGGTACTGGTTGCGTTGATTCTGACTCCGGCGCTGTGCGCCACGATGCTGAAACCTATCGCTAAAGGCGGTCACGGCGAGCACAAAGGCTTCTTTGGCTGGTTTAACCGCATGTTCGATAAGAGCACCCACCACTACACCGATAGCGTAGGCAACATCCTGCGCAGTACCGGTCGTTATCTGGTGCTGTATCTGATCATCGTCGTCGGAATGGCATTCCTGTTCGTTCGTCTGCCGAGCTCGTTCCTGCCGGATGAAGACCAGGGCGTGTTCCTGAGCATGGCGCAGCTACCTGCTGGCGCCACCCAGGAACGCACGCAGAAAGTGCTGGATGAGATGACGGACTACTACCTCACGAAAGAGAAAGACAACGTCGAATCCGTGTTCGCCGTTAACGGCTTTGGCTTCGCGGGTCGTGGTCAGAACACCGGTATTGCGTTCGTTTCTCTGAAAGACTGGAGCGAACGTCCGGGCAGCGAGAACAAGGTTGAAGCGATTACCGGTCGTGCGATGGCGCGTTTCTCGCAGATTAAAGATGCGATGGTCTTCGCCTTTAACCTGCCGGCTATCGTTGAGCTGGGTACCGCAACCGGCTTTGACTTCCAGCTGATCGACCAGGGCGGCTTAGGTCATGAAAAACTGACCCAGGCGCGTAACCAGCTGTTTGGCGAAGTTGCGAAGCACCCTGACCTGCTGGTCGGCGTTCGTCCGAACGGCCTGGAAGATACTCCGCAGTTCAAGGTTGATATCGATCAGGAGAAAGCGCAGGCGCTGGGCGTATCCATCAGTGACATCAATACCACGCTGGGCGCAGCCTGGGGCGGTAGCTACGTCAACGACTTTATCGACCGCGGTCGCGTGAAGAAAGTATACGTCATGTCCGAAGCGAAATACCGCATGCTGCCAGAAGACATTGGCAACTGGTACGTTCGCGGTAGCGACGGCCAGATGGTACCGTTCTCGGCCTTCTCAACGTCGCACTGGGAGTACGGTTCACCGCGTCTGGAACGCTATAACGGCCTGCCGTCGATGGAAATCCTCGGTCAGGCGGCGCCGGGTAGAAGTACCGGTGAAGCCATGAACCTGATGGAAGAACTGGCGGGCAAGCTGCCGGCTGGCGTTGGCTATGACTGGACCGGTATGTCCTATCAGGAACGTCTGTCCGGTAACCAGGCTCCGGCACTGTATGCCATCTCGCTGATTGTGGTATTCCTGTGTCTGGCAGCGCTGTATGAAAGCTGGTCGATTCCGTTCTCGGTTATGCTGGTTGTGCCGCTCGGGGTCATCGGCGCGCTGTTGGCCGCAACCTTCCGCGGGCTGACTAACGACGTCTACTTCCAGGTAGGTCTGCTGACCACCATCGGCCTGTCGGCGAAGAACGCGATACTTATCGTAGAATTCGCCAAAGACCTGATGGATAAAGAAGGCAAAGGTCTGATTGAAGCGACGCTGGAGGCGGTACGTATGCGTCTGCGCCCAATCCTGATGACCTCACTGGCCTTTATCCTCGGGGTTATGCCGCTGGTTATCAGCTCTGGCGCAGGCTCCGGCGCGCAGAACGCCGTAGGTACCGGCGTAATGGGCGGGATGGTAACCGCGACGGTTCTGGCAATCTTCTTTGTGCCGGTATTCTTCGTGGTCGTGCGCCGCCGTTTCAGTAAAAAAACGGAAGATATTGAGCACAGTCATCCGACCGGGCATCATTAATCTCTGAACTCAGGGCCGCATTTGCGGCCCTTTTTTTATCGATGAAAACGCACACAATGTCATTGTTTAGCGGATGTTCTGATATATAATCAGCGTAGATGTAAGGTAGCCTATTTTTACCAGATTATTCTTCACGGTTTAACCCTTCGGCCTCACTCAGAATATTCTTAATACCTGTGTTATCCGTGGCTGCCGACAGGCGCATGACAAAATAACCGGCTAAACCAATGATCCATAAGGTGTGCTTTCCCATAGTCATCACCTTGATATGCTGCGGTATAATAGAGTCCGCTGCTTTAAGATAAATTAACGGTGATAATTGTAATTTTTCGTAATAGCACGGTGAAATCTGTTTAAGAGTGGATTATAGTTAAATCAACAGGATTACAATGTATGTGCCAGGTCTGTTAGTCGTGTTCATCCCACAACGGTGCTTGTTAGTCGTCGTTTAAACCACTCAAAAGGGGATGTGTTATGGACGAATACTCGCCAAAAAGACATGATATCGCACAGCTTCGATTTCTCTGCGAAACCCTGTATCATGATTGCCTTGCAAACCTGGAAGAAAGCAACCACGGGTGGGTTAATGACCCAACGTCGGCTGTCAATCTTCAGCTTAATGAACTGATCGATCACATTGCTACCTTCGCGCTTAATTATAAAATTAAGTACGCTGAGGATAATAAACTGATTGCTCAGCTCGATGAATACCTTGATGACACTTTCATGTTGTTTAGCAGCTACGGCATTAACAGCGTAGACCTGCAGAAATGGCGTAAATCGGGAAATCGGTTATTCCGTTGTTTTGTTAACGCCAGCCGGGAAAATCCGGCAAGTCTTTCTTGTTAGTATTATTACAATTTAAAGGTGAATTTATGTCTGGTGAACCATTAACCAAAACAGACTATTTGATGCGCTTACGCCGCTGTCAGACAATTGATACGCTGGAACGCGTAATTGAAAAAAATAAATACGAACTTCCGGACAACGAACTGGCTGTATTTTACTCAGCGGCCGATCACCGTCTTGCCGAATTGACCATGAATAAGCTATACGACAAAATCCCTACTTCGGTATGGAAATTCATTCGCTAACTCATTTCAGGTAACTACCAGGCGATAATCGGCCCCTCCCCTCACTTTAGGTATATTTGTGATATTACTCGCATAAATAGCCAAACGGCGTATCTGAAACCGGTTTCTTTTTTATACTGTGGCCCACCCGCTATTTGAGGAAAGCCCCATGAGTGAAGAGAAGCTTAAGATGATCGCCGGAGAGTTGTATCAACCCGGAGATGCTACGCTACGAGCGGACCGCCTGCATGCCAGGCAGGAGCTGCATCGCTACAACCATTCGGCGCCGGACGAACGTGAGCTACGCAAAAACTGTCTGACAGCGTTATTTGGTCAGGCGGGCGATGCCTATATTGAGCCAACCTTCCGCTGTGATTATGGTTACAATATTTATCTCGGCAGTAATTTCTACGCTAATTTTGACTGCGTCATGCTCGACGTCTGCCCGATACGGATCGGCGATAACTGCATGTTGGCGCCCGGCGTACATATCTATACCGCCACTCACCCTCTGGATGCGGTCGAACGCAACAGCGGCAGGGAGTACGGCAAACCGGTAACCATCGGTAATAACGTCTGGATTGGCGGTCGCGCCGTGATTAACCCAGGCGTGAAGATTGGCGACAACGCCGTCATTGCCTCCGGGGCCGTGGTAGTAAAAGACGTTCCGCCGAATGCGGTGGTTGGCGGCAATCCCGCGCAAATCATCCGGATGCTGGCGGCGGAAAAAGAGTAACTGTTATGCTTTTCCGCAACTGATCTGTTACTTTTCCATCTGATTCCCGCAACATAAAATAGCCTTCAGGCTGGGCCTTAGTAGAATTCGGGGACAAAATGACAGAAATACAGCAACTGCTGACTAACACCATTGATGAGCTCAATGTGAAAGAGAAGCGCGACAACCGTCCGCGCTTCAGCATCAGTTTTATTCGCAATCATCCGTGGCTGTTCGTCGCGATGTACGCCGCCTTTGCTGCGACCTTCGTCGTCATGTTCACCTCAGAGACGCTGGTGGATTCCGTGTGGCTGCTGGTGGTGCTGTTTGTCCTGCTGAACGGCTTCTTTTTCTTTGACGTCTATCCGCGCTACCGCTACGAAGATATCGACGTCCTGGACTTTCGCGTCTGCTACAACGGAGAATGGTACAACACCCGCTTCGTACCGCCTCAGCTGATCGAGCGGATCCTGCAGTCGCCGCGCGTAGCGGGCGAGCAGAAAACGCAGCTGCAAAAAATGATTGCTACCAAAGGGGAGCTGTCGTTCTACGATGTCTTCAGCCTGACCCGCGTCGGTACTGCCGGATAAGGCGATTTAACGTCCGCAGCGCAGGGCCAAAATGCGAAGCGGACGTATTGCCATACCCCAGCACCAGCCCGCTTCGCGCGCGCTGCGCATCCAGATAGAAGCGGCTTAATGCCGCAGGGGCCTGCTGAAACCGGCGGGCCTGCTCAACCACCGCCTCATCATCAATACCCTCAATGGCGACCGTCAGATGCAGCCCGCCCTCGCCGCCGAGGATGTCACAAGGCTGCGTCAGCTCCCTGGCCAAGGCTTCGCGCAGCTGCAGCCGGCGCTTTCGATACAAACGGCGCATTGCGGCCAGATGACGGGCATAGTGACCCTCTTCGATGAATAGCGCCAGCGCCCGCTGTTCAGCGCGATGGCCGCCCCGCAGCAGCGCGCCAACCACGCCCTGGGCCGCAGCAGCCAGCGCCGGCGGCATGACGACAAAGCCAATGCGCAGCGCCGGGAACAGCGTTTTGCTGAACGTCCCGAGATAGACTACCGGCGCGTTTTTTATCATCCCCAGCATCGCCGGGATCGGCTCACCGCTGTAGCGAAACTCGCTATCGTAATCATCTTCCACGATCCAGGCATTATGCTGGCGCGCATACTCCAGCAGCGCCAGACGTCGCCCGGCGCTCATCACCGCTCCGCACGGATACTGGTGCGAAGGCGAAGTGAAAATCAGCCTCGGCGTTTCGCCCTCATCCACCTCCGGACGCATTCCTTCGCTATCGACCGCCATCCCCTTCACCCGCAGCCCGGCCTTGAGAAACACGCTTTTTGCGCCTAAATATCCCGGCTCCTCCACCCAGGCGGTATCGCCGGCAACGCTCAGCAGGTGAGTACACAAATTCACGCCCTCAAGCGCGCCTTCGGTAATGACAATCTGCCGGGCATCGCAGCGAATCCCGCGCGACAGGGCCAGATGGCGAACGATAGCCTGCCGCAGCGCCAGCTCCCCGGCCGCATCGCCATAGCCCAACAGCGTACTGCCCTCCTCGCGCAGGACGCGATCGAGCAGACGTCGCCAGATGGAGAGAGGGAAGTAGTTAATCGCCGGCGTGCCGGGAGTAAAGGCCAGCGCCGGAGAATCGCGCCGGGTCCCCGCCGGAAGCGCCAGCAGACCTTCCGGCAGAGCAATCGCGGGTATCGCGGCTTCGCTCTCCGGCGAAGACTTGAGCGCCGCGACGTGCGTCCCCTGCCGGCTGCGTAGCAAATAGCCTTCCATCGCCAGCTGTTCCAGCGCCGCGTTAATCGTATTGCGCGAGAGATTGAGCCACGTAGCGATAGCGCGTGAACCCGGCAGACGGCTGCCTCCAGCCAGAGTCCCCTGCAAAATGGCGCCACGCAGCGCGTGATACAGCGTCCGCTGCAGCGTCTCATCTCCCCTGTCGCGCAGGGCGTGTTCAAGTAAAGTGAAAAAGGCATCGTCAGGGATATTCATTCCGGCTCCTCGTGGCACCATGAAAATATAATTCAATGGCACTTTTTATGGAACCAGCAAGACCTTAGTCTCAGCGTATCTGTCCATACAAGGAAAGCTTAATGAACCAGCACAACCACTTCGGTCAACCCGTTGGCGATGCCCTGCCCGACTGGCAGCCACGCCCCTATCCGCAGCGGCAAACCCTGCAAGGGCGCCTGTGTTATCTGGAGCCGTTGGCCGGGAAACACGCGGAGGCGTTGTTCGCTGCCCATCAGCTGGCGCCGGATACGCGCAGCTGGACCTGGCTGCTGCGCGAGCCTGATAGCAGCGTCGAAGAGTTTAGCGCATGGGTAGCTGGCCTGACCGGGCTTAGCGACCCAATTCATTTTGCGGTGATCGATCGCCAGGCCCGGCAGCCGGTCGGCTCACTGGCGCTGATGAGAATTGATGCAAACAACGGCGTTGTCGAAGTGGGGCACGTGCATTTTTCGCCGCTGCTTAGCCGAACGGCAATGGCCACCGAAGCGCACTGGCTGCTGATGCGCTACGTGTTTGGTACCCTCGGCTATCGCCGCTACGAATGGAAATGCAACAGTCTGAACGAACCTTCGCGTCGGGCGGCGCAGCGGCTAGGTTTTCATTATGAGGGGCGCTTTCGCCAGGCGCTGGTGATAAAGGGCCACAACCGGGATACCGACTGGTTTTCCATTATCGATGCCGAGTGGCCGCAGATTGATAGCGCCATGCAGAAATGGCTGGCCAGCGACAATTTCAGCGCCGATGGCCAGCAGATCCGTACGCTGGAGAGCCTTCGCTCCGAGGTACGCTAGCGTCTTTTTTTGCGCCCCTGCACGGCCTTAAAGCGGGGGTTGCTTTTGCAGATGACGTACAGCCGACCTTTGCGTTTGACTATCTGGCAATCCGGATGGCGCTGTTTAGCGCTGCGTAATGAATTAAGCACCTGCATTATTCGCTCCTTTTCGCATCAATAAAGCTGCCGAAACGCTTGCGGAAACGGGCGGTGCTCCCCTCATTGGAGAAGGTTTTCTGCTTACCGGTGTAATACGGATGCGATTTGGAGGAAACCTCAATCGCCACGTAGGGATAGGTCACCCCTTCCAGATCAATCTCGCGCTCGGTTTTTATCGTCGAACCCACTTTAAAATATTCATTAGCGCTGGTGTCGTGAAACACAACGGTGCGGTAATGAGGATGAATATTAGCTTTCATGATAACCCCATAGGATATGTTATAACATAACAATAAGGTTACGCCGCTAAAGAACAAAGATCAACCATGAACAGAAAAGGGATTTAGGCGGCGGGCTGCAGCGCCCGTCCGCCGGCTATCAGGGATTCAGCTGATGGGCAAGCGCGCGCAGCTGCTCGGCGATGGCCTGCAGGTCCTTCCCCTGCTCTATTTTGGGCCCGGTAGAGTGACGCACAACCAGCCGCGCCGGGAGGATGGAAGAGGTGTGCAGCTTTTCGCTATCGCCGCTGTCCAGAATGCGGCGCACGGCCTCTTTTCCCTGTAAATCGAGATCCAATGAAACCGTCGTCAGCGCCGGATAGAAGAAGGAGCTTTCATAGGTATCGTCATAGCCAATGACCGACTTCTCACCGGGAATCGGCACCTGATGCTGATGGAAAGCGCTCAATACTCCCAACGCCATCTGGTCGTTGCCGACCAGCACCGCGCTAAATTTCGGCGTCTCGCGCAGCATCTGTAAAGCCCCGGCGTAGCCGCTTTGCGCATCCCAGTTGCCGCGGATCACCGTTACCGGCTGCAGACCATAGCCCTCCAGGGTTTCAAGCCAGCTTTTCAGCCGCAGTTTGGCCGATACGGAGCTTTCCGGGCCGGCCAGCAGCGCAATCTCACGGTGGCCCATCTCATAGAGATACTTCACGCTCGCCCGGGTGCCGTCGGCCGGGTTAAACGAAACGTTAAACACGGAGCTATAGGGGTCGACATCTAAAAACAAACACACGATATCGTCATTGTCAGCGGCGATTTTCTGCGCCTGTTCGGTCTCCAGAGGGACGTTAATAATCACCTTGTTTACCAGCTGAGACTTCAGATCGTTGATCGAATCCTGGATACTTTGGTTGACGCTCTCATCAATCATTGAGATGAGCACCTGATATCCTTCAACATTAGCGTAGCGTTTTACCGCCGCCGCCACCTGCGAAGGCGCATGTAGCGCGAGCGAAATCGTCACCAGACCCACGGTCCGACTTTGCTTACCCACCAGCTGCTGAGCAAGGCGATTTGGCACATAGCGCAGCAGCTCAATGGATTTCTCCACCTTATGGCGCGTGGCTTCGGATACATTGGCAGATTTATTCAGTACCCTGGACACCGTCTGATAAGAGACTCCCGCATGGCGGGCGACATCTTCTAAGGTTGCACTTTTAGACTTCATGGTCCGGTTCCTTATGTTGTTATCCCTGGATTGTAACAGGGGCTATTTGAAAAAACGCTCCCCGCAACGTTTCCTGGCGAAAAATCACTTATAAAAGTATTACGCTCACAATACATCAAATTGTGAATGGACTCACCGACCGTAACAAAATACGCGGTTTTATTTGCAGTTAGTCACACTATCGCGATCATTGATTTGCCTGAACTTACGTTTAGGCATTTTATGACATCGTTAATGTGAACGTAATACAAAACAATAAGAGGATAGACATGAACACTACGCTGCGCACCGTCTCTGCTGCGTTAACCGCCGCGCTAATTTCACCTTCCGTAATGGCGGCCTCCGCTACGGTTCCGGGTATCGATTTTCATGGTTACATGCGCGCCGGAGTTGGGGTCTCCGGTGATGGAAGTCTCGCCGAATGGCAAAAAAATAAAATCGGCCGCCTGGGTAACGAATCCGATACCTACGGCGAGCTGGAGCTCGGCTCGGAAGTCTATAAAAAGGACGACGTCAGCTTCTACCTTGATAGCATGGTCAGCATGGTGTCAGACGGTTCCAACGACAGCGAAACCACGCTTAACGATGATGCGCAGTTTGGCCTGCGTCAGCTAAATCTGCAGATTAAAGGTCTGGTCCCGGGCGACCCGAACGCGGTGATATGGGGCGGTAAACGCTATTACCAGCGCCACGATCTGCACATCATTGATACCAAATACTGGAATATTTCCGGCTCCGGCGCCGGACTCGAAAACTACACCCTGGGCCCAGGCGCGGTCTCATTTGCGTGGATCCGCGGCGACGCTAACGACGTCGACTACCGCGTCGATGGCGACAGCAACGTCAATATTAACTACCTCGATCTGCGCTACGCCGGCTGGAAGCCGTGGTCCGGCTCGTGGACCGAATTCGGTATCGACTATGCCATGCCGAACACCACCAAGAAGCAGGACAGCTACGGCGGCCTGTACGATGCTGAAAATGGCGTCATGCTGACCGGTGAGATAAGCCAGGATATGCTGGGCGGTTATAACAAACTGGTGCTGCAGTACGCCAATAAAGGGCTGGCGCAAAATATGGTCTCCCAGGGCGGCGGCTGGTACGACATGTGGAACTACGTCAACGACGCTACCGGCTATCGCGTCATCAATACCGGCCTGATCCCGATTACCGAGAAGTTCTCCATTAACCACGTTCTGACCTGGGGCTCCGCCGACGACATTACCGACTACACCAATAAAACGCGGCTGCTTTCCCTCGTCGCCCGCGGACAGTATCAGTTTACTGAATACGTACGGCTGATCGGCGAGGTGGGCGGCTTCTACCAGAAAGATAGCTATAAGAACAATACCGATTACAAGCAGGCGGGTGAGAAATACACCATTGCGCTAGGCCTTGCCGACGGTCCTGACTTTATGTCGCGCCCGGAGCTGCGTATTTTTGCCTCCTACCTGAATGATTCAGAGCACGGTAAGCCGTTTGAAGATCAGACTGCCAGCAATACGTGGAACTTCGGTGTCCAGGTCGAAGCCTGGTGGTAATAAATATCGCGTAATATCGTTTTATCTCCAGCTGTAAGGTTGTTAATTACCCTCCGGTAATGATTATTGCCATTGCTATTTTTATATCCTGAATACTTCGGGTTGCGGCACGGCGGCAGGCGCAAGAGAGTTTTAAATAGCGAATGCAGCCACTCACCTACGGCCTGAAATATGATGCGTATATTAGGGATAACTCACTATTGAGCTATCCCTTTTTTATTTACCGACGGGTGGTGAAATGGCCGTCTAATAATTGACGCAGGGTATCCGACTGCTTACCAAAAATAGCATGTACCTGCTGCCCAAGAATAATAACGCCTAACGCTCCAAGCTGCTGTAAAGCCTGAGAGTCAACGACCGCCAGATTATTTACCGTGACCCGTAAGCGGGTAATACAGGCGTCAACGTTAACAATATTCTCCTCACCGCCAAAGGCGGAAATGAGGGACTGAACCTGCTGCTTTTCCATATCGCTCAGAGGAACCGTCGGACGGGGCTGGGAGAAATAGTGCAGGAAGGATTTTAAACTCACCATAATACGCTCCTGATAATAACCAGATAAAAAAAAGCCTGCTCACGGGAGCAGGCATGGGCAGAGAGGAATCAGGCTTTACGGCTGAGGATACGGCAATCCCAGGCGCTTAGGCTGAGCGGAGCGTCAGCCGCGGCGCCAGAGAGGCAGTCCCGGTAGCCCTGCGGGAGCGTCACGCTATGCTGTTGGGCGCTGTAGTTTTGCAGGAAAACGAACGTCGTTTCGC
The DNA here is from genome assembly GCA_002270295.1 of Enterobacter sp. 10-1. GTDB lineage: Bacteria > Pseudomonadota > Gammaproteobacteria > Enterobacterales > Enterobacteriaceae > Klebsiella > Klebsiella scottii. Next base: position 175,568 of record NISF01000001.1, on the reverse strand, counting down.
CGTCGGTACGCGCCGTTGCCACCACGCCCGGCGGGAAATCAGCGTCTACGGCCCGCGGCAGCGCCAGCTCTTTGCCGATCGAGGCGAAGAAATCGCGCTGGAAGGCCAGGTCGTTGCGCGATGCCACGTGCCAGGCCTTGCCTTTCCCAAAGCGGTTAACGGTCACCGCCGGCCGCCCGGCGTAGAAATCATCGCGATAGGTCGCCAGCGGCTGCGCGCCTTCAGCATGAATCAGTTCACACAGATGACGCACCTGATAAGGCCCCTGCAGCCCGCTCTCATTGCCCGCCAGCCCCTGAATCAGATTACGCTCGCCGTCATTCAGGCAATCAATCTCCTCCGCCCAAATTCCCAGCAGGTTGCGCAGCGGGCCGGGGAAGCCGCCGAGGTGGCAAAGATCGCTCTCGTTGACAATCCCGGTCCAGTAGGTAGTCACCAGCTGACCGCCGCCGGCAACGAACGCTTCGGCACGCCCGGCAAAGCCGTCGCGAACCATGTAGAGCATCGGCGCAATCACCAGTTGATAAGGGCTTAAATCGACGTCGGCATCAATGATATCCACGGCAATGCCCTGCTCCCAGAACGGCCGGTAGTGCTCGTTAACGGTATTTTCATACTCCATACCCATATTGCGCGGCCCCTGCGCATCGTCCAGCGCCCAGCGGTTTTGCTGATCGAAGATAATCGCGACTTTGGCATCGATGCGGCAGCCCGCCACGTCCGGCAGTTGACTCAGCATCTCACCAAGCCGGGTCACTTCCCGGCCGACGCGGGTTTCGAGGTGGCCGACGTGATCGATAATCGCTCCGTGGAATTTCTCCACCGAACCTCGGCTCTTGCGCCACTGGAAGTACTGCACCGAATCCGCGCCGTGGGCCACCGCCTGCAGGGAGGAGAGAATATGCATGCCCGGCTTTTTCAGCTTGCTGGTCGGCTGCCAGTTGGTTGCGCTCGGCGTCGATTCCATCAGCACAAACGGTTTGCCGCCCTTCAGGCTGCGCATCATGTCGTGATACATCGCGGTGTAGCAGGCCAGCGTCGTCTCATCTTTGTCGCGATGCCACATCGGATAGCTATCCCAGGAGATGAAATCGAGGTTTTTTGCCAGCTGCCAGTAGTCGTAATCGTAGAAATACTCCATAAAGTTAGTGGTCACTGGCAGGTCGGCATTTGCCGCTTTCAGCGGGGCAATTTCATGGCGACAAAAATCGCTAACCTGAGCGGTGTTAAACCGATGCCAGTCGAGATTGAGACCGTGGATGGACACCTCCCCTTGCGGAGCCGGAGAGGCAATCTGCGACCAGTCGCTATAGGTGTGGCTCCAGAAGGTGCTCCACCAGGCATGGTTCAGATTATCCAGAGTTTCATAACGCGCCTTCAGCCAGTCGCGGAACCGCTCCTGGCAGATGTCGCAGTGGCACTCCCCGCCATATTCGTTGGATATATGCCAGCCCAGTACCGCCGGATGCTGTGAATAGCGCTCTGCCAGCAGGCTGTTTATTTTGAACGTTTTTTCCCGATATACCGGCGAGCTCATGCAGTGATTGTGCCGCCCGCCGTGCAGCGCCGGCACGCGATCGCGCCCCACGCGCAGCACCTGCGGATAGGCCTGCGACATCCAGGCCGGCCGCGCCCCGCTCGGAGTGGCAAGAAACACGTGAATACCGGCGGCGTAGAGTTTATCCAGAATGTTATCCAGCCAGCCAAACTCAAATACGCCTTCCCGAGGTTCAAGTTTGGCCCAGCTGAAAATACCCACCGACATCACATTGCAGTTTGCCTGCTGCATCATGGCAATATCCTGGTCAATAATATCGGGATAATTTTCCCACTGTTCCGGGTTGTAGTCCGCACCATGCAATAGCGCATTAACCTTCGGACTCAAAGGCGCAAATTTTTTCATAATAAACATCCTGAAGTTTAACATTCATATATTCCCTGAATAATTTGAGCATCAAAAGGCGGACAATTAAGACCATGCCGGGAAGCCAAATTCCGCCAGCGCGTCCGAAGCTCAACACCTCTCAGGGATATTAATTAAAGACTTTCACCGACGGTAATACTTTGCCCTGGCAATCAAACAGCGCCTGGTTTTCCCGGGCGTTCCCCTGCTTCCACTCATCATGGATATATTTCATTCCCGCCGGCGTGGCCCAGGTATTTCCCGGTACGGCAATCCACGTCGGCTCCCAATAAAATATGCCCTTGCCGCGATGCCCGGGAACATCAGCGACGGCCTGCATTAAATCGTGAACATAATTATATTGTCCCTGCATCGTTGCCGGATAACCGCCGTCTTTTTCCTCTTTAGCCTGGAAACTATTTTCGGCATTATCGCAATTATCCAGCGTGTAGGCGTAAGCGGCCTCCACCACGATAACGTCTTTGTTATAGCGCCTGCTGATATCGTCCATATTGGCTTTCAGCGCGCTAATCGGGCCATTCCAGTAGGTGTACATCGACAGGCCAATGATGTCGTACGGCACGTTGCGTTTGCTGATTTCATCGAACCACCAGCGGAAGGTATCATTTTTGGTGCCTTCAGCCAGATGGAGCATGATTTTGACCGGCTCGCCGCCCTTCAGGTTCTCCTTCAGGCCGTCGATGGCGGCGTTCAGCAGGCCGGCCAGTCGGTCAAACTCACCGCCGCCCTGCCCCCAGCTTTTGCCTTCCGGCCACAGCATGCCGCCGTTAATTTCATTACCAATCTGCACCATATCCGGCAGCACGCCCTCCTGCTTAAAGCGGGCGATGGTATCGCGGGTATAGTCGTGGATAGCCGTTTTCAGCTGCGGATAATCCATCTTTTCCCAGGCTTTTGGCTTGAACTGCTTCCCCGGGTCGGTCCAGAAATCGCTGTAATGGAAGTCGAGCAGCAGCTTCATACCCTGCGCTTTTGCCCGCTTCGCCAGCGCCAGCGTTGCCGCCAGATCGTTATCACCGCCGCCGTAGCCCTGCCCCTGCGCATCTTTAGGATCGACCCACAGGCGCAGGCGCACGTAGTTAACGCCGTCGGCTTTGAGGATCGCGATGGGGTCCTGCAGCAGGTTGCTGTGGTTATAAAACTTTGCGCCGTGCTTTTCGGCATCCAGCAGGGTGGAAATATCTGCGCCTTTAATAAAGTCGGCGGGCAAATTGTTAAAGGACCGAGTTTGCAGCGTATCCGCGGCATGCAAACTGGCGGAAAAACTGCATGCCAGACAAACAGCAAGCAGCGCGGGCGTTAATCTTTTCATGGGGTTATCCTTTTGTACTGCCAGAGGTCAGGCCGGAAACAAAGTATTTTTGTAATGCCAGATAGAGAATCGCTACCGGTACCGCAATCAGCACCGCGCCCGCCGCATAGGTGGTGTAGCTGGCGCCCATTTTCTGCGCCACCAGGTTATACAGGCCGATCGGCAGCGTGTATTTGTCCGGCGTGCGCAGGATGGTGCTCGATAAAATAAAGTCCCCCAGCGGGCCGGTGAACGAAAACAGCGCGACCACCGCCAGAATCGGCTTTGACAGCGGCATGATGATTTCGAAAAAGATCCGCAGGCTGCTGGCGCCGTCCATTCGTGCGGACTCGTCCAGATCTTTGGGGATCGCGTCGAGGTAGCCCTTCATCAGCCAGGTGTTCATCGGGATCATGCCGCCAACGTAGATCAGCACCAGCGCCAGATGGCTGTTGATCAGGCCCAGCAGCTGCGAGAGAACAAAGATCGCAATCAGCGCCGAAAACTGCGGGATCATCTGCAGCAGCAGGAACAGCATCAGCCCGTTCTGACGCCCTTTAAAACGGAAGCGGGAGAAGGCGTAGGCGGTGAAGCTGACGCTGATTAGGGTCAGCGCCATAGTCATGAAACTGATCTTCATCGAGTTCCAGTACCAGGTCAGATAGTTCACGTTACCGTTGAACAGATCGGCGTAGTGCTGGAACGACAGGTTCTCCGGAATAATCGAGGTGCTGAGCAGGCTGTTGCCAGCGTTCAGCGACGCCCCTACCGTCCAGACCAGCGGATAGATGATGATCGCCGACACCGCGGCGATAACCAGCCAGGTGAGCGACAGGCGAATCCACTTTTCGCGTTTAATACTGGGTGATTTAGCCATGTTGCTTCCCTTACGCCATCTCGTCATTTTTAAAGGATTTAGTGGCGCGGAACTGCCACAGCGCCAGGCCGACGACAAAAATCGACAGCAGGATGGTAATGGTCGCCGCAATGGCATATTGCGAAGACGACATCGTCAGCTTGTAGATCCACGACACCAGGATATCCGTCCCGCCGGCGTTCGAGCCCGCCACCGCAGGCCCGCCGTTGTTGAACAGGTAGATAATGTTGAAGTTGTTAAAGTTGAAGGTGTACTGGGTGATGATGATCGGCGCAATCGAGTACAGCACCAGCGGCAGCGTAATCGTCCGCAGCCGGGTCCAGGCGCTGGCGCCATCCATCGTCGCCGCCTCATACAGATCGTCGGGGATCGCCTGCAGCACGCCGGTAGTCATAGCGAAAACGAACGGAAAGCCCAGCCAGGTCTGCATCATAATCAGCGCGGTTTTAGTCCAGAACGGATCGGTCAGCCACGCCTTCGGGCTGATGCCAAAGAAGGAGAGGATCGCGTTGTTAATCACGCCGAACGAGTCGTTAAACATTCCCGCAAACACCAGAATGGTGACGAAACCCGGCACCGCCCACGGCAGGATGAAAATGGTGCGGATCATCGGCTTAAAGCGCAGGTCTTTCTGGTTCACGAGGATTGCCAGCAGAACGCCAACGGTACACTGCAGCGTGGTCGCCAGCAGGGTCCAGACCACCGTCCACTGCAGGACGTCAAAGAACGTCGAGCGCCAGATAGACAGGGTAAAGATATTAATAAAGTTCTTTAACCCCACCCAGTCCACCAGCTTCGCCGGCGGCGTGTGGTAGAGGTTGTAGTTGGTAAACGCAATCGCGAAACCAAACAAAATCGGGAAGATCACGACAAACACCAGCAGAATAAAGCCGGGAGTAATCATCAGATACGGGAAGCCGTCTTTGAGCAGCATCTGGTACTGCTTGCGAACGCTGTTTAGCGCCACGCCCTCATCGCGCTTTTTGCCGTTAACCCAGGCATCGCGCAGCGAGAGAGAGTAGACCAGCACGCCAAAAGCGACGATCAGTACGCTGATTATCCCTTCCGCCAGCAGGAAAATAGAGTTATCTCTCGGTACCTCTTCGCCCAGGGTGTACAGCCCCCACAGACCTTGATGCAGGAAGTCGTAAAAAACGCTCATAAAACTGCTCAGCAGCACGAGGAAAACCAGCCCCTTCAGCCACTGACGATGATAAAACTGGCCAAAACCCGGCACCACAGCCAGCAGCAGGCCGCACCACGCATGGCGTCCCGCGCCGCGCGCTGCGGCAATATTTTCGCTGGGATTGATAATCACACACGACTCCTTCTGAAAACGGGAGGTTCCCCGCCCGTTCTGTTACAGCGATGTCCTGAATCATTCGCGCTGCAGCACAGCGCGAATCCACGTCGCCAGCCTACGTGTCGCCTGCAGAGTGGCGAACATCGCAATTACTGGTTGCTGGCCTGCATCGCTTCAATTTGCATTTTGATCTGTTTTTCCGCGTTATCGAGCGCCGCCTGCGGCGCCTGCTTACCGGTCAGACTCAGCTCCAGCGCGGCGTTAGCCGGCCCCCAGACTTCACCCATTTCCGGGATCCCCGGCATCGCCGTGGCGCGCGCCGACTGCACCGCCACCGCGCTGGCCTTCTCATCATTTTTGATTAGCGGATCGTCAATCATCGCCTTCAGCGCCGGGATTTCACCGGTGGCGACGTAGCGGGCCTTGGCGTACTGCGGCTGGTTGATGAACTCAATAAACTGCTGCGCCAGCGCTTTGTCTTTGCTCCAGGTCGAAACCACATAGCCTTTAACGCCGAGGAAAGAGCTCATTGGCTTACCATCCGGCAGCGTCGGCAGCGGCACGACGCCGTAGTTGATCCCCGCCGCTTCGTACGGCTGGAAGGCCCACGGGCCGTTGATCACCGCCGCCGCTTTTTTCTCGGTAAACAGCGAGTCGATCGCGTTCAGGCCGTTATCGCCAAGGATCCCCGCCGGGAAGACGCTATCGCTGTAGAATTTTTTCAGAAAGGTTACCGCCTCGACGGCTCCCGGTTTATTCAAACCGACGTCCTGCGGGTTAAAGCCGCCGTTGGCGTTTTTGCCGAAGATATAGCCGCCCATCGGGCCAATAGCCCCCCAGCTATAGTAAATCTGATCAAACTTCGCCAGCAGGCCATATTTGTTCTGCGCCCGCTGCGCCTTCGAGAAGTCATACCACGCCTGCAGGCTATCCAGCGGCTTGTCGATCAGGTCTTTGTTATAGATCAGCACCAGGGTTTCTACGGCTTTCGGTACGCCGTAGAGGACATTATCGAGGCGGAAGGCGTTAATTGATGCCGGCGTAAACACCTCTTGTTTCACCTGATCCAGCTTCAGCGGCGACAGCAGCCCCTGAACCACGGCGCCGCCAAGCTGGTCGTTGGGGATCACCAGTACGTCAGGGCCGATACCCGCCGGACCATCGAGACGCAGCTTTTCCAGCTGCTGCGCGTAGGGCATTTCCTGCACGCTGACCTTAACGTTGTACTGTTTTTCAAAGTCGCTCACCGCGGCTTTGATGCCGTCGGATTTTTTGATGTCTTCCCAGACGTTCAGCTGTCCGGCGGCCTGCGCCTGCAGGCTAACCAGCTGCCCGGCGGCCAGCGTCGTGAGGATAAGTGCGGCAAGAGTATTCTTTTTCATTATCAACCTCATGTGAAGGTATAACAATTTATTGGTTTTTTTAATCATACTGACGTTAGTCGATGTTTACATCAGCCATTTTGTGGTGATTTATAACGGTAAAATCCGATTTTCATGATTTGTTATACGCTACGCTTTGGAGACGGATAAAACCATATAAAGCTGCCAGTTGTGTGATCATGATTGCAGAAATGAAACATCGGTGTAGGGCTCAAAAATACTGGAAGTTATAGTCATAGCATGATTTCAGTGCTGTTGATCATCGTTCAGACGAGTTGTTACACGTAATACAAAAACCCGCTGCAACCCTAATCCCAACGGCAAATAACGACTACTAACCCCGGGGAACGTTGATGTCCAATATACGACTGAGGAATGTCACCAAACGGTTTGGCAGTACCGTGACGCTGCATCAGGTCAATCTTGATATTGAAGATGGTGAATTTGCGGTTTTCGTTGGGCCTTCCGGCTGCGGGAAATCAACCTTGCTGCGGATGATTGCCGGTCTTGAAGAGGTCAGCGATGGTGAGGTGCTGATTGGCGATGAGGTGATGAATGATGTTGTTCCCGCCCATCGCGGCGTGGCGATGGTATTCCAGTCCTATGCGCTCTATCCGCATATGACGGTAGCGGAAAACATGGGCTACGGCCTGAAGGTCAATAAGGTGCCGAAAGACGAGATTCGTCGTCAGGTTGAAATGGTGGCGAAAACCCTGCAGCTCTCGCATCTGCTGGACCGCAAACCCAAACAGCTCTCCGGCGGCCAGCGCCAGCGCGTGGCGATCGGTCGCGCCATCGTGCGCAATCCGCGGGTGTTCATGTTCGATGAACCGCTCTCTAACCTCGACGCCGAGCTGCGCGTCGAGATGCGTCTGCATATCGCCAAACTGCACCATGAGCTCAAAACTACGATGGTGTATGTCACCCACGATCAGGTTGAGGCCATGACTCTTGCCGATAAGATCGTAGTGATGAACTACGGCAAGGTTGAGCAGATGGGCTCGCCGATGTCGCTGTACTATAACCCGGTCAATAAATTCGTGGCCGGGTTTATCGGCTCGCCGAAGATGAACTTCCTGCCCGCGACGGTAACCGCATGGCAGCCGGGGCAGCTCAGCGTGAAGATGGCGCAGGACCATAACCTGACGCTGAATATCACCACCTCCCCGCTACGGCCCGGCGATAGCGTCACGTTAGGGATCCGTCCTGAGCATCTGTCGACCGATATTCACAGCGGAACGGTCGTCAGCTTCCAGTGCGAAGTCGTTGAACGGCTGGGGAACAACACCTATCTGTTTGGTCAGTGCTACGGTCACGATAATGTCAAAATCCTGCTCCCCGGCGACGTGCACTTTCGCCCGTGGCAGAAAATCGACGTCGCCTTCGACGACGGCTTCTGTATGGTCTTTGATGAAAATGACCTGCGCATCAGCGCCGATATTGCCGCCCCGGACGCCCACTAGACCTTCATGATGAGCAACATCTCGCTGTCACGATCGTCGATTAAGCTGTTACGGAATGCTTAACGCTAGCGCGGAAGGCATTCCAGCCCTCGTTTTTTCCGCGCGTTCAACGCTTTGAACGCTCGGATCGTCCATCTTAGCCCGATATCGGCGGCATCTTCCGGTTCGGGCATTTTTTACATCCAATAATAATTCACCTCCGCCGTAACCTTTTTACGCTATCGGGTATACTCATCGAACCCCCTCTGACATAAGGATATTCTCATGACGACCCGACATCTGGTGAGTCTGGTTACGGGGGTGCTGATTCTCGCCATTATTTTACCCACCGGGCTGAGCATCTGGCTGGCAACGAGTCAGGCAAAAACGCAGTTTTATAGCGAACTGGATAACTACTCCAAACGCGTTTTAATGCGGGTTCAGCAGGTGGCCGATCGGGCGAAAGAGGCCCTGCAGGAAGCAGAGGCCATTCCCTACGCCTCGTGCAGCCCGCAGCATTTACAGGCGATGCGGCGTATTGCTTATACCCATCGCTACGTGCAGGAAGTGCTGTGGCTGCATAATTCAGTCCCGCAGTGCTCTTCTCTTGAAGACCACAGCGCCCCGGTCAAATTTCCCGAGCCCGATAGCATCACCTCCGACGGCTATCGCGCCTGGCTGACATCCCTCAACGATCTGGGCATGCAGCGCCGGATGACGGCGCTGGGCAGCGATAATCATATGGTGATGATAGATCCCGCGTCGTTTATCGACGTCGTCCAGCTTAGTCCGGATAAGATCCACACCGTTTTATTTGGCACCCGGCGCGAACAGGCGATCGTCAGTAGCGAAAAGATCGATCCGCTAATCTGGGAGAAAATCAAAAACCAGAATGCCAAAACGCTGGCCCTCGACAATACCGTTTTCCGCATTCACCGCATACCGGAGCTGGGCCTGGGGATCGCGACCTGGTCTTCAACCCTGCCGCTGCAGGAGCGATGGCGGCATCTGCTGCTGCTGTGGGTGCCCATCGGCCTGTTCACCAGCCTGCTGGCCTCGTTTTTAATTCTGCGGCTGCTGCGTCGGCTGCGCTCGCCACGCTATGGGATGCTGGATGCCCTGAACTCCAGCGCCATCCAGGTCTACTATCAGCCGATTGTCTCGCTGCAGACGGGAAAAATCACCGGAGCTGAAGCGCTGGCGCGCTGGAGGCAGCCCGACGGCAGCTTTCTGTCGCCGGATATTTTTATCCCGCTCGCCGAGCAAACGGGGCTTATTACCCGCTTAACTGAGGATATCGTCCGAACAATATTTGCTGACCTCGGCCCCTGGCTGCGACAGCGCCCGGAGGTCCATATTTCGATTAATCTGTCAGTTGATGATTTGCGCTCGCCAAAGCTGCCGATGCTTCTGCGCGAACAGCTTGAGCACTGGAATATCGCCGCACAGCAGATCATTTTGGAAATTACCGAGCGCGGTTTCGTTGACCCGCAAACCACTCTCCCGGTGATCGCGAGCTATCGTCGGGCGGGGCACCGCATCTCCATTGATGATTTCGGTACCGGCTACTCCAGCCTGAGCTACCTGCAGCAGCTGGACGTCGATACCCTGAAAATCGATAAATCGTTCGTTGATACTCTGGAGTATAAACCGCTGACGCCGCATATCATCGAGATGGCAAAAGCGCTAAATCTGGCGACCGTCGCGGAGGGTGTGGAAACCGAACGCCAGCGCGACTGGCTGCGCGATCACGGCGTGATGTACGCCCAGGGCTGGCTATACAGCAAAGCGCTGGCGAAAGAGGAATTTATTCTGTGGGCGGAAAACAACCTCAAGGCATCCTGAGCGCCGCCCGGATCGCGTCGGTGCGGCGCCAAGGGCTGACGGCTACTTCAGATAGGATTTAATCACCTGCATCACCACTTCAAGATCGGCCTCGCGCTGCAGCTCTTCCGGCTCTTTGACCACATGATCGGTCAGATGCCCCTGAATCACCTGCAGCATCATGCCGTTCACCGCCCCGCGGATTGCCGCCAGCTGCTGCAGCACTTCCCCGCACTCATGCTCGCGATTAAGCATCTTTTCCAGGGCGCTGCTTTGCCCCTGAATTTTCTTCAGCCGGGTTAATAACATCTTCTTATGTCGAACCGTGTGTGACATGAGGCAATCCACCGTTTAAGTCTGTCTGCTACGGCGCCAGGGGCCGGCATTCGTAATGCGACCAGCATAGCACGCCCTTCCCTTTGAGCACATTTATCTACTGGGGGGTAGTATTAGTATACATGGGGGGAGTAGTATGCGATCACTTTCAACGAGGATCGCGACATGAACGATTTCAGCTCTCTTCTGCACCAGGGCAACGCCTGGCTCTTTATTCCCAGCGCGATTCTGCTGGGCGCTCTGCACGGCCTCGAGCCTGGGCATTCTAAAACGATGATGGCCGCCTTTATCGTGGCGGTGCGCGGTACGCTAAAGCAGGCGATCCTGCTGGGGCTGGCGGCAACGGTGTCGCACACGGCGGTGGTCTGGCTGGTGGCGATGGCCGGGCTTTGGTTTGGTCGCGGCTGGGATGCGCGGACCTCGGAGCCCTGGTTTCAGCTGATCTCCGGGATCGTTATTGTGCTCATCGCCTGCTGGATGCTGCGGCGCACCTGGCATGAATCGCGGGCGCATCGCGATAGCGACTATCATGACCATCATGACCATCATGACCATCATGACCATCATGACCATCAGCACGAACATGAGCACGAGCACGAGCACGAGCATCATCATAGCCACGACGATCGCCATCACCACCATCAGCTGGTGGACAGCGGCTGGCAGGATGCCCACCAGCAGGCGCACGCGCTGGAGATCAATCGTCGCTTTGACGGCCAGCGGGTAACAACCGGGCAGATCGTTATCTTTGGCCTGACCGGCGGGCTTATCCCGTGTCCGGCATCGATAACCGTGCTGCTAATTTGCCTGCAGTTGAAGCAGTTTTCGCTGGGGGCCACGCTGGTACTGGGCTTTAGCGTTGGGCTGGCGCTGACGCTGGTCATATCCGGCGCTATCGCGGCGCTCAGCCTGAAGCATGTTACCCAGCGCTGGCCCGCTCTCAACGATCTGTCGCGCAAGGCTCCGTGGATCTCCGGCGCGCTGATTATCGCGGTGGGGCTGTATATGATGCTGCACGGCTGGAGCAGCCTGTAGCCCGGCTACCGCCATCCCCTGCACCGGGAGGTGGCGGGATGGGGATGCTGGCAGATTATTCATCGAGAAGCGGCGAAAAGCCGCCGAAGATCATGCGCTGGCCGTCAAAGGGCATACTCTCTCCCAGCGCCTTCATCCGCGGGTCCGTCATCAGCTTTGCGTTGGCGGCATCCCTCGTCTCTTTCGACGGATATTCGATCCAGCTGAATACCACCTCTTCATCGTCCTCGGCTTTTACCGCCATCCGAAAGTCGGTGAACTTGCCTTGCGGAACGTCGTCCGCCCAGCACTCCACTACGCGCAGTGCGCCAAACTCTCTGAACAGTGACGCGGCCTTCGCTGCCATCTCGCGGTATGCCTCCTTATTTTCCACGGGCACGGCAACGACAAAACCATCAACGTACTTCATGAGCGTTATCTCCGAAGTGAGCAGCGCAGCCGGCAAACCCGGCGACATCTGCAGCGTTAAGTTTAGTTCTCATCACCGGCGACGGCATAAAATCAGGATGCGGCTTCGCGGCTGGCGGCAATGGACTGCGGAGCGACGGGCTGACGGAACCAGGGCAAACAGAGCTGAATAAGCGGCCCGATGGTCAGCGCATACAGCACGGTGCCGACGCCAAAGGTGCCTCCGGCCATCCAGCCAATGAGCAGTACCGATACCTCGATGGCGGTGCGGATCCCGCGCAGCGACCAGCCGGTACGGGCATGCAGGCCGGTCATCAGACCGTCGCGCGGCCCGGGGCCAAATCCGGCGCCAATATACATACCGGTTGCGAGGGCGTTGAGGACCACCGCCCCGACCAGCATCAGGCTGCGCACCACGACCGATTCCAGCGGCGGCAAAACCGCCAGGGTCGCATTTGCCGCCAGGCCCAGCACGATCACATTACTGATGGTTCCCAGCCCGGGCATCTGGCGCAGGGGGATCCACAGCAGCAGGACCGCCGCGCCGGTCAGGATCATGACCGTGCCAAAATCCAGGCCAAACTGCTTACCCATGCCCAGATGAAAAACATCCCACGGGTCGGCTCCGAGATTGGCGTGCACAAAGAGCGCGGTCGACACGCCGTACAGGACAAGACCGATATAGAGCTGCAGTAGACGACGTAACATTTTTTACCTCTGGATGATTGCGGACCTCGCCATCATCAGCAAAAATGGATTGATAATTAATGGCCAGTTTTACAAAAGTGGATCGCTATGACCTCTCGTCGCTTTGGTACGCAATCTTTGGTTCGCCTGCTGGGCAACTGGCAGGAGTCCGCCTCCCGCACGCCGCTCTGGCGTCAGCTGGCTGAAGCCCTGAGGCTATTGATTCTCGATGGCCGCCTGACGCTGGAAACGCGTCTGCCGGGTGAACGCGAGCTGGCGACGGCGCTGAGCGTTAGCCGCACGACCATCGCCAGCGCGCTCGGCCAGCTGCGGGAAGAGGGATATCTTTATAGTCGCCAGGGCAGCGGCTCGCGTATCGCCCTGCCCCAGCGCCAGGCTGGAGTCGCGGAACAGGCCATCATCGCAACCTCGGTTAATCTGGCCACCGCCGCCCTCAGCGCCGGGCCGGAGATTCATCAGGCCTACCATCATGCGCTGGGCGTGATGCCGCAGCATCTGACCAGCACCGGCTACGATCAGCAGGGATTGCCGGCACTGCGCGAGGCGATAGCCCGCCGCTACTGCGAGCGCGGTTTACCGACCCGGCCTGAGGAAGTGATGATTGTAAACGGCGCGCTTAGCGGCCTGGCGCTGGTTTTGCGCTTAATGACCGGGCCCGGCGACCGCGTGGTGGTCGATGCCCCAACCTATCCCATGGCCATCAGCGCTATTCAGGGAGCCTCCTGTAGGCCGGTTGGCGTGGCGCTGCCCTCACAGGGCTGGGACTGCGACGGACTGGCGGCAACCATTGCGCAAACCGCCCCGCGCCTGGCCTGGCTGATGCCGGATTTTCACAATCCCACCGGCCGCTGTATGGATAGCGCGACCCGCCAGAGGGTGGCTGATATTGCAGCCCATACGCGCACCACGCTGGTGGTCGATGAGACAATGGTTGATTTATGGTACAACGCCCCGCCGCCGCCGCCGCTGGCGGCCTTCAACCCCGAGGCGCCGGTTATCACCATCGGCTCTGCCGGCAAAAGCTTCTGGGGCGGGCTGCGCATTGGCTGGATCCGCGCATCGTCCCGAACCATCGCCTCACTCGTCCAGGCTCGCGACTCCCTGGACTTAGGCTCGCCTCTGCTCGAACAGCTGGCCTGCTGCTGGCTGCTGGAAAATGAAAAACAGCTGCTCCCGCCGCGCCGGGCAATGCTGGCCGCTCGCCGGGACATGTGCGGTAAATTGATGGCTGAATATTTTCCCCACTGGCATTTTACGCCGCCGGAAGGAGGGCTCTCTTTTTGGGTTGAGCTACCGGGAATGCTGGCGACAATTCTTTCCGCACGGGCAGAAAGCCGCGGTATTCATATTGGAACCGGGACGCGCTTTGGCCTCGCAGGAGCTTTTGATCGCTATCTGCGGCTACCGTTTACGCTGGAGGATGAGGCATTACGCAGCGCCTTCACGACGCTACAGCCGCTGTGGCATAGTCTCGCACAGCAGAGTGAAAATACGCGGACGCGTAAAATAATATAATAAAATATCGACGGGCTGGGTTCAGCCCGTCAAAAGTCATCATCCATGACCGATATGAGATGTTTTTATAAAATTGCAGTTCATCTTGTCATCGCAATATGTCAGCGTAATGACAAAATTAACCGCATTTCATTAATGCTGGCGCGGAATGGGAAAGCTTTTTAGCGAGATAATAAAACCATCGTCATCTTTTTTTATTTTCGCCCCGGTTTCGCACCAGTCGGAAGCAATGCGAAAGAACTCATCGCTGCCGATATTCCAGTTCAGGCGAACGTGCTTCACATACCCTGAACGTAACATGTCGCAGGCTTCGCTGTAGTTGCTGGCTGTAGAGAGTTGTTGTTTCATTTTCTCTTCTTCAGAATCTTTCTTAACGCTTTGATTTCTTTAGGGGTTAATGGGGTCTCTTCCTCTTCGGTATGCTGGCTGTCAATATCCTCTTCCGAAACCCCCGCCTCGTCTGCTGAATCCGCTATTTGAAAAGCGAGTAGCAGCAGTTTCTCCGTCGCAGTACCCAGATTTTCGTTATTTAATTCCGCATAGTGACGCAGCTTCTCTTTTAATTCTGCATCAATTTTTACGTTCAAAACCACTGTGGTCATAGTCACGCTTCCCGTGCAATAAATTCATCATAATTAATACACGAAGTTAACATGTTGATCCAGACATATATTTACGGCTTGTAATCTGGCAACAAATTCCCACTACTAATCTGCCAGTTATTTATGACGAATGTATGACGGATATATTTCAGTATTATTTCAAAATTATGACAGCTACTTTTTTTGTCGGGCTCAAAGTGTTTTCGGCCCGAGGATTTGCACTTTTTGATTCTGGCCCCAGGTCCCGTATCGGAGATACGAACCGAGCGACCGGCTTACAAACCCAGGACGGTCATGATCGGGCAAAGCACCACACGCATGACCAAGGTTGCCTGCCAGTTGCCGCCATATTGATGAAGTCCGCCCATCAGCGAAGGCGGCCAGGAAGTAGCCAATAGATTGAGTCATTCCAGGTAATGCCGCCGTCTGCTGAGAGAGATATTGTCAGCTCAATAAATGACCGATGAGGGCTGACTGTATCTGTTTAACCTGGCAACGCCGAACGCGGCGGCAGCCTGATTAATTGCCGGCTATTGTGGTATTAGGCTCCATTTCCCGTGCCAGCGCCGTTAGCGCTTCTTTATTATTAATCGCGTAGCCGGAATTAAGTTTTATCAATATTCCTTGCGCGCTCAATTGCGCAATAACATATAACAGATGGCGATAGGTTACGCCAAGATACTCTGCTACCTGAGTATGTTTTTCTTTATACAGCGCATCATGCTCGGTCAGCAAAATAAAAGCCGCCAGGCGATTTATCAACGGATAAGCCTGATTACGCGTTGAGGTGACAATATTGCGAAAATTCTTTTCAACCAGGCCGAGACAAACGTTGCGCAGAAATAATGTATCGTTGAGCAATGCCGTCCGTAAGGTTTTTACTGGCAATGCCAGACACCAGCACTCTTCAATAGCTTGCACCCCGCGAGATTGATGCTGGTCATCTAATACTTCTATTTCACCAATAAAACAAGGGGCGCTGAAAAAATCGACTAAGGATATTCGACCATTGGCTAATGTGACATAAAGTTTGGTGCGTCCGCTCGCCAGATAAAAAAGAAAGGTAGGTAAAGTACCTTCCCGCACAATGTAGTCTCCGGCCTGAGCATGGAATAAATGTGTGTTACGGATCACATCCATTGAAAATTTATCAACATAGCCATACTCCTTTATTAGTTGATTTTTAAAGGATTCATTTTGTACTTCTTTCATCACCCGCTCGCCCCTATGAGATTTCTCATGCCCGGTGTAGTTTGCCGCTGATAAGGTGAAAACATCAACCCTACTGCACCTGATTATTTTATTGAAATTATATCCAGGTGTTCCAAAATAAAAGATGAGGAATAAAAATGGCAACGCGCAAAATAATCCTGGACTGCGACCCGGGTCATGATGACGCCATCGCAATTATGCTGGCAGCAAAACATCCTGCAATTGAATTACTGGGCATCAGCATCGTTGCGGGAAACCAAACCCTCGATAAAACCTTGATCAACGGCCTGAACGTTTGTCAAACGCTGAATATTGACACCCCGGTATATGCCGGGATGCCGCAGCCGATTATGCGCAAGCAAATTGTCGCCGATAATATTCATGGAGAAACCGGTCTGGATGGCCCTGTTTTCGGCCCACTTACCCGCAAAGCAGAAAAAAAGCACGCCGTTAACTTTATTATTGATACATTAATGGATAGCACAGGAGATATTACTCTGGTCCCGGTGGGGCCGTTAACTAATATCGCGGTAGCGATGCGGATGCAGCCAGCTATTATTCCAAAAATTCGTGAAATCGTACTGATGGGCGGCGCTTATGGTACCGGCAACTTCACCCCTTCCGCCGAGTTTAATATTTTCGCCGACCCTGAGGCCGCCCGCGTGGTCTTTACCTCTGGCGTTCCTCTGGTGATGATGGGGCTCGATTTGACCCACCAAACGGTTTGTACTCCAGACATCATATCGCGCATGGAAAATGCCGGAGGGCCGGCCGGTAAGTTATTCAGCGACATGATGAATTTCACACTGAAGACACAATACGACAACTATGGCCTGGAAGGCGGCCCGGTGCATGATGCCACCTGCGTCGCTTATCTCATCAATCCTGATGCTTTCAAAGTGCAGGAGATGTATGTCGAGATCGACGTCAACAGCGGGCCATGCTATGGCCGCACGGTCTGTGACGAACTGGGTGTACTCGGCAAAAGCGCAAATACCAAGGTTGGCATAACGTTGGATACCGCGTGGTTCTGGGACCTGGTAGAAGAATGCGTACGTAAATACCACTAAATCAACCACCATGGGCAGAATGCAGTCGCCCATACCGCTATGACACATCCCAAAGATGACATGAAGAGAGATCATTATGGATATACTGAGAAGCGTTCCTGGTATGGTGGTACTGCTGGCGATTGCATTTTTGCTATCAGTAAATAAAAAAAGTATTAGCCTACGCACCACCGGTGCGGCACTTTTAATACAGATTGTTATTGGCGGCACTATGCTGTACCTACCGCCGGGAAAATGGCTGGCAGAGAAAGCGGCAAACGGAATTCATCATGTATTATGCTATAGCGATGCCGGTAGCGCCTTTATCTTTGGCGCCCTGGCCGGCCCGCAGATGGATAAAGTATTTGACGGTGCAGGCTTTGTTTTTGCATTCCGCGTACTCCCGGCAATTATATTCATAACTGCCCTGGTAAGTATCCTGTATTACATAGGCGTCATGGGATTTTTAATTCGGATATTAGGCGGGTTATTTCAGAAGGCGCTGAAGATTAGTAAGATCGAATCTTTTGTCGCGGTGACGACAATATTCCTTGGGCAGAATGAAATCCCGGCTATCGTCAAACCTTTCATTAATCGTCTCAACCGTAATGAACTCTTTACCGCAATTTGCAGCGGCATGGCGTCGATTGCCGGCTCAACGATGGTGGGATACGCAGGGCTGGGCGTGCCGATCGAGTATCTACTGGCCGCCTCACTGATGGCCATTCCCGGCGGTATTCTGTTTGCTCGTTTACTTAGCCCCGCGACGGAAGAGTCTAAAGTGGATTTTGATAATCTGTCATTCAATGAAACGCCCGCTCGTAGCTTGATAGAAGCAGCGGCATCCGGAGCAATCATTGGTCTCAAAATCGCCGCCGGACTGGCAACAGTGGTGATGGCATTCGTTGGTATCATAGCGTTGATCAATGGGATTCTGGCCGGTGTCGGCGGCTGGTTTGGCTATGGTGATGCAAGCCTACAGTCTATTTTGGGCGTGGTGATGGCGCCGCTGGCGTGGCTGATGGGCGTTGACTGGGGTGATGCCGCGCTAGCAGGTAGCCTGATCGGCCAGAAGCTGGTGGTGAATGAGTTTGTTGCCTATCTTAGCTTCTCACCCTATCTGCATGATGCCGGCCTGCTGGATAGTAAAACTATCGCCATTGTTTCATTCGCGCTGTGCGGATTCGCCAATTTTGGCTCCATCGGCGTGGTGGTGGGCGCTTTCTCCGCCGTTGCGCCGGAGCGCACCTCGGAAATAGCGCGTTTGGGCATGCGGGCCCTGCTCGCAGCGACGCTATCGAATCTGATGAGCGCGACTATCGCCGGTTTCTTTATCGGTATTGGCTAAGCGTTACGCCTCTGCGATGCCGGTCGTTCCAGGGCGTCATCAGCCCGCAACCGTTTTCAGACTCAGGTGTTCGCCAGTCCGCCTCCTGAGCCTGCAGGGGCGGACTGGCGCCCTTGCGCATTGACGTATACCGCCGGAGCCAATGCTGAAGTCACTATACCCAGAGGCTGAGGACTAAGCGTCACTCCAGGCAGTAGAAATAGTGACCGTATTCCACTATATGATTTTCAGATGAAGGAAAATGCAATGACGGCGTTGGAAAAACAATTAACCTTTCTGCGAGAAATTGACAAACTTAAAACGGTCATACGGCAATCACCGCTGCTTGATACAAGCCGCAAAGAAAACTCTGCCGAGCACTCCTGGCATCTGGCGATGTACGCCTTAATATTGAGCGAATATGCCGATGGAGCCGTTAATCCCTGTCGCGTGATAAAAATGCTCTTGCTGCATGACATTGTCGAAATAGATGTTGGAGATCATCCAATTCATAGTTCTTATTCAGGCGAACTGTATCAAGAGGAGTCCGCAGCGGCGATGCGGCTGTTTGGTTTATTGCCGCAGCCACAATGCACTGAGTTCCTTAATTTGTGGCAAGAGTTTGAGCTGGCAGAAACCGCAGATGCTCAATTTGCCAAGGCCCTCGATCGCTTTCAGCCACTGCTTGTTAATATATTTACTGACGGGGGAACCTGGAAAGAAAACGGCGTAGCGCTTGAACAGGTATTATCTCGTTATGGGCCGACGATAAAAAGAGGCTCATCCGGGCTATGGGGAATATGCGAGAATTTGATAATGAAGCATTTTGCTAATATTTGACGACCATGACGCGGGCAGAGCGTAGATACATATTGCCCCAATGCAGCGGGTGACTTCGGGCTACCGCGCAAAATACAAATCAGCCCACATCATCCGCTCAGAACCTCACGCCCAGGGGCGCGGACAACACGGATGATGCGGGATAGCCTACGGTTAAACTTAAATCAGTCGCTTGCCATCCTTATCAACGACTTTTTCCCCGTCTTCCTTAATGAACTCTCCCTGCTGGGGCGCAGGCAGAATCTCCAGCACCACCTCTGACGGGCGACACAGACGCGTTCCCAGTGGTGTAACGACGATCGGGCGATTGATCAAAACCGGATGACTTAGCATGGCTGCAATCAGTTCTTCATCGCTGAAGCGGTCTTCAGCTAACCCAAGCTGGTCGTATGGTTCAACATTTGTCCGCAATAATGCGCGAACACCGATCCCCATTGCGCCGATCAGCGCCTTAAGTTGCGCCCTGGTCGGTGGCGTTTCCAGATAGAGAATCACGGTTGGTTCAACACCGCTATTTTGAATCAAAGCCAGCGTATTACGGGATGTTCCACATGCTGGATTGTGATAAATGGTTATATCAGTCACGGTTCTTCTCCTATCTTACAGGGAAAGCGACAGGCGCAGAGCCAGCGCGCTAAGGGTGACCAATAACACAGGCAGCGTCATAACCACGCCCACCCGGAAATAGTACCCCCAACTTATTTTAATGTTTTTCTGATCAAGTACATGTAACCAAAGCAAGGTTGCGAGACTGCCTATTGGTGTGATTTTCGGCCCCAGATCGCAGCCAATCACATTGGCATAGATCATCGCTTCCTTGATAACCCCTGATGCCGTACTTCCATCTATCGATAAAGCGCCAATCAGGACAGTGGGCATGTTGTTCATGACCGATGACAAGAACGCAGATAAGAAGCCGGTTCCCAGCGTAGCTGCCCAGATGCCCCGTTCCGCAAACTGATTGAGAACAGCGGAAAGGTATTCGGTGAGTCCTGCGTTACGCAGACCATAAACAACCAGGTACATTCCAAGAGAGAAAATAACTATCTGCCAGGGCGCCCCACGCAACACTTTGCCCGTATTGATGGAATGCCCGCGTTTAGCAACAAGGAAGAGCATTAACGCCCCAGCTGCGGCAATAGCGCTTACCGGGATTCCAGCAGGCTCCAGCACAAAAAAGCCGGCTAAAAGAAGCAATAACACTATCCAACCCGTTCTGAACGTCGCCAGGTCTTTAATAGCCTCTGCAGGTGCTTTCAATCGCGATAGCTCGTAAACGGCGGGAATGTCTTTACGGAAGAACAGATGAAGGACAGCAAGCGTGGCAGCAATAGCGGCAAGATCCACCGGTACCATCACGGAAGCGTAATCACTGAACCCCAGCTGGAAGAAGTCAGCGGAAACAATGTTCACAAGATTAGAGACGATCAGCGGTAAACTTGCCGTATCCGCGATAAACCCGGCGGCCATAACAAAAGCCAGCGTTGTTCCTTTGCTGAAACCCAGCGCCAGCAGCATAGCAATAACGATCGGCGTAAGAATCAGCGCCGCGCCATCATTAGCGAAAAGTGCAGCAACGGCAGCCCCCAACAAAACGATGTAGGTAAACAGAATCCGCCCGCGTCCATTCCCCCAGCGGGCAACATGCAGAGCACACCATTCAAAAAAACCCGATTCATCAAGCAGTAAGCTGATGATGATGACCGCGATAAAGGCCCCGGTAGCATTCCAGACAATGTGCCATACAGCCGGAATGTCGTTGACTTGTATAACCCCCGTAACTAAAGCCAGTGCCGCTCCAGTAGAAGCCGTCCAGCCAATACTGAGGCCACGAGGCTGCCAAATCACAAAGACAATGGTGAGTACGAAGATTGCTCCTGCCAATAACACGTCAAACCCCTTAAACACATTCGATTTAGTGAATATGTATTTATTATCAGCCGCAGATCGCGGCATTGACGCTATTTAAAGACTCCCGCACTTCATCGCGTTGACTACTCCAGGCAGTTTCGATGATGGAAGCCACCCAGGCAGGCATGTGCGGGGAAAGTCGATAATAAATCCATTTTCCTTCACGCCGATCCAGCACCAATCCGGCCTCTCTCAGCAAGGCTATATGCCGGGAAACTTTGGGTTGAGATTGATTAGTGACCGAGCAAAGCTCGCATACGCACAGCTCCCCCGCCTCTCGCAGCAGTAGAATAATCGTCGTGCGCGTCTCGTCTGCGAGTAGCTTGAAAAGTTGAACAGGTCGCATCCGTAAGCAGCTCCAGTGGAAAATTAACACATATGTTATTCCATATGTATTAAAAGTAAAGCCTGGTGTTGCAGACTCGGAGTAACAATGCGACCGGTTCAGCCACTGCTTGCAGGACTGCGCAAAAATGGCTGGGCCGATTCCAGCCGATGGTGACATTCACGGGTCAGAGCAGTTTATAATTTCTAATCGACAAGGCGATCAACGAAGTCAAGCAGTACACGGGTTTTAGTGGGGACATATCGGCGCGAAGGGTAGTATGCGTAGAGAGGGAACCGATGATCTGACCACTCAGGGAAAACCTGTACCAGCTGATTTGCGGCCACGTAATCTTCAATACCCAGCTCAAAAAGCTGCGCTATACCCAGTCCGGCAAGACAAGAGCTGTATACAGTCCCCGGATCGTTGACTGTCAGCATACCCTGCGGCTCAACAAGTAGTTTCTTACGACGCTGATGAAACTCCCATGGAAACGGTTTTCCTGTGACGGGCTCCCTGAACAAAATACATTTGTGCGGTGGAGACTCCAGCTCGCGGGGATCCGTCGGATGGCCGAATCGCTGCAAATAGTCCGGTGATGCCATAGCCAACACTCTGGTATCAAATAACTTTCTGGCTACCAGCGATGAGGATTGAGGATGGCCAAAGCGCAGAGCAAGATCAAAACCGTCCGCAACCAGGTCACCTGGCTCATCCTTGCTTCGCAATTCAATTTCTAATTCCGGATAACGGTCCATGAAGGCCCCAAGACGAGGGGCCAGAATGAATCTTGCGAACAGGGGATCGACATTGACTCGCAATTTTCCGCGGACACGTTCAGCGTCCCCTGCTGCGCTGCTGGTCGCTTCTGCCAGAGCGCCTATAAGTGGCATGACTTCCTCATAGAAGCGCCGTCCTTCATCCGTCAGACGTACCTGTCGTGTCGTGCGCTCGAAGAGGCGAATGCCCAATCTGGCCTCAAGACGCGCGATGGCTCTGCTGACGCCGGACTGTGACATATCCACAATCTCTGCCGCTTTTCCAAAACTGCGCGTGTCGACTATCGCAGCCATGACGTCCAGACCTTCCAGAAGCTGCTTGCTGAATGCGCTCATTTATGACTCCGACACATAAATATTGTGATTCCCATGCTATCGCATTTCAAAGCACGGCGGGACAGAATTGCACCAACGCGAAAGAGCGTTGCTCCATGAACGAAGCGCTTTCTTTAAATGCCGGGGCGATTGACCGGCACAAACAGGATAACCAGATGGCAAGAATCTTCATCACCGGATCGTCTGATGGCCTGGGCCAAATGGCGGCGAAACTGCTCGTAGCCCAGGGTCGCCAGGTCGTTCTGCATGCCCGTAATAAAGCACGCGCAGAATATGCCCTTGCACAGCTCCCGGGAGCCCGGTCGGTACCAGATGCCGATCTTTCGAGTATTGAGGAAACGAAGGCTCTGGCATATCGCATTAATGATATGGGGCACTTCGACGCCGTGATTCATAACGCGGCAGAGGGCTTTCAGGAGCCTGGGCGCATCGCAACCGTCGACGGTCTGCCCCATGTGTTGGCTGTGAACTCACTTGCACCTTACATCCTGACAGCGCTGATCAATGTGCCCAAAAGGCTTATCTATATCAGCTCAAGACTGCACCTGAATGGCGATCCGTCCCTGACAGACCTTAAGTGGGAGACACGCCCCTGGAACGGAATGCAAGCCTGTTCTGACCCTAAGCTACATGTTGTGCTGCTCGCTTTTGCAACTGCCTGTCGTTGGCCCGAAGTCTTATCTAACTGCGTCGAACCCGGCTGGGTTGCATCGAAGATGGGCGGAGCAAATGCCCCTGACGATCTCGATCTTGCCTGTCGTACTCAGGCCTGGCTCGCGGCCGGTGCCTCTCCCGCGCGTCGCGTAACGGGCGACGACGTCTATCACCAGACATCGGCAGAAGCTATGCGTGCGGCATTCGAGCCTACGCTTCAGGATCGCTTCATGAAGAGATGCGCCCGGTTTAGCGGAGTTGCGTTTCCCGCTCACTAATCCCGTCCAGGTTATATCCAACCCCGCGGTCGAGTTGCCCGGGGAAGGTAGCGCTATGCCTGAAAAAAGCCGCAGCGACGCCAGACCTATTTAATTGATCATTTTAATGGAGAACATTCATGCACTCTCATGGTACTGAATCTAAAGTCGATTCATCATCGCAGACGCACCACGCTGCCGCTCATCATCGAGGTAGCAATATTTCTCAAGCGCGAGCGGTTGCCGCCATACTCGCATTAAGCATGGGCTGCTTTACCTTTGTCAGCACCGAACTCATGCCTGTCGGCGTATTGCCGGCAATGGCTGAGGGTTTGCATGTATCGCTCGGAGCAGCGGGCTATCTTGTTACGATATTTGCCTTCATGGTGGCCCTCACGGCCGCGCCGCTCACCAGCATATTGGCTGGATTCAACCGTAAAGCGCTAATGGCCGGCTTGCTGGCCGCGTGCTGCGTCGGCAACCTGGTCACCTTTCTGGCGCCGGGCTACTTTGTCGTCTTTCTGGGGCGTATTCTTGTCGCAGCCGCAATTGGGGTGTTTTGGTCTACCGCTGTTGTCACGGCGGTACATATGGTTTCTTCTCGTCATGCAGTGAGGGCCACTGCCATCGTTTTTGGCGGCGTCTCTCTGGCAGCAGTGCTCGGGGTTCCTGCCGGGACGATGTTGGGCGATCTGTATAACTGGCGCGCAGTGTTCGCCGCGCTCTCCGCGCTGAGCCTGTTAGTTTTCACGCTTGTTGTCTGGTCGGTACCCGCCGTTCGCATTTCCAAAGCCGCCAGGCGTGGTGCAATGTCGTCCGTGCTGAAAAACGGGCCGCTGCTTGCTGTATTCAGCATCACCGCTCTGGTCGTGACCGGCAATTTTCTGGCATATACCTACATCTCGCCCTACCTGGAGCAGATCGCCGGACAAAGCCCTGCGCAGATCGGCATGCTGCTTCTCATCTACGGCGCTGCTGGCGTGGTCACCAACTTTGCCATCGGTCCCTTTGCCTCCAGCGCCCCGCGTACAAGCCTTGGCCTGGTCACGGCCCTCTTCATGCTGAGTCTGGCATGTCTGAATTCGGCTGCAGCCAGCACGGCCGCATTGTTTATTGCATTGGCGGCATGGGGAGCCGCATATGGGGCACTGCCCGTTCTGCTGCAAACGCTGGTGTTCCGGGAAGCGTCCCGGATTCCGGGAGCCGCTGACGCCGCGACCTCCATCAATGTCTCGGTATTCAATGCAGCGATCGGTCTCGGCTCTTTGCTTGGCGGAATGTTGATTAACCTGGCCGGTCCGCATCCCATTCCCTATCTGTCGGCGTGCTTTGGCCTGGCAGGATTAGGGGCCATTTTTATCAGCCGTGTGAAGGTAAGTCACGCCAGCATTAAGTTAATCGCATCGAGCGAAGAAAAGAGGATTAATATCAACGTACCGGGGGGAAGTGCGAGGGGAAAACGCTAGCAGAATTGGGTGGGGGCCCTGCCAGCTACATCCCGGCACACACGTCGTCTGCTCTGGCTGCTTCCTTCCGGATCTGACCTGGTAAACAGAGTAGCGTTGCGGGAGAACCAACAGAGCCCCCATTGAGAGCGTTGTTAACCAACGCGCCGGCGCATTATCCCCACTGCGGCGCTGAATTGCAAGCTGACGTCGCTCGGATGCTGGTTTATTGCGCAAAGCCGCCAATAAGCTGGCTAAAAGCCGCCGCCGTGCGGGCTGTTAATTTTCGAAACAATCCTTCCGGGACAATACGAGGGATTGCGAGCGCCGTCGCGGCAGGATGCTTCATGCTCATCCATACTTTATCAGATACCGAAGCCCTCTTTTTAATCAACATCTTATCTGTATGGGGAATCCATGAGTGAATCACCGCGTTTGACGTCAACTCTGGCGATGCCGGCGATTGACGGCGTGACCGTATCCTTCAAGGGTTTGCACTACCTGCGCCCGGAGCTGGTGCTGGATTTTGTCACCATCAGCAGCGGCACGATGCTGGCAGTAACGCCGGTGGCGGTGCTCTACTCCACCGTAGGCGTGCTGCAGAGCGTCGAGTTACGCAAACTGCCCATCGCGGTTTGTGGGCGCATAGTTTATCCCATCACCTCGCAGAAGCTCCCCGCCCTGCGCGCAAAGCTGATTATCAACGCCCGGTCCCGTCGGCTGAAATTTCTCGAAAGCCTGATGGCTATCACCCCGCATGACAACATACACGGGATGCAGACGCTTGGCCTGGCGCTGGAGTTTACCCTCGCGCACCCCGCCTAAGCGGCGGGCTGTACAGCCTGTTATCCAGCGCTTATCCTGAACCTTTCCCGGTAACAGGACGCCTCATGGAACCTCAAGACACATTTCCTCAGCGGGTATGGCAGATTATCGCTTCGATACCGGAAGGCTACGTCGCCACCTACGGCGACGTCGCGCTGCTGGCAGGCTCGCCGCGCGCGGCCCGCCAGGTTGGCGGCGTGCTCAAGCGTCTGCCGGAGGGCTCAGCTCTGCCGTGGCATCGGGTGGTGAATCGGCACGGCGATATTTCCCTGACCGGGCCGGACCTGCAGCGTCAGCGCCAGGCGCTGCTGGCAGAGGGGGTACAGGTCTCCGGCAGCGGGCATATAGACCTGCAGCACTATCGATGGATTTATTAAAAAAAATGCCCCTGAACAGGGGCATATGAGGTCTTATTGCGCGACGGCCGGGGTATCCGCTGCGCCATCGTTGGCCACAGGCACCGCCGTTTGCTGTACCGGTACCAGCAGCAGATCGGCACGATTCCCGCCGCCGTTGATCACCGTCTGGACGGTATCGGTGATAAACATCAGCTGACCATTTACCGTAATTGCCGAGCTTAGCAGGATGCGCGCGTTAGGCTTAATGTCCGCCTGGCTGTACGGCAGAACAAAGTTATACGGCGGCTGCTTACCTTCGGTACGTACGGCTTTCTGCGCCAGCACGCGGGACGGCGCGTCGGCCAGTGAAGCATCAGACAAGGTCACGGTCAGTACCGCATCCGGCGGTAAGGCAACTTTCTGCCGGATAGAGATAGTCCCGGAAACGTTAGGCTGTTGCTGCGAGGACGTCAGAGACGCGATGCCGTAAGGATCGGCGGCAGCCGCGTTATTTTTCGCACTGTTGCTGTGATTATTGGCACAGGCGGTCAATGCGGAGGCAACGGCTAAAGCACTTAACATATAGGCAAATTTCATGTTGTTCTCCTTCTCATCCCTATATACACATGAGCATGTCCTACCGACTGGATGGCATGAACATTTGTATCGTGCATAAGTGTGGCACAGATCTCAGATCTCTTCCTGCAAACGAACCGTTATTCAGATTATTACACCCATCGGACCACTTGCGATTCCAGGTTATACTTTGCCTCAATACGCGCCGCGAGAAGCGGTTATCACCGATTGAGGGGAAATATGAGTCAGGCACTAACCAATCTGCTGGCATTGTTAAATCTGGAAAAAATTGAAGAAGGGCTGTTCCGCGGGCAGAGCGAAGATCTGGGGCTACGTCAGGTTTTTGGCGGCCAGGTCGTCGGCCAGGCGCTGTACGCGGCGAAAGAAACCGTGCCTGCCGAGCGTCTGATCCACTCGTTCCATAGCTACTTCCTGCGCCCTGGCGATAGCCAAAAGCCGATAATTTATGACGTCGAAGTCCTGCGCGATGGCAACAGCTTCAGCGCGCGCCGGGTGGCCGCGATTCAAAACGGCAAGCCGATTTTCTATATGACTGCCTCTTTCCAGGCCCCGGAACCGGGCTACGAGCATCAAAAAACGATGCCGGTGGCCCCGTCGCCGGACTCTCTGCCTTCAGAGACCGATATTGCCCGTAAGCTGGCGCATCTGCTGCCGCCGCAGGTCAAAGATAAGTTCCTCTGCGATAAGCCGCTGGAGATCCGCCCGGTTGAATTCCATAACCCGCTAAAAGGCCATGCGGCAGAACCGACCCGCCAGGTATGGATCCGCGCCAACGGCGCCGTCCCGGAAGACATCCGCATCCATCAATATCTGCTGGGCTACGCCTCGGACTTTAACTTCCTGCCGGTCGCGCTGCAGCCGCACGGCGTGGGCTTCCTTGAGCCCGGCATGCAGGTTGCCACAATCGATCACTCGATGTGGTTCCATCGCCCGTTCAACATTAATGAGTGGCTGCTGTACAGCGTTGAGAGCACCTCAGCCTCCAGCGCCAGGGGATTTGTGCGCGGCGAGTTCTACACCCAGGACGGCATCCTGGTGGCGTCGACGGTGCAGGAAGGCGTGATGCGCAACCGGAATGCGTAGGACGTAACGACATAAAAAAAGCCTCCCGCGGGAGGCTTTGCTGCTACTGGAGATAACACAAAGATTCAGGCATTGTAGGCGTTTTCGCCGTGGCTGTTGACGTCCAGACCTTCGCGCTCCTGCTCTTCCGGTACGCGCAGACCTACGGTCATATCGGCAACTTTATAGCCAATGTAGGCGACGATGCCCGACCAGACGATGGTGATGGCAATACTTTCCAGCTGTACCAGCAGCTGATGCCCCATAGTGACGCCTTCTGCGTAACCGACGCCGCCCAGAGAAGTCGCGGCAAAGATACCGGTCAGGATACAACCCACAATCCCGCAGACGCCGTGCACGCCGAACACATCGCACGGGTCGTCAACGCGCAGCCAGCGTTTCAGCACCGTTACGCCCCACAGACCCGCCAGACCGGCAGCAATACCCACAATCAGTGAACCGCCCACGCCGATATAACCACATGCCGGCGTAATACCAACCAGGCCGGCAATCGCCCCGGAGCATGCGCCCAGCAGGGACGGCTTACCGCGGGTAACCCATTCGCCGAAGGTCCAGGCCAGAATCGCAGCGGCGGTCGCCACAACGGTATTCACAAACGCCAGGGCCGCAATTTCGTTCGCCGCGCTGGCAGAGCCAGCGTTGAAGCCAAACCAGCCGACATACAGAATCGCGGTGCCGGTGAAGACCATCGGCAGGTTATGCGGTTTGAACGCCTCTTTGCCAAAGCCTACGCGTTTGCCCATCATGTAGGCACCCACCAGCCCGGCAACCGCGGCGTTGATATGCACAACGGTACCGCCGGCAAAATCCAGCGCGCCGTGCGTCGCCAGCAGACCGCCGCCCCAGACCATATGGGCAATCGGTACATAGGAGAGCGTCATCCACACCACCACAAAGATCAGCACCGCGGAGAAGCGAATACGCTCCGCCAGCGCGCCGACGATAAGGCCGACGGTGATACAGGCGAAGGAGCCCTGGAAGGCGACGTGAATGTACTGATAGAAGGAGCCCATCAGCGCTTTCAGCTCAATATTTTTCAACAGTATCCAGTCGAAGCTGCCGAAGAAGCTGCCGCCGGTGCCGAACGCCAGCGAGTAGCCGTAGAGCACCCACAGAACGCACACCAGCGCAAAGGTGACAATCACCTGAGTCAGCATCGAAAGCACGTTTTTGCCGCGAATCAGGCCGCCGTAGAACAGCGCGATGCCCGGAATAGTCATAAACAGCACCAGCGCGGTGCAGATCATCATAAAGGCGTTGTCGGCTTTATCTGCCACCGCCGGTGCGGCCATGGCTAATCCCGGGAGAAGCGCCAGCGCACCCAGACCTGTTTTCATTGTTGTTGCTATTTTCATCTTCTCAATCCCCATCACTGTGTGGTCTGGTCGTTACAGTGCCGCTTCGTCGGCTTCGCCGGTGCGGATGCGAATAACGCGCTGCAGCTCGGCGACGAAAATTTTGCCATCGCCAATTTTCCCGGTGTATGCCGCTTTACTGATGACGTCGATGACCTCATCAAGCTGATCGTCGGCGATCGCGACGTCAATTTTTACCTTCGGCAAAAAGTTAACGCTATATTCGGCGCCACGGTACAGCTCAGCATGGCCTTTCTGGCGGCCAAACCCTTTCACTTCAGTGACCGTCAGGCCCTGAATGCCGATGGAAGATAACGCTTCGCGAACGTCTTCCAGTTTAAACGGTTTGATTACCACGGTAACCAGCTTCATAAGTCCCCTCCGATCAGAATTCGTAATGGCAGCAGCTAACACACAGGGAATAAAGCAAAGGCTATGCCAGAAATGAAAAAGGACCGCTAAGCGGCCCTTTTGATGAAGAAAAGAGAGAAACGGCCCGGGAACGAGGGGGAAAGCGCCCGGCGACGTCTAAAAACGCACCATTTCAGTGCACAAAAGGTTGCATTTTTGCACCATGCTATATCGCCGCAGAATCACTGCCTGCTTATAGTGCATCAGGCAATAAGAGACTCTTCCTGCGAGCTCGCCGCCAGCTCTTCGCCGGCCAGCTGCAGCTGATACATCTGCCAGTAGCGTCCCTTTTCCGCCAGCAGCTGCTGATGGTTGCCGCGCTCGACGGCCTGGCCGCGATGGAGCACCAGAATCGTGTCCGCTTCGACTATCGTCGACAGGCGATGGGCAATCACAATCAGCGTGGTGTTCTGGCGGACCTTTGCCAGCGCCTGCTGGATCGCCTGCTCGGTGCCGGAGTCGATATTCGCCGTAGCCTCGTCAAGGATCAGTATCTGCGGAGTATCAACCAGCACCCGGGCCAGCGCCAGAAGCTGCTTCTGGCCTACCGAGAGGTTGTTGCCCTGCTCGCCCAGCAGGGTATAGAGCCCGCCGTTCATGCCGCGCGCCAGCTCGGCCAGCTGAACGGCTTCCAGCGCTTCCCAGACCTGCGCCTCGCTGATATCGCGACCGAGAGTGACGTTGGCGTAGAAGGTATCGGCCAGCACGACCGGATCCTGCTGCACCATTGCGACGCCCTGGCGTAATGCGCTGTGGCTTAAAGAAGAGAGCGGACGACCGTCAATGCGGATCTCGCCTTTGCTCAGCGGGTAGTAGCCCATCATCAGGCTGGCGAGCGTACTTTTGCCGCTACCGGTGTGGCCAACCAGCGCCACAAAGCTGCGGGACGGAATTTCAAGGTTGATATCCTGCAGCACCAGCCGATCGCCGCGGTAGGCGAAAGAGAGATCCTCGATCGATACCGTCCCGCTGCGCAGCGGCGCATCATCCTGCCCCCACGCCTGGCGCGGCCGATCCATCAGCTCGAAGACCCGCTCGCCGGCCACCACCGCCTGCTGCAGCATCGACTGCTGAGTCGTCAGCTCAATCAGCGGCTCGTTCAGCCGACCGAGATAGCTGATAAAGGCATACAGCACCCCAACCTCAATGGTTCCCGTGGCGCTGAAGCCAAAGAGCATCAGCAGCCCGCACAGCACCAGCGTCGAGAACAGGCTGAGCAGCGGGCGCAGCAGGAAGCCGTCGAGACGCAGCGTTTGCATACGCGCCAGATAGTGGGCATAGCTGGCCTCGCGCATCCGCTCGCCGAACCGCGCCTGCTGGCGGAACTGCTGGATAACGCCCATGCCGTTAATGACTTCATTAAAGCCGTCGTTGATGTCCGCCAGCCAGGCGCGCACCCGCCGGACGATAGGCGTGCTGTAGCGCTGATAGATCATCATGACGATCAGCACCGCCGGGAAAATCGCCAGCGCCACCAGCGCCATGCGCCAGTCGAGGCTGAACATCGCCACCAGCATTGCGCCAATCAGCGCCGCGCTGCGCAGCACCGTCGCCACCACGGTGACGTAGAGATCGCGGATCACCTCGGTGTCGTTAGTCACCCGGGAGATAAGCTGCCCGACCGGCTGAGTATCGAATTCACTAAGCGGCTGGCGCAGCGCGGCGTCCATCACGTCGCTACGCAGCTGCTGAACGACGCCGACGGCGGCGCGGTTAAACAGCAACGACTGGTTGTAGTGCAGCGTCGCCGCGAGGATCTGCAGGCCGATATAGGCCACCGCGAGGCCGCTAACCAGCTTCAGCGGCAGCGAATTCTTCGCCACCATATTGTCGATGAAATAGCTGATCAGCAGCGGGCCGCTAACTTCAGCCGCCGCCGCAACCCACATCATTCCTACCGCAATCAGCAGCGGCCTGCGCCACGGCGAGCCGTAGACCAGCAGGCGTTTTAAGGTCGGCCAGAGTTCGGTAAAACTACGCATCGGCAGCCTCCTCAAGTTCATGAGGGGCGTCATCCAGCGCCGCCTCCAGCTGCTGATAGCGGTACATATCGCGATACCAGCCCGGCTGCGCTGCCAGCACCTCATGGCGGCCGCGCTGGGCAATATGACCATGCTGCATGACCAGAATTTCGCTGGCTTCCGTCAATGCCGATAGTCGATGGGCGCTGATGATCACCGTCCGGCCTTCTCCCCACTGCCGCAGGTTATACAGTATCTGGTGCTCCGTACGGCCGTCTACCGCCGACAGGGCATCGTCGAGAATCAGGATCTCCGCCTCCAGCAGCAGCGCGCGAGCAATGGAGATGCGCTGTTTCTGCCCGCCGGACAGCATCACGCCGCGTTCACCCACCTCGGTCTCATAGCCCTGGGGCAGACGCAGAATATCCTCGTGAACGCTGGCGAGGCGCGCCACCCGCTCAATTTGCTCAGCCGTCGCCTCGGGCCTGCCGAGCGCGATGTTGTTTGCCACGGTGTCGGAAAACAGGAACGGCGTCTGATTGACCACCGCCAGCCGACCGCGCCAGCTGTCCAGCTGTAGCCGGGTTAAAGGAATATCATGAAAACGAATATCCCCCTGGGTGACGTCGAAGTGGCGCTGTATCAGCGCCAGAATAGTGCTTTTCCCCGAGCCGGTTGGCCCGCAGATACCAAGCATTTGCCCCGGCTGCAGCACAAAATTGACCTTTTCCAGCGAGGGTTTGTTGGCCTGAGGATAGATAAACTCGCGCACGGCAACGTTAAGCATGCCGCGCCCTTCCGGCGCCGTTTCGCTGCCGTCTTTGACCGCCGGCGCCTCTTCCAGCATCGTGCGAATTCGGCTATAGGCCGCGCTGCCGCGCTCGACGATATTAAACATCCACGCCAGCGCCAGCATGGGCCAAATCATCAGCCCCAGATACATGACAAAGCTGGTGAGCTGACCCAGGGTCATGCTGCCCTGCAGCACCATCCAGCTCCCGCCGCCGATCGCCAGCAGATTGGCGGTCCCGATAGCGATATAGATCGTCGGGTCAAAGCGCGCATCGATGCGCGCCACGCGCATATTTTTCTTACCGGTATCCTCCGCATCGGCCGCGAACTGCGCCGACTGCCGGTCTTCCAGGCCAAAGGCTTTAATCATGCGGATACTGGTCAGGCTTTCCTGGGTTCGGTCGTTGAGGCTTGAGAACGCCGCCTGCGCCACGCGGAAACGCTCGTGCAGGGCATCGCCGTTGCGCTTAATCACCAGCGCCATCACCGGCATCGGCAGCAGCGCCAGCAGCGTGAGCTGCCAGCTGATTTGCGTCGACATCACGATCAGCACCGCGCAGCCCATCACCAGTGAATCCACCAGCGTCAGCACGCCCTCCCCCGCCGCGAAGACCACCCGGTCAACGTCGTTGGTGGCGCGGGCGATCAGGTCGCCGGTGCGGTGGCGCAGGTAGAAGGCCGGATGCTGGCGGCTCAGCTGGCGATAAAAATCTTCCCGCAGCTCGACGGCCAGCTGATAAGAGGCGCCAAACAGCAGCACGCGCCAGACATAGCGCAGGAGGTAAACCATTATCGCGATCAGTACCAGCACGCCAACCCACATCCACACCTTTTCAGCGGTGTAATGTTCTTTGGTGACGCCATCAACCACAATCCCCACCACCTTAGGCGGAATCAGCTGTAAAACGGCAATAATGGCCAGTAGAGCAATAGCGCCGAGATAACGGCGCCACTCCCGGCGAAAGTACCAGCTAAGTTGAGCAAATAATCGCAAGCAGTTAAATCCTGAGTGTATAAATCGTCGCGGCAAACGCCGTTAATCAATCGGTAAGGCCGTGGTGTATTTTATCTGTTCCATCGCGAAACTCGAAGTAACATCAGAGAGTCCCGGAACGCTGTTCACCAGTCGTTTATAAAAATCATCGTAGCGTTTCATATCCGCGACCTGGACCCGCAGCAGGTAATCATACTCCCCCGCCATGCGCCAGAAGCCGAGAACTTCCGCCATTTGCGTCACCTCGCTCACGAAGCGGCAGTACCAGTCGCTGCTGTGGTGCTGGGTCTTTATCAGCACAAAGGCCGTCAGGCTAAGACCGAGTTTTTCTGCATCCAGCAGCGCGACCCGCTCGCGCAGGATACCCTCATCTTCCAGCCGCTTCAGCCGTTTCCAGCAGGGCGTGGTGGTCAGATTAACGGCATCAGCCAACGCCTGCAAAGAAAGGGTGCAGTCTGTCTGCAGCAAAGAAAGCAGCTTGCGGTCAATTTTATCTAACATAGGTCACCAATAGAGAAAATTTTACTCCTTTCATTGTAATTCAAAGGCTAAATAGCAACAATTTTTCCTTCAACTTCCTTTAAGCTGGGCACAAAATGACAAACAGGAAATGAAGATGAACAGCGCCTGGGTAAAACACGCCATTAGCGAAATCAACGCCGACTATCAGCGCTCCGCCGACACGCACCTTATTCGCCTGGCGCTGCCCGGATTCCCCGGGATCCAGATCTACCTGAAGGATGAAAGTACCCATCCCACCGGCAGCCTGAAGCATCGCCTGGCGCGCTCGCTCTTCCTTTATGGCCTGTGCAATGGCTGGATTAAAGAAGGGACGACGATTATCGAATCGTCTTCCGGCTCGACCGCGGTGTCTGAGGCCTACTTCGCCCGCCTGCTGGGCCTGCCGTTCATTGCCGTGATGCCCTCCTGTACGGCGAAGCGCAAAATCGAACAGATCGAGTTTTACGGCGGTCGCTGCCATTTCGTGACCAGCGCCTGCGAAATCTACGCCGCGTCCGAAACCCTGGCTCGCGAACTGAACGGCCACTATATGGACCAGTTTACCTTTGCCGAGCGGGCGACCGACTGGCGAGGAAACAATAACATTGCCGACAGCATCTTCCGCCAGATGACCCATGAGCCGCATCCGCAGCCGTCATATATCGTGATGAGCGC
Source organism: Enterobacter sp. 10-1 (assembly GCA_002270295.1). Classification (GTDB taxonomy): domain Bacteria; phylum Pseudomonadota; class Gammaproteobacteria; order Enterobacterales; family Enterobacteriaceae; genus Klebsiella; species Klebsiella scottii. Next base: position 141,254 of record NISF01000001.1, on the reverse strand, counting down.
GGGAACCGGCGGGACCTCAGCAACTATCGGCCGCTATATCCGCAGCCAGGGCTACGATACCCGGCTGATGGTGGTTGACCCGCAAAATTCGGTGTTTCTCGACTACTGGCAGACCCGCGATGCCAGCCTGCGCAGCCCGATCGGCAGCAAAATAGAAGGCATCGGCCGTCCGCGCGTCGAACCGTCATTTATCCCGGATGTGGTTGATGAAATGCTGCGCGTGCCGGATGCCGCCAGCGTCGCGACCGCCCTGTGGCTGGAAACGCTGCTGGGTCGTAAGGTTGGGGCTTCCACCGGCACCAATATGTGGGGCGTGCTGGAGCTTGCCGTACGCATGCGCGCCGAAGGGCGGACCGGCTCGATTGTGACCCTGCTCTGCGATAGCGGCGAACGCTACCTCGAAAGCTATTACGATCCCCGGTGGGTGGCGGCCAATATCGGCGACATCACGCCGTGGCAGGCGCAAATTGCGGCAAGAGTGGCAGCGCAATAAAAAAAGCCAGGCTTAATGCATCATCACGAGCATAGGCCTGGCTTGCTGGAATGGTCTGATTATTCGGGGGAATAAGGAAGATCGGGATTATCCAGCCAATGCGTTAAAAAGTGGGAAACGGCCTGGTTGCGGCAGTCTCCAATAACCGGTAAATGCGGCAGCTCTGCCTTAAGCTGCGCCATTGCGTTGCCCATTATCACACCGCGCCCGACGCTGCCCAGCATCTCGCGATCGTTCATCGCGTCACCAAACGCCATGCAATCCTGCAGCGTCAGGCCAAGATGCTGGCTAAGTACCGCCAGCGCCGCGCCTTTATTACAGCCATTCGGCAGCACCTCCAGGCAATCAACGGCCGAGAAACACATATGTGCGCGATCGCCCAAGGTTTCAGTAAGCTGAACTTTCAGCCGCTGGAGATCCTGATGATCGCCGCAGAAGCACACTTTGGTGACCTCGTGCGCCGGCATGCGTTTTAAATCACAGATGTGGTAGCGGAAGCCGCTAAAAATATGCGCCTGCAGCAGCTCGGGGATCGCCTGCCCGGTAAACCAACCGCCGTCATTGAATACGTGCATGCTGGCCGTCGTATCCCAGACGCTGTGCAGAACGAGCTCAGCAACGCCCGGCTCCAGATCGCATTGATGCAGCACCTCTCCCTCCAGGGAGTGAATGCGCGTGCCGTTGCCGGTGATAAGGAACGCATCGAGCGCAAGCTCGCCGATCACATGGCGCATTTCCAGAGCATGGCGACCGGTGGCAAAGGTCAGGGTAATGTCGCGTTCACGCAGGCGCTTCAAGGTCGCAAGCGTGAGTTCTCCCAGACGATGGTCCGGCATTAACAGCGTACCGTCCATATCAAATGCGGCGAGTCTTGCCATGTTTTGCTCCCGGAGGTGAGGTGGGTTTTGCTTGTGTTCCAGTATTGCCTGAGATATACGGAAGTAATAGTGAATAGATATTTTTTATTGTTCCGGGTTTATAAACCACGCTTGCGCAGGCCCCAAATGGACGAGGCCGAAGGATGGGTCGGGTAATCGCCGCAAGCAATACAAGCAACATAACCAGCGCAGAGACAGCCTTGTCAGGTGAAGTGAATATACACAAAATCATTCGGCCTGCATCAAGGCGGCAAGTACGCGAATCCCAGGAGCTTACGCCAGTAAGTGACTGGGGTGAGCAATTGCAAGCAACACAGAGACAGCCTTGTCAGGTGAGGTGAATATACACAAAATCATTCGGCCTGCATCAAGGCGGCAAGTGCGCGAATCCCCAGGAGCTTACGCCAGTAAGTGACTGGGGTGAGCAATTGCAAGCAACACAGAGATTGCCTTGTCAGGTGAGGTGAATATACACAACATCATTCGGCCTGCATCAAGGCGGCAAGTGCGCGAATCCCCAGGAGCTTACGCCAGTAAGTGACTGGGGTGAGTAAGCGCAGCCAACGCAGAGGCAGGTTGAAGGATGAAGTGTATATGAGATTACTGAACAGGCTGAACCAGTACCAGCGCCTCTGGCTGCCCTCTTCCGGCGCCCCGCAGCAGGTCACCGTTGGCGAGCTGGCGGAGCGCTGTTTTTGCAGCGAACGCCATATCCGCACGCTGTTGCGCCAGGCGCAGGACGCCGGCTGGCTGAGCTGGCAGGCCAGCTCCGGGCGTGGAAAGCGCGGCACCCTTCTTTTTCACACCTCGCCAGAGATGCTGCGTAACGAGATGATGGAGCTGGCGCTAAATAGCGGACAGCAGAAAAATGCGCTGGAGCTGGCCCAGCTGGCGCCGGTCGATCTTAAAGCGCTGCTGTCGCCGTTCCTCGGCGGCCAGTGGCAGAACAATACGCCGACCCTGCGTATCCCCTACTATCGCCCGCTCGAACCGCTGCGGCCCGGCTTTTTACCCGGCCGAGCGGAGCAGCACCTCGCCGGGCAGATATTTTCCGGTTTACTGCGTTTTGATGCGCAAAGTACCTGCCCGATGGGGGACCTGGCTCATCACTGGCAAGTCTCGGCAGACGGATTGCGTTGGCATTTTTACATCCGCTCGACGCTGTTCTGGCACAACGGCGACCCGATAGAGACCCCTCAGCTACGGCAGCGTCTGCTGATGCTGCTCAATATACCGGCATTGCGTACGCTCTTCGCCAGCATCAGCCGGATTGATGTTACCCACGCTCAGCGCCTGACTATCACGCTGCATCGCCCGGATTACTGGCTGCCGTTTCGCCTTGCCAGCTATTGCAGCGTCCTCGCGCATCCCGACGATCCGACGATCGGCAGCGGCCCGTTTCGCCTCAAGCTGCTGAGTCCAGAGCTGGTGCGGCTGGAGAATCATCCCCGCTATCATCTGAATCATCCGCTCATCCAGGCCGTCGAATATTGGATCACTCCGCAGCTTTTTGAGCAGGATTTAGGCACCAGCTGCCGTCATCCGGTGCAGATAACGATTGGCGATGCCGATGAGCTGGCTCATCTTCGTCAGGTCAGCAACAGCATTAGCCTGGGCTTTTGCTACCTGACGCTGCGCCAAAGCCCTCGTCTGAGTAAAGCCCAGGCCCAGCGGCTGGTGGCGCTTATTCATCGCTCCTCGCTGCTGGAAACGCTGCCGCTGGACGAAGATCTGATTACCCCCAGCAACGAAGTGCTGCCCGGATGGTCAATTCCGCAGGAGCCTGAAAACCGCCAGGTCGCGCTGCCCGAACGGCTTACCCTGCTCTACCATCTGCCGGTTGAGCTGCATACGATGGCCGAACAGCTACGTCAGCGGCTGAGCGAACTCGGCTGTGACCTGACGCTTATTTTTCACGATGCCAAAAACTGGGACGGCTGCCAGGAACTGGCGCGGGCGGATTTGATCATGGGCGATCGCCTGATCGGTGAAGCGCCGGAATATACCCTGGAGCAGTGGCTACGCTGCGACAGCATGTGGCCAAACCTGCTGACCGGGGCGCAGTATGCTCATTTGCAGGCAACGCTTGATGCGGTACAGATGCAGCCGGATGAGCGCAGCCGTAACGATGCCTTGCGTAACGTATTCAACAGGTTGATGGACGATGCCATCATGACGCCGCTGTTCAATTATAATTATCGCATTAGCGCTCCGCCGGGGGTTAACGGCCTGCGCCTTAACGCGCGCGGCTGGTTCGATTTCGCCAGCGCCTGGCTGCCGGCTTCATCGGCGTGATGAAGCTGGTCGCCGCGCTCATCAAGCGCTACCATACCGCTTTCATTTTAATAGCCAGGAATGACCATGAAACGCGCCGTAGTTGTCTTCAGCGGAGGACAAGATTCAACGACCTGTCTGGTGCAGGCTCTGAAACAGTATGACGAAGTGCACTGCGTCACTTTTGACTATGGGCAGCGCCACCGCGCAGAAATCGACGTCGCTCGCGAGCTGGCGCTAAAGCTGGGCGCCGTCGCTCATAAAGTGCTGGACGTGACCCTGCTTAACGAACTTGCCGTGAGCAGCCTGACCCGCGACAGCATTCCGGTTCCGGACTACGAACCGGACGCCAGCGGGATTCCGAATACCTTCGTTCCCGGGCGTAATATCCTCTTTTTAACCCTGACGGCGATCTACGCTTATCAGGTTAAAGCCGAAGCGATTATCACCGGCGTTTGCGAGACCGACTTCTCCGGCTATCCAGACTGTCGGGACGAGTTCGTGAAAGCGCTCAACCACGCCGTTAATCTAGGCATGGCAAAAGATATCCGCTTTGAAACGCCGCTGATGTGGCTCAACAAGGCTGAGACCTGGGCGCTGGCCGACTACTGGGGCCAGCTGGAGCTGATCCGTACCGAAACCCTGACCTGCTATAACGGAATTAAGGGTGACGGCTGCGGGCAGTGTGCCTCCTGTAACCTGCGCGCCAATGGCCTGAATCAGTACCAGGACGATAAGGTCGGCGTCATGGCGCTGATGAAGCAAAAAACAGGGTTGCAGTAAGCATCGCCAGACGCTTCCCCCGCTCGCGCTTCGCTTAGCGGGGTTACAGGTCCATATTAGGGTCGGCGCGTGGCGGGAAATATGCGCGCCGGCCCTTGCCGCTACAGCTCCATCTGCTCGAGCTTTTCGCGCAGCTCACCGTCCAGCGGCAGCGCCTTCTGAGTTTTCAAATCGATACAGACAAAGGTAATCATCGCATCGGCGACCACTTCCCCTTCGGGGTTCAGGGTTACCGTCTGGCTTAATGTGCCGCTTTTGCCATTCAGCTGCTGCAGGTGGCTGGTGACGGTTAGCACATCTCCGAGGACCGCCGGACGGCGATAGTTAATATTAATGTTCACGACCACAAACGCGATATTGCGCGCGGTGAGCCAGTGGAACGCCGCGCTGTTTTCCAGGCCATCCCAGCGCGCCTCCTCGAGGAATTCGAGATAGCGGGCATTATTAACGTGCTGGTAAACATCCAGGTGATAGCCGCGAACTTTGATTTGTGTCTGCATAGCGCAAGTGCCTTCGTCTTATTATCATTGATGAGGTAAGAGGTCACACCACTTGTGTAACCTCTTTAGTCTGGCAAAGATTTACGCTGCTGCAACCCCCCGATGCAAAATTACAAGGTCAGATGTGACAGGTTGCGCTCTACCAGCGCATGCCCCATTCCGGGAACCTGTTTGAGATCGTCGATAGTTTTAAACGGCCCGAACTCTTCGCGATAGCTCACAATCCCCTGCGCTTTCTTCAGACCGACGCCGTTCAGCGCCTCCATCAGGTCCTGCGCGCTGGCGCTATTGATGCTGACCTTCCCCGACCCAGACTCCGCCACTTTGGCTGAGTCGGGCGCTTTAGCCCGCAGACTCTCCTTACCTGTCGCCACCGACGCCTTACCGTCGGCAGGCGCCCCCAGCGCTATCGGGCTTCCCGCAGCGCAAAGTAATGCGGCGGCAACAACGAACGCTTTAACTCTTGGTTTCATGCTGTGTTCTCCTTTTTTGTAGACAGCAAGGCCACGATAGCGAGCGGAAAAAAGGAGTACAAAAGGCGAATGCCAGAAATGGAAAAGGCCGCGAAAGCGGCCTTTGGGGATTGCATTACGTTACTTGCTTTTGCGAGTGCTCGCGAAATTACTGCTGCTGGTCGACAATATCGCCGAGCTTAATTTTCGCTGATTTACGCAGGCTGCTCATCAGCGCTTCGAAAGCAATCTGGGCATTGTTTTGCGTAATACCCTGCACCATAGCTTGTTTCTGCTCAGCCGGCATGTCGCCTGCTTTAACGGCATCCAGAGCCAGCAGTACCACGTTACCGTTCGCATCGCTGCCCACGCCGTAGCTTGCTTTACCTTCCTGCGGCAGCGGCAGAGCGAACGCGGCCTGGCTCAGCGGATCCTGACCGGTACGCGCCAGCGTCTGCGCCGCACCAAAGCTTAAGCCCGCGGCCTTCATCGCGTCATCGCCTTTGCCGTCTTTCAGGGCAGCCAGCAGTTTGTCCGCATCGAGCTTAGCCTGCTGCTCAGCTTTGGTGTGCTTAACGATATCGGTAACCTGCGCTTTGACTTCCGCCAGCGGTTTAACGGCTTCCGCTTTATGCTCGCTGATGCGCAGCACAAAGGCGCGGTCGCCATCAACGGTGATGATATCGGAGTTGCTTCCCGGTGCGCCGTTTTCGCCCACCAGGCCACCGTTAAAGATAGCGTCGGAGACCGGCTTAAAGTTCAGCTCTTCCGGCAGGTTGTCGTGTCCGAACCAGCCCGTTTCGACAACTTTAACGTCCGCTGCCTGTGCTGCGCCGGCCAGAGATTCGTTATCGTTGCTGGCGGCATCGCTCACCTTCTGCTGCAGCGCGTAGTACGCATCAAGCGCTTTTTCCTGCTTAACTTTCGCTGCGATATCCGCACGAACGTCGGCCAGCGGTTTAACCTGCGCAGGCTGAACGTCAGCCAGGCGCACGACCAGGAAACCCACGGAAGATTTGATCACGCCGGAGAGCTGACCTTTTTCTTTCAGCCCGGCATCTTTCAGCTCGGGAACCGTTGCCGCATCTTCCAGCCAGCCCATATCGCCGCCGTTGCGGGCAGAGATAATGTCGGTAGATTTTTCTTTCGCCAGCGTCGCGAAATCGGCGCCTTTTTTCAGTTCGTCCAGTACGGCCTGCGCATCAGCTTCGGTCTTCGTCTGAATCACGCTGTAGCGGTTACGCTGCGGCTGAGTGAACTGATCCTGATGCTGGTCGTACCAGGATTGAATTTCCGCGTCAGAAGCGTTCTCCTGCATGCTCGCTGCATCCATTTTGATGTAGCTCACGCGGAACTGCTCCGGCGCCATGAAGCGCGCCTGGTTCTGCTGATAGTAGGCCTCGACTTCCGCGTCGGTCACCGTCTGCTTCGCCGCCAGCGCGTTGACGTCAATCGTTGCTTCACGCACCACGCGCTGCTGAGAAACCAGCGCCGCCAGCTGATCGGATTCGCCCGGCAGCATGAAGTCGGTACCGGCAACGGCGTTGATCAGCTGCTGAGTCGTCAGCTGGTTGCGCAATGCCTGGGCGTACTGGTCGGTGGTCATGCCCATCTGACTAACGATGCCGCCAAAACGTTCGTTATCAAATTTGCCGTTAGACTGGAAGGCCTGGGTCTGGAAGATGGCCTGCTTCACCTGGGCATCGCTGACGCTCAGGCCGAGTTCACGCGCGTACTGGTCAAGCAGCGATTCGTCGATCAGGCGGTTCAGCACCTGCTGACGCATGGTTTTCATGTAGTTTTCGTTGGCCGCCAGTTCAGAGAACTGGTCGCCGAGCTGCTGCTGCATACGATTACGTTCGCTGGCAACGGCATTTTCAAACTGCGAGCGACCAATCTCCTGGTCATTAACTTTCGCGGCATAGTTGCTGCTGCCGCCAATCAGGTAACCACTCACCCCGGTCAAAATGAACGAGACAATGATGATACCGAAAATAATCTTGAGCACGACGCTGTTGGCGGCCGTGCGTAGGTTGTCCATCATGGTGTAACAACGCTCCGCTGTAGATGACTTTAGCTCGCGCAGCATAGCACGTGATGGCCGCCGCGCGTGAGGACCTATTTTGACAAGAAAATGGGGTGATTGTCAGCCCACAAGTGTACGCAAACACAGATAAAGTCGCGTTCTGGACAAATAAAAAAGGCACATCTCGCGATGCGCCCTTGTACTTCGTCAAATTCCCTGACGGGAAGCCGATCAGTTGACCGCGTCTTTCAGCGCTTTACCAGCACGGAAACCCGGAACTTTAGCAGCGGCAATAGTAATTTCTTTACCTGTTTGCGGGTTGCGACCGGTACGGGCAGCACGCTCTTTAACAGCAAAAGTACCAAAACCTACCAGCGCAACGTCATCCCCAGCCTGCAGAGATTCAGTAACAGAAGCAATTAAAGCATCTAACGCACGTCCGGCTGCAGCTTTAGAAATGTCCGCACCCGCAGCAATTTTGTCAATCAGTTGAGATTTATTCACTGTTCTCTTCCTCTCTTTATAATTTATATCGCACCAGAATCCTTCGTGGCGCGACCGCGCAGCAGTTATATCAGGACTGTCATGCCCTTACAACAGAGTTGTAGATGACCCCCTGCCAGCGATCTAAGTTAGCTACACAAAAAAAGGCTGGCAAGCACGAATTTACTTACCAGCCCTACTTTTCTTAGCGCAATTTGCGCGAAATCACTATTTCGCCGTGGCAACCTGCATGCCGAACGGCTCGTTCTGCAGCGCAAGTGTCAGAACTTCTTCGATTCGTTTCACCGGATGGATATCTAAATCGGCGATAACGTTATCTGGAATTTCTTCAAGGTCACGTTTGTTTTCGTCAGGAATCAGAACAGTCTTAATGCCGCCGCGGTGTGCCGCCAGCAGTTTTTCCTTCAGTCCACCGATTGGCAGCACCTGGCCACGCAGGGTAATTTCCCCGGTCATGGCGACATCTGCGCGTACCGGATTGCCCGTCAGACAGGAGACCAGCGCGGTACACATTGCAATACCGGCGCTTGGGCCATCTTTCGGCGTCGCCCCTTCCGGAACGTGGACGTGGATATCACGTTTTTCGTAGAAATCTGAGTTAATACCCAGTTTATCCGCACGAGAACGCACCACGGTCAGCGCTGCCTGAATGGACTCCTGCATCACTTCGCCGAGCGAACCGGTGTAGGTGAGCTTGCCTTTACCCGGAACGCAGGCGGTTTCGATGGTCAGCAGATCGCCGCCTACTTCCGTCCACGCCAGGCCGGTCACCTGACCTACGCGGTTTTCGCTATCCGCACGACCGTAGTCAAAGCGCTGAACGCCGAGGAAGTCGTGCAGGTTATCGCCGTTGATGGTGATGTGCTTGAGCGATTTATCCAGCAGCAGCTGTTTAACCGCCTTACGGCACAGTTTGGAGATTTCACGCTCCAGGCCACGCACGCCCGCTTCACGGGTGTAATAGCGAATGATGCCGACGATCGCGCTGTCTTCAACGGTCAGTTCGCCTTTCTTCAGCGCGTTACGCTCAATTTGCTTCGACAGCAGATGCTGTTTTGCGATGTTCAGCTTTTCATCTTCGGTATAGCCGGAGAGACGAATCACTTCCATACGGTCAAGCAGCGGCGCCGGGATATTCATGGAGTTAGAGGTCGCCACAAACATCACGTCGCTCAGATCGTAGTCCACTTCCAGGTAGTGGTCGTTAAAGGCCACGTTCTGTTCAGGATCCAACACTTCCAGCAGAGCCGATGCCGGATCGCCGCGCATGTCGGAGGACATTTTGTCGATCTCATCAAGCAGGAACAGCGGGTTTTTAACCCCCACTTTCGCCATTTTCTGGATCAGTTTACCCGGCATTGAGCCGATGTAGGTCCGGCGGTGACCGCGAATTTCCGCTTCATCACGCACGCCGCCCAGCGCCATACGCACGTATTTACGTCCGGTGGCTTTGGCGATGGATTGACCCAGAGAGGTTTTACCTACCCCCGGCGGCCCAACCAGGCACAGGATCGGCCCTTTGAGCTTATTCACGCGGCTCTGCACTGCGAGGTACTCAAGAATACGATCCTTCACGCGTTCCAGACCGTAGTGGTCGGTATCGAGGATCTCCTGAGCCTGGCGCAGATCTTTTTTGACCTTGCTGCGGGCGTTCCACGGCACCTGAACCATCCAGTCGATGTAGCCGCGTACGACGGTGGCTTCCGCCGACATCGGCGACATCATCTTCAGCTTTTGCAGTTCCGCTTCGGTTTTTTCTTTAGCCTCTTTCGGCATTTTCGCCGCGTCGATTTTACGCTTCAACGCTTCGTTTTCGTCCGGGGCATCGTCCATCTCGCCGAGCTCTTTCTGGATGGCCTTCATCTGCTCATTCAGATAGTACTCACGCTGGGACTTTTCCATCTGCTTTTTAACGCGGTTGCGAATGCGTTTCTCAACCTGCAGCAGATCGATTTCTGATTCCATCATCGCCATCAGATACTCCAGACGTTCGTTAACGTCGGACATCTCCAGCACGGACTGTTTGTCCGCCAGCTTCAGCGGCATGTGCGCCGCGATGGTGTCCGCCAGACGCGCGGGATCGTCGATGCTATTCAGCGACGTCAGCACTTCTGGTGGGATTTTTTTGTTCAGCTTGATGTAGCCTTCAAACTGACCGATAGCCGTGCGAACCAGGACTTCCTGCTCGCGCTCTTCAATAGCAGGCGATTCAAGGTACTCCGCTTTCGCTGAAAAATGCTCTCCGTCATCGGATAACGCGGAAATACGCGCCCGCTGCAGGCCTTCAACCAGCACTTTTACCGTGCCATCAGGCAGCTTCAGCATCTGTAAAATTGACGCCACGGTCCCGACGGTGAAAAGATCATTTACACCCGGCTCATCCGTTGAAGCTTCTTTCTGCGCAACCAGCATGATTTTTTTATCATGGTCCATAGCCGCTTCAAGACAACGGATAGATTTTTCCCGCCCTACAAACAGGGGTATGACCATGTGCGGATAAACCACCACATCGCGCAACGGCAATACGGGGATTTCAATGCGTTCAGAACGCTCAGGATTCATAGAGCTCTCTCTTAGTTTAAAGTCCGCCAGGTAGCCAGCGGCACGACTCTTGATCGCGTCGCCGTTAATATGTAATCCAGTATATGGGGATGTAATCCACACATTCAACGGCAGGAATGCAGGAAAAATAAAAGGGGAGATAAAATCCCCCCTTTTTGGTTAACTGCTTGAGCGAGTTGGCTAATTATTCACCAGACGCCTGCTGCGCTTCCGGTTTCCCGTAAATCAGCAGCGGCTTGCTTTGCCCGTCGATAACCGAGGCGTCGATCACCACTTTTTCGACGTCTTCCATCGACGGAAGGTCGTACATGGTATCGAGCAGGGCCGCTTCTACGATAGAACGCAGGCCACGGGCGCCGGTTTTACGCGCCATCGCTTTCTTGGCGATAGCGTCCAGCGCTTCATCACGGAACTCCAGCTCAGCGCCTTCAAGATTGAACAGCGCCTGATACTGCTTGGTCAGGGCGTTTTTCGGCTCTTTCAGGATCTGAATCAGCGCGTCTTCGCTCAGCTCATTCAGCGTTGCGACCACCGGCAGACGGCCGATAAACTCAGGGATCAGACCAAACTTGATCAGATCTTCCGGCTCAACCTGAGACAGCAGCTCGCCTTCGCTGGCCTTGTCGGACTTAGCTTTAACCGTCGCGCCGAAACCAATTCCAGAACCGGTCTCTACGCGATGAGAAATCACTTTATCCAGGCCGGCAAACGCACCGCCGCAGATAAACAGGATCTTGGAGGTATCAACCTGCAAGAACTCCTGCTGCGGGTGCTTGCGCCCGCCCTGAGGCGGAACGGCGGCAATGGTGCCTTCGATAAGCTTCAGCAGCGCCTGCTGCACGCCTTCACCGGAAACATCGCGGGTAATCGACGGGTTATCCGATTTACGGGAAATTTTGTCGATTTCATCGATATAAACGATGCCGCGCTGCGCTTTCTGCACGTCGTAATCGCATTTCTGCAGCAGTTTCTGGATGATGTTTTCGACGTCCTCACCCACATAACCGGCTTCGGTCAGGGTGGTGGCGTCAGCCATGGTGAACGGTACATCCAGCAGGCGAGCCAGCGTTTCCGCCAGCAGGGTCTTACCGGAGCCCGTTGGCCCAATCAGCAGAATGTTGCTTTTACCCAGCTCCACGCCGTTGCTGGTATCGCCATTGCGCAGGCGCTTGTAGTGGTTGTATACCGCTACTGCCAGCACTTTTTTCGCCGGTTCCTGGCCGATAACGTAATCGTCAAGATGGTGGCGAATCTCGTGTGGAGTCGGCAGTGCACTGCGCTCGCGATGCGGCGCGACTTCTTTAATCTCTTCGCGAATGATGTCGTTACATAAATCAACGCATTCGTCGCAGATATACACGGATGGCCCGGCAATCAGCTTACGCACTTCATGCTGGCTTTTGCCGCAAAAAGAGCAATACAACAATTTGCCCGATCCATCTTTGCGTTTATCTGTCATGAGTCCAAACCTCTTATTAAGTTCTTTGTGCCGCACACGACGACGCAAATGCCATTCTCAGGCGCAAGCCGCTGGTAAGCGTTGTGCCGTCCTACTTCAGACAAGTATAGCGGCCCCCTTGCGCCAGGGGCATCAATTACGATGGGTCAAAATGGAATCGACCAGGCCGTATTCCACCGCTTCAGCTGCAGAAAGGAAGCGGTCACGCTCGGTGTCGCGCTCGATCTGCTCAAGGGATTGACCCGTATGGTGTGCCATCAGTTCATTCATGCGCCCCTTCACTTTCAGGATTTCACGGGCGTGAATTTCGATATCCGTTGCCTGACCCTGATAGCCGCCCAGCGGCTGGTGGATCATCACGCGGGAGTTCGGCAGGCAGAAACGCTTGCCTTTCGCCCCTGCGGTCAGCAGGAACGCGCCCATGGACGCAGCCTGGCCCATACAAATGGTGCTCACGTCAGGCTTGATGAACTGCATGGTGTCGTAAATCGACATCCCGGCGGTAATCACCCCGCCCGGAGAGTTAATGTACAGGTAAATGTCTTTTTCCGGGTTTTCTGCTTCCAGAAAAAGCATCTGCGCCACGATCAGGTTCGCCATGTGGTCTTCCACCTGGCCGGTCAGAAAAATGACGCGCTCCTTGAGCAGACGGGAATAGATATCAAAAGAACGTTCACCGCGCGAGGTCTGTTCGATGACCATCGGCACCAGGGCCATATGGGGTGCAAAGTTATCTCGTTCGCCACTGTATGACATTTCCGTCTCCTGGATTAATTTTGAATAAACCTGCTGCACTGATTGTAACCTTATGGACGGATTATCAGCCAGAGTCTTCTGCCCGTCATCATGTGAATTACCGCTGCTTAAGCTGAATTCCTGCGTCCTCAACGATGGCGGAAAGACACGCTTCGTCATTATGCATGATTTCACGCGTGCAGTTACGTTCCCCGGTAATGGGGGCGACGTCGCCATAATTCAAGCATAACAATCTTTTGTCGTAACGCTATCACTGAAATCGGCTTTTCGCACTCGCCCTAACGCTATCATTGTTCTAAAAAAAAACCCGCAGCCTCTCGGCAACGGGTTTTGCTCGAACCTTAAACCGCCGGGCGAAATTACGCCTGCTGGTTCATCAGTTCGCTGAAGGAGGTCGCTTTCTCGGATACTTTAGCTTTCGCCAGTACCGCTTCAACAGCCTGCTCTTCCAGAGCGACGTTACGCATGTTATCCATCAGTTCGTTGTTTTTGCTATAGAACTCAACAACTTCTTTCGGATCTTCGTAAGCAGAAGCCATCTCTTCGATCAGGCCTTTCACGCGATCTTCGTCAGCTTTCAGCTCGTTGGTACGAATCACTTCGCCCAGCAGCAGGCCAACAACAACGCGGCGTTTAGCCTGCTCTTCGAACAGCTCACGCGGCAGTTCCAGAGCCTGGTTTTCGTTACCGCCAAAGCGCTGAGCAGCCTGACGACGCAGAACGTCGATTTCGCTGTCGATCAGTGCTGCAGGAACGTCGATTTCGTTAGCCTTCACCAGACCTTCGATAGCCTGAGTCTTCACGCGGTTACGCACGGCGCCTTTCAGCTCGCGATCCATGTTTTTACGCACTTCAGCGCGCAGACCTTCTACGGAACCATCTTCAACGCCGAAACGTTTGATGAATTCTGCAGTCAGTTCCGGCAGCTCACGCTCTTCCACTTTCTTCAGGTTAATAACGAACTTAGCCGCTTTACCTTTCAGAGTTTCCGCATGGTATTCTTCCGGGAAGGTCACTTCGATAGTGAACTCTTCGCCAGCTTTGTGGCCTTTGATACCGTCTTCAAAGCCCGGGATCATACGACCCTGGCCCATCGCCAGTACGAAATCAGAGGCTTTGCCGCCTTCGAACTCTTCGCCATCAACAGAACCGCTGAAGTCGATGGTTACACGGTCTTCTGCATCAACAGCGCCGTCTTTGTCTTTCCAGTTCGCCTGCTGCTTACGCAGGGTGTCCAGCATGGTGTCGACGTCAGCTTCGGTCACTTCAACAACCGGTTTTTCAACTTCGATCGCGTCCAGACCCTGCAGTTCAACTTCCGGGTAAACTTCGAATTCTACCGCGTAGGTGAAGTCTTCACCCAGCTTGTATTCGCCCGGTACATAGTTCGGTGCGCCAGCCGGATTGATTTTCTCTTTGATGATCGCGTCAACGAAGTGACGGCTCATCAGATCGCCCAGCACGTCCTGGCGAACGGATGCGCCATAACGCTGAGCGACAACATTCATCGGCACTTTACCCTTGCGGAAGCCGTCAATGCGAACTTTTTTCGCTACGTTGACCAGCTCACTTTTGACAGCATTCTCGATGCTGTCAGCAGCGATAGTAATCGTTACACGGCGCCCAAGGCCCTGAGTGGTTTCAACTGAAACTTGCATCTTGTTACCTCAAAAAAATCACAGTGCTCGGTCAACTCTGGAAGCGCGTGTAGGTTGCTTCGCAGAACCGGGATGCCCTCTTCACTTCAGAAACACATTCCCTGTCGTCAGAATCATCCCGAAGACATTCATATAAGACGCGGCATTATAGCGGCATCACTTTTGTGAGTCGAGAACGGTTGTCGCCCACTGCTGCGGCATTTTTCACATTTCTCGCGCAAATTTACCTGTAAAAGTGACCATAGCGCACAATTTCCAGGCAAAATAAAACGGCCCGTAGGCCGTTTTCTGATAAATCTTCACGCAACATACTGGAAAAGCTCCGGCGGTTGCAAATGGGATTTCTACGCGATGCTTCCGGCTCCACGACAGGCAGGGGAAGCAAAGACGGTGTCCTGGAGTCCTTCCCACTCTTTAATCGTATAGGTATGCAGCGCCAGCGCGTGCACGGGGCCTGACAGCTCCTCGGTCAACGTACCGTAGATCATACGGTGACGGCTGAGAAAACGCTCGCCGGTGAAACGATCGCTCACCAACACCACTTTAAAATGACTTTCGGAGCCCGCGGGAACATTGTGGCGATAACTTTCATCCACGACTTCGAGATACACGGGGTCGAACGCTGCCCTAAGTTTTGCTTCGATCTGTTCACGTATCATCATGAATTTTCTCCTCCGACAACGCTGGGATGCCGCCATTCCTTTTAAATGTTAGCCGCTTTTACCGTTTCCATTACCGGAAAACAACAAAAAATTAGCATTTCTCTTATATTTTCATTCAAAAGTATCAAGTTTACTGGCTCTGTATGCCGTAATGTCCGTCTGGATCGCCATAAAAATGGGAAGAAGGCCAGAAAACGCACAACGCGATGAATTTACATACGTTGCCACTTCCCCTCGCCGTTGGCGATGTTATGATGACGGCAATTTCCTCATCACAACACCATGCCTTGAGACCCCTGAACATGTTTAAGAAAATTCTTTTCCCGCTGGTCGCAATGTTTATGCTGGCAGGATGCGCCACACCGCCGACCACTATTGATGTATCGCCGAAAATGTCCCTGCCGCAGCAGGACCCGAGCCTGATGGGCGTGACCGTCAGCATCAACGGCGCGGATCAGCGTCCGGATCAGGCCCTGGCCAAAGTGACCCGCGATAACCAGCAGGTGACGCTGACGGCCTCCCGCGATCTCCGCTTCCTGCTGCAGGAAGTGCTGGAGAAACAGATGACCGCGCGCGGCTATATGATTGGGCCGAACGGCGCCGTCGATCTGCAAATCATCGTGAATAAACTGTACGCCGACGTTTCCCAGGGCAACGTGCGTTACAACATCGCCACGAAAGCGGATATCGCCATCATCGCCACCGCGGCGAACGGCACGAAGATGACCAAAAACTATCGCGCAAGCTATTCCGTGGAAGGTGCATTCCAGGCCTCCAACCAGAATATTGCCAATGCTGTTAACAGCGTTCTGACCGACACTATCGCCGACATGGCGCAGGACACCAGCATCCACGACTTCATCAAGCAAAACGCGCGTTAATAAAATCACGGACCCGGCCGCTGGCCGGGTCCGTGCTACAGGCCCATGTCCAGTCACTACTTACGTATTTTTCAGCAGCCTAAATCAGCTATTTTGCTGATCCTTGGCTTTGCTTCCGGTTTGCCTCTCGCCCTCACCTCCGGCACGCTGCAGGCGTGGATGACCGTCGAGAATATCGATCTGAAAACCATCGGTTTCTTTTCGCTCGTCGGCCAGGCCTACGTCTTTAAGTTCCTTTGGTCGCCGGTGATGGACCGCTACACGCCGCCGTTTCTCGGCAGACGCCGCGGCTGGCTGCTGACGACCCAGTTTCTGCTGCTCATCGCCATCGCGGCTATGGGTTTCCTTGAACCCTCGACGCAGCTGCGCTGGATGGCGGCGCTGGCGGTAGTTATTGCCTTCTGTTCCGCCTCGCAGGATATCGTCTTCGACGCGTGGAAAACCGACATTCTGGCCGCCGAAGAGCGCGGAGCCGGCGCCGCGGTTAGCGTGCTGGGCTACCGTCTGGGCATGCTGGTTTCCGGCGGCCTGGCGCTATGGCTGGCCGACCGCTGGCTGGGCTGGCAGGGCATGTACTGGCTGATGGCCGCGCTGCTGATCCCGTGCATCATCGCCACCCTGCTGGCGCCGGAGCCTGACGACGCGATCCCGGTACCGAAAAGCCTTGAGCAGGCCGTCGCGGAACCGCTCCGCGATTTCTTCGGCCGCAACAACGCCTGGCTGATCCTGCTGTTAATCGTCCTTTATAAGCTCGGCGATGCTTTTGCAATGAGCCTGACGACCACCTTTTTGATCCGCGGCGTCGGTTTTGACGCCGGTGAGGTCGGGATGGTGAATAAAACGCTGGGGCTGTTTGCCACTATCATCGGCGCCCTGTACGGCGGCGTGTTAATGCAGCGCCTGACCCTGTTCCGCGCTCTGCTTATTTTCGGTCTGCTGCAGGGGGTCTCCAACGCCGGCTACTGGCTGCTGTCGATTACCGATAAGCATATTTACTCGATGGCCACGGCGGTATTTTTCGAAAATCTGTGCGGCGGGATGGGTACCGCGGCGTTTGTCGCGCTGTTAATGACGCTGTGCAATAAATCGTTCTCCGCCACCCAGTTTGCGCTGCTGTCGGCGCTCTCCGCCGTCGGGCGCGTGTACGTCGGGCCGATTGCCGGCTGGTTTGTTGAAGCCCACGGCTGGCCGACGTTTTATCTCTTCTCGGTCGTGGCGGCCGTTCCCGGCATCGTGCTGCTGCTTATCTGCAGGCGCACGCTGGAACATACCCAGCGCACGGAGAGGTTTATGCCGCGAACGCATTATCCGCAGGCCTATTCGCTGGCCCTGATCGTGCTGGCTATCGGCTGCGTCATGCTCGCGATATGGCTGCTGCTGCTGGTGCTGAATGCCCTCGATTACACCTCGTTCTCCTTCTTATCCGGCCTGCTGGAGATTGCGGCGCTGACCGCCGTTGGCGGTATTTTGCTCGGCAGCCTTCTGGACTATCTGGCGCTGCGCAAAACGGAGCTGGTTTAGGGTAGCCGCGCCCTGCGGAGCGCGGCGCGGCTGGTCCGGGATACCCCGGCGGAGGGAATAAGCCGTTTTAATCACTAAACGTAATTATAACGGCTTATTAACGATTTTATATTTTCCTTTTTTCATTTGTTGTTTTGTGCGTTTTACATTTTGGGAAATTATTGACAACTTTTATTCAATTCATTAAATAATTTAAACGATTCAGCAAAGGCCGTTTATTTCG
This sequence comes from Enterobacter sp. 10-1, assembly GCA_002270295.1. Lineage (GTDB taxonomy): Bacteria > Pseudomonadota > Gammaproteobacteria > Enterobacterales > Enterobacteriaceae > Klebsiella > Klebsiella scottii. The sequence continues at coordinate 123,622 of NISF01000001.1, read as the reverse complement.
CCTCGCCGGCGATGTCTTTTATTTGATAATTAATTGTTAATTAGTTGTTCTATTTTCTCGACGTTTATACTCATTCCCCCATAAGTAACTTCATTCTTATCCCTTTCGTTATAGATCCAGCGCAAATCAGGCTTTGCAAGCGACAGCGTCACACTCGGTTACATATGTGACAAAGCAAGCAGAACCCACTAACACGGAACTGACACAGCTCCAATCATGTTTACAGTAATGCAACCTTCCCGTAAAATGCCCGCACACTTTAAGCGCCACCAGATTCCGTGGAATTGAGGTCGTTCAATGAGACTTAGGAAATACAATAAAAGTTTGGGATGGATGTCATTAATCGCAGGTACTGTATTACTCAGTGGTTGTGATTCTGCGCTCCTTGACCCAAAAGGACAGATTGGACTGGAGCAACGTTCTTTGATACTGACGGCCTTTGGCCTGATGATGATTGTCGTTATTCCCGCCGTCTTAATGGCAGTAGGATTTGCCTGGAAGTATCGCGCGAGCAATAAAGATGCGAAGTATAGCCCGAACTGGTCACACTCCAACAAAGTTGAAGCTGTGGTCTGGACGGTTCCTATCCTGATCATTCTGTTCCTGGCCGTTCTGACCTGGAAAACCACTCACGCATTAGAGCCAAGCAAACCGCTAGCTCACGAAGAGAACCCGATCGTCATCGAAGTTGTTTCGATGGACTGGAAATGGTTCTTTATCTATCCGGAACAGGGTATTGCTACCGTCAACGAAATCGCCTTCCCGGCGAACGTACCGGTACACTTCAAAGTGACCTCTAACTCCGTGATGAACTCGTTCTTTATCCCACGTTTAGGCAGCCAGATTTACGCAATGGCCGGGATGCAGACTCAGCTGCACCTCATCGCGAACGAAACTGGCACTTATGACGGTATCTCCGCCAGCTATAGCGGCCCGGGCTTCTCAGGAATGAAGTTCAAAGCTCTCGCCACGCCGGATCGTGCATCCTTCGATCAGTGGGTAGCGAAAGTAAAACAGTCTTCGAACACCATGGACTCCATGGCTGCCTTCGAAAAAGTGGCTGCGCCTAGCGAATACAACAAAGTGGAATACTTCTCTAACGTGAAGCCAGATTTGTTTAAAGACGTTATCGGCAAATTCATGTCTCACGGCAAGAGCATGGACATGTCCCAACCTGAAGGCGAGCACGCGGCGCACGAAGGAATGGAAGGCATGGACATGAGCCACGCGGAAACCGCTCACTAAGGGACCGAGGAAGAAAACGATGTTCGGAAAACTAACACTGGATGCAGTGCCCTATCACGAACCTATTATCGTGATTACGGTAGCTGCAATCATCATCGGGGGACTGGCGCTTCTGGCGGCAATCACTTACTTCGGTAAGTGGTCCTACCTATGGAAAGAGTGGCTGACTTCGGTTGACCACAAACGACTCGGTATCATGTACGTCATCGTAGCAATCGTTATGCTGCTGCGTGGCTTTGCTGACGCCGTCATGATGCGTAGCCAGCAGGTGCTGGCCTCGGCCGGGGATGCGGGCTTCCTGCCTCCTCACCACTACGATCAGATCTTTACCGCCCACGGCGTTATCATGATCTTCTTCGTAGCGATGCCGTTTGTTATCGGTCTGATGAACCTCGTTGTTCCGCTGCAGCTCGGCGCGCGCGACGTGGCATTCCCGTTCCTTAACAACCTGAGCTTCTGGTTCACCGTCGTTGGCGTAATTCTGGTTAACCTGTCTCTGGGCGTCGGTGAGTTCGCGCAGACCGGTTGGCTGGCCTACCCGCCGCTATCGGGAATCGAATACAGTCCGGGCGTTGGGGTCGATTACTGGATCTGGGCTCTCCAGCTCTCCGGTATCGGGACAACCTTAACCGGTATTAACTTCTTTGTGACTATTATCAAGATGCGTGCCCCTGGCATGACGATGTTCAAGATGCCGGTATTCTCCTGGGCATCTCTGTGCGCCAACATCCTGATTATTGCTTCATTCCCAATTCTGACCGTCACCGTCGCGCTGCTGACCCTGGACCGCTACCTGGGCACCCATTTCTTTACCAACGATATGGGTGGCAACATGATGATGTACATCAACCTGATTTGGGCCTGGGGTCACCCGGAAGTGTACATTCTGGTTCTGCCGGTATTCGGCGTGTTCTCCGAAATCGCGGCCACCTTCTCGCGTAAGCGTCTGTTCGGCTATACCTCGCTGGTATGGGCAACCATTTGTATTACCGTTCTGTCGTTCATCGTTTGGCTGCACCACTTCTTCACCATGGGTGCTGGCGCGAACGTAAACGCCTTCTTCGGTATTACAACCATGATTATCGCCATCCCGACCGGGGTGAAGATCTTCAACTGGCTGTTCACTATGTACCAGGGACGTATCGTCCTGAACTCTGCCATGCTGTGGACCATCGGCTTCATCGTCACCTTCTCCGTAGGCGGCATGACCGGTGTACTGCTGGCGGTACCGGGCGCGGACTTCGTTCTGCACAACAGCCTGTTCCTGATTGCCCACTTCCATAACGTTATTATCGGTGGCGTGGTCTTCGGCTGCTTCGCAGGTCTGACCTACTGGTGGCCAAAAGCCTTCGGCTTCACGCTGAACGAAACCTGGGGCGTACGCGCGTTCTGGTTCTGGATCATCGGCTTCTTCGTGGCGTTTATGCCGCTGTACGTGCTGGGCTTCATGGGGATGACCCGTCGTCTGAGCCAGCAAATCGATCCGCAGTTCCACCCGATGCTGGTTGTTGCAGCCTGCGGCGCGGCGCTGATCGCTTGCGGTATCCTCTGCCAGCTGATTCAGTTCTACGTCTCTATCCGCGATCGCGAGCAAAACCGCGACCTGACCGGTGACCCGTGGGGCGGCCGTACTCTGGAGTGGGCAACCTCTTCACCTCCGCCGTTCTATAACTTTGCTATCGTTCCGAACGTCCACGAGCGCGATGCGTTCTGGGAAATGAAAGAAAAAGGCGAAGCGTACAAGAAACCTGCAGGCTATGAAGAGATTCATATGCCGAAAAACAGCGGCGCCGGCATCGTTATTGCTGCCTTTGCTACGGTGTTTGGTTTCGCGATGATCTGGCATATCTGGTGGATGGCGATTGTTGGCTTTGTCGGCATCGTTGTAACCTGGATTATTAAGAGCTTTGACGAAGACGTGGATTACTACGTGCCGGTTGCAGAAGTCGAAAAACTGGAAGGTCAGCATTTCGATGAAATTAACAAAGCGGGGCTGAAAAATGGCAACTGATACTCTTGCGCATAACGCCCACGGACACGACCACGGGCATCACGATACAGGGCCGATGAAGGTATTCGGCTTCTGGATCTACCTGATGAGCGACTGCATTATCTTCGCTAGCCTGTTCGCCACTTATGCCGTTCTGGTGAACGGCACTGCGGGCGGCCCGACCGGTAAAGATATTTTCGAACTGCCGTTCGTTCTGGTTGAAACTGCTCTGCTGCTGTTCAGCTCCATCACCTACGGCATGGCGGCTATCGCCATGTACAAAAACAACAAGAGCCAGGTCGTTTCCTGGCTGGCGCTGACCTTCCTCTTCGGGGCAGGGTTCATCGCGATGGAGCTCTATGAATTCCATCATCTGATTGTTGAAGGTATGGGTCCGGATCGCAGCGGCTTCCTGTCAGCGTTCTTCGCGCTGGTAGGCACGCACGGTCTGCACGTCACTTCCGGTCTTATCTGGATGGCGGTGCTGATGTTCCAGGTTTCGCGTCGCGGCCTGACTCCAACTAACCGTACCCGTATCATGTGCCTGAGCCTGTTCTGGCACTTCCTGGACGTGGTGTGGATCTGCGTGTTCTCTGTTGTTTATCTGATGGGGGCAATGTAATGAGTCATTCTACCGATCATAACGGCGCTTCTCACGGCAGCGTTAAGAGCTACATGACAGGTTTTATCCTGTCGATCATTCTGACGGTCATTCCGTTTGCTATGGTTATGAGTGGCTCCGCATCGCATGCGGCTATTCTGGGAACTATCCTGGTCACTGCTGTTGTGCAGATTGTGGTACACCTGGTGTACTTCCTGCACATGAACAGCAAATCTGACGAAGGTTGGAACCTGACCGCGTTTATCTTCACCGTAATCATCATTGCTATCGTTGTTATCGGCTCCATCTGGATTATGTGGAACCTGAACTACAACATGATGATGCACTAAGAGCGGCGAGTATGTTTAAGCAATACCTGCAAGTAACGAAACCTGGCATCATTTTCGGCAACCTGATCTCGGTGATCGGCGGTTTCCTGCTGGCCTCTAAAGGCCACATCGACTATCCGCTGTTCGCCTGGACGCTCCTTGGCGTGTCCCTGGTGGTCGCCTCGGGTTGTGTATTCAACAACTACATCGACCGTGATATCGATCGTAAGATGGAACGGACGAAAAACCGGGTGCTGGTCAAAGGGCTGATCTCGCCAGGAGCTTCGCTGGTATACGCCACCTTGCTGGGTATTGCTGGCTTCATGCTCCTGTGGTTTGGCGCTAATCCCCTGGCCTGCTGGCTGGGGGTGATGGGGTTCGTGGTTTATGTCGGCGTCTACAGCCTGTACATGAAACGCCACTCCGTCTACGGCACGCTGATTGGTTCTCTCTCCGGCGCTGCGCCGCCGGTGATTGGCTACTGTGCAGTTACCGGCGATTTTGATAGCGGTGCCGCCATTCTGCTGGCTATCTTTAGCCTGTGGCAGATGCCTCACTCCTATGCCATCGCGATTTTCCGCTTCAAGGATTATCAGGCGGCAAACATTCCGGTTCTGCCGGTAGTGAAAGGTATCTCGGTTGCCAAGAACCATATCACCGTATACATCATTGCTTTCGCCGTCGCGACGCTGATGCTCTCCCTGGGCGGCTATGCCGGGTACAAATACCTGGTCGTGGCGGCCGCGGTGAGCGTCTGGTGGCTAGGAATGGCGCTGCGCGGTTACAAAGTGGCCGATGATAAAGTCTGGGCGCGTAAGCTGTTCGTCTTTTCCATCGTCGCCATTACCGCGCTGTCGGTGATGATGTCCGTCGACTTTATGGTGCCGAATTCGCACAATCTGCTGGCCTACGTCGGATAAGATTGTCGCTCTCTGACAAACCCCGCTCCGGCGGGGTTTTTTATTTGTCTCGCTTAGCTAATCAGCATCGCCTGCGCGCTGTAGAGTAAATCAAGATGATCGCGGCATAAGGCATCAAGCGAAGTCCGCGACAGATGGCTGGTTAAGCTCAGCGCTCCCCAGTACACCCCTTCCCTGTCGGCCAGCGGCACCGCCAGCACTAACATCCCAATTTCAAACTCCTGCTCGATCGCGGCATATCCCTGGCGACGGATTTGGGCGATCTTTTCCATCAGCGGCGCAATATCGGTCACCGTATAAGGGGTGCGCTGTTCGCGCCTGATGCGCTGCAGGACCGTTTCGCACTCTGCCTCCGGCAACGATGCCAGCCACAAACGTCCGCCGGCGGTGCAGTGAATCGGTACCCTCTCCCCCAGCCGAACCGAGGTGGAGTTAAACGGCGTGTGTTTGCTGCGGGCGATATAAACCAGCTCGTCATCATCAATCACCCCAACCGAGGCGTGCTCCTCCGTGCGGCTGGCAATGTACTCGACAATCGGCCGCACCATCCGCGGGAACTGGGCCGAATCAACATAGGCCTGCCCCAGACGCAGCGCTTTTGGCGTAAGCCAGTAGTAGCGCCCGTCGGTCTGCAGGTAGCGCTCATGCAGCAGCGTGAGAAAGAATCGCCGCGCCGCGCTTTGCGTCAGCCCGCTCATTTTTGCCGCCTGCGGTACGGAGAGACGGGGATACTCTCGTGAAAAAAGCTGGATCAGCGCCAGCCCTTTTTGCAGCCCGACGATCAAATCGCGTGGATGTATTTGGTTTTGCATAGTTGTTCACACTTTTGCAACAAGACTATCAGTTTAGTGCGATTATCGCAGTGATGGTGCGATTAACAACCAACACGTCCGAATTCTGCGTTGCCGCTCCCAGCGTCCACTGAAATACTTTCACAACATTCATTTAACAAGTGAGGTTTGAAATGGTCAGTGGATCCACTCAGGTTGTTGCCGTCATCGGCCACCCTATTACCCAGGTTAAATCACCGGAGAATTTCAACCGTCACTTTGCAGAGCAAAGCCAGGACAGCGTGATGATCCCGGTTGATATCGTGCCAGAGGCGGTGGCTGATTACCTGAACGCGTTACGTGGATGGCAGAATATGAGCGGCGTGCTGGTTACCGTTCCGCACAAACAGCGCGTCGCCGCCCTGGTCGATGAACTCACTCCGCGAGCGCGCCACCTCAACGCGGTAAACGTGGTGCGTAAGCTGCCGGACGGCCGCTTAGAGGGCGATATGCTGGACGGCGTCGGCTTTCTTCTTGCCGCAAAAACGCGGGGTTTTCAGGCCAGCGGAAAAAAAGCGCTGCTGTCAGGCTGCGGCGGCGTAGGGAGCGCCATCGCGTGGGGTTTATGCGAAGCGGGCATCACCCACCTGACTCTCCACGACCAGAATTCGGCCACTCTGCAGCTGCTGCACAACCGCCTGGCCACTCGCTTTCCTGAGCTGCACCTCGCCACGCTGCCGGACACCCTGGACGGTATTGATTTGCTGGTCAACGGCTCCCCCGCCGGAATGAGCGGCTTTGACGCGCTGCCGCTGCCGCAGACCCTGCTGGATACTCTGGAAGCCGCCACTTATGTCGCCGATGTCGTCACCGCGCCGGTGATGACTCCCCTGCTGACCTTCGCTCAAGCCCGGGGCTGCGTGGTGCAAACCGGGCCTGAAATGGCGTTAGCGCAGATGAAGCTGATGGGGCAGTTCATTGGCGCCATCGCTCATGAAGAAGGGGCCATCGCATGAAAAGCTGGGACGTTATTGTTATCGGCAGCGGCGCCGCCGGTTTTGCCGCAGCGGTGACGGCGTGCTGTAAAGGGCTCTCGGTACTGATGCTGGAGAAAGCCGCTCAGTTTGGCGGCACCTCGGCCATTTCAGGCGGAGCCGTATGGATCAACGATACCGACCAGGCGCGCAGGCAGGGAAAAAGCGGCCCGGAACACGCGATAAAAACCTACCTGAAGACGATTATCGGCGAACGGCACTACCGCCCGGAGATGGTGGATGCCTTCGTCAGTTCAGGCCGTGAAGCGCTGGCCTTTCTGGAAAAAGAGGGCGCGGTGAAATACAGCCTGCGCCCGCTATCTCCCGACTATTACCCGGATGAACCCGGCGCCGTTGACGTTGGCCGCGCGCTTGAAGTCGTCGAATACGACGGCCGCAGGCTTGGCTCACGATTTCGCGAACTGCGATCGCCTCCGCCGGGGATGCTGCTATTCGGCGGCATGATGGTCAACCGCGTCGATATTCAGCATTTTCTCGATATGCGCCGCTCGCTCCGCTCATTTACCCACTGCACAAAGCTACTGCTGCGCTATGGCCGCGATCGCCTGAAATATCCTCGCGGAACCCGGCTGGCGATGGGTAATGCCTTAATTGCGCGGATGGCCGCCCTCGCCTTTCGCAAGGGCATGAGCCTGCAGCTGAACGTAAACGTTACGTCGCTAATCGAAAGCAACGGTGAAGTCACCGGCGTCGAGATTGAGCATGCCGGCCAGAGAAGCGTGCTGCATGCGCGCCAGGGCGTGGTGCTGGCCGCCGGGGGATTTGCCGCTGGCCAGCTGGCGGCGCGGTACCGGCCGAAAACGCGCGAACACTACACCATGTCACCCGACGCCAATGACGGCGCGGCTTTTCGCCTGACGGCGACGCTTAACGCCAGGCAAGGAGCCGATTTACCGTCAAACTTTTTCTGGGCGCCGGTCTCCGTCTTACGCCATGCGGATGGCAGCGAAGAGCGTTTCCCGCACCTCGTCACCGATCGCGCCAAGCCCGGCGTCATTGCCGTTAACCAGCGCGCCGTGCGTTTCGTGAATGAATCTAACTCCTACCACCATTTCGCCAGCGCCATGCAAAGCCAGGAGGAAAATGCGCCCTGCTATCTGATTTGCGATGCGCTGGCCATGAAGCGCTACGGCCTGGGGCTGGCGCGCCCGGCTCCGGTTAATAACGACGCGCTGATAAAGGCCGGCTATCTGCACAAAGCGGATTCTCTCGCTCAGCTCGCGCAAGCGCTGGGGATCGATGGACAAACCCTGACCGCTACCGTTAGCCGCTACAACCGAGATGCCGCCAGCGGCAGCGATACGGAATTTACCAAAGGAGGCAACAGCTATAACCGTGTGATGGGCGATCCCGGCCACCAGCCTAACGCCTGTAACGCCCCGCTCGCCGCGGCCCCCTTTTACGCCATCACGCTCTACACCGGTGATTTGGGCACCTCACGCGGGCTGGTCACCACCGCCGATGCTCAGGTCATTAATCAACAAGGTCAGCCCATTAGAGGGCTGTATGCCGTGGGCAATGATATGGATTCACTGATGGCCGGGACCTATCCCGGTCCCGGAATCACTCTCGGCCCGGCGCTCACCTTCGGCTATCTCTGCGCCACGCACCTGGCGCAACAACCCGCACTTTAATCAGGAGAGTTTCATGATCTACGAAAAACGTACCTACACCATCAGCCCATTAAAAATGGCCGACTGGCTGGCGCTCTACAAAAGCGATGCCTACGCCGTGCAAACCGAGCACCTCGGCAAGCTGATTGGCTTTTTCTTTACCGAGATTGGCGTCGTTAATCAGGTCGTGCATATCTGGGCTTATAAAAGCCTTGACGATCGTCTGGTGCGCCGCGCGCGCATGGCGCAGGACGAACGCTGGCTCACCTTCTCTCGTAAAAACCGCGAACTGGCGGCCGTCGAGCGCCTGGAGTCCGTTCTGCTGCGCCCTACCGATTTTTCACCGCTGCAATAAGGAGCCATAGATGAGCGGGCATGTGAAAGTAGATGTGCTGATTGTCGGTTCCGGAGCGGCGGGTCTCTCAGCCGCCGTCACCGCCGCCCTCAACGGCGCCAGCGTGCTGGTGGCGGAAAAGGAGTCGGTGATTGGCGGCACCAGCGCCTGGTCCGGCGGCTGGCTGTGGATCCCCCGCAATCCGCTGGCCCGCGAGGAAGGCATTGAAGAGGACGCCAGCGTGCCGCTCACCTATCTTCAACACGAGATGGCGGGGCAATCCGCCGATGCCCGCCTGCTCACTTTTCTTCGCTACGGCCCGGAAATGATTGATTTCTTTCGCCATAACACGGCGGTGCAGTTTATTTCCGGCAGCCGGATGCCTGATTTTCACAACTCGCCAGGCTACGCGCAGGGCGGACGTTCCGTCACCGCCCGGCCGTTCGATGGCCGCCTGCTCGGCGACTGGCTGCATCGACTGAGACCGCCGCTGGAGACAATCAGCCTTGCGGGAATGGGGATTGCTGGCGGCGCCGACATGACGCATTTCTTTAACGCCACTCGCTCTCCGCGCTCCGCGCTGTATGCCGCGCGGCGCCTGCTGCGCCACGGCTGGCAGCGCTTACGCCACGGTCGCGGACGGCATCTGGTCAACGGCAACGCGCTGATGGCGCGCCTGCTGCGCGCGGCGCTGGATGCCGGCGTCAACTTCCGGCTGAATGCGCCGGTAGAACGTCTCTTAACGTCATCAGCCGGCGTGACCGGCGCGGTATTACGCGGCGATGAGGGTCCAGTTCAGGTCAGCGCAAATGCGGTTATTCTCGCCTGCGGCGGCTTCCCCCACGATAAGCAGCGCCTGGCTCAGCATGTCGCCCACGCCGCAAACGGCTACGGCCACTTCTCTGCCGCCCCGCCGGGCAACGCGGGGGACGGGATCCGCCTGGGAGAGTCGGTCGGCGGTCAGTTTGACGACTCTCTCAGACACGCGATGGCCTGGGCGCCGGTTTCCCGCGTCACCCTCGCCAGCGGCCTGCAGCTGCCGTTCCCGCACCTGGTGGAACGCGCTAAGCCCGGGTTTGTCGCCGTGCTGCCCAACGGCAGGCGCTTCACCAACGAAGCCGACTCCTATCACGACTTTATTGCCGCGCTGCTGGAGGCCACGCCGCCCGGAGAAACTCCGCAGGCGTGGCTGCTTGCCGACAGCCGGGCGCTGCGCCGCTATGGTCTGGGCCATGCTCGTCCGGCCCCTTTCTCGACCAGGGCATGGCTTCGCACCGGCTATCTGCAGTCCGGCGAGACGCTGGAGGCGCTGGCGGAAAAATGCGCTATTGATAGCGTCCGGTTGAAGGAGACCATCAGCCGCTTTAATACCTTCGCCGCCCGCGGCAGGGACGATGAGTTCCAGCGCGGAGCCTCGGCCTATAACCAGGCCCAGGGCGACGCCGCCAATCCTCACCACCCGACCTTAGGCGCGCTGAGCCAACCCCCTTTCTATGCGGTACGCATTCTGCCGGGTTCGCTCGGATCGTTTAGCGGCTTGAAAACCGATGAACAGGCCCGCGTGCTGGATGCGCAGCAGCAGCCCATCGCCGGCCTCTATGCCATCGGTAACGATATGTCGAGCGTGATGCGGGGATACTATCCCAGCGGCGGTATTACGCTCGGCCCGGCGATGACCTTTGGTTATCTTGTTGGTAAAAATCTGACAGAAAACATAAATAAAACAATGAAGTAAGTCACACCCGCCAGGGACGGTAGTACACATAACAACAACCATCTGCCACTGTACCGGAGTCCTTATGAACATGCGTACCCTATCACTCGCCGCACTGACCCTGCTGGATGTTTCGCCGCCGGAACAGGTGCGGATTGCCGCCCAAACCGGCTTTACCCACGTCGGACTGCGGCTACTTCCCGCCACGCCATCCGACCCGAACTACGACATGCTCGGCGATACCGCCACCGTTCGCGAAACCTTAGCGGCGCTGCGCGATACCGGCATTCGCGTCTCCGATGTTGAAATTGTTCGCCTGACGCCAGACTTTGCGCTGGATGCGCGACTGCGTCTGTTTATGCAAACCGCCGAGCGGCTGGGGGCGAAACAGGTGCTGGTCGCCGGCAACGATAGCCATCTCAACCGTAGCGCGGATAACCTCGCGGCGCTGGCGCAGGCAGGTCAAGAGTATGGTTTAACGATGAATCTCGAACCCATGCCGTGGACCTGCCTGCGCACTATTGCCGCTGCCCGCAGCTTGATTGACGCCAGCGGCAGATCGGATGTTGGTATTCTGATCGACGCCATCCATTTCTGGCGAGGGGGCGAATCGCTCGAAGCGCTCTCCCGCCTCCCGCACCATTACCTGAACTATATGCAGCTGTGTGACGCTCCGTCAGCTATCCCGAGCGATGAGCAGGAGCTTATCCATCAGGCCCGCGCCGCGCGTAACATTCCCGGCGAGGGCGGGCTCGATCTACCGGGCCTGATGGCCGCCCTTCCGGCGACTCTCGCCGTCTCTCTCGAGGTGCCGTTAAGCGGCGACCGGGGCGCCCTGCCCGCGCTTGAGCGCGCGCAGCTGCTGTTCAAGGCCGCGCAGACCTATCTGCAGCCATCCGCCTGAGGGAGGCACTATGACACAGACTCAACGCCTGGATGTCAGAGAGTTAATTAACCATAACCCCTTGAGCCGCTATCAGAAGCTGGTGGTTTTCTTAGGTTTCTGCGTGATTGCGCTGGACGGTTTTGATATCGCGATTATGGGTTTTATCGCCCCCACCTTGAAACAGGAGTGGGGGGTCACCAACCATGAGCTCGGCTTTGTCATTAGCGCCGCGCTGATTGGCCTCGCGCTGGGAGCGATTTTTTCCGGCCCGCTTGCCGACTGGCTGGGACGGAAAAAAATCATCGTTAACAGCGTCTTCTTTTTTGGCTTCTGGACCATCGCCACCGCATTTTCACAAAATATCGATCAGATGATCTTCTTTCGCTTTATGACCGGACTCGGACTGGGGGCCGCGATGCCGAACATGGGGACCCTGGTCTCAGAATATGCCCCGGAGCGACGGCGATCTTTCATTATTACGATTATCTTTTGCGGCTTCACCTTCGGCGCGGCGGCGGGAGGATTTTCCGCCTCGTGGCTGATCCCGCGGTTTGGCTGGCACTCCTTAATGGCCTTAGGTGGCGTGCTGCCTATTTTGTTTGCGCCGCTGCTTATCTGGAAGCTACCGGAATCAGTACGTTTTCTGGTGATTAAGGGCGCTCCGGCGGCGCGGGTCCGCACGATTTTACGGCGGCTTTATCCCGGACAAATCGCCGATGACGCGGAGTTTACCCTGCCAGCGCAGCCCGTCAGCGGCAGCGCAATGCGCATCGTGCTCTCCCGCCGGTATCGCTTCGGCTCGCTGATGCTGTGGCTGGTCTATTTTATGGGGCTCTTTCTGGTCTATCTGCTGGGCAGCTGGCTGCCGACGCTGGTTAAAGAGGTCGGCATGACGGTAAGCCAGGCGGCAATCATGACCGCCATATATCAGGCCGGCGGAACCCTGGGCTCGCTGTTTGCCGGCTGGCTGATGGACCGCATTAACCCGCACCGTGCGCTGGCGGTCATTTTTGCCATTGGCGGGATTTTCACGATGGCAATGGGCTACGCCGCGGCCAGCTTTACCCTTCTGTGCCTTCTGGCCTTTATTAGCGGAGCCTGTCTGAACGGCGGCAATACCGGGATGAACGCGCTCTCTGCGCGCTTTTATCCGACCCAGGCGCGAGCCACCGGCTCCAGCTGGATGCACGGCATCGGCCGCGTCGGGGCTATTATCAGCGCCTTTGCCGGCGCCGAAATGATGGCGCTAAACCTCAGCTTTGAAAGCGTCTTTTTGATCCTCGGTATTCCGGCGGCCCTGACCGTAGCAGGGCTTATTGCAAAAGAGCTGTTTGCCGATGGCTCCCACGCGAACGATACCGCCTCATCCGCCGCAGCCAGGAGCGCGTCGTGAATAATATACCTCCTGCCGCTATTACCGCCGGAGAGGCTGCCTCCAGGCATATTGCGGCACCACCTCGCCCCACCTCACGTACGATCTGAGAAGCAGGCGGCGCAGCAGAAAGCTGCGCCGCGCCTTCATTTCCTCCTCGCTACGGCCATTTTTCGATCGCCCTCTCACAAACGAAAAATAAATTCCAAAATAATAATAAAATGAAATAAACGATTCCATAATGTGGATGCCGAAATATGCCCCGTCGACGGCACAAGCGGCAGGAATCACCCAACGTTCCCCCTGACACCCGTGTTTTTTGAAAGGAGAGCTCCATGTTAAACGGCATGAACCCCCTGTCCCGTTCCCTGCGCTGGGGCATGATCGGCGGCGGCGGCACCAGCCAGATTGGCTACAGCCACCGCTCTGCGGCGCTGCGCGACAACGTCTTTACCCTGCTGGCGGGCGCACTCGATATCGATGCCGAACGCGGACGCCAGTTTGGCCAGCAGCTCGGCATCGCGCCAGAGCGCTGCTACGCCGATTATCAAACCCTGTTTCGCGAGGAGGCGCGGCGTCCCGATGGCGTCGAGGCGGTGTCGGTCACCACGCCAAACAATACCCACTTCGCGATCGCTAAAGCCGCGCTGGAAGCCGGGCTGCACGTTATCTGCGAAAAGCCGCTATGCTTCACCGCCGCCGAAGCCAACGAACTGCTGACGCTGAGCCGCCGGCACAACAAGATCGTAGGCGTCACCTACGGCTACGCCGGATATCAGATGGTTCAGCAGGCGCGGCAGATGATCGCCGAAGGGCTGCTCGGCCAGATTCGGGTGATCACCATGCAGTTCGCCCACGGCTTTCATAACGAGGCGGTCGAACTGCAGGCAGAGTCCACCCGCTGGCGGGTGACGCCGGAGTACGCGGGCCCAAGCTACGTACTGGGCGACCTCGCAACGCACCCGCTGTTTATCGCCGAAACCATGGTGCCGCAGCTCAACATTAAGCGCCTGATGTGCTCCCGCCAGAGCTTCGTTAAGTCCCGAGCGCCGCTGGAAGATAACGCCTTCGTGCTGATGGAGTACGACAACGGTGCCGTCGGTTCGATGTGGACCAGCGCGATCAACAGCGGCGCAATGCACTCGCAAAAGGTGCGCGTGGTCGGGGAAAAGGCCAGCATCGAATGGTGGGATGAGCGGCCCAATCAGCTCAGCTATGAGGTACAGGGCGAACCGGCCCGGCTCCTCGAACGCGGAATGCCCTATCTCAGCCGCGAGGCGCTGGCGGACGATCGCATCGGCGGCGGTCATCCGGAGGGGCTGTTCGAAGCCTGGGCAAACCTCTACCGCCGCTTCGCTATCGCCATTGATGCGACGGATCGCGGCGACGCTCAGCTGCTGGCAGACTTCTGGTACCCAAATGTGGAAGCAGGATTACACGGCGTCTACTGGGTTGAACAATGCGTCAAATCCGCCGACGCCGGCGGCCAATGGGTTGACTTTAATTTACAATAAATGCTGCATCCCGGTGGGGCCTCCTCCACCGGTTTCTTTATTTCTACCGCACTTACCTCACCACGCTACACACCCGTAATATCTGTTAAACAAACATTTATTTACGCTTTCGGCTCCCCCCACTACACTAGGCGCAGTTTTTCGATTGAGGTGGTAATGAACGATAATAAAATGACGCCAGGCGAACTGCGCGCGACCTGGGGTTTGGGGACCGTATTCTCGCTGCGTATGCTCGGCATGTTTATGGTTCTGCCGGTTCTGACCACCTATGGTATGGCTTTACAGGGCGCCAGCGAGGCGCTTATCGGCCTCGCAATTGGGATCTATGGGCTGGCCCAGGCCCTGTTTCAGATCCCCTTTGGCCTGCTTTCCGACCGTATCGGGCGTAAACCGCTGATCGTTGGCGGCCTGCTGATCTTCGTTATCGGCAGCATTATCGCCGCGCTCAGCGACTCCATCTGGGGCATTATTCTCGGCCGGGCGCTGCAGGGCTCCGGGGCGATTGCCGCCGCGGTCATGGCGCTCCTTTCCGATTTAACCCGCGAACAGAACCGCACGAAAGCGATGGCCTTTATTGGCGTCAGCTTCGGCGTGACCTTTGCTATCGCTATGGTGCTGGGGCCGATAGTCACCCACCAGCTGGGCCTTCACGCCCTGTTCTGGATGATCGCCGGACTCGCGTCGATCGGCATTCTGCTCACCCTGTGGGTGGTGCCCAACAGCCATAATCACGTCCTGAACCGCGAATCAGGCATGGTAAAAGACTGCTTTAGCAAAGTCCTCGCCGAGCCAAAGCTGCTGAAGCTCAATTTCGGCATTATGTGCCTGCACATCATGCTGATGTCGACGTTCGTCGCCCTTCCCGGCCAGCTGGAGGCCGCAGGTTTCCCCGCCGCTGAGCACTGGAAGATTTATCTGGTGACCATGCTTATCTCTTTTGTCTCGGTCGTGCCGTTTATCATCTATGCCGAAGTGAAGCGCAAGATGAAGCACGTCTTTCTGTTCTGCGTCGCGCTGCTGCTGGTGGCCGAAATCGTCCTGTGGGGCGCGGGCGGATACTTCTGGGAGCTGGTCGCGGGGGTTCAGCTGTTCTTCCTTGCCTTTAACCTGCTGGAAGCGCTGCTGCCGTCGTTGATTAGCAAGGAGTCGCCGGCCGGATACAAAGGCACCGCGATGGGCATCTACTCAACCAGCCAGTTTCTCGGCGTGGCGATTGGCGGCGCGCTCGGCGGCTGGGTTGACGGCTTCTTCGATTCGCAGACCGTGTTCCTGCTCGGCGCGCTGCTGGCGATGCTGTGGCTGCTGGTTGCCGGAACGATGAGCGAACCGCCGTACGTCAGCAGTCTGAGAATTGAAATCCCGGGCGATGTGGCCGTGGATGATACCCTGCAGACGCGTCTGCTGACCCTCGACGGGGTAAAACAGGCGCTGGTGGTGGCCGAAGAGCGTTCGGTCTACGTCAAAATCGACAGCAAGCTGACCAATCGCTTCGAGGTTGAGCAGGCGATAAAAGGGAGTTAAAAAAAAGCGGGGATAACCCGCTTTTTTATTAGTCGCGGAAGTTCTTGAACTGGAACGGCTGGCCTAAATCGCCGCCGCGCACCAGCGCCATCACCGCCTGCAGATCGTCACGCGCCTTGCCGGTCACGCGGATCTCTTCGCCCTGAATCTGCGCCTGCACCTTCAGCTTGCTGTCCTTGATGAGCTTAACGATTTTTTTCTGCATCGTGCTCTCAATGCCCTGCTTCAGTTTGGCATCGACAAACCAGGTTTTGCCGCTGTGCACGAACTCTTCCGGCACCTCGAGAGAGCTGCCCTCAATGCCGCGCTTCAACAGCTTAGCGCGGAGAATATCCAGCAGCTGGTTAATCTGGAAATCAGACTCGCTGAGAACCTTGATGGTCTCATTTTTTTCGTTCAGCTCAAAACTGGCTTCCACGTTGCGAAAATCAAAACGCGATTCAACTTCACGGGTCGCATTCTCTACGGCGTTTCGAACTTCCTGAAGATCGACTTCAGAGACAATATCGAAAGATGGCATCTTTTCCTCTCCTTTCGTTTCTTTTGCGTTGCATAATACCTGCAACACGGCATAACTCAACTGGTTATCCCGCAAGCATAGCTGACGGCGCTATGCTCCAGGTTTCTCCAGCCGCAGCGGCATTGGCTGCAGCCGGAAGGACAACGAGTATATACTTTAGCTATGAGTGCCTGGGATTGTCGCAGGTGAGGAGGATTAATGAAGGTAACCGTACTCGGATGCGGTGCGCTTGGACAGCTATGGCTGACCGCGCTGTGTAAACATGGACATGATGTCCAGGGGTGGTTACGCGTCCCACAACCTTTCTGCAGCGTCAATCTGATCGAGACTGACGGCAGCATTTTTAATGAGTCGTTAACCGCTAACGATCCCGATTTTCTCGCCAGCAGCGATCTGCTGCTGGTCAC
The DNA here is from genome assembly GCA_002270295.1 of Enterobacter sp. 10-1. Lineage (GTDB taxonomy): Bacteria > Pseudomonadota > Gammaproteobacteria > Enterobacterales > Enterobacteriaceae > Klebsiella > Klebsiella scottii. The sequence continues at coordinate 106,831 of NISF01000001.1, read as the reverse complement.
CCTGAAGGCCTGGCAGGTCTCTACGGCGGTAAAGAACCTCGCCGAACGCCTGCCGGCCTCATCACCGATACTGCTTATCCATAACGGAATGGGTACCGTCGACGAGCTTAAAGGCGTCAGGCAGCCCCTGCTGCTGGCTTCAACCACTCAGGCCGCGCGGCGCGACGGCAACGTTATCGTCCACGTGGCTAACGGCACCACCCATATTGGCCCGGCGAGGGCGTATCCGCAGGACTACAGCACGCTTGCCGATACGCTGCAAAACGTCCTGCCGGACGTGGCCTGGCACAATAATATCCAGCCGGCGCTCTGGAGCAAGCTGGCGGTCAACTGCGTGATTAATCCGCTGACGGCGCTACGCAACTGCAAAAACGGCGATTTACGCGACGCGGCGATGGAAGTGGAGACTATCTGCCGGGAAGTCGCCGCCGTGATGGAGCGCGAAGGAATACATACATCGCCGGAAAACCTGCTATTTTATGTCCATCAGATAATTGAAAGTACGGCAGAAAATATCTCTTCGATGCTGCAGGATATCCGCGCTCAGCGTCATACGGAAATCGACTATATCACCGGTTTTCTGCTCAAGCGCGCCCGCGCCCACGGCCTTGCCGTACCGGAAAACGCCCGCATGTTTGAACAGGTAAAGCGTAAGGAGAATGAATATGAGCGCGTCGGCACTGATTTGCCTCGCCCCTGGTAGCGAAGAGACGGAAGCGGTCACCGCTATCGATTTACTAGTACGCGGCGGGGTGCAGGTCACTACCGCCAGCGTCGCCGGCGACGGCAGCCTGACCATTGTCTGCTCGCGCGGCGTTAAGCTGCTGGCCGATGCGCCGCTGGTGGAAGTTGCCGACGGCGATTATGACATTATCGTTCTTCCCGGCGGCATCAAAGGCGCGGAATGCTTCCGCGATAGCCCGCTGCTGGTGGAGACGGTCAGGCAGTTTCATCTCTCCGGGCGGATCGTCGCCGCCATCTGCGCCGCTGCCGCCACGGTGCTGGTCCCGCACAATCTTTTCCCGATCGGCAACATGACCGGCTTTCCGGCGCTGAAGGAGCAGATCCCCGCCGGGCAGTGGCAGGATAAGCGCGTGGTCTGGGACCCGCGGGTTAACCTGCTCACCAGCCAGGGGCCAGGAACGGCGATTGATTTTGCGCTCAAGATGATCGATCTGCTGGTCAGTCGTGAAAAAGCGCACGAGGTCGCTTCACAGCTGGTGATGGCGGCGGGAATATATAACTACTACGAAGCCTGATCCGATACGGGCAGGATCGGTCGCCCGGATAAGGCATGGCTGCCGCTATCCGGGACTTCCCCCGATCGCGCCGGGCGGCGCCTCACGGGGTGACCGTCGCTATCCGCAGGTTACGGGCGATAGACCTTCACGTTCTCAAAGCCCTGCTCGCGCAGATACAACGCCTGCAGGCGGCTCATTACGCCACGCTCGCACCACAGCAGCCAGGTTTTGCTCTGGTCGAGGTTGCCGAACTGGGTGCTCAGCTTGTAAAACGGTAGCGAAACCACGTCGACACCGTCAACCTTCAGCGGTCTGTCATCCTGCTCATCAACCGAGCGAATATCCAGAATCACGTCGTTGGGGCCAAAACCGCTGACGGTTTCAACTTCAACCACTTCCTGCTGAGTCTGCTGGGCGATATCGCGAATATCGACGTTATTGGCTTCCGCCACCACCTTCTCAAGGATGCTGAAATCGAAGTTCTGCTCTTCCGCTTCAATCTTCGCCTTCACCGCCTTCACGGTCGGGCTCTTCGAGATCACGCCGCAGTATTCCGGCATGGTGCGGGCAAAGTCTTCGGTGCCGATTTCGCGCGCCAGGTTAATGATGTGCTCTTTATCGTGAGAGATCAGCGGACGCAGGATCAGCGTATCGGAGACGTTATCGATCAGCCGCAGGTTGGTCAGCGTCTGGCTGGATACCTGGCCCAGCGCTTCGCCGGTCACCAGCGCCTGCACGCCGTAGCGTTCAGCCACCTGAGAGGCGGCGCGAACCATCATGCGCTTAAGCACGACGCCCATCTGACCATCGTCAACTTTTTCGAGGATCTCACCGACCACCGGCTCGAAGTTAATCGCCACAAACCGCACGCGGTGGGAGCTGCCAAAGCGGTTCCACAGGTAGTGCGCGACCTGACGGACGCCGATTTCGTGCGCCGCGCCGCCGAGGTTAAAGAAGCAGTAGTGCACGCGGCAGCCGCGACGCATCAGCATGTAGCTGGAAACGCCGGAATCGAAGCCGCCGGAGATCAGCGACAGCACGTCTTCCTGGGTGCCGATGGGGAAACCGCCGATGCCTTCATAGCGCCCTTTCACCAGCAGCAGGCGATCGTTTTCGATCTCCAGATTGACGGTGATATCCGGGTTGGTCAGCTTAACGCGGGCCGTTTCGATATGCTGGTTCAGACCGCCGCCGACGTAGCGTTCCACTTCGATAGAGGTAAACTCATGCTTACCGCGACGCTTTACGCGCACGCAGAAGGTTTTGCCTTCCAGCGTCTCGCGCCACAGCGGCAGCGTTTGCTCGAAAATATCGTGCAGCGAAGTGAAGGGAACGTCTTCGACTTCCAGGATATGGTGAATACCGGGAATTCGGGTCAGCGCATCGCGAATAGCCGGACGCTGATTTTCGTCTTTCGCGCGAACTTCGATATGATCCCAATGACGAACGACGGCGAGCGTCTCATCATAGTTTTTGAGAACGTTACGAATGTTCCCGGTTAAGATTTTAATGAAGCGCAATCGCACAGATTGGCTTTTGATGGTGATTTCCGGGAACAATTTAATGATAAACTTCATGGCGACAATAGTTCGTTGGCAAGCCCGACAGGGCTTTAAGCAAAAGATGTACTGCAGTGCACCGCGGTGCCTGCATCCAGGGCGCGAAGTATACCACTAATGGAAGCTTTTCACCTGGCATTGCGTGTTTTACGCTAAATCATCCGCAGCCGGGACGACAGGTTCGCCGGGAGCGCATCGGGCTTAGGCCAGGGCCGCTTGCCGGATAAGGCGCATATTTGCTTAACCACGTGACTTCGTTACCATACTGCTGTCGCGACATAACAAGAGTCTATATTCACTATGCCAAAGAAAAATGAGGCCCCGGCCAGCTTTGAAACCGCCCTGAGCGAGCTGGAGCAGATCGTCAATCGTCTGGAAAGCGGCGCTCTGCCGTTAGAAGAAGCGCTCGGCGAGTTTGAGCGCGGCGTGCAGCTGGCGCGTCAGGGACAGGTCAGGCTGCAGCAGGCCGAGCAGCGCGTACAAATTCTGCTGGCAGAGAGCGAAGATACGCCGCTGACGCCTTTTACGCCGGACGCTGAATAGATGGATTTCCCACAACAGCTACAGGCCTGCGTTGCGCAGGCCAACGACGCGCTGCGCCGTTTTCTTGCGCCGCTGCCGTTTCAGAACACTCCGCTGGTTGAGGCCATGCAGTACGGCGCATTATTAGGCGGCAAACGCCTGCGCCCCTTCCTGGTATACGCCACCGGCGACATGTTTGGCGTCAGCCGCGCGACCCTGGACGCGCCGGCCGCGGCCGTTGAATGCATCCACGCCTATTCGCTGATGCACGACGATCTGCCGGCGATGGACAACGACGATCTGCGTCGCGGCCTGCCTACCTGCCATATTAAATTTGGCGAAGCGAACGCAATTCTTGCCGGAGACGCCCTGCAAACGCTGGCGTTTTCTATACTAAGTGATGCGACGATGCCGGAAGTACCGGATCGGGACCGGCTGGCTATGGTCTCCGAGCTGGCGCAGGCCAGCGGCGTTGCCGGAATGTGCGGCGGCCAGGCGCTGGATCTCGAAGCCGAAGGCCATCAGGTTGACCTCGAAGCGCTCAAGCGCATTCATCGCCATAAGACCGGGGCGCTGATTCGCGCGGCGGTGCGCATGGGCGCCCTGAGCGCCGGAGAACGCGGCCGTGCGGCGCTGCCGGCGCTCGATCGCTATGCGGAAAATATCGGCCTCGCCTTCCAGGTCCAGGATGACATTCTTGACGTGGTAGGGGATACTGCGACCCTTGGCAAACGTCAGGGAGCCGATCAGCAGTTGGGCAAAAGTACCTACCCCGCGCTTCTGGGACTTGAGCAAGCCCGGAACAAAGCGCATGGCCTGATTGAAGACGCCCGTCAGTCGCTAAATGAGCTGGCCGCGCAATCTCTGGATACAACGGCACTGGAAGCGCTCGCGAATTACATAATTCAGCGCGATAAATAAACAATAAATGAGTCTCTGATGAGTTTTGATATTGCCAAATACCCGACCCTGGCGCTGGTAGATTCCACCCAGGAGCTGCGTTTGTTGCCGAAAGATAGCCTGCCGAAGCTGTGCGACGAACTGCGGCGCTACCTGCTGGACAGCGTCAGCCGTTCCAGCGGGCATTTTGCCTCCGGCCTCGGCACGGTCGAACTGACCGTGGCGCTTCACTACGTCTATAACACCCCTTTCGATCGCCTGATTTGGGACGTCGGCCACCAGGCCTACCCGCATAAAATTCTGACCGGCCGTCGTGACAAAATCGGCACGATTCGGCAGAAAGGCGGGCTGCACCCGTTCCCGTGGCGCGGCGAAAGCGAATATGACGTGCTGAGCGTCGGACACTCATCGACCTCCATTTCTGCGGGCATTGGGGTCGCTATTGCCGCAGCGAAAGAAGACAAGCAGCGGCGTGCGGTCTGCGTCATTGGCGACGGGGCGATCACCGCCGGGATGGCGTTTGAGGCCATGAACCACGCGGGTGATATCAAACCCGATCTGCTGGTCGTGCTGAACGACAACGAAATGTCGATTTCTGAGAACGTCGGCGCGCTGAATAATCATCTCGCGCAGCTGCTTTCCGGCAAGCTGTACTCTACCCTGCGCGAAGGCGGCAAGAAGGTCTTCTCAGGCGTACCGCCGATTAAAGAGCTGCTCAAACGCACCGAAGAACATATCAAAGGCATGGTGGTTCCCGGGACCCTGTTTGAAGAGCTGGGCTTTAACTACATCGGCCCGGTGGACGGTCACGACGTGCTCGGGCTGGTCAATACGCTGAAGAACATGCGCGATCTGAAAGGACCGCAGTTCCTGCATATTATGACCAAAAAAGGTCGCGGCTATGAGCCGGCGGAAAAGGACCCGATCACTTTCCACGCGGTGCCTAAGTTTGACCATACCAGCGGAGTGCTGCCAAAAAGCAGCGGCGGCCTGCCCTCTTATTCGAAAATTTTCGGCGACTGGCTGTGCGAAACCGCGGCGAAAGATAGCAAGCTGATGGCCGTGACCCCGGCGATGCGCGAAGGCTCGGGGATGGTCGAGTTTTCCAGAAAATACCCTGACCAGTATTTCGATGTGGCGATTGCGGAACAGCACGCGGTGACGTTCGCCGCCGGCCTGGCGATCGGCGACTACAAGCCGGTGGTGGCCATTTACTCCACCTTCCTGCAGCGCGCCTACGATCAGGTGATCCACGATGTCGCTATCCAGAAGCTGCCGGTGCTGTTTGCCATCGACCGTGCCGGCATCGTCGGCGCCGACGGTCAGACGCACCAGGGCGCCTTCGACCTCTCCTTCCTGCGCTGTATTCCGGAGATGGTCATCATGACGCCGAGCGACGAGAACGAATGCCGCCAGATGCTGTATACCGGCTATCACTACGGCGACGGCCCTAGCGCGGTGCGCTATCCGCGCGGAACGGGTACCGGGGCAACGCTGGAGCCGCTGGCTTTGCTGCCGATCGGCAAGGGCGTCGTTAAGCGCGAAGGCGAGAAAATTGCGATCCTTAACTTCGGTACCATGCTGCCGGAAGCCGCTCAGGTGGCGGAAAAGCTCAACGCCACGCTGGTGGATATGCGCTTTGTGAAACCGCTTGATAACGCGCTGATTTTGCAGCTGGCCGCCGGGCACGAGGCGCTGGTCACGCTGGAAGAGAATGCGATCATGGGCGGCGCGGGCAGCGGCGTTAATGAGCTGCTGATGGCGCATCGTCGCGCGGTGCCGGTGCTGAATATCGGTCTGCCGGACTTCTTTATCCCCCAGGGAACCCAGGAAGAAGTTCACGTTGACCTCGGTCTCGATGCCGCAGGTATTGAAGCCAAAATCATCGCCTGGCTGGCCTGATCCCTCCCTCGATAACGCTCCTGCTATGCTTAAAGGAATTCCATTAAGCAAAGAGCAGGAGCGCAGCTATGCAATACATCACCCCAGAAGCGACCGACCTCCGGGTTTCCCGACTTTGCCTCGGCTGCATGACCTTCGGCGAGCCGGATCGGGGCAAACACGCCTGGACGCTACCGGAAGAGAGCAGCCGCCCGCTGATCCAGCGCGCTCTGGAAGGCGGCATCAACTTTTTTGATACCGCCAACAGCTACTCCGAGGGCAGCAGCGAAGAGATCGTAGGCCGCGCCCTGCGCGACTTTGCCCGCCGCGACGAAGTCGTGGTCGCCACCAAGGTTTACCACCAGGTGGGGGACCTGCCGGAAGGCCTCTCCCGCGCGCAAATTCTCCGCTCTATCGACGACAGCCTGCGGCGCCTGGGCATGGAGTATGTTGACCTGCTGCAAATCCACCGCTGGGATTACGCCACGCCCATTGAGGAGACCCTCGAGGCGTTGAACGAGGTGGTGAAGGCGGGTAAAGCGCGCTATATCGGCGCCTCGTCGATGCATGCCCGCCAGTTTGCCCAGGCGCTGGAGCTGCAGGAGCGTAACGGCTGGGCGCGCTTCGTCACCATGCAGGATCATTACAACCTGATTTACCGCGAAGAAGAGAACGAGATGCTGCCGCTGTGCAACCGCGCAGGGGTATCGGTTATTCCCTGGAGTCCGCTGGCGCGCGGCCGGCTGACCCGCCCGTGGGGGGAAACCACCGCGCGGCTGGTTTCCGACGAGTTTGGCCAGTCGCTGTACAGCGCCACCGATAGCAACGATGAGCTGATCGCGGCGAATCTCGCCGAAGTTGCAGAGGAGCTGGGCGTCGGGCGGGCGCAGGTGGCGCTGGCGTGGCTGCTGAGCAAACCCGGCGTGGCCGCGCCGATTATCGGCGCCTCGCGTCAGGATCAGCTGGACGAGCTGCTGAATGCGGTTGATTTAACCCTGACGCCGGAGCAGGTGGAAAAGCTGGAAGCACCGTACAGGCCGCATCCGGTTGTCGGATTCAAATAGCCCGCCGGCGGCGTTAACCCAGAGCCCCGGCAAGCAAAGCGCTACCGGGGCTCTGCGTCAGATAAGGCCAATCGGCCAGTGATGGCCTATGACGTACAGCACGCCCGCCGAAATCACGCCGGCGACGATATCATCGACCATGATCCCCATTCCGCCGTGAATATTACGGTCGAACCAGCGAATCGGCCACGGCTTCCACATATCGAAAATGCGGAAAATGACGAATCCGGCGGCAACCCACTGCCAGTCGAGAGTCGGCAGCGCCATCAGGGTTATCCACATTCCGACAAACTCATCCCAGACGATGCTGCCGTGATCGTGGGTGCCCATATCTTTGGCCGTGCGGTGGCAGATATAGACCCCAATACAGATGCTCATCATCACCACCAGCGAATAGAGCTGCCAGGGCAGAAACGTCATCAGGTACCAAAACGGAATCGACGCCAGCGACCCCATAGTCCCGGGGACGATGGGGCTTAACCCGCTGCCGAAGCCGGTCGCCAGCAGATGCCAGGGGTTAAGCAGGTTTAGCCGACTTTTTGCGATATCTTTACTGCGCGCCAAAATGATCGTACCCCTTTAAATCAAGCTTCACCGGCTTGCCCCCCTGCAGAAACTGCAGGCCGTCAGCCTCGGCGCAAACCTGCCCGATGCAGGTAAATCGCGCCCCGAGCTGGCCGATAGCCACATCGAGCGCGCCGCGATTTAGCTCCGGTACGGTAAAGCACAGCTCATAATCTTCGCCGCCGGAAAGCGCCCAGCGCAGGGCCGTCTCCGGCGCAACCTGACGCCGCATCGCCTCGGATAGCGGCATCGCGTCAAGATCGATGCGCGCCCCGCAGCCGCTGGCTTTAAGGATATGGCCCAGATCGGAGACCAGGCCGTCGGAAAGATCGATAGCCGAGCTCGCCAGATCGCGCAGCGCCTGCCCCTGCAGCACGCGCGGCATCGGGCGCAGATGGCGCGCCAGCAGATAGTCGGCGTCAGCGGCGTCATCTACCGCCAGCCGCTCCTGCAGTATCGCCAGCCCGGCGGCGCTGTCGCCGGGCGTACCGGTAACGTAAATCCAGTCGCCGGGCTTCGCCCCGGAGCGCTTCAGGGCGCGTCCCGGCGGCACAAAGCCGTGGATTCCCAGCGTCATCGACAGCGGACCGCGGGTGGTATCACCGCCAATCAGCTGCATATCGTAATAGTTGAGCAGCATAAACAGGCTATCGCTGAAGGACTCCAGCCACGCTTCGTCCACCTCCGGCAGCGTCAGCGCCAGCGTTAGCCACGCCGGTTCCGCGCCCATCGCCGCAAGGTCGCTCAGATTGACGGCCAGCGCTTTATAGGCCAGATCGGCAGGATCGATATCAGGTAAGAAATGGTTGCCCGCCACCAGGGTGTCGGTGCTGATTGCCAGCGTTTTTTTCTCGGGAATATTCAGGAGTGCGCAGTCGTCGCCAATGCCGGTTTCCACATCGAGACGCATGCTTTTTACGCGATCAAAATAACGGGCAATCAGGGAAAATTCGCCGCATGCCATACGTTATGCCTCAGCAAAAGAAAAGAATAAGGCCGGGCCTTGCGTGGATGACATCCCGCGAGACCCGGCCTGGAGTTTACTTTTTGTTGGGACGAATTGCCGGGGCTGCCTTGTCCAGCACGCCGTTAACAAACTTATGGCTATCTTCGGCGCCGAAGGTTTTCGCCAGCTCGATAGCTTCGTTGATGGCGACTTTGTACGGCACGTCGTCACGCTTTGACAGCTCGAACAAGGCGATACGCAGTACCGCTTTTTCCACCTGGCCCAGCTCTTCAAGCAGACGGGACAGGTACGGCTTCATCAGGCCGTCGAGGTATGCGCTGTTAGTCGCCACTCCGGACAGCAGTTCGCGAAAATACGGAACGTCGACATCTTTAACGTCCTGTTCCGCCAGGAACTGGTATTCAACATCAGAGATGTCGTTTTTCGATAACTGCCAGGAGTAAAGCGCCTGGACAGCACACTCACGGGCGCGGCGACGAGCAGCAGGTTTCACGGAATTCCCCTTACAAAAAAAATCAGGCCTTGATGGCTCTCAATACGTTAATCATTTCCAGCGCGGTCAGCGCAGCTTCTGCGCCTTTGTTACCGGCTTTGGTGCCAGCGCGTTCGATGGCTTGCTCAATGCTTTCGGTGGTCAGAACACCAAAGGCTACCGGAATTTCGCTTTCCTGAGCGACGTGCGCCAGGCCATTGCTTGCTCCGCCAGCCACATATTCAAAGTGCGCAGTACCCCCACGGATCACCGTACCCAGCGCAATTATCGCGTCATATTTACCGGTTTTTGCCAGTGCGCCAGCCGCCAGCGGCAGCTCATACGCGCCTGGAACCCAAACAACGGTAATATTTTCATCTTTTACCTGACCGATGCGCTTCAGGGCGTCAATCGCACCTTCCAGCAGGCTGTCATTGATAAAGTTGTTGAAACGCGCAATGGTGATGGCGACGCGAGCGTCCGGGGTAGCAACGTTAGCTTCAATAATGTTCATACTCTTCCTTCGGGTTCATTTGGCCCCGCAAGGGGGGCGGATTCTACCATAATATTTTATACACTTCATCCTGCAAACTGCCCTGGCGTTAGCTGCGGCTGACCCGGCCGCTCTTCAGGCTTCGCCTCTCGCTTACCGTCTCGTCGCATTCTGAATAACCAGGCGTATCGGCGCGGCTTCCCCGTCGGGCAGGGAGATCATGCGCTCACTAAGTGCAGGCAAACGTCCGGGCCTACATGACGTATCTCATTGAATTTGAAATGGGGCGCGTCGGCCAGTTTCTCAAGCCCCGGCAGCGCGCAGAGCCCGCGCGCATCGCTTCCTAACAGTTTAGGCGCAATGTAGACTATAAGCTCGTCCACCAGCCCCGCCTGCAGCAGCGCGCCGGCCAGAGCAGGACCGGCCTCCACCCAGATGCTGTTAACCTGCTGCTTGCCCAACTGCATCATCAGCACCACCAGATCGAGATGGCCTTTATGCTCCGGGATCTGCAGAGTACGCACGTTCTCAGGCCACTCGCGAGAGTCCTGACGGGTGCGGGCAAACAGCGTTTCTCCCGCCTGCTGTACGATGCGGTGCTGCGGCGTAACGCGGTTTTGGCTATCGATGACAATGCGCAGCGGCTGGCGCAGATTCTCCTGCGGATAGCGCGCCTGAATATCAGGAGCGAGCTCGTGCCAGCGCACGGTAAGCGCCGGGTCATCCGCGAGGACGGTGGCGCTGCTGGTGAGGATCGCATGGCTTTGCGCGCGCAGGCGCTGTACGTCGCGTCGCGCCTGCGGCGAAGTGATCCACTGACTTTCGCCGCTGGCCATTGCCGTACGGCCGTCGAGCGAGGCGCCCATTTTTAGCTGAATATAGGGGAAGCCGGTGCGCATCCGCTTCAGGAAGCCTTTATTTAACGCTTCGGCCTCGCCAATCATCAGGCCGTGGCTTACGTCGATGCCCTCCTGCTGCAGGCGATACAGACCGCGCCCGGCCACCTGCGGATTGGGGTCCTGCATCGCGGCCACCACCCGCACAACGCCTGCGGCAATCAGCGCATCGCAGCACGGCGGCGTGCGTCCGTGATGGCTGCAGGGCTCCAGCGTGACGTAGGCTGTGGCGCCTTTGGCCCTTTCGCCGGCCATGCGCAGCGCGTGCACTTCGGCATGCGGCTCGCCGGCGCGGTAGTGGAAACCTTCGCCAACAATTTCGCCGTCTTTAACAATGACGCAGCCGACGTTCGGGTTTGGGTGGGTCGTGAAGCGACCGCGCGCGGCGAGCCTGAGCGCGCGTGCCATGTATATTTCGTCATGCATGGCTTAATCCTGTAAGCGGGCGATCTCTTCGCCGAATTCTTTGATGTCTTCAAAACTGCGATAGACGGAAGCAAAGCGGATGTAGGCGACTTTATCGAGCTTCTTCAGCTGTTCCATCACCAGGTTACCGATCATTTTGCTGGGGACTTCGCGTTCACCGGTGCCGCGCAGATGCGTTTTGATGTGGTTGAGCGCCATTTCTACATCGTCGGCGCTGACCGGGCGCTTTTCTAACGCTTTGAGCATCCCGCTGCGCAGCTTATCTTCGTTGAAGGGTTCACGAACGTCATTGCTTTTTACCACTCGCGGCATCACCAGCTCGGCCACTTCGAAGGTGGTAAAGCGTTCATTGCAGACCAGGCACTGCCGACGACGACGCACAGAAGAGCCCTCCCCCACTAGGCGAGAGTCGATCACTTTAGTATCTACGGCGAAACAGAAAGGGCAATGCATAGCGCGTCCTGGCATCAAGTTAAACTGACAGGTAGTTTACCGCGAAGTGACCCGACTACAAAGAAAGAGCTTTTGAGACAAAGGATCTATAGTGCGCTTATGCAAACGATCTACCATTAATCATCCCTCTGTTAACGGAATCCCGACCATGACAAGACGTTATTTGAAGCTGGCGATTGTGGGTAGCCTTTTTACGCTCAGCGCCTGCGCCCAGCAAAGCGAAGTCCGCCAGATGAATCAGAGCGTGAGCGCGTTGAGCAAGGAGATGACCCAGCTCAATCAGCAAACGGTGAAAATTACCCAGCAAAACGCCCTGAATGCGAAGTCCAGCAGCGGCGTTTATCTGCTGCCCGGGGCGAAAACTCCCGCGCGGCTGAACAGCCAGATAGGCACCCTGCGGATGTCGCTGCGTGATATTGCCCCCGACGGCGACGGCACCCGCCTGACGCTGCGTATCCAGGGCGAATCAAACGATCCGCTGCCGGCGTTTAGCGCAACCGTCGCCAACGGGCAGATCAGCGGCACTACCGAGAGCTACCGGGAGGTCAACGTTCACGACCAGCTGATTAGCGCGCCAGCCAGCATCCTGGCGCCGAGCGACGTCGATATTCCGCTGCGCCTCAGCGGCATCACTCCGGAACAGTTAGGCTTCGTACGCATCCACGATATTCAGCCCGCAGACGCGCAGTAAACTCCCCCGCCGGGTGTTTGTGACACCCGGCTTCCCTCGCGGAAAATCCATTTACAACTTTTCACAACAGTTCAGTAAAAATTGACCTCCGTGATGAATTTCAGTGGCATTCTGTCAAGAAATGCTTAGAATCGTGAACGCAATCGATTACGTATGCTTTCGATCTGTGAAACAACACGTATTTTTGTGAGCAATGATTTCTATAATAGACGCCACAGAAATACGAAATATTTAGAAACGCTTCGGCAACTTTCTTCACGCCTTTTGGCTTAATTTAAACAGTGGCATCCATATGAAAAAAACATTACTGGCAGCAAGCGCCGTCGTGGCGCTCTCCGCATCTTTCACTGCCGGCGCGGCAGAAAACGACAAACCGCAGTACCTGTCTGATTGGTGGCACCAGAGTGTAAACGTGGTGGGTAGCTACCACACCCGTTTTGGGCCACAAATCCGCAACGATACCTATCTCGAATACGAAGCGTTTGCCAAGAAAGACTGGTTTGATTTCTACGGTTACATGGATGCACCGGTATTCTTCGGCGGTAACACCACGGCCAAGGGTATCTGGAACCACGGTTCCCCACTGTTTATGGAAATTGAGCCGCGTTTCTCTATCGACAAGCTGACCAATACCGACCTGAGCTTCGGTCCGTTCAAAGAGTGGTATTTCGCCAACAACTACATCTACGATATGGGCCGCAACGCGTCCGGTCGTCAGAGCACCTGGTATATGGGTCTGGGTACCGACATCGATACCGGTCTGCCGATGAGCCTGTCCCTGAACGTCTATGCAAAATATCAGTGGCAGAACTACGGCGCATCCAACGAAAACGAGTGGGATGGCTACCGCTTCAAGGTGAAATACTTTGTTCCGCTGACCGACCTGTGGGGCGGCTCGCTGAGCTACATCGGCTTCACCAACTTTGACTGGGGCTCCGATCTGGGCGATGACAGCTTCTACGACCAGAACGGCAAACACGCGCGCACCAGCAACTCCATCGCTTCCAGCCACATCCTGGCGCTGAACTACGCGCACTGGCACTACTCGGTAGTGGCTCGTTACTTCCATAACGGCGGTCAGTGGGCGAATGACGCGAATCTGAACTTCGGTGACGGCGACTTCAACGTTCGCTCTACCGGCTGGGGTGGTTACTTCGTGGTGGGTTACAACTTCTAATCCTGCCTGATGGTCCCCGGCCTCTGCGCCGGGGATATCGATTGACCCGCATTATGGCTCACGCTCCTCGCACCTCACCTTACGCAGAAAATCACTCAATGAACGGTCGGCCCGCTCGCTGAAAAGGCGCCCGGTGGCAGCCACGTCCAGGCAGCGATCGAGACGAAAGCAGCGGTAATCGTCGCGGAGCTCGCACCAGCTCACCAGCAGCCAGCGTTCGCCCCAGAAAAAGAGCCCCAGCGGCAGCACTTCGCGCTGCGACGCCTTTCCCGCTTCATCGCGGTAGTGCAGCGCCAGCACCCGCTGGCCGGAAACCGCCCGATGCACCAGATCAAACTGCGCCTTGCTGTGGCCCTGGGCGCCAAAATCCGGCGCAAACAGCCGCGATTGCTCGGCCTTACGCCGACTCTCTTCAGGTAAAATCGCGAGCACCTTTTCCCGAGCCGACTCCAGCGCCTGGGACAGCGATTCGCCTCCCCAGGTTTGCAGCAGCCGAATCGCGGCCACCAGCGCTTCCGACTCCTGGGTCGTCAGCATCAGAGGCGGTAAGCTGTAGCCTGCCAGCAGGCGATATCCGCTTCCGGCCTCGCCCTCCACCGGCACGCCGGAGAGCGACAGGTCGCGGATATCCCGGTAGATGGTGCGCTCCGATACGCCGAGCCGCTCCGCCAGCAGTCCGGCGGTGGTTAATCTTCTTCCCCGCAGGATCTGAACGATTTGAAAAAGGCGGTCGGCGCGTCGGCTCATTCTCTTTTCTCTTATTGTTTAGGGCCTGTCCCGCAGGCCTCACTGAGCATCACTGGGACAGGTTCTTCGGCTGATGCAGGCCAATCCGATTACCTTCGCTGTCAATAAACAGCGCGATGGCGCCAATATCGTTCGACAGCTCAAGCGGGCCAAAGACGCAGCTGCCGCCGGCAGAGCTTACGCGGTCGAGCGTCGCGGACAGATTGTCGGTATGCAGATAGATAATACATCCCTGAGCAGCAGGTTTAACCCCGTCAAACTTTGCCAGCGCACCGCCGGGAGCCGGTTCCTGGTACGGGAACACGGCCATTTCGGCACAATCCATATTTTCCCGACGCAGCGTCACCTGCAGCACCGGCTCGTAAAACGCCACCGCGCGATCCATGTCGGCGACCGGAATTTCAAACCAGTTAATTACGTTGTTCATACATCCTCCTGTCCATTGTTTGGGTTCAGGAGGAGTGTATGGCAGGGCTACTGACAGCGTACTGTCAGTAGCGATCGGCGTCCCTGCCGCCACGCGGTTTGCCGCCGGCGGTTAACCCGCCGTGCAAACCAGGGCCCGCTGCTTATCAAGCAGCCAGGGGCGGAGATAGCCCACGGTGTTCGAAAACGGCAGCACCGCCTCCGGTAGCGCAATCCCCAGCCGTTCCCGAATATAGCGGCGTCGGGTGACGATACGCTGCCAGAGATCCGGATACGCCTGCGCCAGCTCGTGGCGCAGAGACTCGTCCGCCAGCGCCACGGTGTCTTCAATGCTGGCGCCGGCGTAGCCCGCTCGCGAAGGAATAATGTCGATTTGCAGGATCATACCGCTCTGCAAGCAGGCGTCGGAGTTCGGCCCGATGGGCGAACAGAGCCACTCTTCATCGGCCACCAGATGCCCCGGATTAAGATGCCAACGGTACTCCGTCTTCGGCAGGACCCGCTCGATAAGATCGTACATGTCGCCGCCGCGCATGCCGATATGCAGATTCTCCAGCCAGCTGACCACCGCGCAAAAATAGGGTTTCGCCACCACCTGCAGATAATCCGCCACCTCCGGCGCCAGCTCGGCGTCGTCGCGCACCACGTACGCCGCACGGCTGCTCAGCCCCCCTTTAAAGCTGGTGGTTAGCGAGAATTTATCCCCGCGCTGAATGACTTTATCGCCGGGATAAAGATTAGCGTAAGTGAAGCGATCGCCGGTGGCGGCAATCATCACCACGTTGTTGGGCTGGCCTTCCGCCGCCAGCAGCGCGCCGATCTGTTTTTCCGTTTTTCCCGGCTCGATGGCATTCAACGCCGTGAGGATCGCCGTCGACGCCAGGTTAGCGCCATATTCGTAGTGCGCCAGCTCATTGGCGCAGTTGACCGTTCGTGCTCCGCCGTCCGGGGCGATAAATATCCCCGTAGCGTTGCGTAATGTCGTCTGCGGCCCGGCGGCAAGGCGAATCGCATCGACGATAAAGGCCGGGATATCGAACATCTGCGCCGTGTCGTCAGCGCTGCCGGTAAACAGCTTCCAGCCCGCAAGACCGATGCTTTTCCCGGCCCCCACTGCGGCCTCCTGCAGCAGCTGCGGCAGCGTTTTATCGCCGGTCATCGGCTGATTCGGCAGCGAGAACCACGGCGCATGGAGCGCCCGATTCGCCAGGCGAGCGCTGGCCGCCAGCTTGAGGTTTTCATTGCCCAGCACCAGCACCGCTTCGCCATCGCCGTGCAGCACCAGCAGCGCCTCTTCAAAACGCGGAATAAACCCGGTGAGATATTCAAAGTTGCCGCCGTGCTCTTTGTCGGCATACACAATCAGCGAATCAAATCCGCACTGGCGCATCTGCGTCAGCACCTTTGCTTTGCGCAGGCGTAAGGTTTCATCGCTGAGCGTCACGCTGGGCACGTCGTGCCAGAGGGTCGGTTGGGGGACTGCGGAGAGGGTTACGACGGCCATTGGCGTTACTCCATGTCATAAAATGCGGATAATGGAGAGTAACCAAAATTGGCGAAGCTGTAATAAAAAAATCCCGGCCTTGCGACCGGGATTGCGTTATCAGAACGGGACTGCCTTACGGCAGAATTGACGGCTGATCCGCCCCTTCCTTCTCGACTTTCTGCTGCAGCATATGCTCGCGCTTCATGCCCAGCTTCAGCGCCAGCGCGGACGCAACGTAGATAGAAGAGGCCGTACCGATGGAGACACCGATCAGCATCGTCAGCGAGAAGCCTTCGAGAACCGGACCACCAAAGAGGTACAGCATCAGGATCACCACCAACGTGGTCCCGGAAGTGATCAACGTACGATGCAGCGTCTGGGTCAACGACACGTTGAAGATCTCGTACGGCGTACCGCGGCGGATCTTACGGAAGTTTTCACGAATACGGTCGGATACCACGATGCTGTCGTTCAGCGAGTAGCCGATAACCGACATCAGCGAGGCGACGATGGTCAGATCAATCTCGATATGGAACAGCGAGAGGATGCCCATCGTAATGACCACATCGTGCGCCAGCGCGATAACCACCCCGGCGGCAAGACGCCACTCGAAACGGAAACCGACGTACACCAGGATACAGATCAGCGCTGCCAGCAGCGCCATTGCGCCGCTTTGTGCAAGGTCAGCCCCGACGCTCGGCCCCACGAACTCGATTCGTTTAACCGTCGCGTCCTGGCTGGTCGATTCGTTAATCACGCTAACGACCTTGCTGCCCAGCTCCTGGCTGACGTTGGTATCATGCACCGGCGGCATACGCACCATGATGTCGCGGCTGCTGCCGAAGTTCTGCAGCTGCGGCTCTTCAAAGCCCGCCTTCTGCAGCGCTTCGCGCATCTGGTCCAGTTCGGCTGGTTTTTCGAGGGTTATTTCAATCACCGTACCGCCGGTGAAATCCAGACCCCAGTTAAACCCGCGCACGCCCATCACCACGATGGCAGCAATCAGCAGAAAACCGGAAATGCCGAAAGCCCAGTAGTCCCAGCGCATAAAGTCATAGACTTTACGGCCGTGGTTCAATTGTTCAACAGTATATTCCTGTGCCACAACGCACTCCTCAGATAGACAGCTTTTTAACGCGCTTGCCGCCGTACAGCAGGTTCACGATGGCACGGGTGCCGACGATAGCGGTAAACATCGAGGTTGCCACACCGATACCGGTGGTAATAGCAAACCCTTTAATTGCACCGGTACCGACCGCGTACAGGATGATAACTTTGATCAACGTCGTAATGTTCGCATCGAAGATCGAGCTGAATGCGCCCCGGTAACCTTCATCAATCGCCTGCTGAACGGAACGCCCGTTGCTCAACTCTTCTTTAATACGTTCGTTGATCAGTACGTTAGCATCGACCGCCACCGCAAGGGTTAACACGATACCCGCAATCCCCGGCATACTCAGCGTCGCCCCAGGCAGCAGGGACATGATACCGACGATCAGCACCAGGTTAGCCACCAGCGCGGAGGTCGCGATCAGACCGAATTTCTTATAGAAGAAAATCATGAACAGGATAGACACCACCAGACCGGCCAGACACGCTTCCAGGCCCTGCTTAATGTTCTGCATACCCAAGGTCGGGCCGATAGTACGTTCTTCAACGATCTGAATCGGCGCGATCAGCGCACCCGCACGCAGCAGCAGAGAGAGCTGACGCGCTTCGTTCGGGTTGCTGATACCGGTAATACGGAAGCTGTTACCCAGGCGAGACTGGATGTTGGCGATGTTAATCACCTCTTCCTCTTTCGCCAGAATGGCACGACCGTTGGCATCTTTCTTACCGCTGTCTTTGTACTCCACAAACAGGGTCGCCATCGGTTTACCGATGTTGTCCTTGGTGAAGTTAGACATGATGTTACCACCCGCGCTGTCCAGCGAGATGTTAACCTGCGGCTGGTTGAACTCGTCCATGCTGGAAGTGGAGTCGGTGATATGGTCACCGGTCAGAATCACGCGCTTGTACAGCACAACCGGCCGACCTTCACGCGTATCTTTCACTTCAGAGTCGCCAGGGACGCGGCCGGAAGCGGCTGCGGCGCTGTCAACGTTGCTGTTGACCAGACGGAATTCCAGGGTAGCGGTGGCGCCAAGAATTTCTTTCGCGCGCGCGGTGTCCTGAATACCCGGCAGTTCAACCACGATACGGTCGGCGCCCTGACGCTGTACCAGCGGCTCGGCAACGCCCAGCTGGTTTACACGGTTACGCAGAATGTTGATGTTCTGCTGCACGGCGTATTCGCGGGCTTCTTTCAGGCGCTCATCGGTCATCACCGCCTTCAGGCCGGTGCTGCCCTGAGTAGAGATAACCAGGTCGCGGTGACGAGGGCTAAGATAAGAGATGGCCTGATCGCGCGCGGTACCGTCACGGAAAGCGATGCTCAGACCAAAATTGTCTTCTTTACGCACGGTGGAGTAAGGAATGCCTTTATCACGCAGCTCGCTGCGCAGGCTATCGATATTTTGTTCCTGCAGCTTGCCCAGCGCAGTGTCCATATCCACTTCCATCAGGAAGTGGACGCCGCCGCGCAGGTCAAGACCCAGCTTCATCGGCTCGGCATGGATAGCCGCTAACCAGCGCGGGGTTGCCGGAGCAAGGTTCAGCGCCACGACGTATTTATCACCCAACACGTCCACCAGCACTTCGCGTGCGCGGAGCTGGACATCGGTGGTGTCGAAGCGCGCAAGAATTGCGCCCTCTTCCAGTGCCACAGACTTAGCGGTAATTTTTTCTTCTTGTAACGTTTTCTGGACCTGGATCAGCGTTTGCTCACTGGCGGCGACACCGCGCGCGCCAGTGATTTGAACGGCCGGATCCTCACCATACAGGTTGGGGAGCGCATACATCAGGCCGACGATAATGACGACGACCAGCATGATGTACTTCCACAAAGGATAACGGTTTAACACGGCAGTTCCCTTAGGGAAAAGTGGATTACAGCGCCTTCATGGTGCCTTTCGGCAGAACGGCGGCTACGAAGTCACGTTTGATAACCACTTCAGTGGTGTCGTTCAGTGCGATAGCAATGTATCCGCTTTCGGCAACTTTAGTGACGCGACCAACCAGGCCACCATTCGTCAGCACTTCATCACCTTTGGCGATGGAGCTCATCAGATTTTTATGCTCTTTGGTGCGTTTCTGCTGTGGGCGCAGGATCATGAAGTAAAAAATCAGACCAAACACCACCAGCATCAGGATCAGAGACATCGGGCTGCTCTGCGCTGCGCCACCGGTTGCTGCTGCCGCATCAGAAATGAAAAAGCTCATTGAAATTCCCTCATTATTAAAATTAATCAACGTTCAAAGGAGGAACGGTTCGTCCCTGACGTTGGTAAAAATCGGCCACGAAGCTCTCTAATTTACCCTCTTCAATAGCCTTGCGTAAACCAGCCATTAAGCGCTGATAGTAACGCAGGTTATGAATGGTGTTGAGGCGCGCGCCCAATATTTCGTTGCAACGATCGAGATGATGCAAGTAAGCGCGTGAATAATTGCGACATGTATAGCAATCACACTCGGCATCCAGCGTCGCCGTATCGCTTTTATGTTTCGCATTACGGATTTTTACGACGCCATCGGTGACGAAAAGGTGACCGTTACGCGCGTTACGCGTAGGCATAACGCAGTCGAACATATCGATACCGCGACGTACCCCTTCAACCAGATCTTCCGGCTTGCCAACGCCCATCAGATATCGCGGCTTGTCGGCCGGGATCTGCGGGCAGACGTGCTCGAGGATACGGTGCATGTCTTCCTTCGGCTCGCCGACAGCCAAACCGCCGACAGCGTAGCCATCAAAGCCGATATCTACCAGACCTTTAACGGAGATATCACGTAAATCTTCGTAAACGCTGCCCTGAATGATACCGAAGAGCGCGTTTTTGTTGCCCAGGCCGTCAAAGCGGTCGCGGCTGCGCTG
This sequence comes from Enterobacter sp. 10-1, assembly GCA_002270295.1. Lineage (GTDB taxonomy): Bacteria > Pseudomonadota > Gammaproteobacteria > Enterobacterales > Enterobacteriaceae > Klebsiella > Klebsiella scottii. The sequence continues at coordinate 86,893 of NISF01000001.1, read as the reverse complement.
CGCCCAGCGCAGAGACATTTCCATCGAGCGTTTGGCGTAATCCCACTCCGCCGGATACGGCGTACATTCGTCGAAGATCATCACGATATCGGAACCGAGATCGAACTGAATCTCCATCGATTTTTCCGGATCGAGGAAGATAGGATCGCCGTTGATCGGGTTGCGGAAATGCACGCCCTGCTCGGTTATCTTGCGGATATCGCCGAGGCTGAAGACCTGAAAGCCGCCGGAATCGGTGAGAATCGGCCCTTTCCACTGCATAAAGTCGTGCAGGTCGCCGTGCAGCTTCATGATCTCCTGACCAGGACGCAGCCACAGGTGGAACGTGTTGCCCAGAATGATCTGCGCGCCGGTGGCTTCAACTTCTTCCGGCGTCATCCCTTTAACGGTACCGTAGGTCCCGACGGGCATAAATGCAGGCGTTTCAACCACGCCGCGCTCAAACACCAGGCGACCGCGGCGGGCGCGACCGTCGGTGGTATCCAGTTCAAATTTCATTATCACTCCTGCGTCAGAAAAACAGTCTGACGTTAAACAACTCGCTACGGAATGGTTCCATAGCTAAAAATACCTGGAGGCGTTATCGCCGCAGCCAGTTTGCGGTCGGCCAGCGCGCAGCCACCGGAGCGTACACGCAGTACGTGAGGATGGCGAGCACTGCCCGGCGTCAAAATGGCAAGTGAGATAGCCTTTTTACGGACGCTCAAAAATAGCCCGCGGATTGTACGTGATAAACATCGCGTCCCCGTAGCTAAAAAAGCGATATTTTTGTTCTACCGCAGCCTTATAGGCGTTCATGGTGTGCTGATAGCCGGCAAACGCCGAAACCAGCATAATCAGAGTGGATTCAGGCAGATGGAAATTAGTGACCAGCGCATCTACCGCTTTGTACTGATATCCCGGATAGATAAAAATCTTCGTGTCGCCGAAGAAGGGTTCGATCAGATCGTTTTTTGCCGCCTGGGCCGCGCTCTCCAGCGAACGTACCGAGGTCGTTCCCACGGCGATAACGCGGCTGCCGCGCGCTTTGGCGGCCAGCACCGCATCAACCACATCCTGCGGGACTTCGGCGTATTCGGCGTGCATGATGTGATCTTCAATGCTGTCCACGCGCACCGGCTGGAACGTCCCCGCGCCAACGTGCAGCGTCACGAACGCCATTTCAATGCCCTTCTCGCGCAGCTTCTCCAGCAGCGGCTCGTCAAAGTGCAGGCCCGCGGTCGGCGCGGCTACCGCGCCCGGCCTGGCGCTATAAACGGTCTGATACAGCTCGCGGTCGGCGTCTTCATCCGGGCGGTCGATATAGGGCGGTAGCGGCATATGGCCGATGCTGTTGAGAATATCCAGCACCGGACGTGGGTCGTTAAACTCCACTTCAAACAGCGCGTCGTGGCGCGCCACCATCGTGGCCTGGATGCTTTCATCATCGCCCAGCAGCAGCTCGGCGCCCGGCTTCGGCGCTTTTGAGGCGCGGATGTGCGCCAGAATACGTTTGTCATCAAGCATGCGCTCGACCAGCACTTCAATCTTACCGCCGCTGGCTTTACGCCCGAACAGACGCGCCGGGATCACCCGGGTATTGTTAAAGACCAGCAGATCGCCGGGATTGAGCTTATCGAGCAGATCGGTGAAAGTGCCGTGCGTCAGCGCGCCCGTCGGCCCGTCTAACGACAGCAAGCGGCAGCTACTGCGCTCGGGCTGCGGGTAGTGGGCAATCAGGGATTCAGGAAGTTCAAAGGAAAAATCGGTAACGCGCATGACGGTGACTCAGACTAAATAAAGAGGCGGGTAGTCTAGTGCGGGGGCGTTCTCCCTGCAACCTTTACCCCGCAGCACAGTTATAATACTCTAAATAATTCGGGTCGCAGGACAAGGCGCTTGTGCCTTGAACAGCGCTTGCGCTGGCCCCGTAGGGGCGAGGCCGTAGGCCGGGTAACGCGGCAACTGAGAGACAAATTCGTCAGGAACGAATTTGACCTGCCGAAGGCAGGCCTCCGGTGAGGGACATCCCGATCACTTAGTCAACCAGGTGACCGGGAAGAACGACAAATCTGCCGGGAGCAGATTTGAACGCTGCTTGCAGCGGCCCTGGAAGGGCGAGACCCACGGATGGGCCGAGTAAGGAAGCCAACGCACATGCAACTTGAAGTATAACGAGTATTATGAATTTTCTCGCACACCTGCACTTAGCCCACCTTGCCGACAGCTCGCTGCCGGGCAACCTGCTGGCGGATTTCGTCCGCGGTAATCCGCAGTCGGACTATCCGAGCGAGATCGTGGACGGCATCTTTATGCATCGGCGAATCGACGTCATGACCGATAATCTGGCGGAAGTTAAGGCCGCCCGGGAGTGGTTTCGTCCGCAGACCCGGCGCGTGGCGCCGATTACGCTCGACGTCATGTGGGATCACTTCCTCTCGCACCACTGGGACCGCATCTCCCCCGATATGCCGCTCAGCGAGTTCGTCCGCTATGCCCGCGCCCAGGTGGCAACCATTTTGCCGGATTCGCCGCCGCGCTTCGTCAATCTCAATGCATACATGTGGTCCGAGCGCTGGCTCGAGCGCTATGAGGATATGGAGTTTATCCAGCGCGTCCTCAACGGAATGGCCAGCCGTCGCCCGCGCCTCGACGCCCTGCGCGACTCGTGGCAGGACCTTGATACCCACTATGACAAACTGGAGCAGCAGTTCTGGCTTTTTTACCCGCGCATGATGGCGCAGGCTAAAAATCGCGAACTCTAGTGGTTGCGTTTGCTGACAAAAAGACTATTCTGAAGGTCACATCTCGACATAAATTGATAGGCAAAACCTATCTCATCGATTGTCAGCCTCACGTTGAGTTCGTCAGTCCCTGCCCCTATACTTGCCCGCGTTGCGTTTCAATTAACCTTAGTATTAACAGGAGAATCATATGGTTCTGGTAACTCGTCAGGCTCCGGATTTTACCGCGGCAGCAGTTTTAGGTAACGGCGAAATCGTTGAGAAATTCAACTTCAAACAGCACACCAACGGTAAAGCAACCGTACTGTTCTTCTGGCCGATGGACTTCACCTTCGTTTGCCCGTCTGAGCTGATTGCTTTTGACAAACGTTATGAAGAATTCCAGAAGCGTGGCGTAGAAGTTGTTGGCGTTTCCTTCGACTCCGAATTCGTCCACAACGCATGGCGTAACACCCCGGTAGACCAGGGCGGCATCGGTCCGGTTAAATACGCGATGGTTGCTGACATCAAGCGTGAAATCCAGAAAGCCTACGGTATCGAACATCCGGACGAAGGCGTTGCGCTGCGCGGCTCCTTCCTGATCGACGCTAACGGCGTTGTTCGCCACCAGGTTGTGAACGACCTGCCGCTGGGACGTAACATCGACGAAATGCTGCGTATGGTTGACGCGCTGCAGTTCCACGAAGAGCACGGCGAAGTGTGCCCGGCACAGTGGGAAAAAGGTAAAGAAGGGATGGCCGCTTCTCCGGAAGGCGTGGCTAAATACCTGACCGAGAACGTTTCCAGCCTGTAATCGGCTGCCGTTCATAAAAAGGCTCGCACCCGCGAGCCTTTTTTGTTGCTTCACGCCGCGCCGCCCTTTTTCACCTCGCGCCAGATCCGCCATGCCATCATGAGCAGAACGGCCACGCCGAGGATCAGCGCCCCCCATACCAGCACTATTTTCCAGTAGCCTTGCCGATCGGCAGCCGAAGTTGCGCTCAGCCGCGCCTCTCCGCCCAGGGTGACGCTCTCCTGCGTAATAATGGCCCACGGCAGGTAATTCACCTGCTGAGTTTTACGCAGCGACGCCGGGATCAGCATATCCAGCCCGATATCGGCCCTTGCCGCCGCCCGGTTTCCCCAGGCCAGCATATAGGGGCCTTTTCCCTGGGTGTTAAACACCAGCTGATAGCTATCGCGCGCGCCGCTCAGGGCTGGCAGCGTCTCAGGCAGCCTGGCGTTAATTGTGGTCATGCGAACCGCTTCAACCAGCTGCCCGGCAAGGTGAATATCTTCCGAGCGTTTCCCGTCGAGATGGTAAAGCACGGTTTGCGTCAGCGGCCGCCACGGCTCCTTGTCGCCGCTGCGCCACGCCAGTTCTACCGGCAACACCCCTTCGCCTGGCAGATCGATCCTCAGCGAGCTCAGCGGCTGCGGCTGGCTCCAGCGCCAGACGGCTTGCCGATCCGAGAGCTTGTCCGCACGCGCGTCAAGCACGATGCGTTCAGGCTCCGGCTCAGCGCTCCCGGCGACCGCGCTGACGCTCTCCAGCGCCAGCGCCGGGCTTTGCGAGTCCAGAATCACCAGCAGATAGCGATTACCCTGCGCGGAGAGCGTCAGCCTGGCGCTAATAGCGTCCAGCTTCAGCCGATCGTTATCACGCTTCAGGTCCATCAGCGGAGCATTTTCCTGTACCGTGCTCCAGGAGGTTAAATCACGGCTGGCGTAAACGGAGGCTTTCCCCTGCCAGCTCCCCTCAGGAATGTGCCAGTTCAGGCGCAGCTGGGCCAGCGAGAAGGCGTCGGTGCTGGTTTCCGGCAAGGTCAGCAAATAGCTCTGCCCGACGGCGTTGATATCGTCGCTTTCCAGCTGGATCTCAACGCCCGCCGTTGAACGTAAGACCCACGATTTTACGCCGCGACGCCCCTCATCCTTTGGCGTAACCGGCGAAACATCCAGAGGGAAAAGTCGAAGCGTCATGGTCTGTGGCATCGCGGGCTGAGCTTTCTGCGCTTCGAGGGCGAACGGTACCGTATCGCCCTGATGATTGAATACCCGCACATCGCGTAAATCTGGCCAGGCCGTACTCTGGTAGACGGCCTGAGGAAGCTTAATGCGATACCAGGGCGATGTGCCCGGAGTTTCCAGCATGATCCCCGTCGCGTAGTCCACAGGCGCTTCCCGCTCGCTCTCGCTGCTCAGTGCCGCTCCTGTCGCACCCAGCAGGACGCTGCATAACACCGCTTTTATCCATTTCATTTTTCTGCTCCAGCTTTCGGCGGTAACGGTGAGAAATAGCCGATGATTAATACCAGAATAGCGACGCCAATAAAGGCGACCGCGCGCGCCAGCCCGCCGCCGCGCGCGCTATCCACCAGCATCAGTTTGACAATGACAATCCCTAACAGCGCCGCCCCGCAGAGCCATTCGCGGCGAGAAAGGCGTCGGGTCGCGTTCAGCATCGCCACCAGCGCTGCCAGCATCCAGAACAGGGCAAAGCAGGTCTGAATCAGTCGTGAATGCCATAGCGACTCCAGGTTCCAGGCCACCTCGCCGTACCAGGCTAGCGCACGCAGCAGCGCGCCGTTCAGCCACCAGAAGCTAAGCGCCGCCAGGGCAATCACCGGCCAGGAGCGGCACCGCGACAGCGTCTCGGGGAAATAGCGCAGCGAAACGCGATAAAAAATCACCAGCCCCAGCAGCGCAAAGGCGGCCCCCTCTTCCAGCGGATTCATCAGCGGCAGATAGGTCTGACGATAGACCACGCCGTCCTGGAAATTGGTCAGCGCCAGCAGATACGCCAGAGTCGCCGCCACCGGGATCGTCGCCAGAGAGCTGTACAGCGCAGGCCAGACCCGGAACGGCCAGATTTGGCGACGGGTGGCCTCGGCAACGAGGAAGATAAGCAAACCGCCGGCCGCCATCAGCAAACCGCTGGCCCAGGCCGCCATTCCCCAGGGCAGATCCTGCGTAAACCAAAACAGTTCGCACGCCAGCGCCAGCAAAATCATCCAGAACAACGACAGATGAACCAGCATGGATACGCGCGGCGGCAATGAATTTCCGTCACGCCAGAGCAGAGCTACCGCTGCGGGTAGCGCAAGGCACCAGGCCAGATTTGGCCAGCCGGCCGCCGCGATTTGCTGCTGAGATATTTGATAAATCAGCACCACCAGCATCATTGGCCAGAGCAGCCATTTGCTGATATCCAGCTCTCGCCACCGCAGACGCGCGGCGAACGTGCGCCAGCCCCACGCCGATGCCGCCAGCAGCGCCAGTACGCCAAAGACAACCAGCGAATCCTTCTTCAGCCCCAGCTGCGATACGGCAACGAGCGCGGCTATCCACAACAGCAGTCCGCCCGCCAGCAGCGCCCAGCTTACCTGCCGTTTAATACCGCGCCACAGCCAGGCCGCGGCCAGCCAGCTGAGGCTGAGCACCGTGAAGATCGGCAGCAAAGAGAGCGCCGTTGTGCCATTGACCAGCGCCCACAGCGCGCTGCACACCGCCAGAACCAGCAGCCCGGTGCCGCTGTAGCTCATCCGCTGCTGCCGCTGCTGCACGCCCAGCCAGAGGATGCCGAGCCCTTCCAGCGACCAGGCCATCGCCGTCCAGCGCGCTGAAAGCGCCAGCGGAATGGCGAGAGTGGTAAACGCGCCCCCCAGCGCCAGGGCGGCCAGCACCAGCGGCCTGCCGAAAGCGGGATAGCGGCGAAGCACAAGCCAGGCGAGCGCCAGATAGGCTCCCCCGTAGCCCAGCGCGCTGAGCGCCGGGCCGTACGCCATATGTTGGGTCATGGCGTACTGCATGCCAAAGCCGATTAGCGGCGGCGCAAACAGCAGCACGCCGTCAATAATCTGCTGGCCTTTGCCCTGCGCCCGCAGCGACAGCGCCACGCTCAGCACGCCAAAAATGAGGATATTGGCAATCAGGAACAGCTGGCAGCTGAGGTAATACTCCGGGCGATAGCCGTCCAGCCCCCAGAATCCCCCGACGCCAAAGGTAAACAGCAGGCCGAGCAGATTCAGCTCGCGCCACTGTTGCCAGATGCTGATGGTGAGAATGCCCACCGACAGCAAAAGGTAGAACGAAAACAGCGCCACGTGGCTGCCGCCGCCGGTTGAGAGCAGCAGCGGCGCCAGATAGCCGCCGAGGCTCGCCAGCATCGCCAGGCTGAGCGCTTTTTGCAGGATAGCCAGCCCAACGCTGGCCGCACAAATCACCACCAGCAGAGCAAACGCCAGGGTCATCGGCAGCATTTGCCACAAGCGGAACGCGCCAAACACGGTGAGATAGAGCGCCCCCGTCGCCCCGCCCTGCAGTATTAACGCATAGACCGGCTGCTTATGCCGTAGCCGCCAGCCCACCGCCAGCAGAACGATCGCAAACAGCGCCGCGGCCACCAGGCGCAGCTCCAGCGGGAAAAGTGAGTGTTCAACGGTATAGCGCAGCAGGAAAGAGAGGCCGAAAAACAGCAGCAGGATCCCGAGTTTCGCCAGCGGGTTACCCTGCATAAACCAGCATACCAGCGACGAAACCATCCCCCCCAATGCGGAAGGTCGCGCGCTTTTCGGTGAAGAGACGCTCTTCTCTGCCGTCTGCGCTTTTGGCGGCGGACGCTGCGGATTGACGGGTTGAGGTACCGTCCCCCTTACCGGCTCCGCTGGAGCATGAGAAACCGCAGGCATCGTGGGACGCGCAACGGCCGGCGCCACGGGCGTTTCTGCGCCACCGCGCAGCTCAAGCTCCGCGATCCGACGACGCAAGGTTTCCAGTTCGGAGCGGACCGCCGAACTGCGATTAAATGCGACAATGGCCAGAACGGGAACCACCACCAGCGCGAAGAACAGAGCAATACAGCCAAGGATCAGCAGCTCATCCATGTTTTCACCTTCACTGATTCAGAAGCGGGTAGATTGACACAAATTATTGCATTTGTGCTGCCCTGTAGCGAAAGTGAGCGACATTTCAGAAAACAGCGAGCCCTTACTCGCGGGTAAGGGCTGCGCTTAAACGTTAAAACGCGAAGCAGGAACAGCCTAGCACGCCCCAGAACGCCTGCTCATCGGCAACCGGAATCGCCGACCTGCGCGCGATATCATGCTGGTGCCCGTGGACGCCGCAGCTGCCGCAGCACTGGTGCATCTGCGCGATGGCCCCGATTTTTGCCGCAGCGGGCGGCGCCGAGCGGTAGTGCCCCGGAACCTTGACCACCGGAGACCACTCCGGCAGCACCGGGATGGGCGGCGGCGCCAGCGGCGAGAAGTGTCCGGCGGCATAAACCACTTTGCCATCAACCACCGTCAGCACCGATTCTATGCCTTTTATCTCCTCTTCCGGCACGCTGAAATAGTCCTTCGACAGCACCACCAGATCGGCAAGCTGATCCTGCTCAATACGCCCTTTTTTACCCTGCTCGCTGGAGAACCAGGCGCTGCCTGCCGTCCACAGCTCCAGCGCCACGTCGCGCGGCAGGCGGTTGCTCTCGTCGTACATCGTCATACCGCCGACGGTACGCCCGGAAACCAGCCAGTAGAGCGCGGTCCACGGGTTGTAGCTCGCCACGCGGGTGGCGTCGGTGCCGAGACCAACCGGCACCTCCATTTCCAGCATTTTCGCCACCGGCGGCGTGTGTTTCACCGCATCGATACCGTAGCGGTCGACAAAATATTCGCCCTGGAAGGCCATCCGGTGCTGCACCGCAATCCCGCCGCCCAGCGCCTTCACCCGCTCAATATTGCGCTCGGTGATGGTTTCCGCATGGTCAAAGAACCAGTGCAGACCGTTAAACGGGATTTCGCGGTTCACCTTTTCAAAGACGTCCAGCATCCGGCCGATCGATTCGTCATAGGTGGCGTGCAGGCGGAACGGCCAGCGGTGTTCAACCAGGTGGTGGACCACCCGCTCCAGTTCATCCTCCATTCCGGCCGGCAGATCCGGACGCGGCTGCAGGAAATCCTCAAAATCCGCCGCCGAAAAAACCAGCATCTCGCCGGCGCCGTTGGCGCGAAAAAAGTCGGTCCCCTGCCCCGGCTTCAGCATATCGGTCCAGCGTTCGAAATCATCCAGCTCCTGCTTCGGACGCTGGGTAAACAGGTTATAGGCAATGCGCACGGTCATCTGCCGGTTAGCGTGCAGCTGCTCAATAATTTCATAATCTTCCGGGTAGTTCTGGAAGCCGCCGCCGGCGTCAATCGCGCTGGTCAACCCGAGACGATTCAGTTCGCGCATAAACTGGCGCGTCGAGTTCACCTGCAGCTCCAGCGGCAGCTTCGGCCCCTTCGCCAGCGTCGCGTAGAGGATCATGGCATTAGGTTTCGCTATCAGCATCCCGGTCGGGTTGCCGTTGCCATCCCGAACAATTTCGCCGCCCGCCGGATCCGGCGTCTCTTTGCTATAGCCGACGGCCTTCAGCGCCGCGCGGTTAAGCAGCGCGCGATCGTAGAGATGCAGCACGAATACCGGCGTATCCGGCGCCGCCTGGTTTAGCTCTTCCAGCGTCGGCATGCGCCGCTCGGCAAACTGGAATTCGCTCCATCCGCCGACCACCCGCACCCACTGCGGCGCAGGCGTGCGATCGGCCTGATCTTTAAGCATCCGCAGCGCGTCCGCCAGCGACGGAACGCCTTCCCAGCGCAGCTCAAGGTTGTAGTTCAGCCCCCCGCGGATCAGGTGCAGGTGGGAATCATTCAGGCCGGGGATCGCCGTATGGCCCTGCAGATCGATGATCTGCGTGCCTTCGGCGGCAAAACTCATGATCCGATCGTGGCTACCGGCCGCGAGGATCTTACCGTCGGCGATCGCTACCGCGTCGGCCAGCGGGTTGCTGCGATCGAGGGTGTGGATCCGACCATGAGTCAGGATCAGTGTGGCAGTTTGTGACATAACGCTCTCCTTAAGGAGGCTGACTCAGTTTTTCTTTAACCAGCCAGCAAACAGGCCGGTCACGATGGGCATCCAGAACCAGACCACCAGCGCGACCACGCAGGCATCATTTATCAAATGCAGCAGCAGGCTTCCCCGCATTGAGGGCAGCAGCATGCCGGTCAGCCAGGGCACCAGGTTGGTGCTGGGGAAGATAACCAGCAAGGTCATCAGGAACTGCTTCCAGCGCAGCGGCTGGCGCACGTTGACCGCCGGAGGGGTAAACCAGAACGCCGGTTCGGTACGGACTTCCGTACGATCGCCTTCATTGAGCAGGGGCGCGATTTCAGCAACCAGCTCGCGGCGCGTTTCTGACTGCGTCCAGGCATAGAGATGCTCAATGGTGTCGAAGCGAATAATCACGCTCCATAGATTCTGCCCGGCGCCCGGGCGGATGACGTTAGCGCCAAGGTGCCCGGGAAACTCCGCCGCCACGGGCATAATTTTTCCGAGCCACTCTTCATAGCGCTTACCGTGTTCAGGATCGAGCATATGACTGATGACCAGCGTTACCGATTTCTGTTGCGCCATTGGGAGTTCCTTGCTGCAGGTGAGTGACGGGATTTCCCCGCCAGCAGCCATAAATGACAATACACAAAATCATTCAAGCTGCGCCGGGGCGGGCAAACGAAGCCAGCAAAGAGGCAGCTTGAAGGACGATGACAATACACAAAATCATTCATGCTGCATCGAGGCGGGCAAACGAAGCCAACAAAGAGGCAGCTTGAAGGATGAAGTGTATTTAGGCCTGGCGCTCCGGCGCGCCGTGCACCATGGTGTACGCGTAATCCACCCCCATGCCGTACGCGCCGCTATGTTCGCGAACCAGATCCATGACCGCATCGTAGGTCTCTTTGCGCGACCAGTCGCGCTGGTACTCAAGCAGCACCTGCTGCCAGGTCACCGGCACCGCGCCGGCCTGCACCATCCGGTCAATCGAGCGTTCATGCGCATCGACGGAGGTTCCGCCGGAAGCGTCGGTCACAACGTACACTTCATATCCCTCTTCCAGCGCCATCAGCGCCGGGAAAGTCAGGCAGACTTCGGTCCACAGCGCGGAGATAATCAGTTTCTTACGCCCGGCGGCCTGTACCGCCTTAACAAAACCCGCATCTTCCCATGAGTTCATTGAGGTACGTTCTATCGGTTTAACCTGCGGATGCACGGCCAGCAATTCCGGCCAGATATAGCCGCTAAAGCTTTTTGTTTCCACGGAGGTATAAATCACCGGAACATTAAAAATCTTGCCCGCTTTAGCTAGCGCAACGGTATTATTTTTAAGCGTCTGGCGATCAATATTGGCGACACCAAAAGACATCTGGGGCTGGTGGTCAATAAAGATAAGAGTTGAGTTAGTTGGATCGATCAGTTCCCGAATAGACATAACATACCTTCTTAATCAATGAGTTAAAAAGAGACGATAAACGCTGCTGTGGGTCTGGATCGTGACGGATAAAGCATGGTGAGTATAGTCAGTAATTTCTAACGAGTTATTAAAGAAATTTTTCTGACTTATTTTAAAAATAAAAGGCAATAAATAAAAAACCCGCTATTAGTGAATAGGGTGATAATGATGTTTATCAAAAATTTGCGGGTAAGAGTTCTAAATTATTCACTGGTATTGAGCATCCGGCTTCGGTAAAACAGAGGGATTATTTATGACCGGTAAGCCGCCGATGCGCCTGAATCTTGATGTACTGCTGATCCTCGATGCCCTGGAGACCCACGGCTCTTTCGCCACCGCCGCGGAATCGCTCTATAAAACGCCCGCCGCCCTGAGCTACATGATCCAAAAGCTGGAAAGCGATCTCGGCATCACCCTGCTGGATCGCAGCGGACATCGGGCGAAGTTTACCGATACCGGTACAATGGTGCTGGAAAAGGGCCGGCTGCTGCTCAATGCGGCAAAGGATCTGGAAAAGCAGGCGGTTCAGCTGAATGCCGGCTGGGAGCGGGATCTCGCCATCGCCCTGGATGCCTCCTTCCCTTTCGATCGTTTGCTCCCGCTTATCGACGCGTTTTACGCGCAAAATCCGCAAACCCGCCTCAATTTTACCCACCACACGCTGGCGGGCGCCTGGGAAGAGCTGACCCGCAACGGGGCGGATATCATTCTTGGCGCGATTAACGAACCGCCAACCTCCGCCGAATGGTCGTGGAAAATGCTCGGAACGCTGGATAACGTATTTGTTGTCGCCCCCGGCCACCCGCTGGCGGAAACGGTACAGCCGCTGACCAACAAGCAGCTCAGCCTGCATCGCGCGGTGGTGATTAGCGATAGCGCCCGCTACTGTCACCCGCTCAACAGCAACCTTCTGACCGAGCAGTCACAAATTCGCGTCGATGATTTTGCCAGTAAAGTGGCGCTGCTGCGGGCCGGACTCGGCTGCGGTTTTCTCCCCCGCCACGTCGCCCAGCCGTGGCTGGCGAGCGGCGAGCTGGTGGAGAAAACCGTGATCTCTTTTCGCGAAAAGGATATCGCCTACATGGCCTGGCGCACGGATAACGACGGCCTGGCCCAGCGCTGGTGGCGGGAAGCCATTCTCGAAGAACCGTTTCTACACCAGCTTTATCCCTGACGGCTGAACCACACGCTGGCGGCGATGGCCGGAAGCGTCAGCACGCCGTCGTGCAGCGCGCCGCTGCCCTCTTTGAGCTGCCATTCGCCCACGTCCAGCAGCGGTGAATCCTCAACCACCACCTCACAGGCTTCACCGCGGTTGATAGCCACCAGCACGCGCTGATTTTTATAAACCCGGGCAAACACCACCACGTTTTCTTCGGCATAAATCACCTGACACCCGCCGTAGCGCAGCGCCTGGTTCGCCTTACGCAGCTTCGCCATGCGTTTATACAGCCCCAGCAGCGTCGCATCCTGCAAAGCCGGGTCCCACGGGAAGGGCTTGCGGCAGAAAGGATCGTTATTGCCATCAACGCCCACTTCGTCACCGTAGTAAATGCACGGCACCCCCGGCCAGCAGAACAGCCAGACCACCGCCAGCGGCAGACGCGCGACGTCCTTACCCAGCAGCGACTTAAAGCGCGCCGTATCGTGGCTATCAAGCTGGTTAAACATCCGCAGCTGCTGCTGGTGCGACAGCCCGGCGCGGTAGTTATCCATCCACGCCACGCAGGTTTGCGCATCTATCTTCTGCGGATCGTAAGAGATATCGGTATTCGCCAGGAAGCCCCACAGCGGGAAGGTAAACCCGCGATAGTTCATCGCCGCATCTTCGGCATCGGCCTGCAGCCACTGGCGCGCGTCGCCAAAATGTTCTCCAAAAACAAAGGATTCCGGCTGCGTCTCCTTCGCCGCCTGGGTTATACCGGCGATATGGCGCAGGTTATTACGCGCCCCGCCGCCTTCCCCCAGCATATGCACCACGTCCAGACGCCAGCCGTCCATGCTCCACGGCGCTTTCAGCCAGTGGCGCACGATGCTGTCTTCACCGGCGTAGATTTCATTGATCAGGCTGGTGGATTGATAATCCAGCTTCGGCAGGCTGGCGTAGCCCAGCCAGCTGTGCGCTTCGCCCTCTGGGGAAAAGGTGAACCAGTCGCGCCACGGTGAATCCGTGCTGTGGCAGGCGCCGCCGCTGCCGCGCTGGTGGCGGTCAAACCAGACGTGTGAATCTCCGGTGTGGTTGAAAACGCCGTCGAGGATCAGGCGCATCCCTTCCCGCTGCGTATTGTGCCGCAGGCGCAGCAGCGCGGCGTCACCGCCGAACTGCGGATCAACGCGACGATAATCTTCAGTGTCGTATTTATGCACGCTCGGCGCGACAAACACCGGATTCAGGTACAGCGCCGTGACGCCGAGCTGCTTGAGATACGGCAGCTTCTCGCTGATACCGTCCAGATCCCCGCCGTAGAAGGTTGAGCCGCCCGCCTCGCCGGTTAACGGTTCATCCCACTGTTTCTGAACAATATCCTGTCCGGCAGCGTGGTGATGGTAGGGCCGGTCCTGATCGGCTGCGCGCGGTTCGCTGCGCGCAAAGCGGTCAGGAAAGATTTGATAAAAGACCTGATCGGCAACCCACTGCGGGCCGCTGTCCGGCAGATCGACCGCAAACTGCTCCAGCCGCGCCGGCGGGAAGCGGTTAAAGCCCTGCGGGGTAAACCAGCGCTGCCGGTCGGCCCACAGCAGCTTGAAGCTATAGCGCCGACGCGGCTGGCCGCTGGCAAGATTAATCTCTCCGCGCCACGCGACGACGCCCGGCCGCGGCTCCTGGCGCAGACGGTGCATCGGCAGCGAAAGCTCTTCGTTGTCTTCTTCCGCGCGCAGCGTAACGCGCTGCGGCAACTCATCGCCGCTGACCCACAGGGTGATAAAGAGTCGTCCCTGCTGCTCCTTGATAAACGGGGCAACAGGCAGGTGCCATGCCTTCAACATCGTTATTCCTCTCTTTACAGAATGGGCACACCTTGCCACAGCGCGTATGCGTATGACTCATCATCGGCAGAATTATTGGGGGAGGAGAGCGGAGGAGGATATCGCTCAAGCGAAAATATCCCGCCGGCTAGCGCGAACATAGCCGGCGGGAGAGCGGCCCGCTTAGCGCGCCTGCGCCAGCTGGCGGTCACGGCGGGTTTTCAGCTTCCAGCCAACCAGCAGCAGCGCTATCCACGCAAAGCCGACGTACAGGGAAATACGCGTATCCGGATGGTAGCCAATCAGCGCAATGATAAAGACGAGGAACGCCAGGCCCACCGCCGTGGTCGCCACGCCGCCCGGCACTTTAAACTTCAGCGCTTTGGCCTCTTCCGGCGGCAGACGACGGCGGAAGGCAATCTGCGACAGCAGGATCATAATCCACACCCACACCGTCGCAAAGGTCGCCAGGGAGGCGATCACCAGGAAGACGTTTTCCGGCATGATGTAGTTCAGGTAGACCGCGAACAGCAGCGCGATGGTCATCACCATCACCGTCACCCACGGCACGCCGCGGCGCGACGTTTTGGCGAACATTTTAGGCGCACTGCCCTGCTCCGCCATGCCGTGCAGCATGCGCCCGACGCCGAATACGTCGCTGTTGATGGCCGAAAGCGAGGCGGTCAGCACCACGAAGTTAAGGATGCTGGCGGCAAAAGCGATGCCCATATGCTGGAAGGTTAAGACGAACGGGCTACCGTTAGTCCCGACCTGGTTCCACGGATAAATGGACATAATCACGAACAGCGTGCCCACGTAGAACACCAGAATACGCATCGGGACCGAGTTAATGGCGCGCGGGATGGATTTCTCCGGGTCTTCCGCTTCACCGGCGGTAATACCGATGATTTCAATTCCGCCGTAGGCGAACATCACCATCTGGAGCGACATCACCATCCCCAGCCAGCCGTTGCTGAAGAAGCCGCCGTTGCTCCACAGATTATGGATGCCGGTCGGCTGACCGCCGTTGCCGATCCCCCAGATAATGATGCCGAAACCGGCCAGAATCATGATGATAATGGTGGCGACTTTAAAGAAGGAGAACCAGAACTCCAGCTCGCCAAACACCTTCACGCTCATCAGGTTGACGGCGCAGATAATCAGCACCACGCTAAGCACCCAGATCCAGTGCGGGACCGTCGGGAACCAGACGCCCATATAGATGCCGAAGGCCGTCACGTCGGCGATGGCAACAATCAGGATTTCAAAGCAGTAGGTCCAGCCGGTGATATAGCCCGCCAGCGGGCCGAGGTAGTCCTGCGCATAGCGTGAAAATGAGCTGGCGGCGGGGTTATGCACCGACATCTCGCCCAGCGCGCGCATAATAATGTACGCCGCCACGCCGCCTATAATATAGGCCAGCAGCACGCTCGGGCCGGCCATCTTAATCGCATCTGCCGAACCATAGAACAGACCGGTGCCAATTGCCGAACCCAGCGCCATAAAGCGGATATGCCGAGTACTTAGCCCGCGCTTAAGTTTGTTACTACTTTCCATCGTATTCCATGCCGTTTTTTCTCCTTTAGCCTTCGCCGGACGAAGATCAAAAGAGGATTACCTGAAAAACAAAAAACCACGGGACCTGAAGTCCCGTGGTTTAACACTGATTTTAAACGCCGGCTAGTGCGCGCTGGATGTCACCTGACGCCCTACGGCGCGATCCCAGACCACCGCCAGAACCACCATCACGGCGGTCGGCATCAGCCAGGCCAGCCCCTGCTCTGCCAAAGGCAGACGCGCGGTCCACGCTGGCAGCATATCGGCAAACGCCGACGTTTTAATGCCGTCAATAATACCAAACATCAGGCTGATAAACATGGCCGGCGCAATAACGCGGGACGAATTATGCCACCAGTTGCGGGTAAAGCTTAATACCACCAGTGCGATACACGGCGGATAGATAGCCGTCAGCACCGGGATCGAAATCTGAATCAGGTGGCTCAGCCCCAGGTTGGAGACCGCCATCGAGAAGATGCCGAGAATAAACACCAGCGAGCGGTAGGAGAGCGGCAGGTACTGGGCGAAAAACTCCGCGCAGGCGCAGGTCAGGCCAACCGCGGTAACCAGGCAGGCAATGAAAATCAGCGCCGCCAGCATAAAGCTCCCCGCGCCGCCAAAGGTGTGCTGGACATACGAGTGCAGAATGGCCGCGCCGTTAGCCGACTGATCGACCAGGGTCGCGCTGTCGGAGCCGAGGCGGAACAACGCCAGATACAGTAACGTCAGGCCGACGCCCGCCATCAGGCCAGCCCACACGGTATAGCGGGTCAGCAGGCGCGCTTCGCTGACGCCGCGAGAGCGCGCGGCGTTAACAATCACGATCCCGAAGACCATCGCGCCGAGGGTATCCATAGTCAGATAGCCGTTGACGAAGCCGTTTGAGAACGGCGCGGTGCGGTAGGCTTCCAGCGCGTTGCTGATCGGGCCGGCGGGCCAAATAATCGCCGCGACGGAGAGAATAATCAGCGCAATGATTTTCAGCGGCGCGAGGAAGTTCCCGACGGTATCCAGCAGCTTGCCGGGATATAACGAAACGAGGATCACCAAGGCAAAATAGATGACGCTGTAAATCATCAGCGGCATCGCGCCATCGCCGGTCAGCGGGGCAATACCCACCTCAAAGGAGACCGTCGCGGTACGCGGAGTCGCGAACAGCGGCCCCACCGCCAGATAGCAGACCACGGCCAGCAGGATCCCCGCCACTTTACCAATCGGGGTGCTCAGGCTTTCAACGCCGCCGCCGACTTTCGCCAGCGCCACGACCGTCAGCACCGGTAAACCCACGGCGGTGATCAGAAAGCCGATAGCGGCGGTCCAGACGTGTTCACCAGCCTGTAAACCAACCATTGGGGGGAAGATGATGTTGCCTGCACCGACGAACAGCGCGAAGGTCATAAAGCCCAACGCTATGATGTCGCGAGATTTTAACTGATGGGTCATAAATTCATACTGCCTGTGGATGTGGTGGTGTTAAACGGAAAAATACCGTGCCTTCCCTTAGGGATGATACAGCGGCTATTGCCGGAAACTCAGCGAGATATGCTCCCGAAGCGGCGTGGGAAAGAATTGTTTTTTGAATTACCACGCAAAAACAGTCTGTCTACGACTGCATGGGGCGCAATTTAAACGCTTATAACGTTTTAAAGCAAGGCGGGATCGTAAAAGCAGATGATTATGCTAAGTCTGCATTAATACCTGGCTTTATTAACCATGATGAAGGAAAACATATGGCTAATCATGCGAACAAAAAAGCAGCGGACGTTCGTTAATTACGCAGCTGAAAATTGACTGCAAACGAAAATGACCAGCCTAAGCTGGTCATTGACAAGTTATGTTGACAGAGCGGCGGTTAGTCGCTTTTTTTGGCAATCAAACGTTCCGGCAGCAGGAAGCTAAACCGCGTTCCCTTGCCGGGCGTGCTCTCAATATCCAGCCGGCTGTCGTGATGATTAACCGCATGTTTCACGATCGCCAGCCCCAGACCGCTGCCTCCGGTTTGCCGCGAGCGCGCTTTATCCACGCGATAGAAGCGCTCGGTGAGCCGCGGAATGTGCTCGGGCGCAATCCCCGGGCCGTTATCCTCAACGCTAAACAGCGCGCCGTGCGGCGCTTTCTGCCAGCTGACGGTAATCTCCGTGCCCTCCGGAGTATGGTTGATCGCGTTATACACCAGATTCGAGATCGCGCTGCGCAGCTGCTCATCATTACCGAGAACCTGCAGCGACTCATCGACCACAAAGTGCAGCGTATGCTTTTTCTGGCTGAGAGTTTGCGCCTCCCGCTCGACAACCCGCAGCATCATCGGTACGTCGATTTTGTCGTTCATCGCCAGAACCGGGGCCGCCTCAATGCGCGATAGCGTCAGCAGCTGTTTAACTAACCCCTCCATACGCTGGGTTTGCTCACGCATGGTATGCAGGGCTTTTTCCCGCGTCACCCCTTCCAGCACCTGCTCCTGCATCATCTCCAGATACCCCTGCAGCACCGTTAGCGGCGTGCGCAGCTCGTGGCTGACGTTAGCAAAAAAGTTGCGCCGCGCCCCTTCAAGCTGGTGCATCTGCGTCACGTCGCGCGCCACCATCAGCATCTGCTTGTCGCTGTAGGGCATCACGCGAATTTCCAGATGACGGGAGTTATTAAGGATCAGATTGAGCGGTTTACTGAAATCCTTGTTTTTTAGGTAGTTGGCAAATTCAGGGTAGCGCAGGAGGTTAAGGATGTTTTGTCCGCTATCGTCCGGCCAGCGCAGATTGAGGATCTGCTGTGCAAGGCCGTTACACCAGAAGATCGCCCCCTCCTCCGTGGTCAGCACCACCGCATCGGGCAGCGATTCCGCCCCGCTGCGAAAGCGTTTGATCAGGCTGCCCAGCTCGCGTCGGCGTTTTTTATTACGCATCTGCATCTGGTGGAGGCCGTACAGCAGCGGTTCCCAGCTGCCGCTTCCCGGCGGTGGCGTCATGCTGCGGTCCACCCACAGCCACCATGAGAGGCGTAACAAATTCCAGAAATGCCAGATAAGAAGTCCGGTCACCGCCGCCAGTAAAAACCACGGCAAATGACCAAATACCGCCCCGAGAATCAGGGCCGGGATACAACATAAGAAAAGCTCAAGCGCCAGCCTTTTCCATGACAGCCGTTCCAGCACGGTTCACACTCCTGTCGACATTCAGAAACGGGCGGAGAAACGATATCCCGTGCCGCGAACCGTTTGTACCATCCGGTCATGGCCACTCTGTTCCAGCGCTTTACGCAGACGGCGAATATGCACGTCTACCGTTCGGTCTTCTACATACACGTTGGTCCCCCAGACGTGATTCAGCAGCTGCTCGCGGCTGTATACGCGTTCCGGGTGGGTCATAAAGAAGTGTAATAACTTAAACTCGGTCGGCCCCATGTCCAGCGGGTTTTCACCGGTCATCACGCGATGGGAGGAAGGATCGAGACTCAGCCCCTGCATTTCAATCACCTCTTCCACCGCCATCGGTGAGATTCGCCGCATCACGGCTTTGATTCGCGCCACCAGCTCTTTCGGCGAGAAAGGCTTGGTGATGTAATCATCGGCGCCGGTCTCCAGGCCACGAACGCGATCTTCCTCTTCGCCGCGAGCGGTTAGCATGACCACCGGAATATCGCGGGTCATCGCCTCACGCTTGAGCAGTTTAATAAACTGCAGACCCGATCCGCCTGGCAGCATCCAGTCAAGGAGAATCAGATCAGGCCAGGGTTCATTGAGTTGGTTCACCGCGCTGTCATAATCTTCCGCCTCGACGGGCTGAAAGCCGTTTTGCTCCAGAACAAAGCAGACCATTTCGCGGATTGGAGCTTCATCTTCAACGACCAGAATTCTTCTCGCCATTATTTACCCTGTATTTTTTAGCCATCAGTATAGAGTGCGGCGCCATTATGCGTCAGTTTTGTGACAGATTTATGAAAAAAAATGGCCGTATGACGATCGAGGATTTTGAATTGTGACACGCACTTAACTCCCCTTCCGTCGATGGTATAATGGCGGCAACGCTCTTAGGCTACGGAATATTTATGCGCATCATTCACACCTCTGACTGGCATCTCGGGCAAAACTTTTACAGCAAAAGCCGCGCCGCTGAGCATGCGGCCTTTCTCGACTGGCTGCTGGCCAGCGCGCAGGAGCACGAGGTCGATGCCATTATTGTCGCCGGCGATATCTTTGATACCGGCTCGCCGCCGAGCTACGCCCGCGAGCTGTATAACCACTTCGTGGTTCAGCTTCAGCAAACCGGCTGTCGGCTGGTGGTGCTGGCGGGCAACCATGATTCGGTCGCCACGCTGAATGAATCGCGCGACATCCTGGCCTTTTTAAAAACCACGGTCGTGGCTAACGCCGGCCACGCTCCCTTCGTTCTGCCGCTGCGCGACGGCGCGCCGGGCGCAATATTCTGCCCGGTCCCCTTCCTGCGCCCGCGCGAGCTGGTCACCAGCCAGGCCGGGCACTCCAGCGGTGAAAAGCAGCAGCTGCTGCTCACCGCCATCAGCGACTATTATCAGCAGCAGTACCAGCAGGCCTGCGCCCTGCGCGGCGACCGAACGCTGCCGATTATCGCCAGCGGCCACCTGACCACCGTCGGCGCCAGCAAAAGCGATGCGGTGCGCGAGATCTATATCGGCACCCTCGATGCCTTCCCGGCCAGCCATTTCCCTCCTGCAGACTATATCGCGCTGGGTCATATCCACCGGGCGCAGATCGTCGGCGGCTGCGAGCATATACGCTACAGCGGTTCACCAATCTCCCTGAGCTTTGATGAGACCGGGAAAAATAAAAGCGTCAATCTGGTGACCTTTACCGACGGCCGCCTGACGGACGTTAGCCCGCTGACGGTGCCGATAGTCCAGCCGCTGGCGGTGCTAAAAGGCGATTTTGCCAGCATCAGCGAACAGCTTGACCAGTGGCAGGATAGCGCGGGGCTGCCCGCCACCTGGCTGGATATTGAAATCACCAGCGACGAATACCTGCACGATATTCAGCGCCAGATTCAGACCCGCTGCGAAGAGCTGCCGGTCGAAGTGCTGCTGGTGCGCCGCAGCCGCGCCCAGCGCGAGCGCATCCTGGCCGGAGAGCGGCGGGAAACCCTCAGCGAACTGCGGGTTGAGGACGTTTTTGCCCGTCGCCTGGCCCTGGAGAGTCTCGAAGAGCAGCAGCAGCAGCGCCTCGAACAGCTGTTTAACGAAACGCTGCACAGCCTGAACGGTGAGGAGCACCTGTGAAAATTCTGAGTCTGCGCCTGAAAAACCTTAACTCATTGAAAGGCGAGTGGAAAATCGACTTCACCGCCGAACCGTTCGCCAGCAACGGGCTGTTTGCGATCGTCGGGCCGACGGGCGCCGGAAAAACGACGCTGCTGGACGCTATCTGCCTCGCGCTGTACCACGAAACGCCGCGCCTGAGCAGCGTGTCGCAATCGCAAAACGATCTGATGACCCGCAATACCGCCGAATGCCTGGCAGAAGTTGAATTTGAGGTAAAAGGCACCGCCTACCGCGCCTTCTGGAGCCAGAACCGCGCGCGCAACCAGCCCGACGGCAACCTGCAGGCGCCCCGTGTCGAGCTGGCCCGCTGCGACGATGGGCAAATCCTTGCCGACAAAGTCAAAGACAAGCTGGAGATGACCGCCTCGCTCACCGGCCTCGATTACGGCCGCTTTACCCGCTCGATGCTCCTCTCCCAGGGCCAGTTCGCCGCCTTTCTTAACGCCAAACCCAAAGAGCGCGCGGAGCTGCTGGAAGAGCTCACCGGCACCGAAATTTACGGTCAGATCTCCGCCCAGGTGTTTGAAAAGCACAAGCTCGCCCGCAGCGAGCTGGAAAAACTGCAGGCCCAGGCCTCCGGCGTTGTGCTGTTAAGCGATGAGCAGCAGCAGGTGCTGCAGCAAAGTTTGCAAGTACTTACTGCTGAAGAACAGCAGCGGCTCGCCGAGCAGGCCCGCGAGCAAAATACGCGGCAATGGCTGCTGCGCCAGCAGGAGCTAAGCCGCGACCAGATCCAGACCGAGGCGCGACTGCGCGAGGCGCAGCAGGCGCTGGAGCAGGCCCGGCCGCAGCTTGCGGCGCTGGAGCAGGCCCAGCCTGCCGACCAGCTGCGTCCGCTGTGGACCCGACAGCAGGAGCAGGCCGCCGCGCTGGCGCAGACCCGCCGCCAGGTGGAAGAAGTAAATACTCGCTTACACGAACGGCTGCGTCTGCGGGCAGGTATTCGTCTCGCGGCGCGACAGCAAACGAGCCAGCTGCAGCAGACCCACCAGTCGCTCGCCGAATGGCTGCAGGCCAACGACCGCTATCGTCAGTGGGGCAATGCCCTGGCAGGCTGGCGGGCGGCGTTCCAGCAGCAGGCGCGCGACGCGCAGCAGCAGGCCGGGCTGGAGCAGCGGCTGGCGGAAACCCGCCGTCGGCTCGGCGAACTGCCGCCGGCGACGCTGGCGCTGGATGCCGATCGGGTTCGCGACGACCTTGCCCGCCACGCCGCCGCCCGCCCGCAGCGTCAGCAGCTGGCAGCCCTGCACAGCCGTCTGCTGCCCCTGCGCCAGCGCCTCAGCCAGCTGCAGGCGACAGAGCAGGCCGGCCGCGAGGAGCGGGAGAAGCTGGAAACGACGCTGACCCAGCGGCGCCAGGCTTATAAAGATAAAAACCAGCAGTTCAGCGATGTAAAAGCCATTTGCGAGCTGGAAGCGCGGATTGCCGGACTGGAAGAGGAGCGCGCGCGCCTGCAGCCCGGCGCGCCTTGCCCGCTCTGCGGCTCCTGCGAACACCCGGCAGTCGCCGAATATCGGGCGCTGACGCCCGGCGTTAATCAGGCCCGCCGCGAAGCCCTGGAGCGCGAGGTTAAACAGCTGGCGGAAGAAGGCGCCCAGCTGCGCGGCGAGCTGGATGCGCTGTTGAAACAACAACTTAAACAAAAAGAGGAGCGAGAATCGCTGCTCCAGCAGGAGCAAGCGCTTACCTCTCAGTGGCAGGCCGTCACCGGCGAACTGCGCATTGACCTGCAGCCAGAGGAGGATATTTCCGGCTGGCTGGAGGCCCAGCAGGAGCTGGAGCAGCAGCTGTATCAGCATCAGCAGCGGCTGGCCTGGCAGACCCAGCAGCAGGAGTGCGAGCTGCAGCTACAGCAGCTGCGCCAGGAGCTGACGCAGCGTCATAGCGCCCTGAACGGCGAGCTCGCGGCGTTTACCCTCAGCGCACCGGAGGCTGAACAGGCGGCGGTCTGGCTGGCCCAGCGCGAGGAGGAAACCCGCAGCTGGCAGGCCAAACACGATGAATCCGTCACCCTGCAGGAGCGCCTGCAGCAGCTGATCCCCCTGCTGGAGACGCTGCCGGAGACGGAAGAGGCGGTAGCGCCCGCGCCGCTTGAGGGCTGGCGCCAGGTGCACGACGACTGCCTGGCGCTGCAGAGCCAGTGGCGCACTCTTGGCCAGCAGGAGAGCCAGCAGCTGCGGCTGCTGACAGAAACGCAGGGCCAGTTCGCCGCCGCCCTCGCCGCCAGCCCGTTTGCCGACCAGCAGGCGTTTCTCGACGCCCTGCTCGATGAGGAGACCCGTCAGCGCCTGGAGCAGTTCAGGCAAACGCTGGAAAATACGCTCCAGCAAAATAGCGCGCTCGCCCTGCGGGCCCGCGAAGCGCTGGCGCAGCATCGGCAGCAGCCGCCGGCGGATGCCGACATCACCCAGCCGGTAGAAGAGATTGAGGCCCGCTTGCGGCAGCTGGCCCTGCTGCTGCGGGAAAATAGCGCCCGTCAGGGGGAGATCCGCCAGCAGCTGAAGCAGAATGCCGAGAATCAGCAGCGCCAGCAGGCGCTGCAGCAGGAGATCGCGCTCGCCGCGCGGCAGCTGGAGGACTGGGCGTGGCTCAATTCGCTAATTGGCTCCAAAGAAGGCGATAAATTCCGTAAATTTGCCCAGGGGCTGACGCTGGATAACCTTGTCTGGCTGGCGAACCATCAGCTCAACCGCCTGCACGGCCGCTATCAGCTGCAGCGAAAAGCCAGCGAAGCGCTGGAGCTGGAGGTGGTCGATACCTGGCAGGCAGATGCGGTGCGCGATACCCGCACCCTCTCCGGCGGCGAAAGCTTCCTCGTCAGCCTTGCGCTGGCGCTGGCGCTATCCGATCTGGTGAGTCATAAAACGCGCATTGATTCGCTGTTCCTTGACGAAGGGTTCGGCACTCTCGATAGCGAAACGCTGGATACCGCGCTGGATGCGCTGGATGCCCTCAACGCCAGCGGTAAGGCGATCGGCGTGATTAGCCACGTCGAAGCGATGAAAGAGCGCATCCCTGTGCAGATCAAGGTGAAGAAAATCAACGGGCTGGGATACAGCCGTCTCGATAAGGCCTACGCGGTGGAGTAAAGGTCCACCCGGCTTCCCGGCAGCGCGGCGCCGCCGGGAGACCGGGACGACGAGCCTCTCCTCAGCCGTCTACAGCGGCCACAGCCAGGCCGCGCCGCGCACGCCGCTGGAATCACCGTGCAGCGCTTTGCGGATCGGCGTTTCGCACTCGCCGCCAAACACCCACGGTTTAACCAGCGCGGGCACCGTCTGGTACAGGCGCTCGACGTTGCTCATTCCGCCGCCGAGCACGATCACGTCCGGGTCGAGGATATTCACCACATGAGCCAACGACTTCGCCAGCCGCATCTCATAGCGGCTCAGCGCCAGTTCCGCCAGCGGGTCCTGCTCGCTAACGCGCTGCACGATCTCACTGCCTTTTAACGGCTGACCGCCCAGTCGCCGATAGTCGGTGGCAAAGCCGGTGCCGGAGATAAAGGTTTCGATACATCCCTGCTTTGCGCAGTAGCACGGAACCTCCGCGCGATAGCGCAGCTCATCCTCGTCCATCCACGGCAGCGGGTTATGTCCCCACTCGCCGGCGGCGCCGTTGCCGCCAATGTGCGAACGACCGTTAAACGCTACTCCGGCGCCGCAGCCGGTGCCGATAATGACCGCAAATACGGTCTGAGCGCCCGCCGCGGCGCCGTCCACCGCTTCCGAAACCGCCAGACAGTTGGCATCATTCGCCAGCCGCACTTCGCGATTCAGCCTCTGGCTCAGGTCTTTATCAAACGGCTGGCCGTTGAGCCAGGTGGAATTGGCATTTTTTACCACGCCGGTATACGGCGAAATCGAACCGGGGATCCCCATTCCAACGCTGCCGCGCTCTCCGGTCGCCTGCTCTGCCATATCGACCAGGGTGGCAATATTCTCTATCGTTTGCCGGTAATCATCCCGCGGAGTCGGCAAACGGTGGCGAAATAGCTGCTCTCCCTTATCGCTCAGGGCAATGACTTCCGTTTTCGTGCCGCCTAAATCAATACCAATACGCACTGTAAGCTCCTCTCCCCGATTAACAATGCAAGCATAGCGACAATTCGCTATCATGCCCGCTGGATTTAACGACAAAGCCGTGGAAATTATCATGCTGTGGTTCAAAAATTTAATGGTTTACCGTCTCAGCCGCGACATTTCCCTGCGTGCCGAGGAGATGGAAAAACAGCTGGCCGAGCTGACGTTTACTCCTTGTGGTAGCCAGGATATGGCGAAAACCGGTTGGGTATCGCCGATGGGATCGCACAGCGATGCGCTGACGCACACGACAAACGGCCAGATCGTTATCTGCGCGCGTAAAGAAGAAAAGATCCTGCCGTCGCCGGTGATCAAACAGGCGCTGGAAGCGAAGATCTTCAAGCTGGAAGCCGAACAGGGCCGTAAGCTGAAGAAAACCGAAAAAGATTCGCTGAAAGACGAAGTGCTGCACTCGCTGCTGCCGCGCGCTTTCAGCCGCTTCAGCCAGACCATGATGTGGATCGACACCGTCAACGGCCTGATCATGGTGGACTGCGCCAGCGCCAAAAAAGCGGAAGATACGCTGGCCCTGCTGCGCAAAACCTTAGGATCGCTGCCGGTTGTTCCGCTGGCGCTGGAAAACCCGATCGAGCTGACGCTCACCGAATGGGTGCGCTCCGGCACCGTGGCGCAAGGCTTCCAGCTGCTGGATGAGGCCGAGCTGAAGGCCATGCTGGAAGACGGCGGCGTGATCCGCGCGAAGAAGCAGGATCTGGTCAGCGACGAAATTGCCGTGCACATTGAAGCCGGGAAAGTCGTCACCAAGCTGGCGCTCGACTGGCAGCAGCGTATTCAGTTCCTGATGTGCGACGATGGATCAATCAAGCGCCTGAAGTTCTGTGACGAACTGCGCGATCAGAACGAAGATATCGATCGGGAAGATTTTGCCCAGCGCTTTGATGCCGACTTTATTCTGATGACCGGCGAACTGGCCGCGCTGATTCAGAATCTGGTGGAAGGCCTGGGCGGAGAAGCCCAGCGCTAATCAGCTGAATGACATCCGCAGAATCAATCGATTAAGCGGATCTTCATCCTGCCGCGCTGCGGCAGGATGGCAGAATCTGAATTACAGATAGCGGCACAGATAGGACGTTGGCTCAGCAACCTGCAGATGGAACTCGCTGCTGCCCGGAACGTTGAATACTTCACCGGCGGCATACACTTTCCACTCGGTTTCCCCAGGCAGCAGAACGTTCAGCGCACCGCTGACCACGGTCATCTCTTCCGGCTGTGCGGTTCCAAAGGTATATTCACCTTCCGCCATCACGCCCACGCTCGCGCGGCCCGTACTGCTACTGGTGAAACCAATCGATTTCACTTTTCCATCGAAGTATTCATTACTTTGAAGCATAAACAAGCCCTTATGATCTTTTGTTGAAACCTCAATATAGGGGGCGCTCCTCGTTTCTGTCACGTAAAATTAACGCGTAATGCCCATCCTGTGACGCGGGATGGCCGCGGCGACCGCGTTTGCCTACCGGTCAGGGTGCGCCGGAGCGCCGGCAGCCGCAAAACGGCTTAAACCAAAAGTTCTGCCGCCAGCCGCGAAACCAGCACATTGGAGAGCAGAACCGGCACGTCCAGCGCTTTTTGCAGCACGTCCCGATGGTGCTGATGGTAGCCGAGGCAGTCCAGCACCAGCACGTCGGCCCCCTGTTCCAGCAGCGCCCTTCCGGCATCGAGCAAATCGCTATCGCCGCCGCTAACCGGATTCGCCAGCGCGTAGTACGGCGCGCTGTTCAGCGAGAGCCATTTTTGCTGCTGCAATGGCAGAGCGTCCGCGACGGGAACGATGACTCCCACCTGATGACCGTCGACAATCGACGCCACCAGCGGCGGAATAATTCGCTGTGGCTCCAGCAGGATAGCGTTGTGCGCCGTAAAGCCGCTGAGCATGTCGGAGCTCAACAGCAGGATGACGTCATATTCTTGCCGGTCGAGCACCGCGATAAGGTGCTTTAAATCACGTTCAATCTTCCACCGCGAGACCTCGGCCATGCGGTTGTCATTCAGTAAGGTAAGCAGGCGCTCGTCGTCGGGGTCAACGGCATAATCCTCCATAACCTCTTCGCGCGTCATTTTACCTAACAGGCTAATATGCGTGATCTGCTCTTCCCTGATATGTTCGGTTAAAAGCGGCAGGACTTCCGCCACCGGCACCACGCCAACGGTTAAAATGGCCATCGTCGTACTCATATCATCTACCTTTTCACTTCCACACCTTCAGCACAGGCTTACCGCATAATATCCGCCCCCCTGGTGGCTAAAAATCAACCGTCCAGAAGCGTAGCAGCTTAGCGCTCCAGTAGAGTGTAAAGATTCCGGATGAGTCAGGAGCTCTCCTGAAAAATCCGCACCTTAGGTATTCATTAGTACGCGTGATGAATTAAAAATGTGACGGACATCCTGTTTTACCCCCTGACTGAGCAAGCAGGTCGCCGCGCAGATCCGCTAATCAGCGGAGAGCGACGTAGTGAGCGGAGTCAAAAAAACCTGCCAGCGGTTTCACTGACAGGCAGCAGCGCAGAAGGAGGGTTACGATTTATCAGGGTCCTCATAGCGCCGTTTGGCGTCCAGCGCTTCGCTCTCGACAGGATGTTCGCTAATCAGTGAATCGGGGGTGGGATAATCGGCGCGCAGCTGGTACCAGGTCTCAGTCTGGCCCTTCTGACCTTTCTCAACGGCGACGACGCGCGCTTCTCGCGGATATGGCGGTCGGTCTGGCATAGCTCTTCCCTCTTTTAGCGTACGAGCTATAAAGTATAGATACCCGCGCTCTGTTTACCGTAGGTAAAGTCCTAACTCGCTCCGTTATCCGCCAGCCTGAAGGATTAATTAGCGACCGTACAGGCGCTCTGCAGCGTCGCCACAATCTGCCCGACCACCTCATCCGGCGCGGCGGTCGCATCAATGATATGGTGCGCGGTAGCCCGGTACAGCGCCTCCCTTTGTGCCAGCACTTCGCCAACTTCATCGCGGATCGGTTTGCCGGTCAGGGTCGGGCGCTGTTCGGTTTTCGGATACGCTTCAAGGCGGTCAATCAGGGCTGATACCGAGGCCTGGAGATAGATCACCACGCCGTTTTCGCGCATAAACTGACGGTTCTCTTCGATCAGCACAATGCCACCACCGGTGGCAATAACCGTTCCCGGCTGGGTGACCGCTTTTAGCGCCTGCGACTCCAGCTCGCGGAAGCGATCCCAGCCCTCCTGCTCGACGATCGTCGCGACCGTACGCTGCTCATGCGCCTGCAGGGCATGATCGGTATCGGTAAACTGGTAATTACGCGCCCGTGCCAGCGCGTGGCCGATCGTCGTTTTACCGCAGCCACGCGGACCGATGAGATAGATTGGCTGTGTCATTACCGAAGACCCTCTGGTTCCGCATTTTGCGGGAAAATGAATACGAAAAGTAAGCAATGATACCTGCAAAGCGGCGTCACGATAATCGTAAAATAAACGTTACAAATAATCAGATATTCCCTTTCATCATAGAGAGCAAAGGGATTTGGCATGTAAACTTATCATTGCATTAAATGTTGCGCCAGATTTACCGCTACTTAGGGATTATTTTTTAGCCGCTGGCTGGCGTAAACGGTAACACATTTATGCAAAGCTTTACGCTGCAACATATTTACAACATGGTCAGTTCAGACGCACTCTGACCGTAATTTATCAGTGTGACAGAGGAATGTATCATGCAATCTGAAGAACAACGCCTTATTGATGGGCTGTTTTCCCGACTAAAAGAGGCCGGGACGCAGAGCGCATCGCGCGATGCCAGCGCCGAGGAGCGGATTGCGCAGCACATCAAGGAGCAGCCGGCCGCCCCCTACTACATGGCGCAAACGATCCTCATTCAGGAAGCGGCGATTAAGCAGCTCAACGATCGTATCCAGTCGCTGGAAAGCCAGGTGACGCAGCTGCAGGCGGCAAAACCGAGCAGCGGCGGATTTCTCTCCGGCCTGTTCGGCGGCGGCCAGTCGCAGTCGCGTGGTTCCGACCCTATTCCGGGCGCGGAGCAGTACGGTCGGCCGCAGGCCAGCGCGCAGCCGCAGTATGCCCCGCAAATGCAGCCGCAGAACTATGCTCCTCAGGCGGCTCGCGGCGGCGGCTTTATGGCCGGCGCGCTCCAGACCGCCGCAGGCGTAGCGGGAGGCGTGGTGCTCGGCAACATGCTGACCAATATGTTCAGCGGATCGCATCCGCAGGAGATCGTCAATATCATTGAAGAGAAGCCGCAGGCTGACCTCACGCAGGCGGCGGATAGCAGCGCGTCGGACGATCTCTTCCGCCAGGACGACAATCAGTTCCTTGCGGATAACAGTACCTACAGCTCCGACTTCGACGCCGGTTTCGGCGATGACGACATCGGCAGCGATGACGATAGCTGGGTTTAAGCTACCTATCCTTAGTCTCTGAAAGCCACTTCTCCAGCGCGGCGGCAAACTGCTGACGGTCGCGCTGCGATAAGGTATCCGGGCCGCCGGTTTGCACGCCGCTGGCCCGCATCGTCTCCATAAAATCACGCATCGTCAGGCGCTCGCGAATGGTGGCCTCGCTGTAGCGCTCGCCGCGCGGATTGAGCGCCACGCCGCCTTTGGTCAGCACTTCGGCGGCCAGCGGAATATCGGCGGTAATCACCAGATCGCCCGGCTCACACAGGCGAACGATTTCATTATCGGCCACATCAAAGCCCTGCGGTACGCGTAGGGTACGAATAACGCGCGACGGCGGTACCCGCAGCGCCTGGTTTGCCACCAGCGTCATCGGCGTTTGCGTGCGCTCGGCGGCACGAAACAAAATTTCTTTAATCACGTTTGGACACGCGTCCGCATCAACCCAAATATGCATTCCAGCTCCTGTTGACGGAAAAGGGAGCTATTATTGTCACCTGCTTTTGTCCCCCGGGAAAGCTCCGGAGTGATAAGCTAGATAGCTCACGACAAAATAAGCACAGGAGAAGGGTGATGGAGAAGAAAATTGGCTTTATCGGCTGCGGTAATATGGGTAAGGCCATTCTCGGCGGCCTGATCGCCAGCGGGCAGGTACAGCCGGGACAAATTTGGGTCTACACCCCGTCGCCGGAAAAAGTGGCGGCCCTACGCGACCAGTACGGGATCAATGCGGCGGAGAGCGCCCAGGACGTTGCGCAGGTCGCGGATATCGTGTTCGGCGCGGTGAAGCCGGGGATTATGGTTAAAGTGCTGAGCGACGTCGCCTCCAGCCTGAACAAAGATTCTCTGGTGGTCTCCATCGCTGCGGGCGTCACCCTCGATCAGCTCGCGCGCGCGCTGGGACACGATCGCAAAATCGTCCGCGCCATGCCGAACACGCCGTCTCTGGTCAACGCGGGGATGACCTCGGTCACGCCTAACGCGCTGGTCACCAGCGAAGAAACCGCTGAAATTCTGACTATTTTCCGCTGCTTTGGTCAGGCTGAGATTATCGCGGAGCCGATGATCCATCCGGTGGTCGGCGTCAGCGGCTCCGCGCCGGCCTACGTATTTATGTTTATTGAAGCGATGGCTGATGCCGCCGTCCTCGGCGGAATGCCGCGGGCCCAGGCCTATAAGTTTGCCGCCCAGGCGGTGATGGGCTCGGCTAAAATGGTGCTGGAAAGCGGAGAGCATCCTGGTGCGCTGAAGGATATGGTGTGCTCGCCGGGCGGAACCACTATCGAGGCGGTTAGGGTGCTGGAAGAGAAAGGTTTCCGTTCAGCGGTGATCGAAGCGATGGTGAAATGCATGGAAAAATCAGAGAAGCTCAGCCGCTCCTGAAGCCAGGAATAATCGCGGGTGAGGCCTGGCCTCACCCGTTTCCACTACCCCTGTTTTTTCAGGCAGGCGCTCATAAATTTCTTACGGTCGTCCCCTTTCAGCGACTGCTGGGTCGCCTGGCCGTTACATTCGCCCATTTTTTGCTGCTGAGGCGTTAACCCTTTACTCTCCTGAGCCGGCGCATCTTTCTTCAGACAGCTGCTCATAAACGCTTTGCGCTCATCCCCTTTCAGCGATTTTGCCGACGCATCTTTGTTACAGACCGTCATTTTTTGCTGCTGGGGAGTCGGCGTTTTTTCCGCGGCACTTACCGCTGTGGCAAAGACCAAACCAAACAACAGGGCTACCAGTAATGTTATTTTCATCGCACCATCCTTCTGTGAGTCAATCTCTGTAAGTCTGGTCGCTGACGGGAAAAAAACCAGCCGGCGGCAGAAATTCGCCGCCGGCACGGGCTTAATTCAGACCCAGGGCAGCTTTCATGGTGTAGAACAGATCGGTTTGATCGGTTAAGCCCACTACGTTCGCGGCATGCGGGCCGTAGGCGGCGATACGCAGCTGCGTACCGGTATGCTCCATCGACTCTCCCTCGGAGTTACCGTAGCTCATCACCATCACCGAACCGTCTTTCGTGGTCAGCGCCTGAGTCAGGCCCGGCGCTTTCGAATCAGCGGGGATAATCTGGCTGGAATGCGCGTGATCGGCGGTCACCACCACCAGGGTGTTGCCATCTTTTTTGGCGAACTCCAGCGCTTTTTGCACCGCTTCGTCAAGATCGACGGTTTCGCCAATCTGGCCGCACGGGTTCGCCGCGTGATCCTGTTTGTCGATGGAGGCCCCTTCAACCTGCAGGAAGAAGCCCTTCTCATTGCTGCTCAGCAGGCTGATGGCTTTTTCCGTCATCTGCGCCAGCGTCGGCACCGAGGCGTCACGCTTCGCGTTCGGCGTGCAGGTCACCGCCGGCTTGTCGATATTGCCGTGCAGGGAGGCTTTAGGCCCTTCCCAGCGTACCGGCATATTACCGTCAGAAAACAGCCCCAGCAGCGGTTTGCCCTGGTTGGCTTCGCCGACCGCGGCCAGCGAAGTGGCGTCGGTGACAATCTGGTAGCCGCGAGCGACCGCCTGGTCATGCAGCGTTTTGCCCTGCCATTCACCGGCGGTGGCGGTTTCGGCGAACGTTTTAGCCCCGCCGCCTAGCGTTACGTCGGCGCGGGCGTTCAGCAGCTGCTCGGTAATCGAACCCTTGCCGCCTTTTTCCAGCGCGTTGGCCGGACATTTTTCGCTGGTGACGCTGGGACCGTAGCATTTACGTGAAGTCACGTGCGCCACCAGCGCGGCTGGGGTGGCGTCCTGCAGTTCGGCGGTAGAGACGTTGCCGGTAGCAAAGCCGGCGGCTTTCGCCAGCTCAAGGATGGTCTGGTGATCTTTTTCGTGGATATCGACACCCAGCGCGCCGTTATAGCTTTTTACGCCGGTGGTCCAGGCCGTCGCGGACGCGGCGGAATCGGTCACATAATCCGGCTTGCCGGTTTTCTTATCCAGAGAATAATGGGTGTACTGGCCGGTCAACGGCAGCGCATCAATACCTTTGAAGAAGCCGCCTGCGCCTTCGGCGTAATTGCGGGCGGCGGTAATTTCTGAATCCCCCATTCCGTCACCAATCAGCAAAATAATATTTTTCGCAGGTTTGTTGATTAATGAGGCCTGCAAAGCGGCAGTTTGGTCGCCGCTTAAACGACGAGCGCCGCCGGGAGTTGTGATATCTCCCTGGGCGGCGCGATTATCCAGAGCCGGGGCGGACGGGGTATCAGCATGAATAACCGGGGAAGCCAGCAGAGGCAGCAGGGCAATAAAGAGGGCGCTTAATTTCACTTTTGTCGTCTCCATGTAAAAATACTTAAAAAACAAAACGTGGGAGACTTTATAAAAGCGATGTGACAGTAAAATGACAGCATCCATACCTTGTCACTGGCGCTAGCTACGAGGATGCCGCAACAGCTTTTTTATATATTGCTGC
The DNA here is from genome assembly GCA_002270295.1 of Enterobacter sp. 10-1. Taxonomy (GTDB): domain Bacteria; phylum Pseudomonadota; class Gammaproteobacteria; order Enterobacterales; family Enterobacteriaceae; genus Klebsiella; species Klebsiella scottii. The sequence continues at coordinate 54,171 of NISF01000001.1, read as the reverse complement.
AACCGCTGGGTATCGCGCTCATCGACCAGCGGGCCCGGGCTGGCCTGCTCTATAGCCTGTTCAATGTCGTGAATTAACGCCTGCTGCGCGTCCTGCGCCATATGCCTTAGCAGCGCCGTCACCACCACTTCCAGCGCCTCAACCTGCACCGTCAGCTCCTTTGTTTCCTCTTCCTTTTGTGCCAGATTTACCAGTAGCTCGGCAATGAGATTCTTCACAACGCTTTATCCTTAGGCGAGGTCAGTTGAGTTGCTATTTATGTCATACATTAGCCGTCGGATACCAGAATTATTTTTTTAAAATGATTACTTACCGCCATCAATATTAAGCGAAACGTTTTGCTCATTACTTATTTGGCATGAGGAATACCGCGAATACCGGCGTAATAATCTTCATAACTAAATTTAATAGATAAGAGTTAAAAAGAATATTGCTATTCAGCGGGCCCGGCAATAATTCCGGATGCCGAAAGGCGGTAAACCTGGCGGCACCTCGAGCATAGCTATGTAACGGGTCGGGACTCATGGACGAGGCCGGGCGCCGCAGGGTCAAGGCATCGGCAATTTTAAGCATGGCGCATATATAACTATAACGTATCGCCATAATATATCTGATAGCCCAAATTCACGCTGTCCGGCGCATCTTTACCGGCAAGTCTGGCGAGCAGTATTTCGCTGGCCGTTTTACCGATGTCATAACGTGGGGTAATGACGCTGGCTATTTTCTGCAAACTCGCGCGGCCAATTTCCAGCCCGTGAAAACCAGCAATAGCCATCTCCTGCGGCACCGCTTTACCCTGCGACTGGCATTCAAGCAATACGCCAACCGCCAGATCGTCATTGGTACAAAAAATCGCGTCGATACCCGGGCACGACTGCTGCATTTTCAGGAACATCTGCCGCCCAAGGGCGACCGAAGAAATAGTACGCGGAGCCATATGATACGCCTTCAGGCCATGAGCCTGCAGCGCCAGTTCGGTACCGCGAAAACGACTCAGATCGCGGGGATCGTCCATTGAGCCAAAAAAGGCGATTGACCGTTTGCCGCTTTCGAGAAAAGCGTTGGTCATGTCCCATGCGGCCTTTTCGTTATCGAATCCCACCTGAATATCAAGCTGCTGGCCACCGAAGTCCATCAGTTCCGCAACCGGAATACCGCTCGCGCGTACGTATTGGATCATGCGATCGCTATGCTGCTTGCCGGTCAGGATCAGGCCATCGATATTATATGAAAGCAGGTTGAGCACTTCGCGCTCTTCGCGCTGCGGGTCATATTCGTAGTTAGCGATCAGGGTCTGGTACTGATGCGCGGAAGTCACCGACTCAATACCGGCCAGCACGTCGGCGAAAATCTGATTGCGAAAGGAGGGGATCAGCACGCCGATTGTTTTACTGCGCGCGTTGAGCAGGATTTCCGGTGCCCGGTTAGGGATGTAGTTATTCTCTTCCATGACTTTAGAAATAAGCTCGCGGCTGCGCTGCGACACCTGGCCTGGGTCGCGCAAATAGCGGCTCACCGTCATTTTATTAAGCCCCGCCAGGTTGGCGATATCCTGTAATGTCATCCGGCTGTTTTTCATCAGGTTCTCTACGACAAACGACTTATGTGCTCGCAGAGAACCTTACCACAGCAGCTACGGTTTATGTTAACCCGCAACCTTTTTTGCCGTTACCAGTGATGAAGAGGGTTCATTATTGGCACGCACGTTATACATCAGCACCACCGAGGCCAGCAGCGCGATAGCCATAAAGGTGTAAGAAACGCCGGGACCGCCCGTAACGCCATTCAAATAGCCAACCAGCCACGCGCCGAGGAAAGCACCAAGCGCCCCGAAGCTGTTAATCAGCCCCATAGAAACGCCGGAGACGTTACGCGGCAGCAGCTCAGGAATCAGCGCAAAGAAAGGACCGTACGGCGCGTACATGCAGGCGGCGGCAATCACCAGCAGCGCATAAGAGAACCAGAATGCCTGGTTGCCCACCATCCATGAACCGAAGAAGGCAATAGCGGCGATCAGTAACAATGGCCAAATGAACAGCTTACGATTCTGGAACTTGTCCGACAGCCAGGAGACCGTCAGCATTAATATAATGGCAGCCAGATACGGCACGGCCGCCAGCCAGCCTACCGCCACAATATCCATCTGTGCGGCATTTTTCAGAATCGACGGCATCCACATCATAAAACCGTACACGCCGATGCTCCACAGCGCATGCACGGCGCACAGCATAATGACGTTGCGCGACCGCAGCGCTTCGCCATAATTACGTACCGGCTTGATATTACTCTGTTCGCTATCCATCGCCTGCTGCAGAGTCTGTTTTTCCTGCTCATTCAGCCAGGAGACCTCTGAGGGTTTATCGCGAACCAGTATCCACCAGCATACCGCCCACAGGACCGCCGGAATGCCTTCGATAATAAACATCTCCCGCCAGCCCCAGGACTGAATCAGGTAGCCGGAAACGATAGACATCCACAGCACGGTCACCGGATTACCGAGGATCAGGAAGGTATTGGCACGCGAACGCTCGGTTTTGGTAAACCAGTTGCTGATATAAATCAGCATCGCTGGCATCACCGCCGCCTCGACCACGCCGAGGGTAAAGCGAATAGCCATCAACATCGGAATATTACTGACAAATCCGGTCGCCGCCGCGCAGACGCCCCATAATATAAGGCTGCAAAAAATCATTTTGCGCACGCTGCGCTTTACGGCATATATCGCGCCGGGAACCTGGAAAAAGAAATAGCCGAGAAAAAAGAGCGCACCAATCAGCGACGCAGTCCCTTTGGTTATACCTAAATCATTCTCAATTCCCGCCGCGGCGGCAAATCCGTAATTCGCGCGGTCAAGATATGCCAGACTATAGGTAATAAAAATGATGGGCATTAAATACCACCAGCGACGCGCTGGTAACTTCGCGAGCATTTGCATAAGCAATCCTCAGATTATGATCGTAATCAACCGGGTTTAATTATTACTTCAGCTTAATTTTATTAACTGCGCCTAAAAACAATAGCGATGCAGCCTGAAATATAGTGAGAATTAGACTGCGGCTAGCATCCCGCCGTCGACAAACAACACATGACCGTTAACGAAGTTTGCCGCCGGAGAGGCCAGATACACCGCAGCGCCAATCAGCTCTTCCGGTTTTCCCCAGCGGGCCGCCGGCGTACGCTGATACAGCCACGCGGAAAACGCCTCGTCGTCCACCAGCGCAGCCGTCATCTCGGTAGCAAAATAGCCGGGTGCAATGCCATTAACCTGAATATTATATTCCGCCAGTTCCACGCACATTCCGCGGGTTAGCATTTTAACCGCCCCTTTCGATGCGGCATAAGGGGTAATGGTTTTTCGACCTAATTCACTTTGCATCGAGCAAATATTTATTATTTTACCCGCACGACGTGTCATCATATATTTAGCAACCTGCTGCGAGACGAGGAATACGCCTTTCTGGTTAACTTCAATAACCCGATCCCACTCCTCTTCGGGGAATTCAGTAAAAGGATATCGACGCTGGATCCCGGCGTTATTAATTAAAATATCTATCGCACCAATTTCCTGCTCAATACGGGTAATCCCACGCTCAATCTCCGCCGCCTTAGTCACATCAAATGCGCATCCCACTGCGCGATAGCCTCGGGCAACCAGCGCCTGCGCGGCCTGGTCCGCACGCTGCTGAGTCCGATCGTTGATAATGATCTCCGCGCCGTACTCTGCAAGGCCGCCGGCCAGCAGATTGCCAATCCCCTGAGCAGAACCGGTGATGAGCGCTCGTTTCCCTGACAAATCGAATAAATTTCTCATAAAACCTCTTTCCAGATAGCTGTTACGCGTAACTGTATACGCGTAACAGCTACAAATAGAAGGGGCGAAGAGGTGAAAATGATCATTTTGTGATCGGAGATACATTTATAACCGAGAGATATCGGTAACCGGCATTTACGCTGTGACGTAAATACCGGCAGAAGGGAGGAGTGTGATTAAGCCGTCGTTTGGCGGCTGCGCCGCAGCATAACGGCCAGCTGCCAAAGGTTAATAAGGACGATAATCGCCGTGGCGATAAACACCCAGCGGAAGCCGGCCATTGCCGATACCGAGGCGCCAATCAGCGGCCCGACCACGTTCCCCAGATACATAAACGACTGGTTGTAGCCGAAGATGCGTCCGGTAACGCTATCGCTGCAGTATTTGAGCAGCAGGGTTTGCACCGCGGGCAGCATCGCGCCGTCGGCAAAGCCAAGCATGAAGCGCAGCACGCCCAGCTGCAGCGGCGTGGTCACGAACGACATCGCGAAGAACATCACCACCGCGCAGCACAGCGTCGCCAGCAGGATACGCGAGGTTCCGATCCGATCGCCAAGCTTGCCTAAACGCGGGGCCGAGATCAGCGCCGAAACGCCCGGCACGGCGGCAATCATTCCGGCGAGGAAGGCAATATTATTACTCTCCGGGGCCATCGATTTGATAAACAGCGCCAGAATCGGGCCGATTGAACCGTTGCACAGCTGGATCACCAGGGTCGTGAAGAACAGGCTAATAACCAGGCCAGGATACGGCAGCGAAGCAAATACCTCTCTGCCGCTTAAGCGATCCGCTTTGTTGACCTGCGGGCGCACGCCCTCTTTAATCAGGAACAGCGTCACCAGGAAGCTCACCGTCAGCAAAATGGCGGTAATGATAAATACCATTCGCAGCCCAACGTGGTCGGCAAGGAAGCCCCCCAGCAGCGGTCCGCCGATTACGCCGCTAATTTGCGCCGTCGACAGGGTACTGAGCGCCCAGCCGCTGCGCTCTCGCGGTACCTGGGAGGCCACCAGCGCCATCGCATTGGGAATATAGCCGGAAGTCAGCCCCATCACCGCACGCAGGATAAACAGCTGCCAGACGTTAGTCGCAAAGGCCTGGAGCAGGATGGCAATCGCCATCCCCAGGGAGGCGCGCAGCAGCATCAGCTTGCGCCCTTTGCGATCCGCGAGGCTGCCCCACATCGGCGAAACGATGGCCGATACCAGGAAGGTGACGCTAAAGGTCAGGCCCGACCACATCGACAGCGCCTCGTGAGAGGTGACGCCGAGCTGGGAAACATAGAGCGGCAAAAACGGGAGAATTTGGCTGATTGCCAGGCCGGTGAAAAAGCACCCGAACCAGACGGAGATAAGATTAACCTTCCAGGATTCCATAACTACGCGTATTCATTAGTTTTTTGTGAATTATTATCTAGCTTAGCAATTTCCCTCAGCGGGCGTATTACCAGAGATGCGCTAGCGATCAGTTTAGTATTTTATCGCTCCATATCCCGATTTATAAAATATTATCAGAGCTAATCGCCGGAGCCTCAGCGCGTTGTGCTGAGGCTCCGGCACCGGCGGGCATCGGTTTCCGCCCTCGCCTGCCGATCCGCAGCGGCGGTTGAACAGCTTTTAACCCCCTGCGATCTGCCGCAGAGATTCTGGCAGCCACGCCGTCATTGCGCATGCTATGTTATGTGCTTTGATGTAATCAGGATGGAAGTTGAAATGGCTAAGATGAGGGTTGGGATCGTTTTTGGCGGCAAGTCGGCAGAACATGAAGTGTCGCTGCAGTCGGCGAAGAACATCGTGGAAGCAATTGATAAATCGCGCTTTGACGTCGTTCTGCTGGGGATTGATAAGCAGGGTATCTGGCATATTAACGATGCCGGTAACTATCTGTTGAACCCGCAGGATCCTGCCCGTATTGCGCTGCGTCCCTCTGATGTCACGCTGGCACAGATTCCCGGTCGCGAATCCGGGCAGCTGATTAATGCCGACAGCGGCCAACCGCTGGCCGCCATCGACGTCATTTTCCCGATAGTGCACGGCACTCTGGGAGAAGACGGCTCGCTGCAGGGTATGCTGCGGATGGCTAACCTGCCCTTCGTCGGCTCGGACGTGCTCGGCTCCGCCGCCTGCATGGATAAAGACGTCACCAAACGCCTGCTGCGTGACGCCGGCCTGTCTATCGCGCCGTTTATTACCCTGACCCGCGCCAACCGCCAGCGTTTTAGCTTCGCTGAAGTGCAAAGCACGCTCGGCCTGCCGCTGTTTGTCAAACCGGCCAATCAGGGCTCGTCGGTGGGCGTCAGCAAGGTGAACAACGAAGAACAGTATCAGCAGGCGGTCGCGCTGGCCTTTGAATTTGACCATAAAGTGGTGGTTGAACAAGGGATTAAAGGCCGGGAGATCGAGTGCGCGGTATTGGGTAACGACGCTCCTCAGGCCAGCACCTGCGGCGAAATCGTCCTCAACAGCGAATTCTACGCCTACGACACCAAATACATTGACGACCAGGGAGCGAAAGTCGTCGTTCCGGCGGCCATCGACGGTGAAGTTAACGATAAAATTCGGGATATTGCCGTTCGTGCCTATCAGACGCTCGGCTGTAGCGGCATGGCGCGCGTCGACGTATTTCTGACGGCAGATAATGAAGTTGTTATCAATGAAATCAACACGCTGCCAGGATTTACCAATATCAGCATGTATCCCAAACTGTGGCAAGCCAGCGGGCTGGATTATACCAGCCTGATCACCCGCCTGATTGAGCTGGCGCTGGAGCGTCACGCCGCCGATCGGGCGCTGAAAACTTCGATGAACTGATGAGATTGCCCCGGCGGCGCTGCGCTTGCCGGGGCGACAGGTTTACGGCCCGGTCGGCTGGATAACCCGCAGCGCCCTAAGCTTCCTCTGCCGGACGACGGCGAATAATAAACCCCGCCAGCCAGAAACTAATGACCCAGGTCACCAGCCCGACGGCATAGGATTGCCAGCCCTGAGTTTCAAACCCCAGCAGCCCCACAACGCCATTCAGAATAAAAATTAACCCCAGCGCAATAGCGTAATAGTGCCAGTCACGGCGAATTTTCTCAGTGAGCTTCATGACAACTCCAACGGCAAAAAAATCATCTTCGCACAGGCGCAATCCGCGGTCTGTAGCGACGTTGAGAATTATTTAACAGTGGGAGATGGCTCTCCATTTCACAAATTTTTAGCACGCTCGCAAAGTGGCAAGTTCAGGAGTATTCCTGGCCGAAAATTACCAGCAATCTGATACTGGATAGCGCCCTCCGCTGCCAGAATAATCGCCGTGTAGCCGGTGTAAAAAGCGGCTGAGAAGTGGAGTACGGAGGTTATATGGCAGAGTTTGCCTTTTCAAAAGCGCTCTTTGGCAAAAAAAGAAGGAGCCCGCTGACCAGCAGCAATATCGCCTACGGACTGTTTGTGCTGTTCTGCTTCTGGGCCGGGGCGCAAATGCTGAGCATGCTGGTGCACGCGCCCGGCGTTTTTGAACACTTAATACAGGTCCAGAACACCCACCATCCGCGTATAGAAATAAGCCTGGCGGTAGGGACAGTATTTGGCCTGGTCCCCTTTCTGTCTGGCTGCCTGCTGGTCGCTCTGCTCGGGCTGATCCTGCGCTGGCGCAATAATCGCTAACGACGCGCCATGCAGCTGGCGCGCCTGTCATCAACCCGCTTAGCGAACCAGGCTGTCGTCAGGTTTCGCGTAATTTTAGGGCTTTCGAGCTGAATACCGGGGAGTATTTCTCGCGGCACGGCCTTGCCTGCTTTCCGATCGGCAAGGCGGAAAATCTGCTGATAGAGGTCGGTTTTTTCAAACGCCAGGCTGTCGCCTTTTTTCAGCTGACGGTGAATATCGTCATCGCTCATCGCCAGCTGTCCGGCTACGCGCCGCACCGCCAGTTCCGTGCTTCCCGCCTCATCGCTGTCGTAGCGAATCAAATCCCCGTCCAGCGCCAGCTTCACGCCGCTAACTTTGCTGACCGCATGCTGAAATGCGGCATTGCGGCTGGCGTACCAGCCGGCGTTGAAATCAGCAAAGCGATACAGCGGCACGCTATAGTTCGCCGGATAGTTCAGCAAATGCCGGGTGCCAAACCACAGGCCGCCGCGCAGGCTGAAGACCTCCTTGCGCACGGTACCCTCCATTTTCCACGGATAGCCATCGGTATGCTGCTGGGCGAAGGCGATGCTTACCTGCATCGGCCCGCCGGTATGCACCGGATTGAGGGAGCCAAACAGGGTCTGGCCCATCGGCACCATGTCGATAAAATCGTCAAATACGGCGCTTAGCTGCTTCTCCGTTTTCACGCTATCCAAGCGTTCGCTGTAGCTTTTACCATCAGGCGAGGGAATTTTTAGCGCGGTATGCACGACGAACAGCGGAATGTGCATTTTCTCCGCCCGGCGGTCTATCTCCTGCCAGGCGATTTTATTCAGCCCCGGCACGACCGGGTCTGACTGATAGTTGGATTCCTGCTGGGCCACCGCCAGCACCGAACAGACGTTTTCTTCCGTCGGCGCCAGCTTCTGGCTTTCGAAGGCTTTAGCGATCGCCTGCGCCCATTGGTCACGGTCCTTCACGCTGGCCGGCATTTTTTGCCGTACCACGGCGGCAACGTCCACGGGCTTTTCGTCTTTTTTTAGCGCCGGCCCCTGATTGCTGGTACAGGCGCTGAGAACCATCCCCGCCAGGAGCGTCAGGGAGAGCGAAACGATACGGGTAGAGGCTGCTGCCGCCATAATCCTTCCTTGAGATAATTAACCGAGCGTTTGCGTCACTTCACTCAGCTCTTTGCCATCGAGTTCACGTTCAAAGCTGCGCAGACGTTTGTAGATGGACATCAGTTCCACCAGCGTAGTCCAGGAGCTGATCAGGTACTGGAACGAACCGCGCACCTGGCCAAATACGTTGGTTATCTGCGTCATCAGGCCCAGCGTAATGGTACCGGCAACGATCGACGGAAACAGCAGGAACAAACCGAAAACGTTATCAACCTGCAGATAGAGAATGCGCGCGATGTTGAAGTACATATAGTGGAAATAAAGGCGGAAATAGTTACGGCGTACGGCGCCAAACAGCTCGCGTACGGTCGGCGGCGTCGCGCGAGCGGCGTCGTCTTCGCCGTACACCAGCTCTTTACGATAGGCCGCCTCAACGCGCTGGTTTTTAAACTCGAGGCCCGGAAGCTTAATCCCCACCACCGCCAGCATACCGGTTCCCATCAGCGACCAGACGATCGCCGCAATCACCAGGCCATACGGCAGGTGGCCGACAATCGGCAGGTCCGGCACGTGCTCGGACAGGGTCACCAGCACCGGCAGGAAGGCAATCAGCGTCATCACCGCGTTGATAAAGCTAACGCCCATATCCTCAAGGGTAGAGGCAAAGCGCATGGTATCTTCCTGCACACGCTGGGCCGCACCTTCGATATGGCGTAAGTGGTGCCAGTGCGCCATGTAGTGTTCGTTCATCGCGGTGCGCCAGCGGAAGACGTAGTGGCTGACGAAAAAGTTGTTCATCACGCCGATAATGACCGCAATGAGCGCGATGCCGAGGAATACGCCGATCTCCTGATAAAACTGGTTGATGCTGACCTTATGCGGCGTGGCCAGCGCGGACTGAATCAGATCGTAGAACGGCGCGTACCAGGCGTTAATCGCCACCCCGACTTCGACCATAAACCAGGTGACGAAGATAATCAGCGCGGTGCCGAGGATCGACCAGTACTGCCAGCGATGCGGACTGTAGATAAACCAAAACAGAGCAAACACGCCGACGCAGAACATATAGTAAACGTAGAACAGCAGATAGTTCAGCGACCAGAAACGCGCGGCGCTGATGGCCACGTTTTGCGAGGCTCCGGTTAAGCGCAGCAGCCAGTCGCCGCCGCCCGCCTGCCAAAAGATCACCGCCAGCAGTGACCAGATAAAGGCAGAGATAAAAAACGGCCCCGGTTTGGGGAAAAAAGATTTAAACATCATGCTCTCCTGCTAACTTCTTATCGTTCTGATTATGCTGTGTACCACGACAATGCTCGCTGCAGATCGGCAGCGGCAAAGAAAGGCAACCGGATGATGAGACCGGATATCAGCAGCTTAGTTCGTCTGCCAATCGCTAAGAATTGTTTCTATGGGTTTCACGCGTACAGGATTGCCGGGGACGGTCAGCGTGCGCCAGACCTCGTTATAGTGGGCAATCAGCGTTTTCGCCTGCGCCGCAGCGCGGTTGGCGGTGGTGTGCGCATCTTCGGCAACGGTAATGGCATAGCCGCGGCTGGCGCCGTTTTTGATGGTGGTATCGACGCAATAATCGGTTGCGCAGCCGCAAATGACGAACTCTTCGATGTTCAGGTCGCTCAATAGCTGTGCAAGGCGGGTTTGATAGAACGCATCGCAGGCGGTTTTGGTGACATACAGCGATCCCGCCGGCTGCTCCAGTTCCGCCAGCAGGGCGAAACCGTCGCTGCCCTCTTCCAGCCCGCCGTCTTCCGCGTGTTGAATGAAAATAACGCGATCCGCGGCGCGTGTCAGGCGGTTAATGTGCGCGACGCAGCGTGCTCGCTCAACCCGCGGCGTCGCAAAGACGCCATTTTGCATATCGACTACCATTACCACCCGCTGAGTCGCCATCTCTCTCTCATCTCCCGATTAATCAAACGCTAATCATACCCGCCCGCCGGGGAAAGCGGATATGCTGATACGCAAAAAAGTCCTTTTTACGCACCGTTACGTTTTTCCGCACAATATTGACGTTATTCCCGCCTTGCTCTGCCTCGCTTCGTAGTATAAATACGCTCTATATCTCTTTTCATCATATGGATACCCCCGTTGAAACGTAGTCTGCTCATTTTTGCTGCGCTGTGCGCGGCGTCGTGGACATCGGTCCAGGCTGCTCAACCGAGCGTCGATCCGGAATTTGCCTCCGATATTGTCGACCGTTACGCCAACCATATCTACTACGGCAGCGGCGCTACCGGCATGGCGCTGGTCGTCATCGACGGCAACCAGCGCGTTTTTCGCAGCTTTGGCGAGACGCGCCCGGGCAATAATGAACATCCTCAGCTGGATTCCGTCATCCGCATCGCCTCATTGAGTAAACTGATGACCAGCGAAATGCTGGTGAAAATGCTCGATCAGGGAGTGGTTAAGCTTAACGATCCGCTGAGCAAATACGCTCCGCCGGGCGCTCGGGTGCCGAGCTATCAGGGCACGCCGATTACGCTGGTTAACCTGGCGACGCATACCAGCGCCCTGCCGCGTGAACAGCCCGGCGGCGCGGCGCACCGCGCGGTCTTCGTCTGGCCGACCCGCCAGCAGCGCTGGGAATGGCTGTCGACAACGTCGTTGAAAGCCGCGCCCGGCTCCCAGGCCGCCTACTCCAACCTCGCTTTCGATCTGCTGGCGGACGCCCTTTCGAACGCCGCTGGCAAGCCTTATCCGCAGCTGTTTGAAGAGCAAATTACCCGCCCGCTGGGCATGAAAGACACCACCTTTACGCCATCGCCGGATCAATGCGGCCGCCTGATGGTCGCCGAGAAAGGGGCCAGCCCGTGCAACAACACCCTGGCGGCGATCGGCAGCGGCGGCGTTTACTCCACGCCGGGAGATATGATGCGCTGGATGCAGCAGTTCCTCTCTTCTGATTTTTACACCCGCGGCCAGCAGGCTGACCGCATGCAGACGCTGATCTATCAGCGCAGCCAGCTGACCCGCGTTATCGGTATGGACGTGCCGGGGAAAGCCGATGCGCTGGGCCTTGGCTGGGTTTATATGAAGCCGAAGGACGGCCATCCGGGCATTATTCAGAAGACCGGCGGCGGCGGCGGATTTATTACCTATATGGCGATGAACCCGCAGGCTAACGTGGGCGCCTTTGTGGTGGTCACCCGCTCTTCGCTGACGCGCTTTAGCAATATGAGTAATGGCATCAATGACCTGGTCAGCGAATTGAGCGGGGAAAAGCCGCTGGCTGTTCCCGAATCCTGATTAATATTCTGAAGGCAAATGGTTGATGCTAACCAGTTTGCCTTTATCCATTTCGATATAGCCGCCCTTACGGAGAGCAGCAAGCACTTCGGCCACCACGGAGCGCGAAATACGCGTTTTTTGATGGATATAATTCATAACGCCAATACGAAAACGTAATTGCTCGTCCCAGTCAATCATCGACAGCAGCGTTGCGCGAATTTGCTCATAGGAATTATTACCAATTAGCTGCAGGTCGCGTAGCTCCATAATACGATTATGCCATACCAGCCAGCAGAATGCGTCGCGCCACAAATTATTCTGGTCGATTATTTTAATCGCCTGCGAGGAAGGCAGATGATATCCAGTACACTCCCCCTCAGTCATGATTTTATATTTAACCTCATTTTTCATGACCCCATCGGCCAGCCCGATAATAAAGGGGGCCTGAGCGATACCAACCAGAATATTTTCACCTCTGCGCAGAGAGATCACGCCGGCTAAAATAACTACCGTTTTGTCACAATGTATATCATTCGAAAATACCATCTGCTTTTTACTACAAAATTCGAAGTGAGTGCCGTATTTTGACAAGCATTGATCCAGCTGATCAAATTCATTAAGCGGTTTACTCAGTGATAACATTTATGCATTCCTGACAATAATGCCCGTCAAATCCTTGACGGGCATACTCTTAGATTAAATAACCTTTAATGTTTTATCACTGCAAACAATCTTACCAGGTGTATTTAACGCCGACGTTAGCAGCCCAGTCCTGATCCACATCCCCGCCACCGAGGTAACTCACATCGGAGTAGGCGCTGAAGTTGCGGGTAAAGCTGAACTGAGTACCCAGCCCAACGCGTACCGCAGAACCTTCGGTGCCGTTATCGATAGAGTCACCGTTTACCTTAGCGTTGTTGTCGGCATCGTCATAAACATAGGCCAGCTTGAAGTAAGGCGTCAGGGCCTGATCGCTACCGTAGGTAAAGGTGTAGCCCGCATCAACGCCCAGCTCATAGCGCATGCTGTCGTAAGACTGGCCGCCCACTTTCATGCCGTTGCTCAGGCGGTAGTCGTCCCCGGACTGGAACAGGCCTGATACGCTGCCGTAAGGAGTTACATACCCTGCATTACCCAGCTTCCGGTCGTAACCCAGTTTCAGACCGAAGCCCCAGGCATCGGAGGAAGTACTGCCGTCCACGAACTGGCCGTTGCTCATATTGGCAGACAGCTGGTTGCTGAAGTGAGAGTAGTTCAGAGAACCGTCAACGAAAACGTTGTTTGCAAAGCGAGCGGACGAGTAGATATAGGCGGTCTGGCTGTCCTGATCCACCTGACCGCTGCGATCGCTCAGGTCGCCTTTCACGAAGCCCGCGGCGGCACCGACGATCCACTGAGCATGGTTGCCATCAATTTTGGTATCCAGACCCAGCATGGCGCCGTTCACGTTCTGATCGTAGCTGATGGTGTCATTGTCGCCGCTGAAGCTAGCGCCTAAATAGCTGCCCCAGGCGCCGCCGTTATCCGCCAGACCATGCCGGGAGTGGGTCAGACGAGTCGCCACGGTATCCTGCTGCAGATTCCAGATATTGCTGTTAGCGGACGGGATGCTGAGCGCCATGTTCGCATAATCGGTCAGCGCCCTCTGCTGCATCACAACCAGGTTACCTTCCTGCTTAGCCTGCCAGGTGTAGGCACCCAGATCGGCTTTGTTTGCCGCAGAGAAGGTGGCGGTGCTGCTCTTGTCGTTAACATAGATCAGCTCTTTGCCTTTGTAATCGGCAACGGAGCCCGTACCCGCCGCATTATCAATGCGAACCTTGAAGTTGCCGGTGGCTGCCGCAACGTTGTCGCCCGCGTTATCCACTTCGGACTGGTCGAAAGAGGTGTCGGAGTCACCATTGCCGTTAATGGTCAGATGACCATCGGAGTTCATGGCGATGGTGCCGTAGCCGTAGTTAGGCTTAGCGGTATCGTTAGTACGATCGTTGGTTAAATCGGCATTCAGCACGAAGCGATTGCTGTGAACATTAAACACGCCAGCGTGTACTTTCCCGCCGGCATCCGTCGAGCTGGTCAGATTCAGCGTATCGGCCTGCATCGCGTACGCCGTGCTGTTGCCCACATCGAGAATACCATCGTGGGTAACGTTGACGATGTTGGCATACAGCGCGGCATCATCCACGCCCCAGCCAGCAGAGACATCGTCGGCAATCATTACGGTACTGTTGTCGACTGTCAGCGCGTGGGTCGCCACATGGCCATCTTCATCGATCTTCAGGGCAGAACCACCGGTCAGGGAGATGGTGTCGGAAACCAGGGTGGAATCCGCTACGTTCACGACAGAACCGCCGTTGATGCTCAAAGTATCAATTAGCGACGTTTTGGTGGTATCCCACCGTGAACCGCTGTTCAGCGTCACATTGAACAGACCGCTCTGATAGACTTCATTGCCGACAACGTGACCGTTTTCATTATAGGCCGTGTCGCTGTTGCTGAGACCATAGGTCGACCACGGCCAGAGGCTGTTCGCTGCGACATCAAGCAGCGTTGCGGTTGCTTCGGTGCCTTCGGCAAAGCTGTCGTAAACGCCATCGCCATCAGAATCAACCTGATGTGTGGACATCGCTGCCCCCACCCACTTGCTGCCGTTATTCAGCGTGACATCCATACGGTCGGTGCCGTCCCAGCCGTTAGTGTCTACGGCAGAGTTGGTATCCCGGTAGCTGTCCGCACCGCTCGGGAAGAAATTGTGGTCAAAGTTACTGGAAAATAAGATGTCCCCCATTAAGGTAGAGTTAGTGAGGTTAACCGTCGTCTGCATTGCGTTATCCGCATGCGGATTGGCGATCGCCGAGATCGCGACGTCATCAGCATTAAAACCGGCATGACCACTCGCACTAAAGTCAGTACCGCCGTAATCGCTGGCGTTATTGTTGTTGCCGAACCAGCCAGAGGTACCTTCATCCGACCATGAGCCAGACGTCACGGTAGAATCCGTTACATTGATCGCGTTGTGAAACACTTCGCTGCTGTTGACGCCGGTACTGACGGTATTGTCGTCAATATCTCCCCACTCGTAACCCTGAGTCAGGGTTATGCCGGCAACATGGGAGTTATTTTTGACGACCAGATCAACCTCCTGATCCAGCGTAATGGCCGTCCCCAGATCGTAAACGTCAACAACATGCGTATCTACGGAACCATCGGCGTGCGTGCCGTTGTAGGTATAGTGCTCATAGTTATCATCAATGGTTGAGTTATCAACGGTCAGCGCCAGGCGGTCATAAACATAGCCGGTAGCGTCACGACCCGCGCAGTCGGTGGTCATGCACTCAGAGGTGATCATCCCGTGGATGGTGCTGTTTTTAATGGTAAGGCTATTGCTGTTCGCGTTGGTAGCAAGACCATCATCCAGATAGTAAGTAGAGATCACGCCATTCACGACAGATTTATTGATTACCGGATAAATGTCACCGTTATAAACACTATCCGCCGCATAGTTATTCCAGCCTACATAACCATTATAGTAAACGCCGTCAGCATAGCTGGCGTCATTATAATGTTTAAATGTCGTGTAGTTGGTTCCAGATATATCATTAAAAGCACTTGCCTGAGAGGTGATTGCCAAAGTGCAGGCTAATGCTAATTGTGAAACTACAAATTTCTTTTTCCAAGGGTGCATTTGTCATCCCTCCTCAGGGACGTAATATAGTTGATCCATCAATTATCAATACTGAGAAGAACATTATTATGCTTCGCGGAACGATTATGCGGCGTCACCAGTTAAAGGTTCAATTATTCTTTAGCCAAAGTCCGAAACCGGACAATATCTTCATCGGGATTCTTTCTGGTGAGGGATAATTAAAATCACTATTTTCAGAGGATTAGAAATGCAAAATCAAACATATAACAAACAAATATATTAACCCACAAACAGAACATCAGTGAATAAACAGCTCAGCGTCTTAATTCCGCATAAAATCAACAAGCCGCCTCGACATTTAAAATAATCAACAAAACAAAAACATCACCTGCGAATATAAACATTCGTCATGCGTATTAAATTTCGGTGCTCATTATTATTGTCAGCGCCATCCGGCGAGGGGGATTTTAAGCCACTTTCGTAAAACGTCGGCCCTCAGGTTCAGGTATACTGCAGTCTTTCATTTCACAAAATCAGGCAAACCATGACAGATTTAATCACTCGCCCGCGCCGCTTGCGTCAGTCCGCTTCGCTACGAGCCATGTTTGAAGAGACAACACTGAGTTTGAATGACCTGGTGTTGCCGATCTTTGTTGAAGAAGAAATCGACGATTACAAAGCCATCGAAGCCATGCCCGGCGTGATGCGCATCCCGGAGAAGCACCTGGCGCGTGAAATCGAGCGTATCGCCAACGCCGGCATCCGCTCGGTTATGACCTTCGGTATTTCCCATCACACCGATGCCAACGGCAGCGATGCCTGGAACGAAAACGGCCTGGTCGCGCGGATGTCGCGTATCTGTAAGGAGGCGGTACCGGAGATGATCGTGATGTCCGATACCTGCTTCTGCGAATACACCTCCCACGGCCACTGCGGCGTACTCTGCGAGCACGGCGTAGACAACGATGCGACCCTGGTGAACCTCGGTAAGCAGGCGGTTGTTGCGGCAGCGGCCGGCGCTGATTTTATTGCGCCATCCGCTGCGATGGACGGTCAGGTACAGGCTATTCGCCAGGCGCTGGACGCCGCTGGATTTACCCGCACGGCCATTATGTCTTACTCCACTAAGTTTGCCTCATCGTTCTACGGCCCGTTCCGTGAAGCGGCGGGTACCGCGCTGAAGGGCGATCGTAAAACCTACCAGATGAGCCCGATGAACCGCCGGGAAGCGATTCGCGAGTCCCTGCTGGATGAAGCCCAGGGCGCTGATTGCCTGATGGTGAAACCGGCCGGCGCCTATCTTGATATCCTGCGCGATATCCGCGAGCGCAGCAATCTGCCGCTCGGCGCCTACCAGGTCAGCGGTGAGTACGCGATGATCAAATTTGCCGCCCAGGCGGGCGCCATCGATGAAGAAAAAGTGGTTCTGGAAAGTCTTGGCGCCATTAAGCGCGCCGGCGCGGATCTGATCTTCAGCTATTTCGCCCTTGACCTGGCCGAAAAGAAAATCCTGCGTTAACCCCGCTACCCGTTCCACGCCGCAGGCCGCAGGCCGGGAATTTTCCTGACCTGCGTCGCGCTTTCGGGTCTGCCAATACCGAATCTTCACCCAACTGCAATATAAGCGACACTTCCGCCTTCTACTGTCTCGGCAGGACGGAGGAGGAAGCGCTATGTTTAGTCTCGATCATGTACTCGACGACCTGTGGCCTCAGGCCAGGCCCGCCGCCTGGCAAAAGAAGCTGCTAAAAAAACTGCTCCATGAGGAAGAGTTTCAACAATTTGCCGCCCGCCATCGCCATCTGAAGGGGCTCGATACGGTCGAACAGGTGCTGGAACACCTTAATATTCGCTGCGCTATTCCGACGCACGATTTGGAACAAATTCCTGAACACGGCCCGCTGGTGATCGTTGCCAATCATCCTACCGGTACCCTGGACGGCCTTGCGCTACTTTATGCCGTCTCCCGCGTTCGTCGCGATGTTAAAGTCGTGACCAACCGCCTGTTGACCCACCTTGAGCCGCTCAGCTCACTGTTCATTCCGGTCGATAATATCAACGGCCGCACCGCTAAAGCCGCGCTGCAGCAAATGGATCGGCAGCTACAAAACGGCGGCGTGCTGATCTTTTTCCCGGCAGGTGAGGTCTCGCGCCCGACGCGCCGGGGGATCCGCGATAAGAAATGGCACCCCGGCTTTATCAAGCTGGCGACCAAATATCGCGCCCCGCTGCTGCCGGTGTGGATCCGCGCGCACAACAGCGCCCTGTTCTACGCCAGCACCCTGCTCTCAGAAAACCTGCCGCTACTGCTGCTCATGCAGCAAATGTTTCGTCGCCGCAACAGCAGCCTGCCGATCGGCATTGGCCAGCAGATTGCCTGGTCCAGCTGGTATAGCCCGCAGATGTCTCCTCGGGAGCTGGCGGATCGATGCTATCGCCACGTCGAACTGATGGGCAAAGGTCAGGCGGGCATATTCAAAACGGAAAGCGCCATCGCCCGCCCTGAAGATCGGGCGCTGATAAAACGCGAGCTACACCGCGCGGAGTGTCTGGGGCACACCGCCGACGGCAAAACCATCTACCTGTGGCAGCGCAACGGTCAGGACGACGCCCCGCTGCTGCGCGAGCTCGGCCGCCTGCGGGAGATCGCTTTCCGCGCGGTGGGCGAAGGTAGCGGCAAACGTCGCGACGTCGACGGCTACGACGATGATTATCTGCACCTGATTCTGTGGGATGAAGAGGATCTGGAAATCGTCGGCGCCTATCGCTTTATGCCTACCGCAATGCAGCTGGAAAAGCGCGGGCTGGAGGGCATTTACAGCTATAGCCTGTTCCATTACGACCAGCGGATGGAGGATATTCTCCGCCACGGTATTGAGCTGGGGCGCAGCTTTATCCAGCCGCGCTACTGGGGACGACGCGGGCTGGATTATCTGTGGTCGGGGATCGGCGCGTACCTCGCACGCTACCCGCACTACCGCTATCTGTTCGGCCCGGTGTCGATTTCCGGCGGCCTGCCGCCAGCGGCCCGCGATCTGCTGGTGGCCTTCTATCGTCTGTGGTTCCCGGCGACCCACCCGCTGGCGGAGTCGCGCCGTCCCTATCCCGCTTCGCTGCCCGACGTGCTGGCGCAGTTTAGCGGCGAGGATTATGCCGAAGATCTCACCCGCCTGAAGTCGCTGCTCGGTAATCTCGGCTGCGCCATTCCGCCGCTGTATAAGCAATATTCCGAGGTGTGTGAACCGGGCGGCGTGCAGTTTATCGACTTCGGCAGCGACCCTGATTTTAACAACTGCGTGGACGGGCTGGTGCTGGTGGATTTGACGTTTTTAAAAGCCAACCGCTATCAGCGCTATATCGGCGCGCATCTGTAATCAGCCCGGCCTGCGGCGCGCTGCCGCAGGTTTTAACCGGCGCGATAGTACGGCTTATCGCCGAGGATCGTCGCCCGATGCATAATGCGCCGCTGCGGCAGATAATCGGCGTTGGCGTAATGCTGGGTGACGCGGTTATCCCAAATCGCCACATCGTTCGGCTGCCAGCGCCAGCGCACCTGAAACTCCGGTTTCGTTATATGGCTAAACAGGAAGTTCAGCAGCGCCTCGCTCTCTTTCTCCGTCACGTCAACGATGCGCGTGGTAAACCCTTCGTTAACGAACAGCGCCTGCCTGCCGGTCACCGGATGAGTGCGCACCACCGGATGCAGCAGCGGCGGGTTCTTCGCCACCGCCTCCAGCCAGCGCCGGTGCTCCTCTTCGCTGTTGCGGTATTTATACTCCGGGAACGATTTACGGAAATCATGCTCCGCCCGCAGACCACTCAATAGTTGACGAAAAGGTGCGGAAAGCGCTTCGTACGACGCGACGCCGCTGGCCCACAGGGTGTCGCCGCCGGTGGACGGCAGCTCTTTTGCCGCCAGAATCGCGCCGGCAGGCGGCGTCTCGATGAAAGTGACATCGGTATGCCAGTTGTCGTTATCCGGCGGATTATCATCATGGGTGTCGAGCACGATAATTTCGTCGACGCCGGGCGCGTGGGGATAGACCGGATGAATATGCAGATCGCCAAAGCGTAGCGCAAAATCACGCTGCTGCTGCGGGGTAATATTCTGCTCGCGCAGGAACACCACCTGATGGCGCAGCACCGCATGATACAGTTGCTCAAACTGGTTATCGCTCAGAGGACGCGCGAGGTCCACGCCGGCTATCTGCGCGCCAATATAGGGCCCCAGCGGGGTAATGCTCAGACGTTCACTCATTGTACTTCTCCATGCCAGGGCGTCAGGCGGCGCTGCAGCGCGCGCAGCCCCAGTTCCAACAGAAACGCAATAATCGCAATCACCGCAATCCCGGCCAGCACCACGTCGGTTGCCAGAAATTCGCCGGCGGATTGCACCATAAAGCCTAACCCGCGGGTGGCGGCAATCAGCTCCGCGGCCACCAGCGTTGACCAACCCACGCCAAGACCAATGCGCAGGCCGGTGAGGATCTCCGGTAAAGCGCCGGGTAAAATAACCAGCCACAGCACCTGCGCGCGGCTGGCGCCTAATGACTGCGCGGCGCGAATGCGCACCTGCTGGGCGCTTTTCACCCCCGCCAGCGCCGACATCGCCACCGGGGCGAAGATCGCCAGATAGATCAATAAGATCTTCGACGTCTCGCCGATGCCGAACCAGATAACCATCAGCGGGAGATAGGCCAGCGGCGGCACCGGGCGGTACAGCTCAATTAAAGGATCGAGAATGCCGCGCACCGTCGGGCTGAGCCCCATCGCGATCCCCACCGGAACGCCGAGCAGCACCGCCGCCAGCAGCGCTATCACGATCCGCGTCAGGCTCGCCGCCAGATGCTGCCAGAGGGTGGCATCCATAAAGCCCTGCGGGCCGGCAATGGTTATCAGCTTGCGCAGCACCTGGCCCGGCGGCGGCAGAAACAGCGGGCTAATCAGCTGTAACGCCGCAACGGCCCACCAGATAGCCAGCAGCACCGCCAGCGTCGCCACGCTCAGCGTCAGCTGACGGGAAACAGGCCAGCGCCACTTCAGCGGCCGCCGACGCGGTTTATCATTGATGACCACGCTCATGAGAAGGCCTCCCGTTGTTCAAATACCCGGCTCAGCACGTATTCACGCTGCTCGATAAACCGCGGATCGGATTTAATGCTGCGGCAGGACTCACCGGCAACGAAGCGGCGGCCAAAGTCGAGCGGCAGTCGCTCCAGCACCTGCCCCGGGCCGGGCGACAGCAGCACCAGCTCGGTGGCCATAAACACGGCCTCTTCAATATCATGGGTGATAAGCAGTACCTGCTTGCCGGTCTCGTGCCACAGGCCGAGCAGCAGGGTTTGCATCTGTTCACGGGTAAAGGCGTCCAGCGCGCCGAACGGCTCATCAAGGAGCAGCAACTGCGGGTTGGCCGCCAGCGCTCTGGCAATCCCCACCCGCTGGCGCTGGCCGCCGGAAAGCTGCCAGATAAAGCGTTTTTCCGCCCCTTCGAGACCCACCTTCTTCAGCATCTGCGCCGCCGTTTCCCGGCGGAGCGCTTTGTCCACGCCCGCCAGCTGCAGCCCCAGCGCCACGTTATCCTGCACGTTACGCCACGGCAGCAATCCTTCATGCTGAAAGACCACGCCGCGTTCGGCGCCCGGTCCCGTTACGCGCTGCCCTTCAAGGACGATGCTGCCGTGCTGATAAGGCACGAATCCGGCAATCAGGTTCAGCAGCGTGGTTTTACCGCAGCCCGACGGTCCAAGAACCACCAGCAGTTCGCCGCTGTCCAGCGTCAGGTTGATATCCGCCAGCGCCGGTTTGCCGCCGTAGTCGGCAAAGAGATGCGAGATTTGCAGCATCGTGACCTCCTTATTTCACAAAACGGTCGGTAACGTACTGGCTGTAATCGGCGCCGGCATCGGGTACTTTGCCCTGCTCTTTGAGGAACTTAGCCGTATCGATAATCGCTTTGTTCACCGGTCCGTTCAGCTCCTGCGCCTGCTGCGCCGCGGTCAGGTAGGTATTGCCCTTCACCAGCCCCGGGACGTCCGCATC
Organism: Enterobacter sp. 10-1; assembly: GCA_002270295.1. GTDB lineage: Bacteria > Pseudomonadota > Gammaproteobacteria > Enterobacterales > Enterobacteriaceae > Klebsiella > Klebsiella scottii. The sequence goes on along the minus strand of NISF01000001.1, from coordinate 32,691 downwards.
CGGCACGCCGCTTAAGCGCGACAGCTTGCTGATATTTTCCGGCTGCTTCAGCCATGCATCAGGGTTAGCGATGTAGGGCTGCTGGGCGTCGATAGCGCTCTTCGCAAAGGCTTTCACAATCTCAGGATGCTTCTCGGCAAAGTCTTTACGCACCACCCAGACGTCCAGCGTCGGCGCACCCCACTCGCCGACCTGAGACGAATCGGTCAGCACCTTGCCCTCTTTTTCCAGCGCGTTGACCGCAGGGGCCCAGACGTAGGCGCCGTCGATATCCCCGCGCTGCCAGGCAGCAATAATCGCCGGCGGCTGCAGGTTGATAATCTGTACCTGGCCCGGCTTAATGCCCCAGTGCTTCAGCGCCGACAGCAGGCTGTAGTGGGTGGTGGAGATAAACGGCACCGCGATGCGCTTACCAATCAAATCTTCGGGTTTAGTAATGCTCTTTTTCACCACCAGCGCTTCGGAGTTACCGAGCTTTGAGGCCAGCAGGAAGACTTCAATCGGCACCTGCTGACTGGCGGCTACCGCCAGCGGGCTGGAGCCGAGGTTGCCGATCTGGACATCGCCGGAAGCCAGCGCGCGTACGATGCTCGCCCCGCTGTCGAACTTGCGCCAGTCAACGGTCGCACCGCTCTCTTTGGCAAAGGTATTGTCAGCCTGAGCGACTTTCGCCGGCTCGGCAGAGGTTTGATACGCCACGGTGACGTTGACCGCCTGCGCCTGAAAAGCGGCGAAAGCCAGGGCGGCGAAAAGTGTAATGCGCGATGCGTGTGCCATAGTGTCTGCTCCCCTTCGTTGTTATGGGTGCAGTATTTCCGGCCTGATGCGTTTGATGAAGTAATTAAAAATTCTGGCTAATAGCCAATCGTCATTAGAAAAAAACTGGCAAACGATAGTTAAAAATGGGGATTGAGTAGCAGAAGCGCTGGCCCGGTAAGCATAGCGCGAGCGGGGAGATCCCCGGCCGGCGACGCGCTGCGCCGCGGCCGGGAGACCGGTCAGCGTTTGGCCGCCAGCGCGGCAATATCTTTCGGCGTGGTGCGGCAGCAGCCGCCAATCAGTTTTGCCCCCGCCGCCAGCCACTGCGGCAGATACTCGCTCAGGGCGATGCAGGACTCGCCGTGATGGTGCCAGGTTTTACTCACCGCGTCGTAATGCTCCCCGGAGTTGGGATAGACCACCAGCGGCAGCGCGGTCAAACCGTGCAGGTGCCGTAACGCGGCGGTGGTGTTCTCCAGGGCAATACAGTTAATGCCCAGCGCCACCACCTGCGGATAGTGCGCAAGCGCCGCCACCACTTCGCTCAGCGGCGTGCCGTCGCTGAGATGCTCAGCGTCGCGCAGGGTAAACGAGAACCAGGCGCGAGCGCGCGGGTACGCCGTCAGCAGCGCCGCCAGCGCCTTAATTTCGGCAAATGACGGCAGGGTTTCGCAGGCCAGCAGATCGGCTCCGGCATCGAGAAGCGCTTCAACGCGCGGGCGATGGAAGGCCTGAAAATCCTCCGCGCTGCGCTGATAATCGCCGCGATATTCCGAACCATCGGCGAGATACGCGCCGTACGGCCCCACCGAACCGGCGACCAGCAGCGTGCCGGCCTGCGGGTTTTCCGCAAGGTACGCCTCCCGCGCTTTACGCGCCAGCTCAACGCTTTTCCCAATCAGCGCTTTCGACTTCGCCTCGTCCAGCCCGCAGGCGGCGAAGCCCGCCGGGGTTGCCTGATAGCTGGCGGTGATCGCGACCTGCGCTCCGGCGCGGAAATAGTCCAGGTGCACGTCGCGAATCAGCTGCGGATTTTCCAGCAGTACCCGCGCTGACCACAGGCTATCGGCCAGGTTACAGCCGCGCGCTTCCAGCTCCGTCGCCATCGCGCCGTCGAGCAGCACAAAGGGCTCGCGGGCAAGGATAGAGGTTAACGGGTTAATCTGCGACATGCTGTTGCTCCCTGTTAAGTTGTCGTGCGTGAGTCAGATACCAGACACCATAGCACAGTGCCACGAAGGGAATTCCGCACCACAGCGCAATTCGCTGACTGGGGTCAAACGCCAGGCCCACGCAGGCCACCAGGCATAAAATGAACCCCAGCACCGGCACCAGCGGATACCAAGGGGCGCGATAGTGCAGCTCGCTCAGGGCTTTCCCCTGCTGGAGATGGCGACGACGGAACATAAAGTGCGAGGCGCAGATGCTTAGCCACACCGCTACCACCGCAAAGCCGGAGATCGCCGACAGCGCGACAAATACCGTATCTGGCGCAATAACGCTGGAAAACAGCGCCAGCACGCCGCCGAGCATGCTCACCGACAGCGCGGTCAGCGGCACGCCGTTCCTGGTCACTTTGGCAAAGCACGCCGGCAGGGTCCGTTCGTTCGCCAACGACCACAGCATCCGCCCGGAGGCGTAGAGGCCGGAGTTGGCCGCCGACAGAATCGCCGTCAGGATCACGAAGTTAAAGATATCCGCCGCGTAGGGAATGCCAACCTTTTCAAAGACCAGCACAAACGGGCTTTTCTCCACCCCCGCCTGCTGCATCGGGATCAGCGCCGCCAGCACAAACACGGTGCCGATAAAAAAGATAATCAGCCGGGCGATGGTGGTTCGAATGGCGATCGGGATGACCTTATGCGGGTTTTGCGTTTCACCCGCCGCGATGCCGATCAGCTCGGTACCGGAGAAGGCGAAGTTCACCGCCACCATAGTCATCAGGATCGGCAGGCCGCCGTGCGGGAACCAGCCTTCAGAGGTCAGGTTACGCAGCCCCGGGGCCGGCGAGCCGTCCTGCATCGGGATAATGCCGAATATCGCCGCCCCGCCGAGAATAATAAAGGCGATGATGGTGATGACTTTGACCAGCGAGAACCAGAACTCGCCTTCGGCAAAGAAGCGGGTAGAGATGACGTTGAGGATAAAAATCACCGCGCAGAACACCACGCACCATACCCACACCGGCACCTGCGGAAACCAGTACTGCATACAGAAACCGGCGGCGGTAAAGCTCGAACCGAGCGCCACCGTCCACGTCAGCCAGTAGAGCCAGGCTACCGTGTACCCCGTTGCCGGGCCGAGATAGCGGGCGGCGTAGACGTGAAACGCGCCGGTCTCCGGCATCGCCACCGACAGCTCGCCGAGGCACTGCATCACCAGCCAGACCACCAGCGCGCCAATCAGATAGGCCAGCAGCGTTCCCGCCGCCCCGGTGGTAGAGATGATATAGCCGGTATTAAAGAACAGGCCGGTGCCAATCACGCCGCCCAGCGAGAGCATGATCAGGTGGCGGGTTTTCATGGTGCGCTTCAGCGGCTCACCCTGCTGCGGTGTACTTTGCATATTACCTTCTAAACGTATGGACATCTAAACATCCAAAGAGGTGCAGTTATACCGCGCCGAAGATGAAATTGCAAAACTAGCGCCGGTTTTCACGCCGTTTTACGGGCGTTTGCCCGAAAAACGAGCGCTGAATCTGGGCATTTAAACGACAAAAGGCAAAACGTGATCGGCATAAACACAAAAATAAAACAATGTTGCTATTTTTACAAAACACAACACCTAAAAAGGATAATCAGATGACGACCCGCACCTTTCCTCTGTTGGCTGCCGCCGCTATCGCCGGCGCTATCCCCTTTCAGGCGGCTCTCGCCGCCAGCAAGGTGACGTTCGCGGATAAAGTCTGCGACATCACCCGCTACGGCGCAGAAGGCCAGCGGCTGCAGATTGCGCTGAATACCGACGCCATTCAAAAAGCGATTGACGACTGCGCCGCCGCAGGGGGCGGTACGGTGCTGGTCCCGAGAGGAAACTATCTGACCAACCCGCTGTTTCTGAAGAGCAATATTCGGCTCAAGCTGGAGAAAGACGCGACGCTGATCGCCGCAAGCGAAATCGCAGCCTGGCGCGGAGATGAAAAAACGAAATATGCCGCAGCGGAAAACGGCTGGCTGCCGTTTATCAGCATCGCCGATGCGCAAAACGTCGCTATCGTTGGTGAAGGGACGATTGACGGCCAGGGGGCGGTATGGTGGGAGCGCTGGCGAGAAAACATTCGCGCCAGCGGCAAGAAAGGCGGCACCGACCGGCCGCGGCTGATCTACATCACCCGCTCGAACAACGTGCTGATCGACGGCGTGACCCTCACCCACTCTCCCAGCTTCCACATCGTCACCCGCTACGCGCATGATATCGACATTAACGGCACGCGAATTTTATCCCCGTGGCATGCGCCGAATACCGACGCCATCGATCCTATCGACAGCCAGAACATCCGCATCACCAACAACTATATCGACTGCAATGACGATCATATCGCCATCAAAGCGGAGAAAGCCGATCCGCGCTTCCCCGAAGGGGTGGTCGAGAATATTTACATCGCCAACAATACGCTGAAGCAGGGGCGCGGTATCTCTATCGGCAGCGAAAGCGCCGGCGGCGTCAATAACGTGCTGGTGGAAAACAACACCTTCGAAGGCTCGATGTACGGCATTCGCATTAAGAGCCCGCGCGGCAAAGGCGGCGAGGTGAAAAATATCGTTTACCGCAACACCAAAATGCATAACGTCGAGGTGCCGCTGGTCTTCTCCGCTTACTACCAGGCCGCGCCTATCGTGCAGGCCGAGGTCGACAAACAGCTACAGGCCGGAGGGTTTACCCTCGGCGAGCAGATCTATCCGCCGGACAGCGACCCGCAACAGCCGTTCGACAAATATCGGACCCCGCACTTCAGCAATATCACCGTGGAGAATTTAACCTCCACCGGCGATAGCAAAGCGGCGGCCTATATTATCGGCACCCCGGAAGCGCCGCTCAGCGGGTTCCACTTTAGCAACGTCAACATCGACGCCACCCGCGGCCTGCGAATTCGCCACGCCGAGCTGGAGACGAAAGGGCTCAGCCTGAAGGTGAAAGAAGGCCCGGTGATTCAAAAAGACGCAGGCGCCGTCGTTCTCGATTAGCGCCGCATTTCCGGGCAGCTGCACCACGGCGCATATCTTCGCGCAGGCAGTCTGCCCTTTTTTGGATCGTCCCGCGGCTAACCCCCCACATTTATCAGGGCTCTGACCTGGCACTCTCTTTGCAACCCTCCACATATCTGAAATACCAGGTTCACCAGGCGTCATTGTTGCAGGCAGTTTGGGCATGGACAGCGCGCAAAAACCGGAGCGTACACGTAGTACGTGAGGATTTATTCACTGCGCTCGCCCTGCGGGCCGCCCTAAAGGGCGTTCAAAATACTCGCGTATTTTGTTGAGCACTGCCCAGGCCTAAACTGGCAAATAAAATAGCGTGGTGAGCCGGGTAACTTTATCTGGCGAGGTAGCAAAAATGACAGAGCAAACCACAACGCTAAAAAGAACGCTCGGCAGTTTCCGCCTGTGGGGGATCGCCGTCGGGCTGGTTATTTCCGGGGAGTATTTTGGCTGGAGCTACGGCTGGTCTCAGGCCGGGACGCTGGGATTTCTGATCGTGGCGCTGGCGGTTGCCGCCATGTACTGCGCCTTTATTTTTAGTTTCACCGAGCTGACGACCGCGATCCCACACGCCGGCGGCCCGTTCGCCTACGCCTATCGCGCTTTTGGCCCCACCGGCGGCTTTATTGCCGGCTTCGCGACGCTGATTGAGTTCGTCTTCGCCCCGCCGGCGATTGCTATGGCGATTGGCGCCTACCTCAACGTACAGTTTCCGGCGCTGGACCCGAAATGGGTGGCCTGCGGCGCCTACGTTATCTTTATGACGCTGAACATTCTCGGCGTCGGTATTGCCGCCACCTTTGAGCTGATTGTCACCCTGCTGGCGATTTTCGAACTGCTGGTGTTTATGGGCGTGGTCGCTCCGGGCTTCTCATGGAGCCACTTTACCGCTAACGGCTGGGCCGGGGCTGAGAGCTTCAGCGGGCTGGCGCTGCCGGGAATGTTCGCGGCCATTCCTTTTGCTATCTGGTTCTTTCTGGCTATTGAAGGCGCGTCGATGGCCGCCGAAGAAGCTAAAGATCCGCAGCGTACCATCCCCCGCGCGCTGGGCGGCGGGATCCTGACCCTTACCGTGCTGGCGATCGGCGTTATGGTGTTTGCCGGCGGCGTCGGCGACTGGCGGGCGCTCGCCAACATCAACGACCCGCTGCCGCAGGCGATGAAAATCGTGGTTGGCAGCAGCAGCGGCTGGCTGCATATGCTGGTATGGCTGGGGCTGTTCGGCCTGGTGGCCTCGTTCCACGGCATTATCATGGGCTATTCCCGGCAGATCTATTCGCTGGCCCGGGCCGGCTATCTGCCTGCCGGCCTGGCGGCGCTCAACCGCCGCACCCGCACGCCGCATCTGGCGATCCTCGCCGGGGGCGTGGTGGGGATTGCCGCTATTTTCTCCGACTCGCTGATCACCATCAGCGGAATGCCGCTAACCGCCTGCATCGTCACGATGTCGGTATTTGGCGCTATTGTTATGTATATCACCTCGATGGCGGCGCTGTTCAAACTGCGCCGCAGCGAGCCGAAACTGATTCGCCCGTTCCGCGCGCCGCTCTATCCGTGGGCGCCGGCCTTCGCTCTGGCGATGGCGGTGCTCTGCCTGGTGGCCATGGTCTGGTACAACACGCTGCTGGCGCTGATTTTTGCGGCTATGATGCTCGGCGGCTACCTGTGGTTTCGTAAAACCGCGGCGGCCCGCGAGCGCGCGCCGGTGGACCCGCAGCTTCGTATAGTCTCCTGAGGAGGCGGCATGTATAAAACAACGCTATCAGGCCAGGTCTGGCGCTTTGATAGTCTGAAGACGTTAATGGCGAAGGCATCTCCGGCACGATCCGGCGATGCCCTCGCCGGCATTATCGCCGATAGCGCCGAAGAGCGGATGGCGGCGAAAATGGCGCTGGCGGAGGTGCCGCTAAAGGAGATCCTCGATAACCCCCCGATCCCCTATGAGCAGGACGAAGTCACCCGGCTGATTATCGACACGCACGATAGCCGCCGCTTTACGGCGATTAGCCACCTGACGGTGGGCGACTTTCGCGACTGGCTGCTTGACGACGCCACCGATACCGCCACCCTGCAGCAGGTGGCGCGGGCGATAACCCCGGAGATGGCGGCCGCGGTCAGCAAGCTGATGCGTAACCAGGACCTGATCCTCGCCGCCAGCAAATGCCAGGTAACCACCCGCTTTCGCAACACAATTGGCCTGCCGGGGCATCTTAGCGTGCGTCTGCAGCCCAACCATCCGACCGACGATCTGAAAGGCATTGCCGCCAGCATGCTCGACGGCCTGCTGTACGGCGCGGGCGATGCGGTCATTGGCATCAACCCGGCCAGCGACAGCCTGCCGGTGCTGGCGCAGCTCAACCATATGCTCGACGATATTATTCAGCGCTTTGCGATCCCCACCCAGTCCTGCATTCTGACCCACGTCACCAACACCCTGCAGCTGATTGAGCGCGGCGCGCCGGTGGACCTGGTGTTCCAGTCGGTGGCGGGTACCGAAGCGGCCAACGGCGGCTTCGGTATCAATCTGGCGCTGCTGCAGGAAGCCAGGGAGGCCGCGCTGAGCCTCAACCGCGGCACCCTCGGCAGCAACGTCATGTATTTTGAAACCGGCCAGGGGAGCTGTCTTTCGGCTAACGCCCACCACGGCGTCGATCAGCAAACCTGCGAAGCCCGCGCCTACGCCGTCGCCCGCCATTTCGATCCGCTGCTGGTCAATACCGTGGTGGGCTTTATCGGCCCGGAATATCTCTATGACGGGAAGCAGATTATTCGCGCCGGTCTCGAAGATCATTTCTGCGGCAAGATCATGGGGCTACCGATCGGCTGCGACGTTTGCTATACCAACCACGCCGAGGCGGATCAGGATGATATGGATACCCTGCTGACCCTGCTGTGCGCCGCCGGGCTGACCTTTTTAATCGGCGTTCCCGGCGCGGACGATATCATGCTCAACTACCAAAGCACCTCGTTCCACGATGCCCTGTACGCCCGCCGCCTGCTGGGCCTCAGGCACGCGCCGGAGTTCGCCGCCTGGCTGACGAAAATGCAGATAACCAACCCGGACGGCGCGCTGCGCCTGACCGACGCCCGCCATCCTCTGCTTTCCGTGATGGCGTAAGGAGAACCGGTATGAATCGCCCCGACGCCTGGAACCCGCTACGTGAATTTACCGATGCGCGCATTGCGCTGGGCCGCAGCGGCGCCAGCCTGCCAACCCGCGAGGTGCTGAATTTTGGCCTCGCTCACGCCCGGGCGCGCGACGCCATCCACCAGCCCTTTGACAGCGAAGGGCTGGTATCCCCGCTGGCGCAGCTGGGCCTCTCGTCGCTGACGGTGCATAGCGCCGCCGCCGATCGTCATATCTATCTTAACCGCCCCGATCTGGGGCGACGGCTGAACGATGAGAGTCGCGCGGATCTCGCCGCCAGCGGCGCACGCCCCGCCGACCTGCTGCTGGTGATTGGCGACGGACTCTCCTCTTACGCGGTGCAGCGCCAGGCCCTGCCGCTGATCCGCGCCCTGCTGCCCTATCTGCAAACGCTGGGGCTTAGCCTCGCGCCGGTGGTGCTGGCTCATCAGTCTCGGGTAGCGCTGGGGGATGATATTGGCGAAACGCTGCAGGCTCGCGCGGTGGCGATACTGATTGGCGAACGGCCGGGGCTCTCTTCCCCGGACAGCCTGGGAGTTTATCTGACCTGGCAACCTCATCGTCAGCGGCTGGAGTCAGAGCGCAACTGTATTTCGAATATTCGCCCGGAAGGACTGAGCTATGATGCCGCCGCCTTTAAGCTGGCGTGGCTGCTGGAGCAGGCTTTTCTGCGCCGGCTGACCGGCGTACGTCTGAAGGATGAAAGCGATAATCCGGCCCTGCATGGCAGGGTGAAACCCCGGGTCATTGGGGCAGACTAAAGCTGCTCGGGGCTGCGGCAGATGACTCCGATCGCCGCAACCTCAAGCAGCCTTTTGCTACACAAAGCACACCTCGTTCCAGTAGGCTTCGCGCATCCAGCGCCGCTCAGTATGTTTTATCATGGCGAAACCACCGTGTTTCGACATTCCCCATATCAATGCCATACAGGCTGGCGACCGGTAATATGGCCTCCATCATTCGCTGGGTATCCTGCTGTCCGGCTTCAACGTTAGATAACGAAGCCAGCCAGCGCGTCACTCGTTGCCATAATGCGACTTTCATTTTTTCCTCCGTCGGAAAGCATTTTTCCTGACTCTATTTCAACCACAGCTTGCGACGGTCGGGAAATATCAATTCCGTCTTTTCAATCCCGGAAGATGCATATTACGCGTCTTCTCCAGACTCGCCGCGCAGGCGCTGCCCCCGCCCAATACCCATGAGCTTGCTAAGTTCTTTTTCGCTATAGATAAGAACTTTTTCTTCTTTGCCGTCAGCGGCCAATTTGTGGGAGCGTAATAACCACAAAACATATACAGGGACTCAGGGGATATAATAATGCGCAAGACAAAAACAAAAATTGCACTGGCGCTGGGCATTCTGGTGCTTGCCGCGCAGGCTCAGGCCGACCAGCTGGCAGATATCAAAGCCGCCGGCGTGGTGAAAGTCGCCACCTTCGACGCCAACCCGCCGTTTGGCTCGGTTGACCCCAAAACGCACCAGATCGTCGGCTATGACGTTGATTTCGCCCAGGCGCTGGCTAAATCGCTCGGCGTGAAGCTGGAGCTGGTCGCCACCAACCCGGCCAACCGTATTCCGCTGCTGCAATCCGGTAAGGCCGATCTGATTGTTGCCGATATCACCATCACTCCGGAACGAGCGCAGGTTATTGATTTCTCAACGCCGTATTTTGTCACCGGCCAGCAGTTCCTCGTGCCGGCTAAATCGGCGGATAAGCTCGACGATTACAGCAAAGCGCGCATCGGGGCGGTAAAAGGCACGACCGGCGAACAGGCGCTGCACCAGCGCTTCCCGCAGTCGCGCGTGCTCTCCTATGACGATATTCCGCTCGCGCTGACCGCGCTGCGTAACGGCAACGTGCAGGCGATTACCCAGGACAGCACCATTCTCGCCGGCCTGCTGGCGGAAGCGCCGGATAAGGCCAACTTTAAAATCATCCCCGATCTGCTGAGCAAAGAAGAGATCGGCGTCGGCGTGAAGAAAGGCGAACCGGCGCTGCTGAAAGCGGTGAACGACGAGCTGGTGAACCTGGAGAAATCCGGCCAGGCTGCGAAAATTTACGACGTCTGGTTCGGCCCGGCGACCAAAACCCCACAGCCGCGCGCGTTTACCATAGAAGCTAAATAATATGTTATCGGGTTTATTTTCACGCTCCGCGGCCTCGTCCGCGGATTTTTCACATCTGCAGAACGCCAGTATCGAACTGCGCAAAGCGGCAAAAAGCTACGGCGACCATCGGGTGCTTAACGGCGTCGATCTGCAGATAAATCCCGGGGAAGTGGTGGCGATCCTGGGTCCTTCCGGTTCGGGGAAATCAACGCTGATCCGCCTGATCAACCAGCTCGAAACCCTGAGCGACGGCGAGATCCTGATCGACGGCAGGCCAACGCGTCGGCTCACCGCCGGCGCGTTACGCCAGCTGCGCAGCCGCGTCGGGTTCGTGTTTCAGCAGTTTAATCTCTACGCCCACCTGACGGCGCAGGAAAATATCACCCTGGCGCTGGAGCGCGTGCACGGCTGGACGAAAAGCGCGGCCCGCCAGCGGGCGCTGGAGCTGCTGCAGCAGGTGGGTCTGGAGGATAAGGCCCGCCAGATGCCGGCCCAGCTCTCCGGCGGCCAGCAGCAGCGCGTAGCCATCGCCCGCGCCCTCGCCTCTTCACCACAAATTATTCTGTTTGACGAGCCGACCTCGGCGCTCGATCCGGAGATGATCGGCGAAGTGCTGCAGGTGATGAAAACGCTGGCGCACAGCGGCATCACCATGGTGGTGGTCACCCACGAGATGCAGTTTGCCCGCGAGATTGCCGACCGGGTGGTGTTTATCGACGGCGGCGATATCCTCGAAGTTGCGCCGCCGGCGGAATTTTTCGCCCGGCCGCAGCACGCCCGCACCCGCCGTTTTCTGCAAAAGGTGCTTAATCCGCTGCACCAGGAGGGCCTCGAGTGACGCCGATTCTCGACTGGCACGGCGTACTCAGCGGGCAGCCGCTGCAGTGGATAGTCTCCGGTTTTCTCACCACCCTGTGGGTCAGCGTTGCCGGGATGGCGCTGGCGACCGTGCTGGCTATTCTGCTGCTGGCGCTTCGCCTCGGCGGCGGCAGGCCGGGGCGCTGGCTGGTGGCCTGCTGGGTTTCGCTGTTTCGCAACACCCCGCTGCTGGTGCAGCTGCTGTTCTGGTACTTTGCCGCCTGGAACCTGCTGCCCCTCGGCGCCCGTGATTTTATCAACGCCGACCATTCCTGGTCGATTCTGCCGGGTAACGTCTGGTGGCTGACGCCGGAGTTTATCTGCTCGATGTGGGGGCTGGGGGTATTTACCTCGGCGTTCCTGATCGAAGAGATCGCCTCCGGGCTGCGCGCGGTCGGTAGCGGCCAGCGGGAAGCGGCCGTCTCGCAGGGATTTACCCCGTGGGGAGAGCTGCGCCATATTCTGCTGCCGCAGGGGCTGGCTAACGCCTGGCAGCCGATTGTCGGCCAGTATCTGAACCTGATGAAGCTCTCCTCGCTGGCGAGCGGCATTGGCTTTGCCGAACTGACCTATCAGGTGCGGCAAATTGAGAGCTATAACGCCCATGCGCTGGAAGCCTTCGCCGTCGGTACGGCGCTGTATCTGGCGCTCGGCGTGGCGCTGGGGCTGCTGCTGACGCGCCTCGGCCCGGGTAAGAACCCGCACAGGAGAGCCCAGCATGAACGCTAATCTGGCGGTTATCGCCGATAATCTCGACTACCTGCTGTGGGGACGCCTGGCGGAAGGTATTCCCGGCGGCGTGGCCCTGACGCTGATGATGGCCGTTGGCGCAGCGGCGCTGGCGCTACCCGGCGGCGTTCTATTGGCCGCCGTCGCCTGGCGCTATGGCGGAACCGTCCGTCGGCTGCTGTTTTTGTGGGCCGAAATCATTCGCGGTATTCCGCTGATTTTCGTTATTTTTTGGCTATGGTATCTGCTGCCTATGCTGACCGGCAGCGATCTACCGGGCGCCGTTACGGTGACGCTGGCGCTGGCGTGGTTTACCGCCGCCTCGGTGATGCACTCGGTGCTGGCCGGCCTGCAGTCGCTTCCCAACGGCCAGTATGAGGCGGCGCGGACGCAGGGCTTTTCCGCCGGACAGGCGCTGCGCCTGATTCTGCTGCCGCAGGCGCTGCGCAACGTTCAGCCTTCGCTGGTGGGGATTTTTATCGGCCTGCTGAAGGATACGTCGCTGGCGTTTATCGTCAACGTCCCGGAGCTCACCACCGTCGCCGGCCAGGTGAACAACCGCGTCCAGATCTACCCGCTGGCAATTTTTGTCTTCACCGGCGCGGTCTACTATCTGCTGTGCTGCGGCCTGAGCCTGCTGGCAAGCCGCCGTTTTCGCTGGCGGAAGCGGCTGAAGTCGGCATAAAAATCGCGGACGCTCCAGGCCCGTTGCTTCCCTGCCCTTCGTCATCGGAGGGCATTATTTTCGCCCATTCTGCGGCGATAAATCGCCACCGTTCACTATTTGTTCGCCTTACCGTCATATAACGATCATATAAAACGCCATTAATAGTGCCCAGTTTAATGACGAACCTGGACGCTGTTATGAATAGTTCTCTCGCCGCGGTAACCGATACCGATTATCCACAATTTAGTCAGCCAGATACCGATCGGCAGCGGAAAGTCTTAAGCGTGCGCGGCCTGAGCAAGTCCTACAGCGCGCAGCAAACCGTGCTGGATGGCATCAGCTTCGATCTCCACGCCGGCGAGCTGGTGGGCGTTATCGGCCGCTCCGGCGCGGGTAAATCAACCCTGCTGCACGTGCTTAACGGCACCCACAGCGCCACCAGCGGCGAGATCCTCAGCTATCCGGAACTCGGCACGCCGCACGATGTCGCCAAACTTAAGGGCCGGGCGCTGAACGCCTGGCGTAGCGAATGCGGGATGATTTTCCAGGACTTCTGCCTGGTGCCGCGCCTTGATGTGCTGACTAACGTGCTGCTCGGCCGCCTGAGCCAGACCTCGACGCTGAAGTCGCTGTTCAAAGTCTTCCCCGATGCCGACCGGGCGCGCGCCATCTCCCTGCTCGAATGGATGAACATGCTGCCGCATGCGCTGCAGCGGGCGGAAAATCTCTCCGGCGGGCAGATGCAGCGCGTGGCTATCTGTCGCGCGCTGATGCAGAACCCCGGTATTTTGCTGGCCGATGAGCCGGTCGCCTCTCTCGACCCGAAAAATACGCAGCGCATCATGAACGTGCTGCGCGAAATTAGCGAGCAGGGCATCAGCGTGATGGTCAACCTGCACTCGGTCGAGCTGGTTAAAGAATACTGCACGCGGGTTATCGGCGTGGCGCGGGGCAACATTATTTTTGACGACCATCCCTCTCAGCTGAATCAGGATATTCTGCATCGGCTGTACGGGGATGAAATTAGCCAATTGCATTAATTTCCACTCACACGGGCAAAATAATGAAACAATATATCACTGGCGCAGTTCGTTTATCCGCAGCGATCGCGGGCATTATGATGGCATGGCAGGCAAGCGCTGCCGGGCAGCCGAAAGAGTTAAATCTGGGGATCCTCGGCGGCCAGAACGCCACCCAGCAAATTGGTGATAACCAGTGTGTGAAAGACTTTCTCGATAAAGAGCTGAACGTCGATACGAAATTACGTAACTCTTCCGATTACTCCGGCGTCATTCAGGGCCTGCTGGGCGGTAAGGTTGACGTGGTATTAAGCATGTCGCCCTCCTCTTACGCCTCGGTTTATATTAATAACCCGAAAGCGGTCGATATTGTCGGCATCGCCGTGGATGATAAAGATCAGTCCCGCGGCTACCACTCGGTGGTTATCGTTAAAGCCGACAGCCCGTATAAATCTTTAGACGATTTGAAAGGCAAAGCCTTTGGCTTTGCCGACCCGGATTCAACCTCCGGCTTCCTGATTCCGAACCAAACCTTTAAGCAGAAATTTGGCGGCACCACGGATAATAAATATAACAACTTCTTCTCCAGCGTGACCTTCTCCGGCGGCCACGAGCAGGACATTCTGGGCGTGCTGAACGGCCAGTTTGCCGGCGCGGTGACCTGGACCTCTATGGTTGGCGACTACAACAGCGGCTACAGCGTGGGCGCGTTCAACCGCCTGATTCGTATGGATCATCCGGATCTGATGAAGCAGATCCGCATCATCTGGCAATCGCCGCTGATCCCCAACGGCCCGATCCTGGTGAGCAACGCGCTGCCGGCTGATTTTAAAGCCAAGGTCATCACCGCGATCAAAAAGCTGGATACCGATAACCACGCCTGCTTTATCAAAGCGATGGGCGGCACCCAGCATATCGGCCCGGGTAGCGTTGCCGATTTCCAGCAGATTATCGATATGAAGCGCGAGCTGGTTAGCGCCCGTTAATCCCGCCTCCACGCCGCCTCCCGGCTTATCAAGCGCGAGGCGGCGGTATGCTGAAGACCCGTTGACGTATGAATATTTCGAATACCGAATTTGAACGCTATTACCAGCAGGTACGCGCGCGGCAGAAGCGCGACACCTTTAGCTGGTCGCTGCTCTTACTGGTTCTTTACTTCGCCGCGGGCAGCGCGGCTGAATTTAATCTCTTCACCATCTGGCACTCCCTGCCAAACTTTCTCGATTACATGTTTGAGACGCTGCCGACGCTTCACGTCAGCGATCTGTTCGCCGATTCGCATACCAAGGGGTCGTTCGCCTACTGGGGCTACCGCCTGCCGATCCAGCTGCCGCTGATTTGGGAAACCCTGCAGCTGGCGCTGGCATCTACCCTGGTCGCCGTAGTCATCGCCACCCTGCTGGCCTTTCTCGCCGCCAACAACGCCTGGTCGCCGCCGCCGCTGCGTTTCGCCATCCGCGTTTTAGTCGCCTTTTTGCGTACCATGCCGGAGCTGGCGTGGGCGGTCATTTTCGTGATGGCCTTCGGCATTGGCGCGATCCCCGGCTTTCTGGCGCTGATGCTGCACACCATCGGCAGCCTGACCAAGCTGTTTTATGAAGCGGTGGAAAGCGCTCAGGACAAGCCGGTTCGCGGGCTGATGGCCTGCGGCGCCTCGCCGCTGCAGCGGGTTCGCTTCGCCCTGTGGCCGCAGGTAAAACCGATTTTTCTCTCCTACGGCTTTATGCGCCTGGAGATCAACTTCCGCTCCTCAACCATTCTTGGGCTGGTTGGCGCCGGGGGGATCGGCCAGGAGCTGATGACCAACATTAAGCTCGATCGTTACGATCAGGTCAGCCTCACGCTGCTGCTGATCATCATCGTGGTCTCGCTGCTGGATATGCTGTCCGGCCGCCTGCGACAGTGGGTTCTCGAGGGTAAAAAATGAGTCAGTGGCAAAACCAACCGGATATCGCCGCCAGCCGCCGCCAGCATAGGGCGCTGTATCAGGCCCAGGGACGCTATTTACGCTACGTCGGCCTGCTGGCGCTGCTGAGCGTGCTCTATTACGTCTGGTTCTTCATGCAGTTTGGCATCAGCGGGGAGCAGCTCACCACCGGGCTGCAGCAAATCAGCCGCTATCTGCTGCGCATGTTCGTGTGGCACGACTTTTTTAACTGGCCGTTCCGCTACTATTTCACGCAGATCGCGATTACCCTGGCGATTGTCTTCGTCGGGACGATCACCGCCACGGTCATCGCCCTGCTGCTCTCTTTCCTCGCGGCGCGCAATATTATGCGCGGCTTTATTCCGGGGATTATCGCCCTGCTGATGCGTCGGCTGTTTGACGTCCTGCGCGGGATCGATATGGCTATCTGGGGGCTGATTTTCGTGCGCGCCGTCGGCCTCGGGCCGCTGGCCGGGGTGCTGGCGATTATTATGCAGGATACCGGCCTGCTCGGCCGCCTGTATGCCGAAGGCCATGAGGCGGTAGACCGCTCACCGGGTCGCGGGCTAACCGCCGTCGGCGCCAACGGCCTGCAGAAACACCGCTTCGGCATTTTCACCCAATCCTTCCCGACGTTTCTGGCCCTGAGCCTGTATCAAATCGAGTCCAACACCCGCTCCGCAGCGGTGCTGGGCTTCGTCGGCGCCGGCGGGATCGGCCTGATTTACGCGGAAAATATGCGCCTGTGGAACTGGGACGTGGTGATGTTTATCACCCTCCTGCTGGTGGTAGTGGTGATGGCGATGGATATGCTCTCCGCCTGGCTCCGTCGGCGCTATATCGGCGGCAGCGTAGTGCCGCTGTTTAAATCCTGATATCGCGAACGTCCCCGAGGCGGCGCGATGCGCCTGCCCGGGGAGATCAAAGCTGCCAGTGAAGCACCGGCCACCGGTGCTCCTCATTCGCCGCCGTCAGCTGCGGGCAAGGGTTGACCAGCCGCACGCGGTCGGCGTGCAGGCACAGCGGCAGATCGTTAATTGAATCGGTATAAAACGTCACCTCTCCGCCGAATTGCGGGTAGGCCTGCCGCCACTCAGCCAGCCGAATCACCTTCCCATGCTGATAGCTCGGCGTCCCGGCAATCACGCCGGTATAGCCGCCATCAGCCATCTCTACGTCAATGCCTAACGCCTGGTCGATGCCCAGCTCATCGGACACCGCCTGCACCAGCAGGCTGACCGACGCCGAGATCACCAGCATCTGTTCGCCGCGCGCCCGTAGCGTGCGGATAACCTCCCACGCCTGCGGGTAGACGCGGGGCAGGATCTCCTCGCGCACGCAGCGGGCGACCAGGCCGTCGACTTCCGCCTGCGGTACGCCAATCAGCGGCGCCTGGATCAGCGCCACGTAATCGGCGATATTCATCTCACCGCGATCGTAATCCTCCATCAGCATCGCTTCTCGCGCCAGATAGTCCGGGTCGCCGGTCCATCCTTCCCTCACCAGAAAACGGCTCCATACCGTACTGCTGTCACCCTTAATCAAGGTGTTATCCAGATCGAAGATCGTGAGAGTTTTGGACATCGTTAATTTTCCCTAATCAGTAAACAGGCTCGCCAGAGCATGCTTAAGAAAGATGACAGCAGAATGATCCGCCCAGCCTGTCCGCCGTCACGCCACCGCCTCAAGGTAGCAAACGAAATATCCGCCCATCAACCCGGGCCGGCATAAAGCCAGCCCTCAACGACGGATCACGACTCCGGCGCGCTGCTCAGCCAGGCCAGCAGATTTTCAACCGACAGTTGCGCAGGCGCCCGCGCCGTCGGCTGCCCCCGCTCGATCAGCAGCAGCGTCGGCAGACCGCGAACCCCGAGGGTCGTCGCCAGATCCTGGTGCCGATCGGCATCGAGATAGCGCCGGTCCAGCGCCGCGATCCGTTGCGCAACCTTTTCCTGCGCCAGCAGCTGCCAGAGTTTACGGCAATGCACGCAGCGCTCAGCGCCGACAAACAGCAGTATTGGCCGCTCGCTTTCCAGGTCCTGCGCCGCGGTCAGGGGAGTGAAGGCGCTTTCCGCCACGCGGAACAGCTTCGGACTGCGGCGCAGGGTATCGTTGTCGGTCGCCACGCACAGCGCATCGGCGCTTTTGCTGTACGGCTGCACCCCCGCTACCCGCACCACGCTCTGCGCCGGGCCCGCGGCCGCCGCGCCGGGCTGGCGTAACGTCCGCACGTCCACCGCCGCGATCGGCGTCTCCTGCGGCTGCGCCAGCTGCGGTATCCAGGCGTAGGGGATGCGGTAGGCGCGGTAGACCATATTGTTATTCAGCGTCTTGCCCCAGAACGGTGAAATATATTCCCAGACGATCTCATGGTCGCGGGTCACTTCAAAAACGCGCCCGTTCGAGCCTTCGTTAATCAAGGTATTGCCGTTTTCCAGACGCTGCATATTGCTGATATACGGGCTGTAGAAGCGGTACGAGTCGGTTGGCTGCGGAAGATCCGCTTCATAGGGCGAGTAGCGCCACTCGATATCAAGGGTCAGCGGGTTGATCTCAAGGATCCGCGAGTAATCGCGCCAGGCGTTTTTCACCCCATCCGCCGACGCCGGGTTTGGCGCGCCGTATCCGGCCCAGCCGCCGTTATCGAAGATGAGAATATTGCCCGCGCCCGGCAGCCCGTGGGGGATCATATGGGCGTGATGCTGGCCGATAATCCAGCCGATGTGCTTGAGCTCCGGCTTACTGTAATCCGGGCCAAGCTGCCAGACGATGCGACCGCTCTGCTTATCAATGATGGCGATAATGTTGGATTCGCGAGCGTCCCAGATAATATTGTCGGGATGGAAGCGCCGATCCCCGGCGTCATACCATTTATTCGGCCCCAGCGCCGACATCGAGTTGATATGCATCCAGTCGCCCATTCCACCGCCGCTGGCGCGCATATTGGGGTTGTTGTACAGCGCGGTGCGCGCCGCATCGTCGAAGCCAAGCTCGTGAAAATGGTCGCTGCAGCGCCACTCCCAGACCACGTTGCCCTGCCAGTCGACTTCAATAATCGTGTCATCCAGCAGCAGCTTGTCGGAGATGTCGGCATTAACCAGATTGGTGTGAGCGAGGATCAGCGTATTTCCCCCCTCCACCTGCGGCTCCAGCCCCGGCGCGTAGTAGCCTACCGGGTTGCCGGCGCGCTGGTAATCATGATGCGCGCGCGCCATCCAGCGCGTTTCATTGCCGGGATCGCTGACCCGTTCGTAGCGATCGAACTTCCAGGTCACGTTCCCCTCCCAGTCCACCTGGATCAGGTCGAGCATATCCTGCATGCCGTAGCGCGGATCGCGCTCGCCGCTGTGGCCGAGTATCGCGCCGCCGGGCAGGATTTTATTGGGAAATCCGTGCAGTTCAGGCCATTCGCGTACCACCTGACCGTTCATATCCACCAGCACCGCGCCGCGCTCGGTGGCCTGGAAAAGGGTGTAGCCGCTCCAGGCACGCGCGGGATCGTAAACGGTGGCGCCGGTCGGGTAAACGGAAGGATGTCCCATGGTGTTGCTCCTTAAATAACGGTATCAGGCAGAGAAGTAATCAGATTGCGGATCTGGCGGCAGGCGGCGGTAAAAGAGGCCTCTTCGCGCCGGCGCGGATGGGGGAGCTCAAGGCTCACCACTTCGCGTATCCGTCCCGGGCGCGGCGACAGCACCACCACCCGGTCGGCCAGCGCGACCGCCTCTTCCACATCGTGCGTCACCAGCAGCGTGGTGGTTCCCGCGCTTTGGTGGATCTGCAGCAGCTCCTGCTGCAGGGTATGGCGCGTCAGGGCATCCAGCGCGCCGAAAGGTTCATCCAGCATCAGAATTTGCGGGCGGCCGACGAGTCCGCGGGCGATCGCCACCCGCTGCGCCATACCGCCGGAGAGCTGGGCGGGCAGCGCGCTGGCAAACTCGGTGAGCTGGACGCGCTCCAGCATTTCCAGCGCCCGCTGGCGTTTCTCCGTCCGGCTCAGCGGCTCATCCGCCAGGCCGAGCATCACGTTGTCGATAACGTTAAGCCACGGAAACAGGCGCGGCTCCTGAAACACGATGCCGCGCTCTTTGCCGACGCCGGTCACCGGCTCGCCGTGGATACGAATCTCGCCCTGGGTCGCGGATTCGAGGCCGACCAGCATCCGCAGCAGCGTTGATTTACCGCAGCCGCTGCTGCCTACCAGCGCCACCAGCTCGCCGGCGGCGATATCCAGGCTGAAGTTCTGTAGCGCCGTCACCTGCTGCCAGGATTTACGGACGCGGTCAAAAGAGACCAGGGGTGAAGTGGTCATAGCGACTCCTGTTGGCGCCAGCGGGTGGCGCGAATTTCCAGTAAACGTCCGGCTTTATCCAGCGCAGCGCCGGTGATGCCGATCAGCACCATGCCGCAGAGAATGGTCGGCATATCCAGCAGCTGCTGGGCATTGATCATCAGGCTGCCGATACCCACGCCGGAGGACATGAAATACTCCGCGCCGATATTGCCAAGCCAGGCGTAAATCAGCGCCAGGCGCAGGCCGGCAAAAATACCCGCGGCGGCGCCGGGGAGGATCAGACTGCGCAGGCGCGTCAGGCCGCTCAGGCGCAGCACCCTGGCAACCTCATCCAGCTGCGGGCTGCGCTGAAGAACGGCCTGCAGGGTGCTGAAGAACATCGGGAAAAAGGATGCCAGGGCGATGAACACGATTTTGCCGCCGTTATCGTTGCCGACCCATGCGGTCAGCAGCGGTAGCCAGGCAAACAGGGCGATATGGCGCAGGACGTTAAGCGTCGGGGTAAAGATCGCTCCGGCGCGCGGGCGCAGCGCCAGCAGCAGTCCGCAGAGCAGCCCGCCGGCGATACCCAGCGCGCCGCCGGCAAACGCCCGTCCCAGGCTTGCGAGCATCGCCGCAGCCAGCTCGCCGCTTGCCGCTCCCTGAATAAAGCGCTCGGCCACCGCCAGCGGCGACGAGAAAAGTACGCTATCGATCCAGCCCCAGCTGCTGGCCAGCTGCCACATTGCCAGCAGCACCAGCGGCAGCTGTAACGCCCGCCAGCTGGCCTGCGGTTTCCAGGCCAGGCGCCCGGTGGCCGGCTGCGGCCAGAACACCAGCCGGGAGCAGGCCCGGTTGGCCGCCCACTCCATCGCCATGCCGCTGAGGCCCACCGCCGCGATGGTGACGAAGACGATATCCAGCTGAAACAGCTGGCGCCCCCAGACCATCAGGTAGCCAATCCCTTCGGAAGAGGCCAGCAGCTCAACGACGATCAGCGATACCCAGGCCTGCGAAAGGGCCAGCCGCAGACCGGTAAACCAGCCCGGCAGGCTCGCCGGGATCACCAGCCAGCGCAGCCGCTGCCAGCGGGAGAAGTTCATGACCCTTGCCGCTTCGCTCAGCGTCAGCGGTACGCCGCTGACCGCCTGCTGGGTATTGATGGTCATCGGCACCACGGTGGTTTTGACGATAACCGCCAGCTTGAGGCCGTTATCAATGCCGAATATCACCATAAACAGCGGGATCCAGCCCAGCGTCGGAATTTGCGCCAGGGCGTAAAACAGCGGCTCGATCCGCTGGGTGGCAGACGGAACCAGGCCGAACAGCGCCCCGAGCAGCGTTCCGGCCAAGGCTCCCAGCAGCAGGCCCAGCGCCAGATGCTGGAGGCTGAATCCCCACTGCGCCAGCAGATCGCCGCTCAGCAGCGACAGCGCGGTATCGGCAACGACCGACGGCGCGGGCAGGATTTGCTCCGCCATCCAGCGTTCGCGGGCGGCGACGTACCACAGCAGCAGCAGCAGCGCGGGCAGCAGCCACGGCCAACCGTTTAGCCTGAACTGCGGCCTGCCCGGTGCGCCTGTTTTTAAGATCATCTGCGACATATCGGTCCACTTTTGCTGAAGTTATAGCGCTATAAAAACGTTCCTTGCGCCCTGCCGCCATTGCGTTAGACGAATAATCCCGATGCAGCGAATGCATTTCAGCCTGCCGGGCACGCGGCCCCTGGCTTAGCTTTTTTTCAGCTTTGCTCTGCGCATAAAAGCATTTAACACCCGGCCCTTCGGCTCTTTAGGGTGAGAAAAAAACTCAGAGGAGCAATAACTTATGATGAAAGCATTTTTTAGCCGCACCCTGCTGGCGCTGGTCGCCGCCGTTGGCCTGCTGGCCGGCGCTCAGGGCGAGGAGCTGCGCACGATCCGCATCGGCGTGCCGGATCAAAGCGCGGGCAGTAAGCCGTTTATCGAAGGGCCCGTCGGCATGGCGTTTATCCGCCATCAGCTGGAAGAGGTGTTTAAGCCGCAGGGCGTGGAGGTGCAGTGGCAGTTTTTCAAAGGCGCGGGCCCGGCGGTGAATGAGGCGCTGGCCAACCGGCAGCTTGATTTTGTCTACCTCGGCGATCTGGCGGCGATTATCGGCAAAGCCAACGGGCTCCCGACGCGCCTGCTGCTGGGCAGCCGCGGCTCCGAATCTTACCTCGCGGCAACCACCGCCTCGGGAATTAAAAAGCTCGCGGACCTGAAGGGGAAACGGGTGGCCGTCTATCGCGGTACGGCGGATCAGCTGGCCTTCGATCGCGCCTTACAAACCGTCGGTCTTAACGAACGCAGCATGCAGGTGATTAATCTCGACTGGAACGCCGGCAAAGCCGCGCTGGCGGCCGGTCGCGTCGATGCGGTCTGGGGCGGCGTCTCGCTGCTGGCGCTGCGCGGAGATAAGATAGACGTGGTGGTGAAAAGCGGCGATTCCGGCCGTCAGAACACCACTCAAGCCGGCTTCCTCGGGACGCAAACCTTTATTGCGGCCTGGCCGCAGGCCACCCAGCAGATTATCGACGTGCTGGTGAAGAACGCCGCTGAAATCAGCGACCCGGCCAACCGGGACGCCTGGTCGGCAGAGATGGCGCAGCAGAGCCAGATCCCGCAGGCGCTGTTCCTGGAGGAGCTGCAGCCGCAGGATCTTAACTTCACCACCTCCCCGCGCATCGACCCGTTCCTCACCGACAGCTTCAGCAGCAGCGTCGGGCAGGCGCAATCCGGCCGCCTGATCCGCAGCGCTTTTGACGTCGGTCAGTGGGTGGACGGACAGTTTGTCGAACGGGCGCTAAAAACGCAGGGCCTGGAAAAGCGCTGGCCGCAGTACGATGCCAAAGGGCAGGCGCTAAACGGCGGTTAGCCCCTCTCCTCCCGATCCAGGAGCTGCAGCTGATGCAGACGGTCGGCGTGCAGGATAACCTCTATCAGCTTTGCCACCAACGGCGGCTGCGCGGCGTGAACCGGGGAGATAATCGCAAACCGAGTCTGCATCAGCCGCCACTCGTCCGGCAGGTCGCTTAGCTCCAGCTTGACCAGCCGGTGGCTGTGCTGGCAAAGCGCAAAGCCGTCTTCGCTGGCGAAGCTTATCGCGTCGGTATGCGCCAGGGTGGAGAGCAGCGCGTAGATATGGTCGCACTGAATCGCCGGGGCAAAGTCCTGCTGCTGGCTGAGGGTCGCCAGCACTTTGCGCACTCCGGGCGGCAAGTACGGCGCGGCAAAAGGATAGCGCAGCATCTCCTGGATAGAGACCGGCCCCCGCTTTGCCAGCGGATGGTCGGCGTGGCAGACGAAGAAGCAGCGCTGCGGGCTGAGCGGCTGGACCCGCAGCTGCGGATCCAGTTCGGCCTGCCAGCTGTCGGCCACCACAAAAGGATAGTGCTGGGTGGTGAGCGCATGATGCAGGGCAAACCAGTTATCAATTTGAAAGCGCACCCGCGCCTGCGGCAGCAGACGGTGAAACTCACCCACGGCGGCCGGGATCAGGCGCGCGGAGGGCGCCGGGCCGCAGCCAAACGCGACCTCGCCGTTTTGCGCATCATCCGCCTCCCGCAGCTGGCTGCTGAGCTCGACGTTCAGCTCCTGAAACCGCCGGGCGTACGGCAGCAGCTTTTGCCCGTGCAGCGTGAGCGTCGGTAGCCTGCTCTGACGGTCAAATAAAGGATGGCCGACGCTCTGTTCGAGCGCCTGGATGCTGCGGCTGAAGGCCGATTGCGACAGGCACACCGCCTCCGCCGCACGATTAAAGGTACCGTACTCAACCAACGCCACAAAGTTGCGCAGTTGGCGAAAATCCAGATGCATAGACCCGCCCTGTTCTCTCTTTTATGCCATAAAAGTACTGGAGGGCGGCCCGGCGGCGCAATGCCGAAATGATGAGGATCTTTCACCTTGCCATCAGCCGGAATAGGCGCGCCCGCATAGTTTCCCGTGAAATATTGTTTAATAGTGAAATTATTTATTAATAAATGAGATTAAAAATGTTAACACCAATATTCTCTGCGCCGCCGGCGCGACCAGTTATGCGCGCAGCTAACGTAAGGTTTCGTAAATATCACCCTATCCCATTCTGGCAGTATGGTGAATACGCTATAAATAATTCCGTTCTATAGCTCACTATGAAAATAATGATATGAAGCCTAAGCTTGCGCATGCCTTATTATTTGTTCCTTTTTTGATTTTGGCAGGATGTTCATCCCCGGCTAAGCACCCGAAAACCGCAGCCCATCATGAATATGCGCCTATCGACGGCGGTTCAGATGACCTGATCCCGGTGCTCGCCGCGCTGCACGATCAGATGCATACCTGGCACGGTACGCCCTATGAGTGGGGCGGCACCGATGAAAGCGGGGTCGATTGTTCCGGCTTCGTCTGGCGCACGCTGAAGGACCGCTTCAACCTGCCGATGGACAGGGTCACGACCAAAGAACTGCTGCGGATGGGCGAGCGGGTCAGGCCGCAGCAGCTGCGCCCTGGAGACCTGGTGTTCTTTCGCATTAACGGCGGCATGCACGTCGGCTTCTATGACACCAACCATGATTTTCTCCACGCCTCGGCCAGCCAGGGCGTAATGCGCTCCTCGCTGGACAATCCGTACTGGAAATCGGCTTTCTATCAGGCGCGTCGTCTGCCGAAAGAGTATAACGCCCAGATAACGATGAACGACGATCGCCGGCACCTGGCTAAAAACCGCTAATTCACCATAAGAAAAAGCCGCTGCGTAAACCGCAACGGCTTTTTTACTGTATACGTCAGGATAATCAGAACTGGTAGGTCATGCCCACGGCAACGATGTCGTCGTCGCTAAGACCCAGTTTATTATCGCTCTTCAGCTGGTTGATTTTATAATCAACGAAGGCGTTCATGTTTTTGTTGAAGTAGTAGGTCAGGCCGACGTCGATATAGTTGACCAGGTCTTCGCTACCCACGCCTTCGATATCCTTACCTTTTGACAGCACGTAGCCCAGGGACGGACGCAGGCCGAAGTCGAACTGGTACTGTGCCACCGCTTCAAAGTTCTGCGCTTTAGTCGCAAAACCGCCGCTGATCGGGGTCATTTTGCGGGTTTCAGAATACATGGTCGCCAGGTAGATATTGTTGGCGTCATATTTCAGGCCGGTAGCCCAGGCTTCCGCTTTTTTACCCACGCCGCGAGCCAGCTGGTTCTGGGCGTCAGTACGGTCAGAGCTGGTGTAGGCTGCGCTGATGGCGAAATCGCTGCCGCCGAAGTCATAGCTTAAAGATGTACCGAAGCCGTCGCCGTTCTGTTTCTTGGCTTCGCGGCCTTCGTTTTTACCCTGATACTGGAGGGTCAAATCCAGACCATCAACCACGCCGAAGAAGTCGGTATTGCGGTAGGTTGCCAGGCCGCTGGAGCGTTTGGTCATGAAGTTATCGGTCTGAGCGGAAGAATCGCCGCCGAATTCCGGGAACATATCGGTCCAGGCTTCAACATCGTACAGCGCGCCGAGGTTACGGCCGTAGTCGAAGGAGCCGAAGTCCTTCAGTTTTACGCCAGCGAACGCCAGACGAGTCTTCTGGGAAGAGTCGCTTTCGGTTTTGTTGCCGGAGAATTCGGATTCCCAGCGACCGTATCCGGTCAGCTGATCGTTAATCTGGGTTTCGCCTTTGATGCCGAAACGAACGTAGGTCTGGTCGCCGTCCTTGCTGTCATCATCGCTTAAATAGTGCATCGCTCTGACTTTACCGTACACGTCCAGCTTATTGCCGTTTTTGTTGAAAACTTCGGCTGCCTGGGTAGCCGAAGAAGCAATAAGACCCATCATCATTAATGCCAGTGAGCTCTTTTTCATTATTCAGTCCTGGTGATTTATTTATACGCGCTAATCAATTCCGGGCGAAGGCCCCGTGAAAACAGGAGGTTTTTTAACGCTCCAGTATTAAAAATTTATGACAATGTGGAACTTTTTATAAAAAAGGGTATTTAAATGTTTCCATCATAAAATTGTCATCTTCCCTCTCCAGAATGCCCGATCCCGCGCAATAAAACGGCGCGCTAAAAACGCCGTTGTTGGCAAGCGGCCTGACTCCTGTTACAACATCACCTCGATATCGATATTCCTTTTGAACGGCAGAGAATCATGAGTGATAGCCAGACGCTGGTGGTAAAACTGGGCACCAGTGTTTTAACGGGCGGATCCCGCCGCCTGAACCGCGCCCATATCGTCGAATTAGTGCGCCAGTGCGCGCAGCTGCACGCCATGGGCCACCGCATTGTTATTGTGACCTCCGGGGCCATCGCCGCCGGTCGTGAGCACCTCGGCTACCCGGAACTTCCCGCGACTATTGCGTCGAAACAGCTGCTGGCGGCGGTAGGACAGAGTCGTCTGATCCAGCTGTGGGAACAGCTGTTTTCCATTTACGGTATCCATGTTGGCCAGATGCTGCTGACCCGCGCGGATATGGAAGACCGGGAGCGTTTCCTTAACGCCCGCGATACCCTGCGCGCCCTGCTGGATAACAACATCGTGCCGGTCATTAATGAAAATGACGCCGTGGCAACCGCCGAGATTAAAGTCGGCGATAACGACAATCTTTCGGCGCTGGCCGCTATTCTTGCCGGCGCCGATAAGCTGCTGCTGCTGACCGATCAGCAGGGCCTGTTCACCGCCGACCCGCGTAATAATCCGCAGGCCGAGCTCATTACGGACGTGCACGGTATTGATGACGCCCTGCGCGCGATTGCCGGCGACAGCGTTTCCGGCCTCGGTACCGGCGGGATGGGCACCAAGCTGCAGGCCGCCGACGTCGCCTGCCGTGCGGGTATCGACACCATCATTGCCGCAGGCAGCCGGCCTGGCGTGATTGGCGATGTGATGCAGGGCCTCCCGGTCGGTACGCGTTTTCACGCGCAGGAATCCCCGCTGGAGAACCGTAAGCGCTGGATTTTCGGCGCCCCGCCGGCGGGAGAACTCACCGTCGATGCCGGTGCGGTGCAGGCGATTCTGGAGCGAGGAAGCTCGCTGCTGCCGAAAGGCATCAAAGTCGTTACCGGCAACTTCTCACGCGGCGAAGTTATCCGCATCCGCAATAGCGACGGCCGCGATATTGCTCACGGCGTTAGCCGTTACAACAGCGATGCGCTGCGCCTGATTGCCGGCCAGCACTCGCAGCAGATTGATGCGATCCTCGGCTATGAGTATGGCCCGGTCGCCGTCCATCGTGACGATATGATAATCCGTTAAGGAGCTGAAAATGCTGGAACAAATGGGCATAGCTGCCAAAGCGGCCTCTTACAAACTCGCGCTGCTTTCCAGCCGCGAAAAGAACCAGGTGCTGGAGAAGATTGCCGACTATCTGCAGGCCGGGACCGAGACTATTCTGCGGGCTAACGCCGAGGATCTGGCAGAAGCTCGCGCCAACGGCCTGAGCGAAGCCATGCTCGATCGCCTGGCGCTCACTCCGGCGCGCCTCGACGGGATAGCCAACGACGTTCGCCAGGTGTGCAGCCTGGCCGATCCGGTTGGACAGGTCATTGACGGGGGGCTGCTCGACAGCGGCCTGCGTATTGAACGCCGTCGCGTCCCGCTGGGCGTTATCGGCGTGATCTACGAAGCGCGACCAAACGTCACCGTAGACGTCGCCTCCCTGTGCCTGAAAACCGGCAACGCGGCCATCCTGCGCGGCGGGAAAGAAACCTGGCGCACCAACGCCGCGACGGTGAAGGTGATCCAGCAGGCGCTGGAAGAGTGCGGGCTGCCGGCCGCTGCGGTACAGGCGATTGAGAGTCCCGATCGGGCGCTGGTCGGCGAGATGCTGAAGATGGATAAGTATATCGATATGCTGATCCCTCGCGGCGGCGCGGGCCTGCATAAGCTGTGTCGGGAGCAGTCAACTATCCCGGTCATCACCGGCGGTATTGGCGTGTGCCATATCTTTGTTGATGAGTCCGCCGAGATTGAACCGGCGCTGAAGATCCTCGTCAACGCCAAGACCCAGCGTCCGAGCACCTGCAACACCGTCGAGACTCTGCTGGTGCATGAGAACATCGCCGGGCGCTTCCTGCCTGCGCTGAGCAAGCAGATGGCGGAAAGCGGCGTGACGCTGCACGCTGACGCCCGGTCGTTGCCGGTGTTGCAGAACGGCCCGGCGAGCGTAGAGCCGGTGAAGGCCGAGCAGTACGATGACGAGTTTCTGTCGCTGGATCTGAATGTCAAAGTCGTTGCCGACCTCGACGACGCCATTGCGCACATCCGCCAGCACGGTACCCAGCACTCTGATGCCATCCTCACCCGCACCCTGAGCCACGCGAATCGTTTTATCAACGAGGTGGACTCTTCTGCGGTGTACGTGAATGCCTCCACCCGCTTCACCGACGGCGGCCAGTTTGGTCTCGGCGCGGAGGTGGCGGTCAGCACCCAGAAGCTGCACGCGCGCGGCCCGATGGGGCTTGAAGCGTTGACGACCTATAAGTGGATTGGTTTCGGCGACGATACTATTCGTGCTTAAAGCCAGACGGGTGATGCAAAAGTAGCCGGTTGATTCATAAGGCCATTGACGCATCACCCACTTAGTTTTAACCTTTTACCCCGTGATTCACTCTGGTGAACGCGTCCTCTTCAGGGCCGATATAGCTCAGTTGGTAGAGCAGCGCATTCGTAATGCGAAGGTCGTAGGTTCGACTCCTATTATCGGCACCATCTCAACTTCCCCAAACGTCCGTATTCATCCATAAACACTATGATTTATAAAGATTTTACTGATTTTTAGTCCGTCATTGTCCGTAACCATCCAGTAGAATCCGATACTGAATGTGTATAGGATTGTGTATATGTTCCTGTTCGGTCTTGGATTCCTATACACATGCCTTTAAACGATATGCAGATTCGCCGCGCTAAGCCTGAAGCTAAAGCCTATACACTTGGAGATGGGCAAGGCTTGTCATTGCTTATAGAGCCTAATGGAAGCAAGAGCTGGCGGTTCCGCTATCGCTATGCCGGTAAGCCCAAAATGATCTCGCTTGGTGTGTATCCGACGATTACCCTTGCCGATGCTCGCTCTCGTCGGGATGATGCCCGAAAACTGGTCGCGGAAGGAAAGAACCCGAGTGAAGTTCGAAAAGAGCAGAAGATCGCTTTGCAAACGGAATCCGAAAGTGCGTTTGAAAAGATAGCTACAGAGTGGCATCAGATGAAGTCCGCCAAATGGTCGGCAGGATATGCGTCAGATATCATGGAAGCGTTTCAGAACGACATTTTCCCGTATGTAGGGACAAGACCTATCGGTGAAATAAAACCGCTAGAACTGCTTAATGTGCTGCGTAAAATTGAAAAACGCGGGGCCTTAGAGAAGATGCGCAAAGTGCGACAGCGTTGTTCAGAAGTGTTTCGTTATGCCATAGCTACTGGGAGAGCTGAGTTTAATCCTGCTGCAGATCTCTCGAGCGCCCTCGAAGTACATCAATCCAATCATTTCCCGTTCCTAAAAGCTGATGAGCTACCAGATTTTCTACGTGCCTTAGACAGTTACACAGGGAGTCGGCTTGTCCAGATTGCTACGAAATTACTCATGATTACGGGTGTGAGAACCATCGAATTACGTGCTGCATTGTGGTCAGAATTTGATCTAGATAACGCTATCTGGGAAATTCCTGCTGAAAGGATGAAAATGCGCAGGTCACATCTTGTGCCATTGTCGACTCAGGCGTTAGATTTACTTAATGAACTCAAGATGATGACAGGTAACTATCGTTATGTTTTTCCGGGCCGTAACGATCCAAATAAACCGATGAGTGAGGCGAGCATTAACCAACTTATAAAGCGGATTGGATTTGCAGGTCGTGTTACAGGGCATGGTTTTAGGCATACCTTCTCAACAATTTTGCATGAGAAAGGATACTCATCTGCATGGATTGAGTTGCAGTTGGCCCATATCGATAAAAATAGTATCAGAGGCACTTATAATCATGCTCAATATATTGAGGGTAGAAGAGAAATGATTGAGTGGTATGCAAATATTATTTTTGGAACAAAAGAATAAATTATTTGTAGAAAATGCTGCATCACTTAATTGTGCATGCAGCATTATTATTCAACCTTTACCTTGAAGTATTGATACTAAATCGTTAGGCATACTTTCACTTACTTCAATAGTATCTCGTTCGAGCTTCAATTTATCGAGCATAAACCTATTCGTTAGGTCAAAGCTATCAAATATAGTATACCAATTTTTTACATAACGCTTCATTCTAGGATCATCACCAACTAAGCCCATATCACCTTTCTGTAAATGGGAGTTCATCCTACTCTCTATTTCAAAACTGTCTTTGGATATTTTCCGCCCGATTAGTATAAGCTCAAAATGTAAGTTCTGACTCCCAAAACCTGGATGTCTTTGGATAATTGCGGCATAATCGTCAAGTTGTCTCAAATGCTTTATATTGAGAGATATACTCGGGCGTTTAATTTCAATTATTATACATTTAAAATATGGATTCCCATTTGAGTCCAGACAAGGATATTTTCTAGCGAGGAATAAATCAGTTTGCCTTTTTGCCCCCTCTAATTCATTCCCTGATCCAATGTCGCTTTCGTCTATATCATCAATATGTTTTACGCTATTTCTTAATTCGCTGGCTATTTTTGTAAAAGTGTCTTCTTCAGCACCAATAGTTTCATAACGCTCACCAAAAAGCCAAGTATTATGCTCAATGATCTTTTGTAGGTCAGGAGTCTCTCTTATTTCTTTATAATGGTTATCCATTAAGTAACGTAGTTTGTCGACTACAAGTCTTCTTTTTTGCAATTCTTCTATTGCGCTAATTATATTATCAAGCTTTGTAAGCCTTAACTGTTTAGAAAATTTTTCAATCCCTTCCTTGCTCAAATCCAGTACACTTTCAAGAATATTAAATAATTCTTCATTATTATTTGAAGAAGATAGCTTATCTAATAACCTCACGAAAACTTTCCTTTGTTTTGAGCTTAAAGATTCAAGTAATGTCGGATCAGCAATATATATATCCCTTACAATTGCCTTAATATTATTTAAACGCCATTCTGCATATTGAGGGTCAGAGTACTCACTATAGGATGGGAATGCGCCTTCTTGCTGATAACGCTCAAGAATTGCCTCTATTCTCTTTTTGAGAAAATCATCATAGATATCTTTTGCCAAGCTCCAGACAAATTTTATGAGATTTTTCCATGTTGGAGAGTCAGGATTGTATTTAGCTTCAGAGAAGATATCATCACCACTGCTACTGAAGTTATTCGCCCATTCTGAACTTACGAAAACAGACAGATAAAAGTCTTTCTTTTGATTGAATTTGCTAGGAACTTCAAATACTTTCTTTCCATGTGTATTTACAAGGTAAACATTTGAACGCTCTTTCGATGGTTTTTCATTCCATCTTAATGCTTTTATTGAAAATAAGGAGTCGTCAAAGTATTGCTCAAATGTGTAAGAATCATGCTCAGGGGCGGTAATGATCTCGCCATTGAACGATAAAGTAAGTTGTCCATTTAAGGCTAAGTGGCAACAAAACTCACTCTGTAATCGTCTAACTATTTCATTGTCAGTTGGTAAATCATTATGGAAATGATTAAATACAACACATGTTCCGCTTTTTAGCTTAGTTAAAGTAGGGTGTTGCTCAGGGTTAGATATATCGATAAATGCCTGATATTTTTTTATATCATTATCATCAATTTCGATTCTGGCGTTAATATTATCATTTTTTGTAAACCAGACTGCTTGATGACTTAGCTTATGAAATGAAAGGCGTCCTCTACCCTGGGAACCGTGTAGTTCGATATTGTCTTTTTTTAGTGAGTCATCAAATCTATTAAAGTTGGAGTCGAAGTCTTTAATATCGATGCCATCCCCATCATCAAGAATGTATAGTGAGGATAATCCCCCTAAATCATTTCTACGAAGTTCAATGCCTACATTGCGAGCCTTTGCATCAAAGCCATTCCATGCTAATTCTACAATGGACTGAAACGGTTCGTAGTTTTTAAATCTCTTCTTAATACCAACATCATTGATGTTTGTTTCGCCACTTATAATGCGCATGAATGCATCCTTTTCTCACAGTGCGTATGCTGTAATGTAACAATCTTCTGTAGTGACTGCCTGATAATAAACAATATAACGCTTTTATTTTTGCGCGCAATGTTCTCCCCGCCTGCACGCTTCGTGGGTCTGTTTTCATGCAGGTGCATTCAGGCTCAAACTGCAACGGGCCTGAATGCATCAGATGAATGCATGGACATGAGGTGAGTGCTTTAAGAGGCAACAGTTTCAACGCCGAAATAACTGATTTTCCTCATCCACCGGTCGACCTTTTCTTGATTCTCGCCTGATCGCCTCAGAGGTTCACCACGCTCTCGAACAGCACCGCACCATCCACTGACACTCCCGCAAACACGCGCAGCGCAGCGACGCGCTCAGGCAGCGAAATTAAATATCATTAAATAAATACTTTACCGCTGGCGCGCAGTGCTTTCCCCGCCTCGCCTGCACGCTTCGTGGGTCGGTTTTCATGCAGGTGCATCGGAGGGCTCAGGCCGCGCCGGGACAGGGCTGCGAAGGGAGTGACGGGGCGAGGAAACGCATGCAAAACCATGCACCCTGTGGATGCATGGCTTAATTCGGGAAAAATAGCGGTATTTTCGGGGATTTTTTGCGGAGCTACCTGCTGGCCAGTTCCGTGCGCCGGCGGGCATAAATCAGGCTCTGTGCGGGGGTGTATTTTTCCTGATTATCGACCCGCGAAGCCGCGTCAGGCCTGAATCCGATGGCCGTTAAAATATCGCTGTCTTCTGCCGAATAATTAATTTCTTCACCGGTACTCAGCCACACGGACAGCGCTTCGCGCAGGTAATGCGCCGAACGGTCGAGCGCATGGCCGGTCAGGAGTGCGGGCTGCTGGCTGAGTCCCATCAGCTCCGGGGCAAGCGTGGCGGCGAGCTCTGTCCCGTGCGCCTGCATGAAGTCATTCAGCCGGT
>NISF01000019.1:264-26564 GCA_002270295.1 Enterobacter sp. 10-1 | reverse complement strand
CTGGCACCATCGAACTGCCGGAAGGCGTAGAGATGGTAATGCCGGGCGACAACATCAAAATGGTTGTTACCCTGATCCACCCGATCGCGATGGACGACGGTCTGCGTTTCGCAATCCGTGAAGGCGGCCGTACTGTAGGTGCGGGCGTTGTTGCTAAAGTTCTGAGCTAATTCTTTAGTTCTGAATTAAAAAGGGCGCTTCGGCGCCCTTTTTGCTGCCTGTCATTTAGACCCGATAGGCCCGAGAGTGAGCAATATAAAAGTGCGTTATCAGATCTATTATATAGACAGCCTATTGTAATCATAACTATTCTCATTTACACTTTGAGCATAAATTGAACGGGAGTGAATATGTACGTTTGTTTGTGTAATGGTGTAAACGATAAAAAAATTCGTCAGGCCGTGCGTCAATTTCACCCTCAATCTTTTCAGCAGTTACGTAAGTTTATTCCCGTTGGAAATCAATGCGGTAAATGTGTCCGCGCCGCCCGCGAGATCATGGAAGATGAATTAACTCGCATGCCGGAATATAAAGAGATCGCCTGAGACCTCCGGCTTTTCTTTGACATCTATATAGTGCGAACTACGCTTCAATGAGTGGAAGCGGAGGGACTATATAATGAAAGGTGATGTCAAAGTCATAAGTTATCTCAATAAATTATTGGGAAATGAGCTTGTCGCAATAAATCAGTACTTTCTCCATGCCAGGATGTTCAAGAACTGGGGCCTGATGCGCCTCAACGACGTCGAATACCATGAATCCATTGATGAAATGAAACACGCCGATAAATATATCGAGCGTATTTTGTTTCTTGAAGGATTGCCCAATCTGCAGGATCTCGGCAAGCTGGGTATCGGTGAAGATGTCGAGGAGATGCTGCAATCCGATTTAAGGCTGGAGCTGGAAGGCGCCAAAGATTTGAGAGAGGCAATCGCCTATGCCGACAGCGTCCATGATTATGTCAGCCGCGATATGCTGATTGAAATCCTTGCCGATGAGGAAGGCCATATTGACTGGCTGGAAACCGAGCTGGACCTTATCGGTAAAATTGGCCTGCAGAATTATCTCCAGTCACAGATTAAAGTTGCTGACTGACAACGTTTGCCATCCACAGTAAAAACCCGCTGCAGCCAAAAAAGGGCCAAACGGCAGCGGGTTGTTCAGGACCTCCCGGCGATTCCAGATAACGATGCGCAGTAGCAGCGTGGCGCAGGCGATTAGCGTCGCCATGAACACCAGCTGCGGCAGCGACTGCCAGCCGTGCCAGGCACCAAGAGCCGCAAGAAATTTCACATCGCCATAGCCTAACCCCTCATACCCGCGAATCCCTCTGTAAAGCCAGTAGGCTAAAGCAAAAGCCAGATACCCCGCGATAGCACCCCAGACGGCATTTTCCAGACCGATCGGCATTCGACAAAGATAAAAAAGCAGGCCAACCCAGAGTAGGGGACAGGTTAAACGGTCGGGAAGCAGCCCATGTCGCAGGTCATGCCAGCAGAGCGCCAGAGAAAACCCGCAGTAGAAAAGCAGGAAGGGGAGAGTCATGTACATGGGATACCCCGACAGATGAGTCGTATGCGCCGATTTTGACCCGGCGAGGAGCGAGCGGCAAAGAACGATAGCTGGTTTTGCGCGCGGCAATCCGCTTAATTTGCTATTTTTCAGCCGGCAACACCGCTCTTCCCGGCAGCCTCGCAAATATAAATGACGATTTTCTACGCAGCCCTTGTGTTGGGTCCGAATTTGCGTATAATGCGCGGGCCTGTCAAAATTGGCAGGCCGGTTCGATATGAACCCTGATAGAGCTTTTAGCTATCAAACAATGTTCCCAATCGGGGAACTATGTAAGAACGGTTACACTCTCCCATCAATCGTAATGGGTATGAGGAGTAATCATTTCGTCTATAAATAATTGGAGCTCTGGTCTCATGCAGAACCAAAGAATCCGTATCCGTCTTAAAGCGTTTGATCATCGTCTGATCGATCAATCAACCGCGGAAATCGTCGAGACTGCTAAGCGCACTGGTGCGCAGGTCCGTGGTCCGATCCCGCTGCCGACCCGCAAAGAGCGCTTTACCGTTCTGATCTCTCCGCACGTCAACAAAGATGCGCGCGATCAGTACGAGATCCGCACTCACAAGCGTCTGGTTGACATCGTTGAGCCAACTGAGAAAACCGTTGATGCTCTGATGCGTCTGGATCTGGCTGCCGGTGTAGACGTGCAGATCAGCCTGGGTTAATCAGGTCATCGAGCGATTGAGAGGTTGAAACAATGATTGGTTTAGTCGGTAAAAAAGTGGGTATGACCCGCATCTTCACTGAAGATGGCGTATCTATCCCAGTAACCGTAATCGAAGTTGAAGCAAACCGTGTTGCACAGGTTAAAGACCTGGCTAACGATGGTTACCGCGCAATCCAGGTTACCACCGGTGCTAAAAAAGCTAACCGTGTAACCAAGCCGGAAGCTGGTCACTTCGCTAAAGCTGGCGTTGAAGCTGGCCGCGGCCTGTGGGAATTCCGTCTTGCCGACGGTGAAGAATTCACCGTAGGTCAGAGCATTAGCGTTGAACTGTTTGCTGACGTTAAAAAAGTTGACGTAACCGGTACCTCTAAAGGTAAAGGTTTTGCTGGTACCGTTAAGCGCTGGAACTTCCGTACCCAGGACGCTACTCACGGTAACTCCTTGTCTCACCGCGTTCCGGGTTCTATCGGTCAGAACCAGACTCCGGGCAAAGTGTTCAAAGGCAAGAAAATGGCAGGTCAGCTGGGTAACGAACGTGTCACCGTTCAGAGCCTGGACGTAGTACGTGTTGACGCTGAGCGCAACCTGCTGCTGGTTAAAGGTGCGGTCCCGGGTGCTACCGGTAGCGACCTGATCGTTAAACCAGCTGTGAAGGCGTGAGGAGATAGCAATGGAATTAGTATTGAAAGACGCGCAGAGCGCGCTGACTGTTTCCGAAACTACCTTCGGTCGTGATTTCAACGAAGCGCTGGTACACCAGGTTGTTGTTGCTTATGCAGCTGGTGCTCGTCAGGGTACTCGTGCTCAGAAGACTCGTGCTGAAGTAACTGGTTCAGGCAAAAAGCCGTGGCGCCAGAAAGGTACCGGCCGTGCGCGTTCAGGTTCTATCAAGAGCCCGATCTGGCGTTCCGGTGGCGTAACCTTCGCTGCTCGCCCGCAGGACCACAGTCAAAAAGTTAACAAAAAGATGTACCGCGGCGCGCTGAAAAGCATTCTGTCCGAACTGGTACGTCAGGATCGTCTGATCGTTGTCGAGACGTTCTCTGTAGAAGCGCCTAAAACTAAGCTGCTGGCACAGAAACTGAAAGACATGGCTCTGGAAGATGTGCTGATCATCACCGGTGAGCTGGACGAGAACCTGTTCCTTGCTGCGCGCAACCTGCACAAGGTTGACGTACGCGATGCAACTGGTATCGACCCGGTTAGCCTGATCGCCTTCGACAAAGTCGTAATGACTGCTGATGCTGTTAAGCAAGTTGAGGAGATGCTGGCATGATTCGTGAAGAACGTCTGCTGAAGGTGCTGCGTGCACCGCACGTTTCTGAAAAAGCGTCTGCTGCGATGGAAAAAACAAATACCATCGTTCTCAAAGTTGCTAAAGACGCGACTAAAGCAGAAATCAAAGCTGCTGTGCAGAAACTGTTTGAAGTCGAAGTCGAAGTCGTTAACACCCTGGTAGTTAAAGGGAAAGTTAAACGTCACGGACAGCGTATCGGTCGTCGTAGCGACTGGAAAAAAGCTTACGTCACCCTGAAGGAAGGCCAGAATCTGGACTTCGTTGGCGGCGCTGAGTAAGTCGGAGGAGTAATACAATGGCAGTTGTTAAATGTAAACCGACATCTCCGGGTCGTCGCCACGTTGTTAAAGTGGTTAACCCTGAGCTGCACAAGGGCAAACCTTTTGCTCCGTTGCTGGAAAAAAACAGCAAATCCGGTGGTCGTAACAACAATGGCCGTATCACCACCCGTCATATCGGTGGTGGCCACAAGCAGGCTTACCGTATTGTTGACTTCAAACGCAACAAAGATGGTATCCCGGCAGTTGTTGAGCGTCTTGAGTACGATCCGAACCGTTCCGCGAACATCGCGCTGGTTCTGTACAAAGATGGCGAGCGCCGTTACATCCTGGCCCCTAAAGGCCTGAAAGCTGGCGACCAGATTCAGTCTGGCGTTGATGCTGCAATCAAAGCAGGCAACACCCTGCCGATGCGCAATATCCCGGTTGGTTCTACCGTTCATAACGTAGAAATGAAACCAGGTAAAGGCGGTCAGCTGGCACGTTCCGCTGGTACTTACGTTCAGATCGTTGCTCGTGATGGTGCTTATGTCACACTGCGTCTGCGTTCTGGTGAAATGCGTAAAGTCGAAGCAGACTGCCGCGCTACTCTGGGCGAAGTTGGCAATGCTGAGCATATGCTGCGCGTTCTGGGTAAAGCAGGTGCTGCACGCTGGCGTGGTATTCGTCCTACCGTTCGCGGTACTGCGATGAACCCAGTCGACCACCCACATGGTGGTGGTGAAGGTCGTAACTTTGGTAAGCACCCGGTTTCCCCGTGGGGCCTGCAGACCAAAGGTAAGAAGACCCGCAGCAACAAGCGTACTGATAAATTCATCGTACGTCGCCGTAGCAAATAATTTTAGAGGATAAGCCATGCCACGTTCTCTCAAGAAAGGTCCTTTTATTGACCTGCACTTGCTGAAGAAGGTAGAGAAAGCGGTGGAAAGCGGAGACAAGAAGCCCCTGCGCACTTGGTCCCGTCGTTCAACGATCTTTCCTAACATGATCGGTTTGACCATCGCTGTCCATAATGGTCGTCAGCACGTTCCAGTTTTTGTTTCCGACGAAATGGTTGGTCACAAACTGGGTGAATTCGCACCGACTCGTACTTATCGCGGCCATGCTGCTGATAAAAAAGCGAAGAAGAAATAAGGTAGGAGGAAGAGATGGAAACTTTAGCTCAACATCGCCATGCTCGTTCTTCTGCTCAGAAGGTTCGCCTCGTAGCTGACCTGATTCGCGGTAAGAAAGTGTCGCAGGCCCTGGATATTCTGACCTACACCAACAAGAAAGCTGCTGTACTGGTCAAGAAGGTACTGGAATCTGCCATTGCTAACGCTGAACACAACGATGGCGCTGACATTGACGATCTGAAAGTTGCGAAAATTTTCGTAGACGAAGGCCCGAGCATGAAGCGCATTATGCCGCGTGCGAAAGGTCGTGCAGATCGCATCCTGAAGCGCACCAGCCACATCACTGTGGTTGTGTCCGATCGCTGAGACTCTGGAGACTAGCAATGGGTCAGAAAGTACATCCTAATGGTATTCGCCTGGGTATTGTCAAACCATGGAACTCTACCTGGTTCGCGAACACCAAAGAATTCGCTGACAACCTGGACAGCGATTTTAAAGTACGTCAGTTCCTGACTAAGGAACTGTCTAAAGCGTCCGTATCTCGTATCGTTATCGAGCGTCCGGCTAAGAGCATTCGTGTGACTATTCACACTGCTCGCCCGGGCATCGTCATCGGTAAGAAAGGCGAAGACGTAGAAAAACTGCGCAAGGTCGTAGCGGATATCGCTGGCGTTCCTGCACAGATCAATATCGCCGAAGTTCGTAAGCCAGAACTGGACGCTAAATTGGTTGCTGACAGCATCACTTCTCAGCTGGAACGTCGCGTTATGTTCCGTCGTGCTATGAAGCGTGCTGTACAGAACGCAATGCGTCTGGGCGCTAAAGGTATCAAAGTTGAAGTTAGCGGCCGTCTGGGCGGCGCGGAAATCGCACGTACCGAATGGTACCGTGAAGGTCGCGTACCGCTGCACACTCTGCGTGCTGACATCGACTACAACACCTCTGAAGCGCACACCACTTACGGTGTAATCGGCGTTAAGGTATGGATCTTCAAAGGCGAGATCCTGGGTGGTATGGCTGCTGTTGAACAACCGGAACCGGCTGCTCAACCTAAAAAGCAGCAGCGTAAAGGCCGTAAATAAGGAGCGTCGCTGATGTTACAACCAAAGCGTACAAAATTCCGTAAAGTGCACAAAGGCCGCAACCGTGGTCTGGCGCAGGGTACGGATGTTAGCTTCGGCACTTTCGGTCTGAAAGCTGTTGGCCGTGGTCGTCTGACTGCACGTCAGATCGAAGCAGCACGTCGTGCTATGACCCGTGCAGTTAAGCGTCAAGGTAAAATCTGGATCCGTGTTTTCCCGGACAAACCGATTACCGAGAAGCCGCTGGAAGTTCGTATGGGTAAAGGTAAAGGTAACGTGGAGTACTGGGTTGCCTTGATTCAGCCGGGTAAAGTCCTTTATGAAATGGACGGCGTACCGGAAGAGCTGGCCCGTGAAGCATTCGGCCTGGCAGCAGCGAAACTGCCGATCAAAACCACCTTTGTAACTAAGACGGTGATGTAATGAAAGCAAAAGAGCTGCGTGAAAAAAGCGTTGAAGAGCTGAACGCTGAGCTGCTGAACCTGCTGCGTGAGCAGTTCAACCTGCGTATGCAGGCTGCAAGTGGCCAGCTGCAACAGACTCATCTGCTGAAGCAAGTGCGTCGTGATGTTGCACGCGTTAAGACTTTACTGACTCAGAAGGCGGGTGCGTAATGACCGATAAAATCCGTACTCTGCAAGGTCGCGTAGTTAGCAACAAAATGGAGAAATCCATCGTTGTTGCTATCGAACGTGTGGTGAAACACCCGGTATACGGTAAGTTCATCAAGCGTACGACCAAACTGCACGTACATGACGAGAACAACGAATGCGGTATCGGTGACGTGGTCGAAATCCACGAATGCCGTCCGCTGTCCAAGACTAAGTCCTGGACGCTGGTTCGCGTCGTAGAGAAAGCAGTTCTTTAATAGAGCTGTATTCTCAACGAATAAACGGCTCAGCGATGAGCCGTTTATTTTTTCTACCCATATCCGATTTCCGGTGTTATAATGCCGCGCCCTCGATATGGGGATATTTAACGGCCCGATTTTGGGTCTCAGTAGTAGTTGACATTAGCGGAGCACTAAAATGATCCAAGAACAGACTATGCTGAACGTCGCCGACAACTCCGGTGCACGTCGCGTAATGTGTATCAAGGTTCTGGGTGGCTCGCACCGTCGCTACGCAGGCGTAGGCGACATCATCAAGATCACCATCAAGGAAGCAATTCCGCGTGGTAAGGTCAAAAAAGGTGATGTGCTGAAGGCGGTAGTGGTGCGCACCAAGAAGGGTGTTCGTCGCCCGGACGGT
Organism: Enterobacter sp. 10-1; assembly: GCA_002270295.1. Taxonomy (GTDB): domain Bacteria; phylum Pseudomonadota; class Gammaproteobacteria; order Enterobacterales; family Enterobacteriaceae; genus Klebsiella; species Klebsiella scottii. The sequence goes on along the minus strand of NISF01000019.1, from coordinate 19,300 downwards.
TCTGTCATTCGCTTCGATGGTAATGCATGCGTTATTCTCAACAATAACAGCGAGCAGCCCATCGGTACGCGTATTTTTGGGCCGGTAACTCGTGAGCTTCGTACCGAGAAGTTCATGAAAATTATCTCTCTGGCACCAGAAGTACTCTAAGGAGCGAATCATGGCAGCGAAAATCCGTCGTGATGACGAAGTTATCGTGTTAACCGGTAAAGATAAAGGTAAACGCGGTAAAGTTAAGAATGTCTTGTCTTCCGGCAAGCTCATTGTTGAAGGTATCAACCTGGTTAAGAAACATCAGAAGCCGGTTCCGGCCCTGAACCAACCAGGTGGCATCGTTGAAAAAGAAGCAGCAATTCAGGTTTCTAACGTTGCACTCTTCAATGCGGCAACCGGCAAGGCTGACCGTGTAGGCTTTAGATTCGAAGACGGCAAAAAAGTCCGTTTCTTCAAGTCTAACAGCGAAACTATCAAGTAATTTGGAGTAGTACGATGGCGAAACTGCATGATTACTACAAAGACGAAGTAGTTGGTAAACTCATGACTGAGTTTAACTACAATTCTGTCATGCAAGTCCCTCGGGTCGAGAAGATCACCCTGAACATGGGTGTTGGTGAAGCGATCGCTGACAAGAAACTGCTGGATAACGCAGCAGCGGATCTGACAGCAATCTCCGGTCAAAAGCCGTTGATCACCAAAGCACGCAAATCAGTTGCAGGCTTCAAAATCCGTCAGGGCTATCCGATCGGCTGTAAAGTAACCCTGCGTGGCGAACGCATGTGGGAGTTCTTTGAGCGCCTGATCACTATTGCTGTACCGCGTATCCGTGACTTCCGTGGCCTGTCCGCTAAGTCATTCGATGGTCGTGGTAACTACAGCATGGGTGTCCGTGAGCAGATCATCTTCCCAGAAATCGACTACGATAAAGTCGACCGCGTTCGTGGTTTGGATATTACCATTACCACTACTGCGAAATCTGATGAAGAAGGCCGCGCTCTTCTGGCTGCCTTTGACTTCCCGTTCCGCAAGTAAGGTAGGGTTACTTAATGGCTAAGCAATCAATGAAAGCACGCGAAGTAAAGCGCGTGGCTTTAGCTGATAAATTCTTCGCTAAACGCGCTGAACTGAAAGCTATCATCTCTGATGTGAACGCAACCGACGAAGATCGTTGGAATGCTGTTCTCAAGCTGCAGACTCTGCCGCGTGATTCCAGCCCGTCTCGTCAGCGTAATCGCTGCCGTCAAACAGGTCGTCCGCATGGTTTCCTGCGGAAGTTCGGGTTGAGCCGTATTAAGGTCCGTGAAGCCGCTATGCGCGGTGAAATCCCGGGTCTGAAAAAGGCTAGCTGGTAATTGTCACCAATTGAATCACGGGAGTAAAGACAGATGAGCATGCAAGATCCGATCGCGGATATGCTGACCCGTATCCGTAACGGTCAGGCCGCGAATAAAGCTGCGGTCACCATGCCTTCCTCCAAGCTGAAAGTGGCAATTGCCAACGTGCTGAAGGAAGAAGGCTTTATTGAAGATTTTAAAGTTGAAGGCGACATCAAGCCGGAACTGGAACTTACTCTTAAGTATTTCCAGGGTAAAGCTGTTGTAGAAAGCATTCAGCGTGTCAGCCGCCCAGGTCTGCGCATCTATAAACGTAAAGATGAGCTGCCGAAAGTTATGGCGGGTCTGGGTATCGCAGTTATTTCTACCTCTAAAGGTGTTATGACTGATCGTGCAGCGCGCCAAGCTGGTCTTGGTGGCGAAATTATCTGCTACGTAGCCTAATCGGAGGAAAAAATGTCTCGTGTTGCTAAAGCACCGGTCGTTGTTCCTGCCGGCGTTGATGTAAAAATCAACGGTCAGGTTATTACGATCAAAGGTAAGAATGGCGAGCTGACTCGTACTCTCAACGATGCTGTTGAAGTTAAACATGCAGATAATGCACTGACTTTCGGTCCGCGTGATGGTTTCGCAGACGGTTGGGCTCAGGCTGGTACCGCGCGTGCCCTGCTTAACTCAGTAGTTATCGGTGTTACCGAAGGCTTCACTAAAAAGCTTCAGCTGGTTGGTGTAGGCTATCGTGCAGCGGTTAAAGGGGATGTAGTAAACCTGGCTTTAGGTTTCTCTCATCCTGTTGAACATAAGCTGCCGGCGGGTATCACTGCAGAATGTCCGACTCAAACTGAAATCGTGCTGAAAGGCGCTGATAAGCAGGTAATCGGCCAGGTTGCAGCAGATCTGCGCGCCTACCGTCGTCCTGAGCCTTATAAAGGCAAGGGTGTTCGTTACGCCGACGAAGTCGTGCGTACCAAAGAGGCTAAGAAGAAGTAAGGTAACACTATGGATAAGAAATCTGCTCGTATCCGTCGTGCGACCCGCGCACGCCGCAAGCTCCAGGAGCTGGGTGCAACTCGCCTGGTGGTACATCGTACCCCGCGTCATATTTACGCACAGGTAATTGCACCGAACGGTTCTGAAGTTCTGGTAGCTGCTTCTACTGTAGAAAAAGCTATCGCTGAACAACTGAAGTACACCGGTAACAAAGACGCGGCTGCAGCTGTGGGTAAAGCTGTTGCTGAACGCGCTCTGGAAAAAGGCATCAAAGATGTTTCCTTTGACCGTTCCGGGTTCCAATATCATGGTCGTGTCCAGGCACTGGCAGATGCTGCCCGTGAAGCTGGCCTTCAGTTCTAAGGTAGAGGTGTAAGATGGCTCACATCGAAAAACAAGCTGGCGAACTGCAGGAAAAGCTGATCGCGGTTAACCGCGTATCTAAAACCGTTAAAGGTGGTCGTATTTTCTCCTTCACAGCTCTGACTGTAGTTGGTGACGGTAACGGTCGCGTAGGTTTTGGTTACGGTAAAGCGCGTGAAGTTCCAGCAGCGATCCAGAAAGCGATGGAAAAAGCCCGTCGCAATATGATTAACGTCGCGCTGAACCACGGCACCCTGCAGCACCCGGTTAAAGGTGTTCACACGGGTTCTCGTGTATTCATGCAGCCAGCTTCCGAAGGTACCGGTATCATCGCCGGTGGTGCAATGCGCGCCGTTCTGGAAGTTGCTGGAGTTCATAACGTTCTGGCCAAAGCATATGGTTCCACCAACCCGATTAACGTGGTTCGTGCAACTATTGATGGCCTGGAAAATATGAATTCTCCAGAAATGGTCGCTGCCAAGCGTGGTAAATCCGTTGAAGAAATTCTGGGGAAATAAACCATGGCAAAGACTATTAAAATTACTCAAACCCGCAGTGCAATCGGTCGTCTGCCGAAACACAAGGCAACGCTGCTTGGCCTGGGTCTGCGTCGTATTGGTCACACCGTAGAACGCGAGGATACTCCTGCTGTTCGTGGTATGGTCAACGCGGTTTCCTTTATGGTTAAAGTTGAGGAGTAAGAGATGCGTTTAAATACTCTGTCTCCGGCCGAAGGCTCTAAAAAGGCGGGTAAGCGCCTGGGTCGTGGTATCGGTTCTGGCCTCGGTAAAACCGGTGGTCGTGGTCACAAAGGTCAGAACTCTCGTTCTGGCGGTGGCGTACGTCGCGGTTTCGAGGGCGGTCAGATGCCTCTGTACCGTCGTCTGCCGAAATTCGGCTTCACTTCTCGTAAAGCAATGATCACTGCAGAGATTCGTCTCTCCGATCTGGCTCACGTAGAAGGCGATGTAGTCGACCTGAACACGCTGAAAGCAGCAAACATTATCGGTATTCAGATTGAGTTCGCGAAAGTGATTCTTTCTGGCGAGGTAGCTCGTCCGGTAACTGTTCGTGGCCTGCGTGTGACTAAAGGTGCTCGTGCTGCTATCGAAGCTGCTGGCGGTAAAATTGAGGAATAAGTAGCAGATGGCTAAGCAACCGGGATTAGATTTTCAAAGTGCCAAAGGTGGACTTGGCGAACTGAAACGCAGACTTTTGTTTGTTATCGGTGCGCTGATCGTATTCCGTATTGGTTCTTTTATTCCGATCCCTGGTATTGATGCCGCTGTACTTGCCAAACTGCTTGAGCAACAGCGAGGCACTATCATTGAAATGTTTAACATGTTCTCTGGTGGTGCTCTCAGCCGTGCTTCTATCTTTGCCTTGGGCATCATGCCGTATATTTCGGCATCGATTATTGTCCAGCTGCTGACGGTTGTTTATCAGCCGTTAGCAGAAATGAAGAAAGAAGGGGAGTCTGGTCGTCGTAAGATCAGCCAGTACACCCGCTACGGTACTCTGGTGCTGGCGATATTCCAGTCGATCGGTATTGCTACCGGTCTGCCGAATATGCCTGGTATGCAGGGCCTGGTGATGAATCCGGGCTTTGCATTCTATTTCACCGCTGTTGTAAGTCTGGTCACAGGAACGATGTTCCTGATGTGGCTCGGCGAACAGATTACTGAACGTGGTATCGGTAACGGTATCTCGATCATTATCTTCGCTGGTATCGTTGCGGGTCTCCCGCCGGCCATCGCCCATACTATCGAGCAAGCGCGTCAAGGCGACCTGCACTTCCTCCTGTTGCTATTGGTTGCAGTATTAGTGTTTGCCGTGACCTTCTTTGTTGTATTCGTTGAACGTGGTCAACGCCGCATTGTGGTGAACTACGCGAAGCGTCAACAGGGTCGTCGCGTCTATGCTGCACAGAGCACACATTTGCCGCTGAAAGTGAATATGGCGGGTGTAATCCCTGCAATCTTCGCTTCCAGTATTATTCTGTTCCCTGCGACCATCGCGTCATGGTTCGGGGGCGGAACCGGTTGGAACTGGCTGACAACAATTTCGCTGTATTTGCAGCCTGGGCAACCGCTTTATGTGTTACTCTATGCGTCTGCAATCATATTCTTCTGTTTCTTCTACACGGCTTTGGTTTTCAACCCGCGTGAAACAGCAGATAACCTGAAGAAGTCCGGTGCATTTGTACCAGGAATTCGTCCGGGAGAGCAAACGGCGAAGTATATCGATAAAGTAATGACTCGTCTGACTCTGGTTGGTGCGCTGTATATTACCTTTATCTGCCTGATCCCGGAGTTCATGCGTGATGCAATGAAGGTGCCGTTCTACTTCGGTGGAACCTCGCTGCTAATTGTTGTCGTCGTGATTATGGACTTTATGGCTCAAGTGCAAACTCTGATGATGTCAAGTCAGTACGAGTCTGCATTGAAGAAGGCGAACCTGAAAGGCTACGGCCGATAACTGGTCGCCTGAGAAGTTACGGAGAGTAAAAATGAAAGTTCGTGCTTCCGTCAAGAAATTATGCCGTAACTGCAAAATCGTTAAGCGTGATGGTGTCATCCGTGTGATTTGCAGTGCCGAGCCAAAGCATAAACAGCGCCAAGGCTGATTTTTTCGCATATTTTTCTTGCAAAGTTGGATTGAGCTGGCTAGATTAGCCAGCCAATCTTTTGTATGTCTGTGCGTTTCCATTTGAGTATCCTGAAAACGGGCTTTTCAGCATGGTGCGTACATATTAAATAGTAGGAGTGCATAGTGGCCCGTATAGCAGGCATTAACATTCCTGATCACAAACATACCGTAATCGCATTAACTGCTATTTTCGGTATCGGCAAGACCCGTTCTAAAGCCATCTGTGCTGACACGGGTATCGCTGAAAATGTTAAGATCAGTGAGCTGTCTGAGGAACAAATTGAATCCCTGCGTGAAGCAGTAGGTAAATTTGTCGTTGAAGGTGATCTGCGCCGTGAAATCACCCTGAGCATCAAGCGTCTGATGGACCTTGGTTGCTATCGTGGTTTACGCCATCGTCGTGGTCTTCCGGTTCGCGGTCAGCGTACTAAGACCAACGCACGTACCCGTAAGGGTCCGCGTAAACCGATCAAGAAATAATCGGGGTGATTGAATAATGGCAAAGGCACCAGTTCGTGCACGTAAACGTGTAAGAAAACAAGTCTCTGATGGCGTGGCTCATGTCCATGCGTCTTTTAACAACACCATCGTTACCATTACCGATCGTCAGGGTAACGCGCTGGGTTGGGCAACAGCCGGTGGTTCCGGTTTCCGTGGTTCTCGTAAATCAACTCCGTTTGCAGCTCAGGTTGCAGCAGAGCGTTGCGCTGAAGCCGTAAAAGAATACGGCATCAAGAATCTGGAAGTTATGGTCAAAGGTCCGGGTCCGGGTCGCGAATCTACTATTCGTGCTCTGAACGCCGCTGGTTTCCGCATCACTAATATTACTGATGTGACTCCGATCCCTCATAACGGTTGTCGTCCGCCGAAAAAACGTCGCGTATAACGCGCTCGTTTCTAGGATTGTTGGAGAAAGAAAATGGCAAGATATTTGGGTCCTAAGCTCAAGCTGAGCCGTCGTGAGGGCACAGACCTGTTCCTTAAGTCTGGCGTTCGCGCGATCGATACCAAGTGTAAAATTGAACAAGCTCCTGGCCAGCACGGTGCGCGTAAACCGCGTCTGTCTGACTATGGTGTGCAGTTGCGTGAAAAGCAAAAAGTTCGCCGTATGTACGGTGTGCTGGAGCGTCAGTTCCGTAACTACTATAAAGAAGCAGCACGTCTGAAAGGCAACACCGGTGAAAACCTGTTGGCTCTGCTGGAAGGTCGTCTGGACAACGTTGTATACCGTATGGGCTTCGGCGCTACTCGTGCTGAATCACGTCAGCTGGTTAGCCATAAAGCTATCATGGTAAACGGTCGTGTTGTTAACATCGCTTCTTATCAGGTTAAAGCGAATGACGTCGTCAGCATTCGTGAGAAAGCGAAAAAGCAATCTCGCGTGAAAGCCGCTCTGGAGCTGGCTGAGCAGCGTGAAAAGCCAACCTGGCTGGAAGTTGATGCTGGCAAGATGGAAGGTACGTTCAAGCGTCAGCCGGAACGTTCTGATCTGTCTGCGGACATTAACGAACACCTGATCGTCGAGCTTTACTCCAAGTAAAGCTTAGTACCAAAGAGAGGACACAATGCAGGGTTCTGTGACAGAGTTTCTAAAACCGCGCCTGGTCGATATCGAGCAAGTGAGTTCGACGCACGCCAAGGTGACCCTTGAGCCTTTAGAGCGTGGCTTTGGCCATACTCTGGGTAACGCACTGCGCCGTATTCTGCTCTCATCGATGCCGGGTTGCGCGGTGACCGAGGTTGAGATTGATGGTGTACTGCACGAGTACAGCACCAAAGAAGGCGTTCAGGAAGATATCCTTGAAATCCTGCTCAACCTGAAAGGGCTTGCGGTGAGAGTTCAAGGTAAAGATGAAGTTATCCTTACTTTGAATAAATCTGGCATTGGCCCTGTGACCGCAGCCGACATCACCCATGATGGTGATGTCGAAATCGTCAAGCCGCAACATGTGATCTGCCACCTGACCGATGAGAACGCTGCTATTAGCATGCGTATCAAAGTTCAGCGCGGTCGTGGTTATGTGCCGGCTTCTGCCCGAATTCATTCGGAAGAAGATGAGCGCCCAATCGGCCGTCTGCTGGTCGACGCATGCTACAGCCCCGTAGAGCGTATTGCCTACAATGTTGAAGCAGCGCGTGTAGAACAGCGTACCGACCTGGACAAGCTGGTCATCGAAATGGAAACCAACGGCACAATCGATCCTGAAGAGGCGATTCGTCGTGCGGCAACCATCCTGGCAGAACAACTTGAAGCTTTCGTTGACTTACGTGATGTACGTCAGCCGGAAGTGAAAGAAGAGAAACCAGAATTCGATCCGATCCTGCTGCGCCCTGTTGACGATCTCGAATTGACTGTCCGCTCTGCTAACTGCCTGAAGGCAGAAGCTATCCACTATATCGGTGATCTGGTACAGCGTACCGAGGTTGAGTTGCTGAAAACGCCGAACCTGGGTAAAAAATCTCTTACTGAGATTAAAGACGTGCTGGCTTCACGTGGTCTGTCTCTGGGCATGCGCCTGGAAAACTGGCCACCGGCAAGCATTGCTGACGAGTAACCGGATCACAGGTTAAGGTTTTACTGAGAAGGATAAGGTCATGCGCCATCGTAAGAGTGGTCGTCAACTGAACCGCAACAGCAGCCATCGCCAGGCTATGTTCCGTAACATGGCTGGTTCGCTGGTTCGTCATGAAATCATCAAGACGACCCTGCCGAAAGCGAAAGAACTGCGTCGCGTAGTTGAGCCGCTGATTACTCTTGCCAAGACTGATAGCGTAGCTAATCGTCGTCTGGCATTCGCCCGTACTCGTGATAACGAGATCGTGGCAAAACTGTTTAACGAGCTGGGCCCGCGTTTCGCGAGCCGCGCCGGTGGTTACACTCGCATTCTGAAGTGTGGCTTCCGTGCAGGCGACAACGCGCCGATGGCATACATCGAGCTGGTTGATCGTGCTGAGCCGAAAGCAGAAGCTGCTGCAGAGTAATCTGTAGTAACGTAAAAAAACCCGCTTCGGCGGGTTTTTTTATATCCTCGCCATCTCTGCTTCATTACACTATCTGTATTCTTTTTGTTCATCCCCGGAGCCGTATGATGTGGTTGCTGGATCAGTGGGCAGAACGCCATATCCTTGATGCACAAAACAAAGGTGACTTTGATAATCTTCCTGGCCGCGGTGAACCGCTGACACTGGATGACGATCTGCATGTGCCACCTGAACTACGCGTCAGCTACCGTTTACTCAAGAACGCCGGCTGTTTACCTCCTGAGCTGGAACATCGCAGAGAAGCCGTTGCGCTGGTTGATTTGCTTAAAGTCATTCGTCAGGATGACCCGCAGCATGTCGAACTGAGCCGAAGACTTGCTTTGCTCGAACTGAAGCTACGCCAGGCTGGGTTAAATACTGATTTTCTGCGCGGTGAGTATTCTGCGAGGCTGCAACACAAGATAAGTGAGGAGTAAGTATGTATCGCATTGGTGAGCTCGCAAAGCTGGCGGATGTCACTCCCGATACCATTCGCTACTACGAAAAGCAGCAGATGATGGCCCACGACGTTCGTACTGAGGGCGGATTTCGTCTTTATACCGACAATGACCTTCAGCGGCTACGTTTTATCCGCTACGCGCGGCAGCTCGGGTTTACGCTCGAATCGATCCGTGAACTGCTATCGATCCGCATCGATCCGGAGCATCATACCTGCCAGGAATCAAAGGGAATCGTGCAGGCGCGCCTGAGCGAAGTTGAGTCGCGTATTAAGGAATTACAAGCGATGCGCCGGTCCTTACAGAGACTTAACGATGCATGCTGCGGCAGCGCTCACAGCAGCGTCTACTGTTCCATTCTTGAAGCGCTTGAGCAGGGGGCCAGCAGCGCTAATGCAGGGCGTTGATTTTTTGCGCGTGTAGATCTACACTCGCGTCGATCTCACTCACCATCAGGAGTAACTATGAGTCGCTATCAGCATACAAAAGGGCAAATAAAAGATAATGCCATTGAGGCACTGCTTCATGATCCGCTGTTCAGACAACGCGTTGAGAAAAACAAGAAAGGGAAAGGAAGCTATCAGCGAAAAGAAAAATATGCAGGACGGAGTGACCGGGAGGCCAGTGGCAAGAGAGTGAATCACTTTTTTACCACTGGCTTTCTGCTTTCGGTAGCCTGATTAAGAACGGTTATTCTGCTCTTTTAACAGGTCACGAATTTCACTCAGCAGCACTTCTTCTTTAGTCGGTGCCGGCGGTGCTGCAGGGGCCTCTGCTTTTTTACGGTTCAGATTATTCATCAGTTTAATTGCCATAAAGATGGCAAACGCTACGATGACGAAGTCAAAAACGTTCTGAATAAACACGCCATAATGCATCACAACGGCCGGGATATCTCCCTGAGCATCGCGCAGCGTGACGGCGAAAGATTTAAAATCGATCCCACCAATAAGCAGGCCAAGCGGCGGCATAATAATATCGGCAACCAGTGACGATACAATTTTACCGAATGCTGCACCAATGATGACACCCACTGCCAGATCGACCACATTCCCGCGCATCGCGAAATCGCGAAACTCTTTTAAAATACTCATTCTATTCTCCTTGAACCAGCTGACAGGGATAAGTTTATCAAATGTATTTCCATTTTCCATTATTGTTGAATAATTGCATAAAAATATTATCCATTGCTAAATAAAGGTTAATGGACATGGGCGCGTTACCGGCGCCCAAATAAATTACAGGAAGAAAGGGCTTGGCTGGAACAGCCGTTCGACATCGGAGATAAATTTTTTGTCGGTCAGGAACATAATTACGTGGTCGCCCTGCTCAATACGCAAATTATTATTGGCGATCATTACATCATTTCCGCGAACCACGGCGCCAATGATCGTCCCCGGGGGAAGCTTGATCTCATCGATCGATCGACCCACTACGCGCGAGGTGCTTTCATCTCCGTGGGCGACGGCTTCGATAGCTTCAGCTACGCCGCGGCGCAGGGAAGAGACGCCAACGATATCGGCTTTACGGACATGGCTGAGCAGCGCTGAAATGGTTGCCTGTTGAGGGGAGATAGCGATATCGATGACGCTGCCCTGAACCAGGTCAACGTAGGCTTTTCGCTGGATAAGAACCATGACCTTTTTGGCCCCCATCCGCTTGGCCAGCATTGCCGACATGATGTTGGCTTCGTCATCATTAGTAACGGCAATGAAGAGGTCGACTTGATCAATATGCTCTTCTGCGAGGAGCTCCTGATCCGAGGCGTCGCCATAAAAGACGATGGTATTTTGTAGCTTTTCAGCCAGCTCGGCGGCGCGCTGCTGATCGCGTTCAATTAACTTCACGCTATAATCTTTTTCCAGCCGATGGGCCAGACCCGCGCCAATATTTCCGCCGCCAACCAGCATGATGCGCTTATAGGGTTTCTCCAGGCGCTGCAGCTCGCTCATCACGGCGCGAATATGCTGGGATGCGGCGATAAAGAACACTTCATCGCCGGCTTCAACAATGGTCGAACCCTGGGGCCGAATAGGGCGATCGTGGCGGAAAATAGCCGCTACGCGCGTGTCGATATGCGGCATATGTTCACGCATTGTCGAGAGCGCGTTACCTACCAACGGACCACCGTAGTAGGCTTTAACGACCGCCAGACTCACTTTCCCTTCGGCAAAGTTTACGACCTGCAGCGCACCTGGATACTCAATCAGGCGGTAAATATTGTCGATAACAAGCTGTTCCGGCGCGATCAGATGGTCAATCGGTACGGCTTCGGAGTGGAACAGTTTATCGGCGTCACGTACGTAGTCCGGAGAACGAATACGGGCAATGCGATTAGGCGTATTAAACAGGGAATAGGCGACCTGGCAGGCCACCATATTGGTTTCATCAGAACTGGTGACGGCAACCAGCATATCCGCATCATCAGCTCCGGCCTCGCGCAGTACGCGCGGATGGGAGCCGTGTCCCTGAACAACACGCAGGTCAAACTTGTCCTGCAGACTGCGCAGGCGGTCACCATTGGTATCGACCAGGGTAATATCGTTGTTCTCTCCGACGAGGTTTTCCGCGAGAGTCCCGCCAACCTGTCCGGCGCCCAGAATAATAATCTTCATCAGCAGTGATCCATTATTTCCGATGTTTGATCAGCTTAGCGTAAAAGAACCCATCACCCTCTTCCGCTCCGGGCAGATTTTGCTGTCCAGGCTGCTCAGGCGTCCCGGTAATGCTAAGTTCTGCGTCAGGCGTGCGCGTCAGGAATGCCGCAATTTGCTGGCTATTTTCTTCCGGCAGAATTGAGCAGGTCGCATAGACCAGGGTACCGCCGGGCTTCAGATGTGCCCAGATGGCGTCAAGAATTTCCGCCTGAAGCTGTGCCAGCTCCGCGATATCGCGGTCACGACGCAGCCATTTAATATCGGGATGGCGGCGAATTACGCCAGTTGCAGAGCAGGGCGCATCGAGCAGAATACGATCGAACTTTTCATCAGCGCACCACTGGGTTGGATATCTGCCATCCCCCTGTTTTACCTGGGCTTTCATTCCCAGACGCTTCAGGTTGTCGTAGACACGGGACAGACGCTGGTCATCGATATCGACAGCCAGTACGCTGGCCTGTGGCGCGACTTCCAGAATATGAGTTGTTTTGCCGCCGGGCGCGGCGCAAAGATCGAGGATCCTTTCACCATTTTCCGGGGTCAGATAGCGCATACAACCTTGGGCTGAAGCATCCTGAACGGTGACCCAGCCTTGCTCAAAACCGGGCAATGCCTGTACAGATGCCGGCGTCGCCAGACGTACGGCATCCGGATAGTCCGGGTGAGAGAACCCCTGCATGCCCGCCTCTTCAAGGAGCACCAGCCATTCATCGCGTGAGTGATGATTGCGATTAACACGTAGCCACATTGGTGGACGTTGGTTGTTGGCATCCGCAATGGCCTGCCACTGCTGGGGCCAGGCTCTTTGGATGCGTTTGAGTAGCCATGCGGGGTGCAGGAAGCGGCTGTCGCTTTCGGCGAATTCGTTAAGCAATTCTTCCTGCTGGCGTTGAAACTGGCGCAGCACGCCGTTAATCAGCCCTTTGAGCTGCGGACGCTTAATAGCTACCGCACCTTCAACCGTTTCCGCCAGCGCCGCATGGGCGGGGATACGGGTGTGCAGCAGCTGATAAAAGCCGACCATAATTAAATAGTGAACGGTACGCTGTTTTCCCGTCATAGGGCGAGCCATCAGCTTATTGATCAGCCATTCCATCTGGCTAAGAGTGCGCAGGACGCCAAAGCACAGCTCCTGCAGCAGCGCTTTATCTTTTTCACCGACTTTCTGCTGCAACGGCGGCAGCACGTTGCTTAACGACTGCCCCTTCTCGACAACCTGCTCAACGGCTTGGGCCGCCAGACTACGTAAATTAAGATTTTTTTTCATAACCGCGAAAATAAAAAGGCCCGGTAGATCCGGGCTTTAGAAGTGACTACCGTCAGGAAAGACGGTTACCTGGGATAAACCACTCCCGGCGAGAATTGAGCAAATCCTGGGCGCTCATCGCTTTTTTACCCGCAGGCTGCAGAGATTCCAGATTCAGAATGCCATCGCCGGTTGCCACCTGAATACCCTGCTTGCTGGCAGCCACAATGGTGCCAGGTTCAGCGGAACTTATTTCGGCGATAGCCGATGCCTGCCAAACCTTCACCGGCTGCTCGTCAATTTCCAGCCAGCTCATCGGCCACGGATTGAAGGCGCGGATACAGCGTTCGAGCTGTTCGGCAGAAAGCGACCAGTCGATACGGGCTTCTTCTTTGCTGAGCTTCTCAGCGTAGGTGGCTAAGGCTTCATCCTGGACTTCAGGTTGAGTGGTTGCGTTAGCTAACTGAGCCAGGGTGTTCAGCAACCCTTGCGGGCCGAGGTCGGCCAGCTTGTCATACAGGCTGGCGCTGGTATCTTCTGCGGTAATCGGACAGGAGAGCTTATACAGCATATCGCCGGTATCGAGACCGACATCCATCTGCATAATCGTTACGCCTGTTTCCGCATCGCCGGCCCATAGCGAGCGCTGAATGGGAGCGGCTCCGCGCCAGCGAGGCAGAAGAGAACCGTGGACGTTAATACAGCCAAGGCGTGGCATATCCAGAACCGCTTTGGGCAGGATCAGCCCATAAGCGACGACGACCATGACGTCGGCATTAAGCGAGGAGACCAGCTCCTGGTTTTCCTGTGGTCGCAGGGATGCCGGCTGGAATACCGGCAAATTGTTAGCTTCTGCCAGCACTTTTACCGGGCTCGGCATGAGCTTTTTACCGCGGCCAGCGGGGCGATCGGGCTGAGTAAAAACGCCAACGATCTGGTGCTCAGACGACAACAGCGCGTCAAGATGACGCGCTGCAAAATCGGGTGTACCCGCAAAAATAATACGTAATGATTGTGACACGTTAATCCTTGTCCTCAGGCACGCGTACGCAAACGATCCAGTTTTTCAACTTTCTGACGAATGCGCTGTTGTTTGAGCGGCGACAGATAATCGATGAACAGTTTGCCTACCAGATGATCCATTTCATGCTGAATACAGATAGCCAGCAGGCCGTCAGCATCCAGTTCGAATGGCTTGCCTTCGCGATCCAGCGCGCGGATTTTCACGGTTTCGGCACGTGGTACCAGCGCACGCTGTTCCGGAATGGACAGGCAGCCTTCTTCAATACCGGTTTCGCCGTCTTTTTCCAGCAGCTCAGGGTTAATTAACACCAGCTGACCTTCACGGTTCTCCGACACATCAATAACAATAATGCGTTGATGGATATCAACCTGGGTTGCCGCCAGACCAATACCTTCCTCCGCGTACATCGTCTCGAACATATCATCGACGATACGCTGAATTTCTGCATTGACTTCTTTTACCGGCTCGGCGACTTTGCGAAGGCGCTCGTCCGGAATATGTAACACTTGCAAAACTGCCATAAAGATCCAGATTCGTATTCAGGAGTGGATAAGATTATTACCTCTATTCTAGACAAAACCCCCTCTAATTGACAGTCTCACTGTCCAATCGCAAGGATTGTTAAAGCCGCTTATGGCAGGGGAGTATGGATGGCGCCCGCAGAGATTTGGCTACGCCTGATGAGGGTAAACGGCCTGTATGGTGAGGCGATGTTGACCATCGCTCGCCGGATAGGCGCGGCTTCCGCGCTTAATAGTGAGGCTTTACGTCTCTGTGGCCTGAGTGCGGCGCAGTCGAGGCAATTTTTGACCTTTGGCCAGCGGGATATCGACGCCACTCTGGAATGGCTGGAGCAGCCAGAACATCATCTGCTGTCGGCCGACAGCCCTCTCTACCCACCGCAGCTGCGCGCAGTCGTTGATTATCCCGGCGCGCTTCTGGTTAAGGGGGACCCCGCTATTTTGCACAGCAGGCAGCTAGCGGTTGTCGGGAGCCGCGCGCATTCCTGGTACGGTGAACGCTGGGGGAGAGTGTTTTGCGAAGCTCTGGCACGCTATGGCGTCACGATTACCAGCGGCCTGGCGATTGGTATTGACGGCGTTGCCCATCGCGGCGCGCTTGCCGCAGATGGGAAAAGCATTGCTGTGCTCGGGAATGGGTTAGGCGATATTTACCCGCGTCGGCATAGCGCTTTAGCAAGGCAGATTGTGGATAGCGGAGGGGCGCTGCTTTCGGAGTTTCCTCTTGCCACACTTCCATTACCTGGAAATTTCCCTCGTCGTAACCGAATTATCAGTGGCTTAAGTATTGGAGTATTGGTTGTTGAAGCTGCATTGAGAAGCGGCTCGTTGGTTACCGTCCGCTGTGCGCTTGAACAGGGAAGGGAGGTTTTTGCGCTACCCGGGCCGATAGGCAGCCCGGGCTCAGAGGGGCCGCATTGGCTCATCAAGCAGGGCGCAGTCCCGGTTACGGCACCAGAGGATATCGTCGAATACTGGCAGCATGAGCTGCTATGGCTGGGTGATGCGCCATACGACATAAATAATTGCACGGATCGGCCATCCGTAGCATTGCCATTTCCTGAGCTCCTGGCTAACGTAGGAGATGAGGTAACACCTGTTGACGTTGTCGCTGAACGTGCCGGCCAATCTGTACCAGTGACCGTAGCTCAGCTACTTGAACTGGAGTTAGCAGGCTGGATCGCAGCTGTACCCGGCGGCTATGTCCGATTAAGGAGGGCAAGCCATGTTCGACGTACTCATGTATTTGTTTGAGACTTACATCCATAACGAAGCAGAAATGCGCGTAGACCAGGATAAGCTGACCCGGGATCTCACCGACGCCGGTTTTGAACGGGAAGATATTTATAACGCGCTGATGTGGCTCGAGAAACTGGCTGATTATCAGGAGGGCCTTGTCGCGCCCATGCAGCTGGCTTCTGATCCACTCTCTTTACGGATTTATACCGAAGAAGAGTGTCAGCGTCTGGATGCTAGTTGCCGAGGATTCTTGTTATTCCTCGAGCAAATTCAGGTGTTGAACCTCGAAACGCGAGAAATGGTAATAGAGCGCGTTCTGGCGCTGGATACTGCAGAGTTCGAACTGGAAGACCTTAAATGGGTGATCCTGATGGTGCTGTTTAATATTCCGGGCTGTGAAAACGCCTATCAGCAGATGGAAGAATTACTCTTCGAAGTAAATGAAGGTATGCTGCATTAATCTTTTTGCGGCAACGTCGAGTATTTATGACCAAATCAGCACTGTTTCAGGTGCGTAAAAATGAGCCCTGTCCACAGTGCGGGGCTGAACTGGTAATCCGCTCCGGGAAGCATGGACCGTTTCTTGGCTGCTCGCACTATCCGGACTGTAACTACGTCCGTCCCCTGAAAAGTCAGGCGGACGGACATATCGTTAAAGTGCTGGAGGGGCAGGAGTGTCCATCCTGTGGCGCCGTGATGGTGCTGCGTCAGGGACGCTTCGGTATGTTTATTGGCTGCAGCAGCTATCCGCAATGTCAGCATACTGAACTTATTGATAAGCCTGATGAGACAGCTATCGCGTGCCCGCAGTGTGGTCAGGGGCATTTGGTTCAGCGTCGCTCTCGTTTCGGCAAAACTTTTCACTCCTGCGATCGTTACCCCGATTGCCAGTTCGTCATTAACTTCAAACCGATAGCGGGCGAGTGTCCTGAATGCCACTATCCGCTATTAATCGAAAAGAAAACGGCGCAGGGCGCTAAATGCTTTTGTGCCAGTAAACAATGTGGAAAGCCGATATCGGCGGAACAAATCAGTGAATAATAACCTGCAATCAGAAGCCGTCGCCCATGCTGTGGCAGTTCTGAATAATGAACACGTCATCGCCTATCCCACAGAAGCCGTTTTTGGCGTTGGCTGCGATCCTGACAGCGAAACCGCCGTCATGCGTCTGCTGGACCTCAAACAGCGGCCGGTTGAGAAAGGCCTGATTCTTATCGCCGCCCGCTTTGAACAGTTACTTCCTTATATAGATGACTCTCAGCTTAGCGCGGCGCAGCTGGCGGAGATTTTTAGCTGCTGGCCAGGGCCGGTGACCTTTGTCTTCCCGGCGCGTAAAACGACCCCACGCTGGTTGACCGGGCGTTTTGACTCGCTGGCGGTACGCGTTACCGATCACCCTCTGGTGGTTGAGCTATGCGAGGCCTATGGAAAACCGCTGGTCTCGACCAGTGCGAATTTATCCGGCCTGCCTCCCTGTCGTACCACGGCTGAAGTTCACGCCCAGTTTGGCGCCGATTTTCCGGTGGTTAATGGGGTCACCGGCGGCCGTCAGAATCCGTCTGAAATTCGCGACGCCCTGACGGGCGAACTTTTCCGCCAGGGGTAAGTGATGGAAAGCTACGCAGTCTTTGGAAATCCGATCGCCCACAGCAAATCGCCCGCCATTCATCAGCTTTTTGCGCAGCAGCTGCATATCGCACATCCGTACGGGCGTATTCTGGCGCCGCGAGATGAATTCATCAGTACCCTGAATGCCTTCTTTAATGAAGGGGGGCGAGGCGCCAACGTTACCGTTCCGTTTAAAGAGGAAGCGTTCGCTCGCGCCGATGAGCTCACCGAGCGAGCCGCGCTGGCCGGGGCCGTGAATACCCTGAAACGCCTGGAAGATGGCCGTTTGCTGGGGGATAACACCGATGGCATCGGGTTACTGAGCGATCTGGAGCGGCTCGGTTTTATTAAACCTGGCTTTCGTGTCCTGCTTATCGGGGCTGGAGGGGCATCGCGCGGCGTGCTGTTACCGCTTCTGTCCCTCGATTGCGCCGTGACGATTGTGAACCGGACCAGCTCCCGCGCGCATGAACTGGCGGCACTCTTTTCTCACACCGGCAGTATTCGTGCGCTGGAAATGGATGCGCTGGCTGAACATGAGTTCGATCTTATTATTAATGCGACCTCCAGCGGTATTGGCGGTGAGGTACCTGCGATACCCGCTTCGCTAATTAATACGCACGTCCATTGCTACGACATGTTTTATCAGCAGGGCAGTACGCCATTTCTGACCTGGTGCCAGCAGCATGGGGCGAAACAGTGCGCTGATGGTTTAGGTATGCTGGTGGCCCAGGCCGCTCATGCTGTACTGCTGTGGCATGGTGTACTGCCAGACATTACTCCGGTGATTCAAACCTTGCATAAGGAATTGAACCCGTGAATCAGGCGATTCAGTTTCCTGACAGGGAAGAGTGGGATACTGAAAAACAGTGCATTACTTTTCCCGCATTGGTTCATGGTATGCAGCTGACCTGTGCAATGAGAAGCGTAACGCTAGAGAAACGGTTTGGTGGAAAAGAGCCAGCGCATTGGCTGGCTGCATTTCGCGAACATCGCTGGGATCTGGAAGAAGAGGCGGATGAGATGATCCGCGACCAGCAGGAAGACGATCAGGGTTGGGTTTGGTTTTCCTGATCCAGGTAATCGTTCTTCCATTTCACGTAGTTGTTTGCTGAATAGATCAGACCCGCTATTTCCGCCTCCGTCAGGGGGCGGATTTGTTTCACCGGGTTGCCAAAATAAAGATAGCCACCTGCCAGTCGCTTATTCTGTGGTACCAGACTACCGGCACCAATCATCACGTCATCCTCTATTACTACACCATCCAGCAGAATTGACCCCATCCCGACCAGCACCCGGTTACCAATAGTGCAGCCGTGCAGCATCACTTTATGGCCGATGGTGACATCTTCGCCAACGATCAGGGGATTACCCTGTGGGTTATATGATGATTTATGGGTGACATGCAGCACGCTACCGTCCTGGATATTGGTGCGAGGACCAATTTGCACATAGTTAACGTCGCCGCGAATGGCAACCAGCGGCCAGATGCTGACATCATCAGCCATCCTGACATCACCAATCGCTACGCTGGTGGCATCGATCATCACGCGCAGACCTGTTTGTGGGAATAAATCTTTGTAGGGACGTAAATTTGCGGACATGTTTACCTCGATAAGTCAGGGTTGTGCGAAGACTTTGGTGGCTTTCTCTGCCACCTGCAACCCTTTATTGTGGTAAAAACTGAGCAGATCGAACAATAACGCTGCGAAAAGGGCGAAAAAGCATCATCCGGAAAAAAAGATCGATAAAAGACTTGTGCAATAGAATGGGATCCCTATAATGCGCTCCCACTGACACGGCGGATGTGAATCACTTCACACCAGATGGCCGGTTCGGTTGAAGAGAAAAATCCTGAATTAAAGGGTTGACTCTGAAAGAGGAAAGCGTAATATACGCCACCTCGCAACGCTGAGCGAAAGCCGCGTT
>NISF01000019.1:0-220 GCA_002270295.1 Enterobacter sp. 10-1 | reverse complement strand
AAAGTGACATGGATTCTTAACGTCCTCGGACGAAAAATGAATACCAAGTCTCAGTGAGTGAACATACGTAATTCATTACGAAGTTTAATTCATGAGCATCAAACTTAAATTGAAGAGTTTGATCATGGCTCAGATTGAACGCTGGCGGCAGGCCTAACACATGCAAGTCGAACGGTAGCACAGAGAGCTTGCTCTCGGGTGACGAGTGGCGGACGGGTGA
>NISF01000018.1 GCA_002270295.1 Enterobacter sp. 10-1 | reverse complement strand
GGACCAGTTGAGCGGATTCGCGTTTAAACTCTGCACTGAAATTTCTTTTTTTCATTGAGGCACCTGTAATGTTCTGAGGTGAGCATATCACCTCTGTTCAGGTGGCCAAATTCAGTAAACCACTACATCTCACCAATGGCAGGGAATACATCTTTCTCCAGTGAACGCCAAATGTCTTTTGCGTAATCAGGGGTAACGCTTTTGCTTTTGAGCTTGAACCAGTTTGTCGCAACAGTCGAAAAAATACTGTCTAGAGCTATCTGTTGCTGTTCTTCAACAACTTCGGCCTGAACTTGGGGGTCGATACCATTAGCTAACAAGGCAAGGTAATTCGCTCTCAACCCTCGGGCATCAGCAAGCGAAAGGGCGGGGAAGGCACCGAGCCCCATCATTGTTCGCTGTTTAGTTGCCGGACGTTGATAACGGAAACGCCAGAGTTTTTTGCCACTGGTTTTCACTATCAGGAAAAGCCCGTCGCCATCATGCAGCGTTAGATCCTTCTCTAGCGCCTTAGCGCGCAGAACTTCGGTGTTGGTCAGGGGGCGTGTTGTCCGTGCCACTGTGGCCGCTCCTTCATGAATTGGTATACGCTTTTAGGTATACATCCTACCGTATACCTAAACGTATACCAATAATCACCGGATTTAGCCGGATGTTCTCGGACAACAACAGATACAAAAAAGCCCGCAGGGCTTGTGCCATGCGGGCTTTCTGTACTTCACCGGACGTATCCGGATCATTATTTGGTTAGCAATTCTCAGTAGACTTCACTGGACATGAAAAAGGCCGCAACCCTTGTGAGGTGCGGCCTTGATAGTCTTTAGTAGACTTTACTTTACTAAAAAGTGGTGGAGCTGGCGGGAGTTGAACCCGCGTCCGAAATTCCTACATCCTCGGCACTACATGCTTAGTCAGTCTTTACATTCGCCTGGCACCTGCGGACAGACACGCCACTACCAGACTAGCCTGATTAGTTTTAACGCTTCAACCCCAGGCAGGGTATTCACGCGATCTCTTTTGGGTTTGACCTCTCTTTGATCCCCGTCTTAAGAGCGGAAGCTAGGGAGAGAGGGCTCAGAGCAGGTTATTAAGCTGCTAAAGCGTAGTTTTCGTCGTTTGCGACTATTTTTTTGCGGCTTTTTACGAGGCCAACCGCCCCTCGGCATGCACCTTGGGTTTCGCGAATCCCGTCGAATCCAGAATCAGCCCCAATGTGTTAGAACAAGTATAACAGATTTATGAACAGGCTTACCAGCCCTCGTTCGGTGGTTTATAGCGCCTGATTGGGTAAAAAATCAGCATCAACAACGATATAGCACAAGGGCCAGCTTAGCTGGCCCTTGGAGAAGGAGGTTAACGTCCGGCGTGTTTCATAATGCGCGCTTTATCCACCGCCCATTCGCGGTCTTTCAGATCGGTACGCTTGTCGTGCTGTTTCTTACCTTTCGCCACGCCAATTTTCACTTTGCACCAGGCGTTTTTCCAGTACAGCGACAGGGCAACGACGGTATAACCTTCCCGGTTAATACGGCCGTACAGCGCATCGAGCTCGCGCTGATTCAGCAGCAGCTTGCGGGTGCGAGTCGGGTCGCAGACGTAGTGGGTTGAAGCCACGGCCATTGGCGTAAAGTTGGCACCAAACAGATAGGCTTCGCCGTCTTTCAGGATCACGTAGCTATCGCCGATGTTGGCTTTACCTGCGCGCAGAGATTTGACTTCCCACCCTTGCAGGGCGAGACCCGCCTCGTATTCATCTTCGATAAAGTATTCATGACGGGCGCGTTTATTCAGCGCAATGGTGGCTGATCCAGGTTTGTGTGCTTTTTTCTTAGTCATAGTGTCCTGAAGTCATCGCTTATCTTATACATAGTTACCTCAATCCATCCTGCGAGGTGTAACGCGTTATCTTAGCACGAGTTGTGGCACAGCGTTTTTTTTAGCAGCAGATAAATGATATTATTTGCGCCGTGTTTAAATGTGGAACTTGCTATGCCTCAGATTAGCCGTACCGCGCTGGTGCCGTTCAGCGTGGAGCAGATGTATCAACTCGTAAACGATGTGAAGTCCTACCCTGATTTTTTGCCAGGCTGCACCGGTAGCCGCGTGCTGGAGTCCGGACCGACGCAGATGATGGCGGCGGTTGATGTGTCCAAGGCAGGCATCAGCAAGACTTTCACAACGCGGAATACGTTAACCAGCAACCAGAGCATCCTGATGAGTCTGGTCGATGGTCCGTTTAAATCGCTTATTGGCGGCTGGCGGTTTATTCCGCTGAGTCCGGATGCGTGCAAAATCGAATTCCACCTCGATTTTGAATTCACCAACAAGCTGATTGAAATGGCGTTTGGCCGCATTTTTAAAGAGCTGGCGCTCAATATGGTGCAGGCGTTTACCACCCGGGCGAAAGAGGTTTATCGTGTCGGCTAAAATCGTCGTTGAAGTCGCCTATGCTTTGCCTGAAAAGCAGTATTTGCAAAGCGTAAGGCTGGAGGAGGGGGCGACGGTCGAACAGGCGATTATTGCCAGCGGGCTTCTGGCGCTACGCGACGATATAAATCTGGCGAAAAACAAGGTGGGAATTTATAGCCGCCCGGCCAAACTGCACGATGAAGTCCATGATGGCGACCGGGTGGAGATTTACCGGCCGCTCATTGCAGACCCGAAAGAGCTACGGCGCCAGAGGGCAGAGAAAAAGAACGACGAGAAGTAGGGCCGGCTGGCATAAAAAAAGCGCTCATTGAGCGCTTTTTGCGTTTCCGGAGCGGTATGGCTACCGCCGCCTGTGCATTACTCTTTGGTCAGCGCCGGTTTGTTATCAATGTTGGTTAACACACCGCTGTTGTTAAAGGTCAGAGTGAGGGTCTGCTGGGTAATGTTTTCATGCCCAGGCTGCTGACGGAAAACGTAGAACCAGGTGTTAGTGCCAAACGGATCCGACATCATTGGAGTACCCAGAGCATAAGCAACCTGCTGTTGCGTCATGCCGACACGAATTTTTGCTACATCGTTAGGTGCCAGATAGTTACCCTGGTTGATGTCAGGACGGTAAACCACTCGTTCCAGAGTGGAACAGCCTGCGGTCAACATAAGAAGAACCGCTGCGGCAGCAGTCAGCGTTTTACAGCGCATAGTGATTTGATTCCTTTTCGGGCCCGAGCAGTACGTGGCTCATCTGTAATATGCCGATAATAATAGACCTTTGCCCAGTTGGAAACCTTCGACTGCAGGTCTTGCGGCAATTTGCTGTTCACTATGACTCTGCGGAAATCAAAAAGTTTACGCCGCGAGCAACTCTTTCGCGTTCGCCAGCGTGTTGCGCGTGACTTCGCTACCGCCCAGCAGGCGGGCCAGCTCCTGCAGACGCGCGCGTTTATCCAGCGGATGCATGTGGGTTTCGGTCATCTCACCATCGGTCTCTTTGCAGACGATGAAGTGGTGATGACCGCAGCCAGCTACCTGCGGCAGGTGGGTGACGCACATTACCTGGGTCGATTCCCCCAGCTGGCGTAGCAGCTTGCCGACCACGGCGGCCGTCGGGCCGCTGATGCCGACATCGACTTCATCGAAAATCAGGGCCGGCGTTTCCATCTTCCGTGCGGTAATGACCTGAATCGCCAGCGCAATACGGGATAGCTCGCCGCCGGAGGCCACTTTAGCAATAGGTTGCAGCGGCTGGCCGGGGTTGGTGGTCACGCGAAACTCGATGCGATCCGCGCCTTCGGCAGTCAGATGACGCTCATCAAAGACGATGTCGATGGCAAACACCCCGTGAGGCATGGAAAGTGAGTGCATACTCTCAGTGATCAGCCGGGTCAGCTCATCGGCGCTGCGCTGCCGCGCGGCGTGCAGCTGCCGGGCCGTTTCCAGCGCCAGCTGGTGATGTTCAACCACCGTCTGGCTGAGCGACTCCAGCGAGCCTGCGCTGTCGTCCAGCAGGCGCTGTTCTTCTAACAGCGCCTGATAGAACGCAGGCAGCTCTTCCGGCGTAATTTGATGCTTGCGGGCAAGGGAAATCTGCCGCGAGATACGCTGCTCCAGTTCGAACAGGCGGTTTGGGTCGAGATCCAGACGGTCGTTATAATGGCGCAGCTCGTCGGTTGCCTCGCTTAGCTGAATTGACGCTTCTTCCAGCATATCCAGCACGCTGGATAGCTTGCTGTCCATGCCGATCAGCTCGCCCACCAGCTGCTTAGCTGCGTAGAGCTGGCTTTGCAGGTTCGCTTCTTCGCCGTCCGCCATCACCGTCAGCGCATGCTGACAGGTGCTCAGCAGCTGGCCGCTGTTGGCAAGACGCCTGTACTCTTCGTCGATTTGTTCGAATTCACCCTGCTGCGGGCAGAACTCGTTTAGCTCTTTTAGCTGATACTGCAGCAGGTCGGCGCGAGCGGCGCGTTCCTGACTCTGCTGCTGATGCTGCGCCAGCTCGCGGCAGCTCTGGTGCCACTGGCGATAATGCCCGCCCATGAGCTGAGTAAGCGCATACTCACCGGTATAACCATCGAGCAGCGTTTTTTGGTGTTCTGGCTTGGTTAGCAGCTGGTGCGCGTGCTGGCCGTGGATCTGGATAAGCAGCTGACCGAGCTCGCGAAGCTGGGAGAGGGGAACGGCGGTACCGTTAATGAAGCCGCGCGAACGGCCGTCGGTGCTGATGACGCGGCGAAGTAAACACTCACGTCCGCTTTCCAGCTGGTTCTCTTCCAGCCAGCGCTGCGCCGCGGGCGTATCTTTTAACGCGAAGCGCGCGCACAGGTCTGCGCGGCTGGCGCCTCTTCGCACCATATCAGCTTCCGCTCTGCCGCCAAGGCACAGCCCAAGCGCATCGATGGCTATCGATTTCCCCGCACCGGTTTCCCCGGTGATGGCGGTCATGCCGCTGTGAAAATCGATCTCCAGTTCACGAACGATAGCAAAATTACTGATGGTGAGTTGCGCCAACATAGCTGCCTTCCTGTATGAAAAACCATTACTGTGTTTTCGTACAGTATAGACTGGTTTTTTATCCAGTAAAGAGGCAGATTATAAAATCAGAATAATTTTTTCGACCATCCGAGCTTGGTGCTCAATGTATTGAAATAGCTGTAATCTTTCGGGTGAATAAGATTCAGGTGGTAGTCGCAGCGATGGATTAAGACATCTTCACCGTCCTGAATCGGCAGGGCTATCTGGCTGTCGCAGCTGATCTCAAGGTCGCTGCAGCGCTGGGAAAAGCGCAGGCGAATGGTGCTGTCGCCGTTAATGACCAGCGGGCGGGCCGAGAGCGTATGCGGGAACATCGGCACCAGGGTGATGGCATCGAGCGAAGGCGTCAGAATGGGGCCTCCGGCGGACAGCGAGTAGGCTGTTGAGCCCGTCGGGGTGGAGATAATCAGGCCGTCGGAGCGCTGGGAGAAGGCAAAAACCTCGTCGATATAGACCTCGAACTCGATCATGTGCGCGACCTTGCCCGGATGCAGAACCACTTCGTTAATTGCCGTGCTAATGCGTTTCTGACAATCCTGCTGGCATACCTGGGCTTCCAGAAGAAAGCGTTTTTCGGCGATATAGTGGCCTTCAAGCACGTCGGCAAGCTGCTGCAGCGCGTTATCCGGGTCGAGGTCGGTCAGAAAACCGAGATTGCCGCGGTTGATGCCGATGACCTGAATATCATACCGCGCCAGGGTGCGCGCGGCGCCGAGCATGTTGCCATCACCGCCAACGACGACCGCCAGATCCGCCTGTTGGCCAATTTCCGCCAGCGTTCCCGTTTTGACGTTGCTAAGCTGTAGCTCATGGGCGATCTGTTGTTCGACCAGAACTTCGTAGCCTTTACTGCACAGCCAGCGCCAGAGCATTTCATGTGTGGTCAGCGCGGTCGGGTGACGAGGGTGCCCCACAATGCCTATACACTTGAAATGGTTCTTCATGTTCTGGATGTCCTTGCGTTAAATGAATGATGACAATCTGACTGCTTCCCTTGAAACCCGGAAACTGATCCCCATAATAAGCGAAGTTAGCGAGATGAATGCGAAAAAAACGCGGAGAAATTCATGAGTAGTAAAGAACAGAAAACGCCTGACGGGCAAGCCCCGGAAGAAATTATCACGGAACAGCACGAGAACGTTGAGGCGGTTGAGCCTGAGGTTTCTGCTGACCAGGTGGATCCGCGCGATGAAAAAATTGCGAATCTGGAAGCGCAGTTGGTTGAAGCCCAGACTCGTGAACGCGAAGGTGTCCTGCGCGTAAAAGCGGAAATGGAAAACCTGCGTCGTCGCACCGAGCTCGACGTGGAAAAGGCGCATAAATTCGCTCTGGAGAAGTTCGTAAACGAACTGCTGCCGGTGATCGATAGCCTGGACCGCGCGCTGGAAGTGGCCGATAAAGCCAACCCGGACATGGCTTCAATGGTTGAAGGTATTGAGCTGACGCTGAAGTCGATGCTGGACGTTGTCCATAAATTCGGCGTGGAAGTGATTGCCGATACCAACGTGCCGCTGGATCCTAACGTTCATCAGGCTATCGCGATGGTTGAGTCTGAAGACGTGGCGGCGGGCAACGTGCTGGGCGTAATGCAAAAAGGCTACACCCTGAACGGCCGTACTATTCGCGCAGCGATGGTGACCGTGGCGAAGGCGAAGTAATTCGCTGTAAAACGGCCGCCCGCGGGTGGCCGTTTTTTTATGCTTTATTTCCCTGCGCTGGCGCCGGTTTGGCGGCAAAAAACGGCGAACCGAGTTTCACCGCTCCATCGGGCGGGCGATTATTCCGCCGCGCTTTCACGAATAGGCTTCACCGGCATCACCTTCACCTGCTTAATCATATTGTCCTGAACGTCGAGAATATCGATGTCGTACTGCTCGATGCGCACGCGGGTGCCGGGAGCCGGGATCTCTTCCAGCGCTTCGAGAATAATGCCGTTAATCGTTCGGGCTTCGTCTTCCGGCAGATGCCAGTTAAACGCCTTATTGATTTCACGAACGTTGGCGCTGCCGTCAATAATCACCGAGCCGTCGTTTAGCGGGGTCACTTCCTCCGCCAGGGTGGGCGACATCGAGGTGGTGAAGTCGCCGACAATCTCTTCCAGAATATCTTCAACCGTCACCAGGCCCTGGATATCGCCATACTCATCGACCACCAGTCCCACCTTCTTCTTATTGCGCTGGAACTTCACCAGCTGCGTGCTCAGCGGCGTGCCTTCCGGCACGAAGTAAATCTCGTCCGCGGCGCGGAGCATCACCTCTTTGGTGAACTCTTTTTTCTCGGTCATCAGGCGATAGGCTTCCCTGACGCGCAGCATGCTGATGGAGTCATCCAGCGAACCGCGGTAGAGCACAATGCGGCCGTGCGGCGAGTGGGTGAGCTGGCGGACGATGGATTTCCAGTCATCGTTAATATCGATACCGATGATCTCATTACGTGGAACCATAATATCGTCCACGCTGACCTTCTCGAGGTCCAGCACCGAGAGCAGCATGTCCTGATTGCGGCGGGAGATTTGCGTGCGCGATTCATTTACGATGGTGCGCAGCTCATCTTTGCTCAGCGCTCCGCTGATAATGATATCGGTTTTGATGCCCATCATTCGCATCAGAAGGCGGGTGATGGTGTTCAGCAGCCACACCAGCGGCATCATCAGCACCTGCAGCGGCGCCAGTAAGAAGCTGCTCGGGTAGGCGACTTTCTCCGGATACAGCGCGGCGATAGTTTTGGGTAGGACCTCGGCAAATACCAGCACCACGAAGGTCAGAACGCCGGTGGCGATCGCCACCCCGGCATCGCCGTACAGGCGCATACCCACGATAGTCCCCAGAGCAGAGGCGAGGATATTGACCAGGTTGTTGCCGATCAGCACCAGGCTGATTAGGCGATCGGGTTTGCGCAGCAGCTTTTCGACGCGCCTGGCCTGACGATTGCCCTGCTTCGCCATATGGCGCAGACGGTAGCGGTTTAGCGTCATCATGCCGGTCTCAGAGCCGGAGAAATAGGCTGAAATGATCACCATGATAATCAAGGTCACGATTAGCGTGGTGGTAGAAATGTGTTCCAGGAGGGACTCCTTAAAGCCTGTCCCACCGGGCGATTACCGGCCCGATCCGGCAGAGCCCGGAACCTTCGCGTACTCAGAGTACGCGGCGGTTGCTCAGCGCTGCCGGCGTTCAGATGACCTGTCGTAATGCTGCCCGGTGTGGTTGCTCGTAGTCTGGATTTAGCTAATAAACTGCTGAAGGACGCGGCTGCCAAAATAAGCCAGCGTCAGTAGCCCTGCGCCGGTGACGTTAAACCAGACGACCCGGCGACCGCGCCAGCCTTCATGGTAGTGTCCCCATAGCAGAACGATATAAACGAACCACGCCACGATCGACAGCACGGCTTTATCAATATTTTCCGTACTAAACAGGTTGTGCATGTAGAACAGCCCGGTGCACAGCGTCAGCGTCAGCAGCACCACGCCGACCTGGGTGATATGAAACATTTTACGCTCAATGCTCATCAGCGGCGGCATTTCGTGACTAAAAGCCAGCTTTTTGTTTTTCAGCTGGTAGTCAATCCAGGCCAGCTGCAGGGCATACAGGGCGGCAATGATCAGCGTTGCGTAAGAGAAGAGCGACAGGCCAATGTGCACCAGCATGCCCGGGGTTGTTTCCAGGTGCGTGATGTATTCGTTTGGAACGAAGGTGGCGAAGGCCAGATTAATCAGCGCAAAAGCGTAGACGATGGGCAGCAGCAGCCAGCCTCGGTTGCGTGAGGCGACGATGGTCATCACCGTACAGATCATCAGGCTGACCAGCGAGCCGACGTTGAGTAAGCTGAGATTTTGCCCGCTACCGCCGCCGGGGAAAATGCGTGACTCCAGCGCAAAAGCATGACAAATCAACGCAATAGTTGCGGAAAGTATCGCCATCCGCCGCCAGCTGCTGTTCTTTTGCAGCAGGCCGGGGACGATCAGCGCCAGGCTGACGGAATAGGCGACAAGCGAGAGTAGAGCAAAAACAGGCATATGGGCGTCGACTGTTGACTAAACAAGAAAGAGAAGCAGTATAGCGTTACGCGACGTCTGCTCCAACCGTTGCATCACATCCCGGTACATGTCGTGTTATACTGCCGCAAATTTGTATTTGTGGTGTCGCTGCGGCGACCGACAGTTTCCACCTCAGGCGAGAGACAATGTTTGATAATTTAACCGATCGTTTGTCGCGTTCGCTGCGCAACATCAGCGGCCGCGGACGCCTTACCGAAGACAACATTAAAGAAACCCTGCGCGAAGTGCGCATGGCGCTGCTGGAGGCGGACGTTGCTCTGCCCGTCGTGCGTGATTTCATCAGCCGCGTAAAAGAGAGCGCGGTGGGTCATGAAGTTAACAAAAGCCTGACCCCGGGCCAGGAATTCGTCAAGATTGTGCGCAACGAGCTGGTTGCGGCGATGGGCGAAGAGAACCAGGCTCTGGATTTAGCCGCTCAGCCGCCGGCCGTTGTGCTGATGGCGGGCCTGCAGGGTGCGGGTAAAACCACCAGCGTCGCGAAGCTGGGTAAATTCCTGCGCGAGAAGCACAAGAAGAAGGTGCTGGTTGTCTCCGCGGACGTTTATCGCCCGGCGGCGATTAAACAGCTGGAAACGCTGGCCGAGCAGGTGAGCGTTGATTTCTTCCCGTCCGACGTCGGCCAGAAACCGATCGATATCGTTAATGCCGCGCTGAAAGAAGCGAAGCTGAAGTTTTACGACGTGCTGCTGGTGGATACCGCCGGCCGTCTGCACGTCGACGAAGCGATGATGGACGAAATCAAGCAGGTTCACGCTGCCCTTAACCCGGTAGAGACCCTGTTTGTCGTCGATGCGATGACCGGCCAGGATGCGGCGAACACGGCGAAAGCGTTTAACGAAGCGCTGCCGCTGACCGGCGTTGTGCTGACCAAAGTGGACGGCGACGCCCGCGGCGGCGCGGCGCTGTCGATTCGTCATATCACCGGTAAACCGATTAAATTCCTCGGCGTCGGCGAAAAAACCGAAGCCCTTGAACCGTTCCACCCGGATCGTATTGCCTCCCGTATCCTCGGCATGGGCGACGTGCTGTCGCTGATCGAAGATATCGAGAGCAAGGTTGACCGCGCGCAGGCTGAAAAGCTGGCCTCCAAGCTGAAGAAGGGCGACGGCTTTGACCTCACCGACTTCCTCGAGCAGCTGCGCCAGATGAAGAACATGGGCGGCATGGCTAGCCTGATGGGCAAGCTGCCGGGCATGGGGCAGATCCCGGACAACGTTAAGTCGCAGATGGACGATAAAGTGCTGGTGCGGATGGAAGCGATCATCAACTCGATGACGCTGAAAGAGCGCGCCAAGCCTGAGATCATCAAAGGTTCGCGCAAGCGCCGCATCGCCGCGGGCTGCGGGCTGCAGGTGCAGGACGTTAACCGTCTGCTCAAGCAGTTCGACGATATGCAGCGCATGATGAAGAAGATGAAGTCGAAAGGCGGCATGATGAAGATGATGCGCGGTATGAAAGGGATGATGCCGCCGGGCTTCCCTGGTCGCTAATCGGCCTGGCTTGTTTGCCATTTCGGCACCGGGGTGTGCTCGCCATCCTCACGTACTACGTGTACGTTCCGGTGGCTGCGCGCACGTCGGCACCGAACTGACCGCACCGCCGACGGCCTTTTATAGCAGACTTATCAACTGCTGATTGCAATTTCCCCAAAAATGAGTAAAATTTTCGGGCTTTTAATATGACACCCGGGCCCCGTTCCTCGATGGGGCCCGGGTGTTCTATTCACACAAGAGGATGTTATGGTAACTATTCGTTTAGCTCGTCACGGCGCTAAAAAGCGTCCGTTCTACCAGGTTGTTGTCACCGACAGCCGTAATGCACGCAACGGTCGCTTCATCGAGCGCGTTGGTTTCTTCAACCCGATCGCTTCCGCGAAAGAAGAAGAAACTCGTCTGGATCTGGATCGTATCGCTCACTGGGTTGGCCAGGGCGCTACCGTTTCCGATCGCGTAGCTACGCTGATCAAAGCAGCGAACAAAGCAGCTTAATCTGTCACGGTGGTCATGATGAGCAAGCAACACACCGCACAAGCACCTGTTGATCCGATCGTATTGGGCAAAATGGGTTCTTCCTACGGTATCCGTGGTTGGCTCAGAGTGTTTTCCTCCACCGAAGACGCCGAAAGCATTTTTGACTATCAGCCCTGGTTAATCCAGAAGGCGGGTCAGTGGCAGGCCGTTGAGCTGGAAAGCTGGCGCCACCACAATCAGGATATCGTCATCAAGCTGAAGGGCATTGACGATCGCGATGCTGCGAATCTGCTGACTAATTGCGAAATTATCGTGGATTCCTCGCAGCTGCCGAAGCTGGGAGAGGGCGACTATTACTGGAAAGACCTGATGGGCTGCCAGGTAGTCACCACTGAAGGCTATGGCCTGGGTAAAGTCATCGATATGATGGAAACCGGGTCAAATGACGTTCTCGTCATCAAGGCAAACCTGAAAGATGCGTTTGGCATCAAGGAGCGGCTGGTTCCGTTCCTCGATGGGCAGGTTATCAAGAAAGTCGATCTCGCTACTCGTACAATCGAAGTAGATTGGGATCCTGGTTTTTAAATTCTCCGGATAAACGGTAAAAGACGGCGCTATGTGGATTGGCATAATTAGCCTGTTTCCTGAAATGTTCCGCGCAATTACCGATTACGGGGTAACTGGCCGGGCAGTAAAAAATGGCCTGCTGAGCATCCAGAGCTGGAGTCCTCGTGACTTCGCGCATGACCGGCACCGTACCGTGGACGATCGTCCTTACGGCGGCGGACCGGGGATGTTAATGATGGTGCAACCCTTGCGGGACGCCATCCATACAGCAAAAGCCGCGGCAGGTGAAGGCGCTAAGGTGATATATCTGTCGCCTCAGGGACGCAAGCTTGATCAAGCTGGCGTCAGCGAACTGGCAACAAATCAGAAGCTGATTTTGGTGTGCGGTCGCTACGAAGGGATAGACGAGCGCGTAATTCAGACCGAAATTGATGAAGAATGGTCAATCGGCGATTACGTTCTCAGCGGTGGTGAGTTACCAGCAATGACGCTGATTGATTCCGTTTCCCGGTTCATTCCGGGGGTTCTGGGTCATGAAGCTTCGGCAACGGAAGATTCCTTTGCCGACGGTTTGCTGGACTGCCCACACTATACCCGCCCTGAAGTGTTAGAAGAGATGGAAGTACCGCCGGTATTGCTGTCGGGAAACCATGCTGAGATACGTCGCTGGCGTTTGAAACAGTCGCTGGGCCGCACCTGGCTTAGAAGACCTGAACTTTTGGAAAACCTGGCTCTGACTGAAGAGCAAGCAAAGTTGCTGGCGCAGTTCAAAACTGAACACGCAAAACAGCAGCATAAACATGATGGGATGGCGTAACGCCCCCAATATCAGTTTACCCAGGATAAGAGATTAAATTATGAGCAACATTATTAAGCAAATTGAACAAGAACAGATGAAGCAGGACGTACCTTCCTTCCGTCCGGGTGATACCGTGGAAGTGAAAGTATGGGTTGTTGAAGGTTCCAAAAAACGTCTGCAGGCATTCGAGGGCGTGGTTATCGCTATTCGTAACCGCGGTCTGCACTCTGCATTCACTGTTCGCAAAATTTCCAACGGCGAAGGCGTTGAGCGTGTCTTCCAGACTCACTCTCCGGTAGTTGACAGCATTGCTGTTAAACGTCGTGGTGCTGTACGTAAAGCTAAACTGTACTATCTGCGTGAGCGTACCGGTAAGTCTGCTCGTATCAAAGAGCGTCTTAACTAAGATTCGCTTTCGCGACATCCTGATAAAAAGGGCTGGCCTGATAGGCTGGCCCTTTTTTTATCTTTGTTTTAACTATCTTGATGTAAATCATTTACAATATCGCCCTCACGATGGAGGGGCGGTGGCCGGCAATATTTATCGACAGTCAGCACATCAACGGCGGGCCGCGTGGCTGGCGCTGTTTTCGATCCTGCTGATCGTCGTCGCGCCGCTGATCTCTATCTCATTGCAAAAAGATCCGATGGGCGCGATGCCCGGGATGCATCACGCGATGATGATGGCGGAAACGCCTCACGCCATGACGATGTCCCATTCTGCTCCACAGGCGTCTGCGCCTTCGCATACCATGCCGGCTGACCACGCCGAGGCCTGCGGCTACTGCGTGCTGTTAGCCCACGTGCCGGGCCTGCTGCTGGCGCTGGCGCTGCTTATCACCTTCATCCTGCGTCGGCTGCGTATCTTTACGGCTCGCCCGGTGCAGAAGCATTGGCACTACTTCCCCTGGCTCTATCCCGATACCCGCGCGCCGCCGCGCCAGTCTGCTGTTTCCTGTTGATAAAAAAATAATGTGCGCACCGCGCAACGTTCTCTTTTTGCTTTCGGAAAGGAAAAGTATGACAACCTGCACCTCGCGCGCGGCATGGCTGAACCTGCTGCGACGTCTTCATTTTTATATTGGTCTGTTTATCGGGCCGTTTATCTTCGTGGCTGCGCTAACCGGTACGCTGTATGTCGCCACGCCGCAGCTGGAGAACTGGCTGTATCACGACGCGCTGAGCGCGACAGCCGGTGGGGAGAAGCAGCCGCTGAGCGCCCAAATAGCGGTCGCGGAGGGGCTGACTCAGGGGAGTCTTCGCCTGCAGGCGGTGCGACCG
The DNA here is from genome assembly GCA_002270295.1 of Enterobacter sp. 10-1. Taxonomy (GTDB): domain Bacteria; phylum Pseudomonadota; class Gammaproteobacteria; order Enterobacterales; family Enterobacteriaceae; genus Klebsiella; species Klebsiella scottii. The sequence goes on along the minus strand of NISF01000018.1, from coordinate 14,502 downwards.
GCCATTGCCGACGGCGAGACGACACGGGTGATGTTCGCCGACCCGCAGCTGGGAGAATCTGAATCCCGGGCGCTGTTTATCGATCCGGTGACCTTACGGGTTAAAGGCGATATGACGGTCTATGGCACCAGCGGTATTTTGCCCCTGCGCCAGTGGATTGATTACGCGCACAGGTCGCTGCTGGCAGGTAATATCGGCCGGCTGTATAGCGAGCTGGCGGCGTCCTGGATGTGGGTTGCCGCGCTGGGGGGCATTGCGCTGTGGGCAATGACCCGGCCCCGGCGGCGTATCAATAACCGCCAGCAAAATACGCGCCGGCTGCATGCTTCTCTCGGCTGGGTGCTGCTGGCGGGAATGCTGCTGTTCTCCGCGACCGGCTTAACCTGGTCGCAGTGGGCCGGGGATAATGTCGATAAGATGCGCGCCGCTTTCGGCTGGCTGACGCCGCAGGTCAACGCCCGCCTGCATGCCACGCTGCCGATGGCTCATGATGCCCATGCTGAGCATCATATGGGGAATATGGCGATGCCCGAAACTATGCCGCCTCTGAAGGGCGAGCAGTTTGATCGGGTGCTGACGCTCGCGCGTAGCGCAGGTCTCGATGCCAGCAAGCTTGAGATTCGTCCACCGAAGGGGGCGGAGTTCGCCTGGACGGTGAACGAAATAGACCGAAGCTGGCCGACCCAGGTTGACGCGGTGGCGATTGATGGCGAACGGATGCAGGTTGTTGACCGTACGCGCTTTGCCGATTTCCCGCTGATGGCGAAACTCACCCGCTGGGGCGTCGATTTCCACATGGGGATCCTCTTTGGCCTGGCTAATCAGCTGCTGCTGATCGCCTTTGGCTCGGCGCTGTGCGTGATGATTGTCGTTGGGTATCGCTTATGGTGGATTCGCCGTCCGCCGAAGGCGGCGTTTAACCCGGCAAGTACGCTGGTGCAGGCATGGCTTAATCTGGCATGGCCGGCCCGTACGCTTACGCTGGTGGCTGCCGTCCTGCTGGGGCTGGGGCTGCCGCTGATGGGCGCCAGCCTGCTGCTGTGTATTACCGTTGACTATCTGCGCTGGCGTGCGGCCACGGCCGTGACGCTCGCCAGTTCAGTAGACTAAGGGAACTAAGGGAACTAAGGGAACTAAGGGAACTAAGGCGTGCTGATAACAACCGTAACCCGGCGGTTTTCGGCACGTCCTTTTGCCGTATCGTTACTGACAATAGGATATTTTTTGCCCAGCCCGCGGGTCGTTAAATTGCCGCGCGGAATGCCGGCGCCTTCCGCCCAGGCGTCCGCGACGCTGTTTGCTCGTTTCAGCGACAGCATCTCGTTGTAGCCATCTTCGCCATAGTTATCCGTATGACCATCTAAACGACTGTGCATAATCCCGGTTGAGGCGAGGCGGGAAGCCATGCTGTGAATTTGCTGCCGGCTATCAGCGCGCAGGTGGTAGTCGTTTTTATCAAACAGGATGGAGTCAGATAGGCCGAGGGACCAGTCGCCGTTACTTTCCGTAAAGCCATAGGATTTCATCGCCGCAACCTGCTGCTGAGAGAATTTTCCTTGCGGAGCCTGACAGCCGGTGAGAAAAACCGCGGCCAGCAGGGCGGGAGCAAAATATTTCCTGAGCATGATGATTCCTTTTATTTTTGTACTTGCTGCAAACGTTGATTTTTCATCCGATACATATTTTGATCGGCAAACTCTTGCAGATTTTCGGCAGAAGTATGCTCCCACGCCAGCGCGTAACCAATACTGAGCGACAGGGTAGCGGTATGGCCGTTGTGCAGATTGAACGGCTGGAGAAACTGTGCCGAGAGTAAAGCGCACTGCGCCTGGACTTCGGCCTCTGTGTGAACGTTGCGCAGCAGAATCGCAAATTCGTCGCCGCCTAGTCGCCATGCCTGATGCTCGGTACCGGCAAACGTCATCAGCCGGCTGGCTACTTCGATTAAGACCTTATCGCCCGTCGCGTGCCCCCAGTTATCGTTGATGAGCTTGAAGTTGTCGCCATCAAGGAACAGGAGCGCGGAGCTACGGTGGGTAACGTCGTCGTTCATGAGTTTGTTGATGACGTTGCGAAACGCCGCGCGGTTGGCAAGCCCGGTCAGCGGATCGTGCAGAGAGCTGCGCAGGAGCTGGGCGTTTTTGGCCTGTAGCTGCCGCTGCCAGTCCTCCATCTCGCCGAGCAGGCTATTAAAGTCCTGGGCGAAAAGATGAAACTCTTCAATGTGCTCTTCGGGAACGCGACGCGAGAAGTGACGGTTTTCCCGGATATCGTGCACCACTTCGGTAATGCTCTGCAGCGCGGTGACGATGCCGCGGTGCAGAGAGTGGGTCAGCAGCAGGGCGATAAAGGACGCCAGCAGGATGCTGCTGGTCAGGACGATAATCGAAATGCCGAGGAAGTGGCTTATCAACCGGTCCAGCGCCGTCAGGCGAAGCTCGCCGATAATTTTCCCTTCATGCCAGATGGGCTGCGTGGTCGGCAGTGGGAAAAGCCACCTGCTGATAAGGCCGCTGAGTTTTTCCTGGCTTACCAGATCGTGGTTATGCCAGAGGGCAAAATGCTTTTTCTGGCTATCAAGCACCAGCGCTTCGGAAAACTGTCCCTGCTTCCCCAGCGTCGCCAGCGTATCTTCTGCCGCCGCGCTATCGCCAAACACCAGCGCTGCTTCAAGACTGCGGCTCATCGTCGCGGCAGTCAGCTCCAGATTCTTCTGCGCGTATTGTTTCAGCGTGAATACGGAGGCGGTGCTGAGCAGCAGCCAGACCAAAGTCATCGATATGATTACGCTTATCATGCTGATACGGCGTAACGCTCTTTTGAAGGTGGGGCGCGGGCCCTGAGGATAATCCTTATTCATGTGCGTTTTTCCGGGCAAGCATCAGTACATCTGGATTGACCCGCACACCGCTGTGCGTCAGGACATCAAGATTAACGGAGAATTTGACCCTGTCGTCATTGATGATCAGGCAAAAAGCACTGCCAATAGCGCAATCGGTATTCTGTTCCGCAATAAGTAATAGGGGCCTTGGCCGGTATTTAGAGGTGAATTCGGACTGCTGTAACGGCGATTCGCTGCCAAAATAAAAACCATCACAAACCGTATTCAACGCTTCTTCTGTACTGTGAACAACCACCGGCTGGTAGGGTAAAGCCTCAGGCGATTGCTGGGTCAGGCTGTGGGTATAGCGTGACGTAGAGAAAATACACAGTCTGGGCGGGGCGGATAGTTCTGGCCAGCGGGTATACGTCACGATCCCCGAAACAATGGCTCGCACATTTGTCGACTGCCCGGCGGCAAAAGCGGGATAGCTCACGATGAATAACAAAGAAATCAAAAAAAGACGGTGCAACTGTTTCATTAACGGATCCGTCTGGTTCGTCATAGTACGTGAATTGCAGTGCGCTGATGCCTGGCCGAAGGATAGCATTGTTGGTGAAAACCGTCATTAGCCGTCGCCCGTGCAATGCGTTAATTTTGGCCAGGATTTTTCGTAAAGAAAAGGCGGCCCGGAGGATAAGTTTTTGGCGGCTAATATGGGTGGTGTTAAGTTAACTTTACGGTTAGTGATGGATGAAAGGCCATTTATTTTGCTGGTGTAACGTAAAATTTACGTAATATGGATTGAAATCTTTACTTTGTGTGGTATCGTTACGTCCTCCTCAGTGAGGAAAACACTATCGCAAACGAGCTACACAGGATCGCAATCATGCAAAAAGACGCGCTGAATAACGTACATATTACCGATGAACAGGTTTTACTGACCCCGGACCAGCTGAAAGCTGAGTTTCCTCTGAATATCGAGCAGGAAGCGCAAATCGCGCAGTCTCGCCAGACAATTTCTGAGATCATTGCCGGCCGCGATCCGCGTCTGCTGGTCGTCTGCGGTCCTTGCTCAATTCACGATCCGGAAGCGGCAATTGAGTACGCTCATCGTTTTAAAGCACTTGCCGCTGAGGTCAGCGATAGCCTCTACCTGGTAATGCGCGTCTATTTTGAAAAACCCCGTACCACCGTCGGTTGGAAAGGGCTGATTAACGATCCGCACATGGATGGCTCGTTTGATGTTGAAGGCGGTCTGAAGATTGCGCGTCGACTGCTGGTTGAGCTGGTAAATATGGGGCTGCCGCTGGCGACCGAAGCGCTGGACCCAAACAGCCCGCAGTACCTTGGCGATCTGTTCAGCTGGTCCGCGATCGGCGCACGTACCACCGAATCCCAGACGCACCGCGAAATGGCATCCGGCCTGTCGATGCCGGTCGGCTTTAAAAATGGTACCGACGGTAGCCTGGCGACGGCGATTAACGCCATGCGTGCCGCAGCGATGCCGCACCGCTTTGTTGGGATTAACCAGGCGGGTCAGGTCTGCCTGCTGCAAACCCAGGGCAACCCGGATGGTCACGTCATTCTGCGCGGCGGTAAAGCGCCAAACTACGGCCCGGAAGATGTTGAGCAATGCGAAAAAGAGATGACTCAGGCGGGACTGAAACCGTCGCTGATGGTAGATTGCAGTCATGGTAATTCCAATAAAGACTACCGCCGTCAGCCAGCGGTGGCAGAATCCGTCGTCGCGCAGATCAAGGATGGCAACCGTTCCATTATTGGTCTGATGATTGAGAGTAATATCCACGAAGGTAACCAGTCCTCTGAGCAGCCGCGTTGTGATATGAAATACGGCGTATCCGTCACCGATGCTTGCATCAGCTGGGAAACCACCGATGCGTTGCTCCGCGAACTTGATAAGGATCTGCGCGGCCATCTGGCGGCTCGTCTGGCGTAAGAGGATTGTATGGTTGCTGAACTGACCGCGTTGCGCGATCAAATTGATGAAGTTGATAAGGCGCTGCTGGGCCTGCTGGCCAGGCGCCTGGAGCTGGTGGCGGAAGTTGGCGAGGTCAAGAGCAAATACGGCCTGCCTATTTACGTCCCGGAACGGGAGGCGGCGATGCTGGCCTCCCGTCGCGAAGAGGCGGCCGCGCTTGGCGTGCCGCCGGATCTGATTGAAGACGTGCTGCGCCGAGTGATGCGCGAGTCCTATTCCAGCGAAAACGACAAAGGCTTTAAAACGCTCTGCCCGAACCTGCGCCCGGTGGTGATTGTCGGCGGCGGCGGGCAGATGGGGCGCCTGTTCGAGAAAATGCTGACGCTTTCTGGCTACCAGGTACGTATTCTGGAGAAAGAAGACTGGCCGCGGGCGACGGAGATTGTCGCCGACGCCGGGATGGTGATCGTCAGCGTACCCATTCACGCAACGGTTGAAACGATTGCCCGGCTTCCTTCGCTGCCGGCAGACTGCATTTTGGTTGACCTGGCGTCAGTTAAAGCGGAACCGCTGCAGGCGATGCTGGCGGCGCATAATGGCCCGGTGCTGGGCCTGCATCCGATGTTCGGCCCGGACAGCGGCAGCCTCGCTAAGCAGGTGGTAGTCTACTGCGACGGCCGTCAGCCGGAAGCCTATCAGTGGTTCCTTGAGCAAATTCAGGTTTGGGGCGCTCGTCTGCATCGTATCAGCGCCGTCGAGCACGATCAGAATATGGCGTTTATTCAGGCTCTGCGCCACTTTGCGACCTTTGCCTACGGCCTGCACCTGGCGGAGGAGAACGTTCGCCTGGAGCAGCTGCTGGCGCTGTCATCACCGATCTACCGGCTTGAGCTGGCGATGGTGGGCCGGCTGTTTGCCCAGGATCCGCAGCTTTACGCCGACATTATTATGTCGTCGGAGAGTAACCTGGCGCTGATTAAGCGCTACTACCAGCGTTTTGGTGAGGCGATTGGCCTGCTGGAGCAGGGGGATAAACAGGCGTTTATCGACAGCTTCCGCAAAGTTGAGCACTGGTTTGGCGATTATGCCCAGCGCTTCCAGAGCGAAAGCCGTACGCTGCTCCGCCAGGCGAATGATAATCGGCAGTAGCTGAAAACCGTATATAATCAAAGCCAGAGGGGAAACCCGCTGGCTTTTTTTATAGGGATGAAAACGATGGCTGAACCGCAACCGCTGTTTGATTACGCCGGACACCTGCCGGAATGCCCGACCTGGAACGACGCTGAGCAAGCCTTGTACTGGGCCGATATTATGGAGTGCGAAATTCACCGCTACGACGTCCGCAGCGGGGAGCATCAGGTCCTGCAATTTCCTGAAGAGGTCGGCTGCTTTGCTCTGCGCGAGAAGGGCGGCTTTATCGTGGCGCTGCGTAGCGCTATCTGGTTAACCGATGCGCACGGCCTGCTGCGGCGTAAAATCTGCGATAACCCAAGCAACCCGCAGTTGGCTCGTTTTAATGACGGCGGGACGGATCGCGACGGACGCTTTTACGCCGGAACCTTCTGGGCGCCGGGAGATTATAACGGTGCGCTGCTGGTGCGTATCGATAGCGATCTTACCCCGCGGGTCATCCAGTGCGATATCCACGGCGCTAACGGCCTGGCCTTTAGCGAGGATCGGCGCTGGATGTATACCTCGGATACGCCGAACGCCGTTATCTACCGTACGCCGCTGGATAATCAGGGCGAGCCGGGCACGCGCGAGGTTTTCCGTCGCTTTCAGCCGGGGGAAGGCATTCCTGACGGCGCGGCTATCGATGTGGAAGGGTGCTACTGGAGCGCGATGTTTGACGGCTGGCGTATAGCGCGCTTCTCGCCAACCGGTGAACAGCTGGCCGAGTATCGTCTGCCGGTACGCTGCCCGACGATGGTCTGTTTTGGCGGTGCGGATATGCGTACGCTGTTTATCACCACTACCCGGGAAAATATGGCTGCGGATGAAGTTGAGAAATACCCGCTCTCCGGGGCTATCTTCACCCTGCCGGTTGCGGTGGCAGGGATGAAGAAGCGGGCCTTTATCGAGCGTTAGATTGGCTCAACGGGAACCACGTTTTCGCCAGGATAGCAGCCCAGAACTTTCATTGACCGGGTGATCTCCGCCAGCTCCTTGAGCGCCTTGCGCATGGGGATTGATTCCAGGTTCGCCTGGATATCCAGATAAAACATCTCTTCCCACGGATTGCCGTAGATTGGGCGCGACTCCAGCTTGGTCATGATCAGGTTGTGGTTGCGCAGTACCAGCAGCGCTTCGACCAGCGCACCCGCCTGCTGGCCGGTCGCAATGAGCAGGGTGGTTTTTGCCGGAACCTGATCGGAAACATTCACCGCTTTGCGCGCCAGTACCAGGAAGCGGGTGATATTTTGCGTTTGGTTTGCCTCGCAGTGTTCAAGCACCTGCAGTCCGTACAGCGCACCGCCGGCTTCGCTGCCCAGCGCCGCGATGGTTGGCGATTTGGCCTGCGCGACTTTCTCCATCGCCGCCGAGGTACTTTCGGTATATTCGATTTTCCAGTGCGGGTAGCGGCTTAGATACTGGCTACACTGCTGGAACGGCTGCGGATGGCTGTAGACGGTGGTAATTTGCTGCGGATCGGTAGAGGCGGCAACCAGAACGCAGTGATCGATAGGGATCGTTAGTTCGCCAACGATCGACAGACTGGTGTGCTGCAGCAGATCGTAGACGTCGTTGATCCCGCCAGAGCTGGTATTTTCGATTGGCACTACCGCGTAGTCAGCCTGACCGGTCTCAACCTGGTTGAAGATATCGGCAAACCTGGCGCAGCCGCTTTCGATGAACTGTTCAAAATGGCGGGCCGCGTATTGTCGTGCGGCAAGGTGAGAGTATGACCCTTTTGGCCCCAGAAAAGCCACGCGCGCTGAATGTGGGTTGATCTTATTCAGATGCTGCTGCAGCAGGGTTTGCTGGGTGAGAACGGAATCCTCGATGATCAGCTGGAACAGCCGGGTGATGTAGTGCGCATCCAGATGGTGGGCTTTACCCAGCGTCATCAGGCGGTCCAGCAGGTCACGCTCACGGTCGATATCGCGTACCGGGCGATGCGACGCCAGCTTTGCCTTCCCGACTTCGACAGCCAGCCCACGGCGTTCTGCCAGCAGCGCGAGCAGCTTTTCATCCAGGGCGCTTATCTTATCGCGCAGGGCCAGTAATGGGTTTTCCTCGGTCATATGTGTTGCCTTTCTTGTTATTGGTGTAGATACCCTAAATCGTTCGAGCTACCGACGGCGCGCGTGCAACCTGAAAAATAGCGGGCATAAATAAAAAAGGCCTCCCTGGTGGGAGGCCTTGTAGTTCGTCTTCGCATTCTTTATCACACGACGAATTGCCTCCCGGTTAGGGGAAGGTAAAAAAGAATGCGAAGAAGAACGGCAGTAGTTTCAAGATAAATTCCTTTAATCGGCTGGGATTACAGTACCCGGACTGTTTTCATCCTGTCAATAAAAAACGCGCCCGAAGGCGCGTGGCGTTACACAATATTAAGTTAAGGACAGTAAAGTTCAGGATTACTCTTCTTCTTCCACAAAGCCTGCCTCTTTCACCGATGTTGCGGCGCGGCGGGCTTCCCCTTTGTGTTGCACTTTGTTCAGCTGCCGTTCCAGCTTGTTGATTAATTCGTTGATCGCGGCGTACATATCTTCACTTCTCGCGCTGGCAACCAGATGACCATTTGGCGTATTGATGGTTGCGTCAGCGACAAAACCTTGCGGCTCCTTGGAGAGAATGATGTGCGGGTTGATTAAGTGGGTTTGCCATTTATCCAATTTGGCGAGACGGTCTGCGACATGCTGGCGAATAGCCGGAGTAATTTCCATTTGTTTACTGGTAATGTTCATTGTCATAAATTTTACCTCTTGTCTTTCCCGTCTTGGTGAACTCAGCATACCTCGCCCAATGTCAAAATGCGTGATCTAAATCACATTTTAATGTCACTTTTTGTCAACAAATGCAATTTGTGAGGCAGGGCAGGAACGGGGGAGATTTTACTTGTCGAACCGCGGAAAGAGAGTCATATTTGATGGGATGACCTGACGCTAAAACGCTTCAGCTTATAAGTCAGATGAATAAAAAAACGGCAGCCCTGGGGCTGCCGTTTTGCTTACATCAAAAGCGATCAGGTATTTTTACTGTTAGCCGCGATAATTTTGGCCACCTTATCTGCCTGCGCATTCATTTGCATCTGGCGATAGGCGTTTTCCATTTTCGGCAATGCATCGCGGGTAGCCTGCGCATCAGGATAGCTGCGCAGCATGCCATCAACGCGGTTTACGACGGCAACCCACGCGCCGCGGTCGGTATAGTAATCAACCACCGACAGTTCGTACTTCGCCAGACGATCCTTCAGGAACACCATACGTTTGTAGGCGTCGGTCGAATACTGGCTGTTCGGATAGCCGCGCACCAGCTTCGAGAAGTCATTGAAGGCATCGCGTGCGTGCTGGGGGTCGCGATCGGAGCGATCGACACCGAAGAATCCTTGCAGCGCACTATCATCCAGAGCCATATTTGTCAGACCACGCATATAAATGACGTAATCAATGTTAGGATGGGTCGGGTTCAGACGAACAAAGCGGTCGATGGCCGCCTGAGCTAATGGCAGATCGGCATTTTTGTAGTACGCATAAATCAGGTCCAGCTGTACCTGTTGGGAATAAGGGCCGAACGGATAGCGATTATCCAACGCTTCCAGTTGCGTTATCGCCTGTTTCCAGTTACCGTCCTGCAGTTTTTGCTGGGCAGTCGCGTAGATTTCATTCGGCGGATTATCAGGCACCTCTTCCTTTGAGCCGGAGCAACCCACCAAAGCCAGGCTCAGTGTGGCAGCTGCCACCAGGTATTTCATGCGCGTCATGACGTTTTGACTTCCTCAAAATGTTTATGCGGGAGAATCTCTGTTCCTGCTCCCGATTAAGACCAGCTACAATAGCACACTATATTATACGGCAAAGCCGTAAAACCCAACGTTAAACGAAGAAGCTGTATATGGCACAACGAGTACAACTCACCGCAACGGTGTCCGAAAATCAACTCGGGCAACGCTTAGATCAGGCTTTGGCCGAAATGTTCCCGGATTATTCGCGTTCGCGCATAAAAGAATGGATCCTTGACCAGCGAGTGCTGGTAAACGGCACTGTCAGCGACAAGCCGAAAGAAAAAGTTTTAGGGGGAGAAAGCGTCTCTATCGATGTTGAAATCGAAGAAGATGTGCGCTTCGAACCGCAGGATATTCCGCTCAATATCGTCTACGAGGATGACGACATCCTCGTGATCAATAAACCGCGCGGCCTGGTCGTCCATCCAGGAGCGGGCAATCCTGACGGTACTGTGCTGAATGCGCTGCTGCACTACTATCCGGCGATTGCCGATGTTCCGCGTGCGGGCATTGTCCACCGACTGGATAAGGACACCACCGGCCTGATGGTTGTGGCGAAAACTATCCCGGCGCAAACGCGTCTGGTGGAATCACTGCAGCTGCGCGAAATTACCCGCGAATACGAAGCGGTAGCGATTGGTCACATGACGTCTGGCGGTACGGTAGAAGAACCGATTAGTCGTCACCCGACCAAGCGTACGCATATGGCGGTGCACCCGATGGGTAAACCGGCGGTAACGCATTACCGCATTATGGAGCATTTCCGTATTCATACGCGCCTGCGCCTGCGTCTGGAAACCGGTCGTACTCACCAGATCCGCGTACACATGGCGCATATCACCCATCCGCTGGTCGGCGATCAGGTATACGGCGGCCGTCCACGTCCGCCGAAAGGGGCGTCAGAGGAGTTCATTACCGCACTGCGCCAGTTCGATCGTCAGGCTCTGCACGCCACCATGCTGCGTCTGTATCACCCGGTTAGCGGTATTGAGATGGAATGGCATGCGCCGATCCCTCAGGATATGGTTGAGCTGATCGATGCCATGCGCGCCGATTATGAAGAGCATAAGGATCGTATTGACTGGCTATGACTAAACTGATTGTACCGCAGTGGCCAATGCCGGAAAGCGTGGCGGCCTGTAGCTCCACGCGCGTTGGCGGCGTGAGCCTGCCTCCGTATGGCTCGCTCAATCTGGGCGCCCATTGCGGAGACAATCTGCCGGACGTTGAGGAAAACCGCCGGCGGATGTTTGCCGCAGGCGGGCTCCCCGCGTATCCGGTGTGGCTCGAACAGGTTCACGGTACGGCGGTGCTGAAACTCGACGGCGGGCCGTATGCCTCAAAATGCGCGGATGCGTCATACTGTAATACGCCGGGCACCGTTTGCGCCGTCATGACCGCTGACTGCCTGCCGGTGCTTTTTTGCAACCGTGCCGGTACCGAAGTGGCGGCGGCTCACGCTGGCTGGCGCGGATTATGCGACGGCGTGCTGGAGGAAACGGTCGCCTGCTTCGCTGATAAGCCGGAGAATATCCTGGCGTGGCTCGGTCCGGCTATCGGCCCCGACGCTTTTGAAGTCGGCGCGGAAGTTCGTGAAGCCTTTATGAGCAAAGACGCGAAGGCCGACAGCGCTTTTCGTCCGGCTGGTGAGAAATACTTTGCCAATATCTATCAGCTGGCTCGCCAGCGCCTGGCTAACGTCGGCGTGGAGCAAATCTTCGGCGGCGATCGCTGCACGCTAAGCGAAAAGGATGATTTTTTCTCTTATCGTCGCGACAGGACGACGGGTCGTATGGCTAGTTTTATCTGGCTGATATAACCTGGTGTATCAAGACGGTCCGGAAGGCAGACTTATTTTTCGCATAGTTCAGGTCTTTAACCTTGAATAATTGAGGGATGACCTCATTTAATCTCCAGTAGCAAATTTGACCTGTTATGGGAGGAGTTATGCGTCTGGACCGTCTTACCAATAAATTCCAGCTTGCTCTTGCCGATGCCCAGTCGCTCGCGCTAGGGCACGACAACCAATTCATCGAACCTCTTCATCTAATGAGCGCCTTGCTTAATCAGGAAGGGGGATCGGTACGTCCTTTATTAACTTCTGCGGGCATTAACGCCGGCGAGTTAAGTACCAGTATTACTCAGGCCTTGAGCCGTTTACCGCAGGTGGAAGGCACCGGCGGCGACGTGCAGCCGTCCCAGGATTTGGTGCGTATTCTGAACCTTTGCGACAAGCTGGCGCAAAAGCGGAAGGACAACTTTATTTCGTCGGAACTGTTCGTTCTGGCGGCGCTTGAATCACGCGGTACGCTAACCGATCTTTTGAAATCCGCCGGTGCAACAACCGCCAATGTGACTCAGGCGATTGAACAAATGCGTGGAGGTGAAAGCGTGAACGATCAGGGTGCCGAAGACCAACGTCAGGCATTGAAAAAATTTACCGTCGATCTGACCGAGCGTGCTGAACAGGGCAAGCTGGATCCGGTCATTGGTCGTGATGAAGAGATTCGCCGTACTATTCAGGTACTGCAGCGGCGAACTAAAAATAACCCGGTGCTTATCGGTGAGCCTGGCGTCGGTAAAACGGCCATTGTTGAAGGTCTGGCGCAGCGCATCGTCAATGGCGAAGTGCCGGAAGGGCTAAAAGGCCGCCGGGTACTGGCGCTGGATATGGGCGCGCTGGTGGCTGGAGCTAAGTATCGCGGCGAGTTTGAAGAGCGTCTGAAAGGCGTGCTGAACGATCTCTCGAAGCAGGAAGGCAACGTCATTCTGTTTATCGATGAGCTGCACACTATGGTCGGGGCGGGGAAAGCGGACGGCGCGATGGATGCAGGCAATATGCTGAAGCCCGCGCTGGCGCGCGGTGAACTGCACTGCGTCGGCGCGACCACTCTTGATGAGTATCGGCAATATATTGAAAAAGATGCAGCCCTGGAGCGGCGTTTCCAGAAAGTCTTCGTGGCCGAACCTTCGGTGGAAGACACCATTGCGATTCTGCGCGGCTTAAAAGAGCGCTATGAGCTGCATCACCATGTGCAGATCACCGATCCGGCTATCGTCGCGGCCGCAACCTTGTCGCATCGCTACATTGCCGACCGACAGCTGCCGGACAAAGCGATTGACCTGATTGATGAAGCAGCTTCAAGTATTCGTATGCAGATTGACTCGAAGCCGGAAGAGCTCGACCGACTCGACAGACGTATTATTCAGCTCAAGCTGGAGCAGCAGGCGCTGAAGAAAGAAGCCGACGAGGCAAGCCTGAAGCGTCTGGATATGCTGAATGAAGAGCTGGCGGATAAAGAACGTCAGTATTCTGTATTAGAAGAAGAGTGGAAGGCGGAAAAAGCGTCGCTCTCCGGAACCCAGACGATTAAAGCTGAGCTGGAACAGGCAAAAATTGCCATCGAGCAGGCGCGACGCGTTGGCGACCTGGCCCGGATGTCTGAACTGCAGTACGGCAAAATCCCGGAGCTGGAAAAACAGCTGGCAGCGGCTACGCAGTCTGAAGGTAAAACGATGCGTCTGTTGCGTAATAAAGTGACGGATGCGGAAATTGCGGAAGTGCTGGCGCGCTGGACCGGTATTCCGGTAGCGCGAATGATGGAAGGCGAGCGTGAAAAACTGCTGCGCATGGAGCAGGAGCTGCATAGCCGGGTGATTGGTCAGAACGAGGCGGTTGAAGCGGTATCGAACGCGATTCGCCGTAGCCGTGCCGGCTTGTCCGACCCTAACCGTCCTATCGGCTCGTTCCTGTTCCTTGGGCCGACCGGTGTCGGTAAAACCGAGCTGTGTAAAACGCTGGCGAATTTTATGTTCGATAGCGATGACGCGATGGTGCGTATCGATATGTCCGAGTTTATGGAGAAACACTCCGTCTCGCGGCTGGTGGGTGCGCCTCCGGGATACGTCGGTTATGAAGAGGGCGGCTATCTGACGGAAGCCGTGCGCCGTCGTCCTTATTCGGTAATTTTGCTGGATGAAGTCGAAAAAGCGCATCCTGATGTGTTCAACATTCTGCTGCAGGTGCTGGATGACGGGCGTTTGACGGACGGGCAGGGGAGAACGGTCGATTTCCGTAATACGGTCGTCATTATGACCTCTAACCTTGGATCCGACCTGATTCAGGAACGGTTTGGTGAGCTGGATTATAGTCATATGAAAGATGTGATTATGGGCGTTGTCAGCCAAAGCTTCCGTCCGGAATTCATCAACCGTATAGATGAGGTCGTGGTATTCCACCCGCTGGGTGAAAAACACATTGCCTCTATTGCTCAGATCCAGCTGCAGCGTCTGTACAAACGTCTGGAAGAGCGCGGCTATGAAGTGCGCATGTCAGATGAGGCGCTGAAGCTGCTGAGTGCGAACGGTTACGATCCGGTGTATGGCGCGCGGCCGTTAAAACGCGCCATCCAGCAGCAGATCGAAAACCCGCTGGCGCAGCAAATCCTTTCCGGTGAACTTATTCCCGGTAAAGAAGTGCAGCTGGTGGTGAAAGATGATCGGATAGTGGCAGTGCAGTAAATCACAAAACGACAAAAACGGGCCCGACGGGCTCGTTTTTGTTTAAAAACCAGGCAAGAATTAAAGTCTGAACGTGGTTTTGTGTGAAAAGTAATCGAACGCATCATTTTTTTGAATTTATACTTGTCACCTCAGAATTACCGCCTATAATGCGCCTCCACTGACACGGAACAACGGCCAGCACGCCGCCGGGTCAGCAGGCTTCAGCGCTGAATATCAGCCGCGAAAGCCGACGGAGAAAAGCAAAATAAACGCTTGACTCTGAATGAG
>NISF01000017.1:537-31833 GCA_002270295.1 Enterobacter sp. 10-1 | reverse complement strand
CTGGCACCATCGAACTGCCGGAAGGCGTAGAGATGGTAATGCCGGGCGACAACATCAAAATGGTTGTTACCCTGATCCACCCGATCGCGATGGACGACGGTCTGCGTTTCGCAATCCGTGAAGGCGGTCGTACCGTTGGCGCGGGCGTTGTTGCTAAAGTTCTCAGCTAATCGCTGATAACATTTGACGCAATGCGCAATAAAAGGGCATCATTTGATGCCCTTTTTGCACGCTTTCGAACCAGAACCTGGCTCATCAGTGATTTTTTTTGTCATAATCATTGCTGAGACAGGCTCTGTAGAGGGCGTTAAATCCGAAACGCAGCAGAGCATTTCGGTTTGGTTGCCTCGCTCTCGCGGGGCAAAATTATTTGTCTGAATTCTTGTGACAGGTTGGTTTATGAGTGCGAATACCGAAGCTCAAGGGAGCGGGCGCGGCCTGGAAGCGATGAAGTGGACGATCGTTGCCGTGCTGCTGATTGTGGCCATCGTAGGCAACTTCCTTTATCGTGACATTATGCTGGCGGTGCGTGCGCTGGCCGTGGTGATTCTGATCGCTGCTGCCGGTGGCGTCGCGCTGTTAACCACAAAAGGTAAGGCGACCGTAGCTTTCGCCCGTGAAGCGAGAACCGAAGTCCGCAAGGTAATCTGGCCAACTCGCCAGGAAACGTTGCACACCACGCTGATTGTTGCCGCGGTAACTGCGGTAATGTCACTGATCCTGTGGGGACTGGATGGTATTCTGGTTCGCCTGGTATCCTTTATCACTGGCCTGAGGTTCTGAGATGTCTGAAGCTCCTAAAAAACGTTGGTACGTCGTTCAGGCGTTTTCCGGTTTTGAAGGTCGCGTAGCTACCTCGTTGCGTGAACATATCAAATTGCACAATATGGAAGAGTTGTTTGGCGAAGTCATGGTACCGACCGAAGAAGTGGTCGAAATCCGTGGTGGCCAGCGCCGCAAGAGCGAGCGTAAATTCTTCCCGGGTTACGTTCTGGTCCAGATGGTGATGAACGACGCAAGCTGGCACCTGGTGCGCAGCGTACCGCGCGTAATGGGCTTTATCGGCGGTACATCCGACCGTCCTGCGCCGATCAGCGACAAAGAAGTTGACGCGATCATGAACCGTCTTCAGCAGGTTGGCGATAAGCCGCGTCCTAAAACGCTGTTCGAGCCGGGCGAAATGGTTCGCGTCAGCGATGGTCCGTTTGCTGACTTCAACGGCGTTGTTGAAGAAGTTGACTACGAGAAGTCCCGCCTGAAGGTTTCTGTTTCGATCTTTGGCCGTGCGACCCCGGTCGAGCTGGACTTTGCTCAGGTAGAAAAAGCCTAAGCGACGATCAAAAAAGCAGCGATTTAATCGTTGCATGAGGCGCGAAATTGACATACAATTTCGCGCCTTTTGTTTTTATGGGCCGCGTGTCCGTAAGACGATATTGATAACGGGGAGCCTTTTCTAAAGGCGTTATACCCAAACGAGGAAATTTAAATGGCTAAGAAAGTACAAGCCTACGTCAAGCTGCAGGTTGCAGCTGGTATGGCAAACCCGAGCCCGCCGGTTGGTCCAGCACTGGGTCAGCAGGGTGTGAACATCATGGAATTCTGTAAAGCGTTCAACGCCAAAACAGAATCCCTGGAAAAAGGTCTGCCGACTCCGGTTGTTATTACCGTTTACGCTGACCGTTCCTTTACCTTTGTTACCAAGACCCCGCCGGCTGCCGTTCTGCTGAAGAAAGCTGCAGGCATCAAGTCTGGTTCCGGTAAGCCGAACAAAGATAAAGTAGGTAAAATTTCCCGCGCTCAGCTGCAGGAAATCGCGCAGACCAAAGCTGCCGACATGACTGGTTCTGACATTGAAGCGATGACTCGCTCCATTGAAGGTACTGCACGTTCCATGGGCCTGGTAGTAGAGGATTAAGAAATGGCTAAACTGACCAAGCGTATGCGCGTGATCCGTGACAAAGTTGATGTGACTAAACAGTACGACATCAACGAAGCTATTGCTCTGCTGAAAGAGCTGGCCACCGCTAAATTTACCGAAAGCGTAGACGTTGCTGTTAACCTCGGCATCGACGCTCGTAAATCTGACCAGAACGTCCGTGGCGCAACCGTACTGCCGCACGGTACTGGCCGTTCCGTTCGCGTAGCCGTATTTGCCCAGGGCCCGAACGCTGAAGCTGCTAAAGCTGCAGGCGCCGAGCTGGTAGGTATGGAAGATCTGGCAGACCAGATCAAAAAAGGCGAAATGAACTTCGACGTTGTTATTGCTTCCCCGGATGCAATGCGCGTTGTTGGTCAGCTGGGCCAGGTTCTGGGTCCGCGTGGCCTGATGCCAAACCCGAAAGTGGGTACCGTTACTCCGAACGTTGCTGAAGCTGTTAAGAACGCTAAAGCAGGTCAGGTTCGCTATCGTAACGACAAAAACGGCATTATCCACACCACCATCGGTAAAGTGGACTTTGACGCTGACAAACTGAAAGAAAACCTGGAAGCCCTGCTGGTTGCGCTGAAAAAAGCAAAACCGACTCAGGCGAAAGGCGTTTTCATCAAGAAAGTTAGCCTCTCCACCACCATGGGTGCTGGCGTTGCCGTTGATCAAGCTGGTCTGAGCGCTTCTGCGAACTAAGATTAGCTTTACGTGGGCGGTGGATTTGTCTACAATTCTACCCCCACGATTCTGTTGAAATAAACAGAGACTATGCGAGTTATTCGAATTGCAGCAAGGCGGCAATTGAGTGAATCGCCGGGAGCGTAGTTGACTACGTGACCGGTGTGAACGAAAGCAGCTAACGCAGCTGTGGTTCGAAGGACGAAGACATAGAAAGAATTTGTTCGTTGGAGCCTGGCCTATCCAGGCCTCCGTCGAAGACCGCAGGTGTTTCGCAAGAAACTTAATGCCCTGCGTAGACGGTGACAGAACGCTAAGATTATTTTTGGATACTCTGGCTTGTTTCTGCTCACCGTATTAAGACGCTCTATTCGTTGAGTAGAGTGAAGTGAGTTCCCAGAGCATGAGCTCTGGCAAACATCCAGGAGCAAAGCTAATGGCTTTAAATCTTCAAGACAAACAAGCGATTGTTGCTGAAGTCAGCGAAGTAGCCAAAGGCGCGCTGTCTGCAGTAGTTGCGGATTCCCGTGGCGTTACTGTAGATAAAATGACTGAACTGCGTAAAGCAGGTCGTGAAGCTGGCGTTTACATGCGTGTTGTCCGCAACACCCTGCTGCGCCGCGTCGTTGAAGGTACTCAGTTCGAGTGCCTGAAAGACACGTTTGTTGGTCCGACCCTGATTGCATACTCTATGGAACACCCGGGCGCTGCCGCTCGTCTGTTCAAAGAGTTCGCGAAAGCGAATGCAAAATTCGAGGTTAAAGCCGCAGCCTTTGAAGGCGAGCTGATCCCGGCGTCGCAAATCGACCGCCTGGCAACTCTGCCGACCTACGACGAAGCAATTGCACGCCTGATGGCAACCATGAAAGAAGCTTCGGCTGGCAAACTGGTTCGCACTCTGGCTGCTGTACGCGATGCGAAAGAAGCTGCTTAATCGCAGTTGTCTTTATAAAGCACTCGCTTACGTATAAACTTATTCTGATATTCAGGAACAATTTAAATGTCTATCACTAAAGATCAAATCATTGAAGCAGTATCCGCTATGTCCGTAATGGACGTTGTTGAGCTGATCTCTGCAATGGAAGAAAAATTCGGTGTTTCCGCTGCTGCTGCTGTAGCTGTAGCTGCTGGCCCGGCTGAAGCTGCTGAAGAAAAAACTGAATTCGACGTAATTCTGAAAGCTGCTGGTGCTAACAAAGTTGCTGTAATCAAAGCAGTACGTAGCGCAACTGGCCTGGGTCTGAAAGAAGCTAAAGACCTGGTAGAATCTGCACCTGCTGCCCTGAAAGAAGGCATCAGCAAAGATGACGCAGAAGCACTGAAAAAATCTCTGGAAGAAGCTGGCGCTGAAGTTGAAGTCAAATAAGCCAACCTTTCCGGTTGCAGCCTGAGTAATCAGGCTGATGGCTGGTGACTATTTAGTCACCAGCCTTTTTGCGCTGTAAGGCGCCAGTAGCATTTCACACTGTTTGACTGCTGGTTGTCCTGACAATGCATGTTTCTATCGACGACTTAATATACTGCGACAGGGTGCTCGCTCTGTGTAAATCGCGACGAAATGGTTTAAGCGTGATAGCAACAGGTATTGCGGAAAGTGTTCCATTTTCCGGTCCACAAAATAGTGTTGCATAAAAAACTGCCTTTTTGAGGCAGACGGGTCGACTTGTCAGCGAGCTGAGGAACCCTATGGTTTACTCCTATACCGAGAAAAAACGTATTCGTAAGGATTTTGGTAAACGTCCACAAGTTCTGGACATACCTTATCTCCTTTCTATCCAGCTTGATTCGTTCCAGAAGTTTATCGAGCAAGATCCTGAAGGGCAATATGGTCTGGAAGCAGCCTTCCGTTCCGTGTTCCCGATTAAAAGCTACAGCGGTAATTCCGAGCTGCAATACGTCAGCTACCGTCTGGGCGAACCTGTATTTGATGTTAAAGAATGTCAGATCCGTGGCGTGACCTATTCGGCACCGCTGCGCGTAAAACTGCGTCTGGTGATCTACGAGCGTGAAGCGCCGGAAGGCACCGTTAAAGACATCAAAGAACAGGAAGTCTACATGGGCGAAATTCCGCTCATGACCGACAACGGTACCTTTGTTATCAACGGTACCGAGCGTGTTATCGTTTCTCAGCTGCACCGTAGCCCGGGCGTCTTCTTTGACAGTGACAAAGGTAAGACTCACTCTTCCGGTAAGGTCCTGTATAACGCACGTATCATCCCTTACCGCGGTTCCTGGCTGGACTTCGAGTTCGATCCGAAAGACAACCTGTTTGTCCGTATCGACCGTCGTCGTAAGCTGCCGGCAACTATCATCCTGCGCGCGCTGAATTATACCACTGAGCAGATCCTTGACCTGTTCTTCGAAAAAGTGGTCTTTGAAATTCGCGACAACAAGCTGCAGATGGAGCTGATTCCGGAGCGTCTGCGTGGTGAAACTGCGTCCTTCGACATCGAAGCTAACGGTAAGATCTACGTCGAGAAAGCCCGTCGTATTACCGCTCGCCATATCCGCCAGCTGGAAAAAGACGATATTAAGCTTATCGAAGTTCCGGTTGAGTACATCGCGGGTAAAGTTGCTGCTAAAGACTATGTCGATACGGCGACCGGCGAACTGATTTGCCCGGCGAACATGGAGCTGAGCCTTGATCTGCTGGCGAAACTGAGCCAGTCCGGTCATAAGCGCATCGAAACTCTGTTCACCAACGATCTCGATCACGGCGCGTACATGTCTGAAACCGTACGCGTCGACCCGACCAACGATCGTCTGAGCGCGCTGGTAGAAATCTACCGCATGATGCGCCCGGGTGAGCCGCCGACTCGTGAAGCAGCTGAAAACCTGTTTGAGAACCTGTTCTTCTCCGAAGACCGCTACGATCTGTCCGCGGTTGGTCGTATGAAGTTCAACCGTTCTCTGCTGCGTGACGAAATCGAAGGTTCCGGTATCCTGAGCAAAGACGACATCATTCAGGTGATGAAGAAGCTCATCGGTATCCGTAACGGTATTGGCGAAGTCGATGATATCGACCACCTCGGCAACCGTCGTATCCGTTCCGTTGGCGAAATGGCGGAAAACCAGTTCCGCGTTGGCCTGGTTCGCGTAGAGCGTGCGGTTAAAGAGCGTCTGTCCTTGGGCGATCTGGATACCCTGATGCCTCAGGATATGATCAACGCCAAGCCGATTTCCGCAGCAGTGAAAGAGTTCTTTGGTTCCAGCCAGCTGTCTCAGTTTATGGACCAGAACAACCCGCTGTCCGAGATTACGCACAAACGTCGTATCTCTGCCCTCGGCCCAGGCGGTCTGACCCGCGAGCGCGCAGGCTTTGAAGTTCGAGACGTACACCCGACTCACTACGGTCGCGTATGTCCAATCGAAACGCCTGAAGGCCCGAACATCGGTCTGATCAACTCCCTGTCCGTGTATGCACAGACTAACGAATACGGCTTCCTTGAGACTCCGTATCGTAAAGTGACTGACGGCGTTGTAACCGACGAAATTCATTACCTCTCTGCTATCGAAGAAGGTAACTACGTCATCGCTCAGGCGAACTCCAACCTGGATGACGAAGGCCACTTTGAAGAAGACCTGGTAACGTGCCGTAGTAAAGGCGAATCCAGCTTGTTCAGCCGCGACCAGGTTGACTACATGGACGTATCCACCCAGCAGGTGGTTTCCGTCGGTGCGTCCCTGATCCCGTTCCTGGAACACGATGACGCCAACCGTGCATTGATGGGTGCGAACATGCAACGTCAGGCGGTTCCGACTCTGCGCGCTGATAAGCCGCTGGTTGGTACCGGTATGGAACGTGCTGTTGCCGTTGACTCCGGTGTTACTGCGGTTGCTAAACGTGGCGGTACTGTTCAGTACGTGGATGCATCCCGCATCGTTATCAAAGTTAACGATGATGAGATGTACCCGGGCGAAGCCGGCATCGACATCTATAACCTGACCAAGTACACCCGTTCTAACCAGAACACCTGCATCAACCAGATGCCTTGCGTGTCCCTGGGTGAGCCAATTGAGCGCGGCGACGTGCTGGCAGACGGTCCGTCCACCGACCTTGGTGAACTGGCTCTCGGTCAGAACATGCGCGTAGCGTTCATGCCGTGGAACGGCTACAACTTCGAAGACTCCATCCTCGTCTCCGAGCGTGTGGTTCAGGAAGATCGTTTCACCACGATTCACATCCAGGAACTGGCGTGCGTGTCCCGTGACACCAAGCTGGGGCCGGAAGAGATCACCGCTGATATCCCGAACGTGGGTGAAGCTGCGCTCTCTAAACTGGACGAATCCGGTATCGTTTATATCGGTGCGGAAGTGACCGGCGGCGACATTCTGGTTGGTAAGGTAACGCCGAAAGGTGAAACCCAGCTGACTCCAGAAGAGAAACTGCTGCGTGCGATCTTCGGTGAGAAAGCGTCTGACGTTAAAGACTCTTCTCTGCGCGTACCGAACGGCGTATCTGGTACCGTTATCGACGTTCAGGTCTTTACCCGCGACGGCGTTGAGAAAGACAAACGTGCGCTGGAAATCGAAGAAATGCAGCTGAAGCAGGCGAAAAAAGACCTGTCTGAAGAACTGCAGATCTTCGAAGCTGGCCTGTTTGGTCGTATCTACGCGGTGCTGGTCTCCGGTGGTGTTGAAGCTGAGAAGCTTGACAAGCTGCCGCGCGACCGCTGGCTGGAACTGGGCCTGGCCGACGAAGAGAAACAAAATCAGCTGGAGCAGCTGGCTGAGCAGTACGACGAACTGAAACACGAGTTCGAGAAAAAACTCGAAGCGAAACGCCGTAAAATTACCCAAGGCGACGATCTGGCACCTGGCGTGCTGAAGATTGTTAAAGTGTATCTGGCCGTTAAACGTCAGATTCAGCCGGGTGATAAAATGGCAGGTCGTCACGGTAACAAGGGTGTTATCTCTAAGATCAACCCGATCGAAGATATGCCTTACGATGAAAACGGCACGCCGGTAGACATCGTACTGAACCCGCTGGGCGTACCGTCTCGTATGAACATCGGTCAGATTCTGGAAACCCACCTGGGTATGGCTGCGAAAGGCATCGGCGAGAAAATCAACGCCATGCTGAAACAGCAGCAGGAAGTCGCCAAACTGCGCGAATTCATCCAGAAAGCGTACGATCTGGGTACAGATGTTCGTCAGAAGGTCGATCTGAATACCTTCACCGATGATGAAGTTCTGCGTCTTGCTGAAAACCTGAAAAAAGGTATGCCGATCGCAACGCCGGTATTCGACGGTGCGAAAGAGTCTGAAATCAAGGAACTGTTACAGCTGGGTGGCCTGCCGACTTCCGGTCAGATTACCCTGTTCGACGGTCGTACCGGCGAGCAGTTCGAGCGCCAGGTTACCGTCGGCTATATGTACATGCTGAAGCTGAACCACCTGGTTGATGACAAGATGCATGCGCGTTCTACCGGTTCTTACAGCCTGGTTACTCAGCAGCCGCTGGGTGGTAAGGCTCAGTTCGGTGGTCAGCGCTTCGGTGAGATGGAAGTATGGGCGCTGGAAGCTTACGGCGCGGCATACACCCTGCAGGAAATGCTTACCGTCAAGTCTGATGACGTCAACGGTCGTACCAAGATGTATAAAAACATCGTGGACGGCAACCATCAGATGGAACCGGGCATGCCGGAATCCTTCAACGTACTGTTGAAAGAGATTCGCTCGCTGGGCATCAACATCGAACTGGAAGACGAGTAACTCTCGCTCAAACAGGTCACTGGTGCCGGGGTCATACCCGGCGCCAGATTGTGCTAACTCCGACGGGAGCAAATCCGTGAAAGATTTATTAAAGTTTCTGAAAGCGCAGACTAAAACCGAAGAGTTTGATGCGATCAAAATTGCTCTGGCCTCGCCAGACATGATCCGTTCATGGTCTTTCGGTGAAGTTAAAAAGCCGGAAACCATCAACTACCGTACGTTCAAACCAGAACGTGACGGCCTTTTCTGTGCGCGTATTTTCGGGCCAGTAAAAGACTACGAGTGCCTGTGCGGTAAGTACAAGCGCCTGAAACACCGTGGTGTGATCTGTGAGAAGTGCGGCGTTGAAGTGACCCAGACTAAAGTGCGTCGTGAGCGCATGGGCCACATCGAGCTGGCGTCTCCGACCGCCCACATTTGGTTCCTGAAGTCGCTGCCGTCCCGTATCGGCCTGCTGCTGGATATGCCGCTGCGTGATATCGAACGCGTTCTGTACTTCGAATCCTATGTGGTTATCGAAGGCGGGATGACGAACCTCGAACGTAACCAGATCCTGACTGAAGAGCAGTATCTGGACGCGCTGGAAGAGTTCGGCGACGAGTTCGACGCGAAGATGGGCGCCGAAGCTATTCAGGCCCTGCTGAAGAGCATGGATCTGGAGCAGGAATGCGAACAGCTGCGTGAAGAGCTGAACGAAACCAACTCCGAAACCAAGCGTAAAAAGCTGACCAAGCGTATCAAGCTGCTGGAAGCTTTCGTTCAGTCTGGCAACAAGCCGGAGTGGATGATCCTGACCGTTCTGCCGGTTCTGCCGCCAGATCTGCGTCCGCTGGTTCCGCTGGATGGTGGTCGTTTCGCGACTTCTGACCTGAACGATCTGTATCGTCGCGTCATTAACCGTAACAACCGTCTGAAACGTCTGCTGGATCTGGCTGCGCCGGATATCATCGTACGCAACGAAAAACGTATGCTGCAGGAAGCGGTTGACGCCCTGCTGGATAACGGTCGTCGCGGTCGTGCTATCACCGGTTCGAACAAACGTCCTCTGAAATCTTTGGCCGATATGATCAAAGGTAAACAGGGTCGTTTCCGTCAGAACCTGCTGGGTAAACGCGTTGACTACTCCGGTCGTTCTGTTATCACCGTAGGTCCATACCTGCGTCTGCATCAGTGCGGTCTGCCGAAGAAAATGGCGCTGGAGCTGTTTAAACCGTTCATCTACGGCAAGCTGGAACTGCGTGGTCTTGCTACCACCATTAAAGCTGCGAAGAAAATGGTTGAGCGCGAAGAAGCCGTCGTTTGGGATATCCTGGACGAAGTTATCCGCGAACACCCGGTACTGCTGAACCGTGCGCCAACCCTGCACCGTTTGGGTATCCAGGCATTTGAGCCGGTACTGATCGAAGGTAAAGCTATCCAGCTGCACCCGCTGGTCTGTGCGGCATATAACGCCGACTTCGATGGTGACCAGATGGCTGTTCACGTACCGCTGACGCTGGAAGCCCAGCTGGAAGCGCGTGCGCTGATGATGTCTACCAACAACATCCTGTCCCCGGCGAACGGCGAGCCTATCATCGTTCCGTCTCAGGACGTTGTACTGGGTCTGTACTACATGACCCGTGACTGTGTTAACGCCAAAGGCGAAGGCATGGTGCTGACTGGCCCGAAAGAAGCTGAGCGTATTTATCGCGCTGGCCTGGCCTCTCTGCATGCGCGCGTTAAAGTGCGTATCACCGAATACGAAAAAGATGAAAACGACCAGTTCGTAGCGAAAACCAGCCTGAAGGACACGACCGTTGGCCGTGCGATTCTGTGGATGATCGTGCCTAAAGGTCTGCCGTTCACTATCGTGAACCAGGCGCTGGGTAAGAAAGCGATCTCCAAGATGCTGAACACCTGCTACCGTATTCTGGGCCTGAAACCGACCGTTATTTTTGCGGACCAGACGATGTATACCGGCTTTGCTTACGCAGCGCGTTCAGGTGCATCCGTTGGTATTGATGACATGGTCATCCCGGAGAAAAAACACGAGATCATCAGCGAAGCGGAAGCTGAAGTTGCTGAAATCCAGGAACAGTTCCAGTCCGGTCTGGTTACCGCTGGCGAACGCTACAACAAAGTTATCGATATCTGGGCTGCGGCGAACGATCGTGTA
Source organism: Enterobacter sp. 10-1 (assembly GCA_002270295.1). Lineage (GTDB taxonomy): Bacteria > Pseudomonadota > Gammaproteobacteria > Enterobacterales > Enterobacteriaceae > Klebsiella > Klebsiella scottii. Next base: position 21,358 of record NISF01000017.1, on the reverse strand, counting down.
TCCAAAGCGATGATGGATAACCTGCAAACCGAAACCGTTATTAACCGTGACGGCGTCGAAGAGCAGCAGGTTTCCTTCAACAGCATCTACATGATGGCCGACTCCGGTGCGCGTGGTTCTGCGGCACAGATTCGTCAGCTGGCTGGTATGCGTGGTCTGATGGCGAAGCCGGATGGCTCCATCATCGAAACGCCGATCACCGCGAACTTCCGTGAAGGTCTGAACGTACTCCAGTACTTCATCTCCACGCACGGTGCGCGTAAAGGTCTGGCGGATACCGCACTGAAAACAGCGAACTCCGGTTACCTGACTCGTCGTCTGGTTGACGTTGCCCAGGACCTGGTGGTTACTGAAGACGACTGTGGCACCCTGGAAGGCATCACCATGACCCCGGTTATCGAGGGTGGTGATGTTAAAGAGCCGCTGCGCGATCGCGTACTGGGTCGTGTGACCGCTGAAGACGTTCTGAAGCCGGGTACTGCGGATATTCTGGTTCCACGCAACACGCTGCTGCACGAGCACTGGTGTGATCTGCTGGAAGAGAACTCCGTTGACTCCGTCAAAGTTCGTTCCGTCGTATCCTGTGACACCGACTTTGGTGTATGTGCGCACTGCTACGGTCGTGACCTGGCGCGTGGCCACATCATCAACAAAGGTGAGGCTATCGGCGTTATCGCGGCACAGTCCATCGGTGAGCCGGGTACACAGCTGACGATGCGTACGTTCCACATCGGTGGTGCGGCATCTCGTGCGGCTGCTGAATCCAGCATCCAGGTGAAAAACAAAGGTAGCATCCGTCTTAGCAACGCTAAATCGGTTGTGAACTCTGCCGGTAAGCTGGTAGTAACCTCGCGTAACACCGAACTGAAGCTGATCGACGAATTCGGTCGTACCAAAGAGAGCTATAAAGTTCCTTACGGTGCGGTGATGGGCAAAGGTGATGGTGAGCAGGTTGCCGGCGGGGAAACCGTTGCAAACTGGGATCCGCACACCATGCCGGTTATCACTGAAGTAAGTGGTTTCATCCGCTTCACTGACATGATTGACGGCCAGACCATTACTCGTCAGACCGACGAGCTGACCGGTCTGTCTTCGCTGGTGGTTCTGGATTCTGCAGAGCGTACAGCGGGTGGTAAAGACCTGCGTCCGGCGCTGAAAATCGTTGATGCTAACGGTAACGACGTACTGATCCCTGGCACCGATATGCCTGCGCAGTACTTCCTGCCGGGTAAAGCGATTGTCCAGCTGGAAGATGGGGTACAGATCAGCGGTGGTGACACCCTGGCGCGTATTCCTCAGGAATCTGGCGGTACCAAGGATATCACCGGTGGTCTGCCGCGCGTTGCCGACCTGTTCGAAGCGCGTCGTCCGAAAGAGCCGGCAATCCTGGCAGAAATCAGCGGTATCATCTCCTTCGGTAAAGAAACCAAAGGCAAACGTCGTCTGGTCATCACTCCGTTAGACGGTAGCGATCCATACGAAGAGATGATTCCGAAATGGCGTCAGCTGAACGTGTTTGAAGGCGAACGTGTAGAACGTGGTGATGTGGTTTCCGACGGTCCGGAAGCGCCGCACGACATTCTGCGTCTTCGTGGCGTACACGCGGTAACGCGTTATATCACCAACGAAGTACAGGACGTTTACCGTCTGCAAGGCGTTAAGATTAACGATAAGCACATTGAAGTTATCGTTCGTCAGATGCTGCGTAAAGCGACCATCGACAGTGCCGGTAGCTCCGACTTCCTGGAAGGCGAGCAGGTTGAATACTCCCGCGTCAAGATTGCTAACCGCGATCTGGAAGCGAATGGCAAAGTTGCGGCAACTTACTCCCGCGACCTGCTGGGTATCACCAAAGCGTCTCTGGCAACCGAATCGTTCATCTCTGCGGCATCGTTCCAGGAGACTACCCGTGTCCTGACCGAAGCAGCCGTTGCGGGCAAACGTGACGAACTGCGTGGCCTGAAAGAGAACGTCATCGTGGGTCGTCTGATCCCGGCTGGTACCGGCTATGCGTACCACCAGGATCGTATGCGCCGCAAGGCAGCTGGCGAACAGCCTGCTGCACCGCAGGTCACCGTTGAAGAAGCTTCTGCCAACCTGGCAGAGCTGTTGAATGCGGGTCTGGGCGGTTCAGACAACGATTAATCGTTGACGCTGTGCTAAAAAAGCCAGTCAGGTCTCCTGACTGGTTTTTTTTATTCTTACGCTGCCGCATCAGCGCGTTATTTTATTTAATCTATATTTGATTACATTCCATTAATAGATAAGTATCAATTGAGCCTTATTTTATTAATATAAATCCCACCGGCCGATCCTGTTTTTTATTCCATATTAAATATATGGGTAAAAATTCTACGCGTATCAAAAAATTAAAAATCAAAAAAGGTATAGTCAAAAAATACGGATAATCAGGTGATTGCGCCTTTCCTTATTTTCAGCTCTCACACGCTGAGGCATCGCTTCATCTATTTAAAACGCCATCGAGGAGGCCGCTAAATAAGAGTGAGACGACCGCGATAGATGATTTCGACCTAATAGAGTAGTTCTGGGGGATGCATGGAATTTGCTATACAACTCATCATTATCTTAATGTGTTTGTTTTATGGGGCCCGAAAAGGCGGGATTGCGCTGGGCCTTTTAGGCGGTATCGGGCTGGTTATTTTAGTCTTTATCTTCCACCTTCAGCCGGGAAAACCGCCGGTTGATGTCATGCTGGTGATTATTGCGGTAGTGGCCGCCTCGGCGACGCTACAGGCTTCCGGAGGTTTAGACGTGATGCTGCAGATTGCTGAAAAGCTTCTGCGGCGTAATCCAAAGTACGTGTCAATCGTCGCGCCATTTGTGACCTGTACGCTGACTATCCTTTGCGGCACCGGCCATGTGGTCTATACGATCCTGCCGATTATCTATGACGTCGCGATTAAGAATAATATTCGTCCCGAGCGTCCTATGGCGGCAAGCTCCATTGGCGCACAGATGGGTATTATCGCCAGCCCGGTTTCCGTCGCTGTCGTGTCGCTGGTGGCGATGCTCGGTAACTTTACGTTTAACGGCAAGCATCTGGAGTTTCTCGATCTGCTGGCGATCACCATCCCGTCAACCCTGCTGGGAATTCTGGCGATCGGTATTTTTAGCTGGTTTCGCGGCAAAGATTTGGATAAAGACGAAGAGTTCCAGGCGTTTATTGCCACACCGGAAAACCGCCACTATGTATACGGCGATACCGCGACGCTGCTGGACCGCAAGCTGCCGACCAGTAACTGGGTGGCGATGTGGATCTTCCTTGCGTCTATTGCCGTGGTAGCCCTGCTGGGCGCGTTCTCCGAGCTGCGGCCCGCTTTCGACGGCAAGCCGCTGTCGATGGTGCTGGTTATCCAGATGTTTATGCTGCTTTCCGGCGCGCTCATCATCATCATCACCAAAACCAATCCGGCCTCTATTTCTAAAAATGAGGTATTCCGTTCGGGAATGATCGCCATTGTGGCGGTATACGGCATTGCGTGGATGGCGGAGACCATGTTTGGTGCGCACATGTCTGAAATCAAGGGCGTACTGGGCGAGATGGTAAAAGAGTATCCGTGGGCCTACGCCATTGTCCTGCTGATTGTCTCCAAATTCGTCAACTCCCAGGCGGCGGCGCTGGCGGCGATTGTCCCCGTTGCGCTGGCGATTGGCGTCGACCCGGCCTATATCGTAGCGTCCGCGCCGGCGTGCTACGGTTATTATATTCTGCCAACCTATCCCAGCGACCTGGCCGCTATTCAGTTCGACCGCTCGGGCACGACCCGAATCGGCCGCTTTGTCATTAACCACAGCTTTATTCTGCCGGGGTTGATTGGCGTCAGCGTCTCGTGCGTATTTGGCTGGATATTTGCCGCGCTATACGGATTTCTGTAATAAAAAAGGCAGGTGCCGAACGGGCACCTGCTGCATAAAGCGGTTTAATTTACTGCGGAATACGGCGATACAGTTCGATCATATCGGTCGCCAGATCCTGGATTACCATGGCGTTCATCAGATGGTCCTGAGAGTGAACGGTAATCAGGTTGACCGGAAGCTTGCCGGACCCTTCATCCAGACCGATAAGCTGGGTCTGGATTTTATGCGCGTGCTTCACAAACTCATGAGATTCTGCCATCGCCTGTTCGGCGGCGGCAAAATCGCCTTTGCGCGCCAGCTGCAGTGCGGTTAATGCAGAACTACGCGCTGAACCGGCGTTAACCAGCAGCTCCATGATGATCGTTTCTAAATCTTCCATCTCTTACTCCATCAACTTCAGGGCTTTATCCAGAACGGCATCGCCTTTCATCATGCCGTAATCCATCATATCGATAACGGCAACTTTTTTACCGAACGGATCGGCCAGCGCCTGTAGTTTCGCCTGCTCATACTTCACCTGAGGGCCCAGCAGGATAATATCGGCAGCGGCCAGATTGTCTTTAAATTCAGCAACCGGCACGGCTTTAATCGAGACTTCCACCCCTTTCTGCTGCGCGGCAGCTTGCATACGTTGAACCAGCATGCTGGTGGACATACCTGCGGCACAGCATAAAACGATATTCTTCATAGTTCGTCGCCTTTATGTTCCTTGATATACCATCTTTAGCGCGGGCAGGGTGACGGAACAACCGCTTTGCAGCGATTGTGTGTAAGGCATCACAAAATAATGAAACCGGTTTCGGTTTGCGGACAAAAAAGACAAAAAAGCCCACGAAGCGGGTTTTTTGGGGATTCGCTTTAGGTTCTGACGATCTGATTCTTGCCCTGCTGTTTCGCTTTATAGAGCGCTTCGTCGACGCTGACCACCAGTTTATCCAGCGGCTCCATGTTCCATTCGCCGAGGCCCGCGCTGAAGGTTACGCTCAGCCCCTCTTCACGCCAGGTGCGCTGGGTAATCTTAATCCGCCAGCTTTCGAGCAGCGTATGGGCATGGGTGAGATGCTCTGCGGTAAATACCACCGCGAACTCCTCTCCGCCGTATCGGTAGAGTGAAATCTGCAGCGGCTGCAGGATTTGCAGCCCTTCACGGGCGACGCTGCGCAGAACGATATCGCCGTTGAGGTGACCCCAGGTGTCGTTAATCGATTTAAAGTTATCGATGTCGACCAGCGCCAGGGCAAACGGCTGGTGATCGTTCATCAGCGCGGCGATATCGCTATCGAAGGCGCGGCGGTTTTTACAGCCGGTCAGGGCGTCGATGGTGGCCTGGCGCACGTAGGTTAGCTCGCGCTGCTTATTGCTTTCGATAGCCTTGCTCAACATCGCTTCCAGCCGCGGGGCGCGCTGAACGTCGCCGGTCTTAATGGCGTTAATGATATTCATCAGCACCGTACGCGAAGCGTGGCGCAGGTAGAGGCCAAACAGGATAATGACAATGGCGGCCAGGACAAATCCCCAGATGAGAATATCGGTTTCGTAGCGCGTCAAATCAACCAGCGTGGCGTTAGAGACGCGGTAAATCACAAACCAGTCGGGATTAGTAAAAGAGTAGTAGTAGTACCAGCTATCGCTGGCGTTATCGTACAGCTGTCCTTCCGCGCTGGTCATGTTATCCATCAGGCTGCTGCTGACGTAGGGTTTAAACAGGGCGCCAGGGTCGGGGTGGAGCACCACTTTCCCGTCACGCTGCACGACAAAAAACTCACCCTGCACCGGCGCCACCATTTGCCGCAGCGCGTGCCCCATCGATGTCAGGTCCATATGGAAGGCGAGGCTGCCTTTGAGCCGTCCTTCCGGGGAGATCACCGGGCGATAAAGGGTTACGCTTGGCCGATGGGTAAAATAATCCAGATAGGGGCGGGTGTAGAGGCTGAACATACTGGCTTCCGCCTGTTTGATAAACCACGGCCGTGATTCAGGATCAAACGATCGGCTATCTTCCGTCTCCAGGACTTCAGGGGCGCGCAAATAGTGCGCCTGGGTGTCCGCCAGCGAGATAGAAGAGACGGTTTGCATCAGATCCTGAAGCTGCATCAACGTGCGTAAGCCTTTTTGCGGATCGAGATTAACGGCATTATTCAGCTCGTCATTGCGGGAAAAAAAGGTGGTTGCGCGGGTGAGAATATGATCATTTACGCGCAGCAGTGATTCGGTGTAGTTAATGGCCAGATTATGGGTGAAGTTGCGATTAACGTGGTGATAGTCCTCAAGGAAATTCTTTTTCTGAGTGGCGGTAACGAACGCTGCGATCAGTAAAAAACTGAGTAAAATCCCCGCAAACCCCACCAGAATCGGCGTAGTAAAAGAGAGCTTTCTGTTGTGACGAGCCATGAGTCGTAAATCGTTCCAGAAGGTATAAACCGTGGGTTAATACGCAGGTTTAGCCAGCATGCCTGCCGATCGAATCAGGTAACTATTCGTCAATTATAACCGCGCCCTCCTTGGGCAAGGGATTTAAATTCGCCTGCGCTGAGGTTTGCGCCCGTTGTCCGTAAAGGAGGCAGGGCGAAAATGAGGAAGAGAAATCATCGCCCTGGTCAGCGTCCGCTGCTGACCGGGGCAGAATAGGAAAACGGCAGGAGGTAAGCAATCTGCCGTTTTTGTTCTCGCGTTCAGGCTCGCAAAATAGTCAGGTCGTTACACTCCTCTTCAGGATGACTGCGTAGCGCGTCCCAACCAGCTGTCCCAGTCTTTCCACACCGGCTGCAGGCCGCGAGCGACCAGGGCGCTGGCGACCTCTTCGGGACGGCGGCCATCATGAGGGGCGAACTGCTCCAGCTCGGGATGATTATCGGCATAGCCGCCGGGCTGAGTTTTTGAAAATGCGCTGACGTTGTTAATGGCCAGCGGGATCACCCGATCGCGAAAATCGGGCGCTTCGCGGGTTGAAAGCGACAGCTCAACCTCCGGCGCCAGCAGGCGGAAGGCGCAGATGGTCTGCACCAGCTGGCACTCATCCATCAGCGATGCCGGTTCGATACCGCCGGCGCACGGCCGCAGCCGGGGGAAGGAGACCGAGTAGCGGCTGCGCCAGTAATGCTGCTGGAGCCACAGCAGATGCTCAGCGACCATGTAGCAATCCACGCGCCAGCTATCGGAGAGGCCAATGAGCGCGCCCAGGCCGATCTTATCGATCCCCGCCTGGCCGAGACGATCCGGCGTATCCAGGCGCCAGAAGAAGTCCTGCTTCTTCCCCTTCAGATGATGCTGGGCGTACATGCTCTCATGATACGTTTCCTGATAGACCATCACGCCGTCCAGGCCGAGCGTTTTCAGCTCAGCGTACTCATCCGTGCTCAGCGGCTGCACCTCCATCTGTAGCGAGGAGAACTGGCTGCGGATCGCCGGCAGATGCTGGCGAAAATAGTCCATCCCCACTTTGCCCTGGTGTTCGCCGGTGACCAGCAGCAGATGCTCAAAGCCCATCTGGCGGATAGCGGCGCACTCGCGGGTAATTTCATCGCTATCCAGCGTCTTGCGCTTGATGCGGTTGCTCATTGAAAAGCCGCAGTAGGTGCAGTCGTTCGCGCACAGGTTAGAGAGATAAAGGGGAACATAGAAACTGACGGTGTTACCAAAGCGCTGGCGGGTCAGGCGCTGCGCGCGCTGCGCCAGCGGCTCCAGATAGCCGGCGGCGGCGGGGGAGAGCAGGGCCATCATATCGTCGCGAGTAAGCTGTTTTGCCGCTATCGCCCGCTCAACGTCGGCTGGGGTTTTGCTGTTGATGCGCAGGCGGATATCATCCCACTCCAGCTGTTTCCAGCGGTCGCTAAAGGTGTTCATGCCAGCGCCTCCAGGAAACCGGTCAGCGGGCTGGTGGCCTGCGCCTGGGCGCTGCGCGCGCCGGGTCCGGCCTGACGGGCCAGCAGACCCGCTTCTACCGCCAGACGAAACGCGCGCGCCATGGTCACCGGATCGTCGGCGACGGCGATTGCGGTATTCACCAGCACCGCGTCGGCGCCCATCTCCAGCGCCTGCGCCGCATGGCTGGGCACGCCAATACCGGCGTCAACGACCACCGGTACCGTGGCCTGGGCGATAATGATTTCCAGCATGGCGCGGGTTTCAAGTCCTTGATTGGAGCCGATGGGGGCGCCGAGCGGCATTACCGCCGCGCAGCCCACCTCCTCCAGCCGTTTACACAGCACCGGGTCGGCGCCGCAGTAGGGCAGAACCACAAAACCTTCCCGTACCAGGAGCTCCGCCGCCTTCAGGGTTTCGATGGGGTCCGGCAGCAGCCAGCGCGCGTCCGGATGAATCTCCAGCTTTAACCAGTGAGTGCCCAGGGCTTCCCGCGCCAGGCGGGCGGCGAACACGGCTTCTTCCGCCGTTTTCGCTCCCGACGTATTCGGCAGCAGGCTGACGCCGGCGGCCAGTAAAGGCGCGAGGATCGCATCATTGTGCTGACGTAAATCGACGCGCTTCATTGCCAGCGTCACCAGCTGGCTTCCCGAGGCGCGGATCGCCTCGACCATAAGGTCCGGCGCGGAAAATTTTCCGGTACCGGTAAAAATATGTGAGTCGAACGTTTTGTCTGCGATACGTAACATGTCAGCCTCCGGCGATAACCTGAAAAAGCAGGACCCGATCGCCTTCCTGCAGAAGATGGTGATCCCACCGCTCGCGCGGCAGGACGTGTTGATTGAGCGCCAGCGCGATACCCGCCTGCTGCTGTTCCAGCTGAACGAGCAGGGCGGCGACGGTGATCGCGTCGGCGCAGAGGAGCGGTTCGTCGTTAAACCAAATCTGCATGTTGTCCTCCGCATACCGGACAGCTCTGCGCCCGCTGTAGCGCCAGGCTTCGCCAGGAGCCGGTGCGGGCGTCAAACAGCCGCAGAGTATTACGCGGCGTGACCATGCCGGAGAGTAGCTTGATCGCCTCCAGCGCCTGGAGCGTACCCATTATGCCGACCACCGGCCCGATAATGCCCGCGGTGCGGCAGCTACGCTCGGGTTCGGTCGTATCTGGCCACAGGCAGCGATAGCAGCCCTGTTCCCACGGCGGGGTCAGGACCATCAGCTGCCCGCCAAGCCCGACGGCGCTGGCGGTAATTAACGGCGTTTTGTGGGTCACGCAGGCGGCGTTGATGGCCTGGCGGCTCTCCATGTTATCGGTGCAGTCCAGCACCACGTCGGCCTGCGTTACTTCAGCCAGCAGCGCCGCGCCGCTTAATCGCTGCCGCAGGGGGATAACATCGATCTGCGGATTGAGCCGCGCCAGCCGCTGTCGGGCAGCCGTTGCTTTAGGCCGGGCAATATCGTCGCTGGTGAACAAAATCTGCCGCTGCAGGTTGCTGACGTGGACATCGTCGTCATCGGCGAGGACCAGCGTACCGACGCCAGCGCCCGCCAGATAGAGCGCCGCGGGAGAGCCGAGTCCGCCGAGCCCGACGATCAGCACCCGGCTGGCGAGCAGCTTCTGCTGACCTTCGATGGCAATATCTTCCAGCATCAGCTGGCGGCTGTAGCGCATAAAATCGCTATCATTCATCGCCTGCTCCCGCTATTTCCAGCAGCCGGGCGGTGGCCTGCCGCCAGTCCGCCGCCTGGGTAATCGCGCTGACCACGGCAATGCTGCCAACGCCGGCGTCCAGCACCGCCGGAGCGCGTTCGAGGCTGATGCCGCCAATGGCCACCGTTGGGTAGTCCTGTAGCCGGCTGATATGGCGCGCCAACTGCTCCAGTCCCTGCGGCGCGGAGGGCATCTGCTTGGTTTGGGTCGGGAAAACGTGACCTAATGCGACGTAGGAGGGGCGCGCCGCCAGCGCGACGTCAATCTCCATATCATCATGCGTCGAGACGCCGAGGCGCAGCCCGGCATTGCGAATAGCGCTCAGATCGGTCGTTTCAAGGTCCTCCTGGCCCAGGTGCACGCCGTAGGCCTGATGCTTAATGGCCAGCTGCCAGTAGTCGTTGATAAACAGCCGGGCACGGTATTGACGGCCAAGCGCGATAGCGGCGATGACATCGTCCTCAACGTCAGCCTCACGCCGATCCTTAATTCGCAGCTGGATGGTGCGCACGCCCGCTTTCAGCAGGCGTTCAATCCACGCCACGCTATCCACGACCGGGTAGAGTCCTAAACGAAAAGGGACCGGGGGAAAATCGGGTTGATACATCAGGCTTGCTCCTTACGTAAATAGATTTCGCCGCCGCGAGCGCGGAAGTCCTGCGACATATCGGCCATTCCGCTTTCGATGTTCTGGAGGGCGGCATAGTCGCGTACTTCCTGGCTGATTTTCATTGAACAGAATTTGGGTCCGCACATGGAGCAGAAGTGGGCGACTTTTCCCGACTCCTGCGGCAGGGTTTCATCGTGATAGGCGCGGGCGGTGAACGGGTCGAGGGCGAGATTGAACTGGTCCTCCCAGCGGAATTCGAAACGCGCTTTTGACATGGCGTTATCGCGGATCTGCACCCCGGGATGGCCTTTGGCAAGGTCGGCGGCGTGGGCGGCGATTTTGTAGGTAATCAGCCCCTGCTTAACGTCCTCTTTGTTCGGCAGCCCGAGGTGCTCTTTCGGCGTCACGTAGCAGAGCATCGCGCAGCCAAACCAGCCGATCATCGCGGCGCCAATGCCGGAAGTGAAGTGATCGTAGCCCGGGGCGATATCGGTGGTTAACGGCCCGAGGGTATAGAACGGCGCTTCGTGACAGTGCTCCAGCTCTTCGGTCATGTTGCGGAGGATCATCTGCATCGGCACGTGGCCCGGGCCTTCAATCATCACCTGTACGTCGTACTCCCAGGCGATTTTCGTCAGCTCGCCTAAGGTTCGCAGCTCGGCAAACTGCGCTTCATCGTTGGCGTCCTGGATCGAGCCCGGACGCAGACCGTCGCCGAGCGATAGCGAGACGTCATAGGCGGCGCAGATTTCACAAATTTCGCGAAAGTGCTGATAGAGGAAGTTTTCCTGATGGTGCGACAGGCACCATTTCGCCATGATCGAACCGCCGCGGGAGACAATGCCGGTGAGGCGTCTGGCGGTCATCGGAACGTAGCGCAGCAGGACGCCGGCATGGATGGTGAAGTAGTCAACGCCTTGCTCCGCCTGCTCCAGCAGGGTGTCGCGAAATGCTTCCCAGCTTAGGTCCTCGGCAATGCCGTTTACCTTTTCCAGCGCCTGATAGATCGGCACCGTACCGATAGGCACCGGACTGTTACGCAGGATCCACTCGCGGGTTTCGTGGATATAGCGGCCGGTGGAGAGATCCATCACCGTATCCGCGCCCCAGCGGGTTGACCACACCAGCTTTTCTACCTCTTCCTCAATGGAGGAGGTGACGGCGGAGTTGCCGATATTGGCGTTAACTTTGACCAGAAAATTACGGCCGATAATCATCGGCTCCGACTCTGGATGGTTGATATTGGCCGGAATAATGGCGCGCCCGGCGGCCACTTCGTCACGGACAAACTCCGGCGTGATGTTGTCCGGCAGATGGGCGCCAAACCCTTCCCCCGGGTGCTGGTGGCGCAGCACTTCGCTACGAATGCGCTCGCGGCCCATATTTTCGCGGATGGCGATAAACTCCATCTCAGGCGTGACGAGGCCCCGGCGGGCGTAGTGGAGCTGAGTCACGCGGCGGCCTGCGGCGGCCCGCTTTGGCGTCAGCAGGCGGCTGAAGCGCAGCTCGTCGAGGCCGTCATCAGCCAGGCGTTGCTGGGTGTAAGCGGAGCTGCGATGGCTCAGCGGTTCGCTATCGTTACGCGCGTCAATCCACGGCTGGCGCAGCTTTGTCAGACCCTGGTGGACATCGATCGCGATATCGGGGTCGCCGTAGGGACCGGAGGTGTCGTACACCGGGATCGCTTCGTTATCTTCATAGCGCGGATTTTCTTTGCCGCCGCCGATAAGCGTGGGGCTAAGCTGGATTTCCCGCATCGGGACGCGAATATCATCCTGCGAACCCTGAATGTAGGTACGCTGCGAGTTGGGGAAGACCGAACCTTCAAGAGTGTCGATAAAACGCTGGGCGCGTTCGCGCTGCTGTCGACGGGTCAGTTTTTCTGTAGACATAGCTCATTCCAGACGAAAAGGAGATGGCTTGTCAGACGACGGATGGAGTAACAGATGCGTTTGGTCCTGGAGGGACGGCCGCTCTTTGCAGTTTACTCTTGTTCCCTTCGCAGGTATTAGCCTGATCAGGTTCCGCGGATCCCGAATTAACGGTCTCAGCCTTTTCCACTTTATCCTTCACGCTGCCTCTTCGTTGGCTTCGTCCGCTCACTCCGGTCACTTACTGATATAAGTTCCTGGAGGTTCACTGACTTGCCATCTTGAGGCATCGCGAATGCTTTGTGGAAAATAGGCACTCCGACAAGATAACGCTCCCTCCGCAGAGGGAGAATGTATGTAAACTACTCGTTAACGGCTCACAACTCAAGCAGTCGGCGCGATATTGTCGCTGATGCTGTCTTTCAGGTTATAGGTCACGGCCAGCGCGATCAGCTTATCTTCAAGCGCGAAGCGCGCTTCCAGCGCTTCACCGATATCTGAGAGCGCCTGCTGGAACTCGAGATAGTTATCGTGATCGATCGCGTTTTCGAGGCAGGAGTCGTAATAATCCATAATCTGCTGGGTGTTGGCTTCCAGCTGTGGATAGAGCCTGGTGGCGGCCAAAAGTGGCGTATCGCCTTCCATTTCCCCGATAATGCGTTCATAAATACTAAAATGGCCGGATGAGAGATAATCCACCAGGCTTTGACAAAAGTTATCCAGCGCCTTTTCATTAAGCCGCATAAATGACTCTTTGCCAGGTTTCAGGCCAACCAGCTTGTAGTAAGCCACGAGCAAATGCTTACGTACATGCAGCCAGCGATCGACCAGTTCATTACTGCCTCCAACACGTTCCGTTAGGTTTTCCAGCTGGTTTAACATGGTTGACTCCGCAAGATTAAGAAAAATAACGTTGCTCACCAAAATGTAAATATAATGTTAAAAGTGCCAGTAAAATTAAGGTAGTGCAATAGATATGGATCGTATTATTGAAAAATTAGATCGCGGCTGGTGGATCGTCAGTCACGAACAAAAATTATGGTTACCCGGCGGGGAATTACCACACGGCGAAGCGGTAAATTTTAATCTTGTCGGCCAGCACGCGCTGCAGATTGGCGAATGGCAAGGTGACGCGGTGTGGCTGATACGCCAGGATCGTCGGCAGGATATGGGATCGCTGCGGCAGGTGCTGGATCAGGATCCTGGCCTGTTTCAGCTGGCGGGCCGCGGCATTCAGCTGGCAGAGTTTTATCGCTCGCATAAGTTCTGCGGCTACTGCGGGCACCCGATGCATCCGAGCAAAACCGAATGGGCGATGCTGTGTAGCCACTGCCGCGAGCGCTACTATCCGCAAATCGCGCCGTGCATGATTGTCGCCATTCGCCGGGAAGACTCTATCCTGCTGGCGCAGCATACCCGCCACCGCAACGGCGTACATACGGTGCTGGCCGGCTTTGTCGAAGTCGGGGAGACCCTCGAGCAGACGGTGGCGCGCGAGGTGATGGAAGAGTGCGGCATTAAGGTGAAGAACCTGCGCTACGTGACCTCCCAGCCGTGGCCGTTTCCGCAGTCGCTGATGACCGCATTTATGGCGGAATACGACAGCGGTGAGATTGTCATCGATCGCAAAGAGCTGCTGGAGGCGGGCTGGTATCGCTACGACGACTTGCCGCTTCTGCCGCCGCCGGGAACCGTGGCGCGCCGGCTGATTGAAGATACGGTGGCAATGTGTCGGGCCGACTATGAATGACGTGATACAATGACGGCCTGACGCATTAAGGAACTGCAAAATGACCGAACTGAAGAACGATCGTTATCTGCGTGCGCTGCTGCGCCAACCCGTTGATGTGACCCCGGTGTGGATGATGCGCCAGGCGGGCCGCTATTTACCGGAGTACAAAGCCACTCGCGCAGAAGCGGGCGACTTTATGTCTCTGTGTAAAAATGCCGAGCTGGCCTGTGAAGTCACCCTGCAGCCGCTGCGTCGCTATGCGCTGGATGCGGCGATCCTCTTTTCAGACATTCTGACCATTCCGGATGCGATGGGCCTGGGGCTGTACTTTGAAGCCGGCGAAGGCCCGCGCTTTACCTCGCCAGTTACCTGCAAAGCCGACGTCGACAAACTGCCGATCCCCGATCCGGAAGATGAGCTCGGCTATGTAATGAACGCGGTACGTACTATCCGCCGTGAGCTAAAAGGCGAGGTTCCGCTGATTGGCTTCTCCGGCAGCCCGTGGACGCTGGCGACCTATATGGTTGAAGGCGGTAGCAGCAAAGCCTTTACCGTTATCAAGAAGATGATGTACGCCGAGCCGAAGACGCTGCACGCTCTGCTCGATAAGCTGGCCAAAAGCGTCACGCTGTACCTGAATGCCCAGATTAAAGCAGGCGCTCAGTCGGTGATGATTTTTGATACCTGGGGCGGAGTGCTGACCGGCCGCGATTATCAGCAGTTCTCGCTCTACTACATGCATAAAATCGTCGATGGCCTGCTGCGCGAAAATGAAGGCCGCCGCGTGCCGGTGACCCTGTTTACCAAAGGCGGCGGACAGTGGCTGGAAGCGATTGCGGAAACCGGCTGCGATGCGCTGGGCCTCGACTGGACAACCGATATCGCCGATGCGCGTCGTCGCGTTGGCCACAGGGTCGCGCTGCAGGGCAATATGGACCCTTCCATGCTTTACGCGCCCGCTGCCCGTATTGAAGAAGAGGTGGCGACTATTCTGGCCGGCTTTGGGCAGGGAGAAGGCCATGTCTTCAACCTCGGGCACGGCATTCATCAGGACGTGGACCCTGAGCATGCGGGCGTGTTTGTGGAGGCGGTACATCGGCTGTCAGCACAGTATCATCGCTAAGGAGCGACTATGGATTTGGCTTCTCTCCGTACCCTGCAGCGTGATTTAGCAGAATCAGTCATTCGTGAAGATCGTCTGGATCGCGATCCGCCGCAGCTGATCGGCGGCGCGGATGTAGGGTTTGAGCAGGAAGGAGAAGTCACCCGAGCGGCGATGGTGCTGCTGGCCTGGCCTTCGCTGGAGCTGGTTGAATATCAGGTGGCGCGCGTTGCCACCACCATGCCCTATATTCCCGGCTTCCTCTCCTTTCGTGAAACCCCCGCGCTGCTGGCAGCGTGGGAGCTGCTTTCGCAAAAACCGGATCTGCTGTTCGTCGACGGCCACGGCATTTCCCATCCCCGACGCCTTGGCGTAGCCAGCCATTTCGGGCTGCTGGTGGACGTGCCCACCATCGGCGTGGCGAAAAAGCGTCTGTGCGGCAAATGCGACTCCCCGGGCGATGAGCCGGGGGCGCTGACGGCGCTGATGGATAAAAACGAACAGCTGGCGTGGGTTCTGCGTAGCAAGGTGCGCTGTAACCCGCTCTTCATCAGCACCGGCCACCGGGTTGGCCTGGATAGCGCCTTAATGTGGGTGGAGCGCTGTATGAAAGGCTATCGCCTGCCGGAGCCGACGCGCTGGGCGGATGCGGTGGCATCAGAGCGCCCGGCGTTTATGCGTTGGCAAGCAAATCACGGCTGATTCAGGTAAACTGCGGCTAATTTCTGACTTCGAGAATTCATCATGTTACAAAACCCGATTCATCTGCGCCTGGAGAAGCTGGAAAGCTGGCAGCACGTCACTTTTATGGCCTGCTTGTGTGAGCGCATGTACCCCAATTACGCCATGTTTTGCCAGCAAACCGAATTTGCCGACGGCCAGCTGTATCGTCGTATCCTCGATCTGATCTGGGAAACGTTAACGGTCAAAGACGCGAAGGTGAATTTTGATAGCCAGCTGGAGAAGCTGGAAGAGGCGATCCCGGTGGCTGACGACTATGATCTGTACGGCGTCTATCCGGCGATCGATGCCTGCGTCGCATTAAGCGAGCTGGTTCACTCGCGTCTGAGTGGCGAAACCCTCGAACACGCTATTGAAGTGAGCAAGAGTTCCATTACCACCGTCGCGATGCTGGAAATGACTCAGGCAGGTCGTGAAATGACCGACGAAGAGCTCAAGGAAAACCCGGCGGTTGAACAAGAATGGGACATTCAGTGGGAAATTTTCCGTCTGCTGGCCGACTGCGAAGAGCGCGATATTGAACTGATAAAAGGACTGCGTGCCGACCTTCGTGAAGCCGGCGAGAGCAATATTGGTATAAATTTTCAGCAGTGAGACCAGAAAACGTGATTTACCGCCTGAATTGTAGCGTCTGAAGGCTTCCATTCCGCCCCCCGTCTGGTCTACATTTGGAGGGCGAAAAAAAGTGGCTATCGGTGCGTGTATGCAGGAGAGTGTTTTTCAGCATTTCCGTCGCACTCGGTGCTTAGCAAGCGATAAACACATTGTAAGGATAACTTATGAACAAGACTCAACTGATTGATGTAATTGCGGACAAAGCTGACCTGTCCAAAGCACAGGCAAAAGCTGCCCTGGAATCTACCCTGGCTGCAATTACTGAGTCTCTGAAAGAAGGTGATGCTGTCCAACTGGTTGGTTTCGGTACCTTCAAAGTGAACCACCGCGCTGAGCGTACTGGCCGCAACCCGCAGACCGGTAATGAAATCAAAATTGCCGCTGCTAACGTGCCGGCGTTTGTTTCAGGCAAAGCACTGAAAGACGCAGTTAAGTAAGACCGCGTGGCAGTGTACAGTTCTACCGAAGGGGCCTTTAAGCCCCTTTTGTCTATCTGGCGTCGTACGCTGACGCTGGCAGGCGTACTGTTACTCGCTGCCTGCAGCCATGATTCCTCGCTCCCGCCTTTTACCGCCAGCGGCTATGCTGACAATCAGGGAGCGATGCGTATCTGGCGTCTGGATTCCAATGGCGAGGTGCATCTTCTCGCCGCTTTTAGCCCGTGGCGTCACGGCAATACTTCAACCAGCGAATACCGCTGGCAGGGCGATCGGCTGACGCTGATTGAGCTCAACGTTTACGGCAAGACCACGGAACATATTCGCGCCCGCTTTGATGACCAGGGCGAGCTGAGCTTTATGCAGCGTGAAATCGACGGGCAAAAGCAGCAGCTCTCCAGCGACCAGGTCGCGCTCTACCGCTACCGGGCGACGCAGATCCGCCAGACCAGCGACGCATTGCGTCAGGGCCGCGTTGTGCTGCGTCAGGGACGCTGGCACGCCGATCGGACCATCACCACCTGTGAAGGGCAGACCGTTAAGCCAGACCTGGATGCCCGGGCGTTAGCCCATATCGCCCGCCGTCAGGATCACTCGTCCGTAGAGGTCAGCGTCGCGTGGCTGGAAGCATCTGAAGGTTCGCAGCTGCTGCTGGTGGCAAACGAAGACTTCTGTACCTGGCAACCGCAGGAAAAAACTTTCTAACGCTTTACCCGCGCTTCATACTCCGATGCGCGCTACCCTCGTTGCCGTACCCGCCGGGCATCACTCCGCCGCTCCTTGCAGAGCCGTACTCCGCGCATGCCAAATAAAACGGGCGGCCACAAATTAATGAGGCCGCCCGTTCATACAGAAGGGGGCGTAAACCCGACGGATGAAATGACGCCGTTAGTTTTGCTCGCGAGCGATGGCGCGCCAGCCGATATCGTCGCGGCTAAAGCTGCCGTCCCAACGGATATCGGTAAGCAGCTCATAGGCGCGCTGCTGCGCCTGGGCCACGCTATCACCCAGCGCCGTTACGCACAGTACGCGGCCGCCGTTGGTGAGTACGCGCTGGTCGGCAGAAAGCTGGGTGCCCGCATGGAACACTTTGCCATCCGCCGCTTCTTCCTGCGGCAGGCCGAAGATCTCATCGCCGGTGCTGTAGCTGCCCGGATAGCCGCCTGCGGCCACGACCACGCCGAGAGAAGCGCGGTTGTCCCACTCTGACGTTTTCTCATCCAGCTTGCCATCACAGGCGGCGAGGCACAGCTCCACCATGTCCGACTTCATGCGCAGCATGATGGGCTGAGTTTCCGGATCGCCGAAGCGGCAGTTGAACTCGATAACCTTCGGGTTGCCCTGCTTATCGATCATCAGACCCGCGTAGAGAAAGCCGGTATAGGTATTGCCTTCCGCCGCCATCCCTTTGACCGTTGGCCAAATAATACGCTCCATGGTGCGCTGATGAACCTCATCCGTGACCACCGGGGCCGGAGAGTACGCGCCCATGCCGCCGGTGTTAGGGCCGGTGTCGCCATTACCGACGCGCTTGTGGTCCTGGCTGGTGGCCATCGGCAGAACGTGCTCGCCGTCGACCATCACGATGAAGCTGGCCTCTTCGCCGTCGAGGAACTCTTCAATAACGATACGATGGCCGGCGTCGCCGAAGGCGTTGCCTGCCAGCATATCGTGGACGGCGGCTTCCGCCTCTTCGAGCGTCATTGCGACAATAACGCCTTTCCCGGCCGCCAGACCGTCAGCTTTGATAACGATCGGCGCGCCTTTCTCCCGCAGATACGCAAGGGCAGGCTCAATATCGGTAAAGTTCTGGTACTCGGCGGTTGGGATGTTGTGACGCGCGAGGAAATCTTTAGTGAAGGCCTTAGAGCCCTCGAGCTGTGCGGCACCTTCCGTTGGGCCAAAGATTTTCAGCCCGGCGGCGCGGAACGCATCGACGATGCCGATCACCAGCGGCGCTTCCGGGCCGACGATGGTCAGATCGATATTTTCGCGCTGTGCGAAGCTCAGCAGTGCCGGAATGTCGGTCACGCCGATCGCCACGTTCTGCAGCGCGGGCTCCAGGGCGGTGCCGGCATTACCCGGAGCAACATAAACGGTATCAACCAGCGGCGATTGCGCCGCTTTCCATCCTAACGCGTGCTCGCGCCCGCCGTTACCAATCACTAATACTTTCATGTGTTACTCCGTGAATTAATGGCGGAAATGGCGCATGTCGGTGAAGATCATCGCGATACCGTGCTCGTCGGCAGCGGCAATCACCTCTTCGTCGCGAATAGAGCCACCCGGCTGGATCACGCAGCTCACGCCTACGGCCGCGGCCGCATCAATGCCGTCACGGAACGGGAAGAATGCGTCGGATGCCATTGCTGAACCTTTCACTTCCAGGCCTTCGTCGCCGGCTTTAATCCCGGCAATTTTGGCGGAGTAAACGCGGCTCATCTGGCCTGCGCCTATGCCGATGGTCATATTCTCTTTGGCATAAACGATGGCGTTGGATTTGACGAACTTGGCCACTTTCCAGCAGAACAGCGCATCGCGCAGCTCCTGCTCGCTCGGCTGGCGCTTGCTGACCACGCGCAGTTCACCGGCGGTGACCATACCCAGATCGCGATCCTGCACCAACAGCCCACCGTTAACGCGTTTGAAATCAAGGCCCGGTACGCGTGTCGTCCACTCGCCGCAGGTCAGAACGCGGACGTTCTGTTTCGCTGCGGTAATTTTCAGCGCCTCTTCGCTAGCGGAGGGGGCGATGATCACTTCGACAAACTGGCGGGAGATAATGGACTGCGCGGTTTCGGCATCCAGCTCGCGGTTGAAGGCGATAATGCCGCCGAACGCTGAGGTTGGGTCGGTTTTATAGGCGCGGTCGTAAGCATCCAGCAGGGAATCGCTTACCGCAACGCCGCACGGGTTGGCGTGCTTGACGATGACGCATGCCGGCTCGCTGAACTCTTTCACGCACTCCAGCGCCGCATCGGTATCGGCAATGTTGTTGTAGGAAAGCGCTTTGCCCTGCAGCTGCTGGGCGGTGGCAACGGATGCTTCCTTAATTTCTTCTTCTATATAGAAGGCAGCCTGCTGATGGCTGTTCTCACCGTAGCGCATATCCTGCTTCTTAATGAAGTTCAGGTTCAGGGTACGCGGGAAGCGGCCTGAAGCTTCCTGAGTTTCACCGTGATAGGCCGGAACCATGCTGCCGAAATAGTTGGCAATCATGCTGTCATAGGCGGCGGTGTGCTCAAAAGCTTTAATGGCGAGGTCGAAACGGGTTTCGAGAGTCAGGGAGCCTTCGTTGGCGTCCATCTCTTTAATAATGGCGGCGTAGTCGCTGCTCTTAACAACGATAGCGACATCTTTATGGTTCTTGGCCGCGGAGCGCACCATGGTTGGGCCGCCGATATCGATGTTCTCAACCGCATCTTCCAGCGAGCAGCCTTCACGGGCGACGGTCTGGGCAAACGGGTAAAGGTTAACAACGACCATATCAATAGGAGATATAGCGTGCTGCGCCATGATCTCATCATCCTGACCGCGACGACCCAGAATGCCGCCGTGTACTTTCGGATGCAGGGTCTTCACGCGTCCATCCATCATTTCCGGGAAACCGGTGTAGTCAGAGACTTCGGTTACCGGCAGGCCTTTCTCTGCCAGCAGGCGTGCGGTACCACCCGTAGAGAGTAGCTCAACACCACGAGCGGAAAGAGCCTGCGCGAATTCGACGATACCGGCCTTATCAGAAACACTGAGCAGGGCGCGGCGGACTGGACGACGTTGTTGCATGGTATTAAATCCCCAGGATTTGAACATTACAGAGAGCGTTAGGTGAGTTTTTGCCTAAAAACTCACCTAACGCACCCAACCGGGCGTCCGTGTCATAGCGCGGCATTGTAACGAAAACGTTTGCGCAACGCTCGCGAATTTTTATCTTTCTCTTTGCAGGGGGAAATCTTTCCTTATCTCTCCTCATAGAAGGGCGCTGCGACGGCCTTTATAAAGAAGGATCGCCGACGGTCTGTGGATAATTCTGTGCGTAACAGGGTATAAAGCGGGGTTTTGCTGGGGAATGCAGCAGTCAGTCATTTTTCTGCAATTTAACTATTGCGGGCGCTCGAGAACTCCCTATAATGCGCCTCCATCGACACGGAACAACGGCAAACAAGCCGCCGGGTTGAAAGAGAAAACTTCTGAAAAACGGGGTTGACTCTGAAAGAGGAAAGCGTAATATACGCCACCTCGCAACGCTGAGCGAAAGCCGCGTT
>NISF01000017.1:0-493 GCA_002270295.1 Enterobacter sp. 10-1 | reverse complement strand
AAAGTGACATGGATTCTTAACGTCCTCGGACGAAAAATGAATACCAAGTCTCTGAGTGAACATACGTAATTCATTACGAAGTTTAATTCACGAGCATCAAACTTAAATTGAAGAGTTTGATCATGGCTCAGATTGAACGCTGGCGGCAGGCCTAACACATGCAAGTCGAACGGTAGCACAGAGAGCTTGCTCTCGGGTGACGAGTGGCGGACGGGTGAGTAATGTCTGGGAAACTGCCTGATGGAGGGGGATAACTACTGGAAACGGTAGCTAATACCGCATAACGTCGCGAGACCAAAGTGGGGGACCTTCGGGCCTCATGCCATCAGATGTGCCCAGATGGGATTAGCTTGTAGGTGAGGTAACGGCTCACCTAGGCGACGATCCCTAGCTGGTCTGAGAGGATGACCAGCCACACTGGAACTGAGACACGGTCCAGACTCCTACGGGAGGCAGCAGTGGGGAATATTGCACAATGGGCGCAAGCCTGATG
>NISF01000016.1 GCA_002270295.1 Enterobacter sp. 10-1 | reverse complement strand
GGACCAGTTGAGCGGATTCGCGTTTAAACTCTGCACTGAAATTTCTTTTTTTCATTGAGGCACCTGTAATGTTCTGAGGTGAGCATATCACCTCTGTTCAGGTGGCCAAATTCAGTAAACCACTACAATTCTGCCTGCCGTGGGGCCAGGAATGGATAAGAGCGATCTTTACTTGCGGTACAGGCTTCCTGAGCGCTGATGACGATCTACCCGCGGCTGCCTAAATCGCGATCCTCAGGCTCCCCAACGAGAAGGCGAGTAAGCTCATCGCAGCGCACGATGCGCCCGGACGCCAGGGTAAAGCGCGCCATCACGGCAATTTCGCTCTGCTGGCCGCTCTTTTTATCCACTTTGACATGGTGATGAGTGAACACCGTATTCTCATCGCCGGCTATGGCCAAAACCGAAAGGGTCATGCCTGTAGTCAGCGCCTTAAGTAAGGCCATATGCCCGACGAATCCTCGATAGTCGAGGCTCTTTCCATCCACCTGCTGCTGATAGTCAGGAGAGAAATAGAGGGCAATTTTGTCCTCCTCGTGCTGCGGGTTCGTAACGATTTCCCGCAGGGCGTCCATAACGATCTGACTTTGTTTGTTCATCTTATTCCTTAATTAATCTATGCGAAGCGCGGCGACAGGTTGAATTAAGGTTAGAGGATCGCGGTCGTGGTACGATAGCCGTATCTGGACATTATATACGGCCAATCAGCCATGATGATGCACATCGAAACCTTTGATTATCAGCGCGGCCATGTCACAGAGTGGCATGAACATAACAGCGGTCAGATCTACTGGCTTAAAGCCGGCATCATGGTGGTTGAGACCGGCCAGGCGCAGTGGACGGTCACGCCGGGCTCGGTGGGATGGTTTCCCGCCGGCCTGCGCCACAGGGCCCAGGTGCCGGGCAAGCTCAGCGGGACAAGCCTCTATCTTCATTTATCGACCTGCGCGAGACTTCCGCAAACGCCCGGGATCTATGGTAGCGATAGCTTTGTTCAGGCCCTGCTGGAGCGCCTGTGCGCCGGCCCCCGGCCGGGCTTTCCCGCTGATTACTCGTCCAGCCTGCTGTCGCTGCTGGCGGCTGAAATCGCCCACGCGGCCGAACTTCCGCTCCAGCTGCTTTTGCCGACCGATCGCCGCGCGCGTAACGTTGCCGACCAGCTACTGGCCCATCCGGATAACCTGCAGACTCAGGCGCAGCTGGCCCAGCGCTGGGGGATCAGCGTTCGCTCTCTCAGCCGCCTGTTCCGCGAACAAACCGGCCTGAGCTTTTGCCAGTGGCGACAGCAGGCTAAGGTGGTCACTTCGCTCCAGTGGGTGCTGGCAGGGGAGCCGATCGCCGAGGTCGCCGCGCGCAGCGGTTACGCCAACGTCAGCGCCTTTATCGAGGTATTTCGCGAGCGGTTTGGCCACACGCCCGGTCAGCTACAGCTCGGTATCGCTAAATAACCCTTTGTCGACGGAGAGCGCCCGCCCGTCCCGGCGGGATTCGCGCAGCAAAAAAGCCGGCTAAAGCGCCGGTTTGCCAGCCGCATCAGGCCATTGACAGCGCTAACTGTAACGTTACACTAAACCGTTGTAGTTTATGAATCCCATCAAAAAAGCGATGCTGAATGCGACGAAGACTCTGCCATTCACAAATTGCTGCAAAGGAGATGTATGGCAAATATTCGTGATGTCGCAAAGCACGCCGGCGTTTCGGTGAGTACCGTATCCAACGTGCTTAACGGGCGCACCGATCAGATGCGCGTTGAAACCCTGGCGCGTATCCAGCACAGCATGCAGGCGCTGAATTACCTGCCGAATCGGGTCGCCCAGCAGCTAAAAACGGGACAGGCAAAAATGATTGGGCTGCTGGTGCCCTCGATCGTTAACCCCAGCTTTGCCTCGCTGGTACGCGAGGTCGATCTGGCCGCGAAAAAGCGCTTTTACCGGGTGCTGATCGGCAACACCTATCGGCAGATCGAAGAAGAAGAAGCCTTTATTGCCGATATGTTTGCCCACGGCGTGCGCGGGATTATCGTTGCCGCCTGCGACATTGAAAAACCGCATTTTGCCCAGGCCGCCGCGCAGGGCATGATGATGGTGAACTACGACAGCCGCATGCCTACCGGCGTTGAATCCGGCGGCCTGGCCCTCGACAGCGTCTCGATGGATAACATCGAAGCAGGCCGTATGGCCGCGGAGCATCTTATTGCCCGCGGATGTCGGCGCCTGATCTTCACCACCGTCGCCGGCATGACCTCCAGCCGGGCGCACAAAATTGAAGGTTTTCTTAGCGCGGTGCGCCGCCACGGTCTTTTTTACGACGGAATGATTGTCGAAGAGAAAACGATGGCGGCCTACGGCGACACGGAAATGACCGAGCTGGGTCGCTCGCTGGCGAAAAAGATCTGCCAGCAGTCGCAGCGTCCTGACGGAGTTGTCGCCATTAACGATGCCCTGGGCATTGGGCTGATGGCCGGCCTGCACGAGGCCGGGATCAGCGTCCCGGGGGAGATCTCGATTATTGGCATTGATAATATCCCGCTCTCCGGGCTGGTTTATCCCGGGCTGACCTCCATCATGCCGCCGCTGGCAGAGATGGCCGAAGTGATGGTCGAGCGGTTAATTGAGCGGATAGAAAACCCGTCGCTTTCGCCGGCAGAGTTTCTGTTCCCTCCCGCGCTGGTCTGCCGGCAATCGGTACGCGAGGCGCCCGCTTCCTGAAGCTGGCGCGTTCCGTTGCGATAAAAAGAGAAGCCCCCAAGGCGCTTCTCTTTTTTCATACCAGCGTCGGCCCGACGGTAAGCAGAATATTGGCAAAACGTCGGGTTTCGCCAGAAGCGATGGCTAACAGCGTATCCGACGATTTTGCCTGGGCGTAAAAGGCGTTTCGCTCAATATATTCAAGCTCAGTCGCTTCTGTCAGAATGCGACGATATTCGCGCGCAATAGTATTATCAAACTCAGGCGGGCTGGTCATCAGCGTTGCTTTTTCAACATTAAGATAGCCAAGAATTTTTTGCAGGATCGTCACGCTGCCAATTAAGCCGGGAGAAAAATTCAGGTACACAATCCGCGCCTGCGCTGCGGTGTTGGTCAAAATAGAATAATTAGCATCGGCAATAAGAATATTGGCCTTATGCCCGCACAGCGCCAGCGCCTGGAGTAAATCAGGATGGATAATATCGGACTTAATCATCAATACGCTCTCTTAAATACGGGCGGCGTTAACCGCCCGGCTCTCCGTTACGCCCGGTAAATACCGCCGTTAATATCAATTGTCGCCCCTGAAATAAAGCCATCGTACTCAGAGGCAAGGAAACAAATGGCTCTGGAGACATCTTCCGGAGTACCCGCTCGTCCCAGAGGAATTTCCTGGATCGTGCGATCGGCAGAAGCTTGGGTGGTGTGCTGATTATGGAAACGCGTTCCCAGAATCAGGCCTGGGGCGACCGCATTGACCCGAATGCCAAACTCCCCGAGCTCCGCGGCAAGCGATCGCGTCCACGTCAGCACGGCGCCTTTTGTAGTGGAGTAAACCAGCGACCCCGAGTGGCCGCCGGAGCGCCCGGCCAGCGAGGCCAGATTCACGATGCTGGCGCCGTCCGGGGCGGATTTCAGCCACGGCAGCGCCTGCTGGGTCACGTTGAGCATGGTGGTCATATTGACATCAATCACGGTACGCCAGAAGCGGGCGTCGATCTCGCCGAGCCACTTACGGCCGATGATGCCGCCGACGTTATTGATCAAAATATCGATACCGCCTAAAAACTCTGCCGCCGCCGCCACGCAGCGGGCCGCTTCCGCTTCATCCGTTAAATCGGCATGGCCGCAGGCCGCTTTGCGTCCTTTTTGTTCGGCAATAGCCATCAGCTCTTTGGGCCCGTCTTCGCCGCTGAAATAGTGAATATAAATATCGCATCCCGCCTCAATCAATTTTCTTGCGGTCTCTTTTCCAATACCTTGTTCAGCACCGGTAATAAATACTTTTTTTCCCGTTAACGATCCCATTTCAGACTCCTGTTATTCAGACTCAACGCCACCAGAGAATAATATTTATCGCCAGGGCCAATTTCGGAACGTGGACGTCCCTACCCCCTGGCACAGTAAATTTCAGCTTCTGGGCAGTGATTTCGGCGGCATAGCCATCATGCCACCGTCTTGTACTACGATTAACGCAACGCTTAGTAACCCGCCAGGCCCGGCAGCCAGGTGGTTAACGGTGGCACCATCGCCACGATAATAATGCCGACCAGGACCACCGCCAGATATTTCGCCATTGGCCGGATAACGTGCTTCATCTCCACGCCGCAAATGGCGCAGGTGGTATATAAGCCCAGCCCAATGGGAGGTGAAAATAACCCAAAGCCCATTGCCAGAATCATGATGATGCCGAAATGTAATGGATTAAATCCAAGCTGAACGGCAATCGGAACCAGAATCGGGGCAAAGATAATAAGGGCCGGCGCGCCTTCCAGCACTGCGCCGAATATAATCAAAATCACGATGGTGAGCAGCAGGAATAGCCAGGCCCCCTGCTCAACGCCAATACCGACCAGCAGCCCGGCGATTTGCTGCGGGATCATCTGAATGGTCAGCGCATAGGAGAGGCTGGTGGCGCAGGCGACGATAAACAGCAGCACTCCGGACATCGCAGCGATATCAATAAACATCTTCACCGTGGCTTTAAACGTCAGCTCGCGAAAAGCCAGCCGCCCGACCACGATGGCGTAGATCACCGCAAAGGCGGAGATCTCGGTCGACGTGGCGATCCCCATCATCACCCCACGGCCGATCATAAAGATCATCACCAGACCGACGGCGGCGCCCAGATAAAGCTGGGTGCGCGGGCGCAGAACGGGGTAGGCCTCGCTGACGTTAATTTTGCCGCCAAAGCGGTTGGCGGCAATCATCAGCAGCACCAGCAGACAGGCCGCAGGCACCAGGCCGGCAATAAACAGCGCCCCGATCGAGATATTGGCCACGAAGCCCATCACGATCAGGTTTACGCACGGTGGGATAGTTTCGGCCATTACCGCCGAGGCGGCGAAAACGCCAGCCGCTTCCTCTCCATCCTGCTTCGCCCGCCGTACCGCCGGCATCAGCACGCCGCCAACCGCGGCGACGTCCGCCAGCTTGGAGCCTGAGATGCCCGAGAAGAAAGCCATCGACAGGACGGTGGTCATGTTTAACCCCCCGCGAAAGCGCCCCATTCCCCGCACGATGAGCTCAACGAGGCGCGTGGACATGCCGTTGATCTCCATTGCCGCTCCGGCGAGCAAAAAGAAGGGGATCGCCAGCAGGACGAAGTGATCGACCCCGGCCGCAACCTGCTGAGAGAAGAAGACAAACGGCAGCGACGGATCGCAGATAAAGAACACCATCGCCGACATGCCGAGGGTGAAGGCAATCGGCACGCCGGCGAGAATACCGAGGACGAAGCAGATAAGCATCAGCCCCGCCGCCGCGCTGGCCGGATCGGCCATCAGCGAAAGCTTCACGTAGCCAAGCGCGGCAAGAACGAGGATCCCGACGCCGCTGAGCAGCACGACCCTGGCGCGTTCGCGTAAGGCAAGCTCCAGGGCGGCGACCATCATCACCACCGACCCAATCAGCACCGGAATAACGTAGATAATCTGCGGTAAACCGGTTTCGGTAGTCTGCACCCGCGCGGCCTGGACCAGGTCATAGCTGGAAATCACCAGCCCGACGGAAACCAGAAACAGGACCCAGCGGCTGGCGTGCACCACGTACGGCCGGACGTGCGGCGGAAGAAAGCGCAGGAACAAATCGACGCCAATATGTCCCCCTCTTGCCGTCGATGTCGCAACGCCAAAAAAGACCAGCGCAATCATCAGCGCGCGCGCCACCTCTTCCGCCCAGTGAATGGGGGAATGCAGCGCATAGCGCCAGATAACGGATGCGAAAACCACCAGCACGTTGATAAACAGCACCAATGCCCCGGCCCAGGAGGTCAGGGTCGTCAAAAATCGACTCAACCTGCCGAGTAGCGCCAGCGCGACGCACCCATCCTTTGCTTTAATCGAGATATCAGCCATCTTGAACTCTCTGTGTAAGGTCATGGATATCACCGCCGTTCACCCGCGAGGGCGGGCAAGCCGGCGGTTCCCACAGCTACTGGTTGTCCGACGCCGCGGCGGCGATCTCGTCAACGATAGGTTTCATATCCGGATACTGGTCAAGGAACGCCTGCCAAACTGGCTGCACCTGCTGATAGAAATAGTGGCGATCGGTTTCGCGGAACGTCACGCCTTTCGCCTGCAGGTTCTTAATGGCCTCCTGCTCTTTTTTAGCGGCCTGCTGGCGTTCGTAATCGGTCGCCTCCTTTGCCGCAGCCAGCACTTCGCCGCGCAGCTCCGCCGGGATTTGCTCGAAGCTTTTCTTATTCATGGCGATCATCAGCGGGTTGTAGCTATGGCGGGTCAGGGTGCCATTTTTGACGATTTCATAATATTTACTCGAGTAGATCGTCGGGGCGTCATGCTCTACGCCGTCAATCACCCCCATCTGCAGGCTCGAATAGACCTCCCCGCCCGGCATAGGAATGGCCACCGCCCCCATATGGTTGAGGGTGGCGATGAAGTTAGGCACCGGTAAAACGCGAATTTTCAGATTCTTTAAATCTTCAGGTTTTTCAATAACCTTCTTGGTATAAATATTACGCGCGCCGAGGTTATAGCCGTAGCCCAGCACCATCACGTTAGCCTTATCCAGCATTAAAGCCGCCAGCTTTTCACCCGCTTTTCCGTCGAGGGTTTTACCGACCTGAGCGTAATCTTTAAATAAATAGCCGAGATCCAGAACGCCAATTTCAGGCACCAGCGTTGCCCAGATAGATGTCCCGGAGATCATCATATTAATTGCGCCAATACGTACCTGCTGGGTGGCGTCGGCCTCTTTACCCAGCATGCCGTTGGCGAAATAGTTGAGCTTGATCTGTCCCTTCAGCTTCGGGTTGTTGTTGAGGTTTTCCTGAAAACGGCTGTACCAAATGTAGTGGGCGGAGGAGTCGTCCCCCGGCAGCGAAGAGTAGACTCGAAAGTTAAGCGCCGCGTGGGCCAAAGAGGTCACGGTGCTGCCGGCTAACAGGGCCGCGCCCAAACATGCAAAAGCAAAAATACGACTTACTGAACAAAACGGTTTCATTTTCATCATCGTTATCCTTTCACGTCCCGTTGAGATAGATGTCACCCTCTCAGGCCTTGCTGAATCGGCGGGGGAGTTAAACAAAAAAGTAGCTTCACGCTTCTACTGTAACGTTTTAGTGTAACGTTACAGAAACTATCCGGCGCCTTATCTAAAAGCAAGGTACTTAACGGGCTCATGGCGGATGAGATGTGAATTTTGTGGCGGACATCGCTAATTTGCGGGCGGGCGTTACACAATAAAAACCGGGGCGTCGCTGTTTAGTCACTGTTTAGCGCAGAGAGGGAGGAAGCGGCAGAGCGTTAGCCCCCGCCGCGCTGGCGATGGGCCTCAGGCGGCAAAGAAAAACCATGCGGTCTTAATAAGCTGATTCTCAACCTCAAAAACCGCCATGCTCTCAATCGGCTCTGCGGAGAGCCCGTAAATCAGCTCATGGTCGAAAACCTTATTCCCGAGAACGGTACGGAAAATAAGCTCCGCGCGCAGTTCTGCGATATTAAAACGCTGGTTGACGTAAAACTCTCTTAACGCCGGAATGCCGATCAGGGAGGGGGTTTCCGCAGGCATGCGATACGCTTTGAAATCTTCGGAAAAGCAGGCAATAAATTCATCAATATCGTGGGCGTTGTAGGCCTTAAACTGCTTCTCAACCGGGCATTCCATGACGCTTTCCTTTCCACCAAAAATAATTATAAATTCACAATAACTGAATTTATATTCAAAGACCAACCCCTATTTTTGTCAGTCATTCCCCGACAATCCTCCCCTTTACGCCCGATAGCCATATACAACAAGCGGCTCTGTTTTATCGCCTCAGATCACAAAAAAATAAACAATCAGCGCAATTAATGCGCACTTTATAAAAATGTCGATATTTTTAATTTATGGCGACGAAATCAACATCGCTGTGCCTGAGCCCACCGCGAGGATCGATTCTGATGAATACTTTCACTGCCGTAAAACCCAATGCCGATGAGAGCGCCCGCGGCGACAGCGGGTTCACCATCGCCCCCTCCTCCCGGTCGCCGCGGCTGCAGGATCTCACCTTTTCCGCGCAGATCGCCCAACGGTTTATGCAGCAGACCGCGCAGTGGCCGGTACAGGCGCTGGAGTATAAATCCTTCCTGCGCTTTAAAATCGCGAAGACCCTCGACGATCTCTGCGCCGGTAAGCTGCAGCCGCTGCTGCTCGAAACGCTGCTGGAGCGCCGTCAGGGCGCGCTGCTGATCGGCGCGGAAGGGATCGATAACGTAGCCCAGGCAGATGAAATGGTGAAGCTGGCAACGGCAGTCGCCCATCTGATTGGCCGCTCCAGCTACGACGCCATGAGCGGCCAATATTACGCCCGATTTGTCGTAACTAACGTTGATAATTCAGACAGCTACCTGCGACAGCCGCACCGCGTAATGGAGCTGCATAACGACGGAACCTACGTCGAAGAGATCACCGACTACGTGCTGATGATGAAAATCGACGAGCAGCATATGCAGGGCGGAAACTCCCTGCTGCTGCATCTTGACGACTGGGAGCATCTGGAGCGTTATTTCAACCATCCGCTCGCCCGTCGCTCGATGCGCTGGGCCGCGCCGCCGAGCAAAAACGTCAGCCGTGACGTCTTCCACCCGGTGTTCGACGTCGACCGGCAGGGCCGCCCGGTGATGCGCTATATCGATCAGTTTGTGCAGCCAAAAGATTTTGCCGAAGGCATCTGGCTAAGCGATCTTTCGGATGCCCTGGAGAGCAGCCAAAACATCCTCTCCGTTCCGGTGCCGGTCGGCAAACTGCTGTTAATTAACAATCTGTTCTGGCTGCACGGCCGCGACCGCTTTATCGCGCATCCGGATCTGCGCCGGGAGCTGATGCGTCAACGCGGCTATATCAGCGATGCCGCCCGCCACGAGCGGCCCCATCAATAAGCGCTATCAGGGGAAGGAACCGAGCGGATGTATGATTTTGTGATTATTGGCGGCGGCATTATCGGCATGTCGACCGCCATGCAGCTGCTGGAGGTCTACCCGGACGCCAGAATTGCGCTGCTGGAAAAAGAGTCCGGCCCGGCCTGTCATCAGAGCGGCCACAATAGCGGCGTGATTCATGCCGGGGTCTACTACACTCCCGGGAGCCTCAAAGCGCAGTTCTGCCTTGCCGGAAATCGGGCGACCAAAGCTTTTTGCGATCGGCACAGTATCCGCTATGACCGCTGCGGAAAAATGCTGGTCGCCACCTCGCCGCTGGAGATGTCGCGGATGCGGGCGCTGTGGGATCGCACCGCGGCCAACGGGCTGGATCGCGAATGGCTCAGCGCGGAGGCGCTGGGGGAGCGGGAGCCGAATATTACCGGCATCGGCGGCATCTTTGTCCCCTCCAGCGGAATTGTCAGCTATCGCGAGGTCACCGAGGCGATGGCGAAAACCTTCGTCGCCGGCGGCGGCGAAATCGTCTACGCCGCCGAGGTTAGCGCCCTGAAAGAGCACGCCGCCGGCGTGGTCGTCTACACTAAACAGGGACAGGTGTTTGAAGCCGCCACATTAGTGAGCTGCAGCGGGCTGATGGCCGACAGGGTGGTCAAAATGCTCGGCGTCGATCCCGGTTTTATTATCTGCCCGTTTCGTGGGGAGTATTTCCGCCTGGCGCCTCGGCATAACCAGATAGTGAAACATCTGATCTATCCGATCCCCGACCCGGCCATGCCGTTCCTCGGGGTCCACCTCACGCGCATGATCGACGGCAGCGTGACCGTGGGCCCGAATGCGGTACTCGCCTTGAAGCGTGAAGGCTATCGCAAACGCGATTTTTCACTCTCCGATACGCTGGAAATCCTCGGCTCGCCCGGTATTCGTCGCGTGCTGCAGGGCAACCTGCGCTCGGGATTACGCGAAATGAAAAACTCCCTGTGCAAAGACGGCTACCTGCGGCTGGTGCAAAAGTACTGCCCGAGCCTCGTTCTGCAGGATCTCCAGCCGTGGCCTGCGGGCGTTCGTGCACAGGCGGTTTCTCCGCACGGCAGGCTGATCGACGATTTTCTGTTCGTCACCACGGCGCGCTCCATTCATACCTGCAATGCGCCCTCCCCGGCGGCCACATCGGCTATCCCCATCGGGGCGCATATCGTCGGCAAAGTACAGACGCTGCTGGCCAGCCAGCATAATCCCGGCCGCAGCCTGCGCGCCGCCCGTAGCGCGGACTCTCTGCTTGCCGCATACACTCGTTAAACGTTTTGAAACAGGAAACCATCATGCAACTCAACGACCCAACTTTGTTCCGCCAGCAGGCATTTATCGACGGCCAGTGGCGCGATGCCCTCAGCGGCGAGGTGATTACGGTCACCAACCCGGCTAACGACCAGCGGCTGGGCAGCGTGCCGAAAATGGGCGCCGATGAGACCCACGAGGCCATTGATGCCGCCAACCGGGCGCTCCCTGCCTGGCGGGCCTTAACGGCTAAAGAGCGGGCCACGATCCTGCGCCGCTGGTTCGATCTGATCATGGCGAACCAGGACGACCTCGCCCGCCTGATGACGCTGGAGCAGGGGAAACCGCTGGCGGAAGCCAGGGGCGAAATCAGCTACGCCGCCTCGTTTATCGAATGGTTTGCTGAAGAGGGTAAGCGAGTCTACGGCGATACCATTCCCGGCCATCAGGCGGATAAGCGCCTGATCGTTATCAAGCAGCCGATTGGCGTCACCGCGGCCATCACGCCGTGGAACTTCCCTGCCGCCATGATCACCCGTAAGGCCGGCCCGGCGCTGGCCGCAGGCTGTACCATGGTGCTCAAACCCGCCAGCCAGACCCCCTTCTCCGCCCTGGCGCTGGCCGAGCTGGCCCAGCGGGCCGGCATTCCTGACGGCGTATTCAGCGTGGTGACCGGCTCCGCCGGAGCGGTAGGCAATGCGCTGACCAGCAACCCGCTGGTACGCAAGCTGTCGTTTACCGGCTCGACGGAAATCGGCCGCCAGCTGATGGCGCAGTGCGCGCAAGATATTAAGAAAGTCTCCCTCGAGCTGGGCGGCAACGCGCCGTTTATCGTATTTGACGATGCCGATCTCGATAAAGCGGTTGAGGGCGCCCTGGCCTCCAAGTTCCGTAACGCCGGGCAGACCTGCGTTTGCGCCAATCGCCTGTACGTGCAGGAGGGCGTTTACGAACGCTTTGCCGCGAAGCTACAGCAGGCGGTGGAAAAGCTGCAGCTCGGCGATGGCCTGCAAAGCGGCGTCACCACCGGGCCGCTGATTGATGACAAGGCGGTCGCCAAAGTGCAGGAGCATATTGCCGATGCCGTCGCTAAAGGCGCGCGGATCGTGACCGGCGGCAAGGTGCACGAGCTTGGCGGTAACTTCTTCCAGCCGACGATCCTGCTGGACGTTCCCGACAGCGCGAAGGTTGCCAAAGAGGAGACCTTTGGCCCGCTGGCCCCGCTGTTCCGCTTTAAAGATGAGGAGGACGTTATCCGTCAGGCCAACGATACCGAATTCGGCCTGGCGGCCTATTTCTATGCCCGCGACATGAGCCGCGTCTTCCGCGTCGGCGAGGCGCTGGAGTACGGTATCGTCGGGATCAACACCGGCCTTATCTCCAATGAAGTGGCGCCTTTTGGCGGCGTCAAAGCCTCCGGGCTCGGCCGCGAAGGGTCGAAGTATGGAATAGATGATTACTTAGAAATCAAATATATGTGCATTGGTCTGTAGGGCCGCGCCGGCGGCGATGCCGTAAATACCCCCTTAATATGCGTATCCCTGGGCGGGAAGGCCGGGATAGCCGTTCAGGAGTAAGCCCATGACCGCCACCTCCCAGCCGACGGCCATAGACGGATACCGCTGGCTTAAAAACGACATCATTCGCGGCCGCTATCAGCCGGATGAAAAGCTGCGTATGAGCCTGTTGACCTCGCGCTATGCGCTTGGCGTCGGGCCGCTGCGCGAAGCGCTCTCCCGGCTGGTTGCCGAGCGCCTGGTTACCGTGATTAATCAAAAAGGCTATCGGGTTGCCTCGATGTCAGAGCAGGAGCTGCTCGATATCTTCGACGCCCGGGCCAATATGGAGGCGATGCTGGTGCGTCTCGCCATTGAGCGCGGCGGCGACGAGTGGGAGGCCGAGCTGCTCGCCCGGGCGCATCTGCTCAATAAGCTGGAGTCCAGCGACGCCAGCGAGAAGCTGCTGGATGAGTGGGACAGGCGCCATCAGGCGTTCCATTCCGCCATTGTTGCCGGCTGCGGTTCACAATATCTGCTGCAAATGCGCGAACGTCTTTTCGACCTCGCCGCGCGCTACCGGTTTATCTGGCTGCGCACGACGGTGCTGTCGGTTGCCATGCTGGAAGATAAACGGCGCCAGCATCGGAGGCTAACCGAGGCTATTCTGGCGCGTGACGCCCCGCTTGCCGGTGAACTGATGCGCCAGCATCTGCTGACGCCAATTCCGGTGATTCAGCGGGCGATGGCGGGAAAACTGCAGCAGAAAGCCTCCTGAAAAGATCGGCTCGTCGCCGTTTTGAAAGCGGGCGATCCGACACGGTGCCCTGCTTTTACTCTGCTAAGTCGCGAAGACGGCAGCGCGCTATCCCCCGCGCCCTCCGGCGCGGTCAGGACCTGTAGATCCGCACCGGGGCGCTCTTATAGGCCGGCGTCAGGCTCTGTTTATCAACCGAGTCCAGCGACAGTAAAATGTTGGCCTCCGGCAGATAGGCGGCAATAGACGATGCGGCCATCGGCACAATATAAACCGTCTGGTTGCGCATCACCTTCTCTTCGCAGGCATTGCCCTCATCATCCAACGCCACAATATTGACCACATCGCCCTGCGCCAGCTGGCGCTTTTGCGCTTCCTGACGGCTCAGGAAAATGACGTCGCGGCGTCCGGTAACGCCGCGGTAGCGGTCGTCCATACCGTAAATCGTCGTATTGTACTGGTCGTGGCTGCGAATCGTGGTGAGCACCAGGCAATCTGACGGCATAGCCGCGCTATCAAGCGCCTCGGTATCGCAGACGTGGAAGGTCGCCTTGCCCGACGCCGTACGGTATTCGCCGCGCGAGGCCGGGTTATCGAGACGGAACCCGCCCGGGGCAGCGATGCGTTCGTTGAATTGATGGAACTCCGGTATCACGGCTTCAATCGCCTCACGAATCAGTCGATAGTCCGCCACCAGCTTCTCCCAGGCGACCGGGCTGCGCGGTAACGTGGCGCGCGCCAGCCCCGCCACAATGGCGGGTTCGGACAGCAGCCACGGCGAGGCCGGCTTCAGCGCGCCGGTTGAAGCGTGCACCATGCTCATCGAGTCCTCTACGGTAACGGACTGCACGCCCGCGCGTTGCACATCGCGCTCGCTGCGCCCTAAGGTCGGGAACAGATAGGTGTTTTTACCCGCCAGCAGGTGGGAACGGTTGAGTTTGGTCGCAACGTGGACCTGGAGATCCAGCCGACGCATCGCCGGGAATGTCCGCAGCGGGTCGGGCATCGCCACGGCGAGGTTGCCGCCCATGCAGATAAGCCCGCGGGAAACCCGGTTTTCGATAGCCTTAATGCTGTCGATGGAGGATCGTCCGTGCGCCCGCGGGACCGTAATGCCGAAATAGTTTTCCAGCCGCAGGTTAAACGCTTCGTCCGGCGCTTCGTTTATCCCCACCGTCCTGTCGCCCTGGACGTTAGAATGGCCGCGTAGCGGACAAATACCGGCGCCTTCACGCCCCATGTTCCCGCGCATCAGCAGCAGATTAATCAGCTGCTGGACGTTCTGCGTGCCGTTACGATGCTGGGTAATTCCCAGGCCATAGCTCACGATAACCCGCCGGTGGCGGCTATAAATATCGGCGAAATATTCGATAGCGCTGCGCTCTACCCCCGCCCCACGCTCAATGTCCGCCCAGTCGAGGCCGTTCAGGTCGTCAACCAACGCCTGATATCCCGACGTTTGCGAGGCGATAAATTCGCTATCAATGACCGGCTCCTGCTGCTGGACCCGACGCTGCGCATCCATCTCCAGCAGCGCTTTCATGGCGCCGCGGAAAAACCACGCATCGCCCCCAACGCGGATCTGGAAGTAATCGCTGGAGAGATCCGTGTGCCCGCCCATAAGCATATCCGTCGGCGATTGGGGGAAGCTAAACCGCTCCAGGCCGCGCTCGCGTAGTGGATTCACCGAGATGATCTTCGCTCCACGCCTGGCAACTTCGCGCAGGGTCGTCAGCATCCGCGGGTGGTTGGTGCCCGGGTTATGCCCGACGCAAATCACCAGGTCCGCGGCGGCAAAATCGCTTAGCTCAACGGTGCCCTTGCCGATGCCGATAGAAGATCCCAGCCCGGTGCCGGTCGGGCTGTGGCACATATTCGAACAGTCGGGGAAGTTGTTGCTGCCGTATTCGCGCGCATACAGCTGATAGAGAAACGCAGCTTCATTTGAGGTGCGCCCGGAGGTGTAAAACTCCATCTCATCGGGGGAGAACCCGCGCATGATGTCGCCGATTTCGGCAAACGCCTGCTCCCACGCGATGGGCTGATAGGTATCGCTGATAATATCGTATTTCATCGGATGAGTGAGCCGGCCGTGGTTCTCCAGCTCAAAGTCACTTTGCCGCCAAAGCTGGCTCAGCGTGTGGCGAGCGAAGAATTCCGGCGAGGTTTTTTTCGCGGTGGTTTCCCATGAAACGGCCTTGACGCCGTTTTCACATAGCTCCATCGCAGAGCGATGGTCCGGATCGGGCCACGCGCAGCCGGGGCAATCAAACCCTTTAGCCTGGTTCATTTTAAACAGCGCGATAGTGTCGCGTACCGGCGTTTTTTGTCCCAGTACGTGCGCAGTACAGGCTTTAACGGCTCCCCACCCTCCGGCGGCGCCCTGGTACTCTTTTAATCCACGGGTAGTATCAGTCATCAGATCGTATCAGTTATATTTTCAATGGTGCTTTATTAACACAGGCGCCCCGTCGCGCTGATTCCTATCAAGGGGTACGGCGCTAACAGAAAATAATAAGAAAGAAGTATTTCGCTTACGTGGGAATAAAGTTCAGCGGGTATTTATGGCGAGATGAGCATCAGCGCTGGCGAGACAATCACGCTTCTGCGGGCAAGCTTAAAAGAATTTTACTCTTTCATAACAGCAGGATATCTATTTATTTTTTTGGTAAAGCTACCCTTAACGGGTCACATCGCATCGGGAATAATGAGTAAAGAAGCCGCCTGCGCATTCACCTGGCAGGAGCTGGTTGCCCGCCCAGGATGCCGCTACAGGTTAAAAAAACGGCCGATACGCATCCTAAAATAAACCCGCAGCCGGACCAGAATATTGACCGCCGTTTAATAAACGAATTCGTAGGCGGCTATATTCCAGCCGCAAAAAATATCTACCCACTTTAATCCGGGTTATTAAAACAGGGTGATGAAACGGGCCAGCAGAATTTACAATTAGTAAAAGATTTTCTACGCAAAAAAATCCATGCCGTAGGGCATGGACATTTTCGCTCGGTGCGGACTACGGACGAGGCGTCAGGCTCTCAGCCTGACGGGCTCGCTAAAGTCATCAGCCGGTTCAAGCTTCAGGCTGAACGTCGCCAGCAGCGCGTTGGCCCTGTTGTGGAAATCACGTAGCGTTTTTTCAAGCCGTTCGCTAACTTCAGGATCGTCGATGACCACCGACTGCCATACCCCTTCTTTATCGAACAAACCAAAATGATAGCTGTAAGTAAAGCGCGATGCCTGTGCTTCCATCTCCATCCACCATCCCCAAAACTCTCGTTTTTCCGGCGCCGGTTTAACGTTGACGCAAACTGCCAGGCAATCGAAAAAGAAGCGGTTGTCTTCACACTGCTCTTCGCGGATATAGGGGCCAAGAGCCGTGAATTTCTTAATCAGCTTACTCTTCAGGTGTCCACTCGGTAACGTCATTGCGATCTCCTTTAGTGATGCAACTGTTTTACCAAATCAATAAAATTTAGCAATAAATTAACTAAATCTCTGGTTGATCCACCGGCTAATCTGTCGCAATGCGTGATCAAAATTGCGATAAATCGGCTTCGTTGGGATCTCAAGCAGCTTGCCATCGGCAGATGACGAGGTAATTAAACGCGACTCCTCTTCCGGACTGAAAGGATCGTTTTTCCAGTAGCCTGAGAACATCGGCGTCGGACAGCGGCGGCCCAGAAGCCCCTGCGTTTTTAACGAGTAGCGGTTCAGCTCAATGCGCAATGCTTCGTCAGAGGCATCGTGCATTCCCAGACGCGACGCCAGGACATCAAGATACATTTCAGGCACTCGCCCCTGGTGCAAAGGGTCAACCAGCAGGTTGTGCACCACCGGCCCCAGACAGGCAACGGCCTTCAGGCGCTGCGACTCCAGATAGCCGAGCCGGACGGCAATATTGGCACCAAAGCGGAAGCCGAACGCCGCGACCCGGGTATGATCGACCCACGGGACGTTCTGCAGATGCCGCAGCGCGTGCTGGTGCAGCAGGCTGGAGTCCTGGGTTAGCTTCCATTTCGATGAAAAGCCGATGGAAGGCAGATCGAGGGTCAGCATCGCAATCCCCTGCGGGGCAAAATAGTCTTCATACAGGCTGTAGTAATCGGTCTGCAGCGAGTCCAGGCCGCCGCACATCATGACCACCGGGAACGGGCCTTCCCCTTTTGGCAGATGTAAAAAACCACTGACCGGCGCGCCGCCGGGAACCGGGAACTCGATCTCACGTAGCCCGCCGGGCAGACGCTGCGCGGCCTCTTCATAGGCCCGGTTGGCCAGCGCCTGTGCCTGATCGGCAAGCTCATCGCCTTTAATATGCGGATAGGCGGCAATGCTGTAGAGGTTGGACGCGTGCAGCCAGTGGCGGCCGCTGAGTTCGAGGTCCGTTTCCTGACCCGCCATTTGCTGCCAAATCATGGCCTGTTTAGACCATTCGAAAATCCAGTTGCCGCCGCGATACCCCACGACGGTGTCGTACAGCTCCGGATTGGTGCGTTCCGCATCGCTCATGACGATGCGCGCCTGCACGTCAAGGATCTCCTGCGGCGTCACGCCGCGCCGGATCCACATCAGGCGATTGATCAGGCGATACCAGCGATCGACGTTGCTCCCATCGAGCGCAGAGTGGATCGGCTGCTGCGAGCCGGACGCGAACCGACGCACCAGCGTAGACGTTTCTGGATGTTTGAATCGAGGTTTAAACAGCGTTTCGCTAAGGTTAGCCTGTGACATGTGCAGTCTCCATCGTGTCGCCACTATGGCTATTGTAACCTGCTAACAGGCAAAAAAAACCACGCCCGGCAAAACCGGGCGTGGTAAATAGCACTCGCCTTGAAAATTAACGGCCTGAGATAGGCGGTACGAAGACCACGCCCATATCCCACGGCTGTTCAATCCAGGTTTCCTGCGGAATATCAACCACGTAGTCATCAACCAGCGGACGACCGGCTGGTTTAGCGAAAATAGTGACGAAGTGTGCTTTTGGATACATTTCGCGGATGGCGACCGCGGTGCCGCCGGTATCAACCAGGTCATCAATCACGATGAACCCTTCACCATCACCTTCAGCACGCTTAAGGACGGTCAGCTCACGCTGGTTATCGTGGTCATAGCTGGAAATGCAAACGGTATCAACATGACGAATACCCAGCTCACGCGCCAGCAGCGCGCCCGGTACCAGACCACCGCGGCTAACGGCAATAATGCCTTTCCATTGTTCAGAAGGCATCAGGCGACTTGCCAGTTTGCGGGCGTGAATCTGCAACATGTCCCAGGTGACGACGTATTTTTCGCTCATGTGAAGTGTCCCAGCCTGTGTTATACGGCTTAAATGATGTTCGAGGGGGAAAATGGTTGCGCGAGATTATAGAGATCTGAAGCGCTAAAAACCAGTATTAAGCGGCCCTGGCGACGCTTTTTGCGTTGTTTCCACTACCCGTTAGCGTGGAAAGTGGTATTCTCAACCCCACCGCGCAAGCCCTCGCTTGACGTGTATTCTATTGCTAACCCTCGACCTGCAAAAGAATTTTGCAGGCGATCGTAAGGAGACTCATCGTGTCTGAACTGTCTCAATTATCCCCGCAGCCGCTGTGGGATATTTTTGCCAAAATCTGCTCCATTCCCCACCCTTCCTATCACGAAGAACAACTCGCTGAACACATCATGGGCTGGGCAAAAGAAAAAGGCTTACACGCAGAACGCGACCAGGTTGGCAACATTCTGATTCGTAAAGCCGCTACCGCCGGGATGGAAAACCGTAAACCGGTCGTGCTGCAGGCGCACCTCGATATGGTGCCGCAGAAAAACAACGATACCGTTCACGACTTTACTAAAGATCCGATTCAGCCGTACATCGACGGCGAGTGGGTCAAGGCCCGCGGTACCACCCTGGGCGCGGATAACGGTATCGGTATGGCTTCCGCTCTGGCGGTGCTGGCTGATGACTCCGTCGAACACGGTCCGCTGGAAGTGCTGCTGACCATGACCGAAGAAGCCGGCATGGACGGCGCGTTTGGCCTGCAGGCCAACTGGCTGCAGGCAGATATCCTGATTAACACCGACTCGGAAGAAGAAGGCGAAATCTACATGGGTTGCGCCGGGGGGATCGACTTCACCTCCAACCTGCCGCTGGCGCGCGAAGCGATCCCGGCCGGTTTCCACAGCTTTAAGCTGACGCTAAAAGGGCTGAAAGGCGGCCACTCCGGCGGTGAA
This sequence comes from Enterobacter sp. 10-1, assembly GCA_002270295.1. Classification (GTDB taxonomy): domain Bacteria; phylum Pseudomonadota; class Gammaproteobacteria; order Enterobacterales; family Enterobacteriaceae; genus Klebsiella; species Klebsiella scottii. The sequence goes on along the minus strand of NISF01000016.1, from coordinate 26,808 downwards.
ATCCACGTCGGTCTGGGGAATGCCAACAAGCTGCTGGCCCGCTTCCTCGCCGGTCACGTCGCTGAGCTGGATCTGCACCTGGTTGATTTCAACGGCGGCACCCTGCGCAACGCCATTCCGCGTGAAGCCTTCGCCACCGTTGCGGTAGCCGCCGATAAGAGCGATACCCTGGCGGCGCTGGTGAATACCTATCAGGAAATTCTCCAAAACGAGCTGGCGGCCAAAGAGAAGAATCTGGTCCTGCTGCTGGAGTCCGCTGCGACGGATAAACCCGCGCTGACGGCGCAGTCTCGCGACGGCTTTGTTCGTCTGCTGAACGCCATGCCAAACGGCGTGATCCGTAACTCCGACGTGGCGAAGGGCGTGGTCGAAACCTCCCTCAACGTCGGCGTGGTAACCATGACCGATGATAACGTCGAAATCCACTGCCTGATCCGTTCCCTGATCGACAGCGGCAAAGACTACGTCGTCAGCATGCTGGATTCGTTAGGCAAACTGGCGGGAGCGAAAACCGAAGCCAAGGGCGCTTACCCGGGCTGGCAGCCGGATGCAAACTCACCGGTGATGCATCTGGTCCGCGAAACCTACCAGCGTCTGTTTAATAAAACGCCGAATATCCAGATTATTCACGCCGGTCTGGAATGCGGCCTGTTCAAAAAGCCGTACCCGGATATGGATATGGTTTCCATTGGGCCGACCATTACCGGGCCGCACTCCCCGGATGAGCAGGTTCATATCGAAAGCGTTGGCCAATACTGGACGCTGCTGACTGAACTGCTGAAAGCGATTCCGGCGAAGTAAGTTCCGCCGCGAAAAGAGCTCGGGTACGGCGCGTTGCGCCCTATTCGGGCTCCCTCACCTTCTCCATGCGATAATTGATAAACCTCTCGCCGCGGACTTCCACCTGCTGTTCTTCCACCACCCTGAAGCCATGACGCGCAAAGCACGGTTTCGCCGTGATGCTGGCCGCAACCGTCAGCGTCCCTTGCGGAATTTGCCTGAACAGCTCAGCGAGCAACGCGCCGGCAATCCCCTGACGGGAGCGTTCGGGAGCGACAAACAGGAGATCGATATAGCTGCCGATGGCGCTAATAAAGCCGACCGGCTGCCGCTCGATCGCCGCCACCAGCACCCGGGAGTCGCGCATTTTTTGCCGCCAGCGGGCCTCATCGACCTGCGCCCAGGCGGCAATTTGCGGCGCCGAATAGTCGCCGCTGGCGCTCTCCTGAATCGCGCGCATGAAGATGGCGCACAGCGCGGAAAAATCGTCATCCTGGTAATGTCTTATCTGCAGCATAGCTATAATCCCAGAACCAGCTGCCGCTCCAGCTGAGGGTCGAGTAACGTAACGTGCAGCCCCACCAGCCGCACCCCGCGGCCGCCGCGCCGCTCATGCCAGGCTTTGTAGGCCGTGGCGAGCAAATCATCTTTATTCAGGCGCGGCCAGACGTGCTCCTGCGTGGTCAGCTGAAAATCATTAAACTTGAGCTTTACTCCCTGGCGGGCAATCAGCAGATCCGGTTTAACCTTGATCAGCCGCCGCTCCAGCTCCTGGTAGAGGCTTTCAATAATCGCCTCACAGTCGCCCCACTGGTGAATATCCTCCACCAGCGTACGCTCGACGCCAACCGATTTACGCTGCCGCGTATTGTTGATTTCCCGCTCGTCGATGCCCTGGCTTCTCTCCCACAGGATCCGGCCAAATTTGCCAAAGCGCTTGAGCAGCATCGCCAGATCGCTTTTCTGCACATCTTCGCAGGTGCGCAGCCCCATATTTTCCAGCTTTGCCGCGGAGACTTTCCCCACGCCGGGTATTTTCGCCAGCGGCAGGGTTCTGACGAATTCTGCGACCTGATGCGGCGCAATCACAAACTGGCCGTTGGGTTTATTCAGATCGGAGGCGATTTTGGCGAGAAATTTCACCGGAGCGATGCCGGCGGAGGCGGTCAGCTGCAGCTCACGCTGAATGGTCTGGCGGATCTCCTCCGCCATCAGCGTCGCCGAGCCCTGGCAGTGGACGCTGTCGCTGACGTCAAGAAACGCCTCATCGAGCGAGAGAGGTTCGATCAGCGAGGTGTAGCGCGAGAAAATTTCCCGGATATGGGCCGACGCCTCTTTATAGGCGTCAAAGCGCCCCGGAAGCAGCGTCAGATGCGGGCAAAGCTTAAGCGCCATCGCCGTTGGCATTGCGCTGCGCACGCCAAACTTACGCGCCGGATAGTTGGCGGTACTGATGACGCCCCGCTGTACCCGGCTGCCGCCGATCGCGATGGGAATATCCCGCAACGCCGGGTTATCGCGCATTTCGACCGCGGCAAAGAAGCAGTCCATATCAACATGGATGATTTTGCGCATAGCTAGCCCTCACTGACCACTGGACAAGTATACAGCATAATTCTGTTCAATGAGAAGAGAGGGAAGCCAAAATGCGCCGTCGCTGAACCCCGGCGTCGCTGAGTGCGGCCGGGGCGTTTATCAGGCTAGTCAGAAGTGATTACAGGATCCGGTCCTGCTGCCGCTGCGCTGCGCGCGCCAGGCGTTTTTTCCGCGCATCGCACGGTTCCGGACAGTCGCAGACCTTTTCCAGACCCAGCGAGGCGATCCCGCCGCAGCTCCCCTGCAGGCTTTTGCGCTTCACCAGATAGCCCACCGACATCCCCAGAATAACCAGGGCGAAAATCACAAAGGTCGCGAGAAACAGGGTCCACATCGATCAACCTCCAAAGTCATCCAGCATGATGTTTTCATCCTCAACGCCGAGATCTTTCAGCATCTTAATGACTGCCGCATTCATCACCGGCGGCCCGCACATATAAAACTCGCACTCCTCCGGTGCCGGATGATCGCGCAGGTAGTTCTCATATAGCACGTTGTGGATAAAGCCGGTGTGACCATTCCAGCTATCTTCCGGCAGCGGATCGGACAGCGCCACGTGGAAGGTAAAGTTAGGATTTTCCCGCGCCAGCTGTTCAAATTCATCGTCGTAGAACATTTCGCGCAGCGAGCGCGCGCCGTACCAGAAGCTGATTTTACGCCCGCTGTGCAGCCGCTTGAGCTGGTCGAAAATATGCGAACGCATCGGCGCCATGCCGGCCCCGCCGCCGATAAAGACCATTTCTGCATCGGTATCTTTGGCAAAAAATTCGCCGAACGGCCCGGAAATCGTCACCTCATCACCGGCTTTCAGCGACCAGATATAGGAAGACATAATGCCCGGCGGAGCGTCCGGCACCTTCGGCGGCGGCGTGGCAATACGCACGTTGAGCATGATAATGCCCTTCTCGTCCGGGTAGTTAGCCATCGAGTATGCGCGCAGGGTCGGCTCTTTTACCTCGGAGACGTAGCGGAACAGGTTAAACTTATCCCAGTCGGCGCGGTACTCGTCCGGCACGTCGAAGTCAGCATACGCCACCTTGTGCGACGGACACTCGATCTGGATATATCCCCCGGCGCGGAACGGCACAACTTCGCCGTCCGGCACGCGCAGCTTCAGCTCTTTGATAAACGTCGCTTTGTTATCATTGGAGATTACTTCGCATTGCCATTTTTTGACCCCGAAGATCTCTTCCGGCAGCTCGATCTTCATGTTTTGCTTCACCGCGACCTGACAGGCCAGCCGGCAGCCCTCTTTCGCCTCACGTTTGGTGATATGGGAAAGCTCGGTCGGCAGGATATCGCCGCCGCCCTCTTTCACCGTCACCCGACACTGGCCGCAGGAACCGCCGCCGCCGCAGGCGGAGGAGACAAAGATTCCGTTGCTGGACAGCGTATTCAGCAGCTTATCGCCCGCCGATGTGCGGATCTGTTTATCCGCTTCGTTATTGATTTCAATAACCACATCACCGGCGTTGACCAGCTTCGAACGCGCCGCCAGAATCAATCCTGACAGCACCAGCACGATCAGCGTAAACATAACGACGCCAAGAATAATTTCCATACTTTCCGCCCTTATAGCTGCACACCGGAGAATGACATAAAGCCCAGCGCCATCAGACCCGTGGTAATAAAGGTGATCCCTAACCCGCGCAGGCCGGCGGGCACGTTGGCATATTTCATTCTTTCCCGGATGCCCGCCAGGGCGACAATCGCCAGCGTCCAGCCGATACCGGAACCGAAGCCATAAACAATGGATTCCGGGAAGTTGTAGTCACGCTGCACCATGAAGGAGACGCCGCCAAAAATCGCACAGTGCACGGCAATCAGCGGCAGGAAGATCCCCAGCGCGTGGTATAACGCCGGGAAATATTTATCGAGGATCATCTCAAGGATCTGCACCAGCGCGGCGATCACGCCGATAAAGGTAATAAAGTTGAGAAAACTTAAATCGACGCCCTCCGCCAGCGCCCCGTCGCGCAGCACCAGGTTATAGATCAGGTTATTGATCGGTACCGCCAGCCCAAGCACGATGGTGACCGTCAGGCCGAGACCAAAGGCGGTGGAAACCTTTTTCGACACCGCCAGGAAGGTACACATCCCGAGGAAGAAGGCCAGCGCCATGTTCTCTACGAATACGGCGCGGACAAACAGGCTGATATAGTGAGCCGTCATCGTTTACTCCTTTTCCTGCTGTTCCGGCTTCCAGCTGCGCAGCGCCCAAATCAGCAAACCGATAATAAAGAAGGCGCTCGGCGCCAGCAGAAACAGGCCGTTCGGCTGATACCAGCCGCCGTTCTGCACCGTCTCCAGCACGGTGACGCCGAACAGCTTGCCGCTGCCGATAAGCTCGCGCAGGAAGCCGACCACGATCAGAATGGCGCCATAGCCCAGTCCGTTGCCGATACCGTCCATAAAGCTGGCCAGCGGCGGCGACTTCATGGCGTACGCTTCCGCCCGCCCCATCACGATGCAGTTGGTGATGATCAGCCCGACAAATACCGACAGCTGCCGGGAGGTCTCATAGGCAAAGGCGCGCAGCAGCTGGTCCACCACAATCACCAGCGAGGCGACGATCGTCATCTGCACGATAATGCGCACGCTGTTGGGAATATGGTGGCGGATCATCGAGATAAACATGCTGGAGAAGGCCGTCACCAGCGTTACCGCGATGGTCATCACCAGCGCGGTTTCCAGTTTGGTGGTCACCGCCAGCGCCGAACAGACCCCCAGCACCTGCAGCGTAATGGGGTTATTGGCCAGCAGCGGCCCCACCAGCACGCGCTTCATCTCTTTCGTATCGCCTGCTTCAGCCATTATTCAGCTCTCCGTCACGCACTCTTTTCAGAAACGGGCCGAAGCCCAGCTCGCCCATCCAGAAATCAAAGCTATGCTGCACGCCATTCGCGGTCAGCGTCGCCCCGGACAGGCCGTCAACGGCGTGGATATCCCCCGGGTGCGCCCCGCCTTTCACCACCTTCAGCGCCGGATGGCCGCTATCGTCAAGCACCTGCTTGCCGATAAACTGCTGACGCCAGTTGGGGTTTTCCACCTCGCCGCCCAGCCCCGGAGTTTCGCCATGATCGTAATACGTCAGGCCCTTTATCGTACGACCATCGGTACCCAGCGCCACGAAGGCGTACATCATCGACCACAGACCGTTGCCGTAAATCGGCAGGATCACTTCCTGAATCTGCTGCTGCTCATCGCGCACCAGGTAAATTTCGACAATATTGCTCCGATGCTTGATGCCCGCCGGGTCCTGGCTGACGTCCAGCGAGATGCTTTGCGCAGGATCTTTCAGCGCCTGCGCCTGATTGAATTTGCCCGGGTCTTTATCCAGCAGCTCGCCGCTGGCTAAATCCACCAGCCGCGGGGAGATACGGGCGGCAAAAACGCTCTCCACCTCCTCGGCGCTCATCTTCGGCGTCACCAGCCCGGACACGGCGAGGATATTGCGCTGTTTATCCAGCTCGCGCTGCTCCTGCTGCCGTGACTTCAGACCCACGGCGGACCCGGCGACGATAATGGAGCAGACCAGGCAAAGCACCTGCACCACCAGCAGCGTTTTGCCGATGCTATCGTTACCTTTATTCTCAGCCACGCGACTTCCTCCGCTTAATATTGGCCTGCACCACCAGGTAATCGAACAGCGGCGCAAAGAGGTTGGCGAAAAGGATCGCCAGCATCATCCCTTCCGGATAGGCCGGGTTGACCACCCGAATCAGCACGCACATCACGCCGATCAGCAGGCCGTAGCCCCATTTCCCTTTATCGGTAAACGACGCGGACACCGGGTCCGTCGCCATAAACATCATGCCGAAGGCAAAACCGCCGAGCACCAGATGCCAGTACCACGGCATGGCGAACATCGGGTTGGTGTCCGAGCCGATGAAATTAAACAGCGTCGCGGTCGCCACCATGCCGATCATCACTCCGGTAACGATGCGCCACGAGGCAATGCGCCCGAAGATAATGATCGCGCCGCCGATCAGGATCATCAGCGTTGAAACTTCGCCGATGGAGCCGGGAATGTTGCCGAGGAAGGCGTCCATCCAGCTAACCGGCTGGCCGCTGGTAACGTTCACCAGCGCTTCACCGCCGCCGCTCGTCCACTGGGACAGCGGCGTCGCGCCGGAAAACCCGTCCGCGGCGGTCCATACCAGGTCGCCGGAAATCTGCGCCGGATAGGCAAAGAACAGGAACGCGCGCCCCGCCAGCGCCGGGTTAAGGAAGTTACGCCCGGTGCCGCCAAAAATCTCTTTGGCGATAACCACGCCGAAGGAGATGCCCAGCGCGGCCTGCCACAGCGGTAGCGTGGGAGGAACGATCAGCGCAAAGAGGATCGAGGTGACGAAAAATCCCTCGTTGATTTCATGCTTGCGCACGATGGCGAAGAGAACCTCCCAGAAACCACCGACGATAAACACGGTGATATAGACTGGCAGGAAGAACACCGCGCCGAGGGTCATCATGCTCAGCCAGCCCGCATCCGCGGCGAAGCTCACCCCCAGCCACTGCGCAAGGCTGTAGTGCCAGTCGTTGGCAATAATCTGCTGCAGCTGCTCCGCGCCGTACAGCTTGTGCAGCGCGGGGAGCGTTTGCAGGCCAACGTTATACATGCCCCAGAACATGGCCGGGAATACGGCGAGCCAGACCAGGATCATCATTCGCTTCAGATCGATGGCATCACGTACGTGAGCGGCTCCGCGCGTCACCTGACCGGGGGTGTAGAATAGCGTCGCCGTCGCTTCGAACAGCGGGTAGTATTTTTCCAGCCTGCCGCCGTGCGTAAAGTGCGGCTCAATTTTGTCAAACAGCTGCTTTAAGCCCATCACCTATCCTTCCTGCTCAATCTGGGTTAACACGCTGCGCAGCGCCGGGCCATATTCATACTTGCCGGGGCACACGTAGGTACAAAGCGCGAGATCTTCCTCATCCAGCTCCAGGCAGCCCAGCGCCTGCGCGCTTTCGCTATCGCCCGCCAGCAGATCGCGCAGCAGCAAGGTGGGGAGAATATCCAGCGGCATTACCCTTTCGTAGTTGCCAATCGGCACCATCGCCCGCTCGCCGCCGTGGGTATCGGTCGAAAAGTTGAAGACTTTACGCTTCAGGAAGTGCCCCAGGGTGGTACGCGTGATGGAGAATTTATCTTTCCCCGGCATCACCCAGCCAAACAGCTCTTTGTCGCGCCCCTCTTTAACCACGCTCACCTGCAGGTGGAAACGCCCGAGAAAAGCTCGCGGGCCAAAGGCGCGGGTACCGCTAAGCACCGTGCCGGAAATCACCCGATTTTCGCCGGCCATCAGCCCATCCGCCAGCAGCTCATCAAGGCTGGCGCCGCAGCAGGTTTGCACCAGCCGTGGCTCCTTGACCTGCGGGCCGCCAAGCGCAATAACGCGCTCGCTGTAGAGCTCCCCGTCGAGGAACAGCCGCCCGATGGCGATAACCTCCTGATAGTTCAGGTGCCAGACCTGTTTTGTCAGGCTCACCGGTTCGAGGAAGTGGATGTGGGTTCCCGCCAGCCCCGCCGGATGCGGACCGGAAAACTGGTTGAAGGTAACCTGCCCTGAACGATGGCCCCCCAGCTTACCGCCGCTGGCCTGGCACACGTGGATCTTGCCGTCGGTGAGGATGGTCAGCACCGTAAGACCGGCGTCAAAGGCCTCGCGCCGGGCGAGGATAATGGGCTGAGGATCGGCGGCCAGCGGGTTGGTATCCATTGCGGTGACGAAAATCGCGGCCGGCACGCTGCCCGGCGCCGGCGTTTTGCTGAACGGTCGGGTGCGCAGCGCCGTCCACTGGCCGGACGCCAGCAGCTGACGCTGTACGGTTTCACGCGACAGTCCGGCAAGGTCGTCCGGCGCGTAGCGGGGAAACTGCACGGCGTCATTGCCGTCTACGTCAATCACCACCGACTGCAGCACCCGGCGTTCGCCGCGGTGAATCGCGCTGATAACGCCGCTCGCAGGCGCGGTAAAGTGGACGCCGGGGTTCTTTTTATCTTCGAACAGAGGCTGGCCTTTCTGCACCCGGTCGCCTTCTTTAACCGCCATTGAGGGGCGCATACCGATGTACTCCTCGCCCAACAGCGCAACGCGTTTGACTGCAATCTGAGAAGTCGTCTGCTGTATTGGCATGCCAGCTATGGGCAGGTCCAGCCCTTTTTTGATTTTAATCATATTGTTAGCAGGTATCCGTAACCTAAACCCCGGCATCAGGCCGAGGCCAGCAACATTGATGGAAAGTCAGAGAAAGAAAGGAAAAACGAAGGTCCTGCTCATTCACAAGACGGGAGAGAAGCATCCTTTCTTACCCTGGTCACTAAGCGGTGTAAGTGTAACATTTTGTGAGCGGCGGCTGTAGGTAAACCCCATCAGGCGGCTCTAAAATGGGAGCTATTGCGCAAAGTTCTCACTGCGCTTTGCCGCCAGATTCGCTATAAAGGACAACTAAATTGTAAACGCGATACGCCGCGCTTGCGAAAAAATGCCGTGATGCTAATGTGAGCGCTCTAAATCCAGAAAACTCTGATTTTGGGTCTCTCTTGCCGTCCTGGCAATGTGGTTTTGGTTTTATCAAGGAACAAGCAGTATGCGCAAAATCGCATTATTTATTGCGATGCTTCTGTTGCCGTGCGTTTCGTTTGCTGGGCTTCTCAGCAATAACAGCTCGACGACGCCGGTTAGCAAACAATATAAACAGCAATTAATGGGTTCTCCGGTCTACATTGAGATCTTTAAAGAGGAGCGAACGCTCGATCTTTACGTCAAAATGGGCGAAACCTGGCAGCTCCTCGACAGCTACCGGATCTGTAACTACTCCGGCGGGCTGGGGCCGAAACAGCGCCAGGGCGACTTCAAGAGTCCGGAAGGGTTTTATAACGTTGCGCGCAACCAGCTAAAACCTGATAGCCGCTTCTATAAAGCCATTAATATCGGCTTCCCGAACGCCTACGACCGCGCGCACGGCTATGAAGGTAAATACCTGATGATCCACGGCGCCTGCGTATCTATCGGCTGCTATGCCATGACCGATACCGGTATTGATGAGATTTTCCAGTTCGTTACCGGCGCGCTGGTGTTTGGCCAGTCAAACGTGCAGGTCAGCATTTATCCTTTCCGGATGACCAACGCCAATATGGAGCGCCACAAGTACTCCTACTACGCGGACTTCTGGAAACAGCTGAAACCAGGCTACGACTATTTCCAGCAAACCCACAAGCCCCCGGTTATCTCGGTAACGGACGGCCGCTATGTGGTCAGCAAGCCGCTTAGCCATGAACTTATTCAGCCGCAGCTGGCGTCAAACTACACGGTCCCCCAGGCAAAATAGCGCCCACTCGCCCGGCATGATTTTATTCCAGGTCTCATTGCCGGTTAAAGGCTGAGTGGCGATAACGGAGACCACATCGTTCGGTGTGGTCTCGCGTTGAAAGTCGATCTCCACATCCTGATCCAGCAGCGTCGCTACGCCAAACGGCGCCCTTCGCGTAATCCAGTACAAATTCGTCGAGCAGTACGCCATCACGTAACGCCCGTCAGACAGCAGCATGTTGAAGACGCCCTTCTCCCGCAGCTCGCCCGCCAGCTCAGCGATATAACCGAAGATTTCAGGTATCGAGTCAGGGGTGCCGGGATAGCGCTCGGTCAGGCGATGCAGCAGCCAGCAGAAGGCCTTTTCGCTGTCGGTTTCGCCGACCGGATGAAGATTTCCCGTATCAAGAGACTCATATCCTTCCAGCTGGCCGTTATGCGCGTAGGTCCAGTTGCGTCCCCACAGCTCACGGGTAAAGGGGTGGGTATTTTCCAGCGCCACTATGCCGCGATTAGCCTGGCGAATATGGGCGACGACCGAGCAGGATTTGATGGGATAGTCCTGTACCAGCTTAGCGATTGGCGACTGAAAGCTGGGTTGCGGATCTTTAAATGTGCGACAGCCTTTACCTTCATAAAAGGTGATACCCCAGCCGTCTTTATGCGGCCCGGTGCCGCCACCGCGCTGAACCAGCCCGGTAAAGCTAAAGCAAATATCTGTTGGCACATTAGCGCTCATCCCGAGCAGTTCGCACATATCTCACCTCATACCACACGGCTTAAATACCAAAGGCGTCATTGCGGCGGCCAGCCTGAACACGGCCAGCGCACAAAAACCGGATCGTACCTGACGTACGCGAGGAGATTGAGCGCTGCCCGGGGTTCAACACCGCCAGCAAAACGGCCTGTTAAGCTTTAACCATCTCTTTTTCGATCAGCATAATCAGAATATGAATCACTTTAATGTGAATTTCCTGAATACGGTCGGCATAGCCAAAATGCGGCACGCGGATTTCAACATCGGCGGAACCGGCCATTTTACCGCCGTCTTTACCGGTCAGGGTGATCACTTTCATCCCCTGCGCGCGGGCGGCTTCGATCGCTTTGATAACGTTACCTGAGTTGCCGGAGGTGGAAATCCCCAGCAGCACATCACCGGCACGGCCGACTGACTCAACGTAGCGGGAGAAAACGTACTCGTAGCCGAAATCATTGCTGACGCAGGAAAGGTGGCTGACGTCTGAAATCGCAATTGCCGGGTAGCCCGGACGGTTTTCACGATAGCGTCCGGTCAGTTCTTCGGCAAAATGCATCGCATCGCAGTGGGAACCGCCGTTACCGCAGGAAAGGACTTTACCGCCCGCCTTAAAGCTATCTGCCAGCAGCACCGCGGCACGCTGAATAGCGTGAATATTGGCTTCGTCCTGCAGAAAGTTAGCCAGCGTTTCCGCTGCTTCGTTCAGTTCGTTACGAATAAGATCCTGGTACATGAGGATAATCCTTCAGTATTGGTGGAATAACCCTGGCAGTGTACCGGATAGCCGCTAAAGCGAGAAGCAGCAGGCGCTGTTATCCCCTTAGGTTTTGCTTTTACGTGCCGCATTTACGTACAACAATGTGAGCAAGGTTGTAATTATTTTGTAAACACATTGCTAAAACAAATTACATCCACTACAACCATATCATCACAAGTGGTCAGACCTCCTACAAGACAGGGAGCATTTCGTTATGATGATTTTGAGTATTGTTGCAACCGTTGTTCTACTCGGTGCGCTCTTCTATCACCGAATCAATCTCCTGCTCAGCAGCGTGATTTTGCTCGCCTGGACCGCCGCCCTTAGCGTGGCCGGACTGTGGAATATCTGGCTGCTGCTGCCGTTAGCGATCGTTCTGCTGCCGTTTAACTTTGCGCCGATGCGTAAATCTATTTTTTCAGCGCCCGCGTTCCGCGCGTTTCGCAAGGTGATGCCGCCGATGTCGCGGACGGAAAAAGAAGCTATCGACGCGGGAACCACCTGGTGGGAAGGCGATCTGTTTCGCGGCAACCCGGACTGGCAAAAGCTGCATAACTATCCGCAGCCGCGCCTGACCGCCGAAGAGCAGGCGTTTATCGACGGCCCGGTGGAAGAAGCCTGCCGCATGGCGAACGATTTCGAAATTACCCACGAAATGGCCGACCTGCCTCCGCAGCTGTGGGCCTATCTGAAAGAACATCGTTTCTTTGCGATGATCATTAAGAAAGAGTACGGCGGCCTGGAGTTCTCCGCCTATGCTCAGTCCCGCGTGCTGCAAAAAATGTCCGGCGTTTCCGGGATCCTGGCGATCACCGTGGGCGTGCCCAACTCTTTAGGCCCGGGCGAACTGCTGCAGCATTACGGTACCGATGAACAGAAAAATCACTATCTGCCGCGCCTCGCGCGTGGTCAGGAGATCCCCTGCTTTGCGCTGACCAGCCCGGAAGCGGGCTCCGACGCCGGCGCCATTCCGGATACCGGCGTGGTGTGCATGGGCGAATGGCAGGGCGAGCAGGTTCTGGGCATGCGCCTGACCTGGAACAAGCGCTACATTACGCTGGCGCCTATCGCGACCGTCCTGGGGCTGGCGTTTAAACTCTCCGACCCTGACCGCCTGCTGGGGGGAGAAGAGGAGCTGGGTATTACCTGTGCGCTGATCCCAACCTCGACTCCTGGCGTTGAAATTGGCCGCCGCCACTTCCCGCTTAACGTACCGTTCCAGAACGGACCGACCCAGGGTAAAGATATCTTTGTCCCTATCGACTACATCATCGGCGGCCCAACGATGGCTGGTCAGGGCTGGCGGATGCTGGTGGAGTGCCTGTCCGTCGGTCGCGGGATCACCCTGCCGTCAAACGCCACCGGCGGCCTGAAGTCCGTGGCGATGGCCACCGGCGCCTACGCCCATATCCGCCGCCAGTTCAAGATCTCCATCGGTAAAATGGAAGGCATCGAAGAGCCGCTGGCGCGTATCGCCGGTAACGCCTACGTGATGGACGCCGCCGCGTCGCTGATTACTTACGGCATCATGCTCGGTGAGAAGCCGGCGGTTCTGTCGGCTATCGTGAAGTATCACTGCACCCACCGCGGCCAGCGTTCAATCATCGACGCAATGGATATCACCGGCGGGAAAGGCATCATGCTTGGTGAAGGCAACTTCCTCGCCCGCGCCTATCAAGGGGCGCCGATCGCTATCACCGTCGAAGGCGCCAACATTCTGACCCGCAGCATGATGATCTTCGGTCAGGGCGCAATTCGCTGCCATCCGTACGTGCTGGATGAAATGGCCGCCGCGCAGAATAACGACGTTAACGCTTTCGACAAGCTGCTGTTCAAACACATCGGTCACGTCGGCAGCAATAAGGTCCGCAGCTTCTGGCTAGGCCTGACCCGTGGGCTGACCAGCGGCACGCCAACCCGCGACGCGACCCGCCGTTACTACCAGCATATGAACCGCCTGAGCGCGAACCTGGCGCTGCTGTCCGACGTCTCAATGGCCGTTCTTGGCGGCAGCCTGAAGCGCCGCGAGCGTATTTCCGCGCGACTGGGCGATGTTTTAAGCCAGCTTTACCTCGCCTCTGCGGTGCTGAAACGCTATGACGATGAGGGGCGTAACGAAGCCGATCTGCCGCTGGTTCACTGGGGCGTTCAGGATGCGCTGTATCAGGCTGAGCAGGCCATCGACGACCTGCTGAAAAACTTCCCGAACCGCTTTGTCGCAGGCGTCCTGCGCGTTGCCATCTTCCCGACCGGCCGCCACTACGACGCGCCGTCCGATAAGCTGGACCATAAGGTCGCAAAAATCCTGCAGATCCCGAGCGCAACGCGTTCGCGTATTGGCCGTGGCCAGTACCTGACCCCGAGCGAGCACAACCCGGTCGGCCTGCTGGAAGAGGCGCTACTGGACGTGATGGCCGCCGACCCGATTCACCAGCGTATCTGCAAAGAGCTGGGCAAAAACCTGCCGTTCACGCGCCTTGATGAACTGGCCGGCAATGCGCTGGCTAAAGGGTTAATCAATCAGGATGAAGCCGCTATTCTTACCCGAGCCGAAACCAGCCGCCTGCGCAGCATCAACGTTGACGACTTCGCCCCGGATGAGCTGGCCACCCGGCCGGTAAAGCTGCCGGAGAAAGTCCGCAAGATTGAAGCGGCCTGAAGAGTAAATTAATCACATCACGATCGGGGCGGGGGCTTTCCTCCGCCTCTTTTTTTTACCCCGCTTTGCCCTCCGGCTTCGCACAAATCATTTCCCGCATTAGCGCCATAGGCTGCCAATCGGCCAGCGCCACGCGCAGCAAATTCCCGCTCAATAATTAAAATACCTACGTGGATCACGTTTCCCCCCTGTAACTCGGTTCAGCCTGCTGAACAAGGCGTATTTTCCGCTTTCCAGAGTGGATAGGCTTTATATCAACGAGAAACGGGAGCCGTTATGGGCGGTAAAGGATGTAATTCATTAATCCGGGCAGAAAAAATTCTGACCTACATTGCATATGTCGGAGCGGCCAGTTTTATGGAGCTGCTAAAAGAATTTCAGTACCCGAAAAGTAGCCTGCTGAATTTATTAAATGCCATGGTCGATTGCGGCTTTTTAATAAAAAGCGAGCGTAATCAATACTCGCTTGGCATAAAAAATTACGAGCTTGGATGCCAGTCGCTGCACCGGAAAAACATATTCGAGGTGACGAAGCGCCCGATGCAGGAGCTTTCGTTGAAAAGCGGACTGGTCTGCCATTTAGGGGCAATGGAGAGTTATTCCGCCATTTACCTGGATAAAGTCGAGAGCCCGGATTCCGTGCCGACTAAAAAAAGCTGGATCGGTAAAAAATTGGAATTGCATATCACCGCACTCGGTAAGGCGCTGCTGGCCTGGAAGCCGCGAGAAGAGATGGATTATTTTCTCGATGCCTTAATTCTGAAAAAGCACACGCAAAATACCTTCACCGATAAAAAATTATTTCGTGAAGAGCTACAGAAAACGCGCCTCAGGGGATGGGCGATAGATAATGAAGAGTCAACCTACGGGGCGGTATGCCTGAGCATGCCTATTTTCGATATGTATCATCGCGTGAATTATGCAATTTCATTATCGGGAGACCCGATAGTTTATTCGGGAAAGAGGATCGATGGTTATCTCGAACTACTCAGGCAATGCGCCGATCAGATCTCGCATGGTCTGGGTTATAGAAACGAAAATGAATATTTAAGAAAAGGAAATTGATCTAATGAAAAAATTCAGGGGAATTATTCCACCGGTCTCCACGACGCTCGATAGCGACGGCAACATTGATAAAACGGCCTTAACGCAAGTCGCCGATTTTCTTATTAAGAAAGGCGTCGACGGCTTGTTTTATCTGGGAACCGGCGGTGAATTTAGTCAGATGAACGCCGGGCAAAGGATGGACTTCGCCGAGGCGGCAATCGCGGCGGTTGGCGGACGCGTTCCGGTATTAATTGGCGTTGGCTCCCCCTCCACTGACGAAGCGGTCAAACTGGCAAAACACGCCGAAGCCTGCGGCGCGGACGGCATCGTTATTATTAACCCCTATTACTGGAAAGTTGCCGCCAGCAATCTGGACGACTATTACCATCGCATCGCCAGCAGCGTTCGCCTGCCGGCGATCGTTTATAACTTCCCGGACCTCACCGGCCAGGATCTCACCCCTGATATCGTCAAACGGCTGGTGCTGCAAAATGAAAACATCGTCGGTATTAAAGACACTATCGACAGCGTCGGCCACCTGCGGGCGATGATCAACACCGTCAAAGCCGTGCGCCCCGAGTTCTCCGTGTTCTGCGGTTTCGACGACCATTTACTCAATAACCTGCTGCTGGGCGGGGATGGCGCTATTACCGCCAGCGCAAACTTCGCGCCGGAACTGTCCGTAGGCATTTTTAGCGCCTGGCAAGATGGCGATCTCGCGACAGCGGCGACGCTCAATAAAAAATTGCTGCAGCTACCGGCTATTTACGCCCTGGAAACACCGTTTGTCTCCCTCATCAAATATGCCATGCAGCGTGTGGGGCTGCCGGTAAATACCTATTGCCTGCCGCCGATTCTGGATGCGTCGGAAGAGGCAAAGGCGCGGGTGCGCGAGCTGCTGGCCTCGCAGGGCATTTTAAAATCATGAGGAGGCATTCGATGTCCATTGACGATATTTTTGCTAGCGATAATCCGGATATCTACCGCGTCAGAACCCATGCGCCAGGTCCGCAGGGCGAGCTGCCGCTGACCCCGGATATGTTAATCAACCGCCCTAGCGGCGATATTTTTGGCATGACCATGAATGCCGGGATGGGCTGGTCGCCGGACGAGCTGAATCAGGACGGTATCCTGCTGCTTAGCACGCTGGGCGGGCTGCGCGGGCCGGACGGCAAACCCGTCGCGCTGGCGCTTCATCAGGGACATTACGAGCTGGATATCCAGATGAAAGCAGCGGCGGAGGTCATCAAAAACCATCACGCGCTGCCTTACGCGGTGTATGTCTCCGATCCCTGCGACGGACGCACGCAGGGCACCACCGGCATGTTCGATTCATTACCTTATCGCAATGATGCCTCTATGGTGATGCGCCGCCTGATCCGTTCCCTGCCGGGAGTTAAAGCGGTGATCGGCGTGGCAACCTGCGATAAAGGGCTGCCCGCCACCATGATGGCGCTGGCATCGCAGCATGATAAAGCGACGGTATTGATCCCCGGCGGGGCCACGCTGCCTGCTTTACATGGCGAAGATAACGGCAAGGTGCAGACTATCGGCGCGCGCTTTGCCAACGGCGAATTATCGCTGCAGGACGCTCGTCGGGCGGGCTGTCAGGCCTGCGCTTCGTCGGGTGGCGGCTGCCAGTTCCTCGGAACCGCAGGCACCTCGCAGGTCGTCGCTGAAGGCCTCGGCCTCGCTATTCCGCATTCTGCGCTGGCGCCTTCGGGCGAACCGGTCTGGACGGAGATCGCCAGGGCATCAGCGCGGGCCGCGCTGCTGCTGAGCCAGAAGGGCATCACGACGAAGGATATCCTCACCGATCGCGCTATTGAAAACGCCATGATGGTCCATGCGGCATTTGGCGGCTCCACCAATCTCCTGCTGCACATCCCGGCGATTGCCCATCAGGCGGGCTGCCATATTCCGACGGTGGAGGACTGGATACGCATTAATAAACAGGTGCCGCGCCTGGTCAGCGTACTGCCCAATGGCCCGGTTTATCACCCAACCGTACGGGCCTTTATGGCTGGCGGCGTACCTGAAGTGATGCTGCATCTGCGCCAGCTGGGTCTTCTGCATGAGGATGTCATTACCGTCACGGGCAAGACGCTAGGGGAAAATCTCGACTGGTGGGAGCGCTCCGAGCGTCGGCAGATATTTAAAAATCTGCTGCTCAGTCAGGAGCAGGTTGATCCCCAGGAGGTCATCATGTCTCCGCAGCAGGCGCAAAAACGCGGGTTAACCTCCACGATTACCTTCCCGGTCGGAAATATCGCTCCGGAGGGCTCGGTCATAAAATCCACGGCCATCGACCCCTCGGTCATTAATGAAGAGGGTATTTATTATCATCAGGGCGTGGCGAAAGTGTACCTCTCGGAGAAAACCGCCATTTATGATATCAAACACGACAAAATTAAAGCGGGCGATATTCTGGTTATTATCGGCGTAGGGCCATCCGGCACCGGGATGGAGGAAACGTATCAGGTTACCAGCGCGCTGAAGCATTTATCCTATGGGAAGCATGTTTCGCTTATTACCGACGCCCGGTTCTCCGGCGTTTCCACCGGCGCCTGTATTGGCCACGTTGGGCCGGAGGCGCTGGCAGGCGGCGCCATCGGGAAATTACGCACCGGGGATCTCATTGAAATTAAAATTGACTGCAAACAACTCCAGGGAGAAGTCAATTTCCTGGGTCTCGCTAACGCTCAGGAACTCCCCTCACGTGAGGAGGCTAGCGTTATATTAAACGGCAGAAGCAGCCACCCTGATTTAATGCCCGATCCTGATTTACCAGATGATACCCAACTCTGGGCGATGCTCCAGGCGGTAAGCGGCGGAACCTGGCGCGGCTGCATCTACGACGTTAATAAAATAAGCGCTGCATTGCACCAGCAGATGACTAAATCCTGAAGAAATAATTAAAACCATTATTACATTATTAATGAGAGGACGTTATGCCACTATTAATTGTTGTGGCAGGTATCGCTGTACTCCTGCTTTTAACCATAAAAATAAAACTCAATACTTTTGTTTCATTAATTATTGTCTCGCTGGCCGTAGCTATTGCCAGCGGCATGGAGCTGAATAAGGTCGTCGCTTCTGTCGAATCCGGGCTGGGCGGCACCCTGGGTCATATCGGCTTGATATTCGGTTTTGGCGTAATGCTGGGACGGTTATTATCCGATGCCGGCGGCGCGCAGCGTATTGCATTGACCATGCTGAACTATTTTGGTGTCAAAAGGCTGGACTGGGCGGTAGTAACTTCGGCATTTATTGTCGGTATCGCGCTATTTTTCGAAGTCGGTTTAATTCTGCTGGTACCGATTTTATTCGCCATCGCCAGGGAAGCTAAAATATCACCGATGTATATGTGCGTACCGATGCTGTCGGGTTTGTTAGTGGCGCACGGTTTTCTGCCGCCGCATCCCGGCCCTACCGTCATCGCCAGAGAATATGGCGCAGATGTTGGCGTCGTGCTGATTTATGGCATCATCGTGGGCATTCCAACCTTTATTCTCTGTGGCCCGCTGCTGAATAAAGTATGCCAACGGCTGATCCCGGAGGCATTTACCAAAGAAGGCAACATTGCTTCCCTTGGGGCGACAAAGAGCTTTACCGAAAGCGAAATGCCGGGGTTTGGGATAAGTTTTCTGACCGCCATGCTGCCGGTGATCCTGATGGCTCTGGTCACCATTATGCAAATGGTCCGGCCAAAAGACGCAGGCGACCCCGGTATGCTCTATTCCGTGTTCCTGTTTTTGGGAAACTCGACGATCGCGATGCTGATTTCGCTGCTGTTCGCCATTTGGGCGATGGGTCTCGGGAGAGGAAAAACGATCCCGGAACTGATGGACTCCTGCGGGAAAGCAATTGCAGGCATTGCCGGTCTGTTATTGATTATCGGCGGCGGCGGCGCATTCAAACAGGTGCTGATTGATTCTGGCGTCGGCCAGTATATTTCGACGCTGGTGGCAGGTACGGATATCAACCCCATTCTGATGGCCTGGGGAGTGGCGGCCTTTCTGAGGATTTGTCTGGGCTCCGCAACGGTTGCCGCCATCTCCACCGCCGGCCTGGTGATCCCTTTGCTGTCTGCACACCCAAACACAAACCTGGCCTTGATTACTCTTGCGACGGGCGCAGGCTCCTGCATTTGCTCCCATGTCAATGACGCAAGCTTCTGGATGATAAAGGATTTCTTCGGCCTGACCATCAAGGAAACCCTACTGTCCTGGACGCTAATGTCAACAATGCTATCCCTTTGCGGCCTGATCTTTATTCTGCTGGCCAGCATGGCGATTTAAGCCACGCGGACATGCTTCACGCAGTGCCCCTTAAACTCCCCCTCACGGGCCAGGGTTTACGGGGCACGCCCCTGGCCGCGTGCATAAATCCGCGCCTGCCCGTCTTTGCGGCTTTCAGCCCCCCACGCCCTTGTAACTCTGGCGGCCTCTTTCCCGCACAAATCGTTTCCAGCATTAGCATTTTTTTAACAAAATATTCCGCTGACTATCCAGAGACTGATATGGTGTTAAAGTGACTATAACAGCCTAATGATAATGGAGTTCACCACCGTGCCTGGCCTGAAAATTACGCTATTGCAACAACCGCTGGTGTGGATGGACGGTCCCGCCAACCTGCGCCATTTCGATCGCCAGCTGGAAGGTGTCAGCGGGCGTGACCTGATTGTTTTGCCGGAAATGTTTACAACCGGTTTTGCCATGGAAGCCGCTAAACAGTCGCTGCCGCAGGAAGAGGTCATTGACTGGATGCTGGCGAAAGCGGTGCAGACCAATGCCCTTATTGCGGGTAGCGCTGCGCTACAAACCGAACGCGGCCCGGTTAACCGCTTCCTGCTGGTGGAGCCCGGCGGTAAAAGCCATTTTTATGATAAGCGGCACCTGTTCCGGATGGCCGAAGAGCATCATTATTATACGGCGGGCAACGAGCGGGTCGTTTTCGAGTGGCGCGGATGGCGGATCCTGCCGCTGGTCTGCTACGACCTGCGCTTCCCGGTATGGTCACGCAACCATAACGACTACGATTTAGCGCTGTACGTGGCCAACTGGCCGGCGCCGCGCTCGCTGCACTGGCAGTCGCTGCTGGTAGCCCGGGCAATTGAAAACCAGGCCTACGTCGCCGGCTGCAATCGGGTCGGTACCGACGGTAATGGCCACCACTATCGGGGCGACAGCCGCATTATCAGCCCCCAGGGAGAGATTCTGGCAACGGCGGAACCTCACCAGGCCACGCGCCTCGACGCGGAGCTGTCGCTCACCGCGCTCAACGAGTATCGTGAAAAATTCCCCGCCTGGCAGGATGCCGATCCGTTTAGCCTGGATTAATTTCCCCTCCCCCATCCGTTTTATTTCGCCGACGCAATCATTACGCAACGGCGTCTAGTGGTCGGAGTCCAGCAGCGGCGCTAAAAATTGCGCCGCTTTTCTGGCGCCATTCGCGGTAATGGTATGACCGACGTCGGGTTCGAAATAAGTATCGACATCGACACCGATAGCGGCGAGTTTTTGTGCGGCGGTTTCGCTTTCGCGGATAGCGATCGTCGGATCGTTGACGCCATGGACCAGCAAAGTCGGCGTCCCATTATTGGCTTGCCACGGCGCCGGGGAGGCCAGACGGCCGGAAAACGAGATCGCTGCGGTGAGCGGAAACGCTCCGCTGACCAGCGCATCGAGGGTCATAATGGCCCCTTGAGAGAAGCCGGCAAGCACCAGCCGATCTTCGCCAGGCGAGAGCTGATGTTGGCTGATAATCGCCTCAATGCTGGCACGAAAGGCGCGGCGCGCGCCGGCAATCCGCTCCGGCCGCGTGGCGTCGCTGATGCCGTTGAGGCTGAACCACTGGTAGCCCGGCCCCATATCAAAGCTGGCCGTGCCGTTAGGGGTCGCGATCGTCACGCCGGGAAGCTGCTGACGCCAGAAGTGGCCGAGGCCCTCTAAATCGTCGCCGCTGCTGCCGACGCCGTGTAGCAAAATAATCAGTTTTTTCATCTCTGGCTCGCTTAAAGTCCGTAACCGCTCAGATCCGGCCCTGCAGGCACAATCCCTTTTGGGTTCAGCGCCTTGATGGAGTAGTAGCCCTGCTTAATATGGTCGATATTCACCGTTTCGCGAATGCCCGGAATGGCCAGCAGAGCGCCAAGATAACGATCGAGGTTGCGGTATTCCGCCAGCCGGCGAAGATTGCATTTGAACAGGCCGTGGTACGCCGCATCGAAACGAATCAGGGTGACGAAAAGACGAATATCCGCCTCGGTCAGCGTCTCGCCGCTCAAAAAATCGCGCGTCGATAGGTGCTGTTCGAGCCAGTCCAGCATCGAGAAAACATCATTGACCGCTTCCTGATAGCTCTCCTGGGTGGTGGCGAATCCGGCGCGATACACGCCGTTATTGAGCTTCGGATAAATATCGCTATTGAGCCGGTCGATCTCTTCGCGCAGCGCCTGCGGATATAGATCGATGCGGCTGTCCGCCAGTTCGCCGAAGCCGTTGTTAAACATCCGTACGATATCGGCGGACTCGTTGTTCACGATGGTGGCGGTCTTTTTGTCCCACAGCACCGGGACCGTGGCGCGCCCGGTAAAGGTCGGGTCCGCCCGGGTATAGAGCTGATGCAGCCACTCGACGTTATTCAGCGTATCGCGGTTAGCGCCGGGATAGTCGCCAAAATGCCAGCCTTCGTTGAGCAGCCAGGGCTCAACCACAGATACGCTGACCACCGCCTCCAGCCCTTTCAGCCGGCGGGCGATTAGCGTACGCGATGCCCACGGGCAGATCAGCGCAACGTACAGGTGGTAGCGATCCGGCTCGGCCTGAAACCCGCCGCTGCCGGTGATCCCCGGCTCGCCGTTCGGCGTGACCCAGTGGCGAAAGCTCGAGGTCTGGCGCAGGAAACCGCCTTTTTTATCGGTCGCCTGCACCGGGTGCCAGTCGGCGGTCCATTTTCCATCAATCAGCATAAAACCCCCGTTACGATTTCAGCGGCGTCGGTTTTAACGCGTATTTACCGTCTCCGGTGAGCGCCAGCACGATCAGGCCAACGATCCAGAAAGCGGGGAATTCCCAGCCGCCGTTCGGGTTGGTAAAGAAAAACCCGGCCGAACCGTGCACCGTGAAGATCGCGCCGAGTAAAATGGGGATCAGCACCACGGCCACGATACGCGTATAGATGCCGAGGATCAGGGCGATGGCGCCAAAGAATTCAACGGCCATCGTGATATAGGCCAGCCAGCCCGGAAGGCCAAGCGAGGCGAAGAATTTTGCGGTGCCCGCGGGGGTGAAGGCGAAGAATTTCAGACCGAAGTGCGCCAGAAACAGGATGCCGAGCGCCAGGCGCATGACCAGAGCGGCATAGGGAGTGGTACGTTGATCAATCATGGTGAAATCCTCTTGGGTGATTAGCATCTCTTCCTGCGCAACGATGGCGGCGGGGAAACGACCTTAAGTAAGAGGACTGTACAATATTTTGTGGGCCTGATTATCCCGTCAAAATGGGCATACTTATTTCCATAATGGAAATAATCATCAGCACCGCGCCCGTTCTTCATCGGCAGAAAAAGCCTCGACGAGGAAATCGATCATCACCCGCGATTTGTGCGCCAGATAGCGGGCAGGCGGAAATACCGCAAACAGCGCCAGCGGCGGGGCTTCATATGGCGCCAGCAGCGAAACGACCCGCCGCTCATCCAGCGCTTTTCGGGCAATAAAGAACGGTAAACGGGCAATCCCCAATCCGGCGCAGGCGGCGGCAAGACAAACCTCGGCATTGGAGAATTTCAGCTTGCCGTACACCGGCTGCGTGTGGAGCTGCTGCTGTTCATCGAGGAAGGGCCAGTTCCAGGGATCGCGAAAGTTGGTATCGACAATCAGCGCGTGCTGGCTCAGGGCGTCCCAACGTTGGGGCTCGCCGTTAGCGGCCAGGTAATCCGGAGACGCCACAACCACGCTACGTATCGGGCACAGGCGACGGGCGAGCAGCGTGCTATCGGTCAAATTGCCGATACGCAAGGCGAGATCGAAACCTTCATCTACCACGTTCACCAGGCGGTCGGAAAAACTGACATCCAGCTCGATATCCGGATAGCGACGGGCGAAGGTGACCAGGTGGGGAGCCAGCTGAGTGGAGCCAAAGCTCACCGGCGCGGAGATGCGCAGCTGCCCGGATGGGGCGTTGGAGAGCGTGCGCACCGAGTCGTTGAGCTCATCGTAGTCAATTAACAGCTGGCGGATACGTTGATAGTAGGCCAGCCCGACGTCGGTGGGGGTGAGCGAACGAGTGCTGCGCCTTAACAGCTGTACGCCAAGGTCGCTTTCAAGGCGGGAAATCAGCTTGGAGGCCTGGCCGTGGCTGGTTCCGCAGCGCTGGGCGGCATTGGTAAAACTGCTGGTTTCCATTACCGCAACGAACATTCGATCGCAATCCAGCCGTTCCATAAAGCGTTTCCCACTCTTTTTTGAAAACGCCACCATAGCAAAATGCCCCGAATGAGCCTAGCTGTGCTCGCGGTCACAGCATTAATACGCCGGTTTTCTGGCGCAGCCCCGCAAAATAACCTTATAATTGCTGCACCTTTTCCTGTCTTAAGTTTAAGCTGGAGATACAATGGAGCTCAGTCGCAGGCAGTTCTTTCGCATCTGCGTGGGTGGGATGGCAGGGACAACCGTAGCATCGCTTGGTTTTCTCCCTGCGTTTTCCGCTAACGCCGAGACGCGTCAATATAAACTATTAAAATCCAAAGAAACCCGTAATAACTGCACCTACTGCTCGGTGGGCTGCGGCATCCTCATGTATAGCCTTGGGGATAACGCGAAGAACGTGCGTGAAAGTATTTACCACGTTGAAGGCGATCCCGATCATCCTGTGAGCCGCGGCTCTTTGTGCCCGAAAGGCGCCGGAGTGCTGGACTATATCCATAGCGAAAACCGTCTGCGTTATCCCGAATATCGGGCGCCGGGGGCGGATAAATGGACGCGCATCAGCTGGGACGAGGCGATTAATCGTATCGCGCGGTTAATGAAAGACGACCGCGACGCCCACTTTATCGAAAAGAACGCCCAGGGCGTCACCGTTAACCGCTGGACCTCAACCAGCATGCTGTGCTCTTCGGCGGCGAGTAATGAGACCGGGATCCTTGACGGCAAATTTACCCGCGCGCTGGGGATGGTGTCGATTGACTGCCAGGCGCGTCTTTGCCATGGCCCGACGGTCTCGGCGCTGGCGCCGACCTTTGGCCGCGGGGCGATGACCAATAACTGGGTGGATATTAAAAACGCCAACGTCGTGCTGATTATGGGCGGCAACGCGGCGGAAGCGCATCCGGTTGGCTTTAAATGGGTTATCGAAGCCAAAATTAAGAATAATGCGACGGTCATCGTCGTGGATCCGCGTTTTAACCGCAGCGCGGCGGTAGCCGACCTGTACGCGCCGATCCGCGCCGGTTCCGACAGCGCCTTCCTGCTTGGCGTCATTCGCTATCTGATCGCGCACGATCGGGTGCAGCACGAGTACGTGCGCCACTACACCAATGCCAGCATGATCGTGCGTGAAGACTATGCTTTCGATGCCGGGCTGTTCAGCGGTTTTGATCCTGAACAACGCCAGTACGATAAAACCAGCTGGAACTACGAGCTGGATGAGAACGGTTTCGCCAGGCGCGATGAAACCTATCGCCACCCGCGTTGCGTCTGGAACCTGATGCGGCAGCATGTCGAGCGCTACACCCCGGAAATGGTCAACCGCCTGTGCGGAACGTCGATCGACGATTTCCTGCGTATTTGCCAGCTTTTGGCCAGCACCAGCGCGGCGAATCGCACCGCCACGATCTTATATGCCCTCGGCTGGACCCACCATACGGCGGGAGCGCAAACCATCCGCGCCGCGGCGATGCTGCAGCTGCTGCTGGGCAATATCGGCATGGCCGGCGGCGGGATTAACGCGCTGCGCGGGCACTCCAATATTCAGGGCTATACCGACCTGGGGCTACTCTCCACCAATCTGCCGGGATATATGCCGCTACCATCGGAAAAACAGCCCGATTATCAAACCTATATTGCGCAAATCACCCCTGCGGCCTTAGGGGCGGATGAAGTTAACTACTGGCAAAATACGCCGAAATTTTTCGTCAGCATGATGAAAAGCTTCTGGGGCGATGCTGCAACGGCGGAAAACAACTGGGGCTATGACTGGCTGCCGAAATGGGACCGGCTATACGATGTGATGACCCAGGCCGAGCTGATGACGCAGGGAAAAATCAATGGCTATATTGTCCAGGGATTTAACCCGCTGGCGGCGTTTCCCGACAAGAACAAGTCGTCCAGAGCGCTGGCAAAACTGAAATATATGGTGGTCATCGACCCGCTGGTGACGGAGTCAGCCAACTTCTGGCAAAACCACGGGGAAATGAACGATGTCCGCCCCGCCGATATCCAGACCGAAGTGTTCCGCCTGCCGTCCTCCTGCTTTGCGGAAGAGGACGGTTCGATTGCTAACTCAGGCCGCTGGCTGCAGTGGCACTGGGCGGCAGCGGAGCCGCCGGGAGAGGCGCTGCATGACGGCAAAATTCTGGGGCGGCTGTTTACCCGTCTGCGCGAACTGTATCAGCAGGAAGGCGGCGCCAACCCGGCGCCAGTCCTCAATATGTCGTGGGACTACCACGATCCCCGCGATCCGCTGCCGGAAGAGGTGGCCCGTGAGGCCAATGGTAAAGCGCTGCGCGATATTGTTGATGACCAGGGTCAGGTGATCGTCAAAAAAGGCCAGCAGCTCAGCAGCTTTGCACAATTGAAGGATGATGGTTCCACCAGCAGCTACTGCTGGGTCTATTGCGGCTGCTGGACCGAACAGGGCAACCAGATGGCGAATCGTGATAATAGCGATCCTTACGGGCTAGGCTGTACGCCCGGCTGGGCCTGGTCATGGCCGGCTAACCGCCGCATTCTCTATAACCGCGCGTCGGCCGACCCGGCAGGCAAGCCTTGGGATCCGCAGCGCGCGCTGCTGCACTGGGACGGTAAACGCTGGGCGGGAATGGATGTCGCCGACTATAACCAGGCGGCACCGGACAGCAACGTCGGGCCGTTTATCATGAACCCGGAAGGGGTCGGCCGTTTGTTCGCCTTGAACAAAATGAACGATGGCCCCTTCCCTGAGCACTATGAGCCGATAGAGTCCCCGATTGGCACTAACCCTCTCCACCCGAAGGTGGTCTCCAGCCCGGTGGCGCGGATCTTTAACGACGATCTGGCGAATATGGGCCATGCGGATGAGTTCCCGTACGTGGCGACCACCTATTCGATCACCGAACTGTTCCGCCACTGGACCAAACATGCGCGTCTGAACGCTATCGCGCAGCCGGAGCAGTTTATTGAAATCGGCGAGAAGCTGGCTGAAGAGAAAGGCATTTTGAGCGGTGACGTAGTCAAAATCGTCTCGAAACGCGGTTTTATCAAGGCCAAAGCGGTGGTGACGAAACGTCTGCAAACGCTGACCATCGACGGGCGTACGGTCAATACGATCGGCATCCCCTGTCACTGGGGTTTTGAGGGGGTGACCCGGAAAGGGTTCCTGGCGAACACGCTGACGCCTTCGGTGGGCGATGCGAATTCTCAGACTCCCGAATACAAAGCCTTCCTCGTGAACGTGGAAAAGGTGTAAGGGAGACGACTTATGGCTTATCAATCGCAAGACATTATTCGTCGTTCCGCGACTAACGGTTTCACCCCCGCGCCTCAGGCGCGGGACCACCAGCAGGAGGTCGCAAAGCTTATCGACGTCACCACCTGTATCGGCTGTAAAGCCTGTCAGGTGGCCTGTTCAGAGTGGAACGATATCCGTGATGAGGTCGGTCACAACGTCGGCGTGTACGACAACCCGGCCGATCTGACCG
>NISF01000015.1 GCA_002270295.1 Enterobacter sp. 10-1 | reverse complement strand
TTCTCCGACAGATAGCGGGAGGTGCGGGCATGCGCCGACTTTTTGCAGAACGGACAGTGCATCATGGCAGCAGCCCCCGCGCTTTCAGGTCAGCCTCGCGCTGACGGATTTTCTCCTGCCAGACTTTTAGCTGGCCGGGTGTGCTGGCGGCGTCGTGGTCCATATGCGCAAGCGCGACGGCCGGGAAGCCGGTCAGGGAGAGCACCGGCTCATCCGCTGGCGTGACGGAGAAGTCGCTCACTTTCCTGGTCAGGAAGGTCACCACCTGATGCATGACCTCTTTCTCCGGCTCAGTGTACCCCTGATGGCCGGTGGTGTTGGCTAGCGGGTTTGCCATCACATCCGCTTTCAGCACCATCGCCCGGACCAGTGGCCCGAGGGTGTCGTTCAGCGCGCGGTCGAGCTCTTCCTTCGCGTATTCAGACAGTACGGCATGATGCGCCTGGCGGAATGCCTGCGCGGTGCTGTTGCAGGCGACTTTCAGCAGGTCACGTTCAAAGGCCAGCACTTCGGTCAGGTTGTCACATTCCTGCGCCAGCTCCCGGCGGGCCACGCGTTCGATATGGCCGCTTTTCAGCTCATCGGTCAGCATGGCGCCCCCGGCACGGAAAGCGGCGCGCCAGGTGCGGGTATCGCTGCCGTTGTCCTGCTCCAGCTCCGCTTTCTGTTCCTCCGCGCGGGTAATGGCCGTCAGGGTGTCCTCCATCCGGCGGGCCTGTTCAAGATGGGCCGCTCTGGCTGCGGCCAGTCGCTCCAGCGCCGGTTTCAGGTAATCAGGGATAAAGGGGGTGTCGGTCATGGCAGGTTTCCTCGTGATTTCAATATGAGGTGATTCTGCCGGGGCACACACAACAACACGACCTGTTGCGGTTGTGGCAGTGCTGGCACAAACAGGACGTCAAAACCCGGCTTGCCAGAGAAAGGTCTCAGGAAAAGCCTACTCACCGTTTGTTTTTTTACATATAACTGTTCACTACTGTTCACTTTAAATAAAAAGATAAGTAATACAGTAAGTTAAGTGATGAACAGTTGAGAGTGGAAGTGTTCACCGACTGTTCACTACTGTTCACCTTTCTGTTTTGACGGAGTCCTGCTCATTTAGTCTTTTTTGCGATTAAAAATGAAGAATATATAAATAAAAGTAATCAGAAATGGGCCACCAGTTTGCCAACGTTTACCAAAAGATGGCCAACGTTTGCCACTGTCTAAAAATCGTTCTGTTGTGTGGTGGGCCACTACAAAATGACTTGTTGCCCTCAGGGAAAATATTCACAAAATAGAGAGCTACCCGAGGCCGGACGGACACGACCGGCACTGTATGGACTTTATGAGGTAGCCCGATGCACACCGCTTTTTCTTCCCCGTCTTCTGCCCCTGCCGCGCCGCTGATGCCGGTTTCTGATGCCGTTCACGAGCGCTTTATTCGCCTGCCCGAAGTGATGCATCTGTGCGGGCTGTCCCGCTCCACGATTTACGACCTCATCAGCCGGGAGGCTTTCCCGAAGCAAATCTCCCTCGGCGGAAAAAACGTGGCGTGGGCGCAGTCGGAAATCACCGGGTGGATGGCTGACCGTATCGCCGAACGCAACCGGGGTTACGACGCATGATGATGCCCGTTCCGCAAACAGCCCCTTTTTCTGGCTTGCTTCCCTTCGTCGTTTCCAGGTATAGTTTTCTCGCTGCCGCAAAATCGGCAGCCGGGCGTAGGAACCCGTGTTTAACTATGGCGACACCAGACGCGCCTTGCGTCTTTTTTTGTGTCTGTGCCTTGATGCACCCATTCAATACACAGTGGCCTTTTCGCCATTGTGGGTATCGCGTAATGGTGGCTCAGGCGGGGCAGCCTTCGGGCTGGCCGGTTCTCATAGTTACCGGTATTCCTACCCCCGTCTGGGCTACCACCCATGAGCGTAGGAACTCCGGTGGTGGCTGTAACCAGCTAACTATGGAGGTTGCCCTTATGGCTACGATCCTCACCCCGTCACACCCGCAGTTTGTCTTTGTGTTTGCCGCCGTTCGTCGCGCAGACCGTAAACCCCGTATCTGTATGCTCCGCGCCGTGGCCGGGGATGAACACGCCGCACGCCTTTCCCTCGTTCGCGATTACGTCCTCTCGTTTGCCGGGCGTCTGCCGGTGGCGGAGGTGCGCGCATGAGACACACTACCATTACCGCCCGTGACCTCGAATGCCTGGAGCATATGCGCAATGTCGGTCAGCTCGTCAGCAACCTGATGCAGGTACAGGACTGCGCGACCGTTCGCCGTGACCCGGCGCAGCAGTTACAGCTCACCTCCGTGATTTACCTCATGACCGCCCAGCTCGACGGCGTGGTCGAGCGCTGTCATCACCGCTGGTTCACCGGGGAGGGCAACGTATGAAAACGCCATTGCCGCCCGTATTGCGCGCGGCCCTGTATCGCCGCGCTGTGGCCTGTGCCTGGCTGACCCTGTGCGAACGTCAGCACCGCTATCCCCACCTCACCCTCGACGCGCTGGAAAGCGCCATCGCTACCGAGCTGGAGGGCTTCTACCTGCGCCAGCATGGCGAGGAAAAAGGCCGTCTGATTGCCTGTGCATTACTGGAAGATTTGATGCAGGCCGGGCCGCTGAAAGCCGCCCCGTCTCTGTCCTTCCTCGGGCTCGCCGTGATGGATGAGCTCTGCGCCCGCCATATCACATCGCCTGTACTGCACTGAGGGAGAAAAAACCATGAAAATGAACGTAACGGACACGGTAAAACAGGCGTGCGGCCACTGGCCTCGCATTCTCCCGGCGCTGGGAATGAAAGTGATAAAAAACCGCCATCAGGCCTGCCCGGTGTGTGGCGGCGCTGACCGCTTTCGCTTTGATGACCAGGAAGGGCGCGGCACATGGTACTGCAACCGGTGCGGCGCCGGTGACGGTCTGAAACTGGTTGAGAAGGTGTTCGGCATATCGGCATCCGAGGCCGCCGGGAAGGTGAACGCCGTCACCGGCCACCTGCCGCCGGTGGCCCCGGAGATGGTGGCGGCCGCAGACGCCGGAACGGAGGCCGACCGCAAAGCAGCGGCCGCGCTGGCCGTCAGACTGCTGGAGAAAACGCGCCCGGCCACCGGCAACGCCTACCTGACCCGCAAGGGCTTTGCACGTCGTGAGTGTCTGACGCTGACCACGTCGCACAAAACCGGCGGTGTGGCCTACCGTGCCGGTGATGTGGTGGTGCCGCTGTATGACGGGACCGGCGCGCTGGTTAACCTCCAGCTCATTAATGCTGACGGTCTTAAACGCACCCTGAAAGGCGGGCAGGTCAAAGGGGCATGCCATCTCATCGACGGACAGAAACAGGCCGGGAAACGCCTGTGGATAGCGGAGGGCTATGCGACTGCCCTTACTGTGCATCACCTGACCGGAGAAACCGTCATGGTGGCGCTGTCGTCCGTGAACCTTCTTTCTCTGGCGAGCCTGGCCCGTCAGAAACACCCGGCCTGTCAGATTATCCTCGCCGCCGACCGTGACCTTAACGGCGACGGCCAGAACAAAGCCACTGCAGCCGCTCAGGCCTGTGAGGGCGTTGTCGCCCTGCCGCCGGTATTTGGTGACTGGAATGATGCGGTGATGCTCAGAGGCGAAGACGCCACGCGGAAAGCCATTTATGCCGCCATCCGGCCAGCGGCACAAAGCCCCTTCGACACCATGAGCGAGGCGGAATTTACCGCCATGAGCGCCAGCGATAAGGCGATGCGGGTGCATGAGCATTACGGCGAAGCGCTGGCCGTGGATGCCAACGGCCAGCTCCTGTCCCGCTATGAAAACGGCATCTGGAAGGTGATAACGCCGTCTGATTTTGCCCGCGACGTGGCCGGGCTGTTTCAGCGCCTGCGCGCCCCGTTCTCATCGGGGAGAATTGCCTCGGTGGTGGAGACCCTGAAACTGATTATTCCGCAGCAGGATGCACCGGCACGCCGTCTGATTGGTTTTCGCAACGGGGTGCTCGATACCCGCTCAGGTATATTCAGCCCGCACAGCAAATCACACTGGCTGCGCACCCTGTGCGATGTGGATTTTACCCCGCCGGTGGAGGGGGAAACGCTGGAAACCCACGCGCCGAACTTCTGGCGCTGGCTCGACCGCGCCGCCAGTGGCAACCCGACAAAGCGTAACGTGATTCTGGCCGCGCTGTTTATGGTGCTGGCGAACCGCTACGACTGGCAGCTCTTTCTCGAAGTCACCGGCCCCGGCGGCAGCGGGAAAAGTATTCTGGCTGAAATCGCCACGATGCTGGCCGGAGAGGATAACGCCACGTCAGCGGACATCGACACGCTGGAAGACCCGCGCAAGCGCGCCTCCCTGATTGGTTTCTCGCTCATTCGTCTGCCTGACCAGGAGAAATGGAGCGGTGACGGTGCCGGACTCAAGGCCATCACCGGCGGTGATGCGGTCTCCGTTGACCCGAAATATCAGAACCCATACTCGACGCATATTCCGGCGGTCATTCTGGCGGTCAACAATAACCCGATGCGCTTCACCGACCGCAGCGGCGGCGTGTCGCGTCGCCGGGTAATTATCCACTTCCCGGAGCAGATAGCCCCGGAGGAGCGCGACCCGCAATTGAGGGATAAAATCGCCCGCGAGCTGGCCGTGATTGTGCGCCAGTTGATGCAGCAGTTCAGCGACCCGATGAGTGCCCGCGCGCTGCTCCAGTCGCAGCAGAACTCAGACGAGGCGCTCAGCATCAAACGCGATGCTGACCCGACGTTTGATTTTTGCGGCTATCTGGAGGCGCTGCCGGAGCCGGACGGAATGTATATGGGGAACGCCAACATTATCCCGCGCCAGCCTCGCCTGTATCTGTATCACGCTTATCTGGTGTACATGGAAGCCCATGGCTACAGGAATGCGCTCAGCCTGACCATGTTCGGCAAGGGGCTCTCAGCCATGCTGAAAGAGTACGGTCTGAATTATGAGAAGCGCCGCACAAATCAGGGCATGCAGACCAATCTCGCCCTAAGGGAGGAAAGCAACGCCGACTGGCTGCCGAAGTGCGATGAACCCACCGCTTCATAACCTACCCGGACCGGCATTGCCGGTCTTTTTTTACCTGCACACCGGGCAGAGTGAACAGTAAAGTGTTCACTGTTCACCAAGCATTCACCGTGTAACATAATGAAAATAAACAATAAAAACACCTAGTGAACAGTGTGAACAGTTTTTCCAGAAAAAACTTTTTACTCCCAAAAGTTATCAGACCGCTCTGTGCCAGAAACGGAAGCTCGCGATTTTAGCTTAACTACATACAATTGTTAATCTTTGAGACTTATTGTGATTGCATCTGGAAAACCAATTTGGCTATAGCACATGGTCTCGGTTATGAATAATTTCCTATCAATAAAACTAATTACATCTTTGAGCGTGAGTCCTGTTAACTTCACCAATTTATTTATTACATAATCGAACCAATCATGATGAAGCATGTTTATATATATGTTAATATCAATGGCATCTTCTTCCCATGAGTTTTTCGGTATCAACCCTTCACGCTCAAACCCTCTTATTAAATCGGTCGCATAGGACATTCTAAGAAAAACAGAAAGAAATAGCCTTACATTAACATGCGTGAAATTTTTGGATAACGTGGAAGGAAACTCGTAAAACCGATAGATCAGTCGGCTGACAAAAACAGCGGAGTCTACCGCATTTACTGGCAGTAATGTTCCGATGACACTTAATGCACCACTTATAACGAAACCATTAGCAACAGAGGCATGAGAACCACTTAGAGCAGATGTTAAACACGCACTAAGAATTACGATAGGAGGAATCCTTGCAACTTTCTTCAAATTCCAAGTGTCTACTTTATCCTCACCTATTATTAACCATCCATTACCTTTATTGCCATCATGATTTCCATGGCAGTCTATAACAAGAATGTAACCTTGATATTGATTTAGAGCATCTATAAGTTCAATTCTCGTTCTAACATCAATAATCTCACAGTCAAGATCTGGCATCTGTTTCTTGAATATTTCAATAGCATTCTCTAATATGAACTTTAAGTGATCATCTGGTTCAAAAGAACGTATAATTAAAATCTTCTTTAGCTCAGATGCTTTAACTAAAGCTCGTGGGAAATCTGAGGTGTTCTGTAGAAGAACGTTGCCAGGTGTGGCATTTATTCTTGATATCTCATGACTAAACATAATAGGTATATTGTTAAACCTTATCCAGTCCAATGGTACATCACAAACAAAGGATAAATCGTTATAGTTTTGGGTTATATATGTTCTCAACTTGAAACCAAGGGCTCTTTTAATGACAGTATTGAATGCTTTAGATTTAGTAATGAATTGTTCACTATTTATCCCTGATGAAATTGCAAGATCTTCAAGTTTTTTCAAATAATTGGAGTAATGATTTATAGCGTTTGGCATCCTTATCGCTGGGATTTCCTTATTCATACTAAGTAAAGCAATTGCAGCCGTTGTTAACCGCATTTCAGAACGTCTCAGCGAAGTGAAGTAACGGAAAGCAGGGCTTTTGAAAAGTTCTTTTCTATCCGGGTCTACATTAAGTCTGATCCCGGAATAGCCAGGGTTTCGTAACACTCCATCGATAAGAATTTTTTTCTCAACTAAGGATAAATCTTGCGTTATTAAATCATAAAATTGATTGTTTTTATCATATAAAAATGAGTGCATGCCCGGAGCAAAAAGTAAAACCTCCGTTGGTAGTGGTATGTCTAATTGCTTTAAGCATTCGATGTATGCTTCAACACTTTGAAGTATTGTTCCTATAAATTCTCTTTTGCTACTACCATCTTTAATTCTTTTAGGTGACGATAACATATAGCCAAGTGATTCAATTAACAATTCATTGGGAAGCGTTGAGTTGCTAAGTGTCGATTTCCAAGTTGATTTATAAAAGAAAGATCCTCTTCGCTTTAAATTTGTGGATATTTTCTTCTCGCCACTAATTTTTCTTATTTTGTTTTCAATGAATTTAAAGCGAGAAAAGAGGATTTTATCAAAAGAGTATATGCTATTGATTTCTTTCGGTTGTAAGTCTGCATGTTTAGCATTGCAACATATAATCGGAGGGATATCAAAACGCTTTTTGAGAGTACAAACATATGAAAAATCATCTTGAACACAAAAAATTAGACAGAATGGTGTTTGATAAAGATTTGGTATGTTGTCAATATTTTCTTTAGATATCAAAATAATAGGGTTTTGCCCGTTTAGCGAGGGCTGGGAATTATCATTGTTTTTGATAAAAATATCACTGATTTCTTTTGGTGTTTTAGCTAATAAAAAAAGGATGTCTGATATCTCTGAGTTGAGAATACCAGTATCGAAACCCTGGATTATAGTTTGTTTTCCCGTAGTAGGCATTATTACAACTTTAAGTATAGCCCCGTATTCCTGTAGTAGTTCCATCAGACATCCAAATTAGCAAACTAAATTAATAATTTATACTTCATAACTGCAAGGATTAGCAACCAATAATTTTTATTTTGATTTTGAGGTAGGGGGGAGTTTTTTTACCCCTATATGTATTCGAGGCAATAAAGCCAGGCAGAAGTAATGTTAACGATTATAAATGAAAGTTGACCTGCTCCCCGTTGATAATCACACGCCAATGTTTGTCTTGCATCCGGGTGATCATGACAAATGCTAACTTCCGCTTCTCGCTCACAGCAGACTATAGCGCTTGTACCTATAACCTGTGGAGGTGAACAGTAAAGTGTTCACTGTTCACCAAGCATTCACACGCTAACACAATGAAAATAAATAAAAAAAACTCTCAGTGAACAGTGTGAACAGTTAAATGCAAAAAAACTTTTTCTTACTGAGAATTGAGCTCAAAAAAAGAACGCCATCGACGATATGTATAGGGATGTGTATAGATTTATTTATCGATCTTAAATTTCACCTATATATCAACACCTTGATTTGATTTGTTGATTCCTATTATCGCACCATCAAAATCAATAAGTTACAGAAAGCACTATCCTGAAAAACCTCTTTGGGGTTACACCAGGGTTACTTTTTTCCCCGCGGCCAACGCACTTAAGCTCACTGTTCTTATCGCTGAACCAGGGCATCAAAACTGCCATACACTGTTCAGGATAGAAGCCCCCCGCGATGAGATGTTTAAAAACACTTTAGCTTCGATATGAAGTGTCTTTTGGCATGCATACGCTTTTTATATCTTCAGCCTTAAAAAAATATTTTCATATTGATATCAATATATTAATAACAGGCTGCTTCTTAAAAAAGCCGTTAAATATGTTAAGAATTGTTAAGGTTAAAATCGGGTTTTTACCGCAGGAACGCCCTCTCTCGTCTTTCTCACAGGAGAGTTTGGATTTCGAAGGGTTGTTATGAAAATTATTGTCCGATCAGGCTGAGGCTCAATCTGGCGCAAATAAAATGCGCCAATGAGATCCTTAACGCCTCCGGTCATGCCCTCAGTGCAGTACAGAATCACTCTAGCCTGCTCTATCGCGCCTCTGAAGAGGCGGGGACCCTTGACTATTGCCGACGAAATAACATCACGTTCTTTACGTATATCGTCACCCTGGTAGAACGCCATTCCCGCTTTGTTATGCTGGCCAAAATCAGGGACAACAAAGACCATAACGGTTATATCTGCGCTCATCAGACAAGCCCGGGAATTACCTGTTGAGCTTTATAAAAACATTAACATGGGATCGGGGGGCTGAAATGACCAGCCACACCCGATTTACTGTAGCGACAGACATTCAGGTTTATTTCTGTGATCCTCAATCTCCCCGGCAACGTGGCTCAAATGAAAATACGAACATATTGCTCAGACAATATTTCCAACAGGAACTGACTTATCGGTTCACAGCCAGCAAAGGCTTAACAGTGTTGCCGGACAGCTCAACGAAAGGCCGAGAAAAACGCCAGATTATGAATCACCCGTAGAACGGTTCAATAAGTGTGTTGCATCCATCGGTTGTACTCGCAGCACAAAGCGGACATTCCGGATGCTAATAAATAGCTAATACAAATAGTTCCCAGCCATCCGGCAGGCTTGTTTTCACAGTGGTTGAAACAGTGTTAACTGTAATCCTGCTGGCGCTTCCAGACGATTATTCAAAGAATTAAAGGGCGTCACCCTTGGTTTTGAGAGCATACGCGCGCCTCCCTCCACCAAAGTTGCGGTTGCTGTGGCAATGTCTACCACCTCAAACGCTACCCGTACCCAGCCGGAAACTCGCTCACCGACTTCAATATTATCGATGTAAGCAGCTGTCGCTGGTTCTACCAACTCTAACGTAGCTTTGCCCGCCTCAAGTATTGCCACCCTACCTTCATCAGGTGGGACAGCACTAATTTGCGTCAATCCAAGTCTATCGCGATAGAAGGAAAGCGCATTATCAAAATCTTCTGTAGTGATTACTAAACGAAGCTGTTTTACCGCTGTTTTAGACATGGTCATCTCCTGATTAACTCAATGAATAATTTTCATCTTCTATGCTGCAAGTAAGAAGATATCTTGATGTTATATAGTTAATCAAAATCATAATTCTCAGCTAAAGATGTAAAAAACTCATCATGAAAAAAAGACTTCCGCCTTTACGTTCACTACAAGTATTTGATGCAGTAGCAAGACTAAAAAGCTTCAAACTGGCCGCTGAAGAAATTGGCGTTTCGCCAACGGCCATCAGCCACCAAATCCGACTGCTGGAAAGTCTGCTGGAGGTTAGTGTATTTGAACGAACACCACGCAAGGTAGAACTCACCGCTAGCGGGAAGATTCTGCAACGGGCCTCCATTCAGGCCTTCCGGTTGCTAGAAAATGCGGTGGAAGAAATTGTTGAGGTACAACGTCCAAGAGTTCTGACGCTAACAGCCACCACCGCGATGATCACTCATTGGTTGGTACCGAGACTACCGGCGCTGATGCGCGAGTTCCCCACAATAGAACTACGACTACATGCCGATGACTGCATTGTGGATTTGCGCAGCAGGAAGATTGACATGGCCCTGCGCTACGGTACTGAACCGGATGAGCAGTTGGCACCACGCCTGCTATACCGGGATCGTTTCGTGCTGGTCGCCAGCCCACAGCTCACCTTGAAGACGCCAGAGGATATGCTACAAGTCACGCTGCTTCATACCGATGGTCGCCGGATACCACAACCTGTGCCAGACTGGCAGCGCTGGCGCAATGAATTTGGCCCAGCGGCGCTGGATATTAACGCCGGGCCACGGTTCACCGACGAGGCTCATGTAATTCAGGCTGCGATTGCAGGACAGGGGGTGGCTATTGTCAGTGAGTTGATGGCACAACATGCTCTGAGAGACGGGTTGCTTGTTGCCCCTTTCAACACAGCCTTATCCGGTGCAGCACATTATTTCGTCAGCAATCCCGAAGGTAACCACCACCAAACCATAAAGCAACTTGCCGAATGGTTATCGGCAGAAATGGCTCCCCAAAAACCGTGATGCGGTTGAGATTCCTACCCATTAAGTGTGACCGGATTCTTCTGATGGGAGCTCACGCGAACCCGCTTTGATTGCCCTAAATTATGCCCTCATTAGCGCTGCCCTGCCCCATAAACACTTTTTTTGCTCCATCAGCAAACAGTCGACGCCCTACTCTGGTGCGCAAAAAACGTACAGCAGCACGTCGTTAACGACCTTAAAAAATAACGCCGCCACTTTTTTCACGCCGTTTTGAATCAGACTAATCATTCCTGGGATCAACGTTCCCTCCCTATGCCACCAGGGTGTATTTCCGCGGGTTTAATTTTGATTCATTCCAATCAATGAAAATCATCTTTGGCACATACGTTGCAATTGTGATTGTGTCAAACCGAAAGGGAATAACATATGGAACAGGCTGAAGTTATCTCCAGACTAAAAGCAATGTACGAACAGCTCCCCCGTCAGGAACGACAGGCGGCCAGCTTTGTGTTAGACCACGCCCAGGAAGTGGCGGTGATGTCGATGCGTGAACAGTCACGTCTTGCCGGCGTTCCGCCTTCCACGATGACCCGTTTGGCAAAACGCCTCGGACTCGGCGGCTACGATGCGTTGCGTGAAGTGTTTATCGCCACCGTACGTGCCAAAAGCAGCATCTATGAATCACGAGTGCCGGGGCTGGTTGCGATGAATAAGCAGGGAGAAGACTCTTTGCTGCGCGATCTGGCCGCCACCACGCAGGCCCATATTGAAACACTGTGTCGTCAGGAGAATCTTGAGGCGATGATCCGAGCCAGCAGGCTGCTGGCAGACGCGCGGACCATTTACTGTCTGGGGCTTCGCTCATCGTTTCCTGTCGTCTTCCATTTTCAACATGTCAGCGCCTGGTTCGCCAATAATGTGCGCCTGATTGATGGCGCAGGCGAAAGCGGCATGATGACGCTGATGGGGGAGATTAATGCCAAAGATGTGCTGCTGGTGGTCAGTCTGGCCCCCTATTCCCGACGGGCCGTCACGCTGGCCCGCTATTTAGCCCAACGGAAAATCCGTGTTGTCGCAATTACCGATAATGCCAGTTCTCCTGTCGCAAGATTGGCCGCGGAATCAATATTGGTACAAAAGAAAACGGCGTCGTTTTTCGACACCATTACGCCAGCCTTATTAGTTAGTGAATTACTGGTGGCATTATTTGCCGCCAACGCCCGGACCGATATTCACTCGGCAGTGAAAAGAACCGAAGAGCAATTATGGGCCACCGGAGAATGGTGGAGTCTTAACTAGTTATTCACGACAGACCAGAGGATAAAATGAGATATAAATCCGAAATGACCACCGCACCGAAACATGGTCATAAGAGCCTGCTTTATTCCGAAGTAGTCAGTGATTTAAATACGTTGGATCGCGTAGATATCGCCGTATTAGGGATTCCTTATGGCTCGCCTTATTCCATTGATGAGGTCACCAACGATCAAACCAATGGACCAACGGCAGTGCGCCAGGCGACCGATCGCGCGGTGCGCAGCATTGAGCGTTACGATTTCGATATTGGCGGCCCGCTGATGGATAATCAGGATATTCGCATGATCGATTGCGGCGATATCGCAGGCGATGCGCGTGCCCTTGGTCAACATTACGAAGCGGCCGAAGCGGTGGTACGTAAAATTCTGCAACTGGGCGGCATGCCGCTGGTGATTGGTGGCGACCACGGCATTCCGATTCCGGTTCTGCGCGCGCTGGATGAACTGAATGAAACCATCACCCTGATTCATGTCGATGCTCATCTGGACTGGCGTCAGGATGTCAACGGCGTGACCGATGGTTACTCCAGCCCCATTCGCCGGGCCTCGGAAATGAAGCACATCGGCGAAATCTGGCAAATTGGCCTGCGCGCAAACGGTTCGGCCCGCCAGGAAGAGGTGGACGCAGCGCTGGAATATGGTGCGAAATTGATTCCTGCCCATCAGCTGCATGATGAGGGTATCGACAGCCTGTTAGCACGTATTCCTGATGGCGGTCATTATTATATTACCTGTGACGCCGATGGTATTGACCCAACGATTATGCCTGCGGTCAACGGCCCGGCATTAGGCGGGGTAACCTATCACCAAATGCGTAAATTAATTCACGGTCTGGTGGCAAAAGGCAAAGTCGTGGGCATGGATCTGGTTGAAATCACGCCGAAGAAAGATATTAACCAAATTACCGCCATTACCGCCTGTCGGTTCTTTGTCAATTTAATTGGCACTGCAGTGCGCGCGGGTTATTTCAATAAAAATAGTTAATCCGCCTCATGACCGCGCATTTACGTAACAATAACCTGAACGGGAAATAATGAGATGAAAAAACAGTTTGCATTTGCAGCAATGCTGGGACTCGCTTGCACATTCTCCAGCCTCTCCGCCAGCGCCACCGATTTGCTGGATACCATTATGCAGCAAAAGGTGGTGCGTATTGCGGTCCCTCAGGATTACGCCCCCTATGGCTTTGTGGGGAGTGATATGCAGCCGCAGGGCATTGATATCGACACCGCCAAACTGATCGCCGATAAACTGGGCGTGAAGCTGCAGCTGGTGCCGGTCACAGGCCCAAATCGCGTCCCCTATCTGCAAAGCGGTAAAGCGGATATGACCATCTCCTCGCTGGGTAAAACCGCGGAGCGCGCCAAAGTGATCGACTACAGCATCGCCTATGCGCCTTTCTTTGATGCGGTGTTTGGCAAGGCCGGGGTGAAAGCCAGCAACGCCGACGAGCTGGCGGGCAAAACGGTCTCGGTAACCCGCGGCTCGATGCAGGATGAAGAGTTAACGACCCTGGCACCGAAAGCTAACGTCAAACGCTTTGAAGATAACAACAGCACTATCGCCTCGTTCATGTCCGGCCAAACGCAATTAGTGGCAATCGGTACCACCGTCGCCGGCGCGCTGAAGCAGAAAAACCCCGACCTGGATATCCAGTTAAAAGTGATTCTGGCTAACGCCCCGTGCTACGTCGGCCTGCCGAAAGGTAACCCCGCGCTGGTTGCCAAAGTGAATGAAATTCTGCGCGCCGCGAAAGCCGACGGCACTATCAATCGGATCTCGCAGAAGTGGCTGGGTGCGCCAGCAGGCGATCTGCCTGAATCCTGAGCATTATGGCTCCCTGCGGGCGGGGAGTCTTTTCTCTGGCGAGGAATAACATGAACCATTATGCAACCCATATTTTGGCCCGGCAGGCGGCGGCCATAACGCTGTCGTCGATCCCAGGCGACGTGCGGCGGGTCGCCTGTCGCGCGCTGATCGACACGCTGGGCGTGGCGTTGGCTGGCAGCACGATGCCGATAGTGCAGCGTCTGAAACGGACGGTAATGAGCGAGGGTAAGGCCAGCACGCTGGGCGGCACGCTGCGCGTCAGCCCGCTGGACGCCGCGCGGATCAACGGTTGTGCCGCCCACGCGCTGGATTTTGATGACAACTGCTACGCCGGATTCGTCCATGGCTCCGCAGTCATCATCCCGGCCGCACTGGCAGTGGCTCAGCAGTATGACCGCGACGGCGCCAGTCTGCTGACGGCCATTGTCTCGGGCAGCGAATGCCAATACCGGCTCGGCGAAGCGCTGGGCCAGCAGCTGTATCAACGCGGATGGTGGACAACCGGGGTTCTGGGCGTGGTGGGCGCCGCCGTTGCCGCCGCCCACCTGCTACGCCTGGATACGCCTCAGGTTGCGCACGCCATTGCGTTAGCTCTCGCCGCCGCTGGCGGCAGTAAAAGCGCCTTTGGCAGCGATGCAAAAGCCGTGATGGCCGGACTGGCCGCCGAGCGAGGCGTTCAGGCGGCGCTGATGGCGCAAGCGGGAATCACAGGTCCGCTCAATACGCTGGAGCATCATTACGGATTGCCGGCCTTGATGAACGATGCCCAATGGCGGCCGAAGCGGTTAACCGCTCCCGGCTGGCGCTTGCTGCAGCCGGGGCTGGACGTTAAACGCATCCCGGTATGCCTGTCTGCTCACGCGGCCGTCGATGCGGTTGTCGCCCTGGTACAACGGCATACGCTTGCGGTGGATGGAATCAAGCAGATCCAGTGCGATGTGCCGCAGATCGTGATCGCCAACCTGATTTACGCCGATCCGATGACTCCGCAACAGGCGCAATTCAGCCTGCCCTATGCCATCGCCGCCACGCTATTTTATGGTGAGTTAACCCTGAACCAGTTGACGCAGGCGTCGCTGGAACCGGCGGAGCTCCATGCCCTGATGGCGAAAGTCAGCATCACCAGCAGCACGCAGTGGCAACACCCGCAGAGTTTGCAAACCGCCCCGGAAGGTGCCTGCGTCACCCTGAATCTGAAATCGGGGCGGCAGCTCAGTTGCCGTGTCGATCGCGCTCTGGGCAATGCCGCCAATCCCCTGAGCGATGAGGCCCTGGATGACAAGTTCCTGTCATGCGCCCAGCGTGTGCTATCCGCGACCACGAGTCGTCGCCTTCTGGCTCAGCTACGCCAGGTTATCGCCCTGCCCTCCGTGGCGCAGCTGTCACGACTACTGGAGAACCAAGAACATGAGCTTTGATTTTTCGCCGGTATTGAGCCAGTGGCCAATGCTGCTTAACGGCATTGTCATCACCCTCATGATGACGCTGGCGGCCACGCTGCTGGGCATTACCCTGGGGATTGCCTGCGGCTGGGGGCGCGCCAACGGCCCGCACCCGTTACGGTGGCTCATTGCCAGCTATGTCGAGCTGGTCCGCAATACTCCCTATATCATCCAGCTGTTTTTTATCTTTTTTGGCCTGCCGGCGGTAGGCGTACAGATGTCGGCGCTGACGGCCAGCGTGCTGTCGCTGATCCTCAACCTTGGCGCGTACGCCAGTGAGATCGCCCGTGCTGGTATTGAGAACACGCCGCGCAGCCAAATCGAAGCGGCGCAGAGCCTTGCGTTAAACCGCTGGCAAATTTTTACCCGCGTGGTGCTACCTCCGGCTCTTGGTAGAGTCTGGCCCGCGTTGGTCAGTCAGGTCATTATCATCATGCTGGGTTCGGCGGTATGCAGCCAGATCTCAACCGAGGAGCTGTCGTTCAGCGCCAACCTGATTGCCAGCCGCACCTTCCGTAATTTCGAAGCCTACATTATCGCCGCCGCTGCCTATCTGGTATTAGCAATCGCCGTGCGCCAGATTCTGAACTGGATAGGCCCGCGCTTTATTTTCCGTCGACCTTGAGGATCCATGATGAGCGAATTTTCCTTATGGGATATCTATCGCAACTTGCTGCTGGCGCTGCGCTGGACGGTTGGATTGTCCGCTATCGCTTTTATTGGCGGGGGCGTCGTCGGTGGGTTACTGCTGGTACTGCGCCTCTCTGGTTCACGTATCGCCGGCTATTTCGTTCGCGGCTATGTGCAGCTGTTTCAGGGAACGCCGCTGCTGCTGCAGCTCTTTCTGGTCTATTTCGGCCTGGCGATCGTCGGCATTAATACTTCACCGTTATTTACCGCCAGTTTCTGCCTGACGCTGTACGCCAGCGCCTATTTAAGCGAAATCTGGCGCGGCAGCGTGGAAGCCATTCCACGCCAGCAGTGGGAGGCAGCCCAGAGCCTGGCGCTCAACTTTCGCGAACAGCTACGCTACATCGTTCTGCCCCAGGCCCTGCGTGTGGCCATCGCCCCTACCGTCGGCTTTTTAGTGCAGGCGATTAAGAACACGGCTTTGGCGTCGGTGATTGGTTTTGTCGAACTGACGCGCGCCGGGCAGATCATCTCGAACGCCACGTTTTCACCCTTCCTGATTTACGGCAGCGTGGCCCTGTTCTACTTCTTTCTGTGCTTTCCGCTCTCCATATGGAGCCGGCATCTTGAACAACGTTTGTCACGGAGAACCAACTGATGACCCAGACAGCCGATTTTTCCCTGGTGGATATACGCGCGCTGCGTAAGCGTTTTGGCGAAAACGAGGTGCTGAAAGGCATTGATTTGCAGATAAAACGCCAGGAAGTGGTGTGCATTATCGGCAAAAGCGGCTCGGGGAAAAGCACCTTATTACGCTGCATTAATGGCCTGGATGCCTATCACGCGGGAGAGCTGCGGGTGGACGGGCAGCCGGTGCAGCAGGACAACGGCGCCGCTCTGCGCGAACTGCGGCAAAACGTCGGCATGATTTTTCAGAGCTTTAATCTTTTTCCTCACCTTACCGTGGGTAAGAACGTGATGCTGGCCCCGACGCTGGTGAAAAAGATGGCCAAAGGTGAAGCCGAGCGCACGGCCAGACGGTTACTGGAACGCGTCGGCCTGGCCGATAAATTTGATGCCTGGCCGGATAGCCTCTCCGGCGGTCAACAGCAGCGCGTCGCTATTGCCCGCTCGCTGGCGATGAATCCGGAAATCTTGCTGTGCGATGAAATAACCTCCGCGCTGGATCCGGAGCTGGTCGGCGAAGTGCTGCAGGTGATTGAGTCGCTGGCGCAGGAAGGTATGACCATCATCATGGTCACGCACGAAATGAATTTCGCGCGCAAAGTCAGCGACCGGGTAGTGTTTATGCATCAAGGGCGCGTCCACGAAGTGGGTAGCCCGGACACACTGTTTACTCAGCCGCAAACGGCAGAACTTCGTCAATTCCTGGCCTGAGGGCCGCTAATACACCCTGGAGCAAAAAAATGGTACACACGCGTATTCGTCCGTTTAATACCAAAGAGACCTATCCGGAACAAAATCTGGATAACGATCTGTGTCAGGCCGTTGTCGCCGGAAATATGGTCTTTCTACGCGGGCAAATTGGGCAAAACTTAGACACCCGTGAATCAGTGGGCATTGGTGATATTGCGGCGCAAACCGAGCAGGCAATGTACAACATCAACATGCTGCTGGAAGAGAGCGGCAGCAACCTGC
This sequence comes from Enterobacter sp. 10-1, assembly GCA_002270295.1. Taxonomy (GTDB): domain Bacteria; phylum Pseudomonadota; class Gammaproteobacteria; order Enterobacterales; family Enterobacteriaceae; genus Klebsiella; species Klebsiella scottii. The sequence goes on along the minus strand of NISF01000015.1, from coordinate 48,065 downwards.
AAGAGATCTGCAAAATTACCGTTTATCTGACCGATGTTCGCCACCGTGAAACGGTATACAACATCATGGGCCGCTGGTTGAAAGGCGTGTTCCCGGTCTCTACCGGACTGATGATTTCACATTTGGCTCGTCCGGAATGGCAAGTTGAGATCGACGTGATTGCCGTGAAAGCGGGTTGATAAAACCTCCACGACGTACCCACGCTGGCGCAAGCGTGGGCGTTAGAAGGGACATCGTCGATAACATTTGGTCTGAAACCAAATGACGACGAGGGCAGACGGATGATCGGTCAGTTAACACTCCGGTTTTCCAGAAAATTAATTGAGCTGCTGAAAAACCGCGCCGGCAGCGAAAAAATCTCGGTCAATGCTCTGACGTAGCGTCTGGTCGAGCACAGCCTGCAGAGCAGCCTGCCTCAGGATGAGTTTCTGCAGCTGTCCACTGACCCGGACCAGTCGTTGCGAAAAATCTACCGGAGAATCAACGGAGACGGGGTGTTTAGCCCTCAGGCGATGACGCCAGACGAGCTGCAGTGGCTGTTTCACCAGGTCCGTGAGGCGTGCGTCAGCCCGGTAGATCTCGTCACCCCGCGGGGGATCGAAACAGCCCTGCAAATCAGCCGTCAGCTGGCTGCAGCAGCCGTCGAAAACCAGCTGTCATTTCGCGAACTGCGCGTGCAGGCCGGGACCAACTGGACGGAAGCCGCAGTAGAGTGTCCGGCGAGCCTGCGCCCGGATATAGATGCGATTGGTGCCGTTTATCGGATGTCTATGTATGGTACTACCGGGGATAAAGCTCAAACAGGCTCAGTAACGAAAATAACCACTGAGAAACAATGTCTTTAGTCCGCTATGTTATTCGCAGGTAGGTCGGCCAGGCATTATGATTACCCCCAACAGCCTATGGCGTTGGGGTATATTTTCGGCATATCTGTCCGGTATCCCCATCCTCTTACTCGAGGCAAGCTGATGTCCATAGCGATCCATAAACACAAATTTTCAACAAATACTCCGCGTTGCAATGTCTGCTGCACGAACTTGCCCGTACGCAAGCCCCTAAGAGGCTGCTCTGAGCGAACAATTGTAAAGTTGCTGGCATAACCCACCCTCGGATTACAGGCGTAAGCGGGAGTTAAATCAAGTTCTCACTTTGTGTCCTTTTAGCGGATTCACTATGATAATCCTTACTCATTAACTGTATATACACAGTTATATTCCCCTTATACTCGCCCTTAAAGGCTGTCAATAAATGGGACCCACTCGTATTTAGTTGCGGAGAGAGTATTTTTTTGCAGTATAGAAGGTGCCCCGCAAGCGTAAAACAGGACGCAGAAGCCAGTCCGCCGAAGCCCGGTGCAGCCTGCTGCTGTGTGATAGGTTCTGTCCCCCATCCTGCTAAGGCCATACCTACTGATAATGCGTGAGGAGCTGCTGTACGTGGTAGGAGTAAGCACGTCGAGGGTTTCCCGAGGAAGCGTGTTGTCCGAAAAGATCAAAAAAAGCGCCGGTGGCCGAGACCAACCGGCGCAAAGAGGCATTAGTTTTTGACGGTATCTTCCAGGAAGAAGCGCCCCAGCGGATTTTGGTAAAAACCGTCGATATTCTTGCGGCTGACGTTGCGATACGGGCTGTAATACAGATCTACCCAGTTTACGTCGGCTTTGGCCATTTTTTGCAGGTCGATATACATCTGCTCGCGCTTTTCACTGTCCATTTCGACGCGCGCCGCGGCCACGAGCGCTTTAACCTGCTCGTTATGATAGCGGGTCATATAGTTCATATTGGCATCATGACCAAGCACAAAGGTGGTTTTCTGGTCAGGGTCAAGAATATCGTTCGTCCAGTACATCACCGAAATATCGTAATCCCCGGCTACCAGCATATCCCAGCTCTGGCTCGGATCGACTTTTTGTAAATTCACCGTCACCCCGACTTTCGCCAGCTGCTGCTGGAGCAAAATTGCGATTTGCTCATCCACTTCATCCCCGGCGTTAACCACATAGTTCAGCTTCAGATCGACCGCCCCCGCCGCTTTCAGCATCTCTTTGGCCTTTTGCGGATCGTATGGCCTGCGAAGATTGTCCGCGTAGTGGTAAAGCGCCCCGGCGGGAATGTAGGAGTTCGCCACCTGACCATACCCAAAGGTCACAGTCTTCACGATAGCGTCTTTATCAATCGCAAAGTCCAGCGCCTGACGCACTTCCACCTTGCCCAGCGCGCCGTGAGAATGATTGATCAGCAGATGGTCTTCCCGAGTGGAAGGATCCAGTTCAACCTTCAGATTGGCATCTTTTTGTAACGATGCAATGCGCGAGAAAGGCACGGTCAGCGCGGCGTCAAGCTCACCGGCCTGCACTTTCAGCATTCGGGTATTATCATCCGGAATGGTTAACCACTCCACGCCATCCAGGCTGACGTTCTTCGCCTGCCAGAAGTTCGGGTTCTTAACCAACACGATTTTTTCGCCACGCAGCCACTCTTTAACGCTGAACGCGCCGGAACCTACCGGTTTTTCGGCAAAGGCCTCTTCACCTTCCGCCTTCATAGCCTGCTGTGAAACCACCGAGGCGTTCGGCAGTGCCAGCTGCGATAAGAATGGCGCTGAGGGCGATTTCAGCGTGACCACCAGGGTGCGCGGGTCCGTGGCCTCAGCTTTAGCGATAATGCTGTAGGAATCGCGCCACAGCGAACCTTGATCATCGCGGATACGCAACAGGCTAAACGCCGCATCGTTGGCGGTCAGCGGTGTGCCGTCAGAGAATTTGGTATCGCGAATTTTAAAGGTGTAGACCTTGCCGTCCGGGGAAATCGTCCAGCTCTCTGCCACGCCAGGCTCCAGCTTAGTCCCGGTTTTATCCACCCGTACCAGCGGATCGAAGACGTTGGAAAAAACCCAGTTGTCGGCATTTTGCGCCGATTTTATCGGGTCAAAAGTGGTGCTGTCCTCGCGACGGCCAATGGTCAATACACCTGCCGCCTGCGCTATTTCGCTCACCACGCTGAGCGTCAGAAAAACGCTCGCCGCCAGTAATTTAACATGCCTGTGCTTCATCAATAGATCCCCCTGTCAAAGGAAAAACGGTCTCATTGCCTTCGTGGTTCAATACGCAGGCATAAGCGTGGTCGGCAATCTGCCGGGTTGGTGGTGGTTCGCCGGTGCGGCACTGCACCTGCGCATAAGGGCAGCGCGGATGAAATGCACAACCTGGTGGAACAGCGACGGGGCTGGGCGGCTCGCCCCCCAGCAAATTTTTTGGCAGCGGTTTATCCGGGTCAATTTCCGGGATCGCGGATACCAGCGCGGCAGTATAGGGATGCAGTGGTCGGGTAAAGACCGCTTCCGTAGGCCCCTCCTCCACGATCCGCCCGAGATACATCACCGCGACGCGATCGCAGAGCCGACGCACAATCGCCAGGTCGTGAGCAATAAACAGAATCGCCAGCCCCATCTTCTCCCGCAGATCCATCAATAAATTCACGATCTGCCCCTGAATAGAGACGTCCAACGCCGCGACACACTCATCCGCCACAATCAGCCGCGGCTCGATGGCCAGCGCTCTGGCAATACCGGCGCGCTGACACTGACCACCGCTAAGCTGAGACGGTTTCGCGCCGGCCTGCTGCGTACGCAGGCCAACCAAGGTGAGCAGTTCCGCTACCCGCTGAGCAACTTGCGCGCGCGGTACCTTCTGATGAACGCGCAGTACCTCCGCAATACTTTCTCCCACGGTCTGTCGCGGATTTAATGACGCAAAAGGATCCTGGAAAATCATCGCGCTTTGCTGGCGCAGACGGGCGATATCGCTGGTTAAGCCATGCGTAATACGCTGACCTTCGAACCGCACCTCTCCGGCAGCAACCCGTTCGAGCTGCAACAGCGCCCGTCCAAGGGTGCTTTTACCGCTGCCGGACTCGCCGACCAGGCCCAGCGTCTCGCCGGGATAAATTTGTACCGTGACCTGGTTAACCGCTTGCACCACTTTTTTCGCTTGCCAAAGCCCGCCGGAAACCGGAAAGGTGACGGAAAGGTTATCGGCCTCAAGCAGCGGCCAGTTAGGGTGAGCCATTATCCCTCCCGCCGGATAAGCGTCGGCAATATGTGATGGCAGGCTGCCGCGTGGCTGTGGCTATCCTGCCCGTAGCGTAGCAACGGCTGGTGCAGGCAGACCTCATCGGCGCGTCGACAGCGCGGATGAAAACGGCAGCCCGATGGAAAGTGGTCGGCAACCGGCGGCTGGCCGTCGATGGTCGTCAACCTCCCCTGTCCGCCTTCGCTGACCGGCTGGCAATCAATAAGTCCGCGAGTGTATGGGTGCAACGGCCCGGCCAGCACTTCTCGCTTGCCGCCCACCTCGCACAGTCGGCCGCCGTACATCACCGCAATCCGGTCACAGGTTTGCGCCACCACGCCGAGATCGTGAGTGATCATAATGACCGCCAGCCCCAGCTCAGCGCGCAGGTCGCTCAGCAGGCGCAAAATCTGCATCTGCACGGTCACGTCCAGCGCGGTCGTCGGTTCATCGGCAATCAACAGCGTGGGCTCCGGTGCGAGGGCGACGGCAATCATCGCCCGCTGACGCATGCCGCCGGAGAATTCATGCGGATAGTTATTGAGCCGATTCTGCGGGTCCGGGACCCCCACTTGTCGCAGCAGCGCCAGCGCATCCTCCCGCGCCTGACGACGGTTAGCGCCAAAATGGAGGCGGCGGCTTTCTGCAATCTGTTCCCCTATAGTCATCACCGGATTCAAGTGGCTGGAGGGGTTCTGGAAAATCATGCCGATTTCCCGTCCGCGCACCGCCGACATTTGCCCTTCGCTCAGGGACAAAATATCGCGGCCTCCCAGCAGAACTTCTCCGCCAGTAATCCGCAGCCCGGCCCCCGGCAACAGGCGCATCAGCGCCCGGCAGGTTACGGTTTTTCCCGACCCGCTCTCGCCGACCAGCCCGAGCATCTCACCGGCTTCGAGACTTAATGAGACGTTATCTACCAGCGCGATATCTTCACCACGCGTGACCGTCAGGTGATTAACCTTCAACAAACTCATACGCGCTCCCCTAACTTATCCCCCAACCCATCGGCCAGCAGGCTGAATCCCATTGCCAACAGCACGATGGCGATCCCCGGAAAGGTCGTTATCCACCACGCGGTGGTGATAAAGCTCTGCCCTTCGGCAACCATCACGCCCCATTCAGCGGTTGGAGGCTGCACGCCGAGCCCGAGATAGCTCACCGAGGCCCCGTTTAGCAGCACCAGTACGCAGTCGGACATCGAAAAAACGATCGCGCCGGTTAGCGCATTCGGCAGCAGATGGCGGAACAAAATGCGCAGGTGTCCATAGCCCAGGCTGCGGGCAGCCAGAATAAAATCTCGCTGTTTCAGCGTCAGTACCTGAGCGCGCACCAGCCGGGCGTAGGAGACCCAGCCCACTATCGCCATCGCAATATAAAAGCTGCTCAGCCCCGGCCCGAGGATGGCAATAATCGCCAGCATCAGTACCAGAAACGGAAAAGCCAGCACAATATCAATCACCCGCATCACCAGCGCATCCACGACGCCGCCAAGATAGCCGGAGAGCGCACCCAGCGTGGTACCGAGCATAAAGGGGAACAGGACTCCCAGAATGCAAATTTGCAGATCGACCCGCGCGCCCCATAGCACCCGGGAAAAGACATCGCGACCAAAGTTGTCAGTACCGAACGGGTGCGCGCCACCCGGCGACAGCAGGCTGGAGGACACGTCCTGAGCAATCGGATCAAACGGCGCTATCCACGGTGCCAGGCAGGCCACCAACAGCCACAATCCGACAATGGCCAGCCCGGCATATAGCGCCTGCTGGCGCGGAATAATCCGCTGACGCAGACGGGAAAACGTTGCCGTCACCTTCATAGTTTTATCCTCGGGTCGAGAGCCACGGTCAGAATGTCCGCCAGCAGGCTGACCGCCACGGTGGCAAGGGCAAAGACCATGACCACGCCCTGAACCACCATGTAGTCGCGGCTAAAAATCGCCTTTACCAGCAGTTGCCCGAGGCCAGGGATGGCAAACACGCTTTCGATAACTACAGTACTGCCGATTAACCATCCAATATTCACCGCCAGCAGATTGATGGTTGGCACCAGCGAATTGGGCAGCACATGTCGCCAGAAAATGCGTCTTTCCCGCTGCCCGCGCGCCCGTGCCGCCACGACATAGTCACTATTCATCTCCATCAGCAGGCTAGCGCGCAGGTTACGAATTAATACCGCTGAAAGCGCCAGCGCCACGGTCAGGCACGGCAGAACCATATGGCGTAACTGGTCTAAAAAATCGCTGCCGTAGCCGGAAACCGGGAACCAGCCAAGCACGATGCTGAACAGCAGAATCAGCATGATACCGAGCCAGAACGCTGGAAACCCCAGCCCGGCGGTGGTAAAAAGACGAATCAGCCGATCGGCGAGACGTCCACGCTGACGTGCGGCAATCGCCGCTAGTGGCACCGTCAAGGCAATGGCCAACAGGACGCTGCCCAGTACCAGCCACAGCGTTGGTTCAAGACGCGAACCAATCAGCTTCAGAGTATCCACGCGATACACAATCGACTTCCCCAGTTCTCCTTGCAGCAGGTTGCGTAGAAAATAGCCGTACTGCACCCATAGCGGCTCATCGAGACCAAACTGCGCGCGGATGCGGGCCAGCGCAGCCGGAGTGCTGCGGACCCCCAGCAGAATGCGCGCCGGATCGCCGGGGATCGCCCGCACCATCATGAAGGTGATCAAGCTGATGCCGAGCAGAACCGGCAGAAGTTGTAGCGGGCGAAAAAGCAGAAAGCGGTAACGATGCATCAACATCCTCCCGTATCGCGCTGACGCGCCAGAAAATCGAGCAGAACCGGGTAGTAAGCCTGTGGCTCTTCGTAAAACGGCATATGGCTGCTATTGGCAAAAACTGCTATTTCGGCATTCGCCAGTCTCTGCTTCATTTTCAGGGCGCAGGCGGGTGTAAGTTCATCATGCTGCCCAGTGACTATCAGGCACGGCACGCGGATCGAAGCCAGTTCCGCGCTGCGGTTCCACGCTTTTAAATTACCGGTATAGAGGAATTCGTTCGGCCCCTGCATTGTGATATACGGCCCCGAATTCCAGTCCTCAAGCGATCGCTTAACAGGTTCGGGCCACACATCAAGGCGGCAGACGTGGCGATAATTAAGCAGGGTAATCGCCGCCTGATAGGCCGGGTGATCCAGCCAGTCCAGCGCTTCATAGCGCTGCATCATGGCGACGGTTTCTGGTCCCAGCGCACCGCGCAGGCGGTTCAGTTCCTGCACCAGATGCGGCATATCGGCGACGGTGTTTTCCAGAATCAACGAGCAAATTGCGCCAGGATGGTGCAATGCCACTTCAATCGCCAGCCATCCGCCCCACGAATGACCAAGCAGATGCACCTTACCGAGCCCCAGCGCCTGGCGGACGGTTTCCACTTCACGTACGTAGCGCGCCATGGTCCACAGGCTGGCGTCATCCGGTCGGTCGGATTTCCCGGTTCCCAGTTGATCAAAGGCAATCACCCGGTAGCCGTGCTGTTTCAGGCAGGAGTGAGCCTCACGCAAATAGTCGCTGGGCAGCCCAGGTCCGCCGTTGAGGCAGAGGACGGTCTCATCGCCGTCACCAAATTGATAAGCCACGACGTTATAACCATCCACAGCAATGTTATGGCACTGATCGGGCGCTACTTCGCTCCACATGGTGTGTTCCTCGTCGTCGATGTTGCTGGTGTGTCGTAGCCTTAACGCTAACGACAACGTCGGAAGCTGAACAGTTAGCAAAAATACTAGTTTTGCGCTGCGCCGGAACGGCACCGGAATTGCATGCCTCAGAGCGAGCTATTGACGGTTTTGCACAAATCGTGCCCGTCGCAGGTCTCGTTTAACGTAAAGGGGGTTATATGCGACTGGAGTTTGAACGCCCCGGCAGCACCCGGGCAACCAGCCTGGATGACGCATTCAGTGGGCTTTTCCAGCACACCCGGACGCTGGGATTTGACGCGGTTATTTACGACTACACGCCGGTCCCGCGTTCGCTGGAGGGGGAGCTGATTACGCCATCGCTGCTGAAAACGTGCAATGTACCGGAGGATATGCGCCAGCTATGGTGCGAGCGAGGATATTACCAGGTTGATCCGGTACAACACTGTGCGCTGGAGAGCTGCGCGCCCTTCGTCTGGTCCTATCAACGTCCGGACAGAAGCATGCTGCGCGGCAGGCTCGACGATCACGCTACCGCAGTCACCGACTATATGCGTGAACACAATATGCCCTGTGGAGCAACGGTTCCCCTGCATCTCCCCAACGGCGGATTCGTTACTCTCACCGGCATCCATACCGGCCAGCGTCAGGAACGGGAAATCAGCGCGACCCTGGCGCAGCTGATGCTGATTGCCCACCAGTTCCAGGAGTCAGCCTTTCCGCTATTCGATAGCACCATGCTGACCTGTCTCCACGTGAAGCTAAGCAATCGTGAACGCGAATGTCTGGCGTGGTCTGCTGAAGGGCTCACCGCCAAAGAGATCGCCCGTAAACTGCACCGCTCGGTGGCGACGGTGACGTTGCACCTGAATACCGCAGCCAGAAAACTGGGCGCCAGCAATCGCGTACAGGCGGTAGTACGCGCTCTGCATTACCGTCTGCTCGACAGCTAAGAACTAGCATTTTTGCTAGTGTTCAGCGTTGGTTGCGACCCTTTACCCTGAAAGCCGGTCCACTTAGCAGGGTAAAGATCATTCATGTACACCATTAGCGAAGGCTACGCCCCGTTTCGGGAATACCAAACCTGGTTTCGTATTTGTGGTGACATCCATAGTGGCCTGACGCCGCTGGTTATTGCCCACGGCGGGCCGGGATGTACGCACGATTATGTCGATGCGTTCCGCGATATCGCCCTCAGCGGGCGAGCGGTGATCCACTACGATCAGCTAGGCAACGGCCGCTCAACTCATCTACCGCAGCAGCCTGCCGACTTCTGGCAACCGGCACTGTTCCTCAACGAACTGGATAACCTGCTGCGCTATCTCGACATTGCCGATAATTACGCCCTACTGGGTCAATCGTGGGGCGGCATGCTAGGCGCAGAACATGCTGTGACCCAGCCAACGGGCTTAAAAGCGCTGATTATCGCCAACTCTCCGGCCTCAATGGCGCTGTGGCTGCAGGGCGCAGCAGAACTCCGGGCGCAGCTCCCTGCCGATGTCCAGAAGACGCTGCTGGCACATGAGGCGGCGGGTACGCTGGACAGCGCAGAATATAAGGCGGCAAGCGCGGTATTTTATCAACGTCACGTCTGTCGGCTTGATCCCTGGCCGCCGGAAGTCCGGCGCACCTTTGATGCTATGGATGCCGATCCAACGGTCTATCACGCTATGAATGGCCCCACCGAATTCCACGTCATCGGCAGCATGAAAGAGTGGACGATTATCGACCGCCTCGCGCAAATTCAGATTCCGGTGCTGCTGATTTCCGGGCGCTACGATGAAGCCACGCCGGAAGTGGTACAGCCCTTTATGGACCATATCCTCGGCGCGCGGTGGGTCATTTTTGAAGACTCAAGCCATATGCCGCACGTTGAAGAGCGCGATCTATGCATGAAGACGGTGAGCGATTTTTTAAGCAGTGCGATTGTAAGCATCACGCGTTAAAAAAACGGATAAGCTGATTGAAACCGAGTTTGTACTAGATATGTACATTGAAGATGGTCTTATTACCCGTTTTCGCATGTTCGAGGATAGCTACGCAGTTTCCGAAGCCTGTCTTTGATTTGTAGATATCCTTGTTCCCTTCAGACATCCATTCAAACGAGCGTGCAGCGAACTTTTTCGTTATTGAGAGTTCGCTGACTTAATACCGCATTCAATATTGGCCTGACCCTTGTTGAATTATACCTGCTCACATCCGCTCCGGGTACGAAGCGGATGTGAGTGCTGTTGGTCCGCTGAGAGCAAAGAGCAGACGATATTGAGTGTATCCACGCCATAAACTTCACTTCATCAATAAATGCAGATAAAGTGAAGGTTTTTGCGACTAAATGGTTATAATTGCAGTGATACGCTTAAGACTATTTATTGTAAGCAGAACTAGTGTTGGCTAAATTATATTTAATGCGGAAAACCAATTAACTATACTAATTAATATAAAGGAAATCATTGATGAGTAATGCATCACTGAAGGATAGAGTTTATGCAGTAAACTGGAATTCATCCTATACAGCATATGGACCCGCAAACGATGTTCCTGAACTATTATTACAATTATCATCAGCTGATCATGAAGTAGCAAAGACCGCCAGTCATAAACTTTGGTGCGGACTATGTCATCAGCATGTTTCTATGGCGCCAGCGGGATATCTTGCCCTTCCTTTTATATTAGAAATTCTTGATAGTGCCGATGAGTTACTTATGGTTGAAATACTCGATATCTTATGGGGATTCGCCCAGTGTTGCGTAGAGACAGGACCAAATGTCCCCGACTATTTCGAGCCAACAAGAGAGCGTCTTATTTTCGAACTCCCACGTTTTTCGTTATTATCCAAACACAGCGATGAGTTAATATCAAATCTCTCTTCTGAAATAATAAAATCGTTAAGCCAAACATCGAACAATTATAGTTAGGCTCTGTTACATTAAAACGCGCTTAGATACCTGTATATTGATTCCTCTGCCACCCATCCCGCATTGTCTTATCCATCAGGTTATTGTTGCGGTGACTGATTCAGCAAAGGTGTAGCCCTGACCAAGAATTAGCTACCCTGACCTGCTCCCGGTTTTTTGCTGCAGTACTGTCGCTCTGCCCGAAACTGAGCGTCCGTAGACTACATCAGAAACCTTCTGCTTCACCAAATCGCAGGCCCGAAGTTTACTATCCAGAACCATGTTGAACAGAACAAAATCGCGTGTCTTACCTTCTAGTTCAAGCCTGATTCAGATCCCCAGATATGAGATATCTGAAGTGGTCTTTTTTGGCCGACGATACGGCCTTTGTTCCACGGTGACGTGTTCATGATCAAATCTCCTGCAATATGGGAGATTTGAGTATGGTCGTCCTTCATGAGCGAAGAGCGGATATCAGGGCGGTATATCCATGGACTGAATTGTATTCGTTGACTTACTTTAACAGCAGTCGAATTCCAAGAAAGGCCATAACTGCTCCGCTTATTCTGTCTAAGAATTTACGGTATTTAATGTAAGCATGACGTGGACCTTCAGTTGATAACAGGCATGCCACGACTGCATACCAAATCAAATCAATAACGAATGCCATTATAGGCAGAATGATATACATAATAGGCTGAATATCTTTGCTAAGCGTTGCGGAAAAGATACTGGCAAATACCAGAGCGGTATGAGGATTGCTGATTTGCGTGAATACCCCAGTAAGAAAAGCTTTTGAGGTGCTGACGTTCTCTAATACGGCATGATCACTAAACCGGTTTGAAGGACGACGACACATTTTTAACGCCAGCCATAGGAGATAACAACCACCGGCAGCTTTAAGAGCTGTGTAAAGTGACGGGACCAACGTCAGAAGTGTGTGAAGACCCGCTAACGCTATGGCAGCAAAGACAAGTGCACCAAAACCCATACCCGCTGCAACAAATAATGCCGCCCGCCGTGAACTGGACATGGCAGTGCGGGCAACGAGGAGAAAGCTAACTCCCGGGCTCATTGCGCCGATCAAGATAGCTACACCAATTGCAGAAATTGCAATCAAATCAATTGTCATTCATCTTCTCCATTATTATTCGGTATCAGCCAATTCCCTCGTTGCGCGAGCTACACACATCACGAACCGCTGCCGATTAACATAACACTATTTCAGCGATGTCCGCTCCTGGCACAGAGCGGACATTTGAACTTTGCCCCCCGTACCTATTAACTTAGCTTTGACAGCTAATGTACCTGCAATATTCTGATGTCACTTTCAACCCATTTAGTAATGTCACTTTTTCTTGCATAAAGGCTCAAACCATCGGGTCATGGGGACATCAGGATTCTAATGACTATGTCAGATTAAGAACTCAGCCGGAGTAATGTCATTCAGTCGATTGTTAAAAACCGTATGTTCCGTTAGATGCTGCTCGCAAGCAGCATCTAACGGAACGACCGTCGAGAATCTGGAGCTGCGGCACTTCGAAAATGGATAACTGCCGATGGTCTCTGGTACAGGCAAGAAAGCCGGTAGAGTAGAAATGTACAATACAACTGCTACTACAATGCAAAACGCCCGATGAAATTCATCAGGCGTACAAGGCTGAAAAGTGCCTACCAGTTCCATGATCAGTGAATTCACTCCTAATGGAGCAGTAAATCATTGAGGAAACGTCTCGCGCGCGGATGTTGCGGCGCGGTGAAGAATTTATCCGGAGCAGCCTTTTCCAGTATTTGTCCCTGATCCATAAACCAGATCGTATCGGCGACGTCACGAGCAAAGTTCATTTCATGAGTAACGCACATCATGGTCATTCCTTCCTGCGCCAGCCCGCGCATCACGCTCAGCACCTCACCGACCATTTCCGGATCGAGTGCAGATGTCGGTTCGTCAAACAGCATGACCGGCGGCTTCATCGCCAGCGCCCGGGCGATAGCCACCCGCTGCTGCTGGCCGCCGGAAAGCTGCGCCGGGTAAACGTCGGCCTTGTGCGACATTCCCACCCTTTCCAGCAGCTCCCCGGCATGACGTCGGGCTTCCGAACGCTTCTCGCCGAGAACTTTCACCGGCGACATCATGATATTCTCCAGCACCGAAACGTGCGGAAACAGATTGAAACTCTGGAAGACAAAGCCGATTCGCGTACGCAGCTGGTTCAGCCTGGTGCTCGAGCCATGAATATCAATGCCGTCAAACAAGATCTGTCCCTGTTCGATAGGCTCAAGACGGTTGACCGTCCGGATTAGCGTCGATTTGCCGGATCCGGAAGGACCGCACACCACCACCACTTCACCGCTTTTTATTTCGGCGCTGACGTCGGTCAGGGCCTGATATTCCCCGTACCATTTATTCACCTGATTGAACAGAATCATCGGTCGCATGGTTGTTCCTTATTGAGTTTGTGATGGTGACGGGTCGAGAACCAGCGGCGTGACCGGCTTTCCCACAGCGGACTGTGCACGTTGCCTCCTGCTGGCAATACGCAGCTCCAGGCGATTGGCCAGCCACGTCAGGCTAAAATTAATGATGTAGTAGCTCAGCGCTACGATGGCAAAGACCTGGAACGGTTTTGTCAGCAGCTGATTACTGACCTGGTTGGCCGCATAGGTCAGCTCCGGAACGTTAATAACGTAGCCGAGGGTGCTATCTTTGATAATCGACACCAGTTGGCTGACCAAACTTGGCAGCGCGTTGTACAACGCCTGCGGTAGAATCACCAGGCGCAGAGCCCGCACATGCCCCATTCCCAGCGCGCGGGAGGCTTCATATTGCCCTGAAGGCAGCGCCTGGATCCCGCCGCGCACAATTTCAGCGATATAAGTGCTCTCGTAGATAACCAGCGTACACAGCATCGTGCTGAAGCCACTAATGTTGTGGCCAATCAGCAGCGGCACGCAGAAATAGGTCCAGAACACCACCATCATCAGAGGGATACCGCGCAGCAGATAGATCCAGCAGGTGACCGGCCAGCTCAGCCAGCGCCACGGAGAGAGGCGAGCGAGGCACAACAGCACGCCGACCGGGAAGGCGAACAGCACTGCCAGCAGCGACACCAGCAAGGTACACAGGACACCGCCCAGCGGACCATCAGGATACTGCCCCATCAGCAATAACAGGCCGTTATCACGCAGAATCGTGAAAAAATCAAACATACATATTACCTCGCATACGCGCGCTGAAAGCGACGGGCCAGCAGCGCTCCCATCCCCATCAGCAACAAAGAGAAGGCCAGGTAGCCTACCGTCGCCACCATATAAGCTTCGAAGGTACGGAAGGTCTGGTTTTCAATATCGCGCGTTACGTAAGTCAACTCGGTAACGCCAATGACCATTGCAAGGCTGGTATTTTTAAACAGCAGCACGGTGTGGTTAATCACCGATGGCAACGCATTACGGATCCCTTGTGGCAGAATCACCAGCCACATGGCGCGCAAATATCCCATTCCTAGTGCCCTCGCTGCTTCATTCTGTCCTTCGGGGATGGCACGCAGACCGCTGCGGATGTCTTCTGAAAAGTAGGCCGCCTGGCACAATCCCAGCGCGACAAGCGAAAACAGAAACTCCGCATTCATCTCGTTAACCCACATCTGCAACGACTCGGGCAGCAGCGTCGGAATCGCGAAATACCACATCATCAGTTGAATAAGCGTTGGTACGTTGCGGTGGTAGGATACGTACGCCGCGACCAAAAGCTGCGCGAAGCGCTTGTTGCTCAGGCGGATCATCACCAGCACCAGCGCAATAAACATGGCCAGCAGCCATGCACCCAACGCCAGTTCCAGAGTGACGACGGTGCCATCAATAATCATCTGACCGTAGTGGCCAGTCATCACGTTACTGAAGTCGAGTGCCATATATCCTCCTCGTTTACCGTCATTCAGGATTCACGGTCGCCGGGACGCATCGTGGATAACCCACCAGGTACCTGCAGCGTCGGGGTGATCTCAATATTGCCGATATTGACCGCCACCGGCGCGGCGAGCGCAAAGGCCACGCAGTCGGCGATATCTTTTGCTTCCGGCAGCTCGAAACCATCGATAAAGCGACGGCGGGCCTCTTCATGATCGCCGGATACGTTACCGAATATCTCCGTCGCCACCCGCCCCGGGCAAATTTCGGTAATTCGCACCCGCTTGCCGTAGCAATCGACGCGCAGCTGACGCGACAGCGCGTGCACTCCTGCTTTGGTGGCATGATAGATGGAATTGCCATTGAAGTTATAAATCGCAGCGATGGAGGTAATATTAATGACGTGGCCGCAGTCGCGCGCTACCATTCCCGGTACCAACAGACGACACAGGTGCAGCACGGCACGCAGGTTGACATCCACCTGGGTGTTGACCCAGTCGGCCTCGGCATCGAGAATCGATCCCGGATGAGAAACGCCGGCGTTGTTCACCAGAATATCGACCTGCAGATCCTGGCACAGTGCGGTCAGCGCCGATAGATCGCCGACGTCGACGGCGTGGGGAATGCAGCCAGTTCTGTCCGCCAGGGCGGCAAGCTGTTCATGGCGACGCGCGACCGCATGGACCTCAATTCCTTCCTTACAAAGGCGTTCGACAATCGCTTCCCCCATCCCAGCGGAAGCGCCGGTCACCAGGGCCACTTTATAATCTGAAAATGGCATATGAGCCTCTCCTGTTGCGGCAGACCGATCTGCCTTTGACGTTGTTTTTCTGACTGTATGCAGTTATGTCCAACGGGGATAAGACATAAATAGTTTGGCCCGATAAGGGGTCCTTATAACTTCGCGGAAGCGGCATCCGTGGGCAGCAGCAGCGCGATCTCGCTGCCGTACTCCAGCCGGCTCCCCGCCTGTGCCACAAGGTTTTTGAGCGTCCCGGCCACCGGGCTGCGCACCGGCAAATAGAGCGGCCCGACCTGCACCAGCGCGAGGATATCGTTCGGCGCAACGCGCTGCCCCTCGCTGACGAACGCCTCCCCATGGCTGGGGTGGCTCAGCAGCAGGCGTCCCGGTATCGGGGAACACACCGATAGCTGACGGGTTTCGGCCGCCGGCGGCGGCAGAGGCGGCGGTTCGGCCATCGTTTTGCCACCGGGGTAGCGCAGGCGAACCGACCAGTCCGCGCCGCGCCATTCAAGCTCCCGTAGTCCGGCGTTATGCATCTTCTGCGCCAGCTGGCGCACGTCCTCAAAAGCTATCAGTTCTTTTTCCATCATGATTCCATCGCGCAAGGGTCAGAGCACGGCAGTGCCGCGCGCCAGAGTAGTGACTCTAGCGCGGGTATCGGACGGGTTGATAAGAGGGTTTCGCTTTGAGGCAATAAGGGGGACTTATTATCCCACCAGGGTTAGCGGCCGGTTGTCCTCAGTCCGCTGCGCCATCAGGGAGAGCAAAATCCCCTTCACCGCTTCCGCGGGCTGCGAAAGCGGCAGATGGTCGGACATACAGAACGAGAGCGAGGTGAGTACATTGGGTTCGACAATTCTCGCCATCCAGGCATTGGCGGGCTGGAGCATGGTGCGCGCCGCGGACTCCGGCATGATGGTGCCGCCGAGATCCGCCGCCAGCGCGGCGTTAAGCGTGGTCAGCGATTCAATCTCGCACTTCACCCGGTAGCTCAGTCCGGCCAGTGTAAAGGCGTCGTCCGCGGCTTTACGCATAATGTTATAAATGCGCGGTAGAAACAGATCGTAGCGGGCGACCTCCGCCAGGGAGATTTCGCGCCGGGGCTCCCCCAGCGTGTGCGGGCAGACGAAAAAAAGCTCCTCTTTCATCAGCGGCAGAAAACGCAAACCGTGAATATCGCGGTCGCCATAAATCACCGCCATATCCATTCGCCCGCTCATGATTAATTCGCTGAGGGTCGTGCCAAAGTTTTCATTGAAATAGAGCACGATCCCGGGATGCTGGCGCTGCACTTCGGTCAGCAGCGGGATCGCCAGCAGCTGGGCGGCTGTGCCGGGTGCCAGGCCGACGGAAACCTGGCCGCTCAGGGCCCGGCCCGCGCCATCGATGGCGCTCTGCGCCTGCGCGCACTGGCGTAGAATCGCCTGGGCGTGGGTATAGAGAATTTTCCCGGCGTCGGTCGGCGTAACCCCGCGCTTGGTACGAATCAATAGCTGCTGATCGACCTCGCCTTCCAGCGTCGCCAGCTGCTGGCTGAGCGCCGGCTGGGCGATATGCAAAATGTCAGCGGCCTGCGTCAGGCTCCCGACGTCGACAATTTTGATGAAATATTTCAGGCGGCGAAGATTCATAGTAGCTGTCCTACATCAATACGCATCTCTGATGACAAGCAAGATCGGTGCCAGAACCTAAAAGCCCCGCAGGCCGCCGATCGCGCCACCATTTCGGGCAATCCGCTCTTCAGCACTCCCGCGTTTGCACCGTGGGGGGGCATCGGCGCATACGCGCGGCCCCGTTCACCGGCCGGTCGTCAGCGGGCGATTCCCGTCAGTCATCGCATTGCGTTATGTCCCCACAACAAAGCGCTATTAGCTCGCCGCCTTTGCCCCCCTCTATGCTGGTTGATGTGTATTGACCCCCGCTCGCCGCACGCGGCGGATCGTTCTGCGCCGCGTGCGGGTTTGCTGACCTTATAACCAGGAACCGCAGCCTCATGCCTGATATCGCCGATCGTCTCAAAAATGTTACCGTCTCCGCCTCCGTCGCCATGACGCAAAAAGCGCGCGATCTCACCGCGCAGGGAATCGATGTCGTTGGTCTGTCTACCGGCGAACCGGACTTTCCCACACCGCCTCACGTGATCGATGCCGCCTATGCCGCAGCATGCGCCGGGGATACCCGCTACCCGCCAACGGACGGCACGCCCGCGCTGCGTGCGGCCATCCAGCGCAAGTTCCTGCGCGACAATGAGCTACGCTACGATATCAGCCAGATCCTGACCGCCGGCGGCGCCCGACAGATTATCTTCAACGCCATGATGGCGACAATTAACCCCGGCGATGAGGTACTCATCCCCACGCCATCCTGGATTAGCTACGCCGACATCGTTAAATTCGCCGGCGGTACGCCGGTTGCGGTACCCTGTCATGAAGAGCACGGCTTTAAACCGCTGCCGCAGGAGGTCGAAGCAGCGATCACGCCGAAGACCAAATGGCTGCTGCTGAACTATCCCAGCAATCCGACCGGCTCCGTCGCCACCCATGCCGAGCTCCTGGCGCTGGGCGAAATGCTGCTGCGTCATCCGCAGATCTGGATCATGACCGACGACATTTATGAGCATCTGTTGTACGACGGGGTGAAATTCTGGACCCTGGCACAGGTGGAGCCCCGGCTGTACGATCGCGTATTGACAGTGAACGGCGTCTCGAAAGCCTATTCAATGACCGGCTGGCGGCTGGGTTTTTGCGGTGGCCCATTGACGCTGATTAAGGCGATGAGCAACGTCAATACGCAAAACAGCGGCGGCGTGGCGACCCTGGCACAGGCGGGGTCCGTCGCCGCACTTGATGGCCCGCAGGATCTGCTGGCAGAACGGGCGGAAATCTATCGCCAGCGCCGCGATTACGTGCTTGAGCGTCTTGCCGGTATTCCCGGTCTGCGATGCCATAAGCCGCAGGGGGCCTTCTATCTGTTCGTCAACATTGAGGCGTTTATCGGAAAAACCAGCGCCAGCGGGCGTTTTATCGCCAGCGACGCCGATTTTGTGATGGCGCTTATCGAAGAGCAACACGTGGTAACGGTACAGGGGGCGGCCTACGGCATGAGCCCCTACTTCCGCCTTTCTTACGCCACCAGTATGGAACGATTGCAAACCGGTTGCGATCGCCTCGCGGCCTTCTGCGCGGGTTGCCGTTAAGCTGTAGCGCGCAGATTGTGCGCGCTAAGCAGAGTGAAATGCCTGCCTGGCGTCTGACCGGCAGGCATTTTTTATCGCGCCTGAGGGGCGCAGGGATAGATCCATACCTGGCGGGATGGCAAATGGGTTTTGACTGACTGTGGGTCCGAGAGCGCATAGCGTGAAGGGAGAGCAGGTAGTGGTCAGGGGCGCGATTTGCACCCCTCGTCACGGGGAAAGGCTTTACTGCGCCAGCACCTCCGCGGCGGATGCTACCGTCGCGCCGCAGGCTTCAATCTCACTACGAACCAGCGTCGCCAGCGCCAGCGAGCCCGGGGTATCGCTATGGACCAGGATCGAACGCGCACGTATCGACAGCGTATTGCCGCTAAAAGTGGTCACCGTTCCCTGCTGGAGAAACTGACGTACCCTGGCGCGCACCGCCGCTTCCTCTTTGATTAGCGAACCGGCAATACCGCGCGGGACAAGTTGTCCGCGATCGTCGTAGGCCCGGTCAGCGAGAAACAGCGTCAGCGTCGGCAATCCGGCAGCCTGCGCCGCCCGTTCAATTATAGTATCCGGCTGGCAGAAGATAATCAGTTGCGAATCGATCCGGGCGACGGCCTGCATCACCTGCAGCGCCAGCGCATCGTCACGGTTAATCATATTGCCCATTGCCGCGTGAAAACTCAGGTGAACTACGCGGGTACCCTCGGCGCGGGCAATGGCAGAGAGCGCGCCAAGCTGATATACCACCTGCTGGCAGATCTCATCGGCAGAGAACGCCATCTCTTTGCGCCCGAAGCCCTGGCGGTCCGGCAAACCGGGGTGGGCCCCAATCCCTACGCCGCGTACCTTCGCCAGGCGTACCATCCGCGTCATGATCGCCGGATCCCCCGCGTGAAAACCGCAGGCGATGTTGGCGGAAGAGACCTTATCCATTAGCGCTGAATCATCACATAGCTGATAGACGCCAAAACCTTCTCCCATATCAGAGTTCACATCAATTTTCATGCTGAGTTCCTTATAAACCAACGACCCTGATCAGCGGCGCTATGCTGACGCGCAAACGCTGCAGCCAACGTTCAATTTCCTGGCGCACTGCGATGGCGGTAGACGTATCGGTCTGTACCAGTTGAATTGACTGACCCGCCTGGAGCTGGCCCAGGCGCCAGAGGTCCTCTTCAATCACGCAGGCAATTTTGGGATAACCTCCCGCGGTGTTGGCATCGCTTAGCTGGATAATCGGTTCGCCGGCCGGCGGAACCTGTACGATGCCCGGTATCAGGCCATAGGAGCGCATTTCAACCGTTTCGGCTGGCAGGATAGGCTCCCCCGCCAGGCGATAGCCGGTTCGGTTGCTGTGCTGCGAAATTTTCCACGCCTGGTTCCAGAAACGCGGTGCATCAGCGGCAAACAGCGGATACTCGCCGGCGGGGATAGCACGGATCTGTACATCGCCCTGTGCGTTGCGCGGGAAAAAGGCGCTTAAGGCCACTTCCGGCGGCTCAATGCCAATCCCGGAATCCGGAAGTGGTGCTCCCTGCCAAGGGCCACAGGACAGCACGTCGCCGCGCTGTAGTTGCCGCCCCTCGAGTCCGCCGAAACCGCCGCGCAGGGCGGTACTGCGCGAGCCCAGAACCTGAGGGACATCAATGCCCCCGGCCACGCATAAGTAGCCGCGTGCGCCGCGACGGGGAAAACGCAACTCCAGCACCTGTCCTTTACGTACCGTGCAGCCCCACCAGGCCGGTAGTTCTTCGCCGTCGAGCCTTGCACGGCAATCGGCGCCGGTGAGCGCGATCCAGGTGTCCGCCAGGAAACGAACGCGGAAGGGAAACATTTGCACTTCGATGGCCGCCGCGTTTTCCTCATTCCCCAGCAGGGTGTTGCCGGCGCGTAGCGCCAGCGGGTCCATCACGCCGCTCACCGAGACGCCGAGGTGGCGCCACGCCGGGCGGCCTAAATCCTGGATCGTATTTAGCGAGGCGCTTTGTTCAATCTCAATCACAGTTCGACTCTCTCAGGCAGAAAACGGATGATATCGCCTGGCGCCATCAGCGCAGGAATGGCAGCATGGGGATTGAATACCTCAATTTCCGCGTAGCCGATAGCGTTCCAGCCGTTCGGCCCGGTCAGCACCGAGACGCCTGCCTGCGGCCCGCCGATGGTGACCGTCCCCTTAAGCATATTCAGCGAAGGCACCTTTTTACGCGGCGTCGCCAGGCGCGGATCCAGACCATGCAGATAGCCGAACCCCGGAGCGCTGCCAAGCGCGACCACGGTATAGACCCCCTGCGAATGCCGACGAATAACTTCCCGGGCGGAAAAACCGGTATGCCGACATACCGCCTCCAGATCTGTGGCGTGTTCCCCGCCGTAGCACACCGGGATATCAATCTGTCGCCCTTCGACGTTGAGCACCTGCGCGGACAGCCAGCACTCGCGCAACCGGCGCTCCACCGCCGTCGGCTCCTCCGGCGTATCGCGTAGCAGTACCAGTAAATTGGTCACACCGGGGATCAAGGATTCCACCTCCGGCCACCGCTGCAGGTTCTGCGCCATAGACCAGATACGGCGCTGCGCCGGAAGGTCAAAGGCGCCAGGCGCTTCGATAAGCCAGGCCCGGCTGCCCATCATGGAGATCCGTGCCGGGGCGCTGGCATGAATTTCAACGCGGCGCTCGGGTAACAACGTTTTCGATGTCGGCGTCATACTTATTCCAACGGTTCGAACGTGAGGCTGGATAACGGTTGTACCCGTTCTTCGCGGACCATTTTGTATTCGGTGTTCGGTCCAATCCAGGTATTCCAGATCTTGTCGATCGTCCCGTCGTCATCCATAACCTTCAGGCTTTCATTGACGCTGGCCAGCAGTTGCGGTTCACCCTGCTTCATCCCTACGCCGATTGGCTCAAGCGCCATCGGCTCTTTAATCATCGCCAGATTAATGCCGTCCTTTTTTGCCTGGCCGATCATTTTGATACCAGTCATGGTGTTGGTGACGAAACCCAGCACTTTATTCTGTTCAAGGGCAAGGAAGGCCGACGCGGCATCCTGGAAGGTAACCGGTTTGCCCCCCTTCAGCACGATGGATTGTTCAGAGGTGGTGCCCTTGGTGGCGCTGATACGCTTGCCTTTAAAATCGGCGAGGGTTTTATCGGCATTCGCCTCTTTTACCAGCAGCATCTCTTTCGCGACGTAGTAAGGGTCACTGAACTGAATCTGGCGGCCACGCGTTTTGGTATAGGCAAGGTTGGCGATCAGCACGTCGGCTCGCCCCGTGGCGATGATGGCAATACGCGCTTCCACGGAGGTAGGAACCAGCTGCGCCTTGACCCCCATCTGTTTCGCCAGCGAATGACAGAGTTCAACGTCCATCCCGACCAGCTGGCGGGTTTTTGGATCCGGGGCCGAAAACGGCGGCACATCGGAATAGACCGCGCACTTCAGCTCACCGCGTGCATGAATATCCGCCAGCATGTCGGCGCGCGCGGCGCCGGACACCGCTACCAGTGTCAGAACCAGCGCTAAACCCGCATTTCGCTTCAGTTTCATTATTGTTTTCCTCGGTCTGGATAAAAGAGTACCGACACCCGGTAAGAGGTTCCCCCGTTTCGCCGGTATAGCTAACCACTTATCGCGACTATATCGACATTGTTTACGTGATGGGTAAGAGGGAAACGCTGTCGCGAGATAGGTGATTTATATGACGGCACCGGCGCACAGAGATAAGCAAAAATTATCCTGACAGAACAAAATTATCTTATCTGCCTGCCCCTCGCGCCCTCTACTGTAACGCCATGCGCGACACCCACGCCGCGTCCCTCCGCGACCGTTAACCAAAGGTAGTCACATGAATGCCCGACTTGGGATTTATCTAAAAATACTCTCCGCGCTGTGCGCTACGTTAATGCTGGCCTGCGTCAAAGGATTGCAGGGGGCGATTCCCACCGGCGAGGTGATTTTCTTTCGCTCCTTTATCGCCATGTTTCCCCTGCTCATCTGGTTAAAAGCTCAGGGCAACGTGCTGGCCAATATCAAGACCAAAAATATTTTCGGCCATCTGATTCGCGGCTTTTCCGGTACCGGTGGGATGTACTTCAACTATCTGGCGCTGGTATCGATTTCTCTCGCCGACGCCACCGCCCTGAGCTACGCTGCCCCGCTCTTCACCGTCATCATGGCGGCCCTGCTGCTGAAAGAGCGGGTACGTTTTTCCCGCTGGCTGGGGGTTATTGTCGGTTTTTCCGGCATCCTGTTTATGCTCTCCGCCAGTTTAACCGCCAGCGGTTCTCTGTTCGCCGGCGGCCACCTGCAGTCCGGGATGGCTCTCGGCGTCGCGTTCGCCCTGCTGGCCGCTCTTTGCACCGCCACCTCCAACATTCAGATCCGTTTTCTCAACGGCATTGAAAAACCTGGCGCCATCGTCTTTTACTTCTCGCTGATGACCACCTTGATTGGTCTGGCAACCAGCCTGTTCGGCTGGGCACGGCCCACGCCGGGTCAGCTGCTGTTGCTGGTGGGCTGCGGCTTCTTCGGCGGCATGGCACAGATTCTGGTCACGCTGAGCCTGCGATTTACCGACGCTTCGCTACTGGCGCCGTTTGACTACACCACGCTGGTCTGGTCGATGGTAATCGGTTATCTGTTCTTAAACAGCCTGCCCGGTTCATCAACGCTGATCGGCGCGGGGATCGTAGCGCTGGCGGGGATATTCACCCTGTGGTGCGACCAGCGGCAGCGGCGGGCGCATATCGCGCGCGCCTCTTCCTGACGCTTTCTGACTCTACCTGTGGCCCCGCGCCGGTAGCGCAGGGCTTTTCATCGCCCCGCCTCAGGAATACAGCCCGCGGTCTTTACTTGCCTGTAGGATCCGTTCGCAGGCCAAGGCCCAAGCGGCGGTACGCAGGGGAATTGCCAGCGCCTGCGCTTTCAGCCAGACGCTTTCGATAGCGTGGCGCATAATGGTATCCAGCCTCGCGTCGATCTCCTCTTCGCTCCAGAAAAGGCTGGAGAAATCCTGCACCCACTCGAAATAGCTGACCGTCACCCCGCCGGCGTTGGCAATAACGTCTGGAACCAGCATGATCCCCCGCTCAGCCAGCACATCGTCGGCCTCCGGCAGCGTCGGACCGTTGGCTCCCTCCAGAATAAGGCGACAGCGCAGCCCGACGGCGAGTTCCGCGCTAATCTGCCCCTCCAACGCTGCCGGAATCAGTATCTCGTACTCGAGACGCCAGAAAGCCTCGTCCGCCACGCTATCGGCGCCGGGGAAACCGGCTATCGTGCCGTGAGCCTGCTGCCACGCCTGCAGCGCCGGGATATCGAGCCCGTTATGCTGATACAGCGTCGCACGATGATCCTGTACAGCCACCACCCGCGCGCCGGCGGCATGAAACAACCCGGCGCTGACGCTACCCACATTGCCAAACCCCTGCACCGCAACCCGGCTTTGCGCCACGGAGAGTCCCATTTTTTCCGCGATGTAACAGCCGGTGATAAACACTCCGCGCCCGGTAGC
Source organism: Enterobacter sp. 10-1 (assembly GCA_002270295.1). Classification (GTDB taxonomy): domain Bacteria; phylum Pseudomonadota; class Gammaproteobacteria; order Enterobacterales; family Enterobacteriaceae; genus Klebsiella; species Klebsiella scottii. The sequence goes on along the minus strand of NISF01000015.1, from coordinate 24,100 downwards.
CTGCACCCGCCCCAGCGATCCGCCGAGGTGGATCGGTTTCCCCGTCACCACGCCGGCCGCGGCTGTTCCGGCGTTGCGTGACCAGGTATCCATCATCCAGGTCATGACCTGGGCGTTAGTGCCGACATCCGGCGCCGGAATATCCTGCCGTGGGCCGATCACCCTGCTGATTTCACAAGTGTAGCGGCGGGTCAAACGCTCCAGCTCTCTGTCGGATAGCGTCGTCGGGTTGACGCGCACACCGCCTTTCGCCCCGCCGAACGGCAGATTGAGCGCCGCGCATTTCACGGTCATCCACGCCGCCAGCGCCATCACCTCCTGCAGGCTGACGTCGGGGTGATAGCGCACGCCCCCCTTGCCAGGTCCGCGGGAGAGATTATGCTGAACGCGATAGCCTTCAAAATGGCGAATCGTCCCGTCATCCATTTCCAGAGGAACATCGACAATCAGCGCCCTTTCCGGGTGGCGCAGGGTATCCGCCCAGCGATTGAGATCGCCGGGCAGCGGCAGAACACGTTCCACCTGGGAGAGATAGATAGCCCAGGCGCAATGGCTCTCACCCGTCACATAAGAGAGTGCAGACACAACTTACCTCCGGTTTTCCAGTAGTGATAGCGATAGATGAAGAAAGCCGCCCGGAGGCGGCTTTGCGGCGAAGTTCAGCGACTGAGCTCCAGTTTCTTTTCCAGATAATGGATGTTGCTGCCGCCGGCGCGAAAATGGTCATCCGCCATGATCCGCCGCTGTAGTTCAACGTTGGTTTTGATGCCGTCGATCGCCAGTTCGCTCAGGGCATGTTCCATCCGCGCAATGGCGTCATTCCGGCTATCGCCGATGACGATCAGTTTGCCAATCATCGAGTCGTAGTACGTCGGGACGCAGTAGCCTGCGTAGATATGAGATTCCCAGCGTACGCCGAAGCCACCTGGCGCATGAAAACGGGTAATTTTGCCGGGGCTAGGCATGAAGGTGTGCGGGTCTTCAGCGTTAATACGGCATTCAATCGCATGACCGCGTACGCTCACCTGCTGCTGGCTGATGGAGAGCGGCAATCCGGCGGCAATCCTCAACTGCTCTTTAATCAGGTCAATGCCGGTGATCATTTCCGTCACCGGATGCTCCACCTGAATGCGGGTATTCATTTCGATAAAATAAAACTCACCCTGCTCATAGAGAAATTCAAAGGTACCGGCGCCGCGATAGCCAATGTCCAGACAGGCTTTGGCACAGCGCTCGCCGATAGCCTGGCGGATCTCCTCGGTGATCCCCGGCGCAGGGGCCTCCTCCACCACCTTCTGGTGACGACGCTGCATTGAGCAATCGCGCTCGGCAAGATAAATCGCCTGCCCTTGTCCATCGGCCAGAATCTGGATTTCAATATGGCGCGGGTTCTCCAGATACTTTTCCATGTAGACCATACCATTGTTGAACGCCGCTTTTGCCTCGGCGCGCGTCATGTCGATGGCCTGCGCCAGCTCTTTCTCTTCACGGACAACCCGCATCCCGCGCCCACCACCGCCGCCGGAGGCTTTGACGATGATCGGGTAACCGATCCCTGCTGCCAGCCGGCGATTCTTCTCCTGGTTATCGTCCAGCGGGCCGTCGGATCCCGGCACGCACGGCACCCCGGCTTGCTTCATCGCCTGAATAGCAGAGACCTTGTCTCCCATCAGACGGATGGTTTCCGCTTTCGGGCCGATAAACACGAACCCTGAGCGCTCCACCTGTTCGGCAAAATCTGCATTTTCTGCCAGAAAACCATAACCGGGATGAATGGCCGCCGCACCCGTCACTTCAGCAGCCGAAATTACCGCCGGAATATTGAGATAGCTTTTGGCGGATGACGGCGGACCAATACAGACGCTTTCATCGGCCAGCAGCACGTGTTTTAACTCACGGTCGGCGGTAGAGTGGACGGCAACCGAGCGAATGTTAAGCTCCCGACAGGCGCGCAGAATACGCAGCGCGATTTCGCCGCGATTGGCAATCACGATTTTGTCCAGCATGAGATCCCCTATTCAATCACTATCAGCGGCTGGTCGAACTCAACCGGTTGACCATCAGTAGCCAGAATCGTTTTAACGATCCCGCTGTTCTCTGCCGAGATCTGATTCATCATCTTCATCGCTTCGACGATGCACAGGGTATCGCCAATGTTAACCTGCTGACCCACAGCCACGAATGGCGCCGAACCGGGTCCCGGTGAGAGATAAAAGGTTCCCACCATCGGGGACACCGTGATGTGTTCCGTCGCTGGGCCAGGCGCGATAACCTGCGCCTCCGTGGCCTGAATCGGAATATCCGGCTGCGGCTGAACGACGGCCACGGATACGGCGGACGGCCCAACCGCCGTGGGGCTGGAGATGGCGCGGCTGATACGCACGGAGCTTGCCCCTTCGGCAATTTCCAGTTCGCCAATATCGGAGGCTTCAACCAGGGCGATCAATTTTTCAATGCTGGCAATATCCATAAGTTTCGGGTTCCGCAGAAATAGGAAATGATGTACCCGATTGCGCAATCAGCGGTGATGCAGTTATAGCAGAGCTGGTGGGCGATATTTCATAGGAACTTCAGGTGGTGGGATAAGAAAATATGAGGGTCAAAACTGGCAACGGACGAACCTCTTACTATATGGGTTATCGTCTGAAGTAGGGGATCGCCTGGAAAACGGAAAATATCATACGGTAAAGCTGTTTTTAAATAAAACGAAGCTGATAGACCGCTTTGAGCGAACAGCGAACGTCGGTTATTGGACTGACGCCGCCTTTATTATTCAATCCGCCTCACGTCGGGATGCTTTTCCGTTGCTGCCTCGTGAAAAATATCACCCAGCCAGCCCGGAATCTCGGTTTCTGTAAGATCGTCGGGGATAATGACTTCATGCAATCGGGAAAATTTTCGCTCCGTCAGGTCAGCTCGAAATATCAGCCAGCGCTCACCTTCACGCTTAACCCCTATATGTCGGCCAAATACATCGTAAATCAGCATCGTTACCTTCTTTTAGCCCCGCGTTGAACCCTTAGGTTCCTACCTTAGCTGAATCACTATTAAAAACGAAGACGTCAGTTTTATCGCCCTGCGCTGCGATAAACCGCGGTCACTCCTCATTGCGTCCCCGATCATTCCCCCGATATCTATCACTTTTCGGTCCGAATTTTCATCTTACTCTCACACTTTGTTACACCATGTTTCAGGGGTGACACATTCAAAAAATAGGATTACTCTTACCCCACTTTTTTTAACCCTCTGAGAATTCAATGAATAAACTAATCTTTGCCGCTGTCATTCTTTCTTCAGCCCTTCTTGGCGGCTGTGCCTCGGTCCCTTTAGCCAGCAATGCTGAAAATACGACGGCTAAATCATTCCCTGCTCCGGAAAATGGTAAGGCTGGTCTCTACGTGTACAGGGACAGCTTTGTCGGAAAAGCGTTAAAAAAAGACGTTTATCTTGATGGCCGCTGTCTCGGCGAAACCGCCGACAGAGTCTTTTTCTATCAGCAAATATCGGCCAGCCAGCCGCATACGCTGGGGACAGAATCTGAGTTCTCGCCAAATAACCTGACGCTCAATGTCACCCCAGGCAAGAACTACTTTGTCCGCCAGTACATTAAAATGGGCGTTTTCGTCGGCGGCGCCGGGCTGGAACAGGTTCCTGAAAGCGAAGGTATGCGCGTCGTTTCCAAACCGGAAGTTAAGTTAGCGGTACCGGGTAAGTGCGATAACTAATCGGCTACGATTGTATACTACTGGCATCCAGCCCCTGTCGGCGGCTGGATGTTGTTTTACCGCTCCGCGCCAGAAGATGGCATGGAGGGAAGCCCCGGCCAGCGCCTTAACTCCGCTCATAAAGAAGGCTAATGCCGGTGGGAAGTTTAGGGCCAGGAGCCATCATCGCTACCGTCAGGACGCGGCAATCCGCGCTGAGTTCGTCAACCAAGATCATCTACGCATATAACAGCGCGGGCATCTGTCTTTATCGCTGGTCAGTGAACGCACTGAATCCCCTTCCGGATATGCAAAAGGACGTAACAGGCTCAAATAGATATTTCCCAATAAACACTGGGTGACTTTATCTAAAACCAACGCATTGGTTATTATGCTTGCGTAACGGCTTAATTAACACAGAGTCAGGTAGAATATAGTGCATGAGATAATAAATTAATCAATTACTCCATTAAACTTTCGATACCTGAGCGGTGGTAACCTATAATTATTTGAAAATACTCTTGTAAAGGTCTGCTGAGAATCAAATCCATACTTAAAAGCGATTTCCATTATCGATTCGTCGGTTTCGACAAGATCTTTTGCCGCGAGGGACAGTCGCCGATCGCGAATATATTTACCAAGGCTAATGCGTTTAACCTGAAAGAATATCCGCTGAAGATGCCATTTAGAGTAGCCAGCCCTGGCGGCAACATCCTCGATCCTCAGCGGTTGATGTAAATTTGAATCAATCCATTGAGTTATCTCATCGATGATGTCTTCTGTTCTGAACATAAATTGACGCTCATTATGAAAGGTTTATGACACCATCCCTCTCAGGATACTCATGATTTATTTGTAAATTTCTGCTACGCCGTGCAGTCGATTATTTCCTGTTGTTGACAGAATCTTGAACGAGGTTGCCCCTTGCTCATCAGCCTTGCGAGAAAGCTCATTCGATAAATCATCAAGCGTATAGGCGTTGCTGGCCGAGACTACGCCAATTCTCTCCTTGCCATCGGCATGGTTAATTTCCTGTGCCGCAGATGCGGCATTCACTAAAAGGAAGCCCATGAACAATGTAGTAATAAGTAGCGTTTTCATGCTGTGTACCTCTGTCAAAAAATGTATATTCCAGAGCTTCCGCTAGGAGAAGTCCCCTCTGGCCGCCAAAATAAATATACAGATCTTAGCTGTCATAAGACTGACCGTGATATGACAAAATTGTCAGAGTAATTAAATTGATTTAGCGTGTTTTGAAAACAGATTTAGCTCGTTAATAACGCATTGTGGTTCTTCATTGAGAGGCATATTGTCCAGATCTAAAATGCCCTCATTTCTTTGGGGATTATCAGCCTGCAGGTCAGCAAACAGCGGCATGAGATCCTGCTGCTCTTCCCCTTGCTCAGCCACCAGCTCAAGGGTTTTATTTTTTGCCGCATCGCAGGTCAGGGCATTAACCAGCACCCGGGCGATTTGTTCTCTGGAGATCACGCCATCCTCCGGCGTTCCGGCATGGCGTCGATCGCCCTGGAGCATAACGATCCTCTGCTCATCATCGTTGTTGTAATCAAACCAGCCCGGTCTGACGATGGTGTAGGGATGACCGCTTGCTCTGACCAGACGCTCGGCGCGCCTCTTCCAGTCATGAACCTCGGTGCGTTGATTCCAGGTGCTGAGCCGCTCAGTGACGCCAATCGTTGTCATTAAGGCGATGCGGACAGGCCTCTCTATGAACATTCTCAGGATATTACGCACGCCGCCATAATCGATCGCTCTGGCACCGATACGCCCCTGCCCATCCGAACCGAGCGTAAAAATAACGGCATCAATATCTTTCGCCACATCAGCCAGCGTTTCAGGCAGCGAAACGTCCCCGTAAAAAACATCGGTTCCGCGAGGAAGCAATTTCACTTTGCGCCGGTTTCTGACAAGGGCCACGGGCTGATGGCCCATTTCAATTACGCTGTTCATGACGTGAAGCCCTATGCTTCCTGTCGCGCCGGCAACGAGTATTTTCATAGTAAACCTTTTGATAATTCAGATATATTTTTTAATACAAAGAGAATATCAATTATCATTATTGTCAGTAACAGGGCTAAAATGATTGTGTCTATGAACGCCCTTCATGAGTGCTTTTGGGGGGGAATGCCTCAATAAGGGAATCGCCAATGCTCAAAGAAAACTTCAACGAACTCCAAATCTTCCTTGTGGTGGCAAGAGAGCGAAGCTTTACCAAAGCTGCGGGTAAGCTCGGCGTTTCCCAGTCAGCGCTCAGCCACGCGATGAAAGCGTTGGAAGAACGATTAAACATCCGTCTTTTGACCCGAACCACCCGCAGCGTTGCCCCCACGGAAGCTGGTGAGAGAATTATTGCCTGCCTTGAACCCCGTATTGCCGATCTTGAGCAGGAGCTGGAGTCGCTTGTTCAACTGAACGGCACTGCCTCGGGTAATATCCGTTTATCTGCCGGGGAGCACGCCGCGCGAAGTCTCGTATGGCCGAAGCTAAAACCCTTTCTCAGGGAATATCCGGAAATCAATGTCGAACTGGTCGTTGATAATGGTTTTGTCGATATTGTTGAGGGGCGTTTTGACGCCGGGATCCGCCTGGGCGAAAGCGTGGATAAGGACATGATCGCCGTCAAGATAGGCGCGGATATGCGTATGGCGGTGGTCGGTGCTCCGGCATATTTCGCCGCTAACCCCGCGCCTGAAACGCCGCACCAGCTACAAAACCATCGCTGTATTAATATGCGTTTGCCCACCGCCGGCGGCCTTTATCACTGGGAGTTCGAGAAGGACGGGAAACCGCTACGCGTCAGAGTTGAAGGACAAGTGACGTTTAACCTGCTGGCGGAAAGAATAGATGCCGTTCTATCGGGTTTTGGCATCGCCTGCATTCCGGAAGATATGGTCCAGGGTTATATCCGGTCAGGGGAGCTCATCCAGATTCTGCAGGAGTGGTGCCCTTCTTTCCCCGGATACTATCTTTATTACCCTAGCCGCAAGCAGCACCCGCCCGCCTTTGCGTTAATGATCGATGCCCTTCGCTACGCGGAATAGCTGGTCCGCAGCTCGCGGCGAACCAGCCAGGGTCTTAGCGGCCTACGCGGGCCTGATGCTCAGGCGAGTAACGCTCGCCGACGATTTTTATCGTCTCAAGCGCCTGGGTGACCTGGCGTAAATCATCCTGAGAAAGGATAATCTCGGCGGCGCTCAGGTTTTCCTCCAGACGGTGCAGTTTGGTCGTACCGGGGATGGGGGCAATCCACGGTTTTTGTGCCAGCAGCCATGCCAGCGCAATTTGCGCAGACGTCACACCTTTTTCGCCTGCCAGTTCACCCAGTAAAGCGACCAGCTTTTCATTGGCTTCAATCGCATGCGCGGCAAAACGCGGTACCGTACTGCGATAATCGTCCTTACCAAACGAGGTCCCGGCCTTGATCGATCCGGTGAGGAATCCTTTACCTAGCGGACTGAACGGCACGAACCCGATGCCCAGTTCCTCCAGCAGCGGCAGGATCTCCCGTTCAGGCTCGCGCCACCACATGGAATATTCGCTTTGCAGGGCAGTGACCGGTTGTACGCTATGCGCACGTCGGATGGTCTGCGCCCCCGCTTCGGAGAGGCCGAAGTGTTTGACCTTTCCTTCTGCAATCAGATCTTTTACCGTTCCCGCAACATCTTCAATGGGAACATCCGGATCGACGCGATGCTGATACAGCAGATCGATAACCTCGGTTTTGAGGCGGCGTAATGATCCTTCAACGGCTTCGCGGATATGCTCCGGCCGGCTGTTTAAAATCTGCTGCCTGTTGTCATCCCCGAAGGTAAAGCCAAATTTGGTGGCGATGACCACGCGATCGCGAAACGGTTTTAAGGCTTCGCCGACAACCTCTTCATTTAGATACGGGCCATACACTTCGGCGGTATCGAAGAAGGTGACGCCGCGTTCAACCGCAGCACGAATGAGTTCGATAGCCTGACGGGTATCTGTCGCCGGGCCGTAGCCGTGGCTAAGCCCCATGCAACCGAGTCCGAGGGCCGATACTTCCAGTCCGGACTTACCCAGATAACGTTTTTGCATTTAATAAGTACCTCTGTTGTCGTGGCTTAAACGTCAAGTTTGCGGCCGGTCAGCCACTCAACCATTGCCGGATCGCGATGCGAGAAGAATGCGCTGGTTGCGGTATCAAGGGCGGCAATCTGCAGCATGTCTGCAGAACTGAGTTCAAAATCGAGAACGTTGATGTTCTCTTCCATGCGTTCTTTTCGCACCGATTTCGCCAGCGAAACGGTGCCTCGCTGGAAGATCCAGCGCAGAACAACCTGACCGACGCTCTTGCCGTACTTCTTACCGATCGCCGTTAACACGGGGTGCTGAAACAGACCATTTTTGCCTTCTGCAAACGGAGCCCAGGCTTCCGGCTGAATGCCACGACTCTGCATCCACGGCACAGCGTGCAATTGCTGGTTAAAGGGGTTAACTTCAATCTGGTTCACCGCAGGGACGACGCTGTTGAAAGCGATAAGATCGGCAAGTCTGTCAGGATGGAAGTTGCTGACGCCAATCGCGCGAATTTTGCCAGCCTGCTGCAGTTCTTCCATCGCGCGCCAGGCACCGTGGACGTCGCCGTAGGGCTGGTGAATCAGGTACAGGTCAACATAGTCCAGCTGCAGTCGGTTCAATGAACGTTCGAACTGCGCCTTCGCCCCTTCGTAGCTGGTATCCTGTAGCCATAGTTTGGTGGTCACAAAAAGTTCATTACGTGCGATACCCGTCTGCTGCAGCGCATTCCCGACCTGGCTTTCATTCTGGTAGGAGGCGGCGGTATCGATCAGACGATATCCCGTATCGATGGCATCGATAACGGCTCTCTCGCATTCGGCGGCATCAGACATCTGAAACACACCAAAGCCCAGCAGGGGCATTTCAATACCGTTGTTCAGTTTTACAGTTTGCATGACGTTATCCTTCAGCTGTTGTCCGGAAAAAGCATAACGCAAAGCGATTTATTCTATTAGATGGGGTAATTAGCTAGGGTTTATTAGATGTGTTCATCAATGCTGTTGGCGTCTGACGGGCTGTTTTGCATCAGAGGCGGACCTGACTAACATCACTGATGTATTAATCAATGGAGAGCAGGTCATATTTATAATATAAATTGACAGCTACGCTTAGTTTTACAGGAACATAATCGGTGAATATTACAGCCTCCATTGCCCTTTTGAGCGCATGCCCGTTTGTGAGTCTGGCGTCGGTGCCGGTGACCTTTTCCGAAACTTTCCTTGAGGCTCCCGGGCCAAAAGGTCCTTTGAAAGGCACGTTACTCACCCCAAATTCAACACCAACCGCAGTTGTTCTTATCGTTCCTGGCTCCGGGCCTACCGATCGGGATGGAAACAACCCGCCTGGAGTGAGTGCATCATCATATCGACTTCTTGCTGAAGGCCTGGCTGCAAAAGGCTTTGCAACGCTTCGTATCGACAAACGTGGAATGTTCGCTAGCGCAATGGCCGTAGAGGATGCCAATGCGGTGACGATTGCTGACTATGTTGACGACGTTCGATCCTGGGTAAAAGTGCTTAGACGTGAAATGCAAACTCCCTGTATTTGGGTTCTGGGACACAGCGAAGGAGGTGTTGTCGCACTTGCCTCGGCTCAGGAACAGGATGTGTGCGGAGTGGTTCTTATCGCAACGCCCGGGAGGCCGATGGGGGAGGTGTTGAGGGGACAACTTAAAGCTAATCCGGCAAACGCGCTGTTATTAAAGGAGGCATTGCCGATAATTGATGCTCTGGAGCATCGGCGGCGGGTCGATACAACGAATATACATCCAGCACTGCAAAATCTCTTTAATCCTGCGGTTCAGGGATTTTTGATCAATGTGTTTTCATATAATCCGAGTCAGCTCATTTCGACCATTACCAAACCCGTGCTAGTGCTACAAGGGCAACGCGATCTCCAGGTGGGAGAAACGGATGCAAGACAGCTTAAAGCCGCAAATCCTCAAGCGTCCCTGGTTATACTGCCCAATATGAACCACGTTATGAAAGAGGTGACTTCGGACGATCTCAAGGCAAATATCACTTCATACGCGGAACCGGCACTCCCCTTAGCTCCCGGTTTAATCGACTCGATTGGGAATTTCCTGATCCATAACTGACTTTTTTTCCGAAAAATAACCGTTGCCCTGGGATAAGAGTCCCGGCAAAAAAGCGATTCATTTTCAAAGTGTCCAATACTCTTTTAAAGCCTACGTTCGCTTATAGCAGACCTGGGGCCGCCATACGCCTGGGTGCAATAATATTAACTTTGGCGGAGCGACATCTAAGGAGTAACGCGCAAAATACCCGCGTACTATTCTCGTAGTATTAAACCGCCTGAGCCATCACCGATTTAAACTGCGCACGCCACATGTCGTAAAATTTCCCCCGGCGGCCCATCAGCGTAGCGAAGTCTCCATTTTCGATGACCTTTCCCGCAGACATCACGATAATCCTGTCGAACTCTTTGATGTTACCGAGCCTGTGCGTTACGGCGAGAACGGTCGTGTTCAGAGCAAGGATGTCATTAAACAGCCGATGCTCGGTTTCGGGATCGAGTGACGAAGAGAACTCATCAAAAATAAACAAACTCGCCTTTCGGTATAGCGCTCGTGCAATCGCAAGCCGTTGCCACTGCCCCGTGGAGAGCTCATCGCCGCCGAACTGCTTGCCCAGACGGGTGTGCTGGTCATACGGGAACCCTACCTGTTTTAGCAATTCATCCACCGCGGGTGACGGGGCTTCAGCGTCGTAATTATTCAGGGCAATGTTTTCGCCCACCGTGAACTCGTATTTTCCGTAATCCTGAAACACGGTGGCGATCTGATTCCGATAGCTTTCAATATCCAGCCTGTCGAGCGGCACGCCTGACACCGACACCGCCCCTTCACTGAAGGCGTACATGCGCAGAATCATTTTTACCAGCGTTGTTTTTCCGCTGCCGTTATCGCCGAGAATAGCGACCTTTTCGCCGGGGGCGATTTCAAGGTTAACCCCATTCAGGGCGGGATGATTACGCCCCTCATACTGAAACCGGAGATTTTGAATGCTGAGCGCAAAAGGCGTTTCGGCGGGCAAGGTAAGATGGCCGTTTTTCACCGGTTCGATCTTATCCGTCATAAACGAATGATAGTGAGTGAAAAAACTGCTCATGCTGACGAGATTAGAACCATAGTTGGCTATCTCGTCGAGGTGCGATTTCATCATCACAATAGACTGGAACACCATCACCAGCGCGCCCACGGCAATATCGCTGGTGCGTAAGTTGCTTAAAAACAGCGTTACTCCGGCGAACAGCATCCCCAGGCTCAGCACCATCGCTGGCACGGGCGCGATGAGCGCGCGAATGCGCTGTTTGTGCATGCGTGAGTAGGTATTGCGGGCAGATACGCTAAATTTATTCAGCAGATATTTCCCAAGGCCGTAAAGCCGGATTTCCTGCAAAAAGCTCTTGTCCATACTAACGCCATATACGTAGCGCATCGCAATCGCATCTTTAGAGGTGAGGAATAAGTCCCGCACATATCTCTGCTGAATACGCATATTAATAACAATCATCGGTATGGCGGAGAGCGCGCAAATGGCCGCTCCTGCTCCTGAATAGTTGAGCAGAACCAACAGCAAACTGCCGGCCATGATGGTTGCCCGGATGACGTAAATGATACAGATGATGAAATTAAGCGGACGATAGGCTGCTTCTTTTTTCAAATATTCCAGCTGCTCGTAACGCGCCTTGTTATCAAACAGGCTCAGGGAAAAAGAGTCGTTCATGCGGCGCATGATCTTCGCGCTGAAGTGATTGGTCGAAATCTCCGTGACATCCCCCTGAACAAGATTGACCAGGGGCTGCATAAGCTGCATGCCAAGGAGTGAGACACACCAAACTGCGACGTTCAGCATCAGCTCGCCGTCGGTGGTTTGCGCTGCATGCAGCGTATTGATTATCTGGCCGGTCATAAAGACGTTGAGGGCCGGTATCAGCCCCTGAAGCAATACAACGGCGATAAGCGCGGTAATACGAAGTGGACATGAAGCAAAGACGTACCTGATAGCCAGTAGCACTGACGACCTCCCTTGTTGCAGCAGCCATGGATCCTGTGATTTGCGGATAATAATAGATGAGAATGGCACTCAATTGCATAAATGGGATTTGTTGGGCAGGGAAAGGGTTGCGCTCCGCTTCTCGTCCATAACAGAAGTCGTACGCTTAGGACCGGTCCGTTTTGTGCTGTGAGCGGACGTTTATTTTTATAATCAAGTAAAAAAGAATCACTGATAAATATAAGTTTCTGCGTTAATTAGCTTTTAATTAAACTCCTCTGGGCTTCCTGGTTATGAAAGCCCGCTGTTTTTATTCATTATACTTCACCACTAATTAGTTTTTTCCGGGCTCACAACCATCCAGACAGCAACACCTATAATTGCCGCCCCTATAATGAAGCCATTGTTAACGATTTCGCCCAGCACAATATATCCCCACAGCATGCCAAACGGAGGAATTAAGAATGTCACTGTTAATGAACGTAACGGCCCGACATCGGCAATCAGACGGAAATACAATATGTAAGCAAACGCAGTACAGATCACTCCCACTGCAATTACGCTTACCCATGCCTCTTGCTGTAGCCAGTCAACAGTGGGGCCAATGCTGGTGCTCCATAGAAAAAAAGGCATCAGAAAAATAGATGCCCCCATCTGGCTACCGAAGGCGACAATTTTAGGATCGAGTCCGCCTTTGTTGGAAATCCAGCTTCGTGTCAGAAAACTGGCGACCCCATAACAACCGGTAGCGATGAGACAGGCAATAACACCGGCAATTTGCTTGTCCGCAGACGATGCTTCACCAATTGTGGTGATCACAATGATGCCGACAAGTCCCAGGAGCATGCCAGCCCATTTTCGGAGTGTCAGTTTTTCCGCAAAACATGAAAATCCAACGAGTGCCCCCATCAAAGGCGTTGTTGCATTCAAAATGGCTGAATACCCGGCAGGTAGCCATTTGGCCGCAAGGCAATACATCAGAAAGGGCAACCCGGAGTTAATCACGCCAAGTATCACTGAGGACTTGAATTTACCTTTAAAATCAAAAGAGGATTTAAGCATAAACAAAATAACCGCGAGGCCTGCAAAGCCAAAAAACACCCGCAAAAAAGCGGTGTTAATGGCACCGAATTGCGGCACAGCTATACGCATAAAGAGAAAGCTCGCCCCCCAAATAGCGGCAAGCAGGAGTAACCGGAGATAGTCAGCAACACGCATAACAGTTCCTTTTTCTTTGAAGGGGAAGTAACAACGAAACTGTGAATCATGCCAGACATGTCGACAAACAAGATTTTTGTTTATACTTAAGATTTTCTAACTTATAAAGCACAATATCTGATGAAAATTCCACCTTTACATGCGCTTATGTGTTTTGAGTCTGCGGCCAGACTTATGAGTATGAAGGCCGCTGCTGAAGAATTATGCGTAACGTCCAGCGCTGTCAGCCAGCAGATTGCAAAACTGGAAAACGTGACGAACACTCGATTGTTCATACGCAGTCCTCGTCGTCTCGAACTGACAACTGAGGGGCGCATCTATCTGAGGGCGATACGGCCCGCTTTCAGCCAGATAGCAGAAGCAACACAACGCTTAACGAATGATGGAAAGGCAAACAAAGTAACGATTAGTTGCACAAGTGGTTTTGCCATTCAATGGCTGCTGCCACGGCTGCCTGCATTTGAAAAAGCCAACCCGGGTGTGGAAGTACAAATCAGTACAACCAACAGACAGGTTGATTTACTGTCTGAAGGGATTGATTTCGCTATCCGGCACGGCGCTGGTAGCTACCCTGGAATGGAGTCTGAGTGCCTGGTGAACGATAAACTTCTCCCGATCTGTAGCCCCCGATTAATTGCACCGGAACACGAACTCTCATCACCGATCGATATTGCAGAGTACACGCTGTTGCATGATGAACACCGGCTGGACTGGTCCGTCTGGTTTCGTGCACTGAGTATTGCCAATGTGAATACTGACACTGGTCCTGTTTTCGTCGATTCCAACGGCGTGATTGAGGCCGCAATCGCAGGTAAAGGTATTGCGCTTGTTCGCAGTGCTCTTGTTCAGGAAGAACTTGCAAGTGGCTTGCTGATTAACCCGCTGAAAATGCCGGTTGATTCGCCGATTGCGTACTACCTGGTGTACGAAGAGTCCGCTATATTGCAGAAGATAAGTCGCCGGTTCCGTGACTGGATTACAACAGCAGCCAATAAACACCCAGCGATACAAGGTGAGAGAAAATAAAGATGTTGATTCAGGTTCAATCTAATTCATAAGGTCACAAATTCCGTTCCTCGCTCATTGCACACAGCTAAGGGCCAAAACTAACACTAACCTTATAATTGAAGCGACATCGCGTTGCAGTCACTTTGAACATGGCACTGCTTCATTATTTAGACAGCGGTATCAGGCATGATTTTTCTCCACCATTCAGGTTTCATATCTTGAAATGAGTGAAATTGTGGCGAAAACAAGGCGCGCTCGTTGTGGTCAAAAATACCGCTAAGCAAAGCAATCACCGGAGCGTCATCGATAGCGCCGACTGAGGTGCCACACCGGGCGCAAAATGCCCTGGATGAAGCCGTGGATGAAGCCGTGGATGAGCGGAACAGGGAAGGCACTCCCCCTTCGCCAGTCCATTCAACATCATCCGAGTGGAATTCAAGCCATACTGCGGTCTGGCAGCCAGAATGCTTCTGGCATATATCGCAGGAGCAGGAATGAGAGGAAGAAGGGTTCACCGCAGTGAATCTGATAAACCCACATAAACACCCACCAGACAATTTCTTATCCATACCAGTCGATCCCTTATCAACGCTAACAAAGTGTTAAAGATAGCATCGACCCGTTGAACTCACAGCTCAAAGCAGACAGTCACGTTCAACATCCCTTCGCCACGATGAGGCCACATTAGCCTTTATAAAGCCGATGTTCTGAGCCCTCAATAATGGAGGCTCAATATTATCTCGTACTATGGCAGCTATTTTTCTTTCAATAAATTACCCACCAAATCAGCAACCTGCATCTTATTGAGGTCTGATAACGGGAAGTGGGTATTTCCTTTCCCCCTATATAAGGAAGGTGCGTCGTGCAGATGGTCAGCGTGTCCGCAACGTCATTCCCGCATCAATAAATCAGCCGCGTATCGCCTCTAGCCAACCGGCTACCGTCTCCGTGGTTCTGCGTTCCTGATCGCATTCAATGACCAGCGGTTTTTCCCGACGAGCGGCCGGAGCAAGGACAGCGAGGATATCCTCGCTGTCACCTTTGCCGTAGCCGCCGTGGGTAATGAAGGGGATAAGTAATTTACCCGCAAGGTTGTGGGTACTCAGAAAGGTTTGCACCACGGGAGGCACGCTGGTTCCCCAGATGGGGAAGCCTAAATAAACCGTCTTATAGCGCCCGATATCCGCGACGCTATTTTTTAATGCCGGCTTTGTTCCCCGGGCACGCTCGTTTTTTGCCTGTTCAACGGTCAGGAAATAGTCCTCCGGATAAGGCGCAGCCGGTTCGATTGCAAACAGATCGGCTTTCAGGCTGCGATGAATGACGCCGGCAATCACCCGCGTATTCCCGCTACGTGAAAAGTACGCCACCAGAATACGGCTGCTGCCCCGAACGTTGGCGGCTGCGGACGCCGCCGGCGCCAGCGTGACGCTAGCCAGCGTAAGCCCGGCCAGCGCCGTAATTAACGCTCTGCGGGTGGGATCGTGTTCCATACCGGTTCCTCTACCTGCTCGCCAGCGCCTGCTGCAGCGCGCGTTCGGCCCGCATGGCGGCATCGTTTTCACCATGCTCGCGCAGTACCTGCGCCAGCTGGCGCAGCTGTCCTGCCGTCAGGCCGACCCGCATGCTTGCCCGCGTATGCGATAACAGCTGCGCTTCAACCCCGGGCGTAGCCGCTAATGCGCCCACCGTTGCCAGCTCGCGGCTTTGCCAGTCGAGATTATCGCGGGCAAAAATGTCACCGAACAGGTGCGTTTGCAGGAACTGATTAATGACCGGCGCAAAATCAAAAAGCGGCCCCTGAACCGGAGCCCCGGAGATTTTGGTCTGATTTGCGGTGCCGGTGCGGAGAAGTTCCTCCCCGACGGGAACCGGTTTGCCCGGTTCTTTACCCTCAACGTCTGCGATGCCGCGCTGTTTGCGCGCTTCAACCACTTTCATCAGCTCATTAAGCGCATTCAGGCTGCGGGGGAAACCCGTATAGGCATAGAGCTGGACGAGAATCTCTTTGGCTTCGTTTATCGTGAGTCCGGCGTCCAGACCCTGATTAAGCGCCGCATTAAGCTTATCCATCTGACTGCTGGCCATTGATGCCGCAATCAAAGGGATAGCCTGCTGTCGGGCAGACAACGAGTCTGAAACGGTTTGTTCTTGATTCATTTCTGTGGCTCCTTTCGTCACCGGCGCGGCATTTGCCGTGAGGCTAAAACCCCAGGTCAGCAGTGCCGCTGCCGTTAATGCCTTAACGGGCGTGGTATTGTTCATCCGTCACTTTCTCCATCCAGTTCACGCTTTTGCCATCCACAATCCCGGTTATCGCCAGATGCGTCATGGCGCTGCCCGGCGCTGCGCCATGCCAGTGCCTGACGCCCGGCGGGCAAGAGACGACATCGCCAGGGCGAATGACCTGTACCGGCTGGCCTTCCTGCTGCGTAAGCCCTACGCCGTAGGTCACAATGAGCCTCTGACCCGCAGGGTGCGTATGCCAGGCGGATCGCGCTCCGGGCTCAAACGTGACATAAGCTGCGGAAACGTTGATGTCGCTATCCGGCCTGAAGAGCGGCTCAACCCGGACGCGGCCGCTAAAATTTTCCGCCGGCCCGGATACCGCGCTCTGGCTACCGGCGGCGGCAATATGGACGGCGGCATTTTGCTCCGCGGCCGAGGATGTAAAAGCAATGAGCGGCAGCAGTAGCCCGAGGTAGCGTAAACGTTGAGTCATACAAAGCGTCCTTATCGTTGGAAGGGGATGGCCTGCGATGATTCTAACGAGGGGGCGATGTCGTCAGGCTGACGAACGCCTGACAATTGCGTCAGCCTGGCTGGCCCGCCTTTTTGCCTCCCCCGCCCCGGCGAAGGCGCTGCCGGTTTTTTTATCCGGCTGCATTGCCAAAGTCAGTCCAAACGTGTTGATCCCCCCTTCGCTGCGCGCAAAGACGTCCCCCCGATGCATAATCGCCACGGCACGGACGATCGATAACCCCAGCCCATGATGCGTATCACTCCGCGCACGAGATGAGTCGACGCGATAAAAACGTTCAAAAAGCCGACGCAAATGCGCTGCCGCAATGGGATCGCCTGGGTTCGAAACCTCAACGCAGGCTTGATTATTCTTTGCGCTCAACCTGACGGTAACCGTACTTTTAGCGGGCGAATGCCTTGCGCTGTTTTCCAGCAAATTGGCCAGTGAACGGTGGAACAACCGCCGGTCAATATGCGCGGTGACATCGCCTTCAACGTCAAGGGAAAGCTGTTTCTCAGCAAAGGAGGGTTCGACATACTCCGCTGTTTTTAGCGTCTCCTCACGCAGGGAGACCGGCGCAAGCTGGGAGGCATGTTCGCCCGCGTGCGCATGGGACAGAAACAGCATGTCGTTAACGATCGACGTCATTCGCTCAAGCTCTTCGAGATTTGACCCCAGCAACTCTTCCAGCTCATCATGCGAACGTCGACGTGAGAGCCCCAGCTGCGTCTGGCCAATCAGATTGGTCAGCGGCGTACGGAGTTCATGGGCAACGTCGGCGTTAAAACTTTCAAGCTGTCGCCAGGCGACCTCCTGACGCTCCAGCACTCCGTTAAAGGATGAGGCTAGCTGCCGTAGCTCTCCGGGCAATGCGTTGGTATCCAGGCGCTGGCCGTGATCCCCCGGCGCGAGATGCTGCGCCTGTTTACCGAGCGCCCCCACCGGCCGCATACCAATCCTTGAGACCATATAGCCCAGCAAAGCGACGATAAATACCCCCAATGCGGCAATAACCAGCAGCGTATGGGTGAACGCATCGAGAGTGCCCATGTACGGCGTGGAGTCGATGGCAACCACGTAGCGTAGCGCAGGTCTTTCGCCGTTTGCGGGGATAGTTTTTACTAACAGGAACAGCGAGCATGCGCCTTCCGATGCGCCGGGCGCTTTATTAAAGCCCTCCCGCAACGCGGACCACTCAACCCCAACCGGCGGCGTTCCCCCCACGCTGAATCGTGGATTATTGCTCACTATCCAGTAGCGAACGCGCTCGCCTTCTGAATTGGCCAGCACGGTGAATTTATTGGCCAGCGTTGACCAGCCGTCGGCCGAGGTACGCGCGGCGATCCACGGGCTCATTAATGACTCACGGAATAACAGCTCGTTGTGCATCTGCTTTTGCAGCGAGTCGTGCAACGAGCTTCGCAGCAGAATGCCGATAACCGAGACGATCAGCAGTGCGGATAGCGCGAACATCAGCGCCAGATGGACTGAGATGGAGCGTCTGGTCATGCTTATCCTCTTCATTTATTCAGGCCTGACTTCGAGGACGTATCCCATACCGCGTACGGTATGAAGTAATTTAACGGCGAACGGGGCATCAACTTTGGCCCGCAGGCGTTTAATGGCGACCTCAACCACGTTGGCGTCGCTGTCAAAATTCATGTCCCATACCTGCTCAGCAATCATCATCTTCGACAGGATTTCTCCCTGATGACGGGCGAGAAGGCTCAGCAGAGAGAACTCTTTGGCGGTCAGCTCCAGCCGCGAACCGGCGCGAAACACCCGGCGAGCCAGCAGGTCGAGATGCAGATCGTGAATTTGCAGCTGGGTGATATCAACCCCATCCGTTGACCGGCGCCGCACCAGCGCCTGAATACGCGCCACCAGCTCAATGAGCGAGAACGGTTTGGGGAGGTAGTCATCAGCGCCGAGGCGAAGCCCTTTGACGCGCTCGTCAACCGATCCCCGCGCGGATAGCATCAGCACGGGGGTTTGTTTACTGGCCCGCACGCCCTCAAGCACCCGGTAGCCATCCATTCCCGGCAGCATCACGTCGAGGATTATCGCGTCGTAGTCGAATTCCAGCGCGTAGTGAAGCCCTTCAGCGCCATCGGCAGAAACATCCACCGTAAATCCGGACTCACCCAGCGCACGGCTGAGATAGGTTGACGTTTTTTCTTCATCTTCGACTAACAGCAGACGCATAACGAGACTTCCTCTTAACCTTTCAACGGCGCTTCAACATCGGAATAAACCTGCACGGCATCCGGCAGCCGTTGGCCCTGGATAGCGATCGCATCCAGCGAACGGCTGAGCTCGGCCATCTCGGCGGGCGTCAGCGAGACTCCTGCGGCAGCCGTGTTTTGCCGCATATGGTCTTGGTTTGTGGTGCCGGGGATCGGGACAATCCAGGGTTTGCGAGCCAGCAGCCATGCCAGCGCTATCTGACCTGGCGCGGCATTTTTTCTTATCGCCCAGGCTTTCAGTAACTCAACCAGCTGTAAGTTGTGCGCGAGGTTATCGGGCGAGAAGCGCGTTTCCGTCGCGCGGAAATCACCGGCGGCAAACCGGGTATTCTCATCAATCCAGCCGGTTAAAAACTGCACGCCTAACGGGCTCCACGGCACAAACCCAATTCCCAGCTCTTCGCATACCGGAAGCACGTGCTTTTCCGGTCCCCGCCAGAGCATCGAATATTCGCTTTGTACGGCGGTGACGGGTACGGCCGCATGGGCCCGCCTTAACGTATTGATGCCCATTTCCGACAGTCCCCAGTGCAGGACTTTTCCCTGATCCATTAAATCCTTAATCACGCCGGCGACATCTTCGATCGGAACCTGAGGATCGACCCGGTGCTGATACAGCAAGTCGATGCGATCGGTCCGCAGGCGTTTGAGCATATTTTCGACAACCGCTCTGATATGCTCCGGCCGGCTGTTGAGGCCCGGCAGGCGCTTGCCGGTCTGCTGATCGATGTTCCAGCCAAACTTCGTGGCGATAACGATTTTATCCCTGAAAGGAGCCACCCCTTCCCCGAGGATCTTCTCCACTTCAAAGGGACCGTAGGCTTCGGCTGCGTCAAAAAACGTCACGCCCTCATCAAATGCCCGGCGAATAATATTCACCATCTCGGGACGCCACGGGGTAGAGGTGTCGTATTTACGGCTCATGTTCTGAACGCCCAACCCCACGGCGGAGACTTCCAGCTCCCCGAGCCTGCGTCTGCCCGGCGTAGCGGAGCGCTGGCTGCCTTGTCCGGATGAATCCGACGAAGAGGATTTCCCTGCTGCCAGGGCGTGGGGAAGCAGTGACGCCGCGGCGATGCCGGCTCCGGCCGCTAAAAGCTTACGTCGCCCGGGCAGCGCCGGATTGTTTTGGCTTTTCATGGTTCGCTCCTTTTCTGCGCTAATTGAACATCAGCCTCGTGTAATCTGCGGTCATTGTGCTGCCTGATTGCCAACATAAAGCTGACGGTTGCCTGACAGCCCTGTCAGAAACTGGCGCCTGCCAAACCGCGGCTTCCTGACAAAAATGTTATTGGCCTGTCACGATGCTGACAGTCCTCGCTCCCTACTCTGAACCCGCAATTTTGATCTTGCGGACCTGCATGGACAGGCCGTTACTCGTTGGGAGATACCATGAAATTCACGCTGTTAAGCGCCATGCTGTTTACGGCAATGGCCGGAATCACCTCGGCCCATGCGGCTGATTACAAAAAGAATCCGTTTACTCTCGTCTATGACGGCGCTATCACCGAAAACGTCAAAGGCAAGGTCAACATCCACCCGGTGAAATACGATCTGCACGGCATCCAGATTGCCGCGAACGTCTATACGCCGGCCAACTACGATCCCGCGAAAAAGTACCCTGCGGTTGTGGTTGCCCACCCTAACGGCGGCGTAAAAGAGCAGGTTGCCGGGCTGTACGCTCAGCGTCTGGCAGAGCACGGCTACATTACGATTACCGCCGATGCCGCCTGGCAGGGAGGCAGCGGGGGGATGCCTCGCAGCGTGGATAAACCCGCTAACCGCATTGAGGATGTTCACGGGATGGCTGACTACATCAGCCAGTACCCGGGGGTGGATACTTCCCGCCTCGGTCTGCTTGGCATCTGCGGAGGCGGCGGGTATTCACTTGTTGCAGCAGAAACGGATAAGCGATTCAAATCGATTGCCACAATCAGCATGTTTAACTCAGGGCTTGTACGCCGCAATGGGTTACAGGATTCGCAGCGGGATACTATCCAGCAGCGGCTTCAGCAGGCTTCTGACGCGCGCGCTCAGGAAGCCGCCGGAGGCGAAATTCTTTACTCCGGCGATGTAAATCTGACCGATGAGCAGATCGCTAAATTACCTTTTGCCTTATATCGGCAGGGCTACGAGTACTATTGGAAAACCCACGCCCACCCGAACTCAACGTTTAAATACACCACCAGCAGCCTGCTGGACTTGATGAACTTTGACGTGACGGACCATATCAATCTCATCAATAAACCACTGCTAATGATTGCCGGTACAAAAGCGGATACGCTGTATATGACCGAAGATACATTCGCTAAAGCCACCGGCACGAAGGACAAAGAGCTCTTCCTGATCGACGGCGCGACCCATATCGAAACGTATTGGGTTCCCAAATACGTTGACCAGGCTGTGCGGAAGCTGGACGTCTTCTTCGATAAGAATATTTAATTCGCCGCCGTCACTATCCCGGCCGGCCTGACGGGCCGGCCGTTACTCATATTTATTCGCCTGACGACCCCCAGATTAGCGAAGTCACGGGGAAAGATAATTACGCCCATTAAATAGGCGCTATGAATGAAATTCATAAACCCGAACGGGAGACGTCAGGTGAAGGTTATTTTTTTATCTGAATGGTCAGCGCCATTAAGGCGCTGGCGGCCGTAAACGCCGCAATAATCCAGCCCATGGTCCACGGCGTGCCGTCGCTGAACAGCGCCAGCAGCAGCGAAGAGATGATGCCGCTACCGTACTGCAGCGCCCCCATCAGCGCCGATGCGGAACCGGCAACGCTCGGTACGGCGTCCAGCGCGCACGCCGTAGACGTTGCAGCAATGATGCCGTTCATGGAGAAGAAGACGAATACGGCTCCTGCGATCGCGCTAATCCCCCCGACTCCCAGCCCGCTTGCGACCGCCAGGACTATTGCGGCAAGGGTAGCGACGAATACGGCAATCTTAAGTAACGCTTCCAGCGGATAGCGGTGAACCAGGCGGCGGTTGACCAGGCTCACCGCCATCAGTCCGACAATGTTCACGGCAAATAGCCACCCGTAATGCTGCGGGTCAACGCCGAAGTACGTGATGTATACGAACGGGGAGCCGGTGATAAAGGCATAGGCGGCGACGTAGTAGAACGTCAGGCACAGCGTACAACGCATGTACTTGCCATTAGTCAGTAATGCGTAATAGTTACGAAAGGCGCTGGATACCGACGCCTGCGAACGTCTGTTTTCAGCTAATGTTTCCGGTAGCCAGAATAACGAAACCAGCATCAATGTTCCGATAACCGCCAGAAGCCAGAAAATGGCGTGCCACGACGTCACTTTAATCATTTGCCCGCCAATCAGGGGGCCGGCAATCGGCGCGATGGCCATGATGATCATCAGGGTCGAAAGCATCTGCGCTGCCCGGGTGCGGCTAAAGAGGTCGCGGATCATCGCCCGCGCCAGCATCGGGCCGGTGCAGGCGCCTAAAGCCTGAAAAACGCGCCAGAAGACGATTTGCACGATATCCGCTGATAACGCACAGCCCACAGAACCGATAACAAACAGCGCCATACCGATGAACAGCGGCAGACGCCGCCCGAAGCGATCGCTAATCGGCCCCCAAATCAGCTGAGCAATGCAAAAACCAATAAGAAAACCGGTGATGGTCAGCGCTGCATCGCCCTGTAAATCTTGCGCCATGACCGGCATTGCGGGGAGATAGATATCGGTTGATAGGGAGGTGACAGCCATTAATGCGCTGAGAATAAGTACAAATGCAAGAGTGGTTTTTTTAGCCGTCGCTGACTGCGTTCGTGCCTGTGGATTAAGCATGGTGATCCATCTGGAGATAATGAGATAGACGCATGTTAACCGGTTTGTGCCCGCAGATAATCGCGGGCAGGAGGATAGCCACTATGAGCGGTATTCATGAATACTTCGCGGGCCTCAGTAAAGCAAGTAGCGATATACCGCCGCCGTTACCACGACATTCAACATCACGCTGATAAAGAAATAGCGCCTGAAGGGCTGCTTTTGCGTCTTATGCCGAAAGAGCTGCTGGCCCATAATCGCCCCAGGCCATCCCCCCACCAGCCCAAAAACGAGCAACGTCAACTCGGGGACTCTGCGCCAGGCTTTGCGGGCCGCCATTTTATCGACGCCATAAATCGCCAGCGTCAGCGCGTTAACCAGTAAGAACCACATAGCCAAAGCATGGGGAAGAAATAAGCAGCCCAGAGCCGCTAAGCCGAGAAGAATGTAACAAAAGCGATTGAGGTTCATTAGCCAGAGGTAACATTTATAAGCTGAAACAGGAGGCCACTATACCTCTGGACGATGGCGATGTGCAGATCTCAAAGGATCTGTCGATGTTAAAGACCGTAAAGGAAGTACAGAGATCATCGGATTGAGTCACGGTATTAACTTACCTGTAGGCAGCGCCAAGGGTAAATCACTGGCACACGTCAGCATTCATCACTGATGATTGAAATGGAAGTTGATAGATCTACACTCTACCTTTGCAAAGCCGCTGCAGCTGGTCAGACGCTTAAAAGTGCTGAAATCAAGTTCTATCATATCAGCCATGCAGGGCAACAAGTGGCCTATTATTCCGTGTTGATGGAGAACGTAAAGATCACAGGCGTTAACTGTGGTGCGCCTAATTGCAAACTTTCAGCAAATGACCAAATGAACCACAATGAACCACCTTGAAAGCATCAGCTTGCAGTATGAGAAAATTAGCCGGGAGATCCACGACGGGAATATTCAGTTTACAGACGCCAGGAATCAGCGACCAACAGCATAATAAAAAGGTTAATCGCAACGATCGGCAACCTGTTTGCCCGCTTCAATTTTGCGCTGTTCAGGATAGTACCGTTCATGAGTACTTTTTTAAGCCATCGGAAATAGCTTTGAGAGGCTGTTAAACCCTGGTGATTCAACGAGCCGGAAAAGTGTGATCTCTGTTATCGGTAAAAGATCGCTATTTTGTAGTGGTCAACTAAAACTGGCCACCGCTTTAGAGTTTTTCCAGTATCGATTTTCCGATTCGTTTGGGGGTAACCCACCGTTATAGTCATGCGGCCTTAGCGAGCTGTAATACCCGACGATATAGT
>NISF01000014.1:67471-67822 GCA_002270295.1 Enterobacter sp. 10-1 | reverse complement strand
AGCTAATCCCATCTGGGCACATCTGATGGCATGAGGCCCGAAGGTCCCCCACTTTGGTCTTGCGACGTTATGCGGTATTAGCTACCGTTTCCAGTAGTTATCCCCCTCCATCAGGCAGTTTCCCAGACATTACTCACCCGTCCGCCACTCGTCACCCGAGAGCAAGCTCTCTGTGCTACCGTTCGACTTGCATGTGTTAGGCCTGCCGCCAGCGTTCAATCTGAGCCATGATCAAACTCTTCAATTTAAGTTTGATGCTCGTGAATTAAACTTCGTAATGAATTACGTATGTTCACTCAGAGACTTGGTATTCATTTTTCGTCCGAGGACGTTAAGAATCCATGTCACTTT
>NISF01000014.1:0-67426 GCA_002270295.1 Enterobacter sp. 10-1 | reverse complement strand
GACGCGCTTTAGCGCTCTGTCGCGAGGTCCCGTATATTACGTTTTCCTCATTCAGAGTCAAGCGTTTATTTTGCTTTTCTCTGTCGGCGTTCATCGCTGAACCCCGCTAACCCGGCGGCCTGTAAGCCATTGTTCCGTGTCAGTGGAGGCGCATTATAGGGAGTTCTCCGACGTTGACAAGCCCTGTTTTCAAAAAACTTTTCAACCGTCTCTTTTTTCACCAAAACGGGCCTAAACTGGCAGTTTTTCCAGCGTTTCAAAGCTGTAGCGCTGTAAAACGGGTAAAAGCTGTTCAGTTTCCGCCGTCAGCGCCATGCAGTATGCCAGGTTTGGATCGCTGGATTTCGCATCCGGCGCCTCATGCTCCAGCAGCCAGACGGTGCGACGGGCGATGGCGGCACCGGAATCAATCATTCGCGTTCCTTCCGGCATCACCTGCTGCAGCTCTTCCTGTAATAGAGGGAAATGGGTGCAGCCCAGCACCACCGTATCAGGCGGTTCGGCCATTCGCAGCCACGGGCGCAGAATACGCCGCAGTTCATCCAACGGCACCGGCTCGCCGTGCAGCTTCGCTTCCGCCAGCTCGACCAGCTCCGCGGAACCCAGCATCTCTATTTTGCATTCATTAGCAAAGCGGCTGATCAGCTCACGCGTATAGGGGCGTTTGACCGTACCGCGCGTCGCCAGCAGGCCGACGACGCCGTTAGCCGTCAAGCGGGCCGCAGGCTTAATCGCCGGAACCACGCCCACAACGGGAAAAGCAAAGCGGTCACGAAGAGCGGGAAGGGAAACGGTACTTGCGGTGTTGCAGGCAATGACGGCCAGCGCCAGCGGATAACGCTGTTGAACAGCGGTGACAATTTCAAGCACGCGCTCAACGATGAACTCTTCGCTCTTCTCCCCGTAAGGAAAAGCCACGTTATCGAAAGCGTAGATGTAATGCAGATTCGGCAGCAGCTGCCGAATCTCATTATAAACCGACAACCCACCGACGCCGGAGTCAAACACCAGCACGGTGGGACGTGGATCAGAAGGTGTAGCTGCCAGACAAGGTGTATTCTCGTCCTGCAGTTTGGTAGCCATAAACTGTCTCGTAATCTTTATCGAACAGGTTGGCTATTTTACCACGAACTGTGAGATGTGAGGTGACTGGATATGATAAACCGACATCCCAGAGGCTAACGCCGCCTAATTTAACGTCATGGGACGTATATGTTGCTGAATCATAGGCGCTGTCATAGCGTTGACCAATATATTGATAGGCAATGTTCCAGCCAAGATCGTATACCTTTCCTGTCAATTCATACTTCACCTGCTGTTTCGCACGGCGATAAAGAACCTTATCAGTTTCATCATCACGTGGGTCGACATATTGCAAAGTCAGGTGATGGTCTACCGGACCGGTGGTAAGATTCCCCGTCCATTCCAGACCTTTAATTGTCGCAGACTTCACGTTGTAGTACGCGCTATTGTCGTAGTCGATGAGGTTCTGAATCTCATAGCGATACGCAGACAGGCGCCAGTCCACAGGTCCAGTGAGTCCCTCAAGCCCTGCTTCCCACTGTTTCGACTCTTCCGGTTTCAGATTAGGGTTCGAAGCAATCCCAAAACGCTCTGCACCAAATTGTTGACCCAACGATGGCGCCAGGAAGCCGGTACCGTAAGATAGCGTGGCCCGATAGCCATCGACAAACTCCCATCCCGCGGCGGTTTGCCAGGTTCCATGCCAGCCAAACTGCTCGTCATGATCCTCACGACCAGATGCTTCCAGGGTTACGCTGTCAATTTGTTGCTGCCCGGTAATATAGAGTCCGGTGGTATCACGTTTGTAGACATCCGTACTGGTTGTGCCGCTGGACTGCAGCTTCTCCTGTTTCCAGTCAACGCCACCGCTTACCGCCCCGTGCCCCACTTCAACATTATTACCCCACTGGATATAACGCTGTTCCATATCATCCAGGCTGGATCCAGGCCCATAGCGCCCAACCAGGCCATTGTAGTTGTAATTCTTACTATGCTGATAGTTAGCGATCAGCTGAGACGAGTAGATTCCAGAGTTATAGTGCAGACCCGTATCCCAGGACTGGGTGTAACTCTGGTTTTCATCACCGCCACCAGCATAGCCCCCGGACCCCTGATCGTAGTCCGCATTTGAGGAGTAGCCGTAGCCACGGAAGAAACCAGAGAAATTATTATTGAATTTATGCTGTACCCCGCCCCAGAACAACTTATTGCGATAGCCATCGCGATCGCTGTCATCGCTGTAGGTTGAGTCGGGTTGAACGTTAAACCCCTTGGTTGTCTGGTAAGCGCCTGCGGCCGTCACAACGGTATCGCCGAAGCGATGATTGAAGGTACCGTCGTACTGCTGATAGCCGTTCGTCCCCATCTCTGCGTTAATCTGCGAACGCTCTGAATCGGTCATCGTAATGATATTCACCACGCCACCAATCGCCCCAGAGCCATAAACCGCAGAACGCGGGCCGCGGATGAATTCAATTCGCTGGACCAGCGACACCGGAATCTGTCCAATATCAATCGTGTTGGCAATACCTGCCCGTGACATTGGAATGCCATCAATCAATACCAGAACATGCCGCGCTTCGGTACCGCGAACAAATAAAGAGGAGCTCTGCCCTATCCCACCATACTGTGCGACGTCAACGCCCGGCAGACGACGCATCACGTCGTTTAAATCCTTTGATTGCCAGCGATCGATATCTTCCCGGGTAACCACATCGGTCGGTGCAAGGACCGTATTGACCGGCTGTTGAAAACGATTTGCTGTCACCACTAACGTGTCTGAATTGCTGTCTTGCGCCCAGCCGGAAAATGCCGTGACGGAGAGAGCCGTCATCAGCGAAGCTTTTTTAATCATTGTAAAAGCATCCGTAACATATAAAGGATGCCGCGGGTTTCATCAGTAGCACGCGATGATAGAAACCAAATGCGACGTATACCGGCAGGTCTTCGGGCTCGGGGCGTGTTATGGATGAGGACTTCCCACCGGATATCGGCAGTGTCTGCAGATTGCGTTCATCCCACCTTCCTTACCGCTGCGCGTCAGCCCCAGATTTACACTGGGTTCCCTTTTAACTCACAGGACCGGTTACACAATGCTATAATCAGAAACATATAGAAGTCCAGACTTCTATAATTATATTTGATCCATCATCCGGGCTGGACTTCCCTGATGCTTTCCCTACAATCCCCGCGTACTTATTTTATTCAGGATGCATCATGACCCCCGAACACCTTCCAACCGAACAATATGAAGCGCAGCTGGCAGAGAAAGTCATTCGTTTGCAAAAAATGATGGCGCCTTTTGCCGCCCCGGTTCCGGAGGTTTTTCGTTCGCCGGTCAGCCACTATCGCATGCGCGCAGAGTTCCGCCTGTGGCACGATGGGGACGATCTCTACCACATTATGTTTGACCAGCAGACCAAATCGCGGATTCGCGTCGATAGCTTCCCGGCGGCCAGCGAGCTTATCAATCAGCTGATGGTCGCCATCCTCGACGGCGTGCGCGATAACCCGGTTCTGCGGCATAAGCTATTTCAGGTCGACTACCTGACGACCATGAGCAACCAGGCCGTAGTATCGCTGCTGTATCACAAAAAGCTTGGCGACGAGTGGCGTCAACAGGCGGAAGCATTACGCGACGCGCTGCGCGCGCAAAATCTCAACGTGCACCTGATTGGCCGGGCAACCAAAACGAAAATCGAGCTTGATCAGGACTACATCGACGAACGTCTGCCGGTGGCCGGTCGCGAAATGATCTACCGCCAGGTTGAGAACAGCTTCACCCAACCGAATGCGGCGATGAATATCCAGATGCTGGAGTGGGCGCTGGAGAGTACGCAAGGAGCAACCGGGGATTTACTGGAGCTGTACTGCGGTAACGGCAACTTTTCCCTGGCGCTGGCGCGTAATTTCGATCGCGTGCTGGCCACGGAAATCGCCAAACCTTCCGTCGCTGCGGCGCAGTACAACATTGCGGCCAACCATATCGATAACGTGCAGATTATCCGTATGGCGGCAGAGGAGTTTACTCAGGCAATGAACGGCGTGCGGGAGTTTAACCGCCTGCAGGGTATCGACCTGCAAAGCTATCAGTGTGAGACGATTTTTGTCGATCCGCCGCGCAGCGGGCTGGATAGCGAAACGGAGAAAATGGTGCAGGCATATCCGCGAATTCTGTATATCTCCTGCAACCCGGAGACGCTGTGCCAGAACCTGGAAACCCTCAGCCAGACCCATGACATTACGCGTCTGGCGCTGTTCGATCAGTTCCCGTATACCCATCATATGGAGTGCGGCGTCTTATTAACCCGCAGGTAGACGATTTTTACAGAACCCGGCACCACGATGCTTGCCGGGTTCTGGCGTTAAGCGGTTACTCTGCCGCCGCATCCTTCCGGTTACGCATCCGGTAGCCTATCCAGAATACCGTAATGACCGACAGCACGGCCGGGAAGAAGTTAGAGCCGATGTCCGGATACTCCGCCCGCACCACGGTGCTGTACAGCAGAACCCCGAGAATGAAACAGGCAGCAGCCAGGCCCGGCAGCCCCACGGGCATACTCCGGTTCTGATAGCGCTGGTGCAGGCAGTAGACCGTCAGCAGCAGAGACAGCACCGGGAAAATGGAAAAGGGAACAATCGAGCTGAACAATGCGGCGAAGGTTCCGTTAATCGATAAGCCAGCGATCAGCGCCAGCAGCAGCGTACCTTTATCTTGAACTGAGTGTTTCATTGCTCGTCCTTCACGTTATACGGAATGATTTGATATTTTTTCTTGTTCACGGCGATACCAGTAATACGCGCCTTTCGAGATCATTCTTAGCTGCAGCACCAGCCGTTCTTCCAGCTGTCGACGCTGTTCAAGCCCGACGTCCAGCGCCTCAGCGCCGGCGCTAAACACGATGGTGACCATCGCTTCGGCCTGCGCTTCAGTAAAGGCGCGCGGCATGTGATTTTCGATTTCTAAATAATCGGCAAGTTCCGCGATGAAATGCTGAATTTCGCGCGCCACGGCGGCACGAAACGCCGCGGAAGTCCCTGAACGTTCGCGCAACAACAGGCGAAAAGCGTTCGGGTTATTGCCGATAAACTCCATAAAGGTAGAGACCGAGGTGCGAATCACGCTGCCGCCTTTGGCAATACGCTGGCGCGCCTGGCGCATTAGCTGGCGCAGCATGAGTCCGCTCTCATCGACCATCGTCAGACCGAGCTCATCGACATCGCGAAAATGACGATAAAAGGAGGTCGGCGCGATCCCCGCCTCACGCGCAACTTCACGCAGGCTTAAGCTGGCGAAACTCCGTTCGGCGCTAAGTTGGCTAAATGCCGCTTCTACCAGCGAACGCCGGGTTTTCTCTTTTTGTAGCGCTCTTACGCCCATCACGTTGTATGAATCCTTCCAATAGCCCTGCTGGCACTATACCAGAGATAAAACTAATCGGTTTACACTGGTTTGTGAAAGATTGTTTACGAGCCGATCATGCTTTTATGCCGCAAAAAAGCACAACGATAATTGGGTTAAACTGCGGCGAATGTTATCATCGTGTTTATTTTATGTATAAAACAGGTGAGTAATGCCATGTCGCACTCTTGGGATTATGATGCAATAGTAATTGGTTCCGGCCCCGGCGGCGAAGGCGCTGCGATGGGACTGGTTAAACAGGGAGCCCGCGTTGCCGTTATTGAACGCTACCATAACGTCGGCGGTGGCTGTACCCACTGGGGAACCATCCCGTCGAAAGCGCTCCGCCACGCCGTCAGCCGTATTATCGAGTTTAACCAAAACCCTCTCTACAGCGACCATTCCCGCCTTCTTCGCTCCTCCTTCGCCGACATTCTTAACCATGCCGACAGCGTCATTAACCAGCAGACCCATATGCGTCAGGGATTCTATGAGCGCAACCACTGCGAAATCCTGCAGGGCAATGCGCACTTCGTTGATGACCATACGCTGGCCCTGGAGTGTCACGACGGCACCGTTGAAACGGTCACCGCCGAAAAATTCGTTATCGCCTGCGGCTCACGTCCGTACCATCCGACGGACGTCGATTTTTCCCATCCCCGCGTGTACGACAGCGACTCCATTCTCAGCCTTCAGCACGAGCCGCGCCATGTGATCATCTACGGCGCAGGGGTCATTGGCTGCGAATACGCGTCAATCTTCCGCGGGATGGAAGTGAAGGTGGACCTGATCAACACCCGCGATCGGCTGCTGGCGTTCCTCGACCAGGAGATGTCCGACTCCCTCTCCTATCACTTCTGGAACAGCGGCGTGGTGATTCGTCACAACGAAGAGTACGAGAAGATTGAAGCCGTGGATGATGGCGTGATCATGCATCTGAAATCGGGCAAAAAACTGAAGGCAGACTGCCTGCTGTATGCCAACGGTCGTACCGGTAATACCGACTCCCTGGCGCTGGAAAATATCGGTCTGCAAACCGATAGCCGCGGCCAGCTGAAGGTGAACAGCATGTATCAGACCGCGCTGCCGCATATCTATGCCGTTGGCGACGTTATCGGCTATCCGAGCCTGGCTTCGGCCGCTTACGATCAGGGACGCATCGCCGCGCAGGCGCTGATTAAAGGCGAGGCTTCGGCCCATCTGATTGAAGATATTCCAACCGGGATCTATACCATCCCGGAAATCAGCTCAGTGGGTAAAACCGAGCAGCAGCTGACCGCCATGAAGGTCCCGTACGAAGTGGGTCGCGCACAGTTCAAGCACCTGGCGCGCGCGCAGATCGTCGGTATGAGCGTGGGAACCCTGAAAATCCTGTTCCACAGGGAAACGAAAGAGATCCTTGGCATTCATTGCTTTGGCGAGCGCGCGGCCGAAATTATTCACATCGGCCAGGCGATTATGGAGCAGAAAGGTGGCGGTAACACCATCGAGTACTTCGTCAACACCACCTTTAACTACCCGACGATGGCGGAAGCCTATCGGGTAGCCGCGTTAAATGGCTTAAACCGCCTGTTTTAACGCTTCGTCGAAATGGCCATCCATAGTGCTACGGATGGCCTCCGCCAGATGTTCATAGCGGCTGCGCAGCGGCGAACCGGGGCGATAAACCAGCCCAATGGTGCGTCGCGGCTCGGGCTTAATGCACGGAATGTACACCACGCCATCGCGCTTTCTCTCCTGCGGCACCGCTAGCGCAGGCAGCAGGGTAATACCGCTCCCGGCAGCAACCATGTTACGCAGCGTTTCAAGACTGGTGGCGCGGAAATGCGTATCTTCATCCGCACCGGCCTCGAAACAGAAGCCCATCGCCTGATCGCGCAGACAGTGGCCATCTTCCAGCATCAGCAGCTTCTCCCCGGCTAAATCGGACATCGGCACGCGGTCACGGTTGGCCCACGGGTGATCTTCGTAGATAGCCAGCATCATCGGCTCATCAAACAGCGGCACCTCAATAAAGGCTTCGCTCTCTTTAACCAGCGCCAGGATAGCGCAGTCAAGCTTGCCGCTATCCAGCTGGGCCAGCAGCTGATGGGTTTGAGCTTCATGCAGATACATTTCCAGCTTTGGAAAAGTCTGGTGCAGCATCGGGATAATCTGCGGCAGCAGATACGGGCCAATAGTTGGAATCAGGCCGATATGCAGCGGCCCGGACATCGTCTCGCCCTGTTGGCTTGCCATTTCCTTGAGCACTTTTACTTCGCGCAACACCGTACGCGCCTGATCCACCAGCAGCAGTCCAGCCTGGGTAAACAGAACCTTACGGCTGGTGCGCTCCAGCAACATAACCCCAAGCTCATCCTCCAGCTTGCGGATCTGCCCGCTAAGCGTGGGTTGGCTAACGTGGCAAGAGTCCGCGGCGCGCCGGAAGTGGCGGTGCTCGGCTAGCGCAACCAGGTATTCAAGATCGCGAATATTCATTATTCATCCTCCGTCGCCATGATAGTTCATGGCGATAGATAGCATAGCAACGAACGATTATCCCTATCAAGTTTTCTGTTCAATAATAAGCCCAGAAACGAGGCCGGTATCAGAAAATCACCGAATTGCCTCAACGTTTTCCCTAACCGAACAACTAAAGCCAACGTGAACTTTTGCGGACCTCGTGTCCGCTTTTTTTTGCATAAAAAAGCCCGAGCATCGCTCGAGCTTCTAATTTTTGGTCCCTAATACGCCCGCCGGGGCCAGCAGGCTACCGGCTTAAACCAGGCGCTGCTGCGCATCGGCGATCGCCTGCGCAACCTGCTTCGGTGAAACACCGCCTTTGGCCGCGCGCTTATCAAGACAGGATTGCAGCGACAGAATGGGGTAGACATCATCGGCAATCACGCTGCTGAATTTCTGCAGGTCCGCCAGCGCCAGCGCTTCCAGCGGCTTACCTTGAGCAATCGCCTCGACAACCGCTTCGCCGACAATATGGTGCGCTTCACGGAACGGTACGCCTTTCGCCACCAGATAATCCGCCAGCTCGGTCGCATTGGCGTAACCCTGCTGCGCCGCTTCTTCGCAACGCGGGCGCTTCACCTGAATGCCGTCCAGCACCAGTGCGGCCATATGCAGGCAATCAAGCCAGGTATCGAGGGCGTCAAACAGCCCTTCTTTATCTTCCTGCATATCTTTGTTGTAGGCCAGCGGCAGGCCTTTCAGTGTCATCATCATGCCGGTCAGCGCCCCCTGAACACGGCCGCACTTACCGCGGATCAGCTCCAGCGCGTCCGGGTTTTTCTTCTGCGGCATCAGGGATGAGCCGGAGGTCACGCGATCGGAGAGTTCAATAAAGCCCGCTTCGCCTGTATTAAAGAAAATCAGGTCTTCAGCAAAACGCGACAGGTGCACCATCCCAATCGAGGCGCCGGAAAGCAGCTCCAGAACGTGGTCACGGTCGGACACGCTATCCAGGCTATTGCGGGTCGCGGAAGCGAAGCCCAGCCAGCCGGCCAGCTGTTCACGATCGATTTCATAGGCGGTACCCGCCAGCGCGCCGCTGCCCAGCGGGCTGACGTCGAGGCGCTTCAGGGAGTCCTGCAGACGGCTTTCATCACGCGCCAGCATTTCCACATAGGCCAGACACCAGTGGGCGAACGTAACCGGCTGCGCGCGCTGCAGATGAGTGTAGCCCGGCATCACGGCATCCTGATTATTCTGCGCCGTTTCAACTAACGCGCCCTGCAGCTGACGATTCGCAGAGAGCAGCTCGGCGATAGTATCCTTGCACCACAGCTTCAGGTCAGTCGCCACCTGATCGTTGCGGCTACGGCCGGTATGCAGTTTTTTACCCAACTGGCCGACTTTGTCGATCAGCTTGCCTTCCACCCAGCTATGAATATCTTCAGCATCGCTTTCCAGGATTTGCTGCGGGTTAGCCCGCACCTCTTCCAGCAGGACGCCCAGCGCCTCTTCCAGCTCCAGCTGTTCGCCAGCGCTCAGCACGCCAACCGTCACCAGCGCTTTGGACCAGGCAACAGAGCCAATGATATCCTGCTCCGCCAGGCGATAGTCGAAGCGCAAAGAGTCGTTGAACTGTTTGAACCGCTGATCTGCTGCCTGAGTAAAACGCCCGCCCCAAAGTGCCATAATGTGCTTCCTTCAAATTTGTTTATTTCTGCCGGGAAGCCCTACGCTTCCCGTCTGCAAATGTTTTCAATCAGGCCAGAATACGCGTGCCGATCGGCGTGCCGTTAAACAGCGCCGGCAGCTGCTCCGCGTGGCGCCAGGAGGCAATATCCACCGGGCGACCCAGCGCGCGCGCCGCATCCAGCGCGGCGTTCACTTTTACGATCATGCCGTCGGTAATAATACCCTGTTCAATCAGCTGCTCCGCCTTCTCCGCGGTCATCTCCGCAATGCGCTGACCTTTGCCATCAAGGATACCGCTGACGTCGGAAAGCAGGATCAGATCGGCGCCGAGAGTGGCCGCCAGCGCGGTCGCTGCCTGATCGGCGTTGACGTTCATCAGCTGCCCTTCATCGGTAACGCCGATAGAGCTAACCACCGGCAGGTAGCCGCTCGCCAGCAGGGTATTAATCAGCGCCGGCGAGCCCGGCTGGGCCAGGCCAACGTGCCCCAGATCTTCGGCAAGCTGAGTCACCTTAACGCTATCGCCATCGCCGAGGAACAGGCCAACGCTGGCTATACCGTGCTTTTTCGCCCACGCCAGCAGCGTTTTATTGGCGGTTCCCGCCAGCGCGCCGGTAATAATGTCGATTTGATCCGCCGGCGTTACCCGCAGCCCATTTTTCTTGCTTACCGGCAGGTTAAGCTGCTTCATCAGCTCATCGACCACGCAGCCGCCGCCGTGCACGATAATCAGCGGACGCTGATGCGTTTCACGGTAATTCACCAGCGCGGTAAACAGACGCTCCAGCGCTTCTTCGCTATCCAGCAACACGCCGCCGAGTTTGATAATTAATGGGTTCATCATCACACCTTAAATAAGAGACTGCGTCTCAGCGAAGCCGAAACGAATATTCGCGCACTGTACTGCCTGCGCCGCTGCGCCTTTAAGCAGGTTATCTTCCGCCGCCACCACGATGATATGCTCATCCTGGACCGCAAAACCGATATCACAGAATGGCAGACCCACGACGTTTTTCAATGCCGGCAGCGCGTTATCGTATAAACGTACCAGCGGTTTATCGGCGTATGCCTGCTGGAAAACGGCGGCCACCTGCTCTTTGCTGACGCCCGGTTTCAGACGACAGGTGATGGTTTCCAGAATGCCGCGCTTAAAGTTGCCCAGATGCGGAGTAAAAATAACCTCAGCACCAAGGTGAGTAGAGATTTCCGGGTGGTGACGATGGTTGAAAACACCGTACGGCTGCAGGCTCACTTCACAGAAGCTGTTGCCGATCGCCGCCTTACGGCCCGCTCCGCTAACGCCGCTGGTCGCGTTGATCACCGGCCACTGGTTAAGATCCAGCAGCCCGGCATCGATCAGCGGTTTTAACGACAGCTGGGCTGCGGTCGGGTAGCAGCCCGGAACGGCGACTAAATTTGCCTCTTTAAGCCGCTCGACGCTCCACTCGGCCAGGCCATATACCGCCTGCTCAAGCAACGCCGGATGCTGATGAGTAAAGCCGTAATATTTCTCGTAGAAAGCGCCGTCGTTCACGCGGAACGCGCCGGAGAGATCGAACACCACGCAGCCGGCGGCGAGAAACTGCGGCGCCAGGTCGTGGCTCACTTCATGGGCGGTTGCAAGGAAGACGACATCCACCCCGGCGCTAAATTCGCTGATATCTGACATTGGCTGCAGCGGCAGATCGACAATACCTTTCAGCTGCGGATGTAAATCGGAAATCAATTTCCCCGCATCATTACTTTGCGAGGAGACCGTCAAAGCGGTTATGGTCATATGAGGATGGCGATTTACATAGGTCACTAGCTCTGCGCCGGCATAACCGCTGGCACCCACTATCAGCGTATTCAACATTGGGGCTCTTCACCTTCTTACATCTGTTTGCCTGGGAAGACCGTTATCTTCCTCACCCTGTTAAGCCGTAAGAGTATTTCCTTACATTAGATGGGTTTTCTTACGCTCAACGATAATGTATTTTTATTCACAAATACTGCATGAATATTGATACTATCATGACCCGAGGTGTGTCAACAATGAAAAACAATTTACCACCGTTCATCGAGATTTACCGCGCATTGATCGCCACACCTTCCATCAGCGCAACCGAAGAGTCGCTGGATCAGAGCAATGAGACTTTAATCAATTTGCTGGCAGGCTGGTTTCGCGAAATTGGCTTCAATGTCGAAGTTCAGCCGGTGCCGGATACGCGCAATAAATTTAACATGCTGGCCAGTACCGGCCAGGGCGCCGGCGGCCTGCTGCTCGCCGGGCATACCGATACCGTGCCGTTCGATGATGGCCGCTGGACCCGCGATCCGTTCGCCCTCACCGAGCATGACAACAAGCTTTACGGTCTCGGCACCGCCGACATGAAGGGCTTCTTCGCCTTTATTCTTGACGCCCTGCGCGATGTTGATGTCAGTAAACTCAAAAAACCGCTCTATATTCTGGCTACCGCCGATGAAGAGACCAGCATGGCCGGGGCCCGCTACTTTGCCGAAACCACCCGCCTGCGCCCGGATTGCGCGATTATCGGCGAACCAACGTCCCTGCAGCCGGTGCGAGCGCACAAGGGCCATATCTCCACCGCCGTGCGCGTTCAGGGCCAGTCCGGCCACTCCAGCGATCCGGCGCGCGGAGTTAACGCCATTGAACTCATGCACGACGCCATTGGCCGCATCATGCAGCTGCGCGATGTGCTGAAAGAGCGCTATCACTTTGCCGCCTTCACCGTACCGTACCCGACGCTCAACCTCGGCTCGATTCACGGCGGCGACGCATCTAACCGCATCTGCGCCTGCTGCGAGCTGCATATGGATATTCGTCCGCTGCCGGGTATGACGCTCAACGATCTCAACGGACTGCTGGATGAAGCGCTGGCGCCGGTCAGCGAACGTTGGCCGGGTCGTTTAACCGTTAGCGAACTCCATCCGCCGATCCCCGGCTATGAGTGCCCGCCGGATCATCAGCTCGTGCAGGTGGTGGAAAAACTGCTCGGCGCACAAACCGAAGTCGTTAACTACTGCACCGAAGCGCCGTTTATCCAGACCATCTGCCCGACGCTGGTCCTCGGCCCTGGCTCAATCAACCAGGCCCACCAGCCGGATGAGTTTCTGGAAACCCGGTTTATTAAGCCTACCCGCGAGCTTATCAGCCAGGTGGTCCATCATTTCTGCTGGCACTAAAATCGCTCTTTTCCCGCCCTTTAGCCAGGGGCGGGACAGTGACAATTGTCACATTCCCATAAGCAATGCTTATCAAGCGACCTCTGAGTTAAATTTCGCAAATTGCCGCCATTTATTCGTTTGCTGAAGCGATTTCGCAACAATTGACGTGGGGGTTTTTACGTGGCTTTATAAAAGACGGCTGCTTATCCGCGGCTCATCGTTGCCGAGTAGCGGATATAACAAAATAAAATGAGATGGGGTGTCTGGGGTAACATGAACGAACAATATTCCGCTTTGCGTAGTAATGTCAGTATGCTCGGTAAAGTGCTGGGCGATACCATCAAGGATGCACTTGGAGAGAACATTCTTGATCGTGTCGAAACTATCCGTAAATTGTCCAAGTCTTCACGCGCGGGCAATGAAGCCAATCGCCAGGAACTGCTCACCACGCTGCAAAACTTGTCCAACGATGAGCTGCTGCCGGTAGCACGCGCCTTCAGCCAGTTTCTGAACCTGGCCAATACCGCTGAGCAGTACCACAGCATTTCGCCAAACGGCGAAGCGGCCAGCAATCCGGAAGTGATTGCCCGTACCCTGAGAAAGCTCAAAGGCCAATCCCATCTCAACGAAGACACCATTAAAAAAGCGGTGGAGTCGCTGTCGCTGGAGCTGGTGTTAACCGCCCACCCGACCGAAATCACCCGCCGCACGCTGATCCACAAAATGGTGGAAGTGAATAACTGCCTGAAGCAGCTCGATAACAAAGAGATCGCTGACTACGAGCACCACCAGCTGATGCGCCGCCTGCGCCAGCTGATCGCCCAGTCATGGCACACCGATGAAATCCGTAAATATCGCCCGACGCCGGTTGACGAGGCGAAATGGGGCTTTGCGGTCGTCGAAAACAGCCTGTGGGAAGGCGTGCCGAACTACCTGCGCGAGCTGAACGAACAGCTGGAAGAAAACCTCGGCTATCAGCTGCCGGTTGACTTCGTCCCGGTGCGCTTCACCTCCTGGATGGGCGGTGACCGCGACGGTAACCCAAACGTAACCTCCGATATCACCCGCCACGTGCTGCTGCTCAGCCGCTGGAAAGCCACCGATCTGTTCCTCAAAGACGTCCAGCTGCTGATTTCCGAGCTGTCGATGGTCGAGTGTACCGACGAACTGCGCGAGATGGCCGGCGCCGAAGGGGCGCAGGAGCCGTACCGCTATCTGATGAAAAAGCTGCGTACCCAGCTGATGGATACGCAGTCCTGGCTGGAAGCTCGCCTGAAAGGACAGAAGCTGCCGAAACCCGCCGGCCTGATTACCCAAAACGAACAGCTGTGGGAGCCGCTTTATGCCTGCTATAAATCCCTGCAGGCCTGCGGCATGGGCATTATCGCCAACGGTGAGCTGCTCGATACCCTGCGCCGCGTGAAGTCGTTCGGCGTGCCGCTGGTACGTATCGACATCCGTCAGGAAAGCACCCGCCATACCGAAGCGCTGGGCGAAATGACCCGCTATCTCGGTATCGGCGATTATGAAAGCTGGTCAGAAGCCGACAAGCAGGCATTCCTGATCCGCGAGCTGAACTCCAAGCGCCCGCTGCTGCCACGCCAGTGGGAGCCAAGCAATGAAACCCGCGAAGTTCTCGATACCTGCAGAGTGATCGCCGAAGCGCCGCACGGATCCATTGCCGCTTACGTGATCTCCATGGCGAAGACGCCGTCTGACGTGCTGGCCGTGCACCTGCTGCTCAAAGAAGCCGGTATTGGCTTCGCGCTGCCGGTTGCTCCGCTGTTTGAAACCCTGGACGATCTGAATAACGCCAACGACGTGATGACCCAGCTGCTGAATATCGACTGGTATCGCGGCTTTATTCAGGGCAAGCAGATGGTCATGATCGGCTATTCTGACTCAGCGAAAGATGCGGGCGTCATGGCCGCTTCCTGGGCGCAATACCAGGCTCAGGACGCGCTGATCAAAACCTGCGAAAAAGCCGGTATTGAGCTGACGCTGTTCCACGGTCGCGGCGGTTCTATCGGCCGCGGCGGCGCCCCGGCGCACGCGGCGCTTCTTTCTCAGCCTCCAGGCAGCCTGAAAGGCGGTCTGCGCGTCACCGAGCAGGGCGAAATGATCCGCTTCAAGTTCGGCCTGCCGGAAGTCACCATCAGCAGCCTGTCGCTGTATACCAGCGCCATTCTCGAAGCAAACCTGCTGCCGCCGCCGGAACCCAAACCGGAGTGGCGCGATATCATGGCCGAGCTGTCCGACATTTCTTGTGAAATGTACCGCGGCTACGTTCGTGAAAATAAAGACTTCGTACCTTACTTCCGCTCCGCCACTCCGGAGCAGGAGCTGGGCAAACTGCCGCTCGGCTCACGCCCGGCGAAACGCCGTGCTACCGGCGGGGTAGAATCACTGCGCGCAATCCCGTGGATCTTCGCCTGGACGCAGAACCGCCTGATGCTGCCGGCCTGGCTGGGTGCCGGCGCCGCGCTGCAGAAAGTGGTGGAAGATGGCAAACAGAACGAGCTGGAAACCATGTGTCGCGACTGGCCATTCTTCTCAACCCGTCTTGGGATGCTGGAAATGGTGTTCTCGAAGGCCGACCTGTGGCTGGCGGAATATTACGATCAGCGCCTGGTGAAACCAGAGCTGTGGGGCCTCGGCAGCGAGCTGCGCGAGCTGTTGTCTTCAGGGATCAACGTGGTGCTCGATATCGCCAACGATTCTCACCTGATGGCCGATCTGCCGTGGATTGCCGAGTCTATCCAGTTACGTAATATCTATACCGACCCGCTGAACGTCCTGCAGGCCGAGCTGCTGCACCGTTCACGTCTGGCGGAAGAGCAGGGCAAGGATCCGGACCCGCGCGTTGAGCAGGCGCTGATGGTCACCATCGCGGGCGTTGCTGCTGGTATGCGTAACACCGGCTAACCTCCGCCCTTCGTCAGCATAAATCCCCGGATAGCGCCGTACGCGCCCTATCCGGGGATTTTTATTAATGGTGCAGCATCTCGTCGACAATTTGCTCTTTATGCAGCGCATAAGGGTAGTACGTCGGCCAGTTGTCCATCTCTTTCAGCAGGGACTCGTGCGAATCATTCCCCATAAAGATATGAAAATGCTGTGATTTTCTCGGGCCAATCGTATGATCGCTAAACTGAACGAATTTTGGCGCTTTCGAGTCTGCCTGCTGGCATTCAAATAAATAGCGCACGCCTTTCTTGCCGGAAGCATAGTGCAGGATCTTATAGCCGGAATAGGCGTACCGGCAGGCATTAACGTCTTTCCCGACGTGGAACTCCATCACGTTGTCTTCAATCCCAATTTGATCAACGTCGGTGGCGTACCCCTTCTTATAATATTCCCGATACTCGGCGACGCTTTTCCCCCCCGCTTTTTTGGCCTTCTGCTCCAGCACCGGATCCAGGTCCCCATTAAGCAGATACGGATTCACCGATTGCCAGATTCCATCCCAGTCGCTTAACGGGCGATCCTTGACGTCTTTATCGGCGAAAATGCCTTCGCTCGCCTTAACTTCCGCCTCCGTCAATGCGGGGCCGTGGCTGTGGTGGCCGTGGGCAAAAGCCTGGCTACCGGCCAGCAGCATGCCGACGCCGAGCGCAAATGCGGGTATCTTTCTGGTCATTACTCTCTCCTGAGTTAACTTTTGCAATCGATGGTTACGATATAACATAACATTTATATTGTGCAACATCTGATGCGCGGAGATCCGCCTGACTTTTGCCCTTCCCGCGATGTCGGGTATGATAAAAACGTGGGGCTTTTTAAGGAGCAGGAATGGACGGCCATCTCAGTCAGCACATTGACGCTTTAATTAAAGGCCCGACGGCAATCAGGCAGGTTCGCTTTACCACGGAGCATCGCCCGGCCTCCGGGCTGGCGCTGCAGGTCGATTTTCCGCGCCTCGACGTTATCCTCGAAGGCCAGCGCGGCGATCCCGGCATCAATGCCGAGCCGGCGCTGCTTGCCCGCTATGATGTGCTGTATATCCCCGCAGGCGGCTGGAATCTTCCGCAGTGGCAGGCACCCTGCACCGCGTTGAGCATTCAGTTTGGTAAGCAGCAGCTGGAGTTCACCCTCCAGCGCTGGGACGGCAAGACGCTGCATATTGAAGAAAGAGTGCAGACGCCGCGCCGCGGCCCTCGCGTGGGCTCCTTTCTGCTGCAGGCTCTCAATGAAATGCAGATGCAGCCGCAGGAGCAGCAAACGGCGCGCTACATCGTGATCGGCCTGCTAAGCCACTGCGCCGATCTTCTCGGCAGCCAGGTTCAAACCTCTTCCCGCAGCCAGGCGCTGTTTGAAGCCATCCGAAAATATATCGATGCTCGCTTCGCCGAACCCTTAACCCGTGAGTCGGTCGCCGAGGAGTTTTACCTCTCCCCCAACTATCTCTCCCATCTGTTCCAGAAATGCGGCCCCATGGGCTTTAACGAATACCTGAACCACGTTCGTCTCGAACAGGCCCGAATGCTGCTAAAGGGCCATGATATGAAGGTTAAGGATGTCGCCCACGCCTGCGGCTTTGCCGACAGTAACTACTTCTGCCGCCTGTTTCGTAAAAATACCGAACGCTCGCCGTCAGAATATCGTCGCCAGTATCATAGCCAGCTGACGGAAAAGCATCCGCCGGCGGAAAACTAGATTTTTGTAAGTTCTCCCTGGCAGCCATCCCCACGGATCTCTCCAGGAACGCCAGGCACAGGCGGATAAACGTGATCTAAGTCACCCTTACCCGCAATGCGTACATTTATCCAGTTTTTGGCAAATTTGTCATCTGGCGACCCGCCGGGCAGAGACCGTATTCTTATCTCAACGTCACTGAATTGAGAATTGAGGAAAGGCTATGGAACTCTATCTGGACACCGCGAACGTAGCAGAAGTTGAACGCCTGGCACGCATCTACCCGCTGGCCGGAGTAACCACCAACCCCAGCATCATCGCGGCGGGAAAAACATCGGTTTGGGACGTTCTGCCGCGCCTGCAAAAAGCCGTTGGCCCGGATGGGGTCCTGTTTGCCCAGACCATGAGCCGCGACGCGCAGGGCATGGTTGAAGAAGCAAAACGCCTGAGTAACGCCATACCCGGCATTGTGGTCAAAATCCCGGTCACCGCCGAAGGCCTCGCCGCGATAAAGCTGCTGAAAAAAGAGGGTATCACCACGCTCGGTACCGCGGTCTACAGCGCCTCTCAGGGTCTGCTGGCGGCGCTGGCTGGGGCAAAATACGTCGCGCCTTACGTCAACCGCGTTGACGCCCAGGGCGGCGATGGCATCCGTATGGTGCAGGAGCTGCAGACCCTGCTGGAGCTGCACGCGCCGGGCAGCAAAGTCCTGGCCGCCAGCTTTAAAACCCCGCGCCAGGCGCTGGACTGCCTGCTGGCCGGGTGTGAAGCTATCACCCTTCCTTTAGATGTAGCGCAACAAATGCTCGGCACGCCTGCGGTAGAATCAGCAATAGAGAAGTTTGAGCACGACTGGAGTAGCGCTTTTGGAAATCTGAACCTGTAACCCGATCGGCTAACCGCCCGAGGGCGGTATCATGGTCATCCAGGAGGAATAGAAATGGATCGCATCATTCAATCGCCAGGCAAATACATTCAGGGTGCAAATGCTATCACCCGCCTCGGTGGCTATCTCAAACCGCTGGCCGAGCGCTGGCTTATCGTTGGCGACAAGTTTGTGCTGGGCTTTGCCGAAGAAAAGCTGCGTCAAAGCCTGACCGAAGCCGGCCTTGTCGCCGAAATCGCCCCGTTCGGTGGCGAATGCTCACATAATGAAATCAATCGCTTGCGCGATATTGCAGGTTCAGCCCGCTGCAATGCCGTGCTGGGTATCGGCGGCGGAAAAACGCTGGATACCGCAAAAGCATTAGCACATTTTATGAATCTACCTGTGGTGATTGCCCCAACCATCGCCTCCACCGACGCCCCCTGCAGCGCGCTCTCGGTTATCTATACCGACGAGGGCGAGTTCGACAGCTATCTGATGCTGCCGCGCAACCCAAACATGGTTATTGTTGATACCCAGATTGTTGCCGGCGCTCCGCCACGCCTGCTGGCGGCCGGTATCGGCGACGCGCTGGCCACCTGGTTTGAAGCCCGCGCCTGTTCGCGCAGCGGCGCTACCACCATGGCCGGCGGCAAGTGCACGCAGGCGGCGCTGGCGCTGGCTGAACTGTGCTACCACACGCTGATTGAAGAGGGTGAAAAAGCGATGCTGGCGGCGGAGCAGCATGTTGTCACGCCGGCGCTGGAAAAAGTTATCGAGGCCAACACCTATCTCAGCGGCGTCGGTTTTGAAAGCGGCGGCCTCGCCGCCGCGCACGCGATTCACAACGGCCTGACCGCCCTGCCGGACGCCCATCATTACTATCACGGAGAAAAGGTTGCCTTCGGAACGCTGACGCAGCTGGTGCTGGAAAACGCGCCGGTAGAAGAGATTGAAACCGCCGCCGCTCTGTGTCACAGCGTGGGCCTGCCGCTCACCCTGGCCCAGCTGGATATCAAAGAGGATATTCCGCGTAAAATGCGGATCGTCGCCGAAGCCGCCTGCGCAGAGGGAGAAACTATCCATAATATGCCTGGCGGAGCCACGGCGGATCAGGTCTACGCCGCGCTGCTGGTCGCTGACCAGTACGGGCAACGTTTCCTGGAGGAGTGGGAATAAACAAAAAAGGCCCTCGAAGAGGGCCTTTTTTTACACCGCCGGGCGCACGCCCAGCGTGTGGCAAATCGCGTAGCTCATCTCCGCGCGGTTTAAGGTGTAAAAGTGAAAATCCTTCACCCCTTCACGGCTTAAAATTTTGACCATATCCATGGCGATGTTCGCCCCCACCAGCTGGCGAGTTTCCGCATCATTATCCAGACCTTCGAACATTTTCGACATCCACGTTGGAATACGCACGTTGGTCATGTCGGCAAATTTCTTCGCCTGCTTGAAGTTGGATACCGGCAGAATTCCCGGGATAATTTCAACATCAATCCCCGCGGAGACGCAGCGATCGCGAAAACGCAGGTAGCTTTCAACATCAAAGAAGAACTGGGTAATCGCCCGGTTCGCGCCGGCATCGACCTTACGCTTCAGGTTCAGGAGATCCGCCTGGGCGCTTTTCGCTTCCGGATGGACTTCCGGATAAGCCGCAACGGAGATATCAAAATCGCCTACTTCTTTCAGCAGTGTAACCAGGTCCGCAGCGTACATATCCGGCTTACCGCTACCCGGCGGCAGGTCGCCGCGCAGGGCGACGATATGGCGGATCCCGTTGTTCCAGTAATCCTGAGCAATTGTGCGCAGCTCGTCGCGGCTGGCGTCGATACAGGTCAGGTGCGGCGCCGCCTCAAGGCCGGTACGTTCTTTGATACCTTTGATGATGCTGTGGGTACGGTCGCGTTCACCGGAGTTAGCCCCGTACGTCACTGAAACAAATTTTGGCTTCAGGCTGCTTAAGCGATCGATGGATTTCCACAGGGTTTGCTCCATTTCACTGGTCCGCGGCGGAAAGAATTCAAAAGACACATTAATCTGGCCCTGCACTTCTGCCAGGCTCTGATTCAGGGCTTCCCGCTGATTGGCGTGAAAAAAGCTCATACCTTACCTCATCAATCGCATTTTATTGTTTGTCGTGTTGCGAACTTCTATACGTT
Organism: Enterobacter sp. 10-1; assembly: GCA_002270295.1. Classification (GTDB taxonomy): domain Bacteria; phylum Pseudomonadota; class Gammaproteobacteria; order Enterobacterales; family Enterobacteriaceae; genus Klebsiella; species Klebsiella scottii. The sequence continues at coordinate 47,043 of NISF01000014.1, read as the reverse complement.
TAGACGTCCAGATGTAAAAATGACGGAAAAGAGCCCGGGCGTCAACAGAAAAATCAGCGTAAAGAGTGAGGAATATTCAGGGAAGATGAAATTGGTTCACGTCATTTCGGCTAAACGCCGTAGGGTTTGGCGCTAAGCTAATGATTCTTCAAGCACAGGGATCAGCCACGCACGCAAAGCGTCATTCTGCGGCAGCGTTACCACGCCTAACGCCAGCGGAAAATGCAGGCTGGCCCCATCCAGCGGATGAAATACCACGCCCTGACGCTGGATAGCGGCAAAGGATGCCGGCAGCAAAATCATCCCCTCCCCGCGCGCGATGCGGGCCAGCAGAACGTCATGTTCTACGGGCTCTTCCACGTAGGCAGGCGTATACCCCGCGCGTTCAAACATCCGTCGGGTGTAGTCAAAAAATGCCGGATTGCGCTCGCGTTTAAACCAAAACAGCGGCCGATGGTTAAAGTCCCTTAGGGCCAGTCCGGCGACGCTGGATTCCGGCCATGACGCCGGCAGCGCGGCGATCAGCGGCTCCTGATAGGGCAAGGGGGACAAAACCAGCCCGCTGGCATCAAGGGGAAGCGCCACCAGCGCCGCGTCCAGCCGGCCCTTGCGCACCTGCTGCGCCAGGGATGGCGAGCCGTGACGGCTAATCTGCAAAGTGCGGGCATTATCCCTCAGCGCAGCTTCAGCGGCGGTAAAGACCCCCTGTTCAAAGGCGGTTGTCAGCCCGAGCCGCAGCGGCGGCTGCCCGCTATCAGACAGCTGGCCCAGTGCGGTTAAGGTTTGTTCCTGTAGCGCCAGCAGAGGGCGAATCATATCCAGCACCCGCTGCCCGTCCTCGGTCAGGATCAGGCCCCGGGTATGGCGCACGAATAGCGCGGTTCCCAGCTGCTCTTCCAGGTGACGGATATGACGGCTAAGCGGCGGCTGTGAGATAAATAAGCGCTGCGCCGCCCGGCTAATATTGTTCTCCTCCGCCACCACGGCAAAATAGCGTAGCAGACGAAGATCCAGAGAATAGAGGCGTAAATTTGTCATACCGAAAAGGTATCACGAAAAGGGTATTACTCAAGCCCGGCAAACTTTCTTAATCTCCTCATCACACCCCACATTATGAGGAAAGATCGTGACTTCAGAACGTTTTACTACCGGTATGGAAATGCTGCAGCGCGTTGACGGTAAGGGCGGCGAAGCCGTCGTTAACAGCCTGAGCGACATCGCCCCTGATTTTGCCCGCTTTCTGGTTGAGTTCCCTTTTGGCGATATTTACGCAAGACCCGGGCTCGATTTGCGCAGTCGTGAAATCGCCACCATTGCCGCGCTGACCGCTTTAGGCAATGCGGCCCCGCAGCTAAAGGTGCACATCGCAGCCGGACTGCACGTCGGCCTGACGCAGGAAGAGATCGTTGAAGCGATCATGCAGATGGCGGTCTATGCCGGATTCCCGGCCGCCCTGAACGGGTTGTTTGCCGCCAAAGAGGTGTTCGCCAGGCCTGGCGGAAAGAGAGACCGGACGGGCGCCCGGCCTCTCTGATACGGAGACTACAGCAGCTGCGCCAGGCGATTAATATCCGATTGAATCGCGCCAGCGGTAACATCGCGCCCCGCGCCCGGGCCGCGGATCACCAGCGGGTTATCACGATACCAGCGGCTGTCGATAGCGAACACGTTATCGCACGGCAGCAGTGCCGCCAGCGGATGCTCCTGGCGCACGGCTTCAACGCCAACGCGCGCCTTGCCGTTGGCGTCGAAACGCGCGACATAGCGCAGGACCAGGCCCATTTCACGGGCGGCCTCAAGGCGCTGCAGCATCTGCTCGTTCAGCTCTTCGCCATTCTCAAAGAAGTGATCGACGGACCCTTCTTCGCAGTGCGCCGGCACCAGCGATTCAACGCGCACCTGGTCAGGCTCGATATCATAGCCCGCCTCACGCGCGAGGATCACCAGCTTACGCATCACGTCTTTACCCGAAAGGTCAACGCGCGGATCCGGTTCAGTCAGCCCCTGCTGCCATGCCTGATCGACCAGGTCAGTAAAGGGTACCGTCCCGTCAAACTGCAGGAACAGCCAGGAGAGCGTCCCGGAGAAAATACCGCTCAGCGCCAGAATGGTATCGCCGCTATCGATCAGATCGCGCACCGTGTGGTTTACCGGCAGTCCGGCGCCGACGGTCGCGTTGTACAGCCAATGACGCCCCGTTTTCTCAAACGCGTCGTGGATCTGGCGGTACTTATCGCTGCTGCTGGCCCCGGCCAGCTTATTGGCGCTGATCACGTGGAAGCCGTGGCTGGCAAAATCAAGATACTGATCGGCCAGCTGCGCGCTGGCGGTCACGTCCAGCACCACTAAATCATCATACGGGTGGGCACGCATCCACAGGAACAGCGATTCTTCATCCTGCTCAACGGCTTCATCATGGAAGAAGGCCAGCGCGCGGCTGGCGTCCAGCCCTTCATAATTCAGCAGGCTGCGGCGGCTATCCACCACCCCGGCGAGGACAAACTCAAAGCCGGTGCGGGCGGAAAGCGTGGTTTGCTCGCGGGCAAACAGCTCCAGCCAGCGGGAACCGATGTTGCCTTTACCAAACAGCACCAGACCAATACGCTTTTCCGCGCGGAACAGCGACTGGTGCAGACCCTGAATCAGGCTCTCCGTTGGGCCCGCGCGCAGCACGGCAACCAGGCTAATCCCCTCTTCAGATTGCCAGGTAAACTCGACAGGCTGCCCCTTCAGCTGCTGCCAGAAGCGGTGGCAGTGCAGCGGATTGCGGGTGACGCCCGCGCCAACCATCGCCACCAGCGCCAGCTTCTGGCGCAAACGCAGCTCGCCCGGTAAACCGGCTTCATCGAGCAGCCTCAGCGCGCTGTCCGCCACTTCAGCGGTATAGCAGAACTGCAGCAGCTTGCGGTCGGCATGGACGCCAACGGCCAGCGGGCGCAGCTGAGCGCGTTTAAAGATCAGATCCAGCTCCTTGTGCGCCAGCTTGAAATCCTGGCCCGCGGGAACCTGGAACTCAATCAGGCACACGTCGTCATGGCTGGTGACAATTCGCGCCCCGGTCCCGGAGGCCAGAACGCGTTCAATACGCGTAGAACCCTGATCGGGCGTGTAGCTGCAGCGCAGCTGCAGATCGATATCGCTGCCGGAGACCGGCTGGAGCGTACGCGCGTGCAGAACCGGCGCCGCCAGGCGAGCCAGCTCGCTGGCCTCATCCAGGCGCAGCAGCGGCAGCAGGCAGGCATCCTTCACTTTACGCGGGTCAGCGCTATAGACGCCGGCGACGTCGCTCCAGATAGTGACGCGGGACGCGCCGGCAAGGGCACCAATTTGGGTCGCGGAATAGTCGGAGCCGTTACGTCCCAGCAGCACGGTTTCTCCGGCGTTGTTACGCGAGATAAAGCCGGTTACCACCAGACGCTTGTTCGGATGCTGCGCCATGAGCTGCTGCAGCAGCGGGTAGGATAAACCTTCATCCACCTGCGGCTGTGCCGAACGCTCGGCGCGCAGGAAGCTACGCGCATCAAGCCACGCGGCTTCCAGCCCCAGCTGATTGAGAACCGCAGCCATCAGGCGCGCGGACCAGACTTCGCCGTGGCCAACCACCTCAGCGTATACCGCATCGGTGACGCCGCTATCCAGTAAACCCGCCAGTCGTTCAAGATCGTGAATGAAGGTCGCGATAAGCGTGTCGGCAGCGTCTGCCGACAGCAGACCGGAGATCAGCTCCATCTGATAACGACGCAGCGACTGCTGTACCTGATGCGCAGAGAGGCGATCGGTCTGGCTGAGCTTCAGCCAGCTAATCAGCTGGTTGGTGGTGCTGCCGGCGGCGGAGACAACCATCATGTCGCCAGCCTGCGAGTATTCCGTCATGATCCCCGCGACGCGCAGGTAACATTTCGCATCCGCTAAACTACTCCCACCAAATTTGTGCAGCTGACGACCCTTCGCCCCTGCCTGCGCAATCACACTCATGTTTATTCCTCGTTTGCTGCCCGGAAGCCATTTTCCAGGTCGGCAATTAAATCTTCACCATCTTCAATACCGGTCGAAATACGCAGAAGCGTTTCTGAGATCCCCGCCGCCGCACGCGCTTCAGGCGCCATACCTGCGTGGGTCATCGTCGCAGCGTGAGAAATCAGACTTTCTACGCCTCCCAGCGACTCCGCCAGCGTAAATAGCGACAATCCGCTCAGGAAACGACGCAGCGTCTGCTCATCGCCATCCAGCTCGAAGCTTAGCATCGCACCAAAACCTTTTTGCTGACGCGCAGCAATCTCATGCCCCTGATTTTCCGGCAGAGACGGATGATACAGTTTTTTCACCAACGGCTGAGTTTTCAGATAGTCGACGATCGCCTGCGCGTTGCGCTGGGCAACTTCCATACGCGGGGAAAGCGTACGCAGACCGCGCAGCAGCAGGTAGCTATCGAAGGCCCCTCCGGTGACGCCGATATTATTCGCCCACCATGCCAGTTCGGTGACAGTCTGCGGATCTTTGGCAATCACCACGCCGGCGACGACGTCTGAATGGCCGTTCAGGTATTTGGTGCATGAATGCAACACCAGATCGGCTCCCAGCGCCAGCGGATTTTGCAGAGCCGGGCTCAGGAAGGTGTTATCCACCACGCTCACCGCCCCCGCCTCACGAGCCAGCGTGCAGATTTTCGCAATATCCACCACTCTCAGCAATGGATTACTTGGGCTTTCGACCAATACCAGCTTCGGTTTTTCCGCCAGCGCAGCGCTCAGCGCCTGCTCATCGTTTTGATCGACAAACAGCACGCGGTAGCAGCCGCGTTTCGCCAGGCTATCAAACAGACGATAGCTGCCGCCGTAGCAGTCGTGCGGCGCCACCAGCAGGTCGCCCGGTTTCAGGTAAACGGTGGTCACCAGCAGAATAGCCGACATGCCGGTATTGGTCAGAACCGCACCCGCGCCGCCTTCCAGCTCCGCCAGGGCGCGCTGTACCACGTCACGAGTTGGGTTGCCGCGACGGGAATAGTCATGGGCACGAGGTTCGTTAAAGCCGGTGAAGTTATAGGTGCTGGAAAGGTGGATCGGCGGGACAACGCAGCCGTACTGTTCGTCGTCATTTAAACCGCTACGCACTGCGATGGTGGCCTGTTTACGCGTCATGTTGGGCAGTTCCTGGGCTGAATCGGTGAAATGTCAGACTCCAGAGTAATCATTGTCACAATAGACGTCAATACATCTGGACATCTAAACTTCTTTGCGTATAGATTGAGCAAACTGGAAATAGCCGTTAAAATTATATGCATTAGCGCACATCCGTATCGGCTTATCTCATGTCGGAAAGATGAGTCATGCGGTAAACTACGCGCGATTATGGCCCGGACTCAAGATTCAGGCCCTTAACTAATGACTAGAGGATTAAAGGTATCTCATGGCTGAATGGAGCGGCGAATATATCAGCCCATACGCTGAGCACGGTAAGAAGAGTGAGCAAGTAAAAAAAATTACGGTTTCCATTCCTCTGAAGGTGTTAAAGATCCTCACAGATGAACGCACGCGTCGTCAGGTCAACAACCTGCGTCACGCCACCAACAGCGAGCTGCTGTGTGAAGCGTTCCTGCATGCATTTACCGGTCAACCGTTGCCTAACGATGAAGACCTGCGTAAAGAACGCAGTGATGAAATTCCAGAAGCGGCGAAACAGATTATGCGTGAGATGGGTATCGACCCGGATACGTGGGAATACTAAGCCAATAAAAAAGGGCAGAAGACAACTTCTGCCCTTTTTTATTTCTCAGCGTTTGACGGCGAGAGAAACAAAAAAGCCGCCCTGAGGCGGCTTCTTCTTCCGGCAACTTACTTGCTGCTGCCCGGTACGCTGAAGCGCTTGTTGAAGCGGTCAACACGGCCACCGGTAGCAACATCACGCTGTTTGCCAGTGTAGAACGGGTGGCATTTACCGCACACGTCGAGGTTCAGGTCGTGACCTACGGTAGAGCGGATTTTCATGACGTTACCGCAAGAGCAGTTAGCAGTAACTTCTTCGTATTTCGGGTGAATATCTTTTTTCATGGGAGAACCTCAGTTAAGGCCGCGTCGCTCTTCCAGCCCTAACGCCAGACACCACGCGATGTTAATAATTTCCCGTAGACTTTCCGCCGTGCGGAATTCATGGGTAATAGTATACGCTTTGATGCTGCACGAAGCACACCAAAGGCGGCGAATTATACAGAATTTGACCGGCAGATGCAAACTGATCCGCGAGCCCTTATCACAATGTGTATACTAACCGGCCAGATTTCAAGTCAGGAAGATGACATGCCCGTCGCTCACGTAGCCCTGCCCGTTCCGCTGCCTCGTACCTTTGACTATTTGCTCCCTGAGGGCATCACGGTCAAAGCGGGCTGTCGCGTGCGCGTGCCGTTTGGTAAACAGGAGCGCATTGGAATTGTCACCGCGATTAGCGAGCGCAGCGAGCTGCCGCTGGATGGGCTCAAGCCGGTCGCAGAAGCGCTGGACGCCGAGCCGGTCTTTTCTTCCTCTATCTGGCGGCTGCTGCTGTGGGCGGCCGACTATTATCATCACCCGATTGGCGACGTGCTGTTTCACGCCCTCCCCATCGCCCTACGCCAGGGAAAGCCGGCCAGCGCGACGCCGCTCTGGTACTGGTTCGCAACCGAGCAGGGCCAGGCGGTTGACATCAACAGCCTCAAGCGTTCGCCGAAGCAGCAGCAGGCGCTGGCCGCGCTACGTCAGGGAAAAATCTGGCGTCACCAGGTAGCGGAGCTGGAGTTCAGCGACGCGGCGCTGCAGGCGCTACGCGGGAAAGGGCTCTGCGAGCTGGCGAACGAAGCGCCGGCCCTTACCGACTGGCGGACCGGCTTTACCGTACCCGGAGAGCGGCTGCGCCTGAATACCGAACAGGCCACCGCCGTCGGGGCGATCCACAGCGCCTCTGACCGCTTTTCCACCTGGCTGCTGGCGGGGATCACCGGCTCAGGGAAAACCGAAGTTTATCTGAGCGTGCTGGAAAACGTGCTGGCGCAAGGCCGCCAGGCGCTGGTGATGGTCCCGGAAATCGGCCTGACCCCGCAAACTATCGCCCGCTTTCGCCAGCGCTTTAACGCTCCCGTTGAAGTGCTGCACTCCGGACTTAACGATAGCGAACGCCTCTCGGCATGGCTAAAGGCCAAAAACGGCGAAGCGGCGATTGTTATCGGTACCCGCTCGTCGCTATTTACCCCATTTAAAGACCTCGGGGTGATCGTGATTGATGAAGAGCACGACAGCTCCTATAAGCAGCAGGAAGGCTGGCGCTATCACGCCCGCGACCTCGCGGTGTGGCGCGCCCACAGCGAGCAAATCCCAATTATTCTCGGCTCAGCAACGCCGGCGCTGGAGACGTTACACAACGTTCGCCAGGGTAAGTATCGTCAGCTGAAGCTGACCAGGCGCGCGGGGAACGCCAGCCCGGCCCAGCAGCACGTGCTGGATTTGAAAGGCCAGCAGCTGCAGTCGGGGCTCTCTCCGGCGCTTATTGCCCGGATGCGCCAGCACCTGCAGGCCGATAATCAGGTCATCCTGTTTTTAAACCGGCGCGGCTTCGCCCCGGCGCTGCTATGTCATGACTGCGGCTGGATTGCCGAATGCCCGCGCTGCGACAGCTATTACACCCTGCACCAGGCGCAGCATCATCTGCGCTGCCACCACTGCGACAGCCAGCGGCCTGTCCCGCGTCAGTGCCCCTCCTGCGGCTCGACGCATCTGGTGCCGGTAGGGCTCGGCACGGAGCAGCTGGAGCAGGCGCTGGCGCCGCTGTTTTCCGAAGTGCCAATATCCCGCGTTGACCGGGATACCACCAGCCGCAAAGGGGCGCTTGAACAGCATCTCTCCGATATTCATCGCGGCGGCGCGCGTATTCTGATTGGCACCCAGATGCTGGCAAAAGGTCACCACTTTCCGGATGTCACCCTGGTCTCTCTGCTCGACGTTGACGGAGCGCTGTTTTCCGCCGATTTCCGCTCGGCGGAGCGCTTCGCCCAGCTCTATACCCAGGTATCAGGCCGCGCGGGCCGCGCCGGAAAACAGGGCGAGGTGATCCTCCAGACCCACCACCCTGAGCATCCGCTGCTGCAAACGCTGTTATATAAAGGCTACGACGCCTTCGCGGATCAGGCGCTCGCCGAACGCCAGGCGATGCAGCTGCCGCCGTGGACCAGCCACGTGCTGATTCGCGCGGAAGATCATAACAATCAGCAGGCGCCTTTGTTCCTGCAGCAGCTGCGTAACCTGCTGCAGGCCAGCCCGCTGGCCGACGATAAGCTGTGGGTTCTTGGCCCGGTTCCGGCGCTGGCGCCAAAGCGCGGAGGCCGCTGGCGCTGGCAGATCCTTCTGCAGCACCCGTCGCGTATCCGTCTACAGCATATCGTCAGCGGTACGCTGGCGCTGATCAATACGCTGCCGGAATCACGCAAGGTGAAATGGATGCTGGACGTCGATCCTATTGAAGGTTAAGCCTTCTCTTGCGAGGAGGATCGAAAAAATTCAATGCTCATCACGTTTTTCATGAAAATTCTGTAACTCTCCGCATCGACTATCTGATAAAAATGTTGTTGATGTCAGAACACAAAGGATGTGTCTGCGCCAGTCAGCGAGGAGAAAACAGGTGAAGCCCAAAAAACAGGTGGTTGCCGCCACGATGAAAGACGTAGCCCTGAAGGCTAACGTTTCAACGGCAACCGTATCCCGAGCGTTAATGAATCCCGATAAGGTTTCACAAACTACCCGTAATCGGGTGGAGCAGGCGGCGCTGGAAGTCGGCTATTTGCCGCAGTCGCTCGGGCGGAATATGAAACGCAACGAATCGCGCACGATTCTGGTGATTGTGCCGGATATTTGCGATCCCTTTTTCAGTGAAATCATCCGCGGTATCGAAATCACCGCTGCGGAACAGGGGTACCTGGTGCTGATCGGCGACTGCGCCCATCAAAACCGTCAGGAAAAAACCTTTATCGACCTGATTATTACCAAGCAGATCGACGGCATGCTGCTGCTCGGCTCCCGGCTGCCGTTCGATGCCGGCGTAGAGGAGCAGCGCAATCTGCCGCCGATGGTAATGGCGAATGAGTTTGCGCCGGAGCTTGAGCTGCCCACGGTGCATATCGATAACCTCACCGCCGCATTCAACGCCGTCAACTACCTGCACGAGCTGGGGCACAAGCGTATTGGCTGTATCGCCGGCCCGGAAGAGATGCCGCTGTGTCACTACCGTCTGCAGGGCTACGTTCAGGCGCTGCGCCGCAGCGGGATAACCGTCGAGCCGCAGTATATTGCGCGCGGTAATTTTACCTATGAAGCCGGTTCAAACGCCCTCGAGCAGCTTTTATCGCTGCCCGTGCCGCCGACGGCCGTATTCTGCCATAGCGATATTATGGCGCTGGGGGCTCTGTCGCTGGCAAAACGCCGCGGCCTGAAAATTCCTGACGATTTGTCTATTATTGGTTTCGATAATATCTCTTTGTCTGAATTTTGCGATCCGCCATTGACGACCGTTGCGCAACCGCGCTTTGATATTGGCCGCGAAGCGATGCTGCTATTGCTGGACCAGCTACACGGCCACAGCGTCAACAGCGGCTCGCGACTTCTTGACTGCGAGCTGATCGTTCGTGGCAGTACGCGAAAAATCAGAGCATAACCATCAGGCTTTCGGGCCTGCTCTTCTGGTCAAAGGCCCGCCGCTTAAGTAACATGGCGGGCTGACGAATGAATAAGACAGCGAAACGATAGTGGCACAACGAGATTATGTACGCCGCAGCCAACCGGCTTCTTCGCGGCGCAAAAAGAGCAATACCCGAAGCTCAAGGAACAAGCAAAGCAGCCTTCCTGCTGTTTCACCTACTATGGTGGCAATCGCGGCGGCAGTGCTGGTGGCCTTTATCGGTGGACTGTACTTCATCACGCACCACAAAAAAGAAGAAGCTGAAGCGCTGCAAAATCGCCAGGTGGCAGGCAACGGCCTACCGCCGAAACCGGAAGAGCGCTGGCGCTATATTAAAGAGCTGGAAAGTCGTCAGCCTGGCGTACGTGCGCCTACTGAACCGACGGCCGGCGGCGAAGTGATGAAGCCCGAACAGCTGACCAACGAACAGCGCCAGCTGCTGGCCCAGATGCAGGCCGATATGCGCCAGCAGCCCACTCAGCTGACCGAAGTGCCGTGGAACGAACAGACCCCGGCGCAGCGTCAGCAGACGCTGCAGCGTCAGCGTCTGGCTCAGCAGCAGGTACAGCAGCAGCAGTGGGCGCAAACCCAGCAGCAGGCGCCGGTGCAACAGCCGCGCGTGCAGCAGCGGGTCGCAGAACAGCCGATCCCGCAGCCGAAGCCGGTACAGCAGCCGAAACAAACGGCGGCCGCGCAGCAGCCGTATCAGGATCTGCTGCAGACGCCAGCGCATACCGCAACGGCGCCTAAAACACAGGCGGCCGCGCCGGTTGCGCGGGTTGAAGAAGCGCCAAAAGCCGCTGCCGAGAAGAAAGACGATCGCAGCTGGATGATCCAGTGCGGCTCCTTTAAAGGTGCTGAACAGGCGGAAACCGTGCGCGCTCAGCTGGCCTTTGAAGGCTTTGCCTCGCACATCACCACCAACAACGGCTGGAATCGCGTGGTCATCGGGCCGCTGAAAGGCAAGGAAAATGCCAACGACATGATCGGCCGCCTGAAAATGGCCGGACACGCAAACTGCATTCGTCTCGCCGCCAGGGGTTGAAACCCTCAAAATCCCCCCCATCTATAATTGCATTCCGCCCCGCGTAAAGCGCGGGGCCCCTATTCCGCTTTTGTAACCAAGGGGTCTGCTCGTGACAACAATAGTTAGTGTTCGCCGTAACGGCCATGTGGTTATTGCCGGTGATGGCCAGGCCACGCTGGGCAACACCGTAATGAAAGGCAACGTGAAAAAAGTCCGCCGTCTCTACAATGACAAAGTGATTGCGGGCTTCGCCGGCGGCACCGCAGACGCCTTTACGCTGTTTGAACTGTTTGAACGTAAACTGGAAATGCATCAGGGCCATCTGGTCAAAGCCGCCGTTGAGCTGGCGAAAGACTGGCGTACCGACCGCATGCTGCGCAAGCTGGAAGCGCTGCTGGCGGTAGCGGATGAAAATGCCTCTCTGATCATCACCGGTAACGGTGACGTGGTGCAGCCAGAAAATGATTTAATTGCTATCGGCTCCGGTGGTCCCTACGCCCAGGCCGCTGCCCGCGCTCTGCTGGAAAATACCGATATGGGCGCTCGCGACATCGCAGAGAAGGCGTTGAATATTGCAGGCGATATCTGCATTTATACCAACCATTTCCACACCATCGAAGAATTAGCCTCTAAAGCGTAAGGATCTCCCATGTCTGAAATGACCCCACGCGAAATTGTCAGCGAACTGGACAAACATATTATTGGTCAGGACGCGGCTAAGCGTTCTGTCGCTATCGCTTTGCGTAACCGCTGGCGCCGCATGCAGCTTACCGAAGAGCTGCGCCATGAAGTTACGCCGAAAAACATTCTGATGATCGGCCCAACCGGCGTCGGTAAAACTGAAATCGCCCGTCGCCTGGCAAAGCTGGCCAACGCGCCGTTCATCAAAGTTGAAGCGACCAAATTCACCGAAGTGGGCTATGTCGGTAAAGAAGTGGATTCCATCATCCGCGATCTGACCGATGCGGCGATCAAAATGGTCCGCATGCAGTCCATCGATAAAAACCGCTATCGTGCGGAAGAGCTGGCGGAAGAGCGCATTCTTGACGTGCTGATCCCGCCGGCGAAAAATAACTGGGGCCAGGCCGAGCAAAATCAGGAGCCGTCCGCGGCTCGTCAGGCATTCCGTAAAAAACTGCGCGAAGGCCAGCTCGACGATAAAGAGATCGAGATTGACCTTGCCGCTGCGCCGATGGGCATAGAAATCATGTCCCCTCCGGGCATGGAAGAGATGACCAGCCAGCTGCAGTCCATGTTCCAGAACCTGGGCGGGCAGAAGCAGAAACCGCGGAAGCTGAAAATCAAAGACGCGATGAAGCTGCTGATTGAAGAAGAAGCGGCAAAACTGGTTAACCCGGAAGAGCTGAAGCAGGATGCTATCGACGCGGTAGAGCAGCACGGTATCGTATTTATCGACGAGATCGACAAAATCTGTAAGCGCGGCGGCAATAGCTCCGGCCCGGACGTGTCTCGCGAAGGCGTCCAGCGCGATCTGCTGCCGCTGGTTGAAGGCTGTACCGTCTCAACCAAGCACGGCATGGTGAAAACTGACCACATTCTGTTTATCGCCTCCGGCGCATTCCAGGTGGCCAGCCCGTCGGACCTGATCCCTGAACTGCAGGGTCGTCTGCCGATTCGCGTTGAGCTGAAAGCGCTGACTACCGAAGATTTCGAGCGCATCCTGACCGAGCCGAACGCCTCGATTACCGTGCAGTATAAAGCGCTGATGGCGACCGAAGGCGTGAACATCGAGTTCACCGAAGAGGGTATCAAGCGTATCGCTCAGGCCGCATGGCAGGTCAATGAAACGACCGAGAACATCGGCGCGCGCCGTCTGCACACCGTCCTGGAGCGTCTGATTGAAGATATCTCCTACGATGCCAGCGAAATGAACGGCCAGAGCATCACCATTGATGCTGAATATGTCGGTAAACATCTCGATGTTCTGGTGGCAGATGAAGATCTGAGTCGTTTTATCCTATAATCCGGTTCAATGTATTTTCATCACAATCGATGGGGCTATATATAGCCCCATTTTTTTGGCCGGGAATTATGACTGAACAACCGATAAACCGAACCCAGGCCTGGCTGGAAAGCCTGCGCCCCAAAACGCTGCCTCTGGCCTTTGCCGCTATCGTTGTCGGCACGACGCTTGCGTGGCACCAGGGTCATTTCGATCCCTGGGTGGCTCTGCTGGCGCTGATTACCGCCGGCCTGCTGCAAATTTTATCTAATCTGGCTAATGATTACGGCGATGCGGTAAAGGGCAGCGACAAGCCCGATCGCATAGGCCCGCTGCGCGGGATGCAAAAAGGGGCGATCAGCCAGGCGCAGATGAAACGCGCGCTGATCCTCACCGTAGTGCTGATTTGTCTTTCCGGACTGGCTCTGCTGTTTTCCGCCTGGCAAACCATGGCCGATTTTATTGGCTTTATGGTTTTGGGTGGCCTGGCCATCGTGGCGGCAATCACCTATACCGTCGGTACCCGCCCTTACGGCTATATCGGCCTTGGCGATATTTCGGTGCTGGTCTTCTTTGGCTGGCTGAGCGTGGCGGGAAGCTGGTACCTTCAGGCCCACACGATTGCCGCAAGCGTCTTCCTGCCGGCAACGGCCTGCGGCCTGCTCGCGGCGGCGGTACTCAATATCAATAACCTGCGCGATATCGACAGCGACCGGGAAAACGGCAAAAACACGCTGGCGGTACGCCTTGGCCCGATCAACGCCCGCCGCTACCACGCCTGCCTGTTAATCGGCGCTCCGCTATGCCTGGCGCTGTTTAATCTGCTTTCTCTGCACAACCCGTGGGGCTGGCTGTTTATCCTCGCTACGCCGCTGCTGGTGAAGCAGGTGCGATTTGTCATGCGCGAACGCGAACCGGTGGCGATGCGTCCGATGCTGGAACGTACGGTAAAAGCGGCCCTGTTAACCAACCTGCTGTTTGTCATCGGGATTATTTGCAGCAAGCTGGTGGGTTAACTGACAAATATCAATTAACAATTGATGATTTTGCCAACAATGGGTTTCGCGAGATATACTAAAAACTCTCGCAGCAACTGAACGTTAAGCCTATGAAATACGATACTTCCGAGCTTTGTGACATCTACCAGGAGGATGTCAACGTAGTGGAACCTCTGTTCTCCAACTTTGGGGGACGGTCGTCGTTTGGTGGACAAATCATCACGGTGAAATGTTTCGAGGATAACGGGTTGCTATACGATATGCTCGAACAGAACGGCCGTGGTCATATTTTGCTGATCGATGGCGGCGGTTCCGTCCGACGGGCGTTGATTGACGCAGACCTGGCGCGTCTGGCGGTGCAGAATGAGTGGGAAGGAGTGGTGGTTTACGGCGCGGTGCGTCAGGTAGACGATCTGGAGGAGCTGGATATCGGCATCCAGGCGCTGGCGGCCATTCCCGTAGGTGCCGCAGGTGAAGGCATCGGCGAAAGCGACGTACGCGTCAATTTCGGCGGCGTAACCTTCTTCTCTGGCGACCATCTGTACGCCGATAATACCGGAATCATCCTCTCCGAGGATGCGCTGGATATCGAATAACCCGCCCAATAAAAAAGGCCTTCTCTCTGAGAAGGCCTTTTTGTTTTACGCCGAAACTTAGTACAGTTTCTTCGCGCAATCCAGCCAGTCATTTTTGAACGGACGCTTCATGTTCTCGATAGCGTCGATGATGTCATGATGAACCAGCTTCTCGTTCTGAATACCAACACAGCGGCCGCCGAAGCCCTGCAGCAGCAGGTCAATTGCGTAGGCGCCCATGCGGGATGCCAGAATACGGTCATAAGGAACCGGGGAACCGCCGCGCTGAATGTGGCCCAGAACGGTAGCACGCGTTTCACGACCGGTCTCTTTCTCAATGTAGTCAGCCAGCTCGTGGACGTCGCACATGTGCTCAGTGATCGCCACAATCGCGTGTTTCTTACCTTTGGCGATACCCGCTTTAATTTCTGCGACCAAATCGTCGCGGCTGTAATCAACCTCAGGCACCATGACGAATTCACAGCCGCCGGAAATGGCGGCCGCCAGAGTCAGATCGCCGCAATAGCGGCCCATGACTTCAACGACGGAAATACGCTGGTGTGAAGAAGAGGTATCACGCAGACGGTCAATTGCTTCAACAACGGTGCTCAGCGCAGTGAAGAAACCGATGGTGTAGTCGGTACCCTTGATGTCGTTGTCGATAGTGCCCGGCAGACCGATGCACGGGAAGCCCATTTCAGTCAGGCGCATCGCCCCCATATACGAACCATCACCGCCGATAACAACCAGCGCATCCAGCCCGCGCTTTTTCATGTTCTCAAGGGCCACGGCGCGAACATGCTCTTCGCGGAACTCCGGGAAACGTGCTGACCCCAGGAAGGTGCCGCCACGGTTGATCATATCGGAAACGCTATAGCGGTCGAGCTGGATCATACGATCTTCATACAACCCGAGGTAACCGTCATAGATTCCAAAAACTTCCAGACCTTCCGTTAATGCCGCGCGCACAACGCCGCGAATTGCCGCGTTCATGCCCGGCGCATCACCGCCACTTGTCAACACACCGATTTTCTTAATCATGACTACCTCTGAACTTAGGAAGCAAAAAATAATCCTGTTGCCTGAAGCGCTCCCTTACCAGGAGTGCACGACGATAATTGCAATAGTATATCAAACGCTTCTGGCTGAATTGATTCAGGTCAGACCAAACGGCGGTAATTTATACAAATAATGCCGGCCTGCCCCACATTTTACATCGAGTTTACAGACTATAACTCAAAGCTTAAAAAACACCCTGTCGCGCCAGCGGCACCACAGAACAGGGGTCCTGATGGATAATGACATCGGAACCCGGAAAACGATGCAGAATCGCCTGCTCCACCTGGTCGGCAATGACGTGTGCCTGAACCAATGGCAGGTTATCTTCCATTTCCAAATGTATTTGAATAAAGCGAGTCGGCCCTGACTGCCGCGTCCGTAGATCATGTGCCCCGCTGACGCCCGGCCATGCGGTCACGATATCGATAATGTCCTGACGTTCCTCATCAGGCAGCGCGCGGTCTAACAAAGACTGGACGGCCTCATAGGCCATACGCAGCGCGCTATACAGAATATAGACGCCAATCCCTAACGCAAATAGCGAATCGGCTCGATGCCAGCCGTACCAGGAGAGGCCCAGCGCCACCAGAATAGCGCCGTTCATCATAACATCAGACTGATAATGAAGCATATCTGCGCGCACCGCCTGACTCTGCGTTTTTCTCACCACCCAGCGCTGGAAGGTCACCAGCACCAGCGTACTGAGCAGCGCAATCAGGGTCACAATCATCCCGACGCCCGCCGCCTGCATCGGTTCCGGACGAGCCAGATGCTGAATGCCGGTTAAAAACAGGAACAGCGCCGACCCGGAGATAAACATGCTTTGCGCCAGCGCCGCCAGCGATTCAGCCTTGCCATGGCCAAAGGTATGCTCCTCATCGGCAGGTTGCAGCGAATAACGTACCACCAGGAGATTGGTTAACGAGGCGGCAATATCCACCAGCGAGTCCACCAGCGCAGCCAGAATACTCACAGAGCCGGTATACCACCACGCAAAAATTTTGATCAAAAGTAACGCGGAGGCCATCACCGTCGCCGCAACAGCCGCACGACTCACCAGCCGCCCATAAGATTGATTCATAAACGCTCCTTCACCCGCAATGCGCTTAGTATAACCCGATCTATTGTTACGACGGATGGCAAGCGGGAGGTCGTTTAGCTGAATGACAGGCAAAAAAAAACCCCACATCATGTGGGGGAAGACAGGGATGGTGTCTATGGCAAGGAAAACAGGGTTTGTTACTGGGGTTGCACGGTATTGCTACTACTTGAAAGCATCTTCGCTGAGCCTTTCTGCATCCTTACAACCTCACGCAACTGATCCATTCGCTGCTGGTGCTTAGCATTTAAAACCGCTTGCTGCTCTGGCGTTAACAGGTGGTACATCTGGTTGCGAACCTTCGCCATTTCGATCTGGCGGTCAACCTGTTCCTGCGCCATCTTATCGGCCTGAGCGCGCACAGCGTTTTCATCAAATTTTTCTGCGGTGACAAGGCTATGCATTGTCTCCATTTCGCTAACATTAACGGGTAACCTATCGTGGCGTGCCCGTTGCATAAGATCTCGTAACTGCTGTCGTTGCTGTTCGGTTAAACTTATGCCATCAAACATATGGCCCTGACTGCTGCGCTGCGCCCCGTCTTCTCCGGGGAGCCAGTTAACGCTGGTAACGACTTCAGCGGCCTGGCTATAAGCACTTAGCGCCAGCGTTGAGGCCATGACGGCAGCAATAACATTGCGCATCACATACTCCCAAAACGTTTGTGTCGCGATTCAACGAGAGACAGTTTACGATTCGGGCTGCAAACATGCGTCAGGGGGTGTAAAACAACGTAAAGTCATGGATTAGCGAGCCTTGATGACGTAATTTCTGCCTCGGAGGTATTTAAACAATGAACAAAATCCTGTTAGTTGATGATGACCGGGAGCTCACCTCCCTGTTAAAAGAGCTGCTCGATATGGAAGGCTTTAACGTGCTCGTAGCCCATGATGGGGAACAGGCGCTGGCTCTCCTGGACGACAGCATCGATTTACTTTTACTTGATGTGATGATGCCGAAGAAAAACGGTATCGATACGCTTAAAGAGTTGCGTCAGACACACCAGACTCCCGTTATCATGCTAACTGCCCGCGGTAGCGAGCTGGATCGCGTTCTCGGCCTTGAACTGGGCGCGGATGATTATCTACCTAAGCCGTTTAACGATCGTGAGCTGGTGGCGCGCATACGCGCGATTCTGCGCCGCTCCCACTGGAGCGAGCAGCAGCAAACCACCGAAGCCGGCTCACCGACGCTGGAGGTTGACGCATTGAGCCTCAACCCAGGCCGTCAGGAAGCCAATTTCGATGGTCAAACGCTGGAGCTGACCGGAACGGAGTTCACCCTGCTGTACCTGCTGGCGCAGCATCTTGGCCAGGTGGTCTCTCGTGAGCACCTGAGTCAGGAAGTATTGGGCAAACGCCTGACGCCGTTCGACCGCGCCATCGATATGCATATTTCTAACCTGCGGCGTAAGCTGCCGGAGCGTAAAGACGGCCACCCGTGGTTTAAAACCCTGCGTGGGCGCGGCTATCTGATGGTCTCAGCTTCATGATTGGAAGTTTAACCGCACGCATCTTCGCTATTTTCTGGCTCACGCTGGCGCTGGTGTTGATGCTGGTTCTGATGCTGCCCAAGCTGGATTCGCGCCAGATGACCGAACTTCTGGAAAGCGAGCAACGCCAGGGCATCATGATTGAGCAGCACGTTGAGGCCGAGCTGGCGACCGATCCACCCAACGATTTGATGTGGTGGCGTCGTCTGTTTCGGGCGATAGATAAATGGGCTCCGCCGGGACAGCGCCTGCTGCTGGTCACCAGCGAGGGGCGTGTTATCGGCGCAGAACGCAACGAAATGCAGATTATTCGCAACTTTATCGGCCAGGCCGATAACGCCGATCATCCGCAGAAAAAACGCTACGGTCGTCTGGAAATGGTCGGCCCGTTTTCCGTCAGGGATGGCGAAGATAATTATCAGCTCTATCTGATCCGCCCCGCCAGCACGTCACAATCAGATTTCATCAACCTGCTGTTTGACCGTCCGCTGCTGCTGCTTATCGTCACCATGCTGGTCAGCGCCCCGCTGCTGCTATGGCTGGCGTGGAGTCTGGCAAAACCGGCGCGTAAGCTGAAAAATGCGGCCGACGAGGTCGCCCAGGGGAACCTGCGCCAGCATCCGGAACTGGAAGCCGGCCCGCAGGAGTTTTTGGCCGCCGGGACCAGCTTTAACCAGATGGTCACCGCCTTGGAACGGATGATGACCAGCCAGCAGCGTCTGCTCTCCGATATCTCCCACGAGCTGCGCACGCCGCTTACGCGCCTGCAGCTGGGCACCGCGCTGCTGCGCCGCCGCAGCGGCGAGAGCAAAGAGCTGGAGCGTATTGAGATGGAGGCGCATCGGCTGGACAGCATGATCAACGATCTGCTGGTGATGTCGCGCAATCAGGCCAACAACGCGCTGGTCAGCGAGACGGTAAAAGCCAATCAGCTGTGGGGCGAGGTGCTGGATAACGCCGCCTTTGAGGCCGAGCAGGTAGGAAAATCGTTCACCGTGGAGTACCCGCCAGGGCCGTGGCCGCTGTACGGCAACCCCAACGCGCTGGAAAGCGCGCTGGAGAATATCGTACGCAACGCGCTACGCTACTCGCACACCCGAATTTCGGTGAGCTTCTCGGTGGATAAAGACGGCATCACGGTTAACGTCGATGATGACGGGCCGGGCGTCAGCCCTGAGGATCGCGAGCAGATTTTCCGCCCGTTCTACCGGACCGACGAAGCGCGCGATCGCGAATCAGGCGGTACCGGCCTAGGACTGGCGATTGTCGAAGCCGCTATTCAGCAGCATCGCGGCTGGGTGAAGGCCGACGACAGCCCGCTGGGCGGCCTGCGGCTGACCATATGGCTGCCGCTGTATAAGCGCACCTGACGAGGTTTCCCCCGGCCTGCGCCCGCAGCCGGGGGAGCATTATTTTCCCCACAATCTGCGGGAATTATCTTCGATCTGTCCGCTTAAGCGCCGCTTCTGCATGGTGCGGCTCCAGCTTACCGATAGCCCTCCAGCAGAGAGCAGGCGATGATACTGCTCATCATCAAACGGCATATGCCAGGCAATCGCGCCGGCCTCATGTACGCTGACATCGCTCACCCGGGACACCAGCTCCAGCGGCGCGTCGCAGGACACCACGCCCCCCGCCACCACCCGATACAGCCAGCCGGTTTTACCGCTATTCTGCATGAGCTGGGCCATATCGCTGATGGAAAAATGGAAGTTGAGCTTAAAGCACGGCGATCGCGGCTGCGTCACCTGAATCAGCGCCTCGCCCCAGCGAAAGATATCGCCGATATAAACGTTTTTCTCGGTCATCCCTTCTGCAGAAAGGTTTTCGCCGAAGGCCGGAGCGCAGAAAAGGTCGGCCTGCAGGGGGAATTCACGGGCCCAGTCGGCGTAGTGCTCACGCGGGTACTGGCATAGCGCCCGATCCGGACCGCCATGAATTTTCTTTTCCGCCTGCTCATCGCCTTCCAGCCCCAGATCGCCGAGGGTTAACTCACCGTCGACCTGGATTTTCCCGATGGCGCTCGGACGGCTTCCTTCGTAATCCCTTATTTTGCCTACAAAGACGTTCACCGGATAATGCATCTGCTGCCCCCTGCTACAGGTATAAAAAAAGCGAGTCATCAGACTCGCTTCTCGGTCAGCACAATGCAACCTTATTTTTTGGCGGCAAAACGCGCTGCGGCTTCGTCCCAGTTAACCACGTTCCAGAACTCTTTGATGTAGTCCGGACGACGGTTCTGGAATTTCAGGTAGTAAGCGTGTTCCCACACGTCCAGGCCCAGGATCGGGAAGCCGGAAGCGCCGGAGATGGCTTCACCCATCAGCGGGGAGTCCTGGTTCGCGGTAGAAACCACGGCCAGTTTGTCGCCTTTCAGCACCAGCCACGCCCAGCCGGAACCGAAACGAGTGGCTGCCGCTTTCTCAAACTCAGCCTTGAAGTTATCAACGGAACCGAAATCGCGCTCGATAGCCGCTTTCAGGTCGCCCTGCAGGGTGGTACCGGTTTTCAGGCCTTTCCAGAACAGGCTATGGTTAGCGTGACCGCCCGCGTTGTTGCGCAGAGGGCCTTTTTTGTCAGCCGGCAGCTGATCCAGTTTAGCGATCAGCTCTTCAGCAGACAGATCGGCGAATTCAGGCAGGCTTTCCAGCGCAGCGTTGGCGTTGTTAACGTAAGCCTGGTGGTGCTTAGTATGGTGGATTTCCATAGTCTGCTTGTCGAAATGCGGTTCCAGGGCGTCATAAGCGTACGGCAGGGCTGGCAGTGTAAAACTCATAATCATCTCCATTATTGTCGAGCGGCTGAGAGTGTTAAGGCCGCGTAAGCAGTTGGTTCATTATAGTTAATTAAATGATATTGAAAACGCTTATCAATGCCGTATTTTTAATAAGGTTATAACAGAGTGTGATACCTGCGATTTTGTGAGCTGGAACAAGTAATTAAGCTGTTGGTTGCCAGGGTTTCCCAACACGTGGCAACAGCCTGAAGGCGATAAAACTGACCGATTTTTACACTCATCGGGTCGGAAGAAGATTTATCCGATAAAAAATAGATGAGGATAAAATCAATGAATCACGCGATTACGATGGGTATTTTTTGGCATTTGATAGGTGCGGCCAGTGCAGCCTGTTTCTATGCTCCGTTCAAACAAGTTAAACAGTGGTCATGGGAAACCATGTGGTCTATCGGCGGGATTGTCTCCTGGCTGATCCTTCCCTGGACTATCAGCGCCATGCTGTTACCTGATTTTTGGGCCTATTACGGCTCCTTCAGCGCCTCGACTCTGCTACCGGTCTTCCTGTTCGGCGCGATGTGGGGGATCGGCAATATCAACTACGGCCTGACCATGCGCTATCTCGGCATGTCGATGGGGATCGGTATCGCCATTGGTATTACCCTGATCGTCGGTACGTTAATGACCCCTATTCTCAACGGTCAGTTCGAGGTATTAATCAATACCAAAGGCGGCCAGATGACGCTGCTCGGCGTGCTGGTCGCGGTGATTGGCGTGGCTATTGTGACCCGAGCGGGGCAGCTGAAAGAGCGCAAAATGGGCATTAAAGCCGAAGACTTCAATCTGAAAAAAGGCCTGCTCCTGGCGGTGATGTGCGGTATTTTCTCGGCGGGGATGTCGTTTGCGATGAACGCCGCCAAACCGATGCACGAAGCCGCCGCGGCGCTAGGGGTCGACCCGCTGTACACCGCCCTGCCTAGCTACGTGGTCATCATGGGCGGCGGCGCGCTGGTGAACCTCGGATTCTGCTTTATTCGGCTAGCCAAGGTGAAGAATCTGTCGATAAAAGCGGACTTCTCGCGGGCAAAACCGCTCATCATCGCCAATATTCTGCTTTCCGCTCTCGGCGGCCTGATGTGGTACCTGCAGTTCTTTTTCTACGCATGGGGCCACGCCAGCATTCCGGCGCAGTACGACTATATGAGCTGGATGCTGCATATGAGCTTCTACGTTCTGTGCGGCGGGCTGGTTGGTCTGGTGCTGAAGGAGTGGAAAAACGCCGGGCGCCGGCCGGTCGGCGTACTCAGCCTCGGCTGCGTGGTCATCATTATCGCCGCCAATATTGTCGGCCTGGGAATGGCGAACTAAATCACCTAAGCGGCGACGCGACTGCGTTGCCGCCACTGCCCCGGCGTCATGCCAATTTCACGGTTAAAGACCACCGAAAAGTAGTTACTGTCTTCAAATCCGCACAACATGGCGATTTCGCCAATCAGCCGCTCCGTATGCTGCAGCAGGTACTGCGCGTGGCAAATTCTCAGCTGACGTAAATAGTGGTTGATCGTCATCCCGGTCTGCTGGCGAAACTGCTGACGCAGGGCGCGCTCGCTGCACGCTTCCCGCGCGCAAAAACGATCGAGGAAAAAGGGCCTGTTCAGGCTGCCGGCCAGCTCGGTCAGCAGTTTATCGAGCAGGGCTTCACTTTGGGTCGCCGCCAGGTTATCGGTCGCGTAGCGATGGCGGTGCAGGATCAGCGCCAGCTGGGCAAACAGCAGTTCGGCCATCTGATTAGCCTGGGCATCGCTGCGGGTGCTCTCCTGCTCAAGCTGGGTAATCACCTGCCGCACCTGGGTCATACCGGAGCTGCCAATCCGCCAGTGCGGGAGCCACGGCGTACCAAACAGGCCGGGAATATGGGCCGCCCAGTCAAAGTTGAGCCGCAGCCGATCCGGACAGTAGATGACGTTTTGCAGGACCAAATCGTTAACCGACGCGTAGGAGTGCTTATCTTCCGCGCGGATATAGAACAGATCGCCGCGGGTAATGCGCCACGGGCGATCGTTAAGCACGTGCAGGCCGTTTCCCCGCCATACCAGCACCAGTTCGCAGAACTCATGGGTATGCTCGGCGAAGACGTTTTGCGGGTAGCGATCCGCTACCGCCACCGCCTGAGAAGGCGAGGCAAAAAACTCATCTTTGCGAAGAATCAACTGACCGGCCACCGCGACAACTCCAGGCGCAAATAACGTTTCATTATTCGCATTTTGCTTGCTAAAACGTTGACTGCTCTCGCGTTACTGAAGAATGGCGTCGCGCCCCTGGCGGATATCACGCGGCGACCAGGAAAACTCGCGGCGAAAAAGCGTCGAAAAGTGGTTACTGTCGCCGAATCCGCAGTGATAAGCGATATCCGTGACGCTGTCATCGCTGTGCCGCAGCAGATGGCGCGCCTTCATCAGCCGCACCCGGTTCAGGTAGCGCTGCGGCGTCAGGCCGGTCTGCTGCTTGAGCTGACGATGCAGCGTGCGCAGCGACAGCGAAAACTGAGCCGCCACCTCTTCCCAGCAAACATCCTCGGCAAAGTGATCTTCCAGCCACGCCATCAGGTGATTGAGCCGCGCCTCGCTATCGGCGGCCCCTTCCGCGAGGCTGCTTTTGCGCAGCAGCACCAGCAGCTGCATAAACAGAATCTCCCGACTGGCAATGGTATGCACATCCGACTCAGCGCCGAGGCTTTCCATCTGGTTGACGAGCTGCCGCACCTGCTGCAAGGCCCCCTGATTCACCCGCCAGTGCGAGAGATAGTTGCCCTCCTGCTCCTGCGGCAGCAGCTGGCTGACGCCGTTCAGAAAACGAAACGCATCCGGCGCGCGGTAGAGCACGTTGGTCAGGCACAGATTATCGGTATGTTCATAAAGATGGCGGTCGTGATCGCGAATAAAGCACACCGAGCCGCCGCTGATGGTATAGGGCTGGCCGTTGAAAACGTGGATCCCCGTCCCGTGCTCAACGATAACAATTTCATGGAAATCGTGGTGATGTTCCGGAAACGCCGACTGAGGGAGGCGTGGCTCAATAGCAACAGCAGAAGTACCGGACTTAAAGAAATCCACACTGTGCAATACGGTCATAGCAGCCCCCTCGAAATGAGAAATGTTATCAATCAGTGTGGCAAATAGTAATTAAGGACCGGCAATCCGGCCTTCAATTTTCGACCGCAAACGTCGTAAAGCCTGCCGCTTTTTCAAGAAACAGCCGGAAAGATCGGGAACTGCGGACAACGTCACATCCCCCGCGCCCATAGCGACAGAATGAAATTGTGAGCTCTCTCACGGTCACCTTTGCTTTCTTGCCAGCCGGGAAATTTCCCTGTCCGTGGCAAGAAGGTGCGCGACCGGCGACTTTTTTAGACTGCTGGCAATGATTTTCAGAAGGATCTCTGCCATGAGTTTTCGTCATTGTGTCGCCGTTGATTTAGGCGCCTCCAGCGGGCGGGTGATGCTCGCCAGCTATGAAAGCGGACAGCGTGCGCTGACGCTGCGTGAAATCCACCGTTTTACCAACAGCCTGCACCAGGTGGATGACTATGACTGCTGGGATATCGATCGCCTGGAAGGCGAAATTCGCCGCGGACTGGAGAAGGTGTGCGCGCAGGGCATCCTTATCGATAGCATCGGCATTGATACCTGGGGCGTGGATTATGTCCTGCTCGACGCTCAGGGCCAGCGCGTCGGCCTGCCGGTTTCCTATCGCGACGACCGCACCCACGGCCTGATGCAGCATGCCGAAGAGCAGATGGGCCGCGCGGATATCTACCGCCGCAGCGGCATCCAGTTTCTGCCGTTCAACACCCTGTACCAGCTGCGCGCCCTGGTTGAGCAGCAGCCGGAGCTGGTGAGCCAGGCCGCGCACGCGCTGCTGATCCCGGACTATTTCAGCTTCCGTCTGACCGGCCAGATGAACTGGGAATACACCAACGCCACCACCACCCAGCTGGTCAATATCAACAGCGATAGCTGGGATGAGGATCTGCTGAACTGGAGCGGCGCGCCGCGCGAGTGGTTCGGTACCCCGACCCATCCCGGCAACGTGATTGGTCACTGGATCTGCCCGCAGGGCAACGCGATCCCGGTGGTCGCCGTCGCCAGTCACGATACCGCCAGCGCGGTGATCGCCTCTCCGCTGGCCGGTAAAAATGCGGCCTATCTCTCCTCCGGCACCTGGTCGCTCATGGGCTTTGAAAGCAAAACCCCCTGCACCGGCGATGAGGCGCTGAAGGCCAATATCACCAACGAAGGCGGCGCGGAAGGCCGCTATCGGGTGCTGAAAAATATTATGGGACTGTGGCTGCTGCAGCGGGTGCTGAAAGAGCAGAACGTCAGCGACCTGCCGGCGCTGATTGCCCATACCGCCGAACTCCCGGCCTGCCGCTCGGTGATTGACTGCAACGATGAGCGCTTTATCAACCCGGACAATATGAGCGCCGAGATTCAGGCCGCCTGCCGTGAATCCGGGCAGCCGGTGCCCAGCGGCGACGCCGAGCTGGCGCGCTGCATTTTTGACAGCCTGGCCCTGCTGTATGCCCGCGTGCTCGGCGAACTTGCCCGGCTGCGAGGCCAACCCTTCAGCCAGCTGCATATCGTCGGCGGCGGCTGTCAGAACGCGCTGCTCAATCAGCTGTGCGCGGACGCCTGCGGCATTACGGTCATCGCAGGTCCCGTCGAGGCCTCTACGCTCGGCAATATCGGCATCCAGCTGATGACGCTGGATGAACTGAACAACGTCGATGATTTCCGTCAGGTGGTGCGCCACAACTACGCGCTCACCACGTTTATCCCTAATCCTGAAAATGAAATTGCCCGCTTCGTTGCGCAGTTTCAGCAACAACAGACCAAGGAGCTTTGCGCATGACCACTCAACTTGAACAAGCCTGGGAAATTGCCAAACAGCGCTACGCCGCCGTCGGTGTGGATGTCGAGGAGGCTCTGCGCCAGCTGGACCGGCTTCCCGTATCCATGCACTGCTGGCAGGGCGATGACGTCGCCGGTTTTGAAAACCCGGAAGGGAATTTAACCGGCGGGATTCAGGCCACCGGCAACTATCCGGGCAAAGCCCGCAACGCGGGCGAGCTGCGCGCCGACCTCGAGCAGGCACTGAGCCTGATCCCCGGCCCGAAACGGCTGAATCTGCACGCTATCTATCTGGAGTCTGATACCCCGGTTGCGCGTAACGAAATCAAACCTGAGCACTTTAAAAACTGGGTTGAATGGGCCAAAAACAACGGCCTGGGGCTCGATTTTAACCCCTCCTGCTTCTCGCATCCGCTGAGCGCCGACGGTTTTACCCTGTCGCACGCCAACGATGAAATCCGCCAGTTCTGGATCGATCACTGCAAGGCCAGCCGCCGGGTTTCCGCCTATTTCGGCGAGCAGCTGGGCACCCCGTCGGTCATGAATATCTGGGTCCCCGACGGCATGAAGGACATTACCGTTGATCGTCTGGCGCCGCGCCAGCGTCTGCTGAACGCGCTGGACGAGGTTATCAGCGAGAAGTTCGACCCGGCGCATCATATCGATGCCGTGGAGAGCAAGCTGTTCGGTATCGGTGCCGAAAGCTACACCGTCGGCTCCAATGAATTCTATATGGGCTATGCCGCCAGCCGCCAGACCGCGCTGTGTCTGGACGCCGGGCACTTCCATCCAACGGAAGTTATCTCCGACAAAATCTCTGCCGCCATGCTCTACATTCCGCGCCTGCTGCTGCACGTCAGCCGCCCGGTACGCTGGGATAGCGATCACGTGGTGCTGCTGGATGACGAAACCCAGGCCATCGCCAGCGAAATCATCCGCCACAACCTGTTTGACCGGGTGCACATCGGCCTCGATTTCTTCGACGCCTCCATCAACCGCATCGCGGCGTGGGTGATTGGTACCCGCAACATGAAAAAAGCGCTGCTGCGCGCGCTGCTGGAACCGACGGAACAGCTGCGCCAGCTGGAAGCCGACGGCGATTACACCGCCCGTCTGGCGCTGCTGGAAGAGCAGAAATGCCTGCCGTGGCAGGCCATCTGGGAGATGTACTGCCAGCGTCACGATACCCCGGCGGGCAGCCAGTGGCTGGATAGCGTTCGCGGCTACGAGAAGAGCGTTCTCAGCCAGCGCGGAAACTAACCTCGCCCGGCGACCGGCAGATATACAACCTATTTAGGGTACGGGATAAACCCCGTACCGAATCAACAGGAAGCACAAGACTATGCACACCATTATCGACTCCTGGTTCGTCCAGGGCATGATTAAAGCCACCACCGATGCCTGGCTGAAGGGCTGGGATGAGCGCAACGGCGGTAACCTGACGCTACGCCTCGACGAGGCTGATATCGAACCCTTTGCCGCCGATTTCCACGCCAAACCGCGCTATATCGCCCTGAGCCAGCCGATGCCGACGCTGGCCAATCAGCCGTTTATCGTTACCGGCTCCGGTAAATTTTTCCGCAACGTGCAGCTCGATCCGGCCGCCAACCTCGGCGTGGTCAAAGTGGACAGCGACGGCGCGGGATATCACATCCTGTGGGGCTTGACCCACGAGGCGGTGCCGACCTCAGAACTGCCGGCCCACTTCTTGTCCCACAGCGAACGCATCAGGCTGACCGGCGGCAAAGATCGCGTGATCATGCACTGCCACGCCACCAACCTGATCGCCCTGACCTACGTCCTCGAAAACAACAGCGATCTGTTCACCCGTAAGCTCTGGGAAGGCAGTACCGAATGTCTGGTGGTGTTCCCGGACGGCGTTGGCATTCTGCCGTGGATGGTGCCAGGTACCGACGAAATCGGCGGGGCCACCGCGCTGGAAATGCGTAAGCATTCGCTGGTGCTCTGGCCGTTCCACGGCGTCTTCGGCAGCGGGCCGACGCTGGATGAAACCTTTGGCCTGATCGATACCGCCGAGAAATCGGCTGAAGTACTGGTGAAGGTTTACTCCATGGGTGGAATGAAGCAGACCATCACCCGCGAAGAGCTGATTGCCCTCGGCAAGCGCTTTGATGTGCAGCCTATGCAGTCCGCGTTAGACCTTTATCAATAATTACATCGCGCCCCGCTCACCGAGACGGGGCGAACTCTGTCACCTGCAAACCCTACCCGAAGCCTTTCGCCATGCGGGAAGCCTACGCATCAGCAAGGAGAAAGACAGCGGAAAACTAACTCAATCATGTGGAGTAAAAGCAATGAAAATAAAGACAAGCTTGATCCTCACCGTTGCCGCCCTGGCGTTGTCCGGTTCTGCTTTAGCTGAAGTTAAAATTGCCCTCGTGGCAAAATCATTGGGAAATGGATTCTTCGAGGCAGCGAACGTCGGCGCGCAGGAAGCGGCTAAAGAGTTAGGCGATGTGAAAGTGATTTATACCGGCCCCACCACCACCACCGCCGAAGCGCAGATCGAAGTGCTGAACGGGCTGATCGCCCAAGGGGTGGACGCGATCGCCATTTCCGCCAACGATCCGGACGCCGTGGTGCCGGTGCTGAAAAAGGCGATGCAGCGCGGAATCAAAGTGGTCTCCTGGGATTCCGGCGTGGCGCCGGCGGGCCGTCAGATCCACTTAAACCCTTCCAATAACGCACTTATTGGCGAGACCAACGTCAGGCTCGCCGCGGATGCCTTAAAAGCGCTGAACGTCGAAAAAGGCGACGTGGCGATCCTCAGCGCGACCCCAACCTCAACCAACCAGAACATCTGGATCGAAGAGATGAAGAAGGTGCTGCCGAAGTACCCTTCTGTCAACCTGGTCACCGTTGCCTACGGGGACGATCTCTCCGACAAGAGCTACCGCGAAGCGGTCGGCCTGCTGAAATCGTATCCGAATCTGAAAGCGATCGTCTCGCCTTCGTCGGTGGGGATCGTTGCCGCCGCCCAGGCGGTGAAGGATCAGGGCAAGATTGGCAAAGTGTACGTTACCGGGCTGGGGCTACCGTCCGAAATGGCCGGGGCGATTAAATCCGGCGCCAGCAAAAGCTTTGCTATCTGGAACCCCATTGACCTCGGCTACGCCGCCACGTACCTGGCCGACGATCTGGTCAAAGGCACGGCAACCAAAACCGAAGCCGATATGGGCAGGCTGGGCAAGGTGAAGCTGGATGCCGACGGTAGCGGCGCGATGGCGCAGCCGTTCGTCTACGATGCCGGCAACATCGATAAGTTTTCCAGGATTTTCTAATCATCATCCCCTGTTTCACTATCGAAACAGGGGAAAAACCGGAGACTTATCATGACGGCGTCCACCCCACTGCTGTCGCTTAAGGGCATCACCAAGGTTTTCCCCGGTGTGCGTGCCCTTGAGAACGTACAGCTCGATCTCTGGCCCGGCAAAGTGACCGCCTTAATTGGCGAAAACGGCGCCGGCAAATCCACGCTGGTCAAAGTGATGACCGGCATTTATCAGCCCGAAGAGGGCGAAATCCTGTATAAAGCGATCCCGATTCAGCTGCCTCATCCGGAGTCGGCGCATAAGGTCGGGATCACCGCCATTCACCAGGAGACGGTGCTGTTTGACGAACTCTCGGTGACCGAGAATATTTTTGTCGGCCAGTATCTGCATAAAGGCCTGCTGAAAAAGCTCGACTGGCCCGCGATGCACCAGAAAGCCGGGGATATTCTCCGCCGCCTGGAAGTGCAGATCGACCCGCGCGCTACGCTAAAAACGCTGAGCATCGCCCAGCGCCACATGGTGGCCATCGCCCGGGCGCTCTCCTTTGAGGCGCAGGTGGTGATCCTTGACGAGCCGACCGCCGCGCTCTCGCAGCACGAAATTCTGGAGTTTTATCAGATAGTCGAACGCCTGAAGCAGGACGGTAAGGCCATCCTGTTTATCTCGCATAAGTTTGACGAAATCTTCGAGCTGGCGGACTACTACACTATTTTGCGCGACGGCGTGTACGTGAGCTCCGGCGCCATCAACGAGATCACCGAAGAGCGGATGGTGGCGATGATGGTCGGACGCGCCATTACCCAAACCTACCCGAAAATGAGCTGCGCCCTGGGAGAGGCAGTGCTGGAGGTCAACAACCTCTGTCATCCCACCGAGTTCGCCAATATCAGCTTCACCCTGCGCAGAGGTGAAATCCTCGGCTTCTACGGCCTGGTCGGCGCCGGGCGTACCGAACTTATGCAGGCGCTTTCCGGCGTATCGCATCCCTCCTCCGGCGAAATCGTGCTGAAAGGCAAACCGGTGCGTTTTCGCCAGCCGGCGGACGCCATTCAGGCCGGTATCGTCTGCGTACCGGAAGAGCGGCAGAAGCAGGGAGCGATCATCGCCCTGCCGATCGCGCAGAACATCAGCCTGCCCCAGCTCGGCAAGCTCAACCCCAGCGGCGTGCTGAACGACGCGCGCGAATGGCGGCTGGCCGATGAGTATGCCTCACGCCTGCAGGTCAAAGCCTTCAGCTGGCAGCAGGCGGTCGAAACCCTCTCCGGCGGCAACCAGCAGAAAGTGGTGATCGGCAAATGGCTGGCCACCCATCCGCAGGTGATCATTCTCGATGAGCCGACTAAAGGCATCGATATCGGTTCAAAAGCGGCGGTACACCAGTTTATGTCCGAGCTGGTGAGCCAGGGGCTGGCGGTCATTATGGTCTCTTCAGAGCTGCCGGAGGTCATGGGAATGGCCGACCGTATCATCGTGATGCACGAAGGGCTGATGGTGGCCGAATATCGCGCCGGCGAAGCGACGGCGGAAACCATCGTCAGCGCCGCCAGCGGCATTGCCCGGGAGGCTGCGTAATGTGGCGACAACTGCTTAAACACCGCGAAGCGCTGCTGGCGGCGGTCATTATCCTGATGGTGGCGGGCATCGGTAGCCGGGTGCCGTCGTTCATCGCGGCGGAAAACCTGGTCGAGATGTTTAACGACACCTCGATTCTGATCGTCCTCGCCCTCGGCCAGATGATGGTGCTGCTGACCAAGGGGATCGATCTGTCGATGGCCGCCAACCTGGCGCTGACCGGGATGATCGTCGCCCTGCTTAACGCCAACCACCCGGAAATTCCGGTGTGGGCGCTGCTGCTGCTGGCCACCCTGCTTGGCCTGCTGATGGGGGTGATTAACGGCCTGCTGGTCTGGCGTCTCGGCATCCCGGCGATCGTGGTGACCCTCGGCACCATGAGCATCTATCGCGGCATTATTTTCCTGCTCTCCGACGGCGGCTGGGTTAACTCGCATCAGATGAGCGCGGACTTCCTCGGCCTGCCGCGCGCCTCGCTGCTGGGGCTGCCGCTGCTGAGCTGGTGCGCCATCGCCGCCCTGCTGCTGGTGGGTTATTTCCTGCGCTATAGCCGTACCGGGCGGGCGCTGTACACCGCAGGCGGCAACGCCACGGCGGCGTACTACACCGGCATTAACGCCGGGAAAATGCAGTTCATCAGCTTCTGCCTTTCCGGGGCGCTGGCGGGATTTTGCGGCTATCTGTGGATCTCCCGCTTTGCCGTCGCCTATGTTGACGTCGCCAACGGCTTCGAACTACAGGTCGTGGCGGCCTGCGTCATCGGCGGCATTAGCACGATGGGCGGTACCGGACGCGTGGTCGGCTGCCTGTGCGGCGCGCTGTTCCTCGGGATTATCAACAACGCGCTACCGGTTATCGGTATCTCACCTTTCTGGCAAATGGCTATCTCCGGCGCGGTTATTGTCATCGCCGTGGTGCTTAACGAGCGTGGGAACAAACGTCACGGACGGCTCATTCTGCGCAGCGCGGTACTGGCTTCGCAAAAACAGACGGTGAAACCATGAGCAAAATAGTGACCACAGAAGAGATGACAAGCCGCGCGACGACGACGTCACCGCTGCGCCGCCTGCTGTGCTGGGAAGGCTTCCTGCTGGCGGTAACTCTGGCCGTTTTTGCGGCCAATGCGCTGGCGTCGCCCTACTTCCTTAATATCTGGAACCTGTCGGACGCCACCTTCAACTTTACCGAGAAGGCGATTATCGTCCTGCCGATGGCGATGCTGATTATCGCCAGAGAGATCGACCTTTCGGTCGCCTCAACCATGGCGCTGAGCTCCACGGCGATGGGCTTTTGCGCGGCGGCGGGGATGGATACGCCGCTGCTGGTTGCCGTTGGGCTGGGAGTTGGCCTGCTGTGCGGCCTGTTTAACGGCATCCTGGTGACGCGCCTGAACCTGTCGTCGATCGTTATCACCATCGGCACCATGAGCCTGTATCGCGGCCTGACCTACATCCTGCTGGGCGATAAGGCGCTAAACCACTATCCGGACAGCTTCGCCTGGTTCGGCCAGGGCTACGTTTGGGGAGCGCTCTCGTTTGAGTTTGCGCTGTTCCTGCTGCTGGCAGCCGCCTTCACCTTCCTGCTGCATAAAACCAACTTTGGCCGCCGCACCTACGCGATTGGCAATAATCCGACCGGCGCCTGGTTTTCCGGGATCAACGTCAAGCGCCATAACCTGATTCTGTTTGCCCTGGTCGGGCTGATGGCGGGGCTGGCGGCGGTGCTGCTGACGTCACGGTTGGGCAGCACCCGCCCAACGCTGGCGGTGGGCTGGGAGCTGGCGGTTGTGACGATGGCGGTGCTCGGCGGCATCAACATCCTTGGCGGCTCCGGCAGCATGGTTGGGGTGATTATCGCCGCCTTCCTGATGGGGCTGGTGACCTTTGGCCTGAGCCTGCTCAACGTACCGGGCATCGTGATGTCGATAATCATCGGCGCAATGCTGATCGCGGTGATTTCGCTGCCGATTATCACCCGTCGGGTCCTGCAACGAAGACATTAGCCCTTCGCCTGACGGTGGGGGGAACGGAATTTCATTAACAGGAGAGTTATTATGAGCTTTATGTTGGCATTGCCGAAAATCAGCCTGCACGGCGCAGGCGCCATTGGCGATATGGTTAATCTGGTCGCCGATAAACGTTGGGGCAAAGCGCTGATCGTCACCGACGGTCAGCTGGTGACGCTGGGCCTGCTGGACAGCCTGTTTGCCGCGCTCGACGCGCACCAGATGTCCTGGCACCTGTTTGATGAGGTGTTCCCCAACCCCACCGAAGCGCTGGTGCATAAAGGCATTACCGCCTTCCACGACGCGCAGTGCGATTACATCATCGCGTTTGGCGGCGGTAGCCCCATCGATACCGCTAAAGCGGTTAAAATCCTCACCGCCAATCCGGCCCCTTCCACCGCCTATTCCGGCGTCGGCAAGGTGAAAAACGCCGGCGTACCGCTGGTGGCGATAAATACCACCGCCGGAACGGCGGCGGAGATGACCAGTAATGCGGTCATCATCGATTCCGCGCGCCAGGTAAAAGAGGTGATTATCGATCCGAATATTATTCCGGACATCGCCGTCGATGACGCCAGCGTGATGCTGGACATTCCTGCCTCCATCACCGCGGCCACCGGAATGGATGCCCTGACGCACGCTATCGAAGCTTTCGTTTCGATCGGCGCCCATCCGCTAACCGATGCCAATGCTCTTGAGGCCATTCGGCTCATTAATCTGTGGCTGCCGAAAGCCGTCGACGACGGGCATAACCTTGAGGCACGTGAGCAGATGGCGTTTGGCCAGTATCTGGCGGGCATGGCCTTCAACAGCGCCGGGCTCGGCCTGGTTCATGCGCTGGCGCATCAGCCGGGCGCGACCCACAACCTGCCCCACGGCGTATGCAACGCCATCCTGCTGCCGATCATCGAAAACTTTAACCGCCCGAACGCCGTCGCCCGTTTTGCCCGCGTGGCGCAGGCGATGGGCGTCGAGACCCGCGACATGAGCGATGAAGCAGCCAGCATGGCGGCGATCGAGGCGATTCGCACCCTGAGCAAACGCGTCGGCATTCCGCAGGGCTTCAGCCAGCTTGGGGTGACCAAAGCCGACATCGAAGGCTGGCTGGACAAGGCCCTCGCCGACCCGTGCGCGCCGTGCAACCCGCGAACCGCCAGCCGCGACGAAGTACGCGAGCTGTATCTGGAGGCGTTATGATCCGCAAGGCGTTTGTGATGCAGGTGAATCCCGACGCGCACGAAGAGTATCAGCGTCGGCATTCGCCAATATGGCCGGAGCTGGAGGCGGTTCTGAAGGCGCACGGCGCGCACCATTACGCAATTTATCTCGATAAAGAGCGCAGCCTGCTGTTCGCCACGGTGGAGATTGAATCTGAAGCCCGCTGGAACGCGGTCGCCGAATCCGAGGTCTGTCAGCGCTGGTGGCGGCATATGCGCGACGTGATGCCCGCAAACGCCGATAACAGCCCGCTCAGCGCCGATCTGAAGGCGGTATTCTATCTGGATTAACCTCCTCGGCTGCCCCGCCGGGCTACGTTTCGCGGGGCAGCTTTTTACGGTTCTCAGAAGAAGTATTTAAAGCGCACGCGCGCGCCGTAGCGATCGTCGTCATCGCTCTTATTGGCCTGCACATCGCTATCAAGAATGGAGTAGTAGGCCCCGAGATAGATATTAAAGTTCTGCATGTTCATCACGTTCGGGATTTGATACGACGCGTGGATGGTATGAATATTGTAGGTCCCCTCATCCTTAATCCAGCAGTCGTTATCGCAAATCACCCCGGCATAGTCGTTGATTTTGTTATGGGCGTAGATATAGCCCAGCTCAAAGCGCTGCCACAGCGCGTTAACCCCGGCGGTGAAGTCTTTTTCATTGTTGGCATCCATATACGCGGTGTTCACATTCACCACCACGCCATCGGCGGGGTTGGTTTTCAGGCCATTCCACGTCATGGTCAGCCCATAGCCGGTACGATCGGACTGATCGACGAAGTCTCCCCGCGCGTTGCTATAGCCGTAGGCATTTTTCACCACGTTTGACTCCATCGCCGCGGCGACGGAGAACTCATCCTTGACCCACGAGACAACCGGACGCAGGTAGGCGACGTTCTTTTTCTGCTCCATGTCGCGGCCGTGGTAGTCTCCGCCGTCATACAGCGAGGTGCCGTCCTCCAGCAGCGTATTCAGCTCGAAATACCAGTTATCCAGCTGCTTGCTCAGCAGGAAATTACCGCCCGCGTCGGATCGCCCGCGCCCCTCTTTCATCATGTAGATATAGCCGTGACCGTCGCTATAAAGATCGTTGGCGGTATTACCCGAATGCTCAACAAAGGTGTCCTGGTTCAGCGGGAACATGTCATAGGCTTCGAAACGGCCGACCTTTATCTTCCAGTCCTTCTCCTGACCAAAGAAGAAAGCGGCATCATCAAGGTTCATGGAGCCGGTCATATCGGCCAGCGGTTGGATCGAGAATCCGGCAAAATAGCCGTTGTTCATGGTGCGGATGCCGTCAAAGCCCAGCAGAATGCGGCCGTTTAAATCCCAGTTATCATAGGTCGGGTCGCTGCCAACATCGGCGTT
Source organism: Enterobacter sp. 10-1 (assembly GCA_002270295.1). Taxonomy (GTDB): domain Bacteria; phylum Pseudomonadota; class Gammaproteobacteria; order Enterobacterales; family Enterobacteriaceae; genus Klebsiella; species Klebsiella scottii. The sequence goes on along the minus strand of NISF01000014.1, from coordinate 12,045 downwards.
AGTCATCGCCAGCAGGCCGTGCTTGCTCTCCGCGTCCATGTTGAATTCAACGTCACCGTAGATCTTCAGATCGCCATAACCGGAGAGTTTAAGCTCCGGCGCGGTAATATTCCTGGCGCGCTCTTCGACAGGCGCGACGCTTTTTACCGCAACGGTCGTTTGTGCCAGCGAAATAGCGGCATTCTGCTTCGCCTGTAATTCCCGCACCTGGCCTTCCGCCACCGTTGCCCGACTTTCAGCCGCGGCAAGCCGCGCTTCCAGCTGTTCCATACGCTGTTCAAGCGTCAGAGAGTTATTTTTAGCTACTGCTGAACTCGCCATCAAACATAAACTAATCGCTAACGCTATCGTCTTTTTATTCATTTTTATTTTCCGGAGGTAACAGGAAGGTCAGGTGAGTGAATAACTCACCTTTTTATCTTCATTATTTTTATATGGTCAAAGCGGATAATTAATATGCAACATTTATTTATCAACCGGTATATAGCTGATATTTATTTTTATCCTCATCGGTAATATCTCTTAATACCCGGCAAGGCACCCCGGCGGCAACAACGTTCGCCGGGATCGAGCGATTAACCACGCTGCCGGCGCCAATCACCGAGTTTTTGCCGATGGTAACGCCTGGATTAATAATCACTCCGGTGCCGAGCCAGACGCCATCCTCAATGATGACCGGCAGAGAGAACTGCTGCAGCGAACGGCGCAGATCCGGATGCAGCGGATGACCGGCGGTAGAGATTGTTACATTCGGCGCGAACATCACGTCATTGCCGATAATAATCTCCGCATCATCGACCAGCGTCAGATTGAAATTCGCGTAGAAGTTATCGCCAATAGTGGTGTGAATTCCGTAAGCAATATTGATCGGTGGCTCGATCCAGCACTGCCTGCCCACGCTCGCAAACATTCGCTGGATAATATCGTCTCTTAGTTCCTGAGCGAAAGGATGCGAGTGATTATATTCATAGGCCCGCGCTTTTGCCATCAGCCGCTCCTCTGGCAGCCCGTGTCCGGAATCAGAGTAGAGTTCACCGCTGTTCATTCTTTTTTTAATATCCATCGCCAACCTGTTCTCCATTTATTCAGCACATCCCTGTGAGAGTTTATTCTGTTAATTTATTAAATGGTCATTGCTTTATTACCGACGCTGGCAGAGGCGGATTTCCCTGAAAGCGTAAAGGCCGATATTAACGTCACGGACAGTGCAATACCGCCAAGGATCATATACGTCTCCTGGAAACCAATCCGGTCATACATATTGCCGGCAAAGGCGGAGAGGAAAATCGCCGCCACCTGTTTGGAGAACTGGAAGCCAACCAGATAAATCGTCGCCGACAGCCGGACGTCAAATACGCCGGTAATATATTTAAACGCCCCCACCAGCAGGAACGGCACTTCCAGGGCATGGAGCATTTTCAGCGCCACGACCTCAACCGCCGTGGTGGCGAACGATGACCCGATCATCCGCGCCGCCATGACCATCCCGGCAATCAGCAGGGTGTTCTTCGCGCCGATGCGGTTAATAATCCACGGCGAACTGAACATGATGATAGCGTTGCAAATCTCCCCGGCGGTGGTCGCAAAACCAAAGGCGCGGGTGCCCGATTCCGGCGTAGCGAAGAAGGATTTAAAGAAGGTGGCAAACTGCTGATCGAAGACGTCGTATACGCACGCTACGCCGACCACATACAAAATGAACATCCACATTTTGCGCTGACGGAACATCCGCAAGGCGGTTTTTAAATCCACCGATGGGCGATTCGCTCCCAAAGAATCCATTACCTGGGCGGTCTGGCTGGCCTGGGGTTTAGCGATAGCCACCAGCACCACCAGCAGCAGCGCGGCGGCCGAGCCCATCCAGAATACCCACTCGGGGTTGACGCTAAACAGCATCCCCGCGGTCGTCGCGCACAGCGCCCAGCCAAGGCAGCCGAAGGTTCGCGCTTTGCCGTACTCAAACCCGCTGTTGCGGCTGATGCGTTCGATATAGGCTTCCATCGCTCCGGCACCGGCGGAGAACACGAAACCGATATAGGCGCCTCCGCTTAATGCCCCCAGCCAGATGTTGGTTTTCAGCAGCGGCGCAAAAACATAGAGGAAGAACGGCGCGATCAGCACCAGCAAAATCGTCACGATCCACATCAGGTGTTTTTTCAGCCCCAGCTTATCGGAAATCACCCCCAGAACGGGCTGAAAGCAGATCGCAAACAATGAAAGGCTGGAGAAAACGATGCCGGTCTCGGTTTTATTCAGGCCGATGACGTCCGACAGCCAGATCGGCAGGAACGGGAAGCAGGTGGCCATAATAAAAAAGTAGAGAAAAAAGAACAGGCCGAAAATCCAGAAATTAGGGTTGTTTTTATGGGTACAGGCAGTCGGATTCATTTTATATTCCTCAGTCAGGGCCGCCTGGCGGCCCGTCACCATTACACGCGTTGCAGGCCAATCAAAATGGCGCTTTCCGGATCGAGGATTGGCAGCGCCAGCCCCGCCTGCTGTAGCCACTCGCCGCTCACCGTTTGCGGGGTAATCATCCATTCCGGCAGCTTGCGCATCGTATGACCGCCCTCTCCCGTAATCTGAATATCCGGGTGATCGAGCAGCGTTACCCGATAGCGGGCGCCCGCGTCCAGCCCCGCTACCCGCAGCGGCGCCATCAGGGTGTAATCCGGCATCGCCAGCTGGCTGACGAGGAAAATCGCCTGGCTCTTATCTTCACTGACCACGCCGTGCGCCAGCGTGGTGGCGTCCGGCATATCCATACGCCACTGCACGCCGTGATGAATGACATCGCGCCACTGCTTATGCAACGCGGCATACTTGCGGTAGCCCGCGCGCTCCTGTTCGTCGGCGCTCACCGGATCCAGCTCCAGACCCATATGGCCAAACAGCGCGGTCAGGCCGCGGAAGGCGATGCTGTGCTGGCGGAAGGTGGCGTGGCAGTGGCGGTTGCCGATATGCGCGCCCATCACTTCCGGCGGGAAGAAGTAGCTCATGCCGCGCTGGATAGTGTTGCGCTCCAGGGCATCGTTGTTATCGGAAGCCCAGAAGCGATGGCTGCGTTTCAGCACCTCATAATCGATGCGTCCGCCGCCGGAGGAGCAGGATTCAAATTCGATATGCGGGAAGCGGGCAACCAGCGCATCCAGCAGGCGATAAAACTGGCGGGTTTGCGCATCGGCGGCGGCTTTACCGTTATGTCCCGGCTGCACCAGCTCGCGGTTCATATCCCACTTAACATAATCCACGTCGTGTTCGCCCAGCAGCCAGCTCATCCGCTCCAGCAGATAATCAAAAGCCTGTGGAATATTGAGGTTCAGGACGAACTGATGGCGTCCGGTCAGCGGCGTATAGCCCGGCAGGGCCAGCACCCAGTCGGGGTGCGCGCGGAAGAGGTCCGAATCCGGATTGATCATTTCCGGCTCAACCCAGATGCCGAACTCCATGCCCAGCGACTTCACGTGGTCGATAACCGGCGTCAGTCCGTTAGGGTACTTTTTCTCATCCAGATACCAGTCGCCGAGCGCCGCCCAGTCGTCGTTGCGCCCTTTAAACCAGCCGTCGTCAATGATGAAGCGCTCGACGCCAAGTTCCGCCGCCTCGTCCGCCATGCGCATGATGTACTGCGGATCATGATTGAAATAGATCCCTTCCCAGGTATTCAGATGCACCGGACGCGGCTTGTTGTCCGGGAAGCGCACGATCTGCTCGCGCAGGTAGCGATGAAACTGCTGGCTCATGCCGTTCAGCCCTTGCGCCGAATAGCTGGCGTACAGCGACGGCGTCCACAGCGTTTCGCCTTCGGCCAGCGCCATCTCACCCGGTAAATAGAGCGCTTCCGCCTGCAGATAGCGGCGACCATCGGTTTTTACCTCAGCGCGCAGGCGGTGGTTACCGCTCCAGCCGAGGTGCACTCCCCACACTTCGCCCTGCATCTCGCTGAAGGCGGTGCTGCCGGCGATCAGCGCCGGGAAATGCTCGTGGGAGGTACGCCCGCGGCGGTTTTCCAGCACGAAGCTGTCGTGCTCAAGAACCAGCCGATGCGGCTGAAACTCGCGGATCCAGCGGCCATGAAAGGCCATCACTTCGCGGGCACGTTCGGCAACCGGCAGCGTGACCGCAAGCCGGTCCACCTGCCAGGACTGCGCACGTAGGTTGGTCAGTCCGTGACGAACGCTCAGCACGCCGCTGCTATCGAGCACGATTTCGCTACGCAGGCGCAGGCCGGCATGCGGGTCCTCGCTGATAATGGTTAGGCTTTGCCCATCCTGCACAACCTCAGCGGTGGCGAACACCGGCGAGCCGTCCAGCCCCTGGCGGTGCCCTTCGATCCCCGGCGCGCCAAACAGACCATGACCCAGCTCGGCCATTAGCGTCACGGGGGAATCAACGTCCAGGCGACCGTTCGCCACCGGACGCGCCAGGCTGGCCGCATCCTGCGGCGAAAAATGGCTTAAATGCGGCCCCCAGTAGATAATTTCGGCAAACGGATGGGTTTTGATTACCACATCGGCCCCTGCGCTTTGCAGGCGTAAAATCGAATCAGACATCAGACATCTCCACAACAAGGAATGCCTTACTGTTGATCCGAAACGTTTCGGGTGCCAACCAAAACGTTTCGGATTCGTGATCGAGTTCAGAAATTAGCGTAGCGGGAGAGAAATCAGGCGGTGTCGCCGGGGATAAATTCGGGCTGCCAGAGCACCTGCAGAGAGGTGAGATCGTCGCCGGCAATCAGCCGACGGACCATGCCGGCAATCTGGCGACCAACGCCCTGGCGAGTGGATTGAATCACCGCCGCGACCGGGGTTTCAATAATGCTGTCCTGCGGCAGTCCGTCGTAAACCACCAGCGACACGCGATTATCGCCGGTCAAGCGCCCCAGCTGGGACAGCGCCATCGCCGCGCCGTCGCCGTGGGTATTACAGTCGGTCACGATTGCCGTTGGCGGTTCCGGCAAACGCAGCAGCTCCATCGTCGCCTGATAGCCGCCGCGGCGGGTTGGCGGCACGCTGCGCAGCCATGTGTCCGCTAATCCGGCTTCACGCAGCGCCTGCAGATAGCCGTTACGGCGCTGAGTGATAAACGCCTGATTGTTATTTTCGCTCAACAACGCGATGCGCCGATGCCCCTGGCTAATCAAATGGCGGGTCGCGCGCCAGGTTCCGGCCTGATTATCAAAATCAAACCAGGCATAGGGCTGCGGCAGCCGGCTACGGCCAAGGGCGAGGAAAGGAAAACCGGAGGAGAGCAGCTGCGTCAGGCGGGGATCGTCATCCAGGGTATGGGCGACAATCAGCGCATCGACCCGCCGGCTTTGAACCATTCGCATATAGCCGTGCTTATCCGCCTGCTCATCGTCGGCAATCAGCAGTAAATCAATCTCATAGCGCGCCAGCTCGTGGCTAATTTCGCCGACCATGTCGAGAAACACGTTGTTATTCAGCGGGGCCGGACTGATGGGGAAAACCAAACCCACTGCGTCAATTTTGCCCATCTTAAGGCGCCGCGCGAAGGTATTGGGCCGGTAGCCACGGCGCTGCGCTTCCGCCTCCACGCGGGCGCGCGTCTCCTGCGACACATCGTCATAACCGTTCAGCGCGCGGCTGACGGTCGTTACCGAGATCCCAAGTTCTTTAGCAATAGCTTTCAGCGACATACGTATCCCAGTCGACGGTGGAGGAAACGGCTAGTGTCCCGCAATACGGGCGGGACGTCCAGAGAGCGGCGCGGTCATCGTCGCGATATGACGCTAACTTTGCTCGGCGACCAGAATAGCCTGGGTATCCGGCTCCAGCGCCTGGAAGAGATGTTCCCGATCCGCGGGGTAGCAGATGTAATCCCCGGCGCCCAGCTCTTCCGGAGCTTCGGTCAGGCCCACGCGCGCGCGGCCCTGGGTGACGATAATATGCTCTATCGATCCCGGCGGGTGAGGGTGAGAAATACGGTCAGCGCCCGGCTGGGTCAGCAGTAAATAGATATCGCGGCGGGCGCCGGGAGGGCAGGCCGCCAGCAGAATAGCCTGATAGTGGGCCTGCTCAGCCACCACCTTCGTCCCTTCCCCGCGACGCAGCACCTGCGTTTTTTGCGCCTGCGGCTCCAGCAGCCGGGCAAACGGAATATCGAGGGCGACGCAGAGCGCCCAGAGCGTTTCGAGGCTGGGGTTGCCGTTGCCTGACTCCAGCTGCGATAGCGTCGATTTGGCAATACCGGCCCGGCGCGCCACTTCCGCCAGCGACAGCCCGGTGCGCGAGCGCTCGCGTACCAGGCTTCTGGCAATCAGACTAATTGGCTGTGTCATACACGGCTCCGCGTTTTTTATATAGAACGATTCGTTCGACTTGAAAGTCGATGGGGTTGCGTTCATTATAATGGAAATTCGTTCGATATGGCTAAATAGTATGAAGCAGCACTTCTCCTGTCTCAAAGGAGACACGATAAAAGCGATAGTCTTAGTATGCCTGGCCGTTGGCGTCGTCGGCCTCTCCTACGGCTCGCTGGCGATAGCCTATGGCTTCCCGGTGTGGGTGCCGTTTGTGCTGTCGGTTTGCGTGCTGGCGGGGGCCTCGGAATTTATGTTTATCGGTATCGTCGCCAGCGGCGGTAATCCACTGGCCGCCGCCGCCGCGGGCTTACTGGTCAACGCCCGCCACGTGCCGTTCGGCGTAACGGTTCGCGATCTGGTCGGCCGGCGCGGCGCCAGCCTGCTGGGCTGCCATATTATGAATGACGAGAGCGTGGTCTTCGGGCTGTCGCAAAAAACGCCGGAACAGCGTAAAGCCGCCTACTGGCTGTGCGGACTCGGCGTAGCCATTATCTGGCCGCTGGGCGCGCTGCTTGGGGCATTGGTCGGCAAGATCCTGCCGGCCCCGGAAACCATTGGCCTCGATGCCGTCTTCCCCGCCATTCTGCTGGCCCTGGTCATTCCCGCGTTTAAAAACCGCACCACCTTAATCCGCGCCTGCAGCGGCGCGGCGTTATCCCTTGCGGCGGTCTCCTTTGCCCCTGCGGGCCTGCCGGTGCTGTTCTCCCTGTTCGGCCTGCTGGCGAGGAAAAAATAATGGGTAACATCACGCTGTTTATCGCCGGGATCGCTATCCTGTCGGCAGGAACCTACCTGATGCGCCTCGGTGGCGCGAAGCTCGGTAATCGGCTGGCGCTTTCCGAGCGTTCCCAGGCGCTGCTCTCCGACGCCGCGACGGTATTGCTGTTTTCCGTCGCCCTGGCGACCACATTTTATGAAAGCGAACATTTTGCCGGTATGGCGCGGGTGTTAGGGGTGGGCTTCGCGGTGTTTCTCGCCTGCCGCAAAATGCCGCTGATCGTGGTGATTATCGCCGCGGCGGTGGTTACCGCGCTGCTGAGGCTGGCGGGCATAAACTAAAAAAGCGCCCCAGGGGCGCTCTTTCGACAGTAGCTCTGAATTTATTTGTTCAGTTCTGCCGTCATATGCACGCGGTTACCGGTAAAGGCTTCGGTAATTTTATAAGACGATGCGCCAGCAGCCTGTGCCTGAGCGGCAATTTTAGCTTCAGCCCCGTCCATCGTTGAGGCGGTGGCGGTCACGCTTTCAGCGGCGAAAGAACCAAAAGAAGCGGCAAGAGCAATAACTGCGACAAAAGTTTTGACGTTTTTCATGATGTAAATCCTTCAATTAAGTTGTTTGGATAAGGCGTTGTGCCTTGATGTGATAAATAATAGACCTCACATCCCATAACGAAAAGCGGAAGGATTTGTTCTCATCATTCAAAAAATTTGACTATATTTTAGCCCGCAATAAGCCGCTGCGGGTGGGTATAAATCGTCGCTCTGCCAGGCTTGCAAAAACCGACCAACGTCAGGTTGCAGCGTTCCGCCACTTCAACCGCCAGCGCGGTCGCGGCGGAGACCGCAAACAGAATTTCCACGCCGCACATCGCCGCTTTTTGCACCATCTCGTAGCTGGCCCGGCTGGAAACCAGCGCCGCTCCGTGCTGCCAGTCGATTCCCTCCTCTACGCGCCGTCCAAGCAGCTTGTCGAGAGCGACGTGACGACCAACATCTTCATGCCCGCCCGCCAGCTGGCCCGATGGGCGAACCCAGGCGGCCGCATGGGTGCAACCGGTGATGCGGCCAACAGGCTGCACATCATTAAGGTGCTCCAGCGCACGATCGAGATTCGCAAGGTTGAAAGTTTGCGTAAACGCCAGCGGCTGCACCGGCCTGCCGATATCGTTTAGCTGTTCAACGCCGCATACCCCGCAGCCGGTGCGGCCCGCCAGCGCGCGGCGGCGCTCTTTCAGCCCCATAAACCGACGGCTGGAGAGCTCAATTCTGACGGCAAGGCCGTTGCATTCCTGCACCACATCCATGCCGTAGATCTCGGAGCGATTTTTGATAATCCCTTCGGATAAGGAAAAACCGACGGCAAAGCGCTCCAGATCACCGGGAGAGGCCATCATCACGACGTGCGAGATGCCGTTATAGACCAGGGCGACCGGCACTTCCTCAGCTAACTCGTCCGGCTGAGAATGTTGCAAATTCTCGCGCTTCCACAGCGCGACCTGGCGATAACCTGTGACATTCATCACATTTTCGATTTGTTCGGGAGGGTTCTCATTCACTTTGTTTTAACCGTATTGGAACAGGCATACACACAATGTGGTATTCTTTGCATACCCCCTCATGAAAGAGGGTGATTACCCCTAATTCTGAACCTTTGCGACCCTTACCGCAAAGTAAATAACTACATGTGACAATGTCGATACAAGGAGTGAACCATGCAGGTCAGCAGAAGGCAGTTCTTTAAGATCTGCGCTGGCGGTATGGCAGGTACAACGGCAGCAACGCTGGGCTTTGCCCCGGCCATTGCGCTCGCGGAGACCCGGCAATATAAGCTGCTGCGTACCCGTGAAACCCGCAACACCTGTACGTACTGTTCCGTTGGCTGTGGGCTGTTAATGTATAGCCTCGGTGACGGTGCGAAAAACGCCAAAGCATCCATCTTTCATATCGAAGGCGACCCCGATCATCCGGTTAACCGTGGCGCACTGTGCCCAAAAGGCGCCGGCCTGGTGGACTTTATCCACTCCGAAAGCCGCCTGAAGTTCCCGGAATATCGTGCCCCAGGTTCCGATAAATGGCAGCAAATCAGCTGGGACCAAGCGTTCGATCGTATCGCTAAGCTGATGAAAGAAGACCGCGATGCCCACTTTATCGCCAAAAACGACGCCGGCACCACCGTTAACCGCTGGCTGACGACCGGCATGCTGTGCGCATCCGCCTCCAGCAACGAAACCGGCTACCTAACGCAGAAATTCACCCGCGCGCTCGGTATGCTCGCGGTCGACAACCAGGCGCGCGTCTGACACGGACCAACGGTAGCAAGTCTTGCTCCAACATTTGGTCGCGGTGCGATGACGAACCACTGGGTTGACATTAAAAATGCCAATCTCATTGTGGTTATGGGCGGCAACGCCGCTGAAGCGCACCCGGTAGGATTCCGCTGGGCGATGGAAGCCAAAATTCACAATGGCGCGAAGCTCATTGTTATCGACCCGCGCTTTACGCGTACCGCGTCGGTAGCCGACTTCTATACCCCAATTCGCTCCGGGACTGACATTACCTTCCTGTCAGGCGTCATTCTGTACCTGTTGAATAACGAAAAATTCAACCGCGAGTACACCGAAGCCTATACCAACGCCAGCCTGATCGTGCGTGAGGATTACAGCTTCGATGACGGCCTGTTTAGCGGCTATGACGCCGAAAACCGCAGGTACGATAAGACCAGTTGGAACTACGAGCTGGACGAAAACGGCTTTGCCAAACGCGATACCTCTTTGCAGCATCCGCGCTGCGTCTGGAATCTGCTGAAACAGCACGTTTCCCGCTATACGCCGGACGTCGTAGAAAATATCTGCGGTACGCCAAAAGCCGACTTCCTGAAGGTCTGCGAATATATCGCCGAAACCAGCGCGCATGATAAAACCGCTTCATTCCTCTATGCCCTTGGCTGGACGCAGCACTCTATCGGCGCGCAGAACATCCGTACTATGGCGATGATCCAGCTGCTGCTCGGCAATATGGGGATGGCGGGCGGCGGCGTGAACGCGCTGCGCGGGCACTCCAATATTCAGGGACTGACCGACCTCGGCCTGCTGTCGCAGAGCCTGCCGGGCTATATGACCCTGCCGAGCGAGAAGCAAATCGATCTGCAGACCTATCTGACCGCCAACACGCCAAAACCGCTGCTGAAAGATCAGGTGAACTACTGGGGCAACTACCCGAAATTCTTCGTCTCGATGATGAAGGCCTTCTATGGCGATAAAGCCACCGCGGAAAACAGCTGGGGCTTTGACTGGCTGCCGAAGTGGGATAAAGGGTACGACGTTCTGCAGTACTTCGAGATGATGAACCAGGGCAAGGTGAATGGTTATATTTGCCAGGGCTTTAACCCGGTCGCCTCGTTCCCGAATAAAAACAAGGTCGTCGCATCGCTGTCGCAGCTGAAGTTCCTGGTCACTATCGACCCGCTCAACACCGAAACGTCCACCTTCTGGCAAAACCACGGTGAGTCGAACGACGTCGATCCGGCGAAAATTCAGACCGAAGTCTTCCGCCTGCCGTCAACCTGCTTCGCCGAAGAGAACGGCTCTATCGTCAACTCCGGACGCTGGCTGCAGTGGCACTGGAAAGGCGCGGACGCCCCGGGGATTGCCGTCACCGATGGCGAAATCCTCGCCGGTATCTTTATGCGCCTGCGGAAAATGTACGCCGAAGAAGGCGGCCCGGCGCCGGAGCCGGTGCTGAATATGACCTGGGACTACTCCACTCCGCATGAACCGGCCTCCGAAGAGGTCGCGATGGAGAGCAACGGTAAGGCGCTGGCGGATATAACCGACCCGACCACCGGCGCGGTTATCGTCAAGAAAGGGCAGCAGCTGAGTACGTTCGCACAGCTGCGCGATGACGGCACCACCGCCAGCGGCTGCTGGATCTTCGCCGGCAGCTGGACGCCGGATGGCAACCAGATGGCACGCCGCGATAACGCCGACCCGTCGGGCCTCGGCAATACGCTGGGCTGGGCATGGGCGTGGCCGCTTAACCGCCGCATCCTGTATAACCGCGCTTCCGCAGACCCGCAGGGCAAACCGTGGGATCCGAAACGCCAGATCCTCAAATGGGATGGCGCAAAATGGGGTGGTATGGATATTCCGGACTACAGCGCCGCCGCGCCGGGCAGCGACGTCGGGCCGTTTATCATGCAGCCTGAAGGGATGGGCCGCCTGTTTGCTATCGATAAAATGGCGGAAGGACCGTTCCCTGAGCACTACGAACCGTTCGAAACGCCGCTGGGCACTAACCCGCTGCACCCCAACGTCGTCTCCAACCCGGCCGCCCGCGTCTTTAAGGGTGACCTGGAGCAGATGGGTAAAGCGGATAAGTTCCCGTACGTTGGTACCACCTATCGTCTCACCGAGCACTTCCACTACTGGACCAAGCACGCCTTGCTCAACGCCATCGCGCAGCCGGAGCAGTTCGTGGAAATCGGCGAGAAGCTGGCGAATAGGCTCGGTATTGCCCACGGCGATACCGTCAGAGTCTCCTCCAACCGCGGTTATATCAAGGCCAAGGCGGTGGTGACCAAGCGTATTCGCACGCTGAAGGTGGACGGTAAGGATATCGATACTATCGGTATTCCAATCCACTGGGGCTATGAAGGCGTGGCGAAGAAGGGCTTTATCGCCAACACGCTAACGCCGTTCGTCGGTGATGCGAATACGCAGACGCCGGAGTTCAAAGCCTTCCTCGTGAACGTGGAAAAGGTGTAAGGGAGACGGCTTATGGCTTATCAATCGCAAGACATTATTCGTCGTTCCGCGACTAACGGTTTCACCCCCGCGCCTCAGGCGCGGGACCACCAGCAGGAGGTGGCGAAGCTTATCGACGTCACCACCTGTATCGGCTGTAAAGCCTGTCAGGTGGCCTGTTCAGAGTGGAACGATATCCGTGATGAGGTCGGTCACAACGTCGGCGTGTACGACAACCCGGCCGATCTGACCG
>NISF01000013.1:3408-81718 GCA_002270295.1 Enterobacter sp. 10-1 | reverse complement strand
GCCTCGACTGGCATCTGCTGGACGGCGGCGACAACTGGCACCACGGCGTCCAGCGTCTGGTTCGCGATCTGAACCATACCTATCGCCGCCACAAGGCGCTGCACGAGCTTGATTTTGACCGCTACGGTTTTGAATGGCTGGTCGTGGACGATCATGAGCGCTCGGTGTTTGTCTTCGTCCGTCGCGATAAGGCCGGGAATGAGATTATCGTCGTCAGCAACTTCACGCCGGTGCCTCGTCACGGGTATCGCTTCGGGATTAACCAGCCGGGGCGCTGGCGCGAAGAGCTGAATACCGACTCGATGCACTACCACGGCAGCAATACCGGCAACGGGGGAGTGGTGGAAAGCGACGCGATCGCCAGCCACGGCCGCGAGAACTCGCTCTCGCTTACCCTGCCGCCGCTGGCAACCATCTGGCTGGTACGGGAGGCGGAATGACGACGCTTTCGCCAGGAAAGCCCGCTCCGCTGGGCGCAAGCTACGACGGGAAAGGGGTGAACTTTACCCTCTTTTCCGCCCATGCCGAGCGGGTAGAGCTTTGCATATTCGATGAGCAGGGGAATGAGCGACGTTTTGATCTTCCCGCGCGCAGCGGCGATATCTGGCACGGCTGGCTGGCCGGCGTCGGGCCAGGTTTACGTTACGGCTATCGCGTTCACGGCCCGTGGCAGCCCGAGCAGGGGCACCGCTTTAACCCGGCGAAGCTCTTGCTCGATCCCTGCTGCCATCGGGTGGAGGGCGCGCTGCCTGACAATGAGCGTCTTCACGGCGGCGACCGGCAGCCAGATAACCGCGACAGCGCGGCAATAGCGCCGAAGTCGCGGGTCGTCGACCTGCATTACGACTGGCTGGGCGACGTACCGCCGCGCACGCCGTGGGGTCAGACGGTCATTTATGAAGCTCACGTCAAAGGGCTGACCTGGCTGCATCCCGGGCTGCCCGAGGCGATTCGCGGCACCTACCGGGCGCTGGGTCATCCGGTGATGATCGACTATTTCAACACGCTGGGTATTACGGCGCTGGAGCTTATGCCGGTGGCGCAGTTTGCCAGCGAACCGCGCCTGCAGCGAATGGGGTTGAGTAACTACTGGGGCTACAACCCGCTGGCGATTTTCGCCCTCGACCCGCGCTACGCCAGCGAGCCCGAGCGCGCGCTTGACGAATTTCGCGATGCGGTGAAGGCGCTTCACGCCGCAGGTATCGAGGTGATCCTCGATGTGGTGCTGAACCACAGCGCTGAAATCGATCTTGAAGGACCGACCTTCTCCCTGCGCGGAATCGATAACCGTAGCTATTATTGGATAAGAGAAGACGGCGATTACCACAACTGGACCGGCTGCGGGAACACCATCAACCTCAGCCATCCTGGGGTGGTGGAGTATGCCCGCCAGTGCCTGCGTTTCTGGGTGGATGAGTGCCACGTTGATGGCTTCCGCTTCGATCTGGCTTCGGTCATGGGACGGACGCCGGAGTTTCGTCAGGATGCGCCGCTGTTTGAGGCGATCCGCCGCGATCCGCTGCTGGCGGAAGTGAAGCTGATTGCCGAGCCCTGGGATATCGGCGCCGGGGGCTATCAGGTGGGCAATTTCCCGCCGCTTTTTGCCGAGTGGAACGACCATTTCCGCGATGTCGCTCGCCGTTTCTGGCTGCAGCAAAACGCGTCATTGGGAGACTTCGCCCGGCGCTTTGCCGCTTCCAGCGATCTCTTTCAGCGTAGCGGGCGGCAGCCGGCGGCGGCGGTAAATCTGATTACCGCCCATGATGGATTCACCCTGCGCGACTGCGTTTGTTTCAATCAGAAACATAATGAGGCGAACGGTGAGGAGAATCGCGATGGGACTAACAATAACTACAGCAGCAATCATGGTATAGAGGGCTTAGAGGCTACGCTCGACGTGATTGAAAGGCGGCGAGATAGCGTTCACGCCCTGCTGGTGACGCTCCTGCTGTCGCAGGGTACGCCGATGCTGCTGGCGGGTGATGAACACGGCCATAGCCAGCATGGCAACAATAATGCGTACTGTCAGGACAACGCGCTGACCTGGCTTGACTGGGGCAAGGCGAACCGCGGGCTCACCGCGTTCACCGCCGCGCTTATTCATCTACGCCGCCGTATCCCCGCGTTAACCGGCAACCGCTGGTGGCAGGAGGGAGACGGCAGCGTTCGCTGGCTAAACCAACACGCTCAGCCGCTGAGCGCTGATGAGTGGCAGCATGGCGCGATGCGTATGCAAATCCAGCTATCCGAACGCTGGCTGATTACGCTGAACGCCACCCCAGAAGTCACAAATATGGAATTACCTGCGGGGGAATGGCACGCCGTTCTTCCGTTCGCCGGAGAGAACAATCCGGTCATCATGGATGTCTGGCATGGGCCCGCGCACGGAGTGTGCGTATTTCAAAGGTCGTAAGCCCTGAGGCTTCCGGTAAGTTTCGCGGCGGCAACGCGGCGGGAAGGGCAGGAAGGCTGGGATGTAAAAAGGAGTTAATCATGGTTAGGCTAGAAAAGAACGATCCGTTGATGCTGGCGCGTCAGCTGCCCATCAAAACCGTCGCGTTGATTCTTGCGGGTGGTCGCGGTACCCGACTGAAAGATTTAACGATTAAGCGCGCAAAACCGGCCGTCCATTTTGGCGGTAAGTTTCGCATTATCGATTTCGCATTATCTAACTGCATTAACTCAGGTATTCGCCGCATTGGCGTTATCACCCAGTATCAATCGCACACGCTGGTACAGCATATTCAGCGCGGCTGGTCGTTCTTTAGCGAAGAGATGAACGAGTTCGTCGATTTGCTTCCGGCGCAGCAGCGCGTGCATGGGGAAAACTGGTATCGCGGCACCGCGGATGCGGTAACCCAGAACCTCGATATTATTCGTCGCTACAAGGCGGAGTACGTGGTGATCCTCGCCGGCGATCATATCTATAAGCAAGACTACTCGCGCATGCTTATCGATCACGTCGAAAAAGGGGCACGCTGCACCGTGGCCTGTATGCCGGTGCCCATCGAAGAGGCATCCGCTTTCGGCGTGATGGCGGTTGATGAGAGCGACAAGATCATTGAATTTGTCGAAAAACCCGCCGTGCCGCCCGCCATGCCGAGCGATGCAAGCAAATCGCTGGCCAGCATGGGTATCTATGTCTTTGATGCCGATTATCTTTATGAGCTGCTGGCGGAAGATGATAATGATGAAAACTCCAGCCACGACTTCGGCAAAGACATCATTCCGAAGATAACCGAAGCTGGCATGGCTTATGCACATCCTTTCCCACTCTCCTGCGTACAGTCGGACCCCCAGGCCGAACCCTACTGGCGCGATGTGGGGACGCTCGAGGCCTACTGGAAAGCAAACCTCGACCTGGCATCGGTGACGCCGGAGCTGGATATGTACGATCAGAACTGGCCGATTCGCACCCATATGGAGTCGCTGCCGCCGGCTAAATTCGTTCAGGATCGCTCCGGTAGCCACGGCATGACGCTGAACTCGCTGGTTTCCGGCGGCTGTATTATCTCCGGCTCGGTGGTGGTGCAGTCGGTGCTGTTCCCGCGCGTGCGGGTGAACTCATTCTGTAACATTGATTCGGCAGTCTTATTGCCAGAAGTTTGGGTCGGACGCTCGTGCCGCCTGCGCCGCTGCGTGATCGACCGCGCCTGCGTGATTCCGGAAGGCATGGTGATTGGTGAACACGCGGAAGAAGATGCGCGTCGGTTCTACCGCTCAGAGGAAGGTATTGTGCTGGTCACCCGGGAAATGCTGCGGAAGTTGGGGCACTCACAGGAGCGATAATGCAGGTCTTACACGTATGTTCAGAGATGTTCCCGCTGTTAAAAACCGGCGGTCTGGCGGATGTTATTGGCGCGCTGCCTGCGGCACAAATTGCAGAGGGTACCGACACGCGCGTGCTGCTACCCGCGTTTCCTGATATTCGTCGCGGGATAACCGATGCGCAGGTGGTGACGCGCAGAGATACCTTTGCCGGCCGCATTACGCTGCTGTTTGGCCATTTTAACGGCGTGGGTATTTATCTGATTGATGCCCCGCATCTCTACGATCGCCCGGGGAGTCCTTACCACGATACCAACCAGCATGCCTACACCGATAACGTGCTGCGCTTTGCGCTGCTTGGCTGGGTGGGCAGCGAAATGGCCTGCGGGCTGGACCCTTTCTGGCGCCCTGACGTTGTGCATGCCCATGACTGGCATGCGGGCCTGACGCCGGCCTATCTGGCGGCGCGCGGCCACCCGGCGAAATCGGTTTTCACGGTGCACAATCTGGCCTATCAGGGGATGTTCAACTCCTGGCATATGAACGAGATCGAGCTGCCGTGGTCGTTCTATAACATGCACGGCCTTGAGTTCAACGGCCAGCTCTCGTTCCTGAAAGCGGGCCTCTATTATGCCGACCATATTACGGCGGTCAGCCCAACCTACGCCCGGGAGATAACCGAACCGCAGTTTGCTTACGGCATGGAGGGGCTGCTGCGCCAGCGGCAGCACGAGGGGCGCTTATCGGGCATTCTGAACGGCGTAGATTCAAACATCTGGAATCCGCAAAACGATCTGCTGCTGGCCGCGCGCTACGACCGCGATTGTCTTGAAGACAAGGCGGAGAACAAGCGTCAGCTGCAAATTGCGATGGGGCTGAAGGTGGACGACAAGGCGCCGCTGTTTGCCGTTGTCAGCCGCCTGACCAGCCAGAAGGGGCTGGACCTGGTGCTTGAAGCGCTGCCGGGCCTGCTGGAGCAGGGCGGACAGCTGGCGCTGCTCGGCGCCGGCGATCCGGTGCTGCAGGAGGGCTTCCTGGCCGCGGCGGCCGAACATCCTGGCAAAGTGGGCGTCCAGATTGGCTACCATGAGGCCTTCTCGCACCGCATTATGGGCGGCGCCGACGTCATCCTGGTCCCCAGCCGCTTTGAACCGTGCGGCCTGACGCAGCTGTATGGCCTCAAGTACGGCACGCTGCCGCTGGTACGGCGTACCGGCGGCCTGGCGGATACCGTCACCGACAGCTCGTTAGAAAATCTGGCCGATGGCCTGGCCAGCGGATTTGTCTTTGAAGACAGCAATGCCTTGTCGCTACTGCGAGCAATTCGGCGCGCATTCGTTCTGTGGTCGCGCCCTTCGCTCTGGCGTTACGTGCAGCGTCAGGCGATGAATATGGATTTTAGCTGGCAGGTCGCAGCGAGCTCTTATCGCGAACTTTATCAACGCTTGATGTAACCCCAGGAGTCATTGCGATGAATGTACCCTTTAGCTACGCATCACCGACGCTGAGCGTTGAGGCATTAAAGCACTCTATCGCCTACAAGCTGATGTTCATCATCGGCAAGGACCCGGCGATCGCGAATAAACATGAATGGCTTAACGCCACGCTGTTCGCCGTGCGCGACCGGATGGTCGAGCGCTGGCTGCGCTCTAACCGCGCCCAGCTTTCGCAGGAAGTTCGTCAGGTTTACTACCTGTCGATGGAGTTTTTGATTGGCCGCACCCTCTCTAACGCGCTGCTGTCGCTGGGCATCTATGAGGATGTGAACAAAGCGCTGGAAGAGATGGGGCTGAACCTTGAAGAGCTGATTGATGAGGAGAATGACCCGGGGCTGGGCAACGGCGGGCTCGGGCGCCTGGCCGCCTGCTTCCTCGACTCTCTGGCGGCGCTAGGCCTGCCCGGCCGCGGCTACGGCATCCGCTATGACTACGGGATGTTTAAGCAGAATATCGTCGACGGTCGGCAGAAGGAGTCGCCGGACTACTGGCTGGAATACGGCAACCCGTGGGAATTTGAACGCCATAATACGCGCTACAAAGTGCGCTTCGGCGGGCGAATTCAGCAGGAGGGGAAAAACTCCCGCTGGGTGGAAACCGAAGAGATCCTCGCGGAAGCCTACGATCAGATTATCCCGGGCTACGATACCGATGCCACCAATACGCTGCGGCTGTGGAGCGCTCAGGCCAGCAGCGAGATCAATCTGGGTAAATTCAACCAGGGCGACTATTTCGCGGCGGTAGAAGATAAAAACCACTCCGAAAACGTATCGCGCGTGCTCTATCCGGATGACTCCACCTATTCCGGGCGCGAGCTGCGCCTGCGCCAGGAGTATTTCCTCGTCTCCGCGACGGTGCAGGATATCCTTAGCCGCCACTATCAGCTGCATAAAACCTACGCCAACCTGGCCGACAAAATCGCCATCCACCTCAATGACACCCACCCGGTGCTGTCGATTCCGGAACTGATGCGTCTGCTGATTGACGAGCATAAGTTTAGCTGGGATGAGGCGTTTGAAGTGACCTGTCAGGTCTTCTCCTACACCAACCATACCTTGATGAGCGAAGCGCTGGAGACCTGGCCCGTTGATATGCTGGGTAAAATTCTGCCGCGCCATCTGCAGATTATCTTTGAGATTAACGACTACTTCCTCAAGACGCTGCAGGAGCAGTATCCCAACGATACCGCGCTGCTGAGCCGGACGTCGATTATCGACGAGTCCAACGGCCGCCGCGTGCGGATGGCCTGGCTGGCGGTGGTTATTAGCCATAAGGTCAACGGCGTTTCCGAGCTGCACTCCAGGCTGATGGTGGAGTCGCTGTTCGCCGAGTTTGCGCGGATTTTCCCGATGCGCTTCACCAACGTGACCAACGGCGTGACCCCGCGCCGCTGGCTGGCGGTGGCGAATCCGCCGCTGTCGAAGGTGCTGGATGAAAATATCGGCCGCACCTGGCGTACCGATCTGAGCCAGCTGAAGGAGCTGGAGCAGCATATTGATTATCCGACGGTGAACCAGGCGGTGCGCCAGGCGAAGCTGGAGAACAAGCAGCGGCTGGCGAACTATATCGGCCAGCAGCTTAACGTGGTGGTGAACCCGAAGGCGCTGTTCGATGTGCAAATCAAGCGTATCCACGAGTACAAGCGTCAGCTGATGAACGTGCTGCACGTGATTGCGCGCTATAACCGCATCAAGGCCGATCCCGACGCCGAGTGGGTGCCGCGGGTCAATATCTTCGCCGGTAAAGCCGCTTCGGCTTACTACATGGCCAAGCATATTATTCATCTCATTAACGATGTGGCGGCGGTCGTCAACAACGATCCGCAGATCGGCGATAAGCTGAAGATCGTGTTTATCCCTAACTACAGCGTCAGCCTGGCCCAGCTGATTATTCCGGCGGCGGATCTCTCCGAGCAGATCTCGCTGGCGGGAACGGAAGCCTCCGGGACCAGTAACATGAAGTTTGCGCTCAACGGCGCGCTGACGATTGGTACCCTCGACGGGGCTAACGTCGAAATGCTGGAGCACGTGGGCGAGGAGAATATCTTCATCTTCGGCAATACCGCGGAAGAGGTTGAGGCGCTGCGTCGCAGCGGCTACAAACCGCGTGACTACTACGAGCAGGACCCGGAGCTGCACCAGACGCTGACGCAAATCGGTACCGGTCTGTTCAGCCCATCGGAGCCGGGCCGCTATCGCGACCTGCTGGATTCGCTGATTAACTTTGGCGACCACTATCAGGTGCTGGCGGATTATCGTAGCTACGTCGATTGCCAGGATAAGGTGGATGAGCTGTATCGTCACCCGGAGGAGTGGGCCACCAAAGCGATGCTCAACATCGCCAATATGGGCTACTTCTCTTCCGACCGCACGATTCAGGAATACGCCGACCATATCTGGCATATCGATCCGGTGCGCCTGTAACCGCCGTTACGCCATAAAAAACGGGGCCTGATGGCCCCGTTTTTTTATCCTTCTTATTCCCTCAGACCGCGCTTTTCGATGCGGTTACCGGCCGGCGAGAACCCCGTCGGGGACGCCTACGAGGCCAGAGAGAGCTCAGACTTTCCCACGTGCTGCGCCAGCCATTCGCTAACGCGCGCCTGCTGTTCTGCGCTGAGCCACATGCCCTGTTTGGTACGACGCCAGATTGCGTCATCCAGGCTGCGAACCCACTCATGTTCCACGAGGTATTTCAGCTCGGCTTCATAAAACTCGTGGCCAAAATCTTCTCCCAGGTCGGCAAGCGATGCCGCCTCGCCGAGCACCCACTCGCTGTTGCTGCCGTACGTCCGGGCGTAGTGGCGCGCCATTGATTCGCTGATAAACGCGAAGCGGCGGCGCAGTTTGGCGGCGTAGTCGTCGCGATCGCCGTCGATATCGCCCCCGGGCAGAACGGCGGTTTTGGTCCATGCCGGGCCGATGCCTTTGTAGTACGGCGTCAGTTTTTCCAGCGCGTGCTCTGCCAGCTTGCGGTAGGTCGTGAGCTTGCCGCCAAAGACCGACAGCAGCGGCGCCTGGCCGTTTTCGTCATGGATATCGAGCGTGTAGTCGCGGGTGATCGCCTGCGGTGAATCCGATTCATCGTCGCACAGCGGGCGGACGCCGGAGTAGGTCCAGACGATATCGTCGCGGGACAGCGTCTTTTTAAAGTGCGCGTTGTAGGCGTTCAGCAGGTAGCTAATCTCTTTGTCATCAATCGCCACTTTCTGCGGATCGCCGTTGTATTCCACGTCGGTGGTACCGATTATCGAGAACTCGTCCATCCACGGGATCACAAACACGATCCGCTTGTCTTCGTTTTGCAGAATGTAGGCCTGCTTCTGGGTATGCACGCGCGGTACCACGATGTGGCTGCCTTTAATCAGGCGGATACCGTAAGGGGAGCGCAGGTGCATGCCTTCGTCAAAGAAGTGTTTGACCCACGGGCCGGTGGCGTTCACCAGGCCCCGCGCCTGCCAGGTAAACTTCTCGCCGCTATCGATATCTTCCGCTTCGACAATCCACAGCCCGTTTTCGCGTCTGGCGGAGATGGCCCGGGTGCGGGTACGAACTTCACCGCCCTTGCGCACCACCATCTGCGCGTTCGCCAGCACCAGCCGCGCATCGTCTACCCAGCAGTCGGAATATTCGAAACCGCGCACGATTTCAGGTTTTAGTACCGATTCTGCGCCAAATCGCAAGCCGGTTGAGCTGGGTAAACTGGTGCGTTTTCCCAGATGATCGTACATAAACAGACCAATGCGGATCATCCACGCCGGGCGCAGATGCGGGCGGTGCGGCAGGCGGAAGCGCATCGGGAAGGCGAGATGCGGCGCCATTTTTAGCAGCACTTCACGCTCGGCCAGCGCTTCGCTGACCAGGCGGAATTCGTAGTGTTCAAGGTAGCGCAGCCCGCCGTGAATCAGCTTTGAGCTGGCGCTGGAGGTGGCGCAGGCGAGATCGCGCGCTTCCAGCATCAGTACGGATAAACCACGCCCGGCGGCGTCTGCCGCGATACCGGCACCGTTGATGCCTCCCCCTATCACAATCAGATCTTTGGTTTCCACGTTCGCTACCTCTGGCACTTTCGTTTAAGCTCATAAATGTTCGATATCGCTCAATATAGCAAACAAACGCGCCATTGGTAACATCAAAAAAACATTTCAGAGTGATGCATGTAACATATTGGCGTTTATTTCCCGTCTGACGGTACACTAGACAGTAGAATCATGGCCGGTAACCAGCCTGCTATATCACCCCGCAATAAAGAGACAAGAGCACATGGATCACTTTGAATGTATCAACGTAGAAGAGGCGCATCAGAAGCTGCAGCAGGCGATGGCGGTACTGGTGGACATCCGTGACCCGCAAAGCTATGCGATGGGCCACACTCCGGGTGCGTTTCATCTGACCAACGATACGCTGGGCGCGTTTATGCGTGATAACGACTTTGAGACGGCGGTGATGGTGATGTGCTACCACGGAAATAGCAGTAAGGGCGCCGCGCAGTATCTGCTGCAGCAGGGCTATGACAAAGTCTACAGCGTGGACGGCGGCTTCGATGCCTGGCATCGTCACTTCCCGGCCGAAGTGGCTCACGGAACGCTCTGAGCCGTTACCGTATACGCTTGATGCTTCAAACGGCCGCCGCGCCGGGCACCGATGCTCGCCCGCGGCTGCCGTCGCCACGCACCTTGAATGATTTTGCGTATATACTGTCCCCCTTTGTGTGGAATAAGCGACCCGCTGCATGTTAATGATTACCTCTTTTGCTAACCCGCGCGTGGCCCAGGCGTTTGTCGACTATATGGCGACCCAGGGCGTTATCCTGACGATTCAGCAGCACAGCCAGAGCGACGTCTGGCTGGCGGACGAAAGCCAGGCTGCGCGGGTTCAGGCCGAACTGACTCGCTTTCTCGAAAACCCCGCCGACCCGCGCTATCTGGCGGCAAGCTGGCAATCGGGACAAACCAACAGCGGGCTGCACTACCAGCGCTTTCCCTTCTTCGCGACCCTGCGCCACAACGCCGGGCCCTTTACGTGGGCGGTTCTCGTGCTCTGCGTGCTGGTCTTTGTGCTGCAAAATGTCCTTGGCGACCAGCCGGTTATGCTGCTGCTGGCCTGGCCGTACGATCCCTCACTGAAGTTTGAGGTCTGGCGCTACTTTAGCCATGCGTTGATGCACTTCTCGCTGATGCACATTCTGTTTAACCTGCTATGGTGGTGGTACCTCGGCGGCGCGGTTGAAAAACGGATTGGCAGCGGCAAGCTGGTGGTGATCGCCGTCATCAGCGCGCTGCTGAGCGGATTTGTTCAACATCAGTTTAGCGGCCCCTGGTTTGGCGGCTTATCCGGCGTGGTGTATGCGCTGATGGGCTACGTCTGGCTGCGGGGAGAGCGGGATCCGCAGAGCGGCGTTTATTTACAGCGCGGCTTGATACTCTTCTCCTTAGTATGGTTAATTGCTGGATGGTTTGATGTTTTTGGCATGTCGATTGCGAACGGCGCGCACGTAGCCGGCCTGGCGACCGGACTGGCGATGGCGTTTGTTGATACTCAGCATGTGCGAAAACGAACATAGAGACTCCCCCGTCATCCATGATAAGCGAGTCAAATTTTCCCAGGGATATTGCATGAAACAAACACAACGTCATGACGCTATTATCGAGCTGGTAAAAAAACAGGGATATGTCAGTACGGAGGAGCTGGTTGAGCAATTTTCCGTCAGCCCGCAGACCATTCGTCGTGACCTGAACGATCTCGCCGAACAAAAAATGATCCTGCGCCATCACGGCGGCGCCGCGCTGCCGTCCAGTTCGGTTAACACCTCCTGGCACGACAGGAAGGCGACCCAAACGCAGGAAAAAGAGCGTATTGCCCGCAAGGTTGCCAGCCAGATCCCCGACGGGGCGACGCTGTTTATCGATATCGGTACGACGCCAGAAGCGGTGGCGCACGCGCTGCTGGAGCACAACGATCTGCGCATCGTCACCAACAACCTCAACGTTGCGAATACGCTAATGGTGAAGGACGACTTCCGCATTATTCTGGCGGGCGGCGAACTGCGCAGCCGGGACGGCGGGATTATCGGCGAAGCGACGCTGGATTTTATCTCCCAGTTCCGCCTTGATTTTGGCATTCTCGGCATCAGCGGCGTCGATAGCGACGGCTCGCTGCTGGAGTTTGATTATCATGAAGTCCGCACCAAGCGCGCGATTATTGAAAACTCGCGCCACGTGATGCTGGTGGTGGATCATTCGAAATTCGGCCGTAACGCGATGGTGAATATGGGCAGCATCAGCATGGTTGATGCGGTTTATACTGACGTGATGCCGCCGGCGGGCGTACTGAAGGTTATTAAGGACAATAACCTTCAGCTGGAGCTGTGCTAAACGGCGTCAGACGCCGTATCCCATCATTTTAAGCAACCGCTGGGCGTGCTGAACGGCATCCTGGCGGTGCGCGACTCCGAGCTTCTGATACAGATTGCGAATGTGCGTTTTAATGGTCGTTGCCGCGACGTCAAGCTCGCCGGCGATCTGCTCGTTGCTATAGCCGGAATAGATCAGGCCGAGCACCTGCCATTCGCGCTGGGTGAGCGGGCTGGTGCGGATAAGCTCCGGGACTTCCGGGTGGTTGAGCAGTCGTTCGACAAAGCCTTCATCGAAGTGGGCGAACTTGTGGCGATGGTGCTGGTTGATATCGCGCAGAATGCGCTGAGCGCGATGCTGCTCCAGCTCCGGCAGCGTATTGAGCTGAATAAGCTGGCGCAGCTGCTGGGCCATAGCCTCGCCTTCGATAACAAAGTGATTGATAAATCCGGTGCGGTTGGCGAGCGTGAGCGCTTCCAGCAGGACTTTTTGCGCCTCGCTCTTACGTCCCGCCTGCCAGTAGAGCTGGTTGAGCAGCAGCAGGTTGCGGTTAATATCGCTCATCAGGCGCAGCGAACGCGCGTTTTCATTGAGCTCTTCCAGCACCATTTCGGCGGAATCGAAATCACCGAGCAGGATTTGCGCTCTGGCGATGTTGCGCCACTGGCTCTGCAGGAAGTGGTTATTGGCAAACTCGGGCTTCGGCGTCTGGCGCAGCCAGTTGGCCGCCGAGGCTTTATCGCCGATCATCTGCCAGTAGATCACCCGCACCTTGTCGGCATTTGACACCCAGTCGCTGTGATAGTGGCCGTTGCCGAGCAGGTTTTCCAGCCGGTTCAGGTGGCTGCGGGCATTATCTAAATCCCCGCGCGCCAGCGAGCACTGCACCATTAACGCCAGGCACTGAAGCTGCTGCTGCGGTTGATAGGTTGAAAGAACGTCCATCCCGCCGCGCGCAGAGGCCTCGGCTTCGTCCAGCCGCGCCCAGGCCCACAGCAGCTGGGCGCGAATGCGCAGCAGGAATTCGTGCATCGGCAGCTGTTCGAGGTGCTGGTCGCGGATGAGCTGGAAGGCTTTCTCCTGAATTTCCCACGCCGCCTGCAGGAAACCCTGGGCAAACAGGATTTCACTTTGCTGGATCATGCTCCACAGGGCGTAGTGCCAGATATCGTGGCGGCGAGCCATCTGCTCCGTCTGCTGCATCACCGCCAGCGATTTGCTCAGCTGGCCCTTGCAGTGCAGAACTTCGCCGTGCACCGAGGTGGCGACAATGCGGCTGTAGTAGCTTGCCAGCGGCAGCTCTTCTAATGCCACCATCGCCAGACGTTCGGCTTCGTCCTGATCGCCGGCATTAATGGCGACCTGCGCGCGCAGGGCGTTAAAGTCGCCATGCATGGCGATATCCATCTCCGCGTCCATCTCCTGCTCAGCGCGGGCCAGCAGGGTGTTAACTTCGCTGTAGCGGTGCTGGCTTTGCATCAGCCAGGCCTGCAGCAGGATCAGCCGCGGGTTTTCCAGCAGGTTTGACCACGGCAGCGCCGCCAGCGACTGTTCGAGCAGCCCCAGCTCGCTGTGGTTGAACATGCCCCAGGCGTGATTAAGTAAAATATCGCGCAGCATTTTGGCATCGCCGGCCGCCAGCGCGTGGTGAATCGCTTCGCTGGGGAAGCCCTGCGCCATCCAGCCTTCTGCCGCACAGCGGTGAATTTCGGGCAGCTCGGTCGCCAGCTCCCACTGACAGCGCTGGCGCAGGAAGTTGCCGAACAGCGGATGGTAGCGGAACCACTCGCCGGAATCGTCCATGCGCTGCATGAACAGCCCCTGGCGTTCAATCTCCTCCAGCTGCATCTGGCCGTTTTCTTCACCGGTAACGCGAACGATAAGCGCATCGTTCATCGAACGCAGCAGCGAGCTTTTTAGCAGCACGCTGCGGGTGCGCGCGTCAACGTTGTCCAGCACCTCATCCACGAGGTAGTCGGAAAGGTGGCTGGCGTTAATCCCGGCGAGGCGGCGGGCGGAGTGCTGGGCGGAGGAGTTGTTCTGGCGCGCAGAGAGGGCGATAAGCTGGAGGGCCGTTGCCCAACCGGCGACGTCGTCGCAGAGCCTGCTGCTATCTTCAGCCTCAATAGGCGAGGCGAGGCGGCAGTCGAAAAACTGTTTTGCTTCCTGATGGGTAAACGCCAGCTGCTGGCTGCCAATTTCCAGCAGCTGATCGCGCACGCGCAGGTTGGCAATACCCAGCTGCGGCAGGTTACGCGACAGGACCACCAGCGTCAGGTTTTCCGGCTGGTGGCGCAGGAAGAAGCGCATGGCATCGTGGATCACCGGATTATTGATCAGATGGTAATCGTCAATGACGAGGAATAGCGGACGCTGCCACTCGGCAAGCTCGATGAACAGCTGCGCGAACAGCGAGGGCAGGCTGGCATACTGGCGCTTTTGCACCATCGTTTCGCTGGCCACGCAGTGGCCCCCGGTCGCCTGTTGAATAGAGGCGATCAGATAGCTGGCAAAGCGCTCCTGCTGGTTATCGCCTTCATCCAGCGAGAACCACCCGAGCTCATTTTTTCCTGCCGCCCACTGGGAAATGAGCGTGGTCTTGCCGTACCCTGCGGGGCTGGTGACCAGCGCGAGACGATAATTGTTCGCGCCGGAAAGTTTCGCCAGCAATCGTTCGCGAACCACGGTGTGTTCAAGGCGGACTGGGCGACTTAATTTAGACGGAATCAACATAGTTCAACATTTCGCTGTGCAAGAGAGGGGTGCGATTTTTTTTGCGCTTCGTAATTAATACCTAATAAGGTCGGCGATAATGAAAGTTATTGCAAGTTATGTCCGAATTTTATGCTCTTGAATTTGCACCATGTCACAAATTCTCAATTAGATCGTCAACATCCTAAAACCGGTACCAGTGTGCATGCCGTCTGGGTTTTCCTCACTTTCGCCTGCCAGGAAATCACTTTTATTCCCATTTTTTGTAGTTGTTTGTTTTTATTAAGTTAATGTCAGTTAATTCTGATAAGTAATCTCTTTGACGTATTTACATCATCAAACATGTTTATTTTGCTGCAGGCCTAATTGTTATTTACAGATAATTAGCAGGGCCTTTTTTATTCATCCGTGCGGTATTGGCCTGTAACAAATCTGTTAGCACGGTAATTGAACGGTATATTGTTTCGAAGCGGTGAATTTTGCAGCATCTTTTTAGCGGGAGGCTACCGTTATAGTGGCAGCGATCACACTTTTCGCTCATCCCTGCTACTCCTCCCTGGCTAATCCCTGCCGGGATGAGGACGTTATCCCGGCAGGTCGGCACACTAACGCTAACGTTTTAGTAAAGGACCCGGATTTCTTATGTCACAGACTTCTTTTAACAAAGATCGGTTTCAGGCTGCACTGACGCGTCAGTGGCAGCATTTTGGCCTACAGTCCGCTTCTGAGATGACCCAGCGTCAGTGGTGGCGTGCCGTGAGCGGCGCGTTAGCCGAGCTGCTGGCTGCTCAACCGGCAGCGAGGCCTGCGGAAGGTCAACGCCACGTTAACTACATTTCGATGGAGTTCTTGATTGGTCGTCTGACCGGCAACAACCTGCTTAATCTTGGCTGGTATCAAGGGGTGAGCGACGAGCTGAAGGCGCATGACGTTCACCTGACTGACCTGCTGGAAGAGGAGATCGATCCGGGCCTCGGCAACGGCGGTCTGGGTCGTCTGGCGGCGTGCTTCCTTGATTCAATGGCCACCGTCGGCCAGTCGGCAACCGGCTATGGTCTGAACTATCAGTACGGTCTGTTCCGTCAGTCTTTCGACGACGGCCAGCAGGCGGAAGCGCCGGATGACTGGGGACGCAGCAGCTATCCGTGGTTCCGCCACAACGAGCAGCTCGACGTGCAGGTAGGGTTAGGCGGCAAGGTCTCGAAAAACGGGCTTTGGCAGCCGGCGTTCGTGATTACCGGTGAAGCCTGGGATCTGCCGGTGCTGGGCTATCGCAACAACGTCGCGCAGCCGCTGCGCCTGTGGCAGGCTAAGCACGCGCATCCCTTCAACCTGACCAAATTTAACGACGGCGATTTCCTGCGCGCCGAGCAGCAGGGCATTGACGCGGAAAAGCTGACCAAAGTGCTCTATCCGAACGACAACCACCAGGCCGGGAAAAAGCTGCGCCTGATGCAGCAGTACTTCCAGTGCGCCTGCTCGGTTGCCGATATTCTGCGTCGCCATCACCTGGCGGGCCGTAAGCTGGCCGAGCTGGCGGATTATGAAGTCATTCAGCTGAACGATACCCACCCGACGATTGCGATCCCTGAACTGCTGCGGGTGCTGATCGACGAGCACCAGCTGAGCTGGGACGACGCGTGGGCAATCACCAGTAAAACCTTCGCCTATACCAACCACACGCTGATGCCTGAAGCGCTGGAGTGCTGGGACGAGAAGCTGGTCAAAGCGCTGCTGCCGCGCCATATGCAGATTATCAAAGAGATTAACGCCCGCTTTAAGACGCTGGTGGAGAAAACCTGGCCGGGCGACGAGCAGGTATGGGCTAAGCTGGCGGTGGTGCATGACAAGCAGGTTCGCATGGCGAACATGTGCGTGGTCAGCGGTTTTGCGGTAAACGGCGTGGCCGCGCTGCACTCCGAACTGGTGGTGAAGGATCTGTTCCCGGAATATCACCAGCTGTGGCCGAATAAGTTCCACAACGTGACCAACGGCATCACGCCGCGCCGCTGGATTAAACAGTGCAACCCGGCCCTGGCCGCGCTGCTCGATAAATCGCTGAAAAAAGAGTGGGCGAACGATCTCGACCAGCTGATTAACCTGGAAAAGTACGCCGATGATGCGGCGTTCCGCCAGAGCTATCGCGAGATTAAGCAGGCCAACAAGGTTCGCCTCGCCGAGTTTGTGAAGGCGCGTACCGGGATCGACATTAACCCGCAGGCGATTTTTGATATCCAGATTAAGCGCCTGCATGAGTACAAACGTCAGCACCTCAACCTGCTGAATATCCTGGCGCAGTATAAAGAGATTCGCGAAAACCCGCAGGCCGACCGCGTACCGCGCGTGTTCCTGTTCGGCGCGAAGGCGGCGCCGGGCTACTATCTGGCGAAGAATATCATTTTCGCGATCAACAAGGTGGCGCAGGCCGTCAATAGCGATCCGCTGGTGGGCGATAAGCTGAAGGTGGTCTTCCTGCCGGACTACTGCGTGTCGGCCGCGGAAATGCTGATCCCGGCGGCGGACATCTCTGAACAGATCTCGACGGCGGGTAAAGAAGCCTCCGGTACCGGCAACATGAAGCTGGCGCTGAACGGCGCGCTGACCGTCGGCACGCTGGACGGCGCGAACGTTGAAATCGCCGAGCAGGTGGGCGAGGAGAACATCTTTATCTTCGGTAATACCGTGGAAGAAGTTAAGGCGCTGAAGGCCAAAGGCTACGATCCGCTGAAATGGCGTAAGAAAGATAAGCTGCTGGACGCGGTGCTGAAAGAGCTGGAAAGCGGTAAGTACAGCGACGGTGATAAGCACGCGTTTGACCAGATGCTGCATAGCCTGCTCAAAGGCGGCGACCCGTACCTGGTGCTGGCGGACTTCGCGGCCTATGTTGCCGCGCAGAAGCAGGTGGATGAGCTGTACCGTGACCAGGATGCCTGGACCCGGGCAACGATTCTGAATACCGCCCGCTGCGGAATGTTCAGTTCCGATCGCTCAATTCGCGATTATCAGCAACGTATCTGGCAGGCAAAACGCTAAGGACAGGCCTATGGAGACGAAACGCCTTGATAACGCCGCGCTAGCGGCGGGGATCAGCCCGAGCTACATCAACGCGCACGGCAAGCCGCAGTCGATTGCCGCGGTGACCAAGCAGCGTCTGCTTGATGCGATGCATCGTACGACAACCGCCGCGCAGGTGGCGGTTAACCCGCTGCCGAATGTACAGGTTTTCACCCACGGCAAAAAAATGTCGCTGCCGGTGGCCGGGCACGGTGAGTTTCAGTGGATCCTTACCACCGAAGAAGGGAAGCAGTATCAGGGGCAGGTAAAAGGTGGCGACACGCTGTCGCTGCCGACGAAGCTGCCGGAAGGCTATCATACCCTGACGCTCACCCGGGACGGCGACCGCTGGCACTGTCGGGCGATTGTCGCCCCCGTGCGCTGCTACGAGCCGCAGGCCCTGAAAGAGGGGCAGAAGCTGTGGGGCGCCTGCGTGCAGCTGTATACGCTGCGTTCGGAAAAAAACTGGGGGATTGGCGACTTCGGCGACCTGCGCGCGATGCTGCCGGAAATCGCTCAGCGAGGCGGGGCGTTTATTGGCCTCAACCCGATTCATGCGCTCTATCCGGCCAACCCGGAAAGCGCCAGCCCGTACAGCCCCTCCTCGCGCCGCTGGCTGAACGTTATCTATATCGACGTTAACGCGGTCGAAGATTTCCGCCTGAGCAAAGAGGCGCAGGCGTGGTGGCAGCTGCCGGCGACCCAGCAGGCTTTACGGGCGGCGCGGCAGACGGATGATGTTGACTACACCGCCGTCACGGCGTTGAAAATGACCGCGCTGCGCATGGCCTGGAAAGGCTTCTCTGCCCGCAGCGATGAGGCGATGACGGAGTTCCGTCAGTTCGTTCAGCGCGAAGGGGAAAGCCTCTACTGGCAGGCGGCGTTCGATGCGCTGCACGCGCGGCAGGTCCAGCAGGATCCGCTGCGCTGGGGCTGGCCGGCATGGCCAAAGGCGTATCAGGATATCTCCAGCCCGGAAGTGAAGGCTTTCTGTTCTGAGCACGCCGATGAGGTGGATTTTTACCTCTGGCTGCAGTGGCTGGCCTGTTCGCAGTTTGCCACCTGCTGGCACACCAGCCAGCGCGATGCGATGCCAATCGGCCTCTATCGCGACCTGGCGGTTGGCGTGGCGGAAGGTGGGTCTGAAACCTGGTGCGATCGCGAGCTCTACTGCCTGAAAGCCTCCGTAGGGGCTCCGCCGGATATTCTGGGCCCGCTCGGGCAAAACTGGGGCCTGCCGCCGATGGACCCGCATATCATCGTCGCCCGCGCCTATGAGCCGTTTATCGAGCTGCTGCGCGCCAATATGCAAAACTGCGGCGCGCTGCGTATCGACCACGTTATGTCGGTTCTTCGCCTGTGGTGGATCCCGTACGGCGAAACCGCCGATCACGGAGCCTACGTCCAGTATCCGGTAGACGATCTGCTGTCTATTCTGGCGCTGGAGAGTAAGCGTCATAGCTGCATGGTGATCGGTGAAGATCTTGGCACCGTGCCGGTGGAAATTGTCAGCAAGCTGCGTAAGAGTGGCGTCTACTCCTACAAAGTGCTGTACTTTGAAAATGACAATGAAAAGACGTTCCGTGCGCCGCAGACGTATCCGGAGCAATCAATGGCTGTGGCAACAACGCATGACCTGCCAACGCTGCGCGGCTACTGGGAAAGCGGCGACCTGACGCTCGGCAAATCTCTGGGACTCTATCCGGATGAAGTGGTGCTGCGTGGGTTATATCAGGACAGGGAGCTGGCGAAGCAGGGGCTGCTGAATGCGCTGCATCGGTACGGCTGCCTGCCTAAGCGCGCCGGACATAAAGCGTCGCTGATGACGATGACCTCAACCCTCAACCGCGGAATGCAGCGCTACATCGCCGACAGCAATAGCGCGCTGCTGGGCCTGCAGCCGGAGGACTGGCTGGAGATGGCCACGCCGGTTAACATTCCGGGCACCAGCACCGAGTATCCGAACTGGCGGCGTAAGCTTTCGACTTCGCTTGAGCAGATGTTTGCCGATGCGCAGGTCAATAAGCTGATCAAGGATTTAGACAAGCGTCGCAGGGCGGCGGCAAAGAAGAAACCGTAATGAGATCGTGCTTCCCCGGCGGCGGAGATTCGTCGCCGGGGAAGCGGCGAAAACAAACGATAAAAAGGCCGGGTAGCATCACGCATACCCGGCCTTTTTTTATGCTTAACCTACCCTTACACGACCATTCCCAGCAGCAGACAGCCTACCAGGCCGCAGACCGAGATAATCGTTTCCAGCATCGACCACGATCTAATGGTCTCGCCGATGGTCAGGTTGAAGTATTCCTTAAACAGCCAGAATCCCGGGTCGTTGACGTGGGAGAAAATCACGCTACCGGAGCCCACGGCGATAACCATTAGTTCCGGGCTGACGCCGGTGGTGGCGATCAGCGGAGCGGCAATACCGCCAGCGGTGATGGCGGCGACGGTCGCTGAACCCAGCGCAATACGCAGAACCGCCGCAATTGACCACGCCATAAACAGCGGAGACATGCTGGAACCATGCATCATCGAGGCGATGTACTTATCCATGCCGCTATCAACCAGAACCTGCTTAAAGGCGCCGCCGCCGCCGATAATCAGCAGCATCATGGCGATGATTTTAATCGACGAGGTCAGCGTTTCGTTGATCTGTTCCATCGAGCGGCCACGGTTAAGGCCAAAGGTAAACAGAGCAATCAGGACGGCGATCAGCGTTGCCATAACCGGGTCACCAAAGAACTCGGCCCAGGAGAGGAACGCGTGGCCTTTCGGCAGCACCATTTCGGCAACGGCACGCATCGCCATCAGCACGACCGGCACCAGAGAGGTCCAGACGCTGACGCCAAAGCCCGGCATCTCTTCGTCAGTGAAGGTCTTCGGGTTGTGCAGGCCTTCCGGAATCGGCTTATCGATATTTTTCAGGAAGCGGGCGAAGACCGGGCCGGCGAGGATCACGGTCGGGATTGCCAGCAGCGTACCGTACAGCAGGGTTTTACCCATATCGGCGTGGAAGATCGTGGCGATCGCCGTCGGGCCCGGGTGCGGCGGCAGGAAGCCGTGGGTAACGGAGAGCGCGGCCGCCATCGGAACGCCAACGTACAGCAGCGGGATGCGGGCTGATGCGGCGATGGTGAACACCAGCGGCAGCATGAGTACGAAGCCCACTTCATAGAACAGCGCGAAACCGACGGTGAAACCGGTCAGGACCACCGCCCACTGAATGTGCTTTTTGCCAAATTTAGCGATGAGCGTGGTGGCAATTCGCTGCGCGCCGCCGCAGTCCGCCAGCAGCTTGCCGAGCATAGCGCCGAAGCCCATGATCAGCGCGAGGCTGCCGAGGGTGCCCCCGACGCCGTTTTTGATGGATACGATGACTTTATCCAGAGGCATGCCCTGCATAAGCCCGACGGCGAGCGCCACCAGAACCAAAGCGATGAAGCCGTTCATTTTGAAGCGGATCATCAGCAGTAATAACAGGGCAACCCCGATAGCAACGATGACTAATGGCATAATTTACCTGGCCTTTCATTTGTTATGGGTAACGTAAAAAATCAATCTTGTTCCGTTTGCTCCTGGCGGGGATACAAACTGTGTGGCGCCATAAAATCGACTATCACTTCTTATCAGAAAGGATAGCTGGCTATTTTTATAGCAGCGGAGCCTGAGAGAGATGATACGGGTAACATATGAAGGTTGAGAATCACCCTGGCGGTGAATATTTTAAATATGAGACTTAAGTCATACTCTTTCGCGGGTTTTTTGCATGTGTAACTAGCGATAAAGCGGGCGGAGTAACGTCAGGAGGGGGCGGCCCGGCAGCAAAAGTACGGCCGGGCTGGGGAGTGCGGTATGGCGGGTTGCTTAGTAGTAGGAGTGCTCGCCGCGCTGATGCTCGGTCAGATCGCGCACGCCTTTCAGGTCCGGGAATTCGTTCAGCAGCTGCTTCTCGATCCCTTCCTTCAGGGTCACATCGACCATCGAGCAACCGTTACAGCCGCCGCCGAATTGCAGAATCGCCAGGTTGTCTTCGGTGATTTCCATCAGCGTAACGCGACCACCGTGGCCGGCCAGCTGCGGGTTGATCTGCGACTGGAGCATATATTCAACGCGTTCCATCAGCGGCGCGTCGTCGGACACTTTACGCATCTTGGCGTTTGGCGCTTTCAGCGTCAGCTGGGAGCCAAGCTGATCGGTCACGAAGTCGATTTCAGCATCTTCCAGATACGGCGCGCTGAGTTCGTCGACGTACGCGGTCAGCTGCTCAAACTTCAGCGTCGTGTCGGTGTCTTCCACCGCATCCGGTGGGCAGTAGGATACGCCGCACTCAGCGTTTGGGGTGCCGGGATTAATCACAAATACGCGAATTTGTGTCCCTTCTTCCTGATTTACCAGCAGTTTGGCAAAGTGCGCTTGTGCAGCATCGGAAATACGGATCATAGCGTTGGCCTAATAGTTGACTATTTTACTGGGTTATAATACGCCCATCAGCAGGGGTCTACAAGGTACGGCATATACACCATACCTGAACCGTCGCGGCGCCGTTTCGCAAAAGCAGGCGGGATATCTCGGCGACGGTGCTTCCGGTTGTGACGACATCATCCACAATGGCGATATGGTGACCCTGAACCGATAATTCAAGCTGAAACGCATTTTTCAGGTTCTGCTTGCGCAACCTCGCGGTGAGCTGGTGCTGGGTTGCAGTAGGGCGGTTGCGCCGCAGCGCGTCGCTGCGCCAGATAGCGCGCGTCCAGCGGGCCAGCGGACGGCACAGCAGGTCGCTCTGGTTAAAACCCCGCCGCCATTGCCGCCGCTGCCACAGCGGGACGCCGACAATCCGATCCGCACGAGGTAAGCCTTCGCTTTGGCGGATACGCAGCAGCAGCAGGCGAGCCAGCGCCGGGGCCAGCTCGGGGCGCCGGGTAAATTTCAGCTGATGGATCAGGCCGCTTAGCGGCGGAAGGTAGTCGCTGACGGCCACCAGCCGCTGCCACGGCGGAGGGTCCTGTATACAGCGCCCGCAGGGAACGGCGCTGACGCCGGCGGGTAGACCGCAGCGCGGACACCGCGGCAGCCGGGACGCCAGCGATGCGGCGCAGCGGGAGCAGAATCCCCAGCTGGCTATGGCCAGCGGCATTTGGCATAGCCAGCATAAGCCGTGTGCTGTTAGCATATTTCCCCCTCATATCTGGTGAAAAGAGAACAATAGCTGATGAACGACATCTGGTGGCAAACCTTGGGCAAAGGGAAGTGTCATCTTGTGCTGCTGCACGGATGGGGGCTGAATGCCGGGGTGTGGGATTGCATTACGCCGCAGCTGGCTTCGCACTTCACGCTGCATGTGGTTGACCTGCCGGGCTATGGTCGCAGCAGCGGCTTCGGCGCGCTGTCGCTGGAGGAGATGGCGCAGCAGGTGCTGGCAAAAGCCCCCGAGCAGGCCATCTGGCTGGGCTGGAGCCTGGGAGGCCTGGTAGCAAGCCAGATAGCCTTACAGCATCCGCAGCGCGTACTGGCGCTGGTTACCGTCGCTTCGTCCCCGAGCTTCAGCGCTCATGGCGATTGGCCGGGCATTAAACCGGAAGTGCTGAGCGGTTTTCAGCAGCAGCTCAGCGACGACTTTCAGCGTACCGTTGAGCGTTTTCTGGCCCTGCAAACGATGGGAACCGAAAGCGCGCGCCAGGATGCCCGAGCGCTGAAAAGCACCGTCCTGTCGCTACCGATGCCGTCGATAGCGGCGCTGAACGGCGGGCTGGAAATCCTGAAAACCGCCGATTTGCGCCAGCCGCTGGCCGCGCTGCCGATACCTTTTCTGCGGCTGTACGGTCGCCTGGACGGCCTGGTGCCGCGCAAAATCGTCCCTCTTCTCGATACGATGTGGGAAAAGAGTGAATCCATCGTCTTCGAAAAGGCGGCACATGCGCCGTTTATCTCGCATCCACACGACTTCTGCCAACCGCTGCTGGCGTTGAAAAACCGGTTGAGGAATTATTTTTAACCGCACGTGGTAAAAATCCGGGGCATAGCAATACTTAGGTTGTTGCGGCAGATGATTATTTCATTTCATCTCGGCGGCCTAAAAAAACAACCTAATGGAGAGTAGAGTCTATGAAATTTATTACGGCTATTTTGACATCTCTGGTGATTGGCAGTCTGTCGTTTGGCGCGTTCGCAGCGAAAGAAATTCAGAAAGATGAGGTCGCTACGCTGAAGCTGACCAAAGTCGGAAGCATCACCACCTCTAAAACGACCTCGCCGATGGATGCGAAGCGCGATCTGTCGAATAAGGCGGATGAGCTTGGTGGTAAATATTTCGTAGTCATTGCGGGTAACAAAAACGAAAGAACGGTTCACGCTAACGCAGACGTCTACAAATAATCCACTAAGCGGGTCCCTGGACCCGCTTCTCCCCGAAGGCGGCTTTACTCTTCACAACCCGTCAACGCAGCGACCACCACTCCTGTAAGCAGGCCTTTCCTTCCGGGCAGCTTTTGCAGCTGCCGGCCAGGCATTCTTCAGGGTCCTGGGCGATCCGCTGGACCTTGCCCATAGCCTCCAGGCGACTCAGCATCGCGTCAATCAGCGGCTGCGGCGCATGCAGGTGGGCGCTGAGCTGTGCGGCCGCCATACGCCCCTGCAGAGCCAGCATATCGCGTACTTCAATCAACGACGCCATCATCACTCCTTAGTGGCAATCACCGGCCGGGCTCTGGCAGCACGACGACGGCGTTTTGCGCGTGGCCAGCAGCGAGATGTCGACCCGACTGCGCGCGCGACGGAGCAGGCCAAAGAGCACGACGTTGAACAGCACGACGGCGAGGATGCACACCAGGCTGTAGCGCGGGTGCTGGCTAAAGCTCACGGTCTGATAGTAGAGGGTGGAGAGCGACCAGGCGATGTTCAGCCCCCACAGGATGGAGAACGACATCCAGCCGCGGCTCGATTCGCGGGCGACGGCACCCATCACCGAGATACACGGAATATAGAGCAGGACGAAAATCAGATAGCTGTACGCCGCGGCGGCACTGCCAAATTTGCTGCTCATCACGCCCATAGCGCCGGTGGCCATTTCGCCATCGCCCTTGCTGGCTTCAATCGGGTTCGCCAGCACGCTCAGGCTGAAGGTATCTTTCAGGCTCTGCCAGGTTTCATCCGCTGCCGCCAGCAGCTCGTCGCCGAGGCTAAAGGTCTGCGGATTAAACGCTTCGTTTTGAATGTCTTCCGCGGTATAGAGCGTATTTAGCGTGCCGACCACCACTTCTTTGGCCATTGCGCCGGTGAACAGCCCGACCGTCGCCTGCCAGTTGTCTTCATGAATGCCAATCGGCTTAAACAGCGGGGTGATGACCCGGCTGACCGACGCCAGCGCCGAGTCGTTAATGTTATCCACCAGCCTGCCGCTGAGCGAGAAGCTGTTCAGCGCGCTGAGGAAGATGCTGACGATCACAATGACTTTACCCGCCCGCAGCACGAAGCCTTTCAGGCGCTGCCAGGTCTGAATGACCAGGCTTTTGATATGCGGTACGTGATATACCGGCAGCTCCATCACGAACGGCGAGGCTTCGCCGCGCATAATGGTGTGTTTGAGCATCAGGCCGGTGAGGATCGCCATCACGATGCCCAGCAGGTACAGCGAGAAGACCGCCAGCGCGCCGTTTTGACCAAAGAAGGCCGCGGCGAAGACGGCGAAGATAGCCAGCCGCGCGCCGCAGGACATAAACGGCGCCATCATGATCGTCATCAGGCGCTCGCGCGGCGCATCCAGCGTACGCGCGCCCATCACCGACGGCACGTTGCAGCCGAAGCCGACAATCAGCGGCACGAAGGATTTCCCCGGCAGGCCCAGCGCCTGCATCAGGCGATCCATTACGAACGCCGCGCGTGCCATATAGCCGGAGTCTTCGAGGAAGGAGAGGAACAGGTACATCATGCCGATTTGCGGCACCAGCGGCAGCACGGTGTTGATACCGCCGCCGATCCCCTGGGCGAGGAACACGGTCAGCCAATCCGGGAGATGCAGGGTATAGCCCAGCCACTGAATGCCGTGGATAAAGATAGCCACCGATCCGGCGTCGAATATCGGCTGCAGCGCGCCGCCGATGTTGATGGCCAGTAAAAACATCAGATACATAACGAACAGAAAAATGGGCAGCCCAAGCACCCGGTTGAGGATGATTTTATCCATCGCGGTGGTGAAGCGGCTCGGCTCGGCGGTCAGCGTGTTGCTGACGGCGTCGCAGATGGCGGCAATGCTCTGGTAGCGGGCATCGGCAATATGCAGCGCCGGATCGTCAATCTCTTTGCTCAGGTTCGCAACGGCGGCGTCGAGCTTATCGGCGGCGTCGCCCGCGTAGGCACGGCTGTAGATATCGCCTTCCAGCATCTGCAGGCCGAGCCAGCAGCGCTGACGCTGCGAAATGTCGCGGGACATGGCCTGCGCCAGTTTTTCCGCCTCGCGCAGCAGCGGCTGCGGATAGTGCACCAGCTCAATCTCTTTATTTTTCTGGTGACGATCGATAGCCATCTTCAAGGCTTCGATACCGCGGCCGCGGGTCGACACCAGCGGGATAACCGGGCAGCCAAGGCGGGCGGAGAGGGCGTCGACGTCGATGCGAATTTTCTGCTTCTCGGCAATATCCAGCATGTTCAGGGCGACGACGCAGGGGATCCCCAGCTCCAGCAGCTGGAGCGTCAGGTAGAGGTTGCGCTCAAGGTTTGACGCATCCACGACGTTAATCAGCAGATCGGCGTCGCCGCTGAGAATATAGTGGCAGGCAATCTGCTCATCCAGCGAGGTTTGCGAGGAGATGGTGGTCAGCGAATAGGTGCCGGGCAGGTCAACCAGCGTGACCTGATTATCCGTCGTGGTAAAGGCTCCCTCTTTACGCTCGACGGTCACGCCAGCCCAATTCCCCACGCGCTGGCGCGCGCCGGTAAGCTGATTAAATAACGTGGTCTTGCCGGAGTTAGGATTACCAATTAAACCAATGGTTAATTTTTTCATATTTCAGACTCTTATTGCCGGGCCGGACGTTATTGTGCAACCGCTTCCAGTTCTATTAAATCGAGATCTTTTTTACGTAATACCAAGCTCACGCGCCGGGTTTCGATATGAACAGGATCGCCAAGCGGCGCCACGCGTACCACGTTAAAAGAAGAGCCAGGCAACATGCCAAGAGATAACAGTTTCTGCCGATAAGCCGGGCTTATTTCGCGAGAGAAACCGGTGATTTTCCACGCGCTATCAGGAGTGAATTGCATAGGGCCTACTTATATATCGCTAACTGAACGAGAGTTTACCGTGCGCAGCGGTCATGCGGCACCGGGGAGCATAGCCAATGAAGATAAATTCATACTGCAAATAATGATAATGAGAATAGTTTTTATCATCAATACATAACTGGCGTAATAATAGACTTTGTGCGGAAATTTACTGTTTTATTGATATGACTCAAGGTCTGTGCGATAGCAATAAATAAATTAAATATTACATTCTGAAATTAATGTTTAATTAAGGTTTCATTGGTTAATGAAATGAAACCTTAATAAATAGAATTCCCTTCGCGTTTATTAACAGGTTACTGGAATTTATTGTGAAGCGTTTGCGCAATATTGCTGAGTGATTAGCAGGAGTTTGCCCCCCGGAACGGGGGGCAAAGAGAGGCTAGCGTTTTTTACCCATTGCCGCCGCCAGCGCATCCATCATTGCGCTATTGCCGTTCGACTGCGTTTCACGGCCGCGCGGTTTTGCCGCTTTTGCCGGCGGACGATTGCCCTGCGGGCGCTCGCTGCCGCCGCGGCGCGCGTTGCTCTCGCCAGGCTGTTCATCCAGGCGCATCGTCAGGGCAATACGCTTACGCTGCAGGTCAACTTCCATCACCTTAACCTGGACGATATCACCCGCTTTGACCACGGTATGCGGGTCTTCAACGAACTTATTCGATAGCGATGATATGTGCACCAGGCCATCCTGGTGCACGCCGATATCGACAAACGCGCCAAAGTTGGTGACGTTGGTGACCGCCCCTTCCAGCACCATGCCCGGCAGCAGATCGTTCATGGTTTCTACGCCATCAGCGAACTTCGCGGTTTTGAATTCCGGACGCGGATCGCGGCCCGGTTTTTCCAGCTCTTTGATGATGTCGGTCACCGTCGGAACGCCAAATTTCTCATCGGTGAACTCGCTGGCCTTGAGGTTGCGCAGCTCGCTGCTGTTACCCATCAGCTCTTTGAGCGCCTGCTGAGTAGCGGCCAGAATCCGCTCTACGATCGGATAGGCTTCCGGGTGCACGGTGGAGGCATCCAGCGGGTTATCGCCGTGGTTGATGCGCAGGAACCCCGCGCACTGCTCAAAGGCTTTGGGACCGAGGCGGCTCACCTTCAGCAGCTGCTGGCGGTTCTGGAACTGACCGTTTTCATCGCGCCAGGCGACGATGTTTTGCGCCATCATGCGGGTCAGCCCGGCGACGCGGGTGAGCAGCGGCA
Organism: Enterobacter sp. 10-1; assembly: GCA_002270295.1. Taxonomy (GTDB): domain Bacteria; phylum Pseudomonadota; class Gammaproteobacteria; order Enterobacterales; family Enterobacteriaceae; genus Klebsiella; species Klebsiella scottii. The sequence continues at coordinate 53,854 of NISF01000013.1, read as the reverse complement.
CGGAGGCGGTATTCAGGTCAACGCCGACGGCGTTTACGCAGTCCTCAACCACCGCATCCAGCCTGCGCGCCAGCTGGGACTGGCTGACATCGTGCTGATACTGGCCCACGCCGATAGACTTCGGATCGATCTTCACCAGCTCGGCCAGCGGATCCTGCAGGCGGCGCGCGATAGATACGGCGCCGCGCAGGGAAACGTCAAGGTCCGGGAACTCCAGCGCCGCCAGCTCGGAGGCCGAATAAACCGACGCCCCCGCTTCGCTGACGATCACCTTCTGCGCGGTGACCTTCGGGAACTGCTGCTGCACGTCGAGGAAGAAGCGTTCGGTTTCGCGCGATGCGGTGCCGTTACCGATAGCGACCAGCTCAACGTTGTGCTTTTGACAGAGCCCGGCGACCGCCACCGCGGCTTTAGCCGCCTGGCCGGTATGCGGATAGATGGTGTCGGTGGCGACCAGCTTGCCGGTGCCGTCAACGACCGCCACCTTCACGCCGGTACGCAGGCCCGGATCGAGACCCATCGTCGCGCGCAGCCCCGCGGGCGCCGCCATCAGCAGGTCGTGCAGGTTGCGCGCAAAGACGTTGATGGCTTCATCTTCCGCGCGTTCGCGTACGGTGCCCATCAGCTCGGTTTCGAGATGCATCAGGACCTTGATGCGCCATGTCCAGCTCACCACCCCTTTACGCCAGCTATCTGCCGGAGCGTTGTTCAGGCGCAGGCCGAGATGGCTGATAATGATCTGCTCGCAGTGGCTCTCTTTCGGCGGCTCGTCGAACTGCGGATCGGCGTTCAGGGCCAGCTGCAGGATGCCTTCGTTGCGGCCGCGGAACATCGCCAGCGCGCGGTGTGAAGGCACGGTTGAAATCGGTTCATGATGATCGAAGTAGTCGCGGAACTTCGCGCCTTCCTCTTCTTTCCCGCTGACCACGGTAGCGACCAGATGCGCGTTCTTCCACAGATAGTCGCGCACTTTTGCCAGCAGCCCGGCATCTTCAGCAAAGCGCTCCATCAGGATATAGCGCGCGCCGTCGAGGGCGGCCTTGGTATCCGCCACGCCGCTATCGGCATTGATAAATTTGGCGGCTTCGGCTTCCGGATCGTGGGACGGGTCGTTCCACAGCAGGTCCGCCAGCGGCTCCAGCCCGGCTTCGATAGCGATTTGCCCACGGGTGCGGCGCTTGGGTTTATACGGCAGGTAAAGGTCTTCGAGCTCGGTTTTGCTCAGGGTGGTGGTGATGGCTTTTTCCAGCGCATCGGTCAATTTACCCTGCTCCCCGATCGATTTGAGGATCGACTGACGGCGGTCTTCCAGCTCGCGAAGATAGCCGAGGCGGGTTTCCAGATTACGCAGCTGCGTGTCATCCAGACCGCCGGTGACTTCTTTACGATAACGTGCAATAAACGGCACGGTGTTCCCTTCATCAAGCAGGCGAACGGCAGCTTCTACCTGTTCAGACCTGGCCTGAAGTTCACCCGCAATAATGCGGCAGAGCGAATCATTCATCATGGCTTGGTTTCATCTACTGGATCAAAAAATCAGGGGATAGTTATACGGACTGACACCGCAAAATGCCAGTCGCGGCGGAGGTCTCTCGGAATCTTCCGGGCATAAACCCGGGAGCAAAGTGGCAAATAAAATAGCCCGAGGAGACGGGGGTCTATTTGACGTATTCAATTTCGTTAACGTACCAGCTGGCTTCGCCGGCGGGCGTCTGGACGGTAGCCAGGTCGCCGACCTCTTTTTTCAGCAGGGCGCGGGCCATGGGCGAGTCGATGGAGATATAGTCTTTGCGGCCGAAGATTTCGTCGTAACCGACGATGCGAAAGCGCTTGCTGTCGCCGCTATCGTTTTCAATCTCGACCCACGCGCCGAAGAACACTTTGCCCTCCTGCTGCGGGGAGTAATCAACGATCTTCAGATTCTCAAGACATTTGCTTAGATAACGCACCCGGCGGTCAATTTCGCGCAGGCGTTTTTTATTATACTGATAGTCGGCGTTTTCACTGCGGTCGCCAAGACTTGCCGCCCAGGTAACTTTTTTAGTGACTTCAGGGCGCTCTTCGCGCCATAGATAGTCCATCTCTTTTTTAAGTTTTTCATACCCTTCACGGGTAATCAGCGGCGTTTTCATTAATCGTTCTACCTTCTGATTGTCGGGTATTGCGCAGGGTTCTGTGCTGCTGCGCACGGTTCGTAGCGCGTAATAATACCGACAGGATAAATAATGTGTCGTATGATTAAATGTATACTTAAGCTGCTGTTAAATATGCTTTGTAACAATTTAGCCTGGAATATATACCAGATTTAGCTGGTGAGCGGCACGGGCTTTTTTGAGAATACGCACTGACAATTGCAGTGAACCTTTGGGAGTATAAACAATGCAAGAGAATTATAAGATTCTGGTTGTCGATGACGACATGCGCCTGCGCGCGCTGCTCGAGCGTTATCTGACCGAGCAGGGCTTCCAGGTTCGAAGCGTAGCCAACGCCGAACAGATGGATCGCCTGCTGACCCGCGAGTCCTTCCACCTGATGGTGCTGGATTTGATGCTGCCTGGCGAAGATGGCCTGTCCATCTGCCGTCGCCTGCGGAGCCAGAGCAACCCGATGCCGATCATTATGGTGACGGCGAAAGGGGAAGAAGTTGACCGTATCGTTGGCCTGGAGATCGGCGCTGACGACTACATTCCCAAACCCTTCAACCCGCGCGAGCTGCTGGCGCGTATCCGCGCCGTGCTGCGCCGTCAGGCGAATGAGCTGCCGGGCGCGCCATCGCAGGAAGAGGCGGTTATCGCTTTTGGTAAATTCAAGCTTAACCTCGGCACCCGCGAGATGTTCCGTGAAGATGAGCCTATGCCGCTGACCAGCGGTGAGTTTGCGGTGCTGAAGGCGCTGGTGAGCCACCCGCGCGAGCCGCTCTCCCGCGATAAGCTGATGAACCTTGCCCGCGGCCGCGAATACTCGGCAATGGAGCGCTCCATCGATGTGCAAATCTCCCGCCTGCGCCGCATGGTGGAAGAGGACCCGGCACATCCGCGCTATATCCAGACCGTGTGGGGCCTTGGCTACGTCTTCGTACCGGACGGCTCTAAGGCATGAAACGCGTGCGCTTTTCGCCGCGAAGTTCGTTTGCTCGCACCCTGTTGCTGATTGTCACCCTGCTGTTCGTCAGCCTGGTGACGACCTATCTGGTGGTGCTGAATTTCGCGATCCTGCCGAGTCTGCAGCAGTTTAATAAGGTTCTGGCCTACGAAGTCCGTATGCTGATGACCGATAAACTGCAGCTCGAGGATGGCACCCAGCTGGTGGTGCCTCCGGCTTTTCGTCGCGAGATTTATCGGGAGCTGGGCATTTCGCTCTATTCCAACGAAGCGGCGGAAGATGCGGGTTTGCGCTGGGCGCAGCATTACGAATTTTTAAGTCAGCAGATGGCGCACCAGCTCGGCGGGCCAACCGAAGTGCGGGTCGAGGTCAACAAAAGCTCGCCGGTGGTGTGGCTGAAAACCTGGCTCTCCCCCAATATCTGGGTGCGCGTCCCGCTGACGGAAATCCATCAGGGCGATTTCTCGCCGCTGTTCCGCTATACCCTGGCGATTATGCTGCTGGCGATTGGCGGAGCCTGGCTCTTTATCCGTATTCAGAACCGACCGCTGGTTGACCTTGAGCACGCGGCGCTGCAGGTTGGGCGGGGCATTATTCCGCCGCCGCTGCGGGAGTACGGGGCGTCAGAGGTCCGCTCGGTGACCCGCGCCTTCAACCATATGGCCGCGGGCGTTAAGCAGCTGGCTGACGATCGCACGCTGCTGATGGCCGGCGTTAGCCACGATCTGCGCACGCCGCTGACGCGTATTCGTCTGGCGACTGAGATGATGGCGGCAGAAGACGGTTACCTTGCCGAGTCGATTAATAAAGATATCGAAGAGTGCAACGCCATCATTGAGCAGTTTATTGACTATCTGCGTACCGGGCAGGAGATGCCGATGGAGCTGGCGGACCTTAACTCGGTGCTGGGTGAGGTTATCGCGGCGGAAAGCGGCTATGAACGCGAGATTGCCACCGACCTGCAGGCGGGAGAGATCCCGCTGCGCATCCATCCTCTGTCCATCAAGCGCGCGCTGGCCAATATGGTGGTGAACGCCGCGCGCTACGGCAACGGTTGGATTAAGGTCAGCAGCGGAAGTGAAGCAAGCAGCGCGTGGTTCCAGGTTGAGGACGATGGTCCTGGCATCAAGCCGGAGCAGCGCGAGCACCTGTTCCAGCCGTTTGTTCGCGGCGATAGCGCCCGCAGCACCAGCGGTACCGGTCTGGGGCTGGCCATCGTGCAGCGCATTATCGATAACCATAACGGTCGGCTGGAGATAGGTTCCAGCGAGCGGGGCGGGCTGTTGATTCGCGCATGGCTGCCGATCCCCGTCCATCGCGCTCTGGCGCCGGCGAGACCGGGCAAAGAGAGCTGATCGCGCTCTGCGCCGATCGTCATCGTCAGCCGGGGAAATGAGCAACGGGGCATAAAAAAGCCGGGCAGCGCCCGGCTTTTGCTTAACGCGGGTTCACGCTTAGCGTTTCGGCCCTGCGGCAACCAGCGCCGCGCCTGCCGGCGTATCGGTATACTTCTCGAAGTTTTCCACAAACAGCTTCGCCAGCTGCTCTGCCTTTTCCTGCCACTGTTCCGGAGAACCGTAGGTGTTGCGCGGATCGAGGATATGGGTATCCACGCCCGGCAGCTCGGTCGGGATCTGCAGGTCGAACATCGGCAGCGTGAAGGTTTCCGCATCATCCAGCGAACCGTTAAGGATCGCGTCGATGATCGCGCGGGTATCTTTAATCGAGATACGCTTGCCGGTGCCGTTCCAGCCGGTGTTCACCAGGTATGCCTGCGCCCCGGATGCCTGCATGCGCTTCACCAGCACCTCCGCGTACTGCGTCGGGTGTAGCGACAGGAAGGCGGCGCCGAAGCAGGCGGAGAAGGTCGGCGTCGGCTCAGTCACGCCGCGCTCGGTTCCCGCGAGCTTGGCGGTAAAGCCGGAGAGGAAGTGGTACTGCGTCTGATCGGCAGTCAGGCGCGATACCGGCGGCAGTACGCCAAACGCATCGGCCGTCAGGAAGATAACCTTGGTGGCATGACCCGCTTTAGATACCGGCTTAACAATATTCTCGATGTGATTGATCGGGTAGGAGACGCGGGTATTCTCTGTCTTTGAACCGTCATCAAAATCGACGGTACCGTCCGGGCGAACGACGACGTTTTCCAGCAGCGCGTCGCGGCGAATGGCGTGGTAGATATCAGGCTCAGCGGCTTCGGAAAGCTTAATGGTCTTCGCGTAGCAGCCGCCTTCGAAGTTAAACACGCCGTCGTCATCCCAGCCGTGTTCGTCATCGCCAATCAGGCGGCGCTTCGGATCGGTGGAAAGGGTGGTTTTACCGGTGCCGGAGAGGCCGAAGAAGACGGCGACATCGCCTTTTTCACCGACGTTGGCCGAGCAGTGCATTGACGCGATGCCCTGCAGCGGCAGCAGGTAGTTCATGATCGAGAACATCCCTTTTTTCATTTCGCCGCCGTACCAGGTCCCGCCAATCAGCTGGATACGCTCGGTCAGGTTAAAGGCGATGAAGTTCTCTGAGTTCAGCCCCTGCTCCTGCCACTGCGGGTTGGTGCATTTCGCGCCGTTCATGACGATGAAATCCGGCTCAAATACCGCCAGCTCTTCATCCGTAGGGCGGATAAACATGTTTTTGACGAAGTGCGCCTGCCAGGCCACTTCGGTAATAAAGCGTACGCTCAGGCGGGTGTCGGCATTAGCGCCGCAGAAGGCGTCAACGATGAACAGACGCTTGCCGGAGAGTTGATGGGTAACCAGCCCCTTCAGGTGCTGCCAGGTCTCCTGTGAGAGCGGCTTGTTGTCGTTCTTGCCCTTACCCTTATCGGACCACCAGACGGTGTCACGGGTCGTGTCGTCGCGAACGATATATTTATCTTTCGGCGAACGGCCGGTGAAAATACCGGTATCGACAGCGATAGCACCAAGATTGGTTAATACGCCACGCTCATACCCTTCCAGATTGGGGTCGAGCTCCTCCTGATACAATGTGTCGTAGTCGGGATTGTGGACGATATCCTGGACGTCGTTGATACCATAAGCCTTGAGATCCTGCGGGGTTAAACCATTATTAACGCGCATGTCACTGCTCCTTAGCCAATATATACTGCTTTAAATTGTAGGGGTTATTGAGGGGTATAGACCGCGACCAGGCTCATAGATTTACGTATCTCGACAAACGCCTTGCTGACGGAAAACACGGTGACTCCTGTCACGAAACGGGTGGATTATCTCAGGAAATTGGCTATTGGTGGGGATAGATGTTTATTAATGGTTAAAAAGTAATTAAAAAAACTGCTGAACTGTGAATGTAATCGCTTTCCTGAAAGAAAATTACGTAACCCTTTCAGTCAGAATCGATTCATCTCGCGCGAAAAAAACTTGACGCCAGGAACGGCGGGGGGAGCAAACCCCCGGCGAAGCTCCTGGCGGGTGGGGCTATTAGTGAAGCTGGGGATCGGCCGGAGAAGCGTTATTGCGGATTTCAGCAATATCCATAGCGTTGAAGAGATAGTGATTGCCGCAGTAATCGCAGTGCATATCAATTTCGCCCTCGTCGGCCAGAATGCTATCAATCTCTTCATCCGGCAGCGTCTTCAGCGCGCCCGCACAGCGTTCGCGGGAGCAGGTACATTTGAACTCCACGTTCTGCGGATCGTAAACCGTGACCTCTTCTTCATGGTACAGGCGCCACAGGACATCGTTGGCCGGCAGGGTGAACAGCTCCTCGGCCTTAATGGTCTCCGTCAGGGTAGCCAGGTGCTCGAAATCAGCGGCCTGGGCGTCCTGCGCCGGCATCACCTGCAGCAGCATGCCGCCGGCCATCGGTTTTCCGTCATGTTCGCCGGTACGAATGATCAGGCGGGTCGGCAGCTGCTCCGAGCGCTGGAAGTAATCTTCCAGGCACGCGGCCAGGGTTTCGCCTTCCAGACCGACGACGCCCTGATAGCGCTCGCCCTCATCCGGAGAGATGGTAATGACCAGATACCCGTTACCCACCAGCGTTTTCAGATCGGCATCTTCCGGGATCTCGCCCTGGATGCGCGCGACGCCGCGCAGCTGCTGCTGGTTAGTGCCGTTAATCACCGCCAGAGAGAGGGGGCCGTCACCCTGGAGCTGCACGGTAATATCGCCGGCAAACTTCAGCGTTGCGGTCAGCAGGCTGGTGGCCACCAGCAGCTCCGCCAGCACGGTTTTGACCGGCTGCGGGTAGCTATGGTTAGCCAGAATTTGTTCCAGAGTTTCTGAAACGGTAACCAGCTCGCCGCGCACGGCATAGTTTTCAAACAGGTAACGATGTAATTGATCGTGTTGAGTCATAATAGTCTCTCTTGCTGGCAACAGCGGTGCCTGGCGTTCAGGCCGTTATTCACTATCGCCGTGTTTAAATCTCATCAGGTCGCGGCGCTCTTTCTTGTCCGGACGTCTGTCGGGATGCGGCATGGTTAGCGCGTTCATCTTGCGCGCCAGCGCCATTTTTTCGCGTTTCTCGATGCTCTCTGCCGTCTCTTCGTACAACGCGACGGCTTCGCTGGCGGGCCGGCGCTGTTCAGTAATGCCTTTTACTATGACGGTGCGTTCGTCGTTGCCCTGGCGTAGCGTCAGGGTGGCGTCCAGCTCGACGATTTTCCCAGGCTTGCTGCGCTGTCCGTTATAGTGCACCTTGCCGCCTTCAATCATCTCGCGCGCCAGCGCACGGGTTTTATAAATGCGGGCTGCCCAAAGCCATTTGTCCAGCCGGATGGCTACGACGGGCTTCTCTTTCATGGCCTCTCCTTTGGCGTCAGCGAGGGGATCAGGCGCCGGTAATCATTCAGGCCAGGATGACGGACGTAGCTCTTTTCCGCCAGCCCGGAATCAGGATTGGTCACCCCGAGGCAATAGCGAATGCCGTACTGCGCTGCCGCATCGAGGATCGCCTCGTTGTCATCAACAAACAGCGTTTTGCGCGCATCGAAGCCGGTTTCCTCAGCCACCGCGCGCCACAGACGCTGATCTTCTTTCGGATAACCAAATGTGTGGGTGGAAAGCAATAAATCAAGGTGTGCATCAAGACCGGTGTGCTTGAGCTTGACCGCCAGATTGTGCGGATGGGCGTTGGTCAGCAGGATGCGCCGCTTGCCGCTGGCTTTGAGGGCAGCAAGGAACGGCACGGTATCTTCGCGCAGGGCGGCTTTCGGCCCCTGCTCGCTGGTCATCGCACGAATATCCAAATTCAGGCGCTCGCTCCAGTAGTCCAGACAGTACCAGTTTAGCGTATGCTGCACCGCGTGATACTCCTGATGCATCGCCTCTCTGGCCTCCTGCAGGTTAAGACCGCGGGCGGCTCCCCAGGTTTCCGGGACCAGCTTTTGCCAGAAATAGTTGTCGAAGGCGAGGTCGAGCAGGGTGCCATCCATATCCAGCAGAACGGTATCAACCTCCTGCCAGGCGATATCAAAGTGCATGGTGAGTCTCCAGCGAGGGGAAATGCGCGACAGGTTAACACACCCCGTCGCGCAAAGGATTACTCGTGATGTTCCGGCGAGGGGATAAGCACCGGGTTCAGGCAGCTTTCATAATACTTCTGAATTTCTTCCATCCGCTGGCGATGGCGCTGGTAGCGGCGAATCGCCAGGACGCCATGCCAGGACATGCAGCCGAGCATTACCAGCAGCAGGAGCGTCGTGCCGAGATAGCGCCACAGCCCTGAACGATCGGGAATGCTGTGCAGATTGATGTGCTGCGTGCCGTTGGCATCGGTATAGAGATTGGTGACAATGCCCTCGGCGTGGAAAGGCGTATGCATCAGCATTCCGGCCAGCCGCTGCAGCTCGCCCCACTGATCGTGGGCAGGGTAATCATACAGGCTGACGGTGGGCCACGGCTGGCTGACCAGATCGCTGCCTTCATCGCTGGCGATTAAGAAACCGCCGGGAGCCGGGCTGTTCAGCGCCTGCGCTGCCCGCGAGGTTTCGCGGATCACGAACGGCGCCGTGGAGGTCGTCACCAGGTTCTCCAGCGACTCCGCGCTGACCGGGCGTAAAAGCACGTTGATGCCGTCCAGCTTGCCGGCGCTGGCGCGTTTGGTCAGGGCATCCCAGCTGCGCGTATTGCCAAGGTTGACCAGCGCATTCTTCAGGCGCGTGCAGTCATCTTTTGCCGAGCACAGGCTATTGGTTTTGATAACGATATCGCCAAAATCATCCAGCAGCACCATTCCGGATTTCTGAATGGCCGAGCGCAGCGCCGGGCTAACGCGTGAATCGTCGTCCGGGTCCGGGTGCAGCTGGCGCTGGACGGACTGCATCAGCGCGGTGGCTTTGCCAACGATGTCAGACTCCGGCAGCGGCAGGGGAGGCGCATCGTTCCAGACGATTTGCGAGCAGTCAAACGGCATAAACGGCGAGTTCTCTTTTGCCGTCCAGGTATCCGGAGTGTGGATATTACACATCCCGATGCCCTTCAGCCGCAGGGTATCACCGATGCGGACCTGCGACTTTTCTAACTGCGCGACGGTCGTCGCTTCGATCGTTTGTGCGCCTTTGAGCCACGAAAGCGTGAATTTAAACGGCATGTTCAGCGGCACGCTGGCCCACAGCATCACCACCACCAGCAGGGCGCCGGCAGCGATAATGGCGCTGCGTAGCCAGTACTGGAGCGGGAAGTGCCTGACCTCATCGTGTAGCGACAGGAAGCGTCCCTGGCGCGCGACGTGGCGATTGAGATAGATATCTACATCCGTTTGCTGACCGAGATCCTGGGCAATCCACGGCTGCCAGTGGCGCGGGTAGATCAGGTCGATAATACCCAAGGAGATATTATTGATGTGCTCCTGATCGTTTTCGCCAAACAGACCCCAGCGTTTTGGCATTCCGCGCAGGCAGTGGATCTCCCGCAGGGCGTTTTTACGCGGCGGAGCGTACATCCCCCACAGGCCAGCGAGCAGCAGCAGGAGCCCGCCGCCGAGCAGCCAGGGAGTGAAAACGTAGGGGCTGATCAGGCTGAAGTAAAACAGCAGGAACGCGGCGACTATCAGCACCGCCTCGCGCAGACCGTCGGGGCGGCTAAGCGCATGCTCTTCAGCGGTCTCCTGGCGAATATTCAGCAGCTCGATCTGCTCACTCTCTTCACCGCGGATAGATGCCTGAGTTGCCGACGCCCTTTCAAGAGCGTAGCCGCGGGCCTCCTGCGGATAGTCGCTGAGCGCGTGGCCGTTGAGCGCAATGACCAGCGGCAGGCTGTCGGTTGGGATCAGGTCAACGCTATTTTCGTCGTTGATGTGCTGCTCCCAAAACGGCGGCAGGTGGACCTCCACCGAATCAAGGAAGTAGCGCCATTTGTTCGGATCGTCAGTGGTGATGCCGTAGCGGGTGATGGCCCGGGTCACCGTAATAACGGTATCGCTCTGCGCGTTCAGCGTCAGAGAGACGGGCGCAACGCTGGCACCGGTAGCCGGTATCTTCTGCGCCTGGCTGAGCCCCTCGAGATACTTTTCTACCGCCCGGCGCTCATCGGCGGAAAGCTTGCGCGTAGCGGCATCGCTAAAGGCATGCAGCAAAGGGAGGCGACGACGTCTGACATGCGCGCGATACCCCCACCCGATCAGCAGTGCGCAGAGCAGCAGCGCCGTGAAAAAAATCAGAAAGGTGCCCATGCCCATCCCATCATAGTTATTCTTTTCTTACCGGTATCGTTGGCTGCCATTAACACTCAAAAGCCATCCTTCAGGATTATTTTACCTGCGATTATGGGCCAGGAAAGAGCGAGAAATCCTCGGCTACGCTCGGTACGCTTCGGTTTCTGCGCGCTATCCGCTCAGACTGCCGGCGACACTAACGCCCGACGGGGGAGGCTCGTCGCGTGAGCCTGCAGTTTGCTACCGGCAGATATTGTGTAAGTAAGGGAAAATTTATTGCGCGTTACAGCAGCATACAAGCTTATCAAAAACGTTAAAATGCAGGAATCGGTAAATTCTCAAATACATTTCAACCTATTGACTTTTTTATCTTTATGATTCTCTCATTGCGACCGAATACGTTGCAACTATGTAAATTAGTGGCGAATTGAATTGCCGAAAGCGTGCTCCATATCGCACAATGACCTCTGTAATCACAGCATAGACCGATAACAATGAGCAAATCATTACAAAAACCCACCATTCTCAATGTTGAAACGGTAGCGCGTTCGCGTCTTTTTAACGTTGAAAGCGTGGATCTGGAATTCAGCAACGGCGTGCGGCGCGTTTATGAACGCATGCGGCCTTCTACGCGTGAAGCCGTGATGATTGTGCCGATTGTCGACGACCATATTATTCTGATTCGCGAATACGCGGTAGGAACGGAGTCCTATGAGTTAGGTTTCTCGAAAGGGCTGATCGATCCGGGCGAGAGCGTGCTGGAAGCGGCGAACCGCGAGCTGAAAGAAGAGGTCGGCTTCGGCGCGCAGAAGCTGACGTTTCTGAAAAAGCTGAGCATGGCACCGTCCTACTTTTCCAGCAAAATGAATATCCTGGTTGCCGAAGATCTCTACCCTGAATCGCTGCCGGGCGATGAGCCGGAACCCTTACCGCAGGTGCGCTGGCCGCTATCCGAGCTGATGACGCTGCTGGACGAAGAAGATTTTAACGAAGCACGCAACGTCAGCGCGCTGTTCCTGCTGCGTGAATGGCTGCAGGCGCAGGGCCGCCTGTAGTTCGAAGACGCTCCTTGCGGCGATGCGACGCATTGAGCGTACGGATGGATGAAAAAGAAAAAGCGCCCGCAGGCGCTTTTTTTGTTTTTGTCAGAACAGCTCGTGGGTCTCTCCACCGCCGTCGGTAAGGGTCGTACCGACTTCATGGACCGCCTGCTGCGTGGGCTGCGTGCCGTCAATAAAGTACTCCGCGCGGCTATTGCCACCGCTGGCCAGCTGGCCAGTGCTGCGATCGATATTGACCGTGACTATGCCGGAAGGCGGCGTCAGCGGCTCTTCCGGTACGCCTTCAAGCACTCTCTTCATAAAGTCATCCCACGCCGGTTGGGCGCTTTTCGCCCCCCCCTCGTAGCCGGAGATCTGCTCTTTAATGGCGCCGGAAGCGGTGGTGCGGCCCAGATCGCGTCGGTGATCGTCAAAGCCAATCCATACTGACGTCACCACGCCCGGGCCGTAGCCTGAGAACCACGCATCTTTCGAGCTATTGGTGGTCCCCGTTTTGCCGCCAATATCGTGGCGCTGTAGATCGCGGCCGGCGCGCCAGCCGGTTCCCATCCAGCCCGGCTCGCCGAAGATGTTGCTGTTCAGCGCGCTTTTAATCAGGAAGGCCAGCGGCGTGTTAATCACGTGCGGCGCGTACTCCGGCGTTCCGCTCTGGGCAACCAGCGCCTGGTTAGCCTGTTCAAGCTGCGGCTGCGGCGGAACTGCCGGGTTTTGCGGATCTTCAGAGGTCGCCACCTCTTCGACGTCTTTATTCTCCAGAACGTTGGACTTCGGCGTATCGCCGTAAATCACCGGGGAGTTGCACTGCGGGCAGGCAATTTTCGGCCGCTCTTCGAAGATTACGCCGCCCTGATCGTTTTCTATCTTACTGATAAAGAACGGTGTGATCAGGAAGCCGCCGTTGGCCATCACCGAGTAGCCGCGGGCAACCTGTAGCGGCGTAAAGGACGCTGAACCCAGCGCCAGGGATTCGGTATGCACGATGTTCTGCGCCGGGAAGCCGAACCGCTGCAGGTATTCCGCCGCGTAATCAACGCCCATCGCGCGCATCGCGCGAACCATCACCACGTTTTTCGACTGTCCCAGCCCCTGACGCAGACGAATTGGCCCCGCGTACTGCGGCGGTGAGTTTTTCGGCTGCCAGTCAGAACCCGCGCCGGCATCCCAGCGGGAAATCGGCACATCGTTGAGCATGCTCGCCAGGGTTAAGCCTTTATCCATCGCTGCGGTGTAGAGGAACGGTTTAATGTTCGACCCCACCTGACGCAAGGCCTGGGTGGCGCGGTTAAATTTGCTCTGATTAAAGTCGAAGCCGCCGACCAGCGCGATAATGGCGCCATTTTGCGGGTTAATGGAGACCAGCGCCGAGTTTACATCCGGTACCTGCGATAGCCACCAGCTGCTGCCCACCTGACGGACCCAGATCTGCTGCCCCGTCTGCACTGCGTCGGTCACTTTACGCGGCGTGGCACCCTGCTGGGTATCAGAGATAAAGCGACGAGCCCAGCGAACGCCGTCCATATTCAGCATCACCGACGTACCGTCAGCGAGCAGCGCAACGGCTTCCTGCGGATTCGCTGACGTCACGACCGCCGGAGAGAGCGGCCCGGCGCCGGGCTGATTTTTTAAGGTCGCGATGATTTTCTTGTTGTCCCACGGGGTTTCACCCACTTTCCACAGCACGCCTGCCGGTCCGCGATAGCCGTGGCGCATGTCGTAGTCCAGCACGTTATTACGCACCGCCTGCTGAGCCGCCTGCTGGTTTTTACGGGTAATCGTGGTGTAGACGCGATAGCCGTCTTCATAGGCCTTTTCGCCGTAGCGGTTAACCATCTCCTGACGCACCATTTCGCTGAGGTACGGTGAGGAGAAGGCGATTTCCGGCGCATGGTATCGGGCATCGATCGCTTCGCCACGCGCCTGGTCGTACTGAGGCTGCGTGATATAGCCTTCGCTCAGCATACGCGCCAGCACCACGTTGCGGCGTGCGGTCGCGCGGTCCATTGAGTACAGCGGGTTAAAGGTCGACGGCGCCTTCGGCAAGCCGGCAATGACGGCCATTTCGCTCAGGCTGAGCTGGTCGACGGATTTACCAAAGTAGACCTGCGCCGCGGCGCCGACGCCATAGGCGCGATAGCCGAGGTAGATTTTATTCAGGTACAGCTCAAGGATTTCATCTTTGTTCAGCAGCTGCTCGATGCGGATCGCGAGGAATGCCTCTTTGATCTTACGCATCAGCGTCTTCTCCGGACTAAGGAAGAAGTTACGCGCTAGCTGCTGGGTGATGGTGCTGGCGCCCTGCGACGCATGGCCAGAGAACATGGCGACGCTGGCTGCACGAAAAATACCGACCGGATCGACGCCATGATGCTCATAAAAGCGGCTGTCTTCGGTGGCAATAAACGCTTTGAGCAGCTCAGGCGGCATTTGTTGCAGGGTTACGGGAATACGGCGCTTCTCGCCATATTGCGCAATAAGCTCGCCATCCGCGCTGTAGACCTGCATCGGGATCTGCAGGCGCACATCCTTCAGGGTCGCGACATCGGGGAGCTGTGGCTCAATATATTTATAAAGGCCAAAAATCGAGCCTGCACCCAGCAGAACGCAACAGACTGCAAGGATGAATAGATACTTTACGAACTTCACCGGAGATTTCCCATTTAGTTTTATTTGGGCAGTTTATAAACAAACGCGCAGTAGTATAAAGGCAAGCCTGGTGCATTGATAGAGCTCAACCGTAACGGCGGATAAGGAGATATCACCATGGCTTTCAGGAACTGGCGAATAGGGATGCATATCCAGCAGGATAAGATAGCTATCGTGGCGCTGCGGCTTGAACGCTCCCGCTGGGCGCTGTGTCGCTGGTGGCATATTGCGCTGGCTCCCGGCATCGTCCGAAACGGGCAGGTGGCTGACGGCATTGCGCTGGCCGAGCGGCTGCGCGGCTGGCGACGGGAGCTGCCGCTACAGCATCAGGTGAGCATCGCCTTTCCCGCCAGCCGAACGCTGCAAAAGAGACTCCCTCATCCGCAGCTTTCTCTGCGTGAAAGCGAGCTGGCGATGTGGGCAGCCAGCGCTATGGCCCAGCAGCTGGAAATGCCCGCCTCCTCATTATGCGTCGATTATAGCGCATCCTCGGTCGCCAACGAGTGGCGGGTGACTGCCGCTCAGCGGCTGGATATCGACGCGCTACGCCAGCTTGCCGCCCGGCTAAAGCTCAGGGTTAGCGCCATTGTCCCGGATGCCAGCGCCCTCAACGCCTTTTTCCCCTGGCTGCCCCCGGAATGGTCAGGACTGGCGTGGCAGGATGAAATGCACTGGATATGGGCTTTGCAGGATAGCTGGGGCAGCTGCCCGTGCGCAGAGGTTGCCTCATTCGCTCAGCTTTCCGCGCGATTAAACGTCCGGCAGCTCGGGCTTTGCGCGGCCCGGCCTGCCGATGAATATCGCTTTGACCCGTGGAGCGTGATCCATCGCCTGCAGCCTCCGCTTCCTTCCAGCGGCGACAGCTTCGTCGTGGCGCTAGGGCTTGCGCTGGGAGTGCGCTGATCGTGGTGCAGGCAATCAACTTTCTTCCCTGGCGGGAAACGCGTCGGCGGCAGCGGCTGCGCCTTTGGCTGCTCTCTGCCGGCGGGCTGCTGCTGGGCCTGCTGATGGCGCTATCGCTTTCCCGGGCGTCGCGGGAAGCGGACGACAGGCTCGGCTCAGTGAGATTAGCAGCCGAAAATCAGCTGTATGCCGCGCTCCAGCAGCGTGAAAGCCTGATGCGCGAGCAGCTCCGGCAGCATGAAAAGCAGCACCTGCGCCAACGGCAGCGGGAGCTGACCCGATCCTGGCAGCCGCGGCTGCGCAAGATTGCGTCGCTGGTGCCGGAGCCGGCCTGGCTAACCCGGCTGGAATATCAGCAAAACACCCTGACGCTCAGCGGCCTGACCCTTCACCTGAACGCATTATCGGCGCTGGAAACCGCGCTGACGAAGATCGATGGATTTCGGCCGGCAAAAACCGGTGAAACCCGGCGCGATGGCGGTGGGCGCTGGCTGTTTAGTTTTTCCCTTGCAGGAGAAAGCGTTTATGCGGGCACTCATTGAGCGCTGGAAGGCATCACTTTTCCCTCTTCGCGGCGGTTGGCTGGCGCTGGCAATCGCGCTGCCGCTCACGATCGCCGCCGGTTTCTGGCTGATAGCTCCGCCACCGGCGCAGGAAAACGGCCGCTCGGATCGTCTGCGCCAGCAGTGGCGGAAGCTGCTGCCGCTGCGGGGAGCGCTGGCCCAGGAGGAGGCGGTCGGGCTGGCGAGACGGGCTTTTTCCCCGCTTCATCTGCCGGTCGATGAGGCGGCGCTGATTGCCTGGAAGCCCGGAGGAAGAGGCGGGGAGATGGTGCTTGAGCTGCGCTGGCCGTCGGTACCGGCTCTCTTTTCCTGGTTGGCAGACTGCGGGATGCGGGTTGTCGCGTTTTCGCTACATCCGCAGAAAAAGGTGCTGCGGCTGAGCCTGCAGCTGGAGGCCGAAGATGCGGAGTAAATGGTGGAGTCTGGTGCTGCTGCTACCTCTTCCTCTGCCCGGCGAGGAGCGAGATCCCTTCCAGCCGGCGGAAGATCGCTGTCAGGTGGCGCAACTGACGCAGTGGCGCTACGGCGGGGCGATAGGTTCCCCGGAGCAGTGGATTGGTATCCTGCAGGACAGCGCGGGAAAGTGGCGTCGGGTGAGGGTAAACGAAACCCTCGCGGCCGGCTGGAAGATTAGCCTGCTGACGGCGGAAAAAATCGAAATAACGACGGGGCCGGGATGCGACCCCCGGCACTGGCGCTGGCTGCGTGAGGAGAAAAAAGATGCGATGGATAAGCCTGTTATTTCTGTTGCCGCTGGCGGTCGCGGCGGCAAAAAAAGAGCAGCCGATATCTCTGGTGGTTGATGAGGCCCCGGTGGCTCAGGTGCTACAAACGCTGGCGGCGCTGCGACAACAGAATCTGGTTGTGGCTTCCGACGTTAGCGGAACGCTCTCGCTGCGCCTGAATAACGTTCCCTGGCAGCAGGCTCTACGGTCAGTTGTCGACAGCTCCGGGCTGACGTTCAGCCAGCAGGGAACGATACTGTATGTGCATACTTTGGCGTGGAAAAAAGCGCAGCAGGCGCAGCTTGAGTCGGATCGCGCAAAACGAGCACAGAATCTCCCCTTGCAGCGGCATAGCGTCGTGCTGCGCTATGCTGATGCGGGCGAGCTTGCGAAGGACGGCGACAGGCTGCTCAGCCCGCGCGGTAGCCTGACCGTCGATAAGCGCACCAACCGGCTGCTGATTCGTGATGACGCTGAACATCTGGCCGCGCTGAAGGCCTGGGCTCTGGAGATGGACCTGCCCGTCGGCCAGGTAGAGCTGGCGGCGCATATTGTCTCAATGAGTGAAACCAGCCTGCGCGAGCTGGGCGTGAAATGGAGCCTGGCTGAAGCCAGCAGCATGCCGGGTTCCGGCAAATTTACTGCGCTGGGCAGCCAGCTGGCGGCAAGCGATGCCAGTACGCGCACGGGCTTTAATATCGGGCGCATTAACGGGAGGCTGCTGGCGCTGGAGCTGTCGGCGCTGGAACAAAAGCAGCAGGTAGACATCATCGCCAGCCCGCGCCTGTTGGCTTCCCATATGCAGCCCGCCAGTATCAAGCAGGGGAGCGAGATACCCTATCAGGTTTCCCGGGGAGAGAACGGCGCAACGGCGGTCGAGTTCAAAGAGGCCGTGCTGGGAATGGAGGTGACGCCAACGGTACTGCAACAGAACCGCGTGCGTCTGAAGCTGCGAATCAGTGAAAATATGCCGGGTCAGGTGCTGAAGCAGGAAAATGGCGAAGTACTGGCGATCGATAAACAGGAAATTGAAACCCAGGTTGAGGTTAACAGCGGTGAAACCCTGGCGCTGGGAGGGATTTTTTCACAAAAGAACAAATCTGCCCGCGATAGTATTCCGCTACTAGGCGATATTCCACTGCTTGGTCAGCTGTTTCGCCGGGACGGAAAAGATAATGAGCGCCGCGAACTGGTTGTCTTCATTACCCCACGTATTCTGGCAGTGCATTAGGCGTTTTTCTTGCTAAACACGTTTCAGGTGTTTGACGTGAGGACGGATTTAGCATACAAGGGGTACCGATTTGAGAGTCGGGTTCGGCATCAATCCTCCCTTTTTGTCCGGTGATTTATTCTCATAATCGTTCAAGACGTATTGAGGCGGTAAGCGAGTTCACCCCCAGAAACATAGCTAACTATGCACCTGGAGGCGAATAAGTGCAGCCAACGGCGAGGTAGTTTGAATAATGAAGCGTATATTCAGTTGCCAAACCTGCCGGAGTATTGAGATAATTTTTAGTCTGACTCTCGCTCTATTGCATATGAGGTTTCAGTTCATGTCCTGCTGCGCTGGGTGTTCGCGAAGCGGGTTTACCATTAACGAATAGTCTTAGTAGTACCGAAAAAATGGCAGAGAAACGCAATATCTTTCTGGTTGGGCCTATGGGTGCCGGCAAAAGCACTATTGGGCGCCAGTTAGCCCAACAGCTCAACATGGAATTTTACGATTCCGATCAAGAGATTGAGAAACGCACCGGCGCTGATGTTGGCTGGGTCTTCGATGTAGAAGGCGAAGACGGCTTCCGTGACCGTGAAGAAAAAATCATCAATGAATTGACGGAAAAACAGGGAATTGTGCTGGCAACAGGCGGCGGCTCTGTAAAATCCCGTGAAACGCGTAACCGTCTCTCCGCCCGCGGCGTGGTGGTCTACCTGGAAACAACGATCGAAAAACAGCTTGCCCGTACGCAGCGCGATAAAAAGCGTCCTCTATTACAGGTTGAAGCGCCGCCTCGCGAAGTGCTTGAAGCGCTGGCAGACGAGCGCAACCCGCTGTATGAAGAGATTGCAGACGTCACTATTCGTACTGACGATCAGAGTGCGAAAGTGGTGGCAAACCAGATTATTCATATGCTGGAAAGCAATTGATTCTGGCTTAATAAAGTGCGTCAGAGTAAAAGCAACTGAGGTGGACGTCGCGTTATGGAGAGGCTTACTGTAACTCTCGGGGAACGTAGTTACCCGATTACCATCGCGGCTGGTTTGTTTAACGATCCAGCTTCCTTTCAGCCACTGCAATCAGGCGACCAGGTTATGCTGGTCACCAATGAAACGCTGGCGCCGCTTTATCTGGATAACGTTCGTTCCTTGCTGGAGCAGGCGGGTGTTAAGGTCGACAGCGTTATTTTGCCCGACGGCGAGCAGTATAAAAGCCTGACGGTGATGGATACGGTCTTCACCGCTTTGCTGCAGAAACCGCACGGCCGTGACACCACACTGGTAGCACTCGGCGGCGGCGTGGTCGGTGATTTAACCGGCTTTGCTGCGGCTAGCTATCAGCGCGGTGTGCGTTTTATTCAGGTTCCAACCACCCTGCTGTCGCAGGTGGATTCTTCGGTCGGTGGTAAAACTGCCGTCAATCATCCTCTCGGTAAAAATATGATTGGTGCCTTCTGGCAGCCAGTTTCTGTCGTTGTCGATCTCAACTGTCTTAAGACGTTGCCGGCGCGCGAACTGTCTTCCGGCCTGGCTGAAGTCATTAAATACGGCGTAATCCTTGACGGTGAATTCTTCGACTGGCTGGAAAATAACATCGATGCGCTGCTGGCGCTGGATGAAAAAGCAATGGCGTACTGTATTCGCCGCTGCTGTGAGCTGAAAGCCGAAGTTGTCGCCGCCGACGAGCGTGAAACCGGGTTACGTGCTTTACTGAATCTTGGACATACTTTTGGTCATGCTATCGAAGCCGAAATGGGCTACGGTAACTGGCTGCACGGCGAGGCTGTCGCTGCCGGGATGGTGATGGCTGCGCGTACGTCCGAACGGTTAGGGCAGTTCAGCGCACAGGATACGCAGCGTCTTATTACGCTGCTACAGCGCGCGGGTCTGCCGGTCAGTGGGCCGCAGGAGATGACCGCGCAAGCGTATCTGCCCCACATGATGCGTGATAAAAAGGTGCTGGCAGGCGAAATGCGGCTGGTGCTACCGCTCGCTATAGGGAAAAGCGAGGTTCGCGGCGGAGTGTCGCACGATGTAGTTCTTGGCGCGATTGCTGATACTGAGCAGGCGCAACAATAAGAAGGTCTAGCCGCGTCCGCGCGGCGTTATCATTTCAGGTGACGTGCAATAGTCGTGAGCATAAGCCTTTTAGTGGGGTGTTAAATGGATGAATTAAAACCAGAAGACGATTTGAGAGCCGATCGCAACGATCGTCGTGCTGGTCGTTCCCGTCAGTCTTCCGAGCGCGATAGCGATCCGCAGATCAATTTTGATGATGTCGATCTTGAGGCGGACGAGAGCCGTCCGACGCGCGCGAGTAAAGCACGTCGTGAGCGCGATGAAGAAGAGTATGAAGAAGACCTGGAGTCTGAAGAAGACGAGGTCGAAGAGCAGCAGGTTGAGCGCCGTCCGCGTAAGCGTAAGAAAGCGCCAGCGAAGCCTGCCTCTCGCCAGTATATTATGATGGGGGTGGGGATCCTCGTGCTTCTGCTGCTGATTGTCGGCATCGGTTCCGCACTGAAATCGCCGTCTTCCTCTAACGAACAAGCGGCGACAGGTGAGAAGAGTATCAATCTGTCAGACGCACAGGACAACAGCGGTCAGCCTGCCGTTCAGGACCAGACCGCGGGTAACGCCCAGCAGCAGGATGTTTCTCTGCCGCCAATTGCGTCTAATCCAACCCAGGGTCAGACTACCGCTGAGCCTCAGGGACAGCAGCGCGTCGAGGTTCAGGGCGATCTGAACAACGCCCTGACTCAGCAGCAGGGCCAGATTGACAGCGCCGTGGCAAACTCGACGTTACCGACCGAACCTGCAACCGTCGCCCCGATGCGCAACGGCGCGGCTCCGCGTCAGGCAACCACCGAGCGCCAGACTCAGGCAGCCGCCGCTCCGCGTCCGGCTGAGCGTAAGCACACCGTTATTGAGCCGAAGCCGATGGCTACCGCGAAAGCACCGGTTGAGTCGAAGCCGGCACAGCCGAAGCGTGTAGAAAGCACCGTCGCTGCGGCGCCGGTGAGAACGCCAGCCGTAGAGCCAGCTAAGCCTGCCGCGACTGCCCAGGCTAAGCCGACGCCGGCCGCCGCGCCTGCGGCAACCGCTACTGCTGCTCCGGCGGCGACAGCGGCCGCTTCTGGCGGCAAAACGTCCGGCGACGTGAGCTCGATGAAAGCGGCTCCGGCCGGCAACTACACCCTGCAGCTCAGCTCTTCCTCCAACTACAACAATCTGAGTAGCTGGGCGAAGAAAGAGAAGCTGGATAAGTACGTCGTCTATGAAACTACCCGTAACGGTCAGCCTTGGTATGTGCTGGTCAGCGGCATTTACGCTTCGAAAGATGAAGCTAAACGCGCTGTAGCGACTCTGCCAGCGGATGTGCAGGCGAAAAATCCGTGGGCAAAACCGCTGCATCAGGTTCAGGCTGACCTGAAATAAGCCGCGGCGTAGTCTTAAGCGCAGGGTGCTGTCGGAGCTTTCTCCACAGCTGGAGAATGTGTAATTAGTTAGGCAGCATGAAAAAGAATCGCGCTTTTCTGAAATGGGCGGGGGGGAAATACCCCCTGCTTGACGATATAAAAAAACATTTGCCGCAGGGCGACTGTCTGATTGAGCCCTTTGTGGGCGCCGGGTCGGTATTTCTTAATACCGACTTTTCTCGTTATATCCTCGCGGACATCAACAGCGATCTGATCAGCCTGTACAACATCGTCAAATCGCAGGCAGATGATTATGTTACCGCGGCGCAGGAGATGTTTACGCCTGAGAACAACGTGGCAGAGAGATACTACCAGTTCCGTGCTGAATTCAATCAAAGCCAGGACCCGCTTCGTCGTGCGGTGCTGTTCCTTTATCTGAATCGTCATGGCTACAACGGTCTGTGTCGTTACAATCTGCGCGGTGAGTTCAACGTGCCTTTTGGCCGCTATAAGAAGCCCTATTTCCCCGAAGCTGAACTGTATCATTTTGCACAGAAGGCGCAGAATGCGTACTTCTACTGCGAGTCGTATGCCGACAGCATGGCGCGAGCCGACGGGGCTTCTGTGGTCTACTGCGACCCGCCGTACGCGCCTTTGTCTTCTACCGCTAATTTTACGGCGTACCATACGAGCAGCTTTAATTCCGAACAGCAGGCCCACCTGGCGCAGCTGGCGGAGAACCTGTTCGAGCAGCGGGTTCCGGTTCTGATTTCTAACCACGATACCGCGCTGACGCGCGAATGGTATCGTCTGGCTAAACTGCACGTCGTCAAAGTTCGACGCAGTATCAGCAGCAACGGTGGAACCCGAAAGAAGGTGGACGAGCTTCTTGCTCTTTACCGTCCGCCGAAGACTAAATAATTTTCAAGGAGATGCGGATGAAGCAGTATTTGATTGCCCCTTCGATTCTGTCGGCTGATTTTGCCCGTCTGGGTGAAGATACCGCCAAAGCGTTGGCTGCAGGTGCAGACGTTGTGCACTTTGACGTGATGGACAACCACTACGTGCCGAATCTGACTATCGGCCCAATGGTGCTGAAAGCGCTGCGCGGCTATGGCGTCACCGCTCCCATCGACGTGCACCTGATGGTCAAGCCGGTCGACCGCATCATTCCTGATTTTGCCGCAGCGGGCGCCAGCATCATCACCTTCCATCCGGAGGCGTCGGAACACGTCGACCGCAGCCTGCAGCTCATCAAAGAGCACGGCTGCAAGGCAGGCCTGGTGTTCAACCCGGCAACCCCGCTGAGCTACCTTGATTACGTGATGGATAAGCTGGATGTGATCCTGCTGATGTCCGTCAACCCGGGATTCGGCGGCCAGTCTTTCATTCCGCAGACCCTCGACAAACTCCGTGAGGTTCGCCAGCGCATCGATGCATCCGGTTACGATATTCGCCTGGAAGTCGATGGCGGCGTAAAAGTCAGCAATATCGCGGAAATTGCGGCAGCAGGGGCGGATATGTTCGTGGCCGGCTCGGCGATTTTCGACCAGCCGGACTATAAAAAAGTCATTGATCAAATGCGCAGTGAATTAGCGAAGGTTAGTCATGGATAAATTACAGGCTATTCGCGGCATCGCGTTTGACCTCGACGGTACGCTGGTGGACAGCGCGCCGGGCCTGACGGCCGCCGTTGATAGCGCGCTTTACGCTTTAGAACTCCCGATGGCGGGAGAGGATCGCGTTGTCACCTGGATTGGCAACGGCGCGGACGTGCTGATGGAGCGCGCCCTTACCTGGGCACGCCAGGAGCGCGCGACGCTGCGTGCGGCCGGGGGGAAACCTTCCGTCGATCGCGATGACATCCCGCAGGCCGAGCAGCTCGCAGTGCTGCGCAAGCTGTTTGACCGCTACTATGCTGAAGCCGCGGAAGAGGGCAGCTTCCTGTTCCCGGCGGTTGCCGATACGCTGGGCGCTCTGCACGCCAAAGGGCTGCCTCTGGCGCTGGTAACCAACAAACCGACGCCGTTTGTCGCGCCGATGCTGGCAGCCCTGGATATCGCGAAATATTTTAGCGTGGTTATCGGCGGCGACGATGTACAGAACAAGAAGCCGCATCCCGAACCGCTGCTGCTGGTAGCGGAAAAGCTGGGGCTGGCTGCCGCTGAGATGCTGTTTGTCGGCGATTCGCGTAACGATATTCTGGCGGCGAAAGCGGCCGGCTTTGGCTCAGTCGGCCTGACTTACGGCTACAACTACGGTGAGCCGATTGCGCTCAGCGAGCCGGATTATATCTTTGACCAATTTAACGAACTCTTACCCGCTCTCGGGTTACCGTCCAGTGAAACTCAGGAATTAAAAAATGACTAAGCCCATCGTTTTTAGTGGCGCACAGCCCTCAGGTGAATTGACCATTGGCAACTACATGGGTGCGCTGCGTCAGTGGGTGGGCATGCAGGATGACTATCACTGCATCTACTGCATCGTGGATCTGCACGCCATCACCGCGCGTCAGGACCCTGAGAAACTGCGTAAAGCCACGCTGGATACGCTGGCGCTTTACCTGGCATGCGGTATCGATCCGGCGAAAAGCACCATCTTCGTTCAGTCGCACGTGCCGGAGCATGCGCAGCTGGGCTGGGCGCTGAACTGCTACACCTATTTCGGTGAGCTGAGCCGCATGACCCAGTTCAAAGACAAATCCGCCCGCTACTCGGAAAACATTAACGCCGGCCTGTTTGATTACCCGGTGCTGATGGCGGCAGATATTCTGCTTTACCAGACCAACCAGGTACCGGTGGGAGAAGACCAGAAGCAGCACCTGGAGCTGAGCCGCGATATCGCGCAGCGCTTCAACGCTATCTACGGCGAGGTGTTCAAAGTTCCTGAGCCGTTTATTCCTAAATCCGGCGCGCGCGTCATGTCGCTGCTTGAGCCGACGAAAAAGATGTCCAAGTCGGACGACAACCGCAACAACGTGATCGGCCTGCTGGAAGACCCGAAATCGGTCGTGAAAAAGATCAAGCGTGCGGTAACGGACTCCGACGAGCCGCCGGTGGTGCGCTACGACCAGCAGAACAAAGCCGGCGTTTCTAACCTGCTGGATATTCTCTCCGGCGTTACCGGCCAGAGCATTGCGGAGCTGGAGCAGCACTTCGACGGGAAAATGTATGGTCATCTGAAAGGCGAAGTTGCCGATGCGGTGTCCGGCATGCTGGTTGAGCTTCAGGAGCGCTATAACCGCTTCCGTAACGATGAAGCCTTCCTGAATCAGGTGATGAGAGACGGGGCGGAGAAAGCCAGCGCTCGCGCCTCACAAACGCTGAAAGCGGTATACGAAGCGATTGGTTTTGTTGCGAAGCCGTAAGCATCGGCGGTCAAGACAGAACGCATAAAGTCGGTAAAGAGGGCGGGTTAATCCCGCCCTTTTGCTTTTTTGCCCTTGTCCGCCGCCCGCCCGTTCATCATGCTGCGGGCAGAGAAGCCGAAGCGGCGAATCTTAATGGTTAGAGAACCAGTTGAGCCTGTCGCGAAGGCTCACCACGCGGCCGACGATAATCAGCGCCGGGCTCGCCATCTGCTGCGCCAGCACATCCAGCTGATCCAGGGTGCCGGTGACCACCTTCTGGCTGACCGCCGTGCCGTTTTCAACAATAGCCGCCGGCATATCAGCCGCCATGCCGTGGGCAATAAGCTTCTCTCTGATCGCTGGCGCCTGGTTTAACCCCATATAAAACACCAGCGTCTGCTTTTCGACTGCCAGGTTTTGCCAGTCCAGCTCTCCCCCGGTTTTCAGATGCCCGGTGACCAGGCGAACGCCCTGCGCGAAGTCGCGATGGGTCAGAGGAATACCGGAATAGGCGGAGCAGCCGGAGGCGGCGGTGATCCCTGGCACGACTGAGAAGGGAATACCGGCATTACACAGGGTTTCGAGCTCTTCGCCACCGCGGCCGAAAATGAACGGATCGCCGCCTTTCAGACGCACAACCCGGCGGCCGTTCTGCGCTTCCCGCAGCAGAATTTGGTTAATCTCATCCTGCGGCACGCAGTGGTAGCCCGCATGCTTGCCGACGAACACCCGGTCGGCGTCGCGGCGAACCAGATTCATAATATCGTCTGAGACCAGCCGGTCATAAACCACGACATCCGCCTGCTGAATCTGCTGCAGCCCTTTCAGGGTCAGCAGACCGGCATCACCCGGTCCGGCGCCCACCAGAACGACTTCACCGCGGTGATCCAGCGGTTCGTTCAGCAGCCGCTCGGTCGTATCGGCTACGGCCTGCCGGTCTTCGTTGGCTAACGACTGCGCCAGGCGGTCGTTCATAAACAGCTTTTCCCAGAAGCGGCGACGCTCGGCCACCGTGGCAAACTGTTTTTTAACCCGCGCCCGCAGCTGGCCGGCATAATGCGCCAGCTGGCCCAAATGGAGCGGCAGAACCGACTCCAGCTTTTCGCGCAGCAGCCGCGCCAGCACCGGTGAAGTTCCGCCGGAGGAGACGGCGACCATCAGCGGCGAGCGGTCGATAATCGAGGGCATAATGAAGCTGGCCTGCTGCGGCGAATCCACGACGTTGCAAAAGATACGTCGCGCTTCCGCCGCCTGGCTGACCTGCTGGTTAACGTCGTTGTCATCAGTCGCGGCGATCGCCAGCCAGCAGCAATCGAGCAGTTGGGGATTAAACCTGTCTTTTACCAGCGTCAGCATCTGTTCATCAGCCCACACCTGAAACTGCGGAGAGAAATCGAGGGCGTTAACCGTTAATTTGGCACCGGCATCCAGCAGCAGTCGCGCCTTACGTTCGGCAACATCACCGCCGCCGACCAGCAAACAGTCGCGATCGCGCAATTGGCAAAAAATGGGTAAGTGATCCACGGAATATCCTCGCAGCAGGGCAATGAGAGATGATGAGCCGTCGTAGCATAGCAGCGGAGTACCTACAAAATATACGACTTTTCCGGTGCTTACCGATTAGTGGGCATAAGCAGAACATATGGTTCCCCCTGAATACCAGAGGGAACCACGGAAAATCAGGCTTTAAGCTGAATTTTTCCGTCTTTTACCCGCGCGTCAAAATGGGCGATGGAGTGGCTCTCATCTTCCATGCAGAAGCCGTCGCGCAGACGAAAACGCTGCTTTTTCAACGGGCTGGCGACCCACAGATCGCCCTCATGTTCGGCAATGATGCCGCGAGAAAGAACGCTGGCGTTGAAGAAGGGATCGATATTGCTGATCGCAAAAACCCGCTCGTCCTGGTAAGGGCGGAATACGGCGACCTGCTGCTGGCCAAGCAGCGCGCAGACGCCGGTTGCCGGCAGGATTTCGTCAATCTTGCAGATGTTTATCCACTGGCTCATGCGTTTTCCTCCACCAGAGTCACCGGGATACGCTCATACGGCGTGGCCGGGCGATGCTGTTCGCGTTCCGGCACAACCTGAACGTTCGGGTCGCGCTGGCTGCTGTTGATAAAGTGCCTGAAGCGGATCTGCGCTGCCGGGCTGTTGACGGTTTCAGTCCACTCGCAGGCGAAGGCTGCACGCAGGCGGGCCAGCTCTTCTTCCAGGTGTTCGTTCAGACCAAGCTTGTCGTCGATAATGACGCGCTTCAGATAATCGATGCCGCCTTCCATGTTATCCAGCCAGGGCGCGGTACGCGTCAGCTTATCGGCGGTACGGATGTAGAACATCATAAAGCGGTCGAGATACTTGAGCAGCGTTTCGCGGTCAAGGTCGGCCGCCAGCAGATCCGCGTGACGAGGTTTCATCCCGCCGTTGCCGCAAACGTAGAGGTTCCAGCCTTTTTCGGTGGCGATGATGCCGACGTCTTTACCCTGCGCTTCAGCGCATTCACGCGTACAGCCGGACACGCCAAACTTCATTTTATGCGGCGTACGGATGCCTTTGTAACGGTTCTCCAGCTCGACGCCGAAGCCTACGCTGTCCCCAACGCCGTAGCGACACCAGGTGCTGCCGACGCAGGTTTTGGCCATACGCAGCGCTTTGGCGTAGGCGTGGCCGGTTTCAAAGCCCGCTTCAATCAGCTGACGCCAGATTTCCGGCAGATCGTCTTTTTGAGCGCCAAACATGCCGATACGCTGCGAGCCGGTAATTTTGGTGTAGAGGTTATATTCGCGCGCGATGCGACCGACGGCCACCAGCCCTTCCGGCGTGATTTCGCCGCCTGCGGAGCGTGGGATAATGGAGTAGGTCCCGTCTTTCTGGATGTTGGCGAGGAAGTTATCGTTGGTCTCCTGCAGCGGCGTATGCTGAGGCTTGAGGATGTACTCATTCCAGCAGGAGGCCAGCAAAGAACCCACGGTAGGTTTACACACTTCGCAGCCGTAGCCCTTGCCGTGTTTCTCCAGCAGCTCATCGAACGTTTTAATGCCTTCGACGCGGATCAGATGGAACAGCTCCTGGCGCGAGTAGGCGAAGTGTTCGCACAGATTATGGTTAACTTCGATACCCTGTTTTGCCAGCTCTGCGTTCAGCACCTGGGTCACCAGCGGGATACAGCCGCCGCAGCCGGTACCGGCTTTGGTTTCGGCTTTCAACGCGGCAACGGTGTGGCAGCCTTTATTGATAGCGGAAATCAGCATGCCTTTGGTCACGTCGAAGCAGGAGCAGATTTGCGCGCTGTCCGGCAGTTTATCGACGCCAATAGAAGGTTTACCGCTGCCGGCATGGGACGGCAGAATCAACGCGTCCGGGTTTTCTGGCAGTTCGATAGCGTTCAGCACCAGCTGCAGCAGATTGCCGTAATCGCTGGTATCGCCGACCAGCACCGCGCCGAGCAGGGTTTTGTTATCTGCGCTGACGATCAGGCGTTTGTAGACCTCTTTGCTCTCATCAAGATAGACGTAGCTGCGTGCGCCGGGCGTACGGCCATGCGCATCGCCGATACCGCCAACGTCAACGCCGAGCAGTTTCAGCTTAGCGCTAAGGTCGGCGCCGGTGAAGGCGTTGTCCGCGCCGAGGATATGGTCGACGGTAACCTGGGCCATTTTGTAGCCCGGCGCGACCAGACCATAGACGCGGTTGTTCCAGCTGGCGCACTCGCCGATGGCGTAAATATCCGGATCGGAGGTCTGGCAGGTATCATTCACTACGATACCGCCGCGCTGAGCTACCGCCAGACCGCACTGGGTGGCGAGCTTGTCGCGCGGGCGGATACCGGTGGAGAACACGATGAAATCGACCTGCAGCTCGCTACCGTCGGCGAATTGCATGGTTTTCCGCGCTTCGCTGCCCTGCTGGACGATTTCTTTCGTATTTTTGCTGGTATGAACCTTCACGCCCATACTTTCGATTTTGCGCTTCAGCTGCTCGCCGCCCATATTGTCAAGCTGCTCGGCCATCAGCATTGGCGCAAATTCGATAACGTGGGTTTCAACGCCGAGGTTTTTCAGCGCGCCTGCGGCTTCGAGGCCCAGCAGACCGCCGCCGACTACGGCGCCGCGTTTGCTGCGCCGTGCGCAGGATTCGATGGCGTTAAGATCTTCAATCGTACGGTAAACGAAGCAGTCCTGGGTTTCTGCGCCTTTAATCGGCGGGATCCACGGATAGGAGCCGGTTGCCATGACCAGTTTGTCGTAAAATACGGTGCGTCCCGCGCTGGAGTGAATGACCTTCTCCTGGCGGTTAATCGTAATTGCGCGCTCGCCGATCAGGACGTTAACGCCGTGCTTCTCGTAAAATCCTTCACGAACCAGCGAAAGTTCTTTCGCGGTATGATGGGAGAAGTAAGATGACAGGTGGACGCGGTCGTAAGCGATACGGGGTTCTTCGCAGAACACGGTAATATCAAACTGTCCGGCAGGCGCCTTATCAAGAAGCTCTTCGATAAAGCGATGGCCAACCATGCCGTTACCGATAATAGCGATTCTGACTTTGCTCATTTTTGCCTCGATTTCTTTTCTAATACCGCCTACCTTAACGATTCAGCCGGTACACTTATTGATGCAAATCAAATTCAATCCTGCCTACCACTTAATGGGTATTATCATGATTTATTTAGGTTTTTCTAAGTCATGGAAAAGTCAGGCTTTTCCTTTTTGTTGCTTTTGTGTACAAAAACAGCAGGGAATTGCGGGTTCGGGATGGATGAAAATTAAGCAATTTCAACGGGGGTCATCAAGATGACAGCAGCACCACTTTGGTTGATTCAGAACGTGCGCCTGCCGGGCCGCGACGGGCTATGGCAGATAGCAATAGATAAAGGCTGCTTTGGCGATATAACCCCGATGGATGAAGCGCGTGGCGATAGCCTTGAAGTGCTCAACGCCCGCGGTGGGCTGGCCATTCCACCGTTTATTGAACCGCATATCCATCTGGATACGACGCAAACTGCCGGCGAGCCGAGCTGGAATCAATCCGGGACGCTGTTCGAGGGTATTGAGCGTTGGGCAGAGCGCAAGGCTTTACTGAGCCATGAGGATGTAAAAGCCCGTGCGTGGAAAACCCTGAAGTGGCAAATTGCGAACGGTATACAGTTTGTGCGCACGCATGTCGATGTTTCAGACCCGACGCTGACCGCCTTAAAAGCGATGCTGGAAGTGAAGCAGGAGGTAGCCCCGTGGGTAGATTTGCAGATAGTCGCCTTCCCACAGGAGGGGATTTTATCCTACCCCAATGGGGAGGCCTTGCTTGAAGAGGCGCTGCGCCTCGGTGCCGATGTGGTTGGGGCTATTCCCCACTTCGAGTTTACCCGCGAGTACGGCGTTGAGTCCCTGCATATCGCCTTTCGCCTGGCGCAGAAATATCAGCGTCCGCTGGATATCCACTGCGATGAAATCGACGATGAGCAGTCGCGGTTTGTCGAAACGGTCGCGGCCCTGGCTTTAAAAGAGGGGATTGGCCCACGGGTTACGGCCAGCCATACCACCGCCATGCACTCCTATAACGGCGCCTATACCTCGCGGCTGTTTCGCCTGCTGAAGCTCTCGGGGATCAACTTTGTCGCCAACCCGTTGGTGAATATCCACCTGCAGGGACGCTTCGATGATTATCCAAAGCGGCGCGGTATTACCCGGGTAAAAGAGCTGATGGCCGCAGGGATCAACGTTTGCTTTGGTCACGACGACGTTTTCGACCC
The DNA here is from genome assembly GCA_002270295.1 of Enterobacter sp. 10-1. Lineage (GTDB taxonomy): Bacteria > Pseudomonadota > Gammaproteobacteria > Enterobacterales > Enterobacteriaceae > Klebsiella > Klebsiella scottii. The sequence continues at coordinate 23,521 of NISF01000013.1, read as the reverse complement.
GTGGTATCCGCTGGGTACCGGCAATATGCTGCAGGTACTGCATATGGGGCTGCACGTTTGTCAGCTAATGGGCTATCAGCAGATTAACGACGGGCTGAAGCTGATTACCGACAACAGCGCCCGCACTTTTGGTCTGAGCGACTATGGCATCAGCTCGGGGAATACGGCCAACCTGATTATTCTACCTGCGGAAAACGGTTTCGAAGCCGTGCGCTGCCAGGTACCGGTACGCTGGTCCATTCGTCAGGGGCGGGTGATTGCCACAACGCAGCTGGCGCAGACCTGGATACAGACCGATAAAGGCGGGGAGGAGCTGTTCTTTACCCGTAATAGCCCCTCTGCTGACGCAAAGGGGCCAAAGGCCTAACGCGACTTAGTGTGACCCTGCCTGCGCGCCGTGCTGGCGGTGGCGGGAGACGAAGCCGAGGATAATGCACATCACAAATACCACGGCATAGAGGCCGTTAGCGGTTTGCAGCGCTGCCAGCGGCCCGCTGGCGGCGACGATAGGACCGGTGACCACGAAGGTCAGCATCGTCCCGATGGTGCCGCAGGTGAGCACAAAGTTAACCAGCTTCGGTGACGACACTTTGGTCTGCTGCGAGCCCAGGGTGATCAGCGAGGTGTAGATAGCGCTGGAGAAGAAGCCAAGGGTCAGGATAAACCACGGCATATGCTCCGGTGAACCGTTAATAAACAGGTACATCAGCACCGTAGCCAGGCCCGCCAGAGCGGTAAGAATGCGCTGCAGGTCGAAGAAACGCAGAATGAAGCTGAATGACCACATACCGATCATGTACGACATCCAGAAATCGCTCACCAGCTTACCCGCGTCGCCAAGGCTCATGCCCAGGCCCTTGGCATATTCCGGCACCCAGGAGATAAAGCCCAGCTGTCCAAGGATATAGCACAGCGCGGCGATGGAAAGAAACAGCACGCCGATACCCCACTTCTCTTTGACTACCGGCTGGCTGTCCTGCTGCGCTTTTTTACCCAGCACCGGGAATTCACAGCCGAAGGTCAGAACGAAGATAGCGACGTAAACCAGACCAATACAGACATACACCCAGTACCACTCGATGCTGCGCGCCAGCAGATAGGCGGCAACCATCGGGAAAATCATTCCCGCCATGCTGAAGAAGGAGTCGGTGAACAGCAGGCGAGCGCCGCGCTGGCGGCCTTCGTACATATGGGTTATCAGGAAGGTACCGATCGACATGGTGATCCCGCTGACCAGACCCAGCACGAACATCGCCGCGGAGAACAGCGTCAGGCTGTGGCCAAAGATCAGCCCGATTACCGCCAGTACCATCAGGATAAAGCCAAAACGCAGCTGCGTTTTCAGCGGCACGATTTCCATCAGCCAGGCGTTCAGGAAGATAGAGATCAGGATCCCGGCATTGAGGAAGGTGAAGGTGTTGCTCATACTGGAAACGGGCAGATGGAAGTAATCGGCGATATTGCCCATCACCATCCCGGTGACGATCACCAACGCTCCGGTCAGGGCGTAGGAGAAGAAGCTGATCCATGTGAGCTTGATACGATTGCTGTTAGTCATGACTGGCCTGTGAATAGAAATGTAAAGCGCGTTGACTCTGCGCCAGGGCGAACAGATTTTATTCATTCGAGTGATGTAAGCAACGTTTATTATGAAATGTAGATCTTTTTGCATGGATTAGTGTGATGTGGATCTCTTTTATATATTCAGCCGAGCGGCAAACGCCTCGTTACAACTGTTTCAGCTACGTAAAATTAGGTAAAAGGCTGGCCCAGGATGCAAAGGCTCTTTAGAATCAATGCACTTGCTTTTTTTCTGCTCCGTTAAGGAATCTCGATGCTCAAATCAACTCTGGCGGCGGTGGTTGCCGTTTTCGCTATTTCCGCTTTCTCCCCGGCTATGGCAGCGAAGGGCGATCCTCATGTCTTGCTGACGACTTCTGCGGGAAATATTGAGCTGGAGTTAAATAGCCAGAAAGCACCGATTTCCATAGATAACTTCCTCAAGTACGTGAACAGCGGCTTCTACAACAACACCACTTTTCACCGCGTGATCCCAGGGTTCATGGTGCAGGGCGGTGGCTTCAGCGAACAGATGCAGCAAAAGCAGCCGAACCCGCCGATCAAGAACGAAGCGGACAACGGCCTGCGTAACACCCGCGGCACCATCGCGATGGCGCGCACCGCCGATCAGGACAGCGCGACCAGCCAGTTCTTCATCAACATTGCGGACAATGCCTTCCTCGACCACGGACAGCGTGATTTTGGCTACGCGGTGTTCGGTAAAGTCGTCAAAGGAATGGACGTCGCCGACAAGATTTCTCAGGTCCAGACGCATAACGTTGGGCCGTATCAGAATGTGCCGTCAAAACCTGTCGTGATCCTCTCAGCGAAGGTCCTGCCTTAAGTTCTTCCGCGCGGGCGGCTCACGCTCGCGCCGTTGTTTCCGCCTTTCTGCGTGACCCGAAATTGCTGCTTATACTTGTGGCACAGGGGACGATAAGAGAGGCGAGCATGCGTTCACTCACCGATAAGCAAAAATCCCGGCTCTGGGAACAGACTCGTAGCGTGAATTTTCAGGCCAGCCGTCGCCTGGAAGGGGTCGCTGTACCTTTGGTGACGCTAAGCGCCGAGGAAGCGCTGGCGCGTCTTGCTGAGCTGAGGGGGCGTCATGAGCAGTAAATATGGCGACGATCGCGATCCCTATCTCTATCCCGTACTCGACGTATTGCGTAATCTTCCCGGCATTCGCCAGGCCCGGCGTCTGGAGCAGGTGATGCTGGAGGTCACCTCGCTACGCGCGGCGACGATTCCCCTGGGGCCGCGCGGGCGCGGGCTGCCCTATCTCTGCTCGATTCACCATCAGCTCTACCAGGATATTTTTTCCTGGGCCGGACAGTTCAGGGAAATTGATATCTATCAGGGAGATACTCCTTTTTGTCATTTCGCATGGATTGAAAAGGAGGGCAACGCGCTGATGCGGGCTCTGGAAGAGGAGAACTATCTGAGCGGCCTGGAGCGCAACGCTTTTATTGCGCGCCTGAGCTGGTACTACGGCGAAATCAATGTGCTGCACCCTTTTCGCCTCGGCAGCGGGCTGGCGCAGCGCATTTTCTTTGAGCAACTGGCGATTCATGCCGGCTTTATCCTCGACTGGCGCGATATCGATCCTGAGGAGTGGAGCCGGGCTAATCAGCTGGGGGCCATGGGCGATCCTCAGCCGCTCGAACGGATCTTTGCCAAAGTGGTAAGCGAAGCGCGAGAATCTGAGTAGAATAGCCCGGTTTTGTTCTTTCCGGAGCCACTATGATCCTGCTTATCGACAACTATGATTCTTTTACCTGGAATTTGTATCAGTACTTCTGCGAGCTGGGAGCCGAAGTGCTGGTTAAGCGTAACGATGAGCTGACGCTGGAGGAGATCGCGGCGCTGGCGCCGGAGAAAATCGTTATCTCACCAGGCCCCTGCACTCCGGATGAATCAGGGATTTCCCTGGCCGTCATCGGGCATTATGCCGGGAAGGTGCCGCTGCTGGGCGTCTGCCTGGGCCATCAGGCTATCGCCCAGGTCTTCGGTGCCACTATCGTCCGCGCCGCCAAAGTCATGCACGGAAAAACGTCGCCCGTCAGCCACGGCGGACGCGGCGTGTTTCAGGGGTTAAGCAATCCTCTCACCGTCACCCGCTACCACTCTCTGGTCATTGACCCGGATACTCTGCCTGACTGCTTCGAAGTGACGGCCCGCAGCGAGAGCGGAGAGATTATGGCTATTCGCCATCGCGAGTGGGATCTTGAAGGGGTGCAGTTTCACCCGGAAAGTATCCTCAGCGAGCAGGGGCATCAGCTGCTGGCAAACTTCCTCAATCGTTGATTTGTAGTTGCCATTGACTGATTTTTTATGCATATTTTGTGATTATAATATCACTATCATCATTGCATAACGAAGAAGGATGGCATCACATGGCAACTGAGCAACCGGCAATTACCCGCGCCACGTTCGATGAGGTTATTTTGCCGATTTATGCACCGGCAGAGTTTATTCCGGTAAAAGGTAAAGGTAGCCGCGTATGGGATCAGCAGGGCAAGGAGTACGTTGATTTTGCTGGTGGTATTGCCGTCACGGCGCTAGGCCATTGCCATCCGGCGCTGGTTGCGGCGCTGCATGAGCAGGGGGAAACGCTGTGGCATACCAGCAACGTATTCACCAACGAACCGGCGCTGCGCCTGGGCCGCAAGCTGGTCGATGCTACCTTCGCCGATCGCGTGGTGTTTATGAACTCCGGCACCGAAGCCAACGAAACCGCATTCAAGCTGGCGCGTAACTACACGATCATCCGCCATAGTCCGTATAAAACCAAAATTATCGCCTTCCATAACGCTTTCCACGGCCGTTCGCTGTTTACGGTATCCGTTGGCGGACAGCCAAAATACTCTGATGGCTTCGGCCCAAAACCGGCGGATATCGTTCACGTGCCGTTCAACGACCTGCACGCGGTGAAGGCGGTAATGGACGATCACACCTGCGCGGTGGTGGTTGAGCCGATTCAAGGCGAAGGCGGCGTGATGGCCGCGACTCCTGAGTTCCTCAAAGGTCTGCGTGAACTGTGCGACCAGCACCAGGCCCTGCTGGTATTTGATGAAGTGCAGTGTGGGATGGGGCGCACCGGCTCGCTGTTCGCCTATATGCATTACGGCGTGACGCCGGATATCCTGACCAGCGCGAAAGCGCTCGGCGGCGGTTTCCCGGTTAGCGCCATGCTGACCACCCATGACATTGCCAGCGCGTTCCACGCCGGCTCTCACGGTTCAACCTACGGGGGAAACCCGCTCGCCTGTGCCGTTGCCGGTGCGGCGTTTGATTTGATTAACACGCCTGAGGTACTGGACGGAGTCAACGCGAAGCGCGAACGCTTTGTGCAGCATCTGCAGCAGATTGATGCCCGCTTCGATCTGTTTAGCGATATTCGCGGTATGGGGCTGCTGATCGGCGCGGAGCTGAAACCGCAGCATCACGGCCGGGCGCGTGATTTCCTGTATGCCGCGGCGGATGCGGGCGTTATGGTGCTCAATGCCGGGCCTGACGTCATGCGTTTTGTGCCTTCGCTGGTCATTGACGAGAGCGATATTGATGAAGGAATGGCGCGCTTCGCGCAGGCCGTTCAGCGCGTACTTAGCGCTTAGTTGCGCGTAGCCAGATGCCGTGATGCGGGCGCTGACGCCATGCCACCGACGAGATGGTGTGCATGGTGTTCAGATGATCGAGGATCCGCTGCAGGTGCTGCTCCATAGTGCTCAGCGGGCCACGGGGCACGTCCGCATTCTGCGACTCCATGATATTCACCTCGCCGGCGCTACCCGGCCCGTCGGTATCCAGCCGCTGCTGGCAGCGCTGCAGCGCAATTTCACAGGATTCAAGATAGCGCCGGGCCAGATCCTGCGTCAGCATATTGTGCTCGCGGGCCAGCGTGGTCATGGCGTTGATATGTTCGACAATAAACTGGCTATGGGTGACCCACAGCTTCATATCGTCAAGATAGTGCGAGTTAAACCCGGGCTCCTGCATTGCCTGATTCAGCGAGTTATACAGCGAGTTATGCGCCTGGTTGACGCGCATCCGCCGGTAGGCCAGCGCCGGCGCCTGGTGATCGTCGCTGAGAATGAGCCGGATGGCTTCCTGGTCCGCTTCCAGCGCGTCGTGGGCGTTTTTACGCAGCAGCCCGCTCTGCCACTGCGGCCACAGCCACACCATCCCACCAAAGGCGATCAGGCACCCGATAAGCGTATCGATAAGCCTGGCGACAATAAACTGTTCGCCGTTAAGCGTCAGCAACTGCAGGGTATAAACCGCCGTGACGGTAAAGCCAACCATCGCCCAGCCGTAGCTCTTGCGAATAATCAGATAGCTCAACAGCGTGATAATCAGCATCGCGGTCAGCGTATAGCCCTCCGGGACGTGGAAGTGCAGCGTCAGCCCGGCAATCACCAGGCCGGCAAGGGTACCCGCCGCCCGATGCACGATGCGGACCCGCGTCGCGCCGTAGCCGTTCTGGGTAACGAAAAGCACCGTCATCAGGATCCAGTAGGGTTTGGGAAGATGTAGCGCGCTGCCCATCAGGCTCGCGGCGGTGAGCATCACGCTGATCCGGGCGGCGCTGCGCAAAGCCGGTGATTTGTAAGAGAGATAGTTCTTCAGCGCAGGAAGCAGCGGCAGGCGGCGTTCCTTATCGGCCATCAGGTTACGCGCGTACAGCGGCCGCTGGGTGCGTAGCACCCGGGCAAGGCGGCTGAAGTGCCATGCGCAGAACTGCCCGACCGGGTTGTCGGGGTGCTGCGAGGCAATCTTCTCCAGCGCGCCGATCTGTTTATCCATATTAAAGCGCTGCGGATAGCGGTGGTAAAGGATGTCATCCGCCAGAACCCTCAGCCGCGCCGCGACGGTTTGCGCATTCCAGCGGATTACCGCTTCAGCGTGGCTGCGTTCGACCAGTTTCTGCACCTCCTCCGGCTGATGCAGGCTGACGGAAATATGCTCCTGGAGATCGAGGGCAACCTGAAACGCCCGCAGCAGGCGCTTATGATCGTTACGCTGATTGGCCGCCAGCATATGCATCTGCTGGTAGCACTGGGTGATCATGTCGACGACCTTTTGCTGGCGGGTCAGCAGCGGAGGCAGCGAGGTTGCCGGGTCGATATGCTGGGTCAGCAGGCTGTATTTGGCTTCGCAATAGTTGGCCAGCTCCCGGTAGAGCAGGCTGAGGGATTCGCGCAGCGGCTGCTCGCGCCATAGCCAAAACCAGAACCAGTTGAATAGTCCGTACCACAGCGTGCCGAGCGCGTAGATCAGCAGCGGCTCCCAGACCGGCATATTGCCGGCGAGGCTCAGGGTAAAGATGGCGGCAATCAGCGAGGCGGGCAGCAGCCTCGCGTGCAGCGAGCTGATCTCTGCCGTGACGCCAAGGAGCAGGGTCAGGCCGCTGAGAATTAGTGGGAGCGGGATATCATGCTGGAGAAGGAGCTGAACGATCAGGCTACAGCCGGCAAAAAGCGAGCCGCCAATAATCAGGCGCTTAAAGAATCGCTTATGCGGCGTATCAAGGCCGGCGACGTTGCAGCATGCGGGAACCAGCGAGAACAGCAGGCCCTGCTGCAGATGGCCGAGGAGAAGGCCAATTGCGACCGGCAAACACAGCACCAGCGTTTGCCGCAGTGCGTAGTTGACTTCCGGGTGGTAAATCAGCCTGCGCCACATAGAGGGAAAACAAAAACGGCGTATTGCGGGAGCAACACGCCGTTTTATCAGCTTAACGCGTGCCGTAGACGACGATAGTTTTACCGTGTGCGGAGATCAGATTTTGATCTTCCAGCATCTTCAGAATACGGCCAACGGTTTCACGTGAACAGCCGACGATCTGACCGATTTCCTGACGGGTAATTTTGATTTGCATACCGTCCGGGTGGGTCATGGCGTCAGGCTGTTTTGCCAGGTTCAGCAGCGTCTGGGCGATACGGCCGGTGACGTCGAGGAAGGCAAGGTTACCGACTTTCTCAGAGGTCACCTGCAGACGGCGGGCCATCTGCGACGAGAGACGCATCAGGATGTCCGGGTTAACCTGAATCAGCTGACGGAATTTTTTATAGGAGATTTCGGCCACTTCACATGCGGTTTTCGCACGTACCCAGGCGCTACGCTCCTGGCCTTCTTCGAACAAGCCTAATTCACCGATGAAATCGCCCTGGTTGAGGTAAGAGAGAATCATCTCTTTACCCTCTTCATCCTTGATGAGCACAGCCACAGAGCCTTTGACGATGTAGTACAACGTTTCTGCTTTTTCACCCTGGTGGATCAGCGTGCTTTTAGATGGGTACTTATGAATGTGGCAATGAGACAAGAACCATTCGAGGGTAGGGTCTGTTTGCGGTTTGCCAAGCACCATGCGCGGTTATCCTCTGTTATAAGCTATCTCCGGGTGCCGACACTACACGGCATCCGGGCATGCAATCGTATTGTTTCCCTATGCCTGGGAAGCTGGCTGGTGATTTTTCTTCAGCCTGTAATGTGAATTCCTCTGCATACATGCAGTACATCAATGTAATACTGTAGCATCCCGACTGTTTTAGCATAGCTTTCGCCGCGTGTCTCCTGGTGTCTCGCTTCAGCATGATGCAGGTCGCCTTCCGTTGCGAGATTTGTTATGTGCGCGTAATCTGTCAGGAAAATTGCAACCTTGGAGTTAAATTTTATGCAAGCTCGTGTGAAATGGGTTGAAGGGTTAACCTTCATCGGTGAGTCGGCTTCTGGCCACCAGATTTTGATGGACGGCAACTCCGGGGATAAGGCGCCGAGTCCGATGGAAATGGTGCTGATGGCCGCCGGCGGCTGCAGCGCCATCGACGTGGTCTCAATTTTGCAAAAAGGGCGTCATGATGTGACCAACTGTGAGGTGAAGCTGACCTCAGAGCGTCGGGAAGAGGCGCCGCGCCTGTTTACCCACATCAACCTGCATTTTATCGTCACCGGCCGCGAGCTGAAGGATGCGGCCGTTTCGCGGGCGGTGGACCTGTCGGCGGAGAAATACTGCTCGGTGGCGCTGATGCTGCAAAAAGCGGTAAATATCACGCATTCGTACGAGGTTATCGAGGGCCAGGCCTGATGGCCAGCCCGTCGCCCCGGCATGCGTAGCGCTGCCGGGTTTTTAACGGCTTAACCGATCTTTTTCCCCGCCATCAGCCGTTCAACCAGCGGCGTCATGATCAGCTCCATCGCCAGCCCCATTTTCCCGCCCGGTACCACCAGCGTGTTGATATGCGAGATAAACGAGCCTTGCAGCATCGCCAGCAGCCACGGGAAGTCGATATCCTGCAGATTGCGGAAGTGGATCACCACAAAGCTTTCATCCAGCGAGGGAATGCCTTTAGCGGCGAAGGGGTTCGAAGTATCAACGGTGGGAACCCGCTGGAAGTTGATATGGGTTCGCGAGAACTGCGGGGTGATGAAGTTAATATAATCTTCCATCGAACGGACGACCGAATCCATCACCGCTTCGCGAGAATGCCCGCGTTCGCTGGTGTCGCGGATTAGCTTCTGAATCCACTCCAGGTTGACGATGGGCACTACCCCGACCAGCAGATCGACATTGTGCGCAACGTTGTGCTGTGGCGTGACAACGCCGCCGTGCAGCCCTTCGTAAAACAGGACGTCGGTTGGCTCCGGCAGCGGCTGCCAGGGCGTGAAGGTGCCCGGCACCTGATTCCACGGCACGGCCTCGTCATAGGTATGCAGATATTTTCTCGACTGGCCGGTTCCGCTGCGCCCGTATTCGAGAAAGGTATTTTCCAGCAGGCCGAAGTCGTTCGCTTCCGGACCAAAATAGCTGATGTGTTTCCCCTGATCCCGCGCTTTGCGGATCGCCATGTCCATTTCCGGGCGAGTGTAGCGATGGAAGCTATCGCCCTCGACTTCGGCGGCACGCAGGTTCAGCTGGGCGAAGATTTTGCGAAAGGCGAGGCTGGTGGTGGTGGTTCCCGCGCCGCTGGAGCCCGTGACTGCAATCACCGGATGTTTGGCAGACATATCAACTCCCAGATTAAACGATGGTGTGGCGCCGCCTTAGCCGTGGAACTGCTTGCGGGGCATGATGTTGACCGTCTCGTGCAGCTCTGACCACACCAGTACGGCTTCTCCGCTTTTCAGCTGCTGTTTTACATCGGCGACCTTATCGGCCAGCGAACGTTCATGTTCACCATAATCGGTGCCTTCGCGCAACACAAAGCTTTCAATCAGGCTATCCAGGGTTTCGGGATCCAGATCCTGCCAGGGAATAATCATTTTTTTCCTTCCAGCCAGCGCGTCAGCCAGTCCGGGATCCGTCTTTCCAGCCACATCTCAGGCTTGCGCAGCGTGCCGCCGACAAATCCGACGTGCCCGCCCTGTTCGGTCAGCTGGTACTCGACGTTGGCCGGCAGCTGCTCCTGCGGTGGAATGGAATGATGGTCCATGAACGGATCGTCTTTCGCGTGAATGATCAGCGTGGGTTTAGTGATATCGCTCAGACGCGGCATCGCGCTGCACTGGCGATAGTAGTCCAGCGCATCGGCAAAGCCGTGAATTTTGGCGGTGATGGTATCGTCAAACTCGCGAATGCGCCGCATGCCTTTTAGCTGGCGTAAATCAACCGGCAGAGAGCCCGGATAGGCTTTCAGCTTGCGCGCGGCGTTAGCTTTTAACAGGTTAAGCAGATAGCGCTGGTAGACGCGGGAGAAGCCTTTGTCCATATGGTAGCTGCAGGCTTCCAGCATGAACGGGGCCGACACGATGACCGCCGCGTCGAGCGGGATGCTATCGCCCTCGTTTGCCAGCAGGCAGCCCAGCATATTACCGCCGAGCGAATAGCCGACGGCGGCCGTAGGCGCGGTACCAAATTCGCGCTGCAGCCAGCGCAGGAACCAGGTGCCGTCTTCCGTCTCTCCGGAGTGGTAGATGCGGTTATTACGGTTAGGCTCGCCGCTACAGCCGCGGAAATGCATCACCACGCCCAGCCAGCCGCGCTGCATTGCGGCGTGGATCAGACCGTGGGCGTAAGGGCTGTGCAGGCTTCCTTCCAGACCGTGAAAAACGACCAGCCGCGGTTTATGTCGGGCTGATTCGGGATCTTCGCTCCAGGCCAAATCGATAAAATCGCCGTCAGGGAGTTCAAGGCGCTGCCAGTGTGGAGTAAAGCCCAGTTTGCGGCGGATCAGTCGCGGCAGCATGGTTTGCAGATGACGATTCCCCACGCCGCGCATTGGATGAAAATCGCGCGAATCGTCTACGGGGGGCGTCATTTCTGTGGGGGTGATTTCAACCATAGCACCAGAACAATTAAGAATCTTATAAATACTATACCGCGCATGAAGTGCGCAGGTTAGCCAATATGTGGTCTTGTGGCCAGCTGTCAGAGAGGCCCCGAAAGCTCATTGTCTGTGAACCGTCGAGGCCGCGCGCTCAACCAGCAGGGCTTAGCCTTCCTGCAGCATCTGCTCCAGCTGTTCTTGCGCATCCAGCCAGGCCATTTCGCACTCTTCCAGTCCTGATTTCGCATTGGCCTGCTGCTGCAGACACGCGGTCAGATCTGCCTTGCGGGATGCGTCATACAGGCTGCTGTCGCCTAATTTCTCTTCCGCCTGCGCGAGCTGGGCGTTGAGCTTATCCATCTCTTTTTCGAGGCGGGTAATCTCTTTACGCAGTGGCTGCGTCAGCGTGCGCAGCTCCGCTTCCCGGCGCTTCTGGTCCTTGCGGGACTGGGCGCTGTTGCCGTTATCTTTTATCGCGTCGGACGACTGGCTTTCCTGCCTCTGCGAGTCGCTCAGCCACTGCTGATAATCTTCCAGATCGCCATCGAACTGCTCAACTTTGCCGTCGTGGACCAGATAGAGATCGTCGGTGGTCGAACGTATCAGGTGGCGATCGTGCGAGACCACCACCAGCGCGCCTTCGAAATCAATCAGCGCTTCGGTTAAAGCCTGACGCATATCGAGGTCAAGGTGGTTAGTCGGTTCATCGAGCAGCAGGAGATTAGGCCGCTGCCAGACGATAAGCGCCAGCACCAGACGCGCCTTTTCGCCGCCGGAGAAACGCTGGGTTGCTTCGTTGACCTTATCGCTCTGGAAACCGAAGCCGCCAAGATAGTCGCGCAGCTTCTGCTCCAGCTCCTGCGGCGCCAGGCGAGCCAGGTGCTGCAGCGGCGATTCATCCGCCCGCAGGAACTCCAGCTGATGCTGGGCGAAGTAGCCAAGCTTAATTCCTTTGGCCAGCCCCACTTCGCCCTGCAGCGGCTGCAGCTCGCCGGCCAGCAGTTTGATTAGCGTCGATTTACCGGCTCCGTTGCGCCCCAGCAGGCCGATGCGCGAACCGGGAACCAAATTCAGCTTGATCGAGTCGAGGATAATGCGTTCGCCGTAGCCGGCGCTGACTTTTTCCATTTTCAGCAGCGGGTTGGGCAGGCTTTCCGGCGCGCGGAAGCTAAAGTGGAACGGATTATCGACGTGAGCCGGGGCGATAAGCTCCATGCGTTCCAGCATTTTAATGCGGCTCTGGGCCTGCTTCGCCTTGGTGGCCTTGGCGCGGAAGCGATCGATATAGCTTTGCAGATGGGCGACGCGCAGCTGCTGGCTCTCATACATCGACTGCTGCTGCGACAGGCGGGTTGCGCGCTGTATTTCGAACGAGCTGTAGTTGCCGGTGTACTCGAACATGCTTTGCTGTTCGATATGAATAATTTTATCGACGATTGGATCGAGAAAATCGCGATCGTGCGAGATCAGAATCAGCGTACCGGTATAGCTTTTAAGCCACTTTTCCAGCCAGATCACCGCATCGAGATCGAGGTGGTTAGTCGGTTCATCCAGCAGCAGCAGGTCAGAGCGACAAATCAGCGCCTGCGCCAGGTTCAGGCGCATGCGCCAGCCGCCGGAAAAGTCGCTCACCGGGCGCTCCAGCTGTTCGTTGCTGAAGCCCAGACCGTGCAGCAGGCTGGAGGCGCGTGAGCGGATCGTCCAGGCGTCAATGGCATCCAGCTTGCCGTGAACCGTCGCAATCGCGTGACCGTCATTGCGCTCGTTGGCCTGATTTAAATCGGCCTCGAGCTGGCGATATTCACGATCGCCGTCAATAACATAATCAATAGCCGGCTGCGCCAGCGCAGGGGTTTCCTGATTAACCCACGCCAGCTGCCAGTTGCCCGGAAAGGTCATACTGCCGCCGTCGGCGCTAATCTCGTTTTTCAAAAGCGATAGCAGCGTGGATTTACCGCAGCCGTTTTTGCCCACCAGACCGACCTTTTGGCCAGGGTTGATGGTAGCGGTGGCGTTGTCCAGCAGGACGCGTACGCCGCGACGAATTTGTAACGAGGAGAAAACAATCATAAGGCGCCGTATGTTCAGACTATGTTAATTTGTCATTATGATAATGTAATGTGGTAGCAAATAGCTCCACCGGGCCGCAATGGTAGCCCAAAATGAAGACGATACACAAAGTCATTCTGGTTGCGCTGAGGCGCAGCCGTTGTTCAGGCCGCCAGAAGACGTTGGGAGGGGAATGATGTCTCAGACAGCGAAGGTTTTGCTGCTGTATGCCCACCCAGAATCTCAGGATTCCGTGGCCAACCGGGTTTTGCTTGAACCGGCCTTACAGTTGCCGAACGTCACCGTGCACGATCTTTATGCGCACTATCCAGATTTTTTTATCGATATTGCCTGGGAGCAGGATCTCCTGCGTCAGCATGAGGTGATTGTTTTCCAGCATCCGCTGTATACGTGGAGCTGCCCGGCGCTGCTAAAAGAGTGGCTGGACAGAGTGTTGACCCGCGGCTTTGCCAGCGGCGCCGGGGGGAACCAGCTGGCGGGAAAGTACTGGCGTAGCGTGATCACCACCGGTGAGCCGGAAAGCGCCTACCGCCGCGACGCTAACCGCTATCCAATGAACGATATTCTCCGTCCTTTCGAACTGACCGCCGGCATGTGCCGGATGCACTGGATGAGCCCGATTATTGTCTACTGGGCCCGTCGGCAATCGCCAGCCGATCTGAAAAGCCACGCGCGCGCTTATCGCGACTGGCTGGCCAACCCCATCGCGGCAGGAGGAGTTATAAATGGAGGGAGCTGATCTGCTTTTGGCTGGCGTTCTGTTTCTGTTCGCCGCCGTCGTAGCGGTACCGCTGGCCGCCCGGCTGGGCATTGGCGCGGTACTCGGCTATCTGCTCGCGGGGATCGCGATTGGTCCGTGGGGGCTGGGGTTTATCAGCGACGTCGATGAAATTCTCCACTTCTCCGAGCTGGGCGTGGTGTTCCTGATGTTTATCATCGGGCTTGAGCTCAACCCGTCTAAGCTCTGGCGTCTGCGAAGCTCTATCTTTGGCGTTGGGGCGGCTCAGGTTTTGTGCAGCGCGGCGATCCTCGGTGGCCTGCTGATGGTTACCGGATTTACGTGGCAAGCGGCGGTGGTCGGCGGAATTGGTTTAGCGATGTCCTCCACGGCGATGGCGCTGCAGCTGATGCGCGAGAAGGGGATGAGCCGCAGTGAATCCGGTCAACTGGGGTTCTCCGTTCTGCTGTTTCAGGACCTGGCGGTGATCCCCGCGCTGGCGCTGGTGCCTCTGTTGGCGGGTTCCGGCGACGATCGCTTTGATTGGGTCACGATCGGGATGAAGGTTTTGGCCTTTGCCGGCATGCTGATCGGCGGCCGCTTTTTGCTACGACCGGTGTTCCGCTTCATCGCTGCCTCCGGCGTGCGTGAGGTCTTTACCGCCGCGACGCTGCTGTTGGTTTTGGGCTCGGCGCTGTTTATGGATGCGCTCGGCCTGTCGATGGCGCTAGGGACCTTTATCGCCGGGGTGCTGCTGGCTGAAAGCGAGTATCGCCACGAGCTGGAAATCGCCATTGAGCCGTTTAAAGGCCTCCTGCTTGGCCTGTTCTTTATCTCCGTTGGCATGGCGCTGAATCTCGGCGTTCTCTACACCCATCTGCTGTGGGTTGCCGCCAGCGTCGCGGCGCTGGTGATGGTGAAAGCCCTCGTGCTGTACGTTCTGGCGCGGGTGTACGGCCTTCGCAGCTCGGAGCGAATGCAGTTTGCCGGGGTCCTGAGCCAGGGCGGGGAGTTTGCCTTTGTGCTGTTCTCGTTACCGGCTTCGCTGCGGCTGTTCGAAAATGACCAGATGGCGCTGCTGCTGGTCACGGTTACGCTGTCGATGATGACCACGCCGCTGCTGATGACCTTGATTGATTACGTTCTCTCCCGACGCTTTAACCAGCCGGAGGAAGAGGATGAAGCGCCGTGGGTTGAGGATGATAAACCGCAGGTGATTATCGTCGGCTTCGGGCGCTTTGGTCAGGTTATTGGCCGTCTGCTGATGGCCAACAAAATGCGTATTACCGTGCTTGAGCGCGATATCAGCGCGGTTAACCTGATGCGCAAATATGGCTATAAGGTGTACTTCGGCGATGCAACGCAGCTGGAGCTGCTGCGCTCGGCGGGCGCGGAAGATGCGCAGTCAATCGTAATTACCTGCAACGAGCCGGAAGATACCATGAAGCTGGTTGAGATGTGCCAGCAGCATTTCCCGCATCTGCATATTCTGGCGCGAGCGCGGGGCCGCGTAGAGGCCCATGAGCTGCTGCAGGCCGGCGTGGCTCAGTTCTCGCGCGAAACCTTCTCCAGCGCGCTGGATCTGGGGCGCAAGGCGCTGGTCAGCGTCGGAATGCATCCGCATCAGGCGCAGCGCGCGCAGCTGCACTTTCGTCGTCTGGATATGCGAATGCTGCGAGAGTTGATGCCAGTGCATACTGATACTCTGCAGATATCGCGCGTGCGGGAAGCTCGACGGGAGCTGGAGGAGATTTTTCAGCGTGAAATGCAGAAAGAGAGCAGGCAGCTTGACGGCTGGGATGAGTTTGAATAAAGGGTAAATCATTATGGCAGTGCGTAAACGTTTTATTGCCGGAGCAAAATGCCCGGCGTGCCAGGCCCAGGATTCGCTGGCGATGTGGCGTGAAAATAATATCGATATTGTTGAGTGTGTTAAGTGCGGGCACCAGATGCGCGAGGCGGATAAAGAGGCCCGCGAGCATGTTCGTAAAGACGAACAAGTGATCGGCATTTTTCATCCCGACTAGCGTTATCTGTCGCCTTTTTTTAAGCTAGAGGGTACACGGCTGCAGAATTCCGCTACAATCTGCGCCACTATTCTTCCCATGCTCAGGAGATATCATGAAAGTAGCAAAAGACCTGGTGGTCAGCCTGGCCTATCAGGTACGTACAGAAGACGGTGTGTTGGTTGATGAGTCTCCGGTAAGCGCGCCGTTGGACTACCTGCATGGTCACGGCTCCCTGATTTCCGGCCTGGAAACTGCGCTGGATGGTCATGAAGTGGGCGACAAATTTGACGTTGCGGTCGGCGCGAACGATGCGTACGGCCAGTACGACGAAAACCTGGTTCAGCGCGTTCCTAAAGACGTCTTCATGGGCGTTGATGAACTGCAGGTTGGCATGCGTTTCCTGGCGGAAACCGATCAGGGTCCGGTTCCGGTTGAAATCACCGAAGTTGACGACGAGCACGTTGTTGTTGACGGTAACCACATGCTGGCTGGCCAGAACCTGAAGTTCAACGTTGAAGTTGTGGCGATTCGTGAAGCGACCGCTGAAGAGCTGGAGCACGGTCATGTACACGGCGCGAATGGTCACGATCACGACCATGACCACGATCATGACGGATGCTGCGGCGGCCACGGTCACAGCCACGACCACGGTCACGAACATGGCAAAGGCGGTTGTGGCGGGAACGGCGGCTGCGGCTGTCACTAAGACCCATCGTCTTTCAAGCCGCAGGCGCGTTGGCTAGCGCTGCCGGCTATAAAAAAGCGGGGAAACCCGCTTTTTTTACGCCTCAATAATGTGGGGGAGGCGTTTCTTCAGACTGCGATGCGATATACGATGACTGCGTCGCCTTCAGCTTTTCTACCATCAGACGCATATGTTCACGCATCTTTGCCATTTCGATCTCATGGGCGGTGACGGTCTTGTTGAGGTCTTCAATGGTGATTTCCTGATACGCCAGCCGGCTTTCCAGCTCCGCCAGGCGAGTCTCCAGTTTGCTATCGTGCATGAGTAACCTCTTCTGTCTTATCTCGCGGGCGGATTCTACTGAATTTTCAGCATCCGTGCAGCATCGTAACGGCGGACAGGAAACTAATTTATACAAAAATAGTCTGAAAAGAGTCGATATTCAGGAACGTCCGTATGTAGATTTGTCCTGCAACGTTCTATAGTACATTTTTTGCTTTTTACGCTAACCCTGGGGTGAGATGCCCCGGCCTTGGAGAAATGGATGAAATCACTGTTTAAAGTAACGCTGCTGGCGACCACGATGGCCGTCGCGCTGAATGCACCGCTGACCTTTGCCGCTGATACCGCTGCAAAGACGGCACCTGCAACGGAAAGCAAATCGGCATTTAAAAATGACGATCAGAAATCTGCTTATGCGCTGGGTGCATCGCTGGGACGTTACATGGAAAACTCCCTGAAAGAACAAGAAAAACTGGGCATTAAACTGGATAAAGATCAGCTGATCGCTGGCGTTCAGGACGCATTTGCCGATAAGAGCAAACTGTCCGATCAGGAAATCGAACAGACTCTGCAAGCGTTTGAGACTCGTGTGAAAACTGCTGCTCAGCAAAAAATGGAAAAAGATGCATCTGAGAACGATGCTAAAGGCAAAGCCTATCGCGACACCTTCGCTAAAGAGAAGGGCGTGAAAACCTCTAAATCTGGCCTGCTGTATAAAGTCGAGAAAGCCGGTACCGGTGACGCACCGAAAGACAGCGATACCGTCGTTGTGAACTACAAAGGGACGCTGATCGACGGTAAAGAGTTCGATAACTCCTATACCCGCGGCGAGCCGCTCTCTTTCCGCCTGGACGGCGTGATCCCGGGCTGGACTGAAGGCCTGAAGAATATTAAGAAAGGCGGTAAAATCCAGCTGGTCATCCCACCGGATCTGGCATACGGCAAAACCGGCGTTCCTGGCATCCCGGCTAACTCTACTCTGGTCTTCGACGTAGAGCTGCTGGATATCAAACCGGCGCCGAAAGCTGACGCGAAGCCTGAAGCTGCCGCTGATGCAAAAGCGGATGCACCGAGCGCAGACGCTAAGAAGTAATGGAATTGCCGCCGCCGCCCTCAAAGGCGGCGGCTTTTTTATTTGGGGCAGATATAATTAAAACTGGAAAGTGCCTCAAGCGCTGTATTACTTTAGATAGCTTAATCTTATTAATGACGATGAGCCTGCCCTGACAAGCTACACCTCATCCTTCAAGCTGCCTCTGAGCTGGCTGCATTTGCTGACTCCAGCCTCTTACTGGATTCGGTCCTGGGTATCGATAAGAGATAACCTTGTCTCTTACAAGAGCCAGCCTTCGGCTGGTCAAATTCGCTGCTGACGAATTTGTCTCAGATTTGCCGCCTTGGCGTACCTTGAACGGTTTTGTGTAAAAAATGACAGGCTCCTGAAAAGGAGTGCTTTTTTTCATGTCCAGGTCGCTTTTAACCAACGAAACCAGCGAGCTTGACCTGCTGGATCAACGTCCTTTCGACCAGACCGACTTCGATATCCTAAAATCCTATGAAGCGGTGGTGGACGGGTTAGCGATGCTCATTGGTTCCCACTGTGAAATCGTGCTGCATTCTTTACAGGATCTGAAATGTTCCGCCATTCGCATCGCCAACGGTGAACATACCGGTCGTCAAATCGGCTCGCCAATCACTGACCTGGCGCTGCGTATGCTGCACGATATGACTGGAGCTGATAGCAGCGTTTCCAAATGCTATTTTACTCGCGCTAAAAGCGGAGTGCTGATGAAGTCGGTGACGATTGCGATACGCAACCGTGAGCACCGGGTTATCGGCCTTTTGTGCATTAACATGAACCTCGATGTCCCGTTCTCCCAGATCATGAGCACCTTTATTCCGCCGGAAACGCCGGAAGTGAACTCGCAGGTCAACTTTGCCTCATCGGTTGACGATCTGGTCGCGCAAACCCTCGAGTTTACGATTGAAGAAGTAAATGCCGATCGCAACGTTTCCAATAACGCCAAAAATCGTCAGATCGTCCTGAATCTTTACGAGAAAGGCATTTTTGATATCAAAGATGCTATCAACCAGGTTGCCGATCGCCTGAATATCTCGAAGCACACGGTATATCTCTATATCCGTCAGTTCAAAAGCGGTGATTTCCAGGGGCTGGATAAGTAATGCGTTTTGCCATTACGGTGACGGGCCCGGCCTACGGTACGCAGCAGGCCAGCAGCGCCTGGCAGTTCGCGCAGGCCGTGCTGGAGGAGGGGCATGAGCTGATTTGCGTCTTTTTCTATCGCGAAGGCGTCTATAACGCGAATCAGCTGACCGCCCCCGCCAGCGATGAGTTTGACCTTGTGCGGGCATGGCAAAAATTATACGAAACGCATGCTGTTTCGCTGCATATCTGCGTTGCGGCGGCGCTGAGACGCGGGGTGACGGACGAGCATGAGGCGCAGCAGCTTGGTTTGTCCGCGCATAATCTGCAACCCGGATTCACGCTCAGCGGCCTTGGGGCGCTGGCGGAAGCTGCATTAACCTGCGATCGGATGGTGCAGTTCTGATGAAACGCGTTGCCTTTGTTTTTTCCTCCGCTCCTCATGGCTCCGCGTCAGGCAGAGAAGGCCTGGATGCGCTGCTGGCTACCTCAGCGCTGACCGATGAGCTCGGCGTTTTCTTTATCGGCGACGGCGTGTTTCAGCTGCTGCCGGAGCAGCGGCCTGGCGCAATTCTGGCCCGCGACTATATCGCCACGTTTAAGCTCCTCTCCCTGTATGATATTGAACAGTGCTGGATGTGCGCCGCTTCTGCCCGCGAGCGCGGCCTGTCGCCCTCCACGCAGTGGGTCATAGAAGGCGAGTGGCTGGAGCCAGAGGCGCTGCGTGCCCGACTCGATGATTTCAACGTGATACTGCGCTTCTGAGGCCACTATGCTCCACACTCTCAGCGTTTCTCCATGGCATACCGATCTGGCAGCGATGCTGCGTCTGGTAAAGGATGGCGACGATCTTCTGCTGCTTTCCGATGGTGTCATCGCGGCAGCCGCTGGCGGGCGTTTCCTTGAAATCTTGCTTTCCGCCCCCATAACCATCCATGCGCTGCAGGATGATATCGAAGCCCGCGGGCTGACGGGGCAAATTGCGGGCAGTGTCATCAGGGTTGGCTATACTGATTTCGTCAGACTGGCGCTCAAACACCCTGGACAGTTGGCCTGGTAATGGCGGGATTGTTGTATATTTCTTGACACCTTTTCGGCACCGCCCTAGAATTCTGCGTCCTCATATTATCTGAGGCGATTTATTACATGTTTACGAAGCAAAAGCTAAAACCAGGAGCTATTTAATGGCAACAATTAACCAGCTGGTACGCAAACCACGCGCACGCAAAGTTGCAAAGAGCAACGTGCCTGCACTGGAAGCCTGCCCGCAGAAACGTGGCGTATGTACTCGCGTATATACTACCACTCCTAAAAAACCAAACTCCGCACTGCGTAAAGTATGCCGTGTGCGTTTGACCA
>NISF01000013.1:3114-3264 GCA_002270295.1 Enterobacter sp. 10-1 | reverse complement strand
TTAAAGACCGTAAGCAATCTCGCTCCAAGTATGGCGTGAAACGTCCTAAGGCTTAATGGTTCTCCGTTAAGTAAGGCCAAACTGTTTTACCTTAATGTCAAACTAAACTCTTAGAGTTTTGGACAATCCTGAATTAACAACGGAGTATTC
>NISF01000013.1:0-3065 GCA_002270295.1 Enterobacter sp. 10-1 | reverse complement strand
TAAGTTCGGATCAGAACTGCTGGCAAAATTTGTAAATATCCTGATGGTAGATGGTAAAAAATCTACTGCAGAAGCTATCGTATACAGCGCGCTGGAGACCCTGGCTCAGCGTTCTGGTAAAAATGAACTGGAAGCTTTCGAAGTCGCTCTCGACAACGTTCGCCCGACTGTAGAAGTTAAGTCCCGCCGCGTTGGTGGTTCTACTTATCAGGTTCCAGTTGAAGTCCGTCCGGTTCGTCGTAATGCTCTGGCAATGCGTTGGATCGTTGAAGCTGCTCGTAAACGTGGTGATAAATCCATGGCTCTGCGTCTGGCGAACGAACTTTCTGATGCTGCAGACAACAAAGGTACTGCAGTTAAGAAACGTGAAGACGTTCACCGTATGGCAGAAGCCAACAAGGCGTTCGCTCACTACCGTTGGTAATCCCTTCGGAGTCATAGTCACCAGACGGGCGCTTCAGATAAGTCGCCCGTTTTGGATAACTTAACTGAACGCCTAAAGAAACAAACGAGGAATCAAATGGCTCGTACAACACCCATCGCACGCTACCGTAATATCGGTATCAGTGCGCACATCGACGCCGGTAAAACCACTACTACCGAACGTATTCTGTTCTACACCGGTGTAAACCACAAAATCGGTGAAGTTCATGACGGCGCAGCAACCATGGACTGGATGGAGCAGGAGCAGGAGCGTGGTATTACTATCACCTCCGCAGCGACTACTGCATTCTGGTCTGGTATGGCTAAGCAGTATGAACCGCACCGCGTTAACATCATCGACACCCCGGGGCACGTTGACTTCACTATCGAAGTTGAACGTTCCATGCGTGTGCTTGATGGTGCAGTAATGGTTTACTGCGCAGTTGGTGGTGTTCAGCCACAGTCTGAAACCGTATGGCGCCAGGCAAACAAATATAAAGTTCCACGTATCGCGTTCGTTAACAAAATGGACCGTATGGGTGCGAACTTCCTGAAAGTTGTTGGTCAGATCAAATCCCGTCTGGGCGCGAACCCGGTTCCGCTGCAGCTGGCGATTGGTGCTGAAGAAGGTTTCACCGGTGTTGTTGACCTAGTGAAAATGAAAGCCATCAACTGGAACGAAGAAGACGCAGGCGTAACCTTCACCTATGAAGATATCCCAGCTGACATGCAGGACCTGGCCGAAGAATGGCACCAGAACCTGATCGAGTCCGCAGCGGAAGCTTCAGAAGAGCTGATGGAAAAATACCTGGGTGGTGAAGAACTGACTGAAGAAGAGATCAAGAAAGCTCTGCGTCAGCGCGTTCTGAACAACGAAATCATCCTGGTAACCTGTGGTTCTGCGTTCAAGAACAAAGGTGTTCAGGCGATGCTGGATGCGGTAGTTGACTACCTGCCATCCCCGGTTGACGTACCTGCGATCAACGGTATTCTGGACGACGGTAAAGATACTCCGGCTGAACGTCACGCTAGCGATGAAGAGCCGTTTGCTGCTCTGGCATTCAAAATCGCTACCGACCCGTTCGTGGGTAACCTGACCTTCTTCCGCGTGTATTCCGGTGTGGTTAACTCTGGTGATACCATCCTGAACTCCGTGAAATCTGCACGTGAGCGTTTTGGCCGTATCGTTCAGATGCACGCCAACAAACGTGAAGAGATCAAAGAAGTTCGTGCGGGCGACATCGCTGCTGCAATCGGTCTGAAAGACGTAACTACTGGTGACACCCTGTGTAACCCAGATGCGCCGATCATCCTGGAGCGTATGGAATTCCCTGAGCCGGTAATCTCCATCGCTGTAGAACCGAAAACCAAAGCTGACCAGGAAAAAATGGGTCTGGCTCTGGGCCGTCTGGCTAAAGAAGACCCGTCTTTCCGCGTATGGACTGACGAAGAATCTAACCAGACCATTATCGCCGGTATGGGTGAACTGCACCTCGACATCATCGTTGACCGCATGAAGCGTGAATTCAACGTTGAAGCGAACGTCGGTAAACCTCAGGTTGCTTACCGCGAAGCAATTCGCGCTAAAGTTACCGATATCGAAGGTAAACACGCTAAGCAGTCTGGTGGTCGCGGTCAGTATGGTCACGTTGTGATCGACATGTACCCGCTGGAGCCGGGCTCAAATCCGAAAGGATACGAGTTCGTCAACGACATCAAAGGTGGTGTAATTCCTGGCGAATACATCCCTGCCGTTGATAAAGGTATCCAGGAACAGCTGAAAGCTGGTCCGCTGGCTGGTTACCCGGTAGTTGATCTCGGTGTGCGTCTGCACTTCGGTTCTTACCACGACGTTGACTCCTCTGAACTGGCGTTTAAACTGGCCGCTTCTCTTGCCTTTAAAGATGGCTTTAAGAAAGCGAAACCAGTTCTGCTTGAGCCGATCATGAAGGTTGAAGTAGAAACTCCGGAAGAGAACACTGGTGACGTCATCGGTGACCTTAGCCGTCGTCGTGGTATGCTGCGTGGTCAAGAATCCAACGTTACTGGCGTTGTGATTCACGCTGAAGTTCCGCTGTCTGAAATGTTCGGATATGCAACTCAGCTGCGTTCCCTGACCAAAGGTCGTGCTTCTTACTCCATGGAGTTCCTGAAGTATGATGACGCGCCGAACAACGTTGCTCAGGCCGTAATCGAAGCCCGTGGTAAATAAGCCGTAGGGTAAAACCAAAATCCCGTGCTCTCTCCTGAAGGGGAGAGCGCTATAGTAAGGAATATAGCCGTGTCTAAAGAAAAATTTGAACGTACAAAACCGCACGTCAACGTCGGTACTATCGGCCACGTTGACCATGGTAAAACTACTCTGACCGCTGCAATCACTACCGTTCTGGCTAAAACCTACGGTGGTTCTGCTCGTGCATTCGACCAGATCGATAACGCACCGGAAGAAAAAGCTCGTGGTATCACCATCAACACTTCCCACGTTGAATATGACACCCCGACTCGCCACTACGCACACGTAGACTGCCCGGGCCACGCCGACTATGTTAAAAACATGATCACCGGTGCTGCTCAGATGGATGGCGCGATCCTGGTTGTTGCTGCGACTGACGGCCCGATGCCGCAGACTCGTGAGCACATCC
>NISF01000012.1:84232-84725 GCA_002270295.1 Enterobacter sp. 10-1 | reverse complement strand
CATCAGGCTTGCGCCCATTGTGCAATATTCCCCACTGCTGCCTCCCGTAGGAGTCTGGACCGTGTCTCAGTTCCAGTGTGGCTGGTCATCCTCTCAGACCAGCTAGGGATCGTCGCCTAGGTGAGCCGTTACCTCACCTACAAGCTAATCCCATCTGGGCACATCTGATGGCATGAGGCCCGAAGGTCCCCCACTTTGGTCTTGCGACGTTATGCGGTATTAGCTACCGTTTCCAGTAGTTATCCCCCTCCATCAGGCAGTTTCCCAGACATTACTCACCCGTCCGCCACTCGTCACCCGAGAGCAAGCTCTCTGTGCTACCGTTCGACTTGCATGTGTTAGGCCTGCCGCCAGCGTTCAATCTGAGCCATGATCAAACTCTTCAATTTAAGTTTGATGCTCGTGAATTAAACTTCGTAATGAATTACGTATGTTCACTCAGAGACTTGGTATTCATTTTTCGTCCGAGGACGTTAAGAATCCATGTCACTTT
>NISF01000012.1:20441-84187 GCA_002270295.1 Enterobacter sp. 10-1 | reverse complement strand
GACGCGCTTTAGCGCTCTGTCGCGAGGTCCCGTATATTACGTTTTCCTCATTCAGAGTCAAGCGTTTATTTTGCTTTTCTCCGTCGGCTTTCGCGGCTGATATTCAGCGCTGAAGCCTGCTGACCCGGCGGCGTGCTGGCCGTTGTTCCGTGTCAGTGGAGGCGCATTATAGGCAGTTCTCTGACGTTGACAAGTCCTGTTTTCAAAAAATTATTCAACCGCTCAATTTGCCATCATCGCGGTGATTTTATCCGCTATTTGCTGCTCATTTGTGCGATCTCTCGCGCAAAATTAGCGACCTGCTGCCAGTCGGTATAGACCACCTCTTTACTGGTATCCGTTTCACCGCCGGTCATCTTCATAATCAGGCGAATCATCACGCGATCGTACCAGCTGTAGCGCGGGTAGCGCAGCGCACCGGCAAACACCGCGCTATGCTGCGGCTGCCACGGCGAGCTGAGCAGGAACTTGCGCGTATAGCTATTGGTTTGCGGCGTACGCTTCTCCGGTTTACGCGCGACGAGGTTAACCGAAAAAAACGCACCGGGCAGCGCGTTCAGCGATTGCAGATGTTTCTTCACAAAGCGGTCAACCGCCGGATGGAAGCGACCGTAACGAATGGATGCCCCAATCACCACGCGATCGTAGTCGCGCCATTCAACCGCATCGGTGCGGTTCAGATTGAGAGTGTCCGCATCGACGCCCAGCTCTTTCAGCTCGGATGCCAGAAAGGAGGCAATTTCACGAGTCTGCCCATCACGGGTGGAAAATAGAATCAACGTTTTCACAAATACTCCAGCTATTCACGCCAGAAAGTGGGGGTAAACAGCACCAACAGGGTGAACACTTCCAGACGACCAAATAGCATATTAGCAATCAGGATCCATTTTGCGACCGGATTCATCGTCGCAAAGTTATCCGCCACTACGCCAAGCCCCGGACCAAGGTTGTTTAAGGTTGCGACGACCGAAGCAAATGCGGAGAAGTCATCGACGCCGGTGGCAATAATCGCCAGCATACTAATGATAAACACCAGCGCATAGGCGGAGAAGAATCCCCATACTGCTTCGAGGATACGTTCCGGCAGAGCGCGATTGCCCAACTTAATGCTGTATACCGCATTCGGGTGTACCAGACGTTTGAGCTCGCGGTTCCCCTGTTTAAAGAGCAGCAGAATACGAATAACCTTCAGCCCACCGCCCGTCGAGCCGGCACAGCCGCCGATAAATGCCGAGCACAGCAGCAGCACCGGGAGGAACAGCGGCCAGCGCGCAATGCTATCGGTCGTGAAGCCCGCCGTCGTGGCCATTGAGACAACCTGGAAGAATGCCTGGTTCAATGTGGTTAACGCTGAGCTATAGACATCATGCAGCCACAGCACCAGCGTACAAATCACCACCAGCGTCAGCTGTACGCCGATAAACATGCGGAATTCGGGATCGCGCCAGTACACCTTCAGGCTTCGTCCGCTGAGTAATGAAAAGTGCAGACCATAGTTACAGCCGGAGATTAGCAGGAATACCGCGATAATCGAGTTAATCGTCGGACTGTTAAAGTAGCCGACGCTGGCGTCATGCGTGGAGAAGCCGCCAATGGCGATGGTCGAAAAGCTATGGCCAATGGCGTCAAATGCCGGCATTCCGGCGAACCACAGCGCCAGCGCGCAGGCGACGGTCAGCAGGACATAGATGAGCCACAGCGTTTTTGCCGTTTCGGCGATTCGCGGGCGCATTTTGTTATCCTTCAGCGGCCCGGGCATCTCCGCCCGGTACAGCTGCATCCCACCGACGCCGAGTATCGGCAGTATCGCGACCGCCAGCACAATGATCCCCATACCGCCAAACCATTGCAGCATCTGACGATAGAAAAGAATGGCGTGAGGCAACGAGTCGAGGCCGACCAGCGTAGTCGCGCCCGTGGTGGTAAGGCCAGAGAAGGATTCAAAAAACGCATCGGTGACCGTCAGGTTTGGCTGCTCGGCGAAGATAAACGGTAGCGCACCGACGCTGCCCAGCACGGTCCAGAAGAGGACAACGATCAGGAAGCCCTCACGGGATTTCAGCTCACCCTTTTCACGGCGGTTCGGCCACCATAATAGAGAGCCAATAGCTAAAGCGACGAAAAAGGTCTGGGTAAACGCCCGCCCGGCACCATCACGGTATATCAGGGCCACTAATCCCGGGAGGATCATGGTCCCCGAAAATAAAATGACCAGCAGTCCAACGATTCGGGTAATCGCGCGAAAATGCATCTCTGGCGCTTCCTTTGATATGCAAAAAATCAGGTGGGGATTATTCGTCAATCTTCAGTAATTGCAACGAGCCACGGCTAAAATCAGCCAGTTTTGTTGAAAATGACGCCACTTCAGCTTGAGGAAGCGCAACACGCAGCTGGACGAACGCCTGATATTGGCTTTCGACAATTTGCCCTGCGAACTGAGTCAACAGCGCTTCAACACCGGCTAATTGCCCGTATTCACACTGCAAAGTATATGCGGTCAGCGGCGTCTTGCGCTGCGTTGTCAGTTGAGCAAGCGCCTGGTGTACGCCACCGCCATAGGCCTTCACCAGACCACCGGTACCCAGCAGAATACCGCCGTAGTAGCGCACTACGACGGCAGTTATCTCACCAACACCGCTGCCCATAAGCTGTGCCAGCATCGGTTTACCTGCCGTTCCCGCCGGTTCACCATCGTCAGAGAAACCCAGCTGCTGTGAATCGTTCGGCGGGCCGGCCACCCACGCCACGCAGTGGTGGCGAGCGTCCGGGTGATCCGCTCTTACTGATTCAACAAACGCTTTTGCCGCCATTACGCCATCGGTATGCGCCAATAGCGTAATAAAACGGCTCTTCTTAATCTCTTCGACAAAGCTCACCGGCGCGGCCGGTATCAACCAACTCTCCATCAGGCCAGTTTCAGGTCACGCGTCATATTTTCGACACTGTTCTCGTGGATAACGACGTTATCTTCGATACGAATGCCGCCAAACGGTTTCAGCGCTTCAATTTTCTGCCAGTTGAAATGCTTGCTGAACTGCCCTTCGCGCCACGGAGCCAGCAGAGACTCAATAAAATAGATACCTGGCTCAATGGTCAGCACCATACGCGGCTGGATCACGCGCGTGCAGCGCAGGTACGGATATTTCGACGGCGCCGCCAGATGGGTACCGGAATCATCCTGCATAAAGCCAGCGACATCATGCACCTGCAGACCCAGCGGGTGGCCGATGCCGTGAGGCATAAACGGCCCGGTCAGGTCGTTTTCGACCATCGCCTCTTCGCTCATGTTGGTGACGATCTGATGTTTACGCAGCAGTTTAGCAATACGCTGATGGAACTGGACGTGATAATCCACGTAGCTGGTTCCGACTTTCAGCGTGCTAATCAGCGCCAGCTGCTCATCATTAACGTCTTTAATCAGCTGGGCAAAGTCGCTATCGCCGTGCGCGGCCCAGGTACGCGTGAGATCCGCCGCATAGCCGTTATATTCCGCACCGGCATCGAGCAGGAAGCTCCGCGCTTCTGCCGGCGCGCGGTGATCCAGTTTGGTGTAGTGCAGCACCGATGCGTGCTCATTGATCGCGACGATGTTGCTGTACGGTACGTCGGTATCGCGGTGGCCGGTCGCGGTCAGATAGGCCTGGTTGATATCGAACTCGCTCATCCCGGACAGGAAGGCTTCATGCGCCGCCCGATGGCCGTTGATCGCTGATTTCTGCGCTTCGCGCATGCAGGCCAGCTCGTAATCCGTTTTATAAGAGCGATAGTAGTGCAGATAGTCGATAACCCCTTTCGGGTTGATTTTATCCGCGGCGATCTCCAACCCTAGCGCGCGCTCAGGGACCGGGCCGATATAGCCGATGTTGCCGCGCGCCGCCGGGAGCTGGCTGCCAATACCGTCAGCCTTCGGCAGAGCAATCACTTCCACCTCTTCGGTCCAGAATGAAGTCGGCAGCGGCTCAACGTTATGCCAGTAATCAACCGGCAGGTAGAACCACAGCTTCGGCTTATTCACACCATCCACCAGCAGCCAGCAGTTAGGAACCTGCGTGACGGGCACCCACGCTTTAAACTGCGGATTGACCTTGAACGGGTACGGGTGATCGTCAAGGAAGACGTTAACCAGCTCACCGGAGTGAATCAGTAAGGCATCCAGCTTAAAACGAGATAAAACATCACGGGTACGTTCTTGTAAGGTAGCAATATGGTTTTTATAGAGCGCGGCTAGTGATTCCATCTTTTTATCCTTTGATTTTATTAGATCGTGACTCTCCGCATCTTAGCACATCGGCTTCAGGCAGGGCGATTTCCGCCGGATGTGATCCGACCAGCATTTATTTAAAGACTTGTTTGCAATTTTTTAACATAAATCCCACACTCCTTCTCATCTGGTACGACCAGATCATATTGCTGGATTCAGGAGACTGACATGCTCTACAAAGGCGACAACCTGTACCTCGACTGGCTGGAAGATGGCATTGCCGAACTGGTGTTCGATGCCCCCGGCTCGGTTAACAAGCTCGATACCGCAACCGTAGCCAGCCTCGGCGATGCGCTGGACGTGCTCGAAAAGCAAAAAGATCTTAAAGGGCTGCTGCTGCGCTCTGACAAAGCGGCCTTTATCGTCGGTGCCGACATAACCGAATTTCTCTCCCTGTTCCTGGTCCCGCAGGAGCAGCTCAGCCAATGGCTGCATTTTGCCAATAGCGTTTTCAACCGCCTCGAAGATTTACCGGTCCCCACCGTTTCAGCCGTCAACGGCTATGCGCTGGGCGGCGGCTGCGAGTGCGTGCTGGCGACGGATTATCGCCTGGCAACGCCGGACCTGCGCATCGGTCTGCCGGAAACTAAGCTGGGCATTATGCCGGGCTTCGGTGGTTCAGTGCGTATGCCGCGCATGCTCGGCGCCGATAGTGCGCTGGAAATTATCGCGGCGGGTAAAGACGTCAGTGCCGATCAGGCGCTGAAAATCGGCCTCATCGACGGCATCGTCAAGCCGGAGAAACTGCGCGACGGTGCGCTCAGCATTTTGCGCCAGGCCATTAACGGCGATCTCGACTGGCAGGCGAAGCGTCAGCCGAAGCTGGAGCCGCTGAAGCTCAGCAAAATCGAAGCCGCCATGAGCTTCACCATTGCGAAAGGAATGGTCGCCCAGACCGCCGGGAAACACTATCCGGCGCCGATGACCGCCGTCAAAACGATTGAAGCTGCCGCCCGGCTCGGCCGCGATGAAGCGCTGAAGCTGGAAAACCAAAGCTTCGTCCCGCTGGCGCACACTAAAGAAGCCCGCGCGCTGGTCGGCATCTTCCTCAACGATCAGTACGTCAAAGGCAAAGCGAAGAAGCTGACCAAAGACGTTGAAACGCCGAAACAGGCCGCTGTGCTGGGCGCCGGGATTATGGGCGGCGGCATTGCCTATCAATCTGCCTGGAAAGGCGTGCCGGTCATCATGAAGGATATTAACGACAAATCGCTGACGCTCGGCATGAACGAAGCCGCCAAGCTGCTTAACAAACAGCTTGAGCGCGGCAAGATTGACGGCCTGAAGCTGGCAGGCGTCATCGGCACCATTCACCCGACGCTGGACTACTCCGGCTTTGAGCGCGTGGACGTGGTCGTTGAAGCCGTTGTCGAAAACCCGAAAGTGAAGAAAGCGGTGCTGGCGGAGACCGAAGGTAAAGTGCGCCCGGATACGGTGCTGGCCTCCAATACCTCAACGATCCCGATCGGTGAACTGGCAAACGCTCTGCAGCGTCCGGAGAATTTCTGCGGCATGCACTTCTTTAACCCGGTGCATCGTATGCCGCTGGTTGAAGTGATTCGCGGCGAAAAAACCTCGGATGAGACGATTGCCAAGGTGGTGGCCTGGGCCAGCAAGATGGGCAAAACGCCGATCGTGGTTAACGACTGTCCCGGCTTCTTCGTCAACCGCGTGCTGTTCCCCTACTTCGCCGGCTTCAGCCAGCTGCTACGCGATGGCGCAGACTTCCGCAAGGTCGATAAGGTCATGGAGAAGCTGTTCGGCTGGCCGATGGGGCCGGCGTACCTGCTCGACGTGGTCGGCATCGATACCGCCCACCATGCGCAGGCGGTGATGGCCGCCGGCTTCCCGCAGCGCATGCAGAAAGATTATCACGATGCGATTGACGCCCTGTTCGACGCTAACCGCTTCGGCCAGAAAAACGGCCTTGGCTTCTGGCGCTATACCCAGGACAGCAAAGGCAAGCCGAAGAAAGAAGAGGACCCGGCCGTTGACGGCCTGCTGGCAGACGTAAGCCAGCCGAAGCGCGACTTCAGCGATGAAGAAATTATCGCCCGCATGATGATTCCCATGGTCAACGAAGTGGTGCGTTGCCTGGAAGAAGGCATTATCGCCAGCCCGGCGGAAGCGGATATGGCGCTGGTTTATGGCCTCGGCTTCCCTCCGTTCCACGGCGGCGCCTTCCGCTGGCTGGACACCCTGGGTAGCGCAAAATATCTCGATATGGCACAGCAGTACCAGCACCTCGGCCCGCTGTATGAGGTGCCGGAAGGTCTGCGCAACAAAGCGCGCCATAACGAACCCTATTACCCCCCGGTTGAACCTGCCCGTCCGGTAGGCGAGCTGAAAACGGCTTAAGGAGTCACAATGGAACAGGTTGTCATTGTCGATGCAATTCGTACCCCGATGGGCCGTTCAAAAGGCGGCGCGTTTCGCCACGTGCGTGCGGAGGACCTCTCCGCGCACCTGATGCGTAGCCTGCTATCGCGTAATCCGGCGCTCGATGCGACCACGATCGACGATATCTACTGGGGCTGCGTACAGCAAACGCTGGAGCAGGGTTTTAACATCGCACGTAACGCCGCGCTGCTGGCGGAGATCCCGCACTCGGTACCCGCGACGACGGTTAACCGCCTGTGCGGCTCATCTATGCAGGCGCTGCACGATGCGGCGCGCATGATCATGACCGGTGACGCGAGCGTCTGCCTGATTGGCGGCGTGGAACATATGGGCCATGTCCCGATGAGCCACGGCGTCGATTTTCACCCGGGCCTTAGCCGTAATGTCGCCAAAGCTGCCGGCATGATGGGCCTGACGGCAGAAATGCTGGCGCGTCTTCACGGCATCAGCCGCGAGATGCAGGACCAGTTTGCCGCACGCTCCCACGCTCGGGCATGGGCAGCCACGCAATCCGGCGCTTTTAAAAATGAGATTGTCGCCACGGGCGGTCACGATGCCGACGGGGTACTGAAATCATTTAACTATGACGAAGTCATTCGCCCGGAAACCACCGTGGAAGCGCTGGCCGCGCTGCGGCCCGCCTTTGACCCGGTCACCGGCACCGTCACGGCGGGGACCTCTTCCGCCCTCTCCGACGGCGCTGCCGCCATGCTGCTAATGAGCGAGAGCCGCGCCCGGGAGCTGGGGCTGAAACCCCGCGCCCGCGTCCGCTCAATGGCCGTTGTTGGCTGCGATCCTTCCATCATGGGCTATGGACCGGTTCCGGCATCAAAGCTGGCGCTGAAAAAGGCCGGACTGACCGCCAGCGATATCGATGTTTTTGAAATGAACGAAGCGTTTGCCGCGCAGATCCTGCCGTGCATAAAAGATCTGGGCCTGACGGAGCAGATTGACGAAAAGATCAACCTTAACGGCGGTGCGATCGCCCTGGGCCACCCGCTGGGCTGTTCCGGCGCGCGTATCAGCACTACGTTAATTAATCAGATGGAGCGCAAAGACGCGCAGTTTGGGCTGGCCACCATGTGCATTGGGTTAGGTCAGGGGATCGCGACGGTATTTGAGCGGGTTTAATTGAGGGGTTATCTCAAGCCATTGGCGCCAGAACAAGGCGGCAAGCGAATGATAAATTCGTCAGGAACGAATTTGAACAGCCGAAGGCTGCCTTCGGTGAGGGACATGGATGTCCCTTATTCATCCCGATGAGCTTACGCATAAATAGTAAGCGATTCGGGTGAACGAGCCTAGCCAACGCAGTTATGGTGATAATGGCAAAAAGAGAAGGTTTAGTTGCCGTTCTTCCCGCCTGTCAGGGGCGGGTTTTTTATTTCTGCAATCTACCATCAGCCGCCCCTTCCCGAAAGAACGGGGCGCCGATAATCAGATAAACGCGAAGGCATCGCCAAACAGGCGATCTTCACGCGCATGACGCTCGTTGCAGAACAGGTCACGGGCAATTTTAGCCATCTCGAAGCGACCGGCAATGTAGATATCATGCTCCGCCAGGGTGCCGTAATCCTGAAGCACCGCGGTCAGCACGGTCCCGGAACGTCCGCGCCAGTCTTCTTCCGGCTGTTCAACAACCGGCTCGATGCGCAGGCCAGGATGCTCAATGCTCAGCGCTTCCAGCTCAGACAGATCGTAGAGGTGCTTCGCCTCGCGGCCGCCCCAGTAGATGGCAATATCGCGATTCGGATTGCGGGCCAGGGCCGTTAACAAAATGGAACGCACGTATGAAAAACCGGTTCCCCCGGCAATGAGGATGAGCGGACGATCCTCATCTTCACGCAGCCAGGCTTCGCCATGCGGAATATCAACCTCAATCTCACGCTCTTTCAGGATGCGATCCATTACCGCCATCGCATACAGATTTAGCTCAGAAGCGCCGATATGCAGTTCAATAAACTCCTGCTCTGCTGGCGTAGAGGCCATAGAGAACGGACGCTTGTCGCGCTCGTCCATTACCACCATCAAATACTGGCCGGCGCGGAAAGAGAAAGCCGCTTCTGGCACTAATCGAACGCGATACACGGTATCGGTAATCGCCTCCACCGAGGTCACTTTACAGCTTAAGGTTGTCATGCGTCCCCTCTGTCGGGTCTATAGAGCAAAACAGCGGCGTTAGCCCCGCTTACTGTTATTTAAAGATAGCCAGTTCGTCCCAGATGGCGTCGATGCGCGCCGTCACCTCGGGATCTTTTTTAATCGGGCGGCCCCATTCTCGCTGGGTTTCGCCTGGCCATTTGTTTGTGGCATCCAGCCCCATTTTTGAACCCAGGCCGGAAACCGGCGAGGCAAAATCCAGATAATCAATTGGCGTATTTTCTACCAGTACCGTATCACGAGCCGGGTCCATCCGGGTAGTAATCGCCCAGATCACATCGTTCCAGTCGCGCGCGTTAACGTCATCATCGCAGACAATAACGAACTTAGTGTACATAAACTGGCGCAGGAACGACCATACGCCCATCATTACGCGTTTAGCATGCCCGGCGTACTGTTTCTTCATGGTGACCACCGCCAGGCGGTAAGAGCATCCTTCCGGCGGCAGATAGAAATCGACAATTTCCGGGAACTGCTTTTGCAGAATCGGCACAAAGACTTCGTTTAGCGCCACGCCTAATACGGCAGGCTCATCGGGCGGTCTTCCGGTGTAGGTCGAATGGTAAATGGCATCTTCGCGCCGGGTGATATGGGTCACCGTAAACACCGGGAAGCTATCCACTTCGTTGTAATAGCCGGTGTGATCGCCATACGGTCCTTCCGGCGCCATTTCCCCTGGCTCAATATACCCTTCCAGCACAATTTCAGCGCTGGCAGGCACTTCCAGATCGTTAGAAATACACTTCACGACTTCCGTTTTCGTTCCGCGCAGCAGGCCGGCAAAAGCGTACTCCGAGAGTGTATCGGGAACCGGCGTCACTGCCGCAAGAATTGTCGCCGGATCGGCGCCCAGCGCCACGGAGACCGGAAAACGTTCTCCTGGATGCGCCGCGCACCACTCCTGGAAATCCAGCGCGCCGCCGCGATGGGATAGCCAGCGCATAATCAGCTTATTTTTGCCAATCAGCTGCTGGCGATAGATGCCCAGATTCTGCCGCTCCTTATGCGGGCCGCGGGTTACCGTCAGCCCCCAGGTAATCAGCGGCGCGGCATCATCCGGCCAGCAGGTCATAATCGGGATCTGCGTCAGGTCAACGCTCTCGCCTTCGATAATTTTCTGCTGACAGGGCGCGCCGCGCAGGCGCTTAGTCGGCATATTCAGTACCTGCTTAAACTGCGGCAGCTTATCGAAGAGATCGCGAAAGCCTTTTGGCGGCTCAGGCTCTTTGAGGAAAGCTAACAGCTTGCCCACTTCCCGCAGCGCGCTAACGTCTTCCTGCCCCATGCCCATCGCCACGCGCTTCGGCGTGCCAAACAGATTACACAGCACCGGCATGGTGTAACCTTTAGGATTTTCAAATAGCAGAGCCGGGCCGCCGGCACGTAAAGTGCGATCGGCAATTTCGGTGATTTCCAGATGAGGATCGACCGGCAGGGATATCCTTTTCAGCTCCCCCTGCTGCTCCAGTAATGTCAGAAAGTCGCGTAGATCGTGGTATTTCATGGAGTTGTTATTGACCTCTATACAGGCGGCTGATTATACGGTGTTCATCGGCGCCATGCTGTACTTTTGTTAAATTAGCGTGAAAGAATATAGAATTTTAGTTTTCACTTATAATGGCTTTCGCGATCGCTCCAGGCTTTTGTTATGCTTGCTACTAATCGAGTGGAAAGAGTTATTATGCAAGCCTGGTATTTACTGTATTGCAAGCGTGGGCAGCTTCAGCGCGCCCAGGAACATCTCGAACGGCAGGCGGTCAATTGCCTGATGCCGACGATCGCACTGGAAAAAATCGTCCGCGGTAAACGCACTACGGTCAGCGAACCCCTGTTCCCTAACTATCTGTTTATCGAATTCGATCCGGAAGTTATCCATACCACGACCATTAGCGCTACGCGCGGCGTGAACAGCTTCGTTCGTTTCGGCGCCCAGCCGGCTACCGTACCGTCGGCGGTGATTCATCAGCTCTCGATCTATAAACCGGAAGGCATTACGGACCCGGAAACGCCGCACGGGGGCGATAGCGTGCTGATTACCGACGGCGCGTTCGAAGGCCTGCAGGCGATCTTCAGCGAGCCGGATGGCGAAACCCGCTCTATGCTGCTGCTGAACCTGCTTAACAAACAGGTGCTGCAAAGCGTCAAAAATACTGACTTCCATAAAATCTGACGGCACGGTTAAAAGCGAACGCCAAAGAGCGTTCTGGCGTTCGTGTCGGTAACCTCTTCCAGCCTCTGAGCCTCCTCACCGCGCCAGCCGGCAACGCGCGTCAGAATGTGCGGCAGATACATGGGCTCATTGCGCCGGGAATTGGGTTTAGGGCTCAGGTCACGCGGCAGTAAATAGGGCGCATCGGTCTCAATCAGCAGGCGATCGGCCGGGATCTCCGTCAGCAGATTGCGCAGCTCAAGGCCGCGACGCTCATCGCATACCCAGCCGGTGATCCCGATATACAAACCCCTCTCCAGACACTCGCGCACCTCATCACGACTGCCGGTGAAGCAGTGCAGCACCGCTCCGGGCAGCTTATCCAGCCACGGCGCGAGCAGAGTCAGAAAGCGCTCGTGGGCGTCGCGGCAGTGCAAAAATACCGGCAGCGAAAGCTCAGCCGCCAGCGCCAGCTGCGCGCTAAACGCCGCTTCCTGCTCCGCCGGAGTCGAAAAGTTGCGGTTGAAATCGAGACCGCATTCGCCAATTGCCACCACTTCCGCCCTGCGCGCCAGCTCGCCGATCGCCACCGCGACCGACTCCGTCCAGCTGCTGCTGTCATGCGGATGTACCCCTGCGGTTGACCAGCAGCGTGAATAGCGCCGCGCCATCTGCTGCGCCTGTTCGCTTTCATGGAGATTGGTGCCGGTCAGCAGCATACCGGTCACTCCGGCGGCCTGAGCGCGGGCAACGACCTCATCGCGATCGCGGGAAAATTGTGAACTGGTCAGATTTACGCCAATATCGAACATCGCCCCTCCCATATGACAACCGCCCTGACGGGCGGTTAATTACTCTTCTTTGCTGCCCGCCTCTTCAGCGGCGGCATCTTCATCACGCGTCAGTCGTTTTCCGGTGTAGAAGCGGGCGAAGAAGACCCCAACTTCAAACAGGCAGTACATCGGGATCGCCAGCAGCGTTTGTGAGAATACATCCGGCGGCGTCAGCAGCATACCCACAACGAAGGCGCCGACCAGCACATAGGGGCGTTTCTTACGCAGATCGTCCGGCGTGGTGACGCCCATCCAGCACAGCAGCACGATGGCCACCGGCACTTCAAACGAGACGCCGAAGGCGATAAATAACGCCATAACGAAGTCGAGATAGCTGCGGATATCGGTGGAGACCTGCACGCCTTCCGGCGCCGCGTGCGTCAGGAAGCCGAACGCCAGCGGGAACACCACAAAGTAGGCGAAGGCCATACCGATGTAGAACAGCAGCGTACTGGAGACCAGCAGCGGCATCACCAGCCGGCGTTCATGCTTATACAATGCAGGCGCCACAAAGGCCCAGACCTGATAAAGAATGACCGGCACCGACAAAATGACCGAGACCATAAATGTCAGCTTGATCGGCGTAAAGAAAGGAGAGGCTACGTCCGTGGCGATCATCGTCGCGCCTACCGGCATCTGCCGGATGAGCGGTGCCGAAACCAGCTGATAGATGTCGTTGGCAAAGTAAACCAACGCCAGAAAAATCACCAGAATCGCGAGAATGCTGTTGATCAGACGCTTACGCAGCTCAATCAGATGCGAAATTAGCGGTTGAGTATCGTCTACGCCCATTTTTACGGTTTATCACTCGATGCGGGAGAGGAATCGGTAGCTTTTACGGCAGCTTTTTCTTTGGCTTCAGGAAGCTCGGTCGACGGCGGAAGCGGCTCATCGACAGCGCTGGCTGGCGCATGAACCGGCGCGCTGGCCTGATACTCGGCCGTCGCCGGCGTGATGTCCTGGCGCTGTTCTTCGCTGCCTTTCACCACCGGGTTATGGATAGTGTTCGCTTCGTCACTGGCTTTCTCAGGATCGTGAGCGGAATAGGAGCGTTTCATGGATTCGGCCGCTTCACGCAGTTCGTCCATTGAGGCCTTCAGCTCAGGCGTCAGGTTATCCAGGCTCGCCTTTTCCACTTTCTTCAGGCTTTCCTGAAATTCCTGCAGTTTTAGTTCCTGAGTAATCTCATTTTGTACGGTGGCCGCCAGCGACCGCAGCGTGCGGATCCAGCTAGCCACCGTTTTTACCGCTACAGGCAGTCGCTGTGGCCCCAGTACGATAAGGCCAATCACAAACACCAGCAGTAGTTCACTAAAACCGATATCGAACACGAATTACACCTGCTCTTTGTCGTGGCGTTTTGTCTCGTCTTTTTTCGCATCATCCTGCTTATCAGCGATAGATTTCGCCGCGAAATCTGCATCCTGAGTCCCGTTTTCAGGTTTTTCATCATCATTCATGGCCTTTTTAAAGCCCTTGATTGATGCGCCTAAATCCGACCCCAGCGAGCTCAGCTTTTTTGTCCCAAAAAGCAGAACTACGATGACGACAACAACTAATAACTGCCAGATACTGATACCACCCATACACATTCCTCTATGACAGATGATGAATTAATGGGACGCATTATACACGTCATCCTGCGGGTCGCCTCTTTGTCCGGCCGCTCGCATGACTTCGCGCATGAACGAATGCGCCGTGATGAAGGCAATACCGCTTAGCGCGTTTTCCGCCAGCCAATCAGCCAGGTCACAACGCCACCGGCCATTAGCCAGCCGGGCATCAGGCCCCACTCCGGTCGGTGGATGAATAACAGAGTACCGCTAAGTAACAAAACGGCGCCTATACCAAACAGATAACGGGACTGTCCCTGGCGAGCGTGCCGCACCTGGATGTCCCGGACAATAGTATCAACGCTGTTCTGCAGCTGTTTGCTCTGCTGCAGGCTTTGGTACACCAGCTCCGGTATCTCCGGCATTCTTTCAATCCAGAACGGCGCTTTTTCTTTGAACGCGCGTACCAGCGCCGGAATACCGACCTGATCTTTAATCCACGACTCAAGGAAAGGCTTCGCCGTTTTCCACAAGTCTAACTGAGGATAGAGCTGGCGGCCTACCCCTTCTACGTAAAGTAATGTCTTCTGTAACAATACCAGCTGCGGCTGAACTTCCATATTGAAGCGCCGGGCGGTATTGAACAGGTTCAGCAAAACATGCCCAAAGGAGATTTCAGCCAGCGGCTTTTCGAAGATAGGTTCGCAGACGGTGCGGATGGCAAATTCGAACTCTTCAACGTTTGTATCCGCAGGCACCCAGCCGGAATCAACGTGCAGCTCGGCAACTTTGCGATAATCGCGGTTGAAGAAGGCAATGAAATTTTCCGCCAGATAGCGCTTATCCTCTTTATTCAGCGAGCCCACAATGCCGCAGTCAATGCCGATATATTTCGGGTTCTCCGGATGTTCGTAGCTGACAAAAATATTACCCGGGTGCATGTCGGCGTGGAAGAAGCTGTCGCGGAATACCTGGGTGAAAAAGACCTGCACGCCCCGCTCTGCGAGCAGCTTCATATTGGTGCCCTGGGCCTCCAGCGCCTCGACATCGGAAACCGGGATGCCGTAAATCCGCTCCATCACCATCATGCCTTCGCTGCAGTAGTCGGAGTAAACCTCCGGAACGTACAGCATTGGGCTATCTTCAAAATTCCGCCGCAGCTGGATAGCGTTTGCCGATTCGCGCAGCAGGTTGAGCTCGTCGAGCAGCGTTTTTTCATATTCGCGCACCACTTCCTGCGGGCGCAGGCGGCGGCCGTCGGGCAGCAGGCGAGGTACCCAGCGCGCCAGGCGATAGATAAGCTTCATATCCGCTTTGATAACCGGCACGATGTCCGGGCGGATAACCTTAATCACGATCTCTTTGCCGTTCTCTTTCAGGCGCGCGGTATGTACCTGGGCAATCGAGGCGGAAGCCAGCGGCTCAATCGAGAAATCATCAAACCAGGCCTCAACCGGAAGGCCGCCCATCGCCTGCTCGATCTGCTTTTTAGCCTGCTGACCATCAAACGGCGCCACGCGATCCTGCAGGAGCGCGAGCTGATCGGCAATTTGCGGAGGAAAGAGATCGCGACGAGTTGACAGCATCTGACCAAATTTGATCCAGACGGGTCCCAGCTCCTGTAACGCAAGGCGTAAGCGTTCGCCGAGGGGTTGGTCTTTATGACGATTTGGCATCCAGAACAGCGTGCGCCGCCAGATACGCAGCGGCAGCGTGATACGCATCCTGGGGATCAGCTCATCAAGCCCGTAGCTCAAAAAGGTGCGGATAATAAGATACAGGCGCCGTAATTCTCCTGGCGTCATTTGCCCTCCAGCATTTCCAGCCGTTTTTCAAGCGCAGACAGGGCGCGTTCCGCGGCGGCGGTCTCTTCCCCAAACCAGGCCATTTCCAGCGGACCTGGCGCCAGACGCCACTCTTCGGTGAGCGTCTCAGCAACATACCGCTGCTGGCGCTGCGCGCCGTGCAGCAGGAAGCGAGCGCCGGTGCGGAATACTTTGCTGACGCCCTCGGCGACAATATCGCCGGTATACGGGGCCAGCAGCTCTGCGGGATCGAACTCCGCCAGATCGCACAGCGTCACCATATTCTGCACCACCTGCAAATCGCCCTGCACCTGCAGGTCGCCGCTGCGGATAAGCGCGGTAAGCTGCTGACGATTGCGCAGCTGCGGCAGAACGCTCAGGCGGGTGATGACGGTACAGTCCGCTTCGCCTTCCCACGCGCCGAGCACATCGACCTGGCGGTCGCTAAAGACCAGAACCACCGGCGTCGCCAGCTCCTGCAGCTCCACGCGCAGCACTTTCCCTGACAAACGCTGACGCGCCGGTTTTAAGGCCTTATCGCGCCAGAGAAAAGTATTCAGGACCGTCTCAATACCCGCGGTTACCAGTGGTTTGAAAGGCATAGCGTCTCCCCTGTCAGAACTTATAACCGCGGTGTAACGCCACGATACCTGCCGTCAGGTTGTAGTAATCGACGCTTTCAAAGCCCGCATCCTGCATCATGCCCTTCAGGGTGTCCTGATCGGGATGCATGCGAATAGATTCCGCAAGGTAGCGATAGCTCTCGCCGTCGTTAGCCACCAGCTCCCCCACGCGCGGCAGGATATGGAAGGAGTAGGCGTCGTACGCTTTGCTAAGCGGCTCAATAATCGGTTTTGAAAATTCCAGCACCAGCAGACGTCCGCCCGGCTTCAGAACCCGGTACATGGAACGCAGCGCTTTTTCTTTATCAGTGACGTTACGCAGGCCGAATGAAATAGTGATGCAGTCAAAGGTGTTATCGGCAAACGGCAGCGCTTCCGCATTTGCCTGAACGTATTCAACGTTGCCGATAATGCCGATGTTGCGCAGCTTTTCGCGGCCCATTTTCAGCATTGAATCGTTAATGTCTGCCAGCATGACGCGGCCAGACTCACCCACCAGGCGGGAGAATTTCGCCGTCAGGTCGCCGGTGCCGCCGGCCAGATCCAGTACGGTCTGCCCACGACGCACGCCGCTGCAATCGATGGTGAAACGCTTCCACAAACGATGAATACCGAACGACATCAAATCGTTCATCACATCATATTTTGCGGCCACAGAATGGAATACATGCGCAACCATGTCCGCCTTCTGCTCTTTGGCAACCGTCTGAAAGCCAAAGTGCGTCGTTTCTTGTGAATCCTCAACCATCTCAATGCCTGCTTGCTTATCAAGAAAATGTTCAGCGAGTGTAACAGATTTAGCGCATTTCCCATACGGTTCAACGCGGCTGAGAACCCTCACCTGACATCGATGCAGCGGAAGATTCTGATGAAAATTCGTTATTTTCCGGTGAGTTATCATCCTCATCCAGCCGGTATTCATCGTCCTGGGCGGTTGCCTGCTCGACTAAGTCAGGATTAATCCCGCGCTTAACCTCCACGCCGAGGCCACGAAAGGCTTCAGCCTGCACCAGCAGGTTGCCGCGGCCGGAGGCCAGCTTTTTCATCGCCTGGCGGTAATTATCCTGCGCTTTGTCGAGGCTCTGGCCTATTGCGGACATATCATCGACGAACAGCCGCATTTTGTCGTACAGGCGGCCCGCGCGTTCGGCAATTTTCTGCGCATTGCGGCTTTGGTGCTCATAGCGCCAGAGATTGGCAATGGTACGCAACGCCACCAGAAGCGTGGTGGGGCTGACCAGCATAATATTGTGCTGCAGCGCTTCGCTGATCAGTTCGGGCTGGCGGTCTATCGCCAGCAGAAATGCGGGCTCAACGGGGATAAACATCAGGACGTAGTCGAGCGATCGCAGCCCCGGCAGCTGTTGATAATCTTTCCTGCCAAGCAGGCGGATATGGCTGCGCACCGACGCAATATGCTCCTGCAGCGCCGCCTCGCGGGCGTAATCATCTTCGGCGTTAAAGTAGCGCTCATAGGCCACCAGCGTCATTTTGGCATCAATGACCACGTCTTTTCCCTGCGGCAAACGGACGATCACGTCCGGCTGCATCCGCGAGCGGTTTTCCGTTTCAATACTGACCTGGGTCTGGTATTCGTAGCCATCCCGCAGCCCGGAAGCCTCCAGCA
Organism: Enterobacter sp. 10-1; assembly: GCA_002270295.1. Lineage (GTDB taxonomy): Bacteria > Pseudomonadota > Gammaproteobacteria > Enterobacterales > Enterobacteriaceae > Klebsiella > Klebsiella scottii. Next base: position 66,776 of record NISF01000012.1, on the reverse strand, counting down.
CGCGGGTTAAAACCACTTCCCCCCAGTTGCCCTGGGTTTTGTTATCGCCTTTAAGCGCACGGGTCAGGTTCAGGGCCTCCTGAGCCATCCGGGTATTCAGCTGCTGCAAATTGCGGATTTCATGGGCCAGCGTGTGGCGTTCTCGCGCCTCCTGACCGAAGCTGTCCTGTACCTGGCGACGAAAACCGTCCAGCTGTTCGCGCAGCGGCGTCAGCAGGCCGTGCAGGCTTTGCCGGTTCTGCTCATCAACCCGCCGGTTGCTGTGTTCGAAGATACGGTTAGCCAGATTTTCAAACTGCTCGCTGAGTCGCTGCTCGCTGTTCACCATCTGGCGAATTTTCTCTTCCGCATGTAGCTGGGTGGATTCAAGGCGAGTGGTGACTTCACGGAGATCGGCCTCCAGCGAACTATTGATATCGCGCAGGCTGCGCAGCTCATTATTCAGCAGCTCGCACTCATCGCGCCAGTGGGCCGCCTGCACCAGCTGCTGCCGGGCCGAGCTCAGCTCAATATCCAGCTCGCGCCGCTCTTCAATAAGGTCAGCACGCGTTTGATCGGCGGCGGCCTTCGTCGCCAGCCAACCGACGACCAGCCCTACGGCCAGCGCCGCGATGGCACTTATAATCATTGAGATATCCACAACGCCCCCTGCTACTGCAACCGCTTACGGCACAAAAATAGAATTGTGCTGTACAAACGTCCAGTTTAAAAGGAATTTCCTGCGAGGCGCAGCGCAAAAAAGAGAGGCCGGACGAGCCGGCCTTCGCAACGAGGGGATGAACTACAGCAGACGGCTGGCCGCTTCAACGACAATTTTCACCGCATGGCTTTCGGTTTGCTTCATGGTTTCGGCGTCAGGTATTTCCTGCTGGGTACGGTTAACGATCACCCCGGCAACCATCCCGGCACGCAGGCCCTGGCTGGAGCACATGGTCAGCAGCGTGGCGGATTCCATTTCATAGTTCATCACGCCCATCGCCTGCCACTCTGCCATCGAGCCTTTAAAACGGCTCACCACGCGACCGGAAACGGTGTCATAGCGCTCCTGGCCCGGATAGAAGGTGTCGGACGATGCGGTCACGCCGATATGAGTCGTCGCACCGATTGATTTAGCCGCTTCCACCAGCGCGGTGGTACAGGCAAAGTCAGCGACTGCCGGATATTCCATTGGCGCAAAGTGCAGGCTCGCGCCGTCGAGGCGTACGGATGCCGTGGTAACCAGAACGTCGCCAACGTTAATATTCGGCTGGATGGCGCCAGTGGTACCGATACGCAGGAAGGTATTGATTCCCAGCTGAGCCAGCTCTTCAACAGCAATCGATGTCGACGGGCCGCCGATACCGGTAGAGCATACAATCACCGGCTTGCCGTCAAGCTCGGCGCGCCAGGAGGTAAATTCGCGGTGAGATGCCAGCTTGACCGGCTTATCCATCAGCGCGGCGATCTTTTCCACACGCTCCGGATCGCCAGGGACGATAGCCAGCGTAGCCCCTTGTAAATCGTTTTTGGTGAGGCCGAGATGAAAAACATCAGACTTAGACATAAAAAACTCCTCTGTGGGTCGAATTATCAGCAGAAGCAAAACGGTACTTTACAGAAGCCATCCGCTTAATTTTGTGACACCAATCACCATGAATGAAAATCATTGCAACAATATTCCATTAAATAGTGAGTTACGTCACATTAACAAGTTATATTCACTGCAGCTGAACAAAAGATAGCCTGTTTCGGGCACTGTGATTCGTTAACGTTCGGTCTTAAGAGTCTATAGTTATCGATGCGCTGATAAATTAAGGGTACGGAGAATACCATGACCACAACCAAGCAACCCGGCTTTGCACCTGCAGCCACCCCGCACGCTTCTACCGCCGTTTATACGCCGGAAGAGAGCATTACTGCCGGAGAAACCTCTATCCCTTCCCAGGGAGAGAACATGCCGGCGTACCATGCCCGGCCAAAAAATAGCGATGGGCCGCTTCCGGTGGTTATCGTGGTGCAGGAAATTTTCGGCGTCCATGAGCACATCCGCGACGTTTGCCGTCGTCTGGCGCTGGAAGGCTATCTGGCTATCGCCCCAGAGCTGTACTTTCGCCAGGGCGATCCGAATGAGTACACCGATATCCCGACGCTATTCCAGGAGCTGGTCAGCAAAGTCCCGGACTCTCAGGTGCTGGCAGACCTTGACCATGTCGCCAGCTGGGCGGCGCGTCATGGGGGCGACGCTCATCGCCTGCTGATCACCGGTTTCTGTTGGGGCGGACGAATTACCTGGCTCTATGCCGCGCATAACCCGCAGCTGAAGGCCGCGGTCGCCTGGTATGGCAAACTGGTCGGGCAGAAAACGCTGAACTCCGCGAAGCATCCGGTGGACATCGCCGTCGATCTTAACGCGCCGGTGCTGGGACTCTACGGTGCGAAGGATGAGAGCATCCCGCAGGATACGGTAGAAACCATGCGCCAGGCGCTGCGCGCCGCCAACGCTACGGCAGAAATCGTGGTCTACCCACAGGCCGGACACGCGTTTAATGCCGACTATCGTGCCAGCTACCACGAGGAGTCGGCGCAGGACGGCTGGCAGCGCATGCTGGCGTGGTTTGCTCAGTATGGCGGACGGAAGAAAGCCTGAACTTACGCTCCCGACGAATAAAAAATAAAAAAGAGGAGGCATTAGCCTCCTCTTTTATTATCACGCTACCGCTGCGGCTCTTTACGCGGATTCACGCAGGTTCTGCGCGGCTGTGACCATGTTAGCCAGCGCAGCGCGGGTTTCCGGCCAGCCGCGAGTTTTCAGGCCGCAGTCCGGGTTAACCCACAGACGCTCCGCAGGGATGCGCTGAGCGGCTTTCTCCAGCAGGGCTTCAATCCACTCTACGCTCGGAACGTTAGGCGAGTGGATGTCATACACCCCCGGCCCGATTTCGTTCGGATATTCGAACTCCTCGAACGACTCCAGCAGCTCCATGTCGGAACGCGAGGTCTCAATGGTAATCACGTCCGCGTCCAGCGCCGCGATAGAATCCATGATGTCGTTGAACTCGCAGTAACACATATGGGTATGGATCTGGGTATCATCCTGCGCCACAGCGGCGTTGATACGGAAGGCTTCCACGCCCCACTGCAGGTATGCATCCCAGTCGCTACGCTTCAGGGGCAGGCCTTCACGCAGTGCCGGTTCATCAATCTGAATGATGCCGATACCCGCAGCCTCAAGATCCGCGACCTCATCACGCAGCGCCAGCGCAATCTGCTTAGCAATCTTTTCACGACTGACGTCTTCGCGCGGGAATGACCAGCACAGAATCGTCACCGGGCCGGTCAGCATGCCTTTCACCGGTTTGTCGGTGAGAGACTGCGCGTATTTCGCCCACTCAACGGTGATGGCTTCCGGGCGGCTGACATCGCCGATAACCACCGGCGGCTTCACGCAGCGCGAACCGTAGCTCTGCACCCAGCCGTTTTGCGTAAAGATAAAGCCGTCGAGATGCTCACCGAAATACTCCACCATGTCGTTACGCTCGGCTTCACCGTGTACCAGCACGTCCAGGCCTAAACGCTCCTGCTCAACGATCGCCTGCTTAATATGTTCCGCAATGCCGGTACGGTAGTTGTTAGCGTCGAGATTACCTTTCTTGAAGTCCAGGCGCAGGCCGCGAATCTCAGTGGTCTGCGGGAAAGAGCCGATGGTTGTGGTCGGCCATGATGGCAGGTTAAAGCGGGCGCGCTGCGCCTGGGCACGCTCTGCGTACGGGCTGTTGCGCTGGCTGTCCCGGGCGGTAATGGCCGCCAGACGTTTTTCCACCGCGGCGTTGTGTACGCGGGTCGAGTGGCGACGGGCCTGAATCGGCGCGCTCCACTCCTCAAGAGCGGCGGTATCGCCGCTGTTCAGCGCATCGCGCAGCAGCGCCAGCTCTTCACATTTTTGCAGGGCGAAGGCAAACCAGCTTTTCACTTCCGCATCCAGGCGGGTTTCCACGCTCAGATCGATCGGGCTGTGCAGCAGGGAGCAGGAGGAGGCCACCCACAGCGGACGTTTGCCGACGATCTCTTTAATTTGCGCATATTTCTCGGTGAGATCCGCACGCCAGACGTTACGCCCGTTGACCAGGCCCGCAGAGAGCAGCCAGTCTGACGGCAGGCGCGTATTCAGTTCGGCAACATCATCTTTACCGTGAACCAGGTCAACGTGCAGACCCTGCACCGGCAGCGCGGTGATGGTATCGAGGTTGGCTCTAACCCCTTCAAAATAGGTGGTCAGCAGCAGCTTAACCTCTCCCTGTAGCGCATCGTATGCCGGCTTGAAGGCATCCAGCCACGCCTGCGGCAGCTCCAGCACCAGCGCCGGTTCATCAATTTGCACCCACTCAACGCCGCGTTTTGCCAGCTCCGCCAGCACCTGCCGATAGACCGGCAGAATATCGTTCAGCAGATCCAGACGATCGAACTGCTCACCCTTCACTTTACCCAACCACAGATAAGTGACCGGGCCAAGCAGCACGGGCTTCACCTTATGGCCCAGCGCCAGGGCTTCGTCAACTTCGTCCAGCAGCTGGGTCCAGGTCAGTTTGAACGCCTGACCTTTCACAAACTCCGGCACCATGTAGTGATAGTTAGTGTTAAACCATTTGGTCATTTCCGCCGCTGCCGCCGGTTCGCCGGTCGGCGCGCGGCCGCGGCCAATGCGGAACAGCGTATCGATATCGACGGAGCCGTCTTTGTTCTGATGACGAGCCGGCACGTTACCCAGAAGCAGGCTGGTGGTCAGAACATGGTCGTACCAGGCGAAATCGCCCACCGGCAGCAGATCGATGCCCGCCTGCTTTTGCTGATCCCAATGGCGAGCGCGCAGCTCGCGACCCACCGCCAGCAGTTCTTCACGGGTGGCGTTACCCGCCCAGTAGCTCTCTTGCGCTTTTTTCAGATCGCGGCGCAGACCAACGCGAGGGAAACCGAGGGTGTGATTAATAATTGTCATTTTTTGAGCCTCATGATGTGCAAATCCTAAGGATTTTAAATTCAGAGAAGGCGGCAAGTTTGCTCATCCCCGGGAGGTTACATAAGTCAGTGACCGGGGTGGGGAAACGTAGCCAACGCGCTATTAATTTAAAAGACGACGGATTTTTTAGACGTCCAGATGTTTACACATCCATAATTGGCGGTTACTGTATATTCCTCAAGCGCAAATTATTCATGCCGAAGTGAAGGACTTTCATGATCGAAATTAAACACCTGAAAACGCTGCTGGCGTTGCGGAATAGCGGTTCACTGGCGGGCGCAGCAGCGGCCCTGCACCAGACCCAATCCGCCCTGTCCCACCAGTTCAGCGATCTGGAACAGCGCCTTGGCTTCCGTCTGTTTGTGCGTAAAAGTCAGCCCTTGCGCTTCACCGCCCAGGGGGAGATTTTGCTGCAGTTAGCAAACCAGGTGCTGCCGCAAATCACCCGCGCCCTGCAGGACTGTAACGAGCCGCAGCAAACCCGGCTGCGCATCGCCATTGAGTGCCATAGCTGCATTCAGTGGCTGACGCCGGCGCTGGAGAGCTTCCGCGCCAGCTGGCCGCACGTTGAGGTTGATTTTCAGTCCGGGGTAACCTTTGACCCGCAGCCTGCGCTGCAGCAGGGCGAGCTGGATCTGGTGATGACTTCCGATATTCTGCCGCGCAGCGGGCTGCACTATTCGCCGATGTTTGATTTTGAAGTGCGCCTGGTGCTGGCGCCGGATCATCCGCTGGCCTTGAAAACGCGGATTGTGCCGGAAGACCTGGCCGCAGAGCTGCTGCTGATTTACCCGGTGCAACGCAGTCGCCTGGATATCTGGCGCCACTTCCTGCAGCCGGCGGGCATCAGCCCACAGCTGAAGAGCGTCGATAATACGCTGCTGTTAATTCAGATGGTTGCCGCACGCATGGGCATCGCGGCGCTGCCGCACTGGGTAGTGGAGAATTTTGAACGCCAGGGTCTGGTGGTGACCAAAACCCTCGGGGACGGCCTGTGGAGCCGGCTGTACGCCGCCGTGCGCGATGGCGAGCAGCGTCAGCCGGTTACCGAAGCGTTTATTCGCTCAGCGCGGAACCACGCTTGCGATCATCTGCCGTTTGTCCGGAGTGCGGAGCGACCCAGCGGCGATGGACCCACAGCGAGGCCAGGATCACCAGAGCCCCGATAATAAAGCTCGGCCAGTGGGGCTGCTCCTGCCAGATGGCAAGGTTAACCAGCAGCCCGGCTGGAACATGGACGTTATTCATGATGCCCAGCGTTCCGGCATCCACCTGCGTCGCCCCGTAGTTCCACATAAAGTAGCCTAACCCTGACGCCACCACGCCGAGCCATACCAGGATGCTCCACTGGAGGGTAGTCGTCGGCAGCCTGTGCGGGTTGCCCAGCATAAGCCAGGCCGCAACCGCCACCAGCAGCGCCCCCATATAGAACCACGCGAAAGCGTTGTGCTGGGGCATCGGCCGCAGCTCCATCAGGCGTTTGTAGCCCACCATGCCGATGGCAAAACAGATATTCGACAGCTGAACCAGCAGCAGCCCGGTCCAGAAATGATCGCTCACTTTATCGTAGCGAATAATGGCCGCCCCCAGCACCGCCAGCCCGGCGCTGAGCAGGTAGCCCCAGCGCAGCTTGCGCCCGCTGATCAGGTCATAAATCAAGGTGATATAGAGCGGCGTAAATACCGTAAACAGCAGGAATTCAGATACCGTCAGGTAGAGGTAGGCGCGGAACGCCAGCAGATACATAATGCCAAGCTGCATGGCCCCTACCAGCATATACAGCACGATAGTACGCGGCGACTGCCCGCGGGTGCGCAAAAACGGCAGGAACACCAGCGCCGCCAGCCCAACGCGCATCAGCACCGAAAAGTAGCTATCCACGCTGCCCGCCAGGTATTCGCCGATCAGGCTAAAGGAGAAGGCCCACAGGATGGTGGTAATAATCAGTAGCGCCACAATGAATGTCTCTCAGGAGGAAGAGCACTCATTGTAGCGAAGAGTCAGGTTGACAACTGAACAATAAACCGACAGTCGTCAATCTTTATCAGGAGAGATAGAGCCTGCGCAGATAGTGCGGCACCGCATCGTCGGCGTTGCTGCCAATCACCTCCAGCTCGGGGTGAAGATCTTTCAGGCGCTGGTGCGCATTCAGCATAATGCAGCCTTTTCCCGCCATCGATAGCATCTCTGCATCGTTCATGCCGTCGCCAAAGGCGATACAATCCTTCAGGCTATAGCCCAGCATTTTGGCCACCGCTTCGAGGGCATGACCTTTCGATACGCCGCCCGCCATTACTTCCAGACAGGTCAGCGTGGAGAAGCTGACGTTTACGCGATCGCCCCAGCGCGCGTTGATCGCCTGCTCCAGCGGCAGCAGATGCTGGTGATCCTCGCAGGTGAAAAACACCTTGCTGATCCCCTGAGAATCAAGCTCACCGGCCTCGTACAGCTTGTAGTTAAACACCGCTTCTTTGAAAAAACGCATCTCTTCCGGGCGGTGGCGGTTCATGTACCACTCGTCGTCGCGATAAACGTTGGTGACGACCAGCGGATCGCTACGCATCATCTCAAACAGATCGCTGGCAATATCGCGATCGAGGTTATGGGCAAACACCTGATTCCCCTCGCTATCGTGCACGCGCGCGCCGTTGGAGGTGATCATGTAGGACTTAATGCCGAGATTATCGCGAATCTGCCCGACATCGATGTAATGACGGCCGGTAGCAAAAACAAAATTAATGCCGCGAGCGGTCAGCAGCTGCAGCGTCTCTTTCGCGTAGGGGGTTAAGTAGTGATCGGGGGAAAGCAGCGTGCCATCTAAGTCAGACGCAACAACCTGGTACATAAAAATTTTAACCTCTAAGCAGGGCGACGAGCGTTTTCGTCGGATTAAGAGCCTATCCCATTAGGCTATTTTATTTGCCATTTTGGACCTGGGCAGTGCTCACAATCCTCACGTACTACGTGTACGTTGCGGTTGTTCCGCGCTGTCGGTGTCCAAACTGGCTGCAACAATTTACACCTGCTGGGATAGGCTCTAATTGTGTCGAGTGAAAAAATCGACGATGGCATTGAGCGCGACTGAGCGCATGGCGTCCTTTTCAAAAAGGATCTCATGGTATGCCCCTTCTATGACAAGCGGCTTATTACCTTCGCAGGGGTGGCCCGCCGCAGCGCGGAGCTCGCAGTAGCGCTCGTGCATACGGTTGTCGACCACGCGTTCTTCTTCAGCCTGCAACAACAGCGTGGGGGTAATATCTTTTTCTACGCCAGCCAGCGCCTCTTCGCCCGCGAGGATCCCCTCGCGCACCCAGTGATACGTTGGCCCGCCCACCCTCAGCTGGGGTTCGTCCGCATAAAAACGCAGGTTGCGCCGGTAGCGCTGGCGGCTATGCGTCAGGACGTTAACCGAGAAGGGCAGCGCCCGCCAGCGGCCGGTGCCAATGGCGTACTCTTCACGAATGCGCTGATAGCCCTCAGCCCAGTCGAGAATATGGCGCACCATCCAGTCCGGGAGGCGCATGACGATCCCGAACATCGGCGCGCACAGCACGATGGCGTCACAGTGCTGGCGGTGGCGTTGCAAAAATAACGTCGCGATTGCACCGCCCATTGAGTGGGCCAGTATAAAGCGTTTTCGCCAGTGGCCTGGCGCAACTTCCTGCTGCCAAAGCGCAGCAAGATCGTCAACATAATCGCTGAAGTTGACGACGTGACCACGGTGGCTATCGGTTAATATGCGCCCCGATCGCCCCTGTCCGCGGTGATCGATAATCATCACATCAAAACCGCTGTGGAACAGATCGTAGGCCAGCTCGGCGTACTTCACGTAGCTTTCGATACGCCCCGGGCAGATAACCACCACCCGGTCGTGTTGTTTGGCGCAGAAGCGAACAAAGCGGACCGGGATGCTATCCACGCCCGTAAATTCCGCTTCTTCCCGCTGTCGCCAGAAATCGGTCAGCGGCCCCATAGTAAAAGCCGCAAACGCGTTTTCTCGTGTGTCCCAATCCTTTTGCTGCCAAAACATCGGGTTTACACCCCTGTTAACCGCCAGAAATCGTTTTTTTATCGTGTATCACACAAGGCTTACACAATAGCGTATTGTGGCATAAAAACAGACAATCAGGGAGTTTCTCATGACGTTCGAGTGGTGGTTCGCCTATCTGCTGACATCGATTATTCTCAGCCTGTCCCCGGGCTCAGGGGCGATTAATACCATGACCACCTCAATCAACCACGGCTACCGCGGAGCGACGGCCTCGATTGCCGGCCTGCAGACCGGCCTAGCGATTCACATCGTTCTGGTGGGTATTGGTCTGGGAACGCTGTTTTCCCGTTCGGTGCTGGCCTTTGAAGTGCTGAAATGGGCGGGCGCGGCTTATCTTATCTGGCTGGGCATTCAGCAGTGGCGAGCCGCGGGGGCAATCAATTTGACGACCCTCGCCAAAGCGCAAACCCAGGGGAAATTATACCAGCGGGCGGTTTTCGTTAATCTGACCAACCCGAAGAGCATTGTGTTCCTGGCCGCCCTGTTCCCGCAGTTTATCGTGCCGCATCAGCCCCAGGTGATGCAGTATCTGGTACTGGGAGTCACCACCATTGTGGTCGATATCATCGTGATGATTGGCTATGCCACGCTGGCGCAGCGCATTGCGGTATGGATTAAGGGGCCAAAGCAGATGACGGCGTTGAACAAGATCTTTGGATCGCTGTTTATGCTGGTTGGCGCGCTGCTGGCTTCAGCGCGCCACGCCTGAGGTGAATAGCCCGGCCAGGCGCCGCCTGCCGGGTCGTTCGGGCTTAACGTGAAATAATCAGATGAATGCCGAATCCGGTGAACAGCGCGCCGGCGACGCCGTCAATCCACTTCGCCATGCGCTGGTAGCCACGGCGCATAGCCGGCAGGGCAAACAGGCTGGCAACCACCGCAAACCACGCCAGCGTTTCCAGGACGATCAGCAGGAAAATACCCCAGCGCTCCCCTGCGCCTACGTCATCGCCAACAAACAGCGAGAAAACGGAGCCGAAGTAGATAATCGCTTTCGGGTTAGCCAGGTTGGTGAGCAGCCCTTTGAGGAAGCTACGGCCGCTGCGGGCCAGTTCAACCTGCGGCTCCGCGGCGGGCGCCTCGCTTTTTTTCAGCGCCCCGCGCAGCATTTGATAGCCCATCCAGCACAGATAGAGCCCGCCGCCGACCATAATAATGGTGTGCAGCCAGGCCATTTTTTCAATGATCAGGTGCAGGCCGAGCAGCGCCACTCCCGCCCAAACCATCACCCCGCAGGTGATCCCGAGTACGCCCATCATCGCCTCTTTGCGCGAACGGCTGACGGCGGTTTGCGAAACGAAGAAAAAGTCCGGGCCCGGACTCATCAGCGCGATGATGTGTACCAGCGCGACGGTAAGGAAAAGCATCAGCATAGTTAACCCACTGGAATTGAGTGATCAAGATGCGTCAAGGTGACAAATGAGGACATTCCCAGGCGCGGAAAACAGCCGGCGACGAGGGTGAGTGAGCGCAGTCAACGCAGAGCAGCTTGAAGGATGAAGAGGATATCCTGACACCTTTTCGCCCGCCTGACTACTCCTCTTCACCATCAATATGCGCGCGGATCAGCGCCATAAACTCTTTGCCGAAGCGCTCCAGTTTTCGCGTACCGACGCCGTTGACGCTGAGCATCTCGCTGGCGGTCAGCGGCGATTGCTCGGCCATTTCGATAAGCGTCGCATCGTTAAAGACCACATAGGGCGGGATATTTTCTTCATCGGCAATCGCTTTACGCAGTTTGCGCAGCTTGGCAAACAGCTTGCGATCGTAATTGCCGCCGAATGATTTTTGCATCGCTTTCGGCTTCAGCGCCACGATGCGCGGCACGGCCAGCTGCAGCGGGACCTCGCCGCGCAGTACCGGGCGAGCGGCTTCGGTTAGCTGCAGCGCCGAATGCTGGGCGATATTCTGCGTCACCAGACCGAGATGAATCAGCTGGCGAATCACGCTCACCCAATGCTCGTGGCTCTGATCGCGACCGATGCCGTAAACCGGCAGCTTATCGTGCGCCATTTCGCGAATACGCTGGTTATTCGCGCCGCGCAGAACCTCCACGACGTAGCCCATCCCGAACCGCTGGTTGACGCGATAGATCGTCGACAGCGCCTTACGCGCATCCATTAAGGCATCGTACTGCTTCGGCGGGTCAAGGCAGATATCGCAGTTGCCGCACGGCTCCTGACGCCCTTCACCAAAATAGTTCAGCAGCACCAGGCGGCGACAGGTCTGCGCCTCGGCAAAAGCGCCCATGGCGTTCAGCTTATGGCGTTCAATATCCAGTAGCGGCCCGGCGGGCTTTTCTTCAAGGCAGCGGCGCAGCCACGCCATATCGGCCGGATCGTAAAACAGCATCGCCTCCGCGGGCAGACCGTCACGCCCGGCGCGGCCGGTTTCCTGATAGTAGGATTCAATATTGCGGGGAATATCAAAGTGCACCACAAAACGGACGTTCGGCTTATTGATGCCCATCCCGAAGGCCACCGTCGCCACCACGATTTGTAAATCATCGCGCTGGAACTTCTCCTGCACATCGGCACGGACCTCATGCTCCAGCCCGGCATGGTAAGCCGCCGCGCTGACGCCGCGGCTTTGCAGACGAGCGGCGGTATCCTCGACTTTCGAACGGCTGTTACAGTAAATAATGCCCGACTTGCCCCGCTGGTCCTGCACATAGCGCATCAGCTGATCCAGGGGCTTAAACTTTTCCATCAGCATATAGCGGATGTTGGGGCGATCGAAGCTGCTGACCTGAATCAGCGGGTCGTTCAGACCCAGCAGGCGAACAATATCGCGACGGGTGGTGTCATCGGCGGTGGCGGTCAGCGCCATAAACGGGATTTGCGGCATCCGCTGACGCAGCTGCCCCAGCGCGGCGTATTCCGGACGGAAATCATGCCCCCACTGGGAAATACAGTGCGCCTCATCCACCGCCAGCATCGACAAATTCCAGTGGCTAAGATGCTCGAGGAAATTATCCAGCATCAGGCGTTCAGGAGCGATATAGAGCAGGCGAATCTGTCCGCTGCGGCAGCCGGCCATCACCTCCTGCTGCTGCTCACGGCTCTGCGTTGAGTTCAGGCAGGCCGCCGATACGCCGTTCGCCAGCAGCTGATCGACCTGATCTTTCATCAGCGAGATCAGCGGGGACACCACCACCGTCAGGCCATCAAGTACCAGAGCCGGTACCTGATAACACAGCGATTTACCGCCGCCGGTTGGCATAACCACCAGGCAATCACGCCCTTCCAGCGCGGTGTCGATAATGGTTTCCTGACCCGGGCGGAACTGCTGGTAGCCGAAGGTTTCCTGTAAAACCTGCTTTGCCAGCAATGTTTGATTCAATACTTCCGCCTGTGCCACATTGACCCCGTCTGCCTGAAAAGAAAAACAGGCGCTATTTTCAGCGCCCGTGAGCCAGAGTGCAACGATTAAAACAGATCGTTGAGCGTCACGCCGACGCCGACGCGCGTCTGGTTAAAGTTATAGTCGATAAGCGACTCGCCATAGCCGCTGTAGACCTGAGTATAAAAACGCACGTGACGGGTTATCGGATAGCTGACGCCAACCTCTGCGCCGCCGTAGCCGGTATTCCAGTTATATTGCCCCTGCGCGCTGAGTATGGCATCGCCTAGCTGATAGCCGATTTTCAGCCGGTAATAGCCCATATATTTGGTAATGTCCGGATTATCATCGGTGCTGCCGATAACGTACCAGGGCTTCACTTCCACCAGCCAGTTGCCGTTTTGCGCCATCAGGCGGGTATACAGGCGATTCCAGCTGCGGGAGGTGGGATCGGAGCGGCCGTTGGAGTCATGGTTATAGCCTACCTCAATATCGCGCAGCGTCCAGCCGGCGAGCCGATAATCCGTCGCAAAGCCGAGGAACAGCTGCGGTTCATAGTTCGTTTCGCGAAACGGCGCGGACTCCTTGCTGTTTGAGAGCTGCCACCAGGATTTCTGCGTATAGGAAGCGCCGAGCAGCGAATTATCACCGAGGATCCCCCGCCACAGCGGGAAGGCCAGGCTGAGCTGGAATTTCACCTCATCCTTGCGGGCATTTTCGGCCCAGTCGTAGCTGGAGATCGCTTCCTTGTTGATATCGCTGCTCCACGTATAGAGCAAATAGTTGCTCTCATAGGGATAAAGCAAGAACGGATTATCATGATCCTGCAGCAGGTTAGCGATAATGCTGCCGCGCACCGGCGGGGTATCGTGAACCTGATGATTAACCGGAACGTCCTGTGCCAAAACGCCGGCCGGAAGCGCAACCAGCGCCAGCAGCCAGGCCAAAGAGATACGCATTACTGTTCTCCTGAAAGAGTGATTTTTATTTCTATTTTACACCGGGCTCATTTTACCTGTTTATCGACTCCCTGCGCGGTTATCCGTTCCGAAAGTGGAAATCAATATTTTTGAGGCATAAAATCAACATCTCATTAACGAATGGATACGCCTGCTATGTCTGAACTCACTTCCGAAGCCGCCCTAAAGCTGGTGGGAGAAATTTTTGTCAACCATATGCCGTTTAACCGCGCCTTAGGCCTGAAGCTGGAGCGTTACGAAAAGGAGTTCGCTCAGCTTAGCTTTAAAAACCAGCCCATGATGGTCGGTAACTGGGCGCAAAGCATTCTGCACGGCGGCGTGATTGCCTCGGCGCTGGACGTTGCCGCCGGCCTGGTGTGCGTGGGAAGCACGCTGACCCGTCATGGCACCATCAACGAGGAAGAGCTGCGCCAGCGTCTGTCGCGTATGGGCACCATCGATCTGCGCGTCGACTATCTGCGGCCGGGCCGCGGGGAGCACTTCACCGCCACCAGCAGCCTGCTGCGCGCCGGCAATAAAGTGGCGGTCGCCCGCGTAGAATTACATAACGAAGATCAGGTTTATATTGCCAGCGCAACGGCGACGTATATGGTGGGTTGATCGGCATAAATCGAGTAACATCGCTGTTTTGGCGTAACGGATTTTACCGATGGATGCAAAACAAACGCGGCTTGGCGTTATTCTGGCTCTTGCCGCCTATTTTATCTGGGGTATTGCACCCGCATATTTCAAGCTTATCTACTACGTTCCCGCTGATGAAATTCTGACTCACCGCGTGATCTGGTCCTTCTTCTTTATGCTGGCGCTTATTAGCCTTAGCCGCCAGTGGTCGCAGGTTAAAAAACTGCTGCATACGCCGAAAAAAGTGCTCCTGCTGGCGCTGTCGGCGGTGCTGATCGGCGGCAACTGGCTGCTCTTCATTTGGTCGGTGAATAACCACCATATGCTGGAGGCCAGCCTGGGCTACTTTATTAACCCGCTGGTCAATATTGTGCTGGGGATGATTTTCCTCGGCGAGCGTTTTCGCCGCATGCAGTGGCTGGCGGTGCTGCTGGCCCTCTGCGGGGTGCTGGTGCAGCTATGGACCTTTGGCTCGCTGCCGATCATTGGCCTCGGGCTGGCGTTTAGCTTTGCCTTCTACGGGCTGGTGCGCAAGAAGATTGCCGTTGATGCCCAAACCGGGATGCTGTTTGAAACCCTGTGGCTCTTGCCGGTTGCCGCCCTTTACCTGTTCGGTATTGCCGATAGCCCCACCAGCCATATGGGACAAAACCCGTGGTCGCTGAACCTGCTGCTGATGGCCGCCGGCGTCGTTACCACCATCCCGCTGCTGTGCTTTACCGGTGCGGCCACCCGCCTGCGTCTCTCCACGCTGGGCTTTTTCCAGTATATTGGCCCGACGCTGATGTTCCTGCTGGCGGTGCTGTTTTACGGGGAAGTGCCGGGGGCAGATAAGATGGTGACCTTCGCCTTTATCTGGGTGGCGCTGGCGGTGTTTATCGTCGATGCGCTGTATACCCAGCGCCGGCTGCGTCGGGCATAACGCCATCACGCTCCTGCCTCTCGTGCGCAGAGGCAGGAGCGTTATCTTACTGCTCGGTAAGCTCCAGCTCGGCAATCAGGGGTAAATGATCGCTGGCGGATGACCAGCTAAAGGCCGGTGAGTTATGCGGCACCTCGATTTTTTTCACATTCCATTTTTGCCCTTTGAAGGTGAAAATATGATCAATATCTATTGCCGGGTTAACCGCAGGCCAGGTGCGGTAATCCGTCCCCTGCTTCGCCACGGGGTTAAAGAAATAACCTACCTCTTTTAACGGCTGCTCATCGTGCGTGGAGTTAAAATCACCCGCGAGAATTTTGATTGATGAGGCGATATCTTTGAAGTCCGACGGGGCATCGCCGATGCTCACGTCCAGAAGATGGCGAACCTGCTCAACGCGCATCGTCGGATCTTTTTGCCAGTCGAGATGGGTAACCATCACCAGCACCGGGCTGTCAAAGCCGGGAACGGCGATTTGCGCCAGCAGCGCAATTCGCTGCTCGGCATCCCCTGACGGCAGCTTAATCACCTGAGTATGCTCAATTTTATATTTAGACAGAATACCGACACCGTACTCTCCGCCGTCGAACTCCAGCGCTTTGCCGAAGGCATAGCGATAGCCGTTAGCGTCCGCGATGGTTTTTAGCTGATCGATTTTTTGGCTTCTGGCGGTTTTATTATCGACTTCCGGAACCGCAATAATATCGGCGCCAATGTTCTTAATCGCTAAATTGAGTGCAGTAAAATCCGCCACGTTATCGGAAGCTTCATTCTTGCCGATGTTATAGGTCGCAATCTTCAGCTGAGGATAATTCTCGGCATAGACTTTATCCGCAACGCCGCCTTTTTGAACCGCAAGGATTTCATTACCAGCAAGTTTTTCAACAGCTTGTGCATTTACAGAGAGGCAGGCAAGGGCCAGGAAGGTTAGTGTAAAGATACTTTTCATTATGAAATTTCACCTTTTTTTAGCGGGAATATTGCGATGGTAACAATTATCCAGCCCCCTTTTTGTGATACACGGCCCACACTTTTGGTGCGAAGAGAATTAAGTTGGCCGGGATAATAAAAGAATATTTCCGGTGGCCACCGCTGATGACCGACATAAAGGCAAAAAAAAAACCGGCTACCCCAGGAGAGAGCCGGTTTTGATATAATATATTGTTTTAAAGCCAGTTTTTTCGCTTAAAGTAGAGGTATGGCGCCAGCCCGGCAAGCATCATAAAGACAATCGCCCCCGGATAGCCAAAGCTCCAGTGCAGCTCAGGCATAAACTCAAAGTTCATCCCGTAGCTCGACGCCACCAGCGTTGGCGGCAGGAAGACCACGGATACCACCGAGAAGATTTTGATGATGCGGTTCTGCTCGATGTTGATAAAGCCCATCGCCGCCTGCATCAGGAAGTTCACCTTCTGGAATAGCGATTCGTTATGCGGCAGCAGCGATTCGATATCTCGCAGGATCTCGCGCGCCTGCTCCAGCTGGCCCGCCGGCAAACGCGCCTTACGCACGAGGAAGTTCAGCGCCCGCTGGGTATCCATCAGGCACAGGCGCACCTTCCAGCCGATATCTTCCTGTTCCGCCAGGGTAGAGAGCGCGTCATCGTACTCGTCGCCCTGCCGACCTTCCATAATCACCCGGCTCAGCTTTTCCAGGTCGCTGTAGATATTTTCAATTTCATCCGCCAGCTGCTCGATTTTTGTTTCGAACAGATCGAGCAACAGCTCATAGGCATTACCATCAACCATTGACTGGTTGCGAACGCGCATGCGGTACAGACGAAATGCAGGCAACTCACGCTCACGCAGGGTAAAAAGGCGCCCTTCGCGGATGGTAAACGCCACCGTGGAGTTGCCGGCGTGATCCTCTGCATCTTCAAAGAAGAAAAATGAGTGAATGTGTAAACCGTCTTCATCTTCGAAGAAACGCGCCGACGCTTCGATATCTTCCAGCTCCGGACGGGTTGCCAGGTTCTGGCCCAGTTCCGTCTGCACGCGGCTACGTTCTTCATCGTCAGGCTCGACCAAATCGACCCACACCGAGCTGGCAAGGTGCTTGATCTCGTCGGCTTCGAGGCGCGTCAGACGATTATTTTCCAGTTGAAATGCGCTCAGCATGACCGGGACTCCCAATGCAAAAAAATTATCGGACAGTTCGGTGGGCACACAGAAACAAAAGGGGTTTCAGACCATTAAGCCTGACTCAGAGCGACGGGTATGACGGGTCGCTGACAACCGCTAAGGCTATCAGCATAAGAGGATAGCCTTAGGAGTTGTTCCTGACGGACAGGAAGTTGAGCCAGCATCTACTGGGTGTGTCCAAGGCGAATGTCCTCTTAGCGTAATCGTGCGCGCATGTTACGCCAGCGCAAAAACGGCGTCAACACGCAACGGAACGCTAAAGAGCAAATCCTGCCCTTTAGCATATAAGGCTAGCAGATTATTACAAAAAAACGATACTTTTCTTACTGTTACACTGTTTCCAGCCGCGCATAGGCCGCCACCAGCCATTTGATGCCCTGCCCCTGGAAAGCCACCTGCAGGCGGCTATGCTCGCCGCTGCCTTCCAGATTCACGATAGTGCCTTCACCGAATTTCGGATGGCGCACGCGCTGGCCCAATTTGTAGCCGGTATCGTTTTCCGCCATCGGCGTCCCCATTCGCTGATGGCTAACCGGACGGCTCACCGTTGCGCGCAGGCGCACCTCTTCCACGCACGCTTCCGGCAGCTCGCCGATGAAGCGCGACGGACGATGGTAAACCTCTTTGCCGTACAGGCGACGGGTTTCGGCGTAGGTCATCGTGAGCTTCTGCATCGCACGGGTCACGCCAACGTAGGCAAGGCGGCGCTCTTCTTCCAGGCGCCCGCCCTCGTCGAGCGCCATCTGGCTCGGGAACATCCCCTCCTCCACGCCGACGATAAACACCTGCGGGAATTCCAGGCCTTTCGCCGAGTGCAGGGTCATCAGCTGCACCGCATCCTGCCAGGTATCCGCCTGCCCTTCGCCCGCCTCCAGCGCGGCATGAGAAAGGAACGCCTGCAGCGGCATTAAATCCTCATCTTCATCGTTGTAGCTGAACTGGCGCGTTGCCGTAACCAGCTCTTCTAAGTTCTCGATACGCGTCTGGCCTTTTTCGCCCTTCTCCTGCTCGTACATCATGCGCAGGCCGGAATCTTTAATCACCCGATCGGTCTGGACATGCAGCGGCATATCCGCCGTCTCCTGCGCCAGAGCGTCAATCAGCTCCATAAAGCGCTGCAGGGCGCTGGCGGCACGACCCGCGAGGGCTTTATCTTTCAGCAGCTCGCGGCACGCCTGCCATAGCGTCAGCTGGCGATCGCGCGACGTTTGACGAACCACGTCCAGGGTGCGATCGCCGATGCCGCGGGTCGGCGTATTGACCACGCGCTCAAACGCCGCGTCATCGTTGCGATTGGCAATCAGGCGCAGGTAAGAGAGCGCGTCTTTAATCTCCTGGCGTTCGAAGAAGCGCATACCGCCATAGATACGGTACGGCATGCTGGCCTGCAGCAGCGCCTCTTCCATCACGCGCGACTGGGCGTTGCTGCGGTAGAGGATGGCGCACTGCTCCAGCGCCCCGCCGTTTTCCTGCCAGGTTTTAATCCGGTTAACCACGAAACGCGCTTCGTCGAGATCGTTAAAGGCGCAGTACAGAGAGATCGGCTCGCCGTCGGCGCCGTCGGTCCACAGCTTTTTCCCCAGACGCCCGCTGTTATTTTCAATCAGGGCGTTGGCGGCGCTGAGGATATTGTTGGTTGAGCGGTAGTTCTGCTCCAGGCGAATGGTCTGCGCGCCGGGGAAATCGGTCAGGAAGCGCTGGATATTCTCAACCTGCGCACCGCGCCAGCCGTAGATCGACTGGTCATCATCGCCGACGATCATCACCTTGCCGCTATCGCCCGCCAGCAGGCGGACCCAGGCATACTGAATATTGTTGGTATCCTGGAATTCGTCGACGAGGATATTGGTAAAGCGTTCGCGGTAGTGCTGAAGAATATGCGGCTTGTTGAGCCACAGCTCGTGCGCGCGCAGCAGCAGTTCGGCAAAATCCACCAGCCCAGCGCGATCGCAGGCTTCCTGGTAGGCCTGATACACCTTCTGCCAGGTCTGCTCCACCGGATTGCCGTAGCTCTGGATATGATGCGGGCGCAGCCCCTCATCTTTTTGACTGTTGATGTACCACATCGCCTGACGCGGCGGCCACTGCTTCTCATCGAGGTTCATCGCTTTGATCAGACGCTTCAGCAGGCGCAGCTGATCTTCGCTATCGAGGATCTGGAAATCCTGCGGCAGGTTGGCATCAAGATGGTGGGCGCGCAGCAGACGGTGCGCCAGGCCGTGGAAGGTTCCTACCCACATGCCGCCCTGGGTGGTGCCCATCAGCTGGCCGATACGATGGCGCATTTCCGCCGCCGCTTTATTGGTAAAGGTCACCGCCATAATGGAGAACGGCGAACAGTTCTCTACGCTTATCAGCCAGGCAATGCGATGCACCAGTACGCGGGTCTTACCGCTGCCCGCTCCAGCCAGAACCAGCATATTGGTACGCGAGGCCGCGACGGCTTCACGCTGTTTATCATTAAGGCTGTCGAGCAGGTAAGAAACGTCCATTGGCACCGCCGGAAATGAGCCGCCCGGCAGCGCTTCGCCGACCGGGCATACTGTTAATATATACAGAACTAATGGTGATTATATCAGCGAGGTCAGAGATGCCAACCGCGAAATTTCAATGTGCGGCAGCAGCCGGCTGTCGGTGGTGTGCATCAGGTCGGCGCCCTGCGGCTTAATCCAGCAGGCCTGCATGCCGCAGCGGATGGAGCCCGCCACGTCGGTCGTCAGGTCATCGCCTACGTGCAGTATCCGGCCCAGCGGCAGCGCCAGCCGTTCCGCCGCCAGATGATACATATCGGCGAACGGCTTAGAACGACCATCCGGCCCGGCGCGCAGCACAAAGCGGAAATAGTCGCTCAGGCCGAACAGTTCAGGCTGCGCATTGCCGTTAGTCACCGCCACCAGCGGCCATTTTTCCGCCAGCGCGGCCAGGGTATCGTGGGTTTCCTGCGGTACGTCAATCAGGCTGCGCCAGTGGGCAAAGTTTGCCATCGCCGCATCGGCGCCGGATTCGGCCTGCGCCGCAGAGAGTCCGGCGTTCATCATTCCCAGCACCAGGGCCCGGCGTCGCCATTCGGTCACGTCGTGGTAAATATCCGGTTCGGTCTCCAGCAGCGTCTGGCGCAGCTGCTGCAGATGGTGGGCATCGAACTCGCTCAGCGAAGGATGGTAGCTGCGCACGAAGGCCAGCGACTCGTGCAGCGTCCGGTCGATGACCGGGCGGTTGTCATAAAGGGTATCGTCCAGGTCAAACGTCAGTGCTGAAATCTGGCCCAGAGGTCGGTAAAAGCGCATTATTTCCCCCGTTTGGCGCGCGGATGCGCCGCATCGTACACCGAGGCAAGGTGTTGAAAGTCAAGATGGGTATAAATTTGAGTGGTGGAGAGGTTGGCATGGCCCAGCAGCTCCTGCACGCCGCGCAGATCGCCGCTCGATTCCAGCATATGCGTGGCAAAGGAGTGGCGCAGCTTGTGCGGATGAACGTGGCTGTTCAACCCCTGCTTAATTCCCCATTCGGCAAAACGTTTTTGAACATTACGCGCGGAGATGCGTTTGCCGAGCTTCGACAAAAACAGCGCGTCGTCATCGGTGCCGAACAGCCCGCGCAAATCAAGCCAGTGCTCAATCCACGCCACCGCGCTGCGGCCAATCGGCAGCCGGCGCTCTTTACTGCCTTTCCCCATCACCCACACTTCTCCCGACTCCAGGTCGAGGTGCTTAATGTCGAGATTCACCAGCTCAGAAAGACGCAGACCCGCGCCGTACATCACTTCCAGCATCGCCCGGTCGCGTACCGCCAGCGGATCGTTCAGATCGATATCCAGCAGTCGGTTCACGTCATCAACGTCGATATTTTTCGGTAAATGGCGCGGTATTTTAGGCGCCGAAATCCCCTTTGCCGGGTTCGCGGTAAGCTCGCCCTGCGCCACCAGCCAGTCAAAAAAGCTGCGCAACGCGGAAAGGCGCAGCGCCAGGCTTGCCGGACCCAATCCCTGTTTTCGACTCCGCACCGCCAGGCCACGCACCTGGGCCGCATCGCACTGCTGCCAGCTTTTTAAGCCAGCGCTTTCAGCAAGCGCGATCAGCGCATCAAGCTGGCGTCGGTAGTTAAGCAGCGTAATCGGGCTAAGCTGACGCTCCACGCCAAGATAGCGCAGGAAACGGGCGACGGAGGCAAACAGAGGAGAGTCGGTCATGCGCGTTCAACCCAGCGCTCCAGCAGTCCTGGCAGCATCTGGGCTATTTCCTGCAGCAGCTGCGTGCCCTGTCCCTGCTGATAGTGCTGCGCATCGCGGCTGCTGAACAGCATAACGCCGGGCGCATCATCGCCGCCCAGCAGCGACATCGCCACCGAACCGATGGCTTTCGCTTCCGGCAGCACCACCAGCAGCTCCGGCCCGTTCAGCGGACCGAGGTAGTGGCGCTCTTGCCTGAGACGCTGAATACGCACGGGTTCAAAGGCCTGTCGGGTCAACGCCAGGTGGGTGAACTTTGAGGGCGCGCCGAGCCGCCAGCTATCGGGGAACAGACGCACCGTCGCTCCGGCCAGGCCCAGCTCGCGAGCCCAGCGATGAAAGCGATTGAGCATCTCATCGAGGCTGTCTGCCGCCGCCAGCCGCGTCTGCAGATGAAAGAGCCGCTGGAACAGGCTTTCGTTGGCCGTCGCCTGCTCCATCAGCAGCGTCATGTTCTCTTCCAGCACGTTGATATGATTACGCGCGCGGGCCATGTGCCACTCTACCAGCGAAACGGAGCCTCGAACCGGGTGAGGAACCTGCATGTGCTCCACAAGAGCGGCATTACGAATAAAGAATTCAGGATGTTGCAACAGATAGTCCACCACCGCGCGGTCATCCAGCGCGCCGATCGTATCCTGCTGTTCTTCCCCGACTTGTTTCATAGATGAATAAATCCGTCGTAGACGTGTGCCGCCGGGCCAGTCATAAACAACGGTTGACCCGGGCCTTTCCAGGCGATATCAAGACGCCCGCCTGGTAATTCCACGCGCACTTCCTCGGCCAGCAGTCCCTGTTGGATGCCAACCGCGACCGCCGCGCAGGCGCCGCTGCCGCAGGCCTGAGTCTCGCCTGCGCCGCGTTCATAGACGCGCAGGCGAATGCGATGACGCTCGACTATCTGCATAAAACCGATGTTCGCGCGTTCCGGGAAGCGTTCGTGGCTTTCCATCACCGGGCCAAGCGTTTCCACCGCCGCGGTTTCCACATCATCGACCTGAATGACGCAGTGCGGGTTCCCCATTGAGACCACGCCGCACAATACTGTCTGTTCAGCGGCGCGCATAATATAGGTCTTTTCCGCTTTGTTCGCGCGGAACGGGACCTGGGACGGCTCGAAGTTCGGCTCGCCCATATTCACCCGCACCAGATCGTCTTCCGTTACGCTTAATACCATACGCCCGTTCGCCGTGCTGACGCGGATATCACGTTTATTGGTCAGGCCTTTCAGACGTACAAACCGCGCAAAGCAGCGCGCACCGTTGCCGCACTGCGACACTTCGCTGCCGTCAGCGTTAAAGATGCGGTAATGAAAATCCAGATCCGGATCGTAGGGCGGCTCGACAACCAGCAGCTGATCGAAGCCAACGCCAAGATGCCTGTCTGCCAGCCGGCGAATCAGCTCCGGAGAGAAAAAAACATTCTGTGTTACCGCGTCAACGACCATAAAGTCGTTACCCAGGCCATGCATTTTAGAAAACTGCATCATCTGTACTCTAACTAATTTGCGTTTCAGGAAGACGGCAAGCCGTGCATCCCCGGGAGTATCGTCAGTAGTCTACCTGGGTCGGGCCACCGCTATCGCCGCGATCGTTACGATCCGGCGTTGCGCTCTGGATACCGCTATCGACCGGTTTGGTCGGCGGCGGCGCCGTTTTATCCGCCGGTGGGAAATACAGCGGCCCCTTCAGACCACAGCCGGTGAGGCTGAAGATCGCCAGCAGAACGGCAAGCGTAGGAAAAAGGTTTTTCATTGATAGTTGCCCGTGAGTCATTCTTTCTGCTTTCTATCATCGCAGGAGAAGACGTAAAAGCAAGCGTTTAGCATCCGACTGCGCGCGCTTTTGTTTCGCGCTATACTGCCGCCATCTTCAAAAAAGCAGGGTAGAACCATGAATGACAGTGAATTCCATCGCCTGGCTGACAGCCTGTGGATGACTATCGAAGAGCGCCTGGACGAGTGGGACGGCGATAGCGATATCGATTGTGAGATTAACGGCGGCGTGCTGACCATTAGCTTTGAAAACGGCAGCAAAATCATCATTAACCGTCAGGAACCGCTGCATCAGGTCTGGCTGGCGACCAAACAGGGCGGCTACCATTTTGACCTGAAAGGCGATGAGTGGATTTGCGATCGCAGCGGCGAAGCCTTCTGGGATCTGCTGGAGCAGGCGGCAACCCAGCAGGCAGGCGAAGCGGTGAGTTTCCGTTAAAGCCGACTGCGCTTACGCCTCGCGCAGCCGGGGAATACTGCGCGATATCAGGAGTAGTGCTGCTGGAGCATCGGCGACACCGCGGCATCCTGATTCATCGGTGCCGTCACGGCGCCGATTGCCTGGCTACGGAAGGGAATGACCTGAGGCCGGCCGTCAACGTCAACGATCTGGTAGAACTGCGGCAGGTTGAAGTTGATAAAGCTGGAACCGTAGGTGAACCGGTCGTGCGATGACGAGTAGAAGCGGCTAACGTCGCGCACCAGCTCCTCTTTACTGCCTTCACAGTGATGGTAAACCTCGGCGCGATTGCTCTCATCGAGAATATAGATATTAAACCCGCTGTCGTTATCCGCATCTTCAAAGAAGAACTGAATAATCCCTTCGCTGGCAAAACCATCGACCACCTGCGGCAGCTTAACGTGGTTGGTTTCCACCTGAACCGACAGGCCGTGCAGCTTGTTGTGCGAGATGGCGCCATAGAATTCGATGGCATTTTCCAGCTTCTGCACCGAGACGTTAAGACGCTCGAAGAACAGGCCCCACGTCTGTCCGGACACGCGCAGCGCCTTGAAGCGGCCGGTATCCTGACGGGTGCTGGAAAGGCGTAGCTCAATGCACTCGGAGACCAGCTGCTGCACGCGGGTGCGAATAAGTCCGCGCAGATGCTGGCTATAGCAGAACACTTCAACGCTATCCGGCGGCGCGGCGTCCTGGTGCATTTTACCCAGAATGGTCTTCAGCGCTTCGATCATCGCCTGCTCGCCGTTAAAGTGCAGGGTTCGCACTTCGTTCCACGAGTTACGATACAGCAGGTCCACGCTGCCTATCAGGCACTTCTGCTCTTCGCCAAAGCTAAATACGTCCAGCTTGCGGAAGTCAAAATGCACCACCTGATTGCGGAACGCGGCGGTCGGATCGTATTCAAGGTTAACGATAATCGCCAGATGGCGGATTTCGCAGGGGCTATACAGCGCTTTCGGCGTGGGTGAAGGCAGGCGTAAAGGGAAGTGGTGGGCAACATCGGCCACCATCTCCTGCAGCTTCGCCAGGTCGACAATGCCGTTACCCTTAATAAACAGCCGGGTACGCGACGTCAGCAGGCCGTTAAACCACGCCCATGCCACCAGCTTGTTAAGATAGCGGTTATATTCCAGCGGCTGATGGCTAACGATCGATTCCATATCCGGCGCGCGATTATAGACGTACCAGCCGGTGCGGTTAGCACGGCCCGGCGGCACGTGGATAAAGGTCAGATTTGGTTCGGACAGATCCGGCGATATCTGCGGGTTAACCAGGGTTACTTTCCCCGGCAGCGCTTCAAACGCCGCATACAGCTTACGGGTCAGCACGCCAATATCCTGCGGGCTGGCGGAAACGCTCAGGTTGTTGCGACGCGCAAAACGAATCAGGTTGCGGTAGCTCTGCATCATCGCATCAAGCAGTTCGTTGTGCGCTTTACGTACTTCGTCGATCTTCCAGTTGGCCCGGTTGTCCAGCATCGCCAGACGCTTTTCATCCCAGCCCCACTCTTTCACCAGGTGGCTCACCACCTCACGACGCCAGCCTACGCAGGCGCGCTCGCGGCTCAGCTTTTCGCACACTTTGAGGTAGAAACAGCGGCGTACCAGGTCGAGACGCGTATCGTCCCCGATGGCCTGCAGGTAGATCGTGACGCGTTCCAGCATCATGCAGTAAGGATCGAGACCGAACGAAACGATCTCGCCGTCGTGCAGGCGCTGTTTAATATCTTTCGCCAGCAGGCGGTTATTTGGATATTCCCAGGAATAGGCTTCCAGCAGCAGCGTTTTCAGCACCGCCTTATAAGGCGAATCAATGCTTTTATACAGCTGCCACAGGCTGGCGCCGAAATACTCTTCCGCCGACAGCGAGCTCAGGCCGCCGAGATCCAGCCATTCGTTCGGCGTCAGCACGCCCTGCGCGTAGAGGCTCATGACATAGTCGTCATAGTGCTCTTCTTCGTCGCACGGCACCATATTCCACAGAATACGCTTACCGGCAAGGCGCACGGCGGTACGATAGAATTCGTCCAGCAGCAGGATATGCTGCGTTGAGCCGCAGTCTTCACCGCCCAGGCTACCGCTTTCGTTATGGCGGAAGCGGTTTTCATCGATCAGGAAGAAGCTGACTTCCACGCCCAGCGACGCCGCCCAGCTCTCCAGCAGGCTGCATTTACGCTGCAGCAGCTGGCGCTCATCGGTATCGAGCCAGGCCTGGTGGCATACCCATATATCAAGGTCGGAAGAGCAGCTTTGGCCGACGGATGAGGTGCTGCCCATGGAGTAAAGGCCAGTGATCGGCAGCTCGCCTTTCGGCGGCTCCTGCGTCAGCATTCCGCGGTGCAGCTCAAGCTCGTCAAGGTAGTGGCGTTGGGTTTCATCAGGCGTGTAAAGGCAAATGCCTCGGGGAACGTTACCGTCAAGGTAACCCGGCATCAACGGGTGATGATAATGTAGTAATGTCGGCAGTAGACTGTAAACCTGCTGGAAAGCGGGCCCCATAGCAGCAAGCGCGCGATCTACGCGCAGTTGGTTGATGGCATCCAGTCTCTGTTTCAGCGTCTCAATATAGAGGTACAAGACATATCGCCTGATGTTCAAAAACCCGCCGTACCATAGCCAGTACCGGGTTTCAGTATTTCAACAAAAACCGTCACCATTCGTCGTCGGTGTGGTTGTGATGAACTGCTGACGGACAAATGGTTTAAAACGTGATCAATCTAACACCTTGCTGATTGACCGTAAAGAAAGATGCGCTACATACAAGTGTAGCACCGTTTAGTGCGTGTAAATTCCTCTCTACGGTTCGGCAACCGGTATGCGCATAAAAGGCCAATAAAGAGATCGCCAAGGCCCTGACCCACAAAACTAACATCCATAAGACAACAATGTTAGGATGGTTTGTGGTCGACAATGACGGTAACAAGCATGTTAGACAAAGTTTTGAAAATTGCCACACGGCAAAGCCCACTTGCGCTATGGCAGGCGCATTATGTGAAAGAGCGCCTTGAGTCCTGCCATCCGGAGCTCAAGGTTGAACTGGTGCCAATGGTCACACGCGGCGACGTGCTCCTTGATACACCCCTCGCAAAAGTGGGTGGCAAGGGCCTGTTTGTCAAAGAGTTAGAGCTTGCCATTATGGAAGGGCGCGCCGATATCGCCGTGCATTCCATGAAGGATGTTCCCGTCGAGTTTCCCGAGGGTCTGGGACTGGTAACCATTTGTGAACGCGAAGATCCTCGCGACGCTTTTGTCTCAAATCACTATGCTTCCATTGACGCGCTGCCTCAGGGCAGCATTGTTGGCACATCAAGTTTACGCCGCCAGTGTCAGCTGGCCGCACAGCGCCCGGATCTGCAGATTCGCTCCCTGCGCGGCAACGTCGGTACCCGGCTGGGTAAACTTGATAGCGGTGAGTATGACGCAATTATTCTCGCCGCTGCGGGGCTGCTACGCCTGGGGCTCGAAGCGCGAATTCGCCAACCGTTAAGCCCTGAACAGTCGCTGCCCGCCGTCGGCCAGGGCGCAGTCGGCATTGAGTGTCGGCTTGACGACGAATGGACGCAAGCTCTGCTGGCACCGCTGAACCATGCGCCAACGGCAATACGTGTTCGCGCCGAGCGGGCAATGAATACCCGTCTTGAGGGCGGCTGTCAGGTGCCGATCGGCAGCTACGCCGAGCTTATTGACGGCGAGCTGTGGCTACGCGCGCTGGTCGGCGCGCCGGACGGTTCGCAGATGGTTCACGGCGAGCGCCGCGGACGCCCGGAAGACGCCGAGCGCCTTGGCGTCTCTCTGGCGGAAGAGCTGCTGGATAATGGCGCCCGGGAGATCCTGACCGCCGTTTATGCCGGAGACGCGCCACGATGAGTATCCTGGTCACCCGTCCGCTGCCGCAAGGCGAAGAGCTGGTCAGCCGCCTGCGCGGGCTGGGACACGTGGCCTGGAGCTTTCCGCTCATTGAATTTACGCCCGGCCGCGAGCTGCACACGCTCGGCGACCGGCTGGCGGCCCTCTCCGCGGGCGATTTATTGTTCGCCCTTTCGCAGCACGCCGTGGAGTTTGCCCACGCTCGCCTGCAGCAGCAGGCCCTGCGCTGGCCGCTGGCTCCCGGCTATTTTGCCATTGGCCGCACCACGGCGCTGGCTCTGCATAAGGTCAGCGGCCACAATATTCGCTACCCATTAGATCGGGAAATCAGCGAAGTCTTGCTACAATTACCTGAATTACAAAACATTGCTGGTAAGAAGGCCCTCCTGCTTCGCGGCAACGGCGGCCGGGAACTACTCGGCGAAACGCTCCGCGAGCGCGGCGCTGATGTCACTTTTTGTGAGTGCTATCAACGTTGTGCAAAGCATTATGATGGTGCAGAAGAAGCAATGCGCTGGCAGTCTCGCGGCGTCTCCACGCTGGTCATTACCAGCGGTGAGATGCTGCAACAGCTTTGGACGCTGATCCCGCAATGGTATCGAGAACGGTGGCTCCTCCGCTGTCGCATTTTAGTTGTCAGCGAGCGCCTGGCCCAGCAGGCACGGGAATTGGGCTGGCAGGATATCCAGGTTGCCGAAAGCGCCGACAACGATACGCTGCTACGCGCATTACAATAACTCTCAACATTGGAAGCCATAATGACGGAACAACAAAATCAATCCGCCGTGGTTGAAGAGACCAGGGAGGCCGTGGAAAAGACGCCACAGCCAGAGAAAACCGGGAAGGAAAACGGCGGGAATAAAACCAGTCTCGTTTTGAGCGCGGTCGCTATCGCTATTGCCCTCGCCGCCGGCGTGGGCCTGTACAGCGTGCACAAGCAGCAGCTATCCCGACAAAACGCGGCCAGCTCAGCGTTAGCCGCGCAAATTGCGGCCCTGCAAAAATCGCAGGAAGGCCAAAAAACCGAACTCGAAGGCATCATCAGGCAGCAGGCTGACCAGCTGACCGCGGCCAAAAGTCAGCAGGATGCGCTGGCGAAGCAGCTGGAAGAAGTGCAGCAGAAAGTGGCCGTTATCTCCGGCAGCGACGCCAAAACCTGGCTGCTGGCTCAGGCTGATTTCCTGGTGAAAGTCGCCGGACGCAAGCTGTGGAGCGATCAGGACGTCACGACCGCCGCCGCGCTGCTAAAAAGCGCCGACGCCAGCCTCGCCGACATGAACGACCCCAGCCTGATTGGCGCCCGTCGCGCCATCACCGACGATATCGCCTCGCTCTCGGCGGTAAGCCAGGTCGACTACGACGGCATCATTCTCAAAGTGAATCAGCTTGCTAATCAGATAGACAACCTGCGTCTTGCAGATAATAACGACGACGATTCCCCGATGGATTCCGACAGCGAAGAGCTATCCAGCTCAATCGGTGAGTGGCGCATTAACCTGCAGAAGAGCTGGCAGAGCTTTATGGACAGCTTTATCACCATCCGCCGCCGCGACGAAACGGCAGTGCCGCTGCTGGCGCCGAACCAGGACGTCTACCTGCGCGAGAATATTCGCTCCCGTCTGCTGGTCGCCGCGCAGGCGGTTCCGCGCCACCAGGAAGAGACGTACAAGCAGGCCCTGGAAAACGTGTCGACCTGGGTCCGCGCCTATTACGATACTGACGATGCCACAACCAAAGCCTTCCTTGAGGAAGTCGATAAGCTGAGCCAGCAGAGCATCACCATGAGCGTACCGGAAAATCTGCAGAGTCAGGCAATACTTGAGAAGCTGATGCAGACGCGAGTACGTAATCTGATGGCACAGCCCGCCGTCGCGCAGAGCGCTACCCCGGCTCCTGCCCCGACGCCAGCCGTGCCGGCACCAGCGCCTGCGCCACAAGGAGAGTAACGCATGTTGAAAATTCTCTTACTCTTCGCACTGCTGATCGCCGGGATCGTTATCGGCCCCATCATTTCCGGGCATCAGGGCTATGTGCTGATCCAAACCGATAACTACAACATTGAAACCAGCGTCACCGGCCTGGCGATCGTGCTGATCCTCACGATGGTGGTGCTGTTCGCCATTGAATGGTTGCTGCGGCGTATTTTTCGCACCAGCGCGCATACCCGCGGCTGGTTCGTAGGACGTAAACGCCGCCGCGCGCGTAAGCAAACCGAGCAGGCGCTGCTAAAACTGGCTGAAGGCGACTACCAGCAGGTTGAAAAGCTGATGGCCAAAAATGCCGATCACGCCGAGCAGCCGGTGGTTAACTATCTTCTGGCGGCGGAAGCGGCTCAGCAGCGCGGTGATGAAGCCCGCGCCAATCAGCATCTTGAGCGCGCGACAGAGCTGGCCGGAGACGATCTGATCCCGGTAGAGATTGCCCGCGTGCGCCTGCAGCTGGCGCGTAATGAAAATCATGCGGCTCGCCACGGTATTGATAAACTGCTGGAAATCACTCCCCGACATCCTGAAGTCCTGCGTCTGGCGGAACAGGCCTACACCCGCACCGGCGCGTGGCACTCGCTGCTGGATATCATCCCGTCCATGGCAAAAGCCAACGTCAACGATGAAGAGCATCGCGCCGCGCTGGAGCAGCAGGCGTGGATCGGTTTAATGGATAAGACGCTGGCCGATCGGGGCAGCGAAGGCCTGCGCGAATGGTGGAAAAACCAAAGCCGTAAAACGCGTGGCCAGGTCGCGCTGCAGGTGGCGATGGCGAATCTGCTCATTGAGAGCGATGACCACGATACCGCGCAGCAAATTATTATCGACGGCCTGAAAAAGCAGTATGACGATCGTCTGGTGATGCTTATCCCGCGCCTGAAGACCAATAATCCGGAACAGCTGGAAAAAGTGCTGCGCCAGCAGATCAAAACCGTCGGCGATCGTCCGCTGCTGTGGAGTACGCTGGGGCAATCGCTGATGCGCCATGGCGAATGGCAGGAAGCCAGCATCGCGTTCCGCGCCGCGCTGAAGCAGCGCCCGGATGCGTTTGACTACGCCTGGCTGGCCGATACGCTCGACCGCCTGCATCAGCCGGAAGAGGCAGCCGCTCTGCGCCGCGATGGCCTGCTGCTAACCCTGCAGAACAATACGCCGCAGTAGCCGTCCTTCCTGCAGCTGTCGCCTCATCAGGGGCGACAGCTCTCTTCTCGCCGCGCCCCTTCTCTGTTTATCCCCTGCCCTTTTCTTACCGGTCCCTGAAAGAAAAAAACGCCCGCACTGATAATCAGGGCGGGCGTTAAAACAGGTCTGTTTGACAACAAATTGGGTGCTTCACTCAACGTCGTGTCCATGGTGTTTGATGAGACCAGATATAGAATGGCGACATCTGTCAGTGGACGATAAGCACCGTAAACGGCTCTGCATCATTCCTGAGTTTATGAGGCACTAAGGCGAACATAAGAGATGGAATGAGCATCTACCCGGTTATTATCGCACAGGTTCTGTGGAGATGACATCTCCCCCGATGGCGAATTGAGAGTTTTCTGGACGAAAAATTTTGCCAGAGCCGGGGATGTTTTATTTTTTAAATCAGGGAGATACAAGAAGTTTTCGCGATAGCAGAAAACAAAAAACCCCGCCGAAGCGGGGTTCAAAATTGGTCGGCGAGAGAGGATTCGAACCTCCGACCCACTGGTCCCAAACCAGTTGCGCTACCAAGCTGCGCTACTCGCCGATATACTGCTTTTTGAATTTTTAGTTCAATTCTTTAAAGTCGTGGTGCGAGGGGGGGGACTCGAACCCCCACATCCTAAGGACACTAACACCTGAAGCTAGCGCGTCTACCAATTCCGCCACCTTCGCAATTCACAACTCTATCAAATAATGGGGTGGCTAATGGGATTCGAACCCACGACAACTGGAATCACAATCCAGGGCTCTACCAACTGAGCTATAGCCACCACTACAAATCTTTTCACGCGGCACTGTCTTAAACAGTCCACCGCAGCTCAAGCACCGGGTTAAATGGTGCGCCCGACAGGATTCGAACCTGAGACCTCTGCCTCCGGAGGGCAGCGCTCTATCCAGCTGAGCTACGGGCGCTTAGCGCCGTTGCGGGGTCGGATATTACGGACTTCCCCCCCCGCTGTCTAGTGCCTTTTTAAATAAAATTTCCGTTTGCTCACACTTTATTCGCTTTGCTGCTTATTCCGTCGCTTTGTCGACATTTCCATGCCGCCCGAGGCCAAAAACCTTATAAATAAGGGTCACCAGGGCAAGAAAAAGAATTCCGACAAACAGCGACATCCGGGTATCGTCGTTAAAACCCATGCCGATCAGCACGCAAACCAGAAATGCCATCGTAAAATAGTTCGCCCACGGGAAGAGCAGCGAGCGGAACGGGTGGCTGGCCATCGCCGCCCGGTGCGCGCGACGAAAACGCAGCTGGCTAATCAGGATCACAAACCACGGCACCATCCCCGGCAGCACGCTGGCGCTGTAGACGTAGACGAATACCCGCTGTGGATTAGGAATAATATAGTTCAGGCAGGAGCCGACCAGCAGAATCAGGATCGACAGCGCGACGCCTGCCGCCGGTACGCCGTTGCGGGAGACCTTGCCGACTGCCGCCGGTAGCTGACGGTTTTTGGCCAGCGCGTAGAGCATGCGCCCACAGCTATACATTCCGCTATTGCAGCCGGAAAGCGCGGCCGTCAGCACCACAAAGTTGATAATGCCCGCCGCCGCCGTGATGCCGATCTTAGCAAAGGTCAGCACGAACGGGCTGCCGCCGGAGCCAATCTGATTCCACGGGAAGATAGTCACAATGACGAAAATGGCGCCTACGTAAAAAATAAGGATACGCCACAGAACTTTGCCGACCGCGCTGCGCAGGGTCACCTGCGGATTCTTCGCTTCTCCGGCGGTAATACCGATAAGCTCAACGCCCTGGTAAGAGGCAACGACAATACATAGCGCGGTCAGGAAGCCCTTCCAGCCGCCGGCAAAGAAGCCGCCGTGTTCGGTCAGGTTGCCAAAGCCGATAGAGTGCCCACCGTTACCAAAGCCAAAGAAAATAACCCCCAGCCCGACCACAATCATCACGATGATGGTCGTGACCTTAATCATCGCAAACCAGAACTCGATCTCACCATACAGGCGTACCGCCGCCAGGTTCGCCAATGCCACCAGCCCAACGGCAATCAGGGCCGGTATCCACTGCGCCATCTCAGGGAACCAGAACTGGACGTAAACCCCGATGGCCGTAATCTCCGATATCCCTACCGCCATCCACATAAACCAGTAGGACCAGGCGGTAAGATAGCCGAAGAACGGGCTCATATAGCGGTGGGCGTAAACGGCGAACGAACCGGTTACCGGTTCAAGAAACAGCATCTCCCCCATCGAACGCATGATAAAGAAGACAAATAAGCCCGCAATAATATACGCCAGCAGGACGGACGGGCCGGCCCATTTCAGCGTACTCGCCGATCCCATAAATAAACCGACGCCAATCGTACCGCCAAGGGCGATTAGCTCAATGTGCCTGGCCTCCAGCCCGCGCTGAAGTTCCGCTTTTTTCTTAGTCATATAGCCTCTTGTGTTTGCCCTGCTCCGGGTTTTTAGCTGTTCCTCTCCGAACGGCCTCTTTATTGGCAGCACGTACCCGTCCCTCCGTCATGATTATCGATGTCGGAAAGTTAACGGATGAGCCGCCTTGATGCCCTTCTGAAGGTCCCGCGCATATACCGGTTATTTTTATAAATATGTGAAATGAAATAGCCCTGCCTGCGCGCCGGTAAAGAGTGCCGGCGCGCATTAAGCATGCGAATGGTTAATTAATTTTGCCGAAATGGCAAATAAAGTATCAGCCAGGCGAATACATTACACAGAATATGTGTGAAAACGCGCCAGTTTGCAGTGGAATATTAGAGCTGACCGGTATAATACCAACGTAAATATCGCAGCAGTCTGATCTGTCTTTTAATCCGGCTGGGCTGTGATATCAAACGATAAAACCACTCCAGCCCCATGTCCTGCCAGAACTTTGGCGCCCGGTGAACGTGGCCGGTAAATACGTCGTAGGTGCCGCCCACGCCCATATAGAGCGCCTGGGGATAGACCAGCCGGCAGTCACGCATCAGGATCTCCTGGCGCGGCGAGCCCATCGCGACGGTGACAATCCCGGCCCCGCTGTCGCGGATGCGCTCAAACAGCTCCTGACGCCGGTCGGCGGAGAAATAGCCGTCCTGGCTACCGACAATGTTAACGTTCCAGCGCTGGCGCAGCTGCGTACAGGTCTGGGCCAGCACCTCCGGCTTGCCGCCGATCAGAAAGACCGGCGTGCCCTGGGCCCCGGCGCGTTGCATCAGGGCTTCCCATAAGTCGGCCCCCGCCACGCGCGATACCTGCGCCTGAGGATATTTTTTACGTAATGAACGCACCACGCTAATGCCATCGGCATATTTAAATTCAGCCGCTTCAATCAGCGCCCGAACCTCGGGATCGTCCTCGACTGCCAGCATCTTTTCGGCATTGATCGCCACCAGCGTACCCTGACGAATTGCGCCGTCAGCGTAGAGAAAATCCAGCGCATGCTGCATATCGCGCCATCCGATGAGCTGTAAACCTCTCAGCAGATACAACGGCGCGGAAGTACTCTCAGACATGTTAATCCTTATCAGACCTGAGGTTGCGAAAGCGGTTTGGTCCGCTTATGAATCAGTCCTACGCTATCCAGGAACCAGTACAGCAATTTCGCCGCCAGCAGGCAGATACCAAAGATCACGAGGAAAAACACCACGCGGGAGCCGAAAGAATCCAGCCCTTCACGCGCCAGCACGATCATATTGAAGATAGCGCCGAAACAAAAACTATGCAGAATGGCCGCCTTATAGCGGTTGCTCTCCCGGTTGCCAAGCTCATACAGCCAGTCAAACCACTTAATAATCAGCCCGACCGCGACCGCCCCAAGCGGAATAAACCAAACTCCGCCCATCACCACCAGTGAACCAATCAGCGTGGGCGAGATAGCCAGCCCGGAGTGATTATTCAGCACTTCCCAGGTGAAGTAGTTGGCGGTATTCAGAACCATCGAAGGCCGGCCGTGCCACATCCAGTTGGGGATAAAGACGTAGAAATCCCTGATCATCGGCGCCAGCCCCTGGAACTCTATCTTACCGTAGTTCTGCAGCAGCAGCGCCAGGTTCTCCCACGGTGAGAAGGTATCGCGGGTCAGATACAGGAAGGTATAAAACGCCTCATCGCCGCTGACGTTCATCCCGTAGCGCTTCAGGGCCAGCCAGAACATACCGACAATGCCCAGCACGCCGGCCGCAGCCAGCATCCACAGGCTTATCCAGCCGCGAATAATGCCGATAAACAGGAAGATGGCGAAGGCAATAATGATGTTCGCCCGCGTGCCGCCGACGATCGCATAGGTCAGCAGGCCGAAGGCGGTGGTGCTGATAAGGAAGAAAATCCACGCCTTATAGTCCTGGCGCAGAAAATAGACCACCAGCATCGCCGGGATAAAGAAATAGAAAAAGCGCTTCAGCGCCACGCCGGACACTTCGCTGGAGAAGATCTGGCTATAGGAGTTGAGCCTGAACAGCAGGAAGCCGTTGTGGGCAAAGAAAATCCCGACGCACAGCAGCGCAACGCCCAGAAGAATAATCCATGCCAGATGGGTCTCAACGCGGTTCATGGTGAACAGCGGACGGCGCTGGCGATCGTGCGCGGACGAACGCAGCCGCGTTTTGTAGGTGACGTAATACACCGCATAAAAGCACACCGACACCAGCAGGGTTTGCAGCAGCACTTCCGGCGGCGCAACGCTGACATCAAAGCGGAATACCAGAATGCTGGTCAGCGGGAAGCCAAAGAAAAAAGTCAGCAGAAACAGCAGCGAAAAAAAGACGTTGAAGTTAAAGCGCACCCGGCGAAACTCGAAATACGTCGCGGTGGCAATAAACAGCGACGACAGCAGCCAGACCACCAGCAGTCCGCAAAATTGCATTAATGTCATGCGCTCACTCCCGAGGCAATCTGCAATGCCCGCTGCCAGCCCGTCAGGTAGTTTGGCCGGAAGAAGGCGATCTGGTTCTTATCAACGTTCGCCAGCTGACGTTGAGCCTCGCGTACCACGGCAACATCCAGGGTATCGCTGGTAAACAGTACCGGAATATTCTGCTCCGTCATATCCTGCCAGAACGGATTCTCCCGATTCAGGACGCAGGGAATACCCGCCTGAATCAGCAGGCACAGCGTGCCGATCCCCTGCTGGCGGGCAAAGAGGAAATAGCCCAGATCGCAGCGGCGCAGCAGTGCCAGGTAATCGTTGAATTCCAGCCTGTCGCTGAGTACCTGTAAACGCCCGGGGCTAAACAACGCCGCGCCCGCCGCGCGCACTTCGTTAATATATTCCGCATTGTTGGCCGGATAGCCCATCGGGACAATCACATTTACCGTATCGCCAAACTGCTGATGAATAGCGCGCAGCGCCGCAATATGTTCATTGCTGCGATCGCCTGAGTTGCCCACCAGAATAGTCAGCGCTTCGGCACGCGGAGCGCTATCCGCCAGCGTATTCAGCGCCGGATCCATCCGGGTCGGGAAATAGAGCAGCTCCCCCGCCACCTTAGGGTGGCGACGGGCAAACCAGCTCAGGTCGCCGCGGGTGGCAAAAACGCGCCCCACTCGCCCCTGCGCCATACGCCGCAGGGGATAGAATAAACGAAACTTCAGGCTGGACGAATTCTCATACAGATCGGCGCCCCAGATATGCCAGTTGAACTGGGAAGGGCGAATTCCGCCGCTGAGCAGCGCCAGCCACAGCCCGGTATTAAACTGGCCGTGGAAGAAAAAGCGCTGGTGTCGATCCGCTTTGGCCGCGGAAATAACCGCCTGTGCCAGCGATTTCTTCCCGGGATAGCAGGCAATCGACAGCGCCGGGTACGCCTCGCGGACGCCCGCTGCATCACCGACGACCATAAACGTGCGCGCCCGCTCGTCGCTACCGGCCAGCTCGTCATTAAAGAACCGCAGAACGGTCTGGTTGTGGTGCGGAATATCCGATCCCAGTACGTGTATCAGTGCTGTCATGCCCGTTTACGCCAAAGTAAAAACACGCCGCTACAAAGGGCGAAATAAACAATATACGTAGCCATATACGCCTGCGCTGCGCCAACTGCGCCGTGCGCCGGAATAAGCCAGTGTGAGAAGGCGGTCAACAGCGTGAACTGGCTGATTTCCGTCAGAATATAAAAACGCAGTGACGCTTTGGCGATCACCAGGTAGCCGTAAACATAGGCTCCGACCTTAAGAACATCGCCAACCAGCTGCCAGGCAAACAGATCGCGCATCGCCGTAAAGCGTTCGGAAAACAGCAGCCAGATGGCAAAGTCGCGCAGTAGCCAAACGGTCAGGCTTGCCGCCGCCACCGCCGGCAGGACAAATTTTAACGATTTGCCGATCTCGCGGGTAATATCCGCTTTGGCGGTTAGCCGGGAGAGCGTAGGCAGCAAATAGACGCTGAACGACGCGGTGATGAACTGCAGATAGGCGTCGGAAATACTGCTCACCCCCTGCCAGATCCCGACCGCCTCCCAGCCGTAATGTTCCGCCAGCAGGTTACGCATCATCACGTACGCGACCGGCAGCGTCACCGAGGTAATCAGCGCCATTAGGGTAAATTTAGACAGCTGCCCCGCCAGGCCGTTATCCCAGCGCGGGCGCAGCGCGCTAAGCGGGATGGTCCCCCGCCGCCACAAAACGATAGCCGCCGGAACCACCACCAGCGCCGGCACCAGCGCCAGCCCAAGCAGCGCGCCCTGATAGCCGCCGAAATGGTAACAGGCATAGTATGCCGCCACGCCGATCAGGCTGCCGGCAATCAGCGATACCGCGTTCCCCGCCGCATCGCGGAAGCCTTTTATCAGCGCCAGCAGAAAGTTAGCCCAGGCAATGCCCATCTGCACCAGCGCCACCAGCCGCACCAGCCCCTGGTACTGCGGATGACCAAACAGCCCCTGGCTGACGGGCGCCGCGGCGAGTAAAAATATCAGCGCCAGCAGCGTCGAAAAGCCCAGCACCATCGAAGAGGAGGTGCCGACCACCCGGGTAAGCTGCTGGCTATCGTCATGATGCTGCGCAACCAGCTTGGTTACGCCATTGAAAATACCGGCGCCGGCAAGGACGCCAAGCACGGTGACCAGTTGGCGAAAGTTACCGGCCTGGCCTACGCCTGCCGGCCCGAAGGAAACGGCAAGCAGCTTAACCACCAGCAGCCCGGCGCCGATTTTGACCAAGGTGGACGCCGCGGTCCACAGCGAAGCTTTTGCCAACGACATATCAGGAGAAATAGCTCAGCAGCGAGTTAATCACCGTACGCTGGTTAACCGGCGACAAATTGTAGAACAGCGGCAGGCGCAGCAGGCGCTCGCTCTCCTGCGTGGTAAAACGGTCTTCACCGCGGAACTCGCCGAAGTTCTCCCCTGCCGGGCAGCTGTGTAGCGGGATATAGTGGAATACGGCGAGAATCTCGGCCTCTTTCAGCCACGCGATCAGCCTGCTGCGGTCGTCGATATCCCGCAGCTTGATATAGAACATATGCGCGTTATGTCCGCAGTCGGCAGGGACAATCGGCAGCTCGATACGCCCGGCGCGCGCCAGCGGCAGCAGCGCGTCGTAATAGCTCTGCCACAGCGTCAGGCGCTGCTGATTAATTTTCTCCGCCGCTTCAAGCTGCGCCCACAGATAGGCGGCCTGCAGGTCGGACATCAGATAGCTGGAGCCGATATCGCGCCAGGTGTACTTATCCACCAGTCCGCGGAAAAACTGGCTGCGGTTGGTGCCTTTTTCACGAATGATTTCCGCGCGCTCGACCAGCTGGCGATCGTTGATCAGCGTCGCCCCGCCTTCGCCGCCGGCGGTATAATTTTTGGTTTCATGGAAGCTAAAGCAGCCGATGTGCCCGATGGTTCCGAGCGCACGCCCTTTGTAGGTCGACATGACGCCCTGTGCGGCATCCTCCACCACGAACAGGTTGTGCCTGCTGGCAATAGCCATGATGGTGTCCATCTCGCAGGCAACGCCGGCATAGTGAACCGGCACAATCGCCCGGGTCTTCTCAGTAATGGCAGCTTCGATCAGCGTTTCATCGATATTCATGGTATCGCGACGAATATCGGCAAAGACAATTTTCGCTCCCCGCAGCACAAAGGCGTTGGCGGTAGAGACGAAGGTATAGCTCGGCATAATGACTTCGTCGCCCGGCTGGATATCCAGCAGCAGCGCCGCCATCTCCAGCGAAGCGGTACAGGACGGCGTCAGCAGCGCTTTTACCGTGCCGAAACGCTGCTCCATCCACTGCTGGCAGCGGCGGGTAAATCCGCCATCGCCGCACAGCTTGCCGCTGCCCATCGCAGACTGCATATAATCAAGCTCGGTTCCCACCACCGGCGGCGCGTTAAATGGAATCATCATGTCACCTGTATAACCAGTACGCGGTGTTTTCCACATTCGCACCGCTGAGAATATAACGTTTAAGCGCGGCGGTATTACCCATCTGGGTCGCCACCCGCAGTGTTGAGAGCCCGCGCGATCCGGCCCAGCTTCGCGCCGCCTGCATCAGCTCAGCGCCGGCGCCGCGGCCGGCCAGCAGGCCGATCCGGGCGTCCGTAGCATTGAGCTGACGCAGGGAGACAAAAGCGCGAATATCGCCGTCGGAGGTGCGAAAAATCAGGCACTGGTTATCAAAGGTCCCCAGCACCGCATTTTCAATCCATTGAGCATAGAAACGGCCGCTGGCATCAGCGGCATACCACGGCGCGCGAAAGCGGCTCAGGGCAAACGCCTGCGCCGCCAGCTCCCGCAGTCGCGGAATGTCCGACGCGGTGGCGACTTCGCATCCGAGGTCGTCAGCCGTCCCGACCGACAGCGCCAGATCGACCTCCCCTTCCACAAGCTGGAAACCCAGCTGCTGTAAGGCGTCCAGCCGTTCGGTATCGTCCGCCGCAATCTTCGCCTGCAGACGCGACCAGCCGGTCAGCGCCTGGTTCGTCAGCGGCGGAGCATCGGCGCGAAAGCGCACGATCGCGCTGTTAACGCCAAAGAAGCGATTTTCCCACTCCAGGGGCTCAATACTGGCGCGGACGGACACGGATAAGATCCCGTAAATATTGGCCATAGCCGGAACCAGGCGTCGGGCCCAGGCTCATTCCGCTGGCCAGAAGCGTTCTCACCGCCATACCCCTTTGGTATCGACGATAAATGCCTGGGTCACGCTGTCGCCGTCGATCGCTTTGAACTCATGGTGATCGACCAGCATCACCAGCACATCGGCGTTCGCCAACGCATCATTCAGCGATGCCAGCGTACACAGACCATCGAGCTTCTTCGGCAGCTGGTGAATATTGGGTTCGACAACCAGCGTTTCACCGCTGTGCCAGGCCGCGATTTGCATGGCGATAGCCATCGCCGGGCTTTCGCGCAGATCGTCGATATTCGGCTTAAAGGCCAGGCCAAAGCAGGCAATTTTCAGCTCGCTGGCACGCCGGTTGCTGGCGGCAAGACACTCCGCCACCCGCGCCTTCACCTGCTCGATAACCCATTCGGGCTTATGGTCGTTGACCTCACGCGCGGTGCGGATCAGCCGCGCCTGCTGCGGATTCTGCGCCACGATAAACCACGGGTCGACCGCGATACAGTGGCCGCCAACGCCCGGTCCCGGCTGCAGGATATTGACGCGCGGATGGCGGTTCGCCAGGCGAATCAGCTCCCAGACGTTAATTTCCTGCTCGGCGCAGATCAGCGACAGTTCGTTGGCAAAGGCGATATTGACGTCGCGGAAGCTGTTTTCGGTCAGCTTGCACATCTCTGCGGTGCGGGAGTTGGTCACCACGCACTCGCCTTCGAGGAAAATTTTATACAGCTCGCTGGCGCGGGCGGAACAGACCGGCGACATCCCGCCAATCACCCGGTCGTTCTTAATCAGCTCGACCATCACCTGGCCCGGCAGCACGCGTTCCGGA
Source organism: Enterobacter sp. 10-1 (assembly GCA_002270295.1). Taxonomy (GTDB): domain Bacteria; phylum Pseudomonadota; class Gammaproteobacteria; order Enterobacterales; family Enterobacteriaceae; genus Klebsiella; species Klebsiella scottii. The sequence goes on along the minus strand of NISF01000012.1, from coordinate 26,377 downwards.
CAGTAGGCGATATTCACGTCCGCCGCTTCGCCTGCCTGCTGCGGGAAGCTCAGATCGGTGCGCAGCTCGGCCAGCCAGCCCGCCATCAGCTCCGTCGCACCGACGGGGGAGGTGGACTCAAGGATAACCAGCGCCCCCTTCTTGAGCACCGGCGCTATCGATTTTGCCGCCGACTCGACGAAGACCATATCCGGCTCGTGCAGATCCTTAAATGGAGTAGGTACGGCAATCAGATAGGCGTCCGCTTCCACCGGTACGGTCGTCGCGCTTAAATAGCCCTGCTCGACCGCGGTCTTAACAACGCTGGCCAAATCCGGTTCCACGATATGAATCTCGCCACGGTTAATGGTCTCCACGGCATGCTGATTAACATCAACGCCGACCACCCGCTTCTGCCGGGAGGCGAACGCGGCAGCGGTTGGCAAACCGATATACCCAAGGCCAATCACTGAAATGGTAGAAAAACTCATAGCGTTACCTGATTATTTTTAAGTGCGGTCAAAATACGGCTACATGCCTGCCCATCGCCGTAAGGGTTATGCGCCCGGCTCATCGCCTGGTATGCGGCATCATTGTGCAGCAGATGCGTGACTTCCGCGACGATGCGCTGGCTATCGGTACCGACCAGAGTGACGGTGCCTGCGGCCACCGCCTCCGGCCGTTCCGTCATCTCACGCATCACCAGAACCGGTTTGCCCAGCGAAGGGGCTTCTTCCTGAATACCGCCGGAGTCGGTGAGGATCAGCCATGCGCGATCCATCAGCCAGACAAACGGCAGGTAATCCTGCGGTTCGATCAAAATCACGTTATCAACATGACCAAGAATGCGGTTTACCGGCTCGCTGACGTTTGGGTTCAGGTGCACCGGATAGACAATTTGTACATCGGGATTGCTGGCCGCAATTTCCGCCAGCGCGTGGCAGATTTGCTCAAACCCGCGGCCGAAGCTTTCGCGACGGTGGCCGGTAACCAGGATCATCTTCTTTCCGTTAGCAAGGAACGGATAGCGCTGCGTCAGCTCGATGCGCAGCGCCTCATCACCCAACACGCGATCGCGAACCCAGAACAGCGCATCAATAACCGTATTACCGGTTACCGTGATATGGCTATCGGCAATATTCTCCCGCAGCAGGTTCTGCCGCGAGGTCTCCGTCGGCGCAAAATGATACGTTGCCAGACGCCCGGTTAACGTCCGGTTACCCTCTTCCGGCCACGGCGAGCTGAGATCGCCGGTGCGCAGCCCCGCCTCAACGTGCCCCACCGGGATGCGCTGATAGAAAGCGGCCAGGCTTGCAGCCATCGTCGTGGTGGTATCGCCATGCACCAGCACGACGTCAGGCTTAAACGACTCCAGAACCGGCTTCAGCCCTTCAAGGATGCGGCAGGTAATCTCCGTCAGGCCCTGGCCCGGCTGCATGATATTCAGGTCGTAATCCGGAACAATAGCAAACAGCTTCAGCACCTGATCGAGCATCTCCCGATGCTGCGCGGTTACGCACACTTTCGCCTCAAAATGAGGGTCCCTGGCCAGCGCGTGAACCAGCGGTGCCATTTTGATGGCTTCGGGTCTTGTGCCAAATACAGTTAGTACTTTCACATCGATTCTCTTCGATTAGGTGATGAAGTCCGCATGACCGTCATCACAGGCCGCATTCACTGGATACGACGCCGCGATAACGCAACGCCTGCGCCGATGAGCGCGCCCACAATCCCCCACATCACCATCAGAAATACGCGCCGCGGGCTATCGCGTTTTACAGGTTCTTCCGGCGTACGCAAATATCGGTAAGTCTGAAAACGCGGATCTAATGTCGGCCCAACGTTCAGGGTATTCAGCATCGCGCGGCTCTGGTCATAGTCAAGATCGTATTCCGGACCTACCGCCTGCAGATTTTCTAAGCGCGCCTGCAGCATCGGCCTGCCGAGTAAAAACAGCTCGGAATCCGGCAGCTGATCGGCCGGAATATCGGTCTCACTGCGGGAAATATTATGCTGCTGGGCGATTTTCAGCGCCTCTTCCACGCTGTGCGTACGACGGTTGAAAATCTGACGGGCAACCTCTTCCTGACGCTTAACCTGCGCTTTCATCTGCACGGTACGTGCCGCCCAGGCCCCCTTGAGCTCGTCATTCAGATGACCCGCCGCGCGCTGGCTGGCAAACGCCACGTACTGGCGCAGCAGATTATTGGCATCCGGCGCGGTCTCGGCCGTCAGCTTCACGCTATCGTTGATATTTTTTACCGCATCGCCCGGCATAAACTGAATATTGTTAATCAGGTCGTCCAGCAGCGCGGCATCGGCGCGAGAATTACCCGACTGGCGCTGTTTGTAATAGTCGGTTTGCAGCCAGAAATCACGGCGGGTGTCCCAGGACCCCTGCTGCATGATGAACTCTTTATAGGCGTCGTCCATTGCCGAAGGCTGATCGACCGGCGCAAGATTGGCTTTGATATCCAGATTGCGTAAAAACTGCTGTTGAGAGTAGTAGCTGCCTAGCATATTGACGGTTGGCCGGTCGGTAATTGCCGTCGCGCTCCACTCCTGGCGAGCAAAAAAGGCATAAACCAGTACGATCAGCGCAAACAGCACGGCCATCCCTGCTATCCAAATTTTTCCTGCCCATAAGGCGCGAAACAGCCCGCGAATATCCAGCTCATTCTCAACGTTCACTGCTTGTGCTCCCGGTAATGGTTGAGTCATCACGTCCCCAGTTCTACTTGGTTAATTTTGGATTATTGCTGCTGTGTCGCCGTATTCTGCGTCTGATGCGCTTAACCAGGCGCGCCACTTTCCAGGCGCGTTTAATGCAGTAGCCGTAAAGGAAGAAGGCTAACAAAAAGAGTATTAACATCACCCATTCAGGAACGATACGGGTATATTCCGCCACCACCCCTACCAGCGCCAGTAAAGCGGCCGCCAGCGTGATCAGAACGAATGCCTGCCGGGAAGTAAACCCAGCGCGCATGATCAAATGATGAATGTGCTGGCGATCCGGAGAGAACGGACTCATGCCTTTGCGCAGGCGACGATACATAATCGCCACCATATCCATCAACGGAATTGCAATAATCCACAGCGCGGTAACCGGGCTGATGGGATGCGTTTTACCCTGCGTTGTTTCCAGCAGGATCCAGATAATGGTGAAGCCAATCATGGTGCTGCCGGCATCGCCCATAAAAACCTTATAGCGACGGCCAAGCGCACCGAGGTTAAGTAAAATATAGGGCAGAATGGCGGCAATCATCGCAAAACACCACATTGCCAGGCTGTACTGGCCATCAAACCACAGGATGATGCCCGTTGCCGCAAAGGAGACCGAAGACAGACCGCCGAGCAAGCCGTCGATGCCATCAACCATATTAAAGGCGTTAATCGCGGCCCAAACGGCGAAAAGAGTGAGGAAGAAACCGAAGGGGCCGAGCACCAGCTCCCACGAGCCAAAAATAAAACCCAGGCTGCTAAGATGCAGGTTTCCTGCCATCATCATGACGACGGCAATGGCGGCCTGCATAACCGCACGAATTTTTACGCTGATATCAAATCGGTCATCCAGCGCGCCGACCAGTACCAGAATACCGGCGCACGCCAGGTACAGCGAGGCATGGGGGATGTAATAATCTGCGATCGCAAATGTAAAACAAATACCCGCGTAAACTGAGATCCCACCCACTAACGGAACCAGACCCTGATGCCGTTTTCGATAGTTAGGCTTATCGACTAACCCAACCTTTTTTGCCGCCTTGCGAGCCACAAATATAAAAAGGGTAGTGAATAAGAAAATACTGATTAATTCAGTAATAGCAGTGAGTAAATTCACAACGCATGTGCTCTCAGCATGGTTAATCCGGGAAGTATAACGACGATGTCTCAACTCCTGAAGGGGTAATGCAGATCATTACAAATTTATTGTATAGATTTTAGTCTGTTAAAGTTATCTCTGCCAGGAGAAGCTAGCCCATCATACGATAATACCCGCTCCGATTTCCCTTTCTGGATCATACAAATCCCAAAAACAAAACGCCACGCGGTTGCGTGGCGTTTTTCAGCTTTTTTTAACTTACGAACGCTTCATCATATCGAAGAAATCATCGTTAGTTTTGGTCATAGCCAGCTTGTTGATGAGGAACTCCATCGCGTCGATTTCACCCATCGGATGGATGATTTTGCGCAGGATCCACATCTTCTGCAGCTCTTCCTGAGTGGTGAGCAGCTCTTCTTTACGCGTACCGGAACGGTTGTAATCGATAGCCGGGAAGACGCGTTTTTCTGCAATCTTACGCGAGAGGTGCAGCTCCATGTTACCGGTGCCTTTAAACTCTTCGTAGATAACTTCGTCCATCTTGGAGCCGGTGTCGATCAGCGCCGTAGCGATGATAGTCAGGCTACCGCCCTCTTCGACGTTACGCGCGGCACCGAAGAAACGCTTCGGACGGTGCAGGGCGTTGGCGTCCACACCACCGGTCAGAACTTTACCGGAAGCCGGTACGACGGTGTTGTAGGCGCGAGCCAGACGGGTGATGGAGTCGAGCAGAATGATAACGTCTTTCTTATGCTCAACCAGGCGCTTGGCCTTCTCGATAACCATCTCGGCAACCTGAACGTGGCGGGATGCGGGTTCGTCAAAGGTAGAAGCAACAACTTCACCTTTAACCAGACGCTGCATCTCGGTCACTTCTTCCGGACGTTCGTCGATCAGCAGGACCATCAGCACGCAGTCAGGATGGTTGTAAGCGATGCTCTGCGCAATATTCTGCAGCAGCATCGTTTTACCGGCTTTCGGCGGAGCAACAATCAGACCACGCTGACCGCGACCGATCGGCGAAGCCAGATCCAGGACGCGAGCGGTTAAGTCTTCAGTCGAGCCGTTACCACGTTCCATACGCAGACGTGAGTTTGCGTGCAGCGGCGTTAAGTTCTCGAACAGGATCTTATTGCGCGCGTTTTCCGGCTTGTCGTAGTTAACTTCGTTGACTTTCAACAGCGCAAAGTAACGCTCACCCTCTTTCGGAGGACGAATCTTACCGGAAATGGTGTCACCAGTGCGAAGGTTGAAACGGCGGATTTGGCTAGGGGATACGTAGATATCGTCGGGACCGGCGAGGTAGGAGCTGTCTGCGGAGCGGAGGAAACCAAATCCATCCTGCAGTATCTCCAGTACGCCATCGCCAAAGATATCTTCGCCACTCTTCGAATGCTGCTTGAGGATGGCAAAAATAATATCCTGCTTACGCATACGGGCCAGGTTTTCCAGCCCCATATTTTCGCCGAGAGTAATCAGCTCAGAAACCGGCGTATTCTTTAATTCGGTAAGATTCATAATGGTGTGGGTTCTTAAACTCGGGGTAGAACTCGAACTTCATGTTGTGAATGGTATGGCAGGAACATCCATGCCTGTTAGCGGCCTACATCTCGTGTCTGTACGTTGCCTGGTCACAGGAAAGAACGCAGAGCTGAAACGACAAAACGGAATGAGTGATAAGCCCGGAATTTTTAGCTTCACGCGCATTTCTGCGGGATGCTTCGGGTAAAGCAAGATTCAAACAATAAAGGTATGTTTAAAACGAAGTCTGAAGTTAACTTAGCACGACTCAAGCCGGGCGTCCAGAGTTCCGCAAAAAATAGGAATCCGGACGCCGGAATGGCAAACTGATTACGCCAGGTTGGCGTCGAGGAAGTCTTTCAGCTGGCCTTTAGACAGTGCGCCAACTTTGGTTGCCGCCACTTCGCCGTTCTTAAACAGCAGCAGAGTCGGGATGCCGCGAATGCCGTATTTCGGCGCCGTACCCGGGTTCTGATCGATGTTCAGTTTCGCTACGGTCAGCTTGCCCTGATACTCGCCAGCGATCTCATCCAGAATCGGGGCGATCATTTTGCACGGACCGCACCACTCTGCCCAGAAATCGACGAGGATTAGCCCGTCAGCCTTGAGTACGTCC
>NISF01000012.1:0-20395 GCA_002270295.1 Enterobacter sp. 10-1 | reverse complement strand
TTAACTCCACAGGAATAAGCCTGGTGTGCTGGTGTCGCAGACATCAACGACGCGTTGATGCTACGTTATACACGTTACCCTTCAGGATGCCTCTTAAACTGACAGCCTGTGCGACCCGGTCCATCATGGACCTCGCCGTGCAGGAATCAAAGCAAACCGTGTTCTAACCCGTTACCGGTAGATTATTCACCTCCGGTCCGCTTAGTAGTCTAAGCTTTCGAAGATTCATTCGGTTGCCGCAAAGCACCTTCAGTAATTTCGCGTATAGCCAACGAAAGGTTGACGTTATTTCAACGGATACGCTTTCTTAATGCAATAGTTAGCTGATATTCTACCACACTATGAGCAAAACACATTTAACAGAACAGAAGTTTTCCGACTTCGCCCTGCACCCGGCAGTTATCGAAGCCCTTGAAAAAAAAGGCTTTCATAATTGTACGCCCATTCAGGCACTCGCTCTTCCGCTAACGCTGGAAGGTCGTGATGTCGCCGGGCAGGCGCAAACCGGTACCGGTAAAACGATGGCGTTTCTGACGTCAACGTTTCATTATCTTCTCTCTCACCCGGCTATCGCTGACCGCCAGGTCAACCAACCGCGCGCGCTGATCATGGCGCCAACGCGTGAGCTGGCGGTACAGATCCATGCTGACGCAGAACCGCTGGCGCAGGCCACCGGCCTGAAGCTCGGTCTGGCGTACGGCGGCGATGGCTACGATAAGCAGCTGAAAGTGCTGGAGAGCGGCGTCGACATTCTGATCGGTACCACCGGTCGTCTTATCGACTACGCCAAACAAAATCATATCAACCTTGGCGCTATTCAGGTTGTCGTCCTCGACGAAGCCGATCGCATGTACGATCTCGGCTTTATTAAAGATATCCGCTGGTTGTTCCGTCGTATGCCGCAGGCTAACCAGCGCCTGAACATGCTGTTCTCCGCCACTCTTTCCTACCGGGTCCGTGAGCTGGCGTTTGAACAGATGAACAACGCCGAGTACGTTGAAGTAGAACCAGAACAGAAAACGGGTCACCGTATTAAAGAAGAGCTGTTCTATCCTTCCAACGAAGAGAAAATGCGCCTGCTGCAGACGTTGATCGAAGAAGAGTGGCCGGATCGCGCCATTATCTTCGCCAACACCAAGCATCGCTGTGAAGATATCTGGGGCCACCTCGCCGCGGACGGTCATCGCGTAGGCCTGTTGACCGGCGACGTCGCGCAGAAAAAACGCCTGCGTATTCTCGAAGAGTTCACCCGTGGCGATATCGATATTCTGGTGGCAACGGACGTTGCGGCACGCGGTCTGCATATCCCAGCCGTCACGCACGTCTTTAACTTCGACCTGCCGGATGACTGTGAAGACTACGTACACCGCATTGGCCGTACCGGTCGTGCCGGTGCCAGCGGTCACTCCATCAGCCTGGCCTGTGAAGAGTACGCGCTGAACCTTCCGGCTATTGAAACCTATATCGGGCACTCAATTCCGGTAAGCAAGTACAACCCTGATGTGCTGATGACCGATCTGCCGCGGCCGCTGCGCCTGGCGCGTCCACGCACGGGCAACGGCCCGCGCCGTAACGGACCGCCTCGCAACCGCCGTCGTTCAGGTTAACAAAGTATGTCATACACAAAATCATTCGGGATGCATCAAGGCGCCAGGTTAGCGAATCCCGAATGACTTACTTTAGTAAGTGGTTCGGGTGACAAATCTGTGTCTGACGGATTTGAACGCTGCTTGCAGCGGCCCCATCGGGGTGAGTCCCTGGGATGGGCCGAATAAGCACGCTACTTTCGCAGAGGCAATTTGAAGGATGAAGTGTATGAGTTCCACCTCGCTTTATGCAGCTATAGATCTTGGCTCTAATAGCTTTCATATGTTGGTCGTTCGCGAGGTGGCAGGGAGTATTCAGACTCTCAGCCGTATCAAGCGCAAAGTGCGGCTTGCCGCGGGCCTGAATAGCGACAACGCGCTCTCCGCGGAAGCGATGGAGCGCGGCTGGCAGTGCTTACGGCTGTTTGCCGAGCGCCTGCAGGATATCCCTCCGGCACAAATCCGCGTGGTCGCGACCGCGACTCTGCGTCTGGCGGTCAATGCCGATGAGTTTCTGGCCAAGGCCAGAGACATTCTCGGCTGCCCGGTGCAGGTCATTAGCGGCGAGGAGGAAGCACGCCTGATTTACCAGGGCGTTGCGCATACCACCGGCGGTGAAGACCAGCGTCTGGTGGTCGATATCGGCGGGGCCAGTACCGAACTGGTCACCGGAACCGGCGCGCAAACCACCTCTCTTTTCAGCCTGCCAATGGGCTGCGTCACCTGGCTGGAACGCTACTTCGCCGATCGCAACCTCACTAAAGACAACTTCGATCTTGCTGAAAATGCGGCTCGCGAAGTCCTGCGTCCTATCACCGATACGCTGAACTATCATGGCTGGAAAGTATGTGTCGGCGCCTCAGGCACCGTTCAGGCCCTGCAGGAAATCATGATGGCGCAGGGTATGGATGAACGCATTACGCTGGCCAAACTCCAGCAGCTCAAACAGCGGGCGATTCAGTGCGGGCGTCTGGAAGAGCTTGAAATAGAAGGCCTGACCCTCGAGCGAGCGTTAGTTTTCCCCAGCGGTTTAGCCATTCTCATCGCCATATTTAGCGAGCTGAATATTCGCTGCATGACCCTGGCCGGCGGCGCGCTGCGCGAAGGCCTGGTTTACGGCATGCTGCACCTGGCGGTCGATCAGGATATCCGTAGCCGGACGCTGCGTAACATTCAGCGCCGCTTTATGATAGATACCGAGCAGGCCCAGCGCGTCGCCCATCTGGCGGCAGATCTGGTGAGCCAGCTGGATAGCTGCTGGGAGCTGGAGCCGCTTAGCCGCGACCTGCTGCTCAGCGCCTGCGCTCTGCATGAAATTGGCCTGAGCGTTGATTTTAAGTCTGCCCCGCAGCACGCGGCCTATCTGGTGCGTAATCTCGATCTCCCCGGCTTCACGCCGGCGCAGAAAAAGCTGCTCGCCACGCTACTGCTCAACCAAACTAACGCGGTCGATCTCTCTTCGCTTCACCAGCAGAACGCGGTCAAACCTCGGGTTGCGGAGCATTTATGCCGCCTGCTACGCCTGGCTATTCTGTTTGCCAGCCGGCGCCGGGACGATCTGCTGCCGTCCGTCACCCTGACCGCCGAGGATGAAAAGCTAATGCTGAGGCTGCCGGAAGGCTGGTTGGAAAACCATCCGCTAGGCAGTGAAATGGTAGAGCAAGAGTGCCAGTGGCAAAGCTATGTCCACTGGGCCTTAGAAGTCGTCTGATACCGACCCCCGGCAGCACGGCGCTTACCGGGGAGAGCGCGCTACTTTCCTTTCGCCTTTGCCAGCATCGCCCGGATGTTGGCGACATTAGCCTGCCCTTTATGCATACGCTCTTCCGCCGAGATCGCCTTGCGCTCCTGCTCCCAGATAAGATCGTCCTGCGGTAGCTCCAGCAGAAAACGACTTGGCTCCGGACGCACCAGCTCGCCGTACTGGCGGCGTTCTTTACACAGGGTAAACGTCAGCTCTTTCTGCGCACGCGTGATGCCCACGTACGCCAGCCGGCGCTCTTCATCGACGTTATCTTCCTCAATACTGCTCTGATGCGGCAGCAGCCCCTCTTCCATGCCAACCAGATACACGTACGGAAACTCCAGCCCCTTAGAAGCATGCAGGGTCATCAGCTGAACCTGATCCAGCTCCTCATCTGATTCGCCGCGCTCCATCATATCGCGCAGGGTAAAGCGGGTGACCACCTGGGTGAGCGTCATTGGCTCATCGATATCGCTGCCTTCCAGCATCTCGGTCATCCAGCTGAACAGCTGGTTGACGTTTTTCATCCGCATTTCCGCCGCCTTCGGGCCGGGCGACGTTTCATACAGCCAGGATTCATAGTCAATGCCGCGGATCAGATCGCGCACCGCGACAACCGGCTCACTTTCCGCCAGGCGCTGAACGTCGGCCAGCCACTGCGTGAAGCCGGTCAGCGAATCATAGCCGCGCCCGGTCAGCGTCTGGTTGAGGCCCATATCAAAACTGGCGGTAAACAAGCTTTTATTGCGGGTCATCGCCCACTCGCCGAGCTTTTGCAGCGTTGCCGGGCCAATCTCACGCCTCGGCGTATTGACGATACGCAGAAACGCGCTGTCATCGTCCGGGTTGGTCAACACCCGCAGGTAGGCCAGCAGGTCTTTGATCTCCGGGCGGGAGAAAAATGAGGTGCCGCCTGAAATTTTGTACGGGATGCGGTTTTGCATCAGCATTTTTTCAAAAACCCGCGACTGATGGTTGCCGCGATAGAGGATCGCATAATCCTTATACTGCGTTTTATTGATAAAATGGTGGGCAATCAGTTCCCCGGTTACCCGCTCCGCTTCATGCTCTTCATTGTTGGCGGAGAGGACTTTCAGCTCAACGCCGTAGCCCAGCTCGGAAAAGAGGCGCTTCTCAAACACGTGCGGGTTGTTGGCGATCAGAATATTTGCCGCTTTCAGTATCCGTCCGGAAGAGCGGTAGTTCTGTTCAAGTTTGATAACCTGCAGCGCCGGGAAATCCTGGCTCAGCAGGACCAGGTTCTGCGGCCGTGCCCCGCGCCATGAATAGATTGACTGATCGTCATCCCCCACCACCGTAAAGCGCGCCCGCTGCCCCACTAACAGTTTCACCAGCTCATACTGGCTGGTGTTGGTATCCTGATACTCATCCACCAGCAGGTAGCGGATCTTGTTCTGCCAGCGTTCGCGGACCTCTTCATTACGCTGCAGCAGCAGCGTCGGCAGAAGGATCAGATCGTCGAAGTCCAGCACGTTGCAGGCTTTCATATGCGCATCATACAGCCCATAGCAGTGGGCAAAGATCCGATCCCGCTCGCCCTGCGCGCTTGCCGCCGCCTGCGCCGGGGTGCGCAGATCGTTTTTCCAGTTGGAGATCGTCGAGATCAGCAGCTGAAGCACCACCTTATCATCTTCGATCAACCCTTCGGTCAGATCCTTGAGCAAACCGACCTGGTCGGTATCGTCGAACAGGGAAAAGTTGGATTTCATCCCCAGCGCGGCATATTCGCGCTTAATAATGTCCAGCCCCAACGTATGGAAGGTGGAAATCATCAGGCCGCGCGCTTCTTTGCGTCCCAGCGTTTGCCCGACGCGCTCTTTCATTTCGCGCGCCGCTTTGTTGGTAAAGGTCACCGCCGCGATATGACGTGCCTGATAGCCGCAGACGCGGATCAGATGCGCGATTTTATTGGTGATGACACGGGTCTTACCGGAACCGGCGCCCGCCAGCACCAGGCACGGTCCGGTAACGAATTCGACGGCTTGTTGTTGGCCAGGGTTTAAACGCATGGGAGTCTTGCTCAATCTTCGAACGGGGTGAGGATTGTAGCAGAAAGCCGGAAGGAGATTTACCGGCTAATGGTAAAGTGTTGGCCACACCCGTCATCCTGAGAGCGAAACTATGGCAAAGTCCGCAGCGGCCCTGCACATCCTGGTCAAAGAAGAGAAGCTGGCGCAGGAGATCCTCGCCAAACTGGAACGCGGCGTCAGCTTCGATCACCTGGCGAAGCGTTATTCACGCTGCCCCTCCGGGCGCAACGGCGGCGATTTAGGTGAGTTCAAACAGGGCGCGATGGTTGGGCCGTTTGATAGCGCAGTCTTCACCTGCCCGTTGCTAAAACCCTACGGCCCGGTCAAAACGCGCTTTGGCTACCACATCATTAAGGTGCTGTATCGCCGCTAACGCATGCTAATATTGCGCCCTGATTCATCGCAACCTATCAAGGCACAATCATGGCTAAAACAGCGGCAGCAATGCACATCCTGGTGAAAGAAGAGAAGCTGGCACTCGACCTGCTGGAACAAATTAAAAACGGCGGCGATTTCGAAAAGCTGGCGAAGAAACACTCCACCTGCCCGTCAGGTAAGAAAGGCGGTCATCTGGGCGAATTCCGCCAGGGTCAGATGGTGCCGGCGTTTGATAAAGTCGTCTTCTCCTGCCCGGTGCTGGAGCCGACCGGTCCGCTGCACACCCAGTTCGGTTACCACATCATTAAAGTGCTGTACCGTAACTAAGGTATTAAAAAGCCTCTCTGGCGCAGAGAGGCTTTTTTCTTATTTCGCCTGCAGCGTTTTTTGTGCCTCATGCTTCATGACATGCATGCTGATAGCCGCCTGGAATACCTTAAACATCAGTCCGTTAATCAGCGTCGCGAAGGTGATGGTGATAAACGCCGTCATCACCCAGTCAATCAGTGCAAAGCCGCTGTTCAACAGCGCCGGCCGATACACCGCCATCCCGCCAAAGACCACCCAGTGGCTTAAGCAGTAGAAGCACTGAAACAGATGCCCCACCAGCGCATTCTTTTTTGCCGTCCACTCGCGGAACGCGGCAAACAGCTCCGTCTGCGTCACCGTCATCGAAATACTGCTGGCCGCCAGGGCAATCATCAGGCAGGTCGTTAAGGTAGCAATCATGAGTTATGGCCTTTGTCGTTGAAGTAGCTGATAAATTCGCTGCCGATATCGTGTAGGGTCAGGCTTTTAAAACGATCGAGGATCAGCGTTTGCGCATCAGCAAGCGTTGCCGACATCACCCGGTTCACCCCCTGTTCCACCAGGCATTGTGGGTTCTCGCTGCGGTTGCCCAGCGCAAACAGCGCCGGTTCACCTAACGCCATGTAGATATCGTAAAGCGTAATCTCTGTCACCGGCCGACATAGCCGCCAGCCGCCGTGGTGCCCCTTAGTGGCACAGACAATGTTTTTTTCCCTGAGGCCGGCAAGCAGCTTGCGGATGAACGCCGGATTACCATCAATAAAGGCGGCCATCTGCTCCGACGTCAGGGGCTTATCCATCTGCTCCAGGTGCAGCAGGATGTGCAGCGTTGCTGAGAATGAGTTATTTGTTTTCATGTAACTTACGATATTACATAAACGATATGCCGCGCAATTACCCAAAGGGGACAAATCCAAAAAAATCAATCAACACAATGATAATTAAACGAATTTATATTTTCATCTCACATTATTGACCAAAATAAATCTTATGTTACTTTTAATATTACATGATATTTTCCGTTAACGATGAGGTGAACATGCACAATCAGGAACAGACGCCGGAACGGTTTTGGGAATCGCATTACGATGCAATGTCTTCTCTCTCCAGCGGTATCCCAGGCAAAATTCTGGTGCGCTTTACCGAAGAATTAGCGCCAGGAAAAGCGCTGGAGCTAGGCTGCGGGCGCGGGGACGATAGCGTCTGGCTGGCGAAAAAAGGCTGGCAGGTCACCGCCGTGGATTTATCCTCGCGGGCGCTGGAATACGCCGCCGGCAACGCCGAACGATCTGCGGTGAGCGATCGTATTACCTTCACCCGATACGATCTGAGCGACGGTTTTCCTGCAGGCGAGTTCGATCTGATTGTGGCCTCTTTTCTGGAATCGCCGCTAACCTTCGATCGGCATAACATCTTCCGCGCCGCATTTGCCCACGTTGCTCCAGGAGGCATGCTGCTAATTACCTCGCACGCCAAACCGCCGTCGTGGTCAAAGCATGCCGATCGCCCGTTCCAGTCGGCAAAAGACGCAGTCGCATCCCTTGGGCCGCTGCCTGAAGGTTGGGAGATTATTTTCTGCGACGATGTTTCACGCATGATGCGCGGGCCGGAGGGCGAGCAGGGAGAGGTATCGGATTCGGTTATTGCGTTAAGGCGTAAATAAACAGGCCCGGTAGCGCTTATGCTTACCGGGCCTGAAGGATTTCCTGGTCGATGCGGCCTGCGGGCCGCAAGAAGACGGGAATTAACCTGCTACAGCGATACGTTTCATATCCGTCATGTAGCCGCGCAGCTTGTGGCCGACGCTTTCAATCGCGTGGCTGCGAATCGCTTCGTTCACATCGCGCAGCTGAGCATTATCTACGGCACCTTCGGCAATCGCCTTGCCCAGATCGCCGGTCTGCAGCGTGGTCATGAACTCTTTCAGCAGCGGTACGCAGGCATAGGAGAACAGGTAGTTGCCGTACTCGGCGGTATCGGAGATAACCACGTTCATTTCATACAGGCGCTTACGAGCGATGGTGTTGGCAATCAGCGGCAGCTCGTGCAGCGACTCATAGTATGCGGACTCTTCGATAATGCCGGATGCAACCATGGTTTCAAACGCCAGCTCAACGCCCGCTTTCACCATCGCAATCATCAGAACGCCTTTGTCGAAGTACTCCTGCTCGCCAATTTTACCTTCAAACTGCGCAGCGGTTTCGAACGCGGTTGCGCCGGTCTCTTCACGCCAGGTCAGCAGTTTCTTATCGTCATTAGCCCAGTCAGCCATCATGCCGGAGGAGAACTCGCCGGAGATGATGTCATCCATATGCTTCTGGAACAGCGGCGCCATGATCTCTTTCAGCTGCTCTGACAGCGCGTAAGCGCGCAGTTTTGCCGGGTTGGACAGACGATCCATCATCAGGGTGATGCCGCCCTGCTTCAGCGCTTCGGTGATGGTTTCCCAGCCGAACTGAATCAGTTTTTCTGCGTATGCCGGGTCGGTACCTTCCGCCACCAGCTTATCGAAGCACAGCAGGGAACCCGCCTGCAGCATGCCGCAGAGGATGGTCTGCTCGCCCATCAGGTCAGATTTTACTTCCGCCACGAAGGAGGATTCCAGCACGCCCGCACGGTGACCGCCGGTCGCCGCTGCCCATGCTTTCGCGATGGCCATACCTTCGCCTTTCGGGTCGTTTTCCGGGTGAACAGCGATCAGCGTTGGTACGCCAAAACCGCGTTTGTACTCTTCGCGAACTTCGGTACCCGGGCACTTCGGCGCCACCATCACTACGGTGATGTCTTTACGAACCTGCTCGCCGACTTCAACGATGTTAAAACCGTGGGAGTAGCCCAGCGCCGCGCCGTCTTTCATCAGCGGCTGTACTGAACGAACAACGTCAGAGTGCTGTTTGTCCGGCGTCAGGTTAACCACCAGATCGGCCTGCGGGATCAGATCTTCATAGGTGCCGACTTTAAAGCCGTTTTCGGTCGCTTTACGCCAGGAAGCGCGCTTTTCTGCAATCGCTTCTTTACGCAGGGCGTAGGAGATATCCAGGCCAGAGTCGCGCATGTTCAGGCCCTGGTTCAGACCCTGAGCGCCGCAGCCGACAATGACCACTTTTTTACCCTGAAGGTAGCTCGCGCCATCGGCGAATTCATCGCGCGCCATAAAGCGACATTTGCCCAGCTGTGCCAGCTGCTGACGCAGATTCAGTGTATTAAAGTAGTTAGCCATGGTGATACTCCGTGATGTTGCGTGTCTTATTGTTCGGTTCGCTTTTGCGAGAATGAACTTACTATATGACAGGAAATACATTGCGGAAATTGATATATTCACAACGTAACGTTGCAATATCTGCAATGTAAAGTCGTGGAGTGCGGCCCGTGGATTTACGCGATCTGAAAACCTTCCTGCATCTGGCTGAAAGCCGTCATTTTGGCCGCAGCGCGCGGGCTATGCACGTTAGCCCCTCGACCCTTTCACGGCAGATCCAGCGTCTGGAAGAGGACCTCGGCCAGCCGCTGTTCGTGCGCGATAACCGCACCGTTACGCTAACCGAAGCGGGGGAAGAACTGCGCCTTTTCGCCCAGCAGACCCTGCTGCAGTATCAGCAGCTGCGCCACGCTATCGATCAACAGGGGCCATCGCTCTCCGGCGAGCTGCATATCTTCTGTTCCGTCACCGCAGCCTATAGCCATCTCCCGCCGATCCTCGATCGCTTTCGCGCCGCCCATCCTTCGGTAGAGATCAAGCTCTCGACCGGCGATGCCGCCGACGCGATGGAGAAGGTCGTCACCGGCGAGGCAGACCTGGCCATTGCCGGGAAACCGGAAACGCTGCCCGGTTCGGTAGCCTTCTCGATGCTGGAAAATCTGGCGGTGGTCCTGATCGCCCCGGCCTTAGCCTGCCCGGTGCGTAACCAGGTCACTCTGGAACAGCCCGACTGGTCGACCGTGCCGTTTATCATGGCCGATCAGGGGCCCGTGCGTCGGCGCATTGAACTGTGGTTTCGGCGGCATAAAATCAGCAATCCGTCGATTTATGCCACCGTGGGCGGCCACGAGGCGATGGTTTCCATGGTCGCCCTCGGCTGCGGCGTCGCGCTCCTGCCTGAGGTGGTGCTGGAGAACAGCCCGGAACCGGTGCGTAACCGCGTGATGATTTTAGAGCGCAGCGATGAGAAAACGCCTTTTGAGCTCGGCGTGTGCGCACAAAAAAAGCGGCTGTATGAGCCGCTTATCGATGCATTCTGGTCGATTTTGCCCAACCCGGGCCACTAGCCCGCGAGGAAAAAGCGGAATGCCGGATTATGAGTTTCGTCGTGGCAGTCGTAGCCCAGCTCATGCAGTCGGGTTTCAAAATCCGGCTCATGATCGCCCAGCTCAAAGCCCGCCAGTACCCGTCCATAGTCGGTACCATGGCTACGGTAGTGGAACAGAGAGATGTTCCAGTGGGTGCCCAGAGTATGCAGGAACTTAAGCAACGCCCCCGGTGATTCCGGGAACTCGAAGCTAAACAGGCGTTCCTGCAGCGGCTTCGACGGACGGCCGCCGACCATGTAGCGCACGTGGAGTTTGGCCATTTCATCATCGGAGAGATCGACGACGCTATAACCCCCCTCGTGCAGCAGGTCCAGAATCTCTTTGCGTTCTTCCAGGCCGCGGCTCAGGCGAACGCCGACAAAAATGCAGGCATCTTTGGCGTCCGCAAAGCGATAGTTAAACTCAGTGACCGAGCGGCCGCCCAGCAGCTGGCAGAACTTCAGGAAGCTGCCCTTCTCTTCCGGGATCGTCACCGCCAGCAGCGCCTCGCGCTGCTCCCCTAGCTCACAGCGTTCGGAAACGTAGCGCAGGCCGTGGAAATTAACGTTCGCTCCGGACAAGACGTGCGCCAGCCGTTCGCCGCGAATATTGTGCTGCGCGATATATTTTTTCATGCCCGCCAGCGCCAGCGCGCCGGAAGGCTCAGCCACTGCGCGAACGTCTTCAAACAGGTCTTTCATCGCCGCACAGATGGCGTCGCTATCGACGGTGATAATATCGTCGAGATACTCCTGGCAAACGCGGAAAGTCTCATCGCCGATGCGCTTCACCGCGACGCCTTCAGCAAACAGCCCAACGCGCGGCAGGTCCACAGGATGACCGGCTTCCAGCGCCGCCTTCAGGCAGGCTGAATCTTCGGCCTCAACCGCAATCACTTTGATCTGCGGCATCAGCTGCTTGATCAGCACCGCCACGCCCGCAGCCAGACCGCCGCCGCCCACCGGCACGAAAACGCGGTCAAGATGGGCGTCCTGCTGCAGTAATTCGAGCGCCAGCGTGCCCTGGCCGGCAATGACCATCGGATGATCGAACGGCGGGACCCAGGTGAAATTCTGCTGCTGCGCCAGCTCAATGGCTTTCGCTTTCGCTTCATCAAAATTAGCGCCGTGCAGCAGCACTTCGCCGCCAAAGCCGCGCACGGCATCAACCTTGATGTCAGCCGTTGCGGTAGGCATAACAATCAGCGCCTTAACGCCAAGGCGCGAGGCGGAAAACGCCACGCCCTGGGCATGGTTGCCCGCGGAAGCGGTGATCACGCCGCGCGCTTTTTGCGCTTCATTCAGCCCCGCCATCATCGCGTAAGCCCCGCGGAGCTTGAAGCTATGGACCGGCTGCCGATCTTCCCGCTTCACGAGGATGACGTTATCCAGCCGCGAAGAGATTTTTTCCATTTTTTGCAGCGGCGTAATCTGCGCTGCTTCATAGACCGGCGCGCGCAGCACCGCTCTGAGATACTCCGCCCCCTCAGGGGCGGCGGACAGGGGTTGTGACTCGGCCATGATTAACCCCCAAGTTTCGATTTATCGCGTACCGCGCCTTTATCAGCGCTCGTTGCCAGGCTGGCGTACGCACGAAGAGCGAAGGAAACCTGACGCTCACGCGCTTTCGGCGTCCAGGCTTTATCACCCCGGGCTTCCTGCGCTTCACGGCGTGCGGCAATTTCGGCGTCGCTCAGCTGCAGCTGAATACCGCGGTTCGGGATATCAATGGCGATGGTATCGCCGTCTTCGATGATGGCGATATTGCCGCCGCTCGCCGCTTCTGGTGAAACGTGCCCAATCGACAGACCGGAAGTGCCGCCGGAGAAGCGACCGTCGGTGATCAGCGCACAGGCTTTACCGAGGCCCATTGATTTCAGGAACGTCGTCGGATAGAGCATTTCCTGCATGCCAGGACCGCCTTTCGGCCCTTCGTAGCGAATAACCACGACATCGCCCGCGACAACTTTACCGCCGAGGATGGCTTCTACCGCATCATCCTGGCTTTCATACACTTTTGCCGGGCCGGTAAACTTCAGGATGCTGTCATCAACGCCTGCGGTTTTTACGATACAGCCGTTTTCAGCAAAATTGCCGTACAGCACGGCAAGGCCACCGTCTTTGCTGTAGGCATGTTCCAGCGAACGAATACAGCCTTCCGCGCGATCGTCGTCCAGCGTATCCCAGCGGCAATCCTGCGAGAACGCCTGGGTGGTACGGATACCCGCCGGGCCGGCGCGGAACATCGCTTTCACCGCGTCGTCCTGGGTCAGCATCACATCGTAGCGATCGAGCGTTTGCGGCAGGGTCAGGCCGAGGATGTTTTTCACCTCGCGGTTCAGCAGACCGGCGCGATCCAGCTCGCCGAGGATCCCCAGCACGCCGCCGGCGCGGTGAACGTCTTCCATATGATATTTCTGCGTACTCGGCGCCACTTTGCACAGCTGCGGCACTTTGCGCGACAGCTTATCGATATCGCTCATGGTGAAGTCGATTTCCGCTTCCTGCGCCGCTGCCAGCAGGTGCAGAACGGTATTCGTGGAGCCGCCCATGGCGATATCCAGGGTCATGGCGTTTTCAAACGCCGCTTTGCTGGCGATGTTACGCGGCAGCGCGGAGGCATCATCCTGCTCGTAATAGCGTTTGGTCAGCTCGACAATCCGTTTCCCGGCGTTGAGGAACAGCTGTTTACGATCGGCGTGAGTGGCCAGCAGGGAGCCGTTACCCGGCTGCGACAGGCCCAGCGCTTCGGTCAGGCAGTTCATCGAGTTGGCGGTAAACATCCCGGAACAGGAGCCGCAGGTCGGACAGGCGGAACGCTCAACCTGCTCGCTCTGTTCGTCAGAAACCTTCGGGTCCGCGCCCTGAATCATCGCATCGACCAGATCGAGCTTAATGATTTTGTCAGAAAGCTTGGTTTTACCCGCTTCCATCGGGCCGCCGGAGACAAAGATCACCGGAATATTCAGGCGCAGAGAGGCCATCAGCATCCCTGGGGTGATTTTGTCGCAGTTGGAAATGCAGACCATGGCATCAGCACAGTGTGCGTTGACCATGTACTCTACCGAGTCGGCGATCAGCTCGCGGGATGGCAGTGAATAAAGCATACCCCCGTGACCCATGGCGATCCCGTCATCCACCGCGATGGTGTTGAACTCTTTAGCAACGCCGCCCGAGGCTTCAATTTGCTCGGCGACCAGCTTACCCAGATCGCGCAGGTGTACGTGACCCGGTACGAATTGGGTAAAGGAGTTCACAACGGCGATAATCGGTTTACCGAAATCAGCGTCTGTCATCCCGGTTGCGCGCCACAGCGCGCGGGCACCCGCCATATTACGGCCATGAGTGGTGGTGGCGGAACGGTACTTAGGCATGCTTTTACTCCCAGTTTCTGTTAAATGGGGCGCTGCGTGTCGCCCCACTTTTTATACTTATTGGTTAACTTGATCCAACCAGCCCCATTTATCCTCGGTTTCACCGGTGAAGAGGCCAAAGAATGCTTGCTGAATACGCTTAGTCACCGGGCCACAGCGGCCTTCGCCAACCTGAATGCCGTCAACGCTACGCACCGGCGTAATTTCTGCTGCAGTACCGGACATGAAGACTTCGTCCGCCAGGTACAGGGATTCGCGCGACAGTACCTGCTCGCGAACTTCGATATTCAGATCTTTTGCCAGCTTAATGATGGCGTCGCGCGTGATGCCCGGCAGCGCGGAAGAGGTAAACGGCGGGGTAAAGAGCACGCCATCTTTCACTTCAAACAGGTTCTCACCGGCGCCTTCAGAAATGTAGCCGTTAACGTCCAGCGCGATGCCTTCCTGGTAACCGTGTCGACGCGCTTCGCTGCCGACCAGCAGAGAGGAAAGGTAGTTGCCGCCGGCTTTCGCTGCGGTCGGGATCGTATTCGGCGCGACGCGGTTCCAGGAAGAAACCATTGCATCGATCCCCTGATCCAGCGCTTCGGCGCCAAGATAGGCTCCCCATGGGAACGCCGCGATGATCACGTCAGTGGTATACCCTTCTGGCGGGTTGACGCCCATGCCCACGTCACCGACAAAGACCAGCGGACGAATATAGGCGCTGGTCAGGCCGTTTTTACGAATGACTTCACGACAGGCTTCCATCAGCTCATCAACGCTCTGCGAAACCGGGAAACGGTAGATTTTGGCTGAATCATGCAAACGCTGCATATGTTCACGATGACGGAACACCACCGGTCCTTTGTGCGAGTCATAGCAGCGGATGCCTTCAAAAACGGAAGTACCGTAATGCAG
Source organism: Enterobacter sp. 10-1 (assembly GCA_002270295.1). GTDB lineage: Bacteria > Pseudomonadota > Gammaproteobacteria > Enterobacterales > Enterobacteriaceae > Klebsiella > Klebsiella scottii. Next base: position 5,767 of record NISF01000012.1, on the reverse strand, counting down.
CGCATGCGACATAACGTGGACCTTAGCTTCTCCCCAAGGAACCATCTCGCCGTTGAACCAAATGTAATCAGCTTTTTTCGTCGTCATTTTTCTTCCCTTGCGCCTATGCGCGGATTTGTTGTGATGTGGGTTGCTGGATTTCGACGCAGGCAACGTCCACCAGTTTGCTTAATTGACTAAACAGTAATTCGACGGGCCGCTGGCTGGCAACGGTCAATTCGATATTTATATTGCGGGTATCCGCGGCGGTCTCCATATTCATAGCGCAAATCTGAAAGCCACGATGGCGCACCACGCGCAGCACGCGCTCTAAGGTTTCCGGGTTGGAGCGGGCCTGCAAAGCGACCTGATGTTGCATCATGATAATTTCTCCAGCATTTCTGAGTTACTGGCGCCGGGCGGCACCAACGGCCAGACATTCTCAAGCTCATCGATTGAGACATGAAGCAGGTATGGCCCCTGGCTCGAAAGCATGGTGTCGAGAGCCGCTTCAACCTGGTCTTTACGGGTGATATGTTGGCCAGGAATGCCGAAGGCGCTGGCCAAAGTGACAAAATCGGGGTTATCGGTCAGGATCGTTTCGCTATAACGCTCCTGGAAAAACAGCTGCTGCCACTGACGAACCATTCCTAAGCGCTGATTATCCAGCAGCAGGATCTTCAGCGGCAGCTGCTTGCGTTTTACGGTGCCCAGCTCCTGAACATTCATCATGAAGGAGCCGTCACCGGAGATACAGATTACCGTATCGTTCGGGCGCGCGACCTGAGCGCCTACCGCCGCCGGCAGACCGAAGCCCATCGTACCTAAGCCGCTGGAGGTAATGAAATTCTCCGGACGGGTGTAGGTCATATGCTGTGCTGACCACATCTGATGCTGGCCCACGTCGGTGGTCACCACGCTTTCAGGCGGTTTGCGATCGGAAAGCTGCTTGAGCAACAGCGGGGCGTAGATACTTTCGCCCGGGTAGTCATAGCGCCATGCATGCTCGGCGCGCAGCTCCGCGTTGCGCTGACGCCAGGCGTCAATGGCCAGCGGCTGCTGCAGGGCCGGCAGCAGCGTATTGAGATCGCCGGTCAGGGCAATATGCGCCTGACGCAGCTTGTTCAGCTCCGCCGGATCGATATCCATATGGATAACTTTGGCATGCGGAGCAAAAGTATTCAGCTTACCGGTCACGCGGTCGTCAAAACGCGCGCCTATCGCAATCAGCAGATCGCACTCCTGTACCGCCAGGTTAGCCGCCTTAGTCCCGTGCATGCCCAGCATCCCCAGGTAATAGGCGTATTCTGCATCAACCGCGCCCAGCCCCTTCAGCGTGCAGGTCGCTGGCATTTGCGTGACCGCAATAAACTCACGCAGGGCGGGAACAGCCTGCGCCATACCGACGCCGCCGCCGATGTACAGCATCGGCTTTTGCGACTGAGCCAGCATCTGCAGCGCTTGCTCAACCTCGGCATAAGGGAAGGCTACGTCATCAGCGACCGTGGAAAAATAGGGGTCGAACTCGCCGGTCGCCAGCTGAATATCTTTCGGAATATCGACCAGCACCGGACCTGGACGGCCAGAGTTCGCGACCAGGAACGCTTCAGCAATGACCCGCGGCAGCTCTTCCAGCGACTGCACCAGGAAGCTATGTTTGGTGCAGGCCAATGATAAGCCCAGCACGTCGATTTCCTGAAAAGCATCGGTGCCGATAAGCGGTGCCGCTACCTGGCCGGTAATCGCGACAACGGGAATAGAATCCAGCAGGGCATCCGCCAGGCCGGTGATCAGGTTAGTCGCGCCAGGGCCGGAAGTCGCGATGCAAACGCCCGTTTTACCGGTTGCCCGCGCATAGCCGATGGCCGCCATTGCTGCCCCCTGCTCGTGACGGCACAACAGGTGTTCCACGCCGCCGTCATACAACGCATCGTAAACCGGCATAATCGCGCCACCCGGATAGCCGAAAACCGTATCGACTCCCTGTGTCCGCAAAGCATGTACCACCCACTGCGCGCCATTCATAGTTACTTCCCCGCTATAGATCGGCAGAAACAGAATTTTATGCTGATATTCATTCTCTGCTCCCCGCTTATCATTTTTAAGTTATAAAAAAACCCCCGGACCTTTCGGTGCGGGGGTCTTAGTTCGTTAAGGCTTGATTTCTATGCCTTTCCTCGTCCAAGTGCTGCCCCGCACGGTGGGATAATAATCACCACCACGCTAATCACGACCAGGCTAATCACTCGTAGAAGGGCTGTCATTTTATGTACTTTCTGGCTTCTTGTTCGAAGGAATACCTAAAGAGGTACCACAGACATCACATTAAATACAAGATTTTTTTATGGTTCGTTTTCTGATCACGCTAACAATTTCCAGTAAAACAATTGTTTTTAATGAGAAAAATATAAAGTGAAGATATTTCAATTTATCGCGTTGCCCTATGGCTTTTTACCCCCCACCGTCTTGCCCTGGCGGCAACCTGCGAGCCGGATTCAATAACGAAAAGTATGTAACGATCTGCGGTGAATTATTCGGAACGTGGAGCGTAAAATGCAGTTCCTGCGGATGACTAATGGCGATGTTGCCGACATGATGCCCACACTCAGGAGGCACTATGTCACTCGCTATTGTCTACACGCGGGCCGCTCTCGGTATCAGCGCCCCGCTTATTACTATTGAGGTTCATATCAGCAGCGGCCTTCCAGGTCTGACTATGGTCGGGCTACCGGAAACAACCGTCAGGGAGGCTCGTGACCGGGTACGCAGCGCAATAATTAACAGTGGCTACACCTTTCCGGCGAAAAAAATCACCATTAACCTCGCGCCTGCCGATTTGCCAAAAGAAGGAGGACGGTACGATTTACCTATCGCTCTCGCGCTTCTGGTCGCCTCCGAACAGCTGGAGGCTCCCGGACTGAATCAATACGAGTTTATCGGCGAGCTCGCGCTTACAGGAGCCCTACGCGGCGTTCCCGGCGCTATCTCCAGCGCAATGGAGGCCATCAGGGCCGGACGGCAGATTATTGTTGCCGAAGATAACGCGGCCGAAGTGGGGCTTATTGGCGGCAGCGACTGCCTTGTCGCCGGACACCTGCAGGAGGTCTGTGCCTTTGTGGCGGGACAGCATCCGCTCCCTCCTCCCGTGGCAGCAGCAGAAGAGGCGCAGGAAACACGCCATGATTTACGTGACGTCATTGGCCAGCAGCAGGGCAAGCGCGCGCTGGAAATCGTCGCTGCCGGCGGGCATAACCTGCTGTTAATCGGTCCCCCAGGAACAGGGAAAACGATGCTTGCCAGCCGGTTGCCTGGATTACTGCCTCCATTAACCAATCAGGAGGCGCTTGAAAGCGCTGCGATTCTCAGTCTGGTGAGTACCAATTACGCGACCACCCGATGGCGCCACAGGCCGTTTCGCGCGCCGCATCACAGCGCCTCGGTCGCGGCAATGGTCGGCGGTGGCGCCATACCCGCGCCCGGCGAGATCTCGCTGGCCCATAATGGGGTGCTGTTTCTTGACGAGCTGCCGGAGTTTGAACGCAGGGTGCTGGATGCCCTGCGCGAGCCAATTGAGTCTGGAAAGATTCATATTTCTCGCACCCGAGCAAAAATTGACTATCCGGCGCATTTCCAGCTGATTGCCGCCATGAATCCCAGCCCGACCGGACATTATCAGGGTCATCACAATCGCGCCTCTCCCGAGCAGACGCTGCGCTATCTGGGGCGGCTGTCCGGCCCCTTCCTTGACCGCTTCGATCTCTCTTTGGAAATACCGCTGCCGCCGCCCGGAGTACTCAGCCAGCAAGGTGGTGGTGGAGAGGACAGCGCGACGGTCCGCCGAAGGGTTCTTGCCGCGCGTGAGAGGCAGCTGGAGCGACAGAACAAGCTCAACGCTGATTTAGATAATAGTGAGATGAAAACCTGGTGTCCGTTGAATAAGAACGACGCCATCTGGCTTGAACAGACCCTGACGCAGCTGGGACTCTCTATACGGGCCTGGCAACGGTTGCTTAAGGTGGCGAGGACTATCGCGGATATAAAACACGAGCCGCGCATTGAACGCCATCATCTGCAGGAGGCGCTAGGCTATCGGGCGATAGACCGGATGTTGAACCACCTGCAGAAACTTATGGCATAAAAAAAGGGCTTTCGCCCTTTTTCTTAATCATCGCTTTCAGTGTAATCTTCAGCGCCTTCTACCTGCGGTTTACCGCCGGAGAGCGTATGGAAACGCTTAGGTCGCTTAATACGCGCCATGTATTTAATCCACACGCGCTCCACTTCTGTTACCGGCTCACGCTCACCGCGGCATACCGAAACAAACTGTTTTTCATCTTCAGTGACAGGTTCGCGTTTACCCAGTTCCAGTTCGTTAAAGGCATAACCATGCTGTTCCAGCAGTTGCGCCTCTTTGATGGTGAAATCACCATGACGGGAGAACCCGCGCGGATAATTTTTATTATCGAAAAAACGATTAGTCGTCATAAAGCTTTCCGCCATCCTACACGCTCCTGATTCTTTGGCCGAGCTATTTATGGCGCGGAGTATTAGTTACGCTTGACAGAGTGTAAAACAAAAGATTTAAATCATTACGACAAATAATTTTGCGGAGAAGAGTGTGGATACGGAATTGCTCAAAACTTTCCTTGAGGTGAGCAGAACTCGCCACTTTGGGCGAGCAGCGGAGGCGCTTTACCTGACGCAGTCAGCAGTTAGCTTTCGTATTCGCCAGCTGGAAAATCAGCTTGGCGTTAACCTTTTTACCCGTCATCGCAACAATATCCGTTTGACCCCAGCCGGAGAGAAGTTGCTACCCTATGCTGAAACCCTGATGAATACCTGGCAGGCCGCGCGTAAAGAGGTTGCCAACTCCTCCCGACACAATGAGTTTTCGATTGGTGGCAGCGCATCTCTTTGGGAGTGCATGCTTAATGGATGGCTGGGGAAACTGTACAGGGAGCCCTATAACCTGCAGTTCGAGGCCCGTATTGCCCAGCGTCAGTCGCTCGTCAAGCAGTTGCATGAACGACAGCTTGATCTGCTGATCACGACAGAATCGCCGAAGATGGATGAGTTAAGCAGCCAGTTGCTCGGTAATTTCACCCTAACCCTTTATTGCGCTGCGCCGGTTAAAAACAAAAACGAATTGAACTACCTGCGCCTGGAATGGGGGCCGGATTTTCAGCAAAATGAAGTCGGATTGATTGGTAGTGATGACGTACCTTTGCTCACCACCAGTTCCGCTGAACTGGCGTACCAGCAGCTCGCCCCTCTCAATGGCTGTACGTGGCTACCAACGCACTGGGCAAAGGGTAAAAACGCTCTTCACGCGGTAACGGATGGCACCACGCTTTCGCGCCCGCTGTACGCCATCTGGCTACAAAACAGTGATAAACAGGCGCAGATCCGTGAGATTCTGAAAACCAGCATCCTGGAATAAGCGCACCTCTCCAGGGACGGAGGGTGTTGAGAGATCGTCACGATAGGGAATTTCAGGCAAAAAAAATCCTTTGCCGAAGCAAAGGATCATTATATGGCAGGGGCGGAGAGACTCGAACTCGCGACACCCGGTTTTGGAGACCGGTGCTCTACCAACTGAGCTACGCCCCTAAATACTGCTTATTATTAAGCCTGCTAGTTAAGCAGGCTTAATTTTCTAATAAGTGGCGGAACGGACGGGACTCGAACCCGCGACCCCCTGCGTGACAGGCAGGTATTCTAACCGACTGAACTACCGCTCCACCGAATTTCTCTACAACTACCGGTTTATTGCCCCGGTTTACTGCTA
>NISF01000011.1 GCA_002270295.1 Enterobacter sp. 10-1 | reverse complement strand
GGACCAGTTGAGCGGATTCGCGTTTAAACTCTGCACTGAAATTTCTTTTTTTCATTGAGGCACCTGTAATGTTCTGAGGTGAGCATATCACCTCTGTTCAGGTGGCCAAATTCAGTAAACCACTACAGAAGCCTGTGGAGTGAGTGGTCGCTCAGCCTGCCTCAGAGCAATGGCTACCCGGCTGTGCGGGCCAGAGAAAAGGCTCCCCTTCACGGTACTACATGTTCCTGAGCAACGGTCACGTATATGCCAATGCCGGGATCCATCAGTTTGGTGCAGCATGCCTGACCGCACGGTGAATTATATTTCATTGATTTATATCATATTAATGGATGGTTGTTTGGTGCCGCTATTGATTGCGATATATACTTGCTGTCTTTGACAGTCCTCCTGCTGGTTCCGGGTAGCCAGCGACAGATACAAATGATGAGGTTCTTTTTATGAGTAAAATTGCGATATCACAAAGTTACTATGCAGACCTGAGTAGCGGATATGGATACGATTTTTCCGGAACGGCTGTAGAGCTTGTAGCGGGAGATTATGTGACGCTGACGATCACCACAGAAGACGGCACTATCATGCTTACAGAAACCCTGAGGCCTTCTGCGGGGAGTACGGTTTTAAGCTGGGAGTATTCCGAAACCAGCAATGTTAAACCGCATAGCGGCAAGGCAAAATTATTCGGACAGGACGGGGCTGAAAAGGCAAGCGATACCGCCCTGTTTACCCAAATCTGAGTGTACATGCGTTTATGAACCAGAGGAATGATGAATGGCAGAATTTATGTGTTTCATCAAGGTTACTTCTCTGGTTCATGAGTCTCGGCCATAAATTCCACTGCGCAATTGTTAATGAAAGTGACGATTATGGTGATATAGAAACGCCTGAAAACTACAGCCGACGACAGATATATTCATGTTCTGGTCGAACACCAGTCAACGCCGGACAAACATATGGCTTTCCGCCTCATACGCTATGCGGTAGGCGCCATGCAGCGCCACCTGGAGGCAGGGCATAAAAAACTGCCACTGGTGATACCGGTGCTGTTCTATACGGGTAAACGCAGCCCGTATCCGTACTCCACCCGGTGGCTGGATGAGTTTGACGATCCGGCGCTGGCAGGCAAACTCTACGGTTGTCAGAGAGAAAGACGCCAGCCCCGGCGGCAACCGCCGACGGTATCCTGACGCGGCGTGATACGGGCTTGTAGATTTCGCCGGTCTCTGGCCTGATTTTCAGGCCAGCCTTAAGCCAACGACTCAGCTCCTGGGGAAGGATATCCGGGTTGTCCTTCAGAAAGCGAGCCCGGTTTCCGCGTGCCGTTCCGTACACGCTGTCAATGTAGTCGGTCAGCAGCATAACGATATCCACAAAAGTGTTTATAAACACAATCGTTTATATCACATACATACCGGACTGGCGAGCAGTGCGCAGCCAGTCCACTGAATGGCGCGAAGCGACATGGAGGCGCCAGCGGGCGTTGAATATGGCTCAGTGAGTGAGTGGCGGCGTAGCCGGTTACAGATTTGATAGTTTCCACCAATCCATCTCTTCTCCCTGCCAGACCAAAACCCGCTGAAAGCGACACAGAAGCCTATGTGCGCTGTCGGAGTGGTCACGACAAGGCGTAGCCGCCGTCGGGGCGTATCTCCGCGTTGGCGGGCTGTTAGGGGTAGTGACCGGGTAGCTGCGATAACTGCCAACTTTCAGCCAACCACCTCGATCGGCAACCTTGTTTCCATATCAAGTTCAAATATCCCGTAGGGGTTTACATGGGCGTAAATCAGCGGCGTCAGGGCCCTGAAGTCTTCTGCCTTCATTCGTGACAGCCAAACGGGCTCATGGAGTACCTGCTGGATCATCAGCGTGTTCACATAGACCAGACAAATCTGCAACAGATGCAGCGCCAGGACTGACAACTCCTGCTCTTCCAGACGGTTTGCTTCTTATCGCCTTCCTTCACCCATTCGAACCATCCGTCAGCAAAACAAATCGCCCGGCCATGCTGCCATAACGGTTTAAACATCCTGCTCGACGCTGACCACTCCACGCTCCACCGCTGGGTTATCTGACGACTTCTTAATGCGACAGAGCCCTTCAGACCCCACAGAGCCAAAAAGAGAGCCAGCAATAAATCTGCTGGCTCAATGTCAAACGGAAAAATTATTTAATGCCGTATTTTTTTTCAGTCACGAATTTTGGCTCTTTCCAGTTTGGACCTTTTTCTGGTAGAGGATTACCAGTTTTTTTTAACTTACCTTCTTTAAACAGTCGTTGGTGGGTTCTCAATAACTCACCATTAGAAATTACATCAAATTTATAATTTACATACATCCGATCGATAGCCGGGTAGGGTGTTCGCAAGGCGAAGTGCAAAAGAACGTCTTCTACGCTCTCGTTTTTATAAATACCTTCAAGGTCCAACATCATTTACCCTCCTCTGCTTTGCGATAAGCTTCATTTGCCTCTGGTGTATACAACGGCTGCTCTTTTTCATTTATCTTATAATCTTCCAGGGTTGCAGTATGAGTGTTATTCCAGACCTCATCATAATTTTCAGGTATTAGACCGTCCTTAATACCCAGATTCCTGTAGCGCTCCAGTTCCCTGACTTCATGAGTATAAAAACGTTTGTCTGTATCCGTAGCCTGTAATTCTCCCTTCAGGATTTTTTCCAGGCGCTCAATCATCACTTTGTTATCCGGGGATTCGCCAAACCGTCCTGTATGCAGTTTCACCTTATCCACGCCTGTCCGGTCAATCGTGGTTGTTTTCCAGTCCAGGTTCTGAACGGGGCCGCCAGCTCTGTCGGTATGATAAGGGCGTCCACTGTATTTACCCTTTGCGTTAGTTTCACCATAAGGACTGTTCAGAATAACATAGATGGGCTCCACGCCCGTCCCGGTCGCATCGGGCTGCCAGTAGATGAAGTCCTGCAGTGGTGGCATGTCCGCGGCCGGGAACGTGGTGGTGACGATGCTGTCAGCCTGTTTCACCTCCGTACCGGTATGTACCGGCGTCACCGGAACCGGTGTACTGTTCCCGGTGTGGGACGGTGCCGCAGGACCGACCGGTACCGGATTCACCAGAATCGTCCTTGACGGGGCCCCGGCCACCGCCGGCACCGTGATTTTATCCAGACCGGTGGCCTTGTCACGCACGGCGTTCAGCACGGGAACCGTCGCAGACACCCCGCCGGTACCGGTTTTCACCAGCATCACCGACTGCCGCCCGTCGCTGTCCGTGGTGATAAATCCGCGCACCGGCAGGTTGACGGTATTCATCCCGGGTTCAAAATTCACTTTTTCGGTGTTGAAAAGGCTGACCTGAGCGGCCATCATGTTGATATCGCGCCCGGGAACCTTGTCACTGCCTGCGCCGGCCGGCAAAGGGACAAGCTCGCTGTCCCACACAGCTTCAAGTGGATCTTTACGCGTTCGCCAGTGGCGTTCACCGGCTTTCGACCACTGTTCTTTCTCGATCCGGCGACCAGATCGGACAGAGATACCGGCCTTCATGGCCGAGATATGCTGGGTTGCCCCTTTTTTACGTTGAGTCATGTAGTAACTGACCTGAGAAGTATTGAGCGTCACGCCATTTCCTGTTGGAGCATGTACATGACATTCAGATTACAAAACCGGCCAGAATAATCAGCACCAGGCGGACTGAGTTATTGTCGTCTCATATGAGGGATTTGAGTTCGGTGATGTCGTCGTTCACGCCGTTCAGTACCAGGGCGTTTATCTTCTGTTCAGCCATTGTGAGGTCCTTTTTCTGGTTGAGTGCAATAAATAAATACTGTGTTTATATACAGTATTTATTTACCTTACTTCTCTTCAGCAGCCCTGTCAACAGATGAGACGCATTCGTATTTGCCAGTTGGGGTGTGCCGCTCTGCGGCACAAAAGGCGGTGCGAAAAAGTCAAAGAGGGGTCAGTTTGGATATCGAAAATTATTGTACGTTAAGGTTATTTTTTGACCTGCCTAATTTAGCTGGCCTCAGCCGACGAAACTTACCGGCTGACGGTATCCGGTTGCTTTTCCATATATAATCGCCTGTCAGATTGATGTGTTCCCAGCCTAGCGGGGACAAATGCGACAGCAGTTGCTCGTTGATCTTCACTCCCTTACGCTTCAGAGCATCGACAGCTCTTTCCATATAGACGGTATTCCACAGGGATATGGCAGCTGTCAGGAGCGTCAGTCCACTGGCGCGATAGCTCTGATTTTCCGGTTTTCGGTCCCTGATTTCTCCCAGCCGGTGCATAAATACCGCTCGCGCCAGCGCGTTACGGGCTTCACCTTTATTCAGCCCCGCCTGTACCCGCCGACGCAGTGCAGGATCGCGGAACCAGTCGAGCATAAACAGCGTTCGTTCAATACGGCCAATTTCTCTCAGTGCTTTGGCCAGCCCGTTTTGCTTGGGGTAGCTGGCAAGCTTTTTCAGCATCAGGGATGCCGTCACGGTTCCCTGCTTTATCGAGGTTGCCAGACGCAGCACTTCACGCCAGTGAATTTCGATCTCTTTCAGATTCAGGCTGGTTGTTGATATCAGTGACTGAAGCGCCGGGTACTGGCCTGCTTTCCCTTTGATAAATAGCTTCTTGTCGTGGAGATCCCTGATTCGCGGACAGAACGCAAATCCCAGCAGATGCATCAGGGCAAAGACATGATCGGTGAAACCCGCTGTATCGGTGTAATGCTCCCTGATTTCCAGGTCGCTTTCGTGGTACAGCAAGCCATCGAGCACATGGGTTGAATCTCTGACCCGACTGATTATGCAGGTGTAAAACGGGCTGTATTGATCCGAAATATGGGTATAAAACTGACGTCCGGGCTCCTGCCCGTATTTCGGGTTAACCTGCCCTGCGTAGCGGCCTGATCTGCCTGTTCTGAAATTCTGTCCATCTGATGATGATGTTGTCCCGTCTCCCCAGAATGCCGCCAGCGGCCTTTTCCCCTGCGCGTTTACCAGCTCTGCAAGGGCTGCTGAATAGGTTTCTTCGCGGATGTACCATGCCTGAATATCTTCGAGTGATGATTTGGTGCTACCGGGGCAGGCTTCCGCCATTTTGGTCAGGCCAAGATTGATGCCATCCGCAAGAATGGTGGTGAGAAGCAGGCGGATATCGGGACGGGTAATGTCAGTTTTTATATGCGAAAAATGTCGGGTAAACGTCGTCCAGCTGTTTACCTCATCGAGAATTTCCGTGATTTTAGGGCGCGGTAGCATGCTGTAAACCAGCTCTGCCAGCGGTGAAACCTGCACCGGAACGCTGTTATCCAGCGGAGAGACTTTTACGCCCCTGTAAGATATTTCCACATCGGGCAGTTCACCAAGGGCAGCCATGGCATTGACCTCTTCAAGCCTGGACTGAAGCAGGGTCATACGGCTGGTAATGTACTCATGATAATCAGCAGATACGGGAAGTGGCAGCGCCGGTGTGAGTTTGTCAAAGTCCTTTTCGGGAATGAGGTAATCATCAAAATTTTTGTAGCGGCGTGAACCTTTAACCCAGATGTCCCCGGAACGCAACGCCCCCTTAAGCTCGCTGAGCGCACAAAATTCATAGTACTGCCGGTCAATACCCGCAGGTGTAATTACCACCTTGCGCCAACTTTCTGGGACAAACTCAAGCGGCGCGGTGGCCGGAACTTTACGTGACTGCTTCCGGTACATATCCTTGATCACAACCAGCGCATCAGCCAGAGGTTGCGCTGCCGGAGTTGCGATTAACTGTAAAGCTGACAACATGCGCGGGGCATATTTCCGTAATGTGCTGTATTTCTCGGTAATAATATGCAGCGGGTCAAAATTATTTTTTCTGGCGAGATGGCGTGTTTCCTCCAGACTGGCGACAAATTCAGGCCATGGGAGTATGTTTTCTATTGCGAGCCATGGATCTCCCCCGGAATCACGGGCATCAGACAGCGCCTGACCGACATTGATGTACTGCCTCAGTTTTGACTGGATCAGCTTTCCGGTCTGCTGAAGGCGCTCAGCCTGTGTTCTTTTGGCTTTGCTGAAAAGGCTGTTCAGCATTCGCTCATGCAACTCAATCACTTCGTCTGTCAGTGTGGCTCTGGCTTCTTCCGGCACGCACACCAGGATCGCATGACGCCGGGCTGCTGAAAATCGGGTCAAATCCCGGCTGCTCATCTTTCGGCCTTCCCGCGCCAGTTTCAGCAACCGGTTCTGGTGAATGGTACGATCTATACCTTCCGGTAATGCCAGCGATTCAATGCTACTGAGCCGATCAAGGTGTTGCAGCACGTTCTTACCATTGATTTTACCCGGAGGTTGCAGAAGCCATGTCAGCCTGGAAGACTGATTATCCGATGACTCAAGTAAACAATCCAGAGCATCCCTGTGAGCCGGAGTTAACGGGGCATTCAGGGTCTGAAACACGATTTTATCGCCGCCTGCCATGGCCTCAGCACAGGAACGCTCCACGACATCAATCGAGGGGATTATCACGTTGTTCTGCCGGAGCCAGACCAGTAGTTCTTCGGCCAGGAGAATACCTTTATCGGTGCGCGTCGCCATCGGCAGCAGGTGTGTAATACAGTCCTGCTGTATTTTGCCGGTGAACGCTTTTAAGCCAAGATAGCGGTACAGTTCGGTTAAATGTTCGCGCCGGGTGGTATCCCTGCCGGAAAGGTAGGCTGGCCAGAGATCCCCGGTAAGTTTTAGCCTGCTGGCGATATGCTTCAGCAGCGCATCAGAGGGAGGGATTTTTTTATCCGGGGTAAAGCCGACATTTTTCAGATAGCAAAGAAGGACGGCAAAACCAAAACGGCTGGCAGGTTTACGGTGGGCACTGATAAGTGCCAGATCATGCTCACTGAAATACGCCATCCGGGTCAGCGTTAATTCATCGTCCGGTAATGCCAGTAATGATTCTCTTTCCGACAGAGAAAGAATCTGCCTCCTTGCCATATAGTTTCCCTCGTAAATTATCCGATGCGGTATTTTTAACAGAAATGCTTATCGCATAAGGGTACACCCTGACGCCATATTCAAAACGTGACGGCACACGATGAATGACATAACCTATATGCGATAGAATAAATGTAACAACTTAAATGCGATAACGTGGTGGAAAAATGTTCATCAGAGCTTATTTAAGGGCATCGACGGAAGATCAGTTCGCCGATCGGGCAAAAGAGATGCTGGAGCAGTTTGTTCAGGAGCGGGGACATAAAATAGCCAGTTACTACCGGGAGAACATCAGCGGTACAAAACTTGACCGCCCGGAACTGGGGCGCTTACTGATGGACAGTCACCGCAATGATATTTTACTGGTCGAGCAGATAGACCGTCTGACCCGTCTGAGCAACAGCGACTGGATGACGCTGAAAAAGCAAATCGAGCAACACGAGCTGCGGATTGTCAGCCTCGATGTACCCACCTCATGGCAGGCGCTGTCAGATAAAGATCCTTCGCAGGCTGACCCAATCACCCGCGCCGTGATAACCGCCATCAATAATATGCTTATCGACCTGATGGCCGCGATGTCGCATAAGGACTGGCTGAGCCGCCGCCATCGGCAGAAGCAGGGAATTGAACGGGCACATACGCTGGGAAAATACCGGGGAAAACAGGCCGATCAGGAACGACATCAGAAAGTCCTGTACTACCGGCAGGTCAAGAAACTGAGCATAAGAGAAACTGCTGAAGCCACCGGTTACAGCACTTCTCAGGTCTGCAGGATTCAGGCCCTGTACAGGGCCTGATAATTAAGCACATTTTCTGAGGCTGGAAATCAACTCATGCTGACAGCCTGAGCCTGTTGGCATGGTAAGCAATGTGCTCACCAATAAAGCTGGAAATGAAATAATAGCTGTGGTCGTAACCAGTATGATATCGGAATGATGTGTTGATGTTCATCTCGTTGCACACTCTTTCAAGACTTTTAGTGCGTAACTGATCTTCATAAAAGGCGTCACTTAATCCCTGGTCAATAAAAATTTCTGGTAATTTCGCACCCTGTAAAATGAGACTGACGGGATCGTAGTGCTCCCACGTTTTTTTATTTTCACCCAGGTACGCGGTGAATGCCTGTTGTCCCCATGGCACCTGAGAAGGTGACACTATTGGTGAAAATGCCGATACACTCACATATTCATCAGGATTTCGCAGCGACAGAACCAGCGCTCCCAGCCCCCCCATGGAGTGACCGGATATTGATTTCCTTGATGTTACAGGTAAATGCTCCATGACAACATCCGGAAGCTCATGGAGAATATAGTCATACATCCTGTAATGCGTGTTCCACGGATGTTCCGTCGCGTTCAGATAAAATCCGGCACCCTGGCCCAGATCGTAGCTGTCAGCATCTGCGACATGCTCTCCACGGGGACTGGTATCAGGAACAACGACGATGATGTTGTTCCTGGCGGCATAATGCTGCATACCCGATTTGGTGATGAAATTCTGCTCCGTACAGGTCAGACCCGAGAGCCAGTACAGGACCGGCAGTTTTTCTGTTGCTGCTTTGGGGGGAAGATAAACACCGAAATTCATCTCACAATTAAGTGTTTGTGAATTATGGCGGTATACGTTTTGCCAGCCGCCAGCGCTGGCATGCTGCTCGATGAGTTCCATCAGCCTCTGTCTCATGGTTATTTCCCCTGACAGGGAGTCAGGGGAAGTCTCTTTATAGCCGGACGTCAGATGAACGTATAAGCCGTGATTTTGTTACCCGCAGGGTCTCGCAGGTAGGCTGCATAGGCTCCAGGGAGATGGCTGCGCGGGCCAGGCTGACCTTCATCTTTCCCTCCGGCGGCAAGGCCCGCGGCGTGGAAAGCATCAACTTCTTCCGGACTTGCAGCTGCAAAGCCGACAGTCACGCCGTTGGCCGATGGCGCTTCACCGTTGCCCGGACGTGCAATAATAAAGGCTGGCTTTTCGCGACCATAAAGTACCCAGCCATTGCCAAACGGGCCGAGGTTATTGATGCCAAGCGTACCGAGGACAGCATCGTAAAAATCAGCGGATTTTTCAACATCGGATGCACCGATGAAGACGTGGGAAAAAACGTCATTACCAGAAATTACAGGTGTTGCCATGATCCATTTCCTTCAGTTGGTTTGACTCAGTTAAGACGCTATCAGTAACGGATTACCGTACGGATTGATTTACCTTCATGCATAAGATCGAAGGCCTCATTGATTTCATCCAGCGTCATCGTGTGGGTAACAAATGGCTCCAGTTCAATTTCACCCTTCATGGCATCTTCGACCATGGCCGGAAGTTGCGTACGGCCTTTCACTCCGCCGAAAGCAGAACCTTTCCATACGCGCCCGGTAACGAGCTGGAATGGACGGGTGGATATCTCCTGCCCGGCGCCGGCCACGCCGATGACAATGGACTGGCCCCAGCCACGGTGAGCACTTTCCAGCGCCGCACGCATAACGTTGACGTTACCGATACATTCAAAAGTGTGGTCAATGCCCCATTTGTTGATTTCAAGCAGCACATCTTTAATCGGTTTGTCATGGTCGTTCGGGTTGATGCAGTCGGTTGCACCGAACTGACGGGCAAGTTCGAATTTGGCCGGGTTGGTGTCGATAGCGATAATGCGTCCTGCTTTTGCCTGGCGAGCCCCCTGAACGGCAGCCAGACCGATTGCGCCAAGACCAAAAATAGCGACAGAATCTCCAGGCTGTACTTTCGCTGTGTTGTGAACAGCGCCAATCCCGGTAGTCACGCCACAGCCCAGCAGGCAGACGTGTTCATGGTTTGCCTCCGGGTTAATTTTTGCCAGAGAAACCTCGGCCACTACCGTATACTCACTGAAGGTGGAGCATCCCATGTAGTGGTAAAGAGGCTGGCCATTGTAAGAAAAGCGGGTGGTTCCGTCAGGCATCAGTCCTTTTCCCTGAGTTTCGCGAACCGATACACAGAGGTTCGTTTTCCCGGACTGACAGAATTCACACTCCCCGCATTCGGCGGTGTAAAGCGGAATCACATGGTCTCCCGGCTTCACGCTGGTCACGCCTTCACCGACCTCCACGACGACACCGGCCCCTTCGTGGCCGAGAACCACCGGGAAAACGCCCTCAGGATCGTTCCCGGAGAGGGTAAAGGCATCGGTGTGGCAGACACCGGTGTGGGTATTTTTAATCAGCACCTCGCCTTTTTTAGGTGGTGCAACATCAATTTCAACAATCTCCAGGGGCTTCCCTGGTGCAAATGCAACGGCAGCACGTGATTTCATATGTAAATTATCCTCAATGTGATGGCTTAGCTATTTAAGATAGGCGCGAACCAGTTCAATCGTATCGTCAACGGATTTACTGATTTCATGGCTGTAGCTGTCATTCTGGTCAAAGGTTTCCCGTATGTGGCTCTCGAGCACCTCTGCCATAAGACCGTTAGCTGCTCCGCGAACGGCAGCTATCTGCTGAAGAATGGAACGGCATTCAGCACCATTTTCCAGCGCTCTTTCCAGAGCATCAATCTGACCCCGAATGCGGCGAACACGGGTAAGGACCTTTTTTTTCTCTTCAGGAGTACTGGGCATTATTTACCTCACCATTTTTGATTTTATATACTATAGTGGAGTATATAATTATCGTCAATGCATACTCCACTATAGTATAACTAAGAATAAACATAACTACCTTTATTTACGATATAAATCATATGGTTATATTATTTCTGGCTGTGATACGGTCGGAAGGAAAGTTACTACAAAAATGATATCTACCGATACGGAATTTGGGGCATAGGCGGTTCTGTTAAATTTCGCCAGATATTGGCTCATCATTGATGGTCAAAAAATGAGCCTAACGTACAATAATTTTCGATATCCAAACTGACCCCGGGAAGAGGGGATTGAATTTGCACTCCCGGCCATCAATCCAAAGACGCTGCGGCACAGTTTTGCCATGCATCTGTTTTTCAACCACGTGCCGCCGAAGGTCGTCCAGGCCTATATGGGGCATGAACGCTATGAAAGCACGGAGGTGTATCTGAAGGTTTTTGCGCTGGATGTGGCGCCACAGCTGGGTGTTACATTTTCTCTGGATCACCGTGATTACAGCCATCTTCTGACACGAAAATAGAATACTTATGTATTACATGAGTCATTCATAATGATGACTTTTGTATTACCCCCCCCTGTAAAATAAGGGGTTGTGGTAAAATAGCCGGCGCGACAGACGCCTCGGAGAGCGAACGTCAGCAAGACAGAGGTGTTGGCATGCTGCATGAGGGGAAGGTGTGAATATTGACGAAGTGGCAAAATGGAGGCCTTTCACTGATAAAGATGGTGTAACCTGGGATCTTTCTTTTCTTGATGCCCATGAGGTCGTTTACACACACCGCAGTGAAGGTAAAGAAGATAAGGTATACAAATTCATCGTTTCCTACTCGTTTCACTGTTTTTGCAAGGATTATCCTGAGCAGAGTGAAGAGGAAAAACGAACGCTGATGTACTATTCGCCAAAAGAATCCCGACCATTCTGCAAGATCCGTTACAGTCTGGCGCAACGCTACCTTAAAGACCTGGTACTTTCCCTTGATCGACAGAGAATTATTCATGCCGGTTACGGCAGCTACGCAGTTATTGAGGCACTGAACGAAGAAGGGGAGACCTGCTTCTATCACGTACCCTTCAGGGCGTTCAGAGAGCGGAAGAAGCTGCGGATTCATGTAACCAGCGCCTATGCCGTTGATTCCAAACCCGGAGGCGGAAAGGTCGGATTCTTCGTTATCGCCAGCAAGTTACTGGCAGGAAAACCCTTACCACACCCCTAAAATAACAAAACCCACCTTAAGGTGGGTTTCGCCAGAAAGTATCTCTGGTATTCAGAAGCGCCTTTACCGGACTTGGCCTGACCAGCGTACGCTGGTAGCGGGATGTCTGGATTAACCAGTCTGCTGCATCCTTAACTGTATTATAGTGACCTCATGTGTTATTGCAACCAATATACCATCACACTGGATTACGCCTTTGGTGGTTGATACGTGATTACAAATGTATTACATATATAATCAGGATAACCTATCAGGCATCCCGGCTGGCTACCAACATAAACTGGTGGGGCAGGGTAGTATCCTGTGCCGAATCAGCCTGCCAGCCACACCGGTTAAACAGCTTTACCACGCCCGCAACATTACCGGTCAGGCGCGTCAGCAGCGGATTTATCTGTCGCCCATCGTCGTCAAATGCCGCGTCGAGGTTAGTCCGCGAGAGATAAATACCGTTTACGCCGGCGTTCAGCGCAACGGCATACCGACCTGACCATTCCCGATCGTTCAACAGGCGGTAATTCCAGCTCATGTCTTTCGCTGTTTCCAGGGCATATGTCAGCCGGAACAGGTCGTTTTGCTCAGACAATTCGCCGGTGCAGGAGCGCCAGAGGTAATTCAGCTTGCTGGCCAGCTTCGCGCTGACGCCCAGCTGGCGTCCCTGTTTCAGAAGCCACTCTATATCGGGCGCCACATCACGCGAAAAACGTCGTTGCTTCAGCGCGGTCGCCAGCCAGCGGGTAAGAAAGAGATTTTCCTGTGCCGGTGACAGCGCATCTCCGTTCTGTCTGGCCAGCGCAAGCGCCACCAGGGCACACCATGCCAGATGGCCCGATTTTTCTGTCAGCGTCACTGAGTGCCCTTCTCCTTCTTTACTCTGTCCACAAAATTCTGGCGGGTTCCCGCTTACTGTCATACTGAGAGTATTTTAACCGGAACAACAACAAAGTGGCATCCGGAACCGTCTGCATCCGCTCAGCGCATGGCCCAGGCGTAATGTTTTTCCGCATAATCGTACAGCCGGTAAGAGTTCTGCTCGTCGCCACCAATAAAAATACCGTTATCCATTATCCCCTCTGCCAGCCGCTGCGTGTACCGGTGCGCAGCCTCATCCAGCTCAGCCCGGCTTCCCCACGCACCCTGCTGCTTACGCCAGTTCAGCCGCACGGCTTTCAGCAGTCGGCACATCTGCTGGCAGATGAAGTAGCAGGCGACGACGTTGCGCGCATCACCCACAAAGACCACATCGCTGTCCGGCTGCATCATGTCGTTCCACAGATAAACGTCGATGCAGCCCAGCATCATGGCCACCCGGCTGGCCACGACGCCCCCGTACCAGTAATACGCGGTGCGGGGGATGTTCAGCCGGCGGCTTTCGGCAATATTCCCGGTGTGGAATGACAGCAGATCAGACTCCGTCAGTTCATGGACCAGCGACTCCAGCACCCGATGCCACGCATCCGTTTCACTGTGTCCGGACAGCGCGGCAAAGTAGCGGCTGACAATACCGGCAATCTGCTGCTCCGGCACCGCGGCATCACTTCCCGTCTGAAGGGACAGTTTACGGCACAGTTCCTCGCGCTCCACCAGGGCATTAAGCATGGCCTCAGATGTCACGTTCTGCGCGGTGGCCAGTGACGCAACACGTTCACGCAGGTCGTCAGAGAGAAAGACGCCCGCCCCGGCGGCCACCGCCGACGGTATCCTGACGCGGCGTGATACGGGCTTGTAGATTTCGCCGGTCTCTGGCCTGATTTTCAGGCCTGCCTTAAGCCAGCGGCTCAGCTCCTGGGGAAGGATATCCGGATTGTCCTTCAGAAAACGCGCCCGGTTTCCGCGCGTCGTTCCGTACACGCTGTCAATGTAATCGGTCAGCAGCATAACGATATCCACAGAAGTGTTTATAAACACTATCGCTTATATCATATGCATACCGGACTGGCGAGCAGTGCGCAGCCGGTCCACTGAATGACGCGGAGCGTCATGGAGGCGCCAGCAAGTGTTGAATATGGCTCTGTGAGTGAGTCGCGCCGTAGCCCGGCGGAGCCGGTTACATTATTGACAGGTTTCACCAATCCATCCCTTCGCCCTGCCAGACCAAAACCCGCTAAAAGCGAC
This sequence comes from Enterobacter sp. 10-1, assembly GCA_002270295.1. Lineage (GTDB taxonomy): Bacteria > Pseudomonadota > Gammaproteobacteria > Enterobacterales > Enterobacteriaceae > Klebsiella > Klebsiella scottii. The sequence goes on along the minus strand of NISF01000011.1, from coordinate 72,394 downwards.
GCAGAAGCTTGTTTGCGCCGTCGGAGTGGTCACGACGAGGCTTTGCCGAAGTCGGGGCGTATCTCCGCGTTAGCGGGCCGTCAGGGCCGCCTACGGGCGTGTACGATAAAACCTTCAGCGACACTACTTAAAGCGGCTCAAATCCTAGTTACAACATCCATCATTAAAAGCGGTGCAGTTCCGGCCCTCTGGGCCGGGGCGGCCTCGCTTTTCAGTGGTGGGAGGGGGTGTGAGGGTTCAGGCAGGCACTGTTCCTGCTTTTGAGTGAGCATTTTGAATGTTGTAACTATATGTACTGTACCTGGGCCCGTCGCGTAGCGATGGGAGCTACTTCAGGTAGTTGCCGAACCGGCGCGGACATAGTCCGCTGCAAGGGCGGGCATTTTCAGGAGCCTGTCCACAGGTCAGGCGACGAACAGGTTATATATTTATATGAATGAAATAAAAGATATTTAAAAGAAGTACAGAGCAGGTTTTTAAAGGAAACCACGCACTTTGAAATCAGGTCGGCTGGCGCTCTGTAAGCATAACGGTTGTAACCTTATGGAAAGGTCCCTTGCAGTTATTTGTGGGTAACTGAATCTGGCGACGAGATGTGGCCACTCTGATGCAATTTCTGGCCATTCTGATGGCGGAATGGGGTGAATGTCAGGAAGGACGGCCGTCATTTCGTGCAGAAAACCGTCAGTCTGGAGCTGCAGACGTGCGAAACCCTCCGGCGCCAGCCGGATTTTTCACACAGGAAGGGTTATATGGGGACGGTGGCCAGCCGCGTGTAGTTGTTACCACGCGACATCAGCATGCGCTCTTTCACGCGCCGCTCCAGCTCACGCTCGAGAGCATCCCTGTCGCCGACGAAACGCCCTCTGGCGTAGTCACGCGTCAGCTGCTGTTTCACCAGCGTCACAATGTCCTTACGGGCTCTGTCCGCGTCACGTCGGGCGCGGGCGCGCTTCAGGCCATGCTGTTTACGTTCGGACTGGTAGCTGCGGAACCGTTCACGCACAAACCGCCAGGCCTTCGCTATCAGCTCGTCCATCTCCAGCGGCTTCAGGTTCTGCTTCTTACGCTGCTGATTCTCCCATTCCACACGGCTGCGCCTCGCGGCCACAACGGCCACGTCAGAGACGTCGAGCGCGGAGAACAGTGCCGGCGTGAAGGTGATATCGGTCGGGATATTGCAGCCAATCTGCGGGTCATACTCGGTCTGATAGGTAATCAGCCCCAGCTCCGCCATAAACGTCAGCGCCCGCGTGGCGCGGGTGATGGACAGATTGCCGCTTTTCGACTCGGTGGCGAGACCGCACTCGATGGCCAGATTGGTGATGGAGCGCTGAACGCGGTTGGCCAGCGGGTCATAGTGGAAACACAGCCCCTGGAGCAGGGCATCGATGGCCCGGCGGCGCAACAGTGGCGGCATCCGGTGACGTTTACCCAGCGAGCGCAAGAACGCCACATGGATGGAAAAGTCAAAACGGGACGTGAAGCCTTCGGCTTTCGCCATCAGCTTACGACAGAACGGCAGTGTCTTTTTGCCTTCACGCGGCGTGAATGCCGGGTTCGGGTTTTTGACCTGACGGTAATGGGAGAACAGGGTCTGGGCGTCAGTCACACCTTCCCGCACTTATGTTGCACGGAAGGAGCACTGAGCACAGAAGGTATTGCAGTTTTCTGAGCATGCACATATACTCCCTGCATAGAGCAACAGCTTCTATACAGTTTTATGTAGCCCCGTTAATCTTCTCCGGTCGCCAAACTCAGCGAAGATTATCGGGGTTTTCTTTTTTTCCGGTTCAGGGAATCTCTATAAGAACCAGTATCCTGCCACCTTGCGGCATGGCCAACCACGAATATCATCAAACGATCTGCAATCTAACACTCTGATAGAGTTCAGGCAAGAAAGTGATGTCGCTACTATTCAAGTAACACTACTATCAACTTCTTTTTTGAGCAGTCTCTCAATCATTTCCGCCTGAGTAACACCTTCAATTTCGCACATATGTTGAAGCTGTTCTTTTAAAGCTGCAGGCAGGAAAACCCGAAGTTCTTTATGCGTAGAACGCTTCCTTGCCAAAGATGTCTGTTGTCTTTCGGCAAGACTCAGAGGATTACCTTTTCTATAAGCACGTTTCGATGAGGAAGTTACTGCATTTCCGACCTGCGACATCTCTGCCTCCTCAAGGATCAAACAAGGATCGTTTCGCAGAGGATACTACAGATTTTTGAAATCAGCGACTTGACTTCAGACAAAAGTGTGAACCGTGTTGGCGCACGGTCTACGTTCCAGGATCGTTTTCCGGAGGGTCAGTACGTCTGTTTCCAGTCCATTCCCTGCGCCCAGCGGGATGCCCAGTGGTTCAGATAACGCTGCGCCACTGCGGGGTCATCCCAGACGACAAGCACGTTCTCCGAATTCGAACGGTCAGCAGCCCGACTGAAGTTAAACGATCCGACCTGAGTGTTGCGGCCGTCAGCGACGATCACTTTGTCATGGAGAATTTTGTAAGCACTGACGGTACGAACCGGGATGCCGGCACCGACCAGAAGGTTCATGGCTGCTTTACTGGCGTTGTTGTTCTTTCCGGTATTGCCTTTCCAGTCCAGAACCACGGCCACATCCACTCCCCGGCGTTTTGCTCTGACAAGCGCCCTGACCACCTCCGGAGAGGTGAAGGAATAGCCCATCAGGCGGATATCCTGCTGTGCTGAGTCAATGGTCTTAAGGACCAGCTGCAGCGCCGTTCCTTCCGGTGAAAAACCCGCCTCGATACTGGCTGCGCAAACTACCGGCACAGGCGCTGAAAGTGCCAGACTGAGCAGACCTGGCAGACACCATCTTCGGACACTACGGTTTAATCGCATTGCGATCCTCATTACATGCTCCCCATAAAATGCGGGGAGACTATCCGCACATCACCAAGAAGCAGCCAGAGGCTCAAAGCCAGCTCCTCCATCAACACCAGCGTAACGACGACGAATGTCCACATTCGAGGATCGCGCTTCAGGAGACGACTGAAAAACAGTGCACTGACTATCAAAATACCGACGGTTACCCAGGGGACGAACTGGTTGATAAGCATTGCATCGCTGCTGCATTCAAAACATGCCATATGATTTCATCTTCTCTGAATTAACTAAGAAACGCCGGATGCGGGGAAACTCGCTTTTACCCGCATCCGGGGTTGGCCAACCGAACAGCGTGAGGGCGGCAGGCCAGGGACACATTGACAAGGCAAACGCTCAGGTCATCGTGCCCGGCGATGCCAGGAACGAAAGTTTGGTTCGGCCGGATTCATGTTGGCGCTGAGGGGGGCAGCGCAGATCGTCACGACGACGGGCGTCACCGGGCGGCGGTCAGGAAGACCACCACCAGGGTGAAAATCAGCGAATACCGCCTGCCGCTTTCTGGATAGCGGCGTTCAGGATTTCGCCGTCAGTGAAGCCAGGGATAACGGTCACATTGTCCGCGCTGGCACCACTGGACGGCATGACCACCAGGGCCGGTGTGCCGCTGAAGCCCAGCTGCTGTGCCAGTGCACCGATATCCTCGAGGGTACCCTGAACATCCGGCGCGGTTTTCACATCGAGCTTCACGGCTTTTGCGGCCGTGCTGATATCAGCATCCGTCAGCTTGCCCTCATTATGCCCGGTGGCATACACCGCATTATGGTACTGCAGATAAGCCTCACTGCCCTTTTGCTGGTAAATCTGCAGTCCGGTTTTCGCTGCCGTCAGGGATGCCGGCCAGCGGCTTCCGAAAATAGGGAGTTCCTTGAACACAAAGCGTACCCCCGGGTTGGCCTTCATCACCTTCTCCAGCTCCGGTGCCAGGCGGGCACAGTAGATGCACTGGTAATCAAAGAATTCGACGACCGTCACTTTCGCATCAGCGGGACCATATGACGGCGTGCCTTTATCGTTCAGTAGCGCTGCCTGATGCTGAATCACGGCGGCCGTCATCGCCTGCTGCTGCTTTTCCTGCTGCTGCGCCTGCAGTTTCTGGCTCACCTCAACCAGTATCTCCGGGTGAGCAATCAGATAGTCCTTCGCCACTTCACCAATGCGGGCCTCCTGCTCCGGAGTAAAGACAGGTGTGGCTTTCTCCGCCGCATTTGCCATACCGGACAACAGAACGCCGGTCATCAGCACCGCCAGTGCGGTGCGCTTTACTGTTAACATTTTAATGTTCCTTTTTTTCATCTGTGGCGGCTGTTTTTGCCGCCTGTTTCTTTAGTTTGTCTGCCCGTACCCACGCAAGCTTTGCCGTGGCTGCACGTTCACGCTCAGGCGGAATGAGCGATTCAACAGAGCCATCCGCGTTGTAGCATGCGACCCCGGCCGTCAGGCTGCTCAGATACGTTTCCGTTCGCGTCAGCGTTTTCAGGCAGCGGCGTATGACCTTATTCGACAACGGCAGTGCCCGGCGTTCTGCATCGGCAAAGAGCTGTTCCATTACCCCAATGGCCAGCGGGCGCAGCTGATCGCCAGCGAACAGGCCCGGCCAGTGTGTACTCAGCGTCTGCACGGCGTCCGCCGGGTGCATCAGACGTGGAGAACGACCAGGTCGCGGCTTTTTCTTCGGAGACGGGGGTGTCACCTTCACCGCCTTTTGGGGTGGGGGCGCTGGCTGCTTTTTTTTCTTTGACTTTTTTGGTTGCCCGTTGCCCGGCTGAGGCAGCGGGGCAGCGGGCGGTCTGTCATCCGGCAGCGGCTTTTTATTGCGTTTTGGCCCGGTGTTCACTACCACCGTTTTCCTCCGGGAGACCGTGATGTCCGGCCCCGCCTCGCTGGCAGGTACGGACGTGTCTGCTGGCGGGGCCTTACGCCTCAGGCTCAGGAGCGGACGGGTTTTGTCATCATTCATAAGCTGACTCGAATAGTGTGTTGGTAGTTCGGGAGTGACTGACAGGCGAAGTATTCCACAGGACAGGCGCTGACGGCATTGATATTGCGCGACAGGGTCCGCTTACTCACCGATTTCTTTCTCTTTCACTATCTCGCGCTCAACCCGGTGAAGCTGATCGGTCACGCTTTCCCGCTGCCGCGCCTGTTGACGCTCCTGCTGTATGACCTGACTCAGCCCGGCCTGTTCCTGCTGCCGGGACTGTTCAGCCTCACGCTGCAGCACACGGGATTCAGCGCGCTCCGCCTGTTGCAGGGCATCAGGGCGTTCCGTGTCATCAGGCAAATGCGGGACGGCCTCCAGCTTCTGCTGACGTCGGGCCTCTTCAGCCAGCACCTTCGCTATCCGCTGCTCTTCCGGCGTTTTGAGGCTCACCGGGTCAGGCGTGTCGGCCGGGTTGCTTCCCGGGTGACGGGAAATGCCGGCACTGTCCGGCAGAACCAGACCACCACTCAGACGTTTCATGATGGCATCGGTGGGTGATTCCCCCCTGACGACCACAATACCGTCGCCGGGATGCTGCAGCCCCAGCTGTCGGGCCTCTGCCAGGTCTGTGGCCTGACGGGTCAGGCCGGTTTCGCTTTGCCGGAATATCACCAGAGTGGCATCGTCACTGCCGAGCAGGCGGGCGTTATCACTTAAGCCCCGCAACCGCCCGTCACCATCAAGCTGCACCTCCCGCAATAATACTGCCCGCTGTACGCCGCTGGCATCGTGCACTGGCAGCGCCACATGCGGCGCCGGATATTTCCGGCTGCCATGGATAAAGCGGGCTTCACCCGCCTCCGGTAGTTGGGTTGCCAGCGCCCGCCCCAGGGCGCTGTCAGACAACGGCGTGGCCTTTTCCCATAGCTGTTGCGCGGTCGCTGCCTGACGGTCGCTGTCTGCCAGCAACACATCGTGGGCCGTCTGCCGCTCTGCAGGCTGAGAGACTTTCTTCAGCCACTTACCCAGATTGTCGGTATAGACCTGCACATGCGCTTTTACGCGCGACAGGCCGACGTACGCATCGCGAAGCGAGGCCAGTGCCTGGCGTCCGCCATCCACGCCGGCAAGCACAATGACGTACAGTGCGCTGGCTCCCTGAGCTTTGTGCGCTGTTCCGGCATAGCCGTAGTCCAGATGGCGGTCGGCCAGGTCGGCGTTCGGGTTCAGGATGCGGGTCTCTTCCCCCTGAGTCAGCTGCAGCTCACCCTCTTTTGTCACGCCGGTGACGGTCCAGTTGCTGTTCGCTTCGCGTCCGCGCTCGCGGTCAGACCGGGAGAAGCTGACTTTCTCCCCGACCGATACCTTTATCTCGCGGGGTTTAAACACCGCAATGTCCCGCAGGCTGCTCTCAAAAGCCGACAGCGCCTGTGCCTGACCGGTTTCATCAACCAGTTCGACATAACCGTTCTGGCGGCTGTCCTGTCCGGCCCGGATGGTATAATAGCGGTCGTTAATCAGCGCGATATTGCCGTGTTGCGCAGCCATCCCCGCCACCGACTTCAGCCTGTCGGTCTGCGTTTTCACCCGTTCCAGCACGGTAATGGCCACTTCACGGCCAAGCTCGCCGCGCTCCTGCAGCTGAGCATGAATGGCGGTATTGATGGCGTTCTTGTCAGCGTTGGTCTGGGTGACAATCAGCGTATTGTCACGTGCTTCTGCGGTACGACCGGTAAAGTCATCGACGATGGCCTGTATCACCCGGTCACCCTGCTCTTCCTTCTGCTCTTTCGTCTGGGGGATGGCCACCACGGATTGTGTCGGTGACCAGCGACCCGGCGTTCTCGGCACCGTATCCGGCGTCACGCTGCGGATGGTGTCCAGCGCAGCCGGGACCTGGCGGGCAATGACCGATTCAATGGCCGGTTTCAGTGCCGGACTCTGACGCACAATATCCTGCATGATGGCGGTATCTAACGGGCTGCGTTCCTGCAGCAGCGTGAAGGGCGCGCCGTTATCCACCGGCAGCAACTGGTCCCGGTCACCGCTCAGCACCGCACGACCACCGGCTGCGGCAATATGGCCCATCGCATCGGCCATATCCCGGTTGCCCACCATCGAGCTCTCATCCACCAGGAACAGGGTCTGACTGAAATCGGGCTTCTCTCCCCCCTGAATCCGGCGCTCCACATCCATCAGGAAGCTCGCCAGCGTCTGCGCTTTAACGCCAACATCGGCCATCTCACCCACCGCCCGGTGGGTCGGAGCCAGGCCGACAACATCCGGACGCTGCTCTGCCGGCAGGGTCTCCAGCGCCGCCAGGACGGTTTTCAGCTGGGTGGTTTTACCCACACCGGCATAACCCTGTATCCCGATGAAGCGGTCGGTGCTCTCCAGTATCAGGCTGGAGGCCTGCTGTTGCCCTGCAGTCAGCCCGGCAAAGAGTGCCGGGTCAGCGTGACTCAGAAGCGATGACTGCGTATCCAGCCCTTCCACCACCAGACGGATGACGCGTTTCTCCGCCTCATAACTCGCGGCCGTCACATACAGCTGCTGCGCCGTACCTTTTGGTCCCGGTACCGGGATGAGTTCACCAGTCTGTACCTGGCGGGCCAGTTCGCGGTCCACATCATCCTTACGAAGGGAGGCATGCAACGGCAGCGCATTCGCCAGTACGTCGGGGCGACTGAACACCACCTCACTGCCCTGGGTCAGCGTCACCGCCTGCCTTACCGCTTTCTCAGCCGGACTCATCAGCGCATCCTGCGCCGCCGACATCGCGTCAGCCAGCTCACCGTTCTGCGGATTCACCTGCGCCAGCGCGGTACGGTACAGCGGTGAGCGGGACAACCGGCGTTCAGCTTCATCGTTCGCCAGCGGTGTATAAAGCTGTATGTGCTCGCCGCTGCGGGCCAGGGTATTGAGCATTGTCGCACCGGTATCCCGACCGGAGACCGCTGCCAGCACCGTGCCCTGCTCGCTGACGCGTTTTCCCGGCGAGGTGACGTAACCGTACCCGACCTTCAGCGGTTCATCGGTACGAATAACCCGCTTCTGCCCGTCATGCTCCACCACCAGGCTGTTCTTTCGCACGGCCGTAACGGTGACACTGTCACCGGCACGCTGTTTGCCCTGCCGCGCCAGCCAGGTCAGTTTCTCCCCTTCGGCAATATCAACGGTCTGTGACCGGTACAGGCTCCAGCTGCTGTCCACCTGACTGAGCTTCATTCCCTGGCGCTGGCCATCCTCCCCGACCAGCATCAGTGTGCGGGTCTCCGCGCTGACGCGGTCAATGGTATAACGCTGGGATACCCGGCTGTCCGGAGCGCGTTGTTCGAGCACCATGCCCTCCCGGTACGTATCCAGCTGGCGGCGGTTTTTGCTGTCCAGCCACTGCGGAACCAGCGTGTCGATGGACGCCGTTTTTACCCCGAGCAGTCCCTTTTCCCGCAGCGCCTGCCGCAACTCAGCCGTCAGTGTCTGCTGTTCACGCTCGCCGCTGACCTGGGCCACCACGTTCTCTCCCTGGCTCACCATCGTTACATAATCCCGGGCCAGAGCCGCATAGCGCTGCCGCTTGTCCGGCTCACTGACCACGCTGACGGCCACGGTACGTTCCGTTTCCGCCCGGTAGCGGGTCACCCCGGCCGCCTCCAGCGTCTGCAGAGCATTGCCGGTCCCGCTGCGCCCGCCGCTGTCCATCAGCAGCAGTTGGGACTGCGCACGAAGCGCCTGGTCGGTGACCGTCAGCGCATCACGGACGGAGAGCTTTTCCGCCCCGGCCACAATCAGCGTACTGTTCTCCGGTAACGCAGACTCTGACAGCCCTTTCAGCGTCACCACTTTATCCGCCAGACCATGCTGTTCAGCCAGCCAGCGTTCACTGCTGCGGTCGGTAGCCAGCACCACCACTTCCCGTCCCTGTGACTGCGCCAGCTGCACCCCGGCCAGCACCGATTCGCGCATACCGCCCGCGCCTCCGGGCTGGCTGACAATCGCCAGTGCCGGGCGGTCTGCCTCAATCTGCTGCATCACCGGCACAGACGAAGAAGACCGGGCCGGGGCACCACCGGATATCACCACGGTGGATTTCATCTCCCCGGCCAGCTGCTGCAGGCTCAGTTCGTCCAGGAGATGAATCGAGGAGGTAAACAGACCTTTCTCCCGGTCCAGCGGTATCAGCTGCTGGCTCTCAATCGCCGACTCAATGGCCGAACGCGCCATCACCGCAATCTGCTCCCGCGCATCGAGACTGTTCAGCGTCCGGTTGAGTACGTCGGAATAAGTGAAGCGGGTCCGCTTTTCACTGAGCTGAGAAATCGCCAGGCTTACCGCCTGACGGACATCGTCCGGGGTCGTCTCCGGGCGTACAGCTCTGTCACTGTCCATTGTCTTCAGACGGGCTTCAGCTTCCTGGCGAAACGCGCCGATATCGAATCCTTCCTGCTCAAGACGGTTCATCCAGTCGGTCAGCAGTTCTGTCCGGTCGGGATCTTTCTGTTTGGCCTTACGCGTATCCAGCGCCGCCACGTCACGGGATTTCAGGGACGCGCCATCCCCGACGGCCTCCCGGATTTGTTGCGTACGCTGTGAAAATATCTCCACCGGGACGCCCTCGATTTCCCACAGATCGTTTTTTCCGGTCACCACGGTCCGGAATCCCATCTCCTCCACGGCCTGACGCAGTTCGTTACGGTAGATTTTGCCCAGCGCCACCTGCAGGGCATAGACGTTCTCGATAAACCCGCTGTTGCCGACCTTATCGCTGGAAAGTGTCTTCCACTCCCCCAGGAACTCCGTCAGGTTCATCACTATCAGGTGCGTATGCAGCTGTGGATCAAGTTCACGCGAGGTGTCATGGTGGAAAGCCGCAGCCAGCAACTTACCGGTCATCTCTGTCTGGCTGACCCCATCGACCATGACACGCGTACTGGCCAGCCGTTCAATTTCCCCCATGGCCACACCGACAGCACGCTGATGCGCCTCCAGAATACGGCTGTCGCCCAGTACCACACCCAGTACGGAAATACTTTTGGGCGCCGACAGCGTCAGGTCGTAACCCGGCCGGTGAACATTCTGACCGCCCGACATCCGGGAGAGATCGACGCCCTGCGGGAAAAATCCGGCCAGGGCATCATCGAATGTCTTCGCATCCACGGGGCCTTCCAGCCCTAACAGCTCTGCGGCTTTCCCCATCCAGGACGCTTCCATACTGCCGAGAAAGTAATAATTATCTTTCGCCATGTAGTAGCTGGCTCCACCGCCAGCAATCGATGATACGGTCAGCATTACCAGCGATCCCCGGCTTCATACCCATTATCCGGTTCGTCATGGTCACGATGGACGAGGATATTTTTCTCTTCTTCCCGCATAGCCTGCAGGGCCTCCTGCTCGTACGCCGCATAGTTCTCGTAGTGATCTGGCTCAGTCAGGATTTCGCCGGTCTGCGTATCCACCTGCGGCCCGTCATACTCCTTCACCCGACCACCGCTCTGGACCGGACTGGCCGTTGCCTGACTGCTCCGGGTATCAGAGGCGCTGGACGATACAGCGGCCGGTGGCAGGGAGGATGAATTGATGGTTTCGGTTGCAGCAGTGACCGAAGATACGGCGGCAGCGGGTGCTGTTGTTGCCGGTACGGCAGGCTCGTTGGTCTGTACCGCAAGCAGCCTGTCGATGCTGTCTTCATCCAGCTCGCGGCGGGTAATTTCCTCCTCGATTTCCGGGTCCAGACTGTCATTCAGCTCCCGTGGCAGGAACTCTGCCGCGATAAAGTCCATTTTTTCGTAAGTCATATTCATACGTACCACCGGGTAATTCCCCGGTAGCGTCACGTAGCAGTTCAGGTCCGGCAGAGACTGAATATCGGAGTAGTTGACCAGATACTGGTCATCTTCCTGCTTGCTGAACGACACCCCGTCACGCACGGTATCTGCACCATAGCTGTACTGTTCGTTAAACACCTTCGCCCGGCGCTGGCCCAGCTGACGCATCACATAGTTCGCCACGCCTTCATCCGGAGAGCGGAAGAAAAAGCGGGTATTGAGTAAATCCATCATCGCGTCAGCAAATTCACGACCGTAGGTGAAATCCAGCTGCGGTTTGTTCTGGAAGCCCAGCACAAAGCAGCCGCCAAACTTACGGGCCTCCGACAACACGCCAGGAAGTTCCGGCAGCTTATGCAGGGACGTCAGCTCATCGTAGATAAACCACACCCGGCGGGTCGGGTTCTCTCCCATTTCCAGCAGGCAGTTGGCTGCCTGCGCCAGCCACATCGAGATCAGCGGTTTCAGGGACTCATGCTGACGGGCATTACTGGTGATCCACAGCCAGCCGTTGCGCTGCCCCGGCTCGTTCACCTGTTTCATCCATTCACGGATGGCAAAGCGAGGTTTACCGGTGCGCTCAATCCCCTGCATGTAGCGCAATGCCTTCACGTAGTTGGTCAGCACACCACGGATAGAAATGGCGGTCTTCTCCACCTTTTCTTCCATCAGGTTGGAAGCTTCCGTACCCTGTACGTATTCCCGCAGTGCCTTCAGATTGATGGCCAGCAGGGTACGCAGCAGCGCGTTATAGCTGCGATGCGGATCATTCTGGAAACGTTTAGATACCGAGGTGAAAATGGTCCGGGCAGACCCCGTCCAGAATGGATCTTCTTTGGTGCTCTGGGGGATCAGCGTATTGCCAATGGAATCAAAGTCCGATGTGGTCTGACACTCCAGCCACAAATCCCAGTTTTCACAGCGCTTATCACGTGGATTCAGCAGCTTATCGATGTTTTCATTAAAATGGCGCTTAACCAGCGAACAGCCCTTGTCGTAGACAATCACCATGTCCCCGCGTGTGCGCAGCTGCTGCAGAAGTTTGTTGAGGGCATTGGATTTACCGGAGCCGGGCGTACCATGCAGCAACAGGTTTTTAACCTCACTGTCGAGCAGCAGGGGTAACTGGTCAAAATGCAGTGGTGATGCTTCATTATTGCGGTGCAGGGTTCTGGCCACCGCTTTCACATCTTCTGTCAGTGTCCGGCCACCGACCAGATCGTCCTGAGCCTGCTTCTCACCAAGCCGGCGCAGGAGATAATAGACGCCGTACGCCACCGCCAGTACCACACAGCTCGCAAGGAATACCGCAATAAACAGCTCCTGCAGCGTCAGCTGACCGGCATAGGTCATATAGGGGTCTTTCAGAATGGCTGCGGAAGTAAAATGCAGCGTTTGTCCGTCATAGGGCACGTCATATACGGGGGGGACATTGAACAACGCTTTTTCACCGCCGGCGGAGAGGTATAACCACCAGTACAGCCCACCGTTACGCATGTCCTGCCACGGTACCCGCATCCAGAAAAATAACGGTGTCAGTACAAAAAAAAGATTCAATAACCAGAAAGCAATACGGCGGTTGACCTGCATAAACATATTCAGCATATAGCTGAATACCTGGCCGCCCTGGGTAATATGCTTGGTGGAACTCATTTCAGCCCCCCTGCATATTCACATGAAAGCGAGATAATCATCTCCTCAAAAGTTGCATTCCGAAATGCAGCAGCCGGATCATAAATAATAATGAGGTCATCATTATTCCATTTCATCATGGGCAGAAGCTGGTTTATATGGGCATATCCCATTCCTGTCTGACGCGAAGACGAAATATTTTCTTCAGGCAATACGGCATCAGAACTGACGTTGTCAGAACAATTCATACAGAATACCTTTTACAGATACAGCAACGAGCACTGCCAGCGTATGACAGCGCGATGCTGAATAATATGATAATGAAGATCCCCCAAGCAGGGGAACAACTGAGATCTGGAGTTAAATCAATCCGGCGAGGTGAGTCAGAATTTATTTCTGGCTCAACACACCGGAGAACAAACGAAGTGCGTTAGCGCTGTTGCTAACTATTTGGCTTTGATGACTCAATTTCTTCCGAGGATACTACCTGCCGAATTTTGTCAAGTGTAGCCACGACAGCCGGTGTCATATAGCGGCTCATAGACATACTAAAGGTAATACCACCGATCAGCATACAGGCGAACCAAGAGAATCCGTAACCGATGATAAAATCAGAGCGTTCGCTGATTAATACGATAGCAACAACGATATTTATAGCGACAATAACACAGCCATATGCTTTCAACTTTTGCTTGCCAATATTAAGCAACATTGAATTATCCCGCACATCTTTTGGGATGCACATCAGTATGGAGAGGTTACCATATGTCATCATTAGAGCAACAACAGTGAGTATCCCACAAGATAAAATCAACCACATAATTATACCTGGAAGCCATATATCTTTCTTATATACGAATTCGTTGCCAAGAATTGCTATAACATGCATTACGTAGACAATTGTCATAACTTTAATTACAGGGAGAACAATTTCTCCTGAGCTAGGTATGCGGTAATCTTTCTTTAGTGAATCCATTATTTTTTTTGCATCATTTTCAATGTCACTTTTTAACACCATTTACTTCCCCTTAAATTTATTCATAGACTCATCCAACATTTCTTTGGCCTTATTACTGTCGGTTATATCTATAACGGGACGGGCCTCTTGGCGCACATGTTCAGCTTTATTCGCCTCATCAAACCGTCGCCCCTGAACCTGATGTTCCTGCTCCAGATTAGTATACTGTTTGTTCACCTCTGACTGCTGATGATTGACCTTTTCTTGAGCAGAATCAACACTTCGCTGTGCATTCGCTCTCGATTGTGTGACTTCACCAGCCACCTCACCATCGGCTTTCACGCCCTGCCCGGCAGCCGTCTGCGCCATGTGTTGTTGCTGGCCTTCAAAATCACTGTGGCTGACACCCTGTAACCCACCGGCAGCAACCGTATCGCCCATTCCTTCTACAGTTCGTCCTTGATTAGCCCGGAACTGCGCCTCCAGTTGCGGCATCATACGTTCTTCCACAAAACGACCAGCCAGTGCCTCTCGCTCGGCACGCGCTTCCGGGCTGGATACATCCGTCAGCACACGTTCAGCATCCGGATGATTCTGTTTCGCATATTCAACAAACTCCTGAGTGGCATTGCTACGGATAGCCGCACTGTTGTTCTCCACAAAGCTCGCCATCTGCGCATATTCATGGCTGCGATTTTGTGTGTCGCTGTACTGGCTGGCCTGAGTACGCATGTCGCTGAAGGTCGCCGCCATCTGGTTAAGTAACGAACCGGAGGCATTGTCCGTATGGCTGCTGCTATCGGTCGTACGGTGGCTGGCTACCACATCAACGCCATGGCGGATATCTTTCAGATCCTGTGCGCTGAAATCCTTCGTATGGCTGGTCCGGTTGCTCATGTCCGAACTGGTGCCGTGCGAGGAACCATTGTTACCGGTGTAATCCCCTTTAATATGGCCTTCTAACTTACCACTCAGCCCGGTCGTCCATACGACCGCCTTGCCTGCAATAGACCTACTGGTATCAATACCTGCCGTCACGCCTGCACCGACATTAATTGAAGCATTCTGGCTTTGTTCCATTGCCGCTCTGAGTGCATCAGCCTGGCTGACATTATTGTCACGCGCATAACGCGCCACGGCACTCTGTAGTTTACTGATAGCCGCGGCATCATTCGCGCTGATGCTGTTATCAGCACCACGACTGACGGTATCGCTGTTCCCGCGCTGACTGGCCCACTGTGACAGCTGCGAAGTCCCCGTACTGGTCGTGTGCCCCAGCGTTTCATTCAGGCTCTGCAACTGACTTTGTGCCTCACGCTGCTGACGCTGGAATCCACTGACCGCCGAACGGTCCAGCTGAATATCAGTCGGCAGCCGGGAAATCGCCCCGCTGGTATCGTAGACCGATGCACCGCTTTGTGTCCGGGTCGCCGTGGCACCGTTGCCCATCTGAGTCATGGCCATTCCGCTACGGCTGGCGTAGTTGGTGTCCCACTTATTGCCGGCAACGTTGTCGGTCTGCAGATTATTGAAGGCCCAACTGCCGTCACCAGCACGGGAGGATTCAGAAGAGGCCGTGCTGTTCATTGCCGTGCCCAGGTAGTTACCGGCCTGAGACACTGCGCTACCCAGCCCTTTCACGATACCCCAGGCCAGGAACGGAATGGAGAGGGACAGCCAGCCGGCAATCGAACCAATATCCGCATGGGTCTGCTGGATAACCGACAGGTTCGACAGCGAAAAACTCAGCGTTCCGGTCTTGCCGGTAAGATACAAGCTGACCGCATAGTTGAGGATCGCGAACATCGGCCCCCAGGCCTGCAGGTATATCAGGGTAAAAATGTAGCCCTTCAGCACTTCCATAGTCAGGGTATGAATGGAAGCCAGCAGAATAATCACCGGGAACAGGCCAATCACCATCGCCAGCAACACCGTATTGAGCAATGGCAGGTAAGTGGTGGCAATGCTGGTTGACGTGGCCTGGCTCAGACGCATCTTGGTATAGGACGACTGCGAGGCCAGGTTGACCAGACCGGCGGCATCGCCGTTCTGCGCGCTGGTAGAGGCGATGCCCTGCTTCAGGCCATTCATCACCACGGTCTGTCGCATAATCTGGCTGGCACCACTCCCACCGCCGTAGTAATAGCTGTAGCTGTCGCCCAGCAGTGTGCCAAACAGCGCGCTGGCGTTGGGTTTTCCGCCGGTGAGCCGGGAAACATAGTAGTCCCATGTCTTACCACCATTCTGGGTGTCGGTGGTCAGCTGGGGCTGCAGCACGCCAGTTGCCAGCTCCTGACAGGTCCAGAACCCTTCCCGGTTTGCCATGGTGTTACCGTACTGTACCATCACGCCGCGCAGTGGGCTGGGCTTGCTGAATATCAGCGAATACGGGTCTTCGCTGTTCATCAGCTCCTGGAATGAGTATTTGTGGTTCAGCAACATATCCCCTACCACGCAGTTACGCACATAGGCGGTAAACAGCTCTGCCAGGTCACCATTGCGGAAGGCAAAGTCGGTTGCGGTCCCCACCAGGTTTGCGCCGAACAGCATCCCGGTTTTACTGTAAGTGGCGGAATCCGGAGTATGGAATACGGTCTCAAAGCCTTCCGTCAGGGCGGTACCGATACCGGTGATAAACTTCGCCGGTGCAGCCAGTCCCAGCGGTACATTGTCCACCGTATGCACACTGGTTGCGTCGCTGCGGTCAATGATTTGCACCGTTCGCCTGGGTATGATGAGCACGCTGGTGAGAAACATAAAAAAAGCAATAAACTTCAGCACTTCCAGCGGGTCATGGCCGCGGATGTAGGTGGCAAACAGCACCATCACCGACATCAGTGCCGCAATACGAAACATCGAGGCCCATTCGGTGCTCCCCATCAGGACGGCCACGCCGTTAAAGATGGCCGTCAGGAACTCCCCGCCGCTCAGGACATAAACCGTATCCATCACAGGCCCCCTTCACTACCGCCGAAGCGGTAGTTCTGCTGATAGCGGTCCAGCAGCTGGCTGGAAGTCTGCTGGCGCAGATAGCTCATCTGACGATCCATCTCAGCCAGCGCATCGCTTTTCACCTGCACTTCCTGCTGCAGGGCCTCCACCTGACGGCTGGATTCGCTGATGTTGGCCCTCAGCGGTTTCATCACCTCTTCATCATAATTCCGGCTGGCCAGAGAGAGTTTGGCCTGTTCAATCAGCTCTTTCAGGTACTGCAGCATAATATCGTAGGCGATGTAATCCGACAGCGAGGACAACATGTCAACGTTGAGGCTCAGTTGCATCGGGTCCACCAGGTAGCGCAGCACCGGAATGGAGGTACTCTGGACAAACCCTTTTTCCGCCTCTGACAGCGGTTCATCAGTACGTAATTTATCGCGGATACTACCAATCATGTCTCTCACCCGCGATATCAGGGCACGGTTACTGCTGATCGTGACTGAGCCGTTTTTCAGCTCCAGGCAGTCGCCGCTCGAGACACAGCGCTGGATCTCCACATTACCGCCCTTCATCAGGGCTACCAGTAATCCCTGGTGGTTTACCTCCGGTATCAGAGATTTTGCCGCACCATTGCGGTCAAATATCAGCGTCCCGGTCAGGTTCATCACCATTTCTTTCAGTTCCGTGTCCCCGTCAAGCATGGCATTACGCCCCAGCAGTTCCCACATCAGGTTCTTGTTACGCAGCACCCGGTCCTTATCCTTGTCGCCGGCTTTATCGAGCACGCTGTTCATCTCTCCGCCGACCGTACAACCCTGTCGGGAGGCCGCCCAGTCGGCAAAGAGGTTGCTTTCCCCCGCAATGTCCTGACAAACTTTCTGCTGGGAGACCTGGGTCTTCGGCCACAGGCCGCCGATGATGCCCTGTGCCGCCTGGCAACTGGAGATATTCATGCTGTTCATGTCCGCCGCCAGCTTCTGCAGATAGTCTTTGGCATCCTTCAACTCCGGTGCCACGGTTTGTAGTGCAAGGTCGAAAAAGTAGCCCTGGGCGTTAGCCATCAGGTTCTTAATGAACTGCTGCAGCTGGTCGCTATTAATAAACGAGAATGCCCCGAGGTAGGCATCGATACCACCACAGCCGGCATTCAGCGAGGGCGGTGTAAACGACATCACCTGCATCTGTTTGACCGGGCTCCTGAGAAAGAGGTTACCGCCGGTCATATAGCCTGCCGCCTGACCCTGCCAGGCAGCAGCGCCGGTGGCATTACCTTCAAAACCCAGCTTGTTGAAGTAGTTATTAAGATCGCCATTCACATCTGCATACGTGGACGCACAACAGACCAGTGCCAGTACCCCGGTCAGAAACGTTTTACTCATGGGTATCATCCTTACTGCGCATGGCTAAATACAAATCAACGAAATGCGCTTTGATATCACCAACAACATCAAGGAGAAAAGACACACCGGATGCGGCAAGAAAGCCGGCCGCTGCACACCAGAAGCCGACCGGCATGGCATACATGGTCAGATTGAGCGGGGTTTTCATCGCCTGATTTTCCGTGTTCAGCGTCACAAAATCCGCAGTGCCATAACCGAGCGCACTGAACATGGCGTTCCAGTATTTCCATGCGCCCCAGCCAGCAAAGCCACAGGCGATCGCCAGCAGAAAAAAGACAACAGCAAGTTTCATCAGAAAAGATGCCTGTTTCATTGAAGTTCTCCGGAAGTTACAGATAAAAGGGGGTATATGAAGCGGTAAGTGGGACGCTAACGCTGACGGAACATCAGAGCCTGATTTATTCTCTGCAGCAGACTGTTCATATCCATTATCCCCTGCGCCAGTGGCCAGCTCTGCAGGGTATTCACGTTCACCAGCCAGGTCGTGGGCGTCACGCCGTTATTACCGGGGCCAAAGAACTGATCGAGAACGGCACGCGGGGCCGGGATCGCCTGCGGAAAACTCACATCGCCCTTCCCGTCCAGCGTATAGGGGAACACCTTAAAGCCCGTCTGCGTGGACAGCTGGATAAGCTGCGGATCAAACTGCTGACAAAAATGGCAGGAAGACTGCATAAACAACACCAGGCGATAATCGGCAGTATTTATCGAACGACCATCCGGAAGGCGGTATGCCCGCCCTGCAGGCGTGGTGGAAATCTCTGGTACTGACCTTACCTCTGTCCGGGGCTGCGGTTCTCCCTTGCCAGCTTCCAGCGCCTTTAGCTCATCCAGCGTAGAGGCATGCACTATCGACACAACCCCGCTCAGCATCAGTACCAGCCCCAGCGCCACTTTTGGGAGTCGGATTTTCATCACATCCCCCCGGGCTGCCGGATAGCACGCCAGGCATGCCATGACGCCAGCGCCCAGCCTGCCACACCCAGGGCCGCACCACACAGGCTCAACAGCAGTGATACTGCAATACTCACCCATTCCAGGACATCAACCTTGTCCGGTCCCAGACTGAGCGCCCGCGTATCCAGCGCCATACTGGCCAGGAGCCAGAACACCGGCCCGGCAGCCATAAAGGCCATCCCACAGAACATCAGCAGATTCTCCTGCTTCACTTTTTCACTCAATTTCTCACTGTTCTTACTCACTGAACTTACCCTCTGTAGAACAAAATAACGTATATCCCATTGACATATACTCCCGCACAATCATACTGGATATACAAGATGTATATCCCTAAAGGAGGTTCTCATGGAAACCACTGTATTCTTAAGTAACCGCAGTCAGGCTGTCCGCCTGCCGAAAGCAGTTGCACTGCCTGATGATGTGAAACATGTTGAGATTGTGGCTGTTGGCCGGACCCGTATCATTTCACCGGCAGGTGAGTCCTGGGATGCCTGGTTTGATGGCGAGACCGTTACCACAGACTTTATGTCGGCCCGGGAACAGCCCGAAGCACAGATGCGGGAAGACTTCTGATGCTCAAGTACATGCTGGACACCAACATCTGTATCTTCACCATAAAAAATAAACCTGAAGCCGTCAGGCAGAAGTTCAACCTTCACCGGCAGCAGCTTTGCATCAGCACAATAACGTTGATGGAGCTTATTTATGGTGCGGAGAAAAGCAGCGCACCGGAACGCAATCTGGCCGTCGTGGAAGGGTTCGCGGCACGCCTTACTGTACTGGATTACGATATACATGCCGCCACCCATACGGGGCAGATCCGGGCCGAACAGGCAAAAGCGGGCCAGCCCATTGGTCCGTACGATCAGATGATTGCCGGTCATGCCCGCAGCCGGGGGCTCATTATGGTGACCAATAATATGCGGGAGTTCTCCCGCGTTTCCGGCCTTCGGGCAGAAGACTGGGTCTGATCAGTACTGCGCCTTAAAATCGGTCGCCACATCGAGGAAACGCCGGGCCAGGTCGTCCTGTGTCATGAAGCCCCAGGCCAGTGGCTGATACTGCTCACTGCCCGGCTCAACCAGTATCAGCGCCGGAAACTGGCCAACGCCCATTTTCGCCGCCTGCCCGCTGTCCTGTCGGGTCTGCGGCAGCACTTCGCTGCGCGCGCCGTCCATACTGACCGGGATCAGCGACAGTCCGTACTGTTGTGAGAACTGGTTCACCGTGGCCGCCATCTGCATATCCTGCGGATTGTTACCCCGGTAAAACAGGAACAGACCATAGCGCTGCCCCAGGTTATGAATGGCATCATTCTGCAGCTGACGGGCCGCCGTCTGTTGCAGTGTTGCGGTGCCGTTATAGCGGCTGTGCTCCAGGTTGTAATCGAGATCCGGATACAGCAGCAGCGCCTTTTTGGCTGACTGCGTAAACTGCCCGGACAGGTTCATCAGATAAGACTGCATGCGCAGATAGTCCGCCGCTTTCTCCGGGGAGGGAGACAATATGGCGCTGTTGAGCTTTTCTTTTGTCAGCTTCTGCAGAAGTGACATCTGCAGGTTTGGCGGCAGGACGCTGAGCGGTACAGTGTCATCTTCCGGCTCATCCTCCTCTTCTGGCTGAGGTTCGTTGTACCAGTGCCAGCCCACAATGGGCGCATCCACATAGGTCCCGGTGGATGAGAAGGCAGCCGGAGGAAATGCGCTTTGCGAAGGCTCAGTATTGATGGTCGCGGCCTGCGTCCCGGTAACCAGCAACAGGAATACTGTCGGGAGGGTTCGCTTCACTGGCCACCTCCTGCCATCTTCCCGGCGATCTGTTCTTTAACGCGGTCAAGCAGCTCCTGGTCTGCCGGCAGCGTGGTACCGTTCTCCAGGTCATCATAAAAGTCGGCAAAGTTAATGTTTTTGAAATTCAGACGCTGCAGTTCTGCCACCGTCAGTCCACGGCAGTCCGGCGAACTTCCGCTACCAAAGCCGATACCCAGCTGCCCGCGACGCCCCTGATCCTGAATGATTTTCGCGAGCTTACTTTCAAACTGGCAGTAACCCTCCTTCTTCTCTATGCAGACGCCAAGCACCTTATGCGCACAGTACGAGCCGACGTAGATACTCAGCTTGCGCTTTTTGGCCTCCCCCAGCGCCTTCTCTTCGGTGTTACAACTGGCAAGTCCGACATCGTTACCCCAGCCGCTGTCCTTGCAGCAGTTACTGAAACCCGCCATCGCCTTACGACAGCTGTGGCCCTCACCGGTAAAGGCGGAGACGTTGACGCCATTCAGGGCGGCGATATCTTTACCGGCGGCCGCCAGCGCGGCCAGTCCCGAGACGGCAGACTGAAACCCATTTGACTTACCGTCATCCAGCTGGTCGCAACTGCCATCGGTACAGACCAGCTCACCACCGCACAACTGCGCGCTTCCGCTCACTTTTTCCTCGCAGGAAAAGACCACCTGCTCACGCAAACAGGTACCATTCAGGCTGTCGAGGCAGGTCGTGGAGCCAACGGTACAGGCGGGATTCTGCATATAGTCGTTACAGGTACCGTTATCGGCCGACTGAGAGACATACGTGTCGGTATACTGCCAGCAGTCGCTGTGCAGAACATAGTTCTCACCGTTGACGGTAAAAGTACGATCGCCGCCGGGGTCGGTACAGACGCTGTTGATCAGCACCTGGTCGGTCTTATCAAACGGGCAGTTCTCCGACCACACCACGTCCGGAACCCATTTTTTTACAGGAACCGCAACCCTCAGCGTGATGGTAAAACTGTAACGCATGTTGCTGTTCTTCCAGATGGAATCCACCGCAGGTTGATTATTTCGGGTACGAATGGAAAACACCATTCCCGCCCCCTCCGTCAGTTGCGCCCCACTGCTCAGGGCCGGACTGCCGGTATCATCATCCATTGAGATCAACCCGAAAGGGGTGGTCACCCGCATAAACCAGTTCGAATTACTGAACGCCAGGTGCTTATTCCAGGAATACGTGGCTGACGCCGTCACTACCCTCCCGGTCACCGGCGAAGTCCAGGTGCCGGTATATCCGGCATCTGAAGATGCAAAAGTAATCCCCTGAGACTGAATAACCACCTGTTTTATTTCGGTCGAATCTTCTTCGTGACCTCCGCCAGCCGTCGCCGTTCGTGTACAGGCCAGCTGCACAGCTGGCGTGCGTTCACAGGTATAATTTGTGATTTGGGTCTTATCCACATTCACATCCTTGCACTGCGTATCGGTACCGGACATGATGGCCTCAGCCTTATCCTCAATATCCAGCGAACCGCTGATAAAGGGGGCGTCGGTGGAGATGAGATCCTTCGGGCGATTCTTAATGACCTCCATGATGGTCTTACCGGCTTCTCCGTTATGCATCTCACTGTTGCCGGCGTTTTCCAGGTCGGGATTACTGGTGGCGGTGGTCCCGCCGTAATAACCGGATTCATCCGGTTTCGCGGTGTAGCCGGGGATCGTCGTCGCCGGGTCGGTCCCCTTCATCACATTCATCCCCTGATCCTTCACGCTGCCGGCATACTTTGCCGCCTCGTCATACTGCGGGCTTGCCAGTACGGATACTGCTGAGGCCAGCAACAGAACGCCCGGAATCAGCTGCTTTTTCACGATGCTCCCTCCTTCAGCAACTTCTTCGCCGTATCGGCACAGTCCCCTTCGGCTGCAATCCGCTCCAGTGCTTCTTTCAATTTCAGGTTGCCAGTGAGGCGGTCATATCCGGCATCACAGGTCACCACCAGGGCCGGAACCGTGGTGATGCCGTATTTGCTGAACTGCCGGGGATCAATCTGAACCCCACCCTGATTGTTCTCCCGCGCCAGACGAAAGACCGATTCCACGGTTTTGCGGAAGTTGTTATCCACGAGACCATTAATCAACGCCGGAATATGAAAGCGCGTTGCTGCCGGGACCATTTGCTTCAGTCCCTCCTCGGGGATGGAAAATGACAGGAAATACAAGGCATCCGGACGGGCCTCACTGTCCGGTGCGACAGATGACTGCACCCGGCGCTGCATATCACCTATCCACTGCCGGTCAGCCCCGGAGAGTTTGTCCTGCAAAAGTGCGTTGACGTCCGGCATTGTTGCGGCGTTCTGCGGAAGCTGGCGTATCGCCCCACTCTGTTCCCGCAGGGTACGAAAAAGCTGCTGCTCGTCTGTCAGGCCATCGGCCTGTACGCAGGCAGCCGCCAGCAGCGCACCGACCAGCACGGTAAAAATTTTAAGGTTCATCAGATTGTTCCCGGAAAATCAGAGGAAGACGCAGTTACGCTTGCGCCAGATGAGGTAACCAAAGTTCTGTCGACTCGCCGGCGTGGCATGCCCGGCTTCCCACGCCATCACGGTACGGCCAAACGGATGGCAACGTCCCGCATCCGGATACATGTTGACCATCTGATAGCGGTAACGATCTTTCGGCATGATGGGCGACGGGTACTCATAGCACACGGCCGTATCGGCGCCGACACTGTTCAGGATCATCCCCTGGCGGTGCAGCTTGTAGTCCATTCGCTCGGAGAGCAGCACGCTGGCGGCCTGTGGGCTGGCCTGATTGGAAACAAACCCCGTAAACGGATACATACTGCCGTGCGAACCGGCACACCAGAACAGTGGGTTTAAGGGTTTTGAAACGGCGCTGGCCAGCGCATCAGCGGCACAGGCCCCCTGCGCGATGGGATTGGCGAACAGGAATGCTTCAGGTGCCAGCACCGAGGCCAGCGAACTGTCATCCCAGGTCGGGTCCAGTTCGGACAGATAGCCGATATCCATATCCCCACCCTGCAGGCAGCCGAGGTCGGTGATAATATTGAGCCACCAGGTCAGCGGGTATTTGTACCAGTGGACGTGGTAGAAGGCACCGGTATTGACCGCCCCCTGGCGTTTCCCACCTCCGCTGCCAAGCTTGCCTGCGCTGATACTTGTGCCACCAAGATTGACCATGCAGAACGGCGCGCGGGTCACGTCCGTCAGGGCAAACGGCTCCCAGAAGCCAATCGCAAGGCCTATACGCTCAAACACCGGCGGCGGGACCGGGCAGAACTGGACAGGGGAAGATGGGTTCTCCGTATCCGGCAGCGAGCCGGACGACACGGCCGCATTGCCGATGGACATCGGGAACATACATTCCCAGCAGATATCGGTGATCGGGTTGACGAAGCGTCCCTGGCATTCGGGTTCAGAGGCCAGCGTACCGGTACCGATGGTCAGACCGCAGGCCAGTAGTAAAGCAGAAAGTCTGAATGTCATTTGCCGGCCTCCGGGGATTCCGGTTCACTCAGCCAGCGCAGCCGATCGGCATCAGACAGGCGATAGCGGTCAGACACCTGCTTCAGTAACATGCGCATTCGTCCATTCAGGCGCCCAAGAATACGCTCAGCGGTCTCCCGTATTTCACTGTCGGGCAACGCCTTCATCCGGGCCGCAAGCTGCTCCACCTCCATCACATCATACAATACCCCGCCGTAAGGCTCCGTCAGCTCACGGACCAGGGACTCAAACCGCTCAGCAACCGCCAGATAGCGCATCACGATCCCATCAGCATCCGTCTGCAGACGACGGTATTCCCGTCGCTGGAATATCACCACCAACAGCAGCGCGCCGACGGTGAAACACAGCAGGGTAATAACAAGCGGGAACAGCATTACCGGGCCTCCTTTATGGGAACAGAGGTGATCTTCAGGCGCTTACCGTCCTGACTGACCATCGCAGGAATGTAGTGAATACCCAGTTTCTTCGTCAGTACGCCTTGCTGGTCGAAGTAGATACGCTCTGACAGCGCATCTGCTGCCGTTTTGATGTTGCCGTTGACCAGAATGACCTTGTACACAGGCGTGGGCGGGGTTTGCGCCTTCATCCAGGCGACCTGGCGCGCATCATCACTATCGATAAAATAGAGGGTGGTATTCAGCGCCAGCGTATCCAGCGGATTCAGAATATCGCCCTGACGCGCAAAAACCTGGCCCTGCGCATCGGCCAGCGTTTGGCCAACCACAAAGGTCGGGTCATACCAGGACGTATGTGTCTGCGTGTCGGTGACCAGCCCCTCCACCGGTGCCGGGCGTAGCGTATGCGCCACCACCCGTTCCTGGAACTGTTGCTGCAGCTCTGCCAGTTGTCCGTTATCCTGCAACCCCTGCAGGCGATCCTGAATCAGCGCCAGAAAGCTCTGCTCCTGCACCGGCCAGACATCCCCCCAGGCTCCCAGATCTTTAGCCTGCCCGACCAGTGGACAGACCAGGAACAACAAAGTCAGGTATCGTTTATGCATCAGTACCCCACCTTATTTCGGTGCTCCAGTACGCTCTGGCACGGTGTGCAGGTGTCCGCCCAGGGTGCCGCCAGACGACGGGCCTCCGGGATGGTTTCACCGCATGACTGGCAATATTCACTCCCCGCTGCCTGCAACTGATGGCGGATAGCCAGCACCGCCACGGTGTTCGTCAGCTCAACAACGTCCTGAGCCACATCGACTTCGTCACTCATGACTGTCTCCTTCTGCCATCCGGTTCGCCACCTCTGCCTGAACATCTGCAGTGATATCGCGGGCACCGCTCACCACCGCCGGTGCCACCAGGATGATGGCGCCGTGATGGCGTTGCCAGTCGGTCAATGCGGCATTGAGGACGATGTTAAAACGCGCGGTGGTGGCTTTTACCTCCCCGTCGCTGAGATGACGCCCGGCCACCTGAGCCATAAAGTTATTCACCGTACCAGTCATATCGAAGCTCACTGTCTCCGGCCGCTGCCACTGCGCCAGCAACATCGAGATGCCGGCATTCATGACCAGAATAAAGGCGGTGACACAGGCCACCGGTACCAGACAGCGCCGACGACGGCGAGTGAGACGTTGATGGGATGATGCTGAAGCGACGTGATGACGCGTTCCGTCTGTCGGAGTAACGTCCACAGACGGTTGTAATTCAGGGGACTTCGGTTGATTCACGACTGTATCTGCCATTGTTCCAGCACCTCCATTTCCTTAGCGTATTTTTTACGGGCCAGTAACCAGAGCGCTTCATGGACGGTTTTTCCTTCCTTCAGGCACTGTTCACGAAACTCAAAATCATCGCCGTCGGACGAGAACATCACCCGACTCAGCGGGTCGAGTATCAGACGGTGATACGAGATCTGTCCGGCCACGCGCAGCATAAAGGCGCTGAAGTGCGCATCTTTGGCCGAGGGGAAACCCTCAATGATGGTCTGCTCCGATGGGCTGAACTGCCCCTCGTTCTTCTGGTTGTACTTGCGGAAGGCTTCCCGGTTCTGACGCAGGATGATTTTGAACGACGAGTTGGACCAGGCGGCCTTCGCCGCGATGCTGGCCTTGTCGCCATCAAAGTCTTCAATCCCCTGGGTGATGGTGATATAAGCACCGCCATACTTACGCGCGGTGCGGTAGCCGTTCTCGATGAAGTCACCGATAAAGCCGTTTTCGCTCGCCAGCAGCTTCCAGGCCTCATCGATGATGGCCGCCTTACGCTCACTACGGGGTGACAGGAACATCCGCTGCTCGACATAAATCATCATCGAGAACATGATGGCCGCCAGCAGGTCAGGTTTGTTTTTGAGTCGCCCCATCTCCA
This sequence comes from Enterobacter sp. 10-1, assembly GCA_002270295.1. Lineage (GTDB taxonomy): Bacteria > Pseudomonadota > Gammaproteobacteria > Enterobacterales > Enterobacteriaceae > Klebsiella > Klebsiella scottii. Next base: position 46,262 of record NISF01000011.1, on the reverse strand, counting down.
GCACGCAGAAACGGACATTGTCATCAAGCGCCGGTTCCGGACTGTTGAAGTATTCGCCGTAGATACCGCCGGTGGTGTACTTGTGCAGCGACACCACCATCTCTTCCATCATGTTGCGCACCGTGGTGGCATCTTTATATTTCGGCAGGACAGTCCAGGCATTCAGCAGGTCGGATACATCATCAATGAGCACTGCATTCCCCTTCCGTCCGGAAGGCGCTTTACCCTCCCATACCGCCTGTACCGCGTTGAGCAGAATAGACTTGGCGGTATCATCGACTTTGCCTGACGGGCTGGAGAGGACCAGCAGCAGGTCGCGGATACTCTCCGCCGATTCCACAATATTGACGATACCGGCAAAGGGGTTGAATTTGAGGTCAGTGGCATCGACGTAGACCCCACCGACGTTGGCGCACAGGGCCTTGTACGAATCCCCCATATCGAACACCCAGGCCCGCCCTCCACTGTCGAGGATGTGCCGGATGATGGTCTGCATCAGGAAAGACTTCCCGCCCCCGGAGGTGCCACACACCCCGAGGTTATAGTTGTCATTACCCAGTCCTGACTTGCTGTCGAACAGGTCCAGATACGAGAGCTGGTTACGGTACGACGGAATGGGCACGCCCTTCGGGCAGATACGGTTGTCCGCCACCACCGGCAACAGATTAGCGACATTGAACGACTCTGCCCGGAGCGTCGCACCGCTGCGGCGCATATCGCTCCATAACCCTTCCGGCATCATGAACGGAAACAGCGACAGCCAGTTACGCAGCTGCATAAAAGTGGGCGAACACAGTGAAATGCCGTTGGCGCGGAAGGTGTTTTGTAGCGCCAGTTCGCACATCAGGGCCTTATCATTATCATCCTCGCAGAACAGCGTGACGCCCAGGCTGTAGCGCGCCAGCGCCGACTGCCCGGTAGACAGTCGCTCGCGCAATCCATCCCACTCACGGGCGGCCTTTTTAACCCCCGGCACCCACTTACCGAACGGTGAGTTTGCCCGCTTATCGTTGGTGGCGAACTTTCGTACCGCTTCGTTCTGACTCTTCGCCTGAACATCCAGTTCTGTCGTCAGCGTGATAGCAAAGGGGCTCGGCACCGTCGACGTCGGGTCCAGCAGATTACTGAGGTTGTTCCCGCCCTGCCACAGCGCAAACTTCACCGGGTTCTTCTCCGGCATGTAGCTCATGATGCGGGTTTTCACCCGACCACCTTCCGCAGAGGACTGACTCTGGTGCAGACAATCCGGCGTCACCTTCAGGTTGATGGATCGGGCGACGCACTGGGCATTCAGCTCTTCATACGGGTCCACCTCATCAGACGGCGGCGTGATGCGATCATGGCGGAAATTCACAATTTCACGGACCAGCCCGACCAGGCCCCGGTCATCCAGCACCTCAGAGTGCAGGTTTGCGGCAAACAGCGACTGCTGCACGATACTCAGCGTCTGCCCCAGCGAGGCGAACAATTCATCAACATCACGACGCAACGGCTCGGCGTAGCTGATAAAAAGGCGATAGTTACGCAGTGACAGCGGGAAGCCTTTGTTGTTGGGCAGTCCGTACAGGGCACCGTGTTCATAGAACGCGCGGGTGATATGGTCAAAGCGCGTTGCCTGCTCCCCCTGCCAGGCCATATCCGACAGACCGTTATCCAGCAGATGGCTGACACACTTGCTTCCGAGGAGGAGCACACTCAGCGGCTGTTCGCGGGGGAGTTTGTTACGCAGGAAGTTGTCCAGGGCCTCCACGATACCGTCGTTAGCCCCAATCAGCGGCGTACATTCGAGGATAAAACCCATGGTGTTCTGGTTTACAAACAGGCCGCTGTCTTTATCGTAATGCTGGTACGGCAGCACGCTGACCAGAGAAGGGTAGTCCATATCGTCCAGCGCCTCTCCGGCCTTCGCGGCACCATCCTTCCGCTGCCAGTCGGTCATCAGGCGACGGAACAGTTCATCATGCAGGGCCATATTCAGCTCCCGGCCCAGTGATCAGGCTTCACCACGAAAGACACTACCGACGGTTGATGCATAACATCATCCCGGTCAATCCAGCCTGCAATCCACAGTCGTGCCGTGGTCGGATTGACCCGTACAGGCTGACTGACCCCGGTGTCGGCATAGCGCCGGGCTTCAGTGACAGGTGATGGTGTCGGCAAGACTGGAGAGACTGCCGGCCGGTGGGAAGGTACTGCCGGGCCTCCCACATCCGGACGAACCGGGCGCGACGCGGGCAGCAGCAGGCTCCCCGTCGTCGTTCTTACTGATCGCGTACCCGCATCACGGGTGGCCGCCTGAATACCGGTCAGCGGTGAAGGTGAGACCGGAACCGGTGCCAGGCGCGGCAGGGTCTCAGCAGCCGCGTCCGTCTTTCCCGCATCACCATCAAAGCCGGACATCGCAGAGGAAGACGACGTACGTCCTGCCGCCTGCTGGTTAGCCTGCTCCATGGTGATGCAGCGGTCATGGGCCACGGTATTACAGTCAAAGTCAGAGTTCATTCCGGCACAGCCGGAGAGCAGGCCAGCGCCTGCCAGTAAAGGCATAATGAATTTATTCATGATTTATCCTGAGAGAAAGAAATTCAGCGGGTGAAGATTTTTATGGCCGCCAGTGCGCCGAAGAGGTGGCGCTTATCACTCACCAGAGCGCCCCTCACCGGGACGGCGAAGCACATCATTCATGACGCGAGCACAGAGGTCTGTTTTACCGCCACCGGTACGCCCGACAACTATCGTATGGTCTCGTTGAGGCCCATCCGGCAGGTGGAATGGGTGAGCAGGCTGGCTCAGCGTGATAAACGTCGTGCAGTTATCCAGAATGTGTTGCGCCAGCTCCGGGGAAGACAACAAAGCCAGAGGATGGCGTTGTGGTTTACGCATACAAACTCCTGAATGGGGAAGAAAAATTAACGACGCGGGTTGAACGGAATGCGGGTACGGTCAGCGTTAGCGGGACGTACCCAAATAAAATGAACAAGCGTCACCCACAAACAGAACAGCGGCAGGACCGAGCTCAGTACCGTGATGCACTGCCACTGCCAGAGAACCACCACCTCATGAACCACCGTCAGCAGACCCGGGATCGTTGATGCCACCCGTCCCGGCATCTGTTCGAGATAAAACAACAGTAACCCGCCGTAGACCGTAAAAAGGAGAATGCAGCCCATCACCCACCACAGCAGGCAGCGGACAGCCAGCGCTATTAAGTGCAATGCAGCTCCGGGGCCAGTGTAGTGATATTGCATCGCCCGCCATCCCTCTCTGATATCTGTCCATAACGTTTTCATCGCATCGATTCCTGCATTCCTGCCTGTATCTGGTCCTTCATGGCACCCACGGAGTCCCCGAGATTGAGGTTACGCAGCGCTTCTTTGGTGATGGTGATACCGTTGCCGGTCGCTTTTTCCTGAGAAGATACCGTGGGCTTCTTCTCCTTCTTCACGTCGGCATACTGCAGCTGGAATCCTTCCTGGAAGACCACTGAAACCTGAACGCGGGCCCCCACAGGAATAACCGGGTGGTATTGCTCGGCACGTTTGATGAAGTAATCCGAAAGGGTTTTGCCTGCCTGAGACGTGCCGCCGCCGAGACCGGCGCGGGCAACATCGCCACCGCTGACGGTATTCGCCGCCCCCAGACCGACACTGGTTGAACCCACATTTGAGATAGCACTGCCCATCGCATCGATGGCCCCGCCTGCAAAGGCGTAGCCGATAATCTTGCCGTTGCGGATAACCGGCTCAGCCCGGATACCATTTTTACCCATAAAGGAAACATGGCCCTTGAAGGGCTGGTCGATAACATGGCCATGGATGCGGCAGGACAGACGGTCGGTGCGCAGCAGGGCACGTTCGCTGGAAATATCGCCATAGGCCGCCGCCGTGACAAAGCAGCCCCGCAGGTCGTATTCCCCGTCATTCGGCAAAATCATCTTACCGGTCAGGCGGAACAGCATGGGTGATGACGCGCTTTCCCCTGTCACTGAGGCGTTGGCATCCGCCCCCTCAATCACCGTCGCCCCGGCAAAACTCCCCGACGGAATATACGGCAGCGCTGGCGCATCATCCTTTTTTTCGCCGTAATCGATACTCATGGTGGACAGCCCCTGATTGAGCTGTGGGGAGATATTCACCGTCGTCTGATTGCCGGGAACGCCGGGATAAAAGGCGGTCGGCGGAGGTACCGCCCCCGAACCACCACCGACAGGCAGGGTGCCGGCTGGCACTCCCGGACCCGGTGTGGCATTACCGCTGCCGCTTTCCCCCGCCTGGTTCATGGCATCAATCTGCGTCTGCAACAGTTTGATATCATCATCCTGTGACTGAATTTTGTCCCGGTAGGCTTTGTTTTCACTGGCGAGCTTATTGAGCTGATTCTCGAAGCTGGCCAGCTTTTTATCGGCTTGATTCGCGGTATGCTGCAGGTCAGCCACCGCCGTATCGCTGACTTTTTTACCGAAGGTACTGGAGGTCACCGCGCCGGTCATATCCGGTACCGGTTTTTTTGCCTGGCTCTTACCGGGGGACACCTTTGATGGTGCACCGATATACCAGGCGACACCGCCGATAGCGCTTAATCCCAGCGCCACGGCGATCAGCACCGCCATCTGCTTGCGACGGGTCAGCACGTTAATGTTAGCCATTAGCCTGCCCCTCCCCGTCGTTGCTGACCGTGACCCACACTTGCGTATCGGTACCGGGCATCAGCGTGGTACTGAACGGAAACACCATCACTGCACGTACGCCAGGTGCCTGAAACAGTCGTTCTGGTATAGCCAGCACACTGGCACCACGATTACGCACCGTCAGGCGATAGAGCCGAAGCCCACCACCACTCCACATTTGTTGAGGCGTCACCGACAACCAGCCCGGCAGGGAAAATGTCGGTACCGCCACGACAGGAGCTTCAGTAAACCCTTTCGGTACGCCGCCGCTCAGTACTGCCTGCTGAACAGAGATCAGGGTGCGCACATACGGCTGCGACTGCTCCCAGCGCCGCGCATCATCATGCTGTACCGGACGGCTGGAGATAAACTGCAGCACCCGGCCATCCCGTTTCTGCGGGACACCAATAACAGAAACGGTCAGCCCTCCTTCCGTGCGGACATAGAAGGTGAACGGGGTAGTCTGGGCGGTCATCAGCTGCACACCGCCGTTAGCCTGCCCCAGCGCCTTGTTGTCATTAAGAAACATCCCCTGCGCACTGTCCACGGCGATAATCTTATCGCCGGGCACAACCAGCAGATTCGGGTTGGTATTGCTGAGCGCAACCCGGACCTGGCTGTCCGGCGAAACGGGGATTTTTACTGGTAACATCGCCACCGGCTCTGCCAGCGCAGCGCCGCTCAGACAGAGCAGACTGACCAGCAATGCCAGACGGTGCCTGCCATACCTGTTATTTTTTCTTTTCATCCACCTGCTCCCTGAAATCCTGAATGGTGGTAATACCCCGGTGATAGCGCAGTGCCATCCGGATAATTTTGTCTTCCGGCAGCTGCTTACGATTGCCTATCCACTGCTGTACCGTTCCGTGAATATCGACGATCCCCGAAGCCGGGTAGGTGTCGAAACCGGACAGGTAAAAGGCCGTGGTGACGTTATTGTCGATAACGCGCTGCGCTTCGCTGGCCAAAACTTCCTGCATGGCAGGACGCTCTTCGTTATCAAAGAAGCGCAGCAGCGCTTTGTGATTGGCTTTCACCGATTCCGGCGACACGTTGTAGCGCAGGAAGACCAGCGATTCGGCAGTTTGCTCCAGATAGTTCGCATCCATCCGGTTGCGCGTCAGTGTGAACGGGGTATCAAACCCCATCGGGATATAGGTCTCTTCACGGCTGTTAATCAGCGCATCGAGTCGCAACCAGGCCACCAGGTTGCCGGCAAGACTCAGACCAAAGAACACCAGAAGCAGCAGAAAGATGAGTGATGTGTAGCGGGCCGACAGGCGCTTTGCCTTCAGGTCCATGGGAATACCTCCTGGTCATCAACGCAGCCACAGCCGGAATGACGAATCGGGAATGACTTTGTACATGCCTTTGAAGAGTGAAGACGGGAGGTACCAGTAACAGGCGTTAAGCAGCCAGTCGGTCCCTCTCCCCTTTTTGAAATACTTCAGACAGAACCAGAGCAGAACGGCAATGACCAGACCGGTAACGTACTTACCGGTATAAAAGCCCCATCCCATCGGTGCGAACAGGGCTATTGTCTCATCCATCGGTAGTCCGATGGGCCGTGTCTGCTCTGTCAGTGTCTGAGGAAACATGAAGCGCGAAGCGCGTTCCTCATCCATTGACTAGTCTCCGTGCCGATCAGCCCCCGGAGCGGGCAGAAATGATGGAGAAGATGATTTTGGTAATCACGATAAACACCGGGATAAGCAGGAAGGTCGCCGGGTTATGTGATTTGAGGTACAGCAGGAAGACCAGCACAACTTCCGCGATCATGAAGTAGTACATCATGGTGGAGTCTTCACCAAAGGTATCCGTCGCATCCTGTTTGCCGGCCGCCGTCAGGTCTTCGGCATGCGCCATACCGCGCGCCGCCAGAAATAATGCCAGCGGCATTGCCACATACTTAAACAGCGCCTTCGCGGTACGGTTATTCACCAGCGACGGCACCGCTTTCACGGCAGACACCATGCGTGAGAGCAGCCCATTTTTATTCCCCTTGCAGACAACGTCCGCCCCCTGATTTATCACTGAAATATCAGCCATATTATTTCCTTTAATTAACGATTAAGTTGTTCGGGCAGATACGCCCCCGCGACGCCCGCAAGGCAGAAGCCGCGGGGGATTATCTGTACAAACGTCTTCAGACACGCTACCGCCCCAGGGTGTCACACCTGTCGTGGGGGGAAACTCGCCCGACGGATTTTGGGCAAAGGGATGCCCGCCGTTTTATCGGTGAAGAAAAAACGGATAAGACAAAACAAAAAAAACTGAAATCAGACCGTTGGCGTCAGTCCGACTTAATGGTGGGGAATATCGATAATGCAGGTCGGATGATATTTCCCATAAGACTATTTATTACTTTCCCAGTAACACACTTGTATTTCAGGGATATTCTTAAGACTGTCATGCAATCGCAACATAGCTTCAACTTGTCGGGATCGCTTGCCCTTTTTAGCAGCGGCAGAAAGAAGTTCACTGGCTTCTGCCGTAAGGATCACTTTTACTCTCCGGGTTTGGGGTGCCCCTGATGAAATTGATGCTGGTTTAGTCATAAACAGTATCCATATAAATATTGGATAAAATTGTTTCATGAACGGAAAACTCGTCACACCGGACAGGTGTCTGGTGTATAAATACACACATTGACAACATAAGTTGTTGTAATTAAATAAGTTCATTAAAAAATAGCTATGTTTAACGTGACTTTAATCGAGCAAAACATTGATGCAAATCAACAACAATTGAAATATACACATTTTTCGACTCGACTACCGATTAGAAAAGTGACACTCCCTGGCCAACTTAACAGTTGGCAGGGAATAAACATTCCTAATCACTAAAATGTCCTGTAAATGCTTTTTATAAGGGATGTCGAAAGGGGAATAAATTTAATAGACAAAACCATTAACAATAACGAAGAACCTTTTAATAAAAATAATAAAAGGAAGGCTAATACCTTCCTTTTCAATCTAATCAATCTTCAATAAAAATGGCTCAGATGAATACCTGTCAGGTACAAATCTTATCCACCCATAAAATTTAGCCACCCTCAGAAGTCCAATTTTATTAACTACCTGGAGGTTCATATAAACATTATCAATTCGAGATTCAATAGTTGATTTATTAAAATTCAAAATTACAGCAATATCTCTTATTGTATAACCGCAAATAAGCAACCACGCCACATCCCATTCATCCTGAGAAACGAGAGTAAGTGGAGTGACCTTCCTGAAGTTGCTTAGTTGAACATCAGAATTATTAATTTTCATATCTGTAAAAAGGTATGGAATCCATTCATTTATAGAATCATATGAAGCCACATCAATTACATTAACAAACGTATATTCCAATCCGCTACAATACATTTTATTCATTTTAAGGATAAACGCATTGCAACCATCGGAATCACGAAGGTAACCACAGGTGTAAATCAGCATCTCTTTATTTTGTAATATGGCCTGCTTTTCAAAAGCGCGCATAGCCAAGTCCCCCTGACCAGAAGGGAAAAGAGCATTCTGCATTGAAGAAAGATTCGTCGCTGTAACATTCAGGAGCGAAAATCGGGAACAAAAAGCAAAACTAGCATCAACTAAATGATGGTTTGCATCTTTTATGTACCACATCTCACAGGAATTTTTGCAGAAGTGATAAAAATCCCGATAAAACGCTTGAGATCTGACATTCAGATCCATACGATCGTGCGTAGCCATAACCATACTCTCCTAAGTTGGTTTTTGGTTAGCTCATGCAGGGGGCGCTATCCCCCTGTGTGAGCGATTTCTTATTGTCTACAACATAACCTTATGTTGTATTTAAAATATACCACAAAAAGATATACTTACAAAACTAATTCATCATATATATTGCATGGTTTTTCTGAAAATAGAAAAGTAGCAATCATCCCATACCACTATTGTTAGCTGGCTTCCTTAACCAGAAAATTCTACTCTCTGTTGAGTACCTTTTTGACCCGTAAATCTGTTTTCTCTTTTAGAGAGTCGATCAATTTATCATAATTGTTACGACTATCAGATTTTATATCCTGCAAAGAAAACATCAGCGCCAGTATCTCCTGTGATGCCATTCTTGATTTTACAACCTCTTCAAAAAGAGAGCTTTGAAATACATCCTCACCAGCTTCTGCATCTGATGCCTTCTTATTTTTTGCATTGAGGTACACACGCATTCCCAGTTCCAGCATTTCGGAACAGACACTGGAGATATTGGCATCAGAAGCTGTCGCTCCCTCTTCCCTTCTCATATCGACGATTTGTCGGATACCATCAATTGTTTTTTGCTTCATATAAACATTCTGCCGTGGCATAACTTTATTACCCTCTTGTCCTTACAGCACCATGCCGGCACTGTAAAAAAACTACGCCAATTAAAACACAGCACCACAACAGTGCCAAATAGCAAAAATCAGGCACTACAATGCCACACATTAAGCGGCACCGCAATGTGTGGCACTCAAAGTAATTGCATGATTATTCTCATTTAGCACTACATTAGCCACAATAAAGCCACAAACAGGCGACATTACGGCACTATGGCAGTGCCCTTCTGTGCGATAAAACACTAACTTGCATTCATAATCCAAGCGTAAATACATGATTTAACTAGATAATCCTGCAAAATGAAATTTTGCGTGGGGTGTGAGACAGAAACTACCGGAGAAGCATATTAGCACAGGCATCCATAGAGTAATTCTTGGCCATATTTGGCTTGCCTGAGATCAGGTAATAATGCGATCATCAGGGCATCTAAAACACATCACAGGGAAATAATAGTGAGGAATCTACTTCTGGCAGCATTACTACTGATAGCCGCTCAGAATGCTAATGCAGATTGTTTTGATATGGCGGGCAGAGATTATCATATAGATCCAGATCTACTTCGGGCAATCTCCTGGAATGAATCGAACTTCCGCACAGACGTTAAAGGCTACAATCCTGTGTCGGGCTTTGGCTCCGGACTTATGCAGGTGGACTCCCAGCACTTTAACGAACTGGCTCGTTATGGAATCAAACCGGAGCACCTTATTTCCGATCCGTGTATGAATATCTACACCGGGGCTTACTATCTTGCAATTGCATTCAAAAAGTGGGGAGTCAGCTGGCAGGCCGTGGGCGCTTATAATGCAGGTTTCAGGAAAACAGAAGAACAGGCGCAGAGAAGATATGTCTATGCCAGAAAAATTGAGGCAACATATCGGGCGATAAAGAATAATAAAAATGCAGCGCAGACTTTTGCAAAACAGTAAAAAGACCTCAACAGGAGGTCTTTTTATTCATCCAGTATTTATGTCGTCAATCAATAGCCCGATAAATTAAATCTGCTTCAGGGTGTTTTATGATACTGATGTAGTCTTTCAGTGCATCCTGACGAGCGACGAGGTGTTTACAGACTTTCGAATATTCAGGCCCCATATCTGCAACCTGCCAGGACAACCAGTTCATGATCATCAGGGTCGCAATAATTCCGGCAGCATCGGCACTGACCTCTGCTTCAAATTAATTACCGGGAAAAACCATGTTATAGCGCTGTTCACCTTCCGGTGCGATATATCCGGTTTGCGTCGTGGTGAATCTGACACAGTTCGGAGCAATGTTTCCTCCGGTGCCCTGCGGAATAATCCAGTAATTCCAGAAACCGCCATCATAATCTGAATGCTGACGTAACCAGCTGGCAATCATGTTATCAGCAGAAGGCGTAAAAAAGAGCGCAGGAATAAAATCCAGACGTTCATCACCATCTGTAACAGAGTAGCGCTGGCGTTCATCGATCTTAAATTGTTCGGCTGATTCACGAGTGGCGGTTTTGACGTTTAATGTGTGCATTCTGGTTTTCTCCTCATTGGGTTATTACATCGTTCGACTTCATCACTGAGCGGCGAAGGGCAATGAGCAGCTGACAGGAAGGAAATAAAGGGGCGCGCAGCGTTTATATACCCCTTTATTTCCTTCCTGGCTGATGCTAAAAGCAGCCCTCCGCGAACTGATGAAATCGGGCGATAGTCACACCAGGAGAATGCACACATCCCGTAACGGAAAATCGGCGTAAGACGAATTACCGTTACGGGCTTCAGAGTGGAGGTAATTTATTACCGCCACGGTGAAAGCGGCGCATCCATTCTGGATTCAGCAAGCGTGAATTTGAATTTGCGTCAGGATGGACGCCCGAAGGGCGGAGACGGTTTACCGGCTTCGTTCACGACAGCCGTGTCCCTTCAGGGACGACGCCCGGAAAAGGAAGGATAATATCCATATCAGCGGCAGAATAATAAAGACCATCGCCAGCAGGAGAATGAAGAATAGTAATCAGCTAACCAAAAGACAGGAACTTCAGACAACCTCGCGCCGGAATAACGCAGGCAGCGCGTCAGCGCAGCCTGCTTATTCTGCGCCGCAGGCGCGCGGTCCTTGATGCCACGAAAGGCAGGGTATTCCCCTGCCCTTCAGGCTGGCTATGCGGCTTTATTCAGCCCGCGCAAAAATTCGCGCATGGCACTGATACGGCGCTGATCGTCCAGCCGCTTACCAAAGTTGTTGATGTAGTACACAGGCGTATACCGCACCCTGTTTAACTTCATCGTCAGCGTATTGCCCGTGACCACCTCGGCAGGAATACCCAGCAGGGAAAGCTGAATAAACGCCATATCAGCCGCAACAGGATCAATATCGATGCAGCTTCCGAACATATGTTCAGACGGGTTATAGCCCGCCTCCAGCAGATATTCTGCATACGCCACAATCATTCCCGCCGCACCGCTTGCCGGATCGCTTACGGTAACGAATCCCTCACGGCGTATCGTTTCGTCGACGTCCGGCATCAGCAGCCTCGCCAGCAGTGACTGGACGTGATACGGCGTGAAATACTGCCCGTTCCGGTCGTCGCCCAGCTCAAGCTCCATGAAGATCGCGCCGAGAAAGTCGTGAAATTTTGCCTCCAGCGCGCAGACCATCAGGCAGAAAAGCGTATGCAGATTGCTGATATCGCTCTCGCCGTACTTCGCGCAGATTTCACGGCTCTGCTCAATATTCTCCGGCGTTCTTATCCGCGCCATATCCAGCTCGCTGGCGGCCAGCGTGATAAAGTCGCTGAACACCTCCCAGCGGCGCAGGCTGCGGGCGGTATCCCTGAACACGCTGATAAACTGGCGGCGGGCCTGGTCGATTGTCATCATCCGGTGCGGTATCGGCTGCGCATTCACTTTGGGCAAGACGGGTTTAGCGGGTGTTAAGGGTGCGGCTTCTCTCGCCTGATCAAAGAAGCGGGCAAAACTGAGTTGAGACATATTTCCTCCTTAAATGCCGCCCCGTAAGGAGCGGCTCCTCCGTCAGCTAAATGCCCGCTTCAGTTCGAGCGTGCGTAACACCTGCCCCCACTCACTCCCGCGCATGGCAGGAATACGAACGGCGCGCCCCTTCTTCCGGCAGTGCGCTATGTGACGGCCCAGCGCCCGCATTTCGGCGCTGATGTCGTCACGGTCGATATCACTGCGTTTAATACGCACCTGTTTTTTTACGGGTGCGTTTTCCGCCTCAAGCATCTGGACATACAGGGCGGTCGGTGTAACAATCGAAACTTCACTGAATTGCATGGGTTTGTTCCTTTTGGTGAAGGCCGGATTTATCGTTGAAGGCGAATAAATCCGGCGGGTTAAGGCAGGCGAAAGCCTGCTTTTCTCATTTCTGGCGCTGCACTCCCTCCTTAACGCGTGCCAGAATCTCCGCGTGGTCAAGGTTGCTGTAGTCACGCATGCGGTAATAACGGATACCGATCCGCGCGTAGATTTCGGTCACATTGCCGCAGACCATTTCCGCCAGCATGAAGGTTTCACACTCGCCGTTCTCACTGCTGCGCCAGTTCATCGGGTACATCACCCCCAGCGCATCATGGAAGGCGTGAACGTCGATTTCGACGGGCGCGGTCAGATATGACTTTTCGCGGCTCAGCCAGTACGCGCGTTCGGCCTCACTGGTCGCGTAAATACCTGCTTCGGCACTGGATTCGGTCAGATTTAAGTGCATGGTTTATCTCCTTCTGGTTAATGGCGTTGATATTTCGCCGTGGTGGTTATTCGTCGAACGTGATGCCGGAAAAATGCGCCATCAGGTGCAGCATGTCGGCAATCCCGTCGACTTTCTGCTGAATGGCTGGCGTGGCTTTCAGGATGCGCGTGACAGCGGTTCTGAGTTCGCCCATATAGCGGTTTGCAGACTCGCCCAGCGCCGTTTTGTCCGTATTGCTCTGGTACTTCATCAGGACTTTACTGACGTGGTTTTGCAGGGTATCAAGCTCGCTGAGCGCGCTTTTCTCCCATGCGTCGAAGCTGAACGTACTGTTCGTGTTGCTGTTGCTCATCATGTTTCTCCGGTGTGACTGGCGGCATCCCCTGCCGCCAGCCGGTTAAGTAATCAGTAATCCGCCGCCAGCTCGATCATCAGGTCAGCACATTCACCATCGGCACGTTCTTCTTCCGCAGTCGTCAGCATGTAACCCCGTTTCGCTGCCGCCCCCATAAACACAGGACGGTCTTTCAGTGGCAGTTCTGCCAGGTAATGCATAGCCATACCCAGCAGACGGGACTCATAAATCTCGTAGTGCAGGCCACACCCCCGGTTAGCCTGTATTTCCATACGGGCCAGCACCACGTCCGCGCGAATAACATCGAACGGGTTACGGGAATGGATATTGCGCACAAAGCCATCAGTACGCAGGAACGAGGTTTTCACCCATCTTTCGGTAGATTCTTTGGTGGCGGTTTTGACGTTGACGTTTTGTGTGTTCATCCTGCTTTTCCTCCTGTCTGGTGGTTAATCCATCTCTCGGTGAGTTCCCTGGCGGCAAAGGGCAAAGGAGCAACGGCGGGGCGGCAGGAGAAGGGCGGAGACAAAAGTTTTTGCGATCCTTCGCAAAAAGTTTTGGCGGAGTGCATTTCACCCTTCGGATGACGACACGGCGGTGCTACGACAAGCCCTCCGCCCGGGGACTTAACGGGAGAGGGCTCGCCAGAGGTACGGGGAGAGGATGAACACACCCGACACGGCGGAACGACGGGGCGTCAGAGGACTGTCGGCAGTTTTACCGCCGACAGGGTGAAGCGGCGCGTCCGTTTACGGACGCAGCAAGCGCAGGGGTTGACATTGCGTCAGGATGGATGCCCGGAGGGCGGAGACGGTTTACCGGCTCCGTTCACGACAGCCGTGTCCCGTCAGGGACGACGCCCGGATATTGCCGTAACGGTGATGCCAGCCAGTTCATTAGCCAGCCCCGCCAGCGTGTACCGTTTTTTATCCAGCACATCAGTCCGCAGCAGCAGGCTGTTTATCAGAAAGGTATCCAGTACCGGCATTCTGAGCAGACATTTAATCCGCTGTCCGCTGGCTGACTGAAGCAACAGCATCCAGTGGTCACAGACTTCGCCGGGGCTGGTCAGCATGAACCAGTGTCTGCCATGCGGTGGAACATACCGCAGGCTAACGGGCCATACGCCACCGTATTCAGTGTGATTCTCGGGTGAAACCACCCAGCCCTCCGGCAAAACCAACTCCCGCAGCACGGCCTGCGTCAGCACCTTACGAGAAGACCAGCCATCAGAGCGAAACTGCTCATAATCCTCCGGCGTCATGGCAATCAGCGCCGATAATGTCAGTCCTTTATTCAGAATCAGCCTCCTTTTATGGCTGCAGACTACTACTGCTCTCCGGCCCCTGCAGACCCGAAGATTTGAAGGAGATAATAACAAAACTCACCGGTGAGACTTTCCTCGATAATAGTCCGGTCGCGCCGCAAGTTCCCGCCCGATGAGTTCATCAGCAAACAGCGGTGCTATTCGGTTAACACGACGAGCCAGATTCCTGCGACGGGTTGCCGCCTTTCGCTCGTCGCTCCAGCGCCTGATCGGCCGTTCATACAGAAAATCAACGCATACAGCATATCCGGCTCCAGCCACCCACAGTGACATCACGGACTCAGGGGCGGGCTTCCCTGCCTCCACCACTTCTGACGCCAGTTCAGGTTCACCGGGACAGGGACCGGGACGCTTCCAGCGCAGCGAGTAACGCCACTTCATACCTGACTCCGCGCTGTCAGCTTGTTGGGTACCATCCAGCGCTCCAGCTGCCGGACAGATCCCGGACTTTCCCTTGCCAGCGCATTCGTTTCAGCCATCACCGTCCAGAAAGGCTGACTCTCCATCGTCCAGCGCTCCATTGGCTCCAGTGACGGGAAACGCTCGCTCCAGCGCCAGAACATCTCTTCCAGGTCGTACTGGCGCAGTTCAGTCCCCGACCAGCGTGCGCTCCAGCTGCTGACCGTTTCCGGCGTATGGAATGCCAGCTCAATCTCCGCCTGCCCCGCCAGCGCCTGGTACGCCTGCTCACGCTGGCACCGTTCTTTGTGACGCTGTCGGGTGTATTTTTCATCCCGCAGGGCGTCCTGACAGCGAACCCGCTCGGTCTGCTGAAAGGCCACCTCCGGAAAGAGGCGCTGACCCGCACCAACGGGAAGCGGCAGCCAGCAACGCGTCCCGCGACTTTCAATCAGCGCATCGATGGCACTGAGCCAGCTGTCCCTGCTGCCCCGCAGCTCCCGCGCCGTCAGCACCGGCGCAAAATGATGGATTTCCCTGATAGTGATGCGCGTGCTGCCCGTGAGCCGCCGGAAAAAGGCGCTGGCATAGGGATACACCGTGGACACCGCGCCGCGCGACCGCCGGCGTTCAACCTCCGCGATGGCCTCCATCGCGGCGCGTCGCTCAGGGCTGAAGGGAACCAGTGACAGGTTTGCAGGTATCATGCCGCGCCCTCCGCTGCCAGAATACTGATGATGCTGGCCTGACTGTATCCGTCCGCATCGAGACGCGCCGTCAGGCTGACGGTGTGGCTGACAAGCTCCGGCTGGTAGACGCTCAGGGTACGAATGACGGAGAACGGGCGACCGCTGGCGGGAACGAACACCACCATCCACGCCAGACTGATGGCACCCGGACTGCACACGGCAATATGGTAGTTGCCGTGCGGGGGCGTAAAGCGCACCTGCACGGGGAAGAAGCCACCGAACTCGCTGCGGTACTCGCCGTTTACATCCCAGTTCTCAGGGCAGGACAGGTCACGCATAACGGCGTGGGTCAGTTCGCGGCGAAAGTCTTCGCCGCTGTCCCGCCAGTCCTCAAACTCATCACAGGACATCGTTTTCAGTACATCGGGGGTAAGAATAGTGCGCATGGATATCTCCTTATTGCCGCCCTGTTCACACAAGGGCGGCTCTCCGTTATCAGGCGGCGTGTGCCGTGTTGGTGGTGTCGTTGTCAGTGCTGTCGGTATCGGAAACCGCGTCGTCAGCACCGGATTCAGCCGCTGGCTCTGGTCCTTTCAGCCATGCCGGAACCCAGCGGGTGTGCTGCATAAAGTGCTCCGCATGCGCTGCTGCATCGCCCTTCTTCATCTTCTCCGCATCACCCGCCGCGCCCGTCAGCCCCGCCTCTTTCAGGGAGGCCACAATCTGCGGATGTTTCAGGCTGCCGAAGTAGTTGTCCTTCGTCGGCTGCCACCAGTCGCGCAGGTGGAAGCCGATTGCCGCCTCGACCGTATCGAGGGTACTGCGGGAGGTGTGCCCCATATCGCGGGTCTGTACCCCGTCAACGGAACAGGCCGTGCAGAAGGCCATCAGCGACATCAACACCCCGCCGTCAAGGGCAAAGAAGGTGGTGAAGTCCTTCTCCCACCCTTCCGGCAGCAGGGCTTTCAGCCTTGCCTGTTCGGTCATCAGGATGTTAAACGCTGCACCATCCTTACCGGACGGGGCGTTCTCCGTCAGGCTGCCGTGAGACACGGTGAGGCTGATACGGAACGGATGCGTCGTGGTCAGACAGCCCGAGAAGACGCAGATACACATGCGCCAGACCATCAGCGCCACCGCCTTTTCGGGCTGCTGCATCAGCGCTGCCTGGACTGCCAGCGTACGCTCGGAGGTCATTTTCGTGAGCAGCGGAACGCTGATCCCCTCTGCGGCGTCGGGCTGGCGCGAGGTGAACGGCACCGTTACGCTGCTGGTTTCGGTTTTTTCCGGCATATCCGCTTTCAGGCGCACACCGCGCTGGACGTACACCTGCCCTTCGTACAGGCTGACCATCACCCCCGCGCCTGACTTCATGTCGTCAGTCCACGCGCTGACTTCTGCCGCCGCCTGAATGGCGAGGATGTCCGCTTCGATCGCATCCGACTCGTCGCAAACGCTGTCATATGTGTCGTACTGCTCCCGCAGCGCATCAAGACGCTGCTGTTGTTCAGGGGTGTACACCGGATCGGGTTCAACAGGCTGAACGAACTCTTTACCGTCTTCGCCGTGGTACCAGATGCGGGCTGCGCGTCCGCGACTCCATGCCCAGCCCTCACGCTGCTGAATGTCCTGCGCGATACGTTCCAGCTTCTCCTGCACCAGACGCTCAACCAGCACGCTGTCTGCCGTGCCGTCGCCCTCTTCCTGGCTGAACAGATCTTCACGGACGTAACCTCCCGCCGCCTCGTACGCTTCGCGCCCGATAAACCGGAATTTGGTGTTGTCGGTGCGCATCTCGGTGTCGGTAATGGCGCGTTTAATCAGGTGTGCGGGCGCGTTCGACCAGCTGGCCTTCACGCTTTCAAATACCTCAACCTGACGGGCAGGATCGTCCTCGAGACAGAGCGCCTGACACTGCTCAACGGTCAGTTCGTCCTGTGCGAGCTTATCCATCAGGGACGGGGCGAGGTTTGCCAGCTTCAGCATGCGCTGCACGTGGCGGGAGCCGAAGCCGAGGGCGTCGCCAATCTGCGCGGGGGTTTTGCCCTGCTCTGCCAGCGTACGGAAACCTGCGATTTGCTCGGCGGGATGCATGGCGGCGCGCTGCTCGTTCTCAGCAATGGAGGCAAGGGCAGCAATGTCGTCTGAGACGCGTTTCACCATGACGGTATGATCGGCCGCAAGACGGTCTTCCTGCGCCAGCAGATTCAGGGCAGTCAGTCGGCGGCCACCTGCGGCCACGCCGGATTGTCCGTCCACGAGGGTGTGAACAATCAGGTTCTGCAGCAGTCCGAGCGCCTCGATGGAGTCAGCCAGACCGCGAACGCTGTCCACGGAATACGGGATGGTGCGCACGTTCAGCGGGGATTTAGCGAGACTGGACAGCGGAACATACTCGATGACAGCGGCCTCAAGGGCGGCTTTCAGGGCTTCTTCCTGCGCTTTCGTGATTTTTTTGCTGCTCGCTTTTTTGGGTGCTTTTGCTTTAACATCGGTTACTGACATAGTTGATACTCCTGTGGGATATTAATGATTGTCCGGCCCTGCGGAGTTCGCGCTCCGGCAGGGCACCTCTTTCTTACTGCGGCTTGCGGATACCGTAGTCCGCGATATAACGGTTGAGCCAGTACGTGCCGCCCGGCTCAAAGTTCCACGTGCGCCAGACCATTTCACCGTCCTTACGGACAACCAGACGAAAATGCGAACCCTGATCGTCCTCTATCGCCACGTTGGTGTACTGTGACGCAACGGCCTCAGCCTGTTCGCGGGTAAAGGTGTCGTCGGGTAAAACCGCCAGCGCCTCGCTCATGTTGCTCCTCCTTCTGA
The DNA here is from genome assembly GCA_002270295.1 of Enterobacter sp. 10-1. GTDB lineage: Bacteria > Pseudomonadota > Gammaproteobacteria > Enterobacterales > Enterobacteriaceae > Klebsiella > Klebsiella scottii. The sequence continues at coordinate 27,979 of NISF01000011.1, read as the reverse complement.
ACCTGTTTTGCTTTTAAAAAACCCTCACCCGTTGAGTTGCCGGGGCCGCGGTTTTGACGTTTTGCGGGGACCTGCTGAACGCCCCCGCTGGTTGTTACCTTCACCCGTTTGAGAGCCGTTCGCCGCAGGGGCGTAAACCAGCGCGGGCGATGGCGGATGTCCGGGGCGCGGTTTACCGCGTGCCATTTACCCTGGACAGCTGACAGCGGCTGTGCTTGTCTCAGCCCCGGCGAAAGGACTCAAAAGGGTGAAAAAACCAGGCCAGGAATGAGCAGGAACCCGCCGCAACGACGGAACGCGCGGGCGCGAAACGGCGTTGCACCGAAGAGGCCCGGCAGCATTACCGCCGGGCTGGTGAGAGCGGCGCATCCGTAGACGGATGCCGCAAGCGTGATGTTAAACCTGCGACAGTGCGATGGAAGCCCGACAGGGCGGAGACGGTTTACCGGCTCCGTTCACGACAGCGCCGGTTCCCGTCAGGGAAGTCGCCCACAGGCAGACACAACAGGAAGAAAAACCGACAGGACAGCGATATCAGCCAGTACGCCATCGGTATGGCCACTATTGACAACGACAACGCAGAGATTATCAACAGAACAGGAATATCGCCGACCGGCTACAACACATCGATACTCATACTCTGACACCACCGGGACATCAGGCACTGGCGGAGATACGCGGCGCCGCAGGCGCGGCGTACTTCGCCGGCAGGCAGAGCCTGCCAGGGTTTTGCGCGCGGGCTGACAGGCGGCTAAACCGCCTGCCGGGGAAAATCAGTTACTGAAGACATAACCGTCATGGAACACATAGCCGCTGCTGAACAAATCCCGGGTATACGCCTCAAAATCGAAGTAGCTGCGCAGCGGCTCCGGCACCTCATTCAGCAGGCCGTTATCGTCAACCATCTCCTGCGCATAGTCTTCCTCACTTTCCGCCTCGCCGCGGTATGCATCATCAAACGCGTCATAGTCACACTCGCCGGTATACTCCGCCCAGGCGATAAACGCGGCTTCCCTGCCCTCTTCTTCGGCTCGTTTGTAAGCGGCGATAAAATCCCAGTCAATGGAGCTTTCAGAGACGAACTGCGACGGGATACCTTCCTGGTCCTGGAACATAAATTCGGCGTCCCATTCATCGGCATGCAGCGCCTGACAGGCCTCGTAAAAATCCTCCCTGCCGTCAAACTCCGTCAGATCAAACCATTTGCCGAAAATGCTGCCGCAGTTGTATTTGTGATACGTACCCACATAAACAGCCGGTGTGGTGGTCGTAGTGCGCATAAAAAATCCTCCATAGTCGATGTTGTCTGAGTTCCGGCTTACGCCGTGCCGACACGACAGCCCGACAGGGAGCGAAAAATGCAGGGGCGATGCATGAAGCCGCAGCGCCGGTAAACAGCGGAGAGGGTCTGGACGGTTAGCGAGCGAATATTGAGCGAGATAACGACGGGAAGAACCGCGACAGGCATTTAAACATACGGCGACCGGGTGAAAGCATCGACGTCAGTGAACCCTTGCATTTGCAGCGTTCGGGCTAGAGTAGAGGCACGGCGTAAGCCGCAGACCGCTCGGGACGTTACTCACCGCGAAGCCGGAACAGCGTGGAGGATGAGCCAGAAAAGCGGAGCGGCCGCGCGACATCCGAAGAAGAAAAAGCCGGAGGCTATCCCTCCGGCATCGCCTCACGCTGCCAGCAGCGCTTTCAGCACCTCCACGTCCGCCATTCCCTGACGGATACGCGCGGGTGTCGGCCCGCCCGCCTCCCATGCCAGCCCCTCCTGGTGAACCAGCTTGCGTTCTGCGTCATGCACCAGGCGCGAAAGCACCTGCGCCGGGACCATTACCTGCCGGTTAACCGCTTCACGATGGCGGGTCAGCAGATCGCACACCGACGCATCCGTGACGCCTTCCCGGCGATACACCTCCATGTCGCTGTTGCCGACCGTTTCCAGCAGGGCCGTAATCTCGTCGTCTGTTGGTCGCAGTTCCCGGCACGCGGAGTGAATCCCCTCCTCCGTCCAGACCAGCAGAGCCAGGGGTTCATCGTGGGTAAACATCCGCGCCAGTTCCTCACAAAGCGCTTGTCGGGTTCCATACATGGGTAATCTCCTCAAAATCGGGTAAGAAGGCCGGGCGGAACACCGCCCGGTCGCAGTCAGTCGTGAAAACAGTCGCTGAACGCCAGCACGCGCAGGTAAACGGTCAGATACTCCGCGTTGAGATTGCGCAGGAAATCAGCGGCCAGCGCATCAACCAGCGCGGGGCATCCGTCGTGATACTTTACTTCCAGCGCCCGGATATGCAGGCGCAGGTCGCTCATGGTGCTGGAAAGCGCGGCCAGGTCGTCACGCAGTTGTTCATGTCCCTGATAATTCATTACGCGGCCTCCGGCAGGTCGTCGTTAGCGGCCGGGTACTGCATGGCGCGCCGGACAGCGGCCAGACGCTGCTGCCCGGCCCGGTGGTACTGCTCCAGCAGTTCGATACCGATGTAGCGACGGCCAGACTGGAGGGCAGCCACGCAGGTGGAGCCACTGCCGGCAAACGGATCGAGCACAATCGCGCCGGGATGTGTGAAGGACTCAATCAGCGGTTGCAGGCTGGTTACAGGTTTTTCGGTCGGGTGGTGCCGGTTGCCGCTGTATTTCCAGCCCAGTACGTCCGGAAGCGGGTTTTGCGGCAGACGTGGACGGCCTTTTGCCAGGATATAGGCGCATTCATGGCGGTAGCCGACATAAGCCGATTTGGACGAGTACGTTTTGGTAAACACCAGGTGGCCGGCAACGCTGAATCCCGCATTTTTCCAGGCAGCCATAAAACGATCGACACGGTTCCAGCCGTAGAAACTCACCATCAGCGCGTCTTTTTTCAGTACGCGGTACATTTCATTACAGGCAGGTTGCAGCCATTCATCCGTTTTATCACCGGCAATGGTGCGGCCCTGACGGTCACGAAAACCAACGAGGTATGGCGGGTCAGTCAGTATGAAATCGACAGCCTTCTCAGGAATGCCAGTCATTACCTGCACACAGTCACCCAAAATCAGACGGGACATAATCATTCTCCTTATTCAAATGCGGCGCCAGTTACGCCGTGCCGATACGACAGCCGGGCGAAAAGCGGAGCAGACAAGGGCACCACCGCAAGCCGCAGCGCAGATAAAAGCAGACGCTGACTGGACGGTTTGACGGCGAAAATTGAGCCGGAGAACGACGGGAAGACAGAGGAAAATGCATTTTGAAATCACTGCGACCGGGTGAGGATGGTGGCGAAGCCTCCCTTTTCTGCACAGCGGCCCGGCTACAGTAGCGGCACGGCGTTCACAGCAGAGCGGTATGAATGAGGAGCGCAGCGACATCGTATTTTCATCGTTGCTGTCCACAATTTCGGTGGGCAATCCTGTGTATAAAATGAGGGTATTCCGCGCAGGTCGCTACCAGCACGGATGACAGCACGCCTGACAAAACGGTTATCTTTTAACCACACCACGCAGACTTCACTTTTCCTGGTGTGGTATGTTGATGCTGAATGTACGCAACCGGAGCGGAGAAAGATGGACAGAGAAATGCTGGCAGAGTGGCTGCGGGATATTGCCCAACATATAGAAGAGGAAAGTCCACTGATTCGTGATGTCAGTGTGGATGATGCCCTTTCTAATGAGGGGCTGGCCAGAAAGATCATCACCATCACGTTCAATGCGCCTGGTCGCGCCCCACAGCCTGAAGAGGACGCCAGCAGTATCCCTCGACACTGACAGTCCGATGTACATTACTGCTTAAATGGCGGTTATTCATTTTCTTTAAGCCAACCATCTACAAGTTGGTTGATGACATCCGTTATTGAAGTTCCATTTCGCACGCAGGCGGCTTTAAATCTGGTGTGTTTATCCTCATCAAAATTGACGTTAACACGCTTAACTTTTCCTGATAGGGCTGGCGCAGAAACCACCCTATCGAGGTCTCTGTTCTCACCGAATGTCATTTTTTTGCTACCACTATGGGCTTTTTCAAGTGCCATATATTTACTCCTATCATCAATTACTCATTTGAGTATATAAGTAAAAACACAATTACTCAAATATGCTAACTATCTCTTTTGTAAGGATTTCGACTTCACCTTTAGCCGCTCCATCACTAGACTCGAACACGCTGTCACCATCAAGAATCGATTTGACGTAAATCTGACGCTGGGTAATAGCCGTGCGGAACGATTTAACTCCAGTGTCCCTGATGCTTTCTTTTAGAACACTAAGCATGGTTGCCTGTTCGATTTTTCGGGTAATGAGAAAACGAGCTTCAACTTTCCGGCTATATGCCTGCGCTTCAAGGACAGTGACAACGCTTCCTGCTGCAGAAAAATCAAGCGGGCTGGGAGTAACCGGAATGATAACAAGATCGCTGACCATTACCGCAGCAGATGTAATAACGGAAAGCGAACCGGCACCATCAACGATGACAAAATCATATTCAGTAAGGTCTTTCCTAATGCCATATACATCTTTTTCAGAAGCGGCGGTAAACACATCAAATGCAGCCTTCCCAGATTTACTCCAGGTTGTCAGGCTCATCTGAGGATCTGTATCCACAACTGCGATGTTGTATCCCGCTCGAGCCATTGCAGTACTCACATTGATTACTGCCGTGGTTTTACCTGAACCGCCTTTAGGGTTAAGAAAAGAAATTACCTTCATACTCAAAAACTCCTTTGTGTATTTACTCAATTACTCTTCTGAGTTTTTGAGTTTACCACCTCAGTTAAATGAGTAAAAGCAAAAACACACATTTACACAAAGGCTCATATACTCAAAAACTCACGGAGTAAGTAAAAACTCAAATGAGTAAAAGAAAGACACGCATGACGGTATATCAAAATGTGAAGGGATAACCGATGTCACATTAGGGCATGCGTCAACAATACCGGGAGCTTCCTCTGCCTCCGCGCTAATGTGACCAGATATGTGAGGCCATAAAATACATGACCACTTAAATGTCTTCAGAGATGTATGTAACTGTAGAGTGACTGGCATCACGGAAAGTCATGCCTGAGAAGAAAGGCGGAGGACAGAACCACCCCGGCACTGCCCCCCTGAAGGAACGACAAGTGCCTTCTACGCGAATGTTAGCATTTTTTGCCTGTGATATTATGACTGGGTCATTTTTCAGAGCATGGATCGATGAAAAAGAAAACCACTACGCCCACACCCCACGATGCGACATTCAGGCAGTTCCTGACGCAGCCGGAGATAGCCCGGGATTTCATGGAGCTACATCTCCCGGCAAAGCTGCGTGCCATCTGTGACCTCACTACGCTGAAGCTGGAATCCGGCTCGTTTGTTGAGGATGACCTCCGCCAGTATTTCAGTGACGTTCTCTACAGCCTGAAAACCACCGGCGGTGACGGCTACGTTCACGTGCTCATTGAGCACCAGTCTTCGCCGGACAAACATATGGCTTTTCGCCTGATACGCTATGCCGTGGCAGCCATGCAGCGCCATCTGGAAGCAGGCCATAAGAAGTTGCCCCTGGTGATACCGGTCCTGTTCTATACCGGTAAGCGCAGCCCGTATCCGTACTCCACCCGCTGGCTGGATGAGTTTGACGATCCGGCGCTGGCAGGCAGCCTCTACAGTAGTGCTTTCCCGCTGGTTGATGTGACCGTTATTCCGGATGATGAAATCGCCGGCCACCGCAGTATGGCCGCTCTGACCTTACTGCAGAAACATATTCACCAGCGTGACCTGGCTGAACTGGTTGACCGCCTGGCGCCCATTTTGCTGGCCGGGTACCTGACTTCATCCCAGGTCATATCACTGGTACACTATATAGTCCAGGCGGGCGAAACAGACGACGCCGAAGCATTTGTACGCGAACTGGCACAGCGTGTGCCGCAACACGGAGACGCACTTATGACCATCGCACAACAACTTGAGCAGAAGGGTATTGAGAAGGGTATCCAGCAGGGGATCGAGCAGGGGATCGAGAAGGGCATCCAGCTGGGTGAAAAACGTGGTATTGAAAAAGGCCGTAACGAAGGCAAACTGGAAGTTGCCCGTACCATGCTCAAGAACGGCATTGACCGCAATACCGTGATGAAAATGACCGGTCTGACGGAGGATGACCTGGCGCAGATCCGCCATTGATTATTCTTTCCTGAGAACGCCTTTACTGCCCGGATGAGGGCAGGAATACCCACACCATTTCATTCCGAGCGCGTCGTCTGTTCAGAACTGGCTTCTGGACAGACGAGGGGCTGGACAAGCCTCCGGCGCGTCAGCCTGTAAAAGTTAAACCTGTCCTTTCAGCATCGATACAGCCTCGGTTCCCGGCATATGGAACTGAACCCGATGACGTGCCGCGACATCGAGCGCAAACACTTTCGTGTAGATCTCCGTTGAACTCACTGACTTGTGACCCATCAGCGACTGCAGCACCTTCAGAGGAATACCGGCATAGAGCATGTGCATGGCGTAGGAGTGGCGGAACGTGTGCGGTGTTACCGGTACAGAAAACGTCACACCGTCTGCCGCTGCGGTATCCACGGCTTCATTCAGCCACGTCCGAACCGTCCGGTCGGTGATCTCCCAGATACGCGCTTTTTCGGTTCTGCCGCTTCGCTTATTGCGCCGCTCGAGCGGAATTTTCAGCGTGGCCACCATCATCTGCAGCTGGCTGACGTACTGTGTGTCCGATAACGGCACCAGTCGGTGAGGCAACGTGCCTGCCGGCAACCGCCCGGCCGTTCGGGTGGATTTTTCGGCGCGCTGCTTAAGGGTGGCCAGCTGCACGAAAGGATACGGTGGTGCCAGCGAAAAATCTCCCCGGGTCAGCGACAGTGCTTCGTTAATGCGGGCGCCGGTATTCCAGAGGGTGGCCAGCAACATCTTGCGATGCAGATCAGGGACGTAGTGGAGCAGGGCGCTCACTTCGGGCGCCAGCAGATATTTCGGTAGTTCATCCTGTACCAAAGCCATCTGGCGCAGCGCCAGTGCCGCCGGATAGTCAATAGCGACTGGCAGATGCGTCTGAGAGTCCAGACCTTTATACGAGACAAGACCTGTCATTCTTTCCTCCCTTTATTATTTTCAAACTGAGAGTTAAATGACCTCGTTAATTCAGATACTTCCCTGTCAGTTTCCCTCTGAATAATTGCAGCGCCCCAGTGTTGCCGACGTTTATTAAGTAATTGCATGAATGTACCCGACTTGCCGCTTAACTGAGCTGAATCAGGAAGCCCAGCTTCCCTGCGTAACTTAGCGGCCAGAAGAAAAGCCTTTAAACCTGCTTGAACGCACTCAAGATAAAGGGTTTGTTGCTCGCGCAGATCTGTTGGAGAATCCATCTGTTCTATATGCAATACTAACGCAGCCTGCTCTGCTTCAAGCGAACGAATCCTGAATATCAGTCGGGAAGGAAGAACTCGCCAGTCGCCGCTTGCGCCAGAAAGATCCAATGTCGGAATGGAGTTCTCCTTTAAAAATTCATACAAAGAATGCCATCGTACATATCTCCATGCCGAAGCATAGCGCTCCAGCGAAAATACGAGTTCGGTAACGATATAAAGACGTTCAGCCGCAGTTTTATCAGCCGCAGCACGCTCTTCTCGTCTGCGGGTAAAACGATGTGTCAGACTCACACCACCTAGTGCAGCGCCTATGGACGAAACCGCCGTGATGATCTGTGGCCACAGGCTGGTGCTGTCCTTCACAACCTTCACACCTTCTGTGGCAATAAACCAGTCAGCCATATTTATTCCTTAACAGAGAAAACCCGCCACTCATTTTGTTTTGAACAGGAGACCCATTTCGTCAAACATCATCACATGACGGGTACGCTTTCCGCGAAAAATACGGCGCATCATTGGCGTGAAATCTGCAGGCTCCCAGCCATAGGGCCACGTATAGTAAATCCCGTCCTGCAGAGTGCTATCGCGTCGCTCTGGTCCGGCAACGATACGTCTGACCTCCCTGCTCAGCGCCTCACCGCGCAGGCCATACTGCCCCAGGTAGCGGCGAAGCCGCGTTCTCGGCATCCGCGTATCGGATTTCACGTAAGCATTAATATCCATATGCTGGGTGGCGGTGAGGATATTCATGCCGTACTTGCGCATGGTGCTGAAGGCGGTGGCCATCACGTCCGTTTCTGTCTGTGGTTCATCATCGGTTCTGTTCATCTGGTTTCCTGTTAACTGGGTTAAGGGCTGTTGTGTGGACCAATCGTCTAAGCTGACGCGGTGTCATCCTGCAACGACCGGAAGGCAAGCCGGGCATCCGTCCTGGAGGGCAGCTCGATACAGTCCCCGCACTGCGGGTCTATCTCTTCGTCAGTGGCCTCGTTATACCGCATACGCAGCCGCCATCCCTTCATGGGAGGCGCGTTCTGTATGGCCAGCACCATCCCTTCCGGCGACAGCAGTTCACGGAGGGTGTAGCAGGCGCCGATCCGGGTCGAATCCCGCAGCCACATCACGGGGTACTCACTGACCAGCTGGTCATACACGCATTCTGGCGTATGGAAGTAATTCCCGTCCGCCCTGCATAAATCACACATAATCCTTCCTTTACTGAGAAATCCCGCCAGCAATATTTCCTTGCATAGGTGCTTAGCAGTAAAAACGTACACTCAGATTAAAAATATTGCCGTTAATGAGCTCTCTGCAATCTGGTAACGCAGGAACCTGGCTCTGACTAAAGGGAGTAATGACATCAACTTCCTTGGTCAGGAACCAGCTCTGTGAATCAGCACACCACCATGCGAGCTCACGTTCGTCAGAGCTAATCACTTCAAAGTAATCAGGCAGGTCCGGCTCAAGGTCTCCACGCAACCAGAGATGGGTGTGTCCGAGGATTTTCAGAGATTCGTCTAGTTCAACAAGAAATAAGCGTTTCACGATTTTTTCCTTAGTTTCATACCAACCACTCCCTTTGACGTCAGTTCTTTCATTTCGCATTATCTCCATACGTAAAAATCATCACCTGAGAGATAATAAGCAACCATATAACCACGCCGTTAAATTACCGGATGGCCATTCCGGTCTGATCCGACTTTTATGTTATTCCGAAATTTCCGGAAGTGTACCACGGTCAGGAAGTAAGCGAAGCACTGTTTTCTGCTGCTGCGCGCCGGGTCACGGGGCAGGGGAGAAACACAACATCTGGTAGCTCCTGCAGCTGATAGAGCCACCACATATTGTGGAGGAGGGTAGGGCGGGGCCGGATGACGACCGGCAGATCCGGAACTCACAGAAATCGGATCTCGGCGGAAAAAAGAGAGAACTGTATATAGGTGTGGCATATCCATATGCCTGACATCTGCATAGGTCAGACATACGCATATACTCACCATCTGCATATGCTTTACATATACAAACCCGTTCTGAAGGCATATACTTCACCTATGCGGGAATACTCCCTGGCACACTCAGCATATGAGGAAAAACCATGCGCACAGTTTCGATATTTAAAAACGGCAATAACCGCGCCATACGTCTGCCCCGGGACCTGGATTTTGACGGGGTCAGTGAGCTGGAGATCGTCCGGGAAGGGGACAGCATCATCCTGCGTCCTGTCCGGCCGACCTGGGGCTCGTTCGCGCAGCTGGAAAAGGCCGATCCGGACTTTATGGCGGAGCGCGAGGACGTTGTCACCGACGAAGGACGATTTAACCTGTGAACAAAACCTACATGCTCGACACCAACATCTGCTCGTTCATCATGCGCGAGCAGCCGGAAGCCGTCATTAAGCGTCTGGAGCAGGCCGTCCTGCGCAATCACCGCATCGTGGTCTCGGCGATCACCTACGCCGAGATGCGCTTTGGCGCCATCGGCAGGAAAGCCTCACCCCGCCACGGGCAGCTGGTCGACGCATTCTGCGCCCGCCTCGATGCCGTGCTGCCCTGGGATCGGGTGGCGGTGGATGCCACCACGACGATCAAGGCGGCACTGGCCGCGGCCGGGACACCGATTGGCCCGAACGATACCGCGATTGCCGGGCACGCCATCGCCGCCGGCGCCATCCTGGTGACGAATAACACGCGGGAATTTGAACGGGTGCCGGACCTGGTGCTGGAAGACTGGGTGAAGTGAAACCGCTATAAATTTCGTGAAGAATGGGGAGGGACTGAATGACAAGGAAACTATTCTCCTTCAGAAACTTCGCAGGCAGATGGGCTCGAAAATAATGCCCGCCCGTTATAAATCTCGTCCTTAGAAAATAATTTTCCTGTGCAGACGAGAGAATGCCGGTATCCGGTATGCGGACAGAAAGCGTATTTCCTTAGCTGATGGATTAAGTTTCTTCTTACTTAGCCAGAAATCGGATCTGTGAGGCGGGAAATCCGCAAGAGATATGATAATTAAAGAAAATGCATAAAATCATACTGAGCTGGCATGATGTTTATCATTTTATATCTGAATCATACGAAGTATGATTTTTAACTAAACCGGACATTATCAGACGGAGCGAATGAGATGAACGCATCCCACCCTTCTCAAGCGGAGTGTAAATCTCCACTTTTTCAGCAAGACTGTTCGGTGCTCACTGTGTTGCGCTCCGCCTCAGTCTTGATTCAAAAGTGTTTTTGGGGAGGGGATTTGTGATTGCTATCGGGGAAATCGGAGTGTCGATCCTTACAGACTTACGGTATTGCAAAACACCTGGATAACTGAAGGATACGATTATGAAATATCTACCTGTAGGCGTTGATATCGCAAAAAGTCTGATTCAAGTTCACTTCATCAATAAGCACACGGGTGAAGTGGTCGATAAGCAATTACGCAGCAAGGATTTTCTATCATTTTTCAGTAATCGGGAACCTTGCCTGATTGGTATGGAGGCATGTGGTGGATCGCAGCACTGGGCACGCGAGCTGGAGAAGATGGGGAACTCAGTTCGGTTGATGCAGGGACGGTTCGTTAAAGCATTCGTTATGGGCAACAAGAATGATGTGATGGATGCCCGAGCTATCTGGGTTGCGGTGCAGCAACCCGGCAAGGCTATATTCGGGATGGGTGGCCTGCTTTGCGCAGCATGCTCCCTTCAACGGGCATGAGCATGATTTGACTTTAAAATATCTGCTTAATTTATTTTTTGTGTATGTTTTGATGGAACCCTTCTACCAATTATTTCAGGTTACTAACTATGTTAAAGGACTTCTGGATCTGGCAGATAACAGCGGCCAGTTGATAAATTTTTATAAAGAGATTCCTGTTATGTGGATATATAGTCTGTCCGCAGTTCTAACTTCTGTGGTTTATCTCATATACGCAAAATGGTTTGTTCGTAAAAGAGTACAAAGATAATAGTCCGTTGATGACTGACTTTAATACTTAGAATATTAGAATTTCAAACAGTACACAGAACCTGCAGAGAAAAAATGACCAAAAATGAATGGATTTTACGATTGAGGCGCTGTACTTCAGGGGAAACGCTGGAAAAGGTTATTGAAAAAAATAAGTATTCGCTTTCAGATTCTGAACTTGAGCATTTTAACGCTGCCGTGGATCATCGCCTGGCAGAGCTGACAATGGGGAAATTGTATGACAAAATCCCCCCTGGTGTATGGAAATTTGTGAAATAGACTAAAGATGGGGCGACGACCTCGCCCCTGTGTTTATCCTGGTAAAAGTAACTTTTACTCGTGCCCTGGACTATTTCAGCTCACTCAACTGCTGACTGAGTGACGGAAATCCTGCCTGCGCCAGCAGGCGTGATACGCGCGCCGGAGCCGTTTGGTGCCGCTCCAGCCAGATAACCCGGAAATGCTGCTCGTCTCCATTTTCCCAGTGAGGAGGATTGGATACGCCAAACGGGCATTTCAGTCGCAATAGCGCGTCTTTAAATTCGCCATAGACAATTCCCTCCGGTACCAGGAACAAATCCCACTGCGCCGTCAGCTGCCGTATTTTTTGCGGATTTATACTATAGGTGTTCAACTGGCCTGTCAGAGAAACCGGCTGACTCAACTGTGTTGCCAGGAAACGGGCTGCTGCAAAATGGTGGGCGCCGTCGACATTGTTCCAGTAAAGCCGATCCGGTGCCCAGGAGAACTGGCTGAACACCATCTGCGACAGCCGTGCTGTGTAGCGACTGAGATTTCGCGCCAGCTGTTCGGAACTGACCGGTATTGTGATTTCAGAACAACGCTGTAACGCAAAATCATTCAGCTGAGATATGTTCAGGTCATCCTCTCCCGACGAGCTCAGCCCCCCGATACTGGAGATATCGCACCGATAATTTTCTGTAATCTCGCCGCTTACCAGGCCGTCCAGCTGCGGGATATGGCGTTGCAGGTAGACATAATTACCATCATGGCCGGGTCGCAGGTAGAGAATAGTGTTTTTATCACTGCCGAGCCATCTGTGCCAGCTGACAATTGAACGCAACCAGATAGTGTCCTGCCGCTGTGGTTTTTTTATTTCCAGAGCACCATTGTCGATCCGACGACGTAAGGTCGTCGGATATCCAACAGAATTCAGCACGCCATCCTGAAGCGGCTTACGCCACAGGAGGGGTCTATTATTGTCTGTCATATTGATAATCCTGGTAAGCGTACAGCGAGAGCCGTATTGACAGGGATGCGCCAGGGTAGCAGTTCGCTGACCCGGTTGACTGGCCAGTCGGCGATGACGTCAAGCACATAGCGGAGGTAGCCTTCTGGATCCACGCTGTTCAGTTTGCACGTCCCGATCAGGCTGTACAGCAGTGCTCCCCGCTCACCACCGTGGTCAGAGCCGAAGAACAGCCAGTTCTTTCTCCCCAGACTGACCATCCGCAGCGCATTTTCAGCGATGTTATTGTCCGCCTCGGCCCAGCCATCATCTGCATAGTACGTCAGCGCCGGCCACTGGTTTAGCGCATACGTGAACGCCTTCGCCAGCTCCGAGTGTCGCGACAGCGTTTTCATCTTTTCACGCAACCAGCTTTCCAGGGTACTAAGCAGCGGTTTCGTTTTCCGCTGACGTTCAGCAAGCCGTTGTTCCGCCGGCATTCCCCTTATCTCCGCCTCAACGGCGTACAGCTCGCCGATTCGCTTCAGGGCTTCAAGCTTTTCGCTGACAGTGCCATTGAGGCGGAGCATCCCGTGCCGGAACGTTACCTCACAGCTGATACTGAGGGTTTCCGGGTCCTCTGCGGGCGGTTCTGGCTGTACGGCAGCTGCATCGAGAGTCACAGGAAGTAGCTGAGGGCTGTCTGAAGAAGGTAATAGCAGCTTTCCCTCGCGCCATTGCTGGCGCCATTTGAACAACAGATTGGCGTTAATGCCATTTTCAAGCGCCAGTTTTGAGATGGATATCCCGGGTTCGCAGGAGGCAGCAACGAGCTGCTGTTTAAACTCAGGAGAATAGTTAGGGCAGCCTTTACGCCTGCCGGGAGTCATATTTTTCTGCATGTCTGACACTTTGGTTCCCACTACTTATTTTGGTGGACACCACTTTGTCGGATGCTTCAGATTATGACCAGACGGTTCATGCTGTACGCTTACCATGGTGTCGGTGGGCGCGGTGGACAAAGAAATCTTTCCCGGATACCGTTGATGCCCGGTTGACTGTCAATACAGGACAATGACAGCTGTAGTGATCAGGGTGGGAGCAATCTGTTTTCAGATGTCTTACTGATTCAGTAATCATTATGGAGAAATATAATGAACGGAAAATTGTTGAAAGTATCGTTCCTGGTTCTTGGGATGTTTTCTGGTGCAAAAATGGCATCTGCGGATACAGTTATGCAGAATAAAGAGGCTACTCCCCACAGACCTGTAGCAACAGTTTTACCCGAGAATGGAAAACTAACTGCTGATAATGGAGAGTTACACCAGGGTATTGCTCTTGAATGTGTTGGTGGAAAACCCGGAGGAATTTCCTATTACAGCCCGAAAAATGATCTTAATGTTGCGACGGATGCACCGGTTAATATAGAAATCCGGGTAGATAATAACCATCCGGTCAAATTTACTGCCAGCAGAAAGCTCAACGAAAAAGCCCCTGATGCATTAACAGTCAAATCTTATGATACAGACAGTACTCTTAGCCTAATCCATGATCTGGAAATAGCTAAAAATGACGTACAGGTGAAAGTCTGGACTCCAGAGGGAGATAAAAGTAAAACATTTGAGCTAAAAGCCAGTGATATGAAGGGAGCAATAAATAACTTCAGATCATATTGTGACGGGAAGTAGCCACATCCATTCTTCTTTAAGCCCTGCATGAACACCACCTCCTATGGAGGTGGTTAGCAATAAGTTGGCCCTGCCAATAATGTTACTCATGTGTGCGTATTCCGACCCAAACCGACCATTGATTCCGATTTAATCCGATCGGACTTTCCGATTTAATTCGACCACGAATTCCGATTTGTTCCGGCCAGATTTGGCCCGCCGTCGGAATCCGTGATCCTGGCTCCGGAATCCGTGATCGGATTGTCGGAATCGGTGATCCTGTCGTCGGAATCCCGCGCTTTTCACTTTTAAAACAATGGACAACACTTTCTCCTGATAACGCATCTTCCGGAGGAGTGTCGCCATGGCAAGACTGAGAATGCGGATGAGTAAAATTAAAGAACTGCTGCGCCTGAAATTTGACTGTCACCTGCCCAACAGGAGCATCTCAGCCTGTCTGAATATCGGGTGCAGCACTGTATCTGATGTGGTCACCCGCTTCAGGGGGAGCCAGCTGGCGTGGCCCCTGCCAGAAGAGATGACGGAATCACAACTCGAAGCGTTGCTCTATACCGGACGCGCCAGCGACAGCCATAAACGGATGCCCGACTTCCCGCAGTGCCATCAGGAACTGAAGCGTAAAGGGATGACCAAAATCCTGCTCTGGCAGGAATATCAACAGGAAGCCGGCGAAAACGCCTACGGGTACAGCCAGTTCTGTAACCTCTATGGTGAGTGGCTGAAGCAGCAAAAACGCAGTATGCGTCAGCATCATGTTGCCGGTGAGAAGCTGTTCCTCGACTTCTGCGGGCCGACGATCCCGGTTATCAACCCGGATACGGGCGAGGTACGGCAGGCGCACATCTTCGTCGCCACGCTCGGTGCCTCAAACTACACCTATGTTGAAGCCTGTGAAAACCAGCGGCAGGAAAGCTGGCTGATGGCCCACGTCAGGGCGTTCGAGTTCTTCGGCGGTGTTCCTCAGCTTCTCATCCCGGATAACCTGAAAGCGGCAGTCAGCCGCGCAGACCGCTACGAGCCGGTACTGAACGAGAACTACCGTAAGCTGGCCCGGCACTACAACACGGCCGTGATCCCGGCCCGACCCCGCAAGCCGAAAGACAAACCCAAAGTTGAAAATGCCGTCCAGGTAGTGGAGCGCTGGATCCTGATGCGGTTGCGGAATGAAGTGTTCCATACGCTGGCCGTGCTGAATCTGGCCATCAGTGAGCTACTCAGGGGCGAATCAATGCGTAAACTGGCGCAAACCGATCAGACGGGTTAAAAACTAAAGTAAGAAATAACCAGCGTGGGAAGCACGATCGAAATCGCCGGAATCACTGACCGGAATCATCGGAATACGCAATATAACGCTTGAATTCTCAGTTTCTTTCCCCTGAGGCTCTATCAGCTTTGAGTTCAATCATAAGTCAAGGCGAAAACACTGTCGGCATTCGCCGAACCTGCAGTCACTCTTCCGTCAGTCGAAAGATAACGAGCGGATAAATTAAGACTGGCATTACCATTATTATCCACTGCAACTCTTTCGGTCGCCTCGTTTAAAGGTAGTCGTTTATGCAAACCATCCATAATTTCCACAGCCACTCCGGTTGCTGAACTCTGGTCATTAAGTGCGAGCAGACTGCTGTTACTGGAGTCTGCATCACCGGTAAAGGTCAATTTAACACCACTGGCGGCACACCCCGTAAGATTAATCGCGAAATCTACTGCTTCGGAGTGTCCACCGGGATAAGCGAGCTGCCCGATCGACCAGTCCCCCAGATTGACAGTTTTATCCACATCGGCTGGATCGACCTCACAAGACAGTGCCACGATATTGCCGGTAAGCCTGATGTTTATCCTCGCAAGCCCACTTCCGTCAGGAGCTAGCTCATCCGCATATACTTCATTGGCAGGGGCGAATGCCAGTAGAGAAGAGATAAAAAACGCGATTACTAACAGCCCCAGCGTACCGTATTTTTCTTCAAGACTCATCATATATCTCCCGCCCTACTCAGTCGAAATCAACACGCAAATAACCTGCTGCAGTAAATTTACCTTCTGCAGGTTTATTTCCCGTAACACTGACAGGCCAGGCAGACACAGGAACCGTAGCAGAAAAGTTGTCATCCAGTCTGAATGGTATTTTGCTGTCAATGTTGTTGGGGGTGAGAGGTTTATGGTCTACATCAGCGATAATAAACCCCACATCCTTATTATCCGACACCATGACATTGCCAGATACCTTGTCAGCCTCAAGACGCATGGACAACATAGCCTGAGCATCCATATTCTTACATTTAATTCCAATGTTTTTTGTCTGAGGATTGATACCAGCAGGCCTGTTGCCGGCACCAGCCTGTGAAAACGACGGAGCACCAATATCTCCGAAACTCATTGTAATATAATCCCCTGAATTTAATTCACAACTTTGTGGAACATCTACTTCCCCTGACATAAAGAGTTCAGATACATAGGGTCCGGCCTCGCCAATATCAGGAGATTTTGAAATTTGAGTATGTAAAACGCTTTTACTAAATGCCGAGAAACCAACAAATGGTTTTATAATTTTTAATGATACCCTCCCCTTACTCCCTGATGACCACACGGACTGGGAGCTGGTAACAGTTTTATTTGATTCAGAGATGAATGGCACTGGTATATATTTGCTTACGTACCCGCCAACCCATGACTCAAATGAAACGGCCAGATATTCATTCAGAACATACCAGGTCCTTTGACCATCATTTGACAATTTAGGGAGAGAACTGGTTGTTGTTATGTATCCAGCAGCTTTGGCATTACAACCTGTTGTACTAAATTTACCATCTAAGGAATAGGTAAAAGAATTTTCCAATACTTCTCCGGCTTTATTTTTACCTACTGAATCGACTGAGCCGTTCACATTATCGTACGTAAAAACATGCGTTCCTCCAACAGGGATGCACGGTCCAAATGATTCAGCGCTTGCTGTGTTTACATATTCACCATAAATAAAAAAAATAAAAACAATCATGACATGAAAATATCTTTCAATTGCTTTCACTCATTACCTCCTTGTAATTCAGGGATCTTGAAATCTGACAGCAATACAGCAGTAAATTGATCATGGATATTATTCATCTTATTTTATTACGCCTTACATGATATTGTCATCGTAACCACAGCCTCATCTTCACTGTTCTGAGGGAGCTGGTACGGCATATTGCATTTCTGTGCATCACTGTCGCCCCACACCACCTCAAGCTCCCCGGCCAGCGGCACCCCCGTCAGGTAGACCTCTCCCGACTCACTTACTATACCGGTCACGCCAGACGTTTTCTCTGCCACCACCGAACCGAACGGTACCGGACGATTGTTGTGCATCAGCGTCAACAGGGCACGTACCCCCGTGTGCGTCCCGTACTCTGCCCTGACCAGGGCCCCCTGCGTCGGCACCACGCTTTGCACGTTGTCGTCCAGGTCCGTGTGCATATCCAGACTGTTCACATCCAGTGCCACCCGGTTACGCCGGTACATCGTCGCGTACGGCAGTACCGTGTAGCCTCGCCAGTCCGTCTTCACGCCGTTGCCATTTTCCACATGCACCCCCTTCGCCCCCGGTGCTTTTATCAGCACATTGGTGTCACCGAGTTCCTGCCCGAACGTCACCCCGTCGGCGTGAGCAACCACCCCGCCGGACACGTCCCAGTTAACCCGGTGGTCGTAACGGCTGTAGCTGTAGCCGGCACTGGCCGAGCCGTACCCCCCACGCAGTGATGCGCTGGCACTGCCACTGTTACCTGAACCATTGCTGTGACCCTGCATCACGCTGTAGCTGAGGTTGTGCTCCTTCAGCAGAGTCCCGCTAACCCCGGTTTGTACCCGGGTCACGCCGTCCTGGTCCCGGCTGGCCAGTGCCGTGGCATACAGACTGTTCAGCGCCTCATGTTCCGGCCTGTTATGCCCCAGGAAGCTACCGAACGGTACAGAGACACTCAGCGACAGCAGCCGGTTATCCCCGGACAGCCCGGTACTGCGGTTAAGGGCATACGACAGGTTGTAGCTGATGCCGTGCCAGCCGCTGGAGAATCCTGCCTGATACCAGGAATCTTTCCCGGTGGCATTCCAGTAGGTCTGCTGACTTCCTGACAGATAGAGCGAACCCAGGTCCCCCAACTGCTGGGAGATGTTCATCTGGAACCGCCCTTTCTTACTGCGGCGCAGGTTGTGATAACTCAGCGGTTCGTAACGATACCCCTGGCCATTACCCTCATCCTTCCAGGCGTACTGGTATCCTTCCATCGCGTCCCATGCCACCTCGCTCAGGGTGTAGAAACCGCGCGTGGAGTAGCGATAGCCTAGCAGCTGGAAATTTGTGCCAAACCCGTTCAGCGACTTGTTGTATAAAAAACGCAATGACTGTCCCTGATGACGGCTGTCATCTGCCAGCCGGCTCCAGGCGCTGGTCAGGTCGGCGGAAACCGCCCCCCACGTGCCGAGGTTCTGCCCGATGCCGCCGGCCAGGGACTGATATCGCCCGGCCTGCTGTGTACCGCCATACAAGGTGTACCCGCCGGCAAACCCTCGGGCCAGCGTGCCCTGCGCAAAGAAAGGTGAACTCTTGTCATGCATCCCGCTCCGGTAGCGACCGGCAACGAGGTCATACTTCAGTCGCCCTTCGCGCTGAAGCAACGGTACCGTCGAATAGGGCACCCTGTAGTGCTGAACATCGCCTGACTCGCTTTCCACTGTGACGTCAAGGTCACCGCTGGACGACGTCGGGTTCAGGTCGGTAATTTCAAAGGCGCCAGCCTGGACGGTGTTCTGATAAATCACATACCCGTTCTGTCTGACTGTCACTTTTGAACGACCGGAAGCCAGCCCCCTGACCGTCGGGGCATAACCCTGCTGACTGTCCGGATACATCGGGTCTGAGGTGTACAACCGCGCGCCACGAAAGCCCAGACTGTCAAATACATCACTGCTGCTGCTGCTGTCCCCCAGAATCAGCTCACTCTTCAGCGGAATGACCGTGCGCTGTGCATAGGTGGAAATACTCTGCCACCGGTTTGTCCGGTAACCATTTTTATAATCCGAATAGCTCCAGGCCCCGTTATGGCGCAGCCGCCACGCCCCCAGATTCAGCCCACCATTCAGGTTCAGGTAATAGCTGTCACTGTCACGTCCCTTATCGCCGGTGAAGGTATAGTTCAGCAGGCCGGCGTTAATCCCCTCATCCCATTCTTCCGGCGGAATATATCCCCGGACGCTACTCTGAATAACAGCCTGAGGAAAGGTAAGAACCAAACGCTGTGAGGAGAAATCGTAGTGAGACCCGGCCCCCGGGAACAGCGCCCTGAAGTCCAGGCACTGTCCGTCATCGCTTTTTATTCCCTGCAGGGCCGGAACACCGGAGGTGGCGACACCCAGTCGTTTCAGCCACTTCATCGTCAGACAAGGCACCAGACCTGTATCATCCCGGGGCATTCCGGCAGCCTCATTGGCAGAACCACGGTGCGCTGAAACCGGTGTGCTCTGACCGTCTGCGACCGGTGTTTCATCCGCTTCAAAACGGACATTCTGTGTGGTGACAAACTCCTCATTGAGCCAGACATCCACCCGGTAGACGCCCGGTGCCTGACCGGCACCGCTTTCAAAGCGTGACAGGTCCGCCACTTCCGTACCATCCCCGGATAAAAACGCAGGGTTAAACCAGTCAGCTGCGCGTGACGGGCACGTCAAGGCCCCCAGCACAGCCAGCGCAACGGCAGAGACCCGTACTCCGGCGGGCAGATATCGGGGAGTAAATAAAAGAGGATTCATAGCGTTCGGTCCCGGACAATGGATTCTGGTTACTGTGTTTTCCCGGTCTGCTGCGGCGTCACCGCACCGTAATCATTCACCGTCTGGAAACGAACCTCACCGGCGGTACCTGCAGGCAGGTTCAGGGACTGCTGTCCCTTTGGCGGCACCATGGTATTGGGTACTTTCTTTCCGCCCACGTACAGGTTAACCAGCGTCTCGTAGTACGGCGTCGGATTGGTGATCGTCAGGTGACCGCCACTCTGCTGAAAACGCAGGTGGTCGGCCGCTTCCGCTTCCCCCATCACCAGTCCGTCCGGGCGCATGAACAGCTTGATGCGTGACAGGATGGCCAGCTGGAGCGTATTTTTGTCCTTGATGGCCTCCTTGTTGACAGCCGGGATGGCTTTAACGCTCATCCAGTACACCGTTTCCCTGTCCTGCGGCAGCGGTTTACCGGTATACATAATGCGCAGCGTGTTCTCGCTTTTCGGCGCCGAGGCAAACAGCGGCGGCGTCACGACAAAATCATGCGTCTTATGACCACTCTCGTCCTCCACCCAGGCCTGAATGAGATAACGTTCGTGCGGGTCGCTGTTGGTGACAGGCAAAGAGGCCTGGCTGGCAGAGGCGGCATAAACCACCCGGGTGGCGCCCAGACCGACCCCACCGGCATACACCGGCCCGGTAACGGCCATTCCGGCAGCGGCCAGCATCAGCGCTGACGCGGTTATTCTGAAACTCATGATGTTGATACCTGTTGGATTAATAAACGACCGGTCCCTGTCACGGGTAAACCAGTCTGAACCAGACTTCGCTGTGCAGTGCGCCAGGCCAGACTTCACGGGACGTCGCCCGGTAACGAGCCACGTAATTCATAATCACTTCGCTGGCGTTCACGGAAACCGTGGTACCGGTACCCTGATCGGGAATGACCTGTCGCCCGGACTCATCAGACAGCATCAGCCCCAGTCCGCTGTAACCTTCACCTCCGCTGACGCCGGTGGGTGCCCCGTCGCCGGAGGTCACCAGAAACACATCGGCTTCCTTCGGGTCGGTCATACCGTAAAAGCTGACCCCCACGTCACTGACCAGTGACGGATTACAGTCAGTCAGGTGAATAGCGAATGGCACCCGTACAGGAGACAGGGAGCCGACGCCGTGAAACGTGTCGTTACGGTACTGGCCCATGCTGACCTGCATGTCCCGGCTTTCTGCCGATACCACACAGCTGCCTTCTGCCAGTGCGCCTCGTAAATGCACCTCACCTCCGCGGACAGTCACCACATGGTTACGGGCCTCCGCGCCGGAAGTTCCCATAAGAAGACAGGACAGACCTGACAGCATGGCCAGTACCACGCCGGAATGACGGAAATGCATATAATCACCTTCCCATAAAAGCCCCGGCTGTCATGTATCCAGCCGGGGAGGTTACGCTACAGGTTGCGGATTACTGGTATTGCATGATGAAGGTGGCGTCGGCGTTCGCCTGACCAGCAGTCGGTGCAGGCGTGGTGGATACATACTGCGCAGAGAAGTTCAGGGTATTCTCACCGTCAATCAGCGTATGCGCGGTGGAGAAAGTTGAGCCATCCGGGCTGACAGCCTTGGAAGCTTCATCCAGGATCTGAATACCCACGCCGGAAGCGGTGTCGGTGTTGCCGTTGGAACTGGAGTCAATCGCCAGCAGACCGGCCTGAGCGGCATCCTGCTGACCAGAGAAGGCGACGGCAGCCGTGGTAGCTACAGAGGTGTCACAGTCTTCCAGCTTGATTTTGAACGGGATGGCTGCAGACTTGTCGCCCTTGTTCTTGAAGTGGTGCAGGGTGTACTGTCCCAGGGTGACAGTCTGGTCAGCGGAATCCGCGCTGACAGAACAGGCCGCATCTACTAGGCTGCCGCGGAAGTGTACAGTACCGCCGGAGACGGTGGTGGTGGTCGGCGTGGTCGGAACATCATCCTCCGCGTGCGCCACACCCATGGACATTGCCATTACGGCACCAAAAACAACAGCCAGTTTGTTCAGTTTCATTATTAACTCCAGGTTAAATATATTAAAATAAAAATATAACCATTTCTGCCGGATAATGTCCGGTAGAAATGTTATATACATCCTGTGGTCGAACAGGTTGGCCTTATCCATAAAGCCAACAGAGAGAAGAAAAATCAGTAAAACACCCAAAACATACACACTCATATCAGATCAGTGATGCCGACGATATAAATAAGTTCTGGCGAAAAAACGTCTATATCACCCGGGTCTGGATATGTGGTGAAGCATGTACATCAGGCATCAGACAAAAATGACGATGTTTAAAAAATCGCTCTATCTCAATATTTAATCACAAAATACTTTCAGCTTTCGTCGGACAAGAAAATCAAGCTCACAGGCCAATTCACGCAATGGAATAAAGTAATCACTGCAGTCGTCATGGTTTGAAAGACATTGTCCTAGTTTACTTCGGATATAAATATAGCCACAGTCATCCGGTTGCATACCACAGACACAAGAAAGAAAACGCAGGATGTCTCCTGTTTCGGAGAAATTATAATCACTGACTCTGTTCTCTATCTGCGCCCGAGTTAAAATGTAATCTCCTGAATTAACGGTGATCGCACCTTTACTCATTATCATTCGAGGCCCTGTAAATTACTCAGAAAAATAAAATCATAGATACCAAAACTCTCCGAATCTCCTTGTGTTGAACAAGAGTATACACAACCTTACAGAATCGACAATGGCGATCAATAGCCCAAACCCAATAGTCAAAAACTATCACACCTTAACTTATCGATCGTTCAACTCGATATCAATAAAAAAACAACACATTGATTTAAAACAATTTAATCAAAAACCAATATTCATCCATTTTTAAGCCAGACAGACACCCCTAACAATTTAGCAACAGAATATAACTTTCTAATTACCCGACTGGTATATGGAATGTTTATATAAAACGCGAGTAACTAAAACAAATACAAAACGCAAAAATTTAGCTTTGTTAAAATATTGCAACGAGTTGTTGGTTTATATTTTACGGGATTGATGTGAGCAGAGCCGCCGGTTAGATGTTGGGAATGGCAGGCGTCCACTGGCGGAAACGACGATGCTACGGATGAAGAAGATATTTGGAGAGTGGCTGTCGCAAGGTGATTACAATGCGCAGATGGGAGAGTAAATGGCGGGGGGCTCCTATTTAGTTGTCAAGCATGTTTATGACGCAGCAGGGGTACGGTTGGTGGCCTGCGTAGTCTGTGCGGCAAGATCATCATCAAAGCCGCAGAGCATGGAGAGTTCGGCTATTTGCTCGTCAGCCAGTTTTAGCGTGCATAACGCGTGAGGCAGGGTACGGGCCGCTTCGGCGATGATGGCCGCATCGCGGGTATCGGTTTTGGCTTCACCGGCGTGTAAGTCAGCGATGCGGCGCATTCAGAGCGGGCAACGGCGACGGGTTATGCGCAGATGGTGACTGCGGGTCAACAACCAGCAATATCTGACCATGCTGTTTCAGGTCAGATATCAGCGATCTGAGTTTGTTTTCGTCGATGGGTAATGCCTTATCGAACAGGCTTTTACCTGAACGATCAACGGCAACAGCGTGATGTGTATCTTTACCAACATCAACGCCAATAATGACCTGAACTTATTCGTAATTGCTGGATTCGGTCATTCTGTCTCCCTGTTTATACGGGTTAACCAGATAACCACGGGGAGAAGGTACCGGCATCCACGTTACAGACGGTCCCGGCAAAAGTGTCTGACCAGGCCCCTATCAGCGGTTACCAACGCCCCACCAGACCCGGTGACATCCCCCCGGCTCATGAACTACTGAGGGCAGTAATCATGCCGGGTCTGGCTGGCTAACCCATTATAAATGGGTATGAATAAAGTAACGGGGAAGCGATGACTAGAATGACGCATGCTAGTCAGCGTTCGGATTGCCTTGAAATAGGTAGAAACGGCTTTGCTGTACCTGTAAAATGGTAAATTTAACAAAGCCATTCGGGCAAAGATGTGCTGCTGGCGATAGAGGGGCAGATAGTCGCGGTACTTACTGATCACCACTTGCGCAACCAGACTGGCCTCTGCGGTACTTTTCGGGATGATATGAGCGGGCATTTCACCACTGACCACCCGCTGGCAACAGGTGCATCCATATTGTGGGCGAACATACTGGTTCACCACGAAGTGAGCCGGGATATATTCCAGTTTTTCGCTCACTTCATCGCGGATGTGGCGCAGCTTCCATGGGCACCCAGGCTTAATATATTAGATTGAATTAAAATACACTTAGCATTACGGATTAAGCCTGTATTATAATATTAAAAACAAAATACCCTGATACGGCTGAAGGCCTTGATGTACGCGCTTCCAAGCTTACCCACGAACGATAATGGTAACCGACCTGATTAAATAAATCAGGGTTATCTTCTTGTGTAATGCATATAACTAATTCAGGGTCAGTATTGACATCAGGAATAGTTACAAGGTTTGTGTACCCATTAACGGTTTTTATTGCCATTCTAAATCTCATATCAACTACATATTCAAGTAAATTGCCCTGAGCTTTAGCACTGAATTCAGTATATGTGTCACGATGAAGTAACGTTCCAGTGAACCCATGAAAAAAAACGGATTCAATTGATGCTAATTTTCTCCATCCTTCATCAAGGGATAATAAATTTGAACGTGATACCAAAGGATATTTAGAAGCCAAACCTAAAGATTCAGTATTGTCCTCTTCACTTACAAAAGCTTTTATTCCATTCCATATATGTGTTCCTTTGACCCCTCGATAAACATTATCATCATCTTCAGTTTCTCTCCCCCAGTCCATAGCAATTACTTTTCTTTCATCTGCAGAGATAATTGGTGATCCAGACGAGCCTGGTGCTGAGAAACAATTTGATTTGACTTGTTGTTCAATCACATCAAGGATGGAACATCTTTCGTTGATATCTTGTGTTGAAAAGTATGAGGTCTTTTGCACCACCCCTCCCGGATGTCCTGGCATATAAACTGTTTTACCTGGTAGCGAATCATCATTTGTATGAAGTGATAATCCACCGATAAGTTCAGCCAACCTGGAATATTTAACATCAAACTCATCCAACTCAACCACACCATAATCATTGTTGGGATCGTTTTCAGGGTCTGTAGTTCCAATTTTCAGGACTTTTTGAATATCAATACTCATGCTATTTTCTGTATTATCATGTAAAAGCTCGAGGGCTGCAGATACTCCACTTTCATTAATTGAAGGTATTATGACGTGGCTATTAGTAACAGCTAAGTTTGTTTTACCTAAGATCCAACTCGTTCCTGATTCGGTAACACCTCCATGATAAATACCAACAGGCCTGGTCGCTTCATAGGCACCAGGATCGACATCACCTAGTTCAGACGAGTAAAACTGGCCATTCTCGTCTGGGTTAATCAGATATTCATTTTTAATGTACGACAATGAATCAAGAATAAAACCATCTTCTCCTTTCAAGGGAGATATAATTTTAAAAATGAATTTATGGCCTTTAAGAGGGCGAGTTGTGATACTGACACCATCATTTGATTCTTGGATTCTTTTCCCCATGAATGAGGCAAAATCCGTACCATCTTCATTAGCAATCAACAATACGGATTTTTTTGATAATTTAACCTTACTTAAAGAAAATCTGTATGCATTTTTATGTTCCATCTGGACAGTTAGCTCAGATGTTTTAATTGAAACATCAAGCTTATGATTCAAAACTCCATTTTTTAATTGAACAGCTTTAACTTCAAGACCCTTACCATCTATTTTCACAAACATATACAATTTCCTTTTTCTTTTCAAACAATTTCCGAACATTGAAGGATTGATTATCTGCCACTTATAAGAGCTCGTACTCATATTGCCGACGACGAACAAGACCCGGCATGATTATCCCTCCTGCTTTCACCCATCGGGGAAACTCTTCAGCAGCGCCGGAGTAATCCCTTGCGTTCAGTTTTCTCAACAAAGTTGATGTACTGAAATGCCCACAACCGAGATTGAATATAAACGAGACCAGGGCATCAAACTGGTTCTGCGTCAAGGGGACATTAACATTCGCAGAGATACATGCTTCGGCATCCCTGACATCAATACGCAGCAGGTGTTCCGCCTCTTCTTTTCATTATATACCTCCTGACCCGATGGTTGTCGTTTATCCTGAGTACTGGTTACCAACACTCGAAAATTCTTTTTCAGAATATACTCACAAAAATCCCTGTCCTGCTCCGTGGTTAAATGGTCTTTAGTCCTTTTTCTTTATAATTACTTTATTTTCAATGTAAGCAATGATTTTGATCATAACAGTAACTGCCAGAGCACTACAGAGGAAAGCGCCGACCGGACGTTTACCGGTAAAATCGGAAGGAATAAAATTATTCACCAGCATAAGTGCGGTATCAGCTCCGACAATTCCCATAACAAACGAGACAATAAAAATAAATGGTTGTCTGCCTTTGTCAAAATGATGCTGAGTAAGAATATAAACGAGGGCTCCGGATAAGGAGGCTATGATTACATCGAGGTTAATGTGGTCAGTTATAGATAATGACATAGATACCCCATTTAAATAAATGGCTATTACCGTGAAACTACACTCCGGATATTTATATTCCCGGATGGCGATGTGAAATTGCATACTGCGTTAGAATCACCATAGACCTTATAAGGATGTATTTACAGTGGTTAATATCGATCATTACACACCCAATTGATAGTGAAAAACTATCACATAAAAACAATTGATCGTCAGAATCAATTGTTAATGGCAGGTAATTAAGTTATGCATGTGTTTTTATTATATAAAATAATTAACCTATACATTATTGTAAATTTAGAAAAGTAACGTTTCGTGAACAGTTTATTGTTCAATGAATCGTCAACAAAATTCATTTTGGGGTTTTGTATTTGATGCCGCTTTGCGGCATGGAGGCGCCAGCCTATGTTAAATGGTGAACGGAAAGTGAGTGGCGCCGAAGCCCGGCGTAGCCGGCAGCTGTTTGACAGGTACTGCCTATCGCCATCCCCGCCCTGTAAAGCCAAAACCACGGATAACGCTTCAGAAGCTGCTGTACGCGGTCGGAGTGAGCTCGTCGAGGGTTTTATTGCTGTTGCATCAGCCTCCATCCCGGCAGCAACACGTTGAAGGTCAACGAGACCGCTCCGACTGACGTCAATGAACCACTGATTTAGCTGGGATTTATTCTTCATCTTCAGCATCCGGTAGAAGTTGAGTGACAGCTGTTGCGCCATTTTCAGTTGGGGTTCTTTCTGGCACATTGACTCGATGAAGCGGGACGCATAGTTTTCTTCTCCTCTGATCATTCGGCAGGGCATTAACCAGCGACTGACCCGGGATGCTGAGCGAAGCCGCCTCGGGGCGACAACCGGAGCGTTGATATGTTTACGCCACCTGGACACAGCATCCCTGACGGTCGTTTCACTCCCGGTAAAACCAGCATCCACCATCTCTCGCCATAACTGGCTGGCATTATGGTTACCGTTTATTCGTTGTTCTTCCAGCCATCCCTGCCACGGATCCAGAAGCCCGGGTTTTGGTGGTTTCGTTGATATTTCAGGGAAGGCTTTCGACTGTATCCACCGACGAACCGTCACCCGGGACAGCCCGGTGAGGCGTGATATTTCTCGGATCCCGCAACCTTTTTTATGAAGAGCGTCGACCTCAGACCAGCGTTGATATTGCTTGTCACGCCGCTGCTGTTTAATTTTCTCAGGGCGACGTAGTGTTGAGACTGGTACCAGAGACGCTTCAGGGATTTGCTTTTGGGGAGATAACTCAGTGGCAACCAGCCTTATCAGTGGCATGTGTCTGTACATCATTCGTTCCAGCGCATCACCGATATTCTTCAGCAGGTGCCAGCGATCGGCTATAGCACTGGCCGCAGCTGCAACGGTGTAGTTCTGATCAAGGACCAGTTGAGCGGATTCGCGTTTAAACTCTGCACTGAAATTTCTTTTTTTCATTGAGGCACCTGTAATGTTCTGAGGTGAGCATA
>NISF01000010.1 GCA_002270295.1 Enterobacter sp. 10-1 | reverse complement strand
CTGCGCGGTTAACGTTGAGCGTATTGCCGACCAGCGGGCCGCCGAGCAGTACGTGATCGATGAGTACAGCAGGCTAAAAGCCCGCCTGCGCGAAAGCGCGATGGGTTAAGTCAGACCGTTTTCCCGGAGGCGCACGAAGCGCCTTTCCGGGATGCGGATCGGTCCTTCCGGCGGCGCGATGCTTACCGGAGGGACAAATTTATCGCCCTGCTTTCATCATGCCTGCTTCGTGCCTGTCATTTTCTTCTCCTGCTCCTCCCTTTATACTGCTCACAATGTTCTCTACCGATAATAAAAAATGAAATACCTCTATTTATTACTGGCGCTGGTCTCTGCCGCCACAAACGCCACGGAACCAGGCAGTCAGTACAAACAGCAGGCAGAATCGGGCGACCCGCGCGCGCAGTACTATCTCGCCGATACCTACGTCAGTTCGGGCGACTATCCGCAGGCCGAATACTGGGCGCAGAAGTCGGCGGAAAGCGGCGATGGCGATGCGCTGGCGCTGCTGGCGCAGCTGAAGATCCGCAACCCGCAGAACGCCGATTACAAGCAGGCCAGGCAGCTGGCGGAAAAGTCGGTGCAGGCCGGCAGCAAGGCCGGGGAGATCGTCCTTGCCCGGGTGCTGGTTAATCATCAGGCCGGCAAGCCGGACTATTCGCACGCCATAACCCTGCTGCAGGACGCGGCCCAGGACCCGGAAAGCGACTCCGCCGTTGACGCGCAGATGCTGCTCGGGCTGATTTACGCCAGCGGCGTGCAGATTGCGGAAGATGACGCCGCGGCCACGCTCTATTTTAAACGCAGCTCCTCGCTGTCCCGCACCGGCTACGCCGAGTACTGGGCCGGGATGATGTTCCAGCAGGGGGAGAAAGGCTTTATCGAACCCAATCAGCAGAAGGCCCTGCACTGGCTAAACGTCAGCTGTCAGGAGGGGTTTGATACCGGATGCGAGGAGTTTGAGCGGATAACCAAGGGGTAGCCTCTTCGCGCCCGGATGGCTTTTTACGGTGGTTTGGGCGAAGGCGTGCGTTGTGGCTAGCGCTGTAGCGTAAGTTCTGTGGAATGTGAACGGAACTTAAAACACGGCCTTCGCCCAAACCACCGTTGACTGGAATCCCCTGCCCTACGATAAAAAAACCCGGCGCATGGCGCCGGGTTTGCTATTTAATTACGCGTTTATTGCGCGGTCTTATCAAATTTGCCCAGCACCTCACGTTCGTACGCCAGCGCTTTCTTACGGTCAAATTTGTGTTCCCACTTGGCGATAACCAGCACCGCCAGGGCATTCCCCACCACGTTCAGCGCGGTACGCGCCATATCGAGGATACGGTCAACGCCGGCAATAAAGGCCAGGCCTTCCAGCGGGATGCCTACGCTGCCCAGCGTCGCCAGCAGCACCACGAAGGAGACGCCCGGTACGCCGGCAATCCCTTTCGAGGTCACCATCAGGGTCAGCACCAGGGTAATCTCCTGCCACAGCGACAGGTCAATCCCGTACAGCTGGGCGATAAAGATCGCCGCAATGCTCTGGTATAACGTCGAGCCGTCGAGGTTAAAGGAGTAGCCGGTCGGCACCACGAAGCTGGTGATTGAGGCCGGCGCGCCGTAGGCTTCCATTTTCTCAATAATACGCGGCAGCACGCTTTCGGAGCTGGCGGTGGAGTATGCGAGGATCAGTTCGTCTTTCAGGATGCGAATCAGGATCCAGATGCTCAGGCCGCAGACCCGTGCGACGAGTCCCAGCACCACCAGCGCAAAGAACAGAATCGCGAAATAGACCAGAATCACCAGCTTGGCCAGCGGCCACAGGGAGGCGAAGCCAAAGGTGGCGACGGTCACGGAGATCAGCGCAAATACCCCCACCGGCGCGTAGCGCATCACCATGTGCGTCACTTTGAACATGGTCTCGGAAATGGAGCGGAAAACGGTCACCAGCGGCTCACGATGCGTTGCCGGCAGCGAGGAGAGGCCCAGACCGAACAGCACCGAGAAGAAGATAATCGGCAGCATATCGCCTTTCGCCATCGAGGCGACGATATTGGTCGGCACCAGCGACAAAATCGTCCCCATCAGCCCGTGCGCGTGGCTTTGCACTTCCGCCGTCGTACTTTGGTATTTCGAAATATCGACCGCCGCCAGCTGCGACATATCAATGCCGGTTCCCGGCTGGAAAACGTTGGCCAGGGTAATCCCCAGCACGATTGCCACCGTGGTGATCACTTCAAAATAGATAATCGTTTTGGCGCCAATGCGCCCCAGCTGCTTAGCGTCGCCAACGCCCGCAATCCCGACCACCAGCGTCGAAATCACAATCGGCACCACGATCATTTTGATCAGGTGGATAAAGATATCGCCCGCAGGCGTCAGGAGGTTCGAGATTAACCAGTCACGACTTTCGGCGTGGTAATGCAGATAACTGCCCAGGAGTATGCCCAGCACCAGGGCCAGCAAAATTTGCCAGGCCAGGCTGACTTTTGTTTTTTTCATCACTACAGACTTCCTCAATGAAAGGCACCATTACCGGAGGTAATGTTACCCACTGAAAGGGGTATGAATTGTGTTGCGTTGCTCTATGGGGTTTTTTAACGCGCGATATGAGTATCATTTGCACGGCCTGCTGCGCAAGCGTTTAAGAACAGGCCTTTACTCTGGTTTTATGCATAAAGCCGCTAATTCCCCCCACTTACATTGCATAAGTATCTGTTATAAAAAAATTTTAATCGATTCCATTTCTATAAATTCACTTGCGAAATTATTCCACTTAAAAGTTTCATTTGATTAATTTTCATTCAGTTGAATTAATGCGTGATCTGCCCCCCAAATAGCAAACAAAGCTCTCAAAGCCCCTACTATTAACGTTTATTTGACATATATTTAACAACCTACAGGAGAAAAAAAGCCATGAGCCAAATACATAAACACTCTATTCCCGCAAATATTGCGGACAGCTGCCTGATTAACCCGGAACAGTACAAGGCGCAGTATCAACAGTCTGTGACCGATCCCGACGCGTACTGGGGTGAGCAGGGAAAAATCCTCGACTGGATGCGGCCCTATACGCGCGTGAAGAACACCTCATTTGCCCCGGGCAACGTCTCTATCAAATGGTATGAAGATGGAACGCTGAACCTGGCGGCTAACTGTCTCGATCGCCACCTTGCGGAGCGCGGCGAGCAGACGGCCATCATCTGGGAAGGCGACGATGCCAGCCAGAGCAAGAAAATTACCTATCGCGAGCTGCATCGCGACGTGTGCCGCTTTGCCAACGCCCTGCTCGGCCTCGGGATTAAAAAAGGCGACGTGGTCGCTATCTATATGCCGATGGTGCCCGAAGCGGCGGTCGCTATGCTGGCCTGCGCGCGCATTGGCGCCATCCACTCGGTTATTTTCGGCGGCTTCTCGCCGGAAGCGGTGGCCGGGCGCATCATCGACTCCAGCTCGCGGCTGGTGATCACCGCCGACGAAGGGCTGCGCGCCGGTCGCGCTATTCCGCTGAAGAAAAACGTCGATGACGCGCTGAAAAATCCTAACGTAACCAGCATTGAAAACGTTGTCGTCCTCAAGCGTACCGGGGGCAAAACGGAATGGCACGAGGGTCGCGACCTGTGGTGGAGCGATCTGCTGGAAAACGCCAGCGACCAGCATCAGCCGGAAGAGATGAACGCGGAAGACCCGCTGTTTATCCTCTATACCTCAGGCTCAACCGGCAAGCCGAAAGGCGTCCTGCACACCACCGGGGGCTACCTGGTGTATGCGGCGACGACCTTCAAATACGTATTCGACTATCATCCTGGCGATATCTACTGGTGCACCGCCGACGTGGGCTGGGTAACCGGCCACAGCTACCTGCTGTACGGCCCGCTGGCCTGCGGCGCGACGACGCTGATGTTTGAAGGGGTACCAAACTGGCCGACTCCGGCGCGCATGTGCCAGGTGGTGGATAAACACCAGGTCAGCATCCTTTATACCGCACCGACGGCGATCCGCGCGCTGATGGCCGAGGGTGATAAGGCCATCGAAGGCACCGACCGCTCTTCCCTGCGCATTCTGGGCTCCGTCGGCGAGCCGATCAACCCGGAAGCCTGGGAGTGGTACTGGAAAAAAATCGGCAACGAGAAATGCCCGGTGATGGACACCTGGTGGCAGACCGAAACCGGCGGCTTTATGATCACCCCGCTGCCGGGCGCTATTGAGCTGAAGGCCGGCTCCGCCACCCGTCCGTTCTTCGGCGTTCAGCCGGTGATCGTCGATAACGGAGGCACGCCGCTGGAAGGGGCCACCGAGGGCAACCTCGCCATCGCCGACTCCTGGCCTGGCCAGGCGCGTACCCTGTTCGGCGACCACGAGCGCTTCGAGCAAACCTACTTCTCCACCTTTAAAAATATGTACTTCAGCGGCGACGGCGCACGCCGCGACGAGGATGGCTACTACTGGATAACCGGCCGCGTGGATGACGTGCTGAACGTTTCCGGCCACCGCCTG
Organism: Enterobacter sp. 10-1; assembly: GCA_002270295.1. Lineage (GTDB taxonomy): Bacteria > Pseudomonadota > Gammaproteobacteria > Enterobacterales > Enterobacteriaceae > Klebsiella > Klebsiella scottii. The sequence continues at coordinate 99,581 of NISF01000010.1, read as the reverse complement.
GGCACCGCCGAAATTGAATCGGCGCTGGTTTCACACCCGAAAATCGCCGAAGCGGCGGTGGTCGGCATTCCGCATAACATCAAAGGTCAGGCAATTTACGCCTACGTGACGCTGAATCACGGCGAAGAGCCTACGCCGGAGCTGTACGCGGAAGTGCGCAACTGGGTGCGTAAAGAGATCGGCCCGCTGGCAACCCCGGATGTGCTGCACTGGACCGATTCGTTACCGAAAACCCGCTCCGGTAAAATCATGCGCCGCATCCTGCGCAAGATTGCCGCCGGCGACACCAGCAACCTCGGCGATACCTCAACGCTCGCCGATCCTGGCGTGGTGGAAAAACTGCTCGAAGAGAAGCAGTCCATCGCAATGCCATAGCCAGTACGTACTGAATCCCTACACCCTCTCCCCTACCGGGGAGAGGAGATCAACATAAAACCTTCCTAAGGATTCCAGGCAGCAGGAAAGCGGTAAGCAGGCGGATTCCCGACGGTTAGCTGTCGGGCGGACAAGTGCTGCCGACGTCTCGCGCGTGGATGACGAAAGGAATACCTCTGGAGACGCTATGATGAATGATCAAATTTGTCAGCGGATAGAAAATAGTGCGCATTTCAGGGAGTTAGTTGCAACCCGGCAAAGGTTTGCCGCCATTTTGTCACTGATCATGCTGGTTATCTACGTCGGCTTCATTTTGCTTATCGCCTTTGCCCCCGGCTGGCTGGGTACGCCGCTGCACGCGGGAACCAGCGTCACCCGCGGCATCCCCATCGGCATTGGCGTCATCGTTATCTCCTTCCTGCTCACCGGGGTTTACGTCTGGCGGGCCAACGGCGAATTCGATCGTCTGACGAAAAGCGTTCTCAAAGAGGTGCAGGCATCATGAAGAAAGTTCTGACGGCGCTTGCCGCCACGCTCCCGGCTGCCGCAAACGCGGCCGATACGATCGCCGGCGCGGTGCAGCGCCAGCCGACAAACTGGCAGGCGATTATCATGTTCCTGATCTTCGTCGCCCTGACGCTCTATATCACCTGGTGGGCGTCAAAACGGGTACGCTCGCGCAGCGATTACTATACCGCCGGGGGGAACATCACCGGCTTCCAGAACGGGCTGGCGATTGCCGGCGACTTTATGTCCGCCGCCTCCTTCCTCGGGATCTCCGCGCTGGTTTATACCTCCGGCTACGACGGGCTGATTTACTCCCTCGGCTTCCTGGTCGGCTGGCCGATTATTCTGTTCCTGATTGCCGAACGCCTGCGCAACCTCGGACGCTATACCTTTGCCGACGTCGCCTCTTATCGCCTGAAGCAGGGGCCAATCCGCACCCTCTCCGCCTGCGGCTCGCTGGTGGTGGTGGCGCTGTATCTGATTGCGCAGATGGTCGGCGCGGGCAAGCTTATCCAGCTGCTGTTCGGCCTTAACTACCACGTTGCGGTGGTGCTGGTCGGCGTGCTGATGGTGCTGTACGTGCTGTTCGGCGGGATGCTGGCGACAACGTGGGTACAGATCATTAAAGCGGTTCTGCTGCTGTGCGGCGCCAGCTTTATGGCCTTTATGGTGATGAAGCACGTAGGCTTCAGCTTCAATAACCTGTTCAGCGAAGCGATGGCGGTCCATCCTAAAGGGGCGGCAATTATGAGCCCTGGCGGACTGGTGAAAGACCCGATATCGGCGCTGTCGCTTGGGCTGGGGCTGATGTTTGGTACCGCCGGTCTGCCGCATATTCTGATGCGTTTCTTCACCGTGAGCGATGCGCGCGAAGCGCGTAAAAGCGTATTCTACGCCACCGGTTTTATGGGCTACTTCTATATCCTGACCTTTATTATCGGCTTCGGCGCCATCATGCTGGTGGGCGCGAATCCGGCGTTTAAAGACGCGGCGGGCGCGCTTATCGGCGGCAACAACATGGCGGCGGTGCACCTCGCCGACGCGGTGGGCGGCAATCTGTTCCTCGGCTTTATTTCGGCAGTGGCCTTCGCCACCATCCTTGCGGTGGTCGCGGGCTTAACCCTGGCCGGCGCGTCGGCGGTCTCCCACGACCTGTACGCCAACGTCTTCCGTAAGGGCGCCAGCGAGCGCGATGAGCTGCGGGTATCGAAAATTACCGTGCTGATCCTCGGCGTGGTTGCCATTCTGCTGGGGATTCTGTTCGAAAATCAGAACATTGCCTTCATGGTCGGACTGGCGTTCTCGATTGCCGCCAGCTGTAACTTCCCCATCATTCTGCTGTCGATGTACTGGTCGAAGCTGACCACGCGCGGAGCGATGATTGGCGGCTGGCTGGGCCTGCTGACCGCCGTCATCCTGATGATCCTCGGCCCGACCATTTGGGTCCAGATCCTCGGCCATGAGAAGGCGATCTTCCCGTACGAGTACCCGGCGCTGTTCTCGATTGCCATCGCCTTTATCGGCATCTGGTTCTTCTCTGCTACCGATACCTCGGCGGAAGGGCTGCGCGAACGCGAGCTGTTCCGCGCCCAGTTTATCCGTTCACAGACCGGTATCGGTATCGAACGCGGCCAGGCGCATTAAGCCTCTTAACCCCGGCCAGACGGCCGGGGCTCATCAAAACATCAGCAGGCGCACCAGCGGCGCCGCCAGCACCATCACCACTCCCGAAAGCATCATCACCAGGCTGGCGACAACGCCCTCCTGCGGCCCGAGCTCATAGGAGCGCGCGGTTCCGGCGCCGTGCGAAGCGGCGCCGAATCCCGCCCCTTTCGCCATCCCTGCACGAATCGACAGGCGCAAAAACAGCACATCGCCGATCGCCATGCCAAATACCCCGGTCACCACCACAAACAGCGCGACCAGATCCGGCTGGCCGCCGAGGGGCCGGGCCGCGGCCAGCGCAAAAGGCGTGGTGACCGAACGCACCGCCAGGCTGCGCTGAATCTCATCGGAAAGGGTGAACAGGCGCGCCAGCCAGACCGAGCTGCAGACCGCCACGATTGAGGCCGTCAGCACCCCGGCGCTCAGCGACATCCAGTGGCGTTTAATAATAGCCAGGTTGTCATACACCGGCACGGCGAAAGCGATCGTCGCCGGCCCCAGCAGCCACAGCAGCCAGTGGGCCTCCCCCATATAGCTTTGATACGAAATATGGCCAAAGACCAGAATCAGCACCAGCAGTATCGGGGTAAAGACCAGCGGCATCAGCGGAAGCCTGTGGAAGCGGCGATAGAGGCGTTTATTGGCAAAATAGAGCGCCAGCGTCACGATCAGGCACAGGATGCTCAACAGGAGATCACTCATGCTTCATCCTGCTGATTTCGTAGCGATAAACTTTATCCACCACCCACGCCGTCGCCCCCAGCACCAGCGTCGTGCTCAGCGCAATCACCAGCAGAATGCGCCAGCCGTCCACCATCAGCAGCTGGGTGTAGTTGACCACCGCCACCACCGCCGGCACGAAGAACAGCAGCATTTCTGCCAGCAGCCAGCGGGCGCCGGCACGCACCCAGTTCAGCGGGATCACCCGACAGACGATTAATGCCAGCAGCATCAGCATGCCGACTAAATTTGCCGGGAGCGGCAGGTGCAGCCAGTTAACCAGATATTGAGCGCAGACAAACAGTCCGGCATAAACCAGTACCTGAACCGGTACCTGAAGGCGTTGCACAACGAAGGGGGTAACGCGAGCTGGCGCGAAGGCCATGAGCGATATTCCTGAAAAAGAAGCCAGGCGAGCAGTATAGTGAGCCGCCAGGTTGGACAGAAATGAATTAAAATCATCACAGGTATAGTCTCAGGGAATAATTATGGATATCCGCACGCTGCGTTATTTTGTCGAAGTCGTCCGCCAGCAGAGTTTCACTCGCGCGGCAGAGAAACTGTTCGTCACGCAGCCCACCATCAGCAAGATGCTAAAAAACCTCGAAGATGAGCTCAACTGTACGCTGCTTATTCGCGACGGCCGCAGGCTCCTGCTGACCGATACCGGCCGGGTGGTTTTCGAGCGCGGGCAGGCGATTCTGGGCGAATTTCGCCAGCTGGAATCTGAGCTTAGCGATATTAACCATCTGCATAAGGGCATTCTGCGGCTGGGGATCCCGCCGATGGTCGGGATGCTGATGGCCGAGCCTATCGGCCTGTTTCGTCAGCGCTATCCGGGCGTGGAGCTGAAAATTGCCGAGTTCGGCGGGCTGACCGTGCAGCAGGCGGTCAGCAACGGCGAGCTGGACCTGGCGATGACGGCGCTGCCGGTCGATGAGGAGAGCGGCCTGGCGACGCTGCCGCTTTTCAACCATCCGCTGTGCGTGCTGGCACCGCGAACGGCGCCATGGGAGGGCGTTAGCTCGCTGTCGCCGCAGGAGCTCGCCGCCCATCCGCTGGTGATTTATAACGAAGATTTCGCCCTCAGCCAGCAGCTGATGCAGCTGTTTACCGACTACGAGGTGAAACCCCGTATCGCGGTGCGCAGCGGGCAGTGGGACTTCCTCGCCGCTATGGTTCAGGCGGGAATTGGCGTGGCGATCCTGCCGCAGCCGATTTGTGAGCGCCTCGATACCCGGCATTTTTACACGATACCGCTGCAGAGCGAGCTGCGCTGGGAGCTGGGAATGATTTGGCGGGAGGGCGTTTACCTGTCGCATAGCGCGCAGGCGTGGCTGGAGTGCAGTAAGGCCTTCTGGCTGAATGAGTAAACGCCCGGAGGCGGCGCGTTGCGCCGGTCCGGGCTACCAACTACAGATCAGCCAACCGCACGGCCCCGACGGGGCGCGGCGGCGATTATTGATCTTCGATTAACAGCGCTTCCAGCAGGTCAAGGTCGTGCAGCAGCTTCTGCAGCGTCTCGTTGCTGATCTGGCGGGTCGCGCGCAGATGGTACAGCTCGCCGCGCTCTGAACGCAGCGCCGCCAGGCGGAACCGGCGCTCAAGCTGCTCTTCGAGGATTGAGGTTTCCACGTCGTTACGGCCGTCGACCCGCCGGCGCAGGTTACCGATCACGCGTGAACTGACCTCCGTCAGCAGCTGGTTATCGATATTCTCTTTGGTATCCGCCGCCAGCCGCTCCTCCATCTTTTGAATCGCCACGATCGCCACGTCCGCCGTTGCCGCGCGCGCCAGGCGCTCCTCTTTACGCTGCTGGACATGGTCGGTCGACTCAATGTGGCGCAGCAGGATCGGTAGCGCAATCACGCCGACAAACAGCGAGAACAGAATGACCCCGGCGGCAAGGAACACCAGCTCATAGCGTGCAGGGAAAACGTCGCCGTCCGGCAGCAGCAGCGGTATCGACAGTACGCCGGCGAGGGTAATCGCCCCGCGCACCCCGGCCACCGAGGAGATCAGCAGCTCGCGGTTTGTCCAGGAGCCAAACTCCATCGGTTTCTTCTTCAGGAAGCGCTGGCTTAGCTTGCGCATCGTCCACAGCCAGCCAAAACGGACCAGCATCAGCGCGGCGTAAATCAGGATAATGTCGGTAAACAGCATCCAGGTTTCAACGTTGGGGTCCGCTTCCGCCGCCACCAGCGAGCTCGACAGAATATCCGGCAGCTGCAGGCCTAAAAGCAGGAACACCATGCCGTTAAACACGAACTCCAGCATCGCCCAGGTGCTGTTCGCACGCAGGCGCATCGCCAGCGGCGCGGTGCGCATCACCCCGGAACGGGTGATGGTCATCCCCGCCGCGACCGCGGCCAGAATCCCGGAAAAACCGATGTGTTCAGCGATCAGGTAGGAAGCAAACGGCAGCAGGAACAGCAGCACAATCTGCGTTGCCGGCTCATCGCCGCCCCAGCGGCTGAGGAAGCGCATCGAGCGCCCGTACAGCCAGCTGACGACAAAACCGGCGAGGATGCCGCCTATCGCTACCTTGAAGAACTCGACCGTCGCCCCTCCGACGGTAAAGACCATCGTACCCATCGCCACCGCGACGGCAAACTTCAGCGAGACCAGGCCGGAGGCGTCGTTCATCAACGCTTCGCCCTGCAATATCCCCATAATTTTTTTCGGGATGCGCCCTTCACCGACGATCCCCGACAGCGCTACCGCATCGGTTGGCGACAGAACCGCCGCCAGCGCAAAGGCCGGGATCAGCGGAATGCCTGGGACTATCCAGTAGATGAGGTAGCCGATCCCCACCACCGTTACCAGCACCAGCGCCAGCGCGAGGCCAAAAATCTCTCGCCCGTGCTCAATGAACTCGCGGGTCGGCGTCTTCCAGCCATCGGCAAAAAGCAGCGGCGGAATAAAGAGGACCAGGAAGAGTTCGGGGTCGAATTCGACGTGCAGGCCGAAGGTAGGCCAGGCCAACAGCGCGCCGATGGCGATTTGGATTAAAGGTAGTGGAACCTGAAAGGGCAGTACGCGTGTAACCACCCCGGAGAGAGAGACCACGAGGGTCATGATGAGTATGGTAAAGAATATTTCCATGTGTTCCCTGTTTGCTGCGTTTTCTTTTTTTACATCTGAGGCGTCATGTCTCGAAATGATACGCTACTCAGATTAACGCAAAAGGAAACAGGATGTGGCTTAAAAATTAAACGGGCGGCCTGAGCCGCCCGTTGTCAGCAAAAATAGCTTAAATTGCCCAACCGCCGGCGTAGAAGATAACCAGCGCCGCAGCGATGATCACGGTGCCGAGGTTCAGCTTGCGCCACTCCCCGGAAACCAGGCGTCCAATCACCAGCGACGCGAAGCCGATCATGATGCCGGTAACGATGTTGCAGGTCAGCACGATAAAGACCGCCGTAATCAGGCCCGCCATCGCATCGACAAAATCGTTAAAATCAATTTTCGCCACGTTGCTCAACATCAGCAGACCGACATACATCAGCGCCGGAGCGGTGGCGTATGCAGGAACCAGATAGGAGAGCGGAGAAAGGAACAGGATCAGCAGGAACAGCACGCCGACCGTCACCGCGGTCAGGCCGGTTTTACCGCCGGCGGCGGTACCTGCGGCCGATTCGATATACACCGCCGCCGGCGCCGCGCCGACCAGGCCGGAGAAGACGCTGCTCAGGGAGTCGGTGGTCAGCGCTTTACCGCCGTTGATGATCTGCCCGTCTTTGTCCAGCAGGTTCGCCTGCCCCGCTACCGCGCGAATGGTGCCGGTGGCATCAAATACCGCCGTCATCACCAGCGCCAGCACGCTCGGCAGAACTATCGGATTCAGCGCGCCGATGATATCAAGGCTGCCGATCAGCGAATTGCCTTTGTCGTCGCTCAGCGACGGCATAGCAAAAATACCGGAGAAGTGGACGTTAGGGTCGAAAATCAGGCCCACGATCGACACGCCGATAATGGTCAGCAGGATACCGCCAGGCACCTTCAGCTTTTCGAGGCCGATAATCACCGCCAGCCCCAACAGCGACATAATCACCGGGAAGCTGTCGAAATTACCCAGCGCGACCGGCAGGCCGTCCAGCGGGTTCTTAATCACCAGGCCCACGCCGTTGGCGGCGATCAGCAGCAGGAACAGGCCAATACCGATACCGGTGCCGTGCGCAACACCCTGCGGCAGGTTGCGTAAGATCCAGCTACGAATACCGGTCGCGGAGATAATGGTAAACAGCACACCCATCAGGAACACGGCGCCCAGCGCAACCGGGATGCTGATCTGCTGCCCCAGCACCAGGCTGAAGGCGGTAAATGCGGTCAGCGAGATAGCACAACCGATTGCCAGCGGCAGGTTGGCCCACAGCCCCATAACGAGAGAGCCGACGCCCGCTACCAGACAGGTGGAGACAAACACCGCCGCCGGTGGGAACCCGGCTTTACCGAGCATGCCCGGTACCACAATTACCGAGTACACCATCGCCAGAAAAGTGGTTAAACCTGCGAGAATTTCCTGACGCACGGAGCTGCCGCGAGCCGAAATTTTAAACCAGGCGTCTAATGAACCGCCGGTACGCGCTGAAGGCGTAGACATAGAAAACTTCCCCTGAGAATTTTTATCATTCGTCGGTATGCGTGGTGGACCATCCACTGCCAGTTCAACGCGATCTCCTTGTGCTATATCGCAGCGCCAGGGGGGCTGCAAAAAAAGCAAACGTTTAACTCCGCGCATACAATACGGTGGTCAAAATTACTTTACTCACCCCCTGTTAGCAGGATAAATAGCGAGCAAAATAATAAGGCAAACGATTATCCAGCCTTTAGATGGCCCTTTTCAACTGAAGTTTGTCGTATTTCGCTAAATTTCGCTTATGACGTTCAGGAAATAACCAGCCGATGCGCAAACGTTATCGTCCATGCGCAATCTGCTAACATTTTGGCTTTGCGCTGATAGCAATTCGCGCCGGCCATCGTAAAAGGTGATGCCTCAGGCGCCCGGTAGCGCGAAGGGGCCGCCGCGCTCAATGGCGCGCTGCCAGGCCGGACGCTGTTCGATACGCTGCGTCCAGCGGGCGATGTGCGCAAGGCCGTCAATTCCGCCACGTGACTGCAGCGCCAGCAGCGGAAAGCTCATCTGAATATCGGCCATGCTCAGGTTTTCGCCCGCGAACCACGGCCATCGGGAGAGGTGATCTTCGATAAAGCTGGCGTGGGTGGCAATCTGCCGGTCAAGCCAGGCCTTCTGCATCCCCTTCCCCAGCGCGCCGCCCAGCGTGCGCATGCCAAACGGCACCGGGGCCTTGCCGAGACGGGAAAAGACCAGCTTCATCAGCATCAGAGGCATCAGCGAGCCTTCGGCATAGTGCAGCCAAAAACGGTACTGCAGCCTGTCCGCCATCGCCTGCGGGCGCAGCTGCTGCGTGCTATCGTAGGTTTCCTGCAGATATTCGAGTATCGCCCCGGACTCCGCCAGCACGTAGCCGTTGTCCTCCACGACCGGGGATTTGCCCAGCGGGTGAATGTTTTTTAACTCCGGCGGCGCCAGCATATTTTTCTGCCGCGGATAGCAGACAAGCTGATAGGGCAGCTGCAGCTCTTCCAGCGCCCAGAGCACGCGCTGCGATCGCGATTGATTAAGGTGATGTACCGTCAGCATGGATTTCTCCCGTCGTTTGTTCAAATTAACTATAGGAACTGGCGGCGAATGACGGAAAAAATTCGCCAAAATAAACGGGTAGATTTAAGGGGATGTGCCACAATTAAGGTGTCGGCGCAATCCGGAACCTCCATCAACTTGTTGCGCAAAACTGAGGTGAGCCGACGTCGGGGGAAACCCTCCTGTGCACCAGCGGGATAGAGCGAAAGACAAAGACCGGAAAACAACTAAAGCGCCCTGTTGTGGCGCTTTAGTTTTTTAATCATCCTCCAGCAGCCGCGCGCCGGTACCCTCTTCACCCAGCATGTCCCCCGGGTTACGCAGCGGGCAGTCCCGTCGCGACAGGCAGCCGCAGCCAATGCAGCCATCCAGCTGATCGCGCAGCGCGGTCAGCGTATGAATACGCCGGTCCAGCTCGTCCCGCCACACCGACGACAGCTGCTTCCACTCTTTGGCACTTAAGTTGTGGCCTTCGGGCAGTACGCCAAACGCGTCGCCGATAGTGGCCAGCGGAATGCCGATGCGCTGCGCAATCTTGATAATCGCCACGGCGCGCAGCACGTCGCGACGATAGCGCCGCTGATTGCCTGGATTGCGCTGGCTGTGAATAAGCCCTTTGCTTTCATAGAAATGGAGCGCCGAGACGGCAACGCCGGTACGTTTCGCCACTTCTCCCGGGGTCAACAGCATTTTAATTCGGGGTGATTTCTTTTCCATAAAGCGCTTTACCTCAAGTTAACTTGAGGAATTATACTCGCCCGCAGACAAAACGACGAATCGAGAATTGAGAGAGGCCGCTTTATGTCCCATCAGGATATTATCCAAACGCTTATTGAATGGATTGATGAACATATCGATCAACCACTTAACATTGATGTAGTCGCCAGAAAATCGGGGTACTCGAAATGGTATCTCCAGCGGATGTTCCGCGCCGTTACGCATCAGACGCTGGGTGATTACATTCGTCAACGCCGGCTCCTGCTGGCCGCTGAAGCCCTCAGAACGACCCAGCGCCCTATCTTTGATATCGCGATGGATCTGGGCTACGTCTCGCAGCAGACGTTTTCACGAGTGTTTCGCCGGGAGTATGACCGCACGCCTAGCGACTATCGCCATCAGATTTCCGCCTGACAGCTTTGCGCGCAGGAGTTAAGCAGCGCTGGCGCCTTGACCAGCCATTGCTTAAACTCCTGCACCGGCATCGCCTTCGCGAAATGCCAGCCCTGGCAGTAGCGGACGCCGCGCTTCTGTAGCCACTTAACCTGATCCAGCGTTTCCACGCCCTCGGCCACGGTTTTCAGATGCAGGCTGCGCGCCATCTCAATAATATGCTCGGCGATCATGTGGCTGGTGCCGTGGGTCGTCAGCGTATCGATAAAGGATTTATCGATCTTGAGAATGTCCACGTTGAGCGAAGAGAGGTTATGCAGGTTGGAGTAGCCGGTGCCGAAATCATCGATGGCGACTTCATATCCCGCCTCGCGAAAGGCCTGAATAACCGGCGTCGTTTTCTGCACGTCAATAAACCCGCGCTCGGTTACTTCGATTTTAATCTGGTTGATGCATACCGCGTGGCTTTGCGCCTTTTCACTAATTTGGCTAATAAGCCGCGCGGAGTGGAAATCCGTGGCCGAGAGGTTAATCGCGACGTACAGCTGAGGATGGCTGGCGAGAAATTCGCCCATATCGGCAAACACCTCATCCACGACATAGTCCGTAACCTGCGTAATCAGCCCTTCGTTTTCCGCCAGCGGAATAAACTCCGCCGGGCTCATCACCGGGCCATCGCACCCGGGCCAGCGCAGCAGCGCTTCGGCCCCTACGCAGCGGTTCGTTTTAATATCGACGATCGGCTGATAGTGCAGGCACAGCTGGCGACGGCTTAGCGCGCGCTGCAGCATGCAGCGCGGAGAGTGATACTGCCGCCGGGTTCGCAGCCACACCAGTAAAATCAGCGCGCTACAAATAAGGCCCAGCGGAAGGGTAAGCATTATCTGGTCATATAAATTTTGATAATAGCCAACGCGCGAGGTGGACATGATCACCGCAATAGGGCGGTTGGTCGAATGGGCAACGGTATAGACCCGGCGATCCCGCTGAAAAAAGGTATCTTCGGGGCGGATCAGCGGACGTAAGGTCGCGGCATCCGTATTTTTGCTGACGGAGAAAAACTGATTCGTTTTGGTATCGAACAGACCGTAGGCTAAATCTCTGTCGCTGGATATTAGCGTACTATAGGAAAGTGGATTAATAACCGCGACATAGTGACCGCGCTGCATATAGGTCATGGCAAAACCGGGATAGAACGGGGTATCGCGATAGTAATAGATCGCGATATCCGGCTTTTTTATATAATTAGCCGGCTCGACATGCCACGCCGTGTCGGGATGAAAGGCGGTTGAGCAAAAGAAATCAGCGCCTTTTGCATAGACTAAATCATCGACATAAAGCAGGCTGCGAACAATATCCAGCATATATCGCTGATGCTGCGGCGAACATATTATCCCCTGATATTGCATGGCCTTTTTACGCGCCTGTTCGACCTCATGAATAACCATTTCGGTTTTCTGCAGCGCCAGTTGAGAAAACGAGCGGAGCTGGTCGTCGGTTTCCACCTTTGCCCGGTGTTGGGCAAGCCACGATGCCAGGACCACTGGCAACAGGATGACCAAGGTAATACCGAATATTCTCAACGCCTTATGCGGCGCGCTACGACTCATTTCCGCTTTATATCCATGCGATACGCCTTAGTCACGGTAACAGTCCACAATGGCAGATGCCTACTCTTATACAACACTCAGTCATTTAGCAATCGGCTATTTGGCGTAAAAACCACACACCTGATAATGATGAATAATACTTACTTATAGAACAACCGAGAAACATTCTCGAAATAATGAGAGCGGTGCCGCTTTCTGATTCGGTTTATCCGTATGATTACCGCGAACAGGTAATAAAACCCGCAGATATAAGTCTGGCAAAAAGAATCCATCGTATTAAAGCGTCAGCTTTACCGTCATGGCGGGCATGGCTATGGCTCAATGCGCCATTAACCACAATATTAAAATGGTTTATAAGTACATAAAAAACGCAATTTTTGGCTGGTGAATAAAAGAACAAATGTGATATAGTTCACACATCCTAATGAAACGGAAACATTGTTTCATTATACGTTTGTTTGCCCGTCGATAGCCAGAGCGCCACGTCATCGTCAGTCTCGTCAGGTTGTCAAAGGCCCCCGACTTTCTTTGAGGATCAGGTTAATGGCTTCCATTACTACCAGTGTCATACTCCTACGCTGGCCGCTGCTGAGCGCGGTGCTGATGTTTTTAGCCAGCTCGATGAATATTCAGCTGCGTAAAAGCGATTATGCCGGATTAGCGGTCATCTGTAGCTGCCTGGGGCTGGCCGCGGCCTGCTGGTTTGCCACCGGTCTGCTCGGCATCACGCTGCTGGATGTAGCCAAAATCTGGGGCAACATTAAAGACGTCATGGTTGAAGTGATGAGCCAGACGCCGCCAGAGTGGCCAATGATGATGACCTGATAGTAAAAACGCTTCCCATCGGGAAGCGTTTTTACTGGCGGGCGGCCTGCGCGCTATTTCCCCATTTTTGCCAGCATTTCCGGGCGCATAAATTTATGAATAACCAGCATAAACAGCAGCGACGGAAGTAACAAAATCAGCGCAGTAATAGACGAAACCTGATAGTTCCCCGACATGCTGGCGTTGTATAGCAGCAGCGGCAGCGTGGTGATATCCGGCGCGCCGACAAAAAAGGTGCCGGTGAACTCATCCAGCGACTCCAGAAAGACAAAGATGCTGGCGGCAATAATCCCCGGCGATGCCTGGGGCAAAACAATATGCCAAAACGTATAAATCGCTCCGGCCCCCAGATTACGTGACGCTCTTGCCAGCAGCGGATCGACGGCTGAGAATGCCGCCACGCAGATCCATACCGAATACATCAGCCCGTGCACGCTGTGCACCAGCACCACGCCGGCCACGGTGCCGTTTAGCCCCCACTGATAGAAAAGCCGGGCAATATTCATATACACCGTCAGATTAGGGAACGCCTGCGGGATAAGAAACAGCAGCATAAAGCATACCCGCAGAGGCATTCCCCGTCTTGATAACGCATAGCCTGCGGGGATCGAAATCAGCAGGCACACCAGCACCGACAGCACGGCAATCAGCACGCTGGTCAGCAAAGAGCCCGAGACGTCGCTATAGGGGCTGAACACCTGATACCAGTATTTCAGCCCCCACTGGCTGGGCAGGCTATGGGGAAAGAACCAGCTTTCGGCCACCGTCCAGATAAGTAGATTCAGCAGCGGGCCAAACATCGCCAGCAGCATCAGAACCAGCAGCAGCGTCTGCAGCGGCAGGCTGGCGCTCAGCTTTCTCCGCCCTTTCGCCAGCAGCGTCGCAGGTGGTGTCATCCTAACCTCTTTCATTATTCTCCTCCTTTTTGGCGCAGGCTGTGGCGCAGATAAAACCACGACAGCGCGCCGCAGATAAGCAGCGAAACGACGCCCAGAGCATTAGCCACGGCGTAATCCCCGTAGGAGTTAACGCGAAACGCCATATCAACCGTGATCATCGTCGGCGTACCGACGCCTATCATCAGCGGCACGGACAGCACCGACATCATGGTGACGGTCGAGAGCACCAGCGCAACGCCGATAGCGGGCAGCACCTGCGGCAAAATAATATCGAACAGGATCCGTGGACGAGAGGCGCCCAGGTTGCGCGCCGCGAGAATTTGCGACTGCTCAAGCGCCGCCATTGCGCCGCAGATAAGCAGCGTAGCGAACGCCAGCTGCTTCCAGACAAACGTGATAATGATGCCCTTCCAGCCCAGCCAGGAGATAGTCTCCATCGGCGTTAGCAGATCGCTGGCGACCAGGGCATTGTTCATTAAGCCGTTTTTAGCCAGAAACGTCCGCATCATCTGCGCCGCAACGATAAAAGGAATAAACAGCGGCAGCCGATATAAAAATGCCAGCATCCGCACAATCGGCCGGCAGGAGGACAGGGTAATAACGGCGGAAAGGGTGATGGAAATGAGCGCCAGCAGCGCCACGGAGCTCAGCACGACGATCAGCGTAAACAGAATATCGTTGGAGTAGAGCGCGTAGACTTTGCGGAAGTGGGCCAGGGTTAGCTGCTGCGCATCGTTGGTAAAGGCGGCAATCAGCGAGAAGCCCAGCGGATATAAAAACAGAACGGCGATGGTCAGCGCGGCGGGAGCAACCAGCAGCAGATATTTCAACGAAATACGCATAGCAAACCTGATATCAGCGAGGAGAAACGCCCGGGCCGACGCTGTGTCGGCCAGGGCATCGACAGAGATTAGTTGGCGACCTGGCTTTCGTAGCCTTCTTTAATATCGTCAAAATAGGCGGTAATCGGGAAGCTTTTGCCATATTCCGCCAGCGCCTGCGGCGAGATCTCAGCAAACAGCTTTTGCCACGTCCCGGCATCCAGCTGCGGTTTAACGTGCTGCGCATCGATGCCCGGATACCAGTTAAACTGCTTAACGATCCCCTGCGCCTGAACCTCCGGGCTGGTCGCCAGCTCGATAAATTCGCGCGCCAGCTGCGGATTCGCCGCCTTCGCCGGAGTTACGTAATACATCGGCTGTCCCGGCATGCCCGGAGCCAGCAGGGACAGCTTGATCGACGGCGGCAGTTTGCCCTGATCTTTCCAGCTGTAGAACATGTCCACCCATACCGGCCCCATCGTGATCTCCCCGCGGGTCAGCATATCGAGCGTCCCGGCGTTCCCCGGCGTAAAGGTGACGTTTTTATTAAAAGCCTTCAGCTTTTCATAGGCCTGGCTCCAGTTCTTCTCCACGCCTTTATCATACGGCAGGGAGGAGAGACGCTGCGCGTCGGTGCCGTAAGCATACATCCAGCCCACAACGAAGCTGACCCCGGACATGCCGTTCTTAATCCCGTTATAGCCGAAAGCCTGCGGGTTTTTCTGCGCCCAGGCGACCAGCTCATCGTAGGAGGCCGGCGGGGCTTTGATCGCCTCGCTGTTCCAGGCAATAGCGGTCTGGCTTAAAAACATCGGCATCACATAGCCGTCGACGTTAACGCCGAGGGCGTTTTTAGCGTTGTCGGCGGTGACCAGGCTGCCGGTCTTAATCTGCGGGCGGTATTTCTCTAACAGCCCTTTTTCCACCAGCTCGCCGCCGGCGTTTTGATGCACCACGGCGACGTCAATATCCCAGCTGCTGGCGCCGCTCTCCTTCTGCGCCGTCAGCTTTTCGATAATTTTGTTCGATCCCGCGTCCCCCGGCCCGGTGCCGATGACCTGCACCTTTACGCCCGGATGAGCGGCCTCAAACTTTGGCCCCAGCCAGGTTTTTACGTAATCCACCATATTCTGATCGCCCGCCGTCGCGACGTTCAGGATGGTGTCGGCCTGCGCGCCGTAGCTCAGGAGTACGGCAGTCGCTATCGCAACGTTTGTTTTAGTAAACATGGTCTATCCCCAGAATGAACACGATGATGTCAACTTGCATGAGATGAAGGAAAAATATGCAGCGCCGGCGTTGGCACGTGCAGCCTGACCGGCGAACTGGCTGGCCAGCAGCGGGTAGAATCCGCCAGCAGCAGGCGATCGCGACAGCGCACGCTGTGGCGATATAAATGGCCGAGGAAGGCGCTTTGTTCGACGATACCGTCAAGCGTCAGCCCCTCCTGCGGCGCGCTATCCGCTAATGAAAAGAGCGCCGCGTCGGTACTGCGGAAATAAATCACCTGCTCCTCAGAATGCGCATCTGAATATACCGTCGGGGTGCGCCAATGAATGCCGTCGAGGGAGCGGATATCGCGGGTATTTATTTTATTATCGGCCCCCATAAAATCGGCGACAAAAGGCGTAGCCGGACGTTGATATATATCTTCCGGCGTCCCTAATTGCTCAACTCTTCCGTTATTTAATACAGCGATACGGTCAGCCATCACCAGCGCCTCCTGCTGGTCATGGGTGACGATTAATGAGGTAAAGCCGAGCTTCTTTTGCAGCGCTTTTATTTCATGACGGACGTTAAGGCGGACTTTGGCATCCAGATTAGAGAGCGGTTCATCCAGCACCAGCACGTCCGGCTCAATCGCCAGGGCGCGCGCCAGGGCAACCCGCTGACGCTGACCGCCGGAAAGTTCGGTCACCTTCATTTCCGCCAGGCCCGGGAGGTTGACGATATGCAGCAGCTCCGCCACCCGGCGGTCGATATCGTCGCGACGCCACCTGCGCAGCTTCAGGCCGTAGCCGATATTGCGAGCCACCGTCAGATGCGGCCACAGCGCATAGCTTTGAAAAACCATCGTAATATTGCGCTGCTCCGGCGCGCTATGGGTGATATCCCTTCCGGCGACGACGATATCCCCGTTCTGTACCGGGATAAAGCCGCAGAGCGCATTTAGCAGCGTGGTTTTCCCGCAGCCCGATGGCCCCAGCAGGGCGATCATCTCGCCCTTCTCTACCGCCAGATCGATATTATGCAGGACAACCTTATCGCCGTAGCTAATTCTCAGATGGGCAATTTGCAAATAGCTCATATTCGGTACCCAAAACTCTTCTGTAGGCATTTTTTATTTATTCGCGCCAGGATGAACACGTGTTCATTTGGCTGTAAAAAAAATGCAACGTTGACTCGACATGATGTGAGCCTACTTTGTCGGGTATTTGTGACAATTTAATTAAGTGCGAAAATTTTTTGGCGAGGGTAAATGAAAATAGATGTTCTTGGCTGCGGTAGCGCGTTCTCAGAGAGCCAAAATACCTCTGCGCTGCGCATTATTGATGATGAAAATCGTCAGTGGCTAATTGATTGCGGCCCCACTATCCCCCGCGCCCTGTGGCAGCAAGGGGGCGATATTAACGATATCGATGCCATTTACTTCACCCACGTCCACCCGGATCACTGTACCGGCCTGACGGCGCTGCTCAACTACTGGAAAAGCTTTTCCCGCCATAAGCCGCTGATTATCTACAGCCAGCCGCAGCAGCGTCCGGTGCTGATGCAGCTGGCGCAGCTGGCAAACTGGCCGGACACCACGCTGTGCTTTGCGATTGAGTGGCGCGACAGCGCCCCGGCATGGACGTGGCACGACTGGCAGATCCGCACCGCCGAAACCCAGCACGAGCTAACCAACCGCGCTATCCGCATCACCATCGCCGGGAAAAGCCTGTTCTACAGCGGCGACGGCCGCCCGACGCCGCAGTCGATCGCGCTGATGGCGGGCGCAGATCTGGCGTTTCAGGAGTGCGCTTCGCTCACCTCGCTGAGCGATGACGCCTCCCACGGCGATTTCCCGGCCTGCCTGACGCTGTTTCAAACGCTGGCGCTGCCCGCTATGGGGCTGTATCACTGCTATGACGCGATTCTGCCGGCGCTGCGGGTGGCCTGCCGGCCCTGGAACGGGTTGTTCGTCAGCCGCGACGGCTTACAATACGATCTTCATCAGCCACCGCGCAGCGGCGAGGAAAGCCCGGCATGAGCGCACTCCCCCGAAAACAGAGCATCACCGCCCAGGACGTTGCCCAGCGCGCCGGCGTCTCGCGCGCGGTCGTTTCCCGGGCGTTGAGTAATAACGGCAGCATCTCTCCGGTCACCCGCGAGCGGGTGCTGCGCGCTGCGGAAGAGCTGGGCTATCAGGTCAACTTTCTCGCCCAGGGGCTCAACCGCCGGCGCAGCCACCTGATCGGGGTGATCGTTTCCCGCATCAACGATCCGTTTCGCAGCAGCCTGCTCGACGGGCTGCTGAGCGAGATCCAGCGCCGCGATTTTCAGGCGCTGGTCAGCGAGATCCGCAGCGAGCAGGATCTGGCCCAGACCCTCCGCCGCTTTGCGCAGTTCCGCGTTTCCGGGGCGATCGTCACCTCCGGCCAGCCGCCAGAGTCGCTGGTCAACGAGTTCGCCCAGCAGCAAATTCCGGTCGTCGGCATTAACCGCCAGCCGAATATTCCCTGCGTCGATTACGTCTGCTCGGATAATGCAGCCGGGGCGACGCTGGCCGCAAAGCAGCTGGTGGCGGCCGGCTGCCGCCGCTTTGGCTGGTTAAACCATCGCCACTCTACCTGGGCCGGACAAATGCGCGGCGAAGCGTTTTATCAGGCGCTTACCGAACTTGGGGTCGATACGCGGCGCGATCTTCAGCCGCTGTTTGCCTCTCTTGAGGGCTATGAGGGCGGCCTGCAGGCCGCCGCCGACGCCGACGATGCGCTGGAGGGCATTTTTTGCGCCAACGCGCAGCTGGCCTGCGGCTTTCTCGACGGCATGCGCCAGCGCGGCAAACAGGCCCCGGCGGATTTTCAGCTCATCGGGTTTGATAACACGCCGCAAACGGCCCAGTACAGCTACCAGCTCACCACCCTGCATCAGGACGTGGCGGAGATCTCCCGCCAGGCGCTCACCCGCCTGCTGGAGCGGGCCAGCGATCCGCTACAGCCTTCACGCACCACGTGGGTGAAGGTCGATTTAATTCACCGGCGCACGTCGCCATCAACCACATAAGAGCCAGGCTATGACGGAAGAACAGCAGCAATCGCTATGTAATTTGATTCGCCAGTTGGGCGCGCGCGCGCAGGAGCTGCGCGATTCGGGACTGCAGGTAGATAAAAAAGCGCGCCAGGATTTTGTTTCGCAGGCCGACGTTTTTGTCGAGCAGCAGATCAAAAGCTGGCTGGCAGCCCACCGCCCCAACGATGGTTTTCTCGGCGAAGAGAGCGGCCTGCAGGCCGGAGAGCAGGGAACCTGGGTAATCGACCCTATCGACGGCACCACCAACTATATTCTGGGTATGGATTACTGGTGTATTTCTCTGGCCTGGGTCAGGCAGGGCGCGCTGGAGCTGGGAATTATCTATGCTCCGGACCGGAACGAATTTTTCTTTGCCCGCCGCGGCGAAGGCGCATTTCTCAACGATAAGCGCCTGGCGCTGCGCGAGCCGGACCCGGAAACGGTGGTTATTGGCATGGGGCGATCCAGCCGGGCGCCCGCCGCAAACTACGCCCGCATGCTTGAGCGGGTGATTGACGCCGGCATGGAGTATCGCCGCTTTGGCGCCGGGGCGCTCATGCTGGCTCACGTCGCCGCCGGCCAGGTGCACGCCTATTATGAGGAGCATATGAACAGCTGGGATGCGCTGGCAGGTATCCTGCTGATCGTCGAAGCGGGCGGCGCGAGCAGCGACTTTCTTGCCAACGACGGCCTGTTCAGCGGTAACCTGGTGCTGGCCGGCTGCCCCGAGGTTCAGTCGCGCCTGATGGCCCTGACTGGCAAATAGCCGCCCGCAGATGGCTACGGGCAGTCGTTGGATATTTTGATAAATTTGTCGTTGTAAATAATGTACTTATCTCCAGGCTGCCGCAGTGCGGCCTGGCGCACCACGTCGCCAGGGCGTAAATACCAGGCGTCGCCGTCCTCTTCCGTTGCATCACATCCGGGCTTAATCAGCAGCTTAAACCAGGTGTTGCCGCTATTGCTGACGGTGCCCGCCTGGCGGTCAAAGGCCCACTTAAACGCTACCTGACGCGGACGCACCGCCATAATGGTCTCCACCACGACCACCGGGTCGATGCTCACCGCCGCCCCAGCGGTATTGCGCTCGACGCGGTTGCGGGTGGGAATTTCACGAAACGAGACCCGATAGTAGCGCTCGCGGTTGTCCTGGGGACCGTGATAGTAGAATTTAAAATATTCCCCCTCTCCCGCCTGCAGGGTCAGCTGGCGCGGGGCGAAGAGCAGCTCGCCGTCCGCCGGGCGGGAGCGAACCTCTTTCCCGCCCGGACGGTCAATACCGACCACCGAGACCTGATACAGGCGGGCGCTGCTGTTATTATTCAGCACCCGCTTCGCGGCAAAGCTCTCTTCCGCCCCCAGCGAGAAGGTCAGGTTACCTACCGATATGGCCTGTCCGACCGCCGGCAGGCAGAGGGCCAGCAGCCACGCCATCGCGCGTATCGTATTAGTTAACATTTCGCCACGTCGCCTGAACCCGAATTTCACCTGAAGCGCTCACTTCCCCGAACCAGCCGTCATCATCAATAGTTTTCAGCGAGATCCCGTCATTCATCGGGATGGAGAACTTCACCGTGGTTTTATTCATCACGCCAGGATCGCCTGAAGCATCGTTCCACGGCGTGCTCATCCACAGCGCCTCGGTCATGTCGCGCCAGCTATCGTCACAGCCGGCATCGTAGGTTTTGTTGCCGCCGCTCTGCGTCGTGAAGGTCAGCGTGGCCGGGAAAGGCACTTTCGTCGCATTGTCCGCGGAGCTGAAGATGCAGTATGAACGCCCGCCGATGGTCTGCGCCGGGCCGTTAACCTTGATCAGCACCTCATCGGCGGCGGTCCTGCCGCTGGTGGTGACGATATAGCCAAAATCCAGCGAAGGCCGGCCCTGCCCCACGTAGCCCTCGCGGGTCGGCGCGCTGATATACTCATCGGAAATAATGCTGATACTGAAATCGCGCGGCTTGATAATCAGGGCGTTAGAGGTAGAAAACTCATACCAGCCGGACTCCGGCGAAGTGGTGTTCTGGAAGCGGAAGTTAAACAAATCTTTGGTATTTATATCGCTGATCCCCAGCGCGACCATTTGCTTAAAGAAGTTATTCGAAAAGAAAATGTAAATTGAGTCAGAGGACTTCATTTCATTGAAGTTGTAATAGTATGCGATGCCGCTTACCGGTTTCCACGTATTACCGTTGAGGCTGAACTGCATATCATAGATGCCCACCGCAGAGACCAGCGACGAATTGCTGATGGCGGGGAAAATATGGATAGAGGCATTGCTCAGGCCGTTGTTTTCCAGAGCATAGTTAACCATCTTGCAGCTCAGGCCGGAGCGGGTGCCGATAGTCTGAGGCTGGCAGTTGGTGCTCCCCTCACCGACCGTTGGCACCCCGTCAGTGTTGATAAATACTTCGGTAAGGGAATGGGTGTTCAGCAGCCTTAAATTTGCGGCTTTGGTATGGGTGACCTTGCGGGTATACCAGCTCCCGGAAGCCTGATCCTTACAGCGCGCCCCGCTGCTGGCATCGTAATTAACGGAAGTCTGGCAGCCGTTGATGGTCATGGAGAAGCTGCCGCCTACCGGCATTTGCTGCAGATACTGGTAGAAGGCGTCGGATAACATACCGTGCATCCATTTAGCCCCGCCGGTGGTAACCGTCGCGCCATAGAAACCGCTCGCATCCAGCACCGGCGCCTGAATCAGGCTGGTCGCCATATCGCAGCCGGCGTACCAGTTAATACAGCGCAGGCCGCTCAGCGGGTTGGATACCGGCGAATTCTCCAGCCACATATCAAACTGCCAGTTGGCGTTCAGCACCGTGTTGTAGCCGTTATCGATATAGCCCAGGCTCTGCTGATAGATAGTGCCGGTACCGGTATACTTCAGCCCGGTCCAGCGGCTGGCGCCGGTCAGACGCGGGTCGAGTACGCCGCCTGGGGTGACGAAGAAGTTATCGTCAGAGTTGTTTTCCACAAACACATACTGCACCGCCACCGCATCGGGCCAGTTCGTTTTGGACACCGCCGCATAGGCCCGCGTCATTGCGGTCAAGGCGAGCAAAATCGTCAATAGCACACCCCATTTAGCCTTCATAATTCTCTCCCGTCGACAGGTTGCTGGCGTAGGTTTTCAAGCCGTTACAGGTCACATCGCCGACCCATACCGCCCCGCGCGCTTTGTTAATCTCAAGCTCCACTTCGCAGCGCTGGTTGTTGCCGTAGCTGAAGTCGATGGTCGGGAATTTTTTATCTACATCCATCACAAACTCGCCGTTGTCATCGGTGCGGGTACGCCCGATGTGGTTATTAATGTGCGCATTGGCCAGCAGCGTGCCGTCTTCGGCGCGAATACGCCCGGATACGGTCACCATCTGCTTCACTTCCGGTTCGATAACCGCCACGTTGCCCGGATAGAGGGTCAGGCGGCTTTTGCGGCTGCTGACGATGTCGTAGCTGTCGAGCGAGTTTTTGCTGTTCTGCAGCTCTACTTCGTAGCGGCTGTAGGGCGAGAGCGGCAGATAGTTACGTTTACCCGAGAGCTGGAATACCCGCCCGTTAACCTTGGCGCTCAGCTTGCCGTCATCTTCAAGACCGGTATTAAAAATCACCCCGGCGTTACCGTCGGTACGCCCGCTGGCGGCAATATTTTTACCCTGCCAGCCCACGCTGCCGTTGGCGGTCAGGTTGGTGTTCACGTAGCCATCGGTGCCGCTGTTAACGTTCAGCGTCCCGCTGGAGTAACGGGTATCGAACCGGGCATAAGCGCCGCCGCTCAGGGTTTTGTCATCCCCGGTGTCGCCGGAGATTGCCCGGGAGATATTGGCGCCGACGGTGCGGATCGCGCTCCCTTCCTCAAACTGCTTGCGCGCCGACAGGTTGGCCATGGTGTAGCCGTTCTGGTGGGTCATCCCGGCGCTAAACCAGTTGCCGAGCGGCAGAGAAAAGTCGAGCGCGATATATTTCCCGGTGCTGGCGCCGCTGTTGCCATTATTAAAGCGCTGGACCCCCGCGCGCAGGCCCAGCGAACCGTAGGCGTTGCTGTAGAGGGTCTGATAGTAGTCCGCGGTGTAGTAGTGGCTGCTATAGCGGCGATCGTCGTTATAGCTGATGCTGAAGGTGCCCAGCTTTGACCACAGCGGGTTAAGGTTCAGCGTCCCGCCAATCGCCCGGTTATCGGCGTCGCTGCGCCGCAGCCTGTCGCCGATTATCGTCTTTTCCTGGTTGACCCAGATTGAGCTAAAGCCGCCGGGCAGCGTGGCGCTGACGCTGCCGATACTGCTCCACGAGCTGTCGCTGGCCAGCATATTTTGCAGGTTGACGTTGATGGATTGCGTCAGCGGCAGCGTCAGCCGGGTCTCGCCAACGGCGTTGCTATCGTAGCCGTAGCCGGTTGCGGCCCAGCTGAAGGCGCCCACCGAGCCGGTTGCGGAGGCCCCGGCCAGCCAGCTCTCTTTGGCAGGCAGCGTCTTTCTGCCGCCCTCTGACCAGCGGTCCATATGGAAGCTTCCGCCCCAGACCTGCCATGCCAAAGGCGCTCCGGCTCCGCGTCCCCGGCTGAACAGCTTGTTTACCCGCTGGATGCGTTTACTGACCACCCGGCCGTTGACGATAACTTCAACATCAACATCGTAAATCCCGTACGACAGGCCGCGGGTATCAACCTCATGGTTGCCCATCGTAAAGTTCTGCACGCTCAGCAGGCGGCCATCGCGCGACAGGTGCACCTCGCCGGCGGAGGGTAAGAACGCGATAATCGGCGTGGCCGACTGGGAGTTATCAAATACCGTCGAGCTGGCCTGGTTGCCCCAGGAGGCGCCGTAAATTTTCCCTGCCGAAATGGCGGTCATCGGACCGAGGGACTGCAGGTTCCACGTATCGAGCATCCCGCCCGCGAAGCGGTGACCGGCGAAATCACGCTCGTACATCGCCTTATACAGCTCGCTGTCCTGATTGCTGGTTCCGGCGCCGTACAGCGAGCCGTCCAGCACCAGATGATGCTCGCGCAGGGCGGTAACGCTGTTCATCGACAGATAGCTGGAAGTGCTGTTGCCGGCGTTGCGCATCTGGTTGTTATAGACGCCGAGGTTATAGTTCAGGGTGCTGCTGAGCGCGTTAACGCTGGACTGACCGATATCTTCGCTGCGCGATCGCAGCACGGTGCCCAGGGCCTCTTTTTTTACCACCAGCTGGAGCAAAAGCTGGCGCAGGCTGAGCTGCAGCTGCGCGTCGGCGGTGACCTTAATGCGCAGATCGCTGTCGAACGACTCGTTCGCCAGCGAGGACAGCATCTGCCGGGTTTGGGCGCTAACGGTGGCATTATTATCGCTCTCTTCCAGCCGGATCTGGCGTACGCGCAGCACGCCGTTATCCAGCCAGATAAAAGCGCTACCGAGGCGCTGATCGTCCTCGTTTCCCTTACTGCCTTCCAGATGAATAAAGAGCGGGATGCTCATCCCGTCCTGTAGCGCCTGGCTAAACGCCCGGGGAATAATTACGCCGCCGATTTGCGGTATCTGCTCCGGGGCCGCGCTGACGCTTAGCGGAACAGAAAAAATCACCATACCGTAAGCCAGGAGCGCTTTCAGCTCCGGGGAAATCCGTAGTCGTGGCATAAGCTTATCCCGTCAGCATCATTGTTATTTTACGGGAACAAACTGCTCGCCTTGCCAGAGAGCGACCCGTCCTTTTTTATCGGCAAGATTGACGCGCGTGAATCGGCGCTCTTTACCGGGCATGAGGTAATAATTTTCTTTGCAATCTTTGCCGTCCGCCGCCTTCAGGCATGGGCCGTAGGCGAGAATACGCAGCGTCGCGTTTCCGCTATTCACCAGCGTTCCGTTGGCGTACTGATAGCGGTAATTCGCCTTGCGGGGAGCAACGACCAAAATGGTGCCAATACGGGCCGATGCCGTCGCTACCGCGCTGCGGGCTGCGCCATTGCGCTGCGCGTCGCTTAGCGCCTGATCGAACCAGACGATGCGGTAATAGCGCTCTTTGTCATCCGTCGGGCCTTTGTAGAAAAAGCGAATAACATCGCTGCTCTTCGCCGGCAGCAGCAGGCTGGCTGGCGTAAGCAAAACTTCATCCTGGCTTTCCATCGGAATGACGCTGCCGCCATCAAGCGGTGAGGAGAGGCGCTCCATATGGATATTGATCAGACGTCCACTCTCGGTGGTATTTTTTATCTCTTTGCTGAGCACGCTGCTGTCGCTGTTCATAAAAGAGGAGATATCGCCAACGTCCAGCGCCTGGGCCGGCATAATTGCGCAGAAACAGAGGCCAATAGCCAGAATACGGTTTTTCATGGGAATTCAATCCGTGAAAGAAAGCAGGGGGAACTCCCCCCCGCTTTGTGCTACAGGGAAATCAGCTGGTCCAGGTCGCGTCGAACTGTACGCTGACGTCGCCGCTCCAGATCCCTTCCGGCAGCGTGCTGTAATCCGTTACATCCGTAGTGCCGTCGAGGGTGCCGCTAACGATAGAGAAGTTGAAACCATCCTGAGCGGTCGTACGGCCAGTCTGGTCGTAGCCATTAGAGAGCGCGCTGAGGTTGCCGCCCAGTACGCCGTTTGCGGTGTCGATCATGATGGTGTCAGCAGATTTCTCTACGGACGCGCCGTTATAATCAACGCCGACGCTCAGCGTAGAGCCAGAGGTGTCCAGCTGAGTCAGGGTATTGGTGATCAGACGGGAAGTCAGTTTAAAGTCCGTTGCGGTAGCATCGCCTTCAATCGCAACATCAAACAGGCCTTTCTGCGAGTTAAAGCCTTTGATCCCTTCAGCATACTGGAAAGCCAGGCTGCCCAGCGGAGTGACAACCAGCTTGCTGGTGGTATCTTTTTTAGCGGTTGCAGACCAGGTCGCTACTGCCTGAGCCGTAACATCAGCGGCCTGAACAGCGCCAACACAGAAAGTAGTAATCAGAGCTGCTGCCAACATTTTCAATTTCATATTTGTCACCTGATAAAGATAAGAGGCTTTTTATGGCCCATACTGTTCCATAGTTCTTTATGGAATGATCGCCTTTAAGAACCACGGGTCCTTAAAAACAAATACTTTAATAAATCGACAGGATGTGCTTGTCAGGCCGATTAAATAAATCGCACCCCACTCTTCGATGCCGGCAGAATAAATCGCATCAGGGCCAGCATCGTTATGTTGTTGGTGTTAATTAAACCGACTTTATTGCTGGTATTACTTTTATGTAAGCTAATCGTCTTGATGCTTAAACCGAGCATCTCCGAAATATCATTAATCAAATTACCGATAATCATTAATGACATTATTTTTTCTTCCCGTGCGGTCAGGCTTCTCTTTCTTATTTTATACTTTTTAAGTTTTAACATGTTCTCTACCGCCTTGACGCTGGCATTGGCCGAGAGAAAATAAATATCATTAATGTCCGAAACGTCGCTAACAAACTTTGCATCCGGTGCCACAACAACTTTCGCCAGGCTATTAGAAAGATAGTACCTGTAGAAACATAATATATGGTCTAAGTGTGAAAAATGGATAATCACATAGTCTTCAGCACTCAGCGCCATACACTGCTCACGGGCATTCGCACTATCAAAACTACCGGCACAACCGATATAACAGAAGTCATCGGCCAAATGGCTCAAGCCCTGCATAAAGAAATAATTATCAGTTACAATCAGTACAGCCATAATAACCAGCCTCTGTTCCATTGGGCCAACCAGTCCGAAAAAAACACCTCCACGACGCCTTCTTTATTGATTATATCGGACTCGTAACAACAACCTGGCACGATCTTGCTATTTATTAACATTGTTATCGCAGGACGACCACATCCTTTTATTAATATTGTTACGTCACCGCCGAAAAACTTTGTGTAGCAATAATAGTCGTAGCGCTCATATTTTATTACTCATAAAGTTATGAAGTGTAAAGAAATCACATTTGTTGATTTTATGTAAAAACGTAACTCATTGAAAATAAAATGATAAATATCCTTAAGTTAACAAATATGAGGCCTTTTATAACAAACATCCTGGTGGATTAAGATAATTCTTAGTTATGAATGAATGCTGCGGGTAAGCTTTAATGCTAGTATCGCAATATCAAATCTTAGATAAATATCAGCAGCGGTAACTATTCTCACGATAAGAAACGATATATGGATACTATTTACGTTATCGAGAACACGATCAGGTTCAACCCTACGGCGCATACTCTGCATTCTATAGAAAACAATGAGCGTATCACTCTGGCAATTCCAGCAAGCCTTTGCTTTGTTTTATTAATTAAAAACCAGGGCAGAATAGTCACCCAGGCGGAGCTGTTGCATAACGCCTGGGGAGAAAGAGGGATGAACGTTACGCCGAATACCCTACACCAAAACATCTCTCTGCTACGCAAATCACTAAATCGCCTGCAGGTTAACGGCACCATAATTCAAACGATCCCGAAACGGGGGTTTATGATTGCCGATGAGACCGCCATTTTGGCTCAGCGTATTGAAAACAAGCCGGGGCCCAAAGGCAATAGTGAACAGAATGTTGAGGAAATTGTTAATAACCTCCACCAACCTCCGGCAGTAGAAAGCATCGACCTGCAGCGACAAGACCCGGGACCTCCTCAGGATAACGTATCGTCACTGCCGCCAGAAAAAGAACACAAGATCTCCCCGCGAATACTCTCTGGTCTCAGGTTCGCCGGAAAAGAAAAAGGAACATGTAAAATTGCGGGTTTCGCAAGCCTGCTGGCGATAGCACTGTTCGTATATATTTATTATTTTACTGAAACTCGCGCGCCTTTCGCCTCTTATACCGAACTGGCCACTCCCGGTGCCTGTACGGTGTTTCGCAATGATGATCTAAGATTTGATGAGTTTTTTATTCATTTTCTTCAGGAGAAGCACATCACCTGTTCCGATGGGCAAACGGTATATATTACCAATCACTATCCGTCGAGCAGAACGTCGCTGATCGTTTGTCGCTATCCGCTTAAATCAAGCAAGAAGTCATTTTGTACCTCATCTTACTACTTAAAATAAAACACAACATCGGTATATAAAATGAAGAAAGTAATAACTCTCATAATCATTGTTATGATGATCGGTGGTACCATATATTACATTAACTTCCGCGAAGATGATGATAGCATTGACTGTAACTCTGCCTTTTCGATTATCAATGATGATGAAGTGTTCTCCTTTTCAGTTACGTTTTTCACTAAAAATGGTAATGGTCTAATTACCTTTAGCGGCAATTCCGGAAATGCACGGGATAATATCATCATTCGCAAATACTTCTCTTACACTAAAAACAAGAGCAACATCTATATTTTCAAAAACAATAACTCAAACATGAGAACCAGCTCACCGGCATTCTCTGAAAAGTTCGATGATATTTTCCCGCCATTCTTTACAGAAATTAGCAAGGAAGATAACTTCATTATTAAAATAATAAAGGTAAAGTCTGATGCGTGGGTATTGATGTCGACAAATACGCCCTATTTCGTCTGTGAAAATACCCGCGCTTAATAGCCGCCAGTTTAGCATATAGCCTGGCGTTGATAGCTGACAGGACATCGTTTAATGACACAGTGCGGCTGGTAGCAGCAACCCTCTGCGGTCGTTGCACCGAAGTCATAGGGGCAGGATGGCCGCTCTCTCAGCGCCTCCCACTGCGTATCGCTGTAGGTCGCAATGTTATAAACTTTAAAGAAGTGGTATTTATTGTTTATCAGAACCTTAGATGAATACAGCTTCATTGACTCGCCGGGAATCAAAAGAATATCCGCTTCATACCAGATGATAAATTTTAAAAACCGTAATCCGCATATACTGGAGAACGCCACCCCAGAATGCGGGCATATGATTGTATTAAGAACCGTCCATTTCATATTTCGTCCTTGTATCCTTGGCCTGCAACCATGTGTCCAGAGATAGCAAATATTATAATTAATCGCAAGTCCTCACCGCAATAATGTGATATGCAACGGCCCCCCGTAAAAACCGATCCAGCCATTTACAAGTAACCACCCTAATATTTAATACGTAGATAAAGACCCTACAAATACATATTTATAGATAAAGCCAGAAAATCATAAAATAACCCTGCATAACTTTACAAAAAAATATTGAGGCGGAATTCAGATTAAGCAACGAGATAACGGGAAAACAGACTATTTTCGGGTCAGAGCTCTCACTTTCCCGCTGGCGGGAAAATAACCGCCGGGGGAATGTGAGTCGATCCGCCCCGCCCCCCGCTGGGTGAGTGATAACACTCCGACCGTCATCATTCACGCAGCGGCGTGGTGGTCGCAGGGCTGCTCTTTGCCTCCGCTTACCAGGTTTTGCCGATATTAAACTGGAACTGCTCGGTCTTATCGCCATCGTACTTTTTAAACGGCTCAGCCCATGAGAAGACCAGCGGGCCTAGCGGCGACATCCACTGTACCGCAATCCCCGCCGACATTCGGATATGCAGCGGGTCGCTATAGTCCGGGATCCCCGCAGCCAGCGTTTGGGCGCTATTCTGCCACGAGGTGCTCCATACCGTTCCCGCATCGACAAAGAGCGAGGTCCGCAAACTGTCGGCGTATTTGTCGCTAATAAACGGCGTAGGAATAATAAACTCGCTGTTCAGCACCGCCATCGCATTCCCCCCTACCGCGTCGGAAGAGGTATCCAGCGGGCAGCCGCTATAGCTGCTTTCAGAACCATTACAGCGATAGTAGGCCGCTTTCGGGCCGATGGTATTTGAGGAGAAGCCGCGTACCGATGACGATCCGCCGGCGTAGAAATTATCGTAAAAGGGCACGGCGTTACCCTGCAGGCCGCCGGCATAGCCCGCTTTCAGATGCTCCATCCACACCCAGCGTTGGCCTTCATTTAGCGGCACGTACTGGGTGGTATCGAGGGTCAGCTTGTAATAGCTGTTATCAGATCCCGGGACGGTCACTTTGCCACTCAGGCTGCTTTTGTTGCCGGAGCGGGGGAAAAACCCGCGATCGAGATCGTTATAGCTCCATCCCAGGCTGACAAAAAAATCATTGGCGCTATATTCCGCCCCGCTGTCGCCATCTTTGGTCACCACCTGCGGATAAATTCCCCGCGAGTTAAGGTAATTCCAGGTCGTGAGCTCCGGTTCCATATTGGTCAGGTGGTTGTGGACATAATCGACGCCCAGATTCAGCGAGTTATTTTCGCTAATCGGGAAGCCGAGATTGCTCCCAATGCCGTAGCTCTGCTGGTTATAGCTGCCGGAGTCGGCATCGGAGGCGTCGTAGCTGTTATAGAAAATTTTGCCGCCCAGGCTAACGCCGTCGACGGTAAAATAGGGGTCCGTCGCACCGAGCTCAACATAGGACTGATAGCTATTGCGGGTCCCGTTAAAGCTGACGCTGTTGCCGGTACCCAGCCAGTTATCCTGGGTCACTCCCAGCTGGTAGCTGACGCCGCTATCGGTACCAAACCCCAGACCGACGTTAAATGAGCCGGTATTACGCTCTTTAACCCTATAGACGACATCAACCCGATCCTGGCTGCCGGCAACCGGGGTTATCTCTTTCTCAACGGTCTCGAAATAGCCCGTGCGGTCAAGGCGCTCTTTTCCCTGCTGTACCTTTTCATCATTGAGCCACGCGCCCTCCATTTGGCGCATTTCACGGCGTAAAACGGCATCGCGCGAGGTATCGTTGCCGATAAAACGAATCTGCCGTACGGAGTAGCGGCGGCCGGCCTCAACGTTAATACGCAACGTCACGCTTTTCTGCCGATCGTCAATTTCGGCATGCGTCGCCACCTGCGGCCAGGCATAGCCATATTTACCGAAGCGCTTTTTAATCGCGTTTTCTACTGCGGTAATCTCTGCTCCGCTATACCACTGGCCGGACAGCGGCTGGGCCAGCGCATCAATTTCCTGGCCATGCGTGGCCATATCCCCCGTCACGATGGTGCGGTTTACCTTATAGCGTTCCC
Source organism: Enterobacter sp. 10-1 (assembly GCA_002270295.1). Lineage (GTDB taxonomy): Bacteria > Pseudomonadota > Gammaproteobacteria > Enterobacterales > Enterobacteriaceae > Klebsiella > Klebsiella scottii. The sequence goes on along the minus strand of NISF01000010.1, from coordinate 69,168 downwards.
CCTCCGCAAGGTTGACCGTAAGATATAGCGATTTTTTATCCGGGGTAATACTGACCTGGCTGGAATTAATGGCAAAACGCGCATAGCCGCGATCGAGATAATAGCTGCGCAGCGTTTCAAGGTCGGCCGCCATTTTTTGTTTTTGATATTTTTTATCACCGACGACATTCCACCACGGAACATGATCGCGCAGCTGAAGCTGGTCGAGCAACGTTTCTTCACTAAATACTTTATTGCCAATAATATTAATCTGGGCAATAGTTGCCGACATCCCTTCCTGAAAGACGAATTTTAAATCTACGCGGTTGCGCGGCAGCGGCGTCACCACCGCATGGACCCTGGCGCTATATTTTCCGACGCTGTAATAAAAATCCTGTAATCCCTTTTCTATTTCGCTGAGAGCGTTACGATCCAGCGCGCTACCCGCCTCAACCCCGCTGGCGGTTAGATTATCTTTCAGCATCTCGTCTTTAACCGACTTATTGCCGGCAAAGCTTATGCTGGCAATGGTCGGGCGCTCTTTAACCTGTACCACCAGCGCACGGCCATCGCGCAGGATCTGCACATTCTCAAAGTTGCCGCTGGCATACAGGCCGCGTATCGCGTCGCTGATATCGTCATTGGAGACCTCTTCTCCCGGATGAACGGGCATGCTCAACAGTGCCGCTCCCACGGTAACGCGCTGCAGGCCCTCAAAGCGAATATCATCAACAGGGTTCGACGTTGCGGCATAAAGCGTTAAGGGTGAAATCAATAATCCGGCAATGATATTTGTTTTCTTTAGCATGGGCGTTTTATTTAAGAGAGATTTAGAAATAGCATGAATCTGCTGGGATTAACGTAAGCGAGGCGCAGAATTGCACTTAATTATGATGAAACAATGGAGAAAAGATGGATCTTAAAGAACCGTAAATAAAAATATTTATCAGCGGAACTCGAACCTGTTTTTTCGGTCTGAGAGAGTCAGGCAGTAATATATAAAGCATTTTTAATTAATTATAAAAAATAAAAAAGCCCCCTTCCGCATTGGTTGAAAGGGGGAAAGATCTTGTTAGGAATGATGCTCTCTGGGGTTGACCAGGAACACGCAAAAATTAGCTTATAATGCCGCAGATAAAATGAAGAGATATTGAATAAATTATGCAGTCCGCGCCACGGAATGTGCTCAAAAATATATCACCAGATATATTAATCCTGTTTCTTCATATTTTCCTCAAAATGACAGGATAAGGTCGCAGAGGCTTATGGGAGCATCATGGAAAGCCGGTTGCGATATCTAAAAGCAAAGTAGTGGCGCCTTGCCAGGGACGGTAAGGCATTTTCCCGCGGCGGCGCTGGACACCGAGACCCGGCAGAGAGCCATGCCGGGCGGGAACCTGACCGTGACATCACCCTCTGCCCACGCCATGAAGCGGCGGGCGCCATCGTTCTGGAACTGGCATGAATCAGCGTAAAAATGGGGTCCAACAGGCCGTGCTGCACGAACTGGTGTGCTGGATAAAAAATAATCTGGAGAAAAAACTCACCGTGAATGCGCTAAGCGTATTTTCCGGCTATTCAGAGTGGCACCTGTTTCGCCTTTTCCAGCAATACTTCCGGATGTCGCCAATGGAATTCATCAGGCAGCAGCGGATGCTGCTTTGTCGGGATTTACTGCAGATAAAACCGGCCTTTCGCATCGTCGATATCTGCATTATGGCCGGCTATGAGGACATCAGCGCATTTAATCGGACCTTTAAAAAATACTATTCAGTCACGCCTACGCAGTTTCGTAAAATTTCAGCGGCATAAGGCCGCCGTTCAGCCGCCAGGCGAACGCGCTAACCGCCCGGAGTTGACTAAAATGAAAGGATGCCCCTGCGGAGTGCCGCGCCATGAACATCCTCTGTTTGCAGCGATTATTTATCGCTTACTTTACCTGTCTGATCGCGATGCTGTTTGTTGGCTCCGTTTATGCCGCTTCCGCGGAGAAAAAACCGCCGGCGCCCGAGCCGCGAGAGACCCTGGAGATCAATCCCGAAGAGATGCTAAAACCCTGGCGGGGGGATTTCTCCGGCATGCTCGAGCGGCGCACCATCCGGGTATTGACCACCTACAGCAAAACCTTTTTCTTTATCAATAAGGGCACCCAGCGCGGCGCCACGCATGACATTTTCATTGAGTACGAGCGCGACCTTAATCGTCAGCTGATGAAGGAGAATAAGCTCCGGCACCGCCACCTCAAGGTGCGGATCATCTTCGTTCCGGTGGCGCGCGACCAGCTGATCGACGCGCTCAATGCCGGTAAGGGTGATATCGTCGCCGCGAACCTCACCATCACCCCGGAGCGCCAGCAGCAGGTCGCCTTCAGCGCGCCGCTTTATACCCGCGTTCAGGAGCTGCTGCTTTCCGGGCCGGGCTCTCCCGCGGTCAGCGATATCGACCAGCTCTCGGGCAAGACGGTATTCGTGCGCCGTTCCTCAAGCTATTACCAGAGCCTGGTCGCGCTAAACGCGCGCTTTCTGAAAGAGTCGCGCCAGCCGGTGGTCATTGATGCAGCCCCGGAATCGCTTGAGGATGAGGACCTGATTGAGATGCTCAACGCCGGCCTTATCCCCCTGACCGTTGTCGATCGCCATAAGGCGCTGTTCTGGCAGCAGGTGTTCCCTAAAATCGAGGTACACCAGACTATCGTCCTGCGCGATGATGCCAGCATCGCCTGGGCGGTGCGCAAAGAGAGCCCCCAGCTGCTCGCTTCGCTTAATCAGTTTGTGAAGACCAACAGCCAGGGCAGCAGGCTGGGGAATACCATCCTGCTGCGCTACCTGAAAGATGCTAAATATGTCAAAAACGCGGCGGCGCAAAAGGAGCGGCGTAAATTTTTAGCGATGGTGGATATCTTTCGTAAGTACGGCGATCGCTACGACGTCGACTGGCTGCTGATGGCGGCCCAGGGCTATCAGGAGTCGCGCCTTAATCAGTCGGTGCGCAGCCACGTCGGGGCGATAGGCGTGATGCAGGTTATGCCGCGTACCGGTAAGGAGCTGAAGGTGGGCGATATCAGCAAGCTTGATCCGAATATCCACGCCGGGGTGAAATATATGCGCTGGATGATAGACCGGTACTACGGCGACGAGCCGATGACGCAGCTCGATAAGGCGCTGTTCTCCTTCGCCTCCTATAATGCCGGACCGGCGAGAATAGCCCGCCTGCGGGTTGAAACGAAAAAGCGCGGTTTTGACCCTAATATCTGGTTTGGCAACGTGGAGTACCTGGCCGCAGAGAAGATCGGCTCCGAGACCGTGACCTACGTCAGCAATATCTATAAGTACTACATCGCCTACCGGCTGATCGTCGATGAGATGACGCGCAGGCAGAAGGCAACCGCCGGCGCCCGACGCGCGGATATTTCGTTTAAAACAGGCGGCATACCGGTCGCGCAGTGAGGCGAAAAGACAATAAAAACCCCGCCGAAGCGGGGTTTTTGCCAGCCGGGATGGCGTATCTCAAAATATGCGCCGCTTGCCCTATCAGAAGAAGTATTTGAAACGTACCCGCGCGCCGTAGCGCTCATCGGTATTGCCGGTTTTCGTTGCGGACGAGTCCAGCCACGACGCGTAAGCCCCGAGGTAGATATTAAAGTTCGGCATATCCATGATATTCGGCAACTGCCACGAGGTGTGAATGGTGTGGATGTCATAGCGTCCCGGGGCCAGAATCGCGCAGTCCCCATCGCACTCCGCGCTCACCCCGGACAGATTGAACTGGTCGATTTTATTATGCGCGTAGATATAGCCAAGCTCCACGCGATGCCATAGCACATTAATCCCGGCGCTGAAGTCCTTTTCGTCCGCCGCATCCAGATACGCGGTGCTCAAATTGACCACCGCCCCATCCTGCGGGTCAGCCTTCTGCGTATTCCAGCTGAGGGTCATACCGTAGCCGGTACGGCTGGACCGATCGACCCAGCGGCCATCCTGATTCTGGTAACCGTAGGCGTTATTCACGAGGTTGCTTTCCAGCGCCGCCGCCACCGACCAGGCACCGGACCGCCACGCCGCCACCGGGCGCACGTAAACCGCATTTTTACGATTATCCAGCGCATTGCCGTGATAGCTCCGATCAACAAACAGCGAGCTGCCGTCCTCCACCAGCGTATTCACTTCAAAATACCAGTTATCCAGGGTTTTACTCAGCAGGAAGTTGCCGCCGCTGCTGCTGCGTCCGCGCCCCTCTTTCATCATATAAATATACCCGTAGCCGTCGCTATACAGGTCGTTCGCCGTGTTGCCAGAATACTCAATAAACGTATCCTGATTAAGCGGGAACATATCATAGGCTTCGAAGCGTCCGATTTTAATTTTCCAGTCATCCTCCTGACCAAAGAAAAATGCCGCATCATCAAGATTCATTTTGCCATTCATATCCGCCAGTGGCTGTACGCTAAATCCGGCGTATTTACCGTTAGCGCCTTTCCGTAATCCATCAAAGCCCAGCAGAATACGTCCGTTAATATCCCAGCGTTCTTTATCTCCCGGAGCCCAGTTTTTATTGGCGCTGGTTTTTATCGAGGTCAGGCTGCCGGTTCGGCTGGCGCCGTCCATATTAAACTCAACGTCGCCGTAAAATTTTATTTCGCCATAATCATTAAGTTCTAAAGCGGGTTTGGCCGGCGCGGCGCTGGCCGCCGCCGTTGGCGTATCCTGACGTTTTAATGCGTGGATCTCCGCCTCCGCGCTGGCCGCTCGCTGCTCGGTCGCCTTCAGCCGTTGTTCCATTTGTGCCAGTCGTTCCTCAAGGGATAACGACGCCTGAGCATTGACCACAGGGGTAAATAAAGACGTCAAAAAACAGCCGACCCATATTTTATTCATCGGTAAAGCCTTTTATTATTTAATTAAATGAAGTTTATTATTTAGGGTTTATGGATAAAGCATGACGATGATGACAATAATAACCCGCCCACCGTCACAGACGGGTTATTAACGACAGTAACACTATTATTTGCGCGACCAGACCCGGGCTCCAGCACGCCATAACGGCGTAAGCTCAGAGAGCTGCTGGCCTGTCAGTATGTTTTCTCCTGGGGATGCTGCTCCCGCTCGGGGATATAATCGGCTATTTACCCGATAGCCTGTTTTAACGGCGTAACTAATTTATTGGCAGCGGTTGCTTAAGCGTTTCTTCGCCATCATTTTCCGGCCTCGTAGCCTGCCGACGATCCGCCAGTAAAGCGCAAATCTCCGCATGCTTGTCTTCCGTAAACGTGTAGCGCGACATGCAGCCCATCCTGATCAGTGAGCCAAATGCGGGCAGCAGACAGATGCCGAAGAACAGTCCGTTAAGCACGCTCTCGCTCTGAATTTGCGCCTGCGGCACGTAGCCTATCAGCGTCAAAAATACGCCGATTAATCCGCCGCCGACGGCCACCGACATTTTGCCGGTAAACGTTTGTCCGGAGAAGGTAATGGCCGCGCAGCGCTTGTTGGTATGATATTCGGCGTATTCAATGGTGTCGGCAATCATCGATGAGGTCAGGATATTGCTCATCATGATAAATAGCGTGCTTAAACCCAGCAGAATAAAGAGCAGCGCTGCGTGCTGATAGCCCGCAAACCACATCACCACGCGCACCAGAATATCCAGCCCGCAAAGGATCATAAACAGCTTCCGCTTCTGCATTCTGCGCGTCAGCATCGGGGCCACGAGGCACAGCACCGCCGCGACAATCCCCATAATACCGATCGCCATCTGCAGCCCGCCGTCGCCCATATTGTAGATAAAGAAATAGATGTAAATCCCGCCGGCGACGTTGTGGAATACGCAGAAAAAGAATGACAGCAGGACGATAAATAACGGCTTGTTCTGCCGCAGATTATGAAAGGTATCGCGCATGGTGACCTTTTCCGGACCGGCCTGCACGCGCTCTTTAATCTGGAAAAAACCGTTCAGCATCAGCGGCAGGCCGACCAGCATCATCACCAGCGCCGCCATAAAATAGCCCTTATCGTCGCTGTACTGGGCAAAGAACGCCGCAAGCCTGGGGAAGAAGATGTTGGCGCAGGCAATCCCGGCATTGACGCCGAGCATCGCCGCCGTCACCGCGCGGGTGCGCTGACCGGAGTCGTTGGTCATCACCGAGGACATCGACCAGAACGGAATATCCGATATCGCGTACAGCGTGCCCCACAATATATAGGTCACCCCGGCGTAGATAATCATGGTCGTCATATCTGCTTCGATTTTATAAAACGCCAGCAGCGTGACCCCGGTGATTAACAGCGGCGCAATTAGCAGGAAATGGCGAAACTTGCCAAAGCGGCTGTTAATGGTGTCCATGATGCTGGCGAACAGCGGGTCGTGAACCGCATCCCACGCGCGCGCAATGAGGAAAATCGTACTGGCCGCCAGCGCCGATATGCCCAGCACATCGGTATAAAAATAGTTAATAAACGAACCCACTAAACCAAAACTAAAACACTGACCTAAACCATAGCCAAAATAAGACCACAACTCGCGAGACGGTATTTTCATTGTCGTTGCCATAGTGTGTACCCTAATCCCGGCGGCGTACCGCCGGATATATTGTTATTATGCCCGTGACGGCTGGGCGATGTGACGAAGCCTGCGGATGAGCGCAATCTCTTTGCGGGAGAACGGGATCCCGTTCTCTTCAAAGACGTCGTGGAACCAGAGCCGGCAGTAATCGGTAGATTCCTTCATCACCACCGGCCACGGCAGCCAGGTCTGGGTTTTCCCGCGCACCAGGCCCCATTGATAAGGCGCGACTTTCGCCATATACATCAGCGGCAGCTGCTCTTCGATGGTGCTGCCAACGTGGCGAGCCAGCCACTCGGTGCAAAAAATCGGCCGCTCCAGCTGCTGCAGCTGCTGGATAATCGCCGTCATGCGGGCGGTGTTGGTATAGGCGTGATAGCTGACCACGTCCGAGAGGGTCAGCGCGGCCTGATCCAGCGGCTGCTGGTAGAACGTCTCGCCTTCCACTTCCTCTGACAGGCGCCAGGCGCAGACGGTCAGCGGCTGCGTCGGGTCCTCTTCCCTCGCCCAGCGGAAGGCGAGCTCCATCAGCTCATGGGCATAAGTTTCCAGCTTTTCGTCGTACAGCACCTCAACCGTGCCGGTGGCAAAGATGCCGCGATTCCCCGGCTCGTTATAGAGATCCCACAGCAGAACGCGCTTATCGTCGCGGAACTGGCGGATAACGTCGCGGATATAGCATTCGATCTGCGGCCAGCTGTCGCGGTCGCAGACCTTATCCCGTCCGGGGCTCGCCGCCGCCTGGCTGTTATGCTTGCCGGGTACCGGCGGTTTTTGCGGCCCCAGATACGGTTCATCGCCCGAAAAACCGCAGTCATCCATCAGCGTCAGCATGGTGCTAAAACCGTGGCTATCGGCAATTGCCAGGAAACGCTCGATGCGCGCCATCAGGCCGTCGCGATCGTCCTCCCAGACGATAAACGGCAGGTTGATGCGCAGCGTGTTGTAACCCGCCTCTGCCGCCCAGCCCAGTTCGCGATCGATGGTTGGCTCATCGAACGTCTCCTCCTGCCAGATATCGGTCCAGTTCACCGCCGTCGAGGGAAGATAGTTAAACCCGCAAAGCCAGCCCTGCTGCTGATACCACGCTTGCGCCTGCTCTTTGCTCCACTGCTGTTTCATCATTGCTCCTGATTACTGATAATAATTAGCTAATAAATATTAGTTATGCCCTAAATGAGCAAATGGCGGCATGCTGAAAAGAGATAATCCTCACAAACCTGGTGCGTTGATGAAGATGAAACGTGATCGACTACGCATAAGAAACGGGTCAGGGATGAGGCGATTTCTCAAGAAGGTGAGTAGCGGATAGGGAAGCTGTGGAACGCGGAAAAAACAAATTAACCTGTTGTTTAAAAACTAATTTATTTCAAATACATGTCAGGTGCCGTGGCTGCCTGGCAGTGGCATCAGGAAGCAGGAAGCAGGAAGCAGGAAGCAGGAAGCAGGACACAATAGTACAAAAAAACCCTGCCGGAGCAGGGTTTATGATTCTGAGACCGCTATTCTAAAACGGGTGTTGATTAGAACGGGATGTCGTCATCGAAATCCATCGGCGGTTCATTAGAAGGCGCTGCCGGAGCCTGCTGCTGCGGGCGAGACTGCGCGCCGCCGCTGAACTGGTTCGGGTTGCCGCCCTGCGGCTGTTGCGGCTGCTGAGGCTGACCCCAACCGCCCTGTCCGCCCTGCCCGCCGCCTGCCGGAGCGCCGCCGCCCTGACGGCCACCCAGCATCTGCATGGTGCCGCCAACGTTGACCACGATCTCAGTGGTGTATTTCTCTGCACCGGACTGATCGGTCCATTTGCGGGTACGCAGCTGGCCTTCGATATAAACCTGCGAACCTTTACGCAGGTATTCGCCAGCCACTTCAGCCAGCTTGCCGAACAGCACAACGCGGTGCCATTCGGTCTGTTCTTTCATTTCGCCGGTCTGCTTATCGCGCCAGGATTCGGAAGTCGCCAGCGTGAAGTTAGCGACTGCGCCGCCACTTGGCATGTAGCGTACTTCCGGGTCCTGCCCCAGATTACCGACGAGAATCACCTTGTTTACGCCTCTGCTGGCCATAATCGAATCTCCTGAATACGTTTCTTAATAAGTGTAAACCGGTAATACTAACACCACAAAGGTGCATTTAGATAGCTGGGACGTCGATTCCAGTAAACATCTTATCGCTATACAATTTTTCACCATCAACCCCCGCTGCCATTCCAATACTGTATATTCAAACAGGTCGGATTGTGCCATAATTAGCCGTTTCCGCCGTTTGTTCTTCATACAAACCAGGCAATCCGTGTATCTACCTACCGGGAAAGGTGAATGGATAAGATCGAAGTTCGGGGCGCCCGCACCCATAATCTCAAAAACATCAACCTCGTTATCCCCCGCGACAAGCTGATTGTCGTCACCGGGCTTTCAGGATCAGGCAAATCCTCACTGGCTTTCGACACGCTGTATGCCGAAGGGCAGCGTCGTTACGTTGAATCGCTCTCCGCCTACGCGCGTCAGTTCCTGTCGCTGATGGAGAAGCCGGATGTCGACCATATCGAGGGGCTGTCGCCGGCGATTTCCATCGAACAGAAATCAACGTCCCATAACCCCCGCTCTACGGTAGGCACCATTACCGAAATTCACGACTATCTGCGTCTGCTGTACGCCCGCGTCGGCGAACCGCGCTGCCCGGACCACGACGTCCCGCTGGCGGCGCAAACCGTCAGCCAGATGGTCGACAACGTACTTTCCCAGCCTGAAGGCCAGCGCCTGATGCTGCTGGCGCCAATCATTAAAGAGCGTAAAGGCGAGCATACCAAGACCCTGGAAAACCTTGCGAGCCAGGGCTATATCCGGGCGAGGATCGACGGCGAAGTCTGCGATCTCTCCGATCCGCCAAAGCTTGAGCTGCAAAAGAAACACACCATCGAAGTGGTTATCGATCGCTTCAAGGTGCGTGACGATCTCTCCCAGCGGCTGGCCGAATCGTTTGAGACCGCGCTGGATCTCTCCGGAGGGACCGCCGTTGTCGCCAATATGGACGACCCGAAAGCGGAAGAGCTGCTGTTCTCCGCCAACTTCGCCTGCCCGATTTGCGGCTACAGCATGCGCGAACTGGAACCTCGGCTGTTCTCCTTCAACAACCCCGCCGGCGCCTGCCCAACCTGCGACGGCCTTGGCGTGCAGCAGTATTTCGATCCCGAACGGGTTATCCAAAACCCGGAGCTGTCGCTGGCTGGCGGCGCGATCCGCGGCTGGGATCGGCGTAACTTCTATTATTTCCAGATGCTGAAGTCGCTGGCTGAGCATTACCAGTTCGATATCGAAGCGCCGTGGGGCACACTCAATGCCGACGTGCAGAAAGTGATTCTGTCCGGCTCAGGCAAAGAGAACATTGAATTCAAGTACATGAACGATCGCGGGGACACCTCCGTACGCCGCCATCCGTTCGAAGGCGTTCTGCACAATATGGAACGTCGCTACAAAGAAACCGAATCCAGCGCGGTGCGCGAAGAGCTGGCGAAGTTTATCAGCAACCGCTCCTGTACCAGCTGTGATGGCACCCGTCTGCGCCGCGAAGCGCGCCACGTATTCGTCGAAAATACGCCGCTGCCCACTATCTCCGATATGAGCATTGGCCACGCGATGGACTTCTTCAACAACCTGAAGCTCTCCGGCCAGCGGGCGCAAATCGCTGAAAAGGTGCTGAAGGAGATCGGCGATCGCCTGAAATTCCTCGTCAACGTCGGCCTGAACTACCTGACGCTCTCGCGTTCGGCAGAGACGCTGTCCGGCGGTGAAGCCCAGCGTATCCGCCTGGCAAGCCAGATAGGCGCCGGGCTGGTCGGGGTGATGTACGTTCTCGATGAGCCGTCCATCGGCCTGCATCAGCGCGACAACGAACGCCTGCTCGGGACGCTGGTTCACCTGCGTAATCTGGGTAATACGGTCATTGTCGTTGAGCATGATGAAGACGCTATTCGCGCCGCTGACCACGTGATCGATATCGGTCCCGGCGCTGGCGTGCACGGCGGGGAGGTGGTGGCAGAGGGCACGCTGCAGGATATTATGGCGGTGCCTGAATCCCTGACCGGGCAGTACATGAGCGGCAAGCGCAAGATTGAAGTACCGAAACAGCGCGTAGCCGCCGATCCGCAAAAGGTGCTGAAGCTGACCGGCGCACGCGGTAACAACCTGAAGGACGTTACCCTGACGCTGCCGGTCGGTTTATTTACCTGCATTACCGGCGTGTCCGGTTCGGGTAAATCAACGCTGATTAACGATACGCTGTTCCCGATCGCCCAGCGCCAGCTCAACGGTGCGACTATCGCCGAACCGGCGCCGTATCGCGATGTGCAGGGGCTGGAGCATTTCGATAAGGTTATCGATATCGACCAGAGCCCCATTGGCCGCACGCCGCGCTCTAACCCGGCAACCTATACCGGCGTGTTTACGCCGGTACGCGAACTGTTCGCCGGCGTGCCGGAATCACGTTCACGCGGCTACACGCCGGGGCGCTTTAGCTTTAACGTTCGCGGCGGCCGCTGTGAAGCCTGTCAGGGCGATGGCGTGATCAAGGTCGAGATGCACTTCCTGCCGGATATCTACGTTCCGTGTGACCAGTGCAAGGGCAAGCGCTATAACCGCGAAACGCTGGAGATTAAGTACAAGGGCAAGACTATCCATGAAGTGCTGGATATGACCATCGAAGAGGCGCGCGAGTTCTTCGATGCCGTGCCGGCGCTGGCGCGTAAGCTGCAAACCCTGATGGACGTAGGCCTGACCTATATCCGCCTTGGCCAGTCGGCGACCACGCTGTCCGGCGGTGAAGCTCAGCGCGTGAAGCTGGCTCGCGAGCTGTCGAAGCGCGGAACCGGGCAGACGCTGTATATTCTCGATGAGCCGACGACCGGTCTGCACTTCGCCGATATCCAGCAGCTGCTGGACGTTCTGCATCAGCTGCGCGATCAGGGCAACACCATCGTGGTCATTGAGCACAACCTGGACGTCATCAAAACCGCGGACTGGATTGTGGACCTCGGGCCGGAAGGCGGCAGCGGCGGCGGGGAAATTCTCGTCTCCGGGACCCCGGAGACGGTTGCCGAGTGCGAAGCCTCGTACACCGCGCATTTCCTCAAGCCGTTGCTGGGCTAATCACTGCGAAAGCTGCTGTCGGGTCGGCTCCGACAGCAGCCGAATCGCCTGCTGATAAGAGGCGTCGACCAGGTAGTAAATCTGCGAATCCGGCAGCGAACCATCAAGGAACACCGTACTCCAGTGGGCCTTGTTTAAATGCCGGCTAGGGCGAACGTCAACATGCTGCTCCCGCAGAAGCTCGGCAAGTTCCGGGCTGGCCTTCAGCGACACCGCAGGGCGCTTATCCTCCACCTCCTTGACCATCGCAAACAGCACGTCCGACACTTTAATCTGCGTAGCCTTCCAGTCGCTGTGTTCGCTTTGCTCCGCGCCAGGTTTAGCCATGCAGTAGCGCAATAACTCCGATATTGTCATCTAATATTCCCCCATGAGCGACGCGATAGCGCGAACCGCCGTGAATGCGATATTCCGCGAGCCATACCGCGGCCCGGCTGTCGATGCCAGATAAGCCATTCATGCTGCGAATGAATCTTTCTAAGTGTGCAGCAATAAGCGAAAAGGTAAAACCTTCCGGGGCGGATTTTGTACAAAAAAACGGCAGCCCGCTGGCTGCCGCTGTTGCTCGCTATCATTTCGCCCGCAGACGATCAGTAGTCGGAGTTCACAATAACCTCTTCCCCTTGTGCGCCGGCCATCGGTAAAGGCTTGTAGGAGGAGTTGGAGGCGCGCAGAATGCGAATGCCTCGCGCGCCCGCCTCACGGGCTGCGCCAATATCGTTATCCGAGTCGCCGTAGAAGACCTTAATATCTTTCTCCTGCAGCCACTGGGTTTTCGTATTCTGCCCCGGCTTATCGCCGGCAAAAATAACCGGATTCATGCTTGCCGCGGGGATCAGGAAATCATCCTGCAAGGTTTTCGATACCGTTTCGGTTTTGGTCTGACTGCGTCCGGTCACAAAATAGATGCTATCGCCGCGCTTAACGTGCATCGCAATCAGCTGACGCGCGACCTCTTTCGGCATGCTGAAATCATCCCAGCCGTTGTTCATTTTTTCCCAAAACTCGGGATTTTTCAGGTAAGCATCGCTGCCGGGAGAGAACGTTTTCTGGCCGCGCCAGAATCCTGGGCTGGAAAACAGCACGGTATCGTCAATATCAAAGCCCACCGCAATCGGCGGGCGCCCCAGCAGGCTATTTTCAATCTGCGCCACCGATACCCAGTGAATCGGCGCCTGTTCAGCGAGTTTAGCGACGTTGGTCCCCGTAGAGAGGGGCTGCGGCGTAGACGCGCGGGCAACGACGGCGCTATTTAGCGTGAACAGCAGGCAGACGGCCCCGAAGGCCAGAGTGATTTTGCGCATATTTATCCCTGTAAACGTCATCATTCAAACTGCCTCTTTGACGGCCACGGTTAGACGAACGCTCCCTGGGGCTTTGACGCATTTTGCATGATTGCGTGTGTAAATAATCGAATCATTATAATTTTCAATAATGTGGATGCTTATAAATTCACCATGACCTTAACCTCCGCATCCGGTGATGAAAAGAGGTTTCTGCTCGGATGTCATAGAAAAAGAGAATGATCACACTTCAGGAAGGGAATTGCCCTCTCCTTAACACCAGAAAGGGCCGGATATTACTGCGGTATTATATCACTGCAGAAAATGCCTGTGCGACGCGCTGAACGTTGCGCGAGTTAAGACCCGCCACGCACATCCTGCCGCTGGAAATCAGGTAGACGCCAAACTCTTCACGCAGGCGATCGACCTGAGCGGCGCTGAATCCCGTGTAGCTAAACATACCGCGCTGCTTGAGCAGGTAGTCGAAATTAACGCCGGGTACCGCGTCTTTCAGGACGTTCACCAGCTCCTGGCGCATCGCTAAAATGCGCGTGCGCATCTCTTCGACTTCCGCCAGCCATGAGGCCTTCAGCTCCGCGTCGTTCAGCACGGCGGCGACAACCTGCGCCCCGAAGCTCGGCGGGCTGGAGTAGTTGCGGCGTACGGTCGCCTTCAGCTGTCCCAGTACGCGGCTCGCGGTCTCTGAATCTTCGCAAACCACCGACAGACCGCCGACGCGCTCGCCGTACAGGGAGAAGATTTTCGAGAACGAGTTGCTGACCAGCATCGGCATGCCGGCGCTGGCAATCGTGCGGATCGCCCAGGCATCATCGTCCATTCCCGCGCCAAAGCCCTGATAGGCGATGTCGAGGAAAGGGATCAGGCTGCGCGCTTTCAGCACTTTTGCGACTTCATCCCACTGGGCATGGCTCAGATCGGCGCCGGTCGGGTTATGGCAGCACGGATGCAGCAGCACGATGTCGCCTTCAGGCAGCGTCCGCAGCGTCTCGAGCAGCGCGTCAAAGCGCACGCCGTTGGTCCCATTATCAAACCAGGGGTAAGTACTTACTTCGAAGCCAGCCCCTTCAAAGATGGCGATGTGGTTTTCCCACGTCGGATCGCTGACCCATACGCGCGCCTGCGGGAAGTAGCGTTTCAGGAAATCCGCGCCCACTTTCAGCGCGCCGGAACCGCCCAGCGTCTGAATGGAAGCGACGCGCTGTTGCAGCAGTACCGGATGCTCGGCGCCAAACAGCAGCGGCGCAATGGCGCTACGGTAAGGATTCAGACCTTCCATCGGCAGATACAGCGAGGCGCCGTGCGGCTGCGAGTTAAGACGCGCTTCCGCCACCGCCTGCAGCTGCGGGATAATTCCGTCTTCGTTATAGTACAAACCGATGCTGAGGTTTACTTTGTCACTCCGCGGATCTTCTTTGAAACGCTCCATCAGGGAAAGAATGGGGTCGCCAGCGTAGGCGTCAACTTTCTGAAACACGCGATGTTTCTCCAGGTTTACAAAAGGCAGGTAATAACACAATAAACCGGAAGCCGTGGCAGGTCGAGAGGATGTTGGCGGATAGCCGACGTCGATCGCCCCACCGAGCGCAACCGGAGCTTTTCCCCGGCTCGCGGCGTTAACGCCGTAGCCGGGCTGTCGCGTATCGCCCCGGTCCCGGTAACCGTAGCGCCACCGGGGAACGTTGCGGCAAATCAGGATTAATCGACGTACTTCATCGCAACGCGAGAAGTCAGGCGCGTGATAAGTTCGTAAGCACTTACTTTTGTGATTTCTGCAATCCGTTCAACGGGTAAACCTTCCCCCCACAGCACCACCGGATCGCCGGACTTATCCTGCGCCTCGGGGCCGAGGTCCACGCAGATCATATCCATTGCCACGCGGCCGACAATCGGCACTTCCCGACCGTTAACCAGCACCGGCGTACCGGACGGCGCGGCGCGCGGATAGCCATCGCCGTAGCCCATCGCCACTACGCCCAGCCGGGTATGGCGTTCGCTAATCCAGGTCCCGCCGTAGCCCACCGGCTCACCCGCTTTATGCTCGCGAACGGCAATCAGGCTCGACGTCAGCGACATCACCGGCCTGCAGCCGAAATCGGCCCCGGTGGATTGATGCTCCAACGGCGACACGCCGTAGAGAATAATGCCCGGACGCGCCCAGTCGAAGTGCGACTGCGGCCACAGCAAAATCCCGCCGGAGGCGGCGATAGAGCGCAGTCCCGGCTTGCCATCGGTGAAGGTGGTGAAGATATCCAGCTGCCGCTCGGTGGCCCCGCATTCCGGCTCATCCGCCCGGGCAAAGTGGCTGACGACGTTCACCGGCTGGCGGACGTTTTTACACCGGCTCAGGCGCTGGTAGAACGCCTCCGCCTGTTCCGGCAGGACGCCCAGCCGATGCATGCCGGTATCGAGCTTCATCCAGACGCTGACCGGTTCGCTCAGCTCCGCGCTTTCCAGCGCTGCCAGCTGTTCGGGGCTATGCACCGCCGTTTGCAGCCGCTGGGCGGCGATAACCGGCAGATCGGTGGCCGCAAAAAAACCTTCCAGCAGCAGGATAGGCTGAGTGATGCCGCCCGCCCGCAGGCGTAAGGCTTCTTCAAGACGGGCGACGCCAAAGGCGTCGGCATCAGGGAGCGTTCGCGCGGTCTCGATAAGACCGTGTCCGTAAGCGTTCGCTTTCACGACTGCAACCAGCTTGCTGGCGGGTGCCAGTTCACGCAGACGTTGCAGGTTGTGTCGCAGAGCGCGGCGGTTAATGACTACAGTTGCCGCTTGCATTTAAATTCCTTAATAAAAGAATCGCCCGTATCCATCGCGCTGCGGGAAGGCGACAGGCCAGAGGGCCCCGGAAGCTTAATAAACTAAGTGACCGAGGCGGGCGGGCGAGTCAACGCACCTGCGACGTGAAGGACGACGGAGATTTACTCATCATCATACTGAGGGCCGGCATAGTTATCGAAGCGCGACCATTGCCCGTTAAACGTCAGACGTACCGTACCAATTGGGCCGTTACGCTGCTTACCAATAATAATTTCGGCGATGCCTTTCAGGTCGCTGTTCTCGTGATAAACCTCATCACGATAGATAAACATGATTAAGTCGGCATCCTGCTCGATAGAACCTGATTCACGCAGATCGGAGTTTACCGGGCGCTTATCCGCGCGCTGTTCCAGCGAGCGGTTCAGCTGCGACAGCGCCACGACCGGCACCTGCAGCTCTTTGGCCAGCGCCTTCAACGAGCGGGAGATTTCGGCGATTTCCAGCGTACGGTTATCGGAGAGCGACGGCACCCGCATCAGCTGCAGGTAGTCGATCATGATCAGGCCAATCCCGCCGTGTTCGCGGGCGATACGCCGGGCGCGGGAGCGCACTTCCGTCGGCGTCAGGCCGGAGGAGTCATCGATATAGATATTGCGCTTTTCCAGCAGAATGCCCATGGTGCCCGAAATCCGCGCCCAGTCCTCGTCATCGAGCTGGCCGGTACGAATACGCGTCTGATCGACGCGCGACAGCGAGGCCAGGGTACGCATCATAATCTGTTCCGATGGCATCTCAAGGCTGAAAATCAGTACCGGCTTATCCTGCAACATCGCCGCATTTTCGACGATGTTCATCGCAAATGTCGTTTTACCCATCGACGGACGCGCCGCGACGATAATCAAATCCGACGGCTGCAAACCCGCCGTCTTTTTATTCAGGTCGTCATAGCCGGTATTCACGCCGGTGACGCCGTCGTGCGGCTGCTGGAACAGCTGTTCGATACGCGCAACGGTCGCATCAAGCACTTCGGCGATATTTCTCGGACCTTCGTCTTTATTCGCGCGGCTCTCGGCGATCTTAAAGACCCGGGACTCCGCCAGATCCAGCAGGTCTTCGCTGGTGCGGCCCTGGGGGTCAAAGCCCGCTTCGGCAATTTCGTTCGCCACCGAGATCATTTCCCGGACAACGGCACGTTCACGCACGATATCGGCATAAGCGCTAATGTTCGCCGCGCTTGGCGTATTTTTTGAGAGTTCTGCCAGATAGGCGAAGCCGCCTACGCTGTCCAGCTGCCCCTGACGCTCCAGCGATTCCGCGAGCGTAATGAGGTCAATCGGGCTGCCGGTTTCCTGCAGGCGGGCCATTTCAATAAAGATATGACGGTGCGGACGCGTGTAAAAATCTTCTGCAACAACGCGCTCGGCGACGTCGTCCCAGCGCTCGTTGTCCAGCATTAAACCGCCCAACACCGACTGTTCCGCTTCAATCGAGTGCGGCGGGACTTTCAACCCGGCTACCTGAGGATCGCGGACTCGGGGTTCAGTCTGGGGTTTGTTGAAGGGTTTATTTCCTGCCATATTGAATGGAATTCCCGCTATAGAAATTGGCTCGAAAGGTTACCACATAGTTCAGGAGGAAGCATGGCAACACGTATTGAATTTCACAAGCACGGTGGCCCGGAAGTTCTGCAGGTGGTGGATTTTGTTGCAGGGGATCCGGCAGAACACGAGATACAGGTAGAAAACAAAGCTATTGGTATCAACTACATCGATACCTATATTCGCAGCGGCCTCTATCCGCCCCCTTCGCTTCCGAGCGGATTAGGTACCGAAGCCGCCGGCGTAGTAAGCAAGGTCGGGCGCGGCGTCACGCATATTAAAGCCGGCGATCGCGTCGTGTACGCCCAGTCGGCGCTGGGCGCCTACAGCTCGGTGCATAATGTCCCCGCCGATAAAGCCGCAATTTTACCTGCGGCCATCTCTTTCGAGCAGGCCGCGGCCTCCTTCCTTAAGGGTCTGACGGTCTATTATTTGCTGCGTAAAACCTACGAAATCAAAGCCGGCGAGACGTTCCTGTTCCACGCTGCGGCCGGTGGCGTCGGGCTGATAGCCTGCCAGTGGGCAAAAGCGCTGGGCGCCAGGCTCATCGGCACCGTCGGCAGCGCGCAAAAAGCGCAGCGCGCGAAGCAGGCCGGAGCCTGGCAGACGATCAACTATCGTGAAGAGAATATCGCCGAGCGGCTGAAAGAGATTACCGAGGGGAAAAAAGTTCTCGTGGTCTATGATTCCGTGGGCAAAGACACCTGGGAAGCTTCGCTCGACTGTCTGCAGCGCCGAGGATTGATGGTCAGCTTCGGCAACTCCTCCGGACCGGTTACCGGCGTTAATCTGGGGATCCTCAATCAGAAAGGCTCGCTG
Source organism: Enterobacter sp. 10-1 (assembly GCA_002270295.1). Classification (GTDB taxonomy): domain Bacteria; phylum Pseudomonadota; class Gammaproteobacteria; order Enterobacterales; family Enterobacteriaceae; genus Klebsiella; species Klebsiella scottii. The sequence goes on along the minus strand of NISF01000010.1, from coordinate 51,009 downwards.
TACGTGACCCGCCCTTCTCTGCAGGGCTATATCACCAGCCGCGAAGAGCTGGTGGAAGCCAGTAACGAACTCTTTTCGCTGATCGCCAGCGGCGTGATAAACGTCGACGTAGCGGAGAGCCAAAAATATCCGCTGGCCGACGCGCGACGCGCGCACGAGGTTCTCGAGAGCCGCGCCACCGAAGGCTCAAGCCTTCTGCTGCCGTAACGAGTAAGTCGAGGCAAGGTTAACGCTGCCAACGCACCTGTAGTCTGAAGTATGACGGGAGGGGGAAAAGTTTAGGGCTTCCATATGGAAGCCCTGACTTTTTTTAGTTCGGCTGTATGTAGGGTACAGCGCGATGAATTCATTAACGCGCTAATAGTGACAGATTTAATAAGCAAAACCTACGCCGTTTTATGCAAAATTCCTCAGGTTGTGACCTACCACTCACTACCTTAATAACGCCAGCGGTTGTTGCTACGGTAGTGGGTGATTTTTGGCGTATTTATCGCCCGAATCACCCATACCAACGCAACGGCTAGCAGCAGCCACGGCAGCAGTTTAATCATCATCGCAAACAGGCCGCCAACGAACATCAGCGCCGTCGCCGCAACAATGGCGGCAATAATGCCCAGCAGCGATACGCCGGTTACCAGCAGCATGACAAAAAAACCAATGATAAATAGCAGTTCCAGCATCTTCTTCTCTCCCAAGCAATAGCCCTTTGTACTCAGACATTACAAGAAGCGTGCCAATTATAATCCATTGAATTTAAAGAAAAATGCCATGATTTTTATTTCAGGGCGTGGCGTATTTGACTAAATTTTAGCGAAACAGCGAAACGTTAACGCTTATCGGCGACCAGCTTCAGCGCGTGTTCCAGGACGTTGATATCGGCACCGGCCTTATGCGCGTTCTCACTCAGGTAGCGACGCCACTGGCGAGCGCCGGGGATCCCCTGGAACAGGCCCAGCATATGGCGGGTCACATGGCCAAGATAGGTCCCGTTGCTCAGCTCACGCTCAATATACGGATACATGGCGCGCACCACGGCAACCGGGTCAGTATCCGCGCCATTGGCCGCAAAAATCTCCCGGTCAACGGAGGTCAGCATGCCTGGATTCTGGTACGCCTCGCGCCCCACCATCACACCGTCCATATGCTCAAGGTGCAGCTTCGCTTCTTCCAGCGACCTGATCCCGCCGTTGATCGCCATCGTCAGATGCGGAAAATCACGTTTTAGCTGATAGACGCGCGGGTAGTCCAGAGGCGGGATCTCGCGGTTCTCTTTCGGGCTCAGGCCGGAAAGCCAGGCTTTGCGGGCGTGGATGATAAACATATCGCATTCGCCTTTCCCGGATACGGTATTGATGAAATCACACAGGAACGCATAGCTATCCTGGTCATCAATGCCGATTCGGGTTTTTACCGTGACCGGAATCGAGACCACGTCGCGCATCGCTTTAATGCAGTCGGCAACCAGCGGCGCATTGCCCATCAGGCAGGCGCCAAACATCCCGTTCTGCACGCGGTCAGACGGGCAGCCGACGTTGAGGTTGATCTCATCATAGCCGCGCGCTTCAGCCAGCTTCGCACACTGCGCCAGCGCGGCCGGATCGCTACCGCCCAGCTGTAGCGCAACGGGATGCTCTTCTTCGCTGTAGGCCAGATAGTCGCCTTTACCGTGAATAATCGCCCCGGTGGTCACCATTTCGGTGTACAGCAGCGTATGGCGCGACAGCTGGCGCAGGAAGTAGCGGCAGTGCCTGTCGGTCCAGTCGAGCATCGGGGCGATAGAAAAACGGTGGGCAGCAAAGGCGGTAGACGTTGATTCTGGCATCATGGCGAATAAATAGGCATCCGGGTAAAAAGGGGCGCTACTATAGCACAAAGATAAACCACAGGCGCATAGCGCCAATGGCCGTATCCTGCGCTGGAAAAAAACGCTATTTCCTGCGCGGCTTACCGTCGTGAGGACCGAAGAACTGCGGCGGATGGTCGACCCAGCGATCCTGACGCGTCGCGGCATAGCTGGGGTTAAGCGGATAGTAGATCCGGTTAAATTTTTTATTCGCTTCGCCAACCACCAGCAGGCATGCCTCCTCCTCGGTGTTATTCAGGAAGGTGTGGCATACCCCGGTACCGGCGGGAAAACCGACGCAATCCCCCGGCTCCAGCTTCCACAGATAGCCGTTTATCCACACTTCCGGATACCCCTCCAGCACGTAGATGAACTCTTCTTCATCGCTTTCCGCATGCGGATAAGAGGTACGACGCCCTGGCGGCAGGCGCTCATGATGGATCCCCAGCCGGTTTAGCCTTAAACCACGGGCCAGCGGTGCGCCGATGGAAAAGAGCTCGCTGCTGTCGGGATAGGTGGCATCATCCGGCCCCTCCATCTCGCGCCAATGTCGAATGCAATCAGGTCGTTTCATCGTTTTCTCCCGAAAATGAGATGCATCAGGTATAGCACAAACCGTGGGTTCTCGGCGTTTTGCCTGGATCGTGATAAAGTAACAACTTCATCGTTACGCAACCAGAGGATGCTCATGGATAAGTCCACTTCGCAAGACATGTTAGCGCATGCTGAAAAGCTCTGCGCGCAGCGGGGCGTGCGCCTGACTCCGCAGCGCCTTGAAGTGTTGCGCCTGATGAGTCTACAGCAGGGGGCGATCAGCGCCTACGATTTGCTCGATCTCCTGCGCGGTAAAGAGCCGCAGGCTAAGCCTCCGACGGTCTACCGGGCGCTGGAGTTTCTGCTTGAGCAGGGCTTCGTGCACAAGGTGGAATCAACCAACAGCTACGTGCTGTGTCACCTGTTCGATCAGCCAACCCATAGTTCAGCGATGTTTATCTGCGATCGCTGCGGGGTGGTTAAAGAAGAGTGCGCGGAAGGCGTAGAGGACATCATGCATACGCTGGCGGCCAAAATGGGCTTCGCCCTGCGCCATAACGTGATCGAAGCGCACGGCCTGTGCGCGGGCTGCGTCGAGGTAGAGGCCTGCAACACGCCGGGGCACTGCCACCATGACCACACCATCCAGACTAAAAAGAAAGCCCGCTGAGGCGTTGGCCGCAGCGGGAATCAGGGATTTTTAGTACATCCTTGTACCGTTCAGGCAGGCAATAACAAAGGGTTAACGCTCTACATCTCGTCGCTACCAGCGATGGTCATTTTTGGTTTCCCAGTCAGACACTTCTTTTTCTGCCTGATCTTTAGCGTAGCCGTAACGCTCCTGGATTTTACCGACCAGCTGGTCGCGCTTACCCTCGATGACGGTCATATCATCGTCGGTAAGCTTGCCCCATTGCTCTTTCGCTTTACCTTTTAACTGTTTCCAGTTACCGCCGATTTCGTCTTTATTCATGATTCAGTCCTCATCGTTCGGTGAGTTAACAGCCCGCTGTGTGCCGGACGTATGATTAACTATAGATGAGAATTCTGGGTTAATTTTATTATTCGGAATCTTTAACCATTTTCACACCAAAAGACGTTATGAAAACCAGGTGCCGCGCCGCCAGTGCCGTCGCCAGATCAGCGCCAGCGACAGACCTCGCAGCGCCAGGAATACCGTCAGCGCCAGCCACAGGCCGTGGTTACCGAGCACCGGCAGCGTCAGCAGGGTTACGGCAAAGCCCACGGCGGCCACCGCCATGCTGTTGCGCATTTCACTGCCGCGCGTCGCGCCGATAAACATGCCGTCCAGCAGATAACACCAGACGCCGACCACCGGCAAAATCATCTGCCACAGCAGATAGCGGTCGGCGAGCTGCTGGAGCGAGGGTATCGAGGTCAGCAGAGCGATAATCTGCTCTCCCGCCACGCTGTAGATTAGCGCAAAAGCCAGCGCGACCATGCCTGACTGCCGACAGGCCGCACGCCACACCTCCAGCAGCTTGCTGCCATCGCGCGCGCCGTAGGCCTGCCCGGAGTGGGCCTCCACGGCATAGGCAAAGCCGTCCAACGCATAGGCGGTGAAGGTTAGCATGGTCATCAGAATGGCGTTCACCGCCACGATATCGCCCCCCAGACGCGCGCCGAAAACGGTCACCGCGCCAAAGCAGAGCTGCAGCAGCAGCGAACGCAGCATGATGTCGCGGTTGAGGGCCAGCAGCCGCCGGAGATCGCCGCGCCAGGCGTCCTTCAGCATAGAGAATGACACGCCCCGCAGCGTCAGCACGCGTTTCGCCATCAGCAGGCCAATGATAAAGGTGGCATATTCGGCGGTCACCGTCGCCAGCGCCGCGCCCTGCACGTTCATGTGCAGCCCCATCACCAGCCACAGATCGAGGACAATATTCAGCAGGTTGCCGACAATCAGCAGGATCACCGGCGCACGGGCATACTGGACGCCCAGCAGCCAGCCCAGCAGCACCAGGTTAGCTAACGATGCCGGGGCGCTCAGCCAGCGGATCTCCAGGAAACGCCGGGCCTGTTCCAGCACCGCTTCGCTGCCGCCGACGATATGCAGCGCCAGGTTAATGAGCGGCATACGAAACAGAACGATCAGCAGACCGGCGGCCAGCGCCAGCCCAATCGGCTGCACCAGCGCTCGCGCCAGGCGCACGGGGTCCTTTGCGCCAAACGCCTGCGCCGTCAGGCCGGTGGTACTCATTCGCAGAAAGAGCAGTAGCATGAACAGGAAGCTGGTAGCCGTAGCCCCGACCGCCACGCCGCCCAGGTAAACCGGGCTATCAAGATGGCCGATAACCGCAGTATCCACCAGGCCCAGCAGCGGGACGGTGATATTGGAGAAAATCATCGGTAGCGCCAGGCGCCACAGGGCCTTATCAGCGGCATTAAAAAGCATGAGGGAAAGCCTGAGCGAGGAGAGACAGCGCAGCATCATGCATCAGACGATGCTGCGTTAAGAGAAGGCGCTTACAGCCACTCGCCGTTGCGGATGACGCCGACGGCCAGACCTTCAATGGTAAAGTTTTGCTCGCGTAGGTTCACCACGATTGGTGAAAACTCGCTATTTTCCGGCAGCAGTTCGACGACGTTACCCTGCCTTTTAAGGCGTTTAACCGTCACTTCTTCATCGATACGTGCGACCACAACCTGCCCGTTACGCACATCCTGAGTTTTGTGTACCGCCAGCAGATCGCCGTCCAGAATACCAATGTCTTTCATCGACATTCCGCTGACGCGCAGCAGGAAGTCGGCGCTCGGCTTGAACATTGCCGGATCGACCTGGAAGTGGCCTTCGATGTGCTGCTGCGCCAGCAGCGGCTCACCGGCAGCCACGCGGCCAATCAGCGGCAGGCCGGGCTCTTCTTCAGTCAGCAGACGAATACCGCGGGAGGCACCGGAAATGATCTCGATTGCGCCTTTACGCGCCAGCGCTTTCAGGTGTTCTTCCGCCGCGTTTGGGGAACGGAACCCCAAGCGCTGAGCAATTTCCGCACGCGTCGGCGGCATGCCAGTCTGGCTGATATGATCTCTGATGAGATCAAACACCTCTTGCTGCCTGGTCGTTAACGCTTTCATTCCGCCCCCTGGGTGTATATACAGTTATGCTGTGAGTATATACAGCTAACGGTGATTTTGGAATCAAATTTCACACAAAAATCAGGAGATTCTTTTCGTTTGCCGCGCGCTGCGGCCAGCTAACGCAGGGGGATTGCGGCGGAGCGTTTCTGCTCCACACGACGCAAAACAGGCCGCGTGGAGGGAGGTTGGTCGGCCTCCAGCCCGCGGACGCCAAACCAAATAGTCTGATGCTACAGACCCTTAGCGATAGTGCGCCCACAGCAGCGTAACCCAGACGATCAGCGCAATGACGATCGCCAGAAATACCGCCGCAGAGCCCATATCCTTCGCGCGTCCGGAAAGCTCATGGTGGTCGGAGCCAATCCGGTCCACCACCGCCTCAATCGCGCTATTAAGAATTTCGACTATCATCACTATCAGGACCGAGCCTATCAGCAGCACGCGCGTAATGGCGTCAACATCCAACCAGCAGGCGATCGCAATGGCAATAACGGTGGCAATACCTTCCTGACGAAAGGCGGCCTCATTTATCCATGCCGCACGAAAACCTTTCCAGGAATACCCTGCCGCTTTAATGATTCGGGTTAACCCGGTGGTATTATTGGCCATCAAAAGAACCTTTTTATGTAAATGACGTCAATGAGTGTACGCGTTTGCCGCGTGGCAACGGAAATTTTGCGCACTTTCTGTTATTCTTGCCGCGCATTTGCATGATTAACCAGAGGCTTCACATCGTTTATGTCCGGCTGGCAACGAATTTACTATAAATTACTGAATTTACCATTACGGCTGCTGGTAAAAAGCAAGTCTATTCCCGCAGAGCCTGCTCAGGAATTAGGGCTGGATACCTCGCGTCCGATTATGTACGTTCTGCCCTATAACTCGAAGGCAGACCTGCTGACGCTGCGCGCGCAGTGCCTGGAGCACGATTTACCCGATCCGCTCGAACCGTTAGAAATCGACGGCACCCTGCTGCCGCGCTACGTCTTTATCCACGGCGGCCCGCGCGTATTTACCTACTACACGCCGAAAGAAGAATCCATCAAGCTGTTCCACGACTACCTGGATCTGCACCGCAACCACCCTGACCTCGACGTGCAAATGGTGCCGGTTTCAGTGATGTTTGGTCGCGCGCCAGGGCGCGAAAAGGGCGAGCTCAATCCGCCGCTGCGCATGCTTAATGGTATTCAGAAATTCTTCGCCGTTCTGTGGCTGGGCCGCGACAGCTTCGTGCGCTTCTCGCCGCCGGTGTCGCTACGCCGAATGGCGTCCGAGCACGGAACCGATAAAACCATTGCTCAGAAGCTGGCCCGCGTGGCGCGTATGCACTTCGCCCGTCAGCGCCTGGCCGCGGTCGGCCCGCGTCTGCCGGCGCGTCAGGATCTATTCAACAAGCTGCTGGCGTCAAAAGCCATCGCCCGCGCGGTGGAAGACGAAGCCCGCAGCAAGAAAATCTCCCACGAGAAGGCGCAGCAAAACGCTATCGCGCTGATGGAAGAGATCGCCGCAAACTTCTCCTACGAGATGATTCGCCTGACCGACCGCGTGCTGGGCTTTACATGGAACCGCCTGTATCAGGGAATTAACGTTCATAACGCCGAGCGCGTGCGGCAGCTGGCGCACGAAGGGCACGAGATCGTCTACGTTCCGTGCCATCGCAGCCATATGGACTACCTGCTGCTCTCCTACGTGCTCTACCACCAGGGCCTGGTGCCGCCGCATATCGCCGCCGGCATCAACCTCAACTTCTGGCCGGCAGGGCCGATTTTCCGTCGCGGCGGCGCGTTCTTTATTCGCCGTACGTTTAAGGGCAACAAGCTCTACTCGACGGTGTTCCGCGAATATCTTGGCGAACTGTTCAGCCGCGGCTACTCGGTAGAGTACTTCGTGGAGGGCGGGCGCTCTCGTACCGGGCGCCTGCTGGACCCGAAAACCGGCACCCTGTCGATGACTATCCAGGCGATGCTGCGCGGCGGCACCCGACCAATTACGCTGGTTCCGATCTACATCGGCTACGAGCACGTGATGGAAGTCGGGACCTACGCCAAAGAGCTGCGCGGCGCGACGAAAGAGAAAGAGAGCCTGCCGCAGATGCTGCGCGGCCTGAGCAAGCTGCGTAACCTCGGCCAGGGGTACGTTAACTTCGGCGAACCGCTGCCGCTGATGACCTGGCTCAACCAGCACGTTCCGGAGTGGCGCGAGTCTATCGATCCTATCGAAGCCATTCGCCCGTCGTGGCTAACGCCGACGGTAAACAGCATCGCCTCCGATCTGATGGTCCGCATCAACAACGCCGGCGCGGCGAACGCCATGAATCTGTGCTGTACCGCTCTGCTGGCATCGCGCCAGCGTTCGCTGACCCGCGAGCAGCTGACCCAGCAGCTGGAGTGCTATCTCGATCTGCTGCGTAACGTGCCTTACTCTCCGGATGCGACCACGCCGCCGGCTTCCGCCAGCGAGCTGATTGACCACGCGCTGAAGATGAATAAGTTCGAGGTCGAAAAAGACACCATCGGCGACATCATCATTCTGCCGCGCGAGCAGGCGGTGCTGATGACCTACTATCGCAACAACATCGCCCATATGCTGATGATGCCTTCGCTGCTGGCGGCGATTGTCACCCAGCATCGACGGATCACCCGCACGGAAGTGCTGCGTCACGTCGAGATGTTCTATCCGCTGCTGAAGGCCGAGCTGTTCCTGCGCTGGGAAAAAGAAGAGCTGGCGAGCGTTATCGATGCGCTGACCGCTGAGATGCAGCGCCAGGGCCTGCTGGCGCTGAGCGAGGACGAGATAAGCATCAACCCGTCGCACTCCCGCCTGCTGCAGCTGCTGGCCGCCGGGGCGCGCGAAACGCTCCAGCGCTATGCCATCACCTTCTGGCTGCTGAGCGCTAATCCCTCGATTAACCGCAGTTCGCTGGAGAAAGAGAGCCGTACGATGGCCCAGCGCCTGTCGGTTCTGCACGGCATCAACGCGCCGGAGTTCTTCGATAAGGCGGTATTCAGCACTCTGGTACTGACGCTGCGTGACGAAGGCTATATTAGCGATACCGGCGATGCCGAGCCGGAAGAGACGCTGAAGGTTTACCAGATGCTGGCGAACCTGATTACATCGGACGTGCGTCTGACGATTGAAAGCGCCGCGCAGGATGAAGCGTAGCGCCTGAGACTTGCCCCGGCTTGCGCTACGTAAGCCGGGGAGTCAGGACCCTGCCAGGGAAAACTACGCCATATAGCCCATCGCCAGGCCGAGGAACAGCACCAGCCCAACGTAGTTATTGTTTAAAAACGCTTTGAAGCAGTCGTCGCGTTCACGACGGAAAATCAGCTTCTGCTGCCAGAAAAACAGCCCCGCCGCGATAAACAGCGACCAGTAATATTCCCAGCTCAGGCCGTTCAGCCACCCTACCGCCGCCATCAGGACCAGCACCGCGATCTGCAGCATACCGATAATCACGCGATCGTTTTCGCCAAACAAAATCGCCGTTGATTTGATGCCAATTTTAAGGTCATCGTCCCGGTCAACCATCGCATACTGGGTATCGTAAGCCACCGCCCACAGAATGTTGGCGAGGAACATCAGCCAGCAGCTCAGCGGCAGCGATTCGCTCACCGCGGAGAAGGCCATCGGAATCGACCAGCCAAACGCCGCCCCCAGCACCACCTGCGGCAGATGGGTGTAGCGCTTCATGAATGGATAGACCCACGCCAGCGCCAGCGCCGCCACCGACAGCAGAATGGTCATGGTGTTGAGGGTCAGCACCAGCAGGAACGAGAGCAGCACCAGCACGACAAACAGCACCCGGGCCTCTTTCTCCGTCACCTCCCCGCTCGGCAGCGGACGACGCGCGGTGCGCTTGACGTGGCCGTCAAATTTGCGGTCGGCATAATCGTTGACCACGCAGCCGGCGGCGCGCATCAGCCACACTCCGGCGACAAAAACGGCCAGAATCCACAGCGGCGGAACACCCGGCGTCGCCACCCATAGCGCCCACAGCGTCGGCCACAGCAGCAGCAGCGCGCCGATCGGTTTGTCAGTACGCATCAGGCGATGAAACGCCAACAGCTTATTCTGCGTCAGACTCCACTCCATTTTCTCTTCCTCTTAATACAGCGGCGATGCAGGCAGAAACAGTTCTGTCAGCAGCAGCGGTTTACCGCTCAGCCGGAGGCGGGAACGACGCCCCCAAAGCTCTGCATAACGCCCAATTTCAATAAAGTCACGGGTTAACGTCGACGAGGTGAACAAATAGCGGCCCAGCGGCGTCTGCCCAAGCTGCTGCAGCGCCAGTTCGGGACCGCTCAGCGTCGATTCCGGCACGATAGTTCGCCCGGCCAGCCAGGGTTCATCATCGGCGCAGAGAATGATTTCCCGCAGCCAGTAGCGCTCTTCATCTGGCAGCAACGCTTCTTCACCGACCAGCGCTTCGCGTCCGACAAAATCTTCGTTGACCAGCATAACGCTAACCTTTTTCCCTTGTTGCTCAAAGCGTTTGGTCATTGAGTCTTCCAGCAACAGCCAGTCGCGCAGCGAGGGTTCCAGCGGGGGCATAGCGGCAAAATAGCGCAGCGCACGTAGTTGCGTAAGCGCAGGATGTGACATGCCTGATTCTCCGATACATAACGTAAAGGCATTGTATCGCAGAATAGGCCGATCGGGGCGGGCAAACATCAAGATACGATCTTCCGCGCAACAGCCATGCAACAGAAGCCGCGCGCGAGAAAAAAAGGTGCGTCCAGGCGGACGCACCTAAAGGCTGTGCCTAAACATCAGCATTGTGGGGAGACGATCACCCCTTGCCTTTTACACTGCTGATAAAGGTGGAACGGGCAGATTTCGAGCCAAGGCGTTCAGCTTCGTTCATCAATTTGAGGGCTTTGTCGATATCTCCTTTAGCAACCGCCTGCTTAATGCCGTTGTTAAAGTAGGTTTCCGTATCATCCAGCATCGGCTCACTCTTCGCCGCCGGCGCGGCGACCGGAGCAACGGCCGGGGCGGCGGCTGGCGCGCTGTATACCGGAGCGGCCGTATTGCCGACGGTGACCGGACCCGGGCCGGAGGAGCCAAACAGCGGGCCAACCAGCACGCTGGAGCCAGACGATGTTTTCACTTTCAGGCCCAGCGTACCTTCGGTGGTATGTTTGGCAATCGGGTCCGGAATATCCGGGACCGCGTTACCCGTACCTTTGGCGTAGGCCTTCGCCGGATCGATTAATTTGGTGGTCTGCTGCAGATCCTGCGGCGTGGTAAAGACCAGGACGTAAATCTTTTGCTGGCCCAGCGCCGGCGTCAGACGCATCACCCCTTCGAGGCGATCCGAGCTCATCACGCCCGGCTCCAGGTAGGTGAAGTAGCTGCTTGGGAAGTACGCAGATGGCGTCATATTCTGGTCAAGAATCAGCACGTTAGGCGCAAAAACGCTGGTCTGCTTGTTGACTTCGCTGGTCAGCGTAATGGTCAGCTCACCGATATTCGCCGGGACGCTATAGGCGGCGACCGGCCCGGTGATACCGGAGATATTCAGCGACTGTCCTGCCGTCGCTAAGTTGGTGACCTGGGACTTAGATTGATCGACCGGCGTCCAGGTTAACTGCTGTAACGCGGAGGCAGGGATCGTCGGTGCGGCAGCGGTGTTCTGCGGCACAAAATTCACATCAGCAAAACTGACTGCGGGTACGCTGGCCAGCAGGCCGGCGGACAGGCAGAGGGCAACGAGACTTTTATTCATTTTCATTGTTATCACCTCAATTCCGATGGCCGAGCGGTAGCCAGGCAATAGCTCGCTGGGCCTAAGATATAGAGGGGCTTACGCCCCTCTTTTGCTCATAACAGGTCAGGTTGGATTACCACCAGATTTCCATCTGGGCGCCGAAGGTCCACTCGTCGTTATCGCCACGGCTGAAGGTCTTCGCGGAGGTGTCGTTATACGCCACGCCGGAGGTGTAGCCAGCACCGGAATCGCCGTTCGCGTAGCCCCATTTCTCATCCCACTTGGCGTAGGTTGCGAATACGCGGATTGCCGGACGGGACCAGATGCTGTCGCCAGCCTGCCACTGCTGTGCCAGGGTGATTTTGTACTGGTTGTTGTTGTCGCCGGTTTTCTGCGACTCGACGTTGTCGTAGCCAACTTCCAGCAGGGTGCTCATGATCGGCGTCCATTTGTACATCGGACGCACGCCGACGGTCCACCATTTGGTGCCGTTGTTGTTGTCCAGGTTGATATCCTGGTACATACCGACGTACATCAGATCCCAGCTATCGCCCAGCGAGATCGCGCCGTGGTCAAGCACGCGCCACAGGGAGCCGTCGTTGTTGATGCTGCCGCCCTGCGGAATGCCTTTACCGTTGGAGGTCATCGCGTCGGTGGCGTACTGCAGAACGAACTTGTTGTAGCCTTTCAGCATGCTCTGGGTGTGTTCAGCGGTCAGCATCCAGCCGTCTTTAGACGCGTCCGGCTGCAGGTAGTAGTTATCCGGAACGTTGGTGTGACCGTAGTCAACGCCGAGCTCCAGGGTACCGCCTGGGTTGATTTCCATCTGCGCTAAACGCACGTCGAAGACGTCGTTCGGCACGATGTTGTCATAAATACGGTTGCCCAGCGCATCGCGGTCAGCGAAGGTGGCAGAACCGCCGGACTCAGAAGAACGGGTTGCCGCCATAGACAGCTTACCGAAGCCCAGATCGATGTTTTCGATACCAGCACCAGGACCTGAAATATCCCAGTAGTAGAAGTCGATCATGTGAACGTCATGACGCTGGTAGAAACGCTTACCGGCCCAGATGGTGGAACCTGGCAGCCAGTCGATCAGGTTTTTACCCTGCACGTTGGCTTCACGGAATGCCGGGCTGGTTGATTCCCAGTCATTCTGCTGCGATACGGAGTACGCGACGTTAGTATCGAAGTAGAAGCTCTTATCACCTTCTTTCCATACTTCCTGGCCCAGTTTTAATTCCGCATAGGTTTCACATTCGTTACCAAGACGGTATTTACTTTGAGCACCGGTTGCCTGGAAGCACTGCTGTTCACCGCCGCTGCCGGTCCAGCCGATACCGGAACGAGCATAGCCGTGGAAATCGACGGCCATCGCCTGAGCAGACATAACGCCTGCTGCGACGGCGACCGCCAGTGGAAGTTTGCGCAGAGTAATCATCATTCTATCTCCTGAGATCATTGCTTTTCTTTGAACACTTCGCCCATTGTTCTGCCTGCTGCTGCAGCGCTAAGGGGTTCGCGTTTTTTTTTAATGGGAAGCCTTACACGCCCGGCTCTTTATGCAACCGACGACACGCCGTGCCATCCTCACGGAATAAATGGCAACGTTCCGGTGGCAAACCGATAGCGAATGTGGCTCCCTCTTTTACCAACACCACGTCGTTCTGGCGGTAGACCAGGTTCTGACGGATGGCTGGGATCTGGATATGAATTTGCGTTTCGTGGCCAAGCTGCTCAACCACCTGCACTTCCCCTTCAAGGGTCACGTCGGCGATATCGCTGGGCAGCAGATGTTCCGGGCGGATGCCTAAGGACATATTTGCCCCAACCTGAACGCGGGCGCTGTCCACCGGCAGCCAAATTTGCTGGCGGTTTGGCAGCTCCACCTGAACCTGCTCAATGGCGGTTGCGGTGACTTTCACCGGCAGGAAGTTCATCTTCGGCGAGCCAATAAAGCCCGCAACGAAGCGATCGGCCGGGTAGTGATACAGCTCAAGCGGTCTCCCTACCTGCGCTACGCGACCGGCATCCAGCACCACAATCTTGTCGGCCAAAGTCATCGCCTCAACCTGATCGTGGGTCACGTAAATCATCGTGCGTCCCAGCCGCTTGTGCAGACGGGAGATTTCGATACGCATCTGCACGCGCAGCGCGGCATCGAGGTTTGAAAGCGGTTCATCCAGCAGGAATACGCGAGGCTCCGCCACCAGGGTACGACCGATTGCCACGCGCTGACGCTGGCCGCCGGATAGCGCCTTCGGCTTACGCTCAAGCAGGTGCGCCAGCTGCAGCACTTCAGCCACCTGAGTGACGCGCTGGTTGATCACATCTTTTTTGGCGCCGGCCAGCTTCAGGCCGAAAGACATATTTTCCGCGACGGAGAGATGAGGGTAGAGAGCGTAAGACTGGAAGACCATGCCGATGCCGCGTTCTGCGGGGGGGATATCGTTCATCCTGGTTTCGCCGATAAACAAATCACCGCTGGTTATGGTTTCCAGCCCGGCAATCATACGCAGCAGGGTAGATTTGCCGCAGCCCGATGGCCCGACAAACACCACGAACTCCCCTTCCTGGATGTCGAGATTGATATCTTTCGATACCACCACGTCGCCCCAGGCTTTCGTTATATTTCGCAGCTGTACGCTCGCCATGCCCATCTCCCTTCGTTACAACCTGTCACTTAAAGACACATTCAAGATGGGCTGACTATGCGGCATTCATTAACCTGGTGAATCCTCCACCCCCGGCTTTTTTATGGGGGAGGAGACGGGAGGATGAGAGATTGCCTCTCACTGCGGGGGATGGCGCGCCAAAGTCAATTTCGTGACGCAGGTTGCAAAAATAGCCTCCTTTTTATGTGCTCCACGCCCCAATACCGGCGTTTCTGCAAGCCAGATCACACAAACTACGGGTGGGGCGTAGACATAGGGAGGATGGAAAGGGGTTGTTAAAAAAGGAAACTCATCACCGTTAAGCCACCTAAGTGTATCCACGAGTACATCACCAAAAAGGACTGGTATATGAAAATCAAAACCGGCGCCCGCATCCTCGCGCTGTCTGCATTGACCACGATGATGTTTTCCGCCTCTGCCCTCGCCAAAATTGAAGAAGGTAAGCTGGTTATCTGGATTAACGGCGACAAGGGCTATAACGGCCTCGCTGAAGTGGGCAAAAAGTTTGAAAAAGACACCGGGATTAAAGTCTCCATCGAACACCCGGATAAGCTGGAAGAGAAATTCCCGCAGGTTGCGGCGACCGGCGACGGCCCGGACATCATCTTCTGGGCACACGACCGCTTCGGCGGCTACGCGCAGTCCGGCCTGCTGGCCGAGATCGCTCCGGACAAAGCTTTCCAGGACAAACTCTATCCGTTCACCTGGGACGCGGTACGCTATAACGGCAAGCTGATCGCTTACCCAATCGCGGTTGAAGCGCTGTCGCTGATTTACAACAAAGACCTGGTCCCGAATCCGCCGAAAACCTGGGAAGAGATCCCGGCGCTGGATAAAACGCTGAAGGCGAAAGGTAAGAGCGCGCTGATGTTCAACCTGCAGGAACCGTACTTCACCTGGCCGCTGATCGCCGCCGACGGTGGCTATGCGTTCAAGCTTGAAAACGGCAAATATGATGTGAAAGATGTCGGCGTGGACAGCGCTGGCGCGAAAGCGGGTCTGACCTTCCTGGTCGATCTGATCAAGAACAAACACATGAATGCTGATACCGATTACTCCATCGCTGAAGCGGCGTTCAACAAGGGCGATACCGCGATGACCATCAACGGTCCGTGGGCGTGGGCGAACATCGATAAGAGCAAAATTAACTACGGCGTGACTCTGCTGCCAACCTTCAAAGGCAAGGCGTCTAAACCGTTCGTCGGCGTACTGAGCGCCGGTATCAACGCCGCCAGCCCGAACAAAGAGCTGGCGAAAGAGTTCCTCGAAAACTACCTGCTGACCGATCAGGGTCTGGATGAAGTGAACAAGGATAAACCGCTGGGCGCCGTTGCGCTGAAATCCTTCCAGGAGAAACTGGAAAAAGATCCGCGTATCGCCGCCACTATGGCGAACGCCCAGAAAGGCGAAATCATGCCGAACGTTCCGCAGATGTCCGCCTTCTGGTATGCCGTACGCACCGCGGTTATCAACGCAGCTAGCGGTCGTCAGACCGTCGACGCCGCGCTGAAAGACGCACAGGCTCGTATCACTAAGTAACCCTGCTAGTCCCCTCCCCCTTCTCGGGAGCGGGTCAGGAACCCGGACGGCGAACAGCCGCCCGATCCGGGCCCTCTCTCCTGAGGGGAGAGGGAGAACAAAATACGTTGTAGAGGATGATCCCCATGGATGTCGTTAAAAAGAAACACTGGTGGCAAAGCCCGCAGCTGACATGGTCTGTGATTGGCTTGCTGTGCCTGCTGGTGGGTTACCTTGTTGTTTTGATGTACGCCCAGGGGGAGTACCTGTTTGCCATCCTGACGCTGATTTTAAGCTCGGCTGGCCTGTATATCTTTTCTAACCGCAAGGCCTATGCCTGGCGCTATGTCTATCCGGGTCTCGCCGGGATGGGGCTGTTCGTCCTGTTTCCGCTGATCTGCACCATCGCTATCGCTTTCACCAACTACAGCAGCACCAACCAGCTGACCTTTGAGCGCGCTCAGGAAGTCCTGCTGGATCGCTCCTTCCAGGCCGGCAAATCCTACAACTTCTCGCTGTACCCGGCGGGAGATGAGTGGAAGCTGGCGCTGACCGATGGCGACAGCGGCAAAAATTATGTTTCCGACGCGTTTAAGCTCGGCGGCGTGCAGAAGCTGGCCCTGAAAGAAGCCGATGCTCAGCCGGAAGGCGAGCGTGCTAACCTGCGCGTGATTACCCAGAACCGTACCGCGCTGAACCAGCTGACCGCCGTGCTGCCTGACGACAGCAAGGTCATTATGAGCTCGCTGCGTCAGTTCTCCGGCACCCAGCCGCTGTATACGCTGGCGGCCGACGGCGAGCTGACCAACAACCAGAGCGGCGTCAAATACCGGCCGAATAATAAAGTCGGCTTCTATCAGTCAATCAATGCCGACGGCAGCTGGAGCGGCGAGAAGCTCAGCCCGGGCTACACCGTGAGCATTGGCTGGGATAACTTCACCCGCGTCTTTACCGATGAAGGTATCCAGAAACCGTTCTTCGCCATCTTCGTCTGGACGGTGGTCTTCTCAATACTGACCGTTATTCTGACCGTCGCGGTCGGCATGATCCTCGCCTGCCTCGTGCAGTGGGAGTCCCTGAAAGGGAAAGCGATTTATCGCGTACTGCTGATTCTGCCTTACGCGGTACCGTCGTTTATCTCGATTCTGATTTTCAAAGGGCTGTTCAACCAGAGCTTCGGTGAGATCAACATGATGCTCAGCGCGCTGTTCGGCATTAAGCCGGCCTGGTTTAGCGACCCGACGACCGCGCGTTCGATGATTGTTATCGTCAACACCTGGCTGGGCTACCCGTACATGATGATCCTGTGCATGGGCCTGCTGAAAGCCATTCCTGACGACCTGTATGAAGCGTCGGCAATGGACGGTGCGGGTCCGTTCCAGAACTTCTTTAAAATTACGCTGCCGCTGCTGATCAAGCCGCTTACGCCGCTGATGATCGCCAGCTTCGCCTTTAACTTTAACAACTTCGTCCTGATTCAGCTGTTAACCAACGGCGGCCCGGATCGCCTCGGCACCACCACGCCGGCCGGCTATACCGACCTGCTGGTGAGCTACACCTACCGTATCGCCTTCGAAGGCGGCGGCGGCCAGGACTTCGGCCTCGCGGCGGCTATCGCTACGCTGATCTTCCTGCTGGTAGGCGTGCTGGCGATTGTTAACCTGAAAGCCACACGAATGAAATTCGACTAACTGGAATGGCCAGGCGTCATTGACGCAGCCAGTTTGGGCCCGGCCAGCGCGCAAGAACCGGAGCGTACACGTAGTACGTGAGGATGATGAGCACTGCCCGGGTTCAAAATGGCAAGTGAGATAGCCTGGAGCGGTATCAAGGGGAATAAAAATATTATGGCTATGGTACAACCCAAATCTCAGAAGCTGCGTCTCTTCACCACGCACCTCCTGCTGCTCATTTTTATCGCGGCGATTATGTTCCCGCTGCTGATGGTTATCGCCATCTCCCTGCGCGAAGGTAACTTCGCCACCGGCAGCCTGATCCCGGATCAGATCTCCTGGGAACACTGGCGTCTGGCGCTCGGCTTTAGCGTTGAGCATGCGGATGGCCGCGTGACGCCGCCGCCGTTCCCGGTGCTGCTGTGGCTGTGGAACTCGGTGAAGGTTGCCGGGATCACCGCCATCGGTATCGTGGCGCTCTCCACCACCTGCGCCTACGCCTTCGCCCGTATGCGCTTCCCGGGTAAGGCCACCCTGTTGAAAGGGATGCTGATTTTCCAGATGTTCCCGGCGGTGCTGTCGCTGGTCGCTCTGTATGCCCTGTTTGACCGCCTCGGCCAGTATCTGCCGTTTGTCGGCCTGAATACCCACGGCGGCGTCATCTTCGCCTATATGGGCGGCATCGCGCTGCACGTCTGGACCATTAAAGGCTACTTCGAAACCATCGACGGTTCACTGGAAGAAGCGGCCGCTCTGGACGGCGCGACGCCGTGGCAGGCCTTCCGTCTGGTTCTGCTGCCGCTGTCGGTGCCGATTCTGGCGGTGGTCTTTATTCTGTCGTTTATCGCCGCGATTACCGAAGTCCCGGTTGCGTCCCTGCTGCTGCGTGATGTGAACAGCTATACCCTGGCGGTTGGAATGCAGCAGTACCTCAACCCGCAGAACTACCTGTGGGGCGACTTTGCCGCGGCGGCGGTGCTCTCTGCTATCCCGATTACCGTGGTCTTCCTGCTGGCGCAGCGCTGGCTGGTGAACGGCCTGACGGCAGGCGGGGTGAAAGGTTAAGTTTCATCGTTATACCCGCCCCAAATTTCAGAGGAGGGACGGTGACTTAGTTGCTGTACACGAACCCCAACCGGGTACGGCAACTACCGCCCTCAGCTGAAAAAGTAAGGTAAATGCCACTGCTATCCTCAACTGGACCCTACATAAATTAAATTTGTGACTGTTGGTCAGCGGCCCTTAGAGGCCGCTTTTTTTTATTCGCGTTTCAGGCGATTGGAGTTACACAGCCACAGCGTAATCACCAGCAGAAGGATTGCCGCGGAATAGATCAGCACCGCCATCGGCGACTCGTGATCAACGATAATCAGGCGCACAATCGCGGTAATACCGATGTAGACGAAATAGCGCAGCGGGAAATGAAAGCCGGACTCAAAGTACTTCACAATCAGCGCGATAAACTCGAAATAGAGAAAATAGACCACCAGCCCTTCCACCAGCTTGTACTTGCTGACCGGCTCCGGAGTAAACAGCACGTGCGCCAGATGGAAGGTCTCCTTGCCGAGAAAGACCACCAGAATTACGCCCAGGCACAGCAGCGCCAGATTCAGAACGGCCTGCATGGCCGTCGCAACAAAATTAACCAGCGGACGATAGACCGACGGCATACTCACACCTCTTATATTCATTATTCCTGCCGATCTGTATAACTCAAAAACGTGATCCAGATCGATATTATTTGTTAACTTTTTGCGTCTGTTGCGCCAAATGTAACAATCACTTGCCAAACTGGCGGGTTAAAAAGGAGACAGCCATGCTGACAATACGTACGGCGCAACGGCAGGACGTTCCCCTGCTCGGTGAAATGGGCAACGCCAGCTATCGCCACCACTTCGCCCACCTCTGGCACAGCGCCAGCGAGCTGGAGCGCTTTATCCAGCAGGAGTATGCCGCCGAGGCCCTGCAGCGCAGCCTGGCCGAGGCAAACTGCCGCTGGCTGATCGCCGAAGCGCAGCGCCCGGTAGGATTCGCCAAATACACACATCGTCAGCAGATTGAGCCCGACGGCCCGCAGGGCACCCTGCTGCATAAGCTCTATCTGCTACCCGGCGAAACGGGGCACCGCTACGGCGAACAGCTTTTTAGCGCCGTCGAAGCGCGGGCCAAAGATGAGGGCGAACGCTGGCTGTGGCTGGAAGTGCTGGCCGCGAATACCGGCGCCCGGCGCTTCTATGAGCGCCAGGGCATGCGGCATATTAAAGACACCGTTTTCCGCTCCGCCACCCAGCAAAGCACCCTACATATTCTGGCCAAACGGATCGGAGAGGAATAATGATGCACACGCTTCGTGATACCGGCGTTCGCAACGTCGAAAGCGGCGAAAATGTGGTGATCTACCAGCCCGCCAACCTTTACAACTGTCGCCTCGGCGATAACGTCTTCGTCGGGCCGTTCGTCGAGATTCAGGGCAATACGACGGTCGGGGCGGACACCAAAATCCAGTCCCATACCTTTATCTGCGAGTACGTCACCCTCGGCGAGCGCTGTTTTATCGGCCACGGCGTGATGTTTGCCAACGACATGTTCCGCGACGGTAAGCCCAACGCCGATCGCGAGAGCTGGGGAAGAATTGTGATTGGCAACGACGTCTCTATTGGCAGCGGAGCCACCATTCTGGCGGTCAGCATCTGCGATGGCGCGGTGATTGGCGCGGGCAGCGTGGTCACCCGGTCGATTAGCGAGAAAGGCGTGTGGGCGGGTAATCCGGCCAGGCTTTTGCGCCGGCTATAGCAAAAATGCCGACCACCAGGGTCGGCATCAGGTAGCGACGAAACGGACTATGCGCGCCAGGATTTATAGCGGTTAATCAGACCGTTGGTCGAGCTATCGTGGCTGCTGACATCAGCGCCATCTTTCAGTTCCGGCAGAATACGGTTAGCCAGCTGTTTACCCAGCTCAACGCCCCACTGGTCGAAAGTGAAGATGTTGAGGATCGCGCCCTGAGTGAAGATCTTATGTTCATACAGCGCGATCAGCGCGCCGAGGCTGAACGGGGTGATTTCACGCAGCAGGATCGAGTTAGTCGGGCGGTTACCTTCGAAGACTTTGAACGGCACCACGTGATCCAGCGTTGCCGGATCTTTACCCTGATCGCGATACTCCTGCTCAACCACGTCACGCGATTTGCCGAACGCCAGCGCTTCGGTCTGCGCGAAGAAGTTGGACAGCAGCTTCGGATGGTGGTCAGAGAGCGGGTTGTGCGTTACCGCTGGCGCGATGAAATCGCACGGCACCATTTTGGTTCCCTGGTGGATCAGCTGGTAGAACGCATGCTGGCCGTTGGTACCCGGCTCACCCCAGATAATCGGGCCGGTCTGGTAGTCCACGGCGTTACCGCTGCGGTCAACGTATTTGCCGTTAGATTCCATGTTGCCCTGCTGGAAGTAGGCAGCAAAGCGGTGCATATACTGGTCGTACGGCAGAATAGCTTCGGTTTCTGCGCCGAAGAAGTTGTTGTACCAGATACCGATCAGCGCCAGCAGCACCGGCAGGTTTTGCTCAGCCGGCGTGGTGGAGAAGTGTTTATCCATCGCGTGCGCGCCGGACAGCAGCTCAACGAAGTTGTCAAAACCAACGGAGAGGATGATCGACAGGCCGATCGCCGACCACAGGGAGTAGCGGCCGCCAACCCAATCCCAGAATTCAAACATGTTGGCGGTGTCGATACCAAACTCGCCCACCGCTTTACCGTTGGTGGAGAGCGCCGCGAAGTGTTTCGCCACGTGTTTGTCATCGCCCGCGGTTGCCAGGAACCAGTCGCGCGCGCTGTGGGCGTTGGTCATCGTTTCCTGGGTGGTAAAGGTTTTTGATGCCACCAGGAACAGCGTCGTTTCCGGATTCACGCCTTTCAGCACTTCCGCAATGTGGGTGCCGTCGACGTTGGAAACAAAGTGCATATTGAGGTGGTTTTTGTACGGACGCAGCGCTTCGGTCACCATAAACGGACCGAGGTCGGAGCCGCCGATACCGATGTTAACCACATCGGTAATCGCCTTGCCGGTATAGCCTTTCCAGCTGCCGGAGATGATCGCTTCAGAGAAGGTTTTCATCTTCTCCAGCACCGCGTTGACTTCCGGCATCACATCTTTGCCGTCAACGATGATTGGGGTATTGCTCCGGTTGCGCAGCGCGACGTGCAGCACGGCACGGTCTTCGGTACGGTTGATTTTCTCGCCGGAGAACATCGATTTGATGGCGCCTGCCAGATCGGTCTCTTTGGCCAGATCCTGCAGTTTCGCCAGCGTCTCTTCGGTAATGCGGTTTTTGGAGAAATCCACCAGCATCAGATCGTCGAACGTTGCGGAAAACTTAGTAAAACGATCGCTATCTTTCGCGAAAAGCTCGCTGATAGTGACGTCTTTCATTTCATCAAAGTGTTTCTGTAGCGCCTGCCAGGCAGATGTCTGCGTTGGGTTGATGTTTTTCATGAGCAATACTCTTCTGATTTGAGAATTGTGACTGCGGTCGATTGTAGCGCCGGAGGCAAAAAATTGTGATGATTTTTGTGTTATGCCGTTGACGCGCGTCAGGAACAGGGTCAGATCAGGGTAAAAAAACACTACCAGTATAGACATAAACCCGGGCAAAGCGCCCCGCGCCAGCGTGCGGGGGGATCGTCCCCAGGCATCGGGCAGAGCGGCGGACTCCCGGCCACCGGGCGGCGGCCCGGCGGAGAGCGGCCGGGCTCATCATAAGGCTTTTTGCTGTTAATCGCCCGCGCATGAAAAATCCGCATAACCGCAGCGTTGACATACCCCCTCCGAAGCCTTTATATAGCTGCACTACCTGCGTATAACCAGGTATGTATTGCTCGCGCATTTCACGCTACAGCGAAAGGGTTTTGCAGGGGCTATCATGACCAGCGCTCCCAGGCAAAGTGAAAGACGTCGGTAATTGCCAGAAGAGGTGCGTTGCCCAGGTAACCGTATTGGAGGAACCAGTCCGGGGAAAATACGTGAGGGGGAGCAACGCCGAGGTGAAAGAGCGTCTGGTACGTTCATCACCGGCCACAGGGGCTGAATCCCCTGGGTTGTCACCAGAAACGTTCGCAGTCGGGCGTTTCATACTCAGGAACTGACGTAAAAGGTCGGGGAACGGGTCTACAAGGTGGAGCACTTCTGGGTGACATCGTAGCTGTTTATCTCTCTGCGCCCACCCTGTTTTTCGCTCTTCCCTTGTGCCATGGCTGAATAATTTGGCCTGGCTTATTAAGACATTTTATTACTGTTAGGTTGTGTCCAGCCCAAACCCAATCAGGAATCGTTTTAATAAGTCAGGCCCCCCTGACACGAGGTTGTTATGACAGATTTAGTTGTAGCCAAATTTGGCGGCACCAGCGTTGCCGATTTCGATGCCATGAATCGCAGCGTTGACGTTGCGTTGATTGATGAAAACACTCGTGTAGTGGTGCTGTCTGCCTCTGCGGGTGTAACCAATCTTCTGGTCGCGTTAGCTGACGGGCTGGAACCCACCGAGCGTTTCGATAAGCTCGAAGCGCTGCGCCAGATTCAGTTCAATATTCTTGAACGCCTGCGCTATCCCAACGTGATTCGCGAAGAGATCGAGCGCCTGCTGGAGAACATCACCACCCTGGCGGAAGCCGCCGCGCTGGCAAGCTCGACGGCGCTGACCGATGAGCTGGTCAGCCACGGCGAACTGATGTCCACCCTGCTGTTCGTCGAAATCCTTCGCGAACGCGGCATTGCCGCCCAGTGGTTTGACGTCCGTAAAGTGATGCGCACCAGCGATCGCTTCGGCCGCGCCGAGCCCGATGTCGCCGCCCTGGCAGAGCTAACCCAGCTGCAGCTGACGCCGCGCCTTGCCGAAGGTCTGGTGGTCACCCAGGGCTTTATCGGCAGCGAAGCGAAAGGCCGCACCACCACCCTCGGCCGCGGAGGCAGTGATTACACCGCCGCCCTGTTGGGTGAAGCCCTCAACGCCAGCCGCGTCGATATCTGGACCGATGTCCCGGGCATCTACACCACCGACCCGCGCGTTGCCCCGGCGGCAAAACGGATCGACGTTATCGCCTTTGCCGAAGCCGCCGAGATGGCGACGTTTGGCGCTAAGGTGCTGCATCCGGCCACGCTGCTTCCCGCAGTGCGTAGCGATATTCCGGTCTTCGTCGGCTCCAGTAAAGAACCGAAAGCCGGCGGCACGCTGGTGTGCAATAAAACCGAACACCCACCGCTGTTCCGCGCGCTGGCGCTGCGCCGTCGGCAGACGCTGCTGACCCTGCACAGCCTGAATATGCTGCACTCCCGCGGCTTCCTGGCCGAAGTGTTCGGCATTCTGGCGCGCCATAATATCTCCGTGGATCTGATCACCACGTCAGAAGTCAGCGTTGCCCTGACTATGGATACCACCGGCTCAACCTCAGCCACCGATACGCTGCTCACCCAGGCGCTGCTGACCGAGCTCTCCTCCCTGTGCCGCGTAGAAGTGGAGCAGGATCTGGCGCTGGTCGCGCTGATCGGCAACGATCTATCGAGAGCCTGCGGCGTCGGCAAAGAGGTCTTCGGCGTACTGGAGCCGTTCAACATTCGCATGATCTGCTACGGCGCATCCAGCCATAACCTCTGTTTCCTGGTGCCGGGCGTAGATGCTGAGAAGGTCGTGCAGAAGCTGCATCATAATTTGTTTGAATAATATTCCTCCACGCGATAAATATTACCTATAGCCGGGCTCGAACCCGGCTTTTTTATAACTATATCAACACAACCTACTCGCAATCGTTCGGGCAGCAGGCGCAGCCAGCCTGGAAGATGACGAGCCAATTGCAAGGAAACCAACATGCTCGCTATGCTGACACGGCTGTTCCCGCTCTGGGCGCTGCTGCTCTCCGTTCTGGCCTATTACACGCCGGCCACCTTTACCCCCATCGGCCCCTGGGTCACCACCCTGCTGATGCTCATCATGTTCGGGATGGGCGTGCACCTGAAGCTGGAAGATTTTAAGCGCGTGCTGTCGCGCCCGGCGCCGGTTGCGGCGGGGATTTTCCTGCATTACCTGGTGATGCCGCTCGCCGCCTGGGCGCTGGCGCTGCTTTTCCGCATGCCGCCGGAGCTGTCGGCCGGGATGGTGCTGGTGGGCAGCGTTGCCAGCGGTACGGCATCTAACGTAATGATCTACCTGGCGAAAGGTGATGTGGCGCTCTCGGTCACCATCTCTTCCGTCTCTACGCTGGTTGGCGTGGTGGCGACGCCGCTGCTGACGCGTCTGTACGTCGATGCGCATATTCAGGTCGACGTCGCGGGCATGCTGCTCAGCATCCTGCAAATCGTGGTTATCCCGATTGCGCTGGGGCTTTTCATTCATCATCTGCTGCCGAAGGTGGTGAAGGCGGTCGAGCCTTTCCTGCCCGCGTTTTCCATGCTCTGCATTCTGGCGATCATCAGCGCCGTGGTGGCCGGCTCCGCTTCGCACATTGCCTCCGTTGGCCTGGTGGTGATTGTTGCGGTGATCCTGCATAACGCCATCGGGCTGCTCGGCGGCTACTGGGGCGGACGGCTGTTTGGTTTTGATGAGTCGACCTGCCGCACGCTGGCCATTGAGGTAGGGATGCAAAACTCCGGACTGGCGGCGGCGCTGGGGAAAATCTACTTCGGTCCTCTTGCCGCCCTGCCCGGCGCGCTGTTCTCGGTCTGGCACAACCTTTCCGGATCGCTGCTGGCCGGCTACTGGTCCGCTAAGCCGACGGAGAGGAAAGAGGAGTAGCGCCACGCCTTCGTCGCCCGGCCAGGCCGCTCACCGTGCCTGGCCGGGCGTTTTCCCGCCCTCTCAGCGCTTAGCGCGGTAACCAGACTGTCAGTCGACCCCGTATTGCCGTACACTGAATTATCGGCTGACTGAGGGTTCTACTATGGCACTTCCCCGCATTACGCAACAAGACATGACCGAGCGCGAGCAGCGCGAGCTAAAAACGCTGCTTGACCGGGCGAGAATCGCGCACGGCCGTCTGCTGACCAACGCAGAAACCAACGCCGTAAAAAAAGAGTACATCGATAAGCTGATGGTGCTGCGCGAAGCTGAAGCAAAAAAGGCCCGCCAGTTAAAGAAAAAGCAGGCCTATAAACCCGACAGCGACGCGTCATTCTCCTGGTCGGCAAGCACGCCGACGCGCGGCAGGCGCTAACGCCCTTTCTTTTTACGTCCCGGCTGGTTAAAACGTTTCCCGTTTGCCGCCGGGCGTCCTTTCTCGCTGTTCTTTTCCACGTTCACCACCGGGCGCTTGATGCTCGCCGTTTTCGGCTTCGCTTTCGCCTTCGGTTTGGCCTCAGAGGACGAATTCTCGATCAGCTTAAATAGCGCAACCAGCTCATCATCCGTCAGATCGCGCCACTCGCCGAGGGGTAATCCCGACAGGCCAATATTCATAATCCGCGTGCGCTCAAGCTTAGTCACCTCATAGCCAAAATGTTCGCACATCCGGCGAATCTGCCGGTTAAGCCCCTGAACCAGGGTAATGCGGAAGACGAACGGCGCTTCTTTTTTCACTTTGCACTTCTTCGTCACCGTGCCGAGGATCGGTACGCCCGCCCCCAGCACGCGCACGAACTCGTCGGTAACCGGCTTATCGACGGTCACCAGGTACTCTTTTTCGTGATCGTTTCCGGCGCGCAGGATCTTATTCACCAGATCGCCATGATTGGTCAGAAAGATCAGCCCCTGAGAGTCCTTATCCAGCCGGCCGATAGGGAAAACGCGTTTGCTATGGTTCACAAAATCGACGATGTTGTCGCGTTCGCTGTCCTCGGTGGTGCTGACGATCCCCACCGGTTTATTCAGCGCGATAAACACCAGGTCCTCCGCTTCACGCGGCTCGATCGACTGACCGTTGACCTTCACCACATCGCCTGGGACGACCCGATCGCCAATGGTGGCGCGCTTGCCGTTGAGGAAAACGTTACCTTGTTCAATGTAGCGATCCGCCTCGCGACGCGAGCAAATTCCGCTTTCACTGATGTATTTATTGAGTCGGGTTGATGAGTCGGGCAGCATAACGTCTCCTGAAACACTTCATCCTTCAAGTTGTCTCCGTGTTGGCTACGCTCACTCATCCCAGCCACATAGATTTCTATGCTGCCGGGAGTTCGTTCTCTTGCCGCCTTGATAAAACTTGAATGCTTGTATGTTTAAAACGAGAAATATACCTCAGCCGGCGAGCAATCGAAAATAATCACGCGCCGGCGCGCTGCCGCTAAATGTGATCTGCCGCGTCTTTCTACACAAAAGTGTCCTACGGAACCGCCTGCAACTTTGCCCAGCGAAAATAAGCAGAATCAAGCGATTAGGCAATCCAGCACAAAGGTGCCAGCCGCCGACGGGCTGATAATCAAATGTGCAATATAAACGCCCGACATATCGTAATGAAATGGGCGAAAATTGCTTTGTGGTCGGCCGTTGATAGGGTTATATCAGATCAAGGCAGCAATAACGTGATTTGCACAAATGTGCAGGAGCCCGCAGATGACCACCGAAAATAGCGACGACATCCGCTTAATCGTGAAAATTGCCCAGCTCTATTATGAGCAGGACATGACCCAGGCGCAGATTGCCCGCGAGCTGGGGATTTACCGCACCACGATTAGCCGTCTGCTAAAACGCGGCCGCGAGCAGGGTATCGTCACTATCGCCATCAACTATGACTACAACGAAAATCTGTGGCTGGAGCAGCAGCTGAAGCAAAAATTTGCCCTTAAAGAAGCGGTGGTGGCTTCCTGTAGCTCGGCGCAGGAAGAGGACCAGCTCAATACCATCGGGCAACACGGCGCTCAGCTGGTCGATCGGCTGCTGGAGCCCGGCGATATCATCGGCTTTTCCTGGGGACGCGCGGTGCGGGCGCTGGTAGAAACGCTGCCGCAGGCCAGCCAGTCGCGGCAGGCGATCTGCGTACCGATTATCGGCGGCCCCTCCGGTAAGCTGGAGAGCCGCTACCACGTCAACACCTTGACCTATAGCGCGGCGGCGAAGCTGAAGGCCGAGTCGCATCTCGCCGACTTCCCGGCGCTGCTGGAAAATACCCTGATCCGTAACGGTATCATGCAGTCCAGGCACTTTCAGACCATCTCGTCCTACTGGGACAATCTGGATATTGCGCTGGTGGGCATCGGTTCACCGGCGATCCGCGACGGCGCTAACTGGCATGCGTTTTACGGCAGCGAAGAGAGCGACGATCTCAACGCCCGTCACGTCGCCGGCGATATTTGCTCGCGTTTTTACGATATCAACGGCGGCGTCGTTGAAACCAATATGAACGAAAAAACCCTCTCTATTGATATCGCCAAACTGAAGCACGCGCGCTATTCCGTGGGCATCGCCATCGGCGAGGAAAAATATAGCGGGATCGTCGGCGCCCTGAACGGCGGCTACATTAATTGCCTGGTCACTAACAGAGAAACGGCTGAGTTATTACTGAAATAAAATAAGAATATCTATTCACGCAGCCTGTGCTGCGCGGACTCCCTTTATCTAAATAACGAGACTACGATGATGAAAACATGGTTAAACCTCAAAGATAAAATAGTTATTGTCACCGGTGGCGCCTCCGGGATCGGGCTGGCTATTGTCGATGAATTAATTAAACAAGGCGCCAACGTGCACATGGCAGATATTCACGGCGGCGACAAATATCATGATAGTGAAAATTATACGTTCTGGCCGACCGATATTTCCAGCGCCAGCGAAGTGAATCACAGCGTCGAGCAGATTATTCAGCGCTGCGGACGTATTGACGGCCTGGTGAATAACGCCGGGGTTAACTTTCCCCGGCTGTTAGTTGATGAAAAGGCGCCCGCCGGCCGCTATGAGCTGAATGAAGCGGCTTTTGAGAAAATGGTCAACATTAACCAAAAAGGCGTCTTTTTAATGTCGCAGGCGGTAGCCCGGCAGATGGTGAAACAGCGCGAGGGGGTGATTGTTAACGTCTCGTCAGAAAGCGGGCTGGAAGGCTCTGAGGGCCAGAGCTGCTATGCGGCCACCAAGGCGGCGCTGAATAGCTTCACCCGTTCATGGTCGAAAGAGCTGGGAAAACACGGTATCCGCGTGGTGGGCGTCGCGCCGGGCATTCTGGAAAAAACCGGGCTGCGCACGCCGGAGTATGAAGAAGCGCTGGCCTGGACGCGCGGCATCACCGTTGAACAGCTGCGCGAGGGCTACAGCAAAAACTCGATTCCCATCGGCCGCTCCGGGCGTCTGAGCGAGGTTGCGGACTACGTTTGCTACCTGCTTTCAGAGCGTGCGAGCTATATAACCGGAGTAACCACTAACATTGCTGGCGGTAAAACCCGCGGTTAAGGAGATCGTATGGTCAACGCTATTTTCTGCGCCCACGGCCAGCTTGCCTGCGCCATGCTGGATTCCGTCCGCATGGTCTATGGCGACGTCAACGTCAGCGCCGTGGAGTTTGTCCCCGGGGAAAATGCCGGCGATATCGCCGCTAAGCTGGAAAAGTTAGTAAGCACCCACAGTACTGATGAGTGGCTGATTGCCGTCGATTTACAATGCGGCAGCCCGTGGAATGCCGCCGCCGGGCTGGCGATGAAAAACCCGCTGCTGCGGGTGATCAGCGGCCTCTCTCTGCCGCTGGCGCTGGAGCTGGTGGATAACCAGCAGACCATGAGCGCCGACGCCCTGTGCGACCATTTGAGCGCAGTTGCCAGCCAGTGCTGCGTGGTCTGGCGGCTCCCACAAACCGTTGAGGAGGATTTCTGATGAACATTACGCTCGCCCGCATCGATGACCGGCTGATCCACGGCCAGGTGACGACCGTCTGGTCCAAAGTGGCCAATGCCCAGCGCATTATTATCTGCAACGACGATGTTTATAACGATGAGGTACGCCGGACCTTACTCCGCCAGGCCGCGCCTCCGGGAATGAAGGTTAACGTCGTTAATCTCGAAAAAGCGGTTGCCGTTTATCATAATCCGCAATATCAAAATGAATCCGTTTTTTATTTATTTACCAATCCGCAAGACGTTTTAACTATGGTGCAGCAGGGGGTCAAAATAGCCACGCTAAATATCGGCGGCATGGCCTGGAGACCGGGGAAGAAACAGCTAACCAAAGCCGTTTCATTAGATCAAACGGATATTGACGCATTTCGCCAGCTGGACCAGCTCGGCGTTATTCTGGATTTACGCGTAGTGGCTTCCGATCCATCAATTAATATTCTCGACAAACTTGCTCAGCAGTCCGTTACAGAATAAGAACGCCTGTTTTAATACCCGGTCATGGCGGAAGCATCGCGGCGAACACTAAATAAATCACCGACAGCATAAATAACGATGTGACTGGTATAAGTGCCGTAACAGGCAGGGTTCCCTACACTTTAAAGGTTATAATTATGGAAATTAGTACCCTACAAATAATAGCCATATTTATTTTCTCCTGTATTGCCGGAATGGGCAGCGTGCTGGATGAATTCCAGACGCACCGCCCGTTAATCGCCTGTACGGTGATTGGTCTGATTCTCGGTGATTTAAAAACCGGAATTATGCTCGGGGGCACGCTGGAGCTGATCGCCCTCGGCTGGATGAACGTCGGCGCGGCGCAGTCTCCGGATTCAGCCTTAGCCAGCATCATTTCGGCCATTTTAGTCATCGTCGGCCATCAAAGCATCGCGACCGGTATCGCCATCGCGCTGCCGGTTGCCGCAGCAGGACAGGTGCTGACCGTCTTTGCCCGCACTATTACGGTGGTCTTCCAGCACGCGGCGGATAAAGCCGCCGAAGAGGCCCGCTTTCGCACCATCGATCTGCTGCACGTCTCGGCGCTTGGCGTTCAGGCATTACGCGTCGCCATTCCGGCGCTGGTGGTGTCGATGTTCGTCAGCGCCGATATGGTTAGCAGCATGCTGAATGCCATTCCAGAGTTCGTTACCCGCGGCCTGCAAATTGCCGGCGGTTTTATCGTCGTGGTCGGCTACGCCATGGTCCTGCGCATGATGGGCGTGAAATATCTGATGCCCTTCTTTTTCCTCGGCTTTCTCGCCGGCGGTTACCTCAACTTTAGCCTGCTGGCCTTCGGCGGCGTGGGGGTCATCATCGCGCTGATCTATATCCAGCTCAATCCGCAGTGGCGCAAGCCTGAACCCCAGGCTACCGCCGCCTCTTCCACCGCCCTTGACCAACTTGACGACTGATGGAGCAGACCATGGAACAGAAAAAACTCACGCAAGGCGACCTGGTTAGCATGTTTCTGCGCTCCAACCTGCAGCAGGCCTCTTTTAACTTCGAACGTATTCATGGCCTGGGATTTTGCTACGACATGATCCCGGCGATCAAACGCCTGTACCCGCTGAAGGAGGATCAGGTTGCGGCCCTCAAGCGTCACCTGGTGTTCTTCAATACCACACCCGCGGTTTGCGGCCCGGTGCTGGGCGTCACCGCCGCGATGGAAGAGGCGCGCGCCAACGGCGCGGCGATTGACGACGGCGCGATTAACGGCATCAAGGTCGGGCTGATGGGTCCGCTGGCCGGGGTCGGCGATCCGCTGGTCTGGGGAACCCTGCGTCCGATTACCGCCGCGCTCGGCGCCTCGCTGGCGCTCTCCGGCAATATTCTTGGTCCGCTGCTGTTCTTCTTTATTTTCAACGCGGTACGTCTGGCTATGAAGTGGTACGGCCTGCAGCTTGGCTTCCGTAAAGGGGTCAATATCGTCAGCGATATGGGCGGCAACCTGCTGCAAAAACTCACCGAGGGCGCCTCAATCCTCGGCCTGTTTGTAATGGGCGTGCTGGTGACGAAGTGGACCACCATCAACGTGCCGCTGGTGGTTTCCCAAACCCCGGGCGCTGACGGCGCCACCGTCACCATGACCGTACAGAACATCCTCGACCAGCTTTGCCCGGGCCTGCTGGCGCTGGGGCTGACCCTGCTGATGGTGCGCCTGCTCAATAAGAAGGTGAACCCGGTCTGGCTGATCTTCGCCCTGTTTGGCCTGGGGATTATCGGTAACGCGCTGGGCTTCCTGTCCTGATCTTTCGCCCCGGCGCTGCCGTCGGGGCGTCTTCAATAAACTGACCCCGTAAGATAAAGGGGATGAGGTGGTAAATATGAAAACTACGGCTCTACGTCTTTATGGCAAACGCGATCTGCGCCTGGAAACCTTCGAACTCCCGGCCATTGCGGATGATGAGATTCTCGCCCGGGTGGTCACCGACAGCCTGTGTCTCTCCTCATGGAAAGAGGCCAATCAGGGCGAGGACCACAAAAAGGTCCCGGACGATGTTGCGGTCAATCCGATCATCATCGGCCATGAGTTCTGCGGCGAAATCCTCGCGGTCGGCAAAAAGTGGCAGCATAAATTTCACGCCGGCCAGCGCTACGTCATCCAGGCCAACCTGCAGCTGCCGGATCGCCCGGATTGCCCCGGCTACTCCTTCCAGTGGATCGGCGGCGAAGCTACCCACGTGGTGATCCCCGATGAGGTGATGACGCAGGACTGCCTGCTCTCCTGGGAGGGCGATACCTGGTTTGAAGGCTCGCTGGTTGAGCCGCTGTCCTGCGTTATCGGCGCCTTCAACGCCAACTATCACCTGCAGGAAGGCACCTATAACCATACGATGGGCATCCGTCCGCAGGGGCGCACGCTGATCCTCGGCGGCACCGGTCCGATGGGCCTGCTGGCCATTGACTATGCTCTGCACGGCCCGATCAACCCCTCTCTGCTGGTGGTCACCGACACCAATAAACCCAAGCTGAGCTACGCCCGCCGGCACTATCCTTCAGAGCCGCAAACCCTGATCCACTACCTGGACGGCCGTGACGCCAGCCGGGAGACGCTGATGGCGCTGACCGGCGGCCACGGGTTTGACGATATTTTCGTTTTCGTGCCGAATGAGCAGCTCATCACTATGGCCTCCTCGCTGCTGGCCCCCGACGGCTGCCTGAACTTCTTCGCCGGCCCGCAGGATAAACAATTTAGCGCGCCGGTTAACTTTTACGACGTCCACTACGCCTTTACCCACTACGTCGGCACCTCGGGAGGCAACACTGACGATATGCGCGCCGCCGTTGCGCTGATGCAGGCGAAAAAGGTGCAGGCCGCGAAAGTGGTGACCCATATTCTTGGGCTCAATGCGGCGGGCGAAACCACCCTCGATTTACCGGCCGTCGGCGGCGGCAAGAAGCTGGTTTATACCGGGAAATCTATTCCGCTGACCCCGCTGGGCAGCATTGCCGATCCGGAGCTGGCGGCAATTATGGAGCGCCATCACGGGATCTGGTCCGGCGAAGCCGAACAGTATCTGCTGGCCCATGCGGAGGATATTACCCATGATTAATCGCGATACTCAGCTCTGCATGTCGCTGGCCAGCCGCCCGGGTAACTTCGGTACCCGTTTTCATAACTATCTGTATGAAAAGCTGGGGCTGAACTACATCTACAAGGCCTTTACGACGCAGGATATTGCGGCGGCGGTAAAAGGCGTTCGGGCGTTGGGCATTCGCGGCTGCGCGGTATCCATGC
The DNA here is from genome assembly GCA_002270295.1 of Enterobacter sp. 10-1. GTDB lineage: Bacteria > Pseudomonadota > Gammaproteobacteria > Enterobacterales > Enterobacteriaceae > Klebsiella > Klebsiella scottii. The sequence goes on along the minus strand of NISF01000010.1, from coordinate 18,423 downwards.
CGTTTAAAGAGAGCTGCATGCCGTTTCTCGACGCTATCGACCCTTCAGCAAAGGTGATTGATTCAGTCAATACCATCGTCAACGATAGCGGCAGGCTGACCGGCCTCAACACCGACTATATCGCGGTGAAAAGCCTGATCGACAGCCACCAGCTGGCGCGCACGGCGAAGGTGATGATTCAGGGCAGCGGCGGCATGGCGAAGGCGGTCATCGCCGCGTTTCGCGATGCTGGCTTCCGCGATGTCATTATCGCTGCCCGCAATCGCGATAGCGGCCTGGCGCTGGCAAAACAGTACGGCTTCCAGTGGCAGCCGCAGCCTGAGGGAATAGCGGCGGATATTCTGGTCAACGTGACCCCTCTCGGCATGGCGGGCGGGGAGTACGGCGAAACGCTGGCCTTCAGCCAGGACATGGTTGAAGGTGCCGACGTGGTATTCGACGTAGTGGCCCTACCGCCGGAAACGCCGCTGATCCGCCTGGCGCAGCGGCTGGAAAAACGCACCATCAGCGGAGCGGAAGTGATCGCCCTGCAGGCGGTCGAGCAGTTTGCGCTGTACACCGGCGTACGCCCGGACGAGGAGCTGGTCAGAGAAGCGGCAGCGTTTGCCCGCGCGGGCTAAACGCCAGCGGCGCCCGGAGATACGCGAGTCGTGATGCGCAGGTTGCGGCGGCGTGGAGTGCCGCAACCTGACAACATCGTGAGCCATGTCAGCGAGCGCGGAGGCAAGCGGTGGTAGGATCGCCAACCGACTTTGTCATTATGGCTATACCAAAGGACTTCAGGCGCAGTGGCGCATTTTGCGGCTCCGCCAATGCGCAAATAGCCTGAATGACGGTGGTTATCACGGAGAAAAGATGGAACTACTGCTACTCAGTAACTCAACGCTACCCGGCAAAGCATGGCTGGAACACGCGCTGCCGGTCATTTCCGGGCAGCTGAACGGCCGCCGTTCGGCGGTGTTTATCCCTTTTGCCGGCGTCACGCAGACCTGGGATGATTACACGGCAAAAACCGCTGCGGTTTTTGCCCCTCTGGGCGTTAGCGTCACGGGTATTCACAGCGTCGCGGATCCTGTCGCGGCGATTGAGACCGCCGACGTGGTCATCGTGGGCGGCGGCAATACCTTCCAGCTGCTCAAAGAGTGCCGCACGCGCGGCCTGCTGGCGCCGGTGGTGGACGTGGTCAAGCGCGGCGCGCTGTATATCGGCTGGAGCGCCGGCGCGAATCTCGCCTGCCCGACCATCCGCACCACTAACGATATGCCGATCGTCGACCCACAGGGGTTTGACGCCCTGGGGCTGTTCCCGCTGCAAATTAACCCACACTTCACCAACGCCCTGCCGGAAGGACATAAAGGCGAGACCCGCGAACAGCGGATCCGTGAACTGCTGGTCGTGGCGCCAGAGCTGGTGATTATCGGTTTGCCGGAAGGAAACTGGATTCAGGTTGCCGACGGTCACGCCACTCTCGGCGGCCCAAACCCGACGCTGGTGTTTACTGCCGGAAAAGAAGCGGTACCTGTCGAAGCCGGCCATCGGTTTTAACCGCCCTCCTCCTCTTCCCGCCGGGAAGAGTCGTTAGCCCGGCCGGCCGCAGCGCCTGCGGGATTTTCCCGGGGCGCTGCGGCCGGCGCGGCCTTATCGCTTAATAATCATCCCGCTCGTCATCTTCGTCCGGCTGCTCCATCACGCTGTAGGCGACCGAACAGAACAGCGAGTTGAGACGCTTCATATCGCCCAGCAGCCCCAGATGCAGCGAGCTGGTTTCAATGCTCTGCACGTTCTGCTGGTGCAGGCGATCGACGTGCGCATGCGCGTAGCGGCGGTTCATGATGCGGAAACGATGCTTGTTGCGGCGCAGGCGCCGGGCGCTCGGGACGTCGCTGGAGAAGAAGACCGACATCGCCAGCTGAAGGTTGCTCAGCAGCTGATCGTACAGGCCGTCCAGCTCCTTCAAGCCTTCAATGGAGAATGCCCGCCGCGCGGCCAGCGACTTATCGGCGATTTCGCTGCCCATTCTCTCGACGATATCGGAAGCCTGCTCGAGGTTGAGGGCCATTTCGATAATCTCCGCCCAGCGGCGAGACTCCTCTTCGGCCAGCTCATCTTTCGGCATCCGCGCCAGATAAAGCTTGATGGCGGTATAGAGCACGTTGATATCGTCAGCCATTCTGCGCAGCTCTTTCTCTTCCCGCGGCTCGCCGTGCATTACCTTACGCAGGCCGTCCAGCATCTGCTCCATGGCGTCGCCAATGCGCAGCGTCTCGCGAGCGGCATTGGCGAGCGCCAGGGCCGGCGTATCCAGCGCCGAGGTATCCAGATGCTTCGGTTTCAGGTGCAGATCGTGATCGGGCTCCTCATGAATCAAGCGCCTGCACAGCCGGGCCATCGGCTCCGCGAACGGCACCATCGCCACGCAGCGGATCAGGTTGTAGAAGACGTGGAAGTAAATCACCAGCTCCGCTTCCGGTAACGGTAGCTTGTGCATCGCATCGGCCAGCAGGTGGACAAAAGGCAGGATAATCAGGCTGCCCACCAGCTTAAACAGCAGGCTGCCAAGCGCGACGCGGCGCGCGGCGGCGTTGGCGGCGCTGTTGTTGATCATCGCCAGGATCCCGGAGCCGAGGTTCGCCCCGATCACCAGGCACAGCGCGACCGGAAAGGAAATCACGCCGGTGGAGGTAAGCGTTGCGGTTAACAGCACCGCCGCGAGGCTGGAGTAGCTAACGATGGCGAACATGGCGCCAATCAGCGCATCCAGCATGATATCGCCGGTCAGCGAGGCGAAAATAACCTGTACGCCGTTGGCCTGGGTGATGGGATGCACCGCCTGCACGATCAGCTCCAGCGCTAATAAAATCAGCCCCAGCCCGATACCGACCCGCCCCAGCTGTCCCGCGCGGGTTTGCTTGCGGCCAAGGAAGAAAATAACGCCGATAAAAATAAGCAGCGGCGAGAGCCATGAGAGGTCGAAAGTCAGCACCCTCGCCATCAGCGCGGTCCCCACGTCGGCGCCCAGCACAATCACCAGCGCCGGCGCCAGCGCGACCAGATCCTGGGCGACAAACGAGGTGACCAGCATGGTGGTGGCGTTGCTGCTCTGAACCAGAGCCGTTACGCCAATACCGGCGCAAAAGGCGAGCGGTTTTTTCTCGACGCTACTGCTGAGGACGGCGCGCAGGCGTGCGCCATAGACGCGCATCACGCCGGTACGAACAATATGGGTACCCCAAACCAGCAGGGCGACGGCAGAAAGCAGGTGCAGCAGAGTTAACACGGATTCTTGTTCTCCTTATTATCCGACGGATAAATGCAGGTAACCCCATAAGGAATTCCCCCGGCGACGCTGCGCGTAGCCAGGCTACATAGTCCGGGCATTCTGAATCAATACCCCAGTATAAGGGTTTAGCAGCAATAAAGAGACAGGGCGCCCTCGGAGCGCCCTGTAAGTTGTAAGATAAGATGACGGATTTGTGACAGGCTGCGGCTAGTCCGCGTCGTAGCCCAGGTTCGGCGCCAGCCAGCGCTCAACTTCGCCTGGGGTCATTCCTTTGCGCAGCGCGTAGTCCTCCACCTGATCGCGCTGGATCTGCGCCACCGCGTAGTACTTGCTGTCCGGATGGCTGAAGTACCAGCCGGAGACCGAGGCTCCCGGCCACATGGCAAACGATTCGGTCAGCTTCATGCCGGTATGCGTCTCCACGTCCAGCAGCTCCCAGATAACGGCTTTTTCGGTATGCTCCGGGCAGGCCGGATAGCCCGGCGCCGGGCGAATCCCCTGATAGTTCTCGCGGATCAGCTCCTCGTTGCTCAGGTTCTCGTTCGCGGCATAGCCCCAGTAAACTTTACGCACCCGCTCGTGCAGATATTCCGCAAACGCTTCGGCCAGTCGGTCAGCGATCGCTTTGACCATGATTTTATTGTAATCATCATGCTGAGCGTCAAAAGCCTCGGCCAGCGCATCTTCTTCCAGCCCGCCGGTAACCGCAAATGCGCCAAGATAGTCGGCCTTGCCGCTCAGCTTCGGCGCGACAAAATCGGCGAGGCAGTAGTTGGCAAACCCGACTTTCTCCGTCTGCTGACGCAGATGATGGCTGACGGTCAGAACGTGGGTGCGCGTCTCGTCACGGTAGATTTCGATGTCGTCACCGACGCGGTTAGCCGGGAATAATCCCACCACCCCGCGCGGGTTCAGCGACTTCTCCGCGCTCAGCTTATCCAGCAGATCGTTGGCATCTTTAAACAGCCGCTGCGCTTCTTCGCCTACCACTTCATCTTCGAGGATGCGCGGATATTTCCCGGCCAGCGACCAGGTCATAAAGAACGGCGTCCAGTCGATATAGTTACGCAGCGTTTCGATGCTGGCTTCGACCTCCTGCACGCCGAGGCGATGGGCCACCGGCGGCGTATAGCTTTCCCAGTCGAACGCCAGGTCGTTATCCCGGGCGGCCGCCAGGGTGACCGGCGGAGTGCGCGGCTTCTTGCGCCCATGCTGGATACGCACGGTTTCGTACTCTTTGCGCGTGCGGGCGACAAAGTCATCGCGCTGGGTATCGGAGAGCAAGGCTGAGACCACGCCCACGGTACGCGAGGCGTTCTGCACGTAGACCGTCGGTCCGCTGTAGTTCTGCTCGATTTTTACCGCCGTATGCGCTTTGGAGGTGGTCGCGCCGCCAATCAGCAGCGGCACGGTAAAGCCCTGGCGCTCCATCTCCTTCGCCACGTTGACCATTTCATCCAGCGACGGGGTAATCAGCCCGGAGAGGCCAATCAGGTCAGCGTTGACCTCGCGCGCGGTTCTGAGGATTTTTTCTGCCGGAACCATCACGCCAAGATCGATGATTTCGTAGTTATTACACTGCAGCACCACGCCGACGATGTTTTTACCGATGTCGTGCACGTCGCCTTTGACGGTGGCGATCACCATCTTGCCGTTGCTGGAACCTTTTTCTTTGCTGGCTTCAATATACGGCTCAAGGTAGGCCACCGCCTGCTTCATCACGCGGGCCGATTTCACCACCTGCGGGAGGAACATTTTGCCCTCACCGAACAGGTCACCCACCACGTTCATGCCGTCCATCAGCGGGCCTTCAATCACCTCAATTGGGCGGGTCGACTGCTGGCGCGCCTCTTCGGTGTCGAGCTCGATAAATTCGGTGATCCCTTTCACCAGCGAGTATTCAAGACGCTTTTTGACGTCCCAGTTGCGCCATTCCGCCTGCTGGGCGTTGGCGGAGTCGTCCGTTTTGCTGCCGCGATATTTTTCCGCCAGCTCCAGCAGGCGATCGGTGCCCTCGTCGTGACGGTTGAGGATCACGTCTTCGACGGCATCGCGCAGCTCGGCAGGCAGGTCGTCATAAATCGCCAGCTGCCCGGCGTTAACAATCCCCATATCCATGCCGTTACGAATGGCGTAGTACAGGAAGACGGCGTGAATCGCCTCGCGTACCGGATCGTTGCCGCGGAATGAGAACGAGACGTTAGAGACGCCGCCGGAAATCAGCGCATGCGGCAGCTCGCGTTTGATATCTTCACAGGCGCCGATAAAGTCCTGCGCATAGTTGTTGTGCTCTTCAATACCGGTCGCCACCGCGAAGATATTGGGGTCGAAGATAATATCTTCCGGCGGGAAGCCCACCTCTTCGGTCAGAATTTTGTACGCCCGGCGGCAAATCTCGATTTTGCGGGCGCGCGTATCAGCCTGGCCCTGTTCGTCGAAGGCCATAACCACCACGGCGGCGCCGTAGCGGCGCACTTTTTTAGCATGATGGATAAACGGCTCGATCCCCTCTTTCATCGAGATAGAGTTGACGATGCCTTTACCCTGAATGCACTTCAGCCCCTTTTCGATGACCTCCCACTTCGAGGAGTCGATCATGATCGGCACGCGGGCAATATCGGGCTCGCCGGCAATCAGGTTGAGGAAACGCACCATCGCCGCTTCCGCGTCGAGCATCCCCTCATCCATGTTGATATCGATAATCTGCGCGCCGCTCTCTACCTGCTGGCGGGCAACGTCCAGCGCTTCATTATATTTTTCTTCTTTAATCAGTCGCTTGAACTTCGCAGAGCCGGTAACGTTAGTCCGTTCGCCGACGTTAACAAACAGGCTGTCGTCACCAATATTCAGCGGTTCGAGACCGGCGAGGCGGCAGGCCACCGGGATTTCCGGCAGCGCGCGCGGCGCCAGCCCCGCAACGGCGCGCGACATGGCCGCGATATGTTCCGGGGTCGTGCCGCAGCAGCCGCCGACGATATTCAGGAATCCGGATTCAGCCCATTCGCGAATTTGCGCGGCCATAGTATCGGCATCAAGATCGTATTCACCAAAGGCGTTCGGCAGGCCCGCATTGGGGTGCGCGGTGACGTAGCATTCGGCAATGCGCGAGAGCTCCTGCACGTACTGGCGCAGCTCGTCCGGACCCAGCGCGCAGTTGAGGCCGAAGGTGAGCGCATCGGCGTGGCGCAGCGAGTTGTAAAAGGCTTCGGTCGTTTGCCCGGAGAGCGTGCGGCCGGAGGCATCGGTGATGGTGCCGGAAATCATGATCGGCAGATCGACGCCCAGCGCCTCAAGCTCCTCTTTGACCGCAAAGATTGCCGCTTTGGCGTTCAGGGTGTCGAATACCGTCTCAATCATAATCAGGTCGACGCCCCCTTCCACCAGCGCCTTCGTTGACTCACGGTAGGCTTCCACCAGCCCGTCGAAGGTGATGTTGCGGTAGGCAGGGTCGTTGACGTCAGGGGAGATGGAGGCGGTGCGGTTAGTCGGGCCGAGAACGCCCGCGACGTAGCGCGGTTTTTCCGGCGTCCGGGCGGTCCACGCATCGGCGCTGGCGCGCGCCAGCTGTGCCGCGGCAAAGTTGATTTCCGCCGACAGGGATTCCATCTGGTAATCCGCCATCGCGATAGTCGTCGAGTTAAAGGTGTTGGTTTCAATGATATCCGCGCCGGCCTCGAAATAGGCGTCGTGAATGGCGCGGATCACGTCCGGCTTGCTGAGCACCAGCAGGTCGTTATTGCCCTTCAGATCGCAGGGCCAGTCGGCAAAGCGCGCGCCGCGGAACTCCTCTTCACTCAGACGATAGCCCTGGATCATGGTGCCCATGCCCCCATCCAGAACCAAAATACGTTTTTTTAACTGCTGATGCAGTTGCTCAACTTTGCTGCTCACACTCGCTCCCGACAACGCTCAACCAGACCCCAGAAATACACAAAATCATTCAAGCTGGGTCAAGGCGGCACGCGAGCCAGCCCCCAGGCGCTTTTACAAGCAGGTAACCGGGGTGAACCAGAGCAGCCAACGCAGAAGCAGTTTGAAGGATGAAGTGTATGACCATACTGGCATAAACCACAGGGTCGGGAAAGAGAGCGGCGGGCAATATGAGACATGTTCAGCTTCACTCATCCGATCAGTCCGGTTGTGATTGCAAAATGGGCAAATAAAACGAAAACTATTTCCACGATACAGAAAAAAGGAATCTGCGATGGCCACTCCCGTTCCCGCAAAGCGCGGCAGAAAACCCGCGACTCCCGCCGCCCCTCAGGCCAGCGGGCAAGTTCAGTCGCTTACCCGTGGGCTAAAATTACTCGAATGGATTTCTGAATCACACGGCAGCGTCGCGTTAACCGAGCTGGCGCAGCAGGCCGGCCTGCCGAACTCGACAACGCACCGCCTGCTGACGACCATGCAGCAGCTGGGCTTCGTGCGCCAGGTGGGCGAGCTCGGGCACTGGTCCGTAGGCGCTCACGCCTTTGTGGTCGGCAGCAGCTTTCTGCAAAGCCGCAACCTGCTGGCCATCGTGCACCCTATTTTACGCCAGCTGATGGAAGAGTCAGGTGAAACGGTTAATCTCGCGGTGCTGGATCAGAGTGACCACCAGGCGATTATCATCGACCAGGTGCAGTGTACGCAGCTGATGCGCATGTCGGCGCCGATTGGCGGCAAGCTGCCGATGCACGCCTCCGGGGCGGGTAAAGCCTTCCTGTCACAGCTGAGCGAAGAGCAGGTCACCGGCCTTCTGCACCGTAAAGGCCTGCACGCCTACACCCACGCCACGCTGGTATCGCCGGTGCATCTGAAAGAGGACCTGGCCCAGACGCGCAAGCGCGGCTATTCGTTCGATGATGAAGAGCATGCCCTGGGTCTGCGCTGCGTCGCATCCTGCATTTATGACGAGCACCGCGAGCCGTTTGCGGCGATCTCCATCTCCGGGCCCATCTCGCGGATGACCGACGATCGCGTCACCGAGCTGGGCGCGCTGGTGATTAAAGCCGCGAAAGAGGTGACCCTGGCTTACGGCGGGGTTCGCTAACATGATCGATCTGAAATCCCTTTGGCAGCAGCGCTATCCCGGCGCCTTTTGCTGGTCATTTGGCGATTCCCCCGCGCTGGCCGATGAGCTGGCGGCGCTGGTTATCGCCGGGAAAAAGCGCGGCACCTGCGGGTCTCTTGCCAGCTATCGCCAGGAAGATCCGCCGGTAATCCCTGGCGCCTGGCATATCGTGCTCAACGGGGCGGGCGAGCCGGTCTGCGTCATCCGCACCCTGGTACTCAGAATGATTCGCTTTAATGAGATGACCGCGGAACTTGCCGCGCTGGAGGGTGAAGGCGATTTGAGCCTGCGCTACTGGCAGCAGGCTCACCGGGCGTTCTTCGAGCGTGAAGGGACCTGGTCACCGGAGATGGAGCTGGTTTACGAAGAGTTCGCGCTGATCGAGGTCGCCGATACGCACTCCTCCTGAGCCGCTAACCCGCCTGCTGCATCGCGCCATAGCGCACGCAAAAACGCTGGCGGCGGCGATAGGCATAGACATCCTCCACGTGGCCGTTACGAATGCGCGTCTGCAGCTCCCGCCAGTAATCGGCCCGCAGCAAATCGGCGTGCATCTCCTCAAACAGCGGCCCAATACGCGGGTCCGCGCAGAGCCAGTGGCGGAACTCTTCCGGGAAAACATCCCCCGGCGACACGCTGTACCACGGCTCGCTCGCCAGCTCATCTTCCGGATAGCGCGGCGGCGGGATCTCGCGGAAATTGACCTCCGTCATGTAGCAAATCTCATCGTAATCGTAGAACACCACCCGGCCGTGGCGGGTCACGCCAAAGTTTTTGAACAGCATATCGCCGGGGAATATATTGGCGGCGGCCAGCTGGCGAATGGCATTACCGTACTCCTCGACCGCATCGCGCAGCGCCTGGCCGTCAACCTGCTCCAGCCAGATATTCAGCGGCACCATTCGCCGCTCGATATAGAGATGGCTGATGGCAATCCGATCGCCGAGGTCGCTAATTTTAGCCCCGGCTTCCGACTGCAGCAGCGCCATCAGCTGCGGCGCGATTTGCCGCTTATCCAGCACGAAGTTTTCAAACTCCTGGGTATCGGCCATGCGCCCGACGCGGTCGTGCTCCTTAACCAGCTGATAGCAGGCGCGGACGTGGGCGGCGGTCATCTCCTTTTGCGGCGCAAAGCGGTCCTTGATGATCTTAAATACCCGGTCGAAGCCCGGCAGGGTAAAGACCAGCATCACCATCCCGCGGATGCCCGGCGCCTCGATAAACTGCTCGTCGCTGCGGGCAATGTAGTGCAGATATTCACGGTAGCTTTCCGTTTTTGCGTGCTTCTGGCAGCCAATCGCCATATAGAGCTCGGCGGTGGTTTTCCCCGGCAGGATATCGCGCAGCCACTCAACCAGCGCGCCGGGCAGCGGGGCGTAAACCATAAAATAGGAGCGCGCAAAGCCAAAGACGATGCTCGCTTCAGCATGGGTGGTCAGACAGGCATCAATAAACAGCTCGCCTTCATCGCTGCGATGGACAGGCAGCAAAAAAGGCAGCGTAGCCACCGGCGTAACCAGTTTGCCTACCAGCCAGGCCGCCTTATTGCGATAAAAGAGTTCGTTGGCTATTTGCAGATGGGAGCGGGACAGCATCTCGCTGCCGAGAGCTTCCACCAGGCAGGCCGTGATATAGCCAATATCCCGCGCCTTATTTTGCCACGCCAGCCGCAGGGGGAGATCGGATAACACTTTGCTTAATAACGTTTCCCAGCCGCGCTCGGGGAAAAACGTTTTCGCCAGCGGACGGGGAATTGAGCGGAAGCTGCGCTCCGGCTGCGAACTGAAAATAAAAAGCCGCTCGGGAGTCAGCGAGCGGTGGTCAAACAACCGACAATAGACGGAATTGAAAAAGCTCTCCGCAATTTCGAAGCGAGGGTAATCCGGTAGCAGGTGGGTGTAGTGCTCTTTCACCCGCAGTAAAAAATCGACGTCGGTACTTTTTCCTTCGGTAATACAGCGCAGCTGTTCAACCACCAGGCCGACGTGATGATCGTAGAGGTGGATACGCTGCTTCATCGCCTGCTGAACGGCGTGCCAGTCGGCGTGTTCAAAGCGCTGCTGCGCGCCCGAGGTGACTTCGAGAAAACGGCCATACTGGGCGTCAAAGCCCTGCAAAATAGTCTGTGCAATCAGTAGTTCCAGGCCACGCGTCATACCTTCCCCCTCACCCAGCCCTCTCCCCGGCAGGGAGAGGGGGAAACAATCAGAACTGCTCTTCTTCCGTTGAGCCGGTCAGGGCGGTGACTGATGAAGCGCCGCCCTGAATAATGGTGGTCACCTTATCGAAGTAGCCGGTGCCCACCTCCTGCTGGTGGGAAACGAAGGTGTACCCTTCCGCTGCGGCGGCAAACTCCGGCTGCTGCACCTTCTCAACGTAGTGCTTCATCCCCTCACCCTGCGCATAGGAGCGGGCGAGGTCGAACATGTTGAACCACATGCTGTGAATGCCCGCCAGAGTAATGAACTGATATTTGTAGCCCATATCGGACAACGCCTGCTGGAAGCGAGCGATGGTGGCGTCATCGAGGTTTTTCTTCCAGTTAAACGACGGCGAGCAGTTATAGGCCAGCAGTTTGCCGGGGAAGCGCGCGTGGATAGCGTCGGCAAAGCGCTTAGCCTGTTCGAGATCCGGCTTAGACGTTTCGCACCACACCAGGTCAGCGTACGGCGCATAGGCCAGGCCGCGGCTAATCGCCTGCTCAATGCCGGCGTGGGTGCGGAAAAAGCCTTCACTGGTGCGATCGCCGGTAATAAATTCACGATCGTACGGATCGCAGTCAGAGGTGATCAGATCCGCAGCATCGGCGTCGGTTCGGGCGATGACCAGCGTCGGTACGCCCATGACGTCTGCCGCCAGGCGAGCGGCCACCAGCTTCTGGATAGCTTCCTGCGTCGGAACCAGCACTTTTCCGCCCATATGGCCGCATTTTTTCACTGACGCCAGCTGATCTTCAAAGTGAACCGCCGCTGCACCGGCCTCAATCATCGATTTCATCAGCTCAAACGCATTCAGCACGCCGCCGAAGCCGGCTTCAGCATCCGCCACGATCGGCAGGAAATAGTCGGTATAGCGCGGATCGTCTGATTCAATGCCGGCAGACCACTGGATCTGATCGGCGCGACGGAAGGTATTGTTGATCCGATCCACCACCGCCGGCACCGAGTTGGCCGGGTACAGCGATTGATCCGGATACATGCTGGAAGCCAGGTTTGCATCCGCCGCCACCTGCCAGCCGGAGAGATAAATCGCCTCGATCCCCGCCTTCGCCTGCTGCAGCGCCTGCCCACCGGTCAGCGCGCCAAGGCTGTTGATATAGCCCTTCTTCGAGCCACCGTGCAGCAGTCGCCACATTTTGGCCGCACCAAGCTGCGCCAGGGTACATTCCGGGTTGACCGAGCCGCGTAATTTCACCACTTCTTCTGCGCTATATGGGCGGGTAATGCCTTCCCAACGCGGCTGTGTCCACTCTTTGTTTAATTCTTCGATTTGCTGAGTACGAGTTTTCATGTGCAGATGCTCCATAGGGTCACGAGTGGGTGAATTACGCCAGCAGGCGGTAGCCAGGCAACGTTAAGAAATCAATCAGTTCGTCTGAGGTAGTGATTTGTTCCATCAGCCGCGCGGCATCGTCAAAGCGGCCGCTGCTGTAGCGGTGCTCGCCCAGCTCGTCCTGAATAACCATCAGCTCCTCGCCCAGCCACTGGCGGAACAGCGCTTTGGTCACCGGCGTCCCGTCGCTTAGCGTCTTTTGATGATGGATCCATTGCCAGATAGAGGTGCGCGAGATTTCGGCCGTGGCCGCATCTTCCATCAGGCCATAAATCGGTACGCAACCGTTGCCGGAGATCCAGGCTTCGATGTACTGCACCGCCACGCGAATGTTGGCGCGCATCCCGGCTTCGGTGCGCTCGCCGTCGCAGGGCTCCAGCAGCTGCTCGGCGGTAATCGGCGCATCCTGTTCCCGGCTGACGCCCAGCTGATTGGTCCGTTCGCCCAGCACGCGATTGAAAACCTCCATCGCCGTATCCGCGAGGCCCGGGTGGGCAATCCAGGTGCCGTCATGGCCGTTTTTGGCTTCCAGCTCTTTATCGGCGGTGACTTTGCCGAGCACCTGGCGGTTCCGTTCGGCGTCCTTGCTGGGGATAAAGGCCGCCATGCCGCCCATCGCAAACGCGCCGCGCTTGTGACAGGTCTTTATCAGCAGGCGTGAATAGGCGTTGAGGAACGATTTGTCCATCGTCACCACCTGGCGGTCGGGTAAAACACGGTCAGCATGGTTTTTTAAGGTTTTGATGTAGCTGAAAATGTAGTCCCAACGCCCGCAGTTCAGGCCAACGATATGGTCCCGCAGCGCATGGAGAATTTCATCCATCTGGAACACGGCCGGTAGCGTTTCAATCAGCAGCGTCGCCTTGATGGTGCCGCGCGGCAGTTCAAACCGATCTTCGGTGTAGCTGAAAACTTCGCTCCACCAGGCCGCTTCCTGCCAGGCCTGCGTCTTCGGCAGATAGAAATAGGGGCCGCTTCCTTTCGCCAGCAGAGCCCGGTGGTTATGGAAGAAATAGAGCGCGAAATCAAACAGGCTGCCGGGAATCGACTCCCCGCGCCAGGTGACGTGCTTTTCCGGCAGATGCAGGCCGCGCACCCGGCAAACCAGCACCGCAGGATCGGGCTTCAGCTGGTAGATTTTCCCCGCTTCGTTGGTATAGCTGATGGTGCCGTTGACCGCATCGCGCAGGTTAATCTGACCGTCGATAACTTTGTTCCAGTCAGGCGCCAGCGAATCCTCAAAGTCAGCCATAAATACTTTCACGTTGGCATTCAGGGCGTTAATCACCATCTTGCGTTCAACGGGGCCGGTGATCTCCACCCGGCGATCCTGTAAATCAGCCGGAATACCGCGAATCGTCCAGTCACCGTTACGAATGGAATCCGTTTCCGAAATAAAATCTGGCAGCTTTCCGTCGTCTATGTCCTGCTGCTGCTGGATACGTGCCGCCAGCAGCCTATTGCGCTCAGGCGTAAAGCGGCTCACCAGTTCCGCCAGGAACTCCACCGCCTCGGGCGTTAAGACCTGCTTTTCCTGCTCGCCATAAGGCTGGCCGAAGGCCAGTTCGTCAGTGATTGTCGCCTGTTGCGTCATTGTGCAGCTCCTCTTGGTTGATCCAGTTGGCGCGAGTGAAAGATCGTTGTCTGGTTTTCGCTCAACACAATTAAGACTACGCATTATTTTTCCAAAATCAAAAACAATTTCCATTTTAATTTTAATATCAATTCAACATATTGATAACATTAAAATTAAAGTTTATTCCGCGTATGAATTGAATTTCGGAAACAAAAAAGGCACCCGAAGGTGCCAGAGGCAAAATGCTGAAACGCTTTAGGATCGCGTTGGCTGGAGGATTAATCCAGAGTCGGATTCATATTCCGCAGATCGTATGGCGTGATTTGGTAGACATAGTAGTTCAGCCAGTTGGCAAACAGCAGGTTTCCGTGACTTCTCCAGCTGGCCCGCGGTTTGTTTTGCGGGTCATCATGCGGGAAATAATTGGTCGGAACTTCCGGGCTGAGTCCCGCTTCCACATCGCGGAAAAACTCGCCCGCCAGGGTACCGGCATCGTATTCCGGATGCCCGGTGACGAAGGCAATGCGCTTATCTTTGCTGGCAAACAGATAGGCATCGCCCTCTTCGGTTTCTGCCAGGATCTCTAAATCGGTATAGTCGCGGATCAATGCGGCCGGAAAATCGGCATAGCGCGAGTGTGGCGCGAGGAAGGTATCGTCGAAACCGCGGGTCAGTAGCGCATGCGGGTGCAAAATATGGTGTTCAAATACGCCGGAGATTTTTTCAGTGCGGGTTTGCTTGGGGATGCCATAAAGGATATTGAGCGCGGCCTGTACGGCCCAACAGACAAAAAGCGTCGAGGTCACATGATCCTTTGCCCACTCCAGCACCTGCTTAATCTGCGGCCAGTAGGCCACATCGTTGAATTCAACCAGCCCCAGCGGTGCGCCGGTGACGATCAGGCCATCAAAGTTCTGGTCGCAGATGTCCTCAAAGTTGCAGTAGAAGTTGTTCAGATGCTCGGTTGGCGTGTTGCGGGATTCACGCGCGTCGATACGCAACAGCTGGATATCAAGCTGGAGCGGAGAATTTGATAGCAGCCGCAGGAACTGATTTTCAGTCTCGATTTTCTTCGGCATCAGGTTGAGGATAAGCACCTTCAGCGGACGAATTTCCTGGGTCGTTGCGCGCGTTGTCGTCATCACAAAGACGTTCTCACTACGCAAGAAATTGACGGCCGGTAGCTCGTCCTGCACCCGAATAGGCATAACTTTATTACCTCATAGCATACGTATAAACGTTTAGACATCCAGACAGCTAACAATAACCAGGAATAAATAAAATGTCGAGTCTGCACGTAGAAGGTGAAAAAGTTTCAACCCCATTCGGTTTAACGTGGCGAGACGTTGTGAGGTTGACGGCCCGAGCCGTGTCTATCCGTTACTGCTTAGCAAAGAATAAAAAAGATAAAAAGGCCATCCCCGCCAGGAGGATGTGAGCAATTCGCGATCCGTATCAAATATTTTAATTAATCTCGCCAGCCGCTGGTGATGTGTAAACCGTTTGACAGCCTTCCCGAAAGACCATTGCTACATTGCGGCAATCCATCAGGTCTTACAGCCACAGGAAGCAAGCATGAAAATCACCAAACTGACGACATTTATTATGCACGTGCCGGTAACCAAAAATATCATCGGCGATTCTACACACAGCATTACACATTGGGGCATGCCCGGCGTCATGATTGAGACGGACAACGGGCTGGTCGGTTACGGTTATACGGGTACCCATGCTGATATCGCTACCGACAGATTGCTCACCACCATTATCAGCGATGTTTTCGGTCCGATGCTACTCGGGGAAGATGCCAATGAAGTTCGTTACCTGCACCGTAAATTATCCCGCAGTTCAACCAATATCTGGGTAGGACGCGGAGGATTGATGCAGATGGCGCTCTCTGCCATTGATATTGCGCTGTGGGATCTGAAAGCCAAGATGGTTGAACAGCCGCTGTGGAAAATTTTTGGCGGCTCACAGCACACTCGCATTTCCGCCTATAACACCGATTGTGGCTGGTTAGTCAGGGAGACCGCCGAGTTGGTCGATGACTGTAAGAAGATGATTTTTGAAGAGGGCTTTAATGCCATCAAAATGAAAATCGGCAAGCCAGACCCGCGAGAAGACCTCAGGCGGATTGAAGCCGTCAGAAAAGCGATCGGCGATGACGTCAATCTGATGGTGGATGCGAACGCCAAATGGGATATCAGCACTGCCAAACAGTATGGTTCACGGCTGGCTGATTTTGACATTACCTGGTTTGAAGAGCCGATGTGGCATGACGATGTATCCAGTCACCGCGCGCTGGCCAAGCATATCAGCACACCTCTCGCCCTGGGAGAACTACTATATCATTTTGATTCTTTTAAAGAGTTTGTACTCGCTGGGGCGGTCGATTACCTACAACCAGACGCCACGCGCTGCGGTGGACTGACGGCAGTCTGGGAAATTGCCGACCTCGGGCAGGCATTTAACCTGCCGGTAACACCGCATCACGGTGACATGATGCAGGCTCAGTTGCATCTGGTCATCGCGCACCCGGCCTGCTCGCTGCTGGAATTCATCCCCTGGACGTTGGAGTGTTTCGTCGATCCGGTAGAAGTGAAAGAGGGGTTCTATTCTCTCCCCACGGCGCCAGGCGCAGGCACCACGCTGCGGCGGGAAGCCCTTGAGCGTTTCAGCGTCAGATAACCCTCACAGGTACATCGTCTGGACGACAAAAAATAATGACAAATACCAAGAGGTGAACTATGCCCGCCCCTACCGATCTTGATTTATCACAGGCAATACGTAAATCCATACGACGGATCATCCCGATGGTCACGCTGATGTTTATTCTGGCCTATCTGGATCGTTCAAATATCGGCTTTGCAAAACAAGAATTCCAGCTGGACACAGGGCTAAGCGATGCAGCCTACGCCTTTGGCGCCGGCATCTTTTTTATCGGTTATGCCATTTTTGAAGTCCCAAGTAATATTCTGCTTTACCGCATTGGCGCCCGGGTCTGGCTGGCGAGGATCATGATCACCTGGGGTCTGGTCTCTGCGGCAATGATGTTTGCACATACCGAAACGATGTTTATCTTCTTACGTTTTCTGCTGGGGGTGAGTGAAGCAGGGTTCTTTCCCGGCGTCATTCTCTATCTGACTTTCTGGTTCCCGCAACATATCCGCGCACGTGTTACCGGCTATTTTCTGTTTGGCGCACCGCTGGCCTTTATCATCGGCGGCCCGCTTTCCGGCTCGCTGCTTTCTCTGGAAGGTACGACGCTGGCATTCGGCCTGCATGGCTGGCAGTTGATGTTCGTCGTCGAAGGTTTGTTGGCCTCAGCCGTCGGGATTTGGGTCTTTTTCTATCTGGACGATCGTCCTGACGACGCCAGGTGGTTAACGCAGCAAGAGAAAGCGGCGCTAAGCCAGACGCTTAATCATGAAGAGCAGATGAAACTGGCCCATGGTCCAAAAGGCGTGTGGCAGGCCCTACTGGATGTACGCGTGCTCTACCTATGCCTGATTTGGTTCACCGTCCAGGTTTGCGGTTACGGGATCTATTTCTTCCTGCCAACCCAGATCGCCACTCTGATGGGCACGAAAGTCGGTCTGCTGGTTGGCTTTGTCACCGCTATCCCACCGTTGTGTGCCGCCATTGCGGTATATTACGTGCCACGGATCGCCGAAAAACTGCAGGAACGCCGCTACGTTGCAGCTGTCACTTTCATGTGCGGAGCCGTGGGCATCGCGTTATCTGGCTTCGCTGCGAGTATACCGCTCATCGCGATTGTCGCCCTATGCGTTGCGGCTGCGGGACACCTTGCCATGCAGCCACTTTACTGGACATTTCCCTCATCGTACCTGGGCGGAGCAGCCGCAGCTTCGGGGATCGCTCTCATTAATTCAATGGGCAATTTAGGAGGCTTCGTCGCCCCAAATCTACGCGTCTGGGCAGAGCATTCCTTCAACTCACCGCAGGCAGGGCTCTATTTCCTCGCGCTGGTCACGGCATCAGGTAGCCTGATGATTCTGGCATTGCGACGGTTTGGGATTGATAAAGCGCAGACGATACCCTCCCCGGCACACGCCATGAAATCCGGTGAGGCGACATATCTCCGGCACTCTGATTAATCGGAAATGATACAGTGCTGCGACAATAATCAACATCAGGACAGCAACAACGATGGTTAAGATATTGGCCGTAGCACAGGAGTCACATGAATGGAATCTTCAGCAGGATGAGATCCAGGCGATCCTGCTGACCAGTAGCTGGTTCCGGGCGCTACCTGATTATCTTAGTGGGCAGATGTTGTCCCGTGCCAGCTTTTATCAGTATGAAAACGGTGAAGTGATCCACTATCGCGGAGATGAATCACAGGCGCTGTATGCGGTCATTACCGGATCCGTCAAAGTCAGCTCCGTCTCAGCCGATGGCAAAGAGTGTATTTTTCGCTATCTTTCGCCCGGCAACTGGTTTGGTGAAATCGGTATGATCGACAAATCAGTCCGTACCCACGATGCCAGAGCTCTTGGCAAAACAATACTGCTGACGCTGAAGCCGCGCGACGTGGAGTCGCTTTTGCAGCACTATCCCATCCTCCACCATTTTCTGGCACTACTGCTGTGTAAAGTGGTGCGCAACGCCTTCACGATGCTCCATGACAGCGCGCTTTTATCCGTCTCAGCCCGTCTGGCGAAACGTCTGGTGAGCTTGTCGGAAGGCTATGGCGAATGGCATGAGAAAGGCGTATTAATCAACCTTTACTTAACCCAGGACGACCTGGCAACCATTATCAATACCACCCGTCAGACGATTAATAAGCGTCTGGTTGCATGGGAAAAGTTGGGATGGATCGAGGCAAAATACGGCAAGATTTTAATCGTGAATATGAGCGCGCTCAGGCAACTCTATATCGATGAAGATGAATAGCCCAAAACGCAAAAAGCCCATCCTCGCGGATGGGCTTCTTACTGG